>CAWIYH010000001.1:0-968100 GCA_963840225.1 uncultured Acidobacteriota bacterium
GGGTGTCGCGGGCCGCGATTCGCGCCTGGAGAAGCTACGCAAGACGGCTGGCCCCGGTGCTGACAGAGCGGATTCGCTGACACAGGGGGCCGACGGAAGCAGACGCAGGATAAACGCTCCCCACGTTGCGGCGTGATTTGGAGGAATTGGGGAAGCCCACCACTCTACCGATCCGAAACATTAGACAACACAAATGTCCGTCCCGGATCCCGGTGCCACCCGCGTGCGGTCAGCGGGGCAGGATTCGCCTGCATAACCCCGGCTCGATCCCAAGCCGAATCCTGAAGAGTTGTTTTTCTCGGCAGTGCCAGCTAAGCCGAACTTTCCAGCCGCTCTAACCGTATTTCCGCATAGCCTTGCGAATGGACTGGAGCGGAGGAGCGCCCGATGGGAAATTGGCAGCAGCATCTCAACCTTGCGACGCGGCAGCTCAGGCGGACTCCAGGCTTCACGGTGACAGTGTTGATAACGCTGGCGCTCGCAATCGGCGCGAACACGGCCATGTTTTCGCTAGTCAACGCCTTGATGCTCAAGAGCCTGCCCTATCCGCATCCTGAGATGCTGGGCACGATTTATGCCCACGAGACCGGCCTCAGGTCATCCGACTACCTGATCAACGTCAACGGAGAGCAGTGGGAACTCCTGCGGGACAGTGTTCCCGCTTTGATCTCCGCTGTTTCTGGAAGCACGTCGGGAATCAATCTAAAGGCGGGTTCGCACGTTCAATACGTGCGCGACGGGCGGATTTCAGCCGGTTACCTTGACGTGCTCGGACTGCGACCCGTCATCGGGCGGACTTTTTCACAAGAAGAGGACCGGCCGCACGGACCTAAGGCGGCGATATTAAGCGACGGCGTGTGGCGCAATATCTTCGGCGCGGACCCGGCGTCCGGGGCCAGATGATCGAGCTGAGGAGCGAGCCCAATACGGTGGTCGGCGTGCTTCCCCGGGGTGCCGTCACGCCGCTGAACGCCGACGTGTACACGCCGCTCCAGCCGAACCGCGAAGGAGAAGGCCGCGCGACAAATTTCGAGGTCATCGCGCGTCTGCGCAACGGCGCCTCGTGGGAGCAGGCAAACGCCGAAATCAATCGCGCGTGGGCGGCTCTTGCACGGAATTTCGAGAAGCGCAGCACCGAATCCCACATTGCCTACTATTCCGTGTCGCTGCAGAAGGGCGAGACCGCTTCGCTGCGTCCGCAGGTGACGGCGTTGATGGCAGTTGCCGGGCTAATCCTGTTGGTCGCCTGCGCGAATCTAGCCGGCTTGATGCTGGTCCGCGTGCTGCGGCGCGGCGCGGAAGTCGCAACGCGGCTCGCGCTCGGGGCATCGCCATGGCAGATTCAGAAGCAGTTCTGGGCCGAGAATCTGTTGCTTGCAACGATCGGTGGCGCGGCTGGCATCGCTGTCGGATTCGCCGCGCTGCGCGGCCTTCTGCTGATCCTGCCTCCGCATTTTCTGCCGGTCGAAAGCGTTTCACTCGACGCCCGCGTGATGGGTGTCACCCTGCTGGTCGCGCTCTTAACGAGCGTTCTGTTTGGCATGCTCCCCGCACTCGCCGCCGGCAAGGTGGACATCCGCTCGTCCATGAGCGGCCGCAGCGTTGCCGCCGCTGGTGTACTACGCACTTGCGACAGGCGCTCATCGTTGGAGAAGTCGCGATCACCGTGGACGCCGCTCGCCGCTGCGGGCCTTGTCATCCTGTACGCTTCGTCCATCTGCAAACTCTTCCACGTGGCTTTAACTCGGACGGAGTCATGATCGCCAAGGCGTCCCTCGACGACGCGCGTTTTCATGATCCGGCCACGTTCAGAAAATTATTGGACGAGAGCACCGCCGCGATGCGGCAAATCCCTGGAGGGGAGCGACGCGGCCGTCGGCCTGAGCGTCCCTTACGAGCGTGCGCTCAATGATCGCGTAACGCTTAGCGACGGCTCAGAAGCCGGACAAACCGTTGAAACAAATGTCACGTACGTTACGCCGGGATATTTCGACACTCTGGGGATTCCGCTAGTGGCTGGCCGTGTTTTCACCGATGCAGACGGCCCAAATTCGCAGCACGTTGCCATCGTGAATCAATCCTTTGCCAGGAAATTCTACGGCGGAACAGGTCCGGTCGGCCGCTATTTTGACAAGACAACTCTCATCGTGGGCGAGGTGGCCGACGTGCCGGTTTCGCCCGGCTTGAATCCAGCGGCACCACTGACGAGCGAGCAAGCGAAGTACGTTCCTGCAGCGCAGTTCAGTTCACAGTATCTTTCGCTGGTACACCTCTTTTTTCAGCCCGACTGGATCGTGCGCACGGCTGCCCCAGTGCAAGGCTTGACAGGGGAAATGCAACACGCGCTGAGCAGCGCCGATCCCAACCTGCCTACTTCCGGCTTCTACAGCATGGATGCTCTCCTCGCGCAGACCCTCACCACCCAGCGGATTGAAGTGGCATTGCTCGGCGCAATGGCTACGCTGGCTTTCCTCCTGAGCGCGGTTGGGGTTTTCGCGTCGGGCGGCCAACACAGTTGCGCAGCGCACGCGCGAGATCGGCATCCGCATGGCGCTCGGCTCGACCGTCGGCCAGGCAATGGTCGAGATCGGACGGATGGGTGCGGGCGCGTCAATTATCGGCGTCTTTGGCGGCCTGCTTCTCTGCATAGGAGCGCTGCCAGTGATGCGCAGCTGGCTATACGGCGTTGGCGTCTACGACGCGCCGACACTGGGCGGCGTGGTCATTGTGGTTCTGGCGGTGACTCTGACGGCGACCGTCGTGCCCACCCGGCGAATCGCCAGAATCGAATCCCGCCAGAACGCTGCGCCAGGAATGATCGGTCTTTCCGGAATCTCCGTGGGTCACCAGCGATCCGGGTGATTCGTGAGGCCGCCCGCGCGGGCCGCTCTTGGGCGTGGGCGGGCTTGGATCGGCGGCCGGTTGAACCCGACGTGTCCTGCCGACACAACCTTCCCCATGCCTCGTCCTAACTGATATCGGCATCTACGGCGTCATGTCCTACATCGCGAGTCAGCGCACGGACGAGATTGGCGTCCGCCTGGCTCTGCAGACCCTGGCCACGTCGTGGGCGTGATCGTCAGGCCACGGCCTCTTCAATCAGCTCCGGTATGGCTCGCAGGCGCTCGCACTCGGGGCGCGCGGCGGCACGAGTCGGTGGACACCTCCGGCGGGGATTGCCGGTTTCGGGCGGAGTCGGTGGACACCCCGCTCCTAATTGCCGGTTTTGCTGCCTTCGCTCGGCCGACCGCGGCCGCGCACGGGGATCCCGGCCGCTTTCAGGTAGCCGCTGATCGGTCTCCCGCCGGACGCCGGTGGCCTCGCTCGATGCGCAGAAGCGGCCATCCCAGCCGGCCGAGCGCCAGATGCTGCTGTTCTTGTCATCCAAGACGTTGCTCATCCCGGCGAAGGATCACGCCCTCGCCCGCGTCAACGTCTCGGCCGGCGTCAGTTAATGGCCGGTTTTGAGGTGTCGATTAATTGCCGGTTTTGGGTGTCCACCGAGGCAACCGCGACGAGTCGGCGCTACGCTAAACTACCTCGTCCCCGGCTTTCGCATTGCCCAGGATACTGAAAGATCCCAAGCGACCTTGGTGAACGTCACCTCTTGACTGATGGCACGAGGGTTCTGTAAGAGTATCCATGGCCGATGGAGGAGTCTGAAGCTGTGCGACTCGGGTCGCCAGTTCAGTCAGTGGGTTCCTCGCGAATGCCACTGCCGACTTGCTCCGTGCTGCGCGGAAGTCTTGCATCAGGCGTAAGCGACCACGCGCAAGGTCGATGACTCTGCTGACTTTGTTCGAGAGATCCATGTTCGACCGGAGGAAATTGCCTCGGATAACTCCGTCCGCCCAGTTCGGAACGACCCACTCATAATACGTTCGGAGCAGGGTCTCACACTGGCTCATATAGTCCGAGACATCACGCGCTATGCACGTAGCCAATGCCTCTGCCTGGATCAGGCCGAGAGACACGCCTCGTGACGTGAGCGGGTTCACTGTTGCCAACGCATCACCGATCTGGAGCAGCCCTGCTGTCTCGAACGGTCTCTCACTATCGAGGAGGCGGAGTCTGGTTTTCAGGTAACCCACAATCTCGATAGGTGCAAGACAGACCGCTCCTCGACAGTATGGTTGCAACTTATCATCAGACATGACGGATCGATATGCCTCGTCTATGATCCGTCGACTTGGAGTCTGGTCATCGCCACGAAGGACTAGGAGGATTGACGCATAGGGTGCGTCGTGCAAGAAAAGACGAACGTGCGCCACAAACGGAGCGGGAGGCTTGACCCACACGGCGCCCGCGCCGTTGGCGGCGTCGTATCCCGGCCTCGTCAGCCGGAGTGGCTGGGACGTGTAGTAGAGGCGCGAACGCAGGGTGACACAGTGGATCTCAGGACGCTCTGGCGCGCGCGGCGTCCGAGTGCGTATGCCACTTGCGTCGATGACGAGCCGTGCGGGCAGCGCAGTCACGCCAGTACGCACGCCACTGACCTGTGGGCCGTTATCGCCCGTCACGATAAGATCGAGCACGGGCTCAGCAAACCGAAGAGTAGGGTCGGGAGATTCTGTGCGCACTCTAGGAAAGCTCGCTCAAGCAGCGCCCGACGAAAAACGAGAACAGTCAAGTCTGGTGTCGCCGGTGACCCCGGCCATGCTGTAGCGTCGCGTGCCCCAGCTTGTAGACTTCGCGGGCCACTTCAGGCAGCGATCGCAGCAAGACGTCTCGGCCTCCCGCCAGCAGGCTGTGAGGGCGGTTGGCGTGAGGTGCGCCGATTCGCTGTGCTGGATGCTCGCCCGATGGTCCGAACGCGTCGCGGGGATCGCGCTCAAGGACGAGCACAGGTAGACTTCGCTTGGCAAGCATCAGTGCGAGGGCCATGCCCGTCAAGCCGGCGCCAATGATAACTATCGGAGGTTCATTAATTCCGCTATTGGCGGATCGGCCTGATTGGCTGCTCGCGGTAGACGCAGCTTTGTCTGATGTATAACCCTGCAGTGGCCGCGCGTCGCCATCGCGGCTAGTCAATGGAGTACCCCTCACAAAGCCTTGTGCCGACGCCTGAGAGGCTCACGACGACGAAGCTCGCGGTGCCATGATCGATGCCGACGCCTGTCATCCCAGATTCCGGTGACGTCGTACACGCCTCAGGGAATCGCGCGGCCCAACTCAGGGACCACGAAGTCGTCCACGAGCGCGCGTTTCGAATCCCTCGCGGGACGCTGCTCACGAGCCGCCATTCTGAAACCGCCAACCCAATACTGCGCGGCCTGCCAGGTGTACCCATCGCCATCGACTCGACAAGCACAACGGCAAGGAGAACGGCGTGTGCCCGGAATCGCTCACGCGCACTGGATGATCGTCACCGTCGGCACCTTGCACAACCTACGATGTGGCAAGATACTCGTTCAGTAAGGGCCTTGGTTGTCATCACGCACCGCGCCCACAGCTACGGATCTGCCGTTGAGACCAACCGTGTCGATTAGCGACGTCAACTTTGGCGGACCTGTTGGGCTCTGTTCAGGAGGCCTCGCGGCGTGCTGCTGTGCCCACACGAACTGGCGTTCGAGTCTATCCCGCAGGTGTGCATACTCTCCGAACCCGTGGTCCTCGCGGGGTACACAACCAACTCCACAGTTTTCCCCTGGCCCTTCATGATGCGGTACAACTCGGTGGCTTGCGAGAGCGGAGCGCGGCGGTCGGCTTCACCGTGCAGCAGCAGCAAGGGCGTCGACTGGCCATCTATCATGAACGTTGGCGACCGCCGCAGGTACTCCGTTAGCGTCTGTTGGTCTGGAACGCCTCCTAGATATGACGCGATCGGGCCCGGCAAGGCGGACGTGCCATATAAGCTCAACAAGTCGTACACGCCACCTCCCGCAATGGCCGCACGAAAGCGCCCAGTGCGCAACGTGGCCATTACGGCGAGATAGCCGCCGTAGCTCCAGCCCGAAATCACGCAACGTCCCGGGTCAGCAAGACCGCCGTTCTCTAAGGCATCGACACCAGCCAGGACGTCGTCGAGATCGCCTCCTCCCAGATCACCTACAGCCGCAGCCATAAAGGAACTTCCGTAGTTCGTTGAGCCCCTCGGATTCGGGAAGAACACGAGCCAACCCCTTGTAGCCCAGTACTGGCCGACCTCAGAACTCGAGCCCTTGAAATCAGCGAAGTGAGCGTCCATGGGCCCACCGTGAAGGACTACTAGACAGGGGTACCGTCGGCCGCTCTCAAAACCCACGGGCTTCAATAGAAGCCCCTCGCACTGAGTACCGTCCGCAGACGTCCAGCGAACGACTGTCGATTCACCAAGGACAATCTGTGCCAATACTTTGTGGTTGACAAAGGACACCTGCCGCGGCTGAGACCCAATTTCGTCTATGATAAAGACCTCGGCAGGCGAGGATGGATATTCAAGTAGTAAAGCGAGCGCGCCGTTTCTGGCGACACTCCCAAGCGTTGCCTGGAAGCCTTCGCTGTGCTTCCTGACCGCCCCGGTTTCCCGAGAGTACCGGCAGACAGCTCCTGATGCATACCGATGCCTGCAGTAAACAGCAACAGCCCGCTATCCGGCGTCCACAGGGGAACACGGGGAATGATCTGGATGTCAGCGGGGTTGGCCGGCTCCATGTCGTTTGGTGGGCGACGTCATAGAGCAGCAGCCGACAACACCGCGTAAAATCGGGAAGCCGAGTGCCATGCCGCGTAGTGAACGATCGAGGCATGGAGATGAGGGCGATCGTGCGACCGTCTGGAGACCAGGTGGGCGCCCAAGTCTCGCCAAGGTCGCTCAGAGCCTGCTGGGCCACCATTTCATCACAGTTCCAAATCCAAAGGCTGAACCCTGTTTCACCCTCTTCCCTTGCGCCCTCGCAGACCACCGCGACTCTTGTGCCATCTGGTGCCCAGCTCCCGTGTCCGACGATCCGCCATTCCGTCGGCATGGTAATCGGCGTGCGATCGCCTCTCAAAGTCACCAGTGCTGCCTCGCGCGGCGGCTTCATGCGCTCACTCCACACAATGGGATCTCCGATGTGACCGCTCCCTCGATGAGGCGACCGGGGACGACCAACGACGAACAGGCGGCTTGAGTCGGGCGACCACTGATAGGTGCTCACGCCATCAGTCATGCTGGTGACGCAGCGAGGCAGCCCACAGCCTGCTTCACGAACCCACACCTGGGGCGTTCCCCGAGCGTCTACGGAAAGCGCTACAAACGAGAGATGGGATCCGTCCGGTGACCACAGCGGAGCGCTCCCACCTGACAGCGACGCCGTGATGCACTCGTGCTTGGGCACTTCTGCAGCCGCGGAGAGCCACACATGAGTGAAACGCTCCATGCGCAAGCCAGCCTGGACCCAGCTCGATACGGTGTAAAGCACGGATGACCCGTCTGGCGATATCGAGGGACGGCCAACCGTATTGAATTGAAGGAAATCCGCGATTCGGACATTCATTGTCCACCGCCGAATGGTTTGCTGCCAGGCGGGACCCTCAATGGCGGCCGAGGACCGTAACGTGACGGGAGGCCCTCTTTCGGAACGCCATGAGGATCATTTGCAGCGCAATAGCAATATACGGCCACAACGGCTGCCATCTGGACCAACCTTAGATCGGCAGGATTGAAAAACCTGTCAGCTACATCCGTTGGCGCAGGCAGCACCACGAGGGCGGCTGCAAGATGGCCGCACGGCACTCCAATCCCCGACTCCAGGCGATCGTCATGTGAACTGCTCCTCGGCGTGCGCAACTGGCGGCGGCAGGAGAGCATCATCGAGCATGAGGTCGCCCGCTCCACCGTACAGTGATCGATGCAGCGTCACAACGATTCCGGCACTTCCGGTGGCGTAGTCGCAAGTGAGCCGCTGAAGGCGCTCTCCGGCGAAGGCGACTCCGTCAGGTCGCTCGATCGCAAAGAGTTCGATACCCCGCAGCGGCCGCTCGCGATCGCGGACGAAGCGCTCTTCTCCCGTGGCCTCAAACGCGTCAGTCAGAAACTCTGCGAGGCCAGCCAGACCGACAGCGCGACCCGGCATCAGCGCGAACGTGCGTGCCGTGTCCCTCCGAATGCGCTCAAGGGCATCTCGGTAATGCGGTTCGCCGGTCACTCTCAAGTAACGCGCCACGGCTACTCCCACACCTGCGCTGCCGTACCTGAAGATAGGGCAGGGTTGCAGAAGGTGTCTCAACGGTATATGTCCAGGACCACCCCTGGTCGCGCGTCGTTGTGGCGTGTGAAAGGTCGAACTCCAGCGCCAGGGTGCCCAGCCTAAGCCAGCGCTCCTCTCGCGTGTGCAGGTACAGGAACAGCAGAAATGCGGCGACACCGCTCGCACCATGTGCGAATCCGAGCGGGGTAGCGTCGCGAAAAGGCCAGCTCACGCCCCTGGCCGTCTCAACCCCCGTGGACGCTAGAAACTCCGCACTTTCCTCGGCGCAGGCCAGCAGGCGCGGCTCGTGCCACTCGAGGTGGCACTTAAGGGCAGACATTCCGATACCAGCCTCGCCCCACCAAATGTCTGGGCATGTGCGCCGAAGCGGATGGCTGATAGCCAGCTCAATAGCTTCCCGAGCACGGTCGCGCTCGCCACAATCGGCCAAGGTCCAGGCGATGCCGGCCAACCCGACGTAGAGGCCGGGTGGATAGCTCGCGTGGTCTACGGGCATCCGCGCAATCCAGTCCAGAACTTCGGGTGGCACCTTCGCCCCCGCGCCGAGAAAGCCGCGCGCGATTCCGCACGCCCCGTAGGCGATGCTCAGGGGATTCGTATTGAACACGCGAGAATCGGCTGGAGCAAGGCGGTCCATACGACCACCAGCGAGATTGGCTCTGATGAACTCAAGCGCCCGGTCTCGGACGCGGGTCAGTCGCTCGGAGTCGGGTGACTCCGTGCGGCGTGTCCGGGCCCGCCATGGATCTGATGCGATCGTCGCCGTAACATGCTGCAGGGTGGGCCGCGCCTCCGGCGCTGCGGCCATCATCCTCATGAGGAGCTCGCGAATGCTGTCCGGGAGTCCGACGGTTTCAGACAGCGTATTGAGAAACCGCCAACGCGCACCCGAATCGAGCTCGCACATGGCGTTGATTGGAAACAGCATCGCGGCCCCAAGTGCACCCACGGCAAAGCAGTCCGACCGCGCTGTCGGAGCGCCGCGTTTCTGCTCAGGAGCAACGAAACCAGGCGTGGCAACCCGGGCACGTTCGTCTATTCCGACTTCGACCGCGCCCTCAAAGTCAATCAACTTCGCTTCCATTGGGTCATCGGGAACGATGACGTTGTGAGGCGACACGTCACCGAAGATGATGCCATGCTGATGCAAGACGTCAACGATCGTAACGATTCTGAGAAAGAGGCGGCGATAGGTCTCAAGGTAGTTGGCCTGATCGGCGTCCGTTGGCTCGGTAAGGAGGACGAAGTTCGTTCTGGCGCTATAGTCGGACAGTGCCTGTCCCGGAAGGCGCTGTTCGACCAAGAACCAGTGCTCCCACTCCTGAAACAACTCAATCGGCTCAGGCGCGACGCCGGTGCCCGCCAGTCGGTTAAGAATTCTAAACTCCTTCTGGAGAGATGCCACGGCGTCGTAGTCTTCCGCCCCAATGGCGACGTCCGGCCTCGCCTCCTTGATAACGACTTCTTCCCCCGTATGCCGATCGAATGCCGCGTAAACTCCGCCAGCGTTCGAGAAGCTCAGCACGCTCTTGATCTCGTAACGGCCGTCCCGTAGCGCGTCGTCCTCGTCCGAATCTGCCTCCTGAGGATAGGGGTCACTCGTCCAAGGTGGGACAACGAACCGCGGTTCCCTGACGTCCGCTACGTGCGTCCCGTCCGGAGCGAGCACGTAGGCTGTGAAGTCGCCCTCAAGGCGCAGGTCACGCCGGCGCGCGAAGCCCCCATAACGATAGGAGACGACCTTGCTGCCTGGTACGCGCCGGTCGGATAAAATGTAGGGGCCGG
Organism: uncultured Acidobacteriota bacterium; assembly: GCA_963840225.1. GTDB lineage: Bacteria > Acidobacteriota > Vicinamibacteria > Vicinamibacterales > CAVVIG01 > JBLMXQ01. Next base: position 9,960 of record CAWIYH010000001.1, read on the forward strand.
TGTAGGAACCCGTAGCCGCCACTAGCCTCTCAGCTGCACATCGAAACTCATCGACATTCTTTGGGTACACAGTAATGAACTTGCCTGAACCGCCTCGTGACCAGTTCCTGCCGTTCATCTTGGCCAGGATGCGCCGGTCCAAGGCGAACTTGAATGGCACTTCGAGGGCGACCAGCACAATGCTCGCCGCATCCAAGACAGCCCTAGCGTTGCCCAAGGTGGCCGAAACATGGAGCTTCCAGCCCTGCAGCGGGCGAGCGGCGCCTGTAGGTCCGCAGCCGAACCAAGCGCCGGAATGACGACACTCCCAGCCCCGAGGCAAAATGGCTTTGACGCCGGAATAGAAGTCATCGATGTTCACCGAGTAGTGTTCGAGGGATTCAAAGAAATCCTCTCTGGCAACCAAGAACGGATGGAACGGCTGACTTCCCATGGGTGAGCCTCGGGTAAAAGTAATCCCGAGCAGGGCCGGGGGACTAGTTTGAGTTGTGACCCGCTCGAAGCGCCAAATGGACGGTTGACCGACGCGATTCTCGGACAAAGGCAGGGCGACACCTACGCAGTGTCGCCCCGGCTGTTCCGCTAGCAGCCGCCAGTGCTTTCGGACGAGCAATAGACGAAGCTGAATGTGCTGTTCAGTTCCTCAAGATTCATGTGCGACTGTTTCACCGCCTCCATGGTCTGAAGTTTGAGCACCTTGTTCATGTCCTGTCCTCCATTTACGAGAGATACGTTACGTCACCGGCGCTGTCGGAAGAGCAATAGAAAAACACTTGGCCTGAAAGTGGCTTAGTACTGCGTTTCGCAATTACCATGACGTATTCCGCAGGATTTCAGGTCTAATCCGGCGAGTTGGCGCGTCACCGTAATTGCGAAACAGTGTACTTAGTAAGTGGTCTTGACCACCAGAGATCCCAGTCGGTCTAAAGCGGCCGTTTTTGCGGATGTTTTGTCCGCCGGACCTCCGCAGTGTACGGACGCGATTCACGGACAAGGGACACCTTACACAGTGTCGCCCCAGCTGTTGCGCTAGCAGCCGCCAGTGCTTTCGGACGAGCAATAGAAGAAGCTGAACGTACTGTTCAGTTCCTCAAGGTTCAGCTGCGACTGTTTCACTGCCACGATAGTCTGTAGTTTGAGCACTTTGTTCATGTCCTATCCTCCAGTTCGAGAGATGCGTTCAGTCGCCGATGCTGTCGGATGAGCAGCGGGAGAACACTCCAAGCACTTGGGTAACTTGTGCACTACGAATCGTCTCGTACCAGCGCGGCGACGTCATCGATGCATGCGACATTTGAAGTACTCCGCAGTGTCAAAGAGAGACGCCGCCGTGTCGTGGCGAAGGTGGTTGCGGGCGTAGCGCGCATCCGATGGTTGACGGCTTGCTCGGTGCAGCGCGCATAGTGCCTCAGCGCCCGATTCATCTCAAGGCTGTTTTGACTTGAAGATCGCCTCAAAATTTGACCGAGAAAATATGCCAGAGTTTGACGCGGCCTTACAAGCGCCCGAGCAGCCGGAGGACCGTCGCGAGGACTGGATGACCCGCGTCGATGAACGTCTGCGCTTCGACAAACGCCGCCGGAGACACCCGCCGCGATTCCACGGCTGACACACCACCGCGCGCCAATAGGTTGGCCAGGGTTTTGTGGTCGTTGACGAGTAATTCGAAACGCAAATGTTCCGCCCGTCCGTCATGGCGGCACAGTACGCGCATGATGCGCGTGAAGTCGCGCGCGTCGTGGGGCTGAACGCGGACGATCTCGCAGGCCTGCGTCAACATGCTTCGGCTCATGTTGACCGCTCTTGCCCAATCGTGCAGCGTGCGTAAATCGCTATCGGCATCGCAGCCTTTGAGCATCAGGCAGGCGATCCGCTCGGCGGCGGATGTTGCCGCCCGCAGCCGCGGACTGAGCGGCATGCGCGGCCACCCTGGCTTCGACTCGCGACACTCTGCGAGCGCGACGCCGACAGTCTGGTCAACGTCGAGCGGCGACGACACGTCACGCGCGACGCCGAGTCGCGCCCCCGCATTGATCCGGATCACCGAGCGGAGCGTCGCGATGAGGTCGTCGGGGTTCCGGCCCGAGTCCTGTAGAAAATCGCGTTGGCGTAACGCTCCAGCCGACTGGTTGACGACTCTACCTCGCTACGCGGCCTGAGACCACTGCTCCTTCATCAGGAACGCCGCGAGCTGCTGATGCCCATCGATCTTGCGAAACACAATCTGCCCGACTGCGACCAGCCCAAACAACACCGTGAGCGCGGCCGCCTCGGTGCTGAACGAGGCTTGCGTCTTCGTGCGGCGCCGGAATTCGCGGTTGAGAGTTTCGAGCGCGTTGGTGGTCCGCAACGACTTCCACATCGCCTTCGGAAAGCTGTAGAAGGTGAGCAGGTCGAGGCCCGCTTCTTCCAACGACCGCGCCACCGGCGGGCAGAGGGCGGTCCACTTCTTGACGAAGGCGTCGTACGCCGCCCGCGCGGCGAGGCCGTCGGCGGCGCAGGTGATGCGGTGGTAATCGCGGTGCAGCTCGGGACGCGCGTGCACCGGACACGCGTCGTCGAGGTTGCGGCCCTTGTGCGTGGTGCAGCGCTGCACGCGCACCGTTGGCCAGGCTTCGAGCGCTTTCTTGAGGCCCGCGTGGCCGTCGGTGACGACGAGCAGCGGCGCCGGCAGCCCGCGGCGCTGCAGATCGCCGAGCAGGCCGCCCCACGACGTCGTCGCCTCAGTGGTCGCAAGCTGCAGGGCGACCAGCTGTTTCTGGCCGGTTTCCGTCACGCCGAGGGCCGCCAGGACGGGCACGGTGATGACGCGACCCGCCAAGCGGACCCGCAGATGGAAGCCGTCCAAGAAGAGGACCGCGTAGCGCTCCTCAGTCAGCGGGCGCTGCTGCCACGTGAGAAATTGCTCTTTGACCCGCGCGACCACGCGCGACACGGCGCTCTTCGACAGGTGCGCCTCCCCGAACAGCGGCTTCAGCGCCCGTCGGATCCGACGGGTGTTGATGCCGCCGAAGTAGCACCCGAGCAACGCCTCGTCCACTTCCCGCGTCCGACGGGCGTACCGCGGGAGGACCGAGCTGTGAAACTCTGCCGGCCGGTCGCCCGGCCCGCGCACGCGGCCACGGGGCACGGTGACTGTCCGCATCCCTTCGCGCGTGGTGACGGTCCGCTCGATCGTGCCGTGACGATACCCCTGGCGGCCGGCGGGGCGCTCATGCGCGTCGGCGCCCAGCGCGCTCAGCAACTCCTCCTCGAGCACGGTCTCGATCGCGCGACGCACCCCGTCACGCAGCTTGGTCAAGAGATCCTGACGGAACTGAAGAACCGATCCTACCGCTGTGCTACTGTCCTGCATGGCGTACTCCTCCAATCGCCGTTTCAGCGGCGATCTGCTGGTTGGGTCAGCAGGAGGTTACGCCATTTTCAATTTCTACAAGACCCGGGACGGATCCAGTGTCTGATCTCCGGATCATTTCGAACGAGATGTGGGAGAACCCCAAACGACGTCAGGATGCTACTCGGCGAGTTCTTGCTGCCGCCACGAGCATCGTAAGGGCGCGCGGGGTCGCTGTTTTACCTTGACGTCACGGCCACGTGTTTCGCCATCAGCATGGCCCTCCTTTCTCCCGTTCTCGGCACTGACAGCGTGAGGTTTTCAGCCAACAGTTCAACCGGCACGCCGCCCGAAGTATCTCTTCTCCGGCCTGACGAAATGTGCCGAGTGCCGCGGCGGATACGTGATGTCTTGGCGCGATCGCCTCGCGTGCTTCAGCGCGCGCTCGCGTGGCACGTGCACGAACCGCCTGACCATCGGCCGCCAGGAGGTCGAGAGCGCGTCGTCGTGGCTCTTCGCGACAAGCTGATGCGCCGGGATCATTTCGAGGTGCTTCTGCGGAGAGTATGTGCGCGAGTTGATCGCCTGCGGGTGGAGCACCGCGCCAGTCCGTCGCACGGTCGCCAGGAGCTCACGGCAGTCGAGCGCGAGATCCGGAAATTCATCCAGGCCGTCAAGGACGGCGTCTCGGCGCTGTCCATCAAGGACGAGCTCCTTTCGCTCGAAGGCAGGAAAGCCGAACTGCAGTCACGTCTCGAAGCCCCCGAGACGCCTGCGGATGTCCGACGTCTATCGCGAGAAGGTTGGCAGCCTCTGTCTGGCGCTGGAGAGCGAGGAGAGCCGCGCCGGCGCAGCGGACGCCATTCGAGCACTCGTCGACGCGATCGTGCTCGAGCCCAACGGCGAGCGCCTTAACATCACGCTGAAGGGCGACCTGGCGGGAATGTTGAGCGCGGCCAGAGACAGCAAGAGGTCGCCAGATACCGGCGACCTCATGGTCCAAATAAAGTTGGTTGCGGGGGCGGGATTTGAACCCGCGACCTTTGGGTTATGAGCCCAACGAGCTACCGGACTGCTCCACCCCGCGTCACAACAGTAATGTTAGCATAGGCCTCCGCCATTCGCCACAAGGAGCCTTCAATGACGCGCCGCGCCTCCCTCTTTGCGCCCCTCGGCCTGGCCATCGCCCTCACCGCCCTCGTCGCAGCACAGCAGCCGGTGGTCCGCACCGCCGACCCGATCAAGCGCGGCTTCCAGCTCTCGGACTTCCCCCGCACGGTCAAGGTCGCCGATAACGTCTACACCTACGAGGACTTCCACCCGGGCGCCGAGAAGTTCACCACGACCAACATGTTCGTCGTCACCAGCGACGGCGTGCTCGTCGCCGACGGCCAGACGAGCCCGGAAACCACCAGGGGCCTCGTCGAGGCCATCGCCAAGGTGACGCCCAAGCCGATCAGATACGTCGTCGTCTGCTCGGACCACGGCGATCACACCGGGGGCAACATCTCCTTTCCGGCCGGCGTCACCTACGTCGTCCATCCGAACTCCAAGGCGACGCTCGACAGGCAGGCCGCCGCGCCGAACGCCAGGCCCGGCGCGTGGAAGCTGCCGGCCGACGCCGACCTCGTCGCCCACAGCAAGACCATCACCCTCGGCGGCGAACGGATCGACGTGAAGTTCCTCGGCCGCGCGCACACGGGCGGCGACCTCGCCGTCTACCTGCCGAAGGAGAAGATCCTCTTCCTGAGCGAGATCTTCCTGAACCGCGTCTTCCCCGCCATGCGCTCGGCCTACCCCACCGAATGGCTCGGCGCCCTGAAGAACGCCGAAGCGATGGACGTCGACATCTACATCCCCGGCCACGGCTTCACCGAGTCGGGCCCGGTGTCGAAGGAAGAGCTCGCCAACTACGACAAGGCGATGCACGCGGTGATCGCCGAGGCGACCCGGCTGCACAAGGCCGGCGTGCCGGTCGACGAGGCGGTCAGGCAGGCCGACTGGGGCGAATACGAATCGTGGACGCTCGCCGGCTCGCAAGGGCCGATTGCGATCAAGAAGGTGTACGAAGAGCTGGACGGGAAGCTGAAGTAGTGGCGGCGCTGCCGACCTACGCCGACGTGGAAAGCGCAGCCGTCCAGCTCGAAGGGGCGGCGAACCGCACCCCGGTGGCAACGTCCCGCACCGTGGACGCCCGGACGGGCGCCCACGTGTTCTTCAAGTGCGAGAACTTCCAGCGTGGCGGCGCGTTCAAGTTCCGCGGCGCGTACAACGCGCTGTCGCGCCTCTCGCCGGACGAACGCCGCCGCGGCGTCGTCACCTTCTCGTCGGGCAACCACGCCCAGGCGATCGCGCTGGCCGGCCAGGTGCTCGGCATCCCCCGGGTCATCGTCATGCCGAGCGACGCGCCCTCGGTCAAGCGCATCGCGACCGAAGGCTACGGCGGCGAGGTGGTGCTCTACGATCGCGAACGCGAGGATCGCGAGGTCATCGGCCGGCGCCTCGCCGACGACCGGGGCCTCACCCTCATTCCACCCTACGATCACCCGCACGTCATCGCGGGCCAGGGCACGGCGGCGCGCGAGCTCGTGCAGGAGGTCGGACCGCTCGACGTCCTTCTTGCGCCGTGCGGCGGCGGGGGCCTGCTGTCGGGCTCGGCGCTGTCGGCCGGCGCGCTCTCGCCCGGCTGCCGCGTCGTCGGCGTCGAGCCGTCGGCCGGCGACGACGCCAACCGCTCGTTTCAGACCGGGCAGCTGCAGACGGTCAGGAGCCCGAAGAGCGTCGCCGATGGAGCCCTCACGCCGTCGCTCGGCACGCTCACGCTTCCCCTCGTGCTCGGGCACGTCAGCGCCATGACGACCGTCGACGACGGGCCGCTGCTCCGTGCGATGTTCTTCCTGTGGGAACGGCTCAAGCTGGTCGTGGAGCCGACCGGGGCGCTGGCGGCGGCCGCGCTCCTCGAGGGACGCGTCGAGGTGCGCGGCGGCCGCGTCGGCGTCATCCTGAGCGGCGGCAACGTCGACCTCTCGCAGGTCTCGGCGTGGCTCAGGCTGGCCGGCGGGCCCTCCCAGGAAGCCTGACGGATCGGGCGGCGGCATACCCGGCCGGTCGGGATCAATCCGCGACCTCGGCGGTCGAAATCGGCCGGTGCGCGCGCGCGGGCGCGGACGATCGGCCCCAGGTCCACCACACGCGAAACGCCAGCAGCAGGCCGACGACGACGGCGTAGGTCTCCGGCCGGCTGACGTCGGCCTTCACCAGCCACCAGTAGTGGACGACGCCGGCGACCGCCGACGCATAAACGAGCCGATGAAGACGCTGCCACGCGCGGCCGCCCAGCCGGCGAATCCATCCCGCGGTGGACGTGATGGCGAGCGGCAGCATCAGCGAGAACGCCGTGAACCCGACGGTGATGAACGGTCGCTTGTAGATATCCTTCCCGACCGAGATCGCCAGGTTCGTCACCGTGCTCCAGGCGACGATGCCGTCGGGAAAGTCGAGGCCGGCGAAGCGGTCCAGGATGACGTAGGTGAGCAGGTGCAGCGTGCCGTAGAAGAAGGCGAACAGGCCGATCATCCGCCGGAAGCGGATGATGCCGTTCCAGCGGGTGATGCGACGCAGCGGCGTGATGGCGAGCGTGATGCAGAGGAAGCGCAGCGTCCAGACGCCGGTCTCGTTGGTGACGTCGCTCAGCGGGTTGGCGCTCAGGTTGCCGGTGACCATGGCCCACGTGAGCCACGCCGCCGGCCCCAGGGCCGCGAGAAACACCGCGATCTTCAGATAGCGCGTCACCTTGCCCTGAGCCCTCAGCCCGCCCCGGAGTCCCACGCCGTCAGTAGTACTTCCGCAGGTCCATGCCCGCGTAGAGGCTCGCCACCTGGTCGCCGTAGCCGTTGAACATCAGCGTCTTCCGCTTGAAGAACTCGCCGATGCGGCGCTCGGTCGCCTGGCTCCAGCGCGGATGGTCGACCGTGGGATTGACGTTGGAATAGAAGCCGTACTCGCTCGGCGTCTGCTCGTGCCAGGTGTTGTTCGGCTGCTTCTCGACGAACCGGATCTTCACGATCGACTTGATGCTCTTGAAGCCGTACTTCCACGGCACGACGAGGCGGATCGGCGCTCCGTCCTGGTTGGGCAGGACCTCGCCGTACAGACCGACGGCGAGAATCGCGAGCGGATGCATCGCCTCGTCCATGCGCAGCCCCTCGCGGTACGGCCAGTCGAGAACCGGCGAGGCGACGCCGGGCATCTGCTTCGCGTCGTCCAGGGTGGTGAACTCGACGAACTTCGCCTTGGACGTCGGCTCGCACCGCTTGATGAAGTTGCCGAGCGGGAACCCGACCCACGGGATGACCATGGACCAGGCCTCCACGCAGCGGTGCCGGTAGATCCGTTCCTCGAGCCTCTGACCCGTCAGGACGTCCTCGAGGTGATAGGTGGCCGGTTTCGCGCACTCGCCCTCCACCTTGACGGTCCACGGCTCGGTCTTCATCCGGCCGGCGTACTGCGACGGCGCCGCCTTGTCGACGCCGAACTCGTAGAAGTTGTTGTACGTGGTGATCTGCTCCCACGTATTCGGTTTCTCGTCGACCGTGCTGAGAGGGCTCTTCCTGACGTTCGGGAGCTTCTGCTTGTGCGGAGCGGGCGTCGCAGCGCTGAGGACGGCTTCACCCGTCCAGAGTACGCCCCCGGCGGCGGCGGCAGCCGTCGCGCCGACGGTCGTCTTGATGAAATTCCGGCGGTTCAGATAGAGCCGCCGGGGGGTGATCTCCGAGCCTCGTACGTCAGCAGGGGGTTTGATCAGCATGGAAATCCATCTTCTTGGACGCCGGAGGTCTCCGGCCGGTTACACCCGACATCATCAATTATATGGGCCGGAAAGAACAAACGCGCAAAACGGTGCCACCGACTCAATAGCGAAAGTCGGCCCGAAAATTCCCGGGCAGGTCTCGACGGCGATGACACCTGACGCACGGGGCGGGGACCGGGTCGAAGCGGCGGCGGCGAGGGTGAGGGGAGGGTAAGGCTGGATTCAGACGGCGCGCCGAACCACGGCCGCCAGGCCGAACAGGACGCTGCCGACCAGGAACAGCTTGGCAGGATCGGGCACCGGCAACAGGCGCGACGTGACGTCTCCGGCGTCGTGGACCAAGAGCCCGGAGGTCGCCACGGCGCTCGTCGAATCGCTGCGGACATCCGCACCAGACTCGCGCCGGCCGATCGAGTCGCCCGGCGACAACGCGAACCCGACGGGCACGACCAGCGCAGCAACGATCGCCGACAAGAGCAGGACTCGGTACCGTTTCCTCATTTACCGTTCAGCATGTTCAAGGTATGTGCCACATCGCCGCGGACAGGATCGCGTGATTCCCAGGGGTTATGGCGTTGGTCCTCGCGCGCGGACGAGATGCGTCGGGCCATGCGCGGAACGGGTTTTCACAAGTTGGGAGTCGGGACGCCGCTCGGGCGACGCGTGTGGTACGCTGCGCATGAGAACGCCGTCGATCGCTCAGCTGACTACGTCCATGTCCGACCGCTACGACTGGCCTCATCTGCTCTCGCTCGCCGTTCACGAGTTCCGCACGCCGGCGAGCATCATCGCCGGGTATCTGCGGATGCTCGAGCGCGACACGGATCCGGCGCTGAGCGACCGGCAGGGGAAAATGGTGACCGAGGCGTCGCGATCGTGCGAACGGCTGGTCGCCATCATTGCCGAACTGAGCGACGTGGCCAAGCTCGAGACCGGCGCGCTGGGGCTCGCCCATGAGCCGTTCGACATCTTTGCGCGCCTGGCTGATGTGGCCGAGGGTGTGCAGGAGGGGTGGGATCGCGGCGTGCGAATCGAGTTGCGTGGCGACGCCGCGGGCGCGACGATCGCGGGCGATCCGTCGCGGCTGTGTGCCGCGCTGGGGACGATTTTACGGGCGATTGCGCGTGAACAGGGGTCGTCGTGTACCATCGCCGTGAACCGGCAAATCGTGACGCGCGGGGACGACATGCAGCTCTGCCGTTGTCGTTATAGCGCCGGACGGAACTGTACAGGCTGCATACGACGCGGCTCCCGGGCCGTTCGATGAGTTTCGGGGTGGGCTCGGGCTGGCTCTGCCGATCGCCCGCCGGCTCATCGAGCTGCACGGCGGGCGGCTGTGGTCGCCGGTCGGCGGCGGCTCGCCGACCAGCGCGCTGATATCGCTCCCCCTTGCGGAGTTGCCGTGAAGAAGCCCTACGTCGCGATCGTGGACGATGACTCCGGATTCGCCAACTACCTCAGGACCTTCCTCTCGCTGCGCGGCTACGAGACGCGCTCGTACTCGCGCGGGGACGAGATGCTGGCCTCCATCAAGCAGGGCGATCCGCCGGACATCGTGCTGCTCGACGTGATGATGCCGGGGATGAACGGCCTCGAGACGCTTCGCGCGCTGAAGGCCGCGAAGCCCGATCTGCAGGCCATCATGCTGTCGGGACGCGAACAGGCCTCCACGATCGTCGAGGCGGTCCGTCTGGGCGCGGCCGACTACGTCGTCAAGCCGGACGACCCCGAGGGCCTCGGCGAGATCGCGCTCGACGCGGCAATCAAGAGCGCCATCGAGAAGACGCGGCTCGTGGGCGAGATCGCCGAGCTGCGGCGGCAGCTCAGCGACGATCAGGATCGCGCCTTCCTCTTCTGGGGCGACAGTCCCGAGATGCGCAGCATCGCGCAGGTCATCGAGCAGGTGTCCGACAGCGACGTCACCGTTCTCATCCGCGGCGAGAGCGGCGTCGGCAAGGAGCTCGTGGCCCGCGCCATCCACCAGCGCTCGCCACGCAAGGACCGGCCGTTCGTGAAGGTCAACTGCGCGGCGCTGCCGGCCGAGCTCCTCGAAAGCGAACTGTTCGGACACGAGAAGGGCGCCTTCACCGGCGCCGCGACGACCAGAATCGGCAAGTTCGAGCAGGCCGACACCGGCACGATCTTCCTCGACGAAATCGGCGAGATGAAGGCGGCGCTGCAGGCGAAGCTCCTCCACGTCCTGCAGGACGGCCAGTTCACGAAGCTCGGAAGCAACAAGCCGATTACCGTCGACGTGCGCGTGGTGGCGGCCACCAATCGCGATCTCGAGGGAATGCTGATCCGCAGCGAGTTCCGCGAGGACCTGTATTACAGGCTGAAGGTCATCGAGGTGACCGTGCCCCCGCTGCGCGAACGGCGCAACGAGATCCCGCACCTGACGGGCTTCTTCATGGACCGGTACGCGCGCCGCTACAACCGGCAGGCGCGCGAGCTGTCCGACGAGTTGAAGCAGCTCTTCCAGACGTACGAGTGGCCGGGGAACATCCGCGAGCTCGAGAACATGATCAAGCGCATCGTCATCCTGCAGGACGAGCAACTGGTCGTCCGCGAGATGCAACGGTCGGTGCGGCCGATGCCCGCGTACGCGGCCGCGGGCGTCGGGGCGGCGCGCTCGGCCCCGACGGAGGTTCCCTCGGTGCTCCCGGCCGACGAGTCGGAGCCCGACGCGCTCGACAGCGAGGACGAGGTGCAGCCGGAGGAACCGGTCGCGACCGCGCCGGCCAACTCGCGCCTCGCCGACGTCGCCAAGGCGGCGGCGCTCAAGGCGGAGCGCACGATCATCGAGGACACGCTGCAGCAGGTCCATTGGAACCGGCGGCGCGCCGCCGAGCAGCTCGGAGTGAGCTACAAGACGCTTCTCAACAAGATCAAGGAGTGCGGTATCTCACGCCGGTAGGTCTGCCGTTTCCGAGGCGCTCGCACTCGCGATTCCACTTCTAAGCATTTTCCTTCCCTGCGCCTTCGGCGAACCCCTCGCCGACGGCGCTTTCCGTCCAGCCAAAGCGTCGAATTCGCCAATCGCGCGAGAATTTTTCCGCTGTGGCACCCGCATTGCTCAACAGGGCCGTCGTGCCCATCGTGACTCAACAGCGGTGATTAATGTGGCATCCGCAGCTGGCGATTCCATGGAATCAGGGATGAACGGCAAGCTCCAGGTGCTGGTCGTCGACGACGACCTGTCGATGTGCGACTTCCTCCGTGCGTTTCTCGGATCGCGCGGTTACCAGGCCGTGACGGTCGGCAACGCCGAAGAGGCGGTGAAGCGCTATCACCTCGAACGGCCGGCGGCGGTAATTCTCGACGTCGTCATGCCGGGGCAGATGGACGGGCTCGACGCGCTCGCCGCGTTCAAGAAGATCGATCGCGAGGTGCCGGTCATCGTCCTGTCGGGCCAGGGCCGGACCACGGTCGTCGTGCAGGCGATGAAGCTCGGGGCGGCCGACTTCGTCAGCAAGCCCTTCGACGAGACCGACCTCGAGGTCCCGCTCGCCAACGCCCTCAAGCAGCGCCAGCTGAGTCGCGAGGTCGCGTCGCTGCGCGAGCAGCTCCAGTCACAGACCAAGCACAAGATGCTCTTCAGCAACAGCGAGCGCATGGCCGAGGTGCGCGACCTGATCGAGCGCGTCGCCGACACCGACGTGACGGTGCTCGTGCGCGGGGAGAGCGGCACAGGGAAGGAGCTCGTCGCGCGGGCGCTCTACAGCGCGTCCCTGCGCCAGGACAAGCCGTTCGTGAAGGTCAACTGCGCGGCGCTTCCGACCGAGCTCCTGGAGTCGGAGCTGTTCGGCTTCGAGCGCGGCGCCTTCACCGGCGCCATCCAGCACAAGCCGGGCAAGTTCGAGTTCGCCAACCACGGCACGATGTTCCTCGACGAGATCGGCGAGATGAGCGCGCCGCTCCAGGCCAAGCTCCTCCAGGTGCTGCAGGACGGCGAGTTCGCGCGGCTCGGCGGCAAGCACGACGTCCACGTCGACGTGCGGATCATCGCGGCGACCAACCGCGACCTCGAACAGGCGGTGGCCCAGGGCCAGTTCCGCGAGGACCTGTTCTTCCGCCTGAACGTCGTCTCCATCCTGCTGCCGCCGCTGCGCGACCGGCGTGAGGAGATTCCCCTGCTCACCGACTACTTCCTCAAGAAGTATTCGGTCCAGTACCACAAGCCGCACGCCGGCATCTCCGACGAGACGATGCGGCTGTTCATGGACCACGACTGGCCGGGCAACATCCGCGAGCTGGAGAACCTGATCAAGCGCACGGTCGGTACTCGGGTCCGAGGAGGCCATCCGGAAGGAGATCGGCCACAGCATCGCCTTCGCCGCGCAACGCGCCGCGGCGGCCGCGGCGCACCCGGTGCCGGTGCCGGCCGAGGCGGCCGCCCTCGCCGGTCCGCCGACGCCCGCGGCCATCGTCGCCGCGGCGGCCGACGCCGGCAACTACTCGCTCAAGGACATCGCCCGGACCGCCGCCCGCGAAGCCGAGCGCGAGCTGATCATGAAGATGCTCCAGCAGACCCGGTGGAACCGCAAGGAGACCGCGGAGATCCTCGGCATCAGCTACAAGGCCCTGCTCTACAAGATCAAGGAAAACGGCCTCGACAGGGCGTCCTGACATGACCAGCTCGTTCTACGAAGAGGGATCCAGGCTGCTGACCCCCGGCGCGTTCGAGTTCGTGCTCGACAGCGAGTTGAAGCGCGCCGTGCGGTCGCAGAACTTCCTGACACTCGTCGTGGTCGAGGCTTCCCGGGAATGGGAGGGCATGATGGTCACCGCCGACGACGGCACCGTGCACGAGGTCGCCCAGCTGATCGCGCGCGAAGTGCGGGACACGGACCTGCTCGGCCACACCGAGAAAGGCACGCTGGCCCTGGTGCTCCTCGACGCGGACTTCGATCATTCCACGCGCGTCATCGAGCGCGTGATCGCCCGGATCGACAACTACGAGTTCCCGACGGCGCTCCGCATCGCCGTCGGCGCCGCCTGCTATCCCACGCACGCCGTTGACGCCGAATCGCTGAAACATCAGGCGATGTCGCACCCGATCGTCAACTGGCGGAGCGGTGTGCGGCCGTCGCCCAACCGGAACTGAGGAGAGCCTAGATGACGCACGCATCACTCGTCCGCCGATTCACCGTCGCCGCCGCCGTGGCCGCGTGCGCCGCCCTGACGCCGCGCCCCGCCGTCGCGGGAGCGCACGCGACCGACGACAAGAAGGCGGCGCCGAAGGCCCTGTCACTCGGTCCCGAGTACCACCTCGGGCCCGGTGACAAGCTGCGCATCGAGGTCTACAAGGACCCGCAGCTCTCGCAGTCCCTGCAGGTGCGCCCGGACGGCAAGATCACGCTGCCGCTGGTCGGTGACGTCGCTGCCGCCGGGCTGACGCCCGAGCAACTCCGCGATCAGATCGCCAACCAGCTCAAAGAATACATCACCACTCCGGTCGTCACGGTGATCGTCGTCGAGGCGCTCGCCGCGAACGTGTACGTCATGGGCGAGGTGACCAAGCCCGGGCCGGTGCTGATGCACGGGCCGACCACCGTGCTGCAGGCGCTCGCCATGGCCGGGGGCTTCAAGGACTTCGCGAACACGAAGGACGTCAAAGTGCTCCGGCCGCAGGCCGACGGTAGCCTGCAGACGATTCCTTTCAACTACAACGACGCGATCAAGGGCAACATGAAGCCGGTGTTCCTGCAGGCCGGCGACACGGTGGTGGTGCCGTAGCCATGCGCCACGTCTTCCGTCCTGCGCTCGTCGGCCTCGCCGCGGCGGCGCTGTTGTCGGTGGGGAATCGAGGCGCGATCGCCCAAGAGGCGGTCGCCGATAACGGCAGGCCGGCCGAGCAGAATCAACCGGGCTGGACGCTGATACCGACGGTGGGCCTCGGAGAGATGTACGACGACAACATCTCGCTCTTTTCGGCGGTGAACGCCGCAACGGTACAGGACAACGGCGACTACGTCTCCAACGTGTTTCCCGCCGCCTCGCTGCGCTATGCGGGCAAGCACAGCGACTTCGACACCGGCTATCACGGGAGCCTGCTCGCCTATCGCACCTTCTCGGCGCTGAACCGGTGGGATCAGGGGGGCTTCCTCACCCTGAAGCGTCAGGAGTCGGTGCGGTTGAAATGGGAGGCCGATGCGTCGCTGGCGGCGGTGCCGTCCACCGACTTCATCGATCTCGGAGGCATTCCCTACCGGCACGTCGGAACGCTCGAGGGCCTCGGCGGCGGAAGCCTGTCGTACCGACTGAGCCGGACCAGCACGATCTCGGGCGGCTACCGGTATCAGTCGGTGTCGTTCGACCGATCGCAGGCCGACACCTCGTCGCCGCTCGTGCTGCGCGGCGGGCACGTGCAACAGGGCGACGCGAGCGTGCGCCATGCGTTCACCGGCCGGCTCGCACTCGGCGTCGACTACACCTTCCGCCACTCGTCGGTGCTCGGCGACGTCGAACACTTCAACATCCATCTGGCACAGGCGGCGATCGACTACGACCTGTCCAGGCTCTGGATCGTGCATGGCGGCGCGGGCGTGGTTCACCTGCAGAGCACGGCGTTCACGGCCGCGCGATCCGGACCGTCGTGGCTGCTCGGCGTCGAACGGCACGGACAGCGTTCGACCGTTCACCTGAAGTACCAGCGGTCGTACGTCCCGTCGCTCGGATTCGGCGGCACGGTGTCGAGCCAGGAGTTCGGTGGCGGCCTGTTCCTCATCCTCCCTGGGACGCGCCGCTTCTACACGTCGCACTCAGTGTCGCTCCGCGACAATCAACCACTGACCCGGATCGACCAGCAGCTGCCGCTGCGGTCGTGGCGGTCGACGTCGATCCTCGGCTGGGAGGCGCGCCCCTGGGTGCGGCTCGAGGCGTTCTACAGCCACACGCGGCAGGACACCCACCTGGTCGGAGGCATCCTCAACCGGAATCGCATCGGGTTCCAGATTGTCACGTCCAAGCCAGTGAGGTTGCAGTGATGGAAGAACCGCGTTTCGACCCGCTCGACTACGTGTCGGTGTTCAACCGGCGCAGGATGTGGTTCGTCGTTCCGGTCGCCCTGTCGATCGTGATCGGGCTGGCGCTGGTCTGGCTGCTGCCGCGCTCCTACCAGGCAACCGCCACGATCGGCGTGAGCGCCGCCCGCGTCGCGCCGAGCCTGGTTGGCGCCGCGCCGATCGACAAGCAGGATCGCGTCCGCGCCCTGTCGCAGCAGCTCCTCAGCACGGGGGTGCTCGAGCAGGTCGTGCGCGAGGATCACCTGGACCAGGGCCGCTCGGTCGCTTCGGCCGTCGACGACCTCCGGAGCAACATCCAGGTGTCGCTCCCCTCGTCCATCACGCCCGGTGGCGGACCGGCCGCGCTGCCGCCCAACGCGCGGGCCGACCTCGACAGCTATCTCGTCAGCTACACCGACAGCACGCCGGAGGCGGCCCAGCGGATCGTCAACAAGATCGTGAAGGTGTTCGTCGAGGCCAACGGCAAGTCGCGCGAGGTCCGGGCGCAGGACACGTCGCAGTTCATCGAGAGCCAGCTGCAGGCGAGCGGGAAGCGCCTGAACGCGCTCGAGGCGCGGCTGCGCGACGTCAAGGAATCGTACATGGGCAAGCTGCCCGAGCAGACCAACGCGAACGTCGCGATGGTCACCGGGCTCCAGCGGCAGCTCGAAGCCAACGCGACGACGATCCGGGGCGAGCAGGACCGGCTGACGATGATCGAGCGCCAGATCGAGGGGCTCGAGCAGGGCGCCGACAACACGCTCGCGGCCGCCAAGGGCACACCACCTGAGACCGCGGCGGCGCGCGTGCAGAACCTCCGGCGCCAGCTCGCCGACGCGCAGCTGACGTTCACCGACAAGCACCCGGAGATCATCCGGCTCAAGCAGCAGCTGTCCGACGCCGAAAAGGCGGCGGCCGAGGAGCGCGGGCGGCCGATGTCGGATCGGGTCGCCTCGCTGCAGACCAACCCGGACTACCGGCAGCTCGGGAAGGATCGCGACGCAACGCGGCTGCGCATCGCCGACCTGCGCCGGACGCAGGCGCAGATCAACGGCTCCATCCACGATTACCAGTCGCGCGTCGACGCGGCGCCGCGGGTCGAGCAGCAGCTCGTCTCGCTCCAGCGCGAGTACGACCTCGAGCGGCAGTCCTACGGCGAGCTCTCACAGAAGAAGCAGGCGGCGCTGCTCAACGAGGACCTCGCCCGCAAGCAGGGCGGCGAGCAGTTCGCGGTGTTCCTGCCGGCGACGCGCCCCTCGGAACCGGTGGCGCCCAAGCCGATGCGCGTGCTCCTGATGGCGCTGGCGGCCGGCTTCGTGCTCGGCGGGGCCGGCGTGGTCGCCCGCGAGTACCTGGATCGCTCCGTGCACGATGCGCGCGGGCTGCGCGACGAGTTCGAGCTGCCCGTCCTGGCCGAGATTCCCCGCATCGAGGTGGCGTAACAGCCGAGAGGACAACATCATGAGCCGCATCCAAGACATCCTCGACAAAGCGGAACGCGACGGCACGGCCGTTCGCACGAGCCGGGTCGCCGCGGCGGGCGTGCCGATGACGATCGACATCGCCGGTCCGCCCGGCGCTCAGCCGGTCCCGCCGGCGTCGGCGGCGGAGGACGAAGGGGTGACGAGCTGCGCGGCGCGGCTCAGCCCGCTGCTCGTGGCGGGCGTCGCGCCCAGGTCGGTCGCCGCCGAGCAGTACCGCTCGCTCCGAACGCGCCTGGCCCATACGGAAGGCGCGACGAGCCTGCGCACGTTTCTCGTCACGAGTCCGCAGAACGGCGAGGGCAAGTCGCTGACGGCGGCCAACCTGGCGCTGACGATGGCCCAGGAGCTGCAGCGCCGGGTCGTGCTGGTCGAGGCCGACCTGAGGAAGCCGTCGCTCGAGTCCATGTTCGGCCTGACGCCCGGACCGGGCCTCGCCGACTACCTGATGGGCGCCGTCGACCTGCGGGCGATCATGCGGTTCCTGCCGGACCAGAACCTCACGGTGATTCCGGCCGGGGGCGCGCCGAACAACCCGGCCGAGCTCCTCGGCTCGACCGCCATGCGCCGGGCGCTCGATCAGCTGCGCTCGCGGTTCGATCGGGTCATCCTCGACACCCCGCCGGTGCTGCCGCTCGCCGACGTCGCGGTGCTCGCGCCCCTGGTCGACGGCACGCTGCTCGTCGTGCGCGCCGGGATGACGCCCAAGCCGGCCATCGAAAACGCGCTCCGGGGCTTCGACGCGTCGCGCCTGCTGGGGGTCGTACTGAACGATTCCACGATGGGGCGCGACTTCAGCTACGGGACGACTGCGCATTAGGGGAAACCTCGAGCCGGCCATGCAGGTCTTCAATCGCAACGTGTCGGTGCGCGGCCTGACCGTCTTCGGGTTCGAGGTCGTGCTGATCTCGGGCTCGATGGCGCTCGCCGCCGAGCTGCACGGCGCATTTGGCGCCGCGGACACCGGCTGGAAGATCGTGCTGGTGACGGCACTGTGCCAGCTGTGTTTCTACTACAACGACCTGTACGACCTGACGGTCGTGCAGTCGAGCCGCGAGCTGGTGATCCGCCTGCTCCAGGCGGCCGGCGCGGCGGCGATCGTCCTCGGCACCGCCTGCGTGGTGGTGCCTTCGCTCATCCTCGACCCGGGCACGGTCGTGACGGCGCTCGGCGTGTTCGTCGTGGCGGTCGTGACGTGGCGGGCCGCCTTCAACTACCTGGCGCAGGACCCGCACCTCGAGGAGCGCGTCCTCATCCTCGGCAGCGGCCAGACGGCGCGCATGGTGGCGCGGCAGATGGCCCTGCAGCACGACTTCGCGTATCGCCTCGTCGGCTTCGTCGAGGAGCATGACGAGACGCCGTGGGCGCACGACGTGCTCGGATCGGCCTCTGACCTCGCACGCGTCGTGGCCGCGCGGCGGATCGATCGCATCGTGGTCGCGCTGTCCGACCGCCGCGGGCACCTGCCGATCGATCAGCTGCTGCGGGCCAAGCTCTCGGGCGTCCGCGTCGAGGACGCGACGACCACCTACGAGCGCCTGACCGGCAAGATCCTCGTCGACGACCTGAAGCCGAGCTGGCTGATCTTCTCCGACGGCTTCCGCGCCTCGCGCGTCACCCGCTTCTTCAAGCGCATGCTGGACCTGGCGCTGGCGATGATCGGGTTCCTGCTCGCCTCGCCGCTCATGGCCGCCACGGCGGCCGCAATCCGGATCGACTCGCGCGGCCCGATTCTCTACTGCCAGGAGCGGGTCGGCGAGAACGGCCGCGTGTTCGTCCTGTACAAGTTCCGGTCGATGCGCGCCGACGCCGAGCGCGGCACGCCGATCTGGGCGCGCGACGGGGACGAGCGGGTCACGCGGGTCGGCCGCTTCATCCGCGTCACCCGCCTCGACGAGCTGCCGCAGCTCTGGAACGTCATTCGCGGCGACATGAGCTTCGTCGGTCCCCGTCCCGAGCGGCCGTTCTTCGTCGAGCAGCTGGCCGAAGCGATCCCGTACTACCAGCAGCGGCACGCGGTGAAACCGGGCGTCACCGGCTGGGCGCAGGTGAAGTACCACTACGGGGCGAGCGTCGACGACGCCATGGAGAAGCTGCGCTACGACCTCTACTACATCAAGCACCTCTCGATCGTCTTCGACCTGACGATCGTCCTCGACACGGTAAAGGTGATCCTCTTCGGAAAGGGCGCGAAGTGAGCTCGGCGACGGAACAGCCGGATACCCTGTGGGGCGATCCCGATCAGCTCGTGACCGTCGCCCGCAACGTCGGCACCCGCTACCTGACGATCCTCACCGACGCGGTCATCGGGCTGATGATTCTGCCCTTCAACGTCCACCACCTGGGCCAGGCGGCGTACGGGCTGTGGATGCTGACGGCGTCGGTCACGGCCTACTTCTCCATCCTGGACCTCGGGTACGGCGGATCGCTCGTGAAATTCGTCGCGCAGTACCGCGCGATGCGCGACGCGCGCGGCCTCAACGAGATCCTGAGCACGCTGTTCCTGCTCCTGGCCGGGGTCGGGATCGTGGCGTACGCCGTGTTCGCGACGGTGGCGTTCCACCTGGGCTCGCTCTTCAACCTGGGCCCCGAAGAGATCGCGACCGGCCGCGCGCTCCTCCTCCTCATCGGCGTCTACGTCTCGCTCGGGTTCCCCTTCAGCATCTTCGGCGGCGTCATCAACGGCTTTCAGCGGTACGACCTGAACAACATCGTCGGCATCGGCAGCAGCGTCAGCGTGGCGGTCGTCAACGTCGCAGTGCTGTCGACCGGGCACGGCCTGGTGACGCTGGTCGCCGCGACAACCACCGTCCGGCTGCTCGCCTACATCGTCTACCGCCTGAACGCCTACCGCGTGTTCCGGCCGCTGTCGCTGCGAATCTCCTTGTTCCGCCTGAGCCGTCTCCGCGAAGTCACCGGCTTCAGCGTCTACATGCTGCTGATCGACTGGGCGAACAAGGTGAACTACTCGATCGACGCCATGGTGATCGGCGCGTTCCTGTCGAGCACGGCCGTGGCGCTGTGGACGGTGCCGCAGCGCCTCGCCATGACGCTCCAGCGGCTCACCAACCAGATCAACGGCGTGCTGATGCCGGTCATCGTGGACTGCGACGCGCTCGGCCGCGACGAACGGCTCCGGGCGATTTTCGTGCAGGGCACGCGCCTGTCGCTCGTCGCCGTCCTTCCGCTGGCCGCCTGCGTGGCCCTGCTGGCCGGCCCCCTAATCCACGCCTGGGTCGGGCCGGCGTTCGCCGAGAGCGTCGTCGTCACGCAGATCCTGGCGGCCGTCGTCGCCTTCCGCGTCGGCAACGCGACGGCAAATATGGTCCTGAAGGGAGCGGGTCGTCACCGCCTCCTCGCCCGGACGAACGTGAGTGCCGCCGCCGCGAACCTGGCGCTGAGCCTTCTCTGGATTCGCCGCTACGGCCTCGTCGGCCAGGCGATGGGGACGCTCGTGCCGGTGGCGTCGGTCACCATGATGGTGCTCTGGCCGGCGGCGTGCCGGCGCGTGGGCCTTGGCGTGGCAGCGGCGTTCCGGACGGCGGTCTGGCCCACGCTCTGGCCTCTGGCGGTGATGGCAGCGGTGGTGCTGCCGATCCGCGACGTCCTGCCGGAGCGCCTGCTGGCGGTCGCCGCCGCGTGCGCGGCCGGCGTGGCCTGCTATCTGACGACGTTTCTGGCCTTCGGAGTCACGCGCGCGGAGCGGCGCGCCTACGTCGCGAAGGCCATCGAGCTGATTCGCCGCCGCCGGCGTCTCATGGCGGCGGCCTAGCATACAACGAGGAAGGAGACGCAACTTTGCGAGGGATCATCCTGGCGGCAGGCAAGGGCGCACGGCTGAATGGAACCGCGGGCGACGGCCCCAAGTGCCTGCTGCGCGTCGGCGGCCTCACGCTCGTCGAACGCCAGATCGCCGCGCTGCGGCTGGCGGGCATCGACGACATCGCGGTCGTCGTCGGATGCCAGGCCGACCGGGTGCGTCGCGTCTGCGGCCCGGGCGTGGAGTTCGTCGAGAACACGCGCTTCGCCCAGACCAACAGCCTCTACTCGCTCTGGCTGGCGCGGCCGCTGCTTCCCGACGGGTTCGTCGTCATGAACTGCGACGTGCTGTTCCATCCGCGGATGCTCCTCGACCTGGTCTCGGCGCGCCACGAGGCGGCGCTGCTCGTCTCGTACGACGAGTCGCCGTTCGGCGACGAAGAGATGAAGGTACAGGTGCGGCGCGGCCGCGTCGTCGACATGTCCAAGGCGATGGCGCCCGCCGACGCGGACGGC
This sequence comes from uncultured Acidobacteriota bacterium, assembly GCA_963840225.1. Classification (GTDB taxonomy): domain Bacteria; phylum Acidobacteriota; class Vicinamibacteria; order Vicinamibacterales; family CAVVIG01; genus JBLMXQ01. The sequence continues at coordinate 30,867 of CAWIYH010000001.1, forward strand.
GAGAACGTCGGCATCGCCAAGTTCGGCCCCGGGGAAGGCCGATGGATCGCGCAGTGTCTCGACCAGTCGGTCGCCTCCGGCGCCACCCGCGACTGGGCGCCGCGGGCCTTCGTCTCCTTCGCCCGACAGCGTCCGCTGTACGCCATCGGCACGCGCGGCCTGCCGTGGACCGAGATCGATTTTCCCGACGACTACCAGCGGGCGGTCACCCAGGTGCTCCCGGCGATCGACGCGTATGGAGGCTCGAGACTCGATCGAGTCGACATGCGCATCCCGACCCGCGCCGACTTTCCGGAGGCGCGGCCGCTGTCGCCGGCTTCGGGCGAATAGGAGAGGCTCCATGTACGAACGCTTCTACCGCCTGCGCGAACGCCCATTTGCCCTGACGCCCGACCCCGATTACCTCTATCCGAGCCGGGTCCACCAGGAAGCGCTCGGGTACCTGCGGTATGGGATCGAGACCCACGCCGGCTTCGTCGTCATCACCGGGGCGATCGGCTCGGGAAAGACGACGCTGCTGCAGACGCTGCTGCGGGGCCTCGACTCGCAGGTGACCGTGGCGCGCCTGATGAACACGCTGCTCGACCCCCGCGAGCTCATCGAAGCGATGATGATCGACGTCGGCCTCGACCCGGCCGGCAAGAGCAAGCCGGCGCTGCTGAAGGAGTTCGCCGACTTTCTCGTCGAGGAGCGCCTGGCGGGCCGGCTCGTCCTGCTCGTCATCGACGAGGCCCAGAACCTCGCGCTGCCCGCGCTCGAGGAGATTCGCATGCTGTCGAACCTCGAGACCGAGAAGTCGAAGCTCCTGCAGATCATCCTGGTCGGGCAGCCGGAGCTGCGCGACAAGCTGAACCGCGTCGAGCTCGAACAGCTGCGGCAGCGGATCACGGTCAGCTACCACCTGCAGTCGCTCGACGCGGAGGAAACGGCGCGCTACGTCAACCACCGCCTGGCGCGAGCCTCGGTCGGCACGCCCATCGAGTTTCCTCGCGCGGCGACCGACCTCGTCCATCAGCGCAGCGGCGGCGTGCCGCGTCTCATCAACGTCATCGCCGATGCGACGCTGGTGTTCGGTTACGCCGAGGAGCGCTCGGACATCGAGGCGAAGCTGGTGGAGGAAGTCATCGCGGACCTCGACACGACGGGGGTGCTCGGCCCGCGGCCGGTGGCCGAACCGACGCGCCCGGCGCCCGCTGCCGTGGCGCCCGTCGCCGCGTCGGCCGCCGAGATGGACAGTCGTGAGCTGCAGATCCGCCAGCGCGAGCTGGAGCTGGCGAATCGGGAGCGGGAGCTCATCGAGCAGCGGCGCGTGCTGGCCGAGCAGTACCGCATCCTGCGCAGCCAGACTGCCGACGCCGGAGTGGCGGGCGGCGCACGGGCGGCGTCGTGGCCGCCGCTGCAGGCGAGGAGCGTCAACGAAACGCCGGCCGGTCCGGACCACCGCGCGCGCGCGGAGGTCCGTTCCTCGTCCGGCGCCTCGCTCCGACACGCGCCGGTCGACACGCCACCCTTCGAGGTCTACCGGCCCAAGCGCCGCAGCCTCTGGCATCGCGTGCGGCGATCGATCCTGGGCGGCTCGAAGCCGGTGCTGGAGGATTCCCTGTGAGCGTCCTGCCGTCTCCGCTCGCGCCAGCGGCAACCGTGCGCGTGGTGGCCTGATCGATGTTGTGGGTCTTCTGGACGTCCGTCGCGTTCGTCGCCTACGTGTACGTCGGGTATCCCCTGCTCGCACGCTGGTGGGCCACCCGGCGCACGCGCGCCCGGCGGACGGCCGGATGGAAGTCCGGCGACGCGTCCCAACCGCCGGATTCCATGCCCGGCGTCTCCATCGTCATCGCCGCCAGAAACGAGGCGGCGCACCTGCCGGCCCGGCTCGACAACCTGCTGCAGCAGGAGTATCCGGCCGATCGCCGACAGATCATCGTCGTCTCCGACGGCTCGTCGGACGAGACCCTGGCGGTGCTCGAACGCTACCGGCCGTCGGTCGAGGTCGTCGAGCTTCCCCCCGGCGGAAAGGCCGTGGCGCTCAACGCGGGCGTGGCCCGTGCGGTTCACGGTCTGCTCATCTTTGCCGACGCGCGCCAGACGTTCGGGCGCGGCGCGCTCGCCGAGCTCGTCGCGCCGTTCCGCGACCCCCAGGTCGGCGGCGTCACCGGGGAGCTGCGGCTCGACTGCGAATCGACCGACGCGGACGCGTCGATCGGCGAAGGCGTCGGGTTGTACTGGCGGTACGAAAAGGCGATTCGCCGCTCGGAGAGCGCCATCGATTCGACCCTGGGCGCCACGGGCGCCATCTACGCGCTGAGACGATCGCTCTGGCAGCCCCTGCCGGCCGACACGATTCTCGACGACGTGCTGGCGCCCATGCGAGCCGTGCTGGGCGGCTTCCGGATCGTGTTCAACGACCGCGCGCCAGCCTTCGACCGCGCGGCGGCGTCGGCCGACGCCGAACTCCGGCGGAAGATACGGACGCTCGCCGGGAACGTGCAGATTCTCTGGCTCGAACCGCGCCTGCTGCTGCCGTGGAGGAACCGCGTCTGGCTGCAGTACGCGTCGCACAAGATCGCGCGCCTGCTGGTGCCCTATGCGCTGCTGGCCGCGTTCGCCTCGAGCGAGGCGCTGGCACGGCAGTCACTCGTCTACGGGCTGGCGCTCGCCGTGCAGGTGGCGTTCGTTCTGCTCGCCGGATACGGCGGCTGGCTCGACCGTCGATCGTCCGCGCGGCGGCGGGAACGCGGCGCAGCCCGGTCACCGGTCGGACGAACCGAGGAGGCGGCGTAGTGCGCCGTGTGGTCCGGCGGCTCGCCCGGCTCGCCTTCACCGTCGTGGTGCTGAACTACGCCGCCGTGGCGGGGCTGCTCTCCGCCGTGCGCGGGCGCCACGTGTGGAGATGACACGATGGAACGATTGACCTTCAATCTGAGGTCGTCCGCCCGACGCGACGAACCGGTCGCGGCCAGGCAGAAGCGATCCGAGGACGCCGCACGGAAGCGTCCGGCGGACGCCGCGCGAGCCCGTTCCGGGGCGCGCGAGCGGTACGACTGGGACTACCTGTGGATGATCGCCTTCACGACCGTCCTCTTCTTCCGGCCCCAGGACCAGATTCCAGGCGTGCCGGTGCTCCACCTCGCCGAACTCACGGCGATTGCGGGCCTCACGGCGATGGCCGCGCGCCGGCTGTCGGCCGGCCTCCCCGTGGCGACGATCACGCCGGAAGTCATTGGCGTCATCGCGTTCGGCGGGGTGATCCTGCTGACCGCGCCCTTCTCGATCTGGCCCGGGGGGGCCGTGCACCTGTTCACCGACGGGTACATCAAGATCATCCTCATCTTCGCGCTGATGGTCACCACGCTGACGACGCCGAAGCGCCTGCGGCAGATGGTCTGGGTGATGATCGTCGCCTCGGCGTACCTGGCGCTGCGCGCCGATCTCGACTACGTGCGCGGGGTGGACCTGGTGGAAGGCGACCGCGTGCGTGGAGCGGTAGGCGGCATGTTCCAGAACCCGAACGATCTGGCGCTCAACCTGGTCACGTTTCTCGCGCCGGCGCTGTTCATCATGCTGCAGGAGCGCAGGACGTCGCGCCGCATCGCCGCGGCCGGCCTGGCAGCCCTGATGCTCGCCGCCATCGTCTTCACCAAGTCGCGCAGCGGCTTCCTCGGCCTCGTCGCCATGTCCGCGGTCGTGGGATTCTTCACGATCCGCGTCAAACCGGGCCTGCTCGTCGCCGCGATACTCGCGGGAGTCATCGCCGTTCCGCTGCTTCCGCAGTCCTTCTGGACGCGCATGAACAGCATCGTCGTCCCGCAGGAGGATCCGAGCGGATCGCGCGAGGCGCGTCTCCGTCTGATCCAGGACGCGCTGAACGCCTTCGCGCGGAATCCGCTGACTGGCGTCGGTGCCGGCCAGTTCAAGAACGACAACGAGCCCGGACGCCTCGAACCCTGGCGCGTCAGTCACAACGTGTGGCTGGAGGTCGCCGCCGATCTGGGAATCGGCGGGCTGCTGGTGTTCGCCTTCCTGGTCGCGCGGGCGTTCTCCGCGTGCCTTGCCACGCTGCGCGCGGTCAGGCCGCGGCGGCGCAGGAAGGGAGCGGGCACGGCCGGCGAGTCGGCCACCGGGTCGCGGGCATCGCCAAGCGACGAGGGCCCGACCATGAGCGAGGAGGACCGCCGATTCATTCTCATGCACACAAGGGCCATTCTCGCCGGCCTGGTCGGCTGGTTCGTGTGCGCGTTCTTCGCCTCGGTCGCGTTCAACTGGACGTTCTACTACATCCTGGCCCTTGCCGTCGGCGGACGTGAGTTCGTCCTGGCGCATGGAGTGCCCAGGCGGGCGCCGGCGGTGGAAGGCGGCCGTGTCGGGCTGGACCACGTTGCGAGGGCCCACGCATGAAGCGCCGCGTCCTCGTCGATGCGCGAACGCCCGTGCAGTACTCCATGTTCGCCCCCGTGCACCGCATCATGAAGGGTGACGGGCGCGTCGAGTTCTCGTTCGTCGCCAGCGAGGAGCCGGGGCACGTGCGCGAGATCTTCCGGGACGCCGGTCCCGGCGCGCGACTGGTCACCCCGGCGCGCGCGGCGCTCACGAAGTCTCACGCGTACCTGACATCGGACTTCATGTGGACGCCGCTGGCGTTCTCGACCTGCCGCATCCAGATGTTTCACGGAGTCGGGGGCAAGTACGGCTTCGACGCGCCGACCGAGTCGATGCGTCCCTGGCACCGTCTGTTCTTCGTGAATCGTCGGCGGCTCTCCAACTTCATCGCGGCCGGCGCGATCGATGCGGACAGCCCTGCCATCCGGCTGGTCGGCATGCCCAAGGTCGACTGCCTCGTGGACGGGTCCCTGCAGCGGAATGCCGTGCTGAACGAGCTCGGCCTCCGGCCCGATCGACCGACCGTGCTCTATGCGCCGACCTGGTCGCCCGACTCGTCGCTGAACAAGCTCGGAATGGCGCTCATCGATCGGATCGGGCGGCTGCCGGTGAACCTCATCGTCAAGCTGCACGATCGTTCCCGCGATCCGCGCCCGCGCTATTCGGGAGGGGTGGACTGGGCCGGGCGCGTTGCGGCGGCGCTCGTGACGGGGACCGGCGTGCTGGCCGCCGACGCGAACATCTGCCCCTGCCTGGTCGCCGCCGACGTCATGGTCACGGATCACAGCTCCGCCGGATTCGAGTACCTGCTGCTCGATCGTCCGCTCGTCCGGATTCACGTGCCCGAACTGATCGAGCGCGCGAACATCCACCGCGACTACGTCGACCTGCTGGCGCAGACGGCGGAGTCGGTCGAGACCGCCGGCGGCGCCGTCGGGGCCGTCGAGCGGGCGCTCGCCGACCCGACAGCGCGCTCTCAGGATCGGCGCGCGGTCGCCGCCGATCTGTTTCACGATCCGGGGCACGCGACCCTGCGGTGCGCGTCGGAGTTGTACGAAGCCATCGGCCTCGCCGCGCCGGTGATCTCGGGCGAACGGCCGAGGTCGACGCGCAACGTCGAGCAGACCCCTCCGGCGGAGGTCCGCCCGGCCGGGTATTGATCCCGGAGAACTGGAGCGCAATCCGTGTCAGCCCCCCGTCGAGCGGCCGCGTTCGGCGCCGCCCTCTTCGTTGCCGCGGCCGCCTGCATGCACGCAGGGGTCGTCGGAACGCAAAGCGTTGGCATGGTCAGCGACGGCGCCGCAGACGAGGCCGCTCCGTCGAGCGCGTGCGGCGCCGCTCCGGTGCGCCTGGCGCCGCACGCCGTGAAGCGGCGCGTGCCGGCCACCTACGACGCCATCAGCGATACCGAGGCCCGGACCAAGCCGGCGGCGCCGCTGCTCGGCGCCGCCGGGCAGACCTTCAAGGATCCCGTGTTCTCGTCGCGTCTTCTCCGCGTGACCGACTCGCGGTCGCGTCCAGGGTCGCCCAACCGCTCCTTCCGCGTCCCGGCCAATGCCCACATCGCCGCCTGGAACGCGACCTCAACCTGCTTCTACGTCCGGAGCACCGACGGCACCATCGTTCCGTACACCTTCAACGCGGCGTCGATGCGCGCGTCGCGGCTCGATCCGAGCACCAGCGGCGAAGGCGGACGGACGCTCGACTTCTCGGGGGAACCCCAGTTCAGCGTCTCGAATCCGAGCGTCATCTACGGCGTCTGGCATCGCGGCAACAACCGGACGATCGCCCGCTACGACTTCGCGACCCAGCGGTACGCGACCATCCTCGATCTGGACACCGTCGTCCAGGGCCTGTCGGGGTATGTCGGCGGGCTCGCCACGGCCGGCGACGATCGGGAAAAGATGCTGGTCTTCTTCGGAGGCGGCCAGCAGGACCTGCACACCGAGGCGCTGCTGTTCTTCGTCGACGATCCCGGCGAGCGCAAGCTGCTCGACAGCGCCCGATCGACGATCGACGGCAAGCCGACGAACGCCCGCCTCGACTTCCGCCTGCACGCCGCCAACATCGACAAGAGCGGGCGCTTCGTCCTGCTCTATCCGACCGCGCGCGATCTCGCTCCGCCACGGCGCGCGGCCCAGGTGTACGTCTGGGACACCGACTCGGACACGATCACGCCCGTGACCTCCAGCGACGGCACCAAGAACCTGCGGTCCGGCGGACACGATGCGATCGGGTACGGCACGTGGGTCAACCAGGACTGCTGTACGGCCACGAAGTTCGACGCCGCGCAGTGGCAGATCAGGCCGCTGTCGGACGTGAGCGCGACGCGCGATCTCATCAACCCCGTCCTCTCGCCGAAGCAGGTGTACTGGGCGGATCACTCGAGCTGGAGCAACGCCGTGCCCGACGCGAACGTGCCGTTCATCAGCGCGACCTACAGGCTCGGCACCGACACGGCGCCGTGGCGCGCGTGGGACGACGAGATCATTGCCGTGGCGACCGACGTGCCGGCCGGGCGCTCGGCGACGGTGTGGCGCTTCGCCCACCACCGCAGCGACGTCACCAGCGACAGCGATCCCACAGGCCTGTACTTCTGGTACGAGCCGATCGTGAACGTCGCGCCGAACGGACGGTGGGCGATCTTCACCTCGAACTGGGAGAAGACTCTCGGCCTGGATCCGGTGGACGGCATGCACCGGGAGGACGTGTTCCTGATAGCGCTCGACGCGCCGGCGGTTCATTCGACGCGGAACGCGGCGACGAGCGGGCGGTGATCCGAGGCCTCCCGTCCGATCAGGGGCACCGTGTCCACCGTCTCCGCCCAGGCGAGATGGATGTCGCCTCCGGGCAGGTACAGGATGTAGTCGATGCGCGAGCGCTTGTGGGTGAGGCCGTCAAGGCGCCCCCGCGCCGTGCCCGCCTTGACCGCATCGGTCCACGCGTCGTGGTAGGCCTGGAGCACCGGAGCCAGCTCCGCGTACTCGGGAGAGGCGTTGAAGTCGCCGACGAGGATTCTCGGGCGCTTGAGATGATCGGCCCACGGCAGCAGCTTCGCAATCTGCTTCACGCGGTCGGGCGCGTGGACCTTCTGCGACGCGAGGTGCGCGACGATCAGCGGGACGCCCGGCATCCGGCCGAACTGTGTCTCGAGACCCAGACCCGTGTTCCACAGCTCGACGAAGGTCGGCGGATCGAGCGGCGCCGGGCCGAGCCAGGCGAGTCCTTCGCTTTCGGCCGCGTCGCCGCGGCCCGTCTCGAGGCACTCCTTGTTCGGTGTGAACCACTGCCGGCGATAGACGGCGGTCCAGTGCTCGCCCGTGGCTCGGCTCAACCCGTCGGCGAGGAGCGCGGGCTGATCCTCGCAGTTGTAGCGCGGGTGATTCCGCGTCACTTCCTGCAGGCCTACGATGTCGGGGTGGATGGCCGCGATCGTATCGATGGCCGTCTGTAGTCCATAGTGATGCTTGCCATCGATGCCGTGCTGAATGTTGAAGGTCATCACGGTGACGACCGACGAATCGCGCGGCCTCGGCTCGTTCCGGGCCGGACCGGGCGCGACGAAGCTGCCCGAGACGGCGGCGAGAAACAGGGTGAACGTGAACAGCGCGAAACGCACGCGGACAGCTCAAGCAATCCCGCTGCCGCCGCACGTCCGGTTCTCAGTCTTGACGCCTTTCGTCGGCCTCCATTTTGCACCTCCGCCGGCCGCCGTGCGCGTACCGCTCCTTTCCTCGACCGATCGGCTGCTCCATCGACTCGGCCGACACCGACGGGTGCTGGTGGACGCGGCCATTCCGACGCACTTCGCGATCCTCGCGCCCCTCTTCCAGCGGCTGCAGCGCGACCCGCGGGTACACGTCAGCTTCAGCGCCGCCGATCCGGATCGGTCGACAGGCGCCGCGATCGCCGCGGGCGCCGCGATACGGCCGGGCCGGCGACGACGGTTCCTGTGGCATCGCTTCGACCTGTGCATCGACGCCGAACCGCTCGATCCGGCGCCGCTCAACCGATGCCGCCGCCGGATGACCTTTCAGCAGGGGGTGGCGGGAAGATTCGAGCGCGCGGACGCCGAGCTCATGCGAGAGAAGCTCCGACGGTATGACCGCGTCGCCTTCGTCAACGGGCCCACCCTTCGCCACTACGTGGACGATCGGATCGTCCGGCCCGATCAGGCGGCGCTCGTCGGCTACCCGAAGGCCGACGCGCTCGTGAACGGCCGGTACGACGCGTCGGCCGTTCATGCGCAGCTTCAGCTCGAGATGCACCGCCCCACCGCCATCTACGCGCCGACCTGGTCGGTCGAGTCGTCGCTGCACGCCTCCGGTGAACGCATCGTGAGCAGTCTGCTCGGCAGCGGCTTCAACGTCATCGTCAAGCTGCACGATCGATCGCTCGCCGGACGCGGCGATGAGCCGCCGGTCGACTGGCGGGCTCGGTTCGCGCATGTTCACCAGCCGGGCCGCGTGGCGTTCGTCGAAGCCGCCGATTCGTCGCCGTTCCTGGCGGCGAGCGACGTGCTCGTGACCGACCACAGCTCGGTCGGGTTCGAGTTCTGTCTCCTGGATCGGCCGATCGTTGTCGTCGACACGCCCGACCTCGCGCGTGCGGCGGGCATCAACCCGGAGCGGATTGCGCAGCTGCGGCGCGCGGCACGGGTCATCTCGCACGTCGAGGAGGCGGGGGCGGTGGCGCTGGCCGAAATCCACAACCCCGAGCACCTGTCCCGAGCGCGGGCGGAGGCCGCGCGCGACGCCTTCCACGACCCTGGGGGCGCGACCGCGCGGGCCATGGCGGCGGTGTACGAGCTGCTCGAGCTGGCGCCGTGGACACTGTCCCACGCGTCGCCGGCGCACTTCAATCCCGCACATGTGAGCCTGTGATGCCCGATCAGCGCCCCAGGGTCAGCGTCGTCATGCCGATCTACAACTCCGCGGAGTTCCTGCCGCAGGCGGTCGACTGGGTACTGGCGCAGACCTACCGCGACTTCGAGCTGATGCTCGTCGACGACGGTTCCACGGACGGATCGCGGGAAATCGCGGAACGCTACCGCGCCGCCTGGCCGGACCGGGTCCGCTGCATGGCCCAGAGCAATCGCGGCAGCTCGGCGGCCCGCAACGTCGGGTTCTGGTCCGCGCGCGGCGACCTGGTCGGCCTGCTCGACAGCGACGACGAGTGGCTGCCGACGTTTCTCGCCGAGCAGGTGGCGATTCTCGACGCGCATCCCGAGGTCGACGTCGTGACGGGCAACGGCTTCATTCGCGGCGGCCGCGCCGATGGACGGCCGTTCGGCCCGTGCCCCGATCCGAGGCCCGACCCGGACCTCGTCGAGATCCTCGGAGACGAAACCACCGTGTTCATCATGTCGGTGTTCCGACGGCGGGTCCTGGACGCCGTCGGCGGGTTCGACGAGTCGCTGCAAACCAACGAGGACTACGACTTCTGGATCCACGCGGCGATGACCGGATCCCGCTTCCTCAGGAACGCGACGCCGCTCGGCTTCTACCGGCGGCGCGACAGGAGCCTGTCGTCGTCTGAGGTCCGAATGGTCTCGGGGGTCCTGCGCGTGTATCGCAAGTGGCTGGCGCGCCTGGACGAGAGATCTGCGGCCCACCGCGTCTGCGCCGAGCAGATTGCCAGGTTCGAGCTGGCTCTTCTCGACGCCGAGGCCCGTGCGGCGCTCTGGCGTGGGGACGCGGCGGCGGCGGCAGAGGCGTTCGAGCGGCTCAGCGCCCGTGGCGGCGGCGCGCGGGCGACCGTCGCCGCCCGCACCCTGAAATGGCTGCCGCGTGCCGCACTCTGGGCGTACGCGGCCCGGCGTCACCTCATTCGGAAGGTCGCCACCACCGGCCGATGATCGGACGCCTCCTTGCCGACGAGAGGCACCGTGTCCACCGTCTCCGCCGAAACGAGCGTGAGACGGGCGTCCGGAGTGTAAAAGATGTAGTCGATCCGTTTGGAACGATGCGTGATGCCGTCGAGCTGCCCCAGCGCCGCGCCGGCGCGTACCGCATCGGTCCAGGCATCGCGGTACGCGGCAGCGACCGGCTGCATCTCGGAGGCCCCGGGCGCCGCGTTGAAGTCGCCGACAAGGATCCGCGGTGTGCCGATTCCCATCAGCCATGGCAGCAGACCGCTGATCTGGCGCTGGCGATCGGAAGCGTGGGCTTCCTGCGCGGCGAGATGCGTGACGGCGACGGGAATTGCCGCCGCGAACTCCTGCCGGGCGGCCAGGCCGAGACCGGTGTTCCAGAGCGGCTGGAACATCTTCATCGCGAGCGGCTGCGGCGCGAACAGCGCGAGTCCCTCCGTTTCGTTGCCGTCCCCGCGTCCCGAATCGACGCAGCTGCGATCCGGCGTGAACCATTGCTGCTGGAACACGTACGTCCACGGCCGGCCTGTCGCCCGCTGCAGCCCTTTGGCCATCAACGCCGGTTGATCGTCGCAGTTGTAATGGGGATGGTTCCGGGTGATCTCCTGGATGCCGACGATGTCCGGCGCGATCCGCGCGATGGCGTCGATGGCCGTCTGCAGCTGATAGGTCTGATTGCCGTCGATGCCGTGCTGGATGTTGAACGTCATCACGCGGATGGGAGTGCCGCCCGCCGGCGCCGGCAGGCCGGCCGCCGACGGCGAGGCGGGCGACCCGCCGCCGCCGCAGCCGGTCACCACCGCCAGCGCGACCGCGCCGACCGCGTCGAGCCAGTGGAACCTCATGCCTGCCGCTCAGCAAGAAAACTGCCGCAGGACGAGCACGCCCGTTTGCCCTTCCGCATGGGGCGGCTGCCCGGCGCGATCGAATGGGCCCGCATCTTGCTGAACGACGTCAGCTGTGGACCGCCCGGCTGCGGGAACTGGCACATCTGTCCTCACCTCCTCCGACCGTGTGGAGGCGCCAGCCCCGGTCAGACGCTGGCCACGCCAGGTGCTCGACCGGCTGGACGGGGCCGTGGCCCGCACGACCGGAAAGCGGCATGTGCTGATCTATCTACGAAATGCGATGCACGACGCGGTCATCGAGCCGTTTGCCTCCAGGCTCGCCGAGGACCCCCGCGTGGCCGTCCGGTACCTCGCCGAGTCCCCTTCCAAGGAAGCGCATATCGACGCGGCCACCCGCCGGCGTCATCGCTGGCTCTCCCGCCGTCGAGCTTTCATGTGGAGAATCGAGCTGTTCATCAGTGCGGATCCGTGGGCGCCTCCTCAGCTCTTCCGCTGTCGGCGCCGGCTGAATGTCTTTCACGGCGTCGCGGGTAAATACAATCTGGACGACCCCCGTCACCTGCCGATCGGTTTTCATGTCTACGACCGCGTGGCGTTCGTCAACGCGGATCGGATGAGCCGCTATCTCGAGGCCCGCATCGTCGATTCTGAAACGGCCGTGCTCGTCGGCTTCCCGAAAGCCGACGCCCTCGTCAACGGCTGGCACGACGGCCCGGCGGTGCGTGCACGGCTCGGTCTCGATCCGTCGCGGCCGACGGCGATCTACGCCCCTACGTGGTCGCCGGCGTCGTCGCTGAACGTCGCGGGCGAAGCCATCGTCGCCAGCCTCGCGGCGAGCGGGTGGAACGTCATCGTCAAGCCGCACGATCTGTCGTTCGATCGGACGCCGAAGTACAGCGGGGGCGTCGACTGGCGGATGAGGCTGAAGACGGTCGAAGCGGCCGGACAGATCGTGATCTGCGACGACGCTGATCCGTCGCCGCTCTTGGCTGCGAGCGACGTGCTCGTGACCGATCACAGCTCGATCGCGTTCGAGTTCTTCCTGCTCGACCGTCCTGTCGTGGTGTTCGACGCGCCGGATCTCCCGCGGGTGGCCCGTATCAATCCCGAGCGGATCGCGCTGCTGCGGAGCGCCGCTCGCGTAGTCGCGCATGCCGGGGACGTCGGTCCTGCGGCGCTCGAGGAACTCGGCGATCGGCGCCTGTCCACACGCCGTCTGGCGATTGCGGCGGCGCTGTTTCACGAGCCAGGCACGGCTACCGGGCGCGCTCTGGCGGTCGTGTACGAACTGCTGGCGCTCCCACCGGCGCCACAGACGGGCCCGGCGAAGCACAACCTGACGACCGCAGCCACGTCCGGAGAGCCATGAAGACGTTCTCGATTGCCATCGCGACGTACAACCGCGCCGCCGAGCTTGCCGCCACGCTGGCCAGCCTGTCGCGCATCGAGACGCCGGCACAGAGCGAAATCGAGCTCATCGTCGTCGACAACAATTCTCCCGACGATACCGCGGCCGTGGTCGAGCGGGCCCGCTCCGCGTGTCGGTTTCCGCTGCGATACGAGGTCGAGCGCGTGCAGGGCCGCAGCGCCGCGCTGAACCGCGCGTTCGCCGTTGCGCGCGGCGACGTCGTGATGACCACCGACGACGACGTTCGCGTGCCGGCGGACTGGGCGATTCAGTACGACAGGGCCTTTACGAAATACCAATGCGGTTACGTCGGCGGGCGGGTGCTGCCAATCTGGGGAGCGCCGCCACCGCGGTGGCTGTCGAAGTCCGGAGGCCCGATGTGGGCGACCATCGCGCTGCTCGATTTCGGAGACGAGCCGCACGAGTTCAGCGCGCGCGTGCCGCTCGGCGTCAACATGGCATTCACGCGCGACGCGCTCGGGAGGGTCGGCGGCTTCGATCCGCGGATTGGCCGCAAAGCAGGAACGCTCCTCGGCCAGGAGGTCCGGGAATGGGGCCTGCGCGCGCGGGCCGCGGGAGTTCGGGGCATGTACGTTCCGGCTGTCGTCCTCGAGCATCTCATCCCTGCCGAACGGCTCCGCAAGTGGTATTTCCGCCGGTGGTTCTACTGGCGCGGCATCAGCCGCGCGCTGTTGTACGGCCGGACAGGGCACGACATGGAGCACCCGGAGCAGACAAGCCTCGATTACTCGACCGTTCCGCACGTGCTCGGCGTGCCGCGGTATATGTTCCGGAGCGCCATCGTTGCGGCGTCGGAGGCGGCCGCTCACGCGCTGAGACGACGGTCGGTCCAGGCGTTCGAGCGCGAGCTGTGGGTGTGGTTCTTCGCGGGCATCCTCCGGCAGCGGTGGTCGAGCCGTGAGCTCCCGCCCGCCCGGCAGCCCGACAAGGCGGCAGCCCCCTTGCAGGGCTGAGAGCCATGGCAGCACCTCGTGCGTCGGTCGTCATCCCGACTTACAATCGCGCCGAGCTCCTCGGACAGACGCTCGACCGCATCGCCGACGTGCGCGGGTCGTTCGGACCGTGGGAGGTCGTCCTCGTCGACAACAACTCGAACGACGGTACCCGGGACGTCGTCCACCGCCGCATCGCCCGCTACCCCGTCCCCCTGCGTTATGCGTTCGAGCCGGCGCAGGGACGCTCGCAGGCGCTGAACACCGGCATCGCGGCTGCCCGCGGAGCCGCCCTGCTCTTCACCGACGACGACGTGCTGGTCACCGACACGTGGCTCGACGCAGCCGCGACCCCGCTGCTCGAGAAAGGACCGATCGACTATACCGGCGGCCCGGTGCATCCGATCTGGGAATCGCGCCGGCCCGACTGGCTCTCGTCGACCCGGCACGACCTGTGGGGCACGATCGCCATCCTGGACCACGGCTCGGAGCCGTTCCTTTTCGAGGAGCGCCAGCACGTACCGCTCGGCGCCAACATGGCCGTGCGCCGGCGCCTCATCGACCGCATCGGCGGCTTCAACGCGCGCCTTGGTCGAACCGGCCAGCAACTGCTCGGGCAGGAGGTGCCGGAGTTCCTCGCGCGCGCGCGGGCAGCCGGCGCTTCGGGGCAGTACGTTCCCGCCATGGTGGTCCACCATCACGTCCCGAGCCGGCGGCTGACGAAGCAGTACTTCCGGCGCTGGTGGTACGGCAAGGGCTTGTCACGCGCTCGACTCGATCGGATGCACCCGGTGACGGAAACCGGGATCGATCTGTCGCGCGCCCGGGAGGTGGGCGGTGTGCCGCTGTGGCCGGTACGGGCCGCCGTGCTCGATGCGTACGGCTGGGTGCGGGCCGCCGCCGCCCTGGATCCCGAAGAGCGTTTCCGCCACGAAGCGATGCTCTGCTATTCGCTCGGCTACGTCACCGCGCGCTTCCAGCAAGCTCGGCAGGTCCGCCGTAAGTGGCAGACTCGTTCCGTCCCGATCAACTCGCGCTGAAATCGGTTACCCTGACGGAACGCCCCTACCGTTTTCTGGAACGGCGGACACCGACTCGCCACCGATTTGTCGACGCCTGCCAGTTGGACGCTCTCGTCCCATATGGCACCACTCTGGCAAACTTGCCGGCCGGCCATGTCTCGAGGTGGATCTCCCCGTCGTCCCGCGCCTTGCAGCGCGCCTGGAGACCGCATGTCGCTGAACGATCGCTCAGCCCCGTGTTCGCTCGCTCGTCTCGCGTCGGTGATCTTGACTGCGTTCGCGCTCGTCGGTCTCGTCGTGCCGCGCGCGCACGCCACCGAGCAGCTCTGCGATTCGTCGTTCGAGAATTGTCGAACGCAGCTCCTCGACCTGATCAATAACGAGAACGTCGAGATCGACGTCGGCCTGTGGTTCATGGAGGACTCGCGGTACTCCGCGGCGATCATCCGGCGGTGGAACGCCGGCGTCCCGGTGCGCATACTGATGGATCCCCGCGCCACCGCGACCGACCCGATCAACGGGCAGATCATGCAGGACCTCGCCAATGCGGGCGTCCCGATGCGGAAGCGCATCGCGTCTGGAATCGAACACTGGAAGATGATGCTGCTCGCCGGGCAGGGCATGGTGGAATTCGGCTCTGCCAACTTCAGCAATGACGGCTTCGTGCCGGTGGATCCCTACAAGAACTACGTCGACGAGACCGTGTATTACACCGACGATCCGTCTGTCGTGAACAGCTTCAAGACGAAATTCGACGATGCCTGGACCGACACGGTCGCCTACGCCAATTTCGCGAACGCTTCGGGGCCGCTGCTCCGGTCGTACCCCACGTTCTCGATCGATCCGGAGCTGAACTTCCCGCCCTCGCAGGACTTCGGCGCCCGATCGGTCAAGGCGTACAAGGCCGAGGCGCAGACCGCGATCAAGAAGATTGACGTCATCATGTACCGCATCACCGACCGTCGCCATACCGACGCCCTGATCAATCTGTTCGGGCAGGGCGTAGCGGTGCGCCTGATCGGCGATCACAAGCAGTATCGCTCGCCCAGCCGGCTGTGGGATGCCTGGAACATCGACCGGCTTTACGCGGCTGGCATCCCGATCCGGATGAACGCCCATCTCGGTATCAACCACGATAAGCTGGTCCTGCTCTACGGCCAGGGCATGACGATCTTCGGCTCCTCGAACTGGACCTCGCCGTCAGCCGTCAGCCAGCACGAGCACAACTACTTCACGAAGAACACGAGCATCTTCAACTGGTTCGTGAGCCAGTTCGAGCGCAAGTGGAACAACACGAATCCGATCGGCGCCGTCGAGACGAAGCCCTTCACCCCGCTGCCGCCCGACAAGCCGGCCTACGCGTCTCCGGCCAACGGCGCCACCGGCGTGGCCACGAGCGGCGTCGTGTTGAAATGGAACGCCGGCCCCTGGGCCCACGTGTACGACATCTACTTCGGCACCGCGCCCAATCCGCCGCTGCTCGCCGGCAGCCAGAATCTGGGACCGAGCCAGACGCCGACCGACTATCGCAAGTTCTCGCTGCCGACGCTGGCGGCCGGCACCACTTACTACTGGCGCATCGTGTCGAAGACGATGGCCAACCTGACGGCCGGCGGACCGACCTGGAGCTTCACGACGACGGGCACGACGCCGCCTCCGCCGCCTGGTGCGACGACAGAGGTGATGTGGGCCAAGAACGTCCCATCGGGCTCCATCCACGGCGCCTGGACCCTGATCAGCGACGCCACGGCGGCCGGCGGCTCGGCGCTCCAGAACCCAGACGCCGGCCACGCGAAGATCACGCCCGCCCTGGCCGGCCCCGGCAGCTATTTCGAGACGACCTTCGACGCGACGAGCGGCACGGCCTACCACCTGTGGGTGCGCATGCGCGCCCAGGGCAACTCGTTCTCCAACGACTCGATACACGTCCAGTTCAGCGACTCGGTCGACGCGGTCGGCACGCCAGCGATGCGAATCGGCACCAGCAGCTCCGCCCAGGTGGTGCTGGAAGACGGCGCGACGCTGGCGCCCGACCACGGCTGGGGATGGGGTGACAACGGCTGGGGGTCGCTCGGCGCGAACATCTACTTCGCGACCACCGGCTCGCACGTCCTCCGGGTGCAGCAGCGCGAGGACGGCGCGATCGTCGATCAGATCGTGCTGAGCCCCGACCCGGGCACCTACCTGAACGCGGCGCCCGGCCCGCGAAAGGACGACACGACCATCCTCCCGTCGACCGACGGCAGCGGCGGCGGGGGGGGTGGTGGCGGCTCCCTGCCCAGCCCGTGGGCCGACAGCGACATCGGCGCGGTGTCGAGCGCCGGGTCGGCGACCTACTCCAGCGGCACCTTTTCGGTCACCGCGACCGGTGCCGACATCTGGGGCACGGCCGACGCGTTCCACTACGTGTATCAGACGTTCACCGGCGACGGCTCGATTACCGCGCGCGTCGCGAGCCTGCAGCAGGTGTCCACCTGGTCGAAGGCGGGCGTGATGTTCCGCGAGACGCTCGACGCGAACTCGAGGCAGGCCTTCATGCTCGTCTCCTCCGCGAAGGGCGTCGCCATGCAGTGGCGGCCGACCACCGGCGGCACCTCCCTCAGTGCGGCCGGGTCCTCGTCGGCGCCGCCGCGATGGGTGCGCCTCGTGCGCAGCGGCACCACGTTCGCCGGCTACGAGTCGGCGAACGGCTCCACCTGGACCCTGGTGTCGAGCCAGACGATCTCGATGGGCGCGACGGTATTCGTCGGCCTGGCCGCGACGAGCCACAATACCAGCGCCTCGACGACCGCCGCGATCGACAACGCCGCCGTGGCGACTACGGTGGCGAGCAACCTCCCGAGTCCGTGGGTCGACGAGGACGTCGGCGCCGTGGGCGCCTCGGGGTCGGCGCAGTACGACCCGGGTACCGCCACGTTCATGGTGCGGGGATCCGGAGCCGACATCTGGGGCACAGCCGACGCGTTCAACTTCGTCTACGAGCCGCTCGACGGCGACGGGACCATCATGGCGCGCGTCGCCAGTCTCACCGACGTGGATCGCTGGTCGAAGGCCGGCGTGATGATCCGCGACACGCTCGACGCCTCGTCGGCGCACGCCTTCATGCTCGTGTCGGCCGAAAAGGGCGTGGCGTTCCAGTGGCGCGGCGCCGCGGCGGCGACGAGCAGCAACGTGGCGGGCTCGGTTTCGGCTCCACCGCGCTGGGTGAAGCTGGAGCGCGCCGGCGACCAGATTACGGGCTACGAGTCGAGCGACGGCACGTCCTGGACGGAGGTGACGAGCCAGTCGATTCCGATGACCGGCACGGTGTACGTGGGGCTGGCGGTCACCAGCCACGACAACGGGCAGCTGACGACCGCGGACTTCGATGACGTGAGCGCACCGTGAGCCGATCGGGTTCCCGTCCTCTGACGTGTGCGATCGTCGGCTGCGGCGCCGTGGCGGATTGGGTGCACCTGCCGGCCCTCGCGCGCGCCAGGGCCTTCGTGCCCGAGCTCCTCGTGGACCGCTCGAACGACCGCGCGCGCGAGCTGGCCGGGCGATACTCGGTTCCTGACGTGTCGACCGACTTCCGCGACGCCATCGGCCGCGTGGACGCCGCCATCATCGCGGTCCCCCAGCATCTTCACGAGCCGATCGCATCGGCGCTGCTCGAGGCCGGCGTCCACGTCCTGGTCGAGAAGCCGATGGCGCTCTCGCCCGACGGCTGCGACCGGATGATCGACGCGGCCGCGCGCGGCCGCGCGGTGCTCGCCGTCGGTCTGCTGCGCCGGTGCGCGCCGGCGCTGCTCTGGGTCAAGCGTGCGCTCGACGCGGGCCTGTTGGGCCGGGTCCGGCAGTTCGAGCTGCGGGAGGGCGGCGTCTACAGCTGGCCCGTTGCCTCCGCCTCGGCGTTCCGCCCCGAGGGTGGGGGCGGCGTCCTGGCCGACGCGGGGGCGCACGTGCTCGACCTGGTGCTGTGGTGGTTTGGCGACTGGCGGGCGTTGACGTACTGCGATGACGCCTGCGGCGGCGTCGAAGCCGACTGCCTGCTCGAGCTCGAAATGGCGAGCGGGGCGACGGGAACAATCGAGTTGAGCCGCACCCGGGACATGCCGAACGCGTGCGTCATCGCCGGCGAGTGGGGCACGATCGAAGTGGGGACGAAGACCGATGCGGTCGCGACCCTCCGCTGGCACGACGGCGTCAGCCTCACCGGCCGCCCGACCGCCGCCCACGGCGACCCGCCCGCCTCGCTCGTCGATCTGTTCGTGCCGCAGTTGGATCAATTCGCCCGCGCGATCAGGAGCGGCGAGCCTCCCGTCGTCTCCGGGATCGAGGCTCGCCGCTCGGTCGCGCTGCTGGCAGCGTGCTATGCGGCCCGGCGCCCGTGGATCCAGGCGTGGGACGTGTCAGAGGCGCCGTGCGACCAGGCCCCCTCGGAGGAAGCGGCATGGACGGTCGGCTGACGCCCGACGGCCCGCTCGCAGGCGCGCGCGTGCTCGTGACCGGCGCCACGGGCTCGCTCGGCAGCCGCCTCGTCGAATACCTCGTGCGCCGCGAGGGCGCCACGGTGCGCGCCCTTGTCCGCACGCTCGCCAACGCGCCCCGGATAGCCAGGTTTCCGATCGACCTCGTGCCGGGCGATGTGCGTTCCGCCGAGGCGGTCGACGCGGCGACCCGGGGATGCGACGTGGTGTTCCACTGCGCCTACGGCAACGTCGGCGAGGACGCGGAGCGCCGCGCGGTCACGGTCGACGGGACGGAACACGTCCTCAGGGCGGCGCTCCGGCACGGCTGCCGCCGCGTCGTCCACATCAGCACGTTCTCGGTCTACGGCGATCCGGCCGACGGGGAGGTCACCGAGACGTCACCGAGGCGGCGGACCGGCTCCGGATACGGCGACAGCAAGATTGAGGCGGAGGCGCTCGTCGCCACGTACGCCGCGCGCGGCCTGTCGACGGTTGTCCTGCAACCGACCATCGTCTACGGGCCGTTCGCGCTGACCTGGACGACCAAGCCGCTCCAGCTGTTGAGGACGGGCCGGGTGATCCTCGTCAACGGGGGCGACGGCCTCTGCCAGCCGCTCTACATCGACGACGCCGTCGAGGCGATGATTGCCGCCGCGACGTCGCCCGCGGCGCACGGCGAGACGTTCCTGGTGGCCGGCGCCCAGACGGTCACATGGCGGGAGTTCTACGGCTGGTACGAAGCGATGCTGGGGGGACCCGCGACCGTCTCGATGTCGCCCGACGAAGCGCTGGCCTATTTCAAGACGACCCTGCCGCGGCTGGTTCCCGACACCTGGCGGGTGCTGCGCCGCGAGACGCGGAAGCGCGAGACGATGCTCCGGAGCCGCCTCGAGCCGACGCGCGCCGGCCGAGTGGCCGTGGCGATTGCCGAACGCGTCGACCTGCTGCGGGCGAGGGAGGCCGGCGACGAGGCCAGGGACCCGCGCCCGATCCACCCGCTGCCGCCCGCGAAGCTCTCCACCTACACGTCGAAGGCCCGCGTGCGGACCGACAAGCTCGCCGAGGTCCTCGGGTGCCGACCGGCCCACGATCTCGCCTCGGGCATGGCGATGACGAGATCGTGGGCGCAGTGGGCGAACCTCGTGTAGGACCCGCGATCTACTGGACCGAGAATACCGCCACCAGCGGCCGGTGGTCCGACGGCATGATGCCCTTGCTGTCCCGCGTATCGACCACCTCGACGCTCTTCAGCGTCAGATGCGCCTCCCCGCGCGAGTAGAACACGTAGTCGATCCGCGAGTTGCGCGTGTACCCGTAAGGGTTGTCGGGAGCCGACTTCTGGATGCCCTTCTTGACCCCTTCCGCCCACGCATCATAATAACCGGCCGTGATCGTCGTGATGGGCCGCTGCGTCGGCTGATCGTTGAAGTCGCCCAGGACGATCCGGTCTTCCGCGAAGCCCTTCGCGTAGCCCACCGTCTCAGTGGCCTGCGTCGTCCGGTAGGTGCGGCTGTTGGGGTCGAAGTGCGTCGACATGAAGTTGATGTTCCGGCCGTTCACCGTAATCGTCACGCCGCCGATCGTCCGATCCTTGCCGATGCTGAATTCGTGGCGATAGGTCGCGCTGAACGGAATCTTCGACAGGATCGCGTTGCGGATGCCGCCGTTGGTCCAGTCGCCGTAGTCCTGGATGTCCCAGGAGTACCACTTCACCCCGGTCTTCTGCTCGAGCGCCGCCTTGTACTGGGCGACGCCGTCGCCGCTGTCGTACGAGTCCCTGGATTCCATCTCGCACAGCGAGACGATGTCCGGATTCATCTTGACGATCCAGTTGATGACTCGGCCCGGATTGTAGACGCCGTCGGTGCCGATGCCGCCGTGATGGACGTTGTACTCGAGCACGCGCAGCGTGGAACCACTCGTCGGCGCCGGCGCCGGGCTCGGCGCCACCGTCGATCCGCCGTAGGTGACCCTGAGCACCGGACGCGACGACACGTCGGAGTCGTCGGGCGTCCCGTACGCGCGCCAGGACTGCCTGATGGAGCTTCCCAGGTCGATCAGGGCCACGCGCGTGTACCGCGAGGAGCCGAGCCTGCCGGTCACCGCCTGCTGAACGAGCGGCGTGATGTCGAACGACACGCGGGTGCCCGGCACGTTGGACACCGTCTCGGTCGCCAGCTTGGTGCCCAGATCGCCGCCGGCCGAGCCCCATGCCTGGCCGACGCGCCGCCGTTTCCATGTCGTCTCGTGCTCGCTCCAGGACGTCGTGACCTGGAACGCCGAGATCTGGCGGGAGGCCTCGGTGCTCCCTCTTTTCACTGTGATCGTCAGGATCGCGGAGGAGACCTGCGCACCGGAGGGCACGTAGTTCTGCGTATCGAACTTCAGCATCGCGCGCCGGGCGTACGTCAGATTGGTGTTGGCTTGCGTCTCGAGGGTCGTGTCGTAGTTGGTGGTCGCATAGTCGCCGCCGCGCAGGGTCGCGTACACGACCTGCGACGACGGTACGTTCAGCGTCACCGCCGTCTGGGCCAGGGCCGGCGAGGCGATGCCGGCCAGGAGCCCCACGGCAATCAACAGCGCGCAGCGGGCGCGCACGGGATGAGTGGCGTAGCGCAGCATGAGTCCCCTTCGTCTGTGATGAATCGAGTCGACGGGTCCACGGCAAGGAGCCCGCCACCTCGAATCGTTAGGTTTTTCGCGGGAACTCGACGCCGATCGCTCCGACCTCAACTGCAGGATTGCAATTGATCCTGCTCTCCTCGTCAGTCGTCGTCATACGCCTTCGAGCGCGACTTCCCGTCTCCTCAGCGAACGGCGAAGGTGGCCACCAGCGGCCGATGATCCGATGGCATGACACCGCGGCTGTCACGCGTGTCCACCACCTGGACACTCTTGAGGGTCAGGTGGTTTGCCCCGCGCGAGTAGAACACGTAGTCGAGTCGCGAGCGCCGCGTGTAGCCGTTCGGATTGTCCGGAGCCGACTTCTGGATGCCCTTCCTGACCGCTTCCGCCCACGCATCGTGGTACGCCGCCGTGATCGTCGTGATCGGCGCGCGCGTCGGCTGGTCGTTGAAGTCACCCAAAATGATCCGGTTTTCCGCGAAGCCCCTCGCGTAGCCCACCGTCTCGGCGGCCTGCGTCGTCCGGTAGCTCCGACTGTCGGGGTCGAAGTGCGTCGACATGACGTTGACGCTCCGGCCGTTGACCGCCACTGTCACCCCGCCGATCGTCCGGTCCTTGCCGACGCTGAACTCCTGGCGATACGTCGAGATGAACGGCAGCTTCGACAGGATCGCGTTGCGGATACCGGGACTGGTCCAGTCGCCGTAGTCCTGGATGGCCCACGAGTACCACCTGACGCCGGTCTTCTGCTCCAGGAGCGCCTTGTACTGCGCGACGCCGTCGCCGCTCGTGTACCAGTCCCGCGACTCGACCTCGCAGAGCGAGACGATGTCAGGCTTCACCCTGGCAATCCAGGTCGCGACCCGGTCCGGGCTGTACTCTCCCGTCGGTGCCGATCCCGTTGTGGTGCACGTTGTACTCGAGGACCCGCAGCGTGCCTCCCGTGTTGGTGATGGGCGCCGGCGCGGGCGGCTCCGGCGAGCTCGAGGGAGGCGACGAACCGAACGTGATGGTGAGCCTCGGCCTGAGGCTCGCGTTGTCGACCGGCCGGTAGTACGCGCGGTACGAGTTGTGGGTTGGGGCGTCGAGATCGACGAGAGCGATGCGCGTGTAGCGCGAACCGAGCGCGCCGGACACCGCCTGGCGCACCAGCGCCGTCACGTCGAAGGTCGCGCGGCTGCCGACGTCCTTCACGGTGGCTTCCCCGAGCTTCGTGCCGAGGTCGCCGCCCGGTCGCGCCCACGGCTGCCCGGCTCGCCGCAACCTCCAGGTGGTCTCGGTCTCGGTCCACGACTGCCTGACCTGATAGGCGGCGATGCGGCGCGACGGATCGCCGCTGGCGTCCTTGACGGCGACCGAGACGGTGGCGGACGCAATGGACCGGCCCCTGGGGATCGTGTTCTGCGTGTCGAACTTCAGGAGGGCGCGTCGCTTGTAGGTCGGATCGCTCGCCGAGCGCGTCTCGAGGAGGTCGTCGATGTTCGTGTCCGCGTACCGCCCGCCGCGCAGCGTCGCATAGACCACCTGCGTCGTCGGCGCGCTCAGGACGAGCGTACCCGAGGCGCTCGAGGTCGACGAGGAGTTCGAGGCGCGCGACGTCGCACCGGCCCGGCCATAGGTGACGACGAGCGAGGGCCGCAGTGTCGCGCGCGACGCCTCCGGCGTGTAGTAGGCCCGGTAGGACTCGCGGGTCGAGTCGTCGAGATCGACCAGGGCGACCCGCGTGTAGCGGGACGACCCGAGGTCGCCGCGCACCGCCTGACGCACCAGGGGCGTGACGTCGTAGGCGACCCGGCTGCCGGCCGTATTGCCGACGGTCTTGACAGCGAGCCGGGTGCCGAGATCGCCGCCGGCCTTCGACCAGCGCTGCCCCGTGCGGCGCCGGTTCCAGGTGGTCTCGTGCTCACTCCAGGAGGACGTCACCTGGTACGCGGCGATGCGGCGCGTCGCGTCGGCGCTCCCGTCGCGGATCGTCACGGTCATCAACGCGGAGGTCACCTCGCTGCCGGCGGGGATGGTGTGGTGGGTGTCGAATTTGAGGAGCGCCCGGCGCAGGTACGACAGGTTGTCGGCCGCCCGGGTCTCGAGGATGTTCGAGATATTGGTGGTGGCGTAGCTCCCGCCGCGCAGCGTCGCGAAGACGACCTGCGAGGGCCCACGCAGGGTCACGGTCGTCTGGGCCGAGGCGACGGACGCGCCGAGTACGCCGGCGATTATGATCAGGGATCCACATACGCGTCTGCAGCAGACAGACGTCGATGTCCGCATGACACCTCCTGAAGGGGTTTGCTGGGCAACCCCGCTCGACAGAGAGCGAGCGCTTAGGTTGAAGGGTTCGGCCGGACAGCCGCGCCTCGGCCCCCGCGCAGGGCAAACGGCTGACCAGAAGTGGAAGAGCGTCGAAAATGGTTGAAATTCTTGAAGTTCGAGGTGTCGGCAACCGCAACACAGCCACGGCCGCAGTGAAACTTGACTCAACAGTTACGCAAGAGTTACATCGTCGAGCCGACGAACGCTGTTTTTGCTCGGATTCGTGACGATCCAATTCCGTGAACCAATTTCGTGATGAGTTGGTTTCATGGACAGCGACCTGGACGGCGCAGGCGTCGGGCCTGCGACCACGCCCCGCCTGTCGTGTAGCAGGACACGCACGAGTTCGCGGCGCGTCGTTTGCACCTCGGGCGTTTTCGATGAGCCGTCTGCGGGTGGCCGTGGTCGCGCCGTCGCTGAGAATCCTCGGCGGCCAGGCCGTGCAAGCCGATCAACTCCTGCGCGCCTGGCGCGACGACCCCGACGTGGACGCGTGGCTCGTGCCGGTGAATCCGCTGCCACCCGGGATCCTCCGGCATGCGGTCCGCGTGAAGTACGTCCGGACGGTCGCCACCGAGCTCACCTACGGACCGCTGCTCGTTCGCGAGCTGCGCAGAGCCGATGTCGTGCATGCGTTCTCGGCCTCCTACACGTCCTTTCTGCTCGCGCCGCTGCCCGCCATCGCGGTGGCCCGGGCGCTCGGACGCCCCCTGGTGCTGAACTACCACAGCGGCCAAGCGCCCGACCACCTGCGCCGGTCCCGCGTTGCCCGCGCCGCCATCGCACGCGTGGACAAGCTGGTCGTCCAGTCACGGTTCCTGGCGGACGTGTTCGCCGGGTTCGGCCTGGGATCGACGATTGTCCCGAACATCATCGATCGTCAGCAGTTCCGCTTCCGTCGCCGCGAGTGCTTCGGCCCCCGGATCGTGTCGACGCGCAACCTCGAGAAACGCTACAACGTCGCCTGCACGCTGCGGGCGTTCGACATCGTCCAGCGGCAGCGTCCGGACGCGACCTTGACCGTCGTCGGCAGTGGACATGATGAGCCGACCGTCCGGGCGCTCGCCGCAGACCTCGGGCTGCGCGGCGTCACCTTCCTGGGTCGGGTGCCGCCCGGCGATATCTGGCGGCAGTACGACGCCGCGGACGTTTACGTCCAGACGCCCGACGTCGACAACATGCCGCTCTCGGTGCTCGAGGCCTTCTCCTGCGGGCTTCCTGTAGTCTCCACGAGGGTCGGCGGTGTACCGACGATTCTGCGCGACGGCATCGACGGCCTGCTCGCGGCGCCGAACGACCACGACGCCGTCGCCGCGGCGATCCTGCGCCTGCTGGACGACCAGGATCTGGCCCGGCGCGTCGTCGCCGCGGCCGAGGCCCGGTCGCACGCCTACGACTGGGCGAGCGTCCGGGACCAGTGGCTCGATGTCTACCGGGACGCGGTCGCCGGCCGCGGCCCCCGGCTCGCCGCCCGGACGGCGCTGACGACGAATCCCAGGACGCCCTCGTCGTGAATGTTCAGCGGGCCCTGCAACGGCTGGCGCGCATGGGCGCGCGCGAAGCCATGTGGCGCATGCGCGCGTCGGTGCGAAACACCGCCGATGAGCTGTCTGCGCGGGTGATTGCGCCGCGTTGGGATCGATCGGACCTCGCGGAGTCGCTCGTCCGCGGCGGCCAGGTCGACGCGATCAGGAGGATGCTGCGCGCACGCCGATGGGACGCGGCCCATCGCGCGCTTGCGGCGCGACTGGCGTCGCGGCCCGAGCGTTTCGTGATCGCCTCGCACCGGCGGCGGGACATCGCGACGCTCGTCCGTGAGCACGCACCATCGGCACCGCAAGCCGCCGCGACCGCCGGCGATCGGCTCCTCGCGGGCGAGTTCGACCTGCTCGGCTACTCGGGGCTGCGATTCGATCCGGCGGCGGATCGGGTGGCGGACGGCATCGACTGGGCCGTCGATCCGGTGAACGGCCGGCGTCCCGATCCGCGCTTCTGGACGCGCGTGCCGTTTCTCGACCAGGCCTCCGGCGACCACAAGATCATCTGGGAGCTGAACCGCCACCAGCACTGGCTCGTCCTCGGCCGCGCCTATTGGCTGACCGACGACGCGCGCTACCGGGCGGCGTGCATCGACCAGCTCGAGGCCTGGCTGGCCTCGAATCCTCCGCTCGTGGGCATCAACTGGGCGAGCATGCTCGAACTGGCGCTGCGCAGCCTGTCGTGGATCTGGACCCTGCACTTCTTCGCGGATCCGGCGGACGCGGACGCCGACGCCGTGCCGTGGCTGGTGGATCTCCTGGTCGGCCTGGACCGGCAGCTGAACCAGGTCGAGCGCAACCTGTCGTACTACTTCAGCCCGAACACGCACCTGCTCGGCGAGGCGCTTGCGCTCTACGTCGGCGGCCGCGCGCTTCCGGAACTTGCCGCGTCGGCGCGTCGCGAGACGCTCGGCCGCCGCATCCTGGAGACCGAGCTCTCCCGACAGGTTGCCAGCGACGGCGGCTACTGCGAGCGATCCACGCACTACCACCGCTACACGCTCGACTTCTACCTGCTGGCGCTGGCCGTCGCGCGGCTCACGGCCGACCGCGCAGCGGCCGGGACGTTCGAAGCGGGAGTCGTGCGTCTGGCGAACGCCGCGCGCCTCATCGCCGACGACCGGGGCCGCGCTCCGCACGTCGGAGACGACGATGGCGGGTCGCTGCTGCCTATCGCGGGACGCCCGTGCGACGACTGGCGCGACACCCTGGCCATCGCGGCAGCCCTGACCGGCCGTTCCGCGCTCCACGTCGGACCGCCACCCGAGGAAGCGCTCTGGATGCTGTCGCACCCGGCGCTCCTGCCGGCGCTGCCCGCGACCTCGAGCCAGCCGGCCGCACCGATGGCGTCCGGCGCCCTTCCGGCGACCGGCTGGTACGTGTCCCGCGGTCCCTCGGGCGATCACGTCCTCATCGACGGCGGACCGCACGGCTACCGGAACGGCGGCCACGCGCACGCCGACGCGCTCTCGATGACGATTACCGTCCGCGGCGTGCCGCTCGCCATCGATCCCGGCACCGGCTGCTACACGTGCGACCCGGCCACAAGGGACCGCTTCCGGTCGAGCGCGCTGCACAACACGCTGACCATCGACGATCGCTCGCAGTCGCTGCCGGCAGGACCGTTCCACTGGGAACGCACGGCCGACGCGGAGGTACGGCGCTGGCGCACCAACGGCGGGTTCGACTACTTCGAGGGCGCGCACGACGGCTATGCCCCGCTCGAGCACCGCCGCCACGCCTTTATCCTGCACGGCGATCTGATCGTCGTGGCCGACCTGGTGACCGGCGCCGGAAGACATGCGGCGGTCGCCCACTGGCACGTCGACCCGCGCTGGAGCGTCTCGGTGCGGCCGGGCCTCGCGACGCTGACGACGCCGGACGAGCGCGTCGAGATCGCGATGACCGGAGAGGTCGACACGCTGTCGGCCGACCCTGCGAGCGGTCTCGGGTGGCATGCCCCGGTTTACGGGCGGATCGACCCTGCGACCACGATACGCGCGCGGCACGAAGGCGAGTCGCCGTTCTGGATGTTCACGGCCATCGGCATGAACCCGGGGAACGCCATCAGGCGCCTTCAGCTGCTGCCGGTGTGGGCCGAGGCTGGCGTCCTCCGGCACTCGGCCGCTGTCCGGATTACCCGCGCGGCATCGGTCGACGAGCTGCTCTTCGCGGACCCGGCCGAGCCGCCTGGCAGCGCCCAGGACGCGCACCGGTCGTGGCGCATCTCGACGCTCGAGACGAACGCGCGATTCCTGTTCTGCCGGTACGGACCCGAGGAACACCGTCCTCTGGGCGTCGCCATGGTCGACGGTTCACTCGTGCGCGCAGACGAGCGACGGCGGCTGGATCTCGTGCTGCCCCGTGAAGTGTCAGATCTGCACGTGGACCTGTCGCCAGCCGGAGTGCCTCCGCAGCCCGCCGAAGCGCGCATCAGCGGTCCCGTCCCGGGCGCGCGGCTGGTGGTCGGCGGCCGCGAGCTGCCCTTGGCAGCCGGGCAGGGGACGACCGAGCCACCGCCCGCGTCATTCGGGGAATCTGGCACGTTGAAGATCTGAGAACCAGGGGGATCGGCCGTATGTGTGGCATCGCGGGGTTTGCGGCGTGTTCGTGGGCGGAGCGGAGCGGCGAAGGAGATCTCGCCCTCGTGCGGCGCATGTGCGACGTCATCCGCCATCGGGGGCCCGATGACGAAGGGGTGTTGGTCTCAGACGGCGTGGCGCTGGGGATGCGGCGGCTGAGCATCATCGATCTCGCCACCGGGCGGCAGCCGATTGCCAATGAGGACGGCAGCGTCTGGATCGTGTTCAACGGCGAGATCTACAACTTCCGCGAGCTCCGGCGCGAGCTCGAAGCCAGAAGCCATGTCTTTGCGACCCGGACCGACACCGAAGTGATCGTGCACGCCTACGAGGAGTGGGGCGCCGAAGCGATCGAGCGCCTGCGCGGGATGTTCGGGATCGCGATCTGGGACACGCGGTCGCGCACGCTCCTCCTGGCGCGGGACCGCGCCGGCATCAAGCCCCTGCACTATGCGGTGGTGAACGGCCGGCTGTATTTCGGCTCGGAGATCAAATCGCTCCTGTGCGCTCCCGATTTGCCGCACGAGCTCGACCCGGACGCGCTCAACCACTACCTATCCTTTCTTTATACGCCGGCCGATCGATCGATCTTCCGCGCGGTGCGGAAACTGCCGCCCGGCCACCTGCTGACGTGGCGGGAGGGTCGCCTCGATGTGCGCGCGTACTGGCGCTGGCCGTCGGCCGAGACCTTCATCGGGTCGGACGCCGAGGCCGTGGCCGGCCTCCGCGACGTCCTGACCGATGCCGTGCGCGCGCACCTGGTCAGCGACGTCCCGCTCGGCGCGTTCCTGTCGGGCGGCGTCGATTCTTCGCTGGTCGTCGCGCTGATGGCCGAGACGTCCGGCGCCCGCGTCAAGACGTTCTCGATCGGGTTCGATGTTCCCGCCTTCGACGAGCTCGAGCACGCGCGCCGCGTGGCTCGCCAGTATGGGACCGACCACCACGAGTTCGTGGTCAAGCCCGACGCGCTCGACATCCTCGACGCGATCGTCCGGCACTTCGACGAGCCGTTCGCCGACTCATCGGCGATTCCGACGTGGTATGTGTCGGAACTGGCGCGCCGCCACGTCACGGTCGTGCTGTCGGGCGACGGGGGCGACGAGCTGTTCGGGGGGTACGATCGTTACGAGCCCCATCCGCGGGTGGCGGCATTCGATCGCTACGCGTCGCCGCCACTGCGACGGGTCGCGGCGCTGACCGCGGCCACCCTGCCGCACGGCGTGCGGGGCAAGAACTTTCTGCGCCACGTGGGACGCGACCGGCAAGGACGCTACCTCGACGCGGTCCGCTACTTCAGCACCGATGAGAAGCGCGATCTCCTTTCGCCCGAGCTGCACCGCAGCCTGACCGACGACCCCGAAACGACCGCGGCGCGTCGCTTCGCGCGATACGAGGGGCTGCCATGGCCCAGTCAGATGATGCGCTTCGACGGGGAGACTTACCTACCCGAGGACGTGCTCGTCAAGGTCGATCGTATGAGCATGGCCCATTCGATCGAGTCGCGGGTGCCGCTGCTCGACAATCGGGTCATTGCCTACGCCTCGGCGCTTCCGGACCATCTGAAGATCCGCAACGGGCGCCGGAAGCACGTGCTGAAGGAGGTGGCGGCGGGGCTGCTACCGCGCGATCTTCTCGACCGACCCAAGCAGGGCTTCGGCGTGCCCCTCGGCGTATGGTTCCGCGGCGACCTCCGGGAGCTTTTTGCGGACACGCTGCTGTCACGGTCGAGCCTGGAGCGCGGCTACTTCCAGGCGCCCTTCGTGCGGCGGATCGTCGACGAGCACCTCGCGGGGCGGCGCGATCACACGCTCCGGCTCTGGCAGCTCGTGATCTTCGAGCGATGGCACCGTGAGTACCTGGACGACATTTACGGAAAAGCTATTCCACTTGAGACTCGTGCGTTCCACCCTTGCGGAACCGGACCGACCTCCTGACGTGTTGGGACGCGCGCCCCTGCCCGCTTTGCCCGTGGGCCCCCCGGCATCCCCCTTGCTCAGATCCGCACCGTGTGCGGTATCGCTGGTTTTGTCTCTCCAGATGAGCTCGACCATGACGCGGCTGCCCGGCTCCTGGCGATGCGCGACATACTCGCGCATCGCGGGCCTGACGATGCCGGGACCTTTGTCGACGTCCACGCCGGCCTCGCCCATCGGCGGCTGAGCATCGTCGACCTGGCCGCCGGCCACCAGCCGCTCGCCAACGAAACCGGCAGCGTCACGGTGGTCTACAACGGCGAGATCTACAACCATCGCGACGTCCGGCGCGACCTCGAGTCCCGCGGCCATCGATACCGCACGCAGAGCGACACCGAGTCGATCGTCCACGGGTACGAGGAATGGGGCGCGGACTGCGTCCACCACTTCCGGGGCATGTTCGCCTTCGCGCTCTGGGACGCCCCGAACCGGCGCCTCCTCCTCGCGCGCGACCGCCTCGGCATCAAGCCGCTCTACTGGGCGCGGGTCGGCCGAACGATCGTCTTCGGATCTGAAATCAAGGCGCTCCTTGCGAGCGGGCTCCTTTCCGCCGCCGCGAACGCGGACGTCTATCCCGAGCTGCTGAGCACCCGGTACATCTCGGGGACGTCGACGATGTTCCGCGGCGTCGAGAAGCTCCTGCCGGGCCACGTTCTGACCTTCGAAGGCGGCGATGTGCGCGTGCGCCGGTACTGGGACATACCGACGCGCAGCTCGCGCGGACCGGAGTCGGAGGATGCCCCCGGTTCCAGCCGTGCACGGGATTCGGATCGGGAGGTGGTCGAGCGCTTCCGCGCGCTCGTCGATGAATCGGTGCGGCTGCGGCTGATGAGCGACGTGCCGCTCGGCATGTTCCTGTCGGGCGGCCTCGACAGCAGTGCCATTGCAGCGCTGATGGCGCGCGCGCTGGATCGGCCGCTCGAGACCTTCTCGGTGGCGTTCAAGGATCGGGCGTTCAACGAGCTGGACTACGCGCGCGACGTCGCGCGGGCGATCGGCGCCAACGGCCACGAACTGGTGATCGACGAGGACGACTTCTTCGACGCCTGGCCGCGTCTGGTCTGGCACGAAGACGAACCGATCGCCCATCCGTCGAGCGTGCCGTTGTACTTCGTCTCCATGTTCGCGCGGCGCCACGTGACCGTGGTCCTGACCGGCGAAGGCAGCGACGAGCTTCTGGCCGGCTACGGCAAGTACCCGCGCATCGCGTGGAACTGGCGCGCAGGCACGATCTACGAACGCGTGATGCCCGCTCGCCTGCGCCGCGTCGTCGCCGAGCGGCTCGTCGCCCGTCTGCCGGGACGCGCCGGACGCTATGCGTCGCGGTCGTTCCTGGCAATGGACCGCACGGCCGCGGCGATGGCCTTCGACAACTTCGCCGCGGTCCCGCTGTCGCGCCAGCGCGAGCTGCTGCTGCCGCCGCACCGCCACGCCGCCACCGGCTCTCGTGCGTACGGGGCGTCACTGGCCCTCTTCGAGCGCCCGAACGGGCGGAGCTCACTGCTCGATCGGCTGCTGTACGCCGACATGCAGACTTACCTGCTCGAACTCCTCATGAAGCAGGACCAGATGAGCATGGCGGCGTCACTCGAAAGCCGGGTCCCGTTCCTCGATCACGAGCTGGTTGAGTTTGCCGCGCTCCTGCCCGACCGCTGGAAGCTGTCAGGACTGACGACGAAGCGGATTCTCCGCGACGCCATGCGAGGGCTGCTGCCCGAGTCGATTCTCACGCGCCCCAAGATGGGCTTTCCCGTGCCGTTCGGGGCCTGGACGCGGGGCCGATACCTCGGCGTAGTCCGCGAGGTGCTGCTCGATCGCCGAACCCGCGAGCGCGGCGTGATCGATCCCGATGCGGTCGACCGCCTGCTTCGCGATCACGCCTCCGGGAGAACCGAAGGGGGCGATCAGATCTGGAGTCTGATGAACCTGGAGCTCTGGCACCGGACGTTCATCGACGGCCAGGGCATCCAGGCGCTTCCCCGGCCGAAGCCCGGCGACGGCAACCGAGAATTGCAGGCAGTCGGCACCAGCCCGGCGTCGCCTGGCGCGTTGCGCCGGGAGTTGACGCGCGACGCCGGCTCGACCGCCATGTGATGGGTAGATCACCAAATCATCAACAACCAGAACACCAACCAGGTCACAACTCACAAATCACAGGTCACCAAGTATTTATGCATGTCTCAGTCTTCGGCCTTGGATATGTCGGCAGCGTTTCCGCGGCGGCGCTCGCCGCAGACGGGCACACGGTCGTGGGCGTCGACGTCAATCAGGAGAAGGTCGACGCGGTCAACGCCGGACGCAGCCCGATTGTCGAGCCGGGGCTCGGTGAACTTCTCGAGCGGTGCGTATCGCAGGGACGGCTGAGCGCCACCGCGAGCACGGCTGAAGCAGTCGCGGGGACCGAAGTCTCGCTGCTGTGCGTCGGAACCCCCAGCCGCCGCAACGGCAGCCTCGACCTCACGCATCTGTCCCGCGTCTGCGAGCAGGTCGGAGAGGCCCTGCGCGGCAAGTCCGCCTATCACGTCGTCGTCGTTCGCAGCACGGTCCTGCCCGGCACGACGCACGAGACGGTCATTCCGGTGCTGGAAGAGCGATCCGGGAAGACCTACGGCGAAGGCTTCGGCGTGTCGGTGAACCCCGAGTTCCTCCGTGAAGGGAGCGCGCTCAAGGACTTCCGCAAGCCGCCGCTCACGCTTGTCGGACACAACCATGCGGCGGACGCCAGCGGCACCATCGCGCTCTATCAGTCGATCGACGCGCCGCTCGTGAGCACGAGCATCCGCGTCGCGGAGATGATGAAGTACGCGAGCAACACCTGGCACGCGCTCAAGGTCTCGTTCGCGAACGAGATCGGAAACGTCTGCAAACAGATGGGCGTCGACAGCCACGAGGTGATGGACATCTTCTGCCGCGATGAGAAGCTGAATCTGTCGAGCTATTACCTGAAGCCAGGCTTTGCGTTCGGAGGCTCGTGTCTGCCCAAGGACGTTCGCGCGCTGCAGCATCGCGCCAAGGAGCTCGACGTCGACCTGCCCGTCATCGGCTCGATTCTGCCGAGCAACCGGCTGCAAATCGAGCGCGCGATCGACGAGGTGCTGGAGACCGGGCGCAAGCGCGTCGGCCTGCTCGGGTTCAGCTTCAAGGCCGGCACCGACGATCTGCGTGAGAGCCCGATCGTGATCCTGGCCGAGGCGCTGCTCGGAAAGGGCCTGCAGCTCCGCATCTACGACCGGAACGTCTCGCTGGCACGGCTGGTAGGGGCGAACAAGGCGTACATCGAGGAGCAGATCCCGCACCTCTCGTCGCTGCTCTGCGACAGCCTCGACGAGGTCGTCGGCCCCTCCGAGGTGATCGTGATTGGCAACCAGTCGGCCGAGTTCGCCGACGCCGTCGAGCGCTGCCGGGCGGATCAGATCGTCATCGATCTCGTCCGGCTGCCGGTCGCTGGATCGCTGTTGACGGCCGAGTACCGGGGGATCTGCTGGTGACCTGCGCGCTCATGTACCACGACGTCGTGCCGCGTGGGGCCGAGCATGCGAGCGGATTTCCGGGTCGTGATGCGGCGCGCTACAAGCTCACGCCAGAATGCTTCGCGGCCCATATTGACGCCCTCGCGCGCGTGGTCGCCCCGAGCGAACGCGAACGCCTGACCGGGGCAGCCGGAGACATCGCGGTCACGTTCGACGATGGCGGCATCAGCGCGCTCAGGGCGGCCGACCTGCTCGAGATCCAGGGCCTCCGCGGCTGGTTCTTCGTGACGACCGATTACGTCGGACGTCGCGGCTTTCTTTGCCCTCGCGATCTCCGTGCTCTCCACGAGCGGGGCCACATCCTCGGCAGCCATTCGTGCTCTCATCCTCTGCGGATGGCGCACTGCAGCGATAGTCAGCTGCGCGACGAGTGGTGCCTATCGCGAAGAGCGCTCTCCGACGTGCTCGGCACGGACGTCGACGCCGCATCTGTCCCTGGCGGCGACTACTCACGGCGGGTCGCCGTCGCAGCCGGTGCCGCCGGGTATACGACACTCTTCACGTCCGAACCGACTCGCGCCGTGACGATGGAGGGGCCTGTGACAGTCGTTGGACGCTTCGTCGTCCGGCGCGGGACGACCGCAGCAACGGTCGCTGCCGTGGCCGCCGGAGCGCAGGGCCCGATGGGGCGACAGGCGCTGGCTTGGAACGCCCGGAAGCTCGCCAAGCGGGTGGCCGGATCGAGCTACCTCGAGCTTCGGCGCCTGCTCCTGCGCCACGGGGCGGAGCTGAGCTGAGCGGATTCCGCGACCTCCTGACCGGCACGTTGAATCCAGTGCCCCCGATATCGCCTCGAGCACATCAGGAGCCCCACTTGTGAGTAGCCCTCCCAATCCAATTCACAGAAGAACCGCGCCGGTCTTCGTCTTGGGCAGCCCGCGGTCCGGCACGACATTGCTCTACGACATGCTGTTGTCGGCAGGAGGGTTCGCCGTCTACCTTGCCGAATCGAACGTCTTCAACGTGCTGGCACCGAACTTCGGGGATCTTCGCGTCCGCAGGAATCGGAGGCGGCTTCTGGACGCGTGGCTGGGCAGCAAGTTGTTTCGCGCGTCAGGCCTCCAGCGGCACGAGGTGGAACAGCAAGTGCTGGAACACTGTCACGGCGCGGGCGACTTTCTGCGCGTCGTCATGGATGGAATCGCGCGCAGGCAGGGTATGCAGCGCTGGGCGGAGAACTCTCCGGAGGGCATTCTTCATCTCCCGCGCATCAAGACTCACATCCCAGAGGCGCTGGTGATCCACATTATTCGTGATGGACGCGATGTCGCGATGTCGCTGAATCGCACCCGTTACTTGCATCCGATTCCCTGGCAGGACCGGATCAGCCTTGTCGGCGCAGCCGTCTACTGGGAGTGGATCGTCGGGCGCGGGCGCCATTATGGACGGCAACTCGGCTCGGACTACATGGAAGTCCATTTTGAAGACCTGGTCTCCGCCCCAAGAGAACTGCTGAAGAAGATCGGCGCCTTCATTGGTCAGGAGCTGGATTACGACCGGATTCTCGAAGTCGGTTATGGCTCGGTGAGCAAGCCAAACTCCTCTTTTCGGAGCGAGTCGCCAGACACATTCAATCCGGTGGGTCGGTGGAAGAAGGGCTTCACCGAGCGAGAACTGCTGCACTGCGAGTCCATGGTCGGGAGAACTCTAGCCGATCTCGGCTACACACTGTCCAGCAATCCAACACACAGGAACGTGAAGACGGAGGCGATAAAGTGGATGTATCGGACGTACTTCGAAAGCAAGCTCCGGTTCAAGATCCATCCGCTCGTTCGCAAGCTTCATCCGCTGACCGCGGCAGGGATCGACGCCATGGTGCTCGCAGAGGACCATCCCCCGGATCTGCGAATACCGCGTTCGGAAGAGGTCGAGGGAGCCTTAGAAGATCCGACGCAGGTGTGACTTCAGCGGCGCGGGCAGCGGCATGCCGAGCGCGTCGGCGCGCCGCTTCGCCTGCCCGATCCACCGGCGCACGCGACGGGACCGCTCCTGAGTCCGAGCGAAGGTCGCCATCATTTCGGCGGGCACGACGCCGCTGGACGGGAGCCGCAGCGAGCCTTTGAGCGCGGTGTACTCACCTGCCGCCAGCGAGCACAGAATGGCGAACCGCTCGAGGCGGTCGGCATGTAACTCCGTAAACAGCCCGCGGTACTGCCGTTTCCAGTGCAGGTCCTGACCGTAATAGGCGCGCATGTCTGGCCGGCGAGCCTTCAGCCGATCGAGCAGTGCGAAGGTGCCCGGTCGTGGGGCGTAGCGGCCGTCGTACTTCGAGTTCCACACTTCCAGCCCGCACGGAAGCACCTTGAACCGCTCGATCAGCGTGAAGGCCGCGTCCTTTGGGTGGGCGATGACCGCAAGGCCGCCGGCGGCGTGAATTGCGGCGATCACGGTCTCGGGATCGGTCGAATCGATCAGCGTCGTCACGCCGTAGCCGAGCACGTGCATCCGGTTCACGCAGCTGAACTCCAGGCCAGGCACGAATCGGAAGCGAGCATCCGACCGCGCCTCGCACTCCTCCACGTACGTCGAGAGTCTGTGCGCATCGAAGCCGTCCGCATGGTCCGTCACGCAACCGAATCGGCATCCTGCGGCCGCGAGGACCTTTCGGAGCTGAGCCAGGGTGAGCTCGCCGTCGGAATACGTGCTATGGATGTGAAGGGCGCCTTTTAGCATTCCAGACCTCGCCCCTGCGGGCTGCACGCGCGCGTCGCGGAAGCTGCCGCAGCGCGAAGTGAAGCCAGTCGCCCACGGCCGGCAGCGGATCCCGCCACGAGAAGTTGTCGTGATACGTTCCGCGAATCGGCGTGAGCACCGCCGCAAGGGTCGCCAGCCGCGAGGGAAACCGACCGGGATACGATTTGGGTGCGCCCCGCAGCACTTCGACGAGGTGACGCACGTCGCCGAGCATCCAGCGGCAGCGCACTCCCGCGCGATACGGGGAACCAGCCGGAACGTCGCCGTCCCTCGCGAGACGCGCCACCAGCGCGGGAAAGTCGACGCCGGCGTGCACGGCCAGGGCCAGAGAATTCCAGAACCGGCCGTTCACTTCGAGAAAGACCGGCGTGCCGTCCGGGCGCACTCGGAACTCGACCATCGCGGGACCGTGCCAGCCGAGTGCGATCAGAACGGCGCGGCCGGCATCGCGAACACGAGGATCCAGGGCGACGCTCTCGCGCAGCGAACTGCCCGACCCGGTCGGTCGCACGTCCCGCAAACGACGATGTCCGAACTCCGCACGAACCTTGCCGTGGCTGAGCAGCGCAAAGTAGCCGACGCCTGCTCCGGGTACGAACTCCTGGACGATCGCGACGCGGCAGCAAGTTGAAAGATCGCTCCAGGCGAGAGCGAACTCCGCCGCGTCGCGCGCATAGCGCGGAGCTCCGGTCGTTCGAACCGCGCCATCCGCTGCCAGTTCCTGAGAGCTGCGCGGCTTGAGCACCACCGGGTACCGCAGCGTCCTGGCGAGGGTCGCGGCTTCGACCGCGCTCGCCACTGACGCCGTGCGCGGCGTGTCCACCCCGAGAGACGCCGCAAGGCGCGTGGTCTCGTGCTTGTCGAATGCCCGCACGACCGTCCCGTGCGGAGGGAGGATCAGCCGGCCGCCGGCTGCCGCAATCCGCGTCCGTGCGGCCGAGAGCGGCAGCGTGCTCCGCTCGGTCATCGGCAAGACGAGAGTGCCGGGCGCCTGCGCGACTTCCTCCGCGATTCGCTCGACGAACGCCGCGCCGTTCTCCTGCGGCGGCGGATATCTGAAGCGGCCCGCGGAAGCGAGAGACCACGCCGCCTTGCACCACGACGTGTCGGAGCCGACGATCGGCCGCTCTCCGGCGCGCGCGAGCGATCGCACACAGGCGACCGCCTGATTCTCGTTGCCGTCGAGAACCAGTACCGTCATGCGCCCACCCGCGCCGGTCCGACGGCAGCCCGGCGAGCGCGGTTCTCCCCCGCGGCGACTGCGTGCAGCACCGCCGCGAAGCGAGCAGCACTGACGCTCCAGTCAAATCGTGACGCCGACAACGCCGCGGCCGCTTCCAGGCGGCGGCGCGCTCCGGCGTCGCGAAGCAGCGCGATGACCTCGCGTGCGAAGGTCTGCTCGTCGTCGGCGAGGAGGATGTCCTGGCCGTGCACGACGTCCAGCCCTTCGGCGCCGATTGACGTCGCGACCACGGCCCGGCCGGCCGCCATCGCCTCGAAGATCTTCAACCGCGTGCCGCCGCCAATCCGCAACGGGACGACGACGACGGCGGCCCGCTCCAGATGTTCGACAACGGAGGGCACGGACCCCACGACCTCGACCCCCTCGCCGGCGAGCTCGCGAACGCTCACGTGCGGATTGCGCCCGACAATCCGAAACACGGCGCCGGGAACGGCGGCACGAACCAACGGCCAGATCTGGCGGCAGAAATAGAGGACGGCGTCGACGTTCGCTTCCCAGTCCATCGAGCCCAGAAACAACACGACCGGCTCGGAAGCCTCCCGCCCGGCAGCCGGCTGGTATTGCGCGAGGTCGACGCCGGTCGGCACGACGCTGATGCGTCGCGATTCGGTCAGTGACACCATCGCCTGCCGGTCCTGTTCGGAGACGGCGATCACGTGCGGAAAGCGCCGGACCGCGGCGCGCTCGTAGCGCGTCATCTTGGCGGCCTCGAGCACGAACGCCGCCCGCTTGAGAGGATTTCGCTCGTGGCGCGCCTGCCGCTGCCACAACGCTGACTCGACGTTGTGCTGGAAGAGCACCAACGGCGTCGCACACCTCGCCGGGAAGTTCAGCGAAGCAGACAGGAAATCGCAGACCGCGACATCGAATCGTCCGTCGGCGAGCCAGCGTCGAACGACGCCCCGCACGGCGGTCGAGGTGAATTTGGTGACCGCATACGGTGCCAGCCGTGGGATTCGGCTCAGATAGTGGATTGCCGCGGCGGGACCCGTTTCGGGTGAGCCGGTCCAGAGCGGCACCGCCCGTGGAAAGGTCTGCCGCAGGCTCCGCTCGTACTGCTCGTCGCGCGACCCGCCGTAGTACGAAAGAAGAACCAGCTCATCTCGAGTGGCCAAGTGGCGTAGCAAGTGATAGGAGCGGATCTTGCCGCCTGTGTCGGGAGGCAGGAGCTTGCCAGCCTTGACCCAAAGTAGACGCATCTGTCTCGACACCTCAGCAAGGAGGGTGCCAGGGCCCTCTAAGTCAACGGCCCAGGCTGACGCCGAACACCACGAGGCTCGTTACGCAGAAGCCTCGCGGCACGGCCCCGAGCCGCGAGCTCCGAGAGATACAGTTCCTCGAAGCTGCTCGTCATCCGCTCGAAGGAAAAGCGCGCCTCGACAAAGGCGCGGGCGGCACGGCCCATCGCCCGCGCCCGATCGGGCGCGCTCGCCAGATCGAGCAGCGCCGCGGCAA
Source organism: uncultured Acidobacteriota bacterium (assembly GCA_963840225.1). GTDB lineage: Bacteria > Acidobacteriota > Vicinamibacteria > Vicinamibacterales > CAVVIG01 > JBLMXQ01. Next base: position 69,748 of record CAWIYH010000001.1, read on the forward strand.
GCGCCGTCTCGTCGTCGGGCGGCACGAGCCGCCCGGTGCGCCCCTCCTCAACCAGCTCCAGGAGGCCGCCGACTGCGCAGGCGACGACAGGCAGGCCGGCCGCCATCGCTTCGATCACGGCGTTGGGAAACGCCTCGGAGCGCGAAGGGAGGATGAACACGTCGGCCTCCCCCAGCAGATCCGACACGTCCTCGCGGTGCCCCAGAAACTGCACCTGCCCCGACACACCGAGCGCCGACGCCAGGCGTTGGAGCTCCGCGCGCCGGCGCCCGTCGCCGACAATCTGGAATTCCATATCCCTCCGCTCCGAAAGGACCCGCTTGGCTGCCGCGAGCAGCCGCTCGTGCGCTTTCTCGGGGCGAAGGTTGGCCACGGTGATGAAGCGCCGAATCGGCCGCTCGGATCGCCCGGCGGGAACCGCACCCACGTCCACGCCGTTCGCGATGTGCCGGATTCGCCCGCGCGGCAGGCGCTCGAGCGCGAGGCGGGCGGCGGCGGCCCTGGAGTTGGCGACGACCCGATGCGCGCCCTCATAAACGAATCGCTGGGTCACGAGCTTGGCAAGACTCCGCCCTGGATTCACGTCCCGCCGGCTGGCAATCCGCACCGGGACGCCGGCCCAACGCCCACCGATCATGCCGAACACGTTCGTGTAGAAATCACAGGTCTGCAGGATCGTGATACGCTCGTGGCGGCACCACCGGGCAAAGGCCAGCATCTGACGCCAGCTCGCCGGGCGCAGGAACCCGTGCATTGGGAATTCCGCGATCGACGCGACGTGCCCCTCGACGCGTGACAACCACGCGCCGCTTCGGTCGAAGCACACGGCATGAACGGCGAACCGCCGCCGGTCCAGGCGGCGCATCAGCTCGATCATCTGCCGCTCGGTGCCTCCGGGCTGAAAGCTCGAGATGAAGATGGCGACGGGAATCGGTGGCGGGTACGGCACAGCAGGGAGGGTCGGCAGCAAGCCGGGTGCCAGGTGCAGTTGAGACTTCGGAAAATCGAGGATTTAGAGAATTTTGCGGGAGACCTCGGGGATCGGGGAAGTCCTGACGGAAAGGGCGGAAGCATGCGCACCTGCAGCGGTATTTGCCTGTTGGCCATCTCAATCGCGGCGCCGGTGTTCGCGCAGGAGACGCCGACCGAGCGCGAAGCGGCGCGCGACGTCCTCCAGAAGATGGCCACGCTCGAACAGTCGCTCGACGTTCCGGGCCTGGTGAGCAAGCTGACCGGTCCGAACGCGGCGCGCGACGAGGTCGTGGCGCGGGCCAAGCAGCTGATGGACACCGACCTGCTCGCCATGGCCGACGACATTGCCACGCATCCCGAAATCGGATTCCAGGAAAAGCGCTCGGTCCAGAAGCTCGTCGACTACCTGCGGGCCCACGACTTCGACGTCACGGTCGGCGTGGCCGGGCTCGACACGGCCTTCGTCGCCCGGTACAAGAAGAACAACGGGGCGCCGAACCTCGGCATCATCCTCGAATACGACGCCCTGCGCGGGACGAAGGGCGCCTTCCACGGCGACCAGCACAGCGCGCAGGGGCCGGTCGGCATCGCCGCCGGCATCGCAATCGCCGAGTACCTGACGAAGACGCGCACGCCCGGCAGCGTGACGATGTTCGGCACGCCGGGCGAAGAGATGATGCCGCCGAACGCCAAGACCCAGATGCACGAGGCGCACGTCTTCGACGGCATGGACGTGATCGTCCGCAGCCACTCGTCGAGCGCGACCACGAGGCCGGCGCCCGGCTTCGGGACCTGCTGCCTGAACATCGACGGCGTGAAGTACACCTTCAGCGGCGCGCCGTCGCATCAGATGACGCCATGGGCCGGGCGCGACGCGCTTCACGGAGTGATCGGCCTGTTCAACAACATCGACGCCGCCCGCATGAACATCCGGCCCGAGGCGCGCATCGAGGGGATCATCACCGAAGGGGGCGCTGCGCCGAACGTGGTGCCCGACAAGACGGCAGCCGATTTCTACATCCGGTACCCCGACGAGGTGTACCTGGCGCAGGTGACCGACTGGGTCGACAACGCGGCGAAGGCGGCCGCGCTCGCCACCGGCACCAAGGTCAAGATCGACCACTACGGCCAGGATCGCGACGGCATTGCCGACGCGACGCTCGCCGAGGTCGGCTTCGCGTACATGAAAAAGTTCGGCGCCACCAACATCAGGCCCGAGCCGGGCAAGCCGCAGGGGTTCGAAGAAACCGGCAGCGTGTCGCGCGACATCCCCGGCATCGGCATTTCCTCGCAGTCGTCGACCGCGCCGAACCACACCTACGAGATGGATGCCGACAACCTGAAGCCGATCGGTCATCACGGGTTCACCGTCGACGCTCAGGCGATGACCGCGCTCCTCTTCGATTTCGCGACGCACCAGGAATACCGCGCCGCAGTCAAGAAGGAGTTCGACGGCATCAAGCAGCTGTTCGGCCAGTACCTGGAGGCCCTGAAGAAGGTCTACGTGCCGCCTCACGTCCCCGAGCCGGGCCAGTAGAGGCCGTCATTTCACCGCCCGCCAGTCCTTCCGCCGCGCCAGCTCGCGCTCGAAGCAGGCGCGCGCCCGCGCGTAAGCGTTGCTGAGCGCGCCGATCGAGACCGGCGCCCTCAATTCGTTGTCACCCGGACAGGATCGGCGCGGCTCGGGCCGGACGAACGGCGATGGGGCATCGCGCGGGTCCGGACGGACCGCGCCGGAATCGGCAAAATAGGCCGCGGCGCCTTCGCGCACCCACATCGGCCGATCGGCGAGCGCCGCTCCGGTCATGAGGCGAACGAGATCCTGGCGGATCGCGCGATCGAGCACGCCGCGCTCGCGCAGCACGGCCACCGGCGGCATCTGCAGCTCGCCGGCGACCACGGAGCCGGCCGTGAACCACCGCTGGTGCGTGGCCCGCTCGTAGCTGTCGGTGGTCGGATGGAACCGGACGACGATCGGTCGGGGCGCGCCGACGCCCAGCCGCCGCGCCAGGTCGTCGCGCGCCCTCGAGACGAGCGATGCCACCACGGTCCGCTCGCCCTCGTCGCCGTCAGGCAGCATGACGAGGACATCGGAAGGGGGCGGAGCCGGTCGCCTGACGTCGCTCGCGTCCGCGCGCTCGCCCGTCGGGCGAGCGCCCGCGTGGCTCTCCGACGAGCCGGCGCGCAGGCGGCGCGCGGCAGCTGCCCTCCCCGCCTCGGCGACGCCGCCCGGCGTCATCGTCGCGATCGCGAGGCCGGGGAAATAGCGCGCCAGGATCTGCGCGGCCGATTCGCCCTCGGCCGCCAGGTGCGCCGATCCGATCACGCACAGGCCGACGCCGTGGCCCGAGCCGCGGCCGCTGAACCGGTACGAGTCACCGCGCCGCTCGACGTCGAACGCCGCGCTCTTGACCAGGAGCCAGCCGAGCGAGCGGCCCACCGCGACGCGGAAGTCCTGTCCTGAAATCACGTCGGGCGTGAGCCCGTCGAGGCGCAGCCGGGACACGCGTCCCGACGGGTCGCGCTTGGCGACCTGGACCGCGCGAACGCGGCCGCGATACCCCACGAGCGCCAGCGCGCGCGCGAGGTCCCGCGCCGACAACTCGGCCGACCATGCCGGCGCGCCGCCACAGGCGTCGTCGACGACGGACGGGAGGTACGGTGGATCGTCGGCACCCGGCCACACCGCCGACGGAATCTCCGTCCGGCCGCCGCAGGACGCCGTGTAATAAATCGATGCCGGCTCGCCGTCGTCGACGAGCGCCTCGCCGGCCGTGGCCGCCGCGGCGCGCTCGGTGGCCGGCGTCGCCGCGCGGACGACCTGACAGTGCGTCTGATCGCAGAGGTCGAAGCCGTCCGCACGGTGCCGCCCGCGATTGGCGAGCGCAAACGTCCGGACGGTAATCGCGAGCGCCTCGAGCGACGCGGGGCCGCTGCCCCGGGCGGCTTCGCCCGCGAGGACGCGCGCCACGTATGACTCGAGCCCGAGCGTCTCGACGGCATATCCGCCTCCCGGCCTGAGGAATCCGACACGAAGCTGGGTCGTCGGACCGCGAGCCCCCGGGGAAGGCCGGTTACCGGCGCCGACGAGAAGCGCGGCGAGCGCGCTCAGCAGCGCGACGTGTGCGGGGCGGCCCGTCACACCAGCCCAAGGAACGGCGCCATGTCGTCCCAGATGCGCGAGAGGCTCGCCATCAGCTGATGGTCGTCCTCGAGGAGCGCCAGGGTGACATTGGGCCGCACCGCGGCGTACTGCTCGACGCCGCGAAAATCGACCGCTTCGTCGTGCATACCCTGAAAGATGAGCACGGGTTGGCGCAGTCCGACCTCCATCACGTCGTACCGCTGGCTGTCCTCGTAGAACTCGTAGTGCAGCGGCCGCGTTCCACCGTAGCCGAAATGGAAGACCTCGAGCGAGCCGCTGGCCCTCCAGCGGGCCACCCGATCCGGAGCGAGGAAGCCGTGGCCGTCCCTGGCGAAGGCGAGCGCCGGCGCGAGAAGCACGAGGCGGCTGATCCGGCCCGGCATGCGTCCGGCCGTATGGATGGCGACGACGGCGCCGAGGCTCGAGCCGATGAGCGCGATCGGTCCCGGCTCGAGGCGCTCGATCGCGGCCGCCGTCTGGTCGAGCATCCGCGTCATCGTCAGCGACTCGAACGCCGGCTGGTTGAAGTCGGGCGTCCGGAGCGTCAGGCCGTGCGCGCGCAGGCGTTCGCCGAAGTAGGCGGCCTTCTTGGACTGCGCCGACGACGCGAAGCCGTGAAGGTAGAAGATGTGCCGCGGCCTCTCGACGGGCGGCTCGGTGGTGGTCATATCAGCGTCTGGCATCCCGGGCGGCAGCGGCACTTGATGAGCCCCTCGCCGTCGGTGTTGTAGTTGTAGGTGAGCTCCTCGCCGCGGCTGATGGTCCGTGCCGCGCGGATCCAGATGACGCCGTCCTGGATGTGCACGTAGCAGTTCGGACGGCAGGAGTGGTTGATGAACCGCGCGACGTTGCCGCCGACGTTGGCGTCGACGACGGTGCGGTTCGTCAGCTTGAAGCACCAGATGTGACCCTGCCTGATGTACCGCCGCTCGCGCTTGAGGCTCTCCTGATTCGAGATCTTCTCGCCCGCGTAGTCGATGATGCGAGTGTTCTTCGGAATGCGCCGCGTGGCGTAGACGCCCCAGCCCTGGATTCCCGACCGCCGCTTCTCGAGCATCGATCAATACCATAGCGCATCCGCCAGCCGCCTCCCCTCGACTACAATGCCAGCCCATGCGCCCACCCCTTGCCTGTGTCCTCGCCGTTGCGGTGACCACGATGAGCTCCGCCCAGTCCTCGAAACAGATCGTGCAGTCCGGCGCTGCCACGGGGCTGCCCTTCAGTCCCGCCGTCAAGGCGGACGGCGTCGTCTACGTCTCCGGGACGATCGCGACCGACTCCCGCGGACAACTCGTCGAGGGCGACATCGCCACGCAGACGCGGCAGGCGCTCGCGAACGTCGACGCCATCCTGCAGATGGCCGGCTCGAGCCTGGCGAACGCGGTGGCCGTCACGGTCTACCTGACCAGCGCGGACGACTTCGCGGCCATGAACGCCGAGTACAAGACCCACTGGCCGAAGGACCCGCCGACCCGGACGACCGTGGTGACGCCGCTGGCGCGCGAGGGTGCCCGCGTCGAGATTTCCGCCGTCGCGGTGCCCGTCGGCACAGAGCGCACGGTCGTCCAGCCCGACGGCTGGATCCCCTCGCCCAACCCGTACAGCTACGGCGTCCGGACCGGCAACACGCTGTTTCTTTCAGGGCTCGTCAGCCGCAACGGGCGCGACAATTCCCATGTCGCGGGCGACATCACGAAGCAGACCGGCACCATCCTCGACAACGCGGCCGACCTTCTGAAGGCGGGCGGCATGACCTTCGGCGACGTCGTGTCGTCGCGGGTGTTCCTGACCGATCCCGCGAACTTCCGCGCGATGAACGCGGCCTATGCCGCACGGTTCCCCTCCTCGCCGCCGGCGCGCGCGACGGTCAGGACGGGGCTCACGGCACCGGACTATCTGGTGGAGATCACGCTGGTTGCCGTGAAGGATGCGTCGCGGCAGGCTGTCATCACGCCGAACGCGGACGGCACGCCAGGCGCGGCGACCCCGGTGCTGAGCAGCGCCATCCGGGTCGGGAACCGGCTGTACCTGTCCGGCATGCCCGGCCTTGCGCCTGCGAGCACGGGGGACGTGAAGGCGCAGACGGCCGAGTCGCTCGCCCGCATCGGACGGACGCTGCGGGCCGCCGGCTTCGATTGGTCGAACGTGGCCGACAGCGTCGTCTATCTGCCGGAGATGGCGAATTTCGGCGACATGAACGCCGAGTACCGGAAGGTGCTCGCGCGGGATTTCCCCGCCCGTACGACGGCGGGCGCCGCCCCGATGAATCCCGACGCACGGGTCGAGATCATGATGACGGCGGCGAAATGAAACCGCGAGCTAAGCGTTTTTCCTGATGTTCTTCGCCATCTCGTCCGCCGACCGCAGGGTCAGCGCCACGAACGTCAGCGTCCCGTTGGTGCAGCCGCCGGTCGGCGTCGTCGGCGCCCCGACGACGAACAGGTTCTCGTGATCGTGCGTGCGGCCGTAGCTGTCGACGACGCTGGACGAGGGGTCGGTGCCCATGCGGCATCCGCCTCCGGGATGATCGAGGTAGTCGCCTTCGCTCGTTGACAGGATCTTGCCGCTCCTCGCCTTCGCGAGGCGGTCGAAGAGTGCGTGCACGTGCGCCTTCGTCGCCCCCTCCCGCGCCAGGGTCGCCTCGTCCAGGCGATGTTCGATCTTCGGCATCGGGTCGCCGTAGCGGTTCCGGTTGCCCGGGTCGAGCGTCAGCCGGCTGTCGGCCGACGGATGCACGTCGATGTAGGTCCGCAGCCGGACGGACCCGCCCTTGGTCCGCGACCGCCAGTCTTCGAACAGCTCGTCGCCCAGGAGCAGCCTCCCTTCCGGGCTCCTGAGCCGCGGATCGCGACCTGCCGCGCTTTCCCACACGCGGGTGTCGTGCCGCACGAAGGGGCCGTCGGTCCGGCAGCGGAAGTACTCGCGCGAGATCAGGCTGTGGGTCATGTTCTGGCCCGGAAAGAGCTGATCGTCGATCTGCGCGGCGGCCTGGATGAACTTGTGCCCGTTCATGTACCGACCGACGAGCCCCGAGCGGTTCGCCAGCCCATTCGGGAAGCGCGAGGTCGCCGACAGGAGCAGCAGGTGCGAGCTCCACGTGTAGCCCGACGCCACCACGAACAGCGTCGCGCGGTACTCGGTCGGATCGTCGGGACGATCCTGATGGTACCCCTGCGCCGCCACCACCCTCGGCGTCTTGTCGTCGAGGACGAGACGCCGGATCAGCGTGCGGTCGTGGAGGACCACCTTCTTCGGCTCAATCAGCTGCCGGAAGGTGAAGTCGGGCGAGTAGCGGGCGCCCGAGGGACAGACTTCGCCGCAGGTGTCGAAGAGGCAGCAGAAGCCGCGCCCGTCGAACGGCTTGTCGAGGTTGCGGGCCATGGGCAGCGGCGAGAACTTCAGCCCGCTCTGCTCGGCCCAGGTCTTGAGCAGCTGCAGGTTATAGGAGAGCGGCGTCGGCCGCTGCGGATAGGGCTCCGACCGCCAGTCGCCCGGGTACGGGCTCGGCTCGCCGCTCACGTGCAGCCGCCGCTCGGCTTCACAGTAGTACCGTTCGAGCTCCTTCCACTCGATCGGCCAGTCGACCGCCAGGCCGTACAGCGACTTGAGTCGGGTGTCCTCTTCCGAGAACCGGTTGCAGGCGCCGCCCCAGTGCAGCGCCAGCCCGCCGACGGCCATCGTCATCGAGATGATGCCCTGGGCCTGCTGGTCCTCGATGAAGTCGTCGTGCCACGGGTGCTCGCCGTAGTCGAGCGCGCGCTGGCGGTACCGCCCGCGGTTCTGGGTGTCGAAGATCGAACGGCCGGCTTCGACCACGGTGATCGACGCCGCCGGACGCAGCTCCGAGAGCTTCTGGGCGAGCATGGCCGACGTGATGCCGCCGCCGATGATGCAGATGTCGGATTCGTGGACGGGCATGGGCGTATCGCTCGGCTGATGCCGCGCGCTCCTCTTTCAGGTCCTACATCTTGAGCGGTGCCGGACGCCTGGTCGAGATCTGAATCGGGCGGCACACCTGACGCTGAATCAGCGCGTCATAACAGACGTCGTTGGCCTCCGAGCTGCGGAAATACTGGGCCATCAAGTCGGCGGCCACGTGCTGGCCGTTCGGCCGGCCGGGAAGATTCGCGACGCCGGCGTCCTTGAAGGCCTGGTCGAGGAGCGAGCGGCGCGTCTCGAGGTCGAGCGTCTCCCAGGCGCCGCCCTTGGCGCGTGCGGCGCGATCGAGGGCCGCGAGCTGGTCGATATACCGCCCCGCAGGCGACGGCCCCGACCGGCGCAGTCGGGGGTGGCCGTAGCCGGGCGAGAGCGGAATGCCCTCGCGATAGTCGCGCGTCCAGGCCGCGAAACGGTCGACGGCCGAGTCGATTCGGGCCTGACCGAGCGAGACGGGCAGGACCGTGGACGCAACCGCGCGAAGTGTCGTCAGCGCCTCGGGCGTGAGCTCCCGCGGCTGCGCCAGGAGCCGGATGCGCTTCACCGGAACGAGCACGACGGCCACAAAGGACTGAAGGAGCGTACGGCGTTTCATGCTGACCTCTCGCGGGGCGCGTCCCCGCTCGCCGGGTTCACCAGACCTGGCGCATCCTACCAGAAAGAACTCGGCGACGGTCAGCCCATCGCGCTGATATAGTGGAATCGCATGCAGACAACCCATGTCATCTCTGCCTGGGGGCGCATCCTCCGGGGCTATGCGCCGTCGCTGGCCATCGAAATCACCCGGGAATGCCCGCTGCGTTGCCCCGGCTGCTATGCGTACAACGACGACCATCTGGGCGGAGACATCACGCTGCGCGAGATCCGCGACTTCAAGGGCCAGGAACTGGTCGACGGCGTCCTCGCCCTGGTGGACAAGCACCGCCCGATCCACCTGTCGATCGTCGGCGGCGAGCCGCTCGTGCGCTACAAGGAGCTCAACACGCTGCTGCCGACCCTGTCAGGGCGCGGCATACACGTGCAGCTCGTGACGAGCGCGGTCCGGCCGATTCCGATCGACTGGGCGCGCATCCCGGCGCTCTCCCTGGTGGTGTCCATCGACGGCCTTGCGCCCGAACACAACGCTCGCCGCGCGCCGGCCACCTACGAGCGCATCCTCCATCACATCGCCGGCCACCAGATCACGGTGCACTGCACGGTGACGCGCCAGCAGATCAACCGGCCCGGCTATCTCGAAGAGTTCCTCCAGTTCTGGTCGGTCCGCCCGGAAACCAAGCGGGTCTGGTTCAGCCTGTACACGCCGCAGATTGGCGAAGTCTCCGAGGAGCGGCTGACGCCGGCCGATCGGCGGCGCGTGGTCGCCGATCTCCTGGCCCTGCGACGCCGCTACGCCAAGCTGCAGGCGCCCGAGGGCCTGCTCCACGTGTACGCCGAACCGCCCGAGTCGCCCGACGAGTGCGTCTTCGCGCGGACGACGACGAGCATTTCGGCGGACCTCGAGACGCGCATCACCCCCTGCCAGCTCGGCGGCGCGCCCGACTGTGCCAATTGCGGCTGCGTCGCGTCGGCGGGGCTCGCCGCCGTGGCGCGCCACCAGCTCTTCGGCTTCATTCCCGTAGGGTCGATCTTCACCGGATCCGTGAAGGTCGGCGAACGGCTCAAGCGCGCCCGGCCGGCCATCGCCTGAGCTTCGAATGCTATAATTCCGGGATCGATGCCACTGCTGACCACGGCCAGCCGCAAGGCGCGCTCGGCGAGGGAGTTCGTCCGCGGACTCGTCCACACGGCGCACCCGCTGCTCGTGCAGATCATTCCGATCCGCCGCTGCAACATCGACTGCGGCTACTGCAACGAATACGACAAGGTCTCGGCGCCCATTCCCCTCGACGTGATGCGAGGCCGGATCGACAAGCTGGCCGGGCTCGGCACCTCGGTCGTGGCCTTCAGCGGCGGGGAGCCGATGCTCCACCCTGATCTCGACCAGTTGATTCAGCACATCCGGTCGCGCGGGATGATGGCCGGCCTCATCACGAACGGCTACTTCCTGGTGCCTCCGCGCATCCGTCAGCTGAACGACGCCGGGCTGGACTTCCTGCAGATCAGCATCGACAACGTGGAGCCGGACGAAGTCTCGAAGAAGAGCCTCCGCGTCCTCGACAAGAAGCTGCAGCACCTGAAGGAGCACGCCTCGTTCGACGTGAACATCAACTCGGTCGTCGGCGGCGGCATCAAGAACCCCGACGACGCCCGCGTGATCAACAGCCGGGCGCGCGAGCTCGGCTTCTCGACCTCGATCGGCATCATTCACGACGGATCGGGCGCGCTGAAGCCGCTCGGCCACGCCGAGCGCAGGGCGTTTGACGAGGTCAGCGCCGCCATCAACGGTCCGTGGCAGGTGCTGAAGAACCTGTATTCGGGCATCCGGAGCTTCCAGGACAACCTCGCCGATGGCAAGCCGAATGCCTGGCGCTGCCGGGCGGGCGCCCGGTACCTGTACGTCTGCGAGGACGGCCTCGTCCACTACTGCTCTCAGCAGCGCGGCTATCCCGCCGTCCCGCTCGAGCGCTACACGGTCGACGACATCCGGCGCGAGTTCGGGACCCCGAAGCCGTGCGCGCCGTACTGCACGGTCGGCTGCGTCCACCGCGTCTCCACGATGGACTTCTGGCGCAGCCCGCAAGGGGAAAAAGGGCTCGGGGCCAACGGCTCAGGGCTGAGAGCTCAAGGCTAAGGGGCAGGCCCGAGGGCGCAGGTGTGACCGAGGGTCACAGGCTGGCGTGGCCGGCGGCGGCCTCACGATCGGACGGACGCCCGGCGCGCTTGGCCATCTTCTTCCCCGCGTCGGTCTGCGCCCAGTCGCTCTCGAACACGGCCTGAATCCGCCTGACGACCGGCTGCTCGAAGATGATGACGCCGACCTCGCGCCGCTTCTCCAGCTCCAGCTTGCGAAGGCTCTGGCTCCCGAGGAAGGCGCGGCGCCCGTCGCGGACGATCGCCCGGACGTGCAGGCGCTTGCCGGGGAACGCCTCGGCGCACAGGCGCGACTTCGACCCGCCCACCTTCCCGATGATTCGCACGTCGACGCCCGCCTCAGCCCGTTCGGCCAGGAGCCGCAGCATCGCCGGATCGCTGACCTCCGGGTCGTAGATGAGCAGCTGACGGCGCGCTCCCCGGATGAAGCGGGCGAGCTGCCCGCGCGCGTTCTCCGGGCTGACGACGAAGCGGTCGAACCCGGGCGTGTACGTCTGGCGGTTGAAGTCGGCGTCGAACAGCTTCTGCGCCTCCTGCACGAGCCGTCGGTGCCGCGTGACGACGCCGAAGCTGCGGCTCTTGTGGATGTCGAGGTGCGTGAAGTTGAAGCCGTACACGTGGAGGCGGACGCCGTCGGCGATCAGCATCTTGCCGTGGTAGCGGACCAGGTCGTCGGCGCTGCGTGAGACGGTGACGCCGCCGTCGAGCAGGTCCATCTCGAGCCGCCGGAGCCGCCTCTCGCCGCCGTGATTGGTGTGCGCGGTCAGCGCACGCACGTTGACGCCCCGGGCGACGGCCGCCTGGAGCGCTTCGGCCACGTCGGCACGGTCGAGTCTGAAGATGACGACGTCGAGCGACTTCTGCGCCCGCCTGATCGCGGCCACGATCGGTGTCACGCCGTCGTCGGGCTGAACGATGAGCTTCATCGATATACTCGCCCACGGCCGAGCCGCCGCCGGGAACGGGAATTGAAGGCCACTCCAGTGTGGCTCGACCGATCGACGTGAGCAAATTCCTCGCCGTCGCCGCCGCGGCCGTGCTCGCGTTGCTGGTTTTCGAGCATGGGACCGTCGCTGGCTCTCAGGCGGTGAACTCGCAGGCCGCCGTGATGAAGGCGTTCGAGGATCGGGTCCAGCAATACGTCGGGCTGCGGCGCAAGCTCGAGAGCAGCCTGCCGCCGCTCAAGCCGACGGGAGACCCCGGCGAAGTGGAAGCCCGGCAGCACGCGCTCGCCAACGACATTCGCGCTGCGCGGGCCGGCGCCCGGCAGGGCGACATCTTCGGCCCGGCGGCCGCCAGCTTCCGCCAGATCGTCCGCGAGGACGCCCGGCACCGGTCCACTCGCGACGTCTACGCGACCATGCAGGAAGTGCCGACCAGGACGCCGCCCAGGGTCAACGCGGACTACCCGCGCCCGGCTCCGCTCGCGACGGTCCCACCACTCATTCTGACGAGGCTCCAGCGGCTGCCCGACGGCCTGGAATATCGTTTCCTGGGACGGGATCTCATCCTCCGCGACACGCATGCCAACCTCATCGTCGACTACGTCCGTGGCGCGGTACCAGCGGTCGGCCGGTAGCGCGATGCGGCAAGCGATCGCCGCCTGCCTCCTGGCCGCGGGTCTCCTGGGCGTTCGGGCGCAGGAGATCACGCTTCCCCACGAGCCGGATTCGGTCAAGTTCGCGGCGATGGGCGACGGCGGAACGGGCGGGCAGGCGCAGTACGAGGTGGCGCGCCAGATGGCGGCGGTGCACGCGAAGTTTCCCTTCGACGCGGTGATCCTGCTCGGCGACAACCTCTACGGGCGACAGGAGCCCGAGGACTTCGTCGCCAAGTTCGAGAAGCCGTATCAGAGGCTGCTCGATGCCGGCGTCGAGTTCTACGCCGCGCTCGGCAACCACGATCGCCAGAGCAACCGCTTCTACAAGCCGTTTCACATGAACGGCCGCCGGTACTACACGTTCGCGCGAAAGAACGTGCGCTTCTTCGCGCTCGACAGCGACTACATGGATCGCGAACAGCTCGACTGGCTGGAAGAGGCGCTGAAGTCGGCGACCGAGGCGTGGAAGATCTGCTTCTTCCACCACCCGCTCTACTCCGACGGCCGGCGCCACGGTTCGGAGGTGGATCTACGGGTGGTGCTCGAGCCGCTGTTCGTGAAGTACGGCGTGAACGTGGTGTACTCGGGACACGACCACATCTACGAGCGGCTCAAGCCGCAGAACGGGATCACCTATTTCGTCGAGGGCGCCGCGGGGCAGCTTCGCTACGGCGACCTGCGCCGATCGAAGATGACCGCCGCCGGCTTCGACACCGATCGCAGCTTCATGGTCAACGAGATCGCCGGCGACGATTTGCACTTCGAGGCGATCTCGCGGACCGGACAGTCGGTCGATTCGGGAACGATTCACCGCAGGTAGGCGCGGACCCCGATCCTGGCGGTTCGCGGCAGTCCGATCGTGCGCGTCGGCGTCCGCCCGACATCGAACTCGTCGTCGAACAGGTTCTCGACGGCCGCGAACACGTCGACGCCGCGGCGCAGCTTGCGCGATGCGAACAGATCCACGACGTGCGCCGCCCCGAGCCTGAAGGCGTTCTGGTCGTCGTCGAACTGCGAGCCGGCGAATCGAAGCTGCGCGGCGGCGAGGATGCCGCCCGGCGCGTTCAGGCGAACGCCCGCGTTGCCCTGGACGCGCGGCACTTGGGGCACGCGGTTGCCGGCCAGCCTGGGCTCCTGCGAGTCGGCGAAGACCGAGTCGACGATCTGCGTGCCGATCGTCGCGTGCACGGCCGGCGAGATCCGCCACTCCCCCTCGATTTCCACCCCTGCCGCGCGTATCGTCCCGGCGTTCCGCCGCTGCCGCGTGATGAGCTGCGGCGTGCTGCCGATCGTCACGTTGGTGATGGCGTTCGACAGGTGGTTCCAGAATGCGACGACGCGCACCGCCGCCGGCCCGTGCGAGACGCTCGCGCCGCCTTCGACGCCGGTCAGTGTCTCGGGCTGGAGCGTCGCGTTGGCGGTGGTCACCGTGCCGCCGACCCTGAAGTCGCGGAACAGCTCGTTCAGCGTCGGCGCCCGGAAGGCGTGCGTCACGAGGGCATGCCAGGTGACGTCAGGCCGCGTCCGGAACGTCACGCCGGCCTTCGGGCTGAGCTGCGCGGCGCTCTGCGACGGGCCGCCGGCGTCGCGTGAGGTCGACGTCCATCGATCGGCGCGGAGCGATCCGACGACGGTCAGGCGATCGGTCGCCGGCATCTCGGCGCGCGCGAACGCGCCGGTGTCCCACTGCGTGCCGCCGGCCTCGCCGCTGCCGGTCTGCACGCCGCGCGAGAAGTTGCGCACCTGGGCGGTCCCGTTCACCCGGCGGGTCTCGGTGCCGGCCACCAGCGACAGGCTGCCGAAGGCGCGGCTCCACTGGCCGCTCGCGCCCGCGTTGGTGCTCGGCACGTGCTGCAGGAGCGTCAACGCCTCGGTGGTGCGCGTCGCGCTGATCGCGGTGAAGCTCTGGTTGTAGTGCTGGCTCCCGCCGTACCCGCGCACCAGCCAGACGCCCGAGCCGAGGGTGCCGGACGCCTCGCCGACGAGATCGCGCGACACGGTGTCGTTGTTCTGCAGGGGTGTGCCGTTGCGCCGCTGCTCGTCGAACAGGTTGCCGGCCAGCGACGCCCGCCAGGCGCCCGACTGGTAGCCTGCGTGGCCGTACGCGGTGTGATAGCCCGATCCCGCGGCGGTATCGACCGGGCCGCGCTCGTCGGCGGGGACGAGGACGTAGCCGTCGGTGCGCTGCCACTCACCCGAGGCAAAGCCGCTCCAGCCGCCGTGCGCCGCGCCAGCGAACGCCGACAGGCGCGGCGTGCTGCGCGACGCGACATCCGCCGTCGCGCGCACGACCGGTCCGGTGGGCTCCTGCGTGATCACCTGGATCACGCCGCCCACGGCGTCCGCGCCATACAGGTCGCTGGCGCCGCCGCGAACGACCTCAACGCGGTCGAGCGCCGCCTGCGGCACCCAATCCCAGTACACCCAGCCGCCGAACGCGTCGTTGAGCGGCACGCCGTCGACGAGCACGAGCGTCCGGCTCGCCCCCGACGCCGACAGCCCCCGCATCGTCACGCCCTGCGTGGTCGGGTTGGCGACGCGGGACGAGGTACGACGGAACAGGCTGAAGCCGGGAACGGCCTTCAGCTGATCGTCGAGCATCGGCGCAGCCGACGACTCGAGCGCCTCGGCCGTGAGCACCGACGTGGTCGACACGCGGTCGGTCGCCGCGGACCGCGAGGCCGTCACGGTGACGGTCTCGAGCAGCGTGGCCGGCTTGAGCACGACGTCCACGGTCAGCCCGTCGCGCACGTCGAGCTGACGCCGCTCCTCGGCGAAGCCGCCGGCGCGCACGATGAGCAAGACGGGGCCCGACGGCACCTCAAGGGAGAACGTCCCGTCGGCTCCGGTGGCGGCCTGCTGCTCAACGCCGGACGCGCCCTGCGCCATCACGGTCGCGCCGCTGACGACCGCGCCGCTCGGGTCGTGCACGGTGCCCGACAGCGCGATAGACAAGAGAAAGGCGCCAACCATCAACGGCCCGGCGGGAGCGCCGACGAGGCCCGATCGCCGAGCGCGAAGGCCACGAGCGCCGCGTTCTCGCCGCCACCCGTGGCCACGACAACGAACTGGCGGCCCGCGCGAGAGCGATACGTCATCGGCGTGCCGGTGGTCCGCCGAGGCAGGTCCTGCCGCCACACGTCGCGGCCGGTCGCGATGTCGACGGCGTGCAGCGCCTGATCGCCGCCGCCCACGAAGAGCAGGCCGCTCCTGGTCAGGACCGTCCCCGGCGCCCCGGCCACGCCAAGCCGCTCGGGCAGGGTCACGCCCTTGAGCGCCGGGTTGTTGCGGACCGACGGCGTGTCGCCGAAGGGCACGTGCCACTTGATCGTGCCGCTATTGAGGTCGATCGCGGTCAGGTGACCGTAGGGCGGCTTGAGCAGCGGCACGCCGTTCTCGAGCTCCGCGCCGGGGTTGCCGACGCGCGTGTAGTCGACGTCCACTTCGTCGGCGCGCGGGTTGTTGGCCGAGCGATCCGGCTTGCCGACGCGCCCGACGTGCGCCTGGTTCGACGACTTGACGTAGAGGATGCCGGTCGCGGGATCGAACGCGCCGCCTCCCCAGTTGGCGCCACCAATGAGGCCCGGACGCTGGACCGTTCCCTCGGCGCTCGGCGGCGTATAGAGCGGACCGAGCCGGAACTTCTTCAGCTCGGCCTGCGCCGCCGCCTTCAGCTCCGGCGTGAGGTCGAAGGCGTCGTCGAGCGTCACGCCCTGATCGGTGAAGGCGGGAGGACGCGTCGGGAACGGCTGCGTCGGCCAGGCGTGCTCGCCTTCGACGTCGCTCGGAGGCACGGGACGCTCCTCAATCGGCCACACCGGCTTGCCGGTGACCCGGTCGAAGACGAACGCGAACCCCTGCTTGGTGAGCTGCACGACCGCGTCGACCGACCGGCCGTCCACGTGCAGGGTGACGAGATTGGGCGGCGCGGGATTGTCGTAGTCCCACAGGCCGTGATGGACGATCTGATAGTGCCACTTGCGCCGGCCGGTGTTCGCGTCGAGGCAGATGAGCGACTCGGCGAACAAGTTCGCGCCGGGACGCCGGCCGCCGTAGAAGTCGTCGCTCGGCGTCGTGCCCGGCAGGTAGACGAGGCCGCGCGCCTCGTCGAGCGTGATCGGCGCCCAGATGTTGGTGTGGCCGGTGAACTTCCACGAGTCGTTCAGCCAGGTGTCGTTGCCGAACTCCCCTTTCTGCGGGATGGTGTGGAACGACCACACCTGCCGGCCGGTCCGCGCGTCGAACGCGCGCACGTCGCCGGGCGGGTCATTCTTGTAGGAGAGACGATCCCCGACGCCGTTGCCCAGGATCACGAGATCCTTGTAGACGACGGGCGGCGACGTGTTCGTATAGTGGAGCTTCCTGATTTCCCAGACCAACCCGACGCTCAAATCGACGATGCCTCCGTGCCCGAACGTGGTCACGAGCTGGCCGGAGGACGCATCGAGGCACATGAGCCGGTAGCGGCTGTTCAGGAAGATGCGCAGCTTGCCCGACCGGCTGTCGCGCCACGCGGCGACGCCGCGGTGGACGTAGCCTGTGCCATTGGCCGGCTGGCCGTCCACGTACGACTTCGGATCGAAGGCCCACAGCTGGCGGCCCGTGTCGGCGTCGAGCGCGACGACCCGGTTGTACATGGTGCTCAGGTACAACACGTTGTCGATCATCAGCGGCGTGACTTCGAACGAACCGGGCCTGGTGCCGTACTCCGCCAGGGGCTTCTCCTCCGGCTTCCACTCCCACGCCACCCGGAGGCGCGAGACGTTGGTCTTGTCGATGTCCACCAGGCTGGAATACTTGGTCCCGGCCTGATCGCCCCCGTAGAACGGCCAGTCCACTTCCCTCGGGCTGGCCTGTTGCTGGGCGCGGACCGATCGCGACGCGACCAGTGCCGCTGTCGACAGCGTGATTGCCGCTGCGGCGCCCAAGGCGGCCCAGCGGAAGACATGAGAGTGACGCATACCGCGGGATTATAGCCGGGTGGACGAGCTGCTGCCCGGACGGTTTCGAGCCGGCGGCTGGCGCGTGCGCAGCCGATCGAGATTGCGCTGGATGGCCTCATTCGAGGGATCCAGCGTCAATGCGCGCTCGAACCGGGCGGCGGCTTCGTCGAACCGGCCCGATTGTGCCAGGAGCACGCCGGCCATGTTGAGGAGCGTGGGGTCGTCGGGCGAGAGGCGGACGGCCTGCTCGGCCGCCCTCAGGGCGTCGGCGACACGGCCCTGCTCGAGCTCGCAGTCGCGCGAGGTTCCGCCATGGCGTGACGTAGTCGGGCTTGAGCTCGGTCGCCCGGCCGTACTCGGCAGCGGCCTCGTCGGTTCGGCCGGCGGCCGCCAGCATCTGACCCAGGTTGTTGTGCGCCTGAGGGTCGGAGGGGATCCTCGCGGACGGCCTCGCGGAACTCGCGGATGGCCTCCTCACTCTTGCCGGACCGGGCCAGGATGATGCCGAGGTTGTTGTGGGCGCCGGCGTACCGGGGCGCACGACGCAGGGTAGCCCGGTACTCCGCGGCCGCCTCGTTCAGGTGCCCGGCGTCCTCGAGGGCGACGCCGAGGTTGTAGTGCGCCATCGGCAGCGCCGGATCCAGCGCGACCGCCGTCCGGTATTCGCGAATGGCGTCGATGGTCCGTCCCTCGTGCCCGAGCGCCGCGCCGACGTTGTAGTGGGTGACCGCGCGAAAACGGGAGTGAGCCATGAGCGGCCACTCGCACAGGAGCAGCGCCGCGAGACACACCGCCGCGCCGCGGGCGATTTCGAGCCGCGATCTGCCGCCGACGAGCGCCGGCAGGCCGACCACCGCCTCGCCGGCGAAGAGCATCAGCGGCGGCACGAGCGGAAACCGGTACCGCCCGAAGACGTAGAACAGCACGACGCTCGCCGCGTAGAGCCCGATGATGGCGTGGACAACCCAGAGGCGGCGCCAGTCGCGGCGCGTCGTCCACATCCCGAGGAGGGCGAGGACGACCAGGACGCCGAAGTTCCAGACCGTCTGGAGCCTGAGCGGCCAGGACCATTCGCCGTAGGTGTACTGATCCTCGCTGTCGGACACTTCGACGGCATTCACCGTCAGCGCGAGCTTGCGTCCGAGCAGGCGGAGCCACCGCGCCGGCTCGGCGCGGATGAAGGCGAGCGCCCAATCGCGGAAATACGCCGACACCTCGCCCGGCGTGAGCGCGTGCCCGACCGCGCGCTCGGCCAGCTCGGTGGCATCCTGACGCTCGAACCTCGCGTTTCCGCGCCAGGGAACGAGCGCGCGGTAGGTGCCGTCGGCATCGGGATTGTTGCCGATGTAGAAGTTCGGCCCGAACTGCGCGGTGGTGATGGCCAGCTCGCCGCCGACCGCCGCATTGCGGATCGTCACCGGAAGGACGACGACGGCGAGCCCGACCGCGAACGCCGCGACCCTGCGAACGGCGAAGCGGAGCGGAGCCGGGCGGCGGACGGCCAGCCAGACGGCAATCGGGGCGATGAGGACCGCGGCGTTTTCGCGCGTCAGCATCAGCAGGCCGAGGGCCACGCCAAGGCACACCGCGCCGCTGGTCCCCGCGACGGCGGCTCGCGGCCCGTCGGCGGGCGCTTCGCGCGCGATCAGCCACAGGACGAGGCAGAGGAAGAGGTCGTCGAGCGCGGATTTCTGGACGATGGTGTCGAGGAAGATCGCCGGCGGATAGACGGCCAGCATGAGGCCGGCGGCGATTCCGGCCGGCTTCGAGAAGAGATGCCAGCCGGCGTCGGCCATGAGAACGCAGGCGACCGCGCCAAGCAGCGCCTGCACCGATCGGACGACGAGCACCGAGCTCCCGACGACGCGGTAGACCAGCGCCAGGCAGTACGGGTAGAGCGGCGCCTGGTAGAACACGTCGTGGCCGAGCCAGTCGCCGCCCGCGATGGCGCGCGCCCAGGCGTCGTAGGTCGCGGCGTCGCCCAGCCGCAGATCGAAGAACGGTGCCGGCGCGATCTGCGCGATGTGCCAGCCGCGCATGACCAGGGCCGCCACCCCGACGAGCAGGAGCCATTGCGCCCTCGCGCGCGATGCCGATCGGCTGGCCTGGCCCACGGCGCCGGAGGTCGGCGGGCGCGCCGACTTCGACCTGGCCGCCCCCGGACGGCTCCCGCCGGCACGATGACGCGCGGCCACAGACGGAAGTGTACAATCACGCGTCCCGGCAGGTCCAAGACGTGAGCGGCGGACCGGGTCCTTCCGGACCCGGCGCCTGAAATACAAGGAGACGTCATGCGCGTGAAGCATTTCCTCGTGGCAGCCATTGCGGCAGCATCGGCCGGGCTGTCGGCGCAGACGGCGCCGGCGACGATTCGTATCCATGCGGCCGAGGTCGTCGACGGCACCGGGAAGGTGGTCCGGAACGCGACGGTCGTCGTGCGCGGCTCGAAGATCGAAGCCCTCGAGACCGGCGGCACGGCCGCGGCCACCTACGACCTCGGGCGCCTGACGGTGATGCCCGGCATGATCGACGTGCACGACCACATCGGCTGGCACTTCAACAAGAACGGCCGCGCGGACAACCGCGGCGAGACGCCCGCGGAACAGGCGCTCTACGCCGCGGGCAACGCCTGGGTGACGCTGATGGCCGGGTTTACGACGATTCAGAGTCCCGGCGCGCGCTCCGACGTCGAGCTGCGGGACATGATCGCCCGGGGCATCGTGCCCGGACCGCGCATCCTCACTTCCATCGAGCAGTTCTTCGACAACAGTGGCACGCCCGACCAGCTCCGCGAGAAGGTGCGGAAGCTGAAGAAAGA
Source organism: uncultured Acidobacteriota bacterium (assembly GCA_963840225.1). Lineage (GTDB taxonomy): Bacteria > Acidobacteriota > Vicinamibacteria > Vicinamibacterales > CAVVIG01 > JBLMXQ01. The sequence goes on from CAWIYH010000001.1 coordinate 89,913, forward strand.
GGGCGCCGACGTCGTCAAGATCTTCGCCTCGAAGAGCATCCGCGACGGCGGCGCGCAGACGATGAGCGACGCCCAGCTCCAGGCGGTCTGCGGCGAGGCGAAGGCGCAGGGGCTGCGGACGATGGTGCACGCGCACAGCACGGAGTCGGTGATCGCGTCGGTGAACGCCGGCTGCGATCAGATCGAGCACGGGGTGCTGGTGGATCAGAGCGCCCTGACGCTGATGGCGCAGAAGGGCGTCTATTTCGACCCGAACATCGGCGTCGTGCTGCAGAACTACCTGCGGAACAAGCCGAAGTTCCTCGGCATCGGCAACTACAACGAGGAAGGCTTCGCATACATGGAAAAGGGGCTGGCGCTCAACGACGCCATGTTCAAGAAGGCGCTCGCCACACCCGGACTGAAGATCCTGACCGGGACCGACGCGGTGTCGGGCGCGCACGGGCACAACGCCGACGAGATCGTCGCGCACGTGAAGGACGGCCAGAAGCCGATGGACGCGCTCGTCTCGGCGACGTCGCTGAACGCGAAGTCGCTCGGCCTCGATGGCACCATCGGCTCGCTGACGCCCGGCCACGAGGCCGACCTGATCGCGATCGACGGCGATCCGCTCACCGACATCTCCGCGGTCACGCGCGTCCGGTTCGTGATGAAGGGCGGGGTGGTCTACAGGAACGTCCGCTAGAGGCTAGAGGCTGGAGGCTGGGGGCTGGGGGCTGGAGCTGTTGACTGGACACACGTCTCGGCTGTCGGGCTGCCGACATATGGCGGGGGCGAAGACCGACGCCCTGTATGGGACGCTCGTGCTGATGGTGCTCAAGACGCTCGCGGGCCGCTGCACCGCTACGGCATCGCGGCGGATCGAGCAAATCAGCGGCGACGCGCTCAACCAGGGCACGCTCTCCCCCGCGCTCCTCCGGATCGAGCAGGAAGGCTGGATCCGGCCCAGGGGGACCAGTCCGAGACGGGCCGGCGCGTGAAGTTCTACGCGATCACGCGCGCCGGCCGGAAACAGCTCGAGGCCGAGCAGGCGCAGTGCGAGCGCGCGGCCGGTCTGGACGCCGTCGTCTTCTCGGTCGTCGACGGGTTGATGCTTCGCCCCCAGGTTTCGCGCGACCCCGCCTCGTTCGTGCGGATCTGGCTCAAGGCGTCGGGCAATCCGGACGGCGACTGCTACGGCAACCGGAAGGCCGCCACCGTCGAGGAGGACGAGGCCATCCGTCACGACATTGACTCGCCTGACGGCAGTCACGGTGCGCAAACAATACGACGGCCGAGACGCTAGACGATGGCGCACCCGTTTCGGCCGCACGAGACGCAGCCGGCTGGCCCGATCCGTTCGCGCCCGACCGGTCTTAGGTCCGCCGCAGGCGATCGACGAGCCCCGCCATGTCGGGCGGCAGGGGCGCCTCGAAGGCGATCGGGCGGCCGTCCGACGGGTGGGCGAACGCGAGGCGCCAGGCGTGCAGCGCCTGACGCGGAAAGGCGACCGGGCGGAGGCTGTCGGGACCGTAGACGTAGCGTGACTCGCCGACCAGCGTGTGGCCGTGCAGCCGCGCCTGGAGCCGGATCTGGTTGCGCTTGCCGGTGACGAGCCGCACTTCGACGAGCGAGGCGGCGCCGAGGCGCTCGACCGTCCGATACCGGCAGACGGCCTCCTTGCCCCTCGGGTCGCGGCGGTCGGTCTCCTTCTGGATCAGCGCACGCTCGTCCCAGACGAGCGAATCCTGCCACGTGCCCGACGGCGGATCGGGCGCGCCGTAGACGATGGCCAGGTACACCCGCTCGGGCAGGCGGCGCCGGAACTGATCCTTCAACGCCTGCTGCGCGGCGATCGTCTTTGCGAAGATCACCAGGCCGGACGTGTCGCGGTCGATACGGTGCACGACGTGCGGCCGGTGGCGGCCGCGACGCGACAGGTACACCTTGAGGTCGGCGTAGACCGAGCGCGCTCCTCCACTGCGCTCGAGCGGCACCGACAGCACCCCGGCCGGCTTGTCCAGCACGACAATCGCGGCGTCCTCGTAGAGGATGCGCAGGTCGCGCGCGTCGCCGAGCGCCACGGGGCGCCGGGCGCTGCCCGGGCGGTCCATCCATACGCGAATCCGGTCGCTCGCAGCGAGGCGAACGGCGGCGTCAGCGGGCGTCGTCTCGGCGCCGTTCAGGAAGATCTTGCCGCGCGCGAGCGCGTCGGCGGCGCGGCCGCGCGAGCCGAGCCGGCCGGGGGCCGCCAGGAACTTGTCGAGCCGGAGACCGGCGTCCTGTTCGGCAACGATCCATTCCGAGTCAGTCATTCGCCCCCGGCCATCTCCTGCGTCTGTCCAGACCGTGCCCCGTAGATGGTAATCCGTCCCCGCAGGCCGGCCGGCAAAGCGAACGAGGCCGGGCGCGTGCGCGGCGCCCGCCGAGGCGGAGGGCGCACCTCCCCTTCGGACGCGGGCGGGCCGGCGCGGGTGGACGGCGCTCAGTAGAAGTCGTGCGCGTCGAAGTCGACGTCCACGCCCTGCATGCGCTGCACCTGCTCGGCGCGGATCGAGGTGACGCCGTCCTGGTTCTGCAGCACGCCGTCCACGATCAGGAACGGCTCCTCGACGATGAGGAGGCGATCGCGCGCAAAGAGGTCCGGCCGCACGATGATGTTCGCGACGCCGGTTTCGTCCTCGAGGGTGAGGAAGACGAATCCTTTCGCCGTCCCCGGCCGCTGGCGGGTGATGACCATGCCGGCCACGCGCACGCGGCGCCCCTGTCTCGTCGCCTTCAGATCGGATGCCCGCAGGATGCCGCGCATCGCCAGATCCTCGCGGCGCAGCGCCATCGGATGGCGGCCGACGGTGAGCCCGCTGCTCGCGTAGTCGGCGACGAGCCGCTCGGCCTCGGTCATCGGGCGCAGAGGACACGGCGCTTCGTCCTCATCCGGCCAGCATTCCTCACTTTCCCGCGGGGCCCCACCGCCGGCGCGGTTGCTCGGCGCGTTCGCACCTCGCAACGGCTCAGGGCCGCCGCTCGCAGATGCCTCGCGTCCGCTGGTGCTGAACAGCGCGCCCGACGGACGCACGGCGCGCTCGGCCTGCCACAGCGCCGAGCGGCGATCGTAGCCGAACGCGTTGAGCGCGCCGAGGTCGGCCAGGCGCACGAGCTCGTCCCGGCGCAGACCGGTGCGCGCGACCAGCTCGTCGAGCGAGGCGAAGCGCGCCCGGCCGGACGCATCGCCCGGCGTCGCGCGCCAGTCGTGCGAGCAGGTGTTGCAGAACCAGCCCCCGTCGGTCTGCTCGAGCATGGAGGGATCGTCGCAGCCGCACTTGGGACATTCTTTACTGCTCGCGGGGCCCCACCCCCGCTCGCCTGCCACACTGCGATCGTGTCCCTCGCCCTCGAGCGTAGACTCTCGGGCTCGGGCCGTCGGTACGGGGCCCCACCCCCGCTCGCCTGCCACACTGCGATCGTGATCCCTTGCGCTCGAGCGTAGACTCTCGCGCTCGGGGTGCCAGTGCGGGACCCGATCCCCGCCCGCCGAGGCGATCGTTCTCCCGACTTCTTCTCGCAATCCGCTCACGTACCGGAGTCCCAGCCGGATCGCGCCGTCGGCTTCGACCGTGCAGTCCCAGTCCGACACCTGGACGTCGATCGGCTGGAAGCGCACGCCGCGCCGCTGCGCGTCCTTCACGAGCGTCGAGGGATGGTAGAAGCCCATCGGCTGGTTGTTCAAGAGCGCCGTGTAGAACGCCGCCGGGTAATGCACCTTGAAGTACGCGCTGGCATAGGCGAGCAGCGCGAAGCTGGCGGCGTGCGACTCGGGAAAACCGTAGAGCGCGAACGACGTGATCGACGTGATGATCTCCTCGGCCGCATCCCCCGTGATGCCGTTCTTCGCCATCCCCTCCCGCAGCTGCACCTCCACCTGCTTCATCCGCCGCTCGGATCGTTTGAATCCGAAGGCGCGCCGCAGCTCCTCGGCCTGGCCGCCGGTGAACCCGGCCGCCACCATCGCGATGCGCAGGAGCTGCTCCTGGAAGAGCGGCACCCCGAGCGTGCGCGCCAGGATCGGCTCGAGCGAAGGATGCGGATACCGCACCGGCTCGCGCCCGGCGCGACGGTTCAGATAAGGATGCACCATCTGCCCCACAATCGGCCCCGGACGGATGATCGCCACCTCGACGACGAGGTCGTAGAACTTCGACGGCCGAAGCCGCGGCAGCGTCGCCATCTGCGCCCGCGACTCCACCTGGAAGACGCCGACGGTGTCGGCCTCCTGCAGCATCCTGTAGACGGCCGGATCGTCGGCCGGCAGGTGGGCCAGGTCGATCCTTACTTCGCGTGGGGCCCCACCCCCACGCGCCTGCCGCACTTCGCCGTCGCTCGGCCTCGAGCGTAGACTCTCGGCCTCGCCTGTCGATGCGGCCCCCCCCGCACGCGCTGGCCGTTCTTCGCCGTCGCTCGGCCGCGAGCGGAGACTCTCGGCCTCGCGTGAAGGGTGTCCGCTGTTCACCAGATGGATGGCATCTTGAAGAACGGCCATCATGCCGAGCCCCAGGAGATCGATCTTGATCAGGCCCATGTCGGCGCAATCGTCCTTGTCCCATTGGACGACGACGCGGTTGGGCATGCTGGCGTTTTCGAGCGGGACGACGGCATCGAGCCGCCCGCGGCAGATCACCATGCCGCCGGAATGCTGACCGAGATGACGCGGCAGGTCCTGCATCTCCCCCCACAACCGCGCGAACAGCCGCACGCGATCGGAGTGCAGGTCGAGTCCGACCGCCGCGAGCTGACCGGGCAGGGTGTCGGCAGGATCGGCGAACTCGAACTGGTTCATGATCTTCGCGAGCCGGTCGACCTGCACGGGATCGAAGCCGAGGACCTTGCCGACCTCACGCGCGGCGCTGCGGCCGCGGTAGGTGATCACGTTGGCCGTCATGGCCGCTCGTGGAACGCCCGATCCTTCGGGCGAGACATGACACCCGTACTTTTCGTACACGTGCTGGATGACGCGCTCGCGCCGGTCGCCGCTCGGCAGATCGAGGTCGATGTCGGGCCACTCGCCGCGCTCCTCCGAGAGGAACCGCTCGAACAACAGGCCCATGCCGACCGGGTCGACCGCCGTAATCCCGAGGCTGTAGCAGACGGCGCTGTTGGCGGCCGAGCCGCGCCCCTGGACGAGGATGTCCTGCTGCCGGCAGAAGTTGACGATATCCCAGACAATCAGGAAGTAGCCGGCCAGATCGAGCTTCTCGATGAGGTCGAGCTCGCGCGCGATCTGCGCGCGCGCGCGATCGTGATAGGGCCGGTACCGCTCCCGCGCGCCGACCTCGGCAATCTTCCTCAGAAACGTGGCCTGCGTCTCGCCCGGCGGCACGGAATAGTCGGGGAAGCGGTAGCCGAGATCGGCCATCGTGTACTGCAGGCGTTCGGCCAGCTCGCGCGTCGCCGCGACGGCCCCGGGCCAGTCGGCGAACAGCGCCGCCATCTCGTCGCGCGGCTTGAGATAGCGCTCGGCGTTCGGCGCGAGCCGCCGGCCGGCACCGGCCAGGTCGGTGTGATGATGAAGGCAGGTGAGCACGTCGAACAGCGGCCGCTCGCGCACGTTCGCGAACCGCACGCCGCCCGTCGCCAAGAGCGGCACGCGAAACGCGGCGGCCAGATCGACGAGCGCGCCGTTGGCCGCGTCCTCGTCGCGGCGGAAATGGCGCTGCAGCTCGACGTAGACCCGGCCGCGGCTGAACAGCCCGACGAGCCGATCGAGCAGGCCGCCGACGCCGAACTGCCGGCTGTCGAGCACCGGACGACCCGCGAGCGCGACGAGCCCCCGCGTTCGCCCGTCGAGCTCGTCGAGCGTGAGCGCCCCTTCGCCTTTCGGAGCGGCCAGGTGCATCTGCGTGATCAGTTGACAGAGGTTTCGATACCCCTCGGCCGACTCGCAGAGTACCGGCAGCAGCCAGCTTTCCTTACTTCGCGTGGGGCCATACCATTGCTCATTTGCTCGCGGGGCCCCACCCCCGCTCGCCGATGCCTCGCGCCCGCCGCGCGCTTCGCGCGCGCGGCCGCTGGCATGGCCGCAGGCGCTCTCGGCCCCGCCCGCCCCACCGGTCCTACCCGGTCCACCGGCCCGGACGGTCAGCTCCGCGCCGACAATCGGGCGGATGCCGGCCGCGCGCGCCGCCTTGTGGAAGCGCGGCGCGCCGTACACGCCGTCGCGGTCGAGCAGCGCGAGCGTCGGATACCCGAGCTCCGCCGCGCGATCGACGAGCGCTTCGGGAAGCGATGCGCCCTGCAGGAAGCTGAACGCGGAGGCGGCGTGCAGCTCGATGTAGTCCGACGGCGGCACGGTTCACCACATCAATCGATGACCGCGTCGATGAACCATCGCGCGGTCTCGCGATCCTGGAACACCCGATAACGCGTGCCGTCAGCCACCACGACGTCCCACTCGTCACGATCCCATCGCTGACTTCGCCTGGGGCCCCACCCTCTTTCACTGCTCGCGGGGCCCCACCCCCGCTCGCCTGGCCGAACTGACGCTTGACGCTCGGCCTCGAGCGTAGACTCTCGGCCTGCCCCTTCCGCCCACCATTCGCCTGACGTCCGCCATGGCCCGCGCGCATCACACACCGCCCCTCCCCCGAACGCCCGACAATCCGTCGACACGTGCACCGGCCGCCCGCCGTTCACGACGATGCGTGCGGCGACCGGTGGGCGACAGCGGCGCAGAGCGGAGGCGAGAGGCTGGAGGCTCGAGGCGAGAGGCTGGAGGCTGGAGGCTGGAGGCTCGAGGCTCGAAAGAAGGGCTGAGGGTTCAGGGCTCGGGGCTGAGGGTGGCGTGAAGGGCGCCATCGCAAAAACACCGGGGCGGAACGAATCGACCGCGACAGGCGTGCCGACGCGATCCTGTCCCATCAGCGCGTTGAGTCGCGCCACGAGCGTCGCCATCCGCTCGGGCTGCGGCTGCGCGCGCGTGAACAGCGTATGCTGCAGCACGCGGGCGGGCGTCGGCTCGATGAACACGGTGACGGCGTGGACGGCCGCCTCCGGCGGATGCGACTCGAGATCCAGCAGCGCCAGGGTGCGCAGCGTGCGCACGTCACGAATCGGCGACGGCAGCTCCAGGCGGCGGGCGTGCACCTCGCGCGCGGCACCCGCCGCGCGTGTCACGAGCTGCAGACGGACGTGCAGCACCGCGGCGCCGCGGTCGCGCCGCTCGAGTCGCGTCGACAACGGCTCGAGCAGCCGCGTCAGCACGAACGACAGCGGCTCCTGCCCCTCGATCGGCCACTCCAGCTCCATCGACGCCTCGAACCGCTCCTCGTCGAGCGCGGGCACGATCGGCCGCACGTCCTCGCCCCGCGCCAGGGTCTGCCACACGCGTGCAGGCCGGCCGAGACGCGCGACCAACGCGGCGTCAGGCAGGGCCGCCAGCTCGCCGAGCGTGCGAAGCCCCCAGTGGGCAAAGGTCGACAGCGGGAGCAATTCGAGCGCTCGGCCAGCACTCTTTATTGCGCGTGGGGCCCCACCCCCACGCGCCTGGCCGTGATCCGTGTCGCGCGGCCTCGAGCATAGACTCTCGGCCTCGCCTGTCAGGCGAGACGCAACGGCCTCGAGCACGTCGATCTTCAGCGGTGCCAGCGCCGCGGCCTCCCCGCCCGGCAGCACCACCGTGAGGCCGGGCCGGCCGTGCACGAGGACGAGGGCGGCGGTCCACGTACGCGCGAGCGCGACGTGCAGACGGACGCCGCGCCGCGACGCTTCGGCCATCAGCGCGTTGCCGATGGCGCGCGGCTCCCCGAACAGCCGCCCGAGCCCGCCGACGTCGAGCACGATCGCGGTGCGGCCGTGCCATTCGTACCGCGGCGAGAAGTCGCGGGCGAGGCCGACGAGCGCGGCTGCTCCGGCGGCGTCAGGCGCGAGCAGAGCGGCGTGCATGGACCTCGAGGTATTCAGGCAGCATCGCGCCGAGCGCCACGCGTTCGTCGGTCGTCTGCCGCAGGCGCGCACGGACGACACGCGCTACCAGACGCCTCGCGACGCCTGCGTGCACGCCCAGCCGTTCCCCTATCTCACCTGCCGCGTCGCGAACCTCTTCCAGCCTGACCGTGAGCCCCGCCGAGCTCCGGGCCATGGCCTCGGCGCCGACCAGCACGCACGCCGTCTCGCTGCCCTCGACCATCCGCTGCAGGCGCAGCCACGTCGTGAACGGCAGCCGCCGCAGCGCGTCGGCCGGGGCGTCGGCCACGTCGAGCGCGACGATGCCGAACGTCCCGGCCTGCAGGGCGAGCGCCAGGGCCCGGATGGCCTGCTCGAGCGCCCGCTGGTTGGAATCGCGGCAGAGCCCCGGGTGCGCCGACACGAAGCCGCGAACCCACAGCACGCGGGCGAAATCGACGCCGGCCGCCCGGGCCGACTCGACGTCGAACCAATCCAAGGCATCGACGAGCGCCACGAGCTCGCCCCGCCGGGTCGCGGCCGCCAGCGTCTGCAGCAGCACGCTGGTCCGGCCGGCCGATCGGACGCCGACAAGCTCCGACAGTTCGCCGCGCGGAAACCCGCCGCCCATACGCGCGTCGAAGAGGGAGAGCCCGGTGGGCGCGACGGCCCGCTCGTCGTGCGGATCCAGGGGAGCGAGCGCAGTGGTCAGGGTCCGATCCAGGTGCCGGTCACGGAGCAGCGATTCGAGGTCGGCGCGGGCAAGAGCCATGGCAATCTTCGCTTTTTATTCGCCCTGCGACACTATAGCGCACCCCCGCGGCCCGATCAAGCGGACAGAGTGAGGTAAGATACCGGCCGCGTAACCTGCGTCCCAGCGAGGAGTTAGCGAGACCCTCTTGGCCGAAACCGCTCACGCACCGTCCCCCACGCCCGCGTCCGCGGCCACTGAAACGGCTCCGCCCGAAGTTCCGCCTCCGCCGCACAGCTCGGCCGGCGCGCGGGCGATGCGCCGCACGCTCGCCGCGTTCACCTACCGCGATTTCCGCGTCCAGTGGTTCGGCGCCTGCACCTCGAGCGTGGGCACCTGGGTGCAGATCACGGCGCAGAACTGGATGGTGCTGTCGCTGACCGGGTCGGCGTTCTTCCTCGGCCTCGACGCCTTCCTGCAGCAGCTGCCGATCATGCTGTTCACGCTCATCGGCGGCGTGCTCGCGGACCGCTACGATCGCCGGCGGACGCTGCTGGCCTCGCAGTACATCCAGATGTCCACGGCGACGACGCTCGCCCTGCTCGTATTCCTGGGCGACGTCCGCATCTGGCACATCCTGACGCTGTCGTTCATCACCGGGCTCGCGCAGTCCTTCGGCGGCCCGGCGTACCAGTCGCTCATCCCGTCGCTCGTGGAGAAGAAGGACCTGCCGAACGCCGTGGCGCTGAACTCCATCCAGTTCAACGTGGCGCGCGTCCTCGGGCCGCTGCTGTTCGGCGTGACGGTGTCGACGCTCGGGACGTGGGGCTTCAGCGACGAGCGCGCGATGGCAGCGTGCTTCCTGCTGAACGCGCTCTCCTTCCTCGTGGTGATCTGGGCGCTGATGTCGCTGCGGGTGAAGCACATTCCGCCCGCCCTGACGCGCCGGATGGGCGAGGAGATGAGGATCGGGCTCTCCTACGTCCGCGATCACGGCAGCCTCGTCTCGCTCATCGTGCTCGCGGCGACGACCACTTTCCTCGGCTTCGCCGTGCTGACCTTCCTGCCGATCTTCGCGCAGCGGGTGTTCCACGAGGGCGCCAGCACGTACAGCCATCTGCTCGCCTTCTCGGGCGCCGGCTCGGTGGTCGGCGCGCTCGTCGTCGCCTGGCTCGGCAAGTTCAAGCGGATGGGGCTGACGGCGCTGCTGGTGCAGGCGGTCTACGGCGTGTTCATCATCGCCTTCGCGACGTCGCGGGCGCTGTGGCTCAGCGACATCCTGCTGTTCCTGACGGGCGCGGCGCTGATGGTGGTGTTCTCGACGGTGACGTCGCTCATCCAGCTGCTCGCGCCGAACGAGATGCGCGGCCGCGTGATGAGCATCTACATGGTGGCGTTCCGCGGCGGCATGCCGCTCGGCAGCCTCGTGAGCGGCTACGTCGCCACGTTCCTCGGCGCCCCGATGGTCATCGGCATCAACGGAGCGCTCCTCGTCGTGGTCGCCGGCTACTTCCTCGCCGCCAGTCCCGGCGTGCGCGAGGCGTAGGGTGCGCCGGCCTCGTTTCCCCGGACGTAGACGAGCACCTCCGGCTGCTCGAGCGTGATCCGAGCGCGCCTCCGATGGCGATCGCCAGAAGGGTCACGATATAATCGCTCGGTCGCTACCATGCCACTGGTCGAAGTCGCCACCGGATCCGCGCTGGGCGCGCTGTTCGGCATGCGCCACGCGCTCGAGCCCGATCACCTCGCCGCGGTCTCGACGCTCGTGAGCGAGCACCGGAGCCCGTCACGGGCGGCGCTGCTCGGGCTCTCGTGGGGCCTCGGCCACACGCTCGCGCTGGTCGTCGTCGGCGCGGCGCTCGTGGCGCTGCAGGCGACGCTGTCGCCGCGGGTCGCCGATCTCTTCGAGCTGTTCGTGGCGATGATGCTCATCGGCCTCGGCGTGCGCGCCATCCTGCGCGCGATGCGCGAGGGGCCGCAGGGGCCGGCGGCCGTCCACAGGCACGACGGCGTCGTGCACCGGCACGCGGGCGCGCCCCGCCACGTCCACATCGGCACGCTGACGCTGGCGCGGCGGCCGCTCCTGGTCGGCATCGTGCACGGTCTGGCCGGCAGCGGCGCGCTCACCGCGCTGGTCCTCGCGACGCTGCCGACGACGCTGACGCGGATCGCCTACATGGCGCTGTTCGGACTCGGGTCGTCGCTCGGCATGGCGGCGCTCAGCGGCCTCCTCGGCTGGCCGCTGGCGCGCCTCGGCGGGCAGACGCGGACGGTCCGGACGGTGTCGATGGCGGTCGGGCTGCTGTCGGCCGGCCTCGGCGTCGCCTGGGGCGTCCCGCTCGTCCATCGCCTGATGTGGTGAGGCTTACTTCTTCTTCACCCGTTCCCGGTCCAGTTCCCTCACGTCGAGCGTCCAGCTGACCGGCACCTTCGCCGGGATGAAGCAGACCTTGTCGTCGCATGCCTGATAGTCGACCGTCCCGGTGATCGTCAGCGTCTTGACGTCCTTCAGACGCCGCTGCGCCTCGGGCGACGCCGCCAGCGTCACGTCCTGCACGAGCCGGAACGGCTTCTCGTACACCGGCACCGTTTCCTTGAGCGGCGCGAAGAACAGCAGCTCCGACTTCGGGTACTGCAGCGGGTGCACGATGAGGTCCGGCTGCGGGTCGATCCGGAGGGCGATCGGCTGGTAGTCGGCGGCTCCGGGCGCGTAGACGTGGATCTTCGCCTTCGGCGTCACGTCCAGGACCAGGGAGAAGCGGGTGCCTGGCGCCACGACGCGGTCGCTGGCCGAGGCGGCGAGGTCCAGGTGGGCCGTCGACGCCTGCGTCGCCAGCACCGAGCCGCCGGCGCTCCCGGTGCGCACCAGGATGCTCGACACGGTGTTGCGCTCCTGGTAGGCGGCCTCGAAGAACCGCGCCGTGACGATGCCCCGGGCATCGAGCATGAAAGTGCCCGGATAGGGGATGCCGTGCTGCGGCGAGTCCTCCGGCACGGACCGGTTGAGCAGATCGTACCGCCGGATGACGCTCGAGCCCCAATCCGACAGCATCGGGAACGTGATGCCGCGACGGGCCGCGAAGTCGGCGAGCGTCTCAGGCGGGTCGTAGCTGACCGCCACGAGCCCGAGGCCGCGCCCCGCAAGGGTCTTCACCTGGCCTTGCAGCTCCACGAGCTGCGTCTTGCAGTACGGTCACCAGTCGGCGGACCGGAAGAACACGAGCATGGCGCCCTTGGGGCCGAGCATCGACTTGAGCGAGCGGGGGGTGCCGTGCTGGTCCGGCAGCGTGAAGCCGGGTGCCGGCTGGCCGACCTGGGGGCCGAGGGCGTCGATCTCCGCCTTGGTGGGCCCGGTGGTCTGCGCCGACGGTACCGCGGCGGCGAGCGTGAACAGAAGAACGGCGAGCCGTCGCATGCACGTCATTGGACGCCGGGAATTATAGGCGGGTTTCGTTAAAATGACGGCACATGCGCAAACGGGTCCTCGTCGTCGAGGACGACCCCGACATCGCCGACCTCGTCGGGCGATATCTCGAGAGGGCCGGATTCACGGCCGAAGTCGTCACGTCGGGGCGCCTGGCGCTGACGGCGATCCAGACCGGGCCGCCCGACCTGCTGGTGCTCGACCTGATGCTGCCCCACATGGACGGCCTCGAGGTCTGCCGCGCCGTCCGGGCGTCGGATCGCACGGCCGGGCTTCCGATCATCATGCTGACGGCGCGCGGCGAGGAGGCGGACCGGATCCTCGGACTCGAGATGGGCGCCGACGACTACCTGGCCAAGCCGTTCAGCCCGAACGAGCTCGTGGCGCGCGTGCGGGCGCTCCTGCGTCGCGCCGCACGGCCGCCGCAGGTTCCCTCCGTGCCGCTGACCTACGGGTCGATCGCGATCGATCCCGATCGCCACATCGTGTCCTCGGCCGGCGAGGAGGTAACCCTCACAGCCAAGGAGTTCCTGCTGCTCGAGTACCTGCTGCAGCACCGCGGCCGCGTCCTCTCCCGCGATCTGCTCCTGACCGACGTCTGGGGCTATCGCTACACGGGCGGCACGCGCACCGTGGACGTGCACGTGCGGCGCCTGCGGGAAAAACTGCCGCTCCTGACCGACGCGCTGGTGACCGTGAAGCAGTTCGGCTACAAGCTGGTGGATCCGCCGCCGACATCATGACCTTCCGGACCAGGCTCTTCCTCGCCGCGCTCGCAGCCGCCGTCATTGCCCTCGCCGTCGCCGGCCTCCTGTTCGCGCGCTCGATGCGCCAGCGGACCGACGAACGCATCCGCGAGAGGCTCGTCGCCGACGCGCGGCTGAGTGCCGAGCTGCTGGCGCGGAGCGTGCCGCTGGCGACGGTCCCCGAGCTCGACGGCGAGGCGGACCGCATCGGCGCCATCCTGGGCGCGCGCGTGACGTTCATCGGGCGGGACGGCGTGGTGGTGGGCGACTCGTTCGAGACGCCGCGCGGCATCGCCGGCATGGAGAACCATGGCACGCGGCCCGAGGTGGTCGAGGCCCGCGAGGGCGGACTCGGCGAATCGCGGCGACACAGCGCGACCATCGGCATCGACATGCTGTACGTCGCCGTGCCCGTGCGGCATCCGGCGGTCGGCTTCGTCCGCGTGGCGCTGCCGCTCAGCGGCGTGCGGCAGGAGCTGCAGACGGTGGTCGACGTGACGCTGGTGGCGCTGGCGCTCGCGCTGGGGGGCGCCGCGGGCCTGGCGTGGTACTTCTCGGGGCAGATCGGCCGGCGGGTCGGGGCCATCGCCGACGTCGCGCGCCGCTACCGCACCGGCGATCTGACGCCGGCGCGCCTCCACTTCGGCGACGACGAGCTCGGGACGCTCGCCCGGACGCTCGACGACTCGGTGCAGGAGCTGGCGCGGCGGCTGGCCGAGCTCGCGCGCGATCGGGCGCGCATGGAGGCCATCCTCGCCGGCATGGTCGAAGGCGTCATCGTCGTCGATCCGCAGGGGCGGCTGCAGCTGGCCAACGACGCCGCGCAGCGGATGCTGCGGCTCGACGAGCGGGTGCTCGGCCGGCACTACCTGGAGGCCGTGCGGCATCCGGCCATCGCTGAGCTGCTCGGCGCCGCGCTGGCCGGCCGGTCGCCAGAGGCCCTGCAGCTCACGCCCCCGCGCGATCCGTCGCGCACGATCATGGCGCGCGCCGCCGGCGCGACCGCCAGCGGCGCCCACGGCGCCGTCCTGGTGCTGCACGACATCACGGAGCTGCGGCGCGCCGACCAGATCCGGCGGGACTTCGTCGCCAACGTGTCGCACGAGCTGCGGACACCGCTGACCGCGATCCACGGCTACGTCGAGGCGCTCGCCGAGGGCGACGCCACGCCCGAGGAGACGCGGCAGTTCCTCGACGTCATCATGCGCCACACGCTCAGGATGGAGCGGCTCGTCAAGGACCTGCTGCGGCTGGCGCGGCTCGAGGCCGGCCAGGAGACGCTCGACCTCTCGCCGTGCGACACGCGCGGCCTCATCCAGTCTGTCGTCGGCGACCTCCAGCCGACGCTCGACGCGCGCGAACAGCGCGTGCAGGTGCAGATCGGTCCCGGCTCGGAGGCCATCATCGGCGATCTCGCCAAGCTGCACGACGCGCTCCGCAACCTGCTCGGCAACGCCGCGACCTACGCGCCCGAGCGGACGATCATCGGCATCGAGTCGCGGGTCGAGGGAGGACGAACGCTGCTGGTCGTCTCGGACGAGGGACCGGGCATCCCCGACGCGGATCTGTCACGTGTCTTCGAGCGCTTCTACCGCGTGGACAAGTCGCGCGCGCGGGATCCGGGCGGCACCGGGCTCGGGCTGGCCATCGTCAAGCACCTCGTGACGCTGCACGGCGGCGAGGCGTGGGCGGAGAACCGGCCCGAAGGCGGCGCGCGATTCACGATTGCGCTGCCGCGGAGATGAATCGAAGAGATGGCGCGGCGCGATGCGCGGCCGATTCGTCAAGCGTCATCGCGTGAGCTCGTAGCGCACCACCGTCTCGCCCGGCGGGACATCCGGATCGGACCCGACGCCGACGTAGCGGAACCCGAGCTTCGTCAGCACTCCGATCGAGGGGATCAGCGTCGCGAGCGTATGAGCCACGACCTTCGTCACCTGCGGCCGCGCGAATGCGAACTGCACCCAGCCCTCCGCGGCTTCCGTGGCGTACCCCTGGCGCCGGTGGTCGGCGACGATCCCGTACCCGATCTCGACGGCGCCGTTCTCGTCCGGCGGGCCCTTGAATCCGCCGACGCCGACGAGCACGCCGATCCCGTGTGTCGGCCGGCGCACCACGTAATACATGTTCCAGGCGACGTTGGCCGGATCCGCCTCGACCGCCCGCAGCGAGTACCGGGTCGCCTGCTCGTCGTACAGGTCGGGTGGCCACGTGGCCGGCACCTGGCAGCGGAGCGAGGCGCCGAGCGAGGGCGGGCCATCGAGCTCGGCCTGCAGCAGGTCGGCCGAGGCCGCGACGAGGTCCAGACGCCGCGTGCGGATCGGCAATCCGGCGCGGGCGGCCCACCAGCGGTCGTCGGCCAGGACGATGGACTCGGCAATCTGCCGTTCGGGGACGGTCCAGTAGCGGCGCAGCACCCCCGGCGTCTCGGCGTCGGGGATCCGGCGGAACCCGTGGCGCTCGTAGAACCGGACGGCGCCGGCCGCCGCCTTCCACGTGCCCACGAGAATCGGACACGCGGTCCGGCGACGGAGGTGCCCGAGAAGCGACCGTCCCCTGCCCTGCCCCTGGCAGGCGGTGCGCGTGTACGCGTGGCGGATCAGCGCCACGTCGCCCACGAGCTGCAGGCCCATGACGGCCGCCAGCCCCGCCTCGTCGTTGTCGACGAAGAAGGCGACGCCCGCCTCGATCTCGCGCGCCAGCTCGTCGCGCGACATGTATGGATCGTGGCAGCAGTCGGCCGGAACGACGCCTCGATACGCCGCGGCGGCGTCGTTGATGACCTCGCGGATCTCGTCGTGGTCCTTCGCGTCGCACTCGCGGATCATCGGCCCCCGCTCACCTCGGTCGGCTCCTTCGGGTAGCCGAGGGCCCTGAGCGCTTCGCGAATCTCGTCGAGGATCGCCGGATCGTCGATCGTGGCGGGTGTCGCGAATACCGCGCCGCCGGCGATCTTCTTGATGGAGCCGCGGAGGATCTTGCCGGACCGCGTCTTCGGCAGGCGGGCGATCACCGCGGCGCTGCGGAAACAGGCGAAGGGCCCGATCGTGTCGCGGACCCGCTGCACGAGTTCGGGCACGATGTCCTCCACCGGGCGCGCGACGCCGGACTTCAGGACGACGAAGCCGACCGGCACCTCGCCCTTCAGCTCGTCGGGCGCGGCCACCACCGCGCACTCGGCGACGTCGGGATGCGCGGCGAGGACCTCCTCCATGCCGCCGGTCGACAGCCGGTGGCCGGCCACGTTGATGATGTCGTCGGTCCGCCCCATGATGAACAGGTAGCCGTCCTCGTCGACGTAGCCCGCGTCGCTCGTCGCGTACCAGCCGGGGAACTGCGTCAGGTACGCCGCGCGGAAGCCGTTGTCGTTGTTCCACAGCGTCGGCAGGCATCCGGGCGGCAGCGGCAGGCGGATCACCACGTTTCCCACGACACCCGCGCCGAGGGGCCGGCCGTCGTCGTCCAGCACGCGGACGTCGTAGCCGGGAACCGGACGGGTCGGCGAGCCCGGCTTGATCGGCAGCATGCCGAGACCGACGCAGTTCGCCGCGACCGGCCAGCCGGTCTCGGTCTGCCACCAGTGATCCACCACCGGCACGCCGAGCCGCGCTTGGGCCCAGAGCAGCGTGTCCGGGTCGCAGCGCTCGCCGGCGAGAAACAGGGTGCGCAGCCGCGACAGGTCGTACGTCGGGACGAGCCGCCCCTCCGGGTCCTCGCGCTTGATGGCGCGGAAGGTGGTTGGCGCCGTGAACAGGACGTTGACGCCGTGCTGCTCGCACACGCGCCAGAAGGCGCCGGCGTCGGGGGTGCCGACCGGCTTCCCTTCGTAGAGGACCGTCGTCGCACCCTTGAGGAGCGGACCGTACACGGTGTAGGAGTGGCCGACCTGCCAGCCGAGATCCGAGGCCGCCCACATCACTTCCCCGCTGCCGATGCCGTAGATCGCCTCCATGCTCCATCGCAGCGCGACGGCATGGCCGCCCTGATCGCGCACGACCCCCTTGGGGACGCCGGTCGTGCCGGAGGTGTAGAGGACGTACAGCGGATCGGTGGCCGAAAGCGGCACGCAGTCGACCGGCGCGGCGCCGGCGGTCGCGTCGTGCCAGTCGAGATCGCGACCGGCGATGAGCGGCGCCTGGCACTGGGGCCGCTGCAGGATGACGCAGCGCTCCGGCCTGTGGCGGGCGGCGGCGATCGCGGCGTCGAGCAGCGGTTTGTACGGCACGACGCGGCCCGCTTCGATCCCGCACGACGCCGACAGGATCAACCGCGGACGCGCATCGTCGATCCGCTTGGCGAGCTCGTTGGGCGCGAAGCCGCCGAAGACCACCGAGTGGACGGCGCCGATGCGCGCGCAGGCGAGCATCGCCACCACTGTCTCGGGCACGAGCGGCATGTAGATGACGACGCGATCGCCCCGGCCGACGCCGAGGAGAACGAGCGCACCGGCGAAGGCGGCCACCAGGTCGCGCAGCTCGGCGTAGGTGAACCGTCGAATGGTGCCGGTGACCGGGCTGTCGTAGACGAGCGCGACCTGCTTGCCGCGGCCCCGTTCGATGTGAAGATCGAGCGCGTTGTAACAGGTGTTCAGGATGCCGTCGGGAAACCACCGGTAGAAGGGCGGATTGGTGGCGTCGAGGACGCGCGTCCAGCGGCGATCCCAGTGGATGCCCTCGGCGGCCGCGCCCCAGAAGCCCTCCGGGTCGCGAAGCGAACGTTCGTGGAGCGCGGCCTGGGCGCTGGTCATCCTCGATGGACCTCCGCGCCCGCCCCTAGTTGCGCCTGCGGAGATCGCTCAGCCGCGCGAGGCTCTCGAGGTTGGTGTCGTCGAGCACCACAATTCCCTGATGGCCCGGGATCGCGTCGAAGGGCAGACACCAGCAGATGGATTCCTCGCGGCGATGAACGGCTCGCGTGACGATCCACTTCCGGCCGCCGTCGCCGTCCGACTTGATCAGGTGCGCCACGTTCGGCGCGGCGGTGAGGAGATGGATCTGATTGCCGGGGATCGCGCTGAACAACCGATCCCACATTGCGGCCAGGGGAACGACGCGAGGGCCGCCCGGCGTCGAGGCCGAGAACCGCGCCACGTCACCACGGAACCGCGGCCGCGGATCGTCGGCGAAGATCGCCCACATCAGCACCGTCACGTTGGCGTGCGGCGCCTGGAGTTCGAGCTGAAGTTCCCATGATCGCGTGGTGCCGTCCGGTGATGAGATGGAGTGGAGGTTCACCTGGCTCCTCCAGAAAATGACAGAAGCCTATTCTCGCGCCAACCGGTCCAGAATGGCAGCGATTTCCACGAGCTTCGAGACATGCGGCCCGCGTCAACGGGGAGCGGCTCGATCCCGTTTCGTCGCGAGCCGCCGTCAGGCGGCCATGCTCAGGCTGCTGCTACCTGGCGCCCGCGAGCCTCAGCAGGTAGTAGGATGCGGCGCTCACGGCGAAGGTCGCGGGAATGGTCAGGATCCAGGCCCAGACGATCTGGCCGGCCACGCCCCAGCGCACGGCGGACAGCCGCCGGGTCGACCCGACGCCGACGATCGAGCCCGTGATCGCGTGTGTCGTGCTCACGCCGACGCCCAGGTAGGTGGCCGTGAAGACCGCGATCGCGGCGCCGGTTTCGGCCGCGAACCCGCCCACCGCCTGCAGCTTGGTGATCTTCGTGCCCATCGTGTGGATGATGCGCCACCCGCCGGCGAGCGTCCCGAGCGCAATGGCCGCGTGCGCCATCAGAACGACCCAGATCGGGATGTAGAACGTCTTGATGTAGCCGGCCGCCAGCAGCAGACCGGCGACGATGCCCATCGTCTTCTGCGCGTCGTTGGCGCCGTGGCTCAGGCTGAAGGCGCCGGCCGACAGCAGCTGGAGACGGCGGAACCAGTGGTCGACCCGCCGCGGCGGCGTGCGGCGGCAGATCCAGAGGATGCTCGTCATCAGGGCGAGCCCCGCGAGCATGCCGATGAGCGGCGACAGCACGATGAAGACGATCGTCTTGGTCCAGCCGGCCGCGATGACGACGCTCCAGCCCGCGCGCGCGACGGCCGCCCCGGCGTACCCGCCCATGAGCGCGTGCGACGAGCTCGTCGGCAGCCCGAAGAACCACGTGACGAGATCCCAGACGATGGCGCCCGCCAGGCCGGCGAATACCACGCCGAAGGTGACGACGTTGACGTCGATCATCCCCTTGCCGATCGTCGTCGCCACGGCGGTGCCGAACCCGAAGGCGGCCACGAAGTTGAAGAACGCCGCCCAGATGACCGCCTTGCCCGGCGACAGGACACGCGTCGACACGACGGTCGCGATCGAGTTTGCCGCGTCATGGAAGCCGTTGAGAAAGTCGAAGGCGAGGGCGACGACGATGAGCAGAGCGACGACCGGCAGCATCGACTATCCGTGTTTGACGATCACGCCTTCGATGACGTTGGCGACGTCCTCGCAGCGGTCCGTGGCGTCCTCCAGGAAATCGAGTGTTTCCTTCCACTTCATCACGACGAGGGGGTTCGGCTCGTCGTCGAAGAGGCGGCTGACGGCCTGCTGGTGCGCGCGGTCGGCCTCGTTCTCGAGCCGGTTGATCTCCACCGCGTGGGCGTTCACGCCCTTGCCGTCCTCGAGCGCGCGGAGCGCCAGGCGGATTTCGCGGGCGGAGGAGGAGATGATCTGCGCGAGCTCGCGCGCGCCCGGACGCACGCTGTCCAGGCGGTACAGCCTGACGAGCGTGGCGGAGGCGTCGATGGCATCCATGACGTCGTCAAGCGACCGCGCCAGCGCATGGATGTCCTCGCGATCGATCGGGGTGACGAAGGTGCGGTTCAAACGCTGAATGATCTCGTGGGTCAGGAAGTCGCACCGGTGCTCGACTTCCTTGATCTCTTCGGCCTTGTCCCAGATGGGATGCTCCGCCCCCAGCATCTCCTCGAGGAGGCGCGATCCGGTGACCAGTTCGTCGGCCATCGCGAGGAAATCGCTGTAGAACTTCTCTTCCCGGGGAATCAGGCGGAAAAACGCCACACGACGCTCCTGACGCGCTCAATGGATGGACCCGAGCCGAGGGATTGTAGCAGATCCGGTTTACACGCCCGTTACACGGGCTTCGCCCTCCGGTGTAGCATTTGCCTCTCCCATGCCCGTGAACAACGAAGTGCTCGCCCTCATCCTCGGCGGAGGCCAGGGGACGCGGCTGTTCCCGCTCACCCACCAGCGCTCCAAGCCCGCGGTCCCGATCGGCGGCAAGTACCGGCTGATCGACATCCCGGTCAGCAACTGCCTCCACGCCGACGTCCGCCGCATCTTCGTCCTGACGCAGTTCAATTCCGCGTCGCTCAACCGGCACATCGCGCAGACCTACCGCATGGATCTCTTCAGCCAGGGGTTCGTGGAGATCCTGGCGGCCGAGCAGACGCCCGACAACGCGAGCTGGTTCCAGGGGACGGCGGATGCCGTGCGCCAGGCGGCGCGCCATTTCGTGCGGTACGACGCGGATTACTACCTCATTCTGGCGGGCGATCACCTGTACCGGATGGACTACTGCGAGCTCGTCGACTCGCACATGGATCACAAGGCCGACATCACGATTGCCACGCAGCCGGTGAATGTCGCCGACGCGTCGGCCATGGGCATCCTGCGCTTCGACAAGGCCGGCCGGATCCTGGCGTTCGAGGAGAAGCCGAGCCGCGCGCGACTCGAGGAAATCGGGCACAGCATCCCCGCGGGCGCCACCCTCGCGGGCACGACCGCCGACAAGCCGTTCGTCGCCTCGATGGGCATCTACGTCTTCTCGCGCGACGTGCTCCTGGAGATCCTCGAACGCGAGACGACGACCGACTTCGGGCGCGAGATCATCCCGGCCGCCCTGTCGCGCCACCGGGTCAACCCGTACCTGTTCCGCGGCTACTGGGCCGACGTCGGCACCGTCGACTCCTTCTACGACGCCAACATCATGCTGACGCGCCCCGATGCGCCGTTCAGCTTCTACGATCCGCGGCGGCCCGTGTACACGCACCCGCGATTCCTGCCCGGCTCCCGGATCAGCGACTGCTCCTTCCATCAGGCCATCGTGGCCGACGGCTGCCACCTCGATCAGTGCGTCGTCGAGGAGACGGTGGTCGGCATCCGGACCAGCATCCAGCCGGGCTCGCAAGTCCGGCGTTCGGTGCTCCTCGGCGCCGACTTCTACGAAGCCGAGGACGAGGCGCCCGCGCGCGGCAACGCGCCGCGCCTCGGCATCGGGCGCGATGTCGAGCTCGATCGCGTCATCGTGGACAAGAACGCGCGCATCGGCGACGGCGCGCGCCTCGTCAACCGCGGCGGCGTCGAGCACGCCGACGGCGAGGGCTGGTTCATCCGCAACGGCATCATCGTCGTCCCCAAGGACGCAGTCGTGCCGCCGGGAACGATCGTCTAGCCGGCCTCAGCTCGCGCCTCGGCGCGGCCGCTCGCGCGCGACGACGTTGCTGTGGGCCACACATACCCCGCAGACCGAGCGTGACGAGCGCCGATGCCCCGTGGGCGACCATCATGGGAGCCTGGGGTCCGCCCTCTGGCAATCCGGCCGTGTTGTCTTTCCGAACGGGGCCGTGGCGTGAAAAGCCAGCCCTTTCGGACATCTCGGGCAAAAAATTCATCACAGCTGAGTTGTCAAACAGGACGCACCCACCGCACGAAGGAACGATGTCGTCGATATTGCACCAGAAACGACGCGGCTCTGCGTACGGCCTGCCCCTTGCCCACGGGCGGCCCCGTGCCTAGCGAGACACCTCTGTACCGTTCGTGCTGGCTGGCCGTGTGTCTGATGACTGCCGCGCTCCCCTGCGCCGCAGCCACGCTGACCGTCGCGGCCGGCGGCAACCTGCAAGCCGCTCTCAATGCCGCCAAGCCGGGCGACACCATCGTCCTGGCGGCCGGAGCCGTGTTCACCGGCAACTTCGTTCTGCCGGCGAAGAGCGGCACGACGTACATCACGGTTCGATCGGCGGCGCCCGATTCGAGATTGCCTCCGTCGGGCACGCGTATGAGCCCCGCGTATGCGCCGCTCCTGCCCAAGATCCGATCGACGCGCAACGGCGCGGCGCTCCGGACCAAGCCGGGCGCGAACTACTGGCGCCTCATGTTCCTGGAGTTCCTGCCCAATGCGTCGGACAGCGCCGCCAACCTGATCGAGCTCGGCAGCGACTCGGCCACATCGGCCTCGAGCCAGCCTCACCACGTGATCATCGACCGCTGTTATCTCCATGGCGGCGCGTCGTTCGGCCAGCGGCGTGGCGTCGCCCTCAACAGCGGCAAGACCGAAATCGTGAACTCCTATTTCTCCGACTTCAAGAAGGTCACCCAGGACACGCAGGCGATCGGCGGGTGGAACGGACCGGGCCCCTATCTGATCGAAAACAACTACCTGGAAGCCGCAGGCGAGAACCTGATGTTCGGCGGAAATCCGGCGATCCCGAATCTCATCCCGAGCGATATCACGATTCGCCGCAACCTGATCAGCCGGCCGATGGCGTGGCGGTCGCAGTCGTGGACGGTCAAGAACGAGATCGAGCTCAAGAGCGCTCAGCGGGTGACCATCGAGGGCAACACGATCCAGAACCACTGGGCGCAGGGGCAGCAAGGATTCGCCATCGTCCTCACTCCCCGCAACCAGTTCGGTCAGGACCCCTGGGCCGTGGTGAAGGACGTCGTGTTCCAGAACAACATCGTCCGGCACGTCGCCGCCGGCTTCAACATCTCCGGCTACGACGACCTGCACACGAGCCAGCGGACGCGCAACATCACGATCCGCAATAACCTCTTCTACGACGTCAGCACCGCGTACGGCACATCGGGCAATCCCTCGCCCGGCAAATTTGCCCAGTTGGGCAACTCGCCCGTTGACATCACGATCGATCACAACACGGTCGACAACGACGGGTCCAAGACGATAGGGTTCTACGGCGCGGCGGGCTCGATTCCGGGGTTCGTCCTGACGAACAACCTGCTCCGCAACAACACCTATGGGGTGTACGGCGACAAGGTCGGCCAGGGCACGGTCGCGTTCAACACGTACTGCCCCGACGCGATCGTCCTGCGCAACACGTTCGCGGGCGCGTCGGCGACGTTGTATCCGACCGGCAACGAATTCCCTTCGATTGCCGGATGGCTCGCCGATTTCCTGTCCGCCCCGGGCGGCGACTACCGGCTCGACCCCGGCAGCCCGTGGTCGCGCCTGGGAACCGACGGCAAGGATCTCGGCGTCGATTTTGGCGAGATGAACGCGGCGATGAGCGGCTCGCGCGGGTCCATGCCGCCGCCGAGCGGCGGCGGCGCCTACGGCGGCCAGCCGGCGGCCGTTCCCGGGACGATTCAGGCGGAGAAGTACGACACCGGTGGCGAACGCGTCGCCTATCACGACACGACCAGTGGCAACAGCGGCGGCGCGTATCGCTCCGACGACGTCGACATCCGGACCACCACGGATTCGAGCGGCCGCTACAACCTGAAGTCGGTCCGGGCCGGCGAATGGCTGAAGTACACGGTGAGCATCGCGGCCGCCGGCAGCTACACGCTCGGTCTGCGGGTCGCGTCGTCGGGACCTGGCGGCACCGCGCACCTGGAGGTCGATGGCGCCAACGCGACGGGAGCCATGACGCTGCCGGACACAAAGAGCTGGAGCACCTGGAAGACGATCAGCAAGACCGGCCTGTCCCTCCCGTCCGGCACGCACGTGCTGCGGCTGGTGATTGACGCCAACGGATCGGGTGGAACCGCGGCGGACATCAACTGGCTCAGCCTCCAGGGCGGCAGCGCGCCTCCATCGGGCTCGACGCCGTATCTGTCGGTGACGCTCCCTGGCACCATCCAGGCCGAGAACTACGACAAGGGCGGTGAAGGCGTGGCCTACCGGGACACGACCAGCGGCAACAGCGGCGGCGTCTACCGGTCCAATGACGTGGACCTGCAGATTGCCGACGACACGGGCGGCGGGTACAAGGTCAAGACGGCGGTCAGGGGCGAGTGGCTGAACTACACGGCCAAGGTCGCCCAGGCGGGCACCTATCGCCTCAACGTGCGGGTTGCCTCGCACGGCGGCGGCGGCGCGTTTCACGTCGACGTCGACGGCACGAACGTGACCGGCACCCTGCACGTGCCCGACACGGGCGGATGGCAGGCGTGGCAGACCGTGTCGAAGACCGGCGTCGCGCTGGACGCAGGCTCGCACGTCTTCAGGCTCGTGATGGACGCGACCGGGACGTCGGGCCTGACGGGCAACTTCAACTGGCTGAAGGTCACGACGATGTAACCGTCGGGTCGCCGGCGGCGCGCTCCGCTCGGGGTTTGGGGTAGCATCTCAGAAACGGAGGTCCCCTCATGAGCGGCGCGTTCGCGCTGCTGGCCGCGCTCGCGACCGCAGCCCCACAGTCCCCCGCGACCTATCTGCCAAGCGGCGCCGCGGCGCAGCTCGTCACCGTCACGAGCGGCGGCCGGGCCGAGGCGCGCGTCATCGTCCTCACCCAGGCGGTCGCCATCAAGGAAACCGGTCCGAAGGAGACGGTCCGGAAGTTCGGCGAGGTCTATGCCTTCTCGCCGACGACGTTGATCGTCCACCGTGACGAGCCGACGCGCATCGAGTTCTGGAACCTCCAGGGCGACGACGAGCACGACTTCATGCTGATGGGCCCGCACTGGGCGGTGCTCATGAAGGAGCAGCTCCCCGCCCTGCAGAAGGTGTCCTGGGTCTTCACGTTCCATCGTGAGGGGCTGTACAACTTCTCCTGCGTGGTGCACCAGCCGGCGATGAACGGCCAGATCCTGGTGGTTGCCCCCGAGCCGCGATGACGCCTCCGGAGATCGCGAGCGGGGAGATCATCGCCTACTATCTCTTCGACGTCGCCGAGACCGTGAACCTGCAGGCGGTGCCGGCCCTCATCGGCGGCCCGGCCATCGCCGCCCGCCTGTCGCCGAAGCCGGTGACGCCCGCCTACGTGCAGTACGACAAGCCGCCGGTGTCGTTCGACGGGGATCGGATCGGCCTCGCCGACCTGGACGGCTTCCGCGTCCGCGTGCGCTTGTACGACTACGGCGTGATCTCGCTGGCGCTCACGCGGCCGTTCGCCGGGTCGTGGGACGACCTCCTCGCGGCCGCGCAGACCCTCATCGAGAACCCCGAACTCGAGCAACGGGCCGAGCAGGCCTGCCGGGCCGCGACCGCGAGGCTCGGGCCGGCGCTCTCGGGGCTGCGGCAGGACCTGCTCAGCGAGGACTATCTCGTCATCGCGGTGTACGAGCTCGACCGGAAGCTGACCGCCGATGCGCTGCTCGAGGCGCGCGGCGAGTCGATTGCCGTCATGCTGCGCGGGGAGCGGCAGCGGCTGAGCGCGCAGGAGCGACAGAAGGTCCTCGAGCACCGCCTCTCCTATCTGGCCGACGATCTCGTCGTTCCCACGTGGAATGCGGCGTTCGTGTACGACACCGCGCAGGGCGCGCAGGCGGCGCTCGAGATCATGGAGTTCGCCAACTCCCAGCTCCTCGAGTTCCGGTACTACGACGACCTGCTCGACGGGCGGCTCGCCACGATCTACGCGAGGCTCCAGCGCCCGCGCTGGTACGAAGCGTGGACCGGCGCCCGCTACGCGTCGGCGGCGCGGCAGGTGCACTCGCTGTTCATCGACGTCAACGAGCTGACCGACCGGACCGAGAACGCCCTCAAGTTCATCGGCGACATCTACGCCGCGCGGCTCTTCACGCTGATCGCCGACCGCCTGGGCCTCGAGCGCTGGAAGGCCAACGTCCAGGAGAAGCTGAAGACGCTCGACGACATCTACCGCTTCGCGGTCGAGCAGTCGTCGATGTCGCGCGGCCAGTTTCTCGAGCTGACGATCGTGCTGATCCTCGTGCTCGAGCTGCTGCTGGTGTTCATGGGCGTGATGAAATGAGGCTGGAGGCTGGAGGCTGGAGGCTGGGGCTGGGGGATGGGGGATGGGAGATGGGGCCCAGATGGCCCGACCTTCGACCCCGAACCTCCAAGCTCCCAGCCCGCAGCCCCGAGCCCCCAGCCCCGAGCCTCCAGCCCCTGCTTTAGGGCGCGTGCATGCGCTCGAGGCGGCGGGTTGCGAGGCGCGCCAGCAGCGAGCAGATGAGCACGATCGACACCAGGACGAGGGCGCCCGCCCAGGCCTGGCGATGCCAGTCTTCGTAGGGCGAGATGGCGTAGGTGAACACCTGGACGGTGAGCGACGAGATCGGCTGCGTCAGCGAGGTCGAGAAGAACCGGTTGTTGAACGACGTGAAGAGCAGCGGCGCGGTTTCGCCGGCGATGCGCGCCAGCGCCAGGACGACGCCGGTCACGATGCCGGGCAGCGCCGCGGGCAGGATGACCGTGAACATCGCGCGCGTGCGCGTCGCCCCGAGCGCGAGCGCCCCCTCGCGCATTGTGCCCGGCACCAGGAGCAGCAGCTCCTCGGTCGTGCGCGCGATGATCGGGATCATCATGATCCCCAGCGCGACGCCGCCGGCCGCCGCGCTGAACGCCTTGAAGGGCAGCACGGCGACGCCGTAGGCGAAGACGCCGATGACGATCGACGGCACGCCGTTCAGTGTGTCGGCCGCGAAGCGCGTGAGCGAGGCGAAGCGCGAGCCGGCGTACTCCGACATGTAGACGCCGCTCATGATGCCGATCGGGATGGCCATCGCCGAGCCGAGGCCGGTGAGGATCAGTGTGCCGATAATCGCGTTCGCCATCCCGCCGCCGGGCTCGCCGACCGGCCGCGGCATGTGGGTGAAGAACGCGACGTTCAGCGAGCCGATGCCCTGCGTCACCACGTAGAAGAGGACGAAGCCGAGCGGCACGAGCGCCAGCAGGACCGACGCGGCGCAGAACCAGACAAACAGCGCGGAGAGCACCTTGCGGCGGGCGATGCCGCTCATGCGGCCGCCTCCGCGACGGCCGACGCCGCCGCCTTGCTCGGGCCGCCACTGCGCGCCATGCTCCAGATGAGCAGTCGTGACAGCGAGTTGACGATCAGCGTGATGATGAACAGCACGAGGCCGATTTCGATGAGCGCGTTCAGGTACAGCGCGTCGGCCGCTTCCGTGAACTCGTTGGCCAGGACGGCGGCCATGGTGTACTGGGGCGCGAGGAGCGACAGCGAGACCTGCGGGTTGTTGCCGATCACCATCGTGACGGCCATCGTCTCGCCGAGCGCGCGACCGAAGCCGAGCATGATCGCGCCGACGATGCCGGTGCGCGCGTAGAAGAGCGCCGCCCGGATGGCTTCGAAGCGCGTGGCGCCGAGCGCGTACGCCGCCTCGCGCTGCGTGACCGGCACCGACTTCAGCACCTCTCGCGCCACCGACGAGGTGAAGGGCACCACCATGACGGCGAGGATGATGCCGGCGGCGAGCATGCCGACGCCGAGCGGGGGGCCGCTGAAGAGCGGCGTCGCGCGGAGGGCGTCCGGCAGATGGATCTCGATCAGGCGGACGAAGGGCACGAGCACGAAGATGCCCCACAGACCGTAGACGATCGACGGGATCGCCGCGAGCAGCTCGGTCAGGAAGACCAGCGGCTGCCGCAGGCGACCGGGGCAGAGCTCGGTGATGAACACCGCGATGCCGATCGCGATCGGCGTCGCGATGAGCAGCGCGAGAATCGACGAGTAGAGGGTGCCCCAGATGAAGGGCAGGGCCCCGAACTCCCCCGAGACCGGGTTCCAGTCGGTGCCGCGCCAGAACCCCAGGCCGAACTGCTGGATCGACAGCCAGGACTGCCGGGTGAGCTCGAACCCGATGCCGGCGACGATGAGCACGAGGGCCAGCGCGAACGCGCCGGCCCCCACCCTGAGCGTCAGATCCCGCGATTTCGCCATGAGGTCGATGCGCTACGATACCTTGATCTTCTCGAGCGCGGCCATCTCCATCTTAACCACATTCTCCGGCAGCGGGGCGTAGCCGAGGTCGTCGCAGAACTTCTGGCCGTCGGTCAGCGCCCACTTGAAGAAGTCGACCATCGCCTTGGCGTCGGCCTTGTCCTTCGGGTTTTCGTAGAACAGCATCCACGTGAACGAGGAGATGGGATAGGTGTTGTCTCCCGGCGCGTTCGTGATCGACACGCGGAAGTCTGCCGGCATGTTGTTCGCCGCCCCGGCCGCGGCGGCCGTGACGGTTTCGAGCGAGGCACGCACGAACTTGCCGGCCATGTTCTGCACGGTGCCGAAGCTGATGTGGTTCTGGATGGCGTAAATCAGCTCCACGTAGCCGATGGCGCCCGGCGTCTGACTGACCAGTCCCGCCACGCCCTCGTTGCCCTTGCCGCCCACGCCGACCGGCCACTTCACCGACGTCGCCACGCCGACGGTCTTCTTGAACTCCGGCACGACCTTCGCCAGATAGTCGCACCAGATGTAGTTGGTCCCGGAGCCGTCCGACCGATGGACGACGGTAATCTCGCTGCCCGGCAGGCTCACGCCCGGATTCAGCTTCGTGATGGCCGGGTCGTTCCACTTGGTGATCTTGCCGAGATAGATGTCGGCCAGCAGCTGGCCCGTGAACTTCAGCTCGCCCGAAACGGCCGGAATGTTGTACACGGGCACTACCCCGCCGAGGACCGTCGGGAAGTGCATGATGTGCCCGGGGGCCGCCGCCAGCTGGTCGTTGGTCATCGGGCCGTCGCTCGCCCCGAAGAACACGGTCTGGTTGGTGATCTGCCGGATGCCGCCGCCCGATCCGATCGACTGATAGTTGATCGCGACGTTCGGGTGGAGCTTGTTGTACTCCGAGAACCACTTCGTATAGATCGGATTGGGAAACGTGGCGCCCGCGCCGTTGATCTGCATCGTCTGGGCGGCCACTCCCGCGCCCAGCGCGGCGGCGCACCCGAGTGCGGCGAACAGTTGGAGCTTCATTGAGGGAATCCTCCTCGTGACAAGCACGGCGGCGGACGGCCTGCCGTCCGTCCCACCGCGTTAAAAATTGATCAGCGCGTGCACGGCGATCTTCTTCTGCTCCTGCTGCGCAATGTTCTCGAACTTCGCATCGTCGTAATCGACCAGAAGCGCCGCCGACACGCCTCCCTGGTGCGGGAACCAGTAGGACACGCCGAGGATCGTCCGCTTGTGGACCTGATTGTCGAAATCGGTGTTCGGCGTGAAGTGGTCGTAGCGGAACAGCGCTTCCCAGCCGACGGTGGAGAGAGGCGTCACCCAGACTGACCATCCGCGCCCGTGCGCGTCGATGGCGGTCACCGACTTCTGATCGTGCGTATCGAGGTAGGTCACGGCGGCGCGCACGTACTTGTGCTGGTAGTACACCTCGGCCATCCCGCGCGTCTTTTCACCGTTCTTGACATAGTTGTCGGCGTCGTAGAATCCGGTGACGTTTAGGCCACGAGCCACGGCGCTACCGTGCGCGAAGGGCCGAACGGTGCCGCGGATCTGGAACGACGGCTGGTTGTTCGCCTCAGGGGCGTGATATCCCTCGCCGTTGTAGATGCCGGTATGGACCTCGCCGTAGTTGCCCGGCAAGCTGTAGTGGAAGGACGCACCGAGGTCCGACGACGTCAGGTACCCTTCCCGCTCCGGGAACGTCGTTCCCTGGAAGCGATACCGGTAGATCCCTTCCTCGTAGTCAACGTACGGCGTCTGGTTCTGGCCGAAGCGCGCCCACGAGCCCTTGGTCAGCCAGTCGTCCAGGTTCACCTGCGCAAATCCGTACTTCAAGCGAAACTCGAGATCGCCGCTGCTGATTCGCGTGACGTCCGGAGTGATCCGAAACGAAACCACGTGCGAGACATTGCCGGTGACGTTGATGTACGTGCGCGTGACGTCGAACGCACTCGGGTGGTACAGGTTGCCGTCGGCATCCGTCTTCTGCGGATCGGCCGTATAGGTGTAGTCGGAGAAGAGCGTGACGCCGACCTTGATGGACGGCGTGTCGTCGGGCGGCGTGTACCCCGCTGCCGGCGTCACCTGCGCCGACGCCGTCGCCGCGGATATGAGACCGCTCGCGGCGAGCGCCAGCGCACCTGTCAAAACCGATCGAAAACGTCGCACGGAAGCCTCCTCGTCCGGGCCGTGGCGCCCGGAACCTCTGGCGCTGAAACTACCGGTACGATGTGTCGGGGGTACCTCGCGTGTGTTTCGAGTCGGTTAAATCAGTCGAGGCGGTCTCGAGCGCTCCCCGGAGGCGACGTTAGATGCAAGTGGACGCCGGCCGTGCACCCGGTGGCTGGAGGCCGCCGGCGCCCGTTCGCAGGAACGCGCCGTCGGCCGATCGATGCAGGAAGCGCTCGCGGACCAGCGCCGCCAGCACGCCGTCGCAGGTGTCGGCATCGAGATTCCACAGCCGCCGCGCCTGGCGCGCCGTGAGACAGAGGCCAGGCATTTCGACGAACTCCATCCGGATCCGATCGAGGAGGTCGCGAATAGGGGGCCCTCGAAGGGTTGTCCGAGGATCGCCCCGCGGCATGACTGCCGTGTGTCGTCGCGCATGCAAGGGCGTAAATTCTCGGTGCCTCGAGTTCCTCCTTCCGGTCCATCGCCGTCGACGCGTCCATGGCCACGCCTCTCATCGTCGAAAACCGTTGACGATTCAAGTCGTGTGCTAACATGCGCGCCATGCGCGATGCCGTCGCACGGGAATTCCTGCTCGCCTTCTGGAAGATTCACATCCTGCATCACGCCGCCGACGGGCGCGGCGTCTACGGTCAGTGGATGCTCGAGGAGCTGAGCCACCACGGCTACCGCCTTTCCCCCGGCACGCTGTACCCGATCCTCGCGAGGATGGCAGCGCGTGGCTGGCTGCACGCCTCGGAGCCGCGCCACCCCAAGCACGCCCGCGTCTACCGTCTGACGGCCCGCGGCCACGACGTCCTCGAACGCGTGCGCGCGGCCCTGGAGGAGCTCCACGGCGAAGTGTGCCGCGCGTCGCCGGCCGCTCGGCCGTCCAGGAAGTCCCGCGCGGGTCGTTGACAACGACGCCAGTGGGCCGGTATTACGTCTTTCGTAGACTGTTTGCGATATATGGAACTCGCAGAGGCCGATGATGACCCGACCCCGCCTGTCCGCGCTCCTCCTCCTGTGCATCCTTTCGCGCCCGTGGACGCTCGAGGCGCAGCCTGCCGGACAGACCGCCCCGCCGCGGACCCTGACGCTGGACGAGGCCATTCAATACGCGACAGACCATTACCCGACGGTTCGAGCGGCGCTCGAGCGGGTGAATGCGTCGGTGGCGGGCGTGGATGTGGCCCGCGGCGCCTATCTTCCCCGCCTCGACTCGCTCTGGCAGTCCAATCGGGCGACGGCCAACAACGTCTTCGGCCAGGTGTTGCCGCAGTCCGTCGTCCCCGCGATGTCCGGGCCGGTCCTGCCCTCGACATCCGGACAGAGCGTCTGGAGCAGCGCGACCGGCGCCCTGTTCTCGTGGGAACCGTTCGACCTCGGCCTGCGGCACGCCGAGGTGGCCGGCGCGCAGGTCGCACTCACGGAGGCGCGGGCCGGCGAGCGCCTGACCCGGCTCGACGTCCAGAGCGCGGTGGCGTCCGCCTATCTGGACGTGATCGCGGCGCAGCGGGCCGTCTCCGCCGTGCAGGCCGATCTCGATCGACGGGAGGTCCTGCTCCAGGCGGTGCAGGCGCTCGTGACGAACCAGCTTCGCCCCGGCGCCGACCAGTCTCGCGCGGAGGCCGAGCGGGCGGCCACCCGGACCAGGCTGATTCAGGCCAAGCAGACGCTGACGGTCGCCGAGACCACGCTGACGCGGGTGCTCGGGGCCACGGCTGGCGTGACCGTCGTCGGCGACCGATTGCTTGCGCAGGTTCCGTCGGCGGACATTCCCGCGGCGACGCCGTCGGCGCATCCGCTCGCGCAGTTGCGGCAGGCAGCCGTCGATGGGTCGCGCGCGACGCAGGCCGTCCTCGCGCACACCGATCTTCCGCGCGTATTCGTCGAGTCCAGCGTGTTCGCCCGGGGCAGTGGCGCCAATCCCAACGGTGGGCTCGACGGCGGCGTCGACGGGCTGGGTCTCGACCGGACGAACTGGGCGGCCGGCGTGCAGATCGTGTTTCCCAATGTCTTCGACTTCTCGACGCTGCGCGCACGCAAGGCTGCCGCCTCGGCGACGACTCGCGCGAGCGCGGCCCTCTACGACGAGGCGCTACTCACGGTCACCGGCGCACAGCAGACCGCGGAGGCCCTGGTGCAGACCACCCGCGCCGTCGCGGCGAGCACGCCGGTTGAGCTCGCGGCCGCGCGGCAAAGCGAGCTGCAGGCGCGCGCCCGCTATCAGGCCGGCCTGACCAGTCTCGTCGAAGTCGCAGATGCGCAGAGCCTGCTCGCGCAGGCGGAAGTCCAGGACCAGCTCGCCCGCGTCGCCGTCTGGCGCGCGCTCCTGGCCGCCGCTGTCGCACGAGGCGACCTAATGCCGTTTCTCAATCTCGTGCCTCATCCGTAGGGGTCCGTGCCATGTGGCTTATTCACGCCTCCCTTCGCCGTCCGATCACCAGTCTCGTGGCCGTCATCGCGATCGCCCTCACCGCCGTGTTCGCGGTCAGTCGCATGCGGATCGACATCTTTCCCGATCTGAACCTGCCGGTCATTTACGTCGCACAGCCGTACGGCGGGATGAGCCCGGCGCAGATGGAAGGGTACATCACGTACTACTTCGAGTACCACTTCCTCTACGTCAACGGAATCGAGAGCGTCGAATCGAAATCGATTCAGAACGCCGGGTTGCTCAAGCTGACCTTCCACGCCGGGACCGACATGGCTCAGGCGATGGCGCAGGTGGTCGGGTACGTGAACCGTGCGCGCGCCTTCATGCCACCCGGCACGGTCGGCGCGTTCATCATGCGTTTCGACGCGGGCACCGTGCCTGTCGGATACCTGGTCTTCTCGAGCGAGACGCGGAGTCTGGGCGAGATTCAGGATCTGGCGCTCAACCGGATTCGCCCGCAGTTTGCCACGCTGCCCGGCGTCTCGGCCCCCCCACCGTTCGGCGGAAGCCAGCGGACCATGGTGGTCCGGGTCGATCCGACCCGGCTGCGGTCGTACGCCATGGCACCGGAGGAGGTGGTCCGGGCGATCAGCGCCGGCAACGTCATCGTCCCCTCGGGCAGCGTCAATGTCGACGGCAAGACGCGCATTACCGCGATCAACTCGGTCGTATCGAACATCGAGGACCTTCTCGAGCTGCCGATCCGCACCGGCCCGGGCTCGACCGTCTTCCTCCGCGACGTCGCATCGGTCAGCGACAGCACGGATATCCCATCCGCATATGCGCTCGCCAACGGGCGGCGCGCCGTGTACATTCCGGTCACCAAGCGGCCGGATGCGTCGACGCTGACCGTCGTCTCCGAGGTCAAGGCCAACCTGCCCCGATTCCAGTCGCTGGTCCCCGACGACATCAAGGTCTCCTACGAGCTCGATCAGTCGGGCAACGTGTCGAACGCTCTTCGGTCGGTCCTGCGCGAGGCGGCCCTCGGGGCGCTGCTGACCGGTCTGATGGTGCTCCTGTTCCTGCGCGACTGGCGCAGTTCGGCCATCGTCGTGGTGACGATTCCGTTCGCTCTGCTCACCGCCGTGGTGGCGCTGTGGGCCTCCGGCCAGACGATCAACATCATGACGCTCGGAGGGCTGGCGCTCGCCGTCGGCATCCTTGTCGACGAGGGAACGGTCGCCATCGAAAACATCCACGCGCACCTGGCGCGCGGCACGCCGCTCGCACGTGGCGTTCTCGACGCGAGCCGTGAGGTCGTGGTGCCCCGTTCGCTGGCCATGCTCTCGGTCATCGCCGTCTTCGTCCCGTCGTTCTTCATGACCGGCGTCTCGCAGTCCCTGTTCGTGCCGCTGTCGCTGGCGGTAGGGTTCGCGATGCTGGCGTCGTTCCTGCTGTCGAGCTCTCTGGTACCGGTGCTGTCTGTCTGGTGGCTCCGCGGACAGGCGCGTGCACCAGGCGGTGGAACCGCCGACGAAGACTGGGTCGATGGACTGCGCCGCCGGTTGACGCGGACGCTGGAGGCACTGGTGCCGTGGCGCCGGCTCCTTGTCGCCGCCTACGTCGTCGTGACCGTCACGATCGTCGCGGCCGTCGGCCTCCGACTCGGACGCGAGCTCTTTCCGGCGGGCGGCGTCCACCAGTTTCAGTTGCGCATGCGCGCCCCGGCCGGCACGATGTTCGAGCGGACCGAGCAGCTGGCCACCGACGTGCTGGCTGAAATCAGCTCGGCAGCGGGCCCGGGAAACGTGGACGTCACGCTCGGGTACGTCGGGGTCCAGCCGTCCGCCTATCCGGTCAACACGATCTTTCTGTGGACGGGCGGGCCGCAGGAGGGCGTGCTGCAAGTGGCGCTCAAGGCCGATGCCGGGATCGATCTTCCCGCGTTCGAAGAAGCGCTCCGCCGGCGCTTCGCGAAGAAGTTTCCTGAAGTGCGCTTTTCCTTCGAGCCGGGTGACATCGTCAGCCGGATTCTGAACTTCGGCGTACCGACGCCGGTGGAGGTGGCCGTCATGGGGCCCGACTTCGCCGCCACGCGAGCGTTTGCCGCCAACGTGCGCGAGGAACTCGCGCAGATCCCCTCGCTTCGCGATCTCCAGGTCGAGCAGGCG
Source organism: uncultured Acidobacteriota bacterium (assembly GCA_963840225.1). Classification (GTDB taxonomy): domain Bacteria; phylum Acidobacteriota; class Vicinamibacteria; order Vicinamibacterales; family CAVVIG01; genus JBLMXQ01. The sequence continues at coordinate 124,260 of CAWIYH010000001.1, forward strand.
CTCGACTATCCGGCCGTCCAGGTGAATGTCGATCGGGAGATGGCCGGTCAGCTCGGGGTCACCGTCGATCAGATCGGCCGATCGTTCGTGACCGCGACCTCGTCGAGCCGGTTCGTGGCGCCGAACTACTGGGCGGACCCGCGCACCGGGATTGCGTTTCAGGTGCAGGTTGAAGTGCCGCAACCTCGGATGACCAGCCTCAACGACCTCGCCGTCGTGCCGGTCACCGCCACGCAGGCGTCGCATCCGCTCCTCGGCGACGTCGCGACCATCGAAGCCCGGACAATCGTCGGCGAGTACGATCGGATGAACGGCCAGCGCATGATCACCCTGTCGGCCAATGTCGCTGGCGCGGACCTGGGCCGCATCGGCGGGCAAATCGACGACGCCATCGCGGGGGCCGGAACGCCGCCGCGGGGCGCCACCGTGAGCGTCCGCGGTCAGATCGCCACCATGCGCGAGACGCTCGACAACGTGTCCGTTGGTCTCGTGGTCGCCATCATCGTGATCTTCCTCCTGCTGGCGGCCAACTTTCAGTCGCTGCGACTGGCCCTCGTCGTCATCTCCACGGTGCCGGCGGTCCTCACCGGCGTCGTGCTCATGCTGGCGGCGACGCGTACGACCATCAACGTGCAGTCGTTCATGGGCGCCATCATGGCGATCGGGATCGCCGTGGCGAACGCCATCTTGCTGGTAACCTTCGCGGAACAGACGCGGCGGCGCGGTGGCTCTCCGCTGGCGCCGGCCATTCATGCGGCACAGGCGCGGATGCGGCCGGTGCTGATGACCAGCGCGGCGATGATCGCCGGCATGATTCCGATGGCGCTCGCCATCGGAGAAGGCGCCGGCGCGGCCGCGCCGCTCGGACGGGCCGTCATCGGCGGATTGGCGGCCGCCACGCTTGCCACTCTGTTCGTGGTGCCATCGGTGTACTCGCTGGTGCAGCAATCCGCGCCCGTCACCTCCGCGTCATTGGATCCTGACGATCCGGAAAGTGCCTATCGTGCGCAGGAATGAAGGGATGAAGATCCCGAGCCGTCTGGTACGGGAGTGGCTGCCAAGGGCCGGATGGCTGCTCTTGTCCGCCGGTCTCGTGGCATGCGGCAGCAATCGGCCGGCTCAGCCCGACGAACGCGCCACAGCCGCTGCTCCGCCGACGATCGACGTCGTCCGCGTCGTCCAGCGGCCGGTGGACGTCACCTTGTCGCTGCCGGGACAGCTCGATCCGTACGAAGAAGTGGCGATCTACCCAAGGGTCACCGGCTTCGTGAAGGCCGTTCGGGTGGATCGCGGCTCGCGGGTCAGGCGCGGTCAGCTGATCGCCGTGCTCGAGGCGCCCGAGCTCGTCGCCCAGCGCGCCGAGGCACAGTCGAAGCTGCAGGCAGCCGAGGCGCAGCTCGCGGCCGTGCAGTCGAAGGCCGACGCCGACACCAGCACGTACGACAGGCTCAAGGCCGCCTCCGCCACGCCCGGCGTCGTCGCCGGCAACGATCTGGTGCTGGCTCAGAAGGCCGTCGAAGCCGATCGGAACGAGGTCGCCGCGGCCGGACAGACGGCTGACGCCGCGCGGCAGGCCCTGCAGTCGGTGACGGACATGGAGCGGTACCTGAGGGTGACGGCACCGTTCGACGGCCTGGTCACCGAGCGCAATATCCATCCCGGTGCCCTCGTGGGGCCGAGCAGCGGGCCCGCGGGATCGGCGCCGATGCTCCGCGTGATCACACGGGACAGGCTCCGGCTCGTCGTGCCCGTGCCCGAAGCGTACGTCGCCGGCGTCACAGTCGGCGCCACAGTAGCCTTCAGCGTGGCCGCGTATCCCGGGCGGACGTTCACGGGCACGATCGCCCGCCTCGCGCACGATGTCGACATCAAGACACGGACGATGCCCGTGGAGCTCGACGTCGCGAACAAGGGCGGCGAATTGACGCCCGGCACGTTCTGCCAGATTCAGTGGCCCATCCATCGTCCGGCCCCTTCGCTCTTCGTGCCGAACGCCAGCATCGCGAGCACCACCAGCCGTACGTTCGTCGTGCGGGTCCGCGACGGCAGGACCGAATGGATCGACGTCAGGACCGGACTGGCTTCCGGCCCGCTCACTGAAGTATTTGGCGACCTTCGGCCGGGTGATGCCATTGCAGCGCGCGGCACGGACGAGATCAAGGCCGGCACGGCCGTGCGCGTGAAAGAAGTGGCACCGGCCTGAGCTCGATCGATGAACGTCCCGATTCGGCAGTGATTTCGTGGGGACGGCCTGATGGCCGTCCCCACCAAGGCCGCGCGGGGCCGAAGCCTGGCTCTCCCAGTCAGCGGTCGTCGTCGTCGCCCGCCGTTCGGCGCACCCAGGCGCTTCGGACGAGGGCCGGCATCGGCGAGGCCGCGCCTCTGACCGACCGCCAGACAATCTCGTTCAGCTCGCGATCCGGCGCCAGATCCGGCTGCGACAGGTCCATGGCCATCGACGCCCTGGCGCCGTAGGCCGTCCAGTCGTTCTTCTCGTCGAGCGGAACTCGCGCGTCGAGGTGGGCCCAGGGGGTCAGCACGGGGGTGGCCTGAAATGCGCCGTACATCGGCGTGGCGGCGGCGTCGGTACTGGCTCATCGGAGGCAGCCCCAGGATCAACTCCAGCGTCCGCAGAACGCCCGACGTCGTGTAGAGCGTGCTGTCGACCGCGTGGCGGCGCGAGAACCCACTGATCTCCAGCAATACCGAGCGGTGCGCGTCCACATGATCGGGCCCGTTCTGGGCGTCGTCTTCGACGACGAAGATCGCCGATTCCTTCCAGATGGGGCTCGCCGAGATCGCCTCGACGATGCGTCCGAGGGCGAGGTCGTTATCGGCGACCATCGCGCGCGGCGTGGGCGAGCCGGGGCGCGTGCCAGCCGTGTGGTCGTTCCCCAGCCGGATGACCGACAGCGCCGGCACCTGGTTCTTCCGCTGAAGCTCGGAGAACTCCTTCAGCCACTCGTCGGCGCGCTTCTGGTCGGGCACGTCGAGGTTGAACGGTGGATAGTCGGGGTCGATGCGGCCCTGGAGGCCCGGCACCTGGGCGACGTTCTCGTGCGCCTTGTTCGGATACACGAACTCCCCGTAGCTGCGGACGGCCTTGTGGGCGCGAACGCACGCGTCCCAGATGTAGCCGTGCTCGGGCGCCGTCAGGTTGCCGTAGGGGTTCCGCATCTCTCCGCCGCCCTCGCTCAGGTACGCGGCGCCCCGGTGCGCGTAGTTGGTCGGCCAGAACTTCTCGACGACGTCCGAGGCGTACGCAGCCGTCGAGAACGCGTGCCCGTCGTAGCTGACCTCGGCGTCGACGTAGAAGTTGTCGAAGGTCACGAACTCCCGGGCCAGCGCGTGCGCGTTCGGCGTGACCCGGTCGCCGAACAGGCACAGGTTCGGGTCGCCGTTGGCGTGCGGAAGATCGCCGAGGACCTGATCGTAGGTGCGGTTCTCGCGGATGATGTAGAACACGTGCGTGATCGGCGACGGATCGCCGACCCGGCGCGGAATCGGCGACCCGACGGGCGCGTCGGCCGGCGCGAGTCGGTGCGCGTCGGCGTAGGGACCGAGCGCATACGCCGTGCGCGTGAGGGCCTGGAGGGTCGCCGGGGCCGGCGTCGGCAGGATGGAGACGGTGCCGGTGAGCAGCCCGCCGATGTACCAGTTGTCACCTCCCGGAAGGTCGCGGGGCTTGAACCGCGGGTTCGGCGTCGAGGTCAGCCCCTTGCCGCTCAGGACGAAGATCCGCGACCCGTCGCCGCTGAACATCGCGCCGGTCGGATACCACCCGACCGGGATGAAGCCCTGCACCTCGCTGTGTCCGGGCGTCGAGACGTCCACCAGGGCGACCGTGTTGTTGTCGGCGTTGGCCACCAGGAGCCGCGCGCCGTCGGGCGAGAGCGAAACCGAGTTGGGCGTCGACCCGGGCGGCGCGTCGGGGAACATCGATACGCGCACCTGCTCGGACGGGAGCTTGCGCGCGAGGTCCACCGCCCAGACCGCGTTCGTGTTCGCGCACGCGACGAACAGGCGCGCGCCGTCCTTCGACAGCGCCATCGCGTTGGGATGCTCGCCCACCGGAATCTCGCCGGCCACATCGAGGGTGGCGGCGTCGAACAGGAGCACCTTGCTGCCGCCCCACAGCGACACGAAGAGCGTCTTGCCGTCGGGCGAGACCAGACACGTGTACGGCTCGGCCGGCAGGTCGATGGTCCGGACCACCCGGCCGCTCGCCAGGTCCGCCATCGTCACCGCCTTGCCGAGCACGTGCACGGCGTACAGGCGCCGGCCGTCGGGACTGACGGCAACGCCGCCGATGAAGCTCTGCGGCACCGGGGCCGGCTGGTTCTGCATCCAGGCCGGCGTCTCCATCGGCCGCCCGAGCACGAAATCAACGCCGCGGGCGACATGGCCGTTCTCGAAGCGCATCTCGTGGACCGTGTTGTTCCCGGCGCCAGACACGTAGAACCGCTTCCCGTCGGGATGCCAGGCCAGGCCGAGCCACGCGTGATCGAGCTCGACGGCGTCGGTGACGTATTCGTTCTTCAGGTCAACGACAGCGACGGTCGGCTTCGCGTAGCCGTTGTTCGACACCAGCAGGTACCGGCCGTCGCGCGACTCGATCATCGCGAGCGGCAGGTCGCCCACCTGGATGTGGCGGCCGGCTGGCGCGATCTTCCAGCCGTTCGGCAGCAGGGTGACGCCCCCGCCCATCGGGCCTGGACGCAGTGTCTGTGGCGTGCCGTCTCCCAGCATGGCCGCCGCGGTCATCGCCACGGCCGCCAGGGCAACTCCTGCCGACCAGCGATCCAGTCTCATGGATCGAGCCTCGCGAAAGAACGGCGTCAATCCCACTTGGCGTGGGGCCCCACCCCCACGCGGTGGCGCCTCCCGCGCCGCGGGCTCCGCCCTTGCGCGGGGGGCGAGCCGCAGGCGCTCTTACAAAGGCCCCCCCACGCGGTGGCGCCTTCCGCGCCGCGGGCTCCGCCCTTGCGCGGGGAGCCGCAGGCGCTCTTACAAAGGCGTCACCCGCACGTGGAGGAAACGTTACCGGGACGTGGTATCACGCCGTGTATGTCCTATACCCTGTCGCTGCAGTGCGGGTGCTCGGTGTACGTCGCGTGCCACCCGGTGACCGGCGTACCGCATGCCAGGATTCTCGAGACGGTCGGCCCGACGTGCCGGGTGCGGCGGCACGAGGTCGGCCTGCGGCTCGCGATCTGGGAACTGCTGCCTGACCCAGCCTACCATCCGCAGGCGGTCTTCGTCTCGGACGGAAGTGAGTGGCCCGCCCATCATCCGCGACGCACCCGCGTGATGGCGCCGGTCACTCCCATTGGTCGTATGTGAAACCCGCGCTCAAGGAAGGGCCGCAGACCAGGCGGCGGGGGCCGGCCGGCGCCCGGTGCCCGGCGAAAAGCCTGCCGATCGCGGAGGCGACGGCATCGCGCCGTCGGCCACGATCGCTTCTCACCGGCCACCGGCCGCCGACCGGCCGTCAGACCATCCCGGGGCCACCGCGCCCAGGCATCGTCAGGCCGCCCATGATCCGTTGCGATACAACGTCAGGGCGACGTCCACGTTCGACCGGAGCGCCTGCGCGATGGCGTCCCACTTCTTCTCGCACCTGAGCAGCGTCTTCCAGGAATAGAGGTGCTTCGCCTTGTGGAAGTCGCTGTTGGCGACGTACGGATAGTGCTTGAGGCTCGTCACCGAGAAGAGATCGTCGCGATTCGCGGCCTCCCACACGTCGACGAGATCGACGAGCCGCTTCCGGTGGTCCCACAGGTAGCACGTGCTGATTTCGATCCGTCTGGTGGTCCGGTGGTGCGGGTGGCACGCGATGCTCAGGCCGCCCTGCTGGCGAATCTCGCGCAGGATCGTTTCGGCCGGCTGGTCGGCGCTGATCCACTCCTTGATGTCGAGCGCGACGATGTGCGAGTTCTTCCGGCTGCGCAGGTGGTTCTGCGTGATCTCGGCGCCGGGGATCACGAGCAGATCGTAGAGCTTCCTGGCGCGCTTCGCCTCGGCGGCGATGTCGGCCAGGTAGGCGTCGAACCGCTCCGCGGTCACCGAGAACTGCTTGTAGCCGAGCGAGGCCAGACGGCCGGCGCGCGCGACCAGGTCGCGCGCCATCAGGATGTGGTCCGTGATGGCAATCACGTCGAAGCGTCGCGTCCGGCCGTAGAGATCGACGACCTCGCGCACCGACAGCCGGCCGTCGCTCCAGCGCGTGTGGACGTGGAAGTCGCAGAGCAGGAACGGTTCGTATCCAGGCACGCGTCAGGCCCTCACGTCCACGTGACCCCGATCCGCCGGCCGGTGGCGGAGGATCTCGGACCAGAAGTTCCGCACGTACAGGCCGAACACCTGCCGCTTCCCCATCGCCCGGTACCGGCGGGCGGAGGTCCAGACCCAGCAGTCGCCGGCAATGTCGATGCGACCGCGCCGTTCGGTCAGCCGGCGGCCCAGGTTCGTGTCCTCGCCGTGGAACTCGATGGAGCGGTCGAAACCGCCGATCTCGGCCAGCGCGCCGGCGCGCACCGCGAAGTTCCCGCCGTAGAGGATGGCGCCGACGCCGAGCAGCCGGTGGACGACGAGGTGTGTCGGCGGAGCGACCAGGGTGTCGTAGCCGCGGATCAGCAGGCGACCGCTGCAGTCCCAGTCGTAGAAGCGGTAGGGTCCGGTCAGCGCGGTCAGCCGGGGACCGGCGAAGCGCCGCTCGACCCGCTCGAGCCACGGCAGCGGCGCGCGGCAGTCGGCGTCGATGTAGGCCAGCAGCTCGCTGCCCGCCGCGCGGCGACCGGTCTCACGCGCCGCCACCAGCCCCTTCACCGGCTCTTCGACCACCCGGACGCCGGGGATGGCCCGCGCGGCGTCGCCGGTGCCGTCGGTGCTCGCGTTGTCGACCACGATCAGTTCGTCGGGGGGTCGGGTCTGGGAGAGGAGCGAGTGCAGGCACCCGGGAAGAGAGCGGGCTTCATCGAACGCGCAGACGATCGCGGCGATCGTCCGGCGCGTCATTGTGGTCGCCCTCTCATGTCCCGCAGGATAGCGGGCTGGTGTAACGGCGGGGCGGCGGACCGGTTACGTGAAGGTGAAATGTCGCGTCGGTCGGGCAACACCTTTGCTGTCTCGGCCGCCATGGCAGCCCGCGATCCGGTTCGAACCGCCGGTTTCGTGATTCTGGCGACCGTATTTGTCATCGCCGCCGCGATCGCGGCACCCGTCACTGCCGAAGAACAGCCGGCCGACGCCGTACGGGTTGCCGGAAATTCGGCGGTCCGGACGATTACCCCGTACGTCAGGCAGCTCGTCGAGGAGGGGGTCCGCCGATCGCCGACTTTCGCCACCGAGGTCCGCGAGCTCTCCTCGAGCGACGTCATCGTGGTCGTCGAGCCGAGCACCAAGCTCCCGCACGGGATCTGCGGGCACACGACCTTCCTCGCCGCGACCGGGGGCTTCCGCTACCTGAAGGTGCTGTTCGACACCCGCTACAACGTCCCGCGGACCATCGGCATCATCGGCCACGAGCTCCGGCACGCGATCGAGGTCGCGACGCATCGCGAGGTCGTCGATCAGAAATCGCTGTGCACGATGTACGAGCACATCGGCTACCGGAACAGCTGGTCGCGCGGCCTCCGGTACGACTCGGCGGCGGCCATCTCCGCGGGCCGGACGATCGTGGACGAGGTGCTGTCGCCGCCGGTGAACGCGACGGCGGTCGAGGCGGCCACCGGGCGCTGAGGCCGTCGGGCGGCTCAGTGCGAGGTTCCCTGCAGCGGCTCGAGGACGATGTACCAGCTCTCGCAGTCGGTGCGGGAGCCGCCGGCCAGCGCCACGCTGAACGCCAGGTTCAGCGACGGAATCTCCCACCGCTGCTTCGCGCGACCCGCCACCATCGGCACCCGGGACGGCTTGAGCAGGTTCTCCGGCGAGCGGTGGTCGCGGTGGCCGTCCTGCACGCCCTTGAAGATCGCGAACTCGCGGGCCGGCCCCAGGTGGACCTCGAACAGGCCGACGCCGTTGACCACGTGATCGTAGATGCGCTCGCTGTAGCGGCCGTCGGCCTCCCGGCACGACTGCCAGTTGCCCTCGAGGATGGTGCGCGAGCCGTGGGTGAACGACGTGAACTGGGCGGCCGCCGGACGGGCGGACACCGCCGCCGCGATGGCGAGCACACCGGTGAGAAGCCGGAAGCGTCCGGCAAGCGCGTAGCGCACCGCTGGTCCTCCGCAGGCGTGGGGGCTGCTCGAAGGATAGCATGCACGGCGCGCGGCCGTTAACCAACATTTAACAGGTTCGACATTCCGGCGAAACCCGCGGTGGGTAGCGTGGGGCCACGACATGCCCCGTCACCGCGTGCTCATCGTCGAGGACGAGCAGGACATCGCCAGCCTCATCAAGCACACCCTCGAGCGCGGCGGCGACGCCGACGCCGACATCGTCGCGAGCGGCGACGCCGCCCTGAAAGCGGTCAGCGATCACCCGCCGGATCTGATCATCCTGGATCTGAACCTGCCGGTCCTGAGCGGACTCGAGGTCTGCCGCATCCTCCGCTCGCGCCCGGACGCCCGCCACGTCCCGATCATCATGCTCACGGCCCGCACGAGCGAGAACGACCGGGTCGGCGGCCTCGAGCTCGGCGCCGACGACTACGTCACCAAGCCGTTCAGCCTGCGCGAGCTGACGGCCCGCGTGCGGGCGGTCCTCCGCCGCAGCGCGCCGGCGGCCGAGCGGGCCGTGGCGGCGTATCACGGCCGCGTCCTCTCGGCCGACTTCGAGGCGGTGGCCGTGTCGGTCGGCGGCGAGGCGGTCCGCCTCACGCGCCGCGAGTTCGAGCTGCTGCGCTATCTCGTGCAGAACAAGAACCGCGTGGTCTCCCGCGACCGGCTTCTCGAGCGGGTCTGGGGGTACGACCGGCTCGTCGAGACCCGCTCGGTGGACGTGCACGTCGGCCGTTTGCGGGGCAAGCTCGGCGAGGCGGGACGTCAGATCGAAACCGTCGTCGGTCTGGGGTATCGATTCGTGGACTGAGAGGACACAGGAGGGACCTGCGCCCCTCATGCGCTGGAGGGCGCAGCCGTCACGCTTCGCGGCGCCAGCCCGAGGCCGTCAGCCGGGACACTTCGAGCTCGAACGACGCGACGGCGCGCTCCACGCGATGCCAGTCGTGATAGCACACGTAGTGCGTCAGCTCACAGTCTTCTTCCAGCTTCACTTCCCATCCGGCCTGTGAGCGAGGGGCGATCGAGTAGCGGCGGGTGCGGTCGGCGCAGCGAAGACGGATATCGAACATGATGACCTCGACGGACCGTGCATCCTTGATCGGCCCCTTCGCCGTCGGGTGTAAATCTTGTGTAACGGCCGCTTCTTCCGGCGGCGAGCGGCGAATCGATTTACTTCCCGAGCGCCCGGAGGATTCTCGGCGTTATGAACCAGCGCAGGCCGCCGAAGCCGCCGGGCGGCAGCGCGTCGACGTCAATCCGGCAGATCGCGCCCTTCTTGAACTCGAGGGGGCGCCGCGCGCCGGCGAAGCGGCTCGCCAGCTCGCCCATGCCGGGCTCGTGACCGACGAGCGCGATCCGCGTCCGCCGCGCCTGCTTCTCGAGATCCGCGGTGAGCGTCTGGAACGAGCCGCCCGGCACCAGCCCTTCGGTGTTGACGATCGGCGGCCTGGGATCGAAGGCGGCGGCCAGCGCCTCGGCGGTCTGATGCGCGCGCACGAGCGGACTCGTGAGGATCACGTCGAACTGAATGCCCAGCCGCACGAGCCCGCGCGCTTCCTTCTTGAGCCGCGACAGGCCGCGCGGCGTCAGCGGGCGCTTGGTGTCGTCGGGCCACGCCTCGCTCCGTTCTTCCGCCAGTCCGTGCCGAATCAGGTACAGCTCGTAAGGTCGCGGCATGGCCGTCACCGCGCGCCGGCGCGCGGCTCGGCGGCGCGGCGCGTCGCCGGAGAGGGAGAAGCGGACAGCCGATCGGCCATCGCGAGGAGCTCCGGACGCAGCCGCATGTAGCGCGCGTGCCGGCGCCGGCATTCGTCCTCGATCGAGCCGACCAGCACGTCGAGCTCGCGCCAGAGCGTGAGGTCGGGAGGCGTGAGCGAGGCCTGGATCTGCCGCACGCGGTCGAGCAGCACCTGCAGATCGTGAAGCCGTCCGAGCTGCTCCTGCGCGCGCCTGAGAGTCGTCTGTTCGAGGGTGCGGCCGAGGGCAGCGCTCTCGTCGCGCAGTTCGACGGCGTAGCGCAGCTTCTTGACCGCGATGCGGACCGTGTGGAGCCGTTCGGGCAGATACACGGCGCCCGCGTCGCGGATCGCGCGGGCCAGGGCGCCGCCGCGCCGCGACAGCCGCGCCTCGAGCGCCCAGCGCCAGCCCCGCGCCTTCGTCGAGCGGTCGCTCGATTCCTGCCGGGCAATCGCCTTGCCGGCCCGCTCCAGGCGCCGCGCCAGGCGGCGCAGGTCGTCGGCCGGCAGCGACCCGGCCAGGCGCTCGCCGGAAGCGCGCCGGTCGTCGCGCACGGCGGCCTGGACCCGGCCCAGCGCGCGATCGTGAGGCCCCTCCGCCAACTGATCGATCGTCTGCAGCAGGACGTCCAGCTCGCGGACCGGACCGAGGCGGCGGGTCACCCGTCGGAGCCGGCGACCCAGCTTGACGGCCACCCCGGCCTCGAGCCCCAGCAGGGGCAGAATCTCGCGGAGCCGGCGGGAGGCCACCCGCACCTGGTGCACGGCCTGGACGTCCCCGGCCTCGAGGCCGTGTAACAGCCGTGTAAATCGCTTCAGCCGCTTTCGCAGCAGGTCGTAACGTGTCCGTGAACGAGGCATGATATAGGGGACGGGGCAGCCACCCTCATTATAGTGGAGACGGCCGGGCCGGCTCGACCTGATGCGCATCGCCGCCATCGACATCGGCACCAACTCGCTGCACATGATCGTGGTGCGCGTCCGGCCCGATCTGTCCTTCGAAGTCATCGACCGCGAAAAGGAAATGATTCGCCTCGGCGCCGGCGGCCTCGACGGCCGGGCCCTCACGGCCGAGGCCATGCACGCCGCGCTGCAGGTGCTGTCGAAGTTCCGCCGGCTGGCCGAATCGCACCAGGTCGACGAGATCGTCGCCGCCGCCACGAGTGCGACGCGCGAAGCGGAGAACGGCGGCGAGTTCCTGCGCCAGGTGGCGCACCAGACCGGCATCCGCGCACGCGTGATCTCGGGGACCGAGGAGGCCCGGCTCATCCATCTGGCGGCCGCCTACGGCGTGAGCGTACAGGGCGACGTCGCGGTCGTCGTGGACATCGGCGGCGGCAGCGTCGAGATCACGCGCGGCGTCGGCGCGATGGTCGATCTGGGCCGCAGCTTCAAACTGGGCGTCATCCGGTTGACCGAGCGCTTCGTGAAGAGCGATCCGATCGCGCCGCGCGACGAGCGCCGGCTGACGCAGCACGTGGACACGGAGCTCGGCCGCTTCCTCGATCAAATCGCGCGCAGCGGCTTCGAGCGGCTGATCGGCACCTCGGGCACCATCCTCAGCCTGGGCGCCGTCGCCTCGGCCGAGCAGGGGCGCGATCCGGGCGCGCCGCTCCGGAACCGCCGCGTGACCGCGAAACAGCTTCACCGGATCCGCAAGGAGATTGTGGCGTGCGATCTCGAGCGGCGGCTGAAGATCCCCGGCCTCGAACCGCGGCGCGCCGATCTCGCCGTCGCCGGCGCCGTGCTGATCGACGAGATCGTGCGGCGGCTCTCGGCGCCCGAGATCACGCTGTGCGACCTGTCGCTGCGCGAGGGGCTCGTCCTCGACTACATCGCCCGGCACCGGCGCCAGATCGCGCAGGCCGACCGCTACCCCGACGTCCGCCGCCGGAGCGTGGTGGAGCTGGCCGAACGCTGCAACTACTCGCCCGACCACGCCGGCCAGGTAGCGCGGCTGGCCGTGGCGCTGTTCGATCAGACGCGCGGCCTCCACGGCCTGACCGACACCGAGCGCGCAGTGGCTCGAGTACGCCGCCCTGCTGCACGACATCGGGGTGCATATCAGCTACGAGCGCCACCACAAGCACTCGTACTACCTGATCAAGAACGGCGACCTTCGCGGCTTCGAGCCCGACGAGATCGAGATCATCGCGCTGGCGGCGCGCTATCACCGCCGCGCGCGGCCGAAGCGCCGTCACGACGGCTACGGCGATCTCGGCGGCCGCCGCCGCCGCGTCGTCCGGACGCTGGCGGCGATCCTGCGGCTGGCCGAGAGCCTGGACCGGAGCCGATCGCAGATCGTCGGCAGCCTCGAGCTCCACGATCGCGGAGCCGACGCGCTGCTGCACCTGCGCGCGACGGGAGACGCCGAACTGGAGCTCTGGGCGGCGGGGCGCCACGCCGAAGCCTTCGAGCGCCTCCTCGGCAAGCCACTGCGCATCGAGCTGAGCGGAACCACCTATGCTGAACAACCTCACGAATCCCCACGAGTATCCGGGCAAGCTGTTCGTCGTCGAAGGGATCGACGGCTCCGGCAAGACCACGCAGCTCGGGCTGCTGGCCAAGTGGCTGACGGCCGAGGGTCATCGCGTGTTCGTCACCGAATGGAACTCGTCCGCGCTCGTGAAGGCGGCGACCAAGACCGGGAAGAAGAAGAACGCGCTGACCCCGATGACGTTCAGCCTGCTGCACGCGACCGACTTCGCTGACCGGCTGCTCTACAAGGTCGTCCCGCCGCTCAAGGCCGGCATGATCGTCCTCGCCGATCGGTACGCGTACACCGCCTTCGCCCGCGACGCCACGCGCGGCGTCGATCGCCAGTGGGTGCGGGAGCTGTACAGCTTCGCGGTCCGCCCGGATCTGACCCTGTACTTCCGGGTGCCGATCGACGTGTCGCTCGAACGACTGGTGGCCCGCCGCGTGAAGCTGAAGTTCTACGAAGCCGGCATGGACCTGGGATGGAGCGCCAATCCGGTCGAGAGCTTCCGCCTGTTCCAGGGGAAGGTGCTCGAGGAATACGACCGGATCGTCGACGAGTTCGGACTCGAGGTCGTGGACGCCCGCCGCAGCATCACCGAGCAGCAGCGCCACGTGCGCGAGCTCATCGCCCGGCGCCTGGCCGCCGCGCCCGAAGAAACGGAGACCCGCGATGCCCAGCCCGTCTGACGAGGTGCTCGACGGCGCGAACGGCGACATCCAGGCCGGGCGCTACTACGGCCGCGGCATCCCCTACCTCCCGATGGAGGGCTATCCGGGGAAGATCATCGCCATCGAGGGGACCGACGGCGTCGGCCGGAGCACGCAGATCCAGCTGCTGCGCGAATGGCTCGAGGTGAAGGGGTACGGCGTCGTCGAAACCGGATGGACGCGGTCGCCGCTGATGCAGCCGACGATCGAGCTCGCCAAGTCGAGCAACACGCTCAACAAGCTGACCTTCGTGCTCCTCTACGCGACCGATTTCGCCGACCGCCTCGAGAAGGAGATCATCCCGGCGCTCAAGGCCGGCTTCGTCGTGCTGTCGGACCGGTACATCTTCACGGCGCTCGCGCGCGCGGGGGTGCGCGGCATCGACCGCGGCTGGCTGCGGGGGCTGTACGGCTTCGCCATCGCTCCGCACCTGGTCTTCTACCTGAAGATCGACGTGGAGAGCCTGATCGGCCGCGTGCTGGCGTCGCGCGGCATGGACTTCTGGGAATCGGGGATGGACCTGAAGCACGGCGACGACATCTACGACAGCTTCCGGACGTACCAGAACAAGCTGCTGCGCGAGTACTCGTCGATGGCCGACGAGTTCCGCTTCCGCGTCGTCGACGCACGGCGCTCGGTCGATCTGATCCAGGAGGAGCTGCGGCGGCAGGTCCAGGCGTTTCTCGAGGGCACCGAGGCGCGCGCCTGACCGCGTGACGGAGCGAATTGGTGGGGACGTCACGCCGATTTAACATCATCGAAACACCCGGCTCGGGCCGCCGCGGTAGCCTAGCGCCATGACCCTGCTGGCTCCGGTGCCATCGGCGGCCGCGCAGGCGGCGCAGGTCGCCTCGGATCGCACGCCGGTGCCCGCCGGCGCCCCCAAGATCGACGTCGCCGGCCTGAACTTCTACTACGGGACCAATCACGTCCTGCACAATATCGTCCTGCAGGTGCCGCCGAACCAGGTCACGGCCCTCATCGGCCCGTCCGGCTGCGGCAAGTCGACGTTCCTGCGGTCCCTGAACCGGATGAACGACATCGTGCCGGGATCGCGGGTCGACGGCGCCATCCGCATCGACGGCCAGGACATCTACGCGCCGTCGGTGGACGTGGTCGGCCTGCGGCGCCGCGTCGGCATGGTCTTCCAGAAGTCGAACCCGTTCCCGAAGTCGATCTTCGACAACGTGGCGTACGGGCTGCGCATCAACGGGCTGGCCCGCTCGCGCGAGGAGATGCGCGGCCGGGTGGAAGCGAGCCTGAAGGCGGCGGCCCTCTGGGACGAGGTCAGCGACCGCCTGGGCGCCTCGGCGCTCGCGCTCTCCGGCGGGCAGCAGCAGCGGCTGTGCATCGCGCGGGCGCTGGCCATCGAACCCGAGATCCTCCTGATGGACGAGCCGGCCTCGGCGCTCGATCCGATCGCCACACAGCGCATCGAGGAGCTGATCTACCATCTGAAGGCGCGCTACACCATCGTGATCGTCACGCATAACATGCAGCAGGCGGCACGCGTGTCGAACATGACCGCGTTCTTCTGGCTGGGACGCATGGTGGAATGCAACCGGACCGACAGGATCTTCACGGCGCCGGTGGACAAGCTCACGGAAGACTACGTCACGGGCCGCTTCGGCTAGACCTTCGAAGGCACACATGACAGAACGGGTCACCCGGCATTTCCAGGAGGAGCTCGAGCAGCTGAAAACGCGCCTGCTCGAGATGGGCGGCCTCGCCGAGGAGAAGGTGCGCCTCGCGGTCGAGAGCCTCGTCGAGCGCGACATGACGCTCATCGACAACGTGCTTACCGGGGACGAGCCGGTCAACGCGCTGCACATCGAGATCGACAGCCGCTGCTTCACCCTGCTGGCGCTGTTCCAGCCGATGGCGGTCGACCTGCGGGCCATCGTGGCCGCGGTCAAGATCAACACCGACCTCGAGCGGGTCGGCGACCTGGCGGTCAACATCGCCGAGGCCGCCCGGCGCTACGCGACCCACCCGCCGGTGAAGAAGCTCATCGACATCCCGCGCATGGCGACGATCGCCCAGTCGATGCTGCGCGACGCGCTCGACGCGTTCGTCCGCCGCGACATCGACCTCGCCCAGCACGTCCTCAACGAGGACGACGCGCTCGACGCGCTGAAGACGCAGATCTTCCGCGAGCTGCTGACCTACATGCTGCAGGATCCGACCACCATCGAGCCGGCGCTCGACCTCGTCCTGATCTCCCGCCACCTCGAGCGCATCGGCGACCACGCCACCAACATCGCCGAGGACGTCATCTTCATGGTGTCGGCGCGCGACGTGCGGCACGGCGCCACCGAAGCCGGCTAGTCACCGGCCCAGCGGCCCGGCCCCCCGGATTCGGCACGGGACGTCGCGGCGGCCGGCCGCGCGGTGTCGATCGCCGCCGCATCGTGCTAGTAGAATAGACCGGATGGACGAACCGCAGGCGGCCCAGGTGTGCGTGTTCTGCCGACGCCGGCCGATCGACCCGGGCTGGCGGCCGTTCTGCAGCGAGCGCTGCAAGATCCAGGATCTGGCGCGCTGGGCCGACGGCTCGTACCGCGCGCCGGGCGAGCGGCCGCCCGAGCCCGACGACCGAGACGACGAGCCGCGATGGCCCTAGGCTCTGCTAACCTTCAGCCTCCCAGACCGACTATGGCCGACACGCTGAGCATCATCGACAACCGCACCGGGAAGAAGTACGAGCTGCCGATCCAGGACGGCACGATTCGCGCGATGGACCTCCGCCAGCTCAAGGCGTCGCCGGAGGACTTCGGGCTGATGACGTACGACCCGGCGTTCATGAACACGGCCAACTGCCGGAGCGCCATCACCTACATCGATGGCGAGAAGGGCGTCCTGCTGTACCGCGGCTATCCGATAGAGGAGCTGGCCGAGCACAGCGACTTCCTGGAGACCGCCTACCTGATTCTGTTCGGCGAGCTGCCCACCTCGGTGCAACTGCAGACGTGGACGCGCGAGATCACGCTCCATACGATGCTGCACGAGAACATCAAGAAGCTCATGGAGGGGTTCCAGTACGACGCGCACCCGATGGGCATCTTCCTGAGCACCGTCGGCGCGATGTCCACCTTCTACCCGGACTCGAAGCAGATCTTCGACAAGGCGGCCCGCGCCAAGCAGGTGCGCCGCCTGATCGCCAAGGTCCCCTCGATCGCCGCCTACGCCTTCCGCCACAGCATCGGCCGGCCGTACGTCTACCCGGACAACGACCTGAGCTTCACGGGCAACTTCCTGAACATGCTGTTCAGGATGACCGAGCTGAAGTACCAGCCGAACCCGGTGCTGGCGCGCGCGCTCGACGTGCTCTTCATCCTGCACGTCGATCACGAGCAGAACTGCAGCACGACGACGATGCGGACGATCGGCAGCTCGCACGTCGACCCGTACTCGGCGCTGGCCGGCGCCGCCGCGGCGCTCTACGGCCCGCTGCATGGAGGCGCCAACGAAGCGGTTTTGCGCATGCTGAGCCAGATCGGCTCGGTCCAGCGCGTGCCGGAGTTCATCAAGAAGGTGAAGGCCGGGGACGGCAGCGTGCGGCTGATGGGTTTCGGCCACCGCGTCTACAAGTCTGTACGATCCGCGCGCGAAGGTCATCAAGAAGATGGCCGACCTGGTCTTCGCCGTCACGGGCAAGAACCCGCTGCTCGAGATCGCCCTGGAGCTCGAGCGGATCGCCCTCCAGGACGAGTACTTCGTCAGTCGCAAGCTGTATCCGAACGTGGACTTCTACTCCGGCCTCATCTACCAGGCCATGGGCTTCCCGGTCGAGATGTTCCCGGTCCTCTTCGCCATTCCGCGCACTGCCGGCTGGATCGCGCAGTGGGAAGAGATGCTGGAGGACTCCGAGCAGAAGATCGCGCGCCCGCGCCAGGTCTACGTGGGGCCGCAGCAGCGCAGCTACGTGCCGATGGACACTCGGGGATGAGCGCCGGAGGGTCGTCCCGGCCACGGACCGGGCTGCTCTCGGCCGTCGCGCTCGCCCTCGCGGCGGGCGTGCTGCTATCGGCGCAGGCGCCGCGGTTCGACTCGAACCGCGCGTGGGAAGACCTGCGCCAGCTGGTCGCCATCGGGCCGCGTCCCGCCGGGACGCCGGCCATCGAGCAGGCGCGGGCTTACATCAGGAAGCAGCTGGCCGCAGCCGGCTTCCAGGCGCGCAGCCAGGCGTGGGAGGACACCACGCCGCTCGGCCGCGTCCACATGGTCAACCTAATCGCCACGCTGCCCGGCGCTCGCAAGGACCGGATCGTGATCGCGGGTCATTACGACACGAAGCTGTTCCGACAGTTCCGCTTCGTCGGCGCCAGCGACGGCGCGTCGAGCGCGGCGTTCCTGCTGGAGATCGCGCGCACGCTCAAGGGACACCGGAACCCCTGCACGATCGAGCTGCTGTTTCTCGACGGCGAGGAGGCCGTCGTCGACTGGACCGGCCAGGACCACACCTACGGCAGCCGGCACTACGTCGACGCCGCCAGGCGCGACGGCTCGCTCGCCACGCTCAAGGCGCTGGTCCTCATCGACATGGTCGGCGACCGCGATCTGAAGATCCGCCGGGACCTTCGTTCCACCCCCTGGCTCACCGACATCGTCTGGGCCGCGGCGAAGCGCGAGCACCTGGACGAGTACTTCGTTCCGGAGACGACCCAGGTCGAGGACGACCACGACGAGTTCACGGCGGCCGGCGTGCCGGCGGTCGACATCATCGACCTCGACTACGGGCCGTGGCATACCGCGGGAGACAACCTGGACGCCGTGAGCGCCCGCAGCCTGCAGGTCGTCGGCGACGTGGTCCTCGCCGCCCTCCCCCAGATCGAAGCCCATCTCGGTAAGTAGTCCAAGCCCCCAGCCCCAGCCCCCAGCCTCCAGCCTCCAGCCTCCACCTAACCCCCAGCCCCCCCCTTGCGTCTAATCTCTAGCAGATGGACGCGAGCGACGCCACGGCCGTCCTGGCCCGGGCCCGGCAGGGCGACAGCGACGCCTTTCGTGCGCTCGTCGAGCGCCATGGAAAGACCGTCTTCCGCCTCGCGTATCGAATCAGCGGCAACGAGCATGACGCCGAGGACATCGTCCAGGAGAGCTTCCTGCGGGCCTATCGTCAGCTCGGTCGCTTCGAGGCGCGGGCGAACTTCGGGACCTGGCTGTACCGAATCGTCGCCAACTGCGCGGTGGACATGATGCGGGCAAAGCAGGCGCGGCACGATCAGTCGCGTGGCGAGAGTCTGGAAGCGGCCGCCGACCGCGCACAGGTCGACGGTCCGGGACCGGAGCGGCTCGCCGCCAGCGCCGAGATCGACCGCCGGGTGGCCGACGCGCTGGGAGCCCTGAGCCCGCTGGAGCGGGCCGCGTTCACGCTCCGCCACTACGAAGGCCGGTCGATCGAGGAAATCGGGCGGACGCTCGGGCTCGGGACGAGCGCCGCCAAACACAGCGTGTTCCGGGCGGTCCGCAAGCTGCGCGCCGCGCTCGGGCCGCTGCGGCAGGCACAGTCATGACGCACTGCGACGAGGCCGCCCTCATCCTGCACTACTACGGCGACGACGGCCGTCGCCGCGGCGCGGTCGACCGCCATCTCGACGAATGCGACGCTTGTGCGGCCCGCTACCGCGCGCTGGCCGCGATTCTCATCGCCATTCGCGAGCCGGAGGTCCCGGATCGGAGCGACCGCTACGGCCTTGAGGTGTGGCAGGCCATCCGCCACCGCCTGCCGGAGCAGGCACCCACCCGGTGGTCGGCCGGGATCGCCTGGCGGCCAATAGCCGTCGGCGCGGCGGCGGCGCTCGTGCTGGTCGGCGCGTTCCTCGTCGGCCGGCTGTCCCGGCCCCAGCCGGCTGGCGCGCCCTCCCGGGTCGTCCAGGCTCCACCCTCGTCGGATGCGGCCACGGTGCGGGTGATGCACGCAGCGGTGAGCGATCATCTCGAGCGCTCCGAGCGCATGCTGCTCGATCTGATAAACGCGAAGGGCCCCCGGGTGGACATCAGCGACGAGCAGGCCTGGGCGGAGGATCTCATCGACTCGAACCGCCTGTATCGCGAGGCGGCGCTCCACGCGGGCGATCGCTCGACGGCGGCCGTGCTCGACGATCTCGAGCGGACCCTGCTCGACGTGGTGCACGGCCCGTCGACGTTGACGCCGGCCGACCTCGACCGGCTGCGCGTGCGCCTCGATGCCGCCGCGCTGCTCTTCAAGCTCCGCGTGCTCCACGATGACCTGCGCGAGCGGCAGACGCCGCCCGCTTCTCCACGGAA
The DNA here is from genome assembly GCA_963840225.1 of uncultured Acidobacteriota bacterium. Taxonomy (GTDB): domain Bacteria; phylum Acidobacteriota; class Vicinamibacteria; order Vicinamibacterales; family CAVVIG01; genus JBLMXQ01. The sequence continues at coordinate 143,674 of CAWIYH010000001.1, forward strand.
GACCACATGACCCGAATGACGCTCTCCACTGCCGCTCTTCTCCTCGCCGGCGCGCTCACCGCGCCGCCGGTGCGGGCCGCCGACGACACGCTGGCGCAAGCCGGCCGCGCGGCCGGCTTCGCCGCCTGGCCCGCCGCCGGCGGGTCGACCGACGACGACCAGTCGCCCGACGATCTGTACCGCGAGGCGCGCGAACTGGTCGACGAAGGCCGCTACGACCGGGCCGTCGAGCGCTTCACGCGTCTGGCCGCCCGCGCGCCGTCCCGCGCCGACGCGGCGCTCTACTGGAAGGCCTACAGCCTCGCCAAGCTCGGCGAACGCGCCGAGGCCCTGACGACGCTCGCGGATCTGTACAAGCGCTTCGCCGAGAGCCGCTGGCTGAAGGACGCCAAGGCGCTGGACGTCGAGATCCGGCAGGCGTCGGGCCAGGCGGTCTCACCCGACACGCAGAGCGATCAGGAGCTGAAGCTGCTGGCCCTGCGCGGCATCATGCAGAGCGATCCGGACCGCGGGCTGCCGCTCATCGAGAAGATGCTGGCGGGCACCGACCCGGTCAAGCTGAAGGAGCAGGCGCTCTTCGTGTTGAGCCAGAGCGGATCGCCGCAAGCGCGACAGGCCATCACGTCGATCGCGAAGGGCGGCGCCAACCCGGACCTGCAGCTTCGCGCGATCCGCTACCTCGGAGTCATGGGCGGCGACGAGAATCGCCAGACGCTCGCCGACGTCTACGCCAGCTCGACGGACACCGGTGTGAAGCGGGCCATCATGCGCAGCTTCATGGTGTCGGGCGACCGCGCGCGTCTGCTGTCGCTCGCCAAGGGCGAGAAGGACCCGAGCCTCCGCGGCGACGCCGTGCAACAGCTCGGCGTGATGGGCGCGCATGCCGAGTTGTCCGAGCTGTATCGAACCGAGACCTCGAAGGACGTGAAGAAGCGGATCCTGCAGGCCATGTTCGTGGGGGGCGACGCCGACAAGCTGATCGAGCTGGCGAAGACCGAGAGCGACCCGGAGCTCCGCCGGGCCGCGGTCCGCGACCTCGGGATCATGGGCGCGAACCGCACCGGCGACGCCCTGCAGGCGATCTATGCCTCCGATGCGCCGCCCGAGATCCGGCAGGCCGCGATCGAGGGGCTGTTCATCCAGAACAACGCCCACGCGCTCGTCGCCCTCGCGCGGGCCGAGAGGAATCCGGCGATGAAGAAGGCGATCGTCTCCCGGCTCTCGCTGATGCACTCGAAGGAAGCGACCGACTATCTCCTGGAGCTGTTGAAGTGATCGTGCGAGCGCTCGCCGTCGCGGTGCTCCTGCCCGCCGCGACCGCGGCGCAGGACCTGGGTCGGCAGGTCGCGGCGGCCACGGGCGGGCAGCCGGCGTGGGTCGCCTACCGCGTGCCGATGACGGGGAGCCACCGCGTCTGCTGCGGCGACGGCTTCTCGGGCACGTGCCGCCTCGACGGCCCCGACGGCATCACGATGTCCGACGACGGGCTGACGGCCGGCCGTACCGTGACGATCGAACCCTCGAGCGAGCTGCTCGTTTTCGCCCACGTGCAAGGCGGCGCCGTCGATCGCCTGCGGACCTTCACGCCCGACTGCTCGCTCGACGCCACCGGCGCGCGCGTCGTATGGTTGCCCGCGGTGCGGCCGGCGGACAGCGCCGCATGGCTCGCGTCGCTCGCGCGATCGAATGAAGAAGGGAGCCGCCGTCATGTCGCGCAGCCGGCCATGGCCGCGCTGGCGCTCGAGGCGGGCGACGAAGCGACGGTCGCGCTGGTCACGCTCGCGCGCACGGACGGGGAGGCGCGCGTCCGCGGCCAGGCGCTGTTCTGGCTCGGCCAGCGCGCCGGTCAGAACGCAGCCGCGGCGATCACCGACGCGATCGCGAACGATCCAGAGACGGCGATCAAGAAGCGCGCGGTCTTCGCGCTGAGCCAGATGCCGAAGGACGAGGGAGTCCCGCTGCTGATCGAGGTGGCGCGCACGAACCGGAACCCGGCCGTGCGGAAGCAGGCGATGTTCTGGCTGGGTCAATCGCACGACCCTCGGGCGGTCAGCTTCTTCGAGGCGATCCTCAAGGCCAAGTAAGGAGGTTCGCGTGCACGCGATCCTCGGCGACGTGCGGTTCGCCCTGCGCCTGCTGGCGCGGCGACCCGGCTTTGCCGCGATCACGATCCTGACGCTGGCCCTCGGCATCGGCGCCACGACCGCCATCTTCACCGTCGTCCATGCGGTGCTGCTGTCGCCGCTGCCGTTTCCGCGCGCCGATCGGCTCGTGGAGGTGCGGATCGTCGGACGCGACGGCGAGATCTTCCCGCTGCCCGACGCCGACTTTCAGGCCTGGCGCGCGGCGAACCGGACCGCCGACGCGGTCGCCGTCTTCTCGCCGGGATCGGTCACGCTAACCGGGTTCGGCGCTCCCGAGCGTCTCCAGGGGGTCCAGGTCACCGATCGCTTCTTCGACGTGCTCGGCGTCAGACCACGCCTCGGCCGCGCGCTCCGTCAGGGCGACGACGCGCCCGGCGCGCCGAAGACCGTGGTGCTCAGCTACGCCTTCTGGATGCGCCGCTTCCACGGCGATCCGGCCGTCGTCGGCCGCGCCATCGCGCTCGATGGCGAGAGTCATCTCGTTGTCGGCGTCATGCCTGCCGGCTTCCGCTTTCCCGACGCGCCTGTCGACGTGTGGACGGTACTGACCATGAAGCCGCCGCGACGACGCGGCCCGTTCTACACATGGGGCATCGCGCGGCTGGGCGACAGCATCGGAATGCCGGCGCTGCAGGCGGATTTGAACGACGTGGCCGGCGCCCTCAAGCGCCGGTACCCCGGGCCGGAGGACTGGACGCTCGCGCCGATCGGAATGCGCGAAGCGATGGTCGGCGACGTGCGCACGATTCTGCTGGCGCTTTTCGGCGCCGTCACGTTCCTGATGCTCATCGCGACGGCGAACGTCGCCAACCTGCTGCTGGCGCGGGCGGCCACGCGCGACCGCGAAATCGCCATCCGCGGCGCGCTCGGCGCGGGCCGGCGGCGGATCGTCCGGCAGCTCATCGTCGAGAGCGTGGTGCTCGCGCTGGTGTCGGGCGCGATCGCGCTCCTTGTCGCGGGATGGGGTACGCGCGCGCTGCTCGCGATGGCGCCGGAAGGCCTGCCGCGGCTGACCGAAGTCCGAATGAACCTGCCGGTGTTCGGGTTCACGCTGACGCTCGCCGCCGTCTGCGGCGTGCTGTTCGGCCTCGCGCCCGCCCTGCGCGCGGCGAGGACGCCGCTCGTCGACGCCCTGAAGGACGGCGGCCGCGGCGGCCCCGGCGGCGGCCACCGCCGCGTGCAGGGTGCGCTGGTCGTCGCCGAGATCGCGCTCGCGCTGATGCTCTCGGTCGGCGCCGGGCTGATGATCCGCAGCTTCGCCGCGCTCCAGCGCGTCAGTCCAGGCTTCGAACCGGCGCACCTGCTCACGTTCCTCGTGTCGCTGCCGGACGCGCCGTACGACACCGGCGACAAGGTGCGAGCCTTCTACACGGCGCTACTGGCGCGGCTGGACGCGCTGCCCGGAGTCACGGCGAGCGGCTTGACGAACAGCCTGCCGCCCCATCTGCTCTCGATGACCGACAACTTCATGCCCGAAGGCATGGTGCTGCCGCCGAACCAGAGCGCGCCACTGGGCCCGCTGGTCTTCGTCAACGAGACGTACTTCACCGCGCTCGGCGCGCCGCTCGTCGCCGGGCGCTTCTTCACGGCGCACGACGATCGTTCCGCGCCGGAGGTCGTGATCGTCAACGAGGCGCTGGCGAAGCGGTATTTCCCGGACGGCAACGCGGTCGGACAGCGGCTCAAGGACGGCGGGCCGGAACGGCCGCACAATCCCTGGATGCGGGTCGTCGGCGTCGTCGGCGACATCAAGTACTCAGGGCTGGACCGAGCGCCAGAGCCGACGGTCTACTGGCCCTTCCGGCAGCAGGCGGACACCACGCAGTATGTGGTGCTCCGCACCACCACGAGCCCGCAGACGCTGGCCGGCGGGATTCGACGCGTCGTCGCCGGTCTCGACAGGGACGTGCCGATCACCGATCTCGAGACGATGGACCAGCTGATGGCGGAGTCGGTGGCGCCGCCGCGCTTCCGGACGAGGCTGGTCTCCGTCTTCGCCGTCATCGGCCTGCTGCTGGCGACCGTCGGCACCTACGGCGTCATGGCCTGCGCCGTCACCGAGCGGAGGTACGAGATCGGCGTCCGGATGGCGCTCGGCGCCAGCCGCGCGGCCGCAATGAGGATGGTCCTCGGCGAGGCGGCCGCGCTCGCCGCGGCCGGCGTGCTCCTCGGCGTCGCGGGGGCGTTCGCGACGACGAGATTGATCCGCGCGATGCTGTTCGGCATCGCGCCGACCGACGCCGCCACGTTCGTCGCGATCAGCGCGCTCCTGATGACGGCGGCGCTCGCGGCGAGCTACGTGCCGGCGCGCCGCGCGATGGACGTCGAACCGCTGGTGGCCCTGCGCGGAGACTGATCCGGGTGCACGCTCGGCGCGACGGTCCCGGCGCCAGCGAGAACCCGGCCGCTGGCCCGTGGCTGGCGTGACGCGATGAGGCAGAACACGCGGTGGTGTCCGGCGCGGCCGGCCCCTAAAGCGTTTTCCACTTGTACCGAGGACGCGGCCATGGTACTTCTCTCGCTCGGGAGGTGCCGATGGCCGCGGCCTATTCGATGGACCTGCGGACACGCGTGCTGAAGGATTCGGACGCGGGTCTCTCGTCCAAGGAGCTCGCCGAGCGCTATCACGTCAGCCGTGCGTGGGTGGATGCGCTGAAACAACGGCGACGCGAAACCGGCGCATTCGCGCCCCTCAAGCCGACGAAATTCCGCGGGCGGGCATTAGCCGCGACTGACCTCAATCGCCTGACCGCGTTCATCGCGGCGCGGCCTGATGCCACGCTCGAAGAGATCCGCGAGGCCCTGCGGACGTCAGCGGGGCTGACGACGATCTGGCGCGCCCTCAATCAACTGGACTTTACGCTCAAAAAAAACGGTACACGCCGACGAACAACGACGCCCCGACGTCGCCGCTGAGCGGCGCCGCTGGCGCGACTGGCTGCCGCTGCGCGACGCGTGGCACTACGTCTTTATCGATGAATGCGGCGTGACGACCGATCTGCTACGCCGCTACGGACGCAGTCCCCGCGGCGTGCGCCTGCGCGATCACACACCCTGCGGTCATTGGGAGACGCACACGATCGTCGCCGCGCTGCGGCCTGACGGGCTCACGGCGCCGGCCGTGTTCGATGGGCCGATCGACAACGCCAGTTTTCGCGCCTATGTGGAGCAAGTGCTCGTACCGACGCTCCGCCCGGGCGATGTCGTCGTGCTCGACAATCTCGCGGTCCACAAGCAACCAGAGGTCAGTGCGGCAATCGCGGCCGCCGGCGCGCAGATCCGCTTTCTGCCGCCCTACAGCCCCGACTTCAATCCCATCGAGATGGCGTTTGCGAAACTGAAAGCGTTCATGCGTGCGGCCCGACCGCGCACGTTCGACCAGGTCACCGCGCTCACCGCCGCCGCGCTCGCGCTCTTCACGCCCGCCGAGTGTCGGAACTACGTCCGACACTGCGGGTATCGGTACGCTGTACAGCTATGAAAAACGCTCTAGTGGCGGCTTCCCAGCTTCTCGGATACGCGCGCCTCCTGCGCGATCCGGGCGATCTGCTCGTGCGTCAGCATGCGGTTCGACGCCTTGGCGGCGGCGAAGATGCGATCGACGAGCTCGTCGGTGACCGGCAGGCCGTGCTTCTCGAGCCAGAAGATCACGTTCGACTTGCCGGACATGGGGCCGACCTCGATCTCCTGCTCGCGGCCGACCAGGCTCGCCGGCACGGCCGCGTAGACCGCGTCCATGAGGGCGCGATCGCCCTTGCGGAACGCCTTCACGACCGCCGCCGCGTGGACCCCGGTCGCGGTCCTGAACGCGTCGGCGCCGACCACCGGATAGTTGGCCGGGATCGGCACGTCGCACGCCTTCGACACCGCGGCGCAGTACGCGCCCAGCGTCGTCAGGTCGCGGTCGATGCAGCCCATCATCGCCAGGTTGACGAGGAGCAGATCCATCGGCGTGTTGCCACAGCGCTCGCCGATGCCCAGTGCGGCGCCGTGCAGGCGCGTCGCGCCTGCCTCGAGGGCGGCGATGCTGCACGCGACGCCGAAGCCGCGATCCTGGTGGCCGTGCCAGTCGATGCCGACCTCGACGCCGAGATCCTGAATCACCGACCTGACGAAGCCGACGACCGCCCGCGCGCCGTTCGGCGTGGCGTGGCCGACCGTATCGGCGATGCAGACGCGCGAGGCGCCGGCGCGGATGGCGGCCGTCAGCAGCGGACGGAGCGACTCGGGGTCGGCGCGCGTCGTGTCCTCGGTGACGTAGAGAACCTTGAGCCCCTCCCGCACGGCGAAGCCGATCGCCTCCTCGGTGCACTTCTGCAGGTACTCGAGGGTCCACCCTTCCGCGTACTGGCGGATCGGGCTGGAGCCGATAAACGTGCAGCACTCGATCGGCACGCCGGTCCGCTGGCTGATCTCGGCGACCGGCATCACGTCGGCGACAACCGTGCGGGCGGCGCAGTTGGCCTGGATGTGCAGGCGGCCGTCGGCGATCGCGCGCGCGAGCCGCTCGACGTCGCTCGCGACCTTCGGACCGGCGCCCGGCAGGCCGATGTCGGCCGTGTCGATGCCGAGCGCGTCCATCCGCCCCAGGATGTCGATCTTCTCGTCGATGGTCGGCGTGCGCACGGACGGCGACTGGAGTCCGTCGCGCAGCGTCTCGTCGTCGAGCATCGCCGTCGGACGGGGCCCGGCCGCGTCGTGATTCCAGTCGTAGATCAACGGGTGAGTCAGCATGCGCACCTGACGTTCCGGGTTATGCCGCCCTCCCACCCGCCCGCCGGGCGAACAGGATCGCGGGGAGCCCGACGGCCAGCGTGGCCGCCGCGGCGAGCGTCGCATCGAGGGCTGCGCGCCGGATCGCCGGGCGCATGGCGTCCTGCATGCGGGCGAACGGCCCGCCCGCGGCCGCGGCGCTGCCCGCGAGGACCAGATACTCGCGGCTGGCCATCACGATGACGTGATCGAACACGACGTTCCAGACGATCACGCTCCACGCGATCCAGAGCACGAAGGCGAGCCGCCAGGCCCGCGAGGGCCGCCGGATCGCCGCGAGCCAGCGGCGCAGGGCGGCAGTAGCCACCGCCCAATTATCTCACGCGCCCCAGCACGTCGACGATCTGCTCGAGGGCCCAGGCGGCCTCGCTTTCCGTGATGACGTACGGCGGCATGAAGTAGACCACGTTGCCGAGCGGTCGTAGCAGGAGCCCGCGATCGAGGAACGCCCGCTCCAGGCGCGGCCCCCGGTCGTCCAGATAACCGCCCGACGCCTTGGTGCCGCGGTCCTCGGCCAGTTCGACGATGCCGACGCCGCCCAGGACCCGGACGTCGCCGACGTGCGGCAGCGCGGCCAGGCGCCCCAGCGCCTCGCGCATCTGCCGCTCGAGAGCGGCAATCCGATCCAGCAGGCCGCCGCCGCGGAACAGGCCGAGGCTGGCGACCGCCACCGCGCACGCCAGCGGGTTCGCCGTGAAGGAGTGTCCGTGGAAGAACGTCCGGGCGCGATCGTCGCTGAGGAAGGCGTCGTAAACCGCAGCGGTCGTCGCGGTGACGGCGAGCGGCAGATAGCCGGCCGTCAGGGCCTTCGACAGGCAGATGATGTCGGGCGATACGCCGGCGTGATGGCAGGCGAACATCGGGCCGGTGCGGCCGAAGCCCGTCAGCACCTCGTCGGCGATCATGAGGGTGCCGTAGCGGTCGCAGACCCGGCGGACGCCGGCGAGGTACTCCCGCGGCCAGACGATCATCCCGCCGGCCGCCTGCAGCATCGGCTCCACGAGCACGGCCGCCGCCGAAGGGCCTGCCGCGGCGACCCGACGCTCGAGATCGCCGAGGCAATCGATTCCGCAGGAGGCGCGTTCCAGGCCGAGGGGACAGCGGTAGCAGTACGGCGGCTCGGCGCGCTCGACCGGAAAAAGCATCGACCCGAACGGCCGGGTGAAGATCGAATCCTCGCTGACCGACATCGCGCCGGCCGTGTCGCCGTGATAGGCGTGGTGCAGCGTGATGAAGGTCCGGCGATCGGTCTCGCCGCGGTTGCGCCAGTACTGGAGCGCCAGCTTCAGCGCCACTTCCACCGCCGTCGACCCGTCGTCGGAGTAGAAGATGCGCGACAGGCCGGGCGGAAGGACCGCGAGGAGCGCCTCGGCGAGGTCGACGGCCGGCCGGTGGGTGAAGCCGGCGAACATCACGTGCTCGAGCTCGCGCGCCTGCGCGGCCAGCGCCTCGTTCAGGACCGGGTGCGAGTGGCCGTGAATGTTCACCCACCAGGACGAGATGCCGTCGAGCACGCGCGTTCCGTCTTCGAGGTGCAAATACACGCCGCGGCCGCGCGCCACCGGCAGCGGCGGCCGGCTGGTCTGCATCTGGGTGTACGGGTGCCACAGGCAGGCGCGATCGCGGGCGACGAGATCGGACGGCACGGTCATCGGACGAGCTCCAGCAGGTGTCCCTCCACGTCGAGCGCCGCGGCGGCCCAGGCGCCGAGCGACGCCGCGTCCAGCGGATCGAGCGGCGGCAGCTCGCCGACCACCCGGACGCCGCCGTAGCGCTCGATGGCGCGCCGGTTGTCGGCATTCGGCGCGCCGTTCATCAGGACGCCGGCCGGCAGCAGGCCCCGCGCGCGAAGCGCCTCGAGCGTGAGGAGCGTGTGGTTGATGGTGCCGAGCGACGAGCGCGCCACCACCAGCACCGGCAGGGCGAGCGCCGCCATCAGGTCGGTCATCAGCTCGACGTCGTTGAGCGGCACCAGCGCCCCGCCGGCCCCCTCGACAATCCAGCAGACGTGGGTACCGGCCGAGGCCGCCCGCGCCACGAGCGGGGGGAGATCGATCGATGTGCCGCTCAATCGGGCCGCCAGGTGCGGCGACACCGGCCTCGGCAGCCGCACGCCGGCGTCGAAAATCTCGTCCGCGGCCGTCGCGCCGAGGCGCGCCGCCTCGGCGGTATCGTCGTCCTGCTCGATGCCGGTCTGAATCGGCTTCCAGTAGCGGATCCGGGTCGCCGCACGCAGGCGATGCACGAGCGCCGCGCTCGCCACGGTCTTGCCGACGCCGGTGTCGGTCCCCGTTACGAAGAGACCGCGGAGCAGGAATCCGCCCCCTGAAGGACGGCGCGCATGGCGCCGGCGAGATCGTCCAGGACCCTCTCGGACAGGCCGGCATTGACCGAGAGCCGCAGCCGCGACGTCCCGGACGGCACCGTCGGCGGCCGGATGGCGCGGACGTCGAACCCGCGCCGTCGCAAAGCGTCGGCGACGGCGAGGGCCCGTTCATTCGGTCCGATGACGACCGGGACGATGTGCGACCCGGAGGGTGGCACCGCGATGCCGGCCCCGGCGAGCCGCATCCTGAGATGTCGCGCCAGCCGCGCGACGCGCTCGCGCCGCTCCGGCTCGTCGGCGACGATCGAGAGGCTGGCATCGAGAGCCGCAGCCAGCGCGGGCGGCGGCGCCGTCGAGAAGACGAACGTCCGCGCGCGCTGCATCAGGTAGTCGATCGCCCAGGCGGGCCCCGCGACGAACGCGCCGGCCACGCCGAGCGCCTTTCCGGCCGTGCTGATCGAGACGAGCCCCTCGCCATCCAGCCCGGCGGCCTCGATGAGCCCGCTCCCCCGCTCCCCGTACACCCCCACGGCGTGCGCCTCGTCGACGATCAACGTGGCGCCGGCCTGCCGGCAGAGTGCCGCGTAGTCGGCGAGGGGCGGCATGTCCCCGTCCATGCCGTAGAGCGACTCGATCACGACGAAGCGGTGGCCGGTGTCGCGCGCCCGCCGGAGCTCGGTCGCGAGCGCGTCGAGATCGCCGTGCGGAACGATCGTCCGCCTCGCGCGCGACAGCCGGATGCCGTCGATCAGGCTGGCATGGTTGCGCAGATCGGAGCAGATGAGGTCGCCTTCCTCCGGAAGCGTGGTGAGGACGGCCAGATTCGCGAGGTACCCGCTCGAGAAGTAGAGCGCACGATCGGCCCGCTTGAAGTCGGCGAACCGCCGCTCGACGTCGTCGAACGCGTCGCGCTGGCCGCGCAGCAGGCGCGATCCGGTGCTGCCCGCGCCCTCGCGCAGGACCGCTTCCGACAAGCGGGCCGTGATGACCGGATGGGTGGCCAGCTGGAGATAGTCGTTCGAAGTGAGGTCGACACCGTCCGGCGGGTGGAGCGCCCGCTGCAGGCCGGAGGCGGCGAGCTCGGCCAGATGCGCGCGCACGCGCCGTTCCAGATCAGCCATGGCGCGGTCGGGTGGCGTCCTCCGCCGCCTCACGAAGGCGCATGCCGAGCTGCGCGAACAGGCGCCTGTCAGCGTCGCTCCCCGGATTGGGCGTCGTCAGCAGCCGGTCGCCGAGGAAGACGGAGTTGGCCCCGGCGAGATAGCAGAGCGCCTGCGCCTCGTTCGACAGCGCCAGCCGCCCGGCGCTCAGCCGCACCATCGACGCCGGCATCAGAATCCGCGCCGTGGCAATCGTCCGCGCCAGCTCGATCGGATCCTCGGGCGGACGATCGGCGAGCGGCGTGCCGGGCGCCCGGACGAGGAGGTTGACCGGCACGCTCTCGGGATGCGGATCGAGCGAGGCGAGCTGCTGGAGCATCCGGCAGCGGTCGGCGCGATCCTCCCCCATGCCGATGATGCCGCCGCTGCAGACGGTGATGCCGGCGCGGCGCACGCGGGCGAGCGTGTCGAGACGCTCCTGGTAGACGCGCGTCGTGATGACGCGCCCGTAGAACTCCGGCGAGGTATCGAGGTTGTGGTTGTAGGCGCTCAGCCCGGCCTCGGCCAGCGCGTCGGCCTGCGCGTCGGTGAGCATGCCGAGCGTGCAGCAGGCCTCGAGGCCGAGCGCCCGGACCTCGCGCACCATGTCGAGGACGCGCGCGAACTCCTCGCCGACCGGGGCCTCGCGCCATGCGGCGCCCATGCAGAAGCGCGTGGCGCCCTGGGCCCGGGCGCGCGCCGCCGCGGCCCGCGTCTCCTCGACGCTCATCAGCGCCTGGCGCTGCACGCCGGTCCGGTAGCGCGCCGACTGGGGACAGTACGCACAGTCTTCGGGACAGCCGCCCGTCTTGATGCTGAGCAGCATGCACCCCTGGACCTCGTCGGCGCGGTGGTATTCGCGATGCACGAACTGCGCGCGGAAGATCAGGTCGGCGAGCGGTGCGGAGTAGACGGCTTCGATCTCGGCGGCGGTCCAGTCGTGGCGGATCGCGGATCGGGTCGGGTCGGTCGGCATCGGCTCCGAGTGTATCATCCGGGCGCGCGGCCGTCCGCCTCAGCGCCGCCGGCGCGCGACGAGGCGGACGACGAGCAGCACGGCGGCAATCGCGGCCACCGCCCAACTCAGATACCGCGGCGCTTCGCCCGTGGCCATGCGTCCCATGAAGAGCGCGAGCAGCACGAGCAGCACGAGCGCGAGGACGGTCGCCAGGAGACGGCTCGACGAGGGGGGCGGCGCCGGCGCCTTGTACCGCGCGTCGGTCGTGGCAGCGCCGCATCGATAGCAGATCAGCGCCTTGTCGGCGATCTCGGTTCCACAGTTGCGGCACTTCATGCGTATGCGTGTTCCGGTGACGGGCTCGCTCAGGACGGGAGGAGCTGCCTGGCGATGAGCTCGAGCGGCCCCAGCCCGTAGACGTCGCGTGACAGCTGCCGCACCTCGACGCGGTGCACGCGCCTGAAGCGGCGGTCGATCTCGGCCAGATACAGCCGCTCCTGATCCTTGCGGGATCGGTAGAACTCCCCGTCCAGCCCCTCGGGAAGCACCCGGTTGACGACGACCGCGCCGACGTCGAGCCCGGCCTCGCGCAGCACCTCGTGGGCCCGCGCGGTTTCCTCGATCGCCAGCCGTTCCGGGATCGTGACGAGCACGAACGACGTGCGGCCGCGATCGACCATGCGCTCGTGCAGGGCGGACAGGCGACCGTGACGCCGCTCGAGAGAGACGAGGACGGGATCCTCGGTTGTCTGCGCCGCGTCGCCAATGCCGCCGCTGTCGATCTCGAGCAGCGCCTTGCGATGCCGCACCAGCGCCTGGATCCACGTCGTCATCGCGTCGGGCATCCGGAGGAGCTGCAGGGTATGGCCGGTCGGCGCCGTGTCGAACACGATCAGATCGTAGGTCGACTCGCGTTCGACGATGAGGTCGATCATCCGGTCGAGGAGCGCGACCTCGGCGAGGCCCGGCGAGGCCGCCGCCATGTCGATCTGCCGGCGGGCCTGCCGGACCACGGCGGGGCTGAACATCCGCTCGACCTCGCGCTTCACGTTCTCGACGTAGCGGACCGATTCGGCCGACGCGTCGATCTCGATCGCCGAGAGCCCCGGCAACAGCTCGCCTTCGGCGCCGCCGATCGTCCGCTCGAAGATGTCCGAGGTGGAATGGGCCGGATCGGTCGAGACGAGCAGAACCCGCTTGCCGCGGCGGCTCGCGCCGAGCGCGAACGCCGACGACGACGTCGTCTTGCCGACACCGCCCTTGCCCCCGAAGAAGACGACCTGGCGGTCGAGCAGGGTCAGCAGCACGGCAGGTTCCCGAGCGGCGAATGCTCGATGCCCATGCGCTTGTGCCACAGGTGGAACTGCTCCAGCAGGTACGGATACACCTCGAGCAGGTAGAGCGTGGCGGGGTTCGGAAGCCCCATCGCCTCCATGAAGCACAGGAGCAGGAAGAGGTCGTTCAGCTCGGCCGTCTGCTGGCGCAGGTCGCGTTCGTACCGCGAGACGGCGGCGCCCCGCAGGACCTCCGCGAGGCGCCGTTGAAAGAGGGACCAGCTCAACGCCCCACGATGACCTTCAGGCGGGCCGCGACGCCGCCAAGGTTGTCCTCGCCCACCTGCTGAGAGATGCCGCCGTTGCCAAGGATGCCGGACACATGCGTGTACTGCGCGTCCACGCCGAGGCCGATCCACGGGTGCACGCGGAACTCCGCGCCGCCGACGACCAGATAGCCGACATGGCTCACGTCCACGTCCTCACCACCGTCGGAGAAGTCGGAGGTCTCACGGTACGCGTAGCGGCCGACGCCTGCTCCGGCGTACGGCACGAGCCACCGGTGAGCGGGCAGCTGAAAACGGTACCCGCCGCTCACCTCGATCGGCGTCACGGTCACCGTCAACGGGATGCCGAGGTGGAAGGTCTGCCCGTTGAAGGCGAACGCGCGCTCGCCGGTCTTGCGGAAGCGCGACACCGTGACGTCGACGAACAGGTTGTCGTGGACGATTAGACCCACTCCCCCGCCCCAGAACGGCTGGAACGAGCCGCCGAGGACGGCATCGAACGTGTCGGACGCCGCGAAGGACTCGCCCGCGATCAGCCCGAAGCCGCGGACCGACACGGGGGCGGGCCCGGCTGGAGGCGGGGGCGCCATCCGCGACTGGGCGCCGGAGGGCGCCGCCGCCATGACGGCGAGGACGAGGCAGCACAGGGCCGCCCTCATTGCGCGAGCCCCAGCCCGCGCAGCGTGTTGCGCGCGTTGATGAGGCCGAATCCGAAGGTGTCGTCCCGCCCGGGCGAGCCGAGATCGTCCGCGAATTTCTCGAGCGCCGCCTCGATCGCCTTGGGGTCGGTGATCCCCTGCTGCATCAGCATGGCCGCGAGGCCGGCGACGTGCGGTGTGGCCATGGAGGTGCCGATGTACGCGACATAGGCGATGATGTCGAACCGCGGCGCCGCGTACGTCGCGAGGTCGAGGAACGTGTCGGTGTAGGTGAAGTCGTAGGTCTGCTGCCAGACGGCGCCGAAGTCCGGTGCGCCCGCCCCGCGCTCCGAGCCGCCCGGCGCCGCGAGCTCGACGTACGAGCCGGTGGTCGAATAGTACGCATGCGAGCGTCCGCGATCGACCGCGGCGACCGACACCGCGCCCTGCACGCGCGAGGCGATGTCGGCGAGCACCTCGAGGTCGTTGCCCTCCTCGAAGCCGTTGCCGCCGGCGATGGCCACGAACGCGCCCTTGGACACGGCATAGTTGACCGCGTCCTCGATCACCGGCGCCGCGGGGCCGTTCCGTCCAATGCTCAGGTTCAGGACCTTCGCCCCGTTGTCGACCGCGTAGCGGATCCCCTGCGCGACGATATCGTCGGTGCCGAAGTTGGGCGCGCCGAAGATGTCGTCCCACATCCCGTCGATCACCTTCACGGGCATCAGCTTGACGTTGAACGCGACACCGGCGAGCCCGACCCCGTTGTTCGTGAGCTCGCCGACCGTTCCGCTGACGTGCGTGCCGTGCCCGTCGAGATCGACCGGCACGTTGTCGCCCCAGATGAAGTCGTGCGGCGACACGACGCGGCCGGCGTTGACGATGTCGGGTGCAGCGGCGAAGGGCACGGTCACGTCGCCCAGAGCCGGGAACGCGGTCCCGCTGTCGTCGGTGAACGCGCTGCCGTGAAACCGCACGGTGACGTCGGTGTACGCGAGGCCGGTGTCGAGCACGGCGACCGTGATGTCCGAGCCCGCCTGGGGCTGGATGTCCCAGGCCCGTGGCATGCCGATGAGTGGAAGGTTCCACTGCAGGTCCGCGTAGAACTTGTCGTTCGGCACGAGCCGCGGATAGACGCGGTAGTCGGCCTGCGCGTACTCCACGTCGTCGCGCCCGGCGAGCGTCCGCGCCATCGCCTCGGCATCCGCCGACGGATCGATGCGGACGATGTCGAAATCGGCATAGGCGGGCCGCTCGGACAGCGTGGCGGGCTGCGCGCGCGAGGACAGCGACGACATGACGCCGAGCCGGAGGGCGGGGGAGGAGTCGGCCTTGAACTTCACGATGACGCGCCCGGGCACGTAGCGGGCGCCCGAGGCGCCGGCCCGGTCGATGGCCGCGCCGGCCGTCCGGAGGTGCGGCCGGTTGACCACGGTCGGGCTCGCCGGCGCCCGGAGCGATCCGGTCAGCACGCCGCGATCGATCGCCGGCAGGCCGGTCGCGTGCAGCAGCGTGCGGCCGGTGAAGGGCGACTGGCCCCGGCCTCGGGCGCTCGACGCCACGAGCGCCAGCGCGAGCAGAAGAACGGACCAAGCGGGACGGATTCGACGCATGTGGCTCCTGTCCGCGGCGGGCGCGGGGACTCGGAGTATTCTACCGGAGACGCCAAATGCCCGAGACGCTGTTTCACAAGGTCTGGAACGAGCACGCCGTCAGGAAGCTGCCGAGCGGGCAGACGCAGCTGTTCGTCGGCCTTCATCTCGTTCACGAAGTCACCAGCCCCCAGGCGTTCGACATGCTGCGTCAGCACGGCTGGCGGGTTGCGTTTCCCGATCGCACCTTTGCGACGGTCGATCACATCGTCCCCACCGACACGCGGCGGCGGCCGTTTCTCGACGTCGCCGCCGAAGAGATGACCGCGGCGCTCGAGCGCAACTGCCGCGAGTACGGCGTCCGTCTCGCGGGACCCGCCGGAAGCGGAAGCGAGGACCAGGGCATCGTCCACGTGATCGGTCCCGAGCTCGGCCTCACGCAGCCCGGCATGACGATCGCGTGCGGCGACAGCCACACGTCCACGCACGGGGCGCTCGGCGCCGTCGCCTTCGGCATCGGCACGTCGCAGGTGCGCGACGTCCTGGCGTCGCAGTGCCTGGCGCTCGACCCGCTGGAGGTGCGCCGCATCGATGTCAACGGACGGCTCTCGCCCGGCGTGTACGCCAAGGACGTCATCCTGACGATCATCCGCAGGCTGGGGGTGCGGGGCGGCGTCGGCTTTGCCTACGAGTACGGCGGTCCGGCGGTCGAGGCGATGTCGATCGACGAGCGGATGACCATCTGCAACATGTCGATCGAGGGGGGCGCCCGGATCGGGTACGTCAACCCGGACCGGGCGACCGTGGAGTACCTGCGGGGCCGGCGCTACGCGCCCTCCGGCGAGGCGTTCGAGCGTGCGGCGGCGCGGTGGCGCGCCACCGCCTCGGACCCTGGTGCGGCGTACGCGGACCGGGTCGCCATCGACGCGACGGCCATCGAGCCGACGGTGACATGGGGCATCAACCCGGGACAATCGGTCGCCGTCGGCGAGCCGGTGCCGGACCCCGCGGCGTTCGACGCCGCCGAGCGCGGCGCCGTGGACGAGGCGATCGCCTTCATGGGGCTCCAGCCGGGACGGCCCATAGCCGGTACGCGCATCGACGTGGCGTTTATCGGATCGTGCACGAACGGCCGCGTCTCCGATCTCGCCGAGGCCGCGCGACTGGTCCGCGGGCGGCGGGTGGCCGGGCACGTCAAGGCGATCGTCGTGCCCGGTTCGGACACCGTGCGCCGCGACGCCGAGCGCCGCGGGCTGCACGAGGTGTTCCGCGAGGCCGGCTTCGAGTGGCGCGCGGCCGGCTGCTCGATGTGCCTCGGCATGAATCCCGATCGTCTCGAGGACCGGCAGGTGTGCGCGGCGTCGTCGAACCGCAACTTCAAGGGACGCCAGGGCAGCCCGACGGGCCGGACGCTCCTGATGAGCCCCGCGATGGTCGCGGCCGCGGCCATTGCCGGCGAGGTCGTCGACGTGCGCCGGTTCATCCCGGAGCGTCCGGCCGACGCGGACGGTGCGCCTGCCGGCCCGGACGCGCCCGGCCGAGGCCCGCAGGAGGCCGGCAAATGACCTCCCTCAATCCGCGCGCCATTGCAGTGGTGACCGGACGCGGCATTCCCCTCAGGGGAGACGACATCGATACCGACCGCATCATGCCGGCGCGCTTCCTGCGATCGGTCTCCTTCGAGGGCCTCGAGCGCCATCTCTTCGAGGACGATCGCGCCGCCGACCCGCGCCATCCGTTCGGCGACGCGCGCTACGCCGGAGCGTCCGTGCTCGTGGTCAACCGCAACTTCGGTTGCGGCTCGTCGCGCGAGCACGCCCCGCAGGGGCTCCTCCGATCCGGCATCCGCGCCCTCGTCGGAGAGTCGTTCTCGGAGATCTTCCAGGGAAATGCCGCGATGCTCGGCGTGCCGTGCTTCGTCGCCGAGGGTGACGCCGTCGCGCGTCTGCAGGCGCTCGTCGAGCAACAGCCAGCGACCGAGATCTCGGTCAGCGTCCTCTCGGGCGGGATCGCGGCTGGTCCCCTGCGCGTGCAGGGCACCGTGCCGCCCGCGCTGCGCGACGCCTTCCTGAGCGGCGAATGGAATCCGACGGCGATGCTGCTGCGGGACTTCGACCTTGTCCGGGCCGTTGCCGCGCGCGTCCCCTGACCCCTACCCCTTCGACCCGCGCTGCGCGATCTCCAGGAACGCTTCGGCGGCGTGCGAGCGGTGCGCGCGCCGGCAGACGAGAATCAGCTGCCGGCGTCTCGAAATGCCGGTGACCGGCACCGCGGCGAGCCGGCGCGTGGCCAGCTCGGTGATCGCGCACCGCCGCGGCAGCAGCGCCACCCCGACGCCCACCTCGACCGCCCGCTTGATGCCGTCGAGACTCGGCAGCGCGACGACGATCTTGAGCTCGATCCGGTGCTGTTCGAACAGGCGCAGGACCCGCTCGCGGGCGGGCGAGGGGTCGTTGTGCGCGACGATCGGCTCCTCGGCGACCTCGGCCATCGTCACCTGGCGCCGGCGGGCGAAGCGGTGGCCCGGCGGCACCAGCAGGACGAGCTCGTCGCTGCCGACGGAGACCTCCAGGAGCCCCTGGGCCGACGGATGGAAGGTGAGCGCGCCGAAGTCGAGGCTCCCCTGCTGCACCTCGACCGCGACCTGGCGCGCGGGCACGCGCCGCACGTCGATGGCCACGTCGGGATGCCGCCCGCGGAAGGCGGCGATGAGCGGCAGGAGCGTGTGGACGGCCGCCTCGTTGGCGCCGACCAGCACCCGCCCGCGGCGCAGATCGCGCAGCTCCCTGACCGCCGCCTCGGTCTCCTCGGACAGCCGGACCAGACGCTGGGCGTAGTGCTGGAGCACCAGCCCGGCCTCGGTCAGGCGGGGACTCTTCGACGAACGATCGAACAGCACCTCGCCGCAGTCGGCCTCGAGCCGGCGCACCGCCTGGCTCACGGCCGGCTGCGTCCGGTGCACGCGGAGGGCCGCGCGCGAGAAGCTGCGCTCCTCGGCGACGGCGAGGAAGATCCGCAGCGCCTGCAGGTCCATAAGTGCAGCTTATCTTATCGTAATAATTATCGTTTTGACTTCTGATCCTGGCAGCGGCTACAACAGCACCCATGAACCCCGATTCGTCACCCGTCCTCCTGTTCGACACCACCCTGCGCGACGGCGAGCAGGCGCCCGGCTTTTCGCTCGACGTGCCGGCGAAGCTGGCCCTGGCGCGCGCGCTCGACGCCCTGGGCGTCGACGTCATCGAGGCCGGGTTTCCGATTGCCTCGCACGCGGACGGCGAGGCAGTGCGGCAGATCGCGCGCGAGGTGCGGCGGCCGATTGTCGCGGCCCTCGCGCGCTGTCGCCGCCAGGACATCGAAACGGCCGCCGGAGCGCTGGCGCCGGCGCCCCGTCCGCGCCTGCACGTCTTCCTCGCCACCTCCGACCTGCACCTCTCGCGGAAGCTGCACATGACGCGCGAGCAGTGCCTCGAGGCCGCGGTCGCCGGCGTACGGCTGGCGCGCCGGTTCACCGACGACGTGGAGTTCTCGGCCGAGGACGCCACGCGGAGCGACGCGACCTTCCTGGGCCAGGTCGCCGAGGCGGTCATCGCCGCCGGCTGCCGCACGGTCAACCTGCCGGATACGGTCGGCTTCGCGCTGCCCGACGAGATGCGCCAGTTCTTCGCCGACATCCGCGCGCGCGTCGCCGACGCGGACGCAGTCGTCTGGAGCACTCACTGCCACGACGACCTGGGGCTTGCCACGGCCAACAGCCTGGCGGCCATCGAAGGGGGGGCGCGGCAGGTGGAATGCACGATCAACGGCGTCGGCGAACGCGCCGGCAACGCCGCGCTCGAGGAGATCGTGATGGCGCTGGAAGTCAGGCGCGGCCGCCTGCCGTACCGGACCGCGGTCCATCCGCCTGCGCTGTACGGCGCCAGCCAGCTGCTGTCGCAGCTCACGACCGAGCCGGTGCAGGCCAACAAGGCCATCGTCGGGCGCAACGCGTTCGCGCACGAAGCCGGCATCCATCAGGACGGGATGCTGAAGGACTCGCGCACCTACGAGATCATGCGCCCCGAGGACGTCGGCCAGCCGGCGGCCCGCCTGGTGCTCGGGCGGCATTCGGGGCGCCACGCCGTCGAACGGCGCTGCGAGGAGCTGGGATTCGACCTCACGGCCGCCGCGGTGAACGCCGTCTACGTCGCGGTGGTCGCGCTCGGCGCGCAGCGGAAAGCGGTCGGCGACGGCGACCTGCGCCGGATCGTCGACGCGATCCGCGTCGACGCCGACGCGCCGGCGGGCGCGGCGTACGGCGAGGCGGTCGGGTACGGCCACGGGGTCTGATCGGAGAGATCTCTCGGAACCTCCGCTAGAATGTCGGTATGATCCCGCTTCGGGACGTCATCCCGTCCCGGACCACGCCCTACATCACCAGCACGATCATCGCGCTCAACGCGGCGGCGTGGCTCTTCGAACTCTCGCTGCCGCGGCAGGTTCTGCCCGTGTTCTTGCAGGTCTACGGCGTGGTGCCGGCCGATTTCCACGCCGTCACCCTCGTCACGTCGATGTTCCTGCACGGCGGCTGGATGCACGTGATCGGCAACATGTGGTATCTGTGGATCTTCGGCGACAACGTCGAGGATCGCCTCGGCCACGGCCGCTTCATCGTCTTCTACCTGCTCTGCGGCTCGGTGGCCGCGCTCGGACAGGTTGCCATCGATCCCACGTCGACGCTCCCGACCATCGGCGCGAGCGGCGCCATCGCCGGCGTCATGGGGGCGTACTTCGTCCTGTACCCGCGGTCGCGGGTCCTCACGCTGATTCCGCTGATCATCTTCTGGGAGATCGTCGAGCTGCCCGCGATCGTGCTGCTCGGGTTCTGGTTCCTGCTGCAGCTGTTCAGCGCGGGCGCGATCGCGGTCACGGCGTCAACCGGGATTGGCGGCGGCGGCGTCGCCTTTGCCGCGCACGTCGCGGGGTTCGTCACCGGGCTGGTCGGCGTCTTCGTGTTCCAGAAGCCGAAGCCGGTCGACGACCGGTGGGCGTAGTCCCTCAATTCGACTTCGCGCGAATCTCCTGCGACACGCGGGCGAGCTCGACGAGCACCTGTTCCAGGGCGGCCGCGTATTCGTCCGGCGCCATGGAGCCCTTCCGTGCCCGCAGCGCGTCGACCTGGGCCTCGAGCTCGGCCTTGCGCGCCAGCAGGCCGGTCATCGCCGTATTGCCGGTCGCCGTGCTGTGCAGGTCGAAATAGGTGGCCCCCGCGAGCTCGCCGTCGGGACCCGGCGTGCCGGCCTCGCGACCGACGCCGGCGCCGGTGTCGTCGAGCAGCGCCCGTTCGGTCGGCAGACGCCCGTGCTGCTCGTACCAATCGGCCCGCTTCAGCGCTGGCGTAGGTGAAGGCCTCCCACACCGACACGCGCCCGTTCTTGTCCAGGTCGGCCCCCTTGTCGCCAAAAGCCTTGACGAAGAACTCGGGGAACACCGTCTCGAACTGCTGCGCGCCCGAGTCGGTGGCCGTCAGCACGACCCGCCCCTTGCCCGCGAGCGCATGCAGGAACGGGAAGCTGGCGCCGGTGGTGTCCACGAACACGAGCCGTCCGGGCATCCCGCGCAACAGGTCGGCCCACTCGGTCACTCGCAGGTCGGGCCCGACGAGATTGAATCGCGCCGCGTCTCCTTCGCCGCTGCCGTGCCCGATGAGGAGCACCAGCAGCTGATCGTCCCCCGTCATCCGCTTCCGCAGGGCCGCGACCGCGCGCGTCAGGTTGGCGCGCGTCGCCTGCTCGACGTTCTTGCTGGCCTGCTCGGCGAGCATCACGATGTGATCGTCGGGATAGGCCCAGGACTCGCGGAGCGTCGACAGGAACATCACCCGCCAGGTCTCGAATTTCCGCGCGTACTCGTCCCCGCCGGAGGCGCCGGTCACGATCAAGGCGTACTTTTCGGAGGCCGCGGCCGTGCGCACACCGGGCCCAACGAGGAGCGCCGAAGCACACAGGCACCCGAGCACCCAGGCACGCAACCACCGCGGCAGCCCGGCACCCCAGCACCGCGGCACTACCGGAGCCCCCACCGTCTCCGAAGGATCCATTCCCCTGACAGCAGCAGGACGACAAGGGCGAACGCCCACGGCTCGTGCCACAGATCGCGGCGCGCCGGCGCCACGTCCTGGGGCACCACGGCCTTCAGCCACGACACGACCTGTGACGCGTCGGCCGCGCGCACGTAGCGTCCACCCGAGGCGCGGGCCACCCTGCGCAGGAACCCCTCGTTCAGGCGCGGGCTGGCGAACTCGCGCTCGGCGCCTCCGACGTAGAACCAGCGGTCCGCCTCCCCGAGCGCGACCCCGCCGCGGCGGCCGTCCGCGTGCACCTTGTACAACCCCCTCTGATCGAACCGGACCGTCGCCGCATACTCGCCGCTTCCGGGCGCGGCGCGCCGCGGCGTGAGCTGTCGCGTCTCGCCGCCCGGCACGGTCAGCGTGGCTGTCACCGCGCCATCCGCAACCGGCGCGTACGCGGCGTCGCGGACGACGATGCCGATCGAGGCCGTGTCGCCCGGCTCGGGGGCGTCGGGCGGCGTGACGGCGACCGGGTCGGGCGAGGGTCCGGCCAGCCAGCGCACGGCCTGGCGCCAGAAGAACTCGTGCGACCGGTCGTCGGCCGGCATCATCATCTTCCAGCGCCACGAGGCCTCGCCGGCGAAGATCATCGAGCGGCCCTGCCCGTAGCGCTGGACGGCGACCACCGGATAGACCGCGCCGCCAGGCGCGGCGGTCACCGCGAGAACGCTGGCGCCCGGGCGGGGGCCGCCGAGCGGCGCGCTGGCGGCGAGCGCCGGCAGCGCCTCCCACTTCTTGCGGGTCGCCTCCACGGTGGCGCCGAGCCGCATGATCGGGTGCATCTCGCCGTCGTGCGTCAGCACGACCTTATTTCGCGCCGCCGTGTCCCGCGTATCGAACGAGGTCCGCCGCAGGCCGCCGCCGCGGCGATCGTTCAGCTCGACTGGGAGCGCGTCCTCGAGCGGCGTGGCGGCGAGGCCGCGCTGTTCGAACGACCGGCCGCCGAGCACCACCAGCCCGCCGCCGCGCTCGGCGACGAAATCGGCGGTCATCTGGAGCTGCGCGCGGGTGAAGAAGTCGCCCTCGACATTGGCGACGACGACGGCGTCGTACCTGTCGAGGTCCTCCTTGCGTGACGGGTATCCGTTCAGCAGCGCCTGCGTGCGGTCGGCAGACGCCTGCACGAAGTACGTGCTCTGGCCGTCGGCGTTGGTTCCCTTCCGCACGACCGAGTCGATGTCCAGCATCGGATCGCGGGCGAGCGCGCGGCGGATGAAGCTGTGCTCGAAGCCCGGGGCGCCCTCGACGATCAGCACCCTGCGCTTGCGGCCGGCGGGGTTCACGAGCACGCTTCGCGCGTTGTTCTCGGCCACGGCTTCCCGGTCGTCGGTCGGGATCTCGGCGGTATAGACCGTCGGGTTGAGCGGATCGGGCGACACGGTGAAGGCCTCGTCGACGGGCGAGCCGTCCGCGGGCGGCACGACGCGCCGGACCTCGACCGGCTGCCCGTTGGCGAGCACGCGAATCTGGAACGGCGCGCGGCCGAAGCCGGCGCTGAACGCCGTCACGTGCAGGTCCACCGACGCCTGGTCGAGGCGGGGATCGCCAGCGGTGACACCGAGCACTTCCCGGTCGCGCAGGCCGTCCGGCGAGCCGAGGCCGATCGCGAACACCGGCGGCCCCGAAGCGGCGCCGCCCGGACCCGCCCGCCCGGTCGTGTCGCCGCCGTCGGACAGCAGCACGATGCCAGCGACGCGCTGGCCGCGATAGCGATCGCGGACGAGGGAGAGCGCCTCGGACAGATCGCTTTCGCCGGCATCGGCGCTGAGCGCGTCGGGCCGCGCGGGCGCGACGCCGTCGCCGACCGCGAATACCTCCGGGCTGAACGACCCCGACAGCGCCGGCAGGAGATCGCGGCCGAGCAGACCGACCGCGCGCGCCAGGCGCGGCTGGTTGTCGGCGTCCGCAATCCGCATGCTGCGCGAGGCGTCGACGAGGACCGCCACGATGGCGTCGCGACTGCTGGTCGGCGGCATCAGCACGATCGGGCGCAGGAGAAACGCCAGGAGCACGGCCAGGACGGCGACGCGACACGCGACCAGCACACCTCGCCGGACACGCGACAGCGGAACCAGCGGGCGCCGGTACTCGGCGTAGGCGAGAAGGCCGATGGCCGCGGCCCCCAGCACGGCCGCCCACCACGGCACGGGGTACGCGAAGTGCATCCTAGGGTTTCTTCTTCGTGGCCAGCGCCTTGAAATAGCTGTCGACCTGCTGACGGTACGCGACCGGCGCCTGGTCGTCCACGCCGGCGGCCAGCCGGTCGCGCGCCAGCGCGTCCTGCAGCCTCTTGGAGATCGACGACTCGACGTCTTCGAGCGCGCGCGTGGCCTGCCGCCGCAGCGCGTCCCACCTGGCGAAGTCCTGCTTGAAGGCTTCGGTGCCGGGCGCCGACAGCGTCATGCCCTGACCTTCGAAGGTGAAGCCCTCGCCGCCGCGGGCGAAGGACGGATCCTCGCGTCGCATCTCGTTCATCAGCTGTTCGGTCTCGCGGAGGCGCTTCGCGTACTCCTCGCGCAGCCGCTCGAGGCCGGTGCCCGCGCCACCGCCGCCACCCTGCTCACCCCGGCCCGCGCGTCCCGTGTTTCCGGGCGCACGGGCGGCGCTCCGTCCGCTGGCGCCGCCCGGCGACCGCGCGTCCGGCGTGTTCGAATCTCCCAGCTTGCGCAGCTGCTGCCCGACGTCGTTCAGGCGATCGCGCAGCTGCTGCGCGCGAGCCATCTGCTCTGACAGCTTCTGCGACGCGCCGTCGCGGCCGCCGGTCGCGCCCGCCAGCTTGTCGGCAGCCTGGTCGAGCGACTTCGCCATCTGCTCGTGGGCGGCGGCCTGCCGTTCGAGATCGGCGCTCCTCTCGCCCTGACCGGCCGGCCTGCCCGACGGCTGGCCCTCGGATCGCGCGCGCAGCTGCTCGGCCGACTGCTGCATCCGCTCGACCGTCTGACCCTGCTTCAGGTCGCGCTCGGCGGCCGACGCGGTCGCGCGCGCCTCTTTCGACTCGGGATCGTTTCCTGCCGCGCCCGCCGCCTGCTGAAGGCCCTGCTGCAGCCGTCGCGTGCGTTCGGCGAGACGCTGCTGGCGGCCCGCCAGACGCCGCAGCGCATCGTCGGCGGTCGCGCCCGATCCGACCTTCGACAGCTCCGACGCGACGTCCCGTTCGGCGTCGGCCAGCTGGCGCGACTCGAGCTGCATCTCGCCCAGCGCACGACGCTTCTCGTCGGGCCGCGATTGCTCCATCTGGCGCTCGAGATCCTTGAGCCGCTCGAGCGCGCGCGCGCCGCTGCTGCTCGCCTCCTTCGCATCCTGCCGCCGCAGCCCGCTCGTGGCGTTCCGCATCTGCTCGGAGGCCTCGCGGAGCCGATCGCCCGCCCGCCGGCTGGCATCTCGCTCTCCCCGCTGGCCGGCCTGGCCGGACGTCTCCGCCTGCCGCGCCTGCCCGGCCTGTTGTCCCTGGCCCGCCTGCCCTTCCTGACCCGCCTGCCCGGCCCGACCTTCCTGGCCAGCCTGCGTCTGTTCCCCCTGCTGGCCCGACATCTGACGCGCCAGCTCCTCCGCCCGCTCGCGCAGCTCGGACTGTTCGCGCGTAAGCTTCTC
Organism: uncultured Acidobacteriota bacterium; assembly: GCA_963840225.1. Classification (GTDB taxonomy): domain Bacteria; phylum Acidobacteriota; class Vicinamibacteria; order Vicinamibacterales; family CAVVIG01; genus JBLMXQ01. The sequence goes on from CAWIYH010000001.1 coordinate 168,505, forward strand.
GAGCTGCCGCTTCAGCTCTTCGGCGCTCATGCCCTTCTGGTTGCGCGCGAGGTCGTCCTGGCGCTTCAAGAGCTCGTCCTGCCGGCGGGCCAGGTCCTTGATCTTGTCGAGATTGTCCGACCCGGACGGCTGGCGGTCGGCGGCGCTCGTCGGGTTCTCGTAGTTCGTCTTCTGCTGGCGCTGCAGCTCCTTGTCGAACAGCGTCGAGACGTCGTAGTTCCGGTTGTTGCTCCCGGGGCCGCCGGCGCCCGACTGCTGGCGCGCGACCTGCCGCTCCTTCACCTGCGCCTGCGCCTTCAGCAGGCGATTGAGCGCCTCGAGCTCCGGCGGGAGCGCCGTGGACGTGCTGAGCCGATCCAGCGACGTCACGGCCTTCCCCATCGCGTCGGCCGCGGCGCCCATCAAGTCTTCCTCGGGCAGCGCCTCGCCCGCGTGCGGCGTGCCGGGCGGTTCGCCGGCCGGCCGCCGCCTGGGATCGCGCATCGTCGAGGTGCGGAACCCGCTGGAGGTCGCCTCGACGCGCGTCTTGAGTTCCGCCTCGCTGCGCGAGACCGAATGGATGTCGTCATTCGAACGCGCGCCGGAGGCGGCCTTCGACCGGCGGTCGAGCTTCCAGGTCGCGACGACGACCTGCTTCTGCGCGTTGACCAGGTCGTCGATCGATCCGGAGTAGCCGGAGCCGGCCATGGACTGGCTCTGCGCCAGGGCGAACTCCTGCTCGAACGGGCGCACCTCGAGAAAGAAGATGTCCGACCGCGCCTCGTTCGGGCGCTTGCCGCGCGTCAGGTCGCGCGCGCGGACGTAGTAGGAGACGAAATCGCCCGGCGCGACACCGAGGTCTTCGAGGTACACCGTGCGCTGCCCGGTGACGGAAGCGGTCCTGGCCGGGACGGCGAAGGGCAGCGTCTTCTCGGGCCCTCCGCGCACCGAATAGACCAGATCCATGGCCGCGATGCCGTAGTCGTCATCCGCCTGGGCTTCGATGTCCACTTCGGCGAGCCGGGTCACCGACCGGTCGCTCGCCGGACGCGTGATGTGGACCTCCGGCGGGCGATCCTCCAGCATGCGGATGAAGTACTCCGTATCACCCTGGCTGGCGAGCCCGTCGCGATCCGAGAGCGCCACGCGGTACGACCCGTCGTCGACAACTTTGAGCGCTCCGGAGAGCACGGTCGGCCCTTCCGCGGTCAGGTCGATCGCGCGCCCGTCGGCCAGCTTCATCGCGCCGCGCGCGGCCGGCCGGTCGGTATGGACGCGGACCCGGACGTCGGTCCCGGCGGGGGCGTAGATGTCGCCTGCGTCTTCTTCGACCCGCCGCGGCAGGCCGAGGCCGGCGGGATAGGTGTACTCCACGTCGATCCGCGCGACCCTGGGCGCCTGGACCACGTTCACGGCGAAGGTCGGCGACACGACGGATCCGGCCGCCACGCGATACTTGAACGAAGAGGTCACCGACGGCAGGGCCAGACGGAATCGCCCGGCTGCCGACCGCATGCTGGCGCGACGCCAGCCGCCAGCTTCGGCGATCTGCACCTCGGGCACGACCGGCGCGCGGTTGCCGACCAGGGCCGCCTCGATGGCCAGCGGATCGCCCGAGACGACGCGCGCGTTGCCCGGCGCGACTTGCAGCGACACGTGCGCCGGAAACAGCATCAGCGTCGTCGCATCCCAGGCGCTGCGGGCGGGGGCCCGGCCGATGATGAGCAGCACCGTCAGCACGCCGACGGCGGCGACGGCCTGAGCGGTGACGCGGCGGAGGACATCGGACGGCACGACCCGATCGAGATCGACGGCCTGCGCACGGGCGGCGGCATCGGCGAGCATCGGCTCGACCAGTACCGGCGGTACATCGCGCCGCGCGGCTATCACGTCGACGGCGGTCGCCAGGCGATCGTCGAGCTCCGGCGCACGCTCTTCGACGAACCGGGCCACGCGAGCGTCGGACGGCACGTGCCGCAGGGGCTCGAGTCCCCAGAGCGCGGCCGCCAGACCGGTGACGAGCGCCGTGACGCCGACAAGCATCAGCGCGAGCGGCGAATGGCCGGCGAGCCGCGCGGCGGCGATCGCCGCAGCGACGACCGCGGAGCCGGCGAGCGCGGCCCGGATGACGGCCTGCGACACTCGCTGGCGGCGCCACCGTGCGCGCGCCCGGGCCACGACATCGAGAATCTGCTGCTCGTGGATCGACATCCTGTTCACTTCCGACTTTCGTCTTCCGCGACCTACGCGGTCCGACTCGCGACGAATCCTTCGGCCGCCAGCATGGCGATCATCGCCAGCAGGAGGTATTGCCAGAGGTGCTGGCGATTCTCCTGCGACTGCGCGTCGGCGCGCGCCACCACCTCGCCGGTGTCCTTCAAGCGCTGCACGGCCGTCTCGAAATCGGCCGGCGACACGCGTGCCGGATCCGATTCGCGCGGATCGACGTTCACCGCGATCCGCTCCCCCGGGGTGCCGGGCACGTCCACGATGCCCGGCACGGGCGGCACGCCTTCCGGCACCTCGCCGACCAGGTAGTCGCTCATGCGCGGCCGCGCGCCGGCCAAGTAACGCACCGCCTCCTGCAGGAACGGCACGAAGGTCGCGTGCAGCGGAAAATCGTTCCACGTATCGTCGAGGTCCGAGGCGAAGACGAGCGCCCGCCCCTCGCCGGCGCCGCAGTCGAGCAACGCGGCCTCGCCGGTCGTGAAGCGCGCAATCGGCTGGCAGCCTTCGCCCGACACGCGCGCCACCGCGTTGAACGTCACGAGCCCGAGCGTGGCGGCTGCCGATTGGAACGGCCGGAACACCGGATGCCGCACGTCGACCGGGGCCAGCGCCCGCGCCTCGGGTCGATCGGAGGGTGGCGCCGCAATCTTCAGCGGCGTCCCGCCAAGCAGGCCGGAGGCAATGTCGCCGTCCAGGTCGGGCCCGGCTGCGATCAGCACGCCGCCCCCGCCCTGCACGTACGCGGCCAGCGCCTCGCGCCCGCGCCGCTCGAGGCCGCGCGTGGAGAGCAACAGGATGGCCGCTTTCGACCTGAGTCGAGCCGCGTCCCAGGCCGACAGGGCCGCGCCGCTCGCGCCTTCGACGCGAAACCCGGGCATGTCTCCCGTGCCCGCCATCAGCGCCTGCTCGGCATAGAACGCGTCGCGGTCCAGATCGCCGCTGCCCGTCACCGCCAGCACCGACGGGCCGTGGCCGCCCTCGAGGACGAGATAGCGCACGTTGTCAGCCTGCATCCCCTCCGCGTCGTCGAGCGACACGGTCGCAGCGGCCGCGCGGCCGCCGCCCGGGAGCGTCACCTCGGCCGCGCCGCCCGCGGGCACCGTCGCGTCGACCTGCCCGGCGGGACGGCCGTCGAGCGCCATACGGACGCGCGTGGTCCGCTCGCGGCCGCCCGTGTTGCGGACGGTCGCGAGAATCCGGTTGCCGTCGGCGCTGGCGGCGGTCACCGCGAGGTTGCCGCCGACGGCACCGACGTCGGCGATCGCAATCCGCGCCGAGTCGGGAACCGCGGCGCGGTCGCCGGCATCCCAGCCGCTCTCCTGCAGATCGGTGACGACGACGATGCGGCCGCGGCGGCCGGCGAGCATCTGCGCGGCCGCGTTCAGCCCGGCCCGGTACCGGGTCGCGCCGAATCCGGCCGCCAGCCGCTCGACGGCCGCGCGCGCAAGCGCACGATCGCCGCCGGGCATGACGAGGGCGTCGGCCGTGTCGGCGAAGCCGACGACGCCGACGAGGTCGCCGCGCGGTGCGCCATCGATCGCCTGGCGTGCGAGCGCCTTCGCCCGTTCCATGTGTCCCGGCGCCGACAGGCTGTACCAGGTGTCGATGGCGACGATCGTCGCGCCGGCCGAGGCGAGTGCGGCGCCCGACGCCAGGAACGGCCGGGCAAACGCCAATGCGAGGAGGACGAGGGCCGCGACGCGCAGCGCCAGCAGGAGCAGTTCGCGGAGGCGACGCCGCTCGGTCATCTCGACCGGTGCGTGCTTCAGCAGCTGCACGGTCGGAAACTTCAGCCGCGGCTCGGGTTCGCGCCGGAGGAGATGCAGGACGATCGGAATGGCGGCGGCGGCCGCCCCTGCAAGGAACAGCGGCGAGAGGAAGGCCAGCATCAGAGCGTCCGCGCCCTCGAGGACAGATAGGCCAGCAGGGCCAGTTCCAGCGGCTGGGTGGTGCTCATCAGGGTGTAGTCGATACCGGCGCCGCCCAGCTCGCGCCGATACCGCTCGACCAGGCCGCCGATCGCCTCGAGGTACTGCTCGCGGACGAGGCCCGGCACGGCCATGACCTCCTCGCTCGTCTCGATGTCCTCGAAGCGCGTGGCGCGCTCGAACGGGAACTCGAGCTCGTCGGCGTCGAGCACCTGGAAGACGAGGACGTCGGTGCCGCGATACTGGAAGTGCTTCAGCGCGCGGATCACCTCGGTCGGGTCGTCGAGCAGGTCCGAGACGAGCACGACCATCCCGCGCTTGGTCAGTGAGTCGGCGAGCTGGTGCAGGGGCCGCGAGATATTCGTCTCCCGCCCGGCCCGCAGCCGATCCAGGGTCAGGAGCACGGCGCGAAGGTGCCCGGGACGCGCGCTCGCCGGCAGCATGCTGACGATCCGCTCGTCGAAGGCGGTGAGGCCGACGGCGTCGCGCTGGCGGTTCATCAGGTAGCCGAGCGACGCGGCCAGGCACTGCGCGTACTGGAGCTTGGTCATCGTCCGCGACCCGTAGTCCATCGAGCCGCTGACGTCGACCATGACATGGCAGTCGAGGTTCGTCTCCTCCTCGAACTTCTTCACGTAGTAGCGATCGCTCCGCGCGTACACCTTCCAGTCGATCGTCGACAGGTCGTCGCCCGGCATGTACTGGCGGTATTCGGCGAACTCCACGCTGAAGCCCTTGAACGGGCTGCGATGCAGGCCGGAGAGGAACCCTTCGACGATCGTGCGGGCTTTCAACTCGAGCGTCCCGAGCCGCGCGACGACCGCGGGGTCCAGAAAGCGGCGGTCGTACGCGGGCGCGGGGGTCACATGCCGCTCGCGGGCACCGGGACGTGCTCGATGAGCCGCTCGACGATGGCATCGGAGGTGATGCGCTCCGAGTCGGCGTAGAAGTTCGTCATGATGCGGTGGCGCAGAATCGGCCGCGCGAGCGCCTGGATGTCCTTGATCGACACGTGATAGCGCCCGTGCATCAGCGCGCGCGCCTTCCCGCCGCGGACGAGCGCCTGGGACCCGCGCAGGCCCGCGCCCCACTTCACCCACTTGTCGACGAACTCGGGCGCCCCAGGCCGGCCCGGTCGCGACGCGTCCACCAGCCGCACCGCGTAGCGCGCCACCTCCTCCGCGATCACCACCTGCCGCACGACGTCCTGGAACAGCAGGATGTCGCTGCCGGTCAGCACGCGCGCAGGCCGATCGCGATCGCCGCCGGTCGTCTGGGTGACCACCGTCACCTCGTCGTCCTCGTTCAGGTACGAAATGACGACGTTGAACATGAAGCGATCGAGCTGCGCCTCGGGGAGGGGGTACGTGCCCTCGAGCTCGATCGGATTCTGGGTCGCGAGCACGAAGAACGGTTTCTGCAGCGGGTAGGTCCGGCCGGCGGCCGTCACGTGGTATTCCTGCATGGCCTCGAGCAGGGCCGCCTGCGTCTTGGGCGGCGTGCGGTTGATCTCGTCGGCGAGGATGATCTGCGCGAAGATCGGCCCCTTCACGAACCGGAGGCGCCGCGTCCCCTGCTCCTCGTCCAGGATCTCGGTGCCGGTGATGTCGGACGGCATCAGGTCCGGCGTGAACTGGATGCGCTTGAACTCCAGATCGAGGACGTCGGCCAGCGTCTTGATGAGCAGCGTCTTGGCGAGGCCCGGGACGCCCGTGATGAGGCAGTGCCCGCCCGTGAACAGGGCGATGAGCACTTCCTCGACGACCTCGTCCTGCCCGACGATGACCTTGCGCAGCTCCGCGAGAATCCGCGTGCGGCCCTCAGCGACCCGATCGGCCCCGACGGTGGCGTTCGACGTGACGTCCAACGGTGATCTCCTCAGTGTGTCAGGGCGTAGACGATTTCGTTGATGCCCATGCGATACGCCATCGCGGTGTACTTGAGATAGCCGGGGTAGTCCTCGACGTTGGACCACTCCCAGCCGTCGCCCATGTCGGTGTTCCAGTTGATGAGGACCATCGGCCGGCCGTCGTCGTCGAAGATCGTGCGGAGGTGGGCGACGAACCCGCCCTTCTCCCAGGTGCGGCCCTGGAGGAACGATCCGAGGCCGGCGACCTGCGGGTACCCGTCGATCCGGTAGAAGCAGCTGAAGATCGGATGGTCCTTGGGGATGTCGACGATCGACCGATCCGGGAACACCTTCTTCAGCTCCCGCACGAGATGCGCCCACTCGAAGGGCCCGTGAAAATCGTCGAACGTCGCCGTGCCGCCCCGCAGCAGGAACTCGCGGAGGATCGCGGCGTCGCTGTCGGTCAGATTGAGGTTGCCCGGCTCGACGAAGTAGATCCACGGGTACGTGAAGAGGCGCGGGTCGTCGAGCGGCAGCACGATCGGGTCCTCGACGTGAATCGCCGTGGCCGTCTTCACGCGCCGCGACAGGTTCTGTTCGGCGGCCGGCGCGTCGATGTACCACGGCTCCCCGTAGAACTCCTGCGCGAATCGCGTGCCCTCGGTCGTGTAGTGGTACTTGATCCGGACGAAGCGCCACTGGAGGTCGGCGTACCGGTTGTCGGCCGCGGCCGGCAGCTGGGCGCCCACCGCCCGTTGCAGCCCGGGCGCGAGCACGACGACGAGGAGCGCCGCCGCGGCCATCGCGGTCTTCACGGCTGGTCTCCGACAATCTTGAGCAGCAGCTCCTGCGCGCGCTGGTAGGTCGGCGCAATCTCCAGGGCCGCCAGGGTCTCCTTCTTGGCGTCGGCGCGCTTGCCGCCCTTCAGGTAGCTCTCGGCGAGGTCGGTGTGCGCCTCGGCGGCGTCGACCGGGTTGAGCGCCAGCACGGCGCGGAACTCCCGCTCCGCCGCGTCGGCCTGCCCCCGGGCCAGCGCGAACCGGCCGAGCGCCCGGTGCGCACCGGCGTCGAAGGGGTCGACGCCGGCGATGCGCTGAAACGCGGGCGCCAGCTTCGTCGGATCGGTGACGCCGTCCTGCTGCATGAGCGAGGCGAGCTGTCGTGCGGCCTTCACGTTGTCGAAGTCGACGGCGACCAGCGCCTGCAGCTCCTGGATGGCGCGCGCGCGGTCGTTCGCGTCGAGCGCGACCGCCGCCATCTGCGCGTGCGGGCTGTCGTCGCCGGTCGCGGACGGGGCCAGGGCGGCGGCCCGCTCGAAGGCCTGCATCGCGCCGTCGCGATTGCCGCGCCGCAGCAGCGCGCGGCCGAGCGCCATCTGGACCGGATAGCTGCGCGGATGATCGGCCGCGTAGGCCTGCAGCGCGTCGAGGCCGAGGCGCCGCAGCGTGCCCGGCTCGGGGCCCTCGAGCGCGCGGCGCAGCGGGCCGAACAGCCGCTCGAGCGACTGGTCGAAGCCGGCCTGCAGCTGCGCGAGGCTGGTGTTCAGGACCGACTTGAGCGCGGCGTCGGTGTCGAGCCCCTGGCCGTACGCCCGCAGCAGCTTGCGGAGGCCGGCGTCGCCGAAGGTCGCCACGAGGTGCTCGACCAGGAGCGAGGCCTCGAAATAGGCGAGCGAGATCTTGTGCGGATCGGTGAACGCGGCGTTCAAGTCCGTGAGCTTCGGCACGTCGCCGGCGTTCATGAGCTGGGCGAACTCGAAGTCCTGGTTACGCGCCCACTCGGGCCGCGCGCGCTTCTGCTCGTAGACGGAAATGCCTTCGGTCAACCAGCGTGGCACGCGCTGGTTGGACATCTGCAACGTGACGACGTGCGCCAGCTCGTGCCAGAGCGTCGCCTCCCACTGGAAGCTGGGCACGCTCGGCGCCATCGGGGCGTCCATCGTGACGACCCGGCCGAAGCAGGCGCCGAGCGCGCCGATCATGCCCGGCAGCCCGACGTTGCGGACGGCGAAGTCGTCCTGCTTCGGGAAGATCTCGACCAGGATGGGGCCGCGCGGCGTGAACTCGTACCGCGCGCTGAGATCGGCGAGCGCCTTGTGCGCCAGCGACACCGCGTACTCCCGCAGGACCGGCGCCTGGTCGGGAGCCATGCGCACGATGAGATCGCCGTCGCGCACCGTGGTGAACTTGTCCAGGGCATCGAGCATCTGGAGCAGGTTGTACGTGACAACGCTGAACGGATCGAGCTTGAAGGAGGTCTCGAGCGCCGTGCGCGCGCCCGGTTCGTCGCCCGTTCGCAGCAGGTGCAGCCCGAGGTCGGCGAGCGTCCGCGGATCGCGCGGCTCGAGCGCCAGCGCCCGCCGCGTCAGCGCCACGGCATCGTCGAAGCGGTAGTTCTGCGCCGCGAGCTCTCCGGTGATGCGGTACACGTCGCCGTCGTTCGGCGCGATCGACTGGACCTTCGCCACCTCGGCGTCGAAGTCCGCCTCGCGGTCCTGGACGTACGCGATCGCCGCCAGCCACGCGTGCGCCTCGAGGCTCGACGGATTCACCGCCAGCGCTTTGTCCAGTGCCTCCCGGGCCTGGGCGTGGTGACCCGCGTCCTCGGCCTGGGCGGCGATAAAGACCTGCGCCCCCACGTCCGACGGATTCAGGTCGAGCGCGCTGTGCGCGAGCTCGACGGACTGCGGTGGATTGTCGTCGGCGAACGACCTGGCGAGGCCGAGGAGGGCCGGCTCCCATTTCGGATCGGCGTGCAGCGCGGTCTGGAACGATCGCGCGGCTTCGTCGGTGTTGTATTTCTCCAGGAAGAGCTCGCCCCAGCCCGTGTTGATGGCGGCGTCGCCCGGCGCGGCAGCCGCCGCGGCGCGGTAGGCTTCGTTGGCGTCCTTGAACTGCCCCAGGGCGCGGAGGGCGCGCCCGACGCGGGCCAGGTCGGCAGGCCGTTCGCCGGTGCCGTCGGCGACGCCTTCGAGCGTCGCGGTCGCGCCGGGACGGCCGAGCGTCTGTTCGAGCAGGCCCAGCTCGAGCGCGGCGTCGCTCGCCGGCGCGCGGGCGGCGACTGGTCGAAGCAGCGTCTCGGCCTGCGTATACCGGCCGCGCGCGATCATCGCGCGCGCCTTCAGGGCCACGACCGCCGGGTCGTGCGCGTCGAGCTGGTCCGCAATGCGCTCCACCTCGTCGTAGCGTCCCTCGATGTACGCGCGGGTCACGGATTCAATGGTCGTGGTGGCGCGGCGCGGCGCCTGCGCCCGCGCCGGCGGCGCGAGCACGAGGAAGAAGAGCGCGAGACTGCCGACGAGCGCCGAGACACACATGGCGCGCAAAGGCCGTTCGCCCGACCATCCGACCGCCGGTCCCCCCTCTCGTCGGCGACGGGACATCATTGCGCTCGTATTATATCTGACCGATTTCGATCGTCGGCACCGTACGAGCCTCACGCTCGCCGCGCCGCTGCAAGCGCAGTACCGCTGGAATTCCTCCGGCTCATACTGATTTAGACGCACGGCGGCGGCCGCGGGTCGCCGTCCGGCCGGCCCCTGAATCGCAACGACTGACGCCGGCCGAGGGCCCCGTCCCGGCCCTCAGAACAACGGACGCCAGGTGAAGAACAGCGCGGCGCCAAAGGCCTGCAGCACCGCGAAGGTCGCGATCCAGCCCGCGCGATGCCGTGCCGGAACCACCGACGCCAGCCAGACGAAGGCCGGAAACATCACCGAGGAGAAGCGCCCGGCCGACAGAAGTCCGCCGTCGGCGAGCGGCGGGAGCATATTGATCAGGATGAAGACGGCATACGCCACGCCGAGCCGACGTGCCACCGGCCAGGCGCTCACGAGAACGAACACCACGCCGATGGCGTTGAGGAAGTCGAGCGGTCCGGACGTCACGTAGCCGGCCAGCCCCTCGTTCGCGATCCAGTCGTACTGCCGGATGACCAGGCTCGAGAGGCCGTTGTAGGTTCGGCCCCAGGCGGCATGGCCGGCCACCCAGGCAAGCGGGCGGCCCGTCAGAACCCAGATGAACAGCGTGTAGACGAGCATCCCGACGCCGGGCGCGGCCGCGAACAGGAGGGGCACGATCGGCGAGCGCCGGCCGGGCTCGGCCGGCGAGGACCGGGGTCCCGCCAGCCACGCGGGCAGCCGGGGAGACAGCGCCAGGACCGCCAGCGCAATCGAGACGAAGCAGCCGTTGGGCCGGGTCAGCCCGACGAGCAGTCCCCACGCCGCGGCGCGCCAGTAGTCGCGACGGGCGAAGTGGTAGAAGGTGGCGACGGCACCGAGCAGGTACAGCGACTCGGTGTACACGGCGCCGAAGAAGAACGCGAACGGATAGGCGGCGATCGCCCACAGGGCGTAGCGTGCCTCGTCGTCGGGAAGCCGCTCGCGGGCGAACGCGTACAGATAGATCAGCGCGCCGAACAGCGCGGCGAGCGACAGCCCCACCCCGCCCCAGACGAATGCCACCCGGCTCCCGCCGAGCAGTCGGCCGACCGCTCGCACGAGCAGCGGATATGCGGGGAAGAAGACGATGTTCTGCTGCAATGCGGGCTGATCCGGCCTGTAGCGATACCCCCTTGTCGCAATCCCGAGGTACCAGCCCGCATCCCATCGCACGGGCAGATTCACGAGTTCGTTGTCGGAGACGCGGAACGGCGGGTGGCCGCCCGCATATCCGAACGTCACCACCGCCAGCAGGCCGACCACCAGCACGACCGGCCGCGTGCCCGCGACGACGGCGCCTGCCGCGCGGACGCCCGGCTCGCGCCGCCAGCGCTCGAGCTGGAGCGGGAGCGATCGATAGATCGGTGGTCGCCGTATCGCGACGTGACGCACGACCGCGACGAGGAAAGCGGCGAGGACGGCCCGGAGCGGCGACGTGACGGCGAGGCGGAGGCCGACGACATGCGTGCGGAACCCGCCGCCCTCGGCGACGATCACCGCGAGCAGCACGAGCGCCAGCGTCAACGCATCCGCCGCGCGGGCCCACCACGGCAGACTGGAAGGGGAAGAGGGCGCAGCGCCTTCCGTGGGCGTCCTCATTCGCGTCGGAGTATAGCACCCTCGACGGCGCGCAACGCGCGCCGCTCGACCGCAATGCGGCGCGCGATGAGGAGGCCGAAGCCGACAACGGCGAGCGGTCCCGTGATGCGGGCGCCGGCCGCCAGCGCCACCGACGCCAGCTCGCCGACGACGGCGACATAGTTCGGATGACGGAGGAAGCGATAGGGGCCGTGCGCGACGATCGGCATGCCGGGCACCACCACGACACGAAAGGTCCACGCCTGCCCGAGCGCGGACATGGCCCACCATTTCAGCGCCTTTGCGGCGGCGAACAGTCCGGCGCCGGCCCAGAGGGCCGCACGCGGCGGCAGGCCGCGCAGCGCAACCTCGGCGATCATCGCGAGAAAGGCCGACGGATACGCCACGCGCATCATCTTATACACGTCGTCTGGTGGCTCGATGCCGCCGCGCGCGAACTGCGCGCGCTCGTTCCGGGCGGCGCGCGCCGTCTCGACGAGCATGGGCACGAAGACGATCGTCAGCAAGAGGAGGAGCGTCATGTCCTTCCGGCCGTGGCGCCTGCGGCGCTACGCGAGATCGCAGTCGCCGGCCCGTGCGATGAGGGCGCGAATGACGCCCGGCGCGACGCGGGCGCCGGCCGCCGCCGCCGAGATCGCGCCCGGCGAGGCGACCAGCGCGCGCACGGCCCGGTTCATGCGCCACTTCGCCGCGAACTCGTCGCGGCGCCGGCGGGCCAGGCGGCGGTGGACGCCGGTCCAGCCGTGTCCGAGCGCCTCGATCGCCGCCGCTGCCGCCAGCTCCCCGCCGCGCACCGCGAAGCGCAGGCCGTCGCCGGTGATCGGATCGATGAACCCCGCGGCATCGCCGGCGAGCAGCAGTCCGTCGAGCGGCGCTCCGGACGGCTCGACGGCCAGCGGCCCGAGGACCACGGGCGCCGCGACGGCGCGCGCGCGAGCGAAGCGGTCGCGCAGCAGCGGATCTCGCGCGATCTCGGCGGCGATGAGGTCGAGCGGACGGCCGAGCGCGCGGTCGCCGCCTCGCGACGGCCGGACCAGGCACACGTTGGCGAGGCCGCCGGGCACGGGCGCGACGCCGATGTAGCGCCCGCGGCGGACGTGCATCTCGCCCAGGTTCGACAGCAGCTCGACGTCCGAGAAGTACGCGCCCACGGCCCAGCGCCGCGGCGTCGGCGGATGTCGCGCGAGGCCCAGGTGGAAGGCCAGCGAGGATCGGCGGCCGTCTGCCGCGATCGTCACGCGCGCGTGAAGCGGCCGCTCGACAGCCCCCTCCACCGCCACGCCGCCCGCCACGCGTACGGGTCGCGCCGAGGCGTCGACGATGGGGCGCCGGACCGCGACGCCCGGCTCGAACCGCGCGCCGGCGCGAACGGCCGCCTCGAGCAGGATCGCGTCGAGCTCGAGTCGCGTGATCGCGCGGCCCTGGAGATCGCGCGGATAGCGCCCCTCGATCGAGACGCCGTTCCCGCCGGTGAGGCGCATCCCGGCGACCGGAAGACCGCGCGCTTCGACTTCGGAGGCGAGTCCGAGCCTGCCGAGCAGCGCGAGCGTGCCCGGATTCACCGTGTCGCCGCACAGCTTCTCGCGCGGAAACATGGCGCGGTCGACGAGCCGGACCGTCACGCCGGCGCGCGCGAGGACCAGGGCCGCCACGGCGCCGGCCGGCCCCGCACCGACCACCAGAACATCGGGGTCCTTCATGCGTGGCCGATGACGATCGCGCTGTTCTTGGATCCGAAGCCGAGGCAGTTGCAGAGCGCCGCTTCGACGGCGGCCTCCCGGCCCCTGTTCGGCAGGAAGTCGAGGTCGCAGGCCGGATCGGGCTCGTGCTGGTTGATGGTCGGCGGCAGGAAGCCGCGATCGAGCGCGAGCGCCGAGGTCACGATGCCGGCCGCGCCGCTCGCCCCCTGCGGATGGCCGATCATCGACTTCACCGACGAGCCGGCGAGCCGATCGGCGTGGGCGCCGAAGACCTGGCGCACGCAGCGCGATTCCACGGCGTCGTTCAGCACCGTGGACGTCCCGTGATAGCTCACGTAGCCGATCGACTCGATCGCCCGGCCGGATCGCGCGACCGCCTCGCGGATCGCGCGGACAATCTCGGCGCCGTCGGGCGCCATCTGTACGCGGTGATAGGCGTCGCAGGTGGACGCATAGCCGTCGATCGTCGCGTAGATCCGCGCGCCGCGGGCGTGCGCGCGATCCTCGCGCTCCAGCACGACCATCCAGGCGCCTTCGCCGAGTACGAAGCCGTCGCGCCGCCGGTCGAAGGGCCGCGACGCCTCGGCCGGCGCATCGTTGTACGCCGTCGAGACGACGTGCATCCGGGAGAAGCCGTAGATCATCCCCGGCGTGACGCACGCGTCGGCGCCGCCCGAGATGAGCACGTCCGCCTCGCCCGCGCGGAGCAGCGCCGCCGCGTACCCGATGGCGTCGGTCGAGCTGGTGCAGCCGCACGACAGCACGTGGCTGATGCCCCGCAGGCGCAGCGAGATCGAGATCTCGCTCGACATCATCCCGACGATCGAGATCGGAATCGCGTAGGGCGTGACCTTCCGGCCGCGCTCGACGAAGAAGTCGTAATACTGCCGCTCGCCCACGTCGATGCCGCCGCCGCCGCTCCCGATCACCACGCCGGCGTTCGGTTCGCCGATCGACAGGTTCGCGTCGACCCAGGCTTCCCGCGCCGCGATGACGCCGATGAGGGCCGCGCGCGAATAGCGCTTCGGGTCGGCCCGATAGCCGGGATCCCAGATGTCGTCGCCGTCGAGCACCGGCACGTCGTCGATCGTCACGTCGGTGACCGGCGCGGCCACCCGGCAGGCGAAGTCCGACGCGTCGAAGTCGGTGATGGCGCGCGTCCCGCTGCGGCCGCGGCTGACGGCGCTCCAGAACCGCTCGCGTCCCACCCCGAAGGGCGAGACGACGCCGATGCCTGAGATGACGATGCGCGGGCCGCCCGAATGGCGCATGACTGACCTGTATTATGGTGTGAATTGGTGATTCGGATCTTCGCGTTCCTCGGCGGTGCCCTCTTTGTCACCGCCCTCGCCTTCTGCGCCTGGTCTTATCTCATCGTCTGGGGCGCGCCGGACCGGCACGTCATCGGCGCGGTCCACCTCATCGTCGGCGGACACGACCTGACCGCGACGCTCGCCGCGGGCCTCGACGTCGTCCTGTTCACCGTGTTCGCCGCCCACCACAGCCTGTTCGCGCGAGAGCCGGTCAAGTCCGCTCTGAGGCACGCGGCGCCGCCACGGATGATCCGTCCGCTGTATGTCTGGACCGCGAGCCTCCTGCTCATGGTCGTCTGCGCCGCGTGGGTGCCGGTTGGCGGCAGCCTGTATCATCACCGCGGAGGATGGGCCGCGCTCCACGCCGGCGTGCAGTTGGCCGGCCTCTGGATCACCGCCGCGTCGGTCCGGCTGATCGACCCGTTCGAGCTGGCGGGGATGCGCGTCCCCGCCGACAGTGCCGCACTGCAAATTGCCGGCCCGTATCGGTGGGTCCGTCATCCAATCTACCTGGGGTGGGCGCTGATGGTCTTCGGCGCGGCGAACCTGACCGGGGCGCGGCTCGCCTTCGCCGCGATTTCGACCGGCTACCTCGCGATCGCGGTCCCCTGGGAAGAGCGATCGCTCGAGCGCGTCTTCGGCGACGCCTACCGTGCCTATCGGCGGCGCGTGCGCTGGCGGATGGTGCCTTACGTGTACTGAAAGGCTTTACGGTGCTCAGCTGCCTTCGCGCCAGGGCGATCGGATGTGCCGCCGACTTCTTCAACAAAGGGGGATCGCCGTCGATAGCGGTTCGCCACCTCGACCAGCGCTCCTGACGAGCCGGCGTCCCGCACGTTCGCGTCGCGAGCCGTGCGCGGCACGCGGATTGCCCCCGGGAGATCCATGTTCTGCCGTACCGTGCTGCCGATGTGCCTGCTCGCGTGCGTGGCCTGCACCGATCGCGCGGCCACGCGCCCAAGCCCCTCATCGTCGGCCGCCGAGCCCGAAACGGGAACGCACGTGGACCCGCCACGGCGGTCCCCGACGGTCGCCATCGCCATGCGACAGGTCGAGCTCCGATCCGCCGAGCAGATCGTCCTGCGCGTGGCCACCTTGCAGGGAGAGATGATCGCACGTGGCAACCAGCCCCCGATGTTAGACGACCAGCGCTCGTTCGTGCTGAACGTGTCGACGGCGGACCTGTCGATCGACATGGCCAGCCTGTCGCACCTGCTGAACGACGTCGTGTTTGCGTACGAGAACTCGCCGTTGTCGAAGGTCCGCGTCGAGGCCGCCGGTGGCGGGCGCATGCAGCTGAAGGCGACCCTCCACAAAGGCGTGCCGATCCCGGTCTCGATGGAGGCGACGCCCTCGGCGACCGACGATGGACGGCTGCGGCTGCACATCGAGTCGATGAAGGCGGCCGGCGTTCCCGCCAAGGGGCTGCTGAAGGTTTTCGGGCTGCGGGCCGACGACCTCGTCGACCTGCATCGCCGCCGCGGCATCGAGATGGCCGGGAACGACGTCGTCCTGACGCCGGGCGAAATCGTGCCCCCGCCGGAGATCCGCGGACGCCTGGCGCGCGCGGCCATGCAGGGAAACCGGCTGTCGCTGAGGTACGCGCCCGCGGACGGCAGGACGCCCGCGGCGCTCCAGCCGCCGGATCCACGCGCGGCGCACTACATCTATTTCTCGGGAGGCACCATCCGCTTCGGCAAGCTGATCATGGTCGGGGCCGACCTGCAGCTGATCGATGCGGATCCGCGGGATCCGTTCGACTTCTTCCCCGCCCGCTACGACCGGCAGCTCGTCGCCGGCTACTCGAAGAACACGCCGGAGAAGGGCCTCAAGACCTACATGCCTGATTTCGGTGACGTCGTCGCGCGATCCTCCGGTGGCGCCCCTGGCCGGCGGTGATCGACGGAGGCCATCCCGCGGGTCCGGGCAGTCGGCCGTGGCCCGTCCACTAGTTCCAGCGCATGCCCTTCAGCTGGTCCAGGTTCACGTTGCCGCCGCTCAGGACGCACACGACCTTCGCGCCGGCCGGCGCATGGACCTTCTGGTGCAGCAGCGCGGCGACGGGGGCGGCCGCGGCCCCTTCGACGACGAGCTTGGTGTGCGCCATGACCCACAGCACGGCGTCGAAGATGTCCCCGTCGGGCAGCGTCACGATGTCGTCGACGAACCGGCTCACGACGGCGTGCGTGTACTCGCCCACGCGCTTCACCCGCAGCCCGTCGATGATGCAGTCGACGCGCTCGAGAGTGACCACGCGTCCCGCCTCGACGCTCCTGAGCATGCCCGGCGCCCCGGACGACTCGACGCCGACGACCTTCACCGCGGGGCTCATCGCCTTGAGCGCCATCGAGACGCCCGAAATCAGCCCGCCGCCGCCGATGGGAACCACCGCGACGTCCACGTCGGGCAGGTCCTCGTAGATTTCGAGTCCGAGCGTCCCCTGACCGGCGACGAGCTGCGGATCGTCGAACGGATGGATGTAGGTGAGGCCCCGCTCGGCGACGAGCGCCTTCGCCTTCTCGTTGGCTTCGTCCCAGATCGTGCCGTGCAGCACCACCTCGGCGCCGTAGCCGCGCGTCGCCGCGATCTTCGACGGCGTCGCGTTCTCGGCCATGCAGACGACCGCGTGCAGGCCGTTCATCTTCGCGGCCAACGCGACGCCCTGCGCGTGGTTGCCGGCCGAGGAGCAGACGACGCCGCGCCGTTTCTGCTCGTCGGTGAGGCAGGTGAACTTGTTCAGCGGTCCGCGGATCTTGTACGACCCGGTCTTCTGGAAGATCTCGGCCTTCAGGCGGACGTCGAAGCCGGTCCGCTCGCTGAGCATCCGCGAGGTCAGGAGCGGCGTCTTGTACGTCCGCGGGGCGACGACGGCGCGCGCCTTTTCGAAGTCGCCGCGGCCCAGGAACGTCATTCGGCGCCCTTCTGCAGGAACACGAGCGAGTGCTGCGAGGGGATGTCGAATCGCTTGCTGCAGGTCTTGCAGGTCACCGCATCGTCGACGCGGATCATGTAGTCGCGGAGCTTGGCGAAGAGCGCGCGATCGCGCTCGTCGGCGCCCGGCGGCAGGCGGTCCTTGCGCGTCCGGACCACCCAGCGCATCTGGTAGTCGTTGGCGCGCTTGCACCGGGGACAAGTCAGCCGGTCGGTGCGCGTTTCGTTCCGGTTGTTGAAGAAGTCGCGTTCGTCGAGCGCCACGGCCACGATCATAGCAGGATCGGGTTTGACGGCCCGAAAACCCCGTGCGATCCTGATTCTTGGACCATGACGACCGAACCTCCCCGTACATACCCCAGCGATCTCCCGGCCCTCGCGCTCCGGCACACCGTCGTTTTTCCGCTGACCGTGCAACCGCTGGCCGTCAACCGCCCGCTGTCGGTCGACGCGGTCAACCGGGCGCTCACTGGAGACCGCCTCCTGTTCCTGTCGATGCAGCGCAACGACCGCGACGATCCGGAGAGCGAGGACGTCAACCTGATCGGCACGATCGCCGCGATCCGGCAGATGGCGAAGGTGCCGAACGGCGGCATCCACATCATCGTCGAAGGCCTGGCGCGCGCCCGCGCCTCGCTCGTCACGACCGTCGGCCCGTCGCTCCGCGCCACGGTGTCCCCCCTGCCGGAGCAGAGCGAGCGCACGCTCGAGGTGGATGCCTACGTCCGGCGCCTGCAGGAGCTCATCGACCGCGCGCTGTCGGTCGCGAGCGGCCTGTCGCAGGAGCTGCGCGCCATCGTCATGGGGATCGACGATCCGCTGCGTCTCGCCTACCTGCTCGCCAGCCTGCTGGACCTCAAGGCGGACGAGAAACAGCGGATCCTCGAAGCCAACGAGCTGACGGCGAAGCTCAGGACCGTGGCCGACGCGCTCAACCGCGAAATCGCCCTGCTCGAGCTGAAGGGGAAGATCGAGTCGGCCGCGCAGCAGGAGATGTCCGACGCGCAGCGGCAGTACTACCTGCGACAGCAGCTGAAGGCGATTCAGCAGGAGCTCGGCGAAGGCGAGAAGCCCGAGGCGGAAGACATCCGGCGTCGCATCGAGGAGGCGCGGCTGCCCGAGGCGGTGGCCGCGTCCCTCGCCCGGGAGGTCGACCGCCTCGAGCGCATGGGACCGGCGTCGCCTGAGTACCAGATGATCCGCACCTACATCGACTGGGTGCTCGACGTGCCGTGGGCGACGACCACCACCGACCGCCTCGATCCGGCGGCCGCGCGCGAGGCGCTCGACCAGGATCACTACGACCTCGACAAGGTCAAGGAGCGCATCGTCGAGTATCTGGCGGTGCAGAAGCTGAAGCAGGATCGCAACGGGACCGGCAGCGCCGCCGCCACGATGCGGGGACCGATATTGTGCTTCGTCGGTCCGCCCGGCGTCGGGAAGACGTCGCTCGGCCAGTCGATCGCGCGCGCCATGAACCGCAAGTTCGTCCGCCTCTCCCTTGGCGGTATCCGCGACGAGGCCGAAATCCGGGGGCATCGGCGCACCTACATCGGCGCGATTCCCGGGCGCATCGTGCAGGCGCTGAAACAGGCCGGCGCCATGAACCCGGTCTTCATGCTCGACGAGATCGACAAGGTCGCCGTCGGCGGGTTCCAGGGCGACCCGGCCGCGGCGCTCCTCGAGGTGCTGGATCCCGCGCAGAACCACTCGTTCCGCGACCACTACCTGGAGATCAACGTCGACCTCTCGCGCGTGCTCTTCATCGCGACCGCGAACCAGCTCGGGACCATTCACCCCGCGCTCCTCGACCGGATGGAGCTCATCCAGCTCGCCGGCTACAGCGAGGAAGAGAAGGTCCACATCGCGCGGCGCTACCTGATCCCGCGGCAGCTCGAGGAGAACGGCCTCGACGCCGGCACCGTGACCATCGAGGACGGCGCCTTGCGGCGCCTCATCACCCAGTACACCCGCGAGGCCGGCGTGCGGAGCCTCGAGCGCCAGATCGGCGCCATCGCGCGCAAGATCGCCGCGCGGGTCGCCGGGGCCGAAGACGGCCGCCTGCCGGCGTTCGTCGCCGGGGTCGACGTGCCGGACTATCTCGGGCCGCCGCGGATCCACGAGGAGGTGGCGTTCCGGGTCTCGCGTCCTGGCGTGGCGACCGGCGTCGCCTGGACCGAGACCGGCGGCGACGTGCTGTTCGTGGAGGCGAGCCTTCTGCCGTCGGGTCACCACGACGTGATCCTGACCGGCCAGCTCGGCAACGTCATGCAGGAATCGGCGCGCGCGGCCGTCAGCCACATCAGGTCGGCCGCGCAGTCGCTGGGCGTGTCCTCCGACTTCCTCGACAGCTGCGACCTGCACATCCACGTGCCGGCGGGCGCCATCCCGAAGGACGGACCCTCGGCGGGCGTGACCATGGCGACCGCGATCGTTTCGGCGCTCCGCCGGCAGTCGGTGCGCAGCGATGTCGCGATGACGGGCGAGATCACGCTGAGCGGGCTCGTGCTGCCGGTCGGAGGCATCCGCGAAAAGGCGCTCGCCGCGCGGCGGCACGGCATCCGGGAATTCATCCTCCCGAAGCTGAACGAGTCGGACCTTGCGGAGCTGCCGCCCGAAGTGAAGGACTCGATGAAGTTCGTGCCGGTCGAAACCCTGGAGCAGGCCCTCCAGGTCGCCCTGCCGCCCCGCGTCCGGACGTCGTAGGATTCGATCCTCGATGGTCGTCGCGTCCTACATCTCGGGACATGGCCTCGGACACGCGTCGCGCGCCGTGGAGCTCATCGACGAGCTGGCCCGCCGCCGGGCGGACTGGGCCTTCGTCGTGCGCACGGCGGCGGCGCGATGGTTCTTCGATGCGAGGGCCCCGGGCCTCGCCGTGCAGCCGAAGGAGGTCGACACCGGCGTCGTGCAGATCGACACCCTGCGCATCGACGAACAGCAGACCGTCGGCAGCGCCGCCGCGTTCTATCGGACGTTCGACGATCGCGTCGACGAGGAGGCGCGCTGGCTCGAGGCGATCGGCGCGTCGCTCGTCGTCGGCGACATCCCGCCGCTGGCGTTCGCGGGCGCCTCACGGGCCGGCGTGCCAGCGGTCGCCATCGGGAACTTCACGTGGGACTGGATCTACGCGTCGTATCCAGCGTTCGCGACCGGCGCCCCCGGCGTCGTGCCGGCCATCCGCCGCGCCTACGCGCAGGCCACACTCGCGCTGCGGCTGCCCCTTCACGGAGGGTTCGATGCGATGAGGGCGGTTCGCGATCTGCCGTTCATCGCGCGCACGTCCGCGCGCGATCCGCGCGACACGCGCCGGCGGCTCGGACTCGATGGCGACAGGCCGGTCGTGCTGGCGTCGTTCGGCGCCTACGGGGCCCCGCTGCCCTTCGACGCGCTGGCCCGCGACCCGGATCTCGCGGTGGTCTGGGCGGAGCGTGAGCCGCCTGCCGGGCTGAAGTACGAAGATCTGGTGGCGGCGGCCGATGTCGTCGTCAGCAAACCGGGGTACGGCATCGTCTCGGAATGCGCGGCGAACGACACCGCGCTGCTGTACACGTCGCGGGGCCGCTTCATCGAGTACGACCTCTTCGTCGTCGGCATGCCGGCGTTCGTCCGCTGCCGGTTCCTGCCGCAGGAGGACCTGCTGGCCGGACGCTGGCGCGAGGCGGTCGAAGCCGTGCTGGCCCAGCCGGCGCCTCCGCCGGCGCGGGTGGACGGCGCCGCGCGCGCCGCCGACGCCATCATCGGTCTATGTCCCTGACGGCTCCGCCGCTCGCAGTCGCGCCCGAGGGCTGCCGTCCGATCCGCCCCTTTCCTGCGCTCGTCACCAGCCGATCGTTCGTGTCGGACGACCCGACCGGTGACCGCCTGCGTGTGGCATACTTCCGGCGCGGCGAGGAGCCGGGCGTCGTCGCGAAGGCCTGGTTCGGCCCGGGCGCCGAAGGGCCGCCGGGGCACGCACACGGCGGCTCGGTGGCCGCCGTACTGGACGAAGCGCTCGGCGCGGCCGCGTGGGTCGTCGGCCACCCGGTCGTGGTGGCCCGCCTCGCGATCGACATGCGCGAGATGGTGCCGATCGGCACGGACGCCACCGTCGAGGCGGCGGTCGTTGCGGTGGACGGCCGCAAGGTGGTGTGCCGCGCGCGCATGACCAACGGCGCCACGGTGTACGCCGAAGGCGAGGCGATTTGCGTCATGCCGAGTGGCGAACGACTCGAACGCCTGGTCGGCTCCTGACACCCGAGCGCGAGAGTCTACGCTCGAGCGCGAGGGACGCCCGACGTTCGGCCAGCCCGTGGGGGTGGGGCCCCACGGGCCTGACACCCGAGCGCGAGAGTCTACGCTCGAGCGCGAGGGACGCCCGACGTTCGGCCAGCGCGTGGGGGTGGGGCCCCACGCGCATAAGAAGACGAGGCCATCATGCTGTCACGACGTTCGTTCATGTGGCTGACCGGCGGCGGCGCCGCCCTGTCCGTCACCCGGCTGTCGGCTCAACGCGGCGCCCCGGCGCCGACCGGTCCGCTTCCGCCATCACTCGCGAAGCTGGAGTCGCTCAGGAGCCAGGCCACGCCGATCTCCGCGGACGAGCGCCGCGCGCGCATCGACAAGGCCCATCGCCTCATGGCGGAGACCGGACTCGACGCCGTCCTGCTCGCAGGAGGCACCTCGCTCGTGTACTTCACGGGCATCCGGTGGGGCGGCGGCGAGCGCCTGTTCGCCGTCGTGCTGCCGGCCAAAGGCGATCCGTTCTGCGTCTGCCCGGCGTTCGAGGAGGATCGGGCCCGCGAGCAGCTGGCGCTCGGACCGCTCAAGAACACCGAGGTGCTGATCTGGCAGGAGGACGAGAGCCCGTTCGCGCGCGTCGCGCAGGGGCTCAAGTCGCGCGGCATCGCGTCCGGGCGGCTCGGGGTCGAAGAAACGACCAAGTTCGTCTTCGCCGACAGCATCGCGGAGGCGGCGCCGGCGCTGCACGTCGTGAGCGCGACGCCGGTGACGGCCGGCTGCCGGATGATCAAGGACAGCCACGAAATCGCGCTCATGCGGCTCGCCTGCCGCGCGACATTGACCTGTTACGAGGCGGTCTACCGCGCCCTCGAACCGGGCATGACCCAGAACCACGTGAGCGGCCTCATCGCGGCTGCCTACGGCCGGCTCGGCTTTCCCGGCTTCGCGAGCGTGCAGGTCGGCGAGTACACCGCCCTCCCCCATGGGTCGATCACGCCGCAGACGATCAAGGAAGGGACGATCATCATGATCGACGACGGGTGCAACGTGGAGGGCTACCAGTCGGACATCACGCGGACGTTCGTGCTCGGGAAGGCGACCGACAAGATGAAGCGCGTCTTCGACATCGTGCACCGGGCGCAGAGCGCGGCGCTCGCGGCGGCACGGCCGGGCGTGCCCCTCGAGTCGATCGACGCGGCGGCCCGCAAGGTCGTCGTGGACGGCGGCTACGGCCCGGGCTTCAAGTACTTCAGCCACCGGCTCGGCCACGGCATCGGCATGGACGGCCACGAGTGGCCGTACCTCGTGAAGAACAACATGTTCGGCTGGACCAAGGCGCTGACCCTGCAGCCGCACATGACCTTCAGCGACGAGCCGGGCATCTACATCAAGGGCGAGTTCGGCGTGCGGCTCGAGGACGACATGCACGTCACCGAGAAGGGCGCGGAACTGCTCACGCCGCAGAGCCCGTCCATCGAGGAGCCGTTCGGGTCGGGGACCTCGCAGTAGGGCCTGTCTACTCCTTGACGCAGGTCACGAGCGACCAGATCTTCGGCACGTTCACCTTCTCGATCGACGCCGGCCGCAGGTCGGCCTGGGCGAGGAACGCGGGGAGGTCGAGGTCCGACTTGAAGCCGATGTGGACCGTGAACGGCGAGATGGCGCGCTCGATCCAGGCGATCGGGCGGGACGCGCTGCGGAAGTGGTTCAGGATGATGATGCGGCCGGCCGTGCGGCAGACGCGCCGCATCTCGCGCGCGACGGCCACCGGGTCGGGCACCACGCTGATCAGGTATGGCGCGTAGACGATGTCGAACGTTTCGTCCGCGAACTTGAGATCGGCGGCATCCATCTCGAGCAGGCGGACGTTGCGAACGCCCTTGCGCGCCACGCGATCGCGCGCCTTCTCGAGCATCGAGTCCGAGAGGTCGATGCCCGTCACCGAGCAGTCGCGCGGATAGAGGGTCGCGTTGATGCCGGTGCCGACGCCGACCTCGAGCACGCGGTCGCCGGACCTGATGCCCATGCGCTGGAGCGCCTGGACGCGACCCGGATGGAGCGCCGGACCGAAGGTGAAGTCGTAGACCGAGGCGAGCTTCTCGTAGACGCCCGCGACGAAATCGTTCTCGACCGCGGTGACCGACAGCGCTCGTGTGGCAACGTCCGTTGCCCCTCCGTCGGCCGGCTCGTGCGGCTCAAATAGTGCCATCAGGTGCCTCAGCAGCGATGCTGCGCGCCCCCAGAGTCCGGGCAGTCGAAGCGGGACACACCCGCCCTCACAGCTCAGCGAATATACATCCTGCGTTCAGCGAAGTCCATCGACCACTGCGAGCGCCTGATCCACATTCCCCGACGCCGTGGAGACTTGCAGCCCCTGGACCATCCCGCGCAGCTCACCAGCCAGACTCCGTGCAATCGCCACCCCCTCGGCCCGCGCCGACTCGGGCATGTCGGTGCCACGCATCCGCTCGAGCAGCGCGTCGGGCACGCGGATGCCGGGCACCTCGTTGGCCAGGAACTCGGCATGGCGCGCGCTGTCGAACGGGACCAGACCGGCGATCACCGGGAGTCCTGCCGTCTCGATTCGCCGCAGGAACTGTTCGAAGCTGTCGAGGTCGAAGACCGGGCGCGTCATGACGAACTCGGCGCCGGCCTCGACCTTGAACTCGAACCGACGCAGCTCCTCGTCGAGGTTCGGCGCCGCCGGATTGACCGACACGCCCACGTGATAGGCCGTGGGCGCTCCGATGGTCTGGCCGCCGACATCGCATCCGCGGTTGAGCCGTGCCACGACGTTGGTCAGGCCAATCGAGTCGACGTCGAACACGGCCGTGGCATCCGGGTAGTCGCCGACCCGGCCGGGGTCGCCGGTGATGAGCAGCAGGTTCCGGATTCCCATCGCGTGCGCGCCGAGCAGATCGGACTGGATGCCGAGGAGGTTGCGATCGCGGCACGCGTAGTGGAGCACCGTCTCGATGCCGGCCTCGCGCTCGATCAGGACCGCCAGCGAGAGCGCGCTCAGGCGGGCGCCGGCGCGCAGGCCGTCGGGAATGTTCACCGCGTCCACGCCCCGGATGCGCAGCGTCCGCGCGCGCTCGATCACGGCATCCGCCTGGAAGCCGCGGGGTGGCAGCAACTCGACGGCGACGACGAAACGGCCGCGTGAGATCGCGTGCGCGAGCCGCGACTTCTGATCGCGCGGCACGGGCGGCACCGTGGCCGCTTGGGTCGGCCGCTCGGCCGGCGCCTCGTGCGCGACGCGCGCGGCGGCCGGCGCGAGCGCGCGCACGGCCGCCTTGATCTGGCGGATGTGCTCCGGCGTCGTCCCGCAGCAGCCGCCGACGAGACGCACGTTGTGCAGGATGAAGCGCCGCGCGTAGGAGGCCATGTATTCAGGCGAGCAGAGGTAGATGTTGCGCCCCTCGACGTCCCGCGGCTTGCCGGCGTTGGGCTGCGCCGACAGCCGCAGCCGCGTGACCGCGGCCATGCGCTCGATGGTCTCGAGCATGGGCGCCGGCCCGGCTGCTGCAGTTGACGCCGATGAGCGTCGCGCCGCGGCGTTCCAGCTCCGGGGCGAAGCGCTCGGGCGGCGTGCCGTCGAGCGTGTTGCCGTCCTCCTCGGTCGTCATCTGCGCGACCATCGGCAGGTTCGACACGGCGCGCACGGCATCGATGGCCGCGCCGAGTTCGTTGGCGTCGCGGAAGGTCTCCAGGATGAACAGGTCGACGCCGCCCTCGGCCAGCGCGAGGGCCTGCTCGCGGAAGTACTCGCGCGCCTCGTCGATGCCGGTCTTCCCCCAGGGCTCGATGCGGATGCCGAGCGGGCCGATCGCGCCCGCGACGTACGCCTGTTCCCGCGCCGCGTGGCGGGCGACGCGCGCGCCCTGCACGTTGATGGCGTGCAGCTTGTCGGCGAGCCCGAACGAGCCGAGCTTGATCCGGTTGGCGCCGAAGGTGTTCGTCTCGATGACGTCGGCTCCCGCGCGGACGTACTCCTGGTGGACCTCCGCCACGAGATCCGGCTGCGACAGGTTGAGGGCATCGAAGCTCTTGTTGATGAAGATGCCCTTCGCGTAGAGCATCGTCCCCATTGCGCCGTCGCAGACGAGGACGCGGGCGTTCAGCGCGTCCAGGAAGGGTTCCATCAGGTGTCGAGCCGCTCGCAGCGCAGGGAGTCGGCGTCGATCAGCAGGTAGGATTTGGTGACCACGTCGAGGCCAATCGAGCGCACCCCCTGGCGGACCGAGTCGGTGAACTCGTGGTGATGGCCGAAGAGGTGCAGCCGCGGGTGCATGGCGGCGATGCACTTCGTTGATCACCGTCTTGCCGGCGTCCATGCGGCGGCCTGCCGGATAGAAGGGGCGCGGCGCCTCGTGCGTCAGGAAGACGTCGACGCGGTCAGGCGCTTGCAGGCCAGGACCTCGTCGCGGACGAAATGGCGCCGCTTGTCGTCGCGGCTCTTGCCGAGCTTGAGCGATCCGGCCGAGCTCTTGCGGCCGCGCGAGGGCGGCAGCGCCGCAGCCGGCGTCCGGTACCAGCTCGGCGCGAAGGTGCCGCCGAGCGCGGCCACGCACCACGGCCCGACGGCATAGGCCCGGCCGTTCTGCAGGTAGTGCAGCGTCGGCGACGGCGGTGTGCCGGCGATGGCGGCCGCAATCACGTCGAAGTCCTCGTTGTTGCCCTTGATCCAGTAGAGCGGGGCGATCGGCACGAAGTACTCCCCGTCGTTGCTGGCGACGTCGCCGACCGACACCCAGAGCGGCACGTCGCGATGCCGTCCGCATGACGTCGTGCACGGTGTCGAACGCGCCGTGGATGTCGCCGAGGGCGCCGATCTGCATCGCAGTGGGGAATTCAGCCCCGCTGCTCGACCAGCGGCACCGGCGCCACCGCCGCAGGGACGAGGAGGTCGGCCTTGTCCCAGACGAAATCGTCCTTGCTGTACACTGCGAGCTCGTAGTCCTTGCCCATGAAGATCGCGCTGACCGGACAGGCTTCCTCGCAGTACCCGCAGAAGATGCAGCGGGTCTTGTGAATCTGGTAGACCGACGCGTACCGCGGCCCGGCCTGGACCGTGCCGTCGTTCTCGGCCGCCTCGAGGTAGATGGCGTCGGCCGGACAGGCCACCGAGCAGAGGCCGCAGGCCACGCACTTCTCGAGGCCGTTCTCGTCGCGCATCAGCACCTGCTTGCCGCGGAACTTCGGGAACATCGGAATCTTCTGTTCCGGGTAGTTGACCGTGATCGGCTTCTTGAACAGGTGCTTCAGGGTGGTGCCGAAACCGATGATGAGCGGACGAATCAAAGCCATTTGCCCTCAGTTTACCTGCCCCGCTAAGATCATGTAAATCGGACCCCATGCAGGAACCGACCTCCCTGTCGGCCGAACAGCTGCTGCTGACGACGCTCGTCGTCAAGCTCGCCGTGATGGCCGCGCTGGCGACGATGCTGGTGCGGTACCGGCGGTTCCGGCACATCCTCATCTTCGAGCGCCGCGCCTGGCCCGACCGGCTGGTGTTCGCCCTCAGTTTCGGCATTCCGCTGGCCGCCGGCGTGGGCGCGCGGCTGCTCCTGCAGTACAACGCCGCCGACCTGACGCTGGCCGGCGCCTTCGTGGCCGGCCTGATCGCCGGTCCCTACGCCGGCGCGCTGGTCGGCCTCATGGTCGGCCTGCCGCCGCTCGCCGCCGGCGAGTGGATTGCGCTCCCCTTCGCCGTGGGCTGCGGGTTCGCCGGCGGCGGCCTCCGGGAGCTCTGCCCGAAGGAAGCCATCTGGCACTTCTCGCCCTTCGTCTTCACCGGCCTCCACAAGCGGGCCTGGACGATGCTGCGGACGCTGCAGGTCGACTGGCAGGTCGTCCTGCTGCTCGCGCCGATCGGCCTCGAGCTGCTGCGTCAGGTGCTCGGCGCGCGCTACAGCGAGCACCACCGCCTCTTCTACCTGCCGCCCGGCTCGCCCTGGTGGATGGTCGTCGTCGTCCTGCTCGCGACGGTGCTGGCGGTGGCGACGCCGATCAAGATCTGGAACAACGCGCGGATCGAGCACCGGCTGTACGAACAGGAGAAGCTCCTGCTCGCGGCGAAGATCGAGGCGCTCGCCAACCAGATCAACCCGCACTTTCTCTTCAATACGCTCACCTCCATCTCGTCGCTGATAAGGACGCAGCCCGAGACGGCCCGCATGCTCATCACGAAGCTCTCGGGGCTGCTGCGGCGACTGTTGCGCGCCACCGATCACTTCGTGACGCTGCGCGAGGAGCTCGAGTCGATCGACGAGTACCTCGACATCGAGGTCGTCCGCTTCGGGCCGCAGCTGAAGGTCGAGAAGGACATCGGGGCCGACACGCTCGACGTGATCGTCCCGAGCATGATCCTGCAGCCGCTCGTGGAGAACTCGATCAAGCACGGCCTGGCGCGCAAGGTCGGCGAGGGACGCATCACGATCCGCAGCCGCCTCAGCGAGGGCCACGCCGTCATCGAGGTGGACGACAACGGACTCGGCATGACCGAGGATCGCCTCGAAAGCGCCCTCGGCGACGGGATCGGGCTCCGCAACGTCAACGAGCGGCTCCGGACCATCTACGGTGCGCACTGCCAGCTCAAGCTCCACAGCGTGCCGGGGCACGGAACCAGCGCCCGCGTCGAGATTCCGGAGCTGACCCTTCCCGAGCGGGTGACGGCGTAAAATGGACCTGCGCGCCGTCCTCGTTGACGACGAGCAGCTCGCGCGGGACGAGCTCGGCTACCTGCTCGGCCAGCTCGGCGGCGTCGAGGTGGTCGGCCAGGCGGGCAACGGCCTCGAGGCGCTCGCCACCATCGAGCGCGTCCAGCCGGATCTGGTGTTCCTTGACGTGCAGATGCCCGGGCTGACCGGTTTCGAGGTCGCGCGCCGCCTCGTCGACCGCGGCGCGGCGGCGCACGTCATCTTCGTGACCGCCTACGATCAGCATGCCATCGAGGCGTTCGAGGTCAACGCGGTCGACTACCTGCTGAAGCCGGTGGATCCGGCTCGGCTCGAGACGGCGGTCGAGCGCGCGCGCCGGCGCGTGTCGAGCGAGCTTCCGATCAACGACCGGCTGGAGAAAATCGTCCAGCTGATCGCCGAGCGCCAGAACCGGCGCGAGCGGCTCGCCCTCAGGGTGGGCGAGCGCTTCCTGCTCGTACACGCCGACGAGATCATGTACGCCTCGCTGGCCGACGAAGCGATTACCGTCGTCACCGACCAGCACGTCGGGACGTCGAGCTACCGGACGCTCGACGAGCTTCAGGCACGGCTCGATCCGGCCGTGTTCTGGCGGGTGCACCGCTCGCACCTGGTGAACATCAACAAGATCAAGGAGATCGTCCCTTGGTTCAGCCGGAACTATATCCTCCGTATGAAGGACGCGAAGGCGACGGAGATCCCGGTCAGCCGCACGCAGACACGGCGCCTGCGGGAGTATCTGAAGCTGTAGCGAACGGGGATACGCCGCCGCCGGCCGCGAGCGGGCTCACGCTCGCCCCGGCCTTGGCCGCCGCCGCGCCCCCGGCCGGCGTGGCCTCCGCACCGGGCCCGCGCGGGGCGAAATCCGGCATCAGCCTGGCGCAGGTCAGGGACGAGCTCGTCGCGTGGCTCAAGACGCTCGTCTCGGCGGCCGTCTACGCCACGTTGATCGTCACCTTCGGCTTCCAGGTCGCGCGCGTCGAAGGACAGAGCATGGCGCCCACCCTCCAGGATCAGGACCGGCTCATCGTCAACAAGCTGGCGTACCGGATCGGCGAGCCTCGCCGCGGCGACATCGTGATGCTCTATTACCCGCTCAACCCGGACAAGTCGTTCGTCAAGCGGGTGATCGCCGAGGAAGGCGACACGGTCCGGATTGTGGACGGACGCGTGTACGTCAACGACATCCCGCTCAAGGACGACTACGTGCCGCCGGAATACCGCAGCCACGACGACTGGGGACCGCAGGTGATCCCCGAGGGCTACTACTTCGTCATGGGCGACCACCGGAACAACAGCTCGGACAGCCGGCACTGGGGCATGGTGCCGAAGAAGTACATCATCGGCAGGGTCCAGCTGCGCTGGTGGCCCGTCCCGGACGCGCGGATCTTCTGACCGCGGCGGTCAGGAGGCCGGCCCGCTTCGAAGCCCTGTCTCCTTCAGTGCGGGGGCGGCACGACCCGGATCTCGAACAGCTTCGGCCAGAGCTTGCCCGTCACGAACAGCCGGTCGTGAGCCTCGTCGTAGGCGATGCCGTTCATCACGTCGGCGCCCATCGCGTCGGCGGGCGACAGGATGCCCTTGAGGTCGATCCATCCGAGCACCCGGCCGCTGCCCGGATCGATGCGGGCGATGAGGTCGGTCTGCCAGACGTTGGCGTAGATCTCGCCCTTGACGTATTCGAGCTCGTTGAGGCTCGGAATCGGCACGCCGCCGTCCGCCACGGTGATGCGGCGTCGCTCGGCGAAGGTCGCCGGATCGAGGAATCTGAGCGCAGAGGTGCCGTCGCTCATGATGAGCGACCGGTCGTCATGCGTGAGGCCCCACCCCTCGCCGGCGTAGGTCAGCGTTCGCTTGCGCTCGAACGTGGCGCGGTCGTACACGAAGGCGACGCCCGCGCGCCAGGTCAGCTCGATGAGCTCGTCCTTCCAGATCGTGATGCCTTCGCCGAAGTACTCTGCCGGCACCGGATGGCGCTGAACGACTTCCCCGGTATCGAGCTTCACCTTCCTGATCGATGACTTGCCGTTCAGTCCCGTGCCCTCGTACAGATCCCCATCGTGATACTCGAGGCCCTGGGTGAAGGCGGCGCGGTCGTGGGGATACACGCGGACGATGCGGTAGGTGGCGCGCGGCGCGACGGGGGCGGTGCCGGCCGCCGCGAGCGCCGCCACGAACGACAAGGTCCTGGGCGTCATCGATCCAGTATGCCGCAAGACGGACGATCACGAGGGAGCGGCGGGGCCCTAGCCCCGTCCGTCAGTACCCCGCGTGCTTGTCGACGACGTTCAGCAGAGGCTGGGCCGCGTCGAAGCGGCGCAGGTTCTCCGAAAAGAGCGCGACGAGCGGCGCCCAGTAGTCGGCCATCGCCCCCGAGGTGTGTGGCGTGAGGATGACGTTCGGCAGGTCCCAGTACGGGCTGGCCGGATCGAGCGGCTCGTGCATGAACACGTCGAGCGCCGCGCCGCCGATCGAGCCAGCCCGCAGCGCCTCCACGAGGGCCGCATCGTCGACGAGCTTGCCGCGGCCGATGTTCACGAGAAAGGCGCCGGGCTTCATCGCCCCGAGCTCGGCGGCGCCGATCAGGCCGCGGGTGGCATCGGTCAGCGGCGGCGAGAGGACGACGAGGTCGCTTCGGCCGAGCAGATCGTGAAGGCGGTCGGGCGGCAGCACGTCCTCGACGCCGGCGGGCAGCGGCAGCTCGACCCGGCGGCGGATCGCCGAGACCCGCATCCCGAAGGCTGCCGCGAGCCGGGCCGTCTCGCCGCCGATCGCGCCCAGCCCGACGACGCCCATGCGGCGGCCCGAGAGGAGGTGGATGGCGCCGCTCCCTTCGAGCTCGGTCTGGGCCCAGACGTGTTCGGCCTGGCGGCGGACGGCGACGTGCAGCCGGCGCGCGAGCGCAAGCGCGACGCCCATCACGTGCTCGGCGATCGCGCGCGCGCGGATGCCGCGCGCGTTGGTGATGACGACCGGGCTGGCCACCATCTCGGCGTAGAGCATGCTGCCGACGCCGACGGCGACCGCCTGGACCCAGCGGAGCCGGGGCGAGCGCACGAACACGTCGCGGTCGACGTAGGGGGTGAACGCGACGTCGGCCTCGGGCAGCTGCCGGCGGATCGCCTCGTGGTCCCACGCCTCGAGAAAGGTGTGCTGCGGGAAGTCCCGGCGCAGCTGGTCGACGTACGACCGGGGTAGCACCCACACCGCCGCGTCGCTGATCACGCCAATCAGGATGGTCATGATGAAACTTGAGAATTCTCAAATTCTCACATGCTCAAATCCTGCTGAGTTCGCCCGACCTGCCTCCGGTCTTGCTGATCAGGCGGATGTCACTGATGACCATCGCCTTGTCGACGGCTTTCACCATGTCGTAGACGGTGAGCGCCGCGACGGCGACGGCCGTCAGGGCCTCCATCTCGACGCCGGTCTGCGCGTTCGTGCGGACGCGCGCCTCGATGTCGTAGCCGCGGGCGGTCGGCGTCAGCTCGACGTCCACCTTGGACAGGGGCAACGGATGGCAGAGCGGGATAAGGCCGGCGGTCTGCTTGGCGGCCATGATGCCGGCCACGCGGGCGGCCTGCAGCGGATCGCCCTTCCGGTTGGCGCCCGTCCGCACGACCCGCAGGGCGCTCCGCGACATCGCGATCGACCCGCGCGCGACGGCTTCGCGCGCGGTGACCGGCTTGTCGCCGACGTCCACCATCGTGATCCGGCCGCGGCGATCGACGTGAGACAGGCGTTTGGGCACGGTGGTCTCCTCTACCCGCCTTCGCCCCGGGCCAGGAAGAACGACAGGCTCTCGAGCGAGACGGTCAGGTCGACGCTCTTCAACTTGACCTCGGCGGGCACCTTCAGGGCGCCGGGCGAAAAGTTGAGCACCGCCTTGATGCCGGCGGCCACGACCAGGTCGACGACGTGCTGGGCCGAGGGAGCGGGGACGGCGATGACGGCGATGGTGATGCCGTCGCGCTTCGCGATCCGCTTCAGGTCGCGGACGTCGTAGATCGGGACGCCGACGCGGGAGTGCTGGCCGACCTTGGCGCTCAGGTTGTCGAACAGGGCGGAGATCTCGAAGCCCTCGGAGCGGAACCCCGGATAGTCGGCGAGCGCCAGCCCCAGATTGCCGGCGCCCATGATGGCGACGCGGAGGCGCCGATCGAGGCCGAGGATCTGCCGCAGGTGGCGCTTGAGGTCGCGGACGTAGTAGCCGACGCCGCGCACGCCGAATTCGCCGAAGTACGCCAGGTCCTTGCGAATCTGGGCGGCGTTCAGGTTGAACTGCTCGGCCAGGGCCTGCGACGAGATGGTGCGGACGCCGGCCTCTTCGAGCGCGTTCAGGCAGCGGAGGTACACCGACAGCCGGTTCGTCGTCAGTTCGGAGACCTGATCGAGGGTCTGTTTCCCCCGGGCGGGTTTGTTCGACGTTTTCACAAGGCAGCGGCCGATTGTAGCAAAAAGCAGTGCTAATATCCGCCCCATATGACCATCGGCGCCCCGCAGCAGACCGGCTTCCAGCCGTACGTTCCGACCACCCAGTCCCCGGCCGAATTCACCGTCAAAGCCGTCGTCATCGGCGCCTTGTTCGGCCTGCTCTTCGGCGCGTCGACGGTCTACCTCGGCCTGCGCGCGGGCCTCACGGTCAGCGCCTCGATCCCGATCGCGGTGCTGGCAATCTCGGTGCTGAAGCGTCTGGGCGGGTCGACGATCCTCGAGAACAACATCGTGCAGACGATCGGATCGGCCGGCGAGTCGGTCGCCGGCGGCGTCGTGTTCACGATTCCCGCCCTCATCTTCCTGACGCCGCGCGGACCGGCGTACTTCAACTACTTCCAGATCACCATCCTCGCCTTCGCCGGCGGCATCCTCGGCGTCCTGATGATGGTGCCGCTGCGCCGCGCGCTCATTGTCAAGGAGCATGGCGTGCTGCCGTACCCGGAGGGCGCGGCGTGCGCCGACGTGCTTATCGCCGGCGAGCGCGGCGGCGCGCTGGCACGCACGGTGTTCCAGGGGCTGGGGATCGGGGCGCTCTGGAAGTCGCTGTCGTGGATCTTGCAGCTCTTCCGGACGGTCGTCGGCTACAGCATGGCGCAGGCGAGCTTCTTTCCGAACGCGACGCTGAACGTCGACATCTCACCCGAATACCTCGGCGTCGGCTACGTGATCGGCCCGCGGATCGCGGGAGTGATGTTCGCCGGCGGCATGCTGTCGTGGATGGTGCTGCTGCCCCTGCTGTCCATCCTCGGCCGGTACATGCCGGGGCCGTTCCCGCCCGTGCCCGCGAGCGGGCTGCGGATCTCGGAGATGTCGGCCGGCCAGCTGTGGAGCGCCTACATCCGCTACACCGGCGCCGGCGCGGTGCTCGCCGCCGGCCTCATCACCCTCGCCCGGACCATCCCGACGATCGTCTCGTCGTTCCGCGACAGCGTGAAGGACTTCAACGCCGGCCGGGGCGGCCCGGCGAAGATCCGGACCGAGCGCGACATCCCGATGACCATCGTCCTCGGCGGCTCGCTCCTGCTCGCGCTGTTCCTCGCCTTCGCGCCGCACAGCGCCACGCAGGGCAATCTCCTCGCCTCGCTGCTCATCGTCATCTTCGGCTTCTTCTTCGTCACCGTGTCGTCGCGGATCACGGGGCTCATCGGGTCCTCGTCGAACCCGATCTCAGGCATGACGATCGCCACCCTCATCCTGACGTGCACCATCTTCGTCGCGCTCGGCTGGACCGGCGACTACTACTCGCCGATTGCCATCTGCGTCGGCGCGGTCGTCTGCATCGCCGCCGCGCAGGCCGGCGGGACGTCGCAGGACCTGAAGACCGGCTTCATCGTCGGCGCGACGCCCATCTGGCAGCAGATCGGCCTCATCATCGGCGTCCTCGTTTCGTCGCTGGTGATCGGCGTGACCACGCTCTATCTGCACTCGGTGATGGGCATCGGCTCGAGCTCGCTGCCGGCGCCGCAGGCCACCCTCATGGCGACCATCATCAAAGGGCTGCTCAGCCAGAACCTGCCCTGGGGCCTGGTCCTCGTCGGCGTGTTCATCTCGGTGACGCTCGAGCTGTGCGGGATCCACTCGCTGTCCTTCGCCGTCGGGTCGTACCTGCCGATCGCGACCACGGCGCCGATCTTCGTCGGCGGACTGGTCCGCGCCTACGTCGAGAAGAAGACCGGGGTGGCCGAGGAGAGCGAGGTCGGCGCCGGCACGCTGTTCAGCTCGGGCCTCATCGCCGGGGGGTCACTTGCCGGCATCCTGTATGCGATCCTGTTCGGACGCAATATCATCCGGGACGCCGAAGCCGTGACGGGCTGGATTCCCTTCATGCACGAAGGCGGCTCGGGCATGATCGCCGGCTCGTTGCTGTTCCTGGTGCTGGCCGTCGTGCTCAGCCGCGTGGCGCAGCGTAAGATCATGTGAGCCGTCAAACGCGCGAGGCGGCCATCCACGCCGACCTATGAATCGAGCCCTCGCCCTACTCGTCGTCCTGACGCCCTGCCTGCCGGCGCTCGCGCAGCCGCCCGTGCGCCGTGCCACCAATATCGCGGCGCTGACCGCCTATCCCGGCTTCTACCACCAGCGCCCCGTCGTCATCGTCGGCACGGTCAAGAGCAACGATCGCGGCGAGATGTCGGTAGAGAACGAAGAGGGTGCGAGCGTGAGGCTGGTCTTCAAGGGCAGCGCGCCCGACGGGCTGGACGAAATCCGCGGCCAGTTCATCGACGTCGGTCGGATGAAGCCCGACGATCCCAGGCTCGGGCCACTCGACGTCCGCAACACGTTCCACCTGACCGAAGACATGGCGTGGCCGAAGCCAGGGGAGCTGACGGCCATCCTCGCCGCGTCGGTCGCGCCGGCGTCGCCGCCGCCGGCCCCCTCGATTCGCGCGATCGTGCTGCAGCCGTCGCGCTATCTCGATCAGAAGGTCACGATTCGCGGCCAGTTCCAGGGACGCAACCTGAGCGGCGACCTGCCAGACGCGCCGGGTCAGAGCCGGTACGACTTCGTGCTGCGGTCGGCCGACGCCGCCCTGTGGGTGGCGCACATGCGACCGAAGGGCAAGGACTTCGAGCTCTCGCTCGACGCGCGGATCGACACCGGGCGATGGCTCGAGGTGAGCGGCACCCTGCACCAAGGGCGCGGCCTCCAGTGGATTGACGCCGAGGCGGGCAGCCTCTCGCTGACCCAAGCCGAGCCGGAGCCGAGCGAGGAACAGGCAGCGCCCATTCGCGTCCCCGCCGCGCCGCCGCCCGAGGTCGTCTTCAGCGCGCCGACCCAGGACGAGACCGACGTCTCGCAGTCGAGCACCGTGCGGATTCAGTTCTCCCGCGATCTGGATCCGGCCACAATCAAGGGGCACGTCACGGTCAGCTATCTCGACAAGGAGACCGTGGAGCGCGGCGAGCCGACCACGCCGTCGGCATCGTTCAAGACCGAATACCGCGGAGGCAACCGGGAGTTGATCATCACCTTCTCGAAGCCGCTGGAGCGCTTTCGCACCGTCCACGTCCAGCTCACGAGCGACATCAAGGGCACCGACGGCCAGGCGCTGGCGCCATGGACGCTCTCCTTCGTGGTGGGAGGTTCCTGAGGCGGGTTCGACGACGAGCCCCGACGACGAGGGCTCAGCGCTAAGGGACGACTCGAAAAGCCAGGAGCGTGTGGACCTCCGCTCCGTTCGCTCTCCCGGTGCCCGAAAGTCGTCCGGGGGCTGCGGTCCCGTCGGCGGCGCCCGTCGCCGTGGTCGTCAGTTCCATGACGTAGTCGCCCGGCGCCAGGGGGACCACGGCGAGATCGGCGGTCGCCCAGCGGGTGCCATCCGGGTCCGGCCGCATCGCCGCGGTGACGGGCACGGGAACTTCCACGCCGTTGCGATCGAGCAGCCTTGCCCGGACCGAGGCCGCCGCTGGAGACGGCACCTCCATCCTCATCCGCTCGCTCCGCCGGAAGCGAAGATCGGCCGTGGGCACCTCGCGGTTGCCGGTCGCGGGACCGCGCCGCACGACGATGCCCCCTGACGCCTGCGGCGCGGGCGGGAGTGTCACCTTCGCCGAGGCCTTGGCGCTCCCTGTCGGAAGCTGTC
This sequence comes from uncultured Acidobacteriota bacterium, assembly GCA_963840225.1. GTDB lineage: Bacteria > Acidobacteriota > Vicinamibacteria > Vicinamibacterales > CAVVIG01 > JBLMXQ01. The sequence continues at coordinate 204,474 of CAWIYH010000001.1, forward strand.
CGCGCACCATCAGCGTGTACTCGCCCGGCGCGATCGTGGCCGCCGGGTTCACCGCGACGAGCGCGCCGGTCGTTCCCGGCTGAACCCGGCCGCGCGCCGTGGCCACGGTCTGACCCGACGGATCGGTGACGAGCGCGTCCAGATCGGCGCCGGGAATGCGATCCACGACCTCGCCGACCACCCAGAACGCGGGCACGGCCGTGCCGTCCGGGCCCGGCTTCCAGCCGCCCGTGGCCTGGATCTTCAGCGGCTCCACGCGTCCGACGCCAGCCAGCTTCGCGACGGCCGCCGCGGCGGAAGTGGCCAGCGCGCGGGCGCCGACCGCTTCAGGCGACGACCTGCGGGCGGTCGCCGCAGCGGCCGCGCTCACCTCGGCCTCGGTGGCGGCGAGATAGCCCCGGCGGGCGCGCACCTGCACGCCCGGCCGCTTCACGTGCACCGTGATCTTGTGAAACTTGCCATCGAGCTTCCCCGTCGCGTAGTAGCCGAGCAGGTAGTACGACGTGAGGTCCGACACGATGCGCCGGATGCCGGCGCCGAGGTCGTTGGTGTTGACCACGGCCAGGCCGTCGGTGTCGGCGGCCAGCGTCCGCAGGCTGTCGAGGCGTTCTTCGAGGGTCCTGCGGTCGATGGAGAGCGGCACCATCGGCGCCGGCGCGCCAACGCTCGGTCCGAGCGGCGGGACGATCGGCTCATCGAAGACAGCCAGTCCGCGTGGATCAATTGAGTAGAAGGACACGTTCGCCCGGTTGGCCTCCTCGAGCATCCTGCGGAACTCCTGCGGGTCGTCAATCGCCGAGAGCTCCATGCGATCCTGATCGCACCTGTTCTGGACGGCGCCGGTCGGACTCTGGGGGTTGGCCTGGGTCAGCTTGCCGGTCTTCGGGTCGACCGTGATCTCGGCGGCGCCGGGGACCGCGCAATAGAGGCGGCGCGACAGGGTCGGATCCGGCCGGAACAGCCGCCATCCGTCGCTGACGACCAGGACGGCGGTCCGCTCCTCGCGCGCGTCGCGCAGGTATCTCACGAGATCCTGCAGCGCGTCGATCGTTCGCTTCTCCCGCCGTCGGTAGATCATCTCGGTCGCCACGCCGCGGTCGTCGTCGGGGCAGCCCGGCACCGGTCCGACGCCCGGGTAGCATTCCTGGTACTGGCTTTCTTCGGGATCCTTCAGGGTGAACTGGTCGCGCTCTCCCCACGGCCAGTGGCGCGTCAGCATCCCCTCGATCGTCGTCGTCCGGCGCGCGAACGCCAGATCGGCGGCCGACATCTCCGGCGTCATGACCGCGACCAGATCGTCCTGCCCGATGGTCTTGTCGAGCGCGTCAATCAGCGGCCGCCGGATGTTGTGCGACCCCCCGATCGTCACGTGATAGGTGTCGAGGAAGACGACGAACGCGCGAGCCTGGGGGTCGTTCAGCAGGGCTCGCGACTCGGCGACGCTGTTGGGCTCGCGGCGCGTCTCCTGGGGGCCACCGGCGCGTACGACGATGTGCTGGAACTGTTCGATCTTCTGGGGCACCCCGTTGTCGAGCACCTCGAAGTCGTCACGCGTCAGGTCGCCGACCGGCGCGCCGTCGTGGCTCGGATAGACGTCGACGCGCACGTAGTTGGCCTCGGTGTGAAAGATCGGGGGCTGGGGGCTTGAGGCTGGAGGCTGGATGAAGGCGGCGGCGGGGCTGACGGCTGAGAGGGCAGCGCCGGCGGCTGACCGGGCAGGAGCAAGGGCTGAGGGTGCGGGGCCAAGGGCTGAGGCGACGGCGAACGACAGCGCGGCCAGGATGAAGGCGACGGACTTGGGCATGCGATCCCCCGGACGCGGCGGCCTGGCTCGACCAGTCTATACCACCGTCCCCTCGCCGAGCAGGGCGGCGATCGAGGCCCGCACGCGGTCGATCAGCTCGTCGCGCGCCCTCAGGTCGAGACCGGCGGTCTCGATCGGCTCGCCGACGCGAATGCTGACCGTCACGGGCCGGATGATGGCGCTGCCCTTGTGCATGGCATCGCGGCCGCCCTGGATGGCAACGGGCACGATCGGCGCGCCCGCCTTGATGGCCATGATGAAGCCGCCCTTCTTGAACGGCAGCAGGTCCGCCGTGCGGCTGCGGGTGCCCTCCGGGAAGATCAGGAACGAGTTGCCGGACCGGATGGAGCGCGCGCCGGCTTCGATCGATCGCATCGCCGATTCCTTGTGGCGCCGATCGATCGGGATGAAGCCGCCCAGGCGAAAGGCCCGCGCGAGAATCGGAATCCGATCGATCTCGTGCTTGTAGAGGATGTGCATCCGCGGATGGAGCGCCTCGAAGAGCACCGGCGGATCCACGTTGCTCTGGTGGTTGGCGCAGTACACGGCGGCGCGGTGGAGCGGCAGGTGCTCGCGGCCGGCCACCCGGAACCTGATGCCGGAGAGCGCCAGTCCCAGACGGACACCGCCGTGCCCGAGCCAGTACAGGAGGGTCTTCCAGCGGAACGCCAGCGCGAGCCCCATGCCGACGGGTCCGGTGACGAGCACGTAGAGGGAAACCCCGAGATAGGTGGCAGCGGAGCGGAAGGCGGCGATGGGCACCCTCCGCGATGATAAACGAAAAAGCCGGGTCCAGCGGACCCGGCTTCCAGGGCGGGCGGACCGGACCCGAGCCCGGTCCGGAGACGAGCCTACGACGCGCGGGCGGCGCGGCGCGCGGGCGCCGACGGAGCCGCCGGGCGCGGCGCGACCTTCGCGGTCTTGGCGCGGGCGGCGCTGCGCGCCTTCATCGTGAAGCAGCGCTCGAGCGCGCGCTCGACGCGGGCTTCGACCGCGGGCACGGTCTCACGCATCACCTCGGAGACCTCCGAGACGACGAGGAACTTCGCCCGATCGAGCATCCGCTTCTCGCGGAAGGACAGGCTCTTCGACTTGGAGAGGAACGTCAGGCTCTTCAGCACGTCGGCCACGTCGTAGATCGAGCCGCTGCGCATCTTGTCGGAGTTGTCCTTGAAGCGGCCCTTCCAGTTCTGATGGTTGTCGATCTTGCCGTCACCGAGCAGCCCGAAGAGGCGCTCGACCTCCTCGTCGGTGATCGCGCGCCGCAGCCCGACGCCTTCCACGTTGGTCAACGGCACGAGCACCGTCGTCTCGTTGGCGACGATCCGCAGATGATAGAAACCGCAGGTGGTACCGAGGATGGTTTTGTCTTCGATGCGCTCGACGATCCCGAGACCATGATTCGGGTAAATGACCTTGTCGCCGACTTGAAATGTCACGGTTCCCCCTGTTAGGAAGCGCAGAATGGAAGGCCGAAAAGGTGCCGGCAGTCCGATTAGTATAGCTCACTTCACGCGCTTACACAATGCGAAATGGCTCAAAACCGACCACTTTTCGAGACTTTCGCCGCCTGGACACCCGACCTGAGCCGAACGGACGTAAGTCACTAACAGGCGCCCGGTTGTGCCAGGCTGTGAAGGGGGGAACCTAGTGGGAGGTTGAGTCGATCCGGCGCAGGTCGACCCACCAACTCTCGCAGTCCTCGTCCGAGCCGCCTGCGAGCGACACTTCTAGCCTCAGCCCGGCCGTCTGCCAGACCTGGTGCGCGTGGTTCGCTGCCACCTCGACGAGGTGCGGACGCAGGAGATTCCCGGTGGCACCGTGGTCGCGATGGTCGGCCTGCACGCCGCGGAAGAGCGAAAACTCGTGGTGGGGCCCCAGGTGCAACTCGAAGCGGCCGAGGCCCGGCGTCGAACCGTCGTAGATGCGCTCGCCATAGCCGCCGTCTGGCAGTCGGCACGACTGCCAGTTTCCTTCGAGGATCGTTCGGGTGTGATCCGAGAGGTCGGTGAAGCCGGAGCGATCCTGCCGGCCCGTGGCCGCCAGGGCAATGAGCGCTGCACCACAGGTTGCTGCATGCCACTTTGTCGTCCGCCACGCCATCTCCAAGCTCCTCCGTCAACGGGAATTGCAAGGGGACGGCCATCGCCACCGGAATTGAGACACCACAACTGCCGCGCGCATACCGCCGCGCTTCCCGCGCGACACGGTTGTGCCACAATGGACGCCTCGTGAGTACCGTTGGCGAATCGATGGTGGTGCGCGGGCAGATTGAAGGCGCCGAGGACCTCGTCATACGCGGGCGCGTCGACGGGCCCATCTGGAATGATGGGCTCACCGTCACGATTTCGGCCGGCGGGGCGGTCAACGGCGACATCGTCGCGCGCGACATCACCATCATGGGGACCGTGGACGGCACCATGCTGGCCACTTCGGTCGTCGACGTCCGCGAGACCGCTCGAGTGACCGGGCGCGTACTGGCACCCCGGTTCATCCTCAGCGAGGGCGCCGAGTTCAACGGGCAGGTGCAGCCGCAACATCTCGAGGCCGCGCTGCGCGTCGCCAGGCACCGGCGCGAGCAGCAGCCGGCCTAGGGCCGCCCGATCGCGCCGCGCGTCGCCGCAATCGTATCGCCGAGCGCCTTCTGCAGCAGGCTGAAGTCCCATCCGAGGCTGATCATTCTCCAACCGGCAGCGACCTTGGCCTTCACGTCCGCCGGGGTCGCGTCGATGGCCCCGACGACGTGATACTTCTGGCAGAGCTTGAGAATGCGGTCGTCCTCTGCATCCGACAGATGGACGACGTGCACGGCCGCCAGGCCCGGCGTCGACACAATCTCCTCCGCGTGCCGCACGCCCTCTTCGGTTTCGATCATCGCGACCACCATCAGCTGGCCCTTCGGATTCAGCGGCCAGAGCGGCGACACGCCGGTATGCCCGCCCTGTCCGGCCAGGTTGAGCCCTTCGAGCCCGGACTGCTCCGCCTGATCAAATGTCGAGATCACGTTCTTGACCTCGGCGCCGCTCTCGACGATCGGTACCCACACGCCGACGGCCGGACCGACGCGCATCGCCTCCGAGATCTCATAGCGCGGATCCCATGCGCCGCGATGGGCCAGTTTGACCAGCACGCCGGGCGCGGTCCGCGGCGCGGTACGGTAGCGCCGGCTGAAGTCGTCGACCTCGAGCAGGAAGCGGTGCAGCGCCTGGAAGTCGTAGATATCGTGCTCCACGTCGGCCACGATGAAGTCGGCGTCGCTCGTGCCGAGCACTTTTGCGATGCGCGGCGCCGCGAGGGCGCCGGTCCAGATGCCGATGGCCGGCTTGCCGGCGGCGAGCAGGGAGACGACGGGGTTTTGCGCGGGAGCGTTCCCGGCGCCCTGGGCCACGAGCGCGGGGGTGGGCGCGGCGGCGAGGCCGACGGCGAGAACGGCGAGCGCGAGTCGCGAACGCATAGGCTCCTCCTGTCACCGCAGATATTACAGCCCCAGTGGGCCGAGGGGTCGGGGCCCTTGATATACTGACCGTCTCGGGCCGTTCCCGCCGGAGTGGTGAAACTGGCAGACGCGCGGGACTCAAAATTCCGTGTCCGCAAGGACGTGTGGGTTCGATTCCCACCTCCGGCACCAGAAATCCTTAGGGATTCGCGTGAATCTGTGCCCCCACCGCTCGCCGAGGTACTGGTTCCGGCCCGAGTCCTGTAGAAAATCGCGTTGGCGTAACGCTCCAGCCGACTGGTTGACGACTCTACCTCGCTACGCGGCCTGAGACCACTGCTCCTTCATCAGGAACGCCGCGAGCTGCTGATGCCCATCGATCTTGCGAAACACAATCTGCCCGACTGCGACCAGCCCAAACAACACCGTGAGCGCGGCCGCCTCGGTGCTGAACGAGGCTTGCGTCTTCGTGCGGCGCCGGAATTCGCGGTTGAGAGTTTCGAGCGCGTTGGTGGTCCGCAACGACTTCCACATCGCCTTCGGAAAGCTGTAGAAGGTGAGCAGGTCGAGGCCCGCTTCTTCCAACGACCGCGCCACCGGCGGGCAGAGGGCGGTCCACTTCTTGACGAAGGCGTCGTACGCCGCCCGCGCGGCGAGGCCGTCGGCGGCGCAGGTGATGCGGTGGTAATCGCGGTGCAGCTCGGGACGCGCGTGCACCGGACACGCGTCGTCGAGGTTGCGGCCCTTGTGCGTGGTGCAGCGCTGCACGCGCACCGTTGGCCAGGCTTCGAGCGCTTTCTTGAGGCCCGCGTGGCCGTCGGTGACGACGAGCAGCGGCGCCGGCAGCCCGCGGCGCTGCAGATCGCCGAGCAGGCCGCCCCACGACGTCGTCGCCTCAGTGGTCGCAAGCTGCAGGGCGACCAGCTGTTTCTGGCCGGTTTCCGTCACGCCGAGGGCCGCCAGGACGGGCACGGTGATGACGCGACCCGCCAAGCGGACCCGCAGATGGAAGCCGTCCAAGAAGAGGACCGCGTAGCGCTCCTCAGTCAGCGGGCGCTGCTGCCACGTGAGAAATTGCTCTTTGACCCGCGCGACCACGCGCGACACGGCGCTCTTCGACAGGTGCGCCTCCCCGAACAGCGGCTTCAGCGCCCGTCGGATCCGGCGGGTGTTGATGCCGCCGAAGTAGCACCCGAGCAACGCCTCGTCCACTTCCCGCGTCCGACGGGCGTACCGCGGGAGGACCGAGCTGTGAAACTCTGCCGGCCGGTCGCCCGGCCCGCGCACGCGGCCACGGGGCACGGTGACTGTCCGCATCCCTTCGCGCGTGGTGACGGTCCGCTCGATCGTGCCGTGACGATACCCCTGGCGGCCGGCGGTGCGCTCATGCGCGTCGGCGCCCAGCGCGCTCAGCAACTCCTCCTCGAGCACGGTCTCGATCGCGCGACGCACCCCGTCACGCAGCTTGGTCAAGAGATCCTGACGGAACTGAAGAACCGATCCTACCGCTGTGCTACTGTCCTGCATGGCGTACTCCTCCAATCGCCGTTTCAGCGGCGATCTGCTGGTTGGGTCAGCAGGAGGTTACGCCATTTTCAATTTCTACAAGACCCGGGACGGATCCGAGGGTACTGGGCACTTTAACTGTTCCTTGACTGATGTGCGGCGGGACTCCGACGAGGACAGCTCCGCCCGGGTCTTGCGCGAGGCTTCATGCTGTCTCCCTCTCTGACCGGTTGGCAATCACAGTATGAGCGCATGAAGCGTGCGCACGCCCGCTTGTCAAAATCGTATGAAAGCTCCATCGACTACGATGACGATCTGCAACACTTCTTCCAGGACTGTTGGCATTTGAAGGACTGGCTCAAGAATGACCGCTCGGTGAAGGACCGAACCAGCGACATCGAAGACAAAGTCAAGGCCGATAACGCTCATCATCACCGTACCCTCGCCAACAGTCCTCTCGCCTTTCGAATGACCCGCTGCACCAGCTCCCAGGGCCGTCCGGCCGCAGCGGCGAGTCGGGGCAGCGGGTAGCCGAAATGGCGCAGCCACCGCGCCATCAGAACGCTGAGCCACCAGGATTGCAGAGAGGACAGCTCGTTTCTCCAGGCCTCCGCACTCGACGGATCGACGGCTTGGGTGGCCTTGGCCTTCCATCTGAGCTCCCACGCGGGCACGACCTCGCTCCCGCGACTGGCCGAAAGCATCCCCGGCTCGAAGGCCATGCCGAGAAACGCGCAAATCCGGCGCAGCTCGGCCTCCGGCTCGCGGACGAGGCGTTCATAGTAGACGAGATGAAACACGTCCGGCCGATCCTTGGCAAAGGCCGCAGCGATCTGCGCGTGCTCGTTCCATCGGTCGGCGATGAACCGGGGAGATCTCCTCGCCCACGGCGTTCGCGAGATCGACGCGAAACACGCGCGCCCGTCGCGCACGACCGCCACCATCTTCGCGTCGGGATACCAGGAGAGGATGGTCGTGACATCGTACAGGTGCCCAGGCGTCTTCTCGACGACGATCGGCTTGCCCTGCCGCTTCCCGCACAGGCGCATCGCCGCCTCGAAGATCCGCGCGGGCGTTGCCGGCGATCCGCACTCGGCGAGGATCTCCGCGCGGGTGAGCTTCAAATCGGGGAAGTGCCGATCGGCTTCCCAGCGCGCGAGCAGCTCGTCGATGGCGATGGCGCCCTTCTCGCGCTCGAGCGCGGCGTGGACTCGGAAGAAATGCGTTTCGGCCGTTCCCGCCAGCAGTGAGTGCCGATCCAGGAGCACGGCGAGCAGCGTGGTACCCGAGCGCGGATGGCCGGTCACGAAGATCAGTCGCGGCGTCCCGTTCACGGCGAGATCCATCTGCGGAAGCCTACTCTGCGCTCAGCGCGATCATCGGGTTAGGTGCGCGAGCTCGCGGGAGAACGTGAATATCTGCGCAGCCTTGAAGTCGCCGCTGTTGATGAACACAAGAGGAACGTCAGAATCTTCGAATTGATGCAGGCGGCGGCGGCCGCTACAGCTGGCACGGTTCGAAGTGTTACCGACGAGCCTGCCGGCGGTCAATCGGCAGAGCGTTCACCCTTTGGGAAAGCAGACCCCCCACCATGTTGATGCGCTGCAGCTTTATGTGCTGGACGTCCGCGTCGCTCGCGTCAACTTGGCCATCTCGGCGAGGCCGGTCGTCACGCGAATAGCGAACCAATGGGTACTGAGCCTGGCGGACGTGCGGGTGCAGCCCACCATCGGCCCGGACGGCCACACACCCTAAAGCAGGACCAGCGGGTTCCTCGGCGCGCGGTCGTGCGCGACGAGTTCGAGGCGACCGGTTCGAGCACTCGTTCGGTCGCCGTCTTCCCTGCTCGTACGACCTGGACGCTCCACCACACCCTCCAGGTGCGACGCCGCCATCAGTTCCCCGAGCACGGCGTGAATGCCCGACTGCATCCCGGATTCCTTGATGAACGCAGGCGCGAGATTCAGCAGTGTGACCGTGACGGGATCGTCAGTGGCGACGCGTGTGCCCGTGAGATCGACCGCGCGTGCCATAGCGGTCCGCAAACTTCGCGAGTTCGTCAGCCGTCACCGGCCGATTCGTTAGTTCGGTCTGCGCGACGGGGCTCCGCGACAGGCGAAGCTTCTTGGCCACGGCCGCCTGGCTCAGGCCCCGGTTTTCGCGTGCCTTGCGCAGATTCGTGACGACCGGCTCTCGACTGCGGCCGCTGACAGCCGGCCGTCGGTGGCGATGCGGGGTTTCCGGCAGTTCCGGGATCCCGGCCGGCGCATCGGTCGTCATCGGCGATAAGTCCTTCTAACCAAAAGAGATCCTCAACTGCATCCGCTGCCCAGGTTGGCAGCCGGCTTGCACCGTCGCACCACGCCGATGCTCCCCTCGAACTCGCCTGACAGCCAGACCCCGCCCACAGGCTCCCTGGGCCTCGCTCGGCTATGGAACCGCCTCGGCGTGCGCCTCACGGCCGTCATCGTCCCGATGACGCTCGTGACGATCGCGATCCTGCTGGTGCTCGTCCTGCGCGTGCAGGAGCGATACCTCGTCGGGCTGGTGGTCGACGCCACCAACAGGCTGACCGACACGATTCGCAGCAGCACGCACTACGACATGCTCGAGGATCGCCGCAACGACGTGTACCGGATCCTCGATGCCATCAGCCGCCAGCCGGGCATCGAGCACGTGCGCATCTTCAACGAGGAAGGGCGCGTCGCCTTCTCGACCAACCGGGCCGAGATCGACACGTACGCGGACCGCCGCGCCGAGTCGTGCTACCCCTGTCACGCCGACGGCCAGTCGATCGCCAACCCCGGGTTCGCCTCGCGCACGCGCGTCGTCCGGAGAGAGGGCCATCGCGTGCTGGCGATGATGATGCCGATCTACAACGAGCCGAGCTGCTCCTCGAGCTCGTGCCACGTGCACCGCGCCGATCAGCGCGTGCTCGGGGTCATCGACCTGTCGGTCTCGCTGGCCCCCGTCGACGAGGGCCTCACCAGGTTGCGGTCGACCACGGTGCTCATCGGCACGCTGGCGGTCGTCGCGTTCGGCGTGGTCATCGCGCTCTTCGCCCACGTGCAGGTGTTCCGTCCGGTCGATCAGCTGGTCAAGGCGACGCGGCGCGTCGCGAAGGGCGACCTCGCGCATCCGATCGCGATCACGGGGCAGGCCGAGCTGGGCGAGCTGCAGCGATCGTTCAACGACATGGCCCAGGCGCTGGCCCAGGCGCGCGCCGCGCGGCTGCAGCTGCTCGAATCGCTCGAGCAGCAGGTGCGGGATCGGACCTCGGAGCTCCAGCGCGCGCGCGAGCGCCTGGTGCAGTCTCAGAAGCTGTCGTCGCTCGGCCACCTCGCGGCGTCGATCGCGCACGAGATCAACAACCCGCTCGCCGGCATCCTGACCTACGCCAAGCTGCTCATCAGGACGCTCGAGCGGGCCGGCCAGGACGATGGCGAGGCCAAGCGCGACGCGGTCAAGGACCTGCGCCTCGTGCAGCGCGAGACCGAGCGATGCGCCGCGATCGTCCGGCAGCTGCTGGAGTTCGCGAAGGAGCGGCCGCTCGCGCGGACCGACCTGATGATCAACCAGATCATCGAGGAGGCCCTCGTCCTGGTCGCCAGCCAGGCCCGCCTCGCGAACATCGAGTCGGTCAAGGACTACCAGGACATTCCGCCGGTGAACGCCGACGCGGGGCAGATGCGGCAGGTGATCATCAACCTCATCATCAACGCCTGCGAGGCGATGCCACAGGGCGGACGGCTCGACATCGGCACGCGGCTGGGCGACGACGGGTTCGTGGAGATCCGGATCGCCGACAGCGGCCAGGGCATCGCGCGCGAGCACCTGTCGAAGGTCCTCGAGCCGTTCTTCACCACGAAGGAGAAGGGGACCGGCCTGGGCCTGTCGGTCGTCTACGGCATCGTGGAACAGCACGGCGGGACGTTCGCGATCGAGAGCGAAGTGGGCGTCGGCACGGTGACCACGATCCGGCTGCCGGCGAGCCACGGACGGGCGCCTCGGGCGGTCGATGCCGCCGGAGCGCCCGCGACGGCGTGATTGTCGATGCTGCCGATTCTCATCTGGTGGATCGGAACGGGCGCCTCGCCCCCGCCGGCCATGCTCGAGATGGTGCGGGCGCACACGGAACGGGCGCTCGGAATGCCGGTCCGGCTGTGGAGCGGCGCGGATCGACCCTCGGGGACGCTCGACGCGCGCCGCGGACAGCATTCCTCGTCGGCCATCCTGGCGTGGCTGCGCGAGCAGCGCCCGCCGGCGCTCCGGACGATCGCGGTCACCGACGTCGACCTGTTCGTGCCGGTTCTGACGTTCGTCTACGGCGAGGCCCAGTTGAACGGCGAGGTGGCCGTCGTCTCGACGGCTCGGCTCGGAAGCGCGTCCCCTCCGGACGGGCCGCGCCTGCTCACCGTGCGGCTGGCCAAGGAGGTCGTGCACGAGCTCGGGCACACGTTCGGGCTGGTCCACTGCGACTCGACGCGCTGCGTCATGTCGCGGTCGAACAGCATCGCCGCGATCGACGCGAAGGCCGGGACCTTCTGCAGCAGCTGCGGATTGCTCCTGGTCGAGCCGGCACCACGGCACACTGAGGCACTGTCATGAACAAGGAACGCACGCGCATCCTGATCGTCGACGACGAGGAAATCGTCCGTGAATCGTTGTCAGCCTGGCTCAGGACCGAAGGCTACACGATAGGGACCGCCGACGGCGGGCGGGCGGCGCTCGACGATCTCGCCCGGTCGCGATGGTCGATCGTACTGCTCGACCTCAAGATGCCGGGGCTGGACGGCCTGCAGGTCCTGGAGCAGGCGCGCCCGGGCAACGCGGAGACGACGTTCGTCGTGATGACGGCGTTCGCCACGGTCGACACCGCGGTCGCCGCCATCAAGCTGGGGGCGTACGACTATCTGGTCAAGCCCTTCGACCCCGAGGAAATGAGCCTGATGATCGAGAAGATCGTCGGCCAGCAGGCGCTGATGCGCGAGAACGTGGTGCTGCGCCGCGCCCTGAAGCGCGAGTACCGCTTCCGCGACATGTTCAGCAAGAACGCGCGGATGCAGGCGGTATTCCAGCTCGCCCGCACGGCCGCCCGCAGCCACTCCACCATCCTCGTCCTCGGCGAGAGCGGCAGCGGCAAGGAGGTCCTGGCGCGCGCCATCCACGCCGAGAGCCAGCGGCAGGGCCCCTTCGTCGCGATCTCCTGCGCGGCGCTGACCGAAACGCTGCTCGAGTCCGAGCTCTTCGGTCACGAGAAGGGGGCGTTCACCGGCGCCGTCGCGCGCCAGCGCGGGAAGTTCGAGGCGGCCAACGGCGGGACGCTGCTCCTCGACGAGATCGGCGACATCGGTCCCAAGCTGCAGCTCGACCTGCTGCGCGTGCTCGAGGAGCGCAAGGTCACGCGCCTGGGCGGCAACGAAGCGGTGGACGTGGACGTGCGGATCATCGCGGCGACCAATCGCGACCTCGCGAAGGCGGTGGCCGACGGCGCGTTCCGCGAGGATCTGTACTACCGGCTGAACGTCATTCCCATCGTCATCCCGCCCCTGCGCGAGCGCCGGGAGGACATCCCCCTGCTGGTCGATCTCCTCATCGAGCAGCTCGGCGTGGAAGGCGGCCGCAAGGTGCGCGGGATCTCGGGCGAGGCGCTCCGCTGTCTCATGGCGCACAAGTGGCCCGGCAACATCCGCGAGCTCCGCAACGTGCTCGAGCGCGCCATCGTCGTCGCGACGGGGAGCCTGATCCAGGTCGACGATCTGGGCCTCGGCGGGCCGGCGGAAGACGCGCGACCCGCCGCCGACGAGCTCTGCTCGCTCGAAGCGGTCGAGCGCCGCCACATCGCCTGGGTGCTGGAGCACTGCGGCGGCAACGTCACACAGGCCGCGCACGTTCTCGAGATCGATCGCGTCACGCTCTACAACAAGATCCGGAAGTACAACCTGCGCGACGGTGACACCTCCGGTGCAACGGCGGGCACCGGTCCCGAGCCGTTGAAATCCTCAACGGAGCGTTGAAATCCTCAACATCCGGAAGAACGGCGATTTCCCCAGGCAATCGCGCGCTTCCCTCTGCCGGCATCCGGCGGCGTTGAAGTCTTCAACGCCCCCGCCGCGGTCCCCGAATCCCCCGCCCGAGAGGCGCCACGCGCCAACCCGCTGACGTCCAACGGGTTGCCTGCAGCGCGACGGCCGTCTGTCGCGTTGGCGCTGCTCTTGCGCTTCGGGTCGTCGAACGCGCCCTCCACGCGCGTGCCGATGCGAGGAGCTGTCATGAGCTGTCCCTACATCAAGGAAGTCGTGATGTTGTTTTGCGACGCCTATCCGGTCAAGAAGATGCTACCGCTCGATCGCCTGGCCAGCGGGCATCCGTGCCTCGGGTCGTTCGAGCAGTGCCCGGTCTTCTGCGACGCGATCGCCAAGCTGCTGCCCGAGGCGCGGCTGGAACTGACGGCCGACGAGGACGCGCCCAGGCAGGCCTTCAGGAGGCGGCCATGAAACTCGATCGCCGGACTTTCCTGACCATGAGCGCCGCCGCCGGCGCGGCGAGCCTGGCGCCGGCGAGCCTGGAGGCGGCCTCGGAATCCGACGCCGCCGGGGTGCTGGTCGATACGACGCTGTGCGTGGGCTGCCGCGCCTGCGAGGCCGCGTGCGCCGAGAGCAACGGGTTGTCGGGGCCTGCCCGTCCCGGCGACCGCACCGTGCTGCAGACGCGCCGCACCACCGATCCCCGTACCTACACCGTCGTGAACCAGGTCTCGGATCACCCCGAGCGGTACGCCAAGCGGCAGTGCATGCACTGCGTCGAGCCCGGCTGCGCGACGGCGTGTCCGGCGCGCGCGCTGGAGAAGACGGCCGCAGGACCGGTCATCTATCACCCCGAGCGCTGTCTCGGCTGCCGGTACTGCATGGTGGCGTGTCCGTACGAGATCCCGCAGTACCAGTACGACAGCCCGTCGCCGTACGTGCGCAAGTGCTCGTTCTGCGCCGAGCGGCAGGCCGACGGACTCGAGCCGGCCTGCACGTCGGTGTGCCCCAGTGGCGCGCTCACCTTCGGCCGCCGCGCGGCGCTCCTCGAGGAAGCCAAGCGGCGCATCTACCAGCCGGGCAGCCGCTACACGCGGCACGTGTTCGGCGAGCGGGAAGGCGGCGGCACGAGCTGGCTGTACATCTCCGATCTTCCGCTCGACCAGCTCGGGCTGCCGCCGAACCTGCCGGAGATGTCGTATTCCTCGCTGCCGCAGGTGGCGCTCGCGGCCGTGCCCTTCGTCCTCACCCTGTGGCCGCCGTTCCTGATGGCGCTCCACACGTTCAGCTCGCGACGTGCGGCCGTTGCCGCGGAAGCGTCCAGCGCCGACAAGGAGTCGAGCCATGCCTAGTTCCACGTCCGTCCTGCATCAGCCCGCGTCGATGAGGGATCGACTGCTCCTGGGCATGACGCTGCGCGAGTACCTGCGCAGCCTCCTGACGGCGGGCAATGCCGTCGCCGCCGTCATCCTCGCGGTCGGGCTGCCGATCATGGTCCTTCGCTTCACCAAGGGGCTCGGCGCGGTCTCGAATCTCTCGCAGACGCAGCCATGGGGGATCTGGGTCGGGCTCGACGTGCTCAGCGGCGTCGCGCTGGCGGCCGGCGGCTTCACGGTCGCCGGCGCCGTGTACGTCTTCGGCCTGAAGGACTACCACGCGGTGGCGCGGCCGGCCGTCCTCACGGCGTTCCTCGGCTACCTGTTCGTCGTGGTCGGCCTGCTGGTCGATCTCGGCCGGCCCTGGAAGCTGCCGGTGCCGATCGTCTGGTCCTTCGGCACGCCGTCGGTCATGTTCGAGGTGTCCTGGTGCGTCACGCTCTACACCATCGTGCTCGCCATCGAGTTCGCGCCGGCGTTCTTCCAGTGGCTGAACTGGCGGCGGGCGTTCGAGCTGACGATTGGGTTGACCATCCCGGCCACGGTGGCCGGCATCATGCTCTCGACGCTGCACCAGTCCTCGCTCGGCGCCTTCTTCCTCCTGGCGCCCACCAAGCTGCACCCGCTCTGGTACTCGCCGTTCCTGCCGGCCTACTTCTTCATCTCGGCCGTCATCGCCGGCCTGACCATGGTGATCGTCGAGAGCTCGCTCTCGCACTGCGTGTTCCACGACCGGATCGACGCGCACCACGAGGCCGCGATCGATCGCATCACGCTCGGCCTCGGCCGGGCGGCGGCCATCGTTCTCTTCAGCTACTTCTTCCTGAAACTGCAGGGGCTCGCCGACACCGGCCGGTGGGACCTGCTGCTGACGCCGTGGGGCGGCTGGTACCTGGTCGAGGTCGTCGGCTTCGTGCTGCTCCCGTGCTTCGTGCTGGCCTACGCCACGCGGAGGGCCAACGTCAGGCTGGTCCGCTGGGCCGCCGGATGGACGGTCCTGGGCGTCGTCCTCAACCGCCTGAACGTGTCGTGCATCGCATTCAACTGGAACGCGCCCGTGCACTACGTGCCCAGCTGGATGGAGGTGTGGACGTCGCTCACCATCATCACGCTCGGCGTGCTCGTCTTCCGCTGGATCGTCGTCCGGATGCCGATCCTGGACGAGGGTCTCGAGTTCTCTGACGCGCTGAACCCGGCGAGGCTGTCATGACACCACACGATCTCGTGACCCTCTATCACGTCAAGGCGCTCGAATATCTCGTCTCGGCCGCCTTTCTCGTCCTCTTCGTGCCGTTCTGGCGGTACGTGAACGGCGGCGTGGCCGCGACGGAACCGGCGGTGGCCGGCGCCCCCTTCGCGGACCGGGTGCGGGGCTGGCTCCGGATTCCGGAGCGGGTCCTCTTCCATCCGGGCCACGCCTGGGCGCGCATCGAGCCGGACGGCCTGGTGACGGCCGGCATGAGCGAGTTCGCGCGCCGGCTGGTCGGCCCGATCGACGCCGTGGCGCTCCCGGCGGTCGGCGCCGAGCTCCG
The DNA here is from genome assembly GCA_963840225.1 of uncultured Acidobacteriota bacterium. Lineage (GTDB taxonomy): Bacteria > Acidobacteriota > Vicinamibacteria > Vicinamibacterales > CAVVIG01 > JBLMXQ01. Next base: position 220,154 of record CAWIYH010000001.1, read on the forward strand.
CCAGGGCGAGCCGGCCTGGCAGATCGACGCCGACGCCGAACGGCTGCCCATGCTGGCGCCCGTGTCCGGCACCGTCGTCGCCGTCAACACGCGCGCCGCCGGACAGCCCGACGCCCTCGCCCGCGATCCGTACGGCGAGGGCTGGCTGGTGAAGATCCGTCCCGCGCGCCTCGCCGGCCAGCTGCCGCACCTGAAGGCGGGCCGGGCCGCCCGACGCTGGCTGGACGAGGTCTGCGACGAGCTGAGCACCACGCTGACGCCGGCGCTCGGCTACGTGTCGCAGGACGGAGGTGAACTGGTCGACGGCCTGGCGCGCGCCGCCGCGGGCGATCGGTGGCCCGTGCTGGCGCGTCGCCTCCTGCTCGCGGAGCCGACGCCGGCCGACGCCTACATCGATCCGGTCGCGGACGCGACGAGGAGGCTGCAATGACCGCATGGATGAGGGCCACGGCGCTCGCCGCCCTGCTGGCCATGACGCTCGGGGCGGCGGCGGGACTCGGCGCCGCCGCGCTGCCCAAGATGCCCGGCCCGATCGCGATACCGAAGTCGGCCGACAGCCCGGGGCAGGTGGTCTTCGATCACGAGTCGCACGTGGACGCGTCGAGCCCGGACTGCACGGTGTGCCACCCGCGACCGTTCTCCTTCGTGAAGACCGGCCGCGCCGTGCCGCGCGAACCGATGGTCCACGATCGAATGGACAAGGGCGCGTACTGTGGCCACTGCCACGACGGGAAGAAGGCGTTCGCGTTCGACCAGGACTGTACGTTCTGTCACCGGGCGGAATGACGACGAGTGCGGCTATGGAACCGAAACGCAGTCACAACAGGGGCTTGTTATGGATATCTTAGTCGCTGCGCATGGGATCCTCATGTTCATCGGGATCTTCGTCCTGCGTCTGGCCATCGGGGTGATCGGCATCATCCTGCTCGCCATCCCGCCGCTCGCGGTGGTGGGCCTCATGGCCTTCTCGTCGCGAATCGCCGACGCGGCTCGCGGGCTCGCCCGCGCGGGCAGCTTGAAGTGGCGGCGCGACGCGTACTACGCCCCCTGGCACACGTGGGTGGCGCCGGTCGAGTCGGGCAAGGCGGTCCTGGGCGTCGATGCCTTCATCGGCCGCCTGCTGCCGCGCGTCCTCTCCATCCAGGTGGAGAAGCCAGGCACGCGCGTCGCCGCCGGCGACGTCGTGGCGCGCGTCACCTCGGCCGACCGCGCGGTGGAACTGCGGGCGCCGTCGGACGGCGTGATGCTCGACGTCAACGAACAGCTGGCGCGGAGGCCGGATCTGATTCGGCGCCGCCCCTACGACAAGGGCTGGCTGGCGCTCTTCGCACCGGAGGCGGAGGGCCTCAAGCAGCTCTCCTTCGGCGACACGGTGCGCAACTGGTTCGCCGCCGAGGATCACCGACTGAACCTGGCCCTGCAGACGGCGCTCGGCACGGCAGCCGCTGACGGCGGCGACTACGTCAAGGCGCCGATCACGCTGCTCGACCCGGATCGCTGGTCGAAGCTCGTCGAGCCCTTCGTCTCCGCGTCGCCGGAAAAACGCGCGTGATGCGTCCCACGTTCGACCCGTGCTCTCCGCGCGCCGTTCCGCGCGCGAGCCAGGACCAGGCGGAGATCGACGCCGTCGTGCTGGACGACCACGGCCAGACGGTCGAAGGCCTGACGGCCAACCAGTTCCAGATCGAGGACGACGGCCTGCGGATGCCGATCGACTCGTTCCGGGAAGTATCGGCATCGGGCACCGGAGGGCGGGGGGACGCGCGGACCGTGGTCCTCGTGCTCGACGACACGGCGGTGCCCCCGACGCTCACGTCACGCGTTCAGCAGATCGCCCGTCTGTTCGTCGACCGGATGGGGCCATCGGACCGCCTGAGCGTCGTGCGCTTCAACAACCGGACCGACGAGGCGGCCGGCAATCGCAGCACGGCCCTCGACCGGATCGCCGACTACCACGCGGGAGCGATTCCGTTCTTCGGCCGCGAGACGTTCGAGAACGCGCTGAAGATGGTGACGAAGCTCTCCCGACGGTTCGAGGACGCCGAACCGCGCCGCGAGGTCATCGTCTGCATCGGCGCGCCGCGGGTGTTCGACGTGAAAGAGCCGCTGCGCCTGAAAGGCAGCCTGCTCTGGCCGTACTGGGTGGAGGCCCTGGCCGCGGCCTCGCGGGCCAACGCCAGCCTCTACGTGCTCGACCCGGCCGGCGTGACGGGACGAATCTGGGTGACGGGAAGCGGCGTCGCGGAGCACACGGGAGGGACCGCGTTCGCCAACACCAGCGACTTCGAGCACGTCGTGGACCAGATCTGGCGCGAGGCCGGGCACTATTACCTGCTCGGGTACGGGGCGTCGCTGCCGAGCGGCCGCCTCCACGACGTTCGGGTCAACGTCGCCGGGCACGGCCTGCACGTGCGCGCCCGGCGCTCTCGCGGGTGATCACGCCGCGGGGAGCCGGCCGCTATCGAACGGCGTTCTCCTGGGCGTTGACCGCCTGCCAGGAGCCGGCCCGCCGGACGAAGACGTCCGTGAACACGCTCCGGTGGACGTCGCCGCCCGACGCGTCCGAGTTCTCCACGATGCCGTTCGCGATGGCGGTGTCGCCGTACACCCGGACGGTGAGGTCGGCGAACCTCGCCCGGCGGCCTGCCGGTCGCGGGTGGGCCACCGCCCATTCGATGTGCTCCCGCCTGGTCAGGATGTCTCCACTCGGCACGGGGTGCCGGAAATCGTCGGCCAGAACGCGTTCGAGCGTCGCGCGATCCGAGATGTGATCCAGCCACTCGCGCTCGATCGCGACGATGGCCGCGCGATCGCGCGCAGCTGGAGCCGCCGCCCGCGCGCCGCCGACGGCGACGGCAACGGCGGCGACCATCCACGCGAGTTGTCTCATCCCGCGTCTCTCCTTTGCTCCCTCCAGGCCGCTCCAACGGCCGTACCCGATTCTGTCACGATCCGCGCGGCTCGCGTGACACCATGCCCGGCGCACCACGGCGCGCGCCCGGCAGGAGCGGCGACCCGGCTCATCGGTCGGGGCCGGCTGGATCGCGCTCGTCCGTGGAGCGCGAGTTCGCTACAATCGGCTGGGATCGTGAAGTCACAGGGTGGTCGATGGACGATCTGTTCCTCGTCGCGTGCCCGTACTGCGGCGAGGAGGTTGAACTCTACGTCGAGCCGGACGTGACCGGCAGCTTCGTGCAGGACTGCGAGGTGTGCTGCCAGCCCTGGACGGTGCGCGTGACGGGCACCGACGAGGGCCGCGCGGTCGAAGTCGCCCGCGCCGACGGCCTCGACTGACTGATCTCGTGGGAGAGATGCCGATGGCCCGGACCAAGCGTGACGCCCACCTCTACGAGCTCGCCAGACACGGCGCGGTGGCGCGTCTGCGCGACCTCGCGCACGAGGCCCGCCTGCTCGTCGACATGTTTCCCGATCTGCGGGACGCCTTCGATCCGGACGAACTGCCGGTCGACTTCCTCATCGCCCGCGGCGCCTCGAGCGCTTCGTCCACCGCGCCCCGGCGGCGCGGGTGGACGCCGGCCAGGCGCAAGGCCGCCGCCAACCGCATGAAGGCGTACTGGGCGAAGCGCAAGCGGTCCGAGAAGGACTGATCGCAGGCGCTCCTGTCTCTTTCTCGCTCCGCGACTCCCTCGAGCGCCGCCGAGGAACACTGGCTCCAGCCCGAGGCATGGTACGCTCACGGTGGAGGATCGTGGGTGAGCGACTACGGCGTGTCCGTGCTGCTGGGAATCGTGGAGGGCCTGACGGAGTTCCTGCCGGTGAGTTCGACGGCGCACCTCCGCATCGCCGAGGCGTTACTGCATGTCAGCCTCACGGACGGCTACTGGAAGATGTACACGATCGTGATCCAGCTCGGCGCCATCTTGTGCCTGCTGGTGTACTTCGCGCCGCGGATTGCGCAGTTCGTGGCGACCTATCCGGCCGGTGCGCGCGGCGAAGGGTCGTGGCTCACGCACCCCCTCGGGCTGACGGCCCTCGCCTTCGTCGTGACCGCGGGCCCGAGCTATCTGCTGACGACCGTCATCGGGAAAAACCTCGAGAACCTGACCATCATGGGCTGGTCGCTGGTCGTCGGCGGCGTGATCATGTGGATCGTGGACGCCGAGCACGCACGCGCCGAGCGCCTCGGGCCCGGTGCGGCCGGCACCCGCGTCAGGACCTGGCGCATGGAGGAGATGTCGCTGGCGCAGGCAATCTGGATCGGCGCCTGCCAGATCCTCTCGGGCGTGTTCATCGGCACGTCGCGGTCGATGGCCACGATCACGGCAGGTCAGGTGGCCGGCATGTCGCGCGCCTCGGCGCTGGAGTTCTCCTTCTTCCTCTCCATCCCGACGATGGCCGCGGCGACGGGGTACGATCTGTTCAAGTCGGTGGCGGGCCGGGGGGAGAACCCGATCGGCGTGTCGCGGATCGACGCGCACGGCTGGATCGTGCTCGCGATCGGCTTCGTGGTTTCCTTTCTGGTGGCCTACGCCTCGGTCGCATGGTTCATGGCCTGGGTGCGGCGGCGCGGCTTCACGCCGTTCGCCGTGTACCGCATTCTGATCGGCGCGCTGCTCCTGATGTTCGCAGGACGGCTCGCGGGGTGAACGGCGTCCACGGAGCTCACGGGGTTCACCGGGTTCGTTTGAAGATTGAGCGCTTGTTCGTATACGCGAGGCGGGCATTGATGAAGTCGGCGTGCTCGAAGCCGAGCTCGCTCGCAATCTGCCAGATCTGGCTCTCCTCTTCCCCGCTCACCTCGTCGTCGGCGGCGGCGACGGCGAAGAGGCAGTCGAGCAGCTGGCGGCGCTGGTCGTCGGTGGCGATCTCGCGGAATTCCCGGGTGACCAGAAAGTTCTCCGTGCCGCCGAACAGCCGGTTCTGGCTCTTGGCCATCTCCACCACGAGCAGGGCCTGCTCCTCGGAAAGCTGGCCGGCACCCTGGACCAGCTCCACCATCCGCCGGGTCTCGCGCTCGCTGATGTTCAGATCGGCGTTGGCCACGCGGCTCAGGACGTAGGCGAACGCCGCCAGGTAGCGCGCCCGCTCCGGCTCCAGGCGATCCAGCTCGGCGACGATGCGGCGGACCGTGTCGGTGTCGCCGTGGGCCGTCGATGCCGGCGAGGCGGCGCGGCGCAGCCATTCGAGAATCGACATGCCTTCAAGGGTATCGCGACCGGTCGGTGCGGCGCGAGGGGCAGAGCGGCGCTCAAGGGGGTTCGCCTGGGTTCAATGGGTCCGGCGATGTCGGAGCACGGCATATGAAAGAGCGGCGGCTCCGACGGCGCCGGCGGCGATGGCGACTCCCGAGCGGGACGCTCTGATGCCGGCGTCGGCGGCATAGTCGGGTACGTACTGGCGCTCGGGGTAGTCGCCGGAGGGGCCGCGCGGACCCTGGTTGTCGGCCATCTCGAGGACGTCGGCGAGGTGCAGCGCGCGGCGGCTGGTGCCGTCGGCAATCTGGGTGCGGCAGCTGAAGCCGTCGGCGATGATGAGCGCGTCCCTGGCGGCCTCCCGTACCGCCGGCAGCAGGACCCGCTCTCCCGCCTTCATCGAAACCTCGTAATGGTCCCGCTCGAAGCCGAACGAGCCGGCCATCCCGCAGCATCCGGAGTCGAGCATCCGGTACTGGAGTCCGAGCCGGTCGAGCACCTCCCGCTCGCCGGACAGCTTCATCACGGCCTCATGGTGGCAGTGGCCGTGCACGAGCGCGCGGCGCTCGAGCCTGGGCAGCCTCGCCCCTTCCTTGTGCAGGAATTCGCCGAGCATGAACGTCTGCGCCGACAGGCGCCGTGCGTTCTCGCGATGCGGGAAGAGCTGGTGCACCTCGTCGCGGAACACGGCAACGCAGCTCGGCTCGAGGCCGATAATCGGCACGCCGGCCTCGATGTCGTCCGCCAGTCCGTCCATGATGTCGGCGAGCCAGCGTTTCGCCAGGTCGAGCATGCCGTAGTCGTAGAGCGGGCGGCCGCAGCAGAACGGCCGGCGGGGCACGTCCACGTGGTAACCGGCGCGCTCGAGCGCCCTGACCGCCGCGATCGCGGTGCGCGGATGGAAGTGGTTGTTGAACGTGTCGGGCCACAGGAGCACGCGCGGCCTGCCGGCGCGGACCTGCGGCTGACGGCGCTCGAACCACTCCTTGAAGGTGTAGGGCGCAAACGCCGGGATCGGCCTGGCGAGCGGCATGCCGGCCGCCATCTTGGCCAGGTCGCGCAGCCCCGGCGTCTGCGTCACCAGGTTGACCAGATGCGGCATCAACGAGGCGGCGCGCGCCCAGTAGTGGACCAGTCCGAACGCGTACGCCGAGACGGGCCGACGGTGCTGCTCGAAGTAGTGCGAGAGAAACTCGGCCTTGTAGCTCGCCATGTCGACGCTGACGGGACAGTCGCCTTTGCAGCCCTTGCAGGCCAGGCACAGGGCGAGGGCCTCCTTGACGTGCTCGTCCTGCCAGCCGCCCTCAATCGGATCGCCCTCGAGCATCTCGAACAGCAGGCGCGCGCGACCGCGCGTGGAGTGCATCTCTTCCCGCGTGACCATGAAGCTCGGACACATGGTGCCGCCGTCGAGCCGCCGGCACTTCCCCACCCCGACGCAGCGCAGCGTCGCCCGCGCGAAGCTGCCCTGGTCCTCCGGAAAGGCGAAGTGGGTGTGCTGGGGCGGCGGGTCGTAGGTGACGCCGAGGCGCAGGTTCTCGTCGACGCGATAGGCATCGACGACCTTGCCGGGGTTCATCTTCCAGGCTGGATCCCAGATCCCCTTGAACTCGCGAAACGCCTCCATCAGCTCGGGCCCGTACATCCGCGGGAGCAGTTCGGCGCGCGCCTGGCCGTCGCCGTGCTCGCCCGACAGCGATCCGCCCATGCTGACCACCAGGTCGGCCGCCGCTTCGACGAACGAGCGATAGCGCCGGATGCCCGCGGCGGTCTGGAGGTCGAAGTCGATGCGGGTGTGGATGCAGCCCTGGCCGAAATGGCCGTAGAGATCGCACTGGTAGCCGTGCGTGTCGAGCAGCTTCCGGAGCGCTCTCAGGTACTCGCCCACCCGCTCGGGCGGCACCGCCGAGTCTTCCCAGCCCGGCCAGGTCGGATCGTCGCCGCCGACATGCGCGGTGGCGCCCAGGCCGGATTCACGGACCTTCCAGATCTGCTCCTCCTCGCGGGGATCGTCGACCAGCTTTGCGCGCGGCGGGTGTGCAGCCGCCTCGACAGCGGCGATGAGCGCGCGGGCCCTGGCGTCGCTCTCGGCGCGCGACGCGCCGCCGAACTCGACCAGGAGCCAGCCCCCGCCGTCGGGCAGCAGGGTCACGTCCTGCCGGTGGATACCGACACGCTTCATGTCCTGGACGAGGCGGTCGTCGAGGCCCTCGAGGCCGATCGGCTCGAACTGCATGATTTCCGGGACGTGATCGCCGGCCTCGTAGACGTCCGGGTAGCCGAGCACGACGAGGGTCCGCGCCGGGGGATTCGGGATCAGCTTCGCCACGATCTCCAGCCACATCACGCACGTGCCCTCGGTCCCCGCGAGCGCGCCGGCGAGGTTGAAGCCGTTCTCCGGGAGCAGATACGGCAGGTTGTAGCCCGAGACGCGGCGTGGAATCCTGGGGAACCCGGTGCGGATCGCGTGCGCGTGCCGCTGCACGAGCGCCTTCAGCTTCGCGTAGATCTGGCCGCGGCGCCCCCCCTGACGGATGATGGACTCGAGCTCGTGCTCGCTCGTCGGGCCGACCCGCAGCCGCACGCCGTCGTAGGTGAGGATCTCCAGCTGCTGCACGTTGTCCGCCGTGCGCGCCCCGTCGCCGGCAAACTGGGCCATCACGGAGTGGACGCCGCACGAGTCGTTGCCGACCATGCCGCCGAGCGTGCAGTGATCGTGGGTGGCGGGGTCGGGCCCGAAGGTCAGCCCGAGCCGGCCGGCGCGCTGCCGCAGGTCGTCGAGAATCGTGCCCGGCTGCACGCGCGCCAGCCGCCGTTCCGGATCGACCTCCAGCACCCGGTTCAGGTACTTCGACATGTCGAAGCAGACCGCCGCGTTGCAGCACTGGCCCGCGAGGCTGGTGCCGCAGCCCCGGCCAAACACCGGCGCGTCGTGCGCGCGGCACACCTCGAGCGCGGCGACCACGTCGTCCACGCTGCGCGGTACGACCACGCCCACCGGCGGCTGGCGATAGTTGGACCCGTCAGTGGCGTACAGCGCACGGCTGCCGCGGTCGAACCGCACTTCGCCGCGCACGACCGCCCGCAGATCCCGCGCCAGCGGCTCCGCATGCGCGTCGCGTTCGCGAACCAGCCGCATCGGAATTGAAGTCGCCACCAACCCCCCCTTTGGCCCTGAACCTTCAAGCCACTCGATACGCGTCGGCGTCCGACTCCTTCAGGTCGATGCCCAGACCCGGCCGCGAGCGGTCCGGGCAGAGCGCGCCGCCGACCGGCCGGAGCACGCCGTCGAACAGCAACTGCTCGATCCTGACGTGATCGTGGAAGTACTCGAGATTCCGCGCGCGTGCGGCCGCGCAGCAGGCGTGCGCGTGGACGCTCGGTGCCGTATGGGCCGACAACGGCAGGCTCCACGCGTCGCAGATCGCCCCGGCCCTCATGAACCCGGTGATGCCGCCGCAGCGCGTCGCGTCGGCCTGCAGGACGTCGACGGCGCCGGCCTCGACCATGCGCCTGAAGTACCGGACGTCGTGTCCGTACTCGCCCGCCGCGATGTCCATGCCCGCCGGCGCGCGGTCGCGAATGAGGCGCAGGCCCTCGAGATCGTCCGACGAAACCGGCTCCTCGAACCAGCTGACGCGATTGACGGCGAACGCATCGGCCTGCGCCAGCGCCTGCTTGCGCGTGTAGGCGCCGTTCGCGTCGACGTAGAGGCCGGCGCCGCTCCCGATGGCCGCTCGCGCCGCGCGTACCCGATCCCAATCCGCTGCGGCGTCGCAGCCGACCTTCATCTTCACGGCGGCGATGCCGTCGGCCACCCAGCCGCCGAGCTGCGACTCCAGCCGCCCGAGGGAGTACGACGTGAATCCGCCGCTGCCATAGACGGCAATCTGCTCCCGCGCCGCCCCCAGCAGGACGGCGACGGCCAACCCGAGCAGGCGGGCTTTCAGGTCCCAGAGCGCGATGTCGACGGCCGACACCGCGGTCGACGCGGCGCCCGCCCGGCCGATGTTCCTGACCGCTCCGGTCGTCGCCACGAACACACCCTCGACGTCCATCGCATCACGGCCGACGACCAGCTCGGCAAGCTGGCCGCGCACGATCGAGGTCGCCGCCGCGCTGCCGTACGCGTAGCCGACGCCGGCGGTTCCCCCTGCGCGCGCGTGGACCACGACGAGCGTCGTCCGGTCCCACGCGAGCGTACCGTCGGACTCGTGGGCGTCGGTCGGAATGGTGAACGCGGACGCGTCCAGCGCCGCAATCGGCGGCATCCGGCTACTCGCGCCGGTGCGGCAGGAAGGTCTCCGCCGCATCCTTGACCGTCTGCCGGATGAACCCGAGCGCCTCGGCGTCGCCCGAGTAGACCGACTCGGCGAAATGCCGGGCCTGCGCCAGCGAGATGTGCGGCGGCAGCGGCGGGACGTTCGGGTCGGTGATGGCCTCCACGACGACCGGCCGGTCGGCGGAGAGCGCCCGCTCCCACGCGCCCCCGATCTGGTCCGGCCTGTCAACGTGAATGCCGAGCAGCCCGAGCTCGTCGGCGTACCGCGCATACGGAAAGTCGGGAATGCTCTGCGACCCGGGAAAGCGCGGGTCTCCAGCCAGCACGCGCTGCTCCCACGTCACCTGGTTGAGGTCGCGGTTGTTCAGGACGAGCACGACCAGCCGTGGATCGCTCCACTCCTTCCAGTACTTGGCAATCGTCACCAGCCCGTTGATGCCGTTCATCTGCATGGCGCCGTCGCCGACGAGCGCGATGGCGACGCGGCTCGGAAAGGCGAACTTCGCGGCAATCGCGTACGGCACGCCCGGACCCATCGTCGCCAGCGTTCCCGAGAGCGACGCCATCATGCCCCGCCGGATCTTGAGGTCCCGGGCAAACCAGTTCGCGGCCGATCCCGAGTCGGACGAGAGGATGCAGTCGTCGGGCAGGCGGGAGGAGAGCTCCCAGAACAGGCGCTGCGGGTTGATCGGGTCGGCATCGTTCATCGCCCGCGCCTCGAGCACGCGCCACCATTCGGCGACGTTCTTCTCGATCCGCTCGCGCCACCCCCGGTCGCCCTTGCGCTCGAGATAGGGCAGCAGGACGCGCAGCGTTTCGGCCGCGTCGCCCACCAGGTTCACCTCCATCGGATAGCGGATCGACAGCATCCGGCCGTCGATGTCCACCTGAATGCCCCGCGCCTGGCCTTCTCTGGGCAGGAACTCCGAGTACGGGAAGTTGCTGCCGACCATGAGCAGGGTGTCGCACTCGCTCATCAGGTCCCAGCTCGGTTTGGTCCCGAGCAACCCGATGGCGCCGGTGACGTACGGCAGGGCATCGGGCAGCACGGCCTTGCCGAGCAGCGCCTTTGCGACACCCGCACCGAGCACGTCGGCGGCCTCCTCGACCTCCCTGCCGGCGTGCAGGGCGCCCGCCCCGACGAGCATGGCGACGCGCTTGCCGGCGTTCAGCACGTCCGCCGCGCGCCGCAGGTCGTCGTCCTGCGGAATCACGTACGGCGCCGAGTAGCCGACGCCCGAGTGCACGGTGCCGTGCTTGCGCGGCGGCTCGCGCACGGCGTCGAGCTCCTGAAGATCGTTCGGGAGGATGATGCACGTGACCGTCCGCTCGGACCTGGCGATGCGCACGGCGCGATCCACGAGATGCCGCACCTGCGCGGGCACCGACGCCATGTGCACGTACTCGTGCGCGACGTCCTTGAAGAGCGTGACGAGGTCGACCTCCTGCTGGTAGTCGCCGCCGAGCGCGCTCCGCGCCTGCTGGCCGACGATGGCGACCACCGGCTGGTGATCGAGCTTCGCGTCGTAAAGGCCGTTGAGCAGGTGAATCGCGCCGGGGCCAGAAGTGGCCACACAGACGCCGACCTCGCCGGTGAACTTCGCGTGGGCGCAGGCCATGAAGGCGGCGAGCTCCTCGTGCCGCGCCTGGACGAAGCTGATCGTGTCTTTCGCGCGATCGAGCGCACCGAGAATGCCGTTGATGCCGTCACCCGGATAGCCGTAGATGCGCGTGATGCCCCACTCGTGCAGCCGCGCGAGCAAATGGTCGGAGGCCGTCTCAGCCATGCGTTGACCCTCGGTAATGACGTCACCGTCCCGCACGGCGCGCCGTGAAACGCGTCCGGGTCGTGCCGACCCGTCTCACGAAAATGGGAGCAAGGCGCGTTCCGGCGGTCGGAGCGCGATCGCACCCCGTGCACAGCCGTTTCGGGAGGGATCTCGAGTGGGCGCCAGTTCTGCCGGAGCGCGGCTGCGATCAGCTCGCGGACCGGCCCAGCAGATCGCGGAGGAACGGACGCGCCCTCGCGCTGACGCGCCGGTTGCCGCAGCGCTTGGCGTCGTAGAGCGCCTCGTCGGCGCGCTGCATCAGGCTGTCCACGGTGTCGCCGGCCGAGAACTCCGCGGCCGCAGCTGATGCCGACGCGGAGGGCGCCGTTGCCCCGCGACTTCTCGAATCGCTCGCCCAGCTCGTCGTCGGGCGGTTCGTCGGCGGCCGCCGGCCAGTCGTGCAATAGCGCGAGGTTGGATCCACGTCCGAAACCCGGCTTCAATGACGATGGGCAACCGGGTTGAAAGCTGCAGCCGTCCTCGGACCACGACAGTGTGGCCTGTCGATGTCACGCGCCCGACCGACTGTCGCGACCGGCCCAATCGATAACGCAGGACGTCCCAAGGAGTTACGGGTCGCAGGGAAGGCGCGCGCCGCGTGGCACCGGCGTTGCTCCGGACGAAGGCGCCGGCCCTGCAAAGGATCCTCACGTGCGTCGGAACTCATCGCTTCCGCTGTTGCTGGCTGCCTGTCTGACGGCCGCCGTGGTGCTATGGCCTCAATCCGCCCGCGCGGCCCGACACGTTCACGGCGCACGCGCCTCCGTCGTGGTCGTCGGCGGGTACCTCTACGATCCGTTCTGGGGTCCTGGTTTCTGGGGCGGTCCCTGGTACCCGTATCCGTACGGCTATCCTTACGGGTTCTATCCCTATCCCTACGATCGGGGCGCCGACATGCGCGTGCTCGCCACGCCCAAGGACGCCAAGGTCTACGTCGACGGCTACTACGCCGGCATCGTCGATGACTTCGACGGGGTGTTCCAGCACCTGTCCATGCCGCCCGGCGGCCACGAGGTCACGCTCTATCGGGAGGGCTACCGCACCGTCACGCGCAAGGTCTATCTCGAGCCGACGTCCACCTTCAAGCTGCACGAGCAGATGGAGCGTCTGCCGGCCGGAGAAGTGAGCGCGTCGCCGCCGCCGCCCGCCGCGCCGCCACCGTCCACGCGTCGCCCCGTCGGGCGCAGTCCGTACGGGCCGCGCGGTCCCCGCGTGCCGCCGCCTCCGGGCGAGCCACCGACACCGGCGGAGCCGCCGCCGCCGTCCGAACCGCCGGCGCCGCGGCCGCCGGACATGGCGCCCGGCGAATCGTCCTCCTTCGGCGCGCTCTCGATCCAGGTGCAGCCGCCCGACGCCGAGATAATGATCGACGGCCAGCAGTGGCAGGGCACGAGCGATCGCGCCCGTCTCATCGTGCAGGTGTCGGAAGGCACGCACCACGTCGAGATTCGCAAGGACGGTTACCGGCCCTACGAGGCCGACCTCGACGTGCGCCGCGGCGAAACGCGCGCCGTCAACATCAGCCTCTCGCCGCAGTAGCGGGCGACGCTCGCCGGCAGCTCCCCTCCCGGCCATCCGCGCAGGACGGCCGGGAGGCCCCGCCGAAAGCTGCTATCATCGTGCTTTCCCTCCTTTGGAGTCTCCCAGTGAAGAAGTTGCTTGCCGTTTCCTTGCTGCTCGTCGTTCCACTGTCATCGGCCTGCCGCAGACAGGCGCCGCCGGCCGCCGCAGCCTCGACACCGGCAGCGTCGGCGCCGCCGGCTGCCCCGCCCGCCGGCACGGCAGGCGCTCCCCCCGCGGCCAAGCCCGTGCCCGCGCAGTTGCCCGATGTCCTCGCGACCGTCAACGGAGAGAAGGTGGAGCGCTGGGAAGCTCGAGAGCGCGCTCCATCAGATCGAGGCCCGTGCCGGACAGCCGATCCCGCCCGATCGGCGCGACGCGATCGTGCGCAACGTCCTCGATCAGATCGTGACCTTCCACGTCCTCGCCGAAGAATCGCACGTACGGAAGCTCGACGTGTCCGACGCGGACGTCACGGCCAGGATGACCCAGATCCGCAGCGGCTTCCCGACCGAGGACGCGTTCACGAAGGCGCTGGCCCAGCAGAACGTCACCGTTGACCAGCTCCAGCGGCAGACGCGGATGAGCCTCGAGGTGCAGAAGGTCGTCGACGCCGAGGTCACGTCGAAGATCGCGGTGGACGACCAGGCGATCGGCGCCTTCTATCAGCAGAACCTCGAGCGCTTCAAGCAGGGCGAGACCGTGCACGCGAGCCACATCCTCGTCACGGTGGCGCCGAACGCGCCCGCCGCCGACAAGGCCGGCGCCCGGAAGAAGGCCGAGCAGATCCTGAAGAAGGTCCGGGGCGGCGCCGACTTCGCCGCCCTCGCGCGAAGCGAGTCCCAGGATCCGGGCAGTGCGCCGAACGGCGGCGATCTCGGCTTCTTCCCGAAGGGCCAGATGGACCCGGCGTTCGAAAAGGCGGCGTTCGCGCTCAAGACCGGGGCCGTCAGCGGCGTCGTCGAGTCGCAGTTCGGATTCCACATCATCAAGCTGATCGAACGGCGGCCTCCGCACACGGCGCCGCTCGCCGAGGTCGGGCCTCGAATCAAGCAGTTCCTGACGGCTCAGCAGCGAGAGACGAAGCTCGACGAGTTCGTGTCCGAGGCGAAGAAGAAGCTGACGATCAAGATTCTCGTCTGAGGAGCACGTGATGCCGAACGAGGTCGCCGTCCACCACCGCTGGGCCGATCTGCCCGAGGAGGCCCTCACCGCCGCGATTCGCCGCCGCTTCATCTCGGGCGATCGCGTGACCGTCGCCCAGTTCCGCCTGGCGCGCGGCGGCGTGGTGCCGCGTCACGCGCACGACAACGAGCAGATCAGCCTGGTGATCGATGGGCGCCTGCGGTTCGACTTCGACGGACGATCGGTGGAGGTCGGCCCTGGCGAGGCGCTGCAGATTCCAGGAAGCGTGCCGCACGAGGTGGAGGTCCTCGACGACGCGTTCGTCATCGACGTGTTCAGCCCGGTGCGCCAGGACTGGATCGACCGGACCGACACCTACTTCTCGGCCAGCTCCCGCCGGTAGTAGACGGCGTCGGGCGGCACCGTCCCGCCGACGTAGTCGCGCGCTTTGTAGGGATAGCGAGGACGCGGCTGCGCCGTGATGTAGGCGGCGATCTGCTGGGCCTGCTCGTCGCTCAGGCTGCCCGGATCGAGATACGGCATCGCGTACCGGATGATGCCGGCGAGCGTGTACACGCGGGCCGCCCCCGCGCCGTCGTTCCACGAGGCAGGCCCCCAGAGCGGTCCCGCCTTCTTGTCGCCGATCTGCACGCCCTGGCCGTCCTGTCCGTGACACGAACTGCATTTCTCCGCGAACAGCGCCCGTCCGCGCCCTACGTCGAGCCGGTCGACCGGAATGAGATGGTCTAGGTCGATGACGTTCTGGCCCCGCCACGCCGGTGGGGCCCCCACGATGAATCCGCGCGACAGCCACGTCAAGAACGCCGACACGGCCAGCACTTCCCCGTCGGTCGGCTGCGGAAGCGCCTGTTCGTCGGCCGCGCCGTTCTCGCTTCGCAGGAAGCAGTCGACGATGCGATCGTCGAGGCTGATGAGGTGTCCTGATCGCTTGCTGTACTCCGGAAACATCCCCGCCACGCCGACCAGGGGGAGCGCCTTCTGCCGCTGGCCGGCATTCAGGTGGCAATTGCTGCACGACATGCCGCTGTGCGTCAGCCGGGGCGCTTCGTGCGGCGTGTCGGTGAAGATGCGGTAGCCGCGGCGGATCTGGTCGGTCAGCGGCGCCTTGGGCAGCGTCGCGTCGACCAGGGGATCCTGCGGCACGTCCCACGCCGCCACCATCGTCATGGTGGCGGGAACGAGCGGGCCCGCCAGTCGATACCCGAACCGCGGCCGGGAGCCGTTCTCGTCCGGCCTGGAACAGGCCGCGCCGGCACCGAAGGCCGCGAGGACGGCTAGAGCGGCGATCCGCCTCATCTCCGCCATTCTAGTCCCACCGTGTTCGTATCCGGGACCTGAGGAGACGGCGCGTCGACCGTCAGGAAATCTCGTGGCAGAGGTCGCAGTCCTGCCGGATCATCTGGCCGTCCTTCGCCTTGTGCTCCCCGTCATGGCAGCGGAAGCAGCCCGGCGAGTCGATGTGGCCGATGTTGTTCTCGTAAGTGCCGAAGGTGACGTGCATGCGCGGGAACACGTTGCGGCGGTAGATGTTCGTGGTCGCCCGCACGGCGCGCTCCACGTCCTGCCGGCGTGAGTTGTAGAGGGCAAAGTACTCGGTCCGGTAGAACGCCCGCAGCGACCGCTCGATGGCCTCCCCGGCCGCCTCCTGCGACGGGTAGGTGGCGGTGAGCGCCTTCACGGCCTCGCGATGGACGAACGGCAGGGTCGGCGGGATCTCGGCGCGCGCCATGACCTCGTCGACCGCACGCTCGGCCGTCGCGGCGATCGGGTGGCTCGGGCGGTTGTGGCAGTCCATGCAGTCCATCCGGCGCTCCTCGCCGTTCGCGAGGTCGGCCTGCGACACCCCTGAAACGACGAACTCGGTGACCTTGCCGAACCGATCCTTCAGCCGGACGTAGGGGATCGCCTGACGCTTCTCGTCCGTGGCGATGTAGTCGATCTGGTTCGCCACGTTCATGTGCCAGTGGATGCCCCGCGCGATGCCGAGCCGCGCGCTGCCGCCGCCGACGTGAACCTGGAGCGTCGTCACCGTTTCGCTGTTCTTTTCGTCGTCGGCGTACTCGCGGATGCGGACGACCTTGTCGCCGTGGAACTCCTCGGGCCAGTGGCACTGCTCGCAGGTGTCGCGGGCGGGCCGCAGGTTCTGGACCGGCGACGGGATCGGCCGCGAGTACGTGTTGAACATGACGGCGAACACCTGGCGCGTACCGGAGATCTTCGAGCGGGCGAACCACGACGCGCCTGGGCCGATATGGCACTGAACGCACGCGACCCGCGAATGGGGGCTGTCCTGGTAGGCGGCGAACTCCGGCTTCATCACCTCGTGGCACACCTGGCCGCAGAACTGGACCGAGTCCATGTACTGCACGCCGCGGTACGTCGCCAGCGAGATGATGACGATATTCGCGCCGGTACCGAGCACGACCAGGCCCACGAACGCGCGCTGCTGCGGGTTGTTGAGGTCGATGACCGGCCAGCGCGTTTCCAGCCGCTTCTTCCCCATCCGTGCCCGGCGGCGATCGATCCAGGCGCCGATCGGGATGAGCAGCAGGCCGAACACGAAGATCGCGGGCAGAATCAGGAAGAAGAGGATGCCGAGGTAGGGGTTGGTGTGAAGGCCGAAGAGGTCGGCGAGAAACACGGTCAGGAAGAGCAGCGCCGCCACGGTGGCCAGGACGGCACCCAGCAGAGCTAAGGGATTCCTAAAGATCTGGGGTCTCGAGAGCATCAGGCGTCTATCCTCGCAGTTGCATTGCGAACCCCGAAGGGTCAAGGATGTGGAGTGCCGTTTCCGAGAGGAGGTTGTACATCATGTCTCGTGCAGCTGTCTTGAGCCTCGTCGCCGCCGCGACGCTCGGTGTCTCCGCCACTGCTTCGGCGCAGTCAGCCGACGTCAAGAAAGGAATGGATGTCTACAACCGTGAGCATTGCTCGCTCTGCCATTCCATCGGCGGCAAGGGCAACGCCAAGGGACCGCTCGACGAAGTGGGAACGAAGCTGAAGCCGGAAGAGATCAGGCAGTGGATCGTCAACGCCAAGGAAATGACGGCGAAGACCAACGCGGCGCGCAAGCCGCCGATGAAGCAGTACAACCTTCCGAAGGACGACGTGGACGCGCTGGTCGCGTACCTGGAGACGCTGAAGAAGTAGCGATCGAGTCCCGGTATCTCGCGCGCGGTCCACGAGATCACGGCGCAGCGCGGGTCGACGCAGACCCGGCCGCCGGGGACCGCGCGCGAAGCCGTGCAGGATCGTGCGCTCGGCTCGTGGTCGTGCCCCGGCTCGTTTGGCTATACTGATCTCGTTTTGCTCAGCGAACTCCCGGCCCGGGCACGCTGGTACATCCTGACCGTCATCGGCGCCGGCGCCGTGGCGCTCGCCGCGCTCCTGCCGCGAGCGGCGTTGGCCCCCGTCACCCCCCTCGTCATCCTCGTCCTGCTCTCGTCGCTGACATCGGCGTTCAAGGTGTACTTCCCGATCGCTACCGGCTCGAACATGTCGGTGTCGTACATCGTCGACATCGCGTCGCTGATCCTGCGCGGGCCCCACGCCACCATGATCGTCGGCGCGGCCAGCGGCTGGAGCCAGACGGTCCTCAACAGCCACTCGCGCCGCCAGCCCTGGTTCCGGGTCGGGTTCAACATGGCGTGCCTGGTCCTGACCGTGGAGCTCTCGGGCCAGGTGTACCAGCGGCTCGGCGGCCCGCCGCACATCGCCCTGCCCGCCGCGCTGGTGCCGCTCGGCGGCATGGCGCTGACCTACTTCTTCTCCAACACGGTGATGGTCGCGCTCGTCGTCGCCCTCAGCACCAGTCAGAGCGCGTGGCGCGTGTGGCGCAGCGACTTCGCACCGAACGCGCCGAGCTATCTGCTCGGGGCGGCGGCCGCGGCCGTCGTCATCATGGTGACCGAGAGCGCCGGACTCTGGCTGACGCTCCTGCTGACGGCCGCGCCGCTCTACCTCACCTTCAAGGTCTACCAGGCGAGCGTGCAGAGCGAGGCCCGGCAGGGCGCGATTCTCGAGGCCGCCTACGACGCCATCGTCACCGTCGACGAGCACCTGAAGATCCGCGAGTTCAATCCGGCCGCCGAGCGGATGTTCGGCCACCTGCGGGGAGACATCCTCGGCCGCAGTGTCGAATTGCTGCTCCCCGCCCCCGAGCGCACTGCCACCCTGGAGGCCTTCCGGCAGTTCAGCGTGACGGGCCATGGCCTGCTGGCCGACGGCACGCTGGAGCTGACCGGCATCCGGTCCGACGGCGCGGAGTTTCCGTGCGAGCTGACGGCCGCGCGCATCGGCTCGGGCGCGCTGGTGACGGCGTTCGTCCGCGACATCACCGAGCGGCGCGCGCTCGAACAGCAGCTCCGGCAGTCCCAGAAGCTCGAGGCGATCGGCCGGCTGGCCGGCGGCGTCGCCCACGACTTCAACAACGTCCTGATGAGCATCATGGGATCGGCCGACCTGCTGCTGATGCAGCTCGCGTCCGAGGACGCGGCGTGCGGCGAAGTGGGCGAGATCAAGGAGTCGGTGCGGCGGGGCGCCAGCCTGACGCGCCAGCTGCTCGCGTTCAGCCGCCGGCAGGCCAGCAGTCCGCGCCTCTTCGAGCTGCGCGACGTGCTCACGAGCATGGACACGATGCTGCGGCGGCTCATCGGCCCCGAGATCGACTTCGAGATCCAGGCCGTCGGCTCGATCGCGGTCATCGCCGATCCGGCGCAGATCGAGCAGGTCGTGCTGAACCTCGTCATCAACGCCCGGGATGCCATGCCGGAGGGCGGACGCCTGACGGTGCGCGTCGACGAGGTGTCGTTCGACGAAGCCGCCGCCATCTCGCAGGTCGAGGGCCACGCCGGCCGCTACGCACGCCTCAGCGTGGCCGATACGGGCACCGGCATGGACGCGCGCACCCGCGCGCGTCTCTTCGAGCCGTTTTTCACGACGAAAGACGAAGGCAAGGGCACCGGCCTCGGGCTGTCGATCGTGTACGGCATCGTGAGGCAGAGCGGCGGGTATATCGCGCTGCAGAGCGATCTCGGCCGCGGCACGACGTTTTACGTCTACCTGCCGCTCGTCGCGGCGGTTCAGCGCGCCGGCGCCACGGTCTGAGCCCGCCAACGCGCCGCCTCTTCTCGGTCGGAATGTGAGGCGGGCGTGAGCCGGGATGCAGGCGGGTAGTCACCATAGTTGTGTTTGTGCTAGCAACAATCCGTCGCTATAATCGGCCTGCCTCATGGCGAAGCGACGCGCTCTTTCGGGCCGCCGATCCCGCCGGCCGGCGCGTGGCCGGCCGCCCGTTCACCAGGAAACCTGGTCCAAGGTGTCGGTCGTGCTGTTCGATCGCCAGATCGTCCACCTCGAACGCCTCTCCACCGACATCCGCGGGACGCACGGCAGAGTGCTGAACCGCGCCGAGATCATCCGCGCCCTGATCGACGGGCTGATCGACAGCGGCATGGACATCACCAGCACCGCGTCGGAGGCCGAGTTGCGCGCGCGGGTGGCGCGGCGCCTGGGCTCGCCCGTCCCGTGAGCCGCGGCGTTGCTTCATCTCGCCAGAGAATTCCCGGCGTTTTGCCGAGGCGTCTGCGTATGGTCGTCCAGTCGTCGCGCACGTCGCGCGTCCCCGAAAAAGTCCAGCCTGGCCGTGGGGTGCAGCGAATCGAGGACACCGCCGGGCGCCGTTTCCGCCTCGTCCGATTGAATCCGGCCTTCGCGCCTGGCAGCATCCTTGCCGCGACAACCAGGGGAGACGCCGCGCCTGGCGGCGGCACTCCGTAAGGGAACCTGAAGAAATGTCGATGGTGCATTCCGTCTGGATCGATCACATGCGCGCCGACTGCAATCACCTCGAGTTCGGGGGGCTGCTGGAAGTGGTGAGCTTCATCACGCTCGTCGCGATGATTGCCCTGGCTGGCCTTTCGGTCGCAGCGGTGACGCTGCTTTACGCGATCTGACGTTCCTCCGAGCCGTGAACGATCCGGCCGCGTCCGGTCCTGCCTGACCGGCTGCGCGCCGGCACGCGCCAGTGCTGACTGCCGAAGAACGCCGGCCACCGACTTCACCAGAGCCTGGCCGCGGAAAGAGCCGCTAGCGGACGACAGGCGCGGCGTCGGCGTCGGTGACGTGATAGCCGAGCGTGACCAGGAGCGTCAGCATGAGGAACCCGGCAGCCGACACGTACGGGGTCGCCACGCTGACGTGCTGGAGCGAGGCGTTGCCCCAGACCGGGCCGATCGTCCGGCCGAGACTCTCCACGGCGCTGGCGGCCCCCTGGATGCGTCCCTGCTCGTCGGCCCGCCCGGCACGGCTCACCAGGCTGGCGACCGTCGGGTGGCCGAAGCCCATGCCGAGCGCCAGCGGCACGAGCGTCATCGTGAAAACGAGCACCGAGCCGGAGTAGGCCGCCGCCACCAGGCCGAGCGCCGAGATTCCAAGTCCGGCCAGGAAGACGGCCTTGTCGCCGTACAGGCGCACGACCGGCCGGATGAAGCCTCCCTGCACCACCGCGCCGAGCACGCCGAACGCGCTGAAGAAATACCCGGTCCGGATCGCGTCGAACCCGAAGCGGTACGCCGCAAAGAGCGCGAACGTCGTCTGGAAGATCGAGAAGGCGAACCAGTACAGGAAGTCGATCACGAGCATGCGGCCGACGTGGGCGCGGCCGAGCATCGCCGGCAGGTAGACGAACGGATTGCCGAAGCCGGCGTGCGCGCGGTGCACCGTCTCGGGCAGCCACAGGATCGCGAACACCATCGCGACGAGCGTGATGAACGCGGCGGCCCAGATCGGCACCGCCAGGCCCCAGCGCGCCAGCAGCCCGCCGATCGCCGGACCGAGGATGAAGCCGAGGCCGAAGGCCGCACCGATGAGGCCGTAGGCGCGCGCGCGGTCCTTGGGTTCGGTGATGTCGGCGACGTAGGCGCGCGCCGTCGAGATGTTGCCGCCCGACAGCCCGTCGACCATACGCGCGAGGAAGAGCATCGCCAGACCGTGCGCGACCGCCAGCATGACGAAGCTGATCACCGTCCCGGCCAGGCTGAAGACGAGAATCGGCCGGCGCCCGTGCCGATCCGACCAGTCGCCGAGCACGGGCGCCGCCACCAGCTGGCAGATCGAGTAGACGGCAAACAGCAACCCCACGACGAGCGGCGAGGCGCCGAACGTTTCCGCGTAGAACGGCAGGAGCGGGATGATGATCCCGAAGCCGATCAGGTTGACGAAGATCGTAAGGAAGATGACGAGGAGGGGGCGGGACATGAGCGGCTTTGATTCTATAACGAGATACAATCACCGACCGTGCATGAGCCCCGCGCACAACTCGCCTGGCTGTCGTTGGCGATGTTCTTCGGCATGACGCTGTGGTTCTCCGCCACGGCCGCCACCGCCTCGATCGTCGGCGAGTTTCATCTGACGACCGCCGAAGCCGCGTGGCTCACCATGGCCGTTCAGGGCGGCTTCGTCCTCGGCACGCTCGTGTCGGCGCTCTTCACCCTGCCCGATCTCGTCAACCCGCGGCGGCTGTTCGCGGTCGGCTGCCTGGTCGGCGCGGCGAGCAACGCGGCTCTCGTCGTCAGCGCGGCGCCGGCGGTGCTCATCGGGCTGCGCATGCTCACGGGCGCGGCACTCGCGTGGGTGTACCCGCCCGGCATGAAGATCGCCGCCGGGTGGTTCGAGCGCCATCGCGGCGCGGCCCTCGGCATCCTCGTCGGCGCGCTGACGATCGGATCGGCGTTCCCGCACCTCCTCGCCGCCGCGTCGGCGGTGGTGCCGTGGCGCACGCTCATGCTGGCGGCCTCGACGCTCGCGCTCGCCGGCGGCGGGGTGGTCCTCACGGCGGTCGGCGACGGCCCCTACGTGACCAACAGCCCGCGCTTCGAGCCGGCGGCGATTGCGCGCGTGTTCGCCGATCGCGGCACGCGCCTCGCGACCCTGGGATACCTCGGACACATGTGGGAGCTCTACGCGGTCTGGACGTGGATTGCGGCCTTCGCTGCCGCCAGCCTCGCGGCGCGCGGCGGCGCGGCCGCCACCGTCTTCAGGACCGGCCCGCTCGCCTCGGCCATCGCCTTCGTGACGATCGCGTGCGGTGCCGCCGGGTCGGCGGCTGCGGGCCTCTTCGCGGATCGGATCGGAAAAGCGCGCGTCGCCAGGTGGGCCATGTTCGTCAGCGGCGCGTGCGCCGCGGTGGCCGGGTTCGCCTACGCGCGGTCGCCGGTTCTGCTCGTGGCGCTCGCCGCAGTCTGGGGGGTGGCGGTGGTGGCCGATTCGGGCCAGCTGTCGGCGCTGGTCGCCGAGCACAGCCCGCGCGATCACGTCGGCACGGCGCTGACGGTGCAGACCTGTTCCGGCTTCCTCCTGACAATGGCGTCGATCCGCCTGGTGCCCATGGTCGCCTCTTCCCTCGGGTGGGAATGGGCGTTCGCGTGCCTCGTGCCCGGGCCGCTCCTCGGCGCCTTCGCGCTCGGCGGCCTCATCCCGCCCCGCCGCTGAGGCGGACGCATCGACGCGTGTTCAGCGCGTTCCCCGGGTCCGGCGCCGCGCCTCTTCGTCCAGTGCCGCCAGCACGCGCGTGAACGCGGCGACGTCGGCCGCCGACACTCGACGGGCCACCGCCTGCTCGAGCGCGACGAGGTGACGCCGGACCCGACGCGCCACGGCCCGTCCCCGCGGCGTCGGGCGGACGAGGAACGTCCGGCGGTCGGCCGCCGCAACCTCGCGCGTCACCAGCCCGCGGGCGGCCAGGCGGTCCAAGATGCTCGTCAGGGTCGATCGCTTGTGGGCGAGGCCGCGATGGAGATCGGCGATTGTCGCCGGCGCGCGGCCGGCGAGCAGCGCCAGGATGTGCGCCTCGCCCTGCGACAGGCCCTCTTCGCGCAGCTCAGCGAGGTAGAGTCCGATCCGGTGCGTGGCGCGGTGAACGGGCGGAACCAGTGTCAGCGTCATCGAGGGACAGCGGCCTCAGGTCCGGCTCCACCCACCCGTCGCGCGCGGCGGCGGCGGCGAGCCGATCGCGGGAATAGAAACGCGCGATGAACGTCTGGTCGAGCAGCGCCGGAAACCGCGCGACGACGAGGTCGAACGCGGTGGTGCCCGAAGTGGCGCACGCCGCGCCGAGCATGCGCATCCAGAAGAGCGTGACGGTGTGATGGTACTTGTCCGACTGGCCGAGAGCGGCCGTGAGCCGGCGCAGCGTGGCGGCCATCCGTCCCGCCGCCTCTTCGACCGACGATTCGGCGAGGTACGCGCAGCCGGCGCGCAGATGCGCGGCGTGCGAGAGGCCTCCCTCCGGCAGTTCGCCCCGCTCCAGGGCCCGCACCACCTGGCGATCGGTTCCGTCCGTCACAATTGATACGATATCGTACTATCCGTAAATGATCAAATCGCGGAGCCGGCCGCGCGGCGTCCCCGGCGGGCGGGCCCGCGACCCGCAGAACGGCATCCCGAGACGGGGGCCGCGCTCGAGCGTCGGCGCGAAGGCCGCCCAGCCCGCCCGTACGCGGGTCGGGAGGGACCAATCGGCTCCCTCGAGCTCCAGAAGGACGCGCGGGTCGGGGACGCACGGGTCCTGGATGAGCTCGTCCAGCGGACCAACCGGCACCGGACGTCTCAAGAACGCAGCCCCCTGGGGGGTCGCCCTTGCCAGAGCAAAGGCACTTCGAGTAAGGTTTTTGCAACGAACCGGCTTGCCAGTGTGGTCTTGCCTGCCAATACGCGTGTTTCCCTGCCCGTCTTCTGCCTTTCACGTGTGCGCCGGATGCATGTTTGGCCGCTGATACCCGGCCGGCCACCTTTACGGGAGAGTTGATTGGGAGTCCGTCTGTTCGTCGGAAATCTGTCCTACAGCACGACCGAAGCCGACTTGCGCACCTACTTCGGCACCGTCGCCCAGCCGTCGCAGGTCGTCCTGCCAGTGGACCGCGAAACGGGCCGGCCGCGCGGGTTCGCCTTCGTGGAGTTCGCCGAGCGCTCGCAGGCGGAAGACGCGATCCAGCGCTTCAACGGCCAGGTCTTCAACGGGCGCCCGCTGGCAGTCAGCGAGGCGCGCGCCCGCGAGGACCGCGGTCCTGGAGGTCCCCGACCGGGCCCGGCGCCCCGGCCGGGCGGATTTGCCCCGCGGCCAAGCGGGTTCGGCGGTCCGCGGCCGTTCGACTCGGCTGCCCCGTCGCCCGCGCGCAGCCGGAATTTCGGGCCCGACGCCAAGCCGCAGCGCGGCGGCAGCCAGAAAGCCAAGAAGCGCGAGGCCGAGCGCCCGCGTGGGCCCATCCCGCTCAAGAGCACGGGCCGCTCCTTCACGCTCGATGACGACGACGCCGACGACGCAACCGCGCCGGACATCGACGACGTCGCGACCAGTCGGCCGCCCGACGAGGACGACGACACCGAGGCCTGACGCGCTCCCCTACGGCCGCCGCACGGCCAGGATGGCCACCCCGCCCGGCACGGCCACGGGCGCAAACGTCCACACGTTGCGCCCGTGCTGAGTCACCGTCCTGCCGCCAATCGCTCCCACCGCCGCGCCGAAGACGACGTCGCTCAGGTAGTGGCGGTTGTCGTGCAGTCGCGAGGCGGCGACGTACGACGCGATGCCGTATCCGATCACACTGTCGGCCCAACCGAGATGGCGCTCGATGACGGTCGCCGACGCAAAGGTGATCGACGCATGGCCGGACGGAAACGACTGATGGTTGCTGCCGTCCGGCCTCTCCCGATGCGTCGCGACCTTCAGCCCTTCCGTGAGGCCTGCCGTCAGGATTTGCGCGCGCAGCAGATCCATGCCGAGGTGCGACACCTTCGGCTTGTCGAGCCACCGTCCGAGTCCGAAAGTCGCGAGCGCGAGCCCCATCTGCACCGGTGTCTGGCCAATGGTCTTGCCAGGGGCAAACAGGTCATCGACGGCGTCGTGATGACTCTTCAGCCGCACGTTGAGTGTCTTGTCGTACGGATGCACCGCCAGCGCCAGGCCTCCTCCCCCTGCCGCGAGCCACAGGTTCGGCATGCTCGGCAGGTGCTCGACGTCGTCGAGAAGTCCCCTGAGCAGCGCGTGGACGCCCGTGTGCGGTGGAGTGGCGGGCTTTGCCTTCTGCGCATTCTGGACGGCGGTCGTCCTTGCGGGAGCCGACTGAACCGCCGCGGTGGTGGCCTGTGCCGGGACGGGCGGCGGCCCGCCCAGCAGCAGGCAGGCCAGCAGCACAGCCGATGGCATCATCCCGCGCCTCTTCCAAGAAGGGTGCCATATAGAATGACGGCGGGCCTGAGTGGCCGCGCGCATGACGCCGTGCGTGCGGCCGGATGGACCGGAGACCTGCTCTGTGACGAGAAACGCATGGACCGCCGTCCTGGCGCGCCTGAAGAGACGCCTGGCGCCCGAGGATTTCCGTCACTGGTTCGCCGAGACCTCGTACGCGAGCGACTCGGGCGACCAGATCACGGTCTGGGTGCCGAGCGAGGCGATCCGGCGCCACATCCTCGGCCACTATCAGGACGTGATCGACGACGCGCTGACGGCGATTGACCGCGACTCCACCCACGTTCGGTTCGTCGTCACCGGCATCGGCGACGAGGACGAAGACGACGAGGGTGACTAGCCCCTGTCGCCAGCCGCGCTCGAAGCCGTCCCCCGCCACCATCATGGCCACGAGGACGGACCGACGCCTGCGGCTGCGACCGCCTGGGTCGCACGCGGGGTGCCTGCGGGGGGCGCGCACGGCGGCCTGCGCCGCGCGCGAAAGGGTCGACGCGGCCTGCGGACTACGGCGCCTTGCTGTCGGCGTCGTAGACGCGCGTGATCACGCGCGGGCTGTCGGATCGCGGATTGGGCATCGACAGCGAGATGCGCAACTGGCGGTGCTCGGGATCCAGCTCGTAGGTCTGGGTCATCTTGCCGCGTCCCAGCCCGCTGATCTCGGAGACGAGCCTGCCCCCTTCCCACCTGGTCTTGCGCTCGATCTTCGTCGTCTCGTCCTTGACTTTCGATCCATCGGTGGCGAGCCGCGTGACGCGCCCGTCGCCGGTCGTGATGACGAGGGTGTCGGGTGACTCGGTGATGACGAGGTGATCGGCGGGCATCATCAGATCGCGCATCGCGTCGCGCATCCGCTGGCGGTCCTCCGGCCTCATGCCGCCCATCCTGCCGCCCCGGCCGCCGGCGCCACCGCGTCCGCCGAATCCGCCCCGCCCGAATCCGCCGCCGCGCCCGAATCCGCCACCGCCCTGTCCGCGCGGACGACCCTCCTGGGCCTCGTCCTGGTTGGGCGGCACGTCGCTCAGGTCCTTGTTCAGCGTCCAGCCGCCGGCGAGCGCATGCGTCGGTTCCGGCGTCCGGTTCTGCGCCTGCGCGCGCGACGAGGGGAGCGACCCGCCGGCGGCAGCGAGCGCGCCCGCGACGACGGCGGCCGACAACAGATCTCTCACCATGTTCGAGCCTCGGGTTCCGCGACGTGGCATCGATCGGATTATCGCCAGCCGCGCCAGCCGACCGCTGTGAAAAGACTGTGACAGCGCCCGACGGCCGGGGGATCCGGCCGTCGGCCGGCGGGATTGGGCTAACCTTAGCGTCGAGACATGCGGTGGTACCGCTCGCTCTACTGGCGCGTCGCGATCGGCCTGGTGACGGTGTTGGCCGCGATGCTGGTCGTGCAGGCGGTCGTGTTCGTGTGGGCGGTCGCCCTGTCGGGCCGCACGCTGCCCGGCGAATCGCCGGCGCGGTTCGCCGACGCCGTCGCGGTCGACCTCGCGGCGGCGCTCGAACGCGACCCGCATCTCGACGTCGAGTCGTACGTCCGCGAGCAATACGCGCAGGTCGCCCACCCGTTCTTCGTCCTGCTGGCCGACGGCCGGATGGTGACGAACGGCACCAGCGACTTTCCGGACCCGCTCGTCCGGATGGCGCGCGAGCGGATGCGCCGCCGGGCCGAGCGCTTCGAGCACTTCCAGCGCTTCGAGCGCGGCGAGGCGCCGGGAGCAGGCGGCCGCGGCGCCGGCTTCGGCTTCCCGCGGCCTGCGCCGGTCATCGTCAACGGCGAGCTGGCCGCGGTGGTCGTCGTGCCGCCGCGCGCGCCATTCCGCTTCCTGATCGGCCGGTTCGGTCCGACGCTCGCGCTGGTGGCCGCCGGCGTGCTGATTCTGGGCACGATCGGCGCCGCGGTGATGATCTTCGGCCCGGCGCGGCAGCGGCTCGGCGAGCTCGAGGCGGCGGCGAGGCGGCTGGGAGCGGGCGATCGCTCGGCCAGGGCGCCCGATCGGGGCGGCGACGAGATTGCCGCGGTCGCCAGCGCCTTCAACGCGATGGCCGACGCGCTCGCGACCGCCGATCGCACCCGCCGCCAGCTCCTCGCCGACGTGTCGCACGAGCTCAACACCCCGCTGACGGCGATGCGCGGCTACATCGAGACGCTGTCGATGCCCGAGCTGATCCTCGACGCTGCGGCACGGGCGCGATACCTGACGATCATTGCCGACGAGACCGCACGTCTCGAGCGCCTGATCGGCGAGCTGCTCGACCTGGCGCGCCTGGAGGGCGGAGGCGGCGAGTGGCACCAGGGCCCGGTGGCCGTGGCGCCGCTGTTCGCGCGGGTGGCCGCGCGTCACGAGCAGGCGGCGGCCCGGGCCGGCGTGCGCGTCGAGATCGACGTCGCGCCGGGCGCCGAGACGGTGACGGGCGACGGCGATCGGCTGGAGCAGGCGATCCAGAACCTGGCGGCCAACGCGCTGCGGTACGCGCCAGCGGGCACCGTGGTGCGCCTGACGGCGACGCTCGAAGGCGTGACGATTTCGATGGCGGTCGAGGACGAAGGCCCCGGCATACCGGCCGAGCACCTGCCCCACCTCTTCGATCGCTTCTACAAGGCGGAGACGTCGCGGGCCGGGGGCCCGTCAGGAGGCAGCGGGTTGGGCCTGTCGATTGCGAAAGCGATTGTCGAGCGGCATGGCGCGCGCATCGCGGCCGCGAGCCGGCCGGGGCGGACGGTGTTCTCGATTACCGGCCTGGCGCGCGGCTAGGCGACCTGGCGCCGCCCGTCGGACGTGTCGCGAGGCTCGGTCCGCACGGCGTCGCGAATCTGCTCGCGGATCCACTGCACCGGCTGCGGATGACGGGCCACGAACGCCTGCCACTCGGCTTCGCTCAGCGTGACGGAGATGACGCGCTCTGGATTCATGCCGGTAAGCGTACACAGCGTTCACGTACAACGAAAATAGAATGTCGTCATGGAAGCTATCTGATTTCGACATGTCAGCGGGAGGCGCCGGCGTCCGCGTCAGCCCAGGAGCCGCTTGGGCGCCGTCAGACGAAGCCGCGGACGGATGTCGTTGAAGACCTCGAGCAGCTCGTGGATCATGCGCGGCACGCGGTTCGCCCGCGCATAGACCCAGCCGGTCTCCCGGACCAGCTCATGCCCCTCGAGCCTGGCGCAGAACAGCTGCCCGGCCTTCACCTCGCGCGCCACCGCCTGATAGGGCACGATCCCGATGCCCAGGCCGGTCTTCACCATGCCCTTGATGATCTCGACGTTCTCGGTCTCCATGACCACGACCGGCTCGATGTTCCGCGCCGCGAAGAAGCGGTCGATGACGCGGCGCGTCGCCGAGCCCGGCTCGAAGAGCACGAAGGGCTGCGACGCGAGATCGGGCGGCTGGATGCGCCGCCGCCGCGCCAGGGGGTGCTTCGGGGTCGCCACGATCAGGAGCTCCTCGCGCAGGACCGGCAGCGCCACGAGGTCGTGTTCGTCGACGGGCAGGGTCAGCAGGCCCGCGTCGACGCGGCCGGCGCGGATCTCCTGGACCGACCGCTCCGCGGTCGCCACGGTGAGGCGCACCTCGAGGTTGGGGTGCACGCGCCGCAGGTGCTTGAGGAGCGGAGGGAACACGTACAGGCAGACCGTCATGCCGCCCGACAGCCGCAGCGTGCCGCGCAGATCGCGCGTGCGATCCGTGATCGCGCCGACCGTCTCCCGCAGGTCCTGGAACATCCGCTGTCCGAGCTGCACCAGGCTCTCGGCCGCGGCCGTCATGCGCACGTGCCGGCCGACCCGCAGGAACAACGGCTCGCCGAGCTCTTCCTCGAGGAGGAGAATCTGGCGGCTGACGGCCGACTGCGAGACATTCAGCTTCCGGCCGCACGCCGTGAACGACCCGGTTTCCGCGATCGCCTGGAGGATTTCGAGCTGGCGCAGGTCCATGGCGGAACGGCGTCACGCCCCCGTGATATCCTGCCGCCTCGAGACCGAGGACGACCCTATGGTGTGGTTCTTCGAGCGCAGGGGCGAATACGTTCGCTGCGAGACGCGGCAGGCTCCTGACGGCCGGTTCGAGCTGGTCGTGACCGAGCCGGGAGGCATCGAGCGCGTGGAGAGCTTCGACGACTCGCAGATCATGGCGCGGCGGCAGGTCGAGCTCGAGCACGGGTTGACCGCCGACGGCTGGAACGGACCGTCCGGCCGCAGTGTCTGATCGCGCCGCCCGTCAGGCATGCGGCGTCTTCCGGAAGGTGACGCCGTGCGCCTCCGGGCCCGCCAGGATGACCACCGAGCCGATCACCATCACCGTTGCCGCCAGCACGCCCATCGACTGCCCGTAGGTGAAGTGCTCGCCGAGCACCGCCTCGATGTAGGTGATGCTCGACGCCACGAGCACGCCGAGCTGATACGCGAAGCCGGGGAAGAAGCCGCGCAGGCTGCCGGGCGAGAGCTCGTTGATGTGAGCCGGCACGACGCCCCACGCCCCCTGGACGAAGAACTGCATCAGGAACACGCCGATGACGATCAGCGCGGTGGTCGGCGCCGCGATCCAGAGCGGGACGACGGCCAGCGCGCAGACCACCGCGATCGCCATCGACTTTCTGCGCCCGGCGCGATCCGAGAAGTAGCCGAAGACGAGCCCGCCGAGCACCGCGCCGAACATCGAGAGCATCGTGATCGTCGCCGTCTGCTCGGGCGAGAAGAGCCGCTGGCGCTGCAGAAAGGTCGGATACATGTCCTGCGTGCCGTGGGAGATGAAGTTCATCATCGCCATCAGCAGCACGAGGTACAGGAAGCGCCGCCAGTTCTGAAAGAGCGAGCGACGGTAGGTGGGCCAGTCGGTGCGGTGCTCGTGCCAGGCCTCGGACTCCTTCACGCGCGCCCGGATGAAGAGCGAGAGGAGCGCCGGCAGCCCGCCGATGAAGAACATGGCGCGCCACCCGTCGGTCGGGCTGATCCGCGTGGCCCATGGGTAGACGAGGAAGAACGCCAGCGCCGCGAGCAGGTTGCCCATGGCGTAGCCCTCCTGGAGGAGCCCCGAGAAGAGCCCGCGCCAGCGCGGCGAGACGGTCTCGAGCGCGAGCGACGCGCCCACGCCCCACTCCCCGCCCATCGCGATGCCGAAGAGCATGCGGAGCACGAGGAACGTCGTGTAGGTCGGCGCCAGCCCCGACAGCACCGAGATGATGGCGTAGAACATGACGTTCAGCATCAGCGGGAGGCGCCGGCCCCAGCGGTCCGCCATGATGCCGAAGACGACGGCGCCGATCGGCCGCATCGCCAGCGCGAGCGTGATCGTGAGGGCGACGTCCGGCCGCGTCTTTCCGAACGACCGCGCGACGTCGTCGATGACGAAGGTGAGGACGAAGAAGTCGAACGCGTCGAGCGTCCATCCGAGGAACCCTGCCAGGACCGCGTTACGCTGATTCGCGCGCTCGGCCTTCGAAAGCGTCACCGTCTGAGGCATGGTCGCCGAGCATACTGTAAAGCGCCGCGACGCGGAAGCCGCGGCGGCACTTGTCACTGTTTGTCTCACCGCGCACGCGTCGGACCCGCGCGTGCGTGCGCCCGCGTCTATCGCGCCAGCAGGAGCGAGCTGGCCTCGCGGGCCCAGCCTTCCTCCCAGGTCGGCCGCGCCGAGCGGCGCGCGCCGCCCCGCAGCCGCTGCAGGAGCGCCGGATCCAGCGGGAAGGTCTCGAAGAGATCGAACAGCAGGTCGGCGAGCTGGCGCGCGGTCGAGAACAGCACGCCGTTGTCGCCGTGACGCACGCGCTCGGCGAGGCACGCCCCGTAGTCGAGCGCGCACACCGGCACGCCGGCGCCGAACAGATCGGCGACCTTCATCGGGATGTCGACGCCCGACGAGGATCGATGCAGGCAGAGTCCGAGGTCGGCGCTGCCGACGATGCGCGGGTAGTCCTCGGGCTCCAGCCACCGCGTGCGCAGCTGGATCCGGCGCGCCTGCAACCCCGCGAACCGCCGCTCGAACTCCGCGCGCCGGGCACCGTCGCCGGTGACCAGGATGACGAGATCCGGAAACCGGCGCGACGGCTCCAGCGCCTCCCAGCCGCGGATGCGCTCCTCGGCGAGCCGCACCGCCTCGATCACCACGTCGAAGTCCTCATCGGCGGTCCAGCTGGTCGGGCTGACGACGAAGCCGACGGCTGCCTGGTTCCGCACCTCGAGGCGCGCGAAGAGCGCCTGCCGCAGTCGTTCCCGCTCGGCGTGCTCGAGCGGGGCGAAGGCGGCGGCGGGCCGATCGTACAGGACCTGCGCGTTGCGGATGCCGAACCGGTCGTTCAGCACACGGACGAACCCGCGCGAGACGCACAAGTGCGCGTCCGCCATCCGCCCGAGCACCCGCTCGTACCAGCGCGCGAGCCGCACGGCCGGATTCCACCGCCCGAGCCGGAGCGCCAGCAGCGTGTACCCGAGGTTGTGCCAGTCGATCACGAGTCGCGCGCGACGGAGCCTTGCGACGGCCCACGCCATTCCGAGGGTCGGAAACGAGGGCGGGTTCTGCACCAGGATCAGGTCGGGTCGGGGCACCTGCCACAGCGCACGAAACAGCCTGAGGCTCGCGCGCGCGCCGTCGACGAGCGCGAACAGCGCGTAGATGGTCTTCGAGCGGCCGGCCCGCTGCCGCAGCGCGGGCTCAGGCAGCCGGTGGACGCAGACGCGCGCCTCGCCGGCCAGGGCGCGCGGCAGAGGCGCGCCCTCGTACCCGATCAGGTCGACCTCGGCGTCGTGGCTCGCCAGCGCCTGCGCGTGATACTGCATGCGCGGGCTGCGCCCCAGATCTCCGACGACGACGACGGCGGCTCGCATCTTCGTGAGGATTGAAGGGTGCGGGAGGGACCGTGGTCCCGCGTTCGCTTGGGAGCGTAGCATAAGTCGCGGCGGGAACGGCCGTTCCCGGCGACGCGCCGTGCCGTGTCAGGACGCCAGCAACGAGCCTCGCGCGCGGATTCGCGGAAGGGCCGTCGTCGAACATCTGCCGGATGCCGGCGGTCCGGTCGCGCACCTGGCCGGGCCACGCCCAAACGTCAGCAAGAGAATTGCCGTAAGATGGCGCGCTATGAAATGGCGCGCGCTGCTCATCGGTGCGATCCCGGCCGCGTTGCTCGGCGCCGCAGCCGCGGGCCGCGCGTCTTCGAGCTCCACGGCGCAGCCGCAGGCGGGCGCATCCGGCCAGCCGTACGACCTGCTCATCAGGAACGGGCGCGTCGTCGACGGCAGCGGCAACCCCTGGCAGGCCGCCGACCTCGGCATTTCGGACGGGCGCATCGTGGCGATGGGCCGCCTCGACAAGGCGCGGGCCGGACGAGTCATCGATGCCGCCGGCCTCACCGTGTCGCCCGGGTTCATCGACGTCCATTCGCACGCCACGCAGGGCCTGTCGGGAACTCTCAAGGAAGGCCGGCCGCTGCTCGCGCAGGGCATCACCACGGTCGTCCTCAACCCGGACGGCGGCGGGCCGGTTGACATCAAGACCGAACGCGCCGGCTTCGAGGAGCGAGGCGTGGGCGTGAACGTCGCGATGTACGTGCCGCACGGGTCGATTCGACGCGAGGTGCTCGGAATGGCCGACCGCGCGCCGACCGCCGCCGAGCTCGATCGCATGCTGGCGCTCGCCCGCGCGGGCATGGACGCCGGCGCCATCGGCCTGTCGTCGGGACCCTACTACGCGCCGGGCAGCTACGCGAAGACGGAGGAGCTCGTCGCCCTGGCGACGGTCGCCGCCGAGGGCGGCGGCGTGTACGAGAGCCACATCCGCGACGAGGGCGACTACAGCATCGGCGTGGTCGCGGCCGTGCAGGAAGTCATCCGCATCTCGGAGGAGGCCAGGCTCCCGGGGATCGTCGCGCATATGAAGGCGCTCGGACCGGCCAACTGGGGCCTGTCGACGGCAATGGTGACGCGGATCGAGCAGGCGCGCGCGCGCGGCATTCAGGTCTATGCCGATCAGTATCCCTACGAGGCCAGCGGCACCAGCGTCGTCGGCGCCCTGGTCCCGCGCTGGGCCGAGGTCGGCGGCATGAGCGAGCTGCGCAAGCGCGTCGACGGCGCCGATCGCGACCGGCTCGTCGCCGACATGCGGACGAACCTGGCCCGCCGCGGCGGCGCCGGCAAGCTGCTGATTTCGCGCTACCAGCCGGATCCGTCGATTGAGGGCAAGACGCTGGACGCCGTCGCGCACGCGATGGGGCGCCCCCCGGTCGAGACCGCGCTCGATCTGCTGATGAAGGGCGACGTCGGCCTCGTGTCATTCAACATGTCCGAGGCCGACATCGAGGAGATCATCAAGCAGCCCTTCACGATGACCTGCACCGACGGCGAGCTGGTGCCGGCCGGCCAGGGAAAGCCGCATCCGCGCGGCAACGGGGCATTCGCGCGCAAGCTGCGCGTCTACGTGGAAGAGCGCCGCGTGATCGACCTGCCGTTCGCCATCCGATCGATGACGAGCCTGCCGGCGTCGGTGTTCGGCATGAAGGATCGCGGCGTCCTCAGGCCTGGCGCCCATGCCGACATCCTGATCTTCGATCCGGCCAGGGTGCGCGACACGGCCACCTACGAGAATCCCCATCGGCTCTCGGAGGGATTCGACTACGTCATCGTCAACGGCAAGATCGCGCGCGACCACGGCGGGTTCACCGGCGCGCTGGCCGGCTCCATCGTGAGCCCCGAGCGTCAGTAGGCGCGCGAGGCGATCAGGGGCGCGCGGTCACGACGGAGCGCGAGGCTTCACCCGCCCGTCGTCGCTCGGCCAGAGCTTCTCGCCCGTGATCAACCGCACCCGGCGCTGAAACGTCACGTAGGCCCACGCCCACTCGCTCATGACGGCGAGGCGGTTCCTGAAGCCGATCAGCCAGAACAGATGCAGGAAGATCCAGAAGATCCAGGCGATCCAGCCGGTGACCCTGATGCCGAGCGGCTCGCCGACCGCCGCGCCGCGGCCGATCGTCGCCATGTTGCCGAAGTCGTGATAGCGGAACGGCTCGGGCGGCTCGCCCTTGATGGCGCGCAGGATGTTCCGTGCCGCGTGCCGGCCTCCCTGCTTCGCCACCTGCGCAACCCCCGGCAGTGGCTTCCCGTCCTGCTGCAGCGCGCACAGATCGCCGACGACGAAGATTTCCGGGTGCCCGGGCACGGCGAGGGTTGGCTCGGCCAGGACGCGGCCGGCGCGATCGAGCGGCACCCCAAGGGACCGGGCAAGCGGCGACGCGGCGACGCCGGCCGCCCACAAGACGGTCTGTGCCTCGATCTGCTCGGCGCCCACCCACACGCCCGCCTCGTCCACCCGGGTGACGACGGAGCCCGTGCGCACCTCGACACCGAGCCGTTCGAGCGACCGTCGAGCGGCCGCGCGCAGCGACGGCGGGTACATGCCGAGCAGGTCGGCGCCGCCTTCGACGAGCAGGATGCGCGCCGACTCCGGCCGTATGCGACGGAAGTCATCGCGCAACGACTGCCGCGCGATCTCGGCGAGCGCGCCGGCGAGCTCGACGCCGGTCGGTCCGCCGCCAACGATGACGAACGTCAGCAGGCGGCTCTGCTCGTCCGGGTTGGCGTCGCGTTCGGCCGCCTCGAACGCCAGGAGCACCTGCTGGCGCATCACCACTGCGTCGTCGAGGGTCTTGAGGCCCGGCGCCCGGGCTTCCCATTCCGGGTGGCCGAAGTAGGCGTGCGCGGCGCCGGCGGCCAGGACGAGGTAGTCGTAGGTGACGCTGCCCCGGTCGAGCACGACCGCGTGGTGCGCGACGTCGATGACGCGGGCTTCGGCGAGGAGCACCTCGACGTTTCGCTGCCGGCGGAGCACCCAGCGGATCGGCGAGGCGACGTCGCCCGGTGAGAGCGAGGCCGTGGCCACCTGATAGAGCAGCGGCTGGAACAGGTGGTAGTTGTGACGGTCGATCAGCGTGACAGCCGCCGGGGCGCCCGCGAGTCCCCGCGTCGCGTCAAGGCCGCCGAATCCGCCGCCCACAACCACGACCTTCGGGACGTCCGCACCCGGCATCAGAGGCATGGTATCGTACGCGAATGGGCACTCCCGCTGGACCCGATCACAAGCACGTCGCGACCCTCGGCGGTCCCGTTTCGGTCGTCGAGACAGCCTGTCCGCTGGATTGTCCCGATGCCTGCAGCCTGGCGGTCACGGTGCGGCGCGGCCGCGTCGTGAAGATCGACGGCGCGCATCGGAATCCGGTCACCGACGGGTTCATCTGCGCGAAGGTCCGGACGTTCGGCGATCGCGTCTACGGTCCGGACCGGCTGCTCTATCCGGGCCTCCGCAAGGGACCGAAAGGCCGCGGCCGGTTCGGGCGGGTGTCGTGGGACGAGGCGCTCGACCTGGTCGCCGCGCGGATGAAGCAGGCCAGGGTCGGGCACGGCGGCGCAGCGGTCCTGCCGGTCTCCTACGGCGGCTCGAACGGGCTGCTGACCCAGGACAACCTGGACGCTCAGCTCTGGCGGCGCTTCGGCACCTCGCGTCTGCAGCGATCGCTCTGCGCGGCACCGACCGGCGTCGCCAACACGACGCTCTACGGCAAGATGCCGTCTGTGACCTATCAGGACTACCTGCACGCGTCGCTGATCGTGCTGTGGGGGGTCAACCCGTCGGCCTCCGGCATCCACCTCGTGCCGTACGTCCGCGCCGCGCAGAAGCGCGGCACGCGGCTGGTCGTCGTCGATCCGCGCGCGACGCCGCTGGCGCGCTCCGCCGATCTCCACGTGCAGGTCCGGCCCGGCACCGATGTCGCCGTGGCGCTCGCGCTGCACCGGCAGTTGTTCGCGAACGGCCTGGCCGACGAGGCGTTTCTGCGCGACCGGACGACCGGCGCCGATCGCCTCCGCGAGCGCGCCGAGCCGTGGACCATGGCGCGCGCGGCGGAGACGTCCGGCGTCGACGGCGAGGTCCTGGAGACCTTCGCGCGCTGGTACGCTGAAAGCGCTCCCGCGCTGGTGCGATGCGGCTGGGGCCTCGAACGGAACCGCAACGGCGGCAGCGCGGCGATGGCCATCCTCGCGCTGCCGGCCGTCGCCGGGAAGTTCGGCGTCCGCGGAGGCGGCTACTCGATGAGCAACTCGGCGAGCTGGAACATCGAGCGGTCCTGGATCGACGCGCCGGAACCAGAGACGCGACTGGTGAACATCAACCGTCTCGGCCGCGCGCTGACCGAGTACGACGACCCGCCGGTCGAGGTCCTCTTCGTCTACAACTGCAACCCGGCCGCCACGTTTCCCGACCAGCGGCGGGTGCTTCGCGGCCTCGAGCGCGAGGATCTGTTCACGGTGGTCTTCGACCAGGTGATGACCGACAGCGCGCTGTACGCGGACCTGGTCCTTCCGGCGACGACCTTCCTCGAGGGCTACGACTTCGCGAAAGCGTACGGCCCCATCAACATCGAGCTGGGGCGGCCGGTCATCGATCCGGTCGGCGAAGCGCGATCGAACGCAGACGTGTTCGGCGATCTCTGCGCGCGTCTCGGCCTGCTGGCGCCGGGCGAACCCGCGGGCGAGCTCGAGCTCCTCGTGCGCGTGCTCGACGAGCTGCCCGGCTCGCTCGGAGACGGCCTGCGCACGGGCGTCGTCCCGACGCCGCCGTTTGGGGCGGCCCCTGTTCAGTTCGTCGACGTCTTCCCGCAGACGTCCGACGGCAAGGTGCACCTGTTCGACGACGAGCTGGATGCCACCGCGCCGATGGGACTGTACGCCTTCCAGCCCGATCCCGCCACGGAGCGGCATCCGCTCACGCTCATTTCACCGGCGAGCGAGCGGACGATCAGCTCGAGCCTGGGCGAGCTGCCGCGCTCCGACGTCAAGCTGCAGATGCACCCGTCGGACGCCGAGCCGCGGGGCCTCGCCGACGGCGATTCGGTGCGGGTGTTCAACGATCTCGGCGAGGTCCACTGCCTCCTGCAGGTCGTGCGCGCCGTACGGCCGGGCACCGTCTGCCTGCCCAAAGGCCTGTGGCGCCGCAGCACGCGCAATGGCTTCACCGGCACCTCCCTCGTCCCCGACACGCTGACCGATCTCGGCGGCGGCGCGTGCTTCAACGACGCGCGGGTGCAGGTCGCGACGCTGGCAAACGGGTGAACCGGTGAACCTGCCGCAGCGAACCCGGATGTCGCGGGCGATCTGACAAAGGCCGAACTAATAGCTGAACAGAAAGATCAGATCGACCCCGCTCCCCTGCAGGCGCTGGAAGACGGACTGCTGAATCGATGATCCCTCGAGGATGTTGGTCTGCAGCCGCAGCCAGTCGGTGAGCTGATACTCCAGGATGAAGTTCGTCGTCGCCACCTGGCCGACCCCCTGCTCGAGCTTCAC
Organism: uncultured Acidobacteriota bacterium; assembly: GCA_963840225.1. Lineage (GTDB taxonomy): Bacteria > Acidobacteriota > Vicinamibacteria > Vicinamibacterales > CAVVIG01 > JBLMXQ01. Next base: position 257,688 of record CAWIYH010000001.1, read on the forward strand.
GTAGAGGTTCTCACCCACCTGCTGGCCGAAGGTGAGTTGCGCCGCCGAGCCGGTGGTCGGCGCCATCTGGATCTCGAACGTGTCGAGGTTCAAGGCGCTGCCAATCGACTTGGCCAGCTGCCCGGCAACGGCTCCTTCCGCCATGGACTGCGCCCGGCGCGCCAGCGAGATCTGCTGGCCCTCACCGAGCTGGTTGATCGGCTGGTTGAACACGATCAGCGAGAGGATATCGGCCTGCTCGAGCGGCGGCACGCTCGAGAGTTCGATCGTCGGCTCGCGGAGCCTGCCGCGAATGTGCACATTGGTCTGGACGCCCGAGATCTGGCGTCCGGCCGTGATGTCGAGGCTCGGGTTGGGCTGTGGCAGGCCCTCGAACCGCACGGTGCCGTCGCGCTGAATCGTGAAGCGGCGCCCCTGGAAGTCGTAGGTGCCGCGCACCGTCTTCACGATGCCGACCAGGTGCAGATCCGAGGCGCGCGCTTTGCGGACACGGAGATCCCCGCCGAGCGTCAGGTTGATCGATCCGAATCCGAACGTCGAGCCGGGCATCTTGAGATCGCTCGACCTGACGACGAGATCGTCGGGTACCGTGACATGCACGTTGACCTGCACGCCGCCCGGCGCCGCATCGGAGGCCGGCGCCGGGCCGGGCGGAGGCGGCGCCTTCGTCCCGGAAGGGGGATAGGACACCGGTTCGGTGGCGTACGCCGACTGCCCCGCCATCGCGAGAATCGGATCGAGATTCAGTTGTCCGGTGGAGATGCCCAGATCGCCCTGGACGCTCGGCGCACGGGCGTCCCCGGCGATGGTCAGGTCGCTGTTGATCCGGATGTTGCCCATCTGGTTGTCGAGGACCTTGAAATCGTCGGACTTGACGGCGATGTTCACGCCGCCCAGCTGGCGGCCGCGCAGGCCAAGGTCGCCGGATATCGTGAGCGGCTGCTGGTGGTTGTCTTCGACGCGCAGGGTGGCAATGTGCACGCGGTCCGTGTTCAGGTCGATCGCGCCGTCGAGCTTTGCGTAGCTGACTCCCGTCGGCGCCACCGTGAACGCGGCGTTGTGAATCGCCACGTGGCCGCTCAGGTCGGGACTGGCAGCGGTGCCGACCAGGTCCACGTGCGCCTCCAGCACGCCCGACGCCTTGGTCAGCGCGGTGGTGAAGCCCTGCACGAGACCCACGTCGATCGGGCTGCTGTCGACGTGGAAGTCGACGCGCCGCGAGGCCTCCGCGGCTGCGAGGGTCTTCGGGTCCTTGAAGAGGGCCACGGGAAGGGAGCCCTTGGCCGTCAGCCAGGTGTCCGGCGTCTGCTGCAGACGGACGTCGGCCGCCAGGCCGGCGTCGGCGTAGCGCACCGTGCCGCCGAGCGACTGATACTTGAACTGCCGGAACGTGCCCTGCTCGATCTTGAACTGCGCTTGTACGTCGGGAGACGACGTCGTGCCGCCGATCGTCGTGGTCGCATTGAGGGTGCCGGTCAGCTGGGGCGGCCGCAGCAGCAGTGCGTCGACGCCGGTCAGCTGCACGCCGTCGAGCGCAACCTGCAGCGAGTCGCCCGGACGCCCGAACGACCCGCTGGCCGTGATGGCCTGATTGCCGCTGGCCAGCCTGAGGTCCGTGATGGTGACATCACCGCCGGCATAGTTGATCGTCGGTGCGACCCCGGCGGGCACCTGCCACTCCACGCCGCGCGAGCGGAAGTCGAACCGCTCGAGATGCACTTCCTGATGGTCCGGATGAAGGAGCAGGCGACCGTTGACGGCGACCATCCGCTCCGGCTGCCGGGCCGTGGCGTCGAACCCGATCTGGCGGTCAGCGTAGGTCGTCTTGGCCGCAAGCGTGTTGACGTGCTGGCCGGCGATCGACACGAAGGTCGCCTCGGTCTCGGCGGTCGCCCGCGTCGAGGCCGGCTGCAGGTCCGGAATTCGGACGTCGTACTTCGTGGACAGCGTCAAGGCGCCGTTCGCACCGTACTGCAAGTTGTCGGCGACGAGCGTGCCGGCCGCGTGCAGGTCCCTGGCGTTGCCGGTCACCGCGCCGCTCACCCGAAGCGTCCCCTGAAGGGGGCGGCCGAGCAGCCGGCCAATCTCCTCCAGGTCCGGTGTGTCGGCGCGAAACTGCAGGTTCGACTGGTCCGTGTCGTTCAGAGCGAGCGAGCCGCTCGCCCGAGCATTCAGCCCCTGCCCGTGGACCTCGAAGGTCTCGACCTGTGCCGCGCGGTTGCTGTAGGCGCCGGTGATCTGCGCGGTCTTGATGTCGAGGCCGGCAACGGAGGAGGGCTGCAGATTCAGCGAACCGCGGGCGTCGATTCGGGACGGATCCACACCGTCCGGAACATCCGGCACCGTTGCTTCCACGTCGAGGCTGCCCGCGACGTCGCCCTTCAACGAGGCATTTCCGGTGGCGGCCGCCGGATTCAGGCCGGCAAAGTCCCCCTTCGCCGCCACATGCGCGGTCCCCGAGTCGAGCGAGGCGCGGAGCGTCATCTGCGGCAGGGTCGCGCCGAAGACGGAGGAGCGGGTCAGCACGCCCTGGACCGCCGCGCTCATGGTCGAGAGCGTCGTACCCTGGCCCGTCGCCGTGAGGCGCCCGTTGATGTCGCTGTGGTACCGATCGCCGGTCAGCGCCGGCACCTTCAGCTCACGCCCCAACCGCTGCAGATCGAGATCGGCGATTGTCGTGTCGGCGCGGTAGGCAGTGGCGGGGCCGTGCTTCGAGAAGCCGACGGTGCCGCCGGAGGCGAGGCGGGTACCGGCGACCTCCGTTGGACGGGTGGTCAGCTCCGCGTCGATGTTCGAGCCGGCGCCCTTGACGTGATAGTCGACGTTGACGTCGGTGCGCGCGCGGGGTACGTCAAGCCGCTCGGGGAGCCGCCGCAGATCCAGGCGCTCGAGCCGACCCTCGAGGTCGTACGCCGGCGAACGGCGTGCGCCAGGCAGCGTCACGTCGCCCCTGGTGGTGGCCGAGGCGCCGTAAGCGTCGGCGCGGGCGTCCACCGCGACGCGGCTCCCATTGAGCTTGGCGCCGAGGCGCACGTTCTCGGCCGCGAAGCCGGCGGCCTGGACCGTCGGCGCGTCGACCTGAAGGGCACCGCTCAGGGAGTCGAGCGCGGAGAACGAGGACGGCGTCCGCACGTCGAGCCGCGCCGTCGCCGTAATGTCGGTCGCCGGACCGAGCGTGCGCGCGACGGGCGCGAGGTTCAGGCTGTCGACGGCAATCTCGCCCTTCACCGACTGTCCCGGCGCCGTTGCGTCGGCCGTCAACTCTCCGGTCACGCGGCCGAGATCCCCGGACTTCGCCGAGAGGCCCACCTCCAGGCGATCGAGGGGCCCGTGCAGCCGGACGTCGAACGAAGGCCGGGCCTTGATTCCGCGCAAGGCCGGTACGACGGCGGCAATCTCGGGGACCGAAAGGCCCGGCGAGGTGATCTGGAGCGCGAAGACCGGGCTTGAGGAGTACCTGGCGCACCGCGCCGTTGGCCGTCAACGACGAGCCGGCCGTGCGCAGCGAGACGTTGTCGACGAAGACGCTCCCGTCGTGCACGCCGATCGCGCCCGAGAGGCCCTCGAGCTTCAGCACGGGCCGGGAGGCCTGGAACGACACGTGCGCGATATCGATCGAAGAGCTGGACGGGCGATAGGCGAGCGACAACGAAAGATCGAGGTTGTCGATCCGCTCGGGGACGTCGACGCCGGACGTGGCGACCGGATGCTCGAAGACGACCGTGCCGTCGCTGACGGCGAGATGATCCACCGATATCGGCTGGCCCTCGCCGGTCGACGGCTCGCGCGTCTTGACGAGGTCGGCAATCAGCCATGAATCCGGGTCGCGACGCAGGTAGAGCGTCGGGCGGTGTATCCGCAGCGCGTCGACCGAGATGCCCTTCGCGATCATCCCGAACACGTTGTAGTCGAGCGTCAGGTCCTTGACCGACACCAGCGGCCGGCCGCGCATCACGATATCGACCTGCTCCAGCTCGACGCCGAAGAACAGGTTGCCTCGCAGGCGGTCGATGCTCAGCTGGCCGTTCAGATAGCCGTTCGCCTGGCGGACGACGTACCCGCGCAGCCAGTCCTTGAACCACGCGGTCTGCGTCACGATGACGGCGGCCGCGGTCGCGCCGACGACAAGGCTCAGGACGATCAGGACGACGTGCAGGATCCGTCTGGCAAAGGTCATCATGTCCCGCACTGCATGCCTCAGAACGCCTGGCCGATGCTGAAGTGGATGCGCCAGCGGCGCGACTCCGGCTGGCCGTTCACCAGGAGCCCGGTAATCGGATTCAGCTGATACCCGAAATCGAGGCGCACCGGGCCGACCGGCGTCTGATAGCGGAGACCGGGTCCGACCGCGTAGCGCAGGTCGTCCAGGCGCACGGTCCACGCGCTGGCCCATACATTGCCCGTATCGAGAAACGCGACCAGGCCGAGCTTGTCGCCGAACGCCGCGCGCACTTCGGTCGTGAACGCCAGCATGCTGTTGCCGCCGATCGGCAACCCCGAGCCGCTGAGCGGGCTCACCTCATACCGTCCCCACCCGCGGATGCTCGTCGCGCCGCCCAGAAAGTACTTCTTGGAGAACGGCACGTTGCCCTGCAGTCCTCCGGCCGGCGTGATGGAGCCGATCTGAAGGCGGTTCGCCCAGACGAGCCGGTCGCCAATCGACCAGTAGTGGCGGCCGTCGGCCGAGATCGCGAAGTAGTCGAAGGTGCCGGGCAGGAGCTTGCCCGCCTCCTCGGTGTGGAGCGCGAGCTGGTAGCCGCGGTGCGCGTTCAACAGGTTGTCGGCGGTGACGCGCTGCAGATCGAACGCGAGCGCGTTCAGCTGTCCGTCCTGCCGGCCGGTCGTCGGATCGAGCCCGAGCGCGATCAGGTCGTTGCGCAGCGTCAGATCGGTGAGCACGTCGTTCGAGATCGCGCTGCTGTCGTGCTCGCTCGTCATCGAGACCGACCACGAGTTGCGCTGTCCCGATCGGTGCGTCACCGTCGCCTTGGCGCCGCTCACGATCGATCGGTACGCCGGCGTGTAGGTGTACCACTGCTGCCCTTCTCCACCGAGCGAGAAGTGCGGGTGAAAGAAATAGGGCTGGTTGAAGTCGAGGCGGAGGCCGCGATCGAGCGACGACCAGCGCCCGTGTGCGCCCGCCGTCCGGGCCCCGCCGAGGAAGTTCAGGTCGTGGTATTCGGCGTCGACGCGGCCCTTTTCCTCGGTGCCGTAACCGACGCCGAAGTTCACGCGCTGGTGCTTCGCCTCGGCCACCGTCACGCGGGTCTGGACCTCCGGGCTCTGGGCCTGCGGGTCGACCACCTGCACGTTCACGAACTGAAAGAGCTCCATGCCGTACAGCCGGCGCTGGGAGTCCTGCACGACGCTCCGGCGGTAGAGGCCGCCCGGTTTGTAGGTCAACTCGCGGCGGATGACGTTCTCGCCGACGCTCTTGTTGCCGACGATCTCGACCGGCCCGAAGTGCGACAGCGGGCCGGGTTCGGCCGCGAACGCGACCGCCGCCTCCTTGCCGCTCGGCCCGTCGTTCTCGCTCGTAGTCACCTTCGCGTACGGATAGCCGTGGTCGCGCAGCTCGTTCAGCGCCAGTTCGTGCGTCGCGATCACCGCCTGCCGGTCGCGAGCCCGGCCGGGCCTCAGCGGCATGTCCTTCCTGATCTGCGCGAGATGAGCGGCGGGCACGACGTCGAAGCCGGTGAAGTCCACCGTCTTGACAAGGACGGGATCGCCTTCCTCGATCGTGAGGGTGATGTCGACCGAGGTCTGGGCCTTGTTCAGCGAGACCTGGGTGTCGGTGACGCGGGCATCGGGGTACCCCCGATCGGCGTAATACGCCTTGACGCGCTTGAGGTCGGCCTCGAACCGCTGGCGATCGAAGTAGCTCTTCTTGCCCCAGGGAAGGCGGGAGCCGGCGCGCGTGGCGAGGGCGCTCTTGAGTGCCGACTGGTCGACGGAACGGACCCCCTTGAACGTCAGAGAGTGGACGGTGATCGTGCCTTCGTCCTTGCATCCCCCGCAGAGGACGGCCAATGCCAGCACGAAGACGACGAACAGGTCCCGCATGCGCCTCTGTTGGCAACCATAAGGCATGCCATCTCCGCAGCAGCGGGAATCCGGGGTGGCGTCGGCGCGGCTATCGAGCGGACACGGATGGGCGGCGGGCGGTGGCCCCCAGCAGGAGGCCAAGGCCGATGCTGACCGCGGCGGCCGCCAGTGACCAGACCCAGCCCAGACGGGCGAGCACGCCGGCCTGCCACAAGGACAGGCCGGCGCCGGCAACCAGCACGAAATACACCGCAAGCCACAGGTGCAGCCAGCGCATGTGCTACTGCTGGAGTCTGACGGTCAGAGCCGCGCGCCGATTGAGGCGACGCGTCTCTTCCCGCGAGTTGTCGTACTTCGGCTGCTCCTCCCCGTAGCTGACCGTGTGCAGCCGATCGGCCGAGATCCCGCGACTCACCAGGTAGTCCTGGACCGCCTTCGCACGGCGATCGCCCAGGGCCAGGTTGTACTCGGCCGTTCCGATGTTACAGGTGTGCCCTTCGATTTCCACCCGAAGGGTCGGATCGTCCCTCAGAGCGGCAACCGCTTCGTCGAGGATGCGCGTCGCCTCCGGGCGCAGCGAGTATCGATCGAAGTCGAAGTGCACGTCCTCGAAGTTGTAGACCTTGGGCGTCGGGCGCACCACCTGGAGGTTCACCGTGTCCGTCGCGGTACCGCCCTTCCCATCGTCCACCGTCACCGTGACCGGCACGGGACCTTCCTGCTGCGGAGCCGTCCACTGGGTCTGGCGTTCCGAGGGCGCCGCCAGGGAGCCCGTCGGAGCGCTCCACCGGTAGGTGAGTGTGTCGCCGTCCGGATCCTGACCGTTCGCGGTGAGCGCCGACGTCTTGCCGATTTCGACCGTGCACGGATCGCACTGAGCCTGCACCGTCGGCGGATGGTTCTGCGGCGGTGGCGGCGCAGGGGGCGGTGGGGGCGGCGGCGGGACGTACACGCGGACGCCGGGGTGGTACCCGACGCGCACCTGCCAATCCAGGAAGTCGCCGGTCGCGCCCTCGTCGGTGGTGAAGGCGTCCCGATTCTCCATCGGCACGTTCCAGCTCACGCCGCCGCCGATGAAGAAGCCGCTGGCCGACTGCCAGTTGATGCCGGCGGTCGCGCGCGTGATCTTCTCGACATTGGAGACCAGCGGCGACACGCTGCCGTCGACGCCGATGATCGGAGCGCCCGTGATCGTCAGCGTGCTCGCCGACGGCACCAGTCCGTTCAGTTCGGCCGTCACGCGCAGCGGGCTCCGTGAGGGAAATCCCGCGCCGGCGCCCCATCTGAAGGCGCCGCCCGGCGCGTCGATGCCGTCGGGCGATCCGCGGAACTCGTACCCCGCATAGCCCGAGACCTCGACGAGCTTCGACGCCTCCTTGCTCGCGATGAAGTCCACCAGAAAATCGGCCTTGCCGGTCGTAGTCCCGATCGTCTTGTCGCCGGTCGGCAGCTTGACAATGCCGCGGACGGCGACGGCGGCCGGATTCTGGCGGTACTCGGAGAGCAGATTCACCTTGGCGCCGACGTACAGATCGCCGACGTGATCGCCGGTCCATCCGCTGTTGACCCGCGGATAGCCGGCCAGCACGCCGCCCACGTTCTGGTTGTCGGTGAAGATCGGCCGCAGATCGCGTTCGATGCGGGTGTCGACGAGAAACGAGCCGAACACCTCGGCCCGATCCTTGAGACCGACGCCGAAGGTGCCGGCGAAGTCGCCGACGTTGGCGAACCCCTGGATGTAGTTCGTGCCGCGCCGGTAGCCGCTGACGGACCATTTGCCGTTCGGCAACACCTCACCGGTCGGAACGAACCACAACCCGGTATCCCCATAGAACGTGGTGAACGCCGGCCGCGTCTCCGGAGCGGCGGCCGGCGTGGACGGCGGCGCCTGGGGAGCGGGCGTCTGCGCCGTGGTTGCACCCGAGGACCCGGTCTGCGCGCCGGCCGCCGTCGCGACCCAGAGCGTGGCCGCACAAACCAGGGCAACTCGTCTCAACATCGTTCTTCGCCTCCAGCGTCGGACGGAGTCACTCCGCGCCTTTCACGGTGAAGCCGTCTGACGGCATCGCGACGCTCGGGACTGGCGACTGCGGGTCCTCGGGCATGATTAACCGTCCGCGGCCGCCGCGGCTGACCTGTCCGCCCTTACGTCCGGCCGAGCGCGCCTCATCGGCAGTCCACTCGTGCGCGGTCCCTTTCTCGTGCGCGGCGCGGCCCCCCTTGCTGGCAATCTCGCGCTGCTTCTCCGGGGACATCGACGCAAACCCACGTCGTTCCTTGCGTTCTCCGGTATTCACCTTTACCCCTCCTGTTGATGATCCCTGCACGTGGGCGGCCCGCGGCGGTCGCGTCACGTACGACGTATGGCCCTCGCGGGGCCGGATCGGGCGGGGGATCCTGGACGCGCGGCGGGGGAGGCTCGTCGGGAGGCGTCTCAGGCGCTTCCTTCGGACGGTCGTCGTCTCGATCGGAACCGGGCGAGGGCTCGTCCGCCCGGGAACGGCCGGATGTCGAACTCGTACGCCCCATGTTCGTCGCGCGCGCAAACAGGCCGCGGATCTCCATCCCACCCCATCGTTTTTCAAAGTCTGTGCCACGCTTACATTTCTGACCACCGAGTAAATCATTCTGTTGGAATAACTTACGGCGCGTAATTTTCGGGCAAACGCGAGGTGTTGCAGCGGTTTGCTACAGAAGGGCTGGATGCAGTAGTGAATGACTGCGCGGCTCAGCTGGAGCGCCCGTCACTTCGCCTGCTGGGGAACGTAGCCAGGGGGCAGCGCCGCACCCTCGCCGAAGAAGAAGTCCTCCATGTGGCGGGCGACGAGTTCCTGCGCCTCTTTCTGCCACGGCATCAGCCGGTACTCGTTGAGGATCATCTTCATGCGATCCTCCCAGAGCTTCCACGCCTGCGCCGACACGTTCTCGTAGATGCGCTGGCCGAGCTCACCCGGCCACGGCGGCTCATCGAGTCCGGGCAGCTCCTTCTGGAACTTCGTGCACTTCACCATCCGGCCGCTCTTGTTCGTGACCGGCGTCGCCGGCGGGGTGGGACCGCAGCTGTCAGCCATGCCCCCGATTCTACCGGATTATCCCGATCGCAACACCGACAGCTCCGGATCGACGGCAAAGCGCAGGGACGCGTGCGCGGCGCGGAGCGCCCGCTCGACCCGGTCGGGCGCCGCCGCGCGCGCGAAGATGAAGCCGAGGTAGCTGGCCCCTTCCGGCAGCGGCACCAGCACCTGGTCCGGCTTCGCCGTGATCTGCACGTCTTCGACGTCGGCGATGGCGCACGCCTCGGCTTCGCCGTCGACGCCGCGCAGCACGCCGCGCCGCGGAATCGGGATCATCATCACCCCTGCCGCCGCCGGCTCCCGCCGCCACGCCGAGGGCGACTCCCCGAGCGCGTGCCGCAGCAGCAGCTCTTCGAACGATCGAAGGCCGGTCGCCTCCCCCGCCTGCGCTCCCGGCGCGGGCTCGGCGCGCTGCACGCGGAGCGCCCGCGCGCAGAGGCCCCCAATCGGACGCGCCGCGACCTCGAGGACGACGACGCCTTCCGCGTTGACCCGACACTCGGCGTGGACCGGCCCGTGCCGCAGGCCGAGCGCGAGCGCCGCGCGCGTCACCTCGCGCACGATCGCGCGCTCGGTCGATTCGGGGAACGAGGTCGGCGTCAGGTAGATCGTCTCTTCGAAGAACGGCCCGTCGAGCGGATCCGGCTTGTCGAACACCGCCAGCGTCTGCAGGGCGCCGTGGTGCAGGATCCCTTCGACGGCGAACTCGCGCCCGGGGATGAAGGACTCGACGAGGATCATGCGGTGAAGATCGCTGCGCTCGGCGCGGATGTCGGGCGAGGCGAGGAGCGCGGAGAGCCGGTCCCACGCGGCGCGGAACGCAGGCGCGGCGTCGACGCGCATCACGCCGCGACTCCCCGACAGGGCAAGCGGCTTGAGGACGCACGGGTATGGCACCGACGCGGCGAGCGCATCGGGAGCTGCGTCGAGCGGCGCGACCGAGAACCAGGGCCCGCGCAGCCCCGCGTCACGCAAACGCTCGCGCGACCTCACCTTGTTGCGGGCGGTCGCGACGGCGGCGGCGGGATGTCCCGGCAGGCCGAGGCGCTCGAGAACGCGCGCGCCGATGACGGTCGGCCGGTCGCCCACCACGAGCACGCCGTCGAGCGGGTTGCCGCGATGGGCCGAGAGGACGGCGTCGACGGATCCGGCTTCGTCGTGGAACCGGATCGGGATCGCGGCGTCGCTCCACGGATCGTCGAGGACGTCGCACCGATCCGTGGCGAAGACGAGCTCCACCCCCAGCCGCTCGGCCGCCGCCCCGAACGCGCGCGTCTGATATCCCGTCGTCGTCGCAAGGAGTAGAACCCTCGACACCCTCTTCCCAGCCCCCAGCCCCCAGCCCAGCCAGCCCCCAGCCCCCAGCCTGCCCCAGCCTCCAGCCTCTACACCAGAGCCACCTGCTCCGGATTCGGTTCCGCTCAACAGTACCAGGGCTCGTTCAGGTACGGAATGGTGGCGCGATCGCGAACCGGCTTCGGCGCCGCGGCCGGCCGCCCCGCGCGCGTCTGCGCACGACGGCGGATATCGTCGAAGAGCCACTGCCGGTCGCCGTTCAGCCGCACGCCGACGAGCGCCGACACCTCGCGCTGCAGATCGTCGACGCGCGGATCGGGGTGCGCCCAGCGATAGGTCAACGTGTCGTCGTCGAACGGTCCGACGAGCGCGCGCACCTCGTCGAGCTCGAGCAGCCGCGATCCCCGGGGAATCAGCAGCCGGATCGCGAGTTGAATCGGCGCGACGTGTTCCACCAGACCGCGCGCGTCGATCATGTCCAGGAGATCGCAGTAGCCCTCGAGGGTCGTCCACGGATGAAATGCGACGAAGGTCGGAACCAGCGTCAGGCCGGCCGCACGGCAGGCGTCGACGGCGGCGAAGAAGTCCCGACGCGTGTGTCCTTTGTCGAGTCGCGCGAGGACGCCGTCGTCGATGGACTCGACCGCGCTGGTGACCAACAGGCAGCCGGTCTCGCGCAGCTGCGGCAGCAGATCGGCGTGTCGGAGCAGATGCTCCACCTTGACGGTCACGTCGTAGGTGACCGTCGGATGCGAAGCGTGCAGGTCGGCCACGACGCGCATCGCGTGCGCCGGGCCGTTCAGGAAGTCCGGATCGCCGAAGGTGATGTGCCTCGCGCCCGCCGTTACCTGGTTGGCGATGTCGGCGCGCACCGTCTCGGGCTGCACGATCCGGAACTGCCCCTGATACACCGGAACGACCGGACAGTGCCGGCACAGATGGCGGCAGCCACGACTCGCCTCGACGTACCCGACGGCGCGCCGGGTGCCGTCGGGGAGCTGCAGCGCCGCATAGCGTTCGAGCGGCGGCAGGCCCCGGCGCTCCGGCGTCAGAAACCTGAGGCGCGGCAGGCGCGCGGGCACCGGGACGGCCGACTGGCCGCCCGCGGCCCACGCGGTGAGGTCGGCTTCGAACTCGCCGCCGAACACCGCGTCGACGCCGAGCGACCGCAGCCAGTCGCCGTTGATCGCCGCATAGAGCCCGAAGGCGCACAGGCGCGCGTCGGCGCGGGCCCGCCGCACGGCGGCGATGACCGGAGCCGCGAGCCGCGTCGCCGTGTGCATCGGCAGATAGAAGCCGACGACCTCCGCGGCGCCCGCCTCCTGCCAGTCGAGGCGCTGACGCGACAGATCGAGACAGACGACGTCCCAGCCGGCGTCGCGCAGCCACGCCGCGGGCGACGCGAGGCCGAAGGGCTGTCGGCCCATCTCGTAGGTGGCAATCAGCAGAGCCTTCATCGTTCGAACCGGATCTCATTCTGGCACAGCGAGGGCCGGCCGACGCCTCGCACGCCGGACGGGCCCCGGCGCGGCCCGCCCGCTTCGGCCTCTCTGATAGACTCTGCCGACGCGGCGGATGATCCGACGGGCCCGGCCGCGGCAGAACCGCAGGGCGACCCTCGGGGGCCGCCAGCCGAGGAGACATGGCCGAGACGCGCGCCACGCATCCGCCGGGCCTGTACGTGCTCTTCTTCACCGAGCTGTGGGAGCGCTACAGCTTCTACTCCATGATGGCGATCCTCACGCTGTACATGGACGAGGCGCTCCACTTCGACGCCGCCAAGATCGGCACCATCTACGGCGGTTACATCGGCGGCGTGTACTTCATGCCGCTCATCGGCGGCCTGCTCGCCGACCGCGTGCTCGGCTTCAACCGGGCCGTGATCATGGGCGGCGTCCTGATGATGTTCGGTCACCTGTCGCTCGGCATCGAGTCGGTCCCGTTCTTCTACACGGGCCTCGTGCTCCTGGCGTGCGGGAGCGGCCTGCTCAAGCCGAACGTGTCGACGATTGTCGGCAACCTGTATCGCGACCGGCCGGAGCTGCGGGACGCGGGCTTCAACATCTTCTACATGGGGATCAACATCGGCGCCTTCATCTCGCCGCTGTCGGTCGCCTGGTTCCACGCGCGCTACGGGTGGGGCGTGGCGTTCGCCTCGGCCGCCGTGGCGATGCTGCTCTCGCTGGGGGTCTTCATCGTCTTCAACCGCCTCGTCGCCGACGCGGCGCGCAAGGTGGAGGCCCGATCGCCAGAGGCCCTGTCGGTGAGCCGCGACGAGGCGCGGGCGCGGATCGCGACGCTGATGGTGGTCTTCCTCATCTCGGCCGTCTTCTGGGTGGCGTTCTACCAGAACGGCTTCACGCTCACGTTCTGGGCGCGCGACAACACGGTCACCAAGATCCCGCCCGAGAGCTTCCAGTCGGTCGAGCCGCTCGGCGTGATCGTCTTCTCCGGCGGACTGGTGGCCGTGTGGGCCTGGCTGCGCCGGCGCGCCGTCGAGCCGTCCACGCCGATGAAGATGCTGATCGGCGTGCTGCTCGTCGCCGGCGCGTTCGGCATGATGGCGTTCGCCGGGACGATCGGCGGCGATGGCGGCCGCGTCTCGGTGTGGTGGCTCGTCTCGGCCTATCTGGTCATCGCGCTCGGCGAGGTCTGCCTCAGCCCGATGGGCCTGTCGCTCGTGAACCGCGTCGCGCCGCCCCGCAGCCGCGGCGTCCTGATGGGCGGGTGGTTCGTCAGCCTCTCGGTCGGCGGCTACCTGTCCGGCATGCTCGGCAGCTACTGGACGCGCACGCCGCACAGCCGCTTCTTTCTGCTCGTCGTCGGCGTCCTGATGATGGCGGCCGTCTTGCTCATCGTGCTGATGCCCCGCGTCAAGCGGACCATCAACGCGGTGGAAGCGGCCGAAACCTGAGGCCCGACACGTCAGCTGAGCAGCCCCAGACCATGCCTCTCGACGAATACAAGCGCAAGCGGGACTTCAGGAAATCGCCCGAGCCGCCCGGCAAGGTCGCCCGCCGGAAGGGGCGCGAACGCTTCTTCTGCGTGCAGAAGCATCTGGCGAGTCACCTCCACTACGACTTCCGCCTCGAGCACAACGGGGTGCTCCTGTCGTGGGCCGTGCCCAAGGGGCCGTCGCTCGACCCGAAGACACGGCGTCTGGCGATGCACGTCGAGGATCATCCGCTGGAGTACGGCGAGTTCGAGGGCGTCATCCCCGAAGGCTACGGCGCCGGGATCGTCATGCTGTGGGATCGCGGCACGTGGACGCCCGAGGTCGAGGACGTCGACGCCGCGCTCAGGAAGGGCGACCTCAAGTTCACCCTCGACGGCTACAAGCTGAAGGGCTCGTGGGTCCTGGTGCGGACCGGTGGCCGGTACCCCGGGTCGCGCGGCGGCGATCCGAATCGGTCGTGGCTCCTCATCAAGCACCGCGACGACTGGTCGGGCGACGTGGACATCACCGAGTTCGCCCCGACGAGCGTCAAGAGCGGCGGTGACTTCGAAGACATCCTCGGCGCCGATGCCCCGGCCGTCTGGCTGTCCGATCGGCCGGCCAAGACCGGCGAAACCGGCCAGATGCTCGCGAAGATCATCGAGCGCGCGGCGGCGCTCAAGCGCGGGACGGCCAAGACCGCACAGGCGCCGTCGCGGTCGAACGCCAGGAAGCGCGAGCGCGTACGGTCCCGAAAGAAGTCGTCCTGACCGTGGTCCTGGCAGGCGCCACGCTCGGTGCGCCCGCGGCGCGGCAGGACGCCGTCTCCACCCGCAGGATCCGGATCACGCTGACCGAAGGCACGTCGATGGCGGCCTCCAGGTCGCCCGACGGGCGCTCGATCGCCATCGATCTCGTCGGCGCGCTGTGGGTCCTGCCGTCGACTGGCGGCGCGTGACCGGCGGATTGTTCGACGATCGCGAGCCCTGACGGCTCATTCACCGAGCAGGCGGCGCGACAGCACCGTCCACACCGCGTATGCGAGGCGCAGCCGGTCGTGCCGGGCGATCTCGCTCGTCCAGAAGTCTCCGCCCACCAGCTCCACGTGATCGGGCAGCTGACCGGTGGCGAGCGGCTCCTTGTGCTCGAGCTCGTAGCGGCCGAGCACTTTCGGCGACGGCCACTTCATGTTCGCGATGACGACGTCGACACGGCGCTGAATGGCCTCTTCGATGCGGGCGACGGCGTCGCCGGCCGTGAAGCCGGCCATGCCGCGGCCCTCGGTGAGCAGGTTCGCGATGAGGATGATCGGCCCCTTCATCTCGCCGAGCGCCTCGGCCACCCCGCGCACGAGGAAGATCGGCATGAGGCTGGTGTAAAAGCTGCCCGGACCGATGGTGACCGCGTCGAACTCGCTGATCGCCCGCGCCACCGCCGGGTGGATGGCGACCGGCGGCTCGAGCCAGATCCGACGGACGAGGCGTCCCGAGGACTGCCCCGCGTCCACCTCCACTTCGCCGCGGGTCACCGAGCCGTCGCCGTACTCGGCACAGACCGACGCCTGCTGCACGCTGACCGGCCAGACGCGGCCGTGGCATCCGAGCAGCGCGCGCATGCCATCGATGGCATCGAGGAAGTCGCCGCTGTAGCGCTGCATCATCGAGAGCAGCAGGTTCCCGCCGGTATGGCCGCCGAGCCGCGCGTGCTCGAGCGTCGGCAGCCGCGCCAGCAGCACGCGGCGCGCCTCCCTGGCGTTGCGCGCGAGCGCGAGCGCGCACTTGAGGATGTCGCCCGGCGGCAGCACGCCGAGCTCGTCGCGCAGCTGACCGGAGCTGCCGCCGCTGTCGAACATGGTCACCACGGCGTTGACGTGGAGCCAGGGATTGGTCTTGAGCCCGCCCAGCAGGCTTGGCAGACCGGTCCCGCCGCCGAAGCAACCGAGATTCAGCTCCCGGAGGCGCATAGGCGATAGCTTACTGTGGATGCGGCCGGCGTGGTGGGGCGCCGGGAGCCGACCGCGCGCGCCGGAGTCGTACAATAGCGGGATGTCGCACATTCCCGACGCGGTCCGCGCGCTCGAGCGCGAGCTCCGCGGGATCTTCGGCGCACGGCTGCAGTCCCTGGCGGTCTACGGACTGGGAACCGCCGCGCCGGCACACCAGGGATCGCCGCACGCCCCGCAGGCCATCCCTCTCCACACCCTGGTCGTCGTCGACACGCTCGGTCCAGGCGATCTGCGCGCGTGCGCCGGTCAGGCCGGGCGCTGGCACGACAGGGGGCTCGCGACGCCGCTGCTGCTCGCCGCGTCGGAGTTCGAACGGTCGCTGGACGCGTTCCCTCTCGAGTTCGGTGCCATCGCCGCCGACCACACGCTGGTCGCCGGTCGGAGCCCCTTCGACGGCGCCGGCGTCGATCCTGCCGACGTCAGGCGGGCGTGCGAGGTCCAGGCTCGGAGCCATCTCCTGCACCTGCGTGAAGGATACGTCGAGACGCGCGGCCGGGCCGATGCCCTGGCCCTGCTCGTGGGGCAGTCGGCCGCGCCCTTCGCCGCCCTCGTGCAGAGCGTCGACCGGCTGCTGGGTCGTCCGGCGGCCGATGCGGCAAGCGCCGCGCGACACCTCGCCCGCACGATCGGCCTCGAGAACGACACGATGGCGGAGGTGGTGGCGCTGGCCGGCGTCGCCGAGGTGTCGTCTGCGGACGCCGAGCGGCTCTTTCCGCCGTATCTGGCCGCCGTGGAGCGCCTCGTCTCGTACGTGGATCAGTGGAGCGAGCCGTGAAGCGTGTCCTCGGCGCTGCCCTGTGCTCGGCCGCGCTCCTTGCCGGATTGGCGCCCGCGACCGCCGCGGCCGCTCCCGACGAGACTCTGCCCGCGCTGACCCGGCCGGTGAACGACTTCGCCCATGTCATCGACCCGGCCAATGCTGCCGCTCTCGATCGGCTCAGTCGGGCCCTCCAGGCCGCCAGCGGTGACGTTGTCGTCGTCGCCACCGTGCAGAACATCCAGCCCTACGGCGACATCAGGGAGTACGCGAACAAGCTGTTCGAGAACCACGGGCGAGGCATCGGCGACAAAGGCAAGGACAACGGGCTGCTGATCGTGGTCGCGGTCAACGAGCGTCGAGCCTCGATCGAGGTCGGATACACGCTGGAACAGTGGATCACGGACGGGTTTTCGGGCGAGACGATCCGCGACGTGATGATCCCCGAATTCCGGAACGGCAATTACGGCGCCGGCCTCCGTGCCGGCGCGGAGCGTATCGTCGGCCGCATTGCCGAGGGGCGCGGAGTGACCCTCGAGGCCGTGCCGCGATCGGCGCCGCAATCGGGTGATACCCCGCTTCCGCTCGGCGTCGTCATCGCCGTCTTCATCGCGATCCTCGTGTTGTCGCGACTGGGGGGCGGTCCGGGCGCGGGCGTCCGGCGATGGGGACGCGGTGGCTGGAGCGGCTGGTCGAGCGGCGTCGGTCCCTTCGGGGGTGGCTGGACAGGAGGCGGATTTGGAGGTGGCGGGGGTGGCTTCGGTGGCGGATTCGGCGGATTTGGCGGCGG
Source organism: uncultured Acidobacteriota bacterium (assembly GCA_963840225.1). Taxonomy (GTDB): domain Bacteria; phylum Acidobacteriota; class Vicinamibacteria; order Vicinamibacterales; family CAVVIG01; genus JBLMXQ01. Next base: position 274,590 of record CAWIYH010000001.1, read on the forward strand.
ACGCAGTGGCGGCGGCGGGGCCGGCGGAAGCTGGTAGCCGGAACGGGATTCTCATATTCTCAGGTAGAGGAAGGAACACATGCGAATGACACGCCGAGCGGCGACGCGCATCGCCTTGCTCGCACTGGTCGCCCTGCCGCTGTCCGGCTGCTCGTACAACCGGTTCGTGGACCAGGAGGTGGCTATCAAGGCGCAGTGGGCGCAGGTGGAGAACCAGCTCCAGCGCCGCAACGACCTGATTCCCAACCTCGTGGCCACCGTCAAAGGCTACGCGGCACACGAGGAGGGCGTATACAAGGACATCGCGGATGCCCGGGCGCAGCTTCTTGCGGCCAAATCGCCCGAGGACACCATCGCCGCGGCGAATCGACAGACCAGCGCGCTCGGCCGCCTGCTCGCCATCGCGGAAAACTATCCCCAGCTCAAGGCGAACGAGCAGTTCAACCGGCTCATGGACGAGCTGTCGGGCACCGAGAACCGGATTGCCGTCGAGCGGATGCGCTACAACGAGCGTGTTCAGGAGTACAACACCGCACGACGCCGGTTCCCGGGCAACCTCACCGCGAAGATGTTCGGGTTCAAGGAGTACCCGTTCTTCCAGGCGGCACCCGAAGCCAAGCAGGTGCCCAAGGTCGACTTCAGCAAGCCCTGACGGGAGTGCCGTGGACGTTCCGCTGCCCTGGGAGCGCCTGATCTGGAGCGGTCGTCCGGGAATCGCGGCGAAGCTCGGGTCGGGACGGCGCGACCTCCGCTACTGCCTGACCGATCTCAGGCTCGTTGTCGTCCGTCGGAGCGGCGCCGACGAGATCGTGCTGCATGACATCGGCGAGGTCGAGCACGTGCAGCGCCCCATCGACCGGATAGCCCGCAGGTCGACCCTGATCGTCCACGCACGCACGGCCCGTCGACCGCCCCTCGTCTTGCACGGTATCCGCCGGGGCGGGCACCTCGCCGCACTGATCGAGATTCTTGCGGGAGATCCGCTCGCCGTGATGGATTCGGACTCCGCGCGGGCCGCTCTCGAATGGACGCCGCGGATTGAGACGGGCGTCGGCACCGAGCCGCTGGCCGCCGCGGCCGTCATGCTGCTGGCGGCTGTCGGCGCCGCCGTGCTGCTCCACCACCGGCCACCCCCCGTCGCCTACGCCGCCGACGATGCGATCTACCCCGGCGGCGTGAAGCGCGATCGCGACGCGATCGTCAGGATGATGCGTGAGAAGGTCATGCCGTGGGCGCGCCTTACGCTCGCGCCGATCGTCGGAGGCGCCGACCGCGTCTCGTGCGAGACGTGCCACGGGCGTCAGCCGCAATCGCGCGACTGGCAGATGCCGGCCGTCGCCGCCCTGCCCGAGCCGGCCGTCCGTGCGCGAGGCTGGGAGCGATACAGCGCCGGCATGGACGCGCAGATGCGCAATGCGATCTACGGCTACGCGGCCGATCCAGCCAAGCAGCAGCGCGCGACCTACATGCGCGATATCGTGCTTCCCGGGATGGCGAGGCTGCTGGGGCGGCCCTCCTACGATTTCACCCGGCCTTACGACTACAACCGATCCAAACGCGCCTTCGGCTGCTATCACTGCCACAAGGTCAGGTGACCTAACACTGGTTCGTTTCGACACCTGTGGTCGACAACGAGACACGTCTGACCCGTCGCCCTGTTCGCAAAGGCTTTTCGCTCATTTCCACCTTCAGCTCCGCCCCGCCTGTGGCCGAAATCGGCACAATCAGCGCCGGGAGCACCGCCAGCCTGGTTCGCCTGATAAGCTGCTGGAAGTAAAGTAGCTTACAGGCCAGAATCGGGCACATGTCGGCAATGGTCATAGAATTGCTCATTGTCCTGCCATGTCGCTTCGTGTCTTCATCGGATCTCTCCTGATCGTCGTCGGTGCCGCCGCCCCCGGGCTCGGACAAACACCCGTCAAGTTCGACGAGAATCTCTCCCGCGCCATTGCGGCGGGATGCACGACGCAGCACGTCATCATCCGCACCGTTCCCGGCTATCGTTCCCTGCTTCGCCACACGCTGACGGCTCACGGCGATCGCGTCGAGTCGGAGCACGAGTCGATCGATGCGCTCAGTGTCGAACTGCACTGCGCCGACCTTGCCGCCCTGAACGCGTCGGCGTCCGTCCTGTCGATTTCGTCCGATGCACCGGTGACCGGCGATGGGACCGCGTGGCGGCGCGCGGAAGGGGGGGCGCGCGGGATCGGTCGCGAGAAAGAACGGCGCAGCGAGCCCCTGGTGCACGAAGGCCGGGCGGCCTCGGCGGTCCAGGAGCCGCTCTTCGCGACCCTCGGCATCAAGGCGGATCGCCAGAGCAACGACGGCTCGATCGTCGAGGCAACGGCCGACACGGGGGGTGCAGCCAGCGTCGGCGTCGCCGTCATCGACTCGGGCATCGCCGCCGGACCGGACTTCGGTAAGCGCATCACGCATTTCTACGACTTCACCGCGCGCCGCGGCTTCATCGGTGAGTCGAAGCCGATCGATCCCTACGGACACGGCACTCACGTCGCCGGGCTGATTGCAGGCAAGTACGTCGGTGTCGCGCCGACTGCGCGCCTCATCGGCCTCCGCGTCCTCGACAAGGACGGTTTGGGCCGGACGAGCGACGTGCTGCGCGCCGTCGAGTTCGCGACCCGATACAAGGCCGCGCTCGGCATCGACATCATCAACCTGTCGCTCGGCCACCCGATCTTCGAGGCGGCGGCGACTGATCCGCTGGTCCAGGCGGTCGAACGCGCCGTGCGCGCCGGCATCGTCGTCGTCGCGTCGGCCGGCAATTTCGGAGTCAACCCCGCGACGGGCAAGGCGGGGTATGCCGGGCTCACGTCGCCAGGCAACGCGCCGTCAGCGCTGACGGTCGCCTCGCTCCGGACGTTCGACACCGTGTCCCGGCTCGACGATCGCATCGCCGACTACAGCTCGCGCGGGCCGACGTGGTACGACGGCTTCGCGAAGCCCGATCTCGCGGTTCCCGGCGACGCCCTCCTGTCGGTGGCTGCGCCGGGCAGCGCTCTGCGCAAGCTGAGCGAGCAGCGCGCCGGCTCGGGCAACTACATGCGGCTCAGCGGCACGAGCATGGCCGCCGGCGTCGCAAGCGGCATGTCGGCGCTGCTGCTGAGGGCCAATCACGGCCTGACGCCGAACGCGCTCAAGGCCGTCGTCGAATTCAGCGCGGTACCGGTCGAAGACGCCGCCGGCAATCTCTACGACGCGCTCACCCAAGGCGCGGGGGCCGTCAACGGCGTCGGCGCCTTGACGCTCGCGCGCGCAATCAACACGACCGCGCCGGTCGGCATGGGCTGGCTCACGACCGCCGTGCCGCCTGTTACCGAGATCGGTGGCGAGCCGATGCGATGGGCCCAGAACATCGTCTGGGGCAATCAGGTCGCCCGCGGGGACGACCTCCTGACCGAAGACCGCCCGGCCTGGGCTCTCAACATCGTCTGGGGCGCCGGCACCGGCGACGACAACATCGTCTGGGGCAATGTCGCGGGTGACAACATCGTCTGGGGCAATGCCTACGACAGCGGCGACAACATCGTCTGGGGCAACAACATCGTCTGGGGCAACACCCGCGACGCGGCCGACAACATCGTCTGGGGCAACCGGTTCGACGACAACGTCGTGTGGGGCAACAACATCGTCTGGGGCAACGTTCTCATCGGGATGACCGACGGCGACAATATCGTCTGGGGCAACGCCGCCAGCGACAACATCGTCTGGGGCAATTTGGCCGGCGACAACATCGTCTGGGGGAACCTCTACGGCGACAACATCGTCTGGGGCAACACCGGCGACAACATCGTCTGGGGTAACAGCGTCGCCTGGGGCAACCTCGTGATCAAGGGCGCCCTCCCCGACATCCACCGCGCCCATCGGACGCGCGGCCGGGGAGGCTTCTAGTGGAGAGGATGCCCTACGTCGATCGCCTGGCCAGGGTCGACGTGTCGGTCGTGCAGCCGACGAGCGTCACCGAGACCGACTGGCGCCGGCAGTTGCCGACGCTCCGCGGGAGGGGCGTGACGCTGCGGGAACTGCGGAAATCTGACGCGGCATCGTTGTGCGCGCTGCTGACGGCCGAGGAAGTCAGGCGCTTCATTTCGCCGCCGCCTGACGACGTCGAGGGGTTCGAGCGGTTCATCGTCTGGACCCACCTGCAGCGCGCGGCCGGCACCTACGCGTGCTTCGCGGTCGTTCCCGGCGGGTGCGACGAGGCGGTGGGACTGTTTCAGATCCGGCAGATCGAGCTGGGTTTCGTCACGGCGGAATGGGGATTCGCCCTGGGCTCGCCATACTGGGGAACGGGGCTGTTCGCGGAAGGAGCCAGACTCGTGGTCGACTTTGCCTTCGGGGAAATCGGCGCGCATCGGCTGGAAGCCCGCGCGGCGGTCAGGAACGGCCGCGGCAACAGCGCGCTCGCCAAGATCGGCGCGGTCCGGGAGGCCGTGCTCCGTCAGTCCTTCTCGAAGGACGGCACGCTGCTCGATCAGAACCTGTGGACCATCGTGGAAGATGACTGGCGCCAGGCGAAAGCGGTGTGGGGCCCGACGCTCCACTGACATCCCGCCCGCCCGTAAGAGGCGCGCCTTGTGGCGCGCCTCTCCCCCTCCCGCGCCGGTCAGCGCGACGACCGTCTCGGCACGAGCTGCAGCGTCGCCCCCGCGCTTGCACCGACCGCCGTGTCGCTGAACGGAAGAGGAAACATCTGTCCCGCCGCCCAGTCTCCGGCCAGATCGGCGAAATGCGGGCTGGCCGGCGACTCTGACTGACCGGGCGCGTTCGACACCAGAGCACGGTCCCAATCCGACAGATCGACGACCTGGCGGAACGACGGCCCGCGTGCGGCCGAGAGCGCGGGGCCGCTCGTCGCCATCACCGTCTCGGCGTATCCGGGCACCTGGAATGGGCCGACATCGAGGTCGCGCCGCGCGGCGGCGTCGACGGCAAGGGGGTGGTGAAAGGTGAGCGCGTGCGCCCGCCCCCATCGTGCGTCGGCGAGCTTCCCGAGCGACGCCACCGCCGAGGCAAGTGCCGAGCGCAGCAGCTAATCCGTCAGGGTCCTGGCGTCCGGGATCGGCGCCAGACCGTCGGTGACGAAGGCTCGCGCAAGTGACGGATCCAGCGTGCGCTCCGCGCTGCTCTCCTGGAGCGCCTGCTCCCACAGCACGAAGAGCGTCGACTCGGCGGAGTCGGTGGTCACTTCGCGGTTCCACGCCAGCAGACGGCGCCGGGCGTCCTCGACGGCCGGATCGTCTCCGGGCACGCGCGCCAGCAGCGGCACGAGACGGTCGGCCGCCCACGCGTGCACGTCGTGCTGGAGACCGACCGAAGCCCGCGCGCCGAATGCGCCGGCCGGCCTGATTACCTCGCGAATCCGCGCCGTTCTGGCCTCGTTGCCGTTGGCGTCAACCAGGTAGCCGTCGCGCGGATTGAGGTCGTGCGGCAGCGAATCGAGCGACCGCCAGCCGCGCCAGCCGAACGCGCCGGTCCAGCCCGGCGCGGGAAGGCTGCCCGTCCAACCCCGCCGGAGCGGCACGAGCCCGGCAGCGTGCGAGGCGATCACGCCGTCGCGGTCGGCATAGACGAACGTCACGGCCGGCGCTTTCCACCAGGCGAGCGCGCGCTGGAACTCGCGCCAATCCTGCGCGCGATCGACCGCCAGCGCGCCGAGCATGGGCGCGGTTCCCGGCTCGAATCCAATCCACTTGAGGGCGAACGCGAGATGGCGTGCCCGATCGCTCGCGATGATGACGCCGTTCGGCGTCGTCTCCCGCACGAACTCGATCGGCTTGGCGCGCCCACGGACGCGAAGCGGCGCACGATCCGCGACCAGGTCGGTCCACCGCTCGCCCGCCTCGACCTGCCGGGGATGCTCCGGGTTCGTGCGCTCGACGAACAGATCCTCGACGTCCGCATCGAGGCTCGCGAAGCCCCAGGCGATCCGGGTATTGTGCCCCATGACGACGCCCGGCAGCCACGGAACGGCGGCGCCGGCGACGTCCCATCCGGGCGCGTGCAGGTGGACCAGGTAGAAGGGCGACGGATGGCTGAATGCGCGATGCGGATCGCTCGCGAGCACGGCCGCGCCGGTGGCGGTCCGCGACCCGGCGATTGTCCACGCGTTGCTCCCTCCGGAGGCGCCCGCGCGAGGGCGATCCGGCGGAACGGGAGCCGCAAGGCCGGCGAAGAACGGCTGCGTGCCGACGGACCGCAGGGCATCGGCGACGACGTAGCTGACCTCCGACGCATCGAGGCCCGCCGGACGGGCGATCCCCGGCAGGAGCGCGGAGGCGCGGCCGGCGCCCAGTGCGGCGACGATGCGCGCGCGGAGCACCTCGGCGATGGCGTCACCGGAGGCGAGGAACGCGTCGGTGCGGTTGAGCAGATCCTCGGCCCGCCACGCCTCGGGCGCCCATCCGGCCAGCGTGAAGGCCTCGGGTGGCTGCGCGCGCGCACGCGCCACCCAGGTGTTGACGCCGGCCACGAAGGCGTCCGCGATGGCCTTGGTGCCCGGCGCCATCGCAGCCCAGTCGGCCGAGGCTTCGCCGCTGAACTGCACGCGCCGCGTCATCGCGTCGCGCTCGATGAAGTTCGCGCCGAGCACCTCGGAGACTCGGCCCTGCACCGATCGGCGCCAGAGATCCATCTGGAACAATCGATCCTCGGCCTGCACGAAGCCCTGTGCGAAGAACAGGTCGTGCTCGTTCTGCGCGTCGATGTGCGGCACGCCCCAGCGGTCGCGGACGACGCGGACCGGAGCGTCGAGGCCGTCGACTTCGAGCGAGCCCGCCACCGGCGGCAGGCTCGGGCGTACGGCCCGGTCGGCGGGTGGCGGCGGACGGCGGCATGCGGCCGCGCCGCCCAGGAGGGCGGCGCAGGCAGCGAGCCGCGCTACACTACGGCACATGCCGATCAAGGACACCTTCCTCGCGGAGTTCGATCACGAAATGGGCAGCACCCGCAGGCTCCTCGAGCGGCTGCCTGACGACAGGCTGGACTGGAAGCCGCACGTGCGATCCATGTCGATCGGCGGACTCGCGACGCACCTCTCGAACCTTCCCCATTGGGCCGGCGCCGTGCTGAACACCACGGCGTTCGATCTCGAGGCCGCGCCGTCGCCGCTCACCGCGTACGCATCGCGGGCCGAAATCCTCGGGCACTTCGACGAGACGACGACCGAGGCGCGCGCCGCCATGGATAAGACCGACGCCGAATGGACGGCGCGGTGGACGCTGAAGCGCGGCGCCCAGGAAGTCTTCTCCATGCCGCGCGTCGCGGCGTTCCGCGCCTTCGTCATGAACCACATGATCCACCACCGCGGACAGCTGAGCGTCTACCTGCGCCTCAACGACATCCCCGTCCCGGCGATCTACGGCCCGTCGGCGGATGAAGGCCAGTAGGGTTCACGGCTGCAGCATCGACCGGCTCTCCGCCACCGACTCGACCTTCGAGCGGCTGAAGAAGATCGGGAAGTATTTGCCGCGCGCCCACAGTTCGAACAGATCGCGGTAGTGCGAACTCGCCGGGTCGCCTGACTGGCCGGGATTGTTCAGGCCGAGCGAATTGTCCCAGTCCTCGGTGTCGGCGATGATCTTCATCGACCCGCCCGAGAGCTGGTTGTCGCCGCCGCCGGTCGCGTTCACGGTGTAGCTGTCGCCGCCGCGCGGGTACGGGCCGACGTCGAGGCGGGCGCGCGATTCGCCGTTCACGGCCTCGCCAAGCGGGTGTCGGATGAGCGCATGGTGGTACCCGTCCTGGCCCCACTGCCAGCGGCCCGTGTCGGCCCCGAGCTTCTTGGTCAGCGCCGCGACCGCCTCCGTGAGGCTCCGGACCAGGAGATCGTTTCGGCCCGCGAGCGGGTCGGCGCCGAAGCGGCCGTCGGGCGCATTCAGCCAGTCGATCGACTTCTTGAGGCTGAGGCTCGTGATGAACGGGCGGGCCGCCTTCGGCACGAGCAGGTCGTGCAGGTTCGGCATCAGCCGCCGCATCCACATCTCGTAGATGCCCGCCGGCACCGAGTCGGGGTCGAGCACGCCGTTCCAGTGCACGAGCCGGTCGCGTGCCTTCGCCGTCGCCGCGTCCTCGATCGGCAGGTCGCGCAGCAGGGGCACCAGGCTGCGGGCCGGAATCGACGTCACGTCGTTCTGCAGCCGGATCATGTCCGCGACGTTGTGCGGCCCCCCCGACCCGAGTACGGCGCCGATCCGCGACGCGCGGTACGGATCGGCCCAGGTGTAGTGGACCGCCTCGGGATACGCGTAGCCCGGCGGAAAGAGATAGTTGTTGGCCGTGGCGATGTAGCCCTTCGCCGGGTTCAGCGCGTGCGGCAGCGCCTTGATCGGCAGGTAGCCGGCCCATTCGTAGCGGCCGTCGCCCGGCACGGGCACGAGCCCCGACCAGTTCGGGCGCAGCGGCGCGACGCCGACGGCCTGGTACCCGATGTTGCCCTGCCTGTCGGCCCACACCATGTTCTCCGACGGGATCCGGCTGTAGCTGCAGGCCTCGCGGAACTCCTCCCATGAGCCGGCCTGGTCCATGCGCAGGCTGGCCAGGTACGGCGCCGACCCGATGTCCATCCACGCCGCATGCAGCGCGTACGCCTTGTGGTGCGCGGCGTCCTCGGCGAGCACCGGACCGTGCCGCGTGTACTTCAGCTCGACCTCGGCCGGGGACTCCCCTTTCACCGGGATCGTGTCCTTGACGACCCGCATGTCCTCCCAAACGCCGCGATACTTGTACTGATTGGGGTTGGCCGGATTCGTGTCGTAGACGTAGAGGTCCTCGCTGTCGCTGCCGAAAACCGTCAGGCCCCACGCGCCGAACTCGTTGTGGCCGATCGACACGCCCGGCAGCACCGGCTCTCCCGCGCCGATCACGTCCCACCCGGGCGCGACCAGATGCACCCAATAGCGCAGCGACGGCGCGCCCTGGACCCTGTGCGGGTCGTTCATCATCATCGGAAACCCGCTGGCGGTCAGCGCGCCGCTCACGACCCAGTTGTTGCTGCCGATGTCCTCGGGCTTGGGCTGCTCGTCGGGCGGCTCACCGGTCGCCGCGAACGCCAGATCGCCCGACTCGGACGCCGCACGCCGGTACGCCGGCGCGATTTCGTCGGGCGCGAAGCGGATCGGCTGCCGGAACGCCTCGTACAGCTCCAGGACGTGGTCGTCGATGAGGGACAAATCGACGGCCGGGTCAGGCTTGAGCATCGGGTCGCCGCCCTGGAAGTACGACAGCGCCTTCACGCCGTCGGCGCCCAGCACCCTGACGGCCTGGGCCATCTTGACCTCCTGCCCGATGTTGGCCAGCAGCCCGTTGTGGCGCGAGATGACGACCGCGGCGGTCCACGGCTTCGGCGTGATGCCGAGCATCTTGAACTCCAGTGGCAGCGCACCCGGGTTCTTCATCGCCTCGGCAATCGACGCGTTGACGCCCTCGACATACGCCTCGACGATGGCTTTCCCGTGCGGGTGATACCAGTTCAGCTCCGCGTCGAGGTCGCCACGGTACATGTGCAGTCGCGTCCCGATGTCGCGCTTCAGCTCGCGGCGACCGAGGATCTCGGCGACCGTGCCGGTGGCCTGCCGCCGCCAGATCTCGAACTGAAAGAGGCGATCGCGCGCGGCGGCGTAGCCCTGCGCGAAGAACAGGTCGTGCTCGTCTTTCGCGTAGATGTGGTTGATGCCCCACCGGTCGCGCAGGATCTCGACCGGCTGCTGCAGCCCCGCAACGCGGATGGGCACGGCCGCGGGCGCCGGCGTCTGCGCGGCTGTCAGCGAGAGACACGCCAGCGCGCACAGCACGGCCGGCACGAGGCGAACGCTGCGCGATCCGATCATGGTGATGATCCTTTCTTATTGCGCGTGGGGCCCCACCCCCACGCGCCTGGCCGAACTGACGTGTGTCGTTCGGCCTCGAGCGTAGACTCTCGGCCTCGCCGTGGCGCGTGCGGCCCATCCCCGCCCCGCCTGGCCGCACTGACGTGTGTCGCTCGGCCTCGAGCGGCATCAAGGACAATGGTCGTCCGACTTGCCCGGGCCGGCGCACATGGTACGAATCTTCCTGTCACGACGTAAAGGGCACCTGAAATGCCGGATTCCCGGCACGTGGGTCCCTGTGTACAGGAACCGAATGCTGGCAATCCGGTGCCACGGCCGCGGCGGGCAGGGAGCCGTCATCGCCTCGAAGCTCCTGGCGGCGGCGCTCTTCCGCGAAGGCTGGCAGGTCCAGGCATTCCCCTCGTTCGGCGCCGAACGCTCGGGAGCGCCGGTCGCCGCCTTCCTGCGCGCCGACCATCGACCTATCGTCGTGCACTCGCACGTCTATGATCCGGACTTCGTCCTGGTTCTCGACCCGCTGCTGGTTGCCACCATCGACGTCACGGCCGGCTTGAAGCCGGGCGGCGGGATTCTGGTGAACACGACCCGTCCGGCCGAGTCGCTCGGGTTTGCCGACGGTTTCTCGGTCGCGACCTGCGACGCGACGGGCATCGCGCTGGGGCATGGCCTGGGCAGCCGATCCAATCCCATCGTCAACACGGCAATGGTCGGCGCCTTCGCGGCCCGGACGCGGCTCGTGTCGCTCGCCAGCCTGCTGGCGGTGATCCCCGACCTTGTGCCCGTGAAGCCGGACGCCAACGGGGCCGCCGCCCGCGACGCCTACGCCGCCCTCGCCCAAACGGGGCCTGTCGCAGCGGGAGTCGAGTGATGGCCACCGACATCAGGGCGCTCGGTGCGGCGCCGGCCGGCACGCCGATGGCCGTCTCGCTGCGCAGCGCCCGCGAGCTCAAGACCGGCAACTGGCGTACGTTCCGGCCCACGCGGGTGACCCGCCCCTCGCCGTGCAATGCCGACTGCCCCGCAGGCACCGACGTCCGCGCCTTCCTGACGGCGGCGGCGGCCGGTGACGCGGAGGTCGCCTGGCAGACGATCCGCCGGACGAACCCGTTCCCGGGCATCTGCGGCCGCGTGTGCTATCACCCGTGCGAGCTCGGCTGCAACCGCGAGGCGCTCGACGGCGCCGTGGCGATTCACGCAGTCGAGCGGGCGATCGCCGACGAAGCGCTCCGCCGCCGGCTGCCGTTCACGGTGGACGCCGTGCCGCAGATGCTGCGCGTGGGCGTGGTCGGGGCGGGCCCGGCCGGATTGAGCTGCGCGTACCATCTGGCGCGGCACGGCTACACGGTCACCGTCTTCGACGAGCAGACGCGACCGGGCGGGATGCTGCGTTACGGCATCCCGGCCTACCGGCTGCCGCGCCCGGCGCTCGACGCCGAGCTCGATCTGCTCGCGCACATGGGGATCACGTTCGTCGGCGGCGTCCGCGTCGGAGCGGCGCCCGGCGCACCGGACATGTCGGCGTTCGCCGCGCTGTTCGTCGCCGTCGGCGCACAGCGCTCGAGGCACACCCATATCGCCGGCGACACGGTGATCGGCGTCGAGCCGGGGCTCGCTCTCCTGCGCGAGGTCAACGGAGGGGCCGAGCGCCCCCTGTCCGGCCCGGTCGTGGTGATTGGCGGCGGCAACACCGCCATCGACACGGCGCGGGTGGCGCTGAGACTGGGAGGGGAGCCGACCGTCGTCTACCGCCGCGGCCGGGAGCACATGCCGGCGCACCCGGACGAAGTGGCGCAGGCCGAGCGCGAGGGCGTGCGGTTCGTCTTCTGGGCCGCGCCGCTTCGCTTCCTCGCGCGCCACGGCCGCGTGGAACGGGTCGAGCTGCAGCGGATGCGCGCCGGCGCACCGGACGCTTCCGGGCGCGCGCAACCCGAACCGATCCACGGCGCGACGACGACCGTCGCGGCCGCGCGCGTGTTCACGGCGATCGGCGAGGACGTGGAGGTGGAGACCCTGCACGGCCTGGCCGCGGCGATGCACGGGCGGCTGCGCGCCGACGAATGGGGGCGCACGCGCCGGCGATCGGTGTTCGCCGGGGGCGACGCCGCGACGGGCGCCGGCACGGTCGCCGACGCCATCGGCTCCGGCCGCCGGGCCGCGACCGCCATCGACGCGCACCTGCAGGGACGCGACATCGTCGAGGAGCGCCTGGCCGAGCGTGTCGGGCGCGACGCGGTCAACCTGTTCTACTTCCCGCGCCGGCCGCGCGTCGAGATTTCCGCGCTGTCGGGCTCGGCCCGGGGCTTCGCCGAGGCGGTCGGCGGCATCGGCTGGGACGCCGCGGCAGCCGAGGCGCGCCGGTGCTTCACCTGCGGCGAGTGCACGGCGTGCGACAACTGCTACGTCTTCTGTCCCGACGCCGCGGTCGTGCCGGATCGCGCGACCGGCAGCTATGTGATCGATCTCGATCACTGCAAGGGCTGCGGCATCTGCGTGGCGGAATGTCCGCGCGGGGCACTGACCTGGGATCGCGAGGCGCAGGCCGAGGGAGGCCCGCGATGACGACGCGAATCATCGAAGGCACCCACGCCGTCTCCTGGGCCGTCCAGCGCAGCCGCGCCAGGGTCATCGCGGCCTATCCGATCACGCCCTCGTCCGGCGTCGTCGAGCTCCTCGCCGATCTGTGCGCCACCGGGCAGCTGGATGCGCGCTTCGTCGCCGTGGAGTCGGAGCATTCCGCGCTCGCCACGTGCGCGGGCGCGTCCCAGACCGGGCTGCGGGCGTTCACCGCCACCTCCTCCCACGGCCTGCTGTACATGCACGAGATGCTGCACTGGTGCGCCGGGGCGCGCCTGCCGATCGTGCTCGCCAACGTCAACCGGGCGGTCGGCGCGCCGTGGAACATCTTCGCGGATCAGAACGACAGCCTGTCGCAGCGCGATACCGGGTGGATTCAGTACTACTGCGAGAACAACCAGGAAGTCCTCGACACGATCATTCAGGCGTTTCGCGTCGCCGAGACCGTTCTGCTGCCGGCGATGGTCTGCCTGGATGCCTTCTTCCTGTCGCACACCAGCGAGCCGGTGTCGATTCCCGATCAGGACGACGTCGACGCCTTCCTGCCGGCGTTCCATCCGCCCTTCGTGCTGTCGCCGGCCGAGCCGCACGCCTTCGGCGGGTTGGCCGCGGCCGACGGCTACATGGAGCTGCGGGCGCGGATCGAAGAGTCCATGCGGCGCTCCGAGTCGGTGGCGCGGGACGTCGACCGCGCGTTTGCCGAGCGGTTCGGCCGGACGCATCCCCTCGTCGAGTCGTACCGCACCGAGAACGCGGACGTCGTCCTCGTCGCATCGGGCACGGTCGCCGGGACGGCCCGCGCCGTCGTCGACGGCCGGCGCGCGGCCGGCGAGCGGGTCGGCCTGGTCAAGATCCACCTGTTCCGGCCGTTTCCCTTCGACGCGGTGCGCGACGCCCTGGCGCCCGCGCGCCGGGTTGCCGTCGTCGATCGCAACATCTCGTTCGGGCACGGCGGCATCATGGCGTCCGAAATCCGCTCGGCGCTGTGCGGGCGCCCCGGTCCCGAGGTGTTCTCGTTCGTCGCCGGACTCGGCGGGCGCGACATCACGCCCGACACGCTCGACGACGTCATCGCGTATGCCGCGGCGCGCGAGCGGGCCGAGCCCGAGACGCTATGGGTCGGACTCAAGGGATGAAACAGGAGTGCGGGAGCCGAGAGGAGCGCGCGGCTTCGGCCGCGCGGAACCCATGACCGAGGTCAACTACGTCATTCCGTCAGACGAGATCATGACGCCGGGGCATCTGGGGTGCGGCGGCTGCGGCGGCACCCTGTCGATGCGCCTCGTGCTCAAGGCCCTCGGGCGCCAGACGGTGCTCGTCGTGCCCGCCTGCTGCTGGTCGGTCATCGACGGTCCCGCGCCGTACAGCGCAGCGGGCGTCCCGGTCATGCACACGCCGTTCGCGTCGGCCGCCGCGGCGGCGTCGGGCGTCCGCGCGGCGCTCGACCTGAAGGGCGACGCCGGCACGACGGTGTGCGCCTGGGCGGGGGACGGCGGCACCTTCGACATCGGGATCCAGGCCTTGTCGGCGGCGGCCGAACGCAACGAGAACATCCTGTACGTCTGCTATGACAACGAGGCGTACATGAACACGGGCGTGCAGCGCAGCTCGGCGACGCCCCTGGGCGCCTGGACGACGACCACCCCCTCGGCCCGCGTCAAGGACCGCCCGAAGAAGGATCTCATCGGCATCATGGCCGCGCACGGCGTTCCGTACGCGGCCACGGCGACCGTCGCCTACCCCGACGATCTCATCGCGAAGGTCCGGAAGGCCGCTGCGGTCCGCGGCACGCGCGTCCTGCACCTGCTGGCGCCGTGTCCCCCCGGCTGGAAGATCCCCTCGGAGCGCGCCATCGAGTACGCGCGCCTCGCGGTCGGTGCGCGCGTCTTCCCGTTGTTCGAGGTGGAGGACGGGCGGACGTGGCGCGTGACGGTCAATCCCGCGCCGGCAGCCCTCGAAGACTACCTGCGCGGCCAGGCCCGTTTCCGCCACCTGCTCGACGACCCTGTCGCGCTCGCCTCCGCCCGGCAGAGCGTCGAGGAGCGCTGGCATCAGCTCGTCAGCCGGGACGCCTGCCGGCACCTCACGCTCCGAGAGACGCCACCATGCACACAATCCTGAGCAAGGAGCTCCTGGCGCCGGACGTCGCGCGCCTCTGGATCGACGCACCGGTCATCGCGCGCAAGCGCCGTCCCGGCCAGTTCGTCATCGTCCGCATCGGCGAGACCGGGGAGCGGATCCCGCTGACGATTGCCGACGCCGATCCCGGCCGCGGCGCGATTTCGCTCGTCGTCCAGGCGGTCGGGAAGAGCACGAGCCAGCTCAACTCGCTCGAGCCGGGCGACAGCCTTCTCGACGTGGCGGGCCCCCTCGGGCAGCCGACGCGCATCCGCCCGGGCGCCAGCATCTGCTGCGTCGGCGGCGGCATCGGCACGGCCGTCGTCTATCCGATTGCGGCCGGGGTGAAGGCGGCCGGAGGGCACGTCTCGGGCATCATCGGCGCCCGCACGAAGGATCTGGTCATCCTCGAGCGCGAGATGGAATCGGTCGCCGACGACACCGTCGTCATGACCGACGACGGCAGCTACGGCCGGAAGGGCCTAGTGACCGATGCGCTGCAGGTGCTGCTCGAGTGGGGCCAGGTGTTCGACGAGGTGGTGGCCGTCGGGCCGCTGCCCATGATGCGCGCCGTGTGCGAGGTCACCCGCCCGCTCGGCATCCCGACCATCGTCAGCCTGAATCCGATCATGGTGGACGGCACCGGCATGTGCGGCGGCTGCCGGGTGACGGTGAACGGCGAACAGAAGTTCGTGTGCGTGGACGGACCCGAGTTCGACGGCCATCAGGTCGATTTTGCCGAGCTCGGCGCGCGGCTCAAGGCGTACAGGGACGACGAAGCCGCGGCTCTCGAAATCTACCGCGCGGCACACGCGGGATGAGACACCTCATATGGCCAAGAAAATCGGACAGAAGACGAAGACGCCGATGCCGGCCGAGAATCCGGACGTGCGCCGGCGCACGTTCACGGAGGTGACCCTCGGCTATTCGGCCGAGCTGGCCGTTCAGGAGGCGAACCGCTGCATCGAGTGCAAGAACATGCCGTGCGTCGCCGGCTGCCCGGTCGACATCGACATCCCGGCGTTCGTCCGCCACGTCGCCCAGGGCGACTTCGACGCCGCGTACAGGACGATCAGCGGAAAGAACCTGCTGCCGGCCATCTGCGGCCGCGTGTGCCCGCAGGAGGACCAGTGCGAGAAGGCGTGCACGCTCGGCGTGCGCTTCGAGCCGGTGGCGATCGGCCGGCTCGAGCGGTTCGTCGCCGACCACGCCGCGGCGCGGCAGATCACCAGCCAGGTGCCGGCCGCCGAACCGACCGGGCACAAGGTCGCCATCGTCGGCGCCGGCCCGGCGGGCCTCACGGCGGCGGCCGACCTCGCGCGGCTGGGACACAGCGTCACGGTCTTCGAGGCGCTGCACAAGCCGGGCGGCGTGCTGATGTACGGCATCCCGGAGTTCCGGCTGCCGAAGGCGATCGTCGAGCGCGAGATCGACAAGCTGACCGGGCTCGGCGTCGAGATCAAGACGAACCACGTCATCGGCCGCACCTTCACGATCGACGAGCTGTTCGGCGAGCTGGGCTTCGAGGCGCTCTTCATCGGCACCGGCGCCGGGCTGCCGCACTTCCCGTCCATCCCCGGCGTCAACCTGATCGGGGTCTACTCGGCGAACGAATACCTCACCCGATCGAACCTGATGAAGGCGTACCGGTTCCCGGAGCACGACACGCCGATCGTCCGCGGCCGGCGCGTCGCCGTGGTCGGCGGTGGCAACACGGCGATGGACTCGGTGCGGACGTCGCTCCGGCTCGGCGCGGAGAAGGCGTATCTGGTCTACCGCCGCTCGCGCGACGAGATGCCCGCGCGCGCCGAGGAGATCGAGCACGCCGAGGAGGAAGGCGTCGACCTGCAGCTGCTCGCCGCGCCGATCGCGCTGCTCGGCGACGACCGGGCGCGGGTCCGCGTCATGCGCTGCGTCCGGATGACCCTCGGCGAGCCGGACGCCTCCGGCCGTCGCAGTCCGGTGCCACTCGCCGGCTCCGAGTTCGACCTCGAGGTGGACACGGTCGTCTTCGCGGTCGGCCAGGGCGCCAACCCGCTCATCCGGTCGACGACACCCGACCTGCCGATGAACAAGCGGGGCTACATCGTCGCCGATCCCGAGACGGGCGCCACGCAGAAGCCGGGCGTCTTCGCGGGCGGGGACATCGTCACGGGCGGCGCGACGGTGATCTCGGCCATGGGCGCCGGACGCCGCGCCGCGCGCGCCATCCACACGTATCTCGAGAACCCGTCTCCCGACGGCTATTCGCCAACAATCTCGGAAGGCGCGCCACCGGCGCGCCCCGCCGGAGCGGAGCGGGGCAGCGGGGCCCCGCGAGCGACGGCATAAGCGGTCCGCGGGGGACGAAGTCCCCCCGGTCTGAAGCGGTCCGCGGGGGACGAAGTCCCCCCCGGTCTGAAGCGGCCCGCGGGGGACGAAGTCCCCCCGGTCTGAAAAGGAGCAGCGACGATGAAAGCGATGGTGTTCGGTCTGGCCATGTGCCTGGGTGCTGCCACCCTGGCGTCCGCGCAGGGCGCGGCCGCCAAAGGCGAGCAGGTGTACGCGGCGCAGAAGTGCGCGCTCTGTCATGCGATCGGCGACAAGGGGAACAAGAAGGGGCCGCTCGACGGCGTCGGATCCAAGTACAACGCCGAGGAGCTCAGGCAGTGGATCGTGGACGCGAAGGGAATGACCGCGAAGACGGGCGCGACCCGCAAGCCCGACATGAAGAACTATGACAAGCTCGCGAAGGAGGACGTGGACGCGCTCGTCGCGTACATGCAGACACTGAAGAAGTAACCCATGGACGGGCGGGTCGGGGAACGGGCGGGCGGCCACCTGCGTCGGCCCCCTGCCCGCCCCCACCGTCCGACCCCGGACGTCCCCACCTTGCTCCTGACGCCCCGCTACTGTTGCGACGTCGTGCGGACCGTCGGATACTTGATGCCGAGCTGCTCCAGATACGACTTGTACTTCGTCGGATCGTAGTAGTACTTCTTCATCTCGGGGCGGTACTTCGCCATCGTCTCCGCGTTGAGCCAGATGGCCGGCTTGTCCTCGGGCCGGATGAGCGGCGTGTATTTGGTTTCCTTCGTCTGGTTGTTGAAGTAATCCCAGGCCTGCTTCACGAGCTCCGGCCGCATCACCAGATCGAGCGTGGTCATCGCCTGCACCTTGGCTCCCGCGGTGATGCCCTTGTGCGCGATGGGGGTCGCCATCGAGATGGCATTCGCCCAGTTGTGTCCCGGACCGGCCTGCATGTTGGCGGGATACCGCAGCGTAACCGTCGGCACGGCCCACGAGATGTCGCCGATGTCGTCGGAGCCGCCGCCGCGCTTCTCGTCGTCGGGAATCTCCTCACGACCGCGCAGCGGCTGGAGCTTCGTCGCCAGTCCGATCTCGGGCACCTTCAGCTCGTGCTGCAGGGCGTGGGCCAGCTGCTGGTCGGCCTCGCTCCAGGTCGGGAGGCCCACCTTCTCGATGTTCGCGTACTGGGCTTCGGCCACCGACTTGTTCATGTGCTGCGGCCAGGCCGAACCGAGCACCTTCGACGTCCAGGTCGTATTCGTCATGAGCGCGGCGCCCTTGGCCATGCTGTCACCGATCTCCCACAGCTCCTTGATGTGCGGGTAGTCGGTTTCGCGGAAGTAGTACCAGACGCTCGCGTTCGGCGGCACGACGTTCGGCTGGTCGCCGCCGTTCGGGATGACGTAGTGCGAGCGCTGCTGGATGCGCAGATGCTCGCGGCGGAAGTTCCAGCCGACGTCCATCAGCTCGACGGCGTCGAGCGCGGAGCGGCCGCGCCACGGCGCGCCGGCCGCGTGCGCGCTCTCGCCCTTGAAGTCGTACTCGACCGACACGAGGCCGTTGCTCGTGCTGTCGCCCCAGCCGGTCTGGAGATTGCTCCCGACGTGCGCGAAGAGCGCCACGTCCACGTCCTTGAAGACGCCGGCGCGAACGTAGTACGCCTTGGTCCCGACCAGCTCCTCGGCGATCCCCGGCCAGACCTTGATCGTGCCCGCGAGGTGCTCGCGCTCCATGATCTTCTTCGCCGCGATGGCCGCGGTGATGTTCATCGGCACACCGGAATTGTGTCCCTCGCCGTGCCCGGGAGCGCCCTCGATGATCGGGTCGTGGTAGGCCACGCCCGGCTTCTGCGACGCCTGCGGAATGCAGTCGACGTCGGAGCCGAGCGCGATCACCGGCTTGCCGGAGCCCCAGCTCGCGACCCAGGCGGTCGGGATGCCCGCGATCCCGCGCTCGACCGTGAAGCCGTTCTTCTCGAGCACGCCGGTCAGGTACTTCGACGTCTCGAACTCCTGGAAGCCGAGCTCGCCGAAGCTGAAGACCATGTCGTTCATCTCCGCCGAGAACTCGCGCATGCTGTCGACGTCGGCGGCGGCTTCCTGCTTGAGCTGTTCCAGCTTGGGATTGGCGGCCGGCGCCGCGGCGGACTTGGCCGGGGGTTTCGACGCCGGCTTCTGGGCGGCGGCGCCGGTCAGCGACGCGACGACGGCAAGGGCCGCGCCGAACGCCCACCATCGGGATGAGGGCATGTGGTCCTCCAGGGCTCAGAAAGGTCAACTGACACGTCGGGTGTGCGCCGGATTGTATCATTGAAAGAAATGGACGCTTTCGAACCTCGATCGTCGCTGAAGAACGGCCATCGGATGACGCTGTTCGGTTGGGGCAACCCGCGCTACTTCCCCCGGCTGCCGGCGGCCCCGGTCCGCTATTTCGACGTCGAGCCCGACGCGCGCGTCCTGGCCCGCTGCCACTGGCAGGAGCGGCCGTGGGAGCGCCCGACGCTCCTCCTCCTCCACGGCCTGAACGCCTCCAGCGAGTCGCACTACATGCGCGGCATCGCCAGCAAGGCATACGGACGCGGCTTCAACGTCGTCCGCCTCAACCAGCGCAACTGCGGCGACACCGAGCACCTGTCGAGGGGACTGTTCCACTCGGGGCTCACGGCCGACGCCGCACACGTCGTCGAAGAACTGAGCGAAGTGGACGGGATCGGCGCGATCGCCGTGGCCGGCTATTCGCTCGGCGGCAACCTCGCGCTCAAGCTTGCCGGCGACTACGGCCCCCATCCGCCGCCCGCGTTGATCGGCGTCGCGGCCGTGTCGCCGATCCTCGAGATCGGGGAGTGCGTCCGGGCGCTCGAACGGCCGGACAACCGGCTGTACGAGTGGAACTTCGTCCGCGATCTCAAGCGACGGATGCGCCGCAAGAATCGCGCGTGGCCGGGGACCTTCGACCTCACGCGCCTCGGCCGGGTCCGGTCGGTGCGCGAGTTCGACGAGACGTTCACCGCCCCGTACTTCGGATTCGCCGGCGCCGAGGACTACTACTACCGCGCGAGCGCGATGCGCGTGATCGACCGCGTCCGCGTCCCGGCGCTCGTCATCACGGCCGAGGACGACCCGTTCGTCCCCGCCGCGCCGTGCCGCGATGCCAAGGTCACGGGCAATCCCTGTCTCGACGTCCGTATCTCGGCGCACGGCGGGCACTGTGCCTTCGTGGGACCGGCGTCGGGAGAAGACGACGGGTACTGGGCGGAGAACCAAATCGTGGCGTTCGTCGAACGCGTCGCGCGAGGACAGGGAGATCACAAGGAGGAGGAACGGAGGCTCGAGGTGCCCGCTGAGCGAGCGGAAACGGAAGGCTTTACCCGGGCCGTCGGCGCCGGCTCGTCAGCTCAGACCCGATGACCAGCAGGCCGCCCACCCCCCAGACGAGCACGCTCGCGAGCGTCAACCTGTTCGCGCGCGTCCGCACCGGCGTATTGTCCAGCGCCGCAGCTATCTCGTGCACGCCGGGCGGCACTTCGATCTGCAGGTACAGGGTGCCGGGCTGCGCCGCCACGGGCCGCTCCAATCCATCGACCCAGACGCGCCAGGTCGGGAAGTCACGGGAGTTGAGGACGAGCTGCAGGCCCTGCCGGCTCGTGGCCTCGAGTTGCAGCCGGTCGTCGGTCACGAACTGGCCGACGACGGTGCCCTGCCCTCGCGTGATGGTCCAGCGGCCGACCGCCGGAGACGGATCCTGGTGCGCGCCGAGCGGATCGTACCCCGCCTCGATGAATGGGTCTGCTCTCGCTTCGGCGGTCTCGCGCCAGCGCGGGTTGTCGATGTGCAGGGCCGTGCGCGGCACGTCGCGCGCCGTCCTGCGCGCTTCGTACGAAACGTTCCAGAGGGCGACGGCCGCGCATGCGACGATGAGCGCCTGCCAGCTCCGGTTTCGCACCGGCGCGACGAGCCCTGCGGCCAGACCCCCGCAACCGACCGCAGGCAGAATCAGGAATCGCCAGGGATACTGAATGAAGGCCAGCGGCCGGAGGGCGTTCCACGCGAACAGGGCGGCATCGGTCATCATGAACAGCCCGAGCGCCACGACCGACAGCCACCAGGCGAGCTCGCGCGCGGTCTCGCCGGCCCGGCGCGCAAGGCGCGGAACGCTGACAGCGAGGATCGCGCCGGCCAGACAGCACTCCTGCACGACGCCGATTTGAAACGACATCCGATCGTTGGGACCCGGAATCGACGCGCCGACGCCCCATCGGTGATCCAGCCACTGCCGCGGATAGACGAAGTGCTGATGGAAGTCGAATCCGCCGGCGGTCATCCGGTGAATCGCGATCAGGTGCAGCTCGGCGAGCGCCGGCCACAGGTAGAACGCCGCAATCCCGAGCCCGAGGATGCCGGCCGGCACCACCGCCACCATGCGCCGCACGGTCGTCTGGTGCGTCACGCCGAGATAGGCCATGTAGAGGAGCATCGGAAGCCCCACAATCGCGACTGTCGGCAAGTGGGTGATGAGCGTCAACCCGAGCAGGAGGGCGAAGGCCAGCAGGTACCCCGGGCGCCCGCTTCGCAGGCAGCCGTCGAGCGACCACCACGTCCCTGCAGCCATGGCGATGGCGGCCACCTCGGGGTACGCCGCGCGGACGTACACGTCCAACAGCAGGTACGGCGACAGCGCGAACACGAGCGACGCCACCACTCCCGGCCAGAGGCCCAGGCGCTTGAAGAGGAGGAAGACGAACACGGCGCCGAGCCACCAGAGGCCGGCCACCGTCGCTTTCAGCGACAGCGACAGGCTGGGAACCAGCGCATGCACCGCTTCGACGAAGTAATACAGTCCGACCTGGTAGTAGTTGAAGAGCGGCTGGCCGCGTCCGGGGACGCCGACCTCCACCCATCGTACCGGAATCTGTCCCTGGCGGAACGCTTCGTCGAAGAGGTACGTGTAGGTGAGGTGCGCGCGGACGTCGTGACCCGCGGGAAAGCCGGCGTGGAACAGCGGCGCCACGGCGATCGCCATGCTCAGGGCGGCCAGCGAAACCGCCGCGACGGGATGCAGCCAGGCCGACCGATTCTGCTCGCCGGGCTTCGCGTCTCGCGCGCGGCTCCACAGCCAGGCGGCAAGACTTCCGCCGACGGCGGCGATGAGCGTCGGCTTCAGCGGATCGGACGCCGAGACGCGAATCCCGGCGACGTCGAACGCGAACGGCCCCGACGCCACGGTCCACGCCGCAACGGCCGCCTCGATCGCGGACAGGGCTGCCAGCAGTCGTGCAGCCGCGCGGAACGGATCGACCCGGAGCCTATCCACCTTCGACGCAATCGACGCGGCGGCCGTATTGATCGCACGGTCGGTAGAGACCGCTCCGCACCCGGCGCCGGATACGCAGCAGATCTCCCATCATCGCGGCGCCGTCGCGGGCCATCGCCAGCCGCGATTCGCTCCGGTAGTGCCACTCGATCGGCACTTCGACGACGCGCAGGCCCTTCGCGCCCGCGATGGCGAGAATCTCGACGTCGAACGCCCATCCCTCGACGGTCACCACCGGGAAGATCGAGGAGACCGCGGCTGCGGTGAACATCTTGAAGCCGCACTGCGAATCCTCGATCCCCGGAAGAACCAGCCGCTGCACGGCATAGTTGAAGAGCCGGCCGAGCACATGACGGTAGGCCGGTTCGCCCACGCGCCGGGCCGCGCTCCCCTCCCGGCTGCCGATGGCGACGTCGAAAGGCGGCGCAATCGGCGGCAGGAATCGCGGCAGCTCGCCGAGCGGCATCGACAGGTCGGCGTCGCACGTGAACCGGTATTCGCCCCGCGCCGCCATCAGCCCGGCCTTCACCGCGCCGCCCTTGCCTCGATGCGGTTCCCGCTGCACCAGGATGCGGGACTCGGCGGCGGCGGCCGATTCGGCGACGCTCGCGGTCCCGTCCTCCAATCCGTCGTCGACGACGCGGAGCTCCCAGTCCCACGGCTGGCGCCGGAGGTAGTCGCACACCGTCGTGAGCGTCGCCGGCAACCGGCGTTCTTCGTTGAATGCCGGCACGACAATCGACAGTCTCACGGCGTTGGCGCCACTCATCGCGCCTCGGACATGGGGCTGCCGAACGCGGCTTCCGGGCTGCACGCCGCGTACGGACCGGGCAGGACCAGCAGCAGATCGTCGAACGGCGCCAGCGCGGGAGACACCGCGGCGCGCCCCGGCCCCGCGCCGATGCGGCGCATCATGTCGTGGTAGCGGGCATCCGAAACGAGCATGGGCCGCCCTTGACGGGGGTCGGTCACCAGACGGGCGAACCACGCCGGATCCGCCGACGGCGGCCGCGACCAGGGCCGCACGACGCGGAAGTAGTAGTAGGCAGAATGCGTCATCGCCTGGTCCGGCACGTCGACGTACATGCCGGGCGTAGAGTGGTCCGCGCGGCCGTCCTCGATCCGGAGCAGGCAATCGCGGGCCGACCGCAGAGGATGCCGGCCGTCCTCGAGCCGCGTGATCACGTGCCGGTACGCGGGCATCGGCAGCAGGCCGGCGACCAGGACCGGCACGATCACGCGCGGAGCGACCCGCGTCGCCCCGGCCAGCGCCATGCAGATGGCCGCGACAATCGCGGGCCGAAGGACCCCGCTGCTCTTGAAGAGCGTCGTGCCGCCGACGCCGAGGCGGATCGGGCCGAAGATCAGGCTGGCGATCGCCACGCCAACAGCCGTTGCCGCGATCGCCAGCAGGACCACCTGTCCGGGCGGGCGGCGGGCCGGCGCAAGCGCCTGCCACAGTCGGGCGAATCGGTTCGGCTGCGCCAGCCGGCGATCGAGCCAGGCGATTGCGACCCGCGAGGCGAGCGCCACGACGTATCCGGCGCCGATGGCCACGGGCGGTACGAACGGGTAGACGTAGTGCGCAAGCTTCGACGTGCCGATCGAAATCAAGGCAACCGGCAGCCAGAACCAGAGCGACAGGATCGTGGCTTCGGGCGACCGCCGCCCGATCGCCTGACCCGCGAGCAGCACGAGACCCGCGATCGCGAGAGCGGCCGAGCCCGTGTCCGAGAAGCTCCGGTACAGACTCGCCCAGTAGAAGGACCACGGCTCGAGATGACTCGGATCGAGATACGCCGTGAACCTCGTGTAGACGTGCTGCCCGAAGATCACCCTCCAGAAGAGCGGCCCGAATTTCCAGGTCGCGAAGGCGAACCACGGCGCACTCAATCCGAGGACGAGCGCGCAGACGCCGGCCCAGAGCCGCCAGTCGCGCCAGAGCGCGCGGCGATACGCCTGGAGCATCAGGGCGCCGGCGGCGAGCACCAGCGGCAGGAAGAGGACGGCCACGAATTTCGTCATGAAGCCGAGAACGAAATAGAGGCCGACCGCGAACGCGTGTCGGAAGCGGCATCGGTCGCCGCCGAGCGCCCTCCAGCGGAAGTAGTGATACACGCCGCCGCAGTAGGCGAGGAGCAGCGGCGCCTCCATGTCGTTGCTGCGGAGCCCGTGGATGAAGATCAGCGGCTCATACGTGAAGAGGACGAGCACCGAGACAAGCCCGCAGCCGGGACCGGCCACGAGCGATCCGATCGCGAAGACGTAGAGGAACGCGACACTGCCGAACAGCGCGTCCCAGAACCGCAGCGAGAACTCGTCCAGCGGCAACAGGCCGACGCGGATCGGCGCCGCAACAATCCAGAACTTCAGCGGCGGCTTTTCCAGAAAGGGCGAGTCTTCGTTCGGGCTGCTCTTCGGCGTCAGCCAGTCCCCGGTCTCGAGCATGCGATCGACCGAGAAGGAGTAGATCGACTCGTCGTTCTCCAGATCAGCCTTGCCGAGCCCGACGAACAGCGGAAGGCAGAAGAGGACAACGACCGGAATCAGCAGGAGGCGGAGTCTCATCCGGAGGCGCAACCGACGCGGCGGTGGACGGCACGTCCTCATCCGAGGGGGATCGGCAATGGATGAGGCGATGGCGTGCGGACGAACACTCTCTCGCGACCGTGCCGCCGCCGACACCCGCCGCATGGGTTAGCATAGAGGGCAGCGCACCGCGCGCTCAAGCTCGACCGCCGCAGTCTGCGAACGAGACTGGCAGGCCGGCGTACTCCGGCCTGCCCGCTTCAGGATGTGCCCGCCCTCAGATCGTCGATGAGCAGCCGCGCGAACGCCGGCCCCTTCCCCGACTCTTCGTGCTTGAAGTAGACGAACACGTCCCGGCAGCCGTCGGTCTCCCTGGCGATCGTCCCGGCCCACCGCTTGATGTCGTCCGGCGTGTAGCCCTCGTCGCGCAGCCGGAAGTAGGCGTAGGGGGCCGTGACCCGCACCGGCGTCGAGAGCCTCTCGCTGTCCGCGATGCACAGCGCCAGCTTGCGCGCCGCGAGCCGTTCGAACACCTCGTCACCGAACCACGACGGGTGGCGGAACTCGAACGCCGCGCACACCGCCGGCGGCAGATCGTCGAGGAACGCCTCGAAGACCGCCAGGTCCTTCTTGAATCCGGGCGGGAGCTGGAACAGCAGAGCGCCCAGCTTCTCGCCGAGCGTGCCGGCCACGCCGCAGAATCCGCGCACCAGCTCGGCGCAGTCGCGCAGGCGGCTGTCGTGGGTGATGCGCCGCGGCGCCTTCAGCGTCAGCTTCCACGGCGAGGGTACCTGCGCCGCCCAGCCGCTTACGAGCTTCTCGTTCGGCATCCGATAGAAGGTGTAGTTGATCTCGACCGTTGGGAACCGCTCCGCATAATACGGGAGCATCTTCGCCGGGGCCAGCTTCTCGGGATAGAAGCTGCCTTTCCACTCGGGATAGTTGTAGCCGGAGGTGCCGACCCAGATCATTGCGGATTGATGATTGATGGTTTGATTGCTCGATTGATCGTTGGGCTGCCCGAGCCGGGTTGATCGGGCCCGTGACGTCCGGAAGCCGGGACCGATGCTCCTGACTGTAAACTATCTGCATGCGTTCCTACACGGTTTTTTCCCTGTCCCTGGCGCTCGTCGCGGCGGCATGCGGGCGCCCCGCGAGCCAGCACGAATACCGGCTGCAGGGGCAGATTCTCTCCGTCGCGGCCGACCATCACGAAGCGGTCATCCGGCACGAGGATATCCCGGGATTCATGCCCGCCATGACGATGCCGTACAGGGTGCGCGACCCGAAGCTCTTCGAGGGGCTCGCGCCCGGCGATCTCGTCGACGCCCGGCTCGTCGTCGAGACCAACGATGCCTATCTCGCGGCGGTCAGGAAAGTGGGCAGCGCGCCGCTCGCCTCGAAGGACGGCCCGCCGGAGGCGACCGCCTCGTCCGGGTTCGAGCTGCTGAAGCCGGGCGACCCCGTCCCCGACGCGCATTTCGTGGATCAGGAGGGCCGCGGCGTGGACTTCGCGTCGTTCAGGGGCCACGCGGTGATGCTGACCTTCATCTACACGCGCTGTCCGATGCCGACGTTCTGTCCGCTCATGGACCGGCACTTCGCGAGCCTCCAGCAGACGATCGAGCACGATCCGGCGATGAAGGGCCGGGTGCGCCTGGTGAGCGTCAGCTTCGATCCGGCCACCGACACGCCGCCGGTCCTCAAGAAGCACGCCGAGTCGCTGGGAGCCGACCTGCGCATGTGGAGCTTCCTGACCGGCGACCGCGACGAGATCGACCGGTTCGCGTCGCGCTTCGGCGTCGTCGTGACGCGGGCGCTGGACGATCCGAGCGACATCACGCACACGCTGCGGACGGCGATCATCGACGCCGAGGGCCGCGTCGTGAAGGTGTACACCGGCAACGACTGGACGCCGGCCCAGGCACTGGCCGACCTGAAACCCGTTGCGACCAGAGGCAACTGACTTCACGCGGCGCGAGCGCCGCCTGATCGCCCGGCTGCGGACGCCCGCCGCGGTGCAGCGGTACCTGAACACGCTGCCGTACAACGACGAGCCCGGGGGCCGCGCGACTTTGCGCACCCTGCGCGGCATCGTCCGGCACGGCTGCGCGCATTGCCTGGAGGCGGCGCTGTTCGCCGCCGTCGTCCTCGAGCAGCACGGGTATCCGCCGCTCGTCCTCAGCTTCGAGTCGATCGACGAGCTGGACCACGTGCTCTTCGCCTATCGCCGGGCCGGCCGGTGGGGATCGGTCGCGCGGTCCCGGGATCCGGGCCTGCACGGGCGCAAGGCCGCCTTCGCCACGCCCCGCGCGCTGGCGCTCAGCTATTTCGATCCCTACGTCGATCTCACCGGTCGCCTCACCGGGTACGTCGTCGTGAACCTCGACGATCTGATGGGAGACTACGACTGGCGGCTCTCGTCGGGAAACGTCTGGAAGGTGGAGCGCGCGCTGCTCGACTACCCGCACCGCAGGATCCGGTCGTCGGATGCGCGGGTCGACCGCCTGCGGAGGCGGTATCGAGCCTTCATGGCCGCGTACCCGGGACAGAAGCCCGTGTACTACCGCGGCCGGGAACGCTGGACGGGGCTGCCGGCTCAGTCCAGGTCGAAATCGCGCGTCGGCCTGGTAATCGGCTCCTGACGCGCCTGCTTCAGCGCCTCCTCGAAGCGGCGCGACAGGGCGTCGCCACGCGTGCGCTCCGATTCGACCGACTGCTCGAAGATCGCCTCGCGCCGCCTGGCCTCCTCGGCGAGGATGCCCTGGGCCTCGGACAGCTCCGGCTTGTTCCCCCGCTCCGGCTCGTGGTGCGAGACGATCCGCCCGAGGTTGAGGTCGATGACGAGCGTCGCCTGGCAGCAGGGACACACGACTTCGAGCTCCGATTTCAAACGCGCCATCACCGTTTCCCTCCGAGCGCGCCGGGAAGGCCGCTCGCCTGGAACTGTTTCTTGATCTCGAGCGGCTGTCCACCGGGCAGCGTCGCCGTCAGCCGGAGGTCCTTGACCTGCGTCCGCCGGAAATCGAACCGCTGGCCGAAACCGCTCACGAAGGCATCGAGCGTCGTTTGAAAGCGGCTGCCGGCCGGGATGGACGCCGTCGTGACGCGGAAGTACGTATTCAGCCAGATTTCGACGTTCGACCAGTCCTGCCGCGAGTCGTTCGCGATCGTCAGCTGGTTGCGATCGAGCTGAATCGGATCCTTCGGCCGCCCCGAACAGCCGGCGCCCAGGACCGCCGCCAATGCCGCCGTGACGAACAGGCGCCGCCTCATCACGACTATCATAGCGTAGTGAGTCCGGCGCCCCGCACGCTGCGCATCGCCACCTACAACGTCCATCGCTGCCGCGGCCTGGACGGCCGCACGCGGCCCGAGCGGATCGCCGCCGTCCTCAGCGTCATCGACGCCGACGTGATTGCGGTGCAGGAGATGATCGGCGCCGGCCCGCGCGGCACGAGCCACATCGAGGAGATTGGGGCGGCGCTCGGCATGGGATGGGTGATATCGCCGGTCCGCCTGCTGCGGGGCCACCAGTTCGGGAACGCCGTGCTCAGCCGTTTCCCCATCGCGCACCACGCCGAGCACAGCCTGTCGTGGAAGACGTGCGAGGCGCGCGGCGTCCAGCGGGTCGACGTCGTGGTGGAAGGGATGACGCTGCACGTCTACAACGTGCACCTCGGCACCGCGATCCTCGAGCGCCGGCACCAGGCGGAACGCCTCGCGACCATCGTCTCGGACCGCCACGTGGCCGGACCGAAGCTCGTGCTCGGCGACTTCAACGAGTGGACCCGCGGCCGGGCGACCGAGCTCCTGACCAGCCGCCTGCACAGCGTCGACCTCCGGAACCACCTGCGCCGCCGGCGTACCTATCCGGGGTTCTTCCCCGTGCTTCACCTCGATCACATCTACTACGCCGGACGCGTGGAGGTGCTCGGCGTGGAGCTGCCGCGCAACCGCCTGTCGCTCGTCGCGTCCGATCACCTGCCGCTCGTGGCCGACGTCAAGATCGGGTGAACGGGTTCGCGGCGTTCGCGAGGTTCACGGGGTTCCCTGGGTTCGCGGTCAGTCCTCCGCCAGGTCGAGCGTCAGGGGCACGTCGAGGATGCTGGGGACGCGGCTGGTCCGGGCGGGCGCCTTTGCGGCGCGGGCTTCCTCATAGATCCGCCTGGGGACGGCCTGGACGTCCCACGCGAGGCCGAGCGTCTTCATCAGCCGGATGACGTACCACGTCGGATCGAATTCCCACCAGTAGAAGCCGTTGCGCGCCGCCCGCTGGTAGCGGTGATGGTTGTTGTGCCAGCCCTCCCCCGCGGCGAGGAGCGCGGTGACGACGTTGTTGCGCGACTCGTCGCGTGTGTGGAAGCGGCGCGACCCGAACATGTGATTGACCGTGTTGATGGCGAAGGTCGCGTGCGCGAGCGTTACCGTCGGCAGGCAGAAGCCCCAGACGAGCCACGGCAGGCCGCCGACGGCGAACATCGCGGCCGCGAGCAGGAAGGGCGGCACGACGTACCACCGATCGAGCCACGCGATCTCCGGGGCGCGGCCGAAGTCCCGGATGACCGGGTTGCCGGGTTCGAGGCGGTCGTTGCGCGCGTCGTTCAAGAACCAGCCGATGTGCGCGTAGTAGACACCGCTCACGGCGGGGCTGTGTGGGTCGCCGTCGCGATCGGCGAACCGGTGGTGGTGCACGTGATGGCCGGCCCACCAGAGCGGGCCCTTCTGCATGGCCGCCGTGCCCGCCAGCGCCCAGAAGAAGCGCGCGGCCCGGTTCATCTTGAACGCGCGGTGGGCGAAGTACCGATGGAACGCCAGCGTCAGGCCGATCGCGCGCACGAAGTGCGACGCGGCCCACAGGCCCACGTACGCCGGCGTGAAGGGGACGGCGAAGACGAGCAGCGCCGACGCCTGCACCGTCCAGAACACGACAATCGCAAGTAGGTTGAGCATCAGAGGTCAGATCTCTCGCAGCGCGCGGGCGACGGGGAGGCGCGCCGCACGAAGCGCGGGCAGCAGGCCGCCGGCTGCGCCCATCAGCGCGGCGAACGCCAGGCCGCCGGCGAGGAGCGCCGGCGTGATGCGGAACTTGAAGGCGACCTCGCTGAAGCTCGCCATGTTGGTCGTGCCGGTCGACAACCCGTGCAGCGGCAGCGCGAGCACGCAGCCGATCACGCCCCCGATCATCGCCAGCGCCACCGACTCGGCGAGGAAGGCCGCCACGATCGTCGCCCGGGAGAATCCGAGCGCCCGCAGCGTCCCGACCTCGCGCGTCCGGTAGGCGACGGCGGCGTACATCGTGTTCATCGCACCGAACATCGCGCCGATCGACAGGATCAGCGTGACGAAGGTCCCGAAGATGCGGATGACGGTCGTCATCACCTGGGACTGCTCGGCGTAGTAGTCCTGCTCCCGCTCCACCTTCAGGTCCATCCGCGGATCGTCGGCCACAGCGGCCCGGAACGCCTCGAAGGCCGACGGATCGCTCAACCGCACGGTCGCCGACTGGTAGGCGTTCCGCTGGAAGGCCGGCAGCATCAGGTCGACGTCTCCCCAGACCTCGGATTCGAACGAGGCGTCGTGGGCGGTGAAGATGCCGACGATGCGCCACGTCGCGCCGCCGAACTTCACGTCGCGGCCGAGCGTCAGGCCGCCGAACCGCTGCGACGCCAGCCGCCCGACGTCGATCTCGCGCATCCCGGGCCGGAAGCGCCGCCCCTCCACCATCGTGAGGGTGTCGCGCACCTCGAAGGCGCGCGGGCCGACGCCCCGCAGCGGAACGTTGGCCGGCTCGCCGTCGGAGAGCCTCGGCCGGGAGATGATCACGACGAGCTCGGGCGACAGGAGTGGCTGACCGCTGTTGCCGCGCGCGATCTGCGGCAGCGACTCGATCAGCGGGACCTCGGACTTGAGCACCGCGCTCACGGTCTCGGCGGTGGCCGACTTGCGCAGCACGATCGCGTTGTCCGGTGATCCGCTCGCCACCAGCGTCGCGCGGAACCCCTGCGCGATGGCCAGCGTCATGACGAACACCGCGACGACCATGGCGATGCCCATCGCCGTCATGGCGGCCGTGCCCTTCCGGACCAGCATCGACCGCAGATTGTACGAGGCGATCAGACCCATGTCATCGCTCACGCGACGCGCCGCAGCGCGTCCACAATCCTGAGCCGCGCGGCCATCGTCGCCGGAATCAGCCCGGCCGCCAGCCCGATCGCCCCACTCAGCAGCAGCCCGATGGCGACGTTCGCGTTGCTGACGCCGAAAGGCGGGATGAACCCCGTTGACGCCGAAGTTCTCGCCGGTCACCAGCGCCCGCGCCACCGCGGCGCCGAGCACGCCGCCGGCCGCCGAGATGATCAGCGCCTCCCCGGCAATGAGGACGAAGATCGTGCGGGACGGAAACCCGAGCGTCCGCATGACCGCGATCTCGGTCGTCCGCTCCCGCACCGACATGGCCATGGTGTTGCCCGCCACGAACAGCGTGGTGATCACGACCGCGAGAGCGATGCTCCCGAGCAGCAGATCGAGGTTGCCGAACATCGCCGCGAACGAGCTCTGGAACTGCTTCTCGGTGTCGGTCTTGGTCTCGTACGGCGTGTTCGCGAACTTCGTGTCGATGGCGTCGGCGACCTGGGCGGCCCGTTCGGGGTTGTCGATCTGCTCGACGTACCAGCCGACCTGCCCCTTCACGATCGAACGCTCGTCGAGGTACTTCCAGTGGAACAGCATCGTCTGGTTGTCCACAGCGCTGCTGCCGGCGCGGTAGATGCCGCGGATGGTGAAGGTGTAGTCCTGCCGGCCGTACAGCGGGATGCCGACCTGCAGCACGATGCGATTGCCGATCGACCAGCCGAAGCGCTTCGCCACGCCGTCGCCGACCACGCAGCCCGTGCGGTCGTTGAGGAAGGCGCGCTTCTCCTCCGGCGACAGGACGATCTCGGGATACATCCGCAGGTACGACTCGGCATCGATCGCGAACTGCCCGAAGAAGTTCTTCGGGTCCCTGTAGATGCCGCCGAACCAGCTCGCCCACGTGACGTCGCGCACGCCGGGCGTGGCCAGGATCGTCGCCTGGTGGCTGGTCGGCATCTGAAACATGATCGAGGTCGAGCGGACGGTCACGATGCGCGTCGACGAACTGGCTTCGGCGGCGGCGTGAAAGCCGTCGAGCACCGCTCGCAGCGACGCGAAGAGGAACACGGCAATCGCCACGCTCGTGACCGTGAGCACGGTCCGCCGGCGATTACGGAGGGCGCTCTTCAGGACGAGGAAGAGGAACTTCACGGCGGCCCTACACCCGGCGCAGGCGGGCCGGGCCCGCCGTCCCGTCGCCGGAGACCGCTCCGCCCGACACGGCCTCGAGCCGGTTCAGCGTGCCTTTCTCGAGGTGGAGCAGGTGTGTCGCCCGCTCGGCGGCGTGGGGGTCGTGGGTCACCATGACGATGGTCTTCCGGTACTCCTGGTTGAGACGCTGCAGCAGCGTGAGCACTTCGTCGGCCGACTTCGCGTCGAGGTCGCCGGTCGGCTCGTCGGCCAGGAGCAGGATCGGGTCGGGCACGATCGCACGGGCGATGGCGACCCTCTGCTCCTGTCCGCCCGACAGCTGCCGCGGAAAGTGCTGCGCCCGATCGGCGAGCCCGACGATCTCGAGCGCGGTCAGCACGTGCTCGCGGCGCTGCCGTTTCGTGAGCGCCGTCAGCAGCAGCGGCAGTTCGACGTTCTCGAACGCGGTGAGCACCGGTATGAGATTGTACAGCTGAAAGATGAAGCCGACGTGGCGGGCGCGCCACCCGGCCAGCGCCCGCTCGGGAAGCGCGCTGATTTCCGCGCCGTCAATCCGGATCGAGCCACCGGTCGGCCGATCGATCCCGGCGAGCAGGTTGAGCAGCGTGGACTTGCCGGAGCCCGACGGCCCCATCAGGCCGAGGAAGTCGCCCTCGTCGACCGTCATCGTGATCCGATCGAGGACCGGAATCTCGATCGCGTCCCGCTGGTAGGTCTTCGTGACGTCGCGGAGCTCGATCAGCGCCATCTCACGCTCCCTTCACGCGCACGCGGGCACCGTCGGTCAGGCCGGCCGGGGGACGAACCACGACCGCCTCGCCGGGAGCGACGCCGCTCCTGATCTCCACCTGGTCGAGGCGATCGGCGCCGAGCGCCACCTGCCGCCGCCGGACGAGGCCGCCGGTCTCCACCCAGACGAACGGCCGGCCGCTGGCGTCCACCACCGCCGGCCGGGGCACGACGACGACAACCGCAGGCCCGGCGTCGTCGCCCGCCTGCGCGCGCGCCGCGGCGGGCTGCTCGAAGGTCACGCTGGCGGTCATCTCCGGCTTCACGCGTGGATCGGCGTCGAGGATGCTCACGCGCACCTCGACGATGGCCTTGGCGCGGTCGGCCGACGGGAAGATCTCCCGCACGCGTCCGCGGAACCCGGCTTCCTGATAGGCCTGGAGCGTGACGTCGGCCGGCATCCCGACGGCCAGCTTCGCGACGTTGTTCTCGCTCACCTCGGCCTGCACCTCGAGCTCCCGCAGGTCGGCGATCGTCGCGATGGCTCCGCCTTCGCGCGTCGCCTGGCCCGCGACGCCGAAGGGCGACACGGTCTCGCCCACTTCCGCGCGCTTCTTGATGACGACGCCGTCGAACGGCGCGCGCACGTTCGTGTTCTCGACCGTCTCGGCCGTCACCCGCACCCGCGCCCGGGCGCTGGCAATCGCGGCCTCCGCCGATCGCACGCGCGCCGAGGACACGCGCTCGGCCGACTCGGCGCCCGTCAGCGCGGCATCGGTCGTGATCCCGTCCTGCATCAGCGCGCGCTGCCGCTCGAGGTTCCGGACGTCCTCGTCGTGCGCGGCGACCGTCTGCGCTCGCTCGGCCTCGGCCTCGGCCACCGCCCGGCGGGCGGCCTCGAGCTGCGCGTCGAGGTCGGCGTGCTCGATGGTGGCCATGACCTCGCCGCGCCGCACGCGCGTCCCTTCCTCGAACCGCAGCGTCTGGATGCGCCCCCCGACCTTGACGCCGACGTCGCTGCTGCGACGGGCGATGACGTAGCCGGTCGCGACGAGCACGGGCACGCGTCCCGCCGGGCCGCCCGAGCCGGCCTCCAGCCGCACGGCCCGCGTCGTTACCACTTCCGGCGCGCGCCGCGCCGCGAGCCAGTCCCGCAGCCGCGGGTACGCCAGCGCCGCCGTCCCCCCGACGACGATCAGCGCGAGCACCGCCTTCCACGGCCGACGCCGCGGGACGTCGCGATCGATGCGCAGGCGCGACAGGTCGCCGTTCGACGTACGCTCGGGCGCTTGAATTGTCACGGGTACAAAGAAACGCAGGGCCGGAGCCCTGCGGGGTCACGAGTCGAGCCGCCGACGGCCGGGTTCAGCCCTCTTCCTCGTATTCCTCTTCCTCGGGCGGCCCCAGTCGCGTGGAGGCGCGAAGGGCCTCCCGATAGTCGTACACCGGCAGATCGCGCACGTGCAGCGAAAGCGCGCACGCCGGAGACTTCTCGTCGACGACGACGGTGACCGGACTGCCCTCGACGCCTTCGCGGAACGCGATGCGGCAGCCGCAGGCCAGCCGTGCGTGCGTGAATCCCTTCAACATTGCTCCAGGATCATACCACGGAGAGGGAGAAGACCGAAGCGCCTAGGCACCCGACAGCAGCGCCTTAATCTCCCGCTCGAACACGTCCTTGCCGGACATGCCGATGTGCTTCTTGCACACTTTGCCGTCGCGCGTGATCAGCACCGTCGTCGGAATGCCCCACATCGGGCCGAAGGCGTCCTGCATGTCGTCGTGAGTCAGGCCCTGCAGGACCGGGTAATTCATCTTGAACTGCTTGACGAACGGGGTCAGCTTGTCGAGAGTGTCGTCGACCGAGACGCCGATCATCTGCAGGCCGTCCTTCCCGTACCTGTTCTGCAGGTCGACGAAGCCGGGGATCTCGATCTTGCAGGGCCCGCACCACGTGGCCCAGAAGTCGAGGACGATGACCTTGCCCTTGAAGTCCGACAGGCGCACCGGTTTGTTGTTCACGTCGTTCAGGGTGAAGTTCAGGTTGGCCGGCTTGGCGTTCGCTTCGCAGACGCCGCCGGTCGGCGCCGCCGCCTCGGCGTCTGCGAAGACCGGCAGCGGCACGTCCAGGGTCAGCACGGCCAGGGCCAACGCGGCCACGGCGGCGATCGCCCAGCGGAATGTCATGAACAGAGCTCCTCTCGTCATTGTCGATCGGCGGAGATGGGCGGCCCGCCGCGCCTCAGCGCATCGCGGCCTGGATCACGGCCGCCATCCGCTGCACCTCGGGACGCGATTCCTCGGCAATCAGCACGAACGTCCGATCGCCCGCCGACCAGATCGCGGCTTCGTGCCCCATCACGTCGAGCACCTCGCCCGGGCGGGCCGATCGGGGCAGCATGAAGAGCGAGACGGGCCGGCCGTCGTGGCGGTACATCACGTGCGCGATGCGTCCTTCTCCATAGAGGCACGGACGCGCGCCGACCAGCCGCAGGCCGAGCTGACTGTCGGCGCCGGGCAGCTGCACGCGCCAGCCGAAGTCCGCCACCATGGCGCTCTCGACGGCCGCGGGAGACTGGTGCGTCCCGAGGACGGCGTTCATCGCGAAGCACTTCATGTGGTCCGCGGTCAGCTCGGCCGCCATCACGCGTGCCGACCGGTCGGTCAGCTCGTAGACGAAGGCGCCGCCGACGATGACGACCAGGCTGGCCGCCAGCGCGAAGGGGGCGAGCCGCGTGTGCCACGGGATGGTCGGGCCGGGGATTGTCGCGCGCGACGCGCAGCGCCCGTGGAGCGAGGCCGGGGCACTGTCGCCGGTCAGGGCGTCGCGGCGCGCGTGGAGCAGCGTGCGAACGGCGCGCTCGGCGTCGACCCGCCCGTGGCACGGCGGGCATCGGCGCACGTGGCCGGCGACGACGTCGCGCTCGGCGGCTTCGAGCTCTCCGTCCACGTACGGCGTGAAGAGCGACTCAAGCTTCCTGCAGTCTGACATGCTTCTCACGTCGCGCACTGAGCGCGTCAAATAACAGCCGGCGGCCGCGCGAGATGCGCGACATCACGGTGCCGGCGGGGATGTCCAGCATCTCGGCGATTTCGGCGTACGAAAACTCTTCCACGTCACGTAACCAGACCGCCTCGCGGAACGCGGGGGGCAGCGCGTCGACCGCCGCCCGCAGATCCGGGTCGAGCGTCTCGCGCAGCAGTTGCGTCTCGGGCGTGTCGGCCGCGCCGCCGCTCCACTCGGGCGCATCGGCCGCACGCTCCACGGTCTCGCTGTCCACGGTCACTGCGTCCCGTGCGCGGTCGCGAAGGCGATTCCGGGCGGTGTTGTGGAGAATGGTGAACAACCAGGCCCTCAGGTTCGTCCCCTCGGTGAAGCGATCGGCGGCACGGAACGCCTTGAGATAGGTCTCCTGCACCAGGTCCTCGGCGTCGGCCGGCGATCGCGTCAGCCGCAGCGCGGTGCGGTACAGACTGTCGAGGCACGCCAGGGCTTCGGCCTCGAACTGCGCCGGCCGCGCCCCCGGTCGCCCGGGTGACGGTGACTCCGCTGCTCCTCTGGGCATCACTCCCGGCGCGCCGTCAGACGTAAACCCAGGCGGCGGCGCATTTATTCCGCCAGTGTACTGCGAAAGGCCGTCCGGCGGGTCGACCGCGGCGGCAGCCCTGTCGCCGGCCGGGGTCACCGGGTCCAGGCCTGAGGACAGGGCCGCGGGGCGCGGGAGGCGCCGGCGCGGGGGCGACGGGCAATGGCGCTGGAAAAGCGGGACCTGATAAGGTCCGGCCTTTGCAGGGGCCTCGACGGCACAGTAAGATCTCTGCCGGCCCCGTCTCATGACTTTCCCGAGGTATCTGCCCATGCGCACGCGCGTGCCGTCGTTCAGGCTGCCGTCGTTCCTGATCGCGCTGCTGGTGGCGGTGTTCGTGGCCGGCGCCGCGACGCCGGCCGCCGCGCAGACTCCCTTCGTGCCGTATTTCGGCAAGAACCTCATTCACTACGACAAGTTCGACTGGTACCACTACGACACCGACCACTTCACGATCTATTACTATGCGGACCTCGAGAAGCACCTCGATCGGGTCGCCAGCTACGCCGAAAGCGCGTACCAGCAGGTCAGCGCCGATCTGAAGCACGATCTGTCGTTCAAGGTCCCGCTGATCCTGTTCAAGACGCACAGCGAATTCGAGCAGGAGAACGTCATTCCCGGCGAAGCGGGCGAGGGCGTCGGCGCCTTCGCCGAGCCGACGCGCGACCGGATGCTGCTGCCGATCGACGACCCGCCGGACATGCTCTACGGGCTCATCACCCACGAGCTGACCCACATCTTCGAGTTCGACATCATCCCGCAGTCGCTCATCCGGCGCAGCGTGCCCCTGTGGGTCAACGAGGGGCTCTCGGACTACGAGCGCGGCACGTGGAACCCGATCGACCTCATGCAGGTCCGCGACGCGGCGGTCTCCGACAGCGTGCCGAAGATGACCGAGCTCGAGGGCTACGGCAATGGGAACAACCCGCGGCTCATCTACAACCTGGGCCACGCGGTCTTCGAGTTCATCGAGGCGAAGTTCGGCAAGGAAGGGATCCGGCAGTATCTCTTCTCGCTGCGCAAGAGCGTCATCGGCGGCGGCGAGGACGCGTACGAAGAAGCGCTCAAGATGAAGAAGGACGAGTTCGATCAGGCCTTCGAGCGCTATCTGAAGGACCGGTTCAAGCCGTTCCGCGACAAGGAGCGTCCGGCCGACTACGGCCGCGATCTAGCGCCCAACAAGGAGAAGACCAAGTACGCCGACGCGATCTCGATTGCGCCGTCACCGTCGGGCGATCTCATCGCGGCCTACACGCTCAACAACAAGGACCGCGAGATCGACATCGTCCTCCTGTCGGCCAAGGACGGGTCGGTGGTCCGCAACCTGACGCCCGGCTTCGACAAGGACATGGGGTTCGATCACCTGGTGCTGCTGGGCGAGCGGTGGAACACGATGCCCTGGCTGGCGTGGTCGCCCAAGGGCGACCGCATCGCCTACTTCGTGCGGACCGACAAGGAGCGGTCGCTCATCATCGAGAACGTGCTGACGGCGAAGGTCGAGGACCGCATCGCGATGAAGTCGGTCGACGAGCCCGAGTCGCCCTGCTTCTCGCCCGATGGCAAGACGGTCGCCTTCGCGGCGCTGCGCGGCGCGGTCGGCGACATCTATACGATCGACCTCGCGACCAAGCAGGTCACGAATCTGACCACCGACGAGTTCGCGGATTTCGGACCCGTGTACGCCGCCGACGGCTCCTACATCGTCTACAACGCGCGCGTGAGCGGCAACCAGAAGCTGTTCCGGCTCGACCTGCCGTCGAAGAAGAAGACGCAGCTCACCTTCGGCACCTACGACGAGACCGCCGCCGCGTTCGTCGACGACCACACGCTCGTGTTCTCCTCGACGGCGACCGACCCGAACGTGCCGCTCGAGCCCGAGGTCTCGAAGAACGGGAACATCTACAACGTCTGGACGCTCGACCTGAAGACCGGCGAGCTGCGGCAGTACACCGACGCGCTCGGCGGCAACCTGTCGGCCGTCGTGCTGAACGAGGGCAAGACGAACCGGATCGCGTTCGTCACCTACTACAAGAACGAGTACGGCATCCACACGATCGAGCGGAAGGAGCCGCTGCACACGGCGGCCAGCTCCGACTTCGGCGCGCCGGGACCGATCATCGACTTCCAGGCGCCGCTGCAGCACACGCTCGTCCCCGAGAACAAGAAGAAGAAGGGCACCTTCGAGAAGATGTTCCTCGAGGGGCGCCCGCCGGTGAACGTCGGCGTCACGAGCAACGGCGACGTGTTCGGCGGCACGGCGATCAGCTTCGGCGACGTGCTCGGCGACCAGCAGTTCAACCTGATCGCGGAGTCGATCGCGCAGTACCGCACGATGGCGCTCGCCTACCAGAACCTGTCGCGCCGCTTCCAGTGGGCCGTGCAGGGCTTCTCGCAGACCCAGTTCTTCTACGGACAGCTCGGCGGCTTCTTCTACGACCCGACGCTCACGCCGTACATCACGCGCGATCTCGCCACGGCGACGCGGACGTACCGCGGCGGGAGCATCATCGGCATCTACCCGCTCGATCGCTTCCGCCGGATCGAGATGTCGGGCGGCGTGGTGCAGCTCAACGAGGAGTACAACGACCCGACGCTGCAGCAGCTCTCGCAGGACTACCAGCAGCAGGCGTTCGGCCGCCAGGTCTTCCGCAACGGGACGATGCTGCCCCTGAGCGTCGCGCTCGTGCAGGAGACGACCGTCTTCCGCGAGTTCGGGCCGCTCGCCGGCAGCACCTTCCGCCTCGGGTACGACGTGGCGCCCAAGATCGGCGGGTCGCTGTCGCGCCAGACGTTCGACCTCGACGCGCGCTACTACCTCCGGCTCGGCGGCAGCGGCGTGCTCGCGACGCGCCTCCGCGGCTTCAAGAGCGTCGGCGACTTCCCCGACTTCATGTACTTCGGCGGCAACTCCGAGATGCGCGGCTACGACTTCTTGCAGTTCGTCGGGCAGAACGTCGTGTTCGCGAACGCGGAGCTCCGCTTCCCGATCATCGAGGCCGCGCTGACGCCGATCGGCGTCGTCGGCGGCGTGCGCGGGGTATTCTTCGCCAACCTCGGCGGCGGCTGGTTCAACGGCCAGGGATTCACCTTCGAGTCGAGCAAGGACCAGGTCGTCACGCCGACCGTCGGGTACAACATCGATCCGGTCACCGGCAACGCCACCCCGGTCACCGGCGATCCGACGCTCGTCTCGGGCTTCCGCCTGCAGGATGCCCGCGCGTCCTACGGCATCGGCCTGGAGACCTTTGCGCTCGGCTTCCCGATCCACTTCGACTGGGCGTGGCGCACGACGTTCAACAAGGACTGGGAAAACTACCTCTTCGCCTCGAGCGGCGGCAGCTCCGCGTTCCGCCACCCGCGCTTCGCGGTGTGGATTGGGTATGACTTCTAGAGGCTGGAGGCTAGAGGCAAAGGCTGGGGCTAGGGGCTGGAGATGGCGCTGACGCCGAAGCGTGCCTCGGAATCGGCCACCGAGATGGTGCAGGTCGTGCTGCCGAACGACGCGAACCCGCTCGGTTACATCCTCGGCGGCACGGTCATGCACCTCATCGACATCGCGGGCGCCATCGCGTGCCATCGGCACACCCGCAGCCTGCTCGTCACCGCGGCGGTCGACGACCTCCAGTTCCTCAATTCGATCAAGGTCGGCGATCTGATCATCCTGAAGGCGCGGGTCACCTGCGTCTTCAAGACGTCGCTCGAGGTGCAGGTAGATGTCTATTCGGAGGAGACCCTCACCGGTCGCCGGCAGCTCACCAGCCAGGCCTTCCTGACCTTCGTCGCCGTCGATCCGCAGGGCGGCCGCGTGCCGGTGCCGCCGCTCCTCGTCGAGACCGACGACGAGCGGCGGGTCTGCGAGGAGGCGCACGCCCGGCGCGCCGCGCGCCTGCGGCGCAAGGCCGAAGCGAACCGCGTTACGACTCCCGCTTGAGCCGCAGCACGCTCCGCTCGAGGTCCATGCCGACCCGATAGTGGCTGAGGAACTTGTGTCCGACGATGCCGCCGACCTGGAATCCGAGCAGCACGCTGGGCGCTTCCAGGTTCAGCACGACGACCGGGAAGTTGCGGTAGTGGATGTCGGCGAACGAAAGATCGACGCCCGGTAGCAGAAAAGCGTCGCGGTCCCACCCCGAGGTGCCGTACACCTTGAGCGGAATCCGGCGGTCCGTCAGGTGCTCGAGCGGCCCGAGCGCGGACGCCGTGGCCTGGCTGATCGAGATGACTTCTCCGCCCGTGTCGACGACGAAGTTCGCCGAGCGCTTGTCGACGATGCCCTGCACCGTCGCGAGGCGGTACAGCCAGAGCGGCAGCTCGAAATCGGCCCCTTCGCTGGGCAGGTGGCGGCCGATCGTCAGCAGATGCTTCTTGTAGTCCACCGTCATCGACAGCCCGAGCGCGAGCGGCGAGAAGCTCTCGGTCTCCTTCGTGGGGATGTCCTTGAGCGGCGGGTTCTTGATGAGACACGGCACGTTGCGGAGCTTGAGCGTGCCGATTTCCAGCGAGTCCATCCGTCCGAGCTGCAGCCCGCGGAGGCCGACGTCGCCCACGCCGGCGCTGAGCGTGTAGGTCACCGGCTCGATGCCGACCCGTGACGCGGTGCGCTGCGAGACAGTCGTGTTCTCGGCGCCGGTGTCGAGCACGAAGTCCTGCTCCCGCTGGCCGTTCACCTTGGCGCGGACCACGATCTTGTCCTTGACCAGCTTGAAGTTCACCGTATGCAGCATGCCCGCGACGGCGGGGTCCATGTCGAACGGGACGCGGTCGCCGAACGAGCGCAGGAACCGGATCTCCGCGCGCGACCAGGCGGCCTTGTCGCTCTGGTCTCGGTTCGGCAGCAGGTTGACGTAGTTCGAGTACGCGGCCGCGGCCTCTTCGTACCGGTGCATCCGCTCGTAGATGGTGCCGATCGTGTGGTGGATCTCGAGATCGCGCGGCGCGAAGCGAAGCGCGGCCTGCCCCTCGTTCATGGCCTCATCGAGCCGGCTCCGCGCGGCGAGGGCTCGCGCCAGGCCGTGATGGCCGCGCGCGAGCTCCGGGCTCATCGCCAGGGCGTCGCGGTACTTCGCCTCGGCGTCCTCGAACAGCCCCGCGGCCCACAGGGAATCGCCGTAGAGCGCCATCGCCTCCGGGTTGTTCGGCGCCGACGCGAGCAGCACGTCGGCCTCGCGCCGGGCATCGTCGAACTTGGCGACGCGCAGCGCGCATTGGATGACCCCCACCCGCGCCTGGCGCACCCGCGAGGAATCGGGGGCAACGTCGAGGGCGTGCCGGTACGCGTCGAGCGACTCGACGTACCGCCCCTCGTCGAAGTACAACCGGCCAAGTTGGAGCTCGATGTCGGCGGCCTGCGACGCCGGCGTCGCGTCCGCGTGAATCACGAAGGTGGCCGCGACGACCAGGAGGGCGATTGTCGTCAGGCGCAAGCCGCGCTGCATGGATCCTCCCAGAGCTGATCCGATGGACGACGCGCGCTTTCAAGAACCGGACCGTGGACCGGCCTCCGGGAGGACGTGCGACCAGGCCGGTCGAGACCGAGAAGGCGCCGCGGACAGGAAGGATAGCGGATCCCGAGGCGTCCGCAAAGGGCTTACGCAAATGGAAAGGGGCGCCGTTTTCCGAAACCGCGCCAGGCCCCGGATTCCCGAGCCTTCAGCCCCGAACCGTTTCGTCCCTCAGTGGGTGTACGGCTCGATCGGCACGCCGTCGTACATCTCGTCGACGCGTAGGATCTGGGTTTCGCGGCTGTAGCTGCCAAGCTCGTAGTCTTCGCTCATCACCAGCGCCTTGATCGGCTTGGTGGGGCACACTTCGGCGCACAGTCCGCAGAAGCTGCAGCGCGAGAGATTGAAATCGAAGTAGTCGAGCACCTTGATCTTCTGTCCGGGCTCGCGGTGGCCGCCGAGGGCGATGAGGTCGTCGGGACAGGCCTTGGCGCACTGATCGCAGACGATGCAGGTCTGCGCGCCGGTACCCGGCTCGGTCTGCAGGCGCAGCACGCCGCGGAAGCGCGGTGCGGTCGGCCGGCGCTCGGCCGGATACTGGAAGGTGAACGCCGGCTGCGGCGTGTACTTGAGCGTGACCCACAGCCCCTTCAGCAGGTCGACGAGAAAGATCGTCTTGAGAAAGTTGATGATGGTCTGCATCGCCTTCCTAGGCGCTACGCGCGCTCGCCGATGATGATCGGCTCGGTCTGCCCCTGCTGAATCACGCGCTCCCGGCGGAGCACCGTCCCTTCCTTCCGGATCTTGTCCTGCAGCCGCATCAGGCCGTAGAGCAGCGCCTCGGGCCGCGGCGGGCAGCCCGAGACGTACACGTCCACCGGCACGACCTTGTCGACGCCCTGCAGCACGCTGTAGGTCGGAAACGGCCCGCCGGCGTTCGAGCAGCTGCCCATGGAGATCACCCACTTCGGCTCCGGCATCTGATCGTAGAGGCGCCGGAGAACGGGCGCCATCTTCTTGGTGACCGTGCCGGCGACGATCATCAGATCCGACTGCCGCGGCGAGGCGCGAAATACCTCGGCGCCGAACCGGGCGATGTCGTAGCGGCTGGCCGACGCGGCC
This sequence comes from uncultured Acidobacteriota bacterium, assembly GCA_963840225.1. Classification (GTDB taxonomy): domain Bacteria; phylum Acidobacteriota; class Vicinamibacteria; order Vicinamibacterales; family CAVVIG01; genus JBLMXQ01. The sequence continues at coordinate 317,421 of CAWIYH010000001.1, forward strand.
ATCATCTCGATGGCGCAGCAGGCGAGCCCGAAGCCCATCGGCCAGATCGACGACTCGCGCGCCCAGTTGAGCACGCGATCGATGCTCGTCGTGATGAAGTTGTCCTCGAAGCGATGGTCGATGAGGCCCATATGGCAATCCTCGAAGGGGCTCGCGGCTCGTCCCCGAGCCCCTTCACCGATAGTACCCCTCATTCCGGTAGTACTCGTCATTCCGGCCGATGTACGCGCTCCACTTCGCGGGCGTTTCGTCGAGCGCGAAGATCGCCTCGACCGGACAGGCTGGGACGCACGCTCCGCAGTCGATGCACTCGTCGGGGTGGATATAGAGCATGTCGACCGTGGCGAAGGCGGCTTCGTCCTTCCGGGGGTGAATACAATCGACCGGACAGACGTCTACACACGCAGTGTCTTTGGTGCCGACGCACGGCTCGCAGATGATGTAGGCCATTTAACTGCTTATGAAAACTGGACTTCTTCGACGATCTTACACGAAAAGGGCCGCGGCCGTCGGTCTGGCCGCCCTGCTGGCGCCCGCGGCCGGGGCTTCCGGGCCGATCGCGCCCTGCACCCGGAACGCGCCCGCGCTGGCCCGCCTGTTCACGCCGGCGCATCCGCGCTGGGGACGGTACGAGGTGTGCACGACACCTGAGCCGCTGGCCCTCGTCGCGCCCGGGACCTGGAAGATCGACGCGCTGTCGCCGCTCGACGCCTTCGGCGCGGCGGGGCCGTACGACCGCGCCGCCGTGGCCCGGTTGTACGAGGGCGAGCGCCCGCTCGTCGCGAGGGGATGGTCTCGTGAGGACGGGCGGTTCGAGTCGACGACGCTCGTGTCGCCGTATCCCGACGCCGGGCTGACGCGGCTCGTGCCCGGCACGCTGATCATCCGGTACGTCCTCCAACCTTGATCTCGATGTCGCCTTTGACGACGTCGATGGAGAGGACGGGATCGTCGACCGGGTTTCCGGCGCCGAGCGTGGCCTCGCCGAAGCGCGGGCCGAACTGATCCTTCTTTACCAGCGGGATGTCCGACGTGAGCGATCCGTTGAGCGTGACGGCGAGGATGCGGCCCACCTGCGGCGGACGCGCGAAGCGGACCCGGACCAGGCCATTGAAGACGCGGAGTCGCATCATCCCGCCCGGCTCCAGGGTGGAGCGCTCGATGTCCACGCTGCCGATACCGGCCTCGAGCCGGATGCGACCGGCGAGGCCGGTCGCGTCGATCGGGCCGCGGCGCAGATCGACGTCGCACGCGGCGGTGAGGTTCGCGAGCCTGACGTGTCCCTCGAACACGCGGACGGCCCGGAGGGCCGCGGACGCGGGCGCCGCGATGGTAATCTCGGCCTTGAGCGCCGCATCGCGGCCCTCCTCGGACTGGACGACGCTCACGTGCACGCCGTCGGGCCCGGTGTCGGCCGACGCGGGAAACCGGGCGAGCCCTTCGGCGGACGGCGCGTGGCGGACGATCGTCACGGCCACGTCCCGTCGCTCGGAGCCGGTGATGGTCAGGTCGGCGATGGTGGCGTCGACGAAGATCGCCGCGCCTTCGGCGAACGTGAAGGTCCGCGAGAGGCGGTCGCTGACCTCGGCGGCGGCCGGACGCGCCGACGCCAGGAGCAGCACCGCGAGGGCGGCCGTTCGGAACCGGGGCACGGCAGGATTATAGTGGTGGGCGCGCTTCACAACATGCGAATCGTGATGCTGGCGGCGCTCACGGCAGCCGCCCTGAGCGGAGCCGCCCCCGCGCGGGCTCAAACGCTCCCCTCGGAACCGATCGTGCTCGGCGACGGCCACCTCACGGTCGGGGGCGACGCGTCGGTGTCGTTCGGCCCGCGCGACATGGGCTTCTTCAATTTCACCGACTACGATCATTCCGCGCTGAGGCTGTTTCGCGTGGACCTGACGGCGGCGCTCACGGCGGGGAGCCACGTCTCGGTGCTGGGCGAGGTGCGGTCGGAGAACCTCGAACGGCCGCAGCCCTACGCGCTCTACGTCCGCGTCCGTCCGTGGACGGCGCACGCCTTCGACGTCCAGATCGGCCGGGTGCCGCCGACCTTCGGCGCGTTCGCGCGCCGCACCTACGCGTCGGACAATCCGCTCATCGGCTATCCGCTGGCCTACCAGTATCTGACGTCGCTCAGGCCAGACGCCCTTCCCGCGAGCGCCGACGAGCTCCTGATGATGCGCGGCCGCGGCTGGCTCGCCAGCTATTCGGTGGGTTCGCTCGGCTCCGATCACGGCGTACCGCTGGTCAGCGCGTTCCGCTGGGACGCCGGCGTCCAGGTGCACGCGGAAGGCCGGCTCGTCGACGCGACCGGGTCGGTGACCGCCGGCACGCCGTCCAACCCGTTGTTCCATGACGACAACGCCGGCAAGCAGGTCGCCGGACGGCTCGCCTACCATCCCCTGGCCGGCCTGGTCATCGGCGCGTCGGCGGCCCGGGGCGCGTTCGCGACCGCCGGCGCGGCGCGCGGCGCCCTCGGCCCGACCGCCGACGGCTCCGATGCGTCGATCCAGACGGCCTGGGGCGCCGACGTCGAGTACTCGCACGGCTATTACCTGCTGCGTGCCGAGACGATCCTCAGCGAGTGGACGATGCCGCGGGTGCGGGCGCCCTTCATCGACAGCCCGCTTCGCGCGCTGGCGACGTCGATCGAGGGCCGCTACAAGATCCGGCCCGGCCTGTACGCGGCGGCCCGGGTCGACCACCTGGGATTCAGCGAGATCACCGGCACCGACGGCCGGCTCCCCTGGGACGCGCCGGTCACGCGCGTCGAGGCGGGCGGCGGCTATTCCCTGCAGCGCAACCTGATCCTGAAGTTCTCGTATCAATACAATCGGCGCACCGGGACGCACGTCGCCAGCGAGCACCTCGGCGCCGGACAGCTCGTGTTCTGGTTCTGACATGCACGTCTTTAATCACTGGCGGCGGGGCCCCGCCCCCGCCGCGAACTGACGCTGATGCCTCGCCTCGGATCCACATGTCCTCGGCTCGGCACGCCACCGCAGCGCGGCTGCCGCGCTGGGGGCCCCGGCATGGCCGCAGGCGCCGTTTTACCTCGCTGGCGGTTTGCCGTCGCGTGCCTCGCCTGGCTCGCTCTCGCCGTGCCGGCGCCGACGGTCGCTCGCGGCCAGGGGCGTCCCCGCCCGGGCACCATCCGCGGGCGCGTGGAGGTGGCGCGCGCGCTCCCGCCGGTCGGCCGCCGGCCGAACGTGGCGGCGTTCGGCCCGCCCGAGCCCCGCGACCTCCCGAACCGCTCGCAGTCGGTCGTCTACCTGGAGTCGGCGCCGCGCGGCGCCTTCGAGCAAAGCGAGCCGGGGCGCGCCCGGATGGATCAGCGCAACGAGACCTTCTATCCCCACGTGCTCGCGATCACGACCGGCACGATCGTCGACTTCCCGAACTCGGACCGCATCTACCACAACGTCTTTTCCCTGTCGAAGGCCGCGCGCTTCGATCTCGGGCGCTACGCCTCGGGCAGCTCGAAGTCGATCCGCTTCGATCGTCCGGGCATCGTCCGGGTGTTCTGCGACATCCACTCGCACATGAACGCGTTCATCCTGGTCTTCAGCCACCCGTTCTTCGCCGTTACCGACGCCGTCGGGCGCTACGAGATCGACCGCGTGCCGCCCGGCTCGTACTCGGTCGTGGCCTGGAACGAAGGCGTCACGTCGAGCCCCCGTCAGGTGACGGTCTCCGACGGCGCCACTTCGGAAGCCGACTTCACGGTCCGATGACGCTCCTCTCCTCGGTCCGGAGCCGCATCTTCCTGGCGAGCGCCCTGCTCGCCGTGCTGTCGATCGCGGTGGCGATCTACCTGGTGAACGTCCGCGTCACCCTCGAGGCGGAGTCGGCGCTGAAGCGCGACATCGAGGCGTCGGGCGCGCTGGTCGATCAGCTCAGCACCACGCGCATGGCCACGTTCACCCGGTGGGCCGAGCTGATTGCCGACGCGCCGCCGCTGAAGGCGGCGGTCGACACGAACGATCCCCTCACCGTCCAGGACGCGGCGAAGGGCTACCAGGAGCAGCTCGAATCGAACCTGATCGTCATCACCAACCGCAAAGGGGTGGTGCTCGCCGGCCCCGGCACGTCCGGATCGACCGCCGAGGAGCTTGCCGGACAGCCGACCGTGCGCGCCGCCCTGGCCGGGCACACCGGATCGGTCGTCCTGCCGCGGCCCGGCGGCATGCTGCAGCTGGTCAGCGTGCCGATCATGGTCGGCGTGGCGCACCCCGACATCCTCGGCACGCTCAGCGCCGGCTTCATGCTGGACGATGCGTTGGCGGCGCAGCTCAAGCGGATCACGGGAAGCGACGTCGCCTTCGGGATGGACGGCCGGATCCTCGCCTCGACGCTGCCGCCGACCGACGCGCCCGCGCTCGCCAGCCGCCTGTTCTCCACCGGGGTGTCGAGCCTCGAGCTCGGCGCCGACGAGTACGTCGTCTTCCCCCGGCCGCTCGAATCCGCCAAGCGGACCAACGGCGCGGTGGCGCTGGTCCTGCGATCGCGGACCGAGCAGCTTGCGTCGCTGCGCGCCATTCACGCCGGGCTGGCCGTCACCGCGGTCGTCGCGGTGCTGCTGGCGACGGTCCTCAGCTTCGCGATCGCGCGCACGATCACGCGGCCGCTGGCCGCTATCACCGACGTGATGCGGGAGGTCGCGGCGACCGGGGATCTCACGCGCAAGATCGTGCTGAAGGGACGCCGGTGGGAGGACGAGGACGCGCGGCTGCTCGCCACGACCTTCAACACGCTGACCGACTCGATCGCGAGCTTCCAGCGGGCGATGGCGCACAAGGAGCGTCTCTCGTCGCTCGGGCGGCTGTCCACGGTCATCGCGCACGAAATCCGCAATCCGCTGATGATCATCAAGGCGTCGCTCCATCCGCTGCGGCGTCCGGACGTGACCGCGGCCGAGGCGCGCGAGGCCGCCGCCGACATCGACGAGGAGGTCGTGCGCCTGAACCGCCTCGTCAACGACGTCCTCGACTTTGCCCGACCGATCACCTTCGAGCTGCAGGTGGCCGACCTCAACGCCCTGTGCCGCGAGTCCGCCCTCGCCGCGCAGGCGTCGGGTCCGGGCGCATCGATTCACGTGGAGACCGACGCGACCCTGCCTCCGCTGCGCATCGACCCGGAGCGGCTCCGGCTGGCGCTCGTCAACATGCTGGTCAACGCGCGCCACGCCGTGAACGGCGCGAGCGCCGGCCCCTCCGATCCGCCGCTCGTGACCCTGCGGACGCACGCCGGCGGCCGGCGCGCGGCCATCGTGATCGCCGACCGCGGGGTCGGCATCGCGCCCGCGGATCTGCCGCGCGTGTTCGAGCCGTATTTCACGACCAAGCGCGGCGGCAGCGGCCTCGGGCTGGCGATCGCCAAGAACATCGTCGAGGGGCTCGGCGGGACGATCGGCGTGGCGAGCGCGCCGGGCCGCGGCACCGAGATCCGGCTGGAATTCCCCATCATTGCGTCCGCGCGCCAGGAAGCGCCCACCGCCCTCTGATTCCTATGTCCACACCACGCGGCACGATTCTGCTCGTCGACGATGAAGAGAAGATCCTCAAGGTCCTGGGCCGCGCACTGCGCGAGGTCGGCCACGACGTCGCCGAGACGACCAGCGCCAGCCAGGCGCGCAAGCTCCTCACCGAGCGCCCGTTCGACCTCTTCGTCGTCGACAACGTCATGCCGGAGATGTCCGGCCTGGATCTGATACGTGAGGTCGTGGCGGCCACGGCCGAAGCCGAGCGCCCCCAGATTGTGATGATGACGGCGCACGCCACCGTCGAGAGCGCCATCGAGGCGATGAAGCTCGGCGCCTTCGACTACTTGCAGAAGCCGTTCGAGGTGGACGAGCTGCTCGTGCTGGCCCGCCGGGCGCTCGAACACCAGCGCCTGCGCACCGAGTACCGGTACCTGCTCAGCGAGCGCGACGAGCAGTTCGATCACTACGGCATCGTCGGCCGGAGCCGCCCGATGCAGGAGGTCATCCGGCGCGCGGAGCTGGTGGCCGAGACCAAGAGCACCGTGCTGGTGACCGGCGAGACCGGCACCGGGAAAGAGCTGGTGGCGCGCGCCATCCACGACCGGAGCGCGCAGCGCGACATGCCGCTCATCAAGGTCAACTGCGCCGCGATCCCCGAGGCGCTGCTGGAGTCGGAGCTGTTCGGCCACGTGCGCGGCGCCTTCACCGGCGCCACCAACAACAAGCGGGGCAAGTTCGCGCTCGCCGACGGCGGCACGATCTTCCTCGACGAAATCGCCACGATGAGCCTCACGCTGCAGGCCAAGCTGCTCCGCGTCCTGCAGGAGCGCGAGTTCGAGCCCCTCGGCGCCGAGCGGACCCAGAAGGTGGACGTGCGCGTCATCGCGGCCACCAACCGCGACCTGCGGCAGATGGTCGCCGAGAGCCGGTTCCAGGAGGACCTGTTCTACCGGCTCAACGTCATCCCCATCGCGATCCCGCCGCTCCGCGAGCGGCGCGAGGATATTCCGGCGCTCGTCGAGCACTTCGTCCACAAGCACGCGCACCGCGTCGGCCGGCGGATCGAGCGCATCGAGGAGGGCGCGCTCGGTGCGCTCCAGCAGTACGACTGGCCCGGCAACGTGCGCGAACTGGAGAACACGGTCGAGCGGGCCGTCGTCCTCACGCAGGGGCCGGTCATCACGGCACGCGCCATCTCGGTCATCGGCGCCATCACGCCCCAGTCGACCGGCCTGCCGTCGCTCAAGCTACGGCAGAACATCGAGTGGGTGGAGCGGGAGACGATCCGGCGGGCGCTCGAGAACGCCGGCGGCGTGAAGAAGGACGCGGCGGAGTTGATGGGCATCAGCCAGCGGGCCCTTTCGTATTACCTCGCCAAGTACCGCATCGACTGACACGCGACGTAAGCGCTTACCCGTTCGGTAACCGCGGCGCCGGACGGCCGCAGCCGTCCGGGCGGGCAACACCCGGTTACGGTCTGCGTTGCGAGGTTCAGCGCGGGGGGCCCTGTGGTACCGCCCTTGCCTGCAGGGCCCCCATGCTCCGTGTGCATCGCATCCTCCTCCTTCCATGTCTTCTTGCGGCCGTGTGGGCCGCGCCCGCGCGCGCGCAGGAAGCCGACAACAACGACGCGGTGCTCAAGCCGGCGCAGCCGGACTTCACCCTCGTCAGCCTGCCGACGTCGCTCCGACTGCCGCGGTTCGGAAGCGCCTTCCGCGTGACCCACCGCTTCAGGCGGCCGCTGGGCGGCGGGGACTTCGGCGACCTCGCCGGCGACTTCTTCGGCCTCGATTCGGGCGCGCAGATCGGCCTGGAGTACCGGTTCGGCATCGTGCCGAACGGCCAGATCGGCATTCACCGGACCAGCGACAAGACCATCGAGTTCTTCGGACAGTACGGCGCCGTACGGCAGGATCAGGGGCTTCCGTTCGACGTCACGGCGCTCGTGTCGATCGAGGGCACGAACAATTTCCAGGACGAGTACTCTCCCTCGCTCGGCGCCATCGTCTCGCGGACGGTCGGGGAACAGGCCGCGTTCTACGCCGAGCCGATCTGGGTCCACGACAGCAACGTGAACCGGCTGCCGGGCGAGTCGCTGCGCGACACGTTCCTCGTCGGGCTGGGCGCACGGGTGCGCGTGCGGCCCACCCTCTACCTGGTCGGCGAGTTCGCGCCTCGAGCGTCCGGCTACATGCCCGGCGTGAGCCACGGCAGCTTCGCGCTCGAGAAGCGCGTCGGCGGCCATGTCTTCCAGCTCAACTTCTCGGACTCGTTCGCCACGACGATGGGACAGATCGCGCGGGGCGGACCGGGCAATCGCGACTGGTTCCTGGGGTTCAATATCTCGCGGAAGTTCTACTGAAGCGAACGGCGCGAGGCGCCGGGTCGGGAGCGTCGGCAGTCGGGGATCCGGTAGGAAGGAAGGGCGGGGGCGCTGAGCGCTTGGCGGGAACGGAGGGAGGACCTGCTCGGCGCCCCCGGCGTTCCCGCCCTTCCCTGCTACTTGATCTCGGACGTCCCGTCCGGCAGCCGCTCGCGGTGCGCGTCGTGGCAGGTCTTGCAGGTCATGTTGAGCGCCTTCTGGGCATCCAGCACACTCTGCTCGTTCTTCGCCATCGCAGCCTTCTCGAGATCGCCCGCCGCGGTCACGCCATTCTTCGCCTGGGTGATGGCGTCCTCGGCGTTGCGCTTTGACCAGAAGTCTTCGGTGTTCTGGAACAGTTCCTTCAGCGTGGCCGCGTCCTTCGCCGCGCCAGTCCAGTTCTTCGCGTCGACGTTCTCCTTGAGGCTCTTCTGCGCCGCGGCCTGCGCCTTCATGTTCTTGGCGTAGGCCTCCGGCGGCTTCTCGCTGGCCATCACGGCGACCGCAAACATGGCCGCGGCGCCAACCGCCAGCCATCCCGACTTTCCGCGCATGCGAACCTCCTGATTCATCAAAAGAACGCCAGCAAAACGTCTAAATATCTTATCGATTTCGCGCAGGGGCGAATGTCATTGATTGTCATGGTTCCGCCGGCGCGACGGCCCCCGCCCCGCCGAGGCCGCCGGGCGGACCGGAGAGCGAAGGTCGGGCGGACGCCGGACCTCACAGGTCGGCCCATCGTCGCAGCAGGTTGTGGTACACGGCCGTCAGCTGCACCGCGGCCGGATGATCGGGGAGCTCTGCGCTCACGCGCTGGATCGCCGCGTCCAGATCGAAGAGCAGCGTGCGCGCGCTGTCGTCGCGCACGAGGCTCTGGATCCAGAAGAACGACGCGACGCGCGCGCCCCGGGTCACGGGCCTGACGTTGTGCAGGCTCGTCGACGGATACAGCAGCAGGTGGCCGGCCGGCAGCTTGACGCTGTGTACTCCGTAGGTGTCCTCGACGAGCAGCTCGCCGCCGTCGTAGTCGGCCGGCTCGCTGAAGAAGAGCGTCGCCGACAGGTCGGTGCGAATCCGGTGCGGCGTGCCCGGCATCTGCCGGATGGAATTGTCCACGTGGCTGCCGAACGCCTCCCCGGCTTCGTACCGGTTGAAGAGCGGCGGGAAGATCCGGCGCGGGAGCGCCGCGGCCACGAACAGCGGATGCCGTTCGAGCGCCGAGAGAATCGCGTTGCCCAGGGCGCGCGCGGTCGGATCGCGCTCGTCCAGCTGCCGGTTGTGCTTCACGCGCGCCGACTGATGGCCGGCGGTCGTCCGGCCGTCGATCCACTCCGCGCGATCGAGGGCGAGGCGCGCCTCGGCGACCTGCTCGTCGGTGAGGACGTCTGGAATATGCAGCAGCATGTCCGGGATCTCCTCAGAACCGGACGCTCGTCGTGAGCAGGAGCGACCGCGAAGGCCCCGGAATGAAATGGCCGCCGGACGTGCGGTCGATGGAGCCGACGTTGCCGAGGTTGTTGCCGTTCAGCCGCAGGGTGAGGCGTCTGGAAATCGGATACGACGCCATCATGTTCGCCAGCCAGTACGATGGCACGCGGACCGTCGTCCGCGTGTTCCGGAACACGGCGTCCATGAACTGAGCGCCGAGCCCGACCGTGAGCCCCCTCCACAGGTCGTAGGTCGTCCAGGCGTTGAACGTGGCGGACGGCGTGAGCGCCAGCGCGAGATCGACCTCCGACGGCGAGTTCGACCGGGCGATCTCGCTGCGCATGAGCGAATAGCTGGCGAGCCCCGACCATCGCGGCGCGAAGCGCCCCGATAGACCGACCTCGACGCCTCGCACGATCTGCCGTCCCTGCAGCACCGTCGGCGGGTCGCCGGCATTCACGCCCGGGGTGCGTGCGTTGACCTTCTCGGTGCGAAAGGCCGCGGCGTTCAGCGAGAGCCGTCGGCCGATCACGTCCCACTTCGATCCGGCCTCCGCCGTGCGCGTCCACTCGGGCTCGAGCGCGACCGTGCTGGCTGACAGCGACAGCCCTTCGGCCGAGGGATTGAAGGACGTGCCGTACCCGACATAGAGACTGGCGTCGGGGTGGGGCTTGTAGACCGCGCCGCCACGCCAGCTGACGACCGCGTCAGTGCGCGCCAGCGCCATCTCGACGCTGGCCGTGTCGACGGACCGAGAGTCGACGGCGAACCGATCCCATCGAAGCCCGCCCGTGACCTTCCAGCGTTCGCCCAGCGACACAGTGTCGAACAGAGACGCGCCGATCGAGGCGGCGGCGGCCTCCGTGTAGGCGCCGGTCCGGCCGACGACGCCCGTGTACCGGCCGTCGGGATCGGGATGGAAGAGATCGGTGTCGGGCGAAACGGGCGTGTCCGGCCCGAGCTCGACGCGCGCATAGTTGGTCTCCGTCTCGCGCGCGAGCTCGACGCCGGCGGCTATCGCGTGACGGAATCCTGGCGCGCCGACGCGCGCGACAACGCTGGTCTGGCTGGCGAGGACGCCGTCGGTCTGGTCGCGCGACTTCATGTCCGTCCGGCGAATGTCGGTCGACGCGTCGTCGGCGAAGCGCGGAGCCGTGATCACCGAGTCCCGATACGTTCGCCCGAAGCGCACCAGGCTGCGAAGCGAGAGCCCGTTGCCGGTGTCGTGCTCGGCCACGGCCGTGACCAGGTCGTTGCGGACCCTTTCGTAGTCGCGCTGCCGCAGGCCGTAGTAGTTGCTCGGGTGGACCGGAGGCACGCCCCCGGCGAAGGCCGCGAGCGGCCGATTCGTGGCCGGTACGTAGGGCAGCCCGTAGTCGGGCAGGTTGTGCTGCTGCAGGTGCTCGTAGCCCAGCATGAACCAGGTCGGCGACCGCAGGCCGAACGCCAGCGACGGCGCAAGCCCCCAGCTTCGGTTCTCGACGAGGTCGCGCCCCGGCACACCGCCATCGGTCCACATCGCGTTGAGCCGTGCGGCCGTCGCGGCCGAAGCGCCGAGTGGACGGTTCAGGTCGACGGTCGATCGCTTGAAGCCGGCCGTGCCCCCTTCGATGGCGGCGCCGTAGGCGGCGGCGGACTGCGGCATCTTGCTGACCAGGTTGACGGCGCCGCCCGTCGAGCCGCGGCCGCTGGTCGCCGACGACGGCCCTTTCGTGACCTCGATCTGATCGATATTGAAGGTGTCGCGTGCGTAGCCGCCCGTGTCGCGCACGCCGTCCACGAAGATGTCGGTGCGGGCGCTGAATCCCCGAATGGTCATCTGATCGCCGGCCGGCGTCCCGCCCTCTCCCGCCTGGAAGGTGATGCCCGACACGTTCCGGAGCGCGTCGCGCAGCGTCGTGGCGCCCTGCTCGTCGAGCACGGCGGAGGGGATCACGTTGATGGTCTGCGGGATGTCGCGAAGGGGCTCGGTGTACGTCGGCGACTCGAGCGAGACGGCCGGCGCCGTCACGTCGACCGAGGCCGACGCCGCCCGGAACTCGATGACAGCGGCATCGGCCGCGACGAGCCGGGCGCTGAGGCTCGTGCCCGAGAGGATCTCCGACAACGCCTGCTCGATCGTGAAGAAGCCCGAGACGCCGGGAGAATAGATGGCAAGGACGGCCGGCGAAGGAGCCTCGACGTGCACGGACGTCAGGCGCTCGAACGCGGCGATGACGTGGCCGAGCGGCCCGGGCGCGATGTCGAAGCGGCGGAGCCTCGCCGGATCGGGCGCGCCGTCGGCACCGGCAAAGGCGGCGGGCGCGGGTCGGAAGAACTGGTGCCCGGCCGACGGCGGCCGCGGCGCGCGCAGCCGATCGTGCGCGAGGGCGGAACGGGTGGAGGCGCCAAGGGCGGCCGAAGCCACCACGGCGCGCATGAGTCTGCGGCGAAGCGCCTTTCGCGTCATGACACACACCTCCTGTCGTGCGTGTCGCCGCGCCGCTCCGGTAGAATGCGGGAGTCGGACGCGTCATGCGCCACGCGCGTGATCAAACCGGTCTCGTCTGGACCTGGCGTTCGACGGCTCGCCGGGTGTTCCCGCACCCGGCGGGCTCTTTCGTCGCGGGGGAGCGAGGCCCCGTCCGCGGCGAGCCCTGCGGCCAAAAATGAGACTGAGTCTCACTTTCAGGACTGCAGCATAATCCCGACTGAAACGGTCGGTCAAGAGCCGACCGATCGCCTGTCTCAACGCCACCGACCCGCAGTCAACCTGGCGCGCGGGGTCGAGCAGGGCGAGGACCCTGCCCGATCGCCGCGCGCTCCCTCAATAGCGGAACCGGTAGCGGGCTTCGACGTACACCTCGCGCGGGTTGTTGTAGTGGGTGCCGCCGAACGTCACGCTGTTGTCGATGAGGACGTGCCGGTTGGTGATGTTCAGCGCGTTGACGGTGACCGTCAGCGACTTGCTCACGTCCTTGCCGACGGCCAGGTCGAGCGTCGTGTGTCCGGGCAGGTAGGTGCCGCTGTCGTCGTCGGGAAAACCCGATCCGTAGAATACCGTGCTCCCGAACGACAGTCCGTGCGGCGCCGTGACGCTGAAGCCGGCGCTGAGCGTGTGCCGCTGGTCGTGGTCGAGCGGAAAGTATCCCTCGTCTTCGGGCGGCTCGAAGTCCGTCAGTCCCCCGTTCACGGCTCCGCGCGCGTCGGCGTGCTGGAAGGAATACGCCAGGTGCACCTGCGCGCGCCGCCAGGCCCTCGGCGACCTTAGCGTCGCCTCCCAGCCCCGGATGCGCGCGTGATCGATCGTCAGGGGAAAGAACACGTTCGAGTTGCCCACCGGGTTGTGGTCGAAGAAGTTCGTGGCGTTGGTCTGGAAGCGATCGACGTCCACCGTCCACGCCAGCACCGGCACGGTCAGACCGACCTGGTACTCCTCGTCGCGCTCGCCGCGCAGCGGGACGAAGCCCAGGCTCTCGTCGGTGACGAATTCGAGCAGCGGCCCCGAGGCGGTGACGAGGGGCGGCGCCTGGTAGAACCGGCCGTAGAATCCCCGCACGACCCAGCCGACGCGCGGGACCTGCACCGACGCGCCGACCCTCGGGCTGGTCGCGTCCTCGGCAATCCCGCCGGAGAAATGCGTCTGCCGCACGCCACCGGTCAGCGTCAGCCACGACGAGACACGGAAGCGGTCCTGGACGAACAGCACCTCGAGGTGTCCCGACGGCCGTTCCCGGGCGCTGACGTCGGCGCGGCTCAGATCGGTGAACGTCACGGCGAACCGCTGGTCGTCGGACTGGTGGAAGCCGTAGAAGCCCCCCTGCAACTGGTGCCTCCCGGCCGTCGCCTCCAGCGTCGCCTGCACGCCGGCATACGACGACGCGTGCTCGTCGATCGGTACTGGTCGGGAAGTCGTTGGGCCCCCCTTCGTAGTTGGCGGAGTTGTAGTGGTAAAAGGGCGACACCGTCAGGAGCGCGGCCTGCTGGAATGTCCGCACCCACGAGACGTTCACGAAGGCGTCGGATTCGTGCTCGGCGTCGGCCACCCCCGCGGCACGCTCGTCGGGTCCGGTTGGAATCTGGTAGTGATCGCGGCGCGCCGAGGCCACGAGCCGCAACTGGTTCGACGGCGTGGCGTTGAAGATGAGCGATCCGAAGCCCCCGCCGCCCGTCTGCCTGTCGTGCTCGACATCGCGAACCGGCGTCTCCAGACCGAGGTTGCTCCGGTTCACGTTGGCGCTGGCGTAGTACGCGAAGCGCCCGGTGTGGTCGCCCATGCTGAACTGATCGTTGGTCTGGTAGTAGCTGCCGGCGCTCGCGACCAGCTCCGCCTCGCGGTCGCGCTCGAACCCCGTGCGCGGAACCACGTTGAAGACGCCGTAGGTGCGATCGCCGTATTCGGCGCTGTAGCTGCCGCGCTGCACCTCCATGTAGTCGATGTCTTTCGGGTCGAACTGGGGGCCGACGTTGCTGGCGATGTTGGTGTTGGGCACCGGCACGCCGTCGACGAGCCAGGTGACCTGGTGTCCGCCCCGCAGGTGCAGCTGATCGTGGGTGGCGTACGCGCCCGGGACGAACGCGGTAATGGCCTCGAGGCCGTTCGTGCGGTCGGCCCCGGGCGTCCGCGCGACGTCTTCACGATCCACGAGGGTCGTCGGCGTCATCGATCCGACCCCGGCAGGCTCGGGGCGCGCGGAGACGGTGACCGACTGGCTGACGCCCGCGACCTCCAGCGCGACGTGGAGCACCCCCGACGCGCCCGACACGACCGTCAGGGGCTGCTGGGCCGTCGTGAACCCCTCCAGGGTCGTCGTCAGCGAGTAGTCTCCGACCGGCACCGCCGTGAAGACGAACCGCCCGTTCGCGTCGGTGACCTGGACCTGCTGCCACGCGGACGTCCGCGCCTGCAGGGTGACGGTGGCGCCCGGAACAGGGCGATGTTGCGGGTCGTGAACGACCCCTTGCACGAGACCGAAGACCGCCGCCCACGCCGGCGCCGCCGCGCAGCCCATCAGCCACACGATGAGACCGGCCGCACGACACGCACGCACGGCTCCCTCCTTTGTCGAAGACAACGCGGGTCCCGTCCGGTTCGCGGACGGACCGAAGTTCAAGCTGACTGGGTCAGCTGCGGGGCGGAGGCGGGTCGGGAAGGCTGGCGCGCGACACGAGAGACGCGCGGCCCGGCTCGACAAATGGAGCGCCGGGCTCGAGAACGCCCAGAGGCGACGGTCGGGGCAGCAGCCCCACGACGCCCACGACGATCGACAGGATACCGGCGTCAGAGCTGCACGCCCTCACGACCCGGCACGTGCGTGCGCCGTCGTGGCTGTGATGCATCGGGCACTGGTGGCCCGGTCCGGCGCCCGGACAGCAATCCTGCTCGACTGCGGCGGCCGGCGGGCGCACCGATAGCGCGATCGGCACGGCCGCGAGCGTCGCGACCTGCGCGAACACCCACGCCGCGGCGACCAATCGCGCCGCGCGCCTCAACAGACGCATGAAGGCCAGCTTAGTCGCCGGATCGGGGAGCCGTCAATCAGGCGTTTCGCGCCGCAGGGCGCCCGAGATCGCGCGGGCGACAGTCAGCAGCTTTCGACGTCAAGCCGGGCGCCCGTACTCGTAAACGCCCTTCCCGACCTTCTTCCCGAGGCGCCCGGCCTTGACGTACTGCACCAGGAGCGGGCTGGGACGGTACTTCTCGCCGAGGCTCTTGTGGAGGAACTCCAGGACGCTCAGGCGGGTATCGAGGCCGACCAGGTCGACGAGCTCGAACGGCCCCATGGGGTGGTTCAGGCCGAGCTTCAGCGCCTTGTCGATATCGCGGGCCGAGGCGACCCCTTCCTGCAGCATGAAGAACGCTTCGTTGCCGATCATCGCGTTCACCCGGCTGGTGATGAAGCCGGCGGAGTCGCGCACGACGACCGTCTCCTTGCCCATCTTCCTGGCCACTTCCTCGATGGCCGCAATGGTGGCGTCCGCACTCTCGAGCGCGCGCACGATCTCGACGAGCCTCATCTTGTGCACCGGGTTGAAGAAGTGCATGCCGGCCAGCCGGGACGGGCTCGACAGGGCGGCGGCCATCTCCGTGACGCTCAGCGAGGAGGTGTTCGAGGCGATGACGGCAGCGGCAGGCGCCTGCGACTCGACCCGGGCCAGCAGGTCCAGCTTGAGCGCGATCTTCTCCGGCGCGGCCTCGATGACGAAGTCGGCGTCTCGGACCGCGGCGCCCAGATCGGTGGTGACCCTCAGACGGTCGCGGGCGGCCGCGCCGTCGGCTGCCGACACCTTGCCGAGCTCCACGCCTCTTTCGATGATGCCGGCGACGGCAGCCTGCCCCCCGCGAGTGGCCGCCTCGTCGACGTCGAACATCACCGTCTCGTAGCCGGCCATGATCGAGGCATGCGCGATCCCATGCCCCATGGTCCCCGCCCCCAGCACCGTGATGTGTCGCATCGAAATCCCGGTTCTCTCCAGCCCTTTAGGTTAGCCGTTGGCCTCGAGCCGTGGCGCCGACACGCGTCAGAGGTTGAGATCCACCCACACGCTCTTTACCTGCGTGTAGTACTCGAGGGCGTCGGCGCCCATTTCCCGACCGAAGCCGCTCTGCTTGTAGCCGCCGAAGGGGAGCGCCGTGTCGTAGAGATTGTAGGCGTTGACCCAGACCGTGCCCGCCTGCAGCTTCCGCGCGACGTAGTGGGCTTTCTTGACGTCACGGGTCCAGACCGCGGCGGCGAGCCCGTACGTACTGTCGTTGGCCCTGGCGATGGCTTCGTCCAGGTCGGCGAACTCGATCGTCGCCAGAACGGGGCCGAAGATCTCCTCGCGTGCGATGGTCATGTCGGGCGTCACGCCGGCGAAGACGGTCGGCTGCAGGAAGTAGCCCTTGCCGGTGCCGATGTCGGCGCGGGCGCCGCCCGCCACCAGCGTCGCGCCTTCCTTCCTGGCGATGTCGATGTACCGCAGATCGTTCTCGAGCTGGCCCTTGGACGAGATGGCGCCCAGTCGCGTCTTCGGGTCCATCGGATCGCCGGGGACCATCTTCTTCGTGCGTGCCGCCACCTTTTCAACGAACTCGTCGCGGATCGACCGGTCCACGAGTAACCGGGATCCCGCGGCGCAGACCTCGCCCTTGCCGTAGAAGATGCCGGTCGTCGCGCCGCGAACGGCGGCCTCGAGGTCGGCGTCGGGCAGGACGATGTTCGCCGACTTGCCGCCGAGCTCGAGGGTGATCTTCTTCAGCGTCTCGGCGGCGCCCCGCATGATCTGGCGGCCCGTCGAGGTGTCGCCCGTGAAGGCAATCTTGTCGATGCCCGGGTGTTCGACGATCATCCGTCCGACCCGCGAGCCCGGCCCCGTGATCACGTTGATCACCCCGGCGGGAATGCCGACCTCCTGTGCCGCCTCGGCCAGGGCGAGCGCGGTCAGCGGTGTCTGGCTGGCGGGCTTGATGACGACCGTGTTGCCGCACGCGAGCGCGGGCGCGACCTTCCAGGCGGTCAAGAGCAGCGGGAAGTTCCAGGGCACGATCGCCGCGACCACCCCGAGCGGCTCGCGGAGGGTGTAGGTGAAGGCGTTGCCCTTCGCAGGAATCGTATCGCCGTGGATCTTGTCGGCCCACCCCGCGTAGTACTGAAAACACTCCGCGGCGGCCGGAATCTCGATGTGGCGTGACTCGAAGATCGGCTTGCCGTTGTGCAGCGTCTCGAGCCTGGCGATCTCGTCCACGCGCTCCATGAGCCGATCGCCGAGCTTCCAGATCAGACGCCCGCGCTCGCGGGCCGAGAGCCCTCCCCACGCGCCCTCGTACGCGGTCCGCGCGGCCGCGACCGCCGCATCCAGATCCGACGCCTCGGCCGACGGCACGGTCGCGATGACCTCTTCGGTCGCCGGGTTGACGACGTCGAGCGTCTTTCTTCCGGCGGCATCGCGCCACTCGCCGTTGATGAAGAGCTGTCTGTGCATGGTGTCAGGCATGGCTGTTGTCGTGACTCGTTGGCGTGGGCCCCGTCCCGGCGCCCCTGATGCTGTCCCCTGACGCTCGGATTGCCGGCGCCCGCACGGCCGCAGGCCGTCGCGTCACTGTCCGCGAAAGACCGGTGTCCTCTTCTCGAGATTGGCCGCGAGGCCTTCCTTCGCGTCCTGGCTCTCGAAGAGGAGCTGCTGCAGTTCGCGCTCGACGGCGAGCCCGTCGGCGAAGCTCATCTCCGCGCCCGACTGTACGGCGCGCTTGATGCGGCCAACCGCCCTGCTCGCCTTGTGCGGTGGCGTGAACCGGACGGCGTAGGCCTGCACCGCTTCGGCGAAGCTCCGTCCTTCGAGGGCGCCGGCGTCCCAGACGTCGTTGACCAGGCCGATGCCGGCGGCTTCGTCGAACGTCATGAGGCGCCCGCTCACCATGAGCTCGAGCGCGCGCGCCTTGCCGACCAGGCGCGCGAGCCGCTGGGTCCCGCCGGTTCCCGGCAGCACGCCGAGCGAGACCTCCGGCAGGCCGATCTTGCCGCCGTCCTTCTTCGCGATCCGGATGTCGGCCGCCATGGCCACCTCGAGCCCGCCGCCGACCGTGTGGCCGTTGAGCGCCGCTATCACGAGCTTCGGCGTCTGCTCGAGGCGGTTCAGGGTCTCGTTCGCGTGGAGGCAGAAGTAGTACTTGAAGGTCGGCGTGGCCTCTCGCAGCATGGCGATGTTCGCGCCGGCACAGAAGAATTTCTCGCCCGCGCCCCGCAGCACGATCACGTGCACGAGATCGTCCATCCGCGCGTCGAGCACGGCCGCGTCGACCTCGCGCATCATCTCGTAGGAGTACGTGTTGGCGGGCGGGTCGGTGAGCTCGATCGTCGCGACGCCGTCGGCGGTCGAGTAGCGGATCTTGGTGTACGTCATGGACGGATCATCGAGAGACCATTCAACGTCGTGCCGCTCGCGTCTTCGTGGGTGCCGTGGCCGACCAGGCCCGGCTAGCTGGCGGTCTCGCCCGGCTCGAGTTCCACCACGTCGACGCCCTTCGGCACCAGCTCGCGCAACCTGGCCGGAGTCCCGGTCAGGAGCGGGAACGTACCGTAGTGCATCGGCACCACCTGGCGAACGCCGAGGAACTCGCACGCCTTCGCCGCGTGCTCCGGCCCCATCGTGAAGTGGTCGCCGATCGGCAGGAACGCGATCGTCGGGCGGTACAGCTCGCCGATGAGCCGCATGTCGCCGAAGAGCGCCGTATCGCCGGCGAAGTAGATGGTCAGGCCGTCCTCGAACCGGACGACGAACCCGGAGGGGTTGCCCAGGTAGACGAGGCGCCCGTCCTCCATGACCGAGCTCGTGTGCACCGCGTCGACCATGCTGATGGCGAGGTCGCCGATGCGCTGCGTCCCGCCGTGGTTCATCGGCGCAAGGTTCTGGATGCCCTTGGTCTCGAGCCACTGCCCGATCTCGAACGTGCTCACGACGCGCGCCCGCGTGGAACGCGCAATCGAGACCAGGTCGCCCGTGTGATCGGAATGGCCGTGAGTGACGAGGATCAGGTCGACGTGGCCGATCGTCTTCGCCGCCGACGTCGGCGCCGACGGGTTGCCGGTGATCCAGGGATCGGTCAGCATGCGCTTGCCGCCCGGCGTCTGGAACAGGAACGTCGCGTGGCCAAGCCAGGTGTACGAGAGGCTCGTTGTCACAGTTCCCTACCGTTCCGTCCTGACGTATTCGAAGTCGATCGGCTTCTGGTTGATCCCCCGGCGCGGCGGCGCGATGTAATTCGCGAAGCGGCCCGGCTCGTAGACGGGCTTGGCCATCAGGCTGAGCAGGTACTCGCTGTCCTTCTCCGACGGCAGCCAGTCGTACCTGCGGCGCTCCCACTCCTCCGCCGACAGCGGATTGCCGTCCGGATCGAAGTGGAAGCCGGCGTACATGCCGATGTTGCGGTTGAACTTCCGATCCGGCAGGCGCAGCCGGACCGAGCGCCCGTAGCGCTCGAGGATGCGGTTCCACCGCTCCACGCCCGCCGCGCAGTCGCCGACGTACCAATCGCGCAGGATCTCGTTCATCGCATTGCGGAGCGGCACCTCCCGGGACGCCGTCCGGCCGCCTTCGAAGTACTCCATGTTGTAGACCGCATCCGTGACGACGTGGTCGTCCCAGGAATCCTCCTTGGCACGCCCCTTGAGGCCGTTGGCGAAGTACGCGGCCGCGTTGCTCGACACCTCGCTGCCGTGCAGGTCGAGGCTGAGGCTGAACCACTGGTTCAGATGCTTCTGGATGGTGGCGATGTCGATGCCGCCGACGGTGCGCACGTCTTCCGAGAACCCGGCCTCGGTCATGAGCTGGCAGGTGCGCTCGAGGATACGCGCCACGCCGGTTTCGCCGACGAACATGTGGTGCGCTTCCTCGGTGAGCATGAACCGGGTCGTCCGCGAAAGCGGATCGAGCGAGCTCTCCGACAGCGACATCAGCTGCGACTTGCCGTCGCGGTCGGTGAACATCGTGAACATGAAGAAGTCGAGCCAGTTGTCGATCGGCTCGTTGAAGGCCTCGAGGATGCGCGGCTTGTCGCGGTTGCCGCTCTGCCGCTCGAGCAGCTCCTCCGCCTCGTCGCGGCCGTCGCGCCCGAAGTAGGAGTGCAGGAGGTAGACCATCGCCCAGAGGTGCCGCCCTTCCTCGACGTTCACCTGGAACAGGTTCCGGAGGTCGTACAGGCTCGGGCAGCGCTGTCCGAGCCAGCGCTGCTGCTCGACGCTGGCCGGCTCGGTGTCGCCCTGCGTGACGATCAGGCGCCGCAGCTGGTTGCGGAACTCGCCCGGCACTTCCTGCCAGACCGGCTGACCGAGGAAGTCGCCAAAGCCGATGCGCCGGTCGTGGACCGGATCCGCGAGGAAGATCCCCCAGCGGTACTCCGGCAGCTTCACGTACTCGAAGTTCGCCCAGCCTTCCGGATCCACGCTCACGGCCGTCCGCACGTAGACCTGGTGGTAGTCCTGGAAGCCCTGCGGCCCCATGTCGCGCCACCACTGGATGTACTTCGGCTGCCAGTGCTCGAGCGCGCGCTGGAGCCGCTTGTTGCTCGACAGGTTGACGTTGTTCGGGATCTTCTCGGCAGAGATCATGAGCTAGGTCCTCTTGAAATCGAACTCGGGCCTACCCTGCTGGCCGTAGACCTTCAACGCGCCCTTCTCGCCGACCGCGTTCGGGCGCTGGAAGATCCAGTTCTGCCACGCCGTCAGCCGTCCGAAGATCTTCGTCTCCATCGTCTCCGGACCGGCGAAGCGGAGGTTGGCCTCGAGCCCCGTCATCGCGTCGGGCGAAAAGGCCGCCCGGGCCTCGACGGCGAGCCGCACCTCGTCGTCCCAGTCGATCTCGTCGGGGGCGAAGGTGACCAGCCCCTCTTCCTCGGCTTCGGCGGCGTTGAACGCCCCCTCGTGTGCGAGGAGCCGCGCCGGTTTGTCGGGCTCGCCGAGGAAGCGTGTCTGGAGCCGCGTGAGTCCGTTGCTCATCGGCAGCAGCCCGCCGTTCAGCGGAGAGAGGGCGACACGGTTCTCCTCCTCGTCGTCGTGGAACATGTACGAGCGGTCGGCGGCGAGCGCCAGCTCGAAGAGCAATCCGCCGAAGGCGGAGCCGTTCTCGATGAAGGCGAAAAACGTGCGGGCGGTCAGGTCGACGCGCTTCAGCACCCGCTTCATGAACAGCAGGATCTCGCGGACCAGCCAGTGCGACCGGTGTTCGGCGAGGATCCGGTCGACGGCGAGGACGGCGTCGAGATCCCCTTCCGTGCGCACGACGATCGTCCCGATTTCCGGCTCGTTGACCCGCAGCCGCAGGATGGCGTCGTCGAGCTCGCGAAAAGCGCGGAGGGGCCAGAACTGATCCCCCGCCTCGAGGATGTCGGCGGGCGTCGCCGGCTGCGGACCGCTCGGCGCGTGGACCGTCAGCTCGGCGACGCGCCGGTCGCGCAGAAGGGTGACCGACACCGCCGAATAGGTCATGGTGCCGTCGGTGATGGTCGGGTTGAGCGGGTTCAGCACGAGGCCAGGGCCGCTCGACGGCCGATCGGACCGCGCGGCCAGCTCGCGCGCCCGCTTCGCGACTTCCTCCCGGAACCGGCTGGTGGGATACACCTCGTCGACCAGCCGCCACTCGACCGCGCGCTTCCCCTTCACGCCTTCGACGAGCGTGCTGAAGAAGTCGGCGAGATCGCGGCGGACGTGCCGCTTGTCGACGACGCGCGTCAGGCCGCCGGTGCCGGGCAGGACGGCGAGCAGCGGCGCCTCCGGCAGGCTCACGGCGGAGTTCCCGTCGTCGACGAGCGCGATCTCGTCGCACGCCAGCGCCAGCTCGTAGCCGCCGCCCGCGCAGATGCCGTTGAGGGCCGCGAGAAACCTGATGCCCGAGTGCAGGCTCGCGTCCTCGATCGCCAGCCGCGTCTCGTTGGTGAACTTGCAGAAGTTCACCTTCCACGCGTGCGACGAGCCGCGCAACATCATGATGTTGGCGCCCGCGCAGAAGATGCGCTCCTTGAGGCTGGTGACGACGACCGCGTGCACCTCCGGGTGCTCGAAGCGGATGCGCTGGATCGCGTCCGCGAGCTCGATGTCCACGCCGAGGTCGTACGAGTTGAGCTTGAGGCGGTAGTCGGCCGAGAGGCCCGCGTCCTCCTTGACGTCCATCGACAGCGTGGCCACGGGGCCGTCGAAGTCGAGCTTCCAGTGGTGGTAGCGGTCGGGACCGGTCTCGAAGGCGACGGGCGAAGGGGCGGTGTAATCCATGGATCCAGTTGAAATTGAACAGACGTTCAAACTAGTTTAGGAGGATGGCAGCAAGGGAGTCAACCCCGGTCTCGGTTCGCCCGTCCCGCCGCCGGCGCCGCCGCCCCCCCCGCGCGCCCCAAGCCGGCCCGGCCGCGGCGACGCGCGTGGAAATCCTCAAGAGTGCGGCGGCCGCGTTCCGGCGCCTCGGCTACCACGGCGCGACGGTCGAGCAGATCGCGGCCGCGCTGCACATGAAGAAGGGGAACCTCTACTACTACTTCCGCAACAAGGAAGAGATCCTCTTCGCCTGCCATCAGTACTCGCTCGACCGGCTCACCGAGCTGCTCGACGACGTGCTGCAGAGCGGCGCGGCGCCGGCCGACAAGCTGCGGGCGCTCATCGTCGCCTTCGTTCACACGATCCTCGACGAGCTCCACGGAACGGCGCTCTTCCTCGATCTCGAGGCGCTGTCGCCCGCACACCTCAAAGCCGTCGTCGTCCGGCGCGATCGCTTCGACCACGGCATCCGGCAGGTGCTCGAAGAGGGGATGGCAGCGGGGACCTTCGCGCGGGACGACCCGAAGCTGGCGTCGTTCGCGATCCTCGGC
The DNA here is from genome assembly GCA_963840225.1 of uncultured Acidobacteriota bacterium. Taxonomy (GTDB): domain Bacteria; phylum Acidobacteriota; class Vicinamibacteria; order Vicinamibacterales; family CAVVIG01; genus JBLMXQ01. The sequence continues at coordinate 340,008 of CAWIYH010000001.1, forward strand.
GCGGTGAACTGGATCCCGCGCTGGTTCAACCCGCAGGGTCCGGCGTCGTCGCAGGAGATCGCCGACCGCTTCGCCGACTTCCTCATCGCGGGGATGCGCCGGCAGGCCTGAAGGTCCCGCGCGGCGTTCTGCGTGCGCGCCGGGCCGACGCGGTCCTACCACGAGGCCCGGAGCTTGAAGCGCTGGATCTTCCCGGTCGCCGTCTTCGGCAGCTCCGGCAGGAACTCCACCCAGCGCGGCCGCTTGTATTCGGCCAGTCGGTCCCGCACGAACTGCTGGAGCTCCAGAGCGAGCTCGGGCGTCCCGTCGACGCCGGCCTGCAGGACGACGCAGGCGGCCGGCTTGACGAGCGCGTCGCGGTCCTCGCGGGCGACGACGGCGCATTCGAGGACGGCGGGATGCTCGACGAGCACGTTCTCCACCTCGACCGGACTCACCCAGAGCCCACCGACCTTGAGCATGTCGTCGGTCCGGCCCGCGTACCAGAAGTACCCGTCGGCATCCTGCGAATACCGGTCGCCGGTGAGAATCCAGTCGCCCTCGATCGTCTGCTTCGTCTTCTCGTGCTGGTTCCAGTAGCCGGCGCAGACCGAATCCCCCTTGATCCAGAGGTTGCCGATCGTGCCCGTCGACACCGGACGCCGCTCGTCGTCCAGCAGCCGCGCCTCGTAGCCGTCGACGAGCTGACCGCTCGAGCCGGGACGGATGGCGTCCGGGCGGTTCGAGATGAACATGTGCAGCACCTCGGTCGAGCCAATGCCGTCGATCACCCGCACGCCGAAGCGATCCAGAAAGCGCTGATAGAGCGCGGGCGGCAGCGCCTCGCCCGCCGAGACGGCCAGACGGACGCTCGAGAGATCGAAGTCGCGCGCGCCCGGCGCCGGCGGCCGGGCGAGCATCATCGCGTAGCCGGTCGGCACGGAATAGAGCAGGGTCGGGTGATGGCGCTCGATTGTCGCGTAGACGTTGGGTGGCGTCGGCGCGCCCGGCCAGAGGATCGCCGTGGCGCCGACCGCGAACGGAAAGTAGAGCGCGTTGCCGAGGCCGTAGGCGAAGAACAGCTTCGCGACGCTGAAGCACCGGTCCGCGGGTTTGATGCCCAGCACGCCCTTCGCAAAGAGCTCGGCGCACACGACCATGTCGTGCTGCAGGTGCACGCAGCCCTTGGGCCGGCCGGTGCTGCCCGAGGAATACAGCCAGAATGCCATGTCGTCGCGGGTGGTCGGATACGCGTCGACGTCGGGCGACGCCTCCGCCATCAGCGCCTCGAGCGACGCGTCGACGCCGTCCGGCTTCGCGCCGGCGACCACGACGTGGGCGAGGGCCGGCAACGCCGCCCGATCGATCGTCGCCGCCATGGGCCACAGCGCCTCGCTCACGACGAGCACGCGTGCACGCGAGTCTCGAAGGACGAACTCGTGGTCGGCGCGCTTCCACTGCGTGTTGATCGGAACCGGCACGGCGCCCATCTTGATCGCGCCCATGAAGCAGTAGGCAAACGCGGGGCCGTCGTGCAGGATGAGGGCGACGCGCTCCCCGGGTCGGACACCGGCGTCGACCAGGGCGCGGGCGACGCGGTTCACGCCGTCCAGCAGCTGCGCGTAGGTGACCCGTTCGTCGAGGCACTCGATGGCAATACGATCGCCGCCACCGTCCCTGACGTGACGATCGACGAAATGCTCCGCGGCGTTGAACGCCTCGGGCACACCGAGCGACGCCGCCGTCGCCGCGCCCCTCACCGGACCGGCGGCGCCGCGGCAAGCGTCGGCGCGAGAAGCGCGCGGATCTCCGAGGGAAACGCGCGGGCGGTGAACGACGTCGCGTCCACGCACGCGACACGGTACGACGCCTCGCAGATCAGGCGCTCGGTCCCCTGCTCGCGGACGTCGAAGGCGAAAGTGATGCGGCGGTCGCCGAGAGCGGAGACGCCGACGCCGACCGCGATCTCGTCGCCCAGCCTGGCCGGCGATCGGAAGCCGCAGCTGAGGGACGTGCGCGGCATGAAGACGTTCAGCTCGCGGAGCAGGGCCGTCCGATCGCGGCCGAGCGCGCGAAAGAGCTCCTCTTCGGCGGTTTCGAAATAGCGGCAGAAGACGCCGAACCAGACGATGCCGGCGGCGTCGGTGTCGGGCCACGAGACGCGGCCCGGGACCTGATGGAAGAGCGGCACGCCGCGACTGTAAATGGCGGGCGGCGCCGCGGTCAAGGCGTCCGCGCGCGGGCTGCCACGACGCCGAGCGCGAGCCCGGCGAGCATGCCAAGCAGTCCTCGGCCTGCGGCCGCGGGACGCCGGCATGGAGCCGCGCGACGATTCCGTAGTTCTGCCCTCCGCCCTCGCCGTGCGTCGACGGACGGAGCGTCCAGATGTCGACGAGAGGCTCACGAAGCCTGCGCGGGCATCACGCCGACGACGGTGTACGGCTCGCCCCGCAGGACGACCGATCGCCCGACGGCGGCCGGATCGGCGGCGAAGACGCGCAGCCAGATCCGGTGGCTGAGGATTACCGCCAGATGGGACGCATGCGCTTCGGTTCATAATCAGAACACATCGGCGGTATGTGAAACTTCTATTTTGCTTATCGAGCCATCTCGGTCATAACTGCTCCTCGACCGAGGATGCCCCCGATGCCGTCACGCCGCCCGAACCGCTATCCGCTCTACCGGCCCGAGCTCGAACACGATGCGTGCGGGGTCGGCCTGCTCGCCGACGTCGGGGGCCAGGCCCGCCGCGACGTGGTGACGTCGGGTCTGACCGCGCTCGTGCGGCTGACCCACCGAGGCGCGCCGGCCGACCTGAACACGATTGACGGCTGCGGCCTCATGACGGCGATTCCGTGGACGGTCCTCGACCGTCAGTTGCCCCCCTCGCCCCGCGACCTCCGGACCACGCGGGCCCTGGGCGTCTTCTTCGTGCCCGCGGGCGCGTTCGAGGCAGCGGCGCCGATCGTCGAACGCGAGCTCACGCGGGCCGAGCGTTGCGCGTCGACTGGCGCCGCGTGCCGGTCGAGCCGGAGGCGCTGACGTCGACGATCCGTCGGACGGCGCCCGAGATTCACCAGGCCCGCCTCGCCTTCGACGCGCCGGAAGCTACGGTCGAGCGCGCGCTCTTTCGCGCGCGGCTCGGCATCGACCGGGCGCTCGCCGAGGCCGGCGTGGCCCCCGTCGCCATCGTCTCGCTCTCGACCGCGACCGTCGTCTACAAGGCCCTGGTGGTCCCCGCCGCGCTTCCCCGGTTCTACCCGGACCTGGCCGACCCGGCATTCGAGTCGCCGTTCGTCGTGTTCCACCAGCGGTTCAGCACGAACACGGCGGCGGACTGGGCGCTCGCCCAGCCTTTTCGCACCACGGCCCACAACGGCGAGATCAACACCATTGCCGGCAACCGGCGCTGGTTCCAGGCACGCGCCGCCGACACCACCTCGCTGCCGGGCTTCGCGGGAGTGTCGCCGGTGTGCGCGTCGGGCAGCGACTCGCAGTCGCTCGACGATGCGATCGGGCTGATGCGAGCGCACGGCTACAGCCTCGCGCACGCGGTCGCGCGCCTGCTGCCGCCCTCGTGGGAGCGAGACCGCGACCTGGCGGGCGAGACGCGCGCCTTCTTCGAGTTCCAGTCGCTCGTCAGCGAGCCGTGGGACGGCCCGGCGGCGCTCGTCTTCAGTGACGGCCGGCAGGTCGGTGCTGCGCTCGATCGCAACGGCTTCCGCCCGGCGCGGGTCGTGAGGACCATCGACGGCCTGGTCGCGGTGGCGTCCGAGGTCGGCATCCTCGATCGGCCGTCCGACGCCATCGCCGATCGGTCGCGGCTCGGTCCGGGCCAGATGGTCGTCGTCGATCTGGCTCGACGCACCGTGCTCGGGACGGCCGTGCTGCGGCGGCTCCTGTCGCACAAGCAGCCCTACCGGCACATGGTCGATGCGGCGATCGTGCGGCTGCCGCGCGCGTTGCCGGCCGCCGACCGCCGGCTCGACAGCGGCGAGCTCACGCGGTGCCAGACCCTGTTCGGCTATTCGCGCGAGGAAATCGACGTCATCCTGCGCCCGATGGCGGCCGACGGCCATGAGGCGGTCGGGTCGATGGGCGACGACACGCCACCGGCGGTCCTCTCGTCGCGCGACCGCGTGCTGCCCGACTTCTTCCGGCAGCGCTTCGCCCAGGTCACCAACCCGCCGATCGATCCCTATCGCGAGGCGGGCGTGATGTCACTGCGCGCGCTCCTCGGCGCGCACGGGTCGTTCCTCGACGAGGCCGCGCCGCGGCCGGCGCGTGTGGCGCTCTCCTCGCCGATCCTCGCCGCCGGGCAGCTGACCGCGCTGACGCGCCTGGCCGACCTGCCGTCGACGACGCTCTCGATGCACGCGCCGGCGGCGGAGGGCGCCGGCGGGTTCGCGCCCGCGCTCGACCGCCTGATCGCTGCCGCGATTGCGGCCGTCGAGCAGGGCGACGCGCTCCTCGTGCTGAGCGACCGCGATACCGACGCCGATCACGCGCCGCTCCCGGCGCTTTTGGCCACCGCCGCCGTCCACCAGGCCCTCGTCGAGGCCGGCGTCCGCCTGCGCGCCAGCCTGGTCGTCGACACCGGCGAGGCGCGCGACGCGCACCAAATCGCGGCGCTCTGTGCCTACGGCGCCTCGGCGGTCTGCCCGTGGCTCGCCTACGAGACGATCGCCGCGCTCGGGCTGCCCGACGGCATCGGCCAGGTCGGCGGCACGGCGCGCTACCGGCTCGGGCTCGAGCGCGGCCTGCTGCGCATTCTGTCGAAGATGGGCGTCTGCACGTTCAGCGGGTACTGCGGCGCGGGCCTGTTCGAGGTTCTCGGCCTCGATCGCACGCTCGTCAACCGCTTCTTCCCCGGCACTCCGTCGCCCGTCGGCGGCCTCACGCTCGGGGACGTCGCGGGCCACTCGCTCGTGCGGCACGCGCGCGCGTACGCGACGGCGCCCGCCATGCTTCGCCATCACGGCGCTCACGGCTATCGCTCGGGCGGCGACTACCACGCGGTGAATCCACTCGTCGTGAAGAAGCTGCATCGCACCCGCACGGGCGGGCAGGCGGCGTACGAGGAGTTCTCGACGCTCGTCCACTCGCGTCCGCCGGCCTCGATCCGGGACCTCATCGAGTTCGCGCCGCGCGAGCCGATCGCTCTCGAGGCCGTCGACTCGGAGGCCGCGATCTGCCGGCGGTTCTTCGCGTCGGCGATGTCGGTCGGCGCGCTCGGGCCCGAGGCGCACCGCGCGGTCGCCGTCGCCATGAACCGCCTCGGCGCGCGCAGCAACAGCGGCGAGGGGGGCGAGGAGCCCGAGCGGTTCGAGCGGCCCGAGGCGGGCGACTGGAGCGGCAGCCGCACGAAGCAGGTCGCCTCGGCGAGGTTCGGCGTCACGCCGGGGTACCTGCGATCGGCCGACGAGCTGCAGATCAAGATCGCGCAGGGGTCCAAGCCGGGCGAGGGGGGCCAGCTGCCGGGCGTGAAGGTGGTGCCGCACATCGCGCGGCTGCGGCACGCGCAGCCGGGAACGCCGCTCATCTCGCCGCCCGTGCACCACGACGTCTACAGCATCGAAGATCTGGCGCAGCTCATTTCCGACCTGCGCGCGGTGCATCCGTCGGCACGCATCAACGTGAAGCTCGTCGCGACGACGGGCGTCGGCATCATCGCGGCCGGCGTCGTCAAGGCGGGCGCCGACGCCATCCAGATCAGCGGCCACGACGGCGGCACCGGCGCGTCGCCGCGATCGTCAATCAAGCACGCCGGGCTGCCGTGGGAGATTGGCGTCGCCGAAGCGCAGCAGGTCCTGACGCGGCAGGGACTGCGCTCCCGCGTCGTGCTGCAGACCGATGGCGGCTTCAAGACGGGACGCGACGTGGCGGTCGCCGCCGCGCTCGGCGCGGAGGAGTACGGATTCGGCACCGCGGCGCTCGTCGCCGTCGGCTGCGTGATGGCACGGCAGTGCCACCTGAATACCTGCCCGGCCGGCATCGCGACCCAGCGGCCGGACCTGCGCGCGAGGTTCACCGGCACGCCGGAGATGCTCGTGAGCTATCTCAGGCTCGTCGCCGGCGAGACGCGGCAGATTCTCGCGGCGCTCGGCCTGAAACGGCTCGACAATCTCATCGGCCGCGCCGACCTGCTTCGTGCGCGAAGGGATGGCGGAGTGTCCGCCTCGCGGCTGGACCTGTCGCCTCTCTTCGTCGCGGCGCGGCCGCCCCGCCAGCGTCGGCGCGCCGCCTCGGCCGCCGCGGCGGTCGCCGGCGAGGCCGACCTGGCCGCGGCGTCTCCGGGCCGTCCGCTCGTGCTCACCGGCACCATTCGCAACACGGATCGCGCGTACGGCGCGGCCATCGCGGGGTCGATCGCGGCGCGCAGGGGCGACGCCGGCCTGCGCGAGGGATCGATCCGCGCGACGCTCACCGGAAGCGCGGGCCAGAGCTTCGGCGCGTTCCTCGTCCCCGGCATGCGGCTCTCGGTCGTCGGAGAGGCGAACGACTATCTCGGCAAGGGCATGCACGGCGGTGAGATCGTCGTGCGGCCCCCGGCTCGCCAGCGCGGACGCCAGCGCCAGGCGCTCGTCGGCAACACGGTCCTGTACGGCGCGACCGGCGGGCGCGTCTTCATCGCGGGCGCCGCCGGCGAGCGCTTCGCCATCAGGAACAGCGGCGCCACGGCGGTCGTCGAAGGCGTCGGCGATCACGGCTGCGAATACATGACCGGCGGCGTCGTGCTGATTCTGGGCGCGATCGGACGCAACTTCGGCGCCGGGATGACCGGCGGCGTCGCCTACGTGCACGACCCGGCCGGCCTGCTCGCACGCCACGGGCACGCCGAGATGCCGGCCGTCCACCCCGTGGATGCGACCGACCGCGAGGCGATCCGACGCCTGCTGCTCGCGCACCGGAGCGCGACCCAGAGCCGGCTCGCGCGCGCCCTCCTGCGCGGCGGCGACGATGCGTTCCTTGGGTTCCGAAAGGTCGATCCATTGGACGCCGCGCGGCGGACGGCGGACGCGGCGCGGCAGCGGACGGCCCGCCAGCCGCAGGCCGTCCGGGCCTGAACCGAAGGCGGATCGCCGAGACGGGCGAAGGGGCCCGACCCCGCCCCCGTGCTACGATCGGATGTTCATGTCGAAGGTCCTGCCGCTCGTCCCGGTGACGTCCACAGAGCCCCGCGCGCCCAAGCCCGAGTGGCTGAAGGTGCGCGCGCCCGGGTCGCCCAACTACCTGCGGCTCCGCAGCCTGATGCGCGGCCTGGGACTGCACACGGTCTGCGAGGAGGCGCGCTGCCCCAACATCGGCGAGTGCTGGCACCACGGGACGGCGACCTTCATGATCCTCGGCGACGTGTGCACAAGGGCCTGCGCGTACTGCGCCGTGGCGCACGGCCGTCCCGATCCGGTCGATACCGAGGAACCCATCCGCCTGGCCGAAGCGGTCGAAACGCTCGCGCTCACCTACGTGGTCATCACGTCGGTCGACCGGGACGACCTGAAGGACGGCGGCGCGTCGATCTTCGCCGATTCGATCCGCGAGACGCGCGCGCGGCGGCCCGAATGCCGGATCGAGGTGCTCATTCCCGACTTCCAGGGGAACGAGGCCGCACTGCGGACGGTGCTCGACGCGCGGCCCGACATCCTGAATCACAACACGGAAACCGTGCCACGCCTGTATCGGATGGCGCGATCGGGCGGGCGGTACCGGCGCACGCTGGAGCTGCTCGGCCGATCACGGCGGTACGCGCCGGACATCCCCACGAAGTCCGGCATCATGGTCGGGCTCGGCGAGACCGACGACGAGCTGGCCGCCACCTTGAGGGACCTTCGCGAAGTCGGCTGCCGGATTCTGACGCTCGGACAGTATCTGCGTCCCTCGCCCGCGCACGCGGCGATGGTCCGCTACTACCACCCCGACGAGTTCGCGGCGCTCAAGGCGCTGGCGCTCGACATGGGCTTCGTGCACGTGGAGTCCGGCCCGCTGGTTCGCAGCTCGTACCACGCACACGAGACCGCCGACGCCTACGAGCGCGCCAGGGCCTGAACGGGTTCGGCTGCTGACGCTGGGGGCTATTTCTGGCGCTTCGGGCGATAGACGTGCGTCGCCTGGCCGAAGAAGACTTCGGCCGACTCCATCATCGTTTCGGTCAGGGTCGGATGAGCGTGGATTGACAGCTTGAGATCGGTCGCGTTCGCGCCCATCTCGACCGCGAGCACCCCTTCCGCGATCATCTCGCCGGCGCCGACGCCGACGATGCCGACGCCCAGAATGCGATCGGTCTTCGGCTCGATGACGAGCTTGGTCAGCCCGTCGGTGCGGTCCAGGGTGACCGCGCGGCCCGACGCGCCCCACGGGTACTTCGCGATCGCGTGCGAGACGTTCTTCGCCACGGCCTCGGCTTCCGTCAGGCCGCACCACGCGAGCTCGGGATCGGTGAAGACCACGGCCGGAATCGCGCGCGGCTCGAATGCGACGCGGTGGCCGACGATCGCCTCGGCCGCGACCCGCCCTTCCGCCATCGCCTTGTGCGCGAGCATCGGCTCGCCGGCGACGTCGCCGATGGCGAAGATGCTCGGCTCGGCCGTCCGCCGCGAGGCGTCGACCTCGATGAAGCCCTTCTGGTTGACGACGACGCGCGTGCGATCGAGCCCGGGGATGTTCGAGTTGGGCTTGCGGCCCACGGACACGAGCACCCGATCGAAGACCTGCTCGGCCTCCGCGCCGTCGCGCCCCTCGAAGGTCACCCCAATGCCCTTCGACTGTTCCTGCGCCCGGATGACCTTCGTGTTGAGCATCACCGCTTTCGCCGTCTGGCCGATCCGTTTGGCGAGCACGTTGACGAGGTCGCGGTCGGCTCCGGGCAGCAGGCCGTCGGTCATCTCGACGAGGGTGACCGCGCTGCCGAGCGCCGCGTAGACCGTGCAGAGCTCGAGGCCGATGTACCCGCCGCCGACCACGAGCAGCGACTTCGGCACGTCCGGCAGATCGAGGGCCGAGGTCGAATCGAGCATCCGCTTGCTGTCGATCGCGAGCGCGGGAATCGTCGCAGGCCGCGATCCGGTCGCGATCACCAGGTGCTCGGCGCCGATCTCCTCGGTGCCGCCCGAGGCCAGGGCGACCCTCAACGTGTGGGGATCCACGATTTCGGCGCGCCCCTGCAGGTAGTTCACCTTGCGCATCCGGCCGATCTGGCCGTTGCCGGTCGTCAGCTTGGTGACGACGGCGTCCTTCCAGGCGCGCAGCCTGGCGAGATCCACCTTCGGCTCGCCAAAGCTCACGCCCCAGGCCGACGCGTGGCGTGACTCGTCGATGAGCTTCGCCACGTGCAGCAGGGCCTTCGAGGGAATGCAGCCGCGGTAGGTGCAGACGCCACCCGGATTCGCCTCGGGATCGATCATCGTGACCGACAGTCCGAGATCGGCGGCCAGGTATGCGGTCGCGTATCCTCCGGGTCCGGCGCCGACGACCGCCAGTTGGGTGGACGTCATAGCGCCAGCCGGAACGGCTGCTCGAGCGCCTCGGCGACCCAGCGCAGGAAGCGGATGCCATCGGCGCCGTCGATGACGCGATGGTCGTAGGACAGCGACAGCGGCAGCATGAATCGCGCGACGAACGCTCCCGTCTCTTCTTCGAGGCTCGCGGGGGCCCACCCCGGCTCGCTCGCGCTGCGGCGCTCGAGGACTCGCTCTCCTCGCGCGGGCCGCGGGCGCCAGACCGGCTCCATGCGCGCGCGCGAGATGCCGAGGACCGCGACCTCCGGCGCGTTCACGATCGGCGTGAACGCGGTGCCGCCGATCCCCCCGAGATTCGAGATGCTGAACGTGCCGCCCTGCATGTCCTCGAGCGACAGCTTCCGGCGGCGCGCCTTCTCGGAGAGCTGCGCGAGCTCGACGGCGAGCTCGGTGATGCCCTTCCGGTCGGCGTCCCGGATGACCGGCACGAGCAGCCCGCGGTCGGTGTCCACGGCGACGCCGATATGGACGTACTTCTTGTAGACGAGCTCGTCGGCCGCCATGTCGATGGACGTGTTGAACCGCGGGAACGCGCGCAGGGCGGCGGCGACCACTTTCAGGGCAATCGCGGTGATGGTCAGCGCGCCACCGGCCGCCGCCACGTCCTTCGCGAAACGCGTACGCAGCTCCTCGGTCTCGGTGATGTCGGCCAGGTCGTGCTGCGTGACGTGAGGAATCGACGCCCAGGCCGCGGCGAGATGCTCGGCCGTCTTACGCCGCACGGCGCGCAACGGCTGCCGCTCGACCTCGCCCCAGCGGGAGAAATCGGGCAGCGGCGGCGCCGCCGCGCCGCTCCGCGCGGCCGCGGCGATGCCGGTCACCATGCGCTTGGCGTGGGCCTTGACGTCGTCGATCGAAATGCGGCCGTCCGGACCCGAGCCGGCGACCTCGTTGATGTCCACGCCCAGCTCGCGCGCCATCCGGCGCACCGACGGCGCGGCCGGCGCCGGCGGTTCGGCCGGGGCGGGCTGTCCGGCGGGCACGGGTTCGGCCGCCGCCCGCGCGCCGCGGCTGATGTCGACCACCTTGCCTTCGGCGCGCTCGGCGGCCCGCGCGGCGGTGACGCCCGCCCTGTCGGTCGGCGACGGCCTGACGTTCTCGACATGCTGTTCGAGCCCGCCGTCGTCGGCCGCCGCCGCGACGTCGGGTTGCGCCGGTGCGGCGACCGTGTCCCGCGCGGCAGGGGCACCCGCCGGGACGCCGGCGTCGTCGACGGCGAGGATCGACTGTCCGACCTTCACCGTGTCGCCCGGTTTGACCTTCACATCCTTCACGATGCCGTCGACCGACGACGGCACCTCGATGGTGGCCTTGTCGGTTTCGAGCTCGACCACGGGCTGGTCCTTCTGGAGGCGGTCGCCCGGCTTCACCAGCACGCGCAGCACGTCGCCGCTGGTGACGTTCTCGCCGAGCTCGGGCAGGTTGAATTCGGTCACGATCGCTGTGTCCTTGGCACGCGCGTCCCCCGGGGCTTACGACGTCGCAGGATTGGTCTTCTCGGGGTCGATTCCGAGCGTCCGCATCGCGTCGGCCACCGCCCCCGGCTCGAGCTTCCCGTCGCGAACGAGCGCCGACAGCGTGGCGGCGACGACCCAGCGCGAGTCGACCTCGAAGAACTCGCGAAGTCCGGCGCGACTTTCGCTGCGCCCGAAGCCGTCGGTGCCGAGCGCGAAGAGCGGCCGCGGCAGCCAGCGATCGATCGAATCGGGCAGCGCCTTCAGGTAGTCGGAGGCGGCGACGAGCACCCCCGGCGCGTCCTTCAGACAGCTCGTCACGTACGGCACGCGCGGCGGCTCGCCCGGGTGCAGCATGTTCCAGCGCTCGACCGCGTGGCCGTCGCGATAGAGCTCGCTGTAGCTGGTGACGCTCCAGACGTCGGCGCCGACCTCGAACTTCGACTCGAGGATCTCCTGCGCCTTGAGCACCTCCGGCAGGATCGCGCCGCTGCCGAACAGCTGCGCGCGCAGGGCCGCCTTCGGCCTCGAGGTCGGCCGCACGGTGTAGAGGCCCTTCAGGATTCCCTCGCGCGAGCCCTCCGGCATCATGGGCATCGCGTACTGCTCGTTCATGACAGTGAGGTAGTAGAAGATGCTCTCGCCGTCGACGTACATCCGGCGGATGCCGTCCTCGATGATGACGGCGAGCTCGTAGGCGAACGCCGGATCGTAGGCGACGCAGTTGGGATAGGCCATCGCGAAGAGGTGGCTGTTGCCGTCCTGGTGCTGGAGGCCCTCGCCGGCCAGCGTCGTACGGCCCGACGTGCCGCCGAGCAGGAAGCCGCGGGTCCGCGAGTCGCCGGCGGCCCAGATCAGGTCGCCGATGCGCTGGAACCCGAACATCGAGTAGTAGATGAAGAAGGGGATCGTGTTCACGCCGTGGGTCGCGTAGGCGGTGCCGGCGGACACGAACGACGACATCGACCCGGCTTCGGTAATGCCCTCCTCGAGGATCTGGCCGTCGGAGGCCTCCTTGTAATACAGGAGGGTGTCGCTGTCGACCGGCTCGTACAGCTGGCCGGCGTGCGAGTAGATGCCCACCTGGCGGAAGAGCGCCTCCATGCCGAATGTCCGCGCCTCGTCGGGCACGATCGGCACGACGAGCCGCCCCAGCTCCTTGTCGCGCAGCAGCTTGGCGAGCAGTCGCACGAAGACCATCGTGGTCGAGGCCTTCCGCCCGTCGGTGCCCTTCGAGAACTCCTCGAAGGGCTCCGACGGGACCCTCTTCAGCGGTTCGGCACGAACGCGGCGGCTGGGAATGAACCCGCCCAGCGCCCGCCGGCGCTCACGCATGTAGCGAATCTCGATGCTGTCCTCGGCCGGCCGGAAGAAGGGTGTCTTGACGATCTCGGCGTCGGAGACCGGGATGCCGAAGCGGGTGCGGAAGGCCCGCAGCTCCTCTTCGTTCATCTTCTTCTGCTGGTGCGTGATGTTCTTGCCCTCGCCGGCCTCGCCGAGCCCGTATCCCTTGATCGTGCGCGCCAGGATGACGGTCGGCGACCCCTTGTGCTCGACCGCCGCGCGGTACGCGTTGTACACCTTGATCGGATCGTGCCCGCCGAGCGACATCTTCTTGAGCTGGTCGTCCGACAGGTGCTTGACCATGTCGAGCAGCCGCGGATCGGCGCCCCAGAAGTGCTCGCGCACATAGGCGCCCGACTCGACGGCATACTTCTGGTACTGCCCGTCGACGATTTCGCCCATCCGCTTGACGAGGAGCCCGTCACGATCCTTGGCGAGGAGCGGGTCCCACTCGCGGCCCCACAGGACCTTGATGACGTTCCAGCCGGCGCCGCGGAAGGCCGCCTCGAGCTCCTGGACGATCTGGCCGTTGCCACGGACCGGGCCGTCGAGGCGCTGCAGGTTGCAGTTGATGACGAAGATCAGGTTGTCGAGCTTTTCGCGGGCCGGCAGGGTGATGGCGCCGAGCGCCTCGGGCTCGTCGGTCTCGCCGTCGCCGAGGAACGCCCAGACCCTGGCATCCGTCTTAGGCTTCAGACCGCGGTCCTCGAGGTAGCGCATGAAGCGGGCCTGGTAGATCGCCATGATCGGCCCCAGGCCCATCGAGACCGTCGGGTAGTCCCAGAAGTCGGGCATCAGCCACGGGTGCGGGTACGACGAGAGGCCGCCGCCCGGCTTGAGCTCGCGGCGGAAGTTCTCGAGATGCGTCTCGTCGATCCGGCCCTCGAGATACGCGCGGGCGTAGATGCCCGGCGCCGCGTGGCCCTGGAAGAAGATCACGTCGCCGTCGCCGGTGTCCTTGCCGCGGAAGAAGTGGTTGAAGCCCACTTCGTAGAGCGTCGCCGCCGATGCGTAGGTCGAGATGTGGCCGCCGATGCCCTCTTCCGCCTTGTTGGCGCGGACGACCATGGCCGCCGCGTTCCAGCGGACGAGGCTCTTGATGCGGCGCTCGACGTCGGGACTGCCGGGCATCAGCGCCTGGTCGTCGGCCGGAATCGTGTTGATGTAGGGCGTGTTGGCGGTGAACGGCAGCTTGACGCCGTTCTGGCGCGCGTGCACGGTCAGATCGCGCAGCAGCCGCGCCACTTTGACCGGTCCGCCGCTTTGCAGGACATAATCGAGCGAGTCGAGCCATTCGCGCGTTTCGATGGCGTCGAGCTCGGCGGCGTCTTTAGGATTTCTCAAGGGTTCGAGTCCTTTCGCTCATCGCGGCTCACGGGCCGGCGGGTGGCACTCGTCGAGGTTGTCGGCTGAGCGCTGTTCGGCCCGTAGACCAACCACTCATTGTATACCCGTCGGACGTCACGAGAGGATTGCCATGCCACGTCACATCGCCGCGTTCGTCTTCGTCTCGCTGCCGCTGGCGGTCGCGCTCGCCGCCGCGCAGCCGCCGGCGTCCGCGGGAGCGGCCCCGTCCGGCCGGTCCGGTCTGATGCTCGATGCCCTGGATCGTACCGCGGATCCGTGCACGAACTTCTATCAATTCGCGTGCGGCGGCTGGGTGGCCAACAACCCGATTCCGGCCGACCGCTCGTCGTGGGGGAGCTTCGATGAGCTGCAGGAGCACAACAACGAGGCGCTCCACCAGATCCTCGAGGCGGCCGCGCCGGGCCGCGATCCGGCGACGAAGAAGATCGGCGACTACTACGCCTCCTGCATGGACGTGCCGGCCATCGACAAGCGGGGCGCCTCGCCGCTCGATCCGGATCTCAAGGCGATCGCGGCTGTCGGCGGCCCCGGCGACCTGCCGGTGCTCGTGGCGCACCTGCACACCATCGGCGTCGACGCCTTCTTCGGCTTCGGCTCTGAAGCCGACTTCAAGGAAGCGAACATGGTGCGGGCGATCGCCGGCCAGGGCGGCATGGGGCTGCCCGACCGCGACTACTACTTCCGCGACGATGCGAAGTCGGTGGAGATCCGGAAGGCGTACGTCGATCACGTGACGAAGATGCTCGGTCTGCTCGGCGACGCGCCCGCCGAGGCGGCCCGGGGCGCGGCGGCGGTCATGCGTATCGAGACCGCGCTCGCCAAGGGCGCGCTCGGCGTCGTCGCGCGCCGCAATCCCGAGGCGATCTACCACAGGATGACGCCGGCCGAGCTGCAGGCGCTCACGCCCGGCTTCGACTGGTCCCCGTACTTCAAGGCCGTCGGCGCGCCGCCGATCGACGCGCTGAACGTCACCGAGCCGGAGTTCTTCAAGGCGTTCGCGCAGCTGGTCGGCGCGACGCCGCCCGCCGACCTCCGGACCTATCTGCGCTGGCAGCTTGCGCACGCCAATGCCCGGATTCTCTCGACGCCGTTCGTCGACGAGAACTTCCGCTTCTACGGCACGGCGCTGACCGGGGTCAAGGAACAGCGGCCGCGATGGAAGCGGTGCGTGCAGTACACGGACAGCGACCTCGGCGAGGCGCTCGGCAAGGCGTTCGTGGCGCGCACCTTCGGCCCGAGCGCCAAGGCCGACACGCTCACGATGGTGCACGAGCTGGAGACCGCGCTCGAGAAGGACATCACCGGCCTCGACTGGATGACCGACGCGACCAAGAAGCAGGCGCTCGTCAAGCTGCACGCCGTCGCGAACAAGATCGGGTACCCGGACCAGTGGCGCGACTACAGCGCGCTGTCGATCGCGCGGGGCGATGCCTTGGGGAACTCGCAGCGCGCGAACGCGTTCGAATTCCGCCGACAGCTGAGCAAGATCGGCAAGCCGCTCGACAAGAGCGAGTGGGGCATGACGCCGCCGACCGTCAACGCCTACTACAACCCGCTCCAGAACAATGTCAACTTCCCCGCCGGCATCCTGCAGCCGCCCTTCTACGGCGCGGACCGTGACGCGGCGGTCAACTTCGGCGGCGCCGGCGCGGTCATCGGGCACGAGCTGACGCACGGCTTCGACGACCAGGGACGCCAGTTCGACGCGCAGGGCAACCTGACGGACTGGTGGACGCCGGAAGACGCCAAGGCCTTCGAGGACCGCACGGCCTGCCTGGTGGACGAGTACTCGAACTTCACCGCGATCGACGACGTGAAGGTGAACGGCAAGCTGACACTCGGCGAAAATACCGCGGACAACGGCGGCGTGCGCATCGCGCTGATGGCGTACCTGGCGTCGATGACCGGGCAGCAGGCGAAGGTCGAGGACGGATTCACGCCAGAGCAGCGGGTCTTCCTCGGCTGGGGGCAGGTCTGGTGCGAGAACACGCGGCCCGAGGTCGCGCGTCTCCTGGCGCAGACCAACCCGCACGCGCCCGGCCGGTACCGCGTCAACGGCGTCGTCTCGAACATGCCCGAGTTCCAGCAGGCGTTCTCGTGCAAGGGAGACGCGCCCATGGTGCGGCATCCCGCATGCCACGTGTGGTAGGGCCTCCGCGCGCTCGAACGGCCGCGCGCGCGACGGCCGGAGGGGACGCGGGGCCCCAGCGGGCGTCGCTGGCGGTCGGCGAGCGTGTCAGCCACGCCCCGACGCCTGCGCTCGAACGGGCCCGCGACGCGATCGTGTCGTGCGACCGCTGCCCCCGGCTGCGCGATTACTGCACGCGGATCGCGCGCGAGAAGCGGCGGGCGTTCCGCGACGATGTCTACTGGGCGCGACCGGTGCCGGGATTCGGCGATCCGCGCGCCCGTCTCCTCATCGTCGGCCTGGCACCCGCGGCCCACGGAGCGAACCGCACCGGCCGCGTCTTCACCGGCGACGGCAACGGCGGCTCCGGCGATGTCCTGATGGCGTCGCTCTATCGCGCCGGGTTCGCCAACCTCCCGACCTCCAGGCATCCCGATGACGGGCTGCGGTTGAGGGACGCCTTCATCGCCGCCGCCGTGCGCTGCGCGCCGCCGGAGAACAGGCCGACGCCGGAAGAGATCGCGCGCTGCCTGCCTCACCTCGACGCCGAGCTCCGGGCGCTGCCGCTCGTTCGGGTCGTGGTCGCGCTCGGACGAATCGGCTTCGACGCCTACCTGCAGATGTTGAAGGCGCGGGGCATCGTCGTACGGCCGAAGCCCGCGTTCGGTCACGGTGTCGCGCACGAGCTGCCCAACGGGCAGACGCTCATCGGCTGCTACCATCCCAGCCGGCAGAACACCCACACCGGTACGCTGACGCCGCCGATGCTGGACGACGTGTTCGGCGCCGCACGGCGCGCGATGCGGCGCGGGCGCCGCGTCACGCGCACCCGCGGCCGGGACTAGGCGCGAGGACTAGGCGGCCAGCGACGCCGGCGACGCCGTTCCATCGGCGGCGTCGCACCGGTCCGCGGACGCCGCGGCGGCGCCGGAGAGCTGCACGAGATCGGCGACCGCTTCGACGGCGGCGTTCAGGGCGAGCAGGTTCGTCTGGAACGCAATCTCGTCGATGGTCTTGATGATGGCCGCGATGCCGCCCTGCCTCGCCGGCGCTCGTCGTCTCGGCCGCCAGCGCCTTGGCCTCGCGGGCGTGCTCGGCGTTCTGCCTCGCCATGGCGCCGATCTCTTCGAGCGACGGGCTGGTCTCCTCGATGGAGGCCGCCTGGCGGCTCGCATCGTGCGACACGGACTGGCTGCTCGCCGTGACCTGCGCCGCGGTCTCCGACAGATGGATGCCCGACTGCGCCAGCGTCGCCGACAGCGGCCCGAGCGTTCGGACGATGCGTGTCCGCAGGTACCGCAGATGGGCGCCGAGGCCGATCAGCAGCAACGCCAGCAGCCCGGCGCGCCACCGCAGCTGGGAGGTGGCCCGCGCCGCGTGACGCTCCATCAGACCGGCCGTCTCGCCCTGAGCAACCGACCGATACGCCCGCCGCGCGTCCATGAGGCTGACATAGCGCCCGCTCGCCTCGGTCATGTAGTACTCGCCGGCGTCTCCGGAACTGCCTTTCAACACGAAATCGACGATGACCTTGTGAGCGGCCATCACGTCCTGAAAGCGCGCGCGCACGGCCGCACCCTCCGCGCCAGTCGCCTCGGCCGCGGCGACGACCAGCTTCCGAGCGATCTTCGTCGGCACGGTCCTCGTGGGGTTGACGGCGTTCGCGGCGCCGGTTCGCGCACAGGGAGGAGCCAATCGACAGCCGGCCGCGCCGAAGGCGGCACCGCCACCGCCGTCCATCGAGCGGTGGGTCGACCTGCAGACCGCCAGCGTGCAGACGCGCTACCGGCGCATCGAGACGAGCGCGGGCGTCGTTTCGGCCGACCAGATGCAGGATTCGATGGCGTTCGCGGGGCGGGTGAAGCTGGACGCGCGCGGCAAGTACACCATTTCCGCCGGCCTCGCGACAGGCAACGGATTCACCAGCGGCTGGAACAACACCGGCGTCGGCACCGGCGACAGGGTCACCGCGCTGTACCTGAAGCAACTCTACGGATCCGCGGCGCCGGTCAAGGGGGTGGATTTCAGCGACGGCGGCCTGTCCGTCGCGCGCGGCCTGTCCACCGAGATCACGACCTACGACAACGACGGCTAGCTGCTCGGCCGGACGGGGGACGCTCAAGCGGGCGCAAGATGTGCATTTCGACGAGGTCTCCGTCACGGTCGGCTATCTAGGGGACACCTCGTCGTCCAGCTTCTGGGATCGCGACCGGCATCTCGACAACTCGAACTACCGGCAGATCGTCGCCACCAAGCGGTTCGGCCAGTGGATCGCGGCCTCGGGCGACTACACCTGGCTCGTCGGGGTGCCGACCGTGCGGGCGGCGGCCACCGTCAAGACCGGCGCGAGCGGCGTCGTGGACCTGGATCGTCGGCCCTCGTCGCACACCCCCACCAGCGCGGAGGTGGTAGAGACCAGCGCGACACGACCTGCCGACGTCGACACCGCCGTCGTCCCGATCGCGTCGGGGACCGGCAGGTTCACGGTTCCCGCGCTGCCCTGCGCCTCCTGCACGAGGAAGCACCGCCCCGGGTCGATCGCTCCGGTGAGCGGGGTCACGACCCACGCGCCGGTGCCGGCAGCGCTCGAGTACCGCACCGACCAGCCGGCGAGGCTGACGGGCGCGGTGCCGGCGTTGAACAGCTCGACGTCGTCGTTCCTGAACGTCGCGCCCGAGTTGCCGCCGCCATACACCTGGCTGATGACGATGTGTGAAGCGTCCGGTGGGCCCGGATAATAGTACCGAAACGTCACGGCCCGGTGACGCGCGCGAACTTTTCCGTCCGTCGGGTGTCCAACCGACAGCATGTGGACCCCGCGCGCACCGAACGGACGAGTTGTCGTCCGGGCTGGGCTCGAATGAGGCGTTCACACCGAGAAGCGGCGCTGGTCGTGGTCACCGTGCTGCTGGTCGCCGTCTTTGCCACCGAAGTGCGGCGAAGCGACGTGCTGCCACCGGCGCTGCCCGTGTTCGTGTTTGCGGCTCCTTCGGTCGCGGATCGATCCGGCAGCCTCGCTTCGCGCTGCCACGCGATCGGATTTCACGGCAGCAGCCCGCCTCGCAAGACGGTCGACATCGAGCCGCGCTATCCCGACGCCGCCAGGGCCGCCGGCGCGCGGGGGGTCGTCCTCATCTCCGCGTACGTCGACGAACGCGGTGATCTGCTCGAGCCGCGCGTGATCCGATCCATTCCGCTGCTCGACGAAGCCGCGCTCAACGCCGTGAGACGGTGGAAGTTCGCGCCGGCCATCTCGAACGGCGCGCCGGCGTGCGTTGCGGCGACGCTGGCGGTGGCCTTCCCCTGAACGGCGTTCCGGTGGCCGTGATCATGACGGTGACGGCGAACTCTTCACTGTCGCGATGAGCCGGCAGGCGCCTCGGAAGCCAGCACGCGCTTCAGGGTCGCCTGGTCGATGTTCCCGCCGCTCATCACGCACACGACCTTCCGGCCGGCGAGCCGATCGTGCAGCTTGAGTGCGGCGGCCAGCGCCGCGGCGCCCGCGCCCTCCGCCAGGTTGTGCGTGGTGCGGAGTGCGAGGCGCACGCCGCCGGCGATCTCGTCCTCGGTGAGCGTCACGAGATCGTCGAGCTCGCGCTTCAGCAGCGTGAACGTCAGGTCGAAGGTGACGCGGGTCGCCATCCCCTCGGCGAACGTGTCGGCCCCCGCGCCCGCGACCCGCTCGCCGGTCCGCCACGAACGGGCGAACGCATCGGCGCGCTCGGCCTGGACGCCGATAACCTGCGCGCGGCTGCCGAGCCCGGTGCGGACGATGCAGCAGCCGCACGCCCCGCTGCCGCCGCCGATCGGTACGATCACGACGTCGGTGCCGGGTTGCGCCTCGAAGATCTCGAGGGCGTAGGTGCCCACGCCCGCCAGCAGGAGCGGCTCGTTCGCCGAATGGACGTAACGCAGGCCGCGGGTGTGTGCCAGCCGTTCGACCGCCTCGCGCGCCTCGTCGAAGTCGCGCCCAAGTTCGATGAGCTCGGCGCCGAGCGCCCGCATCGCGGCATTTTTCTCCGGGTTGTTCCCCATCGGCACGACGATCGTGCAGGGGACGCCTTCGCGCCGGCACGCGAGCGCGATCGACTGGCCGTGATTGCCGGTCGTCGCGGTGATGACGCCCCGGCGCTCGTCTCCCGTGAGGCTCGCGATCAGGTTCAGCCCCCCGCGCACCTTGAACGCGCCGGTCGGATTGTGGTTCTCGTGCTTGACGGCCAGATCGAGGCCGCTCTCGCGCGAGAGCAGCGCGTGGCGCAGGAGCGGCGACGGCTGCATCGCCCGATACACCCGCTCACGCGCGGCGTAGACGTCCTTGAGGGTCGGTTCGGTCATCTTCCTATGGCGGCGGGGCCCCACCCCCGCCGCGAACTGCCGCTGATGCCCGCCCTCGGATTCCCTGTCCTCGGGCGTGCATGGCCCGCAGGCGCTGGCTCTCGCATGGCGGCGGGCCTCCCCGCCGCGAACTGCCGCTGATGCCCGCCCTCGGATTCCCTGTCCCCGGGCGTGCATGGCCGCAGGCGCTGGCTCTCGCATGGCGGCGGGCCTCCCCGCCGCGAACTGCCGCTGATGCCCGCCCTCGGATTCCCTGTCCCCGGGCGCGCCCGCAGGCGCTCTCTACGGGCCCTTCCGGGCTGGAGCGCGGCGATCGCGATTGGCGGCCCGCACGACGGGCACGATGATATCCGGTCTGTCGGTGATCAGGGCGTCCACGCCCCAGTCGAGCAGGCGCCGCGCGTCGGCCTCTTCGTCCACCGTCCAGACCTGGACGCCGAGGCCGGCCGCATGTGCACGGTCGATGAACCGCGGCGACACGACGCGTGTGGGGCCCGACGTCTCCGGCACCTGATAGCCCTGGTACTTGACCCGGCCGAGGGGCAGGCGGAGGCGAGAACGGTAGAGCGCGCATCGCACCTCCCCGCGCGCGGCGCTGGTCGCGATCGACGGCTCGGCTGCACGGACGGCGCGCAGCACGCGGCGCGCGAACGATCCGAAGCAGACGCGATCGATCGCGTCCGCGCGACGCACGGCGTCAACCGCCGCGTCGGCCAGCGCGAGGCTGTTCACCTTCAGCTCGACGATGGTCCGCACGTCCCGATGGCGCGCGAGCACCTCGTCGAGGGTCGGCACGCCGATGCCCTGCCCCCGGAACGGGTACCCGGCGGCGGGACCGAATCGCCAGGCGGCGTCGGCGCGGCGGAGCTCGTCGGACGTCCTGTCGGCGATCGGTCCGTCCAGATCGGTCGTTCGGTCCAGCATCCGATCGTGGTGCACGACGACGCGGCGGTCCCGGGCGAGATGGACGTCGAGCTCGATCCCGTCGGCGCCGGCTGCGACGCCGCGGTCGAAGGCAACCAGGGTGTTCTCGGGCGCGAGGCCGCTGCCGCCACGGTGCGCGAACACGAGAGGACGGCTCGACGCGAAGAACGGACGCTTCACCGCCGGCTACTGTACTGCAACGGGCGCGATGCGCCCGGCCGGCGCGCGCCAGGCGCGTGGCAAACGAACCCGTTTGCCACGCACTGCTGATAGAATCGACCCATGACGGCCCACCCACGTACGGTTGGCGAGTTGCGGCAGGCCGGCGCCCGCATGCGATCCGTCAAACAGGAAATCCGTGACAACCTCGTCCGCAAGCTGCAGGAGGGCGAGACGCTCTTCCCCGGCGTCATCGGGTACGACGAAACGGTCCTTCCGCAGCTGGTCAACGCGATCCTCTCGCGTCACAACTTCATCCTGCTCGGCCTGCGCGGCCAGGCGAAGAGCCGCATCCTGCGTGGTCTGGCGAACCTGCTCGACGAGCGGGTGCCGGTCATGCCGGCCTGCGAGATTCACGACCACCCGCTCGCGCCGCTCTGCGCCGCGTGCCGGGCGCGGATCGCCCGCAACGGCGACGCCACGTCGATCGACTGGCTGGCGCGCGAAGAACGGTACGTCGAGAAGCTCGCCACCCCCGACGTCACCATCGCGGACATCCTCGGCGACATCGATCCGATCAAGGCGGCGCAGGCGGGCCTCAACCTGTCGGACGAGCTGACGATGCACTACGGGCTGCTGCCGCGCGCCAACCGCGGCATCTTCGCCGTCAACGAGCTGCCCGATCTCGCCGGCAAGATCCAGGTCGGGTTGTTCAACATCCTCCAGGAGGGCGACGTTCAGATCAAGGGCTACCCGGTCAGGCTGCGCCTCGACGTCATGCTCGTGTTCACGGCAAATCCCGAGGACTACACGGCGCGCGGCAAGATCATCACGCCGCTCAAGGACCGCATCGGATCCGAGATCCGGACGCACTATCCCGTTACCCGGCACAACGCGATGGCCATCACCGCGCAGGAGGCCTGGATCGAGCGGCCCGGGCTCAAGGTGCGTGTCCCCGAATACGTCCGCGAGGTCATCGAGGACGTGGCGTTCCAGGCGCGGGCGGACCGGAAGATTGACAAGCGCTCGGGCGTCAGCCAGCGCCTGCCGATCACCACCCTCGAGCTGGTCGTCTCCAACGCCGAACGGCGGGCGCTCCAGCATGCCGAGACGCTGGCCGTGCCGCGCGTCACCGACCTGTACGCGGCCCTGCCGTCGATTACCGGCAAGTTCGAACTGGAGTACGAGGGCGAGCTCCGGGGCGCCGAGCAGGTGGCGCGCGACCTCATCCGCGCCGCCATCGGCAACGTGTTCGGCGGCGTCTTCGACGGCGTGGACACGCGGCGGGTCGTCGAGTGGTTCGACCTGGGCGGCTCGCTGCCGCTCAGCGACACGGCGTCGGCCGCCGAGGTGATCGAGCGGACGCGCCCCGTGCAGGGGCTCGACGCCCTCATCGCGCACGCGGGCGCCAAACCCGGCGCCCCGGCGCCGGAGGTGGCCGCGGCAATCGACTTCGTTCTGGAAGGGCTCTACGCGCAGCGGAAGATCAGCCGGAGCGACGAGCGCGGATACGCGGCCGCCGAAACGGCGCGGCGCACGGTGCGCCGGGAAGAAACGCCGCTCGACGAGACGTTCCCGCTGCCCGCGGGCTCGAAGAAGAAGTACTACAACTGAGTCCGAGCGACAAGAGACAGGGACAGGCGAGCGGGGGTGGGGCCCCGCGAGCAATAAGAAATGAAATATCGCTACACGAAGTACACCGGCGACGAGCTCGATGATCTGAATCTGGAGGATCTGGTCGCCAAGCTCTCGGACCTGCTGCTCTCGAGCGGCTTCGGCAACCCGTACACCATGGACGAAGAGGAGCGCACGATGCAGGCGCTCCACGACGCCATCCTCGACGCGCTGTTCAACGGAGGGGTGTTGCCCGAAGAGACCATCGAGCGTCTCCTGGGCGATCCGGCCGACGCCGACCAGGCCGACGCCCGGTCGAAGCTCGAGGAGTTGATTCAGCAGATCATCGAGCGGATGGCGCAGGACGGCTACATCTCGACGCCGCCCGACCTCCAGGCCGAGCGCGAGCGGCGCCAGGGGCGGGTCGGCGGCACCGGCCCCGACCAGCCGCCGGTCAAGTTCGAGGTCACCGACAAGACCCTGGATTTCCTCGGCTACCGCGCGCTCCGCGACCTGCTCGGCTCGCTCGGCAAGAGCAGCTTCGGGCGCCACGACACCCGCGAACAGGCGACCGGCGTCGAGGCGATCGGCGCGCCCAAGGCATACGAATTCGGCGACACGCTCAACCTCGACGCGGCGGCGACGCTCCTCGCGGCGGCCCAGCGCGAGGCCGGGGCGCACGCCGAGGCGGCTCCGGGCCGGTCGACGAGCGCCCGCGGCATCCACGTGACCTACGAGGACCTGATGGTCGTGCAGGGGGAGTACCAGAGCTCCTGCGCCACCGTGCTGATGCTCGACTGCAGCCACAGCATGATCCTGTACGGCGAGGACCGTTTCACTCCGGCCAAGCGCGTGGCGCTGGCCCTCGCGCAGCTGATCAAGACGCAGTATCCCGGTGACGCGCTCAAGGTGGTGCTCTTCCACGACTCGGCCGAGGAGATCCCGCTCGCCGAGCTCGGCCGCGTGCGGGTCGGCCCGTACTACACGAACACCCGCGAGGGACTCCGCCTGGCCCGCCGGATCCTCGACCGGCAGCGCAAGGACATGCGCCAGATCGTGATGATCACCGACGGCAAGCCGTCCGCGCTGACGCAGCCCGACGGCCGCATCTACAAGAACGCCTTCGGGCTCGACCCCTTCATCGTCGCGGAGACCTGCGCGGAGGTGGCGGCGTGCCGCAAGAGCGGCATCATGATCAACACGTTCATGCTGGCGCGCGACTACGACCTCGTCAGCTTCGTCCGCCGCGTGGCCCAGATCTGCAACGGCAAGGCGTATTTCACGACGCCGTACACGCTCGGCCAGTACGTGCTGATGGACTACATGGACAAGAAGACGAAGACGATCCATTAATTGCTGAATCGATCAACAATCCGCAATCAGCAGTCAGCAATGTCCGACCTGCTCCCCATCTTCCCGCTGCCCGACGTCGTGCTCTTCCCGAACGTCTTCCTGCCGCTGCACATCTTCGAGCCGCGGTACCGCGACATGGTCGCCGACGCCATCGGGGCGGATCGGATGATTGGAATGGTGCTGCTGAAGCCCGGGTGGGAGAGCGACTACGAAGGCCGGCCGCCGGTGTACCCGATCGGATGCAGCGGCGTCATCACGCACGTCGAGCACCTGAGCGACGGCTGCTTCAACATCGTGCTGCGGGGCCTCGAGCGCTTCCGCGTGCTCGACGAAGACCACGACCGGCGGTACCGTCGCGCCGTCGTCCAGCCGCTGGGCGACGAGCGCCTCACCGCGGACGACCGGGCCGACATCCGCCAGCAGCGCGCGCGCCTCGAGGCGCTGCTCGCCTCCGACGAGCCGGGCGGCGAGCCGAGAATCCCGTCCAGCATGCCCGATGAGGAGCTGGTGAACGCGCTCGCCCAGTACCTCGACTTCGAGCCGCTCGAGAAGCAGGCGCTGCTCGAGCAGGCGACGCTCCGCGCCCGCGCGCGCGCGCTGGTCGAGCTCCTCGAGATGAAAACGATGGCCGCGCGCGCCGCCTGGACCACCAACCTCGCGCACTGACCGGCGGACGGCCGGCCCTTGACGGCCTCACAGCCGTTCGGCGATGACCTCCACGATGCGCTCGCCGTGGAACCGGCCATTCTCGATGAAGACGGTCCCGGTGTCGGCGCCCGCGATGGCGCCGCCGGCCACGAACAGCCCGGGCACGTTGGTCTCGAAGGTCATCTGATCGCAGCGCGGCGCGCCGCGCTCGGTCAACTCGACGCCCGCCCGGACCATCAGGCCGGTGTCGGCGCGATAGCCGGTCAGGAGGAAGACGGCGTCGGCCGGAAGATCTTCGTCGTTGCCCGACACCGGCGCCACCGCGACGGATGTCGGCCGGATCTCCTTGACTACCGAGCAGAACCTCGCGGCAATCGACCCCTCCCGGATCCGGTTCTCGATGTCGGGCTTCACCCAGTACCTGATCGTCGACTTCATCCCCTCGTGCCGATGCACGAGCGTGACGGAGGCGCCGGCCCGAAACAGCTCGAGCGACGCCTCGGCCGCCGAGTTGCCGCCGCCCACCACGACGACGCGCTGGCGGTAGTAGGCGTGCGGCTCCTGCTGGTAATGAAAGACGTGCGGCAGATCCTCGCCCGGAACACCGAGGCGCACGGGATGGTCGTAGTACCCGATCGCCAGGACGACGTGCCGCGCGTGCCGGACGCGACCGACGCCGCGCGACGACCGCGTCTGGACCGCGAACACGGTCGCGCCGTCCTCGGCCTCCTGCGCAATCTCGAGCACCTTCTCGTCCATCGCAATCTGGAGGTCGTAGGCGTCCACCACCTTGCGGTAATAGGTCAGCGCCTCCGCGCGTGTCGGCTTGTCGTACGGCGACACGAACGGGAGCTTGCCGATCTCCATCAGCTCGGGCGTCGTGAAGAACACCATCTGCGGCGGAAAGTGGAAGATCGAGTTGACGAGGGTTCCCTGCTCCAGCACCTGATAGTCGAGGCCGCGCTGTTTCGCGGCGATGGCCGCCGACAATCCGGAGGGGCCGGCGCCGACGATGAGAAGGTCGCGAACGGGCATGCCCACCATTGTAGAATGCGCGCGGCGCCGCCCGCCCGGTCCAGGCGCGTAGCCAAAGGAGCCGTCCCGCCATGATGCGTCGAGCTTCGCTCGTCCTCCTCGCCTGCGTCGCGCTCGCCCCGATGTCGCCCCGCGCCCAGGGTCGGCGTCCGATCACGGAGACCGACCTGTTCAAGTTCACCTGGATCGCCGACCCGGAGATCTCGCCCGACGGCAGCTCGGTGGCGTTCGTCCGAGTGGTGGTGAACGAGAAGGAGAACCGGTACGAGACATCGCTGTTCGTCGTGCCGACCGCCGCGGGCGGCGACACGACGCCGCGCCGCCTGACGGCCGGCATCCGCGACACCTCGCCGCGCTGGTCGCCGGACGGCAGGCAGCTGGCCTTCGTCCGATCCGTCGAGAAAGAGAGCAAGCCGCAGCCCGGCCAGCTCTACCTGCTGCACATGGACGGCGGGGAGGCCCGGCCGCTGACCGATCTTCCCAAGGGCGCGAGCGGCCCCGTGTGGTCGCCCGACGGCCGGGCAATCGCCTTCGACACGACCACGACCGCTGACGACCTGAAGAAGCCGGAACCCCCGGCCGACTCCCCGGACGCCGGGCACAAATCGGACGTCACGGTGATCACGCGGGCCGTCTACCGGGCCAACGGGAATCCGGGCTGGCTCGACGCTGACCGCCACGCGCACATCTGGACGGTCGCCGTGCCGCCGGTCGTGACCGAGGTGCCGACGCCGAAGCAGATGACGAGCGGCGAGTTCGACGAGCGCGGCATGGAATGGGCGCCGGACAGCGAGAAAATCTACTTCACCTCGAATCGCACGCCGGAAGCGTACTACGAGCCGCAGGACTCCGATCTCTACAGCGTGCCGGCTGCCGGCGGCCCGATCACGAAGGTCGCGAGCATCGACGGCGCCATCGGCGACGTGGCAGTGGCGCCCGACGGGAAGCGGATCGCGTTCGTCGGAACCCTGCACGGCAGTCCGGTCCGGTCCTACAGTCAGGCCGATCTCTGGGTGACCGACGCGACGGGGGGCGGCGCGCCGCGCAATCTCACCGCCGGCTACGACTACGACATCGGCGGCGGCATCGGCGGCGATCAGGCGGCCCCCCGCGGCGAGCATGCGAAGCCGGTGGTCTGGGCGAAAGACGGCGCGTCGCTCGTGGTCGTCTCGGCCGAGCACGGAAGCGGAAACCTGAAGAAGGTGTCGATCGCCGACGGCGCGGTCGAGCCGATCACGGCCGGCGCACATGACGTGATGACGTACACCGCGACGCCCGACGCATCGACCATCGCGGCGGTCATCTCCACGCAGACCAACATCGGCGACATCTTCGTCGTCGGGACGACGCCGGACAGATCGGCGGTGGCCGCCGACGCGGGCACGCGGGGCGCGCGCCAGATCACGCACGTCAACGAGCCTCTGTTCCAGAACATCGGCCAGAGCCTGCCCGAGGAGATCTGGTACACGAGCTTCGACGGGAAGCGCATCCAGGGCTGGATCCTCAAGCCGCCCGACTTCGACGCGAACAAGCAGTACCCGATGATTCTGGAGATTCACGGCGGTCCGCACTCGGCCTACGGCAACACCTACACTCACGAGTTCCAGTGGATGGCGGCGAAGGGGTACGTCGTGCTCTTCGTGAACCCGCGCGGCAGCACCACCTACGGACAGGACTTCGGCAACATCATCCAGTTCCACTACCCTGGCGACGACTACAAGGACCTGATGGCCGGCGTCGACGAGGTCGTCAAGCGGGGATACGTCGACCCGAACCGTCTGGGCGTGACCGGAGGCAGCGGCGGCGGCCTGCTCACCGACTGGACCATCACCCAGACACAGCGCTTCAAGGCCGCCGTCGCGCAGCGCGACATCGCCGACTGGTACGGCTTCTGGTTCACCGCCGACTTCACGCTGTTCCAGCCGACCTGGTTCCACAAAGCGCCGTGGGAGGACCCCGAGGACTTCCATCAGCGCTCGCCGATCGCCCACGTCGCCAACGTCACGACGCCGCTGATGCTGGTACTCGGCGACACCGACTTCCGGACGCCTCCGGCCGACGGGGGCGAGATGATGTTCCGCGCGCTCAAGTACCGTCACATCCCGACCGTCATGGTCCGCTTCCCGCGCGAGACCCACGAGCTCTCGCGCTCGGGCGAGCCGTGGCACCGCATCGAGCGCCTCCGGCACATCGTCGGGTGGATGGACGAATGGCTCATGGGGAAGAAGAACGCGGCGTATACGATGCAGCAGTAGGGCCGGCGGGCGCGGGACGGGGCGGCGCGTTCCCCATCCCGTCAAGGACCCGCCAGCGACCGAGCTGAGCGTGGCCTGCGATCGGGTGGCCGAACTGAAAGCCCGCCCGGGAATCTGAACGGGCTCCGGGGAGGTATGCTGGAGGGATGACGGCGGCCGTGGCTGCGGCGCGGTTCCAGTTCGCCTTCACGATCATGTTCCACTACCTCTTCCCCGTCCTGACGATGGGGCTGGGGGTCCTGATTGCGGTCCTCAAGACGGTACAGCTGGTCGCCGGCGACAAGGCGGCCGGCGACGCGGCCCGGTTCTGGGCGCGCATCTTCGCCATCACGTTCGCCGCCGGCGTCGTGACCGGCATCCCGATGGAATTCCAGTTCGGCACGAACTGGGCGGACTTCTCGCGGTACGCCGGAGGCGTCATCGGACAGACGCTGTTCATGGAGGGCGTCTTCGCGTTCTTCGCCGAATCGACGTTCCTCGGCCTCTTCCTGTTCGGCGAGCGCCGCGTGCCGCCCGGACTCCACTGGCTGTCGGCGCTGATGGTGGCGATCGGTGCCGTGGTGTCGGGCTTCTTCATCGTCGCGACCGACGCGTGGATGCAGCACCCGGTCGGATACGCGATCGTCGACGGGCGGGCGCAGCTGACCAGCCTGTGGCAGCTCGTCACGAATCCCTACGTCCGCTGGCAGTATCCGCACGTCATCGCCGGATCGATCACCACGGCCTCGATGGTCATGGCCGGCATCGGCGCCTGGTATCTGCTCGCGCGGCATCACGAGGCGCTCGGCCGGATGTCGCTCCGCGTGGGCGTGGCCGTGGGGCTGATCTCGTCGGTCGTGTCGCTGTTCCCGACCGGCGCCAAGCAGGGCGAGGCAGTGGTCGCGTACCAGCCGATCAAGATGGCCGCCATGGAAGGTCTCTACGAGACGCGGGAAGGGGCGCCGCTCGCGATCATCGGGATGCCCGACAGCCAGCGGCACACGCTGATCGACCCGATCTACGTGCCCCGGGCGCTCAGCTATCTTGCCTACGGCGACTTCAGGGCCCGCGTCGCCGGCCTGAACGAGTTCCCCGAGGCGCTCTATCCGCCGGTGGAGCTCGTGTACTACGCGTATCACATCATGGTGGGCCTCGGGACGATCTTCATCGCCGTGCTGGCCGTCGCGGCGCTGATGCTCGCGCGGGGCCGGCTGTTCGGGAGCCCCGGCATGCTCTGGGTGCTCATGCTGGCCATGCCGTTTCCCTACATCGCCAATCAGGCCGGCTGGCTGGTCGCCGAGGTGGGCCGCCAGCCGTGGATCGTGTACGGTCTTCAGAAGACGGCAGAGGGCATCTCCACCAACG
The DNA here is from genome assembly GCA_963840225.1 of uncultured Acidobacteriota bacterium. Classification (GTDB taxonomy): domain Bacteria; phylum Acidobacteriota; class Vicinamibacteria; order Vicinamibacterales; family CAVVIG01; genus JBLMXQ01. The sequence continues at coordinate 369,463 of CAWIYH010000001.1, forward strand.
TGAGCGCCGGCATGACCTGGTTCACGCTCATCGGGTTCATGGGCCTGTACCTGCTGATCGGCCTGCTGTACGTCTTTCTGTTCCTCAAGATCGTCGCCGGCGGCACCGAGGCGCACGCATGATCAACACGGCCTGGTTCGTGGTTCTCGTGCTGATGCTCGGGGGGTATGCCGTGCTCGACGGGTTCGACCTCGGCGTCGGCGCGCTGCATCTCGTGCTGGCGCGCGACGAGCGGGAGCGGGGGCTCGCCATCGACGCCATCGGACCGGTCTGGAACGGCAACGAGGTGTGGCTCCTGGCAGCCGGCGGCGCGATGGTCGTCGCCTTCCCGCTTCTGTACGCGGCGAGCTTCAGCGGCTTCTACCTCGCCCTGATGCTGGTGCTGTGGCTCCTCGTGTTCCGGGGGCTCGGCATCGAGTTCCGCCACCAGGTCGACCACCCGATCTGGCGGCAGGCATGGGACGTCGCCTTCTCGGTGGCCAGCATTCTGCTTTCGGTGCTCTTCGGCGTCGCGCTCGGCAACGTGCTGCGCGGCGTGCCGATGGACCGGGCGGGCAACTTCCAGGGCACGTTCACACTGATGCTGAACCCCTTCTCCGTCCTCGGTGGCGTCCTGAGCCTGTCGGTCCTCTGCCTGCACGGCGCCGCGTACCTGGCGATGAAGACGGCAGGGCCGCTGCAGTCGCGGGCGCGCGCGTTCGTCGGTCCCCTCTGGTGGTCGTCGGCGATCCTGGCCGTGGGGATGGTCGCCGCCAGCTTCGCCGTGCGGCCCGACTTCACGGGGAACTTCGGCCGCTGGCCCTGGCTCGTCCTCGTCCCGGCCCTGGCGATCGCCGCCCTCGTCGCCGTCCGCGTGTGGTCGGCGCGCCGGGACGACACGAAAGTCTTCCTCGCCAGCGCCGCCAGCATCGTGGGACTCCTCGGGTCGGCGGCGGCCGGGCTATATCCACGCCTGCTGCCGACGCCGTACGGCAGCCCGTTCGACGGCCTGGACATCTACAATACCGCGTCCGCATCGGGGAGCCTGTGGACGGCCATGACGATCTACCTGGTCGGCATGGCGATCGTGGTCGTCTATCTCGTCAACGCCTTTCGCGTGTGGGGCGGCAAGGTGACTGGCGAGCACGAATACAAGATCTGATCGAACCCTCAGGCGCCGGCGTCCTGGTCACGTCGCCTTGGCCGGGGTGCCCTTACCGTGCGCCTGAGCCCTTGCCCGGTCTCGACGAGCGCCCGAAGTCGAGCCGATCGAGACCGATCCGCCCGTTGCTGACCACGAGCAGCGGATCCTGCACCGTCACGATGTTCTGCAGCGGATTGCCTTCCACGGCGATCAGATCGGCCTCGTAACCCGGCTCGACGGCGCCGATGGCCTTCTCCATGCGCAGCATCTCGGCGTTCGCGAGGGTCGCCGCCTGGATGGCTTCGAGCGGCGTCAGGCCCATCTCGACGAAATGGGCCATTTCCTGGCCGATTCGCGTCAGACTGTTGGGACCGTACCCTGTATCGCCGCCCGTCACGATCTTCACGCCCATCTTGTGCGCGTGCTCGACGGTCTGCCGCAGCCGCGGCAGCATGTGCTGCCCGCGGATGATGAGGGCAGGCACGTCGTAGTCGCCACCCGGTTCGGCCAGGTCGACGACCGTGGTGAAGGTCGGATCGAGGTAGGTGCCCTTCTCCTTCATCAGCTGCAGGGTGGCGTCGGAGAGATAGGTGCCGTGTTCGATGCTGCGGACGCCGGCCTTGACCGCCGCCATCGCCCCCTCGTCGCCGTGCGCGTGCGCCTCGACCGGTATCCCCTTGGCCGCGGCCTCCTCGACGATCGCGCGGATCTCCTCTTCGGTGTACACCTGCTTGCGCGGATCGGTGTCGGCGGTGCCCGCCCGCTCGGTCGCGAGGATCTTGATCCACCGGACGTCGTGGGCCAGATTCATGTCGACGGCCCGGCGTATCCGTTCGATCGTCGTGACGCCCGCCATCAGATCCGAGTACTCGGGGTTGTTCAGGAACGCGTCGGGCGCCAGGACCGGACGCACGTGATAGCCGGCGGGAACGATGTCGGGACCGACGAGGGCGCCCTTCGCCACCAGCTCGTGGAAGCCGACGTCGGCATAGTTCGACACTCCGGCGCTCCGCATCGTGGTCACGCCCGATTCGAGGGCGCGCCGGAGGGCCGGGAAGTTGTCGGCGTGCGTGTGGGCGTCGATGAGGCCGGGCAGGACGTACTTGCCACGCAGGTCGAGGACGCGGACTCCTGCCGGCGCGGCGCCGGGACCGATCGACTCGATGCGGCCGCCGCGGAGGACAACGGTGGCGTCGGCCGTGATCTGTCCGGTCCTGACGTTCACGACGTTCGCATGGGTCAGGGCGATCGGCGCGTCGGAGGCCGCTGCTGGCTGCGCGACGACGGGGCTGGTGAAGGAGGAGAGCGCGATGAGCGCAGCCACGGTGGCAAACGGGTCGTTGAATCGGATGGTCATCTTCTTCCCCTTTTTCGTGTGGCGACGCGCGGGCGACGATCTTACCCAGCCGCCAGCAGTTCGCCTCGGCAACCAGGGACGGTCCTAAATCGGACCGATTATGTCGGATATTGACCGTCGGCGCCCGGGATCTGCCCGCTCACCCGCGTGTCCGGCCCGTTCGCTGAAACATGCAAAAGACAAGTTCTTTCTCGTCTATGATTTACCGAAATCGAGCGGCCGAGAAAGGGCTGCCCGGCCGCACTCACGAGGAGAGAACTGCATGCGCGCGCCCATCAAGTACGTCGAAAAGGGACTTTCGATTGCCGCGAATGGCGCCTGGCAGATGTTCGACCGGGTGAATCGAATCCACCAGGCCCCGTCGTTCACGCCGAAGTGGTCGGACAAGCCGCTGCTCAAGTCCTACCAGAAGACAAAGCCGCCGCTCGGGTGGCCGCGCGAGACCGACTCGCTCTGCCCGGTGTGCGTGCGGGAGGCGCGGCAGGAGATCCTCGACGGCAAGCAGGACGTGAGCGTCCTGCTGAACGAGAAGGTCGGCGAGATCAAGGCGACGATTCTCGAGCGCGACGGCAAGATCCTGATGGTGAAGGACTGCCCCATCCACGGCCACTTCGAGGACGTGATGGCGATCGACACGGCGTTCTTCAAGCACCTCGAGGAAGTCTTCCCGGGCCGCGACATCCGGGCCCACAACGACGAGACGCTGCACAACCACGGCAGCAGCACCATCAAGCACGGACGGGGCGCGGTGCTGACGGTGGATCTGACGAACCGCTGCAACATGATGTGCGATCCGTGCTTCATGGACGCGAACCAGGTCGGGTTCGTCCACGAGCTCGGCTGGGACGACATCAAGATGGTGCTGGACAACGCCATCAGCATCAAGCCGCGGCGGCAGATGTCGGTGCAGTTCTCGGGCGGCGAGCCGACGATCTCGCCGCATTTCCTGGACGCGGTCCGGTACGCGCGCCAGGTCGGCTACAACTCGGTACAGGCGGCGACCAACGGCATCGAGTTCGCCAAGAGCCCGGAGTTCGCCAGGGCGGCCGCGGAGGCGGGCCTGCGCTACGCGTACCTGCAGTTCGACGGCATCGGCAACGCGGCGAACTCGCACCGGCGCGTCGGCAACTTGTTCGACGTCAAGCTGCGCGCGATCGAGAACCTGTACAGCGCCGGCGTGGACATCGTCCCGGTCATCACGATCGTCAACGGCGTCAACAACGAGCAGGTCGGCCGCGTCATCGAGTTTGCGCTCGACAACCCGAAGAAGATCAACTTCCTCTCGTTCCAGCCGGTCAGCTTCACGGGGCGCGACGAAGAGATCACCGACGAGCGGCGCCAGGCGCAGCGCTACACGCTGTCGCACCTGGCGCACGACGTGAAGAACCAGACCGGGCTCGGCGAGCCGACGCGCGACTGGTTCCCGATTTCCTTCATGGGTACGTTCACGGACTGGGCCGACGTGACGCACGGCGCCGAGAAGGAGTTCGGCCAGCTCACGTGCGGCTGTCACCCGAACTGCGGCGTCGGCATGGCGGTGATGATCGACAAGGAAACGAAGGAGGCGGTGCCGGTGACGGCGTTCCTGAAGGCCGGGCAGCTGGCCAAGGACGTCGCCGCGGTGACCGACGCCGGACGCGGCCGCTTCCTGTCGAACGTCGGCATGGCGCTGGCCCTGATGCGCAACTACGACCCGTTCAAGGCGCCGACCGAGTTCAAGCTGGTCGATCTGCTGAAGAAGTTCGACAAGACCTTCGGCGCCACCAGGTCGGCCGAGAAGGGGAAGTACGGCAGGGTCGAAGGCGATCGCACGGCCCGGGACATCGAGAAGCGGCGCGCCGATCGGTGGAACTTCCTGTTCATCGCGGGCATGTGGTTCCAGGATCTCTTCAACTACGACTTCCGCCGCACGGAGATGTGCATCATCCCGTACGCGACGCAGCAGGGCGAGATCTCCTTCTGCGCCTACAACACGGGCATCGGCTGGCGCAACATCATCGAGAAGATGCACATGACCGCCACGTTGACCAAGTGGTACGAGGAGCACGGCCGGCACGAGATCTTCGCCGGCGGCAAGGCGGTCCCGCTCGCCTCCACGGCGCACTCGCTGAAGCTGAACGAGGAAGCGGTGCGCGCCGGCGCGCAGACCGATCTCGACGAGCTGGGCATCGCCAAGAACGCGCGCGAGGAGAAGCTCAAGGCGCGCGACCACAAGGATCAGAAGTACCACGACGAGATGGCGCGTCTCTATCGCCAGCACGTCCTGAAGGAGCAGCCGACGCTCCAGATTCAGGGCCTCGGCGGAGGCAGCAGGAAGCAGGACGTGCAGCCGGTGCTCCATGAGCCGCAGGTGTAGCGGCCGGGCGCCGATGACGGGACGCTAGCGCGAGGCGTCGAGCCGGGCGAAATCGGGGGCGCGATCGGGAGGCCGGTCGCGCCCTTCGTGCGTCGCCCGCCCGGGTGTCGGCGTATACTGCCGCGCATGCTGCCAGACAGATTTCGACGCCGCGGAACCGGCCTCGCGACCGGTCGGATCGCGGGCGCCCTCCTCGCCGCCGCTTCCCTGTCCGCGGGGATGGTGGCGGTTGGCCGCGCGTCCGCACAGTCGGCCCCTTCCGCCCGAACAGCCCCGCCATTCCACGTCGAGGAAGCGACCATCCCCGACATCCACCGCGCCATCCAGCGTGGCCAGACGACGTGCCGGGCGATCGTCCAGGCCTACATCGAGCGGGCGCTGGCATACGACGGGGCGTGCGTGAAGCTCGTCACGCGTGACGGCGCCGCGGTTCCGCCGGTGAAGGGCGCCGTGCGCGCCGGCGCCGCGGTGTCGTACCCGACCTCCACCGTCGCGGTCTCGTCGGTGCTGCCGGATTTCGATCGGTACGCCGGCACGCCGATCGACTACGGCCGCATGGAGAGGACCAGCTCCGATCCGTCGGTCTCCCAGCAGTACGGGATGGTCGTCGGCGTGCCGGACGCCGGGCAGATCGACGCGCTGAGCACGCTCAACCTCCGCGGCGAGCGCTCGGTGACGTGCAGGGCCGAGTGCGACGCGCCGCCCTCCGCCGGCCCGCTCCCGTCGAGTTGCCCGGCCGCGTGCGACACGTTTCGCCGACAGCCGGACGCGCTCGAGCGCGCCGGCGAGCTCGACGCGACCTACGGCACGCATCCCGACCTGACTAGGATGCCGATGTACTGCGTCGCGTTCTCCTTCAAGGACGTCTACGACACGCGCGACATGCGGACGACCGGCGGGGCTGACGTCAATTACGCGACGGACGCGCCGCCGGCCGATTCGACGATCGTGGCCGAGCTGCGCGCCAAGGGCGCCATCATCTACGCGAAGGCGAACCTCGACGAATACAACGCCGGAAGCGGCGATCCTGGCGGTGCGGCGAAGCCGACCGCGCGCGGCTACGGCGCCGGCGCGCGCAGCAGCTGGGGCGGGACGACCTGCAATCCGTACGACACGGAGCGCGAGACGGGCGGGTCGAGCTCGGGCTCCGCGGCCGGCGTCGCGGCCAACCTCGCGCAGTGCTCCATCTGCGAGGAAACCGGCGGCTCGTGCCGCCAGCCGGCGTGGCGCAACGGCATCGTGGCGCTCGTGACGACGAAGGGGCTGATGCCGTACGGCGGCGCGATCGGCGCCGACCCGTTCCTCGATCGCGCCGGCATCCAGTGCCGCACGGTGACCGACGCGGCGCGCGTGCTCGACGCGCTCAGGGACCCCGAGCGCGGGTACTTCGACCCGCGCGACATCTACACGGCGCTCCCGAAGGGACTGGTGTCGCAGCAGCCGTACGCGTCGTACGCCGCGGCGGTCAGCGGAAGCGGCGCCCGGCCGCTCGCCGGCATGCGGATCGGCATCGTTCGCGAGTACATGGTCAAGCACGCGGCGAACGACCGCGCGATGAGCGATCTGGTGAACGGCGAGATCAAGAACGTGCTGCGCGACAGGCTCGGCGCGGAGATCGTCGAGTCGTCCGATCCGCTGTATGCCGACGACCCGTCGATCCCGAACATGACGTACGACTTCCAGCATGCGCTCGCCGAGGTCCTGCCGCTGCACCTGGCGGAGTTCCTGCAGAAGAAGAACCGCGATGGCTCGCCGGCGTTCGCGGTCCCGGGCGTCGACATCACCGACCGCGACTACCTCGTGAGGGCGGGAGAGGGTCTGGCGCCGTGGCCCGCGTCGGTGAACCTGCGCAGCGTCAACGTGCAGGGCGATTCGGCCGGCTTCGCCTACAACCTCGCGCAGTACCTGCTGCGCCGCGGAGACGCGCGGGTGAAGGACTGGGCCAGCCTCAACGCCAACGCCAAGTACTTCAGCGCGTTCCGCGTGTCGGCGATGAAGAACTGGGAGCACGTCACCGACCTCGCCTCGGCCGGCATGACCAAGAACATGAAGATGCGCGACGTCCTGCGCCTGGTCATCATGAAGGTCATGCGGCAGAACCGGATCGACGTGCTGGTCAATCCGACCATCACGATCCCGCCCACGCGGATCGGCCACGCGGGGCAGCCGCAGGTCAACAACCGCCCGACCGGACGGTTCCCGACGAGCGCGAACGTCGGCATTCCGGAAATCACCGTGCCGGCCGGATTCAACACGACGATCTACGAGCCGTCGTACGCGTTGAACCCGGCGAGGACCGCCTACGTGTCGGTCGCCAACGACGATCAGCCGACAACGCTCGAGCACCCGCTGCCGGTCGGGATCTCGTTTTGGGGAGGACCGGGTGACGAAGGGGTCGTCATCAAGGCTGCCGCCGCGTACGAAGCCGCCACGAAGCACCGCCGGCCGCCCGCGGCGTTCGGTCCGGTCTCGCAGGAATCGACGAAGCGCTGACGGACGGCACCCGAACCGGCCGAGACCGGCTAGGGTCCTGGCCTGCCTCTTGCACCTCTGCGGTTTCGGAGGGCCGCATGGACGGCTGCATTATCGAGGTCCGGCCGCACACCGTCGCGCGATTCTGCGGCGCGGCCCTGCTCCTGCTCGTCCTGCTACACGCCGCTTCCCAGTTCGTACGGTTCGTGTACGGCTACCAGGTACCAGCTGGGTCTCGAGCACGAGTTCTATCTGGGGTCCGAGCAGAGCCTGCCCAACTGGTTCTCATCGGTCCTGATGCTCGCCTGCGGCGTCATGCTGCTCGTCATCGCCCAGGCCAGCCGCCACCGCGATCGCGTCTACTGGCTCGCCCTCGGGGTCATCTTCGTCGCGATGTCGATTGACGAGGAGGCCGGGTTTCACGACCTCACCGCGCCGTTCTTCTACTGGGTGTTCAAGCGCCTCGCCCCGGTGATCGGCGGCCCCTTCCACGGCCTCATCAACAAGCCGGGGTACGCCTGGATGGTGCCGGGCATCGTCTTCGCCGGCGCAGTCGCAGCCGCCTACTGGCCGTTTCTCATGCGGCTGCCGAAGCGCTTCCGGCAGCTCTTCCTCGCGTCGGGCGCCGTGTTCATGATCGGCGCTGTCGGATTCGAGATCCTCGGCGGATGGTACTCGGGCCTCTGGGGGCCGCTCCATCCGAAGTTCGTCCTCCTCTCGACCTGTAAGGAAACGCTGAAGAGAGCGGGCGAGATCATGTTTCTGTACTCCCTCCTGAGCTACGCCGAGGCCGAGTTCGGCGCCATCCGCATCCGCATCGCCGAGGCGCGAGAGCAGCCGAACTAGACCCGCGCGACCGCCGCGAACCCGTCGGCCGCCCATCCCTTTCCTTGTACAATTGCGCTCCATGGCCGTGGATCTCCAGCTGATTCGCCATGCGACCCTGCGCATCACGTACGGCGACGCCATCGTCCTGGTCGACCCGATGTTCAGCGATGCCGCCGCGCTCCCGCCGGTGCCCGACTCGCCCTTTCCCCGGCGGAATCCGATCGTGCCGCTTCGCGTGAGCCTCGACGACATCATGAGCGGCGTCGCGCTGATTCTGGTGACGCACACCCATCGCGACCACTGGGACGAGGCGGCCGTCAAGGCGCTGCCCAAGCACCTTCCCGTCCGGTGTCAGCCGAGCGACGAAGAGAAGATCAGGAAGGACGGCTTCACCGGCGCCGAGGCGATGCAGACCACCGCGTCGGTGGCCGGCATCGCGATCACCAGAACCGGCGGCAAGCACGGATCCGGCGAGATGGCCGTGAAGATGGGGCCGGTTTCAGGCTATGTCTTGAGGCGCGAGGGGCTGCCGACCGTGTACATCGCCGGCGACACGATCTGGTGTCCCGAGCCGCGGGAGGCGATCCTCCACCACAAGCCGGACGTCGTCGTCCTCAACGCGGGCGCCGCGCAGTTCAATACCGGCGGTCCCATCACGATGGACACCGACGACGTAATCGCCGTCGCCCGCGCGGCGCCGGACGCGCGGATCGTGGCGGTCCACATGAACGCCTGGAACCACTGCGTCCTGACGCGCGCGACGCTCGGCGACAACCTGCAGAAGGCGCAACTCGGGCGGCGGGTCGCCCTCCCCGACGACAGCGAACACGTCACGCTCTGACGGGCGCGGGACGCGCCTCCGACGCCTAGGCGTCCTGCGGCGCGATATTCTGGTTGAGCCGGAAGAGATTCGTCGGATCGTAGCGCGCCTTCACGGAGGCGAGCCGCGTCAGGTTGCCCCGGTACGCGCCGGTGATCCGCTCCTCTTCGCCATCGCTCAGGAAATTCACGTACACGCCACCCGTCGCGAAGCGGCGGGTGTCCTCGTAGAACGTCCGCGCCCACGCGACGCACCGCGCGTCGTCGGCGGCAGACTCCCATCGCGTGTGGACGTTCATCAGGAATTCGACATCCCGATGCGGATACGCCGTGGCGTCGGAAGCGACGCGGTTGGTGGCGCCCCCCATCTGCGCGATGAAGATCTCGGACTGCGGGCTGGGCAAGGTCGTGACGCCGCCCAGGACGGTCGTGATGAGGTCGTCGCTGATGTCGCTGAAGTTGTGCGACTTCCAGTAGTTGCGCGCACCCGGGGTCAGCAGCGGGTCGAACGCCTGCTGGAAGCCGGCGAACGGCGCCGGACCGATGTGCTCGGCAATCGGGCGGCCGAAGGACCTGAGCGGCGCCAGCGCCTTGACGCCGTCGTCGACCGCCCCGGCGTAGACGACGGCCAGGACGACGACCGGCGTGCCGTGGACGTCGGGCGGCAGGAACGGCAGCGGCGGTGCGGCGCGCATGACGACCCAGACGGTCAGGTCATCGGGAGCCTCCGCGCAGAATTCGCGGTAGTAGCGCATCAGGTCCCGCGCGGCGGCAAAGGGGTGCACGATGAGCCCGGCCAGCACCTCGGGGCCGACCGGATGCAGCTGGAACTCGAAGGAGGTCACGATCCCGAAGTTGCCGCCGCCACCTCGGACCGCCCAGAAGAGATCCGGGTGCGTCTGCGCGTCGCAGCGGAGGACCGACCCGTTCGCGGTGACCACATCGGCCGAGAGGAGGCTGTCGATCGTGAGCCCGTACTTCCGGCTGATCCAGCCGAAGCCCCCGCCGAGCGTCAGGCCCGCAATACCCGTCGTCGAGTTGATGCCAACGGGCACCGCCAGCGCATGCGCCTGCGTCGCCTTGTCGACGTCGGCGAGCGTGGCGCCGGGACCGACGACGGCGCGGCGCCGGGCCGGATCCACCGTGACGCCGTTCATGCGCGACAGGTCGACCAGGAGGCCGCGGTCGCACAGCGCCTTGCCGGCGACATTGTGGCCCCCGCCGCGGATGGAGACGAGGAGCCCATGCTCGGCCGCGAACCGGACCGCCCGGACCACGTCGGCCTGATCGACGCAGCGGACGATGAGGCCCGGCCGGCGGTCGATCATCGCGTTCCAGATCGCCCGTGCCTGGTCGTAGTCGGCGTCCGACGGGAGGAGCAGGTCGCCGTGCAGGTCACGGCGAAGCGCCTGGATGTCCGGATCCGGGACGGAGACGTCACGGCCCGACAGTGAAGCCAGCTGGATCGACATACACGACCTCCCTCAATCTGATGAAAACGTCAGATCCTTGGCACAGGTGCCTCAATTGTCAAGGACAAAACGGCCTGAACTATTTCGGTCTCGGCTTGCGCGGCGGCGGACCGGGACGGTACGCGATCTTGACGTTGCTGATCACGGCGATCGGCCGGCCGGGAGATGAGTAGGGGACGGTGCCGTCGATTCGCTCGACGGTCAGCTTCTCGCCCAGGATGCTGACCTCGTTCTCACTCTGCGGGATGGCGATCCGGATTGGCTCGGTGCCGGTCGGCGCGACGGCCTTGAGCCCGGTCGGGCCGGCGCCGCCGCTGATGCGCTCCACCAGGTCCTTTGCGGTGCGGAACTCGCTCTGCACGACCGCCCGGCTGACGAGCGTGTTGTCCATCGTCAGCACGCCGATTGTGGCCGTGTAGCGTGCGTACGCGCGATGGGCCTTCACCTGGTCTTCGGAGTACGTCTCGCGGTTGTGGAGGTCGAAGGTCAGCATCAGGTCACCGCGGTGCGGCGGCAGCTTGAGCAGGATGCCGCTTGCCGGGTCGCGGCCCGTCAGGACGTCGCAGTACCGGGCTCTTGCTCGTGGCGCCCATGCCCAGCGGCGAGGGGCACGTCATCTCGGGCACCGCGGTCTTGAGGACCGGCGGCCGGGTGGGCCCGCGGGCCGGCCGCCGCGTCTGAGCGAACAGGGAAGCCGCCGCCAGCACGATCGCGACGGCCGCTGCCAGGGAACCGCGCCTCATCGACCCAGTATAGGACGCCTCACTCCGCCCCTCGGTCGGGCTGCAGATTGCCCTTGAAGAACCGGTCCACGCGCCGCCAGGCGTCGGCGAGGACGTGCGCTCTCGTGAAGTAGTGGAACTCGCCCGGATACACCATGAACGATATCAACCCGCCCTTCCCCTTCTTGAGGGCCTCGTCGATGAGCCGCACCGAGTGCAGGTAGGGCACGTTGACGTCCGACGTGCCGTGGAGGATGAGCAGCGGCCGCTCGAGCCGATCGATATGCGAGACCGGCGACGCCTGCGCATACACTTTCGGATTCTGCTCCGGCGTGCCGATGCGGCTGGCCGTCCAGGAGCCGTGGTACGGATCCTCGTAGTACATCGCGTAGTCCGCCACGCCGGCCACGTCCACGGCCGCACGGAAGAGCGTCGGTTGATCGGTGACCGCGATCAGCGTGAAGAAGCCGCCGTAGCTCAGACCCCAGACGCCGATCCGATCCGGATCGACGTAGGGCAGCGTCTTCAGGTAGTTCGCCGACATCCACGCGTCCTTCGCGTCCTTGCCGCCGACGTCCATGTACACGCCCTGCCGCCAGTCGCGGCCGTATCCGATGCTGCCGCGATAGTCGGGCGCGAAGACGACGTACCCCTGCTGCAGGAGGTACTGGTGAAAGCTGTAGTACACGGCGTAGTTCCGCTGAACGTGCCACCCGTCGTAGTTCTGGTTGATACCGTCGCCGTGAATCCAGACGATCGCCGGGTGCTTCCGGCTTCGGTCCAGGTTCTTCGGCACGAAGAGCCAGCCGGGCACCTGCTGCCCGTCGGGGCCCGGATAGTGCACGTATTCGGGCTCGACGAACATCGAGTGGTCGATGCCGCCAGGCATCGACTCCGACAGGCGCACCGGCTTCGCGTTCGCGGAGGCGTCGACAACGAACAGGTCGGCCGAGTTGTGCGGGTCGGTGTGCTGATAGACCAGGCGCTTGCCGTCGGGCGACCAGCGCGGCTCGATGTCGGTTCCGCGTCCCGACGTGATCGTCGCAATGGTGGCCTGCGTCGGATCGGCGCCGATCGTCGCGATGCCGAGATGGCGGTCGCCCGGATGGTCGGGATCGTTCGCGTCGAAGGCGATCCGCGTGCTGTCGGGCGACCAGGACGGACGCCACGCCTCGAACTTCCCCTTCGTAATCTGCACCGGCCGGGTCGGCCCGGACGGATTCGCCGCCGCCATGACATAGAGATGATCCCACCCGTCCCGGTCGCTGAGGAAGGCGACCCATTTGCCGTCGGGCGACGGCTGCGCCGAGGCGCCCGCGTCACCTGGAATACTCCAGAATTTCTCGTCCACGTCCTCGCGCGCAGCCCTGGGCGTCCCGCCGGCGACGTCACCGACGTAGGTGGTTCGACGCTTGAAATCCGGCGAGGTCCGGTCGTAGACGATGTGCCGGGCGTCCAGCCAGCGCACGCCTCCGAATCCGCCGCGCGTGCCGATGGCGACCGGCCGGCCGCCGCTCGCCGCGACGACGTAGGTCTGGCCGGGCGTCCGCTCCGTAATCGTGTAGATGATCTTCTCCCCGGAGTACTCCGGCGTCTGCTCGTGCCGGATCGACTGCGAGCCTCCCGTGTAGGCCAGGTGGCCGCCGTCGGGCGCCCAGCTCACGCCGAAGATGCCGTGCGCGTCGTGCGCGACGCGCACTTCCTTTGGATCGGTGAGGCCGCGAATCCAGAGGTCGACGCCGGCCGCCTGTCCCTCGCCCGCCGGCCGCACGAAGGCGACGCGCGTGCCGTCGGGCGACGGCGTGATGCCGGTCTCGGGGGCCGGCGTCGTCCAGACCGCCTCAGGCTGGCCGCCGCCGACAGCCGCCTTCCAGAGGTCGCCGCGATGCGGAAAGTACAAGGCCTGGCCGTCGCGGCTCCAGAAGGCGCCGCCGATCCGTCCAGCATCGAACGCCGTCACGGCACGCGGCGGCGATGCCGCGTCGCGCGTATCGGCCACGTACAGGTTCGTGACGCCGGCGCGGTCCCAGAGGAACGCGATATGCCGACCATCGGGCGACCATTCGGGCGCGGACGGATGCTTGATGTCGATCAGCTGGTCGATCGTCAGCCGGGGTGCGGCCTCGTCGTGCTTGGCCGAGGCGCCCGCGCTGCACGCAGCCAGGGCGCAGGCTGCGACGACGGCGGTCAGATGCTTCATGGTCGGCCCTCGCTCATCCACTAGTAGACAGGCAGTATACCTCCAAGGGTCTACCACCTCGGCCGGCAGCAGATCGAGGCGCAGGTCTTCTGGTTCCCCCAGACATTCAACTTTCCGTATGGGCAATTCAATCCAGCCGAAGATCCGTGTCGACCACCCGCGATTCTTGTTGCCTCACGGATACACCGCTGCTAGATTTTCCCATCAACTGAACAGCGGGCTTCTTATCCAGAGTGGCTGAGGGACTGGCCCGATGACGCCACGGCAACCCGCACGTCGACGTGCGGGTGCCAAATCCTGCTGCCGCCGAGCTCATGTCGGCAGAGAGATGAGGAGGAGCGGATAGGCGGCGAGCCTTCTCTCTTCTCTCGAGAGAAGGCTTTTTCTGTGTACGACGTTGCGGACAGACGGTTCGTAACTCTCAGGAGGACCCAATGAGTCGATTGGTCAGGTTCGTGGCAGTCCTGGCGATCGCGGCGATGGCGTCGCCGGCGCTCGCACAGGTGCAGACCGGCAGCATCCTGGTGCGCGCGACCGACGCGCAGGGCGCCGTGACGCCGGGCGTCGCCGTGACGATCAGCAGCCCCGTGCTGGTCGCGGGCACCATGACGGGCGTCACCGACACGGGCGGCGCGTACCGCTTCCCGTCTTTGAACCCCGGCACGTACACGGTGAAGTTCGAGCTCCAGGGGTTTCAGACGATCATCCGCGAAGGCATTCGCGTCCTCGTGGGCCAGACGGTGCCGATCGACGTGTCGTTGAAGGTGGCCGCCGTCTCTGAAACCGTGACCGTCGCCGGGCAGTCGCCGACGGTGGACACGACGAACGCGAACGTGAACGTAAACCTGAGCGATACGCTGCTGCAGAGCACGCCGGGAGGGCGCGACCTCTGGGGGTTGCTCGAGGCGAAGGTACCCGGCCTGTCGATGAGCCGTCCCGACGTCGGCGGCACGTCGGGCGGTCTCCAGGGCGGCTTCAGCGCGCGCGGCACGAACGCGCAGCAGAACACGCTGTACCTGAACGGCGTCAACGTCGGCGATCCGGCGGCAATCGGGTTCGCGGGCTTCTACTACGACTTCGACTCGCTCGACGACGTGCAGGTGTCGACCGGCGCGCACGACATCACGGTCCCGACCTCCGGCGTGTTCCTGAACATGGTGACGAAGACGGGCGGGAGCACGTGGGCCGGCACCAGCACGTTCACCTGGCTGGGCGACTCGACGCAGGCGCGGAACGACCACAACCCGAACCTGCAGAAGTACGGCATCCGCCCCGACAGCAACACGTCGAACTACGTCTCCGACATCAACGTGTCCGCGGGCGGGCCGCTGACGAAGGACCGGCTGCGGGCCTTCGGCACGTTCCGCAACTGGCGGATCCATCAGAACGTGCCGGTGCAGAACGCGCAGGTCGTGCTCGACCAGACAAACATCACCAACGGCCTCGGGAACGTGAGCTGGCAGCTCAACCCCTCTAACCGGGTGACCGGCTTCTACTCGCGCCAGCGCTACAGCAAGCCAAACCGGCTGCTGAACAACGCGGCCATCACCGTACCGGAGTCAACGAGTGACGAAGAGGACGTGTTCAACATTGGGCAGGGACTCTGGAACTCGATCATCGGCAAGAACCTGTTCATCGACGCCCGGATGGCCATTAACACGATTCTCTTTCCGACGTATCAGAACGGGGGGAACGCGCAGTCGACGACCGACGAGGCTACGGGGATCGTGTACGGGAACTTTCCGACTAACACCGTCCGGCACCGGAACCGCAACCAGTTCAACGCCACGGCCAACTACTACGTCGATCAGTGGGCGGGAGCCCGGCACGAGCTGAAGTTCGGCTTCGACTACTCGCATGCGGTGACGAAGAACGAAATCACGCGCGCGGACAACGTGGCGACGAGGTACACGAGCGCGAACGGGGACTTCGAGCCGGTGAACGTGACGCTCTACGCCACGCCGCAGAACGACGCGACCGCCGTCAACCTGCTGGCCCTGTTCGCCCAGGACAGCATCAGCCTGAAGCGACTGACGGTGATCGGCGGTGTCCGCTTCGAGCAGCTCGAGGGCTACCTGCCAGATCAGTCGAGCCCGCCGTCGCCCTTCGCCGACGCGGGCGTCGGCGGCTTCGCCGCGCAGCCGCGCAGCTACGCCGAGATTCGCAACATCGTCAAGTGGCACACGGCCGGCCCGCGCGTCAGCGCCATCTACGACCTGATGGGCGACGGCAAGACGGCCGTGAAGGGGTCGTACGGGCGCTACTACTACATCCTCTCCACCGGCGGCGGCGGGGTGAGCAGCGTGAACCACAACGCCAACTACAGCGAGCAGTACGGGTGGAACGACGCCAACGGCGATCACAAGTTCGAGCTGGGCGAGCAGACCGGCGACCCGGTGGTGTCGGCGGTCGTCGTGAACGGCCAGGTGGCCACGTCGATCGACTCGGACTTCCGGCGTCCGTACACGGACGAGTACACGGCGTCGCTCGATCGCGAGCTGATGGCGGACACGAAGTTCAGCGCCGTGTTCACGTACCGACGCGAGAGGTATCAGCAGGTCACGATCAACCCGGACAACCCGTACGCGACGACGCTGACGCCGGCGGTCGATCCCGGCCTGGACGGCATCGTCGGCACGGCAGACGACGGCACGTACGGCTACTACGCGCGGACTTCTTCGGCCAACACGAGCGTCATCACGAACGACCCGACGCAGCTCCAGACCTACAAGGGCGTCGAGTTGACGGTCACGAAGCGTCTGTCGAACCGCTGGCAGATGCTGGCGGGCTACACGCTCGCGAAGACGCGGCTCGCGGGTGTAAGCCTCGATACGTCGCCGAATCTCCTCATCAACGCCAACGGCAACGTCACGAACACCAATGGCCCGGATCGGCCGAACCAGTTCAAGCTGACGGGGATGTACATCCTGCCGTGGCACGACGTGAGCGTGAGCGGCAACCTGAGCGTGCAGCAGGGCGTACCGATCACGCGGCAGATCAGCCGGGCCGTCGGGTTCTCGACAAACCAGATCATCAACCTGGAGCCGCTCGGCAGCACGCGGCTCGATCCGCTCACGAAGATCGACCTGCGGATCGGGAAGCTGTTCAGGTTCGGGTCGCGCACGCTCGAAGGCTCGATCGACTTCGACAACCTGACGAACGCCGACACCGTCTGGTCGGTTCGCAACCGCACCGAGGCGACGAATTTCACCGATCCGACGACCGGACAGAAGGCATTGCTGCAGCAGTTCCTGTCGCCCGTCGCGATCCTCGCGCCGCGGACCGTCGTCTTCCGCGCGCAGTTCCGGTTCTAAACGGCAGGAAGGGCGGATGGGGCAGGCGGGCCGGGGCGAACCGGCCCGCCCCCGCCCCCGGCCGCCCCACCAGCCCTGTCCCCCCCAACCCGGGCCGACCCGCCTACGCCAGCCACCGGGCGCCGAGCGTCAACCGTCACCGGCACGCCGACCTGAGATAGTCCGTCAGCCGCACGTGCGCGACGGAGCGGATCGGCGGGCTCAGTCTTCGCCGATGCAGGCGAGGCTGGCGAAGGGAGCCGTGTCACGGACGCCCGGTATGGCGCTGCGCAGCTTGATCAGCTCGAGGAACTCCATCCGGGTGCGGGCGTTGGTGCGGAAGCCGCCGTGCATGGCGCTCGTGACGGCGAACGAGTTCTGCTTCTCGACGCCGCGCATGGACATGCACAGGTGCGTCGCTTCCATGACGACGGCGACGCCGAGCGGCGAGATCTTGTCGCGAATCGTGTCGGCAATCTGGTTGGTGAGCCGCTCCTGCACCTGCAGTCGGCGGCTGAAGACGTCCACGAGACGCGGGATCTTGCTGAGGCCGATCACCTTGGTGTTCGGAATGTACGCCACATGGCACTTGCCGAAGAAGGGCAGCAGATGGTGCTCGCAGAGGCTGTAGAAGTCGACGTCCTTGACGATGACCATCTCGCTATAATCGACGGTGAACAGGGCGCCGTTGAGCACCCGATCGATGTCGGCGTCGTAGCCGCTGGTCAGAAACTTGAGTGCCTTTTCCACGCGCTTCGGCGTATCGAGCAATCCTTCCCGCGAGGGATCCTCGCCGAGCTCGCCGAGCAGCTTTCTGATCAGTTCCTGCATCTTCCTATTCTATATCTGCACCTGCGCCCCGCCGGCCGCGGCGCAATCGGCCGACGGGCTGTACGCCGACCGCGCGAACCTGGCGAGCGCCCGCCAGGCGGCGGCGCTCTGGCGCGCCGAGCTCGCCCGCGATCCGCAGGCGTTCGAAGCCGCCTGGAAGCTGGCGCGGGCCGACTTCTGGCTCGGGGGCCACGTCCCCGACGGCGAACAGCGCCAGGCCTACGAGGACGGCATCGAGGCCGGCCGGACAGCGGCCGCGATCGCCCCCAACCGTCCTGAAGGTCATTTCTGGATTGCCGCGAACATGGGCATGATGGCGGAGGGGTTCGGACTGCGCGCCGGCCTGAAGTACCGCGGTCCGATCAAGGACGAACTGCAGAAGGTCCTGCAGATCGACGCCGGCTACAACCAGGGCTCGGCGTACCGGGCGCTCGGCCGCTGGTACTTCAAGGTTCCGCGCCTCTTCGGGGGCAACAAGAAGACGGCCGAGCAATACCTGAAGAAGTCGCTCGAGTACAACCCGGCGAGCACCGTCTCCCATTACTTCCTGGCCGAGCTGTACCAGGACCAGGGACGGAACGCCGAGGCCGGCACCGAGCTCCAGCGGGTGATCGACGCGCCCCCCGATCCGACCCACGTCCCCGAGGACCGCGACTACAAGGAGAAGGCGCGCCTACTGCTCGTACGAATAGAACCCGCGCCCTGACTTGCGGCCGAGTCGGCCGGCGACGACCATCCGCTTCAGGAGCGGCGGCGGTGCGTACGCCGGTTCGCGGAACTCCTCGAACATGATGTTGGCAATGTAGTACGTCGTGTCGAGGCCCACGAAGTCCAGGAGCGTGAACGGTCCCATCGGGTAGCCGCACCCCAGCTTCATTCCCTTGTCGATGTCCTCGAGCGTGCCGAGGCCGTGCTCGTACGCGCGGATCGCGTCGAGCAGATAGGGCACGAGCAGGCGGTTCACGATGAAGCCCGGGCGATCGGGCGCGGTAATCGGCTCCTTGCCGAGCGACTGCGCGAAGCCGAACACGGCCCGGTAGGTCTCGTCGCTCGTCGTCAGCGCGCGGATGACTTCCACCAGCTTCATGAGCGGCACGGGGTTGAAGAAATGCAGGCCCCCGAACCGGTCCGGCCGCTTCGTGGCCGCCGCCAGCTCGGTGATGCACAGCGACGACGTGTTCGAGAGGAGGATCGTGTGCGCCTTGACGACGCGCTCGAGCGCGGCGTACGTGCGCCGCTTCTCGTCGAGGTTCTCGACGATCGCCTCGATGACGAGATCGCAGTCGCCGAGCTCGTCGAAGGTAATCGTGCCCGACAGGTTCCCGAGCGTCGTGTCGCGGGCCTCGGTGGCCACCTTCCCCTTCGCCACGCCGTCGTCGAGGAACTTTCTGACGCGCCCGAGCCCCTTCTGCAGCGAGGCATCGTCGACCTCGCGGACCAACGTCCTGTAGCCCGACGCCGCACACACCTGCGCGATGCCCGATCCCATCAGGCCGCAACCGAGCACGCCAATCGTCTTGATCGCCATTACAGTGTCTCCACAATCGCGGCGATGCCCTGTCCGCCGCCGATGCAGGCGGTCGCCAGACCCCGCCTCTTCCCGCGCCGGCGCAGCTCCAGGAGCAGGGTCAGGAGCAGCCGCGTGCCGGTCATGCCGAGCGGATGGCCCAGGGCGATCGCGCCGCCGTTGACGTTGACCTTCGCGCGATCGAGCCCGAGCTCCTTCTCCACCGCGAGATACTGCCCGGCGAACGCCTCGTTGACCTCGACGAGGTCGATGTCGGCAAGCGACAGGCCTGTGCGCGCCAGCACCTGACGCGTCGCGGGAGCCGGACCCATGCCCATGACCTTCGGCTCGACGCCGGTGGCGGCCCACGCGACGAGGCGGCCCATCGGCGTCAGGCCGCGCTCGTCGGCGGCAGCCCTCGACGCCAGGATCAACGCGGCCCCGCCGTCGACGATGCCGCTCGCGTTGCCTGCCGTCACGGTGCCGTCCTTCGCGAAGGCCGGCGGCAGCCTGGCGAGCACCTCCATGGTCGTCTCCGGGCGCATGTGGTCGTCGCGCTCGACCAGCTGTACGCCGCGGCGCCCCTTGATCTCGACCGGCACGACCTCGTCGGCCATCCGCCCCTCGCTCCAGGCCTTCGCGGCGAGCTGCTGGCTGCGCAGGGCATACTCGTCCTGCGCCTCGCGCGGGATGCCATACCGCGCCGCGCAGTTCTCGGCCGTCATCGCCATCGTGCAGCCGCAGTAGGGATCGAGCAGGGCCTCCCAGAGATAGTCTTCCAGGCGGCCCTGGCCGAGCTTGAGCCCGGTGCGCAGCCCGCGGATCACGTGGGGCGCCTGACTCATGTTCTCGATGCCGCCCGTGAGCACGAATCCGGCTTCGCCGAGCCGGATCATCTGTGCGCCGCTCACGGCCGCCTGAATCCCGGATCCGCAGAGGCGGTTCACCGTCAGCGCAGGGACCTCGACCGGCACGCCCGCCTTGAGCGCCACGTGCCGCGCGCCGTAGATCGCGTCCGAGCTCGTCTGGAGCACGTTGCCGATGACGACGTGCTCGATCCATTCGGGCTTGACGCCCGTCTTCGCGAAGGCGCCACGCGCGGCGACGGCGCCCAGTTCCAGCGCGGACACCTCTCTGAGCGCGCCGACGTAATCGGTCATCGGCGTGCGCGCTCCGCCGATGATGAGGACTTCGGTCGATGGGGTCATGGGTGTACCGGGTTCACAGGTTCACGGTGTTCATTGGCTCACGGGGTTCGCGCGGTTCCCGCCCCTCGTTGGACGGCCGCGGAGATATAGTCGCCGGTTTCGGCGGTGCCGAGCGATCCGCCGATGTCGGCGGTTCCCCTTCGCGTCCTGACGGCCTGGCCTACCGCGCGCTCGACGGCCTGGGCTTCGTCGTCCAGACCGAGGTGCTCGAGCATCAGGGCGAGCGACAGGATCGCCCCCATCGGGTTCGCGACGTTCCTGCCGGCCAGCGGCGGCGCCGAGCCGTGCACCGGCTCGAACATGGACGTCCGGCCGGGATGGATGTTGCCCGAGGCCGCGAGGCCGAGCCCGCCCTGGAGCGCGGCGCCGAGGTCCGTCACGATGTCGCCGAACAGGTTGTTGGTGACGATCACCTGGAACTGCGACGGATCCTGGACCATCAGCAGGACCAGCGCGTCGATGTAGAGATGACGCGCCTCGATTCCGTCGTAGAGCGGCGCGAGCTCGCGGAAGACGCGCTGCCAGAGCGCGTGGCCCTGCGTCATGGCGTTGCTCTTGTCGGCCATGCAGACCCTGCCGAGACCGTTCGTCTTCGCGAACTCGAACGCGTGACGCACGATGCGGTGCACGCCTTTGTACGTGTTGATCTCCTCCTGGATGGCCACCTCGTCGGCCGTGCCGGGCTTGAACCGGCCGCCGACGCTCACGTAGAGCCCCTCGGTGTTCTCGCGAAAGACGACGAAGTCGACCTGCGGCGGCGTGCGCCCCTTCAGCGGGCACAGGCGCTCGTCGAGCAGGCGCACCGGTCGGTAGTTCACGTACAGGTCCAGCTCGAAGCGGGTGCCGAGGAGGATGTCACGAGCATGACGGTTGTCGGTCACCCGTGGATCGCCGAGGGCGCCGATGAAAACCGCGTCGAAGTCGTCGCGGAGCATGGCGTAGCCGTTGGGCGGCATCGTGACGCCGGTCTCGAGGTAGTAGTCGGCGCTCCAGGGGAGGATCTCGACCTCGAACCGGCGGCCGTAGGCGTCGCCGACGGCGCGCAGCACCTTGAGCGCTTCCGCCGTGACGTCCCGGCCAATCCCGTCTCCGGGGATGACGGCTAGTCGCATCGTTCCACCGCCAGCGCCATGCCCATGCCACCGCTCACACACAAGGTCGCCAGGCCCAGGCGGAGCCGGCGCCGTGCCAGCTCGTGGAGCAGGGTGACGACAATCCGCGCGCCGGTGCAGCCGATCGGGTGGCCGAGCGCGATCGCACCGCCGTTGACGTTCAGGCGTTCGCGCGCAATGGGGGCGTCGGCCAGCACCGCGAGCACCTGTGCGGCGAACGCTTCGTTCAGCTCGACGAGATCGAAGTCGTCGATCCCGAGCCCCGTCCGCTCGGTCAGCCGCCGCAGGGCCGGCACCGGGCCGATGCCCATCAGCGTCGGATCGACGCCCGCGCTCGCCCAGCCGACGATTCGCGCGATCGGCACCAAGCCCGCCGCCCTGGCGCGATCGGCCGACGCCAGCACGACCGCCGCGCCGCCGTCCGTGATTCCCGACGACGAGCCGGCGGTGATGATCCCC
This sequence comes from uncultured Acidobacteriota bacterium, assembly GCA_963840225.1. Classification (GTDB taxonomy): domain Bacteria; phylum Acidobacteriota; class Vicinamibacteria; order Vicinamibacterales; family CAVVIG01; genus JBLMXQ01. The sequence goes on from CAWIYH010000001.1 coordinate 391,222, forward strand.
GGCTGCCCGTCCAGCCTGAATACCGGCGGCAGCTTCCCGAGCGTCTCGATGGTGGTGTCCGGGCGCACGTGCTCGTCGCGATCGACGACCACGGCCTGCCCCTTCCTCGTGACGGTCACCGGCGCGATTTCCCGACGGAAGGCGCCGGTCTCGATCGCGGCCCCGGCCTTCCGCTGGCTCTCGAGCGCGTAGGCGTCGGACTGCTCGCGCGTGATGCCGTACTTCCGCGCCAGCACCTCGGCTGTCTGCCCCATGACCATGTCGGCGAGCGGACAGTGGAAGCCGTCGCGGTACATCGCGTCGACCAGCGCGAAGTTCCCCATCTTGTGGCCCCAGCGCGCATCGATCGCGTCGATGAAATAGGGCATGCGGCTCATCGACTCGATGCCGCCGGCGACGACCAGCTCGGACTCGCCGAGCAGGATCGACTGGGCTCCCGACACGATGGCCTGCATGCCCGACGCGCACGCCTTGTTGATGGTCTGCGCTGGCACGGTGTGGGGCATGCCCGTGCGGTGGCCGACCTGCCGGGCCGGGTTGGGCCCCGACCCGGCCTGCCGGCCGTGGCCCATCAGCACCTCGTCCACCTCGTCGGCGCGGACGTGCGCGCGCTCGAGCGCGGCGCGGGCGGCCACGGCGCCGAGCTCGGCGGGATGGACGTCCCGGAACGAACCGCCGTATTTTCCGATGGGCGTACGGGCGCTACTGAGGATGACGACCTCGCGCGACGGCATAAACGACATATTTTAGTGAATGTACGCCGGGCCTGGGAAGCCGGCGCCCGGCAGCGTCAGGCGGAAGCAGGCGCCCGACGCCACCGGCACGAGCTCCAGCGTGCCGCCGTGCGTCGTGGCAATCCCGAACGCGATGGACAGCCCGAGGCCGCTCGACGTGCCGATCTCCTTCGTGGTGAAGAATGGCTCGAAGATGCGCCCGCCCACTTCCGCCGGCACACCGGCGCCGTCGTCGCTCACGTCGAGGACGGCGTTGGCGCCGGACAGGCTCGTCCGCATGGTGACCGTCCCGCGCCGGCCGGTCGATCGGATCGACTGCTGGGCGTTGACGATCAGGTTGCCGACCAGCTGCTGCAGCTCGTCGCGGTTGACCAGCACCAGCGGCAACCGCGCGTCGTACTCTTCGCGCAGCTCGATCATCTCGGTGTTCACCTCGTACGCGCTCGAAGCGACCGTCGCCCGGACGATCTCGTTCAGGTCCGCGAGCAGCCGCGTCTGGGGCGACTTGCGGACGAACGCGAGCAGGTTCCGCAGGATCCGTCCGGCGCGCGTCGCCTCGAATCTCACGCGATCGAGATCCTCGCGGACGGCGGCGTCGATCGGACCGGTCATCACGAGCTCCAGATGGCCGATCACCGACTGCAGCGGGTTGTTCAGCTCATGCGCGACGCCGATCACCAGGTCGCCAATCGCCGACAGGCGCTCGCTCTGCACCATCTGCTCGCGGAGCCGGATGTCGTCTGTGAGATCGCGGAAGATACAGACGCGGTGCATCGTTCCCTGGACCGGATCGAGCAGCGGCGCCACGACGTACGCCACCGGCACGGGCCCGTCGTCCTGGCGGACGAGCGAGAGGCTGCCACGCGCCACGTCGCCACGCTCCACCGTCTCGACGATGTGCACGACCTCGCCCGCCGATTCCGTGGCCACGAGCGTCGTCCACTCGGCGCCCTCGAGCTGCCGGGTGCCCTGCCCGAGCGCCGTGCTGAGCGCCGCGTTGACATACTGGATCGTCCGGCCGCGGACGATGGCGACGAGATCCTGATTCTGCTCGAGCGCCGATGCGAGGAGGCGGAGGTGGCGGTCCGCCGCATCGAGCGCGCGGCGCTCGACGATGACTCGGGCCATCAAGAGGCCGAGCGCGCCGGTGAGCGCGACCGCGGTCGCCACGCCGCGATAGTGATCGACCGGGTCGCCTAGCGGAAACAGGTAGCGCAGGCCGTACCCGATCACGGGCACCGACGCGAGCGCCGCGAACAGGACGATCGGCGCCGAGGGACGGACGGCTTCGGCCGTCCACCGGAGCGGCTCGGTGCTCGACTTCTCCGCCTCGGCCGCGGCCCAGGCGAAGCACCAGAACGGGAAGATCCAGCCGACGTCGACCGGCGGCCCGGACCGATACGATCCCTGCAGCATCGCGGCCGACAGGTCGAACAGCAGCATGAACGCGAGCCCCGACCCGAGCGCCAGCCGGCCGTAGGACGCGCGCCAGGCTCCCGGGCCGGCCGCCCAGGCGGCGAAGGCCAGGCCGGCGACCGTCGCCAGGCGGATCGCCGGGCCGATCACGGCGAGCAGGCGCGTCCCCGACGAGGCGGTGCGCACGGAGAGCCCCGGTGCGGCCACGAGCGACCAGAACACGAAGGCGGCGATGCAGACGAGCGCGTAGACGTCGAGGGTGGCTGTCGCCGCCGACTCCCGGCGCTCGCCGGCGTGCGGCCACGCGGCCAGCGCGAGCAACGGCATCATGGATCCGGACAGCTGCGCGACGATGTCCCATGTGGCGAACGGAAGCGCTCGATCGAGCAGGAGCTCGTCAACGGCCCAGGCGAGCTGGCCCGCCAGCCACAGCCCACAGCCGACAGCGATGGCCTCCCAGAACGCGCGATGCCGGCCGGTCCAGTCGCGCCGCCGCCGGAGCACCACGACGATGGGGATCAGCGGCGAGACGAGCAGCCCGAAGTTGGCCACCCAGAGCTGAGCGACCGGCCGCTGGGCCAGCACAAACCCCACCGCCACGTAGGCGCTCGAGTACACCACCCCCGCGAGCAGCCAGATCATCTGGGTACCGTTCGTTCTTCCGTCCCCCGCGGCGCCGGATTCCCGACGGCGCCGGCAGCCACGGGCAAGATCGCGCAGCTAGAGATCGGCCGTATCGATCTGGGCGCGCTGCAGTCGCCCGCTGAAGTCCACGTAAACCGATTTCCATTCGGAGAACACGTCGAGCGCGGCAACGCCAGCCTCGCGGTGGCCGTTGCCGGTGGCCTTGGTGCCGCCGAACGGCAGGTGCACCTCGGCGCCGATCGTCGGTGCGTTCACGTAGAAGATCCCGGTGTACAGGTCGCGCATGGCGGAGAACGCGCGGTTCACGTCCTGAGTGTAGATCGAGGCCGACAGTCCGTACTGCACGCCGTTGCCGATCGCCACGGCCTCGTCGAGCGATCGGCACGTCATGACCGACACGACCGGACCGAAGATCTCCTCCTGCGCCACCCGCATTCCGGGGGACACGTCGGCGAAGATCGTCGGCTCGTGGAAGTACCCCTCGGCGCGGGCGCCGTCGGTCAGCCGGTGCCCGCCGCACGCCAGCCTCGCCCCCTCCCGGGTGCCGATCGCGACGTACCGCATGACCGTCTCGAGCTGCCCTTCGCTGATCGAGGGTCCCATGTCGATCGACGGGTCGAGGCCGTCGCCCACGCGCAGCGCCCGCGCCCGCTCGACGAACCGCTCGACGAAGGCGTCGTACACCTTCTCGTGGACGACGACGCGGCTCGCCGCCGTGCAGCGCTGGCCGCTGGTGCCGAAGCCGCCCCAGACGCACCCCTCGAGCGCGAGATCGAGGTTCGCATCGTCCATCACGATGATGACGTTCTTCCCGCCCATCTCGAGGTGCACCTTCTTGAACGACGGTGCCCCCTTCTGCGAGACGGTCCGGCCGACCTCGGTCGACCCGGTGAACGACACCACGCGCACATCGTCGTTCACGAGGAGCGCGTCGCCGACCTGATCACCGCCGCCCGTGACGAGATTCACGACCCCGCGCGGCACGCCCGCGTCCTCGAGGACCTTGACGAAGTTCACCGCCGACAGCGGCGTGAGCGTCGCCGGCTTGAACACCACCGTGTTGCCGCAGACGAGGGCCGGAATGATCTTCCACGACGGGATCGCCATCGGGAAGTTCCACGGCGTGATGATGCCGCAGACACCGAGCGGCTGCCGAATCGACATCGCGAACTTGTCCCTCAGCTCGGACGGCACGGTCTGGCCGTACTGCCGCCGGCCCTCGCCGGCCATGAAGAACGTCATGTCGATGGCTTCCTGGACGTCGCCCCGGGTCTCGTCCAGAATCTTGCCCATCTCGCGCGTCATGTCGCGCGCGAAGTCTTCCTTGCGGTCGGCGATCAGTTGCGCGGCGCGGAACAGCAGTTCGGCGCGCCGGGGCGCCGGCACCAGGCGCCACGAGTCGTACGCGCGGCGCGCCGCCGCGACCGCCCGCTCGGCATCGGCGCGGGACGAACGCTGGAACACGCCGATGAGATCGGCGGTCCGGGCGGGATTCCGGTTTTCGAAAGTTTCGCCGGAGATCGAGGGCGCCCACTCGCCATCGATGAAGTTGTAATAAGTAGCCGCGGATCGTGAAATGTTTCGCGGTGACAGCATCATGCCCAAGAGGGTGCCGTACAGTGGACATCACCCGCAACCGCGTCGAGAAACTCCCGCGGAGAAACGACTTAAGGGTGCGGCTGCGCTGGCTCTTTCTGGTGTCAACCGCTCCAGCCGGAGGGCCGGCGGGCCACAATGGCGGGAAATTACGCAGGATTTCGCAACCGCGAACCTGGCACGGATCCTGAATCAAAGGGGGACGTCCAGGGAGCGGGACAACGATGCACATGGAGCCCATCGCCACCGTCGACACCGCCACCCTCTCCATGCCGAGGGCGCACGGCACCCAGCGGGTGATGATCGTCAACGGCAACGCCGACGTCCTGGAGCTGCTCGAGACGGTCCTCGAGGCCGGCCACTACGACGTGGTGTTCGTGGAATCGACGGAGCACGCGTACTCGCAGATCCGGCGGGTCCAGCCCGACCTGGTAATCCTGTGCGTGAGGATGGACGATGTCGAGGGGCTGCAGGTGCTCTCGATGCTCAAGCTGGACGAATACACGCGGCGCATTCCGATCCTCACCTACGCGACCGAGAACGCGGGCGGCGTCGAGCCGTCTGAGGGCGACGACACGTCCGACGTCTCCGACGACGAGCTCTTCGTCGTCAAGCCGGCGCCGAGGATGAACTGAGCGGCTGTGTTATATTTCGCGCCCGATGGCGCCCAACGATAGTCGGGACACCGAACGCGTCCAGATCCTCGGCGAGCTGCGCGGCGAGGTGATGGTCTACGAGCCGATGACGATCAAGGAGATCGGCATCGGCGGCGCGCAGGTGGAAACCCCGTTCCCCCTCCAGCTCGATTCCCTGCACGACTTCCGTCTCAGCCTGGGCGACAGCTCGGTCATCGTCAAGGCACGCGTGGTGCACTGCAGCATCAGCGACGTCGAGCAGGAGCAGGTCCTCTACCGATCCGGAATCGAGTTCACGGCGCTGTCTGAGCGTGTCAAACGGGTCATTTCCGGCTTCGTCGAAGCCATCCGCGACGGCCGTCGCGCGCTCTAGCTCTGACTAGGGCAGGGTCTTGATGATCGGCTGCTGCCGCGGCGGGCTCACGTACGGCGCCACCACGCTCTCGTGCCCCGCGGCATCCACCGCCGCCACGCCGAGGACATAGTCGTCAATCTGCATGTGCGGCAGGACCACGTCGGTCACCTTGCCGACGAGCATCTCGTGCTGCCAGTCCGGTCCCCACGCCTCGCGCCAGAACACGCGATACGCGGCGGCGCCGGGCGAGGCCTGCCATTTCAGGTTGGCATCGTAGCCGCTCGGCGATCGCGTAATCGTCGGCTGGCCGCGCTCGTTGTCGACGACCGGCGCGGGCGGGGCGAGCGCCAGCGTCGCGGCCGCCGCAGCGTCCACGCGGGCGTTGCGCGCCAGATAGGCGGGCGAGGTGCCCTCGAACAGATCGAGCGGGCTGTGCTGCCGCGCGAAATTCTCCCGCGACTCGCGGAACCCTACCGCCGCGAAGCCGTTCTGGTTGTACGCCGTATGGTCGCCGCCGCGCCCGAACCGATCCGGACGCGCCATCAGCCGGACCTTGTGCGACGGCACGTAGCGGGCGCCCCAGCGCCGGACGAACCGCGCCAGCTCCCGCGACGGCGAGTCCTCCGGCCCTTCCGAGTACAGCCGGATGGTCGCGCCGTCGACGATGCCGCTGCCGCCTCGATCGTTGCCGACGATGTCGTTGTTCAGGACCGCGTCGATCCGAACGTGATCGGCGGCCGCCTTCCGGGCGTGCAGGAAGGCGCCGATCAGCCCCTGCTCCTCCGCCACGTGGCACATGAAGACCAGCGTGGCGTCGAACTGGACCCCGCTCTGGCTGAAGACGCGCGCCAGCTCCATCGTCAACGCCGTGCCGCTGCCGTCGTCGTTGACACCGGGAGCGGGCGTGTCGTTGGGCTTGCTGGGATCGGGCGCCGTCACCGGCTCCCGCCGCACGCCGGCCGCATTCGAGCTGCCCTGGCCGCCCGGTACGGTCGTCGTGTCGTAGTGTCCGCTGATGTAGACCTGCCGCGGGCTTCGTCCGGGCAGAACGGCCATGATGTTCCGGATCTCGACGTCGCGCGTGAAGCGTCCCTGCCTGGCCACATGGAACGTCTCGTAGCTCACCTGCAGCCGCGGGCTGTAGCCCTTCAACTCGTCGAAGATCCATTGACGCGCCGCGCCGATGCCGCGATCCGGCAGATCGGTCGACGACAGCGAGCTGCGGGTGCCGAACGACTCGAGCTTCTTGAGCGTCGCCGCCAGACGCTCTTCCGAAATCTGTCCGAGCAGCTTCACGACCTGCGGATCGAGGTCGGACGGTGCCTGCGCGGCGGCGGGTCGCACGACGCCGCCCAGCGCGCACGCGAGCGCCACGGCGCACGCTACGACGCGAGTCATCGATTCACCTTCAGATGTTCCAGGTAGTCGCCCGATTCGATCCGCTGTGCCCGGCCGAGAGGCGCATTGTAGAAGTACGCCCAGGCGTCGGCGACGCGGCCGTCTTCGAAGGTCACACTCGTCTCGACGCGCACGTACAGGCTCGCGTCCGGCTGGCCCGGGCGGTAGCCCTCGATCTCGTCAAGGGCGTCGAGCACTGCCGCGCGGTCCACGATGAAGTGCACCTCGCCCCAGACCCGGGAATCCGAGGCCGGAACGGCCGCGGGATAGATGCCCAGGTCGAACAGCGCCGCGTGGATCCACCCGCGCCCCTCCGGCCGCAGCTTCGGATCGATACGCTCGCGCCCCGGCCGCCTGAAGCCGCTCATGAGCGTGCCGTAGAAGAAGACGAGATCGGTCATGCGTGTCTGCAGATCGGAGGGCTGCAGGGACGGTCCCCGAAACCGTCCTCGACGTTGCGGAATCGAACGGATTTCAGGGGAGTGTAGAGGCGCGGCCGGAAAGCGTCAAGTGGAGGGCCGCTCCCGCCCGCCAAAAACGGGCCTCGCGTTCAGCGCGCGTCGTCGCCGTGACGCTCGCGGGCGCCGTGCCCCAGCAGGTCGAAGACGCCCGCCGGCACGTCAAAGGAGAGCGCCACCGTCTTCCCGCTGCCGCCGAGCTGCAGCGACTGCAGGACCGCCTGCATCTCCGGCTTCGATCCGCTCTGCATCTTCACGAGTGCCATGAAGCCGCGGACGACATCGCGGAGGTTGTTGGCGGCCACCTCGTCGCGCGTCTCCGCCCGGATGACGCCGCGGACGCCGCCATCGATGTGACCGCTGACCGAAAACCACGTGATGGGCGGAATCTGTGACGCCACGCCCTCGGGAAGCCGGGCCTGCCGGCGAATCGCGTCGAAGCGGCCGACCACCCAGGCATTGCCGCCGTCCAGCGAACGCACCAGGTTCATGAGCTCGTCATTCGTCGTGACGCTGGGCCCGCCGTGCCGGAGGTCGATGGCGGTCCGCACCATCTCGGCATTGCCGACGGCCACGAGGCCGGGCTCGACGAAGCTGAGCGCCAGTTCGCGCCCGCGCGACGGCTTGTCCTGATCCCCGCGATGTCCGTCGTCGACCACGAGCAGGAGCCTTTTGCCATGGTAATCCTGGGCGTCCCCGCCGCGACGCCGGATGAGTGCTTCGATGCGGACCTCGTCGAAACGCCCGCGGGCGAGCACCATGCCGCTTCCATGGTGGTCGTCGCCGCCCAGGCCCGGATCCAGGCACGCCACGACGCGGTCCACGTCCGTTTCGATGTTGATGCCGGTCTGGTCCTCGAACTCGCGCTGGCCGGTCTCCGGAACCGGAGCAGCCCGGTGGATCTTCTGACGGACCTCGGAGGTCATGACCTCATGAACGTTCGCGTAGGCGACGACCGCGGCGTCCTTCGGCACGTACTGCAGTTCGTCGGGGCCGCCCTGGCGCGTGAAGGCGCTGGTCGGCAGGCCGACGTAGTACGCGACCAGCCCGGTCCCGAGTCCGACCCCAAGGACCAGGAGCGAAACGATCACGAAGTACCGCGTTCTCGTCGTCATGGAAGCCGCCTCAAATACTTATACGCGACCCTCTTGCCTATTGTTCAAGCACGTATTCGCGCCTCTCGACCGCCCGGCCCGCGGCCCACAGCGCGGCCCCGGTGATGAGGGCGAGCGAAGCCAGGCTGGCGGGCACCGACGGCACTTCCCGGAACGCCTGCATCAGCATGCTGACGGCCGAGTCCTGCGGCAGGGCATGAGGCACGAGCGCCTGCAAATAGTAGGCGACGGTCAGGCGCTTCAGGTAGCCCGGAAACAGGAGCACGGCCGGTTCCCAGCCGAAGGCAAAGACGAGCCCGATGACGAGCGGACGCTTGAGCTGCGCGCCGACGAAGGCGAACACGGCGCCGTAGGCGGCGAGCCCGGCCGCCAGCATGCCCAGGTCCTCGACCATCGCCGGGAAGGATTCGGCGACCGAGCCGCCGAGCGGGGCGACCAGGAAGAACACCAGCACGACCGAGGGCAGGACCAGGAGGACCGTGCAGGCCAGGTAGGCGACGTACTTCCCGAACATCACCGCGGCGCGCGGAATCGGCCTGGTGAAGAGATACGTGATCGTCTTGTCGTCGACCTCGTCGGCAATCAGCGACGTTCCGTAGAAGACGCCGAGCACCGGCACGACGAAGCGGATGTAGAGCAGCCACATCATGATGCCGAACAGCGCGCCGCCGCCGACGCGCGCGCCGTTCACCTGGACGCTGCCGAGCGGGGTCATCGTCGTGGCAACGCGGATACCGGCGGCCAGCAGCACGGGACCGCCGACCAGCAGCGCGAGGAACACGGAGCGGCGCGACCACAGCATCTGGCCGAGCGAGAGGTCGAACACGCGCAGGGCGGAGGCGGCGAGGGTCGGCTGACGGGCAGGGGGGCCGCTGTTCATGCTTTCACCAGGTACTGGAACACCGCCTGCAGGTTGTCGTCCGGCGAGGTCACCTCGTGGATGACGCCGCACTCGCCCGAGGCGGCCAGCGTCGTCAGACGCGCGTAGAACGCGTCGGGACGGCCGGTCTGGACGACGACCGCGCCTTCCTCGAAGCGCAGGCTGAGCACGTCCTCGTGGGTGAGGAATTCGCGGGCGAGCCCGCGCGGCTGGTCGGCGCGGATGAACACGGTGTGCGGGTGCTCGTCGATCAGGTCGCGGATCTGGTGGACGTTCCCCTCGGCGAGAATCCGCCCCTGGTTGATGAGGAGGATGTTCGAGGTCATCGCCTCGATCTCGTGGAGGACGTGGCTCGAGACGACGACGCTGCGGCCCGATCGCCCCCACTCCTTGATCAGGCGAATCGTCTTGCGTCTCGCGATCGGATCCATTCCGGCGAGCGGCTCGTCGAGGATCAGGAGCTCCGGGTCGTGAGCCAGCGCCTGCGCGAGCTTCACGCGCTGCCGCATGCCCTTGCTGTAGGCGCCGATCTTCTTGCCGGCGGCCGCGGCCAGATCCACCTCGTCGAGCGCCCGGCGCGCGCGCGCCTGGGCCTCGGCGTCGGTCACCCCGTTCAGCCGTCCGAGCGCCGTCAACCACTCGAAGCCGGTCATCCGATCGTAGAACGCGTCCTGATCGGGGCAGAAGCCGATCCGGAAATAGAGCGCGGGGTTGCGCCAGATCGGCTCGCCGAACACCCGGATGTCGCCCTTGCTCGGCGCCAGCTGGCCGGTCATCAGCTTCATGAACGTCGACTTGCCCGCGCCGTTGGGACCGAGCAGCCCCGTGATGCCGGCCGGCACGGTCAGCGTCACGTCATTCAGCCCGATCACCTGGCCGTACCACTTCGACAGGTGGTCCGCTGCGATGACCGCGCTCACGTCACCACCTCGACGCCGCGGACGCGACGCTCGAGCACGAAGGCCGACGCGCCGATGATCACCACGATGGCCAGGAAGGAGACGGCGACCGGCGTGTCGTAGCGCGTCGGCAGCCGGAAGATCGCGTCGCCGATCTGGCTGAGATCGGCGGGCGGGGACATCCAGGAGAGCCGCGAATTGCCGGTCACGACCGTCAGGACGCCGTAGAGCGCCTCGGTGAAGAAGATCAGGGCGGCATACAGGATGCCGACGTAACGCGCGCTGTTCGACAGCGACGACAACGCCAGCATCGTCGAGCTGACGGCCAGCGCCTCGACGAGCGACAGCACGGTGATCGCCGGGAACAGGTAGACGTTGTTCGCCAGGAACGTGAAGTTGCCGGCGAACATGATCTGCACGACGAGCAGGAGGATGGCCGGCACCCACGTCACCAGCAGCAGGAACGTCAGCAGGACGGTCAGCTTGCCGAACACGTATTCGACGCGGGTCAACGGCTTCGACAGATAGATCTGGAGGGCGTTGGCGCGCCGGTCGTTGGCGATGAGGCCAGCCCCGACGTAGACGGTGATGAAGAAGACGAAGATGCTCTGCTGCTCGAAGAACGATCGGAAGGTCTGCGCGCTGGGCGCCAGCATCGCCGCCTGCGGGAGGTTGGCGGCCGCATAGAACTGGACGGCGCGAACGAAGAACGGCAGCCAGGCCAGCAGCAGGAGGCCGAGGAAGGTCCGCCGGCCCAGCAGGGTGCGGATGCCGGCGCCCGCGATGACTGCCCAGCCGCGGCCCCGCGGGGCCCGGCCGCCGCCGTAGCGCCGGTAGCCCTGATCGTGGATCGGGCTCATTCCTCCCCCACCGCGCGCGCGAACACGTCCTCGAGCGTCGGCACGCTCGGCCGCAGGTGGCGGACCTGCACGCCTTCGGCCGCGGCCAGCGCGAAGAGCTCGCGCGCGCCGCCGTCGCCCGGCACGAAGACGCGCATCACGTCCTCGTCGGGGGCATGGCAGTCGAGGCCGGCCGCCTTCAGGCGCTCGAGGAACGCGTCCTGGTCGCCGGTCGAGGTCTTGACGCGCAACTCGAACACCTGGCCGTACGACTGCTTGAGCGCCGCAATCGGCCCCTGCGTCGCCACCCGGCCCTTGTCCATGACGACCACGTGATCGCAGGTGTACTCGACGTCGGGGAGCAGGTGCGACGAGAGAATCAGGTTGACGCCCTTGTTGTGCGCGAGATCGCGGACGAGCGCCAGCATCTCGTCGCGCCCCTTCGGATCCATGCCGTTGGTCGGCTCGTCGAGGAACAGCAGGTCGGGGTCGTGCACGAGCGCCTGGGCCAGCTTGATGCGCTGCTTCATGCCGGTCGAATAGGTCTCGACGTTGCGGTACCGCGCCTCGCCCAGCCCGACGTAGAAGAGCACCTCATGCGCGCGCTGCATCGCGTCCACGCGGGGAAGACCGGAAAGCTCGCCGCAGTAGGCGACGAACGAGACGGCGTTCATGCCGGGAATCTGGGCGTCGGTCTCGGGCATGTATCCGACCCGCGCGCGGATCTCGAGCGGCGACCGGGCGACGTCGAGGCCCAGCACCCGCATCCGGCCCCGGTCCGGCACGACGAAGCCGAGCAGCGACTTGATCATCGTGCTCTTGCCGGCGCCGTTCGGCCCGAGCAATCCGACGGCGCCGGCCGCGAAGGCGGCCGTGACCTCCGCCAGCGCCGGGTTGCGGCCGTAGCTGACGGTCACCCCTTCGAGCGAGACGACGGGATCGGTCTCAGCCATTCACTGGAGATATACGAAAGGCGAAATCAGAGCGTTCCTCGGAGGCCGAGGTCGTCGGCGCGCTCGCGCATGAAGGCGATCACGTTCGTAATGTGCTCCTCGAGCGGCAGCCCGAGCGCGTCGGCGCCGCGCCGCAGGTCGTCGCGCGGCACCGCCCGCGCGAACGCCTTGTCTTTCATCCGCCTGACGACCGACTTGGCCTCGAGATCCAGGATGCTCTTGCTCGGCCGGACGAGCGCCGCCGCCGTCACGAAGCCGGCCATCTCGTCGCACGCCCACAGCGTCTTCTCCAGACGGCTCTCGCGCGCGACGCCGGTCGCCTCCTGGGCGTGCGAGAGGATGGCGCGGGTCACCCAGTCGGGATAGCCCTTCTCGCGCAGGATCTCGCTTCCCTTGACCGGGTGCTCGCCGAGGGTCGGCCATCGCTCGTAGTCGAAGTCGTGCAGGAGCGCGGTGACGCCCCAGGCCTCCTCGTCTTCGCCGTACAGGCGTGCGTAGCCGCGTACGGCCGCCTCGACGGCCAGCGCGTGCTTCAGCAGGCTCTCGCTCTTCGTGTACTCGTTCAGCAGCTCCCAGGCGGCCTCTCGCGACGGAATGTTGGACATGGCGGTCAGACCACGAAGTTGAGGTAGGCCGTGATGATCAGCGCGTTGGTGAAATCGATGAAGAAGGCGCCCACCATGGGAACGACGAGAAAGGCGCGTGGCGCCGGCCCGAACCGCTCGGTGAGCGCCTCCATGTTGGCCACGGCGTTCGGCGTGGCGCCGAGGCCGAAGCCGCAGTGGCCGCCGGCCATGACCGCCGCGTCGTAGTCGCGCCCCATGACCCGATAGGTCACCAGCAGCGCGAAAGCGGCCATCATCGTGACCTGGGCGGCCAGGATCACGAGCATCGGCATGGCGAGCCCGAACAGCTCCCACAGCTTCAGGGACATCAGCGCCATCGACAGGAACAGCGACAGCGCGATGGTCCCGATATCGTCCACCACCCGCTGGTCGATGCCGAGCCACCCGACGAGCTCGTCGGCGTTGCGGATGACGGCGGCGGCAATCATGGCGCCGATGTACGCGGGCAGGGTGATGTAGTGGCCGAGCCAGCGGCTGAGCAGCGAGCCGGCCCACATCGCGACCAGCACGATGGTGATCGTCTTGAGGAGCGTATAGGCGGTCGGGGCGGCGCCGAAGGGCTCGGTGTCGATCTCCTCGTCGAGCGCGGCGTGCGCCAGGCCCGCCGGCACCACGACCTCAGGCGAGCGCGCCGGCCGGCGGACGCCCTGCAGCCGTCCGATCAGGAAGGTGCCGACCGGTCCGCCAATCAGACCGCCGCTCACGAGCCCGAAGGTGGCCGCCGCCATCGCCAGCGTGACGCCCGCGGGAAAGTGGTACTGGTCTTCCATCAGCTTGCCGAACGCCGCCCCGGTGCCGTGACCACCCGTCATCGTGATGGAGCCGGCAATCAGCCCCACGAAAGGATGGACGCCGAGCAGCTTCGACAACAGGAGGCCGAGGCCGTCCTGCAGCGTGGCCATCGCCGAGGCCAGGCCCCAGAAGACGAGCACCTGCGGCCCGCCGACGCGCAGCAGTCCGAGGCTCGCGCCGAGTCCGATGGTCGTGAAGAACGCGATCATGAGCGGCGCCTGCAGCGCCGTGTCGAATTCGAACGCGACGCTCCCGCTCACCCGCAGGACGAGCGCGAGGGCCGCGAACAGAAACCCGCCGACCACCGGCGCGGGGATGTTGTACCGGTCCAGCATCGGGACGCGCCTGCGGACGGCATAGCCGCCAAAGAGCACGACCGATGCGAGGGCGAGCGTCTGTGTGAAATCGAGTTTCAGGGTCAGAGGCGACATTCGGTTGGGGCCGCGGGGCCAAGCCCGCATCATATATGCCGACGGCGCCCGGAACAAACACCCCGACGGCATCCGGCGGCGCCATCACCAGGGTCAGAAGCGCATGCGGCGGGCCGTCAGACCGACTTTGCAGCGTCGAGAATGACCTCGAGCGTGCCATCGGTGAGCTCGTACTGCGAAGCTTCGGCGAGCGTCACCCATCGACAATCGTCCGCGTCGGATGCGGCGGCCGCCGTGCCGCTGGCGACGCGGCAGACGTAGTCGACGAGCACGTAGTGGAACGCGACCCGGCCTGCCTCGTCGCGCCTGATCCGATCGAGCACGGCGACGATCGGCCCGACCTCGACACGGAGCCCCGTCTCCTCGAGCACCTCGCGCGCGACCGCCTGCGGACAGGTCTCGCCGAGCTCCACCGCACCGCCGGGAATGCTCCAGAGCCCGCGGAGCGGCTCCCGTCCGCGCTTGATCAGCACCACCCGATCGCCGTCGAGAACGACCGCGCCAACGCCGACGATGGGCCGCTCCGGGTAATTCCTCATCGAGTCAGCCACTCATTCGAATCGCCGGTTGGCGAATCGCCGGCTCGTCATTCGCCCATGACCTTCACGACCACCCGCTTCTTCCGCTGGCCGTCGAACTCGGCGTAGAACACCTGCTCCCAGGGTCCAAGATCGAGCCTGCCGCTGGTGATCGGCAGCATGACCTGGTGGCCCGTAATGGTCCGCTTGAGGTGCGCGTCGGCATTGTCCTCGCCGGTCTGGTGATGCTTGTACGGCAGACCGGCCGGAGCCAGCTTCTCGAGCCAGGCCTGGAAATCCTCGATCAGGCCGTTTTCCCAGTCGTTGACGTAGACGCCGGCGGTGATGTGCATCGCCGACACCAGGACCATGCCCTCCCGGATGCCGCTCGCCTTCACGATCGCGGCAACATCGTCGGTGATCCGGATGAACTCCTGGCGCTTCCCAGTGTTGAACCAGAGATAGTCGGTGTGGGTGGACATACAGGTGCCTGGGTGCCTGGGACCGTTCGGTGCCCGGGTGCTGGATGCCTGGTGCTCGGGAAACGGCTCGGGAGGGATCGACCCTGCACTCTGCCGCACTCAAGCACCGAACACCCGGGCGCCTGACCCTCTCAGAGCGCGAGCGACGCATCCGCGTTCACGTCGATCGGCGCGATCACGCCGGCGCGAAACTTCCGAAGACCCGCGGCGGCGATCATGGCGGCGTTGTCGGTGGACAGCGTCAGGCTCGGCACGAACGTCGGTATCTCGCGCAGCTCGCCGTGCGCCTGCAACTCGGCGCGCAGGCGGCTGTTCGCCGACACCCCGCCCGCGACGCCAATGCTCGCGGCGTGCCATCGCCGGGCGGCATCAAACGCCCGGTCGACCAGCGTGTTGACGACCACCCGCTGAAAGCTGGCGCACACGTCGGCGACCTCCGACTCGGAGAGCGAACCGAGCCCTTGCCGGTCCCGGACGTAGCGCAGCACCGCCGTCTTCAGACCGCTGAAGCTGAAGTCGAGATCGCCCTTGAGCTGCGGGGCGTTCCGATCCGCGTGGGTCAAACGCGTCGCGGGCAACGGCACGGCGCGGTCGTTGCCCGTCCGGGCGAGCCGATCGACCACGGGCCCGCCCGGATACCCGAGCCCGAGCAGCTTCGCCACCTTGTCGTAGGCCTCGCCCGCCGCGTCGTCGCGCGTGCGGCTCAGGGCCGTGTAGTGGCCGGGTCGATCGACGAGATACAGGCTCGTGTGTCCGCCGGAGACGACGAGGACGATCGAGGGAAGGGGAAGCTCGCCGTTCTGCAGGACGAGCGATTCGATGTGGCCGGCCAGGTGGTGGACGGCCACGAGCGGCAGGCCGGCGGAGGCGGCCGCGGCTTTCGCGAAGGAGACGCCGACGAGCAGGGAGCCGACGAGTCCCGGCCCCTGCGTGACGGCCACGGCGCCCAGATTGGCCCACCCAGCGCTCCCCTCTGCGAGCGCACGCTCGACGACGCCGCAGATGTCGCGGATATGCTGTCGCGAGGCGAGCTCCGGGACGACGCCGCCCCACTCGCGGTGTATCGGCACCTGAGACGCGATGACGTTCGACCGGATGGCCCACGGCCGGAGCGCGTCGCCCGTTTCCTCGACGATCGCGGCCGAGGTCTCGTCGCAGGAGGTTTCGATGCCGAGAATGAGCAATTTTCCCTACTCTCCGCGCGGGGTCCCACCCAGACCCGCGCACCTGCCGCCGCCCGCTCGTCCAGTCGCCCGCTCGCGGCGCGGGCCTGACCCGATTGTCCGCTCGCCCCTCCCCGCCGGCTAGACGCGACTGGCTGCCCGCACGGCCCCCCCGGTCGCAAATGCCGCGGCCAGCGACTCGGTGTAAGGCTCGCGGAAGATGCCTTTTTCGGTGATGATGCCGGCGATGAGCCCGTGCGGCGTGACGTCGAACGCGGGGTTCCAGACGCGCGCCCCCGCGGGCGCGAGCTGCGACTTGCCGACGTGCGTCACCTCGCGCGCGTCGCGTTCCTCGATGGGAATCCCCGAGCCGTCCGGCGTCTTCAGATCGATCGTCGACAGCGGCGCCGCGACATAGAACGGCACGCCGTGCTCCCGCGCGAGCACCGCGACGCCGTAGGTGCCGATCTTGTTGGCCGTGTCGCCGTTGGCGGCGATGCGATCGGCGCCGACGACGACGAAGTTCACCCGCCCCTGGCGCATCAGCGCGCCCGCCATGTTGTCGGTGATGACGGTGGTGTCGATGCCGTCGCGCATGAGCTCCCACGCGGTCAGGCGCGCGCCCTGCAGGAACGGACGCGTTTCGTCCGCGAAGACCGCCACGCGCTTCCCCGCCTCGATGGCGCCGCGGATCACCCCGAGCGCCGTGCCGTAGCCGGCCGTGGCCAGGGCGCCCGCGTTGCAGTGCGTCAGGATGTGCGCCTCGGGCGGCACCACCTCGGCGCCGAAGGCGCCCATGGCGCGACAGCTGGCGACGTCCTCGTCGTGGATCGCCTGCGCCTCGTGGTCGAGTCGATCCTGAATCTGCGCGACCGATTCCCCGGCCTCGGCCGCCCGGGCGAATGCCGCCTTCATGCGCTCGATCGCCCAGAAGAGGTTGACGGCCGTGGGTCGTGTGCCCGCCATCAGCTCGCAGATCCTGTAGAACTCGGCCGCGAGCTTCTGGGTGCCGGTGGCCGTGCTCTTGCGCATCCCGAGCGCGATCCCCATCGCGGCGGCGACGCCGATGGCCGGGGCGCCCCGGATGACCATGGTCTTGATCGCCCGCGCCACCTCGGCGGCGCTCCTGCAGCGGACGTACACCTCCTGGGCCGGCAGCTTGCGCTGGTCCACCATGACGACGCAGTCGTCCTCGCGGGCAATCGTCGGGAGCATCGACCGATTCTATCGCGCCGCGGCCGATCGCGCCGGACGCCTTGGGGAGCGCCCCCGATCAGAGCAGGCGCGCATCGAAGGGCAGCGGCAGGAGATCCCTCAGGCGATGTCGGCCGGTCGTCGCGTGCAGGTTGGCGAGCTCGACGTCGAGATCGCCGCCGAACTCCCAGAGAATCTGGCGGCAGGCGCCGCAGGGAGGGGTCGGCGCCTCGGTGTCGGCCACGATCGCGATGCGCGTGAACGCGCGATGCCCTTCGGAAATCGCCTTGAACATCGCGACGCGTTCGGCGCAGATCGTCAGGCCGTAGGTGGCGTTCTCGATGTTGCAGCCGGTGACCACGGTGCCGTCGGCGCACTCGAGCGCTGCGCCGACCTTGAAGTGCGAAAAGTCGGCGTGCGCGTGCTCCCGGGCGCGCCGGGCCGCGGCCACCAGGTCCTCCTCAGAGGCGCTCAAGGATTCCCTCCAGCAGGGCGATGAACTGGCCCCGGACCCTCCGGGTGGTCTCCATCACCTCGGCATGGTCCAGCGGCTGCGGCAGGACGCCGGCCGCCATGTTGGTGATGCAGGAGAGGCCGAGGACCTCCATCCCCATGTGGCGCGCGGCAATCGCCTCGGGCACCGTCGACATGCCGACCGCGTCGCAGCCAATAATCCTCAGGTAGCGGATCTCGGCAGGCGTCTCGTAGCTCGGGCCGAGGAGCGCCGCATAGACGCCGTGCGGCAGCCGCAGATCCATCGCCCGTCCCGCGGCGTCGGCGATACCGCGCAGGCGTCGGGCGTACACCTCGGACATGTCGGGGAACCGCGGCCCGAACCGATCCTCGTTCGGGCCGACGAGCGGATTCATCCCGGTCAGGTTGACGTGGTCGTCGATGACCATCAGCGCTCCGGAGGAGAACCCGGTGTTGATCCCCCCCGCGGCGTTCGTGAGGATCAGCGTCCGGACGCCCAGCAGCCCCATGACGCGCACGGCGAAGGTCACCGTCCCGAGGTCGTGTCCTTCGTAGGCGTGGCAGCGGCCGGCCAGCGCGGCGATGAGGCGCCCGCGGCTGCGGCCGACGACGAGCCGACCTTCGTGGCCGACGACGCGCGAGGCGGGCCAGTGCGGAAGGTCCTGGTACGGCATCGACACCGCGTCGGCGAGGCCGCCCGCGAAGTCGCCGAGGCCCGAGCCGAGGACGATCGCGACGCCCGGCACGTCCGGCGTCCGCGCGCCAACGGCGTCCGCGGCTTCCTTCGTCTGCTCGTAGTAACCCATGTCACCGCCTGGCGATCGTCGCCCGGCGGGCGACGGCCGATCACAGCAGGAAGCCGGCAATCGTCGCCGTCATGAAGTTGGCGAGCGTGCCGGCGAACATCGCGCGCAGCCCGAGGCGCGCCAGATCGTGCCGGCGGTTCGGCGCCAGCGCGCCGATGCCGCCGATCTGGATGCCGATCGAGCTGAAGTTGGCGAAGCCGCAGAGCGCGAACGTGGCGATGGTGAACGACTTGGGATCGATCGATCCCTTGAGCGGCCCGAGCTGCGAGTACGCCACGAACTCGTTGAGCGCCATCCGCGTGCCGAGCAGGTTGCCGATCACGGGCGCGTCGCGCCACGGCACGCCCATCGACCATGCCACGGGCGCGAACCCCCAGCCGAAGATCTCCTGCAGGCTGAGGTGCGCCAGACCGAGCAGCGCGTTGACCAGCGCGATGAGCGCCAGGAACGAGATGAGCATCGCGCCGACGTTGAGGGCCAGGTGCAGCCCTTCCCCCGTCCCCCGCCCGGCCGCGTCGATCACGTTGACGTCGGTCTGCTCCACCTCGAGGCGCACCGATCCCATGGTCTTGGGCACCTCGGTCTCGGGAACGAGCATCTTGGCCATCATGATCGTGCCGGGCGCCGTCATGATCACGGCCGTCAGCAGGTGCTTCGCCTCGATGCCGAACAGGATGTACGCGGCCATGATGCCGCCCGAGATGTGCGCCATGCCCGAGGTCATCACCGTCATGAGCTCGGACTCGGTCATCTCGGGCAGGTAGGGCCGGATCGTCAGCGGCGCCTCGGTCTGTCCCATGAAGATGCTGGCGGCGACATTCAGCGACTCCGCGCCGCTCGCCTTCATCACGCGGTGCATGAGGATCGCGAACACCCGCACGACGACCTGCATCACCCCGAAGTAATAGAGGATCGCGAACAGTGCCGCGATGAAGATGATCGTGGGCAGCACCTGGAACGCGAAGATGCTCGCGTACTGCGCGCCGTCCTCGCCGAGCGCGCCCCGCATCACCCGGGCCCAGACCGAACTGTCACCGAGCGGTCCGAACACGAACGCGGAGCCGACGCCGGCGAACCCGAGAAGCCGTGTCACCAGCGCCCCGAGCGTCGCGAACACGCGCTGGCCCGCCGCCGTCTTGAGCACGACGAGGGCGAACACGATCTGCAGGCCGAGCCCCCAGGCGACGGTCCGCAGGTCGATGGCACGCCGGTCGGTCGAGAACGCGTAGCCGATGCCCAGAATGACGATGGCGCCGACGACCGGCTGCGCCCGCGTTACGCCGAGCTGCGCCGCGGCGGCGGCCGTCAGCGCCACCAGGGCGGCGCCGGCCACGATGCCGCGATCGACGCGGTGTGAGCGCCGCTCGACGGGCGGAGCGCCCACCGCCTGGACCTCGGATGTCATCAGCGCACCTCGCCCGCCATGATCGGCCTTCCCGCCGGCGCCTCGTCGCCGATCGTCACGGCCCGCGAGGCCAGGGCGAGGCCCGCGTCGCGCCGCGCGGCGTCGCGGTAGTGCAGCTCGAGCACCGGGTCGCCCTCGCGAACCTCCACGCCCGGTCTGGCGCGGACCAGGATGCCGACGGCAGGATCCACCGAGTCTTCCACGCGATCGCGGCCGGCGCCCAGGGCCACCGCCGCGCGGCCGATCAGCTCGGCGTCGAGCGCCGCGACATACCCCGAGCGCGGCGCGCCGAGCGTCCGGCGTTCCGGCGCCGACGGCAGGCGCCGCTCGTCGTCGACGATCCGCGGATCGCCGCCCTGCTCCTCGACGATGCGCCGGAATCTGTCCAGTCCCTGGCCGGACGCAATCGCGCTGTGGACCCGCCGGGCCGCGTCGTCGCGATCGATCGCGACGCCGCCGAGCACGAGCATCCGCGCGGCGAGCTCCGTCGAGACCTCGACGAGATCGGCCGGCCCCGCGCCCTTCAGGACGTCGATCGACTCGATGACCTCGAGGGCGTTGCCCACGGCCAGGCCGAGCGGCGCGTCCATCCGCGTGATGATCGCCTCGGTGCGGACGCCCGACGCCTTGCCGATCGAGACGAGCGACTCGGCGAGCCGCCGCGAGTCCGCCTCGGTCTTCATGAACGCGCCGCTGCCGGTCTTCACGTCCAGCACGAGCGCGTCGATCCCTTCGGCGATCTTCTTGCTCATGATCGAGGCGCTGATGAGCGGGATGCTCTCCACGGTGCCGGTCACGTCGCGCAGCGCGTACAGCTTCTTGTCGGCCGGCGCGATCTGGGCGGTCTGGCCGATCATCGCGCACCCGACGCGGACGAGCGCGCGCTTCATCTCGTCGAGCGACAGCCCGACCCGGAAGCCGGGAATCGCCTCCAGCTTGTCGAGCGTGCCGCCGGTATGGCCCAGACCGCGCCCCGACATCATCGGCACCGGCACGCCGCACGCCGCGGCCAGCGGCGCGAGCACGAGCGACGTCTTGTCGCCGACGCCACCGGTGCTGTGCTTGTCGACCTTGATGCCGGGAATGTCGGAGAGATCGACGCGTCTGCCCGAATCGACCATCGCATCGGTCAGCCACGCGGTCTCGTCGGGCGTCATGCCGCGCAGCACCGTCGCCATCAGCAGCGCGGATGCCTGGTAGTCGGGCAGCGCACCGGAGGTGACGCCGTCGACGACGAAGCGAATCTCTTCGCGCGTCAGCGCCGCGCCGTCCCGCTTCCTGATGATGATGTCGACCGCGCGCACCGGGTTCTCGGGCCTGCCGAAGGCGTCCGGCGGGCAGTATACTTCGAGAATCCATGTCTCAGGCGTCCCGGGTGCCGGAGGTCGGTTCGGGCCGGCCGCCGGGCACCGGTATCCGGGCGCGCGGGCGGAGGTCGGCGCCGGAGGAATCACACCGCCCGTCTCGACGCGCTGAACGTGCTGTGACCGATTCATGCCAGATGTAGGAGCCGCCAGGTCTCTGACGCCCGAGGACGGCGCGCGCCTGATCGACTTCGCGCGCGCCTGCAAGGCCGCCGCGCGCGCCGTCGTGCTCTATCCGAGCGGCCATCCGGCGATCGCGGCGACGCTCGGCCGAATCGTCCAGGTCACCGCGCCCGCCCAGCTGCCCCGCCCGCTCACCTTGACCGTGCTTCCCGACGGTCTCCTGCTCGACGGCCAGGCGCCGGCGCGCGGCGACGCCTCGCTCGGCGAACTGGCGGCGCTGCTGCACGAACACCGCGTCGGCCAGCTCACCATCCATCCGGGCGGCGACACCGAGGCCTGGCGCCAGTTCGTGCTGCTCCTGTCGCGTTCGCCCGAGTCGCTGCGCGGGGAGGGCGGCATCGGGCGGGCCTGGACCGGGCTGGCCGGACGGCATGTCGAGTTGCACGAGATCGACTACGCGGAGGTCCTCAAGGAACGCGCCGGCGGCCGCCCGGCGGCGTGGGACGCGATCGCGTCCAGCTGCCTGCAGGGCAGGCAGGCGATCGACGACCGCGAGATGCGCCGGGCGCTGGCCGAGGCGGCGGCCGATCCCGAGCGGCTGGCCGAGCTGCTGGCCGCCGTGCAGGCGCGTGCCGCGGAGAGCGGCGCGCCTGCCGAAGTGGGCGGCCAGGCCATTCTGCACCTCTTTGCCCAGATCGTCGCGATCGTGGGCGAGGACGGCACGGTGAGCGTCGAACCGGCGTTGGGCAACATGGCCGCCGCGGCCGGCCGGCTGCCGGCCGAGACCCTGGCGTGCCTGCTGGGACACGGTGGCGAAACCGGCGACGAGGCGTCGCTGGTCGACGCGGTCGTCGGCCACATGTCGGACCAGACGATCGCGCGTTTCGTCGTGCGCGGAGTCGCCGACGCGACGCCGACCGACCGGCTGGCCCAGGCGTTCCAGGCCCTCGTGCGCGACGGCGAGGAACGCATGCGCCTGCTCGCGCTCGCGCGCACCGAAGCCGCGGCCTCGCCGCTCGGCAACAGCGAGGGTTTCGACGGCATCTGGGACCACGTCGCGCAGAAGCTGCTGACGTCGTACTCGGACGAGCCGTTCGTCTCGGAGGACTACGCGCGGGAGCTGTCCTCGGCGCGGACGCAGGCGGTGCAGGTCGAGGAAACCGGCGACGATCCGCCCGAGCGCGTGCGGAGCTGGCTCAACACGGTCGCCACCAACGCCCTCCGGTCGCTGGATCTGGCGCTGCTCCTCGACCTGCTGCGCCTCGAGGAGGACCCGAAGCGCTGGGCCGACCTGATGCCGCCCGTCGTCGAGCTCATCGAGGACCAGTTGCTCGTCGGCGACTTCGAGGCCGCCGGCTCGCTGCTCGACCTCATCACGCGCGAAGCCGGGCCGGAGCGATCCAAGGAGCGGCGGCAGTACGCGATGATCGCGCTCGACCTGCTCGTCGAGGGCACCATGCTGCGCCACGTCATCTCGCACCTGGCGGCGATCGACGATGCCCAGTTCGAGCGGGTGAAGACGATGTGCGTGTCGGTTGGCGAGGTGCTGGTCCGGCCCCTCGCCGAAGCCGTGTCGATCGAGGAACGCGGGCGCACGCGCGAGCGCCTCACGGCGATCTTGCTGGCGTTCGGGGCCATGGGGCGCCGGACGGTCGAGCGCCTGAAAGGCTCGGCGAATCCGGCGGTGCGCCGCACGGCCGTTTACCTGCTCCGGGAGTTCGGCGGCAACGACGCCCTGCCCGAGCTCGCCGACCTGCTCGACGACGCCGAGCCGCAGGTCCAGCGCGAGGCCGTCCGGGCGATCCTGGACATCGGGACCGATCGCGCCTACCGCATGCTCGAGCAGGCGCTCGAAAGCGGGACGACGGCGTCCCGCGACGCGATCATGCAGTCGCTCGGCGCCATGCGCGACGAACGCGCGACGCCCCTCCTTTCCTATATCCTCGGCCACGTCAATCATCGCGGCCCCCTCGGCGGCATCTACCTTCGGGCGATCGAGGTGCTCGCGGCGCTTCGCGATCCGAGCGCCATCCCTCCGCTGAAGGAGGCGCTGTACAGGGGCGAATGGTGGGCGCCACGGCGCACCGCCATGCTCCGCAGCGCGGCGGCCACGGCGCTGGCCCGCATCGGTACGCCGGAAGCCTTCGCCGTCCTCGCCGTCGCCGCCGAACACGGCCCGCGAGGCGTCAGAACGGCCGCGCGCGCGCCGGTGGCCGCCGCCCGCCGCCGGGCCTCGGCCGGAGAAGCGAGGCGATGACCACGCCTGCCCCTCGCGCCCAGCTCGCCGAAGAGCTGCTGCGCCGGCTCGCGGCCGCCTTGCGGGCGTCGCAGCTCTATTCGAAGGGGCACCCGATCATCGGGCGGAATATCGATGCCCTGAGCGCCGCGCTCCAGCTCCTGCACGCGCTCCAGCCGATGACCGTCATCGGCATGGTCGGCAACGAGGTGATCGTCGACGACCTCCCCATCGCGCGGCCCGACGCGCTCGGCCCGCTCGTCCGCCGTCTCACGCAGAACGGCATCGAGCGCATCAGCATCGATCGGGGCGTGTCGCGCGACGAGCTCGCCTCGTTCGTCGACGCGGTCAGCGCGCTCGAGGCTCCCTCCGAGGCCGGCGCCGGGGCGTTTCCGGTCCTGCCGCACATCCGCGTCGGCCGGATCGCGATCGTGCCCGACCACCAGACGGCGGTGGCCGACATGGCCACGCTGCAGCACCTGTACTCCGACGCGGTGTCGGCCGCTGCCACGGTCTGGGAGAGCGCCGGCACCGAGGGCCAGCCCGACGCCACGGTGGCGCGCACGATGATCGACGGCCTCGCGCAGGCCGTCGCGCAGAACCGGACCGCCCTGCTCGCGCTGACGACGCTCAAGAACTACGACAACTACACGTTCACGCACATGGTGAACGTCTCGATCCTGACGATGGGGCAGGCGCGCGCGCTCGGCATCGACGGCCCGCTGCTGCGCGAGTTCGGCCTCGCCGCGCTGATGCACGACATCGGCAAGGTGCGCACGCCACTCGAAATCCTGAACAAGCCCGAGCGCCTCACCGACGGCGAGTTCACCGTCATGCGGCGTCACCCGGTGGAGGGGGCCGAAATCCTCCGCTGCACGCCGGACATCCCGACGCTCGCCCCGGTCGTCGCCTTCGAGCACCACCTGCGCCTCGACAGCAGCGGCTACCCGTATGGCATCACGCGGAACACGCTGAACCTCGGCACCGTGTTGTGCAGCATCGCCGACGTCTACGACGCGATGCGATCCCAGCGGCACTACCAGCAGGCCTTCCCGACCGACCGCATCCTCGAGGTGCTGAAATACAAGGACGGCACCCAGTTCGACACGCACCTCGTCCGGCGCTTCGTGCAGCTCATCGGCATCTACCCCGCGGGGAACCTGGTGCGCCTGAACTCGGGCGATATCGCGGTCGTCCTCAGCGTGTACGCGCCCGATCCCTATCGCCCGAAGGTGCGTGTCGTCGCCGAACGCGACGGCCACCGGATCGCGCGCCCCTACGACGTGAACCTGTGGGAGGCGACGCCGGCGGACGGCGGCCCCTCGGCGATCGTCGCGCCGCTCGATCCCGCCGCGTACGACATCGACCCGCTCGCCCTGTTGTAGACTTCCGACCTGATGATCCGTTCAAGGGGGGGCGCAGCCACCATCCTCGTGATCGCCCTCGGTGCTGGCGGAGGCGCCCAACCGCGAGGTCCGGCCGATCTCATCCTCGAGAACGGACGCTTCTACACGGTCGACGCGAAGCGCCCGCAGGCGACCGCGGTCGCCATTCGCGGCGGCCGGTTCGTTGCGGTCGGCGGGGAGGCCGACGTGGCCGGGCTGAAGGGCCCGTCGACGACCGTCGTCGACCTCGGGGGACGCACGGTCGTGCCCGGCCTCGCCGACGCGCACGGACACTTCACGAACCTCGGCGCCAGCCTCCAGCGCCTCGATTTCCGCGGTGTGGCCAGCTACGACGCGATCGCCGCGATGGTCAGGCGGCGGGCCGCCACGGCTCGGCCGGGAGAGTGGATCCTGGGGCGCGGCTGGGATCAGAACCTCTGGGCTGACGCGGCCTTTCCCACGCACGACAAGCTCGACGCCGCGGCCCCCGACAACCCGGTTTACCTGACGCGCGTGGACGGCCACGCGGGGCTCGCCAACTTGAAGGCGATGGCGCTGGCCGGGGTGTCCGGATCGACGCCGGATCCGCCCGGCGGCCGGATCGTGCGCGACGCGCAGGGCCGCCCGACCGGCACGTTCGTCGACGGCGCGCAGCGGCTCGTCGAGGCGCGGATTCCGCCCGAGACCGACCGGCAGCTCACCGAGCAGATCCGTCTGGCGGACGAGGCATGCCGGCGCCTCGGGCTGACGATGGTTCACGATGCCGGGACCACCGGCCGGACGCTCGGCCTCTACGAGAAGCTGGCCGACGAAGGGACGCTCCAGACGCGGTTGTACGTGATGCTGCGCGGATCGCTGGCCGAACTGCGGCCGTTCTTCGCGCGCGGACCGATCCTCGACTACCACAACTTTCACGTCGTCGTGCGGGCAATCAAGCTGTACGCGGACGGCGCGCTCGGGTCGCGCGGCGCGGCGATGCTCGAGGACTACAGCGACGACCCCGGCAACAAGGGCCTGCTGGTCACACCGCCCGAGGTCGTCTACGAACAGGCGCTGGCGGCCTCACGGGCCGGGTTCCAGACCTGCATCCACGCGATCGGCGACCGGGCCAACCGCGAGGTGCTCGACGTGTTCGAACGCGTGCAGAACGAGGTGCCCGGATCGAAGGCGTTGCGGATGCGCGACGAGCACGCGCAGATTCTGAGCGCCTCCGACATTCCGCGATTCGCGAAACTGGGCGTCGTCGCGTCGATGCAGCCGACGCACTGCACGTCGGACATGCCGTGGGCGCCGTCGCGGATCGGGCCGAAGCGGATCGCCGACGGTGCGTACGTCTGGCAGAAGCTGATGAAGACGGGCGTCGTCCTGGCGGGCGGATCGGATTTCCCGGTCGAGCAGCCGAACCCGATGCTCGGCATCTACGCCGCGATCACCCGACAGGACGTCCATGGGAATCCACCGGGCGGATGGCAGCCCGATCAGCGAATGAGCCGCCTGGAGGCGCTGCAGGCATTCACCATCAACGCGGCCTACGCGGCGCACCTGGAGCACCAGCTGGGCACGATCGAAGCGGGGAAGCTGGCGGACCTGGTCGTGCTGTCGCGCGACGTCATGACCGTTCCGCCGCCCGACATCCTGACCACCGAGGTCGTCAAGACCATGATCGGCGGAAAGTGGGTATACGAACGTGAGCGATGAGCGCGCGTCCGCAGGGCCGGAGATCTGGACCGACCCACCCGCGTCTGCGCCCTCGGGACGGCGCGGCAGCGGGGCATCGAGGCGCGGGTGGCTGGCCCTGCCGGCGGCCGCCGTCCTCGCGGCCGGCGTCGCGGCCCCCGCGGCGGCGGCCCACGAGGCCGACGCGGACGGCCCGAAGCTCGTCGTGATCGTTGTCGTCGATCAGATGCGGGCCGACTACGTCGAACAGTTCCGGAGCGACTGGAATGCGGGGCTCGCGCGCATGGTGAAGCACGGCGCATGGTTTCCGCGAGCCGCCTATCCGTACCTGGAGACGGTGACGTGCGCCGGGCACGCGACCGTGTCGAGCGGCACGTACCCGCACGTCAGCGGCGTGATACAGAACGCCTGGTGGGACCGCGAGACGGCGAAGATGACGTCGTGTACGGCCGACGCGGCCGCCCACAACGTCGGTCTCGGCGGGGGAGCGCCGGGCGGCGACAGCGGTCGTCAGCTGCTGGTGCCCTCCTTTGCCGACGTCATGCGCGAATCGCGCGGCGCGCACGTCGTGGCGCTGTCGTTGAAGGATCGGAGCGCGATCATGCTGGCCGGCCACGGCGGCGACTCGGTCACGTGGCTGAGCAACGAGCTGGACCGCTGGGTCACCTCGGATGCCTTCCGCAAAAGCCTGGTTCCGGCCGTACAGGAATTCGCCGCCAGCAACCCCATCGAAACCGACTTCGGCAGGGCCTGGAAGCGACTGCTGCCGCCCTCGCGCTACCGTGGCCGTGACGACGGCGAGGGCGAAGCGCCGCCGCGCGGCTGGAACGCCACGTTCCCGCACGTCCTGAACGGCGACGGCGGGAGCACCGCCAACGCCGCGTACTATTCGCAGTGGGAGCGGAGCCCCTTCGCCGACGCCTACCTGGGTCGCATGGCCGCCGCTCTGGCCGGCGGCCTCGACCTCGGCCGGCACGACGGCACGGACGTCCTGGCGATCAGCTTTTCGAGCACCGATCTCGTCGGCCACGCCTTCGGACCGCGGAGCCAGGAGGTGCAGGACATGTACGCGCACCTCGATCGCACGCTCGGCGCGCTGTTCTCCCGTCTGGACGGCCTGGTCGGCCGCGACGAATACGTCGTCGCGCTGACGGGCGACCACGGCGTCACCCCGATTCCCGAACAGCTCGTCGCCGACAAGAAGGACGCCGGACGCATCCAGGGACCGACGATCGCCGCAGCGGCCGAACGGGCCGCCGAAGCGGCGCTCGGCCCCGGCCGGTACATCGCGCGGGTGAGCGGCAACGACGTGTACTTCGAGTCCGGCGTCAGCGAGAAGCTCAAGGCCGATCCCGCGGGCCTCGACCGCGTCATGGCGGCCATCCGGTCGACCCCCGGTCTCCTGAGGGTGTTCCGAGGTGAAGATCTGCTGGACGCGGCGGCCGCCGCCGATCCGATCGCCCGCGCCGCGGCGCTCAGCTACTTCCCCGGGCGCAGCGGGGATCTCGTCCTCGCGCCCAAACCGGGATGGATGTTCAGCGCCACCGGCACCACGCACGGGTCGAGCAGCGCCGACGACCAGCAGGTGCCGATTCTGTTCATGGGTCGCGGCATCAGGCCGGGCCGCTACCTGTCGCCGGCGACGCCGGCCGACATTGCGCCGACCCTCGCGGCGCTCTGCGGCGTGACGATGCCGAAGGCCGAGGGACATGCGCTGCGCGAGGCGCTGGCCGCGCCGAGACGCCCGTCCTCGGCGGCGGCAGGGCGATGACCGGACGTCGGCGCGCGCGTGCCGCGGCGTCCTCTCACGATTCGTTCGCCGCACGCGTGCTCGCCGTCGTGCGGCGGATTCCCCCTGGACGCGTCGCCACCTACGGCGACGTGGCGGCGCTCGCCGGCCGCCCCCGCGCGAGCCGTGCCGTCGGCAACATCATGCGCGGCTGCGCGCGTCCCGACGTCCCGTGTCACCGCGTCATCGCGGCCGGGGGGCGACTCGGCGGATACGGCGGGAACGAGGCCCTCAAGCGGGCGCTCCTCGTCGCCGAGGGCATCAGGGTGGCCGGGTCGCGGATCCGGGAGCTCGACAGGGTCCGTTGGCGCCGCACCCGAGCCTGAACCCCGAGGGGCCGAATTCTCGTATCCACCACCGTGGGCTCCAATACCGACGCGGGGCAACGCCGTCCGGCGGCCTTTCCGTCTAACTCGATGAGCGCGACCGCCACGGACCAGGATCTGGTGGCACGGTGCCGGGCGGGAGATGCGGCAGCGTTCGAGGCCATCTACCGCCAGCATGCGCCGCGCATTTTCGCGCTGGCGTGCCGCATCGCCGGATCGAGGGCCGACGGGGAGGATCTCCTGCAGGAGATCTTCCTCCAGGCGCACCGCAAACTCGACAGCTTCAAGGGCGACGCGGCGCTCGGCACCTGGCTCTACCGGCTGGCGACGAACTACTGTCTCGATTTCGTCCGCAGCCGGCGTGCGAAGATGGATCGCGTCACCGACCCGCTCGAGGGCGAGCCGCCGGGGCGTATCGGAGGCGAGTCGCCGCTCGTGCGGATCGATCTCGAGCGGGCCATCGAGCAGCTGCCGGACGGATGTCGCGAGGCGTTCGTGCTGCACGACGTCGAGGGGTACGACCACCGCGAGGTCGGGCGGCTCATGGGAATCGCGGAGGGCACGTCGAAATCGCAGGTGTTCAAGGCGCGGGCCCGGCTGCGCGCGCTCCTGAACCCGTCGCGCTGAGGGGACGGCGCGGGCTCGCGCCGATGAACTGATTCGCCCTGAACTGATTGAGGACGGGACCGACGGGCATGCATCCGAACGAGACGACGCTGAACGACTACGTCGAGGGGTCGCTGGACGCCGCCGAGCGGGAAGCGATCGAGGCGCATCTCGGCGTCTGTGCGGCGTGCCGGGCCCAGGCCGGCGAGATCGGCGAAATCCGGCGGCTCGCCTCCGGACTCCAGCCGATCGAGCCGCCCGCGCGGGTGTGGCCGCGCATCGAGGCCGCGCTTGGGCAGGAAGCCTCGCCGCGGGCGCGCCGGTCGTGGCAGTGGCTCGCGGCGGCGGCGGTCCTGGCTGTCGCCGCGGCGGCCACGCTCTGGTTCGGTCCCTACAGGACGCGGCCGGAGCCGGCGCCACCCGCCCAGGCAGCCGCGGCGGACGCCGGGAGCCAGCAGCTGGCTGCGTCGGTCGAAGCCGAGCTCAGACAGGCCGAGACGCACTATCAGAAGGCGATTACGGGGCTGGAGCAGATCGCGAACGAGGGCAAGGGATCGCTCGACCCGCAGACCGCCGCAACCCTCGAGAAGAACCTGAGGGTCGTGGACCAGGCCATCAGCGAGAGCCGCGCCGCTCTGCGGGCACAGCCCAACAGCGAACCGGCCCAGCAGAGCCTGCTCGAGAGCTTCAAGTCGAAGGTCGCGCTGCTGCAGGACACGGTGGCGCTCATCAACGAAATGCGGAAGGGCAACGACGCCGGGGCGGCTCGAATCGTCTCCGGCCTGAAACAAAAGAGCTGATCATGCGCATCCGGTACATGCCCATCGTCGTCTGCGCGCTGGCGCTCGCCGCGCCGGTCCACGCCCAGGCTCAGGAAGCCACCGCGGAGGCGCGGGAGGCGATCCGCGGCGCGCAGGAGGCCGTGCGCGACGCGATGCGCGAGGCGACGCGCGACATCACGCGCGAGGCTCACGAGATCGGGCGCGAGCCGATGCGGCACGCGTACCAGGGGCACGGTCCGGAACAGACCGAGCGCTTCTCCCGGACGGTCAGGCTGGGGCCGAACGGGTCGGTCAGCGTCTCCAACATCGCCGGCGACATCGTGGTCAAGGCGGGAAGCGGCGACAGCGTGTCGATTGAGGCGGTCAAGCGGGCGCGCGGCGATCGCAGCCAGCTCGGTCGCGTCGAGATCGAAGTCAGCGACCGCGCCGGCCGCGTGGACATCTCGACGAACCATCTCGGTCGCCACGACAACGTATCGGTGAGCTACACCATCACCCTGCCCGCGTCGGCGTCGGTCGAGGCGCATTCGGTCTCGGGCAACGTCAGCGTGACCGGCGTGCAGGGCGCCGTCCGGGGCGAGACCGTGAGCGGCAACGTCACCATGGCCTCGACGCCAAGGCTCGAGGCGGCCAAGTCGGTGTCGGGCAACGTGGAGCTGACCGGCGCCGCCGCCGACGGCGACCTGAGCGCGAGCAGCGTCAGCGGATCGGTGCGCGCCAACGGCCTGAAGGCGCGCGGCCTCCAGGTCGGCAGCAT
This sequence comes from uncultured Acidobacteriota bacterium, assembly GCA_963840225.1. Lineage (GTDB taxonomy): Bacteria > Acidobacteriota > Vicinamibacteria > Vicinamibacterales > CAVVIG01 > JBLMXQ01. The sequence continues at coordinate 422,081 of CAWIYH010000001.1, forward strand.
CAGCGGCGACATCGTCGTCACCGACGTGACGTGCGAGCGGCTGGCCGCCAAGTCGGTGAGCGGCGAGATCGAGTTCTCCGGAGCGCTCGCCAGGGGCGGTCGGTACGACGTGACCAGTCACTCGGGCGACGTGCGGCTGACGCTCGCGGGCAACACGGGATTCGAGCTGAGCGCGACGACCTTCAGCGGCTCGATCCGCTCGGACTTCCCGCTGACGATCGCCGGCGGCCAGCCGATCCGCCGGCGGGGCCCCGGGCAGTCGATGCACGCCACCTTCAGCGACGGCAGCGCCGCCCTCAACGTGAACTCCTTCAGCGGCGACATCGTCATCGGCAAACGGTAGGGAGTTCATCCCGCAGAGTGCGTCGAACGACCGCGTCCGTCGTGCGCATTGAGACACCACGGCGTCTGAAAGCACGACAGTGGTGTGCGGTCCTGACCCGGCCGTCCGGCCGCCCGGCAGGCCGCCGCCCCGGAACGCCCACGCTCGTGCTGGCATCCCACTTGCTCGATGCCCTGTATAATTGGGGCGAAGTATTGCTCGGCCGTATTCCGTGGAGGCAACGATGAAGCGATGGGTTCTCGTGGGGGCTCTCGTGGGAGCGCTCGGCGTGACGGGCGCTTTCGCGCAGGCGAACGCGTCCCAGAGCCAGAGTCAGCCGGCGACGCAGTCGATGTCTGCTTCGCAGCAGGCGAATTCCGCCAAGGTGCCGACGAGCCAGATGCGGCTCGCGACGGTGCACATTCCGCGCAAGGTGAACGCCGACGATCAGCCGCTCAGGCCGGGGACCTACCAGGTCCGCCTGACGGGCGAGGCGCTGAAGGCGGCGACCGGCCAGACGCCGGACCTCGAGCAGTGGGTCGAGTTCGTGCAGGGCGGCCAGGTCAAGGGCAAGGCCGTGGCGTCGGTGGTTCCGGCCGATCAGATCAAGGAAGTCGCAAAGGTCCCGGCGGCGAAGAGCCCGAAGCCGGGCACGGCCCGCGTCGAGCTCCTCAAGGGCAACGACTACGTGAGGGTGTGGATCAACAAGGGCGGCACGAACTATCTGATCCACCTGCCGGTCGCCACGAGCTGAGGTTCGCGCAGGCTCGCGGCGAGGGGCTCAGGGCAAGCGGACCTGAGCCCCGTTCCCCGTTTGCCGACTACACCGCCATCAGGTCGAACTGCTCGTGGTGCAGGTGCACGTCCGGCTTGACGGTCACGTCCTTCCCGAGTGACTGCCGCAGGTCGATCAGCACGGCGCTCTCCTCCTCCTTCAGCGCACGGGCGATATCGGGGTTCACGCGCAGCAGCACGCGGTGTCCGTCGAGATCCGGCCCGACCTTCTTCACCTCGCTCAGAATCTCGTAGCAGATCGTCGCGCTCGACTTGATCACGCCGGTTCCCGAACAGTAGGGGCACGGCTCGGTGAGCACCCGCTCGAGGCTCTGCTTCACGCGCTTCCGGGTGATGATGATCAGCCCGAAGTCGGAGACCTGCACGGCCTTCGACGGGGAGCGGTCCTTCTTGAGCTCCTGCTCCACCGCCTGCAGCACCTTCTGGCGGTTCTTCTTCTCCTCCATGTCGATGAAATCGAGCACGATGATGCCGCCCAGGTCGCGAAGGCGGATCTGGCGGACGATCTCCTTCACCGCCTCGAGGTTCGTCTTGACGATCGTGTCCTCGAGGCGCCCGCTCGACTTCTTCCCGACGTAGCGGCCCGTGTTGACGTCGATGGCGACGAGCGCTTCGGTCTGGTTGATGACGATCGACCCGCCGGACTTGAGCCAGACCTTGCTCTTCAGCGCCTTGTCGATCTCGGCCTGGACGCCGTACTCCTCGAAGACGGGGAACGGCTTCGTGTAGAGCTTCACCTTCGCGGCCAGCCCGGGCAGAATCCGCTCGACCAGCTCCAGCACGCGGCGGTACTCGAGGTCGTTGTCGATCCGGATGGCCTGGAACTCGTCGGTCAGCAGGTCGCGCAGGAGCTTGCCGACGAGACTCTGCTCGCGGTAGACGACGGCCGGCGCGCGGGAGCTCTCCGTCTTCTGGCGGATCTCGGTCCAGATCCGGTGGAACATCTCGAGGTCGCTGACGATGTCCTCCCGGGGGCGGCCGGCGGCCGCGGTCCGGATGATGACGCCGCCGGTGAAGCCGTGGCTCTCGCGGAACTCGCGGACGATGCCCCGGAGGCGGTTACGCTCGTCCCGCGATTCGATCTTGCGCGAGACGCCGACGTGGTCGACCGTCGGCATGAACACGAGGAAGCGGCCGGCCATCGTGACGTGGGAGGTCAGCCGGGCGCCCTTGGTGCCGAGCGGCTCCTTGACGACCTGGACCAGGATCTCCTGCCCCTCGCGCAGCAGCTCCTCGATCCGGGGCTGCGGGCGATCGTCGGCGGCCCTGGCGCCGCCCTCCCCCTTCTCCTCGTCCTCGTCGCCCGACTCGAGGCGCTCGAACTCCTCCAGCGTATTGACGACGTCGGCGACGTAGAGAAACCCGTCGCGCTCGAGGCCGAGGTCGATGAAGGAGGACTGCATGCCGGGCAGGACCTTCGAGACCCGGCCCTTGTAGACGTTGCCGACGACGCCGCGCTGGCGCTCGCGTTCCACGAACACTTCCGCGACGAGATCGTCCTCGAGAATGGCCACCTGCGTCTCGTGGCCATTGGTGGAGATGATCATCTCCTTGGTCATCACGAACTCCCTAGTTCGTGAATCTCCGCATGCGGACGTTCAGCACCAGCCCGAACCCGGCGAGCGTGGCGATCAGCGACGAACCGCCGTAGCTCATGAGCGGGAGCGTCAGCCCCTTGACGGGCGCCAGCCCTGCCGACATGGTGATGTTGTAGACCACCTGGAAGGTGAAGCTGGCAAGCACGCCCAGCACGAGGTAACTGCCGAGCCGATCCTTGGACAGGCGGGCGGCCTCGAGCGTGCGAAGAATCACGAAGAGATACAGGCCGAGCGCCACCAGGACGCCGCCAAACCCCTGCTCCTCGGCCAGCACCGAGAAGATGAAGTCGTTGTGGGCGACGGGGAGGAACCGCAGCTGGCCCTGCGTGCCCTTGCGGAACCCCTTGCCCGTCAGCCCGCCCGATCCGACGGTGATGCGCGCCTGGATCTGCTGGTATCCGGCGCCCCGCGCGTCGGCGGACGGGTCGAGAAAGGTGACGATGCGCGATTTCTGGTAGTCCTTGAGCGCGAACTTCCACGCGACCGGCGTCGCGAGGATGAAGCACAGGCAGAGGAAGCCGAGGATGCGCATCTGCATCCCGGCGAGATAGGCGACCGCGATGTAGACGGGCACGAGCGTGACGGCGGTCCCGAGGTCCGGCTCCTTGGCGATCAGCAGGAGCGGGACCAGGGTGAGCCCGCCCGCGATGCCGAGGTCGGTCCAGGTCGGCGTCCCCCGGTTTTCGCCGAAGAACTTCGCGAGCACGAGCGCCACGCCCACCTTGGCGAATTCCGACGGCTGGAGGTTGAAGACCCTGAGCGGAATCCAGCGGCGCGCGCCCATCATCGTCGTCCCGAAGAAGAGGACGTAGAGCAGGAGCGCCAGCAGGCCGATGTAGATCAGGTGCGACTTGTCGGTGAAGGTGCGATAGTCGACCGCCAGGCAGACCAGGAACGCGAACAGTCCGAGCCCGACGGCATAGAGCTGGGTCACGTAAAGGTGCGACGTGCCGCGCGTCGGGTCGTAGGTCGTGCTGTAGACCATCGCGACGCCCATCGCGCACAGCGCGAGCATCGCGGCGACCAGCGCCCAGTCGATGTGATAGTACAGCCGTCTCTCGAACATGACCTTGCTCTACAGGCCCGCGCTACCGGTCTCCGCCGCCCGCATGCGCGTACGGATCCGAGAAATCGAGCCGCAAATCCGCCGGCGTGGGCGGCGGCGGCAGCGGCCGGCCATCCTGCTTGGCGAAGAACGTATCCAGAACGTGGTGCGCGACGCGGGCCGCGTTCGCGCCGTGGATGCCGTGCTCGAGAAACACGACGCCGGCGATCTGCGGATGATCGCGCGGCGCGAAGAACACGAACCAGCCGTTGTCGCGCAGGTCCTTGCCGCTCCGGGCCGCCGCGAGACGCCCCTGGTTCGAGATCACCTGCGCGCTGCCGGTCTTGCCGCAGACGTCGTGCCCCTCGATTCTGGCGGTTCCGCCGGTGCCGGCGTTGAACCCGACCTGGTTCACGACGAGCCACAGCCCGTCCTTGATCGCCTGGAGCTTGGCCGGATCGATGTCGACCTTCGATTGCGGCGGCGGCGGCGGTACCGTCTTCCACCCGCCTCCGTCGTCGACCGCCTTCAGAAGACGGGGCGTCACCCGCGTGCCACCGTTGGCGAGCGTGGCCATGTAGACCGCCATCGAGACCGGCGTCACCGACACGGCGCCCTGGCCGATGCCGACCGAGATCGTCTCGCCCGCGTACCACTTCTCGTGCAGCTTCTCGCGCTTCCAGGCGGTCGACGGGACGAGGCCCTGCACCTCGTTGGGCAAATCGATGCCGCTCATCGCGCCGAGCCCGAGGAGCGTTGCCCACTTGTTGATCTTGTCGATGCCGACCATGTTGGCGACCGTGTAGAAGTACACGTCGCACGACTTCTGGATGGCATGACGGAGGTCGATGGTCCCGTGTCCGCCCTTGCGCCAGCACTTGAAGTCGCGCCCGTAGAAGTTGGCATGGCCGGGGCAGAAGACGGTGAAGTCCGGCGTGATGACCCCTTCTTCGAGTCCCGCGAGGGCGACCGCCATCTTGAACGTCGATCCGGGCGAGTACCGCCCCTGGATGGCCCGGTCGTTCAGCGGATGCTGGTCGTCGGTGACGAGCGAGGTCCAGGCGGCGCGATCGATACCGGCGGCGAAAGCGTTCGGGTCGAACGCCGGCTCGCTGGCGAAGGCCAGCACCTCGCCGGTGCCGGGATCGAGCACGACGGCGGCACCCGCGTCGGTGAGGCCGGCCTCGGAGACCGCCTTGAACCCGTCCTGCACCGCCTTCTGGACGTCGTAGTCGATCGTCAGCTGCAGGCGCTTGCCCTCGGTCGGCTCTTCCTTGTCGAGCGTGCGGATCTCGCGGCCGACGCTGTTGACGACGACGCGGCGCGCGCCGTCCTCGCCCATCAGCAGCGTGTTGTAGACCTTCTCGATCCCGGACTGGCCGACGATGTCGCCGCTCTTCACGTCCTCACTGGCCGACACCTGCGTGTCGGTTGCCTCTCCGACGTAGCCGAACAGGTGCGCGGCCATCGCATCCAGGTACCGCCGCGTCGGGACCGGCTGGACGACCACGTCGGGCAGTTCGGTGTCGAGGCGGCGGGCCGTCACGGCCGCCACCTGCGCGAGGGTCGCATCCTGGACGATCGTGATGGGCCGGTAGGCCGGCTCGTGGCGGTGCCGGTCGACCGTCTCGCGCACCTCCTGCTCGTCGAGGCCCAGCACGGCAGCCAGCAGCCGGACCGTGCGGTCCAGGTCCTTCGTGTGCTCCCGGACGATGGAGATGCTGAACGAGTGGCGGTTCTCGACCAGGACGTGGCCGTTCCGGTCGAAGACCAGCCCGCGCGGCGCCCGCAGGGCCAGCGTGCGCTGGTGGTTGTTCTCGGCCATCTCCTCGAACTTCGCGTGCTCGACGACCTGCAGCACCCAGAAGCTCACGACGAGGACCGAGAAGAGGACCGTGATGAAGTACTGGAGGAACGTGAGCCGGACGCCAATCTTTCGACGTTCTTCGATCATTGAACCGTCTCCGCCAGATCAGCGCAGGCGCGTGCGCTGCGCGCGCCGCCGCTCGACCGCTCCGGGCAGAACCTGGGCCAGCTGGAACGCCACCACGCCCACGACGGCGTTGCCGAACGCCTGTCCGGCGACGGCGGCGTAGGGCGTGCCGAACTGCCGCAAGTCCAGGAGCATGTACAACCCCATGAAGATCACCGCGTGCACCACCGTCGCGCCGAAGAACACCACGAAGCGGGGCAGTGGCTGCGCGACGATGAACTGCGTGCCGACCACGCCCGCGAGAAACCCGACGACCGTCTTGGCGAGCCCGCCGATCCCGATGACCCCGCTCGACAGCGCGTCCTGCATGAGCCCGCCGAGCGTGCCGGCGAACATCCCGGTGACCGGCCCGGCGAGCAGCGCCACGTACACCACCACGACGAGCACGAGGTCGACGGCCACCGTTCCCCGGATGACGAAGCGGGCCAGCGTGGTCTGCAGCGCGAGAGCGGCGGCCATCGCCAGGATGACCCCGGCGGCCCTCACTCGCCTCTCCCCTGAGTGCCCGCCTCCTCGGCCGCGGTCGGCGTCAGCACGACCAGCACGTCCTCGAGGCTCCGGAAATCGACCGAGGGGCGCACGGTGATGAGCCCGTACCCGCTGACGCTCTTCTCCACGCCGTCGACGTGCCCGATGACGAAGCCCTTGGGGAAGATGCCGTCGATGCCGGACGTGACGACCAGATCGCCGACCTTCACGTCCGCGATCTCCGACACGTACTCGAGCACGAGCTGGTTGTCCCCCTGCCCCACGACCACGCCCTGCGCGCGCGAGCGTTCGATGATCGCGCCAGCCGCGGCGTTCCGGTCGATCAGGAGCTGCACCTTCGCCGCGCGCGCGCTCGGCACCACCACGCGTCCGACGACGCCCGCCGGCGCGATGACCGCCATGTCCGGGCGCAGGCCGTCGCCGGTGCCCTTGTCGATGGTCATCGTCCGGAAATCAGGGGTCGCCCCGGCCGCGATGATCTCCGCCGCCGTCGTCCGCAGGTTCGAGCGGTCGCGGAGCTCGAGCAGCTGCTCCAGGCCGCGCGTCCGGTCGGCGAGCGCGCGCTGGACCTGCAGCTCGATCTCGGCGTCGGCCAGCCGTCCCTTCAGCTGCGTGTTCTCGGTCCGGACGTGCCGCAGGTCGATGTAGCCGGACCAGACGTGGCGCACGCCGCTCACGACCGCCGAGGTCCCGCGCTGCAGCTCGGCGAAGATCCCGAAGGTGACCGACTCCAGGATCGGCACCCCCCTCTGCGAGTTGACCTGCGCCGAGATGAGGAGCACGTGCCCGACGAGCAGAGCCAGGAAGAGGTATCCACTGCGTTGCCGGATGTCGATGACGGTCATCGAACACCAGCTGGTCCCGAGCCGTGAGGACGTGCCCGCATGTCAGTCGATCGAGATCTTCCTGAGCAGGTTGAAATCCGACAGCATCTTCCCCGCGCCGAGCACGACCGAGGAGAGCGGATCCTCGGCCATCGCCAGCGGCAGTCCGGTCTCCTCGCGGAGGCGCTTGTCCAGGTTCTTGAGCATCGAGCCGCCGCCGGTCAGCACGATGCCGCGGTCCACGATGTCGGCCGACAGCTCGGGCGGCGTCCGCTCGAGCGCCACGCGCACGGCGTCCACGATGACGTTGACCGTCTCGGCGAGCGCCTCGCGAATCTCCTCGTCGCTGATGGTGATCGTCTTGGGCACGCCCTCGATCAGATGGCGCCCCTTGATCTCCATCGTCATGTGATCGTCGAGCGGGAACGCCGACCCGATCTCGATCTTGATCTGCTCGGCGGTCCGCTCGCCGATGAGGAGGTTGTACGTCTTCTTGATGTACTGGATGATCGCCTCGTCCATCTCGTTCCCCGCCACCCGGACCGCCTTGCTGTACACGATGCCGGCGAGCGAGATGACGGCGATGTCGGTCGTGCCGCCGCCGATGTCCACGATCATGTTGCCCGACGGCTCGGTGATCGGCATGCCCGCGCCGATGGCCGCGGCCATCGCTTCCTCGACGAGGTGCACCTCGCTCGCCTTCGCGCGGTACGCGCTGTCCTTGACCGCGCGCTTCTCGACCTGGGTGATCTCCGACGGTACGCCGATGACGATGCGCGGCCGCACCCACACGTTGCGGTTGTGGGCCTTCTTGATGAAGTAGGTCAGCATCTTCTCGGTGACTTCGAAGTCCGCGATGACGCCGTCCTTCATCGGCTTGATCGCGACGATATTGCCGGGCGTGCGCCCGAGCATGTCCTTCGCGTCCCGGCCGACGGCCTCGACCCGGCCGTTGACCTTGTTGATCGCCACGATCGACGGCTCGTTGACGACGATCCCCTTGCCCCGCGCGTAGACGCACGTGTTGGCCGTGCCCAGGTCGATGGCCAGATCACTCGAGAACAACGACAGCATCGAACGCAGACTCAACGACAGCTCCTTGTCGGGTGCACGGGCCGGCCAAAGTGTGAACGCACGCCGACGGCTTGTGGACGGGGACCAATCTTTAATTATCGGCTGGAAGGAGGGCCGACTGAATACCGTTCTTGCCGGATTCCTTGACCCGGTACATCGCCATGTCGGCCGACTGGACCAGCTCTTCGGCCGAGGCCGCCACGTCGGGAAGGGTCGCGACGCCGACCGACGCCGTCAGGTGGATGTCGAGGCCGTCGTCGGCCAGGAACACGTGGCCGGCAATCCGTTCCCGGATGCGCTCGCCGACGGCAAAGGCACCCTCGCCTCCGGTGTCGGGCAGGACGAGGGCGAACTCGTCGCCGCCGAATCGGGCCACCACGTCGGTCTCGCGAGCGCTCCCCCGGATGACCGCCGCCGCCTCCACCAGCGCGCGGCTCCCGAAGAGGTGCCCGTGGGTGTCGTTGATGGACTTGAATCCGTCGAGATCGATGAACAGGAGCGACAGGGGCCGGCCGCTGCGCGACGCCCGTTTCGTCTCGCGCCGCAGCACCTGATTCAGGTACCGCGAGTTGTACAGATGCGTCAGGTCGTCGGTGACCGACAGCGCCTCGGCGCGCTTCAGCAGGAGCGCGTTGTCGAGGGCGATGGCCGCCGGCTCCAGCAGAACGCGCAGCGCCCGGAGGACCGAGGGAGCCAGCCGCGGCTCCCGCGAGGAGGGCCGCCGATCCAGGCCGATAACGGCGCCGACCCGCCGCCCGCGGCAGCTGAGCGGCAGCGCGACGACCGTCGCCACCGATTCGTCCCGCACCCGCGAGTCGCGCCGCAGATCGGCGGTCACGAACTCCTCGCCGCGCTGCATGACCCACTCGGCGACGCCGTAGACGGCCGGCCCGAGGTCGGGCTGCAGGCCGCGATCGGCCATGACGGAGAGCTGCCCGGACAGATCGGCCGACACCAGCGCCCAGCAGGGTGCCGGCACCCAGGTGGCCGCGCGGTCGATGATGATGTCGGCAATCCGCTGAGGTTCGAGCGTGGCGTTGGCGGCGCGCACGATGTCTACGAGCGCCTCGCGGCGCTCGACGCGGCTGCGGAGGGCGCGCTGGAATGCGCGTAGCCGCATCGCCAGGTCGACCCCGGACGATTGGGCGATCTCGCCGGCCCGCCGAAGCTTCTCCCCGCGGTGGCCGTTCACGGCGCCAACGGCATAGGACGGCACTCCCCTGCGGCCGCGATCGGGCAGGCTTCGGCGGGTTTGTGGCGCGCTCGCGGCGCGGGTCGGTGAAGGCATCGAAGGGTCGGGTCAGCGCCAGCTGGACCGCTAAGTTCTTCTGTACACGGCAAATATATCATACGAGCGCCGGTAACTGCTTGCCACATCGGAAGTTCATAGCTTACGATGGGTGTTTCCCGAGGATTGCGTCCATGACGATGCTCGACCGGATGCGCCGGCACAAGAGTTGGCTCAAGTGGAGCCTTGGCCTCGTGTGTCTGGCGTTTGTCATTTTCTACATCCCCGACTTCCTGCGCGGCGACGCCGACGCGGCGTCCGGCGATACGATCGCGACCGTGCAGGGACAGGAGATCACGGCCGGCGAGTTCCGTCGCAGCTACGAGGCGCAGGTCCAGGCGTACCGCTCCGCCTACGGCGGCAACGTCAGCGAACAGCTGCTCAAGCAGCTCGGCGTCGAACAGCAGATCCTCCAGCAGATGGTCGACGAGCGCGCGGCGCTCGCCGAGGCCGATCGCGTCGGGATCGCCGTCACCGACGAGGAGGTCCGGCAGCGCATCTTCGCCATGGCGGCATTCCAGGAGAACGGACGCTTCATCGGTCAGCAGCGCTACGAACAGCTCCTGCGGATGCAGCGGCCGCCGATGACGGCCGCCGAGTTCGAAGACAGCATCCGGCGCAGCCTCACGGTGGAGAAGCTGCGCGACTCGCTCACCGACTGGGTCGCGGTGGCCGACAAGGACCTCGAACAAGAGTACCGCCGGCGCAACGACAAGGTGAAGCTCGCCGTCGTGAGCTTCGTCGCCGACAGCTTCCGGCCGGACGTGAAGGTCTCCGATGCCGACATCGCGAGCTACTTCGACGCGCACAAGGCCGACTTCAAGATCCCGGAAAAGCGCAAGATCCGCTACCTGGCCATCGACGTGGACGCGCTGCGGCAGAAGATCACGGTCTCGCCGGCCGACGTCGAGCGCGCGTACAACGACAACATCGAACAGTACACGACGCCCGAGCAGGTCCGCGCAAGTCACATCCTCCTCAAGACCGAGGGCAAGGACGACGGCGCGGTGAAGGCCAAGGCGGAGGATCTGCTGAAGCAGGCACAGAACGGCGCCGACTTCGCGGCCCTCGCGAAGAAGCACTCCGAGGACGAGGCGACGGCGAAGAACGGCGGCGATCTCGACTACTTCAGCAAGGGCCGGATGGTGCCCGAGTTCGATCAGGCGGTCTTCGCCATGCAACCGGGCGAAATCAAATTGGTGAAGACGCAGTACGGCTATCACGTCATCAAGCTGGTCGACAAGAAACCGGCCGTCACCCGGACGCTCGCCGAAGTGCGCCCGCAGATCGTCGATCAGGTGGCTTCCCAGCGGGCGCAGGCGGAGGCGGCCGATCTGGCGCAGAAGCTCGCCAAGCAGATCAGCTCGCCCGCCGACCTCGACAAGGTCGCCAAGGCCCAGGGTCTCACCGTCCAGGAATCCGGCTTCTTCGCGCCGGACGAACCGATTCTGGGGCTTGGCCCCTCGCCTGACGCGTCGGCGCGGGCCTTCGACATGAAGCAGGGCGAAGTGGCGGGTCCGGTCCGGACCTCGCGCGGGTACGCGTTCGAGACGCTCGTCGGGCGGCAGGATCCGTACATCCCGAAGCTCGACGAAGTGAAGGAGCGCGTGCGCGAAGCCGTCGTCAAGGAGCGGACGCGCGAGTTGAGCCGCCAGAAGGCCACCGAGGTCGCCGCGAAGCTGAAGAACGCGCCGGACTTCGAGAAAGCGGCCAAGGCCGCCGGCGTCGAGGCGAAAGCGACCGAGCTCATCACCCGCGATACGCCGATTCCGGACCTCGGCGTCGCGCCGGCCGTCGAGGAGACGGCGTTCTCCCTGCCCGAGGGAGCCGTCAGCGACCCGATCACCACCGACAACGGGTCCGCCGTGATCAAGGTGGTGCAGAAGCAGGAAGTGACGCCCGCCGAGTGGCAGTCGGCAAAGGCCAGGTTCCGCGACGAGATGCTCACCGATCGCCGCAATCGTTTCTTCAGCGCCTACATGGTGAAGGCGAAGCAGCGGATGAAGATCGAGGTCAACCGCGAAGCGCTGCAGCGGGTGGTCAGCTAGAGGCTCGAGGCTGGGGGCCCGAGCCTCTAGCCTCTTCAGCGTAAGTACGTAAACGGCAGCATCGCGAGCAGCTCGCCGCGATGGAACATCGCGAACGGACCGCGCAGCGCGCCGAGCGTCTGCCGCTCGGCCGCAGTCAGGTTCATCGACACCCACCGGTTGATGGCCGTCTCTTCCCCGCCCCCGCTCAACTGATCCGCCAGCAGCTCGTACAGGCTCTTGCGCGGCGGGTAGACGACAATCGTCACGCCGCGGTCGGCGGGGATCTTCGCGCGGACCTTCGCGGCCGCAATCGCCGCGTCGAGGCCGCCGAGGGCGTCCACGAGGCCGTTGTCCTTCGCCTGGCGGCCGGTCCACACGCGGCCCTGCGCGATCTGATCGATCTTCTCGGGCGAACTGTGGCGCGAGGCGGCCACCTTCTCGACGAACTGATCGTAGAAGGACTGGAGCTGATCCTGCAGCTTCTGCAGCTCCTCGGGATTGTAGGGCCGGACCGGCGAGTCGATCTCGGCGTTGCGGCCGACGCTGGTCGACTCGACGTGCGCGCCGAGCTTCTCGTAGGTGGCGCCGGTGACCACCTTGCCGCCGAAGATGCCGATCGATCCGGTGAGCGTCGACGGCTGGGCCACGATGACCTGCGCCGGCAGGGCGATGTAATAGCCGCCCGACGCCGCCAGATCCGACATCGACACAACGAGGGGGCGGTCCTTTCGCTCTTCGCGCGCGATCATCAGCTCGCGCCAGATCGCGTCGGAGGCGGCGGCCGATCCGCCCGGGCTGTCGATGCGCAGCACGATGGCCCGGATCGAGCTGTCGCGGCGCGCCTGGCGGATGTAGTCGCTGAGCGTCTCGGATCCGACGATCGGACCGTTCACCGGATCGAATCCGCTCCGGCCGCTGTTGATGGTGCCGGCGGCGTAGATCACCGCGATCCGCGGGCCGCCGCCGAGACCGACCGACGAGGCGGCGACATCCGCGTAGTCGTCGCCGTCCACGAGCGCCTTCGACAAGCCGGACCTCGCAGCGCGCACGCGATCCTCCACCTGATCCTCGTACGCGATGTCGTCCACCAGGCCGGAGCGCAGCGCGTCCTCCGGCAGGAACGGCCCCCGGTCGATGAGCGTGCGGATGTCCGACTCCCGCTTCCGGCGCCCGTCCGCGATCCCGCGGACGAGCTGGTCGTAGAGGTCACGGTCGAGCGATTCGTCCATCTCCTTCTGGGCCGCCGTGTAGCCCTTCTCGGTAAACGTGTTGATGGCCGTCTTGTAGTCGCCGATGTGGTGCAGGTCGGGATAGGCGCCGATCTTGTCGAGCGTGCCGCGCAGGAACAGCTCGTAGGTGGAGATGCCGTCGAGGCTGAGCGGGCTGGACGGCATCAGGAAGACCTTGTCGGCCGCGGTCGCCAGGTAGTACTCCTGGTCGCCGGCATACTCGAGATACGCGTAGACCGGCTTGCCCGACTTGCGGAACGCGAGGACGGCGTCGCGAATCTCCTGCACCTTGCCCCAGAACGGCGTGTCGAAGCCGGTCGGCTCGAGGAGCACCGCCTGGATGCGCGGGTCGACGGCGGCCTTGCGCAGGTCGTCCACGATGGCGCGCACCGTGGGCGTCCTGACCCCGCGGACGTAGGCGACGACGTCGGTGGGCGCAACCTCGGCGAGAGTGCCGCCGACGCGGAGCTGCAGCGTGGCACGGTCGGGAACGGCAGGTTCGCGGCCGACCAGCACGTACAACAGCGCGAAGCCGGCAATCGAGATGACGAGAGCGGCTCCCAGGATCGTGAAGACGACGGTCAGACCGCGTCGGGCCATACGCTAATCCTCGCGAAGCGCCAGCGAGACGGCGCGTCCCTGAGTATAGCGCTCGGGGGACGGCCGTTCGGGGCTAGGGTGCTCCGGGCTTGGGTGTAGAATGCCTACACCGTGGGGCTGAAGCGCGCGCGCTACCAGAACCGTATCGAACTGCTCCAGGGCACGCTGGACCTGCTGATCCTTCAGACCCTGCAGTGGGGGCCGCAGCATGGCTACGGCATCAGCCAGGCGATGCGCGCGGGCTCGTCCGATGTCCTGCAGGTCGACACGGGGTCGCTCTACCCGGCGCTCCATCGCCTCGAACGGCGCGGCTGGATTGCCGCCGAGTGGAAGCTGTCCGAGAACCGGCAGCGCACCCGCGTCTACCGCCTGACCCCGGCGGGCCGCCGACAGCTCGTCGCCGAGCGATCGCGCTGGAGCCGCCTGTCGGAAGCCATTGGCGCCATTCTCAACGCCCGCGAGAGTGAGACGTGAGCCTCTTCCGCCGCCGGCGCGAATTGGAGCTCGACGAGGAAATGGCCTTCCACCTGCGGTCCGCGGCGGCGGATCGCGAGACGCGCGGCGAGCCGCCCGACCTCGCCGCCCGCCGCGCGCGCCGCGACTTCGGCAGCGTGGCGCTCGTGAAGGACGTCACCCGTGAGATGTGGGGCCGCGTCTGGCTCGATCGGGTGGTGCAGGACGTCCGCTACGCGCTTCGCCAGCTGCGGCGATCGCCCGGGTTCGCCGCGGCGGCGCTGCTCACCCTGGCGCTCGGCATCGGCGCGACGACGGCCGTCTTCTCCATCGTGTACGGGGTAATGCTGCGGCCGCTGCCCTACCCCGACGCCGATCGGCTGGTCAGGATCTGGGAGGAACAGCCGCCCGGCGTGGCCGCGGCGGGGGGCCGCTGGCTGAGCAACCGGACCTATTCCGCCTGGACGGCTTACCCGCGCACCATCCGGACGCTCGGCGGGTTCGGCGCCCGCGAGTACGCGCTCGCCGTGGACGGCGAGGTGACGCGCCTGTTCGGCGCGGAGGTGTCGCCGGCGCTGCTCCCCGCCCTTGGAGCGCGCCCCGTGCGCGGTCGGCTGTTCACCCCCGACGACGCCGCCGAGCACGCCGCGCCCGCGGTCATCCTGGGCGAGACGCTCTGGCGTCAGCGCTTCGGCGCCCGCGCCGACATCGTGGGCCGCTCGCTGACGATCGACGGCCGGCCCTTCGCCGTCGTCGGCGTGATGACGGCCGGCTTCGACTTTCCCGACCGCCGGCCCCGGTTCTGGCTTCCTTACCGGATCCCTCCGGCGGTCGATCCGGCAATCAGCCAGGGCACCTCCGGCTTCAGCGCGATCGGCCTCATGGCGCCTGGCGCGACACCGGCCGAAGTGGCGGCCGAAGGCACCGCGGCCGCAGGCTCCGTGCCGATCACGATCGCGACGCAAGTGCTCTGGGGCAAGGGCGGACCCGCGGTCGTGCACGTCCGGCGCCTCGCCGACGACATGGCGGCGCCGGTGCGTCCGGCGCTGCTCGCGCTCGCCGGGGCGATGGGGCTGGTCCTGTTGATCGGCTGCGCGAACGTCGCGAGCCTGCTGCTGTCGCGCGGGCTCGCGCGCCAGCGCGAGCTGTCGGTCCGCGCGGCGATCGGCGCGAGCCGGGCGCGGCTCGTGGCCCAGGCGCTGACCGAGAGCGGCATGCTCGCCGCTGGCGGCGGAATGGCCGGCGTCGCGCTCGCCTGGATCGCGGTACCAGCAGCCTCGGCGAAGGCGCCCGATTTCCTGCTGCGGCTCGCCTCCACGCGCATCGACCCGCGCGTGTCGCTCTTCCAGGTGGGCCTCGATCGGCATGTCCTGCTCTTCGCGGCGACCGTGACGGCGCTCACGGCCCTGGCGGCGGGCCTCGTGCCCGCCCTCCGGGTCAGCAGCGGCGCCCCGTCGGAAGTGGCGCGCGGCGCCCCGGGCACGAGCTCCACCGCGATGCTCGACCGGCGGACGCGGGGGCTCAGGGACGGCCTGCTGGTTCTCGAGACGGCGTTCGCCGTCCCGCTCCTCGTGGGCGCGCTGCTGCTCGGGCGCAGCTTCGTCCGGCTCACCGACGTCGACGCCGGCTACGACCCGCAGGGCGTCCTCACGGCGCGAATCGATCTGGCGGGCGATGACGTGAGCGCCCGGAGCGCCCGCCTCATCGACGGGCTGCTGCCGCGGCTGCGACGCCTGCCGGGGGTGACGGCGGCCGGCGCCGGCAGCATGATGCCGCTCGGCGGCATGACCGCCATGACCACGTTCAAGCTGCCCTCGGCGCGCACCGGCGAGGTGCAGCAGACCCGGACACTCACCTACGTCGTCACGCCGGGATACGCTGAAGCGCTGCGACTCGGGCTCACCGCGGGTCGGTTCTTCGCCGACCGCGATCGCGCGAGCGGTCTGCGTCCGATGATCGTCAACGACGAGTTCGCCCGCCAGTACCTGGATGGCGCGCCCGTGATCGGCCGGCGGCTCGCCGACCTCTTCTCAGGCGAGCGCGGGACGACCACCGAGATCATCGGCGTCGTGCACGACGTGCTGAAGGACGGCAACGACGGCAGGCCCCAGCCGGCGATCTATCTCATCAACGGCTCGCAGGCCGGCGGCTCGACCCGGGAAATCACCGACCAGATCAACATCGTCGTGCGGACGACGGGCCGTCCCTCCGATCTCGCCGGATCGGTCAGCTCGCTGGTGCGCACGATCGACAGGACGGCGACGTTCGAGCGGCTCGAGCCCCTCACCGACACGCTGTCGGCCACGGTGGCCGAACCGCGCGTGGCCGCGACGGTGCTGGCGAGCGTCGCCCTGCTCGCGGCGCTGCTGGCGTCGGTCGGGCTCTACGGCGTGCTGTCGTTCGGCGTGGCCCAGCGGCGGCGCGAGCTCGGGGTGCGCGCGGCGCTCGGCGCGGGACGGCGTGCCCTCGTCGTGCTGGTGCTGCGCGAGGGGCTCGGGTTGACGCTCGCCGGCGTCGCGGTCGGTCTCCTGGGCGCCGCCCTCCTCACACGCCTGCTCCAGAACCTGCTGTTCGGCGTCACGCCGCTCGACGCGGTCTCGTTCCTTGCGGCTCCGCTGCTGCTCCTGCCCGTCGCCGCGCTCGCGTGCCTCCTCCCGGCGCACCGCGCCGCCGCGGCCGATCCTGCTGGAGTCCTTCGATGCGAATGAGAGACCTCCTCCGGCGCCGGCGCGACCGGGAGCTCGACGAGGAGATCGCGTTCCACCTGCGGGCGGCCGCCGACGACCGCGCCGCGCGCGGCGAGAGCGCCGACGAGGCGTCACGCCGCGCGCGCCTCGAATTCGGCAACGTCGCGCTCGTCAAGGAGGTCACCCGCGAGTCGTGGGGCGGCGGCGGACTGGAGCGGCTCCTGCAGGACGTGCGCTACGCCGTCCGACTGCTCCAGCGCAGTCCCGGATTTGCGGTGGCGGCCCTCGTGACGCTCGCGCTGGGCATCGGGGCCACCACGGCCGTGTTCTCGGTCGTGTACGACGTCCTCTTGAAGCCGCTGCCCTACCCCGATCCCGGCCGCATCGTGCGGCTGTCGGAGGAGCACCCGGGCGGGACCTCGCCGCTCGGAATGCCGCTCCTGAGCAACTGGACATGGGATGCCTGGCGCCGGACGCCTGGCACCCTGACGTCCCTCGCGGCGTACAGCGGACGCGAGTACACGGTTCGAATCGGCGACGAGTCGCGCCGCCTGCGGGGCGCCGAGGTCTCGCCGGCGCTCTTCGCCCTGCTCGGCGCGGCTCCCGAAGCCGGCCGGTTCTTCGCGCCCGACGAGGACCGGCCCGGCGCCGACCGCGTGGTCGTGCTGAGCGATCGCCTCTGGCGCGAGCAGTTCGATGCGAGCCGGCGGGCCATCGGCGCGTCCCTCCTTGTCGACGACGAGGCCCGGACGGTCGTCGGCGTGGCGCGACCCGACCTCAGGTTCCCGCAGCAGGACGCGCGGCTGTGGACGCCGCTCGAAGTGCCGCCCCCCGACACCGATCCCAAACGGGGAGGCATGACGGTGTTTTCGGCCCTCGGCCGTCTCGCGCCGGGCGCGACGCTCGAGCAGGCGGCGGCAGAAGGCACGGCCGCCGCCCGGAGCCGGGGCCGGCGACCGATGGTGGCGGACCTGCTGTTCGGGGTGGGCGGTCCGGTGCGGGTGGACGTCCGCACGCTGGCCGACGAAATGACGGCGGCGGTGCGCCCGGCGCTGCTGGTCCTGGCGGCCGGCGTCCTGCTGGTGCTGTTCGTCGCCTGCGCGAACGTGGCCAATCTGTTCCTGTCGCGTGGCGTCGCGCGGCAGCGCGAGCTCGCGTTGCGTGCCGCGATCGGCGCCAGCGGCGGACGGCTCGCCCGCCAGCTGCTCACCGAGAGCGCTGTCGTCTCGCTCGGAGGCGGCGTGCTCGGGCTGATGCTCGGCTGGGCCCTGATCCGGCTGGCGCCGGCACTCGCGCCAACCGACTTCCCGCGCCTCGAGACCGTGCGGCTCGACAGCGGCGTGCTGATCGTCGCCGCGATCGCGTCCCTCGCCACGGCGCTCCTCTCGGGCCTCGTGCCGGCGCTGCGCGGAGCGCGGTTCGAGCTGCAGGATTCGCTGCGCGGCGGCGACGGGGCGACCGCCGGCGGCTTTCGCGGCGTGCGCGCCCGCCGTCTCCGCGACGGCCTGCTGGTGGTCGAAGCGGCGTTCGCCGCCACGCTGCTCGTCGGCGCCGCGCTGCTCGGTCACAGCTTTCTCCGGCTCGTGCAGGTGGACGCCGGTTACGACACGGCGAACGTGCTCACGGCAACGGTCTATCTGCCGCAGCGGATGACGCCGGTCGCCCAGCGGCAGTTCACCGACTCGCTGCTCGAGCGGCTGCGCGCCACCTCGGGCGTGAAGTTCGCGGGCGCCGGCAGCATGATGCCGTTCGGCAACTCCACGTCGATCTCGGGTTTCGAGCTGCCGCCCGAGATCGGCGGCGGCAAGCCGACCTTCGCGCGGGCGCTCCAGTACGTGGTGACGCCAGGCTACGCCGAGGCCCTCGGCCTGCGCCTGAAGCAGGGCCGACTGCTGGCCGCGCGCGACGCGTCTCCCGGTCCGCTCGCCATGGTGGTCAACGAGCAGTTCGTCAAGCAGTACATGAAGGCAGGCCGGGCGGCAGGGCTGCGGTTCAAGGGGGGGCTCGCCGACGACTCGCGGTTCACCGACATCGTCGGCGTGGTCGGCGACGTGCTCAAGGACGGGAACGACCGCCAGCCCCAACCCGAGGTGTACGTGCTCGAGGACGAGGCCCGGCCCATCATACGCGGCGTGAACCTCGTCGTTCGCACGGAAGGATCGCCCGCGGGCGTGTCATCGCTGCTGCGCCAGCAGGTGCACACGCTGAACGCCGCCGCGGCGGTCGCCGAGATTCTCCCGCTGGCCGACCGCTGGTCCGAATCGGTCCAGCGGCCGCGGTTCGCGGCGACCGTGCTGGCGACGTTCGCGGTTCTCGCACTGCTCCTCGCGTCGATCGGACTCTACGGCGTGCTGTCGTTCGGCGTGGCCCAGCGGCGCCGGGAGCTCGGGGTGCGCGCCGCCCTCGGCGCCGCGCGGAAGGATCTGGTCGGGCTGGTCCTTCGGGACGGGCTGTGGCTGACGGTTGGCGGTCTGGCGCTCGGCCTAGTTGCCGCAGCCGGCCTCACGCGCCTGCTGCAGGCGCTCCTGTTCGGCGTCACCCCGCTCGATGTCGCGGCGTTCGTCGCAGCCCCGCTCCTGCTCGTCCCGGTCGCCGCCGCCGCCTGCCTGCTCCCGGCGCGGCGCGCCGCCAGCGTGGACCCGTCCGAAGCGCTGCGCTGCGAGTGACGGCGGCCGGCCGCGACGGCGGCCGCTAGGTTCGCGCGAACTCTTTTCGATAGAGATCGAGGGCATCGCGCAGGACGCGCTGCGCCTCGTCGGGGCCGAGCGGCTCGTCGACCACGACCTTCTTGCCCTCGAGCACTTTGTAGTCCTGGAAGAAGCGGACCATCTCGCGGATGACGTGCTTGGGCAGCTCGCGGAAATCACGATAGTCACTGAAGGCGGGATCGCCAACCGATACGGCCAGCAGCTTGTCGTCCTCGCCCTTGTCGTCGCACATCTTCATGACGCCGATCGGTCGCACCTCGACGACGGTGAGCGGCGCGACCGGCTCCTGGCCGAAGACGAGCACGTCGAGCGGATCGCCGTCCTCGCAGTAGCATGCGCGATCGTCCACGCCGGATTGTGTTCGCACTCCGGCACGATATTGCTCCTGTCGAGCTGGATCTGCTGCGACAGAACCGGCACACTAGATGGTGGCGCCCCCCTTTCAAACGAAGGTACAGGAGGTCTCGATTTGCGACGCGCGAGCGTTCTCGCGGTCTGCGCGCTCCTGGCCTGGGCATCGGCTGCCTCGGCCCAGAACCCGCCAAACGATCCACCGGTCTGGGATTTCCAGCTGGGCTCCTCGTTCGTCGGCACGAGCGGCAACTCACACACGTCGACCGTCGGCGGCGACTTCGGGTACCACTACCGCGGGCTCGACTGGCAGGTCGAGTCGACGGCGAAGGCAGTCCGCACGACCGACGACGGCGACCTGAAGGCGGAGCAGTACGTCGCCGGCTTCCGCAGCAAGCGAAAGCTCAAAGACGGCGTCGGCTTCTCGAGCGGCCTGCGCGCAGAGCGCGATCGCCTGTCGGGCATCGCGGCCCGGACGATTCTCGACGGCGGTCTGAGCTATGCGCTCGTCGAGCAGCCGGGATGGACGCTCGACGGCCTGACGAGCCTGGCGTGGAACCACGAAGAACGGCTCATCGGGCCCAAGCGTGACGATCCGGTCGGCACCGCGCAGCTTCTCAGCAAGATCAACCTGGGCGAGACCAGCAGCACCACGCAGCGCGTGACGATCTACCCGGACCTTCGCCATGGCTCCGCCTACCGCGGCGAGGCGGAGGTGACCGCGCAGGCGTCGATGAACAGTTGGCTCGCGCTGAAGTTCGGATACCTGCTCCGCTATTCGAACTCGCCCGTTCCGGGATTCAGGAAGACCGACAACACGACGACGGCCTCGGTGCTGCTGCACTGGCACGCCCAGCGGACCGCCCTCCATCGATAGCCGTTCGTCCGCCCCTCGCGCCGACCTGCTATCATGCGCGCGAGGAGGTGGCATGCTCGTCAAACGATACGGCGAGGTCGAGCCCACCCGGTATGACGGCGGCCGGGCGGGTGTGGCGATGCGGGAGATGATCACGACGCGCGACGGAGCGCCGACCTTCGCCATGCGCATCTTCGATCTCGAGGCCGGCGCCACCACGCCCTACCATCACCACGCCTGGGAACACGAAGTCTTCATCGTCAACGGCCGCGGACACCTGCAGTCCGAGCAGGGCGACCGGCCGTTCGCCGCTGGCGACACGGTCTTCATCCCCGGCAACGAACCGCACTCGTTCGTCGCCGAGACCGCCGTGCAGTTTGTCTGTGTCATCCCCGCGCCGGGCGCGTGTCAGAGGGGATGAACGCCGCTCTGGGGGTCACGGGCTCGAGAAGACCGACCGGATGCGCCGACAACCGTGAGCCGCGGTGAGATTCCGTCCGGGGCCGTCTGTTGTCCGAGGGAACGGGTTCCCCTATACTGAATGTCTTGCCCCACTTGCGGAAGTGGCGGAACGGCAGACGCGCTAGCCTCAGGAGCTAGTCCGGGCAACCGGGTGGAGGTTCAAATCCTCTCTTCCGCACCACCATCATCCCCAGGCCAGTGTGATGCCCGGCTGGCGCGCCAATCGGAAGTGCCAACCTGCCAGCGCGCTTCGCAGCACTGACGGCCGTCTGGTGACGCGTGCCGAACTGAGGTGACTGCACCAATACGCTCATGCTAACCGCCGGGTTGCGGAGCGACGGCCAGTTCCCATTGAGTGCCGAACCGATTGAGGTAGCGGTCGGTGTGCACCAGCCCCGCCGGAGCGGTTGCGGTGACGAACCACACGACCACTTGACCGGTTGGTGACTGCCAGAACAGGTCGGTCCTGCTGTCGCCGTCGAGATCGCCGGCGCCGATCACCCGCCAGTCGCTTTGACCCGAGAATGCGGGCTGTGCCGAGGCGACTGCCGTTCCGTGCATCGCCCACACGACGAGCGCGCCGGTCGGCCCCTGCCACAGGAGGTCCGGATCTCCGTCGCCGCTGAAATCTCCCGCACCGACGACCCGCCAGGCCGAGACCTGTGCCCAGAGCGACCGCGCCGCGGCGAGCGCTCCATTCCGCATCAGCCACACGACGACCTGCCCGGTTGGCGACTGCCAGATCAAGTCGGGATCCCCGTCGCGATTGAGATCGACGACCGCTGCGACGCGCCAGCTGGAAGATCCCGGGTACATCACCATGGTCCGCTGTGAAGACAGGTTCGGCATCAGCCATGCGATCACCGATCCGGTCGGTCCCTGCCAGACGACGTCGACATGCCCGTCGTGATCGACGTCAGCGGCACCGACCACCCGCCACGTGCTGGCGCTGTCGTAGAGCCTCTGGACGTTGTTGAAGACCGGCGCTTGATCGAGCGCCAGCGTCACATTCCCGCCCGTGCTTTGCGAGAGCAGATCGCCGCGCCCGGCGCCGCTGAAGGCGGCGGCAGCCAGGAATCGCAGGGGAGTCGTCGGAGCAACCAGCTTTCGTATCGTGCCGCTGTACTGCACGACGTACAGCTCGCCGTCGGCGTCGCGGCCGAATGAGCTGATGGACCCCACGGCGCCGGAGCCACCCAGCTCGCCCGTGTGCTCGATCAGGTCGGTCGCCGCGGCAGCGCCGGTCGCCGCATCGACCGAGAGACCGAGTGACCAGATCCGGCCAGCGACGAAATCCGCGAAGACGTACCGCCCCACGAGGGAGGGGCTCAGCCCGGAGCCACGGTAGACAAATCCGCCGGTAATCGAAAATCCGACGGGATGGTCGTACTCGAAAATCGGATCGACCAGAGGCAACGGCGCCGATCCGGCGATGTTGGGCAGGGCGCCCTCGCGAATCCGCCACCCGTAATCATTGCCGCCCGAACTCGGGAAGCGACCGGCGGGTTCATAGTCGATCTCCTCCTGCCGGCTCTGACCGACGTCGGCTATCACCAGCGCTCGGGTGCCGCCACGAATGTCGTCGAACGAGAAGCGCCAGGGATTGCGGAGACCGCAATCCCAGATTTCGGGGAGCGCGGGAGGGGTGCCGCTGGCCAGCGGGTTGTCCGCCGGCACCCGGTAGCCTTGAGGGTCGCCCTCAGGGACGTTGACGTCGATCCGCAGGATCTTCCCGAGCAGGCTCCCCAGATTCTGCGCCCAGTTGTTTGGATCGTTGGCGCTTCCGCCATCACCGGTGCCGACATACAGATCGCCATCGGGTCCGAATACGAGATTCCCGCCATTGTGATTGCCGTACTCGAACGGATGCGGAATGTAAGGCAGCGAACCGATGGACGCCCATCGCAGGTCGAATCGAGCGGCCGGATCGGCGCGGAGCGGGTTCGAGGCAGAACGTTTGTACCGCGCGACAACGGTATCGCCTGCCGCGTTGGTGAAGTCGACGAAGAACCGGCCGCTGGTCGCGTAGTCCGGCGCAAAGGCGAACCCGAGCAACCCGCGTTCGCCACAACAGCTGACGACGCCACGCAGGTCGAGAAAGTCAGTTGCGAGGACAACGTCGTTCCTGAGGACGCGAATCCGCCCGGGCTGCTCGATGACCAGGTGGACCGTCGGATCGGTAGGATCCTGCACGAAGCCGACGGGCTGCGAAAACCCTGACGCGTAGGGCTGCAGTCGGAGTTGCGCGGAGGCGTCGTGACTCACCGCCAGCAGGCCCACGAGAACGACCGCGCCAGCGGCAAACAGGGTGTGGTCTGGCGCCAAGGGGCCTGCGGCCGTCGCGGCCAACGAACGCAGAGTCGGTCCAGGGTGCATCCCCGACGCGGTGGCAAGTTCGGCGCCAGGGCGCCAACCGAACGAAGTCGCGGGCTTCGGATCCGTCCGGGCGTTTCGCCTTACGTGCTGACCCGGATCCTTACTGTTTCGGAAATACGACCGACGGCACCGCCAGGGCCCGGACAGGCCATCGCCGCGGCGCCGCCAAGCGGCGAAGGTGACTGGTATCATTGACCGCATGTCTACCACATCGACCGGCTCGTGGGCCGGCCTTCGTCTCGCCTTCGCACCCGTCGCCATCGGCTTTCTCGACGAGGCGCCGGAGGGCCTGCCGCGAATCGAGCGCCCGTTCCCTGCCGGGTGCGCGTACTGGAAACACGCCTCCGAGGGGCACGCGTTCTACACGACGGCCGAGGATCATTACCACTGCCCGGTCGGCGCCTTCACGCACGGCGTCGAGCTGCCGCCCTCGGGCCGGCAGGAGCTCCAGTCGCTCGTCGGGACCATGATCGAGCTGAAGTACTTGACACGCGAGGAAGTTGCCGCGATTCCTCATCGCGCCCGGGCCATGCGGATTGCCGCCTACGCCCCCCTTCCCCTTGCCTCGTTCGCGCCGGACGTCGTCGTCGTCCGCGGCAACGCGCGCCAGATGATGCTGGTGGCCGAGGCAGCACGGGCCGCGGGCGTATTCGACGGCGGCAACACGATGGGCCGGCCCGCCTGCGCCATGCTTCCCCAGGTCATCGACGGGGGCTCCGGCGTCGCGAGTCTGGCATGCATCGGCAACCGCGTCTACAACGCGCTCGACGACAACGAGATGTACTGCTCGCTGCCAGGGACTCGCATCGGCGTCGTGGCCGACGAGCTGGCGACGATCCTGTCCGCCAACGCGGCGCTCGAAGAGTTCCATCGGCGGCGGGCCGCCGGTTAGGCTGATGCACCGGGGCGCTGCGCTCGTCGCGGTCACCCTGCTGGCCGCGGGCGTCGGCTCTGCCGCGCCAGGCCGGGAGCTTCGCTGGGCCGGCGACGCCGAAGGGGGCGCGCCCTTCGTCGAAGCCGATCCCGATCATCCGGATGCGCTCGTCGGCTTCGACGTCGAAGTGGCAGGCTTGCTGGCGCGGGGACTCGGCCGCGCGCCTCGATTCGTGCAGGTGCTGTTCACGTCAATCGATCAGTCAGTGGCGCGCGGCGACGCGGACATCGGCCTCAGCGGCATCGAGGACACGCCGGCTCGTCGAGCCACGATGGCGCCGACCATTCCGTACTACGAGTTCCGTGAAGTCCTGACCGTCCGCGACGCCGATGCGGGCCGGTTCCGGACGCTCGACGATCTTCGCGGCCGCCGGATCGCGACCCTCGGCGGGACGATCGCCTACGACATCCTCCTGCGCGCGGCGCGCGATCGCAGCATCCAGCCGGTCTCGTACGACGACGACGTGCATCCGTACAGCGATCTGCTGCTCGGAAGGGTCGATGCCGTGCTGCTGGACAACGTCCTCGCGGCCCGCCGCCAGCGCATGATGAGGGGGCTCACGATCGAACCGACCACGGTCGCGGTCGGCCACTACGTCGGGGTGCTGGCGCCCGACCAGGGGCCCTTGCGGGACGCGATGAACGCAATCCTCAAGCGGGCGATGCGCGACGGCACGCTCGAGCGGATCTTCCGCAGGTGGAACGTCTGGAACGACGACCAGCCGCGGCTGTACGCGACGCTGCTGGCGGGACAGCCGGTGGCGCCGGTCGTCGGGCTGGACGGCTCCGCCTCGGTGGCCACCGCGACGCCGTTGGAGGCCATCCGCCGCTATCTGCCGGCGCTGTTCCGCGCCTCGGGCATCACGCTTCTGCTCTCGTGCCTCGCGATGGGGCTGGCGGTCGCCCTCGGCGTGCTGATTGCGACCGGGCGCGTGTACGGCGGGCGCCCGGTCCGGGTCGTCCTGACCGCCTATGTCGAGCTGATGCGCGGAACGCCGTTGCTGCTCCAGCTGTTCGTGTTGTACTACGGGCTGGCGGCGGCTGTGCGGCTGCCCGCGTTCGCGGCCGCGCTCTTCGGCCTCGGCCTGAACTACGGCGCGTACGAGAGCGAGATCTATCGCGGCGCGCTCGAGGCGGTCGCGGCCGGACAGCTGGAAGCCGCCAGAACGCTCGGGTTCAGCGAGCGCCAGGTGCTCACGCTCGTGCGGGCGCCGCAGGCCTTCCGGCTGGCGCTCGCGCCGATGACCAACGACTTCGTCGCGCTGCTGAAGGACTCGTCGCTCGTGTCGGTGCTGACCGTGATGGAACTGACCAAACAGACGCAGATCTTCGCGACCAACCTGGGGAGCTGGGTGATTCCCGGCGTGCTGTGCGCCGCCCTGTACCTGACGATGTCGCTCCCGCTCGCGGCCGTGGCGCGCCGTCTCGAGCGTGGGTGGAAGGTGCCCGCGGCATGACGGCGCCGGTGCTCAGCCTTCGCGATCTCAGCCTGCAGCGCGGCGGACGGACGATTCTCTCGGGCGTGTCGTTCCACGCCGCCCGCGGCGAGCTCGTCGCGCTCATGGGACCGTCGGGATCCGGCAAGACGAGCGTGCTCCGCGTCGTCGCGGGACTCGACGGCTTCGCGGCGGGCCACGTCTCGGTCGGCGATGTGACGCTCGCGCCCGGACCCACGGTGCCCGACGCGCTCAGGGCGCTCCGGACGCGCGTCGGCATGGTCTTCCAGTTCCATTGCCTGTTCGAGCACCTGACGGCGATCGAGAACGTCTGTCTCGCACCGGTGCACGTGCACGGCATCCGAGCCGACGCCGCCGAGCGTCGCGCGCTCGCGCTCCTGGCCTCGTTCGGCGTCGAACGCCGGGCGAGGGCGCTGCCGCGGGAGCTGTCGGGCGGCGAGGCGCAGCGCGTGGCCATCGCGCGCGCCCTCGCCGTCGATCCGCCGCTGCTCCTGATGGACGAGCCGACTGCCTCGCTCGATCCCGCGCGGCGCGCCGAGCTGGGGGCACTGCTCCGCGGCCTCCTCGACCAGGGGCGGACGCTCCTCATCGCCACTCACGACGAGGAATTCGCGCGCGGCTGGGCGACGCGCGTCCTCAGGGTCGGCGACGGCCGCGTGGTCGAGTCGGCCTACTGTTCCTCGGGCGGCACGGAGAGCTCGGCGGTGTGCTGAATCGCGGCGGCAACCTCCGGCAGGATTCCCATCCGCACGTAGATCGGCCGGATCGCCTCTCGCAGGGTCGGCAGCCCGCTGGCGAACCACGCCGCGCCCGCCACGCAGCAGAGGCCGCCCATGGCCAGCGTGTGCGGCGCCCCGATGCGCGCCGACAATGCGCCGCCCAGCAGGCTTCCGAACGGCGCCGTCCCGAGAAACGCCATCATGTAGAAGCTCATCACGCGCCCTCGCTTCTCGTCGTCGACGATCGTCTGGATGACGGTGTTGCTCGACGCCATCTGCACCATCAGGCCGAAGCCCGCCACGACCAGGCACGCCATCGACAGCCCCAGGAGGCGCGAGAAGGAGAACGCAATCAGCCCGGTGCCGAAGAGCGTCGTCGCGATCGGGATGACGCGGCCGAGGCCGAGCACGGATCGGCGCGAGGCCAGCCACAGTGCGCCGGCGAGCGCGCCACAGCCGACCGACGACAGCAGGAATCCGAGCGTGTGCGGGCCGCCGCCGAGCACGGTCCGCGCGAAGATCGGCATCAGGACCGACACCGGGACGCCCATCAGGCTGATCACCGCGAGCAGGGTGATGATGCGCCGGATGGGTGCGAACCCGAACGCGTAGACGAATCCCTCCTTGAGTTGATCGAGCGCTCGCGGGCGCGGGCCCGTCCGGGCGGCGGGCGGCGGAATGCGCATCGCCAGGAGCGCCGCGATCACGGTGCAGTAGCTGAAGCCGTCGAGCAGGAAGCACCAGCCCTCGCTGCTCGCGGCGATGATCACACCGGCGATCGACGGGCCCAGCAGCCGGGCGACGTTGACCATCGACGAGTTGAGGGCGATCGCGTTGCCCAGATCGGCCTTGTTCTCGATCATCGTGATCAGGAACGCCTGCCGGCCGGGCATGTCGAACGCGTTCACCAGCCCCTGGACGATGCTCAGGCCGATGATCGAGGGAACGGTGATGCGGCCGGAGAGCGTGAGCGCGGCCAGCGCGAAGGACTGCAGCATCGACACGGTCTGGGTCGCGACCAGCAGGCGGTGCCGGTTCCACCGATCGACGAAAAGCCCGGCGAACGGCCCGAGCACGAAGGCCGGAAACTGCCCCGAGAAGCCCACGACCCCCAGCAGGAACGGCGACCCGGTCAGACGGTACACGAGCCAGCTCGTCGCGGTCGTGGTAATCCACGTCCCGACCAGCGACACGACCTGGCCGCCGAAGAAGAGCCGATAGTTGCGATACCGGAGGGCACGCAGCACGAACGCGAGGCTCGCGCGGCGCTCCCGGCCTACGGCCGGCGAACGGGCGGCGGAATCGGTTGAACGCGCGGTGGCCACACCTGTTGCTTCATGAGATCGGCGTAGAGTGCCGGCAGATCGGTCTGTAACACACGATCCAGATCATTGATCGTCTGCGTCGCTTCGTCGAACGACCAGTCGAGTTGCCGCTCCTGATCGGCGGTCGGCGCGCCTGATACCCTTCGATGGCGCGCGACAGGCCGCCAGCCGTGTTCAGTTCCCGTCCGAGGTCCCGCTCGAGCGCGGTCAGGTGATCGGCGACCGCGCCGACCCCGTGACCCGTGACCTCCTTCTGTACGACCTCGAGCGCGGCCGACATCTTCCGGGACGCGTCGCGCCCGCGTCCCAGCGACTGCTGCAGCGTGTACAGATCGAGCAGCGCGGTCTGGCGCGCCCGCCGATCGGCGTCGCTGAAGCTCACCGCCGGATCGCCCTGGACCGTGACACTGCCCTGGGCGTCGCGTCCCGCCGCCCGCACGCTGATGTGATACTGGCCGGGCAGGACCAGCGGTCCGGCAGGCGGGCCGCCAAACCCACCCGGCGACGCCGGGCGCGCATCTTCTCCGAGCGGCGGCGTCATCCGCAGGTCCCAGACGACGCGGTTCAGGCCCCGGTTCGCCGGACCCTCGAGCGTCCGGACCGTCTTCCCGTCGGCGCCAGTGATCGCGATCTGGACCGGCCGCGTCGCCGCCTCCCGAAGGTAGTAGGTGATTGACGCGCCGAACGGCGGATTCGGCGCGAAGTACTGACCAGCGCCGTACCAGGCCTGCGGCGTGTGCATGCTGAGCAGGCGCGCCGGGCG
Organism: uncultured Acidobacteriota bacterium; assembly: GCA_963840225.1. Taxonomy (GTDB): domain Bacteria; phylum Acidobacteriota; class Vicinamibacteria; order Vicinamibacterales; family CAVVIG01; genus JBLMXQ01. The sequence goes on from CAWIYH010000001.1 coordinate 450,458, forward strand.
CACGGGCAGCAGCGCCGCCGTCTGCTTCAGCCGATCGGGCGTGAGCCCTTCGAGGGGGCCGATGTCGTCGAGAATCCACAGGCCCCGGCCGTGCGTGCCCACGACGAGGTCGTTGTCCCGAGGGTGGACCAGCAGGTCGTCCACGGGCACGCGCGGCATGTTGAGGTCGAGGGGAACCCAAGTGGCGCCGCCGTCAATCGACACGGAGACGCCGCGCTCGTGCCCCGCGAACAGGAGGCGCGGGTCGCGCGGATGCTCGCGCAGCCGGTGCACCGAGGTCGGCAGTCCGGCCGAGATCGACCGCCACGTCTGGCCGTAGTCCTCGCTGACCAGGACGTACGGCCTGTCGTCGTCGTCGTAGTGCCCGTCGAAGGTGGCATAGACGCGCCCGGCGGCGTGCCGCGACGCGAGCAGGCTGCTCACATAGGTGTCGGGCGGCACTCTGGTCACCTTCGCCGTGAGATCGGTCCACCGCGTGCCCCCGTCCCGCGTCATGTGCAACCGGCCGTCGTCGCTGCCGACGTAGAGGACGCCCGCCTCGAGCGGCGATTCGGCGATCGCGGTGATGGTGCCGTAGGAGGCCTGGCCGTCGTGCCGCGACAGCGCATCGGGCGGGACGGGGCCGCCCATCATCTGCAGCGTCTCGCGATCGATGTCGGCGGTCAGGTCCGGGCTGATCGCCTTCCACGTCAGGCCGCGGTCCGGCGATCGGAAGAGCACGTTGGATCCGGTATAGACGACCTTCGGATCGAACGACGACACGACGACCGGCGTATCCCAGCTCCAGCGCTCGCGCTCGCCCTTCGCGGGCCGGACGGCGGGAACCGGCGCAATCACCTGGCGCTCCAGCGTCAGCCGGTTCACGCGGCTGCTGCGCCCGTCCTGGGAGTCGATGTACACCGTCTCCGGATCCGTCGAGTCGATGCGGGCATGAAAGCCGTCGCCTCCGCCGATGTTGGCGGCATCCGCGTTCGAGATGCCGTTCCGGTTGCGCGTGGCGCTGGGCAGGCACCACATGCCGTTGTCCTGCAGGCCGCCGCAGATCGTGTAGGGCACCCGCAGGTCGGCGCTGATCTCGTAGAACTGGCCGATCGGCAGGTTGTCGCGGAACATCCACGTAGCTCCGCGATCCCAGGACATCGAGACGCCGCCGTCGCCGCCGACAATGAGGTGGTTGGGATCGTCCGGGTCGATCCACAGCGCATGGTCCTCGGAGTGCACCGTGCTGAACACGTCCCGGAACGTCCGCCCGCCGTCGTCGGAAATGTAGAAGCCGCGGTTGGATCCGAGCAGGTAGACGCGATCCTTGTCCTTCGGGTCGACGCGCACCTGGCTGTAGTACATCGGCCGCGGGTTCAGCGTCGAGATCTGCTCCCAGCTGTCGCCGCGATCCAGGCTGCGGTAGACGCCGCTGGCCTGTCCCCTGGCCTCCACGGTCGCGTAGACGATGCGTCCGTCGCCGGCGAAGACGTCGAGGCCGATGCGGCCGCAGTCGCCCCGGGGAAGGCCGTGGGCCAGCCTGGTCCAGGTGGCGCCGCCGTCGTGCGTCCGATAGATGCCGCTGCCGGGTCCGCCGCCGTTGAAGCCCCATGCCTTGCGCTGCCGCTGGTACATCGCCGCGAACAGCGTGTCGGGATCCTGCGGATCCATGACAAGGTCGGTCGCGCCGGTGTTGTCGTCGACGGCGAGCACCTTCCGCCACGTGTGCCCGCCGTCGGTCGTCTTGAACACGCCACGCTCGGCGTTGGGCCCCCAGAGGTGCCCCACGGCGGCAACGTAGACGACGTCCGGGTTCGTCGGATGCACGACGATGCGCCCGATGTGCCTGGTGTCGGCGAGACCACGGCGCTGCCACGTCCGCCCCGCGTCGAGAGACTTGTACACGCCGTCGCCCCACGACGAGCTCTGGCGGTTGTTGGCCTCGCCCGTGCCGGCCCACACGATGTTCGGATTCGACGGCGCCACGGCGACGTCGCCAATCGACATCATGGCGTCGACCCGATCGAACATCGGCGTCCAGGTCGTGCCCTGGTTGGTGCTCTTGAACACGCCGCCGCTCGCCGTCGCCACGTAGATGGCGTCGGGCGCGCCTGGCACCCGCGCCACGGCGAAATCGTCGACTCGGCCGCCGGTGGCCGCCGGACCGATACTGCGCCAGGCCAGGCCCGCGAGGATGTCGGGTTCGATGGCGGGTGCCTGCGCGCGAACGGCCAGTTCCGTCCCCGCGGCCAGTCCCGCCGCCAGCACTACTCCGAGCCAGATGCGCACCATCGGTCTCCTCTTGCGACGCATCATAGCGGATCGCGGCGAGGCGCCCGCCCGGTGTCCTGCCAGATCCGTGATCCTTCGCTGACGAGGTCCGGGACATCCGGCATCGCCCGGCGAAATGTCCGACGGGACGACCGCATCCGGCTCGAAGCACGCACGATCGCGCTCGAAGCGTGCGAGTCAGAATTGGCACGGCCCATGCCACCCGCTTCTACATCGTGGTGCAGGTTGTCCGGAGGGTCTCGACGTTGCTGCTGGTGATGGCCGTGGCAGGGCCGCACGCAAGCGCCCTCGTCGAAGCGAGCGGCACGCCTCGGGTCTGCAGCGTGCGCCAGCACGATTGCGGCGCGGCGCCGGCTCTCACCTGTTGCTAAACATCCTCAAGGTGGACCGGATCGAAGCGGCACGGTAGAGGGCAGCAGAGGAGAGCCCATGCTGTCGCTGACCCGCCCCTGAAACCGACCGCGCACGACGGCGTGGGGACCACGCCGTCGTGCCACGAACGACCGGACTACTTGTTGACCTGGATTGTCTTGATGTAGTCGACAAGACGCTGCACGGCGAGCGGCACGGGGGGCGTGTTCTTGGTGAAGCGGAACACCTGACCCCAGACCGGCATTTCGCGCGTGCCGTGCGGGCCGCCCTCACCGGTGCCCTCGATGGCGTGGACGACGCGCTCGCCCGGGAAATTCTTGCCCGCTTCCTGAATCACGGTCAGGTCCGCCGGGGCCTTCTTCAGGGAGTCGGCCGTCGGTCCATGGCCCTTGCCGTCGAGGCCGTGGCAAGTGGCGCAGTACCTGCCGGAACATGTTCTTCCCCTCGGTCCTGGCCGAGAGCTGTGCGGATGCCGTCGCTGCGACGAAGAGCAGCGTACAGACGGTTCCCGCGGCGATCCAGATTGCCTTCATATCGAGCTCCTTCGGATTGCCGTCACTCTGGCGGCGGGTCCTCGGCGTCAATCGCCCGCATCCGCCCGCAACTGCGACGCGCATGGGAGCGCCGTGCAACCGCCATTCCAGGCTCGCGCACCGGAGGCAGCCAGCAACTGCGGATCTTCAAAGGACTTGCGCGATCGGCCGGTGCTGGGGAATGATCCCGCTGCTGCCGGAATTCCGGCAGTCCTTCCGGCCACCGATCGGCAGTCGGCGGCCCGGTCGCCGCCGAGGACAAGATGACTTTCGTTTCCGAGCTTCGGCACGCCGCGCGACTGCTTCGCCGGATGCCCGCCGTCACGCTCACGGCGATGGCCGTCCTCGCCCTCGGCATCGCCGCCAACACGACGGTCTTCAGCGTCGTCGAGACCGTGCTGTTGAAGCCGCTCCCCTATCACGACGCCGCGCGCCTGGTCATCGTCAACGAGGTGCGCACGTCGCGATCGGCGCTGATCTCGGTCTCCTACGACGACTACCGCGACTGGCGCGACCAGACCCGCGACGTGTTCGACGAGATCGCGGCGCGCAACACGGAGACGTTCAACCTGACCGGGATGGGCGGTCCGGAGCAGGTCGCCGGTTCGAACGTGTCGTCGGCGCTCTTCGCGGTCCTCGGAGTCGGGCCAGCTCTCGGGCGCGTCTTCACGGCGGACGACGATCGTCCCGGCGCGGCGCCGGTGGTCGTGATCACCGCGCGGGCCTGGCACACGCGGTGGGGCAGCCGTCCCGATGTGGTGGGACAACGCATCACGCTCGACGGCGTCCCGCGGACCGTCATCGGCGTGCTCCCGGATGGGTTCCGCTACCCGATCACCGATACGCGGGGCGAGATTTTCGCGCCGCTCGGACAGATCCGCAACGACCTGGGGGATCGGGGCAGCCATCCCGGCATTTCCGTGATCGCCCGACTCCGGGAAGGCGTCCCGCTGGAACGGGCGCGCGCGGCGCTGGAGACCGTCGCGACGCGGCTCGCGCGCCAATACCCCGACACGAACCGCGACATCGCCGTGCGGGCCGACCTCTACCAGGATCGCGTCGTCGGGCCGTCGCGTCCGCTCCTGGTCGCCCTGTGGGGCGCGGTCGCGGCGCTTCTGGTGATTGCGTGCGCGAACGTCGCCGGTCTCCTCCTGGCACGCGGCGCTGCGCGGACCCAGGAGTTCGCGATCCGGCTGGCGCTCGGCGCCGGGCGGCTCCGGTTGATTCGGCAGCTCCTCGCCGAAAGCCTGACGCTCGCCGCGGTGGGGTCGGCGGCCGGACTGGCCCTGTCGATCTGGGCGCTGCCGATCGTCGTGCGCCTGCTGCCGCGCGACCTGCCGCGCCTCGACGAGATTGCGGTCGACGGGCGGCTGCTGGCGTTTGCCGGCGCCGCGGCGGCTCTCACCGGGCTCGCGTGCGGCGTGCTGCCCGGCTGGCAGGCGGGACGAACGCCTCTCTACGCAGCCACGAAGACCGCCGACGGGTACCTGGCGCGCCGGCCGCGACTCCGCGCCGCCCTCGTCGTGGGACAGCTCGCTCTGACCGAGGCGCTGATCGTCGGCGGCGCGCTGCTGGCGATGAGTCTGGTGCATCTTCTCGAGCGATCGCCCGGCTTCGAGCCGGCGCATGCGATGGCCGCGCAGTACTACCTGCCGGACGCCGTCTACACCACCCACGATCAGCTGGTCGCCTTCCATGAAGAGGCGCTGCGGCGCGTCCGGGCGCTGCACGGCGTGGAGTCGGCGGCCCTGATTACGCCGCTGCCGTTCGGCTTCGGGGATCGGCAGGACGAATATGAAGTCGACGGGCACCCGGTCGGCGGTCCGGTGGACCTGGCGAGGGCCGATGCGTTCATGGCCTCGCCCGACGCGCCGGCCGCACTCGGCATCCCCGTGCGGTCCGGCCGGTTCTTCGACGACCGCGACCGCAGGGACAGCCTGCGCGTCGCCGTCGTGGACGATCGGTTCGAGCGGGCGTACTTTCCCGGCGGCGCGGCGATCGGTCGCCGCATCAGGCCCGCCCGCTCGGCGACGTGGCTGACCATCGTCGGCGTGGTCGGCCACGTGGACGCCCGCAGCCTCACCGAGCCTGGCCGCGTTCAGGTGTACACGCCCTTGTTCGCGACCTCGCTCCACTTCGCGTCGCTCGTCGTGCGGACCAGCGCCGATCCGCCCCTGTCGCTGCTGCCGGCGATCCGAGTGGAGTTCGGGCGGATGGACGGCAATCTTCCCCTGTTCAACACGACGAGCCTCTCCGCGCTCGTCGCGGAGTCGACGAGCCAGGCGCGGACGGGCGCCATCCTGTTCGGTCTGTTTGCGCTCCTCGCGTGGGGACTGGCCGCCATCGGCCTTTCCGGCCTCATTGCGTACACGGTGACCGTGCGGCGCCGCGAACTCGGGATCCGGCTGGCGCTGGGCGCGCCGCCCGCCGGCCTGGTGCGCGGGATCGTGGCCGACGGCGCGCGCCTCACGCTGCTCGGGCTCGGGGCGGGCCTGGCGCTCGCGGCCGGCCTCGCTCGCGCGCTCGACGCCCTGCTGGTGGATCTGAAGCCGCTCGATCCGGCGACGTTCGCAGCGGCATGCGTGGCGCTCGCCGCAACGGGCCTCTTGGCGGCGTACGTGCCCGCCCGTGCCGCGAGCCGCGTCGACCCCTTGCAGGCCCTCCGGGCCGAATAGCGGCGGGTCCCGGAACGCCGGGCCACGCCGGAACGGCGCCCGTTCGGCTGCAGCGGTCCAGCGACCGAGCCGGATTCGCCGCCCAGCGCCGTCCACACCACAGTCAAGGGACACCATCGGCGCGAACCGGGAGTGAATCAAGCCCTATTTATCTGATTCACCACCGGTTTGGCACGATCTGGCGCGTTTCGACCTATCGTGCGCCGAGACGAGTCATTGGCGAGTGGGAACGTCCAGCTCCTTGAGCCGCGACACGACATCCTCGCCCGACGTGGCCGGGTGAACCTGTTTGTCGATGTAGACGATCTTGCCCTCGGGGTTGATGTAGAAGGTCCAGCGGTAGGCGAAGGGGCGCTGATCGTTGATTACGCCGTAGGCGGTGGCGACCTCCTTGCCCGGGTCGCTCAGGATGGGGAAATCGGCGTGTTCCTTCTCACCGAAGGCCTTGTTGTCTTCCGGCTTGTCGACACTGATCATGAAGTAGTGAACGTCGTACTTCCTGATGAGCCCCCCGCTCTCACGGAGCGAGTTGCACTCGGCGGTTCAACCGGCGGTGAACGCCTTGGGGAACCACGCCAGCACGACCCACTGCCCCTTCAGCTGATCGAGTGAATACGTCCTGCCATCGGTCGCGGGCAGGGTGAAGTTGGGCGCGGCGTCTCCCGGCTTCAGCTCGTCGGCTGAAGCGTGCCCCGTGGCCAGGCCGACGGCGAAGAGCGCGCCGGCCATCAGACAGCATACGTGGCGCATCGAACCTCCCTCGCGGGCGGCAGCCCGCCCGCCGAGACCTTAGCACAACCGGCACTCAACTCATATACCAGCCGCCGTTCACGTTGAAGGTCTGTCCCGTGACGTAGCTGTTGGTCGCCAGGAGCACGGCGACTTCAGCCACCTCGTCGACGTGACCGAGGCGGCCGATGGGAATCACGTCCGGCCGCGCGCGGACGTTCCCGGCGATCATGTCGGTCTCGATGAGGGCCGGCGCAATCGCGTTGACCGTGATCCCCTCGGCCGCGAGGCGTCCGGCATAGCCGTGGGTCAGGCCGATCAGGCCCGCTTTCGTGGCGGCGTAGTGTGGCCCGATGACACCGCCCATCTGCGCCGCCGCGGAGGAGACGAAGATCACGCGGCCCCAGCGCCGTTCGCGCATGCCGGGCAGGACGGCCTGGGTGGCGACGAACGCGGCGGTGAGGTTGATGGAGACGTGCTCGTTCCAGTCGGCGAGCGTCAGCTGATCGATCGGCGTGGGACGGGCAATCGCGGCGTTGTTGACGAGAATGTCGATCGGCCCGAGTCCCGATTCCGCCGCCCGCACGAGGCGTTCGGCGGTGTCGGGGCGCACGAGGTCGGCGGCGATCGACATCGCCCGGCGTCCGAGGCGCCGGATCTCGACCTCGGCCGAGGCGGCGTCCTCCGACGCGGTCCGGCCGTGCACGACCACGCCGGCGCCGTGGCGCGCCAGGGCCAGCGCGATCGCGCGTCCGATGCCGCGCGTCGATCCGGTGACGAGCGCAATCCGACCGGTCAGAGGAGCGGCGTCCGCCATCGATTCGGGCCACGCGGATCCTGGCCGAGAGGGCGGACCTTCGTCAAGATCGCCGGCGGCGGCCTGCTGGCTCGCTCCCTGCATCGGTCGCGCGCATGCGCTCCTGCCTTGCTGTCGCTACCGCGTGCGCACTCGCTGCGGCGTCGATCGCCTGCAGCAACACCACCAGCCCCGCCTCGCCGGCACCGACGGATTTGACCGGGACGTGGCGGGGAAACCTGACGTTTCAGGGCGTGCAGGCAGTGATGACGTGGACCGCGGCTCAGACCGGAACGTCGGTGACGGCGCCGGTCCTGGTCGCCCAGCCGAACGGTGTGGTGCTCTTGAACGGGACGCTGTCCGGAACCTTGTCAGGAACGGTACTCACTTACACGATCCGCGTCGGGGCAGGTGGGATTCCCACCGAGCCATCGTGCTCGGGACAACTCGCGGGGACGGGGAACGTCTCGGCCGGCCCGCCGCCGGCGCTGGCCGGGTCGTACTCGGTCAACGCGAGCAACTGCCCGACCCCGATTCCTCCCGGCAGCTTCACGCTGACGATGCAGTAGCCGATCCTAGATCAGACCGCCGAGCTCCGCGGAGATGATGCGCTCGCAGAGCGGGCAGACCAGGGCGCGGCCCGCACGCGGCAGCGTCGAGGTGAAGGCCACCTGTCGGCGCGACAGCTTCAGCACGCGGATTTCGCGGATCGGTTCCCGGCAGGACGGACACCGCGCTGGCAGTTCGAGCTCGTACACGCCGACGGTCTGCCACCCGGCCGGAATCTCGGAGACCTCGGCCGTGATGTCGTAGGTCACCTCGTCTTCGGCTGATTCGTCGTCCATCAGCCCGGTTATCGGCTCCGGCCGCCGAATCGAGTAGCTCCCGGGCAGCCGATTCTCAGGCGCCGGCGGGGGGCGGCGTGGCCGGGACCGGAGGCGGCGGACCCACGCTCTGGGGGGGATGAGGACGGTCGAACCGGGTGAGCGCAACCGCCCCGAAACCGACCGTCCACGCGAGGTACTCGACGGCGAGTCCCGCCATCAGGAGCCCCGCCGTGAGCGGGAACAGCAGCCCGTCGGCCAGGCCGCTCAGGCGCGCGAGAACCAGCGGCGACAGCACGACGCAGACGCCGACGACGGCGTCGACATAGGGATTGTCCGCAGCCCAGCCGAAGCGCACGCTCGCCAGCCGGCCCACGTGATAGGCGACCGAGGTGAATCCGACGAGGAGGACGATGGCGAGTCCCAGGAGGGCAAACGGCACGAGGAGCAGCAGCGGGATGCCGATGATGGTCACCACCAGCACCACCACGGCGACGACGAGCAGCGGGAGGAAGAGAAGCTGGGCAAGGAACCCGATCGCGCCGGCCTTCACGGGCTCGGCCGCCGCCCGGGCGCCGATGCGTTCCACCGGCTCGCGCGCCACGAGCACCACGAGGCAGGCGAGGAGCGCGAGAATGACGAGCCGGGTGCCGGTCGACATCAACGCGAACAGGCCGCCCCACATGGACCCCCACCACCACGGGCCGAATCGCGGAAAGCGGCCGACGCGCAGGCGGCTCAGGTCGAGCGCGCCGACGCCGATCTCGTTCACCTGGCCGCCGATGTGGGCGTCGGGATCGCGGTGGAGCACGCCGCCAACCACCGAGACGTCGCCCGTCACGCTGGCGGTCGGCCCCAGCCTGACGGTTCCGCCGACGACCGCCACGTCGCCGCGCACTTCCCCGTCGATCGTCGCCGAGCCGCCAATCACGACGACGTCGTCGTTGAGGACTTCGTCACGTCGAACCGTCACGTCGCCGCCGAATCTGACGCGCGACCCGGAGTGGCGCGTCCGCCGAGCCGGCGGCTCCGGCGGCGCGGGCGCCTGCGGACCTTCCGGCGCTGCCGTCGGCGGCGCGGCCGCGGGCGGTGGCGCCGGTGCGGAGGGCGCGGCCGAACTGGCTGGAGCGAACAGCGCGCGGCGGGCGTCGGGCTCGAGGTAGGAGAGCCGCAGCACGAGATCCGCGTCGGCGCCGAGCTTCTGGCGGAGTTCGGCGCCCGAGACCGGAGCGCCGTCGACCGCGATCTCGTCGCCGGTCAGCTCGATCGAACGCACGCCGCCCGTCGAGCTCTTGGGACGAAGGACGATCCCGTTCTGCAGCGGCAGCACCTCGAATCGCCGCTCCACCTGGCTGCGCAGGGCCTCGGGTCGCTGGGCCTGCGCCCGGAGTGACGCGGCCCCGAGCACGGCGAGGGCCACCGCCACGACCGTCTGCGCCGACGTTCCGAGTCTCAGGGTCATCACGAAGACTCCTCTTTTGAACCGAGCAGCCGCTGCAGACCGTAGAGCGCGACCGCCGCAACGAGCATCATCACAGCCAGCACGGCCGAACCGGCCGGGGTCACGAGCACGCCCGCGCCCGCGCGACCCACCGACGCCAGCACCGACCAGAGGCTCACGCCGACGCTGATCGACATCGCGAGCCAGACGCAACCGGTCATCACGAGCTCGATGCCGCGCACGAACCCGCGCACGACCCACGGCAGGACGAACAGGCCGCCACCGAATGCGGACGCCACGACGAGCAGCACCAGGCCGAGGCCGCGAGCCCAGGGTCGTCCCGGAGCGCCGGGCGGCCGTCGCCAGTCCATCTATCTATTTTTACGTCAGTTGCAGGGTCGAGGTTGCACTGGCCCGGCGCGGCGCCCTGCGCCGCGCGGCACGCGGCCGGCTCAACCCCGCCCGGGCAGGAGGGCCATCTCGGCGAACTCGCCCCTCAGCCGCTCGTCGTCGTCGGCCGTCAGGACACGCGCCGCAATCGGGTACAGGCACTCGTTCTCGGTCTGAATGTGCGCGCGGAGGAGCTCGGCGTACACCCGCGCGGAATGGACGAAGTCCATCGCGGCGGTGCGATTTCCCTGCTCGAGCCGGGCGAGCGCCTGCCGCATCTCGCGGACGTGGAACCGGCCGGATTCGTGCTGCAGCAGCAGCGGCCCGATGACGCTCTCGTCCGGCATGACGCCCCGCTTGGCGAGCAGCGGAAACAGGAGCCGCTCTTCCTTCTCGTGATGCACGCCGTCGGCAATCGCCTGCAGGAAATCGATCAGTGCCTCCACGGTGTCGAGCGGCACCGGCGCGCGCCGCTCGAGGTCCGTCGCCACCTCCAGAAGCACCTCAACCTCACGCTCGATGCCCTTGTGCTCTTCAATCAGCATTTCAAGCGCAGTCATACTCACCCCAATTGCAGGGCCGGCGCCCGGCGCAGCCTGCGGCCGCGAAACCCCTTGGTCGGAGGCGGGCCGGCTGCGGCGAGGCTCCCCGCTGGAGCGAGCTGCCGGAATTCCGCCCCTATCGCCCGGATACGGCTGCCTGCCGGCAACCTCCGTGCCGCGCCGGGACCTCGCGGCCCATCGGCCAATTCGAGTGAATCGCCACGGCGGGTCTGTTCGATCGACGAAACTCCGGCGAGGCCCATCCGGGATACACTTTTCGAAAACGGAGGACGCCCGTGCGCGCATGCGGATGGCTGGCGACGATTTGTGCCGTGGGGGCCTGCGGCTGGGTGACGGCCGCGCTGCCAGCGGCGCAGGGACCGGCAGTGGTGGACGCCGCGATGTACGGCGACCTGCACTGGCGGCTGATCGGACCGTTCCGGGGGGGCCGAACGGTCGGCGCCGCCGGCGTCGTGCAGGACCCCAACGTGTTCTACGTCGGCGTGAACAACGGCGGCGTCTGGAAGACGACCGATGCGGGCCGGACCTGGCAGCCGATCTTCGACGGCCAGCCGACCCAGTCGGTGGGAACGGTGGCCGTCGCCCCGTCCAACCCCGACGTGGTGTACATCGGCAGCGGCGAGGGACTCCAGCGTCCCGATCTCTCGATCGGCGACGGCGTCTACAAGTCGATCGATGCCGGGCGGACGTGGCAGCACGTCGGGCTGGACGCCGCGCGCCAGATCGGCGCCATCATCGTCGATCCTGGAAACGCGGACCGCGTGTTCGTTGCGGCGCTCGGACACCCCTACGGCCCGAACGCCGACCGCGGCGTCTACCGATCGACCGATGGTGGCCGCACGTGGCAGAAGGTCCTGTACAAGGACGAGAACACGGGGGCGATCGACCTGGCGTTCGACCCGTCGAATGCTCAGATCGTGTACGCGGTCCTCTGGGCGGCGCGCCAGGGGCCGTGGGAGTACAACAACGCGTACTCGGGGCCGGCAAGCGGGTTGTACAAGTCCACCGACGGCGGTACGACCTGGCGGCCGCTCGCCAATGGCCTGCCCACGGCGGCCGACGGGCTGGGCCGGATCGGGATCGGCGTGGCGCCGGGTGATCCGAACCGCATCTATGCGTGGGTGACGGCGTCGGCGGGCCACGGCGGCATCTACCGGTCCGACGACGCGGGGGCGAGCTGGACCAGGACGAACGACGAGGAGCGCGTCATCGGGCGGGGCGATGACTTCGCGAACCTCCGCGTCGATCCGAAGAATCCCGAAATGGTGTACGCCGCGAACACGTCCTTGTACCGATCGGCGGACGGCGGACGCACGTTCACCGCGATCAAAGGTGCGCCGGGCGGCGACGACTATCACACGATCTGGATCAATCCCACCAACCCGGACATCATCCTGCTCGCGGTGGACCAGGGCGCGACGGTCACCGTCAACGGTGGCCGCACCTGGAGCTCGTGGTACAACCAGCCGACGGCGCAGATGTTCCACGTGACCGCCGACAACCGCTTCCCGTACTGGGTCTACGGCGGGCAGCAGGAGAGCGGGTCGGCCGGCGTCGTGAGCCGCAGCGACTCCGGTGAGATCACCTTCCGCGACTGGCATCCGGTCGGCATCGAGGAATACGGCTACGCGGCGCCCGATCCGCTGCACCCGGGCATCGTCTACGGCGGGAAGGTGACCCGGTACGACGAGCAGACCGGTCAGGTGCAGGAAGTGGGTCCGGTGGTCCTGCGCGACGGGACGTACCGGTTCGATCGGACGGCGCCGATCATCTTCTCGCCTGCCGATCCGCACGTGCTCTTCTTCGCCGCGCAGGTCCTGTTCAAGACGATGGACGGCGGACAGCGCTGGACCGTCGTCAGCCCGGATCTCACGCGGCCCGCTCCCGGCGTGCCGTCCACGCTCGGCATCTACGCCGCCGAAGCCGGGAAGGCCGAGCATCGCGGCGTCATCTACTCCATCGGGCCGTCGCCGAAGGACGTGAACACGATCTGGTGCGGAACCGATGACGGACTGGTGCAGCTGACGCGCGACGGCGGGAAAACGTGGACGAACGCCACGCCGAAGGAGCTGACGCCGTGGAGCAAGGTGACGCAGATCGACGCGTCGCACTTCGATCCGGACACGGCCTACATCTCGGTGTCGCGGTTCCGGCTGGACGAGGTGGCGCCGCTCGCATTCCGCACGCGCGACGGCGGCAGGAGCTGGACGAAGATCGTCAACGGCCTGCGGGGCTCCGTCAACGTCGTGCGTGAGGATCCCGTGCGGCGCGGCCTCCTGTACGCCGGCACCGAGAACGACGTGTACGTCTCGTTCGACGACGGCGACGACTGGCAATCGCTGACGCTGAACCTGCCGCACACGTCCATGCGGGATCTGGCGGTTCACGACGACGACCTGATCGTGGCGACGCACGGGCGGTCGTTCTGGATTCTCGACGACGTGACGCCGCTGCGCCAGATGGCCACCCCGCGCGCAGCCGCTCCGGGGACGGCCGCGCAGGGCGGCGCGTCGTCCGGACGGCCCTTTCTCTTCGAGCCTGCCGTCGCCTACCGCCTGCGGCGCAACAACAACACCGATACCCCGCTGCCGCCGGAAGAGCCCGCCGGGCAGAATCCGCCCGACGGCGCCATCGTCGACTACTACCTGCCGGCAGGCGCGAGCGGCACGGTGACGCTCGAGATCCTGGCGCCGGGCGGCGCGCTCGTGCGCCGCTACGCGAGCGACGACACGCCCGAGCCGATCGATCCCAAGACGCTCAACGTGCCGACCTATTGGGTGCGCCAGCCGCGCGTGCTCCCGTCGAGCGGCGGCATGCACCGATGGGTCTGGGACCTCCACTATCCGCCGCCGGACGCCGTTCGCCACCAATACCCGATCTCGGCGATCGCGCACGACACGCCGCGGCTGCCGCTCGGACCGACGGCGCTGCCGGGGGCCTACACGCTGAAGCTGACCGTCGGCGGCCGGAGCTACACGCGAAGCCTCACCCTGAAGATGGACCCGCGCGTGAAGACGCCGGCCGCCGGCCTGACCGAGCAGTTCGACCTTGCGACGAAGCTGGCCGGGCTGATGCACGAGGACATGGAGGCACTGGCGCGCGCGCGGGCGTCCGGCGACGCCCCACGGGTCAGCGCCCTCACGGCGCTCAACAACGATCTCGCGTCGGTCTACGACTGGGTGGAAGGCGCCGACCGGTCTCCGACGTCACAGGTGGTGAAAACGGTCGGGGACCTCGAGCAACGGATGGCGAAGCTGCGGTAGCGCGAGCCCCGCCTCACTCGTGCCGCAGCGCGACGATGGGATCGACCCGCGTCGCGCGGCGAGCGGGCACGTGGCAGGCGAGCAGCGCGACAGCCGCCAGAACGGCCAGCGCACTTCCGACGGTCGCGGGATCGTACGGCGAGATGCCGACCAGCTGCGACTGCAGAATCCGGTTGACGGCGAGCGACGACGCCAGGCCGAGCGCGATGCCGCAGGCCACGGGCACCATGCCCTCGCCGAACACCAGCCGGCGGATGTCCCCGGCCCGCGCGCCGATCGCGATGCGCACGCCGATCTCCTGCGTGCGCTGACTGACCGAGTGCGCGATGACGGCGTAAAGCCCGATCCCCGCCAGCAGCAGCGCGACCAGCGCGAAGATCGGCGAGACCGAGGCGTCCTTCCCCAGCTCCATGTGTTGAAGGTCCGTGTAGTCGCCGTCGAAGGCAAAGACGTCCTTCAATGTCGCGAAATCGCGGAGCGTGACGTCGGGATCGAGTCCTTCGACCGCGGCCCGAACGGCGCGGGCCGCGGTGTCCGGCGGCACGCGGGTGCGCGCGAGGAAGTAGGCGGCCGGCGGCGGGGCCTGCCCGATCGGCAGGTAGATCACCGGCGGGAAATGCTGACGAACCGGGTCTCCCTCCATGACGTTCGAGGCGATCCCCACGACGGTGCGCCATTCACTCGCATGGCCGTGCTCGACGACGCGGACCCGCTGGCCGATCGATGCTTCCCCGGGCCAGAACCTCTCGACGAACGCCTGGTTCACGATGGCGACCTGCGGCGTCGTCATGCGATCGCCGCCGGCAACGTCGCGCCCGGCCGTCACCGAGGCTCCGAGGAGGCGGAAGTAGTCCGGCCCGACGGCGAGGAACTGGGCGATTGGCAAGCCCTCGGGCGGAGTGGAGCGTCCTTCGATCTCGAAGATCTCCGTCCGGCCGCCGCGCACCGGGACCGAGGTCGACGCCGAAGCCCGTTCGATTCCCGGGATGCCCGTCAGCCGCGCGTTCAGGCGTTCGAAATAGGCCAGCCGCGCGTCGGGAGTCGGATACTTGTCGGACGGCAGTCTCACCAGCCCGACCAGCACGTGGTCCGGGTCCCGCACGCCGGTCGGCGCGTCGACGATGTTCATCAGACTGCGCACGAGGACGCCCGCTCCCGCGAGCAGCACGACGGCGAGCGCCATCTGCCCGGCGACCAGAATAGTGGTCAGCCGCCTGATCCGCAGCGGCTGCGTGACGCCGCGTCCGTCGCTTCTCAGGCCGGCCCGCAGACCGAGCTGCCGCGCGACGCGGCAGATCGGACCGAGCGAGAACAGGACCGCCGCCGTCACGGAGAGCGCCGCCAGATACGCGAAGGTGCCTGAATCGACGGTGTAGTCGACGATCTGGAACGGCGAGGCGGTCGCGGACGCCCACGCCCGGACACCCGATTTCGCGATCCACCACGCGAAGGTCCCGGCGAGGCACGAGAGGACGAGTCCCTCGACGAGAATCTGGCGCGTCATCCGCCACAGGCCCGCGCCGAGCGCCATCCTGGTCGAGAACTCGCGGCAGCGTCCGATGGTTCGGACGAGCGTGAGGTTCGACACGTTGGCACAGGCAATCAGCAGCACGAAACACGCCCCGACCCAGAGCGAGCCGAAGACGACCGGCCCGTCCGGGCCGGCGTGGTAGTGCATGCTGTCCCGGACGCTCACGCGGACGCCGCGATTGGTCGCCGGAAAAGCGGCCTGCAGGCGACGGTTGATCGTCTCGAGCTCGGCGCGGGCCTGCCGGACCGTTGCGCCCCGCCCCAGCCGTCCCCAGGCCATGTAGCCTCCGCCTGCGCCTCCCCGTCGCTCCAGCGCGGGAGTCCGGGTGACCGGCATCCAGAAGTTGGCCTGGTGCGGAAAGTCGAAGCGCTCGGGCATCACGCCGATGATCGTGGCGGGCGCGCCGTTCACGTAGACCCTCGAACCGACGACGTCGGCACGCCTTCCGAACTGGCTTTGCCAGAACCGGTGATTGAGGAGCACGACCGGCGCCGCGCCAGGCAGCTCGTCAGCCGGCACGAAGTCCCGCCCCAGGATCGGTGGGACGCCGAGCATCCCGAACGTGTTGGCGGTCACCTTCCACGTGACGATATCGGTCGTGCGGCGGTCGCCTTCGCTGAAGGCGGTGTGCACACCGGACATCACGGCGGCGACATCTCGAAAGGAGTGAACCCGCGTGCGCCATTCCTCGAAATCCGCGTACGAGATGCCTCGCACTCCAGTGGGATGGACTTCCTGGACACAGACGAGCTGGTCGTTCTGTTTGACGAGCGGAAAGCCGCGAAACAGCATCGCGTCGGTCACGGTGAAGACAATGACGTTCAAGCCGATCGCCAGCGCGAGCATGACGACGGCCGCGACCGCGAAGCCGCGGTCCCGATGCAGCAGGACGCGAAGCGCGTAGCGGACGTCCCAGAGCGCCTCGTCGAGCCAGCGCCAACCCCACGCGTCTCGCGCCCGCCCGCGCCACAGCAGGGTCGCGATCCGGCGCCACAGCTCCCGCACGATCAGCCCTCCCCGAGCACGCGCTCGATGGCCTTCGTCACCCGGCGGAACTCGTCCGCTTCGGCCCCGAGCTGCTTTCGGCCGTCGCGCGTCAGCGTGTAGAACCGCGCACGGCGATTCAGGCCGGCAGGCCCCATTCGGCGGTGACCCAGCCCTTGCGCAGCCTCCCGTCCTCCCCTGTCGACCGGCCTGGGGCTACTGGTGGGACCGCGCTGCCGTCCGCGCCTTCGCGACCATGTCCCGCACGTCCTTGAGGAGCATCTGCGCGTCGAAGACGACCCCGTTCCGGATCGTATACTTCACGCATTTCTCGTTCGACGCCTTGCGGTCCTCTCCCACGCGGGTGATGCCCGTGCCGTAGAGGACCTTGAGGTTGGCCAGCGGGTTCTCGGACACGACGACGAGGTCGGCCAGATAGCCGGCCCGGACGAGGCCAAGCTTCGGGTTCTTCACCAGGCGCGCGCCGTTCTCGGTCGCCGCGTGGATGGCCTCGAGCGGCGAGAACCCGGCCTCCTCGAGCATCTCCAGCTCTCGAATCGTGCCGAAGCCCCAGACCGTGAACAGCGATCCGGCGTCCGATCCGACCGAGACGATCCCGCCGTGGTTCTTGTAGTCGTTCACGAACTCGAGCCAGATGCGGTACGCGCGGGCCCAATCGGCTTCCTTGTTCGAGGTCCAGTTGAAGAAGTACGACGCGTGGTGGGAGGGGTCCGGCCGGAAGGAGTCCATCACGACCGGCAGCGTGTACGCGCCGTGCCACGGCAGGCTCTCGGCCCGCGCGACGTCCCGGTTCGCCTCGTAGACGACGAAGGTCGGCTCCATGATGAAGCCGCGCTTGCGCATCGAGTCCAGGAGATCGTCGATCACGGTGGTGTGGAGCGTCTCGACGTTCGCCTGCAGCCACGACCGCCCGGTCTCGAGGAAGCGCTCGGCTTCGTTGTTGTAGTTGTAGTCCTCGGGCAGGTGCTGGATGGTGCGGTCGGTGTACGAGGACTCCGGGTACCCGTAGTGGTGCTCGACCGACGCGCCCTCCTTCGCCACCTCGACCGCGTTCATCGGGTAGACGCTGTCCTGGGCGATGTGCACGGCGATGCCCATGCCGGACTTCCGCGTCTCCTCCCCGATCGCGTGGTAGACGTCGGGCCACAGGCCCGGTTTGCCGACGATTTTCACCCCGTCGACGCCGAGCGTGTGCCACTCGTCCACGATCTGCCGCGCGCCCTCCGGGTTCGAGAAGCGCGAATCGCCGCCGCGCCAGAAGGGGTAGATGTACATCCGCGGCGCGACGATCTGGTTCGCCGCGCTCTTCTCGCGCTCCGCGACCATCGCTTTCGGGTCGTCGCTGCCGATGTTGAAGACCCGGATCGTGGTTACGCCGTGGCCGAGGAACAGCTTGTAGATGTACTCGGGCGGGACCGCGGTGTTGGAGCTCACGTGGACGTGGCCGTCAACCAGCCCCGGCATCACGTACATCCCGGTGCCGTCGATCGTGCGATCGGGCTGCACGGGCGGCCCCGACACGCCGCGTCCGCGGTTGATCGCGTCCACCGGCTCGACGCGGTCGATCACGTTGTCGCGAATCAGCACGTTGACCGGGCCGAACGCCGGCGCGCCAGACCCGTCGATGACGGTCACGTTGCGAACGAGCAGCGTGTGGTACGGACCGGACTGCTCGGGGCCGGAGGTGGCCGCCTGCGCCGCGAGCGGCGGCGCGCCGCTCCGGGTGGACAGGACGAACAGGAGCATGGCGGCCGGAGCCGTCCACCGCGCGCGCGGGATCGGGAGCATGGAACCTCCTCGGCGGAGATTCTACTCGTTGCGCGGTAACGTGAAAATCCGCAGGCGCTCTTCTCTCACTGGCGGCGGGGCCCCACCCCCGCCGCGAACTGACCCGATGCTTACCCGCGGAGTCTCATGTCCGCGGGCTCGCATGGCCGCAGGCGCTCTTCTCTCACTGGCGGCGGGGCCCCACCCCCGCCGCGAACTGACGCCGATGCTTACCCGCGGAGTCTCATGTCCGCGGGCTCGCATGGCCGCAGGCGCTCTTCTCTCACTGCCGGCGGGGCGCCCCACCCCGCCGCGAACTGACGCCGATGCTTGCCCGCGGAGTCTCATGTCAGCGGGCTCGCATGGCCGCAGGCGCTCTTCCTATTATGATGTGGCCCTCATGGCCGCTCCCGTCGCCGCCCCGCCCGCCGATCGATCAGCTCAGCCATGGTTCCGTCAGGTCACGCCCGATCAGTGGAAGGCGTTCGTCGCGAGCTTCCTCGGGTGGGTGCTCGACGGCTTCGACTTCACCATTCTCACGTTCCTCCTGAGCGACATCCAGCGCAGCTTCGACGTCAGCAAGGCGCTGCTCGGGGCCCTCGGCACCATCACGCTCATCTTCCGGGTCGTCGGCGGCATCGGTGCCGGCACCGCCGCGGATCGGTGGGGCCGCAAGGCGCCGCTGATGTTCTCGATCCTCTGGTACTCGCTGTTTGCGTTTCTCAGCGGGTTCTCGACCTCGTACGGCATGCTGTTCGCGCTCCGCGCGCTGTTCGGCGTCGGCATGGGCGGCGTGTGGGCCGCCGGCATGCCGCTGACGCTCGAACACTGGCCGGCGCACCTGCGGGGCAGGGCGTCGGGCCTGCTGCAGGGCGGCTACTCGCTCGGCTTCATGCTGTCGTCGCTCGTCTATCAGTTCGGCTACCCGCTCGTGAACGGGCGGGCCGACGTCGGCTGGCGGGCGATGCTCTGGATCGGCGTGCTCCCGGCCCTGCTGGTGTTCTGGATCATGTCAGGCGTGAAGGAGAGCCCGGTCTGGCTGGATCGGCAGCGGCACCTGCGCGAGCGCCAGGAGCGCGACAGCCTGTCGCTGGCGCGCCTCTTCCGGCGCGATCTGCTGCCGGTTACGCTTCAGACGTCCGTGCTGATGGGCGCCTTCATCTTTTCGTACCACTCCATCACCTTCTGGTACCCGACATTCCTCGCCTCGGTGAAGCGCGAGCCGCTTCCCTACCTGGTGGCGCTCAACCTGGGCGGCATCCTCGGAAGCATTCTCTGCGGATGGCTGTCGGAGACGGGGCTCGGGCGGCGGGGCGCCGCGACGGCGACGATGCTCCTGGGCGTGGCGACGACGCCGATGTACCTGTTCGCGGGAAGCCCCGCCCTGCTGCTCGCGGGCGCCTTCCTCATCGGCCTGCTGGCGGCGGGCGCCTGGGGCATCGTGCCCGGCTATCTGTCGGAGCGGTTTCCGACCGTCGCGCGCGGCGCCGGCGCCGGCCTCGCCTATCACGTCGGCGCCGGCCTCGGCTCCTTCACGCCGTACCTGGTCGGGATGCTGCAGGATCGCGGACTCGCGCTGCCGAGCGCGATGTCAGCCTGCATCGTGGTGTCGGGCCTGCTGGTCGTGGCGCTCGTCTGGATGGGGCCCGAGACCCGCGGCCGGCAGTTTCACGCCACCGATCAGCACGCGTGAAGGGTCGTGAGGCGCTCGTGTCCGTCGGTGGTTCACGGCGTGAACCGCACGCTCGTCCACAGCGCCGCCGGGTCGTAGACGCGGCCGTCCAGGATGGTCCAGCGCACGCGCCGGATGTTGTGGATGTCCTCGAGCGGGTTGGCGTCGAGCACTACCAGATCGGCGCGCTTGCCGCGCTCGACCGTCCCAACCTCGCGATCCATCTTCATCGTGCGCGCCGGAACGATGGTGGCGGCCTGCAGCGCGGCCAGGGGCGTCAGGCCGGCCTCGACGTACAGCTCGATCTCGCGATCGACGCTGTACCCGGGAATGCCCTCGTCGGTGCCCGCGACAATCGGAACGCCCGCGTCGTGCAGCTGCTTGACGATCCTGAGGCCACGCTCGAGACGGGCGCGGGCGCCAGCGGCATCGATGCCGCTGGCGGCGGCGCTGTCGAAGACGCGCTGGAGCGGGGACGGAATCCGTGGAAACCCGGGCTGAAACGACGCGATCGGCGTGCTCGCGGCGCGGCCGAGCAGCTCGTTCCACGACTGGGTCGGATCCATGACGGTCCCATGCCCGGCCATGACGCGCACGATTTCGTTGACCGCGTCCGACCCGGCCTCGCCGCGAATCGCCAGGTGAGCGATGCCGTCCATGCCGTCGCCGACGGCCTCGGGGATCGTCATGCCGTTCGGCAGGTGGCCGGTGACGCCCATTCCGAGGCGATGCGCGTCGGTTGACAGCGCCGCCACGATCGGGGGCCGCACCAGGCTGTAGATCTTGATCTGCTGGAAGCCGGCGTCGTGATAGCGCGTCACGACCTGATGCGCGGCCTCCGGCGTGTCCGCGTACACCACGCCGAAGGCCTTCGGGCCGCCGGCGTCCACGAGCCCCGCCAGGAGCAGTCTCGGACCCAGCACCCGGCCCGAGGCGATCGCGTCGCGCATCGCCGTGATGAACTCGAACTCGTTGCCCATGTCGCGGACCGTCGTCACGCCGGCGGCAAGGTAGACGTGAGCCCATTCGACCTGCGTCAAGTGGGTGTGCATGTCCCACAGGCCCGCGACGATCGTCTTCCCGGACACGTCGACCTGGGGCACGCGCGAGATGCGGACGGCCGAGCGCGGGCCGACCTCGGCGATGCGGCCATCGCGCACCAGGACGGCGGCGTTCTCGACGGGCGCGCGTTCGGTCCCCACGACGACGGTGGCGCCGACCAGCGCGTAGGTGCCCGAATGGACCGGCGGCGCCTGCGCCTTGAGCGCGGCCAGGTCGGCGATGCGGTCGCTGGTCGCGAGCCGGACGAAGTCGACCAGCGCCGGCTCGAGATCCTCGCGCACCGCCTCGAAGCTCAGGCCGCCGGCGCGGGTGATGGCCGCCGCGAGCGCGTCGCGGTCGTCGAGCCAGATCGTCTCCCTTCCCCAGACGACGCCGTCGACGACGTACTGCGTCAGGCGCCAGGTGCGGCCGCCGACGCGGATTCGATCCCTGCCCCGCTGCTCGACGACGACGTCGTTGAGGGGCAGGCCGGGGACGGTCTGGAGGACCTGCGGACGGCCGTGCCGCAGCCAGTAGCGCAAGAGGAGCATCTGGGCGCCGAACGGCGCGTAGCCGTCCACTGTGAAGAACCGCCGCGGCAGGTCCACGCGCCGCTCGCCGCCGTCGGGGCGCACGAGCGCCGTCCGTCCGGAGACCGACACCTCCGAGTCCACGTTGACGAAGCGGTAGCTCTTGCCGCGTGCGATGAAGCGGCGCGGCGTGCCGTCGGCGGCGGTGTCGAGCGTGGCCTCGAGCGCGACGGGACCGCCGCGGTCCGTGAAGGAGAAATGCGCCGTCAGCCGGACGCCGTCTCCCGACGGCGCGATCGCGTCCTCCTCGATGCCGATCGGCTTCTGCACGTAGTGCAGGCGCAGCCGTTCGCGTTCGACGGCAGGGGCGCCGCCGCGCGGCGCCGCCAATCGGGCCCCGTGCACGACTTCCAGGGCCGCGACGGCCGCAAGGAGTGAAAAAGACGTCCGGATCCGCACGTGGCGCCATCATACCCGCTATGATCGGCTCATGGCGTATCCAGTGACCGTCACCGTCGAGCCGCAGCTCACCCACCGGGACCGCCTCACGACCGCTTTCCGGCTGATCCTCGTCATTCCTCACGCCATCCTGGTGGGTCCCGTCTACTGGGGCACGCACTGGGGCTCGAGCGAAGGGCTGCTCGCCGCCGCCGCGTTCGTGCTCGCCATCGTCAGCTGGTTCACGATTCTCATCATGGGAGAGCACATCGGCGGCATCCGCCAGTTCACGCTCTTCGTCCTGCGCTGGAAGACACGCGTCACCGCGTACCTGATGCTGCTGACGGATCCGTATCCGCCCTTCGGCGACGGCCCCTATCCGGCGGCAATTGCCGTGGACGATCCGCCGCTGCCGCGCGACCGGGTGAGCGTCGCGCTGCGGCTGCTGCTGGCGATCCCGCACTTCTTCGTGCTCTTCTTCGTCGGCGTCGCCTGGATCCTGGTCACCGTCTTCGCGTGGTTCGCCATCGTCGTCACCGGCGAGTATCCGGCCGCGGTCTGCCCCTTCAGCGTCGGCGCGATGCGGTGGTTCCTGCGCGTGGAGGCCTATCTGCTGCTGCTCGTCGACGAGTACCCCCCGTTCTCGCTCGACTAGCGGCGGGCCGGCGGCCGACGACAACCAATTCCAGGCACAGGCCGTCCAAGCGGACGGAGCAGCCGCATGTCCGCGTTCTGGCACGACCTCAGCTACGCCGCTCGCGCGCTGACGAAACAGGCCGGCTTCGCCCTGATCGTCGTCGGCACCCTCGCGCTCGGCATCGGCGCGAACACCGCGATCTTCTCCGTCGTCGACGGCGTGCTGCTGAGGCCGCTTCCCTATCCCGAGCCCGACCGGGTCGTCTCGCTGTGGAGCCACTGGAGCGGCTGGCGCAAGACGTGGGTCTCCGAGCCGGAGCTGGCCGACTACCAGAGCCAGGCGAGCTCGCTCGAGGACGTGGGCGGGTACCAATACGCGGCGCTCAACGTGACCGGCGCCGGCGAGCCGATCCGCGTGCAGGCGGCGACGGTCCAGGCCGCGGTGTTCGCCGCGCTCGGCGCGCGACCCATGCTCGGGCGCCTCTTCGGTCCGGACCTCGATCGCCCCGGGCAGGCGCATGTCGTCGTGCTGAACGAGAGCCTGTGGCGATCGCGCTTCGGCGCCGACCCGAACGTCGTGGGGCGCACCCTCTCGCTGGACGGCGTGCCCCACACCGTGCTCGGCGTGCTGCCCGCCGCGATGCGCCTGCCGCTCGACTACGGAACGCGCACGCCCACGCTGCTCTGGATCCCGCTGGCGCTCGGGCCGCCCGACCCCTCGGATCGCGGGAATCACGGGCTGTACGCAATCGGCCGGCTTCGCGCGGGAGCGTCCCTGACCCGCGCGCAAGCCGAAGTCGACACGCTGACCGCCGGCATGCGCCGGCGATTCCCCAATCAGTACGACCCGGAGTTCGGCCTGACGCTCGTATCGGCTCCGGCGGACGTCTTCGGCGGCGTGAAGACGGGGCTCCTGTTGCTGCTCGGTGCCGTCGGAGCGGTGCTCCTCGTGGCGTGCGCCAATGTCACCAACCTCCTGCTCGCGCGATCCGAGGCACGGCGCAAGGAAATCGCGCTGCGAACCGCGCTCGGAGCCGGGCGCCTGCGCCTGGTCCGGCAGGTTCTCACCGAGTCGCTGCTGCTGGCCGCGCTCGGCGGGCTGGCGGGACTCGCCGTCGGCGCCGGAGTGATGCGGCTCCTGGTGTCGCTCGATCCGCTGAAGATTCCGCGTGTGGCGGACGTCGCGCTCGACGGGCGCGTGCTCGCGTTCACGGCGCTCGTCGCGCTGGCGGCGGCGATCCTGTCCGGCGTCGCCCCGGCCCTGCAGGCGTCGCGGTCCGACCCGCAGGCGGCGCTCAAGGAAGGCGGGAGGGAATCGGCGCCCGCGTCGGGTCGCCTGCGGCATGCGCTCGTGGTCGGCGAGATTGCGCTGTCGGTCGTCTTGGTGGTCGCGGCCCTGCTCCTCACGCGCAGCTTCGCGCGCCTGCTGCACGTCGATGTCGGCTTCGACTCCGCGCACGTGCTCACGTTCCGGACGTCGCTGCCGGAGGCGCGCTACCCCGACGCGGTTGGGATGGTGGCGGCGTTCCGCGACATCGGACGCGAGCTCCGCGCGATCCCCCAGGTGCAGGCGGCCGGCGCCATTGCCGGCCTGCCGCTCGCGAGCACGCGTGGCGACTGGGGCATCCAGATCGAGGGACGGCCGCCGCAGCGGCGAATGGTCGACGCGGCCGACTGGCAGGTGGTCACGCCGGGATACTTCGAGGCGCTCGGCGTCGCCCTCGAAGGCGGGCGGATGCTGACCGACGCCGACACAGCCGACTCGCTGCCGGTCATCGTCGTCAATCAGGCGATGGCGCGGAAGTACTGGCCGGGAGACGACCCGATCGGACGCCGCCTGACCATGGGGCGCAACAATCGCTGGCTCACGATCGTCGGCGTCGTCGCCGACGTGCGGCAGCGCGGGCTGGACGCCGCGCCACGTCCCGAAATGTACCGGCCGCAGACGCAGTTCCGCCACGGCGGGCCGGAAGCGCCAGCGGCGTCCGCGATGACGTGGGTCCTGCGGACGACCGGCGATCCGAGCGCCACCGCGACATACGCCAGGGCGGCGGTCCATCGCGTCGACGCCAGCCTCGGCCTGTCCGAGGTGATGCCGATGTCGCAGGTGGTCGCCGATTCGACCTCCGATCGTCGAATCGACCTGCTGCTCTTCGGGCTGCTCGGCGGCCTGGCGCTGGCCCTCGCCGCGGGCGGCGTGTACGGCGTAGTCGCCTACTCGGTGTCCAGGCGCACGCACGAGATCGGCGTGCGCATGGCGGTCGGCGCCTCGGCCGGCGACGTGCGTTGGATGGTCCTGTCGCAGGGACTGGCGATGGGGGCCATCGGCGTCGGGATCGGCATGCTGCTGGCGTTGGGCACCACTCGGCTGCTGCGCGGACTGCTCTTCGAGGTCCGGCCCGACGATCCGGCGACGTTCGCCGTGGTCGCGGCGGCGCTCGTCGCCGTGGCCGCGCTGGCGAGCTACCTGCCGGCTGTTCGCGCGACCCGCGTGGATCCGGCCGTCGCCCTGCGCGGCGAGTAGGCAGCGGGCGGGCGCTACTTCAGGGAGATGCCGGCGCCGAGCACCAGCAGCCGGGTGCGCGGACCACCGGGAAAGCCGAGCTCGGGGGTACCCGGGTCGATGTCGTAGAAGCGGACATCGAACGAAAACGCGAGGTGCGACTTGATGAACCATCGAGCCCCGCCGCCGTAGTCGATCGTCCGCAACCGCTCCTGGTCGGCCCCGCGCTCGGGTTCTCCGTCGTGCACGACGGACCAGATCGACTGGCCGATCCCGCCGCTGATGTAGCTCCAGCCGTGGCCCGTGCCGAAGTTGAACGAGAGCTGCGGCGCGTAGGTGACGAACTGCTCAGTCACGGGACTGCCGAATCCGGCCTGCCCGGCGGCCGACTGGGGAGCGCTGTGAGCGCGGCTGGCCATCACCTCTCCCCCGACGCCAAACGTGATGGCGCGCCATTTGACCAGGTACACGTGGAGCCCGCCGTCCAGGCCGATGCCGAGGCCCGGGAGCTCAACCTGGTTGAGGCCGCGGCTCTCCGCAAGCAGGGGGTCGGACGGGAACTTCGGGAGCACGACGCGGAGGTCGAGCGCCACGGGACCGATGCGCGGCTCCCGCTGCTGCGCGTTTGCAGGAATCGGCGCGAGCGCACACCACGCCAGCATCAGGGCTGCCACGACAGGATGTCGCATGTGGCGTCATTGTACCAGCCGCCGCAGCGCGGTCCGGATCTCCTGCTGCAGGTCATCGGCAATGACGAGCCGGGAGACCTCGCGGGCGCGTCGCGCCTGCGCCTCGTTGGCCGCGCACGCTGCCTCGGGCGCCAGCGCGTGATCCCCGATCGCGTAGCAGAGGCCGCCACCCGGCGCCGCCGCGTCTTCCAGGAACAGGTGCCCCTGATCGAGCCACTGCCCGTACGGGCGCACCACGGGCGGATTGCCCGGCGTGCCGAGCAGGTTGCGTCCCATCCACGGAAGGGGCGCCGGGTCGACGCCGAGCAGGGCGGCGAGCGTCGGCGCGAAGTCGGTCTGGCCCGCCGAGCGCGCCTCCGCGCCCGTCGCGGCCGACAGATCCACGGCGCCCGGCACGCGCACGAACCAGGGCACGCGGTCGGACAGCGCCCACGCTGCGGCGCCGCCGATCGGGTCGCCGCCGACGCCGATGACCGCCGCCGACGGAGCGTCGTGCGGGAAGCCCGCGTCGTGATCGCCGAAGATCACGATGAGGCTGTCGTCGAGCAGGCCGTCCCGCGCCAGCGCCGAGGTGAAGTCGGCCAGCGCCGTGTCGAAAAAGTGCATGGCGTGAAGGTAGTTGCCGAGCGACGTCCCCTCGAGCGATCCGAGCCGCAGCTCCTTGTGGCGCGAGGGAAAGTCGTCGAACGGGTGATGCAGCGACAGCGTGATCAGCCAGGCGCAGAAAGGCCGGCGCAGGCCTTCGAGGCGAGGCACCATCTGCTGCAGAAAGTCGTGGTCGTTCAGGCCCCACCCGATCCGCTCGGTCATCGTGAAGTCGCGCCGGAACAGGCTGCGGGCAAACCCGTACGCCGGATGGACCACGCGCCGGTTCCAGAAGCCCGGTTCGAACGCCACCGCCGAGAGCGTGGTGTAGTCGTGCTCGGCCAGCACGCTCGGCAGGCCGACAGGATGGTCGGAGGGATAGCGGAACGCGACCGCGCCGTGCTCGGTCGGCAGGAGCGAGGTGAGCGACACGAACTCGGCGTCCGACGTCCGGCCTTCGCTGGTCTGATCCGAGACGTCGGTGAAGCGCAGCGCCTCGCGCGACCAGCCGTGCAGGTGCGGCATGACCGCCTGGCCGCCAACGGTGGCATCGACGACGAAATCCTGCATCGACTCGACCTGGACCACGATCAGATTGCGACCGCGCGCGGCGCCAAACCACGGGCCCTGCCCCTTCCTGAGGGGCACGCGGGCGCCGAACCAGCCCACGGCGTCCGCCCGCTGCTCAGCGGTCGCCGGCCTCCTGAACACCGACGCGCGCAGGTACGACCAGGCATCGTACACGTGGTAGCCGTAGGCGCCGAGGTCGTCGATGAGCGCCCGGGCACTGAACACCTGTGTGAGATTGACCGAGTTCAGCGCGGCCGGCGTCACGAGCGGCAGGGTCAGCAGGCCTGTCATCGAAACGGCCGCCGCCCCAGCCGCCGCAATCCGCGCGGCCCGTCTGGTCCCGCGCTCGAGCCCGGCGCCGCGCTGGAGGCGCGCGGCCAGCCAGACGGCGACCGGCAGATCGACGACGAGCCACACGAGCCCGGGCGTGAGCAGCGAGCGGATCGACGCGGCCACGTGTCCGGTCTGCCCCGCTTCGAGCAGCGCCGGCATGGAGAGCACGTCGCCGAAGAAGCGATAGTAGACGATGTCGGACAGCACGAGGATGGAGCCGAACGCGCCGAGCACGACGAGCGCCCAGGCGCGCACCGCGCGCGGCAGCACGAACAGCAGGAGCGCGGGCAGCAGCACCGCCACGGCAATCGTGAGCCAGACTGCCAGGGCCGAGGGCGCGAGCCGCGCCTCCTGATAGAGGATGAAGGGCTTGGCGAGGAGCGCGCTGACGCACCAGACGACGTCGGCTGTGCCGGCATAGGCGAGCCACCCGGCGGAGGACGAGCCGCCGCGCGCCAGCCGCCCGAGCAGCAGCAGCCCTGCAAGCGCGAGGGCGAATGGCAGGACGCTCGCCGTGTCCGCCAGCGAAGGGACGGGCACGATGAGGACGAGGAAGCGCGGCTGACGCGGCGACACCTGCACGAACCAGGTGACGTCCTCCTCGACCATGTCCCACTGGAGCCAGTACAGCCCCGGGAGGCGCGGGGCGAGCAGGCGCGCCTCGACCGTGGTCCGCTCGCCCGGCGCCACCCTCCGGCCCAGCTCGGTCCGGATGCCTTCCTGGTACGGCAGGACGCGCGAGCGCGACGCCAGTTCGCGCGGCACGAGCCACAGCCAGTGGTACGACACGTGGACCCGCGCCGGATCCCACGCCTGCTGCCCGGTGTTCGTGACGACCACCGGAATCGAGGTCTGCTCGAACGGCTCCAGCAGGCGCGGCTGCGAGCCCGACAGGGAAAAGGCGAGAGCGTAGCGCGCGGAAACCGCACGGCTGCAGGCCGCCGATCCCAGCAGCGCCATCGAGATGAGAGCAGCCGTCGCAGCGCAAGGTCGAGATGTGATGAACTGAAATTATCACATTGCCGGGCGCCGGCCCCCGTGAAGTAGCATGACGCCGCCCGCGTGGGCGTTCCCGGGAGCGGAGAATACCGTCATGATCTCACAACATGCCCCGTTCGGCCTGGCGCTGCTGCTGGGAGCGTCGGCCTTCGCAGCCCTGGCGGCACAGTCGCGCCCCCGTGCGCGCGACCTTGGCATCGCGCCCGGCGTCTACCCTCCCGGTCCGCTGAACGCCATCACCGACGTGGCGGGCGTGCGCGTCGGGCACACGACGCTCGTCGAGGGCGATTCGGTGCGGACCGGGGTGACGGCCGTGCTGCCCCATGGCGGCAACCTGTTCCAGGACAAGGTGGCCGGCGCGGTGTTCGTGGGCAATGCGTTCGGCAAGCTGGCCGGATTCGACGCAGGTCGACGAGCTGGGGACGATCGAGACGCCCATCGTGCTGACCAACACCCTCAGCGTCGGCACGGCGGTTCAGGCCGTGGTCCGCTACACGCTGGCCGAGCGCGGCAACGAGGACGTCCGGTCCGTCAATGCGCTCGTGGGCGAGACGAACGACGGCGGGCTGAACGACATCCGCGGCCTGCATGTCACCGAAGACGACGTCCGGCGCGCCATCGAAGGCTCCACCGGCGGAGCGGTGCGCGAAGGGTCGGTGGGCGCCGGAACCGGCACGATCTGCTACGGCT
The DNA here is from genome assembly GCA_963840225.1 of uncultured Acidobacteriota bacterium. GTDB lineage: Bacteria > Acidobacteriota > Vicinamibacteria > Vicinamibacterales > CAVVIG01 > JBLMXQ01. The sequence goes on from CAWIYH010000001.1 coordinate 479,304, forward strand.
GGAAAGGGGGCATCGGCACGGCGTCGCGCCGCCTGCCGTCGGGCTACACGGTGGGCGTCCTGGCCCAGACCAATTTCGGCGGCCACCTGACGATCGCCGGCGTGCCCGTCTACCGGCAGCTGGAGCCGCCGCACCGGGAAGGCGGGGCCTCGGCGGAGCATCGCCTCTTCGCCGATCGTGGCGACGGATCGTGCATGCTCGTGGTGGCCACCGACGCTCCGCTCGACGCGCGGGATCTGAAGCGCCTCGGGGCACGGGCCGTGTTCGGCCTCGGCCGGACCGGGTCCTCGTACAGCAATGGCAGCGGCGACTTCGCCATCGCCTTTTCCACGTCGCCCGAGATGCGCAGCCGGTTCGGGGAGACCGCCCTCCGCGAACGGCACGTGCTCCCGACCGACGCGGTGTCGCCGCTCTTCGAGGCCGCGCTGGAAGCGACCGAGGAGGCCGTGTACAACTCGCTGTTCCAGGCGACCACGGTGACGTCGCGGTTCGGCACCGCGCAGGCGATTCCCGTCGAGCGCGTGAAGGAGCTGATCGCGAAGTGAAGATCTATCTGGCCTGCACGGTCCGCGGCGACCGCGGCGGGGTGGCGGCCGGACGGACGATCTGCGCGTGCCTGCAGCGCCACGGCCACGACGTCCTCACGACGCACCTCCTGGACGACAACGTCGACGAGGCGGAGGCGGCGCTCGGCGCCGCCGACGTGTTCCGCCGCGATCTGTCCTGGCTCGCGAGCTGCGACGTGCTCGTGGCCGAGGCGTCGGGCTCGAGCTACGGCGTCGGGTTCGAGGTGGGATTCGTGCTGGGGCGGGCGCACGAGACCGGCCAGGAAGTGGTGCTCCTCTACGACGCCGCCCGCCGCGACACAGTGTCACGGCTCATCGCCGGCAACTGCGACGAACGCTGCACGACGTTCGCGTACGGCTCGCTCGAGGAGCTCGAGGCGTTCGTCGAGCGCCGGTTCGGCGTGTCCCGCTGAGATCCGCGCGGCGCATCAGTCAGGAGCGCCCTCGAGCAGCGCCTCGCACGTTCTCAATTCGGGTCCATGCTCGGTGCAGACGGCGTACTGCACCTGATCGCCGCCGTAGAGCGCGACGCCGCCGTGCTGTCCCGCCGCGTTCACGATGTAGAACTTGACGTTGAAAGCGGGATCGCCGCGGCTGGTCAGCAGGCCCGCTTCGACGGCGCCGGCCTTCACCTGCCGCAGAGCCTCCATGCCGGCGTCGAGCGGAGACAGGCCGCGCCCCATCGCCTGGACGACGGCGAACGACGACAGCTGCATGAGATTCGATTCGCCCCGGCCCGTCGAGCCGGCGGCACCGATGCCCTGCCGGACGTACAGCCCGGCGCCGAGGACGGGCGAGTCCCCGACCCGGCCGGCGAGCTTCCACGCCAGCCCGCTCGTGCTCGTGACGCCGGCCACGTCGCCCGCCGCGTTGACGCCGTTGCAGTTGATCGTGCCCCAGAGGTGATTCCCCTCGATGAGGCCCTCGCGCGCCATGGCGCGGCCGACCTCGTATCCGGCCGCGACGCGTCGCGCCGGGTCGGTTTCCCCGCGGTCGGCCATCCGCCGCTGCCACTCGCGCCACAGGGTCCGTGATCGCGAACTGTTGAGGTCGTCGAAGATCGTGAACCCCGACTCGCGCGCAAACCGCTGCGCGCCGGCACCGACCAGCAGGTGATGCGGCGTGTCCTTCATCACGCGGCTGGCCACGAGCGCCGCGGTCGGCACGCCCTCGAGCGCGGCCACGGCCCCGGCCCGCCCCGTCGGTCCGTGCATGCAGCTGGCATCGAGCTGCACGATGCCGTCGGCGTTCGGCAGCCCCCCGTATCCCACGCTCGTGTCGCCCGGATCGAGCTCGACGAGCATGACGCCGGCCACCAGCGCGTCGAGGACGTCGGCGCCCCCGGTCATCTGCGCGAACGCCCGCTCGACGCAGGTCTGCGGACCGCCGTTCGTCCACTGGTGACCGTTGGCGGAGGCAATGACCACGGGACGTGACCGCGCCGACATGCCGCTCACGCTAGCACAGGCCCGAGCCCCCTGTGCCATTTGACCGTCACGGGTGACGCGGATACGATCGCTCCACCTTGCCCAGCGCCGCGACCCGCCAGATTCCGCTCGCTGCCGTGCGGGACGCCGCCACGGCCGTCTACAGCGCGGCGGTCCGGACCCCCCTCATCCGTATCGAGGTCCCGTCGGGTCCGGGCATCGGCATCGACGCGCTCTATCTGAAGCTCGAGGTGCTGCAGCCGATCGCGTCATTCAAGATCCGGGGCGCGTACAACGTCGTCCGGCAGCTCACGCCCGACGAACTCCGGGACGGTGTGTGGACCGTCAGCGCCGGCAACGCCGCGCAGGGCGTCGCGCTGGCGGCACGGAAGGTCGGGGCGCGCTGTTCGGTCATGACCATGGACACGACGCCCGACACCAAGCTGCGGGCCATCGAGCGGCTCGGCGCCTCAATCGTTCGCACGAGCTACGACGAATGCTGGCGGACGGCCGAGACGCGCCAGTCGGATCGGATGACCGGCTACTTCGTCCATCCCTTCGATGACGACCGCTTCATCGCGGGCAACGCGACGGCCGGCCTCGAGATCCTGGAGGACCTGCCCGACGTCGACGCGATCGTCGCGCCGCTGGGCGGCGGCGGGCTGCTGTCGGGGATTGCCGCGGCGGTCCGGCCGCTTCGGCCGCAGACGAAGATCTTCGCCGCGGAGCCGGAGACGGCGGCCCCGCTCGATCGGTCGCTCGCGGCGGGCCGCCCGCAGGCGTTCGAGGGCTGGACGGCGTCGTTTGTCGACGGCGCCGGCGGCAAATCCGTGCTGCCGACGATGTGGCCGCTGCTCGCCGCGCTCGACGGCTCGATCGTCGTGTCGCTCGACGAGGTTGCGCGCGGCATGCGGCTGGTCGCCGAGCGCGCCCGCGTCATCGCGGAGGGCGCAGCCGGCTGCGCCATCGCGGCCGCCGTCAGGGGCCGGGCCGGCACGGGCAAGGTCGTCGCGGTCGTGTCCGGCGGGAACATCGACCTGGCCAGGTTCGCGTCGATCATCGGCGCCTGCCCGCCTCCACCCTGACCTCGAGCCCTGATCCGTTCTCCCCTTCCGAGCCCAGCAGAGATGAAGAGATACTCCGGTCTTCCGCCGCTGCCCGAACGAATCGCCCGCCTCGACGAACTCGCCGTCGATCTCTGGTGGAGCTGGAACGCCGAAGGCCGCCGCGTCTTCCGCGCCCTCGACTACATGCTCTGGCGCGCGACGGCCCACAATCCGGTGCGCATGATGTGGATGGTGCCGCGCACCGTCCTCGAGCGCGTGGCGGGCGATCATGCGTTCCTCGAGCGGTACGACGCCGCCATCGCGGCGCTCGACGCCGCGCGGACGGCGCACAATACGTGGTGGTCGCGGCGGTACCCGGCGCTCACGGGACAGTCGATCGCCTACTTCTCGGCGGAGTTCGCGCTGCACCAGTCGCTGGCGATCTACGCCGGCGGCCTCGGCGTCCTCGCCGGCGATCACTGCAAGGAGGCCAGCGACCTGGGCGTGCCGCTCATCGGCGTGGGGTTCATGTATCCCCAGGGCTACTTCCACCAGCAGATCTCGGCCGAAGGCTGGCAGGAAGAGAGCTACGAGCGCCTGAACTGGGCCGACGCGCCGATCGAGCAGGCGACCACCGCCGACGGCAAGCCGTGCATCACGGCCGTGCCGCTGGGCGACCGGTCGGTCCTGGTCGCGGTCTGGCGCGTGCGCATCGGCCGCGCGAAGCTGTATCTGCTCGACACCGATCTCGAGGAAAACGCGCCCTGGGATCGGGAGCTCTCGGCGCGGCTGTACGGCGGCGACCGCGAAACCCGCGTGCAGCAGGAGATCATCCTCGGCATCGGCGGGGTCCGCGCGCTGAAGACTCTCGGGTCCGATCCGGCGGTCTTCCACCTGAACGAGGGGCACGCGGGCTTCGTGGTTCTCCAGCGGATTCGGGACCTGATCGAGACCGGCTCCAGCTTCGACGACGCACTCGAGGAAATCCGGCGGACGACGGTCTTCACGACGCACACGCCGGTGCCGGCGGGGCACGACGCGTTCCCGTTCCATCTCGTCGAGAAGCACCTCGCCGGCTGCTGGGGGACGCTCGGCTCGCACCGCGATCGGTTCCTCGCCCTCGGCGCCCACGACAACGGCAGCGGCCCGCTGTTCAACATGACGGCGCTCGCGCTCCGATCGGCCGGCGAAGTCAACGCCGTCAGCCAGGTCCATGGCCGCGTCACGCGCGAGATGTGGGGGTCGGTGTGGCCCGGCGGCGAGGAGCACCCGATCCGCGCGATCACCAACGGCGTGCACATCCCCACCTGGATTGCCGCCGACATCAACGACGTGTTCGTCAAGTACCTGGGCGCCGACTGGCTCGACCGGCAGGACGACCCGGCCCTCTGGGACGGGATCCTGGCGGTCCCCGACGGCGAGCTCTGGGAGGTCCGGCGGCGGCTGCGCCAGTACCTGTTCACGTTCATCCGCGAGCGCGCCCGGCAGCGCTGGACCGAGGACCGCGTCGGCATTCCGCGGGTGGTGGCCGCCGGGACGCTCCTCGAGCCCGAGGCGCTGACGCTCGGCTTCGCGCGGCGATTCACCGCCTACAAGCGCGCCGAGCTCATCTTCCGTGACCCCGAGCGGCTGGCGCGCATCCTGAACGCTCCCGGACGGCCGTTGCAGATCATCTTCGCCGGCAAGGCGCATCCGGCCGACGATCCGGGCCACCACCTCCTGCAGCGCGTCTACCGGCGGGCGCTCGATCCGCTCTTCGCCGGACGCATCGCGTTCGTCGACGACTACGATCTGCACGTCGCGCACTACATGGCGCAGGGCTGCGACGCATGGCTCAACAACCCGCGCAAGCCGAACGAAGCGAGCGGCACGAGCGGCATGAAGGCCGCGCTCAACGGCGTGCCGCATCTGAGCCTGGCCGACGGATGGTGGGCCGAGGGATACAACGGCGCGAACGGCTGGCTGATCGACGGCGGCCTGTCCATCGATGATGCCGAGGCGGTCGACGCCGCCGACGCCGACGCGCTCTACCGGCTGCTCGAAGAGGCGGTCGTCCCCGCGTTCTACGACCGCGACGAAGACGGCGTTCCCCGCCGGTGGATCGCCATCGTCAAGGAGGCGATCCGTTCCGTGGCGCCGCGCTTCGCGGCGCGGCGCATGGTCAAGCAGTACGTCGAGGAGATGTACGCCCCGGCCATCGAGCGCCGGACCGTCGGGCGGCAGGGCTGAACCGTCCATGCCCCTCGTTAATCGTTGATGCCCAGTTTCAGAATCTGGATCCTGTTGCCTTCCGGGTCCGACAGGTAGCACGAACGCGAGCCGTCCCGGTGCGTGCGCGGTCGCGCGGCGAGCGTCACCCCGCGGCTCTCGAGAAACGCGGCCCATCGATCGACGTCGTCGCCAGCCTCCACGAGAATCCCGAGATGATCGAGCGGCGAGGAGCGCGCGGCCGCGGCCTCCCGCCCGGGGGTCTCCGGCGCGAAGGCCTCGCGTGCGTGGATCGCCTCGCGACCCTCCGCCACCCGGTGGAGGGCGAGGTTGTCGCGGCCCGACGACAGATACACGTTGTCGGCGTCGGGCGCCCACACCACGGCGAATCCGAGCAGGTCGACGTAGAAGCGGGTCATGGCCTCGAGGTCGTGCACGTTGAGCGCGAGATGGCCGAGGCCGGCGTGCGTGGGTCGGTCCATGGTGCTAGACTTGAGTGTTATGCCACGCAAGTCGGTCGTCAAGTCGCGGTGCGCGCTGTGCGGTGCCAAGGAGGTATCGGAACCGCGCGGCGAGGAGAAGTACTGCCGCGACTGCTGGGACAAGAAGATCGCCGTCGAGGAGATCGTCGCGCGCGAGTTCGCGCTCAAGCGGTACATCCGCGCGCACAGCGCGGAGAAGTACCTGATCTACCACTCCACGCTGAAGCGCCCGTGCGGACAGCTGCTCGTCGTTGACGACGGGTACGACCTGTTTCTGACGCTCGTGCTCTATCCGAATTTCGGGTGGGACGAGGCGGCATACCACCTCGAGGGCGACCCGGAAGGCCGGATCTTCTCCGAGCTGCTCGTGGACGTCATCGCGGCCGAAGTCATCGAGCCGTGGGGCGGGGGCAAGTGGCACATGGAGATCTTCCGCTCGGTGAACCCCGAGCCGGAGGACTGGAACGGGGAGATGTAGCCGGCTCGCCGGTTCGCGTATAATTCCAGTAATCGCTTTACTTACGAGCTCGTCCATTCCTCGGGAGGACCCTATGAAGTGCGCGCGTTTCGCTGGAGCGGCGATTCTCGGCGCCAGCCTGCTCGCCGGTGCCGCCTCGGCCCAGCAACCTCAGGCGCCGGACCTGAAGCCGATTCTGGCCGGCAAGAAGTTCACGCCGCCCTTCCGGGGCCAGGCCGACGTCGAGATCAAGCAGCCGGTCACCAAGCGCGAGAAGGACATGGTCGTCACGCGCATCGATGTCAAGAACATGATGGACGCGCCGATCGCGCGGCTGACCGTCGACGAGACCTGGTACGACAAGGAAGGCAACACCGTGGCCGGCGGCAAGGGCATGATCAACGGCCTGCTGCAGCCGGGGGAAGTCCAGACGCTGACCATCTCGACCCCGTACAACCCGAAGATGGCCCAGAACAACTGGAACTTCTCGCACGTCAACGGGACCGTGAAGCCGAAGAAGGTCAAGACCTTCACGGGTGAGGAGCCGGACCCGAAGAAGGCGTCCGACAAGAAGAAGAAGTAGCCGCGGGCGTCCCTACTCGACCGTCTCGAACCGCACGTCGCCCGGCGCCTTCGTGATCGCCACGATGACGTAGGGCGACGTGAGGACCTGCGCCGTCATCATCCCCGGCTGGGGGCGGGTTTCACGGTACCGCACGACGATCCCGCCGCCGTCCTGGGCGGCGTCGACGACCTCGACGCCGTAGCCGGCCGTCGGGCGGGTGCCGAGGAAGACGGCCACGACCATGTCGCGCCCGAAGTCGATCGCGGGCCGGGCGCGATCCCCCGCATGTTCCTTCCACAGACGCGCCCACTCGCCAGACGTGCGTGCGACCGCCTGACGCGCCTCGTCGATGTCGCTCGCCGCGCCCTTGTCGATCGTCTGCATGTGCAGCCCCGTCAGCGCCAGGCCGAGCACAGCGGCGGCCAGGACGGCGGCTCCGCCCCTCATCGGCCGCCTTCGACCGTGAACTGCGCCTCCCGGCTCGCGGTCGCGCCCTTGCCGAGCCGCGACTGTGCCTCCACTTTCAGCACATAGACCCCGGCCGCGAAATCCTTGAGCGGAATCCGGGTCGACGTCCCGTAGCCTCCGCGCTGGCCGCCCAGCTCGCTCGAAGCCCGCTCCTCGTCGCTCTTGAAGACGACGCGGCCATCGTCGGCCGTGACGGTGGTGCGGATGTCCACCTTGTGCGGCGCGGCACCCTGGTTGTCGTACACCTCGGCGAACGTGACGATCTCGTCACTCGCGGGGAACGTCCGCCCGGCCGCGGGGGGCCCGGGCAGCAGGCCGCGCAGCTGCTCGTCGGGGCGCGCGGTCGGCTGCGCGGCCGCGCTCGGCGAGGTGAGCACGAGCCCGCTCATCGACAGGTCGGCCTTCGCGAAATCGGGCACCTCGAGGTCGTAGTGGACCGCGCCGATCGTCCCGCCAGCCGCGTCGCGCGCAGCGACGCGGAGCTGGTAGCGGCCCGGCGGCAGGTTGAGACGGCTGAGCAGCCGGATGCCGCCCTGCTCGACCCGCGCCTTGGTCTCGGGCCGGAGGTTCATCGTCAACGTGTCGGTGTTGCCACCGCGGGTCTTGCCCTCCGCGTCGATCGCCACGTACGACAGCTCCACGTTGTCGCTGGGCGTCAGCTTCAGGTCGCGGCCGCGAAGCTCGGCGCCGAGCAGCACGGAGGCGTTGGGGGCGACGCCCTTGAACGGCGCCGCGAACACCCGCAGGGTCAGGCCGCTGACCGGCAGCGGGCTGTTCATCGCCTCGCGCAGCTCCGCGGAGGCCGTGCTGCCGGCGGCCGTCGCCGGGGAGGCTCCCTTCCTTTTCGGCGTGGCGTATCCCTTGCGGGCACGGACGACGAGCCCGGAGCGCGAGACGCGCACGTCGATCTTGTGGTACTTGCCGTCGCGCTTGTCGCTCGGCGGGTAGTACGCGAGCACGTAGTACGCAGCTGTTGTCCCGGACGATCCGATCGTACGCGGTGCGGAAGTCGTTGCGGTTGACGGTCGCGAAGCCGCCCGTCTCGTCCGACAGCGCGCGGAGGCTGTCCTGGGAGAGCCGCACCTCGTTCTGCAGCGAGTTGGACGAGATCCCGAGCGAGGTGTCGTCGGGGTACTGCTGGACCTGGATGTCCTCGTCGCTCAGGCTCGTGAGGCCGCGGGGATCGATGCCGAAGATGCTGACGTCGGAGCGGGTGGCGGCGGCGATGACGTCGCGCGACTCGTCGATGACGCTCGACGCGTGCGGGTTGTTGAACACGTCCGTGATGTCATAGTCGATCCCCTCGCTCACGAACAGGATCGACTTGCGGCGCCCGCGGACGCTGCCGAACCAGTCGGCGACGTTCCTGAGCGTCTGGAGTGTCGACCGCGCGTTGTAGCCGCGCTCGGCGTCGTCCGGATCGTTGAGCGGGTCGCTCGCCGCGGGGGTGCCCTGCCTGTTGAAGTACTCCTCGGTCCTCGAGAGCGTCGCGGAGCGGAGCTTGCGGCCGTCCGTCCGGTCGACGGCGGCGAGCAGCAGCCGCTTGTTGCTGGTGAATTCCTGACTCGCGTCGGTCGCACCAGCGGTGTGGACGACGGCCATCAGGTCGTTCGCACCGAGATGCTGCTCGATGAACTGTCGGGCGGCCCGTTTCACGCGGTCTGTCCGGCCGAACAGCGTATGCAGATCGTCGATCACCATCACGTACACGCGGCCGTTGAACGGACGCTCGTTGCTCCGGACGTCGGGCTCGACCGGCTGCGCGGCGCCGAGCGGCCGCTCGGCGCGCTCGACCGGAAGGTTCACGACCGAGAAGGTCGCGATCGTCTGCGGCTTGCCGTCCTCGGAGACCTGGAAGTCGTTCTTGGTGAGGTCGTGGACGAAATTCCCCTGCTGATCGGTCACCAGCACGTCGACCTCGACGTAGTTGACTTCCAGCTTGAAGGTGGGCGTCTGCGGCTGGGGGGCGGGGGTCTGAGGGGCGGCCGCCAGGCCGGCTCCGGCCAGCAGCACGGCCACGGCTGCGATGCGCGCAGGTCGGTTCATCGGTTCACACTCACGGACATCGCTCCTGGGCGACGAAGGGGCGCTGGCACTCAGGCGATGGCTCGATTATAGGTCCGGCCGGCCGTTTGGCGGCCAGCGCCGTCAAACCCGTCAGAAAACGCTGAGCACGCTATACTTGACGGAATGGATATTGCGGCTGTACAGGCGGCGTTGAGGACGGACGGGCTCGACGGATGGCTGTTGTACGACTTTCGCGGCCTCAACCCGATCGCGGCCGAGATGACGGCCATCGGGCGCCAGGGCGGACACCTGGCCACGCGGCGGTGGTACTACATGGTGCCCGCCGACGGCGCGCCGCGCGCGCTGGTGCACGCCATCGAGCGGGCCTCGCTGGCGCACCTGCCTGGGGAGACGCGCCTGTACGCGCGCCGCGAGCAGCTCGAGTCGGGCGTGGCGTGGCTGGTCGGCGGGCTGCGGCGCGTCGCGATGGAGTATTCGCCGCTGAATGCCATCCCCTACGTCAGTCGCGTGGACGCCGGCACGATCGAGCTCGTCCGGCAGACCGGGGCGGAGGTCGTGTCGTCGGGCGATCTGGTGCAGCGTTTCGTTGCGGTCTGGGACCAGGCGACCATCGCCACGCACCGGGACGCCTCCGAGCGCCTGTACCGCGTGAAGGATCGCGCATTCGACGCCATCGCCCGCCGGGTCTCGGACGGCGTCGCCACGACCGAATACGACATCCAGCAGCTCATGGCCGGCTGGTTCCGCGACGAGGGCCTGGTGACCGATTCGGATCCGAACGTCTCGATCGGGCCGAACGCCGGCAATCCGCATTACCTCCCGACGTCGACGTCCAGCCGGCCGATCGGGCGCGACGATCTCGTCCTGCTCGACCTCTGGGGCAAGCTGGATCGCCCCGGCGCGGTGTTTGCGGACATCACGTGGATGGGCTTCACGGGCCGGCGCGTGCCCGAGCCGTACGAACGCGCCTTCGAGGCCATCCGCGACGCCCGCGACGCGGCCGTGTCGCTCGTGCGGACGGCGGCGAAGGCCGGACGCGCGCTGCACGGCTGGGAAGTGGACCGCGCAGCCGCGTCGGTCATCGACGAGGCCGGCTACAGCGATCGCATCCTCCACCGCACGGGACACAGCCTCGGCGAGACGGTTCACGGCAACGGCGTCAACATGGACGACTACGAGACGCACGACGACCGACGACTGCTCGCCGGCACCGGCTTCACGATCGAGCCGGGCGTCTACTTCGACGATTTCGGCGTCCGGACGGAAATCAACATGATTGTGCAGAAGGATGACGCGGCGGTGACCGGGCCGCTGCAGCGCGAGATACTGGCATTGGTTTAGGAGGCTCGATGTCCACCCGCAAGACCACGTTGTTCTACACTCTGCTCGTGGCCGTCGCTTCGCTGGCGGTCGGCATGGTGATCGCCTCGCGGCTCGATCTGACGCCGGCGTCCTCGGCCCAGACGATGGCCCTCCCGCCCGCCAACAGCGCGCCGATCGCCGGCGCGCTCGACGCGCAGACGTTCCGCAACATCGCGAAGAGCGCGACGCCGGCCGTCGTCAACATCCGCACCGAGATGAAGGCGAAGTCCGACCTCACCGACTTCTTCGGGGGCGGCGGGGCGCCCGACGACTTCTTCCACCGCTTCTTCGGCCAGCCCGGCGGCGGCAGCGACGACCAGGGCGGCAAGGGAAGCCGACGGGCGCCGACTACGGTCGCCGCCGGCACGGGGTTCGTCATCAGCGCGAAGGACGCGCTCATCCTCACCAACAACCACGTGGTCGAGAACGCGGAGAAGATCGAGGTCTCGCTCTACGGCGAGGAATCGGATCAGACCTACAAAGCGAAGCTGATCGGGCGCGACGAGCTCACCGACAGCGCGCTCATCGAGCTCGTCGACATGCCGTCGCATCCGTTGCCGGAAGTGAAGTTCGGCGACTCCGCCCAGATGGGCCCCGGCGACTGGGTGATGGCCATCGGCAACCCGTTCGGCTTCAGCTATACGGTCACCGTCGGTGTCCTCAGCGCCACCAAGCGGCCGTTCCCGGTCAGCGACGGGCGCACGAACGACATGCTGCAGACCGACGCCGCGATCAACCCGGGCAACTCGGGCGGCCCGCTCCTGAACGTGCGGGGCGAGGTCATCGGCATCAACACGGCCATCGTCAGCAACTCGCGGACGGAAGGGAACATCGGGATCGGCTTCGCCGTGCCGATCAACACGGTGCGCGAGCTGCTGCCGCAGCTGCGGCAGGGCAAGGTGATCCGCGGCAAGATCGGCGTGGCCGTCGCCGTCGTCCCGCGCGAGGGCTACGAGGACTTCGGCCTCAGCGCGCGGCGCGGCGCGCTCGTCGCCACGGTCACGGCGGGCGGCGCCGCGGCCAAGGCCGGGCTCGAGCCGGGCGACGTCATCGTCGAATACAACGGCCACCCGATTCCCAACCGCGAAGAGCTGATCAAGCTCGTGGTGGCGACCAAGCCGGGCTCCACCGTCCCGGTGAAGATCATGCGCAACAAGCAGGAGAAAACGCTCAACGTCACCGTCGAGGAGCTCGATCTGCAGGCCGAGCAGGAAGCCCAGCGCGGCGATCGCGGCCAGGCGCCCGACGAACAGCAGGAGCAGGGCAGCGGCGGCTTCGGCCTCACGCTCGGCAACCTCACGCCGAACGTGGCGCGACAGCTGAATCTCCCCTCCGGCCAGACCGGCGCGCTCGTGACCGACGTGGATCCCGACGGGCCGTCGGCCGCGCTCCTGCGCCGCGGGGACGTCATCCTGTCGGTGAACCACAACTCGGTGTCCACGGCCTCGGAAGCGGCCGGCGAGCTGAAGAAGATCGCCACCGGCCACATCGCCCAGCTCCTCGTCTGGCGCGGCGACCAGCAGGTGTTCGTCGCGGTCAAGAAGGAGTAGAACACCAGGGTGCAGGGTTCCCTGGCGCCTGGGACCCTGCACCGGAAACCACGACGTAGGAACGCGGGCCGGCACCCGGAACCGTCGGCACCAGAACCCGCTGCACCCCGGGAACCCGGCCACCCCTCAGTGTGAGTACATTTCTCGACGTGATCCGCGAGCGCGAACCGTTGACGGTGGCCGCGTTCATGGAGCTCACCCTCAACGATCGACGGTTCGGCTACTACGCCCGCGCCGCCCGGCGCTCCGGACGCGCGGGTGACTTCTTCACCAGCGTCGATGTCGGTCCGGTCTTCGGCGAGCTGCTCGAAATGCAGATCGCCGAGATGTTCGAGATCCTGGCTGCCAAACCGGCGCGGCCCGGCAGGGGGGGCCCGACCGCCCTGCTCGTCGAGGCGGGGGCCGGCAACGGCCGCCTGAGCGCCGACATCCTGGGAGCCGCCCGCCGGCGCGATCCCTCGCTCTATGCCCGGATGGGCGTCCGTCTCGTGGACAAGAGCCCCGTCGCGCGCACGGCCCAGGAATCGATGCTCGGTGACCTCGTCGAACGGCTCGAAACGACGAGCGACTCCCTTCCCGAGTCGTTCGAAGGCGTGCTTGTCGCCAACGAGCTGCTCGACGCGCTGCCGGTGCACCAGGTGGTCATGCGCGAAGACGGCCTCCGGGAGGTGTTCGTCGTCGTCGCGCCGGGTGGAGTCTCGCGTTCGGCGCGTGTGGACGCCGAACCGGCCTTGACCACGGTCGAGGGCCCGCTCTCCACCCCCGCCCTCGCCGAGTATCTCGATCGCCTCGACGTCGACCTCGAGCCGGGATGGCGCGCCGAGATCAACCTCGCCGCGGTCGAGTGGATCCGCGACGCGGCGCGCCGGCTGACCCGGGGGTTCATGATCCTGATCGACTACGGCCACGAGGCGGTGGATCTCTACAACGCCCGTCATGCGTCCGGCACGCTGACGACGTTTTCGCGGCATCGCTCGGAAGGGCCGTCCGACCGGACGCCGCCGTGGCTCGAACGGCCCGGCGAACAGGACATCACCGCGCACGTCGATTTCACGACCGTGCGCGCAACCGCCGCGGCCGCCGGCATGGAGACGCTCGGATTCCTCGATCAGACCTACTTTCTCCTCGGCCTCGGCGCCGAGGAGATGGCGCGCATCGACGGCGGCGTCGAGACGCTGAAGCAGCGGCTGGCGCTCAAGACGCTGCTCATGCCGGGCGGTCTGGGCAGCACGCACAAGGTCCTGCTGCTCGGCAAGGGCGTCGGCCATCCGGCCCTTCGCGGCTGCTCCTTCCGGATACGGGTGACCTGAAGACGATGGCGGGAGCCGACGCGCCCCACCGACGAGGAGCGGCCGCATCGGGCCCGGCCCGCATCTTCGTCGGGCTGGCGATCATGGTCGCCAGCGAAGCGGCCACGCTGGCGGGCGTGGGGATCGTCGGCCAGTGGAACACCCCGATCTGCTGGACGGGCTTCATCCTCTTCGCCGACGGAATCGTTCTGGGGCGGCGGGGCACCTCGTGGCTGACCTCGTCGCCGCGCGAGTTCGCCGCGCTCGCGCTCGCGTCGATTCCGCTGTGGCTCGTCTTCGAGCTCTACAACCGGTTCATTCGCAACTGGCACTACGTCGGGCTGCCCGCCAGTCGCCCCGTACGCCTCTTCGGGTACGCATGGGCGTTCGCCACGATCTGGCCGGCCATTTTCGAAGCCGCGGAGCTGGTTGCGGCGGTTCGGGGCCGAGCGGCGCTTGCAGGCCGCCCAGGAGCGGCGCCAGCCGCCCGACCCGTTCGCGAACCCGCACGCGCCCGCTCCGCTGTTTCGATCCTGCTGGGAGGGATCATGCTCGCGTCTCCCTTCCTTGTCCCCGCCGGGACCGCCCGGTATCTTGCGGCGCCCGTCTGGCTCGGCTTCATCCTCCTGCTCGACCCGCTCAACGCATGGCTCGGCGCCGAATCGCTGGCTGCAGACTTCGCGCACGGGCACTACGAGCGGTTCTGGAATCTGGCGATGGCGGGATTGGTGTGCGGGATCCTGTGGGAGTTCTGGAACTACTGGTCGACCGCCAAGTGGCACTACACCGTGCCGATCATGGCACAGGTCAAGATCTTCGAGATGCCGCTGCCCGGCTATCTCGGGTTTCCGCCCTTCGCGCTCGAGTGCTTCACGATGTACGTCTTCGCCAGGGCGCTGGCGGCTCGGCTCGCCGGCTCGGCAGCACCCGGCCGGACAATTGGTTTGTAATTTGGCAGCCCCGGCGATTAAATGGTGCTCACATGGCTACGATGCTCGAACGCGAAGTGAAGCTGCGCTTCGACAGCCCCGAGCAGGCCCGCGCCGCCGTGCTGGCTGCCGGCGCGGCACCGGTCCGCGGCCGTCGACTGCAGGAAGACTGCCTCCTCGACACGACCGACGAGATGCTCCGGCGCCGCCGGTCGGTCCTGCGCGTGCGCATGGACTCGGGCAAGAGCGTCATCACGTTCAAGGGGCCGGTGCAGTCTTCGAAGATGAAGGTCCGCGAGGAGCTCGAGACGATCGCCGCCGACGGCCTGATCCTCCTGCGCGTGCTCGAGGAGCTCGGTTTTCACGTCTGGTTCCGCTACCAGAAGTACCGCGAGGAGTTTGCTGCCGACGACCTCGTCGTCGCCGTGGACGAGACGCCGGTCGGCACGTTCGTCGAGGTCGAGGGAGGCGCCGACGCCATCACGGCGATGACCCTGGCGCTCGGACGCACGCCGGCCGATTACCTGCTCGATTCCTATCGCAGCCTCTACCTGCAGCACTGCCAGGCGCAGGGCGTGCCGGCCGCCGACATGCTGTTCGCCGACGAGTGAGCGCCGTCCCGACCCGCGCGCTCGTGCTCGCGGCCGGGCTCGGCACGCGGCTCCAGCCGCTGACCGCCGTGCGCGCGAAGCCAGCGGTCCCTGTCGCCGGTCAGCCGCTGGTCCGCCGCATCATCGCCCGCCTCGTCGCGTCCGGCGTCGCCGACATCGTGATCAACCTGCATCACCGGCCGGAGACAGTGACCGCCGTGGTCGGTGACGGCAGCGACCTCTCGGCGCGGGTACGCTATTCATGGGAACAGCCGATCATCCTCGGCAGCGCCGGCGGCCCACGGCGCGCCCTGTCGATCATCGACGCGCCGAGCTTCTTCCTGCTGAACGGAGACACTCTGGCGGACGTCGACGTGCGCGCGCTGGCGGCGGCCCACGATGCCGCGGGGGCTCTCGTGACGCTGGCCCTCGTGCCCAACACGGAGCCGCTGCACTACGGGGGCGTTCGCCTCGACGACGACGGTCGGGTGACGGGGTTCGCCAGGCGCGGACCGGAGGCCGAGGGCTCGTATCACTTCATCGGGATCCAGGTCGTGCGCAGCGAGGCGTTCGAACGCCTGCCGCCCGACAGGCCGGCGAGCACCGTCGGCGGGCTGTACGACCGTCTTCTGGCCGAACGCCGCGGATCGGTGCGCGGTGTCGTGACACGAGCGCGCTTCTGGGACATCGGCACGCCAGGCGACTACGTGCGGACGTCGCGGGCGCTCGCGGGCGGGGACTTGACGATTTCCGGGGCGCGGCTGCGCGCCGATCCGTCGGCGCGCCTCATCCGGACGATTGTGTGGGACGATGTGGAGATCGGCGCCGGCAGCACCCTCGAAGACTGCATCGTCACCGACGGCGTGCGGGTGCCGCCGGGCGCGGCCTACCGCCGGGCGATCCTGGTGAATCGCGACGGCCAGATCGACGCGACGCCGCTGACCGACTGAGGTTCGATTCGCCCCGACGAGCATGGCCGACCAGCAGCCCCCCGACGCCGACGCCCTCCGCACGCGCATCGACCGCTTCCTCGGCGAGCACGATCTGGCGGGCGAGAGCGCCCGCGTCGTGCCGCTGACCGGCGACGCGTCCGACCGTCGCTACTTCCGCGTCATCGGGCAGGACGGCCGCTCGGTCGTCCTGGCCCTGCACGCCGGCCCGTTCGAGTTCGCATCGCTGCCGTTCGCCAACGTCGCCGAGCTCCTCGAATCGGTGCCGCTGCCCGTGCCGGCGGTCGTCGGCCACTCCGACGAGCTCGGCATACTCGCGCTCGAGGATCTTGGAGACGTGACGCTGCAGGCGCACCTGGGCGCTGCCACACGGGTCGAGCATGCCGCGCTGTACCGGCAGGCCGTCGCGCTCCTCGATCAGCTGCAGCGGCGCGGCCGGGAACTGGCGTCGGATCGGTATGTGCCGTATCGCGTCGCGTTCGACGTCGAGAAGCTCACGTGGGAGCTCCAGTTCTTCGTGCGCCATTTCGTGGAGGGCTATCGTGGCATCGTGCTGCCGGCCGGGGAGCGTGCGGCGCTGTCCGGGGAATGGGCCGCGATCGCGGGCGAGCTCGCCTCGGAGCCGCGCGTGCTCTGCCACCGCGACTACCACAGCCGGAACCTGATGCTGCATCGGGGGCGGCTGTACATCATCGACTTCCAGGACGCGCGGCTCGGCCCCGACACCTACGACCTGGCGTCGCTGCTGCGCGACTCGTACGTCGACATCAGCGAAGGCGACGTGGACGAGCTGATTGCCTACTTCCTCGCACTGGGCGGCCGGGCGGGCGAGGTCGAGTCGTTCCGCCGCCGCTTCGATCTGATGGCGCTGCAGCGGAACCTGAAGGCGCTCGGGACCTTCGGCTACCAGACGACGACGCGCCGCAACCCGGTCTACATCCAGTACATGCCGCGAACGCTCCGCTGCGCGCGCGTGAACCTCGAGCGATACCCACGCTTCGGCCGGCTCAGACGCCTGCTCGCCCGCCATCTCGAGGAGCTGGGATAGCGCCGAGCGAGTTCTCGAGAGGGTGAGAGGTTCCCGGGCAACCGCCGTACCCTCTCTCTGCAATAGAATGAAGTGTTGCGATTTGGTCTTTCGACGCACCTGTTCCACGGGCAGCGGCTGACGCGCGAGCACCTGATCGAGATCGCCGGCGCGGGGTTCACGGCGATCGAGCTCTTCGCCACGCGCACGCACTTCGACTATCACAACCCGGGGACGATTGCCGACCTGCAGCAGTGGCTCGGCGAGGCCGGGCTCGAGCTGTCCAGCGTCCACGCGCCCGTGAACGAGAGCTTCGTGGGCGGCCGATGGGGCACGGTGCTCTCGCTGGCCTCGAGCGACGCCGCCGTGCGGGCCCGGGCGCTGGCGGAAGCCGAACTGGCCCTGCACGTCGCCCGGCGTATTCCGATCGGTGCGCTGATCGCGCACCTGGGCATCCCGCGGAGCCAGATGCCCGGCCCCGGCGAGAACAGCCGCGACGCCGCGCGGCGCAGCATCGATGCGCTCGCCGCGATGGCCGAGCCGCTCGGGGTGAAGGTGGCCGTCGAGGTTCTGCCAAACGAGCTGTCGCGCGCCGGGTCGCTCGTGCACTTCGTCGAGCACGACCTCGACAGCCGGGTGGTCGGCATCTGCCTCGACTTCGGCCATGCCCACCTCGACGGCGATCTGGTGGACGCGGTGGAGACGGTCTCGGAGCATCTGATCGCGACGCACGTGCACGACAACGGCGGCCGCGCCGACGACCACCTCGTGCCCTTCGACGGCACCATCGACTGGCCCGCCGCCATGACCGCCGTGCAGAAGGTCGGATACGACGGCACGCTGGTGTTCGAGATCGCGGCCCGGGGAGCGGCCAAAGATACGCTGAAGAAGGCGCAGACGGCGCGCGAGCGCATCGACCGGCTGCTCGCGTCGTGACCGGAGAGGAACGGAATTGACGACAGGCGATCAGCCCATGCGCGTGTACATCGAAGACCTCGGCCGCTACGAGGGGCAGGAGGTCACCCTGAAGGGGTGGCTCCACAATCGGCGTTCGAGCGGCAAGATCCACTTCCTGATCGTCCGCGACGGCACCGGCTTCATCCAGGCGGTCATGTCCAAGGCGGCCGTCGGCGATGCGCTGTTTGCGGCCGCCGATCATCTCGGCCAGGAGACCTCGATCGTCGTCACCGGCACGGTCCGGGCCGACAAGCGCGCGCCGAGCGGCTACGAGATCGACGTGCAGACGCTCGACGTCGTCGGCGAGTCGCACGACTACCCCATCACCCCCAAAGAGCACGGCGTCGACTACCTGCTCGACCGGCGCCACCTCTGGATTCGCAGCGAGCGCCAGCAGGCGATCCTCCGCGTGCGCCACGAGGTGATCAACGCGGTCCGCGACTTCTTCAACGGCCGCGGGTTCATCCTGGCCGACACGCCCATCTTCACCCCGGCCGCCTGCGAAGGGACGACGACCCTCTTCCCGGCGCAGTACTTCGAGGAGCAGACGGCGTACCTGACGCAGAGCGGACAGCTCTACAACGAGGCCAACGCCATGGCGCTCGGCCGCGTCTACTGTTTCGGTCCGACCTTCCGCGCCGAGAAGTCGAAGACGCGCCGCCACCTCACCGAGTTCTGGATGGTCGAGCCGGAGATGGCCTACGCCGACCTCGACGACGTGATGAACCTCGCCGAAGACCTCGTCGTCGCGGTGATCAGCCGGGTGCTGGACCGCCGCGGCCGCGAGCTCAGGGTCCTCGAGCGCGACACGTCCAGGCTCGAGAGCGTCCAGAAGCCCTTCCCGCGCATCTCGTACGACGAGGCGGTGAAGATGCTCCAGGCGAAGGGCCTCCCGATTGAATGGGGCGGCGACTTCGGCGGCCCGGACGAGACGGCGGTATCCGACGCGTACGACCGGCCGGTGATGGTCCACCGCTATCCGGCGGCGGTCAAGGCGTTCTACATGAAGCCCGATCCGGTGCGTCCCGAGCTGGCGCTCGGGGTCGACGTGCTGGCCCCCGAAGGCTACGGCGAGATCATCGGCGGGGGCGAGCGCGTGGCGGACCTGGATCTCCTGCTCGCCCGCATCAGGGAGCACAACCTGCCGCAGGAGGCGTTCGAGTGGTATCTCGACCTCCGCCGCTACGGAACGGTGCCGCACGGCGGGTTCGGCATGGGCATCGAGCGCGTGGTGGCCTGGATCTGTAAACTGGAACACGTGCGCGAGACCATTCCGTACCCGCGCATGCTGTATCGGCTGTATCCGTGACAGAGGCTGGAGGCTCGGGGCTCGGGGGCTCGGGGCCCCAGCCTCGAGCCTCGAGCCTCGAGCCTCGAGCCTCCGACTGTGACCTATGAAGATCGGCCTCATCTCCCTCGGGTGCCCCAAGAACCTCGTGGACTCCGAGGTCATGCTGGGCCTCGCCCGCGCGTCCGGACACGAACTGACGAGCGACCCGGGCTCCGCCGACGTGCTCGTCGTGAACACCTGTGCCTTCATCGACTCGGCGAAGCAGGAATCGATCGACGCCATCCTCGAGATGGCGCAGCACAAGAAGACCGGGCAGTGCTCCCGCCTGATTGTGACCGGCTGCCTGGCGGAGCGGTACCGGGACGAGCTGCGCGCCGAGATCCCCGAGATCGACGCCGTGCTGGGAACGGGCGAGGTACCGGGCATCGTCGAGGCGATCGACGGCGAGGCGGACGCTCGGCCGAGGCCTCGCACTGAGGCGGCGCCATTGCAGTTCTTCCGGCGCCCCCGGCCCCCAGCCCCCAGCCCCCAGCCTCCAGCCTCCAGCCCCCGTCCGACCTACATCTACGACGCGGACACGCCGCGGCTGCTCGCCACGCCGCGCCACTACGCGTACGTCAAGATCGCCGAGGGCTGCGACTACACGTGCGCCTTCTGCATCATCCCGAAGCTGCGGGGCGCGTATCGAAGCCGCCCGTCCGCGTCGATCGTGGACGAGGCGCGGGCGATGGCGGACCGCGGGGTGAAGGAGCTCCTCCTCATCTCGCAGGACACCACCTTCTACGGCATCGACCGCGGCGAGCGCGGCGCCCTCGCGCGGCTGCTGCGGGAGCTGAACCAGGTCGACGGCCTCGAGTGGATCCGCCTGCTGTACCTCTATCCGACGACGATCGACGAGGCGACGCTCGACGCGATGGCAGAGTGTCCGAAGGTCTGCAAGTACATCGACCTGCCGCTCCAGCACGCGTCCGATCCGGTGCTCCGGCGGATGAAGCGCCC
Source organism: uncultured Acidobacteriota bacterium (assembly GCA_963840225.1). Taxonomy (GTDB): domain Bacteria; phylum Acidobacteriota; class Vicinamibacteria; order Vicinamibacterales; family CAVVIG01; genus JBLMXQ01. The sequence goes on from CAWIYH010000001.1 coordinate 499,495, forward strand.
CGGCACGCGGCAGGCCTACGACCGCCTCCTCGACCGCATCCGGACCCGCGTCGACGGCGTCGCGCTTCGAACGACCTTCATCGTGGGATTCCCCGGCGAAACCGACGCGGATGTCGACGAGCTGTGCGCCTTCGTCGAGGCCCACCGTTTCGACCACGTCGGCGTGTTCACCTACTCGCACGAGGAGGGGACGGCAGCGTTCGCCCTGACCGACGATGTGACGGGACCCGAGAAGCGGGCACGGCGATCGCGGCTCATGCGGCTGCAGCAACAGCTCGTCCGCAGGCGCCTGAAGGGGCGGGTGGGCGAACGGGTCCGGGTCCTGGTCGACGGCCCGGCCGGCGAGCACGAGCTCGTCGTCAAGGGCCGGTTGAGCACCCATGCGCCCGACATCGACGCGTCGGTGTACTTCACTGAATGCGATCCCTCGCTGCTGACCCCCGGTGCCTTCGTCGACGCGGAGATCGTGGGCACCCACGACTACGACCTCATCGCCCGGCCGCTCACGTTTCGTGTGCTATAATCAAGTGTTCGGAGCCTGGCTGTAGGACCGAAGTGGGCGTGCGCCCACTTTTTCTGTTTAAGGGATGCCGTTCACCGACCTCGTCGACCGCGTCCGGGCGATCGCCGGCCGTGTGGCGGCCGGCTACGACCTCGACGTCTTCGACGTGCAGTACAAGCGCGAGCCGGGCGGCATGGTTCTCCGCGTGCAGCTCGACCGCCCCGGCCCGGCCGCCACCGCCGAGGACAGTGTGAGCATCGAGGACTGCGCGCGGGTCAGCCGCGACCTCAGCGCGCTGCTCGACGTCGAGGATCTGGTGCCGACCGCCTATACGCTCGAGGTCTCGTCGCCCGGGCTCGACCGGCCGTTGCGCGGGGCCGACGACTACCGGCGTTTCGCGGGCCGGCGCGCAAAGCTCGTGATGCGCGAGGCGGTCGACGGCCAGTCGTTTTTGAAGGGGCGGCTCGGGGGCGTCGAGGGCACCCACGTGCTCATCGAGGCCGAGGATCGCCGGACGCACCGGGTGCCGATCGGCGCGATCACGCGGGCCAATCTCGAGGTGGAGTTCTAGGCGCGCCCAACGGCGCGCCCCGCCGGAGCGGAGCGGGGCGAAGGGGCCCCGCGAGCGACGGCGAAAGGGGGGTCCGGCGGGGACGAAGTCCCCCCGGTAAGTTATGTCGAATCCATTGCAGCAGACGATCGAGGCGCTCGCCAAGGAAAAAGGGATCGAGCCGGATGTCGTCATCAGCGCCATCGAGGAAGCGGTGGCGACCGCGTCGCGCAAGTACTACAAGACGGGCGAGAACCTGAAGACGCGGTTCAACACGGAGACCGGTCAGGTCGATCTCTTCGCGCTGAAGCAGGTCGTGCAGGACGTCGAGAGCCCGGCGACCGAGATCGCGATCGCCGAGGCGCGCGAGATGTACCGGCAGCTCTACGGTGACGAGGTCGCCAACAGCATCGAAATCGGCGACGAGATGGAGTTCCCCAAGCCGACCGAGGTGCTCGGGCGCATCGCCGCGCAGACAGCCAAGCAGGTCATCTTCCAGAAGGTCCGCGAGGCCGAGCGCGAGAACATCTTCACCGAGTACAACCAGCGCGTCGGCGAGGTGGTGAGCGGCACCGTCAAGCGCTTCGAGAACGGCGACATCATCCTGGAAGTCGGCCGCATCGAGGCGGTCCTGCCGCGCAAGGAGCAGTCGCGCGCCGAGAGCTACACGCCGGGCGACCGCGTCCGGACCGTGATCAAGGGCGTCAATCGCAGCGCCAAGGGGCCGCAAATCGTGCTCTCGCGCACGGATCCGGCGCTGCTCATCAAGCTCTTCGAGCAGGAGGTGCCCGAAGTCTACGACGGCACCGTGATGATCCGCGGCGCAGTGCGCGAGGCCGGAGACCGCGCCAAGGTGGCCGTCTACTCGCGCGAGCGCGATGTGGATCCGGTCGGCGCCTGCGTCGGCATGAAGGGCACCAGGGTCCAGTCGATCATCCGCGAGCTGCGCGGCGAGAAGATCGACATCGTCGAGTGGTCGGAAGACCCGATCGCCTTCGTCACCAACGCGCTGAGCCCCGCCAAGGTCCAGCGCGTGTCGATCGTCGACGACCGCGACCGCGTCATGGAAGTGATCGTCGAGGACAGGCAGCTCTCGCTCGCCATCGGCAAGAAGGGGCAGAACGTCCGCCTGGCCGCGAAGCTGACCGGCTGGCGCATCGACATCAAGAGCGAGGAGGAGAAGCGCCGTGAGGTCGAGGCCCAGCTTGGCGCCCTCGACATGCCGGCCGACGGCGGCGACGCCGGCGAGATCGCCGCCGAGATCTCCGATGACGTCGCGGCCGCCGATCTGCCGGCGGCCGAGCCGGCCGGCGACGAACCGCTCCCCTTCACGCTCGCCGGCATCGGCGAGAAGACCACCCGGCGCCTCGTCGAGGCCGGGTTCGACTCGGTCGGGGCGGTGGCCGGCGCGAGCGTCGAGCAGCTGGCCGAACTGCCGGGCATCGGAGAGAAGACGGCCGAGAAGATACTCGCCGCCGCGCGCGGCGAGAGCGCAGCGCCCCCGCCGGAGCCGGCTGCGGGCGCACAGGAGCCGTCATGAGCAACTGAACGCGCCTAACCCATTTCCATCGAGGTCACGATTTGTCAACTGTTCGGATTTACAAGGTCGCGGAACTGCTCGGCACCACGAGCCAGGAAGTCGTCGCGCTGCTCAAGCGCGATCACGGCATCGAGGTGAAGAGCGCCTCGAGCACGATCGAGGAGGTCGTGGCGCGCCAGTTCGTGGAGCGCCTCGCCCGCCAGCGCAACATCGCGCTACCGAACGGCGACATCTTCGTCGAGGCGCCGGCCGTCAAGGGCAAGAAGGGCGGCGGCAAGAAGGCCGCCGAGCCGCCGAAGCCCGCCGCGCCCGTGCTGCCGCCGCCGCGCCTGGTCAAGACGCACAAGGCGCCGCCGGTCGCGGAACCTGAGGCCGAACCGACGGTCGAGCCCGAGATGCCCCCCGCGGTGGAGCTCCCGGCGCCCGCCCCCGAACTGCCGCCGATGGTCGCCGAGACGACGCCGGCCGAGGCGGCCGCGGCCGCCGAAGCGGCGCCGCCGCCTGCGGCGGTCGAGCCGCCGCCGGGGCCCGTCGAGGCGCCCGGGCTGGCCCAGGCGCCGGCGCCCGGTGCAACCGCGCCCGCCTCGGAGGCACCGGCCAAGCCGCAGGGACGTCTCGTACCGCCGACGCTGCGGCTGCGCATCGAGGAACAGCGCCCGAGCACCCCGACGCCGCCGCTGCCGACGTCGCCGCCGCCGCGCGTCGTCCATCGTCCAGCCGCGCCGCGCCAGGAGCGTCCGGCGGTCCCGTCGACCGAGCGGCCGAGAACCGGCGTCGCGGCGCAGACCGGATCGGCCGGCGCGCGGCCGCCGGTGCCCGCGCGTCCGTCGGGCCCGCGTCCACCGTATCCCGGCTCGCCCGCCCGCTCGACACCGGGCGGTCCGCGTCCGTTGCCGTCGCAACCCGTGCGGACGCAGCCCGGTGCCGCTCCGCGGTCGCCGATGCCGCCGCGGCCGTCGGGTCTGCCGCGACCGCCAATGCGACCCGGCCCCCGTCCATCGGGGCCGCGGCGCGATCATGCCGCGCGTCCGGCGGCGCCGCCCCTGCCGTCGGCGCCGCCGCCGGTCACCCGGACGATTACCCTGGCCGAAGGCATGACAGTCAAGGATCTGGCCGACAAACTCGACGTGCGCGTCAAGGACGTCCTCGCCAAGCTGCTGATGAAGCGGCTGATGATGACCATCAACTCCACGCTCGACACCGACACCGCCACGATGATCGCGCGCGAGTTCGGTGCCGACGTTCAGATGCGCAGCTTCGAGGAGGAGCTCCTCCAGGAGACCGAGGAGGCGCGGCCCGGGGACGTCGTGGCCCGCGCGCCGGTCGTCACGGTGATGGGCCACGTCGATCACGGCAAGACGAGCCTGCTCGATGCCATCCGCGAGACCCGCGTCGCCGAACGTGAGGCGGGCGGCATCACGCAGCACATCGGCGCGTATCACGTCGCGATCAACGGCCGGAACATCGTCTTCCTCGACACGCCGGGCCACGAGGCGTTCACGCTGATGCGCGCCCGCGGCGCCAAGGTGACCGACATCGTCATCCTGGTCGTCGCGGCCGACGACGGCGTGATGCCGCAGACGCGCGAGGCGATCGATCACGCGAGGGCGGCCGGCGTGCCGATCATCGTGGCCATCAACAAGATCGACAAGTCGAACGCCAATCCCGAGCGCGTGAAGCGCGAGCTGACCGAGCTCGACCTCATGCCCGAGGAGTGGGGCGGCAAGACGGTCACCGTCGAGGTATCGGCGAAGAAGCACCAGAACATCGACCTGCTCCTCGAAATGGTCCTCCTCGTCAGCGACATCGGCGAGCTGAAGGCCAATCCGAAGCGCAACGCGTCGGGCACCGTCCTCGAGTCGAAGCTCGACAAGGGCCGCGGTCCGGTCGCCACCGTGCTCGTGCAGGACGGCACGCTCAGCGTCGGCGACACGTTCATCGCCGGCCCGATCGTCGGCCGCGTGCGGGCGCTCATCGACGACCGCGGCCGCCCGGCCAAGTCGGCCGGCCCGTCGACGCCGGTCGAAGTGCTCGGCTTGACGGGGCTGCCGCAGCCGGGCGACGTCTTCCAGGTGGCCGATGCGGCCAAGGCGCGCCAGATCGCGGCGTTCCGCGAGGAGCAGGCGAAGACCCGCGCGCTCGTTGCGAAGGGCTCGCGCCTCACCCTCGAGAGCCTGCAGGCGCAGATCGTCGAGGGCGGGGTCAAGGAACTGCCGATCATCATCAAGGCCGACGTCCAGGGCTCGGCCGAGGTGCTGGCCGACACCCTCACGAAGCTGTCGGACGAGAAGGTCAAGATCCGGATCATCCACGCCGGCGTCGGCGCGGTGAACGAATCGGACGTCCTGCTGGCGTCGGCATCGAACGCCATCGTCATCGCGTTCAACGTCCGACCCGACCGGAACGCCACCGACATCGCCGAGCGCGAGCACGTCGACATCCGCCAGCACTCGGTCATCTACAACGTGACCGACGAGATGCGGAAGGCGATGACGGGGCTGCTCGAACCGACGTTCAAGGAGGTGCGGCTCGGCAGCGCGGAGGTGCGCGAGACCTTCCGGGTGCCGAAGTACGGCACGATTGCCGGCTCCATGGTCATCGAAGGACGCATCACGCGCAGCGGCGAGAGCCACGCGCGGCTCGTCCGCGACAACGTCGTCGTCTACGAAGGCAAGATCGGCTCGCTTCGCCGCTTCAAGGACGACGTCAGCGAAGTCAAGGCCGGGCTGGAGTGCGGCATCGGCTTCGAGCGGTTCAACGACATCAAGGTGGGCGACGTGATCGAGGTCTTCGTGATCGAGCGCGTCGCGATCAGCGCATGAGAACAGGCTTCACGAGGTGCCGGGGGTTCGCCAGGGGCCCAGGGGTCACCCGATTCCCGTGAACCATCTTCTATGTCCCAAGGCTCCCGTCCGGATCGGGTCGGCGATCAACTGCGGGGCGAGCTGGCCGACCTGCTGGCCCGCGAGGTGCACGACCCGGGCGTCGGGTTCGTGACGCTGACGCGCGTGCACGTCAGCCCGGACCTGCAGCAGGCGCGCGTCTTCTACACGACGCTCGGCGACGAACAGGCCCGGCGGAACACCGCGCGCGCCCTCGGCCGGGCCGCTCCGTTCCTCCGGCGCAAGATCGGATCGCGCCTTCGGCTGAAGCGCGTACCCGAGCTCGCATTCAGCTACGACGAGTCGATCGCCGGGCAGGACCGTATCGAGCAGATTCTCAACGAGCTGCACGCAGAGTCTCCGACCACCGATGACGATTCCACAGACTGACCAGACCGCACTTGAAGTCCCGCGCATTGTCGAGGCCATCCAGTCCCGCCGTCGATTCGTCATCTCGTCGCATTCGCGTCCCGACGGCGACTCCATCGGATCCCAGGTCGCGATGGCGCTCGCGCTGCGCGCCCTGGGCAAGCAGGTCCACATCGTCAACGCCGATCGGGCCCCGGCGCCGCTCATGGCGTTCCCGGGCGTGCGCGACATCGAGATCGCCGACCGCGTCGCGGGCGAGTACGACGCCGGCATCGTCCTGGAGTGCGGCGACCTGGGCAGGACGGGCGTCCGGGGGCTCGGCCACGGCTTCCTGATCAACATCGATCACCACCCCGGCAACACCGCGTACGGCCAGATCAACTGGTTTGACGCCTCGGCGGCGGCGTGCGGCGAGATGGTGTACACGCTCGTGCGCGCCCTCGGCGTCCCCTTCGCCGGCGACATCGCCGTCCACGTCTACCTGGCCATCCTCACCGATACCGGGTCGTTCCACTACTCCAGCATCTCGCCGCGCACCTTCGGCATCTGCCGGGAGGCGATCGAGTCCGGAGTGGATCCCGTGGAGGTGGCCCGGAACGTGTACGACAGCAACAACATGGGGCGCCTGAAGCTCTTCGGATCGGTGCTGAGCGCCATGCAGATCGACGCCACCGGCCGCATCGCCATCGTCTACCTGGATCACGAGATGGCCCGCGCCGCCGGCGGCACCTACGACGACACCGAGGGGCTGATCAATCTGCCGCTCACGGTGAAGGAGATCCAGGCGGTCGTCTTCTTCAAGCAGGTGGAAGGCGAGCAGTACCGCGTGAGCATGCGATCGAAGGACGACATCGACATCAGCGCGATCGCCAAGGAATTCGACGGCGGCGGGCACAAGAACGCCGCCGGCTGCACGGTCAGCGGGCCGATCGACGGGCTGCAGAAGACGTTCGTCGAGAAGATCGAGCGCGCGATCGATGGACGGCCTGCTGGTCGTTGACAAGCCTGCCGGGCCGACCAGCCACGACGTCGTGGCGCGCGTGCGCCGGGCGCTCGGCGAGCGGCGCGTCGGACACACGGGAACGCTCGATCCCGCGGCCACCGGCGTGCTGCCGCTCGTGCTGGGACGCGCCACGCGGCTGGCGCGGTTCCTGAGCGGCGCCGTCAAGTCGTACGAGGCGACCATTCGCCTCGGCGTCGCCACCGACACCGCCGACGCGTCAGGCACGCCGGTGGGGCCGCCCTACGAGGGTCCCCTGCCGGGCCCGGCCGACGTGGCGCAGGCGCTCGAGGCCTTCCGGGGCAGCTACCTGCAGCAACCGCCGGCCTTCTCGGCGAAGAAGATCGACGGGCGCCGCAGCTATCGTCTGGCGCGGCGCGCGCGGGACACGATACCAGAGGGCGGAGCGAGACCCGCCCCGCTGTCTGCGCCGGTGCCCGTCAGGGTGGAACGCCTCGATCTGGTGGGATGCGAGGGCAACAGCGTGATGATCGCGCTCACCTGTTCAGCCGGCTTTTATGTCCGGGCCCTGGCCGAGGCGCTCGGCGAGCGGCTCGGGACCGGAGCGCACCTGTCGGCCCTCCGGCGCACGCGGAGCGGCAACCTCGACCTGTCCGGCGCGTTGCCCCTTCACGTGATCGAGCGCGACCCGGCGGGCGCGAGGGCGGGCATCGTGCCGATCGACCTGATGGTGTCGGACCGGCCGACCCTCCGCCTCACGGCGGAGGGCGCGCGGCGCGCAGCTCACGGGTCGGACCTCGGTCCCTCCGACGCCGACCCGCCCTGGCCCGACCTGACGGGCGCCGTCAGGCTCGTCGACACGGCAGGGCACCTGGTCGCCATCGCCGAGCCTTCCGAGCGTCCGGGGCTTTTGCATCCCTCGGTTGTTCTGAGTTAACATATTGAGCTTGTTCGACTAAGAGTCTTGTCGGCCGTACGGCGGTCCGGTGCCGCGCCAGAAGCCGGGCGCGGGGTCTGGACCGTTCGTGGAGGATATGAGGACGTGGCCCTGAGCAAAGATCGCAAGACGGAACTGATCGGCAGCTACAAGACGCACGAGGCCGACACCGGGTCGCCGGAAGTCCAGGTCGCCATCCTGAGCGAGCGCATCAACTACCTGACGGAGCACTTCAAGGTGCACGCGAAGGACCACCACTCGCGCCGCGGCCTGCTGATGCTGGTCGGGCGGCGCCGCCGTCTGCTCGACTACCTCAAGGCCAAGGACGCCCAGCGGTACGCGGATCTGATCAAGCGCCTCAACATCCGCAAGTAGGTTCTGGACGGAGCGGGCAGCCCGTCGCCGGCCCCGTTCTCGCGATTGGCCCAACTTACTGACTCGATGTTTTCTATGCACACCCGCGAAATCTCGATTGGTCAGAACGCCCTGCGACTCGAAACCGGCAAGCTCGCCAAGCAGGCCGACGGCTCGGTCGTCGTCCGCTACGGCGACTCGGTCGTGCTCGTCACCGCGTGCCACGCAGCCAGCGCCCGCGAAGGGATCGATTTCCTCCCGCTGACGGTGGACTACCGTGAGTACACCTATGCGTCGGGACGCATCCCGGGCGGCTTCTTCAAGCGTGAAGGCAAGCCGGCCGAGAAAGAGGTCCTGACGAGCCGCGTGATCGATCGGCCGATCCGGCCGTTGTTCCCCTCCGGCTGGCGCTTCGAGACGCAGGTGATCGCGCTCGTGCTCTCGGCCGACTCGGAGAACGACACGGACGTGCTGGCGATCACCGGCGCGTCGGCAGCGCTCGCGCTGTCGGAGATTCCGTTCCAGAAGACCATCGCGGGCGTTCGCGTCGGCCTGGTCGACGGGCAGTACGTCATCAACCCGACGTTCGAGCAGCGCAAGGCGAGCCGCCTGGACCTGGTCGTCGCCGGCAGCCAGGACGGCCTGGTCATGGTCGAGGCGGGCGCCAAGGAGGTCAGCGAGGAGCAGGTCGTCGAGGCGCTCGAAGCCGCCCATGCCGCCATCCGGCAGATCGTCGCGGGCATCGACGACCTGGCGCGCGAGGCTGGCAAGAAGAAGCTGCAGGTCCAGAAGCGGGAGATCGGCCACGACTTCTACCGCGAGGTGGAGGAGAAGGTGCTGGTCCCGCTGACCGAGGCGATGCGGATCCGCGGCAAGCTGGAGAACTACGACCGCGTCGACGAGGTGCTCGAGGAGCTGGTGGCGTCGCTGCCCGAGGGCGAGGTCGAGCGGAAGCTCGAGGCGAAGCAGATCTTCAAGGAGCTGAAGGAGAAGGTGCTGCGCGACGAGGTGCTCGAGCGCGGCGTCCGGCTCGACGGCCGCGCGTTCGACGAGGTGCGCGCGATCTGGATCGAGACGAGCGTCCTCCCCCGCACCCACGGATCGGCCGTGTTCACGCGCGGCGAGACGCAGGCGCTCGTCACCTGCACGCTCGGCACCGCCGAGGACGCCCAGAAGATCGAGACCTTCGAGGGCGAGACCTGGAAGAGCTTCATGCTCCACTACAACTTCCCGCCTTTCTCGGTCGGCGAGGTCGCGTTCCTGCGCGGCCCGGGGCGGCGCGAGGTCGGCCACGGCGCGCTCGCCGAGCGCGCGCTCGGGTCCATGGTGCCGGCCGAAGAGCAGTTTCCCTACACGATTCGCGTCGTGTCGGACATCCTCGAATCCAACGGCTCCTCGTCGATGGCGTCGGTGTGCGGCGGATCGCTGGCCATGATGGACGCGGGCGTCCCGATTGCCAACGCGGTGGCCGGCATCGCGATGGGCCTGGTGATGGACGAGAAGACCGGCAAGTACGCCGTGCTGTCCGACATCGCGGGCGCCGAGGACCACTACGGCGACATGGACTTCAAGGTCGCCGGCAGCGAGCAGGGCATCACGGCCCTGCAGATGGACATCAAGGTCACCGGCATCACGACCGAGATCATGCGCAAGGCGCTCGATCAGGCCCGCCGCGGGCGCATGCACATCCTCGGCAAGATGCGCGAGGCGCTCGCCGGTCCGCGCCCGTCGATCTCGGCGTTCGCGCCGCGCATCGTCACCATCCGCATCCCGGTCGACAAGATCCGCGACGTCATCGGCCCGGGCGGCAAGATGATCCGCAGCATCATCGAGCGCACCGGCGTCAAGATCGACGTCGAGGACGACGGCCGGGTGAACGTGGCGTCGGCCGACGAGACCTCGGCCCAGAAGGCCATCTCGATCATCCAGGAGCTCACCGCCACGCCGGAACTCAACAAGACGTATCTCGGCAAGGTGCAGCGCATCACCGACTTCGGCGCCTTCGTCGAGATCATGCCCGGCACCGACGGCCTGCTCCACGTCTCGGAGATCGCCAACCACCGCGTCAAGGACGTGCGCGACGAGCTGAAGGAAGGCGAGCAGCTCCTCGTCAAGGTGATCAACATCGACCCGACGGGCAAGATCCGCTTGAGCCGGAAGGCGCTCCTCCAGGAGGAGGGCGGGACGGCGGCCGCCGGCGCGCCGGCCGGTGGGCACGACAAGCGTCATCGCGATCGCGGCGAGCACGCGAAGCGGGAATCGTAAGCGCCACGAAACGTCCCATGAGCCTTGTGCGGGCGCCGTTCGCGGCGCCCACCCTTCTGCTGACGGCCGCGATCGGCGCGGCGGTGCTGCTGCGTCCGTCGATCCGCCCCGTGGAGGCGCAGAGCCAGGGGCCGACGGTCCGCCACGTCGAAGTCACGGCCCATCGATACAGCTTCGCCCCGGCGCGAATCGAAGTCTCTCAGGACGATCTGGTCAAGATCGAGCTGCGCACCGAGGACATCGCGCACAGCTTCACGGTGGACGACTACCGGATCGCGAAGCGGGTCAGCCCGGGCCACCCAGTCACCTTCGAGTTCCGGGCCGACAAGCCCGGGACCTTCCCTTTCTACTGCAACCTGCAGATCGAGGACGGGTGCCGCCGCATGCGCGGCGAGCTCGTCGTCAAGCCGCGCAAGTAGGGCTCGAGATTCCGGGCCTGGGACCGGGGCTTGGGACTAGAACCCCAGGCCGACGACCGCGATGCCGACCGCCGCGATGATGCCACCGGCGAGGAGATCGCCATAGCGATCCGCCCAGGCGCCACGGATCGCGCCAGCGACGGCCCGGGCCGGCATGACGAACGCGATCATCGTCCCGATGGTCGCGGCCTCGTACGCCGCGACGACGGCCAGCGTGCGGCCCCATCCGAGCGGCGCCGCGGCGAACATCAGCGGGATCACCGCCACGCACGGGTCGGCCGAGAACAGCAGGAACAGCGTCCACGCCGTGATCCGCCCTTCCGACGGAGCGGCATGCGAGCCCGTGCCGTCGTGCGCGTGCAGATGCCAGTGCGGATGGCCGTGCGCGTGGCCGTGGTCGTGCCATCGGCGGCTCACCGCGCGATGCCAGCCCCACAGGGCGTAGGCGACGCCGAAGGCCACCAGCAGAAAGCCCGCGACGCTCTCCAGGCGCTGGCCGAAGGTCTGGAGGACCTCGAGGCCGAACAGCGCGCCGAGCAGACCGAGCGCCACTGAAACCGTGACGTGTCCCAGTCCGCACGCCGCAGTGATCGACGCCGTCCGCAGCGCCGACCAGCGCTCGGCGCGGGCCAGCGCCGCAAACGGCACCCAGTGGTCCGGCGCCATGGTGTGAAACGCGCCGAGACTCGCGGCGGCGGCGACGAGGGCGACGGTCACGCGCATCTCGTCACCACTGCCCCACCGTGCACTGCGCCCCGCGGGGCTGCCCGAGGGCCTGCAGCCACCGAACCCACAGGTCGATCCCGTCGCCGGTCTTCGCCGACACGGGGAGCAGCGCCGGCCGCGGCATGACGAGCGCCAGGTTGCGCCGGATGACTTCGACGTCGACGTCGAGCTGCGGCAGCAGGTCGATCTTCGTCAGCAGCACGAAGTCCGCCTTCTGAAACATCGTCGGGTACTTGAGCGGCTTGTCCTCGCCCTCGGTCACCGACAGGGCGACGACGTTGACGTCCTGGCCCAGATCGTAGACCGCCGGGCACACGAGGTTGCCGACGTTCTCGATGAAGAGATAGTCGAGCTCCCGCCAGGGCAGGCGGTGCAGTCCCTTGTGCACCATGTCGGCATCGAGGTGGCAGGCCGTGCCGGTCGTGATCGACTCGGCGACGATGCCCGCCGCGCGCACGCGCGCCGCGTCATTGTCGGTGGCGAGATCGCCGGCCAGGACGCCGAGCTTCGCGTCGGCGCCGAGCGCGCGTGCCGTTGCCTCGAGGATGGCCGTCTTGCCGGCGCCGGGCGATCCCATGAGGTTCACCGCACGCACGCCGTGATCGCGGAAGTGCTCGCGATTGTGCCGCGCCGCCCGATCGTTGGACGCCAGGATCCGCTCATGGACCGGCACCGGCACGACGTTGCTGTCACCGCATCCGCACGAATCGCACATCACGGCACCTCCAGGTCGAGCTGTTCGAGCACGATTTCGTCTCCGGCCGTCAGCCGGGCCGGCCGGCCGCACGCGGGACAGGTCAGCGGGCGGCCGCGGGCGATGTCGCCGTGACCGCCCGGACAGATCCAGCGCGCTTCGACCCGTTCGACTTCGAGTGGCGCGTCTTCGCAGATGGTGCGCACGCGATACGTGTCGTACGCCGTACGCAGCAGGGTCGGCTCGACGCCGGCGAGCTCGCCGATGCGGATCTTCACGCGCCTGACCGACAGCGCCCCGCGCGCCTGCGCCGCGGCGTCAATCTGGTCGAACAGGGCCTGCACGATGCTGTATTCGTGCATGGTCAGAACCTTGCCGGCTTCTTGGCGAAGAACGCCTCCAGCCCGCGCGCGAACTCCGATCCGTCGGCCACGCGGACGAGCGCGTCGAGCTCCCGATCGAGATGCTCCTCGAGCCGATCCGCGCCTGCCGACTGGTTCAACAGCTCCTTGGCGACGGCAAACGCCGCCCTCGGCCCCTCCGCCAGGCGACCGGCCAGGGCGCGGACTTCCGCGCCGAACCGATCGACGTCGTAGACCGCGGTGACCAGGCCCCAGTCGCGCGCCTGCTCCGCCGTGAGCCTCGGATTCAGCAGCATCAGCTCCAGGGCGCGGCGCAACCCGACGAGCCTCGGCAGGAAAAAGGTCGAGCTCTCCGCTCCCGTCAGGCCGGTCTTCGTGTACGCCCACTCGAACGTCGCCCGCGTGGATGCCACGACGAGGTCGCAGGACATCGCGATGCCGAAGCCTCCGGCGGCGGCGATGCCATCGACCGCGGCCACGAAGGGCTTGGGTGCACGGCGGATCTCGGAGATCGTGCTGTGGATGTACTCGAGGATCTGTTTGAACGCCTCCCCGAACCCGGCGGCCGGCGCCGCCGTCCGGCGATCGGGAGGCGTCAGGTATCCGAGATCGTCCGGATCGCCACCGTCGCGAATGAACTTCAGGTCGGCCCCGCTGCAGAACATCGACGGCAGCCCCTCGACGACGACCACGCGCACCGCCTCGTCGCGGGCGTACTGCAGGCCGGCGCGGCGGAAGTCCTGCGCCGTCCTCACATCGAGCGAGTTGAAGCGCGCAGGCCGATCGATCGTGATGAAGCCGACCGCGCCTTCCCGCCGCATGTGGACGTGCTGCACGGCGGGCCTCACAGTCCGACGACGCGCGCCCGCGCCAGCGCCCTGAAGGGAGGCGGGCTCGCCAGCGCGCCGCGCTCGTCGAGGTCCCATGGCAGGACGGCGGACGGCAGGCTCGCCGCCAGAAGCTCGGGTTCGACCTGGCGCGATCCGACGAGCCTCAGCGCCGCCGACACGAGCGGCCCGGAGGCGGCGCGCATCATCCACTCCTGGTGCGCGAAGGCGTACGCCTTGAACATGTCCACGGCGCTCCAGCTCCTCGCGTCCCGCACCAGAGGCGAGACGGGGAACGGCCACGAGCGGACGATCGGCGGTCCCTCGTCGGGGCCCTGCGTCACCAGGTGGACCGTCGCCCGCGTCTCGGTCCGCCCGGCCGCCAGTGCGTCCCGCACCGCACGGATGCCCGGGAACCGCGGCCGTCCGTCGGGAAGGCGCAGCGTCGAGATCGCTGTAGTGCAGGTTCAGCACGCGCGCGGGAAACGCGTCGAGGAGCGTCGGCGTGGCCAGGTACAGGTAGCCGTCGAACAGCACCAGGTCGGGCGAGAACGGCGCCAGCAGCTCCACGGTCGCGGCGTCGTACTCCGCGCGAACGGCCGCATCGCGGTAGACCGAGCCGCCGCGCCCCTCGTAGAAGGCTGCGATCGGGTGCGACCGGACGGGGACGCCGCGCCGCTCGACCTGCACTTCCTCGGCGAACGTCCGCTCGGTCGTGACGACGCAGGCAACGTCGTAGAGGCGGCCGCGGTCGCCGTCGCGGTTCAGCAGGTGCAGCAGTCCCGGCGCCCGGTGAGAGCACAGGACCGCCACGGCGATCGGGCGATGGAAGGTCAGCATATCCGCGGGAGCAGCTCGCCTTCGGGCTCCGCGAGGAGACGGCGGCCCAGTCCCGTGTCGAGCACGACCATTCCCGGCCGCTCGTCGGTGCAGGCGCCGACGATCGCCGCGTCACGTCCGAGAGGGTGCGCGCGAAGACAGGCCAGGACGCGCTCGGCCGCCTCGGCGCGCACCGCCAGCACGGCCTTGCCCTCGTTGGCCACCAGCAGCGGATCGATGCCGACGAGCTCCGAGATGCCGCGCACCTCCTGGCGGACCGGCAGCCGCTCCTCCTCGATGACAATGCCGACGTGGGCCTTGGACGCCATCTCGTGCAGCGTACCGGCCACGCCGCCGCGCGTCGGATCCTTCATCGCGGTCACGGCCCCAGGCTCGGCGGCGAGCACGGCCCGAATCAGTCCGTTGATGGGCGCCACGTCCGAGACGACCGACGCCTCGAGCTCGAGGCCGTGGCGCCGCGCCATCACCGCCAGGCCATGGTCGCCAATCGTCCCGGTGACGATCAGTCGGTCGCCGGGCCGCAGGCCGGCGTCGGAAATCACCTCTGCGGTCAGCCCGACGCCGGCGGTGTTGATGACGATGCCGTCGATCTCGCCCTTTCCCATCACCTTGGTGTCGCCGGCAAGGATCGGCGCGCGGGCTTCCTGGCAGGCGGTGCGCATCGAGGCGAGAATTCGATCGAGGTCGAGGCGAGAGAATCCCTCTTCCAGGATGACGCTGCAGGTGAGCCCGAGGACGTCCGTCGCTCCCATCATCGCGAGGTCGTTGACGGTGCCTGAAATGGCGAGCCGGCCGATGTCGCCTCCGGGAAAGAAGGGAGGCTGGATGACGTGCGAATCGGTGGTCAGGACGAGCCATCGATCGCCGATCCGCACCGCGCCGCCGTCGTCCATGGCCGCGAGGCCGATCGTGCCCGCCGGCTGCGCGGGCTCGGTCTGGAACGCCTCCAGGAACGCCTCCTGGATGAGCCGGCGCATCGCGCGTCCGCCTGCGCCGTGCTTCATCAGAATCCGATCGTCGACGGACGCCGTCACGAGCCACCTCCCAGATTCGGCACGCCGCCGTACTGATGCCAGATGCGGCAGGTGCCCTCGCTGCTCACCATGCACGCACCGACCGGCGACTCGGGCACGCACGCCTGGCCGAAGAGCGCGCAATCAGCCGGCGAGGCGATGCCGGCCATGATGTTGCCGCAGATGCACTGGCGCGCCAGCGAGGAGGGCGCCCGGTGCCACAGCGAGGCGACGTCGATCGTGAAGCGCCGGCGCGCATCGACCGCGGCCCACTCGTCGCGAAGCCGCAGGTTGCCGTTCGGGACGTGGGCGATGCCGCGCCAGTGTCCGCCGATCGGCCGGAAGACCCGCCACAGCTGCGCCTGCGCGTTGCGGTTCCCCTCTCGCGTCACGCAGCGCGGGAACATGTTCGCCACTGCGTGCTCGCCGTCGCGGACCATCTCCACCAGCTTGACGAGGCTCGCGAGGATGTCGAGCGGCTCGAAGCCGGCGACGACGACCGGAATGCGATGCCGCGCGACGAAGGGCTCGAAGATGCCCCAGCCGGTGATCGTGGCGGCGTGCCCGGCTGCCAGGAACCCCTCCACGCGCGTATCGGGCATTTCGGCGACGATTTCCATCACTGGCGGGATGTATTTGTGGGCCGACAGCACGGAGAAGTTCGGCGGCGGCCCCGCCAGAAGCACCGCGGCCGTCGCCACCGCCGTGGTTTCGAAGCCGGTGGCGAAGAAGACGACCTCGTCGCTGGTGGCACGCGCCAGCTCGACGGCCTGGGCGATGCTGTAGACCACGTCGATCTTCGCGCCGTTTGCCTGCGCGTCGGCCAGCGAGCCGCCCGTCCCGGGCACGCGCAGCATGTCGCCGTAGGTCGCCAGCCGCACGCCCTGCAGCGCGAGCGCGACGCCTTCGTCGATTTCCGGCATGTCGGTGATGCAGACCGGACAGCCAGGTCCCATGATCACGTTCAGGCCGCGGGGAAACCCCGACCGCAGGCCGTACTTGGCTATCGCCTGCTCGTGGCTGCCGCAGACGTGCATGACCGACACCGGCGCGCGCCCGATCTGGGCGACTGAGCGCGCCAGGGCCTCGCCCAGGGCGCGAGCGCGCACCGGATCGCGAAATTCAAGGCGGCTGATGTCTGCAGTCATGTTTGTCTCGCGGTCGCCCCACCCCCGCGCCTGGCGAACTGATGCGGTTCCTCGCGCTCGAGGGTGAACGCTCTACCCACCCCGCCTCTCCGAGCCGTCCCCGCCCGCCTGGATCTCGCCCATGACGTCGGCGGCCATCAGGTCCGCGTGCTGGCTGTCGCGAAGCAGATCCTCATAGAGCTGCAGGGTCAGCTGCACGTCCTCGGGCGGGATGCGCCTGATGGCGAAGCCGACGTGGTTCAGCACGTAGTCACCCACCTGGACCGGCTCGTCGACCAGGTCGAGCCGCACGCGCCGTCGCACGCCCCAGAAGTCCACGATAGCCGTCAGTTCGTCGATTTCGGTCACGAGACCGGGCACGCCTAGACACATGGCTGACTCCCTCGGAGGATCGCGTCGGCAATCACGGCCTGGCCGAGCGCGATGCCGCCGTCACCAGGTGGTACGCCTTCGTGCAGACGCAGGTCGAACTCGGGCGCAAGCGCCGCCGAAAAGCCCTCGGCGAGCCGCGCGTTCTGCAGGCACCCGCCGCTGGCGACGACGGGCAGCCGTCCGTAGGCCGCCGCCGTCATCCTGACCAGCGCGGTCGTCGCTTCGATCAGGGTGTTGTGGAACGCGGCGGAGATCGACGAGGCCGGCTCGCCGGCGACCGACTCCTCGACCGCCTGGCGGAATGCGGGGCGCAGGTCGAGCTCCCACGGGCGGTCGGCCGTCGCGATGGCGAACGGGTAGGTCCGGGCGACCGCCGGGTCGGCGGCCTGATCCCATTCGAGCGCAATCTGACCCTCGTAGCTCGCTCGACGCCGGCGGAGGAAGAGGGCGCCGAACGCGTCGAAGTAGCGGCCGACACCGCGCGCCAGCGGCGCGTTGACCCTGGCGCGGAGGAGCCCGGAGACCGCGCCGGCGTCCCGGTGGGCCACCTGGTCGAACAGCGCCCGGACCGGGGTCGGCAGGTCGCCGCCGAAGGCGTCGAGCGCCAGTGCCAGCGCAATCCGCCAGGGCTCGCGGATGGCGCGATCGCCGCCGGCGAGCGGAATCGGCCTGAAGGTCGCCGCGCGCGAGAACGTCGCGCAGTCCGCTACCAGAATCTCCCCGCCCCACATGGTCCCGTCGGTACCGTATCCGGTCCCGTCGTAGGCAATGCCGATCACGCGGCCGTCGATGCCGTGCTCGGCCATCGCGCTGACGATATGCGCGTGATGGTGCTGGACGGGAACCGCGAACGGGAGATGCAGGTCGTGCGCGAAGCGGGTCGACAGATAGTCGGGGTGCATGTCGCACGCCACCACCTCGGGCCTGACGCCGAGCAGTCGCTGGAAGCGCGCGATGGCGTCTTCGTACGACGCGTAGGTTTCGACATTCTCCAGGTCGCCGATATGCGGGCCCAGCCACGCGGCGTCGTCGAACGCCAGGCAGAACGTGTTCTTGAGCAGCGCGCCGCACGCCAGCACGGGCCGTGCGAAGCCGCGCGGCCAGCCGATCGACCGCGGCACGTAGCCGCGGGATCGGCGCAGCAGCACGCCTCGATCCGCGATGACGGCGGCCACCGAATCGTCGCAGCGCGTCTGGATGGCGCGATCGTGCATGAGAAACAGGTCGGCCACCTCCCCGAGCCTGCGGACGGCCTCGTCGTTGTCCAGCGCAATCGGCTCGTCCGAGAGGTTGCCCGACGTCATCACGAGCGGCACGCCGGCGTCGGCGAGCAGCAGATGGTGCAGGGGCGAGTACGGCAGGAACAGACCGATCACCCGGTTGTGCGGCGCGACGTTGGGCGCGATGCCGGGCAGCCCCTCCGCGCGTTTCGGCAGAAGAACGATGGGGCGCTCGACGGACGTCAGGAGTCGGCCCGCCTCGGCGTCGACCGCCCCCAGTCGCCGGGCCTCCGCGAGGTCGCGCGCCATCACCGCCAGCGGCTTCTCGTCGCGGTGCTTGCGCTCGCGCAGCGCCGCGACGGCGGCCTCATTGGTGGCGTCGCAGGCCAGGTGGAATCCCCCGACGCCTTTCACCGCCACGATGAGGCCGGCGACCAGCGCCTCGGCGGCCGACCGGATCGGATCGTCCACGCCGATGTGCTCGCCGGTGTGCGTGTACAGATTCACGGTCGGTCCGCACACGGGGCAGGCATTGGGCTGCGCGTGGAACCGCCGATCGGCGGGCTCGCGATATTCCCGGCGGCACGCCGGACACATCACGAACGGCGCCATGGTCGTCGCCGGGCGGTCGTACGGGACGTCGGTCGCAATCGTGAACCGCGGGCCGCAGTCCGTGCAGTTGGTGAATGGATACCGATGGCGGCGGTTCACCGGATCCAGGATTTCCGCGACGCAGCGATCGCAGGTCGCCAGGTCTGGCGGGATGGACACGCGACGGGCGGCCGCCGGGACGCTCGATTCGATCAGGAACTCGCCCGGCACCGCGTGGCTGTCGAGGGCCGAGACGATCAGCTCGACGATTCGCGCTGCCGGCGGCGCGGTGCTCCCAATCGCGTCGAGAAACTTCCGGAGCGCGTCCGGTCGGCCGAAGGCGTCGATCGTCACGCCCTCGCTGTCGTTGCGCACGCGGCCGGTCACGCGGCAATCGCGGGCGATCCGGAAGACCCAGGGCCGGAAGCCGACGCCCTGGACGGTGCCTCGAACGCGGATCCGCGTCCCGCCGACGGAGTCTGTCCGCGCCGCTTCACACGATCGGCCCTCCGGGCTGGCTGCAACGCGCATGGCTTCGCGGGTCTGCAAAGGCAAAGGCACTGCCAGCGGAAAGGTTCGAATTCCGGAGCAATTTGGGGCGATATGCCGGATTTCCGGCGTCGCCGGCACAGGGAGACGCCGATTATCCGCGTTTGCTCGGCGCGTTCGGCGTGGGCGGCGTCCACCAGGGTGCGGCGGCGAGAGGCTGCGGGCGGCTCCTCACGTGGACGCCGAACGTCTCGAGAACCGCCACGACGGCCGCTACCGCCGCAGGCACGGCGGCGCGAACCGGGGCGGTGAGAATCCAGGGCCATCTCGGTGCGCCCGGGCACGACGCCGACGAGCGCCACCTCCCGCGGCGCGCGCCCGGCGAAGCCGAGCGCGAGCAGCGTTTCCTTGACGCCCGGGTCGTGCGGGCTGACGCGCGCCTGCGGGGCGTGGCGGAGGAGGTCGTCCTTCGAGAAGACGCGCAGCGTGCCCGGCGGCTGCTCTCCCCGCACCGTGTCGACGATGACCAGCCGTTCGGCGTCGGCGAACCAGGGTGACAGATCGAGGCCCGGCGTCCCCAGATCAACGACCTCGACGCCGGCATCCGGGGAGTACTCCTCCTCGAACGACCTGATGACCGCGGGCCCGAAGCCGTCGTCGCCCATCAGGACGTTGCCGAGGCCGAGGACGTAGGTGGTCACAGGGCGCGCACCCTGACGATCTCGTTGCCGTCGACGTCGAGCGTATGGACCGCGCACGCGATGCAGGGATCGAACGAGTGGATCGTCCGCAGGACCTCGAGCGGCCGTTCCGGATCGGCAACCGGATTGCCCACGAGCGACGCTTCGTAGGGGCCGGGCTGGTTCTTTCCGTCGCGGGGGCCGGCGTTCCAGGTCGAGGGCACGACCGCCTGGTAGTTCCTGATCTTCCCGTCCTCGATGACGATCCAGTGCGACAGCGTGCCGCGCGGAGCCTCGTGGAACCCGAAGCCCTGCTGCTCGCCCTTCGGGAACACCGGCTCGTTGAAGATGCTCGTGTCGCCCCTGCCGATGTTCTCCGCCAAGAGCTGCCAGTGCCTGGTGGCCAGCTCGCAGATGACGGCCGTCCGGATCATGCGGGCCGCGTGCCGGCCGAGCGTTGAATGCAGCACGGCGGGCGTCAGGGTCGTGCCGGCCACCTTGCCGGCGGTCTCGAGCGTCCTGACCGCCCAGCGCTTCGTCGCCTCGTGCCCCTGGGCGAACCCGACGAGCACCTGGGCGAGCGGCCCGACCTGCATGACGTGCCCGTCGAAGCGCGGGGACTTGATCCACGAGTACTTCGCGCCGGCCTCGTAGCTCGTGTACTTGGGCACGGTCTCCTCGTCGTACGGGTGGCGCTGCCAGTCGCCGTCGTACCAGGAGTGTGCGATCGACTCCGAGACGTTCTTCTGGAAGTACGGATCCTCGAAGGAGGTAATCGGCCTGACGCCGGCGAGGTTGCCGTCGAACATCGTCCCGCCGGGAAGATCGAACGCGGTGCCCTTCGCGTCGGTCGGCAGATCCGGGACCGCCAAATAGTTGGTCACCCCGGCGCCGTGCCCGAGCCAGTCGGCGTACATGGCGCCGATGGCGCACACGTCCACGAAGTACACCTGCTCGATGAATCCCTTCATGTCGTCGAGCAAATCCTTGATCTGGTACAGCTTCGCCATGTTCAGCGTCTGATCGCTGTCCAGGTTGATGGCGTTGGCCACTCCGCCGACGGCCAGGTTCTGGATGTTCGGCGTCTTGGACCCGAGGATCGTCACCACCTGGTTCGCCTTGCGCTGGTAGTCGAGCGCCTGCAGGTAGTGTGAAACGGCGAGCAGGTTCACCTCGGGCGGGAGCTTCATTGCCGGATGACCCCAATAGCCGTTGGTGAAGATCCCGAGCTGGCCGCGGTTGACGAATCCCGCGAGGCGGTCCTTGACCGCCTGCAGCTGCTTCTGGCTGTTGCCCGGCCAGTCGGAGATGCTCGCGGCGAGCGCCGCCGTCCTGGCGACGTCGGCCTTCAGCGCCGACACGACGTCCACCCAGTCGAGCGCCGAGAGCTGGTAGAAGTGAACGATGTGGTCGTGCATCGCGTGAGCGGCGACGATCAGGTTGCGGATGTACTGGGCGTTGGGCGGAATCTCCAGCTTCAGGGCGTTCTCGACCGCCCGCACCGACGTGATGGCGTGGACCGTCGTGCAGACGCCGCAGAACCGCTGCGTGAAGATCCACGCTTCGCGCGGATCGCGGCCGAGGAGGATCCGCTCGATGCCGCGGAACATCTGGCCCGACGACCAGGCCTTCCGCACCACGCCGCCGTCGACTTCGACGTCGATGCGCAGATGCCCTTCGATGCGGGTGATCGGGTCGACCGTGATGTGCGTGGTCATCTCTTAGTCCTCGCGGGGCCCCACCCCCGCTCGCCTGCCGTGATCCGGGCCTCGCGCTCGAGCCTGCCCCTATGCCGGCTCCCCGGCGGCGCGCGGGCGACCGGCCAGGATCGGGAACATCTTGACGATGACGACGTACGCCATGATCTCGGCCGCCACCATGGCGACCGTAATGAGGATCTCGGCGACGGTCGGAAAGTACGACCAGTGCGCGCCAGGCGTGAACGCCACGAGGTACGTGTCGAAGCGATAGAGCGCGCCGGCGAACATCATGACCAGGGCGGCCCGAAACAGGTTCCCGAGGTCGCGCCGGCGCTCGCGCGAGGCGAGCATCAGTGCCGGGGCCACGACCAGCGCGAATTCCAGGGTCGCCATGAAGCTGCGGACGTCGCCCGCGACCAGGAGCCCCAGGCTGCCGTGCCATGCGAGGTCCGCGAGGCGGATCCCGGTCCACAGCCAGAGCACCACGACCATGGCCCCGGACAATCCGGCGAGCATCCCGACGTCCTGGCGGCGCTTGAACGCCAGACCCGACAACACCGCCTCGAACACGACGATCGCGTAGCCCATCGCCACGCACGAAATCAGGAAGAGCAGGGGCAGCATCGGCGTGCGCCAGAGCGGGTGCAGGCGCGAGCCGGCGAGCAGCATCAGCGTGCCGAGCGACGACTGGTGCATGGTCGGCAGCAGTAGACCGAACGCCACGATCCACAGCAGCCAGCGGTCGAGCACCGGCAGGAGACGGCGCGAGGCGGTGCGCAGCATGGGGAACGCGCTGTCCTGCCACCGTTCGAGGAACGCCGGCGCCAGCTCGATCCACAGCACGAAGATGTACGCCATGATGCAGAGCGCGACTTCCAGCAGCGCGGAATTGAAGTTCCAGTGCCAGAAGTAGAGCGGCACCTTCCAGACGAGGAACCACCGGCCGAGGTCGAGGTTCACGCCGATGCCCGCCATCGTGTACCCGAGGGCGCTGGTGAGCAGCGCCGGCCGCACGAGGCTGTGGTAGCGCCCCTTGTTGAGGATGTAGACGAGAATGGCGACCGCATAGCCGCCGCACGCCAGAGCGGTGCCGGTGACCACGTCGAACGCAATCCAGAGGCCGAGCGGGTAGCCGTCGTTGAGGGCCGTCGTCGCGCCGAGCCCCGCCACAGCGCGCCAGGCGACGAGAACGAGTCCTAAACCGACCACGGCCGCCAGGCCGCGCATGAACGGCGTGTCCAGGGGCCCGCCGACCGGTTCAGCGCGCTCGCTCATCGCGGTTCTCCTTCGGACCCGCCGGCACGCGGCGCGTCGGTCGCGCCCGGAGCGTCGGTCGGGCGCTCTGCCGACCGTCGGTTGCGCAGCATCACGAGGCCGAGCAGGCCGTAGAGCGCGACAGGCGCGATGAACCCCCGGTACACGCCGTGCTGGATCGAGCGCGCCAGCTCGGGCGCCGGTTCGTCGCCGAGCGTGGGAAAGCCGAGCTTCTCGAACGGGACGTGGGAAAGGTAGAGCACCTGGGTGCCGCCGCCGTCGGTCTCTCCGTAGATCTTCGGAACGTAGCGATCGGGATTCTCCTGGAGGCGCCGCTTCGCCTCCTTCAACAGGTCGGCGCGCCTGCCGAAGATGACGGCGTGGCGTGGACAGACCTCCGTGCACGCCGGTTCCTGTCCCTTCGCGAGGCGGTGGTTGCACAGCTCGCACTTGACCACCTTCGGCGCCGCCGACGTCCACTGGAACTTCGGCACGTTGAACGGACAGCCGACCTCGCAGTACCGGCAGCCGACGCAGAGCGTGGAGTCGTAGGTCACGATGCCGAACTCGCGCTTCTTCAGGGCGCCCAGCATGCACGCGTTGACGCACGCCGGGTCGACGCAGTGCATGCACTGCACCTTGACGAACGACCGGACGTCGTTCTCGCGGTACAGCTTGATGACGTTCTTGGCCCGCGGGCCGAGGTCGACCGGCGCGTCGTACCGGGCGTCAATCCCGGCCGGGTCGCGCGGCAGTCCGTTGGCGTCCTGGCAGGCGACCACGCAGGCCTTGCAGCCGATGCAGAGCGTGGCGTCGTAGAGCAGGCCGACCGCGTCGGCCGGCGGCGCCGGCAGGGTGGCAGCCGAGGCGGTCTTCGCTCCCAGCGCCGTCGTCCCGGCGGCGACCATCGTGTGGAGCGCTGCGCGTCGGGAGATTCCCATCGCTACACCTCGCGCGTGCCCGGAGGCGACGGCGGTTCGTCGGGCTGCGCCGACAGCTTCTTCGAGGCGACGTAGCCGCCGCCCGCGAGCGCGCCGATGATGGCGCCGGCAACCCCGGTCGCGACCGGGCTCACGCTGCCTTGAGGCGCGTGAATCGGCGGATAGGTGTCTGGCGGCGTCGCACGATCGATGTCCACGGTCGTGTGCAGCGGGATGCGGAACGCGACGGTCTGCTCGGTGCAGCCGATGCACGGGTGGCCGATGCCGATCGGCCACGCGTCGACGACTTCGCCGAAATGCTGGACCGAGCAGTTCGCGTGCGTGACCGGGCCCTTGCATCCGAGCTTGTAGAGGCAGTATCCGAGCCGGTGCCCCTCGTCGCCGTACTTCTCGGCGAACCGCCCGGCGTCGAAGTGCGCCCGCCGGGGGCAGTGCTCGTGAATCGTCCGGCCGTAGGCGAACTTGGGACGCCCCTCTTCGTCGAGCGCCGGCAGCGTGCCGTACGTCGCGTATTGCAGCACCGTGCCGAGCAGGTTGTACGGATTGGCCGGACAGCCCGGCAGCTTCACGACCGTCTTGTCCTTCAGGATCGCCGCCACGCCCGAGGCGCCGGTCGGATTGGGATCGGCCGAGGGAATGCCGCCCCACGAGGCGCACGAGCCGATCGAGATGATGGCGCCGGCCCCGGCCGCCACGTCGGTCACGATGTCGAGCGCCGTACGGCCGCCGATCATGCAGTAGATGCCGTTGTCCCTGGTGGGAATGGCGCCCTCGACGATGAGGACGTACT
Source organism: uncultured Acidobacteriota bacterium (assembly GCA_963840225.1). Classification (GTDB taxonomy): domain Bacteria; phylum Acidobacteriota; class Vicinamibacteria; order Vicinamibacterales; family CAVVIG01; genus JBLMXQ01. The sequence goes on from CAWIYH010000001.1 coordinate 523,921, forward strand.
TGCCCGCATACGCCGTCATCGCCTGCTTGAGCGCGGCTTCTGCCTGGTGCCCGGCGGCCGCAAACAGGGTCTCGTGGTAGTCGAGCGAGATCAGGTCGAGGATCAGCTCGTCGACGCCCGGGTGCGACGTTCGCAGGAGCGACTCCGTGCAGCCGGTGCACTCCTGGAACTGCAGCCAGATCACGGACGGCTTCTGCCCCCGTTCGACGGCCTGGAGGAACTGCTCGGCGGCGAGGGGGCCGAGTCCGACCGCGCCGGCGGCCATCGTACAGAGACGCAGGAAATCACGGCGGGAAACCGCGCCGGAGCCCGGCTCCTCGTTCATCAGCGGGAACGAAGCGAGCATGCAGACACCTCCAGCGGTTGAGCAAGATCATCCGGGGCGCGCATCGCCGGACGCGCGAAGCGCACGGTTTTGTCGAGCGTGACGCAACGGAGATGCCATGGCGGAAGCCGATGCCCCCGGACGGCGAGGGCGGAAAAGTCCCAGCCGGTTGCCAATCTCTCGGTCTCATGCCGGGTTTTCGTTGAAATTCTTCGTCGCGCTTCTTGTCCCGACGGATTTCCGCCGGCAGACCTCACGCTTCGTCGGAAGCGTTCAGGCACGCGAGTTGCGACATCGACAACCGGGACGAGAGCGGTCCGCATGCGCAACCCGTTTCGACGCGATCTGATTCTGCTGCACCCGCCCGCGCTCTACGACTTCAGGACCCGCAGCGCCTTTCTCGGTCCGGTGGCGGATGCCGTGCCCTCGACCGCCATCTTCGAGATGTACCCGGTCGGGCTCACGAGCATTGCGGCGTACCTCGAACGCAACCACTACAACGTGGAGATCGCGAACCTCGCCTACCGGATGCTCCAGGACCGGGGCTTTGACGTTGAACGGGAGATCGCGCGACTCGACGCGCCGGTCTTCGGGATCGATCTGCACTGGCTGCCCCACGTGCAGGGCTCGCTCCGCATTGCCGAAATGGTCAAGGCGCTGCATCCCCGCGCGCAGGTGCTCATGGGCGGACTGTCGGCCAGCTACTATCACGAGGAGCTGATCAGGTCGCCGTCGGTCGACTTCGTGCTGCGGGGCGATTCGACCGAGGAGCCGACCCGCCAGCTGCTGCAGGCGCTGCGCGAAGGGACCCCGCTCGAGGCGGTCGAGAACCTCACGTGGAAGGACGCCGACCGACGCGCCGTCGTCAACGCGTTGTCGTTCGTCCCGGAGAGCCTGGACTACGCGGAGCTGCCGGCGTACCGGTACCTGATGCGGTCGCTGTTCAAGTACCGGAGCCTGCGGAACCTGATGCCATGCCTCGAGTGGCTCGACTACCCGATCACGCTGCTCCTCACGGCCAGGGGCTGCACGCAGGATTGCGCGGTCTGCGGGGGATCCCGCTCGGCGTATCGGACCATCTGCCACCGCGAGCGACCGGCCTTCCGGTCGGCCGCCAGGCTCGCCGAGGACGTCGCCGTCATCGGCAGCTTCTCGAAGGCGCCGATCTTCGTCGTCCACGATCCGCGCATGGGCGGCGCGTCACGGGCGCGGGAGTTCTTCGACGCGCTCGCCGCCGTCCAGCCGTCCAACGAGATGATCTTCGAGCTGTACTACCCCGCGAGCGCAGAGTTCTTCGCGATGGTGCGGCAGAGCGTGCGCCGGTGGAGCGTCGAGATCACGCTCGAGTCGCCCGACGAGGAGGCGCGGAAGGTCAACGGCAAGTTCCCCTGGTCGAACGTCCTGTTCGAGTCGACCGTCGAGAGTGCGTTCGCCCATGGGTGCGACACGGTCGACGTGTTCTTCATGGTCGGTCTGCCGCACCAGCGCTACGAGGACGCCCTCGCGATACCCGAGTACTGCGAGCAGCTGATGCAGCGATTCGGTGCGGCACGCCTTCGGCCGTTCGTCGCGCCGCTCGCCCCATTCCTCGATCCGGGCAGCCGCGCGTTCGAGCGCCCCGAGTTCGGCTATCGGCTCTTCTGCCGCACCCTGGACGACCATCGGCAGGCGTTCCTCAATCGCGGCTGGGAGCAGATCCTGTCGTACGAGACCGACGGCATGAGCCGCCGCGAGATCGTCCGCGCCACCTACGACGTCGCGGAGCGGCTGAACGACCTCAAGCGCCGCCACGGAGTGATCGGCGAAGGGACCGCCGCGGGCGTCGCCGAGCGACTCCGAATCGCGCGTCGGATCCTCGAGGACCCGGAAGAGATCGACGGACCGGACCGCGTGGCCGTGGAGCTGGCCAACCACGGAACGATGTTCGGCGACGACGAGTTGAAGTGGCCGGTCCGTCACCGGTTCCGTCTGGGCGCGGTGCTCCTGGAGAGCCTCGTTGCAGGACTGGGACTCGAGCTCCTCCACACGGCGGCGCGACTCGTCGGCCGCTACGACACGGCCCGCTACGCCTCGAACGCTTCCGCCGCCGCGATGCGCTCGCCGATGGGCGGATGGCTGTAGAAGAGCCACAGCACGACGCGTGACGGGCGCTCTTCGGCCAGATTCTGCGCGCCGAGCCGTCGCATCGCGGAGATGAACGCCTGCGGATTGCGGGTGAGCCTCAGGGCGAAGCGATCCGCGCTTCGCTCGAATCGCCGCGACATCGCCAGCGCCACCGGCACCATGACGAGCGACACGCCGCCCGCCGCGAGGAAGAGGAGCGGCAGCCCCGCGGGATCCGCCGCGCCGGCAAGGCCGATCGGCGCAGCCAGGGCGCTCAGCACGCGCGACGCCAGGTAGAACCCGGCCACGACGAGCGCGCTTTCGAACAGAATCCCCTTCCAGATGTCGCCGTGCACGTGGTGCGCCAGCTCGTGCGCGAGCACCACCTCGATCTCGTCCTCCGAGTACTCGGCGAGCATCGTATCGGAGACCAGGATGCGTCGCGTCCGGCCGAGGCCGGCCAGCGCGGCGTTCGCCTTCCGGGTCTTCTCGCCGAGCCCCCATTCGTAGGCACCCAGAACGCGCGCACCCGCGCGATCGGCCAGCCCGAGCAGCCGCCGCCGGAGCGACTCGCGGTCGAGCGGCTTCAGACGATAGAAGATCGGCAGCAGCAGCACCGGCGCGACGTTGGCGAGCCCGACGATGAGGAGGGCAAAGACAACGCCGGCGCTCAGCCACCAGCCGTCTGGCGAGCGCCGAATCAGGGCGTACACGACGCTGGCGGCGACGGCGCCGACCGCGGTACCCACCGCGAGCGCCTTCAGCTGATCGAAGACCCAGCCGCGCAGCCGCTCGGTCGACAGGCCGTACCGGCGCTCGAGGACGAACCCTCCGTAGAAGTCGATGGGCAGCCCGCCCGCTTCGATGACGATCGTCAGCAGGACGACATAGAAGACGACGGTGAGGGTTGGCACGGCGCCGGGCCCCGCGAGCGCCGACGCAGCCGCCGCGGCACGCGCGCGCAGGGCGATCGACCACCCGGTGGCCAGGAGCGCCGCCAGGAGGGCGACCGTCCAGGCCGCGGAGCACACGGCCACGCGGCGCTTGAGCCGCTGGTAGCGCGCCGATTTGTCCTCATTCACGGTTTCGTTGCCGCGAGAATCAGGAGGTCTCACAGGCGGTCGGCAGATCGGGAGCTCTCACAGGGGATCGAGAAGTCACGAGCCGTTCCGGGCGTCAGCCGAGCGCGCCGACAGCACGACGCCGCCGTTGGTCGTGTGCAGCGTGACGGACGCGCCGCCTCCGTTGAGGCGGCCGCGCACGTGACGGCGTGTCTGCTCGTCGACCCGCAGGCTCAGCCCCTTCACGCGGATGCCGCCATTGGTGCAGGACGCGTCGACGTCCACTTTCGCGGTCTCCGGAATGCTCAGGGAGACGCCGCCGTTGGTCGTTCGCAGTTCGACCGGCCCCTCGCCGACCGACGCGAGGTCGATGGCGACGCCGCCGTTGGTCGCCCCGGCGCTGACGGGGCCGCTCAGGTCCTTGCCGGTGACGCCGCCGTTGGTCGTGTCGGCCGTCACCGGGCCGGCCAGTGACGTCAGGACGATGCGGCCGTTCGTGTTCCGGACGCGGACCACCGCGCCGCGGGGCGCGCGGACGTGATAGCGCACCTCGATGGAAGCGCCGATCATGAACCCGCTCATCCGTTCGGTCTCGATCGACACGCGGTCGGGCGATGCCGCTTCCTTGATCTTGATCTTCGGCAGCAGGTCACGGGCGCCCTCGTCGGTCGCCGCGCGGGCGATCCGTTCGGCCCGTACGTCCAGCGTCGACCCGTCCACGCCCTCGATGTCGACCGCGCCGTTGGCGTTGGCGATCTGGACCTCCCCGCCCGGGGCCAGTTGATAGCTGCGCGTCCACTCGTTGGTCGCCCGACCCGCCAGGTTGCCGACCGACAGCTCGCAGCCGGCCAGCAGCAGGGCAAGCGGAAGCGCCACCGCGGCTCGGGGCATTCTCATCACGATCGGACCTCCTGGCGGTACATACGACCGGGCCGGGAAGAACGTTCAGTTGAGCTGAACGGAAATCAGCTTCGACACGCCCGGCTCCTCCATCGTCACGCCGTAGAGGCGGTCGGCAATCTCCATCGTCTTGCGGTTGTGGGTGATGACGATGAACTGCGTGTGCTGCTGCATCCCCCGCAGCATCTCGACGAAGCGGCCGATGTTGGCGTCGTCGAGCGGCGCATCGATCTCGTCGAGCAGGCAGAAGGGGCTCGGTTTGAACTTGAACATCGCGAACATGAGCGAGATGGCCGTCAGCGCCTTCTCGCCGCCCGACAGCAGCTGAACGCTCTGGAGGCGCTTGCCGGGCGGCTGCGCGATGATCTCGATGCCGCTTTCGAGCGGATCGGTCTCGTCGAGCAGGGTGAGCCCGGCGCGGCCGCCGCCGAACAGGATGCCGAACATCTCCTGGAAGTTCCGGTTGATCGCGGCGAACGCCTCGGCGAAGCGCGTCCGCGTCGTCTCGTCGATCCGTTTGATCGCGTCGCTCGTCTGGGCGATCGAGTCGACGAGGTCCTTGCGCTGGGTGGTGAGGAACGCATGTCGCGACTCGAGCTCGTCGAACTGCTCGATCGCCATCATGTTGACCGGACCGAGCCGATCGATGCGGGCCCGGAGGCGGGCGATCGCCTCCTCGGCGCTGAGCGCGTGCTGTTCGGCGGCGAGCACCGCTTCGCCGGGCGCGATCAGGTCGGCGGCCGCCTGCGCCTCGCCCTCTGTCGGTTCGTCGGGATCCTCCGCGTCGATCACGCGGACATCGGGCGTGAGGTCGCCCGCGCGCTCGAGAACCGCCACGTCGTCGACGACCTCATCGAGCGTCGCCTGGACCGTCTCGACGCACGAGCTGGCGAGGTGGCTCAGATCGGCCTCGGCGGTGGCCCGCTGCACGTCGAGCTCGGCGACGGTGCTGCGAGCTGCTTCGAGCACGCCCCGCGCGTCGCGCACGATGGCCTCGCAGCGGTTGGCATCGGCCCGCAGCGCGGCAACGGCGTCGTCGGCCGCCTGGACGTCGAGGCGCAGCGCGTCGAGCGACCGGATCCGGCCGTCGAGATCGGCTTCGCCGCTCGCGATGGCCGCGGCGAGGTCCTGGATGCGCCGGCGCGTCGCGTCGAGCTCGGCGGCCAGCGCGCCGGCGCGTGCCTCGAGCTCGCCCGCGGCTTCTTCGAGGCGCTCGATTTCGGCGTCGAGCGCACCCGCGCGCTCGACGAGTGCCGCGTGCGCCGCCTGCGCTTCGGCCGCCCGGCGATTGAGGGCCTCGGCGGTCTCGCGCGATTCGAACAGGCGGCGCTGCGCGGCGGTCAGCCGCTCGTCGGCGGCAAGCTGCTCCTCGTCGAGATGGGCGATCGAGGAGCGCGCCTCGGCCTGACGTCCGTCGAGCGCCTCCCGCTCCTCCTCCGCCTTGCGTCGCTCGCGCGCGAGCTGTTCGCCCTTCTGGACCAGGCGCCCCGCCTCGTCGACCGCGCGCTGGAGCTGCAAATCGTAGCCGACCAGCGCCTTTTCCAGGCGGTGCTCGTCGGCGTTGAGCGCCGCGACGGCGGTCGAGGCTCGCGCGATGGTCGCCTCGAAGCCGACGGTCTCCTCCGACAGCCGGACGAGCGTCTGCCGTTCTTCCTCGACCCGATCGCGCAGCTCCTTGATCTCGCGCTTGGTCTCGAGGATGCCGCGCGCGTTGTCGGAGGTGCCGCCCGTCACGCGATGCGCGCCGTGGAACACTTCACCGCTCAGCGCGACGATCGGACAGGGCGCGAGCGCGGCCATGCGCGCGGCCAGGCCGTAGCTCGACGCGATCCAGGCGTCGCCGATGGCCTGCCGGATGGCGGCGCCGTGCGGCCCCGCCACGCGCACGACCGCGCTCAGGTTGACGAGCCCCTCCTCGGTGGCGCCCGGGACGTCGCTCCCGCCCGCCGGCGCCTGCGACGTCACGAGGAAGCCGCAGCGCCCGGCGCCCTGCTCCCGCACGAGCTGCAGGCCGGCGGCGGCGTGCTCCGGCCGCTCGACGAGCACGAACTGGAGCATGTCCCCCAGACAGGCCTCGACGGCGCGCTCGTAGCCGGCATCCACCTCCAGGTAGTCCGCGATGGCGCCCAGCTGATTGACCGTGCCGTTCGCCTGGACGAGCACCATTCGGGCCGCGTCGCCGAATCCGGCGCGGTGCGCCTCGAGCTCTTCGAGCGACTTCAGGCGGGCCTCGAGCGCCGCGAGCTCCTGCTCGCGGGCGCGGACGGATCGGGCGCGCCACTCGTGTTCGATGCGCGCGCTCGCGAGCTCGGATTCGCGCGCGGCTCGCGCCACGCGCGTCGATTCCATCGCCTCCCTGGTCCGCCGCGCCCCGTCGTGGGCCGAGACGCGATCCAGCTCGACCCGTTCCGCCTCGATGCGGACGTCGTCCTGCTCGACGTCCAGGGTCGCGAGCGTCTCCACGACGCGCTCGCGCGCCGCAGCAGCGTGCTGCATCGCGTGGCGCAGCGCGGTGGCGGCGTTGATGGCCGAGAAGACCTCGCTGCGCGCAGCTTCGACGTCGGCCTCGAGGCCCTCGATCTCGCGGTGCGCCGCGTCGTACGCCTCGGATTCCGCGGCCAGCGCCTTCCCGGCGCGATCGCGCTCGGCCAGGGCCGCCGCCGCCGCGTCGCGGCGCGCCCCGATCGCGGCGCGCGCCGGCTCGCGGCGGGCGTCGAGCAACTCGAGCTCCGCGGCGGCCGTCGCGGCCCGCCCCTCGAGCGCCTGCACCTGCTCGCGGTCGAACGCCATCTGCTGCTGCTGCCGGTTGATCGCCAGCTCGCTGGCGTGCGCCGCCTCGCGCGCCGCCGTGGCTCGGGACTCCGCCTCGACGAGCTCGATCCTGAGGCGCCCGAGATCCGACTCCGCTTCCCCGACGCGTCCGGCGGCCGCGGCCTCGCGCGCGCGCGCTTCGGCCAGGCGCGCGCGCGCCGACTCGATCGATTCGGCCAGCTGGCGGTACTTCCGGGCGAACAGCACCTTCTCCCAGCGACGCAGCTCGTCGCGAAGCCGCCGGTAGCGGCGCGCCTTGGACGCCTGGCGCTTCAGGGTCCCGCGCTGCTTGTCGACTTCGAACACGATGTCATCGATGCGCGTCAGGTTCTGCTGCGCGGCTTCGAGCTTCAGCTCCGCCGCGCGGCGGCGCGCCTTGTACCTGGTCACGCCGGCCGCCTCCTCGATCAGCTGGCGGCGATCGGTCGGCCGCGAGCTCAGGATCAGCCCGATCTTGCCCTGCTCGATGATGGCGTAGGCCTTGGCGCCAAGCCCGGTGTCCATCAGGAGATCGTGGATGTCCTTGAGGCGGCAGATCTGGCCATCGATCAGATACTCGCTTTCGCCTGATCGATAGAGACGACGCGTGACCTCGATGTCGCTTGCCACCGACTGGATCAGCTCCTCGGCGTCCGCCAGGGGATCAACCGAGGCATGGTGAGCACCGTTCCCGTTCGCGGCCGGGCCGGTGTGATGTCCGTTCGTCCCCGAGCGGCCGTTCGCGCCGACATGGCCGTTGGCGCCAGCGTGGCCGTTGCCGTTACCGTTGCCGTGAGACACCACGTCCGGCAACAGCGGCCCGGTCACGGTCTTGACCACCCCACTGAAGCGCAGCCGCACCTCTGCGGCCGCCGTCGGCTTGCGCGCGTCGCTGCCGTTGAAGATGACGTCCTCCATCCGCTCGCCCCGGAGGCTCTTGGCGCTCTGCTCCCCCATCACCCACGTAATGGCGTCGGCCACGTTGCTCTTGCCGCAGCCGTTGGGGCCGACGATGGCCGTGACGCCCTTGTCGAAGGCGAGCTCCGAGCGGTCGGAGAATGACTTGAAGCCGTGGATCTGCAGACGTTCGAGACGCATGGCTACACCACGACACCTGAAGGGGTGCCTAACGAGCGGCTGGGACGCTCGACGAAATTGGCTGTGTTCTGGCGGGATGACAGAACGACAACGGACCGATAGGCCAGCCCTTCGCGTTCGACGTCTCTGAACGCGGCCCCGGGGCCGGCCAAGCGGTCGTCAGTGTAGCAAGGCCTACTTATAGCGGCAAGGACAAACTGCAGCCCAATCTATAGGGTCCATTGCCAGAACGCGGGCATTTGCCTTATTGGCCCACTTTGGTCGACGCGCGGCTCAGCTCGGCCAGTTTCTGCGCCTCGCCGAATTCGGTCAGCGCCACCTGCGCCTGGGGATCCACCGCGATGAGATGACGCCGCGCGTCGGCCATGCCGAACAGCGCCTTGTCGATCTCGAAGCGGATCATCGCGCGAATGAAGGTCTCGTCCTTCTTGAACGCCCCTTCGTCGATGGCGACCTTGTCGGCCTTGAGCTGATCGCGGAAGTCCGCGACCATCGCGTCGTCGACCACGAAGTCGGGCGTGACGCGCTGGCGTCCGCTGGCGTGCTGCGCGACGCGGGTATCGCCTTCCGCGCTGAACTTCTGCGCGTAGCTGGCGAACTCCTGCCGCGCGTAGAGCATGCGGCCGAAGCGCGTCGGATCGAACCCTTCCACCGGCCCCTCGACCCGCTTGTCGGGCTCGATGCCGCCGCCGCCGTAGACGGGGCGGCCGGCGTCGGTGTGCTTCAGCTCGGACGCCGTATGCTCGCGCGGCTTCTGGTCGCGCAACGTGTAGGTGAGGTACTCGTCGAAGCTCGCGTCCCACGGCCGCTGAATCAGACGGCCGCTCGGCGTGTAATAGTGCGCCGTCGTCAGGGCCAGGCCGGCGCCGCCCACGATCCGGTAGATCGACTGGACGAGCGCCTTGCCGAACGTCGTCTCGCCCACCACGTAGGCGCGGTCGTGATCCTGGAGCGCGCCGGTCACGATCTCCGAGGCGCTGGCGCTGTTGCGGTTGGCGAGCATCACGATCGGGATGTCGGTGAACTCGCTCTCCTCCTGCGCGCGGTACTCCTGATCCGAGTTCGCGACGCGGCCGTGCGTCGAGACGATCATCTTGCCGCGGGGCAGGAACTCGTTCGCGACGAGGATGGCCTGATCGAGCGGACCGCCGGGATTGCCGCGGATGTCGAGCAGCAGCCGCCGCATCCCGTGCGACGCCAGCTCGTGCAGGGCGTGGCTCAGGTCGCGGTCAGTGTTCTCCCCAAAATCCTGCAGGCGGACGTAGCCCGTCGTCGCATCGATCATGAAGGAGGCGGGAACCGTTGGAATGGTGACTTCGTCGCGCGTGACCTTGAGGGGGATGAGCTGATCGTAACCGCGCCGCCTGATCTCGATGTCGACGGTCGTGCCTTTCGGGCCGCGCAGTTTCTGCATCGCCTGCTCGGTCGTCCATCCCTTGGCGTCCTGCCCCGCGATGCGCGCGATGACGTCGCCCTGGCGCACGCCCTTCCGGTACGCGGGCGATCCCTCGAAGACGCCCTGAGCCGTGATGTCGCCGTCAATCGACACGATCGTGATGCCGAGGCCGTAATAGTGCCCTTCCTGCCGCTCGCGCATCTGTGCGTACTCGCGCGGGTCGAAGAAGCTCGAATGCGGGTCGAGCGTGGAGAGCATGCCGCGGATGGCGCTGTAGACGAGGCGGTCGGAATCGGCGCCGTCGACGTAGTGCGCCTGGATCTGGGCCAGCGCCGCCGTGAAGGTCTTGTAATGCGCCGGGACCTTGTCCTCGGTTGCCAGCGCGCTCCGGCCGAAGAAGCCGCCGACGAGCGCGGAAACGAGGACGGCAAAGACGACGGCGGGCACGGCACGGTAGCGTCGCATGTCAGGCATCGTAGCAGATAACTTCCTTGCAGGCAATGACTTCTGGACATCGGAAAGCGCCGAAGTCCTTGACCCAGGCGGCGCCTCGTTCCTATAATGACGTGTACGGCCCCGCCTTGGTTTTCACGTCGTCAATCGGTTCGTGAGGAGCCTGTATGTTTGGTTCGCTCGGCATGCCGGAGTTGATCGTCATCTTCGTCATCGCGTTGATCATCTTCGGCCCCCGCAAGCTGCCCGAGCTCGGCCGCTCGCTCGGCAAGAGCATCGGTGAGTTCAAGAAGGCCTCCAACGAGCTGCGGAATACGCTCGAGGAAGAGATCCGCCTCGAAGAACAGAAGCAGCCCGTGGATGCGGCTCGAGCGCAGACGGCGCAGGCCGCGCCCGCGCCGGCGCCCCCGGCCGAAGACGCGGTGCCCGCCCGCAAAGTCGACCAGGGAGCGTAAGGCCGGCCGCTGATGGCCCTGGTACCTTTCCCGGGCCCCCAGTCGGGGGCCCTCCGATCGCCCGTCGACGAAGAGGACGAGGATGCGTCCGCGCGGATGTCGTTTCTGGAGCATCTCGACGAGCTCCGGAAGCGGATCCTCAACGCGTGCATCGGCATCGGCGTCGGCATCCTGATCAGCTTCGCGTTCATCGACCGCATCTTCAATTTCCTGCTGGCGCCGACGCGCAAGGTGCTGCCGCCGGGCGTGAAGATGATCTACACGCAACCGGGCGAAGCGTTCGGGATGTACATCACGGTGTCGCTCATCGCCGGCGCGGTCATCGCGTCGCCGTTCGTGATGTACCAGATCTGGAAGTTCATCGCTCCAGGCCTGTACACGAACGAAAAACGGATGGCGATCCCGTTCGTGCTGCTGACGACCAGCGGATTCATCCTGGGCGCGGCGTTCAACCACTACGTTGCCTTCCCGTTCATGATGCGGTTCTTTGCCAGCTTCAACGGCATCGATCTCGCGTTCATGCCGCGCCTGGAGGACACCTTCGGCCTCTACACGAAGATGCTGCTCGGCATGGGCCTCATCTTCCAGATGCCGACGATCGTGTACTTCCTGGCGCGACTGAGGCTCGTCACCGCCCAGTTCCTCTGGAAGCACGGCAAGTACGCCATCCTCCTCGCCTATCTGATCGCCGCCGTGGTCACGCCGACCGGCGACCCGATGAACCAGACCATCTTCGCGGCGCCGATGATCCTGCTGTACTTCTTCAGCATTGGGATTGCCTGGCTCGTCGGCCCGAAGCGCGCGAAGCGCCCGAGCGGGGACATCGGCTGATCGCGACCGCACGGTCCGCTAACCTGTTGATTGACTTCGAGTACAGCTCGGCCGTACCATGTGGATAAGTTGACATGTACCCCGGGAGGTACAACCCGATGACAACGTCGCTTCGCTCAACCGGCCTGGCAGCCGTCTCGCTCCTGCTGGCCGTGGCGGCGGGCGCACAGACGACTCCGACCACGACGCCGGCGCAACCGCAACCGTCCACGTCCCAGTCCTCCGACGCCTCCACCCGCCCCGCAACCACGACGTTCTACGGCGACACTGGTCTCTGGTTCGTTCCGACGGCCGAAGTGCTGGCACGCGGCGGCTGGTCGGCGAGCGGCTATCGCCGCGGCACGAACTACATCCAGGGCTACACGAACGTCGCCGACTTCGCCGGCACATTCGGCGTCGGTCTCGCGGATCGCGCCGAGATCTTCGGCTCCTTTCTGATCGACACGCGGATCGACCGGGACGCGCGCCCGCTCTTCTTCAGCGATCCGGCGATTGGCGGCGTGCTGGATCGCTATCCCGGCGTGTCGAGCGGATGGACCGGCGACCACGTCGGCGATTTCTACCTCGGCGCGAAGGTCAACCTGTGGTCCGAATACCGGCAGAATCCGGCCGCCATCGCGGTGCGCGGGATGGTCAAGCTGCCGACCGGCGACAAGACCGCGGGCACGACGACCGGCAAGCTCGACGGATCGCTCGATTTCATCGCCAGCAAGGAGCTGAACAAGGTCGTCGAGTGGTCCGGCTACGGCGGCTACGAGTTCCGCGGACAGCCCGACAACTACGACGCGCCTGGCGGCGCCCTCCGATGGGGCACGGGTGTCGGCTTCCCCTCGCGGAGCATGATTCGCGGCTTCGCGGAGCTCGACGGCACGGTGCCGTCCAAGGACTCGGTCACGTTCACGGGCGCGACCTGCGCCGCCCTCACACCGGACCTCCAGGCCCTCGGCCCCGCCACGAACTGTCCGCCGCTCACCTCCGATGTCGAGAAGCTGACGCGCGCGACGCTGGGCGTCACCGTCCAGGCGCGCAACGGGTTCTTCCTCGGCGTCGGCGCCAGCTGGAACCTTCCGCAGCAGGCGCGCGATCCGGCCCACGCCGCGGACACCGCGACCGGCGACTACTGGGACTGGCAGCTGCGCATCGGCTATCACCCGGGCGTGCGGGTCTACGTCCCGCCGCCGCCACCGCCGCCTCCCCCGCCGCCGGCTCCAGCGAACCAGCCGCCGACCGTCCACGCGCGGTGCGAGCCGTGCACGGTGGAGATCGGCAAGACGTCGACCGTCACCGCGGACGCACAGGATCCCGACGGCGACATGCTGGCGTACCGCTGGAGCGCGCCCACCGGTTCGTTCCAGAATCCGGCCGACCGGCAGACGGTCTGGACGGCGCCGCAGCAGGAGGGGCCGGTACCGGTCACGATCGCCGTGGACGACGGCAAGGGCGGCACGGCGTCCGACTCGGTGACGATCCAGGTCGTGCGGCCGCCGAAGAAGGAGTACACCTTCGAGGACGTGCACTTCGACTTCGACCGCTATACGCTGCGGCCCGAAGCGCTCCGCCTGCTCGACGAAGCGATCAAGGCGCTGCAGGACGACCCCGGGCTGAACATCGAGATCGAGGGGCACACCTGCAACATCGGGACGGCCGAGTACAACCTGGCGCTCGGCGATCGCCGGGCGAAGGCGGTCGAGGAATACCTGGTCTCGCGGGGCATCGCGGCCGGCCGCCTGCACACGGTGAGCTACGGCGAGGAGCGGCCGAAGTACGACAACACCCGCGAGGAGACGCGGCGCCTGAACCGGCGGGCCGCGCTCGTCGTCAAGGTGCAGTAACACTCATCGTCGGGTGCTGATTGGGGCTGGAGGGCATCCTGGCTCCAGTCCCGATCAGTGCCGATGTCGGGCCGCCGGACAGTCGCCGACAATCATCGGTCCAATCCTCGACAAATCCGCAATTCGCAATCAGCAGTCCGCAATCTAGAATGCCCTGGTGGTGATCAAGGCGGCCGCCGGCAGGCAGGTCGACGCCCTGCTCGCGGATCTGTCGTCCTCGAGCGAGGCCGCGCGCGAAGCCGCCGTGGCGCGGCTCACCATCATCGGCGCCCGGGCCGTCGAGCGACTGGCCGCCCTCGCGGGGTCGGCCGCCCCGGCCGAATCACGCGTGTCGGCCCTGCGGGCGCTCGATGCCATCGGCGATCCGCGGGCACTGGCGACGGCCGTTCGCGCGGCGCACGCGGCCGAGCCGGCCGTGGCGACGGCCGCTTTGACGCTCCTCCGCGGGTTTCTCCGCGGGCCGCACGGGCCTGCCGCCCTCGACGCCGTGGCCGCCGAGGCGCTCGACAGCGCGAGGGACGGCACCGTGCGGGCGGCCGCCATCGCGGCGCTCGAGGAGCTGGAGCCGTCCACACGCGCGCCGATCTGGAAGGCGCTTGCCGCGGATCCGGACCCTCGAATCCGCGCGCTCGTCAGCACGCCGGCAGAGCGGCGGTCGACGCCTGCGACCACCCACGATCTCGAGACGATGGCCCAGGGCCGGCTGCCTCGGGATCCCGAGCGGCTGCGCCGGGCGCTCGCCCACGCCCCCCCGCGCACGCCGCTCTCTGCGCTGGAGCAGCTGGTCGGCCGCATCCGCGACCGGGAGGCGCTCGAGCCGCCCGCCACGCGAGCGGCGTGGGCGACGGCGCGCGCGGCGGCGCACCGCGCCCTCGCGTCGCGCCGTAGCCGCCTGGCGCTGTACGACCTGCGGGAATGGCTGGAGCGGGCCGAGGAGCCGCTGCCGGTCGACGCCCTGGCTGCGCTCGAAAAGATCGGCGATGTCAGCTGTCTGGAACCGATCGCCGCCGCCTACGCGCGCACGGCCGCCGAGGGCCGCGGCGCCCACGACTGGTGGCGGCAGCACCTGGCCGACGTGTTCCGGACGATTGCCCGACGGGAGCGAGTGACCCGCCGGCATGCGGTGGCGAAGCGGATCGCCGCGAAGTGGGCCGTGGCCGAGGAGCTCTGGCCCGGGCGCACGCGCCCCTGAAGGCGCTCAGTAGGCTTTGGCGAACCAGGCTTCGGTCGTCGCCGGGGCGTCCCCGCGGACGCACTGGCCCGACGGCGTGGATCCGACGAACGGCAGGTTTCGAATGGTCGCCTGGGTGTCGGCCTTGATCTCGGCCTCGCAGGCGGCCGATCCGCACCAGGGAGCGATGACGAAACCGGGCCGCCCCTCCATCAGCGCCTTGAACTCGGCGTACGTGCCGGCCCGGTGCGTATGCTCCTCGCGGAACCGGACCGCGCGTGTGAACAGATTCTGCTGGATCTCGTCCAGCAGCTGCCGGATCCGGTCGGACAGCCCGTCCATGGGGACGGCGAACTTCTCGCGCGTGTCGCGGCGTGCCAGCAGCACCGACGATTTCTCGATGTCCTTCGGGCCGATCTCGAGGCGCAGCGGGACGCCGCGCAGCTCCCACTCGGCAAACTTCCAGCCGGGCCGCTCATCCCGCCCGTCGAGCGTCACGCGGAGGCTGGCCGACACGAGATCCTGCCGAATCTCTTCGGCGCGCGGCAGGACGGTCTCGCGCCAGTTCTCGCGGCCGATGGGAACGATGACGACCTGGTAGGGCGCGACGCGCGGCGGCAGCACGAGCCCGCTGTCGTCGCCGTGAACCATGATGACGCCGCCGACCAGACGGGTCGTCACGCCCCACGACGTGCCCCAGACGTGCTGGACCGACTTGTCGCGCGACTGGAAGGTGATGTCGAACGCCTTCGCGAAGTTCTGCCCGAGATTGTGCGATGTTCCGGCCTGCAGGGCGCGACCGTCGCCCATGAGCGCCTCGATCGAGTATGTCCGCAGCGCGCCGGCGAATTTCTCGCTCTCCGATTTCCTCCCTCTGAGGACCGGCACGGCGAGCACGGATTCGCAGACGTCCGCGTAGAGATCAAGGATCTTCAGCGTCTCGGCCTCGGCCTCCTCCTCGGTCTCGTGCGCGGTGTGGCCCTCCTGCCAGAGGAATTCCGTGGTGCGGAGGAATGGATAGGTCTTCTTCTCCCAGCGCACCACGTTCGCCCACTGGTTGATCAGGATCGGCAGATCGCGCCACGACTGGACCCAATCGGAGTACATCGTGCCGATGATCGCCTCCGAGGTCGGACGCACGACGAGCTTTTCCTCGAGCTCTTCGCCGCCCGCGTGTGTGACGTAGGCGACCTGCGGCGAGAAACCCTCCACGTGCTCCGCTTCCTTGTTGAGCAGGCTCTCGGGAATGAACAACGGGAAATACGCGTTCACGTGCCCGGTCGCCTTGATGCGGGAATCAAGCGCCTGCTGGATGAGCTCCCAGATCGCGTAGCCGTACGGACGGATGACCATGCACCCCTTCACGGGCGAGTAGTCGGCCAGCTCGGCGCGGCGGACGAGGTCCAGGTACCAGCGCGAAAAGTCCTGCGACCGGGGGGTGATCTCGGTGACGAACGACTCGGTTTGCGGCTTCTTCGACATCAGGCTGCTTTCCGGAGCTGATTCCCTGCAAGGCACGCGGCGGACACAAAAGAATCCATTTTAGTTGATCGACAGGGGTGGAACCGCCAGCGCCCGCCGTCGCGGGCCGGGACGTCCGCGCTGACATCCGCTCCGCGGCTCGCGCCGCACGGCGCCGGTGTCAACGCGGATGGTAGGATAGCATTCGCAGCATTCGGCTATCGGCCGCCGCCTCCTTTCATGGATCCTGTCCGCGTCGACGTCGGCACCGCCTCGCGCGCCTACACCGTCAGAATCGGCTCCGGCCTGCTCGATCGGGTCGGACGGCTGCTCGACGAGTTGCGCGTCCCGGCACGGCGGTTCATCGTCTCGAGCCCGCCGGTGTGGCGTCTGCACGGGCCCCAGCTCGCGCGCGCGCTGCCGGGAGCCGAGCCGGTGCTCGTTCCCGACGGCGAGCGCTACAAACAGCTCGCGACGGTGTCGCGCATCTACGAGGCGCTCATCCTGGCCGCCGCCGATCGCGCATCGACTATCGTGACCTTCGGCGGCGGCGTGGTCGGCGACACGGCGGGGTTCGCCGCGGCCACCTACCTGCGGGGCGTGGCGCTGGTCCACGTGCCGACCACGCTTCTGGCCCAGGTGGACAGCGCCATCGGGGGGAAGGTCGGCGTCAACCACGCGCTCGGCAAGAACCTGATCGGCGCCTTCTACCAGCCGCACGGCGTCGTGGCCGACCCGGCGGTCCTCGACACATTGCACCGACGGGAGTTCCGCGCCGGCCTCTACGAAGTGATCAAATACGGGATGACGTCCAGCGCCTCGCTCTTCGATCGCCTGGCCCGGGATCGATCGGCGCTCTTCGCGAAGGACAAACAGGTGCTGACCGATGTCATCGCCGAGTCGTGCCGGATCAAGGCGGCGGTCGTCTCGGCCGACGAGCGCGAGTCCGGCCCGCGGCGCGTGCTGAATTTCGGGCACACGGCCGGCCACGCGCTCGAGGCGGTCACCCGGTATCGCCGGTTCCGACACGGCGAGGCGGTCGCCTACGGCATGCTCGTGGCCGGCGAGCTCTCGGTCAGGCGCGGCGCCCTCGCCGCGATCGACTATCGGGCGCTCGCGGATCTCATCGCCAGCCTCGGACCGCTCCCGCCGATCGGCGACGTCGCCATCTCGCAGATGCTCGACGCGATGAAGCACGACAAGAAGATGGTCGCCGGGAAGCTGCACTTCGTGCTGCCAACGGCCATCGGCGCCACGGCGATCGTTGACGACGTGACGGAGAAGGAGATGAGGGACGCGCTCCGGCGGGTGGGATTCAGCGGTCGAGCCCCAGCTCCTTGAGCCGGGTGACGAACACTTTATAAGACATCTGCAGCAGATCGGCCGAGGCCGCGCGGTTGCCGCCGGTTTCCTTGAGCGCCTCGCCGATCTTCCAGCGCTCCACGGCCGCCGCCGCCCGGCGCGTGACGTCGACGAGGGGACCCTGGAGATCGACCGTCAGGAGCGGGTTCGGATCCTCTTCGGTGCGCACGAGAGACGGGGCGCCGCGGAACGACAGGCTCAAGTGACGGGCGTGAATGGTGCTGCCCTCGCTCAGGATGACGGTGCGCTCGATGCAGTTCTGCAGCTCGCGGACATTGCCCGGCCACGGATAGCCGCAGAGCGCGTCGATGGCCTCGGGGGACAGCGCGAGCGGCGGCTTGTTCAGGTCGCGGCAGAAGCGCTCGATGAAATGCCGCGCGAGCATCGGGATGTCGCCCGGCCGATCGCGCAGCGGCGGAATCGTGATCGGAAACACGGAGAGCCGGAAATAGAGATCTTCGCGGTACTGGCGCGCCGCGACGGCCGCCTTGAGGTTCCGGTTCGTCGCCGCCACGACCCGCACGTCCACGTGCAGCGGCACGGTCCCTCCGACCCGCTCGAAGCGCTTCTCCTCGAGCGCGCGCAGGATCTTCGCCTGGAGCAGCAGGGGCAGGTCGCCGATCTCGTCCAGAAAGATCGTGCCGCGGTGCGCGAGCTCGAACTTGCCCGGCTTACGCGTGGCGGCTCCCGTGAACGCGCCCTTTTCGTGTCCGAACAGCTCGGTCTCGAGGAGCGTCTCGGGAATGGCTGCACAGTTGATCGCCACGAACGGACCGTCCACGCGGTGGCTGAGCGCGTGCAGCGCCCGCGCGAAGAGCTCCTTGCCCGTGCCGCTCTCCCCCTCGATGAGGACCGTCGTGTCGGTGGTCGCGGCCCGTTGAAGAGCCAGGCAGACCTGCTTCAGCCCCGGATCCTCGCCGATGATCTGCGGCGCGCCGCGGCGTGAGGCGAGCTCCTCCTTGAGCAGGATGTTCTCCGTCAGCATGCGGCGCTGCGCCAGCGCCCGCGCGACGAGCAGCAGCAGGTGGTCGGGGTCAACCGGCTTGGCCAGGAAGTCGAGCGCGCCCTCCTTCATCGCGGCGACCGCGTCCTGAATGCTGCCGAAGGCGGTCATCACGATGACGGGCAGCTCGGGGTCCAGCTCCTTGGCGGCGCGCAGGACGCCAAAGCCGTCGATCTCCGGAAGGCGAAGATCGGAGAGGACGATGCCCGGCCGGGCGGCTTCGAGCGCCTGCACGGCCTCGCGGCCGTCGCGCGCTTCGATGACCGTGTGGCCTTGCGATTCGAGCGCATGGCGCAGCATCGCGCGCAGCGAGTCCTTGTCCTCGACGAGCAGGATGGGCGGATCGGGGATGCGGGTGCGGTCGGCCAATTAGGGACGCAGCCAGCCCGGCGGCACGCCTGCGCGGCGCGCCTCCTCTTCGAGATCTGCGATGGCTTTCTTGTCGGCCTCGATCTTCTGCTTCAGATGGCCGAATTCGGTCAACGCCTTCTGGCGGTTCTGCTCGACGATCGCGCGCTGAGCGGGGTCGTCGCGGGCGGCGAAGTCGGCCGTCAGCCCGTTGATGCGGCTCTGCATGGCGTCGAGATATTCCTGATCCCGGTCGAGCGCCTGGTTGAGCTCCGTCATCCGCTTGGCCCAATACGTCCGGTCCTTCGCCGGCTCCTTGGCGGGACTCTTGGCCGTCTCGTCGTTCGTCGCGGCGGGCGCGGCTTCGGTGCCGCTCGCCGGAGTGGACGCCGCCGGCGTCGACGAGGGCGCGGGGGGGACCGCCAACACGGGGACGGTGCCGAGGTCCTTGTTGGTGATCACCTTGGCGTGCTCTTTGATTTCCTTGCGACGCTCCTGTTCCTGACGCGCCACGTCGGCCAGCGACTGGGCAAACAGGGGTGCCAGAGCGCCGGCCACGAGCAGCGCCACCGTCACGGCAGCCAGCGTGCGGATTCCTGGTTTCATGGCGTTCGAACCCCTTATCGGCCCTTCCGGCATCGTACGTGAGGCCCTGCGGGCGGTCAAGGCAGGGGGCTTATCGCACTTCTCGCCATAACAGCACACGAATGCCCGCATGCGCGAGCACCGGTCCCGCCCGCGATACCACCATTCGAATCACCGCATGCAATCCCCTGGCGCCGAATGCCTCGCCCTGCAGGGCAATGGCGCCGCGTCCGGGATTGGCGGGACCGATGCCGTCCCGCAGGGGATCGCCGTCGTCTTCGGACGGGTCGTCGCCGACCAGGACGACCACGTAAAACGGGGACTTGACGGTACCGGCGGGCAGCAGCCTGTCCAGGGAACCGCAGGCGTACACCTGCCACCGCGGGTTGTTGACGCCCCAGGGCCGGTCGGCGGTCGCGGCGTCCATGTCGGCGGGCGTGCAGGCGGTCCGCCGACCGCAGTTGGCGAGATTGACGACGGCGGTCAGATCCACGGTGACGCCGGCCGGCGTCGTCCGGGCGCCTGAGGGTGGACCGTCGAAGAACGTTGACCTCGCGGACCCGTCGAGCACGGGATTCCAGTCGGCAGCCGTCGTGAGATCGCCGAGTGCCCGCTCGAGCGCGGCGTCGGCCGCGTCCAGGGCCAGGCTGCCGTCGCGAAACCTCGATGCCACCAGCGACTCGGATGAAGTCGTCAGGACGAGCGCGGCGCCGAGCGCCGACATCAGGGCCATCGCGAGCAGAGCGACGACCAGCGCCACGCCGCGTTCGGCTGTTCGCACGGATCACCTCTCAAAGCTCATGTTGCGTGGGACGACGTCGAAGCGCACTTCCTCGTCCGGAACGAAGCGGCCGCGCGACGTGCCGCCGCGCACGAAGAGCCGCCCGGCCGGTCCGCGCAGGAAATCAAGCGCGGCCTCCACGCGAAGAGTGACCGCGACCCGGCGGATGCGCAGGAGGTCGGCGTCCCACCTGTTTCGGACGGCGGCGTCGGGACACCAGGGACCGTCGGTGAGATCGGCAGCGGTCAGCGGCACCAGCGCGCCCGACGCGGCCAGCGTCGCGAGCCGCGGCGTCTGGAGCCGGCTCGCCGGATCGACCACAAATGCGCAGTTCTCGCCGGGCGGATATGACGTGCCGGCCGCCGCGCCGGGCGGCGGCGGGACCGGTCCGTACGTGGTCAACGGACCGAGAGGATCCGACCAACTCCGCACGAGAACGGGCGGCGCCGGGTCGCCAGAATACTGGAACGCCAGGCCGACCACGTGATCGACCACGGGCACGTCCGGGCCGCCGAGTCCGCGAGACGCAACCAGCCGGTAAAGACCGCGCGCCGCGTCGGCATCCAGATGGAACGTAGTCGTTGTCGCCTGGACGAGAATGGCGCCGGCCGGGTAAGGCCCGACGCCTGCCGCGCCGTCAATCTGCACCATGGACGCGCCCGGGGTCACGTCGGCCACGGTTGCCAGATCGCGCCGGCCCGAGGCCGGGTCGTAGACGACGACCGGCATCCCGGCCGTGAATCCACACGCCGCTCGGGCGCATCCCCGGTCGTCGATGACCAAGGTCGACGAGACGCCGGCGAGGGCATCCCGCAGACGCGCCTCCGCCGCGCCCGGCGGGACGGTAGTGACCGCAATGGTGTCGGTCCTGA
Organism: uncultured Acidobacteriota bacterium; assembly: GCA_963840225.1. Taxonomy (GTDB): domain Bacteria; phylum Acidobacteriota; class Vicinamibacteria; order Vicinamibacterales; family CAVVIG01; genus JBLMXQ01. Next base: position 544,748 of record CAWIYH010000001.1, read on the forward strand.
AGGTGCCCGGCGGATCGGCATCGGACCCGCCGACGCGCGCCGGCACGATCGGAGCGAACGCCCGGCCCAGCGGGCCCCGGACGCCAGTGCTCGACGGCCCGGCACCGGCCACCCGGAGCGACCAGGCCAGCGTGTCCACGCCGACGCGAAGACGCTGCTGCACGTCGGCCGCTTCCGACTCGGCCTGAAAGCTGCCGCGGGCCGGGTCGAGCAACGCAAACACGGTCGCGATCACGACGAGCGAGATCGCCATCGCGACGATCAGTTCGACGAGCGAGAACGCCCGGCTGAAGCCTCGCATCACATCGCCTTTCGCGTTCGGACCGCCACGAGCCGGACCGCATCGCGAAGGGAGGGCGCATTCGGTTGGCCGCCCCAGGCGCCCGCGAGCACCTGCACCACGATGGTGTCGCCGGCGCCACCGGGCAGCGGGTCGACCGACCAGCGCCGAACCACCACGGCGCCGCGCGGCGCGATGGTGCCGCCGCCGACCGGGCGGCCGCGAGCGTCAAGGAAGTCGCAGTAGCCGGGGATGTTGGCCGCGAGCGTCCCCGGCGGCGAGCCCGCGAGCGCGGCGTCGCTGAGGGGCAGGCCGGCCGAATCGACCGTCCACGCGAGCGCCCGCAACTCCTCCATCTTCCCGCGGGCCGCGACCGCGGCCATCGTGGTCTCGCGGGCGTCCATGTTGGCCCGAACGGCCAAGACGAAGAGTTGCGCGAGCGAGGTGAGCGCGACCGCGAGAATCGTGGTCGCGACGAGCACCTCGATGAGCGAGAAGCCGCCGGCCGCTGCCGCGGCGCCGGACATCCACGCGCGGTCGTCGCGGTGGCTGGATGAACGAGGACGCATGGCTGAAGGCGACAGTGCAAGCGGCGGTCCCGACGGGGTCGCAGCCGAAAGGCCGCGAAGCACGAGCGGATGGGCCCGCTGGTTGCAGAAGACGCGATCGATGAGAACGGAGGGCGTGCGGGAACTGCGCGCCTGGGGCGACCGTCAGTGCAGCGGCAACGTCACCTGCAGCCTCGCTCCTCCGAGCGGCGATGTCCCGACGACAATGCGGCCGTTGTGAAAGACGATGATCTTCTGCACGAGCGCCAGCCCCAGCCCCGTGCCGCTGCGCTTCGAGGTGAAGAACGGCCGGAAGACACGCTCCCGCGCCTCGGGAGCCACCCCGGGGCCGTTGTCGTCGACAGCCACGCGCGAGACGCGGCCGCCCGGGTCGACCTCGGACTCGACCACGACGACCGGTCGGATCCGGGCGGCCGCGCAGGCCTCGAGGGCGTTCCTGAGCAGGTTGCTGAACGCCTGACGCAGCAGCACCTCGTCGCCTTCCAGCGTCACGAACTCCCCGCGCACCTTGATGTCGCCGCCGAGCGCCCGCGCCTCGGCGCCGAGCTCCTCGGCCGCGCGCTCGCACACGGCCCGCAGATCCACGAGGGCGAGCGTCAGCTGCGCCGGCCGCGCGAAGTTGAGGAAGTTCGTGACGACTTCACCGAGCGACTCGGCCTCCGCGCGGATGCCCTCGACATACGGCCGGTACGCCGTGGGGAGGGCGTTCGGATCGAGCAGCTTGCTGTAGCCGTGGATGGTGGCGAGGCCGTTGCGGAACTCGTGGGCGATGCCGGCCGTCAGCTCGCCGACCGTCGCGAGGCTCTCCTTCAGCCGGAGCTGCTCCTCGAGCTCCTTGACCGCCGTCAGGTCCGAGAAGAGGCTGATGGCGCCGTGCAGCTCGCCCTGCTCGTCGAAGAGGGGCGACACGGTGACGCCGACGTGGGAGGCCGTGCCGGCGTCTCCGGCCAACGCGACCGTCCGCCGGCGTACGGCGGCGCCCGTGGTGAGACACTCGTTAATGACCGGCCACAGCGCCAGCTCCTGGAGCTTGCCCGAGTCCTCCTCCGATGCTCCCTCCGGCAGACCGAGCAGCCGTCGTCCTGCCGGATTGAGCGTGCGGATGCGGCCGCCGACACTGACGACCAGCAGGCCTGCCGTCAGGCTCGCGATGATCTCTTCGCTCAGCCGCTCGGAGGCTTCCGCGCGGGCGGCATGAGCCCGCTCCTGCGCCCTCAGCTTGGTGACCGCCTCCTGGAGCGCTGCGGACAGCAGCATCGACTCGCCGCTCCGGCGGTTCCGGCGGACATCGCGAGCGGCCGTGGCGAACCTGAGGATCGCGAAGGTCAGGGTGCCGATGAGGGCCGCCACGATGGCCGTGAGGCCGAGCAGCGCGTAGGCGGTCGTGCTCACAGAAATCCCAAGTACCAGTCGAGGAGACCGGGGCCCATGGTCGCCGCCGCCGCGGCCCCGAGGGCGAGAAACGTCCCGAACGGCAGCGCGTACTTGAGGCCGCCGCGCCGGGTCGCAATGAGCGCCATGCCAATGAGGCTGCCGGCGACAGACGCCAGCATCAGCGTCATCAGCATCAGCTGCCATCCGAGGAACGCCCCGATCATCGCGAGCATCTTGACGTCGCCCATGCCGAGCCCCTCCTCGTGGCGCAGGCGGTAGTATGCCTCGGCCACCGCCAGCAGGACGCATCCGCCGACCGCGATGCCGATGAGCGAGTCGAGCCACCCGGGCTCGGTCAGGAAGCTGAACGCGAAGCCAACGAAGATGCCCGGCAGCGTGATGACGTTGGGGAGCAGGTGATGCTCGAGATCGATCGCGAAGAGGACGATCAACGCGCAGCCGAACACCAGCCGCGACGCCATCAGCGGTCCCGGTCCGTAGTACCACCACGCGCCGGCGAACATGGCCGCGGTCAGGGCCTCGACGATGGGATACTGCGGGGAAATCGGCTCGTGGCACGTGCGACAGCGCCCGCGGAGCGCGAGCCAGCCGACGACCGGCACGTTCTCGTACCACGACAGCGGCCGCCGGCACGACGTGCAGGCAGAAGCCGGCCACACGACGGACGTGCCCCGCGGCAGGCGGTAGATGCACACGTTCAGGAAGCTGCCGACGATCGCGCCGAACGCTGAGGCGAACGCCAGCGGAAGGAGGCCGGTCATGAAGACGGGTCGACACCAGCCTTATCGGGCTCGGTCGGCAGAGGGAACAGCGTGGACTCCCTCGAGACCGTCACGCGGCCGTCCTGGATGACCAGGGGCACACCGGTCGGATCGACCGGCACCCCGGGAATCATCCGGCCTCGGACCAGCGCGATCCAGCCATCGGGCGGCGCGCCCGTCGCGGACGCGTAGCGATCGACGGCCCGCTGGAGGGCATCCATCTCGTCGAGCGCCCGGAGCTGCTGCAGGCTGCGCTCGGCGGCGCGCCGCAGCCAGTCGACGTCGGTCGACTGCAGGATGGACTCCCACATCAGCCGCGAGGCGCGGCGGTCGCCGCCCTTGGTCAGCGTGTTCGCGGCAAGCGGCCCGAGCCAGTTCGGCGCGCCCGGCACCTGACCGGCGCGGCGAAACCAGGCTGCCGCCTCGCGGTAGTCGTGCCGCCACCAGTAGTAGACGAAGCCGATATCCTGCATGTACTCCCACTTGTCCGGCCGCTCGCGAAGGCCCTTCTGCAGCAGCGCAATCGCCAGATCGGGCCGGCCCGGCCCGCCGGGGTACGGCTCGGCGAGAAAGATCGCCCCGAACCGGTACGCGATGTTGAAGCGCGGGTCGAGCGAGGTGGTCAGATCGAGGAGCGGGTAGAGAAGCGAGTAGTCGCGCCGGCCCGCGGAAGCCCCGGTCGGCGCGCTGTGGGTGGCGACCTGCTGTTCGGTGCCGAGCTGCCGCTTCGTCCCGCCGTAGTACTGAATGGCCCGAATCCAGTACACGTCGGCGGCCACCGCGTGATACGCCAGCGTCAGCCGCCGGAGGGCCGTGCCGGACGTGAGATACAGCGCGTCGTCCGACACAGGAGACGTCGGATACATCCGCTCCCGCACCGCCGCCACCCCCGCCGCTCCGCCGAGGAGCGTGGCGGCGAGGACGACGGCCGCCGTCACGTTCAACGAGCCTCTCGCGCTCATCGCGCTCCGTTCCGCTACTTGAAGTCCCGGCGCGCGAACACCGTCACGCCGGCGACCAGCAGGACGCCGATGTAGAGCACGGCGTACGCGCATGACAACGCGATCGCGCCGCCGGGGACGGGCACGCCGTGGACGACCTGTGCCTTGACGTCGAACTGCGCCAGGTTCGGCAGCACCCAGTACAGGCCGCGCGCCAGACGGGCAGCGGCCGGCGAGTCGACGACGGCACCGAAATCCCGCAGGTCGCCGCTGAAGTGACCGGCGACGAACAGGCCCAGGGTGAGCGCGGCCGAGAGCATCGGCGTCGAGAAGGTCGAGAAAAACAGCGCGATGGCCGTCACGAGCGCCAGCTCGAGAAAGATGAGAAACACCGCCACGAGCAGGTGCGGATCGAGCGCCGGCGCCTCCCAGGCCTTGCGCGCCATCGGGGCCGCCTGCCACGCCATGTACGCGAGCACGAGGTACAGCGCCAGCGCCATGATCGAGATGTTGACGACGAGCGTCAGCACCAGACCGGCGTACTTGCCCACCACGAGCTGGTAGCGGTCGATCGGCTTCGCCAGCAGGCTGTAGATGCTCCGGCGCTCGACCTCCTTCGACACGAGGCCGATGCCGATGAACACGGCCATGAAGAGGCCGAAGACCGAAATGGCGGCCAGCCCGAGATCTTTGATGATCTTGACGTCCTGTCCGGCGGTGAGCTGTCCGATGAGATAAGACGCGCCCATCAGCAGGACGGCGAAGAGCACGAGGTTGTACAGGACCTTGTCGCGCACGGACTCGCGGAAGACGTTGACGGCGATGGCGGCCGTGGCTTTCATTTCTACTTCTCGCGGGGCCCCACCCCCGCTCGCCCGCCGTGATCCTTGTCGCTCGGCCTCGAGCGTAGACTCTCGGCCTCGCCTGTCACTGAGGGGCCCTCCCCCGCCCGGCCGCGATCCTCGTCGCTCGGCCTCGAGCGTAGACTCTCGGCCTCGCCTGTCACTGAGGGGCCCTCCCCCGCCCGGCCGCGATCCTCGTCGCTCGGCCTCGAGCGTAGACTCTCGGCCTCGCCTGTCACTGAGACCTGCTGGACGAAGTAGTCCTCGAGCGTCTCCCGCATTGGGTTCAGCGACACGAGACGGGCGCCGCCCGCCTCGAGCTCCGCCAGGAGGACGGCCGGCGGCGGATCGAGCGGCAGCTCGAGCGAGTAGCGGCCTGGGCTGATGACCACGGCCCGACGCACCCGGTCGCCCAGCCCGGCGACGAGCCGGTCGTCCACGTGCGACATGACCAGCTCCCAGCCGTTGGCCTGGAAGGCCAGGATATCGGCGAGCCGGCCGGTGGTCATCAGGCGTCCCTTGGCCAGGATGGCGACGCGGCGGCACAGGGCTTCGGCGTCGGCCAGCACGTGCGAGCTGAAGAATACGGTGCAGCCGCGATCGCGCAGCTCCAGGATGAGCGCCCGCACGTCGCGGCGGCCGAGCGGATCGAGACCCGACATCGGCTCGTCGAAGATGACCAGGTCCGGATCGTTGACGAGCGCCTGCGCGATCCCGACGCGCTGGAGCATCCCCTTGGAGAACCTGCGGAGCTGCAGGCGCCGCTCCGCGCCGATGCCCACCCGGTCCAGCAGGCGGGCGGCGCGGGCACGGCGCTCGGCGGGCGCGTAGCCGAACAGCGCACCGCAATAGGTGAGCAGCTCTTCGGCCGTCAGGTAGTCGTAGAAGTACGGGTTCTCCGGCAGGTAACCGACGCGGCGCTTGACGCCGACGTCGCCAAGCGGCCGCCCGAGGATGCGGGCGCTGCCCGAGGTCGGGAACACGAGCCGCATCAGGAGCTTCAGCGTGGTCGTCTTGCCGGCGCCGTTGGGACCGAGGAAGCCGAAGACCTCTCCCGGCTCCACCTCGAGGGTCAGCCGATCCAGGGCTCGATAGGGACGTTTGCGCCAGAAGCCGACCGCGTAGTCCTTGGTGAGAGCGTCGATAGCCAGCGCGTGCACGGTCATTATTCAGAGGCGGCGGGGCCCCACCCCCGCCGCGAACCGACGTCGATGCTCGCCCTCGGATTTCCTTGTCCTCGGGCTCGCATGGCCGCAGGCGCTGTCATCTCTTACTCGCGTGGGGCCCCACCCCCACGCGCAGCCGTCGCTGACGCTCCGGATCGCGTTTGCCAGGCCTCGGGTTCACCCTGCAACCCTCGGTGTGGGGCCTGCCCCACGCGTCGCCGTCGCTGACGCTCCCGGTCTTGATTCGACACGCCCGTCCGCTCAGTCGACATCCGGCGGCGCCTACTTCGTCGTGGCGTGCTGCAGCTCATACTGAATGGCCTGATCGAAGTACTGCGGAGGCAAGGCCCCTTCGATCTTGACCCCGTTGATGAAGAACGTCGGCGTCTGGCGGACGCCGAGCTCGTGGCCGTACGCGATGTCGCCCTTGACCAGCTCCAGCGTCGGCGCGAACTTCGCGTCCCAGTTGTCGACCTGACCGACGTCGTGCGCCGCCTGCTTGACCGAAGCCGGCGTCAGCGACGGCTGGTTCGCGAACAACCACTCTTCCATCGGCACCTCGCGGTTGTGCGCCCGCGCCAGGCGCACCGACACCGCCGCTTCGCAGGCCGACGGATGGGGCCCGCCGCCGGTGACGTAGGCGTTGCACTCCGAGTCGAGCGGGAAGTCCATGAAGATGTACTTCACGGCGCCCGGCTGCTCGGTCTGGTACTTCGCGATGATGCTCTTGTAGGCCAGATACGACTGCCGGCACGGCGGGCACTGAAAGTCGTTGAACTTGACGATCAGCACCCTGGCGCCGTCCTTCGGGATGACCAGCTGCATGCGCGGCTGGCTGGCGTACCAGCGGTCGAATTCCGACCGCTGGTCCTGGGTCGCCGCCGGGGCGGCGATCCCCTCGCCGCCGCTCGTGGCCTCGCGCGGGAAGAACGCCAGGGCAGAGACGGCCCCGCCGAGGAAGAGGATGGCGACGATGATGGCGACGGGGCTCGAGGCGAACACGCGCAGGTCGCGGCCCGCGCGGCGTGGCAGAGTGGTCATGGAAAAGGTGGTCGCCGCGCCGGACACGAGGAAGAGCCCGATCACCGCGGCGTACGTGGTCAGGCACAGGATGCACACCAGCTTGAGCACGACGAACGACGCGTATCCGAGGTAGAGCACCACGGCGAGGGCGACCGTGGAGGACGCAAACAGGTATCCTGGCACACTCTCGCGAACCGTCGGCCGCGTCACGGCGCCCGCCACCGACAGGAGCGCCGCGAAGGCGAAGAAGATCGCGCCGAAGAGGGCGAGCGGGACGCCCCACGCCGTGCTGAACCGGCTCTGGTACACCTGCGTGCAGCTGATCGTCTGGTTGACGTCGCAGAAGCTCAGATAGGTCGGGTCGTAGAGCAGGCGATAGTGCACCCAGGCCGCGGCCACCGACGCCGTCAGGCCGACGAGGGCGCACGCGAGGGCGAGGCGAACGGCGGGTTTGCTCATGAGCGCTGTGCCTGAAGTTGTAGCTGGCCACAGCGGGGGACGTCAAGACAAGAAGAAACGGGCGGCTGAAAGCCGCCCGTTTCGTCGCCGAAGGAGTTCCGCCGGCGGTCTACTGAATCGGAGTCGTCGCCGTGGCCACCGACGCCGCGTCGAACGTCGTCGCCCCCGTCGGGTCCTGGAAGATCGTCCCGCGCTGATCGGTGCCGAACGTGCGCGTGCCGGTCGAGTTGGCCGTCACAGGATGCACTTCGCCGAAGTAGCTCGCGACCCCGTCAGAGATATTGTTGCAGGTGGCGGCCTGGGCCGTCACGACGTCGGTCACCGTGCCCGGTCCGACGTTCACGTAGTAGCCGCTCTTGATCACGTTCGTCACGCCGATGTCCGGGCTGATGAATCCGGCCGTGCCACCGCTGGTCGGCGGCGCCAGCAGCGCCTCGAGCGACTGGGCGTACCCACCGCTCGCGCAGCTCGACGAGTAGGTCGACTCGGCGCTGTTAATGGCGCGCAACGAGCCGATGGCCGACGCTTCGTTGCCCGACATGCGGGCGCGCAGCAGGCCCGGTACCGCGATCGCCGCGATGATGCCGATGATCGCCACGACGATCAGCAGCTCGATAAGGGTGAAGCCCTTGCTCTCACGAATCTTCATTGCTGTTCTCCTCTGAAACCGATGACGACAAGCCCACCGCGTCTGTCGTTATGTCCCGGTGTCGGGCGACCGCCGTGTTGCGGGCCGTGCGTGCAGGCTCAAGCAGCAACGGGAATGCCATGGCTCGTCGATATCGACATCAGCCCGGAAGTGCCTGATATTATAGCACTTCACGATTCTGTTCGCCTGGATGGAGGGGTCCGGCCCGGCTCGACCTGACAACATTTGTCACCGCCCCCCGACGCAAGTTGTCAGGAGGGAGGCTCGAGCCTCCGCTACCGCAAGTTGTACTTCTTCACGTAGTACCGGAAGGACCGGAAGCTCATGCCCAGCAGCTCCGCCGCCTTCACCTGCACGCCGCCGGCCCGCTGCAGCGCCTGGGCGATGTAGCCGCGCTCGATCTCCTTGACGTGGGCCTCGAGGTCGAATCCGCCTGCGGGGAGCCCTTCGAGTTTCTGCGCGGAGCCGGCTCGCACCGGGCCGTCGCCCCGGAGGACGGGCGGCAGGCTCTCGGGGAGGATCATCGGAGTCGACTCGAGGGCGACCGCCCGTTCGATAACGTTCTCGAGCTCCCGGATGTTGCCCGGCCATTCGTGGCGAAGGAGCAGGTCGAGCGCGTCGTGCGAAACACTGGTCACCCGCTTCCCCATCTGCTCGGCGTACTTGGCCAGGAAGTGGTCGGTCAAGAGCGGGATGTCCTCGCGACGCTCGCGCAGCGGCGGCAGCGTGATCGGTATGACGTTGATCCGGTAGAACAGGTCTTCCCGGAAGTGGTTTTCGGCCACCAGTCTCGTCAGGTCCTGGTTGGTTGCGGCAATGACCCGGATGTCGGCCACCAGCTCCTCGAGGCCGCCGACGCGGCGGAACCGCCGCTCCTGCAGGACGCGGAGGAGCTTCACCTGCATGACGGGGCTCATCTCGCCGATCTCGTCGAGGAACACCGTGCCCTTCTCCGCCACTTCGAGGAGCCCCTTCTTGTTGCTCTCGGCGCCGGTGAAGGCCCCGCGCATGTGGCCGAAGAGCTCCGACTCGAGCAGCGTCTCAGGGAGCGCGCCGCAGTTGAGCGACACCATCGGCTTGTCGCGCCGGAGCGAGTGAAAGTGGACGGCCTGGGCGACGAGGCCCTTGCCGGTGCCCGACTCGCCGGTCAGGAGGATGGTGCTGTTGGTCCGGGCGACGGTCTCGATCATCTTGAAGACCGCGAGCATCGACTCGCTGCGCCCGATGATGTTCGAGAACTGGTGCGCCAGCCCGAGCGTCCGCTTGAGCAGGACGTTCTCCTGGCGGAGGTGCCGGTTCTCGATCTTCTCGCGCACCTTCATCTTCAGCAGGTCGATGTCGAACGGCTTGCTGAGATAGTCGCAGGCGCCGAGGCGCATCGCTTCGACCGCCGTCTCCGTCGACGCGAACGCGGTGATCATGATGCCGAGGATGTCCTGGTCGATCTTCTTGGCCGCGCGCAGCACCTCGACGCCGCTCAGGTCGGGCATCTTGATGTCCGAGATGAGGAGGTCGACCGCCTCGCGCCCGAGCAGCTCCACGGCGGCGCGCCCGTTCTCGGCCAGCAGCACGTCGTAGCCTTCGCGGCGCAGCACGATCGCCAGCAGCTCCCGCATGGACCGCTCGTCGTCGACGACCAGGATCCGGGGGGAGCGGCGCTCGGACGGCGCCGCGACGGCGGTGGGAGTGGTGTCGGTCCTGGTCATGTCGTGACAGCCGCCCGCGCCGGGAGGCGCACCGACACGGTCGTGCCGGCGCCCACCTGCGAGCTCACCTGAATCTCTCCGTTGTAGTCGGTGACGATGCGATGGACGATGGCGAGCCCCAGGCCGCTCCCCTTGGCGAAGCCGCCGTGAAACGGCTGGAACAGCGAGTCGAGCATGTCGGAGGGAATCCCGATCCCCTCGTCGCGCACCGCGATCGTCACCGCTCCAGACGCGGGGTCGGCGCCGGCCGCGAGCCGCAGCCGGCCGCCGTCGGGCATCGCGCGCAGGCCGTTGGTGGCGAGGTTCCAGATAATCTGCTTCATCTGCCCCTCGTCGGCGTCGAGCCAGAGCTCCCCGGCGGGCAGGTCCACGAGCACGTCGTGGCCGCTGCCGAACTCGGAGCTGTTCCGCAGCAGGAGGGCCGTGTCGTTGAGCGCCCGGCGGACGTCGACCCGCTGGATCGCGAACTTCTGCGGGCGCGCGTAGGCCAGGAACGACCGAATCGTCGTGTTGAGCCGCTCCGACTCGCGCAGGACGATGTCCATGAGCTGCTCCTGCTCGGCCGTGAGCGGCAGCTCGTGGCGGAGAATCTGGATCGAGCCCGACATCGAGGCGAGCGGATTGCGGATCTCGTGCGCGATGCCGGCCGCCATCTCGCCCACGGCCGCGAGGCGCTGCTGCATGCGCCCGTCGCGCTCGAGCTTCTTGATGTTCGTCACGTCCTGGAACGTGAAGAGCAGCCCCGCGCGGCCGCCCGGCGTGCGCAGATGCGTGGCGCTCATGCCGAGGTCGATGTCGCCGCGCCCGTCCGCCGTCCGGTACCGGACCTCGATCCGCCGGGTGCCGGTCAGATCCACGTCCGCGTCGAGCCTGTCGAGGAGCCCCGCCGGCAGCTGGAGGATGTCGGCGATCGCCCGCCCGACGGCGGCGCGGATCGTCAGGCCGGTAATTGTCTGGGCGGCCTGGTTGAACGTGAGGATCCGGCCGGCCGGGTCGGTCGTGATGAGGCCGCTCGGCAGGCTCTCGATGACGTGCTGGTTGAAGGCCTGGAGATCGGCGATCTCGGTCGACGCCTGTTCGAGTCGCGCGCCGGCCGAGCGCAGGCTTTCGGCGAGCGATCCGCTCAGCAGCGCCACGGCAAAGAACCCGAAGAGGTTCAGCGCCACCACGTACTGCGCGGCTTTCAGCGACGGCAGCGCGATCGATTCGGCCACCAGCCACGTGTCGCGCAGGAGGCCGGCGTCGGCGAAGTACTGCGCGAGGACGATCCCGGCGTACAGCAGGGCGCTCAGCGCCGCCACCAGCAGCCCCCCCCGACGGAACTGCACCGTGCTGCCCGCGATGATCGGCAGCACGTACAGCGACGTGAAGTAGCTGGTGATGCCGCCCGTGACATGGATGAACGCGGAGACGACCAGCGCGTCGCCGGCGAGCTGGAGGTCGATGAGCCAGCGGTGCCGATCGACGAAGCGCAGCGTCGAGGCGTAGAAGATCGTCAGCGCGTAGGTCAGGCCGATCAGGGTGAAGAAGGGGTCGACGGGCAGCGAGCCCGGAGCGGTAATCTGGGCGAAGGTCGCCGTGCCGAGGAGGATCGTGCTGACGACCGCCCGGACGGCGATGAGCCACCCCAGCCTGCGACGCAGATCGACGTCAATCATTCCTACGTCAGCTTGCTGATCAGATCGAAGATCGGCATGTACATCGCGATGACGATGCCGCCGACGATGATGCCGAGGACCGCGATCATGATCGGCTCGAGAAGCGTCAGCAGTCCGGCGACCGCGGTGTCCACCTCTTCCTCGTAGAAATCGGCGATCTTGGCGAGCATCGTGTCGAGCGCGCCCGTCGCCTCGCCGACGCCGATCATCTGGGTGACCATCGGCGGGAAGACCGCCGTCTCCTTGAGCGGCGCCGCGATCGTCTCGCCGCGCTCGATGCTCTTGCGCGTCGCCATGATCGCGCGCTCGATGACGGCGTTTCCCGACGTCTTGGCCGTGATCTCCAGCCCGTCGAGAATCGGCACGCCCGAGCTGATCAACGTGGCGAGCGTCCGGCAGAAGCGCGCGACGGCGATCTTCCGCAGGATGTCGCCGAGGATCGGCAGCTTCAGGACGACGGCGTCCACGGTGAGCCGGCCGTTCGCGGTGGCGTAGTAGCTCTTGAACGCCCAGCCGAGCCCGCCCCCGGCGACCAGCGCGAACGGGAAGTAGCGGACGAGCGAGTCGCTCATCCAGATCACGACTCGCGTGGGCATCGGCAGGTCGGCGCCGAGGCTCGAGAAGAGGTTGGCGAAGGTCGGAATGACCTTCCAGAGGATGACGGCCACGACGCCGCCCGCGATGATGATGACGGCGACCGGATAGATCATCGCCGACTTGACCTGTGCCGCCAGCTTGACCGCCTTCTCGATGTAGGTCGACAGGCGCTTGAGAATCGTGTCGAGGATGCCGCCCGCCTCGCCGGCGGCGATCATGTTCGTGAACAGCGGGTCGAAGGTCTTCGGGTGCTTGCGCATCGCGTCGGCCAGCGAGGCGCCCGATTCGACGTCGGCCCGCGTCTGGAGGATGACGGCGGCGAAGTTCTTGTCCTCCTCCTGCGAGCCGAGGATCTCCAGGCACTGGACGAGCGGCAGGCCGGCGTCGATCATGACCGAGAACTGCCGCGTGAAGACGGCCAGGTTCTTGGCGGCGACCCGCTTGCCGGTCTTGCCCGCCTTCTCCTTCTTCGCGACGGCGGCTTCCTTCTGCCTGGCGGGCGTGATGCGCGTGACCAGGACCTGCTCGCGGCGCAGCGCGGCGACCGCCGCTTCCATCGTGTCGGCCACCCGTTCGCCGCTGACGGTCTGCCCGGCACGCGTCCGTCCCGCGTAGGCAAATGTCGGCATCGTCCTGTCTCCTCGATCGATACGCCCGGCTGAAGCGTGCCGCTCCAGCCTGATCGCGTCCCCGGCACCCTACCGCGCCGCCGGCCGCGAGCCTCCCGTGGTGCCGGCCGTCCGCCCGAGCCCCGCTCCGGGGACGACGCCGACGCCGCGCTGAATCATGTCCTGCAGCTCATCGCGATTCGAAGAGGCGCTGGAGGCCGTCTCGAGCGTGATGAGCCGGCGCTGGTACAGGCTCGCCAGCGACTGGTTCATCGTCTGCATCCCGAGCTTCTCCTGCCCCGCCTGCATCGCGCCGTAGATCTGATGAATCTTGTCGTCGCGGATCAGGTTCCGGATGGCCGGCGTCGGCACCAGGATTTCCATCGACACCACGCGTCCCTTCCCCCCTGTCTTCGGGAGCAGCGCCTGCGTGACGATGCCCTCGAGCACGAGCGAGAGCTGGGTCCGGATCTGCGCCTGCTGCCCTGCCGGGAAGATATCGATGATGCGGTTGATCGTCTGCGCCGCCGAGTTCGTGTGCAGGGTGCCGAACGTCAGGTGCCCGGTCTCGGCGATCCGCAGGGCCGACTCGACGGTCTCGAGGTCGCGCATCTCGCCGATGAGCACGATGTCGGGGTCCTCGCGAAGGGCGGCGCGCAGGGCGTTGCCGAAGCTCTCGGTGTCGCTGTGCACCTCGCGCTGGTTGACCAGGCAGCCCTTGTGCGTGTGGATGTACTCGATCGGATCTTCGATCGTCAGGATGTGGGCGCGCCGCTCGGCGTTGATCTTGTCCAGCATGGCGGCGAGCGTCGTCGACTTGCCGCTGCCGGTCGGGCCCGTCACGAGCACGAGGCCGCGCGGACGCTCGGAGAGCGCCGCGAGGACCTGCGGCAGCCCGAGCTCCCCGAAGGTCCGGATTTGCTCCGGAATCAGCCGATAGACGGCGCCGACGGCGCCGCGCTGGTTGAAGACGTTGCAACGGAAGCGCGCCAGCCCGCGGATGCCGAACGCGAAGTCGAGCTCGAGCGTCTCCTCGAAGCGCTTCTTCTGCGCGTCGGTCAGGACGCTGTAGACGAGCTGCTTGGTGTCGGCCGGCGTCAGCTCCGGGACCGGCAGCCGCTGCAGCTCGCCGTCGACGCGGACCTGCGGCGGCGTGCTGGTGGTCAGGTGCAGATCCGAGCCGCCGAGATCGACCGTGGTCTTGAGCAGTTCGGGCAGTGTGGGCATCACCTATTTGACCGTCTCGCGGACGACCTCTTCGATGGTCGTCATGCCGTCCATCACCTTGCGCAATCCGCTGCGACGCAGCGTGAGCATGCCCTCGTCGATGGCCTTGCGCCGCAGCTCGAGCCCCGACGCGCCGACGAGGATGAGCTCGCGCAGTTCCTCGGTGATCTCCATCACCTCGTAAAGGCCGACGCGGCCCTTGTAGCCGGTCCCGTTGCAGCGCTCGCAGCCGACGCCCCGCATCGGCGACACCTGGGTCGCCTCGTCCTGCGTGAACCCGGCCTGGACGAGCGCGGCCGGCGGCATCGGATGCGGCTGCTGGCACTGCGAGCAGATGCGGCGGACGAGGCGCTGCGCGCAGATCATGTGGACCGAGCTCGCCACCAGGAACGGCTCGATGCCCATGTTCATCAGGCGGTTGATCGTGCTCGGCGCGTCGTTGGTATGCAGCGTCGACAGCACCAGGTGGCCCGTGAGCGCCGCCTTGACGGCGATCTCGGCCGTCTCGAAGTCGCGGATCTCGCCGACCAGGATGATGTTGGGGTCCTGCCGGAGGAACGACCGCAGCGCCGCGGCGAAATTCAGCCCGATGTTCTCCCGCACCTGCACCTGGTTGATACCGACCAGGTTGAACTCGACCGGATCCTCCGCCGTCATGATGTTCGTTTCCGGCGTGTTGATCTTGGCGATCGAGGAATACAGGGTGTTGGTCTTGCCGCTCCCGGTCGGGCCGGTCACGAGCACCATGCCCCACGGACGCTGGATGGCCGCCTCGAACCTGACGAGCGACTCGGACTCGAACCCGAGCTTCGTCATGTCGAGCATCAGCTTGTCCTTGTCCAGCAGACGCATGACGATCTTCTCGCCGAAGAGCGTCGGCAGGCACGAGACGCGGAAGTCGATCTCCTTGGGGATGCCGCTCTCGTTGAAGCGGATCTTGATGCGGCCGTCCTGCGGCAGGCGCTTCTCCGCGATGTCCAGCTTCGACATGATCTTGACGCGCGAGACGATCGCGTCGCGGAACTTCATCGGCGGGTTCATGATGTTGTAGAGAATCCCGTCGATGCGGTACCGGACCCGCAGCTCCTTCTCGTACGGCTCGATGTGGATGTCGCTCGCGCCCTTCTGGATGGCCGACATCAGCACCACGTTCACGAGCCGGACGACCGGCGCGTCCTCGCCCTGCCGCTGGAGGGCATCGGCGCTGATTTCCTGGAGCTCTTCGAGAACCTCGACGTCCTCGGCGTCTCCGTCGAGCGTCGCCTGGAGCTCCTCGAGGCCCTTGGACGCCAGTTCGAGCGTGCTCGGCCCGCCGGTCACCGGCGTCACCGTCCCGGCGCTGGCCTTCCCGGCCTTCATCGGCGCCGGGTAGTACCGGGCGATCGCGTCGGACACGGCCGTCTCGGACGCCACGACCGGCTCGACGTTGTAGCCGGTCATGAACTTGATGTCGTCCATCGCGAAGACGTTGGTCGGATCCGTCATCGCGATGGTCAGCGTCGCGCCGGCGCGGCTCAGGGGAACGATCTGGTATTTCTGGGCGGTTTCCGACGGAATGAGCTTGATGACGGCCGGGTCGATCTCGAACTGGGCGAGGTTGATTGACGGCACCCCGTACTGCTTGCTGAGGAGCGCCGTGATCTCCTCGTCCTTCACGAAGCCCATCTTGACCAGGTTGTAGCCGAGCTTTCCCCCGCTGCCCTTTTGATAATTCAGGGCCTGCTGCAGCTGGTCGGCGGTGATCCGCTTCTCCTTCAGCAGGAGCTCGCCAATACGAACGGGCATGAGCGGTGAACGCTACTCAGAATGACGACATTGATAATCGGCGACCTAGAACGTCAGTCTCAGGTCGCTTCCCCAGCCTCGCCTCGTCACGTCGCTGCCGCCGGTGACCATTCCCTCGACGTACAACCCCGAGCGCAGCGCCAGGCTCAGCCCTCCACTGATCGCGCCCTGGGTGTCGCCGATGGTGTCGCCGCTCACGCCGCCGCGGACGCCGACCCGCCGGCCGAACAGCCACGCCTCGATGCCCCCGGCGACCCGACGCTCGTCTCCCACCGCCGTCGTCGTGCGGGTCAGGTCGGCGTCGAACGCCACGGTCAGTCGATCCAAAACGCCGCGATCGGGGCCGCTGACGCTGATGCCGGCGCGCGCCTGGCGATCGAGCGTGACCTGGTTCGCGTCTTTACCAAAAGTCGGCTGCGTCGCGTTCCTCACCGTCAGGCCCAACCGTATTGCCCCGAACGTCGCCATCGCGCCGACGTCCAGCCCCCCGTGTGTCTCCGCCGGCCCCTCGAGATCGTCCGCCCGGTCGAGCGAGGCAGCGTCGTCAGGGCTTTCCTGTGCGGCCGACCGGCCCCGCAAGACCTTGACCGTGGTCGCCACCACCAGGTGCTCACCGACGGACTGGCCAACCGTCACGCCGAATTGCTGGAGTACCAGCGCGCTGAGGCGGACGTTCGCGGTTCGCTGATCTTGTCGGCCGTCGGGGCCGGGGGCTGTAGAGGTTCCCGGCTGTATTTGACTGACTCGCAACCGGTAATAGCTCAGGCCCAGCGCTGGAAGGGTGATTGCGACCGCGCGGGCGCCGGTTCGCCAGGCGGGGACCGTCTGCCCGGCCGCATCACGTTCTCTACGAGGCTGTTGGGCGTGGTCGATCTCGAGCTCGGCGTCGAAATAGGGGCCGCCGGCAATCCCGGCCGGGTTCCACCACGTCGCCGTCGCATCGTCGGCAACGGCGACAAAGGCGCCGCCCAAGCCCTGCGCGCGAATACCCACGGCTTCAAACGTCTGCGCGCCGGCAGGGCGGACCGCGCCGCCGAGCGCGGCAAGACACAGGGACGTTACGAGGGACACACCCGGTACGAGAGGTCGAGAGGCTCGGTGCATAGCCTCTACCATAGTGTCCTTCGTGCGGTTTGTGTAGGTGAGGCCTGTCCGGAACGACTCAGCCCACGAGCACGGCTGCCGCAACGACAGTGGTCCAGAGGCCCTTCTTGTCGCCGACGGCTGTCTGGGTGACGTTCTGGGTGCGGACGATCTGATTGGAGAGCCGGTAGACCTCTTTCATCTCGTCCCAGCTCTTGTCCGGATCGAATTCGAGTCCGAGGGTCGTGGCCAGCATCTCGGCGGCGAGCTCTTCGGCGTAGTCGCCCGCGATGTCCTCGCTTTCGCCGAAGCTGTGGTGCTCGGACAGGTACCCGTAGAGGTTCTTGTCACGCGGGATGGCGACGCCGACGGTCGCCGCGATGAGGCGGTGCGGCTCGCGGGTGGCCGCTTCGGACATGACGACGAAGGTGACCTGCCCCGGCTCGAGGCGCTTCACGCCCTCGCCGCGCGAGAGGATCCGGCACTTGGGCGGGAAGATGCTCGAGACGCGGACCAGGTTGCACGCGGCGATGCCGGCCGAGCGCAGGGCCAGCTCGAACGAAGTCAGCTTTTCGCGGTGCTTGCCGACGCCCTTGGTGAAGAACATCTCCTTGGGAACGAATCCGACCACGTCAGACTCCTTGTCGCCGCCGCCGGCCGGGGCCGGCACGGCACCGGTCCCCTTCGCCCGACCGAAGGGGCAATGTAAGCATGAGGGTTCCGCACTGTCAAGGAAACCAACGGCAGGACGGGCCGTATATGTCTTAGAATGGAGCGAATCCGCTGCCGCGGCTTTCGCATCCGCTCATCCTCATTCCCCGTTCTCCGGCCGGTCCGGAAGGAGAGGTCTTCGTGGCCGATACGCTTGCGCCTGCCGCGTCGGAACCGGCCGCCCCGCTGGGGTTGGCGGCCCGCGCGTTCGGCGTGCTGACGTCGCCTCGAACGACCTACGCCGCCGTGGCGGCGCGCCCGCTGGCGCTCGGGATCCTCGCCGTCGTGCTGGTCGTCGTCATCGCGGCGACCGTGGCGTTCTTCTCCACCGAGATCGGCCGGCAGGCGCTCGTCGACCAGCAGGTGCGCTCGATGGAGGGGTTCGGGCGGCAGGTCACCGACGCGCAGTACCAGCGGTTCGAGCAGATGGCGCCCTATGCGGCGTATTTCACCGCGGGCGGCCAGCTGGTGTTCCTGCCGCTCAGCGCGCTCATCGTGGCCGGCCTCGCGTTCGCGGTCTTCAACGCGATTCTCGGCGGCGACGCGACGTTCGAGCAGGTGTTCGCGATCGTCGCGCATTCCGGGGTGGTCCTGGCGGTGCAGCAGGTGTTCACGCTGCCGCTGGACTACCTGCGCGAGTCGCTCTCGAGCCCGACGACCCTGGCGGTGTTCCTGCCGATGCTCGACGAGAACGCGTTTCCGGCGCGGCTGCTCAGCTCGATCGACCTCTTCATCATCTGGTGGACCGTCAGCCTCGCCATCGGCCTCGGCGTGCTGTACCGGCGCCGCACCGGCCCCATCGCCACGACGATGCTCGTCGTCTATGCGGTGCTGGCCGTCGTGATCGCGCTGGTCAAATCGGTCATGTCAGGAGCATAGATGACCCGACGGAACGTCTTCATCACGGCAGCGGTCCTCATTCTCGGCGTCGCAGTCGTCGCGGCGAATCTCTATTTCAGGCGGAGGCAGGGCGTCACGGTGACGACCGAGGAGGTGCGGGCGCGCGATCTCGATGCGATCGTCTCCGCCTCGGGCAAGATTCAGCCGAAGCGCTCGGTCAACATCAGCGCCGACACCGTGGGGCGCGTCGTCAACCTGGCGGTCAACGAGGGCGATCGCGTCCACATCGGCCAGTTCCTGCTCCAGATCGACCCCAAGTCGCTCAGGACGCGGGTCGAGAGCGGGGCGGCGTCGCTCAGGGCGACGCAGGTCACGCTCGACCAGATGCAGCAGGCGGTCGAAACAGGACGCGCGCAGCTCGACCTCGCGCGCCAGAACCTCAAGCGGCAGCAGGACCTCTGGGGCCAGCAGCTGACCACCCGTGAATCGCTGGACAAGGCGACCAACGACATGAAAGTGGCCGAGTCCGCGCTGGCGGAGCGGCAGAAGACCGCCAACGCGCAGGCGAGCCGCGTGCGCCAGGAGCAGGCGGCGCTCGAGAGCGCCCAGTACGACCTCAGCAAGGTCCGGATCGGGTCGCCCATCGACGGCATCGTGACCCGCCGGAACATCGAGGAAGGCGAGATGGTGATGATCGGCACGATGAACAACGCCGGGACCGTGCTGATGACGCTCGCCGACATGTCGATCATCCAGGCGGAGGTCGAGGTGGACGAGACGAACATCCCGAGCGTCCAGATGGGCCAGAAGGCGAAGGTCACGGTCGACGCCATTCCCGACCGATCGTTCGTCGGACACGTGGCCGAGATCGGGAACAGCCCGATCCAGGCGACGGGGACGGCGGCCGCGACCGCGAGCACCCAGGCGACCAACTTCAAGGTCGACGTGATCATCGACGAGCCGGTACCGGAGGTCCGTCCCGGCTTCACGTGCACCGCCGACATCACGACAGCGAGGCGCAAGGACGCCGTCGCCGTACCCATTCAGGCGGTGGCGGTGCGGGAGCTGGTCTACGACGCCAACAGCCATGTCGTGAAGCCGCCGCCGACCGACCGACGGCGCCGCTCGACCATCGAGCCGACGGCGTCGGCCGCCGAGCTGAAGCCGGGCCAGACGCGGAAGGAGACCGAGGGCGTGTTCGTGATCCGCGACGCCCGCGCCGTCTTCGTGCCGATCAAGGTCGGGATCGCCGGCGACAAGTACTTCGAGGTCCTCTCGGGGCTGAAGGCGGGCGATCGCGTCATCACCGGGCCGTACAACGCGGTCCGCGGCATGGCCGACGGCGACCCGGTCAAGACGGAGACGAAGGGCCGCTAGACCCGGGTCATCCGGCCGGCCTCCCTGGCGATGAACAAGTTCCTGGAATCGGCGGCGATCGCGTTCGACGCGATCTGGTCGGCCAAGCTCCGGTCGCTCATGACCGTGCTCGGCAACATCGTCGCGGTGACGTCGATCATTGCGGTGGTGTCGCTGATTCAGGGGCTGAACGCGTCGGTCAAGCAGGCCATTCTGAACCAGGCAGGCGCCGACTCGTTCAGCATCCAGCAGTACCCGATCACGCGGAGCGACGAGGAGTTCGACAAGGTCCGGAGCAACCCGCGCATCACGCCACAGGACGCGCGGGCGGTTCGGCGGTACAGCGAACTGGTGTCGGCGGTGATGCTCGACTCGACGGCGCGCGGCCGCGTCAGCTACCGCGACAAATCGACGGACAACACGAAGATCGAGGGGGTCACGCCGGAGTACGTGAATTTCTCCAGCTACGACGCCGAGCGCGGCCGCCTGATGAACCCGACGGAGGTCAGCCGCGCCCGCCCGGTGACGGTGCTCGGCTGGCAGACCGCCGATCGACTCTTCGGCAGCGACGTGAACGCGCTCGACAAGGTCATCCAGGTCGAAGGCGTGCACTTCCGCGTCGTCGGCGTCAGCTCCAAACGCGGGTCGCTCCTCGGGCAGTCGCAGGACGAGTTCGCCCTCATCCCGCTCGGCCAGTTCCAGATGGTGTTCGGCGCGCGCCGCCAGCTGTCGATGACCGTCAAGCCGCGCGACCTGAACCGGATCTCGCAGGCGATGGACGATGCGACGCTGGCGCTCCGGATCGCGCGGAGGCTCAAGCCGAAGCAGCCGGACAACTTCGGGATGTTCACCTCGGACACGATCCTCGACATCTACCACTCGGCGACCAACGGCATCTTCGCGGTGCTCATCGGCGTCGTGGGGCTGTCGCTCGTCGTGGGCGGCGTGGTGATCATGAACATCATGCTGATGGTCGTCACCGAACGGACCCGCGAGATCGGGCTGCGCAAGGCCCTGGGCGCGCGCAAGGCCGACATCATGGCCCAGATGCTCACCGAGTCGATCGCGCTGTCGATCCTCGGTGGCATCATCGGGACGCTGCTCGGGTCGATCATCGCGACCGTCATCGCCCGGCTGACGCCCATTCCGGCCGCCATCGAGCCGTGGTCGGTCGGGCTCGGCATCGGGATCACGGCGCTCGTCGGGCTGTTCTTCGGGCTCTATCCGGCGATGCGGGCGGCGGCGCTCGATCCAATCGAGGCCCTGCGACGCGAATGAGTATCCGGGTCGATCTGGTCCGCGAAGTCGTCCTGATGGCGCTCGACACGGTGCGCACGAACAAGATGCGCTCGGGCCTCACCGTGCTCGGCGTCGTGATCGGCATCACGTCGATCGTGGGGATGACGGCGCTCATCCGCGGGTTCGACCAGTCGCTGCGCGACATGGTCCGCACGATCGGCCCGAACACGATCTTCGTGCAGCGGTTCGGCGCCACGAGCATCGGCGCCGACTTCCGCGAGCTGCTGAAGCGGCCGATCCTCACCGTCTCCGACGCGCGCGCCATCGAACAGCAGACGAGCACGCTGCAGCTCGTGGACATCGAGCTCGGCGCGGGCGGCGGCCCGCCGACCCAGGAGCGGGTCTTCTACCGCAACCAGAAGACGAAGCCGCTCGTCGTGTTCGGCACGACCGAGAAGTTCGCCGAGGGCACGCGGATCCCGATCCTGTCCGGCCGCTTCTTCAACGGCACGGAGGTGCAGTACCCGGAAGAACGTCTGCGTCCTCGGCAACACGGCGTACCAGCTCCTGTTCGAGCCCACCGGCGTCGACCCGATCGGCAAGCTCGTGCGCGTGGGGACCCAGCGCTTCGAGGTGGTCGGCGTCTTCGACAAGCGGCCGGCGGCCGGCGGCTTCAACCTGGGCCAGGACGACTTCGTCGTCATCCCGTACACGGCGTACCAGCGGATCTTCGGGCTCCACGTCATCCGCATCGCGCGCCTCGGGACGATGGTGCCCATCCAGATCGCGGTCGTGCCGCGCGAGGGGACGACGGCGAGCGAGGCCATGTCCGACGTCGAGCGCGTGATGCGCATCCGGCACAACCTGAAGCTCGACGAGCCGGACGACTTCGACCTGGTCACCCAGGACGCGCTCCTCAAGCTGTGGGATCAGATCAGCCAGGGCACCTTCTTCGCGCTGATCGTCATCTCGTCGATCGCGCTGATGGTCGGCGGCATCGGCGTGATGGCGATCATGTCGATCTCGGTGACCGAGCGGACGCGCGAGATCGGCGTGCGAAAGGCGCTCGGCGCGCGGCGCGCCGAAATCCTGTTCCAGTTCCTCATGGAGGCGGCCGTGCTCACCTCGATCGGAGGCGTGCTCGGCATCGCGCTGGGGGCCTCGATCGGCTGGACGGTCCACTGGCTCTCGGGCTTCCCCATTTCACTGCCGTGGTGGTCGTTCGCCCTCGGGCTCGGATTCTCGGCCGCCGTGGGCATCTTCTTCGGGATGTACCCCGCCTTCAAAGCCTCCCGGCTGGATCCGATCGAGGCGCTCAGGTACGAATAGACCGTCACGAGCCGGTTCCTCGGATTCCGGGGCCTCGGGCCGTCCCGGCCGAGGAACCCTTCTCGCGATCCAGCGCATCCAGCCCGGCTTGCGGCCCCTCCCGGCGAGCAATATGATGCGCGTATCGATCGATGGATGCACGTCCGGCCCGGGCCGGACAGGGGGGGACCCCGTCTATGAAGGTCTACGACGCCGCCACCATTCGCAACATCGCCCTGGTCGGCCACACGGGAGGGGGGAAGACTCAGCTGGCTTCCGCGGTGCTGGCCGACGCGGGGATGGTCAATCGCTTCGGCAAGGTCGATGACGGCACGACGGTCACCGACTTCGACGAGGAAGAAATCGCCCGCAAGCACACGCTCTCGGCCAGCCTCGCCTACGCCGAGTGGAACAGGCAGAAGATCAACATCATCGACACCCCGGGCATCGGCAACTTCCTGGCCGACGCGCGCGCCGCGCTACGGGTCAGCGACGCGGCCGTGGTCGTCGTCGACGCCGTGGCCGGCGTCATGGTTCAGACCGAGAAGGTCTGGGCGGTCGCCGAGGAGCTGGGCCTGCCCCGCCTGGTCGTGCTGAACCGCATGGACCGCGAGCGCGCGAGCCTCGAGCGTTCGCTGGCCTCGCTGCACGAGGCGTGCAACCGCACGGTGGTGCCGGTGCAGCTGCCGATCGGCGAGGAGAAGGCGTTCCACGGCGTGGTCGACCTCATCACGAACAAGGCCTACACCTTCAAGGCCGGCGACGGCGGCGGCATGACCGAGGCCGACATCCCCGCCGACATGACGACGAGGGTGGCCGAGGCACGCGAGGCGCTCATCGAGATGGTGGCCGAGGCCGACGAACGGCTCATGGAGAAGTTCTTCGAGGCCGGCACGCTGACCGACGACGAGCTGGTGGCCGGCCTGCGGGAGGCGACGATCGCCGGCAGGGTGTTCCCGCTCGTGTGCGTATCCGCGCTCGCCAACGTCGGCATCCAGCCGTTGCTCGACACCATTCTCGCCGTCCTCCCCTCGCCGGCCGATCGTCCGTTCAAGGCGCTCGGTGAAGGCGGCGTCGAGACGACGCGCGCGGCCGACGAGCAGGCGCCCGCCTCGGCGTTCGTGTGGAAGACGATCGCGGACCCCTTCGCGGGGCGCATCACGCTCTTCCGGGTCGTGTCCGGCGTCGTCAGGTCCGATTCGACGGTCCACAACAAGACGAAGGACGCCCCCGAGCGGCTCGGGCATCTGATGCTGCTGCAGGGCAAGACGCAGACGAACGTCTCCGAGGTGAAGGCGGGCGATCTGGGCGCGGTGGCGAAGCTGAAGGACACGCTGACCAGCGACACGCTCGGCGACAGGAGCGACCCGCTGTCCTTCCCCCCGATCAAGTTCCCCGAGCCCGTCCTCTCGTACGCGATCGAGCCGAAGAGCCGGGGCGACGAGGACAAGATCAGCTCGTCGATGCACCGCCTGGAGGAGGAAGACCCGACGATCCGCTACAACCGCGACGCCCAGACCAAGGAGCTGCTGCTCTCCGGGCAGGGCCAGCTGCACATCGAGGTCACGGTCGCCAAGCTGAAGCGGCGGTTCGGCGTCGAGGTGAACCTCAAGCCCCCGCGCATCCCGTACCGGGAGACCATCAAGGCGTCGACCGAGGCGCACGGACGCCACAAGAAGCAGACCGGCGGCCACGGCCAGTTCGGCGACTGCAAGATCCGCGTCGAGCCGCTGCCGCGCGGCGCCGACTTCCAGTTCGAGGACGACATCTTCGGCGGCTCCATCCCGCGCCAGTTCATCCCCGCCGTGGAGAAGGGCATCCAGGACGCCCGCATAAAGGGATTCCTGGCCGGCTACCCGATGGTCGACTTCAAGGCGACGGTGTACGACGGCTCGTACCACGACGTCGACTCGAACGAGCTCTCGTTCAAGCTCGCCGGCTCGCTGGCGTTCAAGGACGCGATGACGCGCGCCCGGCCGACCATCCTCGAGCCGATCATGGACGTCGAGGTGTACGCGCCGTCGGACTTCGCCGGCGATCTCATGGGCGACCTGAACGGGCGGCGCGGGCGCATCGGCGGCATGGACACGCGCGGCGGGACCACGATCATCAAGGCGCAGGTGCCGATGGCCGAGATGCTCACCTACGAGCAGCACCTGACGTCGGCGACCGGCGGTCGCGGCTCCTACCATATGGAGTACTCGCACTACGATGAGGTGCCGAACCAGCTGCAGGCGAAGATCATCGCCGCCGCGAAGGCCGAGCGCGCGGGCGTGGAGGTGGAGGAGGTCTGAGGGGACGACAGCCGGCCAGGAGATCGACCCGTCGATGTCCTGGCCGGCCCGTTCCGGGGTTCTGGGGCCTGTCGGCCGGGGTCACTCTTCGTCGGACTGCTTCTTCGCCTTCTTCGCCTTCTTCGCGCCGCCCTTCGTGCCGGCGGCCTCCTCCTCTTCCTTCCTGCCGCGCAACCGCCCGGCCGCGGCGCGCAGGCGGCCCCCGACGCCCTTCGTCTTCTTCGGCGAGGCCTCCTGCCCACTGGCCTCGGCTTCGGCTGACGCGCGCGGGTTGAACTCGCTGCCGACGAGCTCGACCTGCGCGACTTCCGCGCTGTCGCCGCGCCTGAAACCGAGGCGAAGCAGGCGCGTGTAGCCGCCGGGCCGATCGGCGAATCGCGGCGCGAGGGTCTCGAACAGCTTCGACACGACGTCGCGGTCCTGCAGGTCCTGCAGGACCAGACGGCGGGCCGTGAGCGCCTTCCCGTTGGCGTCGCCGCCGGCCACGCCGCGCTTGGCGATGGTGATGAGGCGCTCGACGAACGGCCGCAGTTCCTTCGCCCGCGGCACGGTCGTCGTCAGGTGCTCGTGCCGGAGCAGAGCGGTCGCCTGGTTCCGCAGCATCGAGATCCGATGCGCCGTCACCCGCCCCAGCTTGCGGTGTGCCACTCTGTGTCGCATGTGCTACTCCTGCGTCGCCGTGGAGGGCTGGTCGACGCGCATGCCGAGACTCAGCCCCATCGAGTGCAGGATCTCCTTGATCTCGTTCAGGCTCTTGCGGCCGAAGTTCTTGGTCTTCAGCATCTCGGCCTCGGTCTTCTGCACCAGCTCGCGAATCGTGCGGATGTTCGCGTTCTTGAGGCAGTTGTACGACCGGACGGAGAGCTCGAGCTCCTCGACGCTCTTGTCGAGGTTCTCGTTGCTGACGCCGGCCCGCGGCTGATCGGACGCCGCCTCGGCCTGCTGCTCCGCCCCTTCTTCGAGGTTGATGAAGATGTTCAGGTGGTCGCGAATGAGCTTGGCCGCGAGCGACACGGCGTCGCGCGCCGTGACCGATCCGTTCGTCCACACGTCAACGGTCAGCTTGTCGTAGTCGGTGGTCTGGCCGAGGCGCGCCGCCTCGACGAGGTAGTTGACCTTCTTGATCGGCGAATGCACCGAGTCGATCGGAATCCAGCCGATGCCGAGGTCCTCGTCGAAGTTCTTGTCGGCCGACACGTAGCCGCGGCCGCGCTTCATCCGCATCTCCATGTGGAGCTTGCCGCCCTCGGCCACCGTCGCGATGTGCGCGTCCGGCTCCAGGATCTCGACGTCGGCGTCGGCCTGGATGTCGCGCGCGCGCACCTCGCCGGCCTTGTCGACGCGGAGCGTCACCGTCTTCGTATGGTCGACGTGCAGCTTCAGCGGAATCTGCTTCAGGTTGAGGATGATGTCGGTCGCGTCCTCGACGACGCCGGGGATGGGCGAGAACTCGTGCAGCACGCCATCGATCTTGACCGCCGTGATAGCCGCGCCCTCGATCGACGACAGCAGGACGCGCCGAAGAGCGTTGCCGATGGTCGTGCCGAAGCCGCGCTCGAAGGGCTGGGCGTAGAACCGCCCGAACCGATCGGTCAGGGTTTCGCGCTCGAACTCGAGCCGCTTGGGACGCTGAAAGCCTTTCCAGAGCATGAGAGGTGTTCCTTTCGCTGACGGGCCCGCAGACGGGCCTCCGGACCTGCGAGTGACCGCCGACCTCACGCCGCAGGTCCGTACAGGCTGCGGGTCGGCGGGGTGCGAACCGGCGACAGGTGAGGCTGTCGCGAACCGTCGTCGCGCGCTCGCGGGGCCCCACCCCCGCTCCGAAGACGACCCGCGCCCCGCGCGGGGGCGCCGGCCTGGCCGCTGGCGCTACTTCGAGTACAACTCCACGATCAGCTGTTCCTGCACGGGCAGGTTGATCTGCGCGCGCGTCGGCATCGACAGGACGCGCCCGGTCGTCGAGCCGGCGTCAAAGGTCAGCCACTCGGGGATGCCGCGCCCCTTCACCTCCTCCATCGCATGTTCGATGGTCTGGCTCTTCTGGCTGCGGCCGATGACGGTGATGACGTCGCCGGCGCGCAACGAATACGACGGGATGTCGACCTTCCGGCCGTTCACGAAGAAATGCCCGTGCCGGACGAGCTGCCGCGCCTGGGGCCGCGAGGTGGCCAGGCCGAGGCGGTAGACGACGTTGTCCAGGCGACGCTCGAGGAGCTGCAGCAGGAGCTCGCCGGTGATGCCGCGGGTCCGCTCCGCCTGCTCGAAATAGCGGCGGAACTGGTCTTCGAGCACCCCGTAGATGCGCTTCACCTTCTGCTTCTCGCGGAGCTGCAGGCCATAGCCGGCCAGCTTCGCCCGCCGCGCCTTGCCGTGCTGGCCGGGCGGGAAGTTGCGCTTCTCAATCGCGCACTTCTCCGTGTAGCAGCGCTCCCCCTTCAGGAACAGCTTCATCGCCTCGCGGCGACACAGGCGGCAGACCGGTCCGATGTAACGAGCCATTCAGATTCCTCAATCGCAACAGTCGAGGATGTGAGCATTCGAGCTCACATCCTCATATTCTCAACATCCTCGAATTCCCTAGACCCGTCTTCGCTTGGGCGGCCGGCAGCCGTTGTGGGGAATCGGGGTGACGTCGCGAATCGACTTCACCTCGAGGCCGACGGTCTGCAGGGCGCGAATCGCCGACTCGCGACCCGAGCCGGGACCCTTCACGCGGACGTCGAGCGAGCGCATGCCGACCGCCTTCGCGGCGTTGCCGGCGTTCAGCGCCGCCTGGGTCGCGGCAAACGGGGTGCCCTTGCGCGACCCCTTGAAGCCGATGCCTCCGGCGCTCGACCAGGCCACGACGTTGCCCTCGGTGTCGGTGATCGTCACCACGGTGTTGTTGAACGACGCCTGGATGTGCGCCAGGCCGTGATGCACGATGCGCTTCTCGCCGCGCTTCTTGAAGGTCTTCTTGGGCCGTCCCGCCTTGCCTTCCTTCTTCTCGGGTGTCGCCCCTTCGGGTGCCGCGTCAGTCTTGGCCATATGGTGTTCTCTTGCGTCCATCGCGCGGGCCCTTCAGCCCCGCGTTTCCCAGCCTCGAGCCTCGAGCCTCTACACGGTCTTCTTCTTCGCAATGGCGCCCTTGCGCGGACCCTTGCGGGTCCGGGCGTTGGTCCGCGTCCGCTGCCCCCGGGCCGGCAGGCCGCGGCGGTGCCGCATGCCGCGGTAGCAGCCGATCTCCATCAGCCGCTTGATGTTCATCGAGATCTCCTTGCGCAGGTCGCCCTCGACCCCGCCCTGTTCCTCGATGACCCGGCTGATCTTCCGCACGTCGTCCTCGGACAGGTCCTTCACGCGGATGTCGGGGCCGACCCCGGCGTCCTTCAGGATCCCGTTCGATCGCACGCGTCCGATGCCATAGATGTAGGTGAGCCCGATCTCGACCCGCTTGGTGCGCGGCAGATCGACTCCCGCAATTCGTGCCATGTTCGATCCTTCGTCTGCTGCAGTATTCCAGTTAAGGGATCAGGAGTGCCTCAGTGCGTCCGACCCCATCTATCCCTGCCGCTGCTTGTGCTTCGGGTTCGGGCAGATCACCCGCACCACGCCACGGCGGCGGACGATCTTGCACTTGTCGCAAATCCGTTTGACCGATGCTCTGACCTTCATGCTGAGACCTCGAAGATTTGAGGATGGGAGGATTCCTCGGCCTCTCACCGCCAAATCCTCAAATCCTCAAATCCTCTGGACGATGCGGCCGCGGCCGCGATCGACGGGAGACAGTTCCACGCGCACCCGATCGCCGACCACGACCCGGATGAAGTTCCGGTCCACCCGCCCCGCCGGGTGTGCCGTGATGGTGGGACCAAGGTCGAGCCGGACGCGATACAGCGCGCTCGGCAGGATCTCGGTCACCGTGCCGACGATCCCTTCGCCCTGGCCGTTCTCCACGTCTCGCCGGCCCCACTCCCGCTAGCGGCTCGCGCCCGCGTCGCGCTTCGCACTCGCCGCGGCCGGCATCGCCGCAGGCGCGCGTGCCGTCAGGATCCAGGGCTCTCCCGCGGTCACGGCCACGGTGTGCTCGAAGTGCGCCGAGAGGCTGTGGTCGCGTGTCACGGCGGTCCAGCCGTCGGGCATCACCTTCACCGCCGGACGCCCCGCGTTCACCATCGGCTCGATCGCGAGCACCATGCCCTCGGCCAGCCGCGGCCCCCGCCCGGGTTCGCCGTAATTGGGCACCTGAGGCTCCTCGTGCATCCGCTGGCCGATGCCGTGGCCGACGAACTCCCTCACGACGGAAAACCCGAACGCCTCGACGTGCGCCTGCACCGCGTGCCCGATGTCGGAGATGCGGTTGCCGGATCGCACGCACTCGATCGCCTTGTACAGCGACTCCTCGGTGACCCGCAGCAGGATCGCGGCCTCCTCGGTCACCCGTCCGACCGGGAGCGTGATCGCGCTGTCGCCGAAGTACCCGTCGAGCTGAGCGCCGACGTCAATCGAGATCACGTCGCCTTCCTGCAGCACCCGCATCGCCGACGGAATGCCGTGAATCACCTCGTCGTTCACCGACGCGCAGATCGTCGCCGGATAGCCGTGATAGCCCTTGAACGCCGGTGTGGCGCCAGCCCGGGTGATCCGCTTTTCGGCGATCGCATCCAGGTCGGCGGTCGTCACCCCCGGCGCCACGTGCGCGGCCAGTTCAGTCAGCACCTCGCCAACCAGCCGCCCGGCGTCGCGCATCCGCTCGAGCTCGACCGCCGAGCGGCACACAATCACGACCGCCCTCCGTTCCCGCCCGCCCCGGCGTCGCCGGCCGCCTCGATCGCGGCCGCCAGATCGGCCGCCACGCGATCGGGCGGCTGCGCGCCGTCGATCGCGCGGAACGTCGGGCGCGCCCGGTAGGTACTCGACCAGCGGTCGGGTGGCGCGCCGGTAGATCTTCAGGCGCTCCCGCACGACCGCGTCGTTGTCATCGCTCCGCTGCACGAGGCGGCCGCCGCAGCGGCGGCAGCGCATCGGCTCCACCTGTGCGCGCACGGCCCGGACATCGTCGGCGGCGTCACCGTCGGGCAGCACCACCTGGTCGGCTTCGGCGGCCGGGCCGTCGAGGCCGGCGTTGGCGCCGCAGTCCTCGCAGATCATCCGCGAGCTCAGGCGGCGCACCAGCTCGGCCTCAGGCACGACGATGTCGACGACGATCAGCGGACCACGCACGCCGACGATCCGGTCGAGCGCCTCGGCCTGCGCGACGGTGCGCGGGAAGCCGTCCAGCACGAACCCGCCGCGCGTGTCCGGCCGCTCGAGGCGCTCCCGCACGATTCCGATCATCACATCGTCGCTCACCAGCTCGCCGCGGTCCATGATCGCGCGGGCCCGAAGCCCGATCTCGGTCCCCCCGTGCACCGCCTCGCGCAGGATGTCGCCGGTCGAGATCTTCGGGATGCCCCGGCTCCGGGCGAAGCGCTCGGCCTGCGTCCCCTTCCCCGCGCCTGGAGGACCGAGCATGATCAGGTTGAGCGCCATCGCGCCCTACGCCCTGCGGCCCCGAACCCGCGACTTCTTCATGAAGCCGTCGTAGTGCCTCATGATGAGCTGCGATTCCACCTGCTGGACCGTGTCCATCGCCACGCCGACGACGATCAGCAGCGACGTGCCGCCGAAGTAGTACGTCACGTTCATGCCCTCGGTGAGCCATTTCGGCAGGCTCGCGTCGAGCCAGTCGCCGATGAACGGGATCGGCGCCACCTTGATCCCGTTGAGCATCCACATCGGGAGGATGGCAACCACCGCCAGGTACAGCGCGCCGGCCAGCGTGATGCGCGTCAGGATCGTGTCGATGTGCTCGGCGGTCCGCTTGCCCGGCCGGATCCCCGGGATGAACCCGCCGTACTTCCGCATGTTCTCCGCGACGTCATCGGGGTTGAAGATGATGGCGGTGTAGAAGTACGTGAAGAAGATAATGCCGACCACGTACAGGAGGTTGTAGAGCGGCATCCCGAATCCGAGCTGCTGCGTGACGCTCTCGACCCACGGCGAGCCGGCGAACATCCCGCCGATCGTCGCCGGGAACGCCAGGATCGACGAGGCGAAGATGATCGGCATGACGCCGCCCGTGTTCACCTTGAGCGGGATGTGCGTGCTCGACCCGCCGTACATGCGCCGGCCGACCACCCGCTTGGCGTACTGCACCGTGATGCGGCGATGGCCGCGCTCCATGAATACGATCGCCGCGACGACGATGGCCATCAGCACGATCAGGAACAGCAGGCGGATGAGGCCGAGCTGTCCGGTCCGCATCTGGTCGAAGGTCTGCAGCACGGCGCCCGGGAAGCCGACGACGATGCCCGCGTAGATGAGGAGCGACATACCGTTGCCGACGCCGCGCTCCGTGATCTGCTCGCCGAGCCACATGATGAAGGCGCTCCCGGTGGTCAGCGTGAGCACCGTCATGAAGCGGAAGCCCCAGCCGGGGTGGTACACCAGCGCCAGACCGCCGGCGATGCCGGTCTGGCGCTCCAGGAAGATCGCGATGCCGAGCGACTGCACCACGCTCAGCAGAATCGTCCCGTAGCGCGTGTACTGCGTGATCTTCCGGCGTCCGAGCTCGCCTTCCTTCGACAGCTTGTCGAGATACGGCCAGACCACGGCGAGCAGCTGCAGGATGATCGACGCGCTGATGTAGGGCATGATGCCCAGCGCGAAGATCGTCACCCGCCGCAGGTTCCCTCCCGAGAACATGTCGTAGAGGCCGAACAGCGTGTTCTGGGCCTGCCGGGCCATCTCGGCCAGCGCCGCCGTGTTCACCCCGGGCGTCGGGATGACGTGGCCGACGCGGTAGACGGCGAGCAGTCCCAGCGTGAACAGCACGCGGTTCCGCAGGTCGGTGACGGTGAAGATGTTCTTCAGGCTTTCCATGGCTTCATCCTAAATCCGGGGGGCTTCGCCCCCGCGGACCCCCTACGCCGTCGCTCGCGGGGGCCCTTCGCCCCGCTCCGCGCCGGCGGGGCGCACCCCTGGCGCGCCTAGCCGAGGGCTTCCGCGGTTCCTCCGGCCGCCGCGATCTTCTCGGCGGCCTTTCCCGAAAACTTGTGGACGCGCACGGTCAGCGCCTTGCCGACCTCGCCGCGCCCCAGCACCTTCACCGGCTGCCCGCCGCCCGCCACCAGGCCGCGCTCGCGCAGCAGCTCGGGCGTGACGATGACACCGGCCTCGAACGTCGCGTCGAGCGTGTCGAGGTTGACCACGGCGTACTCCACCCGGAACGGATTGTGGAAGCCGCGCTTGGGCACGCGGCGGTGCAGCGGCATCTGGCCGCCCTCGAAG
This sequence comes from uncultured Acidobacteriota bacterium, assembly GCA_963840225.1. Taxonomy (GTDB): domain Bacteria; phylum Acidobacteriota; class Vicinamibacteria; order Vicinamibacterales; family CAVVIG01; genus JBLMXQ01. Next base: position 576,556 of record CAWIYH010000001.1, read on the forward strand.
CCGCGCTTGAACTTGAACCCGGAGCGGGACTTCGCGCCCTTGTGCCCGCGGCCGGCGGTCTTGCCCTGCCCCGATCCCTGGCCGCGGCCGATCCGCTTCTTGGCGTGCTTGGCGCCCTTGGGCGGGCGCAGGTTGTTCAGTGGCATCTCATCTTACTTTCTCGCGGGGCCCCATCCCCGCTCGCAGCCGTCGCTGACCTTCCGGATCCTGACTCCAAAGCCCATGGTCGCTCGCGTGTCTACTCGGAAATCTCGACCAGGTGACGGACCTTGTGAATCATGCCGCGCACCGACGGCGTGTCCTTCAGCTCCACCGTGTGGCGCAGCCGCCGCAGCCCCATGCTGCGGACGACCTCGCCCTGATTGCGGTTGAAACCGATCGGGCTCCGCACCAGCGTCACCTTGACGGTGCCGGTCCCCTTCGAATCCGTTCGTTGGTTGGCCATGGCCCTACCCTACGCGCTCGCGCGCGAACTCCTCGATCGCCTTGCCGCGCAGCCTGGCGAGCATCACCGGATCGGTCAGCGACGCCAGCCCCGCGAAGGTCGCCCGCACCACGTTATGGGGATTCGCGGACCCGAGCGACTTGGTCAGGATGTTCGTGATGCCGGCCGACTCGACGACGGCGCGCACTGCGCCGCCGGCGATGATGCCGGTGCCGTCGGGTGCCGGCTTCAGCAGCACGCTGCCGGCGCCGAAGCGCCCCACGATGGCGTGCGGAACGGTCGAGCCCTGCAGGGGCACGCGAATCAGGTTCTTCTTGGCCGCCTCGATGCCCTTCTTGATCGCCGAGGGCACTTCCTTCGCCTTCCCGATGCCGAACCCGACGACACCGTGCCCGTCGCCGACGACGACGAGCGCGCTGAAGCTCAGGTTCTTGCCGCCCTTCACGACCTTGGTGACACGGTTGATCGAGACGACCGTGTCCTTGATGTCGAGCTGCGACGCGTCGATCCGTTCACGAGTCTTCATGCTGTACTCTCTCGCGGGGGCCCCACCCCCGCTCGCTGATGCCTCGCGCCCGCGGCGCGCTTCGCCGGCGGCGGCGCTAGAACTCCAGTCCCGCCTTGCGGGCCGCATCGGCGACCGCGCGGATCCGCCCGTGATACAAGAACCCGCCGCGATCGAAGACGACGCGCTTGACGCCCTTCTCGATCGACCGCTCGGCGATCGCCTTGCCGATCGCTTCGGCGCCCTTGAGATTGCCGCCCGCGACCCCCTTGGCGAACGCGCCCCTGAGCGACGGCTCGGCGCTCGACGCGGACACGATCGTCTGCCCGCGCAGGTCGTCGATGACCTGAGCGTAGATGTGCGACACGCTGCGGAACACGCTCAGGCGCGGCCGCTGCTGCGTGCCGGTGATCCGTTTGCGCTGCCGGAGGTGAATCCGCTCGCGCCAATCGTCCTTCGTCCGTATCTTCATTCGTCACTCTCTCGCGGGGCCCCACCCCCGCTCCCCGATGCCGTTGCACCCGCCACGCGCTTCGCGGCTCGCGGCTGCCGGCATGGCCGCAGGCGCCCGTCACTCTCTCGCGGGGCCCCACCCCCGCTCCCCGATGCCGTTGCACCCGCCACGCGCTTCGCGGCTCGCGGCTGCCGGCATGGCCGCAGGCGCCCGTCACTCTCTCGCGGGGCCCCACCCCCGCTCCCCGATGCCGTTGCACCCGCCACGCGCGTCGCGGCTGCCGGCATGGCCGCAGGCGCCCGTCACTCTCTCGCGGGGACCCCCACGTGGCCCTCAGCCCCCCGGCTCCTGAGCCCTGACCCCTCAGCCCTGAGGGCCCTACTTGGCCCCTGTCTTCCCGGCCTTCTTCTTCAGCACCTCGCCGGTGTAGCGGACGCCCTTCTGCTTGTACGGATCCGGCTTCCGGAGCCGCCGGATGTTGGCGGCCACCTGCCCCACGAGCTGCCGGTCGACGCCGGTCACGGTGATGTGTGTCTGCTTGTCGATGACGACATCGATGCCGGCCGGAATGTCGAACACCACCGGATGCGAGTAGCCGAGCGCGAAGACGATCTGCTTGCCCTTGACCTCCGCGCGGTAGCCGACGCCGACGATGTCGAGCTCGCGCTTGAAGCCCTCGGTCACGCCGGTGACGGCGTTGGCAACCAGGCTGCGCGCCAGCCCGTGGAACTTCCCGAACTGCGGCTCCTCCGACGCCAGCCGGGCGAGCAGGTGGCCGTCGGCCAGCTCGAAGTTGATGCCGGCCGGGTGGGCCTGGCGCAGCTTGCCCTTGGGACCCTGCACCTCGACGGCCCCGCTCAGCACCTTGATGGTGACGCCCTTGGGAATCGCGATCGGCTTCTTACCAATTCGAGACATGGTTCACGCTTCTCCGCCCGCGGCTGACGGTCGCCGGAGGCGACCGCCGGGAGCGACCGTTACCAGATGTTGCAGAGCACCTCGCCGCCGACGCCCGCCTTGGCGGCCGCACGGCCCGTCATGACCCCGCGCGACGTGGTCAGGATGCTCGTGCCGAGGCCGGCCAGCACATCCGGCACGTCGTTCCGCCCGAAGTAGACGCGGCGTCCCGGGCGGCTGATCCGCTGGATGCCGGTGATGACCCGCTCCCCGTGCGGCCCGTACTTCAGGAAGAGGCGCAGGGTCTTGACCGGGGCCTGCCCCCGGGCGGCGGCGTCGGCCTGATCCTCGAGCAGCTTGAAACCCTGGATGTACCCTTCGTCGTGCAGGATGCGCGCGATCTCGGCCTTCAGGCGCGACGCCGGCATATCGACCCGGGTGTGCTTGGCCGTGACACCGTTCCGGATCCGCGTGAGCATGTCAGCAATAGGATCAGTCATCAATTACTCTCTCGTGGGGCCGCACCCCACTCGCTGATGCCTCGCACCCGCGGCGCGCGTCGCGCGCGCGGCTGCTGGCATGGCCGCAGGCGCCTCACCAGCTGCTCTTGGTCACGCCCGTGATGTCACCCTCGAGCGCCAGCTTGCGGAAGCAGAGACGGCAGAGGCCGAACTTCCGCATATAGGCGCGCGGCCGTCCACAGAGATGACAACGGTTGCGCAACCGAACCTTGTATTTCGGCGTCTTGTGTTCCTTGGCGATCTTGGCGGTAGTGGCCATGTGTCTCTCTTCTTACTCACTCGCGGGGCCCCACCCCGCTCGGCGCCCCCGGCGTCAGTTCTGGCGGAACGGCATGCCGATGTACTGCAGCAGCTTGCGCGCTTCCTCGTCGGTGCGCGCCGTGGTGACCACCGACACGTTCATCCCGCGCGCCTTGTCGACCTTCATGTAGTCGATCTCTGGGAACAGCAGCTGATCCCGCAGACCGAGCGTGTAGTTGCCGCGGCCGTCGAACCCCTTGGGCGAGACGCCCTTGAAGTCGCGCACGCGCGGCAGGGCGATGTTCAGCAGGCGGTCGAGGAACTCCCACATCCGCGCCCCGCGCAGCGTCACCATCGTCCCGACCGGCATGCCCTTGCGGACCTTGAAGGCGGCAATCGACTTCTTCGCGCGGCGCGTGACCGGCTTCTGGCCGGTGATCCGGGCGAGCTCGTCGGCGCCGGCGTCGATGATCTTCGCGTTCTGGGTGGCCTCGCCGAGCCCCATGTTCACGACGACCTTCTCGATCCGCGGGACGGCCATGACGTTCTTGTAGCCGAAGTCCTTGGTGAGGGCCGGCACGACGTCCTTCTGATAGCGCTCTTTCAACCGCGTCATTTGTCGACGACTCCCTCGCATTTGCGGCACACGCGGACCTTGCGGCCGTCGCCGAGAATCTTGTGGCCGATGCGCGTCTGGGCCCCGCATTCCGGGCAGACCAGCTGGACGTTGCCGGCCGCGAGCGCCGCCTCGCGCTCCACGATGCCGCCCTTCACGTTCTTGCCCGGATTGGGCTTCGTGTGGCGCTTGATCAGGTTCACGCCCTCGACGAGCAGGCGGTTCTTGGCCGGCAGCACCTTGAGCACGCGGCCGCGCTTCCCGCGGTCCTTGCCCGTGATGACGAGGACGGTGTCGTTGACGCGAATCGGTGTCGCTAGACGGGACACGGCTACAGCACCTCCGGCGCGAGCGAGATGATCTTCATGAACCGTCGCTCGCGCAGCTCGCGCGCCACGGGCCCGAACACGCGCGTGCCAATCGGCTCGCCCTGGTCGTTGATGAGGACGGCGGCGTTGCGGTCGAACCGGATGTAGGTGCCGTCGCGGCGGCGCTGCTCCTTGACGGTCCGGACGATCACGGCCTTCACGACCTGCCCCTTCTTGACGTTCGAGTCGGGCGTGGCTTCCTTGACCGACGCCGTGACGATGTCTCCGAGCCGGGCGTAACGGCCGGTCGAGCCGCCGATCGGGTTGATGATGGCGATCTTTCGCGCGCCGGAATTGTCGGCGACGTCGAGGATCGATCGCATCTGGATCATGGCTACACCTCGGCTGCTTTGCGGACGACCGCCTTGAGCGACCACCGCTTGCGGCGGCTCTGCGGCCGCGTCTCGACGATCGCGACGGTGTCGCCGACCTTCGCCGCGTTCTCCTCGTCGTGCACCATGAACTTGGACGTGCGCCGCTCGGTCTTCCCGTAGACGCCGTGGCGCACCTGCCACTCGACGGCGACCACGATGCTCTTCTGCATCCGATCGCCCACGACCACGCCGACCTTCTCCGACTTGTGTGACATGGCTGGTTCTCTCGCCTTCACGCGTCCCGTCGCTGGCGCAGCACGGTCTTGACGCGCGCCAGGTCGCGCCGCAGCGACCGGATCTTGGCGGGCGCCTCGAGCTGCCCCATCGACTTCTGGATGCGCATCCGGAACAGCTGATCGGTCAGCTCGCGCGCGCGCGCGCCGAGCTCGTCGGCGCCCAGTTCGCGCAGCTCCGCGGCCTTCATGACATCTTCTCCTCGGCAAAGCGCGTCGCGAACTTGGTCAGGATCGGCAGCTTGGCGGCCGCCAGCTTCATCGCCTGTCGCGCCTCGGTTTCCGTCACGCCTTCCATCTCGAACAGCACGCGGCCGGGGCGCACGACGCATACCCACTGCTCCGGCGCGCCCTTCCCCTTGCCCATGCGGGTCTCCTGCGGCTTCTTGGTGATCGGCTTGTCGGGGAAGACGCGAACCCAGATCTTGCCGCCGCGCTTGATGAAACGGGTCATCGCCACGCGCGCCGCCTCGATCTGGCGGTCGGTCAGCCAGCACGGCTCGAGCGCCTTCAGCCCGTAGTCGCCGAACGACACATCGGAGCCGCGCCAGGCCTTGCCGGCCATGCGCCCCCGTTGCTGCTTCCGGAACTTGACCTTCTTCGGCATCAACATCGGTTAGTCTCTCGCGGGGCCGCACCCCCGCTCGCAGCCGTCGCTGGCGCTCCGAATCTTGCCGGACGCGTCCGGGCGCTCAGTCAACATCACGAGGGCCTCGTTCCCTCAGCCTCAGGTCCGCGACTGCGGGCGGCGCGGCCCGCGCTCGCGGTATTCCTCCTCGCGGCCGCGCAGCGGCACGAGGCGCTCGCCCTTGTAGAGCCACACCTTGATGCCGATCTGGCCGTAGGTGGTATTCGCTTCGGCGAAGCCGTAGTCGATGTCGGCGCGCAAGGTCTGCAGCGGCAGCTGGCCGTGCAGGTACCACTCGGATCGCGCGATCTCGGCGCCGTTCAGGCGACCCGACACGCGGACCTTGATCCCGCGCGCCCCGAAGCGCAGCGCCGACTCGACCGCCTTGCGCATGGCGCGGCGGAACGCGACGCGCTTCTCGAGCTGCATCGCGACCGACTCGGAGATGAGCTGCGCGTCGAGCTCCGGCTTCTGGATCTCCTGGATGTTGATGAAGACCTCGCGGCTCGTGCGCTTCTGGATTTCCTGCTTCAGCTTGTCGACTTCCGTGCCCTTGCGGCCGATGATGATGCCGGGCCGCGAGGTGTAGATGTCGATCTTCAGCCGGTTGACCGCGCGCTCGGTCTCGATCTTCGAGACCCCGGCGTGCGCGAACCGCTTCTTGAGGCTCTGGCGGAGCGCCAGATCCTCGTGCAGCAGCTTGGCATAGTCGCGATTCGCGTACCACCGTGACCGCCAGGTCTTGTTGAAGCCGAGCCGGAATCCGATCGGGTGAACCTTCTGGCCCACAAATGCTCCTTTATGCCTTCTTGCGCGGCGCGCGGGCGCGCTTCTTCGGAGTCTCGACGGCCACCGCCTTGGCCGGACGCTCCGACACGTGCACCGTCAGGTGCGCGGTCCGCTTCAGCACGCGGAACGCGCGTCCCATCGGCGCCGGACGGACCCGCTTGGCCGACGGCCCCTGGTTGGCGTAACAGGCGGACACGAACAGCCGGTCCACGTCGCCGCCGAACCCTTCCTTCTGCTGTGCGTTCGCGATGGCCGAGCGCAGCACCTTGGCGATGTCGCCGGCAATCCCCTTCCGCGTGAACTTGAGCGTCGCGAGCGCACGGTTGACGTCCTTGCCGCGAATGAGATCCAGGACCAGCCCGGCCTTCTGCGCCGAGGTCCGCACGTACCGCGCCGTCGCCTGTGCTGCGACCATCATCAGCTCCCCGCCGGCTTCGGCGCGCTGGCCGGCGCGCCCGCGGGCGCCGCGGCGGCCGTGGCCGTCTTCTCGGCGACCTTGGTCGTGTGCCCCTTGAACTGGCGCGTGGGCGCGAACTCTCCGAGCTTGTGCCCGACCATGTTCTCGGTCACGTACACTGGAATGAACTTGCGACCGTTGTGCACGGCCAGCGTGTGCCCCACCATCTCTGGCACGACCGTCGACCGGCGCGACCAGGTCTTGATGACCTTCTTGTCCGCTCCCCGATTCATCACCTCGATCTTCTCGAGCAGGTGATAGTCGACGAACGGGCCCTTCTTCAATGAGCGGCTCACTTCTGTCTCCGTTGCACGATGAACTTGTCGGTCGCCTTGCGATTGCGCGTCTTGTAGCCCTTGGTCGGCAGGCCCCACGGCGACACCGGGTGCCGGCCGCCGGAGGTCTTGCCCTCGCCGCCGCCGAGCGGATGGTCGACCGGGTTCATCGCGACGCCGCGCACGTGCGGGCGCTTGCCGAGCCAGCGGCTCCGGCCCGCTTTGCCGATCGACACGTTCTCGTGGTCCAGGTTCCCGACCTGGCCGATCGTCGCAAAGCACTCGCTGAAGATCTTGCGGATCTCGCCCGAAGGCATCTTGACCGAGGCATACTGGCCTTCCTTGGCCACGAGCTGCACGGACGACCCGGCGCTGCGCGCGATCTGGCCGCCTTTTCCCGGTCTGAGCTCCACGTTGTGGAGCTGCGTGCCGAGCGGGACGTTCTTGAGCGGCAGGGCGTTGCCCGGCAGGATGTCGGCGCGCTCGCCGGCGACAATCGTGTCGCCCACCTTCAGCCCGAACGGCTGCAGGATGTACCGCTTCTCGCCGTCGGCGTAGGTCACCAGCGCGATGCGCGCCGAGCGATTCGGGTCGTACTCGATCGTCGACACCTTCGCCGGGATGTCGCGCTTGTCGCGCTTGAAGTCGATGACCCGGTACATGCGCTTGTGCCCGCCGCCCCGCCACCACGAGGTCAGCTCGCCCCGGTTGTTGCGGCCGCCCGACTGCGCGAGCGGCTCGACCAGCGGCTTGTGCGGCTCGGTCGTCGTGATCTCATCGAAGACCTGGACGGTCTGGAACCGCTGTCCGGACGAGGTCGGCTTGTACTTTCTGATCGGCATGATGGACTCATGCTCCTTCGAGGAATTCGGGAACCTTCTGCCCTGCTCGAAGCTTCACGTACGCCTTCTTCCAGTCGGGCCGGCGGCCGGCATAACGGCCCTGCCGCTTCACCTTGCCGTGCGAGATGCTGGTGCGAACGCTGGCGACCTTCGAGCCGAGGAGGCGCTCGACCGCTTCCTTCACCTGCAGCTTGTTGGCGCCTGCCGCCACCTCGAAGACGATGGTCCGGCCGTCCTCGCGCAGGATCGACGTCTTCTCGGTGACCAGCGGGCGACGGATCACGTCGGTCAGTTTGAGTGTCATAAACTGGACTTCTTCAACTCAACGCGGCCTGCAGCTTCCCGAGCGCGTCGGCGGTGACGACGAGGCGGGCGGCGCCGAGAACCGTCCGCGCCGTCAGGCGCGGGTACGGCACGATCGCGACGTCCGGCACGTTCCGCATCGACATCGCCAGTTTCTCGTCCGGCACGACGTCCACCAAGACGGCCTTCCCCTCGACGCCGAGACGCGCGAGCAGCTCTACGGCCGCCTTCGTCTTCACCGCGTCGACCGCGAGGCGCTCGACCACCACCACCGCGCCCTCCTGCAGCTTCTGCGCGAGCGCCGAGCGCAGCGCGCCGCGCTCGACCTTCTTCGGCAGCGAGTAGTCGTAGCTGCGCGGCCGGGGCCCGAACACCGTGCCGCCCTTGCGCCACAGCGGGTTCCGGATTTCGCCGACCCGCGCGCGCCCCGTCCCCTTCTGGCGCCACGGCTTCTTGCCGCTGCCGCTCACGAGCGCGCGGTTCTTCGTCGCGTGCGTGCCGCGCCGGCGGGCGGCGTTGGCGTGCACCACCGACTCCCACATCAGATCGGCGCGGATCCGCCCGCCGAACAGGTCGTCGCGCAGATCGATTTCCCCGACCCGCTCGTTCTGCGTGTTCACGACATCAAGTAGCATCGGTTTCACTTCCCGGCGGGGTCCCGCCCCCGCCGGCTGTCGCCGCTCGCCTCCGGCTCGCGGCGGTTATTCGCCACGACCGTCCGCTCGGGCTGCTCTACTTCTTGCCCTTCTTCGGCTTCTCCACCTGCGCGACCTTCAGCTTCTTCGCCGCCACGGCCTTCCGCACGACGACGTACCCGGTGGGCGCGCCGGGGATGCCTCCCTCGAGCACCAGCAGGTGGTTCTCGGGATCGACCCGCAGGACCTTGAGGTTGCGCACGGTCACCCGGTCGCCGCCCATGCGGCCGGCCGCGCGCATGCCCTTGATGACGCGGGAGGGAAACGACGAGGCGCCGATCGACCCGGGTGCGCGGTGGAACATCGATCCGTGGGTCGCCGCGCCGCCGCCGAAATGATGCCGCCTGACGACGCCCTGGAAGCCCTTGCCGCGGCTCGTCCCGACGATGTCCACGCGCTCGCCGTCGGCGAAGATCGACACGAGCACCTGATCGCCGCTCTTGAGCGCGTCCCCGCCGGGCGCGACCCGCACCTCGCGCCGCACGCGCGTGGGCGGCACGTTGGCCTTCTTGTAGTGGCCCGCCATCGGCCTGTTGGCCTTGGCCGGAGTATCCTCGACGAGGCCGAGCTGCACGGCTTCGTATCCGTCGCACTGGGCGTTCTTGGCCTGCACGACGACGCACGGGCCGGCCTTGATGACCGTCGCCGGATGAACGGTGCCGTCCCGATCGAAGACCTGCGTCATCCCGACCTTCCGGCCGATGATCCCGGTGACCATGGCTACTTGTGCTCCTTGCCGAACGCCTTGATCTCCACGTCCACGCCGGCCGGAAGATCGAGCTTCATCAACGCGTCCACCGTCTGCGGCGTCGGCTCGAAGATGTCGATGAGCCGCTTGTGCGTCCGGATCTCGAACTGCTCGCGCGACTTCTTGTCGACGTGCGGCGACCGGAGGACGGTCCACTTGTTCTTCGCCGTGGGCAGCGGGATGGGCCCGGCCAGACGCGCGCCGGTGCGCTTGGCCGTGTCGACGATCTCGCTGGTCGACTGGTCGAGCACGCGGTAGTCGTACGCCTTGAGCCGGATCCGGATCTTGTCGCTGCTAAATGCTGTTGACATTCTGTACTCTCTCGCGGGGCCCCACCCCCGCATCGCTGATGCCTCGCGTCGGCCGCGCGCGCTGCGCTTGCGGCCGCGTTAGGCCTTGCCCTGCATGCGCGCCACGACCTCTTCGCTCACGTTCTGCGGCGCCGGCTCGTAGCGGTCGAAATGCATCGAATACGTCGCGCGCCCCTGCGTACTCGAGCGCAGGTCGGTCGCGTAGCCGAACATCTCGGACAGCGGCACGCGCGACGAGATGATCTGCGTGCCACCGCGATCCTCCTGTGACTGGATCTGTCCGCGCCGGCTCGACAGGTCGCCCATCACGTCGCCCAGGTACTCCTTCGGCACGACGACCTCGACCCGCATCATCGGCTCGAGCAGCACCGGCCTGGCCTTCTTGGCGGCGTCCTGAAACGCCATCGACCCGGCAATCTTGAACGCCATCTCGGACGAGTCCACGTCGTGATACGAGCCGTCGTACAGCTCGATCCGCACGTCGTCGACCGGGTAGTTGGCGAGCACGCCGCGCGTCAGGGCTTCCTTGATGCCCTCGTCGATCGGCTTGATGAACTCGCGCGGAATCGCACCGCCGACGATCTTGTTCTCGAACACGTAGCCGGCGCCCGGCTCGCCCGGAAACAGGTGGATCTTGGCGTGGCCGTACTGCCCGCGGCCGCCGGTCTGGCGGACGTAGCGCCCCTCGCCATCGGCCGCCCGCGTGAGGGTTTCCTTGTAGGCGACCTGCGGCTTGCCGACCGCCGCCTCGACGTTGAACTCGCGCTTGAGGCGGTCGACGATGATTTCGAGGTGCAGCTCGCCCATGCCGCGGATGATGGTCTGACCGGTCTGCATATCGGTGTTGACCCGGAAGGTCGGATCTTCCGCCATCAGCTTCTGCAGGCCGGTCCCGAGCTTCTCCTGGTCGGCCTTCGTCTTGGGCTCGATGGCGAGCGAGATGACCGGCTCGGGGAAGTCCATCGACTCGAGGACGATGGGGTGCTTGTCGTCGCAGATCGTGTCGCCGGTCGAGACGCTCCGCAGACCGACGGCCGCAGCGATGTCGCCGGCGTAGACCTCCTTGATCTCCTCACGCTTGTTGGCGTGCATCTTCAGGAGCCGGCCGATGCGCTCGCTGCGCTGCTTGGTCGTGTTGTAGACGGTGGAGCCGGAGGTGAGCACGCCCGAGTAGATGCGGATGAACGTGAGCTGACCGACGAACGGATCGGTCATGATCTTGAACGCCAGCGCCGAGAACGGGGCGTTGTCGGCCGCCGGCCGCTCGACGAGGGTCTCCTCCGATTTGGTCGGGTCCAGCCCGACGACCGGCGGGATGTCGATCGGCGACGGCAGGAAGTCGACCACGGCGTCGAGCAGCGGCCGCACGCCCTTGTTCTTGAAGGCGGAGCCGCAGACGACCGGGACGAACGCCGCCTCGCCCTTGTGCCGCACCGACGCGATGGTGCGCTTGCGCAGCGCCGCCTTGATCTCCTCTTCCGCGATCTCCTCGCCGTGCAGGTACTTCTCGAGGATCTTGTCGTCGACCTCGCTCACCTTCTCGATGAGCTGCTCACGATAGTGCTTCGCCTCGTCCAGCATGCCGGCCGGAATGTCGCCGAGGAGGTAGTCGGCGCCCAGCGTCTCGTCCTTGTAGGTGATCGCCTTCATCCGGATCAGGTCGACCACGCCGATGAACTTGTCCTCGGCGCCGATGGGCAGCTGGACCGCGACCGGGTTGCCTTCGAGCTTCGAGATGATCTGCTCGAAGGTGCGCTTGAAGTTGGCGCCGATGCGGTCCATCTTGTTGACGAAGCAAATGCGCGGGACGCGGTACTTGTCGGCCTGGCGCCACACCGTCTCCGACTGCGGCTCGACGCCGGCGACCGAGTCGAACACGGCGACCGCGCCGTCGAGCACGCGCAGCGAGCGCTCGACTTCGGCGGTGAAGTCGACGTGGCCGGGCGTGTCGATGATGTTGATGCGGTGATCGCGCCAGAAGCAGGTCGTCGCGGCCGACGTGATCGTGATGCCGCGCTCCTGCTCCTGCTCCATCCAGTCCATCACGGCCGTCCCCTCGTGGACCTCACCAATCTTGTAGGTGATGCCCGTGTAGAAGAGGATGCGCTCGGTCGTCGTGGTCTTGCCGGCATCGATGTGCGCCATGATGCCGATGTTGCGCGTCTTGTTGAGCGGTACTTGCCTTGGCATTGCTCTGTATCTCTGTCGAGGCTCGAGGCTCGAGGCTGGTCTCGAACCACTGGTCCCCAGCCTCCAGCCTCCGTCACCAGCGATAGTGCGCGAACGCTTTGTTGGCCTCCGCCATGCGGTGCGTGTCCTCGCGCTTCTTGACGGCGCCGCCCCTCAGGTTCGACGCGTCGAGCAGCTCGTTGGCCAGCTTCTCCTGCATCGTCTTGCCGTCGCCGCGCTGCCGCGCGTAGCCGACGAGCCACCGGATGCTGAGCGACAGGCGGCGATTCGGGTTGACCTCCACCGGCACCTGGTAGTTGGAGCCGCCGACGCGGCGCGACTTCACCTCGAGACTCGGCTTGACGTTGTCGACCGCCTTCTTGAACACCTTCAGCGGGTCGTCGCCGGTCTTCTCCTTGATGATGTCGAAGCTCTTGTACAGGATCCGCTCCGCGGTGCTGCGCTTGCCGTCGCTCATCACGCAGCTGATGAACTTGCTCACGAGCGGGCTCTGATAAAGCGGATCGGCCGGGATGTCGCGCTTGGGAATCTCGCGTCTACGAGGCATACGGTTAAGCCTTCTTGGGGCGCTTGGCGCCGTACTTCGAACGTCCCTGCATCCGGCCCTGGACGCCGACCGCGTCGAGCGTGCCGCGGACGACGTGGTAGCGCACACCCGGGAGATCCTTGACGCGGCCCCCGCGAATCAGCACCAGCGAGTGCTCCTGCAGGTTGTGGCCGACGCCCGGAATGTAGGTCGTCACCTCGATGCCGTTGGTCAGGCGGACGCGCGCCACCTTGCGCAGCGCGGAGTTCGGCTTCTTCGGCGTCTGGGTGAAGACGCGCACGCAGACGCCCCGCTTCTGCGGGCTGTCCTGCAGCGCGGGACTCTTGGTCTTCGTGACGATCTTCTTGCGGCCGCTCCGCACGAGCTGACTGATTGTCGGCATACGACTCTCGGCGTCCAAAGACAAACGCATGCGCACCGCGGGCGCCTGCGGTGGCTTGTCGCTTCAGGCCTAAAAGCCCTGAGGCTTGGCGCCTGAAAACCAGCTGACCCTATGAACGTGGTTGTTCGCGCGACGGACGGCCCGAAGTCGGGTACCCGGGCGACCTGAGGCTAGATAGGGTGTCCTAACCCCAGGAGAACCTGACGAATATAGCACGGGGCCGTTCGGGGGTGCAATGTTCCGACCGTTCCGGGTGCGAGGTTCCTGTGCCCGGTCTCCCCAGGGCCCTTGGTCCGGGAAGCCGCGGCGGCCGACCTCAACCGTAGACGAGGACTTCGGAACCCTCTCGCCCGACGCCTCGGTGCAGCTATAGTGAATGCCCAACTCTGGGGAGGCTTCATCATGGGGTTCACACCGACCGAAACCATCTGGTTCAACGGAAAGCTCATCCCGTGGGCCGACGCGAAGGTCCACGTCCTCGCGCACGGCCTCCATTACGGGACAGGTGTCTTCGAGGGCATCCGATCCTACCGGACCGCCGAAGGCGCGGCGGTCTTCCGGCTCGACGCTCATCTCAAGCGCTTCTTCGAGTCCGCCGCGATGTACGAGATCGGCATTCCATATCCCATGGACGTGCTGACGCATGCCACCCTCGACGTCGTCGCGTCGAACCGGCTGGAGAACGCGTACCTCAGGCCTATCGCCTTCTTCGACGCGAGCACGCTGAGCGTCTGGACGAAGGACTGCCCGGTCACGGTGGCCATCGCCGGCTTTCCATTCGACAAATACCTCGCGGACGCCGACGGCGGCGTGCGCGTCACCATCTCGCCCGTGCGCCGATTCGACAGCAGCGCAATCCCCTCGACCGGCAAGGCCTGCGGACAGTACATCAACTCGGTCCGGGCGGTGCAGGACGCGCAGCGGCGCGGATTCGACGAAGCCATCCTCCTCAACGCGCGCGGCGAGGTCGCCGAAGGCTCGGGTGAGAACCTGTTCGTCGTGAAAGACGGCACGGTGTGGACCAACGACGCGGATGCCGGCATCCTGATGGGCGTGACGCGGGCCTCGGTCCTGGAAATCGCGCGCGATCTGGGTCTGCCCACCAGGGTGGCCCCGATCCGGGTCGAGGACCTCACGGCGGCCGACGAGCTGTTCTTCTGCGGGACGGCCGTGGAGGTGACGCCGGTCCGCGAGGTCGACGGTACCCGCATCGGCAGCGGCAAGCCGGGACCCGTGACCCTTCGCATCCGCGAGACGTTCGACGGCGCGGTACGTGGCGAGCTGCCCCGGTACCGGCAGTGGCTCACGTTCGCCGGGCGCGCCTCGGCCGTGGCGGGCCGCTAGGTCCATCGGTGTGGGCCATCGGGGAGGGTCCGCGTGACGCCGGGGGCCGCGACACCGTCATGGCCGTGGCGGCGTCGCCTCTCCTGGGCGCTCGGCGGCCTCGTCGTCGCGTTCGCCTGCCGGACAGCGTACCTGACGGCGGCATGGTTCACGGGTCTGGGCGGCGTGATGCGGTTTCACGTCGAGACGAGCACGGCGTGGCTCGTCGCCCTGGGAGTCCTCGCGGTGGCGGTCCGGCAGGTGGTCGACGAGGCGGCCGGGGCCCGGCAGCCGCCGCCTCGCCTGTGGACGGTCACCCTGTGGGGCGCGGCCGCCATCGCCCTGTACCTGCCCGTGCTGTCGATCGGGCTGCTGTCCGACGACTTCATCCTGGCCGACCACGCGCGTCGGTTGTCCTTCGGCGCGCTGCACGCGGACGCGTTCCGTCCGCTGCCCCTGATGGCGTGGAGCCTTCTACTCCATGCCGGCGGCGGCGCCCGCGCGCTGCATCTGCTGAACGTCGCCCTCCACGGCGCGGTCGCGTTCCTGACGGCCCGCGTGGCTGCCGCGTTCGTGGCGCGGCGCTGGTCGATCGCGGCGGGCCTCATCGTGCTGACGTTCCCGCTGGCGCCGGAAGCGGTCGCCTGGTGCTCCGGCGTGTTCGACGTCTCGGCGGCCTGCACGGTGCTGTGCGCCATCGTCGTCGCGCGGCGGTACGATCCGGTGCCGTCCCCGCGCGATCGCGTGGCGCTCTTTGGCCTCGCCGTCGGCGCGCTTCTGTGCAAGGAGACGGCGGCGGTCCTTCCCGCGCTCGTGCTGCTCGACGCCTTCGCGAGGCGGGCCCTGTCGAAGCCGCTCGTCGTCGATTCGACCCTCCTTCTCGGGGCGATGGCCGCGGTGGGCACCGTCCGCCTGACTTTCGCGTCCGCGGCGCTCCACAAGCCGATCACGAAGTACCTGGTGCAGCGCTGGGTGTTCGGAACCGTCGCGAGCCTCGCCGCGCCGATGCACGTCGACGTCATCAAACGATGGCCCCTGCTGCCCGTTTCCGGGGCCTTCGTCCTCATCGCGCTGGTGGCGACGTTCTTCCTCACGCGGCAGACCGCGCGCGCCCGCCGGGCGGCCGCGGGATTCACGATCTACGCGCTGTCGGGCACCCTTCCGGCGATTGCGGTCTTCTTCGTGGCGGCCGACCTGCAGCAGTCGCGGTATGTTTACCTGGCGTCGACCGGCTACGCCGTGGTCGCGGTGGTCCTGGCCGCGGGGGTCGCCGACCGCCTCGGCGCGCTGCGCTGGTTGGCGCCGGTCGCCTTCGCCGGGCTGATTGCGATCAACGCCGCAGCGCTCCGTCTCCAGCTGGCGCCATGGGTCGAGGCGGGGCGGACGCGTGACGCGGTGGCGCACGCATTTGCGGCCGACCGGCGCATCGGTCGCTGCGGCGCCGTCACGGTATCGGGTCTTCCCGACACTGTCCGCGGCGCGTACGTCTTCCGGAACGGCGCCGCCCAGGCGCTCGGTCGACCCGACCTGATGGTGGGCACGCCGGACGCCACCGATCCCTGTTCGTTCGAGTGGAGCGTATCGGAATCGGCCTTCGTCCCGGTCGGCGGAAAACCGGGCGCCTCGCGCGCGCATCAGGGATAGAATTTCGACGCGGGCGGCCGTCCCGCCTTCAGCGCAAGGAGTTACCGTGCAGAGAATCGCCGTCCTCGTTCTGTGTCTCTCCGCCGCGCTGGCGTCTCCCGTGCTGGCGCAGGGCCCGACTTCGCCGCCGCCGCCCAAGAACCTCCAGGTGCTCCCGAAGGACATGTCACGGCCGGAGGTCGTCTCGCGCATGCAGCTCTTCGCCGCGTCCCTCGGCGTCCGCTGCGGCTATTGCCACGTGGACGACGAGCCGGGACGGCAGAACGACTTCGCGACCGACGAGAAGCCGGCGAAGAACACGGCCCGGTTCATGATGCGGATGACCGCCGACCTGAACGCAAAGCTCGCCGCGGGCGTCGGCAAGCCGGCCGGCGAGGCGACCCGGATTGAGTGCGCGACCTGCCACCGCGGCGTGGCGATTCCGAAGCAGATCACCGAGATTCTGGCCGCCACGGCGGCATCGAAGGGGCTCGACGCGGCCGTGTCGCAGTACCGCGATCTGCGGAAGCAGTACTACGGGGGCCAGAGCTACGACTTCAGCGAGGGCGCGCTCGTGCTGTTCGCGCGCCGCGAGGCGGCGGCGGGCCGACACGACGAGGCGATGCGGTACCTGCAGCTGAACCTCGAGTACTACCGGGACTCGGCGCGGACGTACATGGGGATGGCGCTCGTCCAGAACCTGGCCGGCGACAAGGCGGGCGCGCTCAAGAGCGTCGAGAAGCTGCTCGCGCTCGAGCCGGACAACGCGGCGGCGAAACGGCTGCGCGAGCGGCTGCAGAAAGGGTAGCCAGCCCCTACTTCTTCGCCGCGAGCCAGGCGGCCACCGCCTTCAGCTGGTCTTCGGTCAGCTTGCCTTCGAAGGCCGGCATGTCGGCGGTCGGATCGATGTTGGACGGATCGGAGATCCAGTCCACGAACCACTGCTCCGTGTGGTCCCGCTTCTTCGCCGCGTGCGTCAGGTCCGGACCTTCCTTGCCGCCGTCGCCGTTGACGACGTGGCAGGTGATGCAGCGCGTCGCGAACACGCCGGACGCGACCTGCACGGTGTGGCTGACGGTCGGCGGAGGAATCCCGGCCCGTTCCTTCTGCACGTAGGCGATGACCGCGCGCGTCTCGAGGAGCTTCAGACCTTCCGCCGGCGCCGGGCGCAGGCCCGGCGCGATCATCTCCGGATCGGCCACGTGTCCCGCGATCCACTGATCGTCGCGAACGATTTTGCCCCGCGTCAGGTCGGGACCGGCGCCATTCGGCGTGTGGCACCGGGTGCAGCGATCGGCGGACGCGATGTCGCGGCCGGCGAGCGCCCGCGGGCCCCAGGCCTCGGCCACATCGTTGTTCGGGCTGTCGCGCAGCCCGAGCGTGGTCAGCGTCAGCGCACCCGCCACCAGGAGCGTCGAGACGGCAGTGATCGCCCGCCGCTCGAAGGGGTGCCGCTTCGATCCGCGATCGAGAAACGGCAGCAGGAACAGGAACAGGAAGGTGAGCGTCGGGATGGCGTGTGCCGCGATCGGCTCGAGGCGCCCCGGGAAGTACTTCAGCAGCTGGAACAGGCCGAGGAAGTACCACTCCGGCCGCGGCGTGTAGTTCGCGTCCGAGGGGTTGGCCATCGCGTCGAGCGGCGCCCTGGCGAAGACGGCGAACGAGATGAGCGCCGCGAACACCAGCGCGACGACGATCGAGTCCTTCCAGGCGTGCGAGGGATAGAAGGGCTCGTCGGGACCCGCCTTCGCCTTGTAGTGCCCCGCGATGCCGTGGCGGCGCATCAGGTACAGATGCGCGACCGTCAGCGCGACGAGCGCCGCGGGCAGCAGGATCACGTGCACGGCGAACCAGCGGCTCAGGGTCAACGCGCCGATGAGCGGGCCGCCGCGGAGGACGTCGGCAATCCATCGGCCGAAGATCGGCGTGCTCTTGGCAATGTTGATCGTGACGACCGTGGCCCAGTACGCGCGCTGATCCCAGGGCAGCAGGTACCCGGTCAGCGCGAAGGCCATGATGACGAGCAGCAGCACCAGGCCGGTCCACCAGGTGACCTCCCGCGGGCTCTTGTAGGCCCCGAAGAAGAGCACACGCAGGAGGTGCAGGCCGGCGAAGATCACGACGAAGCTGGCGCCGAAGAAATGCAGTCCGCGGAGCAGGTGACCAAAGGTGAGCGTCGTCGCGATGAACCGGACGCTGTCGTACGCGTAGGCCGGCGACGGCACGTAGTACATCATCAGCACGGCGCCGGTGACGAACTGCACGACGAGGAGGAACAGGAGCACGCTGCCGAGCGTGAACCACCAGTTCACGTTCGGCGGAATCGGCTCGTCGAGCAGGTAGCGCAGGCCCGCACGGTACCCCGTGCGCGCGTCGAGCCAGTCGCCAGTCGAGTGACGTGTGGACATCAGATTCGAACGAAGACCTGTGCGCCGTCCACCCGGACGGCCAGCGAGGGAAGGGGGCGCGGCGGCGGCCCGGCCACGACCCTGCCGTCCGGCGTGTAGACACCGCCGTGGCACGGACACTTGATCAGCTTCTTCTCGGCGTCGTAGCTGGTGCGACACCCCAGATGCGTGCACGTGGAGGAGAGCGCGTGCACGTCGCCGGCATCGGACTTGATCAGGTAGACGACCTGCTGATCGACCGCCTCGTAGTAGCCATCCTGCCGCGCAATGCGCACGGTGACCGGCGTCGGCACGCCGTCCTCGAGATCGCTCAGGCGGCCGGCCGGCACCCAGTTCTCCTTCGGGGTGGCGAAGCTGGGCGCGAGGGCGGCGCCGCCGGCGACCACGGCCAGCACGGACGAGACGCCGCCCACGACGATACCGACGATGGCGCGGAACCAGCCGCGCCGATCGAGATCGGTCGGCGCGCCGGCGGGCGCGGGCGGCACGGACGAAGAAACTGACTGGCTCATCAGGAGCGATCCGATGGTACTGGTGCCAGGCCGCCTAATCGGCCTGTACACAATTAATTACAAGCACGAAGCAAGAACTGATCGCATTATAGCGGCGCCGGGATCCCCAGCAAGACGGGGTGCAGGCCTCCGCCGACTTTCGCATCGCGTGGACCGCGGACGAGTTTCGAAAACACCTGCCAGGAGACGACGACCCATGTTCCGCCTCTTCTCAACGATCCCGATGATCGCCCTTTCGGCGGCGACCGCCTTCGCGCAGACGCCGGCTGCCCCGCCGGCGCACGCCGCCAAGGCACCCCTCGTGGAATTCGAGATGATGACCTGGCCGGAAGTGAAAGCGGCGCTCGCGGCCGGGAAGACGACCGCGCTCGTCTACACCGGCGGCACCGAGCAGCGCGGGCCCCAGAACGTCAACGGCGGCCACACGCTGATGGGACGCGCGCAAGTCAAGGCCATCGCCCTCAGGCTCGGAAACGCGATCGCCATGCCGGTCCTCCCCTTCTCCCCCAACCGCGCGAGCGCGGAGCTGCCGGGCACGATCGGCCTCTCGAACGAGGCGTTCGCGATGATGCTGACCGAGATCGCGGAGCAGTCGATCGCGACCGGCTTCAGGAACGTGATCCTGATGGGCGACCATGGCGGCGGACAGCCGAAGGTGTTCGACGAGGTCGCCAAGGCGCTCGACGCGAAGTATTCGCCGCAGGGGATTCACGTCTACTACTGCGACCAGGTCTATCGTCCGGCCATGGACGCCTTCGACGAGTACCTGAAGGGCAAGGGGCTGCCCGTCAGCTCGCATGCCGGCATTCCAGACACCTCCGAGATGCTGTATCTCGGCGGCGACAAGGGATGGGTCAGGACGGAGCTGATCAAGACGGCGGTCGGCGACCCGATGCCGCAGCCGGGGCAGCGCCCCGAGCGCAAGATCAACAACGGCATCACCGGCGACGCGCGTCCCTCGACGGCCGCGCTCGGGAAGATGGCGTTCGACATGAAGACCGATTTCGCCGTGAAGCAGATCCAGTCGTTCCTCGCCAACGGGAACAAGGCCACCGGCGCGCGGCAGTAGGACCTTCGACGGGAGTTCGTGGATCCCATCGGCATTCTCATCACGGGCGGCAGCCGCGACGAGCGCGTCGCGGCTGCCGCCCGCCTCCTGACTCGAATCGCCCCCGACGCGGTTCGCCTGATGCTCGCGGCCGATGTCACTGCCGTTCACGCGTCCCCGTTTCCCGGCATCTCCCGGCGGGGAGGGTTCGACACGCCGGGCGTTTCTCCTTCATGACGCCGAACGCGCCTTTCCCGACCGGCAGGCCCGGGGTACCCGGCTCGGTACTGACCCAGTCGTCGTACTCGATTCAGGCGCTCCTCGACGCGCTCGCTCCCGGCGATCGTCTGGTCGTCACCGCCGATCGGGAGGCGCTCGAACGCCACGCGTCCGAGGCTCTGGCGGGCCGTGGGCCGTGGGCGCGGTTCGAGAGGCTGGATCTCGGGCCGGGCGCCGGAACGGGCGTGCGACCGGCGGTCAGGAACGACCCGCCAACCGGTGCGGCGGACGAATCGCCCGAGGCCCTGCTCGCGCGCGGGTATCAGACCGAGTCGGGAGCCGATTCGACTGACCCTCTGCGAGGGAGCGGCGGAAGCGGCGCCGGGGTCGGCCGCGGCCTGGCTCGCGCTCGCCAGCGCCCGGCGCGAGCAGCAGGATCCCGAAGGAGCGCGCACGGCCCTCGATCGGGCGCTCGCTCTCGCGCCCGACTGGGCGGCGGTCCACTACGAGGACGGCAAGTTCTGGCTCGGCGTCGAGGCGCTGGACAACGCGGCCGCGGCGTTCGAGCGAGCCTCCGACCTCATGCCGTCGTTTTCGGCCGCCGCGAGCAACCTCGGCGCGACGCTCGGCGAGCTCGACCGGCCGGACGAGGCGCTCGCGGCGTTCACGCGGGCGCTCGAACACGACCCGGGCAACTTCACGCTCCTCAACAACGTGGGGGTGGTGCTGCGGGAGCTCGGACGGCTGGACGAGGCGGCCGAGGCCTGCCGGCGGGCGATTGCGCTGGCCCCCGACTTCGCGTTCGGGTATTACAACCTCGGGCACGCGCGGTTCCTGGCGGGTGCGTACGGCGACGCGCTCGCCGCGTACGAAGAAGGGCAGCGCCGGGATCCGGACAAGAACCGCCGGCAGGGCTGCCGCCTGGCCGTCGTGCGGTTCGCGGCGGGCGATCCCGCCGCGGCAGACCGGGATTTGTGGCGGGTTGCGGACGCGGCGCCGCCCGACGAGCGGGAGGATCTGCTGCTCGAGGCGTACGAGATCGTGGCGGCTTTGCTCGACCGCCATCCGGAACGCGCGGGCGATCGCGAGTTCCTCGACCGCATCGGCGCGGCGATCACGCGAACGTCGCAATCCTGATAAGCTTGTAACATTGTTCGCTCCACGCCCAGCGAGCGAGCCACGCGCCCGGAGCGGGGCACCGGGGCCCCCGCGAGGGGGCGCGTCGGGGGGTCCGGCGGGGCGGAGCCCCCCGGAAAATCTGGAGCACGCATGGACACGCAAAGACCGTCTCGTGCGCCTGCGAGCCGGGGCGTCGGCCCCTCGGCGGTCAGTCAGCTCATGCGCGATCGCAGCCTGCGGCTGGCGGCAGCGCTCGCGATCGCCGTGGCCATTCCGGTGGCCGTGCTCTTCTACTTTCAGTTCCGATCGCTCTCGAACCTGGGGCGCTCGTCGGCGATCGTGCTGCGCCAGCTCAGTCAGGAGTCGGCCGACGGGCTGACCAAGAGTGTCGAGGACGCGCTCAAGACGCCCCACATCGAGACGCTGCTCCGCATCACGCAGGCCCAGACCGAACCGCTCAACCTCCCCTTCATCGAGCGCACGTTCGAGGAATCGCTGAACAAGAGCGGGTTCGTCAGCCGCTTCTACGTCTGGTCGGACGAGACGGGGGAGCACCGGGACGAACTGCTGTCAATGGATCGGAGGCATGCCGGGCTGTACGCCGCCAGCGCGGAGGCCGATGCGCTCATCACGAAGATCCGCGAGTTCACGCCGCGCAAGCGTGCCATCATCACCTTCGAGCTGGACATCGACGGGCGCCCGGCGTACGTCCAGGCGCAGCTCCGGTTCGTCTTTCCGGCGCGCGACCGCCTGACCAGCTTCGTCGCATTCGCGGTCGACGCGGACCGCCTGCGTAAGGAGTACTTCCCGGACCTCCTTCGCACGAAGCTCAAGGCCTGGCAGACGCCGACCGGCTTCCCGCCCCTCGTGGCGACCGTGCTCGACGATCAGGGGCAGGTGCTCTTCCCCTCGGGCGCGACCGCCGCGATGCACTACGTGGATGAGCGGTCGTTCCCGCTCGTGTTCTTCGACAAGGAGCTGATCGAATACGCCGCGCCCTACGACGTGCGCCGGGAGGGCTCCACCGTGCGGCCGGAGATCTGGCATCTGCGCGTCGGCTACGGCAACCGGAGCATTCCCGACATCATCGAGGCGCGCGCCCGCCCGCAGCGGGCCATGATGGCCGTGCTCGCCGGCGTGATGGCGCTCGGCGTCTTCTTCGTCGCGCGCGCCGCCGCCCGCGAGGTGCGCGTGGCCGAGATGAAGTCGAACTTCGTCTCGAGCG
This sequence comes from uncultured Acidobacteriota bacterium, assembly GCA_963840225.1. Taxonomy (GTDB): domain Bacteria; phylum Acidobacteriota; class Vicinamibacteria; order Vicinamibacterales; family CAVVIG01; genus JBLMXQ01. The sequence continues at coordinate 598,853 of CAWIYH010000001.1, forward strand.
TGTCGCACGACCTGAAGACGCCGCTCGCCCTCATCCAGCTCTTTGCCGAGACGCTCGAGCTCGGGCGCCTGAAGAACACCGAACGGGCCCAGGAGTACTACCGCATCATCAACAGCGAGGCGCGCAAGCTGACGCGCCTCATCAACAACATCCTCGACTTCTCGCGCATCGAAGCCGGCCTCCGGAAGTACAAGGCCGAGCCGACCAATCTCGCCGAGCTGACGCGTCGCGTGCTCGACTCGCTCGAGAGCCAGTTCCGCCAGAACCAGTTCACGGTCACCTCGCACGTGGCGCCCCGTGTTCCGCCGGTGCTCATCGATCCGGAGGCGGCCGAGCAGGCGCTGGAGAACCTGCTCTCGAACGCGATGAAGTACTCGCCCGACAAGGGCGAAATTCTCGTCGAGGTGGACGCGCTCGACGGCTTCGGGCGCGTTCGCGTGACCGACCACGGCGTCGGCATTCCCTCGCGCCTGCAGCGCAAGATCTTCCGCAAGTTCTATCGCATCCAGCACGACGCCGGCTCCGGCCCCCAGGGCACGGGCCTGGGCCTGGCGATCGTGGACCACATCATGCGCGCGCACGGGGGCTTCGTGCGCGTGGACAGCGAGCCGGGACGCGGCAGCACCTTCACGCTGCACTTCCCGCTCTATGCAGAGGCACACGGTGACGAAACGGATACTGGTGATCGAGGACGAGCCGCAGATGTTGCTCGGTCTGCGTGACAACCTGGAGCTCGAGGGGTACGAGGTCATCACGGCCTCGGACGGGGAGGACGGCCTCGCCAAGGCCATCTCGACCGCGCCGGACCTCGTCGTGCTCGACATCACCCTTCCGCGCAAGAACGGGTTCGAGGTCTGCCGCGAGCTGCGCGCCCGCGCCAACCCCACGCCGGTCGTCATGCTGACGGCACGATCGCAGGAAACCGAAAAGGTCCTTGGCCTCGAGCTCGGCGCCGACGACTACGTGACCAAGCCGTTCAGCATCACCGAACTGCTCGCGCGCGTGCGCGCGGTCCTGCGCCGCGCCGGCGGCCGGCCGTCGGGCCTCGAAACCTGCCGCATCGGAGACATCGAGATCGACTTCCGGACCCATCAGGCGCACCGCGCGGGACAGCGGATCGACTTCACCGCCCGCGAGTTCGACCTGCTGCGCTACCTGGTGGCGCATACGGGTGAGGTGGTGACGCGCGAGCAGATCCTCAACCAGGTCTGGGGGTACGAGGAGTCACCGACGACCCGGACAATCGACAACTTCGTGGCGAAGCTTCGGCAAAAGATCGAGCCGAGCCCCCATGAGCCCGAGCACATCCTCACGGTCCACGGCGCAGGCTACAAGTTCGTCGGCTGAGGCCCGAGACAAAAAATTACCTGAGGCCGACAACTCCGGTCCGATATCCGGCACCGATCGGCCTATACTCGGTGCAGGGCGCCGGGGCCCCGACGGCCCCGGCGGCGGAGGGTAGTTTTCACACCGGGAGGCAGATTCCGGCATGAACGAGGACATCCTGAAGAAGCTGGAACGGAAGATCGACCGCCGCAGCTTCCTTCGCGGCTCGGGGCTCGCGGCCGCCGCTGTCGTCGGCGTCGCAGCCGTCTCGCCGATCTCGGCGTTCGCCCAGCAGCCGCAGCAGTCCGACGACAAGAAGAAGGACGATCAGAAGAAGAAGGACGACAAGAAGAAAGACGACAAGAAGAAGGACGATCCGTACAGCGACCCGTACGACTCGGGCTCCGACGACTCCTCCAACCAGGGGAACAGCGAGACCAAGATCGACGCGCAGGGGCGCGAATACCGGACCTGTCCGCAGTGCGGCTTCAACATGTATCGCCAGGGTCGCACCTGGACGTGCGAGAACTGCGGCTATAGCTACGTCGAATAGGCGGGCACCGCGCTCGAGACCGTCAGGGCGGGTCCATCCGGACCCGCCTTTTTCATTTCCGACCCTTCAATCCTCCACCGGATACGCGACGATCGCCGTGCAGTTGTCGGCGCTGAGGCGCGATCCCGCGATCCGCCGCCGGGTGGCGCGCGATCGCATGGGCCAACCATGAAGCGTCGATCGTCAGCGGTCGCGCATCGAAACCGAAATGGCGGCCCTCCCCGGCGTCAGGACGGCGGCCGTCACCTCGTATGCCGCGATGGGTCCGGATCTGCACCTTCTGCCCGCCCGTACGGTCGCGATCGTCGAACGCGCGCCCCTTCACGATGGGAGTCCCCATAAGGCCGAAGAAGCCGGGTGTCGTCACGCGCAGGCGGCTCGGGATCAGGTTCTCGAGCGCGAACGGCACGCCCTCGGGCAGCCGGGCGGCTGTCCAGCCAGCTCTTCGGCGTCAGTCGGACGGATCCGGCCACCATGGTAGCGGTCGTCGGCGCGCTGGTCATCGTCGGACTGGCCGCCAGCGCGCTCCCGCCAGGCGGGCGGCGGCGCTGGATCCGACCCGCGCGCTTCAGGCGGAGTAGAGCGCGCGGACCGTGTCGATCGTGTCGGTCTCGGCGGCGGTCTTGTCGGGGCGGTAGCGCTTCACGCGCGCAAAGCGCAGCGCGACGCCGCCCGGGTACTGCGGACTCGCCTGGATCTCGTTGAAGGCAATCTCGACGACGATCTCGGGGCGGACGTACACCGTGTAGGCGTCGCGGCCGATCTCGAGTTCGAGGAGGCGCCGCGTCTGCCACGCCAGCATCTCGTCGGTCAATCCCTTGAAGGTCTTCCCCAGCATGACGAAGCCGCCGTGTGCCGGATCGCGGGCGCCGAGGTGCAGGTTGCTGAGCGTCCCTCGCCGCCGGCCGTGCCCCCACTCCGCCGCCAGGACGGCCAGATCCAGCGTTCGGGCCCGCTTCACCTTGAGCCAGGACTGGCCGCGCCGGCCGGCCGCATAGGGAGCGGCCAGCGACTTGGCCATCACGCCCTCGTGCCCCGCGCGAAGGGCGCCCTCGAAGAATTCCTGCGCGTCGAAGGCTTCGGCGGTCACCATTCTCGGGACGATGATGTCGGGTGGCGCGATGGCGGCAAGCGCCTCGAATCGGCGCGCCTGCGGCTCGTCGACGAACGGCCCGCCGTCGAGATGCAGCAGGTCGAAGAAGAATGGCGCGACCGGCAGCTCGTGCCGCAGGCGCTCGACATCGAGCCGGCGACCGAATCGGCGCATGGTCGTCTGGAACGGCTGAGGCGCGCCCCCGGGTCCGAGCGCGATCGCTTCGCCGTCCAGAATGGCTTCGCGGATCGGCATGGCTCGCAGCACCTCGACGACCTCGGGCACGGCATCCGAGACGTCCCGGAGGTTGCGCGAGAAGACGCGCACGTCTGCGCCGACCTTGTGCGCCTGGATCCGCGCGCCGTCGATCTTGTATTCGAGCGACACCTCGCCGAGCTGGACGATGGCGGCACCGACGTCCGCCGCCGAATCGGCCAGCATCGGCTGGAGCGGCTGGAAGAGAGTGAGCGCGAAGCGGGAGACGCCCGGGGCCCCTTCGGTCAATGCCGCGCGCGCGACCCGAGGGAGTGATCCGGCCAGCATCGACGCCCGCCGGAGCTCGCCTGAGGGAAGTCCCGCGGCGCGGGCAATCGCCTCGAGCAGGACGCCCTCGAGCGCTCCCTGCCTCAGTTCGCCGACGAGCAGCCGCAGCACGAACGACTGCTCGGACGCCGTGCACTGCGCCAGCAGCCGGCCCAGTTCGCCGCTGCGCACGAAGGCCGAACCCCGCCCGGCCGCGTCGGCTATCCGCTGGAAGGCCGCGTCGAGGTCGGCGATCTCGAGCATCCCCTGCAGCAGGGGAGCGACCGCCTGCGCCTCCCCCATCGAGCGGCCGCCGAGACCGATGCGCCCCTGGCGCGGCGTCCCGCTCAGAAACGCCACGACCGTCTCGATCTCATTCGGCGCGAGCCGCTTCAGGAGCCCCGCCAGCCGTTCGATCTTCTCGAGACGGGCGCTCGTGGCGGCCACGGCGTCCGACACCTGCACCACCTCGGCCAGCCGCATCCGACCATCCTACCCAATCCGATCGAGGAGGAGGTCCGTAGATGCGGAACGACACGAGGTTCGAAGGAGGACGTGATGAGGGAATCCAGGAACACGGAGATCGTGCAGCAGGCGTACGCGGCGTTCGGGCGCGGCGACATGACGTCGCTCTTGGCCTGCTTCGACGAGTCGATCGAGTGGAAGCCGGTGACGGGAGCCGGTCCACATGTGCCATTCGCCGGGGTGCGCCACGGCCGGAGCGACGTGGCCGAGTTCTTCCGCATCGTCGCGGAAACGGAGACGTTCGAGCAGTTCGAGCCGCGGGAGTTCATCGCGCAGGGCGACAAGGTCGTGACGCTGGGACACTACGGCGCGCGAACCAGGCGCGGCGGGATCGTCGACTCGGATTTCGTGATGGTCTTCACGCTGAAGGACGGACAGATCGTGCGCTTCGTGGAGTTCCTGGACTCGGCCGCGTTGAATGCGGCGTTCGCGGCGGTCGCCGTCTAGACGTCAGGCGCGTCCGCCGTGACGGCGGAGGCGAACGAACATCTCGGCGCAGGCGGCCGACAGCGCGGCCCACCACGGCGCGGCGGGCCGCGCGGCGTTCGCGCCGCGCGTGTCTATCGCCCCTCGAACGCCGGCGCGCCGCTCCCCGCCCGAGGGCGGCGTGTCCTCCCACTGAAGATCCTGGTGGCCGACGATCTCGGCCTGGCCCCGCACGACCGGCGCCAAGCGGCGGTCGCCGTTCGGAAACCACCGGCAGAACTCGTCGACGGTCAATTGCGGATCGGCGCCCACGAGCCGCGCGTACTCCCGAACGTAGGCGCGCGCGAAGATGCCGTACGGCCAGCGGCTCAGGTCGTTCTGCTCGAAGGCCTCCCACATGTCGGGCGGGACCTTGGTGGCTTTGGCGATCTCGTCGAGCGTGACACCGCGCTGGAGGCGCATCCGGCGCAGATTGGGACCAAACGCTTCGCGGGTCATGCCTTGGGTCTCGCGGGGCCCCACCCCCGTTCGCTGGCCGTGAAACATCTCGCTCGGAACCGGGACTGTCCTTCGGGCTGAGTTCTGGCGTGCTGAGGGTTCGCAAGAACGGGTCCGCGGACAGGCGCTACGCAACCGGGCCGCGGCCGCAGGTGGCACGGCCGACAGGGGCCTCGGATGTCTCGTTTTTCAACAGGCGATTACGATTTGGGTTGGTCCGGCAGATGCCGGAGCAGGGCAGCCAGCGCAATGAAACCGAGGATGGCCAGGTTGGGGAACAGCAACGGCGCCAGGGGCGGGGCGCCGCTCACCACGCGCTCGACGAGCGTCGGGCCGGGCTGCCGCAGGTCGGCCAGGGCGTGGAGCACGAACCCCAGCAGGCCGACGAACGCCTCGACGCCCAGGACAGCCGCGCAGAGCGCCAGGTAGCGCCGGGCGACGGGGACGAGGAACGGCACCGTCAGGAAGCTGACGGCGAACGCGCTCGTGACGACCGGCACCCACTCGGCGCGATAGAAGAAGCCGTTCATGGCGTGGTCGGTCAGGCTGAAGACGAAGTTGCCGGCAAATCCGCCCAGCGCGAGCAGCAGCACCCACTGCGCCCACTCCAGACTCCCCTCTTCCACCATCCGATCGGCGACGAGCAGCAGGCCGAGTCCCGTGTACGCCAGCGGCGCGGCAAACGGCGCAGCGTAGGTGAGGCTGCGCAGCGTCCGCTCGTAGAAGAACCGGCTCTCCAGGTGGAGGACCACGCCGGCCAGGCCGACCGCAATCGCCACCCAGCCGACCAGGTATCCCACGTCGCGCCAGACCGCCGGCCAGCGCGCGCGCATGACGAGCCCGACGACCAGCACCAGGGGCGCCACGATCGACACGACCAGCGGCACGTATTCGGCGGACGCGCGAAACGCGTTCTCCGAGTGCGCCAGATAGATGTCCCCGACGAGCGCGGCGAAGTTGAAGACGACGAACGCTTCGACCCAGAGCAGCGGATCGCGCCGCCAGCTACCGCGGCCGTCCATGCGCCCGTCGGAGATCGGCGGCCTCTTTTCGCAGCTGCACCAGCTTCTGCACCATCGGGTAGTTGCCGTGCCACTGCACGAAGTCGGCTCCGCCCATGAACGCGCCGTGCTTCGACGTGCGGCCGTCGTAGTGCCACAGGTCGAAGTACAGGAAGTCCACGGGGTCCGAGAAGGGCGAGGAGCCGAGCACGCCGTCCTTTCGCAACCCGTTGACGATGTCGAGCGCTTCCTGCACGCGGGCGTTCGTGGAGGCCACCACCTGCTCGGCCTGCGCGTACACGCGATCGATCAGCGGCTTGGTGTGGCACTGGTTGCAGATCTGCTTCATGCCGGCCTGGGCCGCGGCGTGGTTGGGCCGCGGCCTGGTGATGGCGTCGGCCAGGAAGTACGACAGCCGCTCGGACGGATCGTGGGTCACCTTCTGCCCGTTCAGGCCGCTCATGTGGCACGTCGCACACGTCGGCACGAACATGTCGCGGGTCGTCAGCGCGTTGGGCGGCGCGTCCAGGTGCAGGAACGCCCGCTGGGCCGCGAACATCACGCCGTGCTTCGATTCCTCGTAGATCTCGATCTGCGAATGATCCGGACCCACGTGGCACTGCGCGCACGTCGTCGGCTCGCGCGCGATGGCGACCGATGTCGTGTGCCTGGTGTGGCACGACGTGCACGTGCCGATCGTCCCGTCGTCGTTCGGCCGGCCGACGCTGTGGCACTGCACGCACCCGCTCGTCATCGCCGCGGCACCTTCGATCTTGACGAACGGATGCGGCGGACGCCTGGTCGCTCCGGGCTGGAATCGCTCCGAGAACTCGACCTGTTCGGGCGTGAGCCCCTGTTCGCCGTAGACGGCGGCCCAGGCGGGCGCCGCGTGCCGGCTCCGGAGGAACTCCTGATAGATCGCTTCGTGGCAACTGCGGCAGTTGCCGCCCGTCAGCTTGGTCGAGATCACGAACCCGTGATGTTCCTGCTTCTGCTGGTTGGCGGCCGGCTGGTGGCAGTCGAGGCAGTTGACGCCCTTCTGCGCGTGCCGGCTCATCTCGTACTCGTGGACGATCGAGTACTGCTGCTGCAGGTGGCATTCGGCGCACTTGCCCGACGCGCGCACGAGCGCCGCGTTCGGCTGGTCGGTCTCGATGCGCGGGCGCTGGTAGTTGATGAAGAACGCGCCGAGCACCAGCGCGAACCCGAGCACGATGGCAATGAAGACGGATCGGAACGACATCGGCCCCCCGGCTCGATCGACGGAACGTTCACGGCATTATATGAGCCGCGCCGGCCGCGCGCCCAGCAGGAGCCGCCGTGCCTTCGCCGCGCCCCGCGACCCTCGGCCGCGCGGGTGCGGCTCGCCGGCATTCAGTCGAATTCCCGCCGCGCCGGGGACTGCTCCGGTCCGATACGGCCCGCGGCGATCTCCGCCTTGAAGTAGTTCTCCCCGCGGATCGGCGCGCCGGCCATGCGGCGGAGCATCGCGATCTGGCCGATGTGCGCCAGGGCGTCGGCGACCGGGCCCTGGAAGAGGCGCTCGCACGGACAGCCGAGCGGCTGCTCGGACGCCAGGAGCGCGTCGAAGCTGGCGAGCCCGGCGAAGAAGCGGCCGACGTCGGCGTCCCAGTCGCCGGGAGCCGAGTCGTGCCAGTCGTGGCTGCCCTGCGCGAGCGACAGCGCCCAGTCGAACAGATCGCCCAGGTGCGCCAGAACCTCTCCCGGCGTGCGCGTGCCCGCGCGCGCCCGGAACCCGCCGAATCCGTCGGGCGAGCCGCGCAGCGCCTTGCCGCCGCGATACGCGACGGTCGCCAAGGTGTGGCGGAGCATTGCCCGCATGCCGTCGTGGGTGCCAGTCATCTCACCATCCTCCTTCAGCTGATCGCCTTGGCCAGCAGGAACGCGACGCCGGCTGCGAGTCCGCCCACGACGAGGGTCTGCGCGGCGCTCCGGGCCTGCGACGTTCCGGTGAAGGCGCCCTTCACCCAGCCGAATACCGCGAGCGCGAGGAGCGTGATGGCGACCGAGGCGCCGAGCGCGCCCGATGTCGTATGGACGACGAAGTACGGCGCGAGCGGAATCAGGCCGCCGGCGACGTACGATCCGGCGATGGTCGCCGCGCTGAGGAGCGCGCGCCTCGGATCCGGCTCCTCGAGCCCCAGCTCGAACCGCATCATGAACTCGATCCACGCCCTCGGCGTCCGACGCAGCGCGTCGACCACCGGCGCGCTCTCCTCGGGCGTCGCGCCGTACTTCTGCAGGATCGTGACGATTTCGCGCGCCTCGACCTCCGGGACGTCGCGCACCTCCTGGGCCTCCCGCCGGTACTCCGCCGCGTAGTGCTCCGCGTCGCTCCGGGCGGCCAGGTACCCGCCGAGGCCCATCGCGATGGAGCCGGCCGCGATCTCGGCCAGGCCGGCCGTAATCACCACGCCGCTCGACGCCACCGCGCCCGACAGGCCGGCCGCAAGGGCGAAGGGCACGGTCAGGCCGTCGGACATGCCGATCACGATGTCCCGGACGGTCTCCGACGCGGTGAAATGGCGTTCGACGTGCGGCACGGTCGGCATCCAGCGCTCCTCCCCGCGTCACAGTTTCCGCAGGACCCACGTGGTCATGCTGCGCTGATCCTGAACGACGGTCGTCTTGATCGGGTCCAGGAGCGCGCCCCCGAGCCCGGCGGCGGCCGTCTCGAGCCGCGCCTCGTCGACGAGAAACCGCTCGCTGCCATCGGGCAGCCGGTACCGGCCGCTCCCCACCGGCACGACGCGGTCGGCCATGCCGATGGTCGAGGCCAGCCGGCAGAAGAACAGGCCACCCGGCGCGAGCACGCGCCAGGTGCCGCGAAGCATGGCGTCGAAGTGGGCGGGATCGCGGGCGAAATGCAGGACGGCGCTGCTCAAGACCGCGTCGGCCGACCGATCGTCGAACGTCATCGCCTCGACGGCCTCCACGCGGAAGTTCTCCGGCGGCAGGTGCGGCGCCAGCCCGGCCGCGAGACGACGGACGCTCGCCACGGCGGCCGCGTCGGCATCGGCCGCGCGCAGGTCGCAGCCGGCCCGCAGCAGGTACCGAATGTTCCGGCCCGCTCCGCATCCGGCGTCGAGCACGCGCATGCCGGCCGTGATGCGGCCGCGCAGGAGCTGGTCGAACAGATAGATGTCGATGTCGCCGAACGTGTCGCGCAGATCGAGCGCGAGGAGAGTCACCCGCGTGCCTCGGCCTCGGCCAGCCAGCCGCGGCGCAGGCGGTCGGCCGGCACGCTCGACAGGTAGGGCTTCAGGTCGAGGATCGGCGTGCCGTCGAGCATGTCGAGGCCGCGCACGTGGAGGCGCGGGCCGTCGCGACCGAGCAGCTCGACGACCGTCAGGCCGATCGGGTTGGGGCGGCGCGGAGACCGCGTCGCGAAGACGCCGTGGGGCCGGGTGTCGGTGGGCGGCGTCCCGAGCAGTTCGAAAGGCCCCGATCGATCGAAGACCCAGACCACGAACAGATGGGAGAAGCCGTCGATGTCGGTCAGCCCGGCGTCCAACTCCGGATCGAGATCGAGCGTCCCGAGCGCCTCGTGCGCGGCCCCCTTGCCCTTGGGAATCTGATCGGTGGCGCTGTATGGACTGCGCACCACACCAATGGACCGCATGGTAAACACAGACCGCATGGTAGACATCCGGACATTATGGCAGACCGCCCGCCGCCACGCGCCTGCCGGGGACTGGAGGACAGGATGTGGCAGCAGCGTGTAGCAGTGACGCCCGGCGTACGGGGAGGCCACAACTCATCCGCGATCGCGGCGGACGGGACGGACGGCAGACTCCTTGCTTGGTCCACCGCACATCATCACGACCTCGGCCGCGGCCGTTCATGTTGTCGTCGCGCGCCGGGGCCTGTCGTTCCGCCGGCCTGCGGCCGGCGTCGAAAAAGGCCATACCGAAATGCCTGTTCATCGCACGATTCCGTGCCGGACGCTGCTGGTCCTCCTCTTCGCGTCTGCGTCGGCCATCGCCCGTGCGCAAACCACGGTCACGCTGCCGTCGGTGACCTGGGGAACGGTTCGCGGCGGCTCGTACGCCAACGCGTTCCAGGGCGATCTGCTGTCGACCCGGGCCAGCGACAACGAGAGTTACATGCGGCGGGCGATGCTCAAGTTCGACACGCAGAACCGCGTTCCGGCCGGGGCGAAGGTGACCTCCGCCAGGCTCACCGTCACCATCGCGTACGCCAACACCGGCACGGCGCGGCACGTGGCCGCCTATCAGGTGACCGATTCGTACGGCGATCATGACTTCAGCTGGAACGACCGGCGCATCTCGCAGGGTCAGCGATGGCGCACGCCGGGCGGCGATCTCGGCAGCCGCCTCGACGTCAAGACCGTGGGCAGCCAGGTCGGCGCCACGATCACCTTCGACGTCACCCCGCTCGTCCAGGCGGCCGTCGCCGGCCAGCTGGGATCGTCGCGTTACACGCGTGTCGCGCTCATCGACCAGGACGCCTCGAGCCGGTCGTCGTACCGCGAGTATGCGACGCCGACCGATCCCTCGTCGGCGGCGCGGCCGACGCTCGTCGTCACGTACGGAACGGGCACGACGACGACAGAGGTCCCGAAGTTCTCCCACGTGTTCGTGATCGTGATGGAGAACAAGGAGTACAGCGAGATCATCGGCAGCCCCTCGGCGCCGTTCCTGAACAAGCTGGCGAAGCAGCACGGCCTCGCCACCGGCTACACCGGCGTGGCCCACCCGAGCCTGCCCAACTACATGGCGCTCACCGGCGGCCAGACCGTGTTCACGAACGACTGCCAGGGGTGCACGACGGGCGCACGCAACATCGTCGACGAGGTGTCCGACTCGGGCCGGACATGGAAGGGGTACATGGAGTCCATGCCGTTCGCGTGCGACACGGCCGACAGCGGCACCTACGCGCAGAAACACAATCCGTTCGTCCACTACGACGACATCGTCGGCAACTCCACGCGGTGCACGAGCAAGGTGGTGCGGCTCGGACAGTTCAACACCGATCTCGCGAACGGCGCGCTGCCGGACTTCGTCTGGATCAGCCCGAACCTGTGCCACGACATGCACGACTGCTCTATCCAGACCGGCGACACGTGGCTGTCCCAGTGGGTGCCGAAGATCACCTCGTCGTCGGCATTCAACAACGCCGTGCTGTTCATCGCCTGGGACGAGGGGACGACCGCGACCGGAGGAGGCGGGCGGATACCGCTGATCGTCGTCTCGCCGCACACACCGGCCGGCACCAGGGTCGCGACGCCGTTCAACCACTACAACCTGCTCGCGACGATCGAGCAGGCCTGGGGCCTGCCCCGCCTCGGCAAGAGTGCGGGGGCGGCCCCGATGACCGCGTTCTTCAAGTAGGACGTCGAGCCTGGCAGGTCGAGCCGGCTGCTACGACGAGGGCCAGACACCGAGCAGCCGGCGGACCAGCACGAGCTCGCCGACGTGATACGCGGCGTGATCGGCCGCCAGGAGCAGCTCGCGCAGGTAGGTCCGGCCCGAGCCGTGAGGGATGCCGGCGAGCAGGTCGACCTTCGGATCACGCGCCAGCTTCTCGAGCTCCGCCCGGTCCCGCCGAACCGCCGCCACGCTCTCGTCCCAGTCGGCGTCGGTGGCGGGCGCCGCCGCAGCAGGCCAGTACTGAGCGGGCCAGTCGAGCTCCTTGTAGTGCGGGTTGCGGCAGAAGTCGAGGATGTCGTGCTGCGCGATCCGCAGGTGCTCCACGAGCTGCCACGGCGAGTACGGCGCGCCCTGTGGCGCGCGGCCCCGCGCCTCGCGTGGCAGGTCAGCGACGGCGGCGTCGAAATCGGCGTGCGCGTCGTGCCACGTCAGCAGCTTCACGACATGCTCTCTGATCGCCTGATCTGTCATGTTCGATCTCCCTCGCGGGGCCGGTCACACCAGGACCCGGATCACGTCGCTTCTGGTGATGATGAATGTCTTGTCGGTCTTGAAGTCGCGGACGAGCACGGCCGGGTTTTCGGGCGTGATCATCGTGGACAGCAGCTCGATCGGCGTCGAGACGTCCACGAACGGGAACGCCGGACGCATGATCGACTCGACCGGCTGGCGAAGCACGTCCGCGTTCCTGACGAGCTCGGTGTAGAGGTGTGTCTCGTTGAGCGATCCGACCAGACGCCGGTCGCGCGTGATCGAGATCTGCGAGAAATCGTGGGCACTCATCATCTTGACCGCCTCTTCGACCGGCTCCGATGCCTCCACCGCGAACAGCTCCCCCGAAACGCCCGAGGCGACGAGATCCCGCGCGGTCATCCCCGACTTCTCCAGGAAGCCCTTCTCGCGCATCCAGTCGTCGTTGAACATCTTGCCCAGATAGCGCGACCCGTGATCGTGGAAGATCACCACGATCACGTCCCCGTCGCGAAACTGCTCTCTGAGCTGGAGGAGTCCGGCCATGGCCGAGCCGGCGGAGTTCCCGGCGAAAATGCCCTCCTCGCGCGCGATCCGGCGGGTCATCACCGCGGCGTCCTTGTCGGTGACCTTCTCGAAGTGATCGATGAGGCTGAAGTCGACGTTCTGCGGCAGGAAGTCTTCTCCGATGCCCTCGGTGATGTACGGATAGATCTCGTTCTTGTCGAACACGCCCGTCTCTTTGTACTTCTTGAACACCGACCCGTACGTGTCGATCCCCCAGACCTTGATTGCCGGGTTGCGCTCCTTCAGATACCTGGCGACGCCCGTGACGGTGCCGCCCGTGCCGACCCCGACGACGAGGTGCGTAATCCGGCCGTCGGTCTGGTCCCAGATCTCCGGGCCGGTCTGCTCGTAGTGCGCCTGCGCGTTCGAGGGGTTGTCGTACTGGTTCGCCTTCCAGGCGTCGGGCACCTCCTTCTCGAGCCGCGACGACACCGAGTAGTACGACCGCTGATCCTCGGGGTCGACGTTCGTCGGGCACACGATCACCTCGGCGCCGAACGCCTTGAGCGCGTCCACCTTCTCCTTGGACTGCTTGTCGGTCGTCGTGAACACGCACTTGTAGCCCTTGACGACCGCGGCGATGGCGAGACCCATGCCCGTGTTGCCGGACGTGCCTTCGACGATCGTGCCGCCCGGCTTCAGCTTCCCCGCGCGCTCGGCGTCCTCGATCATCTTGACGGCCATGCGGTCCTTGATCGAGTTGCCGGGGTTGAAGGTCTCGATCTTCGCCAGCACGGTCCCGGGAACCACGCCCGCCGTGATCCGGTTGATCCGGACCATGGGCGTCCCGCCGATGGCCTCGAGGATGTTGTCGCAGATCTTCTTCACGTCCCTATAATAGTGCGGCCTCACCACTCAGAGGAGTCGTGACACCTCGGACCGTCCGGACACGCTTCGTGCTCGGCGCCGCTCAACGCGTTCTTCCACAGGAACGTGCCGCCAGCCCGGTGGTCGCCGGCCCGGTGGCGCCGTACAGGCTGCCGGTCGTTCCCTGCCGGCGGCTACGCGTGCGCCGCACCGCCGCATTAGAATGCCGCGCTGAGGAGGCTCTATGCAGGACCTGCGCCTCGCCTTCCGCGCGCTGAGGACGACGCCGGTCGTGACCGCGGTTGCGGTGCTGTCGCTGGCTCTCGGCATCGGCGCGAACACGGCCATCTTCTCGATCGTCGACAGTCTCCTGCTGCGCACGCTTCCCGTGAAGGACCCGCAGCAACTGGTGCTTGTCGAGCAGCCCCACACCACGTTCGCCTCGTTCACCAATCCGATCTGGGAGCAGATCCGCGCCCGCCAGGCGGCGCTCTTCGATGGCGCCGCGGCCTGGGGCACCGACCGGTTCGACCTGGCAAGGGGCGGTCAGGCGGCGTACGTGAACGGCCTCTGGGCGAGCGGCACCTTCTTCGACGTCCTCGGTGTGCCGGCCATTCTCGGCCGGACGCTGACGCCGGCCGACGACCGGCGCCGGGGCGGCCCCGACGGCGCCGTCGCGGTCATCAGCTACGCCTTCTGGCAATCGCATTTCGGCGGCGCCTTCGGCGCCGTGGGACGGACGATCGCCCTCGATCGCGTCGCCTTCACCGTAGTCGGCGTGACGCCGCCGAGCTTCTCCGGCCCGGACGTCGGCCGGACGTTCGACGTGGCGGTGCCGCTCGGCGACGAGCCGCTCCTGCGCGGCGATCGCAGCCTGCTCGATCATCGATCGGCGTGGTGGCTGCAGATCATCGCCCGGCTCCGCTCGGGCCAGACCCTCGACGCCGCGCGGCAGGCGCTGCGCGGGGTGCAGCCGCAGGTGCGTGCGGCGACGATTCCCGAGCGCTGGCGCCCCGAAGAGCTCAAGCGCTATCTCGCCGAGCCGCTCGACCTCGAGCCGGCCGCGACCGGCCCCTCCTTCCTGCGGCAGCAGTACCGCCGCCCGCTGCTGGCGCTCATGGTGGTGGTGGGACTCGTGCTGCTCGTCGCCTGCGCCAATGTCGCCAACCTCCTGCTCGCGCGCGCCACCGGCCGGCGCCACGAGCTGAGCGTACGGGTTGCGCTCGGGGCGTCGCGCGCGCGTCTCGCCCGCCAGTTCCTGGTCGAAACGCTGCTCCTGGCCACGGCCGAGCCGCCCTCGGCCTGCTGTTCGCCGAGTGGGCGTCCCGGCTCCTGGTCGGCCAGTTGTCCGGGGCGGACGGGGTGGTGTTCCTCGACCTATCACTCGACTGGCGCGTGCTCGCGTTCACGGCCGGCGTCGCAATCGGCACGGCGGCGGCGTTCGGGACCTGGCCGGCGTTCCGTGCCACCCACGTCCAGCCGATCGAGGCCCTGAAGGCACAGGGCCGCGGCACGGTGGGGATCGGCGGCCGCGGGCTGTCGCATCCCCTCGTCGTCGTGCAGGTCGCCCTGTCGCTCGTGCTCGTGGTGGCAGCGGGCCTCTTCGTCCGCACCTTCGCGCGGCTCGCCAGCCTGAACCCGGGCTTCGATCGTCAAGGCGTGATGGTCGTCAGCCTCGACGCTTCGCGCTCGCGCGCGCGCGGCGCCGCGCTCGCCGCCGAGTTCGAGCGTGCCGCCGAGGCCGTGAGCGCCCTGCCTGGCGTAACCCGGGCCGCCGCTTCATCCATCACGCCGGTGAGCCACACGATCTGGAACGATCTGTTCGAGTTCCCCGACAAGCCGACGCTGACCGAGGACGAGCGCACGGCCCACATGAACGCGGTGACGCCGGGCTGGTTCTCCACGTACGGAACGCATCTGCTGTCGGGCCGCGACATCACCGTCGCCGACCGCGCCGGCGGTCCCCCTGTTGCGATCGTGAACGAAGCATTCGCACGCAGGTTCTTCGACGGCGCAAACCCGGTCGGTCGCCCCATCGGGCGGCCGCCCAGCCCGGGAAGGCCGTCGCCGCCGCTCGAGATCGTAGGGCTCGTGAAGGACGCCGTCTACGAATCGCTGCGTGAGCCGCCGCCGCCGACCGTGTACGTCGCGCTGGCGCAAAGCGGGGATCAGCCGCCGTTTGCGAGTCTCAGCCTGCGTACGGCTGGTTCTCCGGCGCTGCTGTCGCGAAGCGTGGCGGCGGCAGTCGGTCGAGTCGATGCGGATCTGTCCCTGACCTTCACCCCGCTGGCAGACCAGATCGACGCCTCGCTCACCGAGGAGCGGCTGGTCGCGGCGCTGTCGGGATTCTTCGGCGGGCTCGCCCTGCTGCTGGCGGGCATCGGACTCTACGGCGTGACGTCGTACGCGGTGTCCCGCGGCGCAGCGAAATCGGCATCCGGATCGCGCTCGGCGCCGGAGCCGGGCGGCGTGATGCGGCTCGTGCTCGCGCGCGTCCTGGTCCTGGTCAGCGCCGGCCTCGCCCTGGGCGCCGCGGTCAGCCTCTGGGCGGCGCGGTTCGTCGGATCGCTCGTCTACGGCCTGCCGCCGCGCGACCCGGTCACCCTGGCGGGAGCGGCGGGCGTGCTGCTGGTCGTCGGCACGCTCGCCGGCTGGCTGCCCGCGCGCCGGGCGGCGCGGATCGATCCGGCCGCCGTGCTGCGGGAGTGACGCCGGCGACGCCGAGAAGATCGCAGGCGGGCGCCGGCGATCACGAGCCGGGTTTCCGCGGTAGCGGCTCGTCCCGCATCGCAGCCTGGTAGACGAAGCCCGTCATCACGGCCGCCGCCTGCCTCAGGTCGTCGGGCTGGACGCGATCGAGCACGTCCATGTTGGTGTGGTGCGTCCGCGTGTCGTATTCGATTTCGTCCTGGATGAAGCTCACGATCGGCACGCCGACGCGGTCGAACCACTGGAAATCGGATCCCCAGTCGCCGTTCATCGTCAGCGTGGACGCGCCGAGCGCGGCGAACGGCTGGAGCCACCGGCGGAAGATCGGCTCGAGGGCGGCGTTGCCGGCCAGATAGACGCCGCGGATCTTGCCGGTGCCGGCGTCGATGTTGAAATATGCCGTGTATTTCGCGTAGTCGGGCAGCCTGACGATCTGTCCGGCTGACCCCTCGCGTGCGGGACGATTCCCTGCGGCGCCACGCTCGGTTCGCGCGATGTGCGCCTCGACGTACGGACGCGCGCCGCCCCCGGTCTCCTCTCCGCCCCAGAGCGCAAACCGCACCGTCCGGCGCGGACGGAGCTTCAGCGCCTCGAACAGCCGCGCCGCCTCCATCACGACGGCCACGCCGGCGGCATTGTCGGTGGCGCCCGTCCCCGCATGCCACGAGTCGAGATGGGCGCCGACGAGCACGATCTGATCGCCAAGATCGCTTCCCGGCACGTCGGCGAGCGTGTGGCTGCTCATCAGGTTGGTGTCGTCGAACCGGACCTGCAGGTTTACCGCCAGCCGGACGTCATCGCCGCGCGCCAGCATGCGCGCCATCCGGTTGTAGTGCTCGGCGGCGACCACCACCTGCGGCACCGTCCGGGCGCCCGGGTCCCAGGGATACTCGCGATCGGCCCGCGGCGTGTCGGGCGGCTGGGGCACGACGGCGGCCTGGACCTCCATCGTCCCGCCATCGAAGCCGCGACCCGGCTGGACGACGAGCGCGACGCCCTCGGCGGCCAGGAACTGGAGCCGCTCGGCCTCGAACCGCCGCTCGGCGATGTCGGCGGCCGACGGCGGCGGCGCGAAGTTCTCGTTGTTCGGCGGAAAGGGCCGATTGCTCGCAAACGCCGCGAGGTCGTCGGCCGAATAGCGCGTGCCGAGCGGCGCGAAATGCGCCGCGATTGGCCGCACAGCGCCGACGAGCGCGATGCGCCCAGACAGGCGCCCGCGATACTTCACGAGCTCGGCCGCGTTCGTCGCGTCCACCAGGACCGCATCGCCCGTCAGCTCCCCGGTTGCGGGCGACCAGGCCTTCGGCATGGCGATCAGCGGCTGCTCTTCGGGCGCGATCATCTCGGCCGAGAAGCGCGTCACCGACCATCCGCGCCCGAAGGGGCCCCACGCCTCGAGATGGGCGTGCTGCAGGCCCCAGGCCGCGAACCGGTCCCGCGTCCACGTGGCGGCGCGGCGGAAGTTGGGCGAGTTCGTCAGGCGCGGGCCAATCTCGTCGGTCAGGTACGAAAGCGTGTCCATGAGCTCCGAGCGATGGAGCGCCGCGTCGGTGATGCGTGCGACGGCGTCGGGCACCGCGTCGGCCTGCGGCGACGAGAAGGGCAGGCCGACGAGCGTCACGACGACCAGGCCGAGCGCGACCGGCAGGGCTACGGCGGCGTTCGACATACGCGTCCGCTTCATTCGGGATTGGGTCATACTATCCCCGTTTGCGGGGGGCCTCGTGGCGAAACGGTACCTGCCGCTGCTGCTCCTGCTGTTTGCGGGCAGCGGCTGCTCCGCGCTGATTTACGAGATCGTCTGGTTTCAGCTCCTGGAGCTCGTGATCGGCGCGTCGGCGATCTCGCTGGCCGTGCTCCTCGGGACCTTCATGGGAGGCCTCTGCCTGGGCAGCCTGGCCCTCGCCCGCCTGGTGTCTCCGCGCGTTCATCCCCTGCGCGTCTACGCCGGCCTCGAGCTCGCGGTCGGCGGGCTCGCCCTCGGCGTGCTCGCCGCCGTGCCGCGTGTGGCCCGCCTCTACACGATACTCGACGACGGGGGAGGCGCCGGGCTGCTGCTGCGCGCCGGGCTGTGCGCGGTCTGCCTCCTGCCGCCGACCGTCCTCATGGGGGCGACGCTGCCGGCGGTCGCGCGATGGGTGGGCGCCTCGCGGCGGGAGGACGTCTCGTGGCTCGGCGCCTTCTACGGCGGCAACATCGCCGGCGCCGTATTCGGATGCTTCCTCGCCGGATTCTACCTGCTTCGCGTTCACGACATCGCGACGGCGACCTACGTTGCGGTGTTCATCAACGCCGGTGCCGCGGTCGCCGCGCTGGTCATGGCCGACCGCGCTCCTGCCGCGCCTTCGACCGCTTCCACGGCCGCTGCCGGGGCCACCTCGTCAGCAGACGGCGGCGCCGTGTACGTCGCCATCGCGTTGTCAGGGTTCGCGGCGCTCGGCGCCGAGGTCGTCTGGACCCGGCTCCTGGCCCTGATGCTCGGCGCGACCGTCTACGCGTTCTCGATCATTCTCGCCGTCTTCCTCGTCGGCCTCGGCCTGGGCAGCGCTGCGGGCTCCTGGGTGGCCCGCAAGACCGAGCGCCCGCGCGTGGCGCTCGCCGCCTGCCAGCTGCTGCTGGCCCCCGCCATCGTCTGGACCGCGCACGCGCTGGCGCGGACGCTGCCCTACTGGCCGATCGACGTCGTGCGCGCCGCGAGCCCCTGGTACGTCTTCCGCACCGATCTCATGCGGACGCTGTGGGCGATTCTGCCGGCCACGTGCCTCTGGGGCGCGAGCTTCCCGCTGGCACTCGCCGCCGTCGCGTCCGACGCGCACGATCCCGGGCGGCTGGTCGGCCGCGTCTACGCGGCGAACACGCTCGGCGCCATCGCCGGGGCGATCGGCGTCAGCATGCTTGCGGTACCGATACTCGGCACCGGCCACAGCGAACAGCTGCTGCTGGCGATGTCGGTCGCAGCGGCGATGGTCATCGCGACCAGCGGACACCAGACGCAAGGCCCGGGATACCGGCCGATCGCCGTGCTGGCCGGGCTCGCGGCCCTGGCGCTCGCGCGACTCGTGGCGCCGGTGCCGCCCGAGCTGATCGCGTACGGGCGCACGATGCCCGTCACCGACGTCCCCCGGATTCTGTACACCGGCGAGGGCATGAACGCCTCGGTCGCCGTGTCCGAACTGACGAGCGGCGTCCGCAACTTTCACGTCAGCGGCAAGGTGGAGGCCTCCACCGAGCCGCAGGACATGCGGCTCCAGCGGATGCTCGCGAACCTGCCCGCGCTCGTCCACCCCGACCCGCAGTCGGTGCTCGTGGTCGGATTCGGCGCCGGCGTGACCGCGGGGGCGTTCGTGCCCTATCCCGGCGTGCGCCGGATCGTGATCTGCGAGATCGAGCCGCTCATCCCGCGCAACATCGCGGCGTTCTTCGCCGGCGAGAACTACGACGTGCTCGACGATCCGCGCGTGCGCCTCGTGGTCGACGACGCGCGTCACTTCGTGCTGACGACCGACCAGCGGTTCGACGTGATCACGTCCGATCCGATCCACCCCTGGGTCAAGGGGGCGGCGACGCTCTACACGCGCGAGTACTTCGAGCAGGTCAAGCGCCACCTGAGGCCCGGAGGCCTGGTCACGCAGTGGGTGCCGCTGTACCAGAGCAATCCGGACGTCGTGAGGAGCGAGCTGGCGACATTCTTCCAGGTGTTTCCCAACGGCACCGTGTGGGGCAACACCAGCCACGGCGAAGGGTATGACGTCGTGCTGATCGGCGGAGTGGGACGCGGGGCGATCGACGTCGACCGCGTGCAGCGCCGGCTCGATCGACCGGACCACCGCACCGTGGCGGCCTCGCTGTCCGAGGTGGGATTCGGATCGGCCGTCGACCTGCTGGCCACCTACGCGGGACAGGCGTCTGACCTCGCGCCGTGGCTCGCCGGGGCGGCGATCAACCGCGACCGCAACCTTCGCCTCCAGTACCTGGCCGGTCTGGGGCTGAACGAATACCAGAGCGGCGAGATCTACAGCGAGATGCTGCTCTATCGCCGCTTCCCGGGCGAGCTGTTCGCGGGCTCCGGCACGCGAACGCGACAGCTGTGGGAGGCGCTCGGCCGTCCCCCTTCGGAGCCCTGACCATGACTCGACGCCGATCGATTCTCGCCGTGCTCCTCGTCCTGCTGGCCGTGACGGCGGCGCTCTGGTCGCGCCGCGAGGGACAGGCGGCCGGCGAGACCCTGCCGAACCGCCTGAGCGACCGGGTGTACTGGCGGCTCGTGTCGGATCTGTCCGAGCGCGGCGGCTACTTCCGCTCGGACAATCTCATCTCGAACGAGCGGGAGTTCCAGCACGTGATTCCCGAGCTCACCCGGCGGGTGCTGCCCGGCGGCGTGTACGTCGGCGTCGGCCCGGACCAGAATTTCACCTACATCGTCGCGCTGCGGCCGCGGATGGCGTTCATCGTCGACGTCCGGCGGCAGAACATGCTGCTGCACCTGCTGTACAAGGCGATCATCGAGCAGTCGTCGGACCGCGTGGAGTTCCTGTCGCGGCTGTTCTCGCGCAGGCGGCCGGACAAGGTCGGCCGCGCATCGTCGGCGCAGGACCTGCTCGCCGCGTTCGATACGGTCGCCCCGACCGACGACCGCTACCGCAGCAATCTCCGGAACGTGCTCGATCGCCTGCAGAAGCACCACAAGTTCGCCCTGATGCCGGAGGACGTCCACTCCATCGAGTACGTCTACTCGGCGTTCTACACCGCCGGACCCGACCTGCGCTACTCGTTCCCCCGCGGGTTCGGGGGGCGCTGGTTCCCGAGCTATGCCGAGCTGATGACCGAAACCGACGCGCATGGGGAGCAGCTCAGCTACCTGGCGTCCGAGGGGCGGTTCCAGACCTTGAAGGCCTACGAGGAGGCGAACCTCCTCGTCCCCGTCGTGGGCGACTTCGGCGGCGAGAAGGCACTGCGGCGGGTCGGCGACTACCTCCGCGAGCACGGCGCCAGCGTCTCCGCGTTCTACACGTCCAACGTCGAGCAGTACCTGTTCCAGAGCGACGGCTGGCGGCGCTTCTTCGAGAACATCGCCGCGATGCCGGTGGACGAGCACGGCACGTTCATCCGGGCATTCTTCAACCGCGGATACGGATTCCAGCGCGGCTTTCCCGACGCGCGGTCGGCGACGCTCCTCGACTCGATTCCCGGACTGCTCGCCGACGTGAAGGCGGGCCGGATTCAGAGCTACTACGACGTTATCGAGCACTCCAGCCCGTCGGAGGGCGTCGTCCGCTGACCGGCGCTGCCCAGCGGTTCAGCCGCGGGGCCTTCTCTCCAGGCCCCCCGCCCGGAACCACCGATAGTCGAGCGCCTCCAGCTCGATCAGGTGGCCGCGCGTCGTGGCGCGGCTGTCCCGGTCCGACAGCAGATCCACGAGCAGCGCATCGCCGGCCGTCGCGGCATCGATTCGCACGGCGTGCGGCTTCGCCTGGAAATTGTGGAGGGCCACCAACGTCCGGCCGCGCCAGTCGTAGCGCATGACGAGGACGCCGGGCACGTCCACGGCGACGACCGTCCAGTGTCCCCAGCTGATCTCCGGACACTCCTTGCGCGTGCGAATGGCCCGCTCGGTCCAGTTCAGGAGCGATCCGGGATCGCGCCGCGCCGAGGCGACGTTCACGCGCCGGAAGCCGTAGATGGGGTCGTCGATGACCGGCCGCACCGGTCGCCGCCCCGAGGTGAACCCGCCGTGCGGCTCGTCGGACCACTGCATCGGCGTCCGCGCGCAGTCGCGCTCGGGCAGGCTCAGGTCGTCGCCCATGCCAATCTCGTCGCCGTACTGGAGCATCGGCGTGCCCGGCAGGGTGAAGAGCAGACTGTAGGCGAGCTCGAGCCGCCGGCGGTCATTGTCGAGCATTGGCGCCAGCCGCCGCCGGATGCCGCGGCCGTACAGCTGCATCGTGGGATCCGGACCGAAGGCCTCGAACACCCGGGCACGCTGATGGTCGGTGAGGCGCCCGAGGTCCAGTTCGTCGTGGCTCCGGAGGAAGTTGACCCACTGCGCCTCGCGCGGCCGCCAGTAGGTCGCCTGGAGCGCGGTCACCAGCGCGCGGACGTCGCCGGTCGCGAGCGCGTAGAAAAGCCGCTGGTTGACCGGGAAGTTCAGCATCATCTGGATGCGATCGCCGTCGCGGCCGAAGTACTCGAAATTCTCCTTCGGTGGCACGTTCGCCTCGGCCAGCATGATCGCGTCGCGGCGCCGCCACTGGAGGAAGTGGCGCATTTCGTGGAGCAGCTCGTAGTCCTTCCTGTGCGAGGAGCCGACGCCCTTCCGCTCGACGAAGAACGGCACGGCGTCCATGCGGAAGCCTGAGGCGCCGAGCTGGAGCCAGAACCCCATGACCCGCATGATCTCGGCGCGGACCGCCGGCGCGTGCGTGTTCAAATCGGGCTGGAAGCGGTAGAAGCGGTGAAAGTAGTACTCGCGCGCAACCGCATCGTAGCTCCACGTCGCCTTCTGCACGCCGGGAAACACCATCCCCGTCGCGTAGTCGCGCGGCCGCTTCTTCGACCAGACGTACCAGTTGCGCAGCGGCGAGCGCGGATCGCGCCTGGCCTGCCGGAACCACGGGTGGCGGTCCGACGTGTGGTTGACGACGAGGTCCACGATCACGCGCAGACCCAGCTGCTCCGCGTGGTTCATGAAGTCGACGAAATCGCCGAGCGTACCGTGCTTCGGGTGCACGCCGTAGTAGTCGGAGACATCGTACCCATTGTCCCGGTTCGGCGAGGGATAGAACGGCTGCAGCCACAGACAGGTGACGCCCAGGCCGGCCAGGTAGTCGAGACGCGTGCTCAGCCCCGCGAAGTCGCCGATGCCGTCGCCATTCGAGTCCACGTAGGTCTCGACGTCGAGGCAGTAGATCACCGCGTTCTTGTACCACAGGTCGTCGATCATGGGCCTCCCCGGCGCCGCCCGCACTGAGCGGCACTGCTCTCTGGAGCAAACCCCGTTCCGTCGTCAGGTCCAGATGTCCGGCAGGACCCGGCGCCAGTTGCCGCCCAGGATCAGGCGGATGTCGGCGGCCGCATACCCGCGGCGGATGAGCGCATCGGCCAGCGTGAAGAACCGCCGGGGATGATCGAGCCCCGCGACCGCCTCCCGCTTGTGGATCCGGTACCGCGGATCGGCGGCCGCCATGAAGCGGCGGAACATCTCGGGATCCGCGTGGTCGTTGCTCTCGAGGCCGATGTCGCTCCCGATGCCGACGTGCTCGATGCCGACGAGCCTGGCCACGTAGTCGACGTGGTCGATCACATCGTCGACGGTCACCGGCTCGCGGCGCTTCACCATGAAGCTGATGAAGTTGATCCCCATGACCCCGCCGCTCCTGCCGAGGGCGCGAATCGACTCGTCGCTGACGCACCGCGGATGTCCGTCGTTCAGGGCACGGGCGTTGCCGTGCGAGATGATGACCGGCCGGGTCGACAGCCGGAACGCGTCGAGCTGCGTCCGGTCGCCGGCGTGCGCGACGTCGACGACCATGCCGACCGTGTTCATGCGCGCGACGATGGCGGCGCCAAACTCGGTCAAGCCGCCGTTGCGCGGCTCGAACGCCCCGTCGCCGAGCAGATTCGCAGGATTGTAGGTGAGCTGCGAGGACCGCTGTCCGAGGCCGTAGAAGGTCTCCACGTCGTCGGCCGTCCGGAAGTGCCTCGAGTTCTGCAGGCCGAAGTGGATGCCCAGGCGGCCGGTCGCCTTCGCCTCCTCGAAGTCCGCCGTCTCGTCCACGCGCAGCAGCCACTGCGGATATCCGGCGATGAAGCCGTTGAACTCGCCGAACAGCCGGATTGCGTCCTCGTAGGACGCCGCGGCGTTGCCGAAGCTGATGACGCTGATGCCGGACTGCCGGTACCGGTCGAAGTCGGAGGCCGTGAAGCCGTGGGGCGCGTAGAGCCAGCGCTTCAACACGTCGCGTTGATCGATCCGGTACACGATCTGGTGCAGCATGTCGACGACGAGCGACTCCTTCACCAGGTCGATGGCCTTCGTCGAGTACGGCTCAGGCGACTGCGCGTCGAGCCGCGCCCGTCCCAGGTTGATCATCGGCGCGGCCGCCCCGGCCGCCATCGCCTTCAGCGCCGTTCGTCTCGTGATCTTCATCGATGCTCTCCGCGTGACTCCTCACGCGCCGAATCGCCACGCCCTCGTTGGCGCCAGCCGCGCCTTCGCTTCGCGCCCTCCTACCCGCGTCCTCGCGCGCAGGGAGCTCTCCATCGCGGCGTTCAGCGGTCGACGAGCCGGCCACCCTTGATGACGTATCGAATCTTCCGCGTGTTGCGTATGTCGTCGAGCGGGTTCGCCGCCAGCAGCACGACGTCCGCCTGCCTGCCCGGCTCGAGCGTGCCGCGCTCGCGCTCGACACCAATCGTCTGCGCCGCACTCGATGTCGCCGACACCAGAGCCTGCATCGGCGTCAGGCCGGCGCCGGTCACCTCCTGCATCAGCTCGTCGTGCAGCGCCGGCAGCCCGCCGCGCGGCTCCAGCAGGCCGTCGGTTCCCGCGACGATCCGGATGCCCAGCTTGGACGCCCGGTGAGTCACCGCGTTCTGCCATGCAATCCGGGCCGCGGCCTTCTCGTCATGGGAGCCCGGACCTTCGGCGAAGATCCAGAGCGTGGGGTTGAGTGCGACGTGCCGATCGCGCATGGCCATGAGCAGCTGCTCGATGGCCGGGCTGTCCACCTTCACGTGCTCGAAGTCTCCCAGCGCGCGTTTCGTGAAGTCGGCGGTCGGCGGGCTTCCCTCCCAGACGAGATACGCGGCGTGTGCCAGCACGTCGACCCCGGCAGCCACGAGATCGTGCGGCTTGGCCGGAAACACCGTGGCGTGCGCCATCATGCGCATCCCCTGCCGGTACGCCTCGACCGCGATTGCCCCGACCCGTTCGGCGTCGAGCGCAGCGTAGAGCTTGAGTCCGGTCGCGCCAGATCCCGTTGCGGCCGCAACGGCGGTGACGAGGTCCGTGTCGGGCGTGACCGCGCGCATCCACGGCGCCTGGCCCGGCGTGAACCCGAGCGACGAGGCCACGACGCGCGGGTCGGCGAAAAACGCCGGCCCGGCCATCAGCGCAAGATAGTCGATCGTCGGGCCGTCGATATCGCCCGCCAGCACCCCGCGCGCCAGGTCGCTCGTCTCGCGAACGTCCCCGGCCACGTCCCACACGCTCGTGACGCCGCCGAGCAGCAGGCGCCGCAGGTCGGCCACGCGCTCGTCCCACTCCGACGGCGACAGGTGCACGTGCGCGTCGAACAGCCCCGGAATCGCGAAAAGGCCGGCGCCGTTGATCATCAGGTCCGCTGCCGGCTCGGCGGCGCCGGCGTCCATAATGGCCTCAATGCGACCGTCGCGGACCACGAGGCTGGCGTGCTCGCGCGGCGGCCTGCCAGTCCCGTCGATGAGCGTGACGTCATGCAGCAGCAGCGATGGCGCGGCGGCGGGTCGATCGGGCGCCTGCGAGTACGTCAATCGTGCCGAACACAGCACCGGCGCGACCGCCGCCGCAGCGACGCAGGCTGCCGCCAGCGCTGCGACCGTGAATGACCTCATGTGGATGTCCCGGGCGCGGATCTTATCACCGCGGTCAGCGCGCCGGAGCGGCTCCGCGCTACAGTAGGCGGGTGCGACGCCCCCTCCTTCTCCTGCTGACCGCCGGCCTCTTCGCGCCAGCGGGTGCAGGCGCCGTCGTCTTCCCGCTCGAGCCGGCCGACGTCGAGCGGGCGCTTGCGATCGCGCGCGGCCCGACGTCGGGCCAGGCGCGATTTCGCGCGCAGTACGTCGTCGAGATGGACGACGCCACCGTGGAGCGCATCGAGATTCTGACTCCGTTCCGGCGGGTGGAGCTGTTCGGCGAGGACCGCCTGCGGATTGGCGATCACATGTTTCGCACGCGCGACGCCGAGCGCGCCGTCGCGCCCTGGGGCGACAAGATCACGATTCGCGCGCAGCTGCGCTTGAACCCGATGAACGTCTATGTCTCAGTGCCGGAGTTCGACCTCGTCGTCGGCGATGCCGGCCAAGGCGGGCTGCGGGTGCCGCCCTTGACCATGGCACGGACGCCGATCTTCGGGTTGCCGGGCGGGAAACGAGGGCACACCAGCCAGCCTATTCTGGGCGCGACGGTCGAAGCCGTCTTCGACGCCGCGGCCATCGGTCAGCAGACGTGGCCGGTGGGCATCTGGCTGGACGGCAGGATGTTCGCGGCCACCGCCGTGAAGTTCGGCGAGCTCGAATAAGCTCGGCGCGAGGCGCGAAACCGGCGTTGGGTGATTCCGAGGCGGCCCGGCTAGCCCGCCGCGAACGGCAGCGCGGCGACGTCGACGGCCGCAATCGGACGTGCCTCCCCGACCAGTCCAGCCAGCACGCCCGCGCGACCGATGACGTCCTCCGCGCGCCACCCCGCCACGCGCAGGGCGCGAATGCCCGTGTCGGCGTCTGACTTGCTCAGCTTCTGGGTTGGCGACTTCATCACCAGCGGGTGATGCAGGAAGCGGGGCGGCTCGGTCCGGCCGAGCAATCGCGCGAGCTGGATCTGCCGCCCCGTGGATGGGAGCAGGTCCTTGCCGCGGACGACGAGCGTGATCCCCTGCAGGAAGTCGTCGACCGTCGTCGCGAACTGGTAGGTCCAGTTGCCCCGCCGGTCGCGAACGAGCAGATCGCCGCACTGCTCGTACGGCCGCTGTTCCTGGGGGCCTCGCCGGAGGTCGGCAAAGCGCTCGACGGAGGGATCGAGCGCCACTCTCAGGCTGCGTCCAGGCGCGTCGGCGAGCTGCTTGTGGCGACAAGTGCCAGGGTATCGCGATTCCGCGGAGGATCCCGGATCCGGACCCATCCCGTGATCCGGGCCGGGGTCTGTCGCCCCGGCACCCGCCGCGATCTCCGCGCGCGAGCACTCGCAGGCATAGACGAGTCCCAGGTCGCGCAGCCGCGCCAGCGCCATCTCGTACGCGGCGCCGCGATCGCTCTGACGGCCCTCGCAGGCGCCCGCGCGGAAGGCGTCGGTCGAGGGGGCATCGGGCACGAAGCCGAGCCAGTCGAGGTCGTCGAGGATCGCGCGCTCGTAGCCGGCGCGGCTGCGCTCGCGGTCGTGATCCTCGATCCGGAGCAGCACCCGTCCTCCGCTTCTGCGCCCTGCGCCCCACACGTAGATCGCGTTGACGACGTGGCCGAGATGCAGGAGGCCGGTGGGCGCCGGCGCGAATCGCGTGACGGATGCGGGCGTCACTTCCCCCGGTACATGATTCGCCAGATGCGCCCGCGGATGTCGTCGGTGACATACAGGGAGCCGTCGCCGCCGACGGCAAGCCCGTCGGGGCGGGCCGCGGCCTCGTTCGGCCGGGCCAGCGGCGACTTGCCGGCGAAGCCGTCGGCGAACACTTCGTACGCGCCTGACGGACGGCCCCCGCTGAACGGCACGAACGTCACGTTGTAGCCGCGCTGGGGCAGCGGCGCCCGATTCCACGATCCGTGAAACGCGATGAACGCGCCACCTCGATACTTCGCCGGAAAGGCCGTGCCCGCGTAGAAAAGAAGGTCGTTCGGCGCCCAGTGCCCCGGGAACCCGAGCAGCGGCTGCGTGAACGAGGCGCAGCGGTCGACCTTGGTGCCGTCGCCGCCGTATTCAGGGTTGAGCAGCAGGCGATGCTGGGTCGAATCGAGGTAGCAGTACGGCCAGCCGAAGTTCGAGCCCTGATCGACTTTCAGGAGCGCCTCGGCCGGAAGCTCGGCGTTCTGTTCGGCCGTGAAGAGCCCGGGCCAGAGCGTATCGAGCTGATCGCGGTTGTGCATCACCGCATAGAGGCCGCCCTCGTGCCACGTCAACGCGATCATCTGGCGCATGCCGGTCGCGTACCGGGTGCCGTCGCCCTGGTGCTGACCTGCCCTGTTCTCGTCGAACTTCCAGATTCCGCCGTGCTGCTCGAGCAGAGGACACGGATCCTGGCCCGGCATCTTCGGCGTCCGATCGCGAGGCTGGCACGCGTTGGACGGAGCGCCGACGTTCACGTATATGCCCCCCTTGCCGTCGAACGCGAAGGACTTGTCGGCGTGCTCGCGCTGATCGGGCAGGTCGGCCACGACCACCTCCGCCCCTCCGGCCGGCTCGAGCCGGCCGGGCGCGAGCCTGTATCGGACAACCGATCGGGTGGTGGCGGCGTACAGATAGCCGTTGCGAAGCGCGATGCCGGTAGTGCCCTCGTCGCCAAACCGGCGCTGCTCCTCGACGCGGCCGTCCCCATCGGTGTCGCGAAGGCCCAGCACCCCGCCCTTCTCGCCGCGCCCGTTGCGGACGGCCACGAACAGGTCGCCGTTCGGCGCGACGACGATGTGGCGGAGCGGCCCCAGATTGTCGGCGACCACGGCCGCGCAGAAGGCCTCCGGCAGGGTCAGACCGGCATTACCCGGGTCGCACGCCACCCCGGCTGCTCGAGGGAGCGCCGCGGCCAGGAGGGCCAGGGCGACCGCCAGCGCCGCGGCGGCCTGCAGCCGGCCTAAGTGGCCATTGCGTCGCCTTTGTCGTACATTGTCATCTGTTGTCATCATGATGAGTTCGTCCTCGCCTCACCCGATTGATCCGACGACCTGAGCAACGATAACCCACGCAAGAGCCCGCTTGCAGGCCGTCTCACCGGGGCGCGCCGCGGGTGGACAACCGGTACACCAGCAGCGCCGCGCGCTTGGTCTGCGACGGCAGGGTGGTAAGGTCACCCGTCTCGCCCGGCGTGTGGTCGTCGTGTCCCATCAGGCCGACGCCGTCGATGATCATCGGCACCTGGTCGGCCACGAACGAGACGTCGGCCGCCCCCGCCTTGTCCGGACTGACCGCGGCGACGGGACCGAACCCCAGCTCACGGCTCGCGCGGTCGTACATCCCCAGGAGGCGTGCGTTCCCTTCGGTGGGGGCGAGCGGCGGATAGCCGTCGTCGAACGCGATGGTCGCTGTGGTGTGCGGCAGCGCCGCCGCAACCACCTCCTGCATGGTCCGGCGCGCCCGCTCGAGCTGCTCCTTCGACAGCGTGCGCAGGTCGCCCTGCACGACCGCGCGCGCGGCGACGATGTTCGCCTTTCCGGAGGTGGTGCCGCGCATCTGGACGTCGTCGTAGTCCACGGCGGTGCCGCCCAGGACGACTCCCGGGTTGAACGTCAGATGCGGCTCGCCGGCGAGCTTCAGGCGGAACGTGTCGAGGATGTGCGCCGCCTCGAAGATGGCGCCGGGGCCGATATCCTCGCGGAAGATCTGCGAGGAGTGCGCGGGGGTGCCGGTCACGCTCAGCGTCCAGCCCGATGCCCCCCGGCGCGCCGTCACCGCGTAGCGCGGATCGCCAGGGCCGTCCTCGAAGCCGATGGCGGCTGCCGCGCCTTTCGCGGCCTCCACGAGCGCTCCCCGCGCCGCCGACAGCGGCTCGCCTGCATCCTCCTCGTCGCCCGTCATCACGACCGTGACGTTCATATCCTTCAACGCGCCGGCGTCGGCGAGCGCCCTGAGCGCGAAGACGATGATCACGTCGCCGCCCTTCATGTCGATGATGCCGGGCCCCTTTGCCGTGCGCGTGTCGATCCGCTGGAACGTCTGGAACGGGCTGTCCTTCTCGAAGACGGTGTCGAGATGACCGATCAGCAGCAATTTCGGACCCGGTCCCGGGTGTGTGGCCACGAGGTGCCCCGCGCGGTGCCAGGCCGCGCCCTCGACCCATTCGGTCGTGAAGCCGAGTCGATCGAACTCTGCGCGGAAGATTCGGCCGACCTCGCGGACGCCGTCGAGGTTCAAGGTCCCACTGTTCACGTTCACCACGCGCTCGAGGAGCGCCAGTGCGTCGGCGTTGTGCGAGTCGACGGCGGCGGCAATGGTGCGCTGTGGGCCGGCAGGCTGGACGGCGAGCAGCAGAGCGGCGCCGAGCGCCGCGATGGACGGAGCGGTCATGACCGCTATTATGGCGCGGCTGGCGGCGACCCGGAGGGTCGCCGCCTCATGCTGCTGCGCCTCTGGTGGCTTCAGAACATGTAGAGCAGCCGGACGAACGCGGTGTTGCCCTTGTACGGACGGTTTCCGTAGCCCGTGGAGATTTCGCCGAGGTAGTCGATGCGCGGGACGTCCGACGTGATGTTAATCGTGTTGAAGTCGTTCACGTCGAACTTTTCGTACCAGTAGCCGACGCCAATGCCGACCTTCGGATGGAAGAAGTACTGGACGTCGACGGTGGCGCGTTGCCACTTGTTGGTGACGTCGGGAAGCGGCAGGAACTGTCCGATCGCGGCCAGCGCGGCGATGCGCGGGCCGCCGAACAGGAAGCCGTTGTCCGAGTCGCTGTAGTCGTAGCTGAACCGGATGTTGGTCTTCTCCATCGCCTTCGGCAGGTCGAGGTAGGCGTTGAAGTTGTTGACCATTTCCTTGTTGTTCAGCGTCCAGTTGCGCGTCGGATCGTTGAAGCTCGGATCCGGCGGCGGGTTCGCGTTGCGCGACTGCTGGTTGGAGTTGTAGCGGTCGCGCCCGTAGTTGACCCCGAACGCCATCACGGCGGTCGGCGTCACGTTGATGCCGACGGTGTAGGTCGTATTGTCGTTGTCGAGCAGGCCGAAGTCGTGGCCCGGGCCGTTGTAGGTATCCTTCCCGGCCGCGACCGAGAAGGTGAGGTCGACCATCTCGATCGGGTTCAGCACGAACAGGAGCGTGCCCTTGTCGCTCGTGCGATCGGCCTCGTCGTAGAAGCGGAGGCCCGGCTGGGACCCGCCCTCTTCGATCGCGTCCTCGGAGAAGCCGGACCCCTTGCGCTGGGTGTGCGTGTAGATCCCGCGCACCGTCACGTACTGGTTGCCGACCGTGTCGAGCGACGCGCGGAACGTGTTGTCCGCCATGTCGCTGAACGCCCGGCCCGTCCGGTTGAACGTGTCGTACCCGTAGCCGACGCGCAGCGAGGTGTAGCGCACCAGGTTGAACGTCGCGTCGAGGTCGACCTTGTTCTCCCTGATGTCGAACTGCTCGGTTTCGCCGCCGGTCTCCTCGGGCACCGCGTCGAAGCGCACGTACTCGGTGGCGTCGAACAGCGGCGTGAGGTTCTGGTGGTCGTTGAAGCGGTAGCGGGCCGTGAAGCCGACCCAGCGGTTCGGCCGCGACGTCAGGTTCAGCAGCGCGTTGATGCCGTGCACCTTGGCTTCCGCCGTGTTGCGGGGCAGCGAGGCCAGCCCAGGGAACTGCGCGTAGACCGCCGCGTTGGCGATGGCCGGGTTGATGGTCCACGGGATCAGCGTGTCGTTCTGGTTCATCGCCGTGAACGACACGGTGCCGTTCACGGTCGTGTGCGACGGCATCTTGACGAGCCCCGTGGCGCTCACCGAGTTCAGCGAGTTGTCCGGCGCCAGCGCCAAGCGGCCCTGGGCGGGCCCGTTGCCGTTGCTGTACCCGCTCGGATCATAGGGGTTCGTGTCGGTCAGGCGCAGCGGGTTGTCCCACACCAGGTCGTGGACGTTGTTGTTGAAGAACGACCCGTTGTACGCGACCCGCATCATCCCCTTCTCGTTCACCCATTCCATCCCAGCCGTGACGTCGTTGGTCCGATTGTCGAGGGTGACGGGGAGCTCGTTCGCGTTGTTGAAGGCGAAGGAGGCGCCCAGGGGCTGCTGCCCGGACTTCTTGGTCGAGGCGACCGACATGTCGATCGCGACGTTGGTGGTGGCGTCATACGCGAGCGCGAAGCCGCCGGTCTCGCGAAGCTGCTGCAGACCGAACGGGTTCGAGATCCCGCGGAAGATCGACGCGGTGTTCAGCTGCGCCGCGTTCTGCGGCACGCCGACGACGCCGGCGGCCTTGCTCTCGATGAGCTGCCGCGCCGAGGTGCTGAGCGTGAAGACGTTCGGCGACGACTCGATCCACGGCGTCGACGTGTCGTAGCCGTAGTTCAGGGGCACGCCGACGAACGACCCGTTGAAGCGGACATTCGCCCCGATGTAACGGCCCCTGTAGCGCTGGTCGCGATATCCGATGTTGTCGGCCGACGCCTGGAACAGATACGTGTCGGTGACCTTGTCGAACTGGATCTGCGAGAAGGCGCCCGACTGCAGGTCCTGGTACCGCTCGTACCGCGCCAGGTCGCCCGTCGTATCGGTGCCCCGGAAGCCGAGATCCAGCAGTCCGGTCGGGAGTTGTTCCGCGGCCGGTGCCGCGGCTGGCTGTGTGGGCGGCGGCTGCGCCCGCGTGTAGGTCGCGGAGGCCAGCAGCAGCGCCGCAGTGACGATCAGAAGCCTGTTGCGCATGTGCATCCTCCTCGCCTAGCGCAGGAACGCCTTGCCCGATGGCGCATTCGATCCATGAATCTGCTGATGGCAGGACGTGCACGAACGGCCGAAGATCTTGTTGGCGTTCGTCGAGTTCTGCAGCAAATAGCCGTCATAGATCGTGGGAGGATGCCGCGAGGTCACGTGGCAGCGCTGGCAGAGGTACGGCTGCTTGGCGACCAGCATGCGATCGTTGTTCGAGCCGTGGGGGTCGTGGCAGGTCACGCACGCGTTGGCGACCGGGGCGTGCTCCCATAGATACGGCCCGCGCTTCTCGGCGTGGCAGCTCGAGCAGCTCTCGTCCACCGTCGTGCCGGTCTTGAGCAGCCGGACGTTCGTCGACCCGTGCACGTTGTGACACGACGAGCACGAAATTGCCCCCTCGCGCACCGGCATGTGGTTGAACCGCGCCTGCTTGTTGACGATGTTGCGATGGCACGTCGCGCAGACGGCCGCCTCCGACGCGGCCTTCAGCTGCTTCGGCCCCTTCGGCGCGTGCACGCTGTGGCAGGTCATGCACCCGACGTTGCGCTGATCGTGCTGGCTGCCCGACCAGAGCGCGTGCGTGCCGCGGTCGTGGCACGACGTGCAGTACTCGCTCGCCTGCTGCGGCGACATCGCCGCCAGGTTCGCAATCTTCGACTTGTCGCCGCCCGCGTCCACGTGGGCCTTGCCCGGCCCGTGGCAGCTTTCGCAGCCGTGGGTGGCGGCCGGCGTCTTCGCGTCGGAAGTCAGCGCATGGGCCGTGCCCTTGTAGTTCTGCGCCTCGTGGCAGGTGAGACACGTCTCCTGGCCGGCGTACTCGCCCGCGTCGACGGCGGCCTGGCCGGCGTTGCCGGCCCTGGCCTGCGGTGTCGCTGCGGCCGCATGGACCGCCCCGAACAGACCGACGATCGCCGCGACGACGACAGCCGCCAGTCCCGCTCGAACGTCACAACGAGATGAGTGCATATGCGGTTGCTCCTGCACGGCGACACCGCCGCCGTGCGCGTTCCCGTCCGCGTAAAGCAACCGTTAGACCAGCCCACTCGTCCGCGACAAATCTGGGGGTTTCTCGCGGAATCGACCCGGGAGTCGTTTGGTCTCGATTCCGCGCGGCCCCCGTCGTGCGACGGAAAGCCGTCAGAACCATTCGGCATCACGGCAACCGCCGAATCTAACGGCACCGCGCCGCAGAGCCGCCGGCAAACCGGCAGCGCGCAAGAGCAGGACGAATCGTGCGGGAACTACGGGCGCGGAGTCACGCGCCGTTCGCGCGGGTACCGAGCGGTCGCGCGCCGGCGCACGACCATGTGGGGCAGGTCTCCGGGAGACCCGCCCTCACGGCTGCCGGGGGGCGGAGTCGCAGGAAGGGTATCAGTCGGCGGCGGAACGATGCTCCGCCGCACCGGACGTCAGGCGCCGCAGCTTGTTCACGTCGCCGGTGATCTCGATGAGACCACAGTCGCGGCACATCAGCGCCTTGGTCATCACGTCGCCGGTGGACAGCGTCATGAATTTCGCGTCCTGCGGCCGGAACGACAACCGCACTGGCGAATAGAGCGCACCGCCCGCCGCCATCTCACCGCCACATCGAGTGCATTTCTCCATAGTCTGCCCCGTTCGTGTCAGATGGACACAATGCGACACGAAGGGACAAATTGTAGCACAGATGAGGTAACAATGGAAGAGTCAGCGTTTTTCGGCCCGCGGGTCCGCCAGAACCTTCAACGGACCCGTCAAGACCTGCCCCTCCACCGTCAGTTTCACGGTGTAGGTCCCGGGCGCCACCAGCGCGCCGCCGCGCGCGAAGCCGACTGCACCGCCCCGTCCGCGGCCGCCGGGCGGTGCCTCGTGCCGGAGGTCCCAGATCCAACGGTGCAGCCCCGCCGCCGCCGACGGCGGCTCCTGCGGGTGCACCCAGGAGGCGGGGATGTTCAGGGCATCCGGATTCACCGGCACGACGGCGTCGGTGCTCGCCCAGTGGCGGACGACCTTCCCGTCGCCGTCGACAACCTCGATGGCGAGCCCGCTGGCCGGTGAGGCCAGCGAGTAGTCGATGAAGGCGCCGTAGGGGCGGTTCTCGGCGAACGGCTCGTCCCTCGGCAGCGGCGTG
The DNA here is from genome assembly GCA_963840225.1 of uncultured Acidobacteriota bacterium. Lineage (GTDB taxonomy): Bacteria > Acidobacteriota > Vicinamibacteria > Vicinamibacterales > CAVVIG01 > JBLMXQ01. The sequence goes on from CAWIYH010000001.1 coordinate 633,168, forward strand.
CCGTCCTCGCTGGGCGGCGGCGTCTCGACGGCGTCTGCGGGCTGGAACAGGTGAGCGCCGCGCCTCGTCTCGGCCGACATCCGGCGGATCGGCGCGAGGTCGTCGAGCACCCAGAATCCACGGCCGTGCGTGGCGAGCACGACGTCGCCGTCGTGTATGGCGATGTCCCGCACCGACACCGGCGGCAGGTTCATCTGCAGCGACTGCCACTCATCGCCGTCATCGAACGACACGAACACACCCAGCTCGGTGCCGGCGAAGAGGAGGCCCCGGCGGCCGGGATCTTCTTTCACTGTCTGCAGGTAAACATCGGCCGGGAGGCCCTTCGCGATCGGCTGCCACGTCCTGCCGGCGTCGCGAGTACCGGTACAGGTAGGGTCGGTTGTCATCGAGCCGATGTCGGTCGACCGCGGCGTAGGCCTCGTTGGCCTCGAAGTGCGAGGCCTCCAGCATCACCACCTTGCTCCAGGGCGTCAGCGCCGGCGGCGTCACGTTGGTCCACGTCTTTCCGTCGTCGTGCGTCACGTGGATGTAGCCGTCGTCGGTGCCGACCCAGACGAGCGGCGCCTCGAGCGGCGAAGGCGCGATCGTGTAGACGACGCCGCGGCGCTTTCCTTGGGGGGCGTCGGCGGCGGTCGCCTCGTCGAGGTTCGGTGGAACGCCCGGATCCTCGCGCGTCAGGTCGTCGCTGATGCGCGCCCAGTGTGCGCCCGCGTCGGTCGTCTTGAACACGTACTGATCGGCGAAGTAGAGCGCGTGCGGATCGGCGGCCGAGAACACGAGCGGCAGCGTCCACGTGTGGCGCGCCGGCGTCGGCAGCTCCTTTTCGGGCGTCACGTTGACCCGGGCGCCGGTGGCGACGTTGCAGCGCTCGACGGTGCCGCCGAAGAGGATGTCCGGATGGAGCGGGTCCGGCGCCGTGTAACCACTCTCGCCGCCCGCGCAGAGCGGCCGCCAGTCGTGCATGGACAGTTCGGCGAGCTGGCTGCGGGTCGGCGTGCCGATGGCGCCGCTGTCCTGCTGCGCGCCGGTCGCCCAGTAGGGGAACCGTTGATCGGCCGCGACGTGGTACATCTGCGCCGTCGGCTGGTTGTACCAGGAGCTCCACGTGCGCGCGCCGTCCACGGTGACGATCGATCCCTGATCGCTCGCCAGAATCATCCGGCCGGGGTCGTCCGGCGCAATCCAGAGCTGATGGTAGTCGTCTCCGCCGGGTGCGCCCTTGATGGCGGTCCAGCTCCTGCCGCCGTCCTTCGACCGGTACAGCGACGTATTCGAGACATACAGCGTGTTGGGATTCCTGGGATCGACGGCCACGCGACAGAAGTACCAGCCGCGGCCCCAGATGCGCTGATCGCTCGACGCCCTGGTCCAGCTGGCGCCCGCGTCGTCGGATCGATAGAGGCCGCCCTCCTTCGCGTCGACGATGGCGTAGACGCGGTTGCGATCGCTCGGCGCGACGCCGATGCCGATGCGGCCGAGCCCCTCGGTCGGGAGGCCCGTTGTCAGCGGCTGCCACGAGTCGCCGCCGTCGGTCGACTTGAACACGCCGCCGCCCGGCCCGTACGACGGCGGATAGATGCTCCACGGCGGACGCCGGGTGTTCCAGAGGGTCGCGTACACCGTTCTCGAATCGGTTGGATCGAACTGGAGATCGATCGCCCCGACGTTGTCGTTCCTGAAGAGCACCTTCTTCCAGGTCGCGCCGCCGTCGGTGGTGCGGTAGACGCCACGGTCCGGATTCGCGCCGTAGACATGGCCGAGCGCCGCCACGAAGACGCGGTTGGCGTCCCGTGGATCGACCAGCACGCGTCCGATCTGCCGCGTGGCGTCCAGGCCGACGTGCGTCCACGTCTGTCCGCCGTCGGTCGTCTTGTACATGCCATCGCCGTAGGAGATCTGCGATCGCATGTCGGCCTCGCCGGTTCCGACGTAGACCGTGTCGGGGCTCGACGGGGCGACGCCGATGGCGCCGATCGAGGCGACAGGCTGCGAGTCGAACACCGGCGTCCAGGTGCGGCCGGCGTTGATCGTCTTCCAGACCCCGCCGCCGACCGATCCGAAGTAGAACGTGTCCGGCCGCCCGGGCACACCGGTCACGCCGTTGACACGGCCGGCCCGGAACGGCCCGATCATCCGCCAGTGCAGGTCGCCGAAGGGAGGCGGCGCCGACGGCTGAGCCGCGGCGCGCGGGAGCAGGCTGACGCCGAAGGCCGCCACGGCCGCCACGAGCGCCACCCGGACCATCAGCCCGTACCGAACAGACATGAATCATTCCTCCTGGATCCTCGAAGGATACACGAAGCGGATATGCTTGTGCGGTGGCGACAACGCCTCAAATGGGAGACATCGCATGGCGCTCATCGATCCCGGCAAGAAGGCCCCGGCGTTCACCTTGAAGGACCAGGACGGCAAGGCCCACAGGCTCTCGGATCACGCCGGACAGCCGGTCGTGCTGTACTTCTATCCCAAGGACGACACGCCCGGCTGCACGAAGGAAGCGTGCGACTTCCAGGCGCGGCTGCCGAGGTTCAGGAACGGCAAGGCGGCCGTCTTCGGCGTCAGCATCCTCGACGAGAAGAGCAAGGCGAAGTTCGCCGGCAAATACGACCTGACGTTTCCGCTGCTCGCCGACGCCGACCACGAGATCGCCGAGAAGTACGGCGTGTGGCAGAAGAAGTCGCGCTACGGACGGACCTACCTGGGCATCGTCCGGACGACGTATCTGATCGGGGCGGACGGCAAGGTGGCGAGGCGGTGGGACAAGGTGAACGTCGACGGCCACGCCGACGAGGTGCTCGAGGCGATCAAGGCTCTTTAGCCGGCAACCAACCGGCATTCTCCAGCAGGCAGGCGCCCGACCAGGGGCGGTTGCCGGCCGGGCGGTTCGACTCCGGCAGCCAGGAGAAGACGCGCAGCATGCCGCGCAGGCGATGGAGGCGTCCTGCGGCCTTCAGGAGCGAATGCACCTCGACGGGCCGCCAGCCACAGGCGGTGAAGAACGACGGGCCTTCGGCCGGTCCGAAGGTGTACGGCGCGCCGGCTCGCGCCACGAGATCGCCCATCCGCTGGCGCATCATCTTGATCAGGCCGGGCGACGCCAGGTCGAGCAGCCAGCGTGCGAACGGGGGCACGGCGGCGAGATCGCGGGCGAGCGAGGCGACCTTGTCCGCGGTCAGATAGATGACCAGCCCTTCCGAGACGACGAGCGCGCGGCGTGAGGCGGCGCCGATCCGCGCGAACGCGTCGCGCCGTGCGTCGAGATCCCCGAGATCGAGGCGAACGCGTTCGAGCGCGCACCGGGGAGTCTCTCCGGCGAGCACCTCGTCCTTGTAGTCGAGAATCTGCGGCAGGTCGATTTCCACCCATCGCAGCGTGTCCGGCAGATCCATCCGATAAGGCCGCGCGTCGAGGCCGGCCGCAAGGTTGACCACCGTGTCGGCGCCGCGCGCGATCTCGGCGGCGATGAGGCGATCGCCGAGGTACGTCCGGGCCGTGAAGGACCATTCGGCCTCCCGGGCAAACGGCATGGCGGCCGCGATCTGCTCGCCCCGCTCGCCGGCGAGCCGTGCCGCGTAGGGGTCCCGGAAGACGGCGTCCGCCCTCGCGCTCTCTCGAGCGCGATAGACGGCCACCCACCGGGCGGTGTCGGAGATGTCGCGAATCAGCGGCGCGTCCATGAAGAGACTTCTCCTAGCGGCGCCGCTCGGCCGTCACCCGGAGACCGTGTTTCGCGCGCAGGGTCACAAGCGGCTGGGGCACGACCGGGTGTCCCGGCACGACCCTGAGGCGCCAGCGCTGCGCGATTGTCGCGACGATCAGCACGAGCTCCATCCAGGCGAACGGCTCGCCGATGCACTGGCGCGGCCCGGCGCCGAACGGGAAGAACGCGAACTTCGGGAGCCCCGCCTTGAACGCCGGCGTCCAGCGTTCAGGGTCGAAGCGCTCTGGTTGCTCGAACCATCGCGGATCGCGGTGCACGATCCACTGGCTCATGAAGATGACCGACCGGGGCGGCGCGACGAACCGGTCGAGCCGTTGCTCGGCAATCGCCCGCCGGCCAATCATCCAGGCCGGCGGATACAGCCGCATCGCCTCGGTGACGACCTGCTCGACGAACGGCAGGCGGGCGATGTCGGCCGCTTCGGGCAGCCGTCCCGCCAGGACGCGGTCGAGCTCCTCGTGCAGCTTCCGCTCGATCTCCGGCGATTGCCCCAGGAGGTACCAGGTCCACGTCAGGGCATTCGCCGTCGTCTCGTGTCCGGCGAGGAGCAGCGTCATTGCTTCGTCCCGCACCTGGCGGTCCGACAGGCCGCCACCCTCCTCGTCCTGCGCGGCCAGTAGCATCGACAGCAGGTCGCCGCGATCGCGGCCGTCGGCCCGGCGGCGGTCGATGAGGTCGTAGATGACGGCGTCGAGCCGTGCGCGCGCCGCCTGCGAGCGGCGGATGGCAGGAATCGGCAGCCGCTCGACGAGCGCTGGAGCCGGCAGCAGCGTGACCCAGAAGGTTTCGAGCACGCGCGTCAGGGCCTCGCCAACCTGGTCGGCGCTTGCTTCGATGTCGGCGTCGAACAGGGTCTTGCCGACGATGGCCAGGGTGAGCCGGGCCATGGCCCGGGCGGCGTCGAAGGGGGCGCCGGGCGTCCAGCGGGCAGCCTCGCGCCGGGCGTAGTCGGCCATCACCGACGCGTAGCCGGCGATCCGCTCGCGATGAAATGCCGCCTGCAGAAGGCGGCGGTTCCGGAGATGCGCGTCGCCCTCGCTCGTGAGGAGCCCGTCGCCGAGCAGAGTCCTGGCTCGTTCGAGGCCGCGGCTCTTGGTAAGATTGCGGCTGCTCGCGACGAGCACGTCGCGGATGACGTCGGGTCGGCTGATCAGGAAGGCGTGCTCGCCCATCATCCGGAAGTGCACGAGATCGCCGTAGGTTGCGGCCAGCCGCGCGAACAGCCGCAGCGGGTCGCGGCCGGGTGCGATGAGGCTGCCGACGAGCGGCCGCCGTGGACCGGGCGGAAAAGGCGTCGCCATGCCGTCCAGTAAACCATCGGCGCGCCATCTACGTCTATGAACGCAGATGCTGCAGCTGAGATTTTCGCTCCGCACCCTCTTCAAGACTCCCTTCGTGACGCTGGTCGCGATCGTGTCCCTCGCGCTCGGCATCGGGGCAAACGCCGCCATCTTTTCGTTGTTCGACGAGATCCTGCTCAGGGCCCTCCCGGTGCACCAGCCGGAGCAGCTCGTCAACTTCGAGGCGCCCGGACCGAAGCCGGGCTCGCAGTCCTGCAACCAGGCCGGCAACTGCGACGTGGTCTTCAGCTATCCCATGTTCCGGGATCTGCAGAAGGCCCAAACGGTCTTCACCGGCATCGCCGCGCACCGTCTGTTCGGCGCGAATCTCTCGGCGCGCGGTCAGACGCTCAGCGGGCGCGGGGCGTTCGTGTCGGGCAGCTATTTCAGCGTGCTCGGCCTGCAGCCGGCGCTCGGCCGCCTGATCGGTCCCGACGACGATCGGACGATCGGCCAGTCGCCGGTCGTCGTCCTGTCGTTCGGATACTGGGAGCAGCGGTTCGCGCGCGATCCGGGCGTGCTGAACCAGCAGATGACGGTCAACGGGCAGCCGATGACCATCGTCGGCGTCGCGCCGCGAGGGTTCGACGGCACGACGCTCGGCGCCCGCCCGCAGGTCTACCTGCCCCTCACGATGTCGACGCTGCAGTTGCCCAACCAGGCGGCGGACGCGCAGGAGCGGCTCGCGAATCGCCGCAACTACTGGCTGTATCTGTTCGCGCGCCTGAAGCCCGGCGTCTCGATCGAGCGCGCGCGGGGCGAGCTCGGCGCCAGGTACCACGCCATCGTCAACGACGTCGAGGCGCCGCTTCAGAAGGGCATGAGCGAGCAGACCATGGCGCGGTTCCGGGACAAGCCAATCGTGATCGCGCCCGGCGCGCGGGGACAGACGTCGGTGTCGCGCGAGGCGCGCGCGCCCCTCACGCTGCTGCTCGGGGTGACCGCCCTGGTGCTGCTCATCGCGTGCGCCAACATCGCCAACCTGCTGCTCGCCCGGTCGGCCGCGCGGGCCGGCGAGATGGCCGTGCGGCTGTCAATCGGGGCAGGGCGCTGGCAGCTGGTGCGCCAGCTGCTCTCCGAGTCGTGCCTGCTCGCCGTGTTCGGCGGCGTGGCCGGCCTCCTCGTCGCGCGGTGGACGCTCGACTTCATCTCGGCGCTGCTGCCGGCCCAGGATGCGGCGATCCTGGCGCCGCACCTCGACGCGACCGCGCTCGTCTTCGTGGCCGCGCTGACGCTCGGGACCGGTCTGCTCTTCGGCCTCTTTCCGGCGCTGCACAGCACGAGGCCCGATCTCGTGTCGACGTTGAAGGGCCAGGCCGGCCAGCCCTCGGGCGCACGCGCGGCCGCGCGATTCCGCACGTCGCTGGCGACGGCGCAGATCGCGCTGGCCATGGCGCTGCTCGTCTCGGCCGGTCTGTTCACGCGAAGCCTCTTCAACGTCAGCCGCACGAACCTCGGCCTCGACCTCGATCACGTGATCACGTTCGGCATCTCGCCTGAGCTGAACGGCTACACGCCCGGGACGTCGCGCGCCTTGTTCGAGCGCCTCGAGAACGAACTCGCCGCGCTGCCTGGAGCCACCGGCGTCAGCAGCTCCCTCGTCCCGCTGCTCGCGGGCGACAACTGGGGCAGCGACGTGGCCGTGGAGGGGTTCAAGGCCGGACCGGACACCGATACGAACGCGCGGTTCAACGAGGTCGGCCCCGGATACTTCCGCACGCTGGGCATCCCGCTCATCGCCGGCCGCGAGTTCACGCGCGCCGACGCCGCAGACGCCCCGAAAGTCGCGATCGTCAACGAGGCGTTCGCGAAGAAGTTCAACCTCGGGCGCGACGCCGTCGGCAAGCGCATCGGATCCGGCACGGGCAGCTCCAGCGCGCTCGACACCGAGATCGTCGGCCTCGTGCAGGACGCGAAGTACAGCGAGGTGAAAGACCAGGTCCCGCCGCTCTTCTTCCGTCCGTACCGGCAGGACGACAAGCTCGGCTCGTTGAACTTCTTCGTCCGGACCTCGCTCCCGCCCGACGACTTCCTGGCGAACGTCCCGAAGGTGCTCGCCCGGCTCGACCCGGACCTGCCGGTCGAAGAGCTCCGCACGATGCCGCAGCAGGTCCGCGACAACGTGTTCCTCGACCGGTTCATCAGCATGCTGTCGACGGCGTTCGCCTGCCTGGCGACGCTGCTCGCGGCGATCGGGCTCTACGGCGTGCTCGCCTACACCGTGGCCCAGCGCACCCGGGAGATCGGCCTGCGGATGGCGCTCGGGGCCGGCCCGGCACGCGTGCGGACCATGGTGCTCGCGCAGGTGGGCCGCATGACGCTCGTCGGCGGCGCCGTCGGGCTTGTCGCGGCCGTGTGGCTGGGACGTCTGGCGCAGTCGCTGCTTTACCAGCTGACCGGCTGGGACCCGGCGGTGCTGACCGGCGCCGCCGTCACCCTTGCGCTCGTCGCCTTCAGCGCGGGGTTCATACCGGCGCGCCGCGCATCGCTCGTCGAACCGATGCAGGCGCTGCGCTATGAGTAAGGTAGGAATCCGGTGCCGCGTGGGGGGCGATGTGGCGAGGCCACATCACCCGTCACCACATCCGGTATGGTCAGCGCGGTTACTTCAAGTGCTTGTTGACCAGCTTGGTCATCTCGAACATGTTCACGGCCGGCTTGCCGCCGAACACCGGCTTGAGCGCCGCGTCGGCCTTGATCATCCGCTTGTTCTTCTTGTCCTGAAGGCCGTGCTTCTTGATGTAACCCCACAGCTTCTTGGTGACCTCGGTCCGCGGCATCGGCTTGGCGCCGATGACTTCGGCCAGTGCCGCGCTCGGCGTCATGGGCTTCATGAACGCCGCACTCGGTTTCCGGGCGGACTTGCGTGCTGCCTTCTTCGCCATTGCGGCTCCTTTGCAGGAAACGGTTGACCAGAGAGTACCACGAATCGCGGCTCAGCTTCGCACGTACTTCCAGTTGCGTCGTGTAACGCCCGCGAATTCTCTCACTCACGACCTCCCCATCCCGCCACCTCTCCGCCAGCCTCTCTCCAGAGCCTGCTGCCGTCACGCGACCGCGCGAGGCGACGACCGCCGAGGTGATGGTTCGCATCTTGCCTCTACGGTGATGGAGCCTGCGAGGCGCCCGGCTCAGTTGTCTGAGCGGACACCTTCAGCCGGGCGAGCGCCCTCAGCGCAGTCGACATGATGTTTCACCCGACTGACAGCGGCAAAGCCCTGGCCGCGTCGCACGGCGGCATCAAGTACCTCGGCCGACGGCGGCGCGACCTGGCGTACCGCGACCGCCTCCCGGAAGGAGGCCGCACGTTGTACCGCAGCACCGATGGCGGCCAGACGATGACGTCCATCTCGAGCGGCATCAGCGACGTCGGCCGGGACGCGAACGCGCCGTTCGTGCTCGACCCAAACGATTCCCGCCGGATGCTCGCCGGCGGCAACTCGCTCTGGCGCACCGACAACGTGAAGGCCGCCCGGCCCGGTATGGAGCCGGATTCTCGGCGGCGACTACTGGTGTCGAAGGCGAGAGGCGCGGCGTTCCAGGACCCGTACGAGCGCGGGAGAACCAGCCGCGACCCTGGCCGGCTCCTCCGCGGCGCCGCCGCGATGGGTGCGGATCATCCGGACCGGTCACCAGCCACGACGACACTGCGCTCGCGACGGCAGGCTTCGATCACGTAGCGCGGTAGTATGCTACGCGGCGGAGCCTGCGCATGAGCAAGAGCCGACTCGAGGCGTTCAGCGACGGCGTCGTCGCCATCCTCATCACCATCATGGTCCTGGAGCTGAGGACGCCCGAGGGCGCCACCATCGAGGCACTCCGGCCGATCCTGCCCGTGTTCCTGACCTACGTCCTGAGCTTCGTGTTCCTCGGGATCTACTGGAACAACCACCACCACATGCTGCACGCGGCGAGGCGGATCAACGGCCGGATCATGTGGGCCAACCTGCACCTGCTGTTCTGGCTGTCGCTCGTCCCGTTCGCCACCGGGTGGATGGGCGCGAACTACCGCTCGGCGGTGCCGACGGCGGCCTACGGTGTGGTGCTGCTGTGCGCGGCGATCGCCTACTACGTCCTGCAGCAGCAGATTCTCTGCGAGGATGGACCCGATTCGGTGCTGGCCCAGGCCATCGGCAGCGACGCAAAGGGCAGATTGTCGCCGGTAGCATACCTGGCCGCGATCCTGTTCGCGTTCGTCAACCCCTGGATCTCCGACGCGCTGTACGTGCTGGTGGCAACGGTCTGGCTGGTGCCCGATCGGCGGATCGAGCGGCTCGATGACGCCAGGGTTTGAGAATGTGGAGAAATTTGAGGATGTGACGATTTGCGAATCGCAGGTCGAGATTTCACCTCCGTCGGCGATGGCTCAGATCATCTCGTAGGCCGCCCGGACAGCGTCGCCGCCGTAGCGGCGTTCGACGCGCCGGACCGCGAAGTGGCCGCGCGCCACGTCCTGGAAGTGATCGATGAACAGCAGGTTCACGATCGCGCCGCCGGCCGCGCCGATGACCGGGACGGCCTGGGCGGCCGCCTTGTCGGAGACGGTCGCCCCGAAGCGCGAGGCGATCTGCGCGATGAGCCGCACGATGGCCGGCGCCCCCTCCTGGGCGATGCCGCGCTCCGCGATGAACTCGGCGGCCTCGCTCACCGCCCGGGCCATCGCCAGGCGGACGGCAAAGTACCCGCTCTCCGCCGCGTCATCGCTCTTCGCCACGCCCCCGAGCGCGAACACCTCCAGGCACGCGAGCCGGGTCTCGACCGTGCGGATCCGCTCGCCCTCGCTGCGGGCGACGTCGGCGATCGACCGGAGCATCACCGCGGTCGAGACCGGCAGCTCGAGCGGGAGGGCGGCCAGCCCGAGCGCGCCGCCACCGGCGCCGGTGGCGGCGACCGCCAGCTTGTGCACCACGGTCGCCGGCGGCCCGGCGCGGCGGTCGTCCAGCGTCGCCACGGCGACGTCGAGGGCCCTGTTCAGGGCGGTCCGGGTCGCGTCGGCCACGACCGCCGACCAGTTCGACGGCAGCAGCTCGAGCCCGCGCTCAATCGGCGTGCCGAACAGGCTGGTGACGCGCGCTGCGAAGCGGGGACGCTCGAGCAGCGCCTTGGCGCGCCGGAGATCGTCGAGGTCCTTCGGCGTCACCGCACGACCGGCAGCGTCACCGAGGAAAGCTTCAGAGCGGACCGGTAGATGCGCTCGGTCGCGGCCCGGAAGTCGGACGGCTTCGCCTCGAAGATATTCGGGACGAAGGTCTGCGGATTGCGGTCGATAATCGGGAACCACGTGCTCTGCACCTGCACCGCGATCCGGTGTCCCTTGCGGAAGGTGTAGTCCTGCGTGTGCAGGCTCCACGTGTACTCGAGGACCGTGTTCGGTGCAATCGGCTCCGGCTTCTCGAAGCTTCTGCGGTAACGGCCCCGGAACACCTCGTTGGACACCATCAGCTCGTACCCCGCCAGGTTCCAGTCTGCCGGGTACTGGTCCGGATACTCGTCGATGAGCTTCACGATCCAGTCAGCGTCGCTGCCGGTCGTGGAGGCGAACAGGTGCGCCGTCACGGCGCCCGCAATCGTCAGGTCGGCATCGAGCGGGGCGGTCTCCCACGTCAGGACGTCCGGCCGGTCGCGAACGAAGCGCTGATCCTCGACCAGCCACGTCGACCATTTCGATCCGCCAGGAAAGTATGTCGGCTGGATCGGACGATGGCGGTACGGAACGGGATGAGCCGGATCGGAGACGTAGCTGTCGAAGGCCCGCGGTCCGGACGCGTCCGGCTTCTGAAAGGACAACGTGTGATCCGGGCCGAGGTACAGGGGCCGCGCCTCGGTTCTGGCCGCGGGCGGCCACGCATCCCACCGCACCCATCGGTTCGAGCCGGCCTCGAAGGTCAGCGCCTCCGGCAGGTCGAGCGTGCCCGTGTCCTTCAGGAAGTGCGCGAACCAGGGCGCCTGGACGTGGTCCCGGAAGTACTCGGCGGTCGCGCTGCCGAACGGGATGGCCCCGAGGCTGTCACCGGCGCCTCGCGACCAGCCGCCGTGATTCCAGGGGCCGACCACCAGGTAGTTGAGGTGCTTCGAGTCGTGCGCCTCCAGCGCATCGTAGATGCGGATGGGTCCGTAGAAATCCTCCTGATCCCACCAGCCTGCGACGTTCAGCGTCGGCACCTTCACGTCGCCGATGTGCGGGACCATCGTCTGGCGCTTCCAGAACGCGTCATAGTCGGGATGCGCGACGTAGTCGTTCCAGGTCGGAATCTTCTCGTGCAGGTACCTCCGGTTCACGTTCGCCAGCGGACCGAGGCTCAGGTACCAGTCGTAGGTGTCGTGACGATCGAAGACGAACTGCTCCACGTCCTTTCCGCTCTCCATCATCGCCGCGTACTCGAAGCCGTAGCTGAGCCGGAACGCGCCGTTATGGTGGAAGTCGTCGCCCAGCCACATGTCAGCCGGCGAGGCCTGGGGCGAAATCGCCTTGAGCGCGGGATGCGGCTCGAGCGCGCCCATGATCGTCGTCCACCCGTCGTACGAGATACCCAGCATGCCGACGCGGCCGTTGTTGCGTCCCCCGTTCTTCAGGAGCCAATCGATCGTGTCATAGGTGTCCGTGCCTTCGTCGATTGACCTGGTATCCCCCGCCGCGCGGGCCGGGCGCTGCATCACGAAGGTGCCCTCCGAGCCGAACTTGCCGCGGATGTCCTCGAACACGAAGATGTAGCCTTCCCCGGCCAGCGCCTTCAGGTACGTGGTGAACTTGTTCGCGGCACTCTCCACGCCGTACGGGGTGCGCGAGAGGATGAACGGCAACGGGGCGGTCTGCCCCTTCGGCGTGAAGATCTTCGCGTGCAGGCGAACGCCGTCGCGGGCCGGGATCATCACGTCCCGGACGTCGAACCGATCGGCCGGGTTCTCCTGCGCCCGCAGGGCGCGAAGTGCCCCGATGGAGACGGCGACGGCAGCGGCGACGATGGCGAGCGGGCCCAGCGCGACGCGGCGGACGCGACCAGTCATGCGGCTCCTCCCCCGCCATCATACATCCGCCCTTTGACGGCATTCCGGCGGAGCGGGCGTCCGGCGGCCCGGAAACCGCGGGGTCTTCCCTGCGGCAGTTCTTGCATCGGCGCCATCTCGCGCACGATTCCCAAGGAGGCGACCGTGGCCCCACTCGTCGACCGACGCGAATTCGTCCGATCGGTATCGGCGGGGCTGGCGCTCGCGCCGCTCCTCGGCGCCGATGGCCTGGCAGCCGTGCTGTCCCGACGTCCGAGCCGCGTTGCGCTCGTACGCACTCCCGATCGTCGGCGCGGCGTGTCCCAAGCGCTGAAACTGCTCGACATCCGCGGCCTGGCGGGACGACGGGTCGTGCTGAAGCCGAACTTCAACTCGGCCGACGACGCGCCGGCTTCTACCCATCCCGACACGCTGGCGCAGCTGGTCGCCGAGATCCACGAGCGAGACGCGCGCAGCATCACCCTGGCCGAGTCCAGCGGACCGCCCGAGACCCGCGGCGTCATGGAGAAGAAGGGCATCTTCGATCTCGCGCGCGACCTCCGTTTCGACATCGTCGACGTCGAGCGGCTGGCGGACCGGGAGTGGGTGCCCTTTGCCGCGGCAGGCACGCACTGGCCGGAGGGTTTTCACCTGCCGAGGGTCGTCGTCGACTCCGAGTACACGGTGTCGACCTGCTGCCTGAAGACCCACGGCGCCGGGGGCGTGTTCACCATGTCGTTGAAGCTCTCGGTCGGTCTGACGCCGAAGCCCATCCGTCGGACGCTGCACGCCTCGCCCGACATGCGGCGGATGATCGCCGAGCTCAATACCGGCTACCGCCCGAACCTGATCGTCCTCGACGGCGTCGCCGCGTTCACCGACGGTGGGCCGTCGCGCGGCGAGCTGAAGGCGGGCCACGTGATGATTGCCGGTGACGACCGTGTGGCGGTGGACGCCGTCGGCCTCGCGATGCTCAAGTCGCTCGGATCGAATCGCGCCATCATGGGCCGCGGGATCTTCGAGCAGGAACAGATCGCGCGGGCCGTGGAGCTCGGCCTGGGCGTGACCGGCCCCGGAGCGATCCACATCGTCACAGCCGATGCCGAAAGCCGCGCCCTGGCCGATCGCCTGACGCGCATCCTGGCGGACGGTTGATCAGACGTCTCTGCGAGACTCCAGAATCGGTCAATCGAACACCCGCGCAAAGCACAGCACGTCGTCCAGCCCGCCTTCTCGAAGGTTGGGGAACTCGGCGTACCGGCGCAGCCGGCCTTCGCAGACGAACCCGCCCTTCTCGAGGACGCGGGCCGACGCCGGGTGCCCGGGGTGACACAGGGCCTGGAGGCGCTTGACGCCGACGGCATCGGCCAGCGCGACCATGGCGCCGAGCGCCTCGGTCGCGTAGCCGCGTCCCCACGCGTCCTTGGCGAGCACGTACCCCGTCGCGGCGCGGAACGGCGTCTCGAAGGCCAGGCCGGTCCCGCCGAGCAGGCGGCCCGTGTCGCGCGATTCGATCAGGAACGGCCCGGCCGGCCAAAGGGCCCACTCGCGGTCGCTGTAGGCGATGAACCCGCGCGCGCCCTGAACGGTCTGGTGCCGCGGCCACCCGAGATACCGCGTCACCTCGGGATCGCTCGAGTAGCGGGAAAACACCGGCTCTGCGTCGGCGTCCACGGGTCTCCGCAGGACGAGCCGGTCCGTCTCGATCCGCTCCGAGACGGTCGTCGTGCGCACGTCAGGCGCCCGGCGCCGACTGGAAGACCCTCACCTTGGCCTCCTGCTCGATCGGCGCGGCGGACCCGCGTCCCTGGCGAGCCGCCACGCCAACGTCATGGCTTCGCCGAGCGTGTCTTCCTCCAGATGCGAAAACTGGACGCGGGTGCAGCCTTGACGTCCCCAGGCACCGGCCTCGGGCGCAAAACTGCGGGGATGTTCGCGCACGAATCGCTGCTGATCGTCCGGCGTCAGCTTGACCATGCCGTGGGCGTTCCCGGGGTGGATCGTCGCGAAGATGCGGCCGCCGAGCCGGAAGTCAGGATGGCCCATGTGCGCCCCTTCGGAGGCTCCAAGCATGCCGAGCGCGATGCGACGGAAGTCGCTGGCGGTCATGCCGGTCCACCGTCCCGACCGAGCGCCCGCGGGGCGAGCGTCTCGAACGCCAGCAGCCCGCCGGCGACAGCGAGAGCGAAGTCGGCCCGGATGCCGAGGACAAACGCGGCAGAGCCGCCGATTCCCGCCCAGACAATCGGCACGACGTTCGCCGCAGGCGTCGGGACCGACGTCGACAGCAGCACGCCCGCCGTCAGGATCGTCGTCGGGCACGGCACGGCAAAGACCGGCATGCGCGGGTAGCTGAGGCCGGTCGCGAGACCTACCAGCGGATAGGCCACCGCGTAGAGCACCAGCGCGATTCCCGCGATGCGTCGCGGCGATCGGTCGATCGCGATTCGAACGGGCGACGTCACCGCAAGCCACCCGAGAAGAAACGCCTCCAGCACGAACGCGCCGCCGAAGAACGCGGCCGCCGGGTTGATGCGCCGGAAGAACATCCAGTGGTAGACGACGCCCGACCAGGCCCAGTGCACCGCCAGCAGCGACAGCATGACGCGGCCGGTCCAGTCGCGCTTGCGGATCCAGCGCTGCACGACGGCGAGGGTGGCGATCCAGAGCGCCAGGACGGCCGGCCAGAGCGCCCGGTTGTAGGCGCCGAAGAGATCCAGGAACGACGCGTGCGTGAACGGCAGAGCCACGGCTGGCTGGCGCCTCGCGTATCGCCTCAGGAGCCGGGATGATAGGACCGTTCCGTGTGGCCCTTCAACTGCTCCGGGTAGTAGTACACCTCGCGCAGATTGCCGGTCGCATAGCGCTCCGCTTCGTCGTTGAAGTGCCGCGACGAAGGGTGGCCGCTCTCGCCGCCCGCCGTGACCGCCTTCGCCGCGACCCTGTCGCCGAATTCGACGACGGCGACGAAGCTGTTCCCGCTCGTGCCGTACCACTTCTTCGTGTTGTCGTACGCGCGCGCGCCGAACGAGGCAAGCGAGCCCCACCGCGACGATGTGAACCCGACGGGGATGCTCGGCTTCGCATCGTCGAACGAAGGGGCGATGTTGTCGTTGATGCGCTGGAAGCGGTTGATGTCGCCCCACGGCGTCTTCCAACTCCCGAAGTCGCTCGCGAGCTTGTCGGATGCGGCGGCCAGCGCCTGAAGGAGTTCGTCCGGCGTCGCCTTCGTGGCCGTGTAGTCGTCGGCCGGCATCCCGGCCGCCCGCGCTTCGGCCGCGACGGCCCGGCCCGCCGCCTCGCCCCAGAAGACCGCGAGCGAAGTCGGCACCGACCTCACGCCCCACCGGCGGTCCCAGCCGCGGAGCAGCGCAATCGGCTCCTTCAGCCTCGCCTTGAGCGGACTGGCGGCGGCCAGCCAATCGTACGCCGCGAAAAGCGGTGGCAGCAGGCGATCGAACGCCGGCAGGAAGCTGTCGAAGGCCGCGGCGGTCAGCGAGTCCGGCGTGAAGTTCTTTCCGGAGCCGAGCACCCGCAGGGCGTGGTAGCCGCGGGGCGTCTCCTCGGTTCCCCGCTCCACGTACACGGGAAAGTCCGCGCGCCTGGGACTGTTCGGGCCGGCCGCCGACCAGGGCCAGTTATTGGAATTGTAGAGCCATCCGTTGGGCGGGTTGATCACGTTCGGCGTCTCGTCAATCGACAGCACGCCGTGCCAGTCGGTGGCCGGATCGCTCCCGTCCACGGGCCTGGTCCAGTCGAAACGCGCGTCCCGCTTCGGAATGAAGTTCGAGTGGAAGTACGCGATGTCGCCGTCGGCATCGGCGAACACGGTGTTGTTGGACGAGTTGGTGTGAAGCTCCATGGCCTGGCGGAAGGATTTCAGGTCGTGCGCCTTGGTCCGGGAGTACGACTGGATGAGCGCGTGAATCGGGTCCTGCATCAGGCTGATGCTCACCCACCTGCCATCCTGTTCGCGGACAACAGGACCATGCCCGGTGAAAAATGCCGTGAAGGTTCTGTGCTCCATTCCGCTCGCGGTCCTGTAAGGCACCGTGATCGGCTTCTGCCTGACGGGACGCTCCTCCCCGCCGGACTTGTAGACGTACCCGTCGCCCTTCTTCGTGACCGTCTCCAGGAACTCGTCGATGTTGTCGACGCCGCTCGACGTATGCATCCATCCGGCCCGCTCGTTGAAACCCTGGTAGACGAAGATCTGTCCCCAGGTCACGGCGCCGTAGGCATCCAGGCCTTCGTCGCTCGCCATCTGCAGCTCGGACCGGAAGAAGAACGAGGTATGGGGGTTGATCCACAGGAGCGCATGGTGGGACGCCGAGTCCGAGGGGCCGATCGCGATGCCGTTCGAGCCGGTCGGCTCGATCTCAACCGGGGGGACTTCGTCCCCGCCGGCCCCCCCAACGCGCTCGCTCGCGGGGGCCCCTCGCTCCCCGCTCCGCTCTCGCGGCTCACTCGCGATCGCTCGTTCGCTCCCCGGGGCGAACTCGTCCCCGCCGGCCTCCCCAACGCGCTCGCTCGCACGGGCCGTCTGCGCGGGCGCACGTCCGTAAAAGGCCTCGAGATCCTTCAGGTTCACGCGCTCGATGTCGCCGCCGATGCTGCCCTCGGTGAACGAAAGCGCCATCCATGGCTCGAAGCGGGTGATGACCCTCGGCTTCACGTCCGTATGCTTGTACAGGTAGAAGTTCAGGCCGTCGGCCCAGGCGTCCATCAGGCTCTTGAGCCAGTCCGGGCTCTGCTGGTACTTCGCCTTCAGGTCGTCCGGATCGATGAACAGCTTCATCCGCAGGTCGCGGTAGATCTCCCCCGCGCCCTCGGCTTCGGCAAGACGACCCAGCGAGAGGAGATAGTTGGTCTCGACGCGGTTGAAGTCGTCCTCCGCCTGCGCGTAGATCATACCGAACACGGCGTCCGCGTCGGTCTTGCCGTGAACGTGCGCGATGCCCCAGTCGTCACGTACGATGTCGACGTCCTGCGCTCGGCGCTCCCAGGCGGCGGCCTGTGGGCTGGAGGCCCCTGTGGTCGCCTGTGTGGCGCACGACGCGCACGCGGCGGCGAGGATGGCGAATGCGAGCTGCCTCATGACGGTGGATTGTGTCATATCCAGGGGATCCTCGATCGCGATGTCACGGCGTTCCCGCGGCGGCGGCGATTTGGGCCGCGGGACCGGCGCCGACCGCCATCAGGCCTCCACCGACGCCTCGTCCTCGAGCGTAAAGCCGATCTTGATCGTCACCTGCCAGTGCGCGACCTGGCCGTTGTCGACGTGGCCGCGCGTCTCGACCACCTGGAACCAGCGGAGGTTGCGGATCGTCTTCGCGGCCTTCGCAATCGCGTTCCGGATGGCGTCGTCGGTTCCCGTGCTGGAGGAGCCGACCAGTTCGACCGTCTTGTAGACATGATTCAAGGGCACACCTCCCGATCGAGGGCGTCACGGGCGCGAGGCGCCCGGCGCGGGTCAACCAGCCTGGGCGAACCGTCGGACGGCCCGCGCTTTCGCCTTGCGCGCCTCCGCCTCCCGGTTGCGCGGCGGCGCGCCGGTCGTCAGCGACTCGATCAGCCGCGAGGCGGCCGCGGTCACTTCGTCGACGGCCAGATCGAACGCCGCTCCGTTCGCACGCGACGGGCGGGTGACGCCGCTCACCTTGCGCACGAACTGCAGGGCCGACGCGCGGATCTCCTCGGCGGTCGCCGGCGGATCGAAGTTGAAGAGCGTCTTGATGTTACGGCACATGGACCCGCGTCCTACACGGAGGCGAGCGAGGCGTGCTCGATCCGCGTGCCGAGCACGACGAGGAACGGCGCGATCCAGGAGGAGTGAGCCGGCCACGCCGGAGCCGTCACGATGTTTGCTTGGTAGTCTTCCACGTCGTCGCCGACCAGCATCAGAATCTTCCTGGACATGAGGCCTCCAGCAATTCATCAGGGTAGCACCGGCCGCGACGCCCTGCACGCCCGGATCGACTCGCCCCGACGGCCGCTCCCGAACGCTGGCGGCATAGCCCGGGCACTCGGCCATTCGCGTCCGTGCTCACTCGCGAGACCGGCTGCGACGGCGCCAGACCGCCGTGTAGATCGCGCCATTGAGGCAGACCACGATGGCTGCGAGAACCAGTTGGAGGTGCCGGGTGAGGATCGATGGATACAGAACCGGAAGGAGGTAATGCTCGACGAAGTCGCCGCTGAACGCCGCTGCGCCGGCCGCTGCGCGCAGCCGGTTCTCCAGCGGCGTCAGCGGACAGATCCGGTCGGCCACTTCGACGTAGGCCGCCCAGGCGGCCGCAGGCAGGTGCAGCCACGGCATCCACCGCCACCAGAGCGCCAGCAGGCCGCCGAGCACGGCAAACAGGACGAAGGCTGCATGCGCGAGAACGACGAGGTCGGCCAGGAGCCGCACCGGGCTTCCGCGTGTTCAGCCCGCCCACGGCAAGCGGAGCGGTCCGGGCGCGCCGTGCCCAGGATAGACGGTCGCGGCCCCGCGCCGCCGCAGCAGGTCCCAGCTCGCGCGCGCCACCTCCCTTTCCTCGCCGGCCGCGATCGCTGGTGCCGTCAGATCTCCGGTGAAGACGGATCCATCGTCGAGCAGCAGCGACACGCTGTCCTCGGAGTGCCCCGGAGTATGGAGAATCTCCCCCGAGAGACCGATGCGCTCGAGCGCCGCGCGGCTGTCCGCCGTCGACACGACCACGTTGCCCTGAACGGCGATCTCGACGAACCCGTCGCGCGGCTTCACCAGGGCGGCGAGCTGCTGACTGGCGCTCATTTGCACGTCGATGACGAGCAGCGGTATCCGGCCCGCTTCAGCTCCTCTGCCAGTCCGGCATGGTCCGGGTGATAGTGGGTCGCCAGGCCGTAGCGGATCTCGCCGAGCGGCACGCCCATCCGCTGGAGGTTTGCGCGCATCGTTCCCATCGTGCCGGGCCATCCGAGGTCGACGAGGAGACGGGCCGTCCCGGCGCTCACGACCCAGAAGTTCGTGGAGTGATAGCCGACGTTCACGATGGTGACCGGCGCGCGGCTGTACATGCGCGTCGCCGGCACTACCGAGGCCGCACGTCAAATCGCGCGCTGGCGGCGAGGCCGGGTCTTCTGGACGCCGGCGAGGACGCGTCTGCAGTCACCACGGAGGCTCATCATGTCATCGCCGGACCGCCGCTGCCAACGCCGCCTTTCCCAGCTCGGCTGGACGGCCGAAACCTGCAAGCTCATGGCACGCCTGCCTGGAGATCGCGCGGGAGTTGAGCGACAATCGCGCGAGACGACCACGTCCCGGACGGATTTGGGGACGAGGAAACCGCTCATCGAGGGAGGCCATGAACACCCAGGACGTCCGTCGAGGAACCACCGCGGCACTCGTCGTCCTGATGACCGTCGGCGTCACGCCCGCGCAGGTGACACAGCGGCCGGTCGAGCCGCATGTCGGCCAGCCGGGCAAGGACGTCGTCTGGGTGCCGACAGCCGAGACGTTGGTGGAGAAGATGCTCGACCTCGCCCACGTCACGCCCGACGACTACGTCATCGACCTCGGGTCCGGCGACGGGAGAACGGTGATCGCCGCCGCGAAGCGCGGCGCGCGCACGCTCGGCATCGAGTACGAAGGCGACATGGTCGAGCTGTCGCGCCGCCGGGCCGAGCAGGAGCACGTCGCCAACGCCACCTTCGTGCAGGGGGACCTGTTCGACGCCGACCTGTCGTCGGCGACGGTGATCACGATGTTCCTCCTGCCGGAACTCAACCTGAAGCTGCGGCCGCGCCTTCTGGCGCTCAAACCCGGGACGCGCGTGGTCTCCAACAGCTTCGCCATGGAGGACTGGTCGGCCGACGACCGGGTGACCGTCCAGGAGGGCTGCGAGACCTGGTGCACGGCGCTGCTGTGGATTGTGCCGGCCAGGGTCGAGGGGACCTGGCGAAGCGGCGGACGCACGTTCACGCTGCGACAGCGATTCCAGATGATCGACGGGACGGTTACGGGCCCGGGCGGCGAATCGACGCCGATCAGCGGCAAGCTCCGGGGCGCCGACATCGTCCTCAACGAGAACGGCATCCTGTACGAAGGACAGGTCCGCGGCAACGCAATTGAAGGCAAGGCGACAAGCGGCGGCGACGCGCATCCCTGGTCCGCAACGCGCAGCGGCCCCTAGCGCCGCGCGGGCAATCTGGGTGCCTCCCTGCTGACCTATTGTCCTCTCAGGTCGCGGCAGATGCGAGTCACCGTGCCGCCTCCGGCAGCTCCCACGTCCGCAGATCGCCGGCAAAGCGCATCTCGTTGGTGTCGACGAATCCGAGCGCTTCGTAGAGGGCGCGCCCGTCCGGAGCGGCATGGAGGACGAGGCTCTCGAGACCGGCGCGGCGCGCCCACGCCAGCATCTCGTGCATCAACGCTCGCGCCGCGCCCCGGCGGCGGTAGCCGGGATGGGTGTAAACGTTGATGGCGAGGCCCTGGTGGCCGCCGGCAATGTCGGCGCGGCCGTCGGGCCACTGCCGCGGGAACGGCAGGGTCTGCCTCACCTGCACACCGGCTCCGGCCACGATGGTCCCGGCCTCGGCGTGCGGGGCGGCCAGCCATCCGACGTACTCGCCGCGCGGAATGGCCTGCGCGAGGTAGGCCGTCGTCATCTCGACCAACTGATCCACCAGCGGCGGCGCGACGACGCCCATGTCCGCGAACATCGCCGCGCGATGACGCGCCACCATGGCGGCATCGCCGCGTTCCACGGCCCGGATGCGAAAGGGCTCGTCCGAATGGCCCGACATGCGAGTGACCCTTTCCGGCTCGACTGCGTCCATGGCCGCCGGACCGAGGTGGCCGACCGGCCCTCTGAACACGGGGGAGGCCGGTCTGAGCACACGGAGGCGCCGCCTGCTACCGATCGGCGTCGCCGGCACTCGCGGCTTCGCGACCTCCACGATCGTAGCCCTTGAATCCGACCGTCCGCGCGAGCGGGCTCCTGGGGTCTTCACCGGCCTGCAGGCGCTCGATGACTCTGCGGAAGTCGTATTGCGGGCGCCACCCGAGCTCCTGCCGCGCGCGCGCGTTGACGTAGACACGGTCGATCGCCGGAAACATCCGCCATCCGCGACGGGCGTACTCCGGCCCGTACTCGGGAACGAGCCTCGAGACGAGGCCCGCCGCGCCGCCACGCAGCTCCGTCAGGTCGCCGGGCCCGAACGGCGTCGTGGCGCTGACGATGTATCGCCCGAATCCGATCGACGCCGCCTTGTCGAGCGCGAGCAGGTGGGCATCCACGACATCCTGGATGTCCACCCGCCTGTACAGGTACTCGTTCGCCTTGACGTTGCCGTCCTCGTACGCCTGGCGAACGGCCGACTCGTCGTCGGGCTCCGGAAAGAACCGCGACGTGCGCAGGATCACACAGGCGAACCCGTGGAGGCGGTAGAAGAGTTCGCAGAGATCCTCGGCCGCCGCCTTCGTCACGCCGTAGATGTTCCTGGGAAGGGAGCGCAGGTCCTCGGTCACCCAGACGGCGGGCGCCCCCGGCGGAGGCGTCAGGGCGCGACCGAACGCGCTCGTCGTGCTCGTGAAGATGAAGGCGCCCGCGCCGACCGCGGCGGCTTCCTCGAGCAGGTGGAGCGTGCCCGTGACGTTCGTGTCGACGAAATCACGCCTCGGCTCCGTCGCGACGTGGGGCTTGTGCAGCGTCGCCGCATGGAGGACGGCGTCGACGCCCGCCATGCATTCCTTCACGAAGGCGCGATCGACGATCGAGCCGACGTGGGTGGTGTAGGGCGACGGCACGAGGTCGAGGCCCGCGACCTGGTGCGCGGTGCGCTCGAGCGTGCGGACGAGGGCCTCGCCGAGATGGCCGCTGCTGCCGGTGACGAGAACCTTCATGAGAGACGAGGTCAGGTGGCCCTGTCGAGCCGTGCTTCGGGAATGGTCGGTTCGAAGAGCTCGATCGGATTGCCGGAGGGATCCTCGACGATGATCTGCCGGCCGCCCACGCCCGTGACGATGGCGTTGCGGAAGCGAGCGCCGGACGTCAGCAGAGCCTCCACCGTCGCCGCGAGATCGTCGACCTCAATCGCGAAGCGATTCCATCCGCCCGGCTCCTGCTTCGTGCCGTCCGGCATGGACTGGCCGCCTCCGGCCGACGGGTTCGGCGCACTCAGCACGAGGCGGAGGCCGCCCCGGGAGAGCATCGCGAAGGGAGGCGCCGGGTGCGTCACGAGCGTGAAACCGAGCGCCTTCGTATAGAAGTCGATCGCGACGCCTACGTCATGAACGATGTACCGGACCTGTACCGCTGCCACGGACGCATCCCCCCTTCGGCTCCCGGCAGGCTAGCCCGCGTCGTCCGCCTGCCGGATCAGGTCGATCAGGCGCGCCTGCGCCTCCGGCGCATCGTCGGCGGACACCTGCAGCTCGACGGGTCCCACGATCGGGCTGAAGCCGGTCCCGAGGCGGCCGACACCGAACAGGTCCTGCGTGGCCTCGCCCTTGGCGAAGAACGGGATCCCGGCGTCCTCGAGCAGGGACTTGGCGACGGCCAGGAGCGCCGGATCGCCGGTCTCGAGCACCGTCACGGGCTCCTTCGATTCGTCACGCTTCGTCATGTCGATGCAAGCGCCCCTACCGCCGCTTGAAAAACTGAACCGCGCGCTCGTGCTTCTCTGCAGCAGCCCGTGAGTTGAACGTGCCGAGGTTTCGCCGCCTGCCCGTCTTCGGATCCTTCTTTCGAGAATAGAGGCGGTACTTTCCTGACGCGAGCTTCCGAATCATCGCACGCACCCCGTGCGGCTCGTGGGAAAGCCGATGCCGATGTCGTGAGCCGTCAGCCTCCGCACCGGGTCAGTGTAGATCAACGGCGCCTGCGACGGGATCAGCATCGGGGCGGGCAGCTTCGCGCCACTTGGCGAACCGGCCCGCTTCGGCGTCTGTGCCGGCCGAGTTCGCGTGCGAGGGCGTTCGCCAGGTCGCCTTTGGGACGGACGGCGAACGACTCGAGCGAAAGCCACCCGGCCATCAATCGGAGCTCGTGCGCCAGCGCGGCAGCCACAGCGGCACGCTCGAACCGCGGCTCCAGATAGGCCGCGTGCACGATCAGCGTGGATGTCTGGCGCTCCGCCTTGAGGTCGACGCGCGCCGCGAACCGATCGCCCATCAGAAACGGCAGCACGTAGTAGCCGTGGATCCGCCGTGCCGCCGGGACGTAGATCTCGATCTGGTACGAAAATCCGAGGACGGCCCTCGTCCAGGCGCGCTCCCACAGGACGGGATCGAACGGCGAGACGACGGCACGTGCGTCGATGGCCGCCGGGATGCGAGCCTCAGGCGCCATCAGGGCGTCGGACGCCCAGCCTTCGATGCGCACGCGGTCGAGCCGTCCTTCCTCGATCAGCTCGTCGAACAGACGATGCACCGTCGCCGGCGCGGCCCGTCCGTTGAGCCGCGGGCGGTCCCACGTCGAGTCGATCTGGAAGTAGCGGGCGATGTCCTTCGCGGTGCCGACGCCCATCGCCCGCGCGGCGCGGACGAGCAGGTCCTTCTTCGCCTCGGCAGGCGCTACGGCCCGCGCGCCGAGAATTTCGGCCGGCAGTACGCGCTCGGCCAGGTCGTAGAGCCGCTCGAAGTTCCTGCGGCCGGCGACGGCGACACGCCCCTGTCGAAACAGCCCCTCGACCGCCCACTTGCCGTCCGACCAGCCCCACCAGGGCCCGGTGCTCTTGCCGCCGATCGAGAGGTCGCCGGCCGCAATCGGACCTCGTTCGGCGACCTCGCGGTAGACCGCTTCGATGAAGTCGCGGTCCTTCTTCCCGAGGTGCGCCCACCGCTCGCGTTGCCCCTCCATCCGCCAGCGCATCAGCGGGTTCAGCTCGATCGGCAGGAAGCACGCGGCGTGGCCCCAGTACTCGAAGAGCTCCCGGCGCCGGTGGACGAGGTCGTCGAGCGCGGCCGTCGGATAGGGGCCGTATCGGGAGAACGTGGGCAGATAGTGCGCCCGCGCCAGGACGTTGACCGAGTCGATCTGTATCGCGCCGAGCCGCTTCGCTGTCGCGCGCACGTGCGCCGTGCCGGGGCGTGCGGGCCGCGGCGCGCCCAATCCGAGCGCACCGAGGGCGAGCCGGCGGGCCTCGGCCGCGGACAGGGGCTCGGCGCGCGGACGCCGGCGTCGTCGCCTCGTGCGCGGACGGGTCACGGCGCCCATTCAGCAGGTGTCAGCGCCACCACCACAGCCGGTTGACGGTGGAGGGCGGCAGCCGATGCCCGGTCTGGCGCGAGACCATGACGATCTGCCCGCGGTGATGCGCCTCGTGCCCGACGAAATACGTCAGCACGTGGGCGACGTCCAGCGACAAGTTGCGCCAGACGTACCCCTTCGACGGCGGCACCTGCCAGCCGTTCGACAGACCCAGGCTGAGGATTGCCTCGATGCCCGCGCCGCTTTGCTTCAGGGCGGCGACGAGCTCGCGGCGCGCGACACGGCGAGGGTCGACGTGATCGGGAGCGATCAACCCGTGCTCGCGGCCGAGCGTCCTCACCCAGCTGCACCGCGAGTTGTGCACCTGGGCCACGATCGCGCGGATCGTACGGCGCGGCACGCTCGGAACCTCGATCTCCCAGAGCGCCGGCGGGAGCTGGCGAACGAGCTCCGTCATGACCCGGTCGTTCGTCCGCCACGCCGCCATCACCATCTCCGCGGTATCCGGGCGCACCGCCTCTCTCTGTGGCGTCACGACCCGGATCATACTCCGCGCCCCCGAACCCGCGGTTTCCCGGCGGCAGTCCTCCTCGGATACACAAAGAACAGGTACAAAGAAAAGGGCGGGTCCGAAAGGATCCGCCCTGCCAGATCTTCGAGGGCTGGTGGCTCTCAGCTGGCCGACTGCACGACGACGTGCGCCGCCGAGTCGCCCTTCAGCTGCACGGACTGCAGGACTCTGGTGCCGTTCGGTCCCGGCACCGTCTGATACAACGACACCTCCGCCTTCGATGCGAGCGACGACGGCTTGCAGGGCACGCGTGCGATCTCCGTCTTGTTTCCGGAGGTCACGCGGAGGTACTCGACCCCGTCGATCATGACACACTGGAAGGCGTACTGGCCCGGCTCGATCGTCTTGTTGCCGACGACGATTTGCTCGGTGACGTTCAGTACCCGCTTGGGGCTGTTCGGGGTGCTCTGCTGGGCGGAGGCCACCAGCGGCAGCGCGAGCAGCAGGCCGACCACGGCGACGATCACTTTCTTGATCATGCTTTCCCTCTCCTGTGGGTCCGAGAAGTCGACATGCTGGGAGAGCAACCGATATGCCATCAGGATCCGTTGGCGCAGCTCCGGAATCGCGCGAGAACGGCGGCAAAATCGTGCTGGCTGTGTCGAGGCAGGGCTGGCCGGGCGGTCGTCTGCCGGGAATCCGGCAGCGGACTGGAGCGCCTGCGCGGGATTTCCGGTGCAGGTCCGGCGCATGCGCCGCCGATCGGAACTTCGCGAAGATCCGATCGATAGACAAAAAGGGCGGCGCGTCTTTCGACCGCCGCCCCACTCTGCACTCTGCAATCTGAAATCGTGAATCGCAGTCCTGTCCGACCGTCCTACTCCCCCTCGCCGCTCCGCGGACCGAGCGCCTCCTCGGGCTCGACGAAGTACTCCATGTCGCGCTCGAGGTCCAGCTCCTCATCGGTCGGCTGGACCGGCGGCGGCGGCGGCGGCGGCTCGTCCGGCGGAATCTGGACGTGCCGGTAGTACTCGAAGCCCGTCCCCGCCGGAATCAACCGGCCCATCGTGACGTTCTCCTTCAGGCCGCGCAGGTGATCGACCTTGCCGGAGATCGACGCCTCGGTCAGCACGCGCGTCGTCTCCTGGAAGGAGGCCGCCGAGATGAACGAGTCGGTCGAGAGCGACGCCTTGGTGATGCCGAGCAGGAGCGGCCGGCCCTGCGCCGGACGTCCGCCGTCGACGATGATGCGCTCGTTCTCTTCGAGGAAGCGGAACTTGTCCACCTGCTCGTCGACGAGGAACTCGGTGTCGCCGACGTCCTCGATCTTGACCCAGCGCATCATCTGCCGCGCGATGGTCTCGATGTGCTTGTCGTTGATGTTCACGCCCTGCAGCCGGTAGACCTCCTGGATTTCGTTCACCAGGTAGCCCTGCAGCGCCTTCTCGCCGAGGACGTTCAGGATGTCGTGCGGGTTGCTCGGACCGTCCATCAGTGGCTCGCCCGCGCGGACGCGCTCGCCCTCCTGGACGTTCACGTGCACGCCGCGCGGCAGCGCGTACTCGCGCGGCTCGGCGCCCGGCTCGTCGGGGACGATGATGATCTTCCGCTGCCCCTTCACGATGCCGCCGTGCTTGACGACGCCGTCGATTTCGGAGATGACGGCCGTTTCGCGCGGCTTGCGCGCCTCGAAGAGCTCGACCACGCGCGGCAGACCGCCCGTGATGTCCTTGGTCTTCGTGGTCTCGCGCGGGATCTTGGCGAGGATGTCGCCCGCCGACACCATCTCGCCGTCCTGCACCATGAGGTGCGCGTGCGACGGCATGTGGTATTTGCGGTTGACCTTCCCGTCCTTCCCCTTGATCTCGACCGCCGGCTGCTTCTTCTCGTCCGGCGAGTCGACGATGATGAGGCGCGAGAGGCCGGTGACCTCGTCGACTTCCTCGTGGACGGTGATGCCCTCGAGGATGTCCTTGAAGCGCACCTGACCGGGCTCCTCGGTCAGGATGGAGAAGGTGTACGGATCCCACTCGACGAGGACCTGTCCCTGCTCGACCTGCTGTCCGTCCTTCACGCGCAGCCGCGCGCCGTAGACGATCGGGTAGCGCTCGCGGTCGCGCCCCTTCGCGTCCTGCACGACGAGCGAGCCGCTCCGGTTCATGACGACCAGGTTGCCGTCCTTGGCCTGGACGACCTGCATGCCCTGGAACCGCACCGTACCGGCATTGCGCGCCTCGAGCGTCGACTGCTCGGAGACGCGCGACGCCGTGCCGCCGATGTGGAACGTGCGCATCGTCAGCTGCGTGCCCGGCTCGCCGATCGACTGGGCCGCGATGACCCCGACCGCCTGGCCGAGCTCGACCATCTTGCCGGTCGCGAGGTCGCGCCCGTAGCACTTGGCGCAGACGCCGCGACGGCTGGCGCAGGTCAGCACCGAGCGGATCTTCACCTTCTCGATGCCGGCGTCCTGGATCGCCGAGGCCTTGTCCTCGTTGATCTCGTCGTTGACGTCGATGATCGTGTCGCCGGTGAACGGGTCGGTGATCTTCTCAAGCGTCACGCGGCCGATGATGCGGTCGCGCAGCGGCTCGATGATCTCGCCCGACTCCACGATCGCCCGGGCCTCGATGCCGTCGAGGGTGCCGCAGTCCGGCTCCTGGATGATGACGTCCTGCGCCACGTCGACGAGACGCCGCGTGAGGTAACCCGAGTCGGCGGTCTTGAGCGCCGTGTCGGCGAGGCCCTTGCGCGCGCCGTGCGTCGAAATGAAGTACTCCATCACGGCGAGACCCTCGCGGAAGTTCGCCGTGATTGGCGTCTCGATGATCTCGCCCGAGGGTTTGGCCATCAGGCCGCGCATGCCCGCGAGCTGGCGGATCTGCTGCTTCGAACCGCGGGCGCCGGAGTCGGCCATGACGTACACCGGGTTGAACTGGCGGCCTTCACGGTCGATGGCCTCCATCTCGGTGAACATCGCGTTGGCGATCTCCTCGGTCGCCTCCGACCAGATGGCGATCACCTTGTTGTAGCGCTCGCCGTTGGTGATGGCGCCCTCGAGGTACTGCGACTCGACCTTGATGACCTCGTCGCGCGCCTTTTCGACGAGCTGCGCCTTCTCCTTCGGGATGATCAGGTCGTCGATGCCGATCGACAGCCCCGACCGCGTCGCGTAGGCGAAGCCGAGGTTCTTCAGCGAGTCGAGCATCTCGACCGTCTTCTCGAGCCCGAACCGCAGGTAGCAGCTCTGGACGAGCTGCTGCAGCCCCTTCTTCTTCAGGAGGCCGTTGACGTAGGGCATCTCGGCCGGCAGCGCCTCGTTCAGGATGACGCGGCCGACCGTCGTGTTGATGATCTTGTGCTCCACCGGCTGCACTTCCGTGTGCAGCACGTCCTGGTCGTCGCGTGCGGCGGTCAGGTCCTGCAGGTGGCCGGTGAAACGCAGGCGGATGGGCGACAGCGTCTCGACTTCGCCCGCCTCGAGCGCCAGCATGACGTCCTCGCCGCTGCCGAACGCCCGACCCTCGCCCTTCGCGCCGCTCTTCGCCTTGGTCAGGTAGTAGCAGCCGAGGACGATGTCCTGCGACGGAATCGCGATGGGCGCGCCGTGCGCCGGCGACAGGATGTTGTTGCTCGAGAGCATCAGCACCGACGCCTCGATCTGCGCCTCGGGCGACAGCGGGATGTGCACCGCCATCTGGTCGCCGTCGAAGTCGGCGTTGAACGCCGTGCAGACGAGCGGGTGGATGCGGATGGCCTTGCCTTCCACGAGCACCGGCTCGAACGCCTGGATCCCGAGCCGATGGAGCGTCGGCGCGCGGTTCAGCAACACCGGGTGCTCGCGGATCACCTCCTCGAGCACGTCCCACACCTCGGGACGCTGCATCTCCACCATCTCCTTCGCCTGCTTGATGGTGGCGACCAGGCCGCGCTCCTCGAGCTTGTTGTAGATGAACGGCTTGAACAGCTCGAGCGCCATCTTCTTGGGCAGCCCGCACTGGTGCAGCTTCAGCTCCGGCCCGACGACGATGACCGAGCGGCCCGAGTAGTCGACGCGCTTGCCGAGCAGGTTCTGCCGGAACCGTCCCTGCTTGCCCTTCAGCGTGTCGGAGAGCGACTTGAGCGGCCGGTTGTTGGCGCCGCGCAGCACGCGGCCGCGGCGGCCGTTGTCGAACAGCGCGTCGACGGCCTCCTGCAGCATCCGCTTTTCGTTCCTGATGATGACGTCGGGCGCCTTCAGCTCGATCAGCTTCTTGAGCCGGTTGTTCCGGTTGATCACGCGGCGGTAGAGGTCGTTCAAGTCCGAGGTCGCAAACCGTCCGCCGTCGAGCGGCACGAGCGGCCGCAGCTCGGGCGGGATGACCGGGATGACGTCCAGGATCATCCACTCCGGCCGGTTGCTGGACTTCCGGAACGAGTCGACCACCTTCAGGCGCTTGGCGTACTTCAGCTTCTTCTGTGCCGACTGTTCCGCCTTCATCTTGTCGCGCAGCTCGATGGCGAGCTTGTCCACGCTGACGCGCTTCAGGAGCTCCTTGATCGCCTCGGCGCCCATCTGGGCGCGGAACTTCGGCCCGTGCTCCTCGCGCGCCTTGCGGTACTGCTCCTCGTTCAGCAGCTGGTTCTGCTTCAGCTCGGTCTCGCCCGGATCGACGACGACGTACGCCTCGAAATAGAGCACGCGCTCGAGATCGCGCAGCGAGATGTCGAGGAGATGGCCGATGCGGCTCGGCAGCCCCTTGAAGAACCAGACGTGGCTCACCGGGGTGGCGAGCGTGATGTGGCCCAGACGCTCGCGCCGGACCTTGGCCTGCGTCACCTCGACGCCGCACTTGTCGCAGATCACGCCGCGGTGCTTCATGCGCTTGTACTTGCCGCAGAGGCACTCCCAGTCGGTGATCGGGCCGAAGATCTTCGCACAGAACAGCCCGTCGCGCTCCGGCTTGAACGTCCGGTAGTTGATCGTCTCCGGCTTGGTGACCTCGCCGTGCGACCAGGACAGGATCTTCTCGGGCGACGCGAGGCTGATCCGAATCGCATCGAAATCGCTCGTCAGCGCTCCGCGATCGTGAAAGCTTGGTCTCATTAATCACTCTCTCGCGGGGGCCCCACCCCCGCTCGCTGATGCCCCTGCCGGCAACGCTCACGGCGCGTTGCCGGCGGGCATGGCCGCTGGCGCCGTGTGCGCCGGCTCCCGCGACCACGCCCTCGATACTACCCGGGCGGTTACACCTGTTCGAGGACCGTCTCGGCCGGCGCGACCTCCACCGGCTTCCGCTTCGTCTTCATCAGCTCGACGTCCAGACAGAGCGACTGGAGCTCGCGGATGAGGACGTTGAAGGATTCCGGCAGCCCCGCCGTGAACGACGCGTCGCCCTTGACGATGGCCTCGTAGATCTTCGCGCGCCCAGTCACGTCGTCGGACTTCGCCGTGAGGAGCTCCTGGAGGATGTGCGCCGACCCGTAGGCCTCGAGCGCCCAGACCTCCATCTCACCGAACCGCTGGCCGCCGAACTGCGCCTTGCCGCCGAGCGGCTGCTGGGTGATGAGCGAGTACGGCCCGATCGACCGCGCGTGGATCTTGTCGTCGACCAGGTGCGACAGCTTGAGCATGTAGATGTAGCCGACGGTCACGTTCTGCTCGAACGGCTCGCCGGTCATGCCGTCGTAGAGCTTCGTCTTGCCGCCCTGCGGCAGCCCGGCGCGGTCGAGCCAGTTCTTGATCTCCTGCTCCATCGCGCCGTCGAACACCGGCGTCGCGAAGTAGAGCCCGAGCGCGTGCGCGGCCCAGCCGAGGTGCGTCTCGAGAATCTGGCCGACGTTCATGCGCGAGGGCACGCCGAGCGGGTTGAGCACGATCTCCACCGGCGTCCCGTCGGGCAGGTGCGGCATGTCCTCCTCGGGGAGGATGCGCGCGATGACGCCCTTGTTGCCGTGGCGGCCGGCCATCTTGTCGCCGACCGACAGCTTGCGCTTCATCGCGACGTAGACCTTGACGAGCTTGATGACGCCGGGCGGCAGCTCGTCGCCCCGGCGGATCTTCTCCTTCTTCTCCTCGAAGAGCTGGCGGATGACCTCCACCTGGCGCTCGGTGCGCTCCTCCAGATCGCGCAGGTCGTCCTCGAGGCGGCTGTCGTCGGTCGCGATCTTCAGGCGGACCATCGTCTCGTAGGAGAGGCCCGACAGGACCTCCTCGGTGAGCTCGGTCCCCTTCTTCAGCAGCCGCTCGCGGCCGTACTCGTCGAACAGATCCGAGCGCAGCGCCTGCCCCTTCAGCATCATGATCACGCGCTTCTTCACCTCGTCGTGAAGGATGCGGATCTCGTCCTGAAGGTTCTTCTCCATCATGTCGAGCTCTTCCTGCTCGATCGCCTTGGCCCGGTCGTCCTTCTCGATGCCCTTCCTGGAGAAGATCTTCACGCCGACGATGATGCCCTCGATGCCGGGCGGGCAGATGAGCGAGGCGTCGCGCACGTCGCCGGCCTTCTCGCCGAAGATCGCGCGCAGCAGCTTCTCCTCCGGCGTGAGCTGCGTCTCGCCCTTCGGCGTGACCTTGCCCACGAGGATGTCGCCCGGCTTGACGTAGGCGCCGATCCGGATGATGCCGCTGTCGTCGAGGTCCTTGAGGAACCCCTCCGAGACGTTCGGGATGTCCCGCGTGATCTCCTCGGGGCCGAGCTTGGTGTCGCGCGCCTCGATCTCGAACTCCTCGATGTGAATCGACGTGTAGTAGTCGTCCTTCACCATCCGCTCGGAGACGAGGATCGCGTCCTCGAAGTTGTACCCGCGCCAGGGCATGAAGGCGACCAGCACGTTCCGGCCGAGCGCGAGCTCGCCGAGCTCCGTGCACGGGCCGTCGCCGAGCACCTGCCCCTTGTGCACCTTCTGCCCGACGCGCACGATCGGCTTCTGGTTGATGCAGGTGTTCTGGTTCGAGCGCTTGAACTTCGTCATGTTGTAGATGTCAGCGCCCATCTCCTTGCCGTCCTCCGACTCGCTCTCGACCCGGACGACGATGCGCTGGCTGTCCACGTAATCCAGGGTGCCCGAGCGGCGCGCCACGATGACGGCGCCCGAGTCGCGCGCGGTGATGTACTCCATGCCCGTGCCGACGAACGGGGCGCGGGCGCGGAGCAGCGGCACCGCCTGGCGCTGCATGTTCGATCCCATCAGCGCGCGGTTCGCGTCGTCGTTCTCGAGGAACGGGATGAGCGACGCGGCGACCGACACGAGCTGCTTGGGCGAGACGTCGATGAACTGCACGTTCTCGCGCGGCGCCAGCATGAAGTTCCCCGCCTGGCGCGCGTGCACGCGCTCGCGCACGATGTGGCCCGCGTCGTCGACCTGCGCGTTGGCCTGCGCGATGACGTACTGGTCCTCCTCCCACGCCGACAGGTAGAACGAGTACCGGCTCGAACTCGACCCCCTTCTTCTTCGGCCGGCCGTCCTCGCCGGCGAGGTCGTCGGCCTCGACGACGTCGCCCACCTTGTACTTGGGGTTGCCGCCGGCGTTGGTCACCAGCACGTAGTCGACGACGCGCCCGTCCTTCACCTTGCGGTACGGCGACTCGATGAAGCCGAACTCGTTGATCCGCGCGTAGCACGAGAGCGACGAGATCAGGCCGATGTTCGGGCCTTCCGGCGTCTCAATCGGGCAGATGCGGCCGTAGTGGGTCGGGTGGACGTCGCGGACCTCGAACCCCGCGCGCTCGCGCGACAGCCCGCCCGGCCCGAGCGCCGAGAGGCGCCGCTTGTGCGTGATCTCGGAGAGCGGGTTGGTCTGGTCCATGAACTGCGACAGCTGCGACGACCCGAAGAACTCGCGAATCGCGGCCATGACCGGCTTCGCGTTGATCAGGTCGTGCGGCATCGCCGTCGCCATCTCCTGGTAGACCGACATCTTCTCCTTGATCGCGCGCTCCATCCGCACCAGCCCGATCCGGAACTGGTTCTCGAGGAGCTCGCCCACGGAGCGGACGCGGCGGTTGCCCAGGTGGTCGATGTCGTCCACGTTCGCCGGGTTGCGGCGCAGCTTGAGCAGGTACTTGATCACCTCGTAGAAGTCCTGCGGGTGCAGGATCTTCTCGTCGAGCGGCGTGTTCAGCCCGAGCTTCGTGTTCAGCTTCAGCCGGCCGACCCGCGAGAAGTCGTACTTCTGCGGGTTGAAGAACATGTTCTCGAAGAGCGATCGGCTCGAGTCGAGCGTCGGCGGATCGCCCGGCCGGAGCCGGCGGTAGATCTCGATGAGCGCTTCCTCGTGCGTGTGGATCGGGTCCTTCTTCAGCGTCTGGCTGATGATCGGGCCGACCTCGTCGCGCTCGGGGAAGAACACCTCGAGCCGGTCGACGTTCTTCTCCTGGGCCATCGAGATCACGCGCGGCGCGAGCTCCTCGTTGGCCTCCAGGATCACCTCGCCGGTCTCGGGATCGATGACGTCGGCGGCCGCGTAGGCGCCCTCGAGCTCGGCGTCCGAGATCTCGACCGCCTCCACGTTCGCCCGCTTGAGCGCCTCGACGGCGTTTCTGGTGATCTTCTTGCCGGCCTGCACGGTGAAGTTCTCGCCCGGGACGACGATGTCCTTGGCCGCGCGCAGCCCGACCAGGCTGTCGGCCACCGCCCAGTAGAGCGTGCCGTCCTTCAGGTACAGCTTGTCGACCGTGTAGAAGCTCCGGATGATCTCGTCGGCACCGCGCAGCCCGAGGGCGCGCAAAAACACCGTCGCCAGGAACTTCCGCTTCCGGTCGATGCGGACGTACAGCAGGTTCTTCGCGTCGTACTCGAACTCCACCCAGGAGCCCCGGTACGGGATGATCTGCGCGATGTACAGCGTCTTGTCTTCCGAGTGGAAGAAGGCGCCCGGCGAGCGGTGCAGCTGGCTGACGATCACCCGCTCGGTCCCGTTGATGATGAACGTGCCGTTCTCGGTCATCAGCGGGATGTCGCCGAAGTAGACCTCCTGCTCCTTGATGTCGCGGATGGTCTTCACGCCGGTCTCGGGGTCCTTGTTCCACACCACGAGACGGATCGTCACCTTGAGCGGCACGGCGTAGGTCATGCCGCGCTCCTGGCACTCGTCGACGTCGTACTTCAGCTTCAGCCCCACCGTGTTGCCGCAGATGTCGCAGACGTCGCCGCGGGCGTGGTTCGCCTTGCCGCAGCGCGGGCAGAGGACCTCGCGATCGCCGAACGGATCGGCGATGAGCGTCGCCCCGCAGCCGCTGCACGGCTTGCGCAGGTGGTGCAGCCCGACCAGCTTTCCGCACTTGCACTCCCAGTTGCCGATCGAGGTACTCGATGAACTCGAGCGAGCTGTTCTCCCGGAAGTCGCTGATGGGAAAGACCGACTTGAACACCGACTGCAGACCCGCGTCCTCGCGCTCGCTCGGCAGACGGTTCATCTGCAGGAAGCGCTCGTAGGACTTCTTCTGGATCTCAATCAGGTTCGGAATCGGAATGGTCGTCTTGATCTTCGAAAAATCGATGCGCTCGCGGTAGACGTTCTTGGGAAGGCTGTACATGCTCTATAAACCTCGAGGAAGATCGGAGCGCTGAAAACCGAACCGGGAGGCTGGGGCTGGAAGCTGGGGATCCGGCGGAGCGGCTGGAGGCGGTCCCGGATCGCAATCCGTTCCAGCTTCCGGCCTCCGGCTTCTCGCCTCCAGCGTCCGGCCTCACGCAGCCAGGCGCGCAGGCGCCGAGCTACTTGACCTCGACCTTCGCGCCGACGTCCTCGAACTTCTTCTTGATCGCCTGGGCCTCGTCCTTGGGAATCGCTTCCTTGATCGGCTTGGGCGCGCTCTCGACGAGGTCCTTCGCTTCCTTGAGGCCCAGGCTCGTGACCTCGCGGACCACCTTGATGACGTTGATCTTGTTGGCGCCGATCTCGGTCAGCGTGACCGTGAACTCGGTCTGCTCCTCGGCCGGCGCCGCCGCGCCGGCACCGCCGCCGGCCATCATGCCGGGCATCATCATCGGCATGGCGGCCGCGGCCGACACGCCGAGCTCGGATTCGAGCGTCTTGACGAGCTGCGAGAGCTCGAGGACGCTGATTCCCTTGATGTAGTCCACCACCTGCTGCTGCGTCAGTTCGGCCATTGATGTCTCTCTCTTTTCTCACTTGCGCTGGGGCCCTACCCCCAGCGCCTGCCGCCGCTCGCCTCCGGCTCGCGGCGCTGATTCCAGCGATTGTCCGCCAGGCGAGCCGCCCGCCGGGCCCGCCCCCACGACCTGTCGCGGCTCGCCTCCGGGCGGGCCGCGGTCATTCCCTCGACGATCCCCTCAAGAGCACGCGTCGGAGCCCGGCCTCGCGAGCCCCTGGCCCTGCGCCCTGCTTCAGCCTTCCGCGCGCTTCTTCTCCGCCTGCGCCAGGACGCTCACGAAGTCGCGGGGCACCGCGCTCAGCACCCGCACCAGGTTCGTCATCGGCGCCTGCAGGGTGCCGAGCAGCCGCGCGTACAACTCGGGCCGCCCCGGCATGGCCGCCAGCTCGGTCACTTCCGCCGGCTGAAGGGGCCGCCCCTGCACAAGGGCCGCCTTGATGGTGACCACCGGCGCCGTCTTGACGAAGGTCGTCAGCGTCTTGGCGAGCAGCACCGGGTCGGTCGTCGTGTAGGCTACCGCCGTCGTGCCCGCGAAGTACTGGGCGAGCGGCTCGAACGCGGTCCCCTTCAGCGCGCGCCTGGCCAGCGTGTTCTTGACGACGCGGTAGCCGGCCTTGGCGCCCCGCAGCTGCCGGCGCAGCTCGGTCACCTGCGGCACGTTCAGCCCGCGGTAGTCGATGAGAATGGCGCTGTCGGCGCCGCGGAACGCCGACTCCAGCGACTGGATCTCGGCCTCTTTGTCTGCTCTGGTGACCGCCATTAGTGTTTCACCGCCACGTCAATCTGCGCCGTGTCAACGCGGACGCCCGGCCCCATCGTCGACGACAGGGTGACGCTCTTCAGGTACTTGCCCTTGGCCACCGCCGGCTTCGCCTTCACGATGCTGTCGACGAGCGCGTGGGCGTTGGCCACGAGCGAGTCGGAGGCGAACGACGTCTTGCCGACCGGCGCGTGCACGATGCCGGTCTTGTCGACGCGGAACTCGACCTTGCCCGCCTTGATCTCCCGCACCGCTTTGGTGATGTCGGTCGTGACCGTGCCGGTCTTCGGATTCGGCATCAGCCCGCGGGGTCCGAGCACCTTGCCCAGCCGGCCGACCGCACGCATCATGTCGGGCGTGGCGACGACGGCGTCGAAGTCCATCCAGCCGCCGTTGATCTTCTCGACGACCTCCTCGCCGCCGACCAGGTCCGCGCCGGCGTCGTGGGCTTCCTTCTGCTTCTCGCCGCTCGCAATCACGAGCACGCGCTTGGTCCTGCCGAGGCCGTGCGGCAGGACGACCGTGCCACGCACCATCTGGTCGGCATGCTTGGGATCGACGCCGAGCCGCAGGGCCATCTCGACGGTCTCGTCGAACTTGGTGAACTTGGCCTTCTGTACGAGCGGAATCGCCTCCTCGATCGAATAGGCTCGATCGGGAGCGATCTGTGCCCGCGCGGCCGTGTACTTCTTGCCGTGTCTGCGCATGGTCTCCACCAGTGGTCCAGACGGGCTGCCGGGCAGCCCTCCCACTCTTCTTGCATTGTCGTGGGGCCCCACCCCCACGACCTGTCGCCACTCGCCTGCCGGCTCGTGGCGGTTGCTGCGGCGCCTGCCCGCCTGGAGTGACGACCCTCCTCGGGTCGGGCTTCAGCCGACGACGTCGATGCCCATCGAGCGCGCCGTGCCCGCGACGGTCTTGATGGCGCTTTCGAGCGAATCGCAGTTGAGATCCGGCATCTTCAGCTTCGCGATGTCCTCGACCTGCTTCGCGGTGACGGTCCCGACCTTCGCCTTATTGGGCTCGGCCGATCCCTTGGCGATGTTCGCGGCGCGCTTCAGCAGCACGGGCGCCGGCGGCGTCTTGGTGATGAAGGTGTAGGACCGGTCCGCATAGACGGTGACGACGACCGGGATGATGAGCCCCTCGTCCTTCGCCGTCTTCGCGTTGAAGTTCTTGCAGAAGTCCATGATGTTGACGCCCTGCGGGCCGAGCGCCGTGCCCACGGGGGGCGCGGGCGTCGCCTTGCCGGCGGCGATCTGGAGCTTCACCATTGCCTGTATTTTTTTCGCCATTGAATCAATCAGCGTCCGGCCAGCCCGGACGTCCGCCGCTGTTCTTCACTGCGCGCCGGGGCCCACCCCGCGCCGAACCACGTCCTCGCCCTCGGAGCGGCCGGTCCTCGGGCTCGCACGGGGACAGGCGCCTCAGAATCTTCTCCACCTGCAGGAAATCGAGCTCGACCGGCGTCGATCGGCCGAAGATGGTCACCATCACCTTGAGCGTGTTCTTGTCGAGGTTCACCTCCTCGACGACGCCGTTGAAGCTGGTGAACGGTCCTTCGTTGATCCGCACCTGCTCACCCTTCTCGAACATGTACTTCGGCTTGGGCTTCTCCGCGGCCGATTTCACCTGCTCGAGAATCTGCTCGACCTCTTCCTTGCTGAGCGGCGTCGGCTTCGCGCCGGCGCCGACGAACCCGGTCACCTTCGGCGTGTTCTTCACCACATGCCACGCGTGGTCGGACATGTTCATCTCGACCAGGATGTAGCCTGGAAAGAACCGCTTCGCCGTGACCACCTTGCGGCCGCCTCGCATCTCGACGACGTCCTCGGTGGGGATGAGGACCTCGCCGATCTCGCTCTGCAGCCCGTAGGCCTGCACGCGCTGCTGCAGCGACTCGGCCACCTTCTTCTCGAACCCCGAATACGTGTGAACGATGTACCAGTTCTTCGTCGCGACTTCGGTCATGCCGCACCAAATCTGCGGAAGATCCACTGCGCGACGTCGTTGAACACGAGATCACAGACGAAGAGGAACAGGCCGAAGAACGCCGAGACCAGGATGACGACGACGGTCGTCGCGTAGACCTCTTTCTGGCTCGGCCAGGTGACGCGCTTCAGCTCGTTCCGCACCTCGCTCAGGAAGAGCCGCATGCGCTCGAAGCGTCCGCCGGCCGCCTCTTTCACGTTGTCGAGCGTCGTCGTGGTGTTGACTGCCATGGTGGTTCCTGACGAATGGCAGGCCAGGAGGGAATCGAACCCCCAGCCCCCGGTTTTGGAGACCGGTGCTCTACCAATTGAGCTACTGGCCTACTCGCTCTCGCTGCATTGCAGACTGCAGATTGCAGATTGCTGATTGCATGGCAGATTGACGATGGGTGATTCGGGGAACTGCCATCTCAATTCGCCATCACTCTGCAATCCTGCAATCCTGCAATCCTGCAATCCTGCAATCCTGCAATCCTGCAATCACTTGCTCTCACGATGAGCCGTGTGCTTCCGGCAGAACCGGCAGTATTTGCTCATCTCCAGACGCTCGGTGGTCTTCTTCTTGTTCTTCGTCGTGCTGTAGTTGCGCCGCTTGCACTCCTGACAAGCGAGCGCGATGATGTCTCTCATTGCGATCTCGTCGAGGCTGGAGGCTCGAGGCTCGGGACTGATGACCGCTGGCCCGGTCCCGAACCTCCAGCCCCCAGCCTCCAGCCTCCAGCCTCTATTCGATAATCTCGGTGATGGTGCCCGCGCCGACCGTCCGCCCGCCTTCACGGATGGCGAAGCGGGCGCCCTTTTCGAGCGCCACCGGCGTATGAAGCTCGGCGGTGATCGTCGTGTTGTCGCCCGGCATCACCATCTCGACCCCCTCGGGGAGGTGCAGGGAGCCGGTGACGTCGGTGGTCCGGATGTAGAACTGCGGACGATAGCCGTTGAAGAACGGCGTGTGCCGGCCGCCCTCCTCCTTCGACAGGATGTAGACCTCGCCCTTGAACTTCGTGTGCGGGGTGATCGAGCCGGGCTTGGCGAGCACCTGGCCGCGCTCGACGTCGGTCTTCTCGACGCCGCGCAGCAGCACGCCGATGTTGTCGCCGGCGACGCCCGAGTCGAGCAGCTTCCGGAACATCTCGACGCCGGTCACGACCTTCTTCTGTGTCGGGGTGAAGCCGACGATCTCCGCTTCGTCGCCGACCTTCACCTGGCCGCGCTCGACGCGTCCGGTGACGACGGTGCCGCGGCCCGAGATCGAGAACACGTCCTCGATCGGCATCAGGAACGGCTTGTCGATCTCGCGCTGCGGGAGCGGGATGTAGCTGTCGAGCGCCTCCATCAGCTTCATCACCGACTCGACGCCCGAGGGGTCGCCCTGCAGCGCCTTGAGCGCCGACACGCGCACCACCGGGACATCGTCGCCCGGGAAGCCGTAGGTCTTCAGGAGCTCGCGCACCTCGAGCTCGACGAGATCGAGGAGCTCGGGATCGTCGATGGCGTCGACCTTGTTGAGCGCGACGACGAGGTACGGCACGTTCACCTGGCGGGCGAGCAGGACGTGCTCGCGCGTCTGCGGCATCGGGCCGTCCACGGCCGACACCACGAGGATGCCGCCGTCCATCTGCGCGGCGCCGGTGATCATGTTCTTGATGTAGTCGGCATGGCCCGGGCAGTCGACGTGCGCATAGTGGCGGTTCGGCGTCGAGTACTCGACATGGCTCGTGGCGATCGTGAGAATCTTCGTCTCGTCGCGACGACCCTGCGACTCCGAGGCCTTGGCCACTTCGTCGTACGGCACGAACTTCGCCCATCCCTTGTCGGCCGCCACCTTGGTGAGGGCCGCGGTCAGGGTGGTCTTGCCGTGGTCGATGTGCCCGATGGTGCCGACGTTCACGTGCGGTTTGCTGCGATCGAATTTTTCTTTGGCCATGTCAACGATCCTCGTTCGTCTGCGCGTGTAGGGCGGAGCCCCCCGCCGCGTTGTCGGCGGACCCTCCGGCCCGCCCTACATCCGGTCTAGCCAACTGGAGCCGATGACCAGGATCGAACTGGTGACCTCGTCCTTACCAAGGACGCGCTCTGCCAACTGAGCTACATCGGCGTCGGTATCAAACAGCCCACCGTCGCGCCGCGCGCTCGGCTGGACCACCGTCGCCTGTCACTGGCACGCGAATCACCTTCGCACCACTGGCTGCGAGGGACGGCCTTCGGCCCGTCCGGCGCGCTCGCGACGCGAGCAGAGATTGGAGCGGGAGACGGGGATCGAACCCGCGACCAACAGCTTGGAAGGCTGTGACTCTACCACTGAGTTACTCCCGCCTTCGCGCCGCCCGCTGCGCCCTCCATCCGCCGACGGGCAACCCCCTGCGATTCGTTCGCGCCGCGCCGTCCGTCCTCCATGTCCCCGCTGCCGTCCGCTCGCGGAAACCGCAACCTGCCCGCGAGGGCGACGGTTGGTGGCGAGGGGAGGATTCGAACCTCCGAAGCCGCTAGGGCGACAGATTTACAGTCTGCTGCGTTTGACCGCTTCGCTACCTCGCCAGTCGTCTGTGCTGATGGAGTGCGTTGCTTTCGGTGCGTCCCTGCGGACCGGAGGCCCCGTCGGTGGAGCTGGCGGAGGGATTTGAACCCCCGACCGGCTGATTACAAATCAGCTGCTCTACCGGACTGAGCTACGCCAGCCAGACAAAAGTAGGACTTTAGCACGTCCTGTGCCAGTAGTGCAACTTTGTGCGTTGTCAAGTCCCACCTGAGCCGGAGCCCGATTTGCCCCCATTCCGGGGCCCCGACACCGCCCGGCGCTGCCGGACGGCCTCGAAAAGGACCACTCCGGCGGCCACCGACACGTTCAGGCTTTGAACGTGGCCGGCCAGCGGAATGGCCGCCAGCCAGTCGCACCGCTCCCGCACCAGTCGCCGCAGTCCCGTCCCTTCCGCACCCACCACCAAGGCGGTCGGCTGCGTATAGTCGATGGTGTCGTACGGCGTCGGCGCGTCGCCCGCGAGGCCCACCGTCCAGACCCCGGCCTCCTTCAGTTCCTCGAGGGCGCGCGCCACGTTCACGACCTCGGCAATGCGCACGTGAGACACCGCGCCGGCCGACGCCTTCGCGGCTGCGCCGCCCAAGCTCGCCGCGCGCCGCGACTGGCGCACCACGCCGTCAGCGCCCGCCGCATCCACGGTGCGCAGGATCGCCCCGACGTTGTGCGGATCCTCGACGCCGTCGAGGACGACGATGAGCGGCGCGCCGGCGGCTGACGCGACCAACTCCTCGATCGACACGCTCTCCCTCGCGCCCACGTCGGCCACGACGCCCTGGTGCCGCCCACCGCCGGCCAGCCGGTCGAGGTCGCCGGCCGTCACGCGCGTCACCGACACGCCGCGGGACTCGGCCAGCCGCACGACCGCCGTCAGGCGATCGTCGGCGCGCGACACGCGGATGGCCGTCGCGCGTCCCGCGCGCAGCGCTTCGGTCACCGGGTTGATGCCGTAGATGAGCGCGGATCTCACGTCAGCTCGTCGAGCTGCCGCATGAACCGTGCGGCCCGCTCGCGACACCCCTCGATCGGCGGCAGCCCCGTGCCCGGGGGCAGCTCCGCCCCACGGTCGATCGCCGGGATCGCCAGGTCGAGCTCGGGCCCCTCCGCCCGTCCGGTCAGCATGACGCGAATCGGATGGAACAGCGCCCGTGCCTTCTGGCCCGTTCGCGCCCTGACCGCCGAGGCGACCTCGCGAAACCGTTCGCGATCGAGCCGCGGTCGGCGAACGAGCTCCTCCACGAGCGCCCGCGCGACCGCCCGGGCGGGTTCGGCCCGCATCTCCTCGCGGACCGCCGGCACGCTCAGCGCGCCGGCGGCCGAGTACGCGAAGAGGAAGGCGAGCCGCGCCGGCACTTCATCGAGCCGATCGACCGATCCGGTCGCAATCGGCATCACCGACGCCAGGAATGCCAGCCCGTCGGCGCCCGGCGTCATCGCGACACCCGCACCCTCGAAATACGGCACCGACAGGCGCGCCATCCGGACCGGGTCGCCGGTCTTCAGATAGTGCCGGTTCACCCAGGCCAGCTTCTCCTCGTCGAACACGCCGGCGCTGTGTCCGACCGCGTCGAGCGAGAAGCGCCGGGCGAGCTCGTCGGCAGCGAGCAGCTCGTCGCTGCCGCCGTGAGCGGTCGCGTCGCCGCGCGGCGACCAGCCGATGAGGGCGAGGTAGTTCAGGAGCGCCTCCGGCAGGTACCCCTTCGAACGGAACTCGGCGACCGAGCTCGCGCCGTGCCTCTTCGACAACGGGCTGTGGTCGGGACCCATCACGAGCGAGAGGTGCGCGAACTGGGGCGGCTGAAACGCGAGCGCCTCGTACAGGAGGATTTGCCTCGGCGTGTTCGAGATGTGATCTTCGCCCCGCACGACGTGCGTCACCTCCATCAGTGCATCGTCGACAACGACAGCGAAGTTGTAGGCGGGCATGCCATCGGCGCGGACGATCACCGGATCGCCGATCAGGTCGCTCTGGAACCGCACGTCGCCCCGCACCGCGTCCCTGAACACGACGTCGCGGTCCGGCGGCACCCGGAAGCGGATGGCGGGGCGCTCGCCGGACGCGATTCGCGCCTCGGCCTGCTCGCGCGTGAGGCGGCGGCACGTGCCGGCATAGCGTGCCGGACGACCGGACGCGACCGCCTCCTGGCGCTCGGACTCGAGCTGCGCCGTCGTGCAGAAGCAGCAGTACGCCTGTTCCGAGGCCAGCAGCTCGTGCGCGTACGAGCGGTAGAGGTGCAGGCGCTCGGACTGCCGGTACGGACCGCGCGGACCTCCGACGTCCGGCCCCTCGTCCCACTCGAGCCCGAGCCACCTGATGTCGCGCAGAATCGCCTGCTCCGACCCGCTCGACGAGCGCTCGGCGTCGGTGTCCTCGATGCGCAGGATGAAGGTCCCCCCAGACCCGCGCGCCAGCAGCCAGTTGAAGAGCGCCGTGCGCGCGTTCCCGACATGCAGTTGCCCGGTCGGGCTGGGGGCAAATCTCACTCGCATGGTTGACGCGGGCCCACCAGGAGCCGCCGACGCCCCGGGTCGGCGGGGTCCTAGGCCCTGCTCCTCACCAGCGCGACCGCGTGCGCCGCAATCGCCTCGCCGCGCCCGACGGCGTCAAGGCCCTCGTTGGTCTTGCCCTTGATGCTGACCCGATCCGGCGCGACGCCGACGGCCGCGGCGACGTTCCGCGTCATGGCGTGGATGTAGTCCTTGATCCTCGGGCGCTCGAGAACGACGGTCACGTCGACGTTGCCGACCTCGTAGCCCCGCTCGGCGACGAGCGCGACGGCGCGCGCCAGCAGGTCGAGGCTCGAGGCGTCCTTCCATCGCCCGTCCGAATCGGGAAAGTGCCGGCCGATGTCGCCGAGCGACACCGCGCCCAGCACCGCGTCGGTCACCGCGTGACACACCACGTCTGCATCCGAGTGGCCCAGGGCGCCGCAGTCGGACTCCACGTCGACACCGCCGAGAATCAGACGCCGCCCCGGGACGAGCCGGTGCAGGTCGTAGCCAACCCCGGCGCGACCGGTCCGTGCCGGCTTGCCGCCGCCGCGTCGGCCCGCGATGGCTTCGGCCAGCACCAGATCCTCGGGCGTCGTGATCTTGATGTTCGACGCCTCGCCGTCGACGACGCGCACGGGTCGACCGATCGCTTCGGCCAGCGCCGCCTCGTCGGTCGCCTCCAGGGTGCGTCCCGCGTCGAGCGCCGCGGCCAGCACGTCGCGCCGAAAGCCCTGCGGCGTCTGCGCCAGGTAGATCGTCCCGCGCGGCAGCGTCTCTGCGACGCGGCCGTCGGCGACACGCTTGACGGTATCGCGGACCGCAACGGCGGCGACGGCCGCGCCCGCGTCCGCGGCGGCGGCGATGGTCCGCGCGATGAGGTCGGCCCCGACGAACGGCCGCGCCGCGTCGTGCACCAGCACGACCTCCGCGCGGGCGTCCACGTCGGCGAACGCGTTGGCCACCGAATCCTGACGCCGGTCGCCGCCGGCGACCACCCGCACCCGCGTGCCGGTCCCGCCGAGATATCCCGGCGGGTGGCTGGCGAGGTCGGGCGGCAGCGCAACGACCACCTCGCTCACCTCCGGGTGCGCCGCGAACGCCGAGACGCTGCGGTCGAGCACGGCACGGCCGCCGACCTCGACGAGCTGTTTCGGAAGCGGGCCGCCCATGCGGAGGCCACGGCCGCCGGCTGCGATGATCACGGAGACGTACATCGGCTCGGGCAACCCCTGATTATAACCGGAGGTCGACGGCCGTCGAGGGTCGTCCGGTCCCGTCGCCCGGTCACCCCGGGCGACCTACACCCGATCGAACTGCCGCGACTCCACGGCCGCGGCGACAATGGCGTGGACGCGATCGGCGAAGGACTTGGCGTCGTGCGCGGTCGGAGCACCGGGCGACGGGGGCTGGATCGGATCGTACACGATGAGCTGCACGTCGGCCGGCTCGGTGCGGAGGCGCCCTTTCGGCATCACCGCGCGCGTCCCGATTACCGCGACGGGCACGACCGGCAACCCGGCCTCGATCGCGAGCAGGAAGCTGCCGCCCTTGAAGCGCGCCACGTGGCCGTCCGGGCTGCGGGTGCCTTCCGCGAAGATGATGAGGGACCGTCCCTCCGAGACCAGCGCGCGCCAGCGCCTGAGGATGCCGGCACGGTCCGGGCGGCGCCGATCCACGAACAGGTGTCCGCCCCTCCGCAGGTGCCATCCGAGCACGGGAAAGCGCGCCAGCGACTCCTTGGCGATGATCCGCAGCTCGAACGGGAGCGAGGCGAAGATCACCGGGATGTCGTAGATGCTCTGATGATTCGAGACGAACACGTAGGTGGTCCCCCTCGTCACCCGATCGAGGCCTTCCACGCGCACGCGCACACCGGTCGTCCTCAGAATGAGCCACGACCAGGCGCGCGCGCAGGCGTGCGCGAAGCGACCGCGCCGATCGAACAGGCTCGAGACGATCGATGCCGTCCCGAGCACGAGCGTGTAGAGGCTGATGGCGGGGATCAGGTAAAGGACCGTCCGCCACCAGTGATAGGGAGGGATGCGCAAAGCCCGGTCAGTATGCCCCAGCCTAGGTCTGTTGCGCCGCCGGCGCCGGCGTGCGAGCCGGCGCGGCCGCCATCGGCGTCTGCGTGCCGGCCTCGATGTGGCGGCCGAAGATC
The DNA here is from genome assembly GCA_963840225.1 of uncultured Acidobacteriota bacterium. Classification (GTDB taxonomy): domain Bacteria; phylum Acidobacteriota; class Vicinamibacteria; order Vicinamibacterales; family CAVVIG01; genus JBLMXQ01. The sequence goes on from CAWIYH010000001.1 coordinate 677,938, forward strand.
ATCTTGCCGGCCGTCGTCTGCAGCACGCTCGTCACGACGATATCGATGGTCTTGCTGATCATCTTGCGTGCGTTGTCGACCACCACCATCGTCCCGTCGTCGAGATAGGCGACGCCCTGGTTGTATTCCTTGCCCTCCTTCAGGATGAACACCTTCATGATCTCGCCCGGGAGCACGACCGGCTTGAGTGAGTTGGCGAGCTCGTTGACGTTGAGGACGGCCACGCCGCGCAGCTGCGCGACCTTGTTCAGATTGAAGTCGTTCGTCACGATCTTCCCCTGGAGCGAGCGCGCCAGCTCGATGAGCTTGAGGTCGACCTCACGCACGTCGGGAAAGTCGAGATCGGAGATCACCACGTCGACGCCGGACATCTTCTGGATCTTCTGGAGGATGTCGAGGCCGCGGCGGCCGCGGTTGCGCTTCAGGGAGTCGGAGGAGTCGGCGACGAGCTGCAGCTCCTTGAGCACGAACTGCGGGATGACCAGCGTGCCGTCGATGAAACCGGTCTCGCAGACGTCGGCGATGCGGCCGTCGATGATGACGCTGGTATCGAGGACCTTGTACCGGCGCTCGGGGCCCGCCGCCCGGAAGAGGGCGACGAGCCGCGCCGGCTCGAGCCACTCGCCGTGCTTGCCGCCGAGCACCAGCCCGAGATACGGAAACACGAGCAGCACGAAACTGTGCAGGAACTCGACGCGCACGTCGCCGCTGTTGGCCCAGAACAGGCCGGCGCCGATGGTGCGCGCGATGAGCAAACCGATGGTGCACCCCACGAGCGCGCCCAGGATGTGCGGGACCGACGTCTCGCGCAGCCGGCTCTCCAGCACGACGACCAGAGCCGCCAGCCCGAGCGCGAATCCGACGTTCACGAAGAGCCCGAACGGGAGGGGGTGGAGGAGCGCCGCTGCGTAGGCGACAGCGGCAACGAAGAGGATGCGGGCGAGCACGAACCACGCCATAGAGCGCGACCCCCGGTCTATGAATGCCGCCGGCAGCTATGAATATGAGAAGGTGAGACCCGGCAGCTGAGCCTCAGCGACCAACATACCACCTTTGCGCGAGGGAGCGTCGGTGGTTTGGGTCCTTTGGCTGCTGGGGCGCTGGGAGGCTTCGGTGGGGCGCAAAGCTCGGGCGCGCCGGCCGGAGGCCCGCCATTGCGCGCAACGTCACCCCGCAGCGAACCGGAGCGTGGCGATCGAAGGAAGGTGGAGCGCGAGGCGTCGACCGGGCAAGCGGTCGATCGCCCGCGCTTCCACCAGGACCTCAGGCGGCCCAGATTGTTCAGACGCGTCGCGGACTCACCAGCCAGACGATCAGCAGAATCAGCAGCAGGATTCCGAGGCCGCCCGACGGGTAGTACCCCAAGCCCCAGGCCGCCGCGTACGGCCAGGTCGGCAGCGACAGGATCAGCAACGCGATCACGAGCGCCAGGATGAGCCCCACGGCATACCTCCTGCCCTCGTTCACAGCAAACGGCGCGCCCGCCGCGAGCCCATCCATGGGTGCCGGCCGGAACCCCGTCCGGCCCTTGACGCGGCGGAGGACGACCGGGACCGCGTCGCCTCAGCCACCGATCAGCTCGTCCAGCGCTTCCCCGATCGTCCTCACGCCGACGAGCTCGCAGTCGCCTTGCTGGTCGCGGTCTGCCGGATCGATGTTCGCCTCGGGGAGCAGGCAGCGACGGAAGCCCATCTGCGCCGCCTCGCGAACCCGCAGGCTCGCTTGTGCGATGCCGCGCACTTCCCCGGCCAGACCGACCTCCCCGAACGTCGCCGTCGTCGGCGGAATCGGGCGATTGCGGACGCTCGACGCGATGGCGGCAATCACGCCGAGATCGGCGGCGGGTTCGTCGACGCTCATGCCGCCCGCGACGTTCACGAACACATCGTCGCCGAGCAGGTTGAGTCCGGCGCGCTTCTCGAGGACGGCGAGCAGGAGCGCGAGGCGCTGCTGATCGATGCCGTTCGCCGTGCGGCGCGCCGTGCCGTACGTACTGGTGCTGACGAGCGCCTGCACCTCGACGAGGATCGGCCTGGACCCTTCCACCGCGCACAGCACCGCCGAGCCCGGGGCGTTGGCCGGGCGCTCGGCCAGGAACATCATCGAGGGGTTGGGCACGGCCCGCAGGCCCGCCGACGTCATCTCGAACACCCCGAGCTCGCTCACGGCGCCGAAGCGGTTCTTGACGGCGCGCACGACACGTTGTGAGTGGTGGCGTTCACCCTCGAAGTAGAGCACCGTGTCGACGACGTGCTCGAGCGCCTTCGGGCCGGCGAGGCTGCCTTCCTTCGTCACGTGGCCGACGAGGAAGGTGGGAACGTTCTGCCCTTTCGCCGTGAAGAGGAGCTGCGTCGCCGCCTCGCGCACCTGGCCGATGCTGCCGGGGGCCGACTGGAACTTCAACGAGAAGACGGTCTGCACCGAGTCCACGATGACGAGTGCCGGGCGAATGCGCGCGATCTCCTCGAGAATGCGCTCCAGGCACGTCTCGGCGAGCAGGTAGAGGGGCGCGTCACCGACCGCGAGCCGCTCGCCGCGCGACTTGATCTGGTGCTCGGATTCCTCGCCGGAACTGTAGAGGACCGGTCCGACGGTGCGGGCCATGTTCGCGGCGGCCTGAAGGAGGAGCGTCGACTTGCCGATGCCCGGCTCGCCGCCGAGGAGGACGAGCGATCCCGGCACCACGCCGCCGCCGAGGACCCGATCGAACTCGCCGATGCCGGTCGACAGGCGTGCGGACTGTTCGGTGGCCACGTCGGCGTACAACCGTGCCGTCCCCGGCGCGCCGGCGAGGGCGTAGCGATGGGCTGCGGTCGTCTGGACGCCGGCCGGGTCCGCCGGCCGCTCCTCGACCATCGCATTCCAGGCGCCGCACTCGGCGCAGCGGCCCTGCCACTTCGGCGCCTGCGCGCCGCATTCCTGACAGATGAAAACGATCCGCGATTTGGCCATTTGTCGAGAAGCGATGTCGATGGCTGTCGGCCGTCACTCGACGATCGCCGGATCCTCAATCGAAAATCCTCTCGATCCTGCTGCCGATGCGACACAGGATCTCGTAGGGAATCGTCCCGATGGCCGCGGCCATCTCCCGGACGTCAATCCGATCCCCGCCCTGCCGGCCGATGATCACGACCTCGTCGCCTGGCGCGACGTCGAGGCCGGTGACGTCTGCCATCAGCATGTCCATGCAGACCGACCCGACGATCGGCGCGCGGCGACCGCGGATCAGCACCGCGGCGCGCCCGGCCAGGCGAAGGTCGAGGCCGTCGGCGTAGCCGGCCGGTACGATCGCGATCGTGGTCGGCCGCTCCGCCGTGAACCGGACCCCGTAGCCGACGCCTTCGCCGACGCGCACGCCCTTCACCGCGACGACGCGGCTGCCGAGCGTCATCGCCGGCGCGAGCGGGATGGTCGTCGCGAGCGGCGGCGGCACGACGCCGTACAGCAGCAGTCCCGGCCGCACGCGATCGTACCAGACGCGCGCGTCCCGCAGGAGGGCGGCGCTGTTGGCAGCGTGGCGGTAGCGCGGCCGCGCCCCGAGCTCGTGAACCACGGCGAGGGCCCGCTCGAACCGGAGCCGCTGCTCGCCGAACAGGTCCGACTCGGCGTCCTCCGCGGTCGCGAAATGGGTGTAGACGGCGTCGAGCTCGAGGTTCGGGCTGGCGAACAGCCCGGGCAGCGTCCGCCGGAGGTTGTCGTGCCGGAATCCGAGCCGGTTCATGCCCGTGTCGATCTTGAGGTGATAGCGGATCGACCGGCGGTACTTCGCCGCGGCCGCCTGGACGGCGCGGGCCGCGCCTGGCGTGGAGATGGTCGGCGTCAGACGGCAGTCGAACAGCCCGTCGAGGTCGCTCACGCTCAGCGCGCCGAAGACGAGGATGGGGACCGTCACGCCCGCCAATCGCAGGCCCGCGCCCTCCTCGATGTCCGCGCACGCCATGAGGTCCGCCCCGGCCGCCTCGAGCGCGCGCCCGATCTCGCCGGCGCCGTGCCCGTACGCGTTCGCCTTGACGACGGCGATGACGCCCGGGGACGGTGCAGCGGCCTCGGAGGCGAGGTGCGCGGCGATCCGCCGATAGTTGTCCTGGAGCGCCGGAAGATCGACGCGGGCGACGGTAGGACGGATCATGCTCCGGCGGCCAGGTTCTCGAAGCGCGTGAACTCGCGGATGAAGGCCAGCTTCACGACGCCGGTCGGGCCGTTGCGCTGCTTGCCGATGATGATCTCGGCGATGCCCTGCGAATCGGTCGGCGGCTCGTTCTTGTCGGCGTATTGATCCTCGCGGTAGATGAACAGGACCACGTCCGCGTCCTGTTCGAGCGCGCCCGACTCCCGCAGGTCGGAGAGCTGGGGCCGGTGGTCGGACCGCGATTCCGGCGCCCGCGAGAGCTGCGACAGGACGACGATCGGCACGCTGAGCTCCTTGGCGAGCCCCTTGAGCGAGCGCGAGATCGCCGCGAGCTCGAGCGTGCGGTTCTCGAATCGCCCGCGTCCCTGCATCAGCTGCACGTAGTCCACGATGACCAGGTTCAGGCCGTGCTCGGCCGCGAGGCGGCGGCTCTTGGCGCGCATCTCGAGGACGCCGATCGACGGCGTGTCGTCGATGAAGACCTTCGCCTCGCTGAGCGTGCCGATGGCCTGCGACAGCCGCCCCCAGTCGCGCTCGCCCAGGAAGCCCCCGCGCAGCCGGTGGGCGTCGATTCGCGCCTCGCCGGTCAGCATGCGCAGGAAGAGCTGCTCCTTCGACATCTCGAGGCTGAAGATGCCGACGCTCAGGTCGGTCTTCGTGCCGACGTGCTGCGCGATGTTCAGCACGAGGCTGGTCTTGCCCATCGACGGCCGGGCGGCGACGATGACGAGGTCCGAGGGCTGGAGGCCCGAGGTCATCTCGTCGAGATCGGTGAAGCCGGTCGGGACGCCGGTGATGAGCTCCTTGCGCGCGTGGAGCTTCTCGATCGTCTCGAAGCTGTCCTGCGCGAGATCGCGCAGCGAGACGAAGCCGTCCCGGACCTTCTTGTCGGCGATCGCGAAAATCGCGTGCTCGGCCCGGTCGAGGATGACGTCCGCCTCCTCGTCGGCCTCGTACGCGCTCGAGACGATCTTGTTGGCGGAGGAAATCAGGCTCCGGAGAGTCGACTTCTCCTTGATGATCCGGGCATAGTGCTCGACGTTGGTCGAGCGGGGCACGCCGTCGACCAGCGCCGCGATGTACGCCGGCCCGCCGACCTCGTCGAGCTCGCCGCCGCGCGCCAGTTCGTCCTTGAGCGTCACCAGGTCGATGGCGTTGCCGCGCTCGGCGAGCTGCACCATCCGGTCGAAGATGCGGCGGTGCGCGTCGCGGTAGAAATCCTGCGAGTCGATGACCTCGGCGGCGAGGTTGAACGCGTCGTTGTTCAGCAGGATGGCGCCGAGGACCGACCGCTCGGCTTCGAGGTTGTGCGGCAGCGTGCGTTCGGCGGCGACGGTCTCGGGCATGGGGGGAGAGACCCGAGTGTAGCAGAGCGCGCGAATCGAGGGAACGATCGGCGCGACCGTTCCCCCGGATCGACTAGCCTTCCGCCACCGTGCCTTCGGCCACGACCTTCACCTTGATGGTCGCCGTGACGTCCCGATGGAGCTTGATCGGCACGTCGAACTCGCCCAGCGTCTTGATCGGCTCGGACAGCTGCAGCTTTCGGCGATCGACGTCGAAACCCTTGTCGGCCAGAGCGCCGGCGATGTCGGCGCTCGTCACCGAGCCGTAGAGCGCCTCGGTCTCACCGACCTTGCGCGACAGCACCACTTCGACGTTGCCCATCCGCACCGCGACCGCCTCGGCGACGTTGCGCTCTTCGGCCTCGCGCGCGTCGAACTTCGCCCGCTCGCGCTCGATCTGCTTCTTGTTGCCCTCGGTGGCGACGAGCGCGAGCTTGCGCGGCAGCAGGTAGTTGCGCGCGTAGCCGTCGGCCACCTTGACGATTTCGCCACGCTGTCCGAGATTGTCGACGTGCTCTCTCAGAATCACTTCCATGATGATCCTCGTCGGAATTGCAGGATGGCAGGATGGCAGGATGGCAGGATGGTCAGGAGTGGACCATCCGGCCATCCTGCAACGTCAATCCGTCACGTAAGGAATGAGCGCGATCTGGCGCGCGCGCTTGATGGCCGTCTGCAGCTTGCGCTGGTGCATCGCGCAGGTGCCCGAGATGCGGCGCGGCAGGACCTTGCCACGCTCCGGCACGAACGGCGCGATCAGCTTCACGTCCTTGTAGTTGATGTCGTCGATCTTGTCCGCGCAGAACTTGCAGACCTTGCGGCGCCGGAACAGCGTCCGCCGCTGCCCCTGGGCCTTGTCGCTCTTGCCCGACTTGCGGCCCCTCGGGCCACTCCGACGTCCCATCGCCATGGCTATGCCTCCCCGCCGTCAAAACGGTCGTCGTCCTGGTCGACGCTCTCCCTCGAGCGGCCCTCGTCGGGCTGCCGGACGGGCGGCAACCCGCGCCTGACGCGCCGCCGCTCCGAGTCGGTCTGCCGCTTGACGCGGGTCCGCTCGACCACCTTCTTCTCCTCGTCCACGCGCACGATCAGGTGCCGGATGACCTCGTCCATGACCTTGAGGCGCCGGTCGAGCTCCTTGACGAGATCGCCCGACCCGTTGATCACGTCGAGCAGGTAGGTACCTTCCTTGTGCCGGCCGATCTCGTACGCGAGCTTGCGGCGGCCCCAGTTCTCGGTCTTGTCGATCTGCCCGTTCATCCGCGACACGATCGCCTCGACCTGCCCGTGCAGCTCGGTGGTCTGCTGTTCGCTGACGTCTGGGGACAGGATGTAGACGAGCTCGTACTGTCGGTCCGGCATGGATGCTCCTTCTGGACCCGCCCGCGCCGCGGCGCGGCTCCGGCGGGGCCGCCCGCCGGCGGCAAGGGTGCGCGGAATGCGCGTTATTCGGTTGTCGCCGGATCGCCGCCGTTGAACGCGTTCATCACCGCGGCGATCCCATCGGTGACGAACATCTCCGCCGCGTCGGCCCCGCGCGCCGTCATCGCCTCGACCTCGGCGGCCTCGTCGGCGTCGAACCGGGCCAGCACGTGATCCGCGAGATCGCGGCGCGCATCGCCCCGGCCGACCCCCAGCCGCAGCCGGCTGAAGGCGGGGCCCAGGTGCGCGACGATCGACTTCAACCCGTTGTGGCCGCCGGCCGATCCGGTGGCCCGCGCCCGCAACCGGCCGAGCGGCAGCTGGACCTCGTCGACGACGACGAGCAGGTCGGCGACCTCGACCTTGAAGTACCGGACGAGCGCGCCGAGCGCCTCGCCGCTGTGGTTCATAAACGTCAGCGGTTTGACGAGAAGCACCCCGTGATCCGGTCGCCGCCAGCGCGCGACGAGGGCCTCGATCGGCGAGGAGGCGAAGTCGATCCCCCCGCGCCGCGCCAGCTCGTCGACGACCGCGAAGCCGACGTTGTGGCGCGTGCCGCGGTACTTCGGCCCCGGATTGCCCAGTCCGACGATCGCCTTCATACGCATTGCAGGATTGCAGGATTACAGGATTGCAGAAAGGGATCGCGCGGCGTCCCTTCCGGCAGATTCTGCAATCCTGCAATCCTGCAACCCCGCAATCACTTCTTCTCTTCCTCCGCCTCTTCCTTCTTTCCCTTCTTGATGACTTCCGGCTCGGCTGGTGCGGCCGGCGCGGCCACTTCGACGGCCGCCGCGGCCGACTCCTCGGCCTTCGGCGTGATGACGTGCACCAGCATGGTGTCCGCGTCGGTGATCGGCGTCCACTTCGCCTCGGTCGCCACGTCGCGCACGCGCACGCCCTGGTGCAGCAGCAGCTCGCTGACGTCCACTTCGATGTGCTCGGGGATGTCGCCCGGCAGGCATTCGATGTCGATCTCGCGGCGGACGAACTCGAGGATGCCGCCCTGCTGCTTGACGCCCCTCGCCTCTCCCTTGATGACAACCGGGATCGTCACCTCGATGGCCTGGTCCATCGCGACGCGGTAGAAGTCCGCGTGCAGCAGCTGGTGCGTGATCGGATCGAGCTGATATTCCTTGACGAGCACGCGTGTCTCGCTGCCGTCCAGCTTCAGGGCGATGAGCGTGTTGGCGCCCGAGTCGGAGTGCAGGATGCGGAGGAGCCGCTTCGGTTCGACCGCAATCGGCATCGGCGCCGTGCCGGAGCCGCCGTAGAGCACGGCCGGCACCCGGCCGTCACGCCGCGTGCGGCGCGCCTCGTTCTTCCCGAACGTGTCGCGCGCGGTTGCTTCGAGTATCGCTTCCATGTCCACCTTCTCGCGGGGCCCCACCCCCGCTCGCTGATGCGCACGTCACGGTCCCGGCGGGGCCACACACCCTCTTCCCGATGCCGTGCGCCGGTGCCCCTACACGAACAACGACGAGACCGACGTCTCTTCGTGGATGCTCTTGATGGCCTGGCCGAGCAGCCGCGCCACCGACAACGTGACGACCTTCGGACATCGGGCCTTTTCGACCGTCAGCGGGATCGTGTTCGTCACGATGAGCTTGTCGATCGGCGACTTCTCGATCCGCTCGATGGCCGGGCCCGACAGCACGCCGTGGACGGCGCACGCCAGCACCTGGGCGGCGCCGTTCTTCTTCAGCGCGCCGGCCGCCTTCGTAATCGTCCCGGCCGTGTCGATGATGTCGTCCTGAATGATGCAGGTGCGCCCTTCGACGTCGCCGATCACGTGCATCACCTCGGCCGATCCGTCGTCGGGACTGCGCCGCTTGTCGATGATCGCCAGCTCCGCGTTCAGCCGCTTCGCGTACGCCCGCGCGCGTTCGGCGCCGCCGGCGTCCGGCGACACGATGGTCAGGTTCGGGTAGTCGAGACGCGACAGGTAATCGATGATGACCGGCGCCGCGAACAGGTGATCCACCGGGATGTCAAAGAACCCTTGAATCTGCGCCTTGTGCAGATCCATCGTCAGCACGCGGTTCGTGCCGGCCGCGCTCAGGATGTTCGCCACGAGCTTGGCCGAAATCGGCACGCGCGGCTTGTCCTTCCGATCCTGGCGCGCGTAGCCGTAGTAGGGCACGACCGCCGTGATCCGCGCCGCCGACGAGCGGCGGAACGCGTCGATCATGACCAGCATCTCCATGATGTGCTGGTCCACCGGCGAGCAGGTCGGCTGTACGACGAACACGTCGGTGCCGCGGATGTTCTCGTCGATCTGAAACGAGACCTCCGAGTCGGGGAAGCGGCGCAGCCGCGCCTGTCCGGGCGTCACCCCGAGGAACGCCGCAATCTCCCGCGTCAGCTCGGGGTGGGCGCTCCCCGAGAAGACCTTCAACTCGCCAAAACCGGTTGCCATGAACGGCTCACCCATCAGCAGCCGCCTCGCGACTTGGCTGGGGCGGAAGGATTCGAACCTTCGAATACGGGATCCAAAGTCCCGCGCCTTACCGCTTGGCCACGCCCCATCATGTCCGCGGTCGCACCACGATCACGTCAGGCATCCCTCTCGCTGGATTGAAATGAAGCTGACCTCTGGAGTGGCCGTCACCACGCGGCGCAAACCGCTAGTGTATCCGATGGGCTGGAGTTCGGGCAAGCCTCCCACGCCATCTGCGCGCCGCTGCATCAGCCGTCGCACCCCCGCTAACGGCTCATCGAATAGCTCGGGTCCACGCGTACCCGGGTCGCCGCACCGACGGCGACGCCCAGCAGCGCCACCACCACCAGCCCGACGATGGCGATGAGCTCGACCGGTCAGGCCCGGCCTGCCCGCCACGGACCGGTCCGCCGCCGACGCACGACCGGCACCAGGGCCATGAGAGCCGCCGAGGCGACCCACGCGCCCAGGAGCCAGGCGGGCGTGAACGTCTTCCGCGTCATTGGCTCGACGGCGAACACCCGCGGGGACAGCAGCAGGGTCTTCAGCCGCTGACGCTGTGATCCAGCATGGGCCCGATTTCCTTCCGGTGGTACCCGCATCCACCAGGGGAGCAGCCCCGGAAGGGCGAGGAGATAGACGGGCGAGTACGGCAGCAGGCCGTAGTCGCGGTCGACGACGGCGAAAAGGAGCAGACCCGCCAGCGTCTCGGGATAGATCTGGAAGGGCATCGCCGCGACCGGCCAGCCATGGACCGACATCCGCGAACGGGTAGACGAAAGGAGCGGCCACGGAGCGAACCGGCAGGATGATATCGCAGGCCGCAGATCACCAGCCGGCCCTGAATCTCCTCCGGCTGACGGTCCTGGTCACGAGAAGCCGGACGTCGCCCCGTCCGAACGGGCGCGTGGCCCGTCTCGCGGCGGCTTCTGTCTCGAACAGGCCGAACACGGCCGAGCCGCTGCCCGACATGGAGGCATGGACGGCGCCGGCTCGCTCGAGGGCACGCGTCAGCCGATCAATCTGCGGATGGTTGGCTGCCACGGGTGTCTGAAGATCATTCACGAGCTCGCCGTCCGGCAACCCCGCGAGCGGAGATGCTCCTCTTCGGACGGTGGCCGGAGGGTCCGTGAAGCCGTCCCACCAGGCGAACGCCTGACTGGTGCTGACGCCGAACGCCGGCAGGAGCAGCACCACCCAGTGCGGCGGAAGATCGGCGAGCGGAAACAGGAGATCGCCGCGATCGAGGCCGAGGGCGGTCCCGCCCTCGAGAAAGTACGGCACGTCGGCGCCGAGGGCGCCCGCGATCTCACGAAGCCGTCGCGGCGCAATCGGCGCGCGCCACAACGCCGCGAGCAGCCGGAGGGCTGCCGCGGCATCGCTGCTGCCGCCGCCCAGTCCGGCCTGCAACGGAATACGCTTGCGCAGGAAAATCTCGGCGCCGCCGATCGCGCCGCGGCGCCCGGCTGCGGCCCAGACGGCCTCGGCCGCCCGCCAGACGAGATTGCTCCGGTCGGCGGCGCACGACGGATCGTCGCACTCGAGACGAAACGGCCCCCGCGTCCGGCGGCACGTCAGCGTGTCGTGGAGCGCCAGCGACTGGAACACGGTGCGCAGCTCGTGATAGCCGTCTCGACGAACGCCCGTCACCCGAAGCGTCAGGTTGATCTTCGCGAAGGCGCGCGCCCGGATCCGATCACTCACGGGATCCGCCGGGCGCCGCCAGCGGGCCGGTGCGGCGCAGCTCGTCGAGCGTCATCGGCTGCGCTCCCGGCGGCACGGCGATCTCGAAGACCTCCGGCGCGAGCTCGACGTTCGGCTCGAGCTGCGACAGGTCGAGCGCGATCTCGTACGCCGCGGCGCGCTCGGGGCCGCCTCCCGACAGGTGGATGCGCGTCGGCAGATTGCCCTGATACTGCAGATACTCGACGACGCGCGCGGCGTCGCCGCGCTGGTGGAGGTCGGAGACGAGCCGCCAGACGCCGGCCACGCGGTGGAAGTACAGCCTCTCGTCGGGCGGCACCTCGACCCGGCGCCAGTCGTCGCCGAAGCTCCGTCCCCCGGCCGTCGACTGCGCCTCAGGACAGGCCGTGACCGCCTGCCACAGACCCGCGGGCGTGAGCCGGATGCCGACGAGCGCGTCGAGCAGCTGGTCGGCCGGCACATCATGAACGACCCGGCGATCGCGCGGCAGCAGAAGCGATGCCTCCCGATCGACGCTGACCAGAATGAAGACCGGCGGGCCGAAGGGCGCGACCGCCTCGATGCGCACCGAACCGGGCGCGGCGAACCCGGCCGACAGGCGGCCGCGGATCCGCCGGCCGCGAACGCGGCCGGCCACGCGGACCTCGGCGGAAAGGGTCCGCAGATCGCGACAGCCGTTCGTGGCGGAGGCCATCACCGCCGCTAGGTCGGACGCGGCCACGCCGTCGCCGGACGGCAGCTTCACGCGCGGCGCGCCGCAGGAGGCGGCGGTCAGCGCGGCCGCCACGACCGCGAGCGCGGCGGCGCGCGCCGGAGCGATCATCGCTTTTCGAGCTTCTGCTTCGCGTCGCGAATCCTGCGGTCGATCGCCTTGCGGTCGATGTCCTCGCCATCGCCCGCCAGCGCGCGCGTCCACGCGGCAATGGCCTCGTCATAGCGTCCGAGCTTGAACAGGAGCTCGCCGTAGTGATCCTGCACCACCGAATTGGTGCGGAGCTGCGTGGCCGCCCGCTTCAGGTTGCTCTCGGCGAGCTTCAGATCGTTGCTCTTGAAGTACGCCCACCCGAGGCTGTCGAGGTACGAGCCGTTGTCCGGCTCGATCTGCACGGCCTTCTTCAGGTAGGAGACCGACTCGCCGAGCCGCTCGCCCCGCTCGGCCAGCATGTAGCCGAGATAGTTGAGCGCGGGAGCATTGTCGGGGTCGGTCGCCAGAAGCTGCTTGAACGCGGCCTCGGCGTCGGCGAACCGCTTCTGCTTGTCGTACACGGCGCCCAGCTCGAAGACGATCGACGTGGCCGCGGGGAACTTCGCCTGCGCGTCGTGCAGGACCTGGATCGCATCGGTCCCGCGATCGGCGTCGGCGTAGAGCTGCGCGAGCGCCACCCACGCCCGTGGGTCGTCGCCGTGCGCCTTGACCAACTCCTTGAGCACGGCGATTCCCTGGTCGGATCGGCCGCTCTGACGAAGGGTCTGCGCCTCGAGCGTCGCCAGCCGGAGATCGCCGGGATGGTCGGCCCGGGCTTTCCGCACGAGGTCCAGCGCCGCGTCGTATTTCTTGGCCGTGAGGTTCGCCTGGATGAGATATCCCGCGATCGCCGCGTCGTCGGGCGCCAGCCTGTGGGCCTGCTCGAACGCGTCGAGCGCCTTGTCGGGCTCGCCGAGCTGCTGGTACGCGAAGCCGACGTGCGGCAGCAGAAGGCTCAGGTCGTCGGAGGCGGCGGCGCCGCGCGTCCGCATGTCGGTGATGGCCGGCGACAGCGCGTCCACGACCGCCTGGAACTGCTGGCGCTCCTCGAGCGACTCGGCCAGCGCGTAATAGCCCCAGGGCGACTTCGGATCCTGCGCCATCACCTTGCGCGCGGTCGATTCGGCGGCGTCGGAGTCGCCACTCCGGCGCTGGGCCTGCGACAGGAGGTAGAGGAGACGCGTATCGTCGGGGCGCGCCTGCGCGATCCGGCTGAGGACGTCCCTCGCCTTCGCGGCGTTCTCACGGCCGCCCGAGTTCATCAGCGCCGACGCGTAGCGGCTCTGCAAATCGACGCTGCGTGGCGCCACCTGGATCGCCTGTTCGTAGGCGCCCGCGGCGTCCTTCCAGCGGTGGGCGCGCTCGTAGAAGTCGGCGAGCAGCGGGAAGAGCTGAGGATCGGAAGGCGCCGCCGCCTCCAGCCAGTCGATGGCGTCGCCGGTCCGGCCGGCCCCGGCGTATGCCTGCGCCAGCATGACGGGACCCTCGCGCCACCCGGGCTCCTCGTTGACCAGCTTCGAGAGCAGCGCAACGGCCTTGTCGTACGCCTTCGCCCGCATGTAGAGGCGGGCGAGCGTCGCCTCGAGGTTCGCGTCGGGCTCGCCTGGAGCGTTGTCGAGCGCGCGCTCGAGGTGTGTAATGGCTTTGGAGGAGTATTCCGCGCTCTTCGGGTCCGCCTGCGCCCGGGAGCGCAGGCCGCTGTCGGCGAGCGCCGCGTAGACGCTGCCGAGCACCCGGTGCGCCTCGCGGTTGTCCGGCGCGACGGCGAGCGCCTGCTGCGCCATGGCGATCGCGTCCGGCGCCCGGTTCTGCCGCATGTAGAGAGCCGCGAGCTCGGCGGGGACGTCCGCCGCCTTCGGGTCGACCTGCATGGCGCGTTTGTAGGCGGCGATGGCTTCGTCGATGTCGCCCGTATCCTCGAGATGGCGCCCCATGAGGAACTCGTCGTAGGCGCGGCCGAGCGCCTCCGGCGCAGGCATCGTCGATTGCGGGGCGGGCTGCTCCGCGTGCGGCCGAGCCGCCTGGGGCGGCGCAGCGCGGGGAGCGGCGAGGCTCAACATCGCCACCAACAGAGCACAGTTCATAGGCGAATTGTTCCACAAAAGCCTGGAGGTGTCATATAGTCGGCGCATGCCGGTCGACCCCGAACTGCTGGAAATTCTGGCCTGTCCGAACTGCAAGACGCCGGTCACCCTCGTCCGGAACGGCACGGCGCTCAAGTGCGCCACCTGCAAGCGCGTCTATCCGATCAAGGACGACATCCCCGTCATGCTGATCGACGAGGCGACGATCGAGGACTAGCGACGCGGCCCCCTTGCCAATGGCCGATTGCTGACTGCTGATTTGTTGATCCAGTGGCAGAGCCATCCCCCGGGACATCAGCACTCGTCTACCAGCCATCAGCCATCACCCGCGTCCTCCTCCTGCGCCTCCGGCTGATCGGCGACGTCGTCTTCACGACGCCGTGCATCGCCGCTCTCCGGCGGCGGTTTCCCGACGCGCACCTCGCGTATCTCGTCGAGCCCGCAGCCACCGCCGTGGTCGCGCGCAATCCTCATCTGAGCGAGGTCATCGTGGCACGGCGGGCCAGGGCGGTTCCGCAGCTCGTGGCCGATCTCGCCCTCGGCCGCCGGCTGCGCCGGGCCAGGTTCGATCTGGCCATCGATTTTCACGGCGGTCCGCGCAGCTCGCTTCTGGCCTGGCTGAGTCGCGCGCCCATCCGAATCGGCTACGAGGTGGCCGGACGCGCCTGGATGTACACGCACCGGGTGCCGCGCCCGCGGGCGCTGCGCCCGCGTCATTCGGTCGAGAACCAGTGGGACCTTCTCGACGCGCTCGGCATCGAACGGCCGACGCGATCGTCCGATCCGGTCGAGATGCCCGTGGATCCCGAAGCGGCGCGCGCGGTGGCGGTCCGGCTCGCGGCAGCCGGCATCGACGACGAACACTGCGTCATCGTCGTCCACGTGAGCGCCGGCAACCCGTTCAGGCGGTGGCCGCACGCGCATTTCGTCGCGCTGGCGCGCAGCCTCGCCTCCGCTGACGCGCGCCGCCGCGTGCTCATCATGTCCGGACCGTCCGAGCACGGCGCCGCGCTGCGCGTCATCAGCGACGCGAGGGCCGACCTCGGCCCCGCCGCGCGCGACCGCATCTTCGCCTGCGACGATTTCTCGCTGGCGGAGCTGCGCGCGCTTCTCGATCGCGCGCAGCTCTATGTCGGAGGCGACAGCGGCCCCCTGCACATCGCCGCCACGAGCCGCGTGCCGATTGTCGGGCTGTACGGCCCGACGCTGCCGGTCAGGTCGGCGCCCTGGCGGGATCCCGCCTGCATCACCGCGTCAATCGGCGTCGACGGCCTGCCCTGCCGGCCCTGCGACCAGCGCCGGTGCGAGCCGGGCGACTTCCGGTGCCTCACCCGCCTCACGCCGGACGATGTGGCCGCGGCCGCCGAGCGGGCGCTTTCAGCTAAGATGGTCTGACCGCCTCATGAACCACAGCGTGGCCGTGGCCCTGCCGTCCGACCGGCTCGAACAGACCGGCGTTCTCGCGCTCGCCGGCGTGGCCGGCGCGCTCCAGTTCTCGATCGCGATCGCGGAGATCCTGCTCGCCCTGTCGCTCGTCTGCTGGTTCGCGCTGCTCGTGTCGCGCCATGAGCGATTCGAGGTGCCGCGCGTCTTCTGGCTGCTCGCCGCCTACGCCGCCTGGACGCTGGTCGCGACGGCGTTCTCCCCCGATCCCCGGGTGAGTCTGATGGCGTGCAAGCAGATGGTCCTCTTCCTGCTGGTCCCCGTGACATATCGCTTCGCGACGGGGCCGCGCGCCACAGCGTTCGTGATGGTGATCCTGACCTGCGCCGCCGCCAGCGCCGTCATCGGCATCGTCCAGTACGGCATCCTGCACTACGACAACCTCGGGCGGCGCGCGCAGGGGACGCTCGGTCACTACATGACCTACTCGGGCCTGCTGATGCTGGTCATCGGCACGGCGCTCGCGAAGGTGCTGTTCGGCCGGCGGGACCGCACGTGGGCGGCGCTCGTCATTCCGGCGCTGGCCGTGGCGATGGTCCTCACCTTCACGCGCACGGCCGTCGTCGGCGCCTGCGCGGCGGCGGCCCTCCTGTTCTCGCTGAAGGACTTCCGCCTGCTGGCGGTCCTGCCGATCCTGGCGGCCATCTTTTTGGCTGTCGCGCCGGCCCGGCTCACGAGCCGTTTCGTGTCGACCTTCAACCTGAACGATCCGACCAATCACGACCGGGTCGCGATGCTGCGCGAGGGCGAGCACATGGTCCGGGATCATCCGCTCGTGGGTATCGGCCCGAACATGGTCGAGGAGCTCTACGCGAAGTACCGCGTACCGGACGCGGTGAACCAGGTCAACCCGCACCTGCACAACGTCCCGATGCAGATCGCCGCGGAGCGCGGACTGCCGGCGCTCGCGCTGTGGCTGGGATTCGTCGGCGTGCTCGCGTGCGATCTGTGGCAGCGCTTCCGGAGCGGCGAGCGCGACCTCGCCGCGGCCGCCCTCGCCGCCCTGGTCGCGATGCTCGCGGCCGGCCTGTTCGAGTACAACTTCGGCGACTCCGAGTTCCTGATGCTGTTCCTCATCCTGGCCACGCTGCCGTTCGCGGCGGCGCGGGCCGCCGCCGCATGAGGTTCGGACCGGTCGCGCCCGCCCGGGCGCGCCAGATCGTCGAGGGCTTCCCAGCCGTTCGCGTCCTCGTCGTCGGCGACGTCATGCTCGACCGCTTCATCGTCGGTCACGTGACGCGCATCTCGCCCGAGGCCCCAGTGCCGGTCGTGCAGTATCGGTCGGACTACGTCCGCCTCGGAGGCGCGGCGAACGTCGCCCACAACGTGTGCGCGCTCGGCGGGCGCGCCACCCTCGTCGGCCTCGTCGGCGCCGACGCCGCGGGACGGCGCCTGCGCGACGCCCTGGGCGAGGCCGGCATCGACGCGAGCGGCCTCGTCGACGCCGGGAGCCGGCCGACCACCGAGAAGGTGCGGATCGTCACCGATCGCAACCAGCAGGTGGCGCGCGTCGACTACGAAGACGATCGGGACGCCGACGGTCCCCTGGGCGGTGCGCTCGCCGCGCGCCTCGAGGGGGCGGCCGCGTCGGCCGACGCCGTGCTCGTCTCGGACTACCTGAAGGGGGTGGTCTCGCGCCCGCTCATCGAGGCGCTCGCGGCGCACAAGCCGGCGCTGGCTCCGCTCATCGTCGATCCCAAGATCCCGCACCTGGCCTGCTACGCGGGCGCGACGCTCGTGACGCCGAACCACCACGAGGCGGAGCTCGCGACGCAGCGGCGCATCCGGAGCGACGAGGAGGCGCGCGCTGCCGCACGCGACTTCCGCGCGCGCGCCGGATGCGAGGCGGTGCTCGTCACCCGCGGCGAGCACGGGATGTGGCTGTCACACCCCACCGCGGAGGGCGCGATCCCTGCAGTCGCGCGCGAGGTGTCCGACGTCACGGGCGCCGGCGACACGGTCGTCGCCACGCTCGCGCTCGCGCTCGGAGCCGGCGCCAGCCTCGAGGAGGCGGCCCTCATCGCCAATCACGCGGCCGGCGTGGTCGTCGGCAAGTTCGGTCCGGCGACGCTCTCGCGCGACGAGATCCTGGCGGCGCTCACGGGCGCCGGCTGACCTCGACGCGCCGGTCGAACGGCGGCCGCGCCGACAGATTCGGATCGGGCGGCGTCAGTGGCGGAAGTGCCGGCGGCCCGTGAAGACCATCGCCAGCCCGTGCTCGTCGGCGGCCTCGATGACCTCGGCGTCGCGCACCGAGCCGCCCGGCTGCACGACCGCCGTCGCACCGGCGGCGGCGAGCGCATCGAGGCCGTCCCGAAACGGAAAGTACGCGTCGGAGGCGGCGACCGATCCGGCGAGCCCCCGATCGATCGCCCGTGCCTTCATCGTCGCGACGTTGACGGCGTCGACACGGCTCATCTGACCGGCGCCGATCGCCAGCGTCTGCCGCGCGTCGGTGAAGATGACCGCGTTCGACTTCACGTGCGCGCAGATCCGCCAGGCGAAACGCAGGGCGTGCCATTCCTCCGCGGTCGGCTGGCGTTTCGTCGCGACCTTCATGGCGCCGCCGCCCGGCCACGGCATCCGGGCCTCGAGCACCCGATCCCGCTCCTGCGCGAGCATCGCACCCAGGATCGACCGGAACTCGATGTCGCCCCGCTCGAACGCCGAGAAGTCCGCGACGACCACCCGCATGTTCGTTTTTCTCGCGAGCACCTCCCGAGCGTCCGGATCGACGGCGGGGGCGACGACGGCCTCGATGAAGGTCGACACGATCGCCTCGGCCGTCGCGGCGTCCAGCGCGCAGTTGACCGCGACGATGCCGCCGAAGGCGGACATCCGGTCGGCATCGCGGGCGCGCACGTACGCATCGGCGGCAGACGCGCCCGTCGCCGCGCCGCACGGATTGGCATGCTTGATGACCGCCACAGCCGGCTCGCTGAACTCGAGGACGATGCGGGCGGCCGAGTCGAGGTCGAGCAGGTTCGTGTAGGACAGCTCCTTGCCCTGAAGGATCTCGGCCCGGCCGAAGCCTTCCCCCGACGCACCCTCTGAAAGCCGGCCCGCGCCACCTCCGTCACGACCGGCGGGCGCGTACCACGCGCCCTTCTGGTGCGGGTTCTCGCCGTAGCGCAGGTCGCGGATCTTGTCGAGCGTCAGGTCCATCACACCGGCGAGCTCGACGTCCGGCCCGTCGGGCGAGCCCGGACGGGCGCGCTCGATCCGGTTGCCGTCCACCTTCACCGCCAGCATCTCGCGCGCGATCGCGGCGTCGTAGGCGGCCGTATGCGCGAACGCCTTCGCCATGAGCGCGGAGCGGAAGGCGAGCGTCGGTCCTTGGTCGAGCGCCGCCAGCAGCGGCCCGTAGTCGGCCGGGTCGACGACCACCAGCACGCCGCGGAAGTTCTTCGCGGCGGCGCGCACGAGCGAGGGGCCGCCGATGTCGATCTCCTCGACGAGGGCGTCGAACGGCGTCGCCGGATCGCCGGCCGCCTTCGCGAACGGATACAGATTCACCACGACCAGGTCGACGAGGCCGATGCCGTGACGCGCGAGCGCGGACAGGTCGTCCGGCCGGTCGCGGCGGGCAAGAATGCCGGCATGGAGGGCCGGGTGAAGGGTCTTCACGCGGCCGTCCATCATCTCGGGGAAGCCGGTCAAGGTCGACACGCTCGTCACGGCGAGGCCGGCCGCGGTCAGGGCCCGGGCCGTCCCGCCGGTCGACACCAGCTCGAAGCCGCGGGCCGCCAGACCCCGGCCGAGGTCGGCAATGCCGGCCTTGTCGGACACACTCAGCAAAGCTCTTGGCATAATGGGTAAAGTCCAGTATTATCTCCCCGACGCCGGGCGGGCCTGGCGCCGAAAGGAAAAGGCCGCATCTCGCGGCCTTTTTTTATGCTCCGGTTCGTCCGGGGTTGGTTCTCGGATCAGCGCCCTGGCGCGGGTCCAGCAAGACAGGAAGAAGAACGATGCGTATCACAGGCAAGGTCAAGTGGTTCAACAACGCGAAGGGTTACGGGTTCATCGAGCGCGACGGGGGCAGTGACGTCTTCGTGCACTACTCGGCCATTCAAGGAGACGGCTTCCGCTCGCTCGAGGAAGGCCAGGCCGTCGAATTCGAGATTGTTGACGGTCCGAAAGGCCCGCAGGCCGGCAACGTCACCAGGATCTGACCATTCCGGGGCAGCCGGGCGCCCCATACGGCGCCCGGCTCACCATGTCTTCTCATTCCTTCACGCCCTTCATCGCCCGCGCCGTAAAGCTCACCTTCCCGCTCTTCACCGCCACCCGGAACGCGACCTCGGCGTTGCCGCCGGCCTTCAGCTTCTTGACCTGCGCCTTCACGAGATCGGCGAACTTGTGGAACGGCACCATGTCCTCCCCCGATTCGCGCCGCGCCTCGGCCAGCGAGTCGTAGAGGTCGCGGAGCTTGTCCGCCTCGCGAATCGGATCGCGGAACGAGGCGACGTGCACGATGCGGTCGTCCGGGCGCTTCGGCTCCGGGGCCTCGCCGCGCTTCGGGGTGAACGGCCCGGGCCGCCCTTCCTCGCGGGCGCGGAGCCCGCGATCCCAGAGGTCGATGAACGCCGCGTATCGCGCCTGGAGCGTCGAGAAGCGGAAACGGTCGCCGTAGTTCTGGATGTGGGCCCGGTCGTACTGCTTGACGAGAGCGTCGACGCGGCCCCGCGTCTCCCACGGCGGCTTCGGGAGCCGGCCGGCGAAGAACATGTTGTACTCGGCCTCGAGCCGCTTCAGCTCCGCTTCCAGCCGCTGCAGGTCGCGCTCGATCGCGGTGGATTCAGCCACGGCCCGTTACCGGATGAGGAACCACACGAGCGGCAGCCACAGCTCGCGCGCATAGGGGACGGGACGATCGTCGACGAGCACCTCGGTCCCCTCCCAGTCGCCGACGATCTCGAACAGCTCGCGGAGGCGGGCCGCGTCGCTCGACGGGAAGCGGGCGCGGTGCCGGAGGGCGTCGCCGCTCCCCGTCTGGCGGTACTCCGCCGAGGCGCGCGCCAGCTCCAGGGCGCGAGGACACTCGGGACGATCGAGCGCCGGGAAGACGAGCGTGATGGAAAACGGCCGCGCCCGCTCTCCGAACAGCGCCGCCTGGAGGTCCGGATCGAGCGCCGCCAGCTCCTCGTCGGTCGGCTGCTCCGGCAGATCGGCGTAGGGCCAGAACCGCTCCAGCGGTCGGTACTTCGGCTGCTCCGGGCTCATGGGAAACGTTGATGTAGCATACCATCCGATGCCGGACTTTCGGGTGATTCCGGGCGTCGAGGCGCTGAGACAACGACCGGCGATTCGCGACGCCGAAGGCCGCTACGGCGCGTCGGCCACCGTCGACGCGTTGCGCGCCGCCGCATCCGCCGTGCGCGAGGCGATCGCGGCCGGCGATCCGGCGGTGGCGACCGAATCGGCCGCCGCCGCCCGCATCGAGGCGCTCGCCCTCGACGGCCTGGGCGAGGCGTTCAGGCCGTCGCTCGCCCCGGTGGTCAACGCGACCGGCGTCGTGGTGCACACGAACCTGGGCCGCGCGCCGCTGGCCGCCGGCGCGCTCGAGCGTGTCACGGCGGTCGCCCGCGGCTACTCCACCCTCGAGTACGACCTGGCGCGCGGTGGACGGGGACGCCGCGACGTGCACGCCGAGGAGCTGCTTCGACGCCTGACCGGCGCGGAGGCCGCCGTCGTCGTCAACAACAACGCGGCGGCGACGCTGGTGATGCTGGCCGCGCTGGCCTCCGGCCGCGAGGTCATCGTCTCGCGCGGAGAGCTGGTGGAGATCGGCGGCGGGTTCCGGGTGCCGGACGTGATGGCGCAATCGGGCGCGATCCTCCGTGAGGTCGGCACGACCAACCGCACCCGCGCCGCCGACTACGCCGCGGCAGTCGGCGAACGCACCGCCCTCCTCCTCCGCGTGCACCCGTCGAACTTCCGCGTCGAAGGATTCACCGAGCGGCCGTCACTCGACGCGCTCGTCGCCGTCGGCCGGCGGCTCGGCGTCCCGGTGGCCGAGGATCTCGGCAGCGGCCTGCTGTCGGCCGATCCGCCGCATCCGCTCGCGGGCGTCGAGCCGACCGTGCGCGGAACGGTGGCAGCCGGCGTCGACGTCTGCTGCTTCAGCGGCGACAAGCTCCTCGGCGGTCCCCAGGCGGGCATCATCGTCGGACGCGCCGGAATGCTGGACGACATCAGGCGGCACCCGCTGATGCGCGCGATGCGCGTGGACAAGATGACGTACGCGGCGCTCGAGGCGACGCTCGGCGAATACGCGGCCGGACGCGCCGGGAGGACGGTTCCTGTGCAGCGGATGCTCACCCTGGACCTCGACGAGATCGGCGCGCGGGCCGAGCGCCTCGCCGCCAGGATCGCCGCGCTCGACGGCTGGCGCGCCTCGATCGTCGACGGCGCGTCGGCGGTCGGCGGCGGCAGCGCGCCGGGCGTCGACCTGCCGACGCGGCTCGTGGCGATCGAGAAGGACGGCTTCAGCGCGAGCGCCCTCGAGGAGCGCCTGCGCGCGCTCGATCCGCCGGTCATCGCGCGCATCGAGCGGGATCAGGTGCGGCTCGACCTGCGCACGGTGCCGCCCGAGGAGGATGAGCGCCTGGTGGCGTCGATCGCGGTTGCCTGACGTTCACGGGAGGGTCGGAAAGATTGGGGCGCGGGGGACAAGCCGTCAGGTTCTCCAGTTCTATCGAGGCGCCCGACTTCCCCGCGATCTGCGGCCGTCTCATCGCCATCATGCGCCCGGCGTGCCTCCTCACGACGCGGGTCTCTCTGCCGCGAGACGAGGGACGCCGCGTGAAATCTCAGAAGATGCTCGCGACGGAGGCGGCGGCGAGGTCGAGCAGGCGCGTCGGCAGGATTCCGAGATAGAAGACGAGCACCACCGACGCCGCGAGCGCGAGGCCGGCCAGCTTCGGGACGGGCGGGATGACCGGAGGCGTCTCGGACCGCGGCGTCATGTACATCATCACCACAATCCGCAGGTAGTACGCGACCGAGACGACGCTCGTCAGGACGCCGATGATGGCCAGGCCGCTGTAGCCGGCCTTCACCGCGGCGCTGAAGACGTACCACTTCGCGATGAAGCCGGCGGTCGGCGGGAACCCGCCGAGCGACAGGAGGAAGATGGTCATCGCGCCGGCGAGCCACGGCCGCTCGTTCGAGAGCCCCGCGAAGTCGGCGACGCGATCGTTCGGGCGATCCGCGTTCTCGAGCAGCACGATCACGCCGAACGCGCCGACGTTGGTGACGGCGTAGGTCAGCAGGTAGAAGAGGATCGCGGCCTTCCCCACGTCGTTCGCCGACACGAGCCCGAGCAGCAGGTAGCCGGCGTGCGCGATGCTCGAGTACGCGAGCATCCGCTTGACGTTCGACTGGGTCACCCCGGCCACCGTGCCGACGATCATCGTCGCGGCGGCGACCACCCAGAGGACCGGCGTCCAATCGGGGCTGAGCGGCTCGAAGGCCGCCAGGAACACGCGGACGAAGGCCGCGAACGCGGCCGCCTTGACCCCGGTCGACATGAAGCCGGTGACCGCCGGCGGCGCGCCTTCGTAGGCGTCGGGCGCCCACATGTGGAACGGCACGGCCGACACCTTGAACGCGAAGCCCGCCAACAGCAGACCGAGCGCGAGCAGCTGCATCGGCGTCGGCGACATCGCCTGCGCGGCGATGAGGCTGCCGACCCGGTCGAGCCGCGTGCTGCCGGTGAGGCCGTAGGTGAACGCGATGCCGTAGAGGAAGAACGCGCTCGAGAACGCGCCGAGCAGGAAGTACTTGAACGCGGCCTCGGTGGCCGTCGCCGACTCGCGGCGGATGCCGGTCAGTACGTACACCGCCAGCGACATCACCTCCAGCGCGAGGAAGATCACCAGCAGGTCCGACGAGGTCGCCATCAGGATCATGCCCGCGAGCGAGAACAGCATCAGGGCGTAGTACTCGCCCTGCGGCAGCTTCTCCCGCGCGATCGTCGGCGCGGAAAACGCCAGCGACAGGACCCCCACGAGGAGCAGGATGCCCGTCACGTACAGCCCGAAGTTGTCCGCGACGACGACGCCGAAGCTCGTGGCGTTGTGATTCCAGAGCACGACCGCCGCGACGGCGGCGCCGACCAGACCGATGAGGCCGAGCGGCGCGATCGGCATCCGCTCGCCCGGCGAGCGGAAGGCTTCGGCGACCATCGCGGCAAGCGCCGCGGCGGTCACGCAGGCCATCGGGACCATCGCGTTCAGGGATGGTGTCATCTCTTCTCTCGCGTGGGGCCCCACCCCCACGCGCCTGCCGCGCTGACGCTCTCCCTCGCGCTCGAGCGTAGACTCTCTCGCTCGGGGTGTCGCGTGGGGCCCCACCCCCACGCGCCCGCCGCACTGACGCGCTCCCTCGCGCCCGAGCGTCCACTCTTGCGCTTGGCGGGGCGGGCGGACCCACCCCCGCGCCCCTGTCGAACCGATGCGTGGCTCGAGCTCAGACCCTCGCGCGCGGGCCGTTCGGCCTGGATCCGGACCGGCACGCTCTGGTGCACGTGGTTCAGCATCCGGTCGACCGCCGGCTCGATCGGGCGCAGGAACAGGTTCGGCACGACGCCCATCAGCGCCGCGAGGGCGATGATCGGCACGACGACCGTCCACTCGCGCGGTGTGAGGTCCCGGAGCGCCGAGTTCTTCTCGTTGGTCAGGGGCCCGTAGTTCACGCGCTGGAACATCCAGAGCATGTAGGTCGCCGACAGGATGACGCCGGTCGCCGCGAACGCGGCCATCCTCGGATCCCACCGGAACGTTCCGAGGAGGATCAGGAACTCGCCGACGAAGCCGTTCAGCCCCGGCAGGCCGATGGACGACAGCGTGACGATGAAGAACGCGGCGACCAGGTGCGGCATGACGCGCTTGAGCCCGCCGAACTCGGAGATGAGCCGGGTGTGGCGGCGGTCCGACAGCATGCCGACGATGAGGAAGAGGCCGCCGGTGCTCACGCCGTGGTTGAGCATCTGGTACACCGCTCCCTGAACGCCCTGCGTGTTCATCGCGGCGATTCCAAGAACGACGAAGCCGAGGTGGCTGACGCTCGAGTACGCCACGAGCTTCTTCATGTCGGGCTGCACCATCGCGACGAGCGCGCCGTAGATGATGCCGACGATCGCGAGCACGGCCAGATAGGGCGCGAAGAACGAGGCGGCCAGCGGAAACAGCGGGAACGCGAAGCGCACCAGGCCGTAGGTCCCCATCTTCAGCAGGACGCCGGCCAGGATGACCGAGCCGGCCGTGGGCGCCTCGACGTGCGCGTCGGGCAGCCAGGTGTGGAACGGGAACAGCGGCACCTTGATCGCGAACGCCACCGCGAACGCGAGGAAGAACCAGAACTGCACGTGGGGCGCGATCGGCATCTCGTACAGCGCGAGCAGATCGAAGCTGTACTGGCCGGTGGCGGTGCTGTGCAGGTACGCGAGGCCGAGAATCGCCAGCAGCATCAGCACGCTGCCGGCCATGGTGTACAGGATGAACTTCACCGCCGCGTAGATCCGCCGGTCGTAGCCCCAGATCCCGATGAGGAAGTACATCGGGATGAGCATCGCGTCCCAGAACACGTAGAAGAGGAACAGATCGATCGAGACGAAGACCCCGATCATCGCCGCCTCGAGGAGCAGCACGATCATGCAGAACGCCTTCGTCCGGCGGTGGACCGACTCCCAGGAGCTGAGGAGCGCCAGCGGCGTCAGGAAGGCGGTCAGCACCACCAGCAGCAGGCTGATGCCGTCCACCCCCACCGCGTAGCTGATGCCGAAGGCCGGAATCCAGGCGTGCCGCTCGACGAACTGGAACTCGCCCGAGCCCGGCGCGAACCGGTTCCACAGGAGCAGGCTCTCGACGAAGACGAGGAGCGATACCACCAGGGCGACGTGGCGCGCGCCGCGTCCCTGCCCGTCCTGGTCGGGGACGAAGAACAGGAGGATGGCACCGGCCACCGGCAGCGCGACGAGAGACGTCAGAATCGGAAACGGCATCGGATGGCTGTCATCTCCACAGGTAGTACCCGAGCACGAGCACGACCCCCAGGAACAGCGACGCGGCGTACGCGCGGACCGAGCCGGTCTGCAGGCGGCGCAGGAGCGAGCTCGAGCCGAGCACGGTCTCGGCCACGCCGTTGACGGCGCCGTCGATGACCTGGACGTCGACGATCTTCCACAGCCCCTGCTCCGAGACGATGCGGATCGGCTGCACGATGAGCGCGTCGTAGATCTCGTCGACGTAGTACTTGTGCGTCAGCAGGCTGTGGACGCCGGCGAACCGCTCGGCCAGTTCGTCGGCCACGCGCCGGCGCTTCAGGAACAGGAACGCCGCGACGCCGATGCCGGCCAGCGCCGTCACGGTCGACACGGCCATCAGGCCGTATTCGACGCCGGCCGCCGCCTCGTCCGCCGGCTCGGCGGGCGGCACGGCGCCCGTCTCCGCCGTCGCGGTGAAGCTCGGTTCGAGGAAGTGCGCGAAGCGATCGGATCCGCCCAGCGAGCCGGGCAGGCCGACGTAGCCCGCGAGCACCGCGCCGATCGCGAGCACGACAAGGGCGAACGCCATCGCCGGGGGCGCGTCGTGCAAATGGGTGCCCGGATGCCGGGGGGCCTGAGGGCTTGAATGCGCCGCGGCGTGCGGGTCCCCCTGGATCGACGCGTCGGGCTCCGACGGCGCGGCGGGCGAGGGGCCGTGAAACGCCAGGAACACCAGGCGGAACATGTAGATCGCCGTCAAGAGCGCCGTGAAGAGCCCGACGGCCCACATCAGCACGTGGCCGCCGGCAAAGGTGCGGAACAGGATCTCGTCCTTGCTGAAGAAGCCGGAGAAGCCGGGCACGCCCGCGATGGCGAGTGAGGCCAGCAGGAACGTCCAGTACGTCAGCGGCAGGTCCTTCTTGAGACCGCCCATGCGCCGGAGGTCCTGCTCGCCCGCGAGCGCGTGAATCACGGCGCCCGAACCGAGGAACAGCAGGGCCTTGAAGAAGGCGTGCGTATAGAGGTGGAAGATCCCGGCCGCGTACGCGCCGACGCCCATGGCCAGGAACATGTAGCCGAGCTGCGAGACGGTCGAATAGGCGAGCACGCGCTTGATGTCGTTCTGGACGAGCCCGATCGTCCCGGCCAAAAGCGCCGTCGCGACGCCGACGCCGGCGACGATCGTCAGCGTCGCGGGCGCATGGGCGAACAGGACGGCGTTGCGGCCGATCATGTACACGCCCGCGGTCACCATCGTCGCGGCATGGATGAGCGCCGAAACCGGCGTCGGGCCCTCCATGGCATCGGGCAGCCAGATGTAGAGCGGGATCTGCGCCGACTTGCCGGTCGCGCCCACGAACAGCAGGAGCGTGATGAGCGACAGCGTGCCGAAGGTCGTCTCGGGCCCGAGCGCTGCCGTCGCGCGCGCGATCGCCTGGAAGTCGAGCGTGCCGAATCGCACGAACACGAGCAGCACGCCGAGGAGGAACCCGAAGTCGCCGACCCGGTTGACGATGAAGGCCTTCTTGCCCGCGTCGGACGCGGACTTCTTCTGGTACCAGAAGCCGATGAGGAGGTAGGAGCACAGCCCGACGCCCTCCCAGCCGACGAACATCACGAGGAGGTTCGAGCCGAGCACCAGCACGAGCATGAAGGCGGCAAACAGGTTCAGGTACGAGAAGTAGCGCGCGTACTCCGCGTCGGTCTCCTCGTGCATGTAGGCGGTCGAATAGACGTGGATCAGCGACCCGATGCCGGTGACGACCAGGATCATCACGGCGGACAGCGGGTCGAGCCGCATCGTGACGTCGACGGCCAGGTCGCCGGAACTGATCCACGTGAACGCCGGCTGCGCGATGGCGCGCGCCTCCGGCGCGAGGCCGACCAGGCGGACGACCGACACCGCCGCGATGACGAACGACGTGATGATCGTGCCGCACGCAATCGCGCCGGCCGCCGCCTTGCTGACCCGCCGGCCGAAGCTGGCGTTCAGCAGGAAGCCGACGAACGGGAGGAGGGGGATCAGCAGCAGCATCATTTCCAGGTGGGGCCCCGCCCCACACCCCGGCTCGGCCGCTCGCTGGGGCCCCACGCCCCGCTGCGCGCCCTCGCAGGCGCGCCGTGCGCGCCTCGTGCGCTCACCATTTGAGGCTCCTGAACGCGTCCGGGCTGAGCGACTCGCGGTGGCGGAACAGGCCGATGACGATCGCCAGGCCCACGGCCGCCTCGGCGGCGGCGACGGTCATGACGAAGAACACGATGATCTGCCCGTCGGCGGCGCCCATCGCGCGTCCGAACGCGACGAACGTCAGGTTCACCGCGTTCAGCATGATCTCGACCGACAGCAGGATCGTGATGAGATTGCGGCGCACGAAGACGCCGGCCGTGCCAATGGCGAAGAGAATCGCCGAGAGCACGAGGTAGTCGTTCAGCGTCGGCATCATTCTCCTATGCTCGCCGGGCCCGGCATTCTCGACTGCGCCGGGCCCCCACCACCGGCGCGGGCTGAAGGCTCCCGCTCGCCCGTCACGCGGTCTTCGCCGTCCCTCGCGCTCGAGCGCTGGCTCCCGCGGTCGCCCAGTCGCGGATCGCGACGCGCCAGGACGACCGCGCCAACCATGGCCACGAGGATCAGGATCGAGGTGACCTCGAAGGGAAACGCGTAGTCGGTGAAGAGGATCTGCCCGATGTCGTCGACGCGGCTGACCATCGCGCGCCCGAACACGCCGGTTTCACCCCCCTTCGACAGCGCCCACGTGAGCTCGACGACGAGCCCGATGGCCAGCAGGGCGCCGAACCGCATCGAGCCCGGCGGCACCACCAGATGCCGCTGCTCGTCGTACACCGTCTCCTCGTGCGGCGCGTTGAGGAGCATGACGACGAACAGGAACAGCACCATGATCGCGCCGGCGTAGACGATGATCTGGATGACCGCCACGAACGGGGCGTCGAGAAGCACGTACAGCCCCGACAGCGCGCCGAACGACCCGATCAGCAGCAGCACGCTGTAGATGGGGTTCTTCTGCCCGATGACGAGGAGCGACGCGACAATCGCGATGGCGCCGAGGATGTAGAAAGACGTCACCTCACGCTCCGAAGTACAGGACGCCGGCTGCCGTCACGAGCAGGTTCACGACCGCCGCCGGCAGCAGCACCTTCCAGCCGAACGTCATCAGCTGATCGTAGCGGTACCTGGGCAGCGTCCACCGCATCCAGACATAGAAGAACAGGATCGCGCCCACTTTGACGAGGAACCAGATCCAGCCGAGCGACTCGGGCAAGAACGGGCCGTGCCAGCCGCCGAGGAACAGGTCGGTCGCGACCGCCGAGACGGTGACCATGTTGATGTACTCCGCGAGGAAGAACAGCGCGAAGCTCATGCTGCTGTACTCGGTGTGGTACCCCGCGACGAGCTCCTGCTCCGCTTCCGGAAAATCGAACGGCGCGCGGTTGGTCTCCGCGATGCCGGCGGTCATGTAGATCAGGAAGCCGAAGGGCTGCAGGAAAACGAACCACCGGGGCACGAGGTGGAACCAGTAGCCCGCCTGGCCGTTGACGATGTCGGTGATCGAGAGCGAGTTGCCGAGCAGCAGGACGCTCGCGAGCGCCAGCCCGTACGACAGCTCGTAGCTGATCATCTGCGCGGACGAGCGCAGGCCGCCGAGCAGCGAGTACTTGCTGTTCGAGCTCCAGCCGGCGAGCACGATGCCGTAGACGCTCATGGAGGCGATCGCGAAGACCACCAGGATCGCCACGCTCACGTCCGCCACCTGCAGCGGCAGGCCGTCGGGCAGCCACCCGAAGAGCGTCGTCTCGGCGCCGAAGGGGACGACCGCGAAGGCGGCGAAGGCCGCGGTGCCCGAGATGACCGGCGCCAGCGCGAAGAGCAGAGGGTCGGCGAGGCGCGGCCGCAGATCCTCTTTGAACATCAGCTTGATGACGTCGGCGAACGGCTGGAGCAGGCCCTTGGGCCCGACCAGGTAGGGCCCGAGCCGCTGCTGCAGCCCCGCGGCCACCTTCCGCTCGACGTACACCATCACGGCCGCCGACATCAACAGCGCACCGAACACGAAGAGCGTCAGGACGATCTGGGCGACGAGCAGGGGCGTCAATGCGCCGCTCCCTCGAGCGCGCGCGACGCCCGCCACGGCGCGGGAATCGTGCAGCGGCCCTCGCGGACGTGCGCCTCGAACTCGTGCCGGAAGTGCTTGAGCGTCGTCAGCACGGGGGTGGCGGCGGCGTCGCCGAACGCGCACAGCGTCTTGCCGGCGATGTTCGTGCCGATGCTTTCCAGCAGGTCGAGGTCGCCCATCTGCCCTTCGCCACGCTCGAGCCGGTGCAGGATCTTGAAGAGCCAGTCGGTCCCCTCGCGGCACGGCGTGCACTTGCCGCACGACTCGTGGCGGTAGAAGTGCAGCAGGTTCAGCGCGAGCCAGACCATGCACGTCGTCTCGTCGAGCACGATGATCGCCGCCGATCCGAGCAGCGAGCCGGCCTTCTGGATGGCGTCGAAGCTGGCCTGGGTGTCGAGCTGGTCGGGGAGCAGGATCGGCACCGACGAGCCGCCCGGGATGACCGCCTTGAGCGTGTGGCCTTCGCGGATGCCGCCCGCGTGCCCCTCGATCAGCTCCCGGAGGGTGATGTTCATCGAGGCTTCGTACACGCCTGGCCGCTTCACGTGGCCGCTGATACAGTACAGCTTGGGTCCGCCGTTCTTCTCGGGACCGAGCGCCGCGTACCACTCGGGCCCCTTCGAGACGATGAGCGGCACGTTGCAGAGCGTCTCGACGTTGTTCACGGCGGTCGGACAGTTGTACAGTCCGACGACCGCCGGGAACGGCGGCTTGTTGCGGGGCTGGGCGCGCTTCCCTTCGAGTGACTCGAGCAGCGCCGTCTCCTCTCCCGCCTCGTACGCGCCCGCGCCGCGGTGCACGAACACGTCGCAGTCGAAGCCGGAGCCGAGGACGTTCCTGCCGAGGAAGCCCTTCGCGTACGCCTCCTCGATGGCGCGCTCGAGAATCTGCTGCACGTGGAAGAACTCGCCGCGGATGTAGATGTAGGCGACCTTCGCGCCGATGGCGTAGCAGCCGATCGCGCACCCCTCGATGAGGAGGTGCGGATTGCGCTCCATCAGCAGGTGGTCCTTGAACGTGCCCGGCTCGCTCTCGTCGGCGTTGCACGCGATATAACGGGGATTCGGGGACTTCCTGTCGACGAACTGCCATTTCATGCCGGTCGGAAACCCGGCTCCGCCGCGGCCGCGCAGCCCCGACGCCTTGACCATCTCGACGATCGCGTCGGGCGTCCTGCCGAGCGCCTTCTTGAGCGCCTCGTATCCCTCGTGCTGGAGGTAGAAATCCAGCGTGGAGGAGTTCGGCTCGCGCACGTGTCTGGTGAGAATCGGATCCATGTTCACTGCTCGCGGGGCCCCACACCCGCTCGCCTGTCACGCCACATGTGTGTCCCTCGGCCCTTCGCGCTGCGCACTCGGCCTCAGCCCCAGCCTCCAGCCTCCAGCCTCTAGCCTCTAGCCTCGGCTCTTCTCCACCACGTGATGGCAGCCGGTCAGGGCCGCCTCGCCGCGCGCCTTCAGATCGTCGAGCAGCTCCCCCGCGTCCTCGGGCTTCTGGCACTCGTGCCAGGCGTCGTTCACCATCACCACCGGCGCACGGTCGCACGCGCCGAGACACTCCACCTCGAGCACGGTGAACGTGCCGGACGGGTCCGTTTCGCCCGGCCTGATCTTCAGCCTGGCGCAGATCTCCTCGGTCACCCGTTCGGCGCCGAGCAGGGCGCACGACAGCGTCCGGCAGACGCTCAGCACGAACCGGCCGGGCGGCGCCGTGTAGAACATCGTGTAGTACGACACGACGTCTTCCACATCGGCCGGCGTGATCTCGAGCAGCTGCGCCACGTACCGCATGGCGGCCGCCGTCACGTAGCCCTGCTGATCCTGCACGAGATAGAGCGCCGGGAGGATCGCCGAACGCTTGCGCTCGGGCGGATAGCGCGTGAGGATCTGGTCGAAGCGCGCGCGCCGGTCCGCCGTGTACTCGAACGGCTCGCCGCTCTCGACGAGCCGGCGCGTCGATTTCTGGAAGGCGGCGTCGTACGCCATCTTGGGATGGAAGCTCACCGGTCCACGTCTCCCATCACGACGTCGATCGAGCCGATCACGGCGATGACGTCCGCGATCAGGCCGCCGACGATCATCTGCTCGAGCGCCTGGCAGGCCAGCAGGGACGGCGCGCGCGCCTTCACGCGCCACGGCCGGTTCGTGCCGTCCGAGAACACGGAGAAGCCGTGTTCTCCGCGCGGACCCTCCACCGGCACGTACGCCTCGCCGGCCGGCACCGTGAACCCCTGCGAGTAGATGAGGAAGTGCTGGATGAGCGCTTCCATCTCCGTGTACACCTTGTCCTTGGGCGGCGGCGTGATGCGGGGATCGTCGATCGCCCAGGCGCCCGTCGGCGCGATCCGGTCGAGCGCCTGCCGGCAGATCTTCACGCTCTCGCGCATCTCAGCGACGCGCACCTGGTAGCGCGCGTAGACGTCGCCCTCGGTCCGCACCGGGATGCTGAAGTCGAGCGTCTCGTACCCGAGATACGGGAACGCCTTGCGCACGTCGTAGTCGACGCCCGAGGCGCGGGCGATCGGCCCGACGAGGCTGTAGGCCAGTGCGGCTTCCTTCGCGAGACGGCCCACGCCGCGGGTGCGCTCGATGTAGATCTCGTTCCGGGTGAGCAGATCCTCGTACTCGTCGAGCTTCCCCGGGATCCGATCGAGGAAGGCGCGCACCGCGTCGTGGAAGCCGCGCGGCAGGTCCTCGCGCAGGCCCCCGACCCGGTTGTAGCTCGGGAACATCCGGAACCCGGCGAGCATCTCGTTGATGTTGAGCAGCAGCTCGCGCTCGCGGAAGCAGTACAGCATGATCGAAATGGCGCCGACTTCCATGCCGTGCGTGCCGAGCCACACCAGGTGACTGTTGATGCGCTGCAGCTCGGCGATGAGCACCCGAATCCAGCGCACGCGCTCCGGGATCTCGATCCCGAGCAGGCGCTCCACCGACAGGCAGAACGCCATGCTGTTGGACTGGGAGCTCAGATAGTCCATGCGCTCGACGAGCGGGATCACCTGCTGCCACTTCTTCTGTTCGGCCGTCTTCTCGATGCCGGTGTGCAGATAGCCGATGGTCGGCGATGCCGACAGAACCGTCTCGCCGTCGAGCTCCAGGACCAGCCGCAGCACGCCGTGCGTGCTGGGGTGCTGGGGCCCCATGTTGACGGTCATGACCTCGGTCTTGATGTCAGGCATCGGCGAATGCTCTCTCCACCAGGTCGCACGGCACGTGCAGCAGCGTCCGGTGCACCTCCTGCACCCGGGGGGTCGAATCCGACGGCACGTTCACGTGCACGTCGGCGGCGCGCCCGATCGCGCCCCCGCTGCGGCCCGTGAGGGCGATGGTCCGCATGCCACGCGACCGCGCCACCTCGATCCCGGCCAGCACGTTGGGCGATGCGCCGCTCGTGCTGATGCCGAGCGCGACGTCGCCGCTTCGGCCGAGCGCCTCAATCTGGCGAACGAACACCCGATCGAACCCGTTGTCGTTCGCCGCGGCCGTCAGGACGCTCGTATCGGCGGTGAGCGCCAGGGCCGCCAGCGCCCGCCGCTCGCGCTGGAAGCGCACGACCAGCTCCGCCGCCGTGTGCTGAGCGTCCGCGGCGCTGCCCCCGTTCCCGAACAGGAGCAGGCTCCCCCCCGCACGCAGCGCGGTCGTGATCGTCTGCGCGGCGTCGAGCACGGCAGCGGCGCCCTCCCTGCCGACCGCTTCGTGCAGGGCCACCGCCTCGGCAATCGTTGCCGCCAGCAGATCGGCGGCGGCGTCAGGGCTCACGCCGCACCAGACGATCCCGTTCGAGGTTGGCCCGGAACTCCTCTTCGCTGACCTGCAGCGGTTCCCCGGTGCGCGGCACCATCCTGATCTGCACCGGATAGTCCTTGCGCAGCGGATGCCCGGTCCAGTCCTCCGGCATGAGCAGCCGCCGGAGATCCGGATGACCGTCGAACACGATGCCGAAGAGGTCCCAGACTTCGCGCTCCAGCCAGTTGGCGCCCGCCCAGACGGGAATCGCCGTCGGGAGATGCGCGTCCTCGCCCCGGAGCTGGACCTTCACGCGCAGCCGGTGGCGGTGCACGGTCGAGACCAGGAGATAGACGACCTCGAAGCGCGGCTCGCGCGGCCAGAAATCAGCGGCCGTCAGCTCGCCGAGGAGGTCGAAGCGCAGCTCCGCACGGTCCCGCAGACGGCGGAGCACGTCCTCGATCCGATCGCGCGGCACGATCACGGTCGGCTGCAGGTCGACGCTGGGGACCGACTCGAACGCGACGTCAGGCATGGCCTGGGCCAGCGACGCGATGAGCGCAGCCGCTTCCATCAGGCGAGCTTCTGCTGCGAGATCTTGCGCTGCAGCTGGACGATGCCGTAGATGAGCGATTCGGGGCGGGGCGGGCAGCCGGGCACGTAGACGTCGACCGGCACCACCTGATCGACGCCCTGGACCAGCGCGTAGTTGTCGAAGACGCCCCCGATCGACGCGCAGGCGCCCATCGAAATGACCCACTTGGGCTCGGGCATCTGATCGTAGATTCGGCGCAGCGCCGGCGCCATCTTCCGCGAGAGCCGCCCGGCCACGATCATCAGATCCGACTGGCGGGGGCTGCCCCGAAACACCTCGGCGCCGAACCGCGCGATGTCGTAGCGGCTGCAGCTCATCGCCATCATCTCGATGGCGCAGCAGGCCAGCCCGAAGGTGACCGGCCAGATCGACGATCGGCGCGCCCACTGCACCATCTTCTCGACGGTCGTCGTCAGGACGGGAAGCTCGGATTCTAGGCCCATGCTGCAAACGCTTTCAGCTGTCGGCGGTGCGTCATCGGCCGGGCCGCCGCCCGGCGCGGGCGGCGACGTTCTCGCTACCCCAGTCGAGCACGCCCTTGCGCCACACGTAGACGTACCCTGCGAGCAGGAGCGCCATGAAGAGGACCACCTGGACGAATCCGGCCCAGCCGAGTCCGCGCAGTGCCATCGCCCATGGATACAGGAAGGCCACCTCGATGTCGAAGAGCAGGAAGATCATCGCCACCAGGTAGAACTTCACCGACTGGCGTTCCCGGGCGTCGCCGACCGGGGGCATCCCGCACTCGTAGGGGGCCGACTTCTCGGCGGTCGGGTTCCGCGGACCGAGGACGCTCGAGAGCACGACCGACACCAGCGCGAACCCCGCGCCGAGGGCGATCATGATGAGGATGGAAAGCCAGCCCTGCATGTGGCGGTCCGGGTCGGTGCGCCTCAGGCTTGTGAACGATTTCGCAAGCCCAAGCCATCATGCTAGCGCAAGACCGCCGCGAGAGTCGAGGGCCGAAGAGCCGTCTCCGCCGCCTCCGCTCCGATAGACGCCGACTCGTCCGTGCCTCGCCGCACGGGCTTTCACGGATAAAATGCCCGCCATGCCAATCGCCGCCAGCCTCATCGTCGCCCTGACGCTTGCTGTCCCCCAGATCACCGGCGCGCTGGCGTGGCGCGCCATCGGCCCGGCGATCACCGGTGGCCGGATCGACGACATCGCCGTCGATGAATCCCACCCGGAGACCGTATACGTCGGCGCGGCAACGGGCGGCGTGTGGAAGACGGTCAACGGCGGCACGACCTGGACGCCGATCTTCGACCGCTTCGGCACCACGTCGATCGGCGACCTCGCCGTCTCGCGCTCGAACCCGAACATTGTCTGGGTCGGCACGGGCGAAGCGAACAACCGGCAGAGCTCGTCGTGGGGCAACGGTGTCTACAAGTCGACCGACGGCGGCGCCACCTGGACGCTGATGGGTCTGGCGGACTCGAAGCACATCGGCCGCATCGTCATTCACCCCACCCACCCCGACGTCGTCTACGTCGCCGCGCTCGGCCATCTCTGGGGGCCGAACCGCGAGCGCGGGCTGTTCAAGACGACCGACGGCGGGAAGACCTGGACGAATACGAAGTTCATCGACGAGAACACCGGCTTCGTCGACGTCGCGATGGACCCGCGCGACCCGGAGACGCTGTACGCCGCGGCGTACCAGCGTCAGCGGAAGGCGTACGGATTCAACGGCGGGGGGCCGGGCAGCGGGCTGTACAAGACCACGAACGGGGGCAGGACGTGGACGCGCCTCGAGGGCGGTCTGCCCCAGGGCATCGTCGGACGGGTCGGCATCGACATCTACCGCAAGAACCCGAACGTCGTCTACGTGTCGTACGAGCACAAGGACAACGGGGGCATCTTCCGGTCGGACGATCGAGGCCGGACGTGGAAGAAGATGAGCCCGCTGCAGCCGCGGCCGCTCTACTTCAGCCAGATCCGCATCGACCCGACCGACGATCGCCGCATCTACATGCTCGGCACGTCGCTCTTCGTCTCCAACGACGGCGGGAAGACATTCCGGAGCGACGGCGCCCGCAACGTGCACGTCGATCACCACGCGATGTGGATCGATCCGGCGCGGCCCTCGACGATCTGGCTCGGCAACGACGGCGGCCTCTGGTGGTCCCGGGACCGCAGCGTCACCTGGACGCGCGTCAACAACATCCCGCTCGCGCAGATCTACGGCGTGACGTTCGACAGCCGCGATCCGTACCACGTCTACGCCGGCCTGCAGGACAACGGCGTGTGGTCGGGTCCGAGCGCGACCCGCCACCGGGTCGGCCCGCTGAACGACGACTGGATCCAGGTCGACGGCGGCGACGGGATGATCGTGGCCGCGCCGCCGTCGGATCCGACGATCGCGTACATCGAGACGCAGGACGGACGCATCACGCGCTTCGACACGGCGACCGGTGAGCGCACGGCGATCCGGCCCTTCGAGCGCCCCGCGCACGGGCCCTCCGGCGCGGCGCCGAGCGGCACGGACCCGGAAGGCCCCGGTGCGGTCGGTCCGGCGTCTCCTGACGCGGCGAAGAAAGACACCGCGAAGCGTCGGACCGAGACGCTCCGCTTCAACTGGACGACGCCGATCGTCGTCTCGCCGCACAATCCACTGACGATCTATCTCGCGGGAAACCGGCTCTGGCGATCGCTCGACAGGGGCGATCACTGGACGGCGATCAGCCTGGACCTCACGGGGCATCCCGATCGCGACACGCTGCCGATCATGGGCGTGCTGCCGGACGACCGGATGCTCGATCGGAACGACGGCATCACCGCCTACGGCACGGCGACGGCGATGGCCGAGTCGCCGGTCCGGCCCGGGCTCCTGGCCGTCGGAACCGACGATGGCCTGGTGCAGATCTCCGAGGACGGCGGCGCGAGCTGGAAGAACCTGACCGGCTGCATTCCCGGTGCGCCGCAAGGCGCATGGGTGAGCGGCATCGCGCTGTCCCGCGTCAGCGCCGGTCGAATGTACGTCGCGTTCGACAACCACCGAAACGACGACTACCGCGCGTACGTGTTCGGCAGCGAGGACGCTGGCAAGAGCTGGCACGCGATGACCGACGGCCTGCCCGACACCTCCGTGCGGTCCATCCGGGAAGATCCGGTCAACGCCGACCTCCTGTTCGCCGGGACCGAACGCGGTCTGTATCTGTCGCTCGATCGCGGCCGTGAGTGGCATCCGCTCGCGAACGGACTGCCGGACGTCCCGGTGCTGGACGTCGAGATTCAGCCGCGCGATCGGGACCTCGTCATCGCGACCCACGGACGCGGCATCTACATCATGAACATCGCCCCGCTCGAGCAGTGGAACGGTGCCGTGGCCGCCTCGGGGGCTCATCTGTTCGAGCCGGCCCCGGCCGTCGCGTACAACTTTCTCGAGCACCGAGACTTCCTGGCACAGGGCACCTACGTGGGCGGCAACGCGCCCCGGGCCGCCGTCCTCTATTACAGCGTCGGCGCATCCCTTCCCAAGCCGGCGCTCCGAATTGCCGACGGGAACGGCACGATCGTTCGCGAGATCCCGGTCGACGGCGCCCCTGGCGTGCACCGTGTCGAGTGGGACCTGCGGCTCCCGCCCCTGCCGATGCTCGATCGGCCGAAGACCGAAGGGGTCGATGCCTCGGATCCGCGGCCGGCCGAGAGCACCCTGGCGCGGGTGCCGGGCGACTACGGAGGCGGCGGCGACCCGACCGGAGGAGAAGCAGGCGCGGCACCCGAAGCGCCGCCGGGACCGATGGTGCTGCCGGGACGATATCGCGCGACGCTGGTCGCCGGAGGCGTCGAGACGTCGGTCGACATCGAGGTCGTCGGCGATCCGCGCGTTCGCGCGAGCGAGGACGACCTCGGGGCCCGCTGGACTCTGTTGAAACGCGCGTACGAGGCCCAGAAGGATTCGATTCGGTCGGCGAATCAGGCGCTCGCGCTGCGCGACGCCGTGGCGGACAGCGTCAAGGCGCTCGGGGCGACCGGCCACGTGGACGAGGCGCTGAAGAAGTTCGCCGGGGAGACGGAGAAGCTCGTGCGGGAAGCGCAGGGCCGCGTCAGTCGCGCTAACGGCCAGATCGGATCGGTGGGCCGCGATGTCTCGGAGTCGACGTCGCGCCCGACCCCGGCACAGGAAGAACAACTGTCGGCGGCGCTCGAGGATTTGAAGCCGGCCGTCGCAGACGTCAACGGCCTGCTGGAGAAGCGCATCCCCGAGTTGAACCGCCGACTCGACGGCGCGGGACTCGGGCGACTGGCCGTCAAACCCTAGGGAGCGGCCGGCTGGGCGGGTCGGCGCCGCACGCCCGCCGTATCGGGCACGAGGTGACCGATCGAGGGTGGCGTCGCGCCGCCCTATCCGAGACGCGCGCTCGCCGCCGTCATGCGCCGGTCAATCTCGTCGAGCGCCTGCTGAATCTGCGCGCGCCGCCGCTCGTGCGAGGTGGCAGCGAGCTGACCCTGGAGCTCGGTTCGCGCGAGTCTCAGCGATTCGATCGCCCGCGCCGCTTCGGGATCGCGCACCGCCGGCTGGGACTGCCGGCCGCGCTCGCGCTCGAGTTCTTCCATGCGCTCCTGAATGCGCGCATCAGCGTCGATAAGCCCTTCCGCCGCATCACCCATATCCACATTATAAGATCACGGAGCGAGGATAAGATCAGCTCGTGAGCCCCCAGCCGAGCCGCGAGGCGCTCGCGTTCTTCCACCCGGCGGTCCGCCAGTGGTTCGAGGCGTCGTTCGAGGCGCCCACGCGGCCGCAGGCGCTTGGGTGGCCGGTTATCGCCCGCGGCGACTCGACCCTGATCCTCGCGCCGACCGGCAGCGGGAAAACCCTGTCGGCGTTCCTCTGGTGCCTCGACCGTCTCATGTTCGCCCCGCAGCCGGAGAAGGCGCGCCGCTGCCGCGTGCTGTACGTGTCCCCGCTCAAAGCGCTGGCCGTCGACGTCGAGCGCAACCTCCGGGCGCCGCTCGCAGGCATCGCACAGGCGGCCGAGGCCCGCGGCGACGCGTATGTGGCACCGGCCATCGCCGTCCGCACGGGTGACACGCCGTCGGTCGATCGCGCGCGCTTCCAGCGCGAACCGGCCGACATCCTGATTACGACCCCCGAGTCGCTCTATCTCCTGCTGACGTCGAACGCGCGCGAGGCGCTGCGCTCGATCGACACGATCATCCTGGACGAGATCCATGCGCTCGTGCCGACCAAGCGCGGCGCGCACCTAGCGGTGTCGCTCGAACGGCTCGCCGCCCGCTGCGCGCGGGCCCCGCAGCGCATCGGCCTCTCCGCGACGCAGCGCCCGCTCGACGAGGTGGCCCGGTTCCTTGGCGGGGTCGAGGCCAGAGACGCCGCGCGCCGGAGGGTCAGGACAGGACGCTCCGAGCGCGAGAGTCTACGCTCGAGCGCGAGGGACGCCGCGGGCAGCGTGATCGCGAGCGGGGGTGGGGCCCCGAACCGACACCCTGAGCGCGAGAGTCTACGCTCGAGCGCGAGGGACGCCGCGGGCAGCGTGATCGCGAGCGGGGGTGGGGCCCCGCGAGCACTGGAAGAAGAATTCTCGGCCGCCGGGCGCCCACCCCGATACCGGCCGGTCACGGTCGTCGACGCCGGCGAGAAGAAGCAGCTCGCGCTGACCATCGAGGTTCCGGTCGAGGACATGGCGAGGCTGACCACGGCCGACGACCTGCCGGGCGGGCCGGCGGCGGTAGGCGACACGCGACCCTCGATCTGGGCCGCCATCCAGCCTCGCCTGCTGAAGCTCATCCGCGCCCATCGCTCCACGCTGGTCTTCGTCAACAGCCGCCGGCTCGCCGAGCGGCTGGCCAACGCGCTCAACGAGCTCGCGGGCGAGACGCTCGTCCGCTCGCACCACGGCTCCATCGCGCGCCCGCAGCGGCTCGAAGTGGAGGACCTGCTGAAGAGCGGCGCGCTCGGCGGCCTGGTCGCCACCTCGTCGCTCGAGCTCGGCATCGACATGGGCGCAATCGATCTCGTCGTGCAGATCGAGGCGCCCCCGTCGGTGGCGAGCGGCCTGCAGCGGATCGGCCGCGGGGGACACCAGGCCCACGCGATCAGCGAAGGCGTCATCTTCCCGAAGTTCCGCGGCGACCTCGTCGCGTGCGCCGCGGTGGCCCGGGCGATGCACGAGGGCGCCGTCGAAACGACCCGGTATCCGCGCAATCCGCTCGACATCGTCGCGCAGCAGGTGGTCGCGATGACGGCCATGGACGCGTGGGACGCCGACGACCTGTTCGAGACAATCCGCCGCGCGGCCCCCTTCGCGGACCTGAGCCGGGTCGTGTTCGACGGTGTCCTGGACATGCTGTCGGGCCGATATCCGTCGGACGAGTTCGCCGAGCTGCGTCCCCGCGTCACCTGGGATCGGGTCGCCGGCATCGTCACGGCGCGCGAGGGCGCGCGGCGCGTGGCGATCGCCAACGGCGGCACCATTCCGGACCGCGGTCTCTACGGCGTGTTCCTCGTCGGCGGCGGACCCGGTGCGGCGCGCGTCGGCGAGCTCGACGAAGAGATGGTCTTCGAGAGCCGACCGGGTGAGGTCTTCGTGCTGGGCGCGTCGAGCTGGCGGATCGAGCAGATCACGCACGATCGGGTGCTGGTCTCGCCCGCCCCGGGGCAGCCGGGCAAGATGCCGTTCTGGAAGGGCGATCGGCCCGGCCGGCCGCTCGAGCTCGGCCTCGCGATCGGCCGCCTGATGCACGACCTGGTGCGCATGCCGGCGCCCGCCGCCCTCGACCGCCTGACGCGCGAGCACGATCTCGACGCGCGGGCGGCCGAGAACCTGCTGCAGTACCTCCGCGATCAGATGGCCGCCGTCCGGGCGCTTCCCGACGCCTCGACGATCGTGGTGGAACGCGTGCGCGACGAGCTGGGCGACTGGCGCGTGTGCGTGCTGTCGCCGCGCGGCGGCCGCGTCCACGCGCCGTGGGCCATGGCCGCCGCCGCGAAGATCCGCGAGGAGACGGGCGTCGACGTCGAGACGCTGTGGAGCGACGACGGGTTCGTCGTGCGGTTTCCGGACGTGGACGAGCCGCCCGAACCGCGCCTGCTGCTG
Source organism: uncultured Acidobacteriota bacterium (assembly GCA_963840225.1). Classification (GTDB taxonomy): domain Bacteria; phylum Acidobacteriota; class Vicinamibacteria; order Vicinamibacterales; family CAVVIG01; genus JBLMXQ01. The sequence goes on from CAWIYH010000001.1 coordinate 718,756, forward strand.
CCCGACCCTGACGAGGCGCAGGCGCTCGTCGTGCGCCAGCTCGGTGCGACGGCGCTCTTTGCGGCGAAGTTCCGCGAGAACGCGGCGCGCTCGCTGCTCCTGCCGAAGCGTCGTCCGGGCATGCGCGCGCCGCTCTGGCAGCAGCGCAAGCGGGCCGCCGACCTGCTGGCAGTGGCGTCGAAGTACGGCTCGTTCCCGGTCCTGCTCGAGACCTACCGCGAGTGCCTGCGCGATTTCTTCGACATGTCCGCGCTGATCTCGACACTGTCCGACGTCCGAAGCCGGCGACTGAAGGTCGCGACCGTCGACTCGGAACAGCCGTCGCCGTTCGCCGCGTCGCTGCTCTTCACCTACGTGGCGAGCTTCCTGTACGACGGCGACGCCCCGCTCGCCGAGCGGCGCGCGCAGGCCCTCGCCGTCGACCAGGCCCAGCTACGCGAGCTGCTCGGCGACGCCGAGCTCCGCGAGCTGATCGACGCCGACGCCATGGAAGCGATCGAGCGCGAGCTCCAGCGCCTGGAACCGTCACGGCGCGTGCGCACCCCCGACGGCGTCCACGATCTCCTGCTCGCGATCGGCGATCTCACGCGGGAGGAGCTCCGGGCCCGCACGACCGACGACATGGCCGCCGCAGCCATCGAGGCCCTCGTCGGCGACCGCCGCGTCGTGACGGTCCGCGTCGGCGGCGAGCCGCGCTTCATCGCGGTCGAGGACGCGGCCCGCTATCGCGATGGACTCGGCGTCCCGCTGCCGCCGGGGATCCCCGAGGCGCTGCTCACGCCGGTGCGGGACGCCGCCGGCGATCTCGCGGCGCGCTTCGTGCGCACCCACGCCCCCGCCACGGCCGCCGACCTGGCCGCGCGCTACGCCCTGACGTCCGCGGCGGCCGAAGCCCTGCTGCGACGCCTCGCCGCCGAGGGCCGCCTCATCGAAGGCGAATTCCGCCCCGGCGGCACGCGCCGCGAGTGGACCGACCCCGGCGTCCTTCGCCTGCTGCGGCGCCGCTCCCTTGCCAGGCTGCGTCGGGAAGTCGAGCCTGTCGACCAGACGGTCCTCGGCCGGCTCTTGACGACCTGGCAGGGGACCGTGAAGCGCCGCCAGGGCGTCGACGCGCTGCTCGACGCGATCGAACAGCTCCAGGGGGCGCCGCTCGCCGCGTCGATTCTGGAGACCGAGATCCTCGCGGCCCGCATCGATGACTACGATGCCGGCGACCTCGACGCGGTGACGGCGGCCGGCGAGGTCGTGTGGGTCGGCGTCGAGCCGCTCGGCGAGCGGGACGGCCGCGTGGCGCTGTACCTCGCCGATCACCTGGCGCGCCTGCTGCCCCCGCTGCCCGCGGGCCTCGAACGCGCCGCGGGCGGGGCGTCAGGCGCCGGAGAAGGGCGCGAACGCAGAATCGTGGAGCACCTCCGCACCGCGGGGGCGTCGTTCTTCGGCCCGCTGCACGAAGCCGTGGGCGGCGGCTATCCGGCCGAGACGGTGGACGCCCTGTGGAGGCTGGTCTGGGCGGGCCTGGTCACCAACGACACGTTTCATGCGCTTCGGGGGTTCACCTCGGCGCACGCCTCCCGCCGGCGCAAGCGCGCGGAGCGTCCGGTGTTCCGCTCCCGACGACTCGCGCCGCCCTCGGCCGAAGGGCGATGGTGCCTGGTGTGGGGGCGGGAGCGGGCGCTCTCCCGCACGCTGCCCCCGAGGGGCCCCTCGTTCGTCCCGAGCCTCACGCAGCAGCTGCTCATGCGCTACGGCGTGGTGACCCGCGAGGCCGTGGCCGCGGAGAATGTCACCGGCGGCTTCACGACCGTGTACCCCGTCCTCAAGGCACTCGAGGAGCACGGGCGCGTCCGGCGCGGCTACTTCGTCGCCGGGCTGGGCGCGACGCAGTTCGCCCTGCCTGGAGCCGTCGACCTTCTCCGGGCGCTGCGCGCCTCGATCGAGGAGCCGGAGGTGGCGGTGCTCTCGGCGACCGATCCGGCCAATCCCTACGGCGCGATGCTCCGATGGCCGACGGGAGCCGGCGGAGCCGATGCGGTTGCCGCGGGCCGGTCGCCGACGCGCAGCGTGGGGACGACCGTGATTCTCGTCGACGGCGCTCTGGCGGCGTATCTGACGCGCGGCGATCGCCAGCTGCTCACGTACCTCCCGGACGTCGAGCCGCAGCGATCGCGCGCGGCCCGTGCGGTGTCCCGGGCGCTGATCGATCGGGCGCGGGCCGGCGACGACGCGCCCAGGGGCATGCTGCTCGAGGAGATCGACGGGATGCCCGCGACGGCGCACGAGCTCTCCAGGGTCCTCGTCGAGGCGGGCTTCCTCGCCGGGGCCCTCGGCCTCCAGCCGGCGGCGCGTCGGCGCACGGTCGATCGCGCCGAATCCGGGGTCGGAGCACGGACCGCCGCCGTGCGGCCTTCGCGCTCGAGCGTGTCGAGCCCCTTTGCCTCGCGGGTGTTCCGCGAGCCTCCAGCCGACGAAGAAGCGGACGGGTGAGGCGCTATAATCCGGCCAAACCGCAACATGCGTGACCTGCCGGGCGGCCGCCTGATCCGCGTCGTCTGCATCCTGGCGGTGGCGGCGCTGCTGGCGCTGGCGCTGACGTCGCGCGACGCCCCGCAGTCGGCCCGGTCGAGCTTTGCCGCACGGGTGGCCGCGCTCTCCGAGCCACCGGGCTCGTTCGACACCGACAACCTGATCTCGAACGAGCGGTCGTACCTCCAGGTGCTGCCGGCGCTCGCCGTCTCCGGACTCCGGGGAGGCGCGTACGTCGGCGTCGGCCCGGATCAGAACTTCACCTACATCGCGCGGCTGCGGCCGTCGATTGCGGTCATCGTGGATATCCGGCGCGACAATCTCCTGCTGCACCTGCTCTTCAAGGCGCTGTTCGACGAGGCCCCGACACGTGTCGAGTACCTCAGCCTGCTGTTCGGGCGCGCCCCGCCCGCGACTGGCGACTGGCGCTCGGCGTCAATCGATCGCGTCGTCACCGAAATCGACGGCGCCTCGAGGATGCCCGACGCGGGAATGGCCAGGCGCCGCGCGAGCCTCGACGCCGCGCTGACGCGCTTCGGCGTGCCGTTGTCGGCCGCCGATCGGGACACGATCCACTCGTTCCACCGGCGATTCGTCGACGGGGGCCTCGACCTGCGGTTCGAGAGCTTCGGGCGGCCGCCGCGCAGCTACTACCCCACCTACCGCGACCTCCTGCTCGCGTCGGACGGGTCGGGACATCCCGGCAACTTCCTCGCATCGGAGGACGACTATCAATTCGTCCGGTTGCTCGAGCGCCAGGATCTGGTGATTCCCGTGGTCGGCAACCTTGGGGGCGGGCGCGCGCTCGCCGCCATCGCCCGCCTGGTCGCCGAGCGCCACGAGTCGGTGTCGGCCTTCTACACCTCCAACGTCGAGTTCTACCTGTTCGGCAACGGGTCGTTTCCCCGCTTCGTCGAGAACCTGCGCCTGCTGCCGCATTCGGGACAGAGCGTGATCATCCGGTCCATCTTCGGCGGCTACGCCTACAGCCTCGCGCCGGCCGGGTCGTACAGCGCGTCGCTGACGCAGCCAATCGACCAGCTCATCGAGCGCTTCGACCACGGCGTCATCAGGACGTACGGCGAGCTGATCCGGCGGCCCTTCTAGACGTCCCTGCACGGACGCGATAAGCTTCGGCCCATGAAACGCCAGTACACGAGGCTCGCGCGGCCGCTCGTCCGGGAGGGAGGCGTGCTGCGCGAAGCCGGCTGGAACGAAGCGCTCGATCGCGCGGCCGATGGGTTCCGCGCAACCGTCGCCCGCCACGGCGCGCAGAGCTTCGGGATGTTCAGCTGCTCGAAGGCGACCAACGAGGTGAACTATCTGGCCCAGAAGTTCGCGCGGGCGGTCGTCGGCAGCAACAACATCGACAGCTGCAACCGTACCTGACACGCCCCGAGCGTCGTCGGTCTGACGACGGTTCTCGGCGCAGGCGGCGGGACGAGCTCGTATCAGGAGATCGAGGAGACCGACCTCGTCATCCTGTGGGGCTCGAACGCGCGTGAGACGCACCCCATCTTCTTCCATCATCTCCTGAAGGGGATGCGCAACGGCGCGCGTCTGTACGCCGTGGATCCGCGACGGACGAGCTCCGCCGCGTGGGCCGACGTGTGGCTCGGGCTCGACGTGGGATCGGATATCGCGCTCGCCAATGCCGTCGGGCGCGAGATCATTGCCGCGGGGCTCTGCAACGAGACGTTCATCGAGCGCGCGACGTCGGGCTTCGCGGAGTACCGGCGCTCGGTCGAGTCCTACAGCCTGGACCATGCCGCGCGCGTGACCGGCGTCCCGGCGGAGACGATTCGGGAAATGGCCCACGCGTACGCGCGCGCCGATCGCGCGCAGATCTGCTGGACGCTGGGCATCACGGAACATCACAACGCGGTGGACAACGTCTTCAGCCTCATCAACCTGGCGCTGCTGACCGGCCACGTCGGGCGCTGGGGGTCGGGGCTCGTCCCGCTGCGCGGACAGAACAACGTCCAGGGCGGCGGCGACATGGGCGCGCTGCCCAACAAGCTGCCTGGCGGCCAGGACGTCGAGGACGCCGCGATCCGCGGGCGGTTCGAGCACGTGTGGGGTGCGACCGTCCCGCCGAAGCGTGGATGGCACCTGAGCCAGATGTTCGAGGGCATGGAGCGGGGCGAGCTGCGCGCGCTGTACGTGATCGGCGAGAATCCGGCGCAGTCGGAGGCCGACGAACGACGCGCGATGCGGCTGCTCGAAGGGCTCGACCACGTCGTCGTGCAGGACATCTTCCGGACGAAGACCGCTGAGCTCGCCGACGTCGTGCTGCCGGCGGCCGCATCGTGGTGCGAGTCGGAGGGAACGGTCACGAGCAGCGAGCGCCGCGTCCAGCGGGTGCGGAAGGCGCTCGCTCCACCCGGGGAGGCGCACGACGACATCACGATCCTCTGCGATCTCGCGCGCCGCCTCGGACGCGACTGGGGCTGCCCGACGGCGGAGCAGATCTGGGACGAGTTGCGCGGCCTCTCGCCGTGGCACGGCGGCATGAGCTACCGTCGTCTGGAAGAGCTCGGCGGCCTGCAGTGGCCATGTCCCGACGAGCAGCATCCGGGAAGCCCGTTCCTGCACGGCCGGCTCTGGGCCGAGCCGGTGGCGGGACCGCTCGCGCCCTTCACGGCGGTCGAGTTCGACCCGCCGGTCGAGGCGCTGACCGCCGACTTCCCCATCCGCCTTACGACCGGCCGCCGGCTCGACGCGTTCAATACGGGCGTCCAGACCGGCGGATACCGCTCTCCGCTGTCGCGCGGCGAGACGCTGGGCCTGTCGGCCGCAGATGTCGAGCGACTTGGGCTCCGCGACGGCGAGCGCGTCCGGGTCGTCTCGCGGCGCGGCGCCGTCGAGGCGCCCGTGCGCGTCTCCAATGACCTGCGGGCCGGGCTTGCCTTCATGACGTTCCACTTCCCGGACGAGGTGGCCACCAACATCCTCACCGTGGACGCCACCGATCCCAAGTCGGGCACCGCCGAGTTCAAGGCTGCCGCGATCCGCGTCGAGAGGATCTGATGGATCTGCACCTCATTCCGGGCCGAGCGGCCACCCCGGACGAGCGCGACGCCATCGACCGCGCCATCGACGCCATCCCAGCCCCGAGCCTCCAGCCTCCAGCCTCGCCGCGGAGCGCGCTCCTGCCCGCGCTCCACGCGGTGCACGCGCGCGTCGGATGGATCTCGGAGGGCGCGCTGAACCACGTATGCGAGCGGCTGTCGGTGGCGCCGGCCGACGCGTACGGGGTCGCGTCCTTCTACGCGATGTTCTCGCTCCAGCCGCGGCCCGCGACGGTCGTCCATGTCTGCGACGACATCGCCTGCCGGACGCAGGGCGCCGAAGCGCTCTGCCGCGCACTCGAGCGCCGCCTCGGTCCACCGGCCGGGCACGGCGCTCCGGAGGGCGAAGGGATTGCCGGGCAGCGCGCCACGTGGCTGCGCAGCCCCTGCCTCGGCCAGTGCGAGCGCGGTCCGGCGGCGCTCTTTCAGCGCGCCGGCCACGGGACCGCGGACTGGACGCTCGCTCCGGCCAGTGCGGAGACGATCCTCGGCGGTCTCGGCGCCGGCGCGCCGCCTCAGTCCGACGGGGCGGCGGCGTCGGCCCCGCAGACGGCGACGCCGCGCGCCGAAGGCCTGCGCCTGCTCGCGCGGGTCGGCGTCGCCGACCCGACGAGCCTCGACGACTACCGGGCGCATGGCGGCTATACCGCGCTCCGGCGCGCGCTGGCGATCGGTCCCGAGGCGCTGCTGCGCGAGGTCGCCGATTCGCGCCTGGCCGGGCGCGGCGGGGCCGCGTTTCCGACCGGCCGCAAGTGGGACGCGGTCGCTCGCGCGCCGGTTCGGCCGCACTATCTCGTCTGCAACGCCGACGAGTCGGAGCCCGGCACGTTCAAGGATCGCCTGCTGATGGAAGCCGACCCCTTCGCGCTGGTCGAGGCGATGACGATCGCCGCTTACGCGACCGGCTGCGAGCGCGGATTCCTGTACATCCGCGGTGAGTACCCACTCGCGACCGCGCGGATGCAGTCCGCGATCGAGCAGGCCCGCGCGCGCGGTCTGCTCGGCGACGACGTGTCCGGCGAGGGCCTGCGGTTCGACATCGAGCTGCGGTGCGGCGCCGGGGCCTACATCTGCGGCGAGGAGACGGCGCTCTTCAACTCGATCGAGGGCCTCCGCGGAGAGCCGCGCAACAAGCCGCCGTTCCCGGTCCAGGCGGGCCTGTTCGGCAAGCCGACCGTCGTGAACAACGTCGAGACGCTCGTCAACGCGCTTCCCATCGTGCTCGAAGGCGGGCCGGCGTACGCGTCGAGGGGCACGACCGGATCCACCGGGACCAAGCTGTTCTGCGTGTCCGGCGCCGCGGTGCGCCCGGGCGTGTACGAGGTGCCGTTCGGCGCCACGCTGCGGGAGCTGGTGGCGCTGGCAGGCGGCGTACCGGGCGGAAGGCGCCTGAAAGCGATCCTGCTCGGGGGCGCGGCCGGAGTGTTCGTCACGCCGGACGAGATTGACATCCCCCTCACGCTCGAGGGCGCCCGCGCCGCCGGCGCGACGCTCGGCTCGGGCGTCGTCATGCTGTTCGACGACACGACGGACATGCGCGACATCGTGCGGCGCATCGCGCGGTTCTTTCGCGACGAGTCGTGCGGGCAGTGCGTGCCCTGCCGGGTCGGCACGGTGCGGCAGGAGGAGGCGCTCGAGCGGCTGACGTCGGGACGCGGCTCGCCCGCCGCCGACGCCGCCATCCTCGCCGACGTCGGGCTGGTCATGCGCGACGCGTCGATCTGCGGCCTCGGTCAGACCGCGTCGAGCGCGGTCGAGAGCGCCGTCCGCAAGCTGAAGCTGTTCGTCCAGGAGACCGCGTAATGGGAACCCCGCTCCGGATGGCGCCGCCGCGCGAGGTCGCGGTGACCATTGACGGCCGCCACGTCTCGGTCCCCGAGGGGACGACCCTCCTGCAGGCGTGCCGCGCGAACGGCGTCGACACGCCGACGATCTGCTACCTCGAGACGCTCACGCCCGTGAACGTCTGCCGCGTCTGCGTTGTCGAGGTGGAGGGCTCCCGCACGCTGGTCCCGGCCTGTTCGCGCGCCGTCGAGCCCGGAATGGTCGTCCAGACCGACAGCACGCGGGTGCGGCACAGCCGCCGGCTCGTGCTGGAGCTGCTGGCGTCGTCGGTCGACCTCGCGCTCGTCACGTCGGAGCTGCGCGGCTACATGGAGCGGTACGGCGTCGACGCGAGGCGCTTCGGGAGCGGAGCGACCGTCGCCCAGCCGCCGAAGATCGACAACGACCTCTACGTCCGCGACTATTCGCGCTGCGTGCTGTGTTACAAGTGCGTCGAGGCGTGTGGAACCGACGCACAGAACACGTTCGCCATCGCCGTGGCGGGACGCGGGTTCGACGCGCGGATCTCGACCGAATCCGGTCGGCCGCTGACCGACTCGGCCTGCGTGTACTGCGGCAACTGCATCGGCGTCTGCCCGACCGGCGCGCTGATGTTCAGGTCCGAGTTCGAGATGCGGCGGGAGGGCACGTGGGACGAATCGCGCCAGACCGTCACCGAGACGATCTGCCCGTACTGCGGTGTCGGTTGCACCCTGGCGCTCCACGTGCAGGACAACGCCATCGTCCGCGTGACCTCGCCCCTGGACCACGACGTGACCCACGGCAATCTCTGCATCAAGGGACGATTCGGCTGGCAGTTCGTTCAGAACCGGGAGTCGGACACGAGATGACGATCGCGACGCTGTTGATGGCCCTGTTGGCCGCCGCCGCTCCGCAGAACACCCAGGCGACTCCGCACGATCCGCACAACGGCTCTTTCACGACCGACCTCGGCACCACGTGCGACCACTGCCACGAGCCGGGCGTGTGGAAGACGTCGAGCCTGCCGGCCTTCGACGTCGCCGCGCGGATGGAAAGGATGACGAAGGGCGTCAGCGACGGCACGCTCAGCTACGCCGGAGGCATCAGCTGCAATACATGCCACGCGGGCAAGCTCACGCCGCCGCGACTCGACAAGTCGGCGTGGCAGTCGCTGTACGACGAGTGGCCCGACTCGGCGACGGTCAGCCCCGAGAACGCCGACAAGCCGGCCAGCGAGGTCTACAAGAACCTGAAGGTGCTCGGCAGCATGAAAGCCGGCGACATGCGGATGACGATGAGCGTCTTTGCCGCGTCGCTCGGCGTCGGATGCGTCCACTGCCACACGCCCGACGAGTGGGATTCGGAGAACAAGCCGCCCAAGAAGACGGCGCGCTCCATGCTGAAGCTGTTCGACGAGATGCCGACCTACTTCCAGGGCATGGCGAAGCCGCCGACCTTCCAGTGCTACACCTGCCATCAGGGGGTGCTGACGCCGATGCAGTAGCCAGGTCCAGACGTTCGAGCCAGTGACGGAGCGTGCCCTGAGCTAGGGGCGGCCGGCGGCGTCGATCGACTGCGTCGGATCGGCGCCGGTCCACGTCACGTCGGCGGTCGGTCCGTAGATCGCCGGCACGCGCCGATCCAGCAGGCGCAGGTACACCGCGAGCTGCGTTCGGTGATGCGCCGAGTGCAGGATCCGGCGCCACACGATCCAGATCCGCTCGCGCTCGACGTCGAAGAAGGGAACGCGGGTCAGCCACCACTCTTCGCCCTGGGCAGCCATGAAGGGCAGGCGCCCGCGGCCCTGCGCTTCCAGCCGCGCGACGAAGTCCGCCGCCGTTCGTTGCGGCGGAAGCACCGCGTCGGCGGCCGCTTCGGTCGCGCCCAGGAATGCGCCGAAGAAGCGCCGCCCCGACAGCAGCTCGTGGCCGAAGATGTCGCCGACCGACGCCGATCGCGGGTGCGGACGGTACTCCAGATCGGCGTCACCGAACGCCCGCCAGACCGACAGCGTCTTGTTGATCTCGCTCGCGTAGGTGTCGAGCACGTGCTGCACCAGTGGCACCTGCGCGCGGGGGACTTCGGCATCGGCAATCGGCATGGCTGACCTCGCGGCGATCTGACCGGACTACGCGGCGACCCGCTGTTGGTGGGCGTAGATGTTGAAGCCGCCGCCGCGCACGAACCCGACCAGCGTGATGCCGGCCTCCTGCGCCAGGTCGATGGCGAGGGTCGACGGCGCGGAGACGGCTCCGACCACCGGCACGCCTGCGAGCAGCGCCTTCTGCACGATCTCGTACGACGCACGCCCGCTCACGAACAGCACCGCCGCGGACAGCGGCAGCGCCTCGCGCATCAACATGCGGCCGACGACCTTGTCCACCGCGTTGTGGCGGCCGACGTCCTCGGCGACGTCGATGAGGTCCCCGGCGGGCGTGAAGAGGCCCGCGGCGTGAAGGCCGCCGGTCTCGTCGAACACCGCCTGGGCCGCCCGCAGGCGATCCGGCAGACCGGCCAGCATCGAAGCGGTCACCGTCAGGTGGCCGCCGATCGGCGGCGCCTCCGCGCGCAGCGACTCGATCGTCAGGCGGCCGCACAGCCCGCACGACGAGTTCATCGTCACCTGGCGGCGGTTGGCCAGCAGTCGGCCGAGCGTCTCCGCCGAGCCGTTCGTCAGGCTCACGTCGACGACGTTCTCCGGATGCTCGGCGTCCGGATCGGTGCAGTCCTCGATGGTGCCCAGATCGTCGGCGCTGCGAAGCACGCCTTCGCTCAGGAGGAATCCGGCGGCCAGCTCCCGGTCCGCGCCGGGGGTCCGCATGACGACGGCGAAGGAGCGGCCGTGCAGCCGGATTTCGAGCGGCTCCTCGGTGGCGGCGCGATCCGAATCGGTCGCGCGTCCCCGGCCGCGCACGCGGGTCACCGCCACGGACCGGAACGCGTCCTGCCGGTTCATGGCTCGTTCTCCACCGCCGCCGGACGCCGGCCGAAGGCGTGCCGCCCGTGATAGGCGAGAACCCGCCCGACGAAGGCGTCGCGCGCCGCTGGATCGCTCAGCCGTTCCTCGTCCTCGATCGGCAGATCCGGAAAGCGGCGCATCATGGCGTCGGCGAAGAGACCGCGGCCGGACGGATCGCCCGATCCCGTCGCACCGTACACGAGCACGCCATTCGGGCCGCAGCTCGGCGAGTCCTTCTTCATCACGAACCCGCTCAGCTCGTCTCGCGCCAGTTCGGCCACGCGCCGCTCCGCGTAGCGTCGCAGGCGCGCGGTCACGTCCTCGCCGGTCTGGATCACGACGAGCGCCACGGCCGCAGCCGGGATGGGCCGGTCCGGACCCGACCGTGCCACCTGCAGCCGCATGGGCTCGCGCGGTGTCCCAAAGCCCGCTTCGTCCTCGGGACAGACCGGCACCCAGTCCACGAGGCGGCCGAGCGTCTCGACCAGCCAGGCGTTCCGCTTGTGCCCTCCGTCGTAGCGCACCCGGGCGCCGAGCAGGCAGGCCGACACGCCGACCCGCGGGCGATCGTTCGCGGTCATCGGAGGACATTGTACCTTCGCCGACCCGTTTCGCTTTCTGTGGTACTCGAGTTGCAGGCCTGTGTGATATGAGCCGGCAACTCGGCGCCGTCGCCCGTTCCTTCGAGACCCTGTCGGCGCACGTCACGCGGGCTGCCGGCAGCACCTGGACCTTCGCTGGCGCGCTGTCCGCGATTGTCGTCTGGGCGATCGCGGGGCCGATCTTCGGGTTCTCCACCACCTGGCAGCTGGTCGTCAACACCGGAACGACCATCGTCACGTTCCTGATGGTGTTCCTCATCCAGCGGACGCAGAACAAGGATTCGCTGGCCATCCAGCTGAAATTGAACGAGATCGTGGCCGCTATCCAGGGCGCGAGCAACAGGCTGATCGACGTCGAGTCGCTGTCGGAAGTCGAACTCGAAGCGCTGCAGAAGCACTATCAGGAGCTTGCGAAGCTCTCCGCCAAGGATCGCAGCCTGGTCGAATCGCACTCCGTCGAGGAGGCACGGCACCGCTTCGAAAGCAAGCGCGAACGCCGGTCGGCCGCCCAACGAACCTCCTGACGCCGGCACCGCAGTACAATCGGTGCATGCCGATGACGTCGTCCTTCGACATCACCTCCACCATCGACTTCCAGGAGGTGGACAACGCCCTCAACCAGGCCCGCAAGGAGATCGGCCAGCGCTACGACTTCAAGGGAGCCAAGGCGGACATCACCCTCAACAGGACCGACAACACGCTGACGCTGGGCACCGACGACGAGATGAAGATGAACGCGCTCTGGGAGATCGTCCAGACGCGCCTGGTGCGGCGCGGCGTCCCCGTCAAGAATTTCAAGGCCGGCGCCTCCGAGCCGGCCGCCGGTGGCGCCCTTCGCCGGGTGATCGCGATTCAGCACGGCATCCCGATCGAAGCCGCGCGCGAGATCGTGAAGTTCCTGAAGGACCGGAAGCTCAGGAAGGTGCAGGCGGCCATTCAGGCCGACCAGGTGCGCGTCTCGTCGGCCTCGAAGGACGAGCTGCAGGAAGCCATCCATCTGCTCCGGGAGCACGACTTCGGCGTGGCGCTCCAGTTCGGGAACTACCGCTGACGGCCCGAGCCCTCAGGCCTGTCATTTCTTCTTTTCCTTCTTCTCCTGCCACTCGACCGCCCTCGTGTTGTCCTTGTCGAGCGCGAGGATCGCCTCCGACAGGCGGTCGGTCTGGCGATCGAAGGGTACGCTCACCTCGTAGCCGAGCTCGTCGCTCCCCTCGGCCCGCAAGGCATAGTTCACGTGGGAGCGGGCGAGCACGCGCTCGATCCGCGGCTTGAGCGAGCCGGGATTGCCGGCCTTGACCGTCAGCAGGAACAGCTGGCGGGCCTTGGGCTCGAACGACTCGACGATCCACAGCAGGAGAAGAACGAACGCCGTCGCGAACGCGCCGAGCATCCAGAGACCGACCCCGGACGCCAGACCGATGGCGAGCGTCGACAACATGACGCCGGCGTCCTTGGGGTCCTCGATCTTCGCCCGGTACCGCACCAGTCCGGCGGCGCCGACGATGCCGAATGCCCGCGCGAGGCTCGATCCAACCACGAGCATCACGACCGCCCCGACGATGGCGAGGATGATCTGGGTCTGGACGACGGAAGCCTGCCGCGGCGGCGTGCCGCGGCGGCGCGGGCGCAGGGCGAGCAGGCACGCGAGGCCGGCGGCAATCGGCAGCCGAACGGCCGCGCGCCTGAGCTGCTCGAGCTGCGTCGTCTCGTCAGGTGAATCGGCCGGCAGCGCGTTCTTCGACACCTTGTTGCCGCCAGGAGCGGGCGGCGGCGGTTGCGCGAACGAGGCGGCAGGCGCCGCGAGCGCGCCGACGAGGAGACAGAGCCGCAGCGCCTTCAAGGCAGCGCCAGCCCTTCTGCGATCTTCTGCCGGATCCGGTCGACGTAGCGCGCGGCCTGCTCGTCGGTGTAGTGCGCCGCGCGGAAGGCGTCGTGCCACTGGCGATCGGTCAGCCGCTGCAGCCGACGACACGTCCACCGGACGTCGGCCGGCGTGAGCCGATGGTCGATCAGCTCCTGATGCCGCCCGCGGTACGCGAACCGCACGAACGGGCCGTCCGTGCCGGTGATGAACGGCTCGCGCTCGAAGCCCTCGAGCCAGTTGCGGTGCGGATCGACGCGGCCGGTCTCGCCGAGCGTCGCGCCGAGATCCTTGACGACGTACCAGCGCCGCGCGCCTTCGCGCGGCGGCCCCTTGACCTCGTAGAGTTTGTTGTTGTCGTTCTTGAGGTCGGTGCTGTTGAGGATCAGCATGAGGACCAGCAGTCCGTTGTACGGGCGCGCGCCTACGAAGGGGTTGTGCTGCCACGACCAGTCGCCCCGCGCGTCAAGGTGCGGCAGGTCGTCGGGCCGGAAGCGCGAGCCGCCGAGCAGGTGCGCCCGGCCGTGCTCGACGGCCGTCCAGCGCTCGACGAAGTCGGACGGCACTTCGTGGTAGCCCAGCGCCCAGACTATCCGTGAGGAGACGACCTCGGTCTGCGCCTCGGGCCCGATCTTGACCGCCCACTTGCGCCCCTTCGCGTCACGGACGCGGTAGGTGATGCTGAACCCGCTCGTGTCGCGGTGCAGGACGTCGTAGCGCCCGCCGGGCGCCGGCACCGGATCGTCGCCGCCGGCGCCGCGAACGAGGCTGCGCTCGGCATCCGGTTCGACCCAGAGTTGCGCGAGTGTGGCTGGCGAGGGCGGCGGGCCCGAGCGGCCCACGGTCACGCAGGCGACCGCTGGCAGCGTCGACAGCAGCACGACGACCCCGACGAGCGGGCGCGACATCGTAAGATGACTCAGCAAACACGCTGCCACGGCCCGGCTGCCGCCGGCCGAGCTTCGTGGTGGCGTTCAGCTTGCAGTTTGGCGGCAGAGGTGCCCGACCCGACAGCCAGAATTCCACTCGCCACCTATCGCCTGCAGTTCAACGCACGCTTCACCTTCGCCGACGCGCGGGCGATCGCGCCGTACCTGCACGCGCTCGGCATCAGCGACTGCTACGCCTCGTCGTACCTGAAGGCGGTGCCGGGAAGCGGCCACGGGTACGACGTGGCCGACCCCACCCGCCTCAATCCCGAGATCGGGACCGAGGCCGACTACGACGCCTGGATCGAGGAGCTCGTCGCCCTCGGCATGGGGCACGTGCTCGACGTCGTGCCGAACCACATGGGCATCGCGAAGTCGGCGAACCCGTGGTGGCTCGACGTGCTCGAGAACGGCCCGAGCTCGCCCTACGCGCGCGTGTTCGACATCGACTGGACGCCGATCAAGCGCGAGCTGGCCGACAAGGTGCTCATCCCGATCCTCGGCGACCAGTACGGCGCGGCGCTCGAGCGTCAGGAGCTTCGCCTCGAGCGCCACGGCGGCGCGTTCGCAGTGCACTACTACGACGAGACGCTCCCGATCGCGCCCGACACGTACGACCGCGTGCTGGCCGCCGGCGGCGTCGACGGGTGGCTCCGGACGCACCGCGACAGCAGCGACGCGGTCACGCTGCAGAGCATCCTGGACGGGTGCCGCGCGCTCCCGTCGCGCGGCACCCGCGACCGCGACGAGATGGCGCGGCGCGCACGGGATGTCGCCTCGATCAAGCGGCGGCTCGAATCGCTCTTCGAGGCGAGCGCGGCGGCGCGCGAACTGGCCGACGCCGCCGTCACCCGCCTCAACGGCGTCAGCGGCGATCCCCGGAGCTTCGACGCGCTCGATCGGCTGCTGAACCTGCAATCGTACCGGCTGGCGCACTGGCGCGTGGCATCGGAGGAGATCAACTACCGCCGCTTCTTCGACGTGAATGAGCTGGCGGCCGTCCGCATGGAGGATCCGGAGGTCTTCGACGAGGTGCACCGGTTCGTCCTCGACCTCGTCGCGCGGGGAGCGGCCACGGGCCTGCGCATCGATCACGTGGACGGGCTCTACGCGCCGGCCGACTACCTCGCGCGCCTGCAGGCCCGCGCCGGGGCCGCCCTGGGCGTCCAGGGGGATCGTCCCCTCTTCGTGGTGGTCGAGAAGATCCTCGAGGCGGGCGAGCCGCTGCCGGCGTGGCCCGTGCACGGCACCACCGGCTACGAATTTGCCGCCGTCGTCAACGGCCTGTTCGTCGACGGGCGGAACGAGCCGGCGATGGACGATCTCTACGCAAGGATGGCGCGCGGGCACGAGCGGATCTCCTTCGCCGAGATCGCCTATCGCAGCCGGAAGCTCGTCATGCACGAGACCATGTCGGGCGACATCAACTCACTCGGCCACCGCCTGAACCAGTTCTCGGAGCGCCACCGGCACTATCGCGATTTCACGCTGTACAGCCTGATCTCGACGCTCAAGGAGATCATCGCGTCCTTCCCGGTCTACCGCACGTATGTCACCTCCGATTGCCCGGTCGCGGAAAGCGACCGACGGTACGTGGCCGCAGCCGTCGGCCGGGCGCGGCGCCGCGCGCCGACGATCGCCGGCATGGTGTTCAGCTTCGTCGAGCGGATGCTCCTGAAGGAGACGCCAGGCTCGACGCCCGAGGCCGACGCCGAGCGCGACGCGTTCATCGGCAAGTTTCAGCAGATCACCAGCCCGGTGGCGGCCAAGGGCATCGAGGATATGGCGTTCTACGTCTACAACCGGCTGATCTCCCTGAACGACGTCGGCACCGATCCCACTGTCTTCGGCCTGGCGCCCGACACGGTCCACCTGTGGATGACCGAGCGCCAGCAGCGCTGGCCCGCGGCCCTGTCGGCCACCTCGACGCACGACTCCAAGCGCGGCGAGGACGTCCGCGTCCGCATCGACGTCCTGTCGGAGATCCCGGGCGCGTGGAAGGCGGCCGTGACCAAGTGGCGCGCCGCGAACCGCCGGCACAAGGTCGAGATCAACGGCGCACCGGCGCCCGGGCCGAACGAGGAGTATTTCATCTATCAAACGCTCGTCGGCGCCTGGCCGTTCGACTCCGACCCCGCGTCGCTCGACCGGTTCCGCGAGCGCATGCTCGCCTACGTGACGAAGGCGCTCCGCGAAGCCAAGGTGCACACCAGCTGGACGAGTCCCGACGAAGGGTACGAGGTCGCAGTGCGTCGGTTCGTGGAGGCGCTCCTGGAGCGGCGGCGAACGAATACGTTTCTCCACGCGTTCCTCCGGTTTCAGGCGCGCGTGGCCGAGCTGGGGATCTACAACAGCCTGGCGCAGATCCTCATCAAGATCATCGCGCCGGGCGTGCCCGACTTCTATCAGGGGACCGAGCTGTGGGACCTGTCGCTCGTCGATCCCGACAACCGCGGGGCCGTCGACTACGCGCGCCGCCGTCAGCTCCTCGACGAGCCGGGCACCTGGGACGCCGCGGATGTCCTCGAGAACCGGCGCGACGGGCGGATCAAGCTCTTCGTCATCGCCCGGGGCCTGGGCGTCCGCGCGGCGCGGCGGGCGGCCTGCGAGGCAGGCGCGTACGTTCCCCTCGGCGCCTCGGGCACACGCCGCGACTGCCTCTTCTCGTTCGCCAGGACCCGGGGCGACGAGTGGACGGTTGTCTGCGTGCCGCGGCTCGTCGGATCTCTGGTGCCGGACGCCGCGACGCCCCCGATCGGGCGCGGCGTCTGGGTCGACACGCGTCTGGAGCTGCCACCCGGCAGCCCGTCGATCTTTCGCGACGCGTTCACCGGCGACACCCTCCAGGCCGAAGAGAGCGGCGCCGGCCGCTCGATCGCGGCGTCGGCCATCTTCGATCGGTTTCCCGTCGCACTGCTATGCTCTATCTGACGATCTTCGGCGGGGCCGTCATCACCTGGCTCGTGCTGGTCCTGCTCTTCACGCCCGGTATTCCCTACCACGTCGAAACCTCCGTCGACGCGGCGGGCGACCACCTCGTTCACGTCCTCGAGTCGACCTGCCACACGAAGCTGTTCGACGGGAACCGCGTCGAAATCCTGACCAACGGCGACCACTTCTATCCGGCGATGCTCGCGGCGGTCGAGGGGGCCCGCGAGACGATCAACCTGGAATGCTACATCTTCAGGCGCGGACGGATCGGCGACGCCTTCATCGGCGCGCTCGCCGCGCGGGCCCGGGCGGGGGTCCGCGTCACCGTGGTCCTCGACGCGATCGGCAGCTTCGGCATGTTCCACCGCGCGGCACGGCCGCTGCGGGAGGCGGGATGCCGCGTCGAGGCGTACCAGCGCATCGCGTGGTACCGCCTCTGGCGCCTGAACAATCGCACGCACCGCGAGCTGCTGGTGATCGACGGACGCGTGGCGTTCGCCGGCGGCGCCGGCGTCGCCGACTGGTGGGCGTTCCCCACCGGCGGCAAGCCGCGATGGCGCGACATGGTGGCGCGCATCGAGGGTCCGGTCGTGTCGGACATCCAGGGCGTCATCGCCGAGAACTGGCTTGAGTGCACCGGCGAGATCCTCACGGGCCCGGAAACCTACAAGCCGCACCAGGCGGCGGGCGACAGCCCCGCGTTCGCCGTGCGCAGCTCGCCGGCCGACCGCGCGACGGTGTCGCGGGCGCTCTTCCAGACGCTCGTCGAGAGCGCCAACCAGCGGATCAGGATCACGACCCCCTATTTCCTGCCCGACCGGGCGTTCCGCGATGCCTTCCGGCGCACCGCCTCGCGCGGCGTCGACATCCAGGTGATCGTGCCGGGCCGGGAAACCGACCAGCTGTGGGTGCGGCTGGCGAGCCGGCGCAAGTACGGGCCGCTGCTCGAGTCGGGCGTCCGCCTCTTCGAGTACCGCGGCGGCATGACGCACACGAAGACGCTGCTCGTCGACGGCCTCTGGGCGGTCATCGGCACGACGAACGTCGACAACCGCTCGTTCGAGCACAACGACGAGGTCAACATCACGATCCGGCACCAGCCGATCGCGGCGCGCCTCGAGGAGGACTTCGAAGCCGACCGCCGGCACTCGGACGAGATCACGCTCGACGCGTGGCGGCGGCGGCCGGTCCTCGAGAAGCTGATCGGGACCGTCGCGTGGATTCTCGAACGTCAGCAGTAGAGGTGGATCCCTCCTTGCAACATCGTCTTCGGACGCGAGGAGATCCATCCATGAACAACGGACATGCGCGCAAGATCGTCGTCGTCACCGGCGCCTCGGCCGGCGTCGGACGCGCGACGGTGCGAGCCTTCGCGCGCCAGGGCTTCGACGTCGCCCTGCTCGCGCGCGGCGCGGACGGCCTCGACGCCGCGCGACGCGAGATCGAGGACGAGGGCCGCCGCGCGCTCGCGATTCCGACCGACGTCTCGGACGCCGAACAGGTGGAGCGCGCCGCCGCGCGGGTGGAGCGGGAGCTGGGTCCCATCGACGTCTGGGTCAACAACGCCATGGTGTCGGTGTTCTCGCCGGTCAAGGAGCTGCAGGCCGAGGAAGTCAGGCGGGTCACCGAGGTGACCTATCTCGGCGTCGTCTACGGGACGCTGTCGGCGCTCAGGCGGATGCTGCCCCGCAATCACGGCGCCATCGTGCAGGTCGGATCGGCCCTGGCGTACCGCGCCATCCCGCTGCAGGCCGCCTACTGCGGCGCGAAGCACGCCATTCAAGGCTTCACCGAGTCGCTGCGCACCGAGCTGCTGCACGACCGGAGCGACGTGCACGTCACGATGGTCCAGCTCCCGGCGATGAACACGCCGCAGTTCGACTGGGTGAAGAGCCGACTGCCCCGTCGGCCGCAGCCGGTGCCGCCGATTTTCGAGCCGGAGGTCGCCGCCGACGCCATCGTCTGGGCCGCCGCGCAGCGCCGGCGCGAGATCAGCGTCGGCGCTCCGACCGCCGCGGCGATCTGGGGCAACAAGATCGCCTCCGGTCTTCTGGACCGCTACCTCGCCAGGACCGGCTACGACGCGCAGCAGACCCGGGAACCGGCCGATCCGAACCGTCCGGATAACCTCTGGCAGCCGCTGCCTGGCGATCACGGGGCGCATGGACGCTTCGCCAGCCGCAGCACTGGATACAGCGTGCAGACCTGGATGAACGAACACGTCGGCGCGCTCAGCGGCGCGGCGGCCGCCGTGCTGCTGGCGTGGAACGCCGGTCGATGGCTGCGGAGGTAGCCGGCCAACTCACCGGTGCACGGCCTGGGGTGCAATTCGTGACAAACGAAGGCAAAATCGGTCCTACAATTCCCGCGATATTGCCGCGCCCTCTGGAGTCCGGGCGCTCGGGGGACTGGGAATGCCAGTGCGCCGGTCGGGGACTGCAGTCGCCGTCCTAGCCTTCACGTTCGGCCTGGGCCCGATCGCCCAGGGCGGGGCCCCGCCGGCCGGACAGACGCCGGCCCCATCGGCCGAGCAGCCCGCCGCAAGAGACGCCATGCCCGCCGCGCGGCAGAACGCGCTCGTCCGGCAGTACCTGCATCGGCTGTCACGACGACCAGCAGATGACCGGCGGGTTGTCGCTGCAGTCGTTCGACGCGAGCCGCGCGGATCCCGGACTCCTCGCCACGATGGTGGCCAAACTCCGTGCCGGCGAGATGCCGCCGAAGGACAAGCCGCGCCCTGACGGCGACACGCTGGAGGCGTTCATCGCCGCGCTGCGCGCGTCGGCACCCCTTCAGGCCGGCGCGTCCCGGCCGGTCGAGACCGTCGCCTTCCCCCACAATGACGACGTGATGTCGGTGGCCGATCAGAACGCGCTCGTACATTCGATCTGCGCGAAGTGCCACACCGACGATCGCAAGCCGGGCGGCCTGTCGTTCGAGCACCTCGACATCGCGGCCGCGCCGCCGGCCGTTGCCGAGGACATGATTGCGAAGCTGCGCGCGGGAATGATGCCGCCGGTCAACGCGGCCAGAAGGCCTGACGAAGCCTCGATCCACGCGTTCGTCGTGTCGCTCGAACGCCGCCTCGATGCCGAAGCGCGCCTGCATCCCGACGCCGGATCCCGCGTCTTCCAGCGGCTCAACCGGACCGAGTACGCCAACTCCGTCCGGGCGATGCTCGGGATCGACGTCGACGTCAGTCAGTGGCTGCCGCCCGACACCATCAGCCACAACTTCGACAACATCGCGAGCGTGCAGACGTTCTCTCCGACGCTGCTCCAGGCCTATCTCGACGCCGCCGACGCCATCAGCCGCCTGGCCGTCGGCGACGCGGACGCGGTCGGGGGGTCGATCACTTATGCCACCGATCCGACGGCCTCGCAGACCGACTACGTCCCGGGCGCGCCCTTCGGCACGCGCGGCGGGATCTCGGTCGAGCACGTCTTTCCGGCGGACGGCACGTACCGCTTCAGGTTGCACTTCTTCGGCACGCCAGACGGCAACCTCTTCGGGATGACGGCGGGCCCGGTGCCGATCGAGCTTTCGGTGGACGGCCAGCGGGCGGCGCTCCTGACGATCGACCCCCAGCTGAGCGAGTCAGACCGCCAGGGGCTCACGATGACGACGGCGCCCATCGAAGTCGCCACGGGTCCGCACCGTGTCTCCGCCGCGTTCCCCAGGGAGGGCGACGGTCCCGTCGACGATTTGTTCGAGCCCCATCGCTACACGCTCGCCGACACGAACATGGGCGACGGCGCCGGCATCACGACCGTGCCGCACCTGCGCGAGCTGACGATTACGGGACCGCTCCGGGTCACGGGCGTGTCGGACACGGTCAGCCGCCGCAGGATCTTCACCTGCCGGCCGATGTCGGCCGACGGCGAGGCGCCGTGCGCGACGAAGATCGTCGCGCGCCTCGCCAATCAGGCGTTTCGGCGCCCCGCGACCGAGCGGGAGGTCGACGTCCTGATGCACTTCTACGACCTGGGCCGGGCGCACGGCGGATTCGAAGCCGGCATCCGCGCCGCGCTCCAGGGCCTGCTGGCGAGCCCGAAGTTTCTTTTCCGGTTCGAGCCGCAGCCGGCATCGGTCCGGCCGGGCGACGACTACCGCATCGACGACGTCGCGCTGGCGTCGCGGCTGTCGTACTTCCTCTGGGCGACGCCGCCCGACCGCACCCTGCGGCAACTGGCGCTCGCGGGTCGCCTCCACCAGCCGGCCGTGCTGCACGCGCAGGTGCGGCGGATGCTGAAGGACCCCCGATCGCTCGCGCTCTCCACGCGCTTCGCCGCGCAGTGGCTCCGACTGCAGGACGTCGACAAGGTGCGGCCTGACGCGCTGGCCTATCCCCAGTACGATGCCACCCTCGCCGACGCCATGAAGCGTGAAACGGAGCTGTTCTTCGACAGCATCGTCCATGACGACCGCAGCGTGCTCGACCTGCTGACCGGCAACGACACCTTCGTGAACGAGGCGCTGGCGCGGCACTACGGCATCGCCGGGGTGGCCGGCCCGGCGTTCCGGAAGGTCTCGCTCGAGGGAACCGGCCGTCGGGGCCTGCTCGGCCAGGGCAGCATCCTCGTCGAGACCTCGGTGGCCAACCGCACCGATCCGGTCCTGCGCGGCAAGTGGGTCCTGGAGGTCCTGCTCGGCCAGCCGCCGCCGCCGCCGCCGCCCAACGTGCCGCCGCTCGAAGACACCGGCGCGGTGACGACGAGCGGCCGGCCGCTGTCGGTGCGGCAGCGGATGGAGGAGCACCGCAAGAGCCCGTTCTGCGCGTCGTGTCATCGCGTGATCGATCCGATCGGCCTGGCGCTCGAGAACTTCGACCCGACGGGTCATTGGCGCGTCAACGACAACGGGGTGAGCGTGGACGCCTCGACGACGCTCTACGACGGAACGAAGATGGTCGGCCTGCCGGGGCTGGAGCAGGCGCTCCTGAAGCACCAGGACACCTTCCTGCGCGTGTTCACGGAGAACCTGATGGCCTACGCGCTCGGCCGCCGGGTGCGGCCTCGGGACATGCCGGCGGTGCGCGCGATCGTCGACCGCGCCGCGGGCGACGGCGACCGTTTCTCGTCGTTCGTCAACGGCATCGTCGAGAGCGCCGCGTTTCGCATGAGCCGGGCGGACACGCTCAGCGCCGGCGCGGCTCGATTGCCGGCGCGGACCAGGAAGGGATTCTGAGGAGGGCCGGCCGATGTTCGTGACCCGGAAACACCTGTCCCGCCGCGCGGTCCTGAAGGGACTCGGCGTCACCGTGGCGCTGCCGCTGCTCGACGCCATGGTGCCGGCCTCGACGGCATGGGCGAAGGCGCCGGCGGCCAGGGCGGCGTCGCGCACGCGGCTCATCGCCATCGAGATGGTTCACGGGGCGGCCGGCAGCTCCGAGTTCGGCCTCAAGCACAACATGTGGGCGCCGGCCGCCGTCGGACACCGCTTCGACCTCTCGCCGACGAGCCTGAAGGCGCTCGAGCCCTATCGCGACCAGCTGACCATCGTCAGCAACACGCGCAACCACGCGGCCGAAGCCTGGTCGGCTCCCGAAGTCGGCGGCGATCACTTCAGGGCCAGCGCCACGTATCTGACCCAGGCGCACCCGCGCCAGACCGAGGGATCGGACATCCACGGCGGGACCTCGATCGATCAGGTTTACGCGCGCCAGGTCGGCCGGGACAACGCCGTCCCGTCCATGCAGCTGTGCATCGAGGCGGTGGACCAGGGCGGCGGCTGCGCGTACGGGTACGCCTGCGTGTACATGGACACGATCTCGTGGGCCTCGGACACCCAGCCGCTGCCGATGATCCGCGATCCCCGGGCGGTCTTCAATCAGCTGTTCGGACTCGGCGGCACCGCTGCCGATCGCGCCAGGCGCAGGGAGCTGAACGCGAGCATCCTCGACGAGATCCGCCGCGAGGCGTCCGCGCTCGGCCGCCAGCTCGGCCCGCAGGATCGGGCGCGCCTCTCCGACTATCTCGACAACGTCCGGGAAATCGAGCGGCGGATCCAGAACATCGAGGCGCACAACGCGAGCGGCGCGGAGCGCGAGCTGCCGGCCGCTCCGCTCGGCGTGCCGGACTCCTACGAGGACCACGTGCGGCTGATGATGGATCTCATCGCGGCGGCGTTCCAGGCCGACCTGACGCGCGTCTTCACCTTCAAGCTGTCGCGTGACGTGTCGGGACGGACCTTCCCCGGCGCAGGAGGCGACGCCGCGAGCGCGGCCTTCCATCCGGCGTCACACCACCAGGAAGAGGAAGATCGCCTGCGCGTCTTTCAGGCCATCAACACCTATCACGTCGGCCTGCTGCCGCATCTCGTCGACAAGCTGCGGGGGATCCAGGACGGCGACGGGACCCTGTTCGACAAGAGCCTCATCGTCTACGGATCGCCGATGGGCGATTCGAACCTCCACAACCACAACCGCGTGCCGCTGCTGCTCCTCGGGCGCGCCAACGGCCGGATCAAGGGCAACCTGCACATCAGGACGCCCGACGATACGCCGATGGCCGACGTCTGGCTGTCGGTGCTGCACGCGCTCGGGGTCGACGCGCCGTCGTTCGCCGACGCCACGGCGCCGCTCGATCTGAACCCGTCGGTCGTGACCTCCGCATGACCGCGCCAGAGGAACAGACATGTCTCGCACATCCGTCACGCGTCGAAGGTTCGCGATCGGCGGCGCCCTGAGCCTGGCCGGCGCCCTGGGCGCGACGGCGCTCCTGCTGGCGGCGCCGGGCGAGGCTCCGGTGCTCGACGCGGCCCGGCGGGACGATCTGGCCGCGGTCAAGGCGTTGCTGCGGGGCGGGGCCGACGTGAACGCGACGCAGGCCGACGGCCTGACGGCCCTCCACTGGGCCGCCCTCAACGGCGACCTCCCGATGTCACGGGTGCTCCTCTATGCGGGAGCGAACGTCGCCGCGGCGACGCGGCTCGGCGCGGTCACGCCGCTCGACATCGCCGCCGGCAACGGGCGCGCGCCCCTGGTGCAGGCGCTGCTCGACGCCGGCGCCGACCCGGCCGGCGCCAACGCGCGCGGCACGACGCCACTGATGCTCGCCGCCGGATCGGGCAGCGTGCCGACCGTCACGGCCCTCCTCGACGCCGGTGCGGACGTCAACGCCGTTGAGCACGTCCGGAACGAGACGGCGCTGATGTTCGCCGCGGCGCAGGGCCGGGCCGACGTCATCCGCGTGCTGCTGGCGCACGGCGCGGACTGGAAGCCGGCCACGCGCATCCTCGACTGGGCGCATGTCTCCCCGACCGATCCCCGGCTGCTCCAGGTCGACGACACCGCCGGGACGAAGGCAGCCGACGATCGGGCACCGTCGGGTGCGCCGGGTCCCGCCGCCGGGGGCGGACGCCGCGCGGGCTCCAGCCGGTTCCTGGCCTATCCGCGGCTGGTCGGCACGCAGGGCGGGCTCACGGCGCTGCTCTTCGCCGCGCGCCAGGGCCACGCCGATGCCGTGCAGGCCCTGGTCGACGGCGGCGCGGACATCAACCAGGTGGATCCCGGCGACCGCACGAGCCCCCTGATGATCGCGATCGTCAACGGGCACTTCGACCTCGCCGAGCGGATGCTCGCCTCTGGCGCCGACGTGAACCTGGCGCAGGTGAGCGGCGCGACGCCGCTGTACGCCGTCCTCAACTGCGTGTGGGCGCCCAGGACGCTCTATCCGCAACCGACTGCGTACCGGCAGCAGGAGACCTCATACCTGACCCTGATCCGCGACCTTCTCGCGCACGGCGCCGATCCCAATGCGCGGCTTCGAACCAAGGTCTGGTACTCCGCGTACAACTTCGACCAGTCCGGCGTCGACGAGGCCGGCGCCACGCCCTTCTGGCGGGCGGCGTACGCCGACGATGTCGACGCGATGAAGCTGCTGGTGGCGCACGGCGCCGACCCGAACCTCCCCACGACCCGGCCGGCCGGCGCCGCGCCCTCCGGCGCGCAGGGCTACGACGCCGGGCAGGCCGGACGCGATCTGTCAGGGCGCCCGCCCCTCCCCGTGGGAGGGCCCGACATCTCGCCGCTGCTCGCCGCGTCCGGCGAGGGCTACGGCTGGAGTTTCACGGCGAACCACCACCGCTACGCGCCGGCCGGCATGCTGCCGGCGGTCAAGTACCTGGTCGACGTGCTGCACGCCGACGTGAACGCGCGCGACGCCGACGGCAACACCCCGCTGCACAACGCCGCCTCGCGCGGCGACGATGCGATGGTCCTGTTCCTCGTCTCCCGCGGCGCCGACGTGAAGGCGATCAACCGCAAGGGCCAGAGCGTCGTCGACCTGGCGAACGGACCCATGCAGCGGACCCAGCCGTTCCCGGAGACGATCGCCCTGCTCGAACGTCTGGGCGCGAAGGTCCTGCACAAGTGCGTGTCGTGCTAGCTACAGCTATTCCTCGGATTGAATCGCGTCGGTCCAGATCCTGATCTCCTCGGGCGTCATCGGTCCCTCCGGCAGGAGGCGCCCGTCGCGCATGTCGTACCGAGTCAGATCCGGCAGGTACTGCTCGCGCGACAGCAGTGTGCCGTTGCACACCCGCTGGCCAGCCACGCCCTTCTCGCCGACGAGCCTGCGGACGAGCTCGTCGTAGACCCAGTCGGGGACCTGGCAGCGCGCCGAGGGATACACGAAGCCGAAGACGATCAGGTGCCCGAGCAGCACACGCCAGCACTCGCCGAACCGCATCAGGAGACGCGGCCAGTCGAGTGACGACCCGAGCGCCAGCAACAGGTGCATGATGTCGGCGCCGTCGAACCGCTCCCGCTCCTGGACGAACGACTTCGACCAGATCATCTCCTCTGCCGGACAGAGGCGCACCGGCGCGCCCAGCACGTCGCCCTCGACGGCATGGTCGAACCACAGATCGTCGACCGTGGCGATGCCGTTCCCAGAGCTGAAGATCACGTCGATGAAGGCCCCGCCGCTGTACACCTTGCCGAGCCAGTGCGGAAACGGCAGGCGCACCTGGTAGCCGGCTTCCGCGAACAGCTGCAGGACGCGCCGGCAATCGCGCGGGCGGACGAACAGGTCGAGGTCCTTCGTCCGCCGCGCGATGCCGGTGTGCCGTGAGAAGGCGAACGCGCCGCCGATCAGGAACGGGACGGCGGCCGCCTCCAGCCGCACGATCGAGTGCAGGAAGAACGCCGACTCGGGATCGCCGAGCGCCCGCAGGCTGCAGGTTTCCATGGAGAGGGCCGTGGACGATTCAGGCGCGCCCCCTCTGCGCGCCGGCGGTGGCGAGCGGCCGGAGGGCCGCCGCAGCCGATGGCTCGGACTGCGCGGGCAGAATCTCACCTGGCCGCGAATCGGCCGGCGGCACCGAGAACACCCGGAACGCAGGATGACCGGGGAACGAGCGCGTCAGGAGCGGCGTCGAGACGTTGTACACGCGGACGCCGCTCTTCGTGGCACCTTCGAGCTGTCCGCGATGCGCGTGCCCGTGCACGACGAGCGACACCGGGTAGCGATTGATCGGCTCTTCGAGCCGGCCGGACCCGAGGAATGGATAGATCTCCCGCGGCTCGCCCTCCACCGTCTGCTCGACCGGCGCGTAGTGCAGCAGCGCGATCATCCGGCTGGTCCTGATGCGTGCCAGCGCCGCCTCCAGCTTCAGCGCCTCGTCGACCGCCTCCCGGACGAACTGCTTGATGATCGCCTCGCCCCACGGGCCGAGCGCGCGCTGGCCGAAGCCCCCGCCGAAGCCCTTCACCCCGGCGATGCCGACGCCCTGCACCTCGCACGCGTCGCCGTCGAGCACGACCATACCCGCGTCGGTGAGAATCGTGCGGACCTCGGCCTCCATTCCCGATTCCACATCGTGGTTGCCGAGGACCGCCACCGATGGCACCCTGAGGGCCGACAGCTCGCGCGCGAGCACTCGCGCCTCGTCCGGCAGCCCGTAGTCGGTGAGATCGCCGGCCACGAGCAGCAGGTCGGCTTCCTCGGAAACGCGCGCGAACAGCGGCTGCAGCGTGCCCTGCGCCGTCTTCGTGCAGTGCAGGTCGCCGAGGGCCGCGACGCGGATGTCCGGGCTCATGGCCCCCGCCACTTCAAGAGTTGAGCCAAAAAGTGCGTACGGCCGAGGTGCCCCGGGGCCCGCGGGCCAATGGTTTGCAGTTCTCCACGTCGAGATGTCGGATCCCCTGCCGCCACAGCTCGGGCATCTGGTGGGGCCGCCGGTCATGACCATCGGCGTCGTGGCCGCGTTTCTGGTCTGGGAGCTCGAGCACGTCGGGTCGGTCGCGCTCGCGGTCGGCGCCGCCGCCGGCGGCATCGTGGTGTGCGTGGTGGTCGCGTTTCAGGTGCGGGGGCGCATCCAGAAGCTGTCGGATTACTACGAACGGCTCCTCGAGGCGACCGACGAGCAGTCGAGGCGAGCGGAGGCGGCCAACCGTCTCAAGGACGAGTTCCTCGCGACCGTTTCCCATGAGCTCCGCACGCCGCTCAGCTCGGTGCTCGGCTGGACGCGCCTGCTTGCGGGCGGCAAGCTCGACGCCGGGCAGACGGAGCGGGCGATCCACGCAATCGAACGGGCCGGCTGGGCACAGGCGCGACTGGTCGACGACCTGCTGGACCTCGCCCGTATCGTCACCGGCCGGCTGCTGCTCGACCTTCACCCGACGACCATGCCGCCGCTCGTCGAGGCGGCCGTCGACTCGCTGCGTCCGGCTGCGGCCGCGCGTCGCCTTGTGCTCGAGACGGCGGTGGATCCGCGCGTCGGCATGGTCGCGCTCGATCCGGACCGGTTCCAGCAGATCGTGTGGAACCTCGTGTCGAACGCCATCAAGTTCACCGAGCCGGGCGGGCGGGTGCTCGTCCGGCTGGACGTCGACGGCGACCAGCTCTCGCTGACCGTCTCGGACACCGGCATCGGATTCGGCCCGGACCTCGCCCGGCATCTGTTCGAGCGGTTCCGCCAGGGCGACAGCAGCACCACACGCGAGTTCGGCGGTCTCGGCCTCGGACTGGGGATCGTCCGGCACCTGGCCGAGCTGCACGGCGGGACGGTCCGGGCCGAAAGCCTCGGCGAGAACCGCGGCTCGACGTTCATCGTGCACCTGCCGATCCGGCGCTCGACGGCGCCTGCGGCGAAGACGATCGAGGCGTCCGTCGGGCGACCGGCGCTCGGCGGCGTCTCCGTCCTCGTCGTCGACGACGACCCGCAGGCGCTCGAATACGCGCGATCGAGCCTCGAACGCTGCGGAGCGTCGGTGGCCACGGCGCTCTCGGCTGGCGAAGCTCGCGTCCGCTTCGCGAGCAATCCGCCGGACGTGCTGGTGAGCGACCTGGTGATGCCGGGCGAAGACGGGCTGCAGCTGATTCGGGCCATCCGCGCCCTCGACTCGGCGGCCGGCCGCCTCACCCCCGCCGCCGCCCTTACCGGCCTCGCGCGCGGCGACGATCGGCGGCAGGCGCTGGAGGCGGGATACCAGATGCATGTGGTCAAGCCGATCGATCCCAACGAGCTCGCCGCCGCCGTCGACCGTCTCGCGCATCGGGCGTACTCCGTTCGCCCGCGCGTCGAAAGGACCGTGGAATCCGCAGCCATGCCCGGGACCCGTCCATGACGACCGGGGCTCATACATGCTCGGTCCTCGTCGTCGACGACGACGAGGAACACCTCGAGCTCCTTCGGCTGGCGCTGGCGAAGGAGGGGTACAAAGTGGCTTGGGCGCGTAACGGCCGCGAGGCCCTCGACCATCTGCGATCCACCGCCGAGGTCTGCATCATCGTGCTGGATCTCCTGATGCCGGTGATGGGCGGCGCGGAGTTCCGGGCCGCTCAGCGTCGCGACCGCTCACTGGCGTGGATGCCGGTCGTGGTCGTTTCAGGCGCCATGGACGCGGCGGACGCGGCCAGGGCCCTGGGCGCGCGGGCGTTCGTCAAGAAGCCGGTCGATCTCGACCGGCTCACCGAGACGCTGACGGCGATCGGATGCGAGCGCCGCCAGGGCGACCGGCCGCTCCACTGAACGTCCGCCCCCCGGGTCGAGCGGCGGGCGACGCGCTCACTTCCCGTACCAGTCCCGCAGCCGCACCTCGATCCCGGTGCCCTCGAGCGCCGACGCGAACGCCTTCAGGTCCGATCCGCGGTAATGATAGGGATAGACGATCTTCGGCTTGAACGCTTTCACGCACTCGGCGGCCTCGGCGGGTGGCATCGTATACGGCAGGTTCATCGGCACGAACGCGACGTCGATATTCGTCAAGGCACGCATCTCCGGCGTGCACTCGGTATCGCCGGCGAAGTAGACGCGCTGGTCGCCGAGCGTCACGATGTAGCCGTTGCCTCGGCCCTTGGTGTGATACAGCTGCCCGGGTGACGGCCCGCGCTTCAGGTTGTACATCGGAACCGCCTCGATCCGGACTCCGTCGACCTCCTTCGTGTCGCCGTTGGCCATCACGATGGCGCCTTCGAGCTTCGGTGCCGCGGCAGAGGGCGCCACGACCTTCGTGTCGGCCTTCTTCACCTTCTCGACCGTGGCCGGATCCAGGTGGTCGCCGTGGATGTCCGTGACCAGGATCACGTCGGGCGCCGGCAGGCCCGTGTAGGTGCCCTGCGCCACCGGATCGACGAGAATGACCTTGCCCGCGTGGGAGACTTCGACGGTCGCATGATTGATCGGCGTGATGGTGATGGCGCCGCCGGCGGCCGGCACCGTGTCGGGCCGGGCGGCGGCCGCAAGCGCGACGGCGGTGGCCAGGACGAGCGTGACTCCTCCGGTTGGGGCGAAATGCAGCATCAGAGCGGCTCCCTTCGCGTGTATGGTGCCATACGTGGGCGCCCACAGGAGATTCGGAGACCAGAAGGAGGAATAGTCAAGAGCTGTGATTTGGTGTGCCACGATGAGGTGGGAAGATCAGTTGCAGGAAGGGACGAAGTTGTCGGAGCGCTCAGGAACCCTCGCTGACGATCCGTTCCGTGGCCGGCACCCAACCAGTCACGAACGGCTGACGGGACTGCCCTGGGATGCGTCGTACCGCAACGGCCCGGCGCCTTGGGATATTGGCCGGCCGCAGCCAGCCATCGTGCGTGTGGCATCGGAAGGCGGATTCGCTGGAGCGGTGCTCGATGCGGGCTGCGGGACCGGCGAGAACGCTCTTCACGTCGCCTCGCTGGGCCTGCCCGTTCTGGGCGTTGACGTGGCTGAGACGGCACTGGCGATCGCCCGAGAGAAGACCGGCGACCGTGGGGTCGACGTTGAGTTCGCGACGGCTGATGCGTTCCAGCTGGAGCGCTTGGGGCGCAGGTTTCAGACGGTGCTGGACTGCGGACTGTT
Source organism: uncultured Acidobacteriota bacterium (assembly GCA_963840225.1). Taxonomy (GTDB): domain Bacteria; phylum Acidobacteriota; class Vicinamibacteria; order Vicinamibacterales; family CAVVIG01; genus JBLMXQ01. Next base: position 748,722 of record CAWIYH010000001.1, read on the forward strand.
CCACACCTTCGACGGCGACGAGCGACCAGGATACGTGGCGAGTCTCGCGTCGGTGACCGAGCACCGTGGGACCCTGTATGTGTTGTGCTTCAGTCACGAGGGTCCCGATACTGGCCCGCACCCCATCAGTCGGGAAGTTCTGAGAGCGGCGTTCAATCCCAGCAGTGGATGGACTGTCGCCACCATCGAACCCGACCGGATTCAGACGAGATACCACGACCAGGACGGCGCACCGGCGTGGCTCGCGACAATCAAACGGATCTAGTCGGCGGGACCGGGTGCGCGGACAGGGCCGTGCGGCCCGCAAGAGAGCTGCGGCGTCTTGCGCTCCCGAGTCGGTCCACGCGCTCAGCGTTTGGTATCGAAGACGTGTCCGAAGTAGTGCGAGTGCGCGTGCTGCGGGGCCCTGGCCGCCGGCCGGTGTTCGCCTTGCGCGAGGGCGTCGTCGAAGCACGATGCACAGATACTGTGCGTCGGCTCTCCGGAGGCGTCGGCGTGCGCGATGACTTCCCCGCACCAAGCGCAGACCACCGTCATCGGTGTCGGCGCCCCGGCACTCTCCGGGCGCGGCACGGGGGCCACGGACCATCCCATCGACCGGCCGGCATCGCCGTGGGTATCAAGCAACTCCTTGCGGCGACTGCGGATCACGGTTTCGAGCAGAGCTCGAACTTTGTCGAGAGGACGCGACAAATGGACCTCCTCGAGGGTGTCGGGAGACCTCGCGGAGCAAGCGAGGGGCCAGGTCAGCCGGCGACCGTCTCTGGAGCCAGAAACGCCGCAAAATCCGGCTTCGTGTCGCGGAGAATCTCGAGGATGACCAGGCGATCGGCTGCGGAAAGCTCGACGTCCGCCTGCGGATCTTTTCCCGTCAGGATGGCGGCAAGCCGCCGATAGACGTACGCCTTGACGGGCTCGGGCAGCGCGTCGAAGTCGTCGGAGTAAATGAGATAGCTGAGGGGATACTTGAACAGCCGCGTCTTCAGGTCGAGATCGCGCAGCGACCGCCCCTGGTGATCGCGCGGTCCCCGGCTTGCGAACTCCGCCGCAAAGCCCGATGTGCCCTCGACGGGCGCGGTCAGGGGCGCCTCCTTCGCAAAGAGCATCGCCCGCACGAGCCGGTCGGCGGCGCCATGGACGCGCATCATCGTCGTGTCGAGATGCTCTTCCGCCGGCGTGCCACGAGACTCCAGCAGGAGCCGCTCATCGTACAGCGCCTTGCGCGTCTCGAAATTCGCGATGGTGATGAGATTGTGAACGTAGCTCTGGTGCGCCAGCACCAGCAGCGCGACGATGTCGCTCGTCTGGCCCAGATACGGGGTGGTGTCGAACCGCTTGCCAAGATCGGTGACGTTGACGCTCGACGAACGGTCCATCTTCGCGAGGTAGGTGCGCGCGTTGGTCACCTCGCTGAAGAGCGCGGGCGCGAACAGGTTGCCGAGATGACCCTGGTCGCCGTTCGTGCCGGTCACGTACCAGCCGCCCCACCGCTCCGCGATGGGCGTGCGGTCGGTGGTGGGGCCGTCACTGAGCGACGAGATGACGTAGCCGTGGCGGTCGGCCAGGACCGAGCGCAGGATGAAGCCCGGCACGCCGCCGGTCGTGGACGAAGAGTCGTGGCACTGCAGGCAGGTCTGCGTCTGGCGCTCGAAGACCGGGTGTTCGGTGGCCTGCTGGTTGAGCGTGTAGAAGACGGCGCCGAGCGCCGGATCGGCGGCGGCAATCTCCATGATCGGCCCGCGCTGGACCCAGCCGACGTAGACGTCGTCGTTGTAGTAGACCGCGCGAGGCGACCATGGCGCGATGTGGTCGACCTGCAGGCTGGTCCGCGAGAAGACGAGCCCCTGCGACGACGTCGGGATGTCGAGCGCCTTCAGGACCGCTGGCAGATACCCCTGCTTCTGATCGAACGCCAGCGAGGCGTCGCCGGCGTCGATCTTCTTCTGCAGCCGCGCGACGGGGTTGTCCGGCTGGCCTTCGGCGTAGCGGATGGCCGGGTGTTCGGTCTCGTTCGGCAGCTGGCCGAGGGCAAGCGCCGCGAGGGGAAACGTCAGGAGAACGGCGAGTGCCGCGAACGGCGCGAGGCGTTCGCGGCACCGGACAGACGGCGTCAACGTGCGGCTAGCACGAGACGCACTTGTGGTTGTTCTTCGCACCGAGCTTCTCGAGGAGCGCAAGCGTCTCCGGGAACGGGTTGACGCGCTGGACCGGACCGTTCGCCATGTCGGCGACCGTCTTGCCCTCGCGGTTGACCACCATGACGTCGGCGCCCTTGGACACCAGGTACAGAACCATCTCGGTGTCGCCGCGCGCAGCGGCGTTGTGCAGCGCGGTGTTGCCCTCGTGGTCGCGGGCGTTCACGTCCGCGTGCAGGTCCTCGACCAGGTACTTGACGGCGGCCAGCATGCCGGTCGGCGCGTGGCGATGCGAGTTGGCGGCGAAGCCCTCGCCGTAGCCCGTGCCGGCCGCGGCGACGAGGGGCGGAACGCCAGGCCCGCCGACGGGCACGGGCGGGAGTCCCGAGACGTCTTTCGCGTCACGCTGGGCGTCACCGGTGCGCGGCCGACCCGGCGTCCGCAGGGTCGGGATGTTCGGATCGGCGCCGCGCGAGACCAGAAGCTTCATCGCCTGCACGTCGGACGCGTAGGCGGCGCGCCAGAACGGCGTCGCGCCGGTCTCGTCGACGCCCGACAGGTCGAAGTTGTAGCCCGAGTACCACACCTTGCGCGTCAGCCGCGCGTTCGGGTTGGCGCCCTTGTCGAGCAGACCCGACATGAGATCGAGGTACGAGCCCTTCTGCTGGCCGTACGCGCGCGGCTGCGGGTAGAGCGACTTGGGCGCCCATTCGCAGTTGAGCACCGCGTAGAGCGGGGTCACGCCGTTGTCGGCTGCCAGGTTGGGATTCGCGCCCTTGTCGAGCAGGTATCTGGCCAGGTCGAAATGCCCGTTGATGACGGCGATGAGCAGGGGGCTCGTGTGGTCGCCCGCCCCCACCTGGTTGATGTCGGCGCCGGCGTCGAGGAGCGCCTGCACCGAGTCCTGGCTCCCCTGGCGTGCGGCGATCGTGAGCGGCGTCAGGCCGCCCATCGTCGCCACCAGCTCGGTGTACATGTACTGCCGCTCGACGCCCGGGATCTTGTTCGCCTGGGCGGCACGCGGGTTGACGGGGGCGGTCGGGCCCGCCGGCGCCTGGCCTTTTGGCCCTCCGGCCGGGGCCGCCTTCGCGTTTGCCTCGGGGGTCGCCGGCTGCTCGCCGGGCCGCGCGTCAGCTTCCTTGGCCTGACCGCCTCCTTTTGCCTGAGCGCCCTCGTCTTGTTGCTTGGCCCCAGCGCCTCCGGCGGCCGCTGCGCCCTTAGCTCCCGGCGGCGGCGGGCCGCCGGTGTAGCCGCGCTGGAACCGCGCGAACCGTTCGAGCTCTTCCTTGACGTACGGGTGCAGGTCGACGACGGTCGTCGTGGCCTTCACGTCGGCGCCGTGAGCGGTCAGCGCGCGGATGACCGGCGCACGGCCATGGGCGGCAGCGAAGTCGAGGGCTGTTTCGCCGTGGGCCTTTTCCTTGACGTTCACGTCGACGCGCTGGGCCAGCAGCGCGTTCACCGCCTCGAGGTTGCCCGAGGCGGCCGCGAACATCAACGGCGTGGTGCCGTTGGTCGTCGCCGCGTTGGGGTCGGCGCCCGACTTGAGCAGCAGGTCGACCAGGGCCGCGTGGCCGTTCTTGGCCGCCATCAACAGCGGCGTGAAGGCCTCGAGGCGCGTCGTCGCCTTCAGGTTGGCCCCGCCGTAGATGAGCATCTGGGCGAGGTCCGCTTCGCCGTTGAGGGCGGCCCAGTGCATGGCCGTCATGCCGTCGCCCTGCGCCGCGTTGACGTCGGCGCCCTGCTGCAGCATGGTGCGCACGGCCTCGACGTCGCCGCGCTGTGCGGCGTCGGCGACGGCCGAATCGCTCTGGGTCGCCAGGACCAGCACCGACAGGCAGAACGCCCCGGCGAGGCTCAACATCGACACGAGGACGAACCGTTTTCGCAGCATCCGTGTGCTCCTTCAGGCCGTGGTGGCTGGCCGCGAAGCCGCGTTGTTCAAATCCATCGGCGCGGTGCTGTTGCCGAAGGTCTGGAGATCGTCGAGACCCAGCGCGTGGAGCATCGACAGCATGGCGTTGGCCATGGGCGTGCCGTCGGGCGCCTTGATGTGCAGGCCGCCCGTCAGCTTGCCGCTCGCGTGCCCGGCCACGAACAGGGGGCACCGGCGGTGGTTGTGCACGTTCGAGTCGGCCATGGGCGATCCGTAGAGCACGAGCGAGTGATCCAGGAGGTTGCCGTCGCCGTCGGGCGTGTTCTTCAGCTTCTCGAGCAGATACGGCACCATGCTGACGTGGTACGCGTTGATCTTCGCGTACTGCATGATGCGTTCTGCCTTCTCCTGGTGGTGCGACGCCGGGTGGAACCCCGAGTCGACGCCGCTTCCCGGATACGCGCGTCCCGTGCCGTCGCGGCTCAGCTTGAACGAGAAGACGCGGGTCACGTCGGACGCGAACGCCAGGGCGATCAGGTCCATCATGAGATGCACGTGCTCGTGGAACGAATCGGGCACGCCGATCGGCGCGGCCGGCAGCTCGCGCTGCTCGCCGCTGCGGTTGCGCGCCTCGACCTGCTGGATCCGGCGCTCGACCTCGCGGATGTCGTCCAGATAGGCGTTCAGCTTCGCCCGATCGCTCGGTCCAAGCTCGCGCCTGAGCGACGCCACCTGGCCGGTGACCCAGTCGAGAATGCTCTTCTGGTTCTGGCGCATCTGGCTCCGCTCCTGCGGCGTCGCGCCCATCCCGAAGAGCTGATCGAACACCGCGCGCGGATCGCGAATCATCGGCAGCGGCTGCTCGGGCGAGGACCAGCTGATCGTGTCCGTGTAGACGCAGGAGTAGCCGTACGCGCAGCCGCCCGCCTGGTCGACCGGCTCGATGCACAGCTGCATCGACGGGATCGGCGTGTCCTGCCCGAAGTGCTCGGCGTAGAACTGATCGAGCGACGTGCCCGCGTGCACGTCCGAGCCCTGCGTCTGCTTGGGATGCGACTGCGTCAAGTACACCGCGCTCGATCGGAAGTGATCGCCGCCGACCTCGGGCGCCGAGAACGCCTCGGCGTTGTGGCAATCGGTGTTGCTGACGACGGTCAGGTAGTCCTTGTACGGCGTGAGCGAGCTGAGGCTCGACGGCGACAGGTCGAAGTCGCGGCCGGTGGCGGCCGGAGCCCACAGGTTCTTCTCGGCGCCGATCTTGGTGCATCCGGCGGCACCGTGGACCATCTCCATGCACACGAGCCGGGTCCGCCGTCCGGTCGACGCGGCGCCGCTGGCGAAGGCGGTCCGTGCGGGCAGCATGGCTTCGAGCCACGGAAGCGCCACGGTGACGCCCATCCCCTTCAGGATGGCCCGGCGGGAAATGTGCTTCTGGGTCAGAAACTCCATGCGCCCCCTACCTCCTCGATCCCTTCGCGGGTCGCGGGTTCGATTGGTTGGTATTGTCGGCGACCGCGTCGGTCGTCTTGACCGGCTCGGTCTTGCTCATCTGGAACGCCGGGCTGTTGACGATGCCCAGCACGAAGTTCGAGAACCGATAGTCGTGTTTGGCCGCGTTGTTCACGATCGCGCGGACCGTCGGCTGATCGAAGTACTCGACGCGCCGGCCGAGCGCGTACGCCATCATGTAGTCGGTGAAGGTCCGCAGCACGGTCGTGGAGTGATTGAGCAGCGCCTTGCGCAGCCCCTCCGGACCGTCGATCGTCTCCCCGTCGTAAAGCACGCCCTTGGCGTCCACCGGCACGCCGTTGTCCTTGATGCGGTACGCCCCGGTGACGTCGAAGTTCTCGAGCGCGAGCCCGAGCGGATCGATCACGCGGTGGCAGGACGCGCACATCGGATTCTTGCGGTGCTCCTCCATCCGCTCGCGGACCGAGAGCGGCTTGCCGCCGGCGACGGTCGCCTCGTCGTCGAGCGCCGGCACGTTGGGCGGCGGCGGCGGCGGCGGCGAGTTCAGCAGCACTTCCATCACCCACTTCCCGCGCTGCACCGGGGAGGTCCGGTTGGCGACCGACGTGAGCATCAGGATGCTGCCCTGGCCGAGCAGGCCGCGCCGGTAGTCCATCGACGGCGGCAGCGTCACGCGGCGGAACTCGTCGCCGGTGACGTTGGGAATCCCGTAGTGCCGCGCGAGCCGCTCGTTGACGAACGTGTAGTTCGCCGTCAGCAGGTCCAGCAGGCTGCTGTCGTCCTGCACGATGCTGTTGAAGAGCAGCTCGGTCTCCTTCTTGTACGCCTGCGCCAGGCGGTAGTCGTACGAGGGGAACTGCAGGGCGTCGGGCTTGATCTTGTCGATGTCCTGCAGCCGCAGCCACTGCGAGGCGAAGCGGGTGGAGAGCGCCATCGCGCGCGGGTCCTTCAGCATGCGGTGGACCTGCGCGTCGAGCACCGTCGGCGTGTGCAAGGTGCCCTTCTCGGCCGTCTTGAGGAGCTCCGCGTCGGGACCGTCATCCCACAGGAAGTACGACAGGCGGTTCGCCAGCTCGAGGTCGCCGATGCGGTAGGTCGACGCCTTCAGGGTCGTCGTCGGCGCCATCTCGAGACGAAACAGGAACCGCGGGCTGCTGAGCATCGCCTGCAGCGCGAGCGTCACGCCCGATTCGAAGTCGCCGCCCTTGCGCCCCTCGTCGTAGAAGCGCAGCAGGTCGTCCACATCCTTCTCGTTGACCGGCCCGCGATACGCCTTGGCGGCCAGCTTCTGGATGATCGTCTGGGCGCAGGTGCCCTCTTCGTCCGGCGATGTCGGCCGGCACGTGAAGATCCGCTCGCGGCTGACCGTGTCGGACACGCCGGTCACCCGGAACGGACCGGTGACGGCGAGGCGCCGCAGGTGCGGCACCGTCGTGACGCCGAAGCCATCGCCGATCTGGGTGTCGGCCAGCGTGTAGTCGATCGGCGCGAGCAGATCGTCCACCGGAGCGTCGGAGCGCCGGAGGAACGCGGCGGAGACGCGCTGCGGGCCGGCCTGGACGTGAATCGGAGCCGTCCGGAGGTTCAGGCCGTTCTTACCGGTCTCGCTCATCGTGTGGTCGATGTCGAGCAGCGCGACGCGCTTGCCGTTGATCGAGATCTCGAGCTTCTCGCCGCGCGACGTGCTGCCGTAGAGCTCGCCGGTCGGGACGCCGTGCAGGAGCGCCGTGAACGTGTAGTCGCCGTCGGCCGGGAAGATGTTGACGACCGAGATGCCGCCGCGCGTGCCCCACGGCGCGCCGTCCACGTGCTGGAGCTGCGCTTCGTCGCGAGGAATCTTGTACGTGACCTCGCCCGGCGTCGCGTTGCGGTTGCCGACGGCGAGCCCTGCGATTTTCGTCGCCGCCCGCAGGTAGCCGTCGAGCAGCGTCGGCGAGAACGCCTGCGCGTCGGCGATGTTGTCGAACCCGGCGCTCATCGTGTCGGGCGGCAGGAACTCGGTGACGTCGACGTCGATGCCGAGCAGGTCTTTGACGGCCCGCGCGTACTCGGCGCGATTGAGCCGCTGGAAGGTGCGACGGCCGGGATTCGGGGCGGCGCCGGCCTTGGCGTCGATCTCGTGCTCGAGCGTCGCCGCGAACTGCTGCCGCAGCGCTTCCGGCGGCTTCGTCTGGGCGATCGACGGCGGCATCATGCTGGCGCGGAGCTTGTGGATCATCAGCTCCGCCGTCTGCGGGTCGGGGTTCTTGGTGTGCAGATCCTCGAGCGACAGCCCGCCCGCCTTGCCGTCCGCGTCGTGGCACCCGAGACAGTACGTACCGATGAGGTCATCCTGCTGCTTGGGCGTGAGATCGGCCGTCTGCGCACCAGCCGCCGCGGCGGGCTTCGTCGACGGCCTCTGCGCGCGCGGAGCGGCGGCCTGCGCCTTCCCTGCCATGGCGTGCGAGGCGCGCAGGGCGGGAGCGGGTTTCGAGGCGGCGGAAGGGTTCTGTACCGGCGTGGTAGTGGTATCGGCAGCCAGGCCGAGCGTCAGCCCGAGCACCATCGTGCCTAGAATTGCGGCCGAGTATCTCTGCATTCGCTCCCCCGTCACGGAACACGAACCAAAAGTGCCTGTCAGATCACATCACCCCGCTTCATTAGTTACAAGCAATCTTTTGTACAAGACGGCAACCGATTGTAACTACGAGGGATCGCCGTTCGTCACCTAAAGTGGCCATCAAAAACAGGCCTGAATCAGACGATCTTCGCACTGTTTCGCCCATCATCAGTCGGCCCATCAGCGCGCGGCCGCCCTCGGCCATCACCCTCGATCCGCGGCGATTGTCCTGAATGGTGCAAACCGCCCGCCGGTCAACAGATAGAGACATCCGCATACGTTCGGTTGCAATTCGACCGTGCGCCATGCTCCCTACTCACCTGCACGCTCGTCGCGCTGGTGAATCGCGCGTCCTCCGCGAACGCTCCTGAAGCTCTGATCGTCGATCCCGCCCAAGGAGCGGACAGACGAGGCCGCGGCGTCCGAAGGGCGGCCGTGCCGGATTCAAAAAGCGAATGAGGCCATAAGAGCGGGATTCCCGTATACTTGCCGGGATTGCCGGACTGCGTCCGGTTCGGTCGACGTGGGCGCGCATGAAGCAGATCCCTCTCACGCTTCTCGGCACGGCGTTGCTCGGGCTCACGCTGTCGGCAGCACCGCCGGCGCGGCGCGTGCCCGCCGCGCGGTCGGCCGCGCCGAAGATGGCGGCGTCGCACGATCCGGCCCCTCTGAGCCAGGCTGCCCAGGACAAGGTCATCAACGAGTACTGCCTGGGCTGTCACGACGATGACGGCCGGGCGGGCGGGATGTCGCTGCAGGACTTCCGACCGGCGGAAGCCGAGAAGCAGCCTGAGCTCGCGGAGAAGATGATCCGGAAGCTCCGCGCGGGCATGATGCCGCCGCCGACCGCGCGCGAGCGACCCGATGCCGCGACGACCACCGCCTTCGCCGAGGGACTGGAAGCGACGCTCGATCGGGCGGCCGCGCTCGCGCCCAATCCCGGCTGGCGACCGTTCCAGCGGCTGAACCGCTCGGAGTACGCGCGCGCGGTGAAAGACCTGCTCGGGCTCGACGTGGACGTCGACGCCTTCCTGCCGGCCGACACCAACAGCCACGGCTTCGACAACGTCGCCGACGTGCAGACCTTCTCGGCGACGCTGCTCGAGGGCTACCTCCGCGCGGCCGGCCGCATCGCCGCGCTCGCGGTGGGCGATCCGGGGAGCCCGGCCGTCGAAGCGACCTATCGCGTGGCGCCGACGGCCTCGCAGGTGCACCATGTCGAGGGCGCGCCGTTCGGCACGCGCGGCGGCCTCTCGGTCGTGCACACGTTCCCGGCCGACGGCGACTACCTCTTCAAGCTCGACCTGCAGGCGAATCCGTGCGGGCTGCTCTACGGGGCGACCTCGTCGAACGAGCAGATCGACCTGTCGATCGACGGCGTGCGCGTCGCGCTCGTCACGATCGACGACAAGATGACCGAGGCGGGCACCGGCCTGCAGATGCAGACGCCCAGCGTGCGCCTCACGGCCGGTCCGCACCGGGTGAGCGCCGCGTTCATCCAGAAGTTCGAGGGGCCGGTCATCGACCTCATCGCGCCGATCGATCACACGCTGGCCGACACGCAGATCGGCGTCGCCTACGGCATCACGACGCTGCCTCACCTCAAGGACGTGAGCATCGTCGGCCCGAGGCATGTGACCGGCGTGTCGGACACGGTGAGCCGACGGCGGATTTTCACCTGCCGGCCCACCAGTGCCGCGGACGAACGGGGCTGCGCGCGGTCGATCGTCGAGCGCCTCGCGAGCCGCGCGTTCCGGGGACCCGTCAGCGAGCACGACCTGGTCGGGCTGATGCGCTTCTACGACGCCGGCCGCCGCGATGGGGACTTCGAGTCGGGGGTCTCGGCCGCCCTCGAGGCCGTCCTCGCCAGCCCGCAGTTCCTGTTCCGGGCCGAGACGGCGCCCGCCGCGCTCCGGCCGGGCCAGACTTACCGCATCGGCGACCTCGAGCTGGCCTCGCGGCTCTCGTATTTCCTGTGGGACGACGGCCCGGACGCGGCGCTGCTGGAGGCCGCGCAGGCCGGGACGCTACACACGCCGGCGATGCTCGAGCGCCAGGTGCGCCGCATGCTCGCCGACCGGCGGGCCGACACGCTGTCCACGCGCTTCGCGGCGCAGTGGCTGCGGCTGCAGGACGTCGATCAGATCCTCCCCGACGCGCTCCTCTATCCCTACTACGACCGGACGCTCGCCGACGCGCTGAAGCGGGAGACGGAGCTCTTCTTCGGCAGCATCGTGTCCGAGGATCGCAGCGTCCTCGACCTGCTGACGGCCGACTACACGTTCGTGAACGAGCGGATCGCGAGGCACTACGGCATTCCGAACGTCACCGGCAGCGCCTTCCGGCGCGTCACCGTGCCCGATGCGCGGCGGGGCCTGCTCGGCAAGGGCGCGATCCTCGTGCTGACCTCGGTCGCCGACCGGACCTCGCCGGTGATGCGCGGCAAGTGGGTGATGGAGGTGCTGCTCGGATCGCCGCCGCCGCCGCCGCCGCCGAACGTCCCGGCGCTCGACGCGACCGCCGCCGCTGCGGGCGGCCGGCGCCTCTCGGTGCGGGAGCGGATGGAGGAACACCGGAAGAACCCGGCGTGCGCGTCCTGCCACCGCGTGATCGACCCGATCGGCCTCGCGCTCGAGAACTTCGATCCGACCGGGCGGTGGCGGATCAAGGACAACGAGGTGTCGGTCGATGCGGTCGGCGTCATGTACGACGGCGCGAGGGTGGACGGACCGGCCGGCCTGCGCGCGGCGCTCCTCGCGCACAAGGACGTCGTGCTGCGGACGTTCACGGAAAACCTGATGACGTATGCGCTCGGGCGGCGGATCGAGTACTACGACCAGCCGACCATCCGGGCCATCGTGCGCGACGCGGCCGCCGACGACTACCGCTTCTCCCGGTTCGTCCTGGGCATCGTCACCAGCCCGGCGTTTCGAATGGCCAGGGCGACGGCGACGGAAACGACGGCCCCCGAAGGAAAGTAGCCATGTTCATCGCCCAGAAGCACCTGTCGCGGCGCGCCGTCCTCAAGGGGATGGGCGTGACCGTGGCCCTCCCCTTTCTCGAAGCGATGGTCCCGGCGGGCCGGGCCTCGGCGGCTGCGGCCCCGCAGAAGACCCGGCTCGTGACGATCGAGATGGTGCACGGCTGCGCCGGCAGCACGCAGTTCGGCGCGTCGAAGAACCTCTGGGCGCCGGCGGCGACCGGCTCGGCGTTCGACCTCGGTCCCAGCGTGCTGAGCCCGCTCGAGCCGTACCGCGAGCATCTGACCATCGTCAGCAACACCGACGTCCACAACGCCGACGCGTTCTCGCCTCCCGAGATCGGCGGCGATCACTTCCGCTCGGCGGCCGTCTACCTGACCCAGTCGCATCCCAAGCAGACGCAGGGCTCGGACGTGCATGCCGGGACCTCGCTCGATCAGATCTACGCGCAGGCGCACGGATCGGACACGCCGATCCCCTCGATGCAGCTGTGCATCGAGAACATCGACGCGGCCGGCGGCTGCTTCTACGGCTACTCGTGCGTGTACACCGATTCGATCAGCTGGGCGTCGCCGACCGAGCCGCTGCCGATGATCCGCGACCCGCGGATCGTCTTCGATCAGCTGTTCGGCGTCGGCGCGACGCCAGAGGCGCGCGCGGCGCGGCGGCGCCGCGACAGGAGCATCCTCGACTGGGTGTCGGAGTCGGCGCGCCGCATGAAGGCCGATCTCGGCGCCCAGGATCGCGCGCGCCTCGACGACTACCTGGAGGATATCCGGCAGATCGAGGGGCGGATCCAGCGGATCGAGGCGCAGAACCTGAGCGGCGAGCGGCGCGAGCTGCCCGCCGCGCCGATTGGCGTGCCCGACTCCTACGACGAGCACGTGAAGCTGATGTTCGATCTGCAGGCGGTCGCCTTCGCGGCGAACCTCACCCGCGTGTTCGCCTTCAAGATGAGCCGCGACGTCTCCAACCGCGTCTATCCGGGCACCGGTGTCACCACCGGGTTCCACATCGCGTCGCACCACCAGGAGAAGGAAGAGCGCATCCTGGATTTCGCGAAGATCAACCGGTACCACGTGAGCCTGCTGCCCTACTTCCTCGCGAAGCTCAAGAGCTCGCCCGACGGGGACGGAACGCTCCTCGATCACGCGCTCATCGTCTACGGCTCGGCGATGGGCAATCCGAACGTGCACAACCACAAGCGCTGCCCGTTCCTGGTGCTCGGGCATGCCGGCGGCGCGATCACGGGCCACCGGCACATCAAGGCGCCCGAAGGCACGCCGATGGCCAACGCGATGCTCGGAGCGATCCGGGCGCTCGGCGTCGACACGGAGCAGTTCGGCGACAGCACCGGCGCGCTCGACCTGAACGGCGCGTCCACGACGTAGCCCCGAGGCGGGATCAAACGACGATGAGACGAGGAAGCCCCCCGCGCACGCTCGCCGGCGCCCTTGCGGCCGTGGTGTGCCTGACCGCCGCGCCCGTCGCGGCGCCCGACAGCACCGCGGTCGCCGACGCCGCCATGCGTCGTGACGCCGCGAGCGTTCGCGCGCTGCTCGAGCGCGGGGGCGACGTCAACGCGGCCCAGGGAGACGGCATGACGGCCCTGCACTGGGCCGCGCTCCAGGGCGACACCGCGCTTGCCCGGATGCTCCTCGCCGCCGGCGCCAACGCGGGCGCCACGACGCGCATCGGGGCGTACACGCCGCTGCACCTGGCCAGCAAGACCGGCGCGCCCGGCGTGATCGGCACGCTCGTCGCGTCGAGCGCCGACGTCAACGCCCGGACCACGACCGGCGCGACGCCGCTGATGCTGGCGGCGGAGTCGGGAAACACCGAAGCGGTCGGCCTGCTCCTCGATCACGGCGCCGCGATCGACGCGCGGGACCTTGCCGCCGACGAGACCGCGCTCATGTTCGCCTCGGCGCTCGACCGCGTCGACGTCGTGCGGCTGCTGCTCGACCGGGGCGCCGACGCGCGCGCGGCGTCCAAGGTGGTCGACTACTCGCCGCTCACGCCGCCCGGCGACGAGGCGACCCGGGAGCAGGCGTTGCGCGAGGCGGCCAAGTCGAAGGACAAATCGGACGCGAGGGCGCGCGTCAGCGGCCGGTACGGCGACGTCGACAGGGCGAAGGGGGTAGCAGGCGTCAGCCGTCCGTACACCTACAGCGAGCTGGTCGGCCGGGCGGGCGGGCTCACGCCGCTGCTCTTCGCGGCCCGCCAGGGCAGCGCCGCCACCGTGCACACACTCGTCGAGCGCGGCGTCGACGTCAACCAGGCCAGCGCCGACCATACGAGCCCGCTGCTCATCGCCGCGGTGAACGGGCAGTTCGATATCGCCGCGTATCTGCTCGAGCACGGGGCCGACGCGAACCTCGCCAGCGACGCGGGCGCCACGCCGCTCTACGCGACGGTCAACGTCGAATGGGCGCCGAAGTCGTTCTACCCGCAGCCGCGCGCGCAGTACCAGCAGCGCCTCTCCTACATCGATCTGATGCGTCTGCTGCTCGACAGGGGCGCGGACCCGAACGTCCGCCTGCGCCGGAAGCTGTGGTACACGCAGTACAACTTCGATCTGCTGCGGGTGGACGAGACCGGGGCCACGCCGTTCTGGCGCGCTGCGTACTCGGCCGACGTCGACGCGATGAAGCTGCTCGTCTCGCGGGGCGCCGACCCGAACCTGCCGACGATCCGCTCCACCTACCGGTCCCGCCGCGACAACGGCGAGAAGGAGATGCAGGATGTGTCGGGACGCCCGCCGGTCCCCATCGGCGGTCCCGGCATCCCGCCGCTCCTTGCCGCGACCGGCGAGGGCTACGGCGAGGGTTTCGCCGCCAACGCGCATCGCTACGCCCCGTCCGGGCTGCTCGCGGCCGTGAAGTACCTCGTCGAGCAGCTGCACGCCGACGTGAACGCCGCCGATGCCGACGGCAACACGCCGCTCCACAACGCCGCGTCACGCGGCGACAACGCGATGGTGCTGTACCTCGTCTCGAAGGGCGCCGACGTCATGGCCGTCAACCGCGCCGGCCTGACCACGGTCGACATGGCCAACGGTCCGGTCCAGCGGACGCAGCCCTACCCGGAGACCATCGCGCTGCTCGAACGGCTCGGCGCCAGGAACAACCACAAGTGCGTCTCCTGCTGACCGTCGCCTCGGTTCAGCGCTCGCACGGGTAGGCGTCGTCCTTCACATTCGCGTGCCGTCGCGCCGGGCCCGGCTCATCTGCCCCACGGCCTGGATGGCGTCGGACCTGGTCCTGCTCCGCACGCTCCGTGGTCATCGTGTTGCATACGCCCGTCGGGCGCTGGCTCGATGTGAATGCCGGTTTCGACGGTGTTGGCCGGCGGATCGCTGGCCGGAAACGTCTCCTCGAGCGCCTCGTCGAGGGCGTCTGGCTGGGTGCCCGGTGTCTCGGTGTCGCTCATGCCGTGACTCTACCGCGTTCGCCCGCGTCCGTGCGGCGACTGCGGCCGAGCTTGCAGGCCGTATCGGAGAGGGGACCAGATGTCCGACATTCCCACTCGCCCGCTCGGGCGCACCGGCGAACAGGTGTCCGCGCTCGGGCTCGGCGGCTGGCACCTCGGGCTGTCCCACGTCGACGAGCCGCTCGCCATTCGCATCGTCCGTGAGGCGATCGATCGCGGCATCACCTTCCTGGACAACTGCTGGGACTACAACGACGGCGCGAGCGAAGTCCGCATGGGCAAGGCGCTTCGGGATGGATACCGGCCGCGAGCCTTCCTGATGACGAAGATCGACGGGCGGTCGCGCGCCGAGGCCGCGCGGCAGCTCGACGAGTCGCTGCGCCGCCTGCAGACCGACTGCATCGACCTCGTACAGCATCACGAGGTGCTGCGATTCGAGGATCCGCACCGGATCTTCGACGAGAAGGGCGCCAACCGCGCGCTCGTCGACGCGCGGCAGGCCGGCAAGCTTCGCTTCGTCGGATTCACGGGCCACAAGGACCCGCACATTCACCTCCATGCGCTCGAGGTCGCGCGCGAGCACGGCTTCCGCTTCGACACCGTGCAGATGCCGTTGAACGTCATGGACGCGCACTACCGCAGCTTCGGCCGCCTCGTGCTGCCCGAGCTCGTCGCGCAGGGCATCGGTGTCCTCGGCATGAAGCCGATGGCCAACGGCATCATCCTGCGCTCGAAGACGGTCACGCCGCTCGAGTGCCTGCACTACGCGCTCAACCTGCCGACCTCGGTCGTCATCACGGGCATCGACTCGATGGCCATCCTCGACCAGGCGTGCACGGCGGCGCAGAGCTTCCGGCCCTTGTCGGACGCCGAGGTCGCCGCCCTTCTGGCGAAGACCGCCGGCGCCGCCGCGCACGGAGTGTTCGAGCCCTTCAAGACGTCGTCGATATTCGACGGAACGGCCCAGAATCCGGCCTGGCTGGGCGAGGAGCCCGAGCGGCTGCAGAGCCTGATGCCGTAGCGAGGCCTCCGCGTGCGGCGATCGCCCGGCCGGTATAATGCGCGCTGCGATGGCCCTTGTGCTGCGCCGGGCTCCCCTCGGCCTCCTGTTCGCCCTGCTCGGATCGCTTCCGGCGGCCTTCCCGGCGGCGGCGCGCGCCGATGAAGGCTGGCTCGTCGAACGGCTGGCGATTCACTACGAGATCCGCGCCGACGGATCGATGGCGGCGGTGGAAGTCATCGACGCGGACTTCGGCAGCGTCGAGCGCCACGGCATCTTCCGCGACATCCCCTTCCGCTTCGCGTGGGACGGCACGCGCGACCGCGAGTACGACATCCGCCTCGACGGCGTCACTTCCGTCGGCGGGAAGCGGCTCAGGGTGGAGTCGACGACGGCGGATGGGACGCGCCGGTTCCGGATCGGCGATCCGAAGGTGACCGTATCGGGCAGGCAGGAGTACCGCATCGGCTACCGCGTCAACGGCGCGCTGAACCCGTTTCCCGACCACGACGAGTTGTACTGGAACGCGACCGGCGTCTGGCCGGTCGCTATCCGGCTCGCGACCGTCGTCGTCGACGCGCCCGGCGGCATCAACCGCGTGGCCTGCTTTCAGGGACCGTCCGGATCGACCCAGCCGTGTCGATCCCGCTTCACGCCGACCGAGGCGGTTTTTTCCGCCACCCGTCCGCTCGCCTCCGGCGAGCAGCTGACGATCGTGGCCGGCCTCGAGAAAGGCGCGGTGGCCGACCCGCAGCCGATCCTCGTGGCGCGGCCGCGCACCCTCACGCAGTTCTTCGACCGCTCGCCGTTCTTCCTCTCGGTGATGGTCCTGGGCTTCGCGGCAGCCGTCGGCGGCATCGGCAGCCTCTGGTGGCGGATCGGCCGCGATCGACGCTACATCTCCCTCCACTACCTGTCGGGCGACTCGGCGGAAGAGCGGGTGCCGCTCGTCGGCTCCGACCCGATCGTCGTCGAATTC
Source organism: uncultured Acidobacteriota bacterium (assembly GCA_963840225.1). Taxonomy (GTDB): domain Bacteria; phylum Acidobacteriota; class Vicinamibacteria; order Vicinamibacterales; family CAVVIG01; genus JBLMXQ01. The sequence continues at coordinate 765,194 of CAWIYH010000001.1, forward strand.
GAGCCGCCCGATCATGTGCGGCCGGCCGAGATAGGCCTGCTGTTCGACGAACGGGCCGACACGCTCGACGTCACGGCAACGATCATCGACCTCGCCGTTCGCGGGTATCTCACCATCACGGAGCTGCCCGGGAAGGGCTGGTTCGGAAAGACCGACTGGCGGCTCGAGCGCGCCAAGGAGGCTGACGCCGAGCTCCTCGACTACGAACGCGAGGTGCTCGCCGGTTTGTTCGGCGATAGGACCGCGTGCACGCTGTCAGACCTGAAGAACCACTTCTACAAGGCGCTGGCCCGCGCCAAGCGGGCGTTGTATGCGGACGGCGTCGCACGCGGCTGGTTTCCCCGGAACCCCGAGACCGTGCGCACGATCTGGACCGTGGCCGGCATCGCGGCCAGCGGCGCCGGCGTCGCGCTCGTGATCCTCCTCGGCAGGCGCTGGGGCGCCGGCCTGCTCGGGGCGCCGGTGGTCGCCGCCGGCCTTCTGCTCCTGATGGTCGCCCGGGCGATGCCTCGCCGGACGGCCGATGGCCGCGAACTGATGCGCCGCGTGCTCGGGTTCGCGCGCTACCTCCGGACCGCCGAACAGCAGCAGCAGGCGTTCGCGGAGCGCGCCAACATCTTCACGAGCTACCTGCCGTACGCCATCGTGCTGAAATGCGTGGACAAGTGGGCGCGGGCCTTCAAGGACATCGACCTGCAGCGCGCCACGGCCGGCTGGTACGTCGGCAGCAGCCGCGGATTCGATCCGGTCGGCTTCTCGTCGGGCCTGTCGGGCTTCTCGTCGTCGGTGTCGTCCGCAATAGCCTCGACGCCGGGCGGCTCCGGCAGCAGCGGCTTCGGCGGCTCGTCGGGTGGCGGCGGCGGGGGCGGAGGCGGCGGCAGCTGGTGAGGAGGTGCGCGTCGTGGTCGGCATGGGACTGCTGACGGCCGCCGTCGTGGCGGCGGTCGCCGCCGCAGTGGTCTACAACGGCCTGGTCGCCGCGCGACAACGGGTCCGCGAAGGGTGGGCGGCCATCGACGTGCAGCTCCAGCGGCGGTCGTCGCTCATCCCCAACCTGGTCGAGACGGTGCGGGGGTACGCCGCCTACGAACGGGGAACGCTCGAGAGGGTCGTGGAGGCGCGGGGAGCGCTCGGCGCGGCGCCGGGCCCGCGCGCGGCCGCGCGCGCCAACGAGAGTCTCACGGGCGCGCTCGGCTCGCTGTTCGCGCTCGCGGAAGCCTATCCGGATCTCAAGGCCAACGAACAGTACGCGCAGCTGCAGCGCGACCTGGCCGACACGGAGAACAAGGTTGCCTACGCGCGCAACTACTACAACGGCGCGGTCGAGGCCTACAACATCAAGGTGGAGAGCTTCCCGGGCCTGCTGCTCGCGCGCCCATTCGGCTTCGGGTCGGCCGAATTCTTCTCGGCCGACCAGGAGGCGCGGGCCGGCATCACGGCCGACCTCGGCTGAGGCGCCTGCCGCGTCCCGCCCTGAACGCCTCGAGGCCGTCCAACGGCAGGCTCAGTCTGGACGCTCAATCAGCTCGAACACATCGACCGATTGCTCGAGCCGCGAGGCCACGGCCAGGCGAAGCCGCTCCTCGCAGAACACCTCGAACAGCCGCAGCGCCCGGTCGGCGGTCCGGAATGTCGCGATGCCGCCGGCCTCGAGCGCCGAGACCATCGGATCGTAGAGGGCGCCGGCGTCGACGACCGCGATCCACGCCTTCGCCGTCTGCTCCTTCAGCCGGACGAGCCCGGTGACGATCGAGTCGGCACCGAACCCGGCTCGGCCGGCCGGCACGGTGTCGAGCGTGGACGTCATCGGCACGCATCCGATGACGGCGACGTCCACATGCTCGTCCTCGAGCACGGCGCGCGCGACCTCGCCGTAGGCGACGTCGCCGAGCATCGGGGTGAGGTCGAGCGGATTGTGCACGTCCACGAGCCCGTCGATGCGCGACAGCTTGAGCGCGGTCTGCAGACGCTCGGTCGTCCGATCGCTGAACCCCGCCAGCTGGAACGCACCCACGCGATCGGCGAGCGCGACGCATTCGAAGCCCGCGTTGGAGACCGCGCCGAGCTGGCGTCCCGCCACGCGCCGTCCCCGCAGCATCGAGAACAGCTTGATGAGATCCTCGAAGTCGTCAAGGGTGTCGGCCACGATGACGCCCGCCTCGCGCGCCAGCGCGCGCGTGACCGTGTAGTCGCCGGTCAGCGAGGCGGTGTGCGTCGCCGACGCGCGTCGGCCCGCTTCCGTCCGCCCGGCGCGGTACAGGATGACGGTCCGTCCGGAGGCGACGATCTCGGAGGCGACCTGCATGAACGTCGCGCCGTCGATCGGCCTGAAGCCCTCCACGTACACGGCGAACAGGTCAATCGCGGGGTCGTCCTTGAGGTAGGTCAGGTAGTCGCCCAGCGTGAGGTCCATCTGGTTGCCGACCGTGATGCAGTACTGCGGGTTGACGCCCGGCAGCTTGGCGAGGATCGACAGCGCCAGGGCGCCGCTCTGCGCGAGAATCGCGACCGGCGCCGCCGGCCCGGCGTCGGGCGGCAGCCAATCGGGCGGGATGAACATCGTGTCGTACCGCCCGGGACGCGACCGGATTCCAACGCAGTTGGGCCCGTTGATGAGGGGCCCCCGCCACGCGGAGCGGCGTGCGGTCTCGAGCGCCGATCGCACGGAAGCCGCCCGCCCTCCGCCGTCGGCGTGCTCCTCGAACCCGCCCGGGATGACGATCAGGCTCTCGGCCTTGCGCGTGGCGATGACGTCGGCGGCGATGGTGGCGGCGGCGGCCGCGCCCACGCTGAGCACCAGCAGGTCGACCGGGGCGGGCAGGCCGGCCACCGACGCCACGGCGCGGCACCCGTCCACCTGCTCGACGCCCGGCTTGACGACCGTGATGCGATCGGGATCGAACCCTTCTCGCAGCAGGTTGCGGAGGATGATCCGGCCCGGGTTGCTCTGCCCCGACACGCCGACGATCGCGATGCGCTCGGGCTCGAGCAGGTGCCGCAGCTTCGCGATGGGACGCGGCAGCGGAACCGTGAACGGGTGCCCGAGCAGCACGCGCGCGTCGAGCGCGACCAGCCGTCCGCCGTGCTCGACCAGCGGGTTGATCTCGAGCTCCGCGATCTCGGTCGGCACCAGCGTTCGCGCGACCGTCATGAAAGCGTCGACGACCTCCACCACCCGCTCGATCGCGATCCGCGGCGCCCTCCCGCGCAGGCGCGTCGTCGCCAGCTCCACGACCGCCGCGTCGCGCAGGCAGTCCGCCGTGGTGCGCGGCCCGTGCAGCAGCGGCGACATGACGGCGAGATTGCGATCGTCCCGGAGATTGCGTGCCACGAACTCGGCGGTCACGCCGCCGGGTCCGACGGTCACGAGCGGGCCGAACTCGTCGGTCCAGCGGACGCCGACGAGCAGCTCGCCGCCGAGCGAGCCGTCGTAGGCGACGAACTCGCTCAGCAGGAACCCGGCCAGCGGGTACGCGCCGAGCCGCTCGGCCATTTCCTCGATGGCGCCGCGAACCGCTGCGACCTCGTTCGGCACGGCCGCCACGGCACCGAGATCGCTCTTGTGCAGGATGTCGGGCGAGACCGCCTTGACGACGACCCGGTCGCCGAAGCCGGCGAGCGCGGATTCCCGCACGTCGGCGGCGCCCGCAATGGTGCGAGTCCGCGGACAGCGCACGCCGAGCGCGGCGGCCACGGCGAGGGCGTCGGCGCCGACGAGCGCCGATTCGCCGCGGGCGCGTGCGGCGTCGACGAGCCGGCCTATGGTTGCGGTGTCGATCGGCATCGAGGGCTCCCGACTCACGATACTCGGTACTCGGCGGCGGGCGCGCGGTCGCGGCCGAGCCGGAATGCCTGCAGGTTCTGGGCGACGACCTGATCGCCTTTCCGCGCGAACCGCTCGGCGATCGAGCGCTCCAGTGTCTCGAGGCGCACGGGCAGATGATCGGCGGCGGCGCCGATCATCACCGTGTTGGTGGCGCGCGCCGAGCCGCTGGCGCGGGCGAGGCGATCGCTCTCGACGAGCACGGCCGCCGGCAGCGCGCGAAGGCGCTCGCAGAGGGCGGTCGGATCGGGGTAGTCGGGGATGTTCCGGACCGGTGTCGTGGAGGACACGACGACGCCGCAGGGCGCGAGGTATTCGAGGTACCGCAGGCTCTCGAGCGGCTCGAGGCTGAGCACCAGCCGCGCGGCGCCGAGCGGGATGAGGTCGCTGTGGATCGGTCCGTCGGCCAGCCGGAGGTGCGCCGTGACCGCGCCGCCGCGCTGCGACATGCCGTGCACTTCCGACTGCTTCACCTGCAGGCCGTCGAGCATCGCGGCCCGCGCGATGATCGCCGCCACCGACAGCACGCCCTGTCCGCCGACGCCGGCCAGCACGATGTCGTATGTCATGCGGTCACCCCGGTGCGGCTCCGCTGCCTGCGCGCGCGCGCAGCCTCCAGGCATTCGCGGACCGAAATCACCACCGAGAGCCCCGGATGCGCGATCTCGCGCGCGATCACGGCCGCCATGTCGGCCACCTTGCGCGGGTGCGCCTCGATGACCTGGCAATGCGCGGGGTCGACGCCCAGGCCGAGAACGAGCGGCTGCAGACGCGGTGAGGGCAGGAGGGTCGGCTGCCCGCCGGTCATCCCCACCACGCCGTTGTCCATGATCACGACCGTCATGTCGCTGTTCGCCGCGACGGCGTCGATCAACGGCGTGATGCCCGAATGCAGGAAGGTGCTGTCTCCAATCAGCGCGACCGCCGGCCGGAGGCCGGCGTCGGCGGCGCCGCGCGCCATGCCGATCGACGCCCCCATGCAGACGCACGATTCCACCGCGTCGTACGGCGGCAGCGCGCCGAGCGTGTAGCAGCCGATGTCGGAAGCGACCAGACGGCTCGGATACGGCGCCAGCGCGCCGGTAATCGCGTGGAGCGTGTCGATGTGCGGACATCCGGCGCACAGCTGCGGCGGGCGGCCCGGCAGCGTCCATTCCGGGTGCGCGCACGCGGGCCGGACGGCCAGGCCGAGCGCCTTCCGCACGACGTCCGGCGTGAGCTCACCCTGCGGCGGCACCTGTCCAGACTCGCGGCCGAGCATCTCGACCCCGAGCCGTCCGGGCAGGAGCCCGCGCAGCGCGCGCTCGACGACCGGCGCGCCGTCCTCGAGCACGAGCACGCGCTCCACCGAATCTACGAGCCGTTCGACGAGGCCGCGCGGAATCGGGTACGCGCCGATGTGGAGGTGCGCCGGCGCCTCGCCGAGATCGGCCACGTTCTCGAGGTAGTAGTTACGTGCGATGCCGGCCGTGATGACGCCCAGGGCGCCGGAGCCCGGCGTCAGGCTGTTGAACCGGCAGCCGTTGCTCCAGGCGGCGAACTCGTCCTGCCGCGCGAGGAGGCCCGCCCACTGCCGCCGCGCGTTCGCCGGCAGGAGAATCCAGCCCCGGGGATCGTCCGGCTTGACGAGCGGGTTGGGCGGCCGAGGCTCGCGGACCTCCACGACAGCGCGGCTGTGCGCGAGGCGCGTCACCAGGCGCAGGACGATCGGGACGCGGAAGCGCTCGGCGAGGTCGAAGGCCTCGCGCGTCATCTCGTACGCTTCCTGCTGCGTGGCCGGCTCGAGACACAGCGTGCGCGCGAAGTCGGCGTAGAAGCGGGTGTCCTGCTCGTTCTGCGAGCTGTGCATGCCGGGGTCGTCCGCCACCGCGACGACGAGCCCGCCGTGCGGGGCGACGAGCGCCGAGTTGACGAACGGATCGGCCGCGACGTTCAGGCCGACGTGCTTCATCGCGACGAGCGCCCGGCGCCCGGTGATGACGGTGCCGAGCGCCGCCTCGTACGCGGTCTTCTCGTTGGCGCACCAGGCCGCGTGCACGCCGCCCGGGTGCGAGAGGATGTACTCGAGGATTTCCGTCGAGGGCGTCCCTGGATAGGCGTACGCGGCGGTCAGGCCCGCGTCCATCGCGCCGAGCGCCACGGCCTCGTCGCCGAGCAGCACCCGCTGGCTCATGCCGGTGTCCGTTCTGCCACGGTCGCGGCCGCCGGGTCGGCCTCGAGCGCGCGGTGCAGGATGCGGCCGAGCCGCTCGATGCCCTCCGCGGCCCGATCGACCGACGCGTTGGTGAAGTTGAGCCGCATCGTGTTGCTGCCCGAGCCGTCGGGGTGGAACGCTCGGCCGGGCACGAATGCCACGTGCTCCTCGAGCGCCGGCTTCAGGAGCTCGCCCGCGTCGACCGCGGAGGGCAGCGTGACCCAGACAAACAGGCCCCCTTCGGGCCGCGTCCAGGTGACGCCCTCGGGAAACGATTCCGCCATCGCGGCCAGCATCGCATCGCGGCGGGCGCCGTACGCCGTCCGGAGTCGCCGCACGTGCTGATCGAGGAAGCCGGAACGCGCCACTTCGTACGCCACGAGCTGCGCGAACGTGCTCGTGTGGAGATCGGTCCCCTGCTTGGCCTGCGTCAGCCGGCGGATCACCGCCGCGGGGCCGATGATCCAGCCGAGGCGAAGGCCGGGCGCAAGCGTCTTGGAGAAGGTGCTCAAGTAGAGGACGTTGCCCGTGCAGGCGGTCCGATCCAGCCCGCGGTACTCGGCGTCGAGCGTCACGATCGGCGCGACGTGCGTCCCTTCGTACCGGAGCTGCCCGTACGGGTCGTCCTCGAGAATCGGCACCCCGTGGGCATCGGCGCGCTCGATGAGCGCGCGCCGCCGCGGGAGCGACAGGGTGACGCCGGTGGGATTCTGGAAGTTCGGCAGCGCGTAGACGAACTTCGGCCCCCTCCGGAGCGCGTCGTCCAGATCGCCGGTGCGCATGCCGTCCTCGTCGACCCCCACCGAGACGTACTGCGCCTCGTAGGCGTTCCAGGCCTGCAGGGCGCCGAGGTACGTCGGACGCTCGACGAGCACGTGGTCGCCGGCGTTCAGGAACGCCTTCCCGATGAGATCGAGGGCCTGCTGCGAGCCGCTCGTGATCAGCACGTTGTCGGGTCCGGCCGCCAGGCCGTACCGGCGGGCATGGCGCGCGATGAGCTCGCGCAGCGACAGCTCCCCTTCCGTCGTGCTGTACTGCAGCGCCTGCGGACCGTGCTCGGCGAGCACGCGCCGGCACGCCTCCTCGAACCGCTCGATCGGAAAGAGGTCGGCCGCGGGCAGGCCGCCGGCGAAGGAAATCACGTCGGGCTGCGCGCTGATCTTGAGCAGCTCGCGAACCTCCGAGCTCCTCATCCGCTGCATGCGCTGGGCGTAGCGTTCGGTCCAGGGTGTGGTCATCGCTTCTCGCTCGACAGGGCTGAACGCGCCCCCAAATCAGCAACGCGTGGCCTTCGCAACGCGCATGCCGACCTGGACCATTCAGGCTTTCGCGCCAGCGGTGGATCGTGTGCTGGAAATCCGGCGGCCGGCTGACGGACTGCCCCGGCGCCGCCTATCGAGAGTCGGCAGGTCCCTGTTTGCCGGTGTCCGCGACGCGCGCGTCCGGAAGCCGATCGAGATGCTGATCGTCCCAGGACGTCGGGTCCTCGAGCGGCTCGAGATGGGTGAAGACGGTCACGCCCGGCAGCACGCGGCGGATGTCGCCCTCGATCTGCTCGAGCAGCGCGTGCCCCCGGTCGACCGACCACGCGCCGGGCACGAGCACGTGGAGCGAGAGGAACTTCCGCGCACCCGACTGCCGGGTCCGCAGAGCGTGGTACTGGATGCCGTCGACCAGATAGCGGTCGATGACGGCGCGCACGAGCTCGCGCTCCTCGACCGGCAGGGCCGTGTCCATCAGACCGAGGATCGACTCCCGGACGATGCGGACGCCGGTCCACACGATGTTCGCGGCCACCCCGAGGGCGATGATCGGATCGAGCCGCTCCCAGCCGGTGGCGACCACCGCGCCGAGTCCCGCCAGCACGCCGGCCGACGTCCAGACGTCGGTCAGGAGATGGCGGGCGTCGGCTTCGAGGGTCACGGACTGGAACCGGCGGCCCGCGACGAGCAGCACGCGGGCGACGAGCAGGTTCAGCAGCGAGGCGCCGACGAGCACGCCGAGGCCGACGCCGAGCTGCTCGAGGGGTCGCGGACGCAGCAGGCGATTGACGGCCGCGTAGGCGATGCTGCCCGCGGCGAACACGATGAGGCTGCCTTCGACGCCGCTCGAGAAGTATTCGGCCTTCGTGTGGCCGTAGGCGTGCTCCTCGTCAGGCGCACGGGCCGCGACGGTCAGCATCCACAGAGCCATCGTCGCGCCGACCAGGTTGACCACCGACTCGACCGCGTCGGACAGCAGCCCCACCGATCCGGTCAGCCAGTATGCCGCTCCCTTGAGCGTCATCGTCGTCAGGGCGGCGGCGATCGACAGCCAGGCGTAGCGCCGGAGGGAGCGGCGACTGGGCGCGGCGACCGTCACGACTCTCGATCATAGAGGGTTTCGCGCGCCAGTGCAGCGCAGGGTCACCCCTCGTGCCCCGGATCCTCGAGACGCAGGTCGATCCGCAGCCACCAGCGGGGCTGCCATTCGATCGAGACAGGAACTCGTACCCGCGCGCCCCGTCCGGTCCCGCGCGCCACACGATGCGCGCGAGCCCTAGGCCGGCAGCTCCAGCTCCGGCATCGGCGCCGCGGCGAACAGGCGCCGGCACGGCCGGGCCATCAGCCGCGCCAGCTTGACGGAACGCGCGTGGCGCGCCGAGTCGGTGGCGATGCCGGTGTTCGCATACATCTGTCGGTACAGCTTCGAGATGAGGACGAAGGCGACCCGGCCCCTCCACGACTCCACCGCCCGCGATCGGGCCCACACGCGTGGCAGCGCGTAGAACCGATCCCAGACCCCCTGGGTGCGCTCGCGGATCTCCTCGGCGTTCATCACCGGATGCGGGGCGTACACCTTCGGTCGGCGCTCCTGCGGGATGAGCCAGTGCCGCGTCAGCGGCACGCCGTCGACCGTGACGACGCGGCCCTCGCTCTCGCGCTCCCACCGCTCGAAGTCGACCGTGCCGGGAAACGGCGTCAGCATGACGAACTGCGCGAAGGCGACGCCCGCACGATCGGCGAGGTCGGCTGTCATCTGGAACGTGTCGGGGCGATCGCTCGGCAGGCCGAAGATGAACGAGCCGAGGATGTGGATGCCGTGCGCGCGGAAGGCGCGCAACCGGGTGACGAGCGCCTCGCCCGCCACGTTGAACCCTTTGTAGACGTCCTTCAGCCCCGCCTCGGTCACCGACTCGACGCCGACGAGCGCGCCGCGAATCCTGGCACGGGCCATCGCCTGCAGGAACTCGGGATCCTCGGCCGCCTCCATCGTGATCTGCGTGAAGAAGACCATATCGTCGGGCAGCTCGGCCAGCCGCTCCATCAGCGCAAAGCGCTCGCTCCGGATCGCCTCGAGCTCGGCGAGCCGCGACCGATCGTGACGCCGCCGCGCCTGCGCCAGATCATCGAGCGACACCGGATAGAAGTTGTCGTCGGCGAGCGCGATGAACCTGAAGCCGCGGCGGCGCAGGACGACCGCCTCACGGGCGACCGCCTCCACGTTCGCCTGGCGGGGCGCCTGCCCGTCGGTCCGCCATACCGAACAGAACGAGCAGTGCTTCGGGCAGCCGCGCACGGTCTGGATCGACGCCCACATGTAGCGCCCCTCGGGCATGAGGTCCCACCGCGCGACGCTGAAGCGGCTGCCGCCGATGCGGCCGGCCTCGTACACCGGCAGCGGAACCCCGGCGACGCAATCCTCGATCACGCGCCCCCAGATGGCGTCGCCGTCGCCGCGCACCACCGCGTGCGCGCCGCCGAGGGTCCGCGCCTCGTCGGGATAGAGGGTGGCGTGAATGCCGCCGAAGACGACGAAGGCGCCGCGCGCGCGCGCCCGCTGACCGACCGAATACCCGCGAAGGGCGTTGGCCGTATGGATGCCGATGCCGACCACGTCGCCGGCCTGGATCTCACGGTCGACGTCGAACGCCTCCAGCGTCTCGTCGCGGATCTCGGGATCGCCCCATGCGTCCGGCGTCGCGGCAGCCAGCACGTACAACCAGCGCGGAGTGATGACGGCGGTCCCGAACGACACGTCGCTCGGATTCACGAGAAAGACATGCATGGAGCCTCCCGTCGGAAGCGAACGCGACTCGTTTCGCGTGCGCGCGTCAGAACCGGCCCGCGACAGTCTTGCCGGCTCGACTGAAGAACCGGCTGAGTGAGAGGCCCGCCTCTTTCGCGCCGTCGCCAGTCGCCGCGCCCGCGCGGCCCACCGCGCGGCCGACCGTGACGCCGGACTGGGCGAGCGTCGTCCAGGGACCTGTCGAGGGGGTGCTGGCCAGCGGCGCCGGCGCCGGGTCAGCGACGATGGTGACGCGGCCGGTCGGTGGAACCTGCGGAGCCGGCGATTCCGGACCGGGCGCCGACCGCGACGCGGCCGCGCGGGCGGTCGACGGCGCGATGACCGGCGGCGTCGCCGTCGACCGAGCGAGCGCGGTGGCCGGCACGACCTCGGACGCGTCGGGCGCATCCGGACGAGCCGCGCGCGCCACGCGCGAATCGGGGACGTGCGCCGGCGCCACGCGCACGAGGGAGCGGGCGCTGTCGGGCCAATCGGCAGCCGGCGTGTCGGGCAGCGCCACGGCGCTCTCCACCAACACGATCATTGCGGGAATGCGGACCGCCCCGCCGACACTCACCGCAAGCAGCGCGATACCGGCGAGGCCCGACCACGCCTTCACCCGGCTGCCGCGCGCGCGCAGGGGATCGAGCAGTCGGTGCACCCGCCGCCGCAGGGCGGACCGTGCGGCACACACTCCCGGGATCGCCGACAGCCCCGGCTCGCCGCCGAGCGCGGCCGCCTCGACGAGCGAACGGGCGTAGTCGCGCGGCGCGCCGGTCCGCGCCACGACACGGTCGTCGCAGGCCGCCTCCCGCTCGAACCGGATGCCACGACCGACGAAGGCGATCGCCGGATGCCAGCCGGCCACGGCGGTCACGGCCGCCTGAAGGAGCTGCGTCCAGTCGTCGTAGCGCTCGAGGTGCGCGCATTCGTGCATCACGATCTCGTCGAGATCGTCGTCGTCGAGCGCCTCGACCAGCGGGCGCGAGACCAGGATGATGGGACGCAGGAACCCGAGCGCGCAGGCGCCGCGAGCCTCGCTCGAGACGTGGAGCCGGGGCCGGCGTCGCGGGCGTGCCGTGCGCCACATCCCAAGGCGGGCCGCACGGGCGGGTTCGAGCGGCTGCGACAAGCGCTTCAACCGACCGACCGCCGCGACGCTGCGCGCGATGCCGACCCCGCGCGCCAGGACGAGAGCGGCCCACCCGATCGCCAGGATCGGCAGCAGCCAGCCGGGAGCGGCCGGAAGCGGAAGGGCCGCAGGGGCTGGCGGAGGCGACGCCGCGGCGGGCGCGCCCGGGAGAAGGCCCGCGGCGAGGTGTGCCGCCGGCAGCGCCAGCACGGCGGCGCAGGTCGCCCACCAGATCACGTGGCGGGTCGCCGCATTGAGCCGCCGCGTGCTCGCGAGGACGGCTCCGGTCGCGAACGCGATCGCGAGCCCCTGCCACACCCACGTCAGGAGCAGTATCACGACCGCCGCCTCCGTCGCCAGCCCTCGTGGTGCGGACCCTCCCGCTCGACCAGCTCGCGGAGCGACTGCAGCTCGTCGGCGTCCAGACGCTCGTGGCCGAGCAGATCCGACACGAGCTGGCGCGGCGAGTCGTCGAAGAACCGGGTCAGGACGTGGGACAGCATGCGCCGGCGCTCCTGCCCGCGATCGACGACCGGCCGGAAGCTGAAGGCGCGCCCCACCTTCTCGTGCGCGACGTACCCCTTGCGCTCGAGGATGCGGAGGATGGTGAGCACGGTGTTGTAGGCCGGCTTCTGGGGGCCGGAGATGGCGTCCACCACCTCGCCGACCATGGCGGGGCCGCGCTGCCAGAGCACGTTCATGACGCGCAGCTCGGCGTCGGTGAGACCTGTGGACGGCGGCCTGGGCATTGGGGCTCCTGCGCAACTCTTAAGTATTTAAGAGAAGCGCCCCACTCTATCGCCGCCCGGAGACGTCTGTCAACTAACTAATTAAGAGTTGGCCGCGGGCGCCGGCTGCCGCGTCAGAACTCGAAGATCCACCGGCCGCGGAACGTCCGCCCGACGCTGTTCTCGAAGCGGTCGAAGTCGGCGCTCGCCAGGTTCCCCTGGTAGTCGCGCGGGTTGAAGTGGTCGGTGATGTTGAAGACCTTGATGCCGATCGTCGCGTCGTGGCCGAAGACGCGCAGCCGCTTGCTGACCTGCATGTCGAGCGACAGAAAGGTCGGATACCGGCCCGCGCGGTTCCGGTCTCCGACGAAGTCGCGGTTCTCGTCGACGACCGACAGCGGGAATCCCGTGCGGACGTCCAGGAGGGGGAACACGGTGAAGCCGTGCGGGAGCGTGACGTTGCTCCAGAACAGGAACCGGTTCGGCGCGTCCGAGGAGAGCGGGCCGCTCGCGTCTGCCAGGATGATCGGGTCCTCGACGTTGCCGAAGTACGTATTGAAGTCGTTCAGCGTGCCGGTCGCCGAGGAGCGCGCGTAGGACCCGACAATCTGATCGTCGCCGTGGAACTGGTACCGGCCGGTGACCTCGGCCGCGCGATAGCGCGACCAGCCGTCGGTCCGGAGCAGGATCGCCGGCGCGCCGCCGGCGGTCGTCCCCGTGGCGAGCACCGGCTCGTGGCGACTGTCGCGCTGCTGATACCCGAGGCGGACGTAGAACCGGGGCAGCCACTCACGATCGAGCTCGAGCGTCCAGTTCACGCTGCGGGGCGTCTCCAGGGCCGCCGGCGTGACGTTGCTCACGACCTGCGGCGATCCGGTCACGGTCACCCCGTCGTCGGCGAAATCGGTCACTACCCGATGCTGCAGCCCGCCGAACGACGCGACGTTGAGCGGCACTGACCCGTAGAACATGCCGGCGCCGCCACGCACCACGGTGCGCCCGTCGTTGGTGAGGCTGGAGGTGAACGAGGCTCGCGGCGCGGCGTTGAAGGCGCCGGTGAGCGAGTCGCGGTCGAAGCGGGCGCCGTATTCGAGGCTGAGCCGCGGGGAGGCCGTCCAGGCGTCCTGCGCGTAGCCCTGCACCCCGACGTTGTCGGCCTGCAGCTGGCCCGGTCCGACGAACGCAATCTGCCGGCTGAGCGTGCCGTCCGCCCGGACGATCCGGACGGGCCGGCTCGTGCTGACGCCGTCGAACCGCTCCCGCGTCAGGCCCGCGCCCACCTTCACGAGGTGCGCGGATCCGAACGGCGTGAAGCCGTAGCTGGTGAACCACTCGGTCCGCCGGCTGGATCGGTCCTGATCGTTGAAGTAGCTGCCGGCGTTGACGTCCGGCGCCAGCACCATCGGATCGCCTCCCTGGCTCGGAGAGATGGTCGCGTCGAACAGCTTCACGCTGACGCGGGTGTCGAGGACGCCGCTCCCGCCGATGACGAGCTGGTTGGAGACGCTGCCGAGCGAGTTGTGGTTCTGGACGTCCGGCGTCACGGACTGCGGGTTGAACGGGGTCAAGCCCGCATAGGTGGTCTTGCGCGGCGCGACCAGCGCGGAGGCGGTCAGGTGATCCTGCGCGCCGATCGACCAGTCCGAACGGGTGTAGGACTCGAAGCTCTCGCGCCTGGTGTCGCTCTCGAGAGCCGGCAGATCGAACACGCGGGTCTGGCTGTACTGGTACTGCGTCGACTCGAGAAGACTGACCGCACCCTTCACGACGGGACCGCCGATCGTGAAGCGCGGCGTCCACGACTCGATGCCCCTGAACTTGCCCGCCCGGCGCCTGAGCCGGGGCTCGAGGTCGTTCACCGTCACGTGCCACGCATCGCCGGCGCGCTCGGTTTCGACCGTCGTCACGGCGCCAGCCGACAGGCCGAACTCGGGCGCGAACGCGGCGCCGCGCACCTCCACCGAGCTGACCGCGTCGATCGGCAGCTCGATGGCGTCCTCGCCGGTGACCGGGTCGGTCCCGTTGGCGTCGTTGAACCGCAGCGCGCTCTGGTTGCTGCGCGCGCCGTTGATGTTCAGGAGCCCGTCGGGTCCGCGGACGACTCCCGGGATGAGCGGGAGGGCGTCCTGGAACCGCTCGCTCGCGGTCGGCGCGGTCTGCATCTGGGTGGCCTCCAGGCGCTGGACGTGCTCGGCAATCGGGTTCTCGTCCGACGCCTCCGCCCTGGCGCTGACCGTGACTTCCTCGTGAGCGGCCTCGAGGCCGAGCTCGATGTCGGCGGTCGCGGGCTGCGGCGGCTGGACCGTCACCGAGGTGGCGGCCGGCTTGAATCCCTGCAGCTCCGCCAGCACCGAGCAGGTGCCTGCCGGCACGCCCGCGAACTGGTACGCGCCGCCTGCGTCGGTGACGGCCACCTTCGGCTCTCCGCTGCCGCAGGTCAGCGTGATCGTCACGCCGGGGACGACGAACGGCTGTCCGCCTGGCGCGGCGACCGAGATGCTGCCCGAGACGGTGGCCGTGGAGACCTGCGCGAGCGCGGAGGGCGCGACGGCGAGCACGGTGCCGGCGACGGCCGCCAGCAGCTTTCCATTCAAAGTACGCATGATCTGTCCTGTCATCGGCCTGGTTCGGTGGCCGGGAGTGCGCCGTCTGGTCGATCGTCGAGCGTGAGCCCGACCTCGAGCCACCACCGCGGACGGTAGGACGCCTTCAGCGGCACGTTCGCGAACCGCCCTTCGGTGCCGTACGTCATCGAGAAGCGGGTCTCCTCGCCGTCGTACCTGCTGGTGACGACGAAGTCGGCCGCGACGGCGGGGCCGCACGACCCGTCGTCGAGGCGCAGGTCGGGAATCGCGCGGGCGTGCGTGCGACGGAGGTCGTAGATGCGTCCGTAGTACACATAGGGAATGGACGCCGCGCCGGTGCGCATCGCCTCGTCCAGCGCGACGAGAAAGCCCGGCCTGGTGCCCGGCGGCAGGTGAATCGTGCGGGACGATCCCCCCTCCGACTCGCGCTTCGCCAGATCGAGCACGGTCCGCAGCTGATGAAAGGAGTAGTTCTGCGGCGCTCCGACCGACATCACGACCGACTTCGCCGTGCCCTCGTCGACCGTCCCGCGAATCAGCTTGAACGGGTGATCGCCGGCCTCCTGGTGGCGAAGGCCGGCCTTAGCATCGTCGAGCGACTCCTCGTCGGACTGCGTCATCAGCCCGACCAGGTGCGCCTCCTCGCCGCTGACTTCCTCCTCGATGTAGCCCCAGCGGTTGATCCGGCGAGGCGCGCGATCGGGGTCCGAGCCGATGAGAAGCGAGTACACGGCGTCACCGTCCCGGCGGCGCCGGGTCACCACGGCGTCGCCGACGTCGTGACGGCTGATCCAGAAGAAGAGGAGCGGGCGAACGCGGGCGTCGATCGAATAGTGATGGCGCTCGACGGCCGCCGTGCCGGCCGCGCCGGCGCGGTCGGCACCGACCGGAATGCTGGCGCCCGTGAGCAGCGCCAGGGCGACGGCCGCCAGGATGCGCGCGCGGTTCGGGACACCCGTCATTGGCGCACCGCCGATCGCACAGGCACCGGAACGGGCTGCCGACGGTGGGAGCGCGGCTCCGATCGCGTCCTCGTCGCCGCGACGGTGTAGATGCGGCGGTGACGTCCGTCCATGTAGATGCGCGTGACGAGCTCGGCGACAAGCCCCAGCGCGATGAGCATGATGCCGGTCTGAACGAGCACGGCGCTCAGGAGCAGCAGCGGGCCGTGGTCCACGAACACCGGCGCGCCGGTCGCGAGCTTGGTGGCGAGCACCCACCCGCCGGCCGCCAGTCCGGCCGCCAGGCTTCCAAAGCCAAGCGGGCCGAAGAGGTGCAGCGGCCGCGTCACGTAGCGCAGCAGGAACCTGACGGTGATGAGGTCCGCGGCGACGCGCCACGTGCGCGAGAGTCCGTAGTGCGATTCGTTGTTCGGACGCGGGATGTTCGCAATGGGGACCTCGGCAATCCGCGCACCGCCCCAGCTCGCCAGCGCCGGGATGAACCGGTGCAGGTCCCCGTGGAGCCGAATCCGCTTGATGACCGGCGCGCGATAGGCCTTGAAGGTGGTGCCGAAGTCGTGCAGCGACACGCCGGACAGCTTCGACATGAGCCAGTTGGCGATCTTCGACGGCATGCGGCGGGTGATGAAGTTGTCGACACGCTGCTCCCGCCAGCCGCTCACGATGTCGTAGCCCTCGTCCAGCTTGGCGAGGAGGACGGGGATCTCTTCCGGCGCGTGCTGCAGGTCGCCGTCCATGGCGACCACGACGTCGCCCGACGCCGCGTCGAACCCGGCCGCGAGCGCCGCCGTCTGACCGTAGTTCCTGGCGAGCGGCACGAACCGCACCATCGGGTCGCGCTCGGCCAGTGCTTCGAGCGCCTCTCTCGTCCCGTCCCGGCTCCCGTCGTCGACATAGATGATTTCCGCGGGCTGGCCGATCAGCAGCAGCACGGCCGTCAGCCGTCTGTGCAGCTCGTCGAGCGTGGCCATCTCGTTGTAGAGCGGCACGACGATCGACAGCTGCGGCGCCCCGGACGCGTTACGAGACATGGCGAAGCCTCCCTTGCCTGACGTGTGTCAGGTCGTGCTTGAGTAGATCGACGCGCTCGGCGGCGAGCAGAGCGCAAGCTTCGGGGCTGCGGAGCAGCTCGAGCTCGGCCCGGCGCGAGGCGAGCAGGCGCGTGCCCGTCCGCTCGAGCGGGGCGTCCACGTACCCCGGATGGACCATCAGCTCGGTCACGCACGGCGTGAGCTCCCGCACCAGTCCCGCGAGCCCTTCCAGGTCCAGAACGCCGGTATGGATGCGCCCGACGAACCGCGGCGTGCGCAGATCGAGCGCGGCGGCGGTCCGGTAGTCCCGACGGGCCCATGGCAGGAGCGCGGCGTTGAGCAGAAGCTGCCGCGTCCTCGCGCTCAGCGACTGGGCGCCCCCATCTCCGACCGCGAGTCGTTCGTACGGGACGCGGACGACCGGGATGCGGAAGCGGGCCGCCAGCCGCGCCACGATGGCGAAGACCGGTGGATAGGCGTGCACGTGCTTGTGCGCGTCGAGGTGCGTCAGCGTCAGGCCCGCGCCGCGCAGCCGCTCGATCTGGGCCTCCAGCTCGAGCTCCACTTCCGCGAGCGAGACCTGGCCGCAAAGGCACGCGGTGACAAACGGCTTCCACGATCGACGGAACTGTCCGTCGGCCGACACGAGCGACCGGATCCTGGCCGGCGGGAGGGTCGGCGCGCCGTCGACCAGCGCCAGGTGCACGCCCACGCCGAGCGATTCCTCGGCCAGCACCCGGCCGATCGCGTCCTCGGTCGCCGGGGCGTTCGCAAACAGGCTGGCGCTCGTGAGCACGCCCTGGGCGTGGGCGTCGAAGATGCCGTCGTTGACGCCGGGCGCGAGCCCGAGGTCGTCGGCGTTGACGACGAGGCGGCGTGTCTCGCTCATCGAGCGCGTCCTTTCAGGTGGAACACCTGCGCCGCGAGCGCGGCGCCGGCGCGGACCTGCATCCACGCGGCGTCCTGGCGCCGCAGCTCCTCGACGACCAGCTCGTTCTCGAATGTGAGGTGGCCGTCCTGCACGATCACCCACACGTCGCCCTGTCCGGGCGGAATACCCCGGGCGGAAAGCGAGCGCACGCGAAGGTCGGCGCGGCCGTCGGCTCTCACGTAGTGCGCCGCCACGGCCGCCGCGTCGGTGACGATGACCGCCGAGGGTCCGGCCGCGGCGGCGATGGCGGCGACCGATTCGCGCACGCCGTAGTCGTAGGTCTCTTCCGGAAACGTCGTGCCGGGAGCCGCGAGGCGGGCGCCGATGCCGTTCTGGAACACCGAGTAGAACGGCGCGGCCGAGAGCGGCGCCGCCACCAGTGCCGTCAGCGCGACGACCACCGTGACCGCCGCCACGCCCGCGCGCGCGGCAGGCGCCAGCCACCCCTTGCGCAGCAGCCAGCCGATGCCCGAGACCAGGCCGATGGCCGCCATCAGGTCGAGCATCGCCAGCATCGGCAGCGTGTAGCGGATGAACTTCGCGGCCATCAACGAATACGGAACGATCAGGAGGACGAGCATGATCCGCAGCAGCACGAATCCGCGCTCGTGACGGCGCCGCACCAGCTCGATGACTCCCGGCACCAGTGCGGCGAGAACGACGAGCGGCGTCTTCGTGGCGAAGAGGTGCAGGTAGTAGCCGACCGGCACGCCGAGCGGCGACACCGGGATGTTCGTCACGTACAGATGCCCCGCATAGGGATAGCCGTGATGGAGGAGCATCTCGCCCCGCACGTAGCGCAGGCAGTACGCCCAGACCGCCGGCAGGAGAATCGCGGGGTTCGCCGCGACGAACGCCGCCGCCATCGCGCCGTAGTAGCGACCGACCGACGGCCGGTTGGCGCCCGGATGACGGTCGACCAGGGTGTTGAAGAGCGCGTACAGGCCCAGGTAGTGCGGCATGTACTTCGACGCCAGCATCAGCCCGAACGCGCCGCCGCTCGCCGTGTACCAGGGCCGGGCGCCGGCCGGATCGGTCGCGCCGCGCCGCTTCGCTGACTCGTAGAGCCAGACCGCGAGCAGGAAGAACAAGAGCAGAAACGTGTCTTCCTTGCCGATGCGATTGATGGCCATCGCGTTCACGTCGAAGGCCCAGATGGCGGCCGCGGCCAGCCCGACCGCCTCGCCGAACAGCACCTGCCCCACGCCGTACAGCACCAGCGTGATGGCCGCGCCGGCCAGCGCGTTCGGCAGGCGGACCGCCGTCTCGAGCGGGATCCGGTGTGCGGGCGCCGCGGCGTTCCACGCGTCCGCCAGTCCGACGCTGCCCCACATCGCGAGCTTCATCAGCATCGGATGTTCGGCGTTGGCGACGAAGTCGCCGGCGCGATAGCTCTCGATCGCGCGGACCTTGTTGATCTCGTCCTCGCTGAACCCGTAGGTCGACAGGCCGACGGTCCTGAAGGCGATCGCCGCGATCAGCGCGGCGGCCAGCACCATCGTGCGCACCCGTACGACCGGGATGGCGGTGCAGCCGGCGGCCGTACCCGGCCACCAAGCAACGTCGGGCGCACGTAACGCAGTCGACTCCACGAACCGGCGACAGGGCAAGGGCGGCGCCAGATGTCCGGCGGTCGTCGAAGCGGCGACATCACGCGGGCAGTCAGCGGGTTATCGCCCGCCGCGCGATCGCCGCGCCGAGGACCGATTGGTGCATCAGGTGTTCGCGGATGCGCATCCTGCGCATCGGTGCGCACGGACGCTGCGATGAAGTGCCCGGAAATGGTCGGGATCGGCCGGCGCAGGGCTGGCGCGGAGCTTGCCCCACCTCTCGGCGGGAGCCCCCGGGACATGTCTCAGAAAACCGTTCAACTGGTGATCGGCCGGCTGCTGACCGACGAGGATTTCCGCGAGCCGTTCGTGCGGCGGCCGCGCGAGACGCTGAACGCCCTGCGCGAGCAGGGCTTCGAGCTGACCGACGACGAGCTGGACGCGCTCGTGGCCAGCGACCCGAAGATGTGGCCGTCGATGGCCAGCCGCATCCATCCGCGGCTCCAGCGCTGCAGCCTGTTCCGGCGGCGGTGAGGGCCGATCAGGCCGACGGCTCTTCGAGGCTGTATTTGCGGAGCCTCACGTACAGCTGCGTGCGCGAGAGCCCGAGCCGCTGCGCCGCCAGCGACTTGTTCCAGCGGGATTCGCGCATGACACGCGCGATCGTCTCGCGCTCCAGCGTCTTCAGGTCGGTGACGGCCGCCGACGCCGGCCGCGCCGTGGCCTGCAGGGAGAGGTGGTGCGCGCCGATCAGGCCGCCCTCGCAGAGAATCGCCGCGCGCTCGAGCGCGTTCCTGAGTTCGCGCACGTTGCCCGGCCAGTCGTGCTGCAGCAGCGCCTCGCGCGCGTCGCGCGTCAGGCCGGCCGGCGGCCGGCCGAACGACCGGCCGATCTCCTGGAGGAAGGCGTCGCTCAGGAGCAGGATGTCGCCCGCGCGCTCGCGCAGCGGCGCGATCCGGATCTCGAACACCTGCAGCCGGTAGTAGAGGTCCTCCCGGAAATCGCCCCGCTCGACCGCCTTCCGCAAATCGCGGTTGCTGGCGGCGACCACGCGGACGTTCGCATTCAGCAGGCGCGTGCCGCCCAGGCGCTGGAACTCGCGCTCCTGGAGGACGCGCAGGAACTTGGCCTGCGCCGACGGGCTCATCTCGCTGACCTCGTCGAGGAAGAGCACGCCGCCCGAGGCGAGCTCGATCTGCCCCGGCTTGGACTGATGCGCGCCGGTGAATGCGCCGCGCTCGTACCCGAACAGCTCCGATTCGAGCAGCTGTTCGGGCAGGGCGGCGCAGTTGAGCGCCGTGAAGGGGCCGTCCTTCCGCCCCGACGCGCGGTGGATGAAGCGCGCGACCACCTCCTTGCCGGTGCCCGATTCGCCGGTCAGGAGGACGGTCGTCTCCGTCTCCGCCACCTGCGTGGCCTTCTTCAGCGTGTCCAGCCATTCCGGCGACTGGCCGACCAGCGGCGTCCGGCTCTTGGATTCCAGCTCCCTGACGAGCACCTGGACGCGCGACTCCAGCCGTTCGGCCTGCGCCCGCGCCTCGACCACCTGCCGCGCGGCCTCCGCGAGCTGCTCGTGCGAGACGGCGAGGGCCACGTGATCGGCGATGCGGCGCGCCACCGGCACGTCCTCGGGCCCGAAGGCGCGCGGGCGCCGGGCCCAGAAGCCGAGCCCCATCTGCTGCTCGCGCGCCCGGGTAATCACGGCCAGGAACGAGCGGTAGCCGCCGGCGACGATCCGCTCCCGCAGGTCCGGCGGCTCGACAATCGGCAGGTCCGCCACCGCCAGGTCGTCGATGATGATGAAGCCGTCGTCGTCGGTCGTGCGGTCCGACTTGATGATGCGATTCAGATCCGGAAACTCGTCGGTCGACGCCGCCTCGAACGCGACCTCGCCGTTTCCGTCGTGGAACATCATCGTGAGCCGATCGTGCGGCAGGACCTTGTTCGCGATCCGCGAGATCTCGGGAAACACGGTCCGGATGTCGAGGACGTCCGAGATGGCGCGCAGCAGCTCGACCGAGCTCTCGATCGTCGCCGCGCGCTCCCGCTCGACCGCGGCCTGGCGCGCCTCCTCGGCCAGGCGGTGGTGGGCCAGCGCCACCGCGATGTAGTCCGCGAGCCGCTGGACCAGCCACAGATCACGGCCCGCATAGGCGTCGGACCTGCAGGAGAACAGCGCGAGCACGCCGGCCACCGTGCCGTCGACCAGTACCGGCGCGCTCACGCCCGACCGGAGCCCTCGCTCGGGTCCGGGCGCCCGGTCGAGGATGCGCGGGACGGCCGGATCCTGCAGGATGCAGCCCGAGCTCCTGCAGAGCAGCTCCGGAAAGCCGCGGGTGCTCGCATAGAGGCGATAGCGCGACGGATCGTCGGTCGCCAGGGCCAGGTTCGCTTCGTCGTGAGGCACGATCCGTGAGGCGACGCGGCTGAGATGCTGGAAGACGTCGCGCACGTCGAGCGCGCGGGCGAGCGCCGGCAACAGATCGTGAAAGGCCTCGAGCTGGGCGGCGTCGGCAATGGGCGTTTCGGCAAACGGCATCATCGAAGTGTGCGTTTTCGAACGGTTCGATTCCAGGCGGGCGTGCAGACCGCGTCTTTCGGACCCGGCACCCGCTCCCTCGTTCCGGTGCCGCGCGGAGCCGCGTGACGGAGCACCCGCGCCGGCCGGCTGGCTCGAACGCACGAGTCCTCGCCGAATCCGGCCGGTGCTTTGATACACCGCTTAGACGCGCGGAGTCCGGGTCCGATCCCGAATATATCGACGTTCGTGAAAAGATTGAACGGGCGGCGGGCCGTTTCCGGCTCGGCGGCGCGGTTGAGGTCCGGACAGGCGTCCGGCAGCGGCGCGGCTACGACACCCTGGCCAGGATCGCCTTCACCTGCACCATCGCAGCGCCTTCGTCCTGCCTGACTGCCTTATAAAAGTCACACGCCTGGCAATTGGCCACCTTGGTGACGAAGCTTCCCTGCACGGCCCCTCCACACAGGGTGCCGGCCAGAGCCCAGCACGCGCGCCCCCCGTTCGCGCCGCCGTTGATCCCTGTGGTCCGGGTCTCGGTCGTTGCGGGGCACACTCCGAGCTGCGCCACCTTCGCGCCCTCCGGCTCACGACCGCATCGTTTGAACTGCCAACAATTGGTCCTGGCCACCGGCACCTCCCGCTAAAGCTTGTTGTTGGAATCGGCCGGAGAGGACGGGGCTTCAGTTCTCTCACGACGTCTCGCGGTCGGGTGGCCGAAAACGTTGACATCCGCGACCCGGAACGCCATCGTGCTCGAGAAGGGCGCCGACGTGTCCCGGCGCGAGCCGGTCCACGGAGCAGACAGGTCGCCGGGAGGCACCGGCACTGTAATGCGGCAGCGAACTCGGACCGATAAGCCCTTCTGTTGGCTTTTGCTACGAGCAGGGTTACCCGTACCCGAAGTCAGGAGCCTGGAACCGGCGAACGGCGTGAGATCAGGCCCGTTTCGGCCTGGCTCGCCGCTTGCCCAGGCAGGCGCATCCCATGACAGCGATCGCTCTTGTCGCCGGCGCGTGCGCGCTGCTCATCGCCTTCGGCGCGCGCCGGCTGTTCCGGAAGCTCGTGGCCGAACGCCGGCTGCATGCGGACGCGGAGCAGAAGCTCGCCTGCGCGACGCATCTGGTCGACCTGACCGCCACGCTGTCGCGCACGCCGACGAGCCGCGAGGTCACGCGCGCCGCCCTGGAGGAGCTGCTCCATGCGCTCGACGCCACGGCCGGCGCGGTGGCGCTGATGGCGGACGACGAGCCGGCGCTGCAGATCGAGCACGCGATCGGCTACGAGCCGGCGGTCGGCTCGCGCGGGGAACGCCTGCCGCTGGCGCCACGGACGCCGATGAACGAGGCGGTCCGCCGGCACGAGCTGGTCGTCATCGAGTCGCCGGAAGCGCGCCGGGCGGAATTTCCGGAGGCGTCGACCGACGACTTCCTGGCCCAGGACGGCGCCACCGCCGCGATCCCGCTTCCGAACGGCGGCCGGGTGCTCGGCATCGTCGTGGTGAGCTTCAAGGATCCGCGGTCGTTCAGCGGCGACGAGCGCGCGATGATGCTCGCGGCGGGCCGCCACACCGCCCAGGCGCTGGCGCGGGCCCTCGCGTACGAGCGCGCGGAGCGGGCGCGCATGGACGGCGAGGATTTCCGCGTGCGCGCCGCCGCGGAGCTGCACGAACGCCAGCGCGCCGAGGAAGCGCTCCGCCAGAGCGAAGGGAAGTACCGCGCGCTCGCCGGGCGAACCGCGCGGCTGTACGAGCTCAGCGCGGCGCTCTCGGAAGCCATCACCCTCGATGCCGTCGCCAAGGTCATCATCCGGCACGGCCGCTCGGTCGTCGGGGCGTCCGCCGGGTCGGTGGCGATGCTGGTCGACCGTGGGCGGCAGTTCGAGACCCTCTACGCCGAGGAATACACGCGCATGGTCGTGGAAGCGTGGCACCGCTTCGGCGCCGACCAGGGGTTCTGCGTCACGGCCGCCGCCGAGACGAGGGAGCCGGTCCTCGTCGGATCGCTCGGCGACTGGCAGCGGCGGTTCCCGCGATCGGCGGCGCTCGCGGCGGACGGCGGGTACGAATCGGCGGCGGCGCTCCCGCTGCTCGCCGAGGGGACGGTGCTCGGCATCCTGTCGTTCCACTTCGCGGCGCCGGTCAACTTCAACGACGAATACGCGGCCCTGCTGCGGTCGGTCGCGCAGCACTGCGCGCAGGCGCTCGATCGCGCACGCCTCTACGAAGCGGCGCAGCGCGCGCGGGCCGACGCGGAGTCGGCCAACCAGGCGAAGGACGACTTCCTCTCCACGCTGTCGCACGAGCTGCGAACGCCGCTCAACGCCATGCTCGGGTGGGCGTCGATGCTCCGGGCGGGCACGCTCGACACCAGCCGGACGGCGCGGGCCCTCGAGGCCATCTTCAACAACGCCACGCGCCAGGCGCGGCTCATCGAGGAGCTGCTCGACGTCTCCCAGATCGTCGCCGGCCGCGCGTCGCTCGATCCGGACGAGTTCGACCCCGGCGAGAGCCTTCGCGGCGCCGTCGAGGCGATCATGCCGCTCGCCGAGGGCAAGGGCGTCGAGCTCCACCTCGAACGCCTGCCGCCGGTCGCCGTCGTCGCGGACCCTCGGCGGCTCGAGCAGGTCTTCACGAACCTGCTGTCGAACGCGGTTAAATTCACGCCCGCCGGCGGACGCATCGTCGCGGACGCGACGCTGTCCGATCGGTACGTCGCCATCCGCGTCGCCGACAACGGCAGCGGCATCGACCCGGTGTTTCTGCCGCATGTCTTCGAGCGCTTCCGGCAGGGCGACAGCACGACGGCGCGGCGGGTCGGCGGCCTCGGTCTCGGGCTGTTCATCGCGCACCACCTCATCGAGGCGCAGGGCGGCACGATCGACGCCGAGAGCGGCGGCCCCGGGCGCGGCTCCACGTTCACGGTGCGCCTTCCGATCGCGCACGCGCCCGAAGCCGTGGCCCAGCCGGTCGCGGATCGGCCGAAGCCGATCGATCAGCCGGCGCCGCCGCTGACGCCTCTGACCGGCGTCCGCGTCCTCCTGGTGGATGACGAGCCCGACGCGCGCGAGGTGATGGCGTCGGCGCTCGAATCCTGCGGCGCGACGGTCATCTCCGCCGGTTCGGCCGAGGACGCGCTGCAGACGCTGGCCAGCTCGGAGATCGATGTCCTGCTCGCCGACATCGCCATGCCCGACAAGGACGGCTACGAGCTCATTCGCGAGATCCGCCGCCTGCCGTCGAGCGTGACCTCGCGGATCCCCGCCGCGGCGGTGACGGCCTTCGCGTCCGACGAGGACCAGCAGCAGGCACTCGCCGCCGGATTCCAGCGGCACCTCGCCAAGCCGGTACCGCCGGCGATCCTGGCGGAGGCGGTCGCCGAGCTGATTGCGTCCACGCGCGTGGTCCACTAGTAGGCGTCTTCGATCGGCACGACCTGGACGGCGGCATCGCGGACCGAGCGGAGAAACTTGTCGATCGTCGAGCCGCGCCAGAGCAACTCCCACCGCGATCGGGCGCTCTGGCCGAAGATCACGTGCGTGATCCCTTCGCGCTGCGCGAAGGCGATGAGCCCCTCCGCGGCGCGGTCCGCCTTGACACGGACGACCGTCGCGCCCAGGCTCTCGGCGAGCGCGATGTTCTGCCGGAGCGCGTCGGAGTCGCCCGGCCGGATCCGGCCGGGCCGCTCCTCGGGCGTCTCCACGTAGACGGCGTACCACCGCGCGCCGAGCCGGCCGGCGATGCGCGCGCCGGTGCGGACGAGGCGCGGCGCGAGCACGTTCGAGCTCATGCAGACCATCACCCGCTCGGGGATGAACGCCGGCTCGAGGCCTTCTCGCACCCGGTAGCTGGCCGCCTTTTCACCCACCTCGTCGGCGACGGCTCGTAACGCCAGCTCGCGGAGCGTGGAGAGGTTGCCCTTCCGGAAGAAATTCGCCAGCGCCTGCTCGACCTTCTCGGGCTTGTAGATCTTGCCTTCCCGCAGGCGGTTGCGCAGCTCCTCGACCGTGACGTCCACGTTGATGATCTCGTCGGCGCGGTCGACGAACGTGTCGGGCACGGTCTCCCGGACGCGGACGCCGGTGACGCGCGCCACGGCGTCGTTGAGCGTCTCGAGGTGCTGGATGTTGACGGCGGTCATGACGTGGATGCCGGCGTCCAGGAGCTCGAGGACGTCGTCGTACCGCTTGACGTGGCGGCTGCCGGGCACGTTCGTGTGCGCCAGTTCGTCGACCACGGCGACCTGCGGCCTGCGGCGGACGATCGCATCGACGTCCATCTCCTCGAGCGTCACGCCGCGGTACTCGATCCGGCGCCGGGGGACGACCTCGAGGTCCCCGAGCTGCGCCTCGGTCTCCGCACGCCCGTAGGTCTCGACGTAGCCGACGACGACGTCGAGGCCGCGCGCGCGGAGGGCGTGGGCCTCGCGGAGCATCTCGTACGTCTTGCCGACGCCCGGGGCAGCGCCAACATAGATCCGCAGGCGCGCGCGATCCTGCTCCGTGATGCGCGCCAGGAGGGCGTCGGCCGAGGGCCGGGGCTCAGACACGTCGGACCTCCCTCATCACGCCGATCATGCCAGTCGGATGGCCACCAGCAGGACGTCGATGGCCTTGATCCCGACAAACGGCAGGACGATTCCGCCGACCCCGTAGATCATCATGGTTACGCCGCAGGACCGCCGCCGCGCCGAGCGGCCGGTACGGGATCCCGCGCAGCGCCAGCGGGATCAGGGCAATGATGATGACCGCGTTGAAGATGACGGCCGAGAGGATGGCCGACTCGGGCGTCGCGAGTCGCATGACGTTCAGCACGGCGAGCTGCGGAAACGCGAGGACGAACATGGCCGGGATGATGGCGAAGTACTTCGCCACGTCGTTCGCAATCGAGAACGTCGTGAGCGCGCCGCGCGTCATCAGGAGCTGCTTGCCGATCTCGACGATCTCGATGAGCTTCGTCGGATTCGAGTCGAGATCCACCATGTTGCCGGCTTCCTTGGCCGCCGTCGTGCCGCTGTTCATCGCGACGCCGACGTCGGCCTGCGCCAGCGCCGGCGCGTCGTTGGTGCCGTCGCCGGTCATGGCGACCAGCTTGCCGGCGCTCTGCTCGCGCTTGATGAGCGCCATCTTGTCTTCGGGCTTCGCCTCGGCCAGAAAATCGTCGACGCCGGCCTCGCCGGCAATCGCGGCGGCGGTGAGCGGGTTGTCGCCGGTGATCATGACCGTCCGGATGCCCATCGCGCGCAGGTGGTCGAACCGCTGCCGCATGCCGCCTTTGACCACGTCTTTCAGGTGCACGACGCCGAGAGGACGGGTCCGCTCCGCGACGACGAGCGGCGTGCCTCCGGATCGGGCAATTCGGTCGACGATCGCCTGCAGCTCGGGCAACGCCGCCCCGCCGTTCGCCGCGACGTACTGGGCAACGGCATCGGCGGCGCCCTTGCGGATCTCGCGGCCGTTCAGGTTCAAGCCCGACATCCGCGTCTGCGCCGTGAAGGGCACGAAGACCGCATCTCGATCGGCCAGCTCGCGCCCGCGGATGCCATATCGGTCCTTGGCCAGGATCACGATCGACCGGCCCTCCGGCGTCTCGTCGGCAAGGGAGGCGAGCTGGGCGGCGTCGGCGAGCTCGCCGTCGGTGACGCCGGCGACCGGCACGAACTCCACCGCCTGCCGGTTGCCTAGCGTGATCGTGCCGGTCTTGTCCAGCAGCAGCGTGTCGACGTCGCCGGCCGCCTCCACCGCGCGCCCCGACATGGCCAGCACGTTGTGCTGCACGAGGCGATCCATGCCCGCGATCCCGATGGCCGAAACGAGGGCGCCGATCGTCGTCGGAATCAGGCACACGAGGAGCGCCACCAGCACCGGGATGGGAATGGACGTGCCCGCGTAGTACGCGAACGGCTCGAGCGTCACGACGACCAGCAGGAAGACCAGCGTGAGCACGGACAGCAGGATCGTGAGCGCGATCTCGTTTGGCGTCTTCTGGCGCTCGGCTCCCTCGACGAGCGCGATCATGCGGTCGAGGAACGTGTGCCCCGGGTCGGAGGTGACCTGCACCTTGATCCAGTCCGAGATGACCCGCGTGCCGCCGGTGACGGCGGATCGGTCGCCGCCCGACTCGCGGATGACCGGCGCCGATTCGCCGGTGATCGCCGACTCGTCGACCGAAGCCACGCCTTCGACGATTTCGCCGTCGGCCGGAATAAGCTCGCCCGCGCGGACCATCACCAGGTCGCCTTTGCGGAGCATCGAGGCCGGCACGGTCTCGACGCGATCGCCGTGGATCAGCCGGTTGGCCACCGCCTCGGTGCGAGCTTTCCGGAGCGTATCCGCCTGCGCCTTCCCGCGCCCCTCGGCCATCGCCTCGGCGAAGTTCGCAAACAACACGGTGAACCAGAGCCAGACGGCGACCTGACCCGTGAAGAGCGGCCGGCCGGCGCCGCCGACGACATCCTGAACGGCGATGATCGTCGTGATCAGGCTCCCGACCTCGACGATGAACATCACCGGGTTCTTGACCTGGACGCGCGGGTCCAGCTTCCGGATGGCATCGACGACGGCCTGCCGAATGATCGACCGATCCCAGATCGAGATAGTGCGTGCGTGCTCTGCCATGTGAGTGCCCCGACTAGTGGTTCCCCGGCAATCCCGGCGTCCCGAACGTCGCGTCGAGATCCAGGTTCAGCTCCAGGACGTTGACGCGTGCCCGCCCGAAGAATCCCCAGGCCGGCGGCGTCGTGTGCGCGCGAATGAGCTCGCGCACGCGATCGACCGGTACGCCGCGGGCCGCGGCCACGCGCCGCGCCTGCAGCCCGGCGGCGTTCGGCGGGATGTCCGGATCCATGCCGCCGCCGCTCGCCGTCACCATCTCGGACGGCACGCGGCTCGCGTCCACGCGCTCGAGCGCCATGACGGCATCCAGACGCTTCCTCACCGTCGCGAGAAACTCGGCATTCGACGGCCCGTCGTTGCTGCCGCCTGTCGACGCGGCGTTGTAGTCGACCGCCGACGGCCGCGGATGGAAGTACTCCGGCCGGGCGAACGCCTGCGCGATCAGCCGCGAGCCGACGACGGTGCCGTCGGCGCGCCGGATGAGGCTGCCTTCGGCCTGCGACGGGAACGCGACGCGCCCCACCGCCCACAGCACGCCGTGGTACACGCCGCCGAAGAGCACCACCGTCACGGCCGTGAACAGGATGCCGCGTTTCACTTCCTGTGCCAGCATCGTCGTTACCTCAGCGCCAGGTGCTCGGCGATCGGCCCCAGCACCGCCACCGGCATGAACATCAGCAATCCGAGAATCAGGACGACGGCCCACAGCATGAAGCCGTACGTCGCGCTGTCGGCGCGCAGCGACCCGGCCGTCTCGGGCGCCGTGGGCTTGGCCGCAAGCGAGCCGGCGAGGGCCAGCGGCGCGATGATCGGGATGTAGCGCGAGAACAACATCACAAGTCCGGTCGAGATGTTCCAGAACGCGGTGTTGTCGCCAAGCCCTTCGAAGCCTGACCCGTTGTTCGCCGCGGCCGACGAGAACTCGTACAGCATCTCGGAGAAGCCGTGCGGACCAGGGTTGTGCAGCCACGCCAGCGAGGCGTCGGGATGCGCGGCGGTGGCCCAGACGTAGCACGCGATCGCGGTCCCGACCAGGATCGCGAGCGGATGCCACAAGAGCGCGAGGCTGGCCAGCTTCATCTCTCGGGCCTCGACCTTCTTGCCCAGGAATTCGGGCGTCCGGCCGACCATCATCCCGGCGACGAACACCGCCACGACGATGAAGATGAACATGTTGATGAAGCCGACGCCTACGCCGCCGAAGATGCTGTTGATCCACATCCCGGCCAGCGGCATCAGCCCGGCGAGCGGCGTCAGCGAATCGTGCATCGCGTCGACGGAGCCGTTGGACGTCACGGTCGTCGACACGGCCCAGAGCGCGGAGAGTCCGGCGCCGAACCGCACTTCCTTGCCCTCCATCGATCCGGTGGACTGATCAACTCCCATCCGGGCGATGGCGGGACTTCCGTGCGCTTCCTCGGCGACGGCAACGCTCACCATCGGGATGTACATCGCCAGCATCACCATGAAGAGGACGGCCGCGAAGCGACGGCGTCCGACCATCTCGCCGAGCGTCCAGATCATGCCCATCGGGATGGCGAGAATCGACCACGTCTCGACGAGGTTGGACAGCGGGGTCGGGTTTTCGTACGGATGCGTCGAGTTCGGGCCGAAATAGCCGCCGCCGTTGGTCCCCAGCTGCTTGATTGCCACCATCGGCGCGGTCACGCCGCGCGCAATCGTCTGCTGCCCGCCCTCGACCGTCGCGGCGTGCGCCGCGCCGTGAAACGTCATCGGCGAGCCCTGCCACATGAGGCTCGTGCCGACGACGAGCGCCAGCGGCAGCAGGACGCGCACGCTGGCGCGCGTGACGTCGACGTAGAAGCTGCCGATCGTCGTCGTGCGGTTGCCAGCCAGCGCGCGAATGAGCGCGATGCACACGGCGATGCCCGTGGCGGCGGTCACGAACTGCAGGAAGGTGGCCTCGAACATCTGGGAGAAGTACGAGAGGCCCGTCTCGCCGCTGTAGTGCTGCAGGTTCGTGTTCGTCGTGAAGCTGGAGATCGTGTTGAACGCCAGCGTCGGCTCCATGTTGCCGATGCCGTCAGGATTGAGCGGCAGCACGCGCTGCAGCGATACGACCGCGAACGTCGCCAGCCACATGACGAGATTCGAGACGAGCATCGAGACCGAGTACTGCTTCCAGCCCTGCTGCTGCTCCGGGTCGACGCCGGTCAATCGCAGCACGAGGCGCTCGATCGGGACGAAGATCGGATCCAGGACGGTCGGTCGCCCGGTGAACACCCGCGCCATGTACCGCCCGAGCGGGACGCTCGTGACGACGAGGAGAAGGATCGTGGACGCCACGGCAGCGTATTCGATGGTCATGATCGGATCTCAGAAGCGCTCGGGCCGCAGCATCGCGTACACCAGGTACGCAGCGGCGGCGATGCTCAGGAGGAGCGAGACCAGCGTCATCGCATCACCTACACGCGCTCGCAGAGCGCGACGAAGCCGAAGATCAGCAGAAACGTGACCACGCCGAGGACGACCATTCCAGCGAGCAGCATCGAATCCCTCCTACCACGCGCCGGTCTTGTTGCCGAACCACCACACGCCGCCCGCGAGCGCCGTGTTCTGCGCGCGGCGCAGATCGCCGGACCCGAGCGGCCCGGTGAAGAACGGCCGGTTCGACCAGTCGCGGCGGTACTCGAGCCGCACCAGGAACCCGTCCGCCAGCGTCCGCTCCAGCGTCGCCGTCGCCTCCTGCAGGACCTGCGTGATCCCGCCGAGCAGCCCTTCGTCGTCGAGCCGCTCGTACCGGATGCCGATCGCGGTCGACCTCAGCAGCTGGTACCGCGCATACGCGCCGACCCCCTTCAGCGTCGTCGTCGGATCGCCACTCCGGATCTGGTTCGAGGTGTCGTTCACGTCGAGGGCGAGCGACAGCTTCGGCGCGACCGCGAAGGCGACGTTCGTGTCGAACACCTTGAAGAAGCCGTCAGGTCCGTCCGGCTGACCCCCATCGGGCTGTTCCTGGCCGACGTAGTAGTTGATCACCCACGTGACCGCCGGCGCCGGTTTCACGATTGCCGCGAAGTGGCTCGACTTGAAGTTATTGAAGTCTTCGGTCTGCTGGATGCCGTTCGACAGCATGTAGAGCAGCGACACCTTGTCGTTGACCGGGAAGGTGACGCGCGCGCCCGAATGGTAGAAGGGCAGAAAATCGAACAGGTAGGCGCGCGAGAACGCCTGGTCGTCCTTGGCGTAGTTCGTCTCGTATCCGAGCATCGACGCGTACTTCCCGAAGTCGACCTGCAGCCCGTTCGGGCCGACCGGCACGACGTAGGTCCCGTATGCCTGCCAGACGTTGCGGTAGGTCTCGGGCCGCGGCTCGTTCGCCGGATTCCCTTGCACGGTCGCGGTCGCCTCTCCAAACTGCAGGTCCACACGCGCCCCGAACCGGCGGCCGGCGGGAACGTCCGGCGCGCTCTCCACCACGATCGCCGCCTGCTGGAGGGCAAACGAGTTGGCGCGCGTGTCGTAGGCGCGCAGCAGCAGCACGCGATCAGGCGGGCGATTCCCGTCGTACTCGTAGTAGCCCTCGAGCGTGGCGCCGAACCTCACGTGGTCGAACGGGCTCGAGCTCTGCGCGGTGGACTGATCCGCGGCCGCCGTCGAAGCGGTCGAGTCGGCTGTCGCCGTCTGGGCAAGCGCCGGACCCGTCGTGCCGAGCGCTCCCAGCAGGACGGCGGCCGATACGGGTCCGAGTCGACGGCGAATCGAAAGGTTCATGACCTATCCTCAGGAGGCGATCGCGGCCGCCCGCAGGAGAGCGTCGTCGCCGGCGCCCACTGGGACGAAGACGACCGCGTAGCCGGCGGCGGTCAGGCGATCGGCGAGCCGCTGCTCGTGGGACGGCCACCAGAGCCGTCTCGCGCCGCCCACGATCACCAGCGACGAGCGACCGATCATCTGGCGCACCACGTCGTCGATCCGGCTGCAGACACACACGAGCGCCGTCGATTGGATGCCCACGTCTGCCGCCATCGCGCGGTACGCGTCGACGTGGGCGGACTGATCGTCCGGAAGACCCGGCGCGGCGAGACGCGGAAGGACGCGCGGCACGAGGAGGACCACGCGCGCGTCCACGCCGCGGGTCAACCGCCTGGCCGCTACCAGAGCGGAGCGCGTGCCGTCCGCCGTGGTCGCCAGCACGTGCAGCGAAAGCGTCGAAGGAGACCACCGACTGTCCACGATCCGAAGATAGGAGCGCGAGCCTTGGATCGGACGAAAAAGTGCCTGAAAAGTCCCTGAAGGTAGGACGACTAGACCACCCCGGTCGAATCGCCGGTCGCGAAGCGGTAGCCGACCCAGGGCTCGCTGAGGAGGTACTTCGGCTTCGACGGGTCCGCCTCGATCTTCTTCCGGAGTTGCGCCATGAGCACCCACAGATGCTCCGGCTGGTCGACCGCGTGCGGCCCCCACACGGCCTTGAGAATCGCCCGATGCGTGAGAACGCGGTCGGCGTTCCGGGCGAGCAGCTCCAGCAGGTCGAATTCCTTGGGCGTCAGCCGGATCTCGTCGTCGCCCAGGAGCACGCGGTGGCGGTCGTAGTCGATCGTGAGATCGCCGGCGCGGAACCGGCCGCTCGGAGCGCCGGTGGAGGACGGCACGCGCCGCAGAGCGACGCGAATCCGCGCAATGAGCTCGTCGGGGCCGAACGGCTTGGTGACGTAGTCGTCGGCGCCGAGCTCGAGCGCGTCCACCTTGTCGGGCTGCGCGCCGCGCGCCGACAGCACGATGATCGGGACCGGCGACTCGAGCCGCATCCGCCGGCAGACCTCGGTGCCGTCGAGATCGGGCAGGCCGAGGTCCAGGACGACGAGGTCCGGCGGACGGGATGCGACCACCTTCAGCGCCGCCTCGCCCGTCCCGGCCACCTCGACCTCGTAGCCGCGCGATCGAAGGAGCGGCGCGACGGCGCGCTGGATGGACACTTCGTCGTCGACCAGGAGGATGCGGACCGGCTTCGTCATGACGTGGTACTCGAGAGGCGTCGCCGGCCGGCGCGCCGCCGGAATGACCATCGTGAGCCGCGCGCCGCCCTCGGGACAGTTGTCGGCCCAGATGCGTCCGCGTTCGGCGGCGAGCAGTCCCCGCGCGATGGCCAGGCCCATGCCGGTGCCCGCCACGCGGCGCTTCGACTCGGCGCCGCGGTAGAAGCGCTCGAAGAGGTGCGGCAGATCGGTGGAGGCGATGCCGGGGCCGCGATCGCGCACGGCGATCGTCAGGCCGTCGGCCGAGACGTCGACGTCGACCGCAATGGGCGAGCCGGACGCCGAATACCGGGCGGCGTTCTCGAGCACCTGGGCGAGCGCCGCCGCGGTCAGCCGCGGATCCAGCTGCACCGTCGCGTCCGACGCGAGGCGCACGTCCACCGGGTGCCGGCGGAGCGCCAGCTCCACCTGATCGCGCGCCGCCTCGACGATCTCCTGCGGGTGCACCCAGCGGACGTCGGCCGACACGGCACCCGCGTCGATGCGGGCCATCTCGAGGATGTTCTGGAACAGGCGCTGCAGCCGGTCGACCTCGGTGAGGATCACGTCGCTCTGCCCCTGGCGCTCGCTGCCGGGCAGCCAGGACGCCTGCAGGTTGCTCGCGGCCACGCGAATGGCGGTGAGCGGCGTCCGGAGATCGTGGCCGAGCGAGGCGAGGAGCGCCGACTTGAGCTCCTCGCTCTTGCGGGCGAGCTCGGCGGCCTTGCGCTCCTCGAGGAACTGCGCGCGCTCGATCGCAATCGCGGCGACGCCCGCCAGCGCGTCGAGCGTCCCCTCCTCCACCGCGCGTCCCGACGCCGCGAGCAGCCCGACCGCCTTGGTCCCGAACCGGAGCGGCACGAGATGCGCCGTGCGACCGCCGATGTCCACCCGCTGATGCCCGGAATACGTGCGGGCGTTCGCATCGAATTCCAGCGTGCGCTCGGCTGCGGCGAAGACCTCCGACAGGCGCTCCCCGTCCAGCGCGAGGTCGACGGTCCCGGCGCGGTGCACCGCCCAGCCGCCGCCCTTCGGCAGACAGATGGCGGCGAAGTCAAGGTCGAAGCGCCGCGCGACGAAGCGCGCGAGCTGCCCGATGGCCTCCCCGCTGTCAGTGGTCAGCAGCACGTCGCGACTGAGATCGAAGAGCCGTGCCAGCTCGTCGCGCCGCGCGGTGACCTCGAGCGCCTGGGTTCGAACCGCCGACGAGAGCGAGCTGGCGACCACGCTCACGGCGACGAACGCGAACAGCGCCACCCAGTTCTGCGGGTCCGCGATCGTGAACGTCCCGAACGGCGGCATGAAGAAGTAGTTCAGGCACAGGTCGGCGACCACCGAGACGACGACCGCGGCCCGGAGCCGCGCGACGGTCGCCGTCAGCAGGACGATGAGCAGATAGCCGAGCGCCGCGATCGTCGGGTTGGTCAGGTGCAGCCACGCCCGGAACGCCGTCGTGAACAGCAGGATGGCCGCCCCCGCCGCCAGCAGGCTCGGTCGGTCGCCCCATCGCGGAATGTGCTTCATAGAGGGTTCCCGCCCCACCTCAGTGATGCAGGTGAAACGGCACGCTGGTGACGACGGTGTTGGGCTGGAACAGCAGGGCTCCCTTGATGAGCAGCGCCCTCTGGTTGTGAAACAGGTGGTGCCACCATCGCGCCGGCACGAACTCCGGCAGCACGACGGTCACGTAGCCCTGCGGGTGCTCGGCGTGCACCTGCTCGATATACTCGAGCAGCGGCTCCATGAGCGATCGGTAGGGCGAGTCGAGGACGACGAGCGGCAGGCCGTCGGCGTAGGGTGCCCAGCCCGTGCGGACCTGCTCGGTGGCGACCGGATCCACGTTCACGTAGACGGCGCGGACGTCCGCCGACAAGGACCTCGCGTAGTCGAGCGCCTCGACGACGGCGCGCTGAATCCCGCCGATCGGGACGATGACCGTGTTGTGCCGCGGCCCTCGCGAGCGCCATCCCCGCAGCGTGAGCTGCGCGGCCACACCCTCGTAGTGCCGCCGGGTGGCCTTGAACAGCAGCACGTTCAGCGGGATCAGCACCATGATGATCCACGCGCCCTCGGTCGCCTTCGTCGTCCCGACGACCAGGAGCACGAGACCGGTCACGAGCGCGCCGACCCCGTTGATGACGGCGCTCGTCCGCCAGCCGGGTCCGCGCAGGCGACGCCAGTGGACCACCATCCCGGCCTGGGACAGCGTGAAGGACACGAACACGCCGATCATGTACAGCGGGATGAGCGAGTGGGTGTCCCCGCCGAAGACCACGAGCAGAACTCCCGCGAAGACGCTGAGCCCCACGATGCCGTTGGAGAACGCCAGGCGGTCGCCCTGGTTCATGAACTGCCGCGGCACGTACCCGTCGCGCGCCAGGATCGACGACAGGCGCGGAAAGTCGGCATACGCCGTGTTGGCCGCCAGGACGAGAATCAGCATGGTGCCGGCCTGCACGGCGTAGTACGGGACGCCGCGGGCGCCGAAGACGCCGCGGGCGAGCTGCGACACGACGGTCTCGCTCTCGCTCGGCACGATGTGGTACACGTGCGCGAGGAACGTGATTCCGAGGAACATCGTGACCGACAGGACGACCATCATGAGCATCGTCGCGGCGGCGTTCTTCGATTCGGGGGGCCTGAACGCCGGCACGCCGTTCGACACGGCTTCCACGCCGGTCATCGCCGTGCAGCCGTTCGAGAACGCGGTGAGCAGCAGGAACAGCGTGAGCGGCGCGCCCGGCGACGCGACCGGGTTGGCGACGCCAACCGCGTGCACCGACCCGGCCAGGACGTGCCAGGCGCCGACGGCGAGGAGCGCCAGGATGGTCACGACGAAGAAATACGTGGGCGCCGCGAAGATCCGCCCCGATTCGCGGATGCCGCGGAGGTTGCCCATCATCAGGAGCAGCACGAAGATCAGCGTGAGTTCCACGCGGTTCACGTGCAGCTGCGGCAATGCCGACGTGATCGCCGCGACCCCGGCCGCGACGCTGACGGCCACGGTCAGAATGTAGTCGATCAGCAGCGACGCGGCGGCGGTGAGCGCAGCCGTCTCCCCCAGGTTGTCCTTCGCGACGATGTAGGCCCCGCCGCCGCTCGGGTAGGCGTGGATCGTCTGGCGGTACGAGAAGACGACGATCGCCAGGATGGACGCGATGACGAACGCGATCGGACCGGCGAGCGACAGCGCGCCGGTCCCGACGAGGACCAGGACGCGGAGGATCTCCTCGGTCGCATACGCCACCGAGGACAGCGGATCGGAAGACAGGACCGCGAGTCCGGTGATCCGCGAGAGGCGTTCGTGATGCGCCAGGTGCGATGGGATCGGTTTCCCGACGACCAGGCGTTTGAGCTGGGAGAGAAGCCCTTCTTCGGGCACGATCCCCTTCCAAGGGCCGACGGGGTTAGCTGACGGGCTCGAGGTTGGAAGTCCTCTACCGAACGATTGTTCGGATGCGCCCCGCGGCGACCATCGCCGCGATGGGTCCCCCGTGACCGCTCCGTGGCGGAGCAGTTTAGGCCATTCGTTATCAGATCTTAACGCACCACGGCGAGGCCAGCGGATCCGGCGCCGCCGCCTTTTAGGGACTTTTTAGTACTTTCTTGGGCGATCCGGGCCGCGGCGCGGCGCTCTTCGGGACTTCTTAGGCGTCTGCCGGCTACCGTCAGATCGTGGATGCACGGTCGAGCCGCCTCGCCCGCGTGACCCTCCACGGCGCCGACGATCCCGGCGGAAGGCGCGCCGGCGCCGTCATGACGGCCTACGTGAACGCCGAACGCGCGCACGGGTTCCGGCGCCTGCTCGTGCGGCGCCTGTCGGCCGCCGCGCTCGCCGCGTGCGCGATCGCGGCGACGACGTCGCTCGTGACGCCGCGCGCGCTGGCCGCGACACTCCTCGCGCTCGGACTTGCTGCCGCCTTCGGCGTAGTCGTGGAACGGCGCGCGGCCAAGGCGCTGGACGACGCGATCGCGTCTCTCGAGTGAGCCGGACGCTCACCACCGTATCGCAATCGCGACCATGACGGCCATCGCCCCGAGCCCCAGCAGGATGGCATAGAGCCGGCCCGCGAACGCCAGCCAGTCGCCGTAGCGCACGCCGGCGGCGGCGGTCACCGCCATCAGGGCGCCGTTGGTTGGCGTCACGAGCTCGGTCAGACCGGCGCCGCATTGATACGCGAGCACCGTCACCTGGCGCGAGAGGCCGATGAGGTCGGAGATCGGCACCAGCACCGGCATGGTCAGGACCGCCTGGCCGCTGACGCTGGGGACCGGAGCGTGGACCACGGCCTGCACGGCCAGCATCCCGATCGCCGACGCGGCCACCGGGAGGTGTTGCAGCGGCCCGACCAGACCGTGAACGATCGTGTCGATGATCCGGCCTTCGTCGAGCACCACGAAGATGGCGCGGGCGAAGCCGACCACCATCGCCGCGTAGGCCATCGATGAGAGCCCAGTGACGAAGGCGGCCGCCGTGCCCGCCACGCCGAGTCCGCCGACGAGCCCCGCCGCCACCCCCATCGCGAGGAAGAGCCCGGACATCTGATCGAAGTCCCAGCCGAGACCGGAAGATCCAGCCGCGATGATCTCCTCCGCCATGTTCTCGAGCGCGCCGGCGAGGGCGAACGCGATCGAGACGATTGGGATGACCAATGTCTCGCGCCGATCCAGGCGGCGCGCCAGCCACCCAACCGCCTGGCGCAGCGCACCCGTCTCGTCCACGATCGTGAAGGCGCCGCCGACCAGGAACACCAGGAAGACGACCGGCCCGGCGTCCGTCAGTCCTTTCGGCACGGCCACGAATGCCCCAAACGGCCCGACCGGCGCCCTCTCGACGCGGTGATAGCTGCCGGCGACGGCAACCTGCCGGCCCGTGGCCGTATCCTGGCGCCGGTCGTAGCGGCCGGCAGGCACGAGATAGCTGAGAAGGGCGCCGGCGAAGATACAGGCCGTCAGGAGCGTGAGCGGGTGCGGAAACCGGAGTCGGGCCATGACAGGCATGACGGGCTGCATGCGAACGCGACCCGGGCGGGTTTTCCGTGAAGAGCTGGCCGCGCCCGGCAATAAAATCGTAAGTGGGGCGGATGGTCCCCACGCCATGATGCAGCAAGACGATCTCAGGCTGGCCGCGCAGGTTCAGGCACCGGTCCTCATCACCGCCGAGAGTCACACGGAGCGGGACATGTGCGCACGCCTCATTCACGTCAACGGCGCCCGTGGACGGGGGCCGTTCGTCACGTTCCAGGGCCACACGGCGCGCGCCTCCGCGGCGAAGCGCTCGTCGTCCCGCCGATCGCGCCGGTCGGGCGATAACGCCGGCCTTCGGCGCCAGTTCGAGCTGGCGCGCGGCGGCACGCTGTTCATCGACGACATCGCCGACCTGACGTCGGACGCCCAGATGCTGCTCTTCTCGCTGCTCGACGAGCGCGTGCAGGCGCGCGAGGACGTCGACGCCGTCCACGGCGGCGTCCGCATCATTTCCGGGGCAAGCTGTCCGCTGGTACGCGCGCACCCGAAGAGCGCGCTCTTCGGATCGCTGTTCTATCGGCTGAACGTCATCCACATCGACCTGAGCCACGAAGGCCACCAGGCGGGCGACCGTTCCCCGGCAGCGGATCGCCGCCGTCACGCCGGCTGCAGCGACGAGGAGGCCGACTAGGCAAGATGGTCCGGCCCGCTCGCGCGCGCCGGTTTCCACCGGAGCAGCCGGCGCTCGACGCGGTCGACGAGGCTGCCGACCACCAGCACGCCGAGAGCCAGCACCGTCATGCCTGCGAAGACCCCCGTCGTGTCGAAGACCCCCTCGGCCTGCGCGATCAGATAGCCGACGCCGCTCGACGCGCCGAGGTATTCGCCCACGACGACGGCGATGATCGCCAGGCCGATGCTGACGTGCAGGCTCGAGAATATCCAGCCGAGGGCGCTGGGAATCAGGACGTGCCGGGTGAGCTGGCCTTCG
The DNA here is from genome assembly GCA_963840225.1 of uncultured Acidobacteriota bacterium. GTDB lineage: Bacteria > Acidobacteriota > Vicinamibacteria > Vicinamibacterales > CAVVIG01 > JBLMXQ01. The sequence goes on from CAWIYH010000001.1 coordinate 804,245, forward strand.
GAGGCGCCGAGCATCCGCACGTTGTCGATGATGACCGGATCGGCCTCGCGGACGCCCCGGTAGGCGTTGAAGAAGACGACGAAGAAGACCACCGTCACCCCGAGGGCCACTTTCGACCAGATGCCGAGCCCGAACCACAGAAGGAAGATGGGGGCGAGGACCACGCGCGGGAGCGCGTTCGCCATCCGGATGTAGGGCTCCAGGATGGCGGATGCTCGCGGGGCGCGTGCCAGCACGAACCCGAGAACGACGCCGCCGCCGCCGCCAATGAGGAACGCCAGCGCCGCCTCGGTGAACGTCGTCAACATGTGCCCCCAGATGCTGCCCGTCGTGACCCACTGCAGGACGCGCAGGATGATGGCACTCGGCCTGCTGAAGAAGAAGGTGTCGAGTGCCCGGGTCGCCGCGCCCCACTCCCAGGCCAGGAGCACCACCGCGGCGAGCGCCAGTTGGGCGGCGCGGATGCCGCGGCCCGTTCTAGTCGCGTCGCTCATAGCTGTTCAGCACCTCCTGGCGCAGCCGGCTCCAGATGTGGCGGAAGAGGTCATTGAACCGCGGATCGATCTTCACGTCGATCAGATGTCTCGGGCGTGGCAGGTCGACCGGATACCGGCCGACGATGCGGCCGCCGGGTCCTGACGATAGCAGCACGACCTCGTCGGAAAGGGAGACGGCTTCCTCGAGGTCGTGCGTGACGAACACCACGGTCTTGTGCGATCCGGTCCAGAGCTCGAGTATCTCCGACTCCATGCGAAGACGGGTATGGACGTCGAGCGCGCTGAACGGCTCGTCCATCAGAACGAGATCCGGCTGGACGATCCAGCACTGCGCCATGGCGACGCGCTTTCGCATCCCGCCGCTCAGCTGAAAGGGAAAGCGGTCGGCGAACCCGCTGAGGCCGACCCGGTCGATCCACGCGCGCGCCTCGGCGCGCATGCGCGCCTTCTCCCATCCCCGGATGGCGAGCCCGAGCTCGACGTTCTCGAGCACGGTCTTCCAGGGCAGGAGGGCATCCTGCTGGAACATGTAGGATGCGTGGCGGTTGATGCCGTCGAGCCGCTGCCCGAGGATCTCGATGACCCCGGCGGAGGGCGCGAGCAGCCCGGCCATCAGGTTGAGGACGGTGGTCTTGCCGCAGCCGCTCGGGCCGACGATGGAGGTGAAGGTTCCACCCGCGATGTCGATGCTGATGTCCCGGACGGCGGTGTACGTCGCGAAGCGCTTGGTGACATCCCGAAGCGAGACGGCCGGCCGGCTCTGATCATCCGCCATCGTCAGTGATCACGCCTCCCCTCGATCCGAGGAGCGGCCGACATCGTAGCATCAAGCGCGGATGCCGATCGGCGGCCGCGGCGCCCGCTCCGCCTCGTCGAGGAACGCACCGGACGGATAGCATGCTCCGAAGATGACCGCGACGTCGTCGACGATGGGCACCGGGGCCGGAAGCTTCCGGCTCGGATCCTGGAACCAGGCCTGAAGCCGCGCGAGCGCCTGGTTCATCGTCGCCTCCGCAACCGGCCGGCGCTCGGCATCGTAGGTGTCCAGCAGGGCCGGACCGGCGGCGCCGCGAATCACGGCTCGAGCTTCCAGGCCAGATTGTGCACGTCGTGGATGCCGGTATTGCCGCCGAAGCCTCCGGTCGGGGGCATCAGGTGAGCGCTGTCCCCGGCGAGGAACACGCGCTGGTCCGCGTAACGATCGGCCACAACGCGGCGGCGTCCCACGGCCGGACGTCGACAATCTCGACCTTCACGTCCGATCGTCCGGCCGGGAGCCGGCGGCGATTACTTCAGACGTATCAACTATTGAGCATGTTCGTCAATGGGATCGACTGGAGCCACTGCCGGGATTGCCGTATCCTCGACGCATGGTCCGGACCCCGGCGGAAGCCGACCTCGCGAGGCGCGTCTGGAGCGCCCTGTTCGACGTGCTCGTGCGATCCGCCCCCGAACGGACGGCGAGCCTGGCGCGCCGCGGCCTCACGCCGAACGACTCGCGCGGCCTGTTCAGCCTCGATCCGCGCCAGGGCCGGACCATGCGATCGCTCGCCGACGAGTGGCAATGCGACCCCTCGAACGCCACCTGGATCGTCGACCACCTCGAGACGCTCGGCCTCGCCGAACGGCGCTCGGTGACTCACGACCGCCGGATCAAGCTGGTCGTGCTGACGCCCAGAGGACTGAAGACGAGGACCGACCTGCTCGACGAGTTCCATCGTCCGCCGGCTGTATTCGCCGCGCTCGACCGCGGCGATCTGGAGGCGCTCGATCGCGTCCTCGTCAAGCTCGGCGCGGCGTCCCCGGTCGACGGCGCGCAGTCCGCCGAGGCTCCCCCACGAAAACGGCGATCCCGCCGGCGTGCCCGTTAGCCGCACCGAGCGCCATCCGCAGTCCAAGCTCATGGGCGCGGCTGAGGTTGGCGGCCGCAGGAATCGTCGTGCCTTCGAGACAAGGATCCGGGAGAATCGCTTGAAGGGAACAAGGAGGACAGAGGCCAGCCCGCCGCTCCGATGACACTCGCCTGGTTCGCGCTCAGCGCCGTGGCGCTCGGTCACGCGCTGCAGATCAAGAATGGCTTCTACGATCCCACGGCGATCCGGTGGCTCACCCTGTCGATCGCCTTGTGCGCGGCCGGCGTGGCGTCCCTGCGCCTCGCCCGGCCGGTCCCGCGCCCGGCATCCTTGGCGATCGCACTCGTCCTGGCGGCCGCAATCGGCTGGCAGCTCGAGGCCGCGCTGACGAAGGCGCCGGGGTTCTACGTGAATCCTGAAGCCCCCCTCTGGCTGTTCAGAACCGGCATCGGCCTCGAGGCGACGCTCGTCGGCCTCGCCCTGACGGGCGCGCGCGTGGCCCGCCGGTGGTTCGGGGCGGTGCTCGTGGTTCACGCGGTGCTCGGGGTCTGGATGCTGGTGGCGTCGCCCAACCCCTGGATCGACGTCGTGACCGTCCACCGGGCGGCGCTCGACGCGTTGCTCCATCACCGCGACCCGTACCGCATCGCGCTCGATAACATCTACGGGCCCCTCGCGTCGCACTTCTACAACCCCGCGGCGATCGTCGGCAACAAGATCGCGATCGGCTACCCGTATCCGCCGCTGAGCCTTCTGCTCGCCGTGCCCGGCCACGTGCTCGCCGGCGACTACCGCTATGCCGAGCTCGCCGCCGTGATCGGCGCCGCCGCGCTGATCGGCTGGTCGCGCGAGGGGCTCGACACGAAGCTGGCGGCCTGCCTGTTCCTGACGACGCCGCGCGGGTTGTTCGTGCTCGAACAGGGCTGGACCGAGCCGGTGGCGGTGTTGCTGCTGGCCGCCACGGTCTTCCTCATGCTGCGGAGCCCCACCGCAGCGTCATGGGCGGCCGGCCTCCTCCTCGTCGTCAAGCAGTATCTCGGGCTGGCCGGTCCGGCGTTTCTGAAATTCGTCGTCGGCCGGCAGCGCAGGTGGCCCCTGCTGCTCCTCTGGGCCGGGCTGGCGGCTGCCGTGGTGACGCTGCCGCTCGCGCTGTGGCACCCGAACGCCTTTCTGAACAACGTCGTCTGGCTGCAGCTGAAGGAGCCGTTCCGGATGGACTCGCTCAGCTATCTGAGCTGGGCGGCTCGCGCCGGGTTCGGCAAGGGATCGTTTGCCTGGGCAATCGGCGGCGGACTGCTGGCCCTCGCGGTCGCCATGATCATCACGCCGAACACGCCGGCGGGCTTCGCCGCGGCGGTTGCGTTCTGCTGCCTGGTCACCTTCGCGTTCGGGTCAAAGGCCTTCTGCAACTACTATTTCTTCGTCATCGGCGCGCTGTGCTCAGCCGCCGCGGCAGCGGGCAGCGGCCCCGTCTGGCTCGACAAGGCCGCTCCCGGCTGATGCGCGCCGCCCTCACGGCAGCGGCGCGCCGGCCGTCTCCGGATAGATGGTGGCGTCACGCTTCAGTGCGCCGGGCGAGGTGGCGAGGAAGCGCGATGGCGACAGCATCACCTGGTCGATCGCGAGCCCGTCTTCGCGCGTCTGGATGCGAATGGTCTGCGGACCGGTCGTCGTGAACGTCACGTCCGCCCCGAGGCCGTTGAACCCGTTGTCCTGCCACCCCCAGCCCGACACGCCGCAACTGGTGCAGTCCTCCAGCGTCACGACGGCCGCCGCCGGCGTCCCGACCGGGTAGGCCGCCACGTTCGAGAACTGGACGAAGACCGAGTCGTTCGCCCAGCTGTTGCCGTCGGCCCGGCCGCGCAGCCACAGGTGATACGGCACGTTCGCCACGGCGGCGAAGGTCAGCTCGAAGTAGTTCGCCGGACTGCTCGAGGCGGCCGTCACCTTGGCCGCCCCCGCGTTCGGATGCCGGATCAGCGCGCCGCCGGCCGCCGACGGATCCGCTTCCACCTGCCACGCACCCGCCACTCGGCTCGCGCGCGCCGCGTACAGCATGACATCGGCCGCGGTCGGCGTGGGCGACGTCTCCGGATAGATGGTGGCGTCACGCTTCAGTGCGCCGGGCGAGGTGGTGAGGAAGCGCGACGGCGACAGCATCACCTGGTCGATCGCGAGCCCGTCTTCGCGCGTCTGGATGCGAATGGTCTGCGGACCGGTCGTCGTGAACGTCACGTCCGCCCCGAGGCCGTTGAACCCGTTGTCCTGCCACCCCCAGCCCGACACGCCGCAACTGGTGCAGTCCTCCAGCGTCACGACGGCCGCCGCCGGCGTCCCGACCGGGTAGGCCGCCACGTTCGAGAACTGGACGAAGACCGAGTCGTTCGCCCAGTTGTTGCCGTCGGCCCGGCCGCGCAGCCACAGGTGATACGGCACGTTCGCCACGGCGGCGAAGGTCAGCTCGAAGTAGTTCGCCGGACTGCTCGAGGCGGCCGTCACCTTGGCCGCCCCTGCGTTCGGATGCCGGATCAGCGCGCCGCCGGCCGCCGACGGATCCGCTTCCACCTGCCACGCACCCGCCACTCGGCTCGCGCGCGCCGCGTACAGCACGATCTCGCCCGGCCCGACGGCGGGGGGATTGGCCACGGTGACGACCGACTGGGCCGTGGCCCGGTTGCCGGCCGCATCGAGCGCGGTCGCGCCAATCGTGTGAAGCCCGTTCGCAACGCTCGCCGAATTCCAGCCCGCGGAGTATGGCGCGTTGGCATCGCTCGCAATCGGTGCGCCGTCGACCGAGAAGTCGACGGTCGTGACGCCGACATTGTCCGACGCGTTGGCGGAGACGGCGACCGATCCAGAGACGACGGCTCCCTCCGCCGGCGCCGCGAGCGTCACGACCGGAGGCACGGTGTCGGCCGGCGGCGCCACCGCGTTCGGCATGGCGATCCTGATGTCGAATGGCGCGTAGTCCACGCGATCGAGCACCTGCAGTTCGCTCACGCACAGGATCCGCGCGGGCGTGACGTGATACCTGACGAACCGGGCCTGCACGGGCGGCGTCGTCAGCTCGAAGTTCCACCCCTGGGCCGTTTCGTCGTCGAGAAGCATGTGGTTGATCGGGATGTCCTTCTTCCAGAGGGACGTGTCCAGCGTGCCACGCGTGACGAAGGTCGTCCCGTCGAGCGACGTCTGAATCTCGACGCGATCCCGCACCTGGCCCTTGAGCGCATCCCAGAACGGGTACCCGAAGAGGTGCGCCCGGAAGGCGCCGACCGTGAGCGGCGCGCCGAGATCGACCTTGAGGTCCACGTCGGCGCCGGAGCTCCAGCATTGCCCCCACCAGTAGGAGAAGCTGCCGGTCACCGGCGCACCGACGACGCCGTCGGTGAGGATGGTGGTGTTTTCGGGGCCCGGCGAGTGCTGGAAGCCGGAGGGCGCCCTGGACACCGTGTACGGCTTCCCCTTCGCGAGGTTCGTCCCGTCTGCCCGCTTCCGGTAGACATACTTCTGTCCGCCGGCGTCCACGCCGTCCCCATAGCCGTACGGCGTCGGATCGGCGGGATCGACCAGGCTCACCCGGAGTGACTCCATCACCGGATGGTCGCTGCCGCCGACGTCGATGACGTAGGTGGAGGGGAACGCGGTGACCTGCCGCCTGTGGCTGCGCTCCACGAGCGAGCGGTCCGGCTGCACTTCCTTCCAGCGGAAGGTCACGTCGACCGGCTTCTTCGTCGCGCCGGACGGCTGATGGTCGACCTCCATCCGCACGGCGTACAGACCCGTAGCTTTGAAGGCCGTGGTGTTGGTGTTGTGCATCAGGAACTTGACGAGGACCGTCCGCACGCCGGCTGGTATCGCCGTCACCGTCTCGTAGTGGATGACGTCGTACGGCTTGCTCACGGTGCTCAGGCGATACGAGGGGATCCACGTCGCGCCGCCGTCGAACGAGTGCAGGAAGTCGATATAGGACCCGGCGGCATAGTTGTAGAGCCGGCCGCCGTAGACCACCCGCGTGATGTCGGTCGGGGCGTCGAATCGATACGTCAGGTAGGCGTCCTGTGACAAAACGGCCGGGTACACCACGGCGGTGTACTTCGTGGGCACCGATTGAGCCGCGATGTTCCGGGAATCGTAGACGTCGTCCTTCCAGCGGTTGGCCCTCAGATCGGGCCAGAGCGTCATCGTGTCGGACTGATCGTCGAGGCCGACGGCGATCTCGTTCCTGCCGAGGTTCAGTTTCGGGAGCGCTTTCGTGTTCACCTCGGTCAGCGTGTCGATTGACAGCGCGGTGAGGACGACGCCGTCCGGCGAGCCGCCCGCGACCGCCATCTGAATGCGCACCAGCGTCTCGTACGCGCCGCTCACTTCGTTCCGCATGTTCACCGAGACGGGAACCGAAGCGCCGGTCGCGCTGCCGATGTCCGCGACGGCGGTCCATGACGCGCCATGGTTCACGCTGACGGCGACGGTCGCCGACGCCGACGGGTCGACCCTGGCGAACTGCGCCTGGATCGCCAGCGACGTGATGGCGTTCGCGGCGCTGACCTTGTAGACGAGCTCCGCGGTCTGGCCGGCCACCGCGGGCTCCAGGCCTGCCGGGACGGACGCGATGTTCGTCGCCCGGTAGGCCGCCTGGCTCCACCTGGCGGCCGAGAGCGGGGGCACGAACGACCAGCGGCCGTTCCCGCGGACGCCGAACCGGTTCGCCGCGTCGATCTCGTAGGTCTGCGCCGGATCGGGCGCGGTGACCTTCTCGCTTCCCACCCAGTAGTCGGCCGTCGTGCCCAGGGGGCGGTAGTACCGCGTGTAGGACTGGCCCTCCTTCAGGTTGAGGACGTAGCGATGCCCCACGTTCCAGTTGTAGTAGTAGTCGCGGTACTTCAGCCCGTCGGCGCAGAAGTCGCGCGAGAAGCCGTTAACGCTGCTGCCGTCGACCGGATTCACGAAGTCGGAAAGGTTCCGCATCGAATCCGACCCGGTCAGGAAGCCGTTCGGGCTCGTCGAGTACAGGCTGTGCTCGCGCACGAGGCGCGCCGAGTCCGCCGCCGCTTCCGGCACCGACGCCAGTGTCACCCCGTCGTCGGTCGTGACGAGATTCGACATCGAGCTGTCGACCATGTGGAAGGCCGAGTCGTACTCGACCGCAGACACCGTGTGGTGGCAGATGTCCCAGAACTGGTGCCTCAGACCGAGCGCTTCGTACAGCGACTGGTTGATGCCCGTCACCGTGCTGCACATCGTGAAGCCGTAGTCGGTGAAGTTCTGAATCGGGTCGGTCACCTCCATGCCATGGAGCACCATCGGCGGCGTCTGCCGCTTGAGGATGTGGCTCCAGTAGAACAGCGCCCACACTTTTTCGGCGTCGGTCGTCCACGCGGAGGTGGTGCTGTAGATGAAACTCGACAGATCGGTCAGGTCCGGCGAGGCATCGGAAACGACCCTCAGGTTGTACGCGCCGCCGTCGGTCGTGACCGTGGAGGCGGCCGTGGTTGGGCCTGAGAGCATGCTCGCCTGTCGCGTCGGAGCGCCTGCGGCCGCCGAATCGTCGAGCGCCCCGGACAGCTTGTTCAGCGACGACGCGACACCGGCGGCATCGCCGCTCGCGAGCGAGCGGCGCGCGTCGGCGAGCCACCGCTGGTACGAACGGAGCTGATCCGCCGTTCTGGTGCCGCCGTAGGCTTCGACGCCGGCGCGGGCCTCGTACACATCGATCGTCTCGGCCGGGGTGACCTCCAGCTGCCACAGCACGGCGCTCTCCCCCGAGGGTTCGTTGCGGCTGCCGACGACCTGGCCGCGATCGTTCGCGTCGAGCGCGCGCGCGTTGTCGGAGAGCGTGCGGGAGCCGCCGGCGCGGGACCAGACGAATGCGGTGACGATGCCGTCGTGCGCGGTCGTGCCGACCACGTGACCAAGGTCGTTGAGCGATGCGGGCGCTCCCGGTCCGACGTCGGCCATCCCGCCGGCGGGCGACCAGAAGAAGCCGTGGGTGTCGCCCGTGGCGGTGGTACTGACGCCGATGACCTCTCCCAGGTTGTTGATCGCCGTCGCCTGACTCCAGGAGCCGCCAAGGGTGCCGAGATTCACCAGGCCGGTCGCGGCGGACCAGACGAACGCGCGGGAGGCCCCGCTGCCGTCAAGGCTCCAGCCGGCCACCTGACCGCGATCGTTGATGGCGACGGCCTGACTCCTGGCGCCTCCGAGCGTGCCCAGGTCCGTCAGAGTGCCGTCGCGGCCGAGGACGTAGGCGTGCTCGGGCCCGTCCGGCAGCACCTGAACGCACTGCGGCGCGTCGGCGATGCTCGCCGCGCCGACCGATTCCCCCCATCGGCTGATGCCGACCGCGGTGCTGGCACAGCGATCGGTGAGGACGCGCAAGGGGCCGTCGCCCCGGCCGGTCGCGGCGGACAGACGATACGAATGCGCGCCGAAGGCCGCTCCCCCGACCACTTCTCCTGAGTCGTTGACGGCCGTCGCCGTGGCACCTTCGAGAACCGGGTCGTAGGACACGAACCGGGCCCCGCCCGACGACGACCAGATGAAGGGCTCCAGCAGGCCCCGTGGCGACAGCGCCTGTCCGACGACAAGACCGGTGTCGCTGAGCGCCGTGCCGCGGGTAAACGTCCCGTCGGCAGCGAACCCGACTTCACGGAGGCCATCGCCGATCGACCAGACGAACGTCCGTTCCAGGTGGCCGATCGGTTGACGATCGCTGGCGACGACGAGCGCCTGGCCCTCTGCGTTGAGACGGATGCCCACGCCTGGACCGATCGTGATCGTGTCCACGATCCGCGGTTCCCGCGCCGCGGGATCGTTCTGGCCGTATGCGGCGACGGAGACAACGAGAGCAAACAGGCAGACGACGACCCTCGTCGACTTCATCACGCGCTCCTTCGAAAGAGAAACAGCTGCAGTGGGGAGAACCGAGGCGCCCCGGTGCAAAGGGCGCACCTGATGGCGAGCGCCGCGGAGTGGGCGATTTATCTGGGAATCGCGCGGTGGGGCGACCGGCGAGGTGCCGGAAAAATACGGATGAGCGCCGGAAAAATACGGATGAGCAGCGTGCCAGGCGCCGCGTCCCGCCTGTCAATCGATTCGCGAATCGGCCCGGAGGACAGCGGCACCTGCAACAGCCCGCGCGGCCGTCCGATCACCCGCGATTGGCGTCGACCGGGAACAGCCACCAGATGGCCGCGCCGATCGCGGGCAGCAGCGCCACCAGCCCGAACGCCTCGGCGTACAGGCGGCGGTCGAACAGGTGGCCGCAGATCGGCAGGGTGAGGGCGACGGCGGCGGAAAACGACGACGAGGCAATGCCCGCCACCATGCTGCGCTGCTCGGGCGCATACGCGAGCGCGCCGGTGCGCAGGGTCACCACCACCAGGCCGCCCGACGCGAACAGGCTGGAGGTCAGCAGCCCAATCGCGATCGGCGCGCTGTTGAAGACGTGAACCGCCGCGAGCGGCAGGACCAGCAGCGCCATCAGCGCGATCAGCCATACCGGGCGCGGGCTGGACCCGCCGAACCGGTCGGAGACCCAGCCCCAGAAGAAGAACCCGCTCTCCAGTCCCGCCGGCGGTATCCAGAGCACCAGCCCGAGCTGCGCCGTCGTCAGGCCGAAGGCGCGCGACAGGTACAGCGGCGCCATGTAGATGATGGCGCCCACGGGCAGCGCGCCCAGCGAGTAGCTCGCCACGAGGCTCCAGAACCGGCGCTCGCGAACGTCCGGGAAGACCATCCGCCGGCGTGCCGAGCGGCTCCTGTTTGGAAACTTCGACGGATCGACCGTGCCGAGCCAGACGCAAAGCCACGCCAGAGCCAGCGTCGGCGTCACGAGAAAGGCCATCCGCCAGCCGAAGTGGATTGCCACGGGCGTCAGCACGATCGGCGCGAGAATCGATCCGAGCGACGACCCGCTGTACGCCAGCGCGATGCCGCGCGCCTGCTTCTGCACCGGCAGCGAATCGAGCGCCGTGCGAAACCCTCCGGGAAAGATCGAGCCTTCCCCGATGCCGAGGGCGGCCCGCGCCACCGCGAAGCCGAGGAACGAGCCGACCAGGGCGTGACTGGCGCTGGACAGCATCCAGATGAACAGGGAGATCGCCATTCCCAGCCGCAGGCCGATCCGGTCGAGGATCGACCCCCACCCGAGCGCGCTGATCATGTACGCGAAGCTGAAGGCGCTGATGCACCAGCTGTAGTCCTGTGCCGTCATGCCGGTGGCACTGAGCAGCATCGGCGACAGAAGAGCCAGGCTGGCACGGTCCACGTACGAGAGGAGCGTGCCCAGCATCATGACGATCGCCGGCCACCATACGAACCCGCTCGGGTCGCGTGGCGCGGCCGGCGCCGTCGCGGGAGCCACGTACTTCATCGTGACGAGGGCGCGGCCACCCTCAAGGGGAATTCGGCGGTTCCCACCTTGACGATCGTCGGCGTGCGCGGGCGCTCCGACGAGGCCGCCTCTCCGCCCGGCCGCGGTGCCGACTGGTACCCTTCGGGCGCGGCCTCCGCCCAGATGCCGTACACGTGGCCGTCGTACGCCGTCATCCACTCGTAGTCGCCCAGGAACGCGTTGTCGCCGCCAAACGGCTCCCCGGTCCAGGCGTAGTTCCTGAACGTCTTCCCGCCGTCGATCGACCGGGCGAGCGTCACCCGCGTCGTGTGATTGACCGGGTCGCTCCGGCGATCGTAGAACTGCACGTAGACCGAGTCGTCTTTCGGGTCGACCGCCAGCCACTGCAGGAACTGGTCGGCGCCGTCGTGGACCGGGTCGTCGTTGACGCGCATCGCCGTGCTCCACGTCCGGCCGTGATCCGCCGAGCGCGAGAGGAAGACATCGACATCGCCGTTGCGGAAGTCGCTCCAGGTCACGTACAGCGAGCCGTTCTGGTTGTCGATGCCGACCTGAGGAAAGCCCATCGCCCGCGACACGCCTGGGATGCCGACCGCCCCCCCGAAATACGGCGGACCGACGTCGATGATCGGACGCGACGGCGCGAAGGTCCTGCCCCCGTCGCGCGACACGGCCATGGTGACGTTGAGCCCTTCGTTCCAGACGACGTACTGCGTGCCGTCCGGCCCCACGGTGCCGATGATGCCGACCACGGCGCCGTTGTCGTCGCGCGGGTAGCCGGCCTTCGTGCTGATGCGCATCGGCGCGCTCCAGGTCCTGCCTCCATCGGTCGACCGCGAGAAGAGCACGATCGACTGCGTCATCTGCCACTCGATCCAGGCCATGTAGAGATTGCCGCGGTGCGGGCTGTGCGCCTGCGCGTCCGACCAGATGCGCGGCATGTCTTCCAGCTTGACGTCGGGCTCGCTTCCGGTCCACTGCTTGACGGCCACCGGATCGGCGTCCCACGTCCGGCCGCCATCGGGCGAACGCCGCACCCAGATGCCGTTGGCGCCGGGGCCGTGGCCCCAGTACCCGGGCAGCCCGTTCTTCTCGATGGAGAGGAACGACAGAAACAGCTGCCCCTTGTCGTCGAACGCGAGGGAGACGTCGCCGCCGGAGCGGCCGTTCTGGCCGGCCGGCAGGACGGGCGTGAAGGTGCGGCCGCCGTCGGTCGAGTACGCGGCCCAGCGTCCCGCGGCGCCCGCCACCTGATTGGGATTGGCGGGATTCACGGCGATCGCCGGCTCGCTGCTGACCTGGCCGGGCGGCGTGATCGTCACCACGTGTGCGTTCGGCGCAGGTGGGAGTGGCGGTTCGGCGCCGACACGCGCCCAGACCATGCCCGCGAGCCCGATGGTCGCCAGAACCTGCCCCGCGTACCTGGTCATCGCCTCAATCTCCTCGGCGGTGTTGTGATGGACTCCGTGGAACAGTGTGACCGCTGACGCCTGTGAGTGTCGGACCTGCGGCCGCCGGTGTCCGCGAGCGTCGGTCGCAGTGTAGCCCACGGGTGGGCGTGCTTCAACGCGCGCGAACGAATACGCACGCAGCGGGCGGGAGCGGCACCAAACTTGCCCGGCAGTCGGTTGTATGGAGCCGCGATGATGATGACCAACGATCGGCACGGCGCACCCGGGGCTCGCACGCGACGCACGATAGCGGTCGTCGCCAGGTACGCCCACCCGGGGCTCCTCGTCATGCACCTCTCCGTGTCCGGCTCGAGCACGCCCGACGACGCACTCGATCCAGCAGGATTCGACGGCAGCCGGCGCGTCGCCGTGTCGATGAACTAGTCGTCGTTCCCCTCGACTGTCCGTCGACGGGTGTGACTCGCAGCGCCAGGCCACAGGAACTTTTCCTCGCTCGTCGGTAATATTCCCGGGTCGTTTTGTCCGGTTCAACTCTGCGACGCGGCTCGGACCGCCGAATTCCTGGCACGTTTGCCTGGATTCGATTCCAGGCCGGTGGCATATGGGTTGCCACGAGAGCTCGAGAACGCGGGCGCCCGTGCGCCCGGCATGACAGCGACGACACTTCGGGACCAGGAGTTCATCGTGACCATCAGCAGGCCTGCGGCCCTCTGTCTCGGCTTCGCCCTGAGCGCCTTCGTGGCCTGCTCGGGCGGAGTCGCCGCGAAATCGACCGCCACGAGCGCCCCGGCGACCGCCAGCCCCGCCGTCCCGGCCGGCCATCCATCGGTGCCCGCCGCCGGCACGACCGGCGCCGCGGGCGTCACCGGCACCGTGCTGGAGACGATGGACGCGTCGAACTACACGTACGTGCGGGTGAAGGCCGGCTCCAAGGAGTTGTGGGCGGCCGCGAGCAAGTTCAAGGTGGCGGTGGGCGACACGGTGACCATCTCGCTCGAGCAGCCGATGGAGAACTTCCACAGCCAGGCGCTCAATCGCGACTTTCCGCTGATTTATTTCGTGTCGCAGATCGGACCCGCCAGCGGCGGTGCCTCGCCGTCGATGGCGGTCGGACACGGCGGCGGCCAGACGGGCGCCGGAAGCGCCCCGGCGCCGACCGCGACGACGCCCATCGCACCGGCGAAGGGCGGAGCTACCGTGGCCGAGGTGTGGAAGACGCGCAAGGAGCTTCAGGGCAAGACCGTGACGGTGCGCGGCAAGGTCGTGAAGTACAACGGCGGCATCCTCGGCGTGAACTGGATCCACCTCCAGGACGGGACCGGGAAGGCGGCCGACGGCTCCAACGACATCACCGTCACCACAGACGTCGAGGTCCGGCCGGGCGACGTCATCACGGTCACGGGCACCGTGACTCTGAACAGGGATCTCGGCTCGGGCTACTTCTATCCCGTGATCATCGAGCACGCCACGATCGAGCGCGAGGTCTCGGCCGACAAGTGAGCCGACGGCGCGCCGAATGCCTCGAGGCCGCGAATCCGACAGGGGGATCCTGCCAGCAACCGTTTCGCGACGAAGCGGATTGAGAGCGCGTCGACGGCGACGGTGCGCGCCTACTGGTCGAGGGCCAGGAGTTGAGCCGAGCCGTCGATGCGCCCTTCCAGATCGGCCAGCAGTCCGGCGTCCGACAGATCGAGCGCGTGCGCGTGCTCCCAATCCTTCCGCACCGTGTCGTGCAGCCGGTCCACGATGTCATCGTCCCGCAACTCGATGGCCAGTTCGCGCCGGCCGTCGAAGCTGCCTGCGGCAAAGTTGATCGAGCCGACGATCGCGGCCGTGCCGTCGGCGAGCAGCATCTTGGCGTGAAGCTTGAGGTGCCTCAGCCGGCGGATCTTCACGCCCGTGTCGTCGAGGATGCGCAGGCCGCCGACGCCCTCGACGAGCTTCGCTTTCTTGAGCGTGTGCGGCGCGCGCGCCATGACGTCCACCTTGACGCCCCGCCGCGCCGCGCGGACCAGCCGCTCGATGATCACCATGTCCTGGAAGCGCTCGTTCTGAACGAACAGCCGGTGCCTCGCCTGGTCGATGAACTGGCAGATCCGGTCGCGGCCGGGTCCGGGGCACCAGATGAGGTGGCCCGTCTCCGGCGGATCGAAGCGATGGCGGCGCCAGTCGGCGTCGAAGGCGTCGATGATTTCCACCACCTCCGGCGCGCGCCTCGTCACCACCGCGTAGTCCCGCGTCTCGGTCAGGTTCTTCGTGGTCCAGTTGAACGACGCAACCAGGGCCGTCTGGTCATCGATGACCATCGACTTCTCGTGGGTCAGGTCGAAGGCGGGGTTCCCGTCCCGGACCTCGATCTCCGCGCGTTCGAGCGCCTTCCGGGCGTTCCGGTTGTCGTGCTCGCCGTTGCGCCGCGCGGCGTTCAGCATCACGCGGACCTTGACACCGCGCCGCTTCGCCGCGACCACCGCCTTCAGCAGCGCCGGATCGGAGAAGGCGAACATCTTGATGCGCAGGGTCCGCGAGGCGCCGTCGATCGCCTCGAGGATCGGCCGCGGGGCGTCGTCGGGGAGAACGATCAGCGATCGGGCCATCTTGAACCCGGGACCGAGAGGGCCGCGGATGCGGCCGCCCCCGGCGCCTGCGTCCGGTAGAGGCCGAAGTAGATCCGGCCGAGCCCGAGGAGCTCCTCGTGCGTCCCTTGTTCCGCGACGACGCCGTCGTGCACGACGAGAATCGTGTCGGCGCGGCGGATGGTGTTCAGCCGGTGGGTGATCATGACCACGGTTCGTCCCTTCATGAGGCGTTCGAGGCCCTCCATCACCAGCGCCTCCGCTTCGGGATCGAGTGACGCCGTCGGCTCGTCGAGGATGAGAATCGGCGCGCGCCGGATGAACGCGCGGGCGATGCCGATGCGCTGCCGCTGGCCGCCCGACAGCGTGACCCCCCGCTCGCCGATTGCCGCATCGTACCCGCCGGGCAGCTTCCGGATGAACTCGTCCGCGTTGGCGAGCGTCGCGGCAGCGACGATCTGCTCGTCGGTGGCGACGTGGCGGCCGTACGCGATGTTCTCCCGTATCGTGCCGCGGAAGAGCGCGGTTTCCTGCAGCACGAATGCGATCTGACGGCGGATGCCGCCGAGCGTGTACTCGCGGATGTCGGATCCGTCAATCAGCACGCGTCCGGCGGCGGGGTCGTAGAAGCGCGGAATCAGGCTGACGATCGTCGACTTGCCGCCCCCGGTCGGCCCGACCACGCCCACGAACTGCCCCGGCGCCACGGAGAAGGTCACGTCGCGCAGGACGGGGACCCGCGGGTCGTACGAGAACGCCACCTGCTCGAACGCGACCGCGCCCCTGAAGGTGCCCGGGTCGCGGGCGTCCGCACGCTCGCGGATGCTCATGTCGATGTCGAGAATGGACTGGATCCGCTCGAGCCCCACGTTGGTCTGCGCGACCACGTTCGTCATCTTCGCGAGATCCTGCACCGGCTTGAAGAACCTGGCGAGGTACGCGAGAAACACCACGAGCGACCCGACCGTCATCGTGCCGGCCAGCACCAATCCGGCGCCGCGCCAGAGCACCATGGCCGTGCACAGCGCCACGACCAGCCCGACCACGGGCGAGAGGAGGGACTTGACGCGGCGCGCGCTGAGCGCGGCGTCCACGGTGGCCCGGCTCGCCTGCGCGAGCCGCGCGGCCTCGTCCTCCTGCGCCCCGAAGGCCTGGACGGTGCGCATCGACTCGAGGCCGGCCTGCAGCACCGAGACGATGTCGCTCTCGCGGCGCCGCACCTCCCGGGTCGCCGCCTTGACCGCCCTCTTGAACCGCGCGACGAACAGCAGCAGCACCGGCGTGACGGCCACGACCAGGAGCGTGAAGTCCCAGTTGAGCCAGAACATCAGGCCCAGCATCCCGGCAATCGCCATGACGTCGACCAGGATGCTCAACGTGGAGGACGACACGAAGTCCTGCACCGTCGCGACATCGTCGGTCATCGTGCTGAGGAGCAGGCCGGTTTGATGGGTGTCGTAGTACTGGAACGAGAGGCGCTCGAGATGATTGTACACGCGCATCCGCAGGTCGTTCGCGACGCGCTGTCCGACACTCTCCGTGCAGTAGTTGTCCGCGTACGAGGCGGCTCCCCCGATGGCCGCCACCAGGACGATGCCGGCTGCGGCCAGCGCCGCGATCGCTCCTCCATCGGTGACCATCGCCGGCCCCAGCAGCCTGGCCGCCCAGCCGGGAACGGGTCGATGTCCGACCGCGTAGTCGATCACGATCTTCAGCGGCCACGGCCCGGCCAGCGCCGCCATCGTCTCGACCAGCATGGCGGCCAGGATGAACACGAGCCATGTCCGGTACGGCCGGGCCAGATCGACGACGAGGCTGACGACACTCGTGGCCGGCCGATCCGGCGCGAGCGCGGACGGCCTCATGCGCGCCTCCCCCGTCGGCCCCGGACCGATCCACTGCGGCGGCGGCGCCAGCGTGACCGCACGGCCGACACGAAGCGGTCGGGCGGCGACCCGGGCGACGATCTGGACGGCCGACGTCGCCACCGCGAGGAGGGAGGTCGCCGCTCCGCCGAGGCCGGCGGCCACGCCAATGACCGCGCGCCCGCTCATGGGCGGGCTCCGGGGAGCGGCCGCGGCGCCGCGGGAGGTACCGGGGCCGCTTCGACGTTCTCGTTCAACCGCAGGCCTTCGGCAATCTTCTGGTGAAGGCGCCGGATGAATCGATCGGCGGTGGCCGGCTCCCAGCCGCCCGCACGAAACGCGTCGCTCCACTGCCGGTCGTTCAGTTGCGCGAGGAGCCTGCTCCCCCAGGCGACGTCCGCCGTGGAAATCCGCCTGAGCAGCTCCTGGTGCCATCCGTGATAGTTGAACCGGACCAGGCCGTCCCGGACGTTCGTGATGAACGGCTCGCGCTCGAAGATGTCGAGGTTCCCGCGGAGCGGCGCAAGACGGCCCGTCTCGCCGAGCGCGGTGCCGAGGTCGCGGACGACATACCACTCCGTCGTGCCCCGGCCGGGCTGCCGCACGTCGTAGAGCACGTTGTTCTCGTTCTTGATGTCCGAGCTGTTGAACATCATCAGGATGACGAGCAGCCCCCGGTAGGGCCGCGTGCCGACGAACGGGTTCTGTTGCCACGACCAGCTGCCGACGGCTTCGAGCGACATCAGCGTCGGGCGGAAGCGCCCGCCCGGCTCCACGTGCGTGCCTCCCTCGTCGGCAATCCTCAGCGTCGGCAGGAAGTAGACGGGCGGCTGGTGATAGCCGACTGCGGACAGCACGCGCGACAGGGTCACCTCGATCGGACCTTCGGCGCCCTGGTCGTTGTGCGGCGGCTGCTTGACGTGCCACTCGCGCCCTTCCGGGTCCTCGACCGTCACGCCGGGATTGGTCCCCTGTCGTTTCCGCTCGATGAAGCGGTAGGTCGCGTCGGGGTCCGGGGCGCGGTCGGCGCCCCATGGCCCGGCGTAGAGATCCCGGGTCGCGATGTCCACGGGGCGTTCCCAGAGCTCCGACATCGGCACCGCCGACCGCGGCATCGTCGGCTGCACGTCCCGGGTGCAGAAGGGGTGATACAAGGCGATCAGGCACGACAGTATCCAGAGCGACGGGGCTTTCACGATCGTGACCTCTCAGGGAACGAAGGGGACAACGGACGACTTGCCGAAGTCGGGCGTCGCTCGCGCGAGCGGATCGCTGAGCCTGACGAACACGCGCCAGCCCTCCGCGCCGTGCCCGACGTCGAGGCGCACGAGCGTCCGGCTCGCGTTGTGCAGCCGGAGCCCGGCGCCGTAGGACGTCTTCAGGTGCGTGAAGTCGAGACCTCCCGCGCGAGGCGCGACCTTTCCGGCATCGGCGAAGGCGACGGCGTCGACGTGCGTGAAGAGCGCGAAGCGCGACTCCGCGTTGAACGCCTGCATGTCGGCGTCGTGAAACCGGTAGTCGTCGTAGCCGCGCAACGTGTTGTGGCCGCCGAGGCTCGGCATGAGATAGAAGGGCACGACGCCGCCGTTCGACGCGTCCGACACCACTTCCCACCCGTGCAGAGCCAGGACCCACGTTCCCCCGAAGAGCGGGAAGAACTGCGACGCCTCGGCCTCGTAGCGCCGGACGCTGAAGGCGCCGCCGTCCCGGTCGGCGTAGAGGGCGGCCGTCGCGCGGTAGAGCCCGCCGCGGGTCGGGTGCCCGGGGTGGTCGCGCCAGTCGGCCGCGAGTGTCGCGTCGCCGTGCAGGAACGACGGCTGGGTTCGAAGGCCGGGTGCTGAGCCTTCGTCGAAGTGATCGAGCGTGTTCGGCACCGACACGCCGCGTCCGCTCGCCGTGGACAGGTCGGGTCGACCAATCCAGCCGAATCGCCCGCTGAGGGTGAGCCACGACGTCGCCCGCGCGCGCGCGTAGCCGAGGATGTCGACGTCGCGGAATCTGTAGGCGCTGCGATCCGATTCCAGGGAGTCGTCTCCCAGGCCGAAGTAGTCGACCTGGAGGAGGTCCTGATAGAAGGCCTGGGCGCCGACCGCGACGCGGTCGTGACCGAGGTGCGGCACCTCGAACCGTGCCTGCGCGACCTTGTACAGTTTCCAGGAGAGAGCCGCCGACACGTCGAGGCGCGCACGGTCATCGAGCACGTGACGCCGATATCCGGGACCGGCGGCAATCCAGCCGGCGCCGGTGATCATGTTCCCCAGCTGCACGAAGGGCCCGTCGTTCGGCTCGCCGCCAACGCCGTCCGACGCGTCCGACACTTTTCTGATGATCCCCGGCTCGGGGAAGAGCCCGGCCGCCGGCGGCGTGATCCATCCGGGCGGCAGGCCCGACGTCGCGGGTGCCTGTGCGAACGCCCGCGACGCGCACGCGAGCAGCACACCGACAAACAGCAGGACCGTCAGCTTGCGGCGTCCGGGAGCAGGAATTGCGGTCACGACAACGCGCCGAGCAAGAATGAGACCCGATCGTGCTCAGCGGTTGCTCCGGCGGATCCGCGCGTTGTTCTCGCTTTTTCGTTCCGATCGCGCCCGAGCGGCGGGCGCGGGGCGCCAGGGTGTGCACAGGACCGAACACCTGCGCAGGGATGAACAACCGGACGGAGGCTCGATCGCGAACGAACGCGCCCTCGACAAGGCGGCGATCCGAGCGCTCTTTCGTCTAGCGGGCGGGCACCACGCCCCTCACCGCCCAGGCCCGGGCGTGAAGCGTGAAGGGCCCGTCCTGTCGCTCGCCGAGCAGCCGACGGCGGAGCCGGGCCTCGAGCGACGCGCGGCGGGGTTGAGCCAGCGTGGCCGCGTACGCGCCGGCCGGCCCCTGGCCGCCGAGGAAGGGCTGCCAGTAGTCGTCGAAGGACGCGAAGGCCTGCGGGACGACAATCGGCTGCTCGGCCACCTGCTGGAGCCCGGCGGCG
Organism: uncultured Acidobacteriota bacterium; assembly: GCA_963840225.1. GTDB lineage: Bacteria > Acidobacteriota > Vicinamibacteria > Vicinamibacterales > CAVVIG01 > JBLMXQ01. The sequence goes on from CAWIYH010000001.1 coordinate 823,769, forward strand.
CGCCACAGCGCGGCCAACTCGCCCGGCCTGCACAGCGGCATGTTGAGCTCGTCGCGCGCGGCAACCGCCGGATCGAGCGCGACCGCCGCATCCCAGAACACGCGCAGCATTTCCATGCTCTCGCGGTAGTCCCACACCGCGGCCGCCGCGATGCCGCCCGGGCGCGTCACCCGGCGCATTTCCCGCAGTGCTTTCGCGGGGTCCGGGATGAAGTTCATGACCAGAAGCGAGAGCGTTTTGTCGAAGGCGGCATCGGGGAAATCGAGCACCTGCGCATCGCCCACCACGAACCGCACGCGATCGCCCGTCGTTCGCGCCTGCGCATCGCGCACATACGCGGCCGACGGGTCCACGCCCGTCACGCGCACCGACGGCATGGCCTCGGCGAGGGCGAACGCCAGCGCGCCAGTCCCGGACCCGGCTTCGAACACCGAGTCCCGTTCGTCGACGGACGCGAACGCCAGGAATGGAGGCGCGAGTCGGCGACTCCAGCGGCCCATGAAGCGCTCGTAAGCGTCGCTCTCGGCAAACATCTCTGGCTGCGGGCTCCTGTCCCCGGCGACCGGCGCGCGCGGGGCAGCGCCCGTCGGAGCGAGCCCCAACCGCGGAGTCCGCGCGGCGAGGCTCAGGTTCATGTTGGCTGGATGATACCTGCGCGGCGGCCGACGCGTTCGCCGGTTCGCGAGTCGCCGCTGCTCTCGATTTTCGAGGTTCGGCGTCAGGTTCTCGACCGCAGAGCTGGTCGAGATTCGAGCGCAACGCCGGCGGTCGATCGAGTTCGACCGTAGCGCCCCTCGGCGTCAACCGCAAGGAACCCGCGTCGGCTGAGCTCGGTCAGAACCTGTCTGCACACGCCGGGGTCGAGCGCGAAGAACTGCGCCGCTTCCTCCATGGTCACCCGCAGGTCGGCAAGCTCCTCGAACTCCTCACGTATTCGCTGTGCCAGCTTGTTGAGCAAGAGATTCATGTCAAGAGAAAAGGAGTGTTGAGTGCCCGACGGCTGGCTGCGCCTGCGCCTCGGCACCGCCCCGGGTCGCGAGATGGGGCCGTAGCCCATCGGCGCGTCGAGGCGGGCAAGAAAGGGACCACCGCGACATGACGTCCGGGGCGGCCGTCTACCGGCGCGTGCCGGCCGCCGCGCATCCGCAGACTGCGTGCGGACAATCAGGCGTGTGTATGGATGCTCAGGCGCGGGCGGGACATTCGATTCTCTCTTCGGGTCGATGAGCCGTCATGTGCCCGTCGCCGATTTCGTCGACGACCGGGCCCCGAACACCAGCAGCCAGATCGTCAGCAAACCCTCCGCGAGAATCCCGGGCGCGTAATTGAACGGGGAGAGGAACCGGGCGAGCGGCGGCCAGAGGAAGGTCAGCCAGCTCACGCCGCCGATCGCGAGGAATATGCCGAGCGCTCGAGGCAGAAACCGCGAGGCGACGATCAGATAGCCGATCAGGATGCAATAGCAGCCGAAGAATGCCAGTTCGTTGATCGGAATCCGCGCGAGATGGAGCCCTCGAACCACCCCCAGCACGCAGCCGACGGCACTGAACAGCGCGGCCAGCAGCGACACTCGGTGGCTTACCGGCTTGAACAGGTTGTAGAACAGCACCGTGACGCCGACATAGCAGACGGTGGCGATCGCGTTGGCGACAGCGAGGCCCGCGCCGGACGCCAATGCGATGCCCCCCGACACGAACGTGCCCAGGTAGAAGATGCCGGCGATGCGGCCGTTGTTCATCGGACCGACTCCGTCCGGAATGCTGGTGGCGCATCCTCCCGGGACGCGCGCCGCATTCGGCCGGGTGGATGCGACTGCCTCCTTAGACGTGGGGTGTCTACGGCTTGTTCAGCCGCCCGCATTCCTTACCCTGGCCTCAAGGCGCGATACCACTGCCTTCATGGTTGTCGCGCCCTTCACGTTCGTCCCTCGGCCTGGCCGAAACCGACGGTGCGAGGGACGGTGAGGTCCGAAAGTCGGCGGGCGCACGACCGACTGGAGCGGGGAGCGGGAGGGCACGCCCGTCCGGGGCCTGTCCTCCCGCTGAACGGCTATCGCAGATCGAGCTTCCAGGCGCCACGTCCGTGCGTCGCCGCATACAGAACCCTGCCGAGTGCGTCGACGGTCAGACCGTAGACCGCCACCGCGGGGAGCGAGCCCCCGGCCGGCACCCACTGCGTGCCGCCCGACCGCAGCATGTTCACGCCGAAGTCGGTCGACACGAACAGATCCCCCGTGTTCCAGTCGAAGGCAATGTCCGTGATGGGCTCGTCGCCCAGGTTGTGATCGAGATTCGTCCAGGTGGCCGTGTGGCCGATCGGGTCGTAGGTCACCTCGAACACGTGCCCCGTCGCCGTGCTCGACGCGACCGCATACGAGTCGTAGCCGGAGAACGAGATGTACGCGTGGTTCGGGTTTCCGGGATCGACGGCGATGCCGCTCACGAACCGTGTCGGCGTCGACGGCGAGTCGATCCGGTAGAACGTCACCGCCGCCGCCGTCGGGTCGTCCGCGTTGGAGCTGACGAAGACCCGGCCGCGCCGTAGCCCGGCCCAGAGCGTGCCGTGGTCGCTCGGCGCCCGCTCGACGGCGACGATGTAGCCGGCCGAACCGGGCTGCTTGTCGGGTCCGAACGCGGCGCTGGTCAGGTCCTGTCCGATCGCGGCCCAGTCGCCGCAGGGAGAGGTGAAGGCGCCGAAGAACTCGTTGCAGTTCGACTCCAGGAACGCCTGGCCGCCGTTGTCGTCCTGCGTCCGCCAGACGTGCTGGAGGCCGGTGAACAGGGTCCCGTCGACGGTCGGGTCGTAGACGATCGGGATGTAGAACGAGCGGCCCTCGAAGCGCCCGGGCCCCGACGGTCCGAAGAACGTGTCGGAGACCCAGTTCCAGCCCAGCTCGCTGGTGCCCCGGAAGTTCATGTCGATCTGGGCATCGAAGAAGGTGTGGAACCGCTTGGTCGCGTCGAACGCGCTGATGCCGGACTGTCCGCCGTCGCCGAAGATCGTGACGAACCAGTCCGCGTTGCCCTTGCCGTTGCCGTTGCTCTTGCTGGTGAAGGCATGTGTCCCGTTGTCCTGCGTGCCGCCCATGATGTCGTTGAGCGGGTCCTGGGCGTTGACCGACAGGCTCTGGTACTGGAGCGTGCCGAGTCCCCGGTTCAGCGACGAAATGGTCGTCGGCACCTTGGACAGCCAGTTCTGGCAGTCGATCAGGTTGTTGCCGGAGACGCCCCGCGATGCGCACTGGCCCGACATGTCCGTGAACGAGCCGTTCGTTCTCCACACCCCGCCATCGTCGCCGGTGAACAGGATGTCGGGGTTCAGCGGCGTGGCCGCCATGGCGTGCTGGTCTGGATGCCGGCTGATGCCCTGTGTGTCGACCGTCATGTCCGTGAAGCTCACGCCGGCGTCCTCGGAGCGCTGCACGGCGCGGCCGTTCGACCGGCCGCCGATCTCGCTGTATTGCATCGCGCCGCCGATATAGACGACGTTCGGAGCGCCCGGCGGCGAGTAGACCGGCATGTCGTACGTGCACTGGCCGACACAGTAGTTGCGAGACGCGAACCCCGGCGTGCCGTTGGTCGGACTCGACAGCCTCGTCCAGCCGCCGTTGGTGCCGCCCGTCACGAGCGTGGCCGACGGGACGTTGGCGTTGTCGACGCGGTAGAAGTCGGCGCTGGCGCCGTTCCCGGTATCGCCGACGTAGATGCGCAGGCTTCCGCCGCTCGGCGCGAGCGAGAACTCCGTCCGCGAGGAGGACGAGTTGGCGAGCGAGCCGCCGCCGGCCGAGTTGAAGACCTGGTGGAACGCCGTGTCGCCGTCCAGCGCCGCCGAGCGCCGGTAGATCCCGTAGTCGAAGAACGACGCGTAGACCACTGTCTCGCCCGATGCCCGGTACAGCTCGACATCCGACGCGCCGCCGCGGAAGAAGTCGCTGCCGGTGGCGGTGCCTGGGTCCACGGTGTCCTGCGGCGTGGGCAGCCGCGCCGGCGCGAACGACGCCCCGCCGTCGGTCGACTCATAGAGCCCGACCTGCGCCGCGCCCGGCGGTGTGAAGCGCCCTCCGTTGACCGACGACGAACCGTGTCGCGCGACATCGGTGCCGATGAAGATGTGGCTCGGGTCGGTCGGATCGATCGCGATCGCGCCGATCGAGCGGCCGAGGGCGACCGAACAGGTCAGGGATCCCGGATTGTCGGCGCACGGCGCGGTCGAGGCCGTGCTCCCCGGGACCAGCGTCCACGACTGCCCGAAGTCGGTCGACCGGTACAGCCCGACACCGGCCTCGGAATCGCCCGATCCGTTCGGCTCGCCGGTCCCGACATAGAGGGTCTTCCCGCGAGGATCGTTCGGATCGAAGACAATCGAGCCGATCGCATTCGACGGGATGCCGTTGCCCGAAAAATGCCAGTTCGGCCGGGACGCGAGCGCGTTGTCGGCCTCCCAGACGCCGCCGCCCGCGGCCCCGATGAAGATCTTGCAGTCGTTCGCGTGGCAGCCGGGCGACACCGCGATCGCCGTCGTGCGGCCGGAATAGATCGTCCCGGCGCTCGCACCCGTCGACTCTGACGCCACCAGCGCCGAGGCCGGAACGCCGGTCGGGCCGACCTCCTGCCAGTTCGTCTTCTTGCCTCCCGGCAGACGGCCGATCGCCGTCGCCGCGCTCGCGGCCGTCAATTGCTGTGCGGCAGCGATGAACGCCGCCGGATAGGCGCGGTTGTCGTACGCCTCCTGGGCCGCACCGTCGGTCGACTCCGGTTCGCCGCCCCCGCCCACCTTGCTCAGAGACGTCGTGAACCTGTCGCGATCGAGAGCCCGGAAGTGAGGCGCTCGCAGCCGCGGTTGCGAGCCCCTCGGGCCGCTGGTGCCGAGCACGACGGCTGCGGCCATTCCCGACACGGCGAGAGACCCGACGATCAGCCACGTTGACATCCTTCTCGTCACACGCATGTCATCCCCCTGCTCTTCTTCCGCGCATGAATGTTGTCAGGCCGCAAGGGACGGAACGTCTCACACTGGTCTGGCTCGAGTCGAGTCTGGGGCGGCGGCTGCGGCGTCGAGTCGTCGATGCCGGGATGAACAGCGCATCAGGCTTTCCTCAAGGCGGGTTCAATCGAGCGTGATTCCAGGGGCGAGACAGCGCGACTTGTAGCGGAGCCGGAGGCCGGTGTCAACGTCTTTCTTGGCGGTTGGCCGGTGACAGGGCGTCCTCGAGACGTCGATCGCGCCTTCTCATCCGGAGCGGATTGCAGTCGGACCAGGTTCGAACGAGCGTGGTCCTGTGCCGGAAACGGGGCAGGCTTCTCTCACCTCGCCGCCCGGCATCGACTGGCGACCGCCATCTTGCTCCGGGAGTGGCCCTGGCCGCGCGCGCGGCGGTCGTCAGGCGACGGGCTGAGTCCGGTTTCGCCCGCCTCGTCTCAGGTCGTCGGTCGCAGGCGCGCGATCAGAACCGACAGCATGTGCGCGTACTTCGCGTCCGCGGTCGTGAACCGGACCCGGTATTGCCCCTCGGTGAGCTGCCGGCCGGCCGGGTGGTCGTTGAATCGCGTCTCCGCCCCGTTCTCCGAGACGATGTCGAACGGCTCGCCCTCGCCACACGCGGCGCGGAGCCCGTTCGCCTGCAGGTCCTCGACGAAGAAGCGGTCGTTTGCCGACGCCGTGCTCTGAAGGTCGATGTAGATCTCCCGGTATTGATTCTCCTTCAGACGCTTCTCGAGGGCCGACGGGACGGGATAGGTGCCGCTCACCACGAGGAGTTCGGCGCCCTTGACGTACAGCGCCGCGACGAATCGGCCGGGACTGGCTGGATCGCCCGCCGCGAAAGCCTGGAGGCCCTGCGCGTCGAGCAGTGCGGTCAGCGCGTGGGCCGCGTCGGCCGATTGCGACGGCGGGGAAGCCTCCTGGGCGCCGAGTCCAACCGACGACAGGGCCGCCCCGAGAAATCCGGACACGACAAGTCTCAGCATCATATTCATGGGCCACCTCGCGGGAGTCCGCGCACGAAGGGTCGGGCAGGTGTCGAAGGAGCCGGGTGCCCGATGGAATGGACGGGGCAACAGATGTGCCACCGGGACGCTCCATGTTCGCGGGCGCGCCGCTCGGGAAGGCCGCGGCCGGATGGGGAAATCTGCCCGACGAACGCGGGATTTTCCGTCAGGATGTCCTTATGGAGCGGTCATTGATTGCTGTTCAAATCGACTGGCCCGGCACCGTCCCCGGCCGGGCCGCAGTGTCGCGGCGCGCGTCCTTCCGCTGCTGGGCCAGATGGAACGGGTACTTGATAGAGGTCGATGTCGGGTTGTTGCCTTCGAGGGCGCTGCCGTACGCGGTGCCGCCCTCGGCCAGACACCTGAACGGCCATGGCGTCGATCGCAGGCCGGAACGCGCCGTGAGCCTTTCAGAACTTCAGCCGCGCGGACACCTGCAGCTGGCGGCCCGGATGCGCGCTGACCGGCTGTCCGAACAGCGGCGACGTGATCGTACCGACGTACACCCCGTAGTTGACCCGGTTCAGCACGTTGAATGCGTCCAGGCCGAGCGTGACGCTCCGGGCGGACGCGCCCTTCCCCGCCAGCGGAAACTCGCGCGACAGCCGCAGGTCGAGGTCGGCGTAGCCGCCGCGCTGCAGGCCGTTGCGCGCGACGCCCGGCGGCCGCGCGCCGCCGCGTCCGTTGTGGTACGGATCGGTTCCGAGCACCTCGCTGTACGGCAACCCGCTGCGCAGCGTGAGCGCCAGGCCGAGCGTGACGTGCCGGGCAGTGGCGCTCCCGAGCAGGACCATGCTGTGGCGCCGATCGAAGTCGGCGCGCGCCCATTCCTCCCCCGGGGCGCCGTCGTTGGCCGGGAACCAGTTGACGCCGTCCGCGTTGTTCATCGCACGGCTCAGCGTGTACTGCGCCTGACCGTTGAACCGCCTGCCCGACCGGCCGCGCACGGTCACCTGCAGCGCGTGGCTGCGCTGCCACCCCGACGACTCGATCTGCCGAATCTGACCGAACGACGGGTCCGGACGCGCGTCGTAGCCCGGCGGCCGCGGCGCGTTGACGTCGCGCGACAGGAACCGCCGGCCCTCCGACCCGTAGTACATCACCGACAGCGTTGCGGCCTTGGCCAGCTGGCGCTCGACGCCGGCGCTGTACTGCAGCGTCCACGGGATCTGGATGTCCGGCGCGAACCGCGCGATACTCGCCGGCGGCGCCACGGCGGACTGGCCCGACGCGAACGGATCGGGGTACGGCGGGTTGTCGATCACGGTCCGCTCGAGGCCGCCCGGCCGGAAGTTCAGCACGTCGATCACCGGGAACGGACCGACCTTGTCGTAGAAGAGGCCCGCGCCGCCGCGGATGATCGTCGATCCGCTCCCGCCCGGCTTGAGCGCGAACGACCCGCGCGGCGCGAAGTTGTCGTGGTCGTGGAAGTAGTTGGACCAGTCGTAGCGCAGGCCCAGCGAGACCGTCGCGGCGGGCGAGAGCTGCCAGTCGTCGTTCACGTAGAAGCCCAGCACCTTCTCCAGCCAGACCACGTCGCCGTTGCCGCGCTGCTGCACGAACGCATAGGGCCTGCCCGCCGCATAGGCGGCGAGGTCGGAGAAATAGTAGGTGCCGCCGAAGCCGCTGCGGTCGAAGAACCCGCGGCGGCTCCAGTCGGGCACCTGGAACCCGACCTGGACGAAGTGGCGGCCCTTCGTCAGCGCCAGATTTTCCGACAGCTGGACGTGGAGCTCGGTGCGGCGCAGGTCCACCTGGGCGCCGCCGCCCGTGAAGGCGCCGTTGACCACCAGTCCCGGCAGAGGCGAGTCGCTCGTCGCCGGCTCGAGCTCGTGGCCGACGAGGACCTGGAACTGGTTCAGTACCCGTCGGCTGGATGACCGTCTGCTGGTTGTAAGTGAGGTCGATCTCCCGATGGTCATAGGTCGTGCCCGCCGAACCGAGCGTCGTGCCGCCGATGCCCCGGCCGGCGTCCGTTTCCTCCTCGTACGAGGGGCGAATGGAGATCGTCGACTGGCCGCGCTGGTCGGTGACGCCGACTGAGGCGAGCAGGTGGCGGAACGGTTGCGACACGGCGTCGTGGATCGCGCCCTGCGGTCCGAGCGCGAAGACGATAGCCTGACGATCCTCGCTGTCGTCCTTCACCGACGCCATGAAGGACGTGCTGCGGCTGCCGCCCACCGGGCCGCTCAGGAAGCCGTCGCCGATCCGGCGCTGCTCGGGTGGCTTCACGTCGGCGAAGACGTTGCGCGCGTTGAGCCGCGCGTCCCGGAAGATTACGTTCGCCGACCCGTGATATTGCTCGGAGCCGGGCTTCGTGATGATGTTGATGCGTCCGCGGCCGGGCCGGGAAAAGGCCGCGGAGTACGGGTCCTCGTTGATCTTGATCTGCTGGATGGCGGAGGTGCTGACGTCGAGGCTGTTCACCTCCATGCCGTTCACGAGCAACGTGACGCCGGCCGTCCCGAGCGACGCGCTGTCGAGGAATTGCGAGATGGTCGCGACGGCGTCGTCGTCGAAGATCGGCAGGCTCTCGAGCGCGCCCTGGGTCACCGACACCGAGTCCGCATTTCCCGTGGCGCTGGTGGTGACCTGCGTGGCGCCCGTGACGGTGACCTCCTGGTGCATGGCGGCGAGCGCCAGCGTGACGCGCAGCGGCTTCAGCGCCCGCCGCCCGACATCGATCGCCACGCGTTGCGGCTGGAATCCGCCGAGCGTCACCCGCAGGATGTACCGGCCTGGCGGCACCGAGTCGAAGACGAACGTGCCTCGGTCGGTGGTCGTGGCGGACCGAGCGACCGACCCGGACGCCTGCGTCAGCTCGACCTCGGCAGCCGGCAGCACGGCGCCCGTTTCATCGACAACGACCCCGGCGAGGGTTCCGCGAGGAGCGGGCGACTGGGCGAATGCCGCGGCCGCGACCGTCAGGCACCACACCATGGCCGCCGCACGGACGCAACCGGCCGGCCGAACCCGAGCCTCGGCACTCCGCACCATGGCCACGATAGCCTGAAAGTCTGACCGCAGGCCGGCCGGGAGTCACCTGAAGACTTCCTGAATTCTTCGTCAGCATCCGCTGTGCCTGAAGGCCGCAACGGCCGCGTCCGAAAAGGCCTCGCAGCGACCCGGCACGAATCCCAGGACACCCGTCAGTCGATCGTCACCGACGTGCCCCTCGGGCGGTCCGTGGACAGACGTTGGATCCGGCTGTCGATCACCGCCCGCACGCCCTTGAGGACCTCCAGCCGCGCGCTTCGGAAGTGGCCGAGCGCCTCTTCCGGAGGCGCGAGCGCACGCAACAGTTCGCAGATGTCGGCGGCCAGGCTCGTGTACGCTTCGTCGGCCGAGGTGCGTCGGTGCGGCGCAGCGGGCTTCCTCTTGCTCATGACGCCTCCTTCAATTCGACGGTCAGGATGCCGTTCTCCAGCCGTGCCCGCCCGGGCTCGAATCGCGCCATCGACGTGGGCAGCCCGATGTGGCGGCGGAGCGTGCCGATCTGGATGACGAGCTCGTCGCCCTTCTTGAAGAGGCCGAGGTCGCCCTTCGAGGCAAAGGGCACGCGCAGGCGGACGACATGGCGCCCGTTCTCCGTCGCGAACGTGTACGGACGTTCGACCCGGGTCGTGGCCGACGGATCTTCGCCCGCCGGGTACAGGACGTCGGCCAGGCGGGCGAGGCGCCTGCGTCCGACGACCTCGTGCGACGACAGCGGCACGCGCATGACGGGGACCGGCGCGAAATACTCCTCGACCTCCGCGAGGGCCTGCTCCTGGGATCGGTGCCACTCCGAGAAGAAATGGTCGCGCACATCGGGCGGCAGCACCCGGTTGACGATGATGCGATCGACGGTCAGCCCGTGGAGTGAGAAATACACGAAGGCGCGCTGCGTCTCGCGCACGACCATCTTCTCGGGGTTCGTCACCAGGCGCACGCTGGTGATTGCGGCGTCCGCCAGCAGGTCGTCGGAGCCCTCGAGCTTGCGGTACAGGTCGAGGATGTTGCCGAAGTAGCGATCGGGCGGGAGCTCGATCGGCGACACGCGGTTCGCAATCGGCCGCACGGCCTTGAGCACCGCCCGCTGCGTCGGGAAGATGTGTTTGATGTACCAGTCGAGCGTGCCCGGCATGCTGACGAAGCGGATGCTCTCGGCCGTCGGCGCGCAGTCGATGACGATGACGTCGTACCGATCATCGCGTGCGTACTCGTTCACGTACATCAGCGCGCTGAGCTCTTCCATGCCGGGAAGGATCGCCAGCTCCTGCGCTTCGATCTCGCTGACGCCGGTCGTCCGAAGGACCGAGGCGAGATACGCGGAGACCTCGGCCCAGTGGCGCCCGAGCTCGGCCTGGATGTTGACTTCCTGCAGCTCGAGGCGGTCACTGACCCGATAGGGGACCGATGTCCGGCTGCTGAACAGGTCGACGCCGAGGTCGAACGAGTCGGCGAGGCTGTGCGCGGGATCGACGCTCATGACGAGCGTGCGGCGTCCGAGGTGCGCGAGCCGCAGGCCGGTGGCGGCCGCCAGCGTCGTCTTGCCGACGCCACCTTTGCCGCTGAAGAGAAGAATCCTCACATGCCCCCGTCCATTGTCGTCCGTCGGACCGGCACGGATCAATCGAAGTCGACGATCACGAGCGTGATGTCGTCCTGCTGAGGAACGGAGGGCGCGCGCCAGCGGTCGATCTCGGCGAGCAGCACGTCCGAGCAGGCGGAAGGCGGACGTCCCTCGGTGCGCCGAACGACCTCCTCGAGCCGGGCGTCGCCGAAGAACTCACCGTGGCCATTCTCGGATTCGATGACGCCGTCGCTGTAGAGCAGGACCCGGTCGCCCGGCTGGATCGTCAGGGCGCGCACGGGATAGTCGCACTCCTCGAGCATGCCGAACAGAAGGCCGTTGCTCTCGATGCGCTCGAGGCTGCCCTGGCGCCAGCGCAGGAGCGGCGGATGCCCGGCCGCAGAATACCGGGCCGTCCGGTGCTCCGTATCGACCCACAGGTAGCCCGCGGAGACGAGTTGACCGCGCAGCTGGCCTGAGAGGACGCGGTTCAAGCCGCGCAGGACGGCTCCCGGGTCTTCCGCGCAGGACACGACGGACTGCATCGCGACCTTGATCATCGACGCAATCAGGGCGGCCCCCACGCCGTGCCCCGCCACGTCGGCCACGAGGATGCCGACCCGCATCTGATCGATCGGCACGAACTCGTAGAAATCGCCCGCGACGGCGGTCATGGGGCGATACGCGGCGCTCATCCGCAGATGCCGGACCTGCGGGACGTCGCCAGGCAGGATCGCCAACTGCATCTTGCGGGCGATTTCGAGCTCGTTCTCGACGGCGAGCAGCCGTCGCTCGTTCGTGAAGGCGAGCTGCAGCGCGACATAGCCGAAAGAGAACAGCAGGGCGCCGAAGCCGAGCTGGTCGAGGATCGGCGGCACCTGGACGCGCAGCGGGCGCGCGACGTTGACGAGCAGGGCTTCGACGGCGAAGACGAGCGTGCCCACGGCCAGAACGCGGCGATCCTGCAGCGCCAGGTACCTGGCGGACAACCGGGGCACCGCCACCACCACCACCAGCACCAGGAGCATGGCGGTCGCCAGCAGGCTGTTGTACGGCATCAGCGCGCCGCTCGACCCCGCGGACACCATCAGCAGGACGGCGCCGGCCGCAATGGCGAGCCCGAGGCCGGCCGCCGCCTGAATGAGCAGACGCAGCCTGCCCCGGCTCAGCTCGAGAAACGAGAGCGAGCCGGCGACGACGAGCAGATACGTCATGGCGGTGTCCGCGTACGGGGCGCCAATCCGAAGCCAGCGCGGCAGGGCCGCCATGACGGCCGGCGAGCGATCCAGATCCACGGCGCCGTACATCGCGCTCCAGATTCCCAGCCAGACGAACATGCGGACGCCGCGTCCGCGGCGAAACGCCGCCATCGAGCAGGTCGCCACTCCGACGAACACGAATATCGATCCGACGATGATGTCGGCAATCTGGCCGCGAAGCATCGCCGCCGCTTGATCCGTCAGGTAGGCGCCTCCCGGGCGAAGTCAGGATATCAGGGAGTCGAGGCTGCGGTACGCTGCTCCTCACCCATGGAGCTGATTGCCGACCTGACGCTCGTGCTCGTGGCCGCGCTCGCCGGCGGCCTCCTCGCGCAGCGACTCCGCCAGCCACTCATCGTCGGCTACATCGTCGCCGGCGTTGTAGTGGGCCCCTTCACCGGCGGCTTCACCGTGGCGCATGTCGAGAGCGTCGAGCAGCTGGCCGAGATCGGCGTCGCGCTGCTGTTGTTCTCGCTCGGGCTCGAAGTCTCGTTTCGACAGCTCGCTCCCGTTCGCGCCGTGGCCGTCGGCGGGGCGGCCATCCAGCTCGTCCTCACGATCGCAGTGGGCGTCGGCCTCGCGGAGGCGCTGGGGTGGTCGTGGCGGCCGGCCATCTGGTTCGGTGCGCTCATCGCGTTGTCGAGCACCATGGTCGCGCTCAAGACGCTGCAGGCTCAGGGCCGGGTGGGCACCTTGTCGAGCCGCGTCATGCTCGGCATGCTGGTCGTCCAGGACCTCGCCGTGGTGCCGTTGATGATCGTCCTGCCGGAGCTGAGCCGACCGGCCGGCGGCCCCCTCCGGGTCGTGCTCGCCACCGCACGGGCACTCCTGCTGCTCGGTCTCACGGTCGTCGTGGCGACGCGCGTCGTCCCGCGCCTGATGCGGGGAGTCGCGCGGTGGAATTCCCGGGAGCTCTTCCTCATCGCGACAACGACCGTCGCCCTCGGCGTCGGATACGCGGCATGGTCGTTCGGCCTCTCGCTCGCGCTGGGCGCGTTCATCGCGGGTCTCGTGGTCAACGAGTCCGAGTACGCGCACCAGGCGCTCAGCGACGTGATTCCGCTGCGCGACCTGTTCGGGATGCTGTTCTTCGTGTCGGTCGGCATGCTGCTCGACCCCGCGCTCGTGTGGCGGCGGATCGACACCCTGCTCGTCGTGGTCGCGGTGGTCATGCTCGGAAAGGCGGCGATCCTCGCCGCCGTCGTTCGCGCGTTCGGGTACCGGCGCGTCACCCCCCTGGCAGTGGGGCTGACACTGTTCCAGGTCGGCGAGTTTGCGTTCGTCCTGGCGCGTGTGGGCGTGACGGTCGGCGCGATCACCGACGATCTCTACGCGCTCGTGTTGAACACCGCGGTCGCGACCATGGCCTTGACACCAGCAATCTCTGGACTGACGCCGTGGCTGTACGAGCGCGTCGCGCGGCGAAGGAGCCCCGAGGCGCTGCAGGTGTTGAACATTCCCGACACCGGCTTCTCGAACCACGTGGTCGTCGCCGGAGCCGGCCGCGTGGGACGAACCGTCGCTGGTGCGCTGGCCGAGCTCGGGCTCCCCTGCGTGCTGGTCGAGCTCGATGTCCGCCGTGTGGAACAGGCACGCGCGCCAGGACGAGCCGTGATCTACGGCGACGCCAGCCAGGCGGTGGTGCTCGAGGCGGCGGGCCTCGGACGCGCCAGCGCGCTGATCGTGACGGTTCCGGCGTATCCCGATGTCCGCGCCATCGTTCGTACGGCGCGACATCTCCGGGAGAATCTGACCATCGTCGCACGGGCCGCCGGTCCGGCGGCGGTACGGGACCTGCGCGGGCTTGGCGTCCAGGAAGTGATCTCGCCGGAGTTCGAAGGCGCAATCCAGATGACGCGAGAAGCCATTGAACAGCTCGGTGTGTCACAGGTGGACATCGAGCGCGCGGCCGCCGCCATCCGACGTCGGCAATACGGCGACCGTGCCGGCGAATCCGCCGGCACGCCGGACCGATTCGACTGATGAGGAGAACGGCCGCCCGCCGACGCCTGCCGTTTCGCCGGCCGCTCTGGTGCGCTCGGCGATCCGGGCGTCATGGACCGCGTGCCCCGCGAGATGACGGGTCGCAGCTGGATGGGGTGGACCGAGGCCGAGCTGCTCGGACGGAACTGGATCGAGACGTGCCCCGATACTTGTTTCTGCGTCTGACAACCTCGATAATCTCACCCAGTGGCTGAAGCCCCCGAACGCCGCGCGCTGCGTGTCATGGTCGTGGACGACGAAGCGTCCATCCTTGCGTTTGCCGGTCGGGCGCTTCGCGAGGCCGGCTACGACGTCGTCGTCGCCTACGATGGGCCCGAAGCCCTGAAACTGGCGGACGGCCAGCCGCGCCCCTTCGACCTGTTCGTCGTCGACGTGATGATGCCGCAGATGCGCGGCGACGAACTCGGGCGTCGGCTGCGGCAGCGCGACCCGGACGTGAAGGTGCTGTACTTCACCGGCTACAGCGACCGGCTGTTCGAGGATCGGAAGGCGTTGTGGGAGCACGAAGCGTTCCTCGAGAAGCCCGTCACGGTCGACGGGTTGCTGGAGGCGGTGTCGCTGCTGCTCTTTGGACACACTGACGGACCTGTCGCGCATCGAGGTTCGGTGGCGTGATGGCCACCCACGATGCGGCCGCGGACGCGGGGCGGCCGACGCGATAGGCGACCAACCACCGGCTGGCGCCCGCGGCTCCCGTGGTGAGGGCCGGTGCCGGCGTCCAGTCCACTGACGCCGGGCGGACGTGCGATGGACCAACAAGCCGTCGGACAACCGTGGTGGCTGTTGCCGCATGGCCGGCTACACCCACTCTGGTGGGTCTGCATCGCGGGATTGTGGATCTGGGTCGATTTCCTGACGGGCCCCAAGACCGAGTTCCCGGTCATCTACGTCATTCCCGTGACCGTGGCCGCGTGGTATTCGGGCCGCTGGGCTGCCGTGTCGCTGGCGGTCGTCGTGCCGCTGGTTCACGTCGTGTTCCTGGTGGCGGTGTGGAAACAACCCGGCTCGACAGCCCGACTCCTCGCGGCGACGACGATGCGCGAGGCCGTGGTCATCGCCATGGCGCTCTGGCTCGCGCGGCTCTCGGAGCACGAGCGGGCACTCGCTCGCCGTGTGCAGACGCTGGAAGGACTGCTGCCCATCTGCGCGTTCTGCAAGCGGATTCGGAACGCGTCGGGCGAGTGGGAGCGCCTGGAGGCATTCATCTCCGAGCGCTCCGACGCCCAGTTCTCGCACGCCTTCTGCCCCTCGTGCTGGAAGACCCACTACCCGGAGCTCGGCGATCCCCCTCCCGGTTGATTGAACCGACGCCCGCTCCGTCCCCGACGTGCGTCGCTGCCGGCGACCCGTCACGATCGTGCTCGCGGCCGTCCATCCAGGCGTGGGACACTACGAGGCTTCGGAGGTGACGGATGACTGCGATCAGACGACCGGCGATGCTCGTCGCCGCCGTGGCGATCCTGGCGCTGCGGCCCCTTGATGCCGGCCAGCCCGAGGGCGGCAGCCTGGCGCGCGCGCTCGAGGCGCAGCTCGCCCGGTTTCCAGCCCATACCGGCGTGTACGTCAAGCACCTGTCGAGCGGCCAGGAGGCGGCGGTCCGCGCCGACGATGCCTTCAACAGCCAGAGCGTGATCAAGCTGCCCATCCTGGTGCGGGCGTTTCAGCTCGCCGATGCAGGCACGCTCCGCCTGGACGAGCGCGTCCAGCTGACCCGCGCCGACCTGCGCGACGGCACCGGCGTGCTGCAGTACCACGACGTGGGCCTGGCGCCGACGGTCCGCGACCTCCTCCTCGACATGGTGATCACCAGCGACAACACGGCCACCGACATCATGACGACGAAAGTGGGCGGCGTCGCGGCGCTCAACGAATGGCTCGCGGCATCGGGCTATCGGATGCGGATGGTCAACCGCGGGTACGAGTACCGGCGCAAGCTGCTCGCGCGGCTGGACCCACGGCTGGCGGACATCACCGCCGAGGAGACGACCGGCCTGCAGTACGCGGCGTCGGACAACCCGTTGTTCGAGCGATACCGCCCGCTCTTCGTCGGCGAGCGCGCCCGGTGGGTCGAGATCGTCCGCGACCCCGAGATCCGCCGCAGACGCGCCGCCGATCAGCGTCGGCTGATGGTCGAGGATCGGACCATCTGGCTCGGCGACATGAGCCCGCGCGAGGCCGGCCGCATGCTGGAAGGCATCGAGTCCGGGACCGCCGCCTCGAAGGCCGCCTGCGACACGATGCGGACCTTCCTGCGGCGCCAGCTCGCCGGATCCAGGCGCCTCCCCCACTTCGTCCAGGTGCCGGTGGGCCACAAGACCGGCGATGCCGGAAACATCGCGAACGACGTCGGCATCCTCTACGCCCACACCGGTCCGATTGTGGTCGCCTTCTTCAGCAACGGCATCACCGGCTCGTACGGCGAGGCGGAGGACAGGATCGGCCGGCTGGCCGAGCTCGTCGTCGACTACTTCGACGGCCGGTGAGCCACGCCGGCGCAGGGTGCCGCCTCCGGCCTGTCCGGCAGGCCGGACCGGCGGTTCCCAAGTGACGAGGGCGTCCGCGTGGCGCGAAGACTGTGACGGCAAGATGATCACGAACAGGAGCAGCGCAATGGCACCGACCCAGCCACGACACGACGACATCATCATTCGCCGCCGGTTTGGCGAGCATGCGTCGACGCACGCCGTCAAACAGATCTACGCGGTCACCTACCCGGGGCATACCGACCAGGGTGCAGAACACGAGAACTACGGAGAAGCCGAGGAGGTGGCGCTCGTGTTGGCGAAGGAACAGGGGCGTTCGGTGTGGTACGAGGAGAGTCCTCAGAGCGGAAGGAGAACGCTCGTGAAGAGTTTCAGGGATCCCGAGGCCTGAGGGCCGACAATCGTGTGATCAGGCCTTGTCGCGCGTGATCGCTCGGTACACGTAGTCGGTGAGGTCGCGGAGCCCGTTCGCGGCGGGGTCGATGGCCACCTCACCGCCCTTCGGGATGGCCGGAATCTGGACCGCGTGGCTGGCGATCAGCGCGGCCGCAATGATCGCTTTGGCCTGAAGCTCCGAGACGTCCACAATTCTCTCCCTGGACGACCTTGACGTTCTCGCCCCGCGGGCCCTTTGCCCTTGTCCCAATCACAAGTGTCTTCGATGGAGACGACAGGTGCTGTCCCGGATTGCACAGCGTGCGCAGACGGATTCGCCGGGCTCCGCCGCTTTCACGCCTGTCGGGCGGCGCGTCGCCCGGCCGGCCAGGTCGGTGACGCTGTCGTCGAAGACCCGGTCGTCTCGAGACTGGTCGCTGACCGTCGGGCGCCCGCGTCCTCGCGGGTCAGTCGTTCAGGAACTCGCGGAGCTTTTCCTCGACAAGATCCGGCAAGCGGTCGACGGCTTCGGTGAACGAGACAAAGTGCCGCCCCGAGGGCTCCTGCACGCCGAGGTCCCACTGGCCGCGCGTTTCTGACGGGGATACCGTGATGCGCCACTCGCCGGGCGAGGTGATGGTGCGACCGACCCGTCGAATCCGTGCTCGAATCGCGTCCGCTATTCTTCGGTCGGATACGCCTTCGATCTGCACGTCGATGTGCATCGCCTGGGCTCCTCACCGGTGCAGAACAGCGCCCGCCGGAAAGCATGGGTGTCGAGAAACCCACGGGTGCCCGCGTAGAATATCACGATCTGCTCTTCGATCGACAACGGCTCGAACTGGCGCTGCTTGAGCGCCTCGACAAGCCGCTCTGCGATGTGCGTGGAGTCACCGAACAGCACGACCCCGACGCGATCCTCTTCCAGTTTCAGGGCGATTCCGAACGGGCCGGGCGTCGACTCCAGCATGTCGCCCCAACATGGCTCGCAGCCTCGAAACATGTATTCTGAATACATGATTTCTGGGTTCCTCTCTGGCCGGCTCATCGAGATCGGCCGCGACATGGTGGCCCGGGGCGCAGTGAGCGTCGCGTCATGAGCCTTGCCAGCCCGCCCTCGCCCATTCTGCGGCCCATGTCAGCCGCCCCGCGCGTCGATGTCGCTCGCGCGACCGCGTGGGGCCTGTTCATTGCCGCGCTCGTCATCGCCGGGATCTATTTCGGCAGCCGTCGGCTGCGGGACTTCGACGCGGCGCTGGTTCCCTACGCCGGCGCCAGCGTGTTTGCCGCGTTCGGTCTTGGCTACCGCTACGCCATGTGGCTGACGAAGCCGCCGACGCGCCTCTATTGGCGACGCGGCTGGCGGCTGTTCCTCACCCCGTCACGCATCGGACGGAACGTCTGGCGCCTGGCCGCGCTCTTCGCGACGAACATCGTCGCGCAGCGGTTCATCGAGAAGCGGTCGCCGCTCCGATGGGCCGCGCACTGGTGCATCTTCTGGGGCTGCCTCCTGGCTGCGGCGGTCACGTTCCCGCTCTCGTTCGGCTGGATTCGCTTCGAGACGGCCGGGGCCGCGATGGACCACTACCAGGCCTTCGTGTTCGGCCTGCGCGTCTTCCGGTTCGGTCTGGACAGCCCGATCGCGCCGCTGGTCTTCAACGTGCTCGACATCTCGGCGGTGCTGGTGATCGTGGGCGTGTCGCTGGCGATGTGGCGGCGCGGCCGAGATCGCGGCGCGCTGGCGGTTCAGCAGTTCGGTGCCGACCTACTGCCGCTCGTGATGCTGTTCGCCGTGTCGATCACCGGCCTGTTCCTGACGGTCTCGACCCACCTGATGGGCGGGCTCCACTTCGTGTTTCTGTCGCAGCTCCATGCCGTCACGGTGATCTTCACGCTCTTGTATCTGCCGTTCGGCAAGTTCTTCCACATCTTCCAGCGGCCCGCGCAGCTCGGCGTGTCCTTCTACCGGGAAGCGGGCGTGGCCGGCGAGCCGGCCCGCTGCGCGCGCTGCGGCGAGGCGTTCGCCTCGCGCATGCACATCCAGGATCTCAAGCAGGTCGAGCGCGAACTGGGCATCCACTACGAGGCGGTGCGGACGACGATGCCGGACAGGACGAGCGCGCACTACCAGGACGTCTGCCCGGCGTGCCGCCGGAAGAACCTCGCGGTGACGCAGGACCTGCTGTGGAGGCGCGGCGCGTAATGGCCAGACTGCCAGCCCCGATCCCGACGCTCGTCTCCCAATTCGGTCCGCACGCCAACCGACAGCCGGCGGGCGGCTGGGCGACGCGCGGCGATCCGGACCGGATCGTGCCGACGCACTGCTGCTTCTGCGGGCAGCAGTGCGGCATCCAGCTCAAGGTGAAGAACGAGAAGGTCGTCGGCTTCGAGCCGTGGGAGGCGTTTCCCTTCAACAAAGGGAAGCTCTGTCCGAAGGGCGTGAAGCGGTACATGCAGGACGAGCACCCGGATCGGCTGCTCACGCCGCTCGCCCGCGACGAGGGCCGCGGCTTCGGTCCGATCGGCTGGAACCCGGCGCTCGACCGCGTGGCGCGCGAGATCCAGCGGATCCAGGCCGCGTACGGGCGCGACGCCTTTGCGATCCTGACCGGCGCCTCGCTGACCAACGAGAAGGCGTACCTGATGGGCAAGTTCGCGCGCGTCGCCGTGCGAACGGCCAACATCGACTACAACGGTCGGCTCTGCATGGTCTCGGCGGCCGCCGCCTCGAAGAAGATCCTCGGCATCGACCGGAGCGCCAACCCCTGGAGCGACATCCCGAAGGCGCAGGTCATTCTCGTCGCCGGCGCGAACATCGCCGAGTGCGCTCCGATCACCACCGACTATCTCTGGCAGGCGCGCGAGAACGGCGCGAAGCTGATGGTCCTCGATCCGCGGATGACGCCGATCGCACGCACCGCCGATCTCTTCATACCGGTCCGCCCCGGCGGCGACATCGGCGTCTTCTACGGCATGCTGCACGTGATGGTCGAGCGCGGCTGGATCGATCGCGAGTTCATCGCGGCGCACACGGTCGGCTGGGAGGCGGTGGAGGCGATCGTCGAGCGCTATGGGCCGGAGCACGCGGCGGCGATCGCAGGCGTGCCGGCGTCGATGATCGTGCGCGCGGCCGAACTGTGGGGCCCGGCCGACACGAGCTTCCTGCTGCACGCCCGGGGCATCGAGCATCATTCCAAGGGCGTCGAGAACTGCATGGCGGCGATCAACCTGGTCGTGGCCACCGGCCGCATCGGACGCGAAGGCTGCGGCTACGCGATGATCACCGGCCAGGGCAACGGCCAGGGCGCGCGCGAACAGGGCCAGAAGTGCGACCAGCTTCCGGGCGCGCGGGACCTCGAGAACACGGCCCATCGTGAGTACATTGCCGGCGTGTGGGGCGTCGAGGAGTCCACGATTCCGCACACCGGACTGTCGGCCGTGCCGCTGCTCGAGGCGATTCACGACGGCCGCATCAAAGGGCTGCTGCTGCTCTGCTTCAATCCGGCCGTCTCGCTGCCCGACGGCGACTTCATCCGCGAGGCGCTCGGGCGGCTCGAGTTCTTCACGGTCATCGACTTTTTCATGTCGGAGACGGCGCGCTACGCCGATCTCGTCCTTCCGGGCTCGCTGATGGAGGAAGACGAGGGCACGACGACGAACGTCGAAGGCCGGGTGATCCATCACCGGCAGGTCGTTCGTCCTCCCGAGGGGGCTCGCGAAGACTGGCGGATCATCTGCGATCTCGCGCGTCGGCTCGGCGCCGGCGACAAGTTCGCCTACCAGTCCACCCGCGAGATCTTCGAGGAGCTGCGCGTCGCGTCGAAGGGCGGCATCGCCGACTACGCCGGCATCACCTGGGAACGGATCGACCGCGAGATGGGCGTCTTCTGGCCCTGTCCCTCGACCGATCATCCCGGCACGCCGCGTCTGTACGAGGACGGGCGGTTCGGCCACCCTGACGGCAAGGCGCACTTCCAGCCGGCGGACTGGCGGCCGGCCGCGGAGGAACCCGACGCGGACTATCCGATCGTGCTGACGACGGGACGCGTGGTGTCGCAGTATCTGTCCGGCACCCAGACGCGCCGCATCGGTGCGCTCGTGGACCAGTATCCGCAGCCCCGCTGCGAGATCCATCCGCGGCTCGCCGGCTCGCTCGGCATCGCGGACGGCGACTTCGTCAAGGTCGAGAGCCGCCGCGGCGCGATCGTCGTCCGCGCGCAGCTGGTGAAGACGATCCGGCCCGACACCGTGTTCGTGCCGTACCACTGGCCGATCGACCGCTCGGCCAACACCTGCACCATCCGCGCCATCGATCCGGTCTCCAAGATTCCCGAGTTCAAGATCTGCGCCGTGCGTGTCTCGAAGGCGCCGGCCCCGGCCGGCGACATCGCCGCGCTCGAGCCCGCGGCCGGAGGCGTCCGGTGAGCGAGCTCGCCTTCTTCATCGACTACTCGCGCTGCATCGGGTGTCAGGCCTGCGTCCAGGCGTGCGAGGAGTGCGACACACACCGCGGCCGATCGCTCATCCACCTCGAGACGATCGAGCGGCGCGAGAGCGTGCAGACGGCTCCGCAGGTGTGCATGCACTGCGAAGACCCGATCTGCGCGCAGGTCTGTCCCGCCGACGCCATCAAGCAGACGGCCGAGGGCGTGGTCCAGAGCTCGCTCAAGCCGCGGTGCATCGGCTGCTCGAATTGCGTGCTCGCCTGTCCGTTCGGCGTGCCGAAGTACGACGCCGAGGTCGACCAGATGATGAAGTGCGACATGTGCTATGACCGCACGAGCTCCGGCCGGCGTCCGATGTGCGCAACGGTGTGCCCGTCTGGCGCGCTGGCCTTCGCGCCGCTCGAGGACATCATGACCACGCGCCAGGGGCGCGCCGTCAACGACTGGCGATTCGGCGACCAGCACGTTCGCACCAAGGTGTACGTGCTCGTGCCGACCGACGTGGCGCACGTCGACGTCGCGGTCATTCCACTCGACTCGCTGCGCCAACGGTCGCAGACGCCGTCCGATCCGTACGACGTGGCGACCCTGCTGGAGGTCCGGTAATGGCCGACCGACCGCGCTGGCGCGAAGACTTCCCCACACGGTGGGACGAAGACCACTATATGACCCGGCGGGAGCTGGCGAAGTTCCTCACGCTCGGCTCGGGGCTGCTGGCAGGCGTCAACGTGTTGATCGCGTTCATCGGCCTGACCAACCACCCGCCGGCCCCACCCGTTCGGCGAATCGCTGCCGCTGATGACGTCGCACCGGGAGGCGCCCTCCTGTTCCGCTACCCGACCGACGATGACCCGTGCATCCTGGTCCGCGATGCGGATGGAGCGTTCGAGGCCTTCTCGCAAGTGTGCACCCATCTTTCGTGTGCCGTCGTGCATCGGCCTGATGAGCAGGTGCTGGCGTGCCCCTGCCACAAGGGATCCTTTTCCGTGACCGACGGACGGCCGCTGGCCGGGCCTCCGATCCGGCGACTGCCCCGCATCCTGGTCGAGCAACGCGGCGCCGACCTGGTGGCGACCGGAATCGTGGTCTGACATGGAAACGCGCCAGCAGGGGTCGACGCTGTTCTCCGCCGTGCTCGTCCTGATCGCGCTGCTGGTCGTCATCCAGTTGTGGCTGGTGGCTGCGGCCGTCGATGCGCTGATGGCGCGGCAGACCGGCGTGCTCGTGCCGACGGCGATCGGGTCGGCCGCGCTCTTCGCGTTGAGCGGCGGCCTGCTCTGGTACGTGGTGTCGTTCGACGCGCGGCTGCGCCACTGGAGCCGGCGTGGCTGACCGCGCGGCCCCGCGCCGGCCACTGGTGTTGCACGAGCCAGAGGTGGCTCGGAGCCTCATGGCGAGGCTCCAGGTCGCGCACCTCCTGACGCGGTATTCCGAGCGCCACGTCTGGGCGCTCTTCATGTTCCTGAACGGATTCATTACGATCGCCCTGCTGGCGGCGGTCGCGATGGTATCGGGCACGCCCTTCGTGTTTCCCTCGCTCGGCCCGACCGCCTTCCTCTTCTTCTTCACGCCGCGGGCGCCGGCCGCGAGCCCGCGGCACACGATCTACGGCCACGCGCTCGGCATCTTGTGCGGGTACGGCTCCCTCTGGCTGTTCGGTCTGCACCACGCACCTCCGGCCATGGCCACCGGCGTTTCAGCCGCGCGCGTCGGCGCCGCGGCCCTGTCGCTGGCTTCGACCGGCGCGCTGATGATTCTCCTGAAGGCAACGCACCCGCCGGCTGGCGCCACCACCCTGATCATCTCGCTGGGAATCGTGACGAAGCCCTTTCATCTCCTCGTCGTTGAGATTGCCGTGGCCGTCCTGACGCTGCAGGCGATCGCGATCAACCGTCTGGCGGGGATCGACTATCCACTCTGGGCACGCCGGGATCGGATGGCCGCCGAGCTGAACCCCGGCGGCTCGGTGTGACGCCGCGGCCTGGGGCCCCGCGCACGCAACGGCCGCCACGCCTGCTACCGGTCCTCTCCTTCGGCGTCGCGCACGTCGCACTCGCCGCGGCATGCCTGGCGGTCGCGCTCGATCCCCGCGGAGTGTCAGGGTTCTTCTATCACTCCCGCAGCTGGCGATCGTGCACCTCGTGACGTTGGGATGGATTACCTCGGCCATTCTTGGCTCGCTCTACATCGTCGGACCGATCGCGCTGCGCATGTGGATTCCGGCCGGCTGCTGCCAATGGTCCTGCCGGCGGCGATGCCCGACGGGCGGCGCCTCTGGATGAGCGCCATCCTGCTTCAAGCCGGCGTGTCGGGACTCTTCGTGGCGCTCCTGATCCGCAGCGCGCGGGTCGGAATCTTCGCGCTGACGGTTGTCGCCGGATTCGCGGCCTTCCTCTCGCAGGTCGTCTGGATGCGGCGCCGTCCGCGTCCTCGCCCGCCGGGCACGGCGCGCGTCCGCCGAGCCGGCGGTCCGTGCGATTCCGATAAACTCGCTCTGAGGAGCCGGTTAGCAGCCCCACGCGCGTCGATCCGTGGCGGCAGGCGTCCAGCGCGTCGTTTCTGGACTGGACGCGCGTGTTCGGCAGGCAGAATATAGTCCACGCCCGTCGCGTGTCACTGCCCGTCGGTCTGGAGGTCGGCATGAGAGTGTCCGTTCGCATCACGGTGAATGGCCGTCGCTTGGAGCGCGACGTCGAGCCGCGCGAGTTGCTCGTCCAGTTCATCCGCTCGGCCGGCGGACTGACAGGCACCAAGATCGGCTGCGATACGAGTCAGTGCGGCGCGTGCACGGTGCTGCTCGACGGCGTCGCGGTCAAGTCGTGCACCTGCCTCGCAGTGCAGGCCGACGGCCAGTCCGTGACGACCGTCGAAGGCCTTGCGCGCGACGGCGTCCTTCATCCGCTCCAGGAAGCCTTCTGGGACACGCACGGCCTGCAGTGCGGCTTCTGCACGCCGGGCATGCTGCTCGCTGCGCACGAGCTCCTGCGCGTGACGCCCTCGCCGAGCGACGAGCAGATCCGCCACGGCCTCGAGGGGAACATGTGCCGCTGCACCGGCTATCAGAACATCGTCCGCGCCGCGCGCGCCGCCGCGGCCGCGATGGCGGGGAAGTGAGCCATGGCGGGCACCGCATTCGGATCAGGCATTCGACGCCGCGAGGATCCGCGGCTCATCACCGGCACCGCCACCTACACCGACGATCTCGCGCTGCCCGGCATGGCGCACGCGGCCATGCTCCGCAGCCTTCACGCCCACGCGCGCATCGTCCGGATCGACACGAGCCGCGCAACGGCGTCGCCCGGCGTCGTCGCGATCTTCACCGGCGTCGACATCGACGCGCTCAAGCCCGTGCCGTGCGCGTGGCTGCTGCCGAACGCGAATCTCAAGGTCGCGCGCTATCCCGCGATCGCTCGCGAGGTCGTGCGCTACGTCGGTGACATCGTCGCCGTCGTCGTTGCCGAGACCGCGTTCCAGGCGTACGACGCGCTCGAGCTCGTGGACGTCGAGTACGAGCCGCTGCCGGCCGTCACCGATCCCGAGCTCGCCGCCGGGCCCGGCGCCCCCCAACTGCACGCGGAAGTCGCAGGCAACGAGGCGTTTCACTGGACGCTTTCGGGAGGCGACGTCGAGGGCGCGTTCGCCCGGGCCGATCTCGTCCTTCGCGAGCGCATCGTCCAGCAGCGGCTCATTCCCAACGCCATGGAACCGCGCGCCGCGCTCGCGCAGTGGAGCAGGCCGTCGGGCGAGCTGACGCTGTGGAACACGACGCAGAACCCGCACATCCTGCGCTTCCTCTGCTCGGTCGTCACCGGCGTGCCCGAGGGCCAGGTGCGGGTGATCGCGCCCGAAGTCGGCGGCGGCTTCGGCAGCAAGATCGCCGCGTATCCCGCCGACTTCGTCACCGCGTTCTGCGCGATGCGCCTCAATCGTCCGGTGAAGTGGACCGAAACGCGCAGCGAGAACTATCTGGCGACGACGCACGGGCGCAATCACGTGCAGGACGTCGAGCTGGCGGCGACCAGGGACGGACGGATCCTCGCCCTGCGCGCGACCTCGTGGTCCGGCATGGGCGCGTATCTGTCGACGGCGGCGCCCGGGATCCCGACCATCCTGCACGGCCTGATGCTGTCCGGCGTGTACGACATCCCCGCGATCAAGGAGGACGTGCACGGCATCTACACCAACACGACGCCGGTCGAGGCCTATCGCGGCGCCGGCCGCCCCGAAGCGACGTTCATGGTCGAGCGGATGGTGGACAAACTCGCCGCGGCCGTGAAGATGGACCCGTCCGATGTCCGGCTGAAGAACATGATCCCGCGCTTCGAGAACGGCCACCTCGTCGTGACCGGCCTCGAGTACGACAGCGGCGACTACCCGGGCGGCCTCCGGAAACTGCTCGACCACGTCGGATATCGCGATCTGCGGCGCAAGCAGGCCGAGGCCCGCGGGCAGGGGCGGTACGTCGGGATCGGGATCGCCAGTTACGTGGAAATCTGCGGTCTGGGCCCCTCGCAGGTCGCCGGCGCCGTCGGCTTTCAGGGCGGCCTGTGGGAGAGCGCCATCGTCCGCGTGCATCCCACCGGCAAGGTGCACGTCTTCATCGGCGCGTCGCCCCACGGTCAGGGCGAGGAGACGACCTTCGCGCAGATCGTCGCCAGCGAGGTCGGCGTGGCCGTCGACGACGTGAAGGTGTTCCACGGCGATACCGACCTGACGCCGATGGGCTGGGGGACGTACGGCAGCCGCACGACCGCCGTCGGCGGCGCCGCGCTCGCGCTGGCGACGCGCAAGGTCAAGGAGAAAGCGAAGGTGATCGCGGCCCATCTGCTCGAAGCGGCCGTCGAGGACATGGACTACGCCGACGGCCGCTTCTTCGTGAAGGGGTCGCCCGACAGGGGCAAGACCTTCCAGGAGATCGCGCTGATGGCGCACGTCGCGTGGAACATGCCGGCCGGCGTCGAGGCGGGTCTCGAGGCGTCCATGTTCTACGATCCGCCGAACTTCACCTATCCCTTCGGATCCCACCTCGCCGTCGTCGAGATCGAGCCGGACACGGGACGCGTGGCGCTGACCCGGTACGTGGCGCTCGACGACTGCGGTCCGCAGATCAACCCGATCATCGTCGAGGGACAGGTGCACGGCGGTGTCGTGCAGGGGATCGGGCAGGCGCTCTGGGAAGAGGCGGTGTACGACGAGGCCGGTCAGCTCGTGACGGGATCGATGCTCGACTACGCGCTGCCCCGCGCGGACAGGCTGCCGGACCTCGAGGTGATTTCGACGGTCACGCCATCCCCGCACCAGCCGCTCGGCGTCAAGGGCATCGGCGAGGCGGGGACCATTGCGTCCACCGCCGCGGTCTACAACGCGGTGCTCGACGCGCTCGCGCCGCTCGGCGTCGAGACGCTGAGGATGCCGATGACGCCCGAGCGCGTCTGGCGCGCGATCCGCTCCGCGCGCAAGGGATAGGAGCCCGACATGTACGCCGCCGAATTCGACTATTACCGCGCCGGATCGCTCGCCGAGGCCGGCGACCTGCTCAGGACGCACCCCGGCGCGAAGATCCTCGCCGGGGGACACAGCCTCATCCCCCTCCTCAAGCTGCGGCTCGCCGCGCCGTCGGCGGTCGTGGACATCGGACGTCTCGAGGAGCTCCGCGGGATCGCACTCGCCGACGGACGCGTCCGGATCGGCGCGCTCACCACGCACGCCGAGCTCGCCCGATCGTCCGTGCTCGCCGGGCACTGCCCCGCGCTGGCGGACGCGGCTGCGCGCGTCGGCGACCCCGCCGTGCGCAATCGCGGCACGATTGGCGGCAACGTCGCGCACGCCGATCCCGCGTCGGACCTGCCGACCGTGCTCGCCGCCGTGGGCGCCTCGTTCACGACGATCGGCCCGGGCGGCCCGAGAACGATCGCGGCCGACGAGTTCTTCCTCGGCATGATGACGACGGCGCTCGGCGAGCACGACATCCTGACCGCGATCGAGGTGCCCGCCGCGCGCCCCGGCCAGGGCATGGCGTACGCCAAGTTCGATCATCCGGCGTCGCGCTACGCCGTCATCGGCGTCGCCGCCGTCCTGATGGCGTCCGGGGGCACGTGTGCCTCGGCGTCGGTCGTGCTCGGCGGCCTCGTTCCCCGACCGACCCGCGCCGGCGGGGTCGAGCGCGCCCTCGCCTCGAAGCCGTTGAACCAGTCGGCGATCGACGAAGCGGCCGCGGCGGTGTCCTCGGACCTGGGCGACGACGTGATCGGCGATCTCTACGCGTCGGCGGAATACCGCAGGGCGGTCGCGCCGGTCTGGACCGCCCGAGCGCTCGCGGCGGCCGCCGCGCGGGTCCGCTGACCGCGCAATCGCGACGACGGTCTTCCTCGCGATCGGACTCGGACGCCGGCGACGCGCCGCGCGCCTTCAATTGGCGGGGGGCGGCGCCGCCGCGTCGGGCCGTCCTCCTCGGCCGGGTCGATCGCGCCGTCGCCCTTGATGAACCCCGCGTGCCCGCTCCCTGCGTCGCTCCGATCAGAAGCCCGCGATCGCCTTGATTCGGTCCGCCGAGAGCCCCTGAATCATCTGCACCACGAGCTTGACGGTGTTGTCGAAGTCGGCCCGGTCGATGACGCCCGACTGGCTGTGGCCGTAGCGCGTCGGCACGCCGAGGTTCACGGCCGGGAGGCCCGAGCCCGATTTCTGGAGCTGCGCGCCGTCCTCTCCGTAGCCGGTCACCGATTCGAACTGGATGGGAATGCCGTGCGTCTTCGCCAGGTCGATGATCCAGTCGACGTACTTCGCGTTGGGAATCATACTGCCGTCGAAGACGAACACGCCCGGTCCCTTCCCGAGCGCCTCCTGAGAGAGCTGGGGGCTGGTCAGCAGCGGAAAGTCGCCCGCGATGCCGATCTCCAGGTTGATGACGATGTCGGGGTGCGTCGAGGCCTGGACGAGGGCGGCGCCTCTGAGGCCGTTCTCTTCCTGGACGGTCGCGGCCATCTCGACGGCGTTGGGATGCGCGCTCGACTTGAGCTGCCGCAGCGCCTCTATGGCGACGGCCAGTCCGACACGGTCGTCGAACGCCTTGGCCAGGTACCGCGTCGTGCCCCTCAGCGCCGTGAAGCGCGTGCCGTAGGTGATCGGCAGCCCCGGGCGCACGCCGAGCGCCTCGGCTTCGCCCCGGCTCCTGACGCCGATGTCGATGAACATGTCCTGCTGGTGCACGAGGCGCGTCCGCTCTTCCGGCGACACGATGTGTCCCGACTTGAACCCGGTATAGCCGGTCACCGGTCCGTTGGCCGTCATGATCGTCATCCGCTGCGTCAGGACGCTCTGATCGAAGTAGCCGCCCACCGGGTTGAAATACACGAATCCGTCCGGATCGATATGCCGCACGAGGAATCCGACCTCGTCCATGTGCGCCATCAGCAGCACCCGGGGCGAGCCTGCGGGTCCGGGCAGGGTGCCGAACAGGTTGCCGATGCCGTCGGCGTGGATGTCGGTCAGCAGGCCGTCCCACTCGCGCTTGAGGATCTCCCGGACGGGACCTTCGAATCCGGAAGGGGCGACGGCGTCGGTCAGCTCGGCCAGCAGCCTGACGACGGGGTCCTGAGGCTGCGCGAGCGCCGACGCGCCAGCCGCCATCACGCCGGTCAGTGCGACCGCGACCGACAACCGCGCGGTACGAGGCCACGGTCTCATCCTGCTCCGCATCGGACTCCTCCCCTCCTCGGCCATCTCGAATGGGCCGGTGGCACATGTTCTCACTTGCACCGGTGTGGATGGTAGAGACGGCGCCCCCCGGCCCGCGATCGCGCCCGATGACAGGGTCGGCTCCGACTTGGCACGGCCCCGACTCCGCATTAGACTGCGCCCCATGGCTGGGGATCCGCCGACCGGAGGCGACGGCCCGTATCGCCGTCTCGTGGACTCGTCGCCCGACGGCATTCTGATCGTCCGCGACTTCCGCATCGAGTTCGTGAATCCGGCGGCCGTACGCCTGTTCGGCGCGTCAGACTCCGCGCAGATCCTCGGCAGGTCCGCGCTCGACCTCTTTCATTCCGACAGCCATGCGGTGATCCGGCGACGGATCGAGCGTCTGCTGGACGGGGAGCGACTGCCCCCGGTGGAAGAGAAGATCGCGCGGCTGGACGGAGGCGTGACCGATGTCGAGGTCAACTCGACGCTGCTCGACGATCCCGCACCGGCGTCGATTCAGGTCATCGTGCGTGACATCTCCGAGCGCAAGCAGCGCGAGGCGCTGCTGCGCGAGAGCGAGGAGCGTCTCAGCCTCGCGTTCGCGGGCGCCCAGGAAGGCGTCTGGGACTGGGACGTGGAGACGGGCCACGTCTTCTACTCGCCGCGATGGAAGCGGATGCTGGGCTACGACGACGACGAGATCGTGGCGCACGTCGGCGCGTGGGAAGAGCTGCTCCACCCCGACGATCGATCCCGGGCCGACGCGCTGCACGAGGCGGTCATGCGCGGCGGGCAGACCTACGAGGGCGAATTCCGGCTGCGTCACAAGGACGGCCACTATCTGACCGTCCTCACGCGCGGCCTGCCCATCCGCCGGGAACGAAGCGGCCCGCCAGTGCGAATCGTCGGAACACATCTCGACATCACGGAACGGAAGCGGACCGAGCTCGCGCTGCGTGAGAGCGAAGAACGCCTGACGCTGGCGTTCGCCGGAGCGCAGGAGGGCATCTGGGATTGGAATCTCGAGACCAACGCCGTCGTTTACTCGTCGCACTGGAAGGAGATGCTCGGCTACCGCGACGACGAGATCGAGCCGCACGTCAGCGCCTGGGAGCGGCTGGTGCATCCCGACGACCGCGCGGCCGTCGACAGGGCGCACGCGATCGTCGCCCGCGGACAGGCGACGTACGAGGCCGAATTCCGCCTCCGGCACAAGGACGGGCACTACGTCCCGATCCTGTCGCGGGGCGTTCCGGTGCGGCGCGACGCCGGCGGACCGGTCATCCGCATCGTCGGCACGCACGTCGATCTGACCGAGCGCCGGAAGCGGGACGCCGAACGTGCCCGCACGGAGCTGCTGGCGCACCTGGTCTTCGTCCAGGAAGACGAGCGCCGGCGGATCGCCCGGGACATGCACGACCAGTTCGGCGAGCAGCTGACGGCGTTGAGCTTCCGCATCGCCCGGCTGAAGAGCGCGAGCCCGGGGACCGGCCTCTCGGATGATGTCGAGGCGCTCGAAGCCATCGCCCGGCGCCTCGATCGCGACGTCGATCAGCTGGTCTGGGAGCTCCGTCCCACGGCGCTCGACGACCTCGGCCTGCGCGCCGCGCTGGCCAATTACATCGAAGAATGGTCCGCCCGCGCCGGAATCGCGGCCGAGCTGCACACCGCCGGGCTCCTCGACGACCGCCTCGCCCCCGAAGTCGAAACGGCGCTGTACCGCATCGCGCAGGAGGGCCTGAACAACGTCGCGAAGCACTCGCGGGCCCGGCGCGTGGAGGTGATCCTCGAGCGGCGGGCCGACGGGGTCCTCTTGATCCTCGAGGACGACGGCGTCGGATTCGAAACCGCGGACGGGGTCGCGCCCGGCTCCGGCGGCTTCGGGCTCGTCGGCATGCAGGAGCGCGCCACGCTCGTGGGCGCCAGCCTGCAGATCGAATCGACGCCCGGCAGGGGCACGACGATCTTCGTGCGGATGGCGCTTCCGTCCGGCGTGGCCGGCGTGGTCGATCATGCCGGATAGCCCCGCGCGGCTCCGCATCCTGCTCGCCGACGATCACGCGACCGTCCGCCACGGGCTCAAGCTGCTGATCGACGCAGAGCCGGACCTGACCGTCGTCGCCGAAGCGAGCGACGGCGAGTCGGCCGTCAGGCAGGCGCTCGACGTGAAGCCCGACGTCATCATCATGGACATCTCGATGCCGGGCATGAACGGCCTCGCCGCGACCCGTGTGCTCAAGAACGCGCAGCCCGACGTCCGCATCGTCACGCTGACGCGGCATGGCGACGATGCCTACCTGCAGGAGCTCTTGCGGGCGGGCGTCTCGGGATACGTGCTCAAACGGAGCGCCCCGACCGAGCTGCTGCAGGCAATTCGCGGGGTGGCCGCCGGCGGCCAGTATCTCGATTCGACCCTGACGCGGCAGGTCACCGCCCGGCTGATCGGTCAGACTGGAAGCCACGAACGGAGGCTGGCGTCCGACCTCACGGAGCGCGAGGCGGAGGTGCTGCGGCTGATCGCCCTGGGCTACGGCAACAAGGAAATCGCGGCGCAGCTGGCACTCAGCATCAAGACCGTCGAGGCCCATAAGGCGAACGCGATGCGAAAGCTCGATCTGCGTGGCCGCATCGACATCGTAAAGTACGCGGTCCTTCAGGGATGGCTGGAGAACGCGTGAGGCCGATCGAACCCGACCGCCTCCACTAAGGGATCTTCCCTAGATCTGCACCGGGATCTTCCCGATAGCCGTCCCGCCTCCTCGCACGTAGAGTCTCGTCATCCCATGAACATGAGAGGCGGCATGGCGTATTCCACCGCGACCGGCGGTGCCCGCCGACCGGTTCCGACACGTGTGCCGACAGCGCCGTTGGGCGAGGAAGGTGTTCGTGCCGACCTGGCCTTGGCGTGCGCGACCAGGGTGAACGTGCTCCTGGTCGGGCCCGAATCATCCGTCGCGGATCTCGTCACGGCTCTCGTGCCGGATCTCGCGTCGGCGAACCTGATCAGCTGCCAACCGTCACGTTTTCACCTTCCCGCTGCATCAGCGCCGCCCCGTGCGCTCGTCGTTTTCGACGTGGACGTCCTGAATCGCGACGGCCAACGGACGCTGCTCGACTGGTTGAGCGCGCAGCGGGCGAAGGTGCAGGTCATCAGCACGTCCTCGAGGTCTCCGCTGCGCCTCGTCAAAGCCGGCTTCTTCGATCCGGCGTTGTACTACCGGCTGAATACGGTCTACATCGACCTCTGCGCGGCCCGGCGCCCGCAGGCGGCCGAAGCCGGGGCCCTGTCGACCATCTGAATTGCCGCTTCCCCGTCTCACCCCCTGGGCGGCCTGATAAAGGTCTTGGCGATGACGAAGCCCGAAGGCGTCCGATATAATCGCGGCCCTTCGCATCTGACTGCCCCTCGGTCTGGAGGTCAGCATGAAGCCTGCCGTGGCGCCCGTGCTCGCCGATCACCGCTCCGCGCTCACGACGGCCGCCGCGCGTGTCCGCTGACCGCGCGCCGCTCGTCGGGTCGATCGGCGAGCTGCAATCGCTCCTGGAACAGCAGCAGTACATCGCCGACCGCGCGCTCGCAACGACGGTCTTCCTCGCGATCGGGCTCGGGCGGCCGCTGCTGCTCGAGGGCGAGGCTGGCGTCGGCAAGACGGAGGTCGCCAAGGCCCTCGCCCGGGCGTTCGACACCGAGCTGATCCGCCTGCAGTGCTACGAGGGGCTCGATGTCAGCCACGCGGTCTACGAATGGAATTACCCGCGGCAGCTCCTCGAAATCCGCCTGATGGAGGCGGCCGGCGTCGTCGATCGCGAGCGCGCGGCGGCAGAGCTCTTCGAGCGGCGGTTCCTGATCGAGAGACCGCTGCTTCGGGCGATCGCGCCGACCCGCACGCGCGCGCCGGTGCTGCTCGTGGACGAACTCGATCGCGCCGACGCCGAGTTCGAGGGGTTTCTCCTCGAGCTCCTGTCTGATTTCCAGATCACCATCCCCGAGCTCGGAACGATCGCCTCCACCGTACCGCCGATCGTCGTCATCACGTCGAACCGGACGCGCGAGATCCACGACGCGCTGAAGCGGCGCTGCCTGTACTGCTGGATCGACTACCCCGATTTCGAGAAGGAGCTGCGGATCGTCCTGACCAGGGCGCCGGGCGCGTCGCGCCGCCTCGCCGAGCAGGTGACGGCGTTCGTCCAGGAGCTCCGCGCGGAGGAGCTGTACAAGGCGAGCGGCGTGTCGGAGACGCTCGACTGGGTCGCCGCGCTCGCCGCGCTCGATTGCACCGAGCTCGACGAGGCGGTCGTCGAGCAGACGCTCGGGGTCCTGCTGAAGAACGAGGAGGATCTGCACGCGCTCCGGGGCGAGCGGATCGCGGCGCTCGTGCGCCGCGCGCGGCAGCGCCTCGCCGGGGGGCCGCCGTCGTGAGCCAGTTCGTCCGCAACCTGTTGCACTTCGAGCGGCTGCTCCACGCGATGGGCGTGCCCGTGCAGGCCGGCCGCATGCCGGAGCTGGTGACCGCGCTCGGACTGGTGGACGTCGGGCGCCGCTTCGACGTGTACGTCACCCTGCGCGCGTTCCTCGTCAGCCGGCAGCAGGATCTCGACGCCTTCGACGCGGCGTTCCGCGTGTTCTGGCGCGACTGGCGCGGCGATTCGCCCCGGGGACCGGCGATCAGCCGGCCGTACGGCGCGCCGCGGATCGAGGGCGTCGCCGCGACGCGGGCGCGGGCGGACGGCGCCGCGCCGCGCGAGATCGATCGTCAGATGACCCGGACCGACCCGGCGAGCGCGAGCGCGCGGGAGCGCCTTGGCGCCGTTGACTTCGCGGAGCTGACGGAGGCCGAGTTGCAGGAGGCGCGCGCGATCATCGAACGGATGTCGTGGTCGCTCGGCGAGCGGCGTACCCGCCGGTGGCGTCCGGGACGGGGGTCGCGACCCGATCTGGCGCGCGCCATCCGGCGAAGTCTCCGCCTCGGCGGGGAGCTGGTCGCCATCCCGAAACGCGCGCGCCAGGTGAAGCCGCGGCCGCTCGTCCTCGTGTGCGACGTCAGCGGCTCGATGGAGCGCTACTCGCGCATGCTGATCCAGTTCGCGGTCAGCGTGTCGGGTGGCGCGCGGCGCGTGGAGGTGTTCCTGTTCTCGACGCGCCTCACGCGCGTGACGCCCGCGTTGACGCCGCACCGCGGGCGCCGCCGGCTGGACGTGGCCGAGCGCGTGCCCGACTGGGGCGGCGGCACCCGCATCGGCGAGGCGCTGCGCGCGTTCAACCTGCGGTGGGCGAGGCGCGTGCTCGTCAACGGGCCGGTGGTGCTGATCATTTCCGACGGGTGGGATCGCGGCGAACCGGGCGTGCTCGCGCAGGAGATCGCGCGCCTGCAGCGGAGCTGCCACCGCCTCGTCTGGCTTAACCCGCTGCTCGGATCGCCCGACTACCGCCCCCTCACGCGCGGGATGCAGGCCGCGCTGCCGTTCGTGGACGACTTCATGCCGATTCACAACCTCGACAGCCTCGAGTCGCTGGCGCGGCACCTCGAACGGCTCGCGCCGGTGTAAGGCGGCTTCAGGTCGTCGGGGGTTCCGCGCTCGACGCTTTCTGGATCATGCACGCGAAGAACCGATCCATCGTCATCTTCGCGACGCTGCCGATCAGCCGCTGGCCTACCCGCGCGATGAGGCCGCCGACCTCGGCCTGCCCGCTCACGCGCACCGTCGTCGCGCCGTCCTCGTCGATCACGTCGATCGTGCCGTCGCCTTTGACGAACCCCGCGCGCCCGCTCCCCTCCACGACGAGGCGGTAGTGGCCGGGCGGTTGTTGGTCCACGATCGAGACGGTGCCGGAGTACTGCCCACTCACCGCCGAGACCGCCACGTTCAGCCGCGCCCGGTAGCGGTCGTCGCCGATCCGCTCGAGCCCTTCGCACCCGGGCAGGCAGGCGGCGACGGCGTCCGGGTCCGTCAGCAGCGCGTACACGAACGCCGCCGGACGAGGGAATCGATACGAGGCCGCCAGTTCCACCATTGGTAGATCCTACCTGTCACACCGCGCGAGCGCGGTGCCGTGAGTACGACCCCGTTCAAATCGGAGGGCAGATCGACAACCCCCTGGGTCCCGATGCGTGGATCGCACGACTGAGCGAGCCGTCCGGGTCCCCACGTCAACAACACTCGCGTGCGTGCCGTCGGCGTCGATCTTCACGACCGACCCCTGATGGCGTACCGGCGATCCCGACCCTGGTAGCAGTGCACCGGCTCATGCGTCACGATCGGGTTCGTCTCGAATGGCGAGACATCCGGGGAGGCCCTGAGCAATGCCGGAACGCGCGCAAGATCGGGTTGACTATACATAGCAGACCAATGTATAACGCTGCTAGGTATGGACCTTGGAAAAGATCTCGTCGCCGCCTCGGCGACGCCCCTCGTGCTCGCCATTCTCGGCGAAGGCGAGAGCTACGGCTACGCCATCATCAAGCGCGTCAGCGATCTCTCCGGCGGGCATCTGCGCTGGTCCGACGGCATGCTGTATCCGGTGCTGCACCGGCTCGAGCGCGACGGCCTGGTCGCGTCGAAGTGGGGATCGTCGGAGAGCGGGCGCCGCCGGAAGTATTACCGCCTGACGACACCAGGACGCGCTCAGCTCGAGGCCGAGCGGAAACGGTGGCGGATCGTCGACAAGACGCTGAACCGCATCTGGATGAAGGCCTGCCACGCATGAGCGCTGCACCCGAGCACGCGCCGCTCGAAGAACAGATCGGTCAGTGGCGCGCCTACCTGCGCCGGCGCCGCACCCTCAACGGGCCTGACATCGAGGAGCTCGAAACGCACCTGCGCGACCAGATGGATGTCCTCGCTCAGGCGGGGCTGGCCAACGACGAGGCGTTCCTGGTGGCCGTCAAGCGCATGGGCAGCCTGGACGCCGTCTCACGCGAGTTTGCGCGTGAGCACTCCGAGCGGCTGTGGAAGCAGCTCGTCATCGGCCCCGGTGGCGACCCGGCGACCGAGACCGTCACCCGCACCGAAACGCTCGTGGTGTTTGCCCTGGCCGTGGCCGCGGCGGTCGCGATCAAGATTCCCGCGCTGTTCGGCCTGGAGCTTGGCGACGGCAACGAGCCGTTCTATGCCCGAAACGCGAGCCTCTTTGTGCTGCCGTTCCTCACCGGATACTTCGTCTGGAAGCGCCGGATGGATTGGCGCCAGTGGGCATGGCTGGCGCTGCCGTTCATCGCTGCCGCCGCCGTCGTGAACAGCTTTCCGTTCGGCCGCGGCAGCCATACCGAAGCGCTGAGTGCGATGCACCTGCCGATCGCGCTGTCGCTCGTCGTCGGCGTCGCCTACGTGGGCGGCCGCTGGTTCGAGGGCGGCGGCCGCATGGACTTCGTGCGCTTCGCCGGCGAGCTGTTCATCTACTACGTGCTCATCGCGCTTGGCGGCGGCGTGCTGACGGCGTTCACGCTGATGATGTTTGAGGCCATCGGCGTGAAGGCCGAGTGGCTCGCCCAGGACTGGCTGATCCCATGCGGCGCGATGGGCGCGGTCATCGTCGGCTCGTGGCTGGTCGAGGCGAAGCAGAGCGTCGTCGAGAACATGGCGCCCGTGCTCACGCGCCTGTTCACGCCGCTCTTCACCATCGTCCTGCTGGTGTTCGTGGCGACGATGGCCTGGACCGGCCGCCCCATCGATATCCAGCGCAACGTGCTGATTGCGTTCGACCTGCTGCTGGTACTGGTGCTGGGCCTGGTGCTCTATTCCGCGTCGGCGCGCGATCCGGGAGCGCCGCCGAACCTGTTTGACGGCCTGCAGCTGCTGCTGATTGTGAGCGCCCTCGTCGTCGACGCCGTCGCGCTTGCCGCCATCGCCTCACGCATCTCGGAGTTCGGCTTTACGCCGAACCGTGTCGCGGCCCTCGGGGAAAACCTGATCCTGCTGGTCAACCTCGCCTGGTCGGCATGGCTCTACGCCGCGTTCCTGCGCGGGAGCAAACAGTTCGGCGCGCTCGAGGCCTGGCAGATCGCGTACCTGCCGGTGTATTCGATCTGGGCCGCGCTCGTCGTCGTGCTGTTCCCACCGCTGTTCGCGTACGCGTGACGACCAGGCTCCGCACGGTCGGGCTCTGCACCCGTGACGCGTTCTGCTGCGCAACATTCTGACGGCGCATCGTCTGTGACGAATGTCATGGGTGGCACCCTCTCCTGTCGCACTTCCGCTCACGCGCCCGTTTTTGTACGCTCCGGATCAGGGGGCGACCGCCGAACTCAACCGTTTCCATCGCGGAGCGACGGCCGGGCAACACGCTGCTGCCGCGGCTGTGGACGTCGTTTGCGCTTGCCTGGCTGCTGGTGCTGGCTGTGGTCGTCTGGCGTCTGCCGGACGCGGGCCTCTCGTCGGTGCGTCTCGGCGGCAGCGTCGCATGCCTCGCGCTGCTCGCCTCGTCGTATGTGTGGCTTACGGTCCGGCGCGCTCCGGCCATCGCGCTTCTCACAGCCGATATCGAATGCGTGCGGCCCGGCCTGGCGGGTGCCGGTGGCCTCGCCGCGATGGCCGCCTGTGTCTTCATCTTCACACTCCTCGCGCCGGGCCTGCAGATCTGGTGGTTGATGATGTATCCGATCGTCGCGGCGGGCCTGGTGCTGACACCTGCCGTTGCGGCGGCGGTGATGACCGTCCTGATTGCGATCGGGTTCCTGGCGGCATGGCTGACCGACGGCCGCATCGACGCGATCTTCCTCCTGCAGATCACCTTCGGCGGCAGCGCGGTGGCGTTCCGCCATCTCGCCGCGACGGTCGCCCAGCTCCGCCGCGCGCGCGAGGAACTCGCGCGCGCCGCTGTCAACGAAGAGCGGCTTCGGTTCGCACGCGACCTTCACGACCTGCTGGGTCGCAGCTTGTCAACCATCGTGTTGAAGAGCGAACTCGCGGGCCGGTTGGCGCCGCACGCACCGGAGCGCGCCGCCGCCGAGATCGCAGACGTCGAACGCACCGCGCGGGATGCCCTGCAGCAGGTCCGGGCGGCGGTTGCCGGTTATCGTCGCCCATCGCTCATCAGCGAACTCGCCGCCGCGCGCGAACTGCTCGCCGCGGCCGGGATCGATGCGAGCATCGAGTCGTCGCCGGCCGCACTGCCGTCGGTCGCCGACGGTCTTCTCGGCTGGGCCGTGCGCGAGGGCGTGACCAACGTGGTCCGCCACAGCCGTGCCCGCTCGTGCACCATTCGACTGGCCAGGCGCGCGGGCCGCGCGACGGCCGAGATCGTCGACGATGGAAGTGGAAGTGGCGCGGGCGGCGCGGGCGGCTGCGGTCTGGCGGGCTTGCTCGAACGCACGACCGCTGTGGGAGGCCAACTCGACGCCGGACCGATGGCCGGCGGCGGTTTTCGGCTCCTCGTCGACGTGCCGCTGAGTGCCGGGCCTGGAGGGCCGCGATGATTCGCGTGCTGCTGGCGGAGGATCAGGCGATGGTGCGCGGCGCGCTCGCGGCGCTGCTGCGCCTCGAGCCGGATATCGACATCGTCGCCGAGGCGGAGCGCGGCGATGAGATCGTCCGTCTGGACATGTCGACCCGTCCCGACGTCGCGCTCCTCGACATCGAGTTGCCGGGCGGCGATGGTCTGGCGGCGGCCGCACAACTGCGCGGCGTGCTTCCGGCGTGCCGCGTCGTGATGCTCACCACCTTCGGCCGTGCAGGGTATCTGCGCCGCGCCGTCGACGGCGGCGCCGTGGGCTTCCTGCTGAAGGATGCGCCAGCCTCCGAACTGGCAAAGGCACTCCGCGCCGTGGTGGCAGGCCGTCGCGTCATCGATCCTGGGCTCGCCCTGACAGCGTTGAGCGAAGGCGACAACCCGTTGACGCCGCGCGAGCGCGACGTCCTCGCGGCCGCCACCGGCGGCGCCACCGTGGCCGACATCGCCGCCTGCCTGTCGATCTCCGAAGGTATGGCCCGCAACCATCTCTCCGTGGCCGTCCAGAAGGTCGGCGGCCGGAATCGATTCGAGGCGGCGCGGCTGGCCGAGCAGAAGGGCTGGCGGTAGCCCTGTGCTGCGCAGGCGCGTTCGCGGCGTCCGCGTCGGCACAGACTCAACCCCGTGAATCGTCGACGGAAGGGTTTTCGCTCGGCGGCCACGTCGCGGTCATCGGAGTCAATCCCCATTCGTTCGATCTGAACGGTCAGTCGATCGATCCGGCGCGCGCCACGCTCGCCGGCGGCGGATTGACAATCGCCTACGGCGTGAATGAGTGGCTGACGGTCACCCTGATCGGCGACGGTCGCGAGAGCGCCGGGGACCGGCACGTCACCTTTGCCGACCTCGGCGCGCAGTTCTTCCTGCCCGGCCGACACCGCCTGCGTCCGCATCTCGACATCGCGCTGACAGGACGTCGAACGGAATTCGAGGCCGCAACAGGTGCGACGACGCCCGCGGCGCGGGATGGTCTTTCGGTGGCGGCGTTCTGTACTTCTTGTCTCGGTCGTTTGCGCTCGATGCCACGCTGCTGCGGACGGCAGGCGATCTGGATCGCTACGCGGACGGCGAGCGTGTCAAGGACGTGGATGCAATCGGCGTTTCCGAAACGCGCTTGCTCATCGGCGTTCGGTGGTATCCGGGCCGGTAGGAGGGATCTGTGCATTCGATCAACCGCCAGCGCATCGTGCTGTTCGTCGTCGGCAGCTACCTGTTGATCATGATGATCCTGCTCGGCAGCATCATGCTCGAAACATTCATGGTCTACCCGAACATCTTCTACAACCCGCCGGACTCGTTCAAAGCCGGACTCGAGTTCATGAAGGTCAGGACGCCGCACACGTTCTTTCCGCCGCTCGGCTTCTTCAGCTGGCTCCTCGGAGCGGCGTCGCTCGTCGCTGCGTGGCCGGTCCGACGCGCGCGACGCTGGATACTCGCGAGCCTGGCCATGATCGTCGCCGAAGGGCTGTCGTCTCGCGCGTTCTTCTGGCCGCGCAACACCATCATGTTCGTCGAAGGGCCGGCCGTGCATTCGGGGGCCGTGCTTCGGCAGGCAGCGGAAGAGTTTCAACGCATGCACTGGTGCCGGGTCGCGTTCAACGTCGCCGGATCGGCGGCGATCTTCAAGGCGTTTCTCGTGTACTACCGAGGCGTCGTCGTTCGCGACGAGTCGCTGGCAGGATAGTGCAATGGTCGCTTTCTGAATTGGACGGCGATCACAATCGCTCTTTCAGGGGTGGCGTTTCTCACCGGCAAGGTCGCAGACCACCTTCGCCCACTCGCGCCTGGGACGTGCGTCGCCGCAGCTTCTTCTTGTGCTGTAAACGCGGGCCGGTGTGGCACGACGGTGTACGGGACGTGCGCCTCCCGCAGGAACTCGCGGATCGCAGAGGTGCCTGGTTTCGAACTCGAAGCCGATCCGCCGCTGGATGACGGCGCTCCCGATCATCGCCGGCAGTTGCGCAAGGCGGCGCACCTGCGGGCTGAAGAGCGCCTGCACTGCCGCTCGGGGCACGTCCAGCCCGGCGGCCCGCTGTGCGGCGCTCGCCACACTGATCACATCGAGGAGCGGCCGATTCTCAGCTCGCCCTCGACCGCGTCGACAGCTGTTCGCCGGCGGCACTTGCCCGCGGAGCACCGTCGAGCGCCGCGAGGTCACCTTGTCCGGCACGCTCACGGCGTCCGCGCGCCGGGCT
Source organism: uncultured Acidobacteriota bacterium (assembly GCA_963840225.1). Classification (GTDB taxonomy): domain Bacteria; phylum Acidobacteriota; class Vicinamibacteria; order Vicinamibacterales; family CAVVIG01; genus JBLMXQ01. The sequence continues at coordinate 864,200 of CAWIYH010000001.1, forward strand.
TCTCGCGCCTGACGAGCGTCGCGAGCAGGTGATCGAGACACGCGGCAGGGTCGCCCGTCCGCCCCACGTGGACGGGCGAGGGCTGGATGATGGTGCTCCGTGGCGACACCAGCCAGCGAAACCGATCGCGAGACGACAGCCCGCCGATCGGGCCGGCCGGCGCGCCCCCGCGGCACACGACCGGGATCGTATCGAGGTTCGCGCGGATCTCCTCGAGATCGACGGTCGGATCCAGCGCGCGCACCGCCGCTTCGTCGATCTCGATCCGCGCGTCGAGGAAGTCGAGATCCGCGCAGGAAAGGATCACGCCGACGTTGACCTGCTCGCCGCGCTCCACGCGTGGGACGACGCGGATGATGGCGTAATCGTACGTGTATTCAGCGGGCACGCACGGCCTCCCGCGCGAATGCACGCGGCGGCGCGAGACGGTCCAGCAGGTACCTCCGATAGGCCGCGCGCACCAGGTCCGCCGACCCGGCGACTGCGCCGTCAATCAGCCACTCGGCGGGCACCAGTTCGAGCACGGCGCCGATCGCCTCCGCCGTCAGGGCGCGCGCCACCTCCCCGTCGATCGCCTCGACCATCGTCGCGCGCCCCAGCAGCACGTGATCGCGAATCTCGGGGAACGGCCGACGCGAGCGTGAGGGATCCGCCTCCCAGCCTGGCGTGTGATGAAAGTACAGCGCCGCGCCGTGGTCGATGAGCCACGGTCTGCGGTGCCATATCAGGATGTTCGGGTTGCGTGCGGTGCGGTCCACGTTGCTGATCAGCGCATCGAACCAGACGATGCGCGAAGCCACGTCCTCGGACATCGGATGGACGACCGGATCGTAGCCCACGGCGCCTGGCAGGAAATCCAGCGCGAGATTCAGGCCCGCACTGTCGTAGATCAGCGCGTGGATCTCGGGGTCCGGCTCGGTCCGCGCCAGATCCCGGTCGAGCGCCGCGAAGACGATCTCGGGCACCGGCAGCCCGAGGAGGCGCGCGATTTCGCCCGAGACGAGCTCGGCGACCAGCGCCTTCGTGCCCTGCCCCGCTCCCCTGAACTTCAAGACGTACAGCCCGTCGTCGTCCGCCTCCACGATGGCGGGGAGCGAGCCGCCCTCGCGCAGCGGTGTTACGTACCGTGTGACCGCAATCGTCCGCAGCGGCATCGCGCCATTGTGTCACGACGTGCGACGTCGGCAGGCCCCGCAGGCGTCTCGTGACGCCGATCCCCGGCCGGGTGTCTCCCGACACCGTCCAACATGCGATCAACGCGCGCTTCTACGCGGCCGTCACCCCGAGGATGGCAGCCGGCGTGCCCGTTCTCGGGAAGCCCTGGCTACGATCGGCCGATCCCGCGGCCGTCCGCCTGCGCCTCCCGCCGTGGACCGGCAACGTTCCAGGCTGCGAGAACCGCCGCCGTGCGCGCCGCGCGGCCCGGCGCGCTCGCCAGAGCATCGGCCAGCCTGGCGACATCGCCAGGGAGATCGACGTCCCAATGTTCTGCCGTCATGTGCACGCCGAGCCCCAGGCGCGAGGCCTGTCCCAGGAGCGCCTCACACGCCGAGCGCTTGCCCATGGCAGACGCATCGAACAAGCCGGGATACGGCTGTGTCGCGCCCACGAGGTAGTACCCGCCGTCGTCGCACGGCCCGACGACGACGTCATGCGTCGCGAGCGCTGCGAAGGCCGATTCGAGAACGCCGACCGGAAGGTGTGGACTGTCGGCGTTGAGCGCGATCACGCGCCGGCAGGACGGCGTGCAGAGCTGCTCGAACGTGGAATAGAGTCCATCCGCGAGGCCGGCGCCGCGCTGCGCCCGCACGTCGACGTCGCGCGACAGCCATCGTGCGACGTTGGCTTCGTCGTCGCTCGGACAGATCGCGACGGTGCGCAGGCCAGCGACGCGTGCCAACTCGATCGTGTCTTCGACGAGCGCGCGATACAACGCCACGATCGCCTCCGGCGCGTACGCGGCGGCCAGCCGCGTCTTGACATGGCCGGCACGCGGCGCCTTGCACATGATCGCCAGCACGCGATCGTCCGCGTCACGCATCGGGCATCGTCGAGCCCGCCATCATCGCCGGGCGGAAGCGGTATTCGAAAATGCGGCCGAAGATGTACACCGCCGCGCCGAGAGAGCCGCGCACCGTGCCGGTAATCTTGGACCGGCCGATTCGCGGATGATAGCTCACCGGGACGTCGACGATTCGAGCGCCGGCGAGCGCGCCGCGAAGGATCAGTTCCACGGCCCAGCCATAGCTCGTCTCGCGGACGCGGAGCGACTGCAGGACGCTGCCGCGCGCTGCCCGGAAGGGACCCAGGTCGCTGATCGCGACGCCGTACATCAGCCGGATGAGCGCGGCGGCCGCGCGGTTGCCAACGATCGAATGCCAGGGCAGCGCGCCAGGCGCGCGCGTCCCCGCGAGCCTGGAGCCGATGACGATGTCGGCACGCCCGGCCACAATCGGCTCGATGACGCGCGGCAGCTCCGCGGGCCGATCGCTGTAGTCGCCATCGAGGAACACGACGATGTCCGACGGCGACACCTGCTCGAGGCCGGTCAGGCAGGCGCGCCCGTAGCCGCGCCGCGGCTCGACGACGACCGTTGCCCGATGGGCCCTGGCGATCGCGGCGGTGCCATCGGTCGACTCCGCGTCGACCACGACGATGTCCGTGACGGGCGGCCGGGGAATATCGCGCAGGACGCAACCGATCGCGTCGGCTTCGTTGCGCGTCGGAATGACGACGGAGACGCGCATCACCAGAGCAGGCTGTCAGGATTCCTGCGCACCAGCCGTGCGTCGAGCCCCCAGTGTCGTCCGGCCGCGCCGATGGCGAGGGCGAAGGTCGTGATCATCGGCACGAGCAGCTCCCAGACCCATGCGGTGCCCCATTCGGAGATCCACAGGCTCGTCAGGAACAGGCCGGCCGCCACCGCGACCGGCCGCGTGAACAGACCGAGGATGAGCAGCACGCCGAACGAGCACTCCGCGAACCCCTGCATCGGCGCTGCCACGCGCGCGTGGGCGACGGCCTGTCCCATCACCGCTTTCCAGACGCCGGGCGCCGTGGTGTTCTGGATGTACCACGTGATCAAATCGCCGTAGCCGCCGGGCGTGTACAGTCCCTTGCCGTAGTTCTCGAAGAAGACCCAGATGAACATCGCGCCGATGCCGACGCGCGCCAGAGCGAGGCCGCGAGCGGCCGTGTCGGTCGTGGATGGGTGCACGGTGCCCGTCCCAGTCATCTCACCATCGCCGGTCCGCAGCGCGCGGCCATCGCTGGCACGATACACTATAAATGCAATGGCTGCTCCGACGCTGCCGAGCCGGCATGAGGTCGACGCCGGCGCGCGCACGTTCGCGTCCGGTCTGTTGCTGGATCTCGTCTCCGCGCTCCGGCAGACCGCGCCGGGCGACCTCATCGGCATTTCGTCCGCGGCCCCGTCGACCATCGAGAGCGATCTCGAGGCGTGGTCCCGCTTGACCGGCCATGCGATCGTGGCGCGATCCTCCGAGGCCGGACGCACGCGCTGGGTGCTCAGGCACGGCGCACCCGAACCCGACGCCGCAGAAGTGGCCGACGCGCGTCCGGTCGGCGAGCGGCTGTGGCTCTACCTGAACTTCGACTGCAACCTTCAGTGCGACTATTGCTGCGTCCGCTCGTCGCCCTCCGCGCCCCGCCGCGCGCTCGGCATCGACACGGTGCGGCGGATCGCACGCGAGGCGCCGCCGCTCGGCGTCCGCGCGTTCTTCGTCACGGGCGGCGAACCCTTTCTCCTGCCGGACGTCGGCGAGCTGTTGCTGGCGCTCGCCGGCGCCGCACCGGTCACGCTGCTGACCAACGGGATGTTGTTCCGCGGGTCGCGGCTGGCGAGCCTGAGACGGCTGCCCCGCGATCGCGTCACGCTGCAAATCAGCGTCGACAGCGCGACGCCGGATCTCCACGATCGGCATCGGGGGCGGGGCAGCTGGCAGCGCGCCGTGGAGGGCATCGGGATCGCGCGAGCCGAGGGCTTTCGCGTGCGCACCGCCGCGACCGTCGCGACCGACGCCGACGAACGCGAGTATCACGCGTTTCTCGATCGCCTCGCGATTCCCTCAGGCGATCGCATCGTCCGGCGCGTCGCGCTGCGCGGACTCGCCACGTCGGGCCTCGCTCTCGGACGATCGGATCTCGTTCCGGAGGTCACGATCACGGCCGACGGCGTGTACTGGCATCCGGTGGGGGCCGAAGACGACGATCTGCTGGTGACGCGGGAGATCCTTCCGCTCGCCGGCGCATTCGACGCGGTCCGCCGGGCCCTCGATCAGGAGCGCGCTCACCAGACGCGGCTGGCGTCGGTGTTCCAGTGCGCTTAAGGAGCGATCGCGCGGCTGAAGAATCCCTGTTCCCGGCAGGCGTCCTCGAGCGATCCGTAGTCGCGGGTGTCGGCGACGATCCAGCGCTTCAGCCCTTCGGCTTCGAGAATCGGACGATGCGCCGGGTTGTCGAAGCTCATCTTCAACAGCGCCTCGACGAACTGCTGCCGCAGTTCAGGCTCGAGATCCACGCGCGCGGTGAACATGCAGTGGGAATACGGCGGCGACGTCCAGATGGCCGTCAGGGCGCCGGCGGGAACCAGGTCGTGCGTCTGCACGCCCGACCAGAACGGGCTGCCGACCGCGCCGGCATCGGCCCGGCCGTCCAGCACGGCGCGTAGCACGTCGACCTCGCTGGTGCCGGTGTCGCCGTGTTTGCCGACATCGGAGTTGAACCGCAGCGACCGGTAGTCACGCCCTTCCTCCAGCCCCTGCTGGCGCAGGAAGTGGATCGGCAGAATCGCCGCGTGGCCGCTGTCGCGGCTCCCGAGCGCGAGCACCCGTCCCTTGAGATCGGCGAGCGAGGCCACGGCACCGCCGCTCGGCGCGATGACGACGGTCATCCAGCCGAGATCGGTGTCGCGCATGGCGAGCGGGGCGCACGCGTGACCGCTCCATTCGCGCGCCTGCACGAAGGCGAGATTCGTGTTCCAGGCGATGTCGATGCACGGCACGCGGGAGCCGGGCGCGGCGAGAAGCGCGGCGACCTGCGCCTCGTAGGTCTGGAACAGCACGATTTCGATCGGCAGGCCCGACTCCTCGCGAAGAACGCGCCGCATGCCTTCCCAGATCGGGACGACCTTCGGATCGTAGGCGACGGCGCCGAGCCAGAGCGTGCGATGCGGCACGAGACGCTCCGTGAGACGGGTCAGAAGAGTGGCAAACCGAGCATCGATTTGCCGATGAACTCGCGCAGGACGTCGGTGGTCGGCGCCATGACGGCGCCCGCCTGCGCATCGCGGAAGGCGCGCTCGATGCCGGTCTGCCGCGACAATGCCGCGCCGCCGCAGGTCCGCATCGCGAGCGACGTGACGGCCATCGCCGTTTCCGATCCGGCCGCCTTGATTTCCAGGACGCGCAGCATCGTCAGGTCGTCGGGCGATTCCAGGTGCCTGATCGCGTCGTCGAGGCGCGCGGACAGCCCGTCGGTCTCGATCTGCATCATCGCGAGCTGGGCCCGCAGGTTCGGCAGCGCTTCGCCGAGCGTCGCGCCGAGATGCTCGAATCGCGCCGACTTGAGATGCGCCGCCGTCGCGGCAACGGCGGCCCGGCAGAGGCCGAGCGAGACGGCGGCCTGCCCGACGTTGAAGAGCGGCAGCACGATGGTGAGCATCGCCGGGAAACCGGCGCCTTCGTCGGTCAACCGGAGATCGTCGGACACGACGCACGTGTCGAGGACGACGGGCGAGGAGGCGTTGGCGCGCAGGCCGAGCCCGTCCCAGGGCGCGGACACGGTCAGCCCGGATGCGTTCGCGTCGACAAGGTACAACGTCGTGTCGGTCGGACCCGTGCCGTGCGCCGACAACGCGGAGGTGACGTAACTCTGCACGTGCCCCGCGCCGGTCACGAAGGACTTGCGCGCGCTCAGCAGCGCTCCGCTGCCATTCAGTGACACCGCGCGCGAGACGGGCGCCCAGAAATGACTGCGCGATCCCGCTTCACTGAACGCGAGCGTCGAGAGATGGCGGCCGCCGGCGATGTCGGCGAGGACGCGCTCGACCGCTGGCGTTCGCCGGGCCGCGGCGATCGTCAGCGCCGCCAGCGAATGCATCAGGAAGACCATCGCCACCGACGCGTCCGCCTGGGCCAGCGCGGCGAGGACGTCGGCAAACGCGCGCGGTCCAACGCCCGCGCCGCCGAGGTCGCCCGGCAGCATCATGCCGAGCAGACCGCCGCGGCTCAACGCCTCGATGGCCTCGGACGGGAACCGTGCCTGACGATCGTTCTCGACGGCGGACTGCGCGAGCGTCGTGGCGGCAATCTCTCTGGCTTTCGCGACGGCGGATTCAGACGTCATGAAGGGTCCTCGATCGGAGGGGCGCACCAGGACGGCATTCTTGCCGATGCGGTCGGTCGAGTCAACGGCGCGTGCGCGTTCCGGCGCGGACGTACAATGACGCGCGCGCACATGCTCATCAATCGGAACTCGCTGCTGCTCGCGCTCGTGCTGATCTACGCGGCCGGTTTCCGGCTCGCCGCGCTGAACCGGCCGTTCGCCTTCGACGCCGAAGGCTCGGGCTGCCTCAACGGCGTCCTCGCGAGGAACTACCTTCGCTACAACTGGTCCCAGACGCACGGCGTGCCGGTCCTTTCCTCCGGTCCGGCCGGCACGACGTCGATTGTGTTCTACCCCGACCACCCGCCGATGCTGCCGCTCCTTATCGTTCCCTTCTATGCCGCATTCGGCGTCGGCGCCTGGCAGACGCGCCTGCCGATTTCGATCTTGACCGTCGCGGCGATTTTCGTGCTCTACCGCGTGCTGGCAAACGCCGGCGCGCCGCGCGCGGGCCTGGCTGCCGCCACGCTGTTCGCAGCCACGCCGATGACGCTGTACTTCGGCGGCTTCCCGGACGTGGTCGGGATGCCGCTGGTTCTTTTCGTTCTGGTGACGGTCCTCGCGTATCTCGAGTTTCACCGCACGCGTCGCCCCGGCGCGTTCGCCGGACTGGTCGGCGCATTCGCGCTGGCCGCGCTGTGCGACTGGCCGGCCTACGTGATCGTTCCGATCCTGATGCTGCATTTCGTCCTCAACCGTCCCCGGCGGGAATGGGCGTGGATGCTGGCATTGGGCGGCGTGGTCTGCGCCCTGTTCGTGGCGACCTACGTCTACATCACGCTCGCCACCCACAACTCCTGGACGTGGATGGTGCCGCTGTTCACCCGCCGCAGCGGAATCGTCGGCGACAATCCCTTCACGGTCGACCAGTGGCTCGGCCGGGCGTTCGCGTTCAATCTGACCTATCACACGCTTCCGTTGCTGCTCGCCGCGGGCATCTGGGTGGCCACGTTCGCATTTCGATCCCCGGCCGCGCAGCCAGGGGCGACGGTGGCCCGGCTGCTGCTCGGCTGGGCCGCGCTGTACATCCTGATCGGGAGCAAAGCGCTGTACACGCACGAGTGGGGCTGGTTGCCGCTCACGCCCGGGCTCGCCGCGGCCGCGGCGCTCCTGGTCGACTGGACGCTGCGGAGGGCGGACCGTTTCGCGTACGGAACCGTCACCGGCTGGGCCGTCATGGTGCTTCTCGTCGGATATGCGGCACGGGGCGCCTTCACGACTTACGGGGATCTCTATGCCGCCGATCCGTCGCAGACCTATACCCCCCTGGAAATGGGTCGGGCCCTTCAGGCGGCGGCACCCGGTCCTCGCGACGTCGCGCTCGTCTTCGGCAGCGAGGCGCCGGCCCAGTGGTGGTTTTACGGCGACCGTGCGCTGCGAACGGACATCTGGACCATGGACGACGTCCGGCGGCGGCTGAACGACGACACGGTCGACCTGATGTTCCACTTCGACGTGCAGCCCTGGGCGGCGGTCGCGACCGGGTTCGTGTTTCCGCGGGACTCGGAGCACGATTTTCCGGCGTTGAGAGGCGACCTGATGCGGCGGTATCCACTGAAGCCGCTGCCGCCGGACCTCGCCGGCAGGTTCGAGGTGTTCGACTTGCGGAATCCGCTGGCGCGTCAATGACGGAGGACGCGCCGGTGAGCCGTCACCGTTGAGGCTTGTACAGCCGACCCAGCGTCTCGCCGGACACGCCCAGCAGGTACAGGCCCGTCAGCGCCCACACGGTGGCGAGCGTCCTGACCCACCCGCGCGCTCTGTGCCTCCGAGCCGACGTCAGGACCGCCGGCGCCACCATTCGGAGCGCTCCAAACCGGCGCAGGCGGTGGAGAATCTCCAGGTCGTCCATGACGCTCCAGTCCTTGAATCCACCGGACCGCATGAAGACATCTCGCCGGACGAACAGCGCCTGGTCGCCGAAGAACACGTTGAGCAGGCTCGATCGCAAATTGACCCAGGCAGCAATTGCGCGCGGGCCCCACCGTCGTTCGTCGAACGAGAACCGGAACGCGCCTCCGACGACGGCCGCATCGGCGAGCGCCCCTGCGATGGCATCGACCGCGCCGAGGGGGAGCAGCGTATCGGCATGGAGAAAGATGAGCACGTCACCCGTGGCGATCGTGGCCGCGTCGTTGAGGGCGGCGCCTCGCGGCTTGTCCAGATGGACGACGCGAGCACCGCAGTAATCGGCGATGAGGGCGGTCCGATCGGAACTGTGGCCATCGACGACGATGATCTCCCCCCGACCGATGACGCGGCGCGTGTGCGCGAGCGTCCCGCCAATCACCGCCTCCTCCTGGTAGGTCGGAATCAACACCGATACGAGAAGGTCCTTCTGGCCGTGACGATCAGGCATCATCACGTTCCCGTCACCGAAGCGCCGCGCGCTTCAATGAGCTTCAGCCGCCGCCGTTCCCCGTTCACGCTGCCAGACGTGGCCCGGACCGCCGAGTCCGACCGCGACGTCTTCGGGCCTTCAGATCGCTGGCTTCCGGAACGGCGAGCGTGCCGGCGAAGGTTCGCCGCCCAAGTGATCGGAAAACCAAGGTCGGCACGACGATGAACGCGACGGTGCAACCAGCGGTCAATCGCGGCAGGAGCAGGTGGAGGGGCCGGAAGGTCGATCACGAGGCGGAGTTGGCCTCGGAAGGTGCCCGGCTGGAAGATGCCGTGGAGACGTCGGCTGAGTGATGGGACACTCCCTCCGTCCCCGCCGCGTCCACCGTGCCGAGCCCCAGCTCGCCGATGGAGATCTCGCGCATCCGGTACTTCTGGATCTTGCCCGTCACGGTCGTCGGGAACTCCGTGGCGAACCGGACGTAACGGGGAATCTTGTAGGTCGCGATCTGACCGCGGCAGAACTCGCGGATGTCGTCCCCGGTCGCCTGCTGCCCCTTCCGCAGGCGCACCCAGGCGCACACCTCCTCGCCGTAATTGAGGTCCGGCACGCCGACGACCTGCACATCGCTCACCTTCGGGTGCGTGTAGAGGAACTCCTCGATTTCGCGCGGGTAGATGTTCTCGCCTCCGCGGATGATCATGTCCTTGATGCGCCCGGCGATGTTCACGTAGCCGTCCTCGCGCATGACGGCGAGGTCGCCCGTGTGCATCCATCCACTCGAGTCGATCGCCGCCGCGGTGGCGTCGGGGTCCTGCCAGTACCCCAGCATCACCGAATAGCCGCGCGTGCACAGCTCGCCCGGGGTGCCCCTGGGCACGACGGCGCCGGTGTCCGGCCTGACGATCTTGCACTCGACGTGCGGATGAATCCGCCCCACCGTCGAGACCCTCGCGTCGATCGGGTCGTCCACAGCCGATTGGAAGGAGACGGGCGAGGTCTCGGTCATCCCGTAGCAGATCGTCACGTCGCGCACATGCATGCGATCGATCACCTGCCGCATCACCTCGATCGGACAGGGCGCGCCCGCCATGATGCCGGTCCGCAGCGAATGCAGATCGACGCTGCCGAACAAGGGATGGGCCAGCATGGCGATGAACATGGTCGGCACGCCATAGAGCGACGTGCATCGGTCGGCCTCGACGGCACGGAGCGTCGCCTCGGCATCGAACGACTCGCCGGGCACGACCACCGCGGCCCCGTGCGTCAGCGCCGCGAGGTTGCCCATCACGCAGCCGAAGCAGTGATAGAAGGGCACCGGGACGCAGACGCGATCGTCGGCGCTGTACCGCAGGACCTCCCCGACGAAAAACCCGTTGTTCAGGATGTTGTGGTGCGAAAGCGTGGCGCCCTTGGGCGAGCCGGTCGTCCCGGACGTGTACTGGATGTTGACCGGATCGTCGAACTGGACGGCCTCCTCGGCCCGGCGCAGCGCGGAGGGTGACACCTGCTCGCCGGCCCGCACGAACTCCGGCCAGCTGGCGCCGCCCGGCGCCCCGTCCCTACCGAGATAGATCACGTGCCGCAGCGACGGCAGCGTCGCGACCGCGAGCGGTCCGCCACGGGCGGTCAGCACGTCGGGCGCGAGCGCGGCGAGCATTCCAACATAGTCGGTCTGGCGGAACGACCGGGCCATCACCAGAACGGAGACCCCCGACTGCTTCAGCGCATGTTCCAGCTCGCGCGCGCGGTACGCGGGATTGATGTTCACGAGGATCGCTCCGACCTTCGCGGAGGCGTACTGCGTGATGAGCCATTCCGCCACATTTGGGCTCCAGATGCCGACGCGGTCTCCCCGCCTGACGCCGAGCGACAGCAGCGCGCGCGCGGCGCGGTTCACCTCCTCGAGCAGCTGTGCGTAGGTGTACCGGACGTTCTGACGGCAGGAAATCAGCGCGTCGCGATCGCCGAACGCCGACGCGATGCGATCGAGCGATGCGCCGATGGTCTCTCCGAGAAGGGGCGCGGTCGCACCGGCTCCGTGCACGTAGGAAGAGATCATCGGCGTCCTCTCGAGCTGACCCGGCCCCGGTTCGCTTCGGGTACCGGCCAGCACCCTGTCCATGAGTCTGTCGGGCATGGATGGCGGACCGCCGCGAGCGGTCGCGTCACCGCGGCCAGCCGTCGCACGGCTCGGTCCGGCGCGTGTCTCCCAGCGACACGATCTTCCACCCGTCAGCCCCGCGCGCGAGATGGAACGCGTCGATGCCGCAGTGGTTGAACCTGTCTCCGCGGTAGAACCCGTACTCCGCCCACACGCTCGCGAAGTTGTCGTCGACGTGGACGACCTCGTTCCGCGTCCGCTCGTCGTACACCTCCGTGTGCGGGCGCGTGACTGCCGCCACGAAGGCGTCGATCGGCTCGACCGTAACCTGCGGTCTTCCGTCTTTGACCGACGACGAGAAGAGCTGCGCCGACGGATGAAAGACGGCGCGCAGCTTCGCCCCGTCTGCGGCGCGCATGCCGTCGAAGAGCTGCTTCACCACCGCGAGGACCGCCTCGCGATCGTTTTCGGCCGGCGTCCGGGTGCCCGACGCCAGGACGAGGGTGACGACGCACAAGGCCATGGCAGCCGATCTCTGCATGATGGAACCTCCTCGCGCCCCGGGGCGCGTGACGGATCACTTGGCACCGGGCGCTCGACCGCGAACGCCTGCGGCCTGCTCGAAGCAGCGCTTCTCGTGCGGCTGGGCGCTACGAGGCGCCCATGCCATTCTCAGCCTCTCCCGCATTTGGACGGGAGGCCGCCGGCGGAGTGTCACGGGCCACCCGGCGCGGCTCACCGCGGGATCCCGTCCGCCGGTATGCAACCGCGACGTACGTCACTGTGTCCCATGCGTTGTGAATGCCGGTGAAGAGCAGAGGAGCGCGACTGCTCCGACGACGAACAGCGTCGGCACGGGATCGCTCGGAAGCCGTCGGCGACGAGCGCCATCACGACGAACTGCAGGCCGACGAGCGCGGCGGCCGCCGTCCCGACGATGAGGTAGAAAGACTCCCATTCGCGCAAAGGCGGCATGGAAGGATTGTAAGGGAGAAGCGGCCACTCCTGAACCACGACGGGCCGCGACGACTCATTCGTAGCGCAGCGCGGCGACGGGGTTGAGGCGCACGGCGCGGCGGGCCGGCACATAGCAGGCTGCAGCCGACACGGCGATCATCAGCAGCACGATCGACACGATCGTCACCGGATCCCGCGCGCTGGTCCGGACCAGCAGACCTTGCAGCAGCCGGCCGACGGCGAAGGCCCCGGCGGCGCCGACGGGCAGCCCCACGGCGAGCTGCGCGAGCGAGCGGCGCAGCACCAGCCAGAGCACCTCGCGGGACTGCGCGCCGATGGCCATCCGAATGCCGATCTCCGCGGTTCGCTGCGACACCGCGTACATGGTGACGGCGTACAGGCCGACCGCCGACAGAACGAGCGCGATCGCCGCAAAGATGGCGAACATCGACCCGAACGTCCGCAGCGGCCATCGGAGCAGCGCGAGCATCGCGTCCATTGTCTCGATGTTGGTGAGCGGCAGGTCCTGATCGAGCGCGCGCATCTCCTCGCGCAGGAGCGGCGCCAACGTTCCCGGATCCGACGACGTCCGCACGACCAGCACCACATAGCGTTGCGGATCTTCGCGCATCGGGATAAAGACGACCGGGTCCGGCTCCGGCTCGCGGAAGTCGCGCTGCCGGACCGTCGGCACGACGCCCACGATTGTGAGGTCCAGCGGTGGCGCCGCGTCGTACACGCGCGGCGGATGGCTGTCGACGAGCCGGATGCGCTGCCCGATCGGATCCGCACCCGGGAAGTGCATCGACACGAATCGCTCGTTGACGATCGCATTGTCGTGGCCTGGCGTCCCGTCAGCGGCGTCGAAACCGCGGCCGCGCACGACGTGCACGCCGATCGTGTCGAGGTAGTCCGTGGTCGTATCGACGACGGTCACCTCAGGCGCCAGCTCGCCGGCCGGCGTCGGGCGGCCGCTAACCGTGAGCTGGCGCTGCGCGCCTCCGAACATGGGCGGGTTGCTGGTGAGACCGCTGGCCTGGACCCCGCCGATACTGCGCAGGCGGTCCTCGAGCCGGTCGAACAGGGCCGTCCGGGTGTCGTGATTCGCATACTTCGTGATCGGCAGCGCGAGGCGCATCGTCAGCAGGTGTGACGTGTCGATCCCGAGGTCGGCGTGGTACAACGCCATGAAGCTGCGCATCATGAACCCGGCCCCGGCGAGCAGTACCAGGGTCAGCGCGATCTCGACGACGATGAGCCCGCTCGTCCATCGGCGGGCGCTGACGCCGCCGGTCCCCGAGCGGCCGCCCTCCTTGAGGACCTCGTTGATGTCGGTCCTGGAGACGTGGAGCGCCGGGGCGATGCCAAACAGAAGCCCGGTTCCGAGGCAGATGGCCGCGAGAAACACGAACACGACGGGATCCATCGTGAACTTCATCCAGTACGGTTTGCCGACGCTCGTCGTCAGCACGGCGTCGAGGCCCATGATGCCGATGCGCGCAATGCCGAGACCCAGGACGCCGCCCACGAGCGCGAGCAGCACGCTTTCGACGAGGAGTTGCCGGACGATCCTGTAGCGCGTGGCGCCGAGCGAGACCCGCACCGCGATCTCCCGCGACCGCCGCGACGCGCGCGCGAGCAGGAGGTTGGCGACGTTGGCGCATGCGATGAGCAGCACGAAGCCAACCGCCCCCATCAGCGTCAGGAAGAGCAGCCGGATCTGAGGGCCCGTCACCAGCTCCGGGTAGGGCATCACGCTCGCCCGGATGTCTTTGTTCGTGTCGGGATACCGGCGCGCGAGCTCGGCCGCGATGTTGCCGACCTCAGACGCCGCCTGGGCCTCGGTCACGCCAGGGGAGAGCCGGCCGATCACCTGAAAGCTGCGCAGGTTGCGCTTGGCTGCGCGCACTTCCGGCGCGATCTGCGACAGCGGCATCCAGATGTCCGTGTTGAACGGGAACCGCATGTCCGGCGGCATGACGCCGACGACGGTGGCAATCCCGCCGTTGGCGCGGATCGTGCGGCCGACGATCGCTGGGTCGCCGCCGTAGTGCGACTTCCAGAGCACATCGCTGATGATGGCCACTGTCTCGGCGCCCACCCGGTCGTCCCCGGGTTCGAACGATCGGCCCACGCTGGGCCGCTGGCCGATGAGCGCAAAGAGCCCGGCGGACACGAAGGTGCCGACGACCTGCTCCGGAGGGCGCCCCGGATCGCTGACGCTCATCGGACCGCCGATCAACGCGGCCATGCTCGAGAACGAACGCGCGGTGCTCCAGTCCTGAAAGTCCAGGAGGGAGACCCCGGCCCGACGGTTGCGCGCGTCCAGCGTGCTCAGGGCCATGATCTCGTCGGGCCGTTCGAACGGGAGCCCGCGAATCAGCGTGGCGTTGACAAGCGTGAACACCGTCGCGTTCACGCCGATCCCGAGCGCGAGCGCGATCGCCGCGACGGCGGTGAACCAGCGATCCTTCAGCAGCAGACGAGCCGCGTAGCGCAGGTCCTGCCACACGGACATGGCGCCCTCCTCATCACCCGCCGCTCTGACTCTTGGCAACGACCGCAGGGCCGCTCAGACCGCTCACGACCGCTGCAGGCGTCAGGCGCCCTTTGAATCGACCACAATAACGAGCGTTCGCAAGCCGATGGTGCGCGACATGACGTCAGCGAACAGGCTGAGGGTTCCGGCGAGGAGATAGAAGGCCGTCCAGGTCTCCAGCACTCGGCTGATGGAGGTGATCGAGATCCCGCCGAGCAACGCGAGACTGAGCGCCAGCGCGATGAGGTGCGGGGTCACACGTGCATGCAGCCGCGTGTGGGCGACGAGGGCAAACCAGCACAGCCCGATCACCTGCTCGAACACCCACCGCCGAGAACGCCCGCGGGCAATCTCTTCGAGAAGATCCCCGACCAGAGCCTCGCGCCGCGTGCCGCGGTCGGCGCGAGCGAGCAGCCAGCGCGCGATTCGAAGACAGGCCATATCTACCCCTCCTGGACGGGTATGCCCCGCCACAGCACGGTCAAGGCCTTCTTGGCGGCCTTCACCTCACGTAAGCCCGCCGCCGTAATCGAAAAATAGCGCTTGGCACGTCCTCCGCGCTCGGGCGTAGGCTGACCGACCGTCGAACAGACGAACCCCTTCTCCTCGAGCCGCTCGAGGGTGTTGTACACGCTCGCGAGGATCACCCGCTTCCCGGTGCTCTGGGCGATCGCATTGGCGATCGGCACGCCGTACGCTCCGTCTCCCTGGCGCACGAGCGCCAGAAGGACGAGCAGTTCGAAATGGCCCAGCGATTCCCTTGACATATCGTCACCTTTTACTACTAAATTAGCCCTGATGCAAGCCGCCAGTCGCATCAGCAAACCAGCGCTCGCACAGGAAGGAAGGCTCGCGCGCCATGTTGGAAGTGGACCGGCTGACCAGGCGCTACGGGGCCATCGTCGGAGTCGATGACGTCTCCTTCACCGTCCAACCCGGCGAGGTGCTCGGCCTTCTGGGGCCGAACGGTTCCGGCAAGAGCACGACGGTCAAGATCCTGACGGGCCTCTTGGAGCCGACCACTGGCCACGTACGGCTCGACGGCCGCGACGTGGCCAGCGATATCCTCGGCTTCAAGGCCCAGCTCGGCTACGTCCCTGAAGAGCCGTTCCTGTACTCGTATCTGACCGGTCCCGAATACCTCCTGCTGGTAGGACGGCTCCGCGGTCTCTCTGAAAGCCGGCTCCAGGACAAGATCGAACGCTTCCTGCGGCTGCTCGGCATCTGGGACGACCGGTATCAGTCCATCGCCACGTACTCGAAGGGAATGCGGCAGAAGGTCCTGATTACGGCGGCGGTGCTGCATGACCCTCGGCTCGTGGTCCTCGACGAACCGTTCTCGGGGCTCGACGTGACCGCGGCGCGCGTGCTGAAGGCATTTGTTCGAGCCCTCGCGGCCGACGGCAAGATGGTCGTGTTCAGCTCACATGTGCTGGAGGTGGTCGAGCAGGTCTGCTCGCGCGTGCTGATACTCAGGAACGGCCGCGTCGCAGGACACGACTCGGTCGCCAAGCTGCGGTCGATGCTCGCGCTGCCCTCCCTCGACGCGGTGTTCGCGGCGCTCACGGCGGAGGAACACGTGGACGAACGCTCGCGTGCGATGGTCGCCGCGATGAAAGCATAGCCATGGCCCCTGCTTCAGATGGCGACCCATTCCGGCTCTTGTGCCGCGAATTCTTCGCCCAGCTGTTCGCAAGTGAATCGGCGGTGTCCGATCACCAGGTGAAGGTCGCGATGATTGGCGTGCTCGCGTTCCTGATCACGCCGGGCTTCTTCATTCCCGTTCGGCTGGCCGAAATCTTCGAGGTTGCGTCCCTCCGGTTTCCGTCCATGGTCGACCCACTGACCCGCCTCAACGCCACGATGTTCGTCACCTTCGGCATCGTCGCGGTCGGCCTGATCGCGGCATTCGAATGGGACGCGCTCGCCTTCGACCGCCGCGACGCGATGGTGCTCGGATCCCTGCCCGTGGCGGGCCGGACGATCGTGATGGCGAAGCTCGCCTCGCTCGGGGCGCTCCTGTTCCTCGCATCGAGCGGGATCAATCTGCTGACAGCCGTCCCGTTCTCGCTCGTCGCCACCACACACCAGCCGTTGATCGTCACGGCCCGACTGTTCACCGCCCACCTCGTGACGACGATGAGCGCGTCCGCATTCGTCTTCTGCTCACTCGTGACCATCCGCGCCCTGCTGGGCGTCTTTGCGCGCGGCCTCGTCGTGCTCGGAACACTGGTTCAATTCGCGATGATGACAGCCCTTCTTTGCTTCATTGTCTTCGTGCCGTCGTCTCTGCAACTTCAGTGGCACCAGATCCCTCACCATCCCAGGCAGCTTGTCGGCGTGCGCATGCCCCAGATCCCTCCGTGGATGCCGACGCGATGGTTCGTGGCGCTGTACGAGGTGATCCGAGGAGCCGCGCACCAGGGCTCCCCGTTTGAGCCGCTCATCGCGATCGCCTTGACCATCGGCAGCGTCGCGGCAGCGGTCGTGACCATCCGGTTGGGATACCGACACCAGCTCCGTGCCGCGCTCGCGCCGTCGGCGTCGGCTGGAACCATTGCTGGTGCGCGCCTGCTGCGAGCGATGGCGCGCGTTCTTGCAGGTTTCCGCGCGCCGGCACGCGCCATGGCCGACTTCATCGTGGCCACACTCGCCAGGAATCGCGCCCAGCAGGCGCCGATTGCGATGAATGCGGCGCTCGGGGCGATCCTGATCCTGCTCGACGTGACGCGTCGAGGCAGCGATTTCGCAGGCCTGTCTCACCCATCCAGCGCCATCTCCCGCGTGCCGCTCCTGCTGGCGTTCTGGCTGGCTGTCGGCCTGCGGGCGTCCTTCTTCGTTCCAAGCGAGCTACCAGCGGCGTGGACCTACCGCACCAATGCGACCCAGCACGTGCCGGGAACCCATGCCGCCATGCGCGGATCGCTTGCTGCACTGCTGATCCCTCCAGTCACGGTAATCGCGTTCCTCCTGGCTGCCGTTGCGGACAGCTGGCGCGATGCGCTGCTGCATGCCGGGTTCGTGTCGCTGGCGGTGCTGCTGCTCGTCGAGCTCGTAGCCGTGACCGTTTCGTTCGTGCCGTTCACGCGTCCGTACCATCCCGGCCATGCGAACCTCAAGACCCGGTGGCCGCTCTACGTGCTCGGCGTCTATCTGTTCGGGTACGTGCTCGTCCGGATCGAGCACGCGTGCTCCGCCGGCCCAGCGTCCTTCGCGAGCCTTCTTCTCTGCCTGGCAGCGTCCGCGACCGTCGTCGACGTGGTGGGTGAAGTCCGCGCACGGCGACGCCCTCCTGTACTGGTCGACGACATCGCGACCGACGAGGACCGCGTCGCGGTCCTTGACCTTGCGGCGACCGGTCGCATCGCGGGCGGGCTGTCCGACCGCCACGCCACGAGAACCTCGATCTGACGTCACGAGCCGCAGCTTCTCGATTGCTTTTGGCCCTCGTCCTCGCACCACCATTCACGTGCTTGTGTCGACGGCGCGAGTGCCCAACCCACAGGTGGCGTCGCGCCGACAGCGATGAGCGGGACGAGGGCGATCCACACTTTTCGATGGGAATGCACACGAGTTACCTGCTGATTGACGTGCGACAGATCGTCCCAGGTTCGTCTGCCGGTAACTGCGAAGAGGAGACAAGAAACAACCCACGGAGCGTCACTGAGGCAATGCCATCGTGTCGAAGCGGTCGCGAGAATGTGGCACCACTGCGTCACGAGCTCAATGCGGCACTGGGGGTCGAACGGGAACCATGTCCCCCAATCCGCCTGCGGCGGCGTCCTTCCGGCACGCACAGTCTGAATTGGCGGCCTGAGTGCACGACCGCGCCGGGCGGGCGCGGGACGAAAAGCGCAGCTCGGCCTTAAGCCCTGGCCCTCAGTGAAGGTCGTCTTATGGTCGCGCTTAGTGAAGAGGAGGCCCCCGAAGACACTCGAGGGCCTCTGGATGAGTCGGCAGAACGTTTATTCGAAACGCGTGGAAACCGCGGACGAGCAACCGATTCTGTATGGGCTAGTCTCACCGGTTCTGAAGAATTCATTCGTGCCGACCGAGCTGGCGTGATCAGCATCGGTGAGCTTGAGCGTGTGACTGACCGTCGCCCAGCCCGCGAAGAAGCCTGGAGTCACAGGGAGGCTCGGATCGAAACCAGGCGTGCCCGGCAGGTTCGGCGCCGTGTCGAAGTTGATCAGGCTCACCATCCGCTGACGGTACGAGCGGTCACCTTCAGCCGCCCAGTGGCCGTGTCCGGCACTACGCTGGCCAATGGCAAACACCAGGCTGCTGGTGCTCTCGCTCAGCGTGCCGCCACGATGAAACGTCACGATCGAGTTGAACGTCCCGAGCGGGGTATTCGTCGCGCAATTGCGCAGAGTCACCTGCACTAACCACGTGCCTCGCAGTCCGTTGTTCGAGGCCGATTCGTTCGACTGCCCAGGTGAGGTGCTTGCCGAGCTGACGAGGAGCGCACACGCGAGTGCGAGTACCGCGACGGCGCGACTGCCGCAGAACGTCTTCGAGATGGGATTCATGGTCGTTCTCCTGCTGGAGCGCCGCGTCGGCATGACAGCGGCTTCGTCCAGCCGGTGCATCCTGCTCCGATCAGGTGCTGCCGACCATGGACGGGACCTTACAAGAGGCTTAAATCTTCCTGTAACTGTAAGTAGCTTGAATGGCGCGACTTGTGACATTGTAGAGGGCCACAGAATCCGACGATGACGACGATCAACTCGCGCGAGACGATCCGATTTGGCGACTTCGAGCTCGACCTGGCTGCTTACGAGCTGCGCCGCATGGGCCGTCGGGTGAAACTCGGGCGCCAGCCTTTGGATCTCCTGATCCTGCTGATCCAGCGTCGTCGACAGCTGGTATCGCGCGGCGACATCGTCGACCGCCTCTGGGGCGAGAACGTATTTGTCGACGTCGAAACGGGCGTCAACACCGCAGTCAGCAGGATCAGGCAGGCGCTGCGGGATCCGGTGGAGGCCCCAAGGTTCCTGGAAACGGTCCCGGGCAAGGGCTATCGGTTCATCGCAACCGTTGAGGCGGTATCGCTGGCCGAGTCTTCGGACCCCGGCGCTCGGCAAGCCGCCGCGGCAAGGCGACCGGAGCCGACCGTCAGTGGTGTTGGGTCTGGTCTCTCAGACTCGCAACGGCCCGCCACGGCTTCACAAGGGGCAGTGGCGCCAGCCGCAACGCTGGATGCCGGGCCCGCGGCGCGACCCGGCTGGCCGGTTCAAGCGCGTTTCGGGATCGGTCTACTGTTCGCGTTGCTGGCGATTGGCGCGTTCGCCTGGACGACGCACAGTCGCGGCGGGTCGACCGCGGGTGTGACGATCGCCGTGTTGCCGTTCCAGAACCTCGGAGGCAATTCGGACCGCGAGTACCTCGCGGCCGGCCTCACTGACGAAACGAGCGCGTCCCTCGCACAGATTGATCCTGAGCGCCTGAGCGTGAAGGGCCGGACGCTGTTCTACAAGGGCACGACCAAGACCGTCGCCGAAATTGGGCGGGAGCTGTCTGTCGACTATCTTGTCGAGAGTTCGATTCGCGCCGAGGGCAGCCGCCTGCGCATCACGGTGACCCTGATTCGTGTGAACGATCAGGCGCATGTGTGGTCGCAGTCCTATGACCGTCAGCCGGCGAGCCTGCTCGGACTGCAGCAGGAGTTGAGCGGGGCCATCGCCGAGCAGGTTTCGCTCCGATTGTCGCCAGACCGTTTGAGCGGGCTTGCGCGGCGACAGACTCAGAGCGCCGACGCCTACGACGTGTACCTCAGGGCACGGTACCAAGCCCATCGTCGAACGGCGGAGGGCAATGCGCGCGCGATCGATCTGTTCAACCGCGCGATTGAGATCGATGGAAACTATTCGCTCGCGTGGTCCGATCTCGCATTCACCTATGCCGGAGGCGCGATTAACGGCGACGCCCGGCCGGCCGACGTGGGGCCACGTGCACGAGAATCCGCCCGTCACGCCGTCCGTGCGAATGCCGGCTCATCCGAAGCGCAGCTGGCTCTTGGATATGACCTGTGGCTGATCGACTGGAACTGGAAAGCCGCGGAGGCCGCCCTGCGATTAGCCGTTGACCTCGATCCCAGTAACGGGGCCGCGCATCGGACGCTTGGGCACGCCCTCTCGCAATCCGGACGACGCCGCGAGGCCGAATCAGAAATGCGCCGGGCACGCGAGCTTGATCCATTCGACGCGGTGGCCCACGCGTTGTCGGGTCAGGTGGCCTTCCAGGGTCGCGACATCGCGGCTGCTCTCGTTCATGCCCGGAGAGCCGTAACGGTCGACCCGTCCCTGTGGATCAGCTACGTTGAGCTCGGCCAGGCGTACGAGGCCGCCGGCGATCATGAGCTCGCACTCGAAGCCCTTGCCGACGCGGCGAGGTTCGGCGGCAACAGCAAGATCATCTCACTAACGGGCTACGTCCTCGCGAAGTTGGGGCGCGTGGACGCCGCGCATGAAGTGCTGAAGACGCTGGCGGCCACATCTCGCATTCGATATGTACCGCCGTACGCGACGGCGCTCGTGTACGCGGGTCTTGACGACCGGGAGGCGATGTTTGAGTTCCTCGAGAAGGCTTATGTGGCGCGCGACGTCCATCTGATGTATCTACCTGTCGACATGAAGTGGGATCCGTATCGAACAGATCCACGCTTCATCGACCTGGTCGCCCGCTGCGGTTTCACGACTGACGGATGATGCCGTCCGAGCCTTCGGCTCCTCGACTATCTGATTTGGGCTCTCACGTCACGTTCCGCGCCTATCAGCGATTCTCTGGGATGTTAGAAGTCGGTGCCCAACGGCCAATCCATCGGCGCCTCTGGATTCGCGGCGTCCAGACGTCCTCTCGCGGTCTCGAACCGCTGCCGCCTCGAACGACCTCCAGTACTGCACGAGCGTCAGCCCCATCGACTCGACACCCAGCAGTCCACGGTCCGGCCTCCCTCTGAGCTCCTTGAGCATCCGCGGCATCGCGAGGACCACCGGCAGCCACTTGTGAACCTTCCACGGCCTGTTGACGCGCAAGCCGATGATGAAGACGACGAAGTCGCCGTCAATCTGTGCGCACATGCGCTCGGGAATCACATGGGCCATCGCGTTCCTCCTACACCTCGCCGTGCAGTGGTCTCACTCACCGTCCTGGCACAGCATGCGTGCGGCGCCGTCCCGCCTGAGCGAGGCGACGCGTCGTCGCTGCGCCACTGCAGGTCGAATCCAAGCTGGGCGACGTAGTATCCGACGCTTGGCATCGAGATCCTGAGGCCGGAGAATCGGGACGACGCCGCCGACGGTCACATGGCCGGGATCGACGCGGTCGTACGAGCAGTGGTCGTACTTGAGGTAGTCGACGCCCCACGCCGCCCACGTTTTCCCGTCGCTCGCTTCGTGCTGATAGCTTCCGGGAAGGCCCTGGCACGTCCGCCGCCCGGGGGACGAGTAGATCCCGAGCTGGAGCAGCGTCGCCGAATCGTCGAGGCCGACCATCGCCTGGAAACCCTTTGCCTGTCCCTTCACGTCGAGGAGAAACTCGCTGATCGACTGCGTGCCGATCCCGTGCTTGAACGTGGTGCCCCGGAGCGTGATGGGCCCGATCGCGCCGCGCCTCGTGCGCACGCCCCCGGCGACCGGTCGGCCGCGACGCTGGAACATCGCGTCGAGGCCGACGGTCTCGACACAGATGCCGTTCGGAGGGGGCGAGTCGCCGGTGAGCGCGGCGACCGGCCGGACGGACTGCCCGTCGACGCCGGCAGTCGCCAGGGACGCCGCGAGGCCGACGAAGACCGCCACTCGCATGACGAGCGTCGATCGCCAATCCCCGCGCGCCGGCAGGGGGCGTCGAGACCGACCCGTCACAGCGCGCCTCGCGACTTGAGGAACATGAGCCAGTAAAGGCGAACCATCACGTCGTCCATCGCTGCCCGCCCCGAGGCGTCTGACATCGAGCCAGATGTCGAAGTTGCGCTCGTCGGCAAGAAACGAACAGGTGCGATCCACCGCCTCTCGATCCTGGCGGTGGTAGCTGGCAAAGGCGGCGAGATGGAGAGGTTGCTCGGAATCCTTCGAGAGCTCGACGCGAGGACGTACAGGCACAGATCGAGAGGCCCGGCCGCGGCGCTTCTCTGGCGAGGTGTTCCGGCAGCCGAACGACGAGACCCACACCTCGGTGGTCCTGCACGACGAACAGACCCTGGATCCACCAGTACCAGCCGCCGTTGAAGTTGCTCCATTCCCTGACCACGGAAGCGCTCGCGACCACCTCGCCGGATTCCGTCTCGGCGACCCAGTACGGTGCGACAGGTGGATCGTCGAATCCGCGCCCGGCGCCGCGGACGACCCCTTCGGGATCGAGGTCGCCGTGCTCCGCGTCTCGAGCTTCACGGATCGTGATGGCCACACGCGGAATCACGGCGCCTCACTCGCCGGCGGCGGCGATGCCGCCATCCGTTCCTGCGTTGGACCTGAACCGGCTGACGCGGCTCGACGGATGGCGCTCAGCTCGGGCTCCAGCCGCTCATCGGTGAGGTGCCCCTCCTCCGGAGCATGAGCGCGAGCATCAGCATGAACAGCGGGGCGGTGACCGCCCAGGGGAACCCGAGCAGCAGCAGGGCCGTGGAAAACCTCGGATAGAAGTATACGAAGGCGATGAGGGGTGTCACGAGCGCGTTGGCGACGAGCGATCGCCTGACCAGGCGTTCGAAGCCGACGGTGCCGATCGCGGGCACGGCGAGCAGCGACGCTATGCCCATCGAAAGGTATCCTACCGCGTCGTAGTCCCAGAACAGGGAATGCGGCGTCTGCTCCAGAATCCGAACCGCGTCAGAAGCGCCGCCCAGCTTCGCCGGCACGACCGTGGCAAGTTGAACGACATAGTTCGCCGTGACGAACACCGCATAGACGATCGTGAAGACGAGGGAGGCAAGGGTCCAGAACTGCTTCTCGCCCGAGGTCAGGTGGTGAAGCGCCACCATCTCGAGCACGAAGGGCACGACGATGCAGAGCGACGTGCCGTAGATGAGAATCTCGTCGGCCGGAAACCGCAGCACGCCGGCCACCTGCAGGATCTGGACGAGGTCGTACCCGACGGCCGCCGCGAACGCGGCCAGGCCGGCCCGGTAGCCGACGCTGGCGATGCTCCTGGTCACCCCATCTTCCTTTCGGCGTCACGGCGCGCGGGAAACCCTGATTGGCGCTCCCCGCACCCCGCACGACGGAGGCGTCAACGCACGATGAACGGCTGGTTCGCCACGTCGCGCACCCGGATCTCGGGACGGCTGGCGAGCGGATGGCCGGGCGCCGCCACGAGAATCATCTCGTCCAGGTGCACCTCGACGCACTTCAACTCGTGAAAGGCCGGCTCTTCCTTGACGAAGCCGACGTGTACTTCCCGGTCCAACACCTGCCGCGGAATCTCGTCGAGTGGACGCCGATAGATGCCGATCTTCACGTGGGGGAACCGGGTCAAGTACGTCCGACGTCGCGCAGATCGCGCGAGAAGAGCGGTCCGCCGACCTCGTATTCGAGCTTCTTGATGCTCTGGCTGACGGCCGACTGCGTGCGCGACACGCGCTCGGCCGCCCGCGTGAACGTTCCTTCGTCAACGACCGCGAGGAAGTGCTCGAGCTGTAGGAGGTCCATGAATCACCTCCGCAAAAGGTTCCGTCGGCCGCAAGCTTAGCGGAGTCGCTGCGCCGGGCCAACGCCGTTTGCACGGTATTCGCGGCCCCTGCCGCGCGCTGCCTCCAATCGGTTCCGCTAATCGAACCATTACTTCCGCTCGCTGGTCCGTCGACGCGAGAGCCTCTAGAATCGCCGGTGCGCAAGGGCCCCGACTGTCCTCGCGCTGACCGGGGGTGTTCCATGCATGACCGTTCACGTCGATTCCTCCTCAGCTGGTGCGTCGTGGCCCTCGGCATCGTCGCCACGACCGCGCTCGCACAGGACCTGCCGGCCGACTACGCGCGCGCCGAGGATCTCCAGCGCCGCTACGAGGCCGCGGCGGTCGACATCGCCGGACCGCCGTCGGCCATCGGCCACACGCACACGTTCTGGTATCGCAACGCGAGCCGCGGCCGCGTCGAGTTCCTCGAGCTCGACGCGGACACCGGCAGGCTGGCGCCCGCCTTCGACCACGCCGCCGTCGCGGCGGCCCTGTCGAACGCCACCGGGCACTCGTACGACGCTGGCCGTCTGCCGTTCAGCACGATCGCGTTCGGCGACGATGCCTCCGCGTTCACGGTGTCAGTGGACGGCGGCCGGTACCGGTGCACGGTGGCCGACTCGGCGTGCGCCGCCGTCGACACCGGCGCGCGCGGCGGCTTCGGCCCGAACGCCGTCCCCCGCCACGACGAGCGGCCGCACCCCTCGCCCGACGGGCGCTGGGAGGCGTTCATCAACAACTACAACGTCGCCATCAGACCGGCCGGGTCGCGCACGGTCAGGTTCCTCAGCACCGACGGCTCCGAAGGGAATTACTACGCCTCCGACTCGATCGCGTGGTCGCCGGACTCGAAGAAGCTGGCCGCGTACCGGGTGAAGCCGGGATACCACCGCGAAATCCACTACGTCGAGTCGTCGCCGGCGGACCAGCTCCAGCCGAAATACTCCTCGCTCAGGTACGCAAAACCCGGCGACGTCCTCGACGTCGATCAGCCGGTCCTGTTCCACGTCGATCCCGGGAAGGAAGTCGTGGTGGACGACGAGCTGTTTCCGAACGCCTACTCGAACTCCGAGCTGGTCTGGCGCAAGGACAGCCGGGCGTTCACGTTCGAGTACAACCAGCGCGGTCACCAGGTGTACCGCGTCATCGAGGTGGACGCGGCGACCGGCACGACGCGGGCCGTCATCTCCGAGGAGCCGAAGACGTTCTTCACGTACCGGACCGCGAACGGCACGCTGGCCGACTCGGGGAAGGAGTTCCGTTACGACGTCGACGACGGTCGGGAAGTGATCTGGATGTCGGAGCGGGACGGCTGGAACCACCTGTATCTCTACGACGGCGCGACTGGCAAGGTGAAGAACCAGATCACCAGGGGGCCCTGGGTCGTCCGGGCGGTGCAGCACGTCGACCCGGTCCGCCGCCAGATCTGGTTCAGCGCCGGCGGCATGTACCCGGGCCAGGATCCGTACTTCGCCTACTGCTACCGGATCAACTTCGACGGCTCGGGACTGACGCGTCTGACCGAGGCCGAGGCCAACCACGCCGCGGCGTTCTCGTCCGACATGGAGTACTACGTCGATACGTACTCGCGAATCGACATGCCGCCGGTGGTGGACCTTCGGAAGACGGCCGACAACTCACTGGTGAAGACGGTTCAGCGCGGTGACATCACGGACCTCGTGAAAGCCGGCTGGAAGGCGCCCGAGGTGTTCGTGGCGAAGGGCCGCGACCGCGCCACCGACATCTGGGGCATCATCATCCGCCCGACCAACTTCGCTGCGAACAGGAAGTATCCGGTGATCGAGTACATCTACGCGGGCCCGCAGGGCTCGTTCGTTCCGAAGTCGTTCTTCGCCTACAACCAGATGCAGTCCCAGGCCGAGCTCGGCTTCATCGTCGTGCAAATCGACGGCATGGGCACCTCCAACCGCTCGAAGGCGTTCCACGACGTGGCATGGCGCAACCTGGGCGACGCCGGCTTCCCCGATCGACTCCTCTGGCACAAGGCGGTGGCCGCGAAGTACCACTACTACGACATCACGCGCGTGGGGATCTACGGCGGGTCGGCGGGCGGACAGAACGCGCTCGGTGGCCTGCTCTTCCATCCCGAGTTCTACAAAGCCGGCGTGGCCTACGCGGGCTGCCACGACAACCGCATGGACAAGATCTGGTGGAACGAACAGTGGATGGGCTGGCCGATCGGCCCGCAGTACTCGGCGTCGTCGAACGTGGACAACGCGTACCGCCTGCAGGGCGATCTCCTGCTCGTCGTCGGCGAGCTCGACACGAACGTCGATCCGTCATCGACGATGCAGGTCGTGAATCAGCTGATCACGCACGACAAGGACTTCGACCTGCTGGTCGTGCCCGGCGCGAATCACCCGGCCGGCCGCGGCAACGATCCGACCGCGCCGTACGGCAATCACAAGCGCTACGACTTCTTCGTCCAGCACCTGCTGGGGGTGACGCCGCCGCCGTGGAATCACGAGGCCGGCACCAGCTCGGTGAACGGAGGAGGCCGATAAACCACTCTTCGGGCTCAACGAGCCGGGAGGACCGTCGTGTTCACCGTACGCCGACTGACGATCGCCGTCCTGCTGGTCGCCTCCGCCGCTCCCGTTCGGGTCGGCCGCAGGCGGCGCCCGGAGAGCCGCCGCTGCGGTGGAACTGTTCAGGTCGACGGACGGCGGTCAGTCAGGGACCGCGGTCGCCGCACTCGACGGCGCGGCCACGGCCGACGCCCGAGCGGACGGGATCAACCGCGTGTGCTGGGATCTGCGCCATGAGGCGCTGCCGCTGCCGCGCATCCCGGGTCAGGAAGCCGATCGGCGCGCGTGGCACGACACGGCCCTCAGCCTGCACGACCTGGAGCGGACGGCGAACCAGGCCGCCGAGACGGTCGTGATCCTCGGAGAACAGCTGGCGAACCTCGAGTGCATGATCGGCACCAGAGCGATGCCCGACGCGGCGAAGACGCTCTTCGACGCGACGTCGAGGAAGGTGACCGACCTCCGCGCGCGGCTCGGCGTCCCGTTGCCGCGGGGAGACGGCGGATCCGGAGGCGGACGGGAGAACGCGCGGCGCAACGTCAGCGGGCGGATCACGTCGGTGAAGACCGCCATCATGGCGTCCACGTCGGCGCCGACGGCGTGGCAGGCGAGCCAGGCCCGGCTGCTTCGGGGCGAGCTGTCGAAGACGATCACCGATCTGAACGGCGTGATCTCGGCCGACATGCCCCACCTGGCGAAGGCGCTTGCCGCAAGCAGCCTGCTGCCGCCGGCGCTTCCGCCAATCAAGCCGATCGAACCGGGCAGCTAGCGTGCGCCTCCCTGGGACGTCGACGTCGTGCGCGGCTGTCCGATCTGGAACCCGGACGGCGGCTCGACGTGCAGGAGGCTTCTGACGAAGTAGTCCCACCGCCGGCGGACGAAGTACGGATCGTTGCCGAAGCCGTGTGGACGGTTCGGCATGATCAGGAAGTCGAAGTCCTTGTTGGCCTTCACGAGCGCGTCCACGAGCTTGATGGTCGCGGGCAACGGGACATTCTCGTCCACGTCGCCGTGCGCGAGGAACAGCCTGCCCTGCAGCCTGGGCGCGAGCGTGTAATTCGTCAATTCGCCTCCACTTGCGCCGCGCGCGACTAGGATAGGAGAGGTGGAACGGGAAGAACGAGGCCTGAACGCGAAGGAGGATGAGATGAGGAACCTGGTGAAGATCGGCGTCGCCGCGCTCTTGATGGTCGGACTCTGCGTAGTCGCGCTGCAAGTGGGCCACGCTCAGACGAGCGGACGGACATACGTGTATTCGAAAGACCCATCCTCGAAGGGCCTGCCCTTCAGCGAGGCGGTTCTCGTCGGTGACACGCTGTACGTTGCCGGGCACATTGGCACCGATCTCAAGACGGGGCAGGCGCCATCGAGTATCGATCAGGAGATGAAGTTGCTGTTCGATGCAATCCGTGGGGACATGGCCGAGGCACATTTCAAGATGGACGATCTGGTGAGCGTGCGCGTCTACTGCACGGACCTCGCGCTGTACGGAAAGTTCAACATGGCGTACAGGGCCCAGTTCGGCAAAGACCTGCCCGCCAGAGCGTTTATCGGGGTGGCCTCACTCCTGCGGAATGGACATTTCGAGATGGAAGGCATCGCGGTCAAGGGCCGGGGCTAGCAGAGCGTTGGTACCACCGTGAGGAATCGGTGCCGGCGGACGTCGACGCGTGATGTGGGGCACCGGCGCGACCGCGGCGGTGACGTTCCTGGACGGCGCCGGACGATCTTCGCGCCGATCGATCACTGCACGGCCGGGTGCGTCGGGATTCATGCGGCCCACTGCGGCGATCGCTTCGAAGCCCTCGAGCCGTTGCGCCAAGGCGTCCGCGACCACTTCGGCGGGCTCGCCCCCGCGATCGCCCATCCTCTTGCGGATTTTCGCCGAAGCGTCCGGCAATCGGCGGATTCCCGCCGATGTGACGACTGTCATCGCGCTGGCGACCGAGCCGGGACAGCCGGCGGAGGTGTCGAGCGGAACGTGGAGCGCTTCAGCAGACGTGCTGACGATAACCTGGACGAGCGGACAACGCGGGAACGCACAGTTCGACATGACCCTCAGCGGCAACAGCCTGACGCTCACTGGCGGCCACGTGGCGTACGACCTCAACGGCGATGACATCGACGATGAGTCCATCCTGCCACGAAGCTGACCCGACAGTAGCGCGCCTGCGAAGATCGATCGCGCGATCGATGCGTGACCAGCTGTTGATGCTCTTCTGTGGAATGGGCCGTCGCTGCCGGCAGCGGCCGGACGCCGCGTGCAGCGCCGCGACCAGATCGCGCCGGCGGATGCAGCCGCGTTCGCAACAGATCGAGCGCCGCGATGGCATCGTCTTCATACGGTCGAAGGCGTACCGTCCCAGCAGACCTTCACATGTTCCGTCGGCTGAGGCGAGCGAGAGCGCGGTTGGCAGAATCGAGATGTCGCCGCGCTCGCCGCCGGCGAAGATCGCAGCCTCAGACTGCCGAGCGGGGGCACGACGAGGACAAGCGACGCTGACGTGCACGTGCATCACACCTCCGGCACTTCGCGTTCGAGCTCCTGCATCCACGCATCCGCGTGACTATCACTCGGTGCCCGCCAATCACTGCGCGGCGACAGCGACCCGCCGGAGCCGACCTTTGGCGCGTTCGGCAGCGCCGATCGTTTGAACTGGCTCGTCTCGAAGAACCGCTGCAGGAAGACGGTCAGCCAGCGCTTGATGGCCGCGCGGTCGTATTCCGAGCGCTTCTCAGGCCGCACGTCCTCCGGCCAGACACC
This sequence comes from uncultured Acidobacteriota bacterium, assembly GCA_963840225.1. GTDB lineage: Bacteria > Acidobacteriota > Vicinamibacteria > Vicinamibacterales > CAVVIG01 > JBLMXQ01. The sequence continues at coordinate 893,528 of CAWIYH010000001.1, forward strand.
TGCTTGACGGTTGCCCCATGCGTGCTCGGCCAGGAACACCACGCGGCCGGGCCGGTGGCCGAAGCGACTGATGTAGTAGAGAAAGAAGTCCTGCAGCTCGAACGGACCGACCACTGTTTCACTGACTTGCGTCGGCTGCGCACCGCGCTCTTCTCCGGGAACGAGCTCCGGCGAGATCTCCGTCTCCAGAATCGACTGCAAGGCGCGCGTGGTCGGCTCGTCAAACTGCCTGCTACCGATCACCCAGCTGACAAGATACTTGATAAGCGTCTTGGACACGGACGCGTTGATGCTGTAGTGCGACATCTGATCGCCGACGCCGTACGTACACCACCCGAGCGCCAGCTCGCTGAGATCGCTCGTGCCCACGACAAGCGCCTGATGCTGGTTCGCCAGGCGGAACAGGTGAGAGGTACGCTCGCCGGCCTGGACGTTCTCGAACGTGACGTCGTAGACGCGCTGTCCTTCCGCATAGGGGTGCCGCAGGTCCTTGAGCATCTGCAGACACGATGGACGGACGTCGATCTCCTCGGTCGTGATCCCAAGCGACTCCATGAGTGCTCGCGCGTTCTTCCGTGTTCGCTCGGTCGTGGCAAAGCCCGGCATCGAGTAGCCGAACACGTGGCTGCGCGAAAGCCCGAGACGGTCCATCGCCCGCACAGTCACGATCAACGCCTGGGCGGAATCGAGGCCGCCCGACACGCCAATCACGGCTCGCGAGATGCCGGTGCTCGTCAGCCGGGACGCCAGCCCCTGCACCTGAATGTTGTAGGCCTCCTGACACCGTTCGTCGCGAGCGGCCGGATCGGCGGGCACATAGGGAAACCGCTCGACGCGTCGGCGGAGCGGTACCGCTGAACCCGGTACATCGAATGAGACCTCCACGTGCCGCCACGCCGGCATGTGCGGCCGCATCTCGGCGACCGCATCATTGAAGCTGTTCATCCGTACGCGCTCTAGCACGAGCCGATCGAGGTCCACATCGGCGACCATCATCTGCTCGTCGGCGGCAAAGCGTTGCGTTTCCGCCAGCAGCTGCCCGTTCTCATAGACCATCCCGTGGCCGTCCCAGGCGAGATCCGTCGTGGATTCGCCAGATCCGGCTGCGGCGTACGCGTAGGCGGCAATGCAGCGCGCCGACTGCGACGCACACAGGAGGCGCCGATAATCGGCCTTGCCAATCGTGATGTTGCTCGCGGAGAGGTTACACAGCACCGTGGCGCCGGCCAGGGCCGCAAACGAGCTGGGCGGAATCGGGACCCACACGTCCTCACAGATCTCGACGTGGGCCGTGCATCCGCGGAACGAGGTGAAGTGGTAGAGGATGTCGTTTCCAAACGCGACTCGCGCACCGAAGAGTGTCAGCTCGCGGGTGAGGGCGTGGGTGCCAGACGTGAACTGTCGGCGTTCGTAGAACTCGCGATAATTGGGCAGGTACGTCTTCGGCGTCACACCGAGGATGGAGCCGCGATGGATGACGACCGCGCAGTTGAACAGCTTCTCCTCAACGAGGAGTGGCACGCCGACGATGAGCAATGGGGAAAGGACACGACTCGCGTCCACCACCTTGCCGAGGGCGGCAACAGTGGCGTCCAGCAATGCATCCTGGTGAAAGAGGTCCTCGTTGGAATACCCGGACAGACCGAGCTCAGGGAAAGCCACGACCGCTGCGTGTTCGGCACCGGCGCGCTCGGCCAGCTTGACGGTGCATTCCGCATTGTGGAGGGGATTGCCGAGCCGTACGGAAGGGATACAGATCGCGAGGCGCACGAACCCGTGTCGATAAATCGAATCGAACGGCGTGCGGTTCATATGACGTTGATTCTATAGACAGCAGCCGCCCGTGCATGCAGGTCGTGGGGCGAATGTTGACCATCCCAATGCAAAACTACGAGCATGCCCCAGAACGCGCCTCGCCTGTGCCGTCTCTGCCGCCACCACCACATCCCCTGCCCACGCCGCCACCGCCTGAGTCTCATCCACCGATCCTTCATTCTGCACCAACTTGGCCTCGCGTGCCACGGTGTCCCAGGAGCGAGTTGTACGAACCAATCGCGACACGAACGCGAACGCGACAGCGAGCACGAGCAGGGCCCATGCGATGAAGAGCACGAGGGCACGCGGCACTCGCTTCGCCCTTCATCATGCGCTGGGCCGCCTTGAGTCCTTCGGACTCGATCATGACCAGGGGCAATCCGAGCGCCAGGTACCGTTCGGCCATTCGGATTGCATCGTCGGCCGCTCGCGGCAACTCCGCTTCCAGTTGCTCGATCGATCCCCTGCTCCGAACTGCACGCCGACGTCTGGTTTGCCGAGAAAGTCGCGGCGGACCCGCAACACCATCCGTCCCAGCGCCTGTTCTCGACCCAATCGCCGATGCGCCTGAGCGGCCTTCCCCAGCGGATAGCTCGCCGCGACCGGCACGCGAACCCTGCCGTTGCCGACGGCACCCGACGCACCGAAGATCAGCACGGTCTGCCCATGCCGCAGTTCGAGCGCGTCGATGCCTTGGAGGGCGGTTCACCCGGTCCTGGCCTCGGCATTTCGGATGTGTTCCGCCATGCGGCCCGATACCGTTGAGCTTGACGCGGGCGTAACCTCGGCCGCACAGTGAGCTGCTGTCATTCCGCCTCACACCCACAGGAGCACTCGTCATGTCCAAGGGACGACTTCGCGCGGCGCTGACGCTCGCGGTGGCTGCGGGTTGCGCGTTCGTCGTCGCCGCACAGACGTCGCCGTCTGCCGGCTTTGAAGATGCGATCGTCATCAGCGGACTCGATGCTCCCACCGCGTTCCGCTTCTCGCCAGACGGCCGTATCTTCGTCGCCGAGAAGAGCGGGCTCGTCAAGGTGTTCGCGAGCCTGTCGGATACGGCGCCCGTCGTTTTCGCCGATCTGCGGACGAACGTGCACAACATGTGGGATCGCGGGCTGCTCGGCCTGGCGCTCGACCCCGGTTTTCCGACGAATCCCTACGTGTACGTGCTGTACACGTACGACGGACCGATTGGCGGACCCGCACCGCTCTGGGGCTCGCCCGGCGCCACCGACGACTCCTGTCCCGATGCGACCGGCAAGGGGTGTCCCGTCAGCGGGCGTCTGTCGCGTCTGGAGATCGCCGGCAATCAGATGACCGGCCCGGAGCACGTGCTCGTCAACGGCTGGTTCCAGCAGTATCCCAGTCATTCGATCGGCAGCATCGTTTTCGCACCCGACGGCGCCCTGCTCGCGAGCGGCGGCGACGGCGCCAGCTGGGAGTTCGTGGACTACGGTCAGGTCGGCAATCCCGGAGGCGATCCGCCAGTGCCAGCCGGTGTCGATCAGGTGCCGCCCGCCGCAGAGGGCGGAGCGCTCCGCTCGCAAGATCTGCGCACGATGGGCGACCCGGTCGGATTGGGCGGCAGCATCATCCGGGTGAATCCGGCCACGGGCGCGGCGATGCCCGACAATCCGCTCGTCGCCTCCGCCGACGCCAACGCCCGGCGCATCGTCGCCTACGGCTTTCGCAATCCGTTCCGGTTCACGGTCCGCCCAGGAACGCGCGAGGTGTGGGTCGGAGACGTGGGCTGGCAGACCTTCGAAGAGATCAACCGCATCCCCGATCCGACCTCCGGCGTCCTGAATTTCGGCTGGCCCTGCTACGAAGGCAAGTCGCGGCAGCCCGGCTACGAGGCGGCGAACCTGACCATCTGCGAGAACCTGTATGCGGAGCCCGACGCGGCAACGGCGCCGTACTTTCGATATCGCCAAGGCCTGCCGGTCGTGACCGGCGAAGCGTGTGGGTCTTCCGATGGGGCGATCAGCGGCCTGGCGTTCTATACGGGAAGCTCGTATCCGGCGCAGTACGACGGCGCGTTGTTCTTCGCCGACTACACCCGCAACTGCATCTGGGCGATGCCCAGGGGCGCGAACGGCGATCCGGATCCGGCCGCCCGCCAGACGTTTCTCACGGACGCGGCGTCGCCTGTCGATCTGCAGATCGGCCCGAACGGCGATCTCTTCTACGCCGACATCGTCGGCGGCGCCATTCACCGGGTGCGGTATACGGCCGCTCCGACCGCGGTCGTGACCGCGACGCCCCAATCCGGGCTCAGGCCGCTGACCGTTCAGTTCGACGGCCGGGGCTCGGTGGACCCGGGCGACCATCCGCTGCTCTACGACTGGGATCTCGACGGCAACGGGGTGTTCGGCGATTCGAACCTGTCGAATCCGTCATACACCTACACCGCCAATGGCACGTTCGCCGCTCGATTGAGAGTGACGAATCAAAGCGGTTTGTCGGGCGTCGCCAGCGTCCTCGTCTCCGTCGGGAACCGTGCGCCGACCGCGTCCATCGACGCTCCCGCTGCCTCGCTGCGATGGTCCGTCGGGCAGTCGATCGCGTTCAGTGGCCACGCGACCGATCCCGACGAGGGGACGCTGCCCGCTTCGGCGTTGAAGTGGTCCCTCGTCATGCATCACTGCTCGACGCCGTCCACCTGCCACGAGCACGTGATTCAGAACTATTTCGGTGTCAGCAGCGGCACCTTCGCGGCGCCCGATCACGAATACCCGTCGTACCTCGAGCTCAGGCTGACGGCCACCGACGGCGGCGGGCTCACGGCGGGGGCGACCCTTCGTCTGGATCCACGGACCGTCGAGCAGACGTTCGTGTCCAGTCCGCCCGGGCTGCAGGTCACGGTGGGGTCGGACAGCCTGAACACGCCGGCGACGCGAACCTTCTTCGTCGGCTCGACGCTGTCGGTGAGCGCCCCGTCGCCGCAGGTCCTCGGCGCTGCCACCTATACGTTCGCGTCGTGGTCGGACGGCGGCGCCCGGGCCCACAACATCGTCGCCGGATCGTCACCCGCGACCTACACCGCCGTCTTCACAACCGGAAGCGCTTCGCCTCCCGATGTCGTGAAGTACGCGTCGCACGCGCCGGTTCGGAACGGCACATGGCGGGTGGTCTCCGACGCGACGGCAGCAGGCGGAGCGCGGATGGAACATCCCAACGCGGGTGCGCCGAAGGTGCTGACCCCGCTGGCATCGCCCGCCGACTATTTCGAGCTCACGTTCACGGCCGAAGCCAACCGCCCCTATCGCTTGTGGCTGAGGGGACGTGCTCAGAACAACAGTTACTCGAACGACTCGGTGTACGTGCAGTTCTCCGGGAGCGTCGACGCCAGGGGCGCCGCGGCTTATCGGATCGGCACGACGTCCGCGACGCCGGTCATCATCGAGAATTGCAGCGGCTGCGGCCTCTCGGGCTGGGGCTGGGCCGACAACGGATACGGCACCGTCGGGCCAGCAATCTACTTTGCGGCGTCGGGCACGCAAACCATCCGGATCCAGGGACGTGAGGACGGAATCTCCATCGATCAGATCGTGCTCTCGCCGGCCACCTACCTGAATGGCGCACCCGGCGCGACGAAGAACGACACCGTCAAGCTGCCCGAGACCCCGGATTCGACCTTACGCACGATCGTCCGGTATGCGGCGGACGTGACCGAGCCGCACGGCACGTGGCGGCTGGTTGCGGACGCGACGGCTGCGGGCGGCGCCCGGATGGAGCATCCCAACGCAGGCGCGGCGAAGCTGCTGACGCCGCTCGCTTCGCCGGTCGACTACTTCGACGTGACGTTCACCGCCGACGCCGGACGGCCCTACCGCCTGTGGTTGCGGGGCCGTGCCCAGAAGAACAGCTACCAGAACGACTCGGTCTACGTGCAGTTCTCGGCAAGTGTGAACGCGAGTGGTGCGGCCGTGTATCGGATCGGCTCGACCGGCGCGACGCCCGTCGTGATCGAGGCGTGCAGCGGCTGCGGTCTGTCTGGCTGGGGCTGGGCCGATAACGGCTACGGCACCCTCGGGCCGGCCATCTACTTCGCGACATCCGGGACGCAGACGCTGCGCATTCAGGGACGCGAGGATGGCATTTCCCTCGATCAGGTCGTGCTGTCGGCCGATACGTATCTGACCGCATCACCGGGTGCGGCGAAGAACGACACGGTCATCCTGGCCCGCACGCCGTAGAGGGCGGCTGGGTTCCGATCGGCCGATTGGTTCAGGCTCCCGATGCGGGTCCAAGCGGTCGGCCCTTGTTGCTCCAACTCACAGGTGGAGCAAGCGAGCAGCGTGCGGAAACACGACGACATCAACCTGCAGAAGAATCACCAATCCCGCGCCCCGTTCACCATCTCTCAGGGAGGTCCGGCCTTATGACGAACAGCCGTCGCCAGGGTACTCAAACAGGCGTCGCTCGCCGCCGTCGGCGCAGGGCTGCTCTCCCGGTGCAGCCGCTCCACACCGGCAGCGCCGCCGTCAACGCTCGCCAGAGCGCTGCAGGCCCAAGCCACCGGCGTGAGCGACAAGCTGCTCCTGAAGGGCGCGCCCGGAGACGAGGGTCCGCCGCAGCCGGCGACCGTCGACCGGCTGCCCCTTGACTGGAACAAGCGGACGGTTCAGCGATTCAAGGACGCGATCGCCGGGCAGGGCGCCCAGGCGTTCCTCGTCCGCAACCCGCTGAACATCATGTACCTGACAGGATACTGGCACACGGTGACCGAGCGCCCGCAGGCCGTGTTCATGAACGCCGATCAGGCCGACCCGTGGTTCTTCTACCCGTCCCTCGATCGCGATTCGGTCACCTCGTGGTGGTTCGGGGGTGGGCTCAAATACTTCGACGTTCAGGACACCGAAGGTGTGTTTCCCGAAGAAGGAATCGTCAGGTTGGGTCCAACAACCGATCTGTTCAAACTGATGCTCGGCGGGGTCAAGAAGCACGGCATCCGGGGAAAGAGGATTGCCGTCGACGGCGAGCTGTACCCGTCGGAGTCGGCCAAGGCGAAGGCAGTGCTCCCGGGCATCGAGTTCGTGAACGTTGCGGAAATCCTTATGGGGATGCGGATGGTCAAGACGCCCGAGGAGCTGGCGCTCTGGCGCCGCGCCTACACGTACTTCGACCGCGCTCACGCATACGCGCGCGACTACATCCTCACGCACGGCACCGACGTGACGGATTACGAAGTGGGGATGGCGACGACGCTCTGGATCAACGACATCCTGTATCGCGAGATCGACCTCGCCAACGGAGCGCTGCATCATGGCGTCCATACGGCGATGTCGGTGACCGCACGGGTCGGACCGCTCACGGCGTATCCGCATCCCAACCAGCCGCAGTACAATCGGGTCGCAAGAAACGCAGCGATGCAGGTGGAAGGCGTCTGCCGCATCGGCGGCTACGGCGGCGAGAATTACCGGATGTTCATCATCGCGGACGAGGCCGGCAGGTTCGATTCGCACATGCAGAAGCTCTGGGAGGTGAGCCAACATTGCTGCGACATGCAGGTGGAACTGTCGAAGGAGGGCGTCGAGTGCGCCGACGTGGCGCTGCCCATTCACCAGTACCAGGTGGCGAACGGCGTCCAGAAGTACATCTATCATCGGCCCGGACACGGCGAAGGCAGCGAAGGCCATCAGCCGCCCTACCTCTCGCTCGGCGATCACACCGTGCTCAAGCGCGGAATGTGCTTCTCTGAGGAGCCGGGACTGTTCGATCCCGAGCGTGGCTGCGGCTTCAACTGGAGCGACACGGTGGTCGTCGGCCAGAAGTCCGGCTACCGGATGAGCCGTGTGCCGTACAGCAAGGAGTGGTGCTTCATCAAGCTCTGAGGGCCGATCGAGGGCGATCGGCACCGCTGGGAGCGGTCGAAATCCTGGTGGCGGCGCGGGACGCCCAACAGGCCCAGACGCTTCTCGCCTCGGCGGAAGCCGGACAGTTCCGACTCGACGACGACGTCGAGATCGATGACGGAGCGTCGCCCGGTCTGCCTTCCACCCTTGAGATCCTGACGCTGCGACACCAACTCCTGGTCCTCGAGCGCTCACGTCCGCGACGGCTGGGACTGATGCCATCCGACCGGCTGCTTTGGACGTGGCTCCCGCGCGTGTGGCGCGCGGGTCAGCGCCGTGCGTCGTGCGGAACGGAAACGACGATGGCCCGCTGCGACGCGTTGCCGGCGGCGTCGATGCACTCGATCGTGATCAGATACTCGCGTCCCGACCCGCGTCCAGACCGCTCGCTCCGCAGCTGCACCGAGAGGTCGCCGGCCACCACCCAGTCGATGGCATCCGCCGCCGGCTCGTTGCTCTCGACCGAGATGATGCGGCAGCTCACTGCTGAACAGGCGTCGGACGCGGCAACGTCGAGGGCCACCGGCTCGAGCCGGTGGCGTGGCGGCCACAAGACGCGCGGCGTGGCCGTGGCGGATTCGATCAGCGGCGGTGTCGTGTCGGATCCGCACTGTGAGCCGGTGAGGAACACCGAGACGGTGCCGTCGGCCTCGTTCGCGACCGCGAAGTCGATCGAGCCGTCGTTCGTGAAATCGCCGGTCACAATGCCCGTCGGCGCAGCGCCTGTCAGGAGCGTGACGGCGGAGCCGACTCCTCCCGTACCGTCGCCAAACAGCACCGACACCGTGTTGTCTCCCGTATTCGCCGACAGGATGTCGAGACGCCCGTCACCGTCCAGATCCGCCGTTGTCACGAAGGCCGGTCGCAACCCGGACGCATACTCCGCGTGCGGGACAACGCCGCCGGAACCGTCGGCCAGGTGGACCGACACTCCGCTGCCCCAGGAGTTCGCGAAGACGAGATCGGGATACGTGTCGCCGTTGAGATCGGCGATGTTCACCGACCTGGAATTGGGGCTCGGAAAGTAGTTCATGTCGTTGAAACGGCCGTCCCCGAAGCCGGCGACGATCGCCTGGCACCACCAGTCGCTCGCAATCGCAAGATCCGGGATACCGTCACCGCCGAAGTCGGCCGTCGCGACCGCTTGCGGGTCGTCGCAGCCGCTCGCGGCACCTTCCATCAACCTGCCGAAAGTGCCGTCGCCGGCGCCGAGCAGGACACTGATCGCGCTGTATCCCCTGAGCGGCGCCGCGATGTCGACGTGCCCGTCGCCGTTGTAGTCCGCCACGTCGATGCTCAGCGGAGTCCCCTCGTAGCCCCATTGAGCATCCACGAGCCACACCGTCGAGACGACGAACTCGCGGGCCGGCTGGAACGTGCCGTTGCCGTTGCCGAGGAGCACGGTCACCGAACCAGCATGATGATTGCCGGCAACCAGATCAGCCGCGCCGTCGTGATTGGCATCGGTCACGTGCAGTGACAACGGATACGGGCCAGTGGCGAGGTCGACGAAGCGTGTAAACCCGCCGCGGCCGTCGCCGAGGAAGACGGATACGGTGTCCGCCGGACCCCGCGAGACAGCCAGGTCGAGCACCCCATCGCGATTGAAGTCGGCGGAGACGACCGAGTTCGGCTGCGCGCCGACCGGGATGTCGACACGGGTGAACGTCGGCGCCGGCCGGGCGACGGCGAGCGTCGCGGTAAGCATCGATGCGACCGCCGGCAGCAATATCCTGGCGATCGGAGCCTCCGTGATGATGCGGCGCATGATGACCTTCTCTTCGTTGGACGATAGGACGCGACAGCAACGATTCAACGCAAGCTGAGCGACGGCTATCCCACCTTCCGCTGCGAGGAGATCCCGGCAGGTTCCACAACGAGCGATCACATGCCCGACTCTCGATGTGATGCGAGTTCGGTTGGCAGCGCGCAGCACGCGAGCGCCCGGCGTTAGCGCAGTGTCAGGCGTGAGCCACTCGTTCGTACAACACGGAGAGATCGCCGAAGCGGCAGCAGCGTGTCCTTGATGGCGCGTACTGAAGCAAGCGACATGCCATCCACCGGCAGCCGCGAACGAAGGACATTGCCCTGTGCACGCGTTCCGAGCAAGCGTTGAGCGACGGGAAAATACAGATGAGCGAGGGATTCCCGTCAGGCGCGAGCTCTTCGTGAGCACTCTTCGCGGCATCGAGCGTCGCGTTCGACGAGGCGGGAGGAGTCGCCGTTGCCAATGAAGTCTAGCGCCGGCTTCAACCGACGGGCGAGTTCAGCCGGCGTGCCATGTCCGCGCACGTCCATGAAGAACATCCGCCGGTTCATCCCAGAACACATGATGGTGCAGCGTGGTCACATCGAAGCCGTTGTCGAGCAGCGCGGACATGACCGGGTTCACTTCGTTCTGCGTGAGCACAAGGCCCACCCATCAACACGTTCGTTCCGCCGTTGCCTTTCGTCATCGCGACCCGACAACGAACCCGAACGGCGTGGGGTCTGTACTCCAGGCCACTGAGCCATTTCAGGTGACCGGCGTTTCTGGCCGATTCGGAGCACTCAAGTGCACCGTGCGCATTGTCAGGGCACAGGCGATCGAGGGCGCGGACCTGGGCGGTGTTGAACCAGGCGTGAGTCCGAGGTCTGCATTAGCCACGGGCCTCAAGATCGACGTGGATGCGCTGCCCAAACATGTCTCGCCGATATCCTGAGAGGGGCCGTCAACCTGAATGATCCCGCACATCAGCCCTGATGATGATCAGATCACCTCGAAGTTATCGGAGCCAATATCCCCGGCCGCCCGTCCGCGGTTGCCGGTGGGGCGGCGACCAGCAACGCGAATGTCGGGACTATGGCGATGGCAGGGCGACAGGATGTGCTGGTCAATATGCTCGATACATAGACAGCATGGCGGGATCTACCGTCGCGTCATCGTGGCGCCGAGCGCCGGCGAACGTCGATCTCGCCCGTGGATCTGCGGCGCCTGCGGCGCACAGTCCCCCTCACCTGACGGGATTCCCAATCTTCGCGTTGTCGGCGACGTGCGGACCGAAGCCGTACGGCAATTCTACGAGCATGCGCCCTTCCCTGCCTATCCCGCGTGAAACCATTGGCCCGTCGCGAGATCGCCGTCGGCGGTTCTCAGTCTCTTTCGTCGGCAATCGAATCGTCGTCGCAAGTCGACCGTGTCGTTCCGTCGCGACGTGTTCGTTTTGCGAGGCCATTCGTACTGCCCCCATCCCCGTTGTCATGCGTTCTTGACGCGAACGGGCTGAACTGTCGCGGACTCCACAGCAACGCCACACGCCCTCAAGGCGCGCACGTACAGGCTCAACTGCTGCTGATAAGCGTCCGGCACGCTGGTCTGAAGCCCGACATCGGTCTTGTAATCAATCAGGCGCCACCCGTCATTCGACTTGAAAAGCAGATCGATCACTCCTGCGACCACACGGTTTGGCTGTTCCGCGAAGGTAAACGGTGTCTCGACCGAGTGCTCGGATTGGGACGCGTGGCGCCAGAAATCGGCGGTCGCGACCCGCAGCACTGTGTTGATGGCTTCGTCCAGAACAGCACGCAACTGCGGTTCCTCAACCGTCAGCCACATCGCCAGCCGTCGGAGATCATCGCGAGTGGCGTTCTGGTGCCGCATCGCGTGCTCGAGGAGACCGTGGATCAATGTCCCCCAGGCCATCCCGGCGTCGGCGCGGTGACTCAGTGTGTCGTCGACGACGACGCGGGTCGGATCGTCGGCGTCACCGTCCACTGACCGCGCGATCTTTGCAATGTGGCGGGCGTCTGCCGTCACGGACGTGGCCGACCACGAGGGCACACGCGCGCGGTTGTGGGCGGCGTCGCGCATCGCCGACGCCTGCGCATATGCCGCCGCGGACACGTCCGCGGGTTGCGCGGCCGGTGCGCGGACCGTCGCAGGAACCTTGAGTTCAGGCACGCCCCCAAGAAACGGCGCGAATGCCTCCCACGCTCGAACACCATTGCCGCCCGTGTTGGCCCATCGGCCGACGACGAGCATGTCGCGGGCGCGCGTGGCGGCCACATACAGCAGCCGGGTTTCCTCGGCTGCGAGGTAGGTCTGCTCCTCTTGTTTGAACTGATCCCACCCGGCAGGTTCGGCGAGCACTCTCTCGCTGTAGCCCCAATCAGTCGTGATGTCGAAATATCCGCGTGCGGTGAGTCCGTCACGAACAATCCGAACGTCCACCCGCGGCTTGAAACCGCCGCACGGGTCGGCGAGGAAGACGATTGGCGCCTCGAGCCCCTTCGCCTTGTGCAGGTTCATCACGCGCACGACGGCGCTCTGTCCCGGCTCCAGCGGCAGCGATTCGACTTCGCTCGAGGCGTCGCGATCGGCCTCAAGCGCAGCGGCGGCCGCAGCGAGGCTGTGGCCATCCTCCACGACCTGACGCACACGATCGATCGCGTGCAGGAGATCGCCCGCCTCCACGCCGCCAGGGCTCGTCGCGGCCAGCGCGAGATACCCAGTGTGCTCGAGAATCCGTTCGACCGCAGCTCCCGCGGGCAGCAGGCGAGTCCATCGGAACATCTGGTTCAAGGAGGTGAGCGCATCGCGGCAGGTCTGGACGCCTGCGCTGTCGGCATCGCGATCGCTCGCAACCTGAAGGTCTGCACTCCGACGACCGTCGCCGCTCCGATTGTCGCGCCCGCCGAAGATGCTGAACCAACCACCCGCTCGACGGAACGCGAACAGGTGTTGGTCGCTGATGCCGAAGAGCCGCCCGCGCAGAACGCCGACAAGGGCCACGCCATCCTGGGGGTCACAGAGCGCCCGCAGCAGCAACGCCAACTGCGCGACCTCCTCCGAATCGCCGAACGCGCCAGCGCCGCTCACTTCGACGGGGACCTGCAATGCCTCAAGCGCCTGGGCATACACCGCCAGGTTCTTCCTCTTGCGTGTGAGTACCAGAAAGTCACCGAACGATCGGCGCCTGGCATCCACCTCGGACCGGATGACCCGCGCGATCTGTTCCGCCTCCGCGCCAGGCACTTCCCCTCTCGCCACGGACGCCGGAATGGTCAGCGTCTGAACGCCCGAGCGAGGGTTCTTCGCGCGATTGGCGTCGAGCGGCGCGAACTGCGGCGAGTACGCGGTCGGCGTCGACGGAAACTGCCGACGAAACACGTCGTTCGCCCACTCGCACAACGCGGGCACCGACCGGAAGTTCGTCGTGAGCGACAGGACCTCGCCGGACCGTGGATTGGTCAGCCGATCGCGCACGACGTTGTAGATGTCGATATCCGCCCGACGGAATCGGTAGATCGACTGCTTCGGATCGCCCACGACGAACAGCGCGCCTGGACGGAGCGGGATCGCGCGCCAGTCGACATGCGCATTCGCGATCGATGAGCGCGTGGCCGCCGAGCCGTCGTCACCAGCCAGCAGGAAAATGATTTCGGCCTGGACGGGATCGGTGTCCTGGAATTCGTCGACGAACAGCCAACGGTACTTCTGTTGAAGCGCCCGGCGGACCTCCACGTTGCCGCGCAGCACCCGCGCCGCGAGCTGCAGCAGGTCGGCGTAGTCGAGGGTGTTCCCCCGTCGGCGCTCGCGCGCCGCGTGCGTACGCGCCGTCGTGAGCAGGGTGATGCTCAGCCGGTAGATGTACTGCCGCCAGGCCGCCAGAAACGGCCGGACGATGTCGGCGCGAAACGCGGCGTGCAGCGTTGTGATCTCTGCGGCGATCGTCTTCTTGGCTGCGGCGTCCTTGGTCCAGCATTTCTGCGTGATCCTCGGTTCGAAGTCCCACGCCACGAGCAGCTCGGCGAGCGTCCCCGGCCTGTCGCGGCGGGACGCCGCGATGCGCATCTGTCCATAGAACCGCCGCGCGGCTTTCTGGGTCGGGCACGTCGTGGCCGGCGGGATTGTCGCCGGAAGCTTGCGGCATATCGTCGCCCAGAACCTGTCGAGCGCTTTGAATCCTGCCGCCGCGTCAGGTCGCGCGGCCTCACCTGGTGGAAAGTCGACCTCTTCGTAGAGACAGACGGTTTCGAACGCGCCGTCGAGATCCTTTGGCTTGATCCCGGCCTCGCCGAGCTCGCCGACCGTCGGGTCGCCGGCGGCTTTGGCCGCGGTCAGGAAGTCGCGCCACGCCTGCCGGCGCAGCTGCGCGTCGGCGGCCTCGTCCAGCTCCGTGAACCCTGGGGACACGCCGGCCTCCACGGGACGTTCGCGAAGCAGGTGCGCACAGAACGAATGAATCGTGCCGGCGAAGAAACGCTCGAGATTCGACAGCGCCGCTCGAAGCCGCGCCACGCGATCGGCGGCGTCCGGCCGACCGGCACTCTGTGACAGCTGATCTTCGAGCGCGAGCTGAAACCGCCCGCGCAGTTCCGCGGCCGCCTTCCGTGTGAAGGTGACCGCCGCCATGTTCTCGACCTGATACACGTCTGTCGCGATGCCGGCGGCCATCCTCCCGGCCATCTCGTGGGTCTTGCCGGACCCGGCACCCGCCTCCACGAGCACATTCCGATTGAGATCCGAGACGATGCGATCCCGCGCACGCTGGTCGGCAAGTTGGCGCTCGTTACTCATGGGCCACCAGTCGTCGATAGGCGGCGAGCTTCGGGTCGCCCTGTTTCGCCTCGGAGACGCACGCAACACAGGCGTGGCCGAAGTCGCACCATCGGCACGCCGACTCGTCGTCTGGGCGTAGGAACGCGCCGGTCGCGATCACTTCTTGCAGATCCGAGAGGACGTCCACAGTCGCTTCAGTCGGCGGACGGGCAATCCGCACCCGCTCCTGACGTCCTTTCGCGCTCGGAAAGTAGTAGACACCGCCCTCGATCGTCGGGCGCTTGAACGTTCTCTTCAGCAATTCCGCGGCCGCGAGTCCGTACAGGGCATGTTGCAGACGACGGCCGCCGGCGAAGATGCCTTTCCAGTCCGCTTCGAAATACGCGCCCGTCTTGTAGTCGATGATCTCGAAGGAGGACGGTCCGATCTGATCGATCCGATCGATGCGTCCGGCGAGGCGGAACCGCCGTCCCTTGCCAAGATCAATGACGATGGGATCCGCTTGCGCCAGCGGCTCGCTGGAGTCCTCGGGCCGCGCGCGACCGAAGGACACCTCGAAGCCGATCGGCGTCCGCCCGTCTTCGATCTCGCTCTCGGCTTTCAGGAACAGCTCGACGTCGGCCATGAACTCCTGCGCCTCGCGCTCGAACACGTCGTCGGACGGCGGCGGCATCTCATGGCGCAGAACCTGCAGTCGTGCATGTGTCCGATCGCGCAGCCACGACAGATCGGACTTGACGTTCGGTCTGCGATGCTCGTCGCGGCACTTCACCAGCATCGCGGCGTAGAGGGCGTGCAATTCCGTACCGCGCACCATGGGGTCGAGCCAGACGTCGCGGTCCCGCTCGTCCTCGTCTACGGCCTCGAGACCGAGGCCATGCTCGAGGAAATAGCGGAAGGGACATTCCGCCGCGCTTTGTAGCTGCGTCGCGGACGCGGGCCGCTCCTGCGCGCACGGATCGAGCCCCCGGCCGGCCGCCGGCACGAACCCGTCGTATTCGCCAAACGCCGGGCCCTCGCGCGCCTCGGCGGCGCGAATCCCTTGGGCCAGCGCCGGACACTGCGCGAGGACCGCCGGCCTGGCCGCGGCGCCTGCGCCCTTCAGGCCGTGCAGCCACCAGCCGGTGTCCCCGAGGGCGGCCGCTGCCGATACGGGCACCCACGACGTGGGCGCGCCCAGTGCCGTCTTCAGCTGGGGGTACGACTTGGACGCGTCGGCCGTTTGCAGCCGATAGGCCTGCAGCATCATCCACGACGGAAAGGTCTCGCGGTAGTCGCGGAGGTCACGGCACGAGTAACTGAGGCAGACCGCACCGGGGGCCGTGTCGACGCACGCGAGGCGGGCGAGCACGTCGTGCACCGCGTCTTCGATCCGGTCGCTCGAGCATCGAAGCGCAGCGCTGATGCGTTGCCGTTCGGCGTCGAGCAGTACAGGATCTTCGACGGCGCTCCGAAACACGCGCCCCTCTTCCAGGCCGACGATGAAGAGCAACGGACGATTGGGAAGACCGGCCTGCGCCAGCCTGGACACGTGGAGGCGGCCGGGTCGTGAGCGATCACGACCCACGCTGACGCCCTCGACCCGTTCTCGAATGAAGCGAAGCGCCACAGGCAACGAAGGCCGGAACGACCCAAGCGCACGCAGTTCCGCGACCGCGTCCTGCAAGGCGACCCCCGCAGCGCCGTCCAGCGCGCTCGCTTGCGCGGCGCAGGTGACGAGCCACCCGAGGGCGGCCTCCACAACGTCGCGCATCGCGACCTGCTGATCGGTCGCGTACGCCGGGATCGACGCCAGCATCGCGGCAATCCACGCGAGCAACCGCTCGGTTCGACCCGCCTTCTGCAGGTTGGCCGCGCGCTGCTCCTCGGACTGATCCGCATCGTCCGCCTCGGCGCGATAGCGGGTGGCCAGGCGGCGCAAGGACGTGTCGTAGGTGGCGCGGCCCCAGCCCGCTTCGGCTGTGACGAGCAGCCTCGCGGCCTGCCCTGGCGTGAGATCGTCGGCGTCCTTCAGCGTGAGGTCGCCGGACTCGAGGAGCCGACGGAGGACGCCAGCGGAGAAATCCGTCTCGATCCACGCGCACCACCCGAGCAGCGCACGTCCGGGGCGCGTCAGCGTGGCGGGCAAGCCGGGACCGATCGTGATCGGCCACTCGTACCGGCAGGCCTTCTCCCACACGAGCGGCGCGTAGTCGTCACTCGCGCAGGCAATTTCCACCTGATCGAGCGATCGGCCGGAGGCGAGGATGCGACGGAAGACCTCCTCGATCTCCGCGTCACGACCACCCGCATGAAACAGCGACAGCGGCACCGGCTGGTTGCCGCCGGGCGCCATCAGGAACGCCAGCGCCGACGTTCGTGGATCGGCAGGAACGCGTTCGACGCGTGCACCCGCAGAGCGACGCGGCAGCGTCGCGCCGGCGATCTGCAACGCGCGCGGGACGATGCGTTCGCCCGGCATACGGTCGATCAGGGCACGTTGCAACGGACTCCACGACGCGTCGGGACACTCGGTCCAGCAATCGTCCGGCTGGATCGGGCACCACTCGGGATGTTGCACCGCCTCTTCGTAGACGGTGGCCATGTCCCCGCGCATTTCCGTGTCGAGAAATGTCTCGTACGCCATCATCAGCGCGCGGAGCTCTGTGTGTTTGGCCGGTGAGGCAAACGCGTCCGATGGAATCTGTTGCGCGCGCACGCCGGCCATCCGCAGCTCGAGCACCGCCGCCCACAGCGCCTGCGCCATCGTCGGCTGATCGGCAAGGGCGCGGAAGTAGCCGCCCTCCTCCGGCAAGTCGAGCAGCAGCCGCATGATCAGTGCGGGCCCGAGGCCCTCTTCCGAAGGATCGATGCCGCGCTCGACCAGGAACGGCGCACCCATGCGGAGCGCGATATCAAGCGGCGTCACGAAGCGAAGGTTCGCCCAGTCGGTGCCCTCGAGGACGAGGCGGTCGCCGATCGTGCGTCCGATGGCGTGGGCGGGGACAAAGACCCACTTCGCGCGCGTGCGATGTTCGACGGTCAAACAGGCGAGTTGGTCGACGAACGGATCCATGGCATCCCGGATTCCGCCGAAATTTCGTGGAAGTCTTGCGCGTGTAGGATCAGAACTACCTGTGCAAAACCGAGCACTAGGACGCAGGCCGCTAACGGGTCACGCAGGTACCTGTTGTCGGCTGAACGGCTGTCTCTGAATAGGCGGACGCAGCGGTGATGCACCAATTCGGGTCGCACCTCGCGTCGCTCGGAAGCAGGATAGCGACGGAGGCGGACAGGTACGGTCATACGCTCGAGCTTCGCTTTCCCAGCACCGCTTTGCTCCACCGAGTCCCGAGTCGGCTGTGTTGCACGGTGTCGCCGGCCGCGGTGATCTCGAGGTACACCCGCCACCGTCCTGACTCAACGCATGACACGGGAATCACGGTCGCCTGCCGCGGCGAAACGGGCATGGATACATTGACCACCCGATTCTGTTTCGCTCCGAGCAGTTTCTCGCCGTCGAGGAGGAACACCGCCATCTCGCCGCTGTTGACAACCTTCAACGTGATCGATCGCGATCGGCCTTCGCGACGCCGCGATGGCGAACTAGAATTCAAATGGCGGCGAGCTGTCGAAGGGAGCGCAACGATGGCGCGGAATGCGGAACTGATTCGTCAGTGGACGCTGCTGCAGCGGATCGCGACCGAGCGCGGCAGCACCATTCCGAAGCTCGCCAACGATTTAGGGGTGAGCACACGAACCGTGCGACGTGATCTCGAGGCACTTCAGCTCGCCGGATTTCCGATTCGAGACGAGGTCGTCAACAGCACGAAGTTCTGGCTTATGGACGCCCGACCGCTTGGCGCGCTGGCGCGAAGCGGCCTGACGTTTCCCGAGCTGTCGGCCCTCTACTTCAGCCGCGCGCTGATCGAGTGCTTTGCCGGCACGTACCTGCTGGCGGATGTGCAGAGCGCCCTGGACAAGTTCGAAGCGGCCCTGACGCCGGCGGTGAAGAAGTTTCTCAATCGCCTTCCGCGGGTCATCACCGCGAAGCGCGAGCGCCCCAAGCGGCAGGACACCCAGACGTATCAGATCACGGCGCGGCTGCTCGACGCCACTCTCGGGCAGCATGTCGTGACGATGCAGTACCACTCGTTCGAGAGCAGACGCGAGAAGCTCTACACCGTGCACCCGTACCGTTTGATTCATGCGAGCGGCGGCTTATATCTGATCGCGTTCGTGCCGGCGTACTCGGAGCTGCGGACATTCGCCGTCGAACGCATCAGACGTGCAACGCCACAGGAAGACACGTTTGAGCCCGTCCCGGAACTCGACGCCGATCCGTTCAAGAACTCACTCGGCGTGCACCGCGGACCAGCCACGAAGATCCAGCTCAGATTCCATCCGCAGGTCGCCGCGCTCGTGAAGGAGCGGACGTTTCATGCGTCGCAGCAGCTGAAAGACCGCTCGGATGGTTCGGTGGTGATGACGCTCGAGGTGAGCGACGACTACGCGCTCCGCACCTGGATTCTCGGATTCGGCCGCTACGTGCGTGTGCTCGCGCCCCGGCAACTGGTGGAGTGGACGCGCGAGGAGCTCGAGGCGGCGCGCGAACAGTACGATGCCGGTGCCGCGTCGCGCATGACGGACAGCGACGTCCAGCCGCCGCTCCCGTTCCTATTCGGACGGATCGCAAGCGCCTGACGCGGGTGCGGCGACAGTGGCTTTGAGCTCGGACAGGAGACGGCCGGTGACGCCTGCCGCCTCGAACGCCGCGACGAGGCTGCCGTCATACCACAGCTGGTGCTCGTTCGGGGCGTTGAACCTGGCATAGACGTTTGACTTGCCGTGCTCACGGCAGTCCGCGAGAATCGCCCGAGGCCGTGTGCCTGCGCGGCGAGCCCCAACGCAGCATCGTGAGCGGTACACGGCGGGACTCAGCGGAGGCGTCCGGAGAATCGAACAGCAGAGCTCCACGCTCGTGGAGGCCGGCGGAAGATTTGCTTCCAGCTACGCAACACCCTGTGCGTTGATGCCGTCACATCGCAAGGAGTCCTCAGATGCCGGCCATCTCGCCCGATTTCGCAGAGGCGCATGCTGCACGCGACAAGGGGAGTGCTGGAGACGAGGCGTCGCCATGCACCGCACTGCCGGGCTTTCGGCACTCTCTGCCGGATCGCCGGAACCATGCCTCTCGGGAAGAACTGCTTCGCCGCGTATTTGCGGAGTTCGAAGATATGCAAGGCCTAAAGCTGACCTTCGCCCAGACTAGGCGTCTGTTTGGCTTGCGTGAGGACGTCTGCACGCGGGTCTTGACTAGTCTCGTCCGCGACGGTCTCCTGCGGGTCACCGCGGAACACCTCTTCGCACGCCATCGGATCGACCCCTGACCCCGGGCGGGATCCCGACCTGTCGCCCTGTCGCCGAACCGGTGAAGCGTCGCAATCGCGAATCGGGGCGGCCGCTGTCCTTGCCGCTTGAGTGCGACGGCGAAGCGCACGCTCGAGGCACTCCATGCTGACCGGAATCCCGAAAGTCCCTGGGTGTTCCCGTACAAGCCTGGACGACATGCCGGTCAACCCGTCCACGACGTCAAGAATCGGTTTCACGCCGCACTCGAAGCCACCGAGATTCAAGACTTCACCTGGCACGATCTGCGTCCTGTTCCGACGCCGCTGCAGGCGCTGCAGGCGCGATACGAAGCACGAGTGCCGCGGGACGTGCGCGCCTTCATCGGGGCATTCACGCGCGCCCTGGCGACCGAGCTGCTTCGGCGCGGCGCGTCCATCGCGGACATCGGCGATGTCCTGCGGCACCAGCATCCGCAGACCACCGAGATCTACGCGAAGGTCGATCTCGCGCGCCTGCGCCTCCTCGCGCCGCCGTGGCGGTCGGGGGGTGGGCGATGACGGCGCTCCACCGCGCCGTCGATGACTACCTCGCGCTGCGACGGCAGCTTGGGGTGACGCTCCACGAGATGGAACGCGTACTCACGGCATCTGCCACGCATGACGGCCTTCGGCCAGCCCCGGGTCAAGAACGGTCCGGCGCTCGCCGGCCACGGCGCGGATGCGGTCCGAGACGCCATCGCCTCCTCGATCGTCACGCTGCCGAAGCAACTGCGTCGATCGCTGACCTGGGACCAAGGTGCCGAGATGGCTCGGCACGTCCAATTGTGGATCAAGACAGGATTGCCCATCTACTTCTGCGACCCACACAGCCCGTGGCAACGGGGTACCAACGAGAACAGGTCTCTTGCGCCAGTACTTCCCCAAGGGCACCGACGTCTCCGATGTGCTACTGGGCCGCCGCATTTGTATTGTTCTACGGCGCGGGCTTGGTGCTGCGGTCGCTTCGACGCTCAATAGTCGGCCGCGAAAGACACTCGGCTGGAAAACGTCAGCGGAGGCACTTCGAAATCACTTAAGCTCGACGACACGCACACGCGTTCCGAGGCGTCGGTCTGGCCGGTGCTCGGCCCATACCGCGACACGATCATGTTGACCTCGCTGGGGTCCGCGTGTTTCATCAATTTCGGTCGCAATCGCACGTTGCACTGCGGGATCACCGGGCCGATCTTCCTCGTAGGAGCCGTTGCGGCCGCACTGATCGAGTCAGGTACATCGGCGTTCAATCTCTCGGTTGTTTGGGGCATAGTGTTGCTCGGAGTGGGAATCGCGTTCGCGATCGAATGGCGAACCATTGGTCGACACGGCGACTCCAGCGCCCGCAGCACAGCGCAGTCTTAGAGCGCGACATCAGGCCACTGATGACATTGATGATCCGGCGAGGCCAGCCGTTGGCACGGGCCATTGTCTATGCGATCCGCACCGGTGACGTCGCTACGTTGATGAGCCTGCTCATGGAGAACCCCGACCTTGCCAATGCAAGGATCGGCGGGACTCCAGAAACGTGCCACGCAGACAAAAGGAGCCGGACGCTGCTAGACGTGGCGACCGACTGGCGGGGCACTTTCCGAACGGCGCTGCGACGGTCCCCGTTGCTGGATGCCGGCGCGGACGTGAACGCGCGATTCATTGGTCCGCATTCGATAGTCCGACCGTCAACTCTGCGAGGACTCCTCGCCGGCTCGTGGTCGTTGCTCGCGTCTTCATTGTGGGCGTTCGAGGTGAGGGGAACTCAAACCAAGTGCCCGGATTGGCCTTCGCCGTCGGTCCGTGGAGGTCTCACTATACGCCTTCGGCCCAACATCGCCCGCGGCAACTCGGCCGGACGCCTGGATTCAGGAGGTCACCGGTTCGTCAAAGGATTCGTGCGCGGCTGGTCATCGGGTCACGCGTCCGAGGTAGCGATCCAGCCACGGCAGCATCTCGCGAGCCACATCGTCGATCGACAAGGCATGTCCGCTGTCGATAATCGCGTGTCGCTTCTGCCCCTTCGCAGAACCGAGCAGCGCGAACAGCGGACGTTGCGATGTCTCGAGTGGACTTTGGAAATCGTAGCGGCCATTCAGCATCAGCGTTGGCATCACGATCCGGGGTGCATAGTTCACCGCATCGATTTCTGGCGGCATATTGTCTAAGAGGCCGGTCCCTTGGAGCACGACGGCTCTCAAGCGCGGCTCAAGGGCGGCCAGCATCACGCCCGCGTCGGCGCCCGCGCTCACGCCGTAGAACGCCAGGCGAGTCCTGTCGATGTCCGCGCGTGTATCAAGGTAGTCGACGGACCGTCCGAGATCTCTGGACCACGCGATGCGGAGGTCGCGAGCCTCGTTGGGTCCTGCCTCGTCGCCCGTCCCTCGTTCGTAGGTGCCTTTGTAAACCGGATAGAGGAACGCGCGTCCACTGCGGACGATGAAGTCGACGGCCGCGAGCGACATGTCGCGGCTCGATCGTAATTTGAAGGCTTCAGCGGCAGGAAAGAAGATAACGGTCTGATACGGCGGCGACCCGGTCTTGGGCAAGAACAGATAGGCGCGCATCCGTTCGCCGCCGTACGCCGCATCGAGTGCGACGGTCTCTTTCAGCCAGAGACCCGACTCTTCAGTGGCCTCCAGGACAGCGTTCAGCGGCGTGCGGTCATACGCGTACTGGCTGCGGTACACGGCGAAGATATCGTCGCCAACCGGCTTCAACGTCCCAACGTCGCGGCTTGCCGTTGTGACCTGCACCGGGCTCGTCAAGGGCGCGGGCAGCGGTCCGCTATACTTCGCGAGGCGCAGACCGTCAACCGGCGCCCGATCGAACGGACTCCTGGCATCCTCGTCGGCAAACATGTACTGCGCTTCGTTCCACGCGCCGCCCAGGAGGAATCGCCCATTCTCGGTTTCGTTCCAGCACCATTCTTTGACGTTCCCGGCCATGTCGAGCGTGCCGAACGGTCCGACCCCGGTGAAGCTGCCGACGGCCGCGGGCCCCTTCCGATTGAAGTTGCTGACCATCAGGATATCCGCGAAGCGACCCAGGTCCGCCGCGCGATACCAATGGTAGATGGTGGGCAGAGATTTGCCGATGTACGCTGCGTACGCCGCTGCCTCGTACCAACTGACGCCGCCCACGGGAAAGTCGGCCTGACCGGCGGGATACGTTCCAGACGCCCAGGTCGCGGGGCCGAGCCGTCCGGTGCTGTCACGAAATCTGGCGACGGCCTCTTCCCACGGCACTGCCCGACCCCGTTCGACGAAGGGTTCGTGCCAGTAGTCGCGTCTGACGTAGCCGCCTCCATCCACGAATACTTTGAATTCGCGGTTCGTGACTTCGAATCGATCGATCCAGAAATCCTGGACCTCGCCGATCGGACCGAGCCAGTCAGGACCGCGGCCACCGACGACGCGCACCATTCCGGCCGGCACCGCCGCCACCGGATCCAGGCGATAACGCGGGAATGCGCCAAGCGATCCAGAGCCCTCGATCGTCTGAAACCCCGGCTTCGATACGCGGAGTCGGATGAGGGTGCGAGGAACGCGGACGTTCGCGAGGGGCGTCCGTCCCAGCGAAAACCACGTCGTCGGCGTTCGGTACGCCGCGAACGCGACGTCGGCGCCGGGCGGATCGGTTGTCATGACAGCTTGATTGGACACGTCGAGCCAGAGTTGCCGCAGATGCGGGTCATCGGGGACGATGTCGAGCGCTTGCCGCGCGAGCACGAATGCTTCGGCGTAGTCTCCGCGATTGGCGAGCCGCTGAATCTCGGGTGCCGCGATGGTGCGCGCCCATTGCGCGCGCGAACTGGTCACGCGCCATTGCCACGCTCCTGCAATCATCGCGAGAACCGCCAGCAACATCGTCGCCATCACAACCGGCTGTCGAAGTAATACCAGCAGCCTCGGTGGGGGCGCCGGGTTTCTGGCCCGGATCACCGTGTCGAGTGCTGCGAGGAGATCTGCAACGGACGTGAAGCGGTCGTCTGGCGACTTTGCCAGGCATCTGCGCACGATGCCGGCCAACGCTCGCGAAACCTCCGGGTTTGTCTCTGGGAGATCGCGGGGCTCGCACCGCAGGGAAGCGTCCAATGTCTCGAGTGCACTGTTCCCGTGGAACGGCCGAGACCTGGCGAGCATTTCGTAGAGCACGACACCAAGGGCGAAGATATCCGCCCGTCGATCGACGGCATGGCCGCGCACCTGCTCCGGCGCCATGTAGCCCGCCGTGCCTCCTGCGAGGGAGCGCCCCGCAGCAAACGAAGATGTCTCCGAGACCGAAGCCGCCGGTGCGACGTCGTGAAGCGTCGCCAGACCGAAATCGAGAATCTTCACGCGGCCATCGGACGCGAGAAAGATGTTCTCGGGCTTGAGGTCACGATGCACGATGCCCCGGTCGTGCGCCGCGCCAAGGCCCCGCGCGACCTGCACGGTGATCTCGAGCGCCGCGTCGACCGGAAGTGCGCTGCCGCCGAGCCGAACGCGCAATGACTCCCCGTCCAGGCACTCCGTTACCAAGAAGGGGGCGCTGCCATACTGTCCGACGTCATACACCGTCAGTACGTTGGAGTGATTGAGCGTGCCGGCGGAGCGCGCCTCCCGTTCAAACGCGCGCACGCGGTCGACGCTCGAGGCCTGCGGCAACAGCAGCTTGATGGCGACGTCTCGCGCCAGGCGCTCGTCGCGTGCGCGCCAGACTTCCCCCATGGCGCCACCTCCCAAACGTCGCTCGACGACGTATGAGGCGATGCGATCGCCAGGTTGCACGGTCCAACCCTCGCGGACGATCTGCCGCGCGAACACCTCGAGCGCCGGCGCGCCCAGGAAGTCTCCCGATTGCTCTGCCGCTGCAAGCAGCACCCGAACCTCATCTCGCACGGACTCGTCGGGGCCGCATGCACGGTCCAGGAAGGCCGAGCGGGCGCTCGGCGGATGCTCGAGGGCCTCCGAAAAGATTCGTTCGAGGCGATGCCAGCGGTCAGATGGCATGATCGGACGTCAGCGTTCGATACAGCCACGCCCGCGCCAATGCCCAGTCGGTATGTACGGTACGGGCAGAAATCCCGAGCGCTTCCGCCGTCTCCTCGACTGACAGACCGCCGAAGAAGCGAAGTTCGACGACCTGTGCCTTGCGTGGATCTTCGGTCGCCAGGAGTTGGAGCGCGGTGTCGACCGCGAGCACGTCGGCGGTTGGCTCGGTTGCAGGAACATCGATGCCATCGAGCGGCACGTGAACGGCCGCCAGTCCCCCCCGTCGCTCCGCGCGACGCCGTCGCGCGATATCGACGAGCACACGTCGCATCATGCGGGCTGAGACGCCGAAGAACTGCCCGCGATTCTGCCAGCGAGCGGGATTCCACCCGAGCAGGCGCACACACACCTCATTGACCAGCGCCGTGGGCTGCACGCTGATGGTGGAACGTTCGCCCGCCAGGTAGCGGGCAGCCATCCGGTGCAGTTCCTCGGTACACGAGCGGCATCACGCGGTCGAACGCGTCCGCATCCCCATCACTCCATGCGCGGAGCAGTTGGGTGACCTCGCCCCCGTCGCGCCGGTCTGGCTGTGCACTCATGGAGCCCGCACGGACACCTTCGGCCCACACCACTGAAGGCGCAGAACGCACCCGGAACCTGCAGTCTGACACGTTGGCCGTCTGCCATTGCAGGTTTCAGCCGTCCGCGCCGCCTTATCTACTGAAGGCCAACACCGTTCACCGGAAGGGACATCGTGAAAGCACCATCCTGGCTGATAGCGTCGGGGTTCGTCCTGTTGTCGTCGATGCTCATGCGAGCCAGCGGCGCGGATGTGGCGCCGGGAGCGCAGCAGCCACAGTGTGGCGGTGAATCGTGCGTTGGGGTCGCCCGCGGCTTTCGCGCCTTCTTTGATCGGCGCCTCGAGGGCCTGGGGGGCAACGGCCGGGCTTGCGCCGACTGCCACATGGCGTCGGACCATTTCCAGTTGTCGCCGGCCGACGTGGAGGCGCGGTTCCAGGAGCTTCAATTCAGACGCGAGGAGCATCCGGACGCCGACGATCCGCTGTTTCGACCGATCGACGCCGACGACTTCCGGATCAACGGCGACGCCGCCAGCGATTTCAGCAACCTCCGGCAGAACGGTCTGATCAGGATCGCGTTCAGTCTTCCGTCGAACATCAGGCTGATTGATCCGGCGACCAACGCACCCTCAGCCGAGACATTCGTGGATGTGTGGCGAGCGGTACCCACGGTCAATGACGTGGCCCTCACCGGACCCGACGACGTGAATCCCTGGACGCGTGGGCCGAACCAGTTCGGCGGCTACCAGCTGGACGCGCGTGTTGCGACGCTTCAGGAACAGGCGCTTGGGGCCCTCACCAATCACGCGCAGGTCCAGCAGGTCCCGCCGCAGCAACTGCTCAACGATCTGGCAGCGTTTCAGCGGGTGTTATTCACCAACCATCGGGTTCGCGCACTGGCCAGCGCCGTCAGAGAAGGTACGACGCCGTTGCCGGATCCCGATCCGCCGCTGAACGAACTCGAGCAGCAAGGCAAGGTCGTCTTCGAGCGCGCCTGTAGCCAGTGCCACGGCGGGGCGGGTCAGTCGAACGCCCAGGCGCCGGTCGTGCGCTTTCATGACATCTCGACGCAGTGTCCTCGGCCAGTTGACACCGCTGTGCCTGCACGCTGGCTGTTTGCGGTATGCGCTCCGCAACTCGCCCGCAATGCACGGACGTACGAGATCACGTTGACCAATGGCAGCAAGATTCGCCGAACGAGTTCCGACCCGGGTCGGGCGTTGCTGACGGGCTTCGTCGGAGGCGTGCCTGCTCAGGACGATTGGAACAAACTGGATATGCCCGGGCTGCGCGGGATCAGCAAGACCGCGCCGTACTTTCATAACAACAGCGCCGCGACGCTCGAAGACGTCGTCGATCACTACATCGAGTTCTTCACGCGCGTGCAAACGAACGCGCTGCCGGGAGTCGTCCCCCCGATTGCGAGCACGGACGGGGTCCACTTCGATCGGCGGCCGACTCCAGAGGAGCGCGCGGCGCTCCTGGCGTACTTACGAAAGCTCTAGTCGGCCCGTTGGCCCGCGACACGTACTGACGCACATTCGATCAGTTACGGGCACGCGGCCCGCCGCCTCCGCGGCATGGACAAGCGCCTCCAGCATAAGCCGCAGGACTGCTGTATGAAACCGAGAGGCTCCGATTCGGTGCGACGCTGCCGACCGTCCCGAAGATCTCGAACCGAAAATGCTGAATCAAGGAGTGCCGCGCGAGTCAGCACGTCATGGCTCGCACGCACGGGGATTGACGTGCACAAGAAGATGCTGGCGGTCGCGGTGGGACGACGCCGGCCGCTCTGCGTCGCCTCGCCGACTGGCTGGTCGAGCACGAGGTCGATGAAGTCGTCATGGAGTCGACCGCGCAGTATGGGCGGCCGGTGTGAGAAGCCCTGGAACAGCACTGGCGCCCCCGGCGCCGGACTCGCGACAGCGCGCCGACGCTGGCGGGCACGCTCCATCTTGCCCAAGACTTTGAGCGGCGTGCCACGCCCGAGCAGTTGTGCAACGCCTTTCAGGCGCGTCCGACGCTGCATCCGGTTTACCGCCGGCTGCTGAAACTCACACTGGAAGAGCTGCGCGTGATCGAGGATCACCTTGGGCAGCTTGATCAGCAGATGGCCGACCTGCTCGCCAGCCACCACGACGCGGCGCCGCGCCTCGCCGAGGTCCCCGGCCTTGGCGTCGACTCCGCCTCTGTCGCCTCATGTGGAAGATTCACCAGCGACGCGCGACGAGATGCTGACCCGACTCCACAGTCGAAAGCGCGTGACCTTGAAGACGCCGGCCGCGGTCGTCATCCGAGAGGAGCGTGAGTCGGCGTGCTCGACGTACGCCGCCACCGCCCACCGGAAATGCCGCTCCCCGATGGGAATCAGCCGCATCACCGCCGCGAGGAAGACGAAGTTGCGGCCGGTCTTTCGATCAGCCAATAGACAAACCAGCTGCGCATCCGTTCGAGGCGGTCGACAAGCAACCAGGGTTCTCCCGTCCGCGAGAGCCCGTGGCTCGACCTCGGATACCGCACAAGTTCTGTCGGTATGCCCAGCCTCTTCAGCGCCGTAAACCATTGCTCGTTGTCGCTGATAGGAGTTCGATAGTCGTTGTCCCCTAACAGAATCAGAGTCGGCGCCTTCACGTGTTCGACGTGGGACATTGGCGACAGGCGCCTGTAGCGCTCGCGCTGCGTCCATGGCGGTCCGAAGAACGCGTCCTCCGTCAGCCACTGCAAATCCGAGCTGCCGTACCAGCTCTCCCAGTTGCTGATGGACCGCGCGGTGACGGCGGCGGCCCATCGGTCCGGCGCCGTCGCGGTGAGCCAGTTCGTCATGAAGCCGCCGTAGCTGCCGCCGGAAATGCCGACCCGGCGCGGATCGATGTCCGGATACTTCGCGAGCGCCGCATCGACGCCGCCGAGATAGTCCTCGCGGTCGACCTCGCCCCACCGGCCACGAGTCGCCCACTCGAACGCGTGCCCGTAGCCAGTCGAGCCGCGCGGGTTCGTGAAGAGCACGAAGAAGCCGGACGCGGAGAGCATCTGGAACTGGTCGAACCATCCGGTGCCGTACGCCCCGTACGGGCCGCCATGGATCTTCAGAATCACGGGGTACTTGCGGCCCGGGACGTAGCCGAGCGGCTTCATGACCCACCCTTCGATCGTGGCGCCGTCCTTCACCTTCCAGGTCAGCGGCTCGGCCGGCACGAGGTCGAGGCCGGCGAGCAGGGCGTCGTTGAACGACGTGAGGCGGCGCTCGCCGGTACCGTCCGGCCGTGCGGCGAACACCTCGGTCGGATGCCTGACGTCGCTCGCCACGTAGGCCATCACCGGCGCGCCGGCGGCGGCGGACATCGAGGCGATGTGTCGGGGCCCCTGGGTGATCTGACGGACCGCTCGATTGCGCAGGCCGGCTTCGAAGACGTGGGTGTCGCCGCCGATGCCGGCCGTGAACCGCACCGCGCTGCCGTCGTGTGTCCATGACGGTGTTCCCGGGATGTTGTCCCAGCCCGCGGTAAGGTTCAGGGGCGTCCCGCGAAACGACCCGTCCGGCCCGACGTCGACCACCATCAGCTCCGGCTCATCGTCCCGCTTCGGCGCTTCGAGGTAAGCGAGCCGGCTTCCGTCTGGCGACAACGCCGGATCGACGTGCGAGCCAGCGGTTGTCGTCAGCTTCCTCGGCGAACCGCCGTCGGCGGTCACGGCGTAGATGGCGGTCTGGGGCTCGCGGGCCACCACGTTGTCGTCTTCACCCTGGTCGCCGGTGAACAGAATCGTGCGGCTGTCGGCGGCCCACGTGACGCCTCCGATGTCGAACGCAGCATGCGTCAGCTGCCGCGTGGTGCCGCCCCCGGCCGGCACGACGAAGAGCTGGACCTTGGGGCGCGTCGACGCATCCGGCAGCAGCTCCAGTGTGCCGTCGTGCTTGTACTCGATCGACGTGATCACCCGGCCGTCGAACCGCTTGGGGTCGAGCGTGTGGCTGATCGCGTTCGGGGCGATCCATCCGGCGCGCTTGTCCTGCTCCTCGTCCGCCGGACGCGCCGGCGCCTTCGCGTACGCGATCCACCTGCCGTCCCGGGACCACACGGGCGGACCCTCCACGCCGGCGATGTGCCGCCCCTCGCCGCCCGGCGAGCCAACGCTCGCGAACCAGATGCCGTTGGGGTCTTTGCCGCGGTGCGAGACGAAGCTGAGGACGACGCCGTCGGGCGACCATCGTGGGTCGGAAGAGTCCTGCGTCGGATCGGTGAAGCGGACGGGCGCGCCGTCGAGCGCGCCGTCGTGCAGGCGCGCGAGCCAGATCTCACGGTGGCGTCGGTTCTCCTTTTCGATGACGGTCGTGACCGTGAACGCCACCATTCCGGCGGATGGCGACACGGCGACCTGGTTCACCACCGCCTCGCGGTAGTAATCGGCCGGCTGCATTCCCCGCTTCTGCGCGAACCCCGCCGACGCCGACAGCAGACAGACGAGCGCCGCGACCGAGGCGCAGCGCTGGAAGGACCCTCGACGAACCGCCATGCCACACCTCCATCCATGCACCGGACGCGACTCTTCACGACGATTTCTTCGCGCCGCCGGCGGCGATATACGGGATGCCCGCGGCGGCCAGCGCCTTGTTCAACTTCGCCAGATCGACGTCGACCGCCCGTCTCAGGCGCTCGCTCGCGTCATGGGCGACGGTGGTGAGCTCGGCGAGCGTGTCGAGATCCTGCTGCCGCGGAGCCGCCGTATAGCTGGTGAAGCCGTGCAGTACCGTCGCGACGCGCGCCGGAACGGGCGGAGGCACGTACTTCGTGCCGACGTCGAGGCCGCTGCCCTGGCGGCCGACGAACAGCAGCATCAGGTCGTCGACGCTCTTCGAGAACGCCTGGGCCTCGTCGCGAACGGGTTGCGGGACCGGCACGGCCGCGTCGCCGTTCCAGGCGTCCATCACCCTGGCCAGGTTCGCGTGGACGTCGCGAACGGTCTGGGCGTCGGCCACTACCGCCTTGTACAACTCGTACGCCTTCATCAACGCCTCGTGGCGACGCGATCGATCCTGCGCGGAAATCGTGATGGCCGGGTCGTCCTGCACGTGGACCGTCTTGCGCAGCTCGTGGCCGCCTGCCCGCAACGTGACGGTATAGTCGCCGGGTTCCACGAACGGTCCCGGTTCGTGGATGGACCCGGAGAAGAAGCCTTCCGAAGCGGCCCAGCGATCCTCGGCGGTCGGCTGCACCGGCATCGAATACCGGAGGTCCCAATTCACGCGGTTGATGCCCGGGTGATCCGTCCCCTTGAACCGTGCCAGCTCCTCGCCCTCCCGATCGGTCACGGCAATCTCGACGTGCTCCGAGGGGTGTTTGAGGTAGTAGCTGATGAGAGCGCCCTCCGGAGGGTTCGGCCCGGAGAACGGCTTGGTTCCCTCCTGCGCGTTGGTCGGACCGAAGCGGCGCCACGAGACTGCCGGGCGGACGTCGAACAGCGTCGCGTCCGAATGCTGCGCCTCTGTGAGCTGTTCGAGCGGCGTGATATCGTCCAGCACCCAGAGCGAGCGGCCGTGCGTCGCCAGGATCAGATCACGATCCCGGGGGTGAATCTGGATGTCGTCGACGCGCACGGTGGGCAGGTTCGACGCGAACCGGGCCCAGGTTGCGCCGCGGTCGAACGACCCGTACGCGCCGAACTCGGTCCCCGCGAACAGCACCCGGGCGTTCTTCGGATCCTCGCGGACGACGAACGCCGAGCCGTCGTGCGGGAGGCCGCCCGACACCGTCGCCCACGCGGCGCCGTAGTTCGTTGTCAGCAGGACGTGCGGGGTGAAGTCGTTCGCGCGGTGGGCATCGAACACGACGTATGCGGTCCCCGCCTCGAAGTGCGAGGCCTCGATGCCGCTGACGTAGGTGCCCTTCGGCACGTCGCGCAGGTCGGCCGCCACGTTCTTCCACGTCTTGCCCCCGTCGCGGGTCAGCTGGAGATTGCCGTCCTCGGTGCCGACCCAGACGACGTTGGGGTCGAGGGGCGACTCCCCGATGCGCGTGATGCAGGGATACCAGGTGACGCCGTACCCGCGGGAGACCGTCTGGTCCTTCGGCATCACGCCCATGATCGGGAGCGTGTTGCGATCGACGCCGGTCGTGAGGTCGGGGCTGATGACGGTCCAGCTGTCGCCCCGGTCGGTCGACTTGAAGAGGTACTGGGCGCCGAAGTACAGCGTCTTCGGGTCGTGCTCCGACGTGATGACCGGCGCGTTCCAGTAGAACCGGTATGGCGGCTCGCCGTCCTTGGGCACCGGGGTGATCGACGCCCACTCGTGCGTGGTCAGATCGAGCCGGTGGAGCTGTCCATCCTGCGCCTCGACATAGACCAGGTTCGGATCGGCGCGGTCCGGCACGGTGTGAAAGCCGTCACCGGCCATCACCCGCATCCAGTCGCTGTTCGTGATGCCGTTGACGTGCCGGTTCTCGACCGGGCCGCACATGCTCCCGTTGTCCTGAAAGCCGGCACAGACGTGGTACGGCCGGCTCATGTCGTACCCGACCTGATAGGCCTGCCCGATTCGAATCTGGTTCAGGTGCTCCCAGTCCGCGCCGCCGTTCCGGCTGACGTACATCCCGCCGTCGACGCCGATGATCATGTGGCGCGAGTTCGCGGGATCGATCCACATGGCGTGGAAGTCCGGGTGCACGGAATCCCCCAACCCGGTCTGGAAGGTTTTCCCGCCGTCCTCCGAGACGGTGACGCCCGCCATCACGCCCCGGCTTTGCAAGGCCGCGATGTAGATCCGCAGGTCGTTGTTCGGATCGATCCAGAAACGGCTGAAATACGCCGGATTGGGGTCGACGCCGCTCATCCGGGTCCAGGTCTCCCCCCGGTCCTCGCTGCGAAACAGCCCCCCGGTCTTCGGATGCTCGACCTCGACGTACACGATGCGCGGATCCTTCCGGTAGATGGCGATGCCGATGCGGCCCGTGTCCCCTTTCCCCTCGCCGTACGGCAGGCCGTTGGTCAGCTTCTTCCACGACTCGCCGCCGTCGGTCGACCGGTACAGCGCGCTGCCGGGCCCGCCGCCGTTGAACCCGTAGTCCGCGCGCCGGCGCTGGTAGGCCGCCGCGTACACGATGTCCGGGCTCCCGGGATCCAGCTTGACGTCCACCACGCCAGTGTCGTCGTTCACGGCCAGGACGCGCTTCCACGTCTTTCCGCCGTCCGACGTCTTGTAGAGACCGCGCTCGCTGTTCGGCCCCCACAGGTGCCCCAGCGCGGCGACGTAGACGATGTTCGGATCGCGCGGGTGGATCTCGATCTGCCCGATGTGCTGGGTGTCCGCGAGGCCGACCGACGTCCAGGTGTCCCCGCCGTCGGTCGACTTGAAGACGCCGCCGCCCCACGACGACGTGTTCCGGTTGTTCGGCTCGCCGGTTCCGGCCCAGACGATCGAAGGGTCGAGCTGGGAGACGGCGATGGCCCCGATCGACATCGGACCCAGATGCTCGAAGATCGGCGCCCACGTGATGCCGCCGTCGCGCGTCCTCCAGATGCCGCCGGACGCCGCAGCGACATACATCACGTCCGGATGACTCTCGACGACGGCAAAGTCGTCGATGCGGCCGCCCATCACGGCCGGGCCGAGCTCACGCCACTGCAGGTGCTGCAGCGGGGCCTCGCCCGCCGATTTCGTCGGGACCTGCGCCGACAGCCTGCTGCCGGCACGGCCGGACACCCAGAGCGCCGTCAGCCCGAGCAGAACCATGAGCGCGAGTCGTTTCGTCACGGCCGTCCTCCCGTTGTGGCGCAGAAGCGAGGGTCGAGTGCGCAGGCGCGCTGGCTGGCGGCACGGGCCTCCCCCTTCCGCCCCGATGCCCGCAGGGCGAGCGCAAGGTTCTGATACGCCTGTGCGTTTCGCGGATCCAGCTCGGTCGCGCGCGTGAGCGCCTCGATCGCCGAGTCGACGCGCTTTTGCACCAGGGCGATCGCGCCGAGGGCATTCCAGGCTTCCGCGTAGTCAGGCGAGAGCGCCAGCGCCTTCCGTTCCAGGGCGTCGGCCCGGTCGAGGTCGCCACGCGAGTACGCGATCGTCGCCAGGTTGTGCCACGCGCGGAAGTTCCCGGGCTGCTGCCGCACGACCTCGTCCAGGCCTTCGGCGGCGAGATCCGGCCGCCCGGTGCGAAGGAGCGCCAGTGCCAGCTTGAACCGCGCGGCCGTGTAGGCCGGATCGAGCGCCACGGTCCGCTCCAGCGCGGCCACCGCCTCGGCGTAGCGGCCAACGCGGCCGAGCAGGTTGCCCTTCAGAAACTCGATCTGCGCGACCGTCGAATCGAGCTGTTCCGCCGCCTTGAGCTTGTCCAGCGCGCCGTTCACGTCGCCTCGCTCCGACAGCTCGAGCGCCGCCATCGCAAGGTTGTAGACGGGCAGCTTCGCTTTCGGATCGGCTCTCGATCGCTCGTCGGCCGGCGCGGCCTCCGGCAGGTAGCCGACGTATCCCAGCGCCATGAGGCGCTCGGCCAGCGCCGGATCGGCCGCGGCCGGCTTCGGCTGCGGACGCGGCGACTGCGCGATGGCCGTCAGCATCTTCCCGAGCCTGGCCGCCTCGGGACCGTGCGAGGCGAACAGGTTGGTCGTCTCGTGCGGGTCGTGTTCCCGGTCGTAGAGCTCCGGCTCGGGGGCATCGATGTACTCCCAGCGTTCCGTCCAAATCGATCTCAGCGCGCTCCAGCCGAACTGGTCGAGCGGCAGGAAGGTTTCGCCGTAGGCCTCGAGGCCCGGCAATCCGTTGCGACCGAGGAACGGCCGGACGCTGAGTCCGTCGGACGGCGGCTTCGAATCGCGTTCGAGCGCGACTCCCGCGACGTCCAGCACGGTCGGCAGCTCGTCGACGATGCGAACGAGGAACGGCACCCGGCGAGCGGGCAGGCCCGGGGCCTTGAGGATCCAGGGAATCCGCAGCGTCGAGTCGTAGACGAAGAAGCCGTGGGTCCGCTCGCCGTGCTCGCCCAGCGACTCTCCGTGATCCGCCGTCACGGACACGACCAGGTCATTCCACCCCTGCCGGACGCGCAGGTGGGCGAAGAAGTCCGCCAGGGCCTGATCGACCTGGCGGACCTCGCCTTCGTAGCTGCCGGTCCGGTACGGCGCGTGCGGCTCGAAGAGGTGCACCCACAGGAAGAAGGGTCCGTGCGCGGCGTCGACCCAGCGCTCGGCGCGCGCCAGGGTCTGGACGGCCGGGCGCTCGGGCCCCTGGATCTCGTCGTCGTAGACGTCGAACCCGCGGTTCAATCCCGAGCGATGATCGAGCACGACGGCGCTGACGAATGCGCCAGTCGCATAGCCTCGCGCCTTGAGCCGCATCGGCAGCGTCGAGACGTCGTCGGGCAGCGCGAACCCCTGGTTGTCCCGGACGGCGTGATGCGGCGGATAGGCGGCCGTCAGGAGCGACGCGTGCGCCGGCAGCGTGAGCGGCGCGACCGTGACCGCCTGGTCGAACACGACTGCCTGACGGCCGAGGGCGTCGAGCGTCGGCATGAGGCGAGCCGTGACCGAGTCCGCCCGGAGCGTGTCGATCGTAATCAGGACGATCGACCGGGGCGCCTGCCGGGCGCCCCGGCAGGCAGTCGACAAGAGCAGCCAGGCGGCCGCACCGCATGCGACGACGATACGTAGCGTCGGCCGTCGCAACGTCTCGATGTCCCTCCGGCTAGAAGATGAACTTCAGCGCGAACTGGATCTCGCGGCCCGGGAACGACTGCGTCGATTTGCCGAACGTCGAGCTGGCCAGGTTGCCCTGCGGATTTCTCAGGTTGACCGCGTTGAAGACGTTGAACGCCTCGGCGCGGACCTGGATCCGATACGCGTTCGGCAACGAGAAGGTCTTGAAGAGCGACAGGTCGGTCGTCTTGTAGCTCGGGCCGCGATAGCCGTTGCGCGGCATCGTCCCGAGCAGCCCGGTCGGCCGCGGGAAGTCCGACGCCGCGAAGAGGCCGTTGATGTACGCCGACTGGCTCGTGTCGCCGGGGTTGAGGCCGAACGACGGCAGGTCGGGGCGGTCGTTGTTGGTCCCGTCGGCGTTGTAGTCTCCGACCGGATACGGCGACGAGGTGAAGACCGTGAACGGGTAGCCGCTCTGGAACTGCGTGATGCCGTTGATCTGCCACCCGCCGAGGAGCGCGTGCGTCAGGCCGGTCGACTCCTTGAACACCGGGATCTCGAACAGCCAGTTGGCCACGATCCGGTGACGGATGTCGAAGTCCGTCGGGCCCCAGTCGAGCTCCGGATGGTACGCGTCCATCGTGGTCCCGCCGATCTGCACGTCCGATCCCTCGTCGTAGGCGCGGCCGTAGGTGTACCAGATCTGGCCGGTGAAACCGTGCGAGAGCCGCTTGCTCAGGCTCAGCTGCATGCCATTGTAGCGGCTGCGGCCCGACATGGACCGGAAGTTGATGCCGCCGAAGGTCGAGTTGAGGCGGTCCAGCTTCCCGTCGAGCAGGTCGCCCTCCACAGTGTTGTAGTTGGTGATGTGTCCGAGGTTGCGCCCGACATTGCCAACGTAGTTGGCCTCGACGGCCAGGTCGGCGCCGAGCTGGATCTGAATGCCCGCGAACCAGTTGTGGTAGTAGGTGTCCCGCCCGAAGGGATCCGGGACGCGGAGCGACTGCTGCGACGTCCCGAAGGCCGGGTTCCAGCCGATGATGTTGCCGACCAGTCCGAGGTCGGGTGGCACGCCGAGATTCGAGTCGTCGCCGGTCAGGCTCGGCGCCACGCCGGGCGTCGTCGGTCCGTACGCGATCGGAATGCCGGCCTGGCCGGACACCTGGACCGGATTGGCCACGGCAAACGAATAGTACGGCGGGTTGAACCGGATGTTGGTGATCGAGTTGTTGAACAGCCGCTCGTACATCAGGGCGTAGCCGCCGCGCACCGACATCCTGTGGTCGCCGCGCGGATCCCACGCGAACCCGAGCCGCGGACCGAAGTCGTTGTTGTCGTTCGGCACCACCTGGTCCACGTGGCCCACCGTTCCGTTCTGCACCTGCTCGAAGATGGTGCTGCCGGACCCGGGAATCAGGTTCGTCAGCAGGTTGTTCACCTCGCTGGGCCGCCCGAACCATTCGTAGCGCAGGCCCAGGTTCAGCGTCAGGTTGGACGTGATCTTCCAGTCGTCCTGGAGGAAGACGCCCAGCTCGTTGAAGCGGAAGTTGCGCACGTTGGGCGCAATCTGTCCGGTGCCCGGATCGATGCCGATGATGGTGACGCGCGACGGCTCGTCCTGAGCGAAGTCGAAGATGTTGCCGAAGGCGACGCCCGGGCGTTTGACGGCGAAGTCGGAGTTGTCCTGGATGTACCGCCACTCGCCGCCCAGCTTGAGGTCGTGATCGCCCCTCGTCATGGTGACCGTGTCGACCCAGTGGAACGTGTTCTGGATGAACACCGCCGGGTTCGTCGGGCTGGCGCCGAAGTCGATGACGTTGTCGTCGAAGGTGATGTTCGGCACGCCGGGGTTGTCGGCACCGAGGTCGCGCTCGGCGCGGGTGAGGCCGAACCGCGCTTCGTTGACGGTGCGATTCGAGATGATCCACGTGTGTCCGATCGCCAGGTTCTGATCCTTCTGCTTGACCGCCTGGTTGAAGCCGGTCCTGGGGTGCGACTGAAGGTCGTCGGCGGTGTTGCGGTTGTACGTGTAGCGCCCGAACAGGCGCTGCCCGGCGGAGAGGTTCGCGTCCAGTCGAATGCTGCCCTGGTCGTTGTGCGTCCCCTGCACGACGGGAATCGCCGCGGTGCCGATGTCGGGAATGCCGTCGGGCGTCGTCTGGGTGACGTTCTTGTACAGGCCGCCGCCGGTCGCGACGTAGTTCGAGTTGTTGACGACCGACGGATCGTTCAGGACGCTCTGAATCTGCAGGCCGCTCACCGGCTGGCCGGTGTCCCGGATGTTCGTCGTCGGCGTCGGCGAGGGGAAGTTGCTGAAGAGCAGATTGGCGATCGAGTTCGGGAAGCGATCGGCGACCAGAGCGCGGAGCTCCGGCGTCTCGACGGTGCGGAGGAGCGTCGTGCCGCGGGTTTCGCGGATGCCCTCGTACGACGCGAAGTAGAAGATCTTGTCCTTCGCGATCGGGCCGCCGTTGGTGGCGCCGAACTGGTTGAAGCGGAGCGGATCCTTCTTCGTCGCGAAGACCGCCTTCGAGTCGAACGCGTCGTTGCGCAGGAACTCGTACGCGGTGCCGTGCAGCTGGTTGCCGCCGGACTTGGTCACCACGTTGACGATCGACCCGCTGTTTCTCCCGAACTCGGCGGAGAAGGTGTTCGTCGTGACGCGGAACTCCTGAATCAGGTCGACGTTGGGGTTGACCGCCGTCCGGCCGGCCGTGAACTGGTCGTTGTCGTCGGTGCCGTCGAGCAGGAAGTTGTTCGCGCGGTTGCTCTGGCCGTTGACGAAGGCCGTATCGCCGCCGGCGACGCCCCCGAGAATGGCGTTGCCGGGGTTCGACGAAGCGCCCGGCTGCAGCTCCATCAGCTGGAACGCGTTGCGGCCGTTCAGCGGCAGCTCGCCGACCCGCTTCTCGTCCACGAGATATGACATCCGGCCTTCCTCGACGTTGACGAGCGGTGCCTGCCCCTTGACCTCGACCGTCTCCGAGACCGCGCCGACCTGCATCGTGAAGTCGAGGCGCACGGCGGCGCCCACCGTGAGCAGCACGCCCGACTGCGTGAGGGTCTTGAATCCCTGGAGCTCCGCCGTCACGTCGTAGGTGCCGCGCACCAGGTTGCTGAAGCGGTACAGCCCGTCGCTCTCCGTGACGGCCGTGCGCGTTTCGTTCGTCGCCGTGTTCTTGGCGGTGACGGTCACGCCCGGCAGCACACCGCCGCTCGAATCCTTGATGGTCCCGGAGAGATTGGCGCTGGCGGGTTGTCCGAAGACGGTGGCGGGAGCGACGAGCCAGATCACAGCGATGAACGCACAGATCGTCTTCATTCCATCCCTCCGTCCCGATATTTCAAAAAAACGTCGGTCGAGACGCTAACAGACGCATATATACGTCGTCAACGCAAAAATCTTGAATTCATGCACAATAGGTGCTCTGATTTCGTGTCTGCGTTTGCAAGCCGCCTTGGAGGAGGAATGGTGATGCCCGGTCGCGCGACTCTAGGCCTGTGGGCTGTCTTCGCGGTCATCGTCGCCACGCCCCACGCTCGCGGGCAGGCACAGTCCCCGCCGGCCGCGCCGCTGGCCTTCAACGACATCGCCTGGCGGCAGATTGGCCCCGCCGCATTCGGCGGCCGCATCGACGATATCGAAGCGGTCGCGGACAACCCGTCGGTGATCTTCGTGGGAACCGCCTCGGGCGGCGTCTTCAAGAGCGTCAACAACGGCATCACGTGGCGCCCGGTGTTCGACCACGATGCCTCCGCCCTCTCGATCGGCGACATCGCGATCGCGCCCTCCGATCCCAACGTCATCTGGGTGGGCACCGGCGAGGCGAACAACCGCCAGAGCTCGTCCTGGGGAGACGGCGTCTATCGGTCGCTCGACGGCGGCGAGACGTGGATGCACATGGGCCTGAAGGACACCCAGCAGGTGGGCCGGATTGCCATTCACCCGCGCGACCCGAACGTCGTGTTCGTTGCGGCTGCGGGA
Source organism: uncultured Acidobacteriota bacterium (assembly GCA_963840225.1). Lineage (GTDB taxonomy): Bacteria > Acidobacteriota > Vicinamibacteria > Vicinamibacterales > CAVVIG01 > JBLMXQ01. Next base: position 932,259 of record CAWIYH010000001.1, read on the forward strand.
CACCTCTGGGGTCCGAACGAACAGCGGGGCCTCTATCGGACGCGGGACGCGGGGAAGACCTGGTCGAAGGTCCTCAACATCGACAACGACACGGGGATCGGCGACGTCGTCATCGATCGTGACGGCCGGACGCTCTTCGCCGCGGCGTATCAGCGGCGGCGGCGCGGCTGGGGGTTCGTCGGCGGCGGCCCGCGCGGCGGGCTGTACCGATCCCTCGACGGCGGCGACACCTGGGAGAAGCTCGGCAAGGGCCTGCCGACCGGGAGCGTGGGCCGCATCGGCGTCGCGATCTCGAGGAGCAACCCGGACATCGTGTACACGCTCGTCGAGCACAAGACGGCGGGGGGCGTGTACCGGTCCGACGATCGGGGCGGGACATGGACGCGCCAGAGCGGATTCGATCCGAGGCCGAGCTACTACAGTCAGATCCGGATCGATCCGGGGAATCCCGACAAGGTGTGGGTGCTCGGCAGCCTTGCGGTTTCGCTGGATGGCGGCAAGACGTTCCGGAGCGATCACGTCGCCGATCGCATCCACACCGACCACCATGCGCTCTGGATCGATCCCAACGACCCGGATCACCTCATGCTCGGCAACGACGGCGGCCTGTACTTCTCCTATGACGGCAGCCGCAACTGGGAGTTCGTCGACAACCTCCCGATCGGCCAGTACTACGACATCGACATCGACGCGCGCGATCCCTACTGGATCTACGGCGGAACCCAGGACAACGGCACCTGGGGCATTCCAAGCCGGACGTCGAGCCAGCTGGGCATCACCAACGCCGACGTGGTGAACATCGCCTACGGCGACGGGTTCTACGTCGCCGCCGATCCGAAGGACTCCCGCACGATCTACGCGAACTCCCAGAGCGGGCGGACCTACCTGGTCGACCTGGACACCCGCGAAGAGAAGGGACTCCGACCGGTGCCGCGCGATCGGAACGAGGCGTACCGGTTCAACTGGAGCACGCCGATGCTGATGTCGCCGCTCGACTCGAGCGTCGTGTACTACGGCGGCAACAAGCTGTTCAAGACGTCGGACAAGGGGCACACGTGGCAGACGATCAGCCCCGACCTGACCCGCAACCAGGACTGGAAGAAGCTGCCGATCATGGGCGTCGAGCGCGACGAGCACACGCTCTCGCGCGACGACGGGGTGAGCGACTTCGGCACGATCACGACGATTGCCGAGTCGCCGCGGCAGGCCGGGCTCCTCTACGTCGGCACCGACGACGGCAACGTGCAGATGACGCGCGACGGCGGAAAGACGTGGCGGAACATCACGGACAGGTTCAAGCTGCCCGGCCCGCGCTGGGTCAGCCGGGTGATCGCCTCGACCCACGACGCGGGAACCGCCTACGTCTCGTTCGACGGCCACCAGGACGACGACTTCAAGCCGTACGTGTTCAAGACGACCGACTTCGGATCGACCTGGACGTCGATCGCCGGCGACATCCCGGACGGGATGTCGGTGCATACGATCGCCGAGGATCCGGTCAAGGCCGGTCTGCTGTTCGCGGGAACGGAATTCGGGCTGTTCGTCTCGACCACCGACGGCCGGGCGTGGACGCACCTCGTCGACGGCCTGCCGCCGGTCCGCATCGACGACATCCTGATCAATCCGCGGGACCACGACATCATCCTCGGCACGCACGGCCGGAGCATCATCGTGCTCGACGATGCCACGATGCTCGAGCAGTTCGGCGGAGGGGTCGCGGGAGAGGACGTGCACCTGTTTCCTCCCGAGCCGGCGACCGAGTACCTACGAGATGCGCAGCCTGCCGTCTCCCGGATCGGCGAAGTTCTCGGGTCCCAACCCTCGTTACGGGGCGCTCCTGACCTACTACCTCAGGACCGATCCGCCGTCCGACGGCTCCGGCGTGAAGATCCAGATCCTCGACAGCAGCGGCGCACTCGTTCGCGAGCTGGACGGCCCCGGCCGGCGCGGCTTCAACCGGGTCGCGTGGGACCTGCGCTATCCGCTGACCTACGAGCCGGGACCTCAGGACGAGGGCTGGTTCGGACCGCCCAAGGGCACCTTCGCGCTGCCGGGCCAGTACCACGTCAAACTGCTCGCACGCGGCCACGAGGTCGACCAGCCGCTGCAGGTCCGCGTGGACTCGCGATCGCGCACGACACCGGAGGGCCTGCGCGCGCGCTTCGAGGCGAGCCAGCGGATCGCGGCGCTGGCGGGAGTCTTCGCCGACGCCGTCAAGGAGGTCGACAACCTCGGACACGCCGTGGACGCGATCAAGGCCAGCGTGGAGAGCCGCAAGGACGTTCCCTCGGCCGTTGCCACGCATCTCAAGACGGTCGAGGAAGGGCTCGAGAAGATGCGCACCGCCTTCCGGGCGGGCTTCGGCGGACCGAAATTCCAGTATCTCGATCTGGCCGGGCAGCTGCAGGCCTCCTTCTCTGCCCCGACCGAGGCGCAGATCACGACGCTCGACCATCTGTCGGCCCAGCTGAACGAGCACGTCACGACGCTCAACCGGATCATCACGCAGGACGTGCCGCAGTTCGAATCGGAACTGAAGGACAACAGCATCGCGCTGTTCGAACTGAAGCCCGTGCAGCAGCCGAAGCGCCAGTGAGCCGTGAGCCAGCGGCGTCGCGCTGACGCGCAGGAGCGGATATGGCCAGGACGATCGTCGCCGCGCTGACAGCAGCCCTTCTCATCGGCGCCCCGGTGCCGCGAGGGAAGGACGCGTACCTCGCGACGGCCCAACGCGTGGCGCGCTGGCTCGAGGCGACCGCGTCGGGCGTCGGCACGTGGCTCCTGCACCTGAGCGCCGCGGTGCACGGCCGGCCCGGGCAGGGATCACCCTTCCGGACAATCCGTTCGCGTACTGACGTGTTCCCGCACCTCGCGAGGCAGGCGTGTTCATGCTGAGAGAGAAAGGGATCACCGGCACGTTGCGGGCTGCGCTCGTCGTGGCGGCCCTCCTGTGTCTGGCGCCCCTGGCGCCGCTCCGCGGTCAGGTGAGCGTCGCGGCCGCGTACAAGACGCTCCAGTTTCGATTCATTGGCCCGCCCGGCAACCGCATCAACGCAGTCGCCGGCGTCCCGGGAAACCCTCACGTCATCTACGCGGGGACTCCGTCGGGCGGGATCTTCAAGAGCACGGACGCGGGCCTGCACTGGCAGCCGATCTTCGACGATCAGGACGTCGCCTCAATCGGCGCCCTCGCGGTGGCGAGCTCCAACCCGAGCGTGGTCTGGGCCGGCACCGGAGATCCGAACATCCGCCCGAACATCGAGATTGGCGACGGCGTCTACAAATCCACCGATGCCGGCGCCACCTGGTCGCACATGGGCCTCGACCGGACGGGCCGGATCGGACCGATGGCGATCGATCCGCGCAATCCGGACATCGTCTTCGTGGCGGCCATGGGGCACTGCTACGGCCCGCAAGAGGAACGCGGCGTGTTCCGCACGCGCAACGGCGGCAGGAGCTGGGAGCGCGTGCTGTTCGTCGACGACAGAACCGGCGCCATCGACGTCGCCATCGACCCGAACGACCCGCGCGTCGTCTTCGCCGCGACCTGGCAACTGATGATTCACCCCTGGTTCAGCGAGAACGGCGGTCCCGGCAGCGGCATCTACCGCTCGCGCGACGGCGGGACGACCTGGACCCGGCTGACCGGCCACGGGCTTCCTTCGCCGCCGCTCGGACGCATCTCGATCGCGATCGCCCCCAGCAACTCCAGGCGCATCTACGCGCTGGCCGAGACGGCCGACCAGGGCAACCTGTGGCGATCCGACGATGGGGGCGAAAGCTGGACGGTGGTCAGCCACGACGCGGCAATCAACCGGCGGGCGCGCTATTTCTCTCGGCTCGGCGTCCTGCCCGACAATCCGGACGAGGTCTATTTCCTGGCGCAGTCGGTCTACGTGTCCTCCGACGGGGGCGCCACCACGAAGATCCTCCACGAACTCTTTCCGGACCATCACGACATCTGGTTCGATCCGCTCGACGCCAACCGGATCATCATCGCGAACGATCGCTACGTGAACATCACGACCACGCGCGGCCGCGGCTGGTTCCACGTCAGCCTGCCCAATGCCCAGATCAATCGCGTCGCGGTCGACCGGCGCATTCCGTACGACGTCTATGGAAGCCGGCAGGACGGCCCGGCCTACCGGGGGCCGAGCAACAGCCTGATCCGAGGCTCCGGCGTCCCGACGGCCGAGAGCGGCACCGGCCTGATCCCTCCCGACTTCTGGACGTGGACCATCGGCGCCGAGAGCGGCTGGACCATGCCCGACCGTGCGGACGACCAGATCGTCTGGGCCAGCAGCGCCAACAACGTTCAGCGCATCGACATGCGCACGGGAAGGCTCGTCGGCGGGAGCCCGTGGCCTACCCGGGGCGAAGAGGGCGGCGGTCCGCCGGCGGGACGGCGGTTCGTCGCGGTCGGGGATCGGCCGTTCCGGCTTAACTGGACGGTTCCGCTCGCGATGTCCCCGCACGATCCGCACAGGGTCTACGCAGGCAGCCAGTTCCTGCACGAGAGCGACGACGGAGGGCGCACGTGGAGGGTGGCGAGCCCCGATCTGACCACGAACGACAAGAGCAAGCAGGGAATTCCACCCGGGCTGTGGCCGGAAACCCAGGACGTGCCGTCCACGCTCATCGCGATCGAGGAGTCTCCCATCGAGCCTGGGGTCATCTGGACCGGCAGCAACGACGGGGTGGTCAGCCTCACGCGCGACGGCGGCAAGACCTGGACGAACGTCACGGCCAACATCCCGGGGCTCGGTCCGTGGGGATTCGTCAACAGCATCGCCCCGTCCCGGCACGCCTTCGGCACGGCCTATCTCACGGTGGATCGACACCGGGCGGCGGACACCGGCACGTACGTGTTCAAGACGGACGACTACGGCCGCACGTGGAAGGCGCTCGGGGCCGGCATCCCGAAGAGCGTGTTCGCCTACGCCCGCGTCGTCCGCGAGGATCCCCGTCGGCGCGCCCTGCTCTATCTCGGGACGGAAAACGCCGTCTACGCCTCGTTCGACGACGGCGCGACCTGGATGCCGCTGCAGAACAACCTGCCGCACGCGCCGATCGCCTGGCTCGTCGTGCAGGAAGACTTCGACGATCTCGTCGTGGCGACATGGGGCCGCGGGATCTGGATTCTCGACGACATCAGCGCGCTGCAACAGCTGACGCCGGAGCTCCTGCGGCGGCGCGCGTACCTGTTCGATCCGCGCCCGGCCTACCTGTTCGTCCTCAGACAGCCCACGACGACCGAGAGCTTCGCGACGGAGTTCGACCCTCCGTCCACCGCGGGTCACAACCCGCCCTACGGAGCACCGATCACGTACTACCTGGACGCGCCGGCCTCCGGAGAGGTGGCCGTCGACGTCCGCGATGCAAAGGGAACGACGGTCCGCCGGCTCTCGGGCACCAGCCATGCCGGACTCAACCGGCTCTGGTGGGACCTGCGTGCCGCGAAGCCGGCGACGAATACGAGTGGTGAAGCAGGAGACGGCGAGAAGCATCCGATCGTTCGGCCGGGGACATCCACGATCGCCTTGTCGTACGAGGGCCACGAGCTGACGACCAGGCTGGTCGTCCTGGCCGACCCACACGCCGGCGGCGATGCACCGTCCGGGGGCGAGGTCCGACGCTGAACCACACCGACGTCACTCAGAAGGTGAGAGGCTCCATGACCGCTCGACTCAAGCGCTCGATCGTGGCCGGTTGTGCGCTGCTGCTGGGGGTGGCTCCGCCTGCGTCCACCCGGACCGCCTCGGAACCGGCAGGCTGGCTCGACGCCCTCGTCTACCGTCACATCGGGCCGCAAGGCAACCGCGTCGTGGCGGTGGCGGGCGTCCCTGGCGACCCGAACGTGATCTATGCCGGGGCGGCGACGGGCGGCGTCTTCAAGACCACCGACGGCGGCGTCCACTGGACGCCGATCTTCGACGACGAGCCCGCGCTGTCGATCGGCGCGCTGGCCGTGGCGCCGTCCGATTCAAACGTCGTGTGGGCCGGCACGGGCGAGGCCTTCATCCGCGGCAACATCTCCATCGGCAACGGCATCTACAAGTCGACCGACGCCGGCAGGACCTGGACGCACGTGGGCCTCGACATGACCGGGCGGATCTCACGCATCGTGATCGACCCGAGGAACCCGGACGTCGTCTTCGCGGCCGCGATGGGGCACTGCTACGGCCCGCAGCCGGATCGGGGCGTGTTCCGCACCGTCGACGGCGGAAAGACATGGCAGCGCGTGCTCTTCGTCGACGAAAACACCGGCGCTGGCGATCTCGTGATCGATCCGCAGAACCCCCGCATCCTGATCGCCGGCATGTGGCAGCTGATCATCCACCCGTGGGGCCGGGAGAGCGGCGGGCCGGGCAGCGGGCTCTTCATCTCGCGCGACGGCGGAACGACCTGGACGCGGATGACGGGTCACGGACTCCCCGACGTGCCGATGGGCCGGATCGGCCTGGCCATCGCGCCGAGCAACCCGAAACGCGTGTACACGCTCATCGAGACAGCCGACAAGGGGGTGCTCTGGCGGTCGGACGACGGCGGCGGCAACTGGACGCTCGTCAGCCGGGACGCGATCCTGAACCGGCGGCCGCACTACTACTCCCGCATGGCGGTCCTGCCTGACAATCCCAACGAACTGTACTTCCTGACGCAACTCCAGCTCCACCGATCCATCGACGGCGGCGCGACGGTCCAGGAAATCCGCGCCGTGTGGCCGGACAACCACGACATGTGGATAGACGCGCTGAATCCACGCCGCCTCGTGGTCGCCAACGATCGGTACGTGAACATCTCGACCAACCGCGGGGAGTCCTGGCTGAGGGCCGGCCTGCCGATCGCGCAGATGTACCACGTCTCCACCGACAGCCGGATCCCCTACTACGTCTACGGCAACAGACAGGACGGCCCGGGCCACCGGGGTCCGAGCAACAGCCTGAGCGGCACGCAGATTCTTCCTGGCGACTGGACCTGGGCGGGCGGGTCGGAGAGCGGCTTCACCTATCCCGATCCTGCGGATCCGAACATGGTCTGGACCAGCGGCCAGGCGGGCTTCCTGCAGCACCTCGATCTCCGGACCGGCTACGCGCGCAACGTGAACCCCTGGCCCGAGGGCGGCTGGCCGATCGCGAATCTCAAGTACCGGTTCCAGTGGACGTTCCCGATTGCGCTCTCGCCGCACGACCCCAATCGACTGTACGCCGGCAGCCAGCACGTGCACGTCAGCGAGGATCGCGGGCAGACGTGGCGGGTCATCAGCCCGGACCTGACGAGAAACGACAAGAGCAAGCAGCAGTCGTCGGGCGGCCTCACGCCGGACAACACCAGCGTCGAGTTCTACTGCGTCCTCTTCGCGATCGCCGAGTCGCCGGTCCAGAAGGACGTGATCTGGGCCGGCTCGAACGACGGGCTCGTGCACGTCACGCGCGACGACGGCCGCTCCTGGACGAACGTCACGGCCGCCATTCCCGATCTGCCTCCGTGGGGCACGGTGACGAAGATCGAGCCGTCACGGTTCGACGCCGGGACCGCCTACGTCACGATCGACCTGCACCAGACGAACGACAGGAATCCGTACGTGTATAGAACGACCGACTACGGCAAGACCTGGACGTCCATCGCCGGCATTCCCCATGGCCTCTTCAGCTACGCACACTGCATCGTCGAAGATCCCCTCCGGAAGGGCCTGTTGTTCCTGGGAACCGAGAATGCGCTGTACATGTCGTTCGATGCCGGCGATCACTGGGCGCCCCTTCAGCTGAACCTCCCGCACGCGCCGGTCGACTGGCTGGCGATTCAGCCTGAGTTTCACGATCTGGTGGTGGCGACCTACGGTCGTGGGTTCTGGATCCTCGATGACATCACGCCTCTCGAGCAGCTCACCGACACCGTGCGCGGGTCGGCTGCCTACCTGTTCGAACTGCGGCCCGCCTATCGCTTCCTGACGCGGCCGGTCCTGCCCATCTACATGGGCGAGGAGAACGATCCGCCGAGCGCCGTCGGAGAGAATCCTCCGTACGGCGCGGCGCTCGACTACTACCTGGACTCGGCGCCCGCCTCGGACGTCCAGGTCGAGATCGCGGACTCGACAGGCGCGAAGATCCGGACGATCAAGGGCACCAAGACGGTCGGCGTGAACCGCGTCTGGTGGGATCTGAAGTACGAGCAGACCCGCCGCCCGCAGCTGCGAACGAGCCCGATCGGCCACCCCGAGGTGGGACTGGGGCCCGGTGGCTGGCGGCCCTTCCCCATCGAAGGACGACTGGCGCCGCTCGTCCCGCCAGGGACCTACACCGTCAAGATCAAAGTGGGACAGACGGAAGCCTCACGCCGGCTGGTCGTGAAGAAGGACCCGAATTCTCAGGGCAGCGAGGACGGCATCCGGTCGCAGACGACGCTCGTCCTCGCTATCCGGAAGGACGTGAACGCCGTCGTGGACCTCATCGATCGGATCGAGGTCATCAGACGGCAGCTCGCCGACATCAAGACGGAACTCCAGGCCAATCCCCAGTGGAAGGCGTACGTCGCCGAAGCCGACACGCTCGACGGCAAGCTCCTCGACGTCGAGCGCGTGTTCTTCGATCCGCGGACCACCAACGCCGCCGACGCGTTCTACCATCCGCCTGGACTCTATTCGAAGCTGCTCGGCGTCGCGCGGGGCATCATGGAATCGGACTACCAGCCGACCGCGGCCCAGTCGGCGGTGGCGTCGATGTTCATGACCGACGTCAGCGGGCAGCAGGAAAAGCTGAGCGCCATCATCCGCTCGGATATCGGCGCCTTCAACGAGCATCTGCAGACGGCCGGCGTCCCGCACGTGGGGCTCCAGGTGAAGCCCGGCTCGTAAGGCCCGCACCATGCGGATCGCGCGAGGCCGCTCCACGAACGGTTTTGCGCAATCGGCCGGCCCTGTGGTAATACGCGAACCGCAAGGAGTGTGTCCTCGATGTCATCAAAGGAGGTGAGACCTATGTCGGCCCGCACATATGCCTGGGGGCTCGCGCTGGTGTGCCTGTCGGGGGCGCTCGCCAGCGCGCAGAATCGCGCGCCTGCCGCCCCGGGCGACTCCATCGCGGCTGTGGCGGCGGCGCCGCAGGCGCCCGCCACTCCGCCGGCGCGCGACGTCGTCATCCGCGGCGGCACGATCATGACCGTCAGCCACGGCGAGATCCCGAACGGCGAGATCCTGCTTCACGCCGGCAAGATCGCCGCCATCGGACCGAAGGTCGACGTTCCGCAGGGCGCGCAGGTGATCGACGCCACGGGCAAGTGGATCACGCCCGGCCTCGTCGACTGCCACTCGCACAGCGCGCTCGACGGCGACGTGAACGAGGCCACCAGTCCGGTCGTGCCCCAGATGATGATGAAGGACGCCTTCGAGTACCAGGCGAAGGACCTGTACCGGGCGCTCGCTGGCGGCGTCACGACCGAGCTGCTGTTGCACGGATCGGCAGACATGATCGGCGGGCAGGCGGTGGTCATCAAGACCAAGTACGGACTCGGCCGCGATCAACTGCTCTTCCCCGACGCGCCGAGGTCGATCAAGTTCGCCTCGGGCGAGAATCCGAAGCGCGTCTTCGGCACGCGCCATCAGTTGCCCTCCACCCGCATGGGCAACTTCGAAGTGATGCGGCAGGCCTTCACCGACGCGCGCGACTACATGCGCCAGTGGGACGACTACGAGGCGAAGGTCAAGAGCGGCGACAAGACGGCCCGGGCGCCGAAGCGCGACCTCAAGCTCGACGCGCTGGCCGACGTGCTCCGCGGCAAGCTGCTGGTCCAGATTCACTGCTACCGCTCAGACGAGCTGCTGACCGAGCTCGCGATCGCCAAGGAGTTCGGCTACAAGGTGCGGGCCTTCCATCACGCGCTCGAAGCCTACAAGGTGGCCGGGCAGATCGCGGCCGCCGGCGTTGCGGTTGCCACCTGGCCGGACTGGTGGGGCGGCAAGGTCGAGATGAACGACGGCATCCCCTGGAACGCCGTCATCGCGATGCGCAACGGCGTCCGGGTGGCCCTCAAGAGCGATTCGGACGATCTGGTCCGGCGGCTGAACCAGGAGGCGGGCAAGGTCATACGCACGGGGGCGACCGAGGACGAGGCGCTTCGCATGATCACGCTGAACCCTGCCTGGATCATCGGCGTGGACGATCGCATCGGCTCGCTCGACGTCGGCAAGGACGCCGACGTCGTCGTCTGGAACAGCTACCCGATGTCGACCTACGCGCTGGCGGACAAGGTGCTCATCGACGGCGAGGTGTTCTTCGATCGTTCGCGGCCGGGATACGGCCTGACGCACTACACCACGCCGCTGCGCGGCGCGAGCGCCAGTTTCGGCGGCGCCGAGAAAGAGCGATGAGGACAACCATGCACACGACCACGACGAATGCGCGTCGCGCGGCGCTCCTGTCGCTCGCGTGCGGCATGTGCCTGCTGGCGACGCTTGCGGCCCAGACCGGAGCCGGCGCGGTCGCCCTGAAAGGCGGCAAGCTGCTGACGATCACCCACGGGGTCATCGAGAACGGGACGCTCGTGATCGAGAACGGCCGGATTGCCGCGGTGGGCGGGCCCGGCACGGCGATTCCTGCCGGCGCGCACGTGCTCGACGTGACGGGGATGACCGTCTATCCGGGCCTGATCGACGCTGAGACGCACCTCGGCCTGACCGAGATTTCCTCCGTGCCGATGAGCAGCGACCTAGTCGAGCCCTCGGACGAGATCATGCCGCACATGCACACCTACGACGCGTTCCATGCCGAGACCGAGCTGATCCCGGTGGCGCGCATCAACGGCGTCACGAACGCGGTCGTCGCGCCGTCGCAGGGCGACAGCCTGCCGGGCCAGGACAGCTTCATCCAGCTGGCGGGACGCAGCCGCGACGAGATGATCGTCGGCCGGGACGTCGCGCTCCCCATGAACGTCTCGGGCGCGCAGCGTCGCCTCGGCCCGGGCGGCGACATCGAGGCTGCCCGCTTCCCCTCGACCCGCATGGGGATCGTCGCGCAACTGCGGCAGACCCTGCTCGACGCGCAGGAGTACGCGAGCCGGCTCGCGGAATCCGGGCGCGGGACTTCTGGCGCTCCTGAGGCCGGTGGGGCCGAACCCGGCGGCTCGCGGCCATTCAAACACGATCTGAAGCTCGAGGCGCTCGTCCCGTATCTGCGGGGGGAAAAGCCGGTCGTGCTGTCCGCCCACACCGCCGACGAGGTGATGACGGCCGTGGCGCTCGCGCGAGACTTCCACCTGCGGATCATCCTCGCGCACGTGGATCGGGCGGAAAACATCGCGGACCAGATCGCAGCGTTTCACGTACCGGTCATCGTCGGGCCGATTTACACATTTCCGGGCGACGAGGAGCGGTACGACGCCGTCTATCGCCTGCCCGCCGAACTGGCGAAGCGCGGCGTGACCATCGCCTTTGCCACGTTCACCGACGACCACAACGCGCGCAACCTGCCCTACCAGGCGGGCTACGCGGCGGCGTTCGGCCTGCCGTCCGACGAGGCGCTGAAGGCGATCACGATCAACCCGGCGGAGATGTTCGGTGTGGCGGATCGACTCGGCTCGCTCGACGTCGGGAAGATGGCGAACGTGGTGGTGGCGAACGGGGATCCGCTCGACGTGCGCACCGACGTCAAGCACGTCTTCATCGCCGGCCGGGAGATTCCGCTCGAGAGCAAGCAGACGAAGCTCAGGGACGAGTACTGGCCGAAGGGCAAGTCGTAGCGCGGGGCCGGTTCGGCTCTTCTTGCCGACGCGGTTCAGCCATCGACGGTGTCGGCGGGATCGCGAGTCCCCCGCGCAGCGACACGAGTTCGCGATCGCACAAGGTCGCAGGCTTGGAGACCTCCGCCGGCAGCCCGACACGTTGCTGCGCTGGCATCGGCAACTGATTGCGCGGAAGTGGGCAGACGCCCGGAAATGAGGCAGCCTGATCGGTCGTCGCCTGAGTTGTGAGATATTGCGGGAATGCGGCCGAGGTACGGAGCCGCGTGCTCCTAACGATTGACTCGATTTGACGGGCCTTCCCAACCGAAGCGAGATCCCACATGACCGCAATAGTGGACGCCCTGGTCCGGGATGTTCGTTTCGCAGGCCGTTTGCTCGCGATGCGGCCCGGATGGTCAGTAGCGGCGGTCCTCTGCCTTGCGATCGCGACCGGCGCCAATACTGCTGCCTTCTCGCTCGTGAACGGGCTCCTGCTGCGGCCCCTTCCGTTCGATCAACCAAATCAGCTCGTGATGGTCGCCCTGCGCGAACCGTTAAAGGCCGGAACCAGGCCTTTTGCGTTGCGCGAATATCGCGAATTATCGAGCCATTCCGGCGATGTCGGGATGTTTCTGGCGCGCACGTTCTTCCCGCTGAGCCTTTCGGCCGATGATGGCGCCCAGATGGCCGAGGTGGAGCTGGTCAGCGGGAACTACTTCGAGACCCTGCGGGTGAAGCCATTCGCGGGCCGATTCTTCGACCCGAGCGCCGATCGTCCCGGCGGTGAGTTGCAGGGTGTCTTGAGCTATGCACTCTGGCGCGGCCGTTTCGGTGCGGATCCCAGCGTCGTCGGCCGGTCCATGCGTGTGAACGGCCGACCAATGTTCGTCACGGGCATTGCGCCGCCCGGCTTTGTCGGTGCCATGCAGTTGGTCGCCGCTGATCTCTGGCTGCCTGCGGCTATCTATCCAGATCTCGCGCGCTCGTCAGACGCCAACGCGGTGCCCGTGTTTGGCGTCATGGGCCGGCTGGCGCCGAATGTGACAGCGGATCGAGCGGAGGCCCGACTGAGGTCCGTTGCCACGGCTTTCCCGCATACATCCAGCGCGGCGAGCGCGCCGGCAGTGGTCGTCACGCCTGCGACAGGTTTCGGAGTGCCGCCGGCGATACAAGGAGCGGTGCTTACGCTGTCTGGCTTCATCTACGTGCTGATGGCGCTGCTGATGGCTGTGGCGTGCGCGAATGTCGCCGCCTTGGTGCTCGCACGCGGTACTGGCCGTACCCAGGAGGTTGCTGTCCGTCTGAGCCTCGGGGCGTCACGAATGCACATTGCTCGGCAGCTGCTCACGGAAAGCTTCCTGCTGGCGCTTGCCGGCTGTAGCGCCGGCGCAGTCGTCGCAGTCTGGCTGACCCAGGCGCTTGTGGCGCGCCTGACGACGCCATTCCAGTATGTGAGGTACGCGATCGATGTCCACCCTGACGCGCATGTGTTCGCATACTGCGCGCTCGTGACGCTGCTGTCAGCCGTTTTCTCCGGCGTCGCCCCGATTCGCCATGCCGCACGCGTCGATGTCGTGAATCTGCTGAAGCAATCCGCCGCGAAAGGCGGCTCGCGAGAATCGAGGCGTGCACTCAATATCATGGTCGTTATCCAGTTCGCCGTGTCGACCGTGCTGCTCGTTGGCGCGGGGATATTCGTGACCACTTATCTCAACGCTGAATCTGTGCAATCGGATTACGAGACGACGGGCGTGATCGCGACGACGATCGATGCGGATCAGATCAATCTTGATCGTCCCGGGGGTGTTCGCCTTTATGAGGACGTGATGGAGCGATTGTCAGCGCTGCCGGGTGTCACCGATGTCAGCCTGACAGGGGACCTTCCGCTCGGCCGCGGCCGCCCCGTGACGGTCGCCGTCGGGGCCGACGCGGGCTCCACTCCCGAAGAGTCCGTCACGGCAGCCGAGATCGTAGTGTCTCCGCACTATTTCCAGACAGTCGGAGTGGCGATCCGGCAGGGCCGTGCATTCAGCGACGCCGACCGCCCAACGGTCGCGGTAGTCAACGAGGCGCTGGCTCGGCGGTTCTGGCCCGGAGCATCGCCCTTGGGCCGATTGTTCACGGTGAGTGGGCGCACGCGAGAGGCTCTCGAAGTAATCGGAACGGTGCCGGACTCGAAAGAACAGTCCCTGAGCCAAGGCCCGAATCTGGCACTCTACCGTCCGTTCCCGGAAGAATACAGCCCGCACATGACCGTCCTCACGCGGGTGCGCGGCGATAGCGCGCCGTTGCTCTCGGAAATCCGCGAGACGATGCGTGGTGTGAACCCAGATTTGTCAATCGTCGATCTACGCACGGTTGACCAGGTGTTCGACGACATGGAGGCGCAGCGGCGGATCCCGGTCACCGTCCTTTTGACCGTGGGGTTGCTCGGACTTCTGCTGAGCGCGGTTGGCCTCTACGGAGTCGCGGCGTACGGCGTGCGACAGCGTGCCCACGAATTCGGCATTCGACTTGCGCTCGGTGCACGGCCGTCCGACGTAACGCGCTTGATCTTGCGACAAGGCTTCACCATCGTCGGCATCGGGTCGACCATCGGAGCGATTGGCGCTGTCGTCGTCGCTCAGGTCGCACGGACGGCGCTCTTCGGCGTCGGGCGATTGGATCCGAGTACGGTCGCGATTGTGTGCGCGGTCCTGTCGGGCACCGGATTTGCGGCGTTGTACATGCCCGCGAGATGGGCCTCCCGTGTGGAACCGGCGCAGACTCTACGAGGTGAGTAAACAGCCGCGCCTACTGGCAGCATCGTGAACCAGGGATCTTGACTCCTTCGGCGTTGCCCGTGACTCTCGCACGATAGAATCATCACAGCGTCTGGTCTAATGCGTGTCCTGAACGAACTGGCTGCCTAATGGCCGCAGTCGGAGCCTCAGCGATTCAGGCCAAGATATTTCTTCAGCACACGCACGCCTCCGGCGATCTGGTCGGCGCGCGTACTTCCAAAACCGAGCACCAATCCGTGCTGCGGATTCCTCCCCAGATGTGCCACAGACAAGGGTGAGACCAACACTTTGTGGCGTAGCGCCGTCGCAGCCATTTCGTGGTCCTTGATCGGTCCGGGCATCAAGAGCGTGAAGTGCATCCCAGCCTCCGATCCGCCGATCGTGCAGGCATCGCCGAACTCGCGCCGGATCTCTTCGACCAACACGCGCCGGCGATCCGCGTACAACGCACGCCTCCTGCGAACGTGGCGCGACAAGTGGCCGCCGCGCATGAACTCCATCACGGCACTCTGGGTCTGGTACGATGGGCACAAGTCCATTGATTGCCGGAGTGCCATGAAACGCTCGACGAGATCTGGTGGAATCACGAGGTATCCGAGACGCAGCGCCGGGAAGAGTACCTTGCTGACCGTTCCGATATAGATCACGCGAGCGTTGTTGTCTAGACCCTGCAAGGATGCGCCCAATCCAAGAGTTGGAGTGAGAATGTAAGCAGGGCTGGAGCCTCAGCAAACCTGCGCGCGCGGTCCTACGGTATGGCGACGTCGGTAATGCGGAACGGCGCGATAGTCACCTTCACCGGTTGATAGCCGGCCGCGCCCACTTTGACCAGGTAGTTGCCGGGGCCAAGATCCCGCGCGCAGACACTGCCTGATTCGCAGGCCCAGGCATTGACGATGAAATCAGGCGAGAGCGTCTTCTCGCCGGTATGGTCGAGCAGGTACCACTTCACGTCGTTGCTGCCGTTCCAGTGGAGGCGCAGCTGACCGACGCGCGGCTCGACACGCAGCACCTGGCCTCTTATCACGGTGATCGGCAGCGGCGGCATCGTGTCGGCGACATCGCCGAACTTGATCTGGTACTTGCCCGGCGCCGCGTCCCAGAGACCCATGTCACGCGAGCAGTGCCACGCGTTCACGATGAACTCGGGTGACAGCGCTTTGGTGCCGGTTTCATCGAAGAGGTAGCAGGGCACGCTGGAGGCTCCCCTCCACACAATTTGGATGCCGGTCTTTCCGGCAGGCGCCGCCGCAATCGCCGGCGCTTGCAGCGGTGCGCCAGGCTCGCCGCTGCCCACCGACTCGCCCGCCGCGGGCCTGGGAGACGCAGTCCCGGCGCCGGGGCTACTCGTGGCGGCAGGAACACCGCCTGACAGGGACCCGCTCGATGCGTTTCCGGCGGTTGTGCTTTCGCCCGACGGCGTGGCGCGCCACAGTGAAAGCCAGCCGAGGAGGGCGAGACTGGCAATCGCCAGCGCGCCACCCAGAATCCAGCGCCACGGGAGAGGATTCCCGGCGACCTGGCCGCCCGTCTCACGAAGCGGCTGGCGCAGCTGCTCCGGCTGTGAAGACAAGCCTGGAGTGTCAGAGAGCGCCTCGATTAGCAGGTCGACGTCGTGATGGAACCGGCTGTCGCTGATTTCGATGGCCTGCCTGCGGCTCAGGGCAACAATGTCCTGCGGAAGCTGCGCCGCCTCGGGTAGCCCGGCGTCGCCGACGAGGGCGGGGATCACGCGGATGTGTCGCTCGAGTGCCTTGGCAATCTCCGTCCGAACGAAGTCGTCCTCCCGATCCAGCCGGCGGCGTCCCTGCGGGTCGGCTGCGGTGAGCCAGGACTTGCCGATGACGGCGACGAGCACGTCGCACGCGGCGATGGATTGATCGATGCGGTCGACGAAGTCCTCGCCCGGCCGGATTGTATCAATGTCGACGAACACGTTCTCGCGGCCGAAGTGTTCCCTGAGCCGGTCGGCCAGCCGGCCGGCGTAGGCGGCGCTGTCGTCACGACGATAGTTGACGAGAATCCTGAGCATGCTCCCACCTCGCCTCATCCGGCCCAGGCTGTGGCGAGCGTGGACCGGCACGGCGGTCGCCATGGTTGCCGGTCCTCGATCGGGCGTCAAGCCAGGCGTCCGTTCAGGAGAGGCTACAGATTCTACAGCGCGGTCGGGCCCGCGTGGGCACGCCGCGGCTGGCCAAAAAAGGCCGCGGGTCGGCGCTCAGGGACCCTGTGCGCCTACTGCCACCGTCGCGTCGCTCGCCGACCAGCGCCTCCGCGCGACGGCCGCTCAATTCTCCGACGCCTTGACCCAAGCGATCGGTGCGATCACCCACCGACACTCTGTCGCCTGATGTGGAAGATTCTTCACCAGGGCGTGCGGTACGAGGAACGCGGGCCGGCCGTCAGCGAAGAGGCGAAGAAGGTGCGAGCGCGCAAGAGGTCGACGAATCGTGAAGGTAGGTCGATCCGTCGATTGAAGATAGAGCGTTCGTAGTTCTCTCGTACCGGCGCGATCACGGTTTGTACCTCGGTCCCGATCCGCATCGAACCGCGACCCAGCCGGACTCGGACGCGTCAGCGTTTGCGGCACCTGGACGTTGGGATTGCGGCGTTCCAGCACCTCCCAGCTCGAAGCCGCGCTCTGATCTGATCTGACCGTCGTTGCGGGTGTTTCCATCGTTGTTGAGATCAATCCGGCGGGCCGAGGGAAACGCGCGCCCGATCCGCGTTTCGTCTCGGCTCTGCACGGGCAGGCGGAGTCGGGCCATCAGCTCCTGATAGCGGCGCTCGGGCGCAAGCTCCGAGAAGAATGGGTCTCCGGCGACGACCGCCCCGGGCAAGCGAGCAGCATAGGTGTTCTTGAGGCACCTCAGTGCGGCCTTTGCGCTTGATCCGTTTCCGTGGACACCTTTCGAAAGGTGGATACGATGGGACGCATGGGATCAAGCAGGGGTGGCCGGCGAGCCCGGCGGCAGTTCAGTGACGAGTTCATGGCCGGCGCCGTCCGGCTCGTGTTGGATGAGGGCAAGACTGTAGGCGCGGTCGCCCGAGAGCTGGATCTGACCCCCTCGTCGCTAGGTAATTGGGTCCGACACGCCCGATCCGAGCGGACGAAAGGCAAAAGCGCGCTCATGAAGGAACAGCGCGAGGAGCTGACCCGTCTCCGGAAGGAGAATCGCGAGCTCCGCATCGAGCGCGACCTCTTGAAAAAAGTCTCGGCCCTCTTCGCCAGGCACCAGCAGTAGCCTTCGCGACGATCGACGCGGAGAGGGCCAGCATTCCGGTACGCAGACTCTGTCGGACGTTCGGCGTGTCGCCGAGTGGGTTCTACGCCTGGCGCACGCGACCGGAGTCGTCGCGGGCACAGGAGGACCGCCGCCTCAAGATCCTTGTGCACGCGTCGTTCACCGGTGGCCGCGGGTACTACGGCAGCCCGCGGATCTACGACGACTTCGTCGAGTGGCAGGAGCCCATCAGCCGCAAGCGGATCATTCGGCTGATGCAGGAAGAGGGCCTGAAAGCCCGTGTGCGCAAGCGGTACAAGAGTACGACGATGAGCGATCACGACCAGCCGGTGGCGGACATTCTTCTGCAGCAGGAGTTCACGGCCGACCAACCGAATCAGCGGTGGGTCGGCGACACCAGCGAGCTGCGCATCGGCGAGAACGGGAAAGCATACCTGGCCGTCGTCCTCGATCTGTTCTCGCGGTTCGTCGTCGGGTGGGCGGTCAGCGCCGTCAACGATCGCCATCTGACCATCAAAGCGCTCGACATCGCGGTGAAACGGCGCTGCCCCGAGGTCGGCTTGCTCCATCATTCCGATCAGGGCTCGACGTACGCCAGCGACGACTACCAGGCGGTGCTCGAGGCCCACGGCATCACCTGCAGCATGAGTCGCCGGGGCAATTGCTACGACTGTGAGGACGATAGTGATGCCGACTGGTCAGATCTGACCCTTGTTACGAACGACTTCGTGTCTTGGCGTTGATCTGTCGACTGGCCAGGCGGCATTCACCCAGACGCGATCTGGTCGGGTGGGCAGTGACCCAATAGGGGCCTGGCTCGAGAGACCCATCACAGTCCTGTCCGCTCGCCCGCTCAGACGTGTCGCCGCTCGCATCGGGGGAGGCCCGACACATGTCCCAGCACCGCGATGTCAGTCCGTCGCCGACCACAATCATCGTGGGCGTCGATACGCACAAGTACGTCCATGTCGCCGTCGCGATCGATCACCTCGGCACTCGTTTGGCGAGTTGCAGTGTGTCGGCAGACCGCGCCGGCTATGGGGAGCTGGTTTCCTGGGCGCGCATGCTCGGGACCATTGAGGCGTTCGGCATCGAGGGCACCGGGTCGTACGGCGTCGGTCTGGCGAGCTTCGTCCGTCGTCATGCGATGCGCGTTGTGGAGGTGAGCCACTGCGATCGACGCAAGCGCCGCAATAACGGCAAAAGTGACACGCTGGACGCGGAGGCCGCCGCCAGGTCGGTGTTATCAGGCATCGCGACCGCAGTCCCCAAGACGGCGGACGGGGCGGCGGAGATGGTCCGCCAGATTAAGGTGGCACGCGACACCGCCGTGAAAGCCAGGACGGCGGCGATCATCACGTTGAAAACCCTCATCGTCAACGCCCCGAGCGATCTCCGTGAAGCGCTTGAGCCGCTCACCGACCGGAAGCTGATCGATCGCTGCGCGCGCTTGCTCCCTGGCGCTGTGATCGCAGACACGACTGACTCGCCAAAGCATGCGCTTCGGGCCTTGGCTGCGCGCTGGCTCGAACTTTCGACCGAGATCGACGCGCACGACGGAGTACTCGACACGATCACGCAGACGGCAGTGCCAACGCTTCGCGAAGCCTTCGGCATCGGCGCGGATTCGGCCGCCGAAATGATGATCGTCGCCGGTGACAATCCGACGCGAATCCGCTCAGAAGCGGCATTTGCGAAGCTCTGTGGTGCATGCCCGATTCCCGCGTCAAGCGGCGTAACGAATCGACACCGCCTCTTTCGCGGCCGGCCACCGCCAGGCCAACGCTGCGCTCTACCGCATCGTCACGGTGCGCATGCGTTGGCACGAGCCGACGATCGAGGACGTGGCTCGACGCACGGCACAAGGTCTCAGCAAGAAGGACATCATCCGCTGCCTCAAGCGCTTTGTGGCACGCGAGATCTATCATTCGCTCCTCGATGACCATCGCTCCCGCATCGCCATCATCGAGGCTGCGTGACCGTTGAAACCCAATTCTTGACACATAGGGGCTTCAACGCGGTGATGGAGGCGTTCTTCTCTACCGTGAAGAACGAAGGTGGGGAACGGTACGAGAGTCACGGCGACGCAAAGGGCCAGTTGTTCGACTACATCGAAGTGTTCTATAACCAGCGGCGCCGGCACTCCTCAGCAGGTCGCATGAGCCCGGCGGCGTTCGAACGACGAATGACTCACGCAGCGTAACTAAACCGTCCACGGGATCGGATCAAGCGCATCCTTGCCCTGCGCAAGATGCGTCCGCGATCGTTGCTCATCCAGAATTGAGCCTGGCTCTGCGTCGCGCTGCCTTCGACACCTCGCCGAACATGTTCCGCCGCAACATCGCGGACGCGGTCACGACAGCGCCCGATAGCGCACCCATGACTCCACACATTCCGATATCCTGCCCGGTCAGGAACAGGCCGCGAATTGGCGCGCGGGACCTGAGGTCGCGCGATTCGAATCGCCCGGGCGTGTGCGCAAGACCATACATCTCGCCATGCGGAGCGTTGGCGAAGTGTTGCGTGGACAGCGGTGTCGAGAGTTCCCAGGTCGTAACCGTCTCGGATGCGGCCGGCAGGAGCGGGGGCAACGCTTTCTCGACGAAGTACAGCGGAAGGCGCCGCATGCATTGACGGATGGCTCTGAAGTACCGATCGATCGCGTATCGCTCGAGAGGGAATGTCCGAACGAGCTCGTCGCGCAACGCTTCTCGGCCGCTGACGTAATCGAAACGGAGTCCGTCGATGCTCACTCGGTCATACACGTCGGACATCGCGCTCCAGGACAGCCGGCCTTCAGCCAGGTACTCGAACAGCGCTTCCGCCTGCGAGCCCGCTCTGTGGACCTGACCGATATAGTGCACTCCGACGTCCCACTCGAAACCGGGGCGATGGAACACGTGCGTGAAGCCACCGGCTGTGTAGTGTTTCTCGAGGACGAGCACCCGCCGCCCAGCCGCCTTGGCCAGGAGCGCAGCGGTCCCCAAGCCGCCGATGCCGGAGCCAACCACGATGGCGTCGAAGGGTCCGGTTTCGTGGAACTGTTTGTACGGCGTGCCCACAAATCGACTTGCCATCCGCCAAGGACTCCCCGATTCCCGTCGTCACCTCATCCGTGGAGCGTTGCACGAGGGAGGATCGGCGTTCCGGTCGTCTTCAAAGATCGGACCGCTCGCACGATGACCGTTTCCCGAGGCAGGGGGCCTGCGTCGGCCGGATTTGTCGGAAATCCGACAGACCCCCCAAACGCCCATTGTCCTCATGCCGTTGCCGCTTCGTCTGACCGTTGACATGGCCGCGCACCGATATCCAAGTCAGTCGCCGAAGGTTAGGGTTCCAGGGTGCAGATCGAGTAGTGCTGGAAGATTGGCGACGAGGCCGGACGCCGCCGATACTTCTGATACAGGTCGTTGGTCGTAGAGTTCTCGACGACCCGCAGACCCAGCTCGCGCGCGAGCCCGTGGATGTCGTCGATGCCGGACACCCAGGGCGCATCCATCGCTTCGAAGCTCTCGACGAGAATCGTGAGGCTGGCATCGCCGGTGGTCTTCGCGATCACCGAGCGGCTGAGATAGTCGAACGAGAGCCGGAACCGCTTCACGAATCGCTTCAGCTCCAGCATCGTGTGTGTGTCATGCGCCAGCGGCATGTACATGACGTTGCCTTCCCAGATCAGATAGGTCGGCACGTCACAGTCAAAGCCGTTGGAGCGCAGCATCGCGATCAGGCCGTCGGTGACGTAATTGCCTGGAATGAGCGTCACGTCGGCAGCGATCCGAGCGTCCGAGTAGCAGCGCCGCTTCAGTTCCATCGTTGCCGGATCGTCGATCTCAAAGTAGCGCACGCCGGATGACTGTTTGCGAACAGTATCGAGCCCTGCGCCGAGGATGACGACCTGGCCAATCCCGGCCGCGATCTGCGCGTCGAGCATGTCGTCGAAGTAGCGTGTACGCGTCTTCACCATGTCCTTCACGGCTGGAAATCGTGAGGAGACGCGCTCGGCGGCCTGGCGGCTCCCGTCGCTCAGAAAGAGCCCGACGACCGGATCCTTGTAAATCGGGACGGGCTCGCGGTTCTCTTCTGCCCGGTACTCGGCGACGACGAATGCGGTGCCGCTAACGTCCTTGATCGTAGACATGAGTCCCTCCGGTGCAATCACTTCACGTCACGATAGGATCGCGTCGTCGATGTCTTTCATCCGATGGAGGGGCAGATGCGAACAGAGCTGGCGATGAAGCGATTCTACCCCTTTTGCCCTATATCGGCGTGGGCACCGCTTCCGCGCTTGGGTCTCCATGGCCGTAGACGGCGAGGCCGACCGCTGCATCACGTTGCCGAACGGCCGGCGTGTCCGCATCCGGCCGCTGCATGCGTGTGAGGCGGACACGATCCGCGAACTCTATGCGCATCTGAGTCCGCGGACGCGATACCTCCGGTTCCTTTCGCCTATTCCGACGCTCCCCGACTCCGTGTTGCGGCTGCTGCTCGACGTGGATCAAGAGCGGCGGATGGCGCTCGTCGCGCAGCAGGCCGACGGTCCGGGTGAAGTTGTCGGACTCGGAAGCTTTGGTGCGGTTGACGACGACAGCGCTGAGGTGGGGCTCGTCGTTCGCGACGATTGGCAGAGGCAGGGCGTCGGCACCGAGCTCGCCGCCAGAGTGCTGCAGGCCGCCGAAGATCGCGGATTCCATCGCTTCATCGCGCTCATGTCATCCGACAACGAGCCGATGCGCAAAATCCTCAGGCGGATTGCCGTTGTCATCTCGGCGAAATTGAGCGGCCGTGTATCCGAGCTGGTGTTCATCCGCCGGCTGACCATCTGAACACCGTCGATCAACTGAAGGGAAACCGCGCAGCTGTCCCTACTGAGAATCCGGTTCTTGTTGAAGACATTGATCTTGCCCATCTGCGCGGATAGGGTCTTCTTTGATGCGATACGGACACCCCCTTCCCGCGCGGCTCACCCGATCCGACCGGCTGCGCGGGGTCTGGCTGTCACGCGTGTGGCGGGATTGGCGATCGGCCGTCGTCATCGCCAGGCCCGAGACGGTCCTCGCTTGGATGTGCGGCGCGTGCACCGCACTGCCCTCGGCCATCGTCAGCGTCCGCACAAGGGCGCCTCGGGATGGGACTGCCGGGAGCGGCAGGCAATTGCGCGCCGCGCCACGTGGTTGATCATGGGCTGGAGCCTATATCATGCATAGGCCTGAAAAACGTCGGCCGAGAAGTGGAACACGATGGGCGGCGATGCGGTCACAGTGGCCAGCACGTCACGTCCAATCTTCTGGAGAGCGCCATGAACATGCGTCATTGCATTCAGACGGTGTCCACGACCATGGTACTCGTCATGGCGGCGGCCTGGACGACCGCGGTTACCCGCGAGGAGCACCGGAGCTATGAACAGGCGCCCGACCGCGAAGCCGTGACAGCCGCCGACGTCGAGCGATGGGACGTCACGAAGCCTCGCGGACAGACGCGCGACATCGATTTCACCACCAGCGAGGGCACCTGGATGTCGGTCGACCTCTCGCCCGACGGGAAATGGGTTGTCTTCGACCTGCTGGCCCACGTCTACCGCGTACCCGCCGAGGGCGGGACGGCCGAATGCTTGACCCAGGACAGCGGCGTCGCGCTCAACTTTCATCCCCGCTATTCGCCAGACGGCCGGACGATCGCGTTCGTGTCGGATCGGAAGGGGCAGAACAACCTCTGGCTGATGGACGCGGACGGATCCCATCCGCGCCCAGTCGCCCTCGACCCTCAGGTCCGCGTCTTCGAGCCGGCGTGGACACCGGACGGCCGGTACATCGTGGTGCGGCGGCAATTGATGCGACGCCAGGGCGGATCCTCCGGGATTTGGATGTACTCGCGCGACGGCGGCGAGGGAGTCGAGCTGGTCGGGCGCGACTACAAGGGCGCGAGTTGGCCGGCCCTTTCGCCAGACGGCCGGTCGCTTTTCTTTCACGTCAACACCAGCCCGGATGGCACGTGGTCCGGGCGCAGCGACGAGATGCAGGGCGCGCGGCAGATCCGCCGCATGGAGCTCGCCACCGGCCACGTCGTCGAGATCACCTCGGGCGAATCGGAGCAGCAGTACCAGGGATCGAGCGGCGGCGCCATCGCCCCCGAAGTCTCGCCCGACGGAGGCTGGCTCGCCTTCGCCCGCCGCATCCCCGACGGCACCATCTCCTACAAGGGGCACAAGTTCGGGCCGCGGACCGCGCTGTGGCTGCGCGACCTGCATTCGGGCGCCGAGCGGCTGCTGATGGATCCGATCGAGGTCGACATGGCCGAGGGGATGAAGGTGTCGCGGGACCTGCCCGGCTACAGCTGGGCGCGCGACGGCCGATCGATCGTCGTCGCCCAGGGCGGGAAGATCCGCCGCGTCGACGTCCAGACCGGCCAGGTTGCCACGATCCCGTTCACGGCGCGCGTGCACCGCACCATCTCGCAGATGGCCGACGCGCCGCGCCGCGTGAGCGACGGTCCGATCGACGTGAAGTTCCCCCGGTGGACCGCCGCGTCGCCCGACGGCCGCCGGCTGGCGTTCCAGGCGGTCGGCCGCATCTGGATCATGGATCTGCCAAACGGCACGCCGCGCCGGCTGACGTCCTCCTCGTTCGAGCCGCTGGAAATGTCGCCGTCATGGTCGCCCGACGGGCAATGGATTGCGTTCACGACCTGGGCGGACGGCGCGCTCGGGCAGCTCTGGAAGATCCGCGCGGACGGCGGCACGCCGCAGCAGCTGACGACCGAGCCGGGCGAGTACCTCAACACCGTCTGGAGCCCGGACGGTGCCCGCATCGTGATGACGCGCGGAACAGGAGCGACGGCGCGCGGCCGCAGTGTCTCCAACAACCTGTATTACGAGCTGGTCAGCGTGCCCGCCTCCGGCGGCGCGATCGGGTTCATCGTCACCGTCAACCGGCCGTACAACGGCGGGCGTCCGCTGATGCCGCGCCGCCCGATCGTGCAGGCGGCGTTCGGCCCCGACGGCCGCCTGTTCTATCCGGAGACCAGCGGGCCGGCCGGAGACGAGAAGGAGGAGTCCACCAACATCGTGTCGACGAAACTCGACGGCTCGGATCGCCGCGTGCACGTCGTCCTTCCGTGGGCCGACGAAGCCGCGCCGTCGCCGGACGGGCGGTGGCTGGCGTTCCAGGAGGGCGACAACGTCTACGTGCAGCCGCTGCCGCTCATGGGCACCGGCCGCACGCCGGTGCACATCGAGAAACGGCACGGCCGGCTGCCGGTGACGCCGGTGAGCGTCGAGGGCGGCAACTTCCCGCGCTGGCGCGACCGGCAGACGCTGGAGTTCGTGAGCGGCCCACGCTTCTACACGTACGAGGTCGACGCCAAGAAGCTGGAGATGACGCCCATCCGGCTGCAGGTGCCGCGAGCGCTGCCGTCGGGATCGATCGCGCTCGAAGGCGCGCGAATCGTCACGCTCGATCACCGCAAGGTCATCGAGCGCGGGACGGTGGTCGTCAAGGCCGGCCGGATCACGTGCGCGGGCACCTGCGGCACCGGCGGCGTCGACCGTATCGTCGACGTGAAGGGAGGGACGATCATCCCGGGATTCGTCGATCTGCACGCGCACCATCACCGCGACCACGAGGGGGTGCTGCCGCGGCACAACTGGGAATCGGCAATCTACCTCGCCTACGGCGTCACGACCACGCTCGATCCCTCGATGTGGTCGGAAAACGTGTTCCCCACGGCCGAGATGATCGAGGCGGGCGTCACCGTCGGACCCCGCACCTACAGCACCGGCGACCCGATGTACGCCGGCGACGCGGAGCGGCAGAACGAGATCGACCGCTACGAGGTGGCGGAGCAGAACATCGATCGGCTCGCGTCGTGGGGCGCCGTGACGATCAAGCAGTACATGCAGCCGCGGCGCGATCAGCGCCAGTGGATCTCGGACATCGCCCGCAAGCGCGGGCTGCGCGTAACGGCGGAAGGCGGCGATCTCGAATACAACCTGAGCATGATCATGGACGGCCATACCGGCTGGGAGCATCCGCTCAGCTACATGCCGATCTACAGCGACGTCGCCCGGTTCTTCGGGCAGACCGGCGCCACCTACTCGGTCACGTTCCTGGTCGGCGGCCCAGGGCCGTGGAATGAGGAGTTCTACTACCAGGACTCGGACGTGTGGAAGGATCCGAAGCTGCGGCGGTTCACGCCGTGGCGGATGCTCATTCCCGGCACGCGGCGGCGCCTGCTGCGGCCGGTCACCGACTACAGCTTCCCGCTGCTCGCGCAGGG
Organism: uncultured Acidobacteriota bacterium; assembly: GCA_963840225.1. Lineage (GTDB taxonomy): Bacteria > Acidobacteriota > Vicinamibacteria > Vicinamibacterales > CAVVIG01 > JBLMXQ01. The sequence continues at coordinate 958,270 of CAWIYH010000001.1, forward strand.
ACTGTCCGACATCATCGGGCAGGGCGGCTACGGCGCCATCGGATCGCACGGGCAGCAGCACGGGCTGGGATCGCACTGGGAGGTCTGGTCGGCGGCGTCGGCGCTCGGCCCGATGGGCGCGCTGGAAGTCGCCAGCCTGCACGGCGCCCGCTTCATCGGCATCGATCGCGACGTCGGCTCGATTGAGCCGGGCAAGCTCGGCGATCTGATGGTCCTGAACGCGAATCCGCTGACCGACATCCGCAACACGAAAGACGTCCGGTACGTGATGAAGGCCGGCGTCCTGTACGATGCCGACACCCTAAACGAGATTTGGCCGGAAATGAGACCGTACGGCGATCGCTCCTGGGACAATCCGGACGCACTGCGGAGCGACGACCACCCGACGGACTACTGGGACACGCAGCCCAAAGGGTCGAGGAATCCAGCTGCGAGTAAGGGAGGGAAATGAAGCCGATGTCCCACCGGCTGAAGTTCAGCGGACGGATGGCGGCCGAGAATCCGACGTGGGGTACACGCGGATCCAGGGCGCGCTCAAGAACGTGGGCCATCGTGTGGGCCGCTCGACCATTCGGCGAATCCTGAAGGCAGCGGGACTGCCGCCAGTACCAGAGCGCCCGACCGACGACGCCTTTGGATGAGATTTTCGTTAACAGCCGGAGACTATGCGTCAGGTTCCCCTCGCTGCGTAGGCGATATGCAACTCGTTCGCCACGGTCAGCAATCGCGAGTCGACCGTCCACAATCGCAGACGGCCCACCAACGCAGACGCCAACAAGTGCGCGTCGATCCAGCCGATGCCTCGCCCGTGCAGGCGCCGCTCGCGAACAAAGCTGATGACATCCTCGTGCGGAACGACAGGTGCCTGGTGCATCTGCTCGTACTCGGCCAGCAGCCGCTTGCGTGCACTCCTATCGCCGATGAGAAGCTCGCCGTAGACGAACTCATGGCCACTGACTTCGTCGCGGTCCAAGAGATCGTCGAGTTCGGCCGCGTACGGTGCCCGGTTCAATAGAAATCGGATCCAGACGGACGTATCCACGAGCACGATCACGCAGCCGATTCCTTGGCCGAGGACGGCCGTCCACGACGCCGAGGAACCGCGCGGGCACCTGGCTCCGATCCGCGAAGCGCCCGAAGACGCTCGTACGCCGCGTGACGGACCAGTGCCTCGAGACCCAGCCGTACGGTGTCGGTGTCCGTTTTAGCGCCAGATGCGGACTTGGCCTTTCGCAGCAGCGCCTCGTCAATATGAAGGGTCTTCTTCATACCGACAATTATGCCATATGTGTATGGGCGTCCTTGCTGGCACTTCTTGCTGATTGCAGTGATTGCTACCCCATATGTTCCCAGATTCCAACCGAGGGCAATCACGCGGCCAGCTCGTTCAAGCGTCTAGCAGTCCGCCTGGCCGCGGGCGTCGACGCACGTGTGTATTCGATGATTCACGACAGGAGCCGACAATCGGACATCACCACGAACGCACAGCGTAGACCTGTTGTTCGCCGACCTATGGCGAAGATCACTGGCTGCAGCATTCATTGACTTTGTTACGACCCAGGCCTACGATGGTTCAGCCTGACAAACAGGAGATCCAGATGCGCACGGCCATTGCTTGTTTCGTGCTGGGCCTTGCTCTGTCCGCTGATACCATCTACGCGCAGGACGCGACGGACTATCGCGTCCTCGCCACCAGCAAGACGTCAACAATGCAGAAGGAAATGAACCAGGCAGCCGACGCAGGATTCCGCTTCGGCGGCGTCATGGGTGGGGAGACGAGCTTCGGCGGCCCGGAAGTCCTGGTCATCATGTCGAAGGCGGCCAATGCTGACGCGCGCTACGACTACCGCCTTCTTGCAACGAACAAGACCTCCACGATGCAGAAGGAAATGCAGGAAGCGGGAGACGCAGGTTACGAGTACAAGGGCCAAAGCGTCTTCAAGAGCACCTTTGGTGGGAAGGAGGTCGTCGTCATTCTCGAGCGCGACAAGGAGGCTACGACGACGGGCAGGTTCGAGTACCGGCTCACGGCCACCAAGAAGACCAGCACGCTCCAGAAGGAGCTCAACGAGGCCGGCGAGGCCGGATACCAGTTCGTCGGGATGACCGTGGGCAACACACTGGTGGGAGGCAATGAAGTGGTGGCGATTCTGCGTCGGAAAGTCAAGTGAATCGCAACGATCGTCGCGTCGGCTTGGCTCGGGATCGGGGCCGTCGCTCAATCGACCATACCGCCCGGCCCTGTGAGCAACGACGCATATCTGTCATGGTCGGCTGAACGGGCACAAGCGATCGGCGAGCAGGCGTACAAGCGCGGACGTGTTGGTGGGCTTTGGGATGCACGCTGTTCGAGACCGAGCGGGGGATGGTCGGGTAGCTAGGCCATTCGGCTTCGCCCCCGCAGATCCGAGCGTGCTGCTTTCGACGTTCACGTGGTGCAGTGGTCTGCTCCAACCCTCCTCGGGCGGGACTTGCACCCGCGTGCCGTACATCAGTGCTCCGGCGCACTCCCACGCGCCGTTGAAATTCGGCGGCGGCTCAGGTGACGACGCGACCTGACAATCCTTTTCTGCAGAGTAGGGCGCTGGCGCGGTGGACGCCGCAGGTCGTGCGACCCTCGCGTCGTGGATGGGTGCGTGCCCGGGCACCGAGGAGAGCGCGGGCAAGAACTACCGTCACCGCTGTCCCAAAGGCAACCGCCAGATGCGACGCGTCCTGAATCAGGCCGCCAACGCCGCGGTGAAGCGAAGGGCACCATCTTCGCGATCGTGTATCGCCGCCTCGTCCCCCGCCTCGGTCACGCCCAAGCGATCGGTACGATCACCCACCGACTCTGTCGCCTCATTTGGAAGATCCTTCACCAGGGCGTGCGGTACGAGGAACGCGGGCCGGCCGTGAGCCAAGAGGCGACGAAGGTACGAGCGAGCAAGATGATCCGCGAATTGCGAAGTCTCGGCTCTCGCGTCGAACTGGTCCAGGCTCCATCGAGCAGCCCGGCCTGATCGGGAGCGATTTTCGACCCTGGCTCATTCGCTGCGCGTGACCCACTTCGACTAATATCAACCGGATTGCGTCTAGCAGGATGATGAAAAAGTGACTTGCTGGGGATCGACATAGTGCTCCCGTCGTACTACGATGCGGCCACCCGATTCGAAGGGAGGGCGCGCATGCGTGGACCGGACGACCAGACCAGCCACCTGTTCAGTTACATCGGACCGGAGCAGCGGGTGCGACCGGATCATCCCCTGCGGGCCATCCGCCGGATGACCGACGAGGTCTTCGTCGCGCTGTCGCCGCGCTTCGAGGCGCTGTATTCGGAGATCGGGCGCCCGTCGATTCCGCCCGAGCAATTGCTGCGCGCGCTGTTGCTGCAGTACCTCTACACGGTCCGCAGTGAGCGACTGCTGATGGAGGAGATCGACTATAGCATTCTGTATCGCTGGTTCGTAGGCCTCAGCTTGGACGAGCCGATCTGGTCGCCCACGACGTTCAGTAAGAATCGCGACCGCCTGCTGCGCGGGGACGTCGCCGCGGCCTTCTTTGATGCCGTCATCGGCCAGGCCCGGACGGCCGGTCTGCTGTCGGACGAGCACTTCACCGTGGACGGAACCTTGTTGGAGGCGTGGGCCAGTCTCAAGAGTTTCCAGCGCACGGACCGGGACGCCGACGCGACACCGCCGCCCGAGGATCCGGGCAATCCCACGATCGACTTCCACGGGGAAGCGCGCCGGAACGACACCCATCGCTCGACGACGGATCCGGACGCGCGGCTGGCGCGCAAAGGGAAGGGGCGCGAGGCCAAGCTGTCGTATGCCGGCCATGTGCTGCTCGACAATCGCCATGGCCTGGTCGCAAATATTTGTGTGACCGCGGCGACGGGCACCGCGGAACGGGACGCGGCGCGGCTGCTGCTCGCCGAGGCCCCGCACGCGAAGACCGTGGGCGGCGACAAGGGGTTCGACGTCGCCAGCTTTGTGGCCGGCGTCCGCGCATGCGGCATCACACCGCACGTGGCGCAGAATCTGAAGCGGAAGGGCGGCAGTGCGATTGACGGGCGCACCACCGGCCAGGCGGGATACGCGGTCAGTCAGCAGAAACGGAAGCTGGTTGAGCAGGTGTTCGGCTGGTTGAAAACGGTCGCCGGCCTGCGCAAGCTGCGCCATCGCGGAGGCGAGCTGGTCGACTGGGTGGTGACCTTCGCGGCGGCGGCCTACAACCTGGTTCGCCTGCGCACGCTGCTTGCGAGGCCGGCATGAGCCCCCCGAGCGATCACCTCGCCGACCCGTGGGCTGTCCACAGGCGAGACACGAGCCAATAGATATGTTCGCGCGAGTCACTTTTTCATCACCCTGCTAGGGTTCCGCTCCGGCCTGAGGCTGGAGGACAGCGACCGAGCGGCGCCAATCGCGGTCGTGCTCACCAGACCGCGATACAACTAACGGCACAAAAGGCCTGAGGTACACAGAAGGGTGTGTGTGCCTTGGTTCACGTCAACGGGCGCGATTATCGATCGCCCGACCGTCCAGTAGTCGTCGTGTGTCTCGACGGATCCTGCATCGACTACATCTCGAAGGCGGTTGACAGCAACAATGCCCCATTTCTCGCGTCGCTCGTCGCCAAAGGGCGACTACGGATGGCAGATGCGGCAATGCCGACGTTCACGAATCCGAACAACGTCTCCATTGTGACGGGTGTTCCTCCGTCGCAGCACGGCATCAGCGGCAATTTCTTCCTGGAGCGCGAAACCTCGAAGGCCGTGATGATGAACGACTCGTCCTTCCTGCGCGCACCAACAATCCTCGCCGCTTTCTCGCAGATCGGCGTACGCGTCGTGGCCATTTGCGCGAAGGACAAGCTCAGAAGCCTGCTCGGGGCCGGGCTGAACGGCCTATGCGAGTCCGCCGAGCAGGCAGGCGTGCCGGTCTACACGGCAGCGTTGAGCGAACATGTCCTGCGCCGCGGTGTCCAGTTGATGCGCTCGCAACCTCCGGATCTGATGTATCTCTCGACAAGCGATTTCGTCCAGCACGCCCATCCGCCGGGATCGGCAGTGGCGGACGCCTTCTACCGCGCCATCGACGAACAGCTCGCGATGCTCGACGATCTGGGCGCGACGCTTGTCGTCACTGCCGATCACGGAATGGAGTCGAAGACCGACGAGCCCGGCGGTCCGCGGATTGTCTTTCTGCAGGATCTCTGCGACGAGTGGACGCGGCGCGGAGCGGTCCGGGTGATTCTTCCGATTACCGATCCGTACGTCGCGCACCATGGATCGCTCGGATCGTTTGCCGTCGCGTATGTAGAGGACGCGGCCGATCGCGCGACCGTGATGCGCCACCTGTCCGCGGTGCCCGGAGTTGACGATGTGTTCGGGCGCGAGGACGCGTGCGCACGATTTGAACTGCCGCCAGACCGGACCGGCGACATAGTCGTGCTCGCGGATCGGAACCACGTGCTGGGAACGCGCCCGGCCGACCATGATCTCTCAGGCCTGAATGGGCCATTGCGCTCCCACGGCGGCCGTGCTGAACAGCGTGTCCCTATACTGTTCAATCGTCCCGTCCTTCGCGAAGACAACCGGCCGCTGCGAAACTTCGACGCGTTCTGGATGGCCCTCAATGCCCTCTGATCGAGAACTGCTCGATGAACAGATTGCATACTATCGGGCGCGGGCGCCGGAGTACGACGAATGGTTCAACCGCACTGGCCGCTACGATCGCGGCGCGGAGCAGCGCGCACGGTGGTTCCGCGAAATCGGTATCGCCGAAACGGCTCTGCGATCGATGGGCCCGCTCGGTGATGTTCTCGAGCTTGCCTGCGGCACCGGACTGTGGACGCGCCATCTGGCCGCGATCAGCAGGCGCGTCCTTGCGGTCGATGCGGCACCCGAGGCGATCGCCATCAACCGTGATCGGCTGCGCGCCGACAACGTCGCTTATGTCGTCTCGGATATCTTCACGCCCTCGGTCGCGACCCGCGTCGATGTCGTCTTCTTCTCGTTCTGGCTGTCCCATGTGCCGCCGGACAGATTCGACTCGTTCTGGCGCACGGTGCGAAGTAGCCTGCGTCCGAGCGGTCGCGTCTTCTTCCTCGACAGCCTTCGCGATCCTTCATCGGCAGCTGTCGACCACGAACGTGTCGCCGGGTCGAGCGTTGCGCGGCGGCGCTTGAACGACGGTCGTGAATATCGTGTCGTCAAAGTGTTCTACGAGCCGCTGGATTTGGAACGGCGCCTGTGCGCGCTCGGCTGGCGCGGAACCGTGCGGTCGACCGATCACTATTTTTTCTGGGGCTCGATGGAGCCATCCGAATGATTCGTATCGACGTCTCGCTGAGCATTGGAAAGCTCGTCTTCGTCCACGCCGGTATCGACCCGCACGACGATCTCGACGCATTTCTCTCAATGAGGCCGGTCGTCGTGCCGCCAGACCATCGACACTGGGCCTGGATCGAGCGGGCGTTTCTCACCTGGCGCGGCGGATTCGGTGGGCGCGTGATCGAGGATCACCTCGGCCAACTCGATCAGCAGATGGCCGACCTGCTCACGGCCCACCACGACGCTGTGCAATGCCTCGCCGAGGTCCCCGGACTCGGCGTCGATTCCGCGCAACAGATCAACGCGGCAGTCGGCGCCACGGCAGCCACCTTCCCCTCACCCGAGCATCTCGCCTCCTGCACGAGCGCGTGCGGTACGAGGAACGCGGGCCGGCGGTCAGCGCCGAGGCGAAGAAGGTGCGGACACGCAAGATGATCCGCGAACTCCGCACACTCGGCTACCGCGTCGAACTGCTCCCGGCTCCATCGAGCAGCCCGGCATAATCGGGAGAGATTTTCGACCCTGGCTTATCCGTGCGGCAGCATGAACTTACCGTAGTTCTTGAAACGGGTTGAAGACCTTGAGCCCTGGGCGCTTGAAGTCACGGTCGTTCCCCGTCGCGATCGTGAGTCCGTGTCGACGGGCTGTCGCGGCAATGTAGCTGTCCTCGACGGGCATGCGCTGGCCCGCCTTTTCGAGCAATCGCTCCTGCTTCGCCCAGACGTGCGCCACCGACGCGTTGAACCCGTGAATGCGACCGTGTAGCGCGTCCACCAGCCGTGTGAGCCACGCCTGCAACGTCTGGCGTTGCCGGCCTTCCTTCGTGCGCACCCAGTACGCCAGCTGCGCGATGACGACGGCGCTGGTGTAGCAGCGATCCTGCTCAGCCTCGAGCCAGGCGATCACCTTGGGATCGCTCTTCTTCTTCGCCGGCTGGCAGATGACGTCGGTGTCGAGCAGCCAGCTCATAGCTTCCGTCGCTTCGGCAGTTCGCGCCGCCGGGGCGGCACGTCGTCCGGGCTCACCGGACACTCCTTCATCACCGCGAGCCAGTTCTCGCGCCCGCCCAGGCGACGGAAGACGATCGCATCTTCTTCGGCGTCGAACTGCACGTCGAAGTAGTCGCCCGGCTTGGCCGGTGCGACGGCTGCCGGGACCGTCAGCCGGCGTTTCGCATCGAGTGTAATGACCATGGTGGGATTATCCCACCATCTGGACAGTTCGTCTACCCAGGATTCGAGATGAGTGCCTCGGCGCCGATCGGTTGGGCTTCAGCGACGAGTGTGGACGACTGGTTCTGCTTCATGATGCGATCCTCTCAGATCAGCCGCCAGCCTTCGTCAGCGCCGCGATCGTGAACCGGCGTCGAGCTCATAATCCTGCCCGGGTTCGGCGGCGCTGAAAGACCTGCTACGTGGAACTGCGGCTTTCTAAATCGTCGAGCGAGCTGATGCAGCTGCCGTTTCTCTGTCCGCGGTGTTCGGAGGCGTGACCAGACTGAAAATATTGCCGTCGGGATCCTTGAACCAGGCGGTCCTCATGGACCCGGCTACGTAAATATCGCCGTGCCGGGTCATCTTCGGTAAGTCGTCATGCTCGAACGTGACTCCGCGGCCCTTTAGTATCCGGACCAGATCATCGACCTCTTCGGACACGAACGTCACGGCCGTCGCCTTGTTCGTCCCGGCATACGGTGGGCGGTACCCGAACAGAGTCGAGGCTCCGCTCTTGAGGGCGAGCACCTCGTCGTTCTCCATGACCTTGGTCAACCCGAGCGTACGCTCGTAGAACTCCTTCGACTTTTCAAGATGCTTGACGCTGACGGTCGCAATCGCATTGTTATCGCTGAGCATATGGCCCTCCTTCGATGGATGTTCGAGAGCCAAAGCAAGCAGCGGTCCATCTCTGCTATTTGCGGCATGGCTGCCAGGATCCGCTTGCGCCCGCGTCTGGCGTGGCCAGCGTCGTGCACGCGATGGAAGCGGAGCCGCCCGTCTCCCTCCGCACGCTCGCCCTCATTCTCGCAGCGGTAGGCGTGTACGGCGTCATGGCGTATTCCGTCAAAGAGCGGACTCAGGAGATCGGCGTCCGCATGGCCCTCGCATCCTCGGCGTCGGTATGTCGGATGGTCCTGGGCCAGGCGTTGCACATCGTTCTGTCGGGCATCGCAACCGGACTCCTGGGCGTGGGCGGCGCTCACCCGCTTGCTCGCGGGATTGCTTCTTGAGGTCGAACCGCTCGACCAACGACGTTTGCCGGGACCTCGCTCGCTCTGCTCACCATCGCCACGGTTGCCGCCTATATCCCGGCACGGCGCAGCATGCGTATGGCTCCCGTCGACGCGCTCCGAACGGACTGGTACACTGAATCGACGTTGTGTCGAAAGGCCGCGGAGGGGTTTTCATCGCACTCCGGCCGTAGTTATCCGCCGGCCTTGTTCGCGTCCAGCGCGGATCGACCTGCCTCTGGAACAGCTCATCTAGCGTCAGGCGGCTCGTGATTTGGGCGCCGACGATCACGTCGGCGTGGCAAACATCCGCACCGACATCGGCCATGCTGAATTTAGTCGCTCGCGGAATTGGCGACTTGGCCCGCGAACAGGTCTGGCAACGTCGGCGCTGCGTTACTACGAGCGAGTTGGACTGTTGGCGCCGGAGGGGCGAGCAAATGGACAGAGGTGCTCCGCGGCCGGAAGTCGACGACACCCCTCAGGGACGCGATTGATGAAGTCCAAGGTTCTGGAACTCGAGGGCCTCAATCGCTCGTGCGAGGCGGGCGAAGGTGCTGATTGAGCGCGGCGCTCGCCTGCCGACATCGCGAGCTATCTATGTATCCTCACTTCCGCGCTGTCCTTAGCGCACGGCTCAGCGTTACGGAGAGCGATTCAGTCGACGCGACCCGGAGGTCGCGACCGAAGGCGATCCAATGACGCGTCCATTCGAATCCGTCCCGACGGGTGAGGGCAGCCCCCAGATCGTCTTTTGGCGCCGGACCGATGTCGAAGGCATCGAGCGTCTGGCGCTGATCGTCGGGACGAGAGGAATTCATGCAATGTCGACCGTGATCTGCGTCGGGGACGGGGGCTTCCGACTGGACCACGCGTGGGAGTTGACACCGGACTGGCGCGCCGTATCGCTTCAGGTCGAACGCCTCGGTGCAGATGGCCGACGCGTCCTCGCGCTCGAGAGAGAAGGCAACGGCTGGCGCGTTAACGGCCAGCGTCGTCCAGACCTTGACGGAGCCGACGATCCGGACCTGTCTGTGACGCCGTTCTGTAACACGCTGCCGATCCGCCGGATTCCAGGATCACCAGCCGCCCGCCTCACCGTTGATCTTGCGTATGTGAACGGAAAAGATCTGACGGTGACGCGGTCGCGTCAGGCGTACGAGAGGCAGGGACCGGGTCGGATCCACTTCGTCGATCTCGGGCTTTTCGCAGGATTCGAGGCGGACCTTCAGGTCGATGACCGGGAGCTCGTTGTGCACTATCAACACCTCTTCGAGCGTGTGGAGAT
>CAWIYH010000002.1:0-650000 GCA_963840225.1 uncultured Acidobacteriota bacterium
GTGTCACTCCGATCGATGCGATAGACCGCTCCAACCCGCGGCTGCACAGCGGTCGCCCTGCTCAAGCCATCGTAGACATCCAGTCGCACGCCGCCGGTCAGGGTCCAGTCGCTGATGCGCCATGCGTCCTGAAGATACGCCGCCCATTGTGTAATGCGCCCGGTTCCGTGGAAATCGAAGAGCGCGCCACCCCGCGTGAGGTCGTACGGCAGCAGCGCCGGGAGGAAGCTGGCGTTGGCGACAAGGCCCTGGCCCGAGCATTGGCGCGGGTCACGGAGCGACGTGTCGGCAGACGGATCCCCAGCCGCGGTGAAACACGGTGTGTTGAAGGTGGGATCGGTCAACCCCGTCTGAAATTGCTCGGTGAGCCACGTCGTCGTTTCTTGAAGACCGGCTTTGAGCGTGTGGGCGCCGACGGTGTCGGTGACGGTCGCCTTGGCTCCGGCATTGGTGAGAGTCCGGTCTTGCGACAGCGCCGCCGGCTGGTCGTCGAACAGGTTCGGGCTCGGATCGTACTGGACGACGTCACGCCGGACCCAGGCGTTGAACTCGAGGACGGCGCGAGAGCTCAACGTGCGTGTCAGCGACGGCGCGACATTGAAGCTGTGCTGACGCTGACGCTGGTCCTGCCCCGCATCCTGCTGGTCGGACGTGTTCGGCGCCTGGAACGTGGAACGCGCCGCAAAGAGGTTCAGTTGCACAGTCGTCGGCGGCGAGAAACGGGCGTCCAAGCGGTCGAACAGATTCACCACGTCGCCGTGCGCGTGGAGCGGCACGGTCTGCGGCGTATCGAGGAACCGGCCGCTGGTCAATCCGTCGATCGCGACGAAATTCCCGATTCGGGTGGTCCCCGCGCCGAGCGCGAGCGAAGCTGTCGGCGTCGTGAACGATCCATAGCCGAGGGATATCGAACCGGTCGGCCGATGTACCCCCAAGCCGGATCGCGTCGTCGCTTTGACGATCAAACTCGTTTTGTCCCCAAATTCCGCAGGTGGCACACCGGTCAGCACGTCGAGCGACTGAATGGCGTTCTGCGAGAGCTGATTCGAAAACGTCCGGCTCTGCTGATCGGTAATCGGCTGGTTGTCGACGCTGAAGGACGTCTCCGCGTGTTCACGAGCGGATGGAAGCCACCGTTCGAGTCGGCGGCCACACCAGGCGTGGTGAGCGTGACGAGGGAGCTGAGGCCCGCGCTGACGCTCTCGCTCGGCAGCGTGTCGATCACACGACGACTCACGTCGGTCTGCATCGTCGGCGTCGCCGGCAGGTCGATGCTCGGCGCGACGACGGAGACGTCCTCCCGCACGCCAGAGACCTGCAACACGACGACCAGTGGCGAATGAGCGCTCGAGGCGACGGTGAGCGTTCGATTAAACGGTTCGAATCCCGGAAAACTCACGCGAAGGTGATACGAACCGATCCGAACATCCGGAAAGACGAACGTCCCGTCGGCGGCAGACACGGTTGAACGTGTCAGAGCCGCACCCGCCAGGCCGAGCTCCACCGTGGCACCGGGCAGCACGAGGCCCGTGGGGTCTCGGACGACGCCGTCAAGTGGAGCGCCAGTCGCGCGGCCTTGCCCCGCAAACAGATCCGACGACCACATCAACAGCGCCGTGGACAGCGCGCAGAGGCACAGTCTGCGAATCCAAGCGGAACGTAGCGGCTTTGGCGGATACACCCACCCAAAACTAACATTTTGAGTCATCACCCTTCTACTGTGCATTCAAACGGAAACGCGACCGATTCCCCTCTGGCCGCTCAGTCCTCCAGTTGTCACGACTGGGCGCTATCCGCCTACAGATGGCCATCGGCAAGCCAAATAGCCTAGGGGGGTATACTAGTGCCAATGTCGCACACGATTCGGCAAAAGGCCAAGCTGTCGAAACGCGTCGCCCGGATTCGTGGCCAGGTCGATGCGATCGCCCGGGCGCTCCACGATGAACTGGAATGTGGTGAGGTCCTCCGACGGATTGCCTCGGCACGTGGCGCCATGAACAGCCTGATGGCGGAAGTCATGGAGGACCACATCCGGGCACACGCCTTTCGGGGCGCGACGCCGAAGTCAGAGGAATCGGAAGCCGCGGACGATCTCGTCGACGTCGTTCGCACGTACCTGAGGTAACCGAGCCGTGACCCATGAATCTGAATCGACGACCGGCGACGTCGAGCATGTCGGCATCGAACAGCTGGAGGCGATCCGCATCGCCGGGACCGCGCTCATCGCTGCCGCCGTGTGGTTTCGGGTCTGGGAGCCGTTCCCGCGCCTGAGCGTATTGGGACTCCTCGGCACGCTGATTGGTGGGTGGCCGATCTTCCACGAGGCGTGGGAGCACATCCGCGCGCGCCGGATGACGATGGAACTGTCGATGACGATCGCGCTGCTGGCGGCACTGGCCATCGGCGAGTTCTTCACCGCGCTGATGATTACGACATTCGTCCTCGTGGCCGAGGTGCTTGAAGGGCTGACCGTCGGCCGCGGCCGTCGCGCTATCCGGGACCTGCTGGATTTTCTCCCGGCCACCGCGACGGTTCGCCGGACCGGTGCCGGCGTCCGCGTCCCGCTCTCGGAGGTCAGGCCGGGCGATGCGGTACTCATTGCGCCAGGCGAAGGGATTCCGGTCGACGGCACGGTACTCGGCGGCGATTCCTACGTCGATCAGGCGACGATCACCGGCGAGTCGACGCCGATTCGAAAGACGTCCGGATCACTGGTGTACGCGGGCACGATGAACCAGTCCGGCGCGCTCGAGGTCATCGCCGAACGACTCGGTCGAGACACGAGCTTCGGCAAGATCATCGAAGCGGTGGAGCGCGCCGAACGGTCGCAAGCGCCGGTTGAAAAGACGGCCGATCGCTACGCCGGCTATCTGGTGTATTTCGCCCTGGCGTGTGCCGCTTTGACGTTCGCGCTCACGCGCGACGCCCGTTCCACCATTTCCGTGATCATCGTGGCGGGTGCATGCGGCATCGCGGCCGGCACGCCGCTCGCCATCCTCGGCGCGATCGGCCGCGCGGCACGGACAGGCGCGATCATCAAGGGTGGCCGCTATCTCGAAACGCTGTGGCGTGTCGATGTGGTTGCCCTCGACAAGACGGGAACCGTGACCGTTGGCGCGCCCGAAGTGTCGGAACTCCGGCCACGCACGGGCGTGTCGGAGCGGCTCTTGATCGAGACGGCGGCGATTGCCGAGCGCCGTTCAGAGCACCCCCTCGCGAAGGCGGTCATTCAGCGGGCCGACGCGCTCGGCATTGCGCCGAGCGAGCCGACGGCGTTTTCGTACCGGCCCGGTCGCGGCATCATCGCAGAGACGAACGCCGGAGAGATTCTCGTCGGAAGCCGGGCATTCGCGCGTGACCACGCCATTGCCGGCTGCCCAACGGGTGATGACGACGTCTCCGCCGCCGCGACGGAGGTCATCGTTGCTCGCGGCGGAACGTGCATGGGCACCATGCTGATTGCCGACACGGTCCGCCTTGAAGCGAGGAATGCGATTCAACAGCTCCGGCGCTTAGGACTGCAGACGCTGCTGCTGACCGGAGATGTCCGTGCGGTCGGGGACGCGGTGGGACGCGATCTGGAAGTCGACGACGTGCGCGCCGAACTCCTCCCCGACCAGAAGGTCGCGGTCGTTCAGCAGCTCGGCGCCTCAGGCAAGACCGTCGCCATGGTCGGCGATGGCGTGAATGACGCCCCGGCGCTGGCCGAGGCGGCGGTCGGCGTGGCGATGGGATCCGGCACCGACGTCGCGCGCGAGAGCGCCGACATCGTCTTACTCGGCAATGACCTGTCGAAATTTGCGGAGACGGTCGAGATCGCCACACGGGCGCACGGCATCATTCAGTTCAACTTCGTCGGGACGTTGGCCGTCGATGCGGTCGGCGTCGCGCTTGCCGCCTTCGGATTACTCAATCCCCTGCTGGCGGCGTTCATTCACGTCGCGTCCGAACTCACATTCATCTTGAACTCCGCCCGCTTACTGCCGAGTCGATCCACAGCGCCGACTTTCGCCAAGCCTGTCGCAGTCGCGAGCGTCGCGCAGCCTCGTGAGATGAGACCTCCAGCGACCGTGCCGCGTTGAGAAACGCAATAACGCGCCGGAAGTCAGCTGCTCCTCGATCTTTTAGCGGAGGATAATCCGCTCAATGTTTATCCGGGTGAACTCGAGGTGCGCCCACCAGGTGCGCCCACCACTTGCCCGTCAGCAGAGAGCCGGGAGTGGCCTGCCGATGAGGTTAGCGGCGCCTTCCAAGTTCGGGCCCTCGCTGGTTACGCCGAGCAATCCACCCTGGAAAACGCCCGCCGGTAAGAGAGTGGGTTCGTGCCGACCACGGTGCCGAAATGCTCGCGCATCACGGCCGCGGACCCGAAGCCTGCCTCCGCCGCCACTCGCTCGATCGCCAAGTCAGTCGTTTCGAGCAGCCGCTGTGCGTACCGCACGCGCGCGTGCGCGAGCCACGCGGCCGGCGTCGCGCCCACCTGCTCGCGAAAACGACGGCTGAGTGTCCTCGTGCTCATCGCCGCCTGCCGCGCGATCACTGGCAGCGGCAGCTCGCGCGCGAGGTTCTGCTCCATCCATGTGAGCAACGGCGTCATGCCGCCGGGCGCTTCGGATGGACGCGCATGTTCGATAAATTGCGCCTGTCCCCCTGCGCGTTCGAGCGGCATCACGGCCAGCCGCGCGACCGACGCCGCGACGTCGGCACCCAGATCGCGACGAACCATGTGCAGACACAAATCGAAACCGGCGGCAGCCCCTGCCGACGTCAGGAGGCGGCCGTTGTCCACGTAGAGCACGTTCGGATCGAGATCGATCGAAGGATGACGACGGGCAAACTCGGCGGCGGCAAGCCAGTGTGTCGTGGCGCGGAGGCCGTCGAGGACGCCGGTTGCCGCCAGCACGAATGCGCCGGTGCAAATCGACGCCACGCGGGCGCCGCGCTCGGCGGCCCGACGAATGGCGCGCAAGACCGAAGCTGGCACGGGTCGAGTGACGTCGTTGACCCCCGGCACAATGACCGTATCGGCCCGAGCCAGCGACGAGAGCCGCCACCGAACGCGGAGCGCGACGTGCATCGACTCGATGTTCAGCGACTCGCTGCAGACGCGGACCTCGTACGCAGGCTGCCCGTCCTTCCTCTTCACTAGACCGAATACTTCGCACGCGGTCGACAAATCGCCGAGGACGACGCCGTCGAACGCGACGACTGCGACCACGTGCGACCGTCTCCCGTCCGCACGTCGTGGCGTGAATCCTGCGATCATCGTCTTCTTAGCCACTGGCGGATTCTGCCACGTCTTGTACCATTGCGCGATGGAGAAATGCTCATGCACCCTGCACCGCTCGCAGTACTCGAATGGGGGCGCACCTCGTTGTAGTGCCGTCGCCACGGCTCGATGCTGACCTTCGCATCCGCGCGGTTGCGGAACCACTGCAGTGAGAAGTGCTCGCGCAGCTTCCCGTTGAACGATTCGTCCGTGCCGTTCTGCCACGGCTTGCCGGGGTCGATGTACGCCGTCTCGATCTGGGCGGCCTGGAGCCAGCGGAGAATCGCCCGGGCGACGAACTCCGGCCCATAGTCCGAGCGCAGATACCGCGGGGCGCCGTGGAGGCTGACGAGCTGCGTCAGGACTTCGATGACGCGCCCGGAACGAATCCCCCCGGCCACGTCGATCGCGAGGCACTCGCGCGTGAACTCGTCGATGACGGTCAGGCACTTGAGACTGCGCCCATCGGCACAGGTATCAAACACGAAGTCGTGCGCCCAGACGTGATTGATGCCCGTCGGCGGCAACGGCCGTGGGCGACTGGCCGCCACCCGTCGCCGCGGCCGCTTCTTCGGCACCTGGAGGCCCTCCTGCCGCCACAGGCGGTACATTCGGTCGGTGCCCAGCGCGTGACCCTGGCGCTCGAGGAAGATCGCGAGCGTGGCATGAACTCCGGCCGCGTGGAGAAAGAGCCCCAACGCGATGGCCGTGACGGCATACGGCCACGCGATGTAGACCCGCCAGCGATTCAACGTGAACAAGATGACGACGGCGACACCACTGGCGAGAAGCCAGTACACGTCGAAGGCATGCGAGAAGAAGATCGCCAGCGTCATCACCGACAGCACGTCGTTGATGCGCTTCCGTCCACGGCTGCGGCAGCGTCAGCGTCCACGCCGTGGTCGAACTCAAGGAAGGCGTGCGCGATTTACACCACTTGACGGGACACTACCCTGTTCGCCGCGGCACCGAGATGAACTCTTCAGTAAGCACAACTATGAAGTGGCCCACGCCGTGCCGGACAATGCCTCCGCGGCATCCATCTTCCTGGCCAGCCACGATCCGGCCACATCGAGCGTCACACGCCAGTTCTCTTCCAGCGTCTCGACAGCTCGATCAAGATCGCCCTCCTTCAGCGCGACGAGAATGCGGCGATGCTGGCTGACAGAGGCGATTACGCGTCGTGCCTCCTGCATGTAGGCGAATTCGTAACGATAGGCCGACTGCTTCACGTGCCGGATCGATTCGGTCAATCGGACATTGGCGCAGGGTTTCAGCAGTGCCGTGTGCCACTCGGTGTCCAGCTGAAGGGCGAGCGCCGGTCGGTTGAGCTTCGCCTCGAGCCGATCATTGATATGTACGAGAATTTCCAGCTCTTCGGCCGTTGGCACGCCGCGGAGCCGTAACGCGAGACATTCCAAGGTCCACAGGATCGGGTAGACCTCGCCGGCTTCCTGTGCCGAGAGCGGCACGACACTAAAGCCCTTGCCAGGCTCGGAGACCAGGAGACCCTCCTTCTCGAGGCCGAGGAGAGCTTCACGAAGAGGTGTCCGGCTGATCCCGAGCGCCACCGACAACTCCGATTCGTTCAGACGTCCGGTGAGCCGGCCTTCGAGCAGCTGCTGACGCAGCACGGCCCTGGCTTCGTGGCGCAAATGCTTCTTGGAGAGAGGAAGCGAGTATTTGTACTTGACATCCATACTGTATACAGTCTACTTTGCGCCGGACCCAGAATGCAAAGCGGCCGGCACTCACTGCAGTTGGCCGGCCAGGGAGGGTGCGAACATGCGACGCTTTCCCGCTGTTGTCTTGGCGGTGTCTGCTCTCGCGCTGACGTCCACCATGGCTTGGGCACAGGCCGCAGGGAGCATTGCCGGATCCATCTGGGGGAAGGTCACCGACGAAACCGGTGCGGTGCTACCGGGTGTCACAGTGAGCGTCGGCGGCCCCGCAATGATGGGCAGATCGGTTTCGGTGACAAACGAGCAAGGCGTTTACCGCTTCCCGTCCCTCCCACCCGGCGAGTACAAGCTCACCTTCACCCTCGCCGGCTTCAACACTCTCGAGCGCGAAGGCATCCGCCTGACAGCGAACTTCACGGCAACTGTCGACGCGCAGCTGAAGCTGTCGACCGTTCAGGAGACGGTCGAGGTGAGAGGAGGATCTCCAGTCGTCGACATTGTCAACACGCGCGTCGCGACCAATTTCAGCAAGGACCAGCTCGCTTCCGTTCCGTCTTCGCGCGACCTCTGGTCACTGCTGTCTGAAGCTCCCGCCGTTCAGATGGTGGGCCGCATGGATGTTGGCGGCAGCACCGCGGGCACACAGACTTCCTACGTCGCGTACGGAGTGCAGGGGCAGAACAAGCCGGTAGTCGAAGGCGTGATTGCGATCGAAGGCAGCAGCTCGACCGGTTTCTACTACGATTACGGTTCGTTCGACGAAGTGAACATTGGCGCAGCGTCACAAAGCGCAGAGATGGCAACCCCGGGCGTGCAGTCGGTGTTCGTGAGTAAGTCGGGCGGCAATGAGTACCACGGCGATTTCTATGCGGACTACGAGACCAAAGGTATGGAGGGCCACAACATCGATGCCACGCAGCTCGCCAAGGGCGTTCTCGCCGACTCGAACCGGATCGAAGACATTTCCGACATAAATGCCAACGGAGGCGGTTTCATCAAGAAGGACCGCGTCTGGTGGTTCGGATCGTTCCGCCGCCAGAAGCTGGAGGTGCAGCAGCCGACTCTGGCGTCAACGGCGTTCCTCACCCGCATCACGGACTACACCGGTAAGCTGACTTACCAGTTGCCGAAGAACAACAAGCTGACCGCCTACGTGATGTATGGGATCAAGCGCCAGCCGTACCGCGGGCGGGCCCTCGCCGTTAGTTCCTCATCAGCGCTGAACCTGAACCAGAACTCCACCTGGAACCAGTACAACCCTGGCTGGGTATGGAAGGTCGAGTGGGATCGCACCTTCGGCAGCAATCTCTTCGTGGAAGCGCGCGTCGGTCATTGGGGTGACCGCTGGCACCAGAGTCGGTGGACGGACGAACCACGTCGCGAAGACCTCGTGACGCAGGTCGTCAGCGGCGGGACCTATAACTGGTATCAGCTGCAGAACCGGCCGCAGACCACAGGCGCACTCACGTACTTCAAAGACGGATGGGCGGGGACGCACCAATTCAAAGTCGGATGGGAGATTCAGAAGGAAGACGTCGAGCAGATTTGGTACGATGCCTATCCGGGCAACGTCGTGAACGTGTTCCGCGACGGCGTTCCGGCGGAAGTGTACCTGACGCTGGCGCCACTCGACTCGCGCAACCAGCTTTTCTGGTACGCTGGGTACGCAGCCGATACGTGGACGATGGGCCCTTTGTCATTCAATCTTGGCGTCCGACTCGATCACTATCGCTCCGCATATCCGGACCAGAGCCGCCCTGCGAACCCGTTTGCCCCCGCTCTCGACGTCCCAGGCAACGAGAATCTCGCCACGTGGAACGAGTTCGCGCCGCGCATCGGTGTCTCGTGGAATGTTAACGGGGACGGCCGTAACGTCATCAAGGCGAACTTCGGTCGTTACTACTACAACCCTAGCATGACGCTGGGCGACGCCGTCAATCCCAATACATCGCCGCAGTGGACGCGATACAACTGGACGGACACGAACAACAACCGCCAGTGGGATCGGGGCGAAGAGGGCAAGGTACTGGCGGTGCGCGGGGCGGGAGCAAGAGCGGCGCTCGCCTCCGACCTCGTCGATCCGCACGTGGACGAATTCGCGACGTGGTTCGAACGGCAGGTTGCAAATAACTTCGGTCTGCGAACGGGCTTCGTTTACAAACACACGTTGGATCCGTTCCAGACTCTGAACGTGCTCAATCCGTTCGACGCCTTCAACATTGCCACGACAGCCGTCGATCCCGGTCTCGACGGCGTGACGGGGACGTCGGACGACCATAGCCTGTCCGCTTACAACCTGGATCCGTCACTTATCGGAAACGTCGCCAACACTCTGGTCAATGCTCCGAATTACACGACGTCAGCCTACACATGGGAGATCGCTGCGAACCGGCGTTTCACGAACCGGTGGTCGCTGGCGGCTAGCTATGCAATCACCTGGCGTAACGACTACAACGCGATCCCCGCCAATCCCAACGATCCGCAACAGACGCAGCAGATTCCGATTTCGTTCTTCAAGGCAAACGCTTCGTTCGAGCCCGGCTTCGGATTTCGCCTGACGCCGGTGATTCGCTTCCAGCAAGGGGATCCTTTCGCGCGCCAGGTCAGCGTGCGGCTGAACTACGGCAGTCAGGTGATGAACGCCGAGCCGAACGGCTCCGAACGTCGCGACAGCATCGCGCTTGTCGATCTGAGAACCGAGCGGAAGTTCTCGATCAAGGGCTCGACCAGCTTTTCCGTCTTCGCCGATGCCTTTAACATCTTCAACTCGAACGCGGCCACCAGCTCTATCATCACGACCGGCAGCAGTTTCCTGAGGCCCACCTTGATCCTCGCGCCGCGGGTCTTCAGGTTGGGCGCCAAGTTCTCGTTTTGAGCCGTCACGTGGGCGCCTGTTCGGAGGGGCGCATGCGGTCAGTCCACCGCGTTTCGGTCGTGCCTGCGACGGTACTTGCGGTGCTGCCGTCGCCTGTCGAGTTGCCGTCAATGAAGCCGCTATGTGGCGTTTCGTGATCTCGATGCGCCAGCGGCGGACGCCTTGGAGAGTGTTGATCCGGGCGAAGTTGTTCCTCCCGAACTCGGCCGTTCGCGTTGGGGTGGATCCACGCACGCCTCCAGGATTCGACATGCCCGCAAGGGCGGCCGCGATGTTTTCCAACGGCGGCGTGATGGACACCTTCGATCCGGGGCGCGCCGATATCGAGCGACAGGTCGTGGCCACCTATCCCGCGGACAACACATCCTCACTGAGCGGCTGACTCATTGGGGGCGAGCGAATGGCCGAGAAGGCTGCGATGGTTGACGTGAAACAGGGCAACGGCGGCCGCGGCCGGGTCGTCCTCCTCGGCGTCCGACCGCTGGACCGCGCCCAGAGCCATGGCCCCCATAGGCTCCTGCTGAAGGCGCTGCTCTATCCAGAAACGGCGGCCTGCCATTCCGGCTCGGCGGATGCTCAACGTTGAGAGAGGCCGACCTATGCACTTCCAATCGATCCCCGCTGTCCTGGCGCTTGTGATGGCAGGCACTGTGGTGCGTGTCGGCCCGCGGCCAGCGGCGCAGACCGCTAGCAGACAAACGGCGCCGGCAACCAACGCGGCTGTCGAATCGTTGAAGCGGGATGCGATCGCGGAAGTCGATGATCTGCAGACGCTCACGCAGCAGATGGTCGATTCGATCTTTAGCTTCGGTGAGCTCGGGTTTCAGGAATTCGAGACATCCAAATACCTCGTCGGCGTGCTGAAGCAGAACGGCTTTACCGTGGAGGAAGGCATCGCCGGCATTCCGACCGCCTGGGTGGCGACGTGGGGATCTGGCAAGCCGGTCATCGCGCTGGGTTCTGACATCGACGGCATTCCTCAAGCGTCCCAGAAGCCCGGCGTGGCGTACCACGATCCTCTCATCCCAGGCGCTCCGGGTCACGGCGAGGGCCACAACTCGGGTCAGGCGGTCAACATTACCGCCGCGTTGGCAGTCAAGAAACTGATGGAGCGGGATCACATTCCCGGCACGATTAAGATCTGGCCTGGGGTGGCCGAGGAGCTGGACGGCAGCAAGCCGTATTTCGTGCGCGCGGGGATATTTAGGGACATCGATGTGTGTTTGTTCTCGCACGTGGCCAGCAATTTGGAGACGAGCTGGGGCGCGCCCGGAGGCACCGGGTCGATCGATGTGATCTACAACTTCCAGGGCGAGAGCGCGCACGCCGCCGGGGCCCCGTGGCGTGGCCACAGCGCACTCGACGCCGTCGAGCTCATGGACGTCGGGTGGAATTTCCGTCGCGAGCATCTCCGGCTGCAGCAGCGTTCACACTACGTGATCACCAACGGCGGCGATCAACCGAATGTCGTCCCGCCAGCAGCGTCGGTCTGGTACTACTTTCGGGAGATCGATTACCCGCACCTGAAGGAGCTATGGGATCTCGGGACGAAAATGGCTGAAGCGGCGGCGCTGATGACCGATACCAAGATGACCGGGATGGTCGTCACGGGCGAGGCGTACCCGCAACACAGCAACAAGGCGCTCGCCGAAGCGATGTACGCCAACATCCAGCGCGTCGGATTGCCGCAGTGGAGCGAGGCCGATCAGACGCTTGCCAAAGCCCTGCAGCATGAGCTGACGGTTCCCGAGGTCGGGCTCGCGTCGAAATTGCCACCGCTCGGCCAACCGGTGCCCGAAGAGCGCAACATGGGCGGGGGATCGGACGATATCGGGTCGATCATGTTCACGGTCCCAACCTTGACGCTGAGGTATCCGGCCAACTTCGAGGCCGGGCCGGGGCACAGTTGGGCTAACGCGGTGGCGATGGCGACGCCCATCGCGCACAAAGGATCGACCACGGGCGCGAAGGTGCAAGCGCTCACGATGATCGATCTGCTGACGGATCCCAAGCTGGTCGCCGCGGCATGGGACTACTTCAAGACGGAGCAGGCGAAGAGCCCGAACTACCCATATCGTCCGCTGATTCGGCCCGAGGACAAACCCGCGACGTGGTTGAACCGCGGCATCATGGCCGAGTACCGGCCGGCGATGCGCCAATTCTATTACGACCCAACGAAGTACAAGACGTATCTCGAGCAACTGGGCATTAAGTATCCTACCGTCCGGTGATGCGCCGTCGTGGCTTTCCAATCATGATGGGCTCATGCGCCTTCGTTCTCCTCGCCTGTAGCCCACGGTTCGTTCGAAGGAACGAATATCACTTGAGGGCCATTGGACTCGCCGTGGGCGGTTCGCGTGGCGTCATCATTGCGGCGTTCATCGTCTGCTCATTGCCGCTTTTCTTTCTCCGCTGGCTCATCGTAGTCGTTATCATCTGTACGTCGGCCACAATGCTGCGGGCCGCGGCGACAGAGCAGGCAGCCAGGCGCACCCCCGCGCTGCCGCGAAATCCCGTATAACGCAAGGTTCAGACGTTCGAGGCGCCATGACCTCCGACAACGTGTTGCTGCCCCTCCAGCAGTCCGGCGCTCGTGAGATAGTGAGGCCGTCCGCCGAGACGATTGGGTTCTTTCAACGCCGGGGAATCATTCTTCCCACCTTTTCCGAGCTGGCGCATCCCGAGGAGATCAGCACGGCAACCCGCCGTGCACTTGCGCCGATTGATCCCGATAGCTCGCATCCGCTGAACCTGTTTCGCGTCCACTGGCACAACGCGGTCAACCGGCGGGAGCTGGTCCGGATCCCGGAGTACCTCGAGCTCCCGACTACACTCACCGGCGTCGCGGCGCGAATTGTGGTTGTGCTCGCCGATCGGTTCCCCTTGATCCGGACCCATAAGGTGCTGGCCGCGTATGCGTGCCTCGTCCCCAGGATCGTCGCCGGCGAGTTCGATCCCACCAGGCACCGAGCCGTCTGGCCCTCGACGGGCAACTACTGTCGCGGCGGCATCGCCATTTCACGCATCCTGGGCTCCCGAGGAGTAGCAATTCTTCCGCAAGGGATGAGCGCCGAGCGATTCGCCTGGCTTGAGCGATGGGTGACCGATCCGGCGGATGTCATTCGCACACCGGGATCCGAAAGCAACGTCAAAGAAGTCTTTGACGCCTGCGCCGAGCTGGAACGGGATCCTGAGAACATCGTGCTGAATCAGTTCAGCGAATTCGGGAACTACCTCGCGCATTATGCCTGCACCGGCCCCGCGTTCGAACAGGTGTTCCATGCCGTGAAAGTGCGCGATCCGCAGGCAAGCGCGCGCGCATTTGTGGCCGCCACCGGGTCCGCAGGCACGCTGGCAGCGGGCGACTATTTGAAGGAGCGGTACGGCACTCGGATCGTCGCGGCTGAAGCGCTCGAGTGTCCAACGCTCCTCAACAACGGATACGGCGAGCACAATATCCAGGGGATTGGTGACAAACATGTCCCACTGATCCACAACGTGATGAACACCGATTTCGTGACGGCCGTCTCGGACCGCGCGACGGACGCGTTGAATGTCCTATTCAATGCCACACTGGGTCGCCGCTATCTGATCGCACGACGCGCCGTCGACTCCCGCGTGGTCGAGCAGCTCGGCTCACTCGGCCTGTCAAGCATCTGCAACGTGGTGGCGTCAATCAAACTTGCCCGCTATCTGAATCTCGGCGATCACGAGGTCATTCTCACCGTCGCAACAGATGGCGCCGACATGTACGCGAGCGAGAGCCGGAAAACGCTCGAGCGGTGCTTCCCGGACGGCTTTGACGAGACTGCCGCGGGCGAGGTCTTCGGTGAGTTTGTGCTTGGTGCGTCAGCGGACCACGTCCTGGAGCTGAACCACAGGGAGAAGACCCGCATTTTCAACCTCGGGTATTACACATGGGTTGAGCAACAAGGCGTATCGATCGAGGCATTCGAAGCGCGTCGCTCGCAGGCGTTTTGGCGCGCACTGCAATCCCGACTCGCGGAGTGGGACGAGATGATCGTGGACTTCAATCAGCGGGTAGGCGCGGTGCGATCGGAGTGACAGCAGCGAGGAGCCACACGCAATGCGGAAAACGTGCACGGCGGTGGTCGCCCTCACGCTATTCGTCGCCGGATCGGGTCGAATTGGGGTTCAGTCGCTTGAGCGCGCGTCGGAGCGGCCTTCAACTTCCTATCGTCTGGAGCGAGGAATCTGGTCGCCTCCGAGATCTTTCCGGATTTCCCGCGCGAAATCATCGTGGAACGATGACGC
The DNA here is from genome assembly GCA_963840225.1 of uncultured Acidobacteriota bacterium. GTDB lineage: Bacteria > Acidobacteriota > Vicinamibacteria > Vicinamibacterales > CAVVIG01 > JBLMXQ01. The sequence continues at coordinate 14,102 of CAWIYH010000002.1, forward strand.
CATGCTGGTGCCGGTTATCGATAAGTTCGAGCAGAGCGGCGCCGACCGCTTGAAAGCGGACGGCTGCGGTCTCCGCTACCAGCGCTCGAGCAGATCCAGCGCCATCTCGGACTCGCGCTCGCTGCCGAACGTCACCTTCCGCCTCCCGACCGAGGAGCTCGAGACCCAGTTCGTCAAGGAGGCGACGGCGGCGGGGCTCGACGGCCTCAAGGGCCACCGGTCGGTCGGCGGCATGCGCGCCTCGATCTACAACGCCTTCCTGGAGACCGGCGTCGAGGCGCTCGTCGACCTTCATAGAGGAATTCGAGCGCACCCGCGGATAGGTCAATTTACCATTGACAATTGTTCAGTGTTCGATCCCGCCCGTGGTTATCTTCGAGTTGACAAGGAGATGTCCCATGTCAAAGCGGGTGAAGTGCGTTCTTGTTAGCGCGGCCGGACTGTTTTTCATTGGCATGTGTCTGGTCCGGGCTCAGGCGCCGGAAGAAAGTCGCAGCCCCTGGAGCAACCTCCAGTTTCGCTATATCGGTCCGGTAGGCAATCGCACCGATGCAATTGCGGGTGTGCCGGGCGATCCTTTGATCTACTACGCCGGCGCCGCTTCCGGCGGTGTGTGGAAGACCACTGACGGCGGCGTCCACTGGCAACCCGTCTTCGATGCGGAGCCGGTGCAATCCATCGGGGCGCTGGCCGTCGCTCCTTCCGACCCCAACATCGTCTGGGCTGGAACCGGTGAGCCCTACATCCGGAGCCACATCTCGATTGGCAACGGGATGTACAAGTCCACCGATGCCGGCAAGACGTGGACCCACATGGGGCTAGAGAAGACCGGGCGCATCGCTCGCGTCCTGATTGATCCTCAAGATCCCGATGTCGTACTCGCCTGCTCTCTGGGCACGGCCTACGGCCCGCAGCCGGACCGCGGCGTGTTCCGCACCACTGACGGCGGCAAGACGTGGCAGAAGATGCTGTTCGTCGACGAGAACACCGGTTGCTCCGATCTCGCCATGGATCCCAACAACCCCCGCATACTGTTCGCCGGGATGTGGCAGATCGAAATCCACACGTGGGGGCGGACGAGCGGGGGACCGGGCGGCGGCATCTTCCGATCCGGCGACGAGGGGAGCACTTGGAAGCGGCTGGAAGGCCACGGCCTGCCGCACTCGCCGGTGGGCCGGATCGGATTGGCGATCCCGAAGAGCAACTCCAATCGCATATACGCGCTGATCGAAACCGGCGACGGGGTTCCCTGGGAGGGCAGGCCCACGCAAGGCGGCGAGTTGTGGCGCTCCGACGACGGGGGCGAGGGCTGGCAGTTGGTGAGCTACAACCATTTCGTGCTCGGACGCACCCACTACTTCACGCGAGCCGCTGTCGAGCCCGACAACGAGAACGTAGTGTATTTCTTGACCGGGTCGTTTTCGCAGACGATTGACGGCGGACACACCGTCGCCGATATGGGGAGAACGGGCGCAGGTCACGACGATCACGACATGTGGATCGACCCAACCAACGGCAACCGAATGGCGGTGGCGAACGATTCCGGGGTCATAATCACCGTAAATCGTGGCCGAACCTGGGACCACATCCGGCTCCCCATCGCCCAGATCTATCACGCCACCGTCGATGACGCGATCCCCTACTTCGTCTATGGCAATAAGCAGGACGGTCCGTCCTATCGGGGCCCGAGCAACAGCCTCCGCGGCGGCGCCGGACTGATTACCCGCAGCGACTGGATGACGGTTGGTGGGAGCGAGAGCGGCTTCGCCACACCCGATCCCACCGACAGCAACGTCATCTGGTCCAGCGGGACAGGCGATGGCAGCGTGCAGGGCACTGTCACCCGACTCGATCTGCGAAATCGCCAGGTTCGCGTGGTCGAGGTGTGGCCGGAGAACAGCGTGGGCTCTCCTCCATCTGCTGTGAAGTACCGGTTCAATTGGGAATTCCCGCTTCTGATTTCGCCCCACGATCACCGCAAGATCTACGTAGGCAGCCAGTACGTCCACGTCACCACCGACGAGGGCGACAGTTGGCAGGTGATCAGTCCCGACCTGACCCGCAACGACAAGACCAAGCAGGGGCCTTCCGGCGGCTTGACTCAGGACAATCTTGGCGTCGAGTACGACGACGTGGTGTTCTCGCTGGCCGAGTCGCCCAAGCTGGCGGGCGTGTTGTGGGCGGGCACCAACGACGGCTTGGTGCAGTTCACCCGCGACGGAGGAAAGACCTGGACCAATGTCACGGCCAACATCCCGAACCTGCCGCCGTGGGGCACGGTTTCGAGCATCGTCGCTTCCCGCTACGATCCGAGCACCGCTTACATTACCGTGGATTTCCATCAGCAAGACAATCGCGATCCGTTCGTCTACAAGACTCACGACTACGGCAAGACCTGGACCGCCACTACCAAGGGCGTCACCCCCAGCATGTGCAGCTACGCCCACATCATCGCCGAGGACCCGGTGCGGAAAGGACTGCTCTACCTGGGCACGGAAGACGCTTTGTACGTCTCTTTTAACGACGGCGGGAGCTGGCAGGCGCTCCAGTTGAATCTGCCCCACACTCCGGTGTACGGAATTGCCATTCAGGAGCGCTTCCACGATCTGGTGCTGGCCACGTACGGGCGCGGCTTCTGGATCCTGGACGACATCACTCCCCTCGAGCAACTGACGCCAGAGGTGCTCACCGCCGACGCTCATCTGTTCGTCCCCCGGGATGCCTATCGTTTCCGCGCAACCACCCAGCGGGAGGCGCCCGACTACGATCCCACCGCTGGCCAGAACCCGCCTTACGGCGCCGACATCAACTATTTCCTAAAGGCGACCCCACAAGGTGACGTCCGGGTCGTTATCCAGGACACGACCGGCCATACGGTGCGCACGCTCGAAGGCACCAAGCAGCCGGGCATTAATCGTGTCTGGTGGGATCTGCGATCCGAACCCACTCATGCGATTCGCTTGAGAACGAGCCCGCGCTATCAGCCTTGGTTTCATGTCGGGTCCGATGGATGGCGGCCCATACCTCTGAATGGATACACAAGGCCGTTTTCGGTGCTCGAGCCGCCGGGAACCTACACCGTGAAAGTGCAGGCGGGAGGGCGGGAATTTATCCAGAAGCTGACGGTGCTGAAAGACCCGCACTCAGACGGCACCGAAGCGGATATCCTGGCCAACACCACGCTGGCGACCGGGCTCGCCACGGACATCAGCTCTCTAGCCGACGCTATCAATCAGGCCGAATCCATCCGCGCCCAGATCGCCCATCTTCGCAATTACCTGCGCGAGGGGCCGGATGACAAACCGATTCGGGATACCGCAACCGATGTCGACGACAAGCTCATGGGCCTCGAAAGCTCCGTCTTTCAGACCATGAACTCCGGGACGGGTGAGGATCAAGAGCGGTGGCCGGCACAGCTACTCGAGAAGCTCACCTACCTGGCAAATCAGGTGGCAGGTTCCGACTTCGCGCCAACGACGCAGGCGGTAGCTGTCCAGCAGCTGCTGCATGGGCAGCTCGATTCCGATCTGGCCCAGCTTCACGAAATCATCACCAAAGACGTGAGGGCGTTGAATGCGACCCTTAGTAGGCGTGGCGTTGCCAACATCATCGCGGGCACGGAATGAATCGGAAGGCCGCAATGGCGGCCGGCAAGGCAGGGACTCAATGGTGACTCATTCTAAAAGAAAAGAATGAGTTACCACGGCGATGAGATGAGCGGGGCGTTGTCCAACGTGCATATACGGACAATACCTAGATTAGACAGACTGACTTCAGCGTTTCTCAAAGCTGCCCGTTTCCGCCGTTGCTCACTGATTCGGGCGAAGGCATTTGGCTTTCGAACAGACGTCAGGGAAGAGAATGGATATTCCATTGTTGAGGAGGAATGAAGGATGAACGGATTCCACCTCCGTCGCTCTTGTCGCGGCATCGTCTTGGGCGCGGCATTTTCCACGTTCGCCGCGATCGCGGCCGGCCCGCAGGCGCGCGGCCAGTCGGCCACGCCAGCCAAACCGTCCGATCAGAAAGAGCTGGCCTGCAATGTGCCCGACGGGTTCACCGTGGCGGCCGTGGGCGATGTCCTCACGCCGCAACCATTTTCGATGACGGCCGACCCGCGGTTCCAGCACGCAGCCGACATCCTCCGCAACGCCGATATCGGTTTCGGCAATTTTGAGGGCAACATCGTCGATATCCGCTACTTCAAAGGCTATCCGGAAGGCTCTCTCAACGATGTGGCCATTACCGGCGCGCCCGACCTGGCGCAGAGTCTCAAAAGCATGGGCTTCAAAATGATGTCGCATGCCAACAATCACAGCACCGACTGGGGGGTTGAGGGCATGCTTCTCACGGATCGCGCGCTGGATGAAGCGGGAATCGTTCATGCCGGGACCGGCGAGCATCGGGCAGCGGCACGCGCGGCTCGCTATCTGAACGCGCCTAAGGGCCGCGTCGGCTTGGTTTCCATCGCCTCCACTTTCCCTATCGTCTCAATGGCGCTGGCCACGGCGGGCGAAGCGCCGGGACGGCCTGGCGTGGATGGCCTGCGGACAACGCGCTACGTGCTGGTAACTGCAGAGATGATGCAGGACTTGCGCAAGATTCGTGACGCGATGCCAAGGGGGTCCACCGGGAGCTTTGGGGAGCATGAGAAGGAGAACCCGAATGAGCTTTCCTTCTTCGGCACGCATTATGAGGTGGCTGCACATACTGGATTCCGTTTTGAGATGAATCCAGTGGATCGGCACGAAATCCTGATGGCCATTCGCCAGGGAAAACTGAATTCGGACTTTGTCATTGCGACGATCCATGCGCACGACCCGGGGAACTGGAGCGATCAGCCGGCCGATTTCCTTCCAGTGCTGGCTCATGAGGCGATCGACGCGGGTGCGGATATGTTTATCGGACACGGCCCGCACCGGCTTCGGGGCATCGAGATCTACAAAGGGAAGCCGGTCTTCTACAGCCTCGGAAATTTCATCTATCAGGATCAACTGCAGCAACCGATGACCGAGTCCTTGTACGAGGCTATGAAACTCGATCCTCGGCAAGTCACCGATGCCGATCTGGGCCTGAAATTCGTCGAGCAAGACTTTCCCAGCGCCGTGTACTATCAAAGCGCGATCGCCGTCAGCGAGTTCCGGGAGGGAAAGGTCTCCAGAATTAAGCTGTATCCGCTGGATCTCGGCTTTGCCGCGAGGTTTGCGAATAAAGGTGTGCCGCGACTGGCCGCGCCGGACGTTGCTCGAACGATTCTCGAGCGGCTCCAAAAGCTGTCAGAGCCGTACGGCACGATGATCAGCATCGAGGAGAACGTAGGCGTTATTCGGATTTCGAATGGCAGTTAATCCGCGTTGAACCTGCAAAACCTGACTTCTGTCCTCTTGAAGGAAAGGGAGTCGATAGCATCAATGGAGGGATAACCATGCCGACAGTCGCCGAACGGCCTTCTCGCCGAGCGATCATCAGATGTGCGCTTGCGGCCATCTGGCTGGCGGCACCGCATCCGGCGGCGGCCCAGACTTCGCCCGAGCAATATCTGGGTTTCAGTCCCGGCACGGACCGGAAGCTCGCCGACTACACGCAGATCGTGGGCTACCTCGAGAAGCTGGCTTCCGAGTCGCCTCGCGTCCAGGTGGTGCAGATTGGCGAGACGGTACAGAAGAAGCGGGACATGATGGCGATCATCACCACCGCCGGTAACATGAAGAACCTGGACCGGTATAAGCAGATCAGCCATCAGTTGCGGGACGCACGCGACGTGACACCGCAGATGGCCGCCAAGCTTGCCGACGAAGGCAAGGTCATCGTCGCCATGGGTTGCAACATTCATTCGACGGAGATCGGTGCCAGCCAGATGGCACTCGAGCTGGCGTACCGGCTGGCGAAGGGCGACACTCCGTGGGACTCGGAGAAGGTGTTGAGCAACGTCATCGTCCTCCTGATCCCGAGCGTGAACCCGGACGGCGAGCAGATGGTGACGGAATGGTACCGCAAATACGTGGGCACCCCATACGAAGGCGGACCGATGCCGTGGCTCTACCATGTTTACGCCGGCCACGACGATAACCGCGACTTCTACATGTTCAATCTGCCGGAAGTGCGGGCGGAGGGTGGGGTGCTGTTCCGCGACTGGCTGCCACAGATCTTTTTTTCCGAGCATCAGAGCGGCACGACGAGCCCCCGCCAGTTCGTTTCTCCTTACGGCGATCCGTTCCTTCCCGACGTCAATCCGCTGGTGTGGACCGGTGTCGAAGTCATGGGCGCCAACATGCGCTACGACCTCGATGCCGCCGGCAGAACCGGCATCGGCCACATCACGGGCTATACGGGGTGGTGGACTGGCGGAGAAGATGAGGTGTCCTGGCCTCACAACATCGTGGCTTTGCTGACCGAGGCGGCCAGTGCGCGGATCGCCACCCCGATCTACATCTCCCCCAACGAGCTGCCGAAGTGGGAGAACACGCCCGGTGTCGCCATGCCGCATCCTTGGCTGGGCGGCTGGTGGCGCCTTGGGGACATCGTCAAGAACGAACTGATATTCAATTTGAGCATCATCAAGACCGCTTCGGATCGCAAGACCGATTTCCTGATGAACTTCTACAAGATGAACAAGGAAGGGATCGAGGCGCCGGGGGGCGAGGGTGGTTTTGTGATTTCGGCCGACCAGCACGATCCGCTGACGGCGATCGAGATGGTGAATCGGGTTTTGATGGGCGGGGTGGAGGTGAAGCAAGCCGAGCAGGCGTTCGTTGCTGGGGGGAGGAGCTATCCGGCGGGTTCGTTCATCGTGCCGCTGGCGCAGCCATATCGGGCGCAGGTGATCACGCTGCTGGGTCCGCAGCGATATCCGGACATGCGGCAGTATCCCGACGGCCCCCCGATCGTGCCATATGACAATGCCGGCTGGACGCTGCCGTATCTGATGGGGGTGGCGGCAGACCGGATCGACGTACTGAATGCAATGCGGAGCAAGGCGGTGGAGGAAGCGGCGTATCCGCCGGGGGGAATGCCAGCGGGTCATCCGGCCTACGTCGTGCTCGACGCGGCCTTGAACGCCTCGTATGCGGTGGTTGGCGGGGTGCTCGCGCATGGGGGAACGGTGTCGCGGACGCTGGGGGCGGCGAGCGTAGGGCAGAGGAGCTTTCCGCCGGGGGCGTTTGTAGTCAAGGACGACGCTGCCGCCGAGAGCGTGCTGCCGGAACTCCTTGCCAAGTGGCACATCAGGGCTGCGGGGCTGGGAAGCACGCAGGGGCTGAAGCTGGGCGCGCTGAAGGCACCGCGCGTCGGCATCTACCAGTCGTATTTGGGCAACATGGACGAAGGCTGGACACGCTATGTCTTTGATGACATGAACCTTCCCTACGTCTCGCTTCACAACAACGACATGCGGGAGGCGAAACAGACCGGGCTGGCGTCGAAAATCGACGTGCTGGTGTTGACGAGCGAAAACCGTGATGCAATCGTGACGGGGCGCGGCGCGGCATCCCAATTCGGGGTCGCGCGCGTCGCTCCCAATCTCCCCCCGGAATATTCGAGCGGAATTGGGCAGGACGGTCTCGACGCGATCAAGGACTTCCTCCGTGCCGGCGGAACAGTGCTGACGGTGAATGAGGCCTGCGAGTTGGCGATGAGAGACCTGGGAGCGCCGGTTCGTGACGGACTCCGAGGAGTCGACTATACGAAGTTCTTCGCGCCGAATTCGATTATCCGCATCACGGTTGATCCAACCGAGCCTTTGGGCTTCGGCATGCCCGCCGAGAGCGCGGCGATGGTCAACTTCTCTCCCAAAGGTTCCCGCAGTTTCGCCATGGACCTGCTCGACTCGGGTCGCGTGGACGTGCAATCGCGGATCGCCGCCAGCTATCCCGGAGAGAACGAGTGGCTTTCTGGCTGGGTGGTTGGCGGGGAGAAGATGAAAGGCATGGCGGCCGTCGTCGACGTCAAGGTCGGCAAGGGGCGGATCGTGATGATCGGCTTCCGTCCGCTCTTCCGCGGGCAAAGCCACGGAGTCTACAAGCTCTTCCTGAACGCGCTCTACTATCCGGAAGTTGCGGAATCGAACACCAGTGACGAATCCCGACCTCAAAGGCCACCGAGGGCCGACAGATATCGCCAGCATTGAGCAAGGCCCGGCGACGGGTGTGCTCCGCAAAACACTCGACGCCGGGTCGTCCCGTCATGCCGCCTTCGGCTCGAGCCGATATTCGTGATGCAGGCCCGTAATGTTCCATAACTCGGCCGCCATCTTCCAGGCCAGCCGTGATATGGGCTCCGGCTCGTGATCGAAACCTCTCGGTTGTGCAGTTGCCGCTGATCGGCTTGACCGGCTGGTTGGCACGCCGGGAACGGGAGGCGATCGCCTATCTCGTCAAAGAGAACCGACTCCTGCGTCGACAGCTCGGGAACCGACGACTGCGCTTGACCGATGACGGCCGCCGACGCCTGGCTGTCCGGACGCATCGAGTCGGTCGTGTGATCATGCGTGAAGTCGACCGCCCTCGGAATCAATCGGCATGGCCGGCGATCGGCTTTTGGCGAATGACAGGCATCGCGATCGTGGCGACGGAAATCCGTGAGGCCCTGCCGACGACCGCGGCGCTCAGCACCCTTTGGCTCGAAATCGACCGCTTAGGACTGACCGTCAAAAAAACGGTGCACGCCGACGAACAGCGTCGACCTGATGTCGCCGCCGACCGGCGACGGTGGCGCGAGATGCTGCCGCTCCATGACGCGCGACAGTACGTCTTCGTCGACGAGTCGGGCGTGACCACCGATCTGTTACGCCGCTACGCCCGCAGCCTCCGCGGGACGCGCATTGGGGATCACACGCCGTGCAGTCATTGGCAGACGCACACGGTGGTCGCGGCACTTCGGCCCACTGAGCTGACCGCGCCGGCCGTCTTTGATGGCCCGATCGATGCCGAGACGTTTCGCGCCTACGTCGAGCAACTGCTCGTGCCCACGTTGCGACCGGGCGATGTCGTGGTCCTCGACAACTTGGCCGCGCACAAACAACCGGCGGTGCGCATCGCGATTGAGCACACCGGGGCGCTTTTCCAATTTCTGCCGCCGTACAGTCCCGACTTCAATCTCCCCCGCCGCCCGAAATGATTGGACAGCCCATTGGAGAGAGGAGAATGGGGTATGTCCAGACAGAAACCAGGCGAGGCTGGGGCCTCGGAGGGAGCCCGGAGGGCGACCGGAGAGACCTCAGCCTCGCCGACGCGCCCGACCGGGCGATGGTCGGCCCGGCGCAAGGTGTCGGTCGTGCTGGAGCTGCTTCGCGGGGTCGATCTCGAAACACTCAGTCGTCGCCATGGCGTGACCGCCGCCAAGATCTCGGAGTGGCGTGACGCGTTCCTGGCGGGCGGCGAGGCCCACCTGAAGGCGCGCGAGGTGGCGGTGGACGACGAGGAGACTCGTCGCTTGAAGAGTGCCGTCGCGGATCTCGCGACCGAGAAGGATCTCCTCAACGAGAAGATTCGGCACCTGGAGGCCAGCGACCCTTTGGGGTGGTGGAGGTCGAAGCGATGAGTCAGCAGACTTCGCCCTCCACGCAGCAGCCGGACGGGATCGCGCGCGTCCTGCGCGTGTGGGACGTGCCGCGGTCCACGTTCTCCGCGCAGCGCGCACGGCGTGCTCAGCCAGCGACCGGGCGTCGAGGCCGCACACCGACCCTGGATGACGTGGCGCTGCTCGCCCCGATCCGCGTCGTCATTGCCGAGAGTCCGTTCCATGGCGAAGGCCATCGGAAGATCTGGGCGCGCCTGCGCACGCTGAAGGGCGTGCGTACCTCGATGCGCCGCGTGCTGCGCGTGATGCGGGAGGCCGAGCTCCTGGCCCCGGCTCGTCAGCCAGAGCCCGTCGTCGAGCATCCGCACGATGGCACCCTCGTGACTGACCGCCCCAACGTGATGTGGGGCACCGATGCGACCGCGGCGGTGACCGTCCTCGAGGGCGCCGCCACGATCTTCGCGGCGATCGATCACTGCACCGCCGAGTGCGTCGGCATTCATGCGGCGCACCACGGCGATCGCTTCGAAGCTTTGGAGCCGCTGCGACAAGGCGTCCGCGATCACTTCGGCGTGCTCGGCCCCGCGATTGCCCAGGGGCTCGCGCGGCGGCACGACCACGGGAGTGTCTATCTCAGTGCCGACTTTCAGGCGGAAGTCACGTTTCTGGGCATGACGTCGTCGCCCGCCTTCGTCCGGCAGCCCGAAGGCAACGGGTGCATCGAGCGTTTCTTTCGCACGCTCAACGAGCAACTGCTGTGGGTCCGGCATTTCTCGACGATCGAGGAGCTGCGCCAGGCGCTGATCACCTTCAAGGAGACCTACAACCGCGAGTGGCTGATCGCGCGACTCGGCTATCGCTCGCCCGCGCAGGCGCGGCGGGTGCACGTTCCGGCCCATCGTGAACGCCGATTCCGGTCGAACGTGAACGGTGATTGGACTAACCCGCTTCGCGGGAGGTCGTAGTCCGAGCGCCCGCTTGGAACGGGCCGCGTCCTCGCCATCTCCCCACTCGACTCCCGATACGCTCTCGGGCGAACGCCTGGAATCAGCCAGGCTCTTTCGCATGGGAGCACGCCATGACCTCTCTTCGTCAGCGCATGGTCGAGGACATGCAGATTCGCAACCTCGCCCCGGACACGCAGGTGTCGTACGTCGGCCACGTCGCACGGTTCGCCCGGTACTGTCAGCGACGACCGGAGGAGTTGGGGGCTGAGGACGTTCGGCGCTACCAGCTGCATTTGATCAATGACAAGCGGTTGGCGCCCACGTCGGTCGTGGGTGCCGTGGCCGCCCTTCGGTTCCTCTATCAGATCACGCTCAAGCAAGCCTGGGCCGTGGACGCGATCATCCCTCCGAAACGGCCTCAGACCCTGCCGGTCGTGCTCAGCCCCGATGAAGTCGTCCGCTTCCTGGCGGCGATCACTGATCTCAAACATCGGGCCATCTTGACGACGTGTTACGCCGCGGGACTACGGCTCTCGGAAGTCCTCCACCTGAAGGTCGCCGACATCGACAGTCGCCGCATGGTGATCCATGTGGCCGGCGGCAAAGGGCAACGCGATCGATACGTGATGCTGTCGCCGACGTTGCGGCAGTGCTTACGCGAGTGGTGGCGCACCACGCGACCGACGGACTGGCTCTTTCCAGGCCAGCGCCCCGGTCAGCCGATGGACAAAGGAGCCGTGCAATGGGCGTGTCGCCTGGCCCGGTTCCGGAGCGGCATCGTGAAGCCGCTGACGCCTCATGCCTTGCGACACGCCTTTGCCGTCCATCTGCTGGAGGCCGGCACCGACCTGCGCACGATTCAGCTCCTGCTGGGCCATCGTCAGCTCGAGACGACGTCGCGATACCTCCGGCTCGCCACAACCACAGTCTGCGCCACGACCAGTCCCCTCGATCTGTTGCCTCGGCCCGTGGCGAGCAGCGCGTCACCGCATCGCTGACGGGCGCGCGATGGATCGCTCCGCGATCGACGTGGCGGAAATCTTCCGCCGCTACGGCGAGGCCTATCGGCTGCAGGCGGGTCCGGCACTCACGTCCCGGCAACGCCGCGTGATGTCGTCGATCGAGCAGTGCCGCACCGCAGCGCTGGGTGGACATGTGGAGCAGTGCGATCAGTGCGGCCACCGGCGTGTCTGGTTCAACTCGTGCCGGGATCGGCATTGCCCCCGGTGTCAATCGCTGGCCCGTGCGGCGTGGATCAAGGCTCGTGAGGCGGAGCTGCTGGACACGGCGTATTTCCACGTGGTCTTCACCGTGCCGGAACCCGTCGCCGCGATCGCGTTCCAAAACAAAGCCGTGGTGTATGCCATTCTGTTTCGAGCCGCGGCCGAGACCCTCCGCACGATCGCGGCTGACCCGCAGCATCTGGGCGCCCAGATCGGATTCTTTGCCGTGCTCCACACGTGGGGGCAGACGCTCGTGTTTCATCCACATCTCCACTGCGTGGTCCCCGGCGGCGGCCTCTCGCCCGACGGCACCCGATGGATCGCCTGCCGACGCGGCTTCTTTCTCCCCGTCCGAGTGCTCTCGCGCCTCTTCCGCCGGCTCTTCCTCAACTCTTTGCCGACGCGTTCGACGCGGGCCACCTTCGGTTCTCCGGGGTACTCCAGCTCTTGGCGCAACCGCGTGGCTTTGCCGATCATCTGAAGCCGGCCCGGCACACCGAATGGGTGGTCTACGCGAAACCGCCCTTTGCGGGTCCGCAACAGGTGCTCGACTACGTCGGCCGCTACACCCATCGCATCGCCATCTCCAACCAGCGGCTGGTCGATATCGACGACGGCCACGTCCGCTTCCGGTACAAGGACTACCGCGCCGACCGCCCGCAGTGCCAGAAGACGATGGTGCTGGCGGCCACCGAATTCATCCGCCGGCTTCTGGTCCACGTGTTGCCGTCGGGATTCCACCGGATCCGGTACTACGGCTTCCTGGGAAACCGGCACCGTCACGCGAAGCTCGCCCGATGCCGGCAGCTTCTCAAGATGAGCGGCGCTGAAACGATCGGGCACCCACCGTCAGCGCCCCAGGACTATCGCGATCGCTACGAGATCCTCACGGGCATCTCGTTGCGGACGTGCCCCCGGTGCCGGGGGGGCCGCATGCTCGTGATCGAGCACCTGATCCGGTTCAGCCTCTGCCCGCCGATCGTCGATTCCTCATGACCATTCCATCCCAGCGATCGCCGCCGCGTTCACCAACGCCGCCGAGGCGTCAGTGGAGTCGTGTCGCAATGGTGGCGTCAGGATGCGTCACGCCCGCTTCCATGACCGTCTGCCGGCCCTTCGCTCGACGCCGAACCTCACCGTGTGCCGTCGGCAGTCGCCTGTCTCCACCCATCCTGGCGATGTCCGCCTCCTGCGGTGACACCCAACTCGATTCAATCCCCATAGTGCGGCGCTCGGGCACGCGGCTTAGTCCAATCCAGTTTTAGCTCACCGTCGCGGCGATGGTCGCATCGTCGCGAATTTCACGTCGCTGCCGCCGCGCCGCCGACCTAAAACTGCTCTGCATTCCGACCGATGCTGAACACCGATTCCGGCATCATGAACGCCGATTCCGGGCATGATGAACACGGATTCCGGTGATCGTGAACACGGATTCCGGTCAAGCTGAACGCTCATCGGTAGCTGAACGATCCTTGGGACTTTCCCTCTCGACGGAAAGGACTCCCAAGGATGGCAGCCTCGAGGCTACTGATGAGAAAACTTCGCGACGTTCTCCGCCTGAAGTACGAGACCCAGCTCCCGCTGCGAGCGATTGCGCAGGCGTGCGGGCTCGGGCTGGGCACGGTCAGCACCTATCTGCAGCGGGCCACCGCTGCCGGTCTGACGTGGCCGCTCGCTGACGATCTGGACGATGGGGCGCTCGAAGCGCGGGTCTTTACGCGACCGATGGTGCCCGCGACGCGCGACCACGCCCTGCCCGAGTGGGTCGCCCTGCACCAGGAGCTGAAGAAGCCGGGTGTCACGCTGACACTGCTCTGGCAGGAATATCGCGCGCAACATCCGCACGGTTATGCCTACAGCCAGTTTTGCGAACGCTATCGGCAGTGGGCCCGCCGCCTCAAGCCGTCGATGCGCCAGGTGCATCGCGCCGGCGAGAGGCTGTTTGTCGATTTCTCCGGCAAGCGGCCGCACCTGATCGACCCCACGACCGGGGACGCGATCGCCGTCGAGCTGTTTGTCGGCGTGCTGGGCGCGAGCGGCTTGATCTACGCCGAGGCGACGCGCACGCAAGATCTCTCCGCGTGGGTCGCCGCCCACATTCGGATGCTCGAGTATTTTCACGGCAGTCCGGCCGTCTGGGTGCCCGATCAACTCAAGAGCGGCGTGACGACCGCGAGTCGGTACGAACCCGAGATCAACCGCACCTATGCCGACCTCGCGCGCCACTACCGCGCAGTGGTCATTCCCGCCCGGCCGGCGACGCCCACCGACAAACCGCTCGTTGAAGTAAGCGTCCAGATCGCGCAGCGCTGGGTGCTGGCGGTGTTACGGCACCAGACGTTCTTCACGCTGGCGGATCTGAATGCCGCCATTCGTGAACGGATCGACACGATCAACGACCGCCCGCTGACCGGCGTCGGCGTCAGTCGCCGCACCTTGTTCGAGCAGATCGACCGGCCGGCGCTCACCCCGCTGCCCGCGACCCGCTAGGAGCTCGCGGAGTGGAAGGCCTGCCGCGTCAACATCGATTACCACATCGAGATCGCGCACAACTTCTACAGCGTGCCGTATCAATTGGTCCACGCGCGCGTCGAGGCGCGCTTCACGGCGTCGACGGTCGAAGTCTTCTTCAAGAATCGCCCCGTCGCCACGCACGCGCGACTGACCGGCCGCGGCCGCTATGCCACCCACGTTGCGCACATGCCGCGCGCGCATCGGGCCCACGCCGAGTGGACGCCGTCGCGACTGATCGCCTGGGCCGAACAGACCGGGCCCGCCACCGGCCGGTTCGTCGCCGGACTGCTCGAACGTCGGCCGCATCCCGAGCAGGGATACCGGGCCTGTCTCGGCCTCATGCGCCTCGGGCGCGAGCACGGCACGGATCGCTTGGAAGCCGCCTGCCAGCGCGCCGAGCGGCTGAACTCGTATCGCTACCGCACCGTCGAGCACATTCTCCAGCACCAGCAGGATCGGCTCCCGCTCGACGAGCCGCCTGCGCGTCCGGCGTTGACGCACGAGAATCTGCGCGGCGCCACTTACTACGAGGAGGTTATGCTGACCCAGCCCACGATTGAGAAACTGCACGCGTTGCATCTCGCTGCGATGGCGCAGGCCTTTGAGCAGCAACGCGGATCGGCCCCACACGCCGAACTGCATTTCGAGGATCGCTTCGGCTTGCTCGTCGACGCGGAATGGACCGCGCGTGAGCAGCGGCGCCTTACGCAGCGGCTGCGGAACGCGCGGTTGCGGTGTCCCGCGTCCCTTGAGGACGTCGATTTCACGACGCCGCGCGGCCTCGTCCGCGACGTCGTCCTGAGTCTCGGCACGGGCGCGTGGATTCGCGATCACCACAATCTCGTGATCACCGGCCCCACCGGAATCGGCAAAAGCTGGCTAGCGTCCGCGTTTGTCGAGAGCGCGTGCCGGCACGGCTTCACGGCGACCTACGTGCGGGCGCCACGCTTGCTGCACGAGCTCGCCGTGAGTCGCGGCGATGGATCGTACGCGCGGCTCCTCGCGAAACTGGCCAAGCTCGATCTCCTGGCGATCGACGATTGGCTCTTGGCCTCGCTCACCGATGCCGAACGGCGCGATCTCTTGGAGGTGATCGACGATCGCAGTGAACGCCGGTCCACGCTCGTGGCCAGTCAACTGCCGCCCACGGCGTGGCACGCGGCCATCGGCGAGCCGAGCGTCGCCGATGCCATCTGCGACCGTCTGATTCATCGTGCGCACAAGCTGACGCTGAAAGGGCCGACGATGCGCGATCCCGAGACGCGGCGTCCAGGCAAGGGAAAATCATGATCGGCGGCCATCGTCTCGGGAGGCTGCGGGTCAACCCGTCCGACGATCGTGGTTCCTGCGGCATCTTGTACAGTCGAGCTGTCACCGCGCGCCTTGCTGATGCGGGGCAGCCTGTGGATCGCGCCCGACCTGTGGAAAACGCACAGAACGCGTTTCCCACAAGGTCGTTGGACGCACAGAACACGTCCACACGCTCCACAGGCGTACGTCTGTCTGATTTTCAAAAAGAACGAGGTAAGATGACCCGGCTTCCATCCCCAAGGAGGATCCCGAAACCCACTGCCGTCGTCGCTCTGCTCCGATGAGTGTACGGCTTGCCCGGAATCGGCGTTCACCATCGCCGGAACGGGCGTTCATCTTGGCCGGAATACGCAGCGGCCGTTTGCGCTCACGCCCGCGGCCTGATTAGACTCAACGCGCTGTCCAATTCTAGTGCGGCCGTACATCCCGACTTCAATCCGATCGAACAGGCCTTCGCCACACTGAAGGCGTTCCTCCGCGCCGCGCGTCCGCGGACGTTCGAGCCACGTGTGCGAACTGATGGCCACGGCCCTCGCGCTGTTCATGCCTGACGAATGCGGGAACTACGTCAGACACTGCGGCTACCGCTTGGCTATGTAGAAATCGAAAACGCTCTAGCCGCGGCGAAGCGTATGCATCGATGGAATAGATTGGTGTCGCACTGGCCAGTAGATCAGTTCTCGATTTCTCCGTGTACGCGTCGCTAAGACGGGCCTGCTGGTGAGCGAGGAACCGTGCCGAGAGACGGTTGACCTGTACCCATTGCCCCTCTTCGAATGCGATCGAGGCAAGCGAGCCTAGTGGACTGTACTCACTGAAGTACTACCAATACGATGCGCCGGATTGCGATAGCTCCAGCGGATCGGCTTGGCCGCCTTGTTGTAGCGGCCGATGTATCGACGAATCTTCCGCGCGAGGTCCGCGACGGACGTGAAGACGCCGCGAGCGAGCAGGTCGCGCTCGATCTTCGAAAACCACAGCTCAACTTGGTTCAGCCAGGACGAGTACGTGGGGGTGAAATGCAGGTGGACGTGCGGATGGTCCAACAGAAACGTTCGCACGGCCTGCGTCTTGTGCGTGGAGAGGTTGTCGGCAATCACGTGGATCTCCCGTCGCTTCGGTTGACTGGCGACGATCTCGCCGAGGAAGTCCACAAACGCGGCGCTGGTGTTTCGCGGCACCGTCTGACCCAGCACCTCGCCCGATCGGGTGTCGAGCGCCGCGAGGAGCGACAGCGTGCCGTGGCGGTAGTACTCGAATCCGTGGCGTTCGGCGCGGCCCGGCGACAGCGGCAAGATCGGATCGAGTCGGTCGAGCGCTTGGATCGCGGTTTTCTCGTCGACGGCGAACACGGCCGCGTGATCGGGTGGATTCACGTACAACCCAATCACGTCGGCCGCTTTCGTTTCGAACTCGGGATCGTCGGACTGCATGTACCGCTCGAACCGATGGGGCTGGCAGTCCGGCGCGCCGCCAGGCTTTGCCGACGAGATTGTGATGGATCTTCAACACGCGTCCGAGTTGGCGCGTGCTCCAGTGCGTGCTGCCGTCCGGCGGCGGCTGCCGTGTCTTGTCGAGAATCCGCGCCTCCATGGTCGGCGTCAGCACCGTCGGCGGCTGACCGCGGTAACGCGGGCGGAGGCCGTCGAGCCGATTGGCGAGGAATCGTTTCCGCCAGCGATTGATGTAATCGCGGAAACACGGCACCGTGGCCTCGATCGTCGTGTACGACGCGCCATCGGCGAACATCAGAATCACGCGCGCGCGCCGCGCATCTTCCGCGCGGATTTTGAGACCGCGGAGGCGACGTTCGAGTTCAGTCCGTTCATCGGCGGTCAGGGTCAGCGCCATATGGCGCGACAGCGCACCAGTACCTACTTCAGTGAGTACAAGCCACTAGAGCTACCCGAACTCACCTACCAGCCGCACCAGTTCCATGTCCGGTTGACGGTTTCTCACAAGTCGCACATCCAGTCCTGCCTCAGCGACGATCTTCAACGCGCGCCCAATGGCGCCGTCGATCCACGCCGTCTCGTTGCGATGGAACTCCAGTGGTTCGAGGTCCCAGGAATAATCGGTGTTCATGAATATCGTTCGGCAGCAGATCGATCAGATGGCATCGCCTGTGGGACGCTCGAAGCTGAAAGCGCTGGACGAGTTCAACTACTGTCGGTTTACAAAGAAATGGCAATGAGTGCTCTCAATCGCGTAAGCGGCCATGTCGAACGCGAGCGTGCTCTCGCACGTTGACCGACTCTGTTACTTGCTCCAGCTGCGCGTCGCCATCGGAGGCCGAACGCTAGTTGAGAATCTTACGCAAGAGACCCAAGGCGCGTCTTCGAAGTACCCGCCAGCTCTCTCACGATCTCCATCATCTCTTCATGGATGTCGCGCCAGTCACGGTTGAGATCGAGGTTGCGGACGAGTACAGCGTATCCACCCAGGCGGTACCTAAGGCGCTGGCCGATGCCAAGCCCGGCGTAGAGCAACACGCCCACAGGTTCTGCCCCTCCGTCGACTCCCAGGTGGGAGAGATAAGTCATAAGCTGGTACAGGTGTCCTGAGATGAGCTTCTTGCCCCCGTACTGGGACTGGTAAGGCGTCGCGTAGTACTTCGTCTCGAGGACTACCCGGCCGGATTCATTGGTGAGCATCACGTCGGTGCGCATCTCTGGAAGCCAAGAGGGATCGGAGCTATCGCCGGAGTCCAGATCCCAGAGCACTTTTGGCGCGTCGACGACGTAGATTTCCTGCTCTCGCCGCAAGAAGTTCCGCACGAAGGCCTCGAGGAGGCGTCCCATCTCTTGTTCGTTTGCCGTGAAGGGATAAAACCTACGCACGCCAGTTCTCTCATCGGGGATGAAGCTCTTGGCCACGAGCTGCGCGACGTTGACCAACAACGCGTAGCGAGCGAGGTTTCGATGGAGTTGAACCTGCCTGAACGCTGCAGGCGACAGCGGGATGTCAGACACGTCGTGCAGTCGCCGGCAATGGTCACGAAGGCCGGCGGCAATGCTCTTGTCTATACTCGGCAGAGCAGCCATGGCCGCCATCGCCGCCTTGATCACGCGGTTGTGAGCTACATCGTAGCTGAGATCGTCCAACTGGCACGCGACGCGGCCCTGCTCAAGCAGGGATCGCCCGACGGTCTCCGTCAGGAGGACCTTGCCTCGCAGTCGCCTGCTCGTCTCCTCGAACGAAACGTACCCGCGATCAAAGCCACTGCGAATGAGATGCGCCACCCCATCGTGCAGCACCTTGCCAAGCAGATTCTCGATGCGGTTACCCGGAATCGAATTGACGTCGACCAGGTTGCGCGCCTCGAGCCGGTCCCACGGGTAGCAAAGCAGGTAATAGATATTCTGGACGGACACACTCATCGCTAGTCATCGTCCAGGAGTTGCGCCAGCTCATCGGCGGCGCGTTCCGTATTGTCGAACCAATACTCGCGGAGGAGGGGTCCGATCTCCGTTCGCACGATTCGTTTGTACCAGCTGTCATCGGCGGCACTTCCACCCACCTGGCAGAAATAGCTGTGTCCAATGCAGAAACCGTCCCCGAGATTGGGATCTTGGCGGATTCGGTCGTTGAGACGTTCTAGACGCTTCACAATGCGATCTCGCAGCGTCGCATCCACTCCCAGGGATGACAGTTTTCTAGCAAATGATGGCTGACCGAAGCCCGGTCCCAGATCGACGAAGACGAAGCGCCTCCGCAGCGCGTAGGCCACCATGGCAAGAGACCGGTCGGCGGTGTTCATCGTGCCAATAATGTGGAACCATCCGGAATTAGCGTGGGTATAAGTCCAGGCCTCCGCAGTGAAAGTAGATTGCGGTCGTGAAGTTCGACGGGTTGCGGAAGCCGCCGGCCTTGCGCTTGATGCTCATGATCTTGCTGTTCAACCCTTCGGCCACGCCGTTGGTGATCGGATGCTTCACGAATCGGAGGACGCCATCGAGGTGACGCTTCAGGGTGGCCGCGACTTGTTTCACGGGCTCCAGTCGCGAGCGCACCGCCCATCCGTACCAGCGCGAGAAGAATCGCTTCACGGCGGCCGACTGCCGATAGGTCCACAGCGTGCGCAACGCTTCTTTGATGGCCCATGCGCGCCCCACCTTCAGGTTCAGCGCCTGCAGCCTCGCGAAGGTCTCGGCGTGGTACTCGGGCCGCCGCTCGTCGCTAAACAGCCAGACGTATTTCGTGCCTGTGAGCGGCGAGTCCTCGCCGGCGCCCAGAAATTCCCGGTGTTCGTGCTTCCGCACCGTGTCGACCGCCTTGGTCATCTCGCGCATGATGTGGAACCGATCGAACACAATGCGCGCGCCGCCGTCTGGCAGGCCGTCGCGAGTCGCGCCGATGTACGGCTCCCACATGTCCATCGCGACCGCCCGCAGCGCGGCTTTCTGGTCGTCCGTCAGCTGCGCATAGTACGCCGCGAGGCTCTCGGTCCTGCGATCGTCGGCCACGAACTCCACGGTCGACCGGTCCAGGTCACAGACGATCGTGTGGTAGCGGTGCCCCTTCCGAAAGGCCTTCTCGTCGACGCCGATGTACGCGATCGGCCGCGCCTCTTTTCGGCGCTGCCCACGGCTCACGGCTCGCTGCATGATGCCCCACGCCTCGTCCCAACTGATCCCGGCGATCGCGCAGGCACCCTTCACGGTGCTGCACTGCAGGATCAGATCGATGACGAGCCGCTCCATCAGCAGCGTGAAGCGACTCCGGGGCTCGGCCCAGGGCACGCGCACCTGTTTGACGCCATGCGTTGGACACTGCACGCGCGGAATCTCTGCGTGGAGGTGCGTTTCAAACTGGCAGGTGTCCAGATGCCGCCACGTCCGTGGCTCCGCATGATCAAACGCCGCCAGCTCGGCGCCGCATTCGGGACAAGGCCACCGGGTGGGGTCGTGCTCCAACCAGAGCTCGACGCGCTTCGCGTCCGTCTTCAGCTCGACCCGCGTGACGTGCCACGGCGCGGTGACGCCCAGAATCGTCTCGAACAGTTTCGTGTCCTGCAACAGCGCTCCCTCCGGACGCGGTTGTATCAGCAGAACACGTCGACTTCAACCCGCCGCCAAGCAGGCCGCCCACTCGCAGGAGCGGCCCGCGCAGGCGGCCTCTCAAATCAGCTGGATCTCTTGTGACCCACGGAGATTCCGGAAGGACCATAACCGCGACGCCGGAGACGAGCAAGACTGCCCCGACGTACATCGGATTGCGGGTCCAGCGATATAAGCCGTGGCGAATCAGCGCCGTCGATGCGGTGAAAGGCGTGATCGGCGTCTTAACGGCCTGGAACGCGCGACGTGACCACACGATCATGGCGACGCCGGCTGCGATGAGGACGGCGCCTGAGTATGAGAACGGCCAAGGGACGACGATCCCCAGCGGCACCATGATGTGCAGCGCAAGCATCGCGATGATCGCGATCAAGGCAATCCTGGGCGGCATCACCGATGTCACTCGCTTCACAGAGCCCCCCTCCCGGTCTCTACGGTTTCGCGGCTGTCGCCCAACGTATCGCGCTCAATCTGTGCTGCTATCGGCCGTCGGTCCATCAGCTCTGTCCATCGCCTGCTTCACCCCAATTGCGCAAACGACAGTGGGTCTCACGTTCATCGTGTGTACGCGTACCTCCGAATAGCCGGCGTGTCTCAGAGTCGCGGCGATCGCATCACCGTTCGCCGCTGCGTTCGCATGCGTTGCTCCCGGACCGCGCGGCTGGTGCGCGATAGCGATGCGGCCTCCCCGGACGCATAACCCGGCGTAGCGCCTCGAGACGGCCCATCGTCCCTTCCGAGAACACGATCGCGTTCACCGCCAGAACCTTGTGGAACGGTTCAGCACACTCTGACAAGCAGTCAGCGGCACTGAGCCGCAAATCGAGGCGCTTACGTGAATTGCGGCGGCGTTGCGTTTTCGTGGCCCGGCGCAGCATCACGTCAGAGTGGTCGACGCCGCACACGTAACCCTCCACCGCATGCGGCTGATCTCGCTTACCGCGACTCCCGGTCCGAATCCGATCTCGAGGACGCGATCGCGCCGCTGGACGTGCAGCAGCAAGACGACCCAGGCGTTCCGCCGACGATTGGATGAGCGTGTGGCCATGATCCAGCCGACGACCTTGCCCCAGAATCCGGTGGGCCGTAGAACTGCGCGCGGATCCGTCTCACGATTCCCGCTGTGAGATTCACACCGACGACTCCATTTGATCGACACCGTTCATTCCTGCATCATCGATGTTGAAGCGCGCTTCAAGTCAAGAGAGGTGACGAATGTCGAACCAAGCCGCCCTTACGATTGGTGAGTTGAGCCGCCGCACGGGGCTGGCGACCTCGGCCTTGCGTTACTACGACCGCCTTGGATTGTTGGCGCCGGCTGGGCGAGCGAACGGGCGGAGGTACTACAGTCCCGGAAGCAGCGAGCGAATCGCGTTGATCCGCCTGTTCCAGGACGCCGGTTTCACGTTGCGGGAGATTCGAACCGTTGTCGCGGCTGGGAGTCGACGAAATCCGTCATGGACGCTCTTAATGAACGCGAAGCTCGAGGAGCTGCAGGCTTCTATCGCTCACGCGACGCGCGCGAAGGCGCTGATTGAGCACGGCCTCGCTTGCCGGCATCGCGAGCTGTCCATATGTCCCAACTTCCGCGCCGCAGTCCATGCACGCCTCGGCGTGGCGGAGCCCGATTCGAGGCGTTTCCAGTCGCAGGGCGGACGAGGAGTCCGGGCCGAATCGCGAAGTCAACGCTGCTTCAAGTGAGGTGTTCTACCTCCGTCTCGGTCGGGAGCGGCGACGGGCGGGCTCGTCCTCGCCGGGAGACCGTCCGGACGAACTGCCATCGCCGCTTGTCGTTGGAGTGTTCGGAGTCGGCTGTTTCAGGATCTCTCGTAGGCGACGAACAGTACCGTCGGGCATATCTCTTCCGCATGGCCCACGTCGCGCATCTGAGCCGGCGTCAGCCGCATCGCGCGGTAGTACGAGCACAGGCCGCCGGGCGCTCCCCGGGCATCGCGACGATAGGCTGCGACGTTCGCACGCAGCAACATGCCCAGGCGGGCACACTGCTCCCGAACCGCCGGGACGTCCGCAGCCAGCTCGGACAGATCCAGTTCCGCCAATAGTCCGGCAGGTACCCACGGAGGCACGTGTTGATGACGCAATGACGCGTCACGGGGCTGCGGCACACCGACGGGTCGCCCGGTCAGGTCGTACGCATAGACGTCGGCCTTGCCACCTCGGAACGGAATCGTCTTTTCATGGATGCCTCCCAGTCGACGAGCGACGGCCTGCGAAGGTGTGTTGTCGGTGCGGATGACGCTGATCAGCCGAGTGCGGCCGAGCACAACAGCCGCCATGTCCCGCACGGCCGTTGCCGCTTCGGTAGCGAACCCGCGGCCCCAGAAACGTCTGGCAAGGGACCATTTGATTTCGGGTTCCGGCCACTCGATAGGAAACCAGAGCCCGACGGGGCCCACCATCGTTCCCGTTGATTTCTCAACGACGGCGTAAGGACCGTACCCACGTAATTGCCAATGTCCGAGGTACGCTGCCAGGGCCCGCCACGTTTGCCAAGGCGCGAGAGGTTGTTCGAGCGTGTACCGGACACAGGCCTCGTCGCCCAGCATCTCGTGTAAAGCGTCACAGTCGTGCTCCTCGAACATCCTGAGCCTGAGGCGTGGCGTTTCGAGGTCGACGGGCACAACGGGGTTCATCAGTCGCCCAGCATCAGCCGACGGCAAAGGGATCGAGCGTCACCATTACTTCTCGAGCACCCAACCGGTGATCGACTGGTGGTGGTTGAGCGCCCGGGCCGCAGTATGCCGGGTCTGTTCGTTCGTGAATCCTGCGCGCGGGAGCGTCCTGGGTCGGAACCATGTTGAATGCGTTCGGCTCAAGCAAAGTCGCTTGAGCGGCGAGCAGCTGGTCAGAACAAGAGTCCCGCGGCCATCTTGACACAAGCCAGCCCGCGGCGCGCGCAACATCTGTCACTTGATAGCGCACGCCGTGCACGCTGAACATGCCTGGTGTCCCGTTCATCACACGCTCCTTGATTGTTCCGCCGCGACTCTGTCTTTAGAGCAGCGCGATATCAAGCTTGCGAAGGCGAGCAGCCTCTCCAACGAGGCCTGGAGTTGATGAGGGCCGATCCGTCCCCGGCGGTGTCGTCAGGCAACAATCGATACGTCACGTCCGGAATCCGCAAAGCCTGTTGATGACGTCCGAAAGCCGCGAGTGTGCGCCCGCCTGACATGGCAGAGTACAGGTGATGGAACTGTCCGATCGAGAGCGGTGCTCTCGCCGCAGTTGCGCCACGGCCGCTGTTTGCCTCCGCCGCGGCGGGGCGCGTCGGTGTTGGAGACCGGCAGCTCCGCCGCTTGCTTGCGACCCACCTCGTTGCCTCGCCGATTGGCGTCGCTCCGCCGCGACGCTCCAGAGGAGTCAGGCATGAGCGACCTGCTTCAACGATCGACGACTCGAATTCACACGCCGATTGGCGAGATGGTGATCGTTGCGGATGCCCAGGACCATCTCCGCGCTGCGGGCTACGGCGGAGGCCTCGCGCGGAAACGGTGGTTGCTGGAACACGAGAAGGGGCGCCGGGCATCGATCGGCCCCCCACAAGGGGAACTCGCGTCTACCGGGAGGAACTGAGGTGATGGAGAAGGTCAATCTTGCCGAAAAGCTGTCGCAAATCACAGATTGCTGGAAGCCGCGGATTCTGGCCGAGCTGAACGGACAGGAGCTCAAGCTCGCGAAGCTCTGCGGCACGTTCGTCTGGCATCATCACGACGACGCGGATGAGATGTTGTGGTGCGTGGCCGGTCGCTTGCGAATCGAATTTCAGCAAGGGCTCGTCGAGCTGGGACCGGGCGAGTTCTGTATCGTGCCGAGAGGAACCGAGCATCGCACTTCAGCCGATCACGAGGCCCACGTACTGGTCTTCGAGCCGATCGGCACCCGGAACACGGGCAATGTCGACGACCCGGCGTTCACGACGATCGACACTCCGATCTGACCGGGCGTGTCGCGTCAAGTCGCGCTCTCCAATGGCGCTCGCGCATCCCGGGAGCCCCGGCGCGCGTAATGAGTGACATGGACGAACGCTCTGCCACGCGCGGAGGATTCGACGCGCGATACCTGGCTGTTTCGGATTGCGCACAACCGATGCATCGATTTCTTGCGGCGGATCGAGTCGACGCCAGGCGGCGTCAAGGCGGCTCTTCGCAGATCAGGAGCGATCGAAGTCGTGCCGGAGCGATTCGCGACTCTTTCCACATCTCCTATGTCTCGAGGCATGAGAGGATCGGCTCGCGCGATGGAACTGCCGGATCGAGAAGTGTGTTATCGGGCCCTGCGGACCCGCGACTCCCGTTTCGACGGGTTGCTCTTCGTCGGCGTCAGATCCACAGGCGTCTATTGCCGTCCCGTCTGTCCAGCGCGAACGCCACAGTTCGAGTACTGCCGCTTTTTTGCGTCGGCCGCCGCGGCCCAGGACGCGGGATTTCGTCCGTGCCTCCGCTGCCGGCCCGAGACCGCTCCCGACTTGGCTGCCTGGCGCGGAACCTCGAACACGGTATCGCGGGCGCTGGCGCTCATGGCTGACGGGGCGCTCGATGGCGATCACGGCAATGTTGCGGTCTTGTCGGAACGTCTGGGCGTCGGGGAGCGGCAGCTGCGGCGGCTCTTCCACGAGCACCTGGGAGCCTCCCCTGTCGCAGTGGCCCAGACTCGTCGCGTGCTGTTCGCCACGCAGCTCATTCATGACACGCGGATGTCCATGACCGAGGTTGCGTTGGCGGCCGGCTTTGGCAGCATCCGCCGTTTTAATGAGGTGTTCAGGATGCTGTATCGCCGTCCTCCGAGCGCCATTCGACTCGGGAACGTCGCGACCGCAGCGCCTGGGGAAGCAGGGGTCACGCTCCGCCTGCGTTATCGACCACCCTACGACTGGGAGTCCATGCTCGCTCACCTGCAGGCGCACGCGATTCCCGGGATCGAGGTTGTCGAGAACGGCAGCTATCAACGAACGGTGGAGATTGACGGTTGTGCCGGCTGGGTTCGCGTGTCTCACCTGCCGCAGCACCACAGCTTGGGCGTAGCGATTTGCTTTTCAGACGTTCGGGCATTGCCCGCGATTGTCACGCGAGTGCGCCGGCTCTTCGACACGGGCGCGGACATTGGAGCGATTGAAGAGCATCTCTCGTGCGATCCGCTGCTGGCGCAGCTCGTGGCCCAACGCCCGGGGCTGCGTGCACCCGGAGGATGGGACGGTTTCGAACTGGCGGTACGGGCCATTCTCGGCCAACAGGTCAGCGTGGCCTCGGCTCGCCGCCTCGCGGGACGCCTCGTCGCATGCCGAGGGAGGCGCGTGCCGGCCGGCCATTTCGGTCACCCTGGCCTGTCGCACGTGTTTCCCGCCGCCCACGTCATTGCGGCCGCACGGTCGCTCCGACTCGACATGCCTGCCGCTCGACAAGCCGCGTTGAAGGCTCTCGCCCAGGCGACGGTCGCCGACCCGCATCTCTTTCGTCCGTTCGGCACTCTCGAAGAGACCCTCGCGCGATTCCGTTCAATTCGCGGTGTCGGTGAATGGACGGCGCAATACATCGCGCTGCGCGCACTCGCTGAGAGCGACGCCTTTCCCGCGGCTGACGCGGGCCTGCTTCGTGGTGCGCGCCTGATCGGCTGCGTGGACCCAACTCCGCATAGCCTTCTGAAGAGAGCCGAACGATGGCGGCCGTGGCGCGCGTACGCGGCCCAGCACCTGTGGACTGCCCGGATGGCGCCGGATCTCTGTGCGAACCCGCCGGCTAGGGGAGCGCGAATGACACGTGCTCGACGCACGGCCTGAAAACGGTACTCCGCCTTGGAAGGGAACGCCGCGTGAGATGTCGCTGAAAGCGGCGCCCCGTGGTGGGTGATGGTGTGACGCAGAGCGATGTCGATATTGCGAGGCGAAGCGCCGCGCGAAGCTTGTCGGGCACGAGCGCCCATCTGGAGCCGAACCGCGTCTTGGAGAATCTGGAGTGGCGGGTGGCAAACATTCCGCCGGTGTCTCCCACTCGATTGCTCAGGTGCTTCAGGCGCGGGCACTGGAGCAGGCCCGCCAAATCAGAACCTACATGGCGGCTGTCCGAGGTGCGAACGCCACGCGCCGAATCCTGTGTCTGCGGAAGAGCTAGAAGCGTGGCGTGCACGGGCTCTGGAGGTGAGGCAGTGTTCCAAAACGAGTCCTGAGTTCACATCCACCGACGTTCGTCCGGTTGCACTCGATGCGATTCTCGGCATGCGCGAAGAGTATCGACGTGAGATGAATGGCCAGATCGCGCATGATTCGTGGCACGCTCGTGGATTCACGCAATCGTCTGTGCTCCGAATGGCTCAGGAGGTCGTGGCCTCGCAGGCTTCAGCATCTCGTCCCCTGGGGCGTGTCGATCGGCTCGCTGGGCCTCGGCCTCGCCACGCTGTTCGTCTTCCGGCGGGGCCTGCCACACGTTAGCTGGATCGTGGGGTACCTGCTGCTCGTGTCGCTGCTGCTCACGATGCTGGCCGAGTTGCGCGCCCCGCTGGAAGAGCGCGGGCGCCACCTGGTCGTGGGCGCGGGCGAGTATCTCCTCCAGACGCTCTGCCACGGGCTCTTCCTGTTCGTGCTGCCCGCGTACTACGCCGCCGCCACGTTCTTCTCGCCCAACGTGTGGCTGCCGATCCTCCTGGCCATGGCCGCGCTCCTCGCCACCATCGATCCGTGGTACCGGGCGCTCGTCCATCCGCGCCCGAGGCTCCGCTCAGGCCTCGTCGGGCTGGCCATGTTCGCCGGGTTGAACGTGGCGCTCGCGCTCCTCGGCCTCCGGCCCATCGTCGCCGCAATCGCCGGCGCGGGCCTGGCCGCGGGCGCATTGACGCCGACGCTTCGTCGCCCCATCGCAGGTGGATGGCTCCGCGCCGCCGGCACGGCGATCGCGATTGCAGCGATCGCGATGGCCGTCGTCTGGGTGTATCCCGTGTTGATTCCGCCGGCGCCGATGTTCATGGCGCGGGCGGTGGTGGCGCGCGACGTCGTCAATCACGAACCGGTCGACGGTGTCGACGACGTCGTGGACAGCGGCACGGTTGTGGCCTGGGGCTCGCTCGCCGCCTACACCGCGGTGTACGCGCCGGCCGGGATGCGGCAATCGATCGAGCACGTCTGGCGCAAGGACGGCGTGGCCATCGCGCGCATCCCGCTCGGCGCGCCCGTGATGGGCGGCCGGCGCGAAGGGTTCCGGACGTTCTCGCGCCGGCGCGTCTGGCTGCCCCCGATCGCGGGGCGCTATCGCGTCGACGTCGTGACGACCTCCGGTCAGTTGATCGGGCGCCTCGCGTTCACCGTGACGCCGTAGCTCGCCGTGCGGCTGATGTCCTTCGAGACGGCGTCGCCTCACTTCATTCCGATGCCATGCGGCCGAGCCGGCCCCGTCGCGAACGCCGTGTCGAAGTCCAGGCGGAAGCGCGGGTCCAGCTTCAGGTGCTTTCCGGACACCTTGATCACGTGCACCTGGTGATCGCCTTCGAAGTGGAGCTTGCCGAAGTCGTCCTCGTTGAGAAAGTAGTCGGTCACCACGAGGCGCTTGTCATCGTGGGACAGCATGACGGCATGCGGACCGGCGTTGACGCCCAGGCTGACGATCCCTGACTGCACCGGGTGCTCGGGGTCGCTCACATCCAGCATGCCCACCTGGCCGGCCTGGAACGAGCTGAAGATCAGGCGGTCGCCGCTCGTCGGCATCGCCAGCAGCTGGGTCATGCCGCCGCGGACCGGAACCTCGACGTGCGGGACGATGTTCTCGCAGTCGAAGACGACCTTGGCGGTCCCGCTGTAGGTGTCCACGAGATAGACGAATCCGTCGAACATGCCGGCCGTGAAGGCGCGGCCCTGCCGATCGCCGGGAATCAGCTTCACGTCCATCGTGCCCGGCGCGCCCGGGATCGGAATCGTGCGGACGATCGTCCGGTTGTGGAAGTCCCACACGCGAATCGCTCCGCGGAGCACCGGATCTCCGGGCACGACGTTCAGCGTGCTCGCCGGGTCCACCAGGTCAGAGGTCACCATCAGGTTGATCTCGGGGCGCGCGGAAATCCCGTGCGGGTTGAAGCCGTCCTGCGGCGGATCGTTCGGCCACTCCGCGGTGAGATTGAGGTTGCGATCGAGTTCGATCACGCGCCCGGGTGTCCCGCCCGTCGCCGATCCCATCATTGAGATGAGGAACCCGCCGCCCTCGAGCGGCAGGAAGTCGTCCGTGATGCTCGATTCGCCCGCGTTGGTCGAGAAGAGGAACCGCGGATTCCTGGCGTCCGAGACGTCGAAGAAGAAGATGCCGTTCTGTCCCCGCAACAAGCTCAGCAGTCCCCCGCAGGCGAGGATGTTCTTGTCCGTCGACAGATGACAGTGGTGGGGCTCGTTCCCGACGTTGCCAGGCGACGGAACGGGAACCGTCTTGATGATCTTCCCGTAGTGGGGGGAGGCCTCGTCGAAGTTGATGACGGCCAGAAAGTCGGGCGCGACACGCGCCTGGTCGCCCGCCCAGATGTAGAGCGTCTTCTCCGGCGTGTGGCGGTGGCGGTCTTTCCGGCCATCGTGGGTCGCGCGGACCATCGCACTCAGCACACCGGCGGCGAGGACCAGCGTGCATGCCAGCAGGGCTGCGGCCAGCCCGGAATTCCGTCTCATGTTTCCCTCCTCCAGGCCCCCTCGGGCCAGTCTGTAGAGGAGAAACTGTGCGACGGTCGGTCGCGAGCATCAATGCCACGGAGGTTCCCTGCAGGTGGAATCTTGATTCCCGGCGGGTGATAGACTTGCGGGGCTCTGGTGAGGGAGCCCCCGGGGATGGGAAATGCCGTCAAGGCCGCGCGGACGTACCGTTTTGGGGCATTCACCCTCGACACGCGCACCGGAGAACTGACCGGCGCCGGAGGCCGGACGCCGCTCCGCGAGCAACCCCTTCAACTCCTCCTGGCCCTTCTCGAACAGCCCGCCGAACTGATTTCGCGTGAGGAGCTCGTCGGACGGCTGTGGCCCGCCGGCACCTTCGTGGATTTCGATCGCGGTCTCAACAAGGCGGTCAATCACCTGAGGGAGGCGCTGGGCGATTCGGCCGAGCATCCCCGCTTCATCGAGACGTTTCCCCGCAAGGGGTACCGGTTCATCGCAAAGGTGACCGTCGATCCGTTGGAAGGTGAGCAGGCAGACCCAGGCAGCCCGCCGAGCAGAGCGTGGCGCGTCGGCCGCCTGGCGTTGCCGACCGTGCTCGTCGCGGTCCTTGGAATCGCGTTCGCCGCCGACCTGGGCCGCGTTCGAACGTGGACGACGAGCCGGTGGCGGCCCGCGCCGCAAATCGCCTCGCTCGCGGTGATACCGCTCGACAACCTCTCGCGCGATTCCGAGCAGGAGTACTTCGCTGACGGCATGACGGACGCCCTGATCACCGACCTGGCGAAGGTGGGCTCGCTCCGTGTCACGTCGCGCACGTCGATCATGCGCTACAAGGGGACGAACAAGAGCATCCGGGACATTGGACGGGAACTGAACGTGGACGCGGTGGTAGAGGGCACGGTCACCCGCGCCGGCAGCCGCGTGCGGATCACGGCGCAGCTGATTCAGGTATCGACGGACATGCACCTGTGGGCCGACAGCTACGAGCGGGATGTCACGGAGGTCCTCGATCTGCAGAGCGCGGTCGCCACCGACATCGCCCGCCGGATCAGCGTCGTCGTCAGGCCGCCCGAGCCATCGCCGCGCGTGAATCCGGAGGCGTACGGGTTCTACCTGAAGGGCCGGTACTTCTTCTATCAGTACACGAGTGAAGGGTGGCAGCGGGCGATCGAGCAGTTCAACCGGGCGCTCGAGAGCGATCCGGAGTTCGCGCTCGCATACGCCGGTCTCGCCGACGCCTACCTGGTGGCGGGCGCGTACGGCGCGATTCCGAACGACACGGCCCTGACCCGCGGGAAGGCGGCCGCAGCCAGGGCCCTCCAGCTGAACGACAGGCTCGCCAGCGCCCACTACGCGCTGGCGACCGTCGAGACCTGGTACAACTGGGACTGGGGCAGTGCCGAGCGGGAGTTCCGGCGCGCCCTCGAGTTGAATCCGAACGACGCGCTCGGCCGGAACTGGTACGGCGGCTATCTGTCGCTCCGGGGCCGGCACGAGGACGCGATCGAGCAGCACGAGATCGCCAGGAATCTGGATCCGCTCTCCCTGATCGCCAACGCGAACCTGACCCGGGCGCTCTACTATGCCCGCCGCTACGACGAGGCGATTCATCAGGCGCGGAAGACGCTCCAGATGGATCCGCACTTCGGCGTCGCCCTCTTCTGGCTCGAAGGCGCGCTGCGCCACAAGGGCCTCTTCAAGGAGGCGGTCGAGTTGCGGTACCTCGCCACGCCGGAGCAGAAGGCCTTCATCGCGCACACGTTCGATACCGGCGGGTTCCCGGCCGTGCTGCGCCTGAGCGGCGAGACGATGAAGAGGGGTGGTGCCCTCGTGCCGGCTGCCCGCTGCTACGCGCAGATTGGTCAGAAGGAGGAGGCCCTCGCGCTGCTCGAGGCCTGCGCCAGCCGCCGATGCTCATCGCTCGTCAGCCTGCCGGTCGAACCCGATTTCGACGTGCTGCGGGCGGAGCCGAGGTTCCAGCAACTGCTGCACAAGATCGAGTCGCCGTGAGGATGTCGCCTTGCCAGGCCTCTGCGCCATCCACTATTCTCGGAGGCGGCGCGCGCGGGGTGTGGGTCCCTGTCTTGCCGCCATGTTGGCCGCGTCGTCGCTCGCGCGAGTGAAGCGTCGCGCCTTCGCGACATAGGTCGGCGATCCACCCCAATGTCAGCGCCCCGCGTCCGCTTCGCGCCCTCCCCGACCGGCTACCTCCACGTGGGTGGTGCCAGAACGGCGCTCTTCAACTGGCTCTTCGCCCGCCGGCACGGCGGGATCTTCGTGCTTCGCATCGAGGACACCGACGTCGGGCGATCGTCGTGGGAGAT
Organism: uncultured Acidobacteriota bacterium; assembly: GCA_963840225.1. GTDB lineage: Bacteria > Acidobacteriota > Vicinamibacteria > Vicinamibacterales > CAVVIG01 > JBLMXQ01. Next base: position 45,629 of record CAWIYH010000002.1, read on the forward strand.
GGTGGAGGGCATTCTCGACGGCCTGCGCTGGCTGGGCCTCGACTGGGACGAAGGGCCGAAGGTCGGTGGGCCGTATGGTCCGTACTTCCAGTCCGAGCGCCTCGACCGTTATCGTGCGACGGCCGAGCGGCTCGTGGCAGGCGGCCACGCGTACTACTGCTACTGCACCGCCGACGAGCTGAAGGCGAGGCGGGAAGCTGCCGAGCGCGCCGGCGTCGGCTGGAAGTACGACCGGGCCTGCGGTGCGCTCGGCGCCGAGGAGGTTGCCGCGCGCGAGCGCGACGGCGCGCCGCGCGTCGTACGGATGAGGGTGCCCGAGGGCAGCGTGCGGTTCGACGACCGCGTTCACGGACCGATCGCCTTCGAGGGCGCGCACATCGAGGACTTCGTCATCCTGCGTTCAGACGGTCACCCGACCTACCATCTTTCCGTGGTCGCCGACGATGTGGAGATGGCGATCACGCATGTGGTGAGGGGCGACGATCACATCTCCAACACTCCGAAGCAGGTGCTCGTCTACCAGGCGCTCGGAGCCGCCGTTCCCGAGTTCGCGCACGTGCCGCTCATCATGGGAGCCGATCGGAAACGGCTGAGCAAACGGCACGGGGCCACCTCCGTGATGGAGTACGCGCGCCAGGGATACCTGCCCGAGGCGATGGTCAACTTCCTCGCCCTGCTGGGGTGGGCGCCTGGCAGCGATCAGGAGCTGTTCACGCGCGATGAGCTGGTCGGCGCCTTCACGCTCGAGGGGATCAGCGGCGGCAACGCGGTGTTCAATCCCGAGAAGCTCGATTGGTTCAACGCGCAGCATATTGCCCGGCTCGCTCCTGACGAGCTCGCCTTGAGGCTGCGGCCGGTGCTCGATGCGGCCGGACTGTGGGACGAGGCCTTTCTTGGCGATCGCCACGCCTGGTTCTTCGCCGTGCTCGAGCTCCTGAAGCCCCGGGTGAAGCGTCTGACGGACTTCAGCGAGGTGGGTAAATTTTTCTTCCGTGACACGGTTCCGTACGATCCCGCCGCCGTGGAGACGCATCTGCGTGTGTCCGGCATGCGCGATTCTCTCGCGGCACTCGATGCGGCGTTCGCCGCGCTCGGCGGGTTCGATCCCGCGGCCGTGGAAGGCGCGCTGCGTGCGACGGCGCACGACCGCGCCGTGAAGCCCGCCGTTCTGATCCATGCGACGCGCGTGGCGGTGACCGGCAAGACCGTCAGCCCGGGCCTGTTCGAGGTGCTGGCGCTGCTCGGACGGGATCGCGTCCACGCGCGTCTGGCTGCGGCTGAGCGTTTGTCTTCCACGTCGGCCGGCTGAGCCGCCAGCCGGTTTTCCCATCGGCCAACCCGCTGCAGGGCCGACGGTTCCACTGGGAAGGGCACAGGTTTTCCATTTGGGCGGGCTTCGCGTCGCCGCCCGAGGGAAAACATTTTCCTAACCCTCAGCAATAAAAGCACTTAGACCGAATTCGTGGCATATCGGTTGCAGCCCGAGTGTTTCGGCGGGCACCGCGCGAGGTGTGGCTGCCGCGAAACGTGGGACGGTCAGCTCACCTGAAGCAGGAGGGCACGTGGCTAAAGAGGATCGCGGATTTGCGTCCATGGACCGCAGCAAGCAGCGCGAGATTGCGAGCAAGGGCGGCAAGGCGGCGCATCAGAAGGGAACGGCGCACGAGTGGACGAGCGAGGAGGCGCGTGAGGCCGGGCGCAAGGGCGGCATGGCGAGCCATCGCCGGAAGCAGCAGGGGAGCGAGACCGGCGCCGGGCCGGCCGACGACGGCTCGGAGGAGCGGAACCTTGCGGAGAGCGATCAGATGATCGGCGTCGAGCAGACGCGCTGACGGTCGATTCGGCGGGAATCCCAGTGCCAGGCGGGCGCTTGCCGGCCTTGCGAGCGTTTGACTATACTTGAAGTTTCGCGCGCTCAGCGCGAGCCCGCTGGTACTGGGAGGTCGTCCAACGGTAGGACACGTGGCTCTGGACCACGGTATCGGGGTTCGAATCCCTGCCTCCCAGCCAATCGCTCCGCAACATCCCAAGTTCCTCTACCGCGGCGAGTTGCGGAGTTCGATTGCCGCTGCTCGGGACGCTCGCCCCGCAAACCGGCGGCCATACTTGCGTCGCAACCTCCACGATTTCAATGGCTTGGCCAGAATCAAGCGAGTTCGAATCCCAGGCAGTTGTTTGCGCGTCCCGACGCGGTGAGCAGCGGATTCGGCGCCACAGCCGGACCTCGATCCGAGCCAACGTCGACCGCTCATGATTCTTATCGCATGAGATAATTTATGACGAGTCGCCGACTTGTGGACGTCCGCGAGTACCTGACCGCTGACGGCGAGAACCCATACCGCGAGTGGCTCGACACACTGGATGTCCGGGCGCAGGAATCATGGAAGGCGTATCAGGAGGAAAAGCGCCGTGGCAAGACGAAGTGAGGATTGGAACATCGGGCTCTCGAAGGACCTTCGCGAGGCGAGATTCGCCCGCGAGTTCCTGCTGGCGTCCATCGACGAGGGCGTGGACCTACGCCTTGCGCTCGGGAAGGTCATCCGCGCCATGGGTGTCAAGGAGTTCGCGGCCAAAATAGACATGGCCAGTCCGAACGTGCTGCGCGCGATCAACCCTCGTCACAATCCAACGCAGGACACGCTCAATCGTCTCCTGAAGCCGTTCAAGCTTCGCCTGAGTCTGGCGCCGCTGACCGGCAAGCCGCGTCGGACCGCCGCGTGATCGAACGACGGCTGACACTGCCGATGATTTTGGTCAGCGTTGAGGAATGTGCGGCTCAGAGCGATGTGACTCACCTGGCGCGCGGCTCAGCGCGAATCGTTGAGGGGCACCTGATCGGGCCAACAGTTTGGCCCACTTTCGAATCTTCATCGAAGTCTCATTGCGGACATACGACGCGCGCGTGCGAGTGCTAACCTCAGGGCGCTAAAGCGTCTCTTCTCGGGGGTCGAAATGGTCACGGTTGGTCTCGGACGTCGCGCGTTCGTCGAAGGGCTCGTCGCGGTTCCGTTCGGGGGGGTCGCTCGATCGGCTCAGACGTCGAGCACGCCCGTTGTGAAGGTGGCCGCGGGATCCGGGCGGGCCAACGACATCATCAAGCTGCCAGGCGGCGACCGCGTTCACGTAAAAGTCGCGACCCAGGACAGCGGCGGCGCCCTCTTCATGACCGAGCAGCCGATCGAGCGCCGTGGGGCCGGTCCACCCAAGCACTACCACGAAGAGCAAGACGAGTGGTTCTATTGCCTCGCCGGAGAATACGTCGTCGAGATCGGCGATCAGCGGCTTCGGCTGGGCCCAGGCGATTCGGTCCTCGGACCTCGACGCGTTCCGCATGCGTTTGTCTATGACGGTACGGGGCCGGGACGCATTCTTATCGGATTCACGCCCGCCGCGCGCATCGAGCAGTTCTTTCGTGATCTCGAAAAGCGCGGCGAGTATTTTGGCAACGGCTCCCTGGAGGACAAGGAGCTGGTGCACCGGCTGTATGGCATCGTGAATGTTGGACCACCGCTGAAACTGTGAGCGATGTCGGTGGTGAGCTGATTCAGGCTACTTGCACGACATCAACGTCGGCGCAGCGTCGCCTTCCATCCTCGTCGTCGGCGGCTGCGACGCGTCGTAGACGATCACCGCCAAGGCTCGGCGCGGCGTGGGTCCCGTAGCCACAAGTCGCATCGCGACACCAGCGGGAATCACGAGCGCATCCCCTTTGTTCATGACATACGTGCGGTCAGCGGTCTCGAGGCATTGCTGCCCGTCGACAACGAAGAAACCCTCGACACCGGAATGATGATGAAACCGAGACGTCAATCCGGACGGAATGTATGCGGACATGGCGAGCATCGCGTACTTCTCCGCTGGTGGGAGTGCGGGCAGCGCCGCTGCCGCCACGTGCTGACCACCATGGTGGTCCGTCGCTGCGGACTCAATCGTCATATGCCACGCGACGCCGTGCGCTGCGAACCCAATGCTGGTCGGACTAACCGCGACCTTTGCGGCGGCCTCGGTTGTGAATCGATCGATGTGCCAGACCAATGGCGCCTCGAGGCCGGGAGGAAGCGGCTTGTGTTCAACAAGGCTGCAGCCGATCTCTCCTCGACGTTCAGGTGAGTTTTCGACGCAGCTCGGCTCCAATTGCGCCCACGCCATGCGCGCTGAGCAGATGAGAACGATCGTCGCGCTCAGCATCAAGGCTCTCATCGGGAACTCCAGACTGAAAAGGTGGCACCCAGCTTCGAGCCACCCATCTGACGTTATCGAACTGTTACGACGACGAGATGGGCCGGATCGGCCGCGTTCGTCCAACGCCTCGCCGGGCCCGCAGCCACGGCTTCGATCTCCCCACTCTTCCTCGTGTGGACCGCGGCCGCGGTTCCTGGCGCGTCTTCGTTGAATGCGTAGTCGGATATGGCAACGAGGATCTGATCCTCCTTGACGCCGTCCGCTGGTCTGACCGCGTGCGGGCCCATGGTCAGGTCGTCGACGCAGAACTTGCTTGTGCAGAACAGGGGCTTCTCATCGACGCAGGACGTCTGACTGCCCGGATTGCAGATGTGCGTGGCGGGTCGAATAGCTGATGCGCGCGGGCCCTGCGAATCAACGAATTCAAAGATCACACTGAGGAATCGGTCGGTACCTATGTTCTCCGTCGAGTGCGTGAAGCCGGCGGATCGGAAACGAACATCGCCCGGCATAAACGTGTCTTCCACGGGTGCAGCGCCGTTGAATGATGCGCGTGTCCGACCCCCATTGACGAACACCGAAAGCATGTCCCGATCGTGCCGGTGGAGCAGGGTGGCCTGGCCTGGCGGGATGTCGAGCAAGAAGATGGTTACTCGTGCGTCCCCGTAGATTCTGTGGCGCAGTGTGATTTCGTCAGCAGAAATCGGCGCGTGCTGCTGGGTCGCGAAACCGGCAACCGACAGCGTGAGCACCAAGACGAGGATCTTCATGAACCTGTCTACTTCTTCGGGCTGTCCAGCCGACCCGCACTCTCGGAGTGCCCGAGGTGCGCGCAGTCTTTCTGCTGCTCAGGTGTTATCGGGGTCGGCGTTTCACCGGCCGGCACCGAATTGCATCGCATCGTCTCCTCGAACCCTGGCGCCGAGAAGACGAACGTTAACTCGATTGGAGTGGCGCCGATGTTCTTCCCACTTATCCAAGTGTTCGCCGGGATGAACACCAGCCCTCCAGCATGGAGATCGCGCTCCTGATCGCCGAGCCACACGTGGGCCGTTCCGCCTTGGATCAACAGGATCTCATCCTGCACCAGGTGTCTGTGCTTCGGTAGTGTCGCTCCTGGAGCGAGCAGTTCTGTCCCGGCCACCAGATGCTTGGAGCCATTGTTCTTTGGGCTCACCTTGAGGATGAATTGAGACGAAGCTGGTGAACTGCTGTCGGTATGAATGCGGCGAGTCCGCAGCTCCCCTTCATCGCTGGCGAGCATGAGAGGCCGAGCGGTGGTATCCGAACTCCGAGCTCCAGCGGATTGATCCGCCTGGGACACCTCTGTGCAGACGACGCCGGCCATGATTGCGATGGCTGTCGCGACAGTCGAAACGGATCTTGAGTCCACGCATCACCTCGGGTCGCAGTGTACTCTCATGCAGGTGCGAATTCCGTCCCTGAGATTTCTCGAGATCTCTGCGTGGGAAGTGACTGAGATTTACGAACGTCGTGAGAAGACGGTCAAGCGGCGGTGAGCAGCCAGGGTCGAAAATCTCTCCCGATCATGCCGGACTGCTCAAGGGAGCCGCGAGCAGTTCGACTCGATAGCCGAGACTTCGCAGTTCGCGGATCATCTTGCGTGCTCGCACCTTCTTCGCCTCAGTGCTGACCGCCGGCCCGCGCTCCTCATACCGAACGCGCTCGTGCAGGATCTTCCAGATCAATCGACACAGCCGGTGGGTGATCGCGCCGATCGCCTGGGCATGGCCGAGACGTGGGACGATGCGGCGATACACGACGGCAGAGACCGTCCCTTTGGCCTTCACCGCGGCATTGGCAGCCTGATTGAGGACGCGCCGCATCTGGCGATTGCCTTTGGGGCAGCGGTGACTGTAGTTGACGCCCGCGCTCTCCTCGTTGCCGGGGCAGGCGCCCATCCAGGACGCGAGATGTTTCGGGGAGGGAAAGGTGGCCGCCGTCGCACCGACTTCCGCGATGGTTCCGGCCCGAGTCCTGTAGAAAATCGCGTTGGCGTAACGCTCCAGCCGACTGGTTGACGACTCTACCTCGCTACGCGGCCTGAGACCACTGCTCCTTCATCAGGAACGCCGCGAGCTGCTGATGCCCATCGATCTTGCGAAACACAATCTGCCCGACTGCGACCAGCCCAAACAACACCGTGAGCGCGGCCGCCTCGGTGCTGAACGAGGCTTGCGTCTTCGTGCGGCGCCGGAATTCGCGGTTGAGAGTTTCGAGCGCGTTGGTGGTCCGCAACGACTTCCACATCGCCTTCGGAAAGCTGTAGAAGGTGAGCAGGTCGAGGCCCGCTTCTTCCAACGACCGCGCCACCGGCGGGCAGAGGGCGGTCCACTTCTTGACGAAGGCGTCGTACGCCGCCCGCGCGGCGAGGCCGTCGGCGGCGCAGGTGATGCGGTGGTAATCGCGGTGCAGCTCGGGACGCGCGTGCACCGGACACGCGTCGTCGAGGTTGCGGCCCTTGTGCGTGGTGCAGCGCTGCACGCGCACCGTTGGCCAGGCTTCGAGCGCTTTCTTGAGGCCCGCGTGGCCGTCGGTGACGACGAGCAGCGGCGCCGGCAGCCCGCGGCGCTGCAGATCGCCGAGCAGGCCGCCCCACGACGTCGTCGCCTCAGTGGTCGCAAGCTGCAGGGCGACCAGCTGTTTCTGGCCGGTTTCCGTCACGCCGAGGGCCGCCAGGACGGGCACGGTGATGACGCGACCCGCCAAGCGGACCCGCAGATGGAAGCCGTCCAAGAAGAGGACCGCGTAGCGCTCCTCAGTCAGCGGGCGCTGCTGCCACGTGAGAAATTGCTCTTTGACCCGCGCGACCACGCGCGACACGGCGCTCTTCGACAGGTGCGCCTCCCCGAACAGCGGCTTCAGCGCCCGTCGGATCCGGCGGGTGTTGATGCCGCCGAAGTAGCACCCGAGCAACGCCTCGTCCACTTCCCGCGTCCGACGGGCGTACCGCGGGAGGACCGAGCTGTGAAACTCTGCCGGCCGGTCGCCCGGCCCGCGCACGCGGCCACGGGGCACGGTGACTGTCCGCATCCCTTCGCGCGTGGTGACGGTCCGCTCGATCGTGCCGTGACGATACCCCTGGCGGCCGGCGGGGCGCTCATGCGCGTCGGCGCCCAGCGCGCTCAGCAACTCCTCCTCGAGCACGGTCTCGATCGCGCGACGCACCCCGTCACGCAGCTTGGTCAAGAGATCCTGACGGAACTGAAGAACCGATCCTACCGCTGTGCTACTGTCCTGCATGGCGTACTCCTCCAATCGCCGTTTCAGCGGCGATCTGCTGGTTGGGTCAGCAGGAGGTTACGCCATTTTCAATTTCTACAAGACCCGGGACGGATCCTCCGCGATGATCTGCTGCGCAGAATCCACGCCGAGGCCGGGGACTTCGGCGAGGCGCTGCACCGCGTCATGGTGGGCCGCGAGCAGGTCGGCCATTTGCTGATCGAGTTGGCCGAGGTGATCTTCGATCACGCGCAGTTCTTCCAGCGTGAGCTTCAGCAGCCGACGGTACACCGGATGCAGCGTTGGACACGCGTGGAAGGCATCGCACAGCTGTTCGGGCGTGGCACGCAGGCGCGCGGCCGCGAGTGTCGCGAGGGCGCCCGGGTCGGTTTCGCCGTCCGCCAGCGCCTGCAGCATGCGGCGGGCGCTGACGCCGAGCAGGTCTGACACGAGGCTGGACACCTTGATGTGCGCTTCCTCGAGGAGCGCCTCCAGCCGATTCTGGAGTTGCACGCGATTCCGAGTGACTTGGTACTTGCGGCGCATCACGGTGCGCCAAAGCCGCTGCTCGACGTCCGGCACGAAGCTCAAGGTGAGCTCCTGCGCCACCAGGCGTTTCACCAACCGCTCCGCGTCGGGGAAGTCCTTCTTGCGCCCGCCGGGACCACGATTCGATTGCGCTTGGGCGAGATGGAGCGTGCCCGACAGCCCTGGTGCCTCTTCGCGCGCCCGGCGCTGTGGCCGCCAGTGCTGTTCCAGCGCTTCCCACACCGGTCGCCAATACTGCGCGGTCGACTCCATGACGACTTCCTCGACCTCCTGCGCGACCAGCCAGTCGGCCAGTCCGCGCAGATCGGCCGGCGTTGTCCCGACCTTCTGGCGCGTAAAGTGGAAGTCGCCGTCGACATCGACGTCGGCCACCACGACCGCCAGCATCTTCTTGTGGACGTCAATTCCCGCGATCCGGTACGGCATCGGTCTCTCCTTGGGAGAGCGGAGAGCGTGCCTCGTCGCATCAGTCAGGGTCGCGGGCTATCGTCGGGGCGGCCGGGCCCCTCGATGCCCAATGATTCGTTCAATCACGCACGCTCCGGATCAAACAGTTGCTCGGCCTCAACGGCTCCACTGGCTCGATTCGATCTCGCCGCTCTCGCCGGTGGTATTCTGCCGCGTCAATTTTCATGGCGTTTCGCGGGCTGCAGGCCCAGGCTAACCAGTTGCGGAAATCGTCCCGAACACCCAGCCACACTCATCCGAAGCCCACCTCCCGGAACAACCCACTGAAGACCGTAGACTTGCGGTAGCAAGGTGGGTTCGAATCCCAGACAGGTTCCGACCAAGCGAGTTGGTCGCCGCTTCACGGGTGAAGCCCCCGAGGTCCCTTCATAGACCGGTCCGGTCAAAGTATGCTGCGCCGGAAGGCTGGCCGACCGCGATTCCAGGCTTCGCAGCGAGAGTCGACGCGCATGCCGATGGACGCGCCAGCCGCTGCACGCACGCCGCCAATGTCACGGCGTGTGCCAGGCGGGGGCTCAGAGCGGAGGACACGAACCATGTGGATGGCGAGGGTGGGCATCGCGGCAATCGTCGCCGCGAACCTGGCGGCGCAATCCGCGCCTGTGGTGAAACGACCGGCGGACGAATCCGCGGCGAACGCCTCTCGGGGGGAGGCGCGGTGTTCAAGGGCATCCCGTACGCCCAACCGCCAACGGACAACCTGCGTTGGCGCGAGCCGATGCCGGTTCGCACGTGGACCGGCACGAGGGATGCGACCGCGTTCGGCCCAATCTGTCCTCAGAACCCAAGCGCCACCTTTCCCAATTCGCAGGATCTGATCAACGAGGATTGCCTGTAGGCGATCCGAACGCGATCACGATCGCGGGCGTCTCGGCTGGCGGGATCGACATCGGAGCCCTGATGACGTCTCCGTTGACGCGAGGCCGGTTCGCTCGCGCGATCATACAGAGTGGCCCCGTCCGCAACGCCCTCGGCGATCCCCTTGCGCTCTCCGAAGCCGGGCGGCGGGGAGCCGCACACACCGCGACGTGGGGAGCGTCGCCCGGCGCCTCGCTTCCCGAGCTTCGGGCGATTCCGATGGCCGTGATTCTCAAAGCGCAGCCGCTCCGACCGGTGCCGCATCTGAACCTGTCGGTTGACGGCCAGGTGGTACCGACCGCTCCGGCCGCCGTGTTCGCCTTGGGTCGCCAGCACCGCGTAAGCATGATCATGGGAAGTGCCGCACGCGACTTCACGCCTGGGGCGCAGCCGCCGACTAACCTGGCCGCATTGATTGAAGAGAACTACGGACCGCTCGCCGACAGGGCGCGGACACTGTACGCCGCAGACGATGCTCTGTACGGTGCCCCCGAGGTGCAATGGGCTACGGACCTCGGGTTTCGGTGTGGCACGGTGCTTCAGCTCCGACAACACGCAGCAGCCGGCCTCACGGCCTTCTCCTATGAATTCGCCCGCCTCGTGAATCCACCGATCCTACCGGGCGGCAACATCCACGGTCTCGATGGGGGATTTGTCTTCGGTACGTTTGCTTCGCGCTCGCAGGGGACGAACCTGTTGCCATTCGCGACAACGCCGGGGGACTCTGCGCTGTCCGACGTCATGCAGCGGTACTGGTCAACTTCGTCCAAACCGGTGATCCCAACGGGCCTGGGCTGCCCACGTGGCCGGCCTTCCGAGAACCTGAACGGTCCTACCTGGAGCTGGAACGCACAGGCGCCGCGGTCAAGCAGGGGCTTCGCCGCGCGCAGTGCGATCTGTACATCGAGAACGTCAACCGCCCACGCTGAGCGCGAGCGTTTCAGCGTGCCGGCGCTCGCGCGCATCGTCTTCCCGCTGGGTGAGTTCTTCGAGAACAATACTGCGGACGGGCCACAAGCGGCCATCAGGGCGGAGGTGTCCACCGACTTTGTTCCGGTGGCCCGGCCGCAACGTGATGGCGATCTGGCAGGATCTGGTCGACGACCACGGATTCATCGCACGGTATGCGAGCGACCGGCGCCTCGTGCTGACGCTCCGCGGCGCGTCGTCGCCCGAGGCGCGGGTGGTGATCACCACGGCACCAGGCGAGGAAGGCCAAGTCGAGACCCAGCCCCCTTTGACGCCATCGCGCACGTCGACGCACGCCAACGCTTTCAGCGCCGCGTCGCGCTGGTGGAGCAGGACCGCGAGCTCTTTCGCGACCAAGCGAAGGATCGCGCATCGAGGCGTTCGGGAGACCGTAGGTTCCAAGGCTGCTATCGGCGATCGGTCGTCGTGAGCGCCGTGAGCCAATTGAGGACGACTCGGATTTCCGGAACCGGTCGCGCACTCGGTGAGGCGACACCGGCCGCGATCGGCGACACGAACCTGCCATCGGGCAGCCCGTCGAAGGGTCTGCGCGTCTGTGTCGATGCGCCCGGGAAGAATCGGGGAACGGCGACGGGATTCCCGAATGCGAACGCTGGCGCCATGATGATCGGAACCGCCTCGAATCGGCCGGGACCCGGGTTGTAGAAGAGCTCCTTGCCGTCCGGCGACCAGAGCGGATGATTCGGCTGCCGGGCACCTGGCACGGCAAGCTGTTGCTTCATCCCGGTGGCGGGGAACGGTTCGACATAGATCGTCTTTCCCGACGAATCCGAGCTCGCGTAGGCCAGCCAGCGGCCGTCCGGCGAGAACACGGCGCCTGTCCGCGTCGATGAGTGAACGCTGCTGAAGCGAGCCGTCGCCCGAGTCTTCAATGACAGCGTCCACAGCGTGACGTCGGTGCCGTTCGTGCTGCTGAAGACGAGCTCGCCCCTCGTGGGTGACCAGGTTTCCGGCTCGTGCTCTTCGCCGGCACTGGGCCGGGTCAGCCGCTCGGCGGGACTGCCGTCGAGGGCCTGCCAGAAGATCGCCACATCTCCGTCGCGGTCGGACTGAAACGCCACGTGCGTTCCATCACGTGACCAGGTGGGAAATCGCGCGTTGCCGCCGAAGGTCAGCCTCCGCGCCGGCTATTGCCATCGCGGTCATGGATCCACACGATGGCTTCGCTCCCGCTATCCGTGCCGAACGCGATTTGCCTGCCGTCAGGTGAGACGCGAGGTGTCTCATACGAGTCGGACGGAAGCGGCAAGCGCTCAACCGCACCCTTGCGATCGATCACGCCGAGATCCCACTTCGCCGACGGTGCGCCCGGCACGTAGATCAGCGTGCCGTCGCCGGCCAGCCCGAACTACGCGGTGCCGGTTATCGCCGGCGCTCTCCTGCGCACGCCCTGAATGACCGGCACCGCAGCGCCCGTCACCCTCGTGCCTCCGAGATCGAATGGCACCGCAAACAGGTTACCGCCGACCGCATAGACCAGGTGTCCCGTCGGAACGTATCGAGCATCGCTGCCGCCTTCGAGCAGCGTGGACTCCTTCCCGGACGCCAGCTCTCGCATTACGACGCGAGCCCGGTCCCATCGATCCGGAGCGGTACCAGCGGCGACCGTGTACAGCAGTCGTAGACCGCCCGGCAGGAGCTGCGGACTCTGCGCTGCGCGATCGGTGCCGAGCGGCACGATGACCCTGGGCTGACCGCCGTCCGGAGCGATGCGCACAATGCCGCGGCCGGGTTCGACGAACACGATCCCTTCGCTCGTCCAGCTGATTCCGTACGGAAACACCGCGTGGCAGAGCGTGACGGCCGCGCCGCCGGACACCGGAATCCGCTTGAGCGTGCGATCGCCGAGCGCATGAAACAGAATCGACTGGCCGTCGGGCGAGAACACCGGCTCGCCGACGTTCCCGTGTTCTGCGACACCAGGGATGGGGGACGACTCCGATGCAGACAACGCGCGAAGATAGAGCCCTGCGGGTGCCCCTACGTACACGATGCTCCTGCCGTCAGGCGAGATCGCAGCGATGCTCCGATCGCCGGTCGAAAGCGACGTCCCCTCCGGCAGCATGACCGACAGTCGCACGACCTCGGCGCGCTCCTGCTTCGAGAGAAGCGCACCTGTCAGCGCGCCGCCTGCGAGCATGGCGGCCGCGACGAGAGCCATCGACCGCCACGAGACGCGCCCTCGGATCACACGAGCGTCGTGAGCCGTGACGGCGGTGTCGCTCGACGACGCGGCGAGCCGCGCTCCATCGTCGAGGGCGATTCGCGCCTCGCCGATGTCGCGGAGGCGCCGTCTGACATCGTGCTCCAGACATCGCTGGATGAGACGACGGAGCCACTCCGGTGTCGACGCCGGAAGCGCACTCCAGTGGACATCCGCTGGCGACGCCGCCTCGCCTCGCTCGAACGCCGGATGGCCCGACACCATCTCGAAGAGCACCGCGCCGAACGCCCAGATGTCACTCCGTTTATCTCCGAGGCCCTTCAGCTGCTCCGGACTCGCATACGCAAGGGTTCCGAAGATTGCCCGGTCGGACCTCGCTGCCGCAGCCTTCGCGTGGGTCCCATGACCGGCAGCCGTTCGCATGACGGTCGCGAGGCCGAAGTCGAGCACTTTCACGGTGCCGTCGGGACGAAGTTTGACGTTCTGCGGTTTGAAATCGTTGTGCACGATTCCATGCTCGTGGGCCGCTTCGAGCGCCTCGGTCATCTGGCGCGCGATCGGAACGGCGTCGACGAGCGGGATGGGGCCCTCTTCGAGCCGATCGGCGAGTGTCGAACCTTCTACGAGTTCGAGGACGAGCGCGTACACGCCGCCCGATTCCTCGACGCCATAAATCGCGCCGACATTCGGGTGATTCAGGGACGCAAGCGCCTGCGCTTCGTTCCTGAACCGATCGAGCCGGTTGGGATCCAGTGCGAAGGTGAGAGGGAGGAGCTTGAGGGCGACATCGCGATCGAGCCGCGTATCGCGGGCGCGATAAACGTCGCCCATGCCGCCCGCGCCGAGGAAGACACCAATTTCGAAGGCGCCGACCCGTCTGCCTGTCAGGACGGTGCTGGTTGTCGGCAGCACCAATGTTGCCGATGCGCCCAGTGGCGATTCGAGGAAACCTTCTGCCCGCGATGCGCGCGCCAGGAGCGTCCGCACCTCCAGGCGAACATCCGGGTCCTCGCAGGCCTGGAGGAGAAATGCGTCCCGCTCGGCCGCCGGAACGTCCAAGGCAGCCTGACACAGCGCATCGACACGACGCCAATGATCGGCGGGGTCACTCACGAGTGCTCCTCGAGCGCACGCAGCAGCCAGAGCTTCGCGACCTGCCAGTCCCGTTTCACAGTATCGCTCGACACGTTCAGCGCGTCGGCCGTTTCCTGAATGGTCATGCCGCCGAAGTACCTCAGCTCGACCACCTGCGCCTTTCGCGCATCGACGCGACTCAACGACTCAAGGGCCCGATCGAGCGCCAGCAGGTCGACATCAGGCGCTGGCGCCGAGAGGTTCGCGTCTTCAATGGCCACCCGGCGATGGCCTCCGCCCCGCTTCTGGAAGGCATGCCGGCGGGCATGGTCGATCAGAACCCGTCGCATCAATCGGGCGGCGATACCAAGGAAGTGAGCGCGGTCCTGCCACCGGGTCTCCTCGGCCCCGGTCAATCGCAGGAACGCCTCGTTGACGAGCGCCGTCGCCTGGAGGGTGTGGTCTCGGCGCTCGCGGGCCATGTACGAGCGCGCCAGCCTATGCAGCTCGCCCTCAACGAGCGGAACGAGGGCCTCGTACGCTCCGGAGTCGCCGTCGGACCAGGCTCTGAGGAGTTCCGTGATCGCTGCCGGACGGGCCATGACCGAGATTGTAGCGGGCGGCGCCAGATTTCTCACACGCCAGGGCCAGTGCACCAGTTTCCTCGCGATTCGCGCATCAATCTCGCAGGGCGCGATTTCATCTGCCGCCGCGAAGGGAAATATGTCACGTGGCACAGCCCAGTGCGGGCAGGACCAGTCGCTCGCGATCAGGGCCGTCGCAGCCCTCGCGGGTGTAGTCGCGATCCTGGTCGTCGGCCAGGTCGAGGGATACCAGGATCGAGACCGGCAGCAGACAACGAGCTCCGCCTACGTCATCGCGTTTGCCAGCTTCGCGCCGCTCGACACCGACATCTTCATCGCCGACGCGGATGGTGGCCAGGCACGCCCGATTGCGTCAACGCCGAGCTTCGAGCCAACGCCGCGTTCTCCGCTGATGGCCGGTGGATTGTCTTCTCGTCCAACCGCTCGGGGTCGTGGGACATCTGGCGTGCCCGCTCGGACGGCTCCAGACCCGAGCGGCTCGTTGACGACCCGTCGTTCGACGATCAGGCGGCCCTGTCGCCGGACGGCCGGTCGCTCGCCTTCGTCTCGACCCGCAGCGGGCAGGCCGACATCTGGATCATGGACCTCGCCACACGGCAGTCGCGAAACCTGACCCACCATCCCGCCGGCGACTTCCGCCCTGCCTGGTCTCCTGACGGTCAGTGGATCGCATTCACGACCGACCGCGACAGCCCACACCCGCGGTTTCCCGCGAACGACTTCGTGATTCGACAATCGACCGCCCTCTACGTTGTCCGGGCGACCGGCGAGAGCCTTCGACGAATACCGACGGCCCAGATCTACGCGGGCAGCCCGGGTTGGTCCAGTGACGGCAGGCGTCTCGTCTTCTACTCGGCCGCGCTCGACGCGGTCGCTGGCATTACCGGCGCCGCGCGCCGGGGTGGCGACACGCAGATCGAAACGGTGGACGTGAAGACCGGCGAACGCGAAGTCCTTACCACCGGTCCCGGCGAGAAGCTGTCGCCGCATTGGCGCGCCGATGGCGCCATCGTGTACGCGAGCCGCGGCAAGACGCCTGGCATCGAGACGACGAGCGCCCCGCCTGGTGTGCGGGGCGAGTTCAACTGCCCGAGCTGGTCGCCCGACGGCACACGGCTATTGTTCCATCGGGAGGTCGGGCAAGGCTGGCCACCGCGTCGTGTGTGGGATTCGCATGACGCGCGGTTTCAGCTGTTGCGCACGGGTATCTTCCCGTCCTGGTCTGCGACGGGCGATCAGTATGTGAGCAACGACCAGACGGCTGGGCTGATGCACAACAGCGTCATCCGTTTTGATGCGGACGGATCACACCGCTCCATCGTCTTCACGGATCCAAACAAGAATGCCCTTGCACCAGACTGGTCCCGCGCCAACGGACACATCGCCTTCGCGCTGGGCGCGTTCTTTCAGAACCTCACAGGCGGAAGCGCCAAGGCCGACATCGCCACCATCCGCCCGGATGGCTCCGATCTGCGCATCCTCACAGGCGGTCAGTCGAATTACGGATTCCCCAGCTGGTCGGGTGACGGCCGTCACATCGTCTATCGGGACGCCACGCATCAGCGCAGCGCCATCCTCGTGCTCGATGTTCAGAGTGGTGCATCACGGACCGTACTCGAGGGGCCCGCGCACTACAACTTCACCACGTGGTCGCCGACCGATGACCTCATCGCGTTCACGGCAGACTCGACGATCGCAACAGCGACATCTATACGATCCGGACGGACGGCTCCAGCCTCAGACGCCTCACCCGCTCATCCGGCAACGATGCGCATCAATCGTGGTCTCCCGACGGACGGTGGATCGCCTTCACCACGGCCCGGCAGGGGTTCAAGGACGAGTCGGTCCTCCATCCGGGCAACCCTCAGCCGTACGGCGAGATTGCCGTGATGCGCGCCGACGGCTCGGATGTTCGGATACTCACCGACAATCCGTTCGAGGACGGTTCGCCAGCGTGGAAGCCAACCAACGCAGGCCGACGACCCGCTGTCGGAAGGCAACCCTAGTCAGGGTGCCGAAGGCAGTCGGATGTCTTGTCCGATATATGTATTCATATTTCGGACGGCCAATCACATCTTGGAAGGGTCAGCTGCTTGTTGGGCAGTTGCTTGCGTCCCGTTGACCGTCACGCCGGTGACCAACCAGGGTCGACAATCTCTCTGGTATTTGCGGCGCATCACGGTGCGCCAGAGCCGTTGCTCGACGTCGGGCACGAAGCTCAAGGTGAGCTCCTGCGCGACCAGACGTTTCACCAACCGCTCCGCATCGGGGAAGTCCTTCTTGCGTCCGCCCGGTCCCCGATTTGATTGCGCTTGGGCGAGATGGAGCGTGCCCGCGAGTCGCGGCGCGCCGTCGCGCGTCCGGCGCCGGGGTCGCCCGTGTTGTTCCAGGGCTTCCCAGACCGGCCGCCAGGTACTGCGCCGTCGACTCCATGACGACGTCCTCGACCTCGCGCTCGACCAGCCAGTCGGCCAGGCGGCGCAGATCGGCCGGCGTCGTCCCGACCTTCTGGCGCTCGAAGTGAGAGTCGCGGTCGATCTCGACGTCGGCCACCACGACGGCCAACATCTTCTTGTGCACGTCAATTCCCGCGATCCGGTACGGCATCGGTCGCTCCTCGGGGAGCGGAGAGCGTGCCTCGTCGCATCAGTCAGGGTCGCGAGCTATCCTGGATCGCACAGGAGCCCACACGACGCTCAATGGTTCACTCAATCACGCACGCTCAGGACCGCACAGTTGCTCGGCCTCAACAGCTCCACTGGTTGGTTCGATCTCGGTCTCACGAGTGGCGCCAAGTAGTCGGATGAGAAATGGCTTGAGGCGCGGCCACAAGATCGCGAGGACCAGCGTCGGCGTGCAGGGCCGGCGCAAGTCGCAGAAGACCTGCTCGGACCACGATCCACGGGATGAGCGCAGCAATGCTGGTACTGACAGCCAGGCACCTGCGACGATCAACGAACTGACAGGTGTGAAGCTATGGGCGACTTGACTTCCTGAGCTCGACCGCCAGCCACGCCCGCGCCAGCTTCCAGTCGCGCAATACAGTTTGCGGAGACACACCGAGCGCTTCAGCCGTCTCCTCGACGCTCAGCCCTCCGAAATACCGCAGCTCGATCACCTTCGCCCGGCGCGGCTCCTGTTTGGCGAGTGCGTCCAAGGTGTCGTTGAGTGCACAGATGTCAGCAGCGCGGTCCGTACCGGTGGCAGGCAGCGCGTCCAACGTCAACGCTGTGGTCTCCTCGACCCTCTGCAAGTGGCCTCCGCGCTTCGTGGAGGCGCGGGCGCGAGCGGCATCGACGAGAATTCGCCGCATGATCGTCGAGGAGACCGCGAAAAAGTGGGCGCGGTCCTGCCAGTCCACTGTGCGGACATCCACCAATCGCATGTATGCTTCGTGCACCAGCGACGTCGCATCTACGCGGGCGCCGGCCCGCTCCTTTCGGACGTATTGCCGTCCCAGCCTGCGAAGATGATTGTAGACGAGCGGCGTCAAGCGCTCGAGGGCCGTCTGGTCGCCGCCACGCCACGCTTTGAGCAGCGCCGTCACGTCTGAGGGACGATGCATCTTAGACTCCCGCCATATTGTCTTTTTTGCGCTTCCTTTCCGCTAAACGTTCAGGGAGACTGCGCGACAAAGCGTCATGAATAACGACAGGGAGCGCGTAACCGCCGTTTTCGAGGCCGCCGTCCTCCTCGAGCCCGCCGAGCGGCTGTCGTTCGTCCGCGAGGCCTGTGCCGATGATCCCGCCCTCCAGCGTCAGGTGGAGTCGATGCTGGCCGACGTCGACCAACCGGTCATGATCGATCGGCCGGTGGATGAGGCGATAGCCGACCTGATGGGCGATGATACGCCGGTCGCGGTTGGGGCGCAGTTCGGCCCGTATCGCGTGGAGTCGCTGCTCGGCGCGGGCGGCATGGGGGCAGTTTATCGGGCCACTGACACGGTCCTCGGCCGCCAGGTTGCGATCAAAATCCTCCCGGCCGACGTCGCGGCGGATCCTGAATGGGTTGCGCGGTTCCGCCGCGAGGCGCAAGCGCTCGCCGCCCTCAACCATCCCAACGTCGGCGCCATCTATGGGTTCGAGGCGCTCGATGGACGCACGGGCTCTGCGTTCGGTCTCGTGCTGGAACTCGTCGAAGGCGCGACGCTCGCCGAGAAGCTCACAGCCGGCCCGCTGCCGGTCGAAGAAGCGTTGGCGATCGCGCAGCAGATTGCCGAGGCATTGGACGCCGCTCATCAGCGAGGGATCGTCCACCGCGATCTGAAACCAGGCAACATCAAAGTACGTGATGACGGGACGGTCAAGGTGCTCGACTTCGGCCTCGCCACCGTTGCCCCTTCAGAGAACGCTGATGAACGCGGCGTCGACGTCGCCCGTCGCGATTCTTCGACATCTCCGATCATCACGCCAGCAATCACCACCACTGGAATCATCCTCGGCACTGCCGCCTACATGTCGCCGGAGCAGGCGAAGGGAAATCCGGTCACGAGGACCACCGACATCTGGGCTTTCGGGTGCGTCCTGTACGAAACGCTCACCGGCAGGGTCCCATTCAGTGGCGACAGTACGACCGGCACGCTGGCCCTGATCGTTCGGGGTGAACCCGACTTCGGTCTGCTGCCATCAACCACTCCGCAGCAAATCCGTACGCTGCTGCGGCATTGTTTGGATAAGGAGCAGCGCCGCCGCTGGCCGGACGCCGGAAGCCTGCGCATCGCCATTGAGGATGCGCGTGCCGCTCCGACCGATGTCGCAGCGCCAGCAACGCTCACACGTCCGTTGAATTGGCGGCGGATGATCCTTTCTGCGTTCGTTGTCGTGGCGGCGGCAGCCCTCTCCGCACTTGCCGCGTGGCGCCTCGCGCGGCAGGAGCCGCCCCGCGCAGTTGCGCGCGTCCTCATTGGCGTGTCGCCGGCGAGCCGGATCGCCCGCACGCTGGAACTTGCCAACGCACGGCCTTTTCGTTCGGCCATTGCGTTGTCACCAGACGGCCAATCGCTCGCGTTCATCGGCGCACCGCCCGACGGCCCGAAGGACGCACGGCGGCCACCGACGGCGAGCATTTCCGCATCGAGGCGACCGCGGCAGTTGTATATGCGGAGGATGGATCAATTGCAGGCAACGCCGATCGAGGGGACGGAGTGGGCCGAAAGTCCGTTCTTCTCGCCCGATGGGCAGTGGGTCGGTTTCTGGCAGGCTGCGTCCGACACCCTGCAATCGGGCGAGCTGAAGAAGGTGCCGCTCGCTGGAGGTCCGATCGTGACCATCTGTCGGACGGCGCTCCCGGCGGGTGTCAGCTGGGGGCCGAACGGCCGAATCATTTTTGCAAACCACAGCGGCGGTGGTCTGTGGCAGGTGGCCGACGCAGGCGGCACGCCGGAAGCGGTGACGACACCTGATTCCGCGCGCGGGGAACTGAGTCACCGTCTCCCGCACGTGCTGCCGGACGGCCGCGCCGTGTTGTTCACCATCCAGCGATCACCAGGCGGTTGGGACGACACGCAAGTGGCTGTCCGGTCGTTTGTCACCGGCGAGCAGAAGCTCCTCGTGGAGGGCGCCGCCGACGCGCGATACGTGGCGAGCGGCCATGTCGTTTACGCCCGCCTGGGCACGTTGCTGGCGCAGCCCTTCGACGCGACGCGGCTCGAGGTCATGGGCAAACCGGTCGGCGTCATCGATGGCGTCATGCACGACGTGAACAGTCCCTTCACGATCGGTAACTCGGGCGCGGCCCAGTTCAGTGTCGCGTCGAACGGAACGCTGGCCTACCTGCCGGGTGGTCCCGCCCCTGAGGGGGATTACATACCCGTGTGGGTAGATCGGAGTGGCGTCGACACTGAGGTGGGCATACCGTCGCGCAGCGTCGCCGGCCGTCCCCGGATGTCCCCGGACGGACGCCGCATCGCGTTTCCTGTTCTGGAGGGAATCGGGATCTTCGATCTGGCGCGGCAGTCATTCCAGATCCTCACCTCTTCAGCATGGGGGTCGCCCGCCATCCGCAGCGCTCCAGAGCGCCGATTTGTGACGTGGCACCCGGATGGAGAGCGTGTGACGTTCACTGGCGCGGACGACGATCTGTACTGGATGCGTGCCGACGGCAGCGGAGAGGCTGAACGGCTCACCACGAGTGACGCCAACGCGCGGTCCTTGCCGCAGATTCAGGTTCCCACCTCGTGGTCGCCTGATGGGCGCACATTGCTATTCACGCAGCGACTCAGGTCGGCAGCATCCGTCAATCGGGACATCTGGACGCTCACGCTCGGTGACTCCACGTCCCCCGCGCGGCCGTTCCTGGTCAGTGACTCTGACGAGTCATCCGCGGAACTCTCTCCAGATGGCCGCTATCTCGCGTACGAGTCCAACCAATCGGGCCGATCCGAGGTCTACGTGCAGCCGTTCCCCGGATCGGGACGACGGGAGCTGGTATCAACCGATGGTGGTGGGCAACCGGTGTGGGCTCGCAACGGACGAGAGCTCTTCTACCGTGCGTCGGGTCCGGGGCCGATGATGCGGATGATGGTGGTGGACGTGACGCTCGGACACGTGTTCACCGCGGGCAGACCGCGTGTGCTGTGGGAGGCCATGCGAGCACGGTACCCTGGCGGAACGGGCGGCAGAACCTACGACGTCGCGCCGGATAGCCGGCGCTTCTTGATGATCCAACAGAGAGACTCTGCCCCCCAGCCGCCCATCACACATGTCGTGCTGGTGCAGAACTGGCTGGAGGAGCTGAAGCGCCTGGTGCCGAGGAATTGAGGCCTCCGGCTCCTTGTAGTTTCGGGACCAATTTCTCGCTGAAGGTACCGAGGGCTCGTCATGACCGGTCGATCGACCGCATTGATGTCCTCGGGAGGATTCTGCGATGCGAGGGTTCGTCTTCGTCGTTCTGTGCCTGCTCGTTCATCCGTGCTCGACGTTCGCCGAAGTCACGCGAGTCACGGTGACCTCTCGAACCACTGTCGCAGGCGGGCAGTCCTTCGGAGCCACGGGACCTTACGAAAGGCTCGTGGGCCGCATCGAGTTCGCACTGGATCCCGCCGATCCGCATAACGTCGGCGTCGTCGATTTGAATCATGCACCACGTGATTCCGATGGCCGCGTGCGATTCTCCTCCGACCTCTACGTGCTTCGACCAACGGACCCATCCAAAGGCAACGGCGTCCTGTTGTTTGAAGTAGCCAACCGCGGGCGGCGTACGTTGTTGGGGCGATTTAATCGTGCTGAAGGACGAAGCAACGACCCGACCGTCGACGTCGACTTCGGAGACGGCCTGCTGATGCGCGACGGCTACACGTTGGTGTGGATCGGATGGGAGATCGACGTCCCCGCGCCGCTGCTCCGGATCGACGCGCCTCCCGAGCTCCTGCCCGCCGGCTCGGATGATCGGCTCAGCGTAGAGATCATGCACACCGCTCGGGTGGCAGAGGTATTCCTCGTCGACGATCCCACGGGCCGTCCGCCAGTGATCTATCCGCCAGCGGAGAGTCAGAGCCCGACGGATGTGCTCACGGTTCGCGATCGCTTCTGGGACAAGGGCGAAGTAATTCCACGCGAGCGCTGGCGTTTCGTCGTCGGCCCCAACAATCTCCCAAAGCTGCGCCTCGAAACCGGATTCGAGCCTGGACGGTACTATCGCGTCACCTACCGTCCTACTGGAGCGCTCGTCGCCGGCGTGGGACTCGCCGCGATTCGTGATGCCGCGGCCGCGTTTCGCTACCGATCGGACCTGCCGATCCACGGTCAACGCGCCTACGCGTTCGGTGTGTCGCAGGCGGGACGATTCCTTCGTCAGTTTCTGTACGAGGGGTTCAACCTCGACGAGCGCGATCGGCGCGTGTTCGACGCAATGTGGATCCATATCGCAGGCGCCGCGCGCGTCGGCTTCAACGTACGGTTTGCGACTCCGTCGCTCGCGGAGTTGTTCACGTCGACGCAGTTTCCATTCGCGGATGTCGAGCAGGTGGACGTCGACGGTACGCGCAGCAGCATGCAAGCGCGCTATCGGCCGGATCAACGCCCGAAGATCTTCTACACGAACACGCCAGTCGAATACTGGGGTGGCGGCCGAGCCGCGGCGCTCACGCACACAACCATCGACGGTAAGCGAGATCTCCCACTGCCCGATAACGTCAGGATGTATCTGTTAGCCGGGACGCAGCACGGCGTCGCGTCGTTTCCGCCCGTGCGCACGCCGCGCACATCTGACGTGGGGGCGGCGCGAAGCGGAGGCTCCCAATTGCCCAATCCCACTCCGCAGAACAACATCATGCGGGGGCTGCTTCACGCCTGGCACGAGTGGGCCAGCAAGGACGCTCCGCCGCCAGCGAACCAGTACCCGCGCCTCAGCGACGGCACGCTGGTTCGGATTGATGAAGTGAAGTTCCCGATGCTGAAAGGCGTCGCCGACCCGCGGCGGATCGTCGGGCCGGCTCGCAGGATCGACGACAAGATCGTCCCGCTTCCGCATCTGGTGCCGCAAGTCGATCGCGATGGAAACGACGTCGCTGGTATTCACGACCCGGAGATCGCGGTGCCGCTGGCGACGGCCACCGGCTGGAACTTCCGGGATCCATCGGTCGGCAATCCACAGGACCTCTACCAACTGCTGGGGTCGTATCTTCCGTTCGTGCGGAGCAGGGCGGCACGGCAGGCTAATGCTGATCCGCGCCTATCCCTCGAGGAGCGATATCGAGGCGTTGATGACTACCTTCAACGAATTCGAAGTTCGGCGATGGATTTGATTCGAAGGCGTTACCTGCTGGCTGAGGACCTCGAGAGCATCATCGAGCGGGCGAAGACGCATTGGACGTTCGCGACTCGGGAAAAGGATCGGCGGTCTGCAGATCGTCGGTGACCATCTCGCATCGACTGGCCAGTCGCGGAAATCGCCTGACAGCTGGCGGCATTGTGTGAGGGGGAAGACCATGCGTGTCATCGTCTGCACTGTTATTTCGGCGTTGGTTCTTGTCTCTGGGCCAATCGCACGTGGTCAAGGAAAGCCTCGAACGCTCGTAGCCGTCTGGGCACACGCCGACGATGAAGGGCCGGTCGCGCCGATCCTCGCCCGGTATGCACGTGAGGGCGTCCAGGTCCACACGATCATCGCGACGGATGGCGCGCAGGGGGCCGCCAACACGTCGGTTCCACGCGGTCGTGAGATTGCGGAGCTGCGTGTGGAGGAGGCACGCTGTTCCGCCCAGGCGCTCGGCATCCATCCCCCGATCTTGCTCGGGTTTCCCGACGGAACGCTTGGTCACTACAACGCGGACCCCGCCCTCCTGTTTCGGGTAACGCAGCGTGTGCACGAGGAACTACAGCGATTGCGACCAGACGTCCTGATCACATGGGGGCCAGAGGGTGGTTATGGCCACCCCGACCACCGCATCGTCAGCAGCATCGTGACCCAACTCGTGCGGGCCGATGCCCCTGGCATCCCGCAACGACTCTTTTACGCCTTTCTCCCCGCTGAAGGTATTCGGGCCATGAATCCGACGCGCGGGGTGCCACCGTTTGTGATTCCTCGAGCCGACCTGTTCACCGTGCGAGTGCCATTCATCGACGCAGATTTGAACGCCGGGCGCCGCTCGTTCGAGTGCCACAAGACGCAGGTTTCACAGGAAGCCATCGACCGAGTCATCTCGGCGATGAGAGACGCATGGAAGGGCGAGATTTCGCTGTCCCCGATGGTGCCGGGGGCTCCCGCGAATGATGTCTTTCGATAGGTTGCCAGCACCAAGAGCGCGCCATGTCGCAGCTGTCACCTGATCGACTCGGCACGAGGTTCAACTTCCGACGGTTGGCTCTCTGAACTGAGGCTGCCGCCCAAGCGAACTCCAAAATTCAGATGATTGCGAGCCTCGGATTGACCCCGCGGCCGATTACGCCGCCGTGATGAGGTAGTTGTGAAAATCGTCCAGTGCGGCGAGCCACTTCACAAGAATCGACGCAACTCGCCGATAGGCAAGCGCTTCGAGGTTCTGAGCGCGCCGTTGATGGGATTCCGCGCCGGCCACATTCGTGACGTCACAACCAGCGCAGAAATCGTGACCGACCTCGCAACATCGCCGCCACGCCGCCGTTTGTCCGAGCCGTGGCACTCGGAAATCTTCGGATGTCCGGTGATACCCTGTGCGCGTCAACGAGTCAGGATCGGAAGGCGTTGGAAAGAAATGTCCTGAGGGTCTTCACGCAAGCGGACCGGATGATGACCCCGTCCGCTGCTGCATGGCATCGATCCGGCGACCTGCTCGCGAAAATGGCGTGGCAAGAAGGGCTGGAGATTCCGCGAGTGTCGAAGGCCTTCGCGAACGACATCCTGCTGGCCTTGTCGTGTCGCGAAGTCGGCTGTGTGCTGGTCACGGACAACGAACGGGATTTTCGACGGATTTGCCGATTCTTGCCGTTCGAATTCACCGCGCCGTGGCCAGCGAACTGCTGAAACGGTTGTCCAGGGGCAACAAATGGCCCAAACCGCAATCGCCGGTCATGACAAGCAGCTCGTTGAGATCGCCATGGGTTACCAACGCAGCCGTGCGTTGTGTGCGGCGGCGCGGCTGGGAATTGCGGATGCACTGGGCGAGCGCGAGCGCTCGGTCGCGGACCTCGCTGCGGTCTGCATGGCCGACGTCGCCGCGCTTCATCGGCTGCTGCGGGCATTGGCCAGCATCGGTATCGTTACCGAGACCAGGCCCGGCAGTTTTGTCCTGACGGAATTCGGCAAGCCGCTGCGCAAGGACGTGCCCGATTCGGCGTGGCCAGCCGTGATCTTCTGGGCCGACTTGCTGGCGAACAACTGGTCATCGCTGACCGAGTGTGTTCGCACCGGGAAGAATGCCGCGACGCTGCGTCCGGAGATCATGGAGCAGTGGCAGCAGGACCCCGAGAGACCGGCGATCTTTCGCGCGGTGATGGGCACTTCGCCGACCGAGGCTTACATGCCGATCGCGCGTGCCTGGGATTTCTCCAGGGCGCGCGTCGTGGCCGACCTGGGCGGAGGAGGCGGCGCGCTGATCGGCGCGATTCTCGAAGCATTCCCGAACACGAAGGGCATGCTCGTCGATCGCCCCGGATCAATCGAAGCCGCTCGGCCGCGATTCTCGACCGGTCCGCTCGCGCAGCGCATGCAACTTGTCGCGGCCGACTTGACGCAGGATGTGCCGCACGGCGCGGACGTTTACATATTGAAGCACGTGCTCCATGGCTGCACCGATGAAGCAGCCACGGACATTCTGCGCAAGTGCCGCGCCGTTACGCCGCCGGGCGGCCGGGTTCTGGTTGTCGAATTCGTGCTGCCCGATGTCATCGACCGCGTGGACCGCGATCTCGAAAGCCGGCTGATGAGCGATCTCAACATGCTGGCGGTGACCGGCGGCAAGGAGCGCAGCGCGCTCGAGTGGAAGAGGCTGATCGACAAAGCCGGGTTGCATTACGAGCGGATCATTCCGGTCGCGGAAGACCTCGTGTCGATCGTCGAAGCACGGGTCTAAATGCGACTTCAGCCATTGGAAATCCCGCCCGAATCGATCAGCCAGGGCCGCGGAGGCGTGCGAGCGCTTCTCAGAACTCGATCATCACTTTGATCGCTTCGCGGTCGTTCATTGCACGGTAGCCATCGGGCACACCATCGATGTTCGTAACGCGATCGAACACCAGGCCGGGCTCGATTCGGCCCTCCAGCACGTCAGGCATGAGCCCGTGCATGTAGGCGCGTACCGGCGCCGGGCCGCCGGCGATGGTGATGTTGGCGTAGAACGTTGGCTGCGCATTCGGAATCGTCGGCTCTTGAGGAACTCCGACGCGGCCGACGGCACCGCCGGCCCGCGCGATACTCACGGCCGTCCGCATCGACTCTCCGTGCCCAACGCACTCGAGAACCGAACGGGCGCCGAGCCCGCCTGTCAGCTCGCGGACACGTTCGATCGCAGCGTCCCCCCGCTCGCTGACGACATCAGTCGCCCCAAACCTGCGAGCCAGGGCAATGCGGTCGGCGTGGCGGCCGAGCATGATGATCTGCTCCGCACCGAGTCGACGGGCGGCAATGACGCCACAGAGACCCACTGCGCCATCACCCACGACGGCGGTGATGTGGCCCGGCCGCACGTTCGCCCTCAGCGCCGCGTGATGGCCGGTGCCCATCACATCGGAGAGGGTCAGGAGCGACGGCATGAGGGCGTGGTCGGGTCCGACCGGAAGCGCCACCAACGTCCCGTCTGCCTGCGGTACACGCACTGCTTCCCCTTGGCCGCCGTCGAGCGTCGTGCCGCCCCACCATCCTCCGTGCAGGCAGGAGGTCTGCAATCCCAGCTGGCAGAATTCGCAGGTGCCATCGGACCAGGCAAACGGCGCGACGACCAGATCCCCCTTCTTCACCGTTCGCACGTCGGCGCCGATCGACTCGACGACGCCGATAAACTCGTGGCCCATCCTGTTGCCCGTCTTGCTCGGCGGCATCGAGTTGTACGGCCAGAGATCGCTGCCGCAAATACACGCACGGGTGACCCGGACCAGGGCGTCAGCCGGTTCGACGATCCTGGCGTCGGGAACCGTTTCCACGCGCACATCGTGCGCGCCATACATCACAGTCGCTCGCATTCAACACCTTCAATCCTCGGCCACATAATGATCATCTGCCGTACTGTTCGTCGGTCACGTGTTCCATCCACTCGACCGCTTTGCCGTCGAGCATCTCGGCGATCGCGATGTGCGTCATCGCAGCTGTCGGTGCAGCACCGTGCCAGTGCCGTTCGTCCGGCTCGAACCACACGATGTCACCCGCGCGGATCTCCTCGATCGGTCCGCCGTCGCGCTGCACGCGTCCACAACCGGCCATGACGATCAGCGTCTGCCCGAGTGGATGCGTGTGCCAGGCGGTGCGGGCAGCAGGTTCGAAGGTCACGGTTGCGCCGGCGACGCGCGCCGGCGCCGGTCGCTGAAACGGTGAATCGATTCGCACCGATCCCGTGAACCAGTCCGCAGGGCCTTTGGCCGACGGCTGTGATCCGCTCTTTGCGATCTCCATGGTTGTTGCTCCACGCCGCTCCTCTACGGGGTGCGCACTTCGGCGACGTCGCCGTACCAGTACCGTCCGTGGGCGTCATCGCCAACGCCTTGTTCTGCTCGACGGTGAGCGCAGGCAGGCGATGGCCAGACTGCGACGAGATGACGACGCCAGACCCGCCGCGGGCCATGACCTTGCCGAACTCCCCGTAGCCAGCGTTGGCCATCACCGCCGCTGCCGCGTTGGCGTCCCCGCCGCGGGCGACCCAGTCGCCGAAACAGTTGGCCGAGAGGAAGCGTTGAAGGTGTTGCTGATCCGGCGACGCAGAGGCGTAGAGCCCCTCCACGAGCTCGTCACCGACGATCTGCTTCTGAACCTCGAGGCCCTTGGCAAGACGATCCTCCGGAGTCGTACTGGACTGCGCCGGCAGCGGCAGCTTGACCCCGCGCTCGGTGAGCACGTCGTTGGTGACGTGGATGAAGTCGAAGACCTTGGCCAGCCCGATATACGGGACGGCCTGATAGACGATCTCCTTCGCCTCGACGGGCGTGACACCCACGTTGAGCGCCGCAGCGAGCATCGGCGGTACTCGCGCACCGCCTGCGAGCCAATGATCGCTGCGAGCTGGACCATCAGCCGGGTGCGCACGTCCAGCGCGCTCCTGAAGCACCTCGCCGAAGGCGAAGTTGTCGAAGACGTCGATCAGTTCCGGATCCGTCGCGGCCCAGGTGGACACGTGGTTCGGAAACAGCAGGTCATGATTGTGTCGAGCCCGATCGTTGGGAGCCATCGTCCGGTATCTCATTCTCTCATCGGCCGGTCAGTTGCTCCAGCGCCTCCGGGTAGCGATCACCCGTGACGTGGATTTGAGAGGCGGCGCGATCGATCTCCTGGAGATCATCACGCGTCAGCTCGGTGGTCATGGGGATGACCTTCTCATACAGTCCTCGGCCAGACATGCAGCCGAGCCCGATTGCCGAGACTTCCAACGTGCTGTGACCGAGTCTGCGTGTGTCCATGTTCTGTTCGACCCCTCTTCATGAGCGTCCAACCGCGTTGTTGCGCTCCCTTGCACATTCAGCGTAGCGACGCGTCGGGATGTTGGGTAGCCGGCGAATCGACAAGGGCTTGTGAGTACCTATTCAGGAATGGTTCGCGATGAGTCAGCGTGTTATCGGCATTTCTCAAGGTGGCAGAGGAACGAAGTTTCACTCGGGCGTCGAAGCAGCTCGGCGTCTCGCCGTCGGCGCTCAGCCATGCGATTCGCGGCCTGGAGGAGCGGCTTGGCGTCCGATCGCTGGCGCGGACCACACGCAGCGTCGCGCCGACCGAAGCTGGGGAACAGTTCATCGCCCGACTGAGCCCGGCCTTGGCCGATGTGCGCGGCGCATGAAACCAGGTGACGGGCCTTCGGGCTCGGCCTGCAGGACGCGTGCGACTCGTCACTTCGCGCGCCGCAGTTCGGATGGTCCTTGCACCGAAGCGCGCGCAGTTCGCGCGCGAGTATCCCGACGTACGCCTGGAGCTGACGACCACCGAGGAGAGCCGATTGGACCTCGTCGGTGCCGGATTCGATGCCGGCATTCATCTGGGAGAGTTCGTCGAACGTGACATGGTGGCGGTCCGCGTCTCGAGGGAACAGCGCGCGGCAATCGTCGCCGCCCCGAGCTACTTCGCGTCGCATCCGAAACCGAAATCGCGGCGTGATCTGCCGGCTCATCAATGCATAGACTTCCGGCACGGCTCCGCTGGCGTCTACCACTGGGAGTTCGACAAAGGGCGGAAGTCGCTGTCGGTCGCGGTGAATGGACCGCTGACGGTGGAGGACGTCGACGTGTTGATTCGAGCGACGGTGGATGGCGTAGGGCTGGCTTTTGCGCTGGAGGAACACGTCGCGGCGCAGCTGGCCAGCGGCGCACTCATTCGGGTGCTCGACGACTGGTGCCCGCCGTTTGCGGGTTATTTTCTGTACCACCCGAGCCGCCGTCAGCAACCGCCCGCGCTGTCAGCGCTCATCGAGACGTTGCGCCTCTAACGGGCAGCGCCACGATGCGCCGATGCGGCAGTCGGACGCTGAGTTCTCGAAAACAGGCCTGTTGATGCGGCTTCGCGGATGAATCAGGGTCGAAAATCGCTCCCGATCAGGCCGGGCTGCTCGATGGAGCCTGGACCAGTTCGACGCGAGAGCCGAGACTTCGCAATTCGCGGATCATCTTGCGCGCGCGTACCTTCGTCGCCTCTTGGCTCACGGCCGGCCCGCGTTCCTCGTACCGCACGCCTTGGTGAAGGATCTTCCAAATGAGGCTGCGGGTTCAGCGGCGACAGAGTCGGTGGGTGATCGCACCTATCGCTTGGGCGTGACCGAGGCGGGGGACGAGGCGGCGATACACGATCGCGAAGATGGTGCCCTTCGCCTTCACCGCGGCGTTGGCGGCCTGATTCAGGACGCGTCGCATCTGGCGGTTGCGACTGTCACCGCGGCAACGCGGACGCGTCGCGCCGAGAGATTGCCCATCAGCGCCTGCTGACCGGCCTGGTCGCCGCATGGAGATCGGCCAGCAGTCCTGCCGTGCTCGAGGGTCGCACTCTTGTGGACGGCGCGGCTTGCCGACGCTGTCACCGGATCGGTGAATCGGGCAATCGTCTGGCGACGGAGCTCGATCGCGTGGTCTGGGACCGCGAGCAACCGGCCCTGGTCGCCGCGATCATGGCGCCCGTGGTGAACATGCCGTCGGTCGGCATCGACGTTCAGCAGGCGGAATCGGTCATCGCCTACCTGCTGCGGCGGCGCGCGGCGTCGGTCGCCATCGACATGTATCGGGTCCAGTTTTGCTCCCGTCGAGAGCCGGTCGGTCAGCGCGTTCAACACTCACTGCGGCTCGTGCCATCGGCTACTCGGGGCGGCGGGGCGGGATCGCCGGGCCTCGTCGGTGAGATCTCGCCAGACAGCCTCAGCCGCTCGGGGCTTGAAGAAGCGCCTCGGGCCCGCCTAACATGACGCGACCATGTATGATGCAATCGTTGTCGGCGCGCGATGCGCCGGCGCGCCAACGGCGATGCTCCTCTCTCGGGCGGGCTACCGGGTGCTCGTGGTCGACAAGGCGACGTTTCCGAGCGACACGATCTCGACCCATGTCATCTGGCCGCACGGCGCCGCGATCATGGACCGCTGGGGACTCCTGGATCGACTGGCGGCGACCGGCTGTCCGCCCATCGCGCTCCGCATGATCTTCGACGTCGGCCCCTTCGCGCTGAAAGGCGGGGTCACCGACACCAATTCAGGACGCGGCGGTTTCTGCCCCCGGCGCACGGTGCTGGACAAACTGCTCGTCGACGCCGCCCGAGAAGCGGGAGCGGAGGTGAGAGAAGGCTTCGCTGTCGACGATCTGGTCCGCGATGGCGATTGTGTGGCCGGCGTGAAGGGCCGCACGCCGGGAGGAGCGGTTGTCGAGGAGCGGGCCCGAATCGTGATCGGAGCCGACGGCGTTCATTCGATGGTGGCCAAGGCCGTGGGGGCGCGCGAATACGACGCGAAGCCGCCGCTCGCCACCTACTACTTCAGCTACTTCGACGGCTTCCAGGCGGACGACATCGAGCAGTACATCCGTCCCTACCAGGGCGCCGCCTGCTTCCCCACGCACGACGGCCTCACGCTCATCGCCGGCGTCTGGCCGAGCCGGCGATTCCAGGAGATCCGGACGGATGTCGAGGGATGTGTCGGCAAGCTGCACGAGTCCACGTCAGACGTCGCCGAGCGCCTCAGGAACGCGAGGCGCGCCGAGAGGTGGGTCGGCACGGCCGGTGTTGCGAACTACTTCCGCCAGCCTTACGGCCCGGGCTGGGCGCTCGTCGGAGACGCGGGCTACGACAGGGACCCGATCACCGCGCAGGGGATCAGCGACGCCTTCGTTGATGCGGAGGCGCTGACGACGGCGCTCGATGACGGCTGGTCCGGGCGGCGTCCGGTAGACGAGGCGCTGGCCGACTATCACGCCGATCGCGACCGGCGCGTCAGGCCGATGTACGACTTCACCTGCCAGCTGGCGACGCTGGCGCCGCCCCCGCCGCCCATGCAGGCGCTGTTCGCAGCCCTGCACCGGAACCAGGACGCCACGAACCAGTTCTACTCGGCGCTCACCGGCTCGCTTCCGCTGCCGGCGTTCATGAATCCGCAGAACATCGGCCGGATCGTGGGAGAAGCTGCGACGTAACCGTCGCGGCACGATGGCCGCCGCCCGCCGCTCCGGCCCGGCCCCGGCCGCGCCGAGCGCCATGCGGATGCCGATCTCGTGCGTGCTCTGTTTCACGCTGTACCAGACCCCCCCGTAGGTGCCCATGGCGGACAGCGCCAAGCCGGCGACGCCGAAGACGAACATCATGGCCGCGGTCAGGTCGAACAGGATGAGCGCCCCGCGCAGCGTCCGGGCCATCGGCTTCGCGTCGAGAATCGGCAAGTCCCCGTCGAGAGCCGTGACCTCGGCGCGCGCCCGCTCGACCCAGGCGATCGACCGGCGCGGCTCCCCGGACGTGCAGGATCATGGCCGGGCGGGTACGACTGGAAGAACGGCAGGATCGCAGAGCGCGGCTTCGCGTCCGCGGCTCGTCTCGCCGAAGACGGAGACGAACCGCGCCGACCCGTCGGCGCCGGCGATCGGCGTGAGATATCCATGACCCTGCACCCGACCCGACGCCCGCACCGACCTCCTCCACGGCACCCCTCGACATGCTGATCCTCAGGACCCTGCATGGGGCCTGCAGCAAGGAAGTCTATAGCCTAAGGCATAGAGAGTCTATATCCTGTTCCACCGCCGCCGGCGCGGCGTGCCGGCCGGCGGATGCTCTGCGGCGCCGCGAACGTGCCGCCTGCCCCACCGAATCAGCTCGCGGAGCACCGGGGACAGCGCCCGGCCGCGGGGTGTGAGCCGGTATTCCACGCGCGGAGGGTGGGCCTGGTACTGGCGGCGCTCGACCAGGCCGCCCCGCTCGAGCCGCTCGAGACGCTCCGCGAGGATGTTGGTGGCGATGCCCTCGGGGGAAGCCAGGAACTCCGCGAAGCGGTGCTTGTCGTAGAAGAGGAGGTCGCGAACCACGAGCAGCGTCCAGCGGTCGCCCAGCACGTCGAGCGCGCCGGCGATCGGGCAGGGCGAGCGGAGGGCTGCGGGAGCGGCCGGCGGTGCGCGGCGCGGCGGCATGCGTCACTCTACCACGACGCTTGCATTTTGCAACAGACACCGGCTACACTCCCTCCGCGAAGCTTGTGTCTTGCAAGTCACTGACGCCGACGCGTCGAAAGGAGCCGCCGATGCTGCCCGCCGCCGCCGCTCTCGCCGCCGAGTTCGATCGCGAACTGCCCGCCACCCGCCGCGTGCTCGAGCGCCTGCCCGCCGATCGCCTCGACTGGCGTCCGCATCCCAAATCGATGAGCGCCGGCCAGCTCGCCCAGCACGTCGCGAGCATCCCCGGCACCGTGGCCCGCCTGGTCGAATCCGACGGGCTCGACGTCTCCACCCGGCCGGCCGACTACCCCGCCTGCGAGAGCCGCGAGGCCCTCCTCGCCACGCTCGATTCGTCGGCCGCCGCGATGCGCGGCGCCCTCGCCGGGCTGGACGAGGCGCGCGCGCGCGCCGTCTGGCGCCTGACGTTCGGCGATCGCGAGATCTTTGCCATGCCGCGCATAGAGGTCGTGCGCTCGATGGGCCTCAATCACTGGTATCACCACCGGGGCGAGCTCGTCGTCTACCTGCGCCTGCTGGACGTGCCCGTGCCGGTCGTCTACGGCCGGAGCGCCGACGAGAATCCCTTCGCGCAGCCCGCAGCCTGACCCATCCTGTCCAGGCTCAGGGAGGCCGTCCGGCCGTGGCGGGGCCGGGTCCGCCGCGGCCGCGGTTTCGCGGCAGCGATTTCGCACGGAACGAGCCGGATCCCGCGCGACCCGCGCCCGGTCCTGCGAATCGATGTCCCATGAAAGTCCTGATCGTCGGCGGCGGCATCGGCGGCCTCTCAGATGCCATCGCCCTGCAGCGGGTCGGGATCGAGGCCCACGTCTACGAGCGCGCGCCACGCTTTCGCGAGGTCGGCGCGGGCATCTCGCTCTGGCGTACTCACGGGTCCGATCACGCGCGTCCCCGGCGCTCGAGGCCGGGCGGCAGCAGATCGTCACTGCGCGGTTTGGCCGCTCCACTACAATGTGGTGCTTCTTGTGGAGGGCCGCGATGAGTGTGCGATGCCGGCTTCCCCCGGTCGTTCTGTTGCTGTGCCTGTGCGGCGCGGCCGTGACGCAAACCTCCGCGCAGGGGAACGACGGCGTGCCGCCGAAACACATTCGCGTCACGCTGCTGGGGACCGCGAGCGGACCTCGTGTTCATGTCGGCAAGGCCGGGATCAGCACGCTCGTGGAGGCCGGCGGCGAACGATTCCTGTTCGATGCTGGGCGCGGGTTCATGCAGCGCCTGGTGCAGGCGGGCTTTTCAATGGACGCCGTGACAAGGCTATTCCTCACCCACCTGCACTCGGACCACGTCGTCGACGTGCCCGATCTGATGCTCACACCATGGTCGGCCGCGCCAGAACGGAAGGTGCCGCTCGAAGTGTGGGGCCCGGACGGCACGCGCGACATGATGCATCACCTGGAGCAAGCGTTCGCCTTCGACATTCATATTCGCCGGGACGTGGACGAGAGCTTCTCTTCCGAGGGCATCAGGGTGGTCGCGCACGACATCGGCGAGGGGAAGGTCTATCAGAGAAACGGCGTGACGGTCACCGCATTTCTCGTGAGCCACGGACTCGTGAAGCCCTCGTACGGCTACCGAGTGGACTACGCTGGGCGCTCGGTGGCGCTCTCGGGCGACACGAGTCCAAGCGACAGCCTGGTTGCCTTCTGCAAGGGTGTGGACGTGTTGATACACGAGGCGATCGATCTGGACGTGCTGCGGAGCTTGGTCCCGAACCAGCAACGCATCGAGGCCATCGTGGCGCGTCAGACCACGCCGGAGCAAGCGGCGGGCATCTTCAGCAGAGTGTCGCCGCGGCTGGCCGTGTTCTCTCACAGTCCGGGAACAGCCGCAATCCTCGAACGGACAAGACGATCCTGTCCGGGACGCGTGGAGATGGGCGAGGATCTGATGGTCGTCGACGTCGGAGTCGACGTGCGTGTGAAACCGGGAGTGGCGAAGGTACGGCCGCGATAGCGTGACCTTCGCGTCTGCCGTCGAGATGAGGGGCCTCGCGGTTGTCCTTCGTGATCGGCGGGACTGGTGAGGACGGGAGAGCTGGAACAGGCGCTCATCACGTTTCAAACGGAGGTCGTCAAGCAGTCGCCCGAGGAGATCATCAGAATGAGGCGCGGCCAAAGTCAGGCGCACAACGCGATGGACGCGGGCGTGAAGCGCTGGCCAAGGCCATCATCAAATTCGCGGCGATCCAGGACTGACGCGCGGACGCGGCGCGACAACGTTCTCGCTGGTTGGCCTGAGCCGACGGCGCCAACGAGATCGATTGGCCGAACTGTGTCGCCAGTTGCGGATTCCGTCCCTAACACCCAGCCACACAGAATCACCGTCGTT
The DNA here is from genome assembly GCA_963840225.1 of uncultured Acidobacteriota bacterium. Classification (GTDB taxonomy): domain Bacteria; phylum Acidobacteriota; class Vicinamibacteria; order Vicinamibacterales; family CAVVIG01; genus JBLMXQ01. The sequence continues at coordinate 80,323 of CAWIYH010000002.1, forward strand.
TTCAATATTCCGCGGCGCAGGTGATTTGTGCTCTAGAGAGCTTTTGGATTCGATCTGCTGGTCGCCCGATCCCGATGCGCCACTGATCCGGCGCCAGCACTGCACCGAGCACTTCCCGGACCCCGAATACTCACGCCTCGGGGATCTCCTTACCGTACGTTTCAAGGGTGATGCTGTCTGGGTCAGGCCCGCCGCGCGCTCCGGTGTCGAGCGCGTCGATTGCGGCGATCTGATCGCGGGAGAGCTCAAAGTCAAAGACGTCGAAGTTCTCGGCGATGCGAGGGGGCCTGGTCGACTTCGGGATCGCGGAACGGCCCTCCTGCAGGTGCCACCGCAGCATCACCTGAGCGGCCGACTTGCCATGCTGGCGCGCGATCTCCCGTAGCGTCGGATCGTCGAGGGTGCGCTTCTCACCACCGCGGTAAGACGTGATCCCACCGATGGGCGACCAGGCCTGCGTCAGGATGCCGTGTTCGACATGCAGACGCTGCAGCGCGGTCTGCTGGAAGTACGGATGGACTTCGATCTGGTTCACGGCAGGTACGGCGGAGGCGTCGGCCAGCAAGCGCTCGAGATGCTCGGGCATGAAGTTGCTCACGCCGATCGCGCGCACTCTGCCATCAGCGAGCAGCGTCTCGAGCGCCCGGTACGCGTCCAGCGTGAGATCGAACCGGTTCGGCAGCGGCTGATGCAGGAGCAGCAGGTCGAGCCGGTCGACACCAAGCTTGCCGGCGCTCTTGTCGAACGCGTGCAGCGTGGCCTCGTAGCCGTAGTCGCTGATCCAGACCTTCGTCTCGAGGAACACGTCATCGCGGCCGATCCCCGACCGGCGCATCCCTTCCCCGACCTGACGCTCGTTGAAGTACGACGCCGCCGTGTCGATGAGGCGATAGCCGTGGGCGATCGCCGATTCGACCGCGGTGACCGTTTGCTCCGGGGGGTTCTGAAAGACGCCGAGACCAAGCGCGGGAATCTGAACGCCGCTGTTCAGGGTGAGGAGGGGACTTCTACCCGTCATCTGCACCTGCGATCATCGGCCCACGAGCGACTGCAAATGCGGCGGGTACCGCGCCCCGTGAACGGGGAGTGTCGCGACCGCTTCATCGATGCGGCGCAGTTCGTCGATATCGAGTTGAACGTGCGCCGCGCCGATGTTCTCTTCGAGCCGGGCGACCTTCGTCGTGCCGGGAATCGGCACGACCCAGGGCTTCTGCGCCAGCAGCCATGCGAGCGCGATCTGCGCCGGCGTGGCGCGCTTCCGCTCGGCGAACTCCTTCAGCCATTCGACGAAGACGAGATTCGCCTTCCGGTTCTCCTCCGTAAATCGCGGAACGACGTTGCGGAAGTCAGTCGCATCAAACGTCGTCTTCTCGTCGATTGTGCCTGTCAGGACCCCCTTGCCCAGCGGACTGAACGGCACGAACCCGATGCCCAATTCCTCAAGCGTCGGAAGTACGTTTCGCTCCGGCTCTCGCCACCACAGGGAGTATTCGCTCTGCAGCGCCGTCACCGGGTGGACGGCGTGCGCCCGACGAATGGTCTGCACGCTGGCTTCGGACAGGCCGAAGTGTTTGACCTTGCCTTCGCGGATCAGGTCCTTCACCATGCCGGCGACGTCCTCGATGGGCACGTCCGGATCGACACGATGCTGATAGAGCAGATCGATCCGATCGGTCTTCAGGCGTTTCAACGATGCTTCGGCGACCTCGCGGATATGCACCGGCCGGCTGTCCAGTCCCGCCTGCTTGCCGTTCTCGAACGTGAACCCGAACTTGGTCGCAATCGCGACCTGGTCGCGAACAAGCCCAAGCGCCCCGCCAATAGCCGTCCGCCGCCTGATGCAGCGGGAGCGTCTCGCTGTATCTCCATGCATCCAAGATACGGCAGGCGGGCGAAGGGGTGTAGACACGAAAATCGACAAGCCTTTGTGGGTAGGATTCACAAATCGCGCGCGATGAACTCAGCGCTTTGGCGGCGCTTCTCACGGTGGCTCAGGAACGAAGCTTGCTGGTGCCTGCGACGCACACGGGTCACCTGGGTGACTTCCCCGAGGCGTGGCAGCCGGGACATGCCACCACTTCTGAGCCTGCGGATCAGTCTCGACCCGATGCTCAGCCGGCGCGCGTCGTTGGGCACGTAAGGCGTGCACCCCCGCTTATGTTCTGCCCAACATAAAGCGGGGTTATGTTGCGGCCGTAGTTATGTGGGGTAGCGGCTGCATCCGCTGCACGCCGTCGGCCCCTCTCCTTCCCAACGCAACATAAGTCGACCACCCCTTGGACGGCATTCCGTCAAGCCGATATTTGCAACAACTTACGGCGTGGCACTCAGCCACGCCATTTTCGCTTGTGTCTGATCGGTGTCTTTCGCGGCTTGAGCGTCCCCTGTCTCGGGGTCTCATTCATTCATTCATTCGGTGCCGCACCGTCGGCAGCGCGACTGTTGCGTGCACAGCTCAGGAGCAACTGTGGCCGGTGCTTACCACGCACGGGATCGCCGTCAGATACGTGTAGATCGCATGCAGATCATGATCGGTCAGCTCCTGAAGGTCCGGCCAGGGCATCACCTGAAGCAGATTGCCGTTGAACGGAGGGTTGAAGCAGTTCGAGGTGATGGTCGTCCCGTTGCAATTTGGATGAAGTTGATCGTGGTCAACACCGTTTCTCAGGGAGTCGAAGAACTCGGCGAATCCTCCCGCAGGAACTCCGGTTTGATCAGGGGTCAGGTTGCGGGACACGATGTGGGGGGGAACGGTGCTGGAGGTAATCGGGCCGATCTGACCGAAATCCCGACCGCCGCCCAAATACGTGACGGGATTCACGATCTTCGGCGGAGTAAACGGACCCAGGCGCTGGTACGGGTTATGGCCCGCTGCGTACTCGGTCGCAGGGCCGGCGCTGTGGCAACCGTTGCATCCGATCACCGCATTGACAATATAGCTGCCGAGTCCGACTAACTTTCGCTCGTGTTTAGCATACTGCAAGTGAACGGGCGCAATCTGTAGGCCCACTTCGATCCGCGATTTATCACTGGAGCTGTGCTCATCGTCATCTGCCTGGACGCGTGGCGCAGCGAGCACCGTTCCCATCAGGATCAACCCCGCGGATCCAGCAACTGTTCCGACCACTGCGAGCAATCGTTTTGTGAACACGTCTTCACCTCATTTCATGTGAATCGCAGGTTTTGCGATTGGGCCCCTTGTTCCAGCATTCCGCGCAAGCCACCTCCCGAATCCATCAGCGTGAGGTGGCGTCCGGTTTGTGACGGATGCACTTAGTCCAGAATTTCCATTTTGGCCGACTGTAATGAGCCTGACTCTACACCCCAGGATCGCATGTAGGGAAGATCATTTCGTCGCATTCCTTCCCCTTCAGAAAGCCGTTGAAGGTGAACTGAAAGGGCTCGGATTCTTTCTCAACCATAGGGTGTCACCTTCCGTGGCGGGGTTTCTCGCGTCAGAGCCCAGAAGAATCAAGGCCCGACGCCTGTTCTGCGGGGTACGGTACGACGACCAAATCGGAAATCCCGGTCAAGGAGGTTGGCTCATGTTCGAGAAGCTGTTCGTGAAGACGTCGGACCTCGTGTTCCACACGATCGCGCCGTACGCGGTCGAGCGTGAACGATTCCTCGCGCACTGCTGCGAGGAGGGCTTCAGCAAGGCGGCGCTCCGTCGGATCGCCGGGATCGTGGTGACCGCGGCCTGTGACCTGCACGCGCATGGTGGGCTGGACGTGGATCAGGAGCGCCTTGAAGCCGCTGCGGGTCGCATCGAAATGACCCGCCGTCAGGCAGGTGTCCGCGACGATGCGCGCGAGTACCGCCGAGAGTTTCTCCGTGTCACGACTCGATGGGTCCTCTTCCTGGGGCGCCTCCAGCCGCAGGCGCCCAGCCCGCGACCGTACGCCGCGTTGCTCGCCGACTTCGAGCGGTGGATGACCGAGGAGCGCGGGCTCTCGCGAGGCACGTTGAAAGACCGGCGCTGGCATGTCGGCCGATTCCTCGACTGGCTCCATGAGCGTCAAGCGCCAGTGTCTGGTCTGAGCCTGCGCGATCTCGACGGCTATCTCCAGCACCTGCACGCGAAGCGACTGTCGCGCGTCTCGATCAAGATCCACACCAGTGCCGTGCGTGCGTTCATCCGCCACGCGGAGCGGCGCGGATGGTGCGCCGCCGGACTCGCCGACACGCTGCATGGTCCACATATCTATCGTGATCACGGGCTGCCCATCGGTCCCTCATGGGAGGACGTCAATCGGCTGATCCAGGACGCGGCGTCCGATGACCCGACGGACGTCCGAGACCGCGCGATTCTCCTGCTGTTGGCGGTCTATGGCTTCCGAGCCGGTGAGGTCGCCGCGCTGCGCCTGGACGACGTCGATTGGGAGCACGACCGTCTGACGGTCCGTCGCTCCAAGCCGGGACGTTCCCAGGTCTATCCGCTCATGCCCGTCGTCGGACAGGCGATCATCCGGTACCTCAAAGAGGCCAGGCCGCGACGCGCATGTCGCGAGCTGTTTCTGAAGATCCGGGCGCCCATCGGACCGATGACCTCGAAAAGCCTGTATACCGTCGTCGCGGAGCGCATCAAGCGGCTCGGCCTTCACGTGCCGCGCCGCTGTCCTCATGTACTCCGGCACGCGTGCGCCGGACATCTCATGGCGCGCGGCTTGTCGCTCAAGGAAATCGCCGATCACCTCGGTCATCGCAGCCTCACCAGCACACGCGTGTACGCCAAGGTGGATCTTCAAGGCCTGCGCGAAGTCGCGGCCTTCGACCTTGGAGGGCTCGCATGACACTCACTCAGGTCGTCGAAGAGTACGTGACCGTCAAGCGCTCGACGGGGCTGCGCTTCCGGAGCGGCGCGATGATCCTCCGAACGTTTACACGTGTGGCCGGCGCCATTGAGGTCAACGACGTCACCCAAGACACCGTGCGGGCGTTCTTGAAGCGGTCTTGTGTCCACCTCGCCGGTCGCGTTCCGCCTGCCGAAGCGGCCGGCGTACGCCACGGCCTACATCTACTCGGAGGAAGAACTCCGGCGCATGCTGGACGCGACGTCGGCGCTGGACCTCTACGCCGACACGCGACTGGCGGTCATACGGCGGCCTCCGACTCGAAACGCCTTCTTGCTTCGGCGGGACGGCATCCCGATCTCGTTGTACACCGCGGAGCGATATTTTCGGATTCTGCGTGGCCGCATCGGTATCCGTCGAAGTGACAGCGCGTATTTTCAGCCGCGTCTGCACGACCTGCGGCACAGCTGTGCCGTGCACAGGCTCGTGGCTTGGTACCGTCAGGGCGCTGACGTGCAGCTCCTCCTTCCGAAGCTGTCGACGTACCTCGGTCACATCAGCCTCGCCGAAACCCAACACTATCTGACGATGACGCCGGACCTCCTGCGCGAAGCGGGACGGCGGTTCGAAACCTACGTCGGAGTGGAGGTCGAGCCATGACCAGCAAGAATCTCGTTGCCCCGTGGGTACGACGCTTTCTCTTGGAGCACATCGTCGCGGATCTCAGCTTGTCCCGGAATACGCAGGCGAGCTACCGAGACGCCATGACTTTGCTGCTGCCAATCGCGGCGAAGCAGCTGGGCCACCAGATCGATCAGCTCGAGATTGAACATCTCGCGCCAGACGTCGTTCGTCGCCTCCTGGCGCACCTCGAAGACGAGCGGCACTGCTCGGTGTCCACGCGCAACCAGCGGCTCGCGGCGATACACGCCTTCGCTCGCTTCATCGGGACGCGAAGCCCCGAGCACCCGGCCTGGAGCGCCGAACTCACCGCCATTCCGATCAAGAAGGCGGCGAAGGGCACACTGCCGTACCTCGAGAAACCGGAGATGGACGCCCTGCTCGCGTGCGGCGCCGGGCCGCCGCACGCGCCAGGCAGCCCGCGACCATGCGCTCCTTCTGTTTCTGTACAACGCGGGCGCTCGCGCTGACGAAGCGGCACATCTGACCGTCGCTGATCTCGACCTTGGCACGTCGCCAGCGGCCAAACTCCTCGGGAAGGGGAATAGAGACACGCCTCTGCCCGCTGTGGCCGTCGACGGCGGGCGTACTCAAGACGCTCGTCGCCACGCGCGGCGGTCACGAGCCCGTCTTCCTGAATCGCCGCCGCGAAGCCATCACACGCTTTGGAATCTACGACCTGGTGAAACGGCACGCGGCGCGAGCGGCGCAGCGCGTCCCGTCGATCGCCGCCAAGCGCGTCAGCCCGCACGTGATCCGGCATACGACAGCCGTCCACCTGCTGCGCGCGGGTGTCGACATCAACACGATCCGCGCCTGGCTCGGCCACGTGTCGTTGGACACCACCAACATCTACGCCGAAGTCGATCTCGCGATGAAAGCCAAGGCGCTGGGCGAATGCTCGATTCCAGGCGACTCGCGCAGGCACTGGCGGAAGGAGCCCGGACTCATGGCGTGCCTGCGCGCACTGTGAGAGCACCCAACAGGTCGGCCGAGCCTGGGACACTGGTGCGATTATGTTGCGTCCGCGGACCGTGAGGCCGGCTCGCCGCTGGCCTTAAAGCGGCTGCGCCACATAACAACCGCCGCAACATAACCGCCTCAGGTGGCAACCAGGCCGGGACGCGGTGGCTCCATGGTGTTGCGGTCGAACCTGGCTTGAGTCGTGTGCCCTCACGATTGCGCTCCGCTCGTCCGCCACAGTGTGTCGAGCCTGCTCATTTGTCGCGTCAGCGCGCCGAAGATGCCGACCCCAATCGGCACGTGCAACCAGTACCGATTTCCTGTAGCCGAGCCCGACCTGAAGAAACACAATCACGAAGAGCCCGATACTGACGCCTGCCACCCAAGTCGGCACACGGCGTCGCCGCCACAAGACGACGGCGGCAACCGCCTGGAGGAGCGCGCCGACCTCCAACGCAACCCCGACGGTCGCGTGGACCGTCAGAGCGCGCGCGTATCCAGACATGAGAAGCCCTGCCGATAACGCCTGAACCGCGACGAGTCCCAGATTGACGGCCACAAGCCACCGAATCACCCTGATAGCCTGTCCGGCCGGGTCGCTGGTCTCCTTCGAAATAGCTGTCGTCATCCCTGCTCCTTGTTACCTTTGGCTGGTGTCATTCGTCAGGGGTATGACGAAGCAGGAGGCGGGAACGTAACATGGACCGGCACAGCTGGCTGACCGAGCGGTTCGAAGAGAACCGGCCTCGGCTGCGCGGAGTGGCCTACCGGATGCTCGGCTCGCTGAGCGAGGCCGAGGACGCGGTGCAGGAAGCGTGGCTGCGTCTCAACGGCATCGACACGGCCACCATCGAAAACCTGGGCGGCTGGTTGACGACCGTCGTCTCGCGCGTGTGTCTGGACATGCTGCGCGGGCGGCAGTTACGGCGCGAAGAGCCGATTGGCGCGCAAGACACCGAGCCGAGCGCCGTGCGTGGGGACGGCGCCGATCCCGAAGGCGAAGCGATGCTCGCCGACTCGGTCGGCGTCGCGCTGCTGGTCGTGCTTGACACGCTGACACCGGCCGAACGCCTTGTCTTCGTGCTGCATGATCTGTTCGCCGTGCCGTTCGACGAAATCGGTTCCATCGTGGGACGGTCGCCGGCCGCGGCAAAACAACTGGCGAGCCGGGCGCGCCGGCGCGTGCGCGGCTCGCCGGCGCCATCGGACGCCGGCAGGGCGCGTCAGCGCGAAGTGGTGGAGGCGTTTCTGAAGGCGGTGCGCGCCGGCGACCTCGAGGGGCTCCTCGCCATTCTCGATCCGGACGCCGTCGTTCGCATCGACGGCGCGGCGCGCATCGCCGGGGGGGCGGCGGACGCCGCCGACACGCCGCGCGAGCTCAGGGGCGCTTCGACCTGGGCGCAACAGTTGATCGCGCTCTCGCGAGGGCTGCGATTCGTACAGCCGGCGCTCGTCAATGGAACGGTCGGATTGATCCTCGCGCCGCACGGCAAGCTGTCCCGGGCATTGACTTTTGCCTTCGCGAACACCAAGGTCACGCGTCTCGAGGTCATTGGAGACCCTGCTCGCCTTCGCGAACTCGATATCGCCTTGATCTAACTCAATTGGCGCTCACCATCGGTGGTGTCGCAGTGGAACGAAGGGAGGCGCGTGTGATGAACGAGGCACGGCCAGTTGGCATCTTCAGCGTGCACGGGGTGCGCTATCAGGTGACGGATGTCGCGCGGGCGGCGGCCTTCTACACGGACCATCTCGGCTTCACGCTGGAACATCAGCAACTTCCCGCCTTTGCCAGTGTGTCGCTCGGAAATTTCAGGCTGCTGCTCAGCGGGCCGGGCGCATCGGGATCTCGGCCGATGCCCGGAGGCGAATCCCAGCAGCCAGGCGGATGGAATCGACTGGTCCTGCGCGTGGCAGATCTGCCGGCGCAGATCGACGCGCTGAAGAACGCGGCGGTGACGTTTCGCAACCGGATGGAGGCTGGTCCCGTCGGCCGACAGATCCAGGTCGAAGATCCCGACGGGAATCCAGTCGAGCTCTTCGAGCCAGCGCAATACACGGCCAATCGTTGAGCCGCATGAAGGGGTCCCGCGCGAATCCGACGGCCACCGCGCACATGCCGATCGACGACCTGAACTGCCCCAGACAAGTCTCCCTCCGGATGAGTCGACCCTCGACTCGCATTGGACGACAGCCCCGGGAATGGCAAGGAGCCGACATCAGGAGACCGCGCGCAGACGGACTGGATCGATGATCCGGATGCTGCGCCGGCCCGCATCGGCCAGGCCGCGCTGCTTGAAGTCCTGCAGGACCGACGTCGGAGCGCTCGTCCGCAGAATGGATCGCCTTCGCAATCCGGCTATTGAGGACAGATGCCGCAAATGACGCGCACATTCGATCTCGTCGTGGTCGGTTCGGGTTCGGCGGCGGGGACCGTCGCAGCGCGCTGCCGTTCCGCGGGGTGGACGGTCGCCATGATCGACAAGCGTCCCTTTGGCGGCACGTGCGCACTCCGCGGCTGCGATCCGAAGAAGGTCCTGGTGGCCGCGGCGGCCGCTGTCGACGCGGCACATGCGCTCGCGGGCAAAGGCGTCCGTGCGAACGGGGTCTCCATCGACTGGGCCGACTTGATGCGGTTCAAACGGACGTTCACCGATCCGTACCCGGAACGTCGGAAGGCCAGCCTGGCACGAGCAGGCATCGAAACGTTCGACGGCGTCGCACGATTCGTCGGCCCTGCTCGTCTCGCCATGGGCGACCTGACACTGGAGGCGGCGCGGGCCATTGTGATCGCCGCCGGTGCGCGGCCAGTGGACCTCGCGATCGCGGGACGCGAGCATCTCGTCACGAGCGACGAGTTCCTCGAGCTCCCCTCTCTTCCGGAGTCGCTGGCGTTTGTCGGCGGCGGATACATCTCGTTCGAGTTCGCACACGTGGCGGCACGAGCCGGCGCGCGTGTGACGATCTTCCACCGTGGCCCGCGTCCGTTGAGCCAGTTCGATCCTGATCTCGTCGATCGGCTCGTGGCCGCGACGCGCGCGGCCGGCATCGACGTGCGTCTTGGTACCGCCGTGCGTGCCGTCGAGCGCACCGGACATCGGCATCGTGTGACTGTCGGCGATTCGGCGTCGGAGGCGGTCACCGTCGACCTCGTCGTTCACGGCGGAGGCCGCGTCCCGGACCTGGACGACCTCGTCCTGGACGCCGGAGGCGTCGCGCGTTCGGCGGCCGGCGTGCTGGTCACCGAGCATCTGCAGAGCGTCTCCAATCCGGTCGTGTGGGCGGCTGGCGATTGTGCGGCGACCGACGGACCAGCATTGACGCCCGTTGCCGGGCACGAGGGCCGGATTGTGGCCGAGAACCTGCTCGAAAGCGGCCGCCCAGTCGCCGACTATCGGGTGGTACCCAGCGTCGTGTTCACGACGCCGCTGCTCGCGCGGGTGGGGTTGACCGAAGAGGAAGCCCGCGCCAAGGGGATCGCGTTCACGGTCCGGCACGAAGACACCTCGACGTGGTACTCGTCGCGCCGGCTCGGCGAGGCCCATTCGGCGTTCAAGGTGCTGATCGAGACCGGGACGAACCGAATCCTCGGGGCTCACCTTCTGGGGCCGCACGCGGACGAAACGATCAACCTGTTCGCGCTCGCGATGCGCGCCGGAGTGACGACGGATCAGTTCAAGTCCATGCTCTGGGCCTATCCCACGCACGGGTCGGACACGGCATACATGGTCTAGATTTGCGAACGCCCTTGGTGTCCATCGTGATTCCGGTACTCGACGACATCGAGTCGCTGACGCGCGTCGTGCGGGCGCCGCCGACACCTGGGTCGCCGCCGTCCACCTTATACTGAGTCAAGCTGAATCGGCCGCTCCCGGGAAAGCTGCCCGCCGCCCAGCCGAGGATGAGAGATGACGGTTCCGCGACAGCAGACGCGCAGGCTCGGCAGCGACGCATGCGACGGGACGGGAACTGAGTCGGTGCCGGGATGGGGAACGCAGGCCTGCGCGCACTCGCGGAGCCGAGAGTTTCGGGCATGACCGCACTTGGACCTCCGGCGTTGCAACAGCTCACCCGACGAGGATTGAGAAGCTATGTCGGATCAGATGCCGACGCCGGCGAGCTCGCCGCAGCCGCTCGCCGCGCGTATGACGACCTGGCTCGCGCCTGCGCTCCGGTCATTGGGCAACGTGGCATCGAGGCGCTGATGACGCGCGCCGCGCATCTCGCGCAGCGCGAACATCCCTGGCTGCCGCAGGCGCCAGAGCGGCAGGACATCGAACACCCGTTCGGCCACATCGAGCGCTGTCTGGCACGCCAGGATCCGCCCACGGCGGCTGCTGCCGGAGCTGGCGTGCTGGCCAACCTCGCCGGGTTGCTCGTCGTCCTCATCGGTGACGGGCTCACCTCACGTCTCTTGCGTGCGGCGTGGCCGACGTGGTTCTTGGACGAGTATGGGGAGGCGGACACGCAATGACCGGCAAGGTCTCTCTTCGTCGGCTGCCCACGGGCGTGCCGGGTCTGGACGACGTCCTGGGCGGTGGGTTGCCCGAGTTTTCGTTCAACTTGATTGCCGGTGGACCAGGCGCCGGAAAGACGACGCTGTCGCAGCAGATCATGTTCGCGAGTGCGGGACCAGAGCGGCGCGCCGTGTACTTCACGGTCTTGGGCGAGCCTGCGCTCAAGATGCTGCGCTATCAGCAGCAGTTCACCTTCTTCGATCTTGCGAAGATCGACGATTCAATTCGATTCGTCAATCTCGCGCAAGAAGCGCGCGCCGGCGGTCTCGCGGCCGTCTTGCAGCGCATCACCGAGGAAGTCGAACGCACATCACCGGCCATCGTCATGGTTGATTCGTTTCGATCCATCGCGCACGCGGCGAACCACGCGAAGGCGAGCCCCCTCACGCTGGAGGACTTCGTGCAGGAACTGGCCCTGCGGCTGACGGGCTGGGAGACCACGAGCTTTCTCGTCGGGGAGTACCAACGCGCGGAGGCGGAGCACAACCCGGTCTTCACCGTCGCGGATGGCCTGTTCTGGCTCTATCAGGCGATCGATCGCAATTCCGTGGTCCGCAAGATGCAAGTTGTGAAGATGCGAGGCCAGGCGCAGATCCCGGGACTCCACACGTTTCGCATCACGAACGATGGACTCCAGGTGTTCCCACGCATGATCGTCGGCGCCGGCCCCGGACAACAGCCACCGCCGGAGGCACCGGGCACGCGGCGGCGAGCGGAGAAACGGCTCTCGACCGGCATCCACCGCCTCGACGAAATGCTCGGCGGCGGTGTGCCGGCGGGATTCTCCATCCTGGTGGCCGGCCCCTCCGGGTCCGGCAAGACGATTCTGGCCACGGAATTCATTACGAAGGGCGCCGCCAGCGGTGAATCGGGCGTCATCGCGGTGTTCGAAAAGCGTCCCGACGAATATTCGCAAGTCGTCGTCAAGACTTTTGACGACTTCGTTCGTGGCGGTCAGATCGGCTTGATCCACACCCGGCCGCTCGATCTGTCGATTGACGAAACACTCTACGACCTGACCACGCTCATTCACCGATTGAAGGCCAAACGCGTGGTCATTGATTCACTGTCGGGATTCGAGCTGGCCCTGGCGCCCACGTTCCGCGAAGATTTTCGCGAATCGCTGTACCGCATGGTGACGCTCTTGACGGGCATGGACGTCACGGTCGTGATGACGGCGGAGCTGGAGGACACCTACACCGAGCTCCGTTTCAGCCCGCACGGAACGGCGTTTCTGACCGACGCCATTATCATGCAACGGTACGTCGAGCTGTCTGGACAATTGAAACGCATCATGAGTGTCATCAAACTCCGCGGGAGCGCGCACGCGATGGAGTTTCGTCTCTACGACATCACCGACGACGGGATCGTGATCGGCGACGTCCTCAAGAACTATGAAGGGCTCCTCAAGGGCAGCCCGCTCGCCATCGGGCGGAACCCTCAGGGCGCGACCCGCAACACGCGGCGGAAGACGCGGTAGTCCGAACCGGGAGTGTCATGGGTAGCGGGGATACGACATCGACGCCGAGGCGAGCGACACCGGAGCCGCGTGCGTCAGGAGAAGGGGAGTCGGGTTCGCGAGAGGGTGCCGTCGCCGCTCGCGAGGCGCGCGCCACGGATCGCGAAGCCGCGATGCTGGAGCGCGAAGAGACAGGCCCGCCCCGTGCCGAACTCGAGGTGTTGACGGAGAGACTGCGGGAGGCCAACGAACACCTCGTCGTTGCCAACGTCCGCGCGCAGGCGGTCGCGGACCAGGCTCAGCTGCTCGCAGCGATCGTCGAATCTTCGAACGATGCCATCGTCGGGAAGACCCTTGACGGCATCGTGACCAGTTGGAATCCAGGCGCCGAGCGACTCTATGGATACTCTGCGGCCGAGATGATCGGTCGGCCGATGAGCGTGCTGGTGCCGACCGATCGCGCCGATGAAGTGCCAGGATTTCTGGAGGCGCTGAAACGTGGTGAAGCCATCGGTGACTTTGAGACCGAGCGGGTCACGAAAGCGGGGCAGCGCGTCGACGTGTCGATCAAGATCTCGCCCATTCGCGACACCGGCGGGGTCCTCATCGGTGCATCGACCATCGCACGCGACGTCAGCGAAAGTAAACGGGCGGAGAAGAAGCTTCGGGATCTCCTGGAGGCGGCGCCTGATGCCATGGTCATCGTCGATCACGTCGGCCACATCGTCCTGGTCAACGCCGAAGTCGAGCGATTGTTCGGGTATCAGCGCGACAACTTGCTCGGTTGTCCGGTGGAGATGCTGCTGCCCGAGCGTTTCCGGTCCGTCCACGTGTCACACCGCCGTGATTACGCGCAGCATGCGCATACACGACCGATGGGCGCGGGCCTCGAGCTGTATGCCGTCCGGAAGGACGGGAGCGAGGTCCCGGTTGAAATCAGTCTGAGCCCACTCCACACGGACGAGGGGACGTTGGTGGTGACGGCCATCCGCGATATTTCCGAGCGAAAGACGGCGGAGCAGCAGGTGGCCGCGGCCAAAGAACAACTGCGCAGGGCGGAGGCCGAGCGGATCCACATCGCCCGCGTCGTGACGTGGGGTGAACTGGCCTCGTCGATCGCGCACGAGATGAATCAGCCACTCGCGGCGATCGTGAACGACGGTGCCGCATGCCTGCGGTGGCTTCAGGGGCGCCCCCCCGAGCTCGATGAGGCCCGCGAAAGCGTGCGGCACATGATCGCGGACGCGAATCGCGCCAGCCACGTCATCGCGCGCATTCGTTCGTCGCTGGCAAACAAGCCCTCTGTCAAAGCGCCATTCGATCCCAACGATCTCGTTCGGGAGACGGCAGCGCTTGTGACGGGCGAGATTGCGCACTTCGGCGCACGGATTCGCACCACGCTGGCGCCGGATCTTCCGGACGTGCTCGGTGACCGGATTCAGGTCCAACAAGTGCTGCTCAATCTCATCGTGAATGCGCTCGAAGCGATGAGCGGGATCGACGATCGGCCGCGAGAGCTGGCTCTTCGCTCGACGCGCGGCGGATCGTCCGCCGTGCTCCTGGCCGTGCAGGACTCCGGCGTGGGCATTGCCCCTGACCTGCGCGATCGAGTCTTCGACCCGTTCTACACGACCAAGGCTCACGGCCTCGGTATGGGTCTGGCGATCTGCCGCTCCATCATCGAAGGACACCGGGGCCACCTGTGGGCGGTCGAGCACGAGGGTCCAGGGGTCACCGTGCAATTCACGCTGCCGATCGCGGTCGAGGAGGCGTGATGGCCGACCCGCAACCGGTCGTCTACGTCGTGGACGACGACGCCTCGGTGCGGCGGTCGCTGATGAACCTCTTGCGCTCGGTTGGATTCCACGTGGAAGGTTTCACGGCCGCACAGGGTTATCTCGACAGTCCGCAGGCAGATGCCCCCGGTTGTCTGGTCCTCGACGTCCGCCTTCCGGGCATGAGTGGTCTGGATCTCCAACGGGAGATGGCCAGGATCAAGGCGCCACGCCCCATCGTGTTCATCACCGGTCACGGTGACATCCCGATGGCCGTCCAAGCGATCAAGGGCGGAGCCGTGGAGTTTCTGACGAAGCCGTTCCGCGAGCAGGACTTGCTCGATGCCATCCAGCGCGCGATCGATCTCGATCGGCACATGCGGCGCGCACGCGCGGATCTATCGGATCTCCAGCAGCGGTTCGAATCCCTGTCGCCCCGCGAGCGCGAGGTGTTGGCGCGTGTCGTCGCCGGCCTTCCCAACAAGCAGATCGCTGCCGATCTTGGTGTCACGGAAGCGACCGTCAAAGTCCACCGGGGCCAGGTCATGGAGAAGATGCGCGCAGCCTCGGTCGCCGATCTGGTCACGATGAACGCGAAGCTTGGTGCGGGCCAGCAGAAACCCTAGGGTGCCCCGGCGCTCTGCGCATTCCCTCGGGAGTCAGCGAGGCGAATTCGACCAAAGTCGTAGTGCTTCGACACCAAGGTCGTACCTGACAGCCACGAAGACCCAATTGCTACCGACGAGCTGGGTGGGTACCGTAGCGCCTGCCATCGTCATCCTCACTCAACGGGCTTTTTCGAGCCCGCAGTGTCCGCGATTGGTGCAACGGAGGCCGACGCTTGAAGACCGCCCGAGAAACGGGATCGCCGCGGACCGTGACGCCGGGACTGTTGGTCAGTTTCGCGGGAATCATCGTCCTGCTCATCGCCGCCCGCTTCGTGAACACGTTGAACATTCGCAATGTGTACACGACGGGCGAAGCCGTCGCGCACACTCATGCGGTCAAGGATGCGTTGCACCAGATCCTCACGACGGCCGTAGACGCGGAAACCGGCGGGCGCGGATTCATCATCACGGGAACCGCCAGCTATCTGGGGCCGTACGAGCGCGCGCGGACGGCCATCAGCGCGAGCATCGCCCAGGCGCGCGCGTTGACCGCCGATAACCGCGAGCAGCAAGGCGACCTGGATCGGTTGTCGGCTGCAGCGGACTCAAAGTTGGCGGACCTGGCCGAGGCGATCCATCGGCGTCGGGAATCCGGTCTTGCGGCGGCTCAAGCCGTTGTGGAGACCGGCACAGGCAAACCGACGATGGACGAGATGCGATCCATCGTGGCGCGCATGGACGCGCGCGAGGATGCCCTGCTGTCGGTCAGGACTGCCCAGGCCATACAAAGCTACCGGTCGAGCCTCCTAACGGGATTCGTCACCACCGGGTTGGCGTTGCTTGCGGTGGCCGGGCTGTTCTTCCTCACGCGGCGTGTCGGCGTGGAGCGACGGCGGACCGCGGAAACTGCCGAACGACTCCGAGTCACGCTCACGAGCATCGGCGATGCGGTCATGGCGACCGATACCGGTGGACGAGTCACGCGGCTGAATCCCGTTGCGCAGGCCCTCACCGGTTGGAGCGAGGATGACGCGGTTGGACGGCCGTTGCACGACGTGTTCGTCATCGTCAACGAACAGACGCGCGTGCCGGTCCCCAGCCCCGTCGGTCGGGCCCTGCAAGAAGGTGTCGTCGTCGGGTTGGCGAATCACACCGTGCTCGTCTCACGAGACGGCCACGAGATCCCCATCGACGACAGCGCCGCGCCCATCAGACGCGACGACGGTGGGATGGCCGGCGTCATCATGGTGTTCCGGGACGTCAGCGAGCGGCGTCGAGCGGACCGGGAACGAGAGACCGCGTTGGAGCGCGAGCGGCTGGCACGGCTCGAAACCGGGCGCCTCGCAGAGGCGGAACGGGCCGCTCGCGCTGCCGCAGAGCAGGTGGCGGTCGCGTTGCGCGAATCGGAGGAGCGACTCCGCATCACGATTGCGAGCATTGGCGATGCGGTCCTCGCCACCGATGAGCACGGGCGCATCACGCAGTTGAATCCCGTCGCCGAGGCGTTGACGGGGTGGCGCCTGGCCGAAGCCCTCGATCGGCCGCTCCAGGAAGTGTTGGTGATCGTCAACGAGACGAGCCGTCAACCCGCTTCCAATCCTGTGGAACGCGTGCTCCGCGAAGGCGTGGTGGCCGGCCTCGCCAACCACACGGTGCTCATCTCGAGAGACGGCCGCGAAATCCCGATCGACGACAGCGCGGCGCCCGTTCGTACCGCAGATGGACGGCTGATGGGCGCGGTGATGGTGTTTCGGGACATCACGGAGCGACGACAGATTGAGCGCGAACGGGGCGCGCGCGCACGCGTGTCGCGTGAGTTGGCCGCGATCGTCGAGTCGTCTGAGGATGCCATCCTCAGCATCGACTTGGACGGCACGATCACGGCGTGGAACCATGCGGCCGAACAGATGTACGGCTACGCCGCCGGGGAAACCATCGGCCAGTCCATTCGGCTGATCGTCTCTGAAGATCGCTGGGACGAGGAGGAGGAGGTCCTCCAGCGAATCCGGCGGGGCGAGCGCGTCGAGCATGTCGAAACGGTCCGCCGCCGCAAGGATGGCACCAGACTCGCCGTGTCGATCACCGTGTCGCCGGTCCTTGACGACACCGGCGCCGTGGTTGGCGTGTCGAAGATCGCGCGGGATATCACCGCACGTAAGCGGATCGAAGCAGAAAAGGCGGCGCTTCTCGAGGCGGAGCGCGCTGCCCGTCGTGAGACTGAGATTGCGGTGCAACAGCTTCAGGCAGCCCTGCGCGCGGGCCGGATGGGCACGTGGCAGTATACCGTCGGGACCGGCCAGGTGCGATGGTCGGAAGCACTCGAAGAGATGCATGGGTTCACTCCCGGGCGCTTCCCCGGAACGTTCGAGGCCTTTCGCAACGAGATCTACCCCGAGGATCGCGATCGCGTCGTCGCGGCCATCCGCACCGCGTTCGAACAGCGCCGCGATCATCACGTCGAATATCGAATCGTGCGGTCCGATGGTACGGTGCGCTCTGTTGAAAGCGTCGGTCAGGTCGTCTGCGATGAGGAGGGCCGGCCGGAAAAGATGATCGGCGTCTGTGTCGATATCACCGAGCGCGCCCGGGTGCTTGCGCGCGAGCAGGCCGCGCGAGAAGAGATGGAGCGAGCCAGCCGGCTGAAGGATGAGTTCCTTGCGGTGCTCTCACACGAGCTGCGGACGCCGCTGAATGCGATCCTCGGGTATGCCCACCTGCTGAACTCGGGCGTGCTGCCGCCCGAACGTGCCAGCCACGCCCTCGATGCGATTCAGCGCAACGCCCACGCCCAGGCACGGCTGGTCGAGTCACTGCTGGATCTGTCTCGTGTCCTGGCCGGCAAGCTCGAACTGAACCTCGAAGAGCTGAATCTCGCGACCATCGTGAACACTGCGGTTGACGCGCTCGGCCCAGGCGCTGAAGAAAAGGGCATGGCGATCGATGCGGTGGTCCCACCGGTGCCGATCGTCGCCGACGGCGGCCGGCTCCAGCAGGTCTTCTGGAATCTGTTGTCGAACGCGATCAAATTCAGCGATCGGGGCGGACGGGTAGCCATTCGGTGTACGGAGGAGGACGCGCACGTACGAGTCCAGATCACGGATGACGGGCAAGGCATTGGCACGGACTTCCTTCCGTACGTCTTCGACCGGTTCAGCCAAGCGGACGGCCCGACCCGGCGATCGCGAACGGGCCTCGGCCTCGGTCTCGCGATAGTTCGGGAGATGGTTCAAGCGCATGGCGGCACCGTCGTGGCCGAGAGTCCCGGCGAGGGCCGTGGCAGCACGTTTACCGTGACGCTCCCTCTGTCAATCGGTTCGTTTGCGCCCGGACCCAAGAAGACGAGCGCATCCCAGGCCGACGCGCCCGGGTTGTTGCCACCGATCGAGATCCTCGTCGTCGATGACGATGCCGACGTTCGGGACTTGTTGGCGCTTCTGCTCGAATCCCGCGGGGCGATCGCACGCACGGTCTCGTCCGCGACCGAGGCGCTCGACGCGATCAGCCAGCGCAGGCCTGACCTGCTGCTCGCCGATCTCCGGATGCCGAATGAAGACGGGTACTCACTCATTCGCAG
The DNA here is from genome assembly GCA_963840225.1 of uncultured Acidobacteriota bacterium. Lineage (GTDB taxonomy): Bacteria > Acidobacteriota > Vicinamibacteria > Vicinamibacterales > CAVVIG01 > JBLMXQ01. The sequence goes on from CAWIYH010000002.1 coordinate 98,693, forward strand.
GGTACGTGCGCGCGAGCGCGAGCGGCACGAAGGGCGTCTTCCCGCGATCGCCGTCACGGCGTATGCGAGTCCCAGCGACCGCGACCAGGCGATCGCCGCGGGCTACGACGCGCACGTGGCCAAACCCGTCGAGCCCGCTGATCTGGTGCGTGCCGTCGCGAATCTCGCAAGAGATGTTTCGCGCAAGAACGAGGCTGTCTGACAGCCTGTCGCACTTATCCGTGCTTCAACCGGGAGACGGCGGATCGCCTCGGGATCGACTTCGACGCGCCTCGGTTCCAACCGATCGTCCTCGACGACGCTGACGGCACTCCCCAAGGTGTTGCTCACATCCGGCCAACGCTCAATGGACAACTTCACCGCTGTGCCGAGCACGTTCATTGACGGCGGCGACCATGGCGTCGTGCTCGGTCGATATGGCGGCACGATGAAAGACGGTGGCACGACGCTCGACCTCGCACGTCTCTAGCGTTCGCGGACAATCAGGGTGCCGGTCATGTCGGGGTGAATGGCACAGTGGATTCTGGTGGTCCCCAGCCTGTTCATGCTGAACGACCGCTCGCCGCCCGGGGGCAGCTCGTCGGTCTGGCGGAAATCGGTCGCATCCGGCGAGTCGGCGACGACGAGGTGCGTGAGTGTGTCCGCGTTGACCCAGCGCAGGCGCTCGCCCTTGAAGATGACGATCGGCTCGTCGCCGAACGCCCGGTCATCCAGCGAGGCGGCGTCAGGCAGGATATAGGCGCTTGCCGTCACGGCCGGGGTTGGGCTGGGCGGAGGCATCCCCATGGTGTCGTGGCCCCCGCAGCCGGCCATCAAGAACATCGTCAACACGGCCACTGCAGGACGCACGTGGCGTACAGCGGGCATCACACTCTATAGGCGACACCGCGCGAAGTCATTTCAAGGCCGGACCGAACAGGCCTTTATGCACTCGGGCAAACCGGTCGGCGTGCACGTTGAGGTCAGGCAAGGTCGAAGCGATCCAGATTCATGACCTTGTCCCACGCCGCAACGAAGTCGCGAACGAACTTCTCGTGCGCGTCCTGGCAGGCGTAGACTTCGGCGATCGCACGCAGCTGCGAGTTCGAGCCGAAGACGAGGTCGACGCGGCTGCCGGTCCACTTGAGCGCGCCCGTCTTGCCATCTCGGCCCTCGAAGGTCGCCCCGGCGTCCGACGTCGGTTGCCACGTCGTGCCCATGTCGAGCAGGTTGACGAAGAAGTCGTTGGTCAACGTCTCGGGCCGCCTGGTGAAGACGCCGACAGGAGACTGCCGGTGATTCGCGTTCAGCACGCGCAGGCCGCCCACGAGCACCGTCATCTCGGGAGCGTTCAGGTTCAGCAAGGTCGCCCGATCGATCAGCTGTTGCTCGGAAGGTCGCTCGTGTCCGTGTCCGACGTAGTTGCGGAACCCGTCCGCCGTCGGCTCGAGCACGGCGAAGGCCTCGACGTCGGTCTGCTCCTGCGAGGCATCCGTACGTCCCGCCGCGAAGGGGACCTGAACGTCGTGTCCGGCGTTCCTGGCCGCCCGCTCAACGGCGGCGCAGCCGCCCAGCACGATGAGGTCGGCAAGCGAGACCGCCTTCTTCCCGCCGGCCTGCGCGCCGTTGAACCCCGTCCGGATCCCCTCCAGGGTCTGCAGCACCTTCGACAGCTCGCCAGGATTGTTGACGTCCCAATCCTTCTGCGGCGCGAGGCGAACGCGCGCCCCGTTGGCGCCTCCGCGCTTGTCGGTGCCGCGGAACGTCGCCGCCGACGCCCAGGCGGTCGAGACCAGCTGGGAGATGGACAGTCCCGAGGCGAGGATTCTCTCCTTGAGGGCGGCGATGTCCTTCGCGCCGACCAGTTCGTGCGTCACGGCGGGGACCGGGTCCTGCCACAGCTGCGGCTCCGCCGGGACCAGGGGACCCAGGTACCGCGAGAGGGGCCCCATGTCGCGGTGCGTCAGCTTGAACCACGCGCGGGCGAACGCGTCCGCGAACGCGTCCGGGTTCTCGTAGAAGCGCCGCGAGATCGTCTCGTAGGCCGGGTCGAAACGCAGCGCGAGGTCCGTCGTCAGCATCGCCGGGGCGATCGTCTTCGACGGGTCGTACGCGTGCGGGACCGTGCCTTCACCCGCGCCGTCCTTCGGCCTCCACTGGTGAGCACCGGCCGGGCTCTTGGTCAACTCCCACTCGTAGCCGAAGAGGTTGGCGAAAAAGCTGTGGCTCCATGTGGTCGGCGTGGTGGCCCACGTGACCTCGAGGCCGCTGGTGATGCAGTCGGCCCCCATGCCGGTCCCATAGCTGTTCTTCCAGCCGAGGCCCTGGGCCTCCATGGGGGCCGCCTCGGGTTCGGGGCCGACGCTGGTCGCAGGGCCTGCGCCGTGGGTCTTGCCGAACGAGTGTCCGCCGGCGATCAGCGCCACCGTCTCCTCGTCGTTCATCGCCATGCGGCGGAACGTCTCTCGAATGTCGCTGGCGGCGGCGAGCGGATCGGGGTTGCCGTTGGGCCCCTCAGGGTTCACGTAGATGAGGCCCATCTGGACGGCCGCGAGAGGATTGGCGAGGTTCCGGTCGCCGCTGTAGCGCTCGTCTGCCAGCCACGTGCGCTCGGCCCCCCAGTAGGTCTCGTCTGGTTCCCAGACATCCTCGCGTCCGCCGCCAAAACCGAACGTCTTGAACCCCATCGACTCCAGGGCGCAGTTGCCGGCGAAGATCATCAGGTCGGCCCAGGAGATCTTCCGGCCGTACTTCTGCTTGATCGGCCAGAGCAGCCTGCGCGCCTTGTCGAGGTTTGCGTTGTCGGGCCAGCTGTTGAGGGGCGCAAAACGCTGCATTCCGGCTCCGGCCCCTCCGCGGCCGTCGTTGATACGGTACGTCCCCGCACTGTGCCATGCCATCCGGATGAAGAGCGGCCCGTAGTGGCCGTAGTCGGCCGGCCACCAGTCCTGCGACGTCGTCATCAAGGTCTCGATGTCCTTCTTCAGGGCATTGAGATCGAGGGTCTTGAACTCCTCGGCGTAGCGGAACTCCTTGCCCATGGGATCGGCCGAGGGGCGGGTCTGCTGGAGAATCTTCAGGTCCAGCTGATTCGGCCACCAGTCCCGGTTCGACATGCCCTTCTGCGTTCCGCCCGAAACCGGGCACTTCATTTCGTTGTCCATGTTGATGTTGACCTCTACGCTGTGTGGTTGTCGCGGTCGAATGCCTTCACGTCGCGACCGGACCCTAATCGGAATGCCTTTCGGAAATTGTGCGGCCGCTCTCGAAGACGGCCGTGTGGACGGTGCTCGACGGCGCATCCGGCTCCGGTCGCCGGACGGCGCTGCGAGGACGCGACAGGCGGCTGGCCGGCCAGCTCCGTGAGCGGGCCTGATCCCCCGGGTCTTCGTCTCCTGCTCGCGGGGCCCCACCCCCGCTCGCGCGGCTCGACTCGCTCCGCTCGCTCGCCAGGCCGCAGGCGCTTCGCGCGGTCAGGCGATCGGGATCGGCTCCCTTCGAACGGCTTCGCGGCCCAGCGCCGGCCACACGCCTCGCCGCCATGCGGCGGCCGCCCCCGTAGCCACCGGCTGGCCCGCCAACGGCCCCTGCTGCAGGCCATCGATCGGGCTTCCGAACATTTCCGAACGGCATTGACCCTAATCGTCGCCCGGATGAAGCGCGACCGTCAACATGTCGGGTTCGCGTCGTGAGTAGTCTGAACCTGGGCAGTGGCGAGGCAGGCGGTGCAGCGACGGCCCCGACACCTCGCACGAACCGTGATGCCCCCGCGAGCGCACCGCCATCAGCCCGCAGCACGATCTCCCTCCGGTCCGGCCGAGTCGAATCCAGCTCTCCTGGACCGCACGCTCCGGGTTCACCGTCACGTCAGTGCCATCCGTTACCAGGCGTCGGTCGCAACCGGCCCGGCGGGCAGGCCCGATGGCTTCGTCGGCGTGTCTGGCCGGCCCCGCATGCTCGGCGTGCCCGCGGTCCGCCGGCTGGGCGCGGTATGATCGGTTCTTCTTCTGTTCGCGGGATCGTTCAATGGCCTTCGCTGGGTTCCAGCCCGTTGTCCGCCGATGGTTCGCGACCGAAGTGGGCGAGCCGACGTCCGCGCAGGTGCGCGGCTGGGAGTCGATCGCCGCCGGCCGGCACACGGTCATCGCCGCGCCCACGGGTTCCGGCAAGACGCTGGGGGCCTTCCTGACGGCCATCAACGCGCTGCTCGAAGAGGGCTGCACGAGGGCGTTGCCGGATGAGGTCCGCGTCCTGTACGTGTCGCCGCTCAAGGCGCTCAGCGCGGACATTCACAAGAACCTGGCCGAGCCGTGCGCCGGCATTCAACGACTGGCGGGCGAGGCCGGCCTGCGCGCGCCGCGGATCACAGCCGCCGTGCGAACGGGCGACACCACCCAGGCAGAGCGGGTCGCGATGTTGCGGAAGCCCCCGCACATCCTGGTGACGACGCCGGAATCGCTGTACCTGCTCCTCACGTCGGACCGCAGTCGCCACATGCTGCGCACGGTTCGCACGGTGATCGTCGACGAGATCCACGCGGTCATCGGCTCGCGCCGGGGCGCCCACCTCGCGTTGACGCTCGAGCGGCTCGCAGCCGTTGCGGAGAGCCCGGTGCAGCGTATCGGGCTGTCCGCCACGCAGACGCCCATCGAAGAGGTCGCCGGATTCCTCACGGCCGGCGATGCGGCGCGCTGCGCCATTGTCGATGTCGGCCACCGGCGCCAATTGGATCTCGGCATCGAGATGCCGCGCTCTCCGCTCGACGCGGTGATGTCTCACGAGGTCTGGGGGGAGTACTACGATCGGCTGGCGGCGCTCGTCAGGGCGCATCGGACCACGCTGATCTTCGTGAACACCCGCCGTCTTGCCGAGCGGCTGGCCCGGCATCTGAGCGAACGGCTCGGCGACGACGCGGTGACGGCGCATCATGGCAGCCTGTCGAAGGAGAAGCGGCTCGCCGCCGAAGCGCGCCTGAGGTCAGGCCAGCTGCAGGCGCTGGTCGCCACGGCCTCACTCGAGCTCGGCATCGACATCGGTCACGTCGACCTCGTCTGCCAGATCGGGTCGCCCCACCGGATCGCGACGCTCCTGCAGCGGGTCGGACGCTCGGGCCACACGATTGCCGGAACACCGAAGGGCCGCGTGTTTCCGGTGTCGCGCGACGATCTCGTGGAATGCGCGGCGCTGCTGCGGTCGGTCCGGTCCGGTCTGCTCGACGCCATCGTCTCCCATGACGCGCCGCTCGACGTGCTGGCGCAGCAGATCGTCGCCGAGTGTGCATGCCGCGACTATCCGGAGGACGCGCTGTTCGCCCTGGTGACGCGTGCATGGCCGTACCGCGCGCTCGACCGCGCCGTGTTCGACAGCGTGCTGCGCATGACGGCCGACGGCTTTGCCACCCGGCGCGGCCGCCGCGCGGCACTGCTGCACCGGGACGAAGTCAACAGGACGGTCCGCGGACGCCGCGGGGCGAGGCTTCTCGCGCAGACGTCGGGAGGCGCCATCCCCGAGATCGCGGACTATCGCGTGGTCCTGGATCCGGACGACACGTTCATCGGCACGCTCAACGAGGACTTCGCCATCGAGAGCCATGCGGGCGACATCTTCCAGCTGGGCAACGCGTCCTGGCGCATCCTGCAGGTGGCCGGCGGCGACGTCCGTGTCGCCGATGCGAAGGGAGCGCCTCCGACCATTCCGTTCTGGCTGGGCGAGGCTCCGGCACGCAGCGACGAGCTCTCGCGCGCCGTCAGCGACCTTCGGGCCGAGATCGATCGGCATCTCGACGGTCCCGGGTCGGGCCCGCGCGCGATCGACTGGCTGGTGGCAGAAGCCGCGCTCGACAAGGACGCCGCCGATCAGGCCGTGTCGTATCTCGCGGAAGGCCGTCGAGCGCTCGGCGTCGTCCCGTCGCAGGACGCGCTCGTGCTCGAGCGCTTCTTCGACGAGTCCGGCGGCATGCAGCTCGTGCTGCATGCGCCGTTCGGGAGTCGCATCAACAAGGCGTGGGGCCTCGCCCTGCGCAAGCGCTTCTGCCGCCAGTTCAACTTCGAGCTGCAGGCGGCAGCCACCGAAGACGCGCTGATGCTCTCGCTCGGACCGCAGCATTCGTTTCCGCTCTCGGACGTCTTCCGCTATCTGCATCCCGAGACGACGCGGGACGTGCTCGTCCAGGCCTTTCTGGACGCACCGGTGTTCAAGACGCGATGGCGCTGGAACACGACCATCTCGCTGGCCGTACCGCGCGCGCGAGGGGGGCGGAGGGTAGCGGCCCAGATCCAGCGCATGCAGGCCGACGACCTGATGGCAGCCGTGTTTCCGGACGCCGCCGCCTGCCTGGAGAATATTCCGGGCGATCGGCAGGTTCCGGATCATCCGCTCGTGTCACAGACCGTTCGTGACTGCCTCGAGGAGGCGATGGACTTCGCAGGGCTCCGCGCCGTGCTGGGACGGATCCATCGCGGCGGAATTCGGCTGGTCGCCCGCGACACGCCGGAGCCGTCGGTCCTTGCGCACGAGATCCTCAACGCAAGGCCGTATGCCTTCCTCGACGATGCACCGCTCGAGGAGCGCCGGAGCCAGGCGGTTCTGTCGAGGCGGGCCGCCGACCGCGCGCCGGCCGGAGATCTTGGCGCGCTCGACTCGGACGCGATTGCCCGCGTGCGTGAGGAAGTGCGTCCCGATCCCCGCGACGCCGACGAGCTGCACGACGCGATGCTGACCGCAGGATGTCTGACCGCGGCAGAGCTCGACGGCATACGGCCGGAACTGCTCGCAGAACTGACCGCGGCGCGCCGCGCCGCGTGCGCGACGGTCGGCCCGTCGACCCTGGGTTCGCCTCGCCTCATCGTCGCGGTCGAGCGGCTGCCGGAGCTGGCCGCGATTCATCCGGACCTGGTCGTCCGGCCCCCGCTGCAGGCGCCGGCGTCGCGACTCACGAAATCATGGACGCGCAGTGAAGCGGTCACGGAAATTCTGAGGGGCCGCCTCACGCTGGCCGGTCCCCTCAGCGCGGCGGCGCTGGCTGCGACGCTTGGCATTCCCTCGGCGGAGGCAGATGCGGCGCTCCTGTTGCTCGAGGCGGATGGAGTCGTGCTGCGCGGACGGTTCACGCCCGGCGAGACGGCGCTCGAGTGGTGCGACCGGACGCTCCTCGCGCGCATTCACCGGTACACGGTGAACAGGCTTCGCGCCGAGATCGAGCCGGTCAGTCCGGCGGATTTCATGCGCTTCCTGTTCCGGTGGCAGCATGTCGAGCCGTCGTGCAGGCTGACAGGACTCGACGGGCTCCGAGAGGTCGTCTCCGCGCTCGATGGATACGAGCTCGCGGCGAGCGCCTGGGAACGCGCGGTGCTGCCGGCCCGGATCGAGGGGTACGATCCGTCGATGCTCGACATGATCTGCCTCGCGGGAGAAGCCGGGTGGGCGCGCGTCTCGCCTGGTCCCGTCCAGGAGGGCGTCCCGCCGACCCTGACGCCGGCCACCCCGATCGCCCTGTTCCTGCTCGAGCACGCGCGCGTCTGGAGGACCCTGCGCCTGACGGAGGACAGCCCATCGCTCGGCGAGGCGGCTCGAACCGTCCTGTCCGTGCTCCGGTCGCGGGGCGCGTCGTTCTTCCGCGACCTCGCGCCCGCCAGTGGACTCGATGCCGACCAGTTGCGCCACGCGATCAGCGCGCTGGTCGCCTGCGGGCTGGCGACGTCGGATGGGTTCTCGGGCCTGCGCGCGCTCGTGTGGGCGGCGAGAGGCCGGCCGGCCCTGCACGATCGCCGCAGCAACTTCGCCGGTCGATGGACGGCCATCGAGGCAGGTGGCGGAGACGTGATTCCTGACGAGGCGGTCGAGCTGCAGGCGTGGACGCTGCTCCGCCGCTACGGCGTCGTCTTCCGGCGCCTCCTCGCACGCGAGGCGAACGCCGCGCCATGGCGCGAGCTCACTCGGGTCTACCGGCGTCTCGAAGCGCGCGGCGAGATTCGCGGCGGTCGATTCGTCACGGGAATGTCGGGCGAGCAGTTCGCGCGTCCCGACGCGGTCGAAAGCCTGCGGGAGGTCCGGCGCATCCGGGCCGATGACGGGTTGATCACCGTCAGCGCGGCGGATCCGTTGAACCTGACCGGGATCGTCACCGCCGGGGAGCGCATTCGGACCGCCGGCCGCAGCCGGATCGTCTATCGCGCCGGGGCGCCGCTCGCCGTCCTCGAAGGAGCCGGCGTGCGTGAGCTTGCGCCGATCGACCCGCGCACGGCCGCCGATGTGTCGCGCGCGCTCAAGACGCGCCGCATGCCGGCACTCGCCTTCCGCTGAGGGAGGCGCGAGGCCGGGAGACGTCGCCGCGAGCGACGCGTCGCCGGCGTCTGCTCGCGCGGGCCCTTTGGACCCATCGGCGCGGCCGGCCGGTCCGCGTTCAGAGCTTCGGGTGCTGGACGGCCGCGACGGCCAGGTCCTGCAGATCGCTGTGCCACCAGGTCTCCGACCCGACATTCTGCACGCCATTCACGCCCACGGCGATCTGATCGGTCGGCTCTATGCGTGAGCCGTCGAGCACGAGCGTCGAGAACTTCGTGGTGTGCGCCTCGAGCGTGCGCCGGGCCGGCGCAATCTGCCGCGCCTTGAGGGTGCCCTGAGCGTCGAACACGAACGCCATGACCGTGTATTCGTCGACGTTCTGGTCTGTCGTGTTCGTCCCGCTGTAGAGGAGGATCGGCGGGCCGCCAGAAGTTGTCACCACCGTCGCGCGATCCAGTCGAACCGGTGAGTCGGGTGCCTGCACCACCGCGGCCGGATGCTCGGCGAGGACGGCGCCCGCGAGCGCCGCCGCGACCAGCGCGCGACCGATCAGACCACTCATGTCCCCCCCTTTTCAGCGCTCCGATGAGACCGCCGGAAAGAATACATCGTGAATGCAACATGCCGCCCTCTTCGGATCGAACGCGAACCGCTCGGATTGAGGGAGCAGACCGCGGCCTGCGGCCCGGCAGACAATCCTCAGGTGACGCGCTGACTTTGCTACGCTCGATCAGCCAAACACGGCCCGGCCAAATCCAGCGGATACGGCAGAGATATTGCCAGCTCAAGGCTGGTATGGAGCCGCCCATCCGCTCCAATTCGATCGCGGCCGCTCTCGTGGGCCGGTCGCTCGCCGCCTGTGCCCACCCGGTGGCTGCGTGGCGTTCGAAGTCGAGGGCCTTCCGGCTGCAGGTCTTCTTCGGTTATTTCGTGGCGGGCTACGTGCTGATGCTGACGATCCTGCTGTTCCTCTGAACCAGGATCGCGCGGTCGCCATCCTGCAGCCTGCGGATCGCCACGTGACCTCAGCGGCGGCGTGGCCCGGATCGGACCAGAGCACACCGCAGCGTTGGTTGCGACCGGGTGAACCCGCTGGCAGGAATCTTGTACCCGGGCCATCCATGCTGGACAGGATTCGTCCGTACGGACCGCTCGCGGTCCGCATGTTCGCCGTCCGATCGCCGCAGGAGAGGCGCCAGCGCGCCGCTCACGCGGTTGCGCTGCTCCTCGTGTCTGCGGCCGCGCTCGCCGGGTCTGTCACCGGTGCGACACTTCACCCTGTACCATTCACGCTTTTCCCGGTCGCGATCGCGGCAAGTGCCGCGTATGGGGGGTTCGCGCCAGGAGTGGTGGCGACGCTTGGCGCGATCCTGGCCGTCGGAATCGCAGGTCCGGCACCCGTCGATCTGCTCACCCGAGTGCTGATGGGGGCCGAGGGAGTCATGGTCGCTGTCGTTGTCTCGATGATACGGTCCAGGCTCATTGAAGCCGAGGGGCGGCTCGAGGTGGCGGGCGCAACGGTCGCCGATCTGAGGATCCGCGACCGGCACGGCCGGCTGCTCGACGCGGCGCTGCAACACCTGGAGGACACCGCCACCGAAATGGCGGTCGCCGTGCTGAACGATCGCGGCGTGATCACCGAATGGCGCAGCAGCGCCGAGCGCCTCTACGGCCACTCCGCCGCCGACATCGTCGGGACGCCGGTGGCGGCGTTGTTCGAGGGCGACTGGAACGGCATGATGCGCGCGGCGGCCGAGACGGGATCGCTCCGGCAGTCCGCCGTGCACCGGCGACGGGACGGGACGCGCGTCCACGTCGAGCTCGAGCTCAGGCCCCTGCCCGAGGCCGACGCGCACGGATTCACCCTGGCCGTGAAGGACCTCGCCCAGCGCCTGGAGTGGAACGATTATCGCGACGCCGCCACACGGGCCCAGGCTGCGCTGCAGCAGGCCGTGGACGATGGACAGCAGCAGCTGGCGGCGCTCGAGAGCCTCACCGACCCGGAGCTGAACCCGCTTGCCGGCCCCGCGATGGTCACGGAGCTGCTCGATCGGCTGCGCGCGATGGTCGGCGCCGACGGGGCCGCGCTCGTGACGTCCGGGCCGGTCGGGGCGGGCCTTGTCGCCGTCAGCGGGCTGCAGCCCTTCGGTTCGGCGCTCGGCAGTGCCGAGGGTCCGCCCCCGACGCCTGGCCGCGTCGCGCTCGTCCACAACGATCCGGCGCGGGTGCAGCAATTGAGCGCCCTTCGCTGGCCGGCGGACGTGACTTCACTGATGGTCGTGCCGGTCGTCCACAATGGGCGCGTGTGGTCGGCCCTCGAGGTCGTCAGCGAGCGGTCGCGGCGCGCGAGCGACTGGGACGTCGCGCTCGCACGCATCGTTGCCGACCGCCTGGCGGCCGTCGTGGTGCAGAATCGCTGGCTTCCGGCCAAGGTCTCCTGACCGCCGACCCGAACCTGAATCGAGCAGACCTCGAACGCCCGTTACAGCGACGTCAGGTCCTCGACTAGGGTCCGTCTTCTCGTGCTCGCCGAGAATCAGGTGGAATGTCTGGTTGTAGGGTTCGACGAGACCTGTCACCTTCATCGCCCGAGCGGTCCCGAGACGTTTACCGCGCCGCGCCGCTCGTGCGCCCGCTGGAGTCGCGCGACGGTGCTCCCGAGGCGCAACGAGGCGTCGAAGATACGACCGACCGGAATCTTGCCCGGCAAGCGATGCCGGGCAATCGCTTCGAAGCTGGCCGAGGCAATGCAGCCACAGTTCGAGCAGTCGGGATTCCCCCCGAACTGGCACGGCGAGATGCGTCGTTCCAGGTCCGCGGACACGCACTCGGTGGTGCGCGCGAAGGTGCATTCGGCGGGCGACGCCGGCGGCCGGGCGTACGCCCGCAGCGCGCCGTCGAACATCTCGAGCTTCGGAACCGCCGGCCGCAGTCGGCGAAGCTCTTCGATCACCCGCAGCCGATCCGCAGCCGTCAGCCGCTCTGCCGACAGCTCGCCCCGTTGCGGGGTGTACAAGCTCACCCAGATCAGGCGGGTATCCTCGTTTGCCTGCCAGAAGCGCAGGAACTCCTCGAGGTAGCCGTCGCGACGGACCTGCTGGCGGGTGACCGTGCAATGGACGGTAATCTGATGACCCGCAATATGCTCGAGAATCCGATCGTAGGTGGCCGGCGCCCGCCTCGCGTCGTGTTCGGGTGGCAGTCCATCGACGGACACGACGATCTGGAGGCGCGGCACCCGGCGCCATTCCGCCGGCAGGGGGCGCACGGCGCTCGTGACAAGCTGCGTATGAATGGTGCGTGACGCCAGCATCGGCAGAATGGTGCCGAGCTCACGATATCGCACGAGCGGCTCGCCGCCGACGATCGACACGTGCAGCGGTTTCCGGCGATCGATCAGAGCCATGAACCGTCGGACCAGCTCGTCGCCTCGATAGTCCGACAAGCCGCGCAACGTCACCTCTCCGCCGAGATGGGCCTCTCCGTACGCATAACAGCCCGGGCAGCGCAGAGGGCACTCGCGGGTGATCTCGATCGACAGATTCGGGCGATGTCCGGTCAGGATTCGGCCCCAGGCTCGAACGACTCCACGCGCGATGTCAACCTTTGAGGTCATGCACTCCCCTCGCCGATCAGAGTCCGGCGTCGACGACCATCAAAATACCTGATGACGCGGAGACGCAACGAGGGAAATCACGCACGGTTGGGCTGGCCGTCGGAATCGCGCCGCGGGAATTGTGGCAGAGGCAGCGCGCGTGAGGTGCGGCTACCGCAGCGACAATCCTGTCGCGGCTTCGTCGGGGGATCCCGTGGGGCGTGCTTTTGGATCGCCGAGCTCCACCACGACGTGATGAGTCTGGCCGTCGTCGAGCACGGGAATCGCATCGGGATCGATTCCAGCGCCATCGAGTTCCGCCGACCGGATGCCGCCGCAGCGATGATGCGGGTTGAGCACCGAGATGTGGTACCGGGTGGAGCCGACCGTCCACTGGATCGAAAACGTGGGCCACATGGCCGGAATACTCGGCGCCACGCTGAACGTCGCGCCGCTCCTGCGCAACCCGAGGAGTCCTTCGACGGCCGCCCGGTACATCCACCCGGCCGATCCGGTGTACCACGTCCACCCGCCGCGGCCGAGATGCATCGGGTGCGCGTAGACGTCTGCGGCCACGACGTACGGCTCGGCGCGGTACTGTTCGAGTCCCTCGGGCGATCGCATGTGGTTGATCGGATTGACCATGTGGAACAGTTCCATCGCCTCGTCGCCGAGTCCCAGCTCCGCGAGCGCCATGACGGTCCACAGGGCCGCGTGCGTGTACTGGCCGCCGTTCTCGCGCACGCCTGGCACGTAGCCCTTGATATACCCCGGATCCTGCGGCGTGTGATCGAAGGGGGGCGCCAGCAGCAGCACCAGCTGGGCGTCGCGTCGGACGAGATTGGCCCGCACCGCTTCCATCGCCCGCGCCGTCCGCCGCCGGTCCGCTTCCTGCGAGAAGACGGCCCACGACTGCGTCAGCGAGTCGATTCGGCACTCCTCGTTCTGCGCGGAGCCGAGCGGCGTCCCGTCGTCGAAATACGCGCGTCGATACCAGTTGCCGTCCCAGGCCAGCTCCAGCATGCCGGCGAGCCACCGGGCCTCGTTTCTGTAGTGCTGCGCGCGGGCGCCGTCGCCTCGCTGGCCGCAGATCGCCGCCCACTGTCTCAGCACGACGGTCAGGAACCAGCCGAGCCACACGCTTTCGCCGCGTCCCTGGTAGCCCACGCGGTTCATCCCGTCGTTCCAGTCGCCCGAACCCATCAGAGGGAGGCCGTGCGCCCCGAACTTCAGAGTGCGATCGATCGCGCGGATCGCGTGTTCGAAGAGCGGCGCCGCCTCCGCCGAGACCGACGGCAGGCTGTACATCTCGCTCTGCTCCGGCTCGAGCGCCGGCGCCTGGAGGAACGGCACGACCTCGTCGAGCAGCGATTGGTCTCCGGTCCGTTCGACATAGGTGGCCGCGGCATACGGCAGCCACAGGAGGTCGTCCGAGCAGCGCGTGCGCGTGCCGTTGCCCCCCGGCGGATGCCACCAGTGCTGCACGTCGCCCTCGATGAATTGGCGGGACGCCGCCAGCAGCAGGTGTCCTCGACAGAGATCGGGTCTCGAGTACAGCAGCGACAGGACATCCTGAAGCTGGTCGCGGAATCCGAACGCCCCGCCCGGTTGATACGGCCCGCTTCGCGCCCAGATGCGACAGCCGAGCGTCTGATACGGCAGCCACCGATTCACCAGGAGATCGAACGAATCGTCCGGCGTGTGCACCTGTATCGCGTCGAGGGTCTCGTCCCAGAATCGCGCCGAGCGTCCGATCGCGTCGTCCACGGCCTCGAGGCGCGAGTAACGCGCCGCGAGAGCCGCGGCGTGCGACGCGTCGTCGCCCTGCCCCAGCACGAACGCCAGGCGGCGCGACTCGTCCGGGTGAATGTCGATGCAGACCTGCAGCGCGGCGCACGGATCGAGGCCGGCGCCGACGCGCCCGCCGAGCCGCTCCCGGAACAGGCCGGCCGGCGCCGCCAGCCCGCGATTGCGGCCGATGAATTCGCCCCGATCGCAGGTGACGGATCGCGGGGCGTCGGTGGCCTGCCAGAACGCCACGCGATCCTTGAAGTCCGTGTTGTACGCGTTTCTGGCCAGGACGGCGCCTGTCGGGTCGTGCCGCTCGGAGACCACGAAGCGGCGCTCATCGGACCGGGGTGGACCGAGAACCCATTCGACGTACCCGAAGACGCTCAGCCGCCGCGTCTCGCTCGAGGTGTTCGTCAGCGTCAGAAGCGACAGCTTGATCGGGTCGTCCGGCGCGACGCAGACCGCCAGATCCTGCTCGAGCCCCTCGACCGCGTAGTGGAAGTGAGTGACGCCGGCTCCGTGGCGAATCACCCAGCGGCCCGAATCCGCCGTACGGGCCATCGGGCCGGGCGTGGCGCCCCAGACCATCCCGTCGTCCTCGTCGCGGAGGAAGATCGCTTCGCCCGTCGGATCGGTGATCGGGTCGTTGGCGAACGGCGTCAGGCGGTTTTCCCGGCTGTTGCCGGACCAGGTATACGCCGCCCCCGATGCGCTCAGGATCGTGCCGAACGCGGGATTCGCGAGCACGTTCGACCACGGCAGAGGCGTCTCCCGGTCGCCCTCGAGGACGATCACGTACTCGCGCCCGTCCGGCGTGAAGCCGCCGATGCCGTTCTCCATGACCCGTGAGACGACCGGCACGGGCGTGCGGGCGGGCTTCGGCGGTCGCAGCTCACTCGATGGCGGGACGATCTCTGACGACAGCAGCCAGGGCGCTTTCCGATCGAGCTGCGGCGCCAGATCGCCCAGATCGCCGCGGAGGACGATGCGGGCAACGGCCGAGAGCAGGTGGCGATCGGCGGGCGCCATGCCGTCAGACCGCAGCAGAAACACCCCGCCCGGCTTGTCGAGCCACCCACTCCATCGCGGCTCCCGCACCAGAGTGGACAGCTGGTGCTGCGCATCGTCGAGATAGTCGGCAGGGTGATCGTTGAGGATCACCAGGTCGGCCCGCAGGTCCTTGACGCGCCAGTACTCTTGCGCGTGCAGCAGCTCGCGCACGAGCGCCACGGCGCTGGCATCCCCGACGTGCACGAGCGCGATCGGCAGATCCCCGGATATGCCGTAGCCCCACAGGTTCGCCTGGCCGAAGATATTGCGCGCGGTGTCGTCAGGGCTCGTGCAGGACGCGTCGGACCCGAACACCCGCGAGGCCAGGCGATCGAACAGCATGGCGTGATCGTCGGCCAGGCCCAGGTGCTGCAGCGTGACGTGCACGTGCGTCGAGGCCATCGAGAACGCGCGTGCGGCGGCGCTGGCATCGCGGTACTTGCGCACGAGGGCGAGCGCGGACGGACGATCCTGGGCCACTCCGGTCGCGAAGGTGACGCGGACGAACGCACCGGGCGCGAGCCGCAGGCGCTCGCGGACCGCCGCCACCGGATCCAGCACCGCGCCAGTGGTTCCGGTCAGCGCGCGCCCATCGAGCGCCACGGGGCAGGCAGGCGATCGTCCCCGCCCCAGGAATCGCGCCCGGTCGGTTTCCCATTCGACGGCGCCGCCGAGCCGGCCGTCCAACCCCAGGACGTGAAAGGCCCAGGCGTGGGTGTCGTCGACCGATCGCGGGCGCCTGCTGAAGAGCAGGCCTGCGCTCTGGGCGTCGTACTCGGTCTCGATGAAGAGCTTCGCGAAGGCAGGATGGGCGAGATCGTCTTCGTGGCGCGCGAGGACCATCTCCGCGTAGCTGGTGACCTCGACCTCCCGCGGCCGGTCGCCCCGATTCGTAATCGACAGCCTGCGGACCTCCACGTCGTCCTCGGGCGACACCACCACCTGAAGCCGGGTCTCGAAGTCGCCGTCGCGTCGGCGGAAGGTGGCCTTCGCGAGCTCGAAGGTCGCCTCGTATTCATCCGGCTCGCGGCAAATCGGCTGGTAGGTCGGAGACCACACGGCGCCGGACCAGGGATCCCGGAGGTAGATGAAATGGGCTCCCGCATCCGAGGTGCGGTCCTCGCGCCTGCGGGTCACCGCCAGGCCCCGCCAGGTGCTCGAGCCGCCGCCGGCGTGGGTGAGTGCCACCGTGTACCGGCCGTTCGACAGGAAGTGGGTGTGCGGGCTGGTCGTGTGCGGCGTCGGGAACCGCCTCGAGACGGCCGCGCCCGTCGACGGCGCCGTGATGGCTCCCTCCGGCCGGGGTTCCGAGAGAATCGCCTCGCGAGGGACCCGCTCCTGCAGCAGCAGCTCGGTCGCCTTGACCCGCGGGTCCGCGTGGAACCGCGTCACGAAGATGTCGTCCTGGAGCACGTTCGTCAGCGCCACGAGCGACATGCCCTGGTGATGGGCGAAGAAGGCGCGCACGACTTCCGGCGGCCTGTCGGCGACCGTCGTCCCGGCGTCGGCCGCGGGCTTCGGCGGCCGGTAGTCGATCGACTCGTAGAAGCCAAACCGGCCGTCGAGACCCCTTCGAGTCAACCGCACGAAGTTCGACACCGCGGCGGGCGGATCGATGAGGCCGGCGAGGGCGGTCGCGTAGGGTGACACGACCAGGTCGTCGGCGAGGCCCCGTTTGAACCCCAGGCCGGGCACGCCGAAGGCCTTGTACTGGTAGTGGCCAAGGCGATCGGTCAAGGCGTAAGCCGACTCCGAGATGCCCCACGGCACGCCCTGCTCTCTGCCGTACTCGATCTGGCGTCGAACGCTTGCCCGACAGCTCTGGTCGAGCAGCGTGCCCGGATACGCGCGCAGCAACAGCTGCGGCATCAGGTACTCGAACATCGTGCCGCCCCACGACATCAGCGTCGCGCGGCCGTCGACGTTCGTCACGAGGCGACCGAGGTGGAACCAGTGATGCTGCGGCACGTCGCCCTTGGCGATGGCGACGAAGCTGGCCAGCCTCGACTCGGAGGCCAGCAGGTCGTAAAACGAGGCGTCCGGACGACCCGGACCCTCTGCGTCGGCCAGGCGATAGCCGATCGAGAAGATGCGCCGGCGACGGTCGTACAGAAACTCGAACCGCATCCCTTCGGCGAGGGCGGAGGCCCGCCGGGCGAGCCGGACGAGGGCGTCGGAGAACGGGTCGGGCGACACGGTGCTCAGCGCCGCCTCGCCGTTTACAGCCGCGTGGACCCAGAACGCAAGGTCACCGGCAACCTCCGGACGGCCCTCGCGATCGAACGCGGACGCCACCTGAGCGAGCTCGGCGGCCACCGCCGAGAGGGACGCCGTGGGGTCGCCGCCGGCGAGCTCGCGCCTGGCCTCGAAGACAATCTGTCGCGCGAGACGGTTGACGCGGCCGACGAGGTCCCCGAGGGGTGGCTCCGCCGCCGCGCTTGACGAGGACGCCACCACCAGCAGCCGGCCGGTATCGATCAATCCTTCGAGCAGCGGCACGCGGGTCTGCGGATGCGCCGCGAGCGTCACGAGACCCTGCGCGAGCGCCATCAACGCGGCCGCCAGGTTGCCGCTGTCCACCGTGGAGACGTACCGCGGGTGGAGCGGCGTCAGCGTCGCGGTGTCGTACCAGTTGAGGAGGTGACCTTCGTGCCGCTCGAGCCCTTCGACGGTCGTGAGCGTGCGGTCGACACGGTAGATCAGGGCCTCGGTCGTCAGGTACCCGAGGTCGTGTGCGGCAAGCGTCGACAGGAGCGCCATGCCGATGTTGGTCGGTGACGTGCGTCTGGCCAGGCGAGGCTCGGCGCCTTCCTGATAGTTGTCGGGCGGCAGCCAGGCGTCGGCGTCCGTGACGAAGGCCTCGTAGTAGCGCCACGTCTTTCGCGCGGTGCTGCGCAGGAGGCGCCGCTCGCGATCGCTGAGCGGGCGCTCGCGCGGCCCCACCGGCATGCTCAGCCAGTACGCGACGCCGGGCGCGATGACCCACAACGCCAGGAAGGGCAGTGCCGAAGGCAAGGCGTCGCGGTGTGTGATGGTGATCAGCAGCGCGACGACGACCGCGATGATGGGGCTGGCCATCATGTCGACGACGAATCGGAGCAGGGCCCGGCCGCCGACAATACCGGCCGCACGCACGGCCGCGGCCGCGGCCGTTTCCCACTCGAGCAGCCGTCGCCGCGTAATCGTCAGCCTGACGAGCGTGATGGCGATGGCGTGCAGGGTGTCCCAGGCGTGGTACGCGAGAAACGTCACGCCCAGGACGACCTGGGCGAGCGCGATGGCGGCGTCCGCGCGCAGATTGCGCCAGAAGACCGGAAAGGACTGCGCCCTGCGCGGGCCGACGAGCATCTGGGCGACGAGCGGCAGCAGCTGCGACGCCATGACCGCCAGCACGGTCGTCGTCCAGAACCAGTGGCCGCCCGGAAGGACCGTCCAGCCGGCGACGAGGAGGGCGAGGAGCATCGGTGCCACGAGGCTGCGGCGCAGGTTGTCGAGGATCTTCCACCGCGAGATCAGGGAGAACGTGTTCCGCTTGATGCCGTGGCGCGTGGGGACGAACGGGAACAGCCACAACAGGATCTGCCAGTCGCCGCGGATCCATCGGTGCTGCCGCCGCGCGTGCGCCAGCACGCTCGACGGATACTCGTCGACCAGCTCGACGTCGGAGACCAGCGCGACGCGCGCATGGAGGCCTTCGAACAGGTCGTGGGACAGCAGCGCGTTCTCCGGGACGGAATCTTCGAGGGCGGCCGTGAAGGCGTCGACGTCGTACAGGCCCTTTCCCGTGAAGATGCCCTCGCCAAACACGTCCTGGTAGGTGTCGGACACCGCGGTCGTGTACGGATCGACCCCGGTGTGCCCCGAGTAGAGCCGTGCGAACAGCGAGTCGGCCGCGCTCGTGAACGTGACGCTGACGCGGGGCTGGAGGATGCCGTATCCCTGGGTGACGCGGCCGACCGCCGGGTCGAACGAAGGCCGGTTGAGTGGATGCGTGATGATGCCGATCAGGTGTCGGGCGGCGTCGCGCGGAAGGCGCGTGTCGCTGTCGAGCGTGATGCAGTAGCGCACCTGCGGCAGGATGGCCGCGTCGCCGACGGTCAGCACGAAGCTCGTGTCGGCGGCGCCCCGGAGGAGCCGGTTGAATTCCTCGATCTTGCCGCGCTTGCGCTCCCACCCCATCCAGAGTCCTTCGTGCTCGTTCCACTGACGCGTGCGATGGAACAGGAAGAAACGGTCCCGGCCGCCGTCGCCGTGCTTCGCGTTGAGGGCGCTGACGGCGCGGGCGGCGGCGGCGAGAATCTCCTCGTCGAGCGGCAGGGTTTCCGCGTCCGCGTCCTTGAAGTCGCTCAGGATGGCGAAGTGGATGTGCGGATCGAGGTTGCCGAGCGCCTGGACCTCGACGTGCGCCACCAGGTCGCGGGCGCGTTCGACGCTGTCGAGAATCGTCGGGATGACCACCATCGTGCGCGCATGTTCCGGAATGCGGACCAGGTCGAGTCGGGGCAGGGGACGCGGCGGGATGAAGCGGCCGATCAGGCGCTGCAGAATCTGAATCGTCAGCTCGCTCGTCGGCACGAGCGTCAGCAGGACGACCGCCATCAGCGTCGGCCATTGCCAGCCGTGCGCATGGGCATAGGCGGTCGTCAACGTGACGAGCGCCGCCGTGCCCGCCGCCATCGTGCCGAGGTAGCCGGGCGTGGCCCGGCGAAAGAAGCGACGCCTCAGGCGGACTGCCGCCCCGGGCTCCCATCCGATGCCCCGTTCGAACTGCTGCCGACCCGCGCCGATGAGGTAATGGCCGACATGCGCTTCGCGCGCATCTGGCGACGATTCCGCGGACTGCCGCGCGCGCTCGACGCTCTTGAGCGCCACGCGCACCTGGCCGTCGCCGGTCGGCTCGGCCAGCTCTTCGACGGCATGCCGGTAACGGTCGCGGCTGGCGAAGGTCATGCGTCCGTAGACGGCCGCAGGATCGCGCTGAAGCACCTGCTCGACCAGGCTGACGCTCTCGAAGAACTCGCTCCAGTCGAACGTCGAGACGAGCCGGAGGCTGTCGATCAGGTTCGCCATGAAGGCCTGCTCGGCCGCCTGGTGCCGCGCCTCGGAGCGGATCGCGTCCTCGATGGTCTGGCCGCGCGCGGTCAGCGCGGCATCGAGCTCGTGCCGAAGCGCGGCCGCGGCCTCATATTCCCGCGAGCGCTGCAGCAGTCGAATCACGAAGGCCGGATGAACCTGCGAAGGCCATCGATCGCGAACGTGCGTCGACCCTGCGAGCGCGTCGACCAGACGATCGGCGTCGAGACGATGGGCACGGCTCGTCGCCAGGACGTCCGCCCGGGTCCGCACGTGTTCGACGAGCGCGAGCTTCAACGCGGACGGCCATGCCCAGAGCTCGCCCATCGTCAATGGAGTGATCGATTGGAATGCCGTGACGAATCGATGGAGCCGCTGCGGGTCCAGGCGTCCGGCGCTGCATCGCATCAGCTCGAGCGCCATCGCGTAGATCCGCGGCAGGCCGGCGAACTCGTCGGCGGCGATCCGCGGAAGCCGACGGAAGAACGCCGGCGGCAGGTCGTGCTGCACGTCGCGCAGGGCCGCCAGCACGATGTGGAAGTTGTCGAGCAGCCACTCGGCGGCCGGCGACGACGGCTCTCCGCGCTTGGCGTCGTCGGCGAGCGACGTGTACACCTGTCGGAGGGTCTCCGCGTCCTGGCGAAGCCCCTTCAGGTGCGCGGCGCTGCCGCCGCGCTGGCGGAGCGACACGGTGAACAGGGCGGCCAATCGCCTGGCGTGCTCCTCGAGCGGCTCGATCCCGAGCAGCTCGATGCGAGGCGGAGCCGGACGGCTGTCGCTGGTTTCACCCATGGAATGCGATTCCCGCGTCGATCGGATCGCCGTGTCGTGAGCGCACCGATGCCGATTGTGACTCGCGATGGTGCGGCGAGCCGTGATACGGGTCCCGAATCAGCAGGGGGGCGGCTCGAGGACCGGAGCGGCTAGAGCGGTTCGTCGATGGGCCTCGGCTCGCGCTCGAGCTGCGCGATGCGTCTCAACGCCCGATCCTTGAGGGTTGCCGCATCGCGGGCGATCGACGCTTCATCGGACCGGTGCACCTGCGGTACCCGGCGATCGAGCGCCGCGATCAGCTCGAGCAGTTCACAGACGGTCTGACCGCGCGTCATCGCCACCGCGGCCGGCGAAACCGATCCGTCTGCGCCCGCCCCACGTTCCACACATCGCCGCACTGCGTGCATCTCCAGTACGTGTCGGCGTCGGGATGCGGCGCGGTCGTGACCGTTGCCGCCGATCCGCAGCTCGGGCACGCAGGAGGGTTGATGTCGGTGACCGATGATCGAGACGAACTTGCGTCGGACTCCGCCACGCGGCCCCCCAGGGGATGTGCTTTGGTGAGGGCTGGGGGCCGGAATGGCCGCAGGCTCAGGAAAGCGGTCTGAGAACTCCAGTATACCCCGCCGCCCCGATCGCCGTGGCGAATAACGCGTGCGTGGCCGTCTTGGACCGGAGCACCGTCAAGAAGGCCTGCACCCGCCTGCGGCGCCGCAGCTTGCGTTTTCGATTCTTCTGGTATCGCGCGCGGTCGCCATTTCGCTCTGACATGAGTCCTCCAGCTCGCCACGGTACTCACGAACGCCGGTTCGCGGCTGTACCGTTTCGCACACCATCGCGCCGGCCGCCGGGCTAGGCTCGACCAGTGCAGGCACCGCGACACCAGGAGAAGACCATGCTGAGACGTATGACTCGCGCGAGAGCGATCCGGATCTGGTTCGGCGCAGTCGCGCTCCTCGTCGCCGCCGGCGCCGCGTTCGGCGCTACCGTGACCATTGCGTCAGGCGCCATGCTGGCCGCGTTGTGCCTGGTGCCTCCCGCAATCATCGTGATGCTCTGGCCCCGCGGCGACCACCCGACGGTGGCGCAGCTGCTGCACGACGTCGACCGGCGCGACTGACACCCCGTCACCCTCCGCCGGCGCGCCTCTCTCTCACCCCGGCGCGCCGCCCGGTCGAGGCCGGTCCTGGCCGTAGCCGTGCGCCCTTGGTGGACGGCTCTTCGCGCCTGTTGTCGGTCGTCTGCCACGGCATCCGGCAACGGTATTATCATGGAACCGGATGAGCCCCGCGAAGAAACCGCGGTTCGACGCCACAACCTTCCTCAACTCGTCGGGGGTGATGGGGACGGTCGTCGAATACCCGCCGGCCGCGACGGTCTACTCGCAGGGCGGCCCGTCCGATGCCGTTCTGTACATTCAGAAGGGAAGCGTGCGGCTGTCGGTGCTCTCACGCAGCGGCAAAGAAGCGGTTCTCGGCGTGCTGGAGCGCGGCGAGTTCTTCGGCGAGGGCGCGCTCGCCGGCCAGTCGGTTCGCCTGGCGACCGCGACCGCGATGACCGCGAGCACGATCCGGGTGGTGCCCAAGCGGCAGATGATCCGCCTGCTGCATCAGCAGCACGGGTTGTCGGACCGGTTCATCGCGCACATGCTCGCCCGGAACAGCCGGCTCGAGGAGGATCTCGTCGACCAGCTGTTCAACGCGAGTGAAAAGCGCCTCGCGCGCACGCTGCTGCTGCTCGCGCGGTTCGGCAAGCCCGACGGCCCCCGACGCGTCCTGCCGAAGATCTCGCAAGAGGTGCTCGCCGAGATGGTCGGGACGACCCGCTCGCGCGTGAACTTCTTCATGAACAAGTTCAGGAAGCTCGGATTCATCGAATACAACGGCGGCCTCAAGGTGCACAACGAGCTGCTGAGCGTCGTGCTCCACGAGTCCCCCGCGTCGGGCGGCTGACCGGCGCTACGGTCCCACCCGATCGAACAGCACGGTCAGGGCCTGCAGGTTCGGCCGCGCCGTGCGATTGGCCGCTCGCCACGCGTCGGCAAAGAGGACGCCGGCCGGATCCGGACCGGTCCACCAGGTCTCGCTCGAGCGCGCGGCCGTCGGCAGCGGGCAGCCCAGAAGATCCTCGATCTCCGCGAATGTCATGACGACGGCGTCAGCGTACCGGTCGTTCAGGTACTTGTGAAGCGCCGCCGACTGGCCGCGCACCGTCGGCCGCGCGTCGGTTGCTGCGTTCCGTTCGGTGCGCCCGCCCGGCCTCGTTCGTCGCCTCGTCAGCCATTCCAGCATACGGCCCTCCCCTTACGCTCCTCGCTGCCTAGCGTGCAGCAACCTGCCCGCCAACGGGGTGTGCCGAGTGAACACCCTCCCGGCCACGCCGGCCTGTGCAATTCGAGACATCGGGCCGATGGGCGTCGCGACACACTGTCTCGGGGGGACTCCGGACATGTTCAAGCTGATCGCCACGATGAGGCGCGGGTCGTCGTCAGGCCTGGCTGCCGCGTGGGCTCTGTATCCGACGGTCGAGGCGGCCCGCCGCGGTACCGACTCGCTGCTGCGCGACGACCGGATCGTGCGCGTCATGATCGTGCGAGACGACATTCCGCCCGCGTTCGTCGAGTGGGTGGAACGATGACTCCCGCCACCCAGGCGGAAGATACCGCCGCGAGGCTCCACGAGGCGGCACGTGACGGCGTACTTCTGCCGATTCCCGGCGCCCTCGAGCCGCGGGCGCATGGGCCGGCACTCCAGCCGGGCGCCGCGAGTTCAGGGGCTTCGGTCGTGGCGAAGGAGGTTCCCCGGGCGGCGTCCGACCGCAATCGTCTCGAGCACGAACGAGAGGGAGGGGGCGCGCCACACGAGCGGGGCGTCCGCCGGCACGGGATCGGGGCCACCCTTTGGCGTTTCGTGCGCCATCTACGTTGAGGGGGTCGGGCACTTCAATCGACGGCTGCATCGATCTGATGCACCGGTGACGATTTCCACATACTTGAACCTTGCGGTGCCAACCAACGGCGCGGGTTGGCGAATCGAGCGAGCGCATCAAGTACTAGGAACATGCAGCGGTCGGGACCGATGTTTCGATCACCGTGGAAGCGCGGCGAGTTGGCATGCTCTTGCATCCACGTCTCCGCCTGAACTCATCCGTTTGTCGGATGGCTGACCGGGAGGGTGGATGCGTCCGAAGTCGTGGGCGAGCGTTTCCGCGGTTTGCGGCGTCCTTGTGGCGGTGTGTGTGGTCGCGGCCGACGTCGTGTGGGTGCAGGGGCAGGCGGCGGCGATTTCGCTCGTTCAACATGCCGCCAAGGACGCCGGCGTCGTCGCGTCGTCGTCGCTGGCCTTCCCGACGAACAACACCGCCGGAGATCTGGTCGCCGTCGTGATCCGCGGCGGCGCATCGGGCGCCCGGTTCACGGTCACCGATACCAGGGGCAATCTCTATCGGCAGGCGGTCCAACTCGACGTGACGGTCGACACGCCGGCCGGGGACACCCTGGCGATCTTCTATGCGGAAGACGTCGCGGGCGGCGCGAACACGGTCAGCGTCTCCGAGTCCGTCACCGGCGTGACCCTCCGGTTCGCCATCCTCGAGTACCTCGGGTGTGGCTCCGTCGGGCTCGCTCGACGTTACCGCCGCCGCGCAAGGCACGAACGCATCGCCTTCGAGCGGGAGCGTCGCGACGACCGCGGCGGGCGACCTGTTGCTGGGCGTGATCATGTCGGCCGACGGGCGCACCTTCACGCCCGGCAGCCCCTACACGGCGCGCGACCTGATACCTTCGGCTTCGAATGCCAAGCTGATGACCGAGGACGCGATCCAGTCCGCGGCCGGCACGTCGGCGGCGAACGCCGCGTTGAGCAGCTCGAACCCGTGGGGTGCCGTCCTGGCGGCGTTCAGAGCCAGGAGCGGCGGCAGCACGTCGGCCCCGGATCTGACGCTGACGAAGACGCATTCCGGAACCTTCACGCAAGGACAGGTGGCCGCGACGTACTCGCTGACCGTCCGCAACCTCGGATCGGCGGCGACGAGCGGGACGGTGACCGTCGTGGACACGCTGCCGGCCGGCCTTCTGCCGACCGCCGCCACCGGCACCGGTTGGGGCACCGGCGCGAACGCCTGCGCGATGAGCGGCCAGACGGTCACGTGCACGCGAGGCGACGCGCTCGCCGCTCAGGGAGCCTACCCTTCGATCACGCTGACGGTGAATGTCGCCACCAGCGCCCAATCGACCCTGACGAATACGGCGTCGGTCTCCGGAGGAGGCGACGCCAACCCGTCGAACAATACCGCGAGCGATCCCACTGTCATCGCCGTCGCGACGGACACGCAGGCCCCGACGCCACCCGGCGCGCTGGTGGCGGCAGCCTCCGGTCCGAGCGAGATCGACGTGAGCTGGACCGCGTCAACCGACAACGTCGGCGTCGCCGCCTACCGGGTCGAGCGCTGCCAGGGCGCCGGGTGCGCGAACTATTCACCAATCGCAACCGTGAGCGCCGGGTCGATTGCCGCCCCGCTGACGGCGTCTTCCAACCCGAACTACTTCAGCGACGCCAACGGCACGCCGCTCGTTCTGAACGGGTCGCACACGTGGAACAGCCTGCAGGACTGGGGGGCGAACGGGACGCTGAGGCCGCTGGACTTTCCGGCGTTCGTGAACTTCCTCGTCGCGCACAACCACAACTTCACTCTGCTCTGGAGGACTGAGCTCCCGAAGTTCTGCGGCCTTCCGACGGGGGCCGACACGGACTTCACGGTCGGGCCGCAGCCGTGGCAGCGCACGGGACCCGGAACCGCGACCGACGGAGGCCTCAAGTTCGACCTCACGAAATTCGACCAGGGCTACTTCGATCGACTCCGGGCGCGGGCCGCTGCGCTGAACGGCGCGGGCATCTACGCCGGCGTCTACCTGTTCACGGGCGAATGGCTGAACGTCTACCGCTGTTCGACCGACGGGTATCCATTCACCGGCGCCAACAACATCAACGGCATCGAGGATGGCTACCGGAGCGGGAGCTCCGGGAACGGATCGGTGAGCATGACCGCTCCGAACGCGATCACCGATCGACAGGACGCCTATGTGCGGAAGGTCATCGACACGTTGAACGACCTGCCGAACGTGTTGTGGATCGTGTCGGAGGAAGCATCGGCAAATTCGACGTGGTGGAACGCTCACATCGTCTCTCTGGTCCAGACGTACGAGGGTGGCAAGCCGTTCCGCCATCCGGTCGGATACGCGACGTTGGCCGGCGGCGGCGACTCGACCATCGTCAACAGCGACGCGGACTGGGTGGCTCCAACCGTTCAGATCTCACCCACTACGACCTGCGGCACCGGCACGCCGCGGTGCAAAGTGAACATCAACGACTCGGACCACAGCTACTTCGGGATGTGGAACGACTCGGCCCTGGGCAACAGGAACTACGCCTGGAAGAACTTCACGAACGGCAACCAGGTCCTCTTCATGGACCCGTATGTCGTCGACTACCCGCGAGAGGGCCGAAACCTGTGCGCGGCGGCCACCAACGGCATCTGCACCGGACCGGACACGCGGTGGGACAACTTCAGGGACACGCTCGGGGCGATCCTCACGTACTCACGCAAGCTGAATCTCGCCAACGTCCGGCCGCGCAGCTCGATTTGTTCGACGGCGAACTGTTTGGCCCAGACCCCGCAGGCCGGCGCCGAATACCTGGTGTACGCACCGAGCGGCGGCTCCTTCACCGTGGACCTTTCCGCGATGCCCGCTTCTCGCACGCTGGCGGTGGAATGGTTCAATCCGTCCACCGGCGCCACCGTGTCGGCCGCGCCGGTCGCGGCAGGGTCGCCATCCCGGTCGTTCGCGCCGCCCTTCAGCGGGGACGCGGTCCTCTATCTCGTCGATTCCGCCGGCCATGCCGGATCCGCAGCGTCTCCGCCGTCCACCTCGTTCACGGACACCGGCCTGGCAGCGGGCAGCTACAGCTACCGGGTGCGGGCGGTGGACGCGGCCGGAAACCTGAGCGCGTACTCGAACACGGCGGGCGCGACGCTCGCGGGATCGTCCCCCCCGCCGCCGTCGCGCTCGTTCAGCACGCCGGCCGCGACGCTGGCACGGCGTCCTCGTCCGCGCTGGCGTTCCCTTCGGGCAATACAGCGGGCAATTGGATCGGCGTCATCGTCCGTGCCGGCGGAACCAACCAGACGTTCACGGTGACCGACTCGCGCGCCAACACGTACCGCAAGGCGACGCAGTTCAACGAGACCGTGGACGGCACCACCCTCGGCATCTTCTACGCCGAGAACGTCGCCGGCGGCACGAACACGGTCACGGTTGCCGACAGCCGGGCGAACACGCTCCGGTACGCCATCTTCGAGTATTCCGGCGTCGCGACGTCGAACTCGCTCGACGCGGTGGCGACCTCGCAGGGCACGAGCGCTACTCCGACGGCCGGCCCGGTCACGACGAGCGCGGCCGGCAATCTGCTGATCGGCTTTACGTCCACGGCCAACTCGGCAACATTTACGGCGGGGGCGGGCGCCCGGATTGAGGAGTCGGTTCCAGCCGAGCCAGGCACCAAACTGATGGTCGAGGACCGCACGCTCGCGAGCGCCGGCACGGCATCGGCCGGCGCGTCGCTTGGCGCGAGCGACATCTGGGGCGCGGCGGTCGCAGCCTTCCGCGCCGCGGGGGTGAACACAAGCGACACCCAGGCGCCAACGCCGCCGGGATCGGTCGTGGCCACTCCGACGAGCCCGACGAAGATCACCGTCAACTGGAGCGCGTCGACCGACGACGTTGGCGTGGCGGCGTATCAGGTGGAACGGTGTCCCGGCGCGGGCTGCTCGAACTTCGCGGCGGTCGGCTCCACCCCGACGACCTCGTACGGCGACACCGGTCTGACGGCCGGCACGACGTACGGCTACCGCGTGTCCGCGCAGGACGCGGCGGGAAACCGCAGCGGCTATTCGAACGTGGCGTCGGCGACGACACCGGCCGCGACGACGTTGACCGTGGCGCCACGGACGTCCGTCCTGACGCCTATCCTGACCCAGTCCTTTGCGGCCAACGGCGCCAGCGGAAGCGTGACGTGGGCCGTCGACGGCGTCCCGGGCGGGACGGCTGCCACCGGCACCATCACCACCGGCGGCCTGTACGCCCCTCCGTCGACTGCAGGCACCCACACCGTGACCGCCACCGCTCAAGCGGGATCCGCGAGTGCGACGGTCTATGTCAGCACCTACAAGGGCACGGTGACCCGGGACATCGACAACATGCGGACCGGCCTGAATGCCTCGGAGACGGTCCTGACGCCGGCGAACGTGAACGCGAGTCAGTTCGGAAAGCTCTTCAGCTATTCGATTGACGGCGTATCGGACGCCTCGCCCCTGTACGTCGCGAACGTGAATGTTCCCGCGAAGGGTCTTCGGAACGTCGTCTACGTCGCCACGGAGCACGACAGCGTCTATGCGTTCGACGCGGACGGGTCGCAGAGCACGCCGCTGTGGCACGTGAGCTTCATCGATCCCGCCCACGGCATCACGACCGTTCCGCCGTCGGATACCGGCGAATGTTGCGACATTGCCCCGGAGATCGGGATCACCGGCTCGCCCGTCATCGATCCCGCGACCAATACCCTGTACGTCGTCGCGAAGACGAAGGAGGTGTCTGGAGGGACCACGACGTACGTGCACCGGCTCCACGCGCTCGACATCACCACCGGAAGCGAAAAGCTGGGCGGACCTGTCGTGATTCAGGCGAGCGTCGCGGGAAACGGCGATGGATCGGCCGGTGGCCGGATTCCCTTCACGTCGCTTCGTGAGAACCAGCGCGCCGCCCTGCTCCTGAACAACGGCGTGGTCTACATGGCGTTCGCGAGCCACGGCGACAATCCTCCGTACCACGGCTGGGTGCTGGGCTACAACGCGAGCACGCTGAGCCAGGTGATGGCGTACAACAGCACGCCGAACGGCGAGGGCGGCGGCATCTGGCAGAGCGGCGACGGCCTGGCGGCCGACTCGAGCGGGAACCTGTTCTTCGTCACGGGCGACGGCACGTTCGACGCAAACGGCGGCGGCCGCGACTACGGCGACAGCATCGTCAAGCTGAGCCCGTCAGGCGCCGTCCTCGACTACTTCACGCCTCACGATCAGGGCACGATGGACGCCAACGACCTCGATCTCGGATCGGGCGGCACGATCCTGCTCCAGGATCAGCCCGGAGCCCATCCACATCTGGCGCTGAGCGCAGGCAAGAACGGGACGATATACGTGGTCGACCGCGACAACATGGGCCACTACCGCTTGTCCAACGACAAGCAGATCGTCCAGTCGATCGCCAACAGTTTTCCGGGGGGCACGTTCACGACGGGCAACTTCAAGGCGCCGGTCTACTGGAACGGGAACCTGTACTTCAGCGCGGATGCCGACTTCATCAAGGCGTTTCACGTCTCGAACGGGCTCATCACGACCACCCCGACGTCGCAGTCGTCGTTTGTCGTGCACTATCCCGGAGCGACGCTCGGGATGTCCGCCAACGGCGCCGGCAGCGGCATTCTCTGGGTGATCGAGCGCGTGGATCTCGAGCCCGTCGGTGGTACCGGCACGAGAGGACCGGGCGTCTTGCATGCCTTCGACGCGACGAACCTTGCGGTGGAGTTGTACGCGAGCAACCAGGCACCGGGCGGCCGGGACGCCCTTGACTACGCGGCGAAGTGGGCCGCGCCGCTCGTGGCCAACGGGAAGGTGTTCGTGGCGACGAACAGTCAACTGGCCGTGTTCGGGCTGGTTCCCTAGTTCGACTTTGCCAGATCGCACGCGCGAGAATCAGCGCGCGCCCGAGCCGTTCGAGCTCCGGCGTGACGCGCGGACCATCGCGTCCACGCGAGCGTCCTCGTCGCCCGCGGCGCCTTCGGCCCGCCCATGCCACCGATGGGCCCGCCTCCCGCGCCTGAACCGCGATAAGCCGCGTCCTCTTCGTCGCCTGGCGCCGGAAATCCGCTGGACGTGCGGAGTACCGGCGCGCTCGGGTCCCCGGCTGGATCGCCCGCGCGGCCCCGGGGTCGGTCGGCTGGTGCAACCCCTTGCGTCGGTTCGCCTTGGCGGCGGCCGGCTGACCGCCCGGATCCGCGTGCGGCATCGGGCGGAGGCACGGTGTTTGCGCGTTCGAGCGGTTCCGGGAGGCCGCCGCTCTGCGGCCGGGGAGGAACCATGTGCGCGGCCCAAACACATCGCATAGCGGGGTACGTCGGTCGCGGGTTCGAGCCCGTGCGCGACGCCTTTGCCGGGAACTTCGCCCGGCGCCGCGAGCTGGGTGCCGCCTGCTGCGCCTGTCGTCGTGGCGACAAGGTCGTCGACCTCTGGGGCGGCGTCCGAAATGAACAGACCGGTGATCCCTGGGAACAGGACACCATGGTGATCGTCTATTCGGCCACCAAGGGCCTGGCCGCGATGACGCTGGCCATCGCGCACTCACGCGGGTGGATCGACTACGAAGAGCGGGTGTCCACGTACTGGCCGGAGTTCGCCCAGCAAGGCAAGGAGCGAATCACCGTCCGCCAGCTCCTGGCACACCAGGCAGGGCTGTACGTGCTCGACGAGCCCGTGGATCGGGTCCTCGTGGCCGATCTCGATCGGTTGGCCGTCGTGCTGGCCCGTCAGAAGCCCGCGTGGAAGCCGGGTACGCGGCAGGCCTATCACGCCATCACCCTGGGGTTCTATGAGAGCGAACTGCTGCGGCGGGTTGATCCAGGGCACCGCAGCCTGGGTCGCTTCTTTCAGGACGAGATTGCGTCGCCGCTCGGGCTGGACGTGTATATCAGGTTGCCCGAGGACATCCCGAACGCGCGGCTGGCCACCATGACGCGGCCTTCGTGGGTCGAGATCTTCCGAGGCTTCCCCCTTCGCCTGGCGATCGACGCGATGAATCGGCGCTCCAGAATCTCCAGGGCTCTCAGAGGCTCCGAGCTGCCACACGACCAGCCTCACGTCTACGCGCGCAATCTGGAAGTGCCGTCCGGTGGTGGCGTCGGCACGGCCCGGGCGATTGCCCAGGCCTACAGCGTCTTCGCAACCGGCGGGCGCGAATTGGGGCTGCGTCCCGAGACGCTCGAGTTGCTGGCGGCGCCGGCGGTTCCTCCCTCGCGCGGGTTCTACGACGAGTGCATGAAGAGCGATGGCATCCCGTTCTCTCTGGGCTTCATGAAGCCGTCCGACGCCCTGCCGTTCGGCAGCCCCAGTTCGTTCGGGTCGCCCGGAGCGGGCGGCGCGTTTGGCTTCGCGGATCCGGCGGCCGGCGTCGGCTACGCGTACGTCACCAACCGGATGGGCACGCGGCTGACGGGAGACCCGAGGGACGTCGTGCTCAGAGAGGCGCTCTATTCGGCCTTGCCGGCCTCGTCGGGTCCGGCGGGAGGACGCATGGTCGCCTAGTTCGACTTTGCCAGATCGCACGCGCGAAATCGGCCGGAAACCGCGGCGGCGCGGCTTCTGGCCGATTTCATGCGATCTGCTGGAAGCACGATGCGCCCTCAGTTTCGAGGAACGTGCATCTTACGAGTCCCTGAAGAAGCTCGCGAACGACAGCGATGACACCGGCGGCAAGGCCAGGGTTGCGCGTTCACTGCGCCGCGGCTAAAGTTAACCCGCGGGTCGCGTCCGCACAGGAGAGAATCCCATGTTCAGCCGGCATCTGCTCTGGATCCCGCTGTCGCTCGTGGCCACGTTCGCGTTCGGACAAGCTGAGCAACGCGCGACCGCGACGCTGAAGAACGCCACTGGGGCCGAGGTGGGCACGGCGACCATCGTCCCGACCGCGGGAGGCACGGCCGTGCAGATCGACCTCTCCGTCACGAACCTGCCGCCCGGTACGCACGCGCTGCACGTTCACACCGTCGGGAAGTGCGATCCGCCGGACTTCACGAGCGCGGGCGGCCACTTCAACCCCACGATGAAGCAGCACGGGAAGGACAATCCCAACGGCGCGCATGTCGGCGATCTGCCCAATTTCGAAGCGAACAGCCAGGGCGCGGCCACGATCTCGCACACCGTCCCGGGGATGACCCTGGACGACGGCCCCAACTCGCTGTTCCATCCCGGCGGCACCGCGCTGGTGATTCACGCCATGCCCGACGACTACAAGACCGATCCGTCCGGGAATGCCGGGGCGCGGATTGCGTGCGGCGTCATCGAGAAGGAGCCATCCTGATCGGCCGATCGCGGCGGGTGAGGGCTCGTTTCTGGGCCGGCCGCCGGCGTCGTTGACATGCTCATCGGTGCTGCCCATCGGGACGCGCCCTCCGGCGCCACGTTGTGGCCGGCGGCGCTGATTGTGTGGGGACCTGGAGCCGTCTCCTCGTCGCACTCCCACCATTCGGTGCAGTTGATTCTGGCGCTGACCGGCGGGCTGCGCGTCCGGGCGCGGCGCGTGGTCCGATGGCGTCGATGCGGCGGGGTGCTCGTCGGACGCGGCGTCGCCCACGAAGTCGACGCGCGCGAGGCGGTCGTGCTGATCGCCTTCATGGATCCGGAGAGCGAGCTGGTCGCGGCGTTCGCCGAGCCGCTCGAATCCCAGGTGGTTCCCATGTCGGACGCCGCGGTCGCCCGCTGGCGCCGGAAGCTCGGAGATCCAGGCAGGCTCGAGGCGGCGCGCGTGGAAGCCTGGGTCCGATCCGACCTCCTGCGCGGCCGTCGGCCCCGGCCCGTTCGTCCCGCCATCAGACGTGTGCTGCAGCACCTGCGCCGGGAGGGACTCGATCGGCGGCGCACCTCGCTGGCCCGTCTCGCCGAGGTCGCCGGGTTGTCGCCGTCCCGCTTCATGCACGTCTTCACCGAGTCGCTGGGCATTCCGCTGCGGCCTTACCTCCTGTGGCTCCGCGTGCAGCGCGCCGCCGGCGCGCTGGCGTCCGGGCGGACGGCCACTGACGCCGCGCACCTGGCGGGCTTCGCAGATGCGGCGCATCTGACGCGGACGTTCCGGCGCATGCTGGGCGCCACCCCCCGAGAGCTGATCGGCCGGGCCAGGGCGACGCGCGAGGTCCGCATCGAGTCGGCAACGGACAGCCAGATCGTTCAAGACGCACGGGCCGCCGGATCGCTACCATGATCCGCGTTCATGCAGGTCCTGATCGTCCTGTTCGGATCGGCGCTGCTCTTCAGGGTCCTCGGCCTGGCCGGCATGGAGACCGTTTCGACGTGGCTGGCGAGCGCGCGCGCGGCGCTCGCGCTGATGTTCGCGTTCACGGCGGTGTCGCATTTTGCGCCGATGAAGCGCGACCTCGTCGCCATGGTTCCCCCCGGGCTGCCGCGCCCCGAGCTGCTGGTTTTCGCCACCGGCCTCGCTGAACTCGCCCTGGCGGCAGGGCTGCTGATCCCGGCCACCCGATTCTGGGCTGCCTGCGGTCTCATCGTGCTCCTGGTCCTCCTGCTGCCCGCCAATATCAGCGCCGCGCGCCGCGGCGTCCGGCTTCGCGGCCGACTGGCGACACCGCTCTGGCTGCGCGTGCCCATGCAGGTCCTGTTCATCGTCTGGGCATGGTCGGTGCGATGACCCATGCTGGCCGCGGCCGCCGTGCTCAAGCCCGTTCCAGGACCGCAGGACCGCGAGCGGGCCGCCAACCGCGCGCGGCTCGCCGCGCTCTGTCGCTCCCGGGGACGCGCGCCGAAGACCGACTCACGCCACCGACGCGATCCCCGGCGCGCGTCGGTCTGCGCCGACCGGTCGCGGATTCGAAATTGGTCCGGGCCCCCGTCGGCCCGGACCGGTCGAACGTTGTGTTCGGTAGGACCGGGTGCGGCTCAGTGATTCTGGCCGGCGAACGCGTCACACGAGACGTTCGGATTCCAGTTCGTGAACGTGCCGTTGGGGTTGTCCTTCCACGCCCAGACATGCAATGTGTAGAACGCCGGGAGCCCGAAGCGATTGGGGCTGTCGAACAGGTGAAAGAGCTGTCCCATCAGCTGCGGCGGCTCCGAGTGTTTCGCGTTCCACGCATCGGCGAGGACCAGATAGTCGGCGCCGGTCAGGCGCATGCGCCCGTTCGGCAGCGGCTCATAGAGCACGATCTCCGGGTGCGTGACGTCCAGCTCGCCGTCCGCCACGAGGTCGCCGTTCACGAAATGCAGTCCCATCGCGCCGAGGTCGGGCCCGCTGACGCAGCCGAACTGGAGCGCGTACCCCTCGGCTTCGGCCTGCTCGGGCGGGTGGAAGCGGTCGGTCGCCTCCTTGACGGCTTCGACCAACGCACCCGCCTGCTTCCGCTGTTCCGGCGTCAGGGTGCGATGCGCCGATGCCAGCATCTGACCGTGGTCATCCTGCGCGAGGGCGCGCGACGGGCTGACGCTCATGACCAGAAGGACGCCGGCCACGGAATACCCGACTTGCTTCGCGAATCGTCCAACGTTCATCGTAGGGACCTCCACATGAAGGAAACACAGAAAGGAGCGGGATACTGCACACGCCAGCCGCCGACCGCCCGTTGACGAGAAGCCACGCCCGGGGCGAGTTCGGCTCACCGACCATCAAGCTCGGCCGTTGCTGTGAGTGTTGTGGCTGCGCGTGGGAGGTGCCGGTTCTGTGACGGCCGGCTCGCACATCCACATAAGGACGAACGGGCCGATGTCTTTCATCACCGTCGGTCGTACCTCCCGCGAGATAATCAGATGGTCTGAATAGGGAAGATTCCTTGCCCCACACGCGACCCGCGCCGTTCCTGCACGTGGCCAACGGCACCTGCACCACGGAGGTCATCGAAGCGGCCGCGATTCCCGGCCTGGTCTCGATCTGGGCCGATCCGCTCCATGACGGCCCCGTCCCCGACAGCCTGACCGACGACGAACTGATCGACCGGCGTGCCCGGTATCTCGCTGGGCCTGCGGACGTGTCGTATCCGGGCGCCCTGGACGAGCTGACGCGGTGGCGACAGATCATCGCGGACCACCGGGCCTACGAGGAGCTCGTGCTGTGGTTCGAGCACGACCTCTTCAATCAACTCAACCTGATTCAGCTACTCAGCTGGATCCGAGGACGTTTGCCGCCCGGGAAACCTGTGAGCCTCGTGTGCATCGGCTCGTTCCCCGGCCGTCCAGGGTTCAAGGGGCTTGGCGAGCTCAGGCCGACCGAGCTCGCCCCGCTTCTCGACACGCGACAGCGCGTGACCGAGGAGCAGTTCGCGCTCGCGGAGCGGGCATGGCGGGCGTTCCGCGAGCCGACGCCCGCGGCGCTCGACGATCTGCGACGTGCCGACACGGCGGCCCTCCCGTATCTCGCCAGTGCCGCCACCCGTTTCCTCCAGGAGTATCCCTGGACGCGCGACGGGCTCTCTCGAAGCGAGCGCCGGCTCCTCGAGATCGCCGCTGCGGGGCGCGTCGAACTGGCCGCGGCATTTGCGCGGATGCACGACGGCGAGGACGCGTTCCATATCACGGACAGTTCGCTGGCGTCGCTCGTCAACGAGCTGTCCGGTACCTCCCCGCCGCTCGTCTCCCACGCCCGGGGGCAATTGCCGGCGGGCCAGACGCTCGAGGGCTCGGTGAGGACGACGGATGCCGGCCGGGCGGTGCTCGCCGGGCGACAGGACCGGGTGACGACGTGCGGAATCGACCGCTGGCTCGGCGGGGTGCACCTGCACGGCCACGCGGAGCCATGGCGATGGGACGACCAACGCCAGAGGATCACGCGATCGTGACATCCGCGCCGTCGCTGAACCGGGATCAGGCCATAGAGCATGCGAACCCGCGCCGGCTCGCCGATCGCCGCCGCGATGGACGGGTGGGCGCGCACGAGCACCGAGCTGGCAGCCGTTGCGGGCGTGAGCGCGTCGACGGCGAGCATTGACCTCGACCGGCTGAGGACCGCGAACCTGGTCGAGGTGCTGGCCCAGGGGCGGCACCGCTATTACGGCTGGCCCACGGGAGTTTCCACAACTGGCCGATGACTCGAACCGGCGCCGCGGGTAGCGTAGGTGGATGATTGCATCCGAACCGACCTGCGCGGCGTGCTGTGCCGTGCTGGAGCTGCGCCAGTACACGTTGAAGCCCGGGCGCCGCGACGCGCTCATCGACCTGTTCGAGCGGCACTTCATCGAGTCGCAGGAAGCCGTGGGCATGACCGTCGCCGGTCACTTCCGCGACCGCGACCGCGACGATCGGTTCGTGTGGATCCGCGGCTTCGCCGACATGAACCGTCGCCGCCAGGCGCTCGAGGCCTTCTACGACGGTCCGGTCTGGGCCAGGCACCGCGACGCCGCCAACGGCACGATGCTCGACTCGGACGACGTGCTGCTGCTCAGACCCGCCGGACCGGGACTTGAGCTTCGCCTGGATGCCGAACGGGAGTCCTCCCCGGGCTCCACGACCGTTCTTGCCGCGATCCATCACTTTCCCGGTCGGGTCGATCGGGCCGTCGTCTTGCGGTTCGAGCGCGACGTCGCCCCCGTGCTCGGATCTCTCGGCGTCCGGCTCCGCGGCGTGTTCGTGACCGAAGATTCGCCCAATACCTTTACAAGGCTGCCCGTGCGCGAGGGCGAGCACGTCCTGGTGTGGTTCGGTACGACCGGCGACCAGGATCCGGCGCGCGACTGGACCGAACGCCTCGCCGGTCTCTCGATTGGCGATCGGCCGCCGTCCGTTCTGACGCTCGATCCGGCGTCCCGTTCGGTGCTGGGCAACGGTCCGGCCTCGGCGCGCGCCACCCGACACGATTTCGATTTCCTGCTCGGCAGGTGGCACGTCCACAATCGGTTTCTTGCCGCGCGCCTGTGCCGATCGAACGACTGGCTCGAGTTCGATGCCCGGTCGGCGGTGCAGCCGCTGCTGGACGGCTTCGGACACGTGGATCGGTACAGCGCGGTCCGCGAGGGCAGGGCGATGGACGCCGTGACGGTCCGTTTGTTCGACCCGTCGACCGGCGAATGGTCCCTGTACTGGGCCGACACCGTGCGGGCCCGGACATTTCTGCCGCCGATGATCGGCAGGTTCGCCGGGGGATCGGGCGAGTTCTTCGGCGAGGAACGCGTGGACGGGAGGCTGGTGCTGTGCCGGTTCCGCTGGTCGGGCGCCGGCACCGGGTCTCCGCGCTGGGAACAGGCGTTCTCCGACGATGGCGGTGCCAGCTGGGAAACGAACTGGGTGATGAACTTTGCCCGGCTGTGATCCCGGAGCTGCCGTCAGCCACGCGAGGCTGCGGCGAGGCGATGGACCGCGAGCCGCAGCTCGCTGTCGGAGAGGCAGGCGAAGCCCAGACGGGCTCCCGGCAGCGAATCGCCATTCACCGTGAACGCGCCTCCCGCGTCGAAGGCCACTCCCAGGTCCCGCGCCCTCCTTTCCCACCGCGTCATCGTCCGGGCGTCACGCGTCCGCACCCACACGGCCGTGCCGCCGGACGGCTCCGCGAACGAGAGAAAGGGCCCCAGCTCGTCGCGGAGCGCCGCCACGAACATATCGCGCCGCGCGTGGTAGATGCGTCGCACCTTGCGAACGTGCCGCTGGATCAGCCCCTCCTCGAGCAGTTCCGCCAGGGCGCATTCGAGGACTGAATCGCCCTGCAGGTCCAGGAACGAGCGATACGCCACGAGCCGCTCGATCAGATCGGGCGGCGCCACGACGAATCCGAGCCGCAACGCCGGAGCCAGCACCTTCGACCACGTGCCGACGTAGATGACCAGGCCCGCCGTGTCGACGCTGGCCAGCGGCAGGACCGGGCGTCCGTCGTACTGGAACTCGTGGTCGTAGTCGTCCTCGACGATGGCGAAGTGCGCGTCGGCCGCCAGCTGCAGCAGGGCGAGCCGCCTGGACGCGCTCAGCGTGACCGTGGTCGGGAACTGGCGGTGCGGCGTCAGGTACAACGCCCGGATCGGCTTCGCGCGTGTCGCCCGCTGCAGCGCGGCGACGTCGAGGCCGTGTTCATCGACCGGAATCGGCACGATGGCGGCTCCCGCCAGCTTGAAGGCCTCCCACGCGGGCCGATAGCCGGGATCTTCGACCGCCACGGCGTCTCCCGGGCCCATCAGCGCTCGAGCCGCAAGCGCAAGCCCCATCTGGCTTCCGCGCGTCAGGAGGATGGACGCCGGGTCGACGGCGAGGCCGCGCGTGGCCGAGAGCATCGAGGCGAGTCCGCGGCGCAGACCCGGAAAGCCGGCGGGGTGGGCGTAGGCGAGCAGGCTTGGCCCGTGCGTCCGAAGAGCCCGTCGATACGCTCTTCCGATCAGGTCGGCCGGCAGGAGCCGGACGTCGGGGCGGGTGCCCGACATCAGAATCGTGCCGGACGGCGCCGACGCCGGGAGTTCGGGCTTCGGCGCACCGGCCAACGGAATGGCCATTCGCCGCGGCATCGCATCGCGCGATCGATCGGCGCTGGCGAATCGCCGCGGTGTCGGCTCCGGCCTCTTCCGGGCGACGAAGGTTCCCGACGCCCGACGGCTGATCAGCCAGCCCTCCGCGATCAGCTCTTCGACGGCCGAGACCACGGTCTGGCGGTGCACGCGCAGCGTCCTGGCGAGCGTACGCGATCCGGCGACCCGATCGCCCGGGCGCAGACGACCCCGCTCGATCTCGGCCACGATCGCCGAGGCGATCTGCCGGGCCACGGGGACGCCGCGGCGTCGCTCGAGGTCAAGCGTGAATTCCCAGCGCGCCATGTGCGTTCGCTCTCCTGTGCGTTCGCTCTGCGTTGAAGCGCCTCGCGCCAGTATACGTTCGAGCGTCGTCTGCCTGGCCCGGTTCGGTTTCCGGAACTGGTCGATGACGCCCGTTTGTGGCGTCGGCTACGGTACGAGAGTGATCGCGCGAGGCCTACCGCGGATGGCGCTGGGGAAATGGCTTGGGGCCGCGTGTTTCGTGCTCGCACTGACCGCGGTCCCGGCCCGCGCGGAACAGTCTCCGGGGTCCTCGGCCGATCGCCAGTCGCTCGACGATGCGTGGTGGACCGGCTCCATGCTGGCAGCGTCGGCGGCGACCCTGCCGCGCGGGCATATCCTGATCGAGCCTTACGTCTACGACGTTACCGTCGGCGGACGTTATGACCACGACGGCAAACGGCGGAGCACCCTGCGCTCGGACCGGTTCGGATCCTTGACGTACGCGCTCTACGGTTTAACCGACAGCGTGACGGTCGGGCTGATTCCCACCGCCGGCTTCAATCGAGTGAGCGAAGGGCCGAGCAGCGCCGGCCTCGGGATTGGGGACGTCACGGTGCACGCCCAGCGTCGCCTCACGCAGTTCCGCCGCGGGAGCCGGACACCTGCGACTGCTTTCGTCGTACAGGAGACGCTGCCGACCGGGAGGTACGATCGCCTCGGCGAACGGTTGAGCGACGGGCTTGGCACCGGGGCGTACACCACGACAGTGGCGCTCTTCTCACAGACGTACTTCTGGCTCCCGAACGGACGGATTCTGCGCACGAGGCTCGACGTGTCTCAGGCATTTTCGAGCGGCGTGGAGGTCAGGGACAGCAGCGTCTATGGCACGGCGGACGGATTTCGGGGCCGCGCGGAACCAGGCCTGTCGTTTTCAGTCGATGGATCCCTTGAGTACAGCCTCTCACGGCGCTGGGTGGCGGCCGTCGACCTCGTGTACCGGCGCGACGGCACTACGAGGGTGACGGGATTCAGCGCGCCGGGTTCACACGGGCCGGCCGATCCGCCCGACGTCCTTCTGGATTCCGGTTCCAGCCGGGCGTTCGCCCTGGCGCCCGCCATCGAGTACAGCTGGTCCCCCAGGGTGGGCATGCTCATCGGCGCCCGCGTCATCGCGGTCGGCCGTAACACCGCCGCCACCGTTACCCCCGCAATTGCCATCAATTTCGTTCACTGACTGGCGGTGCATCGACCGCCTGACACGTCGAGATTCGTCGAGCTCGTTCGTACGCCGATGAGCGTTCCGCGCCCTTCAGCTCCGCTCCGGTCGGCCAGCGATCTTGCGCAGTCCTCTGGGACCGACTGCGCCACTCGTCCCGTGGCGGTGCTGCGCCGCCTCCTCGCGCAAGCGGGTACATACGTTGCGAGTGTTCCTTCCATTTCGAAGAAGTGTCAATCCGGTGCTGCAGACCTGTGAATGGATCGAGAACTGAAGGAGGGACGGAACATGGCTGACACTTCACACCGCGACGACCGCAACCACCCCGACTGGCAGCACGACGTCAAGGGCAAAGGCAACGAGCCGCGGACTCCCCCGGATCGCCGGGAGGTCGAGCGCCGTGCGTACGAGCGGTTCCAGGAGCGGGGCCGCGAAGACGGACGCGATCAGGAAGACTGGTTCGAGGCCGAACGCGAGGCCCGACAGCGCTCGAAGTAGTACGGCCCACGGCTCCAGGCGGTCCGTCGGCGCGAGCTCAAGGGCGCCGACGGATCCTGCAGAGGCGGGCTCCGCACGCTGACAATGGACCTGCTCGACTCAGTTGTCGGCCGGATCTGATCGATCGGGCTCGAGGGCTTCCGACAGTGCGTCGATCGCGGTCTGATGGGCCTCGACCCGGCGCGCCATCTCGGCGAGATCGAGCCCCTGAAGGTTCCCCGCACCGGCGTAAATGTCCGGCTGCATCGCGACCAGGTCGTCCCAGCTGCGCCGCGCATCGGCGAATGCGTCGAGCAGCGCGCGGTGATCGTTCATCCAAGTCTCCTGTCGTGCCAGCCACTCGAGCGTGGCCAGCTGTGGCGATCCCTATCGTGCAGGACTCGTTCCGCCTGGCGCCGGGACTTCCGACGAGGGTCGAACGGTCGTGCTTGACAGATGCCCATATAGGCATATGATCGGATGTCGATGCCACGCGCCGCGACACGGTCCGACGCGTTCAACGCCATCGCTGAACCCCGCCGTCGAGACATCCTGGACTATCTCGCCGCTCGCGAGCACCCGGTCGGAGACATCGTCGAGGCGCTGGGGCTCGCTCAGCCGTCGGTCTCCAAGCACCTTCGGGTGCTTCTCGATGTCGGACTGGTCGAGGTGAGGCGCGACGGACGGCAGGCGTTCTATCGCACCAACCCGGAGCGGATCAGGCCGCTGCACGAGTGGGCCGGCCGGTTCGAGCGCTACTGGCGGCGTCAGCTCACGAGGGTGAAGGAGCGGGCCGAGCGGCCGTAGCCGATCGACAAGAAGGCCAGGAGGACAGCACATGACCGCCATCGCACCACCGCTCGACAACGTGTCACTCGACGTCACCGAGGAGATTCTCGTACGCGCGCCGCTCGACGCGGCGTTCGCTGCCCTGCTCGAGGAGATGGGGCCGTCGAACGAGGGGCACAACCGCACGCCGATGCCGATGACGCTGGAGCCATGGCCCGGCGGCCGGTGGTTCCGCGACCTCGGCGAAGGCAACGGCCACCTGTGGGGCCACGTGCAGGCCATCAAGCGGCCGGCGCTGCTCGAGATCGCCGGCCCATTGATGATGTCCTTTGCCGTGGCGTCAAACCTCCAGTACCGGCTCAAGGAGACCGACGGCGGCACCTTGATCACCCTGCGTCACACGGCGCTCGGGTTGTTTCCCGACGGATACCGCGAGGCGCTCACGCAAGGCTGGACGCAACTGTTCGACCGCATCCGGAGCCGCCTCGAGACGGTCTGACGCGGCTCGCCGCCGCAAGAGGGAGAGAGCGATGTCGATGATAGACGGGATGCTGCAGGAGCTCGACCAGGAAGCGCAGACGACGCGCCGCGTGCTCGAGCGGGTGCCGGACGACCGCCTCGACTGGCGGCCGCATGAAAAGGCGAGGACGCTTGGCCAGCTCGCACTGCACGTGGCCATCACGCCGGGCGGTGTCGCTCAACTGGCCGCCTCTCCGTCACCGGCTCAGGCGCCGGATTTCTCCGGTCCCGAACCGAGCCCGAAGCGCGCGTCAGAGCTCGTTCCCGCGCTCGAGGAGAGCATCGCCACGGCGAAGCGGACGCTCGGCGGGCTCGACGATGCCACCCTCACGGCGACCTGGCGGCTCATGCGAGGCGAGCGGGACCTGATGGCGATTCCCCGCGTGGCGTTTCTGCGGTCGATCATGCTCAATCACTGGTATCACCACCGGGGCCAGCTGACCGTGTACCTGCGGGAGCTCGGTGTGCCGATCCCGTCGATCTACGGGCCGAGCGCCGACGAGAACCCCTTCGTCTGACCTGGCATCGTGCAAACAGTCTGCGGGCCCTCGGCACCGGCAATCACCCTAGAATCAGCACAGGGGAGGGCGCATGGCCGAGACGCACAGCCTGGTGGCCGAGATCGCGCGGCTGAACACTATTGAACGTCAGATCATCGACAGGTTCATCCACCGGCAGCGCGCGACGCGCGGTCCGTCCACCGGGGAAGCGTCGGCCGGCGACCGCGTGGCGGACCGCGTGGCCGCATTCGGGGGCAGCTGGAGCTTCATCCTGCTGGCAGTTGGCGCCATCTTCGTCTGGATGCTGATCAACGCCGCGCTGGCCAGGCCGTTCGATCCGTATCCGTACATCCTCCTGAACCTGGTCCTGTCGTGCGTGGCGGCCCTCCAGGCGCCGATCATCATGATGAGTCAGAACCGTCAGGCGGCCCGCGATCGCCTCGACGCGCAGCACGACTACGAGGTGAACACCAGGGCGGAGCTCGAGATCATGGCACTGCATGCAAAGCTCGACGAAATCCGCGAGCGGAAGTGGGTCGAGCTGATGAAGGTCCAGGACGAGCAGCTCGCGCTGCTGGAGCAGGTTTCGCGTCCGGGCAACACGTCGGCGGAACCGTGAGGGGACCGGTCGCCGGTTCCTCCGGGCGACGGGCCGATCCTCGTGGTGCACATCGTTCGAGCCGTACGTCGGTTTCCGGCCGGAAACGTGACACACGATTCGCTCGTCGACTCGCGCGTCCGTCCCGGCCGAAGTCCTCAACGGCGTCTGGCGCGGGTTAGGGACGCGAGGTTCGTCCCGGCTGAGGCTCAGCGGCCCGGCTGCTGGTAAAGGCCGATCACGTTCCCGCCGGGGTCGCGGAATCTCGCGGTAATCTCCGGCGCGTCGGCGCCTATCGGCTGCACGATCTCGCCGCCGTTGGCCACGATCGCGTCCACGGTCGCGGCCACGCTGTCGACCATGATGTAGACGAGAAGGCCTGGCGTCGAGGCCGGCGGCCTGCGGAGGACCCAGGTCCCGCTCACCTCGCCGGCGCCGTCGTCAAACGCCGTGCTGCCGTCGCCGCGGCGCCTGATGTTCCATCCGAACACCTTGACGTAGAAATCGGCCGAGCGCGCGACGTCGGTCGCGGGCATCTCGATGTAACAGATCTTGCCATTGGCAAACGTGGGCGGCATTGTCGCTCCTTGCGGAAGTCAGGACACTCGAGCCGGACGTCGGTGCGCTCGGCCGCCGTCGGGC
The DNA here is from genome assembly GCA_963840225.1 of uncultured Acidobacteriota bacterium. Classification (GTDB taxonomy): domain Bacteria; phylum Acidobacteriota; class Vicinamibacteria; order Vicinamibacterales; family CAVVIG01; genus JBLMXQ01. The sequence goes on from CAWIYH010000002.1 coordinate 141,531, forward strand.
TTCTCTCCGGCAGCGGCGGTTCCCTGCGGCCGTCTTGGCGGACGGCTCGACTCCCGGAACTCCGACGGCGTGCAGCCGAACGCCCGGCGGAAGGCCGCTGCGACGTGAAGGGGCACGCCTTCGACGCGCTCCACCCCACATTCTAGAACGCCGCACCCTCATGTCCGGCCGACGGGTCGTGCCACGGGTTCCTCTGGCAAGGGGGCGCGTTGATCGATCTCGACACGCTGGTGAAGTCCGGCTACGGCCTGATCGAGACCGCCCAGGACATCAACGACGCCGGTTCACCGTCGGCCTTGAGACGGGGTGCGGCACGGCCGGAGGAGGCCGGCCGCGCCGCGCGAGAGGCCGCGAATCCCTGCCTACGCGGATTGACTAGATTCCGCCGCCCGGTCGGGTGACAACCGACTGAGTGTCCGACGCCGACGCAGCCGCCGACGACGAGGGGCCGGCCTGCTGCACGGCCTCGAAGTCGACGAGCGCCAGGTCGTAGGCCAGGATGGCCGCCAGCTCGCTCGTCTTCGCCTGCGTCAGGTCGCGCTGAGCCTGGATCACGAGAAAGCTCGTCGACATCCCGACGTCGAAGCGCTTGCGCTCGGCGTCCAGCCGCTCTTCGGCAAGCACCCGCGCCGCGCGCGTGGTCTCGATGCGCTTGGCGTTCATGCCGATCTTCCGCCACGCATCGCGGACCTGCTGCACGGCCCTCGACGCGTCGGCCTTCAGCCGCTCGGCCGACTGCCGCTGCTCGAGGCGGGCCCGGGCGTAGTTGGCGTCCTCGGTCGCCTGGCCGAGCGGATAGTTCACGCTGACCCCCACCGTCCACGTCGGGTAGTCGTTGCTGAAGACCTGGTTCAGCACCGACCCGAAGTCGACGCCCGGGCCGGCGCCGATCACGTTGCCGGGGAACCCGCCGTCGCGCAGCAGCTGCGTGCCGCCGAGGCCGCTGGCGAGGTAGCTGGCGTTCACCCGCACGTCGGGCAGGCGCTGATTGCGCGTGAACTTCACGCCGATGCCCGAGCTCTCGATGTCCTTGCGGGCGCGCGCGAGGTCGGCGCGGTCGCGGAGCGCGTTGGTCACGGCGGCGTCGAGGTCGGGCGACGCGAGGCCGACGGGCGGGGAGTCCACGGGCTGGATCTGCACGTTCCAGACGCTCCGATCGCTCGTGTCGAAGATGAGCGTGCGAAGCTGGTCCTCGATCTCCTTGACGGTCGTCTCGGCGATGATGACCTGCTCCTGATCCGCGGCGGCCTCCGCCTGGGCCGACACGAGATCGAGCGGCGGCGACTGGCCGACGTCGACCTTGGCCCGGTTCACCCGCACGAGCTCCTGCGCCAGCTCGAGCGCCGACTTGCGCGCGCCCACGTTGGAAATGGCGGACACGAGGTTCCAGTACGCGCTCTTCACGTCCGCCGTCGTGTGCACGATCGCCTCGCGCAGCCGGGTGTCGGCCACGTCGCGATCGATGCGGCTCTCGGCCACCTGCTGCCGCGCGGGGTCGATCGCCAGGTCCCGCAGGAGCGGCTGCGACACGTCCAGCTCGAGGCCCGACTGCAGAACCGGGTTGTAGCTGTTGAGGACGCTGTCGCTGTTGGTGTGGGTCGCGTTCCACGACAGGCTGTACGACGTCCCGAACCAGGGCAGCTTCTGGTCGAAGCCCACTTTCGAGGTGACCGCGTCGGTGCGCGTGGCGGTCGGGACGAGAAAGCTCGCGGGCGGCTGGAGCTGGTTGTTCCGCTGCAGGCGCGTGTTGAAGACCGGCCGGAACGCCCCGGCGGCGGCCGCCACGCTCGTGTCGCCAATCTGCGGGTCCAGGCGCGCCGCGGCAAGGTCGACGTTGTGGTCGATCGCCATCCTGACGGCGTCGTCCACCGACAGGCGCAGCGTGGCCGGCGCGGCCGATCCAGCCGGCGCCGGGGTCTGGGGCGCGGCCGGCGCCTGCCCGTGCAGGGTCGCGGCCACGCCGGCCCAGATGAGTGCGGTCAGAAGTCTTCTCTGCATGTTGCCGATCCCCAATCAGGAAGGAGCCCCGACCAGTTCGGGCTCCTCGGCCGCCGGCGCGGCATCCACCACCCGAGCGACGGCTCTGTGTGTCCGGGCGACGAGCACGTAGATCGACGGCACGATGAACAGGGTGAAGGCGGAGCCGATCACCATGCCCGTCACCAGCATCATGCCGATGCTGTTGCGCGCTCCGGCCCCGGGACCCGTCGCAAAGACCAGCGGCAGATGGCCCATGACGGTCGCCGCCGTCGTCATCAGGATCGGCCGCAGCCGCGTCGAGGCGGCCTCGACGACCGCCGCCAGGCGATCCCGCCCCTGTTCCTGGAGCTTGTTGGCGAACTCCACGATCAGGATGCCGTTCTTGGACACCAGGCCGACGAGCGTGATGAGGCCGATCTGGCTGTAGATGTTGAGCGTCGTCAGCCCGAGAAACGAGAACATGAGCGCGCCCGACAGGGCGAGCGGCACCGACCCGGCCAGGATGATGAACGGGTCGCGGAAGCTCTCGAACTGGGCGGCGAGCACCAGGTAGATCAGGATGCCGGACAGGGCGAACGTGCCGAGGAAGTGGCCGCCCTCGGTCCGAAGCTGCCGCGACTGCCCGGCGTAGTCGATCGTGAAGCCCTGTCCCGGCGGCAGGATGCGGTGCGCCTCGTCTTCGAGGACGCGGAGCGCGCTGTCGAGCGAGACGGGCGGAGGGATGACGCCCTGGATGCGGACGGCGTTCAGCTGCTGGAAGCGCTTCAGCTCCCGCGGCTGGGTCGAGGTCTGGAGCGTCGCGAACGTCGACAGCGGAACCAGCCGGTGATCCGCGCCGGTCACGTACAGGTCCTTCAGCTGATCGGGCGTCAGCCGCCCCGAGCGCTCGATCTGCGGAATCACCTTGTAGCTGCGCCCCTGCACGCTGAAGCGGTTCACGTAGTCGCCGCCGAGGAAGGTCGAGAGGTCCTGGCCGGCCTGCGAGAGATCGACCCCCTGCGACCGCAGCTTGTCGCGATCGAAGACGACCTCGGTCTGCGGCTGGTCGAACTTGAGGTCGGCGTCGGCGAACATGAACAACCCGCTCGACATCGCCTTTTCGACGAGGTCCTTCGCGATGGGCACCAGCCGCTCCGGTTCCGCCGTCGAGGCGACGACGAAGTCCACGGGAAAGTCTCCACCGCCGGGGAGCGCCGGAGGCACGGTCGAGATGACGCGCACGCCCGGAATCTTCGCCAGCCGCGCGGCCGCCTCCACCTGCAGCTCGTTCGTCGTCTTCGTCCGTTCGTCCCACGGCTTGGTCACCATGCCGCCGAATCCGCCGGCCGGCGAGGTGATCTGGAAGATGCTCTCCGCCTCCGGGAACGACCGGTACACGTCGTGGACCTTTGCGGCGAAGAGCTTCGTCTGGTCGAGCGTCGCGTTCGGCGCCGCCTGGACGATGCCGAACACCACGCTCTGGTCCTCGGTCGGCGCCAGCTCCTTCTGCGAGAACATGTAGAAGGGCACGATCAGCAGGGCGACGATCGCCCACAGGACCAGCACGACCGGCCGGTAGTTCAGCGTGCCCTGGAGCAGGCGGGCGTAGCCGCGCCGCACCCGGTCGAACCGACGATTGATCCAGCCCGCGAAGCCGCGCTCGGCGTCTCCCGCGCGCAGCAGCCGGGAGGACATCATCGGCGACAGCGTCAGCGCGACGACGCCGGAGACGACGACGGCGCCGGCCAGCGTGAAGGCGAACTCCCGGAAGAGCGCGCCGGTCAGCCCGCCCTGGAGACCGATGGGCGCGTAGACGGCCGCCAGCGTGATCGTCATCGCGATGATCGGGCCGACCAGCTCGCGGGCGGCGGCGAGGGCCGCCTGGACCGGCTTGTGCCCGAGCTCCAGGTGCCGTTCGACGTCCTCCACCACCACGATCGCGTCGTCGACGACGAGGCCGACCGACAGCACGATGGCGAGCAGCGTCAGCAGGTTGATCGTGAAGCCCGCGACCAGCATCAGGAAGACCGCGCCGACGAGCGAGATCGGGATGGCGATTGCCGGAATGAGCACCGACCGCGGCGACCCCAGGAACAGGAAGATCACGACGATGACGATGAGAAGCGTCTCGGTCAGCGTCGAGAAGACTTCGTGGATGGCGTCCTGGATATACCGGGTCGAGTCGTACGGAATCCCCGCCGTCATGCCCGCCGGCAGCTGGGCCTGGATCTCCTTCATCGCCTCGCGGACCCGGGCGATCACGTCGAGAGAGTTCGCCGTCGGCAGCACCCAGACGCCGATGAAGGTCGAGTTCTGACCGTTGAACCGCACGTCCGAGTCGTAGTTCTCGGCTCCCAGCACGACGTCGGCGATCTCGCCCAGCCGGACCACGACCCCCTTGTCCTGCTTCACGACCAGCTGCTTGAACTCGTCGGCCGTCTGGAGGTTCGTGTTGGCAATCAGGTTCACCGACACCATCGAGCCCTTCGTCTTGCCGAGTGCGGCAAGGTAGTTGTTGTTCGACAGCGCCGCCCGCACCTCGGAGGGCGAGATCCCGAGGGCGGCCATCTTGTCGGGCTTGAGCCAGATCCGCATCGCGAAGGTGCGATCGTTGAGGATGTCCGCGCGCTGGACGCCGCTGATGGCGGAGAGCTTCGGCTGCACCACCCGGGTGAGGTAGTCGGTGATCTGGTTCTGGTCGAGATCGCTCGAGGAGAACCCGAGATAGATCGCGGCGAACTGGTTGTCCGCCGTCTCGAGCTCGATGACCGGCGCCTCGGCCTCCGGCGGCAGGTTGTTGCGCACCTGCGCGACCTTGGCCTGAATCTGCGTCAGCGCCGCGTTCGTGTCGTAGTTGAGCTTGAGGTGCACGGTAATCGTGCTCACCCCCTGTGCGCTCGACGACTCGAGGTAGTCGATGCCGTCGGCGCTCGCGATCACCCGCTCGAGCGGCGTGGTGATGAAGCCGCGCACGAGATTCGCGTTGGCGCCGACGTACGCGGTCGTCACGGTCACCACCGCGATGTCGCTGCGGGGTACTGCCGCACCGAGAGCGCCCGGACCGACTGGAGCCCGGCGATCAGGATGACGAGGTTGACGACGACGGCCAGAACGGGTCGTCGGATGAACAGGTCCGTCAGCTTCATTACCGGTCCTCGACCCGCGGCGACGGGTTGTTGGAAGGCCGGACGCTATTGTTCACGAGCACCGCGGCCTTGTTGTGCAGCTTGAATACGCCGGACGTGACGACTTCCTCGCCGGCCTTGACCCCGGAGAGCACGGCGATCTGGTCGCCTCGGTTCTCTCCCACCTTGATGAACCGCTGGATGACCCCCTTGTAGCTGGCGCCCTTCGGGTCCTTCAGGCCGGTCACGACGAACACCGAATCGCCGTACGGCGCGTAGCTCACCGCCGACGCGGGCAGGGCGATGACGCTGTCGGCGTGGCCGAACATCACCGTCGTCTGGACGAACATGCCGGGGCGGAGCCTGCCGTCAGGATTCGCGAACGTCGCCTGGATGTTGACGTTCCGCGTCGCCGGATCGACCACCGAGTCGAGCGCCGAGATGTGGCCGGCCGGGCCCGCCGCCTCGCCGTCAATCGCGGCGTGCACGGGGGTCCCGACCTTCAGCCGGGCGAGCTGTTCCTGCGGAACCGCGAAGTCCACGTAGATCGGATGGAGCGACTGCAGCGAGACGATGGCGGTGCCGCCGGAGAGGTACTGGCCGAGATCGACGCGGCGGAGGCCCAGCACCCCCGAGAACGGCGCCCGAATCGTCTTGCGCGCGATCGTGGCGCGAATCTCGCCGACGTTCGCGTCGGCCTGCTTGTACGCGGCATCCGCCTGGTCGAACTCGGCCTGCGAGACGACCCGCTCGTCCTTCAGGTTCCGGATCCGCTGCAGGTTGGCGCGCGACAGATCCCGCTGTGCCTGCGCCGCCGTCAGCTGCGCCTGCTCCTGTCGCGTGTCCAACTGCACCAGCACGTCGCCCTCGTGCACCATCTTTCCGGAGTCGAAGACGATCCGCTCCACGATGCCGGGCAGATCCGCCGCGACGTCGACGCCGCGGACCGCGGCGACCGTGCCGATGGCGCCGAGCGTCGCGGGCCACCGCGCCTGGCGCGCCACGATCGTGGTCACGGCCTCGGGCGGCGGCTGGTACGACGCGTACACCGCGATCGCCGCCTTGACCTGCCGGAACTTCACGAAGCCGAGACCGGCCAGGCATAGAGCCAGCACGGTCAACATGAGGATCATCCGTTTCGCCATGGGTACCTCTTCATCGCCCGGGGGCGCTCGCGACACCGCCTGTCGCAGATGCGTCCCGCGATGCGGGATCCCTACGGCAAATGGAGATCCACTCGGGTGGCGGCCGCCGGCAGAGTGGCCGGACGCCGGGAATACAGCGAGTTCCGGGCGGCCCGCGTCGAACCGACGAAATGCCGAGCTTGCGATCGGCTGCGTAGCCGCACGCAGGTTGCGCACCTGCGCGCAGTCGCATCAGGGCATCCGTCGGCCGGACGGCCGGCAGAGGCTCACGTCACGGGTTTCGCGCGGCTGGCCCGCGCCTTGCCCTGAACGCTGGCGCGGTGGATCGAACCGAGGAGGTCTGGGTCATGTCGCGGCAGGTGGTGGAGTCGGTCATCGACAGGCTGCTCGGCGACGAAGAGCTGCGCCTGCGGCTGCTCGAGGATCCAATCGAGGTGCTCGCTGAGCTGCACGCGCGCGGCTTCGGCCTGACGTCGCGCGAGATCGACGCCTTCATCCAGGCGGACGCGCGCATCTGGTTTCTCGAGGGAGACCACACCCGCGCGAGCTGAGGCCCCGACGCCGCTGGTCGTGGGGCCCTCGAGCCGGTCAGCCGGACGCGACTGTCGCGCGGCGGGTCAGGATGGTCTCTGGCCCGGAGTGGCGGGGTTTTCGAGGTCGTACTTGCGGAGGCGGACGTAGAGCTGGGTGCGCGAGAGCCCGAGGCGACGGGCCGCCCTCGACTTGTTCCACCCCGTTTCGTGCATCACGTGCTCGATCGTCTGCCGCTCGACGACGTTGAGGTCCGTCGTGCTCGACGCGACCGTCGGCGCCGAGGGCAACGACAGGTGCTGGGCCGAGATGAGGCCGCCCTCGCACAGGATCGCCGCACGCTCGAGCGCATTGCGGAGCTCGCGGACGTTGCCCGGCCAGTCGTAGCGCAGGAGCAGCTCGCGCGCGTCCCTGGTCAGGCCGGCCGGCGGGCGGCCGAACGACCTGGCGATCTCCTCCAGGAAGGCTTCGCTCAGGAGCAGGACGTCCCCCTTCCGCTCGCGCAGCGGCGGGATGCGGATGTCGAATACCTGCAGCCGGTAGAACAGGTCCTCGCGGAACGTGCCGCGTTCGACCGCTTTCCGCAGGTCGCGGTTCGTCGCCGCGATCACGCGGACGTTGGCGGTCAGGAGCCGGGTGCCGCCGAGACGCTGGAACTCGCGCTCCTGGAGCACGCGCAGGAACTTGGCCTGAGCCGGCAGGCTCATTTCACTGACCTCGTCGAGAAACAGCACGCCGCCCGACGCGAGCTCGATCTGGCCCGGCTTGGCCTGCTGGGCGCCCGTGAAGGCGCCGCGCTCGTGGCCGAAGAGCTCCGATTCCAGGAGCTGTTCGGGGAGGGCGGCGCAGTTGAGCGCCACGAACGGCCCGGCCTTGCGAGGCGATGCCCGGTGCACCAGCCGCGCGATCACTTCCTTGCCGGTGCCCGACTCGCCGCTCAGGAGGACCGTCGTCTGGGTGGCGGCGACCTGCGTCGCCCGCCTCAACACGTCCTTCCACTCCCGGGAGGCGCCGACCAGGCGGCCGTGCCCCGACCGCAGCTCCAGCTCCTCGGTCAGCGATTTGACGCGGGCTTCGAGCCGCTCGGCCCGCGTGCGCGCCTCGGCGACCTGCCTGGCGGCCTCGGCCAGCTGCTCGTGGGACACCGCGAGCGCGACGTGATCGGCGATGCGTCGCGCGATCGGGACGTCCTCTTCGCTGAAGGCATGCGGCCGCTTCGCCCAGAACTCCAGCCCCATCACCTGATCGCGCGCGGAGGTGTTGATGGCCAGCAACGAGCGGAACCCCGCCCGCACGAGGCGCTCCTGAAAGTCCGCCGGCTCGGCGATCGGCAACGCCTCGGTCTGCAGGTCGCCGATGATGAACGAACAGCCGCCGTCCGACGCCTTGTCCAGGCCGTCGGCGAGCTTCAGGCGCTCGACGCGCACGAAGTCGACGTCCGACGCCGCCTGGATGACGATCTCGCCGCGCCGGTCGTCGAACGTCATCGTCAGCCGATCGTGCGGCAGGACCTTGTTGGCGATCTCCGAGATGCGCGGAAACACCGTGCGGATGTCGAGGACGCCGGCGATCTCGCGAAGGAGCTCCACCGAGCTTTCCAGGTTGGTGGCGCGATCGTGCTCGAGCGCCGTCCGGCTGGCCGTCTCGGCGAGACGCTGATGCGCGAGCGCGACCGCCACGTAGTCGGCCATCCGCTGCGCCAGTGTCAGCTCGCGATCGGCATAGGCATCGCGCCGCCGCGACAGGAGGGCGAGCACGCCGATCGGGCTGCCGTCGACCCGCACGGGCACCCGCAGGCCGGATTGAAAGCCACGGGCGCGATCGAAGCCGTCGTGGAACACCCGCGGAACGGATGGATCGTGCAGCGCACAGTGTTCGCCGGCGCACACGAGCTCGGGATCGCCGTCGCGCGTGCTCGCAAACAACCGGTAGTGCAGGCCGTCCTCCGTCAGCAGCGCGAGGTTGGCCTCGTCGTGCGGCACGATGCGCGCGCCGATGGCGCTCAGCCGCTGGAAGACCTGACGCACGTCGAGAGCAAGCGCCAGCGTGGACAGCAGCTCATGAAAGGCGTCGAGGTCTCCGGCGGCCTGGATGGAATATTCGATGTCGGTCACCATAGCAAGCGATCTTCCTGTGCCGGCGCCTCATGCGATCGGCATGACCCGCGCGGGCTACTAGCGTTTGACTATCGCTCGGGACGAAAGGTTCCGACGACGGCCTGACTGGGCGTCTGCCAGTCGGTTACTTGCGCGTAGCGCTCGCGCCGCCAGCGGTAGGGGAGCTCGACCACCAGGCCGGGACGCGGCGCGCCGACGGCCATCGAGAGCATGTCGTGCAGCACCGTGCGCTGCTGGGCCACGTGGCCCGGCTCGCCCAGCGCGTGGCCGAAGGGCCAGTGCAGGTACACGAACCGGGGCGCCCGCGCCGCCACGGCGACTTCCTTCACGAGCGCGACGCCGACCGTCGTCACGCCCTTCGCTTCAATCTCCCTGGCCAGCAGTCCGACGGACCGCGTGCAGATCGGTCAGGCCGGCACCAGCAGAGCCAGATCGACCTGTGCCGCCCTGATGCGCCGCGCGACGTCCTGAATCGACGGCATGAGCCGCCTGGCGCTGCCCATCAGTCCAAATCCGTAGTGGTGCTCGGCGAGACGGCCGATCACCCGTTCGGCCTCGAGCTCGCGCAGCCGCTCGAGCGGAAACACCAGGTTGATGTCCTTGAGCGCGTCGGTCCGGTCGGTACGCCTGGTGCGAGATGGCGAGGTCGCCGGCCCGTGCCGCCTTCGGAATGACCCGGAAGGTCGAATCGCCATTGAGGTTGAAGGGAGGGTCGGTGCGCAGATGGACGCCGCCGGTCGAGATCAGGACCACCTTGCAGGCCGACAGCGGCTTCTCGAGCGGCGTCCACGGCACGTTCGCGCCGGCGAGGCGCCTGAGCTGCGGAAGCGCGATGGTCCTGCTGAGCCAACGGCCGATCGCCGCGCCTTCGGCGCTGTTGGTGATCCACCGGGCGAACCATTCATTCAGCCGGCCCGCCCGCGTGCGGACCGGACCGTCATGTTCGATGCTGTGATGCGTTTGCACGACGGAGGGCGGACGCTGCAACGACGGGACCATCCCGCAGGGTCCGATCGAATCGGCCCGCGCCGCCGCGGGCTACCCGTTCGGGCTGCGCAGGCGTGCGCAGAATGCGCATTCGTGCCCAGACAAGTGCGGCCGACGTCGAGTTCGGCAGGCTTGGGGGTTCTGGTGAAAGGCCGCGACCGAGTGAGCTCAGACCGGCATGGCAGCGGCCCTCGCCAGCTTGCGGATGCCTTCGGCGATCGCCTGCTCGTCGTACGCCGCGAATCCGAGCACGAGACCGGGCCGATCGGCCGCCCTCCGCGACTGCCAGCAGCAGGACGAAAGCGCCCACGCGGAGATGCCGGCGTCGGCTGCCCGCCGGCTGAGCGCCCGATCGCTGTTCGGTTCGCTCAGCCAACCGATCGTGTGCATGCCGGCCTCCGGCAGCGTGACCGTCATCAGGCCGGCGAGGTTCTGCTCGACGGCGCCGACGAGCGCCTCCGCGCGCTCAAGGTAGAGCGTGCGCATTCGACGGATGTGACGCCCGAAGTGCCCTTCGGCGATGAACTCGGCGAGGACGGCCTGATCCGGTGTCGGCGACTGCCGGTCGGCGATCGCCTTGGCGGCGAGAAATCGATCGACGAAGTCCGACGGGACGATCAGGTACGCGAGGCGGATGGACGGAAAGAGCACCTTCGTGAACGTCCCGAGGTAGAAGACACGGTCGCTTCGATCGAGCGCCTGCAGCGCCGGAATCGAGCGCCCCGCGTACCGGTATTCGCTGTCGTAGTCGTCCTCGAGAATCCACGCGTCGGCGTGCGCCGCCCACTGCAGCAGCTCGAGCCGGCGGCTCAGCGTCATCGTCACGCCTCGAGGGAACTGATGGGAGGGGGTGACGTAGGCGAGCTTGGCGGTCGGCGCCAGGGCGATGCCGGTCCTGACCGACAGCCCCGATTCGTCGACGGGCACCGGGACGACGTCGGCGCCGGCGGCTCGGAGCGTTGCGACGGCGCCGGCGTAGCCCGGCTCCTCCATCCAGGCGGGGTCGCCCGGGTCGAGCAGCAAACGCGCGATCAAATCGATTCCCTGCTGGGCCCCGCCGACGATCACCACCTGCTCCGGCTCGCCGCGGACGCCGCGGGCGATCCGCATGTAGTCGAGGATCGCGCGGCGCAGTGGCAGATACCCGGCCGGGTCGCCGTAGCTGAGCAGCGCGTTTTCGCGGGTCTTCCATCGCCGATTCGCGATCCGGCTCCAGAGGTCGAACGGAAACTGGTCGAACGCGGGGATGCCCGGGCGGAACGGGCCCGTCACGAGCTCGCGAGAGGTCAGCCGCGGATCCGGGACGAGCAGCCTGGCCCCGAACTGCGACCAGCGGGGGTCGCGCGGCGCGCGCGGCGCGACCTTCGGCAGCGCCGGGTCGACCGACGTCGTCTGGTCGGGGAGCACGTCGGCGACGAACGTGCCGCTCTTGGCTTCGCCTTCCAGGTACCCTTCCGCGATCAGCTGCTCGATCGCGTTGAGGACGGTATTGCGCGACACGCGCAGATCGACTGCGAGCACACGCGTGGACGGGATCTGCTGGCCGGGCGCCAGCGCGCGGCTCAGGATGAGCTGACGCAGCTTCTCGTAGAGCTGACGGTACAGGGGTTCGGCCGACTGGGGATCCGGCGTGAGCGTGGCGGCGACGGCGGCGGAAGAGACCCGACCCATGGCGGTGACCGCGGATGACGCGGGAGCAATCCCATTCTAGGACTTCCCCGAGGTCAAGTCACCGTCGCGCGCCGGTCGCCGTTCAGTTCGTGTCGATTCGGTACTTCCGCATGCGCACGTAGAGCTGGGTCCGCGACAATCCGAGTCTCCGCGCCGCTTCCGACTTGTTGCCGTGCACCTGCTGGAGCATGTCCGCAATCGCCCGCTGCTCGATCACGCGCAGGTCCGCGGTCGGCGATGCCGACCCGACCGCCTGCCCGTCGGCCGGCAGCGACAGGTGCTCGACCGTGATCAGGGCGCCCTCGCAGAGGATGGCGGCCCGCTCCAGGACGTTCCTCAGCTCGCGCACGTTTCCCGGCCACGAGTACTCGCCAAGCGCCTGCGTGGCGGCGCGCGTCAGCCCCCCGGGAGGCCGCCCCATGTCCCTGGCGATCTCCTCGAGGAACGCGTCGCTCAAGGGCAGGATGTCGGACCGCCGATCCCGAAGGGGCGGCAGGCGGATGTCGAAGACCATCAGGCGGTAGTAGAGATCCTCTCGAAACGCCCCGCGCTCGACGGCCTTCCGCAGGTCGCGGTTGGTCGCGGCGATCACCCGCACGTCCGCCGTCTGGCTCCGGGTGCCGCCCAGGCGCACGTACTCGCGTTCCTGCAGGACGCGCAGAAACTTCGACTGGGCGGTCAGGCTCATCTCGGTCACCTCGTCGAGCAGCAGGACGCCGCCCGACGCAAGCTCGATCTGACCCGGCTTGGGGTGCGTCGCGCCGGTGAAGGCGCCGCGCTCGTGACCGAACAGCTCCGATTCGAGCAGCTGCTCGGGCAGCGCCGCGCAGTTGAGCGCCACGAACGGCCCGTCCTTCCGGGGCGACGCGCGATGGATCATCCGCGCGATGACCTCCTTCCCGGTGCCCGACTCGCCGTTCAGGAGCACGGTCGTGTCGGTGGCCGACACGCGGACCGCCGCCTTGAGGACCTCCCGCCATTCCGGCGAGTCGCCGAGGACCCGCCCGCGCCTCGCGTCGAGCTCGACGGTCAGCGACTTCACGCGCGCGTCCAGCCGCTCCGCCCGGGCGCGTGCTTCGGCCACCTGCCGCGCGGCCTCGGCGAGCTGCTCGTGGCTGACGGCCAGCGCCACGTGGTCCGCCACTCGGCGTGCCGCCGCGACGTCGGCCGAGGTGTAGGCGCCGGCCCGCTTCGACCAGAAGGCGAGTCCCATGCGCTCGTCGCGCGCGCGAAGGTGCACCCTCAGGAGGGATCGGTAGCCGAGTGCCACGAGCCGGTCCTGCAGATCGCCCGGTGTGACGATCGGCAGCGGCGTCCGGGCCATGTCGTCGGCGATGAAGAACGGCCGATCCAGCGCGTGGATGCCCGACTCGTCCACGGTGACCAGGCCGACGGCTGGAAAGTCGTCGTTGGAGGCCGCCTGGACGACGATGTTCCCCCGAGCGTCGTGGAAGGTCATCGTCAGGCGATCGTGCGGCAGAATGCGCGACGCCGCTTCGGAGATGGCCGGAAAGACCTGGCGGACGTCGAGCGCTCCCGATATCGTCCTGAGGAGCTGCTCGGACACGCCGTCGTCGGCCGCCGCCTTGTCGGCCCGGCGAAGGTCCCTCTCGGCAAACCGCTGATGTGAGATCGCGATGGAAACGTGCGCGGCGATTCGCTCGACGCGGGCCACGTCCGCGCGATCGTACTGATCGGGCATCCGCGAGAGAAACGCGACCACGCCGGCCGGTTCGCCGCCCGAGAACACGGGCGCGCGAATGCCCGACCGGAGACCAGCGGCGTTCGTCGCGAGGGTGACGACGCCGGCGGCGCCCGAGTCGAACAGCGAGAGCTCGTCGAGCACCGGAATCGACTCCGCTCCGGCGGCGCCGTCTCCTGACACCCAGCGCGGACGGCCCTCAGAACCCCTCAGGCCGAGGAGCGCCAGGTCGTAATACACGAAGGGCTGCGCCATCAGGCTGAGATCCCTGAAGACGTCCTCCGCGCCGAGCGTGCGCGCGGGTCGCGGCACGTCCGGTCGAGCCTCGACACGCCAGCCGGGCTCCCGTGGTCGTTCGAGCACCGCAGTCATCATCCACGCCTCCGACCGCCGCACATAGACACCCGCTATTCCAACGGCATTCGCGGCACAACAAAAGATCCAGATGCAGTCGGACGACAGGAGCCAAGGGATGAGCGCTCGTCGAAAAGGAGGGACGGCAGACAAGGTCATCCTCTCCAGCCGCTTCTCGCGAGCGTCCGGTGTGGATTACGCTAGGTAATCGGTGCCACCGAGATGATCGTCCGTCACGTCGATGACCGCCTGCAGCTGATCACCCAGCCCGACCATGCCCACCTGGCTCGGCGCATCATGGAAGCGTGTGCGCCTCTGGCGGCGCGGCCGCGGCGCGAATCGATCCTCAACGCGATCGGCGAGCACGACAACGGATGGGCGGAGGCGGACGCGGCACCGCTGGCGAGCGCCGACACCGGCTCGGTGGTCGACTTCGTAGCGGCGCCGCTGGCCGTCCGGCACGCCGTCTGGCCGCGGGGCGTCGCGCGGCTCGCCGACGATCCCTGGGCGGCGGCGCTGGTGGCGCAGCATGCGATCACGGTGTACGGCCGGTTCCGGTCCGACGCCGCGTGGACGCCTTTCTTCGCCGAGATGGAAGAGGCGCGCGACGCGATGCGCCGCGCGAGCGGCGTGCCGGACGACATTTCGGCCGACTATCCGTTCGTCCGGCTCGGCGACCTGATCTCGCTGGCCCTCTGCACCGGCTCGACCGACGAGCATCGCTTCGCCGAATACAGCGTGCGGCTGTCGGGGCACCGGGTCGTCGTCTCGCCCGACGTGTTCGGCGGAGCCGCGATTCCCGTCGAGATTGCCGCCAGGGAGATCCCCGACCGGCCGTATCGATCCGATGCGGCGCTGCGCGACACCCTGCGCGATGCGCCGCCGACGACGCTTCGGGGCGAGGTCGTGGGGCAGCGCCGCTGACCGCGCCGCGAGTCTACACGCCGTCGCACGAGACGCGCGGATTCCAGTCGGCGAAGGTGCCGTTCGGGTTGTCGCGCCACGCCCACACGTGCAGCTCGTAGAAGGCCGGCAGGCCGAAGCGGTTGGGGCTCCCGACGTAGTGGAACAGCTGTCCTTCGAGCGCGGGCGGATCGTTCTCGTCGTGGGTGGCGTGCCAGGCGTCGGCCAGCACGATGAACTCCACGGCCACCAGTCGCGATCGTCCGTTCCTCGGCTCGTAGATCAGCGCTTCGGGATGGGCCGCGTCGAGCGCGCCGTCGCCCACCAGCGCGCCGTTGACGTAGTGCACGCCCATTGCCCCCATCTCGGGTCCGCTCACGCAGCCGAGGACCGGCGCATAGCCGTCCGGAACGTCTCGCGCGTCCTGAAACCCTCGAGTGGCGTCCTGGACCGTCCGGACGAGGGTGGCAGTGTCTGGCGCGCGATTGCGATCGTATTCAGGGCCGACGCCGCTCGCGCCGGCTGTGACAAGCGGCACGGTCGCGGCCGCGATGGCGCCCAGAACCAGATGTGTGAGCCTCATGCTGTCCCTCCGCTGTGATCGGCCGGCGTCACCGATGCCGCCGATTCGGGTGACGTGAGGCTAGCACCCGGGGAGCGGGGAACCCATGACCGAAACGCCGAATCTCCTGACCGGGACGCCGTTTCCCGGCGAGGCCGTGCCCGGTCCCAACGGCACGGATGTGCTTTCCGACGTGCTGCGGGTGTTCCGGGCTTCCGGCGCGGCGCTCCTGCGCGGCGACTTCCGTGCACCCTGGTCGTGGGTCACGCCGCCTGCGACCGCGATCGCCGCCATGCTGCACGGGGGCGCCTCGCGTCTCGTGATCTTTCATATCGTGGCGGAGGGGAGCTGCTGGGTCGAGATCCCGGACGGTCCGAGGATCGAGCTGCAGCAGGGCGATGTCGTGGGGTTCCCGCACGGCCAGGCCCACGCGATGGGCGCCGGCAAGGGCGCCGAGCGCGTGCCGATTGCGAGCCTGCTGCCGCCGCACCCCTGGGCCGAGCTGCCCGTGCTCTCCTACGGCGGCCACGGCGCGCTGACGCGCATCGTGTGCGTCTACCTCCAGTGCGACGACCTCGTGTTCAATCCCCTGCTCGACAGCCTGCCTGACGCGCTGGTCGCGCGTCCGCGTCAGGACGGCGCGGCACAATGGCTGAACGTCAACCTGCAGTACCTCATCGCCGAGGCCAACCGCGGGGCCGCCGGCAGCGCCGCCCTGCTGGCGCGGATGACCGAGCTTCTCTTCATCGAGATGCTCCGAATCCATCTGGTCACACTCGGCGACCAGGACGTCGGCTGGCTGGCGGCGCTCAAGGACCACCACGTCTCACAGGTGCTGCACCTGTTCCACAACGATCCCGGCCGGCACTGGAGCAAGGCCACGCTTGCGAGACACTCGGGCCTGTCGCGGTCCGCCCTCGACGAGCGCTTCAGGAGGCTGCTGGCGACCTCGCCGGGCCGCTACCTCACGAAGTGGCGCCTGCAACGGGCGGCGCAGGCGCTGCGGCACACGCAGGCCGCCGTCGGTCAGATTGCGGCCGGCGTCGGATACACCTCCGAGGAGGCGTTCAGCCGCGCGTTCAAGCGCTTCACGGGAAGCTCGCCGGCGGCCTGGCGGACGCAGCATTTGAGATCGATCGAGCGCCGCGGCGAGTCGGCGGCGAAGAACCGCGGCCCGTAGGGCCGGCTACTGCGGCCATCCCTCCCTGGGCAGGCCGGCCGTCAGCTTGAGCGCGTTCTGGAAGTAGACCTTCTTCAGCACGGCGTCGGGCAGGTCGATGCCGTACAGCTTCCAGAACGCATGGTACGGGCGGTAGTAGTCGAAGTACTCGTCTTTCGTCTCGAAGACCCGCCAGTAGTACGGATATTCCTCCGGCTGGAAGGAATCCTTCCCGAAGAGGAGCCGGTCCTGGTACTTGACGAAGAAGTCGTGCGCCGCTCGAGGCTGCCGTCCGATGTCGTACAGCACGGCGCCGACCTCCGTGTAGACGTTCGGCATCGCGTCGAGCAACCGCCCGAGCTTCGCCAGGTCGTTGGCATCCCAGGCCATGTGCGCCGCGACGAACGTCGTCTTCGGGTGTCGGCTGAACAGGTGGTCGCGCTCGGCCGTCAGCTCCTCGAAGCGTGGAAACTGGCCGGCGGGGTAGCGGCGATCGGCGAAGAGCGACAGTTCGAGCCACCGCTCGTTGTGGTTGTCAATCGCCTCGAAGAACTCCTGCGGATCGGCGGTGTGGATGAACACCGGCAGGTTCAGACGCGCGCACGCATCCCAGATCGGATCGAGCTCCGGGTCGTCGATCCGCAGTCGCGTGCCGTCGCGCTTCCTGATCCTCAGACCCAGGGCCTTCGAGATTTCGCCCACGCCGACCGCTCCGGCCTTCACGTCGGCCTCGAGCTGGCCGATGGCCCTGTCGACCCATCCCGGACCGACGTCCCTGAAGTCGATGCCGGCGAGCACGCGAACGCGATCCTTCTGCGGAGCACCCGCGATCGTCGACAACGCCTGCTGCAGCCGCGTCCCCGAGAGATTGTCGGCGCTCACCATGACGCGCACGTTCAGGGCGTCCAGCGCCGAGACCATGCCGGCCAGTCGGTCCGGCGAGAACAGACGGCTCTGGGGATGCCCGTGGAAGTCGACCACGGGGAACTTCGCGCGCGGCACGGGATGCGCCGCGGTGACCAATGTCGAGCGCGGCCGGTAGTCGACGATGCTCGGGGGCGGGAACTCCGGCGCGAGGCACGATCCCGGCCGCACTTCGGTCGTGCCGGGCGGACACTCCTCGCCGGGCTTGATCTCGACGCCCTGGAAGCCTCGCCCTCGACCCTGCCGGCCCTGGCCGGCCGGCGAGGCCGGGCCCGGAGCGGCCTGCTGTTGCGCGACGAGCGCGGCGCCGAGGGCCAGCGCGGCGGAAGTGACAATCGCGAGTCGTGTCGTTCGCATGCAAACCTCTGAGTCTGCGGATTCTAACAGGCAGCCCCGAAGGAGGCGCGCCGCGACGAGATCGGCGAACCGCTCGGCCGCGCCGGAGGGAGGTTGGTCTTTCACACGTCGACGTCCCTGTGTACGATCGTCGAACCATGACTCAACTCGATACCCAGGCGAGCTTCGACGTCGCCGACACGATTAGCCGTCTGGCGCAGACGCCCGCGGTGGTCGCGGCGCTGTGCGGCGGCTGGCCGTCCCCACTCTGGGACGTCAACGAAGGAAGCCCCACGTGGTCGGTGACCCTCGAGCAGTTGCTCGAGACCTGGGTGACGCACGACTTTGCGCACGTCGTGCAGATGGCGCGAATCGCCACCAAGCACTACGGCCGATGGATCGGGCCGTGGCGTGCGTACTTCAGCCTGCTCCAGGCGCCGGCGCAGCCCGGGGCGCGGTGATGGCCCAGCGGCCAGACCCGGACGCGGAATGAGCGGACCGTCACCGGGCCCGGATCGTCGCGTCGAGACGCAGCGGTTCTCCGTGCTGCCCGGCGCATGGGCGGTCGTTCGGCTGGCGCCGGACGCTGCGATTCCAGGCAGGGCGATGGATACCCCGGTGTTCATGTCGATCACGCGCACGGCCCGAGAACTGTCGGTGGTGTGCCCCGAGTCGGCGGCTCCTCACGGCGTTGCCGTCGAACGGGGATGGCGGCTCCTCGAGATCCATGGCCCGCTCGCGTTCGGCCAGATCGGCGTGCTGGCCGGCTTCCTGTCGCCGCTGGCGGCGGCCGGCGTCAGCGTGTTCGTCGTCAGCACGTTCGATACCGACTACGTGCTGGTCAAGGAGACGCACGTCGCGGCGGCGTGCGCGGCGTTGACGGCCGCCGGGCATGCGCTCGTCGAGAAGCCGGCCTGATCAGCGGCCTCTCACGACTTTCAGATTGAGATTGACGACATCGGCGGCGTCGCCGTGAGAGCCCTCCCGCCAGCGTCCGCCGATGAACAGGCGAACGTTGCTCATCCAAGCGCCCCGGCTGACAGCCGGCCGCGCGCGGCGCGCGAGCCACCGACCCGTGGACCCACCATTTTCCGATCCATCTGGTCGTGCGGATTGAGCGCCGGCGCCAGGACGAGCTCGACGATCAGCATCGCGATCTCGCGCACTTGGTGGAGCTGCTGGACCTCTTCGCCGCCGAGGCCCCGGAGACGGCCCGCGCTTCACTCGCGCTCGGCCCGGATGATCCGATACTCCCACGCGCCCGATCGCATCTGCTCGTAGACCATCGACCCGGGCACTGCCAGGAAGTTGTCGATCGCGCTCCCGCCGCCGAACGCCTGCGAGCGCGTGGCGGCGACCTCGTCGCACGACGCGAGGACGTTGGCCGTGATCGCGCGGTCCTGCGTGATCCGCAACCGGAGCGGCCCGAGGAGCGCGCGCACTTCCATCCACCGCGGCACCGGCAGGAGATCCGTGTAGAGGAACAGGCCGCCGCTCCTCAGCACCCGTGCGACCTCGCCGTAGAACGCGCGCAGGTTCGGATAGGTATGCGACGACTCGACGTTGGTGACCACGTCGAACGATCCGGCGTCGAACGGCAGATGCTCGGCGTCGCCGACGTCGAACCGGACGGCGGGGCGCGTGTGCGTGCGCCGGCAGAACGCGATCGCTTCGGGCGAGAGATCGACGCCCGTCACGTCGGCCTCCCAGCGTTCAGCCATCAGGGCGGCCGTGCCGCCTCGCCCGCAGCCGACGTCGAGCACCCCGCGCCGGCGCAGGTCGGCGCGGCCGATCAGCTCGAACGCCAGCCGAACCGAGCTTGGATTGAACACGCCGGAGGGAACGTCGAATGCCGCCTCGTCGGCGCCGTCTCCGAGGGAGATGTAGCCGTAGTTCAGGAAGAACGACGCGCCGCCGACGCCGGCCCGCTCCAGCCGGCGCGTGATGTCGTCGTAGAACTCCCGATAGCTCGCCTTCGCGGCGGTCGCAGGCGCGGCGCCCTCGAGCGGAATGGGCGAGGGCGCGCGGCTCTCGGCGCCGGCCCAGGGAAGGCCGGCCGGCGCATCGTCGGCCCCGCCGGCCGCCTGCGCCTGCTCGACGAACACGGCGAGCTCGGCGATCGTCGGCGCCTGAAACAGTTTCAGCACGGGCAGCTCGATCTGGAGCCGATCCCGGATCTCGGACGCGACCTGCACGGCGAGCAGCGAGTGGCCGCCCAGATCGAAGAAGCGATCGTGGATGCCGATCGGGTCGATGGCGAGCTGGTTGCCCCAGATGTCGGCCAGTTCGCGTTCGGTCGCCGTACGCGGCTCGACGAACGCGGTCGTCAGGTTCGGGCGTGGATGCCGCTCGACCGGCGATCCCTTGGCCGGCGCCGAATCGGCGTGGCGGATCCAGGCCTTCAGCCGCGCCGCGAGGTCGCTGACGGCCACCAGCAGCCGCGGCCCGACGTCGGCGCCGAGGATCCGCAGGAACGCCTCGAGGCCCTCCGGCGGATGGATGGCGGTCGGCATCGAGGCGGCCTGGGCCTCGGCGGCGTTGTCCCACAGGTCCCAGCCGATGCTGAGCCAGCCGTCGCCGGCTGCGTCGGCCAGCGCGTCGAGGACGGCGTTCGCGGCGGAATACGCCGCGAGGCCCAGCCCGCCGAGGACGCTGGCGATCGACGAGTGGAGGACCCAGCGCCGCGGCTCGCGTCCGCGAAACGCCTCCGTCAGGTACAACAAGCCGCGCAGCTTCGGCGAGAACTGCGCTTCCATGACCTCGATGCCGGTCTCGGCCGCCGACGCGAACGCGGCCGCGTCGATTCGTGCCGCGCCGTGGATGACGAGATCGATCCGGCCGAAGCGCTCGAACGCGAGGTCGACGGCCGTCTTCACCTGGTGGCCGTCGTTGAGATCGGCTTTCAACACGAGCACGTCGTCGCGCTCGGCCCGGAGGCGCGCCAGTCGCGCGAGCAGGTTCCGGTGCTCGGGCGGGGTGGCCGGATCCTCGCCGTGGGCGCGCCACGCCGAGGGCTCGGGCACCGCCGTGCGGCCGACCAGGATCAGCTTCGCATGCAGCCGCGAGAACATGCCCTCGGCCAGATTGATGCCCATGTGGCCGAGTCCGCCGGTCACCATCACCACCGGCTGCTCCGGCAGGCCAACGGGCGCGCGGGCCTCGCGAATCTCGACCGGCTCGTAGGTTTCGACCAGCCGCCGTCCACCCCGCAGGGCGACGGCCGGCTCCGGCGCGCCCGCGGCGAGCTCGGCGACGATCATGTCGGGCACGGCCGCGTCGTCGTCGACGTCGACGTGAGTGACGCGCAGGCCCGGATGCTCCTGCGGGAGCACTTTGGCCGACCCGATGCCGAGGGCTCTCGCCGCGTCGATCGCGTCGGCCGCCTCCACGCGGCGCGTGCCGCGAGCCACCAGGACCATCGCGAGAGGGCGAACGGTCGCCTGTCCGCTCAGCGCGTGTGCGAGTCGCATCGGGGCCAGCAGCGTCACGACGCCGGCGACGTCCAGATCGGTCGAGCCGGGCGGTTCGGCCGTCCAGCAGTCGACGATGCCGGCCAGGCGGTTGTCCCGGGTGCAGACCTGCGCAGCCAGCCGCTTGAAACCCCCGGGATCTGACGGATCGATCGTGTACTGGTCGTCGCCGGCGCGATCGAACCGATCGCCCTGCCGCACGACAATCGCGTGAGCGCCGGCGCTCAGGAGCCGGGCGGAGACCGCCGCGCCGACTCCACCGCCCTCGTCGAAGACGAGGATGCGCCGCCCGGCGAGCGACCCCGGTGCCCAGGCCACGGGCGCGGCCTCCCGCCAGATCGGCCGATGAAACCAGTTCGACGTGTCGCGAGCCTCGTGCGCGCGGCGCTCGACGGCGTGCCCGGGCCGCGGGCCGATCCAGTAGGTCCGCCGCTCGAAGGGGTACGTCGGCAGGCTGACCCTCGTCCGTCGCTCCGATCGGTGGAATCCGTCCCAGTCGACGCTCGCGCCGCCGGCCCACAGCTGGCCGAGCGACGAGAGCATCACCTCGGTGCCCGACCGGCGATCGTGCGCGCCCGGCAGCGACGTCGAACAGGGAGGCGGAGGTCCGCCGTTCCTCGCGATCTCGCTGGCGAAGGTGACCAGCGTGTTGCCAGGGCCGACTTCGAGGAACGCGTGGCTCTTGCCGACCGGTCCCTGGCCGGACGCGATCGTGCGCACGGCGTCGGCAAAGCGGACGGTGGATCGCAGCTGTGCACTCCAGTACCAGGGGGACGTGACGGCGCTGCCGGCCCACTCGCCGGTCAGCGTCGCCGCGAAGGGAAGCGACGGCGGCGACAGCGGAACGGCCGCGACGACCTCCTCGAACTCGCGCAGGATCGGGTCCATCATCGACGAATGGAAGGCGTGCGACGTGTGCAGGCGCCGCGCCGCGATCGATTCGCGCGCCAGCGCGGCCTCCACGCGATCGATGGCAGCATCCGGTCCGGAGAGCACCGAGTATCCAGGGCCGTTCACCGCGGCCAGCGAGACGTCGCCGCCCACGAAGGGCTCGAGCGCCGAGGCCGGCGCCATGGCCGCGAGCATCGATCCGCGAGGCAGGCCCGCAATCAGGCGGCCGCGGCGGGCGATGATCGAGAGCGCATCGTCCAGGCTCATCACGCCGCCGAGCGTGGCGGCGACATATTCGCCGACGCTATGTCCCACCATCGCGGCCGGTTGAACGCCCCAGGAGCGCCACAATTCCGCGAGCGCGTACGCGACCGTGAAGAGCGCCGGCTGCGCCCATTGCGTGTTCTTCAGCACGTCGGCCGCGTTCCGCCGGCGCCGCTCGGAGGGGAAGAGCAGCGTGCGCAGATCGGCGCCGACCAGCGGCTTGAGAACACGGGCGCAACGGTCGATCGCCCGCCGGACCACGGGTTCGGTCTCGTAAAGGTCGCGGCCCATTCCCGGATACTGCGATCCCTGTCCCGGGAACATGAAGACGACGGCCCGTTCGGCGCCCGCGGCGGCGGCCGGCAGCCGCGCGGGATCGGCCAGCGAGTCCATCAGGCCCGATCGATCGTCGCCGCCGACCACCACGGCTCGCCGGTGCCTGAACGCGCGGCGTCCCACGTGCAGCGTGAACGCGACGTCGGCCAGATCGAGCTCCGGGTGCGACTGGAGGTGCCGGCCGAGCCGGGCGGTCGCCGCGTCGAGCGCCGATTCGCTCCGCGCCGACAGGACGATCAGCTGATGCGAGCGCCGCTCTTTCACCCCGGGCCGTTCCGGCGCCTCCTCGAGCACGACATGGGCGTTCGTGCCGCCCACGCCGAACGAGCTCACGCCGGCGCGCCGCGGCGTGCCGTTGCGCAGCCAGGGCTGCAGGGTCGTCGTCACATAGAACGGGCTCGTGGCGAAGTCGATGGCCGGGTTCGGGCTCTTGTAGTGCACGGTCGGCGGAATCGCGCCGTTCTCGAGCGTGAGGACCGCCTTGATCAGGCCGGCGACTCCCGCGGCGCACGACAGGTGCCCGAAGTTCGACTTCGCCGACCCGATGCCGCAGTAGCCCCGCTCACTCGAGGCGGACTTGAACACCTCGTTGAGCGCGGCCACCTCGATCGGGTCGCCGAGAATCGTCCCGGTTCCGTGCGCTTCGACGTAGCCGATCGATTCGGCGGACACGCCGGCCATTGCATGCGCGGCGCGGATGGCCGCCGCCTGGCCGCGAAAGCTCGGTGCCGTGTAGCCGACCTTGTCGTTGCCGTCGTTGTTCAACCCCGTGCCGAGGATCACGGCGCGGATCCGGTCGCCGGCCGCCAGCGCATCGCGGAGGCGCTTGAGGACCACCA
The DNA here is from genome assembly GCA_963840225.1 of uncultured Acidobacteriota bacterium. Lineage (GTDB taxonomy): Bacteria > Acidobacteriota > Vicinamibacteria > Vicinamibacterales > CAVVIG01 > JBLMXQ01. The sequence continues at coordinate 164,806 of CAWIYH010000002.1, forward strand.
GGCCGACGCCGCTCCCGACGATCGTGCCCTGAGCCTCCGCGTCGAAGGGCCGGCAGTGGCCGTCCGGCGACAGGATGGATCCGGGGGTGTAGTAGTAGCCGCCGCGCTGGGGCACGCGGACCGTGACGCCGCCGGCGAGCGCCATGTCGCACCGGCCCGCGTTCAGGCTCTCGCAGGCCAGCGACACCGCGACCAGCGACGTCGAGCACGTCGTCTGCACGACGATGCTGGGGCCGCGCAGGTTGAGGCGGTACGACGCCTGCGTGCAGAGGTGGTCCTTGTCGTTGGTCACCATCAACTGCATGCCGTCGATGTACTGGAGCGCCTCGATGTTCTGGTACAGCTGGTAGAGGTACGTGCTCATCTCGCACCCGCCATACAGGCCGATCGGTCCGGGGAAGGTGGCCGGATCGTAGCCGGCGTCCTCGAGCGCCTCCCAGCAGGTTTCGAGGAAGATGCGGTGCTGCGGATCGGTGAGCGACGCATCGCGTGCGGAGAAGCCGAAGAACTCGGCGTCGAACTCGTCCACGTGGTCGAGCACCGGCGAGGCGTTCACGTAGCCGGGCAGGCGCGAGATGTTGTCGGGCACGCCGGCCGCCCGCATGTCCTCGGGCGTCAACGTCGCAATCGACTCGACGCCCGCGGCCAGGTTGTGCCAGTACGCGTCGAGGTCGTTCGCGCCGGGAAACCGCCCGCGCATGCCGATAATCGCGACCGGCTCATGGCGCGGTCCGGTGCCGGCGCCGTTGCCTTTCATCGCGCGCCCTCGACCGCGGCGGGGGGAGCCTGGGGAGCGGTCGCGGCGGACGCCTCCTGGCGCGGCTCGGCGGTGGTCGCCGTGATGCGGAGCGGAATCTCCAGCCGCGGTTCCCCTTCCCGGCTGATGCGCAGTCCGGCGACGTACACGACGTCAGGCTGGTACGTCTCCCGGTCGAGCACGAGCGATACGACGAGCGTTGTCTCCTCGTTCGGGCCGAGCACGAGATCGCCAGGATCAATCTGGATCGCCGGGACGAAGGCCGGGCCGACGCCGTCGGCGCGCCGGACATCGGTCACCTGGCACCGGATCGCCGCCGGCTCGTCGCGCGTGTTCTCGATCGTCAGCGAGAGGGCGGCGCGTTCCCCCGAGGGTCCGGCCAGGTGCAGCACGGGCGCATCCGCAACCGACGGGTGCGGGGCCGCCAGGACGGCCCGGAGGAGCTCCTCCTGGAAATCGGCCCCGAGGTCGGTGGCGCCCTGCAGCATGTCGAAGTAGAGCCGGCCCAGGTCGCGGATCTGTTCGGTCGCGCGAGCCGCATAGAAGTTCGAGAACGCGCCCTGGGTTTCCGGGGCGTCCGCGCGGCCCGCGGCGGCGCGCTCCACTTCGGCCTGATAGTCCCGGACCGCCCGGTGGTTGACCTCGTTGGCGTACTCGACGAGGCGCCGGAGCCAGGCCATTGGATCGGCGGCGTCGAAGGCCGGTGGCGGATGCGACGCGTGCCCCGCCACCTGCACCAGGCCGGCGAAGAAACACGCGCTCAACTCCGTCAATCGGGCGGAGTAGGCCGCGCCGCGGGACTCCGAGAGCGCAGACAGAAGGTCACGTACGGTGGCCGGCGACAGTTCGCCCTGGGCCACCCGTCGAAGAACGCTGGAGTAGAGATCGAGCGCACGAACCGACCGCTGCGCCGAGCGCATGACGTAGTGCGCATAGGAAGCTGACCAGTCGGCCGATCCCTCCGTCTGCACCATTCCGCCTCCCTGTGAAGCGCTTCAGCATATACAAAAGCCCCGGCCGCGGGACGACGAGCTATGGATGAGTTGGCGCGATTTTTCCGCCGCCGCCGCCGCGCCCGCAGCCCGTATAATCGGCTCCGCGTGGCGGGACGTCCGAGCGCCCGGCTGCGCGCGCGGGTGCGACTGGTGTGTTCGCCGGCGATTGCCGCGCGGACGTGTGGAGGTGGTGATGCCCGGTGGGGGAAAAGGCGGCGGGTCCAGCACGGTCACCGTGAACAACGGGCCGGTGACGGTCGACGCCGACAGCACCGTCGAGGTCGTGGGCCTCGACAACATCAAGCTGACGCTGCAGCCGTCGCCGCTCAAGACGGAATCGAAACAGGAGCTGGTTCTCCCGCAGCCGTTCAAGACCGAGAGCAAGGTCGACACGACCTCGGGCATCACGAGCGACAGCAAGAGCGCGATGGCGATCGACCTCAAGCCGGTCGCGCTCGACGTCTGCCTGAACACGAAGCTGCCGCAGGGCCAGATCTGCCAGCCCTTCTCGTATCACCTCGGCGTCACGTGGTTCGGCGTCGAGCTGCTCGGCCTCAATTTCGGCGGCGAGTCGCGTGTCGTGCTGCAGGATCTCCCGAAGAAGCCGTCGATCGAGTGGCCGGCCCAGCAGAATGCCGGCCCGGCGCACGATGCCGGTCGCGATCGTCCGTTCCAGGCGGCCGGCGATCGCGGCCTCCGCGTGCGGGTGAAGTAGGAACCGCCGTGGCGGCACAGACCCCTCGGAGAATCGCGCTCCTCAACGACGCCGCGCAGCCGCTGGTCGTCGTCGGGCCGCCCCGGGCGATGCGCGGCGAGCTGCGCCTCCAGAATTCCACGGAACGGAAGGTCGTCCTCCGGCAGCTTCAGCTGCGCGCTGCCGCGCCGCCGCGGGCCAAGGGCGCTCGCGGGCCGCACCCCGTGCCGCTGCCGGGCCACGCGGTGGCGCTGCGCCGGGTCGTCGTCCGCGCCGGAGAAGCCCGGCACGTGTCGATTGCCCTCGCGCTGGATCCGGCGACGCCTCCCGGCACCTATCACGCCGAGCTCGATGTCGACGGCGATCAGCGCAACGTTCTCCTGCACGTCGTCGAAGACGTGGCGTTTTCGATGTCGCCGCGGGAGCTCGTGATCCCCAACCAGGCGGGCGCCAAGGTCGAGAAGGCGGTCGTCATCGAGAACCTCGGCAACGTGCCGCTGACGGTGAAGACGATCGGCGCCGTGGTGCTCGACGAGGAGCTGGCGCACTGCCGGGCGCTCCGGGGCGCCCTGGCCGACGTCGGCGACACAATGAAGAACCTCGACGATTTCGCGGTCGCCCTCGGCCGTCGCTACCGCGCGATCTACGGCACCCTCGCCTTGAAGGTCCAGAACGAGAAGCTGACGGTCGAGCCCGGCAGGACGGCGACCCTCGATCTGACGATTACGCTCCCCGACAAGCTCGAGCCGCGCGGGCGCTACACCGGATACGCGGCGATCTCTACAGGTGCTTTGACGTTCACCATCGTGCCCGACTAGATCGGAGCGCGAGCAGGAGGGCATCGCGATGCACGCCTCGCACGACGAGTGGTCCCGCCAGGACCGCGGACCGGCCGTCTACTACGGATATTGCGGCCGGACGCGCCGGTTCCGCATGATGGATCTGCCCGACTACCTGTCCAACGCCCAGCAGGGGATGTCGCGGCTGGCCACCGATCCGCAGGGCATCTACCAGGAGATGATCCAGAGCTACTACGGGCCCTCGGCGGCCGGGGGCGGCGGCGTCCACGGCTGGGCGCTCCACGACTGCGGGTGCCACGGCGGCCGCGACTGTCACTGCGAGTGCTGCGTCTCAGACGCCGACGTCCTCGTGCACGCCCGTTGCGGCGAGGTTCGCCGGATTCCGGTCACCTTCGAGAACGATACCCGGCGAGAGCGCAACGTCACCCTGGAGCTCGGCCAGTTCGCGGCCTCCGGCGGCACCGATCTGAAGTGGAACGCGCAGCTGTCGGAGCAGGCGTTCACCCTCGCGCCGTGCGGCGAACATACGGTCATCGTCACGGTACGCGTGGAATGCGATGGTCCAGACGTCGCCGGCGCCGTGAACGAGCGCGGCGTCGGCACCGTGGATCGATGCCGGACCGGGTACGCCACCCTGCGCGCAGAGGGCTGCCTGGTGCGGCCGGCCGTGCTCGCGGTTGCCGTGCTGCCCGACGACTGCGATTCGTATCGCCGTCCCTGCAGCTGCGGCTGCTGCAACTGAGTGGACCGGTGACGCAGGCGACCGACTGGGGGCTCAGGTTCCAGGAGCTCGCCGCCGACGCCGGGCAGATGTACGCGCGCACGCTGCGCCGCTACAACGAGCTGCTCGATCGCGTCGCGCGCGCCGAGGTCAGCCCACAGGAGGTCGAGCGGCAGTTCCGCGAATACCTGCAGGAACAGGCGGCCGCGTCGACGCGTGAGCTGGTCGAGCTGAGCGTCGGTCTCCTCGCCGGCCTGCTCCACGTCGAGGCCCGGTACCGCGAGGCGCTCCTCGACGGTCTCCTGCCGGCAGAGGGCGCTCCGCCTCCGCCTCCCTCGCCGTCGAGCATCGACGTGACGAACTGGTTTCAGGCGCTCGCCACGTACGCGGCGGAGCAGAGCGCGCGCGGCATCGCGCGGCACCAGCAGCTCGTCGAGCGGGTCGCATCCGGCGAGATTCCACCGTCCAGGGTGCAGGAGCAGGGACGCCGGTATCTCGAGCGGCACGCCCCCGAGTTTCTCGGCGACGTCATGAACCTGGGGCTCACCTTCGTCGGCCGGCTGCAGCGGTCGTCGGCATCCTTCGCCGACGGCCTGTACAATCGCGTGCTCGGCGCCGAGCCGGCCGGCGCCCCGTCGGGCCCCGAGCCGCCGGTCTGCGTCGACCTGCGCGGGCCGTCAGGCAGCGTGGCATCGGGGGGCATCGTCGTGGAGAACTCGCGTCCGCAGCCGGCGGACGTGGTGTGCCGCGCCTCGGAGTTCGCGCGGCGCAGCGGCGGGCGCCGTGTCCGCGCCCCGCTCGAGATCCTCCCATCGCAGTTCACGCTCGCCCCGGGCGGACAGAAGGACGTCGCCATCCGTCTGCCGCTCGACCCCGAGCAGTTCGAGACGGGAGCCGACTACGTGGCCACGCTCCTCGTCTCGGGCGCCGGCGAGCAGGATCTCGTCGTGCCGCTGATCGCACGAGCCGAAGCCGGCGCCGCGCCGCCCGCCCCGGCGACCCCCGCCGGGCCACCGCGCGCCCGGCGCAAAGCCCGAAGCTAGGACTTCATCGGACCGCAGGAGCGGAGCACGCGGCATGGCCCAGGAACGCTTCGTCGAGGAGAGCGTCTCTCGCGGCACCGAGTGGGACGCATAGGCCGCTGACGCGCGGCGTGGTCATATATCTGTCTTGACAAATATATGTCAGCGGCCTACACTGTCACCATATTCGCGTCAGCAGATTCAGGAGCTCGCCCATGTCAGACATCAAGCAGGCCGTTCAAGAGAAATATGGCGCCATCGCCGCGTCCGTCGCACAGTCCTCGGCCGCCTCCAGGGTCGGCTGCTGCGGGCCGACGGCGTGCGGAGGGGACGACCCGATCACGTCGAAGCTGTACTCCGACGCGGAGACAACCGGCCTGCCGGCCGCGGCCGTGGCGGCGTCCCTCGGATGCGGCAACCCGACGGCGCTCATCGACCTCGAGCCCGGCGAGACCGTCCTCGACCTCGGTTCGGGCGGCGGCATCGACGTCCTGCTGTCGGCGAAGCGGGTCGGTCCCACCGGCAAGGCCTACGGGCTCGACATGACCGACGAGATGCTGGCGCTCGCGCGTGAGAATCAGCAGAAGGCCGGCGCGGCCAACGTCGAGTTCCTCAAGGGCACCATCGAGGCGATCCCGCTCCCCGACGCCTCGGTCGACGTCGTCATCTCCAACTGCGTCATCAACCTGTCGAGCGACAAGGACGCCGTGCTGCGCGAGGCGTTCCGGGTGCTGAAGCCGGGCGGCCGGTTCGCCGTGTCCGACGTGGTGGTTCGCGGCGAGGTTCCCCCCGACATCCGGCGCAACATGGAATTGTGGGTCGGCTGCATCGCCGGCGCGCTCGAAGAGCGCGAGTACACCGAGAAGCTGCGAGCGGCCGGCTTCGGCGACGTGACGGTCGAGCCGTGGCGCGTCTACCAGGTGGAGGACGCGCGGGCGTTTCTGACCGAGGCCGGCGTCGACGTCGATCGGTTCGCCCCGCAGGTCGAGGGCAGGTTCGCGAGCGCGTTCGTCCGCGCCCGCAAGCCGGACGCGGCGCCCTGCTGCGGTCCGCGCTGCTGCTCGTAGGGATCTGCCGTGCCGGCTGCCGCCGGCCTGCCGGCGCACCTGACTGTCGATTGCATCGCGGCGGGCCTCGACCTGATGGTGGATCCGCCGCTCGCGAACGCGCGGTACGAGCGGCTCGGCCATGTCTTCCGCGACGTCCGGATTCTGCGGCTGCCGCTCGTCCTCAACGGGGTGGGCGGACTGCGGCGGATTGTGGGGATCCCGTGAGCGACGATCCGCGCACCGTGGTCTTCGCGTGCGTGCACAACGCGGGGCGGTCGCAGATGGCGGCGGCGTTCTTCAATCGCATTGCCGACGCCCGCCGGGCGCGCGCGCTGTCGGCCGGCACCGAGCCCGCCGACCACGTTCATCCGGAGGTCGTGGCGGTCATGCACGAGGCGGGCATCGACCTGAGCGCCGCCACGCCGCGGCTGCTCACGGCCGACCTCGCCCGCTCGATCGACTGGCTCGTCACGATGGGGTGCGGCGAATCGTGCCCGGTGGTTCCGGGCGCCAGGCGCGAAGACTGGCCGCTCGCCGATCCGAAGGGTCAGCCGCCGGCCCGCGTCCGCGAGATTCGGGACGAGATCCGGCGCCACGTCGAGGACTTCATCCGTCGCGAAGGGCTCGGGTGAGCGGGTCGATCGCGTCTCCGGAACCGGATGAGGATGTGAAGGCCGCCGCGTCGGCGGGCCCGGCCGATCGGGTCAGCGGATCGAATAGTCCTGCGCCAGGGGCGACGAGAGAATGGAGAGGGCCAGGAGGTTCTGCGGGTCCTTCCCGTTGACCGCCTTCGCCAGCTGGAACGCCTTCGCGTACTCCTGCTTGCGGAAGTAGTACGTCGCCAGCAGCGCCTGCAAATCGAGGTTGGAGGGGAACCACTTGCGCGCGGTGTCGGCCATCGCGCCGAGATTGTCGATGGCGCCCGACTGGAGGTACGCCCTCCCGAGCATCACGTAGGCCGCCTCCATGCGCGGATCGAGCAGCACCGCCTTCTCCAGGTACGGCGTGGCCAGGTCGGTGTCCCGTTCGGCGAGATACAGCGTGCCGAGACAGAAGTAGCCATCGGGGTTGAGCGGCTCCAGGCGCTGGGCCTTCAGGAAGGCCAGCTCGGCCTTGTCGTAGACGTGCTGCTCGGCAAACAGCTTTCCGATGTCGATCCACGCCGCCTGGAAATCCGGATAGATGCGAATCGCCTGCGTGAAAGCCCGCATCGCGGCCGCCAGGCGTTCCTGCCGCTCGTCGGGCGACGACAGCGTAGCGCTCTCGCTCTGGAGATCGGATCCGTAGATCACCTGCGCGGCGGCGTTGTTCTGCATGTAGCGGATCCGGTTTCGGATGAGCGTCGAGTCGTTGCGCCAGTCTCCGCTGACGACGGCCGTGCGCGCGAAGAAGGCGACGAGGACGATCGACAGAAGAGCCAGCGCCCCTCTTGCGGTTCCGCTCGCCAGCGTCGGCGCTCTCAGCGGGATGGATCCCGCCCTGAAGACACAGTAGATCGCGACCATCGACAGCCCGACCGACGGCATGAACAGATACCGATCGGCCATCGTGTCGGGCGCGTAGACCAGCAGGTTCGAGTACACCGAGTAGGTGACGACGGCCCATAGGACGCCGAAGGCGAGCGGGCTCCGCGCGGGCAGCGTCCTCCACACCAGGACGGCCAGCGCCGCCAGACCGCCGATCACGAGCCACGTCACGGGATCGACCCAGCTGTTCAATGGAATCTGGTCGTACCCGTACAGGTGAATGAGCGGGTGAGGCACCACGAACAGGCGAACGTAGCGGGCGATGATGACGAGCGCCGTCGGGACGATGGCATGCGGACGGGTCGTCCACAGGAAGACATTGTTCAGGACCGTCGAGTTCAGGTGCAGGACGAGGTCCGGCGAGACCGTGTTCAACAGTTTCCGAACCGCGACGGCCAGCACGGCGCTCGAGACCGCCGCAGCGCCGATCGCGATCGCGAGCCGGCGCGAGACCCCCGGGCCCGACGATCGATACCAGGCCACGAGGGGCACGAGAGGAAGCAGCGTGATCGCGTTCTCCTTGGACAGGCAGGCGGCGAGAAAGCAGGCCGCGCCTCCCACGAACGACCGCCACTTCAGCCCCTCGAGTCCCTCGACCAGCAGCATGATCGACGCCAGGCCGAAGACGAGGGCGAGAATCTCGTCCCGGCTCTTGATGTTCGCCACGACTTCGACGTGCAGCGGGTGAACCGCGAACAGCGCCGCGACGAGCAGCGCGTACAGCGGACCGAGACCGACGAAGACGAACCGCGCGAACTGGTACACCATCACGCAGGCGGCCGCGTACCACAGGACGTTGAAGGCGTGGCCGGTGTGCGGGTTGCCCCCGAACAGCTGGTATTCGACGGCGTGCAGCGCCTGAGGCACCGGGCGGTACTCGCTCTTGAACGGCACGCTCACCCGTTTCGTGAAGATGTCGGGCAGGCCCCGGATGCCCGCCTTCGTGTAGTCGTTGGCGGTGATGGCCAGCTTGTCGTCCCAGGCGTACCCGTACGTCACCGTGCCGGCGTACTGCAGCGCCGCCAGGACGAATATCACCAGCGGCAATAGGCGGGACGCGCGCGACAACGCCACGGCCGCTCAGCGTCTCGCTGGCGTCTCGAGGACCACCTTCATGACGCCCGCGCCGCGCGTGCCGACCCAGACGTCGAAGGCGTTGGTCGAGGCGGAGAAGCGGCCCGGGCTGAAGTAGGCGAAGAGCGGCCGGGGGATGTGCGGCGAGGTCGATGTGGGATTGACAGGCGTCGAGATCGGCTGCCAGTCGGCGCCGCTGTCGAGCGACAGAAACAACCCGGCATCGACCGCGCCGGCGACGATGGTCGTCGGATCGAGCGGATCGAACTTGAACAGCGACGGCTGCCAGTAGGTGCCGAATGACAGGGTGGCCGTCAGCCTCCCCAGGTTCGTCCGATTCACGAACACGGGAGCGCCGGTGGCCGTGTTGCCGAGCATCAGGGCTCTCGAGGGCCGTCAGCCGCGTCCACGGCGCACCGAGCGCCGTCGTCATCCAGATCTCGAAGTTGTTCGACGCGGCGTTGATGCCCGAGATGATGATGCGCCGGCCGTCGGTCGGGTCCACGTCCCACGCCGTCGCGCTCGCGATGCCGGGCGGCAGCGGCACGGACACCCAGTTGGTCCCCGCCGCGCCGGTCGTGCCGACGAGCGAGGACATGAAGATGACGCCGGTCGATTCCGGATTGCCCCTGCCGGTGTGAAAGAAGACGGTCGGCTGGCCGCTCAGGGTCGCGACCTTCAGGTTGCCGGTGCCCGAGCTCGGCGCGGTGGGCGCGCTCAACCCCGTCCAGGCAATCCCGCTCGTGATGTCGTTGGTGAAGTACACGTCGCCCGACAGGTTCACCACGGCGCCCTTCGCGCCGAATGGCACGTTCTGCCGTCCGCTCTCGAACCGCGTGAAGTTGGCCGACGACGGGTAGTTCGAGATCTCGCTCCCGCCCCCGCCGTCGCGGTTGCGGAGGTTCAACCGGAACGGCCTGCCCGTGTTCGCCTGCCCCTCCAGGGACAGAATCTTGCCTGGTCCCTCGGAGTTGTGCAGGACGTCGCAGCAGGTGTAGTTGTTCCAGTTCGGCCCCGGCGGGTTGTGCCCCTCCGCGACATTGGTGGCCGCCCAGCCGCCGGCATCCTGCAGGCCGTAGGTCACGGCGTGCAGGCCGGCGCCGACGCGCGCGCCGTCCATGCCCCACAGCCACGTGGCGTGCGGGGTGATCGCCGGCTGGTCCCACTCCGGGCCCTGGCAGTCCGGATTGCTGCGCTTCGTGTTGCGGTAGACGCCGCCGTCGCTCGAGAAGAGCGACGGGCACGCGCCCGACTGGAACCGCGGATCGAACAGCACGTCGCCGACGTCCCAGTGGCCCCCGTTCTGGACGTTCGTCCAGCTGTTGAGCGGCGTGCGGGCGGCGCCGCCGGGCGCCGCGGTGGACGGCGTGATGGCGGTCGTCTTGAACAGGTTCGTGTCGCCGAACCACACGTCGAACTGCGTCGACGAGGACGTCTGGTTCGTCTTCACGAACGGGATCCGGCCCTGGGCGGCAGATTTCCCGCCGATGGTCGGCGGCGTCAATGACGTCGGCCAGGTGGCGCCGCCGTCGTCGGATTCCCAGATGCTGATGCCGGCCAGTGCCGGAGCGGGCGGCCGCTGGGTCGTGGCCGCCAGCAGCACGTAGCTTTCGGCGGGCGACACGGCAATCGTGGTCACGGGCCCGACCACGCCGGCCACCGGCCCCGGCCCGCCCAGGACCGGCGACCAGGTGGCGCCGTTGTCGGTCGACCGGAGATGACCGTTGGTGCTGATCACGTCCACGATCTGCCTTCCATGCGCGACGACGGCGAACACCTGCTCCGCCGCATCGCCGGGTGAAGGATCGATGAACGTCCAGGTCGCTCCGCGGTCGAGGGTTCTCGCCAGGCCGCAGTTCGTGCCGACGAACACCGCGTTCGGATTGCTCGCGTTGATCGCAATCTGCCATCCCGCCGGCTCGGTCCGGGCCTGGGGAAGGGCGCAGATCAACGTGTTCAGCGAGCCGATGTTCACCGGCGTCCAGGTGGCTCCCGCATCGTCGCTGACGCTGATGCCCGATTGCGGGACCACCCGGCCGTCGAAGGACGAGGTCGCGTACACGCGCTGGTCGTTCCCCGGATCCACCTTGACGTCCCAGGTGGCCGACGGCGCGAATGTGTTGATCCTCACCCACGTCTGGCCCTGATCGAACGACTGATACAGCCCACCCCATTCCGTGGCGGCGTAGATCCTGCTCATGTCGCTCGCCGCACCCACGTGATTCACGCGGCCGCCGCTGGCGCCGTTCGGATCGTCGCCGTCGGTGTTGGAGCGGGAGGGGTTGACGTCAAACCAGGTGGGCGTGGCCTGCGCGCGCGCCGTACGCACGGCGAGGCCGGAGACGACGAGCAGCGACAGGACGATTCGGGCGCCGGCCTCGTACCTCATCGTCGGTCTCGTGATGCTGACGGCCCGGTCAGAACGACGTCGGACAGACGGGCGTCAGGAACGCGAACTGTCTGTCCTGGTTCCACGCGTTCGAACCCGGGACGTCCATGCGGATTGTATACGACAACCCCTGATTCAGGTCGCGCAGGACGAGCGTGTGCCGCAGGAACGGCCGCGCCGTGTCCCGATCGGTGATGGGATCCATCCGGAAGTCCATCAGCTTCGGGAACAGCGCCGGACCGGTCACCAGCACGGCCGGCTCGTCGGCGACGAGCGCGCTGGTAGAGGGGATCTTGAACCGCTGCAGCTTGTCCGACGCGAGCGCCGTGGAATAGAAGTTCCGCTGGAATCCCTGATACTGCACGGTCAGGTCGAACCGCAGTCGCGGTGTCCCGGTCTGTGCCTGGCGGGTCGCCGAGAGAGCGCCCTCAGGGGCCTGTGCCGTCGGCTCGACCCAGACCAGCGTTACCTGAGGCACCATGCCGCCGGCGTCGGCCGAGAACACGCATTCGCTGAGGACGCGCGGCTGCCAGGCCTGGGCCGGCGGCTGCTCGGGGACGACGACCGGCCGGGTGAAGTCCGGCGACTGGCTGATGAGCTCGCGCCAGTTCTTCCTGAAGTCGACGAAGATCTTGTCCTGCGGCGGGCGCGGGGCGGCCGCATCCCGGTCCACGCCGACTCTGTCCCGGTCGCCGACCTGCGCGCGGCCGCACGCGAAGGCGGTCAGGACGCACATGGAAAGGAGCAGCGGGGGCAGCGTGCGCATAACAGTCCCTGTCCTCATTCGACGCGGCCGGGAAGCGGCCCGTCGCACGTCACGGCCGCCGCTCGAGGACCACCTTCGTAACGCCGGCACCGCGCGTGCCGACCCAGACGTCGAAGGCGTTGGTCGAGGCGGAGAAGCGGCCCGGGCTGAAGTAGGCAAAGAGCGGCCGGGGGATGTGCGGCGAGGTCGACGTGGGATTGACCGGCGTCGAGATGGCCTGCCAGCTGCCGCCGTCGTTCAGCGAGAGAAACACGCCCGCGTCGACGGCACCGGCGACGATGGTCGTCGAGTCGAGCGGGTCGAACTTGAATAGCGACGGCTGCCAGTAGGTGCCGAACCCGCCGCCCGTGGTCTTGCCTTGCGTCGTCTGGTTGAGGAACGTGGCACCGGCCGGCGTGACGCCGAGCATCAGGTTCTCGAGGGCCGTCAGCCGCGTCCACGGCGCACCGAGCGCCGTCGTCATCCAGATCTCGAAGTTGTTCGACGCGGCGTTGATACCCGAGATGATGATGCGCCGGCCGTCGGTCGGGTCCACGTCCCACGCCGTCGCGCTCGCGATGCCGGGCGGCAGCGGCACGGACACCCAGCTGGTCCCCGCCGCGCCGGTCGTGCCGACGAGCGACGACCGGAAGATCACACCGGTCGATTCCGGGTTGCCCGTTCCCGTGTGATAGAAGACGTTCGGCCTGCCGCCGAGGTTGGCCACCTTCAGGTTGCCGGTGCCCGAGCTCGGCGCGGTGGGCGCGCTCAACCCCGTCCAGGCAATCCCGCTCGTGATGTCGTTGGTGAAGTACACGTCGCCCGACAGGTTCACCACGGCGCCCTTCGCGCCGAACGGCACGTTCTGCCGCCCGCTCTCGAACCGCGTGAAGTTGGCCGACGACGGGTAGTTCGAGATCTCGCCGCCGCCCCCGCCGTCGCGGTTGCGGAGGTTCAACCGGAAGGCCCGGCCCGAATTGAACTGGCCGTCGAGCGAGAGGATTCTGTCGGGTCCCTGGGAATTGTGCAGGACGTCGCAGCAGGTGTAGTTGTTCCAGTTCGGCCCCGGCGGGTTGTGCCCCTCCGCGACATTGGTGGCCGCCCAGCCGCCGGCATCCTGCAGGCCGTAGGTCACGGCGTGCAGGCCGGCGCCGACGCGCGCGCCGTCCATGCCCCACAGCCACGTGGCGTGCGGGGTGATCGTCGGCTGGTCCCACTCCGGGCCCTGGCAGTCCGGATTGCTGCGCTTCGTATTGCGGTAGACGCCGCCGTCGCTCGAGAAGAGCGACGGGCACGCCCCCGACTGGAACCGCGGATCGAACAGCACGTCGCCGACGTCCCAGTGGCCTCCGTTCTGGACGTTCGTCCAGCTGTTGAGCGGCGTGCGGGCGGCGCCGCCGGGCGCCGCGGTGGACGGCGTGATGGCGGTCGTCTTGAACAGGTTCACGTCGCCGAACCAGACGTCGAACTGGCTGGAGGTCGTCAGCTGATTCGTCCTGACGAATGGAATCCGCCCCTGCTGGTTCGATCCCCCGTTGATCGTCGGCAGCGTCAGGGAGGTGGGCCACGTCGTTCCGCCGTCGTCGGATTCGAAGATGTTGTTGCTGCTGGCGGCCAGGAGGACGTAGCTCTCGGCCGGCGACACTGCGATCGTGCTGCCCGGCCCGCTGTTCCCCGCAACGGGACCGGTGCCGGCCGGCACCGGCGTCCAGTTCGTGCCGTCATCGGTCGAGCGGAAGTGCCCGTCGTCGGTGATGACGTCGACGATGCGGGCGCCGTGCGCGATGACGGCGTACACCTGCTCGGCCGAATCAGCCGGAGACGGGTCGACGAAGCTCCACACGCCGCCTCCGTTGAGCGTGACGGCGAGACCGCAATTGGTGCCGACGAACACCTTCTGCGTGTTGCCCGGGTTGACGGCGATCTGCCAGCCGGAGGGCTCGCTGCTCGCCCGGGCGAACCGGCAGTTCAGCGTGTTCAGCGTCGGGATGCTCACGGCCGTCCAGGTGGCGCCCGCGTCGTTGCTGACGCTGATGCCGGACTGCGGATTCACGCGGCCGTCGAAGAACGACGTCGCGTACACCCGCTCCTTGTTGTTGGGATCCACCTTGACATCCCAGGTCGCCGACGGAGAGAACGTGTTGATGCGGACCCAGGTATTGCCCTGATCGAAGCTCGTGTAGAGTCCGCCCCACTCCGTTGCCGCGTAGACCCTGCTGAAGTCGCTGGCGGCTCCCACGTGGTTCACGCGGCCGCCGCTCGCGCCGTTGGGATCGTCCGAGTCGGTGTTCGAGCGGGACGGATTGATGTCGAACCACCTGAAGGAGGTCCGTGACTGCGCGAACGACGGGGCCGGAACGATCGACAGCACCAGGCACAGGCGCGCGAGACGTCCGAGGGCCGCTTGACCGTGCATCGTGGCTCTCTCCTGGCTGTGTCGAGTCAGCGCGGGCAGACGGGGGTGAGGAACACGAAGGAGCCGCCCGCCGTCCACTCGTCGTCGCTGCGACGGTCCTCCCGTATCGCGTACGACAACCCGGCGCTCAGATCCTGAAGCGTCAATGTGTACCGCTCGAGCCGCCGCCCCGTGTCGCGATCCTGAACGGCCTGGGCTTCGAAGCCCGCGAGCCTGGGAAACAGGCCCGGACCGGTCAACAGCACGGCTTCCGGATTCTCGATCAAAGCGCTGTTCGACGGCAGCTCGAACCGCTCGTGCCTGTCGCTCGCCAGGGCGCTCGAGTAATAGTTGCGCCCGAATCCGTCGTGATGCACCGCAAGGTCGAACCTGAGCGCCGGCACGTCGCGGCTCGGGTCCGCGGCGCCCGCGCTGCCCGACGGCGGGCCGCTCCACGTGAGCGTCACCTGGGGGACCAGGCCCCCGGCGCCGGGGGAAGACACGCATTCGGAAACGACCGCCGGCTCCCAGAGCGCTCCGCCGGGCGTCTTCTCCAGCGTGACGACCGGCATGGCCAGCTCGGGAGACGCGCTGATGAACCGGCGCCAGTTCTTCTCGAAGTCGGCGAAGCTCTTGTCCTGGGGTTTGCGGTCGGTGGTGACGTCCTGCGTCAGGTCGATGCTGTCCCGATCCCGGCGCTGGGCCCGGCTGCACGCGAACGCTGCGACGAGACACGCCGAGAAGAGCAACGGCGAGACCGCCTGCATAGCCCTAGCTATACCCAATCGAAAGGCTTGTCAAGCAAAGCTTTGACGTTCATAATCCGCCCGGTCGGGCATGAAGCCACCAACCGCCCGCGGCCGCATCGACACGGTGCTCGAGCCGGACTTCCTCACCTTCGGCGAGCCCCACATCCTCGAGGACGAAATCGACGAGGTCGTGGCCTGCCTGCGCTCGGGCTGGTGCGGCACCGGTCCGCGCGTCGCCCGGTTCGAGCGCGACTTCGCCGACTTCAAGGGCGGCGCGCACGTCGCCGCCGTCGCCTCGTGCTCCGCCGCCCTGCATCTGAGCCTGCTCGTGGCCGGCATCGAGCCGGGCGACGAGGTCATCACGTCGCCGTTGACCTTCTGCGGCGCGATCAACGCGATCATCCACGCCGGCGGACGCCCGGTCCTGGCCGACGTCGACCCGATCACGATGAACGTCGACCCGCGCGAGGTGGAAGCCCGCGTCACGCCGCGGACGCGCGCCATCCTGCCCGTGCACTTTGCCGGGCGCCCGTGCGATCTCGATGCCCTCGGCCGCATCGCGCGCCGGCACGGGCTCCGGCTCATCGAGGACTGCGCGCACGCGGTCGAAGCGCGCTACCGCGGCGCACCCGTCGGCACCCTCGGCGATTTCGGGTGCTTCAGCTTCTATGCGACCAAGAACGTGACCTCCGGCGAGGGCGGCATGGTGATCGCGCGCGACGAGCGCGACATCGCCCGGATCAGGACGCTCGCGCTGCACGGCCTGTCGAAGGACGCATGGAGCCGCGTCCGGGCGCGGCACGACACGCGCTACCGGTGTGTGGAGATCGGCTTCAAGTACAACATGATCGACCTGCAGGCCGCGATCGGCATCCACCAGCTCCGCCGGGTCGAAGCGAGCTGGGAACGACGCCAGTCGATCTGGCAGCGATACCTGGGAGCGCTTCGGGATGTCCCCGTCGGCCTCCCCGCCGCGTCCGACCCCGACTGCCGGCACGCCCATCACCTGTTCACGATCGCGATCGACGAGCGCAGGACCGGCGTGACGCGCGACCGGTTCCTCGACGCCATGACCGCGCTCGGCATCGGCGTCGGCGTGCACTACCCGAGCGTGCCCGAGCACCCGGCGTATCGAGAGCGTTTCGGATGGCGCCCCGAGGAGTGGCCGGTCGCCATGCGCATCGGCAGGGAGACCGCCAGCCTGCCGATCGGTCCGGCGCTCGACGATCGCGACGTCGACCGCGTCGTCGGCGCGGTCGACACCGCCCTGCGCGCGTCCTGAGCGGGCGCCGGCGGAGCGGCGAGGTGGTAGAGGTTCTGCAGCGACCATCGGTCCAGCCGATCCTCGACCCCGAAGACCGGCTTCACGCATCTCAGCTCGAAGAAATCGACCGGAAAGACGTAGTCGTCCCAGTTCTCGATCCGGGCGATCCCCGTCAACTCCTGGAACCGATTCGAGATCGCCAGGTCCTCGAAGCCGTCGAGCGGAAGGTCGACCGTCTTCAGGAGCGAAAGGACGAATCCCTTCCGGCGGACCACGTCGAGCACCGCGTTCAGGTCGCCGATCTCGTAGCAGTAGGCGCTGTTGATTCGGCGGATCTCGCGATCGATTGCGCCGCGATGCTCGGGCCGCGGGGGAACGCGCGCGAACAGGTCCTTGATGTACAGGCAGCCTCCGGGCCTGAGGACGTCCCAGCAGGCGTCGACGAGCCGGCTCTTGTCGCGCGAGTGTCCGAACGACTCCAGGAAGTAGACGACGTCGTAGGCGCCGCTGGCGAAGTAGTCCGTCAGGCGGTGATAGTCGCCGCAGACGACCCGCAGGCGCTCGTGCAGCCCCTCCACGTCGACTCTGCGCCGCGCCGCCTGGTACTGCGCATTCGAGATCGTGATGCCGTCCACCCTCACCTTCGCGCACCTGACGAAGTGCGCGGCCGGCGCCGCGGTGCCGCAACCGGCGTCCAGCGCCCGTTGTCCCGGCTCGAAGCCGATGCTTCGGATCTCGTAGTTCAGCAGGTCGACGACGTTCCGGGTCCGGAGCGCCTGGATGACCTCGCCGTACACCTCCATGAACTGGTCGTGGTGGCGATCGTAGAAGCGGCCGACGCTGGCGGCGTGGCGGTCGTCATACGGCGCGGCGGGGGCGGGCGTCGCCTCGCGGCGCGAGACATTCCTCTTCTTCCACGCCGCGAGCCGCAGCGCGATTTCCGCCTTGATGTGCCCCGGCGTGTAGGTGTCCAGGAATCGTCGCATGCGGCTACGGCCTCGTCAGACGGTATCGGATCTCCCGCACGATGTTGGCCGGCGTGTACACCTTCCACAGCGGACGGCCGTCGGCCGGACGAGGCTTGGGCCGGCCCGCCGCCGGTGTCGTCCCCGCGGCTCCCTCGATCGCGAGCGCGGCCACCCGGCTCCCGAGCGCGGCGTCTTCCCGATTGCCCGCGGCCCTGATGCGCGCCACGAGGTCCGACGTGTCGTACTGCCGGGATCGGACCGCGAACAGCCCGATGCAGTCGAGCCCGCGCGGTTTGTCCCCTCTCTGGTACAGCGCCGACAGCCGGGCGTTGTTGTAGTGGACGAAGAACTCGGGGGTCACCTCATATCCCTCGATCGCCGGCCGCGGCTGCCCGGGCAGCAGGTAGTAGTGCCTGAGGCGCGCGTCGCGATGCGTGACGCCGATGCCGAACGCGATCCTGATGCGGTCGGTGCCGTTCGGCGGCGACGCGTGCAGCGTCCGGTTGTTGAAGACGACGGCCTGACCGGCGCGCAGGTCCACCAGCTGCATGTACGGAAAGATGTCGCGCAGCTGGTCCTTGAACGGGGGCGCGTACTGCGGAGAGGGTGACGGCCGGACGTGATCGTACAGGAGGTGGCTTCCCTTGAGCAGGGCCAGCGCGCCGTTCTCCACGTTCACGTCGACGAGCGGACACCACATGGTCGCCGACCAGAATCGCGATTCGTCGACGAAGGTCCAGTCCTGGTGCGGCGGCACGACGCCCAGCGGGTTCGGGCTCTTCGTCACGAAGCTCGCGGTGAAGATCTGATGATCCGTCAGATGGCGCTCGACGCTCGGGCCCACCTCGTCGACCAGCCTCTCCGAGACGGCGCGCACGAACCGGGAGCTCTCGTTGTCCAGGCTCACCTGAAAGCCGTTCTGCGGGACGGCGGCATTCGAGAGGCCGTCATGGAACGCCCGCAGACGATCGACCGTCCCCTGGTCGATCAGATCCAGGACGACGAAGCCGCTGGCTTCGAACTGGTGCTGAAGCGCCGAATCTCTGAACAGCTGCATCGTCGGGCACCCGCCGCCGCGCTCGCCGTCGTGCTGGCGGATCCGGGCCTCCAGTGACTGGTCGGTGACCGCAACATGGCTGTAGGGGCGTCGATTCAGCCGGCGGGTCCCCTGCGGCACCAGCCCCCTGGCCAGCCGGTCGATGTGCGTGAGGTAGAACTCCGGGCTGGCCTCGTAGACGTCGACCTCCGTGTCGCTGTGCTTGTGGAAGTATACGAGGGGCGTCTCTGGTTCCGTGATCCGGGCCGTCACCACGACGCGATCCCGCGGGCCGCTGTTCGCGTGGCTTCCGTGAAACAGCGCGTCCGAATAGACGATCGCCTCGCCCGCCCTCAGCGGCACGTCGATCACGTGGTCGTGGAGCTCCACCGGCAGCAGATACCGGTTCGAGGGATAGCTTCCCGACCGGAGAATCGACGCAAACCAGCGATGACTGCCCGGGAGCACGAAGAGGGCACCGCTGGTGACCGAGACGTCCTCCAGCGGACACCACAGGAACATCGTCTGGCGGCGCTCTTCGTCCACGACGCTCCAGTCCTGATGGAGCGGCAGGACGGAGGAATCCACGTGCGACTTGACCATGAAGGTGCCGCCATAGATCGTCGCCGGCAGGAAGCGACCCGCCGCGGCCTTCTCGACCTCCTGCCGGATGGCGTCGTTGATCGCACGGTTCACGTCATACGGATTGTGGCGGCTGCTCTCGTAGAGGCCGGAGACCGCGCTTCTGTCGACGTGCCGCACGTACAGCGCCATGAGCGCGTCGACCTGCGGGCAAGACAGGAGGGGCACGACGAGGTACCCGTCCCGATCGAAGCGTTCTTGCGCCGAAGGATCGCGCAGGAGGGGCTTCATCGCTCAGCGCCTGAAGAGGGCATTCCACGCGCGGCTCAGTGCCGCGCCTGCCACCGCGGGGTCCCTGCGTCGAAGCCGGCCGGCCGGCGGCATCAGGCGCCGCCCGTTCTTCTTCAGGCCCGATCGCTCGCAGAGCCGACGGATTTCGTCGGCGGAGAACGGGATGAACTCGTCCTCGAAGACCGCCTCGACAGTGCAGTCTTCGGGCATCTGCGCAGCGTCGAAAGTCGTCTTGAGCGAGGCGACGGTGTTCCGCTCGAAGAACGACGGGTCGACCTTGAGCTTGGCGATCGTGCGGCGGGCGTCCTGCACGCCCGCGGGCACGAGGAAGTAATGACAGAGGTCGGCGTCACGCGGCGTCATGCCGATGGCCACCGCCAGCCTCGGCGCGGTCGTCAGGTTGGGCGGGGCGCCGTGGATGGTGCGGTTGTCGAAGACCACCGCCTGCCCGGCCTCGAGCGGCACGAACGCCAGGTACTGGTACAGAACCGCCTCGTGGCCCTGCGCGCACGTCCGGAAGTCGGGCGACGGCGAGCCGATCGGTTTGTCGAAGAACTCGTGGCTGCCGCGCACGAAGCCGAGGCAGCCGTTGGCCTCGTCCACATCGACGAGCGCGACCCACACGGTCATCGAGCGGTACCCGGGAGCGTCGACGAACGTCCAGTCCTGGTGCGGGGAGGTGTAGCTGTCGGCTCCCGGCGCCTTGACCAGGAAGCTGCCCAGGTGCGGCTTGCAGTCCGCGAAGTGCTCGCCGAGCCTCGGCATCAGGACGCCCGACAGGCGCTCGATGAGCGCGCGCTTGCGCGCGAGGTCCTTCTCCTCCAAACCGATGTACATACCGTAGGCGCTGTTCTCGACCACGCCGCCGGTGGACTCGACGAACAGCTCCGTCAGGCGGCGCACCTCGTCGCGCCCGAGAAGGGAGAGCGTGACGAAGCCGTTCTCCTCCATCGAGCGCTGGACGGCTGGGTCGAGAAAGACCCGCCGCGATTCGCGTTGCCGGCGGGCCGATGCGTGCTGCACGGCGAGCCCGGCGAGCGCCCGGGTCACTTCGTCCTTTGTCGGAAACGGGATGAGGTCCTGCTCGTGATCCACTGCGCGGCGGTCGAGCCGAGCGTCCCAGAGATTGTTCTCGAGCACGAAGGCCTTGTCGATGCGGTGGGCCTTCACCCGTCCCGTGCCCTGATCGAAGACGCAGTGGATCGCGGGCGCCTCGCGCGGCTTGAGGACCGACTGTACCGCCACGCGCACCTCGCCGGTGCGGTTGGGCGGCGAATAGTGAATCAGCTTGTGGTCGAAGATCGCGGCCTGACCCCTCCTGAGCGGAATCCGCCGCGCGTACCGCTTGAGCATGTCGTTGTATTCGGTGAGCGCCTTGGGCAGGTTCGGACCACGCTGCGTCCTGAAGACCTCGTGGCTGCCGGCGATCGCGCAGAGCCCGCCGTTGGTCATGTCCGTGTCGACCAGGGGGCACCACAGATTGAAGGCCGTATGGCGGTTTTCGTCGACGAAGTTGAAGTCCTGGTGGGCCTCGATCTGGCCGTCGCCAGGAAACTTGATCATGAAGTTGGAGTAGAAGACCTCGTAATCGGCCAGCAGGTCGTCGACGCGAGGCGCGACGCAACCGGAAATCAGCGCGTCGACCT
Organism: uncultured Acidobacteriota bacterium; assembly: GCA_963840225.1. GTDB lineage: Bacteria > Acidobacteriota > Vicinamibacteria > Vicinamibacterales > CAVVIG01 > JBLMXQ01. The sequence goes on from CAWIYH010000002.1 coordinate 185,509, forward strand.
CGTGTTTGTGCGCCGTGTCCCGGTCGAAAACGGAGATGTAGTACGGCAGGTCCCGGGCATAGCCGACCACCTCCCGTTTCGTGCGGAACGCCCCCGCGTAGAACGACCACAGCCCGGCGATCTCGTCGTCGCGCAGCAGATCGACGACGATGTAGCCATTCTCCCTGAACTGCCGCTCGTGGCCGTCGTCCCTGAAGATCCGGCGCATAGCCATGTCTGTCGCGGGAGGCACGTGTGGACGCGGACGGCGAAAGGACGCCGTGGACGGGCCAAAGTCTGCTACGCTCTCGCGCAAAAGGCAACTGATTGCGGACGGCGCCGGATCGCGCCCGGCGCCGCGCGACGCCAGCCCTCGCAGCTCGGCAGTGGCCGGCGGCGGCCAGTCCCAAGCCCATGCTCGATCACTGGTGGAAGCCGAAGGGAACGAACCTGTTCGTCGTGCTCTACGCGGTCGTCCTCGTCACGGGACTGCCATTCCCGCGCGCGCTTGCTCTCGTCCTCCCGTCGGTCCTGACCATCGCGGGCATCGGCACCTTCGGGCACCTCGTCAACGACTGGTTCGACCGCGCCGCCGATGCGGCCGTCGGCAAGGCCAACCGGCTGGCCACGCGTCCATCATGGCAGCGACGGATGCTCTTGGCCGCCGCCGGGGCACTCGCGCTCCTCCCGTGGATCGCGCTGCCATCGGACGCGAGCTCGGCGGCGCTCCTGCTCCTCGAGCTGGCGCTTCTCATTGCGTACGCGGTCCCGCCCATCCGCCTGAAAGGACGCCGGATCGCGCCGATTTCCGCCGACGCGGCCTACGCGTACGTCGTCCCCGCGATCCTGGCCGCGCACACCTTCTTCCTGGCGGCCGCACAGCCGACCGAGCCCGTGTTCGTCGCCGCGCTGACGGTGTGGCAGGCCGGTCTCGGCGTGCGCCATTTCCTGAACCACCTCGCGCTGGATCGCCGGAACGACCTCGCGACGCGGACCTCGACGCTCGCAACCCGCAAGGGCAACGCGTTTCTACACCGCGTGATTCGGCGGGTCGTCCTGCCCGTCGAGCTCGCCGGCCTCGTCGGGCTGCTGCTGGCACTCGGCAGGGCGCACTGGCTCCTGCCGGCGACCGTCGGGCTGTTGTTTCTGGCTTCGTTCGTCATTCACCTGGGCGTCACCGTGGGCCGCCGGTTTCCGCTCACGGCCTACCGGTTCAGCAGGACGGCCCTCGATCGCTTCTATCAGGAGCTTCTGCCGGTCGTGTTCCTGTCGTTCCTGATCGCGATTGACGCCCGCTTCTCCGCGCTGCTCGCCGCGCATCTGCTGCTGTTCGAGACCAGAATCCCCTATGCGCTCGCGCGCGTCGCGCTGGCCGGCCCCGCCGTGCTCACGCTGCACGCGGCGCGCGCGTCGGGGGCCCGCCCGGCCGCGGCGCCGGTCGCGTTCGTGCGCTCGTCATGCGCTGCAGGCTCGACGGTCGCCCCCGTGGCAATCGCGATCGCGAACATCAACAAGCACAAGTACACCGAGACGTTCGTGCACGGCCCGATTCCGAAGCTTCACTACGCGGTCTACTTCCTGCACGGCGGGGAGCTCCCGCGGTTCGACGACGACGACCGCCACTTCCTGTCGAACTGGCCCTCCGTCCAGGCGCTCGCCCGGCTGCTGGAGTCGCTCTTCCGCCTGGAGCCGGACTACTTCCTGAAGAACAGCATCGCCAGCTACCTCCAGGCGAAGCGCGTCCGGCTCGTCCTGGCGCACTTCGGACCCGTCGGCGCCCGAATCGCGCCGATCGCACGTGACCTCGGGATTCCGCTGATCGTGTGGTTCCACGGGTACGACGTCTTCCATCGCGAGACCCTGCGCGAGTACGCGGCGGAGTACGGGGCGCTCTTCCTCGAGGCCGATCGCATCATCGCGGTCTCGGAGCTGATGATGGCGCGCCTGGGCGAGCTGGGTGCGCCGGAGGACAAGCTCGTGCACCTTCCGGCGTTCGTCGATCTCGACCGGTTCCAGCTTCAGGATCGCCGCGCCATCGGCCCGCGATTCCTGGCGGTCGGGCGGTTCGCCGAATCGAAGGGGCCTCACCTCACGCTCCTCGCCTTCGAGCGCGTCGTGCGCGTGGTACCCGAGGCGCGGCTGACGATGGTGGGGAAGGGCGGAGGCGGAGAGCTGTTCGAGGCGTGCGTGATCCTCACCCGCGCGCTCGGACTGGAAGGGCAGGTCGAATTCAAAGGCGTCCTGGGGCACGACGAGGTGGCCGAAGAGATGCGCCGGGCGAGGGTGTTCGTCCAGCACTCCGTGACGACGCCCGAACACGGCGACATGGAGGGCAAGCCGGTCGCCGTGATGGAGGCGATGGCGGCCGGCCTGCCCGTCGTCTCCACCAGGCACTCCGGCATCGCCGAGCTCATCGAGGACGGCGTGACCGGGCTCCTGGTCGAAGAGCTCGACGTCGAAGCGATGGCGGAGGCGATGATCCGCCTGGCGACAGATGACGAGGCCGTGGCGCGGATCGGCCGGAGCGCGAGCGCGCGGATTCACGACGACCCGTTGATCGGCCGTCACATCGCGGTACTGGAAGACATCATCAGCACGAGCCTGGCGCGCAGCGGAGGCGGGCCTCCGTAGGTCGAGCCGCGTCGATCCGGCGCTGGAGGGCGTCGTGATCGGGCGAGCCGACCAGGTCGGCCGCGCGGAGCGCGTAGGCGTAGACGAAGGGCTCCATGAAGCCGTGCCGGCGCAGCGCGGCGATGAACCCGTTCTCGAAGCCGCCGCCGTCGCAGGGGGCCTGCATCAGCGTGGCATAGTCGCGCGCGACCGGGAGCGCGGCCTCGAGCGTTCCGTCCGGCCGGGTCAGGGCGCCGGCCATGGCGGCGCGGCACGGCGCGCTCAGGTGGGGATAGTAGAGCGACGTGTCGGGCACGAGCAGGAGCGTCGTCACCGAGCCCGGATCCATGACGACGTGCCGGTAGTCCTTCCGTTCTAATGCCGAGAGGAGATCGAAGAAATCGAGCGGCTTCCCCCGCTCGTCGCGATAGGTCAGATCCAGATAGGCGTCCTGGACGATCAGGCGGCGGCCGTCGGGCGTGTCGACGTCGACCAGCGCGACGCTGTGGATGAAGCGCCGATCCGGAGCCGCGGTGAACCCGAAGGAATACTGATACGCCTTGTACCCCACGGCGTGCAGCAGCTTGACGTAGAAGAAGCTGGTGATGCCGCAGTCGGCCGGCAGGCGGTCGTCCTCGAACAGCGGATAGAACTCGGCCGGATCGAACGAGTCGAAGTTCAACGCTCGGTAGCGCCGCTGGGTGCCCGCGTCGAGGCGGCCGAGATCCACGAGGCGGCCGACGTATTCCCGCAGGAACGTCGTCCGCTCGATGTCCGACGGCATCGTCCTCAGGGCGGCGGCGAGCCGCCCGACTTCGGCGTCCCACCGGCGTCGGTCCGCACTGCGAGCCTCCGCCCCGGCCTGCGCGCGCGGCGCAGGCCTTCCGCACTGGAGGCAGGACAGCGCGACGAGCAGCAGCGCGGGGCGGGCGAGCCTGGTTGGCATCATGAGCTTACTTGCGTCGTGCGGGCGCGTCCTGTAGATTACGCGCGCCGATGAGAGCGGTCGTACGCACCTGCGATCCCGTGCTCGCCCGGCCGCGTGAGTTTGTCCGGAACCTGTGGGACGACTTCCGCCGATCGCGTCCCCTCGCCGCCGAGATGGCCAGGCGCGACATCCGCAGCCAGTATCGCGCGTCGATGCTCGGCGCGGCGATTGTGGTGCTGACGCCGCTGGCGATGACCGCCGTCGCCGTCGGGTTCCGCCGCACCGGCATCCTCGCCGTCGACTCGGCCGCGGTTCCGTACGGCCTGTTCGTCCTCGTCGGCGTCGTGCTCTGGACGACCTTCCTGGACGCGATGAACGCGCCCATCTTCGGCCTGCTCGCGGAAGCGCGGCTCCTGGCGCGGACCAGCGCCGCGCCCGAAGCGATTGTCCTCGGCAAGCTCGGCCCGGTGTTCTTCAACGCGCTGGTCCGGACCGCGCTCGTGGCCGCCGCGCTCGTGTGGTACGGAGCGACCCTGCCCGCCACCGTCGTCCTGGCGCCGGTGGGCGCGCTGGCCCTGATCGCGCTCGGGACGGCCATCGGCCTCGCCCTCGCGCCCGTGAACCTCGTGTACCGGGATACGTCGAAGATTCTCGCCACCTTCACGACCGTCTGGTTCTTCTTCTCGCCGGTGTACTTTCCCGCGCCCGCCGAAGGGCCTCTCGGCGCCCTGATGAGGCTCAATCCCGTGACGCCGCTGCTGTCCGACACGCGGGCGCTGATTCTGACCGGAATCGTCGCCGAGCCGGGCCCGAGCCTCGTGGTGGCGCTGGCGACGGCGGTCGCCCTGGCGGTCTGCTGGATCTACGTGCGCATCGCCCTTCGTGTCGCCGTCGAGCAGGTCAACGAGTAACCGACGTGTGAATCCCGATCTGGTCGTCTCCGTGCGCGGAGCGTCGCGCAAGTTCTGCCGCGATCTGAACCGGTCGCTGCGGTATGCGGTCGCCGACGCGATCGACGATCTGCTCGTGCGCCGCCGGAGCAGGGCGGCGCTCAGGCCCGACGAGTTCTGGGCGCTTCGCAACGTGTCATTCGAGCTCCGACGCGGCGAGAGCCTCGGCGTGATGGGGTTGAACGGCGCGGGCAAGTCGACCCTTCTCAAGCTGGTGCTCGGGTCGCTCCGGCTGACGGAAGGCGAAGCCGTCACCTGCGGCCGCGTTGCCGTGCTCAGCGAGCACGGCCTGGGCTTCGACCCGCTCCTCTCGGGCCGCGAGAACGCGTACATGACCGCGGCCGTGCTCGGCATCGACCGCCGGCGTGTGGACGAGGCGTTCGACGACATCGTCGCGTTCGCGGGACTCGATGAGTTCATCGACTCGCCGGTCCGCGTCTACAGCACCGGCATGCGCGCGCGGCTCGGCTTTTCCGTCGCCATGCACCTCGAGCCGGATCTCCTGCTCGTGGACGAGGTGCTGGCCGTGGGCGACATCGGATTCCAGCGGCGGTGCATCGAGCACGCGCAGCGGTTCCTTCGGGACGGGGGGTCGCTGGTGCTCGTCTCCCACGACCCGCATCTCGTGCAGTTCATCTGCGGGCGGTGCCTCGTGCTGGACCGCGGCAGAGTGGCGTTCGACGGCGACGTCGTCGGAGGCGTGGCGCGCTACCTGGAAGCCGCGCGGGCGGCGCCGTCCGGCGCCCTCCTGCTCAACGGATCGCTCGCGCCGCCCGCGGCCGTTCCGGTCGTGCCCGACAGCGGCGTGGCGGTAGACGATTTCGGCGTCGAGCCGGTGACCGGCAGCGAGGTGCGAAGCGAGGGGCCGGCTCGCGTGTTCGTGCGCTATCGCTCGCGCACGGACCTGCACGTGCGCTGGGGCTTCTCCCTGCTCACCGCCGATCTCGGCACGACGATCGCCAGCGACGGTCCGGTGCAGCCGTTCTCGATTCCGGCCGGCGCGGGCGAGCTGGCCGCTCTGGTACCGCGGCTGCCGCTCGCCGGCGGACGCTACGCGCTTCGCGTCGCGATCATGGATCCTCACACCGAGCTGCCTTTCGCGCTCGGCGGCTTCCACGAGCCGCCGCGCTACTTCACGGTCGCGATGCCGCCGAGCCGCCGCAACAACTACCGGATGTTCACCAACGATCTGGTGGCGCTCGAAGCGGTCGACTGGCAGTGCCGGCCGCTTCACCACCCGGCCAGCGCGACGAGGTCTTCCGGCCCGAGCGGGTCGACCGGACGGTCGACCGACGTGAGATAAGTCACGCCCGCAGGATACGGCTTCCGGATGGGCGCGCCGCGCTCCATCTGGACCAGAAACTCCCTGGTCACCTCCAGGACGTCGAACCTCGTCGGCCGCGCGCCGTTCCACACGTAGACGAGCGGCCGGACGCCTGTGGGCAGCAGGATCGCGACAAGCGCCGGGCGTTGGACGGTCGACCGGTTCTCTCCCGAGCCGTGAAAGAGGCGGGACTCGTACGCGAGCAGCGACCCGGCCGCCATCGGAACCGCCGTCGTGAAGTCCTTCCTCAGCACGTCCATCACGCGGCCGAACACCGGCGGGTACTCGTTCACCGCGTAGGGACTGTCGACCAGGGTGTAGCTGCCCTTCACCACCTGGAGGCATCCGTTGGTCTCGTCCACATCGATCAACGGACACCAGAGATGGACGGCGGTGTGTCGGGCGGCGTCGGCGAAGGAATAGTCGCGGTGGAGGGGAAGGGCGCCCTGCGTGGTGTTGGGCCGCTTGGTCACGAACACGGCGAAGCACAACTCGTGGCGCGGGAAGAGGGCCGACAGGGGCGCGCTCAGGATCGAGGCGATGCCGTCGGAGACGCGGCGCCGATGGTCGGCGTCGCGGCTGAAGACCGTCGCATAGAAATCGGCCGGCGGACTGCCGGCCAGCGTCGCGTGCAGCTCGACGAGCCGGCCGACCTCCTGCTCGCCCAGAAAGGGCAGGACGACGTAGCCGTCCCGGCGGAACGTGTCCTGGGTGGTGCGGTCGTCAAACACCTGGTGCATGCGAGGGTCAGGCTCGCACGGAGGCGGCGGCCAGGTCGCCGACGTGCACCTGCAGCTGCTGGAAGTTGTTCTTCGCGATCGAGTTGCGCTGCAGGACGGTCTGCCGGATCCACTGCACCCGGCGATCCTGCCGATCGCCCGAGTCCCAGTCGAGCGCGTGGACGAAGTAGGACCGCTCGCCGCAGGTCTGATCCGTGACCCTGACGACCGCGTCTGCGGCGGCCGGCTCGTCGAGCGCCTCGCCTCCCGTTCGGCCCCACGCCCGCTCGAAGTACGTCACCCAGTCGCGGTCCGTGCGGAAGACCTTGCCCGTCCGCCGGTCGTAGGTCGGCAGGATCACGACCTCCTTCTGGTAGGCGATGAGGCTCTCGAGGTGCGTCGCGCGCGGATACCGATCGAGGAGGTAGTCCCTCAGCTCGTCGAAGAAATGGTCGATGTCCAGGCAGGCCTGGACCACCAGCCAGCGGGCCGGGTCGAGCAGCAACGTCAGACGGGGCAGCTGGTCGACTTCCATGTGATCGGTGGCGTCCTGGTTCAGCAGGAAGTCGCGATAGTGATTGACGAGCGCCCGGTACCAGCGCTGCGCCGGCAGACGTGTGGCGAAGAAATCGTCGGCGAGGCGGTCGTAGAACGCCGCGTAGGGCAGGCCGTGCGTCAGACGCAGGTAGATCGCAATCAGCCGGGTGAGGCTGGCGTTGTGCAGGGCCTTGACCATGGTGGCGTAGGTCGCCATCGCCACCCAGTCGGCGCGCGTGTAGGTCTTCGACTGGACGATCAGGCGGCTCTTCGTGTGGCGGAGCCGGTCCACCCGGCCCTTCTCGATCGGCTGCCGCGGATCCGAGAACGTCGTCCGCTCGATGGTCCCGACCTCCCAGCCCTCGATGAACGCCCGATCGCCGGCCGGCGCGTTCGGGAGCAGGTGGTAGAAGAAGGTGTAATACTCCTCGTGGATTCCCCATTCCATCAGGTCGGTCAGGCAGGCTCTCCAGCCCTCGAGCGTGTCGCCCGGAATGCCGAGAATCAGCTGGACGTCAATCGGGATGCGGCTGTGCATCAGGGCCTTGGCCGCGGCGATCTGCTGCGGCGCGGAGATGTTCGCGCGATCGGTCGCGGCCAGGACGGCATCGTTCGTGTGCTGGATCGACAGGCTGTGGGTCGGGCACACGCCGGTCTCGGCAAACTTGCGCGCGATCGCCACGGCTCGCTCGGGATGGTTCTTCGACGCGGTGTAAGTGAGGTACTTCGGGTATCCGTATTTCTCCCGCATCCGGTTCACGCAGTCGGCGATGTCGAGGTCCCTCGGGAGGATGCCGAAGTTGGCGTCGGCCGAAAAGAGCATCACGATGCGGTGGCGGGCGAGCCATTCGAGATCGGCTTCCACGCGCTCCATGTCGAAGCGCCTGACTTTCGACATCGTGCTGGATCCCCAGTCGCAGAAGCTGCAGCTGAACGGGCACCCGCGGTTCGTCTCCCACGTGGCGTGGAACACGTCGCCCCGCGCGAGCAGCCGCTCGTAGTAGGCCGACTGTTCCGCGTAGGGGCTGTGATCGAAGACCGCCGGCACCTCGGCGGGGCCGGTCGCGACGACGCCAAGGCCGCCGGGCCCGGGCAGGTGCAGGCCGCCGATCCCCCTGAAGTCGCGCTCGGCGGCCGCCAGCTCCGACAGGACCCGCGAGAAGGTGACCTCGCCGTCCTTGACCGCGATCAGGTCGATGTAGGGATGGCGGCGGAAGAACTGCGGGTCCTTGTAGTCCGGGTGCGGGCCGCCGGCGACGACCAGGCAGGCCGGGTTCCGCGCCTTCACGTCCCTGGCGATCGCGCACTGAATCTGCCAGTTCCACGTGTAGCAGCTGAGACCGAGCACGTCGATCGGGACGTCCCGATACGGGCGCAGCAGCGCCGCGGGCGAGTCGTTCCGGAAGATCGGATCGAGCCACTCGTACGCGTCGCGTTCCCCGTGGCGCTCCCAGTAGGATTTCAGGATGGCCCACACGTAGGGCAGGAACGGCGCCGGCGTGTCCATCGCGTTCGGTTCGCTGATGAGAACGGTCTTCCGCGGCGCCATGTCAATCCCCTCGAACACGAGACGACGATCTCGATGCGGCGATGGGCGGGACGGGGTCGGCGCAGTCTACCACCGCCCAGTCGATCCCGCATGTCGTCCTTGACAAGACCGCCCAACGGTGCCAAAAGATCATCCCCACGCCGGAACGCTCAGGTGTCGCCACATGAACCGAGACCTCCTCGACATCGGGACGTTTCTGCGGAACTTCGAGGGCGAGTTCGACGGCGGCATCCCCGGCGGACCGCAGCCCCTGACGCGGTTGCGGGACCTGCCGGACTGGACGTCGCTCCAGGCGCTGATCGTGGTTGCGGGCTTCGAGCGCGACTACGGCGTCACGATCACGGCTGATGAGCTTGGCCGCGCCGACACGCTCCAGGACCTGTTCGACGCCGTGCTCCGGCGAGTCGGCCCCTGATGCCCGCCTTCTCGGTCCCGCATCTGCGTCTCTCGGCGGTGTGCGCCGCCCTGCCGACACAGGAGGTCTCAAACGCCGCCGATCCCGCCGGTCGATCCCCGAGCCGTGACTTCGTCCGCACCGTCGGCATCAACACCCGGCGGGTCGCCCCGCCGGAGGTCTGCGCCTCGGATCTGTGCGTGAGGGCGGCCCGCGAGATCCTCGACCGATCGGGCGTCGATCCGGGAGCGATCGGCGCGCTGGTCTTCGTGACGCAGACCCCCGATTTTCCCCTGCCCGGCAACAGCGTGCTGGCCCAGCGGCGGCTCGATCTGCGGCCGTCCACGTATCTGCTCGATCTCAACCAGGGCTGCGCCGGCTACGTGTACGGCCTCTCGTCGCTCGCCGCGCTGATGGCGGCGACCGGCATCGACAAGGGCCTGCTGCTGGTTGGCGACACGATCACGCGGCTGCTGTCGTCGAACGACAGCAGCACCGTGCCCCTCTTCTCGGATGCCGGCTCGGCAACCCTCGTCGAGCGGTCGCCGGGCGCTCCGGCGATGTACTTCAACCTCGGAAGCGACGGTGCGGGCGCCGACGTGATCCAGGTGCGGGGCGGCGGCGCGCGGCAGCCGTTCGGCCCGGGGAGTCTCGTCCCCGACGAGGCCGGCGGCGGGCGGGTGCGCGCGCCGATCCACCTGTCGATGCGCGGCATCGACGTGCTGCACTACGTGCTCAAATATGTCGAGCCGAGCATCAGGGAGCTGCTCTCGGCGGCGCATGCGGACGTGCACACGCCCGACTACTACGTCTTTCACCAGGCCAACCGGATCCTGAACGCCTCGCTTCGACGGCAGCTCGGGATTCCCGAGGACAAGGCGCCCGAGACGCTGTTCGACTACGGCAACACGAGCTGCGCGAGCATCCCGGTCACGATCTGCCGCCGGCTCGGCGAGACGCTGGCGAGCGGCCGGAAGACGCTGCTCCTGTCGGGTTTCGGCGCCGGCTTCTCCTGGGGCAGCGCCCTCTTCAGCGGCGACTCCATCTTGTGCCCCGAGCTCGTCGAGGTCGACGGGGTCCGTGACGCCTGAACCCGAGGTGTCGGTCGTCGTGCCCGTCTTCAACGGCGCGGCGACCCTCCGCGTGCTGGACGCCGCGATCCGCGACGTCATCGCGTCGCTGAACCTTCGCGCCGAAGTGGTATTCGTCGACGACGGCAGCACCGACGACTCGTGGCCGGTCATCCTGGAGCTCAAGGCGCGGCACGGCGACGCGCTGCGCGGATTCCGTCTGGCGCGCAACTCGGGCCAGCAGGCGGCCACCTACTGCGGCCTGCTCGAGGCGCGCGGTCGGTGGGTGGTCACGATTGACGACGACCTCCAGCCGCACCCGCGCGAGATCCGCAAGCTCTGGGAGCACGCGCAATCGGCCTGCCGGGACGTGGTCTACGGCGTCTACGCCAGGGCACGTCACCCGCTGGCGCACCGCATCGGCGCGCGCGTGTTCCGGATGCTGCTGAGACGCGTCGCGCCGCGCTTTCCGGACGGGTCGTCGTTCCGGCTGATTCGCGGCGAGGTCGTGCGGTCGATGCCGCGGCACCTCGGCCCGTGGGTCTTCGTCGACGCCGTCCTGGCGTGGCAGACCGCCGACATCGGCTCGGTCGTCGTCGAGCACGGCGGTCGCGGGTCGGGCCGATCGGGATACACGCTTCCGGCGCTCGCGGCGGTCGTCTCGACGCTGCTGTTCACGCACAGCACCGTGCCGCTGCGCATCATGACGGGGATCGGCCTGCTCTCGGCGGTCGGGTCGTTCGGGCTCGGCGTCTATTTCCTCATCCAGAAGCTGACGGTCGGCGCGCAGATCGGCTTTTCCGCGCTGATCGTGACGATCTCCTTCTCCTCGGGCCTCATCCTTCTGAGCCTGGGGATCCTGGGCGAATACATCTCGCGCATCCACACCATGGTGTCGGGCGAGCCTGCGTTCGCGATCAAGACGACGGCCTGATGCGGTTCCTGCGGTTCGGCGTCACGCTCGAGCGGCTCGAAGCGCGGCACCTCGAGCTCGTTCGCGCGTGGCGCAACAGCGAATGGGTGCGCCCGTACATGCGGTATCGGGACCTCGTCGGCCCCGACGATCAGGTGCGGTGGTTCGACCGGCTCGATCCGCGCCGCGACTGGTATTTCTGCGCCGACGTCGGCGGGGCGCCGTTCGGGCTCTTCCACGTCAAGGGCGCCGACCGGGAGTCCGGAGAGGCGGGCGGCTTCGTCGGTCGTCCCGACTTCATCGGACGGCCGGAGCCGGCGCAGGCGACGCTCGCCCTGATGGACTTTGCGTTCCTGCTGCTGGAGCTCGGATCGCTCGAAGCGCAGTATCGCGCCGCGCTGACCCGGGTCGTCCGCTTCAACGGCCAGCTCGGGTACGTGGTCTTCCGGGAGGAGCCGGACGGATTCGTCCGGGCGCGGGTGTCCTCAGGCACGTACTTCGCAACCGCAGACCCGTACCGGCGGGCCGCCATGTCGCTCTGCGGCACGGGCGCGACCGTCTCCGAGCCCGATTCGTGGCTGGCGCGACGGATCGCCGAGGCGGCCGCGCGGTTCCCGCCGGGCTTCGAGCTGCAACTGACCTGAGCTGTGACCTCGCCGCAGGCGCGACCTGTCACCAGGCGCTCGGTCGCGGTCGCCAGCGCCGCGGCTCGAGCATGAGGGCCAGCCGGATCGGAATGGCTGGATGCCGGCCCCAGCGCCACATGCGGTACGCGACGTTCCGGTCGCCCCAGGGGAACCTGCGGCTGTCCATCTCCGGCCGCATCTGCCGGATCGTCTTCCAGAACTCGCCCCTGTTGTGGGCCAGGTACTCCGGATCGCGCTTCTTGAAGATCTCCATGCCGACGTGATAGGTGAGGGCGTCGCGTTCGAACAGGGCGAATCGCCGCGCCCAGCAGAACAGGTTCTGCGAGAAGAGCATCTCGACGAACGGAATGCCGATGCACACGTCACCGAGCCGGAACCTCGGGTAGAGCGATCGATCGAAGACGAAGCAGTCGAAGCCCGGATGCGGCTCGCCCTTCAGCGCCCAGATGGCCGGCAGATCCTCGACATGCCGGTACCCTGCGGGAACGCGCCGGCGGTTGATGATGAACGCATCCAGGCCGTCCCTGATTCGAGCGACGACGGCCTCGTAGAACGAGGGGTGCAGGATGATGTCGACGTTCGTGTAGATGAGATGGGAGGCCGACGTCGACTCGTGCAGCCGGTCCATCAGGTCGCGCAGCAGCGGCAGCTTCCGCCGGACCGAAAAGCCGTGGAGGTCGGCCACCGATCGCTCGAGATCGCGCGTCCGGCTGAAATAGGGCGGGATGACGTCGTGGTCCTCGCGAAACTGCGCTGTGAGCAGATCGACGCGCGCGACGTCCCGGGCGGCGGCCGCCGCGTGTCGCATCGACTCGAACGTCAGCGGCTCGGTCTCCGCCAGCGCGGCGTCGACGGGGGCGCGCACCGGGTTGATCAGGTGAGCCAGGTGGATTCGTTCGGCCATCAGCGTCATGCCCGGGCGCGTCTCGAATTCCGCGGCTGCCGGTTGGGCCCTGTGCTATGCTCCGCGCTTCACGGCTGCGGAAGTGACGACGGACGGACGTCGGGCGCGGCCCGACCGAGGCAGCTCATGTCGCACGGCATCCCGACCGCTCCGGCGATTGCGGCCGCCTCCCGATCGGCGTCGCCACGGGCCGGCTCTGTCGATCGCACGCGCGACGCCTTGAGAGCGCGGCTGGCCGACGCGCCTGCAGGCGACATCCTCTGCGAATACTTCGAACGGGGCAAGATGCTGCGCGCGCAGCTGGTCTTCGCCTCGTCGGCGGCGGTCGGCGGCGACCCGGACGAGGTCGCGGTGGGCGCCGAGGCGATCGAGCTTCTGCACGCCGCTTCGCTGTTCCACGACGACATCGTCGACGGCGCCGCGGAGCGTCGCGGCCTCGCGTCGCTGCACGAGCGGCTCGGCGTGGGGCGCGCGCTCGTCGTCGGCGACGACCTGCTCCTCCGCGCGTTCGCCGCGCTCGGCGACGCCCGCGCGTGCCATCCCCCGACGCGGGTGCTGGAAGCCACCGACGCGCTCAATCAGCTCGCCCGCGCGTGCTGTCGCGGTCAGTTCGCCGAGCTGTGCGCCGACCGGTGGATCTCCGAGGAACAATACCTGGCGATCGTGCGCGGCAAGACGGCGGCGCCGTTCATCGCGGCCGGTCTGCTCGGGGTGGTGCTCGGCGGCGGCACCTCCGCGCATGCGGGCCGCATCAGGGTCTACGCCGAGGAGATCGGCGTCGCGTTCCAGATCGGCGACGACCTGCTCGACCTGATCGGCGAGCCGGGAATGCTCGGCAAGCCCGTCGGCAATTCGGTGGCGCAGGGACGGCCCATGCTGCCGCTCATCTACCTGCGGCAGGTCGACCCCGACCTTGCCGCCGGCTGGCAGGGGCGCGTCGATCGAGGCCGCCCTCAAGCAGGCGCCGCGCTGCTCGACGAACGAGGCGTGCTCACGCGGGTGCGGAACGCGCAGCGCGCGCACGTCGACGCGGCGCTTGCCGCAATCAGCCAGTTCCCGGTGCCTGCCGGCGTCCACGAGCTGCGCGCGCTCGCGGCTCGCGCCACCTCGCCGGTCGGCGTCACCTAGACGACCGCGTCGGCGCGGCGGCTTTCTGCGCGACTCCGCTGCCGGCCTCGGTACTCGAACAGATCCCCGAACAGCGCCCGCACCTCGGCCACGACGCCCGGTCGTTCGTGAATGACGACGCGCCTGCCCGAGCGCGCGAGCTCGACGGCCAGCGCGAGCCTCTGTGATTCGACCAGGATGTCCGTGCCCGGCTTGTAGCTGAGCAAGTCGACGTGAATCGGCTCGTCTTCCGGATGGGTCTTGCGCAGTTCTTCCAGCTGAAAGGCTCGATGCCGCTCGTTCATGGCATCGGTCGCTTCCGCCTGGAGCAGGCGGCACCCGCGCTCCGCGGCGAACAGGTTCAACGCCCGGTTGTCCCGCGGGAGGCAGGGCCCGCCGTAGCCGAATCCGTATCGGAGGAAGGCCGTGCCGACACGCGGGTCGGCGCCGACGGCGGCGAGCACCCGCTCCGGATCGGCGTCCGCCCGCACGGCGAGATCGCCGATCGCGTTGGCGAAGGCGATCTTCATCGTCAGGAAGGCGTTCGTCGCGAGCTTGGCGATCTCGGCGGCGAGACGCGGCATGCGGTGAACCGACGGTTGGTTCCGGCAGGTTCGCCGGTAGATCTGCTCGATCCGGGTGCCGGCCGCGGCGTCCGCCTCGCCGATGAGCACCTGCGCCGGGCACTGCTGGTCGCGCATGATGCTGCCCTGCGCGACGAAACCCGGGCTGTAGCTCAGTCGGTAGTGTCCGGCGTCGGCCTCTGGCGCCCGGCCATCGCAGTAGCCGGGCATGACCGTGCTGAGGAGCACGAGGTCGGTCGGGCCGGGCGCCGGTCCGTGCGCCAGCAGGTCGTGCAGGACCGCGTCGACGTGCCGCGGATCGTATCCGCCGTCCTCAGCTGTCGGCGTGTCCACGGCCACGAATACGGTGGAGGGATGGAAGTCGCGGACCGCCACGATGCGATCGGCGACGGTCAGCCAGCGGGCGCCGCGAAGCGCTTCGTCGACCCCCGGCTCGGGTGTCTGCAGCGTGCGATCGTAAACCTGGGCGACGCGGGCCACGTCGTGGTCGACGCCGAGCACGTGGTACCCGCAGCGCTCGAGATTCAGCGCGAAGCAGAGGCCGATTCGCCCGATGCCGACGACCGCGGCGCGCTCTCGATTCATGCGTAGAGGTGAGCGGCGCTCGCGGCGAAGGCCGGCGCGTGCCCCGAGGCTGGCGCGAACTCGCGTTCCTCGAGGTCCACGTCAGCGTATCCCCAGGTGTCGCGATTGAGGCCGAAGGGCTTCTTGTCACGGAGCGCCTGAAGGCCGACCTCGTGGACGAGGGCGTAGTCGAGCGCCGGCCGCCGCTCGAGGAACCGGATCTTCTCCAGCGGCGCCAGCGCCTCCCATCCGGCCGGGTGGTCGATATGGTACGTGCACGCCTCGCGCGGAAAGACCTCCTGCCTGATGCCGAGCGCGGCGGCGGCGATGAGGCCCAGCGAATCCACGTGAAGGGAATAGAGATCGAGCTCGACGTAGCCCTGAATGGCCGTCCAGGCGCTCCGGGACATGAGGGTGAAGTCGCCGCAGGCGTACGTATCGAGCTGGTAGAAGGCGCGCTTCTCGCGGCTCCACAGGAGCGGCAGGGCGAGCGCCGCCTTGTCCAGCGCCCATTTCTCCAGATCGTTCTTGCCCTGGAAGCCGAGCAGCTCCAGGTTCACGTTCCGGTACCGGGGATCGCGGCCCAGCCGCCGGATGACGTGCCGCTCGCACCAGGCGAGCGTCGTCGGGAGATCCCACTCCGGGCTCACCTGGTCCGGGACGTCGCAGCGATTGGCGCGGTAGTAGGTGTCGGATCGAAGCGGCCCGGCCAGGCGCCGGAACAGGGAATCGGAGAACAGGAGGTCGACGTTGGTGCAAAGGACGAACTCACCCCTGGCCCGTCGAATACCGACGTTCTTCGCGATCATCTGGAAGAGCGGCAGTTCGGGCGCCCGACGATAGCGCTGGTGGATCGAGGATGGAACGGTGATGTGGCGGATCGTCAGGCGGTCGCCGTGCGACGGTTTCGGCAGCACTTCGTGGAGCGGCGGTCGATCGGCGTCCGGATTCCACTCGACGAGGATCAACTCGCCGCCGACGCCATGCCGCCGGCTGTGGTCCAGGAGCCCCTGCACGAACAGCCGCATCCGCTTCAGGATGTTGCCCCCGTGCCCGTCGTTGCGGGACGCGGCGACGATCGACAGCGCCGGCGGTTCCGCTCGCCCCGGCGTCATACGCCTCGGAGGGACGAGAGCGCCTCGGGCCGCCGCCCTTCGCGGGTGACCTGGGCGGCAATCCAGCGATACGTGTGCGAGATGCCGTCCTCGAGCGAGGTCCTCGGCTGCCACCCGGTCGCCGCGCACATCAGGCCGTTGTGCGAGTTTCGTCCCCGAACGCCCACCGGCCCCTCCACGTGTCGCACGGCCAGGGTCTTCCCCGCGGCCCGCATGATCAGCGCGGCCAGGTCGTCGATGCTGACGAGCTCTTCGGAGCCGATGTTCACCGGACCGCAGCAGTCGGACCGCATCAGCGCGCGGATGCCATCGATGCCATCATCGACATAGAGGAACGAGCGGGTCTGCCCGCCGTCGCCCCAGACCTCAATCGTCCCGCCGTCCTGCGCCTCGGCCACCTTCCTGCAGAGGCTCGCCGGAGCTTTCTCCCTGCCGCCGCGCCAGGCGTTGCCCGGGCCGTAGACGTTATGCAGGCGGGCGATTCGGACGTCGAGGCCGTAGTTCCTGCGGCAGGCGGCGTACAACCGTTCGGAAAACAGCTTTTCCCATCCGTACTCGCTGTCGGGCTCGGCGGGATAGGCCGAGTCTTCCCTCAGGCCGATCGCCGCCGCGTCCAGCTGGCGGTGCCGCGGATAGATGCACGCTGAAGACGCGTAGAAGAGCGTCCCGACGCCGTGCCGGCGGGCGATGTCCGCTGTGTGAAGGTTGATCAGGGCCGAGTCGTGCATGATCCGGGCGTCGTTGTCGCCGGAGAAAATGTACCCGGCGCCTCCCATGTCGGCCGCGAGCTGATAGAGTTCGTCCGCGCCGGGGGCGACGGCGCGATCGACGAAGGCCGGATCCCTCAGGTCTCCAAGGAGAAATTCGTCCGCGCGGTCGGCACCGGTATCCGGGCGTCTCGCATCGACGCCGCGGACCCAGTAGCTCTCGCCTTTGAGCCGCCTCACCAGGTGGGTGCCGATGAAGCCGGCCGCGCCGAACACGACGGCTCTCTGCATCGGAGGCAGACCTCGCGCCGGCAGAGTCTACTCTTCCCGTCGGGGGCATCACAAGCGGTCGGGCGGGCCATGACCTCGCGGCGAATAGAGCGCGAAGAGCGGCCCGCGCCGGACCTGATCACGAGGCGTTATCCGTGACGTCTCCTGTCGCTCACCGTCCCGCAGGTGCGGATCGCGCCGGCGCTTACGACGATCCGGATCCCGTTTTCGCGGCTCGTAAGGGAGGGAGGTTCCGACCGCGTCCGTCGCGCCGCGTTCCCGGCAGCGCGTTTGCGTTGTCCGATGTCCGCATGAATGCCCGTCTGAAGGTGCGAAACGCGGTCGGGGCCGTCGTTCTGCCGGCAGCGCTGCTGGCGTCGAGCTCCGCCGCCACTCCACGAACCTACCTGGTCGACCCCGCCGCCAGCCGCGTCGTCGTCCATGTGAACCGCGCCGGGCTGTTCGCCTTTGCGGGGCACACTCACGAGATCGACGCGGCGGTCGCCGACGGAGCGGTCGCCGTGGATCCGGACGACCTGGCGCGCTCGACCGTGCAGCTGGCGTTCGAGGCGTCGGCGCTGCGGGTCAGCGGCAGCAACGAGCCTGCTGCCGACGTCCCCGAGGTCCAGCGCACGATGGACAGCGACCGTGTGCTCGACGTGTCGCGCTTCCCCCGGATCGCGTTCAGGTCGCGCGACATCCGGCTGCTGTCGACCGGCGCGAGCCACGTGCGTCTGAAGGTGACCGGAGACCTGACCCTGCACGGTGTCACTCGGCCCGCGACCGCCGAGGTCTCTGCCGACGTGGCACTCGATCGCTTGAGCGCCACCGGCACGCTGACCGTCAAGCAGACCGACTTCGGCATCGAGCCGGTCTCGGCGGGCGGGGGAACCGTTCGCGTGAAGGACGAGGTCTCGGTGGACTTTGCCTTCGTTGCCCGTCCCGCCTCCGGCCGCCCCCTCGCTCTGCACCCCTGAAAACCGGCATCATTTCCGACGACCGGCGGACGGATGTCGATCCCGGGCCTCCTGGTTCGACCTACACCTGCAACCGTTGTGAAGGAGGCATCGAGATGAGCGCAACGCCGACCGTCCCCGTCGTGCAGCCTGTTTCAACGCGCCAGCTCTGGACCGGGCGGCTCCTGACCGCCTGGGCAGGGCTCTTTCTGCTCGTCGACGCCGTCATGAAGGTGGCCCGGATGGCCCCCTCCATCCAGGGAACGGCCCAGCTCGGCTACCCGGCGCACCTCGTGGTGCCGATCGGCATCGTCGAGCTCGCCTGTCTGGTCCTCTGCCTGATCCCGCGGACGTCCATCCTGGGCGCGGTCGTCCTGACCGGCTATCTTGGCGGCGCGGTCGCGACGCACGTGCGAATCGGCCACCCGCTGTTCAGCCACGTGCTCTTCCCGATCTATGTGGCCGCGATCGTCTGGGCGGGGCTGTGGCTGCGGGACCCCCGCGTCCGCGCCCTCACCGGGCCGCGCCGGTCCGACGTCGACGAGCGGCCGGACGGAAACCTCCGACGCACGGCTGCGGCGTAATCGGCCGGATCGGATCGCCCCCCGACATTCACCGATTCGCGAGCGGGCAACACTTCTCTGAGGAGACGAACCCATGCCGAAGATTACGCCGTTCCTGTGGTTCGACACGCAAGCCGAGGAGGCGATGAACTACTATGTGTCGATTTTCAAGCGCTCGAAGGTGCTGAGCATCCACCGCGCGAACGGGAAGGTGCAGTCGGTCAAGTTCGAGCTGGACGGACGGGAGTTCATCGGCCTGAACGGTGGACCGACGTTCGCGTTCACCGAGGCGATCTCGTTCTTCGTCGACTGCCGGTCGCAGGAAGAGGTCGACGAGCTCTGGGAGAAGCTCTCGAGCGGTGGCGAGAAGGGACGATGCGGCTGGCTCAAGGACCAGTTCGGCCTGTCGTGGCAGATCATTCCCGACGCGCTGACCAGGCTGATGAGCGATCCCGACCCGGAGCGCGCCCACGCGGTGGTGCAGGCGATGCTCACGATGGGGAAGATCGACATCGCGGCCCTGCAGCGGGCCCACGACGACAGACGGTGAACGAGGGCGGCGCCGGGCGGTCATGCCCCTGAGGGAGCTCGTCGGCGGCGCCATCGGGGTCACGCTGGTCGCCGTCGGCGCCGTCTCGATGGGCGCCTGGGCTCTGCGGCGCCGGGCCGCAGAGCGATTGCTCCTCCTGTTCGGCATCTCCTGCCTCCTGTACGGGCTGCGCCTCATCGCGGAGCAGCCCGCCGTCGATCTGTCGATCGGCGGCGCCGGCCGTACGTGGCATTACCTCATCGCCTTCATCACCTACACCATCGTCGTGCCGATCGGCCTGTTCTTCGAGGCGCTCGTCGGCCGCGGCTGGAAGCAGTCGGTCCGCCGGATCTGGCAGGTGCAGGCCGTCTATGCGGTGCTGGCCGTCGTCACCGATCTCGCCGCGGGACGTCCGGCCGTGGCCATGGGGCCCAACAAGGTGCTGGTGCTGGCCGGAGTCGGCGTCGGCACCGTGAACGTCTGGCTGTATCGAACGCGGCTGCCGGGCGTGTTCGCGACGCGAATCCTCGTGCTGGGCGCGCTGGCGCTCCTCGTCGGCGTGGTCAACCAGAACCTCGGCGGACCGATCTCGCCGGCGGTCGACCTCGAGCCGGTCGGCGTGCTGATATTCGTGGCCACCCTGGGGTATTCGGTCATCGGCCACGTCTTCCGGAGCGAGGCCGAGCTTCTCGCCGTTCAGCGCGAGCTCGAGACGGCGCGCGAGATCCAGCGCTCGCTCCTGCCCGACGGCCCGCCGCGCGTTCGCGGGATCGAGCTGGCGGTCCGCTACCTGCCGATGACCGCGGTTGCCGGCGACCTGTACGACTTCGTGGAGCAGGGGCGGTCCGGCCTGGGCATCCTGGTCGCCGACGTGTCCGGCCACGGCGTGCCGGCGGCGCTCGTGGCGTCGATGGTCAAGCTCGCGTTCTCGACCGAGGGCGCCCACGCCCACGATCCGGCGCGCGTCCTGGGCGGGATGAACCGGGCGCTCTCCCGCCAGCTCCGGCAGGCGTTCGTCACGGCCGTGTACGCGTTCATCGACACGGACCGCCGTACGATGACGGTGGCCAACGCCGGCCATCCTCCCGTCCTGGTCGGCCGCGCCGGAGGGAGCGTCGAAACGGTTGGCGAGCACGGACTTCTGCTGGGATTCGTGCCCGAGGTGTCGTACACGAACACCGTGCTCGATTTGCGCGACGGCGATCTCGTGCTGCTCTACACCGACGGCGTCACGGAGGCACGAAACCCGGCGGGGGAGTACTTCGACGGTGGACACGTCGAGCGCTGGCTGGCCGCCTCAGACGGCCGCGACATCGGACATTTCGCCGACGAGTCGCTGCGCGACCTGACGGCCTGGCGCGGCCGCGCCACGTTCGAGGACGACGTCACGCTCATCGCGGCGCGCGTCACGCAGGCGGACTGACCTGCCGAACCATCGCCCGTCTTCAGGACTCGCGGCGGCGGCATCGCCAATGGTAGGCTAGGCCGCCGCGGACCCGACCTCATGACCCACGTATCCGCTTCGCCGTTCACGCCGGTCCCGGGTCCCATCGATCGCGACAGCTTCCTTGCCCAGCAGCTCCGGTATCGCCGACGCGTCTGGCAGCTCGCCGCGGGGTGTGCGCTGACCGTCCTGCTGATGGGCATCCCGCTCAGCGTGGTGGTGTCGCCGCTCCTGTGGTCGGCCGCCGTCCTCGCGGCCGACGTGGTCAACCTGGCGACGCCGGCGCCCGATCTGGGCGCCGCGGTGTTCAGGATGCTCGACCGCGTGATCAACGCGCCAGGGCCGGTGTCGGTCCGGGCGGCGGCGACGCTGAGCGCTGCCCTCGTGGTCCCGGGCATCGCGGCGATCGTCGGCGCGTGGCTCCTGCTGCGGTCGCTCGTCGGGCGGGCGGGGACCGAGGGCGTGCTTCTCGGCCTCGGCGCGCGCCCGCCGCGCGCGGACGACTTCGAGGAGCACCAGCTCACGAACCTTGTCGAGGAAATGGCCATCGCCGCCGGCGTTCCGCCGCCCCGGCTGATGATGCTCGACACCGACGCCGCCAACGCGGGGGCAGTCGGCCCGAGCCACGACCAGGCCGTCGTGATCGTCTCGCGCGGGCTCCTCGACAGCCTCGATCGCGACGAGAGCGAGGCCGTCATCGCGCACGTCATCGCGTCGATCGGCAACGGCGATCTGCCGGCGTCGCAGCTGATTCTCACCCTCGCCCTCGCCCTCGCCTTCATCACCGTGCTGCTCGGCAGCCCCTTCAGCCGGCGATCACGGGCCACCCTCCTGGCGTTCGGACGCGAAGCGCTCCGTCGGGGCGACGGGGCCGGCCAGGCCGCGGCGCACATCTGCGCGATTCTTTCAGCTGGCGCGAAGGAGATTGGCACCGACGAGCCGGAGCGCGAAGGGCGCGCGCGCATCCGGGACATCCTCTCGCTGCCATTCGTGACATCGCAGGCGGCGTTCTGGATCAACCGGAGCGTCTTTCTCGGGCTGATGACCGGTCCGGCGCTCGCGTTCATGTGGCGCGCGCGCCGCTATCTGGCCGACGCGACGGCCGTCCAGCTGACGCGGTTTCCCGACGCGCTCGCCCTGGCGCTCGAGCAGCTCGCCCGCCAGGACAACCGGGTTGCGGGCGCCGCCTGGTCCGCGCACCTCTTCGTCATCGGACGGGGGGCGGGAAGGAACCGTCCGGCGTCGGAGACGTCGGACGATCCCATCGACTCGATCCTGTCGTTCGATCCGCCCTTACAGAAGCGAATCGCTCACTTGCGGTCGGCCGGCGCGACCATCGACGTTCCCGACGGGGGCAGGTCGCTCTCGCCGACCGCGCTGGGCGTGCTGCTGGCGATCGGCGTGCCCCTGATCGCTCTGGTCGTGCTGGTGATGACCGGTGCCGCCCTGGTGCTGGTCTGGGTGACGCTCGCCATCGACATGCTGTTCCTGCTGCCGGTGGTAGGCGGCGCGCACGCGCTGCTGCGATTCGGCGTCCCGGCCTGGCTCGGGCGCTAGCGCGCGCCCGAGCCGTCTGGCGTCACTTGACGTCGCCGCACGAGGCGGCGATCCACTGGCCGCTTAAAATCCCACGAGCCCGATGAGCGTCGGCACACCCTGCCGGGCGGCCGGCCGTCCGTAGTTGTACGGCGTGCCGAAGCCTTTGACCGAATGCCAGATGGCCCGGTTCAGCAGGTCGGCCGGCGCCTCGTCGGGCTCCGACCGCTCGATCCCGAGGGAGAACTCGGCCAGCTCGCGCTGCAGCCCCCGCAGGGCGACGAGCGGCGGATTCATCTCGTCGAGCGGCACCTGGTTGGGCAGCGCCGAATAGGGTCGGAAATCGCCCCTCGCCGTGAAGACGGAGAACATCGGCTCGGCCGCCAGATCGAACTGGTTGCGCGGCGGCAGCCCGAGGATCTGTTCGATCGTGCGATACATGTTGATGATGCTGTAGAAGGTGCTGTCCACGACGCCGCGTCTCGTGTACGGGCTGATGACGAGTCCGACGGTGCGGTGCCCGTCGACGTGATCGAGCCCGTCCTGGGAGTCGTCTTCGGTCACGAAGATGGCCGAGTCCTTCCAGTAGCGGCTGTGCGAGATGGCGTCGACCACGCGGCCGAGCGCGAGGTCGTTGTCGGCCACCGTGGCGCGCGGCGTCGGGTAGCCGG
Organism: uncultured Acidobacteriota bacterium; assembly: GCA_963840225.1. GTDB lineage: Bacteria > Acidobacteriota > Vicinamibacteria > Vicinamibacterales > CAVVIG01 > JBLMXQ01. Next base: position 208,079 of record CAWIYH010000002.1, read on the forward strand.
GGCTGGTCCCCTGGGTGTGATCCTGCGGCAGCAGGATGATCACCAGGTCGGGAAGGCCGCCCGTCTTCTCGACCGTCGCGAACTCCTTCAGGAAGATGTCCGCCCGGTACTGATCGGGCACGCGCATCTCGAAGGCGGGATACGACGGATGGTAGATGTCGCGCAGCCCGACGATGACCGCGCGCGGCGCGATCGACACGTTGTGCGTGCCGTTCTTCCAGTCGTTGTAGATGTCGGTCCAGGTGGCGTCCCCGGGCGTGAAGGTGTTCAGCCCGCGTTCGCCGTACGACCGCACCCGGCGGCCGTGGGCCTTGGCGTTGTCATAAATCGCGTCGGTCGGGCCGAGGAGCATCGGGTTCTGATCGTTCCTGGCGTTGCCGTACTTGTGCACCCACGTGCTCGGATACGCCTGCAGCACCCAGCGATGGCCGAGCGCGGACTGGTCGCCCGGGCCGTAGAAGTTGTCGAGGAGGACGAACTGCTCGGCCAGCGCGTGGTGATTCGGCGTCACCGCGCGGCCGAACTCGACGAGCGCCGGATCGCCGTTGCCCTGCGGCACGTCGCCGAACACCTGGTCGTACGTGCGGTTCTCCTTGATGATGTAGAACACGTGCCTGATCGGCGAGCGCTGCCCGGGACCCATCGGGATGGGGTACGCGCTCTCTTCGCGCGGCTGGACGCCGCCGAAGGGCAGCCGCCGGTTGTTGGCGCGCACGATCGCCGTGTCGCGCGCCAGTTCCTCCCGATTCGGCACCCTCAGCACGGACACCACGCCGACACGGTCCTCGTAGCTGCGCCCCGTGCGGCCGGGCGGCGTCGGCGCCAGCGAGCCGAATCCGTAGCCGCTGGCGACGTAGAGCCGGGTGCCGGCCGCATCGAGCGCCACGGCCGTCGGGTACCAGCCGGTGGGGATGCGCCCCTCCACGGCATGCCGCTCGGACCCTTCGAGATCCACCACGGCGACGGCGTTCTCCGACGCGTTCGCCACGTACAGCGTCCGCCCGTCCCCGGCGGCGGCCACCGCGTTCGGCGAGCTGCCCAGGAGGGGATGGTCGCCGGAATCGCTGCCGACGTGCAGGGTCCTGACCACGCGATCCCACCCTGTGTCGATGACCGACACTGTGTCGCTGTTCGCGTTCGTCACGAACACGCGCCGCCCGTCGGGACTGAGCGCCATCCCGGTCGGGTGGAGCCCGACTGCGATCGTCCCGATCACCGCCATCGAGCCGGTGTCGATGACCGACACGGTGCCGCTGACCGGGATGCCGGTGCGCCGGTCGACCACGACCGGGTCCATGCCGTCGGTGAAGTCGCCGGGACCGGGAACCCGCCCGCCCCAGTTGCTCACGTACACCTTGGTCCCGTCGCGCGAGACGAGCGTCGTGTACGGATAGACGCCGACCGGAATCGTGGCCACGACGGCTCGCGCCGTCGTGTCGACGACCGCCACCGCCTGCTTCAGGTTCAGCGCGACATACAGGCGGGCGCCGTCCGTGCTCAGGCTGAGCCCGCTCGGCGCCGATCCCGGAATCGAAATCGATCCGTCGGCCGCGAACGTGCCGTCGCCCGCCGCCTTGAAGATCTTGACGTCGTTGTTCCGCCCGCCGCCGACGTAGATCCGATCGGCGCCCGGGCTGAACGCGACGCCGACGAAGCTGTCGCCAATCGGGATGGTCTGCCTGATGCTCCGGCTCCGGGTGTCGACGAGATGGAGGGCCCGCGGGCCGAAGTTGCTGCCCGTGACGACGGCCAGCAGATCGCCCGACGGGCTCACGACCATGCCGAGCGGCCGGTCGTTCACTTCGATGTGGACTCCGGCCGGATCGAGAGCCGCTCCGGTCGGGATGATGATGCGTCCATCCCGCTGAACGCCGATCGAAACGGCCGTCCGGAAGGCGAAGCCTGATGCCACGACGAACAGCGACGCGCCCCACACCAGAGCGGCAGGCCTGATCTGTCTGCGCATGAATCCTCCTCGAAGGAGGCAGGATAGAAGCGCGACGTGACGGCGCTGTCATGGCACGGACACGACGGCGTAAAGACATGAGCCGCGTGTCGAAATGGCATGCAGTGGCGAAGATGGCTCGGCTCGCACCTGCACCGGCCGCGCTGGCGCCGGGTTGACGGGCGCGGCCGCCGGCCACACGTTGCACAAGCGTGATGCAGCCGCGACGCGCATGACACGGCCGGCGCGTACGCTCCTCCTGCGGCAGAATTACGTGGGCCGCAATCGACACCGTCTGACGCCTGGCGATCGGACCTGCCAGCGAGGGCAACAGGAGACATGACCTTCAATCGAGCCAGATTCCTGACGTGCGCGGCGACCGCCGCCCTCGCCGTGATTGTGCTGCCGGCGGTCGCTGTCGCGCAGGCGGCGTCGCCCTTCCTGTTCACGGTCACCACGACCGATTCGAGTCGCCCCGAGGGAAGGGCCGAGGGCGGTCCCTCGGTCGGCGAACGCGGCCTGTCACTCTGGACCGGCGACGTGTTCGATCCCGGCGTGACGACGGAGGTCCGGACCGATTCCCATCTCATCGTGCGGTCGATGAACGGAGCCGTCGACTTCGTCTCCGGCGGCGAACGCTATGCGACGTTCCACCAGGTTGAAGTGCTCCGGACGCTCGTCCATCGCGCCGATCGGGAGCTCGCCGTCGGCGGCGGCGTCCGCCAGGAGTGGGGCGGCACGCGCAGCCTCATCGGGCGCGTCGTCGCCGGCGTGGGCGTGGCGGGCGGCCGCCTCGAAGGCAACGCCGTCTTCGAGAAGGCGATGGCCGCGGGTCGGGATCAGCTCGACCTCATCACGACGTTGGGCTGGTCCCACGCCGTCAGCAGCGCGGTCGGGGTCGGGGTCGAGGGAATCGGCCAGGACCTCGAGGGGTTCTGGGAGCCCGAAGAGGCCGAGGGCGGCGCGCGCCTGCTCGTCGGGCCGTCGGTGCACATCGCCCCGGGCCATGGGTCCTGGTCGTTGACCGTTGCCGGAGGGCCGCTGCTTCGCTCGGCGTCGTCAATCGCGCCGAGCGATGCGCCGCGTGAAATCGCCGGCGTATCCACGCGGAGCCACTACGCCGTGCTCGGCTCGTTCACCTGCGTCCTGTCTCCACGCCACTAGCCCCAGGCCCCGGCCCCTGCCGAAGGAGCACCCATGAGCTCGCCCCTGACGCTGACCGAACTCGGACGGCTCGCCACCGACGTGGCGCGGCAGCCGCCCGCTCGCCTAGAAAGTCAACCGCAGCGCCAGCTGCATCACGCGCGGATCGCCCGACAGGCTCGAGATCGTGCCGAACGATCCGCTGTTGACGTTCCGCTCCGGAAGGCCGAAGTTGGTCGTGTCGAACAGGTTGAAGACGTCCCACCGAAGCGTCGCTGCATAGCGTTCGCCGAGCCGGATGGCCCGCTGCAGGCTGATGTCGAAGGTCTGGAACCCTGGTCCGCGCAGCTGGTTCCGCACTTCGTTTCCGAACACCCCAGACGCCACCGCCTCGAACGCGGCCGTGTTGAGCCACTGATCGACGGTTTCCGGCCCCTGCGGGTCGCCGACCTGATTGGGCAGGCCGGTCATGTTCTGACCGACGTTGTTGTTGCCCTGCGTGACCGTGAACGGTCGGCCCGAACGGACCTGCCAGACGCCGGAGAACGTCCAGTCGCGTCCGAGCAGGCTCTGCCCGAGCGGCAGGTTGACCACGTAGTTGACCGTCAACCGGTGCCGCACATCGTAGTCGCTCGGACCGTACCAGTTGGTGAAGTCGCGCGAGTTCTGCGGGAACGCGTTGGACCCCTGCGTCGTGAGCTGTTCCGACGCGTTGTCCTTTGAGTCGCCGAGTGTGTACGCCACCCCGACCGCATAGCCGCGCGAGAAGCGCTTGTCGATGCCGATGTCGACGCCCTTGTACTCGGACCGCCCGTTGTCGGCGCGCCACTCGATGAAGCCGAATTCCGGGTACGGCAGCGGGCCCAGCGCGTCGTTGGCTCCCGGCGCGCTCGGCAGGGGCTGGTTCAGGTTGACGAGCGACGCCAGATGCGAGCCGCGCGTGTACACGAAGTCGGCGGTGGCGACGATGCCGGGCGCCAGGTCGCGCTGGAAGCCGAGACTCGCCTGGTTGATCATCGTGTCGGGCGCCTCGGCGGCGACCGCGCGGACGCGCAACCGCGAGAGCTGTCCGGCCGCCGGATCCAGGTCCGGCACCGCGAGGAAGCTCGCCGGGAACCCCTGCTGCAGCAGGAAGACCGGCGCGCCCGTCGTCCGAGTGATGCTGTTGTTGACGAGCCCCGGCACGTTCAGCGCGAGCTGGTCCTCGCTGCCCACGCGGTCGAACAGGTTGTAGAAGATGCCCCAGCCGCCGCGCAGCAGCGTCTTGTCGTTCAACCGGTAGACGAACCCGGCCCGCGGCGCGAAGTTGTTCCGGTCGGGCTGCACGAGCGAACGCTGCTCGAGCGATCCGTCCGACGCGAACACGAGGCTCCCGGCGCCCGACGTGTCGAAGTTGGTCTGCGCGTTGTTCGCCTCGAGAGAGGGCGTCATGAAGTCATACCGCAGGCCGAGATTGAGCGTCAGGTCCTCGTTGACCTTCCAGTCGTCCTGCGCGAACCCCATGGTCGCCCAGTGCCGCTGCTCCACGACCCAGACGTTCGACAGCTGCAGGTCCGAGACGTAGCCGAGCAGGAAGTCGGCCATCGGGTTGCCCGTGAAGGTGCCGCGGAACCCGAGCAATCCGCGCGTGGCCGGCACGTCGAGGTACTGGTTGTTCATCGGCGCGATGATGTCGGCGCCCAACTTGAACGCGTGGTTGCCGTGCAGCCACGAGACCGTGTCCAGGTACTCGAACTGATTCGTGTGCTGGAACTTCGGCAGGAAGTCGGGCGAGCCGATCCGGCCCAGTCCCGGGCCGCCGAAGTAGCCGTTGATGCTGATTCCCGGAAGCCCGCCGGCGACCGTCGGATCGGTAATCATTCCGGGAATCTGCGCATCTCCAGGCGGCGTCAGTCCGAAGGACTGCTGCACCGCGTCCGACGTCGCGCGCGACCACGAGAAGCGCGCCTCGTTGATCATCGTCGAGGAGAGTACGCGCGTCCAGCCGCCGACGAACCCGCCGGTCTTGATCTTCTGGTTGCCGAACGCGGACGTGCCGGTGCCGTCGAGGACGCCGCCGAACGCGCCCGGGATGTCGCGCTCCCGGTTCGAATAGATGTAGCGGCCGAAGAGGCTGTCGCTGGCGGTGGGCCGCCAGTCCACGCGCGCGAGCAGCCGGTCCGAGTTGTCGAGCAGGTTCGGCGTCCGGAAGAAATTGTTGGCGCCCGGCTGGTTCGGCATCGGCAGGAGCGAGAGGATGGCCGCGGCATACGGATCGATGCGGTCGGAGGGGATCTGGTTGTTCGCGAACGGCAGCCCGGTCAGCGGATCCTTGATCGTCGAGCTGAAGATGCCGGCCCGCTCGTCAGCGGTGGGAACGCGGGTCAGTCGCGTCGCGCCGCGCGTGATGCGCGTTCCCTCGTAGTCGACGAAGAAGAACGCGTGGTCCTTGACGATGGGGCCGCCGAGGTTGCCGCCCGGCTGGTGCTGCTTGTTGTCGGGCTTGGCCGCCCCCGCGCGCTTCGAAAAGTAGTCGATGGTGTCCATCGCCTGGTTGCGGAAGTACTCGGTACGCCGTGCCATGGATCGAGTTGGTGCCCGACTTGGTGGAGACGCTGATGGCCGCGCCCGGCGATCGACCGTACTCAGCCGAATACGGGCTCGTGACCACCTTGAATTCCTGGATGGCGTCCACCGAGGGCCGCGACACCTGCGTCGTCAGCTCCTGGACGTTCTCCGAGATGGAGTTGTTGTCCACGCCGTCGAGCAGGAAGTTGTTCTGCAGGGCCCGGGCGCCGTGGACGTTGATACCGCCGGTCCGTCCGAACGAGGTGCCGCCGCCCTGCTCGGTGTAGCGGTCCTGCTGCACGCCGGGGACCAGCGCGAGCAGGTCGTCCCAGTTGCGGATGGCGAGCGGAAGGTTCGCGACCTGGGCCTGCTGAATCACCGCGCCGATCGAGGCGTCGTTGGTGCTGAGCAGCTCGGCCGTCCCCTCCACGTTGACCGTTTCGTTGACCGAGCCGACCTCGAGCACGACGTCCAGGCGGGCGCGCTGGCCGACGTCGAGCGTCACGACGTGCGAGTTCTTCCGGAACCCGCTCAGCTCGATGTCCACGCGATAGCGCCCGGGAATGAGGTTGACCAGCAGATACGAACCGGTCGATGTCGTCTGCTGCTCGGCCGCGACGTTGGTGGCCAGATTGGTGACGTCGACGGTGGCGCCCGGTACCACCGCGCCCGCCGTGTCCTTGACGATGCCCGTCAGCGTGGCCCTGTCGACCTGCGCGACTGCCGGGTGACTCACGAGCGCGACGAACGACGCGATCGCGAACACACGTTTCATCATGTTGTCGTCTCCTCCTGAGAACGCGGGAGACGGTATCAGGCCGATCCCGTCAAACCGACGACGGCCGGGCAACATTTGTGTCGCGTCGGTGCATCGGGCGTTTGTCCGGGCCGTGGGCGGCTGCGGAAGGCGCGGACGCATGTGGCTTCAGCGCACGGTCACGAACACCGGATTGGTGAGGGCAAGGGGGGAGCCGTCGGCAGCCGCGACGTGCGCCCGCGCGTAGCCGCTCGCGGCCGGGTACCGATCGAATCGCACGCGGCCATCGTCGAGGAGCGGGGAGGTGGCGACGACTTCTCCGTCCCAGACCAGATCCACGTGCGAGCCGGGATACGAGCCGCGGGGCACGTGAAGGGCGACGGTCACCGGCGCGCCGCGCGGAATCACGAGGGTGTCGCCGACGCGCGCGGTTCGGCCGTCCGCTTCGAGGCTGAGCTCGGGAGCCGGCAGCGTGGAGCTGGCGACCACGACCGCGCGGCCCTGCCGGAGCCCGTCGAGAATCGAGGCAGCCGAAAGATTCGCGGCCCACACGCGGACGGAGGGCGAGCCGAGCGCCGACGGTCCGCCGTGCCAGTCCCGGCCGGCGATCGCCGTGATCCGACGACCCGAGCGCAGGAGCGTGTCCCACAGGACCATGGCCTGTTGCCGCGCGGCGGCCGTGCCGTTGGCGATTTCGATCGCCTGGACGGCCGCGGGCACGTCCCACGTCCACGTGCAGGCGGCGCAGTCCGCGGTCGGGTGGTTGATCGAAACGACGCCGCCGCGGCGGCGCGCCTCATCCATCACGCCGGCGAGCGACGGATCGCCGCCCGGGATTCGGAAGTCGACATAGTCGCGGGCGCCTCCGAGTCCCCAGACGTTGAAGTGTCCGCCCGGCGTCGTGACTTCCTCGCCGGTGATCACGACGAGATCCGGCCGGGCGAGGTCCGACAGCTGATGAACCGTGTTGTTGTGGTCGGTGATGGCGATGAAGTCGAGATGCTCGCCGCGCGCCTTCTCGGCCAGTTGCTGCGGCGTGAGCGTGCCGTCGCTGTTGGTCGTATGGGCATGCAGGATTCCGACGTACCAGGCCGGGCCGGCCGCCAGCGGCGAGACCTGGCGCGGCATGACGGTCGGCGGCGAGGCGGTCGATCGCTCGCTGAACAGGTCGACCGCCACCTCGACGTCGAGGCCGCCGGCGGCCACCTTGTACAGCCCGAGCACGACGTGCCACTGTCCAGCAGGCAGCGGCCCGGGCCAGTACCCCGGAGACGCCGCGTCCGTGCCGATCGAGATCGTGTCCAGCGACCCTCCGCTCCAGCCGCGCAGCGCCCTGGTGCCGAGCGTCAGCGGGCCCGGTTCGTAGACGCCGAGATCGACGGCGTTCGATCCATTCGCGCGGTCGTACCTGTACGAGACGGTGAGCCGGGTCGTGCCGGGCGGGACCTCGATGGGCACATACGCGTACCGGGCGGTCTGCTGATCGCGCGGGGTGTAGTGGAGGTTGACCACCCGGCTGTCAGGCTGCGGGACGAGCCGCCCACCGGCGATGGCAAACGCGGCGAGCGCGCAGATGCATGCGAGCTTCATTGTCTCGTGGCCGGGGACGCGCGTCACAGGAACGTCTGACCCGGATGCTATAGTCCGCGCGTGACAACGACATCACTGATCGCCGCGCTGATCGTCGCCTCGCCGTTACAGGGTGGGGCACCCGCGACCCGGCGGTTCACGCTCCGCGAGCCGGCCGAAGTGGTGGCGACCATCACCGCCAGCTGCGCGCCGTGCGACTGGAGCGCGCCGGGTCGAGAGGCCGTGCTGCTCGAGCTGGCAATCGACGACAAGTACTCACAGCACGTCGCCCTGACGCGCGGCGAGCAGGCGGCGCCCTATCGCGTGATCCTGGGACCGCTCGCGGCCGGGCCGCATCGGCTGACGGTTCGGCGGGACGCGGCCCGCTCCGCGAGACAGGCCGGTCCGGCCGCCATCGAGGCGATCGACCTGCGTGCGTTCACCCGGACCAGCCCGGAGTACGACTGGCTTTCCCGCGCTCCCCTGCTGCGCGCGCGTCCCGGAGCCGTCGAGCGCTTCAGCGATGTTCCGCTGCTGATGTACGTCGAGAACAACGTGCGGGGCGAAGACGACGAGCGGTACCGCTTCCAGTACACCGTGATCTTCACGAACGAGGACGGCGGCACGCCGACCGATCGGCTGATGGCGACCTGGGGCCGGACCACGGACATCGAGTTCGTCTTCGGCGTCACGACCGGCGCGGACGGCGCCCGGCGGGAGGTCATCCAGTCCGACGGTCATCGGTGGGTCGACTTCGCGGGTCCACACGTCGGGGCCCATCCCGTGCTCTGGGTCGCCACCGACAACAACATGGTGGCCGATCACGGACCGGACGGCGCGGTGACGTTCGCGCCGGCGCCGGCGCCGTTCGATCTGGCGAGGACGTCGCGCGAAGCGGTCATGGACGCCGAGCCCTGGACGTATGGCGTGACGTCGGCCGAGATGGCGCGCGAGGGCCGCATCGACCCGGCGGCCCTGGCCGGCAGCGGGAAGATCCCCGATCCGCGCCGGTACGCCACGGTCGAGGCGTGTGCAGACGTCACGGGCGCGACCCTCGCCTTCGATGTCGGGGTGCGCGCGGCAGACGGGCGGGTTGTGTGGTACCCGACCGATCGGGGCGATCCGCGGTTCAGGATCGCTCGCGGGGGATGCGTTCGAGGCGGTGCGCCGCTTTCCCCAGACGTGGCGGCCGGAGACATCGCCGCGCTGCGCGTCCGTGCCTACCTCGGCCCGCCGCGCGACGGGGACGCGCCCGCGCCGCGCCCGCGTGGAGCGGTGGTGCTGCGACGGGTCAACCGCGTCTTCATGCTCGACTCGCGGTTCACGCCGTCGCTCGCGACCATCCGATGGTCGGGCGAGTTGCCGGTCGAGCTCGACGGCGCGCCCGTCGACATCCCGGTGTCGGTCGGCGCGCCACCTCCTTAGAGCAGGTCGTCGCCCTTGCGGGGGAACCGCGTCGCGCCAATCAGTCGATCGTCATGCTCGACGGTCGAGCCGGCGTTCGGCTTCCTCCCGCCGCGCCTGAGGAACATCAAGGCGGGGATGGTCGTCGCCGCGCCGATGGCGACCAGCGCCGCGCCGAGGGCGCGACGGCGGCCCTGCGGCAGTTTCTCGGAAACGAGGAGCCCGACGCCGGCCGCGAGCGCGGCGCGCGTCGCGATGATGAAGCCGAGCGCGGGTGGAGCGAGAACGACATTCTTCATTGGAAGCCTCCACCCGGGACCGGTCTCGACGTCGCAGGAATCACTATGGCCATCCGGGCGCCATCTGCAAGCGGTGCGCCCGCGGACCGCACCTGAGCCGTTGCGACGGTGGCTCAGCCTCTCGGACGCCGTTGGACGAGGTGTCGTCGATGGCCTCGAGCGCGATGGTCGACGTCATGGCCCTCCCCGCCCGGCAGTGTGACATTCCGGGCGGAGGCTCATCCGTTCATCGCGCGTTCGCTGCGACGATGCGCGGCTCGAAATGGAAGAGACTCGCGCTTCCCGGATCGATCGTCGCCTGCACCCAGTGCGTGTTCCGCGCTCCGAAGGTCTCGACGCGCGTGAAGTTGGCCAGCACGCCGCCGCCCGGGCCGTCCATCGGCTTGTCGATCTTGAAGTAGTGGCTGTCGCCGTGGACGAGGGCCACCTGTCCGGGTCGCGAATGCGAATCCCTCGTGCAGCCAGTGCAGGTTGGCGGCCTTCCTGCCCATCGACTCAGCGCGCTGCCGATCGATTTCCGCCTGCGGCCGGCTCTCTCCGTCGACGCCGGCGTACGGATAGTTGTCGTTCGAGCCCTGGACGTTCATGCCGATGTAGATCACCGGGCCGTACTTCCAGCGGACGTTCTCGGCGTACTCGGCGAACTGGCCGCCCTCGCTCGACTCGCGCGTCAACCTCAGCGTCCGCTCGCCGAGGCTCTGGTCCGTGGCCGCGAAGAGCGCGCGCTCGAAAGCGAGCCGCTCCAGCGGATCGGAGTAGGGCTGGCTGGTCGGGCCGTAGCGGCCCCAGCAGTCGGTCCAGTCGTTGTCGCCCGGCAGCCAGATGAGCGGCCGCACGAGACGATTGAAGTTCGCGATGGCGGTCGTGTCGAGGTCGTCGCTGCACGGGCCGTCGCCGCCGGCCTTCAGGTCGCCGTCGAACACGGAAAACGCCACGCGGTCGCCGTTGATGTCGGCCAGCAGCGCCGGATACTGGGCGCGGCCGAGGGCGTTGTACGGCATGTCGCCGAACAGGGCGACGGAATAGGCGTCGTGGGCCTCGCCGCCGTGCCTTCCGCGATCGTCGCCAATGGCTCCCGGCGTCGCGATGTGGCCGGCGGCGAGCACCGTCGTCACCGCGGCCAGGCCGGCGGCGTATGCGAGTCCACGGGAACCGGAGGATCCGAATGTCATCTGGCGCGCTCCTTCCGGGGGGCGACCCAGGATCGTGAGCGCCGGTGACGTCCATGTGATTGAACTGCAAACACGCCGCAACTTTCGCGGCGTTCCGGAGACTACCGGCCGCGACGATCGCAACCGGAACCCCGAACCCCAGCCACGAGGATCGTACATGCTGCCCGCACCGCCGTTCGCTCGCACGACGCGGCTGAGCGCGAAGGTGATGCCGACCCCGAGCGCGGCTCCGGCCGTCAGCCGAGGGTCCGCCCTTCGAGGTAGCCGCGATCGCCCCATTCGATCAAGCGCGGCGCATCCTCGGACCACCAGAGCACGACGCGGCCGGCCAGCGAGTCGTCGGCTGCCAGCCTGACCACCATCTCCGCCACCTGGTCGGTCGTGAGCAACTGCGCGGGCACGCCCCGCTCGCGCCGCTGGTCCGCCGTCAACGACTCCCAGTACGTGCGCGGCCCGTCGGTGGCAATCCATCCCGGCGCCAGGCAGTTCACGCGCACGCGGTCGGTCGCGGCCAGGCCCGCCAGCCCGGTCGTGAAGCGGATCACGCCCGCCTTCGCCGCGTCGTAGCCCGCGGCGCCCCCCGGCGTCCGCCGGCCGTGCCACACGGCGGAAATCGACGCGAGGTTGACGATGGCGCCTTCGCCGAGGCGGCGCATCGATTCGAGCGCGTAGCGCGTGGCGTGAACCGTCCCGAGGAGCTCGGTCGCGATGGTGTCGGCCCAGAACTCGGCGTCGAGCCCGGGCCGGAACGGCCCGGAGGCGTTGTTGATGAGGACGCTCACCTCGCCGAAAGTCTGCCGGGCGAAGCGCATCAGGGCCTCGACCTGGCCCGCGTCCCGCACGTCGGCCCGGAAGAACGCGGCGCGGCCGCCGGCCGACTCGATGCGGTGGACCGTCTCCCGTCCGCCTTCCTCGTTGACGTCGCACACCGCCACGGCCGCGCCGTCGCCCGCCAGGCGCGCCGCGATGGCGCGGCCGCAACCGGTACCGCCTGCCCCTGTCACGACGGCCGTTCGATCGCGAATCAGCATGCGCACGATAGTAGGCGCTGAAGCGGGTGGATCGTCTTGGAAAAATCGGCCGGCCGCGGACCGGATCGGCGCCGCGGGGATTCGGTGTATCGTGGGCGCCATGAAGATCCTGTTTTTCGCCGCCGCCGCCGTCCTCTTCCCCTTGAGCCTCGTCGCCGCGTCACCCCAGCCCGCCGGCCGATCGCAGGGGCCCTGCACGTCGGCGACCCAGGAATGTACCGAGTGGGTGCCGCTCGGTTCGGGATCCGCCCGCTCGCTGGTCTATCGCACGTATCCGCTGAAGGTGCGGAACGAGCGGATCCGGCGCGCGCTCATCATGGTTCATGGCACCCTGCGCAATCCCGATCGCTACTTCCGGACGGCGACGACCGCAGCGTTCCTCGCGCACGCGCTGGACGACAGCCTGGTCATCGCGCCCCGAATCGCGTCGGCCGATGGACGCTGCCACGATCAGCTGGCGCCGAACGAGGTGAGCTGGAGCTGCGGCGGGGACAGCTGGCGATCGGGCGGGACGGCCGCGAGCGACAAGACCCTGACGTCGTTCGACTTCATGGACGCGATCCTGCGCGAGCTCGCCGACAAGCGCACCTTCCCGAATCTCGCCGCCATTGTCGTCGCCGGCCACTCGGCGGGCGGGCAGTTCGTCGCCCGGTACGAGATGGCGAACAAGGTCCACGAGACGCTCGGGGTTCCGGTCGCCTACGTGGTGGCGAACCCGTCGAGTTATGCGTGGCCTGAGGCCACGCGGCCGCTGCCGCAGGGCGACGCCGAGCCGGCCGCCGCCAAGCTCGGATGGAAAGACGAGAAGCCGCACACGAACTTCTCGTACGGGCCGTTCGCCGGGACCGACTGTGCGGACTACGACAAGTGGCCGTACGGGCTCGAGCAGCGGAGCGGCGGCTACACGGCCGGCGAGTCCGACGATCAGCTCAAGAAGCAGCTCGCGGCGCGGCCGACGACGTACCTCCTGTCGCAGGTGGACACGCTGCCGCTGGGCGGCTTCGATTCGTCGTGCCGGGCCATGGCGCAGGGAGCGACCCGACGGGCCCGCGGCGAGGCGTACGTGAAGTTCGTCGACGACCACCTCGGCGCCGCGCACGACGTGATGATCGTGCCCGAATGCGGCCACAACGACCGGTGCGTCTACACGACCGACGAAGTCCTCCCGGTCATTTTTCCGTCCAGGTAAGGAGACCGTGAGGACCGGCCGAGCCTAGGGCGCGAGATCCCTGACCGGGCGCACCTCGACGCTGCCTTCCCGAGCGGGCGGGATTTTCGCCGCGACCTGGATGGCTTCGTTGAGGTCGCGCGCCTCTATCAGATAGAAGCCGGCGAGCTGCTCCTTCGTTTCGGCGAACGGCCCGTCGGTGATCGTCGTCCGTCCGTTCCGGACCCGCACGGTCGTGGCCGTCGCCACCGGCTGCAGGGCCTCGGCGGCGAGGAGCAGGCCGTCCTGCCGGAACCCGTCGCCGCAGGCCATGCACTCGCGGTCGGGCACGGCATGCAGTTTCTGCTCCTCGAGGTACACCAGGCAGAGATACTTCATACGCCTCCCCAGAATCTCCGAAAGGGTGCTCACATCCGATGGTCGATTGCCGGGCGCCCGGATCGACATCGGGGGTTCCGGCCCGCATTCAGGAGCCGAGCTCGGCGAGGCGGCGTTCCAGGAAGCGGCGCTCGGGTTCCTGGCGGGCGAGTGCCAACGCCCGCTCGAACGCCGCGCGCGCGTCGGCGGTGCGCCCGAGACGGCGACACAGCTCGGCGCGGGTGGCGTGGGCCAGGCGATAGCCCGTCAGCTCGCCGCGTTCCAGGATCGCGTCGACCAGCGCCAGGCCTTCCGCCGGGCCGTCGCGCATCGCGACGGCGACCGCGCGGTTCAGCTCCACGACCGGCGAGGGCGCCATCCGCATGAGCGCGTCATAGAGCCCCACGATCTCCGGCCAGTCGGTCGCCGACGCGCTTGGCGCCTCGGCGTGCACGGCCGCGATCGCCGCCTGAAGCGCATAGGGGCCAAACCGCTGGGAGGCGAGCGCGCGCTCTACGAGCGCCACCCCTTCGGCGATCTGGCTCCGGTTCCACTGCGTGCGGTCCTGATCTGCGAGCAGGACGATCTCGCCCGACGGTGTGCTGCGCGCGGCACGTCGCGAGTCGTGCAGGAGCATGAGCGCGAGCAGTCCCTGCGCTTCGGGCTCCGGCAGCAGCCCGACGACCAGGCGTCCCAACCGGATCGCCTCGAGCGACAGGTCGTGACGCGTCACCGCCGCGCCAGACGAGGCGGCGTATCCCTCGTTGAAGACGAGATAGACGACTCGAAGGACGGCGTCGAGCCGTTCGGCCAGATCGCTCCTCTCCGGCACCTCGTAGGGGATTCGCGCGTCGCGGATCTTCGTCTTCGCGCGCACGATCCGCTGGGCCAGCGTCGGCGCGGGCGTGAGAAACGCCGCCGCGATCTCCTCCGTCGTCAGGCCGCAGACCTCGCGCAGGGTCAGCGCCACCTGCGCGTCGGAGGACAGGGCCGGGTGGCAGCAGGTGAAGATCAGGCGGAGCCGGTCGTCCTCGATCGACTCGTCGTCGATCGACACGTCCGGCTCGACCGCGACGTCGGCGGAGGAGCCCGATTCGTCCAGCGGCTCGAACCGCGCCTGGCGGCGGATGGCATCGATGCCCTTGAAGCGCCCGGTCGAGATGAGCCAGGAGCGCGGATTGGCCGGCACCCCTTCCCGGGGCCACTGTTCGAGCGCCGCGCGGAACGCCTCGTGCAGCGCCTCTTCCGCCCGATCGAAATCGCCGAGCAGCCGAATCAACGTCGCGAGGACCCGGCGGGATTCGGCCTGGTAGACCGCGCTGACTGTTTCGTGAATGTGATCAGTGGCCGGCACGACGACCGATCAGAGCATCTTCACCCCTGCGGGCGCAACCGGCTCAGGCGGCCGGCACGCTCGACCAGCCTCGGGTCACCGGCCTGCCTGCCTGCCCCGCTGATGAGGTCACCCCGTCCTTGTGCTGTCGCAGACGGTCGCGTTGGCGCGATGTCGATTTCCGTCGCCCTCGTTCGACCAGGTTCCAGAGGAGGAACGAAGATGCGATTCAACAAGACGCTGTGGGCCCTTCAGGGATTGCTGGCACTTCTCTTTCTGTTCGCTGGCGGGGCCAAGCTCGTGCTGCCGCTGGCGGCCCTCGCAGGACCTGTGGCGCTGCCGGGTGCTTTCATCCGTTTCATCGGCGTTGCCGAGGTCGCGGGAGCCCTCGGGCTCGTCCTGCCCGGTATCCTTCGGATTCGGACCGAATTGACGCCGCTGGCCGCCGCCGGGCTCGTGGCGATCATGACCGGTGCGACCCTCATCACGGCCATCGGCATGGGCGTCGGGCCTGCCCTCTTCCCGGCAGTCGTCGGGACGCTGGCGGCGTCGGTGGCCTACGGCCGCCGGCGGCAGATCTCCAGGCCGGCCTCGCGCAGCAACGGCCTCGTCGAGGTGGCAGCCTGAACCGGACGAGGCCTTGAGCGGGGGGCGTTCGGGCGGCCGAACCCCCGTTCGGGCTTCTGCCGTCCAACAACAGGCCATCCGCGCGCGGCCGGCCCTTCGGGCGTGGACGTCGACAGCGCGGCGCGATCGCCTGGGAGGGCACGATGAAGGTTGGAATCCTCGGATCCGGAATCGTCGCCAGGACGCTGGCGACCGGGATGCTCGAGCACGGGCACGGCGTCATGCTGGGCACGCGCGATCGTTCGAAGCTCGGGGAGTGGCTGGCGGCGAACGCGACGGGCAGGGTCGGCACGGTCGCGGAGGCGGCCGGGTTCGGCGAGCTGATCGTGCTCGCCGTCAAGGGCGCGGCGGCCGCCGACGTCCTGGAGGCGGCGGGCGTGGCGAACCTGGCGGGCAAGACGGTCGTCGACACGACGAATCCGATCGCGGACGCGCCGCCGAGCCACGGCGTGCTGAAATTCTTCACAACGCTCGACGATTCCCTGATGGAGCGGCTGCAACGCCGCTTCACGGCCGTGCGGTTCGTGAAAGCGTTCAATTCGGTCGGCAGCGCCCGCATGGTGAACCCCCGGTTCGACGGCGGCAGGCCGACGATGTTCATCTGCGGCAACGACGCGGAGGCGAAGCGGACGGTCGGCGGCATCCTGGACGGGTTCGGCTGGGAGGCGGCGGACATGGGCGACGCGGAAGCGGCGCGCGCCATCGAGCCGTTGAGCATCCTCTGGTGCATCCCTGGCTTCCTGCGGAACGAGTGGTCGCACGCGTTCAAGCTTCTGCGATGACGGACGCGCGCCGCCGGACCGGAGGGGTCCTCCACGATGTCCGGTTTTGTCCAGCCGCCCGGCGCCGCGCGCGATAAGCTGCGGAAATGGATCTCGATCGACGCGCCTGCGACCGCGCCCGCCGATCCCGCGACGCCCGCCTCGACGGCCGGTTCTTCATCGGCGTGACGAGCACGCGCGTCTACTGCCGGCCGATCTGCCCCGTCCGCGCGCCGAAAGACGAGCACGTTCGCTATTTTCCGAGCGCCGCGGCGGCCGGAGCGGCCGGCTTCCGTCCGTGCCTGCGGTGCAGGCCTGAGGCGTCACCCGGGACACCGGCGTGGGTCGGCACGTCGGGCACGGTCTCGCGCGGGTTACGGCTCATCGGCGACGGCGCGATCGACGAGGCGAGCGTGGACGATCTCGCGGACCGCCTCGGCGTCACGGCGCGGCACCTGCGGCGGCTGTTCCTGCAGCATCTCGGCGCGACGCCGCATCAGGTCGCGCTGACGCGGCGCGCGCATTTCGCGAAGAAGCTGATCGACGAGACAACGCTCGCGTTCAGCGAGGTGGCGTTCGCGTCCGGGTTCGGCAGCCTGCGGCGGTTCAACGGCCAGATGCGGCGTATTTACGCGCGAACGCCGACCGAGCTGCGTCGCATCGCTCCGCGGCGGGCGGGGCCGGAAGGCGGGCCGTATCGCCTGCGCCTGGCCTACCGCCCGCCGTACGACCGCGCGACGCTGGACATATCACGGCTGAGCTGGCATACTCTATCGTCAGCTGATCGGGTTCGCCTTTTCGCCCGTTTCCCGACACAATCGAACGTCGGTTCTACCGCCACGACCGTGGCGCCGGAGGTGTCTCGATGAGCCGTTTGTCCCGACGTCAGTTCGTGGCTGCCGTGGCCGCGTCAATCCCGGCGCTGGCCGTGCCCGGCCGCCTGCTCGCGGCGGCGCCCGGGCCCCGCGAGCTCCGCCTCTTCAACCTGCACACCGACGAGCGGCTGACGGTCGAGTACTTCAGCCTCGGCGCGTATCTCCCCGACGCCCTCGCCACGGTCGACCATTTCCTGCGGGATTTCCGCACCGGCGACGTGCACCCGATCGAGCCCGGCCTGCTCGACCTGCTGCATCGCCTCGTCGGCATGACCGACACGTCGCGTCCGTTCCAGGTGATCTCCGGCTATCGGTCGCCCAGGACGAACGACATGCTCCGTCACAGGAGCGAAGGCGTCGCGGCGAACAGCCTCCACATGAAAGGGCGGGCCATCGACATCCGCCTGGCGGACGTGCCGCTCGGCCGACTGCGCGCCGCGGCGCTCGATGCCCACACGGGCGGCGTCGGCTACTACCCGGCGTCGGACTTCGTGCACGTCGACACGGGACGCGTCCGTCACTGGTAGGGCGCCGAGCCGAGGGCGCGATCGAGCGTCCGGTCGTGGCGATAGATGTCGTCGGCGAACCGCATCGTGCCGTCATCGGGTGAGACGACGGCGGTCATGTAGAAGAGCAGCACCTGCAGCGGCCGCGCGAGAGTGACGCGCCGCGAGCGGGTGCCGTTCATGGCCTCGATAATCGTCTCGCGCGTCCACTCCGGCTGTTCGCCGAGCACCCACGCCGCCAGCGCCACGGGGTCCGCGACGCGCACGCAGCCGTGGCTGAAGTCGCGCCGCGACCGGCCGAACAGGGCCTGCGCGGGCGTGCCGTGCACGTAGACCCCTTCGTCGTTCGGGAACACGAACTTGACCAGCCCGAGCGAGTTCTTCGGCCCGGGCCGCTGCCGCACCGTCAACGCGCCGGCCGCCAGGCGCGCCAGATTGTCGGGCGTCGGAGGCACGACGGGGGCGTCGTCGGCGGGCCCGGCGACGATGTCCAGGTTCTCTCGCGTCAGATAGCCCGGATCGCGGCGGGCCGCAGGAACGATCTCCTTCCGCGCAATCGACACCGGCACGTTCCAGACCGGCCGGAAGATCACCGCGCGCATCTCCTCGGCGAAGACCGGCGTCTCGGTGTCCAGCGCGCGGCCGACGATCACGTCCATCCCGAGCGTCGGCACGCCGGCTGCCGGATTCGCGTCCCACGCCCAGAGCCTGAACATCGGCACGTTGATCGCCACGAGACGGCGGCCGGTCAGGTGGGGCAGCCAGCGGAGGCGCTCGAGCGAGAGCTCGATCTGCCGCACGCGCCACGACAACGGCACCGCGAGGGCATTCGCGGTACGGCCGCCGATGACGCCGTCGGCGTCGAGGCCGTGCCGCAGCTGAAAATGCTTCACCGCGCCGACCATGGCGCCCTCGTAGCGCGCCGGCGTGAGGAACCGCGGTCGGTCGCCGGGCAGGTCGCCCAGCGCCGCCAGCAGCCGCGCGAGCATCGGCAGGTCGTCGCAGGCATCGCCGGGCCGGACCGCGACGCCAGGGAGTCGTGGCGGCCGGAGCGTGCCGTTCGAGGCGACCTCACGATAGCGGGTGAGCATGCGCCGGAGCGCACCGGTACTGTACGAACGGCGGCGCGAGGTCGGCGGCGGTCCGACGCAGGGCTCCTTCGGCGAGCGCGGCGTCGACGAGCGCGGCGTAGTCGTGGTCGTCGGCCGGAGCGGCCATCCGGAAGCCGATCGCCCGCGGATTCACGCGGCCCGAATGCAGATGCCGCAGGTAGCGGAGCGTGCTGCGGCTCAGGCCGACATCGAAGTCGGCGAGATCACGTGGTGACGAATCGGCGCCGAGCGTTCGAGCCTGGCTCGCGAGCCCTGCGGCGTCGTAGTCGGACGGATCCAGGCCTTCGGCGCCGGCCGACTGCAGGAGCGACAACGCGTCGCGCGCGGCCAGCGTCGGGCGGCCCGCGGCGTCAATCCAGCGAGGCGCGCTGTCCGAGCCGTACAGTTCTTCGAGGTCGTGGCGCTCGGCTGGCGGCGGGCACGGATCCCGACCGGCGGCGGCGAGGCTGGCCGTGATCCGCTCGGCGATCTCGGACCGGCGGAGGGTCGCCGCGGCGGGTGCGTCCGGCGCCTGCCGGCGGTTTCCGCCGCCCGCGCACGCCAGGAGCGCCGGGATCGTGCAGGCGAGAACCGCGCGGCTCGAAACGACCATGGCTCGAAGGACCCGGAAGGCGGTTTTGCTGGATTTCCGGCAAAATTCGCCCGATAGTCCTCGAGACAGCAAGGACACTGCCCGCGACTTTTCTGAAATCGGGGGCCGGGCAGTCGTCGTGGCATTGGATGTGCTCAACAGGCCGTCACCTCCCGCTCGCTGTATCGAATCTTGACGCTCGACGTGTGCAATGCCGTGCACGCGTCAACTGGTCGACGCATGATGCCTGTTGCCTCGAATCGTCCGGCCTGTCCATACTGCGGCGGCCGCCTGCGTTGGACGCCCAACCGCTGGTTCGGCCGGGGCAGCTTCGTGTGCGACCGGTGCGGCGATTTCCCAGACTTTCGTGACGAGCGCAACGTCGGCTGGGCGGCGCCCGAGGCGCGACCCTCGCCGCCGGCCCTGCCCGAGACGGGAAGCGATCGGCCGCGGGTGCTGCTCATCGACGACTCGCGGGAGCACCGCGATCTGTATGCGTTGATGCTCGAGGGCACGGTCACCGTGATCACCGCCGCGGACGGGGAGCGGGGACTGGCCATCGCCAACGCCGCGCCTCCCGATGCCGTCGTCGTCGACGTCGTGATGCCGCGCATGGACGGCTGGGAAGTCTGCCGGCGACTGAACACGAACGCGGCGACGGCGAAGATTCCGATCATCATGCTGACGGCGGCCGACACTGCCGACGTGCCGGCGCGCGCGCTCGAAGCCGGCGCGATCGCGGTCCTGACCAAACCGTGTCCGCCCGAGCGGCTCGTCCTCACGATCAGCGCCGCCGTCAATCGCCGCGCGTCGAGCGTGAGCCAGTCGTCCTAGCGCGGCCGGGTTGCTGGCCCGGCGGGCCGGACCTCGGACACAATGTGTCCGCGCGTCATGCCGCCCCCCGATCCGCCCCCGAGCGAATCCCCGTCCATCGGCCGCTGGCTCGTCGCCATTGCCGTGCTGGCGAGCGCCATCATGGAGCTGGTGGACACCTCGGCGGTCAACGTCAGCCTGCCGTACATCGCCGGCAATCTCTCCGCCTCGGTCACGCAGTCCACGTGGGTGCTGACGTCGTACCTCATCGCGAACGCGGTCGTGCTGCCGACGGCGGGCTGGATGGCGAACTACATCGGGCGCAAGCGGCTGCTGATGATCGCGGTGTCGGTGTTCACCGTCTCGAGCGTGCTGTGCGGGCTCGCGGCGTCGCTGCCGATGCTAGTGGGGTTCCGCATCCTGCAGGGGCTGGGCGGCGGGTCGCTCCAGCCCACGTCACGCGCGATTCTCCTCGAGACGTTTTCGCCCGAGGAGCGCGGCAAGGCGATGGCGCTGTGGGGCGTGGGGATCGTGGTCGCGCCGATTCTGGCGCCCGTGCTCGGGGGCTGGCTGACGACGAACTACTCGTGGCGGCTGATCTTCTTCATCAACGTGCCGATCAGCGCCGCCGGGCTGCTGCTGGTTCATCTCTACATCACCGACCCGCCGTACATCCGCCGGCTCTCGAACCGGATCGACTACCGGGGCCTGGCGATGATGGCCATCGGCATCGCCGCCCTGCAGCTGATGCTCGACAAGGGGCAGGAAGAGGACTGGTTCGCGTCGCATTCCATCGTCGCACTGCTCGCGGTGGCCGCGGTGTTCCTGACGGCGTTCGTCGTGTGGGAGCTGCGCAGCGCCGATCCGATCGTGCGATTCCGGCTGCTGCGGCACCGGACGTTCGCGGTCGGCGTCACGCTGTCGGCCGTGCTGGGGGTGGCGCTGTTCGGCACGACCGTCCTCGTGCCGCTCTTCATGCAGGAGCTGCTCGGGTTCCCGGCCATCACGGCGGGCCTGTGGAACTCGCCCCGCGGACTCATCACGATGATCGGGATGCCGATCGCCGGCATGCTGATCAGCCGGCGATGGGACACGCGCCGACTCCTGTTCGTCGGCTCGGTGGCGACGGCGGCCGGGACCTTCGGCCTGTCCTATCTGAACCTGGACGCCGGGCCGTGGAACTTTCTTGCGCCGCAGCTCATCATCGGAGCGGGGCTGTCGTTCACCTTCGTGCCGCTGGCGACGATCACGGTGGATCCCATTCCGCCGCAGGAGATGGGATACGCGACCAGCATCATCGCGCTGATGCGCAACATCGGCGGCGGCGTCGGGATCTCGATGGTGACGACGCTCCTGGCCCGCCGCCAGCAGTTCCATCACGCGGTGCTGGCGGCGAACATCGGTCCGTACGATCCGCGGGCGCGGGTGCTGCTCGACGACATCGGCCGGGCGCTCGTGCGCGCCGGCGCGCCGGCGGCGGGCGCGCGGACGGGCGCGCTCGCGCTCGTCGCCGGCCTCATCAATCGCCAGGCGCTCGCGCTCAGCTATCTCGACGGCTTCCGCCTGCTGGCGCTTCTCCTGCTCTGTACCGCTCCGCTCGTCTGGCTCATGCGCCGCCGTGACACCGACCTCGCACCCGCACGTTGATAGACTGGTCCGGATGCAAGGCCTCCCATACGTCCGTAAAGGAGATGTCGCCATGATTCGCGTGTCGGGCTGGCTGACCGGCGCCATCGTCGTGCTGCTGTCGGCGCCGGTCGCCCCGGCGCAGCCCGCGTCGATCGCCCTGAGGGTCGACGCGACGCACGTGCGCGAGCAGATCGTCCGGACCACCGAGACCCTGCCGGTCAGGCCGGGCCCGCTGACGCTCTACTACCCGAAATGGATTCCCGGGGAGCACGCCCCGAGCGGGCCGATCGCCGAGCTCACCGGCCTGACGTTCACCGCCGCCGGCCGCGTCCTCCCGTGGCAGCGCGATCTGAAGGACGCCTTCACGTTCCACGTCGACGTGCCGTCGGGCGCCGATCGCCTCGAGGTGGCGTTCGACTACCTCGAGCCGGGCGGCGGCGCCTTCACCGGGGGCGCGTCGGCCACCGACACGCTCGTGGTCGTGAGCTGGAACCAGAATCTGCTGTACCCGCTCGACCGCCACGCCGAGCAGCAGACGTTCGAGGCGACGCTGATCGTGCCCGAGGGGTGGAAGATCGGGACCGCGCTGCCGATCGCCGGCCAGTCGTCGGCGACGACGACGTTCAAGCCGGTGTCGCTCAACCGGCTCGTCGACTCGCCGGTCGTCGCGGGCCGCTACTTCCGCGCCGTCGACATCACGCCCCCGGGCGAGCCGATCCACCACGAGATCGACATCGTCGCCGACGCGGAGGAGGATCTCGCGATGTCCCCGGAGGTGAAGCAGGAGATGACCAGCCTCGTCGCCGAGGCGGGAAAGCTGTTCGGGTCGCGCCACTACCGCGACTATCACTTCCTGCTCACGTTGAGCGATCACGTGGCGCACTTCGGGCTCGAGCACCACGAGTCCAACGACAGCCGCCTGCCGGAACGGACGCTGCTGACGTCGCACGCCGGCGTCTCGCTGGGCGGTCTGCTGGCGCACGAGTACGCGCACTCCTGGAACGGCAAGTTCCGCCGGCCCGCGGACCTGAGCACCCCCTATTACGAGGAGCCGGAGGCGACCGACCTGCTCTGGGTCTACGAGGGGCTGACCGACTTCGCGGGCCCGCTGCTCGCGACGCGCAGCGGCCTGTGGACCGAGGACGAGTATCACGACTACCTGGCGGGCATCGCGGCGGAGCTCGGCGCCGGGCGGCCGGGGCGGACCTGGCGGCCGCTCGTCGACACGGCCGTCGGCGAACCGGTGCTCGGCGGAGGGGGACGCGCGTGGCAGAACTGGCGGCGCGGCACCGACTACTACGAGGAGGGCGACCTGCTCTGGCTCGACGTGGCCACGGCGATTCACGATCGGAGCCACGGCGGGAAGTCGATCGATGACTTCTGCCACCTGTTTCATGGCGGCCCGAACAACGGCCCCGAGTTGAAGCCGTACACGTTCGACGACGTCGTGAAGGCGCTGAATCAAGTGGTGCCGTACGACTGGGCCCGGTTCCTCCACGAGCGGCTCACGTCGCTGGCGCCAGAGGCGCCGATCGAGGGCATCGAGAACGGCGGCTGGAAGTTCGTCTTCACCAGCGAGCCGCAGACGACGCACGGGCGCCGCCCGATTCCGCCCGACCTGTACTCGATTGGCCTCGACCTTCGCGAGGACGGCACGATCTCCGACGTCATCTACGACGGCCCCGCCTTCAGGGCCGGGCTCGCGCCCGGGATGAAGATTGTCGGCGTGGACGGCCGCACCTACACGCACGACCGGCTGGAGGATGCCGTCAAGGACAGTCCGAAACGCACGGATCCCATCGAGCTCCTCGCGACCAACGACGACTACTACCGGACGTGCAGGATCGACTACCACGGCGGCCCGCGCTACCCGCACCTCGAGCGGGACACGAGCAGGCCGGATTATCTGGACGAACTGGCGAAGCCGCACGCCACGCCCTGAGACAGCCGGACGTCCTAGGCGACGCCGCCCCGGCGTGGCTCGAGCGCGCTCGTCGATCGGCGTTTCGCCGAACGCCTGCCGCTCGCCCGCGTCGTCGGCGTGCACCCGGTGCACCTCGCGCGCACCTTCCGCTGCGTTTATCGGACGCCGTTCGCGGATTACGTTCGCGGCCGGAGGGTCGAGTGCGCCCGCAGCGCGTGATGTGGCTGGCGATCGGGATGATCGTGTGCGCCTGCGGCGGGGTGACGCCCGCGCGTTAGACGACCAGCGCGGGGACCTCGAGGTGGCCGGCCCTGAACGCCGCCATGAACGCCTCGACGACCTTCGGATCGAATTCGGTTCCCGACCCCTTCACGATGATCTCCTTGGCATCGTAGGGCGACATCGCCTGCCGGTACGGCCGGTCGCTCGTCAGGGAGTCGAACACGTCGGCCACCGTGATGATCCGCGATTCGAGCGGGATGGCCGCGCCCTGCGTCGGGTTGTAGCCGCTGCCGTCGAACTTGTCGTGATGCGCCAGGATGATCGGCAGAATCCGCCGGAGGCTGCCGCCGACCGGTTCGAGAATCTCCAGCCCCCGCGCGACGTGCGACTGCATCTCTTCGAACTCGGAGGCCGTCAGGCGCGCCGCCTTGTAGAGGATCGATCGGCTGATTTCGAGCTTGCCGATGTCGTGCAGCAGCGACGCCGCGCGCACGTCCTCGACGCGGTCGGCGTTCAGCTCGAGCGCTCCGGCGATCTTGGTGGCGTAGACCGAGACGCGGTAGCTGTGGTTCTCCGTGTACTTGTCCTTGGAGATGAAGTGGCGCAGGATGAGCAGGATGCCGTGGTAGGTCTCGCGGATTTCCCGCACCTGGCGGTCCTTGATCTCGGTCAGCGTGCCGACGACGTAGCCGGTGATGATGAGCGTGCCGCCCCAGACCGTGAAGTCGAGCCACTGGCTCCAGAACAGGCCGGCGCCGCTCGAACGCGCGAACAGCGGATTCTGCAGATAGATGAGGAGCGCAACGAGCAGGACGCTGAGAAGCGCCGTCAGGGTGGCGTGACGGCGGCCGTACATGTAAGCGGACATGACGGTCGGGAGCGTATAGAAGCCGAGGACCATCCGCTGCGACGCCACGAGGTTCAAGATCAGGGCGATGACGAACAGGGACAACACGAGCCAGAGCTCCTTGTTGACCCGCTCGAGCGCCGATTTCAGCCGGACGGCGGCGGTTGTCGTATCCCAAGCCGGGCTGGCAACCAGCGGTGAAGCGACGGACGTTTCATTCATCACTCGTTCTCCGGGGCCATTCAAGACTCAAGATGACACAAACAGACGTATTGTATCATAATAAGGCAATATCTCGTGAGTTTTCTTTCTCATCCGTAGGGCAAAGCAATCGAGGCCCCCAGTCCGTGGTCGATCGCAGTCGTCCGCATCGAGGAGCGCATGCCGATGTCTCACCGTCTCGTGCCGGCCGTCGCGGCCCTGGCCATTCTGCTGGTTCCGGCGGCACCGGGCGCTCGCGCCCGCCAGGAATCCAAGCCGTCTGCAACCGATAAGAAAACCGAAAAGAAGGACGAGTCGAAGCCCGAGCCACCGCCCGCACCCGCAGTGACCCATCATCGAATTGGTATCGGCGGGAAAGCGATTCCCTACACGGCTACCGCCGCCACAATCGACCTCAAGAACGAAAAAGGCGATCTGATCGGCCGGATGTTCTACGTCGCGTACGTCGAGGACGGCGTGCCCGACGTCACGAGGCGCCCGATTACATTCCTGTTCAACGGCGGCCCGGGATCGTCGACGATGTGGCTCCACATGGGGTCGTTCGGACCGGTGCGGGTCCGGACGGCGAACGCCGCGGCGACGCCGCCGGCTCCCTATGACGTGTCCGACAACCAGGAGACCCTGCTCGACAAGTCCGATCTCGTGTTCGTCGACGCGATGGGCACGGGCTACTCGCGAATCGACGGCAAGGGCGAGCCGAAGGACTTCTACGGCACCGATCCGGACGTCGACGCGTTCGCGCAGCTCATCGAGCGCTACGTCGGCCAGAACGGGCGCTGGAACTCGCCGAAGTTCCTGCTGGGCGAGTCGTACGGCACGACGCGCGCGGCGGCGCTGCTGAACGCGCTCCAGACCAGGGGGATGGCGTTCACGGGCGCGGTGCTGGTCTCGTCGTACCTGAACGCGTACGACGACTTCAACGGGCCGCCGTTTGCGAGCGACCTGCCCTACGAGCTGTACCTGCCGACGATGGCGGCGACCGTCTGGTATCACGACCGCGTCCAGCCGAAGCCGGCCGATCTAGCGGCGTTCGTCGACGAGGCGCGGCGGTTCGCGCTGGGCGACTACGCCCGTGCGCTCGCGCAGGGCAGCCGCCTGAGCGCCGCGGATCGCGACGCGGTGGTGGCGAAGCTCCAGCGGTTCACGGCCATGCCGGAGGCGATGATCCGCAACGCGGACCTGCGCATCGCGCCGGATCGCTTCGAGAAGGAGCTGCTGCGCGGGGAGCGGCGGACAATCGGGCGCCTCGACGCGCGCTTCAAGGGGATCGACCGCGATGCCGCCGGCGAGTCGCCGGAGTTCGACGCCGCCGAAGCGGCGATCAGCGCGGCGTTCGTCTCGGCGCTGAACCAGTACATGCGCGGCGAGCTGAAGTACGTCCGCGACGATCTGTACCGTCCGAACAACTACGC
This sequence comes from uncultured Acidobacteriota bacterium, assembly GCA_963840225.1. Taxonomy (GTDB): domain Bacteria; phylum Acidobacteriota; class Vicinamibacteria; order Vicinamibacterales; family CAVVIG01; genus JBLMXQ01. The sequence continues at coordinate 234,325 of CAWIYH010000002.1, forward strand.
CGAGGTCGGGCGCAACTGGGACGACCACCATCGCGTCGACGGCGGCCGCTGGGACATGCCCGACGTCGCGGCCGATCTGCGCATGGCGATGTCGAAGAATCCGTACCTGAAGATCTTCTCGGCCAACGGCTACTTCGATTTCGCGACGCCGTTCTTCGAGACCGAGTACACGCTCGCGCACATGGGCCTGGATCCGCCGCTCGAGAAGAACATCACCTTCGGGTACTACCAGTCGGGCCACATGGTCTACCTGAACGACGCCGCCCGGCGGCAGCTCAAGGCCGACCTCGTGAAGTTCTACGACCAGGCGGTCGAGCGCCCCTGATCACACCTGGAAAACCCGACGGTTCCATGCCGGTGGGACCGTCGATCGCATGGTCATCGGGTACGTTGCGCGGCAGGACTTCAGCCGCCGCCGCGCGGCTTCGAGGAGCCAACAGGACGGAACGTGCGCCGTCAATCCCTCCAATCGCTCATTTGCGCGCCGCCGGCGTCAGCATCGTCTCCCGCCGCTCGGTGCCGCGCAGGTAGACCACCTTCACCGGCTGGCCGATTTTCAGGATCTCGAGGGCGTAGGTGTAGTCGTAGATGTTCGTGATCGACTGCCCGGCGATCTCGACGATGACGTCGCCCTTCTGGAGGCCCGCCTGCTCGGCCGGCCCGCCGCCGATCACGCCGGACAGCAGGAGGCCCTTCGCTTCGGTCGAGTAGTCGGGAATGGTGCCGGTGGTCACGCGCACGCCCGCGCGGCCGCCCGGCTGCGCCTTCTGCTCCACCTTGGCGAACTGCGGCGCCCGATCGAGGTCCTCGACCCGGCGGGCGACGGCCGCGGCGAAGTCCACGATCCGATCGAGGTCGGGGTAGTCGATCTTGTCCGCCGTGTCGGAGGGGCGGTGGTAGTCGGCGTGCGTGCCGGTGAAAAAGCTGAGGCAGGGCACGCCAGCCAGATTGAAGCTGGCGACGTCGGTCGGCTGATAGGGGTCGTCCTGCAACTGGAGATCGAAGCCGGCCGCGACGTTCGCCTGCTCGATCACCTTTCCCCACGCCGGGCTCGTGCCCGTGGCCTGGATGGTGAGCTTGTTGTCCTGCATCCGCCCGACCATGTCGAAGTTGAAGTACGCCTCGATCTGGTCGACGGGAACGGGCGGCTCCTTCACGAACGCGCTCGACCCGATGAGTCCGAGCTCCTCGCCCGACCACAGCGCGACGAGCACGTTGCGATGCCGCGGCCCGGCGCCGAGCGCGCGCGCGATCGCGAGCACGGCGGCCGTGCCGGACGCGTTGTCGTCGGCGCCGAAGTGGACCAGTCCGGCCTCCTCCTTCCGCGCCAGCGAGCTGCCGTGGCCGCCGTGTCCGAGGTGGTCGTAGTGCGCGCCGATCGCGATCCACGGCTTGTCGACGCCGGTGAGCGGCCCGGTGGCCGGCAGGTAGGCGACGATGTTGCGGCCGGTCTGCTTTTCGCGGACGACCGCGGTCCGGACGTGCGCGATCGTGTTCGGGATGGCGAATCCGGGCACGTGCGGGTTGCCGGTGTCGAGCGCCTTCTGGGCCTCTTCGAGCGTGTGTCCCGTCCGCTTGAAGATGGCGTCGGCAACCGGCATCGCGACGCTGGCCGCGACGATGCCCGATCCGGCGAGCGCCGTGTCGAAGCTCATGGGCGCCAGCTCCCCCGCGTTCGGCGATCGCGGACCGGCCACGACGATGAGCGCCTTCGCGCCGTGCTGGCGCGCCATCATCGCCTTATAGCGCAGGTCCGAATAGCGGGCGAGAATGCCGCGCGTCTTCTGGTCGGCGTCCTCGGGAAAGTAGCGGAGCACGAGCACGACCTTGTCCTTGACGTCGATCCCCGCGTAGCTGTCGTAGCCGAAGTCATGCGAGTCGGGCACGACGATCCCGTAGCCGGCGAACACGATGGGCGCGTCGACCGTGCCGTTGTCCGAGAAGGACAGCGCACGGGCGCCGTTGGCCACCTCCATCGAGCCCCCGGACTGCACGGCGCGACCGTTCTCGCCGTCGGCCTTCGGCTGCAGCCACGACACCGACACCGCCAATCCGCCGTCCTTCATGCCGGCCGTGAAGTCGAACGGCTCGCGCAGGTCGGTCCGGCCCGGCAGCGGCTTGGCGCCGATCGTCGTCAGCTCGGAGACGAGGTAGTCGCCCGCGAGCCGTTCGCCGGGGCTGCCGGTGAGGCGGCCGTCGAACCGGGCCGAGGCGAGGGCCTCGACGTCCGCGCGCGTCTTCGACGCCGGGGTCTGGGCCGGGACGACGAGCGGGGCCGCCGCCGCGACGAGCGCCGCGAGCAGGAGTGTGCGTTTCATGATGTGCGTCCGGCGGGTCCGGAGACCCGCGCGATAGTGTCAGCTACTGGCGCCGCGGCGCGTCGCGAATCGCCTCGAGCGCCTTCTCGTGGTTCCACTGCGCGAGGAAGATCTGTCCGGAGCCGCCGCCCGACCGCGTCGACGTCCAGGCCAGCATGGTACCGTCGGGCGAGGGGACGGGGAGCCCGTCGAATCCGTCCGAGTACGTCACCCGCACCGGCTCCTTCGTGCCGGCGGTGTCGACGATGAAGAGCTCGAAGTTCTCGAACCCGAGCTTGTTCGACGCGAAGATGATGTACTGCCCGGAGGGATGCATATAGGGCGCCCAGCTCATCGACTTGAAGTCGGTGAGCTGCCGCTGGTCGCTCCCGTCGGGATTCATGGTCCAGATGTCGGCGATGAGCCCCTGCTCATCGAAGCGGCGCCAGACGATTCGCCTGCCGTCGGGCGTGAAGAACGGCCCGCCGTCGTACCCGGGCGCCCTGGTCAGCCGCTTCTGCCCCGATCCGTCGGCGCGCATGATGTAGATCTCGGCGAAGTAGCTCGGATTGACGTCGAGGATCTTCTGCTCCCCGGCCGAGAGCGCGCGTGCGTACGCGTCCCGCATCGACGAGAACACGATCCACTGGCCGTCGGGGGAGTAGCTGCCTTCGGCATCGTAGCCGCGCGTGTCGGTCAGCCGCGTCAGCGCGCCGGTCTTCTCCGAGTACGCGTAGATGTCCATGGCCGGATCGTAGTCCCACGAGTACCGGCGCTCCTTGCCCGACGCGCGAAACGCGATCTCCTGCTCCTGCAGCTCCTTCGACTTCGGATCGGCGTGGGTGGAGGCGAATTCAATCTGGTCGCTGCCCGGCCGGAAGAACGCGCACGTGGTCTTGCCGAGGCCGGTCGAGATCCGCCGGGTCTCGCCGGTGGTCAGGTCGAGGACGTAGATCTGATAGAAGGGATTCCCCGGCTCGCGCTCGCTCTGGAAGACGAGCCGCTTCCCGTCGGGCGACCAGTAGCCTTCACCCGCCCGCCGGCCTTCGACCGTCAGCCGTCGGACGCGCGTCAGGAAGTCGCGCTCCTGGTACATGTGGACCGCCGCCTGCGCCGCCAGACTCGCCGGGGACGAGACCAGAGGCACCGCCGCCAGCGCCACGAGCGCGGCCGGAACGGCCGCGTACCGAATCAGCGGCATGTTTCCGAACATTTTACGGCAGGTGACGGTTCGAGCGGTCGAGGAGCTCGAGATCGACCACGGGCGAGGCCAGCCCGGCGTACGCCTTCCAGCGTCCCTCCGGCGTGCCGCCGCCATACTCGTCGAGCCAGCGCGCGACCAGCTGCGGAGCGTAGGCGTAGGTGAGGACGTAGGTCCGGTACTCGTTGATGTACTTCAGGGCCGCCTCGGGATGCGCCATCAACGCGTCCATCCGGAGGGCATCTCCGGCCCTGACGAATTCGAGCGCCCCGTCGACGTAGCGCCGCGCGATGTCCGTTTCGACCGGCGCCAGGCGATCCACGAGGCGCTCGACCGCCACGTAGCGCGCCGCCCCGCCCGGGTCGAGTCCGGCGGCGGGAAAGAGCACGTCCCGCTCGAACCGCTCGCGCTCGTCGCCCGGGAAGGCGAGCTCGGCCGCCAGAGTGGCCGTTCCTTCGGCGACGAGCGCGGCGGGACTGAAGAACGGCTGGGCCGTCAGCTCGGTCCATCCACGACCGGCGACGAATGCCCGATCAATCGCGATGCTCCGCACGTGGTGCCCGGGGTACGTCTCGTGGCACGCCGTTTCGAGAGCGCGATCGACGGTCCAGCCGAAGTCCGCGTTGACCTGCACGAGGCTGCGGAACGCGCCCTGATAGCGGCTGAAGGCGCTCCACGGCCTGTTGCCGACGAGCTCGAGCGTGACCTGTTCCCCGGCCGGGAGGTCGACGTGCGCGGCGGTGCGCGCGCGACAGCCCTCGATGGCCTTTCCGAACACGGCCCGCAGCTTCCCGGGCGGAATGGCGAACGCGCGGTCGAATCGGTCGTAGCGCCCGGCAAGGTCGCCCGGACCCCGCAGCAATCGGTCGATCTCGGTTCGGGCCGCGGCCGGCCCTGGTCGGTTCGAGAGACCGTGGGGCGCCGCGGTCCCGAAGAGCCCCCGGCTCTCCTCGTCGAACGGCAGGTGCGCGCCGGTGACAACGTCGACGCGGCGGGCGATGGCGGTCAACTGGAGCAGCATGAGCCGCCGTCGGGCCCGGTCGTCCTCGGTCGGGCACGCCAGGCCCCGGACGCGCGCCGCCAGCGCGTCGGCCTGCGCGCGGATGGCGGGCAGCGAGGGGGGTGCCTGTCTGATGTCGGCGACGACCGACGGCGGTCCGAAGTAGGCGTCGAGCGAGTCGGGGTCGCGCTCGCCGAGCGCGACGACGAGGCGGACGTAGTCCCGCGAGGCGTCGGTCCAGCCGTACGCCGGCGCGCGGCGGGCGCACGCGGCGGCGAGGCCAGCCAGGAGCACTGCGGCGACGGCGGCCGAGCGCGTGGGCACCCTGGGAGGCTAGCACACGCCCGGCGCTCCGCCGGCGGCCGCGCGGAATGTCACCGAATGTATATTGCGCGTTCGCCATTGACACCGACCGACCGCGATGCACATGATCGCCACGCCGAGCGCACCGAACGCGAGCGAATTTTTTCAGAGGGAGTCACGCCATGCGACGCGCAGCCGTCCTGCTCTGCAGCGGCACTCTACTGGTCCTCACGATCGGATGCTCGCAGGCCAAGGAGCCGGCGACGTCCGCGTCGACCGCGGAAGCGCCCGCCAAGCCGAAACTGGGCATCCGGCCGGCGGGTGACACCGAGATTCAACCGGACATGAGCAAGGTCTCGAACGAGGACCTCAAGAAGGTCTTCAAGTACATCGACGATCACATCGACGATCACGTCGAGAACCTGCAGAAGTGGATCCGGCAGCCGAGCATCTCCAACAGCGGCGAGGGGATCCCGGAATCGGCCGAGATGGTGAAGGGCTTCTTCGACCAGCTCGGATGTCAGGAGTCGAGGGTGTACGACGTCGGCATCACCGAGTGGGGCGCGCCGGGCAACCCGGTCGTCTACGCGAAGTGCGACTACGGCGCGCCGCGGACGATCGCGATCTACTGGCAGTACGACACGATGCCGATCACCGAGCCCGACGCGTGGAAGGTGCCGCCCTTCGAGGCGCGGCTCGTCGCGCAGGCGCCTTATCCGAAGGTCCTGATCGGCCGCGGCGCCACGAACTCGAAGGGGCCGGAGATGGCGTACTGGAACGCGCTGATGTCGATCAAGGAAGTGACCGGCAAGCTGCCGGTCAACCTGATCTTCGTCGCCGAGGGCGACGAGGAGCGGATGGACATCGGGTTGCGCAAGTTCGTCAAGGATCACCCGGACTTCTTCAAGGGCGCCGACGCGCTGATCGGCGAGGGCGGCGGCCAGGCGCCGAGCGGGTCGGCCGGCGTCGGCGGCGGGTCCGAGGGCTGCGTGTACATCGAGCTCACGACGAGCGGCAAGTCGTGGGGCCGCGGCCCCGTGGAGTCGAACATCCACGGCTCCAACAAGCGGTCGGTGGACAGCCCGGCGTGGCGCCACATCAAGATGCTGGCGTCGCTCGTCTCCGACGACGGGAACACGCCGCTCGTGAAGGGGTTCACCGACGGGCGCGTCGAGATGTCGCAGGAGGAGACGGCGAAGCTGAAGCAGGCGGCCGAGAAGACCGAGATGAAGGTCGCGGCGCAGAACCTGGGCGTGGCGCGCTTCATCGCCGACGACCCGTTCACGATGCTGAAGATGGCGCGCTACGGCGTGTCGTTCAATCTCGACGGCATCTGGGGTGGCAACATGTACGCGGGCGGCGCCGGCGCGATCCTGCCGAACAAGATCACCTCGAAGCACAACATCCGCTACACGCCGAAGATGAACGGCCTCGAGATCGTGAAGCGGATCCGCGAGCAGCTCGACCGCAACGGCTACAAGGACGTCGAGATGAAGGTCATCGGCGACGTGCCCTGGTCGAAGATGTCGTACGATACCGACATCGCCCGCGCGATGACCGACGCGTACGAGGTGATGAACATCTCGCACGGCCAGCCGGCGCACTACGCGTCGATCCTCGGCGGCTACTGGCCGGCGTACCTGTTCTCGAACCAGGAAGTGGGGATGAAGGTGGCGCCGGTGTCGATGCCCATCGGGATGGGCGGCGCGGGCCACGGCGGCCGCGCGCACGCGGCCAACGAGTACTACGTCATCGAGGGCGCCGGGAAGGTGTACGGCATAGCGGGCGCGGAGAAGACGGCGGCCACCATCATCTACAACTTCGCGGGGCTCAACAAGGTCCCCGATTCGGGCAAGAAGACCACCACCGACCCGACGTCGGACAGATAGCCGGGGCAGGGGGACACAGGACGAGGATGCCGCTCATCGCCGTACACGATCTCGCGAAGGAGTACCGGCTCGGCGACGTGGTCGTGCACGCTCTGGGCGGCATCTCGCTCGACATCGAGGCGGGCGAGTTCGTCTCGGTCGTGGGGCCCTCGGGGTCCGGGAAGTCGACCTTCATGCACATCGTCGGCTGCCTGGATCGGCCCACGCGGGGCCGCTATCTGCTGGGCGGCCGCGACGTCTCGCGCCTCTCCGACGACGAGCTCTCGGCCATCCGCAACCGGCAGATCGGGTTCGTCTTCCAGGGCTTCAACCTGCTCGCCCGGACGTCGGCGGTCGAGAACGTCGAGCTGCCGCTCCTGTACGCCATGGGCGGCGAGCGCGTCTCCCCCGCCGAGCGGCGCCGACGCGCGCTCGAGGCGCTGTCGGCGGTCGGGCTGCGGGACCGCGCGGACCATCACCCGAACCAGCTGTCGGGCGGCCAGCAGCAGCGCGTCGCGATCGCGCGCGCGCTGCTCAACAGCCCGTCGATCGTGCTGGCGGACGAGCCGACGGGCAACCTCGACAGCCGGACCAGCATCGAGGTGATGGACATCTTCCAGCAGCTGAAAGAGGATCGAGGGATGACGATCGTCCTGATCACTCACGAGCAGCAGGTCGCCGAGTACGGCTCGCGGATCGTGCGGTTCAAGGACGGGCACATCGTGTCGGACGAGCCGAACGCGTCGCGGCGCATGGCGGGCGACGAGCTCGGCGCGACGCGCGCGATGTGAGGGTGCTGAGATCGAGGGTGTAAGGCCATGAACGTCCGCTCCAGCCTGACGGTTGCGCTGAAGGCGCTCGGGCGCAACAAGCTCCAGACGGCCCTGACGATGCTGGGCATGACCATCGGCGTCGCCGCCGTGCTGACGATGATCGCGCTCGGCACGGGCGCGGAGACGGCCATCGAGGATCAGGTCCGCGCCGCCGGCATGAACCTGATCATCGTCACGGCCGGCAATTACAAGCCCGCCGAGGACGACGCCACCGGCGGCGCCGTCGTCGAGCCGTCGGCGTGGCGCCCCGGCGGGGGCGGCGTCCGGCTGCGGCCGGCGGTCTGGGATCCGCGCGACCGTCTGCCCGTGCGCCTGATCGGCCACCCCGAGGACGATCCGATGGAGAAGCACGATCATCCAACGGCGGCGCAGCGGCTCGGCGACCTCGAGGCGGGCCTCGGCGGCGCCGCGACGCTGACCTCGGAGGACGCCGACGCGATCCGCAAGCTGCCCGGCGTGCAGTACGTCGCCGAAGGGATCCACCAGAACTCGCACGTCGTGTACGGCGACAAGCGATGGTTCACGCGGCTGAACGGCACCGACATGCAGCTGCCGCTGATCCGGCGCGCGTGGACGTTCACGCACGGCCGCTTCTTCTCGACGCGCGAGGAGCGGTCGTCCGCCCAGGTCCTGGTTCTCGGCGTCGTCGTCGCACAGAAGCTGTTCGGCACGGCGAATCCCGTCGGCCAGACGGTGCACCTCTGGAACCAGCCGTTCGAGGTCGTCGGCGTCGTGAGCAGCACGAGCATGCTCGTCGCGCCGGCGCCCGGCGACAACCAGTTCGACGCGGTGTACGCGCCCTTCACGACCGTGCACCGGCTCCTCAACCTGTCGAAGCTGAACGACATCGAGATCACCGCCGCGTCCACCGGAGAGGTGACGCGCATCGCGAAGTCGATCACCGAGCTGCTGCGGTTCCGCCACAACATCGGCGTCAGAAATCCCGACGACTTCACCGTGACGACGCAGGCGCGTCAAGCGCTGGCGCGCGGCGGCCTCCGGCCGGACGTGGCCCGCGCCGTGGTGGGGAACGTCGGCGGCCTCGAGAAGGTGACGCTCGAGCAGCTCGCCCGGACGCTCGATCGCGCCAGCCGCACGATGACGGCCCTGCTCGCGAGCATCGCCGGGGTGTCGCTGCTGGTCGGCGGCATCGGGATCATGAACATCATGCTGCTGTCGGTGACCGAGCGGACGCGGGAGATCGGCATCCGCCGCGCCGTCGGCGCGCGCGCGCGGGACGTGCTGACGCAGTTCCTCGTCGAGGCGATCGCGCTCAGCATCGCGGGCGGCATCGCCGGCGTCGCCGTGGGCATCGCAGCGTCGGGGACGATCGCGGAGCTGCTCCGCTGGTCGACGACGATCTCGGCGGCGGCCGTGCTGCTCTCGTTCGGCATCGCCGCCGCGGTCGGCATCTTCTTCGGCTGGTACCCGGCGCGCCAGGCGGCGCGCCTGGATCCGATCGAGTCGCTGAGGTACGAATAGCCGGCCATGGACCTGCTGGTCACTTCGCTCCGGATCGCCGTCCGGGCCCTCGGTCGCAACAAGCTCCGCACCGTGCTCACCATGCTCGGCATGATCATCGGCGTCGGCGCCGTCGTGACGATGGTGGCGCTCGGCAACGGCGCGCAGCAGACCGTCGAGCAGGACGTCCGGTCGGCGGGGACGAACCTGATCGACGTCAACGCGGGCAACTACACGCGCGGCGGAGAATCGTCGAAGATTCCGACCGGCCTCGGGGCCGCCAAGACCCTGAGCCCCGAGGACGCCCGGGCCATCGGCGAAGTCGCCGGGGTGAAGGCCTACGCGCCCGACGTGAAGCTGCGGGGGTGGCTCGCCTCGCGGGACAAGCGCTTCTATACGCAGATCCTCGGCACCGGCGACTCCTTCGCGCAGATGTACGGCTGGCGCTTCGTGGCCGGAGAGTTCTTCGACGCCGGCCAGGTGGCCTCGCGCGCGCGCGTCGCCGTGCTGGGGCGGACGGCCGTCGACCGCCTGTTCGGACCGGGAGCCGACGCCGTCGGCGCGCACGTGACGATCCACGACCGGACGTTCCGCGTCATCGGGGTGACGAACACGGTCGACGACAACCAGATCGAGATGGCGTTCGTGCCCTACACGGCGCTCCAGGACGCGCTGGACATCCGCTACCTGCACACCATCACGGTCATGGCCGGACAGGCGGGCGAGGCGACCCGCATCGCCGCCGACATCACCACGCTGCTGCGCGACCGGCACAAGGCGCAGATGGAGGCGGCGGTGGCGCGGCTCAGGGCCGGGGGGATCCTGGGCAACCAGATGCCGGGCGGCGGGGCCGGATTCGGCACGCCCGACGACTTCACGGTCAAGACGCAGGCGGCCGAGGCGCTCACCAAGGGACTCTACACGTCGGTCGCGGCGTTCGTGCTGGCCAACATGCCGAAGCTCGACGAGGTGAACCTCGCCGAGATGACGGCGACGCTCGACCGGGCCGGCACCACCATGACGGCGCTCCTCGCCGGCATCGCCGCCATCTCGCTGGTGGTCGGCGGCATCGGCATCATGAACATCATGCTCGTGTCGGTCACCGAACGCACGCGCGAGATCGGCATCCGGCGGGCGGTCGGCGCCCGCAAGCGCGACGTGATGCTGCAGTTCCTGGTCGAGGCGCTGACGCTCAGCCTGGCGGGCGGGACGATCGGCATCGCCTTCGGCTTCCTCGCGTCCGGGACGCTGACCCGGCTGCTCGAATGGCCGACGGCGGTGTCGGCCTCAGCCGTGGGCCTGGCGTTCGGCATCGCGGCGGCCGTCGGCGTCTTCTTCGGCTTCTATCCGGCGCGCCGGGCCTCCCGTCTCGATCCGATCGACGCCCTCCGCTTCGAATAGCCTTTCACAGTTGCTCCAGAAACCAATTGCCCCGGCGTCGCGCCGGTGTTAGCGTTGGCGCGTTTTCGACCTCTTCGCGCGTCTCACAACTGACGGTGGCCCGGTCGGCGTGAGTCAAGGAGGGTGGTCATTGAAACGGCTGTCGGTCGTCGCAACCACGCTGGCGCTCCTCGTGGCCAGCAGCACCTGGGGACGAGCCCAATCGGTCGGGGCAACGACGGGAGCCATCAACGGGAAGGTGACCGACACCACCGGCGCCGTGCTGCCGGGGGTGTCGGTGACGGTTGCGAGCCCGGCGATGCAGGGGACGCGGTCGGCTCCCACCAGCGCCGACGGCGCGTACCGCTTTCCGGCGGTGCCGCCCGGCGACTACAAGATCACCTACGAGCTCTCCGGCTTCAACACGGTCGTCCGCGAGGGGATCCGGGTGGGCCTGGGCTTCACGGCCACGGTGAACGTGGAGCTGAAGGTGGCCTCGCTCTCCGAGACGGTGACGGTGAGCGGCGAATCGCCGGTCGTCGACATCTCGTCCACCAAGACGGCGACGAACTTCGACGCGAAGGAGCTGGCGTCGATCCCGAGCGCGCGCGACTTCTGGTCCATCCTCGCCGCCGCGCCGGCCGTCCAGCTCTCGCGGATCGACGTCGGCGGGAGCGCGGCCGGCACGCAGACCGGCTACGCGGCGTACGACACCAAGGAGGACCAGCACCGGCCGATGGTGGAAGGGATCGTCAACACCGAGGGGACCAACGGGTCGGGCTTCTACTACGACTACGGGTCGTTCGACGAAGTGTCGATCGGCACCGGCACCAACAGCGCCGAGATGCCGTGGCCGGGCGTGGTCTCGCAGTTCATCTCCAAGTCGGGCGGCAACACGTATCACGGGAAGCTGTACGCCGACTACCAGAACAAGGCGATTCAGTCCCGCAACATCGACAGCGACCAGATCGCCCGCGGCGTCACGGGAGGGGGCGGGCTGGGGCCGACCGACCTGAACCGGATGTCGAGCTACCACGACGTGAACGGCGACGCCGGCGGCTACCTCAAGATCGACAAGCTGTGGTGGTACGGGTCGCTGCGGGACCAGGACGTCGAGTCGCTGCTCCCGAACTTCCCGGTCAAGGCGTTCGAGACGCACCTGAACAACATCTCGGGCAAGGTGACCTACGCGCTGTCGACCAACAACAAGCTGATCGGGTACGCCATGGCGGGACGGAAGAAGCAGCCGAACCGGCTCGATACATTCCTGATTGGGGCGACCGCGGCCATCCACAACAGCGCCGATTCGACCTGGAACCAGCAGTACTGGGGACACACGTACAAGGCGGAATGGGACAGCGTGGTGAGCGACACGATGTTCTTCGAGGTGCGCGGGGGCCAGTTCCGCTACGTATGGCCGAACTACCGGTACACCGATGCCCCGGCCTTCGCCGACCTGGGCACGAACATCGTCAGCGGCGGCAACCGCGACGGGTGGTTCAACATCCCGACCCGCAACCAGGTGCTCGGGAGCTACTCGATCTTCAAGGACAACTGGGCCGGCAGCCACAACATCAAGATCGGCGGCGAGCTGTTCGACGAGATCTTCGAGTACAAGCGGGGCGCGGACGGCAAGGGGTACGTGCCGGGCGACGTCCTGCACGTGCTGCGCAACGGCGTCCCGGCCGAGGTGCTGCTGTTCCAGACGCCGTCCGATTCGCTGAACGGGCTCCGGACGATCGGCCTCTATCTCTCGGACACCTGGCGGGCCGGCTCGCGGCTCACGCTGAGCCTGGGCGTGCGGATGGATCACTACCGGTCGTACCTGCCGTCGCAGTCCGGCCCGCCGGTCGGGACGTTCAACGACACGCAGATCGACTTCCCGGCGGTCGACAACGTGCTGACGTGGAACCTTCCGGCGCCGCGGCTCGGCTTCACCTTCGATCTGCGCGGCGACGGCAAGACGGTGCTGAAGGGCAACTACGCGCGGTACTGGTGGAACCCGGGCACCGGCAACGTCGACAACCTCGTGAACCAGAACGCCCCCGACTGGTACAAGCGGTACAACTGGAGCGACGGGAACGGCAACGGCGTGTGGGATCCCGGCGAGGAGGGGCTGCTGACCGCGTCGCGCGGCGGCGTCGGCAGCGCGATCATCGATCCGGACCTGCAGGACACGCGGACCGACGAGGTGGCCGGGTGGATCGAGCACGAGCTGATGCCGAACTTCGGCGTGCACGCGGGCCTCGTGTGGCGCCGGATCAACCAGCTGTCGCAGCTGGACAACCAGAACCGGCCGATCTCGGCGTTCACCGTGCCGCTGACCATCCCCGACCCGGGTCCGGACGGCAGGCTCGGCACCGCCGACGACGGCGCGCCCATTCAGGGCTACAACCTCGACGCGGCGCACCTGGGCCTGCCGGTGCTCAACATCCTGCACAACACGCCCGGACGGGACGACTTCTACACGCTCGAGCTCAGCGCGAACCGGCGCGCGGCCGGGCGCTGGTCGCTCGCGGCGGCGTTCTCGTACCGGTGGAACCGGGACAACGCGACCGGCTACTACGGCCAGAACCTGCGCGCGCAGCAGGATCTCTCGAACCCCAACGACGCCATCAACACCGACGGCGGCCGGTTCGTGTCCACGACCTGGGCGTTCAAGCTGCACGGCACCTACGACGCGAAGTGGGGCATCCGGATCACGCCGTCGCTGCGCTCGCAGGCGGGACAGCCCTACGGCCGGACGTTCCTCGCCGGGAGCAGCAACGGGATCAACTACGGGACGCAGCGCATCCTGGCCGAGCCGATCAGCACGCACCGGCAGGATATGATCGCGATCCTCGATTCGCGCATCGAGAAGGTGTTCCGCGTGCACACGCGCTCGATCTCGGGGTTCATCGACATCTACAACATCACGAACACGAACCCGGCATCCAACATCAGCTGGAGCTCGGGCTCGACGTACCTGATTCCGATCACCATCATCGCGCCGCGCATCGTGAGGGTCGGCGCGAAATTCGAATGGTGAGCGGCGACTGAAGGAGGAGCCATGATCCGCCGGTACGCGGCGGGCGCGCTGGCAGGCGCGCTCGCCTTCGCCGGGTGCTCGCGCGCCCAGCCGCTCCAGGCGGCGGGAGGCGCACGGCTGCAGGGACAGGTCCCGCTCGAGGACCAGGCGAGCGGCCGCTCGCAACAGCCGTACGCGTCGAACGTGCGGCTGGTCGGCCAGCAGGACATCGAGAACCGGGGCGAGAACGGGAACCTCGGGTGGATCGGGGACTGCGCGTACGTGGCCGCGTACTTCGGCGGCCACGATCGCCTCGAGGGCATGGCCGTCATCGACGCCTCGAACCCCTCGAGCCCGTCGGTCGTGAAGCTGATGCCCGGCACGCCCGGCACCCGCGAGTCGCAGGTCGAGGCCAACGCCAGACGCGGCGTCGTCATCGTGATGCCCTTCAGGGTGGCCAAGACGCCGTACGGCGATCCGCCGGGACCCACCCAGCTCCAGATCTACGATGCGTCGAAGGACTGCAAGGCTCCAGTCCGCGTCGGCACGTACGACTTCGGCGATATCGTGACGCACGAGTTCCGCATCAGCGCCGACGGCAACACGGTGTACGCGACGGTGTCGGGCAACACGGCCTCCGGCGATGCGCTCTCGGCGATCGACATCAGCGACCTGGCCCATCCCGGACTGCTGACGACGTGGGACCTGAGCCAGGAAACGGGCATGCCGAAGAGCGGCATGCACGATCTCGACGTGAACGACGAGGGGACGCGCGCCTACGGGAACGTGAGCTGGCAGGTCGACGGGGTCACGCACCAGGGCCTGACGGTGCTCGACACGTCGGACGTCGCGGCGCGCCGGAGGGAGCCGAAGATCCGGCGGCTCAGCTCGTTCAACTGGGGTCCGCCCGAAGACTTCGGGTTCACCCACTCGTCGCAGCTCGCGCACATCAACGGACGGCGGTACCTCATCACCGAGGACGAGACGATGGGCGCGCAGGGCGGTCCGGACCATCACGGCGTCGGCGCGCCGTGGGGCTGGGCGCGGATCCTCGACATCACCGACGAGCGGTATCCGCTCCAGGTCTCCACGATCAAGCTCGAGGCGAACGAGAGCCGCTTCGCTTCCAGGACCGACCGGGATCGGGCGATCTACGGGTCGCACTACCTCGGCGTCGACGACCCGAACAACACGTCGCTCGTCTTCTTCACGTGGTACTCGTCCGGGCTGCGCGTGTGGGACGTTCGCGACCCGTACTCACCCAAGGAGATCGGCTACTACATCCCGGGCGCGCGCCCGAACACGACGCTTGCCGTGTCGGACTCGTACCCGAACAACAAGGTCGACTACACCTACTCCTACGTGCGCTACCGCCCGGAGACAGGGCAGATCTGGTTCAACAGCCTGTTCAATGGCTTCCAGATCGTCGAGCTCGAGGACAACCCGCTGCGTCGGGCGACGACCCATTGAGAAATGCAGTTTTGGGTGATCTGGCCATCGAATCGGGTCATTGGTGCTGAGGACTGGCGGGTCGGGTAGGCGGGTGCACCACGCGTCAACGACCGTCGCGGCGGTGCTGGGCGTGGCGCTCGTCGCGTCGTGCGGCGGTCACCCTCCCGATCCGCTCGTCGCCTCGGCTGCCGACGCGCTGGGCGGGGCGGCGGCGATCGAGAGCTCGCCGACACTGGTGCTCGAGGGCGACGGCGAAGCCTACTATCTTGGCGAGAATCGCGCGCCCGACACCGACCTGCCGGTGTTCGAGACGCGGTTCCGCTGGGCGTTCGACTGGGGCCATCGGCGCTTCCGGAAGGAAGAGCTCCGCCTGCCGATGTTCCTCACCGGCAGCAGCGGCCTGCGGCAAACGATCGCCGCGCTCGACGGCGACGTGGCGTACGACATCGGGGCCGACGAGCGGGCGCGGCGATCGGAGGACGGCGTCGCCGCGAACCGCCGCGCGGAGTGGCTGCACCATCCGCTCGGGCTCCTGCGGGCGGCGCTCGCCCCGGGCGCCGCCATCCACGTGTTGCCCGCGCAGGACGGGCGCGAGCACGCGGACATCACGACGGCCGACGGTCTCGTCGAGTCGCTGGCGGTCGACGGCCGCACGAAGCTTCCCCTGTCGATTGCGTCGGCGATCGCCCACCCGATCCTCGGCGACGTCGTCGAGGAGACGACCTTCGACGCGTACGCGCCGGTCGGACCGCTGCTCCTGCCCACCCGCATCACCGAGCGGATTGACGGCAAGGTGGTCGCGCGCGTGCATGCGATCAGCCAGACGCTGAACGTCGATCCGGATCGATCGCTGCCGCCGGCGGCCTTCCGCGCGTTCTCGGAGAACGCCCGGCTCGCCGCGCCGCCGGCGCTCGCTGCCGAACCGCCGCAGGCGCCGGCCCGTCTCGCCGTCGAGAGGCTCGCGCCAGGCGTGTGGCGCCTCGGCGCCGCCCGGTACTGGAGCGTGCTGGTCGAGTTCGCCGATCACTTCGCGCTCGTCGAGGCCCCGCTCGACGACGCGCGGACCGAGGCGCTGCTGGCGGCGGCGAACGCCCTCGGGCCGGGCAAGCCGGTCACCCAGGTGGTGGTCACCCACCACCATTTCGATCACATCGGCGGCGTGCGCGCCGCCATCGCGTCGGGGCTGACGGTGTTCGTGCGGGGCGGCCTGGACGCGCATGCCGCCCCGACGGCCGCGCGGTCGGCGGCTTCGCGGGATGCGGCCGATCTCGTCGCCGAGCTCGCCGCCCGCCCTCACGCCCGCGCGCCCGATCTGCTGCAGCGGCGTGCGCGCGCGCCGTCCATCGTGCGGGTGGACCACGAGCTGGCGATCAAGGACGCGACGCGCGAGCTCGTGCTGCTCCCCATCGTCGGCAGCGGGTACGCCGAGACGCTGCTGATGGCGTACCTGCCCGGCGAACGGCTGCTCGTCGAGGCCGACGTCTATTCGCCGCCGGAAGCCGGCGCGCGCGGCGAAGCGTCGCCGTTCGCGGCGAACCTGCTGGAGAACATCCGGCAACGGCGACTGCGGGTGGACCGCGTCGTTCCCCTGCACGGACCGGTCGTGCCGCTTCGCGACCTCGAGGACGCGGCGCGCGCCAGCGCGTTGCCTGCCGCGCCCTCGCCGTCTATTTCGCCGCAGTGACCGGGGCCGGGGCCGGGCGGATGACACCGACGCCCCGCTCGATTGCGATCTTCGTGCCGAGCGGCCGCGACAGGCGCTCGACCCGCGCGAGGATCGTGCTGGCGAGCTCGGACGACGCGGGATGCGGGACGCCGCGATCCGCGCCGCGGCTCGCGTAGCCCAGATCGATCGGATGCAGCCGGATTTCGGCCACCCGGCCGTTGTCGAACCGGCTCGTCGCCACCAGGCTCTGGTACCACACGTCGTCGCCGAAGACGCGCTCGTTCCACATCGCGTCGAACTCGGCATCGGTGGCGGTCGCCGGATCCAGCTTGTACTGCTCGTACAGATCGCTCGCCACCGGTTCCAGAAGATCGAGCTGGAAGATGAAGTTCCCCAGGCTGTAGAAGATCGGCTTGCCTTGGTAGATCTCGATCCCTCGAAGCTGGTGCGGACCGTGGCCGATGAACTCGTCGGCGCCGGCGTCGATGGCCTCATGGGCGAGCTTGGGCAGGAAGTCGGCCGGCTCCTCGCTCCAGTTCCCGGGCTCGTGCGCGTGAATGGTCACGATGACGAAGTCGGAGAACTGCTTGGCCGAGCGGATGCTCTTGAGGACCTCCCGCTCGTCGACCGGATCGATCGTGTAGGTGAAGCCGCGGTGATCGCCCGCCTTGTAACGCACGCCGAACAGCGAGACCTCGTCGTCGCTCTCCTTGTCGGGGGCGCGCACGGAGCCGCGCGGCTGCTCGTCGCGGATCGTGCGCAGCATCGTGAGCTCCGCCGGAGTCACGAGCGAGTATCGGGTCGTGCGCAGGGCGTTGACGCCGGGTCGGCCCGACGCCTGTCCCGCCGGTGGGGCCGATCTCGACAGCGGGGTGAACGTCGACGCCATCGAGATGAGGGCGACGCGCCCCCTCGGCGTGTCGAAGTAGCGCGCGCCGCGCGCCGCGGCCCGGTCGTCGCCCAATCCGGCGTGCACGATGCCCGCCTCGTCGAGGGCGCGGTCGGTCGCCCGCATCCCTTCGAGCCCCCAGTCGGTCGCGTGGTTGTTCGCCCTCGACATCACGTCGAACCCGATCTTCTTCAGGTCCGCGGCGACCGTCGGCGTCCCGATAATCCACACGCCGCCGAACTCGGCCTGCGGCACGGCATGGACGCGCCCGAGGTCGACGGCCGTGCCCTCGAAGTTCCCGAAGGCGACGTCGGCATCCTGGACGAGGCGCCCGACTGGCGCGAAGGCGGGCGTCTGGGAGACGGGCCGCGCGATGATGCAGTCGCCGACGGCGGAGACCGTGAAGCCGTCGGCGACCGTCGTCGCGAGCTCGCGGGCGGAATCGCGCGGTGCAGGCGGCGCCGCTGGCTGCTGGGCGGCGAGGAACACCGTCAGGGACAGGACGCCGCCGCCGATGATGCCAGCGCTGCGCATGGAGTCCTCCTGGTTCGAGCCTAGTTCTTCGCCGATGCGGAAGGGTCCTGAACCGAGAACGGCAGGTCGATCCAGTACGGCTGGCCCTGAACCGCGTAGGCGATGCGGGCCATCGCGTCGGGATCCTGCACGGGCGTTCCCTGGCCGACCCAGCTCTCTCCGGTGTCGTCGATCCGGAGCGCCACGGTCTCGGGCGCCCGGTCCTTGCGCGTGACGGTGATCGTGACGTTCGCGGCCATCGACGCCGGCAGCTCGTTGCGTGCGGCGTCGCTGAAATAGACGTGATACGTGCCGTCGCGATGGAGCACGACCTCGAAGTGCAGGTCGCCGTTCATCAGGACCGTGCCGCCGAACTTCGGGATATGGTTGCCGTGCACCATGCCGCCCATGCCCGGCATGCCCCCGGCGGGAGCGGCGGGGGGCGGCGGCGGCTGCGCCGCCCGGGCGGGAGCAGGATCGCTGCCGGAGCCGCGCGTGCAGCCGGCGGCGCCGACGGCCCCGAGCGTGAGGACGAGCGCCACGACCGGCAGCCGCCCCCTCATCGGCCCTTGCCCCCGGTCGCGATCGTCCCCGGCAGCGTCGACGCGTTCCAGCCGCCGCCGAGCGCCTTGATGA
This sequence comes from uncultured Acidobacteriota bacterium, assembly GCA_963840225.1. Classification (GTDB taxonomy): domain Bacteria; phylum Acidobacteriota; class Vicinamibacteria; order Vicinamibacterales; family CAVVIG01; genus JBLMXQ01. Next base: position 252,831 of record CAWIYH010000002.1, read on the forward strand.
GCAGCACGCTCGACGCGAGGCGGCGGGTTCTGAGGCCGGCCGCCGTGCGCTCGTTGGACAGCGCCGCGCTCTGGGCCACAACCACCTCGAGATACGATGCGACACCGCCTCTGTAGCGGTTCGTGGCGAGCGTCAGGGATCGTTCGGCGGCAGCCACCGCACGCGCCTGAACCTCGGCCTCCTCGTCGAGCAGGCGCAGCGCGGCGAGGTTGTCCTCCACTTCGCGGAGGGCCTCGAGCACGGACTGGCGGTAGTCGGCGGCCGCCTGATCGTAGGCCGCGCGCGCCTGGGCGCTGACCGAGCGCCGCCGGCCGGAGTCGAAGACGTTGACGAGCGCCGCGGGGCCGGCCGCCCAGAAGTTGCTGAGGCCGGTGATCCAGCTCCCGAGCGACGCGCTCTCGAACCCACCGGAGCCGGTCAGGGACAGGACTGGGTAATACGCCGCGCGCGCGACGCCGACCTCGGCGCTGGCGGCGGCGACGCGCCGTTCCGCGGCGGCGACATCGGGCCGGCGCTCGAGCAGGTCGGCCGGCAGCCCGGCGGGGATCGCGGGCGGTCCGGCCGGTTCGGTCGCCACCCTCAGCGTGAACGTCGTGGCGGTCTGGCCGACGAGCACGGCGATCGCGTGTTCGAGCGCCGCGCGCTGCACGCCGACGTCCACGGCCTGCGCGCGCGTCGTCTCGAGCTGGGTCTGGGCCTGCGCGACGTCGGCCTGCGAGGCCAGGCCGCCTCGATACCGGTTTTCGGTCAGCTCGAGCGCCTTGCCGTAGTTGGCGACCGCCTGGTCGAGCAACTGCCGGTCGACGTCGACGCCGCGCAGCTCGAAGTAGTCGATCGCCAGCTCGGCGTGGAGGCTGAGCGCGACGAGCTCGAGATCGGCGGCGCTCGCTTCGGCCGACGCCCGACTGTTCTCGACGAGGCCGTGCACGCGGCCCCAGACGTCCGCTTCGTACGAGACGCTCGCCGGCAGGAGGAAGTCGGCGTAGCTGCCGCGGGCGGCCGGCGTCGCGCGGTTCTGCGACTGGCTGGCGCGGGTGATCGCGGGGCCCGACCCGACCTGCGGTCCGAGACCCGCGCGGCTGAATCCGATCGCGGCGCGCGCCTCCGCGAACTGCGCCTCCGCCGCCTTGAGCGACTGGTTCGACACGGCAATCCGCGACTCGAGGGCGTTCAGACCCGCATCGCCGAAGGCTTCCCACCAGGCGCCGCGGATCGCCTGATCGCTCGGCTGCGCCGGCTTCCACCCGGCGTCCTCCCGATATGCCGGGGGCGCGTCGACGCCCGGACGGACGTAGGCGGTCTTCGGCGCGCAGCCGGCGGCGAAGGCGAGAGCCGCGAGGGCGGCCGCCGCGATCGGCCCTCCACGTGTCACCGGGCCGTCCCCGCCGGAGCCGGCGCGCCGTTGGAAGCGTTCACCCGTACTTGCTGACCCGTCTCGAGCGAGTCGGGCGGGTTGTCGATCACCTGCTCGCCGCCGGTCAGGCCCGCGATCACTTCGACCGAGCTGCCGAAATCGCGTCCGAGCGTCACCGGGACCAGGGCGACGTGCGCCGGGTCCTTGAGGACCGCCACGCGCAGCCCTTCGGCGCGGAACATCAGGGCGCTGATGGGCAGCCGGTAGGCGTCTCCCGCCGACGGCAGCTTCAGGTGGACCTCGGCGTAGGAGCCGGGCAGAAGCTCGCCGCGGCGGTTGTCGACGTCGAACTCGGTGAGCAGCGTCCGCGAGGGGAGGTCGATCGCGTTGGCCGTCCGCACCAGGGTCGCCGTGAAGCGGCGTCCGGGGAACTCGTTGAGCGCAAGGTCGGCGGACAGGCCCGGCCGCGCGACGCGCGAGTACAGCTCGGGCACGCTGACGAACACGCGCAGGCGCTTCATCGCGGCGATGTGGAACAGCTCGCGGGCGGTGCCGCCCGAGTCGATCAGCGCGCCGACCTCGGTGTTGCGCGCCGTGATCACGCCGTCGAAGGGCGCCTCGATCCGCCGGAACGCCTGGAGCTGCTCCAGGCGCTTCATGTTGGCCCGGGCCGATTCGCCCGCCGCCCGCCTCGCCGCCTCGTTCCCGTTCGCGTTGTCGAGGTCCTGCTGCGACACCGAGTCGGACCTGATGAGATCGCGGTACCGCGCCGCCGTCGTCCGGGCGAGCTGGAGGTTCGCCTCGGCGGTCGCCAGGTCGGCGCGCGCCTGCTGGAGCTGCTGATCGATTTCCGGCGTGTCGATTTCCGCCAGGAGCTGACCGGCGCGGACGTGCGCGCCGATGTCCACGGTGCGCCGCTTCAAGTACCCCGTGGTGCGCGCGAAGATCGGCGCGTCGGTGAACGGTTGGATCGTGCCGGGCAACACGATTTCCTGGGCCGGCGCCCCGCGTTCGGGCGCGACCAGCGACACGGTCGGCACCGCCATCTCGCGCGTTTCCCTGGTCGCCACGTCGAGCGCCCGCGCCCGCGTCTGCAGCCCCCAGAACGCCACGCCCGCGGCCGCGACCATCAGCACGAGGCCGCCGACGAGGGGGCCGATCCGCGATCGCGCCTGTGGTGTCTCTTCCAACGGCGTCTCCAATCCCCGGCCCCGCGTCATCCCAGGTGCCTCCGGCCGTGCAGGATCGCGAACACCGACGGCACGAAGAACAAGGTCGCGACCGTCGCCAGCATCAGGCCACCAATCACGGCACGGCCGAGCGGCGCGTTCTGCTCGCCGCCTTCGCCCAGGCCGAGCGCCATCGGCACCATGCCGATGATCATCGCCAGCGCGGTCATCAGCACCGGTCGGAAGCGCGTGAAGCCGGCGTCGACGGCCGCCTGCACGGCGGTCCGGCCGCGCGCGAGCTCGTCCTTCGCGAAGCTGACCACGAGAATGCTGTTCGCCGTCGCGACGCCCATGCACATGATCGCGCCGGTCAGCGACGGCACGCTGAACGTCGTATGCGAAACGAACAGCAGCCAGACGATGCCCGCGAGCGCCGCCGGCAGGGCGGAGATGATGATGAACGGATCCAGCCAGGACTGGAAGTTGACCACGATCAGGAGGTACACGAGCAGGATCGCGAGCAGCAGGCCGACCAGCAGGCCCGAGAACGACGAGGTCATCGTGTCGATCTGGCCGCGGACGATGATCTGCGATCCGCGGGGCAGCTCCTTGCGGCTGGCGTCGATGATCGGCGCGATCTCGCGCGCCACGCCGCCGAGGTCGCGCCCCTGGACGGCGCCGAAGACGTCGACCACCGGCTGGACGTCGTAGTGCGAGACGACGGCCATGCTCCAGTCACGCCGGAAGGTCGCGAGGCCTTCGAGGAGCTGCGGGCGGGCGTCGCCGCTGCCGGTCACCGGGATGTCGCCGAGCGCCTGCAGCGAGTCCTGCCGGTACTGGGGCGTCTGGGTCGCCACGGCGTAGCTCACGCCGGTCGCCGGGTTCAGCCAGAACGTCGGCGTCGTCTGGCCGCTCCCGCTGAGCGAGATGAGCAGGTTGCTCGCGACGTCGCGCTGCGTGAAGCCGAGCTCGGCCGCCCGGGTGCGGTCGACCGTCACCTGCAGCTCCGGCTGGTTGAACGCCTGGTGGACGCGGGCGTCGACGATGCCGGGGACCTGGGCGATCCGGCCGAGCAGCCGGCTGGCGACGCGGCGGTTCGCCTGCAGGTTGCGGCCGACCACCTGGATGTCGATCGGCGCCGGCAGGCCGAAGCTCAGAATCTGCGTGACGATGTCGGCCGGGATGAAGGTGAACTGGACGCCCGGAAAGGTCCGCGCCAGCGAGAGGCGGAGATCGTGGATGTACGCCGCCGTCGGGCGGTGGCGCTCGGCCAGCGCGACCATGATGTCGGCGTCGCTCGATCCGATGGGCGCCGAGTTCGTGTAGGAGAGGTTGATGCCGCTGTTGGGCAGCCCGATGTTGTCGATGATGGTCGTGATCTCGGAGGACGGCACGACGGCGCGGATCGCCTGGTCCACGTGGTCGCAGAGCGCGGCGGTCTCCTCGAGCCGGGTGCCGGTCGGCGCGCGCAGGTGCAGCTTGAACTGCCCCGTGTCCACGCTCGGGAAGAAGTCCTCGCCGACCGACGGAAGCAGCGCGAACGACGCGACGCATCCGAGCAGGAACAGTGCGGCGAACAGCCCGCGGCGCGCCACGGCCGCCTCGAGGCCGCGGCGGTACGACGCGCGCGCGTGCAGGAAGCCGCCGTCGATCCAGGCCTGCAGACGCACGAACGGGTTCCGGCTGGCGCTGCGCGTCGCGTGGCGGTCCGGCTCGTGCGCCTTCAGCAGGTACTTCGCCATGGTCGGCACGAGCGTGCGCGAGAGCACGTACGACGCGAGCATCGCGAAGACGACCGCTTCGGCCATCGGCACGAAGAGGAACCGCGCGACGCCGGTCAGGAAGAACATCGGGACGAAGACGATGCAGATGCAGAGGGTCGAGACGAACGCGGGGATGGCGATCTGCTGCGCGCCGTCGAGGATGGCCGGCTCGAGGTCCTTGCCGTGCTCGAGCTGGAAGTTGATGTTCTCGATCGCCACCGTCGCATCGTCGACCAGGATGCCGACGGCCAGCGCGAGGCCACCGAGCGTCATGATGTTGATCGTCTCGCCGAGCGCGCTCAGAACGATGATCGACGTCAGGATCGAGAGCGGAATCGAGACGGCGATGATGATGGTGCTCCGCCAGCTGCCGAGGAAGATCAGGATCATCAGCGCCGTGAGGCATGCGGCGATCGCCGCCTCCCGGATGACGCCCTGGATCGACGCCCGGACGAACAGCGACTGGTCGAGCAGCGGCCGGATCTGGAGCTCGGGGGGCAGCCCGGCCGCGATGCGCGGCAGCGCCGCCTTGACGCGCGCGATGATGTCGAGCGTCGACGAGTTGCCGACCTTCTGGATGGTGAGGAGCGAGGCGCGCTGGCCGTTCACCCGCACGATGTTCGTCTGCGGCGGATAGCCGTTGCGGACGTGCGCCACGTCGCGGATATAGATCGGCGAGCGCCCGACCGCCGCCTTGATCGGCAGGTCGTTCAGCTCCTCGATCGTGCGCGGGCTGCCGTTCAGCCGCACGTCGTATTCGAAGCCGCCGATCTTCGACGTGCCGCCCGGCAGGATCAGGTTCTGGACGCCGATGGCGTTCACGACGTCGGTGGGCGACAGGCTCTTCGCGCGGAGCGCCTCAGGGTTGAGGTCGACCTGAATCTGGGGCTGCTTGCCGCCGTACGGATACGGAATCGACGCCCCCGGCACCGTCGACAGCTGCGTACGGATGAAGTTGAAGCCGAAGTCGAAGAGCTGCTGCTCGGAGAGCCCCTTCCCCGAGAGCCCGAGCTGCAGGATCGGCACGCTCGACGCGTTGAACGCCAGCATGAACGGCGGCTGCGCGCCCGGCGGCAGCTGGCGGAGCGCCGACTGCGCCTGCGCCGAGAGCTGCGCGATCCCCTGCTCGACCCGGGCGCCCGGCTGGAAGAACACCTTGATGACGCTGATGCCGCGCAGCGACTGCGACTCGATGTGCTCGATGTCGTTGACCGTGGTCGTCAGGTTGCGCTCGAAGACGGTCGTGATTCGGTCCGCGAGCTCCTGCGCCGACAGGCCGTCGTAGCGCCAGATCAGGGCGACGACCGGAATGTTGATGTTGGGAAAGATGTCGGTCGGCGTCCTCAGGATCGCGAACGGGCCCGCCAGCAGGACGAGCAGGGCGAGTACGACAAAGGTGTACGGCCGTTTCAGGGCGACGCGGACAATCCACATTGTCTGGGATTCTACTGCCTAGGATTCTGCCGTCCATTCAGGGATGGGGATGCAATTTGTTGTCACGCCGCGCCTCGTCCAGGATCTCGCGGATGCGCGCTCTCAGCTCCCTCGGCGTAAAGGGCTTGTGAAGCATGGTCGCGGGCTCCGGCAGCCCGGAAATGCTCAGCGACTCCTCGGTGTAGCCCGACATGACGACGACGATCAGGTCGGGGCGCTCCGCGACCAGCGCGTTGGCCAGGTCGATCCCGCTCTGGCCGCCCGGCATGTTCGCGTCGGTCAGCAGGAGATCGATCCGCGGCTGCGACGCGGCCACGCGCATCGCCTCGGCCGCCGATCCGGCCTCGAGCACGGCGTAGCCGTCGCGTTCCAGGCTGTTGACGACGAGACTGCGGACGGCCGGCTCGTCCTCCACGACGAGCAGGGTGGCCGGGCCGCCGGTCGCGCGCGGCGCCTCGCGCGGCGGCGCGGCCCGGTCGGGCATCGGGGGCGCCGCCGCCGGCGGAAAGTACAGACGGAAGTTGGCGCCGTGGCCCGGCGCGCTGTCCACGTAGATGAACCCGCCGTTCTGCTTCACCGTGCCGTAGACCATCGACAGGCCCAGCCCGGTGCCCTTGCCGACCTCCTTCGTCGTGAAGAAGGGCTCGAAGATCCGGGCCTTGACGTCTTCCGTCATGCCGTGGCCCGTGTCGGCGACGCTCAACACCACCCACCGGCCCGGCGGCATCGGCTCGTGATCTCGCGCGAACGCCTCGTCGACCTCGTCGACGGAGGTCGCGAGCAGGAGCTGCCCGCCCGCCGGCATCGCGTCGCGGGCGTTGACGGCGAGGTTGATGATGGCCTGCTCGATCTGTCCGCGGTCGGCGTGAACGAGCAGCGTGTCGGGCGCGACCACGGTCCGGAACTCGACATCGTCGCCGAGCAGACGTCCCAGCATGTGGCCGAGGTTCGAGACGGCCGCGTTCAGGTCGAACACGCGGCGCTCGAGCAGCTGCTTGCGGCTGAACGCCAGGAGCTGGCGCGTCACCGACGCCGCCCGCTCGGCGGCCTTGCGGATCTCCTGCACGTCGGCGCGGGCCGGGTGAGTGTCGCCGAGCTCGCCGAGCGCGAGCTCGGTGTAGCCGCCGATGGCCGTCAGCACGTTGTTCAGGTCGTGCGCGATGCCGCCGGCGAGGCGTCCGATCGCTTCCATTTTCTGCGCCTGCCTGAGCTGCTCCTCGAGCCTTCGGCGCTCGGTGATGTCCTGCACGGTGCCGATCATCCGGACGGGGCGGCCCGCGGTGTCCCGCGCGACGTCGGCCCGCTGATGGACCCATCGGATCTCTCCGCTGGCGCGGATGATGCGGTGCTGCAGGTCGAGCGGCTCGTTGCCGGCCAGCGCCGACTCGCTGGCCGTGCGGACGAGATCGCGATCGTCTTCGGGCACCAGCTCGTAGAACGCCTCGGCGGTCCCCGGAAACGTGCCGAGCGGCACGCCGAAGATCCGATGCGTTTCAGCCGACCAGCTGATGCCGTTCGAACCGTCGAACTCGATGACGAAGCTGCCGAGGTGGGCGATCTGCTGGGCCCGTTCGAGGAACGCGCGGTGCTGTTCGAGCGCCTCGGCGGTCGCGATGACCGTGCTGATGTCGCGGAAGCTCACGACGCGCCCCAGCATCCGGCCGCCGCTGCGAAATGGAATCGACCGCCCGAGCAGGAGCCGTCCGTCCTTGAAGCGCATCACTTCCTGCGTCTCGGTCTGCGGGTCGGCCCACAGCTCCTCCATTCGGGCCAGCCACTGCGCCGGATTGTCGAGCTGGGCGGAGATGGCGGCGACGATGGCGTCGAGACCGCCCGACGCGACCGTTTCGGCCGAGAGGCCGAACATGTCCCGGTACTGCTCGTTGCACATGACCACGCGGCGATCGACGCCCACGACGAGTATGCCGTCGTTGGTGGCATCCAGCGTGGCTTCGAGCAACGCAACGGTCTCGTCGAGCGTGAGCGGGTCGGACAACCTGTCTCCTCAGCCCCACAAGTCTACACTTCGTCTAGAATTGCCGCCGTGACGTACGGAGACGATTCCTGGCCCTCCTTGAGGGCGGCCGACTGGGGCGACACCTGCGCGACCCTGCACATGTGGACCCAGATAATCGGCAAGATCCGGCTGGCGCTGGCACCGCCGGTGAACCACTGGTGGCACGTGCCCCTGTATGCGACCGCCCGCGGCCTGACCACGTCCCCCATGCCGTACCGCGGCGGAACGATTGAGGCGGCGTTCGACTTCGTCGGCCACCGACTGGTGTTCGCGACGAGCGCGGGCGACCGCCGGACGCTGCCGCTCGAACCGCAGAGCGTGGCGGACTTCTACGCGCACGTGCGACGCACGCTCGACGAGCTGCGCGTCGAGGTGCCGATTTGGCCGATGCCCGTCGAGGTGCCGGCGCCGATCCGGTTCGATCTGGACCGCGTTCACGGCTCGTACGACGCGGGGGCGGTCGGCCGCTGGTGGCGCGTGCTCGGCCAGGCGGACGTCGCGCTCAAGGCGTTCCGCGGCGGCTTCATCGGCAAATGCAGCCCGGTGCACTTCTTCTGGGGCAGCTTCGATCTCGCCGTGACGCGGTTCAGCGGACGGAAGGCGCCGCCGCGGCCCGACGCGGATCGGATCACGGCCGAGGCCTATTCGCACGAGGTCGCGAGCGCCGGTTTCTGGCCGGGAGCGCCGGACGCAGTCGACGCGGCCTTCTACGCCTACGCGGCGCCGGAGCCGCCGGGGTACGACGCCGCGCCGGTGTCGCCCGGGGCCGCCTATTACAGCACCGAGCTGAGGGAGTTCCTGCTCCCGTACGAAGCGGTGCGGAGCGCGCCGTCGCCCGAGGCGGCAATCCGCGCGTTCCTCGACAGCACCTACGGCGCGGCGGCGACGCTGGGTGGATGGGATCGGGCGAATCTCGAACGGGGTGAACCGTGAGCGGTGACGCATGCGAGCATATTGAGGCGATCGAAACGGTGAGAGCGCCGCGTCAGCGCGCGTGCGAGGAGTGCGTCAAGATCGGCAGCCGCTGGGTGCACCTGCGTACGTGTCAGACGTGCGGCGCCACCCTGTGCTGCGACTCGTCGCCGAACCGCCACGCCTCCACGCACGCGCGCGCCAGCGGGCACCCGGTGATCGCGTCGGCCGAACCGGGCGAGCGGTGGCTGTACTGCTATCCCGACGAGGCCGTCGCCGAGTACCTGACCGTCCTTCCGCCCGGGGCGCGCGCGTGTCCGGTCAGCGCGCCGGCAGCACCAGGTGGGCCAGACGGTTCGGCGACGTGTCGGCCCGCGAGACGACGCCCGGCGTGGCGGCGTCGAGGACCGCGCGTCTGACCGCAGCCGGCGTCGCATCCGGGTGCGCCTGCAGATAGAGAGCGGCGATGCCCGCCACGAACGGCGCGGCGTAGGAGTCGCCGGTGCCGGCAAAGGTTGCCGAGTCGCTCGCGCTGCCGGCGCCCTGGATCGCGACGCCGGGCGCGAACATCGCCAGGGTCGGTCCGTATCCCGTCTGCGCCGCCACATCGTGGTCGTCGGTCGACGCGACCGCGATCGTGCCCTCCACCCGCTGGGGCGTGAACTGCGCGATGCTGCCGACGCCGCCCGCCGAGACGACGTACACGAATCCGGCCTGGATCGACCGGTGGATCGCGTCGTCCAGCGAGCGGTCGGCGGTGGGCCAGCGGGCGGGGCTGATGTTGACCACCGCCGGGCGGAGACCGTGCGCCGTGATCCAGTTCACCGCCCGCACCGCGGCCGCCATGTCGGTCCGCGACCCGCCGGTGCAGGGCAGGATGCGCAGGGCGTGGATCCGAACGGCCCTCGCCACGCCGTACCTGCGGCCGCCGAGGATGCCCGCCACGTGCGTGCCGTGTCCCTGCGAGTCGGGGACGTCGCAGTCGTCCGCGTCGGCGGTCCTCGGACTGCCCCCCACGAAGTCGCCGATCCAGTCCGCCCGCCGGCCGAACTCCTCGTGCGACTTGCGGACGCCGGTGTCGATCACATAGGCGTGCACGCCCGTGCCGTCGGCCGCGTGCACGTACCGCCCGTCGAGCGGCAGCGTGCGCTGGTCGATGCGATCCAGGCCCCACGGCACACGGTCCGCCGGCGCCGGCGGCGCGGCACCCACGGCGAGCACGGCCAGCGCTCCCGCGATCAGCAATCGCGCGTCGACAATCCCCATGGCCAGTCCATCAATCAATCAGTGACTATCAGGTCGATCGACAGTGGAAAGCCGGTTCCATCACGGGATCCCCGGCCCCCATCCTGCGGAGGAGGTCGATCGCACGGACCTCGAGAAGAAGCTCATCGACGCGGCCGGCGCGAAGTTCACCACCTATTACTACTACACGAAGCAAGCACCGCGGCTTCCACAACCCCTCACCGGGGGGACGAGCGCGCCCGCCTCAGAGCTTGATCCAGCTGCGCGTGAGGTAGTCGCCGAGCGTGAGGGCGAGGAGGATGCCGAGCCAGAAGACGCCGGCGACGATGGCCGCCCACGTCAGGCGCGAGCTGTACTTGACATGCATGAAGAAGAGCACGACGAGCAGCGCCTTGAAGACGGCAATCGTCAGCGCGGCGACCGTGTTGAGCGGTCCGAGGTCGAAGTAGGCGACCTGCCACGTCAGGTACGTGCAGACGAGCAGCGTGACGTAGATGACGTAGTAGGTCCGCTTCGGAAGGATGTGAGGCTCGGTCATCGGTCTTCAGCGGGCTCAGTGGGCGTGCCGCCCGATCAGGTACAGCAGCGGAAACAGGAAGATCCAGACGATGTCGACGAAGTGCCAGTAGAGCCCGCTGATCTCGATGGGGCTGTAGTACTCCTCGGTGATCACGCCGGTGGCGGCCCACCAGAGCATGGTGCCCATGACGCCGAGCCCGATGATCATGTGGAGCGCGTGGAGCCCGGTCATCATGAAGTACAGCGAGAAGAAGAGCTGGGCGTGCCGGAAGTCCGCCGCCTCGAACTGGAAGCTGGCGCCCGGGATGTGGTGCTCGACCCCCTCGGTGTAGTACTCGAAGCCCTTGATGCCGAGGAAGACGGCGCCGAGGATCATCGTCGCGACGAGGAAGAGGACGAGGGTCCTGCGCTGGCCGGTCTGCGCCGCGTGGACCGCCAGGGCCATCGTCAGGCTGCTGGTGATGAGGACGGCCGTGTTGAGCGTGCCGGCCCAGACGAGCAGCTCGTGGCTGGCGGCGGTGAACGCGTCGCCGTACCAGTTGCGGTACACCGCGTAGATGCAGAACAGCCCGCCGAAGAACAGGATCTCGGTGACGAGGAACACCCACATCCCGAGGATCGTCGTGTCCTTCTGATGATCGAGGTCGTCGAAGTGATGCGCGAGCGCGGTCGGGTGGTGCGCGGTGACGTCAGGCAACTTGGCTCTCCACTCGCGAAGGATAGTCGTAGGCTCCGTGCGTCACGACCGGCGTCTCGGGGAAGTTCTCGGTCGGCGGCGGCGAGGTGGTGTCCCATTCGAGGCCCACGGCGCCCCACGGGTTCGAGCCGGCCAGCTGGCCGTAGCGCAGCGACCAGAGCAGGTACAGCAGCGGGATGAGATAGCCGAAGCCGAGGATCGACGCGCCCGCGGACGACAGGACGTTCAGCACCTGGAACTCGGGCGGATAGGCGTGGTAGCGCCGCGGCATGCCGAGGTAGCCGAGCACGAACTGCGGGAAGAAGGTCAGGTTGAAGCCGACGAAGATGATGACGGCGCTGATCTTCGCCAGGTACTCGTTGTACATCCGCCCGCTGATCTTCGGCCACCAGTAGTGCAGGCCGCCCATGTACCCCATGATCGCCCCGCCCACCATGATGTAGTGGAAGTGCGCGACGACGAAGTACGTGTCGGTGACGTGCACGTCGAGGCCGACCGACGCGAGGAAGAGGCCCGTCAGGCCGCCGATCGTGAACAGGCCGATGAAGCCGAGCGCGTAGAGCATCGGCGTCTGCCACGAGATCGATCCCTTGTACATCGTCGCGGTCCAGTTGAAGACCTTGACGGCCGACGGGATGGCGACGAGGAAGCTCAGGATCGAGAAAATCAGCGCGGAGTAGGTCGACTCCCCCGCGACGAACATGTGGTGGCCCCAGACGAGGAAGCCGAGCACCGCGATCGCGAGGCTCGCGAAGGCGACGAAGGTGTAGCCGAAGATCTCCTTGCGGCAGAACGCCGCGACGATCTCGCTCACCACCCCCATCGCCGGCAGGACCATGATGTAGACCGCCGGGTGCGAGTAGAACCAGAACAGGTGCTGGAAGAGCACCGGATCGCCGCCGAGCGACGGGTCGAAGAAGCCGAAGTGAAACAGGCGCTCGGCCGCGACCGCCAGCAGGGTGACGGCCAGGACCGGGGTGGCGAGCACGTTGATGAGGCTCGTCGCGTATATGGACCAGAGGAACAGCGGCATCCGGAACCAGGTCATCCCGGGCGCGCGCATCCGGTGGATGGTGACGATGAAGTTCAGGCCGGTCAGGATCGAGGAGAACCCGGTGATGAAGACGCCGATCGCGACCGGAATGACCGCGGTAGTCGAGGCGACCGTGCTGAACGGCGTATAGAACGTCCAGCCGGTGTCGACGCCGCCGGTGACCAGCGCGTACAGCGTGAAGAGGCCGCCGAGGACGTAGATGTACCAGCTCGCGAGGTTCAGCTTCGGGAACGCCAGGTCCTTGGCGCCGACCATCAACGGCACCAGGAAGTTCCCGAGCGTCGCCGGGATCGACGGGATCAGGAAGAAGAACACCATCACGATGCCGTGCATCGTGAAGAGCTTGTTGTACGTCTCGTCCGAGACGAGATCGCCCATCGGCGTCGCCAGCTCGAGGCGGATCATCACGGCGAACGCGCCGCCGATGAAGAAGAACAGCGTCACGGCCGCCAGGTACAGGAGCGCGATGCGCTTGTGGTCCCGCGTCAGCAGCCACGACTTGATGCCGTAGCCGTCGTTCAGATAGTGCCGCGGCGGAAGAAGAACGGTACTGCTCGCCATGGTCTAGTCCCCAGCCTCCAGCTCCGAGCCCCGAGCGCCTGCACGATTCACTTCTTGACCGGCGCCGCCTCGCGGGCGCCGGGCCCGAGCGGCGTCGGCCGCGCGGTGGGCACCTCCGGCTGTGCCTTGAGCGCCTTGACGTACTCGATCAGCTGCAGCAGCTGCTCCTCGGTCACCAGCCCCTGGAAGGTCGGCATGATCGGCTGATAGCCGGCGACGATCTTCGCGGCCGGGTTGAGGATCGACTCGCGCACGTAGGCTTCGTCGGCCGCCACGGTCTGCCCGGTCGACAGCTGCACCGTCTTCCCGAAGAGCCCGGTCAGCACCGGACCGCGGCCCTGTGCGTCGGGGCGGTGGCAGGTGTTGCAGGCCAGATCGGCGAACAGCTTCTCGCCGGCCGAGGCGAGCGACCCTTCCGCCGCGCCGCCGCTCAGCCACGCCTGGTACTGGTTCGGCTCCATCACGATGACCTCGCCCACCATGCCGGAGTGCCGCGTGCCGCAGTACTCGGCGCAGAACAGGTGGTACCGCCCCGGCTTGGTCGCCTGGAACCACTCGTGCGTGTAGCGGCCCGGCAGGACGTCGGCCTTGACGCGGAACGCCGGGATGAACACGTCGTGGATCACGTCCTCGGAGGTCATGATCAGCTTCACGGGCCGGCCGACCGGCACGTGCAGCTCGTTGATCTCGCGCTGGCCGTCGAGGTGCTGGAACTTCCACATCCACTGCTTGCCGACGACGTAGATGTTCAGCGTCTCGTCGGGCGGGCGCGAGATGGCGAAGAAGATGTTGGCGCCCCAGACGAAGATCACCATCGAGATGACGAGCGGGATGATCGTCCAGGTGAGCTCGAGCGCCAGGCCGCCGTGCGCGGCCTGCCCGATGCTCTCCGGCGTACGGCGCCGGTACTTGATCGCGTAGTACAGGATGAGGCCGGCAATCAGGACCGAAAAGAAGACGGACAGGCCGACGAGAAAGAAATAGAGCGCGTCGACACGCCCCGCCATCGTGGACGCGCGCTCGGGAAAGAGCGGATAGCTGGTCCACATAGGCGGCTAGGAGCGCTCCTTCCGAGCCATGATCGCGATGAACGCGCCGAGCAGGAGCACCGTGGCCGCGCCCGCGATCCGGACCGTGCGCATCACCACCAGGCCGTAGCGGCCCGTCGACGGATCGTAGTGATAGCAGTAGAGGAGCACCTGGTCGACCGCCGACCCGATCTTGCCGTGCGTGGCGTCGATGAGGGCGAAGCGCAGGTCGCGCGGGCCGTATTCGATGCCGAACAGGTAGCGGGCGATCCGGCCCTCCGGCGTCAGCACCATGATGCCGGTCGGGTGCGCGAACTGTTTGAGCTCCGGATCCCACACGTAGCGGAACCCGACGGCCCTGGTCAGGCGGTCGATCGAGAGCTGATCGCCGGTCAGGAAGTGCCAGCCGGCGGCCGCGCCCGGCCGCTTGTAGCGCTCCAGGTAGCTGGCCTTCTTGGCCGCCGCGAGCGCCGGCTTCTCACGGGGATCGAAGCTCACGGTCAGGACGTTGAAGTCCTTGCCGACGTCCATCGAGAGGACGCCGAGCGAGCTGGCCAGTCCGTTGAGCACCTGCGTGCACAGCATCGGACAGTCGAGATAGACGAGCGCCAGCACGACCGGCTTGCTCCCGAAGTAATCGCCGAGACGCACGGTCCGACCGTCCTCGTCGCGGAACGTGATGTCGAGCGGCACCTGTTGATTCAGGTTCTGATCGAACCCGACCTCACGCAGCGTCTTGGGCACCGACGAGGCGTTGGCGCCCGATTCGACCTTGTAGCCGGCCGCCGCCGGCCCCGACGTCATCTGCGCGGCGGCCGGGCGCAGGGTGAACACGAGCGCCGCGGCGACCGAGAGTGCGAGGACGTACCTGGTACTTCACGGCTTGATTTCTCCCACGTGCTGGCCCGAATTGGCGTCGCCCGACCGGGTCACGATCGGCGGCCGGCTGCCGCCCTGCCGCGCGGGCAGTCCGCGCTCGAGCACGATCTGCATCGCCTGCTCGATCGGGATCCGGACAACGCCGGCGTTTTTGTCCACCCACCCGTAGGTGGCGAGGAGCGCGTCTTCCGAGGCGCGCATTTCGCGCAGGTCCTCGCGCGGATTGGTCTGCAGGCGCGGCTCGGGCGGCAGCTCCTGCTCCTGGGTGATCGCCAGCGGATACTGGGGCACGAAGCGGCGCGCCTGCTCGGCGTCGAAGGCCCGGAAGAGCAGCCAGATGACGAAATGGATGGCAATCCCGACCGCGAGCAGCCCGGCGCCGAAGACGAACACCGCCTTGACGTTGGCGTCGCTCGTCTCGTGGCGGGCGGCCGAGGGCTCGTGACGTGTGTGCTCTGCGCTCATGTTCGCTCGCGTCTCAATGGGCCGTGGAGGGCCGATTGCTCCCGCGCTCGATAATCCGCCCGAGCGTCTCGTCGAACTGCGGGTCGTGGACCGGCAGGATGGCGCGGCCGCGCAGCTGCCACACGAAGCAGCCGGTCCAGAGGAGGAACAGGGAGGCGGGCAGCACCACGTCGAGCCAGCTCAGATGGAGGCCGGTGGGGTGAAAGTCCGGCGCGATGAGCCAGTGCAGGTCCACCAGCCGCACCACGAGCAGCCACGCCGCCACCCGCACCACGACGTGCGCCTGCCGCTTCACGGCGCGCGACAGGAGCAGCACGAACGGCACCGCGAAGTGCAGCACGATCAGGCCGAGGCCGAGGAATCGCCAGCCGGTGTGCAGGCGATCCAGGTACCAGGAGATCTCGGTCGGCAGGTTCCCCGCCCAGATGATCAGGTACTGCGAGAAGGAGAAATAGGCCCACAGCATCACGAACGCGAGCATCAGGTTCGACAGGTCGTGGAAGTGCGAGGCGCCGACGATGCCGTCGAGCGGCGGCCGCTGCCGCAGCCAGTTGAGGACGACGATCGAGAAGGCGAGCGCCGTCAGGCCCTGGCCGGCCATGAAGAGCATGCCGTAGATGGTCGAGAACCAGTCGGGCGTGATCGACATCACCCAGTCGAACGATGCGACCGTAATCGTGATCGCGTAGAGGACCAGCCCGCCCGCGCTCGTCAGCTGCATCTTGCGGGCGATGCGGGGATCGGCGGTGCGGTCCTGTTCGAGCGACCACCGGTTCAGGAAGTAGGTGAGCGCGTTCCAGACCGCGAAGATGATCGCCGCGCGGACCAGGAAGAAGGGCACGTTGAGGTACGCCGCCTTGTGCCGCAGCGCCTCGTCGGCCGCCAGCGCGTCGGCGTGCGTCCACGGATACAGGTACCGCAGGCCGAACAGCAGCGGCAGGAAGAGCACCGTGACCACCGGCATCGTGCGCGAGGCCGCGCCGACCGTCCGGCGGATCACCACGCCCCAGGCGCCTCCCGAGAGCTGGTGCACCATGCCGAGCGCCAGGCACCCGAGCGCGAAGCCGAGCACGAACATGTAGCCCAGCAGGTAGGACTGGAAGAACTGCGACGGGTCGAGGACGAGCCCGGCGAGCGAGGCCAGCGCGCCTGCCCCTCCGGCGACCAGCAGCGTCCGCTGGTGCCGCGCGAGGTCCGGGATGAGTTGGTCGGCCGTCTGATTCAGCATCGGTCCACTTCGTGGCTGTCGCCGCTACTTCCTGGTCGCGGGCGTCTGGTCCAGCGTGCCGCGCTCGGCGGGCGGCACGTCGCCGACCGTCCCGTGCTCGCTCAGCTGCAGCGCCCGGATGTAGGCGATGATGGCCCAGCGATCGCCGACCCCGATCTGGGCGGCGTAGTCGGGCATCGCGCCGAACCCGTTCGTGATCACGTCGAAGAAGTGCCCCACCGGCGCCTTCATGAGCCGATCGTCGGCATAGGCCGGCGGCCGGCGATAGCCCCGGCGCACCACCATGCCGTCGCCGAGGCCGGTCCGACCGTGGCACGGCGAACAATAGATGTTGAAGCGCTCCTGCCCGCGCGCCATGACCTGGGCCGTGACCGGAAACGGGAACACGTCGGCGTCCTGGCCGTTGACCTTGCCGGTGTAGAGCAGCGGGTCGTCGTTGAGGTGCCCGCGCGCCACGGTGCCGGCCACCAGCGGCCGCGCCGAGCGCTCGTCGCCGAAGAAGGTCGACTGCCTGAGCGGGATGTACTTCGGCTGATCGTGCATGTCCTGACGGCAGCCGGCGGCGGTCGCGCAGACGACCGCCAGGATGCCCGCGCGGGTCACCCACCGCCGCACGGAGACGGCAGGCCTACTCGGCAACGGTCGTGACCTCCCGCGGGCTCAAGGTCTCGAGGAAGCGGCGCGTCGCCTCGAGATCGAACTTCTCGTCGCGCGCCTCGACGCACAAGAAGAACCGGTTGCGGCTCGCCAGCGCGAAGCGCGGCACGTTGAACACCGGGTGATACGGCTGCGGCAGCCCGTTCAGTGCGAGCATGCCGAGCACGGCCGAGATCGCGGCCGCGAGAATCGTGCACTCGAAGGTGACCGGGATGAACGCCGGCCACGAGTGGAACGGCTTGCCGCCGACGTTGATCGGGTAGGCCATCGCCGACACCCAGTACCTGCAGCCCGTACCCGCCGAGACACCCGAAGATGCCGCCGAGCAGGACGATCAACGGCAGCTTGGTGTCGTGCTTCCCGAGCGCCTCGTGCAGCTCCTCGATCGGGAACGGCGAGTACGCGTCCATGCGCCGGTACCCCTCGTGGTACGCACGGTGCGCGGCGGCGACCAGCGCGTTCGGGTCGTCGAATTCCGCCAGCAGGCCGTAGATGGTCGGGGTGGTGGTGGTCATACGACAGCCATTACTCTGCGGCGTCGCTCACCCGCGCCTCCGGCAGCATCGCGCGCATCTCGGCGATCGAGATCATCGGGAGGTACCGGAGGAAGAGGAACAGCAGCGTGAGGAAGAGGCCGATCGTGCCGATGAACGTGCTCCAGTCCCAGAAGGTCGGCTGGTACATGCCCCACGACGAGGGCAGGAAGTCGCGGTGCAGACTCGTGACGACGATGACGAACCGCTCCAGCCACATGCCGATGTTGACGACGATGGCGATGACGAAGAGCAGCGGCACGTTCTGCCGCACCCGCTTGAACCAGAGGAGCTGCGGCGAGGCGACGTTCGACAGGATGAGCGACCAGTACGCCACCGCGTACGGGCCGGTCATCCGGTTGAAGGGCACGAACAGCTCGAACTTGTCCGCCGAGTACCACCCTACGAACATCTCGGTCGCGTAGCCGTACGCCACGATCAGGCCGGTGGCGAGCATCACTTTGGCCATGTTGTCCAGGTGACGCATCGTGATGAAGTCCTCGAGCCCGTAGACCGCGCGGATCGGGATCGCCAGCGTGAGCACCATGGCGAAGCCCGAGTAGATGGCGCCCGCCACGAAGTACGGCGGGAAGATCGTCGTGTGCCACCCGGGCAGGATCGCGATCGCGAAGTCGAAGCTGACCACCGTGTGCACCGAGATGACCAGCGGCGTCGCCAGCCCGGCGAGCAGCAGGTACGCCGTCTCGTAGCGGTGCCAGTGGAGCGCGGATCCACGCCAGCCCATCGCGAGGATTCCGTAGACGACGCGGCCCACGCGCGACTGCGACCGGTCGCGCAGCGTCGCCAGGTCGGGGATCAGACCGACGAACCAGAACAGCAGCGACACGGTCGCGTACGTCGAGACCGCGAAGACGTCCCAGATGAGCGGGCTGCGGAACTGCGGCCACACCCCCATCGTGTTCGGATACGGGAAGAGCCAGTAGATGGCCAGCCACGGCCGCCCGGTGTGGAGCAGCGGGAAGAGGCCCGCGCACGCCACGGCGAACAGCGTCATCGCCTCCGCGAACCGGTTGATCGAGGTCCGCCAGCTCTGCTTCAGGAGGAGGAGGATCGCCGAGATCAAGGTGCCGGCGTGGCCGATCCCGATCCACCAGACGAAGTTGACGATCGCGAACCCCCAGCCGACCGGGATGTTCACGCCCCAGATCCCCACGCCTTTCACGAGCAGATAGCCGATCGTGATCAGCAGGACGTTCAGGATGCCGAAGCTCACGAGAAAGCCGAGCCACCATCCGACCGGCGTCTTCCGCGTGAGGACGATGGAGCTGATCTTGTCGGTGACCGACCCGAACGTATAGCCCGGCGCGATGATCGGCGGCGCGCCGGTGCCGACGACCGCCTGACTCGGATCGGACGGGACCTTGAGGCTGTCTTCCATCTCGGTCACGACGCTTCTTCACCGAGCTCGGGGTTCGCGTTCCGCACGGCCGCCAGGTAGGTGGTGCGCGGACGCGTGTTCAGCTCGCCGAGCAGCGAGTAGTTCCGAACCTCGGCCTGGAGCCGGGCGACGCGGCTCTTCGGGTCGTTCAGGTCGCCGAACACGATCGCCTCGGTCGGGCACGCGGCCTGGCAGGCGGTCTGGATCTCGCCGTCCACGATCTTCCGATCCTCGCGCTCCGATTCGATCTTCGCGGCGTTGATGCGCTGCACGCAGTACGTGCACTTCTCCATCACGCCGCGGCTCCGGACCGTGACGTCAGGGTTCCGCACCAGCTTCAGGCTGGCCGTCGTCCAGTCCGAATAGAGCAGGAAGTTGAACCGCCGCACCTTGTAGGGACAGTTGTTCGAGCAGTAGCGCGTGCCCACGCAGCGGTTGTAGACCATGTCGTTGAGGCCTTCGGCGCTGTGCACCGTCGCCCCGACCGGACAGACCACCTCGCACGGCGCGTTCTCGCACTGCATGCAGGGCACCGGCTGGAAGAACGTCTCGGGCTGCTCGAGCGGCCCGCGGTAGTACGTGTCGACCCGGATCCAGTGCATCTCGCGCGCCCGCATCACCTGGTCCTTGCCGACGACCGGGATGTTGTTCTCCGCCTGGCACCCGACGACGCAGGCGTTGCACCCGATGCAGGCGTTGACGTCGATCGCCATGCCCCACTTGTAGCCGGCGTAGACGAACTCGGGATAGAGCGTGTCGCTTCGGGGCGGCGTCTCGTCGCCTTCGGTGACCGACTTCGGATCCTTGAGCCACTCCTCGCGGGTCACGGCGCGAATCTGCCCGCGTCCCTCCATCAGGTGGTGGTACTGCGTGCACGCGAGGGAATAGATGTCGCCGGTGTTGACGATTTCCAGGCCCCGGTCGGCCCACGGCGCGTCGATGGAGCGGATCGCGTTGGCGTCGAAGCCCGGGCCCGTGCCGATCTGGCCCGAGCGCGTGCGCCCGTATCCCAGGTGCACCGTGGCCGTGTCGTCGGGATGGCCGGCGACGACGAAGACGGCCGCGCGGACCGTCCGGTTCCGAAGCCGCAGCTCGACGACGTCGCTCCTGATCTGGCCGTGCTCGCCGCCCTGGATCGCCGGCGAGCCGCCCAGCTTCAGCCGCGCCGCGGTGGCGGGGCTCAGCAGGACCGCGTTGTCCCACGTCAGCTTCGTGATCGGCTTGGGCAGCTCCTGCAGCCAGCCGTTGTTGGCGTAGCGGCCGTCGAGGACCGACGGATCGTTCCTGAAGAGGATCTCGAGGCCGCCGGCTGCCGGCGCGTCGGACGGGGCGGCCGCCGCCAGCGCGCCGGTCCTGAGCGCGACCTGACGGACCGGATACGCCGTGCCCGCGATGAAGCCGTCGTTCAGCCAGCGGCGCCAGCGCCCGTCGAAGTCCGGCTGGAGCGCCTGCCCGCCCGACGGCTGCGGCGGCACCTCCGGCATCACCCGGGCGTTGGCCGGCGCGGCGGTGGTCGCGCCGCCCGGACCGAGCCTCTGGCGTCCCGGTGACGCGGTGCCCTGGCGGGCGGCCGACGCTCCGCGCGCGGAACCGCCAGCCGCTTCGGCGGCCGGCGTCGCGAAGGAGAACGGCACCAGCCGCGGCGACACCGCGCCGTCCTTGAGCTGGGCGTTCCAGAACGTGCGGATCGTGTCGTAGGCCGACCGCTCCGGGTGGTCGCTCATCGCCGCGAGCACCTCGTGCGCCGACTTGCCGTCGTACAGCGGCGCGATGAGCGGCTGGATGACCGAGACGGTCCCGTCGTACGCGCGCGCGTCGCTCCACGATTCGAGGAAGTGCGCCTCCGGCACCTGCCAGTGGCAGAGCACCGAGGTCTCGTCGTGAAACTGGCTCAGATGCACGCGCAGGCCGACCTTGCCGAGCGCGTCGCCGAACTTCAGGTCTGCCGGCGTCGTGTAGACGGGATTGCCGCCCAGGATGACGAGCACGTCCACCTTGCCGGCGTTCATGTCGGCGACGAGCTCCCTGATCGAGGACACCTGATCGACCGGTTCGGCCTCCACCGGGTCGGTGTAGACGACGGTCCTGCCGACGTTGCCGAGCGAGGCGTTCATCGCATGCGCGAGCGCGTGGACGACCGGCGGCTGGCCGTCGCCGGCCACCACGAGGCTCGAGCCGCGGTGCGCCTGCAGATCGGCGGCGATGGCACGAATCCACTTGTCGAGGCGAGCGCTCGTCCCCGCCGGCGCGGCAGCGCCCGCGTCGGCGACGCCGACCGCCGCGGCGATCCGGCGGGCCGCGGACGCCACCTCGCTCGGTCGAAGCGTCAACCGGTGGTCGGCCTTCGATCCCGTGGAGGTCGGCATCGACTCGAGCGCGTACAGGCGGCTCATGCGCTCGGCCTCGTCCGGCCTGCGGCGCCGCGAGAACTCGCGCGCGTAGCGCAGGGAGCCCGGCCCCGAGGCGAGAAGGTCGGCGTCGAGGGAAAGGATGACGTCGGCCTGATCGATCCGGTACTGGGTCTCGACGTCCTCGCCGAACGCGAGTCGGGCGCCGGCGCGCACCGTGTCGCGGCTGAGGGGGTCCCACTGGTGCCAGCGCGCCGAGGGATACGCCGCCATGAGGTCGCGGATCTGGGCCGCCAGTGTCGGCGACGACACCGACTCGGTGAGCACCCGGAGTCCGGCGCCCTTGAGCGGCTGCTGCGCGGTCAGCACGGCGCGCATCGCGCCGAGAAACGACGACCACGGACGGATGTCGCCGAGGTGCGTCAAGGTCTGGGCGCGATCGGGATCGTAGAGCTGCAGCGTCGCGGCCTGCGCGAACACGTCGGTAGCGCCGAGACTGCCGGGATGCTGGGGGTTGCCCTCGACCTTCGTCGGCCGGCCCTCGTGGCTTTCGACGAGGAGGCCGGCGGCGACGCCGCCGAGCGGCATGGCCGTCGCGAAGAAGAGCGGCTTGCCGAGCACCATCTCCTCGGGCTGCCGCACGTAGGGCACGATCTTCTCGGCCGGCTGGCGCGTGCAGGCGCTGAAGCCGGCCAGCGCGAGCGAGGCGCCCATCAGCTTCAGGAACGTGCGGCGCTGAACCGGGTCGATGATGGCTTCGGCCTGCGACGGATATTCCCGGCACAGCTCGGAATGGAACGCCGGATCGTCGGCCAGTTCGTCGATCGTGCGCCAGAACTTCGGGGAAGGATCGGTGCTCATCGGTGGCAGGTGGAGCAGCTGGTCAGCTTCTGGATCTGGTACTCGGCGACCAGCCGCTTGCCGAGCTCGGGCTGGTCTGCGGGCGGCGCGTAGTTGACGCTGAAGACCTGATCGCGCGGCCGGACGTAGTCCTCGGGGTGCCGGTGGCAGTTGACGCACCACTCCATCTGGAGCGACTCGGTCTGCCACATGAGGGGCATGCGGTCGACCTGGCCGTGGCATGTGGTGCAGCCGATGCCTTTCCTGAGGTGGATGCTGTGGTTGAAGTACACGAAGTCGGGCAGATCGTGCACCCGCGTCCACTCAATCGACTGCCCGGTGC
This sequence comes from uncultured Acidobacteriota bacterium, assembly GCA_963840225.1. Taxonomy (GTDB): domain Bacteria; phylum Acidobacteriota; class Vicinamibacteria; order Vicinamibacterales; family CAVVIG01; genus JBLMXQ01. The sequence continues at coordinate 275,276 of CAWIYH010000002.1, forward strand.
GGAAGCTGGCGCGCACGGGCTCGAGGAACGGGCTGTTCGAGAAGATCTGCGAATGGCAGTTCATGCAGGTCTTGGTCGGCGGCAGCCCGGCAAACGAGGAGTCTTCGACCGAGGTGTGGCAGTAGCGGCAGTCGATGCCGTTGCCGGCGACGTGACGCTCGTGGCTGAACTGGATCGGTTGTTCGCGGGCGACGCGGGCGTCGGTGACCCAGGGCGATCGATTGACCGTTTCGAACAACCCCAACAGCCCGGCGATGAAGAAGACCGCCCCGAAGATGCTGACCCTGGCGATCGTGTTCGCACTGCGATGAAAAATCTGCGACATCGGTACGAGTCGGGCGGCGGTCGCAACGGAGCGGTGGGAGCAGCGCCGCAGGCAGGCCTGGCGAGGACACGAGTCGCGCCAGGCCGGAAGGTCCCGGGCGCCGGTGCACCCGGGCGGCTGAGGCCTCCCGAACCGCAACACGAGCGGAGGGTTCCGACCAGAGGAAACACGCCGCCGAACGACTGAGTAGGGAGCTTACTTCTTTTGGGACCGGAAGGCGATCATAATTTTGTGAAAGATTTCACATCGACCGGCGCCCGGCCGATCACCCGCTCGAAACGCGCGCCCCGCCGCCTCTGGTTCAGGACCTCGATCGCGCGTGGTCGTTGTCGGCCGGCGCCTTCTCGGGCGTGTACGCGCGGCCCATGACGTAGCGCTCGATCCACGCGAGCTCGATGTTCCCCTTCGCGAGCTGGTGTCTGAGACCCACCCAGTTGTGCCCCTCGCGCGGCGCCACCCAGAGCCTCGTGGCCACGCCGTTCGCCTTCAGCGCGCGGTACATCTGCACCTGCTGCGACATCGGGACCCGCGTGTCGTTCTCGCCCGAGAGAAAGACCGTCGGCGTCTTCACGTTCGCGACGTCCTTCAGCGGCGACTCCTTCCAGTAGACGTCGATCGGCGCGTTCTTCTGCCAGGGGGTGCCGCCGAACCAGGCCGTGCGCCAGGCGCGCTCGTCGGTCTCGCCGTAGAGCGACAGCCAGTCCGCGGCGCTCGCCGCCGAGGCGGCCGCCTTGAAGCGATCCGTCATGGTAATCAGCCTGTTCGCCAGATGGCCGCCCGCGCTGAACCCGGCGACAGCCAGCCGATCGGGATCCGCGAGCCCCTGCTTCACGAGCGCGTCGACGCCCGCCACGACGTCGAGCGGCGCGTTGTGAAAGTAGTGGCCGACCATGTCGCGCAGGAACGCGTTGCCGTACCCGCTGCTGCCGCGATAGTTCGGCCGCAGCACGACGTAGCCCTTCGCCGCGAGCACCTGCGGGTAGTCCACCCACGTCCAGAAGGAGAACTTGTCGGAGTCGATCGGCCCGCCGTGCAGCTCGACGACGAGCGGGTACCGCGTGCCGGGACGATAGCCGAGCGGATAGATCAGGATGCCCTCGACCCTCGTGCCGTCGGCGCCCTTCCAGTCGATCTTCTCCTGGCGCGGAATCTCGAAGTCGCGCTCGAGGAAGTCGTAGAACCCGGTGACGCGCGTCAGCGTGGTCGACGGGCCGGGCCCGCGGTCGTCGACGGCCAGCGTCCAGACGTCGCCGAGGCGGGTCGGCTCGTCGAGCTGAAAGACCATCTTTCCCGCGCCCGGAACGACGCTCCAGGTGAACGGCGCCGGTGCGTCTGGGATGGTGTGCCGGCCGTCGGTGAGCTGCGTGGCGCGGCGCTCGGTGACGTCGATCCGGAAGATCTCCGTGTGGACGCCCATGTTGGCGACCGCCAGAATCGTCCGGCCGTCAGGCGACCAGGACGCGTGCTGGATCTCGTAGGGAAAGTCGGGCAGCAGGAGCCGTGCGGGCGCGCTGGCGTCGGCCGGCGCGAGGAAGATCGTGCTGGTGTAGTACGGCTCGAACTGCTGGTTCGCGTCGGCCAGAAACAGCACCTGGCGCCGGTCCGGCGACAGCTCCGCCTCGCGCTCCTCGACGTCGTTGTGCGTGAGGACGCGCGCGGCGGTGCCGTCGGCGTCCATCACCCATACCTCGCCGCGCCAGTCATCACCCGAGAGGGGACTCGGCCCGCGCTCCATCGCGATCGACCTGCCGTCGCGCGACACGCTGTACGCCAGAACCGACGTCGCGCCCTCGGTCACCTTCTCTTCGGCGCCGGTCGAGACGACGACCTTCCAGAGCTGACGCTGGTGGAAGTCCTGCTCGAACGCGTACACGTCGTCTCTGGTCCGGCCGCGCTCGCGCTCGTCGGCCGATTCCGGATCGCTCGCGACGAAGTAGACGGCGGATCCGTCGGCCGCCCACGCCGGCTGCGAGACGCTCGTGTCGTGATGCGTGAGCTGGCGTGCTTCGCCGCCGTCGGCTGACAGCAGGTAGATCTGCGTGTCGGAACCGTTCCGGCGCGTCAGGAACAGCACGGTCTTCCCGTCGGGCGACCAGCGCGCCGAGAACTCCCCGCTCGATCCGAAGGTGAGCTGGGAGGCCTGGCCGCCGATCGGCTGGAGCCACAGGTGCGGGACGCGCCGGTCGGCCTTCCAGTCGGTCGTGTTGACCTGAAAGACGAGGCGCGTGCCGTCGGGCGACAGCTCGGGGTCGACCAGCCGCGACAGGCCCACCAGGTCCACGAGCGTCATCGGACGGCGCGTCTGGGCGTGGGCGGCGGGCAACGGGAGACCGTTGATGAGAAGGAGAAGGCCGAATGTCGCGCGCCAGCGATGTTTCATAGCCGATGAAGAGTCAATAATAGACTGTATATGTCAAAGTATGACACAAGAGCCGTCATCGATGAGTTATTCCTGAATCGATGCGGACCTCCGCGGCCGTTGGTCCCAATCTGCCCTCCTGACAGCCAGCGGCAGCTCGTCTATTTGAATCCAAATGAAATTCACTTTGAGTTCAACGCATCATGCTGCTATAAACACGCCCTGAGTTCCGGTAAGCCCTGGACCCAACCGTCGTCAACCGCAAAGGGGGACCGACATGTCGCGAATCGCCGGGGTCGCTCTCGCCGTTCTTGTCGCCGCCTCAACCGTCAATGCGCAAACGGGGGCCGGCAGCCTCCGGGGCTACGTCAAAGACGAGCAGGGCGGCGCCCTGCCCGGTACGACCGTCACCGCCACGAGCCCCGCGCTGATTCAGCCGGTGGTCGGCGTCACCGACGCCAGCGGCTATTATCGGCTGATCAACCTTCCGCCCGGAACCTACACGGTCAGCGCGGAGCTGGCCGGGTTCTCGTCGTTCAAGCGCGAAGGCGTTCTCCTTCGCGCCGGCTCGAACTTCCAGGTGGACATCCAGATGAAGATCGGCGCGCTGCAGGAGACGGTGACGGTCTCGGGCGAGTCGCCGATGCTGGAGGTCACCAAGCCGGCCAGCGTCCTCAACATCAGCGGCGATTTCCAGCGGGAGATGCCGATTCAGGCCCGCCGGAACTGGAGCGACTTCCTGGAGCTGACGCCGGGCGTGAACGCCCGGCCGTTCGACGATGGCAGCGGGCGCATGGTCTACTTCGGGCACGCGACGGAACATTTCGCCCACGTGATCCAGCTCGAGGGCGCGATCGCCAGCAACTACAACGATGCCCAGGTGACCTACGTCGGGATGAACGCCGACATGGTCGACGACATCCAGGTGAAGACCGGCGGGGTGGACGCCTCGTCGCCGATGGGCACGGGCCTCGCGATCAACGTGATCACCAAGAGCGGCGGCAACACCTTCAAGGGATCGGGCGCTTACGACTACCAGCCCTTCAAGTGGAACGGGAACAACGTGAAGTCCGGGTCGGGCAACTTCGCCGGCACGCCGACCACCTCGCAGGTGAACCAGTTCGACGGCGGGCTGGGCGGTCCCCTCAGGCGGGACAAGATCTGGTTCTTCGGCTCGCTGCGCTGGGCGAATCTCGAGAGCGGCATCAGCCGCACGGCGCGCGAGGTCCAGAACCTGAACGCGTTCTCGCCGGGCGGCGCGTTCAATTCGTTCAACAACACGACCAAGAGCTGGCAGCCGTACGTGAAGGTGACGTCGCAGATCAACCCCAACCAGCAGCTCGCCGTCTTCTATCAGCGCGACCGGCTCCGCGCGACCGGCAATCGTGAGTACCACTACGACCCGGTTGTCGTGTACTCGACCGGAGGCTCGCTGTACGGCGCGAAGCTGACGTCCCTGTGGGGCAAGAACCTCACCTCCACCATCCTCCTCTCGTACAACGACAAGGGCGGCTCGGACCTCAGCACCTATGACGGCTACGTGAAGTCAGGGCCCGAGATCGACTATCACCAGAGCGCCTTCCTGTCGGGCGGCGTCGTCCGCGGCACGGGGCTCCTGGCCGAGGGCGGCAACATCGACACCGGGTCGCAGAGCACGAGCACGGCCTCCCTGATGACGATCCGCGGCGACCTGACCTACTACAAGACCGGCTGGATCGGCTCCCACGAGCTGCAGGCCGGCTTTTTCGGCGAGCCGCGCAGTCACTACGACTCCCAGGAGCACTTCGTCAACAACGGGTTCATCTACGAGGAGCGCCGCCAGATCGACCCGAACGACCCCTCGGTCGGCACCGTGCCCTTCCACCAGCAGATCGTCTCGCCGCTCGACGTCACCACGCGCGCGGCGCGCGACCGCGACTGGGCCTTCTACGTGCAGGACGGATGGAAGCCGACCGAGCGCATCACCGCGAACGTGGGCGTCCGCCTGGACTTCGTGAAGCGATTCGACAATCTCTTCAAGATCACGCGGGAGAACTCCCACATCGTCCAGCCGCGCATCGGCTTCTCGTACCTGGTGACCGCCGATGCCCGCAACGTCCTTCGGGCCAGCTACGGGCGGGAGGGCGAGCAGATGATGGGCCGCGACGCCATCACGACGTTCGGTTCGACCAACTGGTACACGACGACCGATCTGTACGACGCGAACGGCGACGGCGTGTTCGAGAGACAGATCGTGCAGCCGGCGATCACAGCCACCGACCTCGCGCAGGATCAGTTCGATCCGAACCTGCACCAGCCGTACGTCGATGAGTACATCCTCGGTTTCCGGAAGCAGCTCCCGTGGCAGACGGCCTTCGACGTGTCCGGCATTCACCGCGTCTACAACGACACCTACGCGCGCTACGACATCAACGGCTTCTATCCCGACGGCCCCAACCAGCCGTTCGGCGGCTTCGGGAAGGTCGATCCCAACCAGGGCATCGTCTACCGGCAGACGAACAACACCTGGAGCAAGCTGAACTACACGGCAGTCGAAGTGACGGTCAGCAAGAACATGTCGCACGGCTTCCAGGCGCTGGCGAGCATCAACCGCCAGTGGCAGCACATCAGCGGGACCTGGAATCCGACCGATCCGGCGCGGTTCATCCAGCCCGATGCGTTTCCCAACAACCGGCTGATCTACCAGCCGCGTGGCAACAACGAGGAGAACAGCCTCGCGACGAACACTAATCTCAGCTATGGGCCGACGTGGCGCAAGTACTCGATGCGATTCGGCGGCAGCTGGTCGGGGCCCTACGGCATCGACCTCGCGGCGAGCTTTACCGTCCAGGCCGGCCCCTGGTCCGGCGCGATCATCGATCGCCTGCCGGCCGACGACCCGTCGCTCGCCGTGTTCGGCCCGGGGACGGTCGTTTCTTCCACCGGCGTCAGCCAGGCGAATCCACTGGCGACCCGGATTCGCTTCGTCTACCCGACTCGGGGCGATGGCCAGGCGCAGGCGCCGGCCATCAAGACGCTCGGGCTCAAGGTCGGCAAGAAGGTACGGTTTGCCGGTTCGCGGGAGGTCGAGCTCGCGGCGAACCTGTTCAACCTGTTGAACGCAGGTGACTTCAACCAGTACACGTACAGTGGCGCCAACCAGGCCTACAACCCGAACTTCCTGCAGCTGCGCAGCCAGCAGCCGGCGCGCGCTCTGCAGATGACCGCCGTCGTGCGCTTCTAGCGGCGCGGGCGCAGTGCCACCTGCCGCCGGCGAGCTGGTCGCTCGCCGGCGGATCCCGCGTCTTTCCCGGCTGCGACCCGATAACGCCCGGCTGCTGCCCGATACGGCCGAGTCGGCGGTGTCTGCGCGACTGACCCGGCCGCAATCCAACAACCCGAATCGAGATCGGACGTGGCGAAATATTGGTGCAAACAAGTCGTCTCCGCACCAACGGCCCTCTTACAATTCGCCACCACCATTCGGAACGCCGTCGATCATCGATCTTCTTTCGGGAGGGCTCGAGATGATCCGCAAGGTGCTCCTTCTCACGTGTGCAGCCACCATCGTCGCCTCGGCGGCTCTGGCCCAGACCGGCCAGGGCAGCCTCCGCGGAACCGTCACCGACGAACAGGGCGGCGCGCTGCCCGGCGTCTCGGTGACCGCCACGAGTCCGGCGCTAATCCAGCCGGCCACCGGGGTCAGTGACGCCAACGGGTACTACCGCCTCATCAACCTGCCCCCGGGGACCTACACCGTCACGGCGGAGCTCTCGGGGTTCGCCACCTTCAAGCGCGAGGGCATCCTCCTGCGAGGCGGCGCGAACTTCCAGGTCGACGTCACGATGAAGATCGGTGCGCTGTCGGAGACGATCACCGTCTCGGGCGAATCGCCGATGCTGGAGGTCAGCAAACCCAGCAACGTGCTGAACATCTCGGGCGAATTCCAGCGCGAAATGCCGATTCAGGCGCGCAGGAACTGGAGCGACTTTCTCGAGCTCACTCCCGGCGTCCACTCCCGGCCCTTCGACGATGGCAGCGGACGGATGGTGTACTACGGCCACGCGACGGAGCACTTTGCGCACGTGATCCAGCTCGAGGGCGCCATTGCCTCGAACTACCAGGACGCGCAGGTCACCTACGTCTCGATGGGCGCCGACATGGTGGACGACGTGCAGGTGAAGACGGGCGGCGTCGACGCATCCGCGCCGATGGGCACGGGCCTGAACATCAACGTCATCACCAAGAGCGGCGGCAACACGTTCAAGGGCTCGGCCGCCTACGCCTACCAGCCCTTCTCCTGGAACGCCGACAACGTCGCGAACTGCTCGGCGAGCCCGGGCTGCCATCCGGACAGTCCCGGAACGCCGACGACCGCGTACGTGCGGCAGTTCGACGGCGGCCTCGGCGGCCCGGTGAAGCGGGACGCCATCTGGTTCTTCGGCTCGGTCCGGCGCGCGCAGAGCGAGAGCGGCATCAGCCGAACGGCGGACAACGTGAAATGGCTGCAGGCCTTCAATCCGGGCCTGGCGCTGTTCAACAACACGTCCGACAGCTGGCAGCCGTACGGCAAGGTGACGGCCAAGCTGACGCCGCTCCACGAGCTGGCCGCCTTCTACCAGCACGATCGGACGAAGCTCACCGGCGATCGGGAGTACCACTTCACGCGCGCGCAGCTCAACTCGACCGGCGGGTCGCTCTACGGGGTGAAGCTCACGTCGGCGTGGAACAACCGGGTGACGACGACCTTCCTCGCCTCGTACAACGACAAGAGCGGCAACGACAAGAGCACGTACGCGGACTACAGCGCCTCGGGGCCCTACACGATCTATCACCAGGGCGCGACGATTCAGGGCGGTGTGATGACCGGCAGCGGCTCGCTGGCCGAAGGCGGCAACCTCGTCGACGGACAGGGGACCTACCAGCCGGCCTCGCTCATCACGCTGCGCGGCGACGTCACGTACTACAAGGACGGGTGGGGCGGGTCGCACGAGATGCAGACCGGCTTCTTCGCCGAGCCGCGGAGTACCTACGATCAGACGACCTTCTACGTGAACAACGGGTTCATCGAGGAGGAGCGGCGGCTCGTCGATCCGAACAACCCGTCGGCGGGCACCGCGCCGTTCCACCAGCAGTACGTCGATCAGCTCCAGCTCACCACGCGCGCGGCGCGCGATCGCGACTGGGCGTTCTACGCGCAGGACAACTGGCGGCCCAACGACCGGCTCACGACGAACCTCGGGGTGCGGTTCGACTTCGTCAAGCGGTTCGACAAAATCTTCGACATCACCCGGGAGAACTCCCACATCGTTCAGCCCCGCTTCGGCTTCTCGTACCTCGTGACGAAGGATGCCCGCAACGTGCTGCGCGGGAGCTACGTCCGCGAGGGCGAGCAGATGATGGGCCGCGACGCGGTGACGACGTTCGGCGCGAGCAGCCGCGTGGGCGGCCGTGACGAGTACGACAACAATGGCGACGGCGTCTTCGAGACGGTGATTCCGAACGTCGCGACGACGCCGACGATCGCCCCGTATCTCTTCGACCCCAACCTCCACCAGCCGTACGTCGACGAGTTCATCCTCGGATTCCGCAAGCAGCTGCCGGCGCAGATCGGGATCGACGTGGCCGGCATCCATCGCGCCTACAAGGACACGTACGCCCGCCTGGAGATCAACGGCATCTACCCGAGCGGACCGAACCAGCCGTTCGGCGGTTTCGGCGCGATTGACCCGAACCAGGGAGCCATCTACCAGCAGACCAACAATTCCTGGAGCGAGCTGAACTACACGGCCCTGGAGATCACGATCACCAAGAACATGTCGCACGGGTTCCAGCTGATCGCCGGCATCAACCGCCAGTGGCAGCACATCTCGGGCGACTGGAACCCGCACGATCCGGCGAAATTCATCCAGCCGTCGGCGTTTCCGAACGACAAGCTGCTGTACCAGCCGCGTGGGAACAACGAGGACGACAGCCTGCCGCTCGCCTTCGGCACGAACACCCTCACCTACGGCCCGACCTGGCAGAAGTACCGTCTGAACTTCGGCGGCACCTATCTCGCGCCGTACGGGATTACACTGGCGGCCAGCTACACGATCGAGGCCGGTCCGTGGTCCGGAGCGATCGTCGACGCGTTGCCGGTCGGCGATCCGGCGCTGGCGGCGTTCGGCCCGGCGACCTTCAGGCTGGCCAACGGCACCACCGCGCGCAACCCGCTCAGCACGCGGGAGCGCTTCGTGTTTTCGACGCGGGGCGATGGCCAGGTGCAGGCGCCTGCGGTGCAGACGGTCGGCCTCAAGGTCGGCAAGAAGGTGCCGCTCGGCGGGACGCGGGAGGTCGAGGTCGCGGCGAACCTCTTCAACCTGTTGAACGCCGGCAACTACACGCAGTACAACTACAACGGCGCAAGCGAGGTGTTCAACCCGAACTATCTGCAGTTCCGCAACCAGCAGGCAGCGCGCGCGCTGCAGGCTACGTTCGTGTTCCGCTTCTAGGCCGGACGGATCGGGCGGCGGAGAGGGTGGGTGGGACCGGCTGCCAGTCCCGCCCGCCCTCCGCTTGCCCCACCGGCCGTCCAGCCCTTCCAAGGAGGACGCATTCATGCGACTGCGCTCCATCCCGATCACGGCGCTCTTCGTCGCTCTCGCGTCAGCCGTTCCTCTCCGTTCGCAGACCCCGCGCACGGCCCCCGCCGAAGGCACCTTCACCCTGGCCCTCGCCGGCGACTCGATCATCACGCGCAAGCTGACGGTGGACCACGATCCCGGATTCCTGAAGCTCGTCGACCTGGTCCGCGGCGCCGACGCGGCGTTCACCAACTTCGAGATGCTGCTGCACGATTTCGAGCCCTATCCCCAGGCGGCGAGCGGGGGCACCTGGATGCGCGGCGATCCCGAGCTCGCCAGGGAGCTGGCGTGGATGGGATTCGACATGGTGTCGCGCGCGAACAACCACGCGGGCGACTACAGCGTCGAGGCGCAGCGGCTGACGACCAAGTACCTCGACGACGCCGGCCTGGTGCAGGCCGGCGTCGGCGAGAACCTGGAGGAGGCGCGCGCCGCGCACTTCCTCGAGACGCCGAGCGGACGCGTCGCGCTGGTCTCGGTCGCCTCCACCTTCACGCCGCAGTCGCCGGCCGGCAGTCCCCGCGGTCCCATCCGCGGCCGTCCGGGATTGAATCCCCTGCGGTTCACCACCTCCTACCAGCTGCCGCCGGAGCGTCTCGAGGCGCTGCGCGGCCTGATGCGCGACCTGGGGCTGAAGCCGCCGGCGGGCGGACAGGAGCTGCGCTTCCTGAACGGGCGCTTCGTCGCGGGCGACCACGCCGCCATTCGCACGGAACCGCGACCGGAGGACGTCGAGGCGATCGCCGCCGTCGTCCGGAACGCATCGCGGCTGGCCGACCGGGTCATCGTCACCATTCACGCGCACGAGGGGCTGCCGGGCGACCGCACGCGGCCGGCCGAGTTCCTGGTGTCGTTCGCGCACGCGATGATCGACGCCGGCGCCGATCTCTTCGTCGGCCACGGCCCGCACGTCGTGCGGGGCATCGAGTTCTACAAGGGCAGGCCCATTCTCTACAGCGTCGGCAACTTCATCTTCGAGAACGACCTGGTCGCGGAGCAGCCGACCGACGCCTACCAGGCGCTCAAGCTCGGGCCGCTCGCCGGCGTCGCGGATTTCGACGATGCGCGATCGGACCACGACACGCGCAGCTTTCCCGCCGACCGCGACATGTGGCGGTCGATGATTGCGACCGTCCGGTGGCGGGGCCGGGCGCTGGACGCCATCACATTGCAGCCCATCTCGCTCGGCTTCGGGGGCTCGCGGGTCGAGCGGGGCCGGCCCGCGGTGGCCGATGCCGCCACGGCGAAGACGGTCATCGACGAGGTGTCGGAGCGATCGAAGCCGTTCGGAACCGAGATCGAATTCGACAACGGCGTGGGTCGGGTGGTCCTTCCCGCCGCCGCCTCCTCCGCGCGCAAACAGTAAGGGGAACGATCCATGACGATGAGCGCTTGCCGTCGTCGGCTGACCGCGGGCCTTGTCTGTGCGCTGGCCCTCGTCGTGCTGGCGGGGGCCTCCACCCCCGCGCAGGTGTTTCCGGGCGAGCGCTGGGAGCGCGTCGCCGACGTCCAGGCGGCCGGCTGGTCGCAGAGCGCCCTCGCGGCCGCGCAGGACTACTCGAAGACCATTTCGACGGCGGCCGTCATGATCGTGTCCGGCGGCCGGGTCGTCGACGAATGGGGCAACGTCGAGACGCGCTACAACATCCACTCGATCCGCAAGAGCCTCTTGAGCGCCCTGTACGGCATCCACGTGCGGGCCGGCGACGTCGACCTCGCCAAGACGATGGCCGAGTTGGGCGTTGACGACAACGAGCCCTCCCTCACGGCGGTCGAGAAGGAGGCGACGCTCCACGACCTGATCGAGGCGCGCTCGGGTGTGTATCATCCCGCGCTGTACGAAACGGCGGGCATGAAGGCGGCCCGGCCGGCGCGCGGCAGCCATCCGCCCGGGACGTTCTGGTACTACAACAACTGGGACTTCAACGTCCTCGGCACGGAGTTCGAGCGCCTCACCAAGACAAACCTGTTCCGCGACTTCAAGGCCCGGATCGCGGATCCCATCGGGATGGAGGACTTCCGGATCGACGACTGCACGTACGTGACCGGGCCCGACTCGGTGTACCCGGCCTATCCGTTCCGGCTGACGGCGAGGGACATGGCGAGGTTCGGGCTGCTGTTCCTGCGCAACGGAGAATGGAATGGACGTCAGGTCATTCCGGCCGACTGGGTCGCGGAGAGCACGAAGTCCTATTCCGACGCCGGTCCGTCGGGCGGCTACGGGTACCTGTGGTGGGTCGCGGCCAACGGCCGACACCTTCCCGGGGCGACGATTCCCGACAACAGCTACTCGGCGCGCGGCGCAGGCGGCCACTACATCCTCGTCATTCCGGCATTCGATCTCGTCATCGTCCATCGCGTGGACACCGACGTGCCGGGCCGGCAGGTGTCGGCGGCCGAGTTCGGGCGGCTCGTCCAACTGATTCTCGACGCGAGGACCAAATCATGACGCGAGTGAAGGGGCTCGGCCGCATCCCGATTGCTGCAGCCGTCGCGGCTGCCATCCTGACGGCGCACATCGCGGCGCAGGCGCCTGCCGACATCGGGCGCGTCATCGACGAGGCGCGCCAGCACATGGGCGCGCCCGGCCTGTCGGTGGCCGCGGTCGCCGGCGACAAACTGGCATGGACCGCCGGATTTGGCCTCGCCGACGTCGAGAACCAGGTGCCCGCGACCGCCGACACGGTCTACCGGATTGCGTCGATCTCCAAAACGTTCGCCGCCACGGCGGTCATGCAGCTCGTCGAGAAGGGGCTGGTCTCGATCGACGATCCCATCCAGAAGTGGGTGCCGGAGTTTCCGAAGAAGGGCGACACGACGATCACGCTGAAGGAGATCCTGACGCACACCTCGGGCATCCGGCATTACAAGCTGGGCGAGATGGCCAATCCCGTCTCCTACGATTCAATCGCCAAGGCGATCGAGATCTTCAAGGACGACCCGCTCCTCTTCACGCCGGGCACGAAGTACAGCTACTCAACCTACGCGTTCAACATGCTCGCCGGCGTGGTCGAGAAGGCGTCCGGCCTGACCTACGAGGCCTACCTGCGCGAGCACATCTGGACGCCGGCGGGCATGACGGCGACCCGCCTCGAGCATCCTCCCGAGATCGTCCCGCACCGCGCGCGGCAGTACGAGAAGGCCGGCCCGGCCGGGCGCGTCCTCAACGCCCCCTACGCCGACCTCAGCGTCAAGTGGGCCGGCGGCGGCATCATCTCGACGGCCGGCGATCTCGCGCGGTACCACATCGCGCTCGACGAGGGAAAACTCCTGAAGCCGGAGACGCTCGCCAGGATGTACACGGCGAACGTCCTGCCCGACGGCACCAAGACCGAGTACGGGCTCGGGTGGATGGTGTTCGCCGACTCGCAGGGCCGGGGCTGGGTGGCTCACGCAGGCGGCGCGACCGGCGGGACGACGTATCTCCTGCGCTCGCCTGACAGGAAGACCGCGGTCGTCATCCTGTGCAACGTCGAGAGCGCCGGAAACCTGCGCGACCTCGCGCTGGAAATCGCCGGCAAGCTGACGCCCGCCGGGACGCAGGAGAGGGAGCTTGGAGGGAGCTAAGGGCGAAGCGGCGAGTCGGGATCGCCCGGCGCGGTCGGCTCGACGAGCGCGTCAAGGTCGCGCAGCATCGTCGGGTGATGCCTCGTCGGCCGCTTGCGTCCCGCACCCGGCTTGCGGACCCGGTCCGGCGGCAGGGGCACGCCGGGGCCGTCCAACTCCACCGCCCCGCGGCTGATCGTCGCCGGCGACAGGCCGGTCGCGCGCGCCACCTCGGCGATGCCGTCGTACCCCAGTGCCCGTGCCTCGGTGGCCGCCCACAGCCGCCGCGAGCGCTCGGTGAAAACCGCCCGCAGGGCCGCATGTTTCGCGCGGAGCGTAGCCACCGACACGCCGTCACCGTACCACGGCGTCTCGGCACGTACAAGTCAATTCACATAGGTATTTGCTGACAGGCCCCAACCTCGCGAAACCTGTGCATTCACTTCAGCGAAGAGCCTTCCTATCTACGCGATTGGCAGGTCGGACACTTGCAGAGCCGAACCGCCGATCGCGCGTCTCACCGCTACGGCCAACACGTTCGCCGAGCACCACAGGATAGGGACAAGGGAATCACTGGACGCGCTCCATTACCGGCCCATCGACACCCTGTCGCAACATCCCCGATCCACCCGCCCAGCCCACAATGCCCTGGCCAATCTCCATCGCAGCGTCCTTGCCGACGTCGTACAGCACGTCCCTCGGCTCAATTGGACCGCCCGGTCGACGGCGTTGATTGACGCGAATCCAGAGAATGTCCTTCTCTTGGTTCCAGCCTAGCGGCTCGAACGGCGACAGCTCCGTCAGACCGGGCGCGTTGAGTTCGGTTTGATCTGCGGTTCGGAAGATGCCCTCCCGACCAGCATCCGCGATCGGTCGATAGTAGTAAGTCCCCGTCGGCGAGAAATAGATGCTCTTCAGCTCTGTGGGTTCCAGCCTCCCGTCAGGTATGAGCACGCGCACAACCCTCACATGTGAAAACCGCTCTGGTGACGTTATCCAGATGTAGATGTTTCCATCGAACTGAGGCCATGTAACGTAGTTGCCGCCATCAGCGAGTCGCGTCTTCGTCCCGGTCGATAGATCCAACAGCCAAGTCGCGGTATCAGCAAAGCCCTCGTAATGGCGAACGTACCGACCGGTGGCAAGGACGATGTGGCTCCCGTCTGGGCTCCACGCGAAGTCGCGAACTTGATTCACGCTGGCGCGCATTGAGCCTCCGAGATCGAGAACTCGCAGCACACTGTCCTCGAAGCCAGAAATGCTGGCACCGCCGCCCTGCGACACCGTTTCAGTGAAGTTCGCTTCTCCTGGCTTCACGTTGTACTTGAGTATGCGTTCAAGAAACGCGATGCGGTCGCCACCAGGCGATGGCTTGACGGCAAAGAGCTGAGAAGATTCCACCCGGTACAGCGTCCTGGTCTCGCCGGTCCGAAGGTCACGGCTCGTGAGCGAGCCATGCGCTTCGAGAGGAATGAAGAATGCAGCGTGCCTTTGACTGACGTATGCGTAATACGAAGGCGACCGATCGGCCACCTCCGCACTTGCCAACACAGCCACGCTGAACACACTAGCCCCGAGCAATCTCAGAGTGAGACTTTTGGATGTCAGCATAGGTTCACCTTCTGACGCGATCAGCAGTGACGATCCCTGATGATGCGAACATCTTCAGCAGCTCAATCGTGAGATCTCTGCTATAGGAATCGGTACTCCGTTCCGAGGTCCAGCGGCCCGTCTTGTCCATCATTGCGCACGTATCTGATGTCGACATCCAGTCCGTTCTGGTGCGAGCCATGCGGCAGGAAAGGGCCGCCGCCCTGGCGACTAATGTCGAGCACGTTAATCCGCGGGCTGGCGTGCAGCTGGTACCACTCGTCCCCGGTGTCAGCGATCAGCTGGTTCATGGCTTCGGGACCGCCCCAATCGTCAGTGTCTTGCGGGTCGCTTCCGCGGTATTGATAGTAGCCTGGACCATTTGGAAGGCTTGACCCACCACGAAGTGTACCGTCGGCTGGCAACCCCATATGCAACGCAGATCTCACGTGCACCGTGGCCAGCGTCGTGTCGGTCATCCCGGGTTCGATATTGCAGGAGGTCTTATTGATCCATGCGTTCCAGCTGATGTCGTAGTCGCCGGGAAGGACCGGCGACCATGTTTTCGGCCCGGTCGTGTTCGCGTTGTGGGAGTCGAATACGTGTTGGTATTGGTTGCTGGGAAGAAAATACACATTGCGGTAGAGTCGGGTTATTCAAATCGAGGCCGAAGACATTTCCGTGGTTGATGGTCCGCTGTTCCGGGTTGGTGGGACTGTCCCACGGGACGCAGTGCAACGGAGGAGGCCACAACTGCGTGAGCATCCACAGGCACGACCCGTCTGCGGTCGCGAGGATATCGACTCGCGTTTGTGTGCCCTTCAAGATGTACTTCCCAGACGTGACTGGACAAGAATTGTCGACCCGTGTAACCGATCCATCGATCGACTGGCCGCCACCAGAGGGTATCGGAGGACACTGAGCATGTGCCGATGATGCTGACCCTAGCACGAGAGAGCAAGTGAAGAAACCGGTCGCTGCGAGTACCCAGAACGACTGGCGAAGCGCTGCAGCGGGACTCGCGGACGCCTTCTCCGACGATTTCGAGTGTGGTTGCCAAGGTCTGTTGGTTGCCAAGTCTCGGCGAAGCCTTGTGGGTTGGACGATCGATCTGTCGCAACTGGTAGGAGTGCATCGAGTTTTCCGCGCGCCGGACAGTCCTCTGGGCATCTGGTACTCCTCTCGCCGAACGGTCCAGCCGCAATGGATGTACCGCTATCACATCGTATCGACGCGATCAGTTGGAGGCCGCTCGCAGGCTCGAGAACTTGGATGCCGCAGCAACGGTGGTAGGCTCCTAGCCAAAAAATGTGACGCCGCTCGAGACGATGAACACCCGGCCGGACTGGTAGCCGTGAATGCCGCTCCACGCGGCGGTGATGAGAAAGTCCGCCTTCCCGTCGCCGTCGATGTCTCCCATGGTGACGGCGTCGAATCCAAACGTGTCGCCTGGAATCCGGCTCGTGTAGGTCTTCAGCAGACGGCCGTCGCGACCGGAGTACAGATAGGCGCGCCCGGCGCCGGGCGCCGCGCCGCTGTACTGCCACGCGCCGACGATGAGGTCGGCCCGGCCGTCGCCGTCGACGTCGCCGGCCAGCGACGGGCTCGTCCCGAAGCCCTCGCCGGCGGTCTCTCCGGTGAGCGTGAGCAGGCGCCGGCCGTCCTTTCCCGACTGGACGTAGACACGGCCGGTCGAGAGCCCCTTGGCCCGGTTGCTCCAGTCCGACGCGTAGACGTCCGGGACTCCGTCCCCGTCGACGTCTCCGGGCACTGAGAGGAACATGGCGCCAAGCGCCGCGCCGGTCACGTCGGCCTCGACGACGAACTTCGGTTTTGCGGTGAGCCGGTCGTACACGTAAGTGCGGCCTGCGTGCGCGGATCCCGCCTTGGGCGCCCCGACGAGGAGGAGCACGTGGCTCCCGTCGGTCGCTCCGGCGACCGCGCTGCCGAATGCGTCCCCCGCCCGCTCGCCGTCGAGGGTCAGGAGCACACGGCCGTCCTTGCCGGAATAGACGTACGCGCGGCCGGCGCCGCTGCCAGCGGCGCCATGGCGCGGCGCCCCGACGATGACGTCCGCGAAGCCGTCTCCGTTGACGTCGCCGACGCCCGAGGCATGACGGCCGAAGTCGTCGTCCTTGCGCTCGGCGTTCAGGGTCAGGAGGACCCTGCCGTCGACGCCCGAGTAGACGCGCGCGTATCCGCCTCCCGGCGCGGACGCAATGACGTCCGGCACGCCGTCGCCGTTGGTGTCCCCCGCGCCCTCGACGCCCGTCCCGAGCTCGTCACCGGGCTGGCCGTCGGCCGTCCAGAGCGTCCGGCCGCTCCGCGTGGAGAGGACGTAGATGCGTCCGGCCTTCGCGCCGGCGTTGGCTCTGGTCGGCGCCGAGGTCACGACGTCCGGCACCCGGTCAGCGTCCACGTCGCCGACGTTCCGGGCGATCCAGCCGAACTGATCGCCCGGACCGTCGCCATCCCATTCGCGCAGCACGGAGACCGGCTCGACGAACGGGTGCTGGAAGTCCTCGAGGCGGGGCAGCAGCGCGGCGTATCGCGGATCGCTCTTCAGCGCCGCGAGCTCCGGCGTGGCTTCGATCTGGGACATGTCGATCCGGTGACTGGCCCTGGCCTTCTCGAGATACTCGAACGCGTGGCGCGCATCGTGAAGGCCGGCGTAGACGACCGCGATGCCGAAGAGCGGCGACGGCACGTCCGGATCCACGGCCAGCGCGTGCTGCAACGCCTCGAGAGCCGCGTCGGCATGCTCGAGCTGCCGCTGCACCTGCCCGAGGAGGCGCCACGCCTGCCCGTTCCGCGGTTCCCGTCGGGTGATCGCCGTCAGGGCTCGCGCGGCTCCCTGGGCGTCACCGCCCTGCAAGAGGCCAATCGCCTCGGCCAGGGTCGGGGTGGACGGCGGATCGGCTGTCTGACCGACCGGCCGCGAGGAAGAAATCGTGGCGAGAAGCACGAGTATCGCGCAGAGCTGCCGCAGGTCCATACCGCCGGATCGTAGACGGGCGACCGTCCGCCACGCTGCCAGAATCCTGCGATCGCGGGCGCAGCGTCAGTCGGCGGGCGCCGCGCGGAGGGTGGTGCGGAGCCGCGAGGGGCGCTCGCCGAATTCCTGCCGGAAGGCCTGGGTGAAGTGGCTGTGACTCGAGAATCCGAGGCCGAGGGCGACGTCGGTCAGTCCGGCCCGGCAGCCCGCGATGCGTTCGAGCGACTCGCGCATCCGGAGCCGGTGCCGGTAGCCGTGGAGCGTCGTCCCGGTCGCGTGCCTGAACAGCCGGCACAGATGGTACTCGGATGTGCCGACGTGAGCGGCGATCGACGCGAGCGACAGGTTCTCGTCAAACCTCCGGCTGAGCAGCACCTGGGTCTCGTGCACGAGCTCGTGCTGACGGGGCCGGGTCCGGGCCGTCGAGCCGCGCCCGGCGCCGCCAGCCGCGTGGCGCACCGTCCGCTCCAGGATCAGGAGGATCGCTTCCTCGATGGGCAGCGGCTCGACGAGCGCGCGCGCAGCCGCCTGCTCGAACACGCGGCGCTGCAGGAGATAGGTGTGGCTGTCGACGGGAGCGTGGGTCCAGGGAAAGAGGCGCCGCTCGTCGATCGCACGCTCGGGCGAGCACGCTTCGACGATCTCGGACAGGACCGCCGGATGCACGCCGAACCAGTCGGAGCGGTCGCCGTCCTCGCTGATCGGCCGTCGACAGTAGTGCTGACGCCGGTTGTAGAAGGTCGCGATGGTCGGATTGGCGACGAACGGACGCTCGTGCTCGTGCTCGATGACGACCGAGGTGCGGGGGAACACGAAGCAGTAGTTCTCGGCCGGCCCCGTGTTCGTGAAGGTCGGGTGCTGCCGGTCGCACCGGAACGCCCCGATGCGGACCATGCCGGTCTCGAACACGATCCGGTCCTCGAACCGGGGCCCGGTCGACAGCGGCGTCTTCACGGCCGGTTGGGCCGGAGCGCCTTCCATCGCTCGATGACCTTGACCGCGGCGTCGACGAAGCTCTGGGTGGCGCGGCGGCCCTGCTCGGCCGTGGCCTCCTTCGGGTCGCGATTACTCCAGGCCCCGGTCGTCGACATCTCGCGCGTCGAGGTGTGCTTGCCGGTGTCCTTCGGCTTCAGGCCCTCGGCGAGGAAGATCATCGTGTCGAGCGGATCGCCCTGGACGACCTCCGGCAGCATCTTCGTCAGGTGCTCGGGCATGGTCAGCGTGGTGCGCTCCGCCTTGTCGAGCTCGACGAGCGAGGGAAAGAGGTACAGCGCCCGCGACGTCTCGCCGACGCCGCCGTGGCGGTCGAAGGAGCTGGGATCACGGGATTCACGAGGCTCGCGGGGTCCGCGAGCGGCCGAGCGGTTGAGGGCGGCGATCGCGTCGCCGAGGTCCAGGGCGACGGCAGGCGTCTCCTGGTTGATCCGATCGACCACGAAGCGCGTGATGTACTGATTGCCGGCGTGGCTGTTGAGGAACAGGAACCGCCGGAACCCGTGGTGGATGAGGCTTCCGGCCGCCTCGAAGTACACGCGCTCGATCGTCTCCGCCGAAAGGGTGATCGTGCCGGGGAACTCCATGTGGTAGGGCGACTGCCCGGCCATGAGGATCGGGGCGACGAGGACGTCGGTCCGCTGGGCGACGAGCTTTGCCTCCTCGATGCCCGCGTAGAAGTCCGTCCCGATCGGCGTCTGCGGGCCATGCTGTTCGAGCGACGGCACGGGAATGATCACCATGTCGGTGCGCGTCAGCAGGTCGCGAACTTCCGGCCAGGTCATGTGCGGCAGGTAGTTCTTGACCTTCTGTTCGTGCCAGAGGGGATTGGACTGGGGAAGCGCCGGCTGTGCGAGGAACGTGACAAGGGCCGGCGCGAGGACTGCCAGACGCAGTGCGTTCATGACGATCATCCTCCGAATCTTCAGCGGCCTGACGCCGGTGACCGCGTCAGGCCGCTCAGGCGTTCCACCAGTTCCTGAATCGCCGGACCGTCCCTGCCGGCGCCGAGGGCCACGACCAGCAGCATCCGCGCCTGGAGGCCGTCGAGATCCTCGCCCGAAAGGACGCCGAGGGCCCGCGCGTCGGGATTCACCTCGACGCGGCCGCCGCGCGTCCGCGTGGTGAACAGCACCGTGACGCCGCGCGCGCGTGCGTCCTTCACGGCGTCCATCACCGCAGGCGGCACGTTGCCGCGCCCGAAGGTCTCGACGACGAGTCCTTTGACTCCGCCGGCCACGGCGGCGCGCACCAGGTGTCCATCGCTGCCCGCGACCAGGGTAATCAGGTCCACCCTCGGCTCGACCTTCGTCGTGTCGATGGTCAGCCGCGTGAGCGTCCGGCGCGCGATGACGACGTGGCCGCCGTCGACGTAGCCGACCGGGCCCATCCAGGGCGACTGGAAGGCGTCGAGCGCGATCGCGTGCGTCTTGCGCACGTACCGGGCGCTGTGCAGTTCGTCGTTGAGCGTCACCAGCACGCCCATTCCGCGCGCCTGCGGCGCGGCGGCCGTCCGGAAGGCGTTCAGCAGGTTGCGCGGGCCGTCGGTATCGGTCTCGCGCGGCGGACGCTGGGCCGCCGCGAAGACGACCGGCCGGTCGTCCTTGACCAGCAGATCCACGAGGAACGCCGTCTCTTCAAGGGAGTCGGTCCCGTGCGTGACGACGATCCCGGCGAGCGCCGGATCGCCGGCGAACAGCGCGTTGATCCGGCTGGCGAGCTTGAACTGCAGCTCGGGCGTCATCCGCGAGCTGCCGATGCGCGTGAAGTCCTCGACCGTGATCGTGGCGACCTTGTCCAGGCCGGGGATCAGGGCGGCGAGCCCGGCGCCGTTCAGCGGGCCGCCGGCGCCGCCCGAGATCGTGCCGCCGGTCGCCAGCAGGTGGACGTGCGGCGGTTCGGCGGCCCGCGCCGACGCCGCCGCGCACGCCACCGACAGGGCGACGACGAGGGCCGCGCGGCAGCGCGGCGGCCGGGTCACGGCCGGTCCTGCGACGTGGTCTTCGAGGTCTTCCCGTCGCCCGGCGCCTTCTCCCACGTGTACGGGCGCTTGGTCGCGTACCGCTCGAACCAGTCCATCTCGACGTTGTTCTTGTACAGCTCGTGGCGCAGCTCCGCCCAGCCGTGCGGCTCGCGCGGCGCGACGTAGAGATGCGTCGGCACGCCGTTCGACTTGAGCGCGCGGTGCATCTCGACCGACTGCGGCATCGGGACGCGCGGGTCCTTCTCGCCGACGAAGAAGATCGTCGGCGTCTTCACGTTGGCCACATCCTTGAGCGGCGAGTTGTTCCAGTACGCGTCGATCGGCGCGTTCTTCTGCCACGGCGTGCCGCCGAACCAGGGGGTGCGGTACGAGCGCACGTCGCTCTGCGCGTACATCGAGATCCAGTTGGCCGCGCCGGCGCCGGACGCCGCGGCCTTGAAGCGATCGGTGAACGTGATGATCTTGTTCGTCATGTGGCCGCCGCCGCTCCACCCGAACTTCACCATGCGGTCGGGATCCGCGATGCCGCGGCGGATCACGTCGTCGACGCCGGCCATGACGTCGAGGTGTGCGTTCTGGAAGTAGTGGCCGACCATGTCGCGCTCGAACGGGTCGCCGTAGCCCGTGCTGCCGCGGTAGTTCGGCTGCAGCACGGCATAGCCCTTCCCGGCGAAGACCTGCAGCTCGTACGTGTTGTTGCCGATCGAATACTTGTCGGACGCCTGCGGGCCGCCGTGCGTGAAGACGGCGAGCGGATACTTCTGGCCGGCCTGGTAATCGACCGGATACGTCAGGAGTCCCTCGACGGTGACGCCGTCGGCGCCCTTCCACTTGAGCGCCTCCTGGCGTCCGAGCTTGAAGTCGCGGGCGACGAAGTCGAACACGTGCGTGACGCGCTGGGGCGCCGACCCGACGGTCATCGTATAGATGTCGCCCGGGTTCGTGGCGTCCTGTATGGTGAAGATCTGCCGGCCGTTCTCCAGGCTCCAGTTCTGGACCTCGTGCGGACCGTCGGTGACGGCCTTCGGCGTCCCGCCGGCGGCCGGCATCTCGAACAGTTCCTGGCGCACCCCGACGTTGGCGGTGAAGTAGATCGTCTTCCCGTCGCGCGACCACTCCGCCCGGTTGATGTCGTAGGCCGGCACGGCGCCGCCGGCGAGCACGCGCGGCGTGCCGCCCGAGGCGGGGGTCACGAACAGGTGGCCGTTGTAATACGTTTCGAGTCGATCGTTGGCGCCGGCCACGAACAGCACCTGTGCGTTGTCTGGCGAGAGCACCGGGTCGCCTTCCTCGATCGTGTCGTGGGTGATCTGCACCGCGTTCGAGCCGTCGGCGTCGCTCACCCAGAGCTCGGCCTCCTCGCGCTCGCCGTACAGCGGGTCGGGCGCGCGCTCGGCCACGATCTTGCGGCCATCCTGCGACAGCCGATAACCGATGACGGAGAAGTCGCCGGTCGTGAGGCGGGTTTCGGCGCCCGACGGCACCGTGGCCTTCCAGAGGTGCGTCTGCTGGTAATCTTCCCCGAAGGCGTATACATCGTCTTTGACCTTCTCGCGCGCCTTCTGCTCGTCGGTCTTCGGATCGGGGGCCGTGAAGTAAATCGCGGACCCGTCAGGTGTCCATTGAGGGTCGGAGACGGCGGTAGGATGGTGGGTCAGCGGCCGCGCCTCGCCGCCGTCGGCGGGCAGCAGGAAAATCTGCGCGGCGTCTTCCTCGTCGCGCTTCGTCACGAACGCGAGGCTCTTGCCGTCGGGCGACCAGCGCGGCGCCCGCTCGCCTTCCTGGCCATAGGTGAGCTGGACGGGCCCGCCGCCGCCGGCCGGCACGCGCCAGATGTGGCTGACGCGCTTGTCGGCCTTCCAGTCGGCGACCGCCATCGTGTAGACGATCGTCCGCCCGTCAGGCGAGAGGTGAGGCTCCGTGATCCTTGGCATATTGATGAGATCCACGAAGGACATCGGCCGAGGTTGGGCTAGGATGGGCACACCGGAGCAGACCGCTGCCGCAACAACGGCCGTCACGAGCCGGGAGCGATAGGACATCACAGAGCTCCTTGCTGAAGTCGGGGCGAGCATACCACCGCGCCGCCGCCATGAGCGACCTGTTATGCACACCAAGCATTCGATTCTCGCGTTCGTGTTCGCCATCGCCGCCGTGCCGGCGGCGGCCCAGCCGCCCGCCAGCTACCCGGCCCCTGTCGAGGGCGACTTCGTCGCGCGGAACTTCCAGTTCACGACCGGGCAGGCGCTACCCGAGCTGCGCCTGCACTACCGGACCATCGGCGCGCCGCGGCGCGACGCGGCGGGCGTGGTCCGCAACGCCGTGCTGATCCTGCACGGCACGACCGGCGCGGGCACGCAGTTCCTGACGCCGACCTTTGCGGGCCGGCTGTTCGGCGCCGGGCAGCTGCTCGACGCGAGGAAGTACTTCATCGTCCTTCCCGACGGCATCGGCCACGGGCATTCGAGCAGGCCGAGCGACGGCCTGCACGCCCGGTTTCCGGACTACACCTACGACGACATGGTCCGGGCGCAGCATCTGCTCCTGACCGAGGGACTTCACGTCAACCACCTGCGACTCGTCCTCGGCACCTCGATGGGAGCGATGCACTGCTGGGTGTGGGGCGAGATGTATCCCGACTTCGCCGATGGCCTCGTCCCGCTCGCGGCGGCGCCCACCCAGATCGCGGGCCGCAACCGCATCATGCGGACGATGATCATGGACGCCATCAGGAACGATCCCGCGTGGAAGGGCGGGGACTACACGGAAGAGCCGCGCCTCGGCATGATCGGCGCGCTCAACCTGCTCCTGATGATGACCAGCAGCCCGCTCCAGTGGCAGAAGCAGTCGCCGACCCGCGATGAGGCCGACGCGTGGTACGAGAACCAGATCAAGACGCGCCTGGCCACCGCCGACGCCAACGACTTCCTGTACGCGTTCAACGCGTCGCGCGACTACGATCCCTCGTCGCGCCTCGACACGATCACGGCTCCGGTGCTGGCGATCAACTCGGCCGACGACCAGGTGAACCCGCCGGAGCTGGGGCTGATGGAGAAGCTCATGCCACGCGTGAAGCACGGCACGTACATCCTCATCCCGACGAGCGACGCGACGCGCGGCCACGGCACGCACTCGCTGCCGGCCGTCTGGGGTGCGCATCTCAAGGACTTCCTCGACCCGCTCCCCGAGCGGTCGCCGTCCTAGTTCGGTTCCGATGTCTTCATCGTCTTCCATGCAGGAGAGGTGGTCCATGGCCTCACGATTCACCCGGCGTCGCGTTCTGTGGTCGTTTCCGGCGGCGGTCGCCCTCGCCGCCGCCCTTCAGCTCTCGGCCGGCGCGCAGGCGCCCGCACGGGGCGCCGGCTCGCCCGAGATGGCCGCGCTGCGCCGCCTCACGTTCCGCAACATCGGGCCGGCGAACCAGGCCGGTCGCGTGTCGGTCATCGTCGGGGTGCCCGACGACCCCGACACGTTCTACGTCGCCGGGGCCAACGGCGGCGTCTTCAAGACCATCAACGGCGGCACGACGTGGAAGGGGCTGTTCGACGACCAGGCCGTCCTGTCGATCGGCGCCATCGAGATCGCGCCGTCCAACCCGAACGTGCTGTACGTCGGCACCGGCGAGGAGAACCCCCGCAACAACGCGTCGTTCGGCAACGGCGTCTACCGCAGCGACGACGGCGGCGCCACCTGGCGGCACGTCGGGCTCGCCGACAGCGATCGGATCGCACGGATCCGGATCGACAGCCGCGATCCGGACGTCGCCTACGCCTGCGCGATGGGTCACGAGTGGGGGCCGAACGACGAGCGCGGGGTCTACAAGACGACCGACGGCGGCAGGAACTGGAAGCGCGTGCTCTTCGTCGACCAGCAGACCGCCTGTTCGGACATCGACGTCGATCCGGGCAACTCGAACGTGATCTACGCTGGGATGTGGACCTACCGGCGGTACGCCTGGTACCTCGACAGCGGCGGCAAGCAGACGGCGCTGTACAAGTCGGTGGACGGCGGCGCGACGTGGAAGAAGCTCACCACCGGGCTGCCGGCCATGCTGGACCGGATCGGCGTCTCGGTGTCGAGGAGCGAACCGTCCATCGTCTACATGGTCAGCGAGACGCCGGAGTATCAGGGAGAGCTCTGGCGATCGGAGGACGCGGGCGCGTCGTGGCGCGTGGTCAACAAGGACCCGAACATCAACTTCCGCCCCTTCTACTACGCGGACATCCGGGTCGACCCGAACGACCCGAACCGGATCTACGCGCTGTCGGGCTCGCTCTACCTGTCGGAGGACGCCGGCAAGACGTTCAAGCGGATCGGCGACGATGTGCACGGCGATCACCAGGCGCTCTGGATCGATCCGACCAGCTCGAAGCGGGTCCTGAGCGGCAGCGACGGCGGCTTTCAGGTGTCGTACGACGGCGGCAAGACCTTCAACGTCCTGAACAACCTCGCCTTCACGCAGTTCTACCACATCAACTACGACATGCAGGATCCGTACATGGTCTGCGGCGGCCTGCAGGACAACGGCACCTGGTGCGGGCCGAGCAACTCGTTGCTGACCGAAGGCATCCGGAAGAACGACTGGTTCACGGTCGGCGGCGGCGACGGGTTCTTCGCGGTCCCCGACATGAAGGAGCCGTGGCGCGTCTACACGGACCTCCAGGGCGGCGTCATCAGCGTGATGGACACGCGCAGCGGCGCCGCGAAGGCGATCTCCCCCTATCCGAACCGCATCGGGTCGGTCGGCGACGCCATGGAGAACCACAAATACCGCTACAACTGGAACTCGCCAATCGTGCTGTCGCCGCAGGACGGCCAGACCGTCTATTTCGGCGGCGACGTCCTCTTCAAGACCGCCAACCACGGACAGTCGTGGACCGCGATCAGCCCCGATCTGACGACGAACGACAAGAGCAAGCAGAAGTCGTCGGGCGGACCGATCGTCACCGACAACACCGCGGCCGAGTTCCACTGCACGATCATCACGATCGCCCCGTCGCCGCTCGACGCCAACGTCATCTGGGTCGGCACCGACGACGGCAACGTGCAGGTGACGCGCGACGGCGGCAAGACGTGGACCAACACCATCAAGAACGTGCCGGGCCTGGCCCCGAACGCGTGGATCCCGACCATCGAGGCGTCGCACTATGACGCCGGCACCGCGTACATCGCCGCCGATCACCACCAGGACGACGACTACACCGCCTACTTCTTCAGGACGACCGACTACGGCAAGAGCTGGACGCGGTTGAGCGTCGGCGAGCCCAAGGTCACCGGGTGGCCGCACGTGATTCGCGAGGATCCCAAGGTCCGGTCGCTGCTTTACGCCGGCACCGAGCTCGGCCTCTGGGTATCGTTCGACACGGGCGCGACGTGGACGTCGCTCAGGCAGAACATGCCGCCGGCGCCGGTGCGCGACATCCAGGTCCAGCCGCGGGAGAACGACCTGCTCGTCGCCACGCACGGGCGCGGGCTCTACGTCATGGACGACATCACGCCGCTGCAGCACGTCGCGGAGGCGCTGAAGACCGACGCCGACCTGTTCGACATCCGGCCGGCCACGCGCTGGAGCCTCTGGAACAAGGACGGTAATCTCGGCCAGGGGGTCTGGAAGGCGCCCAACCCGCCCGAGGGCGCGATCATCGACTACTACCTCAAGGCGGATCAGAAGGACCCGGTCGTCGTCACGATCACCGACAAGACCGGCAAGCCCGTGCGGACGCTGCGCAACGGCGGGAAGAGCGCGGGCCTGAACCGCCTGACGTGGGACCTCCGGTACGACGGCCCGCACCAGGTGGGCGGGGGCGACGAGGAGGAGAATCGCTACCGCTTCGCCGGCGGCCCCTACGTCGTGCCGGGAGACTACACCGTGAAGGTGCACGCCGCCGGCCGCGACCTGACCAAGACGGTCAAGGTCTCCATGGATCCGCGCGTGCCGGTCAGCGCGGCCGACCTCCAGGCCCAGCTTGACGCGGCGCTGGCGCTGCGCGACATGATGTCGAAGACGACCACGACGATCGATCGCGCCAACAGCCTGATCAAGCAGCTCACGGCGCTCTCGGAACGGCTCAAGAAGGAGCCGCGCCCTGGCGATCTCGCCCGGCAGGTGACCGCGGCGCTCGATGCCGTGACCAAGCTGCGCGACGACGAGCTGACGCGGCCGTATCCGTCGATGGGCTACCGCCAGTATCCGCGCATCCGCGAGGAAATCCAGTCGCTCAGCGGATCGGTGGCCCGCGCGCAGGCGCGCCCGACCGATCCGGAGATGGGACGGATGAAGGAGCTCAGCGCGGAACTGGACAAGGACATCGCCGCCCTGGAGCAGATCGTCGGCGGTCCGATCTCGGCGATCAACGAGAGCATGCGATCGGCGCCGTTCATCAGCGTGCCGAAGTAGAGGTTCGAGGTTCGAGGTTCGAGGTTCGAGGCTGGAGGCTGGAGGCTAGGGAGCGGGCTCGCGGGGCTGGGGTTTCGCCGGGCGTGGGCGGGCCCCACGCGGTTCGCCGAGCGCGAGAGACTACGCTCGAGCGCGAGGCTCAGCGTCAGTTCGGCAGGCGCGTGGGTGGGTGCTCCACGCGGTCCGCCGAGCGCGAGAGACTGCGCTCGCGTGCGAGGCTCAGCGTCCGTTCGGCAGGGGCGTGGGTGGGGCCCCACGCGGTTCGCCGAGCGCGAGAGACTACGCTCGAGCGCGAGGCTCAGCGTCAGTTCGGCAGGCGCGTGGGGGTGGGGCCCCACGCGGAGTAAGAAATGACCGACCGCAAATACCGTCAGCGCGGCTACCAGGACGAGCCGCGCGAACGCGAAAAACGGGAGGCGCCGCGCAAGGAGCCGGCGCCTCGCGCGCCTGGACGGCCGCTGCAGCACGCGGCCGGGCCCAAGACGCCGAACCTGATGCCGGCGCACGAAGTGTTCAAGTGCGCCCGCTGCGGCAACAAGCTGTCGCTGCCGGTCGCGCCCGACGCCCGCTGTCCCCGCTGCGGCGTGGACGTGCACAGCTGCGTGCAGTGCGCGTCGTTCGACACGAGCGCCAGGTTCGAATGCGTGCAGGCGATCCCGGAACGGATCTCGCCCAAGGACGCCCGCAACGTCTGCGGCCTGTTCGCGCCCAGGACCACCGTCGAGCGCCAGACCGGCTCGCCGGGCCAGACCAGCGCCCGTCAGGCCTTCGACGATCTGTTCAAGTAGGTCGGTCCCTCGAGGCTGCGCCGGAATCGGGCACCGGCTGCGCGAAGTCGAGGGCCAGCGGAGCGGGGACCCTCCCGAGTAATATTAAGAGCGTGGCGCTTCTGTCCCCGGCTGACGAACAGAGACTCCGCGACGCGTTCGCGGAGATGACCCGCCCGGTGCGGCTGCTGTTCTTCACGCAGACGCTCGACTGCGAAACCTGCCTGATGACGCGGCAGATTCTGGACGAGCTGCCGCAGCTCTCGAGCCAGATCTCCGTGGAGGAGATCAACCTGGTCCTCGACAGGGACAAGGCTTCGGCTTACGGCGTCGATCGGGCGCCGGCGGTGGCGATCGTCGGTCAGGACGAGACCGGCGCCGACCGTGACACCCGCATGAGGTTCGTCGGCGCGCCGTCGGGCTACGAGTTCATCTCCCTGGTCCAGGCCGTGCTGCTGGCCGGTGGGCGGCCGCCGACGCTGAGCGAGGCGACGCGGGCGCGTCTGGCGGCGGTGACCTCGCCGACGACCATCCAGGTCTTCACCACGCCGACCTGACCGCATTGTCCGCGGGCGGTCAGCCTCGCGCATGAAATGGCCTTCGCGAACCCGAACATCACGGCCTACGCCGTCGAGGCGACCGAGTTCCCGGATCTCGCTCGCCGCTACCACGTCACGGGCGTGCCCAAGACCGTCGTGAACGATCAGATTGAAATCCTGGGCGCCCTTCCCGAGGAGATGTTCGTCGCGCAGGCGCTCGGGGAGAACCAGGACGAGTAGTCGGCCGGGCGCGATCGCGCGATCGGGAGAAGGCTCGCGGCAGCAGGACGAACGCTCGGACGGCGGCGCTAACCGCCCGTGAGCGCCCGCGGGCGCGCGAGCCAGAATCCCAGGCCCAGCGCCGTCCAGAAGGCGAACGCCAGCCATTCCGCGCCGGTGAAGCTGCCGGGCACCGACGGGATCACCTTCATCAGCACGATCGCCGCGCTCACCGCGGCGCCGATCCAGGCGAGCGTCGCCCCCTCGTGGCGTCCGCCGTGCCGGTGCCGGTGCACCAGGTACGCCGCGCACGCCGAGAGCCACCCGACGCCGACCGACAACGACCCGACTTCCGTAATCGGGACGAGGATCGCGTCGCCCAGCATCGCGAACGCGATCGTCAGGACGGTCATCAGCAGAATGGCGACGTACGGCGTGCCGTAGGTCGGGTGGACGCGTCCCAGGGAGGGATGGACCAGGTTCCGGCGGCCGATCGCATAGAGCATGCGGGTGGCGGCGACGAAGTTGCCGTTGAAGATCTTCGGCAGCGACAGGAACGCGCAGAAGAGGATCAGCTGGGCGATGGCGTGCGAACCGAACGTCCGTTCGAACGCCACTTCCGTGCGCACGTGCCCCGAGACGATGCCCGGCCACGGATAGACCCAGGTGACGACGGCGATGATGATTACGTAGAAGAGAAAGCCGGCGGTCAGCGAGGCGTAGATCGCCGTCGCGAAGCGGCGCGGCTCGAAGCCGGCCTTGGCCTCCTCCGACCCTTTCGCGACCGACTCGAAGCCGGTCATGAAGTACGGCACGATCTGCATGACGAGGAAGATCGACAGCAGCGCTCCTCCGGTGCCCGGGTGCGAAAAGAGCGGCCGCAGGTTCGACGCGCTCCCGCGCGCGAAGCCGAGCACGGCGAACAGGGCGAAGGTCACGAGCAGCCCGAAGGTGAAGACGTTCTGGAAGATGCCGCTCGGCTTGATGCCGCGGAAGTTGACCGCGGCGACCAGCGCGGCCAGCGCGAGGCCGACCGCCAGCCGCGGCGCGAAGATCGGGATGCCGCCGATGGTGTAGAGCTGAAAGGTGTCGAGCGCCGGAAACACGCGCGCCAGGAGGTTCCCGGTCGCCACCGCTTCCCACGGGCACACGATGGCGTACGACAGGATCATCGTCCAGCCGGCCGCGAAGCTCACGAACGGCGGAAACACGCGCTCCGTGTAGGCGATCTCGGCGCCGGCGTCCTGGATCTGCTGGACCAGGCGCCCGTAGGTGTGGGCAATCGGCACGAGCAGCAGACCGCCGATGAGGAACCCCAGCATCCCGCCCGCCGGCCCGCCGCGGCCGAGCCAGTCGTCCATGAGGACCAGCCAGCCGACGCCGATCATCGTGCCGAAGCCGAAGGTGAAATACTCGATCGTGCTGAGGCTGCCGTGCAGGTGGGCCCGGCGACCGTCCCGCGTCACCGCCATCTAGTACCTGAGCCGCAGCAGGTGCGGCGGCGCTCCCGGCCGGGGCACGAGAACGAACAGGTTGTCGTACTCGGAGTCGCCGATGGAGATCGACTGGTCGACGCCGAGCGCGTGCAGGAGGTCGGGGACGGTATTGGAGTGTCCGACGACGAGAATCCGATCGCGAGGGCCGGCGCTCCTGATCTTCGCGAGCAGCGCGTCGCGGTCGCCGGCCGCCAGCGCCACGGCCTCGACGCTCGAGGCCTTCGCGAGCGGCGCCGCCGTCTGGATGGTCCGCCTGAGATCGGTCGTGTAGATGGCCGTGACGCCCGCGTCCTTCAGGAGATCGGCGAGCCTGGCGGCGCGCCGCTCGCCGGCGGGCGACAGCGGCGAGTCCGAGGAGTTGTCCACACGCTCGGCGTGTCGCACCAGGAACACCGCGTCCTGCGCCGGCGCGGGCCGCGCCACGGCGAGCACGGCGGCCAGCACCAGGAGGACGAGCGCGCGCTTCACGGCGCCACTATACTACGGCCGTGCATCACCAGCCCCGCGCCTCGTTCAGGTCGCCGCGCTTCGCCCATCCGGCCACGTTCATGCGCCTGCCGCACGTGGAGGATCCCCGCGGCCTCGACGTCGCGATCGTCGGCGTGCCGTACGACGGCGGCACGTCGTACCGCCCGGGCGCGCGGCTCGGACCGCGCGAGATCCGCGCGCAGTCGTCGCTCATCCGGCCGTACAGCTACTTCCAGAAGGTCGCGCCGTTCGATCGGCTGAACGTCGCCGACGCCGGTGACGTCGACGCGCCGCCGGTCAGCATCGAGAAGGCGTACGAGGCCGTCGAGGCGCGCATCGGCGCGGTCGCCGACGCGGGCGCGCGACCGCTGGTCGTCGGCGGCGACCACTCGATCTCGCTGCCGGTGCTGCGCGCGCTGGCGCGCCGCCACGGACCGCTCGGCCTGGTGCAGTTCGACTCGCACATCGACACGTGGGACGAGTACTTCGGCGGGAAGTACTTTCACGGCACGCCCTTCCGGCGGGCGATCGAGGAGGGTGTCGTCGACGGGCACCGCTTCGTGCAGGTCGGCATCCGCGGTCCGATGTACGGCGAGGACGACTTCGACTTCCACCGCGAGCACGGCATCGCGATGATCGACATCGATCAGGTGAAGGATCGCGGAATCGCGTGGGTCGTCCAGGAGATCCGGAGGGTCGTGACCGGTCCGGCCTACATGACCTTCGACATCGACGCCGTCGACCCGGCGTTCGCGCCCGGCACCGGCACGCCGGAGGTCGGCGGCCTCACGAGTCACGAGGCACAGCGGCTCGTGCGCGGTCTCGGCGGCCTCGCCCTGGTCGGCGGCGACGTCGTCGAGGTGTCGCCCGTGTTCGACGGTCCGGGACAGATCACGGCGCTTCTCGCCGCGAACCTGATGTTCGAGTTCCTGTGCGCGATGGCGTCGTAGGAAGAAAGCGAGTGCGACATGCGGGGATCCGGAAGACGGTGGGCCATGGGCTCCGGGAGAGCGTTCTGAAAGCACCCGATTGCCGCTGAACAGCGCCGCGAGCCGAAGGCGAGCGGCGGCAGGCCGCGGGGGTGGGGCCCCGCGGCGAAGTGAACACTGATGCGCAGAGCCGTCCTGACCATTCTCGTGCTTTCGATGATCCTGATTGGCGGAGGCCGTACGCGCGGCCAGGCTGGAGGGCAGGATGCCGCCATCCAGTACCGCTTCTCGGTACCCGAGCCGGAGCATCGCTGGATGCAGGTCGACGCGATGTTTCCCGAACTGCCCGCCGGCCCGCTCGAGCTGAGGATGAGCCGTTCGTCGCCCGGACGCTATTCGCTCCACGATTTCGCCAAGAACGTGTACGACGTCCACGCGTTCGGGCCCGACGGCACGGAGCTCCAGACGACCCGGCCGGATCCGTACGGGTGGAACGTGCCCGAGCACGGCGCGTCGGTCACGGTGAAGTACCGGGTCTACGGCGACCGGGTCGACGGCACGTATCTGGCCATCGACTCCACCCACGTGCACATGAACATGCCCGCGGCGATCATGTGGGCGCATGCGCTGGAGGGTCGACCGTCGACGCTGACGTTCGAGCTGCCGGCAGGGAAAGGCTGGCGCGTCGCAACCCAGCTCCACCCGGGCCGGTCGCCCGGCACGTTCACCGCGCCGAATCTCGAATATCTGATGGACAGCCCGACAGAAATCGGGCCGATCGGGACGCGCCGGTTCGCCGTCGGATCCGCGACGTTCCGGTTCTCGCTGCACCACGCCGGCACCGACGCCGAGCTCGACGGCTACGTGAAAGACGTCGAGAAGATCGTCCGGCAGGAAGGCGCCATCTACGGCGAGTACCCGCGGTACGAGCCCGGCTACTATACGTTCCTGGCCGATTACCTCCCCTACGCCAGCGGCGACGGCATGGAGCACCGGAACAGCACGGTCATGACCGCGTCCGCCTCGATCCGCAACGACCGCCTGCGGCTCCTCGGCACCGTCGCGCACGAGTTCTTCCACTGCTGGAACGTCGAGCGCATCCGGCCGGCGGGTCTCGAGCCGTTCGACTTCGACCGCGCCAACCTGACCGACAGCCTGTGGCTGGCCGAGGGGTTCACGCAGTACTACGGGCCGCTCGTGCTCGAGCGCGCCGGGCTCACCGACGTGCCGGCCGAGGCGCGCACGCTCGGGAACCTCGTGGACGCGGTCGCCAACGACCCGGGGCGGGGCGTCCGCTCGGCGGTCGAGATGAGCCGCATGGCGCCGTTCGTCGACGGCGGCCGCACGGTGGATCGCACGAACTGGTCCCGCAGCGTGATCTCGGTACTACACCTTCGGCGGCGCGATCGCGCTCGCCATGGATCTCTCGCTTCGCGGGCGGACGAACGGGCGCACCTCGCTCGACGACTTCATGCGGGCGATGTGGCGCCGCTTCGGCAAGCCGGGCGGCGACCGCGAGGGCTACGTCGACCATCCCTACACGCTGGCGGACGCGGAGGCCACGCTCGCCGAGGTCGCCGGGGACAAGGCCTTCGCGCGCGAGTTCTTCGCCCGGTACATCGAGGGCCACGACCTCGCCGACTACCCCCGCCTGCTGGCGCGCGCCGGGCTCGAGCTGCGGAAGCGCAACGCCGGGGCGGCCTGGCTGGGCGATGTCGGCATCGATGCCAGAAGCGGCGCGGCGGTGGTCAGGGGGCTGGTCGGGTACGGGTGGCCGGCCTACCAGGCGGGGCTCGAGCAGGATGACGAGATCCGGCAGCTCGACGGCCAGCCGATCTCGTCCGACGCCGACCTGTCAGCCGTGCTCGGCCGGCACAGGCCGGGCGATCGCATCGCCCTGACGTTCGTCGATCGCACAGGGGCGGCGAAGACGGCGACGGTCACGCTCGGCGAAGACCCGCACGTGACCGTCGTCCCGGTGGAGGCGACCGGCGGGTCGGCTACGCCGGCACAGGCAACGTTCCGCGACCTCTGGCTGAAGCCGCGATCGTGACGTCGGCCTCCGACCCTCCGTCGGCCTGCACCCAGTCGGCCGCGACCGCCGTGATGGCCGTGACGCCGGCGATCTCGGCCGCGGTCACGCCGTGCGGCAGGACGTTCACCGGCCGCCGCATGCCCATCAGGATCGGGCCCACGCTCTCGGCGCGCGCGAGCCGCTGCACCAGCTTGTAGCCGATGTTGCCCGACGCCAGGTCGGGGAAGATCAGGACGTTGGCGTCGCCGCGGATGCGCGAGTGCGGGTAGTTGTCGACGACGATTTCCTCGACGACCGCGAGGTCGAGGTGCATCTCCCCGTCGATCACCAGGTCCGGTCGCTTCTGCCGGACGAGATCGACCGCCCGCGCGACCTTCTCGCTCATCGGGTGGCGCACCGAGCCGAAGCTCGAGAAGGCGAGCATCGCAATCCGCGGCTCCACGTCGAAGAAGCGCGCGGTGTCGGCCGTCAGGCAGGCGATCTCGGCCAGCTCCTCGGCCGTCGGCTCGATGTTGACCATCGTGTCCGCGAAGAAGAACAGGCGGTCCTTCATGATGAGCAGCTGCGCGGCCGACACCCGCGAGACGCCTTCACGCAGGCCGACCAGCTGCAGCGCCGGACGGATGATGTCCGGATATGGCTTGTCGAAGCCGCCGACGAATCCCGCGGCGTCCTGCTCGCGGACCATCATCAGTGCGTAGTGCGTCGGGTCGCGCATGAGGTCGAGCGCGCGCATCGGCGTCATGCCCTTGCGCTCGCGCAGCCGGTACAGCGCAGTCGCGTATCTCTCCGCGTGCGGCGGCTGATTGATGTCCACGATCTCGTAGTCGCTCACGTCGATGCCGAGCGCCTCGGCCTTCTCCTGGATGACCGCCGGGCGTCCGAGGAGCACCGGACGTGCGATCTGCTGGTCGGCGACGACGCGCGCGGCGCGCAGGATCAGCTCGTGCTCGCCTTCGGGATAGACGATCCGGTTCTTCGGCTGGGTCTGCGCCTTGTGCACGACGAGGCGGATGACCTCGCGCGACCGGCCCATGATGCGCTCGAGCGACTCGCGATACGCGTCGAGGTCGGCGATCGGCTGCCGGGCGACGCCGGTGTCCATGGCCGCCTTGGCCACCGCCGGCGCCAGCCACAGGAGTACGCGGGGATCGAACGGCTTCGGGATCAGGTAATCGGGCCCGAAGCGCAGCTGCCGCAGACCGTAGGCCTTCAGCACCGATTCGGGCACCTCCTCGCGCGCAAGGGCCGCCAGCGCCTGCGCCGCCGCGAGCTTCATCTCGTCGTTGATGGTGCGGGCCCGGACGTCGAGCGCCCCGCGGAAGATGAACGGGAAGCCGAGGACGTTGTTCACCTGGTTCGGATAGTCGGACCGCCCGGTCGCTATGATCACGTCGGGCCGCGTCTCGACCGCCAGCTCGTACGTGATTTCGGGATCCGGATTCGCCATCGCGAACACGATCGGCCGCTCGGCCATCGTCAGCAGCATCTCGGGCGTCAGGATGTTCGCGGCCGACACGCCGACGAACACGTCGGCGCCGACCAGCGCGTCGGCCAGCGTCCGCCGCTCGGTGTCGCCGGCGAAGCGCGCCTTGTAGTCGTTCATCTTCTCCGTCCGCCCGCGGTGCACCACGCCCACCGTGTCGACGAGCAGCACGTGCTCGCGCGTGACGCCGAGCGACACGTACATCTCGGCGCAGGCGATGCCGGCGGCGCCGGCGCCCGAGAACACCACGTGGATGTCCTCGACGCGCTTGCCGGTCAGATGGAGCGCGTTCAGGAGCGCGGCCGAGGAGATGATGGCCGTGCCGTGCTGATCGTCGTGAAACACCGGAATCGACATCTGGCGCCTGAGCGTCTCCTCGACGTAGAAGCACTCGGGGGCGCGGATGTCCTCGAGGTTGATCCCGCCGAAGGTCGGCTCGAGCGCCTTCACCACGCGGACGATCTCGTCCGGATCCTGCGCGTCGATCTCGATGTCGAAGACGTCCACGTCGGCGAAGCGCTTGAACAGCGTCGCCTTGCCCTCCATCACCGGCTTGGCCGCCAGCGGACCGATGTTGCCGAGGCCGAGCACGGCGGTCCCGTTCGAGACGACGGCGACCAGGTTGCCCTTGCCGGTGTACCGGAAGGCCGCCTCCGGATCCTTCTCGATCGCGAGGCAGGGCCGCGCCACACCCGGCGTGTACGCCATCGAGAGGTCCCGCTGCGTCAGGCAGGGCTTCGAGGTGACGACCTCGAGCTTTCCGGGTCGCGGCTTCTCGTGATAGTCAAAGACGTCTTCGTCGCGCAGCAGCATGGCAGTGCTCTCCTGGAGGGGCCACGATGGCCCACTATCGACAGGCAAGGGCGGTACCGCTCGAGTTCTCCAAGGATACGGACACCCGCGGCCTGCCGGCTCGTCGCCGCTGACGGAAAACCGGCATAATTACCCGATGGACGTTCCCTGGCTGCGCATCATCGACGCGGTCCTCGGCGTTGCCGACGCCGCCACCCGGCGCGGCGGCGGTACGGCGCGCGGGCCCCGCGCCGAGGCGGCCTCCGAGCCGCGGGAGGACCAGCTGGCGGCCGGTGTCCGCGGCCCGCTCGAGGCCCGCCTGGCCGGCGTGCTGGTTGCCGCGCTCAAGGAGACCTTCGACCGCGACTCCCGCCGCCTCGAGCTCGAGCGGGAGCACATTCAGGCCGAGCGCGACCGCGCCGAGCGTGCCCTCCGCCTCGAGGTCCTTCGCCAGGTCGGCGAACGCGGAGATCGGGCGCCTGCGGCTGATGGCCGCCGCCGCTGTCGTCACGTGGCTGACGACGCTGTTCGTGGCGGCGAGACTGGCGGGCGCCGCGGCGGGCGCGCGGGTGGCGTTCGGGATCGGCTGGGTGCTGCTGCTCGTGGCGCTGGCCTGCGCGTTCGCCGCACAGGCGCGCGTGGGCGCGGTGCTCCAGCGGGCCGCGGTCGCCGCTGCCGGGCCGGACTCCATCGACGGCGGCGTCATGGGCGCACTCGCCCCCTGGCTCATCGTCGTCGGCCTGGCGCTGGTGGCGATCTCCGTGCTGGTGTGACCGCGCCTCGGTGACGCTCAGGCGTGCGGGTTGAACAGCACGCCGGGCGCCAGGCGCCACTCCGGATCCAGCGCCCGCTTCACCCGCCGCATCGCCTCCACGCCTTCCGCCCCGTACAGCTCGGCCAGGAGCGCCTGTTTGGTCCGGTTCCGGCCAACCCCGTGCTCGGCCAGCGGCGAGCCGCCCATGCGAATCACCTCCCGTCCGAGCTCGAGGATGGCCGTCCTGCCCGCGACGACGTCCGCGTAGGATCGCGGGATCACGTTCGGGTGCACGTTGCCGTCCGAGATGTGGCCCCAGACCGCAGCGTCGAGTCCTCGCCTGCCGAATGCCGCGTCGTAGTGCCGCAGGAGCTCCCCGAACCACCTGAAGGGCACGATCATGTCGGCAGCCGTCTTCTCGATGCGCGTGTCGACGTCGTGCTTCGCGCGTCCTACGCGCTGGTTGATGGCTGCCGGCACCGCCTCGCGCAGCGCGACGATCTGGGCGGTGCGCGCGTGCTCGCCCGGCACGGCAATCTGCACGTCGTCGAGCACCCCGGCTTCGTCCAACACGCGGCAGAAGCGGACGAGCGGCGTGTCGGGGGCGTCGTGATCGCGCGCGCGGCCGATCTCGTCGAACGCCCGCTCCGCGGACGTGTCCGGCGGCAGCTCGAGCCCCACGAGCAGCGCCAGGGCCGCGGCGTCCGGCCACGCGACGCCGTACAGACGGTCGGCGCCGTCCTCGCGGAGGAGCGCCAGGCAGCGGTGGTCCATGTGCTCGATCGCGAAGACGTCGATGCCGCGCGTATCGCCCGTGCGCCACGTCTCCGCGGCGGTGTCGCGCAGCAGCCGGACGAGCGCCAGGCCCGCGTCGGGATCGGCGAACGGGACGAAGGCGAGGCAGGTCGCCGGCCGCTCCGGCTTCACGCGCAGCGTCACCTCGGTCACGACGCCCAGCGTGCCCTCCGAACCGATGAAGAGATCGATCAGATCCATGCCGGGCGCGGCGAAATAGCCGGCCGAGCATTTCTGGACGTGCGGCATCGCGTAGTCGGGGACCGGAACCCGGACGCGCCGGTCGGCCAGATCGACCTCGAAGAAGCCGCCGTCGTGCGCGATCGTTTCGCCGCGCTCGATGTCGAGCACGTCGCCCGACGCGAGGACGACCGTCAGCGCCTGGACCCAGTCGCGCGTCGTGCCGTACTTGAACGTCGCCGCGCCCGAGGCGTTGGTCGAGACCGTTCCGCCGACGAACGCGCCCGGGAAGGTCGGCGCCGGAGGGTAGTACCGGCCGGCTTCGCGGAGCACCGCGTCGAGCGCGGCGATCGGCACGCCGGCCTCGACCCGCACCGCGTCGCGGCCGACGTCGATGACGTGGTGCAGCCGCGCCGTGCCCAGCACCACCTCTCCCATCGGCGTCGCGCCGCCGGTGAGCGACGACTGGGCCCCGATAGCCAGCACGGCCGGCGCCGACCTCAGCAGCGCGGCGATCTCGGCTTCGGTCGTCGCCTGCACGACGCCGGCCGCGCGGCCGCCCGGAAAGTGGGCCGCATCCTCCAGCACCGACGCGAGGACGTCCGGGTCGTGCACCACAATCGGCGCGCGCTGGCCGCCGTTCGGCGGGCGGGCGCAGATGCGGTGGCGCGGCATGGCGGTATATTAGTTGGATGCGCACCCTGCTTCGATGCCTCTCGACCGGCGTCGCCGCCGCGGCGTTGGTCCTCACCTCCGGCGCCCCCGCGCGGGCCCAGTACGCCGCGCCGGACGCGGCGCCGCGCATCACCCAGCAGCAGTTCAAGACGCTCATCGCGAAGAAGAACGTGGTGATCGTCGACACGCGGAACGAGGACGTCTACCAGCTCGGCCACATTCCTGGCGCCGTCCTGCTCCCGCTCGAGGGCCTGCAGATCTGGCCGGCCGAGTACGGCGGCGTCGTGGAGAACCTGAAGCGCGAGACGCGCCCCATCGTCACCTATTGCGCGTGACACCAGGAAGCCACGAGCGCCCGTGCGGCGCTCCTGCTGAAGGGGCTCGGCATTCAGGACGTCCGTGCGCTGCTCGGCGGCTGGAACGAATGGGTCGCCGACGCCAATCCGGTCACCAAGGGCGGCAAGCCCTGAAGACCGACGTCACCGGCCGCGCCTTTTGCGCGTCCGGCGCCGGGGCGCCGGCGCGTCCGACCGGCTGAGGGATCGATACAGCGCCTCGAATACGCGCATCCCGGCGTCGAGCAGCTCGGGGTCGTCGGCATGAACCTCGCGGAGGCCTTCCACCAGGCGGGCCACCGCCGGCGCCTCGGGGCGCTGGTAGCGCGATTCCTTCAGGTCCAGATCGTGCACGATTTCGCCGATCGTCCGCAGCGCCGGCTCGTCGACGCCGAATCGGCGGGCCAGGGTCTCGAAGGTGCAGCCGCCGTCGGCGTGGCTGAACTCCACGCCGTACATGTCGAACGGCACGGCCCGCCCGGGTCCGGGAGGCGTTTCGGCGAACGCGAACCGCGCGCGCGGATCGACGAATCGCCGGATGAGCCACGCGGAGGACATCCGATCCACGCCGGGGCGCGGCCGGGTTACCCACACCCGGCCGCGGAAGGCCACCCGATCGCCTGCCGCCGTTCCGCGTGCGGGCGCCCGCCGCCCGCCTGACACCGCCACCCGCGCCTTGTCCAGGGCGGCTACCGCTTTGTCCCGCGCCGGGGGAGCGTAGTAGGTCATCGCGTCGAGCCGCGCGAGTCGGTTCTCCAGTTGTCGCACGAGTGCCTCCCTGCTGCGCCCTGCGCGGAGGGTCCGCGCGCCGCCTGCCGCGCGGGCGCTCTGTTCGAGGTCCCGATAGTCGTCCTCGCGGGCGTGGCGGAACGCCGCGACGATGTCGTCGGTCGAGAACGGATCGACGGCGTCGGCGGCGAAGACGAGGGCGTCCCCCTTCATGGCCCGGATCTCCGACGCAATCCACTCGAAGTCCTCGCGCGCCTCGGTCGAGGCCGGCAGGACGTAGACGGCGCCCTTCAGCGCGACGGCGCCGATGTCCTGCAGCCGCCGCCACGTCTTCACGCGGGCGGCGGTCGGTTCGGTCGGCAGCTGGTGCACCAGCAGCAGCCACGCGGGGGACGCCGGGGCGGTCGCCGGCTGGCGCGGGGGCATGCGCCGACCAGCCTAGCCGATCGTTAGGAATGAATCAAGAGTTTCATATTGATGTAACGTACGTTACAGATCACGGCATGTCGAGCCACCTGCTCCATGCCCTCGCCGCCCCCTGGCGCCGCCGCTCCCGGCTCGTCGCCGCCATCACGGTCGGGATGCTGGCGCTGGCGATCGGCGCCGGCACCGCCGTCTACGCCGTCGTGCACGCCATCGTCCTCGCGCCCGTGCCCGGCCGCGAGCCCGACCGGCTCGTCTGGATGTGGAACGCCCGCATCGAACGCGATCGGGCGCCGTTCTCCATCGCCGACCTCGAGGACTACCGCCGCGGGACCGTCTCGCTCGAGGATCTCGCGCCCTTCACCAACTGGACCGTCAACCTGACCGGGAGCGGCGACGCCGAGCGGCTCGAGGGCGTCCGCGTGTCGCCCGACTACTTCACGGTGATCGGGACGTCCGTGTCGCTGGGCCGGGCGCTGGTCCCGCTCGACGTTCGCCAGCCCGGGGTCGTCGTCCTGGGGGACAGGCTGTGGCGCCGGCGCTTCGGTGGCGATTCGTCAATCGTCGGCCGCATTGTGTCCCTGAACGGGACGGGCTACGTCGTGGTCGGCGTGCTGCCGCCTGACTTCGTCTTTCCCTTCCGCGACGCCGAGATCGCCACGGTGCTCCTGACCGCGGACGACCCGCGCGGCCGGGACCGCGGGGACAACTTCCTCCGCGTCGTCGCGCGCCTGAAGCGCGGCGTCACGCTGGCCGCCGCGCGGAGCGACCTCGACGCGATCGCGCGCCGATTGCAGCGCCAGTACCCCCGGGAGGACGGCAAGAAGACCGGCGTGAACCTGGTTCCGCTCGGCCGCGAAATCGTCGGCGACGCGCGGCCGTTGCTCCTGACACTTCTGACGGCCGTGGGGCTCGTCTTCCTCGTCACGTGCGCGAATCTGGCGGCGCTCGTGCTCGTCGCGATGCTCCCGCGCCGGCGCGACTTCGCGCTGCGCCTCGCGCTGGGGGCCTCGCGCCGTCAAGTGGCGGGGCTGGTCCTCGTGGAAGTGGCGTCGCTCGCCGCGCTCGGCGGCGCGGCCGGCGCGGTCGTCTCGACCTGGTGCCAGCGCGCGCTCGTCGTCCTTGGTGGCCACGCCCTTCAGCAGGCCGCGCTCTCGACGATCGACCGTGGAGCCCTCCTCGTGGCGGTGGCGGCGGCCTCGGCCGCGGCGCTGCTCTGCGGCGTGGCGCCGGCCTGGGAGATGTCGAGCGTCCCGCTGGACGCCGCGCACGGCGACAGCCGCATCACCTCCCGATCGGGCCGCCGCACGAGCCGCGCGCTCGTCGCGCTGCAGGTGGCCGCCACGACCGTGCTGATCGGATTGACGGTCGCCGCGATCCAGGGCTACGCGCGCCTGCAGCAAATCGATCCCGGATTCCGGGGCGATCAGGTCCTCTCGGCGCAGCTCACGCTGCCGCCCGCGCGGTACGCCAGCGTGCCGGCGCTGAGAGAGTACGCCGACCGCCTGGCGGCGCGCCTCGCGGCGCTGCCCGGGGTCGAGCGCGCAGCATCGGTCTCGCTCCTGCCGTTCTCCGGCCTGCTGTCGACGACCGACTTCCGTATCCTCGGGCGCCCCGATCCGCCGCCCGACGAGGTGCCGCAGGCGCACTTCCGCATCGTGACGCCCGGCTACTTCGCCGCGATGCGGATTCCCATCCGGGCGGGACGCGAGTTCACCGACGCCGACCGCGAGCACTCGAGGCTGGTGGCGGTGGTCAGCCAGACGTTCGTCGATCGGCACTTCGGTCGCGGCAGCGCAGTGGGCGCGTTCGTCAAGGTCGACCTCGATCCGGGCCCGCGCGAACTGGTTGGCGTCGTCGGCGACGTCAAGCAGGCGGCGATCGACGGGCCGCCCACGGCGGATCTCTACGTGCCGCTGCGGCAGATGCCGCCCAGCCAGGCGCCGTACGAGGCCGCCCGCATGGGCTGGGTGGTCCGCACGCCGGCCGATCCGATGTCGCTGGCCGACGCCGTACGCCGGGAGATTCGCGCACTGGACGGCGAGGTTGCCGCGTCCGGCGTGCTGCCGATGCGGGACATCCAGGCGCGCGCCACGGCGCCGCGCCGGTTCAACGTGTTCCTGCTCGCGGCGTTCGGCGCGGCGGCCATGCTGCTCGCAGGCGCCGGCGTGTACGCGGCGGCGGCGTTCTCCGCGAGCGCGCGCACGCGGGAGCTCAGCCTCCGGCGAGCCTTCGGCGCGGGTTCCGCGGAGGTCGTCAGGCTGATCGCGCGATCCGAGCTGGCCGCGGTTGCCGCCGGGGTGGTGCTCGGAGGGGTGATCCTGCTCGGCTCCGGCGCCGTCCAGTGGACGGCCGTCGCCGTGCCCGCCGCGGCGTTCGCGGCGGTCGGCGCCTGGGCGTGCGCCGCATCAGCGCGCAGGGTCCTGCGGTTCGAGCTGGCTGAGATGCTGCGGTCCTGACGCTCCTACTTCGACGAGAGCGCCTTGATCAGCCGGTACTGGAACTCCACGCCGTCGTAGAACTGCTTGACGCCGACGCGCTCGTCCCTGCCGTGCGCGCGCACGTCGTCCACGTCGCCGAAGGTGCCGTCGACGCCGTAGGTCGGAATGCCCGCGTTCCGCAGATACAGGCCGTCGGTGGCGCCGGTCTCCATGACCGGCACGACGCCGACGCCCGGGAACATCTGTTTCGTGATCGCCTCGATCGGCCCCATGATCTCCGGCCGGAGCGGCGACGGCGGGCTCGGCTTCGCCTGGTCCACGAAGTCGACGGCGATCGTCGGATCGTCGAGGATCCTGACGAGGGTCTCCTTCACGCTGGCGGGTGGAACGCCGGGCAGGATGCGACAGTTGACGTTGGCGCCGGCGGTCTGGGGCAGCGCGTTCGGGGCATGGCCGCCGGAGAGCATCGTGGCGACGCAGGTGGTGCGGAGCACCGAGTTGTAGAACGGGCTCGCGGCGCTCAGGCGGGCGGCAGCCCGCGGGTCCGGCGTGGGCTCTGCCACCGCCCGCATGTCGGCCGCCACGCGCGAATCGGCCTGCACGCCGGCCGATCGTTCGAAGTACGCCCGGGAGATCTCGTTGAGCTCCACGGGGAAGTCGTAGCGGCTCAGGCGCTCCAGTCCACCGGCAAGGTGGTAGATGGCGTTGTCCTTGACCGGCAGCGAGCTGTGGCCGCCCGGGTTCTTCACCTCCAGGTGGAAATCCTGGTAGACCTTCTCGCTCGCCTCCACCGCCAGCACCAGGTACCTGCCGTTCTTCATCTCGCCGCCGCCGCCCTCGTTGATCGCGAAATCGGCGCCGATGAGATCGCGATGGGTCTTGATCAGCCAGTCGACGCCGTTGAAACCGCCGCCCTCCTCGTCGGCGGTGAGCGCCAGGATCAGATCGCGGTCGGGCGCGAAGCCTTCCTGCTTCAAGCGGATGAGATTCGCCGTGAACCCGGCGGCCATCTGCTTGTCGTCGCTGGTGCCGCGGCCGTAGAAGTAGCCGTCCTTTTCGAGGAACGTGAACGGGTCGACGGACCAGTCCGCCCGCCGCGCTTCGACCACGTCGAGATGGGCCAGCAGCAGGATCGGCCGCCGCCCGCCGGTTCCGCGGTAGCGCGCCACCAGGTTGCCCTTCCGCGGGTCGGGGCCGAGCACCTGCACGTCGGCGGCCGGGAAGCCGGCGGCCTTGAGGCGCGCCGCCACCGCGTCGGCCGCCTTCGTCGTGCTGCCAGCGGAGTCGGTCGTGTTGATCTCGATGAGCTCCTTGAACACGTCGCGCGCCCGCTGCTCGTTCGACCCGAGCTCAGCGCTCGCGATGGCGCCCAACGTCGCGACGATGAGGAGGGCGGCCAGACCGGCTCTCTGGTGAGGCATGCCGCGGATTATACGCTGTGCCGGCGCGCCATCTGGCCCGGCCGGCGGCCTCGGCTCCGGGAGGGGCCCCTGCCCTCAGGGTCCGCCGCTCCGACCGGGTATACTTCGGCCAATGCGGTTCGCTCCCGAGTACGTCACCTGCGTGCTCAACGAGAACTTCGAGGACGCCAAGGCGCTGTTCCTGGCGCCGCTGATGGCCATCCACTACGCCCATCTCGTGATGCTCGCCGAGCAGGGCATCGTCACGCCCGCCGACGCGCACGCCATCCGCGCGGCGCTCGATTCGGTCTCTCAGGCCGACATCCGGAAGACGCGGTACGACGGCAGCTACGAGGATCTCTTCTACTACGTCGAACGGCTGGTCGTCGCCGGCTGCGGCGAGGACGTCGCGGGCCGCCTGCACACGGCCCGCAGCCGCAACGACATCGACATGACGATGTACCGGATGCGGCAGCGGGAGTTCGTGCTCGGCCTGATGGCGGCGAGCCTCGACCTGCGCGGCGCGCTGCTCGACGTCGCCGACCGCCACCGGGAGACGGTGTTCGCCGTCCACACGCACACGCAGCGCGCCCAGCCGAGCACCGTCGCCCACTACCTGCTCGCGGTCATCGAGCAGCTCGAGCGTGACAGCGCGCGCCTCGCGGGCGCCTACGATCGAACCAACGAGAACCCGCTCGGCGCCTGCGCGATCACCGGCACCGGCTTTCCGATCGACCGCCAGCTCACCTCGGACCTGCTCGGGTTCCGCGGTCCGACCGGCAACACCTATGGCAGCATCGCCACCGTCGACTACCTGCTCGAGAGCACCTCGGCGAGCGCGGTCCTGCTGATCGGCCTCGGACGCTTCGTGCAGGACCTGCTGCTCTGGGGGACCGCGGAGTTCGGGTACGTGCGGTTCGGCGACGGCTTCGTCCAGTCCAGCAGCATCATGCCGCAGAAGCGCAACCCGGTGGCCATCGAGCACGCGCGAGCCATCGGCAGCAAGGCGCTCGGCCAGGCGCAGGCCATTCTGACGACCGTGCACAACACGCCGTTCGGCGACATCGTCGACACTGAAGACGACCTGCAGCCGCTCGTGTTCTCGATGTTCCGCGACGCGACCCGCACCGTGAAGCTGGTCGGGGCCGCCATGGCGACCGCGGAGTTCGATCCCGAGCGGCTCGAGCGGCACGCGGGCGACGGGTGGACCACCTTGACGGAGCTGGCGGATACGCTCGTCCGCGATCACGGGCTGCCGTTCCGCACCGCGCACGCGATCAGCGCGCGGCTGATCGCGGCGCGTCAGCAGGATCAGGCCGGTCCGTTGTCGGCCCTGGTCGCCGAGGCGT
Organism: uncultured Acidobacteriota bacterium; assembly: GCA_963840225.1. Classification (GTDB taxonomy): domain Bacteria; phylum Acidobacteriota; class Vicinamibacteria; order Vicinamibacterales; family CAVVIG01; genus JBLMXQ01. Next base: position 319,882 of record CAWIYH010000002.1, read on the forward strand.
CGCGCGAGCTGCTGGGGACGCCGCTGACCTACAGCGAGGACGAGCTCCGGCGCATCCTGAGCCCGAGGCACTTCGTCGAGGTGCGGCGCACCTACGGCGGCCCGGCGCCCGAGGAGACGGCACGTGCGTCGACGGCCGCGCGCGCCGCGCTCGACGTCGACCGGCGCTGGTGGAATCGCGCCACCGAAGCGCTCGCGGCCGCCGAGCAGCACCTGATTCGGCGCGCCGCACGGCTCTGACATCTTCATGACCGACAAGCAGGTCGCCACCCGGACCTACGTGCAGGTCGTCCTTCTCGAGGCGGCCATCATCGTCGCCCTCTATCTCTTCGGTCGCCTGTTCAGCTGATGCGCCTCCTCGACTGGGTCGTCGTCGTCGTCTACGTCGTGTGGATCGTGTACGACGGCCTGCGCCGATCGAAGGGGACCGACCAGGTCGACGGGTACTTCCTGGCGAACCGATCGCTGCCGTGGTGGGCGGTGGGCCTCTCGGTCATGGCGACGCAGATGAGCGCCGTGACGATCGTCGGGACCACGGGACAGGCGTACGCCACCGGCCTCCGGTTCATCCAGTTCTATTTCGGCCTGCCGCTGGCGATGATCATCCTGTCGCTGACGCTGGTGCCGTTCTTCACGCGCGCCCGGGTCTACACCGCCTACGAGTATCTCGAGCGGCGCTTCGACGTGCGCGTCCGGTCGCTGGCCAGCTTCCTGTTCCTGATGGGCCGCGCCTTCTCGCTCGGCGTGACCCTGGCCGCGCCCGCCGTCGTCATGTCGGTGATCCTGGGGTGGCCGCTGCCGGCCACCGTCCTGGCGATCTGCGTGCCGATGATTCTCTACACGACCCTGGGCGGCGTGCAGGCGGTCGCCTGGACCGACGTCAAGCAGATGTTCATCGTCGTCGGCGGCATGACGGCGGCGGTGGTCATCCTGCTGCACGGCATCCTGCAGGACGTGAGCTTCGGCCAGGCGCTCCACCTCGCCGGGGCGACGGGGCGGCTCGACGCGGTCGACTTCACGTTCGATCCGCGCGAGACCTACACGATCTGGTCCGGCATGATCGGCGGCCTGTTCCTGATGTTGTCCTATTTCGGCTGCGACCAGAGCCAGGTGCAGCGCTACCTGACGGCGCGGTCGGTGAACGAGGCGCGCCAGTCGCTGCTCATGAGCGCCTTCGTCAAGATCCCGCTCCAGCTCCTGATTCTCTCGACCGGCGTGCTGGTCTTCGTCTTCTATCTGTTCCAGACGCCGCCGATGCTGTTCAACCACGCGTACGACGACCAGATCGCCGCCGGGCCCTACGCCGGGCGGTACCAGGCCGTCGAGCGGCAGTTCGACGGCGCGATCGCCGACCGGCGGGCGGCGGCCGAGCGCGGCGATCGCGAGGCGTTTCTGGCGAGCGACGCCAGGGTCCGGGCGATCCGCGGCCGCGCCGCGACGATTGTGAAGGAGGCGACCGGCGACCAGCGGTACGACGACGTGAACTACGTCTTTCCCACCTTCATCACGACCCGGATGCCGATCGGGCTGGTCGGCCTGATGATCGCCGCGATCTTCGCGGCCGCGATGTCGGCCAGTGGCGGCGAGCTGAACGCGCTCGCGACGGCGACGATCATCGACTTCTACCGGCGGCACTTCGTCCGCGAGGCGTCGGACCGCCACTATCTGACGGTGTCCAAGGTCGCCACGGTCGGCTGGGGCCTGTTCGCCTGCGTCGTCGCCATGTACTCGGCGAACCAGGGATCGCTCATCGAAGTCGTGAACCGGTACGGGTCGTTCTTCTACGGATCGCTCCTCGGCGTGTTCCTTCTGGCCACGCTGTCCAGGCGCGCCACCCCCGCCGGCGCGTTCTGGGGGCTCATCGCCGGCATGGCCGTCGTGCTCGTCGTCGCGTTCACGACGCCGATCGCCTTCCTGTGGCACAACCTCATCGGCGCCGTCGTGGTGGTCGTCGTCGGGATGGGAATCAGCCGCTTCCAGCGGGCCTTCAGTATTTCTTCCAGCTGAACGCGCTCATCATGGGGTTGCCCGCAATGAAGAAGGTCGTCGTGAGATGCCGATCGAAATGGATGTTCGCGTTTCCCGGTACGGTGAGCCTCGCCCCGACGATCGACCCGTAGAATGAATTGTTGCCGGTCAGCGTGACCGAGGCGTTCGGCGCGTACACCATGGCCGAGGATGCGCTGTTGCCCTTGACCACGACCGCTCCGGGCCCGGCGTAGTCGATCTGCAGCTTCGACGCGTCCATCGACGGGTTGTTGCTGGAGCCGCCCGTGAAGTCGATGGCCGTCGCCAGCCAGCCTCCGCTGCCGTCCTTCCCCGCGACGTTCATGACGACGGTTCCGGACGTGACCGTGAGGGTGGAATTGGCGGTCAGCACGATGCTGTTGACGTTGAAGACGGCCGGGCTCCCGCCGACCAGCGTCAGATTCGCTCCGCCCGTCAACGCGAGGTTGCCCAGCGAGACGGGTGATCCCATCGGGTTGATCGTCAGGTCGCCCCCGGAGCCGCTGCAGGTGGCGGGAGCGGACAACCCCAGGCTCGCGCAGGTTGCCGACGAGTTGATCGTGACGTTCGTCGTCGGCGGCAGCGGATCGGGAAGCGCGGGTGTCGGCAGCACCACCTCCTGCGGCAGCTGGACGATGCCGCCGGTGACGGTGGCATGGCCGCTCTGCGTCAGCGCCGTGACATTGCCGCTGCTGCAGGCGCCGACCCCGACGCGCGGCGTCGACAGCGATCCGTTGATCGTGGCGTTGCCGCTCTCGCCCAGGTTGCCGTTCGTGCCGACGTCTCCGCCCGAGCTCGCCAGCCCGCCGTTGCCAGCCGTGACGTTGCCCGACCCGGAATACGAACTCGAGTCGTAGCTGTCGGTCTCCGAGCTCCCCGAGAAGGTCAGCGCGCCGCAGTTCCCGCTGGTCGCGAAGGCGCCGTACATGGTGGCCGGCACTTTCTGCGTCTCGAGCATCGAGCTGACCTGGACGGTCGCCGTCGTCTGCGTGCCGACGCTGATCGCGCCGTCGGCGACGATCTCCCACATCTGGATCGTCTGCGGCCCGCCTCCGTACACCTGAACCTGCTGCATCGAGAGCAGCCGGGCGGTCGGCGAGTAGGTCACGGTGGTCTGGCCCGAGGGCAGCGATCCGTGCGCGGCCTCCATGAAGGCGTCCTGCACGGCGGCCACCGGGTAGTTGGCCGGCACGTCCGGGTTGCCCGACAGCACGACCGGCTGGCCGTTGTAGGTCACCGGCGACACCGTCATGTCGTAGTTGGACAGCAGGTCGGCGCCTGTCGGGGCCGGTGGTGTGTAGCTGTTGAGCAGGAAGTTCACCGTCTTCTGGATGCCGGATTCGGCGCCGTAGCGCGCCTGCGACATCCTGCGGTACGCCGTGCTCGATCGGGTCTCGGTCTGCGACAGAAACATCAGCCCGGCGGCCAGCACGGACATCGCGGCCATGAGCAGCAGGCTGAGCACCAGCGCGATGCCGTCCTCGTGTCGCGTTCGTCCTTTGGTCATGGCAGGTCCGGCAGGAGTGCCGTCACGGTGGGTGGCATCGGCTGCACCCGGTCGAACATGCCGGCGCTCGCGAGCTGCCACACGTTGAACACGTTCCGCGGCGAGACGTTCAAGAGTGCCTTCGTTTCGGTCTGATACTGATTGGTGACCGGATCCTTCAACTGCGTCCGGACGGTCAGCGTGACGGCGACGTCGAGCACGTAGCTGCTGCCGCTCACGACCGGCAGGGGATTGGGCATGTAGGTAAAGCACGCCGTCCCGTCCGGATTCGGCTCGAGGTTGGCCAGCAGGGTCTGTCCGACGGTCAGGGCGGGCTTGCCGACCTGGGTGAACGGCATGACGTTCCGGTACAGCGTGCCCGGGTCCGTGCTGTAGTCGCAGGTGTACTCGGCGTACATCATGTTGCCGTCGCCGTTGATGTCGCCGTACAGCTTCAGGATGTTGTTCGTCGAGCCGTTCGGAAAACCGGGCGCCGGCGGGACGATTCCGGAGGCGAATCCGCCGAGCACGCTCGCCCCGGCGCCGAAGGCGTGCGCGTGCACGAACGAGGCCTGGATCGTCGCGCCCATCGCATCGACGCTGCGCGCGATCGTGATCTGCCTGGCGCCAGTGTCCACGGCCGACACGTCGACGGTCTCCTGATTGCTGCCCGGATCGATCAGGAGCTGTTCGCCGACGAAGATGCCGTCGACCGCCGCCAGCGTCGCGACGGTCGCCGTCGCCAACACCGGCGCGGTCAGGGTGGTGGGCACGCCCCCGGGCAGCGCCGTGCGGCCCGCCTGCCCGATCTCCTGCTGCAGCAGCTCGGTCGCGGCCCGCACGCCGGCGTGCAGCTCGGTGCGGTTCCAGATGGTGCGCTGCGACCTGGACACCTGCATCAGGGCCGTGGTGACCACGCTCGAGATGATCAGCATGATCGTGACCGCGATCAACAGCTCGGGAAGCGAGAACCCGGCGGACGATCGAAGCCGCCGGCCGGCGAAGAACGCCGTGAAGGGATACATGCGTTCAGCACCCCGAGGGACAGTTGGTCTTGTAGGCCGACACCGTCGATTGCGACAGCTGCGCCCCGCCGACGGACCGGGCGACGATGGCCGTCACCGTGATCTGCTTCAGGTTGACCGACGGCGTCGACACCTGCCAGACCCGTTTGTAGTACCAGTTGGCGGGCGGCGTGGCCGTGCACGGCGCGGCGTCGCTGCACAGCACGTTGCCGTTGTAGTCAAGGTAGTCCGTAAACCCGATCACCGGCGCGGCCGGGTCCGGGCTGCCGCCGAGCGCCAGGCCGGTGCCGCCCGCGTTCTCGGACGGGAACACCGTCGTGTTGCTCTGCGCGTCTCCGTAGGTGAGCTCGAGTAGCTGCTCGAGCTTGTCGACCGCATACTCGGTCGTGCGCGCACTCAGATGGCCATAGTTTTCCGTCATGGACGTGGCCATCGGCACCATCCCCATGAGCCCCGCCATCACGACCATCAGGAGCGCGGCCGCGATGATCGTCTCGATGAGCGTCGTGCCGGCCTCGGCTTCCAGCCATCCGGCTGCGCGATGCGCCGTGGAGCGCCCGGTCACTGCGGCACCCACGCCGACGTGCCGCCTGCGATGGTCTGCCACGACTGCAGCATGCCGGTCGCCGAGAGCGTCATGCCGTACACCGTCGTGCCTTCCGTGATGTACAGAGCGTTCTGGGGATACGGCGCGCCCGATGAATCCACCGGAACGCCCCGAGAATTGAAGACGATGCAGGCGGTGCCGTCAATCGGTTCGTTGTCGACCGTCAGGCAGGCGGGGGCCTGGCCGATGGCGTCCTGGGTATTGGGAGGAGCCGACGAGACGTCGCCGAAGCCGAACGTGTCGCTCCCGGACAGGGTCACGCTGCCAGGCTGCATCGTCCAGGCCGGCGGCGTGCCCTTGTCGTAGACCTCGGTGTGAAACGACTTCGAGCCGAGGTCGACGAACAGCCGCGCGTTGGTGAACTTGGACGCCGCCGCCAGCTTCACCAGCGACACCGAGCTGGCGATGGCGCGCGCGTCGCCACGCAGGCGGTAGTCACCGACGGTGTTGCTCGTCACGGGCAGGGCGATCGCCGCCAGCACCATCGTGAGCCCCATGACGGCGACCATTTCGAGCATGGAGAACCCGCGCTCCAGGGCAGGCGGGTCCGCAATTCGGGATTCGGTGCACATTCGTCGTCTGACTGAGCAACGGGCCTGCCACCAGGCCGCGCGGGCCGGCCTGTGGTCCGCAACGTCCACGACGTCAGTCAGTTGCCGGTGCGTCGACCGGGCATTTCGCTGAAATCGGGCCGGAACGGCCGCCGACGATTTGCGGCGCGCCGCGACTGCTTCCGTAACCCGTCGCTCGTGCTCCTTCTCTGCGCGGTCTTACTCAATTCGGCGCGGCGCGCTCCTTAGCGTCTTCCTCGCGGGGATGTTCATCGGGCGCGCTGGAACCGATAAGCACCTGCGGTGACGTGTCTCACAATGGACCTTCCGGCCACAGAACTGTAAGACCTCTCCTGGCGAGACTTTCGCCCGTCTTCTCGGCAACCCACTAAAGACAAAGGTATGGGCTAGAGACAAAGGTCCCAGGCCGACTCAGCCGCACGGCTTGGAGTTTGCTCGAGAAGGTGGGCGTATGCGAGGGATCGGACTGCGAGTGCGCCAGGCGGGCTATTCGATGATCGAGATCCTCGCGGTGCTGGGGATCGGGTCGGTGGTGTCCGCGATGGCGCTGTTCGAGATCGGCAACGCGCGGCCGGCCTACAAGGGCGACGGCGCGATGCGGGTCATCATGTCGCAGATGAACACCGCGCGCGAGATGGCCATCACGCAGCGTCGCTACGTGGAGGTCGTGTTCAGCGGGAACAGCGAAGTGCGGCTCGTGCGCCACGACGCGGGTGCGGCCACGACCGTGCTCTCGAGGATTCCGCTCGAGGGCGGCGTCCGCTACCTGCTCCTGTCCGGGGTGCCCGACACGCCGGACACCTTCGGCAATCACACGGCCATCGACTTCGGATCGGCGACCAGGGCGATGTTCGGCACCGACGGCTCGCTGATCGACGAGTCGGGCGGGGTCATCAACGGCACGATCTATCTGGCGCTGCCCGGCGAGCCGGGCTCGCAGCGCGCCGTGACCATATTCGGGTCCACGGGTCGCGTCCGCGGCTACAAGTGGAACGGCGTCGTCTGGAAGCTGGTGTAGCCATGCGCGCACGAAGCTCCGCGGGCGGCTTTTCGCTGATCGAGACGATGGTCGGGCTCAGCATCATGACGGTCGGGATGCTCGGCGCGGCCGCCGTGTTCACGCAGGGCATGCAGAAGGTGACCGGGTCGCCGGCCGACCTCGTCGCCACGCAGAAGGCGGCCGAAGCCATCGAGAGCGTCATGAGCGCGCGGGACACGCGCACGCTCACCTGGGATCAGATCCGCAACGTGCACGGCGCCTCTGGCGCCGACGGCGGCGTCTTCCTCGACGGCCCGCGGCCGATGCGGCTGTCCGGCGGCGACGGCATCCTCGGCACGGCTGACGACGCGGCGCAGCCGATCGAGAGCCAGGCGCTGCCCGGACCGGACCAGCTCGTCGGGACCGGGGACGATCAGACGCAGACGCTCGATAGCTACAGCCGCGAGATCAAGATTCGCGACGTGGAGGTCGGCCTGCGCTCGGTCGAGGTGACGATCACGTACCGGGTGGGCGGAGCGGCTCGTACCTACGTGCTTGCCAGTTACTTCTCGAATTACGCCTGAGGAGCTGCGTGGCCGACCTCTCACGCGACGACGGCTTTACGATGATGGAACTGCTCATCGCGACGACCATCACGCTCATCGTGCTGGCCGGCGCGCTGACGACCTTCAAGAACTCGCTGTCGGTGAACGACCTCGCGCAGCAGACCGCCGACTCGAGCCAGAACCTGCGCGCCGGGACCAACCTCCTCGTGCACGATCTGATGCAGGCGGGTCGAGGCATTCGGTCCGGCGGGATTCCCATTCCGTCGGGCGGCGGCGCCACGCCGATCAACCGGCCCGGGCCGCCCGGAAGTGCGCTGACGTTCGACAACGTCAACGACGAGCTGCTGCACGCGATCACGCCGGGACCCGACCTCGGCCCGGCGATCGACGGCCAGACGACCGACGTCATCACGATGATCGTCGATGATCCGATCGAGCGCGTCGACAACGACGGCGACGGTCAGCTCGAAGCCGAGATCACGCTGAACCTGAACAGCACCACGCCGAACATTCAACTCGACGGTTCGAGCTTCAACGTCGGTTCCAGGACGGCGTTTATCGCCGGCGACCCGGCCAACGGCGTCTCGCCCATCTCGGTCGGAGACCTGATTGTCTTCACGGGCCCGACCCAGGCGATTCGGACGGTGACGCGCGCGGACGCGTCCCACCTGTATTTCGATCCCGGCGACTGGTTCAACTTCAACCAGACCGATGCCGCCTCCGGCACGCTGCCCCAGATGCTGGCCGCTGCGGGAAGTGGAACGATCTCGGCGCAGCGCATCCACATGTACACCTACTACGTCGATGCCTACACCAGGCCGGCGACTCCGCGTCTCGTGCGCATCGACAACGACAGCACGCCCCAGGCGCTCGCCGGCGTCGTCGAGGACATGGACTTCACGTTCGACTTCGTGGACGGGGTGACGAACCCCGCGAACCAGCACGCGATCCCGAGCGGCCTGTCGGCCAACCAGATTCGCAAGGTCAACGTGCACGTCGGCGTCCGGTCGGAACAGCTCATGCTGCCGCATCACGACTACATGCGGAACCACCTCACGACGGTCGTGAGCCTGCGCAGCCTGGCGTTCGTCGACCGCTACCAGTGAGCATCATGCCTCGAAACTCCTGTCGCCTGTCGGGCGAGCGCGGCGTGGCCATCATCGCGGCCCTGCTCGTGCTGATGCTGATGATGGCGCTGACCGTCGGCTTCACGGCGGTCGTCATGAGCGACCAGCGGTTCCGCAGCATCGACCGCGACCGCACGCAGGCGTTCTACGGGGCCCAGGCGGGCCTGGAGAAGATGACGGCCGATCTCGGCGCCCTCTTCTTCGCCAACCTCGCGCCGACCGACGCGCAGGTCCAGGCGCTTGCCAATACCCCGCCGGTCATTCCGGGGATTTCGTTCGCCAACGGCGACGGGAGCCCGGCCTATGGGATCCAGATCAAGCGGTCCGCGAGGCCGGTCTCCGTCAGTTCGGGCCCGTACGCGGGCCTCCAGGCGCTGGTGACGCAGTACACCTTCGACGTCACGAGCCGCACGCTGGCCGGCGGCGAGGTGCACCTGAAGCGCGACATTCAGACCGCGGCCATCCCGGTGTTCCAGTTCGGCATGTTCTCCGACGTGGACCTCAGCTTCTTCGCCGGCGCGGACTTCGATTTCGGCGGCCGCGTGCACACCAACGGCAACCTGTTCCTGGCGAGCAGCGCGACGCTGAACCTGACCGACAAGGTCACGGCCGTCAAGGAAGTCGTCCGCCCGTTCCTCTCGAACAGCGCGACCATCGACATGGCGCCGGCGCACAACGGCACGGTCAACGTGCTCAAATCTCAGGGATCTCCCGGCCTCTACCGCGCGCTCGCCCCGAACGAGGGGAGCGTCGTCGGCATGCCCGGCAGCGCGGCCAACGAGCCGACCTGGACGAACCTGTCCATCGGCACTTACAACGCGAACATCCGGAGCGGACGGACGGGCGCGAAGCCGCTGAACCTTCCGCTCCTGACGGTGGGCGGCACGAACCCGGATCTCGTGAGGCGGCCGCCGGTCAACGAAGACGTCTCCAATCCGACGCTCTTCGCCGAGCGCTACTTCAGCAAGGTCAGCCTGCGCATCCTCCTGTCGGACAAGGCCAGCGACCTCACCGGCCTTCCGACCGTCACCGCCCCCGCGCCCACATCTCTCGAGCCGGCGGCCTATAACGCCGCCGGCATCGACGACTTCCACCCGCCGGTCGCGACCTCGGGTGGCCCGGCGCACAGCACGACCCTGGCGTCCACGACCACGCGCGCGAATACGGTGTCGGGCGACACGATCGTCAAGGTGAACAGCTTCGCGGGCTTCCCGACTCCGGCCGTGTTCGCGCTCGGGTCGAACGCCGTGACGTGCACGGGGACTTCGACGTCCTCTCCCAACGGCACCCGTTTCACCGGATGCTCGAACGTGCCGGCGACGACCTCAGGCGCCAGCGTGACCTACGCCGTCAACACCGGCTATCGGAGCGCGGCGGGCACGGGGACCATTGGCGGCTTCATCAAGATCGAGATGCAGGATACGGCGAGGGTGTGGCACGACGTCACGAACGAGGTCCTCGCGCACGGCATTGCCGGCAAAAGCCTCTCGATCGGAGGCTGCGCGGAGCCGAACGCCGACGCCATCATCCGCCTCGAACGGGTGCGCGACAACCTGGGCACCTGCGGCACGACGAGTTCGGTCGAAAGACAGGACCCGCTCACCTACATGCCGCTGTCTCTCTTCGACACGCGCGAAGGTGTCGTCCGCGACACCTCCGCCGGCACCCAGGTCTACCTCGGCGGCGCGATGCACTACGTGATGCTCGACGTCGCCAACCTGTCCAAATGGTTCCAGGGCACCGGGGTGTACGCGGGCGAGAGCGGACCGAACGCGCTCTTCGACAACGGTTATGCCGTCTATGTCTCGGATCGCCGCAACAACCGCAACGCGGCCGGCGTCGAGACCGGCGAGTACGGGTGGGAGGACGTGATCAACCCCACCTCGGCGGCCGGCAGTCCCAACGACACGCTGGACCCTGGCGAAGACGTGAACGCGAACGCCGTGCTCGATACGTACGGCAAGTTTCCCAACTACAACGGCGTGGCGAACACGGTGCCGCCCGGAAGCCAGGCGCCACTGACCGCGGCGGCCCGGCCGGACACGCTCCTCAGTCAGGCCGAGGCCCAGAACAACCGCGCCGTGCTGTTCCGTCGTGGTCTGAAGCTCGTCAACGGCAGCCTCGGGAACATCGTGCTGCCCGGGCTCACGATCGTGGCCGAGAACACGGTCTACGTCGAGGGCGACTACAACGCCAACCAGGCGAATCAGTTCGGGAGCCCGCACGCGGCCACGGCCATCATCGCCGACGCCGTGACGCTCCTGTCGAACAGCTGGAACGACGACGAGTCGTACACGGCGCCGTACTCGCCTGGCACACGCGCGCGGCCCGCCCAGTCGTACTATCGCTTCGCGGTGATCGCGGGAAAGAACGCGTCGTTTGCGCGGCCGACCGGCTGGGCCTCGGCGACCGACTTCGGCACCGACGGCGGCGCGCACAACTTCCTGCGCATGCTCGAAGGCAACGGCCAGACGGTCAACTACCGCGGCGCGATCGCCACCTTCTACTACAGCCGGCAGGCGGTCGGCGTCTACAAGTGCTGCACCACCGTGTACGATGCGCCGAGCCGCGTGTTCAACTTCGACACCGACTTCCTCGACCCGGCCAAGCTGCCGCCGATGACGCCGGTGTTCCGCGACCTGAACACCACGACCTTCTCCCAGGAGCTGCGGCCGCTCAGGTGACGTCGCGGGTCCGGCCCGCCCGGCCGTCGTCACCGCCCGGCTGAACCTGGCGCGACGAGGCCGGACTCACGCGCCGTCGCCGCCGGCCGCGCGTCACGCGCAGCCAGGTGCCGATCGCCACGAGCAGCAGGCAACCCTCCACGTACACCTTCTCGGCGTCGATCCAGTCGACCGGCCGGTTCTGCAGGAGCGGATCGGCCAGGATGCCATGCACGTAGAACACCGCCGCGGCGGCGTAGGTCGTGTAGTGAAGCTGCTTCCACCGGTGGAATCCGAACACGTGGCGGAAGTAGGACGTGAGGACGACGAACGCGACGAGGTAGAAGCCGAGCGCCCCGAGCGTGTTCTCGACCGGCTGCGTCGGCGACCAGATCGGGAACACCAGGTCCATCACGCGGAAACCGGCCGTCGACGAACAGAGGATGACGATCGGATGGAGCGTGGCGGCGGCCAGCGCGACGTACGCGGTCCAGTTGTGAAAGGTGAACAGCTTGAGGCGCTGGCGGGGCCACCGCCTCAACGGGTTGTAGCCCGAGGAGATCAGCAGGCCCAGCAGGATGTTGGCGGTCAGCAGGCCGACGGCGACCAGGCCGATGACCGAGGAGACGTCGATGGCGGAAGGCACGACCGTCTATCGGCTAGAACATGAACCTGGCCATGAACGTCACCTCGCGTCCCGGAAACACCGAGTTGATCCCGCCGTTCGGCGTGCCGAGCGTCGCGTTGGGCACGCCGCTGGCCGCGTTGCCGTACGTCCCGTTGCGTCCGACGATGTTCGCGTGATCGAACAGGTTGAAGATCTCGGCGCGCAGGTCGACGCGGCGGCCCGGCGCAAGGGCGAACATGCGCTCCACGAACACCGACGTGTCGTAGATGGCCGTCCCCTTGCCCGAGTTCCGGGTCGCCAGCGATCCGTCGACGATGGGGCGGTCGCTGTTCGATCCGTCGCCGTTGTTGTCGGTGCCGGTCGTGATGTTGTAGGGCAGCCCCGATCCGGCGGTGACAACCCCGCCCGCGTTGAACGCGTAGGGCAGGCGCACCCATCCGCTCAGCACGAACCGGTGACGCTGGTCGAGCAGGCTCGGCGCGCGCTCGGCCTCGCCGGTGACGTTGGCGTCGTTCGGATCCTGGCCCGGGACGTCGGGCTCGACCGTGTTCGTCGCCTTGGAGAGCGTATAGCTGGCGAGCACTGCATACCGATCGCCGGCCGTCTTCCGCACGTTGAGGTGCAGGCCGTCGTAGTCGGCGACGCCGTCGTTCACGTACACGATGATGCGTCGGTAGCCGTTCGGCGCCGGGACGATCGGCCGGGTCGCGTCGGCGGCCGCGGCCGATCGCGTCTGGCCCGGCGCCGTACGGTCGAAGGGCGCCGGCGAATTCAGGTCCAGCGGGCGGTCGATCTGCTCGGTGTGCTGCTTCACGTAGTCCGCGCTGGCGAACCAGCCGCCTGCCAGCTCGCGCTCCACGCCGACCGTGCCCGACTGCGTCCACGGGTTGAGCAGCTGGTGCGGATAGCCCTTGAGCGTCGAGACCTCGAAGAACTGGCCGTAGAACGACGCCATGCCCGGGCGGATCATGATGTCGCGCGCCGGCAGCACCGCGCCGGGCGGAAAGGCCGGGAGCGCGGCGAGCGAGGTCGGGAAGCCGAACTGTCCGGGCGCGACGCCGAAGGTGAACACGCCGGCCGGCCCCCCGAGCTCCCAGCCCGCGGCCGCGTCGGTCCGCACCTCCGAGTAGTAGACGCCGTAGCCGCCGCGCACGACGGTCTTCGGGTCGCCGCCGACGTTGTAGGCGACGCCCACGCGCGGCGCGACGTTGTTCGTGTCGTCGGTGAACGTCTGCCGCTCGTATCGGAGCCCCGCGTTGAGCGTCAGGTCCGGCCGCAGCCTGATGTCGTCCTGCGCGAACACCGACCAGAGCCACTCCTTCTCCACGTACGTGCTCGTGCCGAAACTCTGCTGGAACCGCTGGATGTCGTTCAGGGTCAGCGCGCTCACCGGGGCCGTCACGCCCGACTTGACGGTGAACTGCCCCTCGAGGAAGCCCGATCCGAACTCCTGCCCGTTGCCGCCGGAGGTCGAGTGGGTCACGTCGGCGCCGACGCGCAGGCTGTGCGGACCGCGGCTCATCGTCAGCGTGTCCGACACCTCGAACTGGTGGTTGTACAGGTTCGCCACGCGGGACTCGCCGATCGTCGCGTAGCCGGGGAAGACGTACTGCGTGCCCGGCTGATTCGGCTGGAAGTTCGTGATCGGCGATCCATAGAACACCTGGAACCGGGCGTCGTTGATCATCGAGGAGCCGATGACGGCGTTGTGGCCGGCCTGCGCCCCGTACGCCTTGCGGTTGAACGTGCGGCCGGCGCTCGGCAGCACCTGTCCGCCGACGGCCCCCTGCGGGTTGTCGTCCGAGAAGCCGTCGATGTTCGCCTTGAAGGAGAGCGACTGCGCCGGGCCGAGCGCGTGATCCAGGCGGGCGTCGAGCAGCCCCTGGTTGTAGGTGCCGGTGTACGCCGTTCCGGCCGGGCCGAGCGGCGACGTGATGATCGAATCGCGCGTCTGGTGGTTGAACTCGGCCGACACGAAGTAGTGCGTCCTGTCCATCACCAGCGGACCGCCAATCGACCCGCTGAACTGGCCCAGGACGTCGGGCGCCGCCGAGTTCGTGACCGGGTTGTCGGCCTCCAGGCCCGACGGCCGGAACGCCACCAGCGCGTCGCCGCTGGTCGTGTTGGTGCCGGACTTCGTGACGATGTTGACGGCGGCGCCCGTCGTGCGCCCGTACTCGGCGGAGAAGGCGTTCGAGAGCACGGTGAATTCCTGAACGGCCGAGAGCGGCACGTTCGTGAACACGGTCTGGCGTCCCCACGCGTCGTCGGCCGAGCTGCCGTCCAGGCTGAACGTCGTCTGACGGCGGCCGCTGCCGTTCACCACGAACAGCATGTTGTTGAGGAACAGGTCGCCGGTGTTGATAGCCGGGCGCACGGCCGAATCGAGCAGCGGCAGGTTCGTCAGCTTGCGTCCGAGGATCGGCGTCTCTTCGATCGTCCGCGAATCGAGCCGGACGCCGAGCTGCGGCTCGTCCGAGCGCACGTACTCGGTCGTGCCGTACACGGTGACCTGGCTGGTGCCGCCGCTCGCGACGAGCGTGACGTCGACCGTCGCCGTCTCGCCGGCGCGAAGGCCGATGCCGTCGACGTCTTTCGTCTCGAAGCCCTGGATGGCGAAGGCGACTCTGTACCGGCCGGTCAGCGGAAGCGACGCGACCGTGTAGAAGCCCGAGCCGTCGGTGCTGGTCGCCCGCGAGGCGCCCGTTTGCGTGTTGGTGACGGTGACCGTCACGCCCGGCATCGCGGCGCCGGTCTGATCGAGCACGCGGCCCCGAAGGCCGCCGACGCTCTGGGACTGGGCGCCCGCGATCGAGGCGACGAAGATGATGGCCATGACAGCGAGGGCGCGAGAGATGACGCGGAGCATGATCGAAGAGTCTACGAAACCGCGGGAGGGAATGGTGAACTACGACCGTCGATAGTAGGCGTTCACCGATCGTTGAACAGCCGTGCCGCGGCCTCAGGAGTGAGCTCGCCTCCGGCGAGCGCCACGGCGCGCGCCAGCACCGGATCGCGGTGCGCCGCCAGATCCGCCGGCGTCGGCAGCACGAGCTCGTCCGGCGTCACGCCCACCCGCTCGAGGTTGCCGCCGTCCGACATCCGTACGTCTCCGATCGTAATCGACGTCCAATAGAAGGCCACCGCGCCGAGTCCGACCGAGTGCTGGAAGAGGCGGGAGGTCATCACGGCGCCCCGGTGCGATCGCCGATCACCCGTCCGCGCTTCTCGATCTGCACGATACGCGCGAACATCTCGGCGGCAGACGCCGAGCGGCTGTCCACGAGCACGACGAGCGTGCCGGCGAAGGGGCTGCGCGCCGGCCTGGCGACCTCGCGCTCCTCCCCGCTGCGGCGGTGCTCGACGGCGATCAGCACCTCGTGATCGAAGGCGCCTCTGACCAGCCCGCGCAAGGCGCGGAGCGCGCCCCCGCCGTTGCCGCGCAGGTCGAGGACCGGCGCCATGTAGCCGCGCGCCTTCCTGACCGCGTCGTCCACGGCGCTGGAGTCGCCGAACACCGACATCTTCCAACGAGCACATCAGGGCCGACCGCCGCCAGCCGGTCCCGCTCGTTCCGCACCAGGTCGAAGATCTCGTCGATCCGCTCGTCGATGGGCAGCGTCGGGCGCTGCGTCACACGGGAGCGGACGTCGAGCGTGCGTTCGAGGCCGTCCGGAGTCCGGATTTGGTGGTCCCGGCGAGGCGCGCGTCGGCCGTCTTGAAGCGCGCATCGACGTCGATGCCGCGGAAGTGAGGGTCGTAGTAGTTCTTCGCCTGGGACGTCGTCCGAGGCGATGCGTGCTTCACGTATTTGTCGAACCACGCGATCTTCTCCGCGATGACGTGGAGGATGGTCTCGCGCGCAGCATAGCCGTGCGCTTCGTCGGGCAGCGTCACGTAGCGGACCGTCGCGCCGAAGCCCTTGAGCGCCATGTAGAAGCGCTCCGACTGGATCGGAAACGTGCCCGAGTTGTCGTCGGCTTCGCCGTGCATGAGCAGAATCGGATCCTTCACCTGATTGGCGAACCAGAACGGCGACATCTTCGCGTAGAGGTCCGGCGCCTCCCAGAAGGTCCGCCGCTCGTTCTGGAATCCGAACGGCGTCAGCGACCGGTTGTACGCGCCGCTCTCGGCGAACCCGGCGCGGAACAGACGCGAGTGCGCCAGCAGGTTGGCCGTCATGAACGCCCCGTAGCTGTGGCCGCCGATGCCGACGCGATCGCGATCGGCGACGCCCATGTCGACGACCTTGTCGATGGCCGCCTGCGCGCTGGCCACCAGCTGCTCGACGTACGTGTCGTTGGCGGTCTCGCCGGGACCGACAATCGGCATCGCCGGGTTGTCGAGCACCGCGTAGCCCTCGAGCAGCAGGTACAGGTGCGACGGCCCCGTGACGATCGTGAACCGGTTCGGCGAGCCGGTCACCTGGCTGGCGATCGCTGGATCGGTGAACTCGCGCGGGTAGGCCCACATGACGAGCGGCAGCCGCTCCCCCTTCTTGTAGCCCGGCGGCAGGTACAGCGTGCCGGAGAGCTGGACGCCGTCCTTTCGCGCGTAGGTGATGAGCTCCTTCTGCACGCCCGCGAGCTGCGGCGCCGGGTCCTTGAACGACGTGAGCGCGCGGCGGGTGCCGGCCCCGACGTCCCGCACGAAGTAGTTCGGCGGCTCCTTCGGCGTCTCGTACCGCGTCAGCACCGTCCGGCCGTCGTCGGCCAGGAGGGCGACGACCGTCTCGTAGCTCTTGTCGTCGGTGCGGAAGAGCCGTTCGGTGGCAAGGGTCTTCAGGTTGAGGCGATCGAGGAACGGCCGGTCGCCCTCGGGTGACGCGCCCGTCCCTTCCAGGTAGATCCAGTCGCCGTTCTGGATGATGCGGCCGTCGGCGCGCGCGCGGGTGAGGGGCGTGCCCGGATTCCGGTACGCGTCCTCGGTCTTGCGGTCCCAGAGCTTGCGGGGGACGACGCCCGGCGCGTCGAGAATCCACGTGCGCGTCGTGCGAGTCGCGCGGTCGGACTCGGTCAGGAGCGCCGCGCCCTTGTCGGTGAAGTCGATCCGGGCGAAGCGGTACTTCGTTTCCGCCAGGCGCACGGGGTCGGAGGCAAACGGCGCGGCGAGCGCCATGATCCGGTCGCGGTGCGCGGCCTTCGTCTTCGGGTTGCCCCCGTCGAGCGCCTCGGCCCACACCAGCGTGGCCGGCGCCGACGCGTTCCACTCGACGCGGCGGGGCCCGGTGATGACGCCGCCGATCGGCACCCGATCGCCGAGCGGCACGTCGGCGATCGACCGGACGCGGGCGCCGCGGCGGTCCCAGACCTCGACGTCGGAAGGAAAGTCCGTGGCCGGCACGAGCCGCGAGAACGGGCGCTTGATGCGCGACACCAGCACGAACCGGTTGTCGGGCGACATGTCGGACTGCTCGAAGATGCCGGGACGGCCGACCGTCGTCTGCGCGCCGGTCCCCGCGTCGATGAGCGCGAGCTGGCTCGTGAAGTAGTACTCGAACTGCGCCTCGTCGTGCGCGCTGGTGAGCATGTCCTCGTAGGTCCGGACCGGCGCCGGCTTTCCGTCGTTCTCCTGCACGTTCGGCCCGGTCGGTACCGCGGGGGCCGCCGGCGGCTGACCGCGATCGGCGGCGATCGTCCGGCACAGGAGCGCGCTGCTGTCGCCCATCCACTCGCACGGCGGATCGGCGTTGAATCCGCCGGTCGGCAGTCCGTTGATGGTCGCCTCGCCCAGGGCGTGCGCGCGACCGGTGGCCGTGTCGGCGACCCACAGCGAGAGGCGCCGATCCCCCGCCGCGAGGAAGGCGAACCGTTTGCCGTCGGGCGAGAAGCCGACGGCGGTCAGCGTGGCCCCCTCCGGGCTGTCGACGGCCGTCTGGGCGCCGTCCGCGATCCGCTCGAGGTCGATCTTGTGGATGCCGGTCGTGCGATGCAGCCCGTTGTTCGCCGGGTTCACCCGCACGCCGGCCAGCCGCAGCATCGGCCGGGACAGTTCGGCAATCGGCGGATACACGTGCCGTTCGAGCAGCGCGAGCCTGTCGCGCGACGGGCTGACGAGCACCTGCGGCAGCGGCGGCGCGTCGACAATGTCCACGATCTCCTGGGGCGGCTTCAGGTACGGCGTGTCGGCGCCGGTCTGCTGGACGGTCACGACGGGCGCGAGGGCCAGGGCGAGGAGGAAGGCGCGGGACGGGCGGATGGTCAACATGAGCCGGCTCCTTGGCAGCCCGATCTTATGCCGGCGCTCCCGCGTGGCGGCCTTTTTCTTCAGGTGCGCGCCGCAGCTCATCCGGATCGGCCCGCCCCCGCGACCGTCAGTGGATTCAGCCTTGCAGCGGAGCGCGTCAGGGGAGGCAATCGATGAGGATCCTCGGCATCGCGCTCATCGTCTTCGGCATCGTCGCGCTGGCGATCGGTGGCATCGGCTACACGAAGCACCACAAGGTGCTGGATCTGGGACCGGTCCAGGCGTCGACCGAAACACACGAGACCATTCCGCTTCCCCCCATTGTGGGCCTGGCGTCGCTGGCGGGCGGCATCGTGCTCCTGGTCGTCGGTTCGCGGAAGCGCGTGTAGGGGGCGCGCCTCCATGGCGATGGGCGCCCGCGGCGGGCTGACGATCGGGTGCGCCGATATCCCTCACATCGTCGGGGCGGCGCCGAAGAGGTCGTCGAGCGTCAGCATCTTGATCGGCCCGAGGTTGAGCGCGCGGACTCCCGCCTCGACGGCCTTCAGGTCGCCGACCACCACCACCGCGAAACGCCCCGGCTGGATGTACTTCTTCGCCACGCGCTCGACGTCGGCGGCCGTGACCGCTTCGATGTTGTCGACGTACTTCGCAAAGTAGTCGTCGGGCAGGTGGTAGACGAGCTGATCCTCGAGGCGGCGCGAGACGTCGCCGGTCGTCTCGAAGCCGGCGGGGAATCGCAGCGCGACGTAGTGCTTGGCGCGCGAGAGCTCGTCGGCGGGAACGGGCTGCAGGATGCCCTGGAGCTCGTTGAAGAACTCCTTGAGCGCCTCGGCCGTCTTGTCGGTCTGCACGCCGGCGCCCGCCCCGAACGGGCCGGCCCCCACGCGCATCTCGAAGACCGAGCCCGCGCCGTAAGTGTAGCCGTGCTTCTCGCGCAGGTTCATGTTCAGCCGGGACGAGAAGGAGCCGCCGAGGATCGTGTTCATGACCTGCAGCGGGAAGTAGTCGGGCGTCGACCGCGGGACGCCGATCCACCCGATGCGGATCTCCGACTGCGCCGCGTCCGGCTTGTTCACCAGGTAGACGGTCCGCGTGGAGGGTTCGGGCGCGGGCGGCAGCTTCGCCGCCGGCACCGGACCGCCCTCGGACGTCCAGCGCCCGAACGCCTTCTCGAGCATCGGCATCACCGCGGCGGGCGTCGTGTCGCCGGTGACCACCAGCGCGGCGTTGTCGGGCCGGTACGCCCGCTGATAGAACGCGCGGAGGTCGTCCGGCTTGACCGCCTCGATGGCGGCCGCCGTGCCGAAGGTCGGCGTGGCGTACGGGTGTCCGGGCGGGTAGAGCACGTGCGCGAAGGCGATCGAGGCCACCGTCCCCGGCTCTTCACGCGCCTGGAGGATGGACGTCAGCCGCTGCCGCCGCAGCCGGTCGAGCTCCCCGGCGGGGAACGTCGGATGGAGCGCCACGTCGGCCATGATCGGCAGCGCCTCGGCGAGGCGGGCGACCGGGACGTGGAGGCGCACCGTCGAGGCGTCGACGCCGCTCGCCGTGCCGAGGTCGGCTCCGAGAAAGTCGATCGCGTCGGCTATCTCGAGGGCGGATTGGGATCCCGCCCCGTTCTCCAGCATGGCGGCCGTGAGGCTGGCGATGCCCGGGTGCCCGGCCGCATCGTCGGCCGCTCCGGAGAAGACGACGAGGTTGACCTGGGCGACCGGCACCTTGTGCTGCTCGACCATCCAGACGCGCAGGCCGTTCGAGAGCTGCGCCTTGTGCACGGCCGGCAGGTGGAGCGCCGGGGGCGGCCCGGCCTGCGGCGGGTGGCTGCGATCAAGCGGCTGCTGCGCGTAGGTTCCGATCGCGCTCGACAAGACGAGCAGCAGCACCAGTCCGTAGCGTCGAATCGGCATGACAGGTCTCATCCAAGGACACAACCACGAAGGGCACGAACGACACGAGGGGTGGGAAGATCGCGGTTCGAGATTCACCGCTGTCTGCCCGATGCCTTCTCGACGGGCAGGACGACCACTTCGACACGGCGGTCGCGCGGCAGCCAGCGCGCGGCGGCCGCCTGGATGTCGGTCGGCGCGAGCGAGCGATAGCGGCCGAGGTCCTCGTTGAACCAGTCCGGATCCCCGGTGTTCGTGTAGTAGCTGTTCAGCTGATCGGCCACACCACCGAAGCCGCCGACGCGCTCGAGCGCGTTATAGAAGCTTGCCTCGATCTGATTGAACGCGCGCTCGACCTCGTGCGCGGACGGGGGCTCCCGCTGCAGCCTGCCGATTTCCTCGTCGATGGCGGTCCGCAGCTCGTCCACCGTGTGCCCCGGCCGCGCCGTCGCGACGATCTGGAACGACGAGGACAGGGCCTGCGACGCCTGGAACGCCGACACGCTCTGCGCGATCTGCGTGTCGTAGACGAGCCGCTTGTAGAGCCGCGAGTTCTTGCCGCCGGCGAGCACGTCCGACACCACGTCGAGCGCGGCGTCGGCCGGCGCGTGGCTTCGAGGCGTCAACCAGGCCAGATACAGACGCGGCAGCTGCACGCGGTCGGTGAGCGTCTTCTTGTCCACCGTCGTGAGCGCCACGCCGGGCGCGCTCATCGGCTCGACCGGCGCGCCCGGCTTCACGTCGCCGAACCATTTCTCCACGAGCGCCTTCGCCTTCGCCGTGTCGATGTCACCGGCCACCACCAGGCTCGCATTGCCTGGCGCGTAGTACTTCCGGAAGAACGCCACCACGTCGTCGTAGCTCGCGGCGGTCAGGTCCGGCATGTAGCCGATCGTGGGCCAGTGATACGGGTGGCCCTCGGGATAGAGCATCTCGCCGAGGGTGATCTCGGCCATGCCGTACGGCCGGTTCTCGTAGCTCTCACGCCGCTCGTTCTTGACCACGTCGCGCTGGGCGTCGACCGTCTTCGGGGTCATGGTGTCGAGCAGGTAGCCCATGCGATCGGATTCGAGGAACAGCGCGATCCCGAGCGCATTGGACGGCACGTTGATCCAGTAGTTGGTGCGGTCCGGCTCGGTCGAGCCGTTGTTGCTGCCGCCGTTGGCTTCGAGCAGCGCGTCGAACTCGCCCGGCTTGACGTGACCCGAGCCCATGAACATCAGGTGCTCGAACAGGTGGGCGAAGCCGGTCCGGCCCGGCCGCTCGCGCGCCGAACCGACGTGATACCAGACGTTCACCGACACGATCGGCACCGTGTGATCCTCGTGCAGGATGACGTGCAGCCCGTTGGGCAGCGTGAAGTGGGTGTACGGCATCTGCAGCGCGGGCGCCCGGGCGGACGGCGCAGGCTGCGCGAACGCCGGCGTGGCCAGGGCGACGGCCAGGACGAGAGCGGCGGACCTCATGGCGCCGATTCTACTCCTCACAGGACGCAGGGTTGGGATGCGGTATCCTACGCTTGACCTGAGGAACCCGGCAGGCGCGACGAACCGCTGGAACCTTCTCTTTCTTTATGACCAATCCCCTGGTCGGCGTCATCATGGGCAGCAAGTCGGACTGGGAGACCATGAGGCACGCCGCCGACATCCTGACCGAGTTCGACGTGCCCCACGAGTGCCGCGTCGTGTCGGCGCATCGCACGCCGGCGTGGATGGCCGAGTACGCCACGGCGGCGGCCGCGCGCGGCCTCGAGGTGATCGTGGCCGGCGCGGGCGGCGCCGCGCACCTTCCCGGGATGGTCGCCGCCCAGACGGTGCTGCCGGTCATCGGCGTGCCCGTCCACAGCGCCGCCCTCGGCGGGCTCGATTCGCTGTTGTCGATCGTGCAGATGCCCAGAGGCGTGCCGGTGGCCACGGTCGCGATCGGCGCCTCGGGGGCGGTCAATGCCGGGCTGCTCGCGGTGTCGATCCTGGCGATCTCGCGGCCGGAGCTGCGCGCCCGGCTCGAGGCGTACCGCGTGGAGATGGCGGCCGGCGTGCGCAGCGCCACGCTTCCGTGACACGCGTCGTCGCTCCCGGGTCGGTCATCGGCGTGCTCGGCGGCGGCCAGCTCGGGCGGATGTTCGCGATCGCGGCGCGCCGGATGGGATACCGGGTCCACACGCTGGCGCCCGAGGAAGATACGCCCACCGGGCAGATCAGCGACGTCGAGATCAACGCGCCGTACGACGACCTCGACGCCATCCGCCGCTTCGCCTCCGAGGTCGACGTCGTCACGTTCGAGTTCGAGAACGTCCCGGCCGCCGCCGCGGCGGCCGCCGAAGCGCACGCCATCGTGCGCCCCAACGGCCGTTCGCTCCACATCGCGCAGCACCGCATACGCGAGAAGACGTTCCTCGCCGATCGCGGACTCCCGGTGACGCCCTTTGCCGCCGTCCGTACCGGGTCCGACCTCGACGCTGCGATGGCGCGGCTCGGCGTGCCGGCCGTGCTGAAGACGGCGTCGTTCGGCTACGACGGCAAGGGGCAGGCGGCCATCGCCGCGGCGGGAGACGCCCGCGCGGCGTGGGAGGCGATCGGACGCGCCGAGGCGGTGCTCGAGTCCTTCCTCGATCTCGACTGCGAGATCTCGGTCGTGGGCGCCCGCGGCGTGTCGGGGGAGTGGTCGCACTTCGGTCCGATGGAGAACGCGCACCGCCATCACATCCTCGACATCTCGGTCGCGCCGGCGGCCGTCGGGCCCGATCTTGCCGCACAGGCGGTCGACGTCACGCGCTCGGTGATGGAGGCGCTCGACTACGTCGGCATCCTCTGCGTCGAGTTCTTCGTCACGCGCGACCGGCGCCTGTTCATCAACGAGCTCGCGCCCCGGCCGCACAACTCGGGCCACCTGACGTTCGACGCCTGTCGCACCAGCCAGTTCGAGCAGCAACTGCGCGCCATCTGCGGGCTGCCGCTCGGATCGCCCGAGCTGCTCCAGCCGGCCGCCATGGCCAATCTCCTCGGCGACATCTGGGCCGACGGCGAGCCCCACTGGGCCGCGGCGTTGGCGCTTCCCACGGTGAAGCTCCACCTGTACGGAAAGGCGACTCCCCGGCCCGGCCGGAAGATGGGACACCTGACCGCGCTGGCGCCGACCCGCGAAGAAGCGAGGTCCACCGTCGTCCGCGCACGCGACGCCCTCCGCGGCTGACCAGGGTCGGTTCGCTGCCGCCGGATTTTCGGTCTTTCGTCGGCCTGCAACCCAAAACCGCTGCACGTCGACGGCGGACGCTCCCCAGGGAGGCCGGTTTTGCCGGATCGTCGGGGGAACCCGTTTTGCTTGGCGGGTACCGATGCCGCGGCTCGTCCGTTCGGTGTGGATCGCCCTCGCCGCCGTTGCGGCGACCGGCGCGTGGCCCGTGGCCCGGCAACCGGATGGCGAGGCGGCGGCGCCAGCCGTGCTGCAACGGTTCTGGGCGCTGCCCGATCCGCCGCCGGCCTCGTACCGCGCGCTCCGCCACCTCGATGCGCACAACGAGCGGTTCGACTCGGATGCCTGGATGGACGTCTGGACGGAGCTCGACGCCCACGGCTTCCACTACAAGATCGTCAGCGAAGGCGGATCGCATTACATCCGGACGCACGTGTTCCTCGGCACCCTCGAGCGCGAGAGCCGCGCCTGGGCGTCGGGCGCTCCCGATCGCGCGTCGCTGACCACGGACAACTACGAGTTCGCGCCCGCGGTGCTCGAGCCCGACGGCCTCGAGTCGTTGACCGTCAAGCCGCGGCGGCGCGATCTCTTGCTCATCGACGGCGAGATCTTCCTCCGTCCCGACGGCGAGCTTGTGCGCGTCGAGGGCCAGCTGTCGAAGAACCCATCCTTCTGGACGCGCCACGTGCACATCGTCCGCCACTACGATCGCTTCGCCGGCGTGCGGCTGCCGATCGCGCTCGAAACCACGGCTGACGTGGTCTTTGCCGGACGCTCGACGTTCCGCATGAGGTACGAGTACGCATCGGTCAACGGCGAGCACCTGGCCGATCCCCATCCACGCGCCGGCACGCCGTCCAGCCCCTAGCCTGGAGGGAACAGCCACCGGGACCGCGCCTCCGGGCCGGTGGCGTATGATGCCGGTCATAGAGGTCTGGGGGACCCGGGCGGTACACTGATCTCATGGCGATTCCTCTCGGACGACTCTCCGACCGCTCGCAGTCCGACGAGCCGGCCGAGCTCCTGCTCGAGTGTCACGATCGCATCCGCCAGCACATGCGGGGGGCGGAGGCGCTGGCCGGCGCGGCCGCCGATGATCCGGCCGTGTCGTCGACGGCGGCAGGCGTGCGCCGGTACTTCGACGTGGCGCTGCCGCTCCATTCCCGGGACGAGGACGAATCGGTCGCGCCCCGGCTGGTCGACGCGGTGCTTTGTCCGGGCCTGGAGCAGTCGGTCGCTGCCATGACGAGACAGCACGCCGACATCGAGGCCGTCCTCGAGCGGCTGCTGCCCGTGTGGCAGCGCCTCGTCGACGAACCCGCGGCGATCGACGAAGTCCGCCAGCCCCTGGTCCGCGACACCGAACGCCTGGCCGCCCTGTGGGCCGAGCACCTCGATCTCGAGGAGCACGCGGTCTTTCCGCTCATCGCCGAGCGGCTCGACCCGTCGGCTCGCGCCGCCATCGTGGCGGAAATGCGAGCGCGACGCCGCCCCAACCCCTGAATCCTCAAATTCTCAGATCCTCAAATCTCAAATTTCCAATTCTCCGCATTCTAGGCATGATAGGCGCATGCGCAGAGTGCTCTTCGTCCTCGTCGCGTCGTTGCCCATCGCCCTGGCCGCGCAGACGGCACGCTCGCGCCAGGCCGCGCCCGCCCGCCCCTCGTTCGGCGAACCGGGCATCTCGCCCGACGGATCGACGATCGCGTTCGTGAGCGGCGGCGACATCTGGGAAGTGCCCTCCAGCGGCGGCGACGCGCGGCTGCTCGTCTCCGATCCGGCCACCGAAAGCCGGCCCATGTACTCGCCCGACGGCGCGCGCATCGCGTTCACGTCGAATCGCACGGGCAACGGCGACATCTACGTCCTGACCCTCGCCAGCGGCACGCTGACGCGTCTGACCTACGACGACGCGAGCGAGGTGGTGAACGGATGGTCGCGCGACGGTCGCTGGGTGTACTTCTCGTCGAACAGCCACGACCTCTCGAGCATGAACGACGTGTTCCGGATCGGCAGCGACGGCGGCACGGCCATGGCGGTGGCCGCGGATCGCTATGCGACCGAATACTTCGCGGCGCCGGGACCCGATGGGACCGTGGCCATCACGGCGCGCGCCTTCGCCGGTCTCCAGTGGTGGCGCAAGGGCCACAGTCATCTCGACGAAAGCGAGATCTGGCTGGTCAGGGAGCCAGGCGGATCGCAGGAAACGGACGGGGACGCCGACCGAGCCGGCGCCCCCGCCAGGGGGTCCACCCCGAAGTACGTCGCGGTGACACACGGCGGCGCGAAGGACGCGTGGCCGATGTGGAGCGCCGACGGCAAGACCCTGTACTTCATGTCGGACCGCAGCGGCGCGCAGAACCTCTGGGCCCAGTCGGTGGCGGGCGGCGAGGCTCGCGCGATCACCTCGTTCAAGGACGACCGCGTGCTGTGGCCGACCATCACCGCCGACGGCCGCACCATCGCGTTCGAACGGGGGCTCGGGGTCTGGACGGCCGACCCCTCCAGCGGACGGGCGCGTGAAGTGTCGATCGCGCTGCGGGGCGCGCCGTCCGGCCCGGCGGTCGAGCACCACACCTACGCGGATCACATCGACGAACTGGCCCTGTCGCCGGACGGCAAGAAAATCGCGTTCGTCGTGCACGGCGAGCTGTTCACGGCGCCGGCGAAGGACGGGGGCGACGCGATCCGCCTGACGAGCACCCCGGCCAACGAGTCCGAGATTGCCTGGGCGCCGGACAGCCGGCGCCTCGTCTACGTCTCGGACCGCGACGGCACCAATCATCTCTTCCTCTACGACGTCGCGAGCGGCGCCGAAGCCCGGCTCACCAGCGGCGCCGGCCGCGACGACGAGCCGCGCTTCTCGCCCGACGGGAAGTGGATTGCCTTCGAGCGCGGATCCAGGGAGCTGCGGACCATCGACCCAACGACCAAGGACGAGCGCCTGCTGGCCACGGGCGCCTTCGACTCGCCGCCGATGGTGGATCAGCGCGATTTCGAGTGGTCGCCCGACTCGAAGTACGTCGCGTATCTGGCCGCCGAGCCGCGCCTGTTCGAGAACGTGTACGTGGCCGCCGCCGGCGGAGGCACCGGCCCGGGTCGTCCCGTCAGCTTCCTCGCCAACAGCGCCGGCGGCTCGCTCTCGTGGACGCCGGACGGCACCGGGATCGTGTTCACCACGGGCCAGCGCACGGAGCCGGGCGACGTGGTCCGGGTCGATCTCGTTCCCCGCCCGCCGAAGTTCCGGGAGGATCAGTTCCGCGACCTGTTCAAGGAGGAGACGCCGACGCCTGCGCCGGCCGCGCCGCCCCCGGCCGACACGCGGCCCGCCGCGCCGGCGCCGTCGACGCCGAAGCCCTCCGTGTCGATCGTGTACGACGGGATACGCACGCGCGTGCACGCGCTGCCGATTGGCCTCGATACCAGAGGGAGCGTGGTCAGTCCCGACGGCAAGTGGGTGCTGGTGACGGCATCATCCGCGGGCCAGGAGAACCTGTACGTCTACTCGATCGACGAGCTGGCGAAGGAGCCGGCCGTCGCACGCCAGCTGACCTCGACGAGGGGAGCCAAGGGCAGCGTGCAGTTCACGCCGGACAGCAAGGAGGTGATGTACCTCGATCGCGGCCGCGTGTTCACGATCGCGCTCGACAAGCGCGAGCCGCACGCCGTCGCGGTGGCTGCCGACATGGACGTCGACTTCGCCGAGGAGAAGCGCGAGGTGTTCCACCAGGCGTGGACCTTCCTGCGCGACGGCTTCTTCGACGAGAAGATGAACGGCGTCGACTGGAGCGCCGAGCGCGACCGGTACGAGCCCTACATCGCCGGCGCCCGGACGCCCGACGAAGTCCGCCGCGTCATCCTGCTGATGATCGGCGACCTGAACGCGTCCCATTCGGGGGTCTCCGCGCCGCCCAGCCCGTCGGCGACCACGGTGGGACGCCTCGCGGCCGACTTCGACCGCGCGGAGTACGAGAAGGCCGGACGGCTGCGATTTGCCGGCCTCGTTCCGCTCGGCCCGGCGGCGCTCGGCGGCATTCGGGTCGGCGAATACCTGCGGGCCGTGAACGGCCGGCCGGTCGGTTCCCGCGTGAATCTCGACGAGCTGCTCGATCATGCCATCGACCGCCGCACCGTCCTGGCCGTGGCCGCGTCGGCCGTGGCCGCGCCGCGCGACGTGATCGTCAAGCCGGTGAACCAGGCGACCGAGAAGGGGCTGCGGTACCGCCAGTGGGTCGAGGAGCGGCGCGCGTACGTGGCGAAGGCCAGCGGCGGCCGCCTCGGCTACGTGCACATGTACGACATGTCGTCGAATTCGCTGGAACAGCTCTATCTCGACCTCGACGTCGAGAACCAGTCGCGCGACGGCGTGGTCATCGACGTGCGCAACAACAACGGCGGCTTCGTCAACGTGTACGCGATCGACGTCCTGTCGCGCCGCGGCTACTTCGGCATGGGACCGCGCGGGCTGCCGTTCCCGCCGGTCTCGTCACGATCGCTCTTGGGGCAGCGCGCCCTCGAACGTCCGACGATTCTCGTCACGAACCAGCACTCGCTGTCCGACTCGGAGGACTTCACCGAGGGCTATCGCACGCTGAAGCTCGGAAAGGTCGTCGGGGAGCCGACGGCCGGCTGGATCATCTATACCGGCGGGGTGAGACTGATTGACGGCTCGGCGCTCAGGATGCCGCGCGTCAAGATCTTCGCGCACGACGGCACGCCGATGGAGATGCATCCGCGGCCGGTCGACGTCGAAGCCAAGCGGCCGATGGGCGAGAGCTACACCGGTAGGGACGTGCAGCTGGACACGGCCGTCGCGGAGCTGCTCAAGGAGATCAAGTGAGCCGGGCAGCCGGCATCAGCCGCCCTCCATCATCCGCAGGGCGATCGCGAACAGCAGCAGGCCGACCGCGCCGCGCCAGTACCCGTACGGCGGCAGCAGAAAGCTGCCGCCCGTGAACGCGAGCGCGGTCCCGACGACGAAGGCGAGGGCCGCCAGCGCAATCAGAATCCAGCAGGTGGTTCGCATGTGAACCTCGGCCGGGATTATACCTGCGCGCGCCGTGGAGCCGACGCCGGTGCTACAATCCGCACCATTCTTCATATAAGGACCTCCCCCATGAAGCTCAACCTCACGCGTTTCCGCTCCCTGAAGCTGGGGCTCGCCCTTGGTGTGCTGGTGTGCCTCGCTGTGGCGGGTGCTCTTACGCGGGCCCGCGTCAACGCGCAGACAGACGCCAATACGATCGTCGACCCGGCGCTCTACCAGGCCCTGAAGTGGCGGTCGGTCGGGCCGCACCGCGGCGGCCGGTCGACGGCCGCCTCCGGCGTCCGCACCGAGCCGGGCGTCTTCTACTTCGGCGCCAGCGGCGGCGGGGTCTGGAAGACGACCAACTACGGCCTCACGTGGATGCCGGTGACCGACGGCCAGATCGAGACCGAATCGATCGGCGCCATCGCGGTCGCCGACTCGAATCCGAACATCGTCTACGTCGGCACCGGGAGCGAGGCGATCCGCTCGAACGTCATCATCGGCCGCGGCGTGTACAAGTCCTCCGACGCCGGCAAGACGTGGCAGTTCGTCGGCCTCAAGAACGTCGGTCAGATCGGCCAGATCAAGATCCATCCGACCAACCCGGACATCGCCTACGTGGCCTCGATCGGCGATCCGTTCGGCTGGGGGCCGGACCGCGGCCTGTACCGCACGAAGGACGGCGGCGTGACCTGGCAGAAGGTGCTGTCGATCAACGACCAGACCGGCGTCGTGTCGGTCGCGATCAACTGGCAGAACCCCAACGAGCTCTACGCCGGCGCCTGGCGCACGCAGCGCAAGCCCTGGACGATCATCAGCGGCGGCCCGGCGAGCGAGGGGGGCATCTACAAGTCGACCGACGGCGGCGATCACTGGTCGCACCTCTCGAGCGGACTGCCGGCCAACCTGATCGGCAAGACATGGCTCGACATCGCGCAGTCGAACCCGAAGGTCGTCTACGCGCAGATCGAGGCGCCGGAACAGGAGGGCGGCCTCTACCGGACCGACGACGCCGGCGCCACCTGGAAGCTGGTGAACAACTCGGCAAGGCTGCGGGCGCGGCCCTTCTATTTCAACAAGGTGTTCGTCAACCCGAAGGACGAGAACGAGGTCTACGTCACCGAGCTCGGCCTGCATCACTCGACCGACGGCGGGCGGACGTTTACGCAGCTCAACCCCGAGCACGGCGACAACCACGTGATGTGGATCAATCCCGACGACCCGAAGATCTTCATCGAGACCAACGACGGCGGCGCCAACATCACCCAGGACGGCGGCCAGACCTTCTCGACCGAGATGAACCAGCCGACCGGCGAGTACTACATGGTGGACGTGGACAACGAGTTCCCGTACCGCTTCGTGGGCCCGCAGCAGGACAACTCCACCGTGGCGGTCTACCACGTGCCGCCCTTCGCCTGGCCGATCGACGACGCGACGCAGACCTGGATTCAGGCGTCGGGCTGCGAGAGCGGTCAGATCCGCATCGTCCCCGACGGTTCGACGATCTACGGCGACTGCAAGGGCGAGTTCGGCCGCTACAGCACGGCCACCGGCCAGGAGCAGCACTACTGGATCTACCCGCAGCAGCGGTACGGCCTCGACCCGAAGGATCAGAAATACCGCTTCGTCCGTCAGGCGCCGATCGAGATCGATGCGTTCAACCCGAAAGTCGTCTACCACGGCTCGCAGTACGTCCACAAGACGACCGACGGCGGCATCCACTGGACGAAGATCAGCCCCGACGTCACCGCCAACGGCCCCGAGGGGCAGCTCCACGGCGGCGAGCCGATTACCCGTGACGTCACGGGCGAGGAGGTGTATTCGGCGCTGTACTCGATGCGCGCGTCGCGGACCGAGCCGGGCGTGCTGTGGACCGGATCGAACGACGGCCCGGTCTGGGTGACGCGCAACGGCGGCCGGACCTGGAAGAACGTCACGCCGAAGGACCTGCCGCCTGGCGGCCGGGTGCACACGATCGAGGACTCGCCGCATCGGAAGGGATCGGCGTACGTGTCGGTCTACCGCATCTATCTCGACGACTTCAAGCCGTACCTCTACATGACGAACGACTACGGCGAGCACTGGACGCTCCTGACCGACGGCACCAACGGCATCGCCGCCGACGAGCCGATGCACGTCGTGCGCGAGGACCCGCAGGTCGAGGGGCTGCTCTATGCCGGCACCTGGCGCGGTGCGTACGTGTCGTTCGACCAGGGCAGGCACTGGCAGTCGCTGCAGCTCAACCTGCCGACGACGCCGGTCACCGACATCTTCGTGAAAGACGACGATCTCGTCGTGTCGACGATGGGGCGGTCGTTCTGGATCCTCGACGACGTGGAGCCGCTGCGCGAGCTGGCGAAGAGCGTGAAAGGCGGGTCGATGTCCACCGACCAGGTGCGCGGCGGTCGCGCCGAAGCCCGGGCGACGGACGGGCGAGCCCGCGCGGCAGCGCCCCTCCATGCCGACGCCGTGCCGGCACGCCAGGAGCAGAAGGCGCCGGCCGCCCCGGCCGCCGCGACCAGGGCGATGCGCTCGCCGCTCCTGCCGGCCAGGCACCCGGTGAAGGCCTACGACCCGCACGCCAGCGTCTTCCTCTTCACGCCGGCGCCGGTGTACCGGACGCACTACGTACCGATTTCCGGCCGCCCCGACATGCCCGAGTACCCGCCGGTGGCGGCGCTCATCGACTACTCGCTGGCCCGGCCGGCGAGCGACCTGCAACTCGAGATTGTCGACGCGGCCGGCACGGTCGTGCGGTCGTTCTCGACCGGCGGCCGGCAGCCGGCTCCGGCGGCGCGTGGCGGCGGTCGCCGGGGTGGTGGCGGCATGTCGTCGCTTCCGAACCGGGCCGGGATGAACCGCTTCGTGTGGGACATGCGCTACGCCGGCCCCGCCGGGGCTACCGGCTTTGCCGCCGCGGGCCCGCTCGCCGCGCCAGGCACGTACCGCGTCCGGTTGACGGGCGGTGGCGTCACCAAGACCGAGCCGCTGACCATCAGAATCGACCCGCGCTACGCCAAGGACGGCCTGACGGTCGCCGACCTGCGGGAGCAGACGAAGTTCCTGTTGAAGGTTCAGAGCACGCTCGAAGAGGCCGAGCAGCTCGCCGCGCGCGTCAAGAAGGCGATGGACGGCGGGGCCGGCGACAAGGCGCAGCTCGAGACACTCTATTACAAGTTCGCGAATCGTCCGGGGCCGTATCCCGCGAACATGATGATTGCCCAGATCCAGAACATCGCCGCGGAGCTGAGCCGCGCCGATCAGAAGGTGGGCGCAAGCGCCTACGAGCGCCTGACCGATGTGACCAGGGAGCTCGCCGCGCTCAAGGCGGAAGTGGAGAAGACGGTCAGGTAGCGGCCGACGGCCAGGTCAGGCGAGCGCGGCGTCCTCGGCGCCGTAGTCGAACAGTGCGGCGTTGATGGCGCGGGGGTTCGACCGCTCCCACGAGATCGTTCGCCGAATCGCCTCGCCGCGCGCGATCGGCTCCACGAAGTCGAGCTCCCGCCGGATGCGGGCGCTGTCGACGGTCCAGTCCTGCGCCAGGTTGCCGAGCGGCCGCAGGTGTGCCGGCACGCGCTCCGGCGGCAGCGCCACCAGCTCGCCCTTCCAGCCGACCTCGCGGGCGATCAGCCGCGCCCACTCGATCTCGGAAAACGATCCTGTCTCGGCGACGTTGAAGACCTGGCCGGCCGCCCGCTCGTCGACCGTCGCCAGGGCCACCGCCGCCGCCACGTTCTCCACGTACCCGCGCGGTGAACGCCAGCGCGCCAGCTGTTCGTCGAAGAGAATCGCGCCCCGACCGTCGTCCATGCGCTTGAGGTACGGAGAGAAGCGGTGCAGCCGGTCGCCCGGGCCGTAGATCATCGGCAGGCGCAGGATGGTGGCCGGGAGCGCCGCGTCGGACGCGAGCGCCCGCTCGACGGCCACCTTGTCGTACTCGTCGTCCAGCCAGCCGAAGACGCCCTTGAGGGCCGCGATCTGAGCCGGCGGATACGTCTGGTGATTCGTTCGAAGCGGCGATGCCTCGGTCAGGGGCAGCGGCTCGAGCGGCCCGTCCTCGCTGCCGTGCAGGACGCCGCACGCGCGGTAGACGTCCATGCTGCTTGCCGCTACGATGCGCCGCGTGACGCTCCGGGCCAGCCGGACGAGGTCGGCCGCCTGCGCGCCGGAGCTCAGGATGAGGTCGACGATCACGTCCGGCGCGAAGGCGCGGAGCGCGCCGCTCGCCTCGGAAAGCCGGCGCCGGTCGCCGGCGATGTGCCGCACGTGCGGCGGGAGGGCGGCCTCTGTCTCGCCGCGATGAAGCACGGCGACGTCGTGTCCGGTCTGGGCGAGCCGGTCGACCACGAACTGGCCGAGGAAACCGGTGCCGCCGATGACGACGACGCGCATCCGGCGAGCGTAGCATGCGAACCGCCCGCGGGCCGGCGAACCTTTTGCCG
This sequence comes from uncultured Acidobacteriota bacterium, assembly GCA_963840225.1. Classification (GTDB taxonomy): domain Bacteria; phylum Acidobacteriota; class Vicinamibacteria; order Vicinamibacterales; family CAVVIG01; genus JBLMXQ01. The sequence continues at coordinate 352,279 of CAWIYH010000002.1, forward strand.
GCTTGCGCCGTCTTATGCATTCAAGCAATATGTTGTTATGAAGCATATGAGCCGGATGCTCGATCGCGAGCTCAAGAAGGGGAGCGCCGAACTGCTGATCCTCTCCCTCCTCGACGCGCAGCCCCGTCACGGGTACGAGCTCAGCAAGCTCATCGAGGCGCGATCGAAGGGCGTGCTCACCTTCCGCGTCGCCTCGCTCTATCCGCTGCTGTACCGGCTCGAGAAGCGCGGGTGGATCCAGGGGCGCTGGGTCGAGAAGGCCGGGCAGCGCCGCCGGCGCTATTACCGCCTGACCGCGGCGGGCGGCGCCGTGCTGGCGGACCAGCGGAGCGGCTGGCGTGAGTTCGTCGAGGCGATCAACCGGATTGCCGGTTTCGAGTCCGCCTGAGCAGGAGACTCTCCGTGCCCGACTGGAAGCGTGAGATTCGCCGTCGGCTGTCGGGGCTGGGGCTGCCCGCCGCACGCGAGCGTGAGATCGTCGACGAGCTGGCGGGGCATCTGCAGGATCGCTTCGATGAGATCCGCCGCGACGGGGCCTCCGACTATCGGGCTCACCAGGCCGCGCTCGGCGAAATCGACTCGCTCGAGGCGCTGGCGTCGCTCGAGCGAGCCGGCGAGCCAGCCGCCATGCCCCTCGGCAGCAGCGCGCGTCCAGACCGGCCGTGCGGGGGACTGGCCGCCGGCGCCGCCGAGGGCCTTCGCGATTTCCGGTACGCCATCCGCGCGTTCGGGAACCGTCCGGCGTTCTCCGGCCTCGTCGCCGTGACCCTCGCCCTCGGCATCGGCGCAACCGCGGCGGTCTTCTCGGTGTTCGATGCCGTCGTCCTCAGGCCGCTTCCGTACCGGGACTCGAGCCGTCTCGTCGTGGTCTGGGGCGACCTGCACCGGCCCGGCCTCGACGAGCTGTCGGCGTCGGTCGGCGAGTTCGTTGACTACCGCGAGCACAATCACGTGTTCGAAGAGACGGCCGCGTACGACACGGGCGGCGTCAACCTGACCGGCGGCGGCGCGCCCGAGCGCGTCGCCCGGGCGATGGTGAGCGCGAGCGTCTTTCCGTTGCTGGGCGTCCCGCCGGCCCTGGGCCGCGCGCTCGAGCCGTCCGACGAACGTCCCGGCAGGACGGACGTGGCCCTCGTCAGCGATCGGCTGTGGCGCCGCCGCTTCGGCGCCGATCCGCGCGTGGTCGGTTCGGTCGTGTCGCTCGACGGCAGGAGCGTCCGCGTGGTGGGCGTGATGCCGCCGCGCTTCGACTTTCCCGCCGAGGACGTTGACGTCTGGACGCCGATTGTCGTGGACGCCGACGCGCTCAGCGAGAACAATCGCGGCTCGCGCGGCTACGTGGTGATCGCCCGCCTGAAACCGGGAGTGACCATCGCTCAGGCGACCGCCGACCTGAACGGTCCGGTAGCCGCCGGCTTCCTTGCCCGCTTTCCGAGGAGCTACCGCCTCGGGTTCAGCACCGACGTGCGACGGCTGCAGGACGAGATCGTCGGCGACACGAGCCGCGCGCTGTTCCTGCTGCTTGGAGCGGTCGCGCTGCTGCTGCTCGTGGCGTGCGCGAACGTCGCCAACCTGCTGCTCGCGAGAGCGTCCGCCCGGCGGAAGGAAATCGCCGTCCGCGCCGCGCTCGGCGCGAGCCGCAGCCGCATCGTCGGCCAGCTGCTGGCTGAGAGCCTGGTCCTCTCCACCGCGGGCGGCGTCCTCGGCCTGGGCGTCGCGGCGGCCGGCGTCCGCATGCTCGAGGCCATGGGACCCTCCTCGGTCCCCCGCTTTGCCGAGGTCAGCGTCGACGGGCGCGTCGTCGCGTTCACGGCGGCTATCTCGATCCTGACCGCCATCGTCTTCGGGCTGTCGCCCGCCCTCTACACGCTCCGGTTCGACCTTCAGGGCACCCTGAAGGAAGGGGGCCGGGGGGTGTCGGACGGAGGGCGCAGCCGGCTGCGGCGGCTGCTCGTCGTGTCCGAGACGGCGCTGTCGCTAGTCCTGCTGATTGGCGCGGCGCTCCTCGTCATGAGCTTCGCCCGGCTCGAAGGGGTGTCACCCGGCTTCGAGCCGGCTCGCGTGATCACGGCACGCGTGGCGCCGCCCGAGGCCAGCTACGCGACGTTCGACGTGGGCGCCGCCTTCTACGACCGGCTGCTGGCGGCGCTCCGCGCGGGCCACGGCGTCGAGGCGGCGGCCGCCGTGGACGGCCTGCCCTTCACGCTCGCCGGCGGCGACCGCAGCTTCCACATCGACCGGATCGTCGAAGCAGATCGCGGCCTGTCTCCCGACGAGCAGATGCGAATCGTGACGCCTGGGTACTTCGAGGCGCTGGGCATTCCCCTCGTCGCGGGGCGAACCTTCAACGAGCACGACCGTTCCGGCTCGCGTCACGTGGCCGTGGTCAACCATGCCCTCGCGGAGAAGTACTTCGGCGGCGCGGCCATCGGCCATCGCATGGGCTTCGGCGGCGACGATCCGAACTGGTACGAGATCGTGGGTATCGTCGGCGACGTCCGCCACACCGGCCTCGACAAGCGGCCCCGACCGGAGTACTACGTGCCCTACGACCAGCCGCTGTTCGGCGGCTGGACCGTGCGTCCGATGTACGTCGTCGTCAGGACGGCCGGCGATCCGCTCGCCGCGGTCCCGACGCTGCGCGAGGCCCTGCGCCGCGTCGATCGCGATCAGCCGTGGTGGGACGTCCGCACCATGGACGCCCGCATCGGCTCGTCGCTCGCGCCGCGCCGGTTCATGACCGTGCTCCTCGGCGTGTTCGCGGCGCTGGCGCTGGCGCTGGCGCTCCTCGGCATCGCCGGCGTGCTCGCGTACCTGGTCAGCGAGCGGCGGCACGAAATCGGGGTCCGCCTCGCGCTGGGCGCCGGACGCAGGGACGTCGTCGCTCTCTTCGTCTCCCAGGGGCTGGGTCTCGCGGCAGCGGGCGCTTCGGTCGGCATCGTGCTCGCCGCGGCGCTGACGCGCCTCATGGCGGGTCTGCTCTACGGCGTCCGGGCCACCGATCCCGCGACGTTCGCCGGCGTGGCCGCCGCGCTCGTCGGCGTCGCCGGGCTCGCTTCCTACGTGCCAGCGCGGCGCGCAGCGCGCATCGACCCGATCGACACGCTTCGCGAGGAGTAGCGTCATGCCAGACTGGAGCGCCGAAATCCGCCGCCGGCTCGCGCCGCTCGCCCTCTCGCCGGCGCGCGAGCGCGAGATCGTCGGCGAGCTCTCGCAGCACCTTCAGGATCGCTACGACGAAGCCGTGCGCGGCGGCCGCCCGGAGGACGAGGCCCGCCGGGCGGCATTGAGCGAGGCGCGGGCCGGGATGGACGCCCTCGCCCGTCAGCTCGCCGGCCGGTATCCCGAGTCGAACAAGGACCACACGATACCGATCACGCCGTACTACGAGCAGATCGTGCACGACGTCCGGCCGGCGCTCGTCGCCCTGATGGGCGCGGTCGCGTTCGTGCTGCTCATCGCCTGCGCCAATCTGGCCACCCTGACGCTCGCGAGGGCGGAAGGCCGGCGCCGCGAGGTCGCCATCCGCGCAACGCTTGGAGCGGATCGATGGCGGCTCCTGCGTCAGTTCCTGACCGAGAGCGTGCTCCTCGCTTTCGGCGGCGGCGCGCTCGGCGCGCTGCTGTTCCGCGTTTCGCCACACGATCCGGCGACCGACGCGGCGATGGCCGCGCTGGTGACCGCGGCGGCGCCCGCCGCCGGCTATCTGCCGGGCCGCCGCGCGACGCGGATCGATCCGATCGTCGCCCTTCGAGAGGAGTAGACCCATGCCGGACTGGACCCGCGAGATTCGCCGTCACCTCGCGCCCCTCGAACTCGGGCCGGCGCGCGAAGGCGGCATCGTGAGGGAAATGTCGCAGCACCTGCAGGACCGCTACGACGAGCTGCTGCGCGGCGGGGCGTCGGAGGACGAGGCGCGGCGCGCCGCGCTCGGCGAGCTCGAGGGAGTTGACTTGACCGCGGCGATCGAGGCGGCGGTCGGCGACCGGCAGGCGCCGGCGATTGCGCCCGGCGGACCCGACGGGGACGGCGTCTTGGCCGGCATCGCCGCGGATACCCGCTATGCGCTGCGCGTGCTCGGCAAGGCGCCCGGATTCACCGCGGTGGCGCTGCTCACGCTCGCTCTGGGGATCGGCGCGAACACGGCGCTCTTCTCGATCGTCAACGCCGTGCTGCTGAACCCGCTGCCGTACCCTCGTCCCGCGGAGCTCGTCGCCCTGCACGAGAGCAAGGCGAACTTCCCGTCGGGCTCGATCTCGTATCCCAACTTCCGCGACTGGCAGCGCGAGAACCGCACGTTCGCCGCGATGGCCATCTACCGCAGCACCGGATTCGGCCTGACCGGCCTCGGCGACGCCGAGCAGCTCGCCGCCGACCTGGTGACAGCGGACTTCTTCCGGATTCTCGGCGTGAGGCCCGTCCTCGGCCGCACGTTCGCGCGGGGCGAGGACGAGATTCGGCGCCGCTCCGGTCGTCGTTCTCAGTCAGGCATTCTGGATGCGGAAGTTCGGAGGTGGGGCCGATGTCGTCGGCCGCACACTCGCGCTCGACGGGCGCGACTACACCATCGTCGGGGTCGTCCCGCCGAACTACGATTTTCCCGCCGAGAGCGTCCGGACCTGCGACGTGTTCGTGCCGCTCGGTCAATGGTCGAACCCGTTCCTCACGCGTCGGACGGCCGGACTCGGACTCCACGGCGTCGGGCGGCTGGAGCCCGGCGTCACGATCGAGCAGGCGCGCGCCGACATGGAGAGCGTGACGCGCGGCCTGACGCTCGCGTACCCCGACGAAGACAAGGGCATCGGCGCCACGATCGTGCCCTTCAGGGACGCGCTCGTCGGCAACGTGCGGCCGATTCTCCTGCTGCTGCTCGGTGCGGTCGGCTTCGTACTGATGATCGCCTGCGTCAACGTGGCCAACCTGCTGCTCGCGCGCTCCCTGGCGAGGCAGCGCGAATTCGCGGTACGCGTCGCGCTCGGCGCGAGCCGCGCGCGCCTCGTCCGTCAGATGCTGACCGAGAGCCTCGTCCTGGCCACCGCCGGCGGCGCGCTCGGCCTGCTGGCCGCCGCATGGGGCACGCGTGCCGCGCTCGGCGTCCTTCCGGCGGCGCTTCCTCGGGCCGAGCACGTCCACCTCGATTCGCGGGTGCTGGCGTTCACCGCCCTCGTCTCCATCGGGGCCGGCGTCCTGTTCGGGCTGCTCCCCGCGTGCAGGACGGCGCGCGCCGACGTGCACGACGCGCTCAAGGAAGGCGGTCGCGGCGAGAGCGGCGCCCGCCATCGGACGCAGGCGGCCTTCGTGGCCGCGGAAATCGCGATGGCGCTGGTGCTGCTCGTCGGAGCCGGACTGATGGTCCGCACGCTGTGGCACCTGTGGACCGTTGATCCGGGCTTCCGTCCGGACCACGTGATCACCTTCGGCATGAGCCTGCCGCCGCCGGTCTCGAAGGAGAACCCCGAGGCGATCCGCGCGCGCCTGCGGAACCTGCACGACCGGCTGGCGGCGACCTCCGGCGTGCAGGCGGTCTCGCTGTCGTGGGGCTCGCTGCCCCTGACCGACGACGACGAGGAGCTGTTCTGGATGGATGGACAGCCGAAGCCGTCGAGCCCGAGCGACATGAACTGGGCGCTGAAGTACGTCATCGAGCCGGGATACCTGAACGCGATGGGCATCACGCTCAGGCGCGGCCGCTTCTTCACGAACGAGGATCGCGAGGACACGCCGCGTGTCATCGTCATCGACGACACGCTGGCGCGGAAATACTTCGGATCCACCGACCCGGTCGGCCGGCGCCTGAACCTCGACAGTTACGACGGCCCGGCCGAGATCGTCGGCGTCGTGGCGCACGTCAAGCAATGGGCGCTCGACCGGCGCGACGACGACCTGCTGCAGGCGCAGATGTATATGCCGTTCATGCAGATGCCGGAAGGCCCGGTCCGGCTCGTGCCGTCCGGATTCGGCGTCGTGCTGCGCGAGAGCGGCGCAGTGCCCGACGTGGTCGCGGCGATCCGGCGGACCAGTGCCGCCATCAGCCGCGAGAACATCATCTACGGTTCGCAGACGATGAACCAGGTGGTGGCCGAGTCGCTGGCGGCGCGCAGGTTTTCGATGACCCTGTTCGGCACGTTCGCGGCGCTCGCCCTCCTGCTCGCGTCGGTGGGGCTCTTCGGCGTCATCTCGTACGTGGTGGGACGCCGGACGCACGAGATCGGCGTGCGCCTGGCCCTCGGCGCCAGACAGGGCGACGTCGTCTGGTGGGTGCTCGGGCAGGGGGCGCGCATGGCGTTTGCGGGCGTCGCGATCGGCCTGGCCGCGGCATTCGCCCTCACGCGTGTCATGGCGCGCTCCTCGCTCCTGTTCGGCGTGCGCGCGACCGACCCGCTGACGTTTTCCGCGGTGGCGCTGCTCCTGGTGGCCGTGGCGCTCGCCGCCTGCTACGTGCCGGCGCTGCGCGCGTCGCGTGTCGATCCGCTGACGGCGCTGCGGACTGAGTGACGAATTGACGGTCGGAATTGGGTCGAGTTTGTCAGACCGCGCAGAACCGGCCGGAAATCGCGTCACGGCGAACCGGGTTCCGGCGCGCGGGACACCGCGTCTCCGGCGGCTTGCCGGCGGAAGCGGGGCCCAACTTCGTCACCCCATGCGGATTTCGGCGCCTGCGACGCGGTTTCAGCCCTCACTGTATCGCGCGCCTCCGAACGTTCGCCGAGTGCCGCGATTTTCGTCCGATGTGACGCGCGCGATCTGACGAAGTCGCACCAGGAGCCTGACCGTCAGCGATCGGCAACCAGCGATTTGCGTTCAGCCATATACTGGCCGTGGGACTGACCATGGCCGACAAAGCTGAACTGCTCCGTGCGCTGCACAAGGCTCCCCCGATTCTCGTGCTGCCGAACGCCTGGGACGCGGCGAGCGCCCGGGTGTTCGCGGCCGCCGGGTTTCCAGCCATCGCCACGACGAGCGCCGGAGTGGCGGCGTCTCTGGGTACGCCGACGGCGGCATGGCGCCGGCGCGGGAAATGATCGAAGCCGTCGCGCGCATCACCCGCGCCGTATCGGTGCCGGTCACAGCCGACATCGAACACGGCTATGCCGCGACGCCGGACGCCGTGTCGGAAATCGTGCTCCGGGTCATCGCCGCCGGCGCGGTCGGCATCAACCTGGAAGACTGCCTGCCGGGCGCCTCCGACCTCGAGCCGCTCCAGCTGCAGTGCGACAAGATTGCCGGCGTCGTGCGCGCGGCCACCACGGCCGGGGTCCGCGTCGTCGTCAACGCGCGCACGGACGTGTTCCTGCGGCGGATCGGCTCGGCGTCCGAGCAGCTCGCGGTCGCCGCCGCCCGCGGTCGCGCGTTCCTGGATGCGGGCGCCGATTGCGTGTTCGTGCCGGGCGTCACCGACAAGGAGACCATCGCCGCACTCGTGGCCGCCATCGGCGGACCGCTCAACGTGCTCGCCGTCGCCGGATCGCCGCCGGTGTCCGAGCTGGAGGTGCTCGGGGTGGCGCGCGTGAGCGTCGGATCCGGCCCGATGCGGGCGACGCTGGCGGTGGTGCAGGAAATCGCCCGCGAGCTGCGCGCCTCGGGCACCTACACGAGTTACACGGGCCGGCAGATGCCGTACGACGCGATGAACGATTCTCATGCGCGCATGACGGCGGCGCTGGCGTCGTTCCTCGCGGGGCTTCCCCGTCTGTCGCTCGGCACGTTTCCGACGCCGCTGGTGCGGCTCGAACGCCTGGGCGAGCGCCTCGGGATCGACCTGTGGATGAAGCGCGACGAGTGCTCCGGCGTCGCGCTCGGTGGCAACAAGACGCGCAAGCTCGAGTTCGTCCTCGCCGACGCCCGCAGCCGCGGGTTCTCGACCATCGTCACCACCGGTCCGCTGACGTCGAACCACACGATGATGACGGCGGCCGCCGCCCGCCGCGCGGGCTTCGCCGTGCACTGCACGGTCGGCGGCACGGCGCCGGCCCGCCCGTCGGGCAACCTGCTGTTGCTGGACTACTTCGGCGCGACGCTGCACTTCTCTCCCATGAACACGGCCGATCCCGCGCCCGACGAAGACGAGGCCCTCCGGCGCCTGAGCGAGCGGGTGACGCGCGACACCGGCGGCTACTGGATTCCCCCCGGCGGCACGATGCCGGAGGCCGAGCCGGGGTACATGAACGCCGTCCTCGAGATCGCCGGGCAGCGGGCCGGGTTCGACTTCGACGATGTCGTTCTCGCCTATGGCACCGGGTCCACGACCAGCGGCGTGCTGCTCGGTCTGGCCATGGCCGGCTGTTCGACTCGCGTGTGGCCGATTGCCATCGAGTCGCGCCGCGCCGTGCAGGACGTCTTCCAGATGCCGCCGCCGGCGCAGCTGGTCGCCGAGTCGGTCGCCCACTTCGGCCTGCCGATCGACGCGGACGCCGTGCCGCCGCACGAGGTGGTCTTCGGGCTGGCGGATGAGGGCTACGGCGTGCCGAGCGCCGGCGCCGACAGGGCCCTGCGGCTGATGGCGTCGATTGAAGGGTACCTCCTCGACCCGGTCTACACGGCCAAGGCCTTTCACGGCCTGCTGGCGCTCCTGGCCGAGGGCCGCATTCCGCGCGGCTCGCGGGTGCTGTTCCTCCACACCGGAGGCCTCAGCATGACGCCGGCGGCCGAGAAGCAGTACCGGCGCGACTGAGCCCGCGAGGACCGCGCCTGTCGACGGGCCGGCGCGTCGCGTCATATAGTTGCGTGGCCCAATGGTCAGGCCCGCCGCCCTCATCGTCGCGCTGCTCCTGGCATTGGTGGCCGTGGCGCCTGCGCGCGCAGGCCGACGGCGACCGGCCGGATCTGACCATTCCCGCCGGGGAGGCTGGAGGCTGGAGGCTGGAGGCTGGAGGCTGGAGGCTGGAGGCTGGAGGCTGGAGGCTGGAGGCTGGGGGGAAGGGATGGCTGAGTGCTGCGTCGTGCGATCTGGAGCGGCGTTTGTCGGCCGGCAGGGGCTCACCTCCGTCGCGGGACTGACGGGGGAGACGGCAGGATCGGTGCGCATCTGCATGACGGTCGCCACGCTGCCGCCGGGCGCGAAGGCCAAGGCGCACCTGCAGGCGAGTACTCATACATCCCGCCCGACGTCCCGCACGTCGTGATGAATACGTCGGAGGCACCCTGTCGAGCCGTGATCGCCCACACGGCAGCCGACGATCAGGAAGGTATCGTGCTGCTGCCGGAGCTCGACACGCTCGTGTGAGACCGCGCTGCAGTTCTGCCAACGCACTCCAAATCACCAATCGACAATCTGCAATCTCCCGCGCCCTCACCAGCCCGCGGTGATGGCCCACCACATCGCCGCCACGATCAGCGCGCCGACGAGCAGGAGCATCGCGACCGTGGTGGCGAAGTAGGGATAGACCATCAGGGCGATGCCGGCGCCCATCTGCGGCCATCGGTCCTGCTTGCGGCCGTAGGTGAAGAGCACGAATCCCAGGCCGCTCGGGATGAGCGAGAGGAAGAGCCAGGTCGGGTCGAAGTTCATCGGCTGTTCCGATGATAGTAGAGTTGACCGATGGCCGCCCGCTGGCTGTTCGTCGCGGCGGCCCTTGTCTCGGCGGCGTGCGGCGGTCCCCCCGCCAACGTGCTCACCTTCTCGGGCAGCGCCGTCGGCAAGGAAGCCGTCATCGTCAGGCGGCAGCTGGCGCGGTTTGCCGCCGGCCACCCGGGCCTCAGCGTGGAGCTGCGGGCGACGCCCGACGCCGCCGACACGCGCCACCAGCTCTACGTCCAGTGGCTGAACGCGCGGGCCGAGCAGCCGGACGTCCTGCAGCTCGATGTCATCTGGACGCCTGAATTCGCCGCGGCCGGCTGGATCCTGCCGCTGACGCGCTTCCACCCCGATCGCGGCGCCTTCTTCCCCGCCGCGATCGCGGCGAACCGGTGGAGAAGCTCGCTGTACGCGTTGCCGTGGTTCATCGACGTCGGCATGCTGTACTGGCGGACCGACCTGATGCCGCGCCCGCCGGCGACGTTCGAGGCGCTCACGACCGAAGCGGCGCAGGCGATGCGGGACGGCGGGGTGCCCTACGGCTTCGTCTGGCAGGGCGCCCGGTACGAGGGGCTCGTCACGTCGTTCCTGGAGATCCTCGGCGGCTTCGGCGGTCAGATTCTCGACGACCGCGGTCGCGTCGCCATCGACTCGGCCGAGGCCGTCCGCGCGCTGACCTACCTGTGCGACTCGATCTACGCCGATCATCGCATCGTCCCCTCGTCGGTGCTCACCTGGCAGGAGGAGCAGACGCGTTTTGCGTTCCAGAACGGCGAGGCGTCGATGATGCGCAACTGGCCGTACGCGGTCCCGCTGCTCGCCGACGCCTCGCAGTCGCGGGTCAGCTCGCGCTTCGCGGTCGCGCCGATGCCCGCGGAAGCCGGGGGCGCGCCGACGGCGGCCCTCGGCGGCTCCGAGCTGGCCATCAACGCCAGAAGCCCGCACCCCGACCTGGCCTATTCGCTGATCGCGTTCCTGACCGCCCCCGAGCAGATGATCGAGCGGGCCCGTGACGTGGGGCAGTATCCGTCGCGGCCGGCGCTGTACGACACGCAGGCGCTGGCCGACGCGCTCGGCGTGCCGCCCGCGCAGGTTCGCGGCATCATCGAGCACGCCGTCCCGCGGCCGGTGACGCCCGTCTACACGCAGCTCTCCGAGATCCTGCAGGTGCAGCTTCACCGGGCGCTCACGCGACAGGACAGTCCCCGCGAGGCCCTCGCCGCCGCCGCTCGCGGCATGCGCGCGCTCATCGCGCGCGCCGGCCTCGACTCGGGCGAGGAGGCCCGGCCCTGACGCGCCCGCCCCGCGACCGATCGGATGCCGCGCTCGGCTGGCTGCTCGTCGCGCCGGCCGTCGGCGCGATTGCGCTCATCGCGATCGTGCCGCTGGCCTGGACGATCTGGGAGTCGCTGCACCTGGACGACCTCCGGATGCCGTGGCTCGGCCGTCCGTGGATCGGCCTGGCCAACTACCGGGAAGCGCTGACCGATCCGCGTCTGCTCGCCGCGGCGGGCCACACCCTGTTCTTCACGGGCGCCAGCGTCGCCATCGAGCTGGTGCTCGGCGTCGTGCTGGCCGTCGGCATGAGCCGCGCGGCGCGGGGCCGACCGCTCGTCCGTGTCGCCGTCCTGACGCCCTGGGCGATTCCGACGGTCGTCGCGGCGCTGCTCTGGCGGTTCATGTTCGACAGCCAGGCCGGCATTGCCGGCGCGCTGGCGGCGCGCGCCGGCGTCGTGTCGCCGCATTTCGTCTGGTTCGCCGACGCGCACGCCGCGTGGATTCCGGTCCTGCTCGCCGACGTCTGGAAGATGACGCCGTTTGTCGCGCTGCTCGTGCTCGCGGGCCTGGAGAGCATCGACCCGTCCCTGTACGAAGCGGCGCGGGTGGACGGCGCGAGCGCCGGCCGCCAGTTCGTCGAGATCACGTTGCCGCTCGTCCGCCCGGCGCTGCTCGTGGCGCTGCTCTTCCGCGCGCTCGACGGCCTGCGGGTCTTCGACCTGATCTACGTCCTGACCGGCGGGGGGCCGGGCACCGCGACCGAGCCGATTGCCCTGTACACGTTCACGGCGCTGCTGCAGAATCTCCGGTTCGGGTTCGGTTCCGCGCTCTCGGTGCTGGTGTTCCTCGTCACGTTCCTGCTGGCGCTGGCCTACATCCGGCTGCTCGGGCGCACCCTGACGGAGGCCGCATGAGCGGAGGCTGGCGGTGGCTCGCCGTTGCCGCGGTCGCGTTCCTCGTCCTCGCGACCGTCTTTCCGCTGTACTGGCTGGTGGTCTCGTCGCTCACCCCCGAGGCGCGCCTGTTTCAGCCGCCCTCGCTCGTGCCGCGTGCGATCGTGCTCGATCACTACCGCGCGCTCTTCAGCGCCCGCAGCTTCTGGATTCCGATCAGGAACTCGCTCGTCGTCGCCGGTGGGACCACGGCGGTGGCCGTGCCGCTCGGCGGGCTGGCCGCCTACGCGCTGGCGCGCCTGCGCTTTCCCGGCAAGGCGGCACTGCTCGCCTTCGTCCTCGCCGTGTCGATGTTTCCCCAGATTTCTCTCGTGGCGCCGCTCTATCTCCTGCTGCGCGCGCTGCACCTCATCAACACCTACCCCGGCCTCGTGCTGCCGTATCTGACCTTCGCGATGCCGCTGACGATCTGGCTCCTCACGGGCTACTTCCGTCAGCTCCCGCGCGAGCTGGAGGAAGCGGCACTGATGGACGGCGCGTCGCGGCTCAAGACCCTGGTCGAGATCGTCGTGCCGCTGGCGGCGCCCGGGCTCGCGACGACGGCCATCCTGACGTTCCTGTACAGCTGGAACGAGTTCCTGTTCGCGCTGTCCTTCACGCTGGGGCCCGAGCGCTACACCGTGCCGGTGGCGATCGCGCTCTTTCGCGGGCAGTATCAGGTGCCCTGGGGCCAGATTCTCGCCGCCGCGGTCGTGGCGACGGCGCCGGTCGTGGCGATCGTACTGGCGTTCCAGCGCCGGATCGTGCAGGGTCTGACGGCGGGAGCGGTGAAGGGCTGATGGCGTCGATTCTCCTGCAGGGCGTCGAGAAGGTTTTCCCCGGCGGCGGGGCGGGGGTGGGGCCCGTGTCGCTCGACATCGCCGACGGCGAGCTCGTGGTGCTGGTCGGACCCTCGGGAAGCGGCAAGACCACGACGCTGCGCCTCATCGCGGGTCTCGAGCAGCCTTCACGCGGCCGGATCATCATCGGCGGCCGCGACGTCACCGGCCGGCCGCCGCAGGCGCGCGATCTCGCGATGGTCTTTCAGAGCTACGCGCTGTACCCGCACAAGACCGTGCGCGAGAACCTCGCGTTCGGGCTGCGGATGCGCGGCGTGCCGACCGCCGACCTGAACGCGCGGATTGCCCGGGCCGCCGAGACGCTGCAGATCGCGGAGCTGCTGGATCGCCGGCCGGCGCAGCTGTCGGGCGGCCAGCGCCAGCGCGTGGCGCTCGGCCGCGCGATCGTCCGGGACCCGCAGGCGTTCCTCTTCGACGAGCCGCTGTCGAATCTCGATCCGGCCCTCCGCCTGCAGACGCGCGCGGAGATCGCGCTCCTCCACCGGCGCCTTGGCGCGACGATGGTGTACGTGACGCACGATCAGGAGGAGGCCATGACGCTCGGCGACCGCATCGTCGTCATGCGGAACGGGCGGGTGGAGCAGGCCGGCGCGCCCTCGGCCGTGTATCGCGAGCCGGCGACGACCTTCGTCGCGCGCTTCGTCGGATCGCCGCCGATGAACCTGTTCGAGGGCCCCGCGCCGGCGCTCGGCGCGCCCGAGGGCGCGATCGCGGGAATCCGACCGCACGACGTGCAGCTCGTCGCGCCCGGTGATCCGGCGATCGATGCCGCCGCCGAGATCGAGCTCGTGGAGCCGCTGGGCAGCGAGCTGCGCGTGCACCTGGTTCTGCCGGAGGGCGTCCGCGCCATCGCCGTCGCGCCACCCGACGCGCCGCTGGCGCCGGGCGATCGCGTCGGCCTGCGCCTGCGGCGCGACCGTCTGCATGCCTTCGACCGATCGACCGGCCGCCGGGTTATGCTCACGCCATGACATTCGCCCGCCGCGTGTTTCTCGTCGCCGGCATCTGGGGCGTCGCCGTCCTCTCGCCGATGTACTTTCTCGAGGGGACGATCGGCGAGCACCTGCCGCCGCCCGTCACGCATCCCGAGTACTATTACGGCTTCGTCGGCGTGACGCTGGTCTGGCAGGTCCTGTTCTTCATGATCGCGAACAACCCGGCGAAGTACCGGCCCGTGATGCTGATCGCGATTCTCGAAAAGGTCAGCTACGGCCTGGCGGTGCCGATGCTCTTCGCCGCCCACCGCGTCGGCGCCTGGGTGTTCGTCGGCGGCCTGGTCGATCTCGCATGGGCCGTGCTGTTCGCCGTTGCATACGGCAGGACCCAGGCGCCCGAAGCCCCCTGACGTCGCTCAATCCCCGAACCTTCCCCTCCCCCCGCCCGTATCTCCTGTAGGGAGGATGCCCGTGGAACGCCTGCTCGCCGACATCCGCTACGCGCTCCGGTGGCTCCGCCGCAGCCCGGGTTTCACGGCCGTGGCCATTGCCTCGCTGGCGATCGGCATCGGCTTCAACTCCGCCCTGTTCACGGTCGTCGACGCGGCGCTCTTCCGGCCGCGGCCGTTCGCGCAGTCGGACCGGCTCGTCAACGTGTACGTCAGCGGCGTCGACGGCGACGCGTACGCCACGAGCTCCTATCCGGACTACCTCGATCTCCAGGCGAAGAACCAGGTTCTCACCGATCTCGTGGGATACAGCGCCTCGATTGCGGCCGTGAAGGCGGGCGAGCAGTCGCGGCTGGTCATTGGCGAGGTCGTGACGGGGAACTTCTTCCAGGTGCTCGGGATCAAGGCCGATTTGGGGCGGACCCTCCTGCCGGAGGACGACCGGCCCGGCGCGCCGCGCGTCGCGGCGATCTCGAGGGAGGTCTGGCGCCGGGACTTTGCGTCCAGTCCGTCGGTGCTCGGCCAGACGCTTCGCATCCACGGCCAGCCGTACACCATCGTCGGGGTGCTGCAGCCGTCGTATACCGGCATGCTGCCGATCCTGCAGCCCGAGGTATGGACCGCGACGGCCTGGGTGGAGGAGATCCAGCCCGGGGGAATCCAGGACAACGTGCCGTCGCCGGGCAACACGCGCCTCGAGCGGCGCGGCCAGCACTGGATGTTCCTCGTCGGGCGCCTGAAAGCTGGCGAGACTCCGGCTCGCGCGCAAGCGAACCTCCAGGTCGTGATGCAGCAGCTCGCCACGCAGTTCCCCGAACAGGACAAGAACCGGAAGATCGCCGTCGTGCCGACCAACCAGGTGCGCGTCCATCCGGAAGCCGACCGCATGCTCGTCCCGGTCGCGGCCGGCCTGATGCTGGTCGTCGGCCTGGTGCTGCTGATTGCCTGCGCGAACGTGGCGAGCATGCTCCTGGCGCGCGCGTCGGGTCGCCAGAAGGAAATCGGCATCCGGCTCGCCATCGGCGCGAGCCGCGGCCGGCTCGTCCGCCAGCTCCTGACCGAAAGCCTCGTGCTCTCGGCGTTCGGCGCGGCGTCGGGCATCGCGCTGGCCTGGGCCCTGACGCGATCGCTGGACGCGGTGAAGCTGCCGATCCCCATTCCGCTCGCCCTGGGTCTGCAGGTGGACGGACGCGTGCTCCTCTTCACCGTCGTGGTCTCGACCCTTGCGGGCCTCTTCGCCGGCCTCATGCCGGCGCTCAAGGCGACGCGGCCGAGCGTGGTCGGCGATCTCAAGGGCGACGTCGCCGGCGCGTCGGCGGGCGGCCGCCGCTGGACGCTGCGGGACGGCCTGGTCGCCGTCCAGCTGGCCGTGACGCTCGTGCTCCTGGTCTCGGCCGCCCTCCTGACGCGGAGCATCGCCGCCGCCCAGAACATCGACCTCGGATTCAGGCCGGCCGGCCTGGTGGCCGTGTCGACCGAGCTCGACCTGATCGGCTACGACGAGGTCCGCGCGAAGCAGTTCTACGACCGCGTCCTCGAGCGCGTCCGCGCGCTGCCGGGCGTGGAGTCGGCCGCCATCACTCTGCGCCAGCCCTTCGCCCTGAACTTCAGCCGGAACATGATCTTCTTCCCCGATCGCCAGGCGGCCGGCGACCAGGCGATCTCGATCGACAACACCGCCGTCGGCGACGACTACTTCGAGACCCTCGGCGTCCCGCTCGTCGACGGGCGCGACTTCAACGCGGCGGATACGCCCAAGAGCCCGCGGGTGGTCATCGTCAACCAGGCGTTCGCGCGCAAGTACTGGCCGAAGGAGAGCGCGGTCGGCAAGCGCATCCGGCAGCGCGGGTTCGACGGTCCGGAGGTCCAGATCGTCGGCGTCTCGGCCGACTACAAGGTGAACACCGTCGGCGAACCGTCGACGCCCTACATGCACTACGACGAAGCCCAGCGTCCGGACACCGGCGAGGTCATCTTCGCCCGTACGCGCGGCGACGCGGATCAGATGCTCGCGGCCATCCGGCGCGAGATGCTGGCGCTCGAGCCGAACGTCGTCTTCCTCGACAACCAGTCGATGGCCGCGCAGGTGGACACGTCGCTGATGCCGGCCCGCCTGTCGGCGATGGCGGTGAGCGTCGTCGGGGTGGTCGCGATGCTGCTCGCGGCCATCGGGCTCTATGGCGTGATCGCGTATTCGGTGGCGCGTCGCACGCGCGAGATCGGCATTCGCATGGCCCTCGGCGCCCGGCCCGGATCGGTCCTGTCGCTGATCATGAAGCAGGGATTCGCCGTGGCCGGCGTCGGCATCCTCGTCGGCCTGCTGCTCGCCGTCGCCGCCGCCAGGGCGATTGCGGGCGCGCTCTATACCGTGCAGCCGTCCGACCCGCTGGCGTGGGGTGGATCGATGGCGGTGATCCTCCTGGTGAGCGCCCTGGCGAACGCCGTGCCCGCCCGCCGCGCCTCGCGGATCGAGCCCTCGGTCGCGCTGCGGGCCGAATAGGCCGGCTCCTGACAGCGTGCTGGCAGCAAACTCAGAGGTTGTTCATGATCGAGAGCGCCGTGCCCTCGAACATGAGCCGCTTCTCGTGCTGCGGGACGTCGAGCGTCTCGATCGACGACACGGAGCGATCGATCGATCCGAGCAGATGCGGGTAGTCGCTCCCGGCGACCATGTGATCGGCGCCCATCAGGTCCCGTACCATCCGCAGGTTGTGGTGGCTGAAGGTCACCCCGTCGTAGTACAGGCGCGTCAGGTACGTGCTGGGCGGCTCGTGGATCTTCGTCTTGCACTCCGCGAAGTCGTGGTACCCGGTGTCGAGCCGCTCCATCAGGAACGGGATCGATCCGCCCGCGTGGGCGATGATCCATCGGATGTCGGGGAAGTCGCGGAACAGGCCGTCGTAGCACATCCTGGCGACGGCCAGCGTCGTGTCGTACGGGAACCCGACGATCGGCCCGAGCACGTACTCGCGGTAGGCGTCGGCGTCGACTGGCAGCATCGGATGGAGGAAGATGCACAGCTTCATCCGATTGGCTTCGTCGAAGAACGGCCGGTAGTCGGGGGAGGTGAGGGCCCTGCCGCGGATGTTGCTGAGCAGGATGACGCCGTTCAGCTTGAGCTCCCCGATCGAGCGGTGCAGCTCGCGGAGCGCCTGGTCCGGCGCGTCCATCGGAATCGACGCGAACGCCTTGAACCGCGCCGGGTGCGCGGCGAGGAGCTCCGCGTACGCGTCGTTCACCATCCGCGCGACTTCGGGCTGGCCGGCCTCGTCGGCGAAGAACACGTTCGGCGTCGACAGCGACACCACCTGCACGTCGACCCCCACGCGGTCCATGTCCTCGAGGCGTCGGCCGACGTCGGTCATCGGCGGCGTGATCCCGAAGAAGCGCGCGCCCCGGTACTTGATGATCACCTGCCCGGTGGGCGAGCGATCGAAGCCGAACTCGCCGCCCTTGTCGCGGATGCGGTCGAAGAAGGCGCGCGGATAGTAGTGGGTGTGCAGGTCGAGGCGGCGGCCCGGTGTCCGGCCGGCGTCGGCCCCGAGACGCGCCGCCCCCAACGCCGTCGCCGCGCCGCCGAAGGTCCGCAGGAAGTCGCGCCTGAACATCGTCCCCTCCCGGTGAGGCGACGACTATACACCCCTCCGCCCGCACGTTCCCGGCGCGAGCGGACGCGGGGCGCGCCGGACCGCCGCGGGCGCGATCGCGGCGGTCCCCGGCGCTTCGGCCTACTTCGCCGGCTCGATCTTCGTCACGGTGACCGCGTCGCCCGCGAGCGACCCGGTCAGCTTGACGGTTTCGCCGGCGTGCTCCTCGATCGCCTTCAGCTTCGGGTTGGCGATCTTGAACACCTTGCCGTCGGTCACGAAGACGTAGCTGTCATCGCCCTTCGCGCACTCGAGCGTGCACTGCTTATCAGTTTCACCTTTGTCGGCCATATCCTTGTGCGACATTCCGCACATGGCATCGCTGATCTGCCCGGTCCAGGTCATGTCCGCGGCCAGCGCAGGGGCGGCGGCGGCGAGGGCGGCAACGGTCACAATCGCTTTCAGCCTCATCGAGGTCTCCTGTTGATAGTCTGAAAACTCCCCGGCCCCTCCGAATATTCCCGAGCCGTCACCGACCGGCGGACCGACGGCGGGTCTGGCTCGAACGAGCGGCCGTCAATCGCGCGGCGCGGGTGCCCCCAAAGCGATCGTCGCGATGAGGACGGCCGGGACGAGCGGCGTCATCAGTCGCGCGACCGCATAGAGACACGTGCCCGACACGGCACCCGCGAAGAAGCCAACCCACCGGAGCGCCATCCGGCGCATGCGCGCGGGTCGCGGGTCGTCGGCCTCTGCCGTCGTCCGGAGCGACCGGACGAGGTCGGTGGCGAAGTCGGTGATGGGACCGGTCACATGCGTCGAATGCGTGCCGCGCGTCCCGGGATGCGTGAGGGCGGCGTTCTGGATGCCGAGTGCCCCGGCCAGCAGGAACGCGAGCAGGACCCAGGCGCCCGTTGACCACGGCGGTCCCACCGCTCGCGCGACCAGCGCGAAGGCCGCCAGCATGGCGGCTTCGACGAGAAGGGCGCGCTCGAAGCGCTCGCGGCCATCGGCGCTCTCGGCGAGAAACGCGCCGCCGGCGGCACCCGCGAAGAACAGCGCGATCGGCAGCCCGCGCGCGAAGGCGCGATGCAGGTCGTGCTGCGCCAGGGCCTGCGCCATGATGCTGGTGTTGCCGGTCATGTTCGCGGTCATGATGCCGCCGAGGACGAGGTAGGCAAAAGCATCGACGCAGCCGGCCGTCCATGCAAGAGTGCCGATGAGCCAGCCAGCCGGTGGTTGCATGCAAGAATACCGACGCCTGACCGCCCTGGCGCTGAGCTTTCCAGCCAGTCCCTGGCCCCAGCCCCAAGCCCGAGCCTCCCCCCGCCAAACCGCCCGTCCTGTTCCGTCATAATCAGAGACCATGCCCACACTCGTCAGTGCGCCCACCATCGTCGCCGCAGCGGGCAACAAGCCCAAGATCATCGAAGAGTACGTCGGACGCGTGAACTCGCGCACCTCCGGCGTGAGCGTCGCGAAGATGAAGAGTCCGCCAGGCTGGATCGAGCCGGGGCAGACGCCGGAATTCGACGAGTACACGCTGGTGCTGAGAGGCTGCCTGCGCGTCACCTC
The DNA here is from genome assembly GCA_963840225.1 of uncultured Acidobacteriota bacterium. Taxonomy (GTDB): domain Bacteria; phylum Acidobacteriota; class Vicinamibacteria; order Vicinamibacterales; family CAVVIG01; genus JBLMXQ01. The sequence goes on from CAWIYH010000002.1 coordinate 371,409, forward strand.
GAAGAGCGCCAGCCTCGACGTGCGGGCCGGACAGGCGGTCATCGCCCACAAGGGCGAATGGGTCCAGTACTCGACGCCCGAACCGGACGGCGCCGAGTACGTGGCAATCTGCCTCCCGGCGTTCTCGATGGAGGGGGTGCATCGGGACCAGGGCGGAGGCTAGAGGCTGGGGGCTAGAGGCTGGGGGCTAGGGGCTAGGGGTGGAGGCCGGGCGCTACTCCTCCCGCAGCGCTTCGGCGGGGTCGATTCGGAGCGCCCGCGCGATCGGCACGGCGTGGGCGACCAGGGCGACGACGAAGAGCGCGAGGACCACGGCGCTCAGGGTGGCCGGATCGGTGGCTCGCACGGCGTAGAGCGACGGCTGCAGGTACCGCGTGAGCGCCAGCGCCGAGGCGACGCCGGCGGCGAGGCCTCCGCCGACCGCAGGCGCGCCGTTGGCCACGACCAGCCGCACGATGGCCGCCGGCGACGCGCCGAGGGCCGACCGGATGCCAATCTCGCGGGTCCGCTCCGCGACCGTGTACGAGACGACGCCGTAGACGCCGAGCGCGGTCAGCAGCAGGGCCACCGCGCCGAACAGCTCCAGGAGCATCATCACGAACCGCCGCGTTCCCACCGACCGCGACACCAGATCCTCGAGCGGCACGATGTTGTTGACGGGCACGTCCTTCGCCACCGACCAGATGGTCCGGCGCACGACGTCCGCCAGATCGGCCGGGTCGCCGCCGGCGCGGATGACCGCCGTCAGGTTGGAGTCCGCCGTCTGCGCCTGGGGCACGTACATCTGCAGCGTCGGCGCCTGCGCGAGCTCCTCGTGGCGGACGTCCCCGACGACGCCGACGATGGTGATCCACGGGCCGTCGAGGCCGCCGATTCTCACGTGCTGGCCGATCGGGTCGCTCCCGGGCCACAGCGTCCGGGCGGCCCGCTCGTTGACGAGCATGACCCGCAGGACGCCTCCGCGGTCGGCCGGCGTGAACAGTCGGCCGCGCCGCAGGGGGATGCGCATTGCCGGGAAGTAGTCGGGCGTCACCGCATACCGCTCGAGGGATGGATCGTCCTCCGGATTGACGGAGGTCCTGCCCTGAATGTGAAAGCCCCAGCGATCGCCGTTGCCGCCGAGCGGGATCTGGCTGGCGGCGCCCGCCGCCTCGACGCCCGGCAGCCCGCGAAGCGCGTCGACGATTCGATCGACGGTCCGCACGGTCACGCCGTCGTCGGCGTACTGCTTTCCGACGAGCGACAGCTGCAGCGTCAGGACGTGCCGGGGATCGAAGCCGGGGTCGACGTCGAGCAGCCGGATGACGCTCTGGATCATCAGGCCGGCGCCGGCCACCAGCACGATCGCGAGCGCGATGTCGGCGGCCACCAGGAGACGGCGGACGAGGGCGTTCGCGCCGATCGTCGTGCGCCGCGCGCCGTCGTGCAGCACCGACTGCAGGTCCGCGCGCGACGTGCGGAGCGCCGGCAGCAGGCCGAAGGCGAGCGCGGTGGCGAGGGTGACCCCGATCGAAAACGCCAGCACCCGGCCGTCCACGTGAGCGGTGTCGAGGCGCGGAATCGACACCGGCGTCAGGCGGGCGAGCAGCGGCACACCCCACGCGCAGGCGAGCAGGCCCAGGCCGCCGCCGGCGGCCGCGAGCAGGCCGCTTTCGACGAGCAGCTGGCGCACGAGCCGGGTGCGGCTGGCGCCGAGCGCGGTCCGGAGCGCGAGGTCGCGGCCGCGCTCCGAGGCGCGCGCCAGCAGGAGATTGGCGACGTTGGCACACGCGATCAGCAGCACCAGGGCCACGGCTCCCATGAGCGCGGCGAGCGCCGGACGGACGCGCCCGTTCAGCTCGTCGGCCAGCGGCACGAGCGTCATCGTGGCGTCGGTGTAGCTCGTCGGGTGCTCCCTGCGCAGCGAGGCCTCGACGCCGTCGATGTCGGCCCGCGCCGCCTCCATCGACACCGTACGCCTGACGCGGCCGAGCGCCTTCAGATGCTGGCAGTCGCGGCACGCGTACGGGAGGGTCGGGTCGTACCCGACGAGCGAGAACGCTTCGGCCCGGGCGTAGAAGTGCTCCGAGATGAGCGGCTGGTACGACGGCGGGAGGACGCCGACGATGGTGAACGGCTCGTCGTTCACCGTGACGACGCGGCCGATCACGCCCGGGTCGGCGCCGAAGGTCCTGCGCCAGAATCCGTCGGTCAGGATGAGAACACGGCGGCCCGCCGGCGTGTCGTCCTCGGGACGGAAGTCGCGGCCGAGCGCCGGCCGGACGCCGAGCAGGTGAAAGTAGTTCGCCGAGACGCGCAGGGCCGGCATCTGCTCGGGCCGGCCATCGACGGCGAGCGCGATCGCATACGAACGGATCAAGGCCAATTCGTCGAAGCCGTGGCTGCGGGCCCGCCAGTCGACGGCGGTCGTGTAGCCGACGTTCCCGGCCGAGCCGTCCGGCTGGCGCTCGCCGACGTGCACCAGACGTCCCGGGTCGGGGTAGGGCAGGGGGCGCAGCAGGACGGCGTTGACGACCGTGAAGATGGTCGCGTTGGCGCCGATGCCGAGCGCGAGTGTCAGCACGGCGGCCGCGGCGAAGGCCGGGGTCCGCGACAGGAGTCGCACGGCGTAGCGGACGTCCTGCACGAGATCGGGGAGGAGCCCTCCGCCCGCGGAGGGCGGTGGAACCGGCGGCGCGGGCCGCGGCCGGTCGGCGCGGGCGATGTCGTCGGCGACCCGGCGGCCGTCGGCAAGCGGCGCCAGCGCGCGTTCGACCGCCTCCTCGTCGCTGGCGCCGGCCGCGACGAGCGCCGCGTGATGGTCCGCGACGTGCTGCGCGAGCTCGTCCACGATGTCGGCGGCGCGCGCGGGGTCGAGGGGCAGGTGCGGCAGCCGGCGGCGGACCAGGGCCTTCCAGTCGTGGGCCATGGGCGTCAGGCCGGCCGGATGCGGGCGACCTGGTCGAGGGCGGCGAAGAAGGCGTGCCAGCTGCGGCGCTCGGCGTCGAGCACCGTGCGGCCCCTGGCCGTCAGGCGATAGAAGCGGCGGCGCCGGACGCCGGCCCGCTCGACCCAGCGTCCGGCGATGAGGCCGCGGCGCTCGAGCCGGTACAGCGTCGGATAGAGCGAGGCGACGTGAAAGGTGATGGCGCCTCCGGATCGCTCGTCGATGAGCCGCGCGATCTCGTAGCCGTGGCGGTCGCGCTCCTCGAGGAGGGCGAGAATCAGCACGTCGGCCGTGCCCTTGCGCAGGTCCCGCTCGGACATATGCGCGCACTATATGTGCGTATCACACATATGTCAACGGGCTGCGGTTCCGAGCCGGCGGGAAGGACCCGCGGCGGGCGGAGCCGATGGGGGCGGGAAGATCGCGGGCGCGCCGCTGTCAGCGGGGCCGGGTCGGCGTCACGCGCGCCGCTGATCCGTCAGGTAGGCCTGCAGGGCGACCGCGTGGTTGTGTTCGGGATCGCGGGCGCCGAACAGCAGCGTCACGCGGCCGCGCCGGACCGCGCCGACCAGGGCGGCGACGGCTCCGCGCTTCGCGTCGAGCTCCGCCGCGTACCGAAGCTTGAATTCCGACCATTTCGCCGGGTCGTGGTTGAACCACTGACGCAGCGGCGTGCTCGGCGCGATGTCCTTCAGCCAGAGGTCGACCGACGCGCGGGCCTTCGAGAGCCCGCGCGGCCACAGTCGATCGACGAGCACCCTGAGCCCGTCGCCGTGCGACGGCAGCTCGTACACGCGCTTCACCTGAATCTTCTTCGTCAACCTCATACCGCGGCCCGGGGGGAGCCAGCCGATACTAGCGCGCCGGGACGCGGCTGAAAAGCTGAGCAGCCTTCGAGGGGCGAACGAGCGGCAGCGAGAGCGCCACGAGAGCGGAGCGGGGCGACGGCGTCCCCGCGAGCGCACGTGCAGGGAGTCCGCGGGGCGAAGCCCCCGGATCTAGGACGATGGACGCAGCATCCGCTCGAGATATCCGGCCGTCGCCGTGCCGACCGTCTTCCAGCTCCGCCACAGCAGGAAATCGTGGATGTCGTCCGGGATGACGAGCTCCTCCACGCGCACGCCTTCCGCTGCGAGGCGCTGCTCGAGGTCGACCATCTGGTGGAACTCGACGTTGCGGTCGTCGTCGCCCTGGATGAGGAGGACCGGCGACCGCCAGGTCTTCACCGAGGAGATCGGCGACGACTCGTACACCACCCGCGCGGCTTCCTTGAGGTCGGCCTCGCTGATGCCGTCGCCGGCGAGCGCGGAGTTGAAGTCGGGCGCCGCCCGGCCCTGACGATCCCAGTTGTGCACGCCGTGGATGTCGACGCCGGCGGCGAAGGTGTCCGAGTTGCGGCCGAGGGCGAGCGCCGTCAGGTAGCCGCCGTAGGAACCGCCCCAGATGCCGAGCCGCGTCGCGTCGACGTCGTCGCGCGACTGCAGGTACTTCGCGCCCGCGAGGACGTCGAGGTATTCGGACGCGCCGCGCGCGCCGGCGTGGGCCGGGTACTGGAAGGCGTGGCCGTACCCGATACCCAGCCGGTAGTTCACCGACAGCACGATGAACCCGCGGCTGGCCAGGTACTGGTTCTCCGCGTAGTCGTTGGCGTAGTACCCCATGTAGTGCCACCCGAGGAGCATCTGCCGCGGGGGACCGCCGTGCACGTAGATCAACGCGGGCCGGCGGCCGGTGGCGCTGGCCGCCTTGAAGAGCTGACCGTGAATCTCCAGTCCGTCGGAGGCGCGGAAGACGACCGGCTCCGGTGTGACGAGGGCCTCGACCGGAAAGTCGGGCGGCACCCGATCGGCCGCGAGCCTGCGCGGCGCGCCGCCGTCGGCCGCCACGATCGCCGGCAGCGGCGGCCGCTGCCCGTCGGATCCGAGGAACGCCATCTCCTTGCCGTCGGCGGTCATCACCGGCGCCCACTCGATTCCGCTCCCGGCGGTCAGCTCGCGGACCGCCGGCCGATCGATCGGCACCGTGAAGAGATGCCGGCGGTCGACGTCGCTCGCGTCCTGGCCGGTGTTCGCGTTGTAGACGATGGATCGCCGGTCGGGCGCCATCGAGGCGTACTCGACCATGAACCGGCCGGGCGTCAGCAGCGTGACCGCTCCCCCCGCGGCGGGAACGGAGTACAGGTGCGGCCAGCCGTCCTGGTACGACAGGAACACCAGGCGTCCGCCCTCGCCCCAGTGCAGGTTGACGCCGCCCTCGGTGCGCGGCACCGAGTCGACCATCCCGGTTCCGCTCTTCCAGACCTCACGCGCAATCTGCGTCGGGACGTCGCCGACCCACAGCGCCCACGGCGCCGGCTGCGGCGCGAGCGGCGAGCGCGGCACCCCTCCGCGCCCAGGCTGGCGTACGAACGCGATACGCGTGCCGTCGGGCGACCACACCGGGTCCGAATCGCGCGACGTCGACGGAGCGATGTACCGGAGCGGTGCGTCGGTCGTGGAAAAGAGTGCGATGAAGCTGTGATCGCCGCGGTCGGACACGAACGCCAGGGTGCGGCCGTCGGGCGACCAGGCCGGCGAGCGGCTGGTGCCGCGCGCGAAGAACGTCTCGGCCGGCTTCGAGCCGTCGAGCGGCGCGATCCAGATCTTGCGATCCCGCTCGAAGGCGACGCGGTCGCCATGCGGCGAGACGACCGGCGCGTCGCCGTCGCCGATGAGCGTCGGCGCGCCGCCGGCGGACGAGACCGCCCAGACCTGCATCCTGGGCTGAACCGGCCGGCTCGTCGGATCAGGCATCAGGTCGCCCTCCGCCGGCCAGTTCGAGCCGTGGTCGCCACCTCGCACGTAGACGATGGTCCGGCCGTCGGGAGCGAACGACAGGTTCGTCAGCTCCTGACCGTCGTCTTCGGCGTACGGCGTCACCTTTCGCGCGGCGAAATCGGGACCGTCGGCGACGTAGATGTTCCGCACGCCGCGCTCGTCGAGGGTCCACGCGACGCGTGCGCCTGCGGGCGACGCGACGAGATTGTCGGGAAAGGGAAAACTGAGGAGCTTGTCCAGCACGAGCGACGGGCGGCGCTGCGCTGCGGGTCGTCCCGCCGCCGCCAGCAGCACGGCGAGTGAAACCGCGAAGCCGAGGGACCGATAACCGCGTATCATAGAAGGGCTCCTGTTCTTCTGCCCGCCGGATTATAAGCCCGCGCCGGTCCTCGAATCGGGGGCCGGCCCGCGGGAACGGGACCTCGCGAGAAAGTAAGCGATGGAATCACTGCTGGCCGACGTCCGTTTCGCACTGCGGTGGCTGCGCAAATCCCCGGGTTTCGCGTTCGTCGCCGTTGTCTCGCTCGCCATCGGCATCGGCTTCAACACCGCGCTCTTCGCCGTCGTCGACGCGCTGCTCTTCCGGCCCCTTCCGGTCGCCGGCGTCAATCGGCTGGTCGACGTCTACACCAGCTCGCCCTCGGGCGGTATCGGCCCGTACGGCACCAGCTCGTACCCCGACTACCTGGACCTCGCGTCGGGCAACGACGTCTTCGAGGACATGATCGGCTACACGCCGATGTTCGGGGCGATGAACCTCGGTGATCGCTCGCGGCTGACGCTCGGCGAGATCGTCACCGGCAACTACTTCCGCGTGCTCGGCGTGGGCGCCGCGATCGGCCGCACGCTCCTCCCCGAGGACGCCGTGCCCGGCGCCCCGCGCGTAGCGATGATCTCCTATCAGGTACCTGGTCCCGCGAGCTCGGCCGGCGGCCCGATGTGATCGGCCAGACGCTGAAGCTGCGCGGAAACCCGTACACGATCGTCGGCGTCGCGCCGCGCGGCTTCGCCGGCATGACGCCCGTCTTGTCGCCCGAGCTGTGGGTGACGACGGAAGCGGCGATGGAGGTCGAGCCGGTCGGCATGCACGACGTGGTGCCGTCGCCGACCGGTACCACGCGGCTCGAGCGGCGCGGCGAGCGGTGGCTGTTCCTGAAGGGCCGGCTGAAGCGCGGCGCGACGCTGGCGAACGCCGGCGCCAACCTCGAGCTCGTGATGGCGCGCCTGGCCACGGCCTACCCGAAGACCGACGGCGACCGCCACATCGCGGTGAAGGCCACGAGCGACGTTCACTTCCATCCGGTGGCCGATCCGGTCCTCGTGCCGGTCGCGTTCGGGTTGATGTCGGTCGTCGCCCTCGTGCTGCTGATCGCGTGTGCGAACGTCGCGAGCATGCTGCTGGCGCGCGCCTCGGCGCGGCACAAGGAGATCGGCATTCGGCTCGCCATCGGCGCGAGCCGCGGGCGCCTGGTGCGGCAGCTGGTGACCGAGAGCCTCGCGCTCTCGGCCATCGGCGCGGTCGCCGGCGTCGCGCTGGCGTGGGCGCTGCTGCGAGTCGTCGAGTCGATCGCGCTGCCGATTCCGATTCCGCTCGCCTTCGACCTCCGCCTCGACGGACGCGCGCTCCTCTTCACCTCGGCGGTCACCGCCTTCGCCGGGCTCGCGGCCGGTCTGATGCCGGCGCTGCGTGCCTCGCAGCCGGACCTGGTGGCCGACCTGCGCGGCGAGAGCCTCGTCGGGACCGTCGGCGGGCGGCGCTGGCGGCTCCGCGACGGGCTGGTCGCCGGGCAGATGGCGATCACGGCGCTCCTGCTCGTCGTCGCGGCGCTCCTGACCCGCAGCCTGATCGCCGCCGAGCGCGCGAACGTGGGCTTCCAGGTCGATCATCTCGCGATCGTCTCGATGGACACGGGGATGCTCCGCTACGCGCCGCAGCGCAGCCAGCAGTTCTTCGACCTGGCGCTCGCCCGCGTGCGCGCGATCCCCGGCGTCCGGTCGGACGCGATCGCGACGCGCGTGCCCTTCTCGGTCAACTTCAATCGCTGGGACATCTGGATTCCCGGGCGCCACCGCGTCGGACAGCCGGGCGATACCGTGGAGGTGACGAGCGTCTCGCCCGACTACTTCACGACCATCGGCGTGCCGCTCCTCGAGGGCCGCGGCTTCACCGACGCGGACACGCCGGAGACCCCCCGGGTCGCGATCGTCAACGAGACGATGGCGCGGCGCTACTGGCCGGGCGAAAGCGCGGTCGGCAAGACGCTGCACGTCCGCGATGCCAGCGGCCCCGAGTACCAGATCGTCGGCGTGGCCACGGATCACAAGGTGACCTCGGTCGGCGAGGCACCGACGCCGTTCCTGCACCTCGCACGGGCGCAGCGGCCCGGGCCCTATGCGTGCGTCATCGCGCGCACGGGCGGCGACGCCGACGCGCTGCTGCGCGACATGCGGCGGACCCTCCTCCAGCTCGAGCCCAACCTGGTCTTCGTCGAGAACCAGACGATGGAAGGCGAAATGGCGACGACGCTGTTTCCCGCGCGCGCCGGCGCGTGGATTGTCGGCGGCGTCGGACTGATGGCCATGCTCCTGGCCGCCGTCGGGCTCTACGGCGTCATCGCGTACTCCGTCGCCCGCCGGACGCGCGAAATCGGCATCCGCCTGGCGCTCGGCGCGCCTCCCCTGTCGGTCGTCGGGCTCGTCATGCGGCAGGGACTCGGCCTGGCCGGCATCGGGCTGCTCGTCGGCTGCCTCGCGGCGGCCGCCGCCGCGCGCGCGCTCGCGGGCGCGTTGTACGGCGTCGGCGTCGCCGATCCGGTGGCGTGGAGCGCCGCGGCTTTCGTGCTGCTCGGCGTCTCGGCCCTGGCGAACCTCGTGCCCGCCAGGCGAGCCGCACGGGTCGACCCCTCCGAGGCGCTCCGGACGGAATAGCCGCCGCCCGGAACCCTCGACCCGACGATTCGTCTAAGCCCCACATGGCAGACCTGCTCCAGGATCTCCGTGTCGGCATCCGCCTGCTCTGGAAGAACAAGGCATTCACCCTGACCGCTGCCGCCACCCTGGCGCTCTGCATTGGCGCCAACACGGCGCTGTTCTCCGTCGTGCACAACGTGCTGCTCCGACCCCTGCCGGTCCCCGACTCCGCCCGAATCATGCTCATCGGCAACTGGTACCCCAAAGCCGGGCCCGGGGGCGGCTCGTCGGGCGCCCCCGACTACTACGACCGGCTGAGGGAGACGACGGTGTTCGAGCGGCTGGCGATGTTCAACTCGAGCGGCGTCGCGATCGACCAGAACGGCACGCCGACGCGCGTGCGGATCATGAATGTCACCCCGTCCTTTTTTCCGCTGCTGGAGGTGTCGCCCGGCCTCGGGCGCGCGTTCAGCGAGGAAGAGGGCACCATCGGGCACGAGAAGGAGGTCATTCTCAGCTACGCGCTCTGGCAGACCGAGTTCGGCGGCGAGCCGGCAGCGGTCGGCAGGGACCTCCGCATCGACGGCCAGCCCTACCGCGTGGTGGGCGTGATGCCGCAGTCCTTCGAGCTCCTCGACCCCAGGGTCATGGCGTGGCGGCCCCTGGCGTTCACCGACCGGCAGAAGTCCGATGCGTCGCGCCACAGCAACAACTGGCAGAACATCGGCCGCCTGAAGCCGGGCGCCACCATGGCCCAGGCTCAGGCGCAGATCGACGCCATCAACCGCGCGAACCTCGACCGCTTTGCCCAGTACAAACAGCTGCTGATCAATGCCGGCTTCCATACCAGGGTGGAGAAGCTGCAGCACCACCTGGTCCAGGACATTGAGCCCGCCCTCTATCTCATGTGGGGCGGCGCGCTGTTCGTGCTGCTCATCGGCTGCGTGAACGTCGCGAACCTGGTGCTCGTGCGCTCGCGCGCGCGCCTCAGGGAGCTCGCCACGCGCGTCGCCCTCGGCGCCGGCCGCGGCCGCGTCGCCCGCCAGCTCGTGACCGAGAGCGTCGTGCTGACGATGGTCGCTGCGGCGGCGGGTCTGCTCATCGGCTACGCGGCGCTTCAGCTGCTCGGCGCGGTCCACATCCAGGATCTGCCGCGCGGCAGCGAAATCCGCCTCGACGGCGTCGTGGTCGCATACACCCTCGGCATCTCGGCGGTGATCGGCATCGCCCTCGGGCTGATCCCCGTGGCGAGCGTGCTGCCCGCCAACCTGACGACGGTGCTGCGCGAGGAAGGGCGGAGCGGTACGGCCGGCACCGGAGCGCGCGTGCTGCGCCGCGTGCTCGTCGTGGCGCAGGTGGCGTTCGCCTTCGTGCTCCTCATCGGCGCCGGCCTGCTCTTCGCGAGCTTCCGCAAGGTGCTCGCGATCGATCCCGGGTTCAACGCCGACGGCGTGCTGACGGCTTCGGTCAGCCTGCCCCGCGCGCAGTACGCCGAGGACCAGTCGATGCGCGCCTTTGCCGACGATGCGCTCCGGCGCATCCGCGCGCTGCCGGGCGTGGCCGCCGCGGGCGCGACGACGACGATTCCCTTCGGCGGCAATCACAGCGACAGCGTGATCCTCGCCGAAGGCTATCAGATGCAGCCGGGGGAATCGGTGCTCTCGCCGAGCCAGGTGGACGTCTCGCCGGGCTACTTCGAGGCGATGGGCGTCCGGCTGGTGCGCGGCCGCCTCTTCGACCAGCGCGACGGCGCCGACGCGCCGAGGGTCGCCGTCGTCGACGAGACGCTCGCCAGGCACTTCTGGCCGGGCCGCGACCCGATCGGGCGGCGCATGTACCTGCCGACCGACATCAACAATCTGCTCGCGATCAACGACAAGACCGTCTTCATCACGGTGGTCGGCGTCATCCACGACATGAAGCTCGATTCACTCGTCGACGAGCGGGCATCGGTCGGCGCCTACTATTTCCCGCTGGATCAGGACCCCGGGCGGTCCCTGGCGTTCGCGGTGAAGACGTCGAGCGCGGATCCGACGTCGGTGGCCGGCAGCGTCCGGGGCGCCATCAACGCGATCGATCGCGAGCTGCCGATCTCCGACATGCAGAGCATGGGCGACCTGACGGACAAGTCGCTCGTCAGCCGGCGCTCGCCCGTGCTGCTGTCGCTCGTCTTCGGCGCGCTGGCGCTGTTCCTGTCGGCCATCGGCCTCTACGGGGTGCTGGCGTACCTGGTGACGCAGCGCACCAAGGAGATCGGCATTCGCATCGCGCTCGGGAGCAGCGCGGGCGCCATCTTCGAGCTGGTGCTGCGCGAGGGGCTGCTGCTCGTGGCGACCGGTCTCGCGGTCGGCGGGCTCGGCGCGATTGCGCTGCGGCGGAGCCTCGAGAGCCAGTTGTTCGGGATCCGCGCGAGCGACCCGGTCGTGCTCGCCGTCGTCACTGGCGTGCTCGCGCTGGTGGCGGTCGCGGCCTGCGCCCTGCCGGCCGGCCGGGCGACGCGGATCGATCCGATCGTGGCACTGACCGAGTGAGAGGTCCCCTCAGACTATCCGGACGACCACGTTGCCGACCGATCGGCCCGACTCGACCGCCTCGTGCGCCGCGGCCGCGTCGGCCATCGCGTACTCGCCGTAGACCTGGTGGCGCAGGTAGCCGATGTCGAGCAGGTGGCTGATCGCGCCGATCGCCGCCTCCTTGGCCTCGTGGGGCATCACGTACACCAGCGTGAACCGCACGGTCGCGTCCCGCGCCAGGAACGGCCTGAAGGGCACCTTCGGCTCCATCTCGGCGTCCGACGCGTAGGTCGCGACGGCGGCATTCGTCCTGATGACCGCCTGCGCGACGCTCAGATTGGCGCCGAACGCGACCTCCACGATGCGATCCACGCCCGCGCCGCCCGTCAGCGCCATCACCCGGGCGGCCGTGTCCTCGGTCCGATAGTTGATCACGTGATCCGGCCGCGCCTGCCGCGCGACCTCCGCCTTTTCGTCCGAGCTGACGGTCGTGATGACCGTGGCGCCTCCCCATTTCGCGAGCTGGATGGCGTAGTGGCCGACCGCGCCGGCGCCGCCCGTCACGAGCACGGTCTTGCCCTTGACGGGGCCGTCCGCGAACACGCACCGGTGCGCGGTCATCATCGGGATGCCGAGGCACGCGCCCTCGATGAAGCTCACCGCGTCGGGCAGCCGAACGGCGTGATCCGCGGCAAGCGCGACGTACTCGGCGCACGTGCCGAACGGCCGCTGCCACTGTCCTTCGTAGATCCACACGCGCTCGCCGATCCGGTGAGGTGGCACGCCGTCGCCGGCCGCCTCGATGACCCCGGCTCCGTCCTGGTGGGGAATGATCCGCGAGAACGGCATCTTGCTCATGCCGGCCCAGCCGCTCCGGCTCTTCGTATCGGAAGGGTTGACCCCCGACGCATGGACGCGGACCAGCACCTCGCCCGGTCCAGGCTTCGGCATCGGCATCTCGCCGAGGACCAGGACCTCCGAGGCCGGTCCCTTCCGGCCGTACGAAATCGCGCGCATCCCCCGATTATCGATCGAACGGATTGGCGCGTCCCCGGGTTTCAACCCTCCGGGACCCTGACGCCTCCGGTCGGGAACGCCGCGGCGGGCCCGCGAGGCGGACCTGGCGCCGATTTCGATTAATCTAAATCCACATTTCCGGCGGTGCATATCCCCGACATTTCCGCGCTGTTTTCGCGGTCTCTGGGGCGAGCCGACCGCAGTCCTTCCGTGTCGGCGGGGGCCAGTGGCCGTACCGGGTCGCCGGCGCCGGCAGGCAGGGCCGGCTGTTGATTGTGGAAGGGGAACGCGACAGGATAGCAGGCCGCAAGGTTCGCGAGGCGCTGAAGGCCATCCGCGAATGACACGGCGCGGACGCATCACGCAGGTCGAGGACCTGCATCATTCGAGGATTCGACGCATGACCGCAGGAGGCTCACCGATCGGTCGTCGTCTCATCGCCGGCCTCATCGTCGCAGCGACGTCGGCCGTCCTGCGCGGGCAGGCGCCGGCGCTCTCGCCGTCCACGCGCGCGTTCGTCAGCGTCGATGCGCCGGTGATCGCCTTGATCCACGCGCGGGTCATCGACGGCACCGGGGCGCCGCCCACGACCGACCAGACGGTCATCGTCCGCGCCGGCGTCATCGCGGCTGTTGGCGCCACTGGAACCGCCGCCGTCCCTGCCGGGGCGCGGACGATCGACCTGTCCGGCAAGACGCTCGTCCCGGGGCTCGTGATGCTGCACGAGCACCTGTTCTATCCGGCCGGCGGCGCCGGCGCGTACAACGACCTCATCTACAGCTTCCCGCGCCTGTACCTGGCCGGCGGCGTGACGACCATGCGCACGGGCGGGAACATGGCCGGCTACACCGACTTCAACCTCAAGCGCGCGATTGACGCCGGCCAGATGCCGGGGCCGCACATGGACGCGACCGGTCCGTACCTCGAGGGGCCGGGCCTTCCCATCCCGTCGGTGCACGCGCTGACGGGCGTCGACGACGCGCGGCGGATGGTCGCCTACTGGGCCGATCAGGGCGCGACGTCGTTCAAGGCCTACATGCACATCTCGCGGGCCGAGCTCGGCGCCGCCGTCAAGGAGTCGCACGCCCGCGGACTGAAGATCACCGGCCACCTCTGTTCGGTCACCTTCGGGGAAGCCGCCGACCTCGGCATCGACGATCTCGAGCATGGCCTGGTGGTCGCCACCGACTTCGTGCGCGACAAGAAGCCGGACGAGTGCCCGCCGAGCGACGCGGTCCTGTCCTCGATTGGCGCGCTCGACGTGAATGGTCCGGAGCTGCAGGCGCTCATCCGGAAGCTGGTCGACAGGCACGTCGCCGTCACGTCCACCCTCACCGTGTTCGAGACGCTGGTGCCCGGCCGCGCTCCGGCCGCGGACGCGGCGCTCGACGCGATGGCGCCCGAGGTCCGCGACGCGTACCTGCGCCGGCGCGCGCACATCGCGGTCGACGAGAAGTCGCCATGGCGGACCCTGTTGCCCAAGGAGATGGCGTTCGAGCGCGCCTTCGCGAACGCCGGCGGGCTGCTGGTCTCCGGCACCGACCCGACCGGTTACGGCGGCGTCGTCGCGGGCTTCTCGAACCAGCGCGAGATCGAGCTGCTCGTCGAGGCGGGCTTCACGCCGGTCGAAGCCATCAAGGTCGCCACCATGAATGGCGCCACGTATCTCGGGCGGGAGTCGAAGATCGGATCGATCGCGGTCGGCAAGGCGGCCGATCTCGTCGTGATCGACGGCGACCCGGCGTCGAACATCGCCGACATCACGAAGGTCGAGACCGTGTTCAAGGACGGCGTCGGGTACGAGTCGGCGAAGCTCATCGCCGCAACCAGAGGGCTCGTGGGCCTGCGGTGATCGGGGACCGGCCGACGCCTGGCGCGCTCCTGACGGCGCAGGCCGTGGCGAAAGCCCGGCGGCGGGTGGTCCCGCTCCTGTTCTTCGTCTACATCGTCGCGTATCTCGACCGGATCAACGTCGGGTTCGCCGCGCTGCAGATGAACGCGGCGCTCGGGTTCTCCGCGACGGTCTACGGGTTCGGGGCGGGGATCTTCTTCCTCGGCTACGTCGTCTTCGAGATCCCGAGCAACCTGATCCTGGTGCGCGTCGGCGCGCGTGTGTGGATTGCCCGCATCATGATCACGTGGGGCCTCGTCTCGGCCGCCACGTTGCTGGTGCGCGGCGTGGCGGAGTTCTACACGCTGCGGTTCCTGCTCGGCGTGGCCGAAGCCGGCTTCTTTCCCGGCATCATCTACTACCTCACGCAGTGGTTCCCGTCTCGCGAGCGCGCCCGGGCCGTCGCGGCGTTCATGACGGCCACCCTCGTCGCCGGCATCATCGGCGGTCCCGTGTCCGGTGCGCTGCTCTCGCTGCACGGTGCCTGGGGACTTGCCGGCTGGCAGTGGCTGTTCCTGCTCGAAGGGGTGCCGGCGGTGGCCCTGGGTCTCGTCGTCCTGACCGTGCTGCCCGACGGCCCCGCCGCGGCCGGCTGGTTGAGCGAGGCCGAGCGCGCGGCGCTCCTCGCCGATCTGCGGGAGGCCTCCGAACGCCTGCCGGCTGGCGCCCATCGCATCGGACCCGCGCTGGCGAGCCCGCGCGTGTGGCTGCTGGCAACGGTCTACTTCTCGATTCCCGTCGCCCTCTACGGCATGGGGTTCTGGCTGCCGCAGATCCTGAAGGCCGCGTCCGGCGCCGGCGACCTCGAGGTGGGCGCGCTCAGCGCGATTCCGTACGGCGTCGGCGCGATCGGCATGGTGGCGAGCGCCCGCCACTCGGATCTGACCGGCGAGCGACGCTGGCACGTCGCCGTCGCTGCGGCCCTCGGCGGGGCGGCACTCGCGGCCGCCGGACTCGCCCCGGGTACGGCGCTGCCGCTCGCGTTGCTCTCACTCGCCATGCTCGGCCTCGCCTCGATGTTCGGTCCGTTCTGGTCGCTGGCGACGTCGTCGGTCGGCGGAGCCGGCGCCGCAGCCGCCATCGCCCTGATCAACGCAATCGGCAACACCGGCGGCTTCGTCGGGCCGTACGTCGTGGGTGCCCTCAAGGACACGACCGCGAGCTACACCGGCGGCCTCGCGGCGATTGGCGCGGTGCTGGCCTGCGGAGGAGCGCTCGTGCTCGCCGTGCGCGACGAACGGGAGAATGCGACGGCCGGCTAGAGGGGTGCGGTGCCGGATGCGGCACTCCAGCCGCGGGATCTCCGGAACGCGTTCGAACGCACCTCCAGGCGGGATATCGACCGGGTCACGAACCAGACCAGCGCGAAGCCGGCCAGTACGGCGCTCGCTGACGCCCACAATACGCCGATCATCAGAAGTTCCGCCTGGGGGTTGAGCGACGGCGTCCAGGTTCGGCCGTCCAGCAGCGGTGGCGTCGGCGTCAGGATGGGTCGTGCAATCACGAGCCCGAGAGCCAGCGCCGCGCCGCCATAGCGGAGCGCCGGGAGAAAGGCGAGCGGCTGCCAGATCGTCCACGAAGGATGCCACTGGTGAAACAGGGCGACGAGTGTCCATGGAATCATGGCCACGGCGATTGTCGCCATGGTGCCGGCAGGCAGCGATTCCACCGAACCCCGCGCCTCCAGCAGCCGACTGGCCGGGTACGAGACGCACGCGAGCGCGACGGCCAGCACACAGAACCGGTCGCGTACGCCGAGCGTCTCCCAGCACAGCTCGATCGACACGCCCATTACGAGCAGCAGCACGACGAGGTCGCTCAATCGCGCGCGCAGAGAGTGCCGTCCGGCCCGGCCGGGATGCGGTCGATCCACGCCGGACCCCGGCTGCAACGGGCACGCCGGGCCGAATTCCGCGGGTTTCGGCCCAAACTCGCGGTCTGCGCCGGAATTGGTGGCCGGCCGGCCGACGTTGTTCTGTCCCCGGGCAGACGCGCGGGGAGGTCAGGAGGCGGCCTGCTCGTCGCTGTCGGCGGGGTCCTCTTCACGCGGGGCCCGCGGCTCGGGCAGGGGCGGGCGAAGCTCCTGCCGTCGCGGAACGCTTGCGCCTTCCGCCTTCGCCCCTCGAAACTCCCGAAAGTCCGGACGGCAGTCGTGCGTCGCCAGGAAGTTGGTGAACCGTTTGTAGTCCTCGGCCGGCATGTCGAAGAGGTGCAGGAGCGCCCGATAGTTGCCGCGCGTGACGCTGAGGCCGCGTCGAACGAGCTCGCGAACGTCGTGCCGGGTGATGTCGCGGTTGAGAAACAACGGATGGATGTGCTCCCAGAACGAACAGGCGCCGTTGACGAGCGCCTGATACAGATCGTCGGCCACCTGGCGTCGACGCTCCCTGGCGTGCAGAATGGCCCGCGCCGCGGTCGTGATTTCCTCCGGGAGGGTGTCGACATCGATCGGCGCGTCATCCTGCGAGCGCCAGACGATCTGCTCGATCACGTTGTGCAGCTCGCGGACGTTGCCGGGCCAGCGGTACCGCTCCAGGGCTTCCCAGGCCGCGTCGGTGAGCGACACGCGCCGACCGGTCGCTTCGAGGAACCTTTGCGCGAGCGGCCGGATGTCCTCCCGTCGATCCCTGAGCGGTGGGACATGCAGGTGAATCACCTGGAGCCGGTAGAATAGATCCTCGCGGAACTGGCCGGCCCGAACCAGCTCCCGGAGGTCGCGGTTCGTCGCCGCCAGGACCCGGACGTCCACCCTGGCTCGCGCCGCGTCCGCGCCAACCGCCTGAATTTCGCCGTTTTCGAGGAATCGCAGGAGCATCGCCTGCATCCGGAGGCTCATCTCGCCGACCTCGTCGAGAAAGAGCGTCCCGCGGTGGGCCAGTTGAAGCTTGCCGACCTTGTCCCGGAAGGCGCCGGTGAAGCTTCCCTTCACATGCCCGAACAACTCGGACTCGAGGAGCGATTCTGCGACGCCGGCGCAGTTGACCGGCACGTAGGCGGACGCCAGTCTGCCCGAATGCCGATGAATGTGGCGGGCGACGACATCCTTGCCGACGCCGCTCTCGCCCGTGATGAGGACCTTCGCATCAAGTGGCGCAGCCTGCTCGGCGAGGCGGAAGACCTCGCGCATCCGTGCGCTGGCGATGACTGGCGGCGGGTCGTATGCGGCGTCGCCGCCCGCCGGAAACCGAGACACCTCGGTCGTGGTTGCCATGGCTGTGAGTGGGATGCCCTGACGCGGGCCGAAGGGGAGGCACCCGACTCACGGAATACGCAAGATGCTGGCCCGAGGCAGAGTCCCTCTAAGTGACGGCGGGTCAATCGATTACTGGCAAGGGCCGAGGCGGCTTCAATCGTTGATTGTGCTGTTTGAGGACATGACAACCAGCTTGAATTCAGACAAGATGCATGTCTTCAATGAGTTACATGCTTTGTCCTGTTACAGGACATAATATGCATTAAAGGAACTATATAATCATTAAAGAGACATCATAAACATCCGTTTTTCAAAAGCGCTGCTCACCTAACGCTCCGGCGCGTAGTAGCCGCCTCGAGTCGTCACGGTCAACGTCGGGTCCCGCGCGACGATATCCACGACGCGCCACTGGGCGTCGCGCCTCGCGTTGGTCGAGAGGTAGCTCACGACGTAGCGCTGGCGAAGATGGTCGACGACGCGACGATATTCACGGGCGAGCTCCTCGACCGTCGCCGGGAAGAACGGCTCGCCTCCGGAGGTTCGCGCGATGCGCTCCAGCACGGTTCGGTCGACCTTCGGTCCGAGGCCGATCGCGTAAATCGCTGCGTCGACGTCACGCACGCTCGCGAGCACGTCGGAGAGCGCATGGCGACTCCCCGGCGCCGTTCCCGGTCCGTTTTCGTCGCGTCCGTCGGTGAGGACGACGATCGCCCGCCGCCCCTCCGCGCGCTTCAACCGCCCGAGGGCGTCGAACAGGGCATCGTTCAGCGCGGTTCCGCCGGTGGTCCGGTATTGATCGATGCCGTTCATCGTCCACTCGCGGTTCTTCGTCAGATCGTGGACCATGATGGCGTTGTCGGCGAAGACGAGGAGGGCAAGCTCGTCGCCGGGGCGCAGCGACTCGACGAACGACCGGGCCGCGTCCTTCACCGTATCGGCGGCCTGCCTCATGCTGCCGCTCGCATCGAGCGCCAGTACGATCGAGATCGGCGCCACGGCCTCCTGAAACGTGTCGATCTGCTGCGGCACGCCGTCCTCGACGATCGTCAGATCGTTTGCCGAAATCTGGACTGGCTGCCCGTCGCGGTTCGCGGCGACGAACTCGAGGGTCGCGCGCACGGCCGGCGGCTTCGGCGCGAAGTATCCGGGCCGCGTGCGCACGGCGTACCCGGGAGTGGAGGTCGCCAGCCCGATGCGCCGCCACTTCCCGTCGTCGTCCTGGTTGGTCGGCGTGTATCCGATCAGGTACCGGCGCTGCACGTCGCTCACAATCAGGTCGTGCACGCGGGGCAGCTCCTCCTCGCGCGACGGGAAGAAGGCGCGGCCGCCTGATTGCTCGGCGAGCGCGCGCAGCGCCCGCTCGCCCTTGATCGAGATGCCCGCGACGCCTCCGATGCCGACGACGAAGAGCGTGGCCTGGGCGCGCTTGACCGCGCGCAGGGCGTCCTCCTCCGACTGGGTGCTGTTTTCGTCGTACCCGTCGGTGATGAGCACGACCGCCTGCCGGCCGGTCGCGCCCTGGAGCAGCCGCGGCAGATCCGCCAGCGCATCCATCACCGCGGTTCCGCCGGCTGCACGGGTGGAGGCGATGGCATCGGTGACCGTGCGTCGATCGGCCGTCGGGCCGGTGATGGTGCCGATCGTCTTCGTGAACGGCGCGACGATGACTTGATCGTTCGGCCTCAGGCGCCGGACCAGGCGGTCGGCCGCCGCCTGCACGAAGTCGAGGCGGCGCCACATGCTCTGGCTGCAGTCGATCAACAGCGTGTACGTGGAGTCCACGAGGTCGGCGCTCACGAGGTCGAGCGTCTGGGCCGTTTCGTCCTCCGTCAGCCGGAAGTCGCCTGCCGTCAGGCCGCCGACGTAGCGGCCCGTCTGATCCTGGACCGACGCCTCGAGCAGCACGCTCGACACACCGGATCGTTCGGTGACGGTCAGCGGGTCCAGATGCACGGCGTCGTGCACGCAGTCGCCCGCCTCATCGCACGCTTCGGCGGCGATGTCCCGCGGCTCGAACGGATTCTCGTCGATCCACTCGACGGCGAACGGCGGGCCGTCCTTCGCTTCTCCCAGCAGTTTGTCGTCGACGTAGATCTTCACCGGCTGCAGGTGAACCTTCGCCGCGTGCTGCACCTGAGCGACGATCCGAATCGGACCAGCCAGGCCGGTCCGACCCAGTGGTGACGTGATGTGGACGGCGAGGACGCCCGACGGCGACTCGTCGGCAGACAGGTGGGCGGCCGCCCCGCCGAGACCGGCGGCCGCCAGGCCGGCAAGCGTCAACACCGAGGCCGAACGGCCCATCTGCAGCACCCGCATGGCGTCAGTCGGTCTGCTCGACCGATCCCTCTTCGTGCACGAAGTAGCCGGCGCAGGCCGACGCGAGCAGGTCGAACGTCAGCTCCGCTGGCTGGTCGAGGTATTCGGCCAGCGCGAGCGCATGCCGGATGAGATCCCGTGGATGGCAGCCGCGGAGTGGCATGCCGCGGGGCGCGTACCACGTGTCGAGCAGCCGTTCGACGAGCGACAGATCGAACGCAATGCCCGACTCGCGGCAGCAGTTTTCGAAGATCTGGGCGAACTCGGACGGCGTCGGGCCCTGCGCGTAGATCTTGTATTGGATGCGCCGGAGGAACGCTTCGTCGACCAGTTGACTCGGCTGCAGGTTCGTCGCGAAGACGACCAGGACCATGAACGGCAGCTCGAGCTTCTGCCCGGTGGCGAGGGTCAGGAAGTCGACCCGGTTCTCGAGCGGCACGATCCACCGGTTGAGCAGCTCGCGCGGTGAGCACTGCTGTCGGCCGAAGTCGTCGATCACCAGCACGCCGCCGTTGGCGAGCGTCTGGATCGGCGCCCGGTAGAACCCTGCGTCCTTGTGATCGGACAGGTCCAGCGATTCGAGCCGCAGCTCGCCGCCGACCATGACCATGGGACGCCGGCACCGCACCCAGCGGTGGTCGGCCCGGGCGCCCCCGTCGAGCTGCAGGCCGCGTGCGGTCTCGGGAAGCGGCTCGTGAATGATCGGATCGAAGATGCGGACGATGCTGCCGTCGACCTCGATCGCGTGGGGAATCGCGATCTCGCCGTCGAGGACGTTCCGGATGGCCTGCGAGATGACGGTCTTGCCGTTGCCCGGCGGCCCGTAGACGAACAGCGAATGACGTGCGTTGATCGCCGGGCCGAGCTGGTCGAGGACCGCGTCGCTGATGACGAGGTGCGCGAACGCCTCGTGGATGTGCGCGCGCGTCGCCTTGCTGCTCGTGGCGGCGGCAAACGCGTGCAGGTAGTCCCGATACGCCGAGACGGGGACCGGCGCCACGCCGACGTACTGGTTGTCGCGCAGGAACAGCATCGCCCGCGCCCGCCCGGCGTCCGTGATGCGATAGCGGTACGACGCCCGGCTCACCAGGCCGCCGGCGACGATCTCGCACTGGTGCTGCCCGATCAGGAAATCGAGCGCCGGCTCGATGACGGGGAACAGAAGCCCGAGACGCTGGGCGAGCTGGGTTCCGGTCAGCTCGCCGGCGAAGTGCAGGGTCTTGAGCGCCAGCTGAATCACGAGGTCTTCGCTCAGGCCTGCCGCTTCGAGCGTGAGCGGCGCCGCCGGCTGCACGTTCCACGACGAGGCTTTCTCAACACATGACGTCGTCACTGGCGACCTCCGGCGGCTGCCGACGTCGACGCCCGCGCGCGCACGCGCCTGGCGGGCGCGCGCTGCGGCGTCGTACGCGCCCGAATGGCCGGCCTCGGCTCGCTCGAACTGGCCGGCGGCCTCGGCAAACTGTTTCCGCGCGAGATACACCACGCCCATGTTGTAGGCGACGGCGGCCGGGCTGCCGGCGGCGGCGAATTCCCGATCGGCCAGATCGAGCCGTCCGATCGCGGCGTAGGTGAGGGCCAGGTTGTTGTGCGCCGCCCCGAGCGAGGGGTCGCGTCGGATGGCGGCGCGGCATTCGTCGATCGACTGCGCGGCGTTGCCCTCGAGGAACGAGAGATAGCAGAGATTGCTGAGCGGGTAGCCGGCGTCCGGATCCAGGACCGAGGCCAGCCTGTAGGCGCCGCGCGCCTCGCGATTGCGGCCGAGGGCCTGAAGAATGGTGCCGAGCGTGTTCTCCGCGGCGGCCGACTGCGGCTTGAAGTAGACCGCCCGATACGCGTCGCCGAGTCCGAGATGCGGCAGCTTCCAGTCGCGCCACACGCGCGCCAGCCCCTCATAGGCGTCCGCCTGGTGCGAGTCGAGGCGCAGGGCGCGCGTGTAGTGGTCATATGCTTGATCCAGCAGTCCTCGCCCGCCGTAGAGGCGGCCGACCTGCACGTAGCGCTCAGCCGTCGGCGCGGCGCGCAGCGCGGCGAGCGCCTCCGCCAGCACCGGGTCGCGCGACTCCAGCGTGACCGGCGCGTTCTTCGGCTCCGGCCGTGCCTCGGCCATCAGGTGGCGGGTCTTGCCGATCGCCTCTTCCAGACTGGGCGACGGCGGCGCCGCCTCTGGCCGGCTCGCCGCCCGGTCGTGACCGCGCAGCATGAACCGATCGGCCAGGCTGGCCGGCCTGTGGCTGGCGCACCCCGCCAGCAGACACAGGGACACGGCCAGGCCGGCTGCTCGTGTGGACGTGGACTGCATGGCGCCTCCTAGTCTTCGCGACTCAGTCGTGCACTGCGGCGCTTCAGGTAGAGAACGAAGACCACGACGCCGATCACGGCGAGGACGACGATGTTCAGGTTCATGGCTGACTCCTCATGCTTAACGGTTGACGACGAGCTCCGCGAAGAAGTGCACGAATTTGATGATGGCCGGACCCAATGTGACGACGTAGAACGCGGGAAACAGACAGAACACGAGCGGAAACACCAGCTTGACGCCGATCTTCTGCGCCCGTTCCTCGGCCCGCTGGCGGCGCTTGGTCCGCGACGTGTCGGCATGCGTGCGCAACGCCAGCGCGATGCTGGTTCCGAACCGATCCGCCTGCGTCAACATGTTGACGAGCGCCCGCACATCGTCGACGCCCGTGCGGCTGGCGAAGTTCTTGAACGCCTCGAGCCGCGGCTTGCCGGCACGCATCTCGGTCGTGATCATCCGCAGCTCGTCGGCGAGCGGCGGATAGGGCACGTCGAGATCCTGGCTGCTCTTCAGAATTGCCTGGTCGAGCGACGACCCGGCCTCGAGGCAGACGATGAAGAGATCGAGCGCGTCCGGGAGCCCGTTCTGGATGATCTTGCGGCGCCGCGCGATCAGCCGCCGCAGCACGAGATCGGGCAGGAGATATCCGACGATTGCGCCCATCAGCGCCAGGACGAGCCTCATCGCGCCGGGCACGAACACGAACAGTCGCGCCGCCGATAACGATGGGGAGAACGACTTGAGACGCCGCGAAGAGGACGGCCGGCCCTGCGCCGTGATAACCGGCGTGAGCCATCCGCTTGCGGAGCCGCGACATCTCCTTCGGCGACTTCGGGATGAAGGTCGCCAGCCGCTGAAGAGCCGGCGTCAGCGACGGCGTGAGGCCCGCCTGGGCCTTGACGAGCAGCGATCGCCCCGAAGCGATCGTTCGAAGACGGCGACGGCCGGGCGAGGTGCGGACGAGCGCCGCGGCCGCGACCGAGCCGGATACGAGCGCCACGGAGAAGAAGACGGCGGCGAGTGTCAGGAGGAGCTCGAGGGACATGTGGGCCTCAGTACTCGATGTTCACGAGCTTCTTGATGATGAGCGTTCCGACAACCTGCAGCGCGATGCCCGCGTACACCATCTTGATTCCCATCGGATCGTAGAAAAGCAGCCGCATGTGATCCGGGTTCATGATCGTGAACACCAGGGCGAGCGAGGGCGGCAGTCCGGCGAGGATCCACCCGGTGATGCGCCCGTGCGCCGAGAGCACCCGGACCTGGCGCTTCACCTTGAACCGCTCGCGAATCACCGACGAGAGGTTGTCGAGCACCTCCGCCAGGTTGCCGCCGGCTTCGCGCTGCGTGAGGACGGCGGTGGCGAAGAACTTCGCGTCGAGCACCGGCGTCCGCTCGGCGAAGTCGCGGAGCGCTTCGCCGATCGGCATGCCGAAGTTCTGGCGCTCGTAGATCAGACGGAATTCGGTGCCAATCGGCGGCTGCAGATCATCGGCCACCATCAGGAGGCCGGTCGGAAACGTGTGACCGGCCCGCAGGGCCCTGGCGATCAGGTCGATCCCTTCGGGGAACTGCTCCTCGAACTTCCAGAGCCGTCTGGCCCTTGCGCGCCGGACCCACAGGAACGGAATCAGCCCGGTGCAGAGACCGACGAGCACGGCGATCAGGAGATGTCGTGTTGCCCAGACCATCGCCATCAGCGGAATGCCGCCGGCGCATACGGTCGCGAGGACGAACGCGCCCACGGTCATCGAATAGCCCGCCTGATCGATCAGCCGCCGTATCGGCTGCACGATGCTGGTGGCGTGGGCAAGGAGCCGCTCCAGAATCGGAACGGCGCTCAAGCGTTCGATCTCCTTGACGAGCGACGCGCTCTCCCGCCGCACGGCCTTCTTGAGGCGCTTCCGCACGGCCGACTGCTGCTCGCTTTCCGGCCGGACGACCAGCACGAAATACGAGCCGACGACGAGGGCGAGCACGCCGAGGAACACGGCGGCGACGAGCGTCATCGGCGTTCTCCTGGATTCACCAGCTTCACGTGCTCGAACATCTCCATCGGTAGGTCCACGCCGGTCGACGCGAGACGATCGCAGCACTTCGGCCGGATGCCGGTCGCGCGGAACCGGCCGGTCACCTTCCGGTCGGGCGTGAGACCGGTCTTCTCGAACAGGAAGATTTCCTGCATCGAGATGACTTCGCCCTCCATGCCGGTGATTTCCGAGACCGACGTGACCTTGCGCGTCCCGTCGGACAGCCGCGCCACCTGGAGGACCAGGTTCAGCGCGGCGGCGATCTGCTGGCGGATGGCCCTGTCGGGGATGTTCAGGTTCGCCATCGCCACCATCGTGTTCAGCCGGTGCAGGGCGTCGCGTGGCGAGTTGGAATGAATCGTCGTGAGGCTGCCGTCGTGGCCCGTGTTCATCGCCTGGAGCATGTCCAGCGCTTCCTCGCCACGCACCTCGCCGACGATGATGCGATCGGGCCGCATGCGGAGGGCGTTGATGACGAGCTCGCGCTGGCGGATGGCGCCTTTGCCTTCGATGTTCGACGGCCGCGTCTCGAGCCGCACGACGTGGCGCTGCCGCAGGATGAGCTCGGCGGCGTCCTCGATCGAGATGATCCGTTCGGCGTCCGAGATGAAACCCGACAGCACGTTGAGCAGCGTCGTCTTGCCCGCGCCGGTGCCCCCCGAGACCAGGACGTTCAATCGGCCGCCGATCGCCGCGCGCAGGAAATCGAGCATCGGCTGGGTCAGCGAGTCGCGGTCCACGAGGTCCTGATGGCCCAGCCGGTCGGTTCGAAAACGCCGAATCGAGAGGGCGGGGCCGTCGAGGGCGAGCGGCGGGATGATGGCGTTGACGCGCGATCCGTCGAGCAGGCGCGCGTCGACCATGGGATGCGACTCGTCGATCCGGCGCCCGACCGAGCTCACGATGCGCTCGATGATCCGGAGCAGGTGCCGATCGTCCTTGAATGCGACGCCCTGGACTTCCTCGAGCAGACCGTTCCGCTCGATGTAGACGCGGTCCGACCGGTTCACGAGGATGTCGGAGATGTCCGGGTCCTGCAGGAGCGGTTCGAGCGGTCCGAGGCCGAACAGCTCGTTCAGCACGTCGCCGACGAGCGTTTCGCGCTCCAGCAGGCTGAGCGGCGTGCTCCGATACTCCCGATCGAGCATGCCGGCGACGAGCGCGCGAATCTCCGGTTCGCCCTCTTCCCGCTTGACCTCGGCCAGGCGGTCGAGGTTCAGCCGGTTCAACAGATCCTGGTGGATGCGGCTCTTGAGCTCCTGGTATCCAGGAAGGGCGTCGGCCTGGCGCGCGGAGATGTCTGCGGCGATCGGTGTCATGCGGCGTCTCCCTGAAGATGCGATCTCTTACTTCCGCCCGGTCAGCTTGCTCAGGAACCCGGCCGGGCGGTCGACGGCGGCGTCCTCACGCGGGCTGCCCGAGAGGCCGCGCGCGTAGGCGACCATCGCGCTCGCCAGCTTGTTGTGGTTGTCGACGACGAGCGGACGCCCCTTGTTGAGCGCCTCGATCGCCAGGCGGTAGTTGCTCGGAAACTTGTGGCGGATATGGCCGCCGACGGCGCGCTCGAGATCCTCCGACGCGATCTCCGCCGTCCGATCGTAACGGTTCACGACGATTCGGACCCGCTCCGCCCCATGGCGCTGTCGCAGGGCGGCGGCCGTGCGGCCTGCGCTGCGGATGGCCGCCAGCTCCTGCGTGGCGACGACGGTGATGCTCGACGCCAGGGCCAGCGCCTCGTCGACCGCCGGGTCCGAGCGCGGTACGTCGAGGATCACGAACCGGTAGCAGCGCAGCGCGAAGTCGACGACGGCGCGCAGCTTCCTCGGATCGATCGGGACGGCCGTGGTCCTGTCCGGAGCCGCCAGCAGGTCGGGCCCGGCAGCCGTCGCGACGACGATCCCTTTGAGAAACGCTTCGTCGAGACGGTGGGTGTTCTCGATGGCGTCGGCCAGAGAGAACGCCGGCTCGGCGCCCAGGAAGAGTGCGGCGTCGCCACCCGCGCCGTGCATGTCGACGAGCAGCGTCTTTCCCTTGCCGATCGACGACAGGCTGGTCGCGATGTTGACCGCCAGCGTCGTCGCGCCGACGCCGCCTTTGGCGCCCACCACCGCGAACAGCTCGCCCGCGGGCGCCGTCCGGGCCGGACCCGCCACGCGCGCGATCGCCGAGACGAGATCGCTGGCGTTCAGCGGTTCGGTCACCCATTCGTTGACGCCGGCGCGCATCGCCTCGAGCATGAGCGCCGGATCCAGCTTGCCGGCGACGATGACGAACGCCGTCGATGGATGCTCCTTCTTGAGCGAGGGCAACCGCCGGCGGCAGGGCGGTCTGACGACGCAGATCGAGGACGATGACGTGCGGCGGCTTCGAGCCGGGCTGCGCGAGGCGCAGCAGGTCGGAAGGCCCGAGCTGTGCGGCAGAAATCCCGGCGCCTCGACACAACTCCTCGAGATCCGCCGTCGCGCTTCCAACGATGCTCACATGTGTTGACACGTTGACTCCCTACCGGACCAGCATCGTGTACTTGAGGAACGACGCCGCCGGTCCCACCGTTCCGCCGCCGGCCGCGAGCTCCCCGGGCAGCGAGATGATCACGCCCGTGACATCGCCGCCGCCGCTGACGCCCTGCACGAAAAACCCCAGGATGTTCACGATGACGAGATCGAACCGTCCTGACTGGCGATCCTGAGCGGCGAAATCTGACGGACTGAACATCGCGATCGGCACGATTCGCGGGCTGACCGCGTACGCGCTGCCAGCGATCTCCGTCCCGTTCCAGTGCGCGCCCGGATCCGCTGCCACCAGGTCGCCCACGCCCTGCTTGGTCGGTCCGACCATGTTGCCGGGCTCGACCGTCAGCAGATCGCCGATGGCGGCGGTCTGGTTCCGGCAGGTGGCGATATTGGTCCGATAGTCGTTGCCGCCAGTGCTGTCGGCCAGGTCGACCGCGTAGTAGTCGCCTGGCGCGATGGCCTGCTTGGGGTTGCCCGGCTTCAGCGTGACGATGGTGCCGTAGTCGTTTTCCACCGTATATCCGGTGCCGCCCAGTCCCGTCTCCGGATCGGGCGAGGCATACCGGTCCGACCCGTTGAAGGTCGTCGCGGGCGCCGTCACTTCCTCCCACTTGTCCGGAATCATCCAGGGACGCAGACAGTTGGTGGCGTTCGCGCTGCCCGCTTCGGCGGTCGCCGTCGCCTTCGTGTCCTGCGACACGAGGCCGACGATGGCGCCGAACCAGACCGGCAAGGGATTTCCGTGGTCCGCGTCGCGATAGACGTCGACACGTATGCACGCGGGCGCGGGCGTCCCGTCGGGACAGGTGACGAAGTTGATGTCGGTCGCCACGTCCACGGCCGGGGCCTGGCCGGCCACGAGGTTCGTGTGGGCCGCCTTCAGGGCCGACAGCTTGGCCGGACCGGTGTCCGACGTATCGGTGGCGCTGTCGTAGTTCAGCGCGACCGCTCCAGCCATCGCCCCCGCGTCCGCCGCGTTCTGGGCCTCGCCACGGGCCAGCCAGAAGAACCCGAAGTCGACGGCGAACGCGCTGACCGCGACGAGCATCAGCAGCCCCACTGCCACGTGCACGAGGATGGCGCCGCGCTCGCTCCGACTCCGGTCACCGAAGGCGTTCATGATGTCCTCTCTACTCACTGGCGGCGGGGGCCCCCCCCCGCCGCGAACTGACGCTGATGCTCGCCCTCGGATTTCCATGTCCTCGGGCTCGCATGGCCGCAGGCGCTCGCGTTACTCACTGGCGCTGCCTCTACTTCGTCCCGCCCGCAGGTTTCGGCCTGTTCGGCGCGTCGATCGGGCCGCCCGGGCCGCTCAGGTCCTGGCCGACGCCGGCGTCGGGCGGCAGGAACTTCTTCATCTGATTCGGCAGCGGCGGCACTTCGTCCGGGTTGAGCGGACGGACGAGCCGCGGAGTGATGAGCACCATCAGCTCGGTCCGCTCGGCCGTCTCGGACTTGCTCTTGAACAGGTTGCCGATAATCGGCAGGCGGCTCAGGATCGGGATGGCGGCCGTGTCGTCCTGCGAGAGGTTGTTCAGCAGGCCGGCAATCGCGAAAGATTGGCCGTCCCGCAGCTCGACGTCAGTCTGGGCGCGGCGCGTAATCAGCGCGGGAATGCGGAAGCCGTTGAGCGTGATGCCGTTCACGAAGTCGAGCGAGCTGACCTCGGGCTTCACCTTCAGCCGGATCATGTCGCCCGCGATGGTCGGCTTGAAGCTCAACCGGATCCCGAATTCCTTGAACATGATTGTCACGGCGTTGGTCACGCCTTGAACGATCGGGACCGGGAACTCGCCCCCAGCCAGGAAGCTCGCCTCCTGTCCGTTGTAGGCGATCAGATTCGGTTCGGCGAGACTCTGGAGGAACCCCTTCGTCTGGAGCGCCTTGATCACGGCCCCGACGTCATGCTTCGTGTTGAACACGAACAGGTTCAGGTAGTCGCTGAAGGTCAGGCCTCCCTTGTCGGTGTCGAAGTTGGGCGCCGCGAACTGCTGCGTCGTGCCGCGCGCCACGTAGTCCTTGTAGCCGCCGGCGCCGGTGAAGAACGACACGCCGAGCTGTTCGGCCGCGCGGCGGTTCACTTCCGCGAACCGCACCTGCAGCATGACCTGCTGGCTCTCGCTGCCGCCCGGCAGCTGCAGCAGGTTGATCACCTTGAGCTTGGACGAGCTGGCCTCGGCGATCTCGCCCGCGCGCAGCATCACCTGGTTGCTCGACACGTTGCCCGAGAGCACCACTGCCTCGTCGCTGACGCCGACGTTGATGTTCTCGCCCGGAAACAGCGCCTGAAGCTGCTGCTGCAGCGGGGTGACGGCGGACTCCACGACGACGTCGTACTGAGTGCGAGCCCCGGCGCCCCACACGATCAGGCTGATGGTGCCGGAGTTCTTGCCATCGAGCAGGATCTCCCGCGGGGCGACGACGGTCGCGTCGGCGACCTTCGGATCGGTCACGGCGATCCGCGTGACGTCGAACTCGCTCGGCAGGACGAGGGACCGGCCGGCCGTGATGTGAATCTTGTCGACGGCGCTCGCCCCGCTGGACGTTGCCTTCTCGACGGCGGCAGCGGCCGTCGCGGGCTTCGTCTCGTCGGTCGTGGCCGCGCCCGACGCTTGCGCCGCCGTCAGACAGACGAGAGTCGCGAGCCAGAACGCGCGTTTGCGGACGACGAACGGATGTGTGATCGCCATTAGCGGACCGTCTCCTCACTGCGCTTCGAGGCGCGAATTGCTTCGACCCGATAGATCCGGGGCGCGGGTGCGGCGGCCGGCACGGCGGGCGGCACGACGCGCCTGCGCGGGGTGGGCGGTGTGGCCGGGGGCGGCGCGGCGCCGCTCATCAGCTCGGTCAGCCTGACGCCCGACGTGTGGGCCGGCAGCACGTCGAGCGGATTGCGCAGCGTGAGCGTCAACACCCCGTCCGCCGCCGCCAGCGCGACTCGCTCGGCGTCGGCGGGCAGCACCGCCAGCGTCACCACCGTCGTCTTGATCGGCTTGCCGTCCTTCCGCGATGCCTCCTGGTCGAACCGGGTGCCCGCAGTCAGCACCTGGACGTCGCTCACGACGATTCGCGACATCGCGCTGGTGCCGTCGCGGACGACCGCCAGCACGTCGACCCGCGTGCCCGGAACGGTGAACCCGGCGACCCCGACGACCTCGTTCACCTTGACCGAGATGGCTCGCATGCCTTCCGGGATGACGGGGGGCAGCCCGCCGCCGGCTTCGATCGCGGCGAGCTTGCTCTCTGACAGCGGCTCGTTCTGGAGCACGGGCACCACCACTCCGCGGCCGATGACCTTGGAGAGGTCGTCGAATCCGCCGGCCAGCGGATCGCTCGAGGGCCAGGGCACGAGCTTGACGTCTTCCTTCGCCACCAGGGTGCCGAGCGGAAGATCGCGCGCCGCGACCACGGCGGAGTAATGGGCCACTGGCACCTCGCGCACCGGAATGCGCTTGATGGCGCGGTAGACCCCTGCGCTGGCGACCGTGGCCAGAACGACGGCAATCGCCACGACGACGAACGTGCGAGCGTTGCGACTCATGAGTGCTCCTT
The DNA here is from genome assembly GCA_963840225.1 of uncultured Acidobacteriota bacterium. Lineage (GTDB taxonomy): Bacteria > Acidobacteriota > Vicinamibacteria > Vicinamibacterales > CAVVIG01 > JBLMXQ01. Next base: position 401,388 of record CAWIYH010000002.1, read on the forward strand.
CTAGATCCGGGGGGCTTCGCCCCCGCGGCCCCCCTACGCGCCTTTGGCGCGCCTTACAGGCCCGTACCGGCCCACCCGACCCACCCGACTCTCTAGGGCGCCGCCGCCGGCGCCTCGGTCCGCATCGTCGCCGCTGCCGCCAGCATGACGTCGGCGTGCGGCCCCCCGCCAACGAGCGGGGCGAAGGCTCCTATGAACAGGAACTGATGGGGGTACTGAACGATGACTTTGACGACGTCGATGGACGGTCCGCCCGGTGTGACCTCAACCGAGCTGTAAGTGACCGTCGGCGCCGGCGCGGCCGCCGTCAGACCGGACGCCGCGAGATACGCGTTGACGCGGTTCTGGACGTCCGCGACCGTGAAGTCAGGCAGAATGGCCACTCGAGCCCCTTCGCGCGCCGCGTTGGTGACCACCTCGTAGCGCTGGAACAGGAACGCGAAATCCACGATGCCGGCAATCACGAGCAGCAGAATCGGCAGCGCGATCGCGAGTTCGAGCAGCTCGGCGCCCGTGTCCGACGCCGAGGTTCGCCGCAGCCGTCTCATCAGAGCATCCATAAGGTCACCAGCAGGCCGGTCAGCATCGGAAGGGCATACGCGAGACGCGGCGTCCCCGCGCCTTCGAGCGTCAGCCCTTCGGCCGGCTTGAAACCGACGGTCATCCAAAACGTGGCGAGAAACTTGAGGTTGCCGAGCGCTCGACCCAGGTATCCAGTCCGCAGCGCCACGACGAGGGCCAGCGCGCCTCCTGCGAGGGCCGAGTAGAAGGCGACGTAGAGGACCAGCGTCGGCCCGAGCCACGCGCCGAGCGCGCCAAGCAGCTTCACGTCGCCCGCCCCGAGGCCGCCGAGGGCAAAGAAAGGAAAAAACAGGGCGATCCCGAGAAGCCAGCCGCTGGCGGCGAAAATCAGACCGCCCGTGCCGCCTGCCACTCCGTGAACGACGAGCGCCGTCAGCGCGGCGCCATAGGTCAGCGCGTTCGGAATCCGGCGCGTGCGCAGGTCGAACACGCATGCAGCCACGGCGACGACGACGGCAATTGCGCTCAGAAACATGATCATTCGTCCATCGAGCTTTGCGTCAAGGCCTGGGATCCCACAAGCTGTTCACGACGGTATTCCAGCTGCCGTACGTTCCGTTGATGGCGGCGCTCCAGGCCTGGAACGCCAACACCGCGCCCAGGCCAATCGCGGCGGTCAGGAGCGCGTACTCGATCAGGTCCTGACCGTCGTCCTCGCGAATAAGCCGTGTCAGTGCGAGCATCGGCGTTCCTTCACACCATTTCCTGTTCGAAGAACGCATCGGGTGGACTTCCGCCCACCCGATGCGCGGTCGCGGCTAATTACGGAGCACCGGTCACTGCCGCTGCCTTCCCGTCGATGTAACCGGACAGGTCGTTGTACCAGGTGTTCAGCGACCCTCCGGCGGCGTTGGCCCCCACCGCGACCGCGATCGCGATCAAGGTCGCCAGCATCGCGTACTCGATGAGGTCCTGGCCCTCATCCTCACGAACGAACCGAGCGAAGAGACCCTTCATGTGCTTCTCCTTCTTGGATCCGGGGGGCTTCGCCCCCGCGGACCCCTTACGCCGTCGCTCGCGGGGCCCCGATGCCCCGCTCCGCTCCGGCGGGGCTCGCCCTTGGCGCGCCCCGTGGGTTGTTGACGTGGCGGCCGGGATGTCTCCGCATCGAGTAAATGAGGGCGCTCTTCGCGCGCTCGTCATCCCATGTGTGGGACAAAGGCTCGTGCTTCGACTCCCCGGACCGCCGGCACAGCACCCGTTGTCGTCTGTCGCGTCGGCTGTGCGGCGGCGCGACAACGCCCGCTACCGGCTCACGGCACCGTCGGCGACGGCTGGAGCCAGGCATTCAACGCTCCGCCTTCCCGTCGAATCAGATAGCGCAGCGACTCGACCGACGGCGGCGACGTGGTCACGAACTCGGTTCCCAGGTGATACACGCCGGCGCCGCCTGCAATCTCCTGACAGCGCACGATCTGGACGACTTCCTCGAACGCGCCCTGCGAGAGGTTCACGAAGAGACGCGCGATGGTGCCGACGGACAGGGGCCGGACGGTCTCCACCAGGCATCCCGATGCGCTGCAGTTGAGCACGCGGGTGCGCACGTCGATCGTGAGGGCCCCGATTTCCTCCGGCTGTTCGCCCGGCCGGTCGAATCCGTAGATCATTCGCGGTCTCCATGCCTGCGGCTCTTTGCGCGTCCCGGTGCATTGGCGTCGAGCCGCACGAGCCGCAGGCGATGCCGCACCGAACCGTGGATGAGGACGGGCCGGCTCTCGACGACCCGCGCTCGAATGTCGCCGTCAACGACCAGATGGATCGTGACGATCTCTCCCGGCAGGGCGGCGTCAGCATCGATCGCGACGAGCTCCGCGCCCTTTCCGCGTCGAACGGTCACGTCGCGCAGCACCCGAAGCACGCCGTCGACAATCGGAACTTCGAACCGCGCATCTCTCCTCCGGCCTGCCATCGCCGCTTCGCTCCGTGAATGCGCCCGACAGTGAGTTACCGGCGTGCGAACGATTCGAGCTCCGCTGCCGCCCGTGCGCCTTGGCTGACGCCGAGCGGTATCGCAATCGCGGTGCCCGATCCGCCGCGCGTCACATCACGCCGGGATTTGCTGATGAAAGTACGGGATCGAGGGGTCGGGCGCGGATGGCGCCGCGCGTCGTCGCACGGAAGGATTCTTGTTCAGACCAGAAGAAACACCGCGGAGAGAGAACCTCTCAGATCGTCACGAAGGTGGAAGAGCAGGATCGGCCGGATCGACGGCACGCAGCGCCAGGACGTCGCCGCGCTGCGTCTCGGAGCGCGCCAGCGAACCGGCGGCCAGCTCGATGACGGCGAAGGCGCCGAGCGCGCCCGACATGCGCCACGGCCGCACGGTCGACCGGATCTTGACCACGCGTCCGCTCTTCGTGACGAACGCCACGTCGATCGGAAAGCGCATGAAGAAGGTATGGACAGCCGTGCACGGGGCGATGATCATCGCGCTTCCCGCAGCCAGGGATTCCCGGCCGAGCAGTCCTCTGTTCCGCGCCGCGGAATCGAACGCGGTGATCAGGTCGTCGGCCACGAGCGCGCCGGTTCTCGTGTTCTCGATCGCGTATCGACCTGGATTGCCTCGAAGGAGCGGGCTCAGAAAGGTCTTCATCGGTCCCGCATCGGGGCGGCGTATTCTGGTCCCGACCAGAATACCGGCGTCCGTCTGACTTCTCGATTGTACGTCCGTGCCCCGAAGTCCCGGCCGCGCTCGGGCTTCCGGCTGCCGGCCGGGGTTCTCCGGCGGCGGAGCTCGAGAGGGACGCGCCCTGCTGTAGAATCCCGGAGACGTCAACCAGGAGGGCCCCGTCATGTCATCCATCCGCCGCGTTCACGGTGCCGCGCTCGCCGCGGTGGCAGGCGCACTCGTCGCGCTCGGACCCTCGGCCGCCGGCCAGAGCCCCGACGCGGTCTCGGCGCGGGCCCGCCAGCTCCACGATCAGGCCATCGTCATCGACACCCACGACGACACGACGCAGCGCCTCCTATTCGAGAAGGGCTTCGACCTCGGCGCCCGCCACGCCAACGGCAACATCGACATCCCGCGGATGAAGGAGGGGGGCCTCGACGCGCTCTTTTTCTCGATCTGGGTGCCGAGCGACGTCACCGGTCCTCCGGCGGTCAAGCGCGCGATGGATCTCATCGACGCGGTGCACGAGACGGTCCGCACGCACCCGAACGACCTCATGCTGGCGACGACGGCGGCCGACATCCGTCGCGCGGCCGCCGCGCACAAGATCGCGGCGCTGATGGGGGTCGAGGGCGGCCACATGATCGACGACGACCTGCGCATCCTCCGCGGCTACGCGGCGCTCGGCGTCCGCTACATGACGCTGACCCACTTCAAGAACAACGACTGGGCCGATTCCTCCACCGACAAGCCGGCCCACAACGGCCTCACCGCGTTCGGCAAGGACGTGGTCCGCGAGATGAACCGCCTCGGCATGATGGTGGACATCTCGCACGTCGCCGACAAGACGTTCTACGACGCCGTCGAGGTCAGCAAGGCGCCCGTCATCGCGTCGCATTCGTCCTGCCGCGCCATCTCGCGCCACCCGAGGAACATGACCGACGACATGCTGCGCGCCCTGGCGAAGAACGGCGGCGTCATCATGATCAATTACGAGGCGAGCTTCCTGAGCGAAGAGTACCGGACCGCCAGCGAGAAGCGCAGCGGCGACGTCGTCTCGCAGCTCGACGCGATGTCCAAGAAGTGCGGCGGCGACGAGGCATGCTCCACGCTCGAGACGGCGCGGATCAACCGCGAGGCGATGATGAGCGGCCAGCTCCCGAAGGTCGGATGGGAGCAGATCGTCGAGCACATCGACCACGCCGTGAAGGTGGCCGGGATCGACCACGTCGGCCTCGGCTCGGACTTCGACGGCGCGACGATGCCCATCGGGATGGAGGACGCCTCGAAGCTCCCGAAGCTCACCGGTGCCCTGATGAAGAAGGGCTACTCGGACGACGACATCACGAAAATCCTCGGCGGGAACATTCTGAGGGTGATGGAACAGGTGGAGAAGACCGCCGCCGGTATGGGCACGCCCGCGACCGGCAGATAGGGCAGGCATCGCCCGCAATCACGTTCTGCCTGTGAAGTCATCAGCCGGCGTCGTCATCATCGGCGGCGGGTGCGTGGGCGCGAGCGTCGCCTATCACCTCTCGCGCCTCGGCGTCACCGATGTCGTGCTCGTCGAGCGGGAGAAGCTCCTGGCCACCGGGTCCACCGGGCGCAACGCCGGCGGCGTGCGCCATCAGTTCTCGACCGCCGCCAACATCCAGCTGTCGCTCGAGTCGATCGGGCTGCTCGAACGTTTCGCCGACGAGATCGGCGCGCCGGTCGACTTCCACCAGGACGGATACCTGTTCCTGCTCTCCGCGCCGGAAGCGGTCGAGACCTTCCGGCAGAACGTCGATCTGCAGCGGCGCATGGGCGTGGACGTCGACTGGCTCGACGCGGCCGGCGCCGAGCGGCTCGCGCCGGGACTCGACGCCTCCGGCGTCCTCGGCGCCACCTTCTGCCGCCGCGACGGCATCGCCGATCCGAACGGCGTCACGATGGGCTTCGCCGCCGCGGCGCGAGCCGCCGGCGTCGCCATCGAGCGCGAAACGGAGGTCGTCGGCATCGACGTGCGCGCCGGACGCGTGGCCGCCGTGCGGACCAGTCGCGGTGCCATCGAGACCGGGACGGTCGTGAACGCGGCCGGGCCCTACGCGCGCGCGATCGGTCGCATGGCCGGCGCCGATGTCCCCGTCCTGCCGTACCGCCGCCACATCTTCATCGCCCAGGCGCCGGCCGGTCTGGCCGCCGGCGCCTGGCGGGTCCCGCAGTCGAAGATCATGGTGATCGACTTCGACACGACCTTCTACTTCCACCGCGAGGGCGCCGGCCTGCTGTTCGGCATGGGCGACCCCGACGAGCCGTCGACGTTCGACACGACGGTGCGGTGGGATTTTCTCGAGGAAGTCACGCGCGTCGCGACGGCGCGGCTGCCGGCGCTCGACGACGCGTCGATCTCCCACGCCTGGGCGGGGCTGTACGAGATGTCGCCCGACGGCAATCCGCTCATCGGCCCCTCGCCGGAGGTGGACGGCCTGTTCCTCGTCAACGGATTCAGCGGCCACGGATTCCAGCACTCTCCGGCCGCCGGCCGCATCGTCGCCGATCTGGTGGCGGGGCGCAGTCCGGGTCTCGACCTCGCGCCGTTCTCGCCGGCGCGGTTCGGCGCCGGCCCGGTCGGCGGCGAGCGGTACGTGGTCTAGACCCAATGCCTGCTCAGAAATTGGGCGGTCGCTCTCGAAGACGGTCGTGTGGACGGTGCTGGGCGGCGAATCCGGCTCCGGTCGCCGGACCGCGCTGCGAGGGCGGAACGGGCCGCTGGCCGGCCAGCTCCGCGAGCTGGCCTGGTGCCCTGAGTCTTCTCGCGCGGTCAGGCAATCGGGATCGGCTCCCTCCGAACGGCTTCGCGGCCCAGTACCGTCCCCACGCCGGGCTGGGCGCGGCCCCCCGCCCGTGTGGGCACCCTCGGTCCTGGCCGCCAGCCGGAGGGGCCGTTGGACCGAGCCCTTGAGGCGGCGCGACACGAAGGGGTAAACACGCGCTGGAGGCGTCCCGACGGGCGAGAGAGTCGCAGCCCTGCCAGGAAGATAAACGTGGGCCGCTGGCAGTGGCCGGAAGCGCGTGTTTTCCGCGCCTCCGAACGGGATCGGTCCAACGGCCCCTGCGGCTGGCCATCGATTGGGCTTCCGAAATTTCCGGAACGCATTGGGTCTAGACCTTGGTCCAGACCCGGATCGCCGGTTCTCGGCGGTGTGCCACAATACGCTCATGTTCGACCGGCTCGCCGACCGGAAGATTCGCGACGCGATGGCTGCCGGGGAATTCGACGATCTTCCCGGCCGCGGGCAGACGATCGATCTGGAGGACTACTTCGCCACGCCCGAGCACCTGCGGATGGCCCATTCGATCCTCAAGAGCGCAGGCTGCCTGCCCGAAGAGGTGGAGCTGATCAACGAGATCGCCACGCTCGATCGGCAGCTGGCCGGGGAGACCGACGAGGGCGCCCGCCAGCCGATCGAGAAGCGCCTCCACGACCTCCGGCTGCGGCTGCGAATGCTGTTCGAGGGCGCCCGCCGCAGGTAGCGACCCATGCGTCTGACGCTCTCGTCCTGCGAGGTGCGATCGTGGCGGCCGTCGGACGTCGACTCGCTCGCGCGGTACGCCGACAACCGCAGGATCTGGCTGAACCTGCGCGACGCCTTTCCCCATCCCTATACACGGGGCGACGCCCAGCGCTTCATCAGGACGATGCGCGAGCGCGTACCCGAGACGGCGTTCGCGATAGTTGTGGACGAGGCCGCGGTCGGCGGCATCGGGTTCATGATGCATCAGGACGTCGAGCGCGTCTCGGCCGAGATTGGCTACTGGCTCGGCGAGCCGTTCTGGGGGCGCGGCATCACCGCCGAGGCGCTCGGCGCCGTCACCCGCTACGCCGTCGAGTCGTTCGGCCTGACCCGCATCTACGCCGTGCCTTTCGCCGACAACGCGGCCTCGTGCCGCGTGCTCGAGAAGGCCGGGTACGTGGTGGAAGCCCGGCTCCGCCGCAGCGCCATCAAGGACGGCCGCATCATCGACCAGATGCAGTACGCGTTCATCGCGGAACCCCCGGAACCCTCGCGTACGGCGTGAGCGTCGCCGCCACCCGGAATCCCAGACTGAACCCGCGGTCCTTCGGCGCATGCGTGTAGCGCAGCGCGCAGCGTGCGCTGTTGGCGTCGAAGTACCAGCTCCCGCCGCGGATCACCTTCTTCCGCTCGGGTCGGGCGTGGGCCGACGCCGCATACCAGTCCGAGGTCCACTCCCACACGTTCCCGTGGAGGTCGTAGAGGCCCCACACGTTGGGCGGGAAGCTGCCGACTCTCACGGGATGGCCGCGGAACACCCCGGGCGCGAACGATCCGGTACGGAAATCGCCCGTTGTAGTTCGCCTGATCGGTGGTGAGGTTCTCGCCGGTCGAGAACGGCGTGTCGGTGCCGGCCCGGCACGCGTACTCCCACTCCGCCTCGGTCGGCAGTCGAAACCGCGCGGACGGCCGCGGCCGGTCGGCGTCGGCGGCCGGCGCGGGTCGCCTCTCGCGCCGGTTCAGTCTCGAGAGGAACGCGTCGACGTCGAAGTCGTTGACGCGCTCGACCGGACACTCGTCGCAGCCGGCGTACGCGCTCGGGGACGTGCCCATCACGAACCGCCACTCGCGCTGCGTCACTTCGTGGCGGCCGAGGAAGAAGGGCCGGGCGATGGTCACCTCGTGGGGTGTCTCGTCCGCGTTGCGGCCGCGTTCCGACGGTCGGCTGCCCATCGTGAACCGACCGGCCGGGACGAGGGCCAGCGTCATGCCGGTCGCCCGTTCGGTCAACGTCCGACCGGGCGGCCGCCCGGCGACCACCGCGGCGACGAGCGCGAGCGCCCAGGCGATGCGTCCGGGCATGGCTTCAACGATATACTGCGCGCGGCGGCCCATGCGGTCAACGGCCACGCCAGACCCGAGGAGAGACGCCCATGCTCCGATCCACGCTGATCCTTGCCGCGGCCGTGACGGCGATGGCGGTGCCGCCTGCGGGGGCGCAACGCCCGGCGGCGCCCGCCGCGCGGTCGGCCGTGCCCGCGCCCGGGGCTCCCTACTTTCCCGGCCGCTTCGACTGGCAGCATCGCCCGCCCGAAGACGTCGGCCTGGATCCTGCCGGGGTGGATGCGGCGGTCAAGCTCGCCGTCGCGTACGAGAACCCGTCGAACAAGGATCTGAACGTCGATCTGGCGACGACGTTCGGCGCGCGCGAGCCGTTCGACACGCCGATCGGGCCGGTGAAGCCGCGCGGCGCCGCCAACGGGCTCATCACGCGGCACGGCTACATCCTCGCCGAGTGGGGCGAGCCGTCGCGCGTCGACATGACGTTCAGCGTGACGAAGACGTTCCTGTCGACCGTCGTCGGCCTGGCGTGGCAGCGCGGCCTCATCCGGAACGTGAACGACTACGCGCGCGACTACATGCCGCCCGGCGTCGACCTGTTCGAGGCGCCGCACAACCAGAAGATCAAGTGGGACGACCTGCTGCGCCAGACGAGCGACTGGCAGGGGACGCTCTGGGGCAAGCCTGACTGGGGCGATCGGCCGGAGGGCGAGAAGCCCTCGGACTGGCCCAACCGCAAGCTGTGGGAATCCGGCACCCACTACAAGTACAACGACGTGCGCGTGAACGCCCTGGCGCTCGCCGCGCTCAACGTCTGGCGCCGGCCCCTGCAACAGGTGCTGCGCGAGGAGGTCATGGAGCCGATCGGCGCCTCCTCCACCTGGCGGTGGCACGGCTACGAGAACTCGTGGGTCGAAATCGACGGTCAGAAGATGCAGTCGGTCACCGGGGGTGGACACTGGGGCGGCGGCATGTTCATCAACGCGTACGACCTCGCGCGGTTCGGGTATCTGTTCCTGCGGCACGGCCGCTGGAAGGATCATCAGATCGTGTCCGAGGACTGGATCACGATGGCCCGCACGCCGGGGCGCGCGAACCCGGAGTACGGCTTCATGAACTGGTTCCTGAACACCGGCCGCAAGCCCCTGCCCTCGGCGCCCGAGTCGAGCGTCACCTTCCGCGGCAACGGCCAGAATATCGTCTACATCGACTGGGATCACGACATCGTCGCCGTCGTCCGGTGGATCGGCAGCAACAAGCAGCTCGACGAGGTGATCGGCAGGATTGTGGCGTCCGTCAGGTAGCCACCCGGCAGCCCGGCGCGGCTCCCCGGCGCTCCGCGCCCTCGCCGGTCTCCCGCTCAGGATACTGGTGGCGTTCGACGAGGCCGGACGCGTCTTGGTCAGCGGGATACGGTTCCGGCGGCGTGCGGCTTGAGGACCGTCGCGATGAACCGGTGGATCGGCGTCTCGACGCCGACGTCGCGCCCGATGCGGACGACGGCACCGCTCAGCCACGGCAGCTCGAGCGGGCGGCCGCGCTCGAGGTCCTCGAGCATCGACGATCGCGCCTGGTCGGGCAGCCCGTGCACCATGGCCATGACTTCGTCGAAGACGGTGGCGGGCAGCGGCACGCCGCGCGCGCGCGCGACGGCCAGCGACTCCATGCAGGCGGCCTGCAGCATGGCGAAGAGGTCCGGGTCGTCGCGCAGCGGTCCGACGGGGCAGCGGGTGACGGCGGTCATCCCGCTGAACATCGACAGGCGGATGAACTTCGACCAGATGTCGGTGTCGATGTGCTCGCTGAGGGTCGCCTGGAATCCGGCCGGGCCGCACGCGGCGAGGAGCTGCTCGAGTCGGCGGCTGCGGGATCCGTCGAGCTCGCCGAAGATCAGATGGTCCATCGCGGTGTGGCGGATGAGGCCTGGCTCGGCGATCACGGCGGCGACATAGGCCGTGCCGCCGGCGACGTGGGAGCGCCCGACCGCCCGCGTCAGGAGGTCGACGCTGTCGACGCCGTTCTGAAAGGGGATGACGACCGTGTCGGGGCCGATGAGCGGCGGCAGCTGGCTGGCGGCGGCGGCCGAGTCGTACAGCTTGACGGCGAACAGCACGGCGTCGACCGGCCCGATGTCCGCCGGGTCGCTGGTGGCGGTGACGGGCGGCAGCGAGACATGGCCCCTGGGGCTTTCGATCCGGAGCCCGCGGGTGCGGAGGGCGTCGAGGTGGGCGCCGCGCGCGATGAAGGCGACGTCGGCGGAGCCGGCGGCCGCGATCCGGCCGCCGAAGTAGGCGCCGACGCCGCCGCTTCCGAAGATGGCGATACGCATGACGGGGCGATCGTAGCATCGGGCTTGCGCTCATTTCTCTACATAGGTATAGTTCTACCTATGTCGCGCCTGCCGCTCAGCCCGGCCCTCGCCGCCGTCCTCGCCGCCGTCCACGCCGGCTCCGGCTACGGCTTCGACGTCATCGACGCCACCGGCCTTCCCAGCGGCACCGTCTACCCGGCCCTCGCGCGCCTCGAGCACGACGCGCTCGTCGCCTCCCGCTGGGAGGACCACCGCATCGCCCAGCGCGAGAAGCGCCCGCCGCGCAAGTACTACGAACTCACCGCCGCCGGCGACCGCACCCTGCGCGCCGCCGTCGCCGCCCTGAAGGAGCGCGAGCGCGCCCGCCCGCGGCTGCGCGGCCTGCGTCCGATCCGCACGAAAGGATGAACCGATGGCCGACGATCCCGCTGCCCGGCGCGGCTGGCTGCGCGCGCTCGCTTCGGTCCTGGTCGCCGCCGGCAGCCTCCTCGTGCCCCGCTGGCGCCGCGCCGACTGGCGCCGCGAGTGGGACGCCGAGCTCTGGTACGAGCGCCGCGCGCCGCTGAGGCGCAGCGCCGGCGCCCTGCCGCATGCGCTCCGCCTGCTCGAGCAGCACTGGAGCCTCGACATGCTCGTCCAGGACCTGCGGTACGGCGCGCGCATGCTGCGCCGCAATCCCGGCTTCACCGCCGTCGCCGCCGTCACGCTGGCGCTCGGGATCGGCGCCAGCACCGCCGTCTTCAGCATCGTTCACGCCGTGCTGTGGCGCCCGCTCCCCTACAGGGACTCGTCGCGCCTGGTCCAGCTCTGGGAGACCAATCCCGACCGCGACTGGGTCGATGCCGAATGCGCGCCCGCCAATTTCGCCGATTGGCGCGCGCGCAACCGATCGTTCGAGGATCTCGGCCGCCTACTGGGGCGCCGCGCGGCGCCCGTGGGTCATGACATTCGCCCTGACCGGCGGTGGGGAGCCCGAGCGCGTCGGCGGCGTGCCGGTCACGCCCAACTTCTTCCGCGTCCTCGGCGTCACCCCGGCGCTCGGCCGCGACTTTCTCCCGCGCGAGGAGTGGCGCGGGCAGGACGATGTCGTGATGCTCGGCGACGGCCTGTGGCGTCGGCGATTCGGCGCCGAGCAGAGCGTCGTCGGGCGGACGATCTCGCTCGACGGACGCCCGCGCACCGTCGTGGGCGTGCTCCCGCCCGGCTTCCGCTTCGACGACGCAGCCGTCGACCTCTGGATTCCGACGGGCTGGACACCGCAGGAGATGGCCGCCACCAGACGGCCGCACTTCCTTCGCGTCGTGGGTCGGCTGAAGGATGGGGTCAGCGTCGAGCAGGCCGGCGCCGACCTTCACGCGATCGCCGCCGATCTCCAGCGCCGGTATCCGGCGACCAACACGCACATGGACGTCGGCGTGGGACCGCTGCGGGACTGGATCGTCGGCCCCTCGCGCACCGCGCTCCTGGTGTTTCTCGGCGCCGTCGCCTTCGTGCTGCTCGTCGCCTGCGCGAACGTGGCGAACCTGATGCTGGCGCGCGCCGCCTCCCGTCGCCACGAGGTCGCCGTGCGGACGGCGCTCGGCGCCGGCGCCGCGCGGCTGGCCCGCCAGATGCTGACCGAGAGCCTGCTCCTGTCCGCGCTCGGGGGCGGTCTCGGCCTGCTCGTGGCGTACGCGGCCGTTCGCGGCGTCGTTGCCGCAGGGCCGGCCGCGCTGCCGCGCCTCGACGAAATCGCCGTCGACCGCGCGGCGCTCCTGATGACCATGGCGACGACGTTGACGGTCGGCGTCCTCTTCGGCCTGCTGCCGGCGTGGCAGGGAAGCGCGCGCGAGGGGACCGCGGTCGTGCGGGGGCCCTCGCGCGCCGACGCGGCGCCGGGATCGATGCGCGCCCGCAACCTGCTGATCGTGACGGAAGTGGCGCTGTCGCTCGCGCTCCTCACGGGCGCGGCGCTCCTCGTCCGGAGCTTCTGGAACCTCTCCCGCGTCGACCTCGGGTTCGTTCCCGAACGCGCCGTCGCCGTGCAGATAACGCTGCCCCGTTCGGTGTACCGCGAGCGTGACGCTCAGCGCGCGTTCGTCGACCGCCTCCTCGATCGGGTCCGCGCGGTCCCCGGCGTGTCGGCCGCCGGCGCGTCGCAGCGGGCGCTGCTCGACGGCTTGCTGTGGACCTCCGACTTCACCATCGAGCACCGCCCGCCGGGCGAGTTCGGCATCCAGGTGCGGCACGACGAGCTGTCGCCCGGCTATCTCGGCGCCATCGGCGCACGGGTCGTGACGGGACGCGATTTCACCGACGCCGATCGGCCGCCCGCGCCGCTGACGGTGCTCGTCAACGAGGCGCTCGTCCGCCGGTACTTCCGCGGGGAGGATCCGATCGGCCACCGCCTGAACTTCGATCGTCCCGGCGGTTCCTCGCCGTGGCGCACCATCGTCGGAGTGGTGCGCGACTTCCACGAGGAGACGGTCGACGGGGTCCCGCCGCCGACCATCTACGAGCCGCTCGCCCAGAACACCGACCTGGGGTTCACCCTCGTCGTGCGAACGCCGGGGGCTCCCTCGTCGCTCGCCCCGACGCTCCGGGCGATCGTGCACGACCTCGATCCGGACATCCCGGTCCCGGGCGTCCAGGCGCTGGCCGTGCGGGTCGACGAAGCCATGGAGCCGCGGCGCTTCACGACCCTCGTCATGGGGTTGTTCGCGGGCGGCGGGCTGCTGCTGGCCATGGTCGGATTGTACGGCGTCCTGTCGTACCTGGCTGGGCAGCGCACGCACGAGATCGGCGTGCGCATGGCGCTCGGGGCGGACGGCGGCGACGTGGCCCGGCTGGTGGCGCGTCAGGCGGTGGTCGTGGTCGGGATTGGCCTGGCGCTCGGGCTCGGCCTCGCGCTTGCCGTCGCACGCGTCATGCAGGGACTCCTGTTCGGCGTGCGCGCCACCGATCCGGCAACCTATGCCGTTGCGGTGCTGGGGCTCGCGGGTGTGGCCACCCTGGCGATGTGCGCGCCGATCAGGCGGGCGATGCGCGTCGACCCGGCGGCCGCGCTTCGAGCCGAGTAGAGCGGCGCGCGGTCACTCGTACCGCAGCGCGATCATCGGATCGACCCGCGTCGCGCGGCGCGCCGGCAGGTAGCCCGAGACGAGCGCCACGACTGCGAGCAGCGCCGCAGCGACGGCGACGGCCAGCGGATCGCGCGCCGAGAGGCCGAAGAGCTGCGACTGCACGAGGCGTGCGACGGCGACGGCGATCGGGACGCCGATCGCCAGCCCCGCCGCGACGGTGCGAGCGGGAGCTTGACCGACGACGGCCCTCCCCGTAATCTGCAAGAGTTCAAAGCACTTCGCAGTCGACCAGCGGTTTTGGCCGTCAGCGCGCCGGCGGCCCGCGCGCCTGTCAGGAGGCTCAAAACGCCCGTGGAACGTTACTCAGGGCTCCGTCGGCGAGACATCGTAGAGCGCATTGAGGCCGCAGTCGTGGCTTCAAGCGCTGAAGTCGTCGTTCGGGCCGACCCGACAACTGCTCCGTTCGAGATCACGATCAAAATGCCGAAAGGCGAGCTGATTGAGCTGGTCTGCTACGCGTTCACCGCAAACAAGTACCGACAGCAGGGCCGACCCGCGGACGAGCACCGGTTTCAGATCAAATACGGCAGCGAGTTCGATCGTTACCATCATCTGTACTTCGATCCGAAGGGCGAGCGCGTGACGCTCATGTTCGGCCTCCATCTGGAAATGGGCCTGTTCGTGGGTGTCGACCCAAGGATGCACAGCCCAACATGGTTCTCCAGCTCGGTCGAGTTCAAGACGGCTGCTCTCGAACGAGCAGGCGAGATTGGTTGGCACGGTTGGGAGCGCGAGCGCTCGGACGCGAGAAGAAAGCTTGGGCGGCCGTACGAGAATCTGCTGACCGAAACGGTCGTCGCGTTTCGGCCGGAGCATCTCGTCAGATACATCGAATTCGAACGTCTCGCCAGTGGCCTCGATTGCGGCGAACGCCTCATGCTTTCCGAGCGGGTCGAGCATGCGCTTGCATCCGGTGACACACAGCACGCCGATGTCACGGAGCCTCATGCACTGGAGCGGCAATTCGGCCTTCCGGCGAATCAGATTCTGGATATCATTTCCGCAGCGTTTCGACTTGAAGCTGCCGTTCGTGGTGGAGTGGCCGAGTATCACCTCGAGAGATACCTCAAAGGCGTAACAGGTGTGCGGCGCGTCAGGCACATCATCGAGGACGGCAAGCCGGATTTCGAGATGGAGTACCCGAAAGGAGATGTTCCTGCTGGAATGCAAGAATGTGCTGCGCCACCGGCAGCGCGGCCTGCCCAAAGTCGATTTTCAAAAGACGAGGGCGGCGAAAGGGGATCCCTGTAGCCGATACTACAGACCGTCGCAGTTTCAGGTGCTTGCGGCCTGCTTGCATCCAGTCACGCAGGCATGGGAGTTTCGCTTCGCGCCGACCGCGACGCTCGGGCCGCATCCGAAGTGCGTAGGCAGGCTGTCGTCGAACGTCCTTGTGGAAGCCGGCTGGCCTTCCGATTTACGCGTCGTGCTTGATTCCCTCTGAGGATTCCTGGGCCACCGCACCGAACCCGAAGGGGTTGTAGTCCTCGCGCTGATCGCCGCGACGGCGCGCGGCATGTCCACGGCCCGTGCCCGGATGCGGAGCGTGATCGCCGATCAGGTTCGAGAATCGCTGCGGAACCGCTGCGGTGGACTCTGGCGGCGGCACCGGATTTCGTCGTGGTGGAAGCAGCTCGAGCGACGTGTCGACTCGCTCACCGAGAAGCTGTTCTCGAATTGCTCGTGCGACAACCTCGGCGAGGAGCGACGGAACCGCATTCCCGACCTGGCGTTGAGCGGATCCCCTGCCGCCGATCACGTTCACATCATCCGGGAACGTTTGGAGCCGGCAGAGCTCGCGGACACTCAATCGGCGGTTGCACCAGTGAAACGGCCCCACAGCCGGACCTGGTTGCGCCTGAATTGTCCACGACGGCCGGTTCTTTGCGAGCTTGAGGAGGAAACTCCAGTACCGCCGTCTCCAGCCAAACAGCGGCAGCCCGTCGCCTCGAGGGGTATGGTGCAGGTAGTTGCACCCTTCGGGAATTGAGGGCAGGAGGTCGGCCCATTTCCCGCGAACCTCCAAGTCTTCGTCCGCCGAAATCTGGACATCAGCGAGTGCGTCCCAGGTAGTTCGATAAGGCTCCAACGCCTCCGACGACAGCAACCTTCTCTCTGACGCTTCCGTACCATGCGTTGCGTTCGGAAAGCGGAAGGAACGACCGCCACGATGCGCAACCACAAACACCCGCTCGCGCAGTTGGGGCACGCCGTAATTCGCCGCGTTCAAGACCTCCACTGCGGGCTTGTACGCCGTTCCTTCGGCCTTGTTGATGCTCTCGAGCTCGCGTAGCAAAAGCTGGAGCCCTTCGTCCTTGCCCGCGTATTGCAGGCCCTCGACATTCTCAAGCAACAACACTTTGGGCAATGTCTCGCGGATGACCCGCATGTAAGCGCCGAGCGTGTCGGAGCGTGGGTCGCGTAGCCTGAGCGCGTCGCCTCGCACCCAATAACCGGATTTCGAAAACGGTTGGCACGGCGGGCCCCCGGCAACGAGATCCACGTCGCCCTTCTTGGCGCCTGAGAGATTGAGCAGCTGTTGCGTGCTGACGTCGAAGATGCTTCGATTCACCACCGGCCAATCGGGGCGGCTCTCCAAAAGCGTTGCGACGCAGTCCGCATCCGATTCGATGCCTGCTCCGAACGTGAACCCTGCCGCCTCAAGGCCGTAATCGAGCCCGCCCGCACCTGAGAACAAGCTGATCACTTTTGGCATGATGCCCAACCCAGACCTCTGTGGTGTACCCTAAACACGCGCACGCTTTGTGCGCTTCACCCGAATGCAACCTATGCCAGCCAAGAAGGGAAAAGGGTCTGTGCCGCGGTACGAGGGCTTTCGCCCTCGCAGTGTCGCGGCCAGCCGGGTTGGGGCCGGCAATCACCGTCAGGATACCACTCCTGAGATCCTTCTGCGAAGAGCTCTTTGGGCCGCTGGCGTTCGATATCGTCTGCATTCGACCGCTGTCCCAGGCCGTCCCGATCTCGTGATCGTTCGAGATCGTGTTGCCGTCTTTTGCGATGGCGACTTTTGGCACGGTCGCGACTGGGCGAGGAGAAAGAGCAAGTTGGCAGCTGGCTGGAACGCGGCCTACTGGGTCCCCAAGATCGAACGCAACCGCGAGCGCGACAGAGCGGTCGCCAGAACGCTGAAGCGACTCGGCTGGAGCGTTGTCAGACTGTGGGAGAGTGAGGTCCGATGCGACGCGCAAGGTGCGGCCACAAAGGTCATCACGGCTGCACACGCGAATCACAGCCGGAATCGTCACTCGTCGTCCGATAGGCGTAAGAGCACAAGGAATTCAAATGGCCGGTAAGGCGCCGACCGGTCGCAACGATACGTGCCCCTGCCGTAACCGCTGCTGCTGAAACGCCGCCGAAGAGCGTGTTCCGATCGCGGAAGTCGCGATCCATCGGATACGAGAAGGTCGCGTTTACGAAATACTTCGTAGTTGTCAAGGCTGCCTTCCCACGCCGGTCGTCCGGCGTGCTGAGCTGCGGGACGGTTCACGTTCTAGAATTTGATCGCAAGGCGCGGATGGTGCCCGTTTCTCCCTTCCGGCACACTGCGGGCATGACACCGATGGCAGAACGACATCCCGAGACGGCAGTCGCGGCGGACGAGGCGCGGTGGCAGGCGGTGCTGGCGCGCGACCCCCTCGCGGACGGACGGTTCGTGTACGCCGTCCGATCGACCGGCATTTACTGCCGGCCGACGTGCGCGAGCCGCCGGCCGCGGCGGGACCGCGTGCGCTTCTACGACACCCCCATGGCCGCCGAGCATGAGGGGTTCCGTGCGTGCCGCCGCTGCCGTCCCGAAGTCTCGCCGGGCGATCCATGGCTCGAGAAGATCCGTCGCGCGTGCGTGTACCTCGCCAACGTCGACGGACACCCGTCGCTCGCGACCCTGGCTCGCCGCCTCGGCGGGAGTCCGTACCACCTCCAGCGCAACTTCAGGCGCATCGTCGGGGTGACCCCGCGCGAGTACGCCGAGGCGTGCCGGCTGCGCAAGGTGAAGCGGCACTTGCGCGCCGGCGCGCCGGTGACCGGCGCGATGTTCGACGCGGGGTACGGATCGAGCAGCCGCTTCTACGAGCGCGGCGCGCCGAAGCTCGGGATGTCGCCATCGACGTATCGAAAGGGAGGCGCCGGTATGCACGTGTACTTCACGATCGTCGACTCGCCGCTCGGGCGGCTGCTCATCGCGTCCACCGAGCGCGGCATCTGCTCGGTGGCGATGGGCGAATCGGATGCGGCTCTCGAGCGCGGCCTGGCGCGCGAGTTTCCCTCCGCGCGGATTGCTACCGACAGCGGCGTCCTGGCCCACTCGACCCGGGCCATTCTCGAGCATCTCCGCGGGCAGCGTCCGCGTCTCGACCTGCCGCTCGACGTCCAGGCGACCGCCTTCCAGTGGCAGGTCTGGCAGGCGCTGGCCGCCATTCCGTACGGCGAGACGCGATCCTATGCGGACGTCGCCGCCGCCATCGGACGGCCGCAGGCGGCGCGCGCGGTCGCCCGCGCCTGCGCGACCAATCCGGTGGCGCTCGCCATTCCCTGCCACCGCGTCGTGCCGTCGGGCGGTGGCGTCGGCGGCTATCGCTGGGGGGCGGCACGGAAGACCCGGCTGCTCGCCAACGAGCGGCGCGACTGAGGAGCGCCGGACATGCAGGCGCAGATGGTCGATCGACTCGCATCGCTCGACTGGCCGGCGGCCGAAGCCTCGCTCGATCGGCAGGGCTTCGCGCCGCTCGGCTCCGTGCTGACGGCGCCCGAGTGCGAGGCGCTCGCGGCGGCCTACACCGAGGAGGCGCGGTTTCGAAGCCGGATCGACATGGAGCGGTTCCGGTTCGGCGTCGGCGAGTACAAGTATTTCGCCGCGCCGCTTCCACCCCTCGTGGACGAGCTTCGGCACCAGCTGTACGAGCGGCTGGCGCCGACCGCGAACCGGTGGGCGACGAAGCTGCCGTCTTCGCTGCCGGCGGCGGGATCCGCGCGCGTCCCCGCCCGTTCCGGACCGCCGTTCCCGTCCAGCCTCGACAAGTTTCTCGCCCGCTGTCATGCGGCCGGCCAGCGCCGTCCGACCCCGCTGCTGCTCTCGTACCCGCCGGGCGGGTACAACTGTCTGCACCAGGACATTTACGGCGACCTGGCGTTTCCGCTGCAGGTGGTGTTCGTCCTGTCGCCGCCCCAGGCCTACCGCGGCGGGGAGCTGCTGCTCATCGAACAGCGGCCCCGGGCGCAGTCGCGCGGCCACGCGCTGGCCATCGCGCAGGGGGCCGGCGTCGCCTTCGCCACGCGCGAACGCCCCGTGCAGGGCACGCGAGGCGCCTATCGCGTCACGATGCGCCACGGCGTCAGCACGGTCGCGGCCGGCTCGCGAATGAGCCTCGGCATCATCTTTCACGACGCCAGGTAGCGAGGCGGCCCGACGGCCCCGACGGGCTACAATGCGGGCCATGAAACGCCTGCTGATCCCGGCGCTCCTCCTGGTGCCCCTCCTGGCGGGGGCGCAGACCAGCCCTCCTCGCAAGCTCTTCATCTCGGTCGACATGGAAGGGATCACCGGCGTCGTCCAGCCGGCGCAGCTCGGCCCCGACGGCTTCGAGTACGGAAGAGCGCGCGAGTGGATGACCGGCGAGGTCAACGCCGCGATCGCCGGCGCCCGCGACGCGGGCCCGACCGACGTGATCGTGGCCGACTCCCACGGCAACGGCCAGAGCCTCCTCATCGACAAGCTGCCCGACGACGTGCAGGTGGTGCGGGGATTTCCGCGGCCGCTCGAGATGATGCAGGGGATCGACGGGTCGTTCGCGGCCGCCGTGTTCATCGGCTATCACGCGAGCGAGTGGACCGTGAACGCGGTGCGGGGGCACACTATTTCGAGCGCGCGGCTGCTCGGGGTGCGGCTGAACGGCATGGAAGTGTCCGAGGGCATCTACAACGCGGCTATCGCGGGCCATTTCGGCGTGCCCGTTGCGTTCATCTCCGGCGACCGCCTGGCGGTGACGCAGCTGCAGCAGGTCGTCCCCGGAGCCGAGGGCGCCATCGTCAAGGAGCCGTACGGGTACCACTCGGCGCTGACGGTCACGCCCGCGCGCGGACAGGCCATGATTCACGAAGGCGTCCGCCGCGCGATGGCGAAGCTCGCCGCCCTGCAGCCGTACCGGGTACGCACGCCGATCGAGCTGCAGGTCGGCTTCAAGCTGACGATCGACGCCGAGCGCGCCGCGTTCGTCCCGGGCCTCACGCGCGCCGACGCGCACACGGTCAAGGGGACGTTTCCCGACATGCTGCAGATCACGAAGCTGATGCAGGTGATCGACGCGCTGGAAGTGCCGTAGCCGCGGAAAGGCCGGGAGACCGGCGACTTCGACGCGCCCTATCGGCCTGAGTTCGCGGCGGGGTGGACCCCGCCGCCAGTGAGAAACCGTGACAAAGTACGGACGTTCCCCATGGATTGAGGAGTTCCCCAAGTCGCGTGCGCCCTCGTATCCGCGTCATCGCGGCGTCCACGATGTCGAGGTGGTCGTCGTGGGCGGCGGGCTCACCGGGTGCGCCACCGCCTACGCCTTCGCGGCGCACGGCGTCGGCGTGACGCTGCTCGAGGCCGAGCAGATCGGGCGGGGCAGCACGGGCGGGGCTTCCGGGTGGATGGCCGACGATCCCGGGGTGTCGTTCGCCGATCTCGAGCGCGCGCGGGGACGCCGTGCGGCGCGCCAGATCTTCCAGTCCTGGCGCCGGGCGGCGCTCGATTTCGCCGCGCTGACGCGTCGGCTCGGCTTGAAGTGCCGGCTCCAAGCCAGTACCTCGGTGCTCGTGGCGACCAGGGCGCAGCAGGCGGCCTGGCTGGCGCGCGAGCGAAAAGCGCGCGTGGCGGCCGGTCTCGACGCGCCGCACCTGAACGCGCGCGCGCTCGCCGGCGACACGGCGCTCGCCGGCGTCGGCGCCATCCGGACTCGCGACGCCGCGACGCTGGATCCGTACCGCGCGTGCCTGGGGCTCGGCGCCGCGGCGCGCGCCCGGGGCGCGACGCTCTACGAGCGCTCGCCGGTCATCAAAATCGGGTTCAACCGCAGGACGGCCGAAGTCCAGACCGACGGCGGATCCATCCGGACGCGCCGCGTTGTCGTGGCGACCGCGGTTCCGACGAGGCTCTTCGGCTCGCTCGCCCGCCACTTCTGGTTCGAGCGGTCGTATTTCGCGCTGACCGAGCCGCTGCCGGCGCGGCTTCGCCAGCGCCTGGGCGCGCGATCGGCGGTCGTCCGCGATCTGGCGACCCCGGCCCACGTCATCCGCTGGGTGGATGACGAGCGACTGCTGGTCGCCGGCGCGGACATGGCGGAGCCGCCCGATCGGCTGCGCGCCGGCGCCCTCGTGCAGCGGACCGGCCAGTTGATGTACCAGCTCTCGACGTTCTACCCCGACATTTCCGGCGTGGCGCCCGCCTACGGCTGGGATGCCGGGTACGCGCGCACCGCCGACGGCCTGCCGTTCATCGGCCCGCACCGCAACTATCCCCATCACCTGTTTGCGTTTGGCGATTCGAGCCGGAGCGTCACCGGCGCCTACCTCGCGAGCCGCGTGCTGCTGCGCCGGCATCTCGGAGAGAGCGACCGGGCCGACCAACTCTTCGAATTCCGGTAGGCGGGCGATCCCGGTTCGGGGGGCACGCGTCAAAACTGGCGGAAACCGGGGTGTATACTCGCCGCTGGTCCGCGCGCCAACCGACTGCGCGCGGGGAACCTCAAGGAGTCATTCACCGATGCGCCGCATGATTCTCGCCGTCCTCGTCGCGGCTCTCTCCGCCGCACCAGCCTTCGCGCAGTCGCAGGCTGCCAATGGATCGATTGAAGGCACGGTGGTCGACACCTCCGGCGGCGTCCTTCCTGGCGTCACCGTCACGATCACCAATACCGACACCGGCACGGAACGGTCCGTCGTCACCAACCAGAACGGACTGTATCGCGCGCTGCTCCTTCCCCTCGGCAGCTACCGCGTCGTGGCGGAGCTCCAGGGCTTCAAGAAGTACGAGGAATCGGGAATCAAACTGTCAGCCGGCCAGACCGCCGTCGTCAACGTCGCGTTGGGCGTGGGCCAGCTGACCGAACTCGTCACCGTCAATGCGGGCGAGAAGCCGGTGCTCGACGCGGCGAAGATCGACGCCGGACGCAACCTGAGCGAGGTCGAGGTCAAGAACCTGCCGCTCGTCGCGCGCAATCCGTACAACTTCGCGCTCGTGCAGCCGGGGATCACGGGCTTCGAGAACCCCGAGTTCGGCGTGCCGCGCCTGGCGGCCAACGGCACGCTGATGCGGATCAACTACCAGATCGACGGCAACACGAACACCGAAAAGGACCGCGCGGGGCTGCGCCTGCTGCCGATGTCCGAGGTCATGGTGCGGGAAGTGAAGGTCGTCACCGCCGGCTACGCGCCGGAGTTCGGCCAGACGATGGGGCTGGTCTACAACGCGATCACGCCGTCGGGCACGAACCAGATCCACGGCGACGCGAGCTACCTGTTCCGCCGGAAGGGGTTCAGCACCTTCCCGTTCTTCTTCGCGAAGCCGAAGACCGACGCCAACAAGCCGGACACCAAGGTGGACACGGTCACCGGCACGGTGGGCGGTCCGGCAATCAAGAACAAGCTGTTCTACTACGCCGGCTACGAGCGGACGGGGCGCGATCTGTCGGCGCAGCGCATCATCACGATCCCTGCGGCCGAGGTGGCGGCCCTCGGCCTGGCGCCACAGCCCGGCGCGCCGCCGGCGACGCAGGCGGCCAAGTTCTTCATCGGCAAGGCCGACTATCAGCTGAATCGGGCGAACCGGCTCACGGGCCGGTACATCATGTTCAGGAACGACTCGCCGTTCAACAACGGCGCGGGCGGCATCACGGCGGTCGAGCGGGCGACCGACTTTCTCGACGCGATGGACTCGACGGCGGGCCACCTGGTCACCACGATCGGAAACAGCCAGTTGAACGAGCTGCGGGTGCAGTACGCGCACCGGCACCAGAGCTCGATGGCCAACGATCAGACGGCCACCGGCCCGGCGATCGCGGTGTCCGGCGTGGCCGATTTCGGCGGCCCCTATTCGACGCCCGGACAGGGCGGCAACGGCTTCGACTTCAAGCAGAACATCTGGGAAGTCGTCGACAACTTCACCTACATCCGCGCGAATCACAGCTACAAGTTCGGCTTCGACGGCCAGTGGGTGCACGACGGCCGGACGAGCGCGCCGGTCCAGTCCTACACCTTCCCGTCGATCGCGGCGTACCTGGCGGCGAAGAACGGAGCGGACCCGTTCTCCTACAGCTCGTTCACTCAGCTGATCGGCGACCTGACGTTCACGATGAACACGAAGCTGTACGGCGCGTTCGTTCAGGACGACTGGCAGCTCGGCTCGAACCTGAAGCTGCTCTACGGGCTCCGCTACGACCTGTACGACTTCCCGGCGGCGCGCGCGGACTCGCCCTTCTCGTACTCGCGCAAGTTCAACACCGACAAGAACAACCTGGGTCCGCGGGCGGGCGTGGCGTGGACGCTGGATGATCGCACGGTCGTGCGCGCGAGCACGGGCGTCATGTACGACCAGCCGCTGCTCGCGATGTTCGAGGACGCGCTGCAGCTGACGGGATCGCCGCAGCTCATCTCGGTGAACGTGTCGCCGACGGGCGCGGGCGCGCCGGCGTTTCCGGGGAACCTGGCCGACACGCCGCCCGGGTTCACCCTCCCCACCCAGTCGATCGTCACGGTCGATCCGAGCTTCAACATCGCGCGGACCTGGCAGAACAACCTGCAGGTCGAGCGCTCGGTCGGCACCGACTACACGGTGTCGGTCGGCTACGTGTTCGCCCGCCAGCGCGAGCTGCCGGTCGTGACCGACATCAACCTGATCAACCCGGTCGGCGCGCTCGCCGACGGGCGGCCGATCTTCAGCACGGCGGTGAACGCGGACACCCGGACTGACCCGCGCTTCAACCACATCTACACGATCCAGTCGATCGGCACCGGGCACTACAACGCGCTCACGCTGACGCTGGCGCGCCGCTTCTCGCACGGCATGACGTTCAACTTCTCGTACACGCTGGGCAAGGGGATCGACGACGCGCCGCTCAACAACAGCATTCCGGGCGGCGTGGGCCTGTCGGTGAACGGCGACGATCCGCGGTCGGACCCGACCAACCTGGGGCGCGATCGTGGTCCCAACCTGCTCGACGTGCGCCACACGTTCAACGGCAGCATCGTGCTCCAGCCGACCGTCAACGTGTCGAACGGCGTGCTCCGCGCCATCCTGAACAACAACCAGGTCGGCATCCTGATGCAGTTCAACAGCGGGCTGCCGTTCAACGTCCGCGCGAACCAGGACCTCAACAAGGACGGCCTGTCCAACAACGACCGTCCGCTGTTCGTGGGGCGCAACTCGATCTACCTGCCGAACCGCTACAACATGGATCTCCGCTACTCGCGGATCATCCCGATCTACGGGTCGACGAAGGCCGAGATCATCGGCGAGTTCAAGAACCTGTTCAACACGGAGCAGACGGCCAGCGTCAACTCCGTGGTCGCCACCGACGCGCTGGGCAGCCCGCTGTCCGCGCTGCCGACCGACGGCAGCGCTTTCCCCGCCACGGGCGGGTACGAGCAGCGCGAGTTCCAGCTCGGCTTCAGAATCCGCTTCTGACGCGATCGTTCCAAGTTCACTGATATCCATGAGGACATTCCTCAGGCGTCTCGCCTTCATCGGCTGTTTCGCGGCCGCCGTGTCGCTCGTCACGCGGGCCCAGATGCGCGTCGTCCCGATCGACGACGAGCAGGGACACGTCGCGCTCGGCCTCGCGCTCAGGCACCTCCGGAACACCGGCGTGCTCATGATGGCCACCGCCCATCCCGACGACGAGAACAACGGTCTGCTCGTCAGGCTGAACCGGACCGAGGGCTATCGCACGGCCCTCGCGACCGCGACGCGCGGCAACGGCGGCCAGAACGAGATCGGCCCCGAGATCTTCGAGGCGCTCGGCGTCCTGCGGACCGAGGAGCTCGCCGCACTGCACCGCTTCGACGGCGCCGAGCAGTACTTCACGCGAGCCGTCGACTTCGGCTACTCCTTCAGCGTCGACGAGACGCTCGAGAAGTGGGGCAAGGACGAGATCACGGGCGACTTCGTCCACCTGATCCGGTCGATCCGGCCCGACGTGGTCACCGCCATGCGTCCCGACGGCGCCGGCGGCGGGCAGCACCACCAGGCCTCGGCCCGCCTGGCCCGCGAGGCCTGGAAGCTCGCCGGCGACCCCACGAAGTACCCCGACCAGATCAAGGCGGGCCTGCGGCCCTGGCAGCCGAAGAAGTTCTACTTCATGGGTCGGTTCGGCTTCCCCGGCGAGCCGCCGCTGCCCGCTGACGCCAGGCTCACGCCGGTCGATCTGTCGCTCTTCGATCCGCTGCTCGGGAAGACCTGCTTGGAGATCGGCACCGAGGCCCGGAGCATGCACAAGTGCCAGGGCATGGCGCAGCTCCTCGCCCTTCCGGGGCCGGTCACGACGAGCTACCAGCTGGTCGAGTCGACGCTGCCGTACCCGGGGCCCGAGAAGACGCTGTTCGACGGGATCGACACGAGCATTCCAGGCATCGCACAGGTCGTCGACGGCAAGCCGCCCAAGGTCCTCAACCAGGGGCTCTCCGTCATCGCCAACGCCGTCCAGCAGGCGCAGAAGGGCTTCGATACCGGCAGCGACCAGGCGACGCTCGCCCCGCTGCTCGCCGGCCTGTACGCCGTCCGCGTGCTGCGCGCCGAGGTGAAGCGCCTCGAGGTCTCCGACGAGGCCAGGTTCGACATGGACTTCCGCCTGCGCCAGAAAGAGCGCGAGTTCCAGGCGGCCGCCCTCATCGCCAATGGCATCCAGGTGGACGTCCTTGCCGACGACGGCGTCGTCGTCCCGGGGCAACCGGTGAAGGTGTCGGTGATCGTCGCCAACCACGGCGAGCCGGTGACGGTGAAGCAGGTGACGTTCGAAGGGTTCGGATCGGCGGGCACCTGCTCGCTGCAGCCGGTCCGGACCGGCAGTTTGTTCGGCGCCATGGCCGGGCGCGACGCCGCACCGCCGCAGGGACCCGGCGTGTCGGCGCTCGGCCACGACGCGGTCGCGCGTTGCGAGCCGTCGCTGAAGGTCCCGGCCAACGCCCCGGCGAGCGAGCCGTACTGGCACCGCGCGGGATGGGCCGGCCGCTACACGTTCGACAAGGACGCGCCCTTCGGCCTGCCGTTCCGGCCGACGCCGTTCTACGTGCAGGTGACCTTCAGGTTCCCCAATGGGGAAGAGGTCATCGACGGTCTGCCCGTGCAGTACCGCTATCAGGGCAACATCTTCAGCGGCGAGAAGCGGTCCGACCTGCTGGTCGTGCCGCCGTTCTCGGTGCGGGTCTCGCCGCAGGTGGCGATCGTGCCGGCCGACACGCTGAAGCCGATCGTGACCAGGCCTCGGAGAGGAAAGGGCAAGCCGATCAGCAAAGAAAATCCGGCGGCGGAACGCGAGATCCGCGTGACGGTGGTCAACGACACGCCCGGCGCGGCCGACAGCAGCGTGGCCCTCGATGTGCCGCAGGGGTGGATCGCCTCGCCGCCGACCCAGCCGGTGAAGTTCGCCAGGCCGGACGAATCGCAGACCGTGCGGTTCGCGATCAAGCCCGGCCGGGGCGCGACCGCGGGCGAGTACCACGTCCGCGCCGTCGTGACGAGCGGCGGCCAGACGTACGACCGCGGGTACGAGGTCGTCGAGTATCCTCACATCCGCCGCTATCACATCTACGATCCGGCCGACACGATACTGAAGGTGCTCGACGTCAAGACGGCGCCGAACCTGCACGTCGGCTACATCATGGGTGTCGGCGACCAGGTGCCGCCAGCCATCGAACAGCTCGGCGCGTCGCTCGAGATGATCGCGCCCGACGACCTCGCGTGGGGCAACCTCTCACGCTTCGACACCATCGTCACCGGCGTCCGCGCGTACGAGCGGCGCGAGGACCTGCGCGCCAACAATGCCCGCCTGCTGGAGTACGTGTTCAACGGCGGCACGCTCCTCGTCCAGTACAACAAGTTCGAGTTCAACCAGGCGCAGTACGGACCATATCCCGCCAAGGTGAGCTCGAACCGCGTCACCGACGAAAATTCGCCGGTCACCGTGATCGCCCCAGACGATCCGCTGATGACGTTCCCCAACAAGATCACCGACGAGGCCTGGACGGGCTGGGTGCAGGAGCGCGGACTCTACTTCCTCGGCGAGAAGGATTCGCGGTACCACGACATCCTGCGGCTCGAGGATCCGTTCCCGTTCAACAAGGGATCGAAGATCGGATCGCTGGTCGAGGCGCCCTACGGGAAGGGGCACTGGGTGTACATCGGCCTCAACCTGTGGCGCCAGCTGCCGGAGGGCACCGACGGGGCCTACGAGATCTTCGCGAACCTGCTCAGTCGCGGGAAGGCGCCGGCGCCGCGCTAGCCAGCTGATCACCAGACACGCCGGGGAGGCGCGGGTCGGCGCTGGCGTTCGGATCCCATCCCCGGCGCAGCACGCGCACCCGCACCGGCCGGCGCCCGAATTCCACCGCGCGCCGGCAGTCGCTCATGAAGAGGTCGAGCTCGCGTCCGCGGATCGACCGTCCTGTATCCATCACCGTGTAGATGCCCGCGTAGCGACGGCCCGGCGCGATGATCCGGACCACCGAACCGACCGGCAGGACGTGCGGGTCCGCGGCGAGGATGCCGCGGCGGGTGTGGGTACCCGACTTCGTCCTGCCGGCAAGGCAGTACGCCGTGGCGCTGACCGTCAGCGTCGTGCCGGGAGCCGGCCCCGGGGGCGCATCGGGCGCCGCCCCAAGCGCGGCCGCGGCCGCCACGACCACGGCAAATCTCATGCTCACCGCGGGCAGTGAGTTCAAACTCGATGCCCGCTCCCACGGTGGCAGCCCGTCCAATCCAAGCCCGACCGCTGTTTCAAGCCTGGCCGGACTTCGGCGGCCGGCCGAGCCAGCGGAAAAAGAGGAGCACGAGCACCGCCGGGACGAGTGTGCCCCACCAGCCCTTCAGGCCAATGGCGCTCAGCACCCCCGGGCCGATCTTGACAACGACCAGCATGATGGCGCCGGCCCATGCGAAGGCGCTCGTCAGGTTGAGCAGGGAGAACCACAGCGGTTTGACGCCGGCGTACGCGCACGCCGCGGGAATCGCCACCCGCAATCCGGGCAGGAACCGGCTGATCAGGACCATGAACGTCTGGTTGGCCTGGACGCGCGACATCACGACGTCGCGGTATCGGCCGAGCCTGGGGTAGCGATCGATCCAGTGGATGCGGCCGCGCAGCAGATAGAACCAGAACTGATCGCCCACCGAGCCGCCGAGCGCGCCGGCGACCATCACGCCCGCCCAGTCCAGCTTGCCGGCGCTGGCCGCAACGCACATCGCGATGTAATAGATCTCGCCCTCGATGATGGCGAACACGAAGATCGGCAGGTACCTCAGCACAGGATGGCTGGTGACCGGGCGGCCGCGGCCATGGATCGGCCGACTGCGAACGGCGCGCTAGTTCGTCGCTGCCCTCGCAAGCACGCCCCGGACCACGCGCGCCACCCGGGAGGCCTGGGCGTCGCTGAGCGAGGCGTAGACGGGAACCTGCATGGCGCCGGCGGCGCGCTGTGCCCCCGGGGCATCGACGCGCGAGGATCCGAACAGCTCGAGATCGCTGCAGACATCCACGTGCAGCGTCTCGATGTCGATGCCGCGCCGCACGCACTGGACGACCAGCTCGTCGCGCTGCGGGCCGTAGACGCAGTACCTGATAGTACACATGGGTGCGGCGTGGCGGCACGGACGGCACCGTGATTCCCGGAAGGTCGCCGAGCGCCTGGTCCATCGTCCGGGCGTGGCGGCGGGTCTCGTCGGTCCAGCGGTCCAGGTACTTCAGCGCTTCCAGCCCGACCGCCGCCTGGACGTTCGGGAAGCGTTCCGTGTACGCGTCGGGCAGCGGATCGAGCGATCGAATCTTCTCCCAGAGGTAGACATCGGGGTTCGCGCCGATCCAGGACGCCGTCCACAGGATCGGGAACGAGCTGATGGTGAACACCCACGGCTTGATGAAGACCCGCTGCAGCCGCCCGACGAGCAGGCGGTTGGTGACGCGTTTCTCATCGGGCCACGGCTCGGCCTCGGCGAGCGCGCGGACCCGGGCCGCGCGCCGGCCGTCGCGCAGGAGTGCCAGGCCGCCGCCGTAGCAGTTCAGCGGCTTCAGTGTCTGGAAGCTGAAGAGCGCGCCGTCGCCGAACGTCCCGACCGGGCGTCCGTCAAAGGTCGCCCCGAGGGCATGCGCGCAGTCCTCGATGACGTGCAGGCCGTGGCGCCGCGCCACGGCCATGACGGCGTCCATGTCGCACGGCAGGCCGTACAGGTGCGTCGGCACCACCACGCGGGTAGCCGCTGTCACGGCCCGTTCGAGCGACGCGGGATCGATCGTGAAGGTTGCCGGATCCACGTCGGCGAACACGACCTTCAGACCGGCGACGCGCGCCAGCTCGGGAACGACCCAGAAGGTGAGCGCCGGCAGCACGATCTCCGATCCGGCCGGCAGGTCGAGCGCCTTGAGCATGTAGTAGAAGGCCATGCGCCCGTACGACGCGCTGACGGCGTGCGCCGGCTCCAGCCCGTGGCGACGGGCGAACGCGGCCTCGAATTCGGCGATCTGGGGACCCTGGACGAGCTCACCGCGCGCCTTGACGCGCGCGATGAGCTGCTCGGTATCTGGCAGGACTCTCGCGCCGTAGCGCGAGATGGCTGTCAGCATGTGACGGGGCGCGAGATGTCGGCGATCTCCTCCCGCGCATGCCGGTTGTTGACCCGCCGGTCCAGCCGCCGCACCCAGTGGCGCACGACCGAGTTCTGGATCTTCAGGAAGTTGGCGAGATAGGACGGCCGCATGTAGAAGCGCGTGTACGCGGCGCCGAGCAGGAAGCGCAGCTCCCGTTCGCTCAGGTTCGGGTGGCGGAACGTCGGGGTGTAGCCGTCGAACTGTTCCCAGTCGTCGACGGTGAGCAGGGGCTGCAGCTGCTTGAACATCGGCGTGCCCGGATACGGCGTCAGGATCTTGAACTGCGCGAAGGTCGATCCGAGCTCGGTCGCGTAGTCGATGGTCGCCGCCACCGAGTTCCAGTCGTCCTGCAGGAACCCGAGGACGTAGAACGCCGCCGTCACGATGCCCAGGCTGCGGCAGCGTTCGACGATCTCGCGCTGGTGCGCCTGCGGAATCGGCCGGCGCCCCGACTTCTTCAACGTCGCCGGGTCCAGCGACTCGACGCCGAAGCTCATCGCGCGGAATCCGGCCTCGTGCAGGCGCTCGAGCAGGGCGTCGTCGAGATGGTCGAGGCGCGTCTCGGCCTCGAAGGTGATGGCGAGCCGGCGCGCGAGGATCCGATCGCAGAGCTCGAGCACGCGGTCGCGGTCTTCCGTGAACAGGGGATCGCGGAAGATCACGTACGGACGCCGCACCGTGTCGCACAGCGCCTCGATTTCGTCGACGATGTTCCCGATCGATCGCGCCCGGTAGCCGGCCAGGATGCGGTGCGGGCAGTAGGTGCAGAACTCGGGACAGCCGCGGCTCGCCAGCAGCGGGAACCCGCCGCCGATCGGCCGCGACGACCACCTGATGCCGACCGGGCGGGTGCTGGCCTCGGTGACGAGGCTCCACCGCGGGAACGGCAGCGAGTCGAGATCGCCGATCGGTTCGCTCTGGACGACGCCGGAGGGCACCTCGCCCTGCGCGAGCCGCATCACGCCCGCTTCCGGCTCGCCCTCGAAGATGAAGTCCGCATGGTCGGCGAAGAGGTGGGGCAGCTTCGACGCGGTGATGCCGACGAATCCCACCCTGGTGCCGCGGGCGCGCACGCGATCGGCCCAGGCGGTCTCCGCACGATGGTCGACCAGCGACGACAGCACGAGCGCGACGTCGCCGGTCACCTCCTCGCCGCGCGTGAAGGCCACCTCGTGTCCGGCGCGCGCCAGAATCGACGCGGAGTACGCGAGGTGGACGCTCGGCACGTCATGAAACCGCCGCTTGACGTGGGCGATCACCGACGTGACGCGCGAGAACGGCTCCAACCGCGAGCCGTAGCCGCCGACGACGGTATCCTTGCTGACGAAGCCCCGTGACGATCGCAAATCTGCGAGGACGACTCGCATTGCTCACCTCAATCCGGCGACCGACGTCGGCCGGGCCGATCCCCTCCGTCCATGCGGCGCCGTCGGGCGCGCGCAGGCCACACGATGTGAGTGGAATCAGGTCAGCAACGAGGGAGGACCGCGCGGCGCTCGCCGGGAGGAGCGCAGGTGCTGGGGCACGACGCGCCGGGGACTCGCGAGCATCGCGATCGGCGCCAGCACCGGCACGCCGGCATCGCAGGAGGCCATCGCCGACGCAGGCGCGTCCGTCTGGATGGCATCGTCGTTGTCGTCGAGGGCAATGGTCGATTCGCGCTGCCATCGCGCGAAGATGTCGCGAAGGACCGGCCGCTCGGCCGTCGCGGGGAAGCGGACCCGCAGCAGGCTCCGCGAGGGACGCCGGGCATCGCAGACCCTGGCGTGTCCATGCGCGACGACGAAGCGGACGGCCCGGGACGCCTGTGGCGTGCCGCACACGGCGGCCGAGGACACGGCGAGGGCAGCAAGCGTCAGCCGCGCGACAGAGGACAACGGGCGCATGGGAGGCGATGACTTGGCGCTGGGATAGACCACTATCCCACAGGCCCCGTCCGGACGCAACCACCCGATGCGGCGATCCGCCCGGAATTTATTGATTCTTTTGCCGTTTTGGCGGCTGTTCGCCCCTCACGGCGGGGCGGCTCGAGCCGCCGAGCGCCCGCGACGAGCTGCGCGGGTGCCGCATGGCGCGGGCGACCGCCCGCGACGGTGTTGTGGGCGGGAGGCGGCGCCGCATCCGATTCGTCGCGCGCGACGTAGTATCCGCCGGAGATGGCGCTGTCCTGGGGGACGGAGCCGCCCGGAAGCGCGTGCTACGATCGAGGGATGCCGCCGATCAAACGGACCAAGTTCAAGCTCACCTCAGAGCAGCTCCTCGAGATGTTCTATTGGCTGAAGCTGATCCGCGGCTTCGACGAGCGACTGAGCATCCTCGTGCGCCAGGGCAAGGTCCGGAGCGGCGTCTACACCGGTATCGGACAGGAGGCCATCGTCGTCGGCACCTGCTTCGGGCTGCGCCGCGAGGACTTCATCTGCCCGCTGCACCGCGACCTCGGCACGTTCCTGATGAAGGGCGTCGAACCGCGGGCGATGATGGCGCAGATGTTCGCCAGGGAGACCGGCCTGTCGAAAGGGCGCGATTCGGCCCTGCACAGCGGCGTCAACGAGCTCGGCATCTTCGGGAACACCAGCATGCTCGGGGCGAACCTGCCGGTCGCGGCCGGCATCGCGCTGACGTTCAAGATGGAGCGATCCGACAACGTGGTCGTGGCCTACTTCGGCGAGGGCGCGAGCAACGTCGGCGACTTCCACGAGGCGCTGAACTTCGCCGGCGTGCAGCGGCTGCCGATCGTCTTCGTCTGCGAGAACAACCAGTACGCCTATTCGGTGCCCGTCGAGAAGAGCATGGCCATCGACGACGTCGCCGATCGCGCCGAGGGGTACGGCTTCGACGGCGTCGCGATCAACGGCAACGACGTGCTCGCGGTGTACCAGGCGACGCTCGGCGCGATCGCCCGCGCGCGGGCCGGCGAGGGCCCGACCCTCGTCGAGTGCAAGACGTACCGCTGGCACGGCCACTCCGAGCACGACAAGGCGTTCTATCGCAGCGACGAGGAGCTCGCGATGTGGAAGAGCCGGGACCCGATTCCCACCTTCACGACCTACCTCCGCGGCCGCGACGTCCTCGGCGACGACACGCTGAAGGAGATCGAGCAGCGGGTGGCGGCGGCCATCGACGACGCCGTGGAGTTCGCGATGGCTTCCCCCGACCCGAAGCCGGAGGAGGCGGTGACCGACTTGTATGCCTAGAGAGCTGACGTACCTCGAAGCGATCCGCGAGGCGCTCGTCGAAGAGATGCGCCGGGATCCGAAAGTGTTCGTCCTGGGGGAGGACGTCGGCGTCTACGGCGGAGCGTTCGGCGTGACGCAGGGCCTCTTCGAGGAGTTCGGCGAAGCGCGCGTCGTCGACACTCCCATCTCCGAGTCGGCGATCGTCGGCATCAGCATCGGCGCCTCGCAGCGCGGCTACCGGCCGGTCGCCGAGATGCAGTTCGCCGACTTCATCTCCTGCGCATTCGACCAGATCGTCAACCAGGCGGCGACCCTCCGCTACCGGTACGGCGGCCGCGCCGCGGTGCCGATCGTCATCCGGGCGCCGAGCGGCGGCAACGTCGGCGGCGGCCTGTACCACTCGCAGAACCCCGAGGCGTGGTTCGTGCACCGCCCGGGGCTCAAGGTCGTGGCGCCCTCCACCGCCTACGACGCGAAGGGGCTGCTGAAGGCGGCGATCAGGGACGAGAACCCGGTCGTCTACTTCGAGCACAAGTACCTCTACCGCCGGGCGAAGGGCCCGGTACCGGAAGGCGACGAGGTGGTGCCCCTCGGCGTGGCCGCGACGCGTCGCGAGGGGACCGACGCCACCATCATCACCTACGGCGCCATGGTCTCCGTCTCGCTTGACGCCGCCGACCGGGTGGCCGGCGAGATCGACGTCGAGGTGATCGACCTGCGGACGCTCATGCCGTTCGACAAGGCCGCGATCTTCCGATCGATCGACAAGACCAGCCGTGCACTGATCGTCCACGAGGACGTCAAGACGCTCGGTATTGGCGCCGAGCTCTCGGCCGTGATCATGGAAGAGCGGTTCGAGTCGCTCGATGCGCCCGTCATGCGGGTCACCTGTCCCGACACGCATTCACCCTTCTCCCACGTTCTCGAGGCCTTCAACCTCCCGAACCCTGACACGGTTGCCGACGCCCTGCGGCGGCTGGCGGCGTACTGATAGAATCGCGCGACCCAGCACGAGCTCGATCGGGCGATTGCTGCGGCGCCGGCAAAGGCGCGCGAGCGGGCGATGGAGCTGCGCGGCCTGGCGCTCGACCTGGCTCGGGCCGGAGCGACGGCCGAGGCTCCGTCAGCCGGCGCCCGGGCGCGCCTGCTTGCCAGACTCGCCGAGCCGGCCCCGCTTCCCGCCGGGTTCTCGGCCCGGATGGCGGACGAAGGCGGCTGGCTGCCGCATCCCGTACCGGGCATCCGCATGCGGGTGCTCGCCTTGAATCGGGAGCGCGGCTACGCGACGCTGCTCCTCGACGTCGAGCCGGGCGTCCGCTTTCCGCCCCATCACCACGGCAGCGCCGAGGAATGCTACGTCATTTCGGGCACGGTCTGCAGCTGCGGCCGCCGGTTCGGTCCGGGCGATTTCCTGCATGCCGACGCCGACACCGACCACGGCGAGCTGTCGACCGACAAGGGGTGCCGGGTGCTCCTGGTCGTGGAGCCTGAAGACTACATGCCCGACCCATCTCTTCCCGGCCGGGCGCCGTAGAAGGGATGTGACCTGGTTCCAGGCCGCAGGCAGCCCCTCGCACGACGCGGCGGGGTACGCGCTCGGCCTTCTGACCGGCTCCGAGCGCTCGAGCTTCGAAAATCACCTGGGCGGTTGCGATCGGTGCGCGGCCGAGCTTCGAGCGCTGTTTGCCGTCACCGGCGAACTGGCGTATCTGGCGCCGCCCGCGACGCCGTCCGAGGGGTGTCGCCGCGGGATTCTGGCAGCCGCCGGCGGGGAAACGCGCTCCACCATGCGATCGAGCGCCGCGCGGCTGGCCGCCGCAGCCGCGCTGGTCCTCGCCGTCCTCGCGGGCGCGTACGCGACGACGCTTCGCGGCCGCATCGAGCGCCTCGACCGCGAGCTCGAAGGCAACCGGACGAGCATCGGCGCGGCGCGCGCGGAGGCGGCGGTGCTCTCGGCGCCCGACCTGGCGCGCATCGAGCTTGCCGGACAGGCGGTGGCACCGGGCGCATCGGCCCGCGCGTTCTGGAGCCGTTCGCACGGGCTCGTCTTCGCGGCTGCGCATCTGCCGCCCCTGGCGGCCGGCCGCACCTACCAGCTCTGGGTGCTGGCCGGCGCCGAACCCCTCAGCGCGGGCCTCCTCGAGCCCGATCGCGACGGGGACGTCAGGCCAACCTACTTCGTCACTCCGCCCGACATGCCGCGGCCTCGCGCGCTGGCGGTCACCGACGAGCCGGCCGGGGGCGTCTCCCGACCGACGGGTCTCGCTATCTCGTCGGTGTCGCCCCGCCGCAGCGCGGCGCACCGCTCGGTCCGGCGTCACCTGAAGATCGCCGCGAGCGCGTCGGCGAGTCGCCGATATCTGAACCTGAACCCGAGTCGTTCGGCCCGTGCCGGCACGGCGCGCTGGCCCGACAGGAGCAGGCCGTCGGCCATTTCGCCGAGGAGCAGGCGCAGCGCGAAGGCCGGCGCCGGCATGAACGACGGGCGATGCAGCGCGCGCCCGAGCTCGCGCGCGAAGACGCGGTTGGGCACGGGCTCGGGCGCGGTCAGGTTGAAGGCGCCGGTGGCCTCTCCCGTGGCCATCAGCCAGCGGACCGCCTCGATCCAGTCGTGGCGATGGATCCACGGCCACCATTGACGTCCGGATCCGACCGGCCCGCCGGCGCCCAGCCTGAAAGGCGGCAGCATCCGGGGCAGCGCGCCTCCGTCGCGTTCGAGGACCAGTCCCGTGCGGACGGCGAGTAGTCGGGAGCGCGCGGCGAGGGGCGCGGCCTCGGCTTCCCATCGCACGCAGACCTCTGCCAGGAAGTCGGATCCGGCCGGGCTGTCTTCGGTGATGATGTCGTCGCCGTGGGGACCGTAGTAGCCGACGGCGGAGCCGTTGATGAACACGGCAGGCGGCCGGTCCGCGGCGAGCACCGCGGCGACGAGGCTGCGTGTGGCGGCGATCCGGCTGTCGAGGACGCGGCGCTTGTGGGCTTCGGTCCAGCGGGCGCCAGCGATCGACTCGCCGGCGAGATTGACGACGGCATCGGCGCCGTCGATCTCGGACGCCCAGGGGCGTGAGGGTCCGCCCGGATCCCAGGCGACCAGTCGCAGGCTGGCGGCGTCGGGACGGCTCGACGGGGCGCGCGAGAGGACAACCAGGTGGTGGCCGTCGGCGGCGAGGGCGTCGGTCAGCGGCCGGCCGAGGAAGCCGGTGGCGCCGGCGAGGACGATCTTCATGGTTGACAGCCTCCGGGGATCTTTGTTAACTAACTAGTTAGTTTCATATGCCCAGGCGCGCCAAGGTCTCGCCCGACCGCATCCTCGCCGCCGCCGCCGCCGAGTTCGCCGCGCGCGGCTTCGCCGGCGCCCGCGTGGACCGCATCGCGCGCCGCGCCCGCGTCAACAAGGCGATGATCTACTACCACTTCAAGGGCAAGGAGGCGCTCTACCGCGCCCTCCTGCGGCACGTCTTCGCGCGCGCCGCCGCCCGCCTCGACGCCGTCGCCGCCGGCCCCGGCACTCCCGACGAGAAGATGAGCCGCCTCATCGCCGCCATTGCCGCCTTCGTCGATGAGTACGCCTTCTTTCCCGCCATCATGCTGCGCGAGATTGCCGAGGGTGGCAGCCACCTCGATCCCGAAACCCTGCGCGCCCTGACCGCCCTGCCGATCGCCGTCGCGTCGGTCGTGCGCGAGGGCACCGCGCAGGGGGCCTTCCGCCCGATGCATCCGCTGTTTGCGTACCTCAGCCTGATTGCGCCGATCGTGCTCTTCCACGCCGGCGCGCCGATTCAGCGCAAGGTCGCCGCGCTCCACGTGGGCTCGCTCACCTCGCTCACGCCCGATCAGTTCGTCGAATACATGCAGGAGGCCGCCCGGCGTTCGCTCGCCTCCGGTCGGCCGCCGGCGAGGCCGCTGCCATGAGATTCTCCTTCGCAACCCCTGGCCCCCCACGATTATTCCTCGTCGGCCTGGCCGCCCTCGCCGGCGCATGCCATCCCGCCCCGCCCGCCGATCGGGTGCGCGTCTCGGGTCAGGTCGAGACGACCGACGTGCGGCTCGCGCCCGTGGTCGGCGGCCGGCTCCTCGAACTGCACGTGGCTGAAGGCGATCGGGTGAAGGCCGGCGATCTCATCGCCCGACTCGACACCGCCGACGCCGAGCTCGCGCTCGCGCGCGCTCGAGCCGAGCGGGCTCAGGCCGAAGCGCAGCTCCGGCTCCTTCGGGCGGGCGCTCGCGTCGAGGACGTGCGTCAGGCCGAGGCGCAGCTCGCCTCGGCCCAAGCCGACGCCCGCGCGGCCGCCGCCGAGGTGAAGGCCGCGGAGACCGACCTGGAGCGGTTCGAAGGGCTGCTCGCCCGGAACTCCGGCTCGCAAAAGCAGCGCGACGATGCGGTGACGCGGAGGGATGTGGCGGCCGCCAGGCAGAAAGCGGCCGAGGACCACGTGCGGGCGGCGCGCCAAACGCTGGCCCGGCTGCGGGCGGGCGCCCGCCCCGAGGAGATCGACGCGGCGCGCGCGCACGTCGCCGCCGCGCAAGCCCAGATCGCCACGCTCCAGAAAGCCGTCGCGGACGCCACCCTCACGGCGCCGGTCGGCGGCGTGATTACCGAGAAGCTCTCAGAGGTGGGCGAGCTCGTGCAGCCGAGGGCGCCGATTGTCGTCATCACGGATCTGGATCACGCGTGGGCCAACGTGTACGTGGACGAGCCGATCGTGCCCCGCCTGCGCCTCGGCCAACCGGCGACGCTCTTCACCGACGCGGGCGGAGGCGGCATCTCCGGAACGATCAGCTACATCTCCGCGAAGGCCGAGTTCACGCCGCGCAACGTGCAGACGGCCGACGAGCGGTCGAAGCTGGTGTACCGGGTCAAGGTGTCGGTGGACAACACGGACGGCGTGCTGAAGGCCGGCATGCCGGTCGAAGCGGAGATCCCGCTCGCGCACTGAGGGACACGAGAGGAGCGAACACGGACGAGGTGAGCATGACCGAGTCTCCCGACACGCCCGTCCGCCCGGCCGGGCACGCGATCGTCCTCGAGGGCGTGACGAAGCGCTATGGCGCCACCGTCGCGGTGAACGAGGTGTCGATGACCATCGCCCGGGGCGAGATGTTCGGCCTGATCGGCCCCGACGGCGCCGGCAAGACGACGACGATCCGGCTGATGTGCGGCCTGCTGGGCGCCCAGTCCGGACGCATCCGCGTGCTCGACTGCGATCCGGTCCGCGAGCACCGCCGGCTCACGCGCTCGGTCGGCTACCTGTCGCAGCGGTTCAGCCTCTACGGCGACCTGAGCATCGACGAGAACATCGCCTTCTTCGCGGAGATCCATGGACTGCGCGACTACACGGCCCGCCGCGACCGCCTGCTCGAGATGACCCAGCTGACCCCGTTCCGCACCCGCCTGGCGGACCGGCTCTCGGGCGGCATGAAGCAGAAGCTCGCGCTCGCCTGCACCCTGGTCCACCAGCCGGAGCTCATCGTCCTCGACGAGCCGACGACCGGCGTCGACCCGGTGTCGCGACGCGAGTTCTGGAAGCTGCTGTCGGAATTCCTCGCCCAGGGGATCACGATCGTGATGGCGACGCCGTATCTGGACGAGGCCGAACGCTGCGGGCGCGTCGCGCTGCTGCACGACGGGCGCCTGCTCGCGCTCGATCGTCCCACGGCGCTGCGCGCGCGCCTCCCGGGCCACCTCTTCGAGGTGATCGCGCGGGACCACCGCGCGACCGCCGAGGTCCTCGCTCGCGTGGCCGGGGTCACCGACGTCCAGATGTTCGGCGAGCGCGCGCACGTCCGCGTGCGGGAGCCGGGCGGCGGGCGCGGCGAGGATCGGGCGGGCCCCGGCGACGCACGATTTCCAGGCGGCGCGGGAGGCCCGAGCCAGGCGTCCGACGTCGAGGCGCGCCTGACGCGCGCCCTCGAGGACGCGGGCCTGGTCGTCGAGAGCATCCGGCCGATTCCCACGTCGCTCGAGGACGTGTTCATTGCGCGGCTGGGCGAGAGGGCGTCATGAGACCGAGACGAGTGCAGGATTGCCGGATTGCGGCATTGCAGGACGGGGCGTTCCCTCCGCGTACTGGATGCGTCGGTCATTCCGCGATCCTGCGGTTCTGCCACCTTCTTGCGGCCGCCCTCGTGATGACCGCCCTGGTCGCCGCACGCGGATCGGCGCAGGAACCGCTCCGTCTGACGCTGGACGAGGCGATCGCGCGCGGCCTCGACGCGAGCCACCGCCTTGCCGAGGCCCGGGCCAGGGGCGAGGCGGCCGACGCGGTGGTCGGCGAGCGACGCGCCGCGGCGCTGCCCCAGGTGTCGGCGCAGGGCGGCTATACCCGAACCAATCACGTCGATACGTTCGGGATCCTGCTGCCGAACAACCAGTTCCGCGTCATCTACCCGGACATTCCCGACAACTATCGGACGCGGCTGGATCTGCAGTGGCCGATCTACACGGGCGGCCGGGTGGACGCCCTCGAGCGGGCGGCGCGGGCCGAGGCGGCCGCGTCGGCCGACGATCTCGCGGCGGCGCGCGGCGATCTGCGGCTGGAGATCACCCGCGCGTACTGGGCGCTCGTCACTGCCACCGAGTCGCTCGGTGTCGTCGACGAGTCGGTCGGCCAGGTGCAGGCGCATCTGCGCGACGTGCGCAACCGGTTCACGGCGGGCCTCGTGCCCCCCAACGACGTCTGGAGCGCCGAGGCGCAGGAATCGCGCGAGCGGATGCTGCGCATCCAGGCCGGGTCGACGCGGGAGGTCGCCGAAGCGGACCTCGCGCGGCTGGTCGGCGCGCCGCCCGGCACGGCGATCGAGGCCACGTCGCCGCTTCAGCCGCCCGCGGCGGAGACAGAACGGTTGCCCGCGCTCGTCGAGTCGGCCCGCCACGCCCGCGGCGAGCGTGCAGCGCTGGTGAAGCGGGCGGCCGCGGCCGCCGACCGGACGATGGCGGCGGCGGCGGGACTCCGGCCGACAATCGCGGTCGGCGGCGGCGTCGACTACGCGCGGCCCAATCCACGCATCTTTCCGCGCGCCCTCGAGTGGAACACGTCGTGGGACGCCGGTCTGAACGTGACCTGGCCGCTCTTCGACGGCGGGCGGACGCACGCCGAGCAGGCCGAGGCGGCGGCCCAGGCACGCGCCGCGGGAGAGCGGCTGGCGCAATTCGACGAGACGCTGGCGCTCGAGGTCCGGCAGCGCTCCTCCGAGCTGGCGTCGAGCCGCGCGGCCATCGCCGCCGCCGGCGACGCCGTGCGCGCGGCGGGCCAGGCGCGGCGGGTCGTCGGCGATCGGTTCGCGGCCGGCGTAGCGACGAGCACCGACGTCGTCGACGCGCAGGTCGCTCTCCTGCAGGCCGAGCTCGACCGCACGCAGGCGATGGCCGCCGCGCGGCTGGCGGAGGCGCGCCTGGCGCGCGCGCTCGGCCGATGAGCGCCATCTCGGTCCACGATCTCACGCGGCGGTTCGGCGACTTCACGGCCGTCGATCGCGTCAGCTTCGACGTGCGGGAAGGGGAGATCTTCGGCTTTCTCGGCAGCAACGGCGCCGGCAAGTCCACGACGATCCGCATGCTCTGCGGCCTGCTCCAGCCGACGAGCGGCACGGCCACGGTCGGCGGCATCGACGTCAAGGCGGATCCGGAAGGCGTGAAGCGCCGTATCGGCTACATGTCGCAGAAGTTCTCCCTGTACGAGCGACTCACCGTCGAGGAGAACATCCGCTTCTTCGCCGGCATCTACGGCCTCGACGGCGACCGGCTGCAGGAGCGCCGGCGCTTCGTCATCGAGATGGCCGGGTTGAAGGGGCGCGAGCGGACCTTTGCGGCCGATCTCGCCGGCGGCTGGCGCCAGCGGCTGGCGCTCGGCTGCGCCATCCTGCACCAGCCGCCGATCGTCTTCCTCGACGAGCCGACCGGCGGTGTCGATCCGCTGTCCCGCCGGCAGTTCTGGACGCTCATCGACGGGCTGTCGCGCGAAGGCGTCTCGGTGCTCGTCACCACGCACTACCTGGACGAAGCCGAACACTGCCACCGCCTCGCCATCATCCACGCCGGCCGACTGGCCGCCATCGGCCTGCCCGGCGAGCTGAAGCACGTCTTCACCGATCGGCCCATCGTGGAGGTGCAGACGCCAGACGCGGTCGAGGCCATGCGCATCCTCGACGACACGCCGGACGTGGAGAAGACGTCGATCTTCGGCACCGCGGTGCACGCCGTGCTGCGCCATCCGGTGCGCGACCCGGCGTCGGCGATCCGGGGCTGGCTGTCCGGCGCGGCCGCGGCGCCCACCGCCGTGACCCTGGTGCCGCCGTCGCTCGAGGACGTCTTCCTCGACGTCGTCGAACGGGAGAGCGCGCGATGAGGCAGACCCTGGCCGTCGCACGCAAGGAGCTCAGGCAGATCGCGCGCGACCGGCGGACGCTGCTGCTGCTGCTGTTCGTGCCCGCCTTCTTCCTGCTGCTGTACGGCTACGCCCTCAGCTGGGACATCCGGCACATCCGTCTGGGCGTCGTCGATCGCGATCGGAGCGTGGAGAGCCGCGCCATCGTGTCGGCGTTCGTCAACTCGGGGTACTTCGACCTCGTCGCGGACGCCGCCGACCGTGACGTCAGGGGCCTGATGGATCGCGGCGAGGTGCGCGCGGTCGTCGTCATCCCGAGCGACCTCGGACGCGACGTGCGCGCCGGGCGGCCGACATCGGTGCAGGTGCTGCTGAACGGCGACAACGCGAACACCGCGACGACCGTCATGGGATACGCGCTGACGATCCTGCTGAGCCAGGCGATGCGGATGGCCACGGCCTCGGGGCGTCCGTTCGAGCCGCTCGTGTCGGTCGTGCCTCGAATCTGGTACAACCCCGAGCTGCGCAGCGCGCTCTTTCTCGTGCCCGGACTGATCGCCTACATCGCGATGCTCAGCTCGGTGATCTCCACCGCGGTGTCGATCGTCAAGGAAAAAGAGCGCGGCACGATGGAGCAGATCCGGATGGCGCCGATCGGCACCGTGCCGTACGTCGTCGGCAAGAGCGTGCCGTACTTCTTCATCTCGCTGGCCTCGTCCATGGGCATCATCGTCGTGGCGATGGCGCTCTTCGGGCTGCCGATGCGCGGATCATGGCTGCTGCTCCTGCTGACCGTCGGCCTCTTCCTGTTCGGGGCCCTCGGCCTCGGGCTGTTCGTCTCGAGCATCTCGGATTCGCAGCAGGTCGCCTTCGAGATCGCCGTGCTCGTGTCGTTCCTTCCGACGCTGATTCTGTCCGGGTTCATCTTTCCCATCTCGAGCATGCCCGTGTTCCTGCAGGGCATCACCTACCTGTTCTCACCGCGCTATTTCCTGGTGGCGCTGAGGGGCATCGTGCTCAAGGGGACCGGCGTCTTCGTGCTCTGGCCCCAGCTCGCGGCGCTCGCCGCGTTCGCCGCCGTGGTCCTGATGATCGCGGCGCTGAGGCTGCGCCGCGAGTGGGCGCACGGCTGAGGAGCGTG
Source organism: uncultured Acidobacteriota bacterium (assembly GCA_963840225.1). Classification (GTDB taxonomy): domain Bacteria; phylum Acidobacteriota; class Vicinamibacteria; order Vicinamibacterales; family CAVVIG01; genus JBLMXQ01. The sequence goes on from CAWIYH010000002.1 coordinate 443,341, forward strand.
ACATGCGCCGCATCCGCTTCATGATCTGGAAGGAGCTGCTCGAGCTGCGGCGGGATCCGCGGCTGTTGGGGATCGTGGTGCTGGCCCCGGTGCTCCAGCTGCTGCTGCTCGGGTACGCGGCGACGACCGACATCAACAACGTTCCGGTCGTGGTCGCCGACGCCGACCGGTCGACCGCGAGCCGCGACCTGATCGCCCGGTTCGATGCCTCGCGCAACTTTTCGGTCATCGCCATCGTCGGGAGCGTGGCGGACGTCGATCCGTACCTGGAGCGAGGCACGGCCTGGATGGCGCTCGCGATTCCGTCCGGCTACGGCGAGGGCATCGCCCGGGGACGGGCGCAGCAGGTACAGGTCGTCGCCGACGGCACCGACTCGAATTCGACGACCGTGGCGCTCGGCTACGCGACGAACCTGGTGGCCGGGTACGCCCAGGAGCTGGCCGCTTCGGTTGGCGGCGCTCCTCGCGGCGTCCTCGAGAGTCGCGTGCGCGTCTGGTTCAACCCGAGGCTCGAGAGCCGGGAGTTCATGGTGCCGGGCGTTCTCGCGCTGCTGCTGCTGGTCCTGACGTCGAATCTCGCCGCGATGGCGATCGTGCGGGAGCGCGAGGTCGGCACCCTCGAGCAGTTGCGGGTGACGCCGCTCGGCCGGTGGGAGCTCATCGCCGGCAAGCTCCTGCCGTTCGCCGCGCTCGCGATGGTGAACGTCTTCCTGGTGCTGGGCGTGACGATCTGGTGGTTCGAGATTCCGCTCCGCGGCAGCCTCTCGCTGCTCCTGGCGCTGACGCTGCTGTACCTCATCAGCACTCTCGCGCTCGGCCTGTTCGTGTCGACGATCTCCTCGACCCAGCAGCAGGCGATGATGACCGTGGTGTTCTTCTTCCTGATTCCGATGGTGTACCTGTCCGGGTTCATCTTCCCGATCGAGAACATGCCGGCGGTCATCCAGCCGATCACGTACCTGATTCCACTGCGCTACTACCTGGTGATCCTGAGGTCGATCTTCCTGAAAGGCGTCGGGATCGGCGTGCTGTGGCCGCAGGCCGTCGCGCTGGCGATCTGGGGCGTGGCGGTACTGAGCCTCGCCGTGGCGCGGTCCACGAAGCGCGCCGCGTAGGACGAGCACGGTGACACGAGGCCGGCTGTGGTCGGCATGGGATCACCTCAGCGCCGGGACGCCTTGTCGCCGGCGCGCGGGCGGCGGATGGCGGCAAAATACGCGCGCAGCTGCCGAACGCTCTCGTCGTACGGCGCGATGTTGCGCGCGGCGCGCGCCTGCATCACCGCGCCTTCCATGACGGCCAGGGTGAGGGTGGCCGATTCGCCGGCGTGCGGCAGCCCGGCGGCGCGCAGGCAGCCCTCGACCGCCCGCCTCCAGGCCGCGAAGTTGCCGTCGATGGCGCGGTGGGCCGGCACGTTCTCCGGATCGATCTCGAGGGCGAGCCGGCCGATCGGGCAGCCGGTACTGGCAGTCGGTGTCGAGCAACCGCTGGCGGTAGCCTTCGAGCAGCGCCATGACGCGCGCAATCGGATCGGAGGCGCTCTTGAACGCCGGCTCGACCACGTGCGGGCCGAGCAGGTCGAGATACGTGTCGAGGACCGCCTTCAGCAGGGCGTCCTTGCTGTCGAAGAAGTGGTAGAAGCTGCCGCTGTTGGCGCCGGCGCGCTCGAGGATTTCGGCCAGGCCGGTGGCGGCATAGCCCTTCAGCCAGAAGAGATGGCGGCCGGCCTCGACGAGGCGGGCGCGGGTGTCGCCGGAGGTGCGGGCGCGTCCGGGCATTGACTTGAGCGACCAACTAAATCACAGGCAGGCCGCCGGCGTCAACGGGCCGCCGCCCGGCCCCGACGCGCGCCGCCGCCGTGGGATAATCGGGGCCATGGGCACGCCGGCGCTCGCCCTGATCCTCCTGGTCGCCGCGATCCCGGGTCTCCCGCGGCCGCGCACCCCGGCTGCGGTCGCGCGGCAGACCGAGGATCCAGCGGCGCTGCTGTCCCAGGCGCGTCGCTTGCAGCTGGACGGCAGGCTCGACGAGTCGCTCGCGTTCTACGAGCGCGCCCTCGCGCGCAACCCGGACGCGTTCGACGCGCAGATCGGCGTCGGCATCGTTCTCGACCTGCTCGGCCGCTACGCTGAGGCGCAGGAGCACTTCGCGCGGGCCATCGGGCTGGCCCCCGAGGGCGCCAAGAACCAGGCCCTGACCGCGATGGCCGTGTCGTGCGCGTTCGAGCGCAATGCGGCGTGTGCCGCCAAGTACCTGCAGCAGGAATTCGACGGGCAGAGCGCCAGGGGCAACCTCCAGGGCGCCTCGGAGACGGCCAACGCCCTGGGGCGCATCTACCTCGAGTCCGGCGACCTGGCGAACGCGCAGACGTGGTACCAGACCGGCTACGAGACCGCGCGGCGCCAGCCGGGACTGCCGGCCGCCGAGCTCGACCTCGCCGATCTCCGCTGGGCGCACGCCCGCGCCCGAATCGCCGCGCGCCGCGGACGGGCCGACGAAGCGCACGCCCAGGTCGCCGCGGTCGAGGCGATCGTGGCGAAGGGCGACAACCCCGAGCAGGCGATTCAGCTGCCGTACCTGACGGGCTACGTCGCCTTCTATCTCAAGGACTTTCCTGGAGCGATCGACGCGCTGCAGAAGGCCGATCAGAAGGACCCGTTCATCCAGGTGCTGCTCGGGCAGGCGTTCGAGCTCGTCGGCGAGGCCGGCCGCGCGCGGCAGCTGTACCAGCGCGTGACGGACTCGACCGCTCACAGCATCAACAACGCCTTCGCGCGATCGGTCGCGATGAGCAAACTGAAGTAGATGGCCGTTCTCGACGATCTGCTCGCAAGCAACCGCGCCTGGGCGGCCGGGATGACCAGGCAGGATCCCGAATTCTTCAGCCGCCTGTCGCGGCTGCAGGCGCCGCGGTACCTGTGGATCGGGTGTTCGGACAGCCGCGTGCCGGCCAACCAGATCGTCGGGCTGCCGCCCGGCGAGATGTTCGTCCACCGCAACGTCGCCAACGTCGTCGTCCACACCGATCTCAACTGCCTGTCGACGATCCAGTATGCGGTCGACGTCCTGCGGGTCGCTCACGTCATCGTGTGCGGGCACTACGGGTGCGGCGGGGTGCTCGCCGCCCTGCGGGATCAGACCTTGGGTCTCATCGACAACTGGCTGCGGCACGTCCAGGACGTCGGCCGCAAGCATCGGGCCGAGCTCGACCGGTTGCCGATCGGGGCGCTCCGTCACGATCGGCTGTGCGAGCTGAACGTGATGGAGCAGGTGATCAACGTCAGCCAGACGACCGTCGTCCGCGACGCATGGGGACGGGGACAAGCGCTCGCTATTCACGGCTGGATCTACGGTCTTCGGGACGGTCTCCTGCGGGATCTCGGCGTCTGCGTGTCGGCGCCGGCCGACGCGACGGGCGCCGCCGCTTCGTCGGCCGCAGGAGCCGGACGTCAGGAGACATAAGGAGACGCGATGGACGTCGTGCTGTGGCTGGTCCTGGCGATCGTGATCGTGTGGGCGGGCTTCAAGATCGTCGGCGGGCTGGCGAGCCTCGCCGTCTCGCTCATCGTCGGAGGAATCGCCGGCTGGCTTGCCGGGCTGTTCATGCGGGGACGCGGATTCGGCGTCCTGAAGAACATCCTCATCGGCGTTGTCGGCGCCGTCGTCGGCGGCATCCTGTTTTCGCTGCTGGGGCTGCGGTGGGCCGGCCTGATCGGATCGATTGCGACGGCCACGTTCGGGGCGGTCGTCGTGCTGTATCTGGCGCGATGGGTGCAGAAGTAGGGGCGGGCGTCAGAAGACCTTGTACACGAGCGCCATCTTCAACATGTACATGTCGGCCTTCACGCTCCGCTTGTCGGTCCCCAGGGTGCTCGTAATCGTCAGGGTCGGGCGGGCGACCATGTATCCGTAGTTCACGTTGAGGCCGAGCGTCCGGCTCACATCCAGCCACAGGTTCAATTCCGGCTTCACGACCCACGCGTTCGACACGTCGGCCGAGACCGTCTGCGCCCCGAGCCGCGCGCGATAGGCGTCGCTCGCCGTCGGCGACAGCTTCACCGAGTCGAACGCGTAGCCTGCGATGAGGTCGGCGGTGATGGCGGCGGGGCCGGCCACATAGGTGTAGCCGTAGCCGGGCATGAACGGACGCACGTGCATCTCGCCGATCGTCGTCGACACGCTGCCGACCGGGCGCAGGACGTCGGTGGAAAACCAGTTGAACCCGAAGGCCCACCCCAGGCCGGTCGTCGCGTGGCCGAGGCGCCAGGCGATGCCGAACCCGGTGTGATTCGTCGCCGAATCGGGGTCGGCAGGCGTCGTGTACGTCACGCCGCCGCCGAGGGCGAGCCAGCCCTCCGTCTGCGCGCGTGCGGTGGCCGGGAGCAGCAGCAGCGCGCCGGCGGCGACGGCGCATCGAAGAGATCTCATCGGTCTCAGCGTAGCAAGGCACGAGCCAGGCGATCCCGGTCGAGTTAGAACGTCCGTCGCGCGACCCATTCACGAAGCAGCGAGTCGACGACGGCGTACCGATCGCCCTCGCGCGCGACCAGGTCGTCGCGCGTCAGCGCGCCGAGCGCCGCCTGCACGGTGGACGCGCCGCCGAGGCGGTGGCGGGTGCGGACGTCCGCCGACAGGAGCTCGCGGCCCTCTTCGAGCACGACGGCGCGCAGCGCGGCCCGCTGTCCCAGCGTCAGCCGCTGCCACATCGCCTCGAACATGGTGTGCTGCTCGGCGAGCAGCCGCCCGAGCGCGGCGTGCAGGTCGTCGAGGGTCGCCCGGCGCCTTCCGGCCGCCCGCACCTCGTCCCACGTCTCGTGCGCGAGACGCTGCACGTCGTAGGGCAGGTTGCCGGCCAGGTCGACGACCGCCGCTCCGAGGCCGGCCTCGGGGCGGAATCCCGACCGCGCGAACCGCATCTCGATGAACGCGGCGAACTCGTCCGGCGGAATCTTCTCGAGGCGCATGACGGGGCCGGCCTTGTAAAACGGCCGCTTCGGGCCGAGCATCCGCTCCATCAGGCTCGGTTCCGATCCCGCGAAGACGTAGCCGACCTCGCGCTGGTGCTGCACGGCCGCCCGCAAGGCGTGCTCGACCGACCCGCCGTCGAAGCCGGCGATGGCCTGGAACTCGTCGAGCGCCACCACGACCCCGCGGTGATGCGCCTCGGCGAGCCGCGCGGGCAGGGCGAACACCTCCTGCGCCAGGCGCGACACGTCGCGTCCGGAACGGACGCTGGGGAAGGACACCGCGATGCTCCGGCCTCCGAGCGCGTCGACCGCCGGACGCACCTCGGCGGGCGCCGAGCGGACCGCCTCGCGCAGCCAGGCGCGCGCGCGATCCCACCGCGTCTCGACGCCGGCAATCGCCCGCGCATAGCCCTCGAGAAAGGCGACGTACGAGCTGAAGCTGCTGACGGTGACCTCGAGCGTGAGCGCCCCGCGCCGTCCCATCGCCTCGAGCGCCTGCCGGATGAGCGACGACTTGCCGTACCGGCGGGGCGAGATCAGGAAGACCTTCTGCCCGGCGGCCAGGTCGCCGACCAGGCGGCCGAGCTCGTCGACCCGGTCGACGAACGCCGCGGCCGGCACCACCTCGCCGTACACGAAGGGATTCTGCATTACGTGAAATAGTGTAACCGATACGTGGGCCGACGTAACACGGCCGGGGCGGCCCGGCCGGCGTCAGCAGTACCGCTTCGGGAGGTCCAGGACCACGCGGCGGCGCACCAGGCCGGCCAGGGCGGGCGTCAGCCGCCCCTCGGCCAGCGCGTCGCGCTCGGCGCGCTCGACGGCGATCTCGGCCGGCAGATAGTCGCGGCACGCCCCATACTCGTCCTCGTAGTCCGCGGACGGGAACGCCAGCCGCAGGATCAGCGATTCGCCGTCCGGCGTCGCGTCGTACAGCGGGTTGAGGCGCAGTTCGCCGCGCACCGTCGTCGGGCTCCGATCGGCGGCGCGTCGAAACACGTCGGCCCGCCCCGCGGCGACGATCGTCAGCGCGGGCTCGGCGTCGAGCGCCTCGGCCGATTCGCGGCGAGACAGATCGACCGCTCCCGTTTCAACGACGTCGCGAAGCAGCCGGCGCTCGCCGAACAGCCGCGGCGCCATCGGCGCGAAGAGATCGGCGTACGCCTCGGGCGGCAGCGGCATGCCCGCCGACGGGTTCCACTGGCGGGCGTTGTGCGCGTGGGTGACGGCAATGGCGCCCGTGCCGCCGACCAGCCGCGTCATCTCCGACGCGAACAGGCGCTTGGTCCAGACGTAGTGGAAGGCATCGGAGCAGACGGCCACGTCGAACGCCGCCTCGCGGAACGGCAGGGGCGCGTTGGCGTCGCAGCACACCGCCTCGCACCCGGGGGCCGTGAACCGGCGGGCGAGCCAGAGCTTCGAGAAGTGCAGGTCGGCGACGAAGGGCGGAAGCGACCGCGCGTCGAGCAGCGATCGCGTCAAGTGACCGGACCCGCCGCACAGATCGATGGCGCGGCCGCCCGGCGCCATCGCCGCGTCGGCGACCGCCCGGACCACGGCGTCGGCGACGAGGTAGGTCGGGTCCGAGAACCGATAGAGGAAATAGCCGCCCTCGAAGTTCGGGCCGAGGGCCGACACCAGCTCGCAGTAGGTCGCTCCGGGCGCGCCCGCGCGGGCTTCGAACGCCCCGGCACGGGCCGGCTCGACGCCGAGCAGCGTGCGCATGGCCTCCACACCGCGGCCGCTCTCGATCTGCTGCTGCGCCCGCTTGGCATCCGCCTCGAGGTGCAGCACCGGAATGCCCGCCACCACGGGAAAGACGCAGCAATGACAGGCGAGCGTCGCGTCGAGGACCTCGTCGCCCTCGTCGCGACGGGGCAGCGAATCGACCACCACCAGGCGCCCGCCGCAGTACGGGCAACGCAGGATGTCCAGCGTCTCGAGCCGCATGGTCAGACGACGTGGGTCGACGGCGCGGCGAGCGTTTCGAGCGCGCGCGCGCCGTTCGACTCGAGCGGCGATCGCCGGAAGAGCTCGCTGCCCAGCCACTGCCGGACGTCGGCCTCGTCGAGCCACGCGAGCGGGTTGTTGCGGCCCATCTGCGTCCGATGGCAGTGCAGCGCCGCCAGCTTGCGTCCCGCCCAGGGCCGCACGTCGACGGTGAACGAGGGGGGCTTGGCGTGCTCGCCGAACGCATTCGCCGCGATGCCCCAAAGGCCCGAGTCGGGCGGCGCCCCGCCCTTCCGGCGCGCCGCCTCGACGACGTGACGAATCGCGCCCGGCGGCAGGGTGACGTAGTAGAGGGGAGGGGCGGACGGACCGAACGAACTGACGGCGGTGTAGGTCCGCTCGTGCACGCCCACGTGATCGAGGTGCCAGTAGAGGCCGTCCTCGCCGAACGTGATGACCGCGTCGGGTCGCGTCCGCGCGATCGCCGCCACGATCTGCTCGTGGAAGGCCGCCACGTGGGCCCATCGCAGGTCGCCGTCGGGGTGGTCGAGCACGGTCGCCTCGCTCAGGCCGAGCACGGCGGCCGCCTCGCGCAGCTCGGCGACGCGCACCGAGCCGAGGTCGGCGCCGGCGACGAGGGCCGGGTCGCTGACCGATCCGCGCTCCCCGCGGGACCCGCACAGCATCACGACGCGCGCGCCGGCGTCGATGGCGCGCGCCAGCGTCCCGCCGCATGCGAGCGACTCGTCGTCGGGATGCGCGAAAACGGCCAGGACGGTCCGGCCGGCGAGCGATTGCCCGTCGCCGGCCGCCGGGTCGGCGCGCGGCGGACTAGCGCCGATCACGGTGCGCCTCGATCAGACGGCGGTAGACGGCCTCGTACTCGCGAACCATCCGGTCGACGCCGAAGCGGGCGACGGCGTGCTCGCGCACCCGGCTCCGGTCGAGCGCGAGGACCCGGCCAATCTCATTCGCCATCTGCTCCAGATCGTCGAACACGATGCCGGTGACGCCCTGGTCGACCACCTCGCGCACGGCGCCCTTGTCGAGCGCGGCCACCGGCGTGCCGCACGCCATCGCCTCGGCGAGGACCAGTCCGAACGGCTCGCGCGCCTGGATGGGATAGAGCAGGGCCCGGGCGCCCCCGTACAGCTTCACCTTGGCCGGATGGTCCGCTTCGCCGTGGTAGACGACGCGCGTGCCGTCCACATGCGGGGCGACGTGCTGGCGGTAGAAGTCGTCCTCGGCAGCCGCGAGGATGAGCCGCATGCCGACCCGCCGCGCGATCTCGATCGCCTGCAGCACCCCCTTGCCGGCCGTGAAGCGGCCGAGGAACAGCAGGTAGTCGTCGGGCACCTCCTGGAAGGTGAAGGCGTCGGTGTCGATGCCGTGCAGCACCGTGTCGAAGACATTGAGGCCGTGCAGCAGCCGCTTCTGCTCCTCGGAGATGGCGACGAACGGCGCCTCGGGATAGCGCGACCAGAGCGCGACTTCGGCCTGGCTCGGCGAGTGGTGGAGCGTCTGCACGATCGGGGTCGGCGAGAGCCGGGCGAAGGCGAGCGACATCGGGTAGTACGCCGCCTGGTAGTGGATGACGTCGAAGTCGCGCGCGCGCTCGACCGCCGCGGCGAGGTTGAGCATCTCGTAGAGCTCCCACGGCCACATGTTCTCGTCGTGCCAGTAGCCGTGCGCGTAGATGGCGTGGAGCTTCGCGGCGGTGGTCGAATCGGCGGTCGCGAACAGCGTGACGTCGTGGCCGCGCGCGACGAGCCCCTCGGTGAGGAGCGACGTCATCTGCTCGACGGAGCCCGACTTCGGCGGCGGGATCGTCGTCGCCACGGGAGCGATATGCGCGATCGTCATCGCGGTCACGCGAATGCCTCGTCGACGAGCTTCTTCAGCACGCGGCGGGCGTCGAAGTGCTCGGCGGCGATCTCGCGCGCCACGCGCGCGTGGCGGCGGTAGTCGCGGTTGATCGCGTCGATGCCGGCCAGCGCTTCGTCCGGGTCGGTGAAGGCGAGCAGTCCGTCGCCCGACGGCAGGTGCGCCGTCCAGCCGGTGTCCTGCACCAGGGCCGGCCGGCCCGACGCGAGGTAGCATTCGGTCCGGTCGCTGAACCATCCCGATCGCGTGGCGACGTAGGTATGCTTGGCGACGCCGAATTCCGCCTTCGACGCATGGATGAAGGCACGGTACGCGGCCGGGGTGCGCGAGGCGCGCATCGCGTCGACGGTCTCCCAGCCGTGCTCGCGCAGGAGCCGCTGCGGCCCGTTGACCGCCAGCTCGAACCGCTGCGGCGTGCGGGAGGGCAGGTCGATGTACCGCACGAATTCCTGATCCTTGTTGCCGCCGACGTCGGTGAAGCTCTCGATCTGCCAGGTCATGATGGACGTGAAGCGGTCGCGCGGCTCGCACTCGGTGCGCCAGTCGTCGAGCGTGACCGGCTGCCAGGTCTTGCGCCACTCGAACTCGCCGACCGGCACGGGCGACGCGGCGGTGCCGATGTTCGAGCCGAACGTGAAGAGCCGGTCGAACCGCCGGAAGAACTCGACGTACCAGGGCTCCTGTTTCGCGATGGCCAGCTGGGTGAACGCCGGGTCGGAGTCGATGAAGATCTTCCTCGGAATCCGCGCGTACTCGTCGCGCCAGAACCACGACCCGCCCGACAGATTCACGAAGAGATCGGCGCCGTCGCAGTAGCGCCGCACCTCCTCCGCGCTCCGGCCATGATAGCCCCCATCGTAGTTCACGAACGTCCAGCGGTCGCCGAGCCCGACGCCGGCGAGCGCGTCGTGGATGTAGGTGGTGCCGTAGGCCGGATCGGTCGCGCGGGTGTTCTGCACGGGGTCGTACACGCACTCGCCCGTGTCCTCGATGTAGAAGACGTCGTGCCCGAGCGCCCGCAGGCCCAGCAGGTACATCAGCGAGCACCAGGTCACGCCGCCGAACGGGTAGCGGGCGATGATGCCCGCAAGCAGGATGCGCACTACTGCTTCGCCGCCTGGATCAGCTCGTCCACCGTCTCGGGCTCGTCGAGCGACTTGCCGACCGTGAGGCGCGCGCACATGCGGCGGTACAGGTCGCTCGCCTGCAGCAGTTCGTCGTGCCGCCCCTGCGCGGCGATGCGGCCGCCGTCGAGCACCAGGATCCGATCGGCGTCGCGCACGGTCGACAGGCGGTGCGCGATGACGAGCGTCGTCCGGTTCGTCCGCAGGCGCCGGATGGCCGAGAACACGATCTCCTCGGAGATCGCGTCGAGCGACGAGGTCGGCTCGTCGAGGATCAGGATCGGCGCGTTCTTCAGCACCGCGCGCGCGATGCTCAGGCGCTGGCGCTCGCCGCCAGACAGCCCGCCCCCGGCCTCGGCGACCTCGGTGCGGTATCCCCGCGGCAGCCGCATGATGAAGTCGTGCGCGTGCGCGGCGCGCGCCGCCTCTTCCACCTCCGCGTCGGTCGCGTCGAGCCGGCCGTACCGGATGTTGTTCCCGATGCTGCCGGACAGGAGCATCGGATCCTGCAGCACGATCGCGATCTTCTCGCGCAGCGATCGAATCCGGTACTGGCGGACGTCGACGCCGTCGACGAGGACGTGCCCCTCGGTCGCCTGGTAGAGGCGCGGGATCAGGCTGACGAGCGTCGTCTTTCCGGCGCCGGTCAGGCCCACGAGCGCCACCATCTCCCCGGGCTTCGCCTCGAAGGTGATGTCGTGCAGCACCGACGTGCCGTCGGGATAGGTGAAGCCGACGCCGTCGAACCTGATGTCGCCGCGGACGGCCTCGGCCTCGATCGCGCCGGGCTCGTCGGCCGTCTCGGGGAGCAGCGCGAACATCTTGCGGACCCGCCGCGCGCCCGCGATCGCGCCCTGCAGCTGGCCGGTGGTGTGCGCGATGGCCGACAGCGGCCCGTACACGGCGCCGAGATAGGCGATGACGACGAGCAGGTCGCCGATGGTCATCTCCGCCCGCAGGACGTGGATGCCGCCGACAGTGAGCACGAGCGCGGTGCCGAGGATCGTGATCGTGCTGACGACGACCGAGAAGAACGATTCCTGCCAGGTGATGCTGATCCGCGCGCGCATCACCTCGTCGCCGGTCGATCCGAAGCGCTCGGCCTCGTACGGCTCGCGCGCGAAGCTCTTCACGAGCCGCATCGCCGCGAACACCTCGTACAGGCGCTCCACCAGCTTCGACTCGAGCTCCTTCACCCGCTCCTCGCGCGACACCATCGTCGTCGTGTAGTAGCGGAGGCAGAGGTAGAGGAAGGGCACGACCGTCAGCGACAGCAGCGCCACCGTGACGTCGAGGCGCAGCAGGATGGCGAACATCACGAGGAGCGTGATGACGGACGAGGCGAGCGGGAACATCCCGCTCATGACGAGGTTCTCGATCGAGTAGGCGTCGGTCTCCAGACGGTACACGGCGTCGCCGGTGCTCGTCTTGACGTGATGGTGCAGCCCGAGCGCCTGCAGGTGCTGGAACAGTCGCAGCCTGAGGTCGTAGACCATGCGCTGGCCCGTGTCCACCTGCACCTGGGTGTGGAACATCGACGCGAACTGATTCATCACCTGCAGCAGGACGCCGGCCACGACCACGACGACGAGCAGCGCCGTGACGTTCCCGCCGGTGACCGTCGCCAGCCACCGCGCGACGGGCGCCGGGAACGGACGATGCTGCAGGACGTTGTCGACCACGACCTTGAGCGGCCAGGGCTGCAGCGCGCCGAGTCCGATCTCGAGGACCGAGAGAAACGCCAAGAGCACGACCCGGGCGCGGTACGGCCGGAGGTAGGTGAGGATCCAGCCGGTCATTCCCCGGACCTCCGTGGCGGCGTGGCCTGGGGCTTCGCCGCGGGCGCCCGGCTGAGCAGCTTCGGCGAGACCTTCGGGATGTTGAGGACGACGATCTGGTCGCGGCTCGAGTCGGCGACGTAGAGCCAGCCCTGCTTCGGCTCGAAGGCCACGCGTGACGGCGCGCCGAAGGCAACGCGCCCCTTGTCGCTCACGTTGCGAATGACACCGTCCGGCCCGACCGCGCGCACCAGGCCGTTGTAGAAATCGGCGATGAAGAGGGTGACCCGGCCGGGCCCCTCGGCCGCCACCGCGATCCCGGCCGGCCCCGCCAGGCTCGCCTTGATCGCCGGACCGTCGTCGCCGCCGGCGCCGAACGACCCGTCGCCGGCCACCGTCGTGATCACGCCGGTCTGCGCGTCCACCTTCCGAACGCGGTTATGGTGCATGTCGGCGATGTACACGTCGCCGTCGGGCGCGACGACGACGTCGCTCGGCATGTTCAGCTTCGCTTTCGTGGCCGGGCCGTCGTCGCCGATCGGACCGCTTTCGCCGGCGGTGCCGTCGCCGGCCACCGTGTGGATGAGGCCGGTGGCGTGGTCGATCATGCGTACGCGGTAGTTCAGCGTGTCGGCGACGTAGATGTCGCCGTTGGGCGCCACGGCCACCGCGTTGGGCGTGTTGAGGGCGGCCTCGGTCGCGGGCTTGTCGTCGCCGTCGTAGCCGTTGCTGCCCGAGCCGGCGATCGTGATGATCTCGCCGGTCGGCCGATCGACGCGGCGCACGCGGTCGTTGTGCGAGTCGGCGACGACGAGGTCGCCGTCGGGCGCAATCGCGACGCCGTCGGGTGTGTCCAGCTGGGCCTTGGTCGCCGGGCCGTTGTCGCCCGAGAACCCGGTCTTGTGGCTGCCGACGACGGTCGTGATGATTCGGTTCGGGTCGATGCGCCGGATGACGTCGTTGTTCGAGTCGGCGAAATAGATGGCGCCGTTCGGGGCGATCGCGATCCCGCCGGGCGTGTCGAGCCAGGCCGAGATCGCGGGCCCGTTGTCGCCCGCATACCCCTTCTTCGCGCCGATGACCGCGGCCGTCGCGGCTTCGCGGAGGATGAAGGTGCCCGAGCCGAGCGCCAGAATCCACAGCACGAACACGATGGCGCTCCTGAGGCCGTAGGTGCGCAGGAGCGACGGCGCGACGAGCGGGGCCCGGGCCGGGCCCGACGGCAGGGCCATCATCCCCGCGTCGAGCGCGACGCGTTCCACCCCGCGCCGCAGGATGGCCGTGCCCTGCGCCGTCCGCCACGACGCGAACGCGATGATGATCAGCGTCAACAGGGCGGCGACCGCGCCCGGTACCGGCCAGCGGAGCGTGACACCCGCGCTCGCGGCCGTCAGGAGCGCGGCGCCCAGCGCGGTGCCGCTGATCACGCCGACGAGCTTCGGCCGCAGATGGGTGCTGACGCGGAGCAGGCCCTTGCCGGCGCCGTGATCCTCGACGAGGGCGCGGACGTCGAGCCAGGCCCACCGGCCAATCGGAATGCTCACGTCGCGGTCGTCGGACCAACCTTCGTCAATCTCGATCGCGCGGACCGCCCGCGAGCGCCGCAGCCAGTCGGTCAGCTGCGCCAGCACGCGGTCGGCCGACGTCCACGTCTCGCTCCAGAACCGATCCTCGGTGACGCTCCCGGAGAGCAGCAGCAGGGCCCGCCACGCCTCGCGCCCCGAGGGCCTCGGCCCGCGGCTCGTCTGCGGCTCGACGACGGTCAGCGTTTCGACCGCCGGCGGCGACAGCTCGCCCTGGATGCGGCCGCGCAGCCGCGCGAGCGGCTGCAGGAAGTGCAGGAACGCGACCGTCGCGCGGTACCACATGCGCGGCAGCCGCCGCCGGGCGCCGGGGAGCGAGTCCATCTCGGAGCGGCGCGCGTAGGCGAAGTTCTTGGCGACCGTGAACGCCAGCCCCACGAGCCCGCTGCCGAGCAGCAGCGCCGCCGCCCACTGGTGCAGGCCCGTGGCGGCGACTCCCGCTCCGATCAGCATCAGCACGAAGGAGAGCACCTGCCACTTGATGGAGTGCGGCAGAAAGGCGAACGGATGGACGTCGGTGCGATAGACCGAAGGAAAGGCGGCCGTTCCCCAGACCCCGGCGTTGATCTTCGTTCCCCACAATGAGCGCACGAAGGGCAGCGGGCTGTAAATCCGCCCGTGCCAGAGCATGTGCCCGTCGAGGAACTTCTCGGGGTGGTGCGCCATGAGCCAGGTCTCGCCCTCGCCGTAGCCCACCTGCTGCTTCCAGTACGCCTTCACCGTCCCACGGTGGTGGTGCCAGACGAGCGCCGAGCCGGCGAACCCGATCCGCCAGCCGCGCGCCTGCAGCCGCCAGCACACGTCGACGTCATCGCCGGCGCGGAGGTAGATCGGGTTGAACCCGCCGATCGCAACCAGCGCGTCGCGCCGGAAGGCCATGTTGCAGCCGGGCACGTGCTCGGCCGTGCGATCGTCGAGCAGCACGTGCGTCGGACCGCCCGGCGCGCGCGCGATGCACTGCGCCATCGGCCGGTCGTCGGGCGGCACGACGTTGGGTCCCCCCGAGCCGACCACATTGGACCGGAGGAAGGGCTGGACGAGGAACGTGAGCCAGTCGGGGTCGACGCGCGTGTCGGCGTCGGTGTAGGCGACGATCTCGCCCGTCGCCGCGGCGAGCCCCACGTTGCGCGCGGCGCTCAGGCCGCCGTTGGGAATGTCGACGACGCGGACCTTTTCGTGCCGCCGGCCAATCTCGCCCGTCCGGTCCTTCGAGCCGTCGTTCACCAGGATGATTTCGTAGTCCGGGTAGGTCAGCCGCTCGAGCGAGCGCAGGTTGTCCTCGAGCGTCTCGGCGGCGTTGTAGGCGCAGACCACGACCGACACGCGCGGCCAGGTCCGCCGCGCCTCCTGCGGGAACGGCGCCTGCTCGAAGGCGCCGGCGACCGCGGCCGCCGCCGCCTTCGGCCGGCGGTCGCGATCGACCAGCCCGAAGGCCCAGTCGTCGACCGGATGCCCGCCGCGCCACCATTCGTCGGTCCAGGCGAACGCCACCGCGCCGCACGCGCCCTCCTCGAACGCCGCACGCACGTGCATCGAGGTGATGTCGGCCTGTCCGCGCTCGCCCTCCCGGATGCTGTCGGCGCCCGCCTCGGCCAGCAGGAGCGGCTTGTGCCCGGCGACGTGCTGGAGGCGCGCCAGGTACGCGCGCAGCTCGGCTTCCCGGTGCAGGTACACGTTGAACGCGCAGACGTCGAGGAACGACAAATCGAGGAACTCGGTCGGCGGGAAGTTCACGTACGTGAACAGACAGTCGGGCGCAGCGCTCCGGGCGTCCTGATACAGCTCGCGAAGAAAGCGCTCCACGCGGACACGGCCGTGCCAGCGCACGACGCCCGCCGGGATTTCGTTGCCGAGCGCGAACATCAGCACGGCCGGGTGGTCGCCGAGCTCGGCGACGCGCGCCGCGATCTCCGTCCGGATACTGCGGCGCAGGCGGCGGTCGTCGAGGAACGCCACGTGCTGCGACCACGGGACGCCGACCAGGACGCGCAGCCCCCAGCGCGCCGCCTGGTCGAGCAGGTCCCGGCGCGGCGGCGTATAGACGCGGACCGTATTGATCCCGAGCTCCGCCATCAGGCGGAAGTCCTCGTCGACCTGGCCCGGCGGCGGCAACTGATACCCGTCGGAATCGGGCGCAAAGGTCCCGTAGGTGACGCCCTTGACGAGGAATCGCTCATCGCCGGCGCGCAAAAACTTGCCGTCGGTGGCAATGCGCGCCGTCGTGGAGAGCGCGGCGCGGCGGCTCATGTCGAGGCCGGCGTAGGCTGCTGTACTCACAAATACAATGCGTGCCTCTTCTCCTGAAGAGACAAACACCTATTGTATCAAGAACTTGGCAAGGAAGCCTGCCGTGTTGGCGGCTCAGCGATTGATGCGCAGATCGCCGCTGAACGTTTTGATGCGAAACGTGGCCCCCCCACCGCTGCCGAGCCGTCCCGTCAGCGATCGGCGGCTTCCGGTGCCGTCGAGCGTCAGGGGGATGTCGGAGGTGAGATGACCGCTGAAGGAGCGGAAGCTGACGGTGCCCTGCGCGTCCTGCGGCACGCGGAGACTGATGCTCCCGCTGAAGGTGTCGACGGCGATGGACTGTCGATCGGCCGCAACCCGCGCCCGAATCTCGACCGATCCGCTGAAGGTGTGCGCGTCCACCGACCCGCTCGGGTCGTCCAGCCGGATGGGAGCCGAGAAGGTATGCAGGCGGCAGGCGCCCTCCACGCCCTTGACGTCGACCGGGCTGCTGAAGGCGTTGACGTCGAGATCGGTGCGGCGCGGCACCCGTACGTCGAGGTCCGTTTCGACGACGTTGTTGTGCCCCCAGTCGGCCCATGACGAGGCCTTGTGGTTCGCGTCCACGACGACGGTCGAGCCTTCGAGGTGAACGTCGAGCGTGATGCGGTCGAGGCGGTCCCGGCTCGCCCGCCGGACGGCATCGACGACGACCTGCGGCTCGTCCGAGCCGGTGATCACGACGTGGCCCGAGAAGTTCCTGAGGCGGAGGGTCCCGCCAGGCGCCAGCGCGACGGTCCGGCTGACGTGCTCGGTTTCCTGCGCGACCGCCCGGGCCGCCGGCATCGCGAGCGCACAAACAGCGAAAGCGAGCACGGCGTGTCGCATGTCCCGTTGGACGGGAAAACGATCAATCGGGTTCACCCGTGCGCTGGAGAGTCAGCTTCCCGGTGTAGATCGCCATGCCGACGACCGCGTCCACGCCGTGCGAGCCGAGGAGGTCGATTTCCCGCTCGGTCGTGATGCCGCCGGCGGCCGACAGGCGGCGGTCGGTCGCCCGGCGCACTTCGAGCACCGCCTCGAGATCGGTGCCGCCCATGAGCCCTTCGGTCTCGACGTGGGTGTACAGGAACTCGCCGCAGTAGGGTTCGAGGGCCCGCACCGCCGCGACCGCGGTGAGGGGCAGCGCGGTCCTCCATCCGTGAACGACCACGTGCCCGCCGCGGCTGTCCACGGCCGCGATGACGCGCTCCACACCGACGGCCTCCGCGAGCGCGCGGGCGAACGCGAGAATCCGGCGCGCCGTCCTTGAACAGCGACGAGCCCAGGATGACCTGGCGGGCGCCGGCTGCGAGGACGTCCCGGGCGCGTTCGATGGTCCGGATGCCGCCGCCGACGCGGCAGGACAGCTGACCGGCAATCCGGCGGACGAGCGCCAGGTTGTCGCCGGCGCCCGTCGCCGCATCGAGATCGATCACCTGGACCTTCGGACAGGCGGCGAAGCGCCGCACCCAGCCGAACACGTCGTCGTCCTTGATCGCGAGCCGCTCGCCCTGTACGAGCTGGACGACGGCGCCGCCCTTCAAATCGATCGATGGAATGAGCATGGATGCGATCTATAGCCGCACCGGGATTCCCTGCCGCTGCAAGTGTTCCTTGAGCGCGTGCACGCTGGTCTCCGCGTCGTGGAAGATCGACGCCGCGAGGGCGGCATCGGCGGCTCCATCGGTGAAGACGTGCACGAAATCGTCCAGGTTCCCGGCGCCCCCCGAGGCGATGACCGGAATGGAGACCGCACGCGAGACGGCCGACGTCAGGATGCAGTCGAACCCGGCTCTGGTGCCGTCGCGATCGATCGAGGTGAGCAGGATTTCGCCGGCGCCGCGTCCTTCGGCTTCCCGCGCCCATTCGACGGCGTCACGTTCCGCAGGGGCGCTGCCGCTTCGTGCGTAGACCGGGAAGCGTCGGTCCGTCGTCTTCGCGTCGATCGCCACGACGACCGCCTGGCTGCCGTAGCGGTCCGCGAGGCGGGTGATGAGCGACGGCTCGGCGAGGGCGGCCGTGTTGAGGCTGACCTTGTCCGCGCCCGCCTCGATGGCGGCCGCCGCGTCGTGCTCGGTGCGGATGCCGCCGCCGACGGCGAGCGGAATGAAGAGCTCGCGCGCGACCCGGCCGATCGTTTCCGCCACGGCGCGCCGCCGCTCCAGCGTCGCGGTGACGTCGAGGATCACGAGCTCGTCCACGCCCTCCTCGTTGTAGCGACGGGCGAGCGCGGCGGGGTCGCCGGCCGCGCGGAGCCCCTCGAAGTTCACCCCCTTGACGACCTGGCCGTCGCGCACGTCGAGGCAGGCGATGATGCGTTTGGACAGCACGGCGCTCACGCCAACTCGAGGAAGTTGCGCAGGACGCGCAGGCCGACCTGGCCCGACTTCTCCGGGTGAAACTGCACGCCGGCGACGTTGCCCCGCTCGACCACGGCCGCGAACGGCTCGCCGTGCTCGGTCACGGCCGCCGTGTCGCCCGTCACCGGCGCGGCGTAGCTGTGCGTGAAGTACACCTGCGCGCCAGGCGGGATGCCGTCGAGGAGGGCCGCATCGCGGGTCGGCGTCAGGCTGTTCCAGCCGACGTGCGGCACCTTGAGCGTCCGCGGCGGCGAGCCGCCGCGCAGCCGGAAGCAGCGGCCCGAGACGAGTCCGAGCCCGGGCTGCTCCGGCGCTTCCTCGCTGCCTTCGAAGAGCCACTGCATGCCGACGCAGATGCCGAGCAGCGGCCGGCCCTCGCCGATGACGGCGACGATTGCCTCGATCCAGTCCGGTCCGAGCGCCCGCGTCGTGCTGAAATGGCCCACGCCCGGCACGATCACCGCGTGGGCCGTGGCCAGCGCGTCTGGCGTGGCGGGCACGTACACGTCGGCGCCGAGCGAGGCGAGCGCCTTCTTCACCGACGTCGGGTTGCCGGCGCCGTAATCGACCAGGGCGATCACGCTTCTCAATCTCCCGCGGGGTCCCACCCCCGCCCGCAGCCGTCGCTGACGCTCCGGATCGCGTGTCGGGCAGCCACCCGGCTACAGCAGCCCTTTCGTTGTCGGCAGCATGCGCGCGAGCCGCCGGTCGCGGGCGCAGGCGACGCGGAGCGCGCGCGCGAACGCCTTGAACAGCGCTTCGACCTGATGGTGACTCGACCGTCCGTAGAGGACGCCCACGTGCACGTTCGCACGGGCTCCGACGGCGAAGCCCTCGAAGAAGTCGTGCACCAGCTCGCTCTGCAGGTCGCCGACGCGCGTCACCTTCAGGGTCAGCTTCACGACGGCGTGCGGGCGCCCGCCCAGGTCGACGGCGGCCACGGCCAGCGTCTCGTCCATCGGCATGAGGAAGTACCCGGCGCGATTGATGCCGCGGCGGCTCCCGAGCGCGGATGACACAGCCTCGCCGAACGCGATGCCCAGGTCCTCGACCGTGTGATGCTGATCGACGTCCAGGTCGCCGTGGGCGTCGATTCGGAGGTCGAACGCGCCATGACGCGCCACGACCTCCATCATGTGATCGAGGAAGCGGATCCCGGTTCGCACCCGGTACCGCCCGCCTCCGTCCAGGCCGAGCGCCAGCGCGATCCGCGTCTCGGACGTGCGCCGGTCGATTACCGCGCGGCGCACAGCACCTCTTCCATCACCGCGATGCCGCGCCTGGTGTGCTCCACGACGCCGGTGCCGATGCGGATGCAGCCGGCGCACCCGGGCTCGGTCGATCGATCGCGGATGTACACGCCGCGCTCGGCCGCGCCGTGGACCAGCGCCGGCGTGCGCCTGCCCGCGTGGACCAGCACGAAATTCGCCGCGCTCTTCCAGTACTTCAGGCCCAGCCGATCGCAGGCCTCGTACAGCAGCGCTTTCGACTCGGCCACCTGCTGCAGGTACCAGCGGAGATGATCGAGGTCCTCGAGCGCCGCCTGGACGGCGACGACGGCGGCGAGGTTGACGCTGTAGACGGGTATGGCGCGGCGGATCGGGTCGAGGACCCCCGGCGCGCCGATGAGGCCGCCGATTCTCAGGCCGGCGAGGCCGAACGCCTTGGAGAACGTGCGTCCCACGATGACGTTCGGGTACCGCGGCAGTTCGGGGATGAACGTGGCGCCGGCGAACTCGGCGTACGCCTCGTCGACGAAGACGATCGCTTCGTCCGGCACGGCCCGCGCCACGGCGCGGATCGCGTCGATCGGCACGGCGACCCCTGTCGGGTTGTTCGGATTCGTGAGAAACACGATGCGCGTCGCGGACGTCACGGCCGCGAGCACCTCGTCCAGAGGGAAGACGAAATCCGGGTTCGGCGGCACCTGGACCAGGTGCCCGCCGGCGGTCGCGGTGTCGAACCGATAGATCTCGAACGCCGGCTCGGGCACGATGACGTCGGCCTGCCGGCCGCCGGCCGCCGGCGGCCGCAGCGCCGAGACCGCCGTGGCCATGATGCCTTCATCGAGACCGTTGGTGAGCGCGAGATGGTCCGGCGTCACGCCGAAATACCGCGCGCACGCGTCGGTGGCCGCCGTGTAGGGCGGGTAGAAGCCGATCGTCTCGGGCCGGAGCCGCGCGAGCGCTTCGACCACCCGCGGCGAACAGCCGCCGGTGTTCTCGTTCTGGTGGAGCCGCAGACCGTCGTAGAGCTCCGGGGGTTTCTGGTAGTGGGTCATGGCGTGGAAGGCTCAGGGCTGAGCGGTGGTTCGCGTGAGCCGCGCCTGGATTGACGCGGCGTGTGCAACGAGGCCCTCGGCATGCGCGAGCGCCAGGATGGTCGGCGCGAGGCGCGCGAGGCCGTCGCGCGTCACGCGCTGGACCGCCATCACCCGGACGAAGTCGGCCGCGCTCAGCCCGCCGCGCGCGCGGGCGGCGCCCGCGGTCGGCAGCACGTGATTCGAGCCGGTCGCGTAGTCGCCGGCCGCCTGCGCGGTATAAGCCCCGACGAAGACCGCGCCGGCGACGAGCGGCCCCCGGGCGAGCGCCTCGCGATCGAGCACCAGATGCTCCGGCGCCATCCGGTTGGCCAGCGCCATCGCCTCGCGCGCCGTCCCGACCACGACAACGGCGCCGTGGGCGGCCAGCGACTGGCGGGCGAGCCGCGACACCGCGCCTCGCTCGGACGCGCCGGCGACCGCGCGGACCACGCGCTCGGCGAGCGGCCGGTTCCAGGTAATCAGGATCGACCGGGCGTCGGGATCGTGCTCCGCCTGGGCCACCAGAATCCGAGGCCATCCACGACGCGCGGCCGCCGCCGGCGACGATCACGATTTCGGTCGGCCCGGCGAAGAAGTCGATCGCGCAGTCGGCGGCGACGATGGCCTTGGCCGCAGCCACCCAGCGATTGCCGGGTCCGACGATCTTGTCCACGCGGGGAACCGTCGCCGTCCCGTACGCCAGGGCGGCCACGGCGTGGGCGCCGCCCACGCGGAAGAGCCGCGTCACGCCGGCTTCGAGCGCCGCCGCCATCACCGCCGGCTCCGGACGGGGACAGACGGCGACGATCTCCCGCACGCCGGCGACCCGCGCGGGCACCGCGGTCATCAGGAGCGAGGAGGGCAGCGGGAACCGCCCGCCGGGGACGTAGCAGCCGACGCAAGCCAGCGGTTCGACACGCTGCTCGACGGCGACGCCCGGCGCGACCTGCACGTCGGCGTGCCTCGGGATCTGGCGGAACGCCACGCGCGCGATGTTCGCCGCGGCGCGGGCGATGGCCCTGCGCACCGGCAGGGACACCGTGGCGGCGGCCGCGCGCATCTCGGCCGGGCTCACCTCGAGCGGCGGGGCGACCCGATCGAAGCGCCGCGCGAGCCGGACGAGCGCCGTTTCCCCATCGTCCCGCACGCGTCCGACGATGGCGCGGACCTGGCGGTCGAAGCGCCGGTCCGCGGCGCGCCGCGGAGCCAGGAGCCGCTCGATCGCGCGTCGGTTGGTGGCCTCGACGATGCGCAGCGTCATCTCTTCGGGGTCCGGAGCATCACAGGACGATCTTGTTCAAGGGGTACTCCACGATGCCCTGCGCGCGCGCGGACTTGAGCTTCGGAATCAGGTCGCGCACGGTGCGCTCCTCGATGATCGTGTTGACGGCGACCCACTCCTCGTCGCTCAGCGCCGAAATCGTCGGCCGCTGCAGCGCCGGGAGAAGCGCCAGCACGCCGCCGAGATCGCTCCGCCTGACGTTGAGCATCAGCCCGACGCGCCCCTGCGCCTCGATCGCCGCCTTGAGCAGCAGGGCCACGTTCTCGATCTTCGTCCGCTTCCAGGCGTCGGCCAGGGCCGTACGGTTGGCGACCAGCTGGGTGTTCGACTCCATCACGGTCTCGATGACGCGAAGGCGGTTCGCCCGCAGCGACGACCCGGTCTCGGTGACCTCGACGATCGCGTCGGCGAGCATCGGCGGCTTGACTTCGGTGGCGCCCCACGAGAACTCGACATTCGCCGCGACGCCCTGCCGCGAGAAGTAGTGGCGGGTCACGCGGACCAGCTCGGTCGCGATCGTCCGGCCCTCGAGATCAGGCAACGATCGGTACGGCGAGTCCTCCGGGACGGCGAGGACCCAGCGCACCTTGCCGAAGCTCTGCTTGGCGTAGACGAGATCCGCGACGTTCGTCAGCACGCCCGTCGTGCCGTCTCCGAGCTCGTGCTCGGCGATCCAGTCCTGCCCCGTCAGCCCGGCGTCGAGCACGCCGTCCGACACGTAGCGCGCCATCTCCTGCGCGCGGATCAACATGCACTCGATCTCGGGATCGTCGACGGCGGGGAAGTAGGAGCGCGAGCTGACGTACAGGTTGAAGCCGGCGCGGGCGAAGAGCTGGATCGTCGCGTCCTGCAGCGAACCCTTCGGGATGCCGAGCTTCAGCGTCATCGTCTACTCACCGCGTGGCCCGTCCTGCCGATCGAGCGGTCGGGAGAAGCAGGTCCGCTGTCCCGTATGACACACGTTGCCGTCGCCGAGGCGCCTGACCTTCAGGAGCAGGGTGTCCTCGTCGCAGTCGACCAGCGCCTCGAGCACCTCGAGCCGGTTGCCCGACGTTTCGCCTTTCATCCACAAGGTGCCGCGGGTGCGGCTGAAGAAGGTGGCAAAGCCGGTCCGGCGCGTAGCGGCCAGCGCCTCTTCGTTCATGAAGCCGACCATGAGCACTTCCGAGCTGGCCGCGTCCTGAACGACCGCCGGGATCAAGCCATCGAGTTTGGTGAAGTCCATCGTGGGCCTTGAAACAAAAAACCCCGCCGGTCGGGGCGGGGTTGCCTGATTTCTGGACGCGCTCGAGCTTCGAATCCTAGATCACACGCAACTCCGTCCCGGATGGGGGCCGTGGTGCTGCGCGCGATGGTGAAATCGAAACATCAGGCGACGAGGGTAGCCGATTGTCATGCGGGGTGTCAACGCCGGGAGCGCCGGCTGACGGGGCGCCGCTTCAGGGGCGCGTCGTGTCCCGCCTCGCGCGCCACCATGACTTCGGTCGACTTGATCACCGCCAGCGCATCGTCGCCGCGTCGCAGCCGCAGCTCGTCGACCGCGTCGCGGGTGATGACCGCCGTGAGGTACTGGTCGCCGATGCGCAGCCGGACCTGGGCCAGCAGCCCTTCGATCCGCACCTCGTCGACGAAGCCGCGCAGCTGATTGCGCCCGCTCAGCGCGACGATGGCCGCCCCGGGGTGGGCTCGGGGAGCACCGCGGCCGGGCGAGGGTGTCGCCGGTGCCAGCAGGCGGTCGACCTCGGTGTCGGCGATCCGGTGGTGGCCGCCGGTCGTGGTGCGGGTCCGGACGCGTCCCTGGTAGATCCACTGTTTCAGCGTCGAGTACCCGACGCCGAGCCGCCCGGCCGCCTGCCTCACCGTCAGAAGCTGCATAGTCGTCCCAATCCGCTTTGTGATTCAGACGAAATCATACTAAATTGTGAACGATGTGGCATGGACTCCCGGCGACCCGGCGCCGGCTGGCGATCGCCGCCCTGGGCGCCCTGACGGCCGTGGCGTTCGGGTGGGCGCGCCCCGTCGCGGCGGCCGAGCCGGTCGTGGTCTTCGCCGCGTCCAGCCTCACCAACGTCCTCGAGGACGCCGCGTCGGCGTTCGAGCGGGCGCACGGCGCACGCGTCCTGGTGAACGTGGGCGCCTCGAACAGCCAGGCACGACAGATCGCGCAGGGCGCGCCGGCCGACCTCTTCTGCAGCGCCGACGAGGCGCAGATGGACGCCATCGAGCGCGCCGGGCTCGTCGCACCCGGTTCGCGCGTCACGCTGGCGAGAAACCGGCTCGTCGTCATCGTGCCGGCCTCGCGCGCCCGCACGCTGAGCGGCCCCGCCGAGCTGGCGACGCCGGCGTTCGCGACGATTGCCGTCGGCGACCCGACGGCCGTGCCGGTCGGCGTGTACACCAGGGGATATCTCGAGCGCGTCGGCCTGTGGGACCGGCTGCAGGCGCGGCTGGTGCCGACCGTCAACGTGCGTGCGGCGCTGGCGGCCGTGGAAACGGGCAACGCCGACGCGGGGTTCGTCTATGCGACCGATGCCGCTCTCGCGCGGCGCGCCGCGGTCGCCTACCGGGTGCCGGCCGATCTGACGCCGGCCATCCGCTATCCGGGCGCGGTCACGAGCGGCGGAAAGAATCCGGAGGGCGGCCGCCGCTTCCTCGCGTTCCTGACGAGTGCGCAGGGTCAGGCGATCTTCAGGCGCTTCGGGTTCGAGCCCGCGGACTGATGGACCGCGCGATGTGGCCGATCGCCCTGTTCACGCTCGGCGTGGCCTCCCTCGCGACGCTCGTCATGCTGCCGGTCGGTCTCGGGCTGGCGTGGCTGCTCGCACGCCGGCGGTTTCCCGGCCGCGTCTTCGTGGACACCTTCGTGACGCTGCCGCTCGTGATGCCTCCGGTCGCCACCGGCCTCATCCTGCTCAAGCTGTTCGGCCGCGAAGGGCCGATCGGGCGGTACCTGTCGCGGGCCGGCCTCGACATCGTCTTCACCTGGAAGGCCGTGGTGCTGGCGATGGCCGTGATGGGGCTGCCGCTCTTCGTGCGCACGGCGCGGGCGGGATTCGAGCAGGTGAGCCGCCGGTACGAGGACGTCGCCGAGACGCTCGGGGCCACGCCGTGGCGCGTCTTCTTCACCATCAGCCTGCCGCTGGCGTCGCGGAGCATCGCGGCCGGCGCGCTCCTGGCGTTCTCGCGCGCCGTCGGCGAGTTCGGCGCGACGATCATGATTGCGGGCAGCATTCCGGGGCGCACCCGCACGCTGGCGGTCGCCATCTTCACGCTGACCGAGGCGGGCCAGGATCACGAGGCGATGCTCCTCCTGGCGCTCTCGGTGGCGATCGGATTCCTCGCCGTCCTCCTCACGAACTACCTGGTGACCTCCCGCCATGATCGCGCTCCAGTTTGACCTGGTGCAGGGCGGGTTCGCCCTGTCGATCGACGAGCGCGTGGACGGACGGGTCGTGGCGCTGGTGGGGCCGTCCGGCTCCGGCAAGACGACCGTCCTCGAAGCCGTGGCCGGGCTGCGCACGCCGCGGCGCGGCCGGATTGCGGTCGGTGATCGCGTGCTGTTCGCGTCGGCCGAGGGCGTCGACCTGCCGGTGCGCGATCGGCACGTCGGCTACGTCCCGCAGGAGGGGCTGCTCTTCCCGCACATGAACGTGCGGCGGAACATCCTGTACGGGGCGGTGCGCGCCGACGCCCTCGGGCGCGTGGTGCCCTCCCTCGACCGCGTCGCGGCGCTCCTCGAGATCGAGGCGCTCGTCGACCGGCCGGTCGCCGGGCTGTCGGGCGGCGAGCGGCAGCGGGTGGCCGTCGCGCGGGCGCTGATGTCGGCACCCGCGCTGCTGCTCCTCGACGAGCCGCTGGCGGCCGTGGACCTGGCGCGCCGCCGGCGCATCGTGCCGTCGCTCGAGCGCGTCCGCGACGAGCTGCAGGTGCCCATGCTGTACGTGACGCACGACGTCGAGGAGGCGGGCCGGCTGGCCGACTGGATCGTCACCCTCGACGCGGGCCGCGTCGCGGTCTCGGAGGCGCCGGCCGGCCGATCGGGGTAGAATCGGCGCGCATGCGCGGGTTGGCGGCCATTCTTGGTCCAGCAATCATCCTGGTCGTGCTCGCCGCCGCGGCCGCGCCGGCGCGCGCGCAGGGCAACGGCAAGGGAGCCGCGCCCGATCCCGCCGCCAGGCCGATCGACATCAACGCCATCGACCCGGAGACCTTCCGCGCCATCGCGGCGAGGGTGCCCGGGGGTCGGGCGCCGGTCATCGATGGCCGGCTCGACGACGAGGCGTGGGCGCTGGCGCCGCCGCAGGGCCGGTTCATCCAGCGCGAGCCGGCCTTCGGGATGCCGTCGACCGAGCGGACCGAGTTCCGCATCCTGTACGACGAGCGGAGGCTCTTCTTCGGCATCTGGGCGTACGACGACGACCCGGACGGCGTCATCGCGAGCGAGATGAAGCGCGACTCCGGACTGGGCAAGGGCGACGCCGTCAAGATCGACCTCGACACCTTCCACGATCACCGGAACGCGTTCTACTTCAGCACCAACCCGCTCGGTGCTCGGAAGGACGCGAACAGCGTCGAGAACGGGCGCACCATCAACTACGACTGGAACGCGGTCTGGCAGTCGAAGACGAGCCGCGACGCGCGCGGCTGGTACGCCGAGATCGCCATTCCGCTCAGCCAACTGCGCTTCAAGGGCGGCCCCGGCGACACGGTGTGGGGACTGAACGTCTGCCGCATCATCCTGCGCAAGCACGAAGAGACCTACTGGGTGCCCTTTCCGCGCGAGTGGGGCACCACGGGCTTTGCCAACCTGTCCCGGGCCGGCCTGCTGACCGGGCTGCACGATCTGATGCCGCGGCGGCGGCTCGAGTTCGTCCCCTTCGCGGCGCCGGCCGCGGCGCGCGACTACGACGCCGGGACGCCGACCGACTTCCAGCGCCATTTCGGCTTCGACCTGCGGCTCGGCCTCACGTCGACGCTGACGGCCGACGTCACCTACAAGACCGACTTCGCGCAGGTCGAGGCCGATCAGGAGGTGGTGAACCTCTCGCGCTTCAGCCTCTTCTTCCCCGAGAAGCGGCAGTTCTTCACCGAGAGCGCCGGCGTGTTCGACTACGGCCGGACCGGCGTCGGCTTCTCGGGCGGCGAGAACGACGGCGGGCCCGGGCTGCTCGCGCTCTTCTACAGCCGGCGCATCGGGCTGCACGACGGCCGCGAGGTGCCGATCGTCGGCGGCGGCAAGGCGACGGGGCGCGTCGGGCCGTACACGATCGGGATGCTGAACATCGAGACCGACCGCGCGACGGTGGCCGGCGACGCCGGCGACGCCCTCTCGATCGACCGCGCGAACTACACGGCTCTGCGCGTCAAGCGCAACATCCTCGCGAAGTCGTCGATCGGCGCCATCTTCCTCGATCGTCAGGGCGGCGCCGGCTCCTCCTATAACCGGAGCGTCGGGGTCGACACGGGCCTGGCCTTCGGCGATCACACGACGCTCGCGGCCATGTTCGCCCAGACCCTGTCGCCCCTCGCGACCGAGCGCGACCGCGCCGGCGCCGTGGACCTCGCCTACAAGACGGATCGGTACAACGCGGGCGGGACGTACCTCGACGTCGGGCGGCACTTCGACGCGGAGATGGGGTTCATCCCGCGGGTCGACATCCGCAACGTGAAGGGGACCGCCGCCTGGACGCCACGGCCGGACTGGCGCGGCGTCCGCCAGCTCACCTTCGGCTCGCGGCTCGACTACTACGAGAACCACGACGGCCGGGTCGAATCGCGCACCGACGAGGGCACGTTCGAGATCGAACGGCAGGACGGCTCGCACATCACGACCTACGTCGACCGCGACTACGACTACCTGCCGTTTGACTGGTCCTTCGGGAACGGCACGATCCCGATCGGCGGGTACACGTGGAACACGCTCAGGCTCGTCTACTCGTCGAACTCGAGCAAGCGCGTCTACGGCGGCACCGAGGTCGATCTGGGCGGGTACTACAGCGGCGACAAGCAGACCTACAGCGTCAAGCTGAACCTCGTCCCGCGCGACACGCTGCTCGTCGAGAACACGTACACGCAGAACCGGATCCGGCTGCCGGGCGTGGCGCGATACGTGACCAATACCCTGAGCACGCGGGTCAGCTATTCATTCACGCCCGACCTGTTCCTGAAGGGCTTCGTCCAGTACAACGACGATCGGCGCCTCGCGACGCTGAACGTCCTGTTCTGGTACATCTATCGTCCCGGCAGCGATCTCTACGTCGTCTACAACAACGGATGGGAGACCGGCCTGCCCGGCGCGCGTCCGCAGATCCTGCGCACCCGCAGCCGGTCCCTGGCGGTGAAGATGACCTGGTGGCTAAGCCGGTAGGGGCCGGCCCCGCGTTTCTTCGCCGAACGGCAGGAGGAGCATGCCGAGGGCGAACGCGGCCGCCGTCATCGCCACGGGCGTCCCGATGGTGTGGTAGTGCGCCACGCCCGCGCCGACGAGAAAGGTGATGCCCGCACCTCCGAAGCGCCCGATCGAGGTCGCGAACGCGAAGGCGCTCGCCCGGCACGTCGTCGAGTACTGCTCGGGCAGCCACAGCGTGTACATGGCGAAGTTCGCCCCGCCGATGCCGAGGGCGAAGAGGCACGCCATGAACCAGCCGAGCGCGTGGGTCGCGAGGTAGAACACGTAGCCGAAGCCGATCGCGATCGACAGCAGCATCACCGCGAAGTAGGCCCCGAGCGTGAGCCGGCGTCCCCAGCGCTCGGCGAGCGGCGGCAGCGCCACGCACCCCAGAATCGTGCCGATCGACAGCAGCATCGTCCCGTAGGAGGCGAGTCGGGCGGCTGCGGCCGCCTGGTAGCCTTCGCGCATCGCGATCTGGGTGACCGACGCCGGGACGTACACCGAGCCGGCCCAGAGCCCGACGATCGAGACGAAGAGGTACAGCGAGTTCAGCACCGTGCGCCGCGCGTAGCGCGGCGAGAAGAGCGCGCCGAACGCCTCGCGCATGCGCGGCCGGACGGCGCGCGTTGTCCAGGCGTCCGACTCGTGGACGCCGTAGCGGATGAAGCCGATGAGGAGCGCCGGCGCGCCGCCGACCGCGAACATCCAGCGCCAGCCGAACCGCGCGCCGATGAAGTAGTTGGCGAGGGCGGCCAGGAAGAAGCCGAAGTAGTAGCCGGTGTGCATGTAGCCGGCGCCGGCCTTGCGGCGGTCTTCCGGCCACTCCTCGGCGACGAAGGTGCCGCCCATGGACCACTCGCCCCCGATGCCGATGCCGGCCAGCAGGCGGAAGATGGCGAGCTGCCACACGCCGGTGACCAGGGCGCAGAGCAGCGTGAAGAGCGAGTAGCAGAGGATCGTGAGCATCAGCGTGAAGACGCGGCCGAAACGGTCGGCGAGCGGCCCCCACAGCATCGACAGGCCCCACCCGACCAGAAACAGCGCGAACAGGACGCTGCCGTAGAAGCCGATGTTTCCCGGCGTGGCGGCGATGCCCGAGCGCGGCAGGAGCTCGGTCAGGGCGGGCACGAGCACGAGCGCGTAGATGAAACTGTCCATCCCGTCGAGCGCCCAGCCGCCCCACGCCGCCCAGAAGCCGCGAACCTGGTTCCGCGTCAGTCGGGTCGGCGCTGACCCGGTGGTCGTCATGGTGCGCCAGTATACCGGTGGTAGACTCGGACGGCCTCGCCCGGCCGGAAGCCCTCGCGGTCCATGGTGAACAGGACGCGCCGCGTCCGATTGAAAGGCCCGGAGATGAATCGATCCTGCCGACCGACGGCCGTCGCCGCCCTTGCGGCCGCCACCCTGTCGCTGCCGCTGGCCGTCGCGGCCCAGCACGCCGCCTCGGTGCCGGCCGAGACGCTGCTCGATCGAACCATCCTCCGCGCGCTCGACGAGGAGCTCTCGGGCACGGCGGCCAAGGACCACGTCGCGCGCCTGGCGCTCATGCACCGCGTGCCAGCCTCGCCCGGGTTCCACGAGGCGATCGAGTACGTGAGGGGCCGGGCGACGGCGTTCGGCCTGAGCGACGTGCACGTGGAGACGTTCCCGGGCGACGGCACGACCTGGTTCGGCACCCTGCACGGGAACCGCGGCTGGCACGTGACGAGCGGCTCGCTCGACGAGGTCTCGCCGCGGCCGCGCCGCATCACTTCCACCGACGACGTCCGGCTGGCGGTCGCCGACAACAGCGAGCGCGCCGACGTGACCGCGCCGCTCGTCGACGTCGGCAGCGGCGCGCGGGAGGAGGACTACGACGGCAAGGACGTGAAGGGGAAGCTCGTGCTCTGCGACGCGTTTCCGGCCGCCTGCCACACGCTAGCCGTGGAGGAGCGCGGCGCGGCGGGGCTCGTCAGCTACAACGCGAACCAGATGAGCGGCTGGTGGCGCGACGACCAGGACCTGGTGCGCTGGGGCCACCTCGACGCCCGGGGCCGCCACAACACGTTCGCCCTCATGGTCTCGCTGCGCGAAGCACGGTCGCTCCAGCAGCGCCTGGCGCGCGGCGAGACGATCACGCTCCATGCAACGGTGTCGGCGGCCAACGACGACGCTCAGCCCTACGAAACGCTCGTCGCGACCATTCCGGGCAGCGATCCGTCGGTCGGCGACATCGTCTTCAGCTGCCACCTCGATCACGAGAAGCCGGGGGCCAACGACAACGCGAGCGGGTGCGCCGCGAACCTCGAGATCGCGCGAACGCTGAAGCGCCTGATCGACGAGCAGCGCATCCCGCCGCCGACGCGGACGATCCGGTTCATCTGGCCCTCCGAGATGACCGGCACGATCGCGTATCTGACGAAGTACCCGGAGATCGCCTCGCGCATCCGCGCGGCGATCCACCTGGACATGGTCGGCGCCGATCCATTCGTCACCAAGTCGATCCTGCACGTCACGCGCTCGCCCTGGTCGATCGCGACGGTGACCGACGAGGTCGAGGAGGTGTTCGGGCGGTACGTCGTTGACGGGGCGTTTCGAGGCGCGGGCGACGGCGACACGACGCGCGCCATCCGCGCTCCGGGCGGATCCAAGGACGCCTTCTGGGCCGACATCACCCCGTACGAGAGCGGGAGCGATCACTGGATCTACCAGGAGGGCGGCTTCGGGATTCCCGCGATCTACCTGCGGGACCACCCGGACATCTACATCCACACGACCGGCGACGTCCCGGACAACATCGAGCCGACCAAGATCAAGCGCTCGGCGTTCATCGCGGCTGCGAGCGGCTACTACCTGGCCACGATGCCGGACAAGGGCGAGTCGCTGC
Organism: uncultured Acidobacteriota bacterium; assembly: GCA_963840225.1. Lineage (GTDB taxonomy): Bacteria > Acidobacteriota > Vicinamibacteria > Vicinamibacterales > CAVVIG01 > JBLMXQ01. The sequence continues at coordinate 474,096 of CAWIYH010000002.1, forward strand.
TGGCGCTCTGCGCGACCGACATGCACGAGCGGCTCGCGGAAGACGGACGACGCGCGATCGCGCGGGCCGCGACGAATCCGCACGAGGCGACGGTGCTCGTCGCGCAGGCGGTGCTGCGGGAGCAGCGGCGGCTGCAGTCGGTCAAGCGCTTCCTGCGGATCGACACCTCACCGCATCTCGATCGTCTGGTGGCGTCGGTCGGCGACGCGGGGAAGACGCTGCTGCTCGCCTTCGATCCGCCCGAGGAGGCGGAGAAGATCGCACGCGACGGTTTCCACCTGCCCTCCGCGGACCCGCGCGTGCCGAAACGGAATCCGGAGGTGAAGGGGCCGATCGACGCCGGCGGCGATTTCCTCGCCGAGAAGGCGCCCGGCGCGAAGCTCGCGGTCGCCGAACTGCCGAACAGCGGCGACGTGACCTACGAGATCCTCAACTTCGTCGACGGCCAGCGCAGCGTCGGCGAGATCCGCGACGCCGTGAGCGCGGAGTTCGAGCCGGTCGACCTGAAAGCGGTCGCGGAGTACCTGGACACGCTCGCGAAGGCGGGGGCGATCTCGTACAGATAGCGGCGAAGGACCGCGGCGGCCCTGCCGGAGGACACGAGGTCTTCTACGGACACGCCGCGGATGCATACGGTCGCCCGTCCGATGCATCACGGGCCGCGAAGGTCTCTACTGCGACGGCCTGCCCGGGTGCAGCGTCAGCTTCTGCACGCGCCAGTTCAGCAGCTCCGCGACGTACAGTTCGTTCTCCGCCGGGCACGCGATCTCGTGAATCCACCCGAACTGCTTCGGCTGCTTGCCGGCGCGGCCGAGCGTGCCGAGCACCTTGCCGTCGAGCGTCAGCTTGTAGATGCGGCCGGGGTACGCGTCCGACATGTACAGGTACTGCGTCGGCCCCGGCGTGATGCAGATCGCCCACGGCGCGCCGGGCGCCATCGTGCCCTTCACGTTCGGGCCGGGCGTGGGGCCGATGGCGGAATGCGCGCCGGGCGGCACCGGCACGTTCACCCGGATCTCGCGCTCGACCTGGCCGTCCGGCGTGAACACCTGGATCCGCATGTTGCCGCGGTCGGCGACGTAGATGTGGCCCTTCGCGTCGGCGGCAATCGAGTGCGGCGTGTTGAGCTGCCCCGGGCCGTCGCCCGGCTCGCCGAACGACTTCACCCAGTCGCCGCTCGCGTCGAACTTGGCCACGCGCGAGTTGACGTAGCCGTCGCTGATGAAGATGTTCCCGCCGAGATCCCACGTGACGTCGGTCGGCTGGCGGAACTGGCCGTCCACCGGGGGCCGCGGCGGCGTGACATGGTTCCAGGGCAGCGCCTCCTCCGACGCCTCCTTCTTCCGGCCGAACACCATCTTCACCCGTCCCTCCGGGTTGAATTCGACGATCATGTCCGACCCCTTGTCGATCACCCAGATGTCGTCGGCCTTGTCGATGCGGACGGCGTGCGCGAACGACCAGGCGTAGAGGTTGTGGCCGATCTCGCGGATGAAGCGGCCGTCGGGACCGAACTCGAGCAGCTGCGCCGCGGTGGCGGCGTAGGCCGGGCCGGTCGAGTTCCCGCGCGAGAACACGAACACGTGCCCCTTCGAGTTCACGGCCACGCCGGCCGCCTCGCCGAGGTACGTGTCGGCCGGCAGCTTCAGGAAGTCTGCCGCGGCGTCGAACGGAATCTCCGGTACGTCCTGCTGCGCGAACGCCGCCGGGCAGGTGAGCATGGACGCCAAGACGAACGCGGATATTGACTTCACGGAGACCTCTATCACTTTCTCGCGGGGCGCATTCCTCACGCGCGTGGGGCCCACCCCCACGCTTCGGCCCAAGGCTGCCCCGCTCGCTGATGCCCCGCGCCCGCTGCGCGCATCGCGCTGGCGGCCGCTGGCATGGCCGCAGGCGCTATCGGGAGTGTGCCAGCGCGTCGAGCGCCACGGCGCGGCCGTGCACACGTGCGTGACCTTCCTGCGGCGCTCGTAGTCCCGCCGGCTCTTCTGGTACGCCTTCGCGCGCGTGAAGGCCACTCGCTGGTCGCGCCAGATTGTCCCTCGCGCTCGAACGTAGCGTCTCGCGGATAGTCTCTCGGGTTCAGCCTCGTTCCCGTCTATCTCGACGAAGTGTGCGGGCCCGCGTTGAACAGGTACTGATCGAACCACTCCAGGTTGTGCGTCATCGTGGCCCGATGGCTCTTCGGTTTCGTGGGGCCATGGCCGATCCCGCCGAAGCCCTTGTAGACGATGAGCCTGGCCGGGACGTGCTGATCCTCCAGGCCCTGGTACAACTCGAACGCGTCGGGCAGCGGCACGCGCTGGTCGGTGGCGCCGTGCTGGATGAGCACGGGCGTCTTCGCCTGCTTGACATAGGTGATGGGCGACGTGCGCGCGTAGATGGCCGGATCGTCCCACGGCGTCGCCTTCAGGTACTGGCGCGTGAACGGATGGATATCGGTGTTGACGTAGTAGGTCATCCAGTCGGAGATCCCCGCGCCGACCGAGATGGCCTTGAATCGCGCGCTGTCGTGCGTCGCGAGGAACGCGGAGATGTAGCCGCCCTGGCTCCATCCCATGACTCCGACACGGGCCGGATCGACGAGGCCCTTCGCGACGAGCGCATCGATGCCCGAAATCACGTCCCAGGCGTCGCCGATGCCGAGGTTGCGGACGTTCAGCGACCGGAACTTCTCGCCGTATCCCGCGCTGCCGCGGTAGTTCGGCTCGAGCACCATCACGCCGCGGGGCACCCAGACGTCGATCGGATAGATGCTGCTCAAGAACGGTATCGGCCGGGACACGCCGGTCGGTCCTCCGTGAATGACGACGAGCAGGGGCGACTTCCGGCCCGGCTCGGCATTGGGCGGCCGATGCAGGACGCCCTCGACGACCGTGCCGTCCTGGCTCTTCCAGGAGACGACTTCGCGGGTGCCGGTCGTCCAGCCGACCGTCTGGGCGTTCATGTCGGTGAGCTTCTTCATGGAGCGCGGCATGACCTCGGCGTCCGGCCGAAGGTCCTGCACCGGCGCGACGTACACCTCGGGCATCGACTGCGCGTCCGCGCCCAGGAACGCCGCCGTCGCGCCGTCCGCCGACAGGGTGACGCCAACCTCGATCCATCTGGTCGCGGGCGAGAGCCGCGCGACCGACGTGCCGCCCGGATCGGTGCGGTACAGGTAGGCCCACGTGCGAGAGTTGGCCGTGAAGAAGATGCCCGACGACTTCCACGCGACGATCGACGGGTCTTCGTCGAACGTCCTGGTGACGACCTCCACGGGGCCGCCCTTCGCGGCCACCGTGGCGATGCGCTGGTTGGTGAAGTAAAAATTGGGGTTCGCCATCGCCGATTCGAACGCGATGCGGGTGCCGTCAGGCGACCAGGTCGGATTGGTGTCGGGTCCGGCCTGGGTGACGAGCGCGCGGACGGCGCCGTCGGCGACCGTCACGATCGAGATGTCGGCCGATCCCGAACTGCCCGGGGTCGGATCGACCCGATGGTCGAACGCGATCGACTGGCCGTCGGGCGACCAGGCGAACAGGCCGACCGTGTAGGCGCTCTTCGTCAGCTGCCGCACGGCGTGAGATCCGGTTCGCGACGGCTGCCCCTCGTGCCCCTGCCGGTCGCCGCTCGATCGCAGGGAAACGACATACAGCTCGGTCATCCGGTAGTCCTTGCCGATGACGTCGAACTCGCCGAACTTCTTGTCCCGTTCCTCGAGCGCCGCCGGGCGCGCCGCCTTCGCCGTGTACGCGATCGCCGCGCCGTCGGGCGACCACGCGAAGCGATCGACGCCCTCCTCTTCGGTCGTGATCGGCTGCGCTTCGCCGGCGTGCGGATCCATCACGTAGATCTGCCGCTTGTCCGATCGGTCCGACACGAAGGCGATCGTCCGGCCATCGGGCGACCAGGAAGGCGCAAGGCTCGACTTCTTCGACCGCGTGAGCTGGCGCACCCGGCCGCTCTCGACGTCGGCGAGCCAGATCTGCGTCTCGTAGGCGTTCTCGGCCCAGGAGGTCGTCCGCACCGTGTACGCGACGAACCGCCCGTCGGGCGAGATCTCGGGCGACGCCACGCGCTCGAGCGACAGGATCTGGTCGATCGTGGGCGCCACCTTCGGCAGGGCGAGCGGCGCGGCGATCGTGGAAGCCCCGGCGAGCGCGGCGATTGACAGCATCAGGACGACGCGCGGGAGGAAACGGTGCATGAGGAAGGCCTCCGGACGCCGAAGCGTAGCACAAAGCCGCCGGTCAGACGGTCAGGACGACCTTGCCGATATTCGAGCGGTTCTGGAGGAAACGGTGCGCGTCGGCGGCGCGTTCGAGCGGGAACGCGCGCGCGACGACCGGCTGCAGGCGCCGGCTCCCGACTTCGTCGATGAGCAGCGCCATCGCAGGCGCCAGGAGTCGCTGCTCGCTCCAGAGATGCGCCAGATTGAGGCCGAAGACGGCGCGGTTGTCGTTCATCAGCGGCACCGGCTTGAATGACGGCATGTGCCGCATGAGCTGGGCGGCGCGCCACCAGCTTCGGCGTTCGCCCACGACGATCGCCGAGACGCCGTACATCACGAGCCGGCCGAGCGGTGCCAGGAGGGAGTAACTCATCTGGAAGCTGCGGCCGCCGATCGGATCCAGCGCGACGTCCACGCCACGGCCCCCGGTCAGCCGGCGCACTTCGCCCACGACATCGGCGCGCCGGTAGTCGATCGCATGGTCCACGCCGAACGTCCGCAGGGCGTCGTGCTTGGCCGCCGACGCCGTGCCGATGATGTGGGCGCGCCGCAGGCGCGCCAGCTGGGTCGCCGCGACGCCGACGCCGCCGCCCGCCCCGTGGATGAGCACGGTCTCGCCCGACGAAAGGTTCGCCAGTCGATAGAGCGCGAGGAACGCCGTGAGGTAGTTGACCGGAATGGCCGCCGCCTCCGCGTCGCTCAGATCCGGCGGGATCGCAAACGCGTTGGACGCGGGCACCACGACTTTCTCCGCGTAGCCGCCGAACCGCGTGAGCGCCACCACGCGATCGCCCTCCACCGGGTGCGTCACGCCGGGGCCCAGGGCGTCGACGACGCCCGCCACCTCGTAGCCGACGACCATCGGGGGAGGCGGCGCGTCCGGATAGAGCCCCAGCCGGCCGAGAACGTCCGCGAAGTTGACGCCCGCCGCTCGCACCGCTATCCGCAGCTCGCCTTCCCCTGGGACCGGGTCGGGCGCTTCCCGGAGCGTCAGGACCTCCGGTCCGCCGTAACGTGGGATGAGCACCCGGCGCATGGGCTGCCGAAGCGGTGCCAGTATACGGTCCAATCCGGTCGGTCGCGGCATCCGTTGAGAGAAGCGACCGGGAACCGCCGTCGGCCGGGGCCGCGTCTAAACCGCAGTACGTTGACAGGTCAGCCGGTCGGCAGGTATAAGCGCTGTCTGTTGGAGACGCGTCTTCACTCAGGAGGGAAGAGGAATGCGTAAGATTTTCGCCGGTTTCGCGGCCGCGGCGTTTGTCGTGGCCATGAGCGCCCCCGCCTTCGCCAAGACGGAGACGATCAAGGGTGAGCTGGTCGACCAGACCTGCTACATGAAGGACCACAAGAACGTCGGCGATGCCCACAAGGCGTGCGCCGTCAAGTGCGCGAAAGCCGGGCAGCAGGTGGCCCTCCTGACCGAGGACGGCAAGCTGTATGAAGTCAAGGGCGATCTAGCCGAGAACAACAACGCCAAGCTCGTGCCGCACATGAGCCACACGGTCGAACTGACCGGCGACGTCAGCGACGACGGCGGGAAGATGGTGATCAACGCCACCAGCCTCAAGATGGCCAAGGCCATGTAATGGGTCGGCCCTCTCCGGGCCGACGCCGAAAAAGCCCCGGAACTCGTGCCGGGGCTTTTTCTTTTCAGCCGTCCTTTCCCGCCTTCGCCGAACCTTCCCACGGCCTCCAGCGTCTACACGAAGGCATTCGTAGGGAGGCCTCATGTTCGACACCGTCCTCCGGGACATCCGCCATGCGGCTCGTCTCGTGCGCCGCCAGCCCCTCTTCGCGGCGACCGCCGCGGTGTCATTGGGGATCGGCATCGGTGCGACCACGACCATCTTCACCGTCGCCAACGGCCTCCTGCTCCGACCGCCCGCCGGCGTGGCCGACCCGGGACGCCTCGTGGACATCGGCCGCCTCGAGCGCGGCAGGCTCGACAACGCCTCCTATCCCACGTACCTCGACGTGCGCGACCGGGCGACGTCGTTCAGCGGCGTCTACGCCTACCGGTTCGATCCGCAGCCGATCAGCCTCGGCGGGAAGGACGGCGCCGAGCGGGTCTACGGCGGGATCGTGTCGTCGAACTATTTCAGCGTCCTCGGCGTGCGCCCCGCGCTCGGCCGCTTCTTCGCGGCGTCGGACGAGGCGCACGGCGTCGCGTATCTGGCCGTGCTGAGCGATCGACTGTGGCGCCGGCGCTATGGCGGCGATGCGTCGATCGTCGGGCGATCGATCGTCCTCAACGGTCACCCTTACACGATCGCGGGTGTCGCGCCGCCGGGATTCCAGGGCACGACCATGCTCGCGCCCGACCTGTGGCTGCCGATGACGACGGCCGCCGACGCGATGCCGCGCGGCGGCAACCTGCTGTTGACACGCCGGGCCGTGTGGCTCCTCATGGGCGCCCGCCTCAAGCCGGGCGTGGAGGCCGCGCGGGCCGGCGCCGAGCTGCATCTCATCGCCGGCGCGCTCGCGCGCGAGCACCCGGACGCCAACAAGGGACAGGACCTCGGGGTGGCGCGTCTCGCGGTCTTCCCGGGCAACATGGCCCCGATCGCCGCGTTTCTCGCGCTCCTCATCGGCATCGTCGCCGTCGTCCTCGTCATCGCCTGCACGAACATCGCGGGCGTGCTGCTGGCTCGCGCGGCGTCGCGCCGCCGCGAGATTGCCGTGCGGCTGGCCATCGGCGCCGGACGCGGACAGCTGATCCGGCAGCTGCTCGCCGAGACGCTGGTGCTCTTCGCCATCGGAGCCGCGCTCGGGCTCGCCCTGGCGAGAGTCATGACGTCGCTCCTCGTCTCGCTCCTGCCGACGCTGCCGGTGCCGCTGTCCGTGTCGCTCGGGCTCGACTGGCGGATCGTCGCCTTCGCGGCCGGCGTGTCGATCGTGTCGGGGATCCTGTCGGGCCTCGTGCCGGCGCTGCAGGCCGCACGCACGAATCTCGTGGGCGCCCTCAAGGAAGACGCGTCGGGCGGGCGTCCGCGCATGGGCCTTCGTCACGTGTTCGTCGTCGGACAGGTGGCGTTGAGCGTCGTGCTGGTGGTGGCCGCCGGCCTGTTCGCGCGCGCGCTGCACCGCGCCGGTTCGATCGACCCCGGGTTCGACCCGGGCGGCGTCGAGGTGGCGTCGCTCGACCTGTCGCTCGCCGGCTACACCGCCCGGACGGGCCCCGTGTTCGCGCGCAGTCTCGTCGATCGGGTCACGGCGCTGCCCGACGTGCGGTCGGCGACGATCGCGGCCGTGCTGCCGCTCGGCGGCGACGCGCTCGGTCTCGGCGGACTGCAGGTCCCCGGTGTCGCGCCGCCCGAAGGGCGCTCGTACCTCGACGCCGACTGGAATGTGGTGGAGCCCGGATATTTCGAGACGATGCGGATGCCGCTCGTGCGCGGCCGCGACTTCAGCGGCGCCGACGGCCCTGACTCCCGCTCAGTGGCCATCGTCAATGAAACGGCGGCCCGCCAGTGGTGGCCCGGTCGAGATCCGGTCGGGCAGCTCCTCCTGCAGCAGGATGGCGGTCCGGACACGACGAAGATGCGGCGTCTGGCGATCGTCGGCGTGGCGAAGGACGCGAAATACCGGCTCCTCAGCGATCCGCCGCTGCCGTTCGTGTTCGTGCCGCTGGCCCAGCAGTACCTGCCGCGCGTGTCGATCGTCGCACGCACGCGCAGCGGCGGCCGGATCGCTAGCGAGCTCGCGGCGGTCGTCGCGGCGATGAACCCGAACCTGCCGATCGTGATGTCCGAGACGCTCGAGAACCACGCGGAGTTTGGCCTCGTGCCGCAGCGCGTGGCCGGCTCGGTGGCCGGCACGCTGGGCGTCGTGGGGGTGCTCCTGGCGGCGTTCGGCGTCTACGGCGCGACGGCCTACGCCGTCGCGCGCCGCACGCGCGATATCGGCATTCGGATCGCGCTCGGCGCCGACCGTCGCAACATCATCGCGCTCGTGCTGGGGCAGGGCATGGCGCTCGTCGGGATCGGCTCGGCAATCGGCCTGGCGCTGGCGTTTGCCGGCGCGCTGTTGATCCGGACCTTCCTGTTCGGTATCCCGCCGGCCGATCCCGTCACGATCGTCGGGGCGGCGGTGCTCTTCGCGCTCCTTGGCGGCGCCGCCTGCTACGCGCCGACGAGACGGGCGCTGGCGATCGACGCCGTCGAAGCCCTCAGGTGCGAATAGGCGCGTGCCCGCCTGCGGCCACTAGGAGCTCGACGTGCGCCGCACCGTCGTGACGGTGATCTGCGACGGATAGAGCTTCGAGTGGTGCACCGCGTTGTGGGCGGCGACGCCCTTCGCCTCATCGTAGTTGTGGCCGCCCGTGTTCAGGTTGCGGTTGAACCGCGGGAAATTGCTGCTCGACACCTCGATGCGGAGGCGGTGCCCCACGTCGAAGTAGTTGCTCGTGTTCAGCGGCTGCAGCGTCACCTTGTACACTTTTCCCGGTTCCATCCACTCGACCGGCTTGTCGTAGCCGTTCCGGTAGCGCATCCGCTGGATCGACTCGTCCAGGTTGTAGGCGCGGCCGTCCGGGTACACGTCCAGCACCTTCACCGTGATGTCGGTGTCCTTGACGTCCGACGAGACGTAAAGCGTCGGCTCGATCGGCCCGCTGACCTCGGTCCCCTTCTCGAACGGCGCCGACGTGTACACGAGCACGTCGTCGCGCGCCTCCATCCGCCGCTGGTCGAAGGCGCCCCCCTGCACCGCGTTGCCCGTGCAGCAGACGTTGCCGCCGTAGGAGAGCACGGGGTTCATCGGGTCGTAGACGAACTTGTCGGTCCGGTCGGTCTCCGGCGGCGCCGTCGCCAGCACCCCGTCGCCGGTGAGCGAGTTCGCGCGGCCCCCGCTCGACAGGTAGAAGGTCACCGGGTGTGCGCCGGCCGGCGGCCACGTGCCGGACGTCTGCCACTTGTTCAGGCCCATCGTGAAGTAGGTGACCTTCGGCAGCGCGTCGAGCCGGGGGCTCTTGTCGCCCTTGAGGAAGCGGTCGAAGAAGGCGTAGACGATCTCGTTGTAGTCGAGCCGCGCGTCGCCCATGCTGCGCTCGCCGACCACCGTATCCTCGGTCGCGCGCGTGTAGCCGCAGTGCAGGGTCGGGGCGATGATCGCCCACTGCTCGTTGGCAATCTCGGCCGGCGCGGTCTTCCGGACGTGGTTGTACAGCGCGAGGTTCGGCCCGACCGAGACGTCGTACCACGACATGAACCAGAGCCCCGGGAGGGCGAGGGGCATGTCGTCGTGGTAGAGCCCGCCCTTGTACCAGGCCGGGTCGTTCGGCGTCCGCTGGATCATCTGTCCGCCCGTCGCGACCGGCATCGGGTCGGCGAAGATCCCGTGCGGGCCGTCGACCGAGTCCAGGATGTCCGCGACCGGCAGGTGCCAGAGCGCCTTCGACCAGTCCACCGGCGGGAGGTGTTGCGCCAGGTCGAACGACTTCGAGGCGCGCACGAGGTCCTCGCGCGGCGTGTCGGGCGGGAACATCGGGCGGACCTGGTTCTGCTCGCCGTAGAGCCACGCAATGAAGAGCATCTGGACGGCGCCCCCGCGATACCAGTTGCCCTGCTCGTAGTACGGCTTCATGCGACCGACACCGGCGCCAAACCCCTGGACGTTCATCGCCGCGTAGCCCGGCGGGGCGGTGGCCGCCACTCCGAGCTGGTATTCCGCCGTCGACGAGCAGCCCGTGGTGCCGATCTTCCCGTTGGACCAGGGTTGTTGCCTGAGCCACTCGATCGCGTCGTAGCCGTCGGTACGCGGCGGGCCCAGGATGTCGTAGCGCCCTTCGGAGAAGAAATGCCCGCGCTCGTTCTGGACCACGTACGCGTAGCCTCGGGACACGGCGGCGAGGGCCGCGGTCATGTCGCCGGGCAACCCGTTCTGGATATCCCAGAAGTTGAAGTTATAGGGCGTTCGGACGAACACCGTCGGGACTCTACCTGCCGCCCGCTTCGGCCGGTAGATATCGGTCGCGAGCCGGACGCCGTCGCGCATCGGCATCATGACCTTGCGCTCGATGACGGCCACCTGCTCGAGCTCGCGCTCCTTGCTCCAGCGCTCGGCCCGCTGCGCCTCGGTGAGGCCACCCTGCTGAGCTCGCAGGGCGCCGCCGGCGCCGATCAGTGCAATTCCGGCCGCGAACAGCAGCCGACAGGCAGTTCTCGACATACTGCGCCGCCTCCGACACGGCGAGGCATTATCGCCCGGCTTGACCATTTCCACCTCGTCATTTCTGTAATCTTGGGCGGCAAAAGCGTCTGCGGCGGCCCGACGCGGCCACGGACCTCAGCCCTGCGAAAGGCCGTCCTGCCGGCCAGCATCGCAGATGAGCTCTGTCGGCAGGGCACTTGCTCAAAACGACGGCGGCCGGCCGGCGCTGGTCATCGAGTAACCCAAGACATTCACATGTTTCACAAGAAACCCCAGACGTTCACATGTTTGACGAACTGAATGGCGGACGGCTGTCCGCGTGTGCGCTGGCCGCGTTGACGCTGGCCGGCATCCTGGCCCATCCCCGAGAGGTGGGAGCCGCGACGATCCCGGTGGCTCCCGGCGGCAGCCTGCAGGCCGCCCTCGACAACGCCCGGCCCGGCGACACGGTCGTGCTGACTTCCGGCGCCACCTACGTGGGCAACTTCACGCTGCCGGTCAAGAGCGGCAGCTCCATGATCACGATTCGTACGTCGACCATCGCGGGACTGCCGGGAGAGGGCGGCCGTATTTCGCCAGTCGACGCGGCGCTGCTGGCCAAGATCAAGTCGCCGAACACGATGCCCGCGATGAGGACGGCTCCGGGGGCCCACCACTGGCGTCTGATGCTCCTCGAGTTTCTCGCGACTATCGGGGGCGAAGGCGACATCATCACGCTGGGCGACGGATCGACGGCGCAGAGCTCGCTCGCCGCGGTGCCGCACGATTTGGTACTCGATCGCGTGTACGTGCACGGGGATTCGGTCGGCGGCCAGAAGCGCGGCATCAGGCTCAACAGCGCGTCGACCACGGTGACTGGGTGCTATGTCTCGGATATCAAGCGGATCGGACAGGACTCGCAGGCGATCGCCGGGTCGAACGGGCCCGGTCCGTTCACCATCACGAACAACCATCTCGAGGCTGCCGGCGAGAACCTGATGTTCGGCGGCGCCGATCCGGCCATTCCCAATCTGGTGCCGGCCGACATCGTGATCCGCGGCAACGATTTGTCGAAGCCGACGTCGTGGCGCAGCCAGGGCTGGTCGGTGAAGAACCTGCTCGAACTGAAGAACGCCCGCCGGGTCACGATCGACGACAACACGCTCGAGTACAACTGGGCGGCCGGGCAATCGGGATTCGCCGTCCTCTTCACCGTCCGCAACCAGTCAGGCGGCTGCACCTGGTGTCAGGTCGATCACGTCACCTTCGAACGTAACGTCGTTCGGCACGTGGCGGCCGGCATCAACATTCTCGGCTTCGATAATCTCCATCCCACCCAACAGACGCACGCGATCGTGATTCGCAACAATGTCTTCTCGGATATCGACGACAAGGCCTGGGGCGGCAACGGCTATTTCCTGATCCTGACCGGCGGTCCGCGCGACGTGACCGTCGATCACAACACGATCGTCCAGAAGAACGCCGATGGTGTGGTGAAAATCGGCGGTCCGCCGGTGCAGGGATTCGTCTTCACGAACAACATCGCGAAGCACGGCGAGTACGGCATCGTCGGCGACAACCACCGTCCCGGCAACGACACGATTGCCGCGTACCTGCCCGGATCCGTGATCGCCCGCAACGTGCTGGCGGGAGGGCCGGCGGGCAGCTATCCGGCCGGCAACTTCTTTCCGTCCGAGGCGAGCTTCGAGACGCAGTTCCAGTCGTACGCCGGCGACGACTTCCGCCTGGCGGGCAGCAGCCCGTGGTGCAACGCCGGCACCGACGGAATCGATCTCGGGGCGTCGGTCGGGGCCGGCCTCGGCACGACCGCCCCGCCCGCGGCCCCGGGCGATCTGCGCATCATCGGGAGCTCTGTCCCCTAGTAGCGGTAGTGCTCCGGCTTGTAGGGCCCGTCGAGGGGGACGCCGATGTAGTCGGCCTGATCCTGCGACAGCGTCGTCAGCTTCACGCCCAGCTTGTCGAGGTGCAGGCGGGCGACCTCCTCATCCAGCTTCTTCGGCAGCATGAAGACCTTCCTGCCGTAGCGGTCGGCGTTCTGGTGCAGATCGAGCTGCGCCAGCACCTGGTTGGTGAACGACGCCGACATCACGAAGCTCGGATGGCCGGTCGCGCAGCCGAGATTGAGCAGGCGGCCTTCCGCCAGCACCATCACGCTGTGGCCGTCGGGGAAGCGGAACTCGTCGTACTGCGGCTTGATGTTGATCCGCTCGACGCCCGGGAACTTCTTCAGGCCGGCCATGTCGATCTCGTTGTCGAAATGGCCGATGTTGCCGACGATCGCCTTGTCCTTCATCCGCTTCATCTGACCGACCGTCACGATGTCGTGATTGCCGGTCGCGGTGATGAAGATGTCGGCCGTCTCCACCATCTCGTCGAGCGTCGTGACCTGGAAGCCCTCCATGGCCGCCTGCAGCGCGCAGATCGGATCGATCTCGGTGACGACGACGCGGCAGCCCTGGCCGCGCAGCGCCTGCGCGCAGCCCTTGCCCACCTCGCCGTAGCCGCAGACCACCGCCACCTTGCCGCCGAGCATCACGTCGGTCGCGCGCGCGAGGCCGTCGGGCAGCGAATGCCTGCAGCCGTAGATGTTGTCGAACTTGCTCTTGGTGACCGAGTCGTTGACGTTGATGGCGGGGAAGAGCAGCGTGCCGGCCTCCATCATCTGATACAGGCGGTGCACGCCGGTGGTCGTCTCCTCGCTGACGCCGCGAATGGTCGAGGCCAGCCGGGTGTACCGGCCGGCGTCCTTCGCCATCGATGCGCCGATGGTCTCGAGGATGACGCCCCATTCCTCGGGCTCCGTGTCCGCCCGGAACGCGGGAACCCGGCCGGCCTTCTCGAATTCGACGCCGCGGTGCACCAGCAGCGTGGCGTCGCCGCCGTCGTCGACGATGAGCGTCGGTCCGGTCGTGTCGGGCCACTCGAGCGCCTGGTCCGTGCACCACCAGTACTCCTCGAGCGACTCGCCCTTCCAGGCAAAGACCGGGGTGCCTTTCGGGTCGGTCTCGGTGCCGCCGGTCTCCGGCCGCCCGACGACGACGGCAGCCGCGGCGTGATCCTGCGTCGAGAAGATGTTGCACGAGACCCAGCGCACGTCCGCGCCGAGCGCGGCGAGCGTCTCGATGAGGACGGCGGTCTGCACCGTCATGTGCAGGCTGCCCATCACTCGCGCGCCCGCGAGCGGCCTGGTCGAGGCGTACTGCGCGCGCAGTGCCATCAGCCCCGGCATTTCCTGCTCGGCCAGACGGATCTCCTTGCGGCCGAACTCGGCGAGCGACAGATCCTTGACGTTGTACGGCTCGCGGCCGGCCGCTTTCGCGGCCGCGAAGGGGTGGACGGATTGCGCAAGCGTTGGCATCTAGCTTCTCCTTGCCGTGGCGACGAACAACCCCGGGCCCTTGGCGCGGGGATCGGGCGGGAGCGGAATCGTTCGAATGTCGCCGAATCCGCTCCCGGTCAGGAGTCGGCGGACGTGATCGTCGGCGAACCCGAGCCACACGTGGCCCATCTGCTGCCGATAGGTTTCGCGATCGTGCGGCAGCATGTCCAGGACCAGAAGGCGTCCGCCCGGCTTCAGCGCGCGCGCCGACTCGCGCAGCGCCTTCTCGGGTTCCGGGACATGGTGGAGCACGAGCACCAGCACGGCCGCGTCCAGACGCGCATCGTCGATCGGCAGCGCCTCGAGGTCGCCGCGCCGGAGGTCGACGTTGCCGAGGCCGTGCAGGCGCTTCTTCGCCGCCTGGAGCATGGCGGCCGACCCGTCGACGGCGACCACGCGGGCGACGAACGGCGCGAGCGCGGCCGCCACCGACCCGGTCCCGCAGCCGAGATCGCCGACGACCCACGTCGGATCGGCGAGGGCGCCGAGCGCGGCGGCGTGAAAGCGCTCGCCGAAAAGCTCGGACCGCAGCCGATCCCACTGGCCGGCCGAAGACGAGAAGAACTCCTGCGACTTCGTGCGGCGCGCCGCGAGCGCCGCCTGCAGCCGGCGCTGATCCTCCGCGACTGCGGCCGTGGAGCCGACCTCTTCCCGCACGAGCAGCCATAGCCTCCGGGCGGGTGCATCGAGCTCGTCGCCCTCGGCGTGCGAGCCTCCTGACGCCCGCCTCATCGCGTACAGGTGGCTCGTGCCCTCGGCCCGCGCGGCGATCCATCCGCTGTCGACCAGCCCCTTCAGGTGCCGGCTCACGGTCGATTGCGGCAGCTGCAGCACGGCGCAGATTTCTCCGACGGTCAGCTCGTGACGCTCCAGGAGCATGAGGATGCGGCTGCGCGTCGTGTCGGCGAGCGCGGACAGGTGATCGTGGATCGCGGCCGGGCGGCTCAGCATTTAATCCGTCTATCCGGATTAAACGATATTATGCGGGCGCTGTCAACGCCAATCCCGGCGCTCTTCGCTCGCCGCCTAGAATCCGGGCGAGATGTCGAACTGGAATACCCAGCCGCGGCCCGGCCGCTCGAACGGGTGCGAGAAGTTGAACTCGCCGACCAGATAGCCGAAGAAGTTCGTCCGAAGGGTGACGCCTGCGCTCGAAATCGCGTGGCGGTGGCCGCCCAGAAACGACGGGCGCTCTCCCGAGTTCCAGGCCACGCCGCCGTCCGCGAAGAAGGCGACCTCGACCGGGACCGGTCCGTACATCCGCCGCGACGCACCGAACGGGCGGAGCAGTGGAAACCGCAGTTCCAGGTTGCCCACGAGGACGCGGCTCCCGAGCAGGCGGTCGAACGTCGGGCAGGTGCTCGTCGCGTTCGCGACGCATTCGTTCGTGTCGAACGTGCCGACGTCGTACCCGCGCACCAGGTTTGGATAGCCGATGAACAGCGGGAAGAGCCGCGAGTCCTGGCCGCCGCTGCCGTACCGTCCGTAGTGCAGGATGCGCCCCGCGATGGTGTAGAAGGGCACGGGCATCACGTAGCGGCGGTAGTCGGCGAGGACGCTCGTGTAGTCGATGGTCCCGAACGTCGGCGCCGCCTCGAGACGGTAGCGCTGCCCCTGGACGGGGCTGGTGGCGCCGTAGTTGGCGTTGTCGAAGACGAGCGCCGCCGACGTGGTGCCGAGCGTCAGCGAGTTGGCGAGGGAGGTCGTGTGGCTGGTGTTCGAGATGAGCCCGCCGGTGACGAGCGAGAAGGTCTGCGTCTGCACGATCTGGTCGAACGCGACCTGGCTGACGCCGGCCTGGAACTCGACCCGTTGAGCGCGGTTGAACGGATACGCCACGAGGCCGGCCGCGCTGCGCTCGGTCTGTCGGAAGATGAGGGTCTGATCGACCTCCACCGGCTCTCCGTCGACGGTGCCGACGCCCGACTGGAAGCCGGCGCTCAGATACGGGATCTGTCCCCCGAGGATCCCCCAGTTCCAGCGGTGCGCCTGGTTGTAGTACGCCGCCTGGGCGGCCGTGTCCTTGGCGCTGAAGTTGCCGCCGATCGAGCTGAACTGCACGGCGGTCGCGAGCATGTGATCGCCGAGCATGTCGCCGAAAAGGAACGACACCCCGCCGCCAATCGCCGCGCCGAAGCGGTCGGCGCCGACGGACACCGTCGGCTGGCCGACCGCCTCGAGCGACAGCGACGGCCTGTAGCGATCGATCTTCAGATTGCGGACGAACTCGTCGGTCGGGGGCAGGCCGGTCGCCGGCTGCTCGAGCAGCGACTGCACCTCGCCCTTCTTGCGATCGACGGGCGGCAGGACGGCCGCGTTGCGCGCGATCGCGCCGGGCGTCGTCGCCTCCCGCGTGCCGAGCGGCAGCGTGTAGATATTGAAGTCGCCGTCCTCGTACACGCTGTACGCGGCGACGTTGCCGGCGACCGAGAGCGCCGGACTCGACGACGTGATGCCGCTCACGCCGGTGCCGACGTCGCTCAGCTGGGCGAGGTCGCCCGTTGCCAGCGTGACGCGGTACAGGTTCGCCACGCCGTCGCGATCCGAGATGAAGTAGAGCGATCGGCTGTCGGGCGACCACTGCGGGTTGATGTCCTTGCCGTCGGTGAACACGCGCACCGGTTCGATGGCGCCGCTCTCCGGGTCGACCGTCGCGAGCCGGTAATTCCCGATGTCGAGCGTGTCCAGCTTCGTCGAGAAGCGATCGGTGGCGAAGGCGATGAGCTTGCCGTCGGGCGACCACGAGGGCTGGATGTCCGCGTAGGGATCCTCGGTCAGCCGGCGCAGCGTGCCGGTCTTCACGTCGTACACGAACAGGTCGGTCAGGCCCTGGGTGAAGGCCGTGAAGCACACCGCGTGGCCGTCGGGCGCCCAGGTCGGGTTGAGGATTTCCTCCACCTGCGGCATCGGGATCTCGCGCTCGCGCCGCCCGCTCTCGGCGTCGAAAATCGCCAGCGCCGGACGCCCTCCGGTGACCGTGGCAATGGCGATGCGCCGGCTCGACGGATCCCACGCGCCGGCCGAGTAGATGAACTGGATGCTGGAATAGTGCGGGTCGGTCTCGGTGCTCGTCAGCTTGTGGACGATCTGGCCGGTTCGCGCGTCGGCCACGTACAGGTCGGTGGAGAATACGGCGCGTGTCGACAGAAACGACAGCCAGCGTCCATCGGGGCTGAGCGCGGGGCCGACGTTGTCGCCGCCGAGGTCGGTGCCCTTGATGACGCGGTGTCCGAGCTCGCTGGGCGGCGTCGCCGCGGCGAGCACGGGCGCGTAGGCCTCCCGGATCGACGCCTGCCAGTCGGTCGAGAGCTGCTGGGGGGTGATGCCGAGCACCTTGTCGAGCGCGACCTTCACGTCTCCCGCAGCGGCCGCCACGGCCAGCATGCGATGGATGACCTCGTCGCCCCACCGGCCGCCGACGTACGCCCAGAACGCCTGCCCCCAGCGGTAAGGAAAGTACTTGGGGTCGTCCAGATCCTTGATCGCGGGGAGCTTGTCGTGGCTCAGTGCGTCGCGCAGCCACATCGCCGTGTTCGGATCGACCGGTCCGAGCGACAGGTATTCGGCCATGCCCTCGATGAACCACAGCGGCAGCCGTTCGGCGCCGTTCACGCCGGCGGGGCTGTTCTCCCCAGACGTCATGTCGAACTGGAACGCGTGCACGAGCTCGTGCCCGATGACGTGATCGGTGTCGGCGAGCGCACCGCCCATCGGCAGCACGATCCGGCGTTTCACCGGCTCGGTCACGCCGCCGGTGCCTTCGCCGAGCTGGCCCTGGATCGCGTTGGTCTGCTCGAAGTCAGTGTGGGAGGCGTAGAGCAGCAGCGGCTGCCGGCCTCGCAGCTTGTGCTGGAAGATGCGCTCGAGGCGCGTGTTCCAGCGCTCCGCCATCTCGGCGGCCAGCTCCACGCCGGTCCGCTCGTCGGGATAGAAGTAGATGTCGAAGTGCGCGGTCTTGAGGACCCGGAACCGGAGCTTCTTGTACTGGACCTTGTTCTGCCCGAAGTACTGCGCCGAAACCGCCGAGGCGGGAACGACCAGTAGCATCAGCGCAGCCACGACGACGGCGATCCTTCGGCCGATGTTGTGGACCATGTCCTCCCGGTTCGTGCAATCGGCGCGCCGACGGGACGGCGCCGTGAGACAATCGGCACGACGTGGCGCTCTCTACCTCGACCGAAGCCGACCGCGACGTCAACGCCGGCCTCAGGACGATCTCGCATGACGAGTTGGTACGCGCGCTGGCCGGGCGTCGCATCACGCTCATCGACGTCCTCTCGCCCGAGTCGTACGCCGCCGCGCACATTCCGGGCGCCATCAACCTGCCGGTCGTCGACATTCCGCGCCGCGCGCCGGAGCGGCTCGTGGATCGTCACGCGCCGCTCGTGACCTACTGCGGCGGTCCCACCTGACCGCTCGGCGCGCAGGCCGTGCGCCTGCTGATTGGACTGGGCTACACCGACGTCGCGCACTACGCGGGGGGCCTGACCGAGTGGTTGGAACGGCATCCGGCACCCCCGTTGCCACCGCCGGCGCCGCTGCGGGCGCGGGCTTCCCCGGCGCCCCTCCGCCGGCTGAACGCGACCTGGACGTCGCAGCTGCTCGACGGACTTGCCGGCCGCAGCGTCGGACAGCTGTTCGGGCTGTGGATGGAGATTGTGGCTCTCTTCGGCGCCGCCTACTGGCTGCTTGCCTGGGTGCCCGGGCAGTTCCTGTTGAACGCCGGCGTGCCGGTCCGTCCCGACTGGCGCGGCGCGGTGTCCGCGCTCTACTTCAGCGCCGTGACGGCCACCTCAGTCGGCTACGGCGACATCGTCCCCACGGGCGTCGACCGGGTGCTGGCGATGGCCGAAGCGGCGGTCGGCCTCCTGATCTTCGGCTGCGTCATCTCGAAGTTCGTCTCACGGCGCCAGGAGGATTCGATCGCCGAGATCCACCACATCGCGTTCGAGGACCGGCTCGGTCGGGTGCGGACCAACCTCCACCTGGTTCGGACGGAACTGCAGGCCACGTCGCGGCTGTGTGAAGGGCGGGAGCTGCCGCCTCCGGCGGCCGTGGCGCGCATCGAGAGCATCGCCATGGTCTTCGTCGGCGAGCTTCGCGCCGTGCACGACCTGCTCTATCGTCCGCAGGAGCGGCCGGAGGAGCCCGTGCTGGAGGCGATTCTGGCGAGCCTGGCGTCGGTCTTCCGCGAGTTCGGCGAGCTGCTGGCGTGCATCGACGCCGAGCGCCACGTCTCGCGCTCGCCCGGGCTCGGCCTCAGCCTCGTGACCATGGCCCGTCTGGCAGAGGATATCTGCGGCGACTGCGTGCCGCGCGACTACGCGCCGGCGTTGCGGACCTGGATGGATCAAATTCAGTCGATCGCGCGCCAGCTCACTGCGGCTTGACGGCCTGCGACGCCCAGAACTCGGCGAGTGCCTTGCGCACGGCCGCCCGCGCGTCGGCTTCGGCGCGCGCGTGGCGCGCGTTCTGAAGCGAGTCGGCAATCGAGCCGCCGACGTAGCGCCCGAGAATATTCTCGATGGCGACCGTGAGGAGCTCGCCCTGGCTGAACGCTGCGTACGGCTGCATCAGCGGATACTGCGTCTTGGGGAAGGCGACCTGCTGCTGCTCGTGCCCGTACAGGCCCCCGGGAACGGCCGGACCGCTGTCGAAGTGCAGCTGTTCGATCAGCTCATCGAACCGCTGCTTCTCCTGAACCTCGACGCTGAAGGTCGGCGTTTCGTCCAGCCCGCGCAGCGGCGCGGCGTCGGGCTGTTCGAGCTTCTGCCGGATCTTGTCCACGGAGGTCGGCGGCGCGGTCGCCGGCTGCGGCTGCTGGCCGTCCACGGCCGGGGACGTGGTGTCGGTCGCAGAGGACGCCCGGGGCGGCTGCGCCAGCACCGGCGCTGCCGTCAGGGTCGCCGCAACTACCAGAGCCGTCAGCCTCATGTCCATATAGGACGTCACGGCGAGCCCCGGGATTCGGATTGCACCGAGGCCGCTACACCCTGGGTTC
Organism: uncultured Acidobacteriota bacterium; assembly: GCA_963840225.1. Lineage (GTDB taxonomy): Bacteria > Acidobacteriota > Vicinamibacteria > Vicinamibacterales > CAVVIG01 > JBLMXQ01. Next base: position 493,842 of record CAWIYH010000002.1, read on the forward strand.
CTGCACGACGTGCGCCAACCAGCGCGTCCGTGAGGACACCGTCCAGTTTCGAACAGATGCGCCGGAGCCGGGAGGGGCGTAGAATCTGCGTGGCAGGGAGGCGGCCATGCACCAGGTACCTCGCGAGGATCAGATCGAGCTCGCCGACGCGATCGCCGCCGGCGCCCGTCGACGGCCCCAGGCGTTCGGTACCTATTTTTCCGACGAGGGCGGATCGTGCGCCCTGGGAGCCGCATACGAAGGAGCCTACGTGCTGCCCACCGACGCGCATGCGGTACGGCCGCGGCTCGACCGGTTGTTCGACTGCCTCGAGAACGTCCGCCGTCGCTGTCCGGTCGGGTGCGCCAAGCGGCTGCCGCTCAACGCGATCATCCTTCACCTGAACGACGACCATCACTGGAGCCGCGAACAGATCGTGGAGTGGCTCAAGCGCGATTAGCCCCGCTTCGCGGGACGCCTGTCGCCCGTGCCCGAGCTGCCTGACGTCGTCGTCTATCTCGAGGCGCTCGAACAGCGCATCGTCGGCCGGCGCCTCGAGCGGCTCCGCATCCTCAGCCCATTCGTCCTGCGCTCGGTCGATCCCGCGCCCGACGACCTCGCCGGCCGCGACGTCAGCGGCGTCCGCCGCATCGGCAAGCGTCTCGTCCTCGCCTTCGGATCGGCTCCGGACCGACCGGCTTCCGGCGGCGCATCGCGCGGCGGGGAGCTGTTCCTCGTGCTGCACCTGATGATTGCCGGCCGCCTCCGCTGGCGCGCACCGGGAGGGAAGCCCGGCATGGGACGGCGGCAGATCCTGGCTGCACTCGCGTTCGACAACGGCACGCTCTTCTTCACCGAAGCGGGCTCGACCAGGCGCGCCTCGCTGCAGATCGTGCGCGGCGACGAGGCGCTCAGGTCGCTCGATCCCGGGGGACTCGAGCCGATCGACGCGACGCTCGACCAGTTTCGCGCTGCGCTCCAGCGCGAGAACCACACGGTCAAGCGGGCGCTCACCGATCCCCGACTCTTCAGCGGCATCGGCAATGCCTACTCCGACGAAATCCTGCACGCCGCCCGGCTCTCGCCCCTGAAACAGACACGGACGCTCTCGGCGGAGGAGATCGCCCGTCTCTACGGCGCGACGCGCGCGACGCTCCTCGCATGGATCGGCCGGTTGCGGCGCGAGGCCGCGGGCGATTTTCCGGAGAAGGTGACGGCCTTCCGCGCCGAGATGGCGGTGCACGGACGCTTCGGCGAGCCCTGCCCGGTGTGTGGGGCGCCGGTTCAACGCATCCGTTACGCGGAGAACGAGTGCAACTACTGCGCGAGGTGCCAGACCGAAGGACGGCGTCTGGCCGATCGGTCGCTGTCGAGGCTCTTGAAAGACGACTGGCCCCGTTCGATCGACGAGGCGTGACGCCGTTCGGGGCGGCTGCACGCGCGGCCGCCGCCGCGATACGGCTGTGCCAGGCCGGGATCTCCCTCTCCCCTGCGATGCGGGCATCCGCAACCGGAAGGACGGGTGTCATGCCGGGGTGAAGGACCAGTTGTGTAATAGAATCAATAGATGTAGATTTATGGATATGCATCACGCGTCGGCGCTGTACCGGCTCCTGGGCGACGAGGCGCGGCTCCGGCTGCTTCGCGTCCTCGCGCGCGAGCGCCTCAACGTCACGGAGCTCACCGGGGTCCTCGGCCTGGCGCAGTCGGGCGTGTCGCGCCACCTCGGCCTCCTGAAGGACGCCGGGCTGGTCATCGAGGAGAAGGACGCGGGCTTTACGTACTACCGGCTGGCGCCGTCGCTCGAGCGCGACTCGGCGCCGCTCTGGTCGACCCTCGCCGGGCAGTTCGCCGCCGCGGCCGACGATCCGGGCGTGCGCGCGGACGAGGCCCGCCTGCAGGAGGTGCTGCGCCTGCGGAAGGAGAACTTCGACCGGCATGGGAACCCCGACGCGCGCGACGGACGGCAGCTCGTGCCCGGTCGGAGCTGGGCCGCGTGGTCGCGCGCGATCGGGCGCCTCCTCCCGCCGCTCACGGTGGCGGATCTCGGCTGTGGCGAGGGCTATCTGACGATGGAGGCGGCGCGGTGGGCGGGGCGGGTGATTGCCGTGGATCGATCGGCGGCGGTGCTGCAGCGCGCGCGGGGCCTCGCGCGGCGCCGGCGCGTGTCGAACGTCATCTGGAAGCGGGGTGAGCTCGAGAAGCTGCCGATGCGCGACGGCTCGGTGGACGTCGCCCTCCTCTCACAGGCGCTGCACCATGCGAAGGACCCCGCGCGCGCGGTGGCCGAAGCCTCGCGCGTGACGGTCGCGGGCGGGCACGTCCTCGTGCTCGACCTGCGGCGACATCAGGAGGACTGGGTGCGGGTGAAGCTCGGGGACCGCGTACTCGGGTTCACCGACGACGAGCTGAAGGGCCTGCTGACGGCCGCCGGGCTCGTCGACGTCCGCGTCGGCGTCGGGGCCCGCAAGGCCGGCGATCCGTTCACCGTGCTCGTGGCCTCCGGCATCAAGAAGGGCGGATCTGCCAGCGGTCGCAAGCGCGGAGCGCGCGGCGGGCGCGAGGCATCAGCGAGCGGGGGTCGGGCCCCGCGAGAGATTAGATAATGACCGCACATACCACGACCGACGTCCGGGCCCGTCTCGATCGCCTCCTCTCCGAGCGCATCCTCGTGCTCGACGGCGCCATGGGCACGATGATTCAGCGCCGGCGCCTCGCCGAGGCCGATTTCCGGGGCGATCGCTTCGCCGGCCATCCCCGCGACCTCAAGGGCGACAACGACCTGCTGGTCCTCACGCGCCCGGACGTCATCGCGGCCATTCACCAGGAGTACCTCCGGGCGGGCAGCGACATCATCGAGACCAACACGTTCAACAGTACGGCGATCTCGCAGGGCGACTACGGCCTCGAGGCGCTCGCGTACGAGCTGAACGTAGCCGGCGCACGGCTGGCGCGGGCGGCTGCCGACGAGTGGACCGCGCGCACGCCCGGCCAGCCGCGCTTCGTCGCCGGATCGATCGGGCCGACCAACCGTACCCTCTCGATCTCGCCCGACGTCAACAACCCGGCGCACCGGGCGCTCACCTTCGATCAGCTCTGCGCGGCGTACCGCGACCAGGTCCGCGGCCTTCTCGACGGCGGATGCGATCTGCTGCTGCTCGAGACGATCTTCGACACGCTCAACGCGAAGGCCGGGCTGGTTGCCATGGAGGAGGTGTTCGAGCAGGCGGGCCGGCGGGTGCCGGTCATGGTGTCGGTCACCGTCACCGACCGCAGCGGACGGACGCTCTCGGGCCAGACGATCGACGCCTTCTGGGTCTCGATCGCCCACGCGCGGCCGTTCAGCGTGGGCATCAACTGCGCGCTCGGCGCGCGCGACATGCGCCCGTATCTCGCCGAGCTGGCGCGGATCGCCGACTGTTACATCACCTGCTACCCGAACGCCGGGCTCCCGAACGCGTTCGGCGAGTACGACGAGCGGCCCGACCAGACCGGGGCGTATCTGCGCGAGTTCGCCGCCAGCGGGTTCGTCAACATCGTCGGCGGCTGCTGCGGCACGACGCCGGAGCACATCGAGGCGATCGCGCGCGGGGTCGCCGGGCTCGCGCCGCGGCCGGCCCGCCAGGGCGCGGACGGCCCGGCGCATTTCACCGCCTTCGCCGGCCTGGAGACGCTCACGATACGTCCGGACTCGAACTTCCAGATGATCGGGGAGCGCACCAACGTGACCGGCTCGGTGCGGTTCGCGCGGATGATCCGCGGCGGGCAATGGGCGGAGGCGGCGCAGGTGGCGCTCGAGCAGGTGCGCGGCGGCGCCAACCTGGTCGACGTGAACATGGACGAGGGCATGCTCGATTCCGAGCAGGCCATGACCACCTTCCTCGACTACATCGCGACGGAGCCCGAGATCGCGCGGGTGCCGGTGATGATCGACAGCTCGAAGTGGTCGGTGATCCTCGCCGGGCTCAAGTGCGTCCAGGGCAAGCCGGTCGTCAACTCGATCAGCCTGAAGGAGGGGGAGGAGGAGTTCCTGGCGCGGGCCGCCCTCGTGCGCCGCTACGGGGCCGGCGTCGTCGTGATGGCGTTCGACGAGCGCGGCCAGGCCGACACGATCGAGCGCAAGGTCGACATCTGCCGGCGTGCGTACCGGCTGCTCGTCGACCGCGCCGGCCTGGATCCCGCCGACATCATCTTCGACCCCAACGTCCTGGCGATTGGCACGGGCCTCGAGGAGCACAACCAGTACGGCATCAACTTCATCGAGGCGACGCGGATCATCAAGGCGACCTGCCCGGGCGTGAAGGTGAGCGGCGGCATCAGCAACCTGTCGTTCGCGTTCCGCGGCAACGACGCCGTCCGCGAGGCGATCCATTCCGCCTTCCTGTACCACGCGATCAAGGCGGGGCTCGACATGGGCATTGTCAACGCGGGGCAGCTCGCCGTGTACGAGGACATCCCCCACGACCTGCTCGAGCACGTCGAGGACCTCATCTTCAACCGGCGGCCCGACGCCACCGAGCGCCTCGTGGACTTCGCCGCGACCGTCAAGGGGACCGGCGCCCGCAAGGAACAGGATCGTGCCTGGCGGGCCGGCAGCGTCCGCGACCGGCTCGTTCACGCCCTCGTGCACGGCGTGGTCGACTACATCGAGGCGGACGCGGAGGACGCGCGGCGGCAGTACGCGCGGCCGCTCGACGTCATCGAGGGCCCCCTGATGGACGGCATGAAGATCGTCGGGGACCTGTTCGGATCCGGCAAGATGTTCCTGCCCCAGGTGGTCAAGAGCGCGCGCGCGATGAAGAAGGCGGTCGCCTACCTCGAGCCGTTCATGGCGGCCGGCGGTCCCGGGGGCGCGAGCGGGCCTTCGGACGCGACGGCGCAGGCGACGAAGAGGGAACCCTCCGGGGCGTCCGGATCCTCCGGCTCGAAGGGCCGGATCGTCCTCGCCACCGTCAAGGGCGACGTGCACGACATCGGCAAGAACATCGTCAGCGTGGTGCTCGGCTGCAACGGCTACGACGTCGTCGACCTCGGCGTGATGGTGCCGTGCGACCGGATCCTGCAGACGGCGCTCGACGAGCGCGCCGATTTCGTGGGTCTGAGCGGCCTCATCACCCCTTCGCTCGACGAGATGGTCTTCGTGGCCCGGGAGATGGAGCGGCGCCGCTTCGCGCTGCCGCTGCTCATCGGCGGCGCGACGACGAGCCGGCAGCACACCGCCGTCAAGATCGCGCCCGAGTACGGCCGCACGACCGTCCACGTGCTCGACGCCTCACGCGTCGTGGACGTCGTGGCGAGCCTGCTGAGCGATCGGCGGCGCGACGCGTTCGAGCGCGAGACCCGCGAAGCGCAGGAGACCCTGCGCAACCAGTACAGCGCCCGCCGCGAACGGACTCTCCTGTCGTACGAGGCGGCGCTCCGGCGCAGGCTGGCCCTCGACTGGGCCGCGGCGCCGCTGCCCGTCCCGGCGTTCCTGAGCGCGCGCACGCTCGACGACGTGCCGCTCGACGCGATTGTGCCGTATATCGACTGGACGTTCTTCTTCGCCGCATGGGAGCTGAAGGGCCGCTTCCCGGCCATTCTCGACCACCCGAAGTACGGCGCGGCGGCGCGCGAGCTCTACAATCACGCCCGCGCCCTGCTCGACCGCATCGTCGCGGACCGGTCGCTGCGCGCGGCCGCCGTCTACGGCTTCTGGCCCGCGGCGAGCGAGGACGATGACCTCGTCGTCTACCGCGACGAGGCGCGCGACGGGGAGCTGGCGCGGTTCAGCATGCTGCGCCAGCAGGAGCCGGGCTCCGACGGGCGCCCGACGCTGTCGCTCGCCGACTTCGTGGCGCCGCGCGCCAGCGGCGCCGCCGACTACCTCGGCGCGTTCGCGGCGACGGCCGGGCTGGGGGCCGACGAGCTCGCGCGGCGCTTCGAGCGCCAGCACGACGACTACAACGCCATCATCGTGAAGGCGCTGGCGGACCGCCTTGCCGAGGCGCTCGCCGCCTGGCTGCACGCCCGCGCCCGGGCCGAGTGGGGCGGCGACGACGCGCCGGGCGTGGACGCCGCCATCACGGAGCGACATCGCGGCATTCGACCGGCGTTCGGGTATCCCGCGTGTCCCGATCACAGCGAGAAGTTCAAGCTGTTCGATCTGCTCGGCGCGCGCGCGCTCGGCATGGACCTCACCGAGAACGCCGCGATGCTGCCCGCGGCGAGCGTGAGCGGGCTGTACTTCGTGAATCCTGCGGCGCGGTACTTCACGGTCGGGCCGATCGGGGAAGACCAGATTGCGAGCTACGCGCGGCGCAAGGGCGTGTCGATCCAGGAGGCCGAACGGTGGATTGGCAGCAGTCTGGCGTACGAGCCGGCGCGCTGCTGAATCCGCGCCACGTGGAGCGATGCGCGCCGATGCACGCGATCTCCACGCGGACCCGGCGCCGTTGGCTCGGTGAAACGGGCGCGGCGGCGTCGATCTGACAATTTCACGACCTCTCGTTGACAAAAACTGCCAGCCCGACGAAGATTGATGCTCAAATTTTCGCCGACCCTGTCCCAGGAACGAACAACGGCTGGAAACAACTGAGTCGCAACGACAAGGCTGGTGCGCGCCCGCCGACGGGGCCATCGTATGCTCCGGACCGGCACAACGCGTAAGAGTGGTCTCGAAGGGATCGATTTCCCGTCTGCCGCATAACTCTCTGAACCGACGTGGCTTGAGATCTAGTGCCGAGCTGGCCGATCTTTTGCTCGTTCAGCGGACCGCTATGATTCATCCCCCGAATCGTCGGACCGCCAGACGAAAAGCCGTCTGGGGTCCGAAGCGCGCCCTCGCGCTCGCCCTGCTGTCGGTCTTCGTCGTGGCGCCGGGCGCCATGGCGGCCGGTCGCCATCGACGGCCGGCGTCGTTTGCCAGGCCCGGCGTTGCTCCTCGAAGCCTTCGGCATCAGAAGGTCGATCGGGAACTGAGCGATCGCGCGGATCATCACAATCCCCAGGCGCTCACGAAGGTCATCGTGACCCTGAAGCCCGGGGCTCAACTGCCGGCGTCGTTCCGCCGGTACGCGCGCGGCCTGAATCTGGCCATCATCCAGGGGTACGCCCTCGAGCTGCCGAACGGCCTCATCAAGGCGCTCGCCAGCCATCCGGACGTCTTCGACCTCCACTATGACCGCCCCATTGCCGGCGCCAACTATCGCACCTCGCTGACGATCGGCGCGCGCGCCGTGCAACGCGTGCTCGGACTGACCGGCGCGGGGATTGGCGTGGCGGTGGTCGACTCGGGTATCACGTCGTGGCATGACGACCTGACCAGCCGGTCGAGCCGCCTCTATCCGTACGGCAACCAGCGCGTCTCCGCGTTCGTCGATTTCGTCAACGGTCGCACGCTGCCGTACGACGACAACGGCCACGGCACGCACGTCGCGGGCACGATTGCCGGCAACGGCTATGACTCGCGCGGGCAGAAGGCGGGCATGGCGCCCGACGCCTCGCTCGTCTCCCTCAAGGTGCTCGACGCCAACGGCGGGGGCACCATCAGCAACATCATTGCGGCCCTCGACTGGGTGGTCGCGAATCACCAGCGCTACAACATCCGCGTCGTCAACATGTCGCTTGGCGCTGCGGTCACCGAGTCGTACTGGACGGATCCGCTGACGCTGGCCGCCAAGCGCGTCGTCGACGCGGGCGTGACCGTCGTCGCGGCCGCTGGCAACATCGGGAAGAACCCCGCCGGCCAGACGCAGTACGGCGGCATCACGGCGCCGGGCAACGCCCCGTGGGTGCTGACGGTCGGCGCGAGCAGCACCAACGGCACGCCGCAGCGCGGCGACGATACGATGGCGAGCTTCAGCTCGCGCGGGCCGACGTATCTCGACTGGTCGGCGAAGCCCGATCTGGTCGCCCCGGGCACCGGCACCGTGTCGCTCGCCGATCCGACCAGCACGTTTTATGCGACGAAGCCGCAATACCTGCTGCCGGGCACCGTCAGCACGGCGACGCTGCCGTATCTCACGCTGAGCGGCACCAGCATGGCGGCGCCGGTCGTCTCCGGCACGATCGCGCTGATGCTGCAGGCCAATCCCAGCCTGACGCCCAACGCCGTCAGGGCGATTCTCGAGTACACGTCGCAGCAGTCTCCGGGGTACAACGCCCTCGCCGAAGGCGCCGGCTTCCTGAACGCACTCGGCGCGGTCCGCCTTGCCCGATTCTTCGCGACGGCCCAGCCGGGCGCAACGGTGCCGGTCCAGAAGATGTGGAGCAAGCACATCCTCTGGGGCAATCACCTGCTGTCGAACGGCGCCATTACGCCCGACGCGAACGCCTGGCGCCTGGACGTTCCCTGGGGGGCCGCCAGGACCGACGCCGGCGACAACATCGTGTGGGGCAATGCCTGCGCCGACGGCAACTGCGACAACATCGTCTGGGGCAACGCCGCGGGCGACAACATCGTGTGGGGCAACGCCTGCGCCGACGCCAACTGCGACAACATCGTCTGGGGCAACGGCGGCGACAACATCGTCTGGGGCAACGGCGGCGACAACATCGTCTGGGGCAACGACTGTGGCGGCGCCGACTGCGACGACGTCGTCTGGGGCACGGTCGACACCGACAACATCGTCTGGGGCAACGCCGAACCGGGCGACAACATCGTCTGGGGCAACTCGGGCGGCGACAACATCGTCTGGGGCAACGCCGGCGCCGATGGCGACAACATCGTCTGGGGCAACTCTGGCGGCGACAACATCGTCTGGGGCAACTCAGGCGGCGACAACATCGTCTGGGGCAATTCCGGCGGTGACAACATCGTCTGGGGTAATTCCGGCGGCGACAACATCGTATGGGGCAACTCCGGTGGCGACAACATCGTCTGGGGCAACAGCACCACGGGCGGGAGCCTGTGGAGCCTCCTGTCGCCGACCGGATCGACGCAGCAGATATCCGGTTCCTCTGTGCTCGACCGCCTGACGGACGCGCAGCTCATGCAGTTCGTTCTCGTGAAGGAGCTCTTGACGGGGCTGTTCGCCTCCGCGCCGTCGACGTCCACCACCACGACGACCTCGAACACGACGACGTTCACCTCATCGGCGACCGTGACGCTCTCTAGTGGAAAGCTGTAGCCATGGAAAAGATGCCCTACCACCCCGAACTGGACGTGCAGGCCATCCCACCGACGGTCGGAGACGTCGTCAGTTCCGACTGGCGCGGACGCCTGCCGGTCCTCGCTGGACACCGCGTGATCCTCCGCGAACTGCGCGCGTCGGACGCGCCGTCGCTGCTCGCGTTGCTCACGACCGAGGAGGTGGCGCGCTTCATCTCGCCACCGCCGACGACGGTGGAGGGATTCGAGCGATTCATCGCCTGGACCCAGCGGCAGCGCGCGGCCGGCACCTACGTCTGCTTCGCGGTGACCTTGAAGGGGTTCGACACGGCGATCGGCATCTTCCAGGTGCGCCAGCTGGAGCTCGACTTCAGCAGCGCCGAATGGGGATTCGCGCTCGGGTCGCCGTTCTGGGGCACGGGAGTCTTCCAGGACAGCGCGGAGCTCGTGCTCGAGTTCGTGTTCGAGACCCTCGGCGTGCATCGTCTCGAAGCACGCGCCGCCGTCCGGAACGGCCGGGGCAAGGGCGCGCTGCTCAAGGTCGGGGCCGTCCAGGAAGGAATCCTGCGCAAGTCGTTCGTGCGGGACGGTCAATATCTCGACCAGGTCCTGTATGCGATTCTCGACGAGGACTGGCGGGCGTCGCGCGACAGCGCGCGCCCTGGAGCCTCGTCCACGGTGGTGCACTAGGCCGCACGGTGCACGAGGCCGCCGCGTCCGCGACAGTTCGACCGGTTCGCTCACGCCCGCACGGGTGGCTCCGTGCGGGCTCTTTTATTTGGTTGCCACCGCTCCGCCGTCCGGCGCGCGCCGGTCGCTTCCCGCTTCGAGCACGTTGTCCTTCGCGTCGCAGACGATCACCTGCGCGACGCCCTGCGAGGAGGGGCTCACTTCCACCGTATGGCCGCGCCGCTCGAGCCCGGCCACGGTGTCGGGCGAGAGCCCCCAGCGCTCGTAGCTGATCTTGTCGGGCAGCCACTGGTGATGGAAGCGCGGGAAGTCCACGGCCTCCTGCGCGTTCATCCCGAAGTCGACGACGTCGACAATCGTTTCGAGGACGGTGTTGATGATGGTCCGGCCTCCCGGGCTTCCCGTCACCATGAACAGTCGCCCGTTCCTGGCCAGGATCGTCGGTGTCATGCTCGACAGCATGCGCTTGTAGGGTGCAGCGAGGTTAGGGTCCGTGCCGATGAGGCCCCCGGCCGTGGTGAGGCCCGGGCCCGCGTTGAAGTCGCCCATCTCGTTGTTCAGCAGGAAGCCGGCTCCGGGCACGACCGCCTTGACGCCGTACCCCTGCTCGAGCGTGTAGGTGACGGAGACCGCGTTGCGGTGCGCGTCGACGATGGAGATCTGCGTGGTCTCGGGGCTTTCGTGGGGCCACGTGAAGGTGGTCGGCGAGGCGTGCTCCGTGCGGTCCATGCTGATCGTCTTGCGAAGCTCCGCGGCGTACGCCTTCGACGTGAGTCGCGCGATCGGCATGTCGTGCACGAAGTCGGAGTCGCCGAGGTAGTGCGCGCGGTCCGAATAGGCGCGCTTCATCGCCTCGGCCATCAGGTGCACGGCCGCCGACGAGCCGGGGCCCATCGACGACAGATCGTAGCCCTCGAGCACGTTCAGCATCTCGACCAGGGCCACGCCGCCCGAGCTGCTCGGGGGCATCGAGATCACCTCGTAGCCTCGATAGGTGCCGGTCACGGGAACGCGCCGCTTCGGCGCGTAGTGCTTCAGGTCGTCGCGTGTGATGAGCCCGCCGTGTGCCGACATGTCCTTCTCGATGTCGAGCGCCGTCTCGCCTTCGTAGAACCCCGCGGGGCCGTCGGCCGCGATGCGCTCCAGGGTGCGCGCGAGGTCGGGCTGCTTGAGCGTCTCGCCCGGCTCGTACGGCACGCCGCCCTTCGTGAACTGCGCGATGGACGCCGGGTAGGGCTCCATGGCTTTCAGCGCGCCCTTCAGCGACCGCGAGAGGCCGTCGCTCACGGTGAACCCGTCGCGTGCGAGGGCTACGGCCGGCTCGACGAGCCGCTTCCAGGGCAGCTTTCCCTGTTCCTTCCACGCCAGGTACAACCCCGCCACCGTGCCGGGCACGCCGACCGACAGGTAGCTGTTGTGATGGACGCGCGCATCGTACTTGCCGTTCTCGAGGAACATCGTGGGAGAGGCCCTGGCGGGCGCCACTTCGCGGAAGTCGTACGCGACCGGATCGCCGGCGGCCGGACGGAACATGAGGAAGCCGCCGCCGCCGATGTTGCCCGCGGTCGGGTGCACGACGGCCAGCGCGAACGCCGTCGCGACCGCGGCATCGACCGCCGTGCCGCCGTCCTCGAGCGTCCTGGCGCCGATGTGTGACGCGATTTCGTTTTGAGACGCGACGATGCCGCCGCGCGCGCGCGTCGCCACCGAGATGGCGCCGGCGGCCGGCGTGACGAGCGTTGCCGCCACCGCCAGAGCGAGCAGCTTCGAAGACATGGGGGGATTATACGGGGTTCACGGGATCACGGGATGTATGCGATCGCGTCGATTTCGACCCGCATGCCGTCGCCGGGGAGGCCTGCCACCTGGACGGTCGTGCGCGCGGGGCGGTGCTCGCCGAACAGGCGCGCGTAGACGCCGTTCATCTTCTTGAACTCGCCCATGTCGACGAGGAAGACGCCGCAGCGCAGAACGTGCTGCAGGCTCGAGCCGGCGGCCTCGAGGATCGCCTGGACGTTCTTCAGGCACTGCTCGGTCTGCGATTCGACGTCGAAGCCGGCCAGTTCGCCGGTGGACGGATCGTGAGCTCCCTGGCCCGAGACGAAGACGAGCCGCTCGAATCCCATGCCCGGCGTGTATGGTCCGGCGGGCGGCGGCAGGTTGGCGGCGCGGACGGGTGTGTGGCGCGACTCGGTCATGTCATCTCCTCGGCGGGTGAGAACGGATGGCAGCGATCTGCCCTCCGCTGCGGTATCAGGATCGCTCGACGGGACGCGACGGGTCGCTCGACCATTCGCTCCACGATCCGACGTACAGCTTCGCGCCCGGCAGGCCGGCCCGCTCGAGCGCGAGAAGGTTGTGGCACGCGGTCACGCCCGAGCCGCAGTAGCAAATCATCCGGCTCGTCGGGACGCCGTTCGCGATCGACTCGAAGGCGGCGCGCAACTCGGCCGGCGTCCTGAACGTTCCCGCCTCGCTCACGTTCGCCTGGAAGTGGCGGTTCACTGCGCCCGGAATGTGACCCGGCACGCGATCGACCGGCTCCACCTCCCCCCGGTACCGCTCCGGCGCGCGCGCATCGACCAGGCGCCATCCCGGCGCGCCGATGGTGGCCGCGACGTCGCCGGTCGAGACAATCCACCCCGGGCGCGGGTGGCCGGCAAACACCCGTGCCGTTCGCGTCGCCACGCCGGCGTCGAGAGGGCGACCCTCCGCCATCCACGTCGCCATGCCGCCGTCCAGCACCGCCACCTCCTCATGGCCCATCCAGCGGAGCAGCCACCAGAGGCGGCTTGCGTACATCCCGCCGCCCTGGTCGTAGGCGACCACCTGCACGCCGGCGCCAATGCCGAGGCGGCCGAGCGTCCCTCGAAGTTGGTCGACTTCGGGCAGCGGGTGGCGGCCGTTCGAACCGGTCGGCCGCCCGGACAGGTCGCGATCGAGGCTGGCGAACACGGCGCCCGGGATGTGCCCCCGCTCGTACTCCCGCGCGCCCCAGCCGGGGTCGTCGAGCGCGAAGCGGCAGTCGACGATCGCCCAGGACGGATCCCCGAGGCGTCCCGCCAGGCCGCCGGCGTCGATAAGGGTGGTGAATCGCATTCGAGTACCGATATCAAGGTCACCGTCGGCGCACCAACCACCGGCTTTCCGGTCACGTCTAACCCCACGGCCATGACCCAGGCGCTTCGCCGTCGTTTCGTGTTCGTGACGGCGCTGGCCGCCGGGTCCCTGACAGCCGCAGCCCCGGGGCTCGCGTCGCCGGCGCGGGTCGAAGCGACGCTGCTGCCGGTGCCTGCCACGACGCGCCTCGACGGCGACTCGACGCGCGAAATGTGGTCGCACGCGCCCGCGATGACCGGGTTCGTCGAGCGCGAGCCGACGGAAGGCGGCCCGCCCGCCCAGCGCACGGCGTTCCAGGTGGTGTACGACGCGTCCACGCTGTTCGTCCGCGTCCAGGCGTTCGACACGGAGCCGGACAAGATCGTCGGCTATCTCACGCGGCGGGACGGCGACTCGCCGAGCGACTGGATCCGGGTTCTCATCGACTCGTATCACGATCGCAGGACGGCCTACGAGTTTGCCGTGAACCCGGCCGGCGTCCGTCAGGACCGCTACTGGTACGACGACAACAGCCGCGACGACAGCTGGGACGCAGTGTGGGACGTTTCCGTCTCCCGCTTTCCGCAGGGCTGGACCGCCGAGTTCCGCATCCCGTTCTCGCAGCTCCGCTTCACGCCGGGCAGCCACACGGTATTCGGCTTCGCCGTGTCGCGCGACATCGGACGCCTGAAGGAGACCTCCAGCTGGCCGCTGCTGGCGCGCAGCGCCAACGGCTACGTCTCGCAGTTCGGCGAGCTCGACGGCCTGGCCATGGCCGCGGCGCCCAAGCGCCTCGAGCTGGTGCCGTACACCGTGACGAGCCTCACGCGGCAGCCGACCGACGGCAACCCGCTGCTGCACCGGTCGTCGCCGGGCGCCTCAGTCGGCCTCGACCTGAAATACGCTCTCACCCCGGGTCTTACGCTCGCGTCGACGATCAATCCCGATTTCGGACAGGTCGAAGCCGATCCGGCGGTCGTCAACCTGACCGCCTTCGAGACGTTCTTCTCGGAGCGGCGCCCGTTCTTCGTGGAGGGCTCCGGCAATTTTCAGTTCAATCTCGACTGCAACGACGGCAACTGCTCTGGCCTCTTCTACTCCCGGCGCATCGGCCGGGCGCCTCAGGGGACCGACGACCTCCCGAGCGGCGACACCGTGTACACCGAGGCGCCGGCGCAGACCACCATTCTCGGCGCGGGAAAGGTCACGGGGCGGGTCGGCAAGTACTCGATTGGCGTGCTGGAAGCCGTTACGGCGCGCGAGTCCGCGGACGTCCTCGACGGACCCAGTCGAACGCGATCGGCCGTCGAGCCGGCGGCGAGCTACACGGTGGGGCGCGTGCGCCGCGAATTCGCGAACCAGTCCGCCCTGGGGTTCATGATCACCGCCACGCACCGCGCGATTACGAGCGACCTGGCGACGCCGCTCGCCGACGGCGCGTATGCGGGCGGCGTCGACTGGGACCTGCGGTTCGGCGGGCGCTACAGCCTCAACGGCTACGGGGCCGCCAGCTCGGTCCGGGGAACGGCGGACGCGATCGATGCGGTCCAGGAGAGCAGCCGGCACTACTTCCAGCGGCCCGGCCTGTCGAGGGCTCGCCTCGACGCGACGCGCACCGCGCTCGACGGCACCAGCGGCCGGCTGAGCATCGGCAAGATCGGCGGACAGAAGGTCCACTTCAACTCGACGGTCGCCTTCAAGTCGCCCGGCTTCGACGTCAACGACCTGGGCTACTTCCGCCGCGCCGACGTTCGGCAGGTGAGCAACTGGGTGCAGATCCGCAGCGACGTGCCGACGCGCTGGTTCCGGTCGCGCATCGTCAACTTCAATCAGTACGCCGGCTGGAACTTCGATGGCGACTCGATTCAGAACGGCGGGAACGTCAACGCCCACGCCGTCTTCACGAACAACTGGTCGATCGGCGGCGGCTTCAACGTGAACGCGAGGACCTTCGACGATCGGCTGTCGCGCGGCGGCCCGGGCGGGTACGTCCAGGGCTATCACGAGGGCTGGTGGTACGTGAACGGCGACAACCGCCGCAGGGTCTCGCTCAACTACTTCGGGGGCGGCGGCGGCGACGGACACGGATCGCGGTGGCTGGAGGTGTCGCCCGAGGTCACCGCGCGCCCGGTGTCGGCACTGGCCGTGACCGCGGGCATCCACTACAGGCACAACATCGTCGACGCGCAATGGATCGAGCAGGTCACCGATCCGTCGGACCACTACGTGTTCGGCCGGCTGGATCAGACCACCGTCACGATGACCGGCCGGGTCAACTACACGCTGACGCCCCGGCTCTCGATCCAACTCTATGCCGAGCCGTTCGTGTCGGGCGGCGACTACACGAGCCTGCGCGAACTGGCGAACGGCCGTGCGCCAGCCTACACCGCGCGTTACGCGCCGTACGCGCTCGCAGACGACAATCCGGACTTCAACGTCAAGTCGTTCCGCACGACGAACGTGCTGCGGTGGGAGTACAGGCCTGGTTCGACCCTGTTCGTCGTCTGGCAGCAGGCGCGGGAGAACGACGATGTCCCCGGCGGGTTCGATTTCGCCCGCGACACCCGCGGCATCTTCGCCGTCCCGCCGCACAACGTCTTCCTGATCAAGCTCGCATACTGGCTGAACTACTAGCGCGGCGCGACAGTGACCAGCGAGACGCCCTTCGCCTTCCACTGCTCGTTGAACGCCGGGATGGCCTGCTGATAGAGCTGCGTGAACTCGTCGCGCGCCGTCTTCAGTCGATCGGCGAGCACCTTGTACACCTCCAGCTCGGGCTGGGTGGGCGCCAGGTCGGCGTTTCCGGACACGTCCGCCGCTCCTGCGCCGACTTCCGCCGTCAGCCACAGGTACTTCAGGTAGAGCTGGATGGCCCCGCGGAACGACTTCAAGTCGCCCTCCGCGAGCGTCTTCTGCATCAGCTGATCCTCGACGCCCTGGAGCTTCCGGTCCAGCGCCGTGGCCGAGGCGACGACGTCGGCGCGCGACCGATCGTCGGCGAGCGCCTTCTGCAGCTCCTCGATCTGCTTCCGCGTCCACTCGATCTGGTTGATCATGTCGGCCGTCGTGTTGACGTCGTGATAGATGTCGAGCCAGAGCCTGGTCGCGGCGGCGACGTCGGTGTCGGTGCCGCCGCTGTTCGGATCCTTCAGGACCGTCACCGGCTGGGTGGCGGAGCGGCCGTCCACGGTGAGCTTCACGGTGTAGGTGCCGGGTGCGACGAGCGGCCCGCGCCGCGTCTCGTTGATGCCGTAGTACTCGATCGGCCGCCAGTCCTTGCCCTTGAACCGCTTCTCCTCCCAGATGTGCGGGTTCCCGGGCGGGGTCGTCCGCAGCTTCACCTCGTGCGAGGGCTCGTACCGCAGGTCCCAGGCCAGGCGGTTGACGCCGGCGTCGGTCGGCGCGTGCAGCGTCCGGATCACCGTGCCGTCGGGTCCGGCAATCGTCACGTCGGCGGTCTTGGCGGCCGCCTTCAGGAAGTAGGTGATGGAGGCGCCATACGCCGGATTGCGGCCCATGCTCGTGCCCGAAGGCGCCAGATCCCGCCGCTCGATCGTGCGGAAGCGATACGCGTCGCGGACCTTGAAGAGGTGGACCGTCTCGTTCGACACCGCCGGCGCGAACTGCTGCAGCGGCGTGACATCGTCCAGGATCCAGTAGCCGCGGCCGTACGTGCCGACGACCAGGTCGTTGAAGTGTTCCTGGATCGTCAACCAGTACACGGGCGCGTGCGGCAGGTTGTTCTGCAGCGGTTCCCACCGGCCACCGTCGTCGAACGACACGTAGAGCCCGTTCTCGGTGCCGGCGTAGAGCAGCCCGCGGCGCACCGGGTCCTCCCTGAGGACGTGCGTGTAGCTCAGCATGCCCTTCGGAATGCCGTTCACGATGCGCTTCCAGGTCCTGCCGTAGTCGGTCGTCTCGTAGAGCCAGGGCTCGAAGTTGTCGACCTGGTGGCCGTCGACGGCGACATAACAGGTCCCCGCGTCGTAGCGGGAGGGCTCGATGCTCTCGAACGTCATCTTCGGAAAGAGGCCCGGCAGGTTCGCGGTGACGTTGGTCCAGTCGGCCCCGCCGTCGCGCGTCACCTGCAGCTGGCCATCGTTGGTGCCGGCCCAGATCTGCCCCTTTTCCTTCGGCGACTCCGCGATGGCGAAGACGACGCCCGCGTACTCGACGCTCAGGTTGTCGAGCGTCAGCCCGCCCGAGTCGCCTTGCATGCTCTTGTCGTTCAGGGTGAGGTCCGGGCTGATGGCCTGCCAGGTCCGGCCGCCGTCGTGGGTCGCGTGGACGTACTGGCTGCCGGCGTACACGGTGTTGTGATCGAACGGCGAGATCGCGATCGGAAAGGTCCAGTTCATCCGGAGCTTCACGTTCTTCGCCGGCGCCCCCATGGTCCGCTCGGGCCAGGGGCTGACGCTCTGCGACATGTGCGTCCTGAGGTCGAAGCGCTCGACGACGCCCGAGTAGCAGCCGCCCCACACAATGTCCGGGTCGACCGGATCGGGGATGTTCCACCCGGTCTCGCATCCGGCCGTGGTGGTCCAGAGGCTCGGGTGGATGCCGGAGCCGCTGCGGCTGTTGCTCGGACCGCGAAGCGACGCGTAGTCCTGCATCTGGCCGTAGACGTCGTACGGGATCCGCGTGTCGGTCGCGACGTGGTACATCTGGCCGATCGGCAGGCGCATCGAATTCCACTGCTTCCCGTGGGTCGTCGTGATCGAGACTCCCAGGTCGTGGCCGATCATGATGCGGTCGCCGTTGGTCGGGTCGGCCCACATGTCGTGGTTGTCGCCCATCCAGGGAATCTGCTCGGCGGTTTCGCCGCCGTCGTAGGTGACGCCCATGCCGTTCGACGGGAAGTACACCTCGTTCTCGTCGCGCGGCATCACCAGCATGCGGGTGTAGTAGTGCGGACGCTCGTTCAGCAGGCGGCTGTAGTTGACGACGTGCCAGTTGCGGCCGCCGTCGTCGCTGCGCCAGAGAGAGCCGCGCTGGCCGGTCTCGATGAGCGCGTACACGCGGTTGGAGTCCGATGGGGCGACGGCGACGGCCACCTTGCCGATGGGTTCGGGCGGCAGTCCGTGCCCCGTGACGTGCGTCCACGTGGAGCCGCCATCGCGCGACACGTACACGCCGCCGTTCGGCCCACCGCTGTCGCGGCCCCAGGTGTGGATCACGATCGGCCACATGCCGGCGAAGATGGTCCGGCCGTCGCCGGGGTCCATCGACAGCTCGGAACAGCCGGTGTTCTCGTCGGCGAACAGCACGCGTTCCCAGTTCTTGCCGCCGTCCATCGTCCGGTAGACGCCGCGCTCCTGCTGCGGGCCGTAGCCCGTGCCGAGCGCGCACGCGAAGACGATGTCGGGATTGCGCGGGTCGATCTGGATCCGGCCGATGCGTCCGGTCTTGTCGAGCCCCATGTGCGTCCAGGTGCGTCCGGCGTCCAGCGAGCGGTACGCGCCGTCCCCGAGCGAGACGTCGCTGCGGATGAACGTCTCGCCCGTGCCGACCCAGACGATGTTGTGGTCGGACGGGGCGATGGCGATGGCGCCAATCGACTGTGCCGGCATCGCGTCGAAGATCGGCTGCCAGTTGTGGCCGCCGTCGGTGGATTTCCAGACGCCGCCCGACGCCGCTCCGACGTAGTACACGTTCCAGTTGCCCGGCTCGCCGACGACGGCGCTGACCCGGTTGCCGGGCGGGCCGATGAAGCGGGTACCTGAAGCCTGCCGAAGGGCCCCTCGCCCTCGCGTACCGGAGGCCCGCCGCCGCGCTGCGCGAACACCTGTCCCGTCAGCATCGCAAGCGCCGCGGCGGCCGCCGCGGCGCTGAACAGTCGTCTCATGGTCTCCAGTCCCCGGCCCGGCCTTCAGCTCTCAGCCCGTAGCCCTTCGCCTTGAGCCCTATCGTTTGTAGATCTTTCCGTCTTTCATCACGAACTTCACGCGCCGCGTGGCGGAGATGTCCCGCGTCGGATCGCCCTCGACCGCGATCAGATCCGCGAGCTTTCCGGGCTTCACCTCGCCGATGTCCATGTGCAGCACGCGCCCGGCCACCGAGGTCGCCGCCTTGAGCGCGTCCACCGCCGGCATGCCGTACTCGACCATCAGCTCGAGCTCGCGGGCATTGTCGCCGTGCGTGAAGACGCCGACGTCGCTCCCGCTGACAATCGTCACGCCGGAGGCGAGCGCCGTCTTGAAGCTCTCCCGCTTGCGCGCGATGGACGGCGGCTCCGGCTGCTGGCCTCGCTTCCATCCGCCGTACCGGGCGATGGCGTCGCCCACGGCCAGCGTCGGACAGAGGGCGACGCCATGTTCCTTCATCAGCGCGAAGACCTCGGGCGTGCCGCCGTCGCCGTGCTCGATGGTCTCGACCCCGGCAAGAATCGCGCGGCGCATTCCCTCGGGCGTGCTCGAGTGGACGGTGACCGGCACGCCCGCGCTCCTGGCGGTCTCCACCATCGCCTTGAGCTCGTCGAGCGAGAAGGTCGGATGCGAGCCGGGATGAGGGCCCCACCGATAGTCGGCGTAGATCTTGATCCAGTCGGCGCCGTGTCCGATCTGGCTGCGGACGACGCGCGTTACTTCGTCGAGACCGGAGGCTTCCTCGCCTCCTTGTGGAATCGGTCCCCATTCCGGCGCGAACCCCTTCGGTCCGTACGCCCCCGTCGCCACGATAGCGCGGGTGACGACGAGCATCCGCGGTCCGGGGATGATGCCCTGCTCGACCGCCTGCTTCAGCTCGACGTCGGCGTAGCCGGCGCCTTCGGTACCCAAATCGCGGATGGTCGTGAAGCCGGCCATCAGGGTCTCCCGGAGGTGATTGACCGCGCGCGCCGCCCGAAGGGCCAGCCCCTCGTGTGCCACCTGATCGTTCCAGGAGGTCTCGTTGTAGGGGTGCAGCAGGACGTGGGAGTGGGCCTCGACGAGCCCCGGCAGGAGCGTAGCGCCGGGCAGGTCGACGATGGTCGCCCCCGGCACGGCCACCGAGGCCGCCGGCCCGGCCGCGTCGATGCGGTTGCCTTTGACGCGCACGGCCCAGCCGTCGTGGAGCGCGTCGCCGTCGAAGACGCGCGCCGGACGGAGCAGAGTGACGGCCGCGGGCGGAGGAGCCTGGGCCGCCACCGATGGGAAGACAGCCGCCGACAGGCCGAGGAGGCAACAAAAGCCGAAGAGGCGCCGCATTTCCATGCGCGGCATTATAAGATTCCCAAATAGTGAATTTCTCAAATTCTCCCCTCCGCCCATGCTGAAGCTGACCGACCGCGATCGTGAAATGCTGAACGGCGACAAGGGGCCCGCCGCGCAGCTCGCGATGTCGATCCTCGTGCGGATGGCCGAAGTCTACGGCGCCGAGGAGCTGATGGACATCTCCCAGGCGCACATCGACAGCACCATCTATCTCGGCGAGGCCACGCTCGAGTTCGCCGAGCACCTCGCCTCGCTCGGCGCCACGGTCGCCGTGCCGACCAGCCTCAACGTGAGCGGCGTCGACGAGTGCGGCTGGAAGGAGTGGGCGGTGCCGCCGGAGTGGGCCGCCAAGGCCGCGCGGCAGATGCTGGCGTACGAGAAGATGGGCGCGGTCCCGACCTGGACCTGCGCGCCGTATCAGACGGCCATGCGGCCGGTCTTCGGGCAGCAGATCGCCTGGGGCGAGTCGAACGCGATCTCCTTCGCCAACTCCGTGATTGGCGCACGGACCGAGCGCTATCCGGACCTGCTCGACGTCTGCTGCGCGATTGCGGGACGCGTGCCGGCCGTCGGCCTGCATCTGACCCAGAACCGCGCCGGTCAAGTGATCCTTCGACTCGCCGGCGTGCCCGACGCCCTTCAGCAGGACGATCAGTTCTTCGCCGTCCTCGGGCACCTCGTCGGACAGATCGCCGAAGACCGCATTCCGGTCCTCACCGGCCTGACCGCGCGGCCCTCCGAGGATCAACTCAAGGCGTTCGCCGCGGCCGCCGCGTCATCGGGTCGCGTGGCGCTCTTCCATCTCGTCGGCATCACGCCCGAGGCGCCGTCGCTCGATGCCGCGCTGGGCGGGCGGCGCGAGGTGCCGACCATCGATGTCAGCCTCGACGATCTGCGCCAGGCCCGCCGCGAGCTGACCGACGCCGACGGCCTCGACCTCGACATGGTCATTCTCGGCAGCCCGCACTTCTCGCTCGCCGAGTTCGCCCAACTGGCGCCGCTCGTCAGGAATCGACGGGCGCATGCGGGAGTGAAGTTCCTCATCACCTCGAGCCGGTTCATGCGCGAGGAGGCCGAAAAAGCGGGCGTGCTCGCGCCGATCCTGGCCTTCGGCGCGCAGGTGACCGTCGACACGTGTATCCTCGCGTCGCCCATGCTCCCGCCCTCGATCAGGACGCTGATGACCAACTCGGCCAAGTACGCCTACTACGCGCCGAGTCTGCTGAATACGCGCGTGACGTTCGGCAGCCTGTCCGACTGCGTCGAGTCGGCCGTCGAGGGCCGCGTCGTCCGGGACGAGACGTTGTGGCAGGCGACGTGATCCAGGGGCGCCCGATCGTCGCCGGGGAGGCCGCCGGCGAAGCCCTCGTCACCGACCAGCCGCTGTCGTTCTGGGGCGGCTACGACTTCAATACGGGCCGCATCATCGATGCCCGGCACCCGCTGTCGGGCGTGCGGGCCGCGGGGCGCGTACTCGCCGTGCCCTTCACCAAGGGGTCGTCGACGACGACCGCCGTGCTGCTCGAGGCCGTGCGCGCAGGCACGGCTCCCGCCGCCATCCTGACGACCGGCGTCGACTCGTTCTTCGCGCTCGCCTCGATTGTCGCAGGCGTGATGTACGGCAGGTCGTTTCCCGTCGTGGCGCTCGATCCGGCCGACTTCGCGTCGCTCGAAACCGGTGCGCCACTCATCGTCGAACGGTCCGGTGCCATCCGTCGGGCCGAATAGCGAACCCCGCTTCCGGAATCCTGCACTGCCACAGATCCAGCAGTAGACTGGGATCCATGGCCGACTTCGACGACCTCCACCTCGACAGGCCCGAGGCGCCACCGCCCGAGCGCGGACCCGGCGCCGAGGGCGTCCGATGGCTCGTCGCCGCGATCGTCATCGTCGCGATCCTGGCGGCGGTGTACATCTGGCGGACGCGGCGACCACCGGCCGGGCCGCCCCAGGGGCAGGCGACAACCGGGGGCCGGGCCCCCACCGCACCCCCGCCGACCCCCGTCCCCGGAGAGTCCCTCGATCTCCCGCCGCTCGGACAGACCGATCCGTTGGTGCGGCAGCTGGTCGGCCGCCTGTCGTCGCACCCTCGCGTGGCGCAGTGGCTTGCCACCGATCAGCTCATTCGCAACTTCACCGTGGTCGTGACCAACGTCGCGAACGGCCGCTCGCCCGTCGTGCACCTGCAGCCGATGAAGCCGAAGGGGCAATTCGTGGTGGCGCAGGACGCCCAGGGCACCTACGTGGACCCGGAGAGCTACCGGCGGTACGACGACTACGCCGACGCCATCTCGGGGCTGGACCCGCACGGGACCGCGCAGTTGTACGAGACGCTCAAGCCGCGGATCGAGGAGGCCTATCGCGAGCTCGGGTACCCGCAGGCCGATTTCGACGCCGCCCTGAAGCGTGCCGTCGTGGTCCTGTTGCAGACGCCGGTCGTCGAAGGCCGGATCGACGTGGCCGGAGCGCCCCCGTTGTACTCCTTCACGGACCGGCGGCTGGAGTCGTTGAGCGGCGCGCAGCGACAGCTCCTGCGGATGGGGCCGCGCAACGAACGCCGGGTGCAGGAGAAGCTTCGGGAGCTCGCGCCGCTCCTCGGAATTTCTGCCGGGGAGCTGCCGCCCGCGCGCGTGATTCGGGAGGGCGGATCGGGGTAGCATCTACACCTCATGCCGACCGACGCCGAGCTCGCGAAGCTGACCGGCCTGGCGAGCCGGTTCGGCGCGTTCGTCGCCGAACGTCATCCCTTCGCGCTCGCCGATGCCGTGGCCGCGTACGAGGCGGCCACGACCGGACGCGAGCCTGCCGGCGAGGCCGCGATCGAGGCGCTCCGGCCCGTGCTGGCGCGTGAGCTCGCGCGGCGCCTTGAGGGGCGCCCCCTCCCGGAGGGAATCCCCGAGACCACGCCCCGAACCACCGCGGCGGCGCGCGCGGCGCAGGCGCACGCCGAGCTCCTCGACGCGTGCGACGGGTTCCTGCGGCGCGCGGCGATCCAGGCGTCGCTGACCGCCGACGAGCGCCGCGAGATGCTGCGCGGCATGCTGCTGACGCGCGCGACCGACAACCGCCTCAAGCAGTTCTTCACCGGCGGCGACGTCCGTTACCGCGGCGCGGCGTTCCAGGGCAAGGGCTTCCGCTCGCTCGGGCAGGAGGCCATCTACGCGGCCGCCATCCGGTTGCGGCGCGGCGCGGCGTTCCGCCGTCCCGACCGATCGTGGGGCGGCGACGTCATCGCGCCGGTCATCCGCGATCTCGGCGCCACCCTCGCCATGCGGCCCGAGCCGGAAACCGTGCGGATGGTCCTGAACGCCCAGATGGGCAAGGCCGGCGCGCCGCTCGAAGGCAAGGACCTGCACATCGGCGACTTCGACTGGGGCATCCTTCCGCCCGCGGCTCCGCTGACCACGGCCACGCTGACCGTCGCCGGCCTGGCGATGGCGTTCTGGCGCGAGGGCGCGGGCCGCCTCGCCGTCTCGTTCATCGGCGAGGGCGGCAGCTCGCTCGGCGAGTGGCACGAGGCGATCAATCTCTGCGCGGCGCGTCGCCTGCCGGCCATCTTCTGTCTCGAGAACAACCAGACGGCGCTGTCGACGCCGGTGGTCGAGCAATCGGCCGTCCGCGTGTTCGCCGACAAGGCGGCCGGCTACGGCGTCCCGGGCGTGACGATCGACGGCACGGACCCGGATGCCATCGCCGCGGCGTTTGCCTGGGCGGCCGAGCGGGCGCGCGGCGGCCTCGGGCCGGCGCTCATCGAGCTCGTCGCGATGCGCATGTGCGGTCATGCCCACCACGACGACATGCTGTACCTCGGCAAGGACCCGCAGCCCTCGTGGGACTACGCGCCGCTGACCGATCACGGGTACGCCGACCGCGAGCTGTATGAGTACTGGGCCGCGCGCGATCCGATTCCCGCGTACGCGACGCGGCTCGAGCGCGAGGGCATCGTCGGGGCCAGCGACCTGGACCGCCTGAAGCGCGAGGCCGAGGCGATGGTCGAGGCCGAGGCGCGGGCGGTCATCGACGCGCCGTGGCCGCCGGGCGAACAGGCCGGGGTCGGCGTCTTCCAGGGCGAGCCGCCACGCAGGCACGTCGAGGTCCTGGATCCTGAGGTCCGCCTGTCATCCCTCCCGGGCGGCTCGACGCTAGAGCCGGACCCTGGACCGCCGGTCGACCCGCGGGGCCGGACCTTCCTCGACGCGGTGATGCTCGGGATCGGCGATGCGCTGCGGTCCGACCCGCGGGTCTTCGTGTACGGAGAGGACGTCGGCGGCAACTACGGCAACGCGTTCCTGCTGCTGCGGCCGCTCCTCAAGGAGTTTGGCGATCGGCTGATCAACTCGCCGCTCGCCGAAGGCGCCGTGCTCGGCGTGTGCGTCGGCGCCGCGCTGGCCGGACAGCGTCCGATCGGCGAGATCCAGTTCAACGACTTCGTCGCGACCGGCTTCAATCAGCTCGTCAACAACGCCGCGAAGGTCCGCTACCGGTGGGGCGGCGACGTCCCGATGGTCGTGCGACTGCCCTGGGGCGGGCTGCGGCATGCCGGCCCGTACCACTCGCAGAACACCGAGCCGTGGTTCTACCGGACGCCGGGACTGAAGATCGTCGTGCCCTCGACGCCGCATGACGCCCGGGCGTTGATGGCGTCGGCCGTCGCCGATCCCGATCCGGTCCTCTACTACGAGCACATCGCGCTGTACCGCGATCCGCGCATCAAGCAGGCGCTCGGGGAGGCGCCGCCGGCGCCGATTCCGCTCGGCCGGGCGGCGCTGCGTCGCGAGGGCGACGACCTCGCCATCGTCTCGTACGGGGCCTACACGCACGTCGGGCTGCGCGTCGCCGCGCGCCTCGCAAAGGACGGCATCGAGGCGAGCGTCCTCGATCTGCGCAGCCTGGCGCCGCTCGACAGGACGGCGCTCCTGACCCTGGCGCGCCGCTGCCACCGGGTGCTCGTCATCCAGGAGGACGCGCGCACCGGCAGCATCGGCGAGAGCCTCGCCGCCATCGTGCAGGAGGAAGCGTTCGAGTGGCTCGACGCGCCCGTGCGCGTCGTCGGCGCGCTGGACACGCCCGTCCCCTATTCGCCGCCTCTCGAGGAGTTCTACCTCGCAAGCGAAGCGCAGATCGAGCGCACGGCCAGGCTGCTCGTCGGATACTGACAGGGGCTCGCGAACCACCTTGCCGCGACGCTCTTCGACCAGCGCGGTGCGCATGGCGCCGGCGCTGGTACGGCCCGCGACCCTGCCCGTCGACGAACTCGCGCGACGGCCGCTTCGCCTGGGCTATTCCTGGCGGAGCGCGGCCAGCGGGTCGATCGACGCCGCGCGGCGTGCCGGCAGGTAACTCGCGCCCGCGGCGACCAGCGCCAGCAGCACCGAGGTGGCCGTGAAGCTCCCGGCGTCGGTGGCGCTCACGCCGGCCAGCTGGCTGGCGAACAGCCGCGTCGTCGCGACCGCCCCGGCCAGGCCGAGCGCCAGTCCCAGCGCAGTTACCAGCAGGCCCTGCGTCAGCACCAGCGCCACGATGTCGCGGCGGGTCGCCCCGAGTGCCATCCGCATGCCGATCTCCGGGGTCCGCTGCGCGACGGCGGCGGCGATGACGCCGTAGAGGCCGATCGTCGCGAGCAGCAGCGCCAGCAGCCCGAAGCCGCCGAGCAGGCTCGCCGCCATCCGCTGGAGGAACAGCGAGGCATCGAGCAGGTCCTCGACGGTCTCGGCATCGAACAGCGGCAGGTTCGGATCGAGCTCGTGGACCGCCGCCCGCACGCCGGACAGCGCGGCCTGCGGAGCCGCGGTCCTCACCACGAGCAGCGTGTCCGGCCGATACCACTGCAGCACCGGCAGGTAGAGCTGATTGCGCGGCGGTTCGGTCAGCGTGCCGTACTTGCCGTCGGCCGCGACGCCAATCACCTCGATCGCGCGTCCGCCGACGCGGATCCGTCCGCCGACGGCGCTAGGTCCGGCCCAGTACCGCCTCGCCATCGTCTGGTTGACGATGCCCACGTCCGGCCGGCCGGCCGCGTCCGTGTCGGAGATGCCGCGTCCGGCGACGAGCCGGATGCCCATCGTGCGCAGGTAGTCCGAGCCGACGCGGTCGAAGTACACGGTCATCTCTTCGCCCGGCGCGGGCGCATAGCCGTCAACCCTTGCGCCGAAGTCGCTGCTGCTGCCGAGCCCTAGCGGGAATGCCGACGTCATCGTCGCGCCTTCGACGCCGGGCACCAGGCGCACCCGGGCGAGCAGGTCGCGGAAGAGCGCCGTCCCCTTCGCGGCGTCGTATCCGGCCGGCAGCAGGTCGAGCGAAGCGACGAGGCCGCGGCGCAGCGAAAACCCGGGGTCGACCGCTTCGGCGCGGCCGAGCGCGCGCAGGAACAATCCGGCCGAGACGAGAAGCACCAGCGACAGGGCCACCTGTGCGACGACGAGCGCCTGCCGCACGCGCGCGCGCCGCGGGGCGGCGCCGACGGCGCCCGCTGCCTCCTTGAGAGCGACGACAAGGCGCGTTGTCGACCCCTGGAGGGCCGGGGCGAGCCCGAAGACCAACGCGCAGCCGAGCGTGACGAGGGCGGCGAATGCCAGCACCGGTCCCCGCACCGAGGCGTCCACGGCGAGCGGCAGGCGCGTCGGCGGCAGGAACGCGGTCAGGATGCCCGCGGTCCACGTCGCCAGCACGGCTCCGACGGCGCCGCCCGCGATCGCGAGCAGCAGGCTCTCCGTCAGGAGCTGCTGGACGAGCCGCGCGCGGCTGGCGCCGAGCGCGAGCCGCACCGCCGTCTCGCGCTGCCGGCCGACCGCGCGCGCGAGCAGCAGGTTCGCCACGTTGGCGCAGACGATGATCAGCACGACCCCGACGACGCCCATCAGGACGGCGAGCACCGGCAGCATCATGGCGCTCGCCGTGCCCGGCGCCTTCCAGAGCGGATAGAGCCGCGCTCCCCGGCCGGCATCGTCGGGATACGCGGCGGCGAGTCGTGCGGCGAGGACGTCGACGTCGCGCTGCGCCCGCGCGACCGGCACGCCCGGTTTCAGCCGGGCCATTACCTGGAGCCAGCCGTTGCCTCGCTGCGCCAGCCGGTTGCCGGGCATCACGGCCGTCTGCATCATCATCGGCACCCAGACGTCGAAGGCCAGGCCGGCCGCGCTGCCGTGGAACGTCGGCGGCGCGATGCCGACGACCGTGAAGGCGCGGCCGTTCAGCGTGACCGTGCGGCCGATGATCGCGGGATCGCCGGCCAGGTGGTTGCGCCAGTACGCATGGCTGAAGACGGCCACCGGCGCCGTTCCGGGCGTGCGGTTCTCGTCGGGGAGGAAGGTCCGCCCGAGGATCGGCCTCACGCCGAGCGCGTCGAAGAAGTTGCCGCTGACGATCTGGCCCCAGACGCGCTCCGGATCGCCGGTCGTCCTCAGGTTCAGCGCGACGACACGCGAGGCGATCAGGTCGGCGACAGTATCGGGACGGCCGTTCCGCAGGTCGACGAAGTTCGGCCAGGACCAGCTGAGATCGCCCCGCGTGCGCGTCGTGCCGGCGAGGACCATCAGGCGGTCCTGTCCCTCGACCCCGCCGAGAGGCCGGAGGAGCAGCGCATCGATCCAGCTGTAGATGGTCACGTTGGCGCCGATCCCCAGGCCGAGCGTGAGCACGGCGACCGCCGTGAAACCGGGCCGGCGCAGCATGAGACGCCATCCGTAGCGCAGGTCGTGCGAGACCATCTCCATCCTCCGGACGTGGCCGCGGAGCCACAGGGCATGGCGCAGGGCGCCGGTCAGGTCGGCGAACGCGCGGAAGCCACCCGGTTCGGGCGTGCGCCCGGTCTGCCAGGCGTAGGCGAGGTCCGCATGCCACTGGCGGCGCCACTGGCGGCGCCGCGACGCCGGCACGATCGAATCGCAGGCGGTCGACGAGCGCGAGCAGCAGGGCGAGGGGAGGGCGCCGCGGGCGGCTCATGACACGGCTGCTTCAGGCCTCCGACGGCCGAATCCGCCAGGCGGCGAGCGAGACGGGCTTGAGGTTCTTGTAGCGCATGAGGCCCTCGGCGAGCGCGCGCGCGCCCTCCGCCGTGAGGTCGAAGTACCGCCGCGGCGGCCGCTTGTCGCGCCGCGCTTTCCGCGCGTCCTCCCAGCGGGAGGTGAGGCAGCCGATCGCCTCGAGCTTGTCGAGCGTCGGATACACCGTGCCCGAGGTGAGGCCCGTCGCCTCCATGATGTCGAAGCCGAAGCGGTTGCCGTCGGCGATCGGCGTGCAGCACGGCGACCTGGCCGAAGACGAGCGGAGCCGGTTTGCGCATGGACTATATCTATCACCAATCTATGTTGGCATTCAAGATAGGTGACCTGGCTATCATGGGATCCATGAGTGCAGTGTCGGCCGTCGTCTTCGACTTCGACGGCGTCATCCTGGACAGCGAGACGCCGGAATTCGAGGCGCACCGGCGGATCTTCGACCGTTGCGGCCTGTCGCTGACCGCCGACGAATGGTGCGATCAGATCGGGTTGTGGTCCGAGGGCTACGAGGACCGCTGGTTCCGGCGGCTCTCCGAGCGGGCGGCGTCGGCGCCGGACCGGGCGGCCTTCGCCGCCGAGAAAGCGCGCCTGTTTCAGGAGCTCGTGTCGCCGGAGCCGATGCGTGGGATCAGGGACCTGCTCGACGCGCTCGCGGCGGCGTCGGTTCCCACGGCCATCGCGTCGAGCTCGCCAGCGCGGTGGGTCGTGCCGGCCGTCGAGCGGCTCGGGCTGGCGCACCGCTTTCACGCGATCGTCACCGGCACGGACGTCGATCGCCGCAAGCCGGCGCCCGACGGCTATCTGGAGGCCATCCGGCGTCTCGGCGTCGATCCGCGCCGCGCGGTCGCGGTCGAGGACTCCGCACCCGGCATCCTGGCGGCGCGCGCCGCGGGCCTCAGGACCGTCGCGATTCCGCACTGGCTCACCGCGGCCCACGACCTGGCCGCCGCCGACCTGCGGCTGACCGACGCCGGCGAGCTGACGCTCGAT
This sequence comes from uncultured Acidobacteriota bacterium, assembly GCA_963840225.1. Classification (GTDB taxonomy): domain Bacteria; phylum Acidobacteriota; class Vicinamibacteria; order Vicinamibacterales; family CAVVIG01; genus JBLMXQ01. The sequence continues at coordinate 522,878 of CAWIYH010000002.1, forward strand.
CTGCTGGAGTCCCTCTGCCGTCCCGGCGCGGAGGCCGATTGACGCTCGAGCTGAGGGCGGACGATCGGGAGGTGCGTTTTCGCTGGCGGCCTCACTACAATAACAGCCACACCCATGAGCGACGAACACATCCCGGCGAGACGAACCGGCGCCGACCGACTTCATTCGCGCCATCGTCCGCGACGACGTGGCGGCGGGAAGGCACGGCGGCCGCGTCGCCACGCGCTTTCCACCCGAACCGAACGGCTACCTCCATATCGGGCACGCCAAGTCGATCTGCCTGAACTTCGGGATCGCCGCCGAGTACGGCGGCGCCTGCAACCTGCGGTTCGACGACACCAATCCGACCAAAGAGGACGTCGAATACGTCGACGCCATCAAGGCGGACGTCGTCTGGCTCGGCTTCCACTGGCATGCCGAGCTCTACGCGTCGGATTATTTCGAGCAGCTGTATCGGTTCGCGGTCGAGTTGATCCGCAAGGAGCTGGCGTACGTCGACAGCCTGACGGCCGACGAGATTCGGGAGTATCGCGGGACGCCGACCGAACCCGGCCGCAACAGCCCGTATCGCGACCGGACGGTGGCCGAAAACCTGGACCTGTTCGCGGGTATGCGCGCCGGGGAGTTTCCCGACGGCGCGCACGTCCTGCGCGCGAAGATCGACATGGCGTCGCCGAACTTCAACATGCGCGATCCGACGCTGTATAGGATCCGGCGGGCCACGCACCACCGCACGGGCGATGCGTGGTGCATCTATCCGATGTACGACTTCGCGCATCCGCTCTCGGACGCCATCGAGCGGATCACGCACTCGCTGTGCACCCTGGAGTTCGAGGACCATCGGCCGTTGTACGACTGGCTGGTGGACCATCTCATCTCCGGCGACGAGCCCCGCCAATACGAGTTCGCGCGGCTCAACCTGAACTACACCGTGATGAGCAAGCGCAAGCTGCTCCAGCTCGTCCAGCAGCGGCACGTCTCCGGCTGGGACGATCCGCGGATGCCGACGATCTCCGGACTGCGGCGCCGCGGCTACACGCCGGAATCGATTCGCGACTTCTGCACGCGGATCGGCGTGGCCAAGAAGGAGAACGTGATCGACGTCGCCCAGCTCGAGCACAGCATCCGCGAGGACCTCAACAGGCGCGCGCCGCGCGTGATGGCGGTGCTACGCCCGCTGCGCGTGGTGCTGACCAACTATCCCGAGGGGCAGGTCGAAGCGCTCGACGTCATCAACAACCCGGAGGATCCGTCGGCCGGCACCAGAAGGGTGCCGTTCTCGCGCGTCCTGTACGTCGAGCGGGACGATTTCCGCGAAGACCCGCCGAAGAAGTTCTTCCGCCTCGCGCCGGGACGGGAGGTGCGGCTGCGGTGCGCGTACTTCATCACCTGCACCGAGGTCGTCAAGGATGCGAACGGGGAGGTCGTGGAGCTTCGCTGCACGTACGATCCCGCGACGCGCGGCGGAGACGCGCCCGACGGCCGGCGCGTGAAGGCGACGCTGCACTGGGTGTCCGCCGCCCACGCCGTGCCGCTCACCGTGCGGCTGTACGATCGGCTGTTCTCCGTGCCCGACCCCGAGAACGTGCCCGACGGCCTGACCTTCCTCGACCATCTCAACCCGAACTCGCTCGAGGCGATCTCGGACTGCCAGGGGGAGCCCGGCCTGGGGTCGGCGTCGCCCGGCTCCCGCGTCCAGTTCGAGCGGCTCGGGTACTTCGTGGTCGATCCCGACTCGGAGCCCGGGAAGCTCGTGTTCAATCGCACGGTGTCCCTCAAGGACACCTGGGCGAGGATTGAGGGGAAAGGGCGGGGGTGAATGGAACGGCGTCCATGGCCGATCGCTGATTGCTGATTGAGGGTTCTGACCGGGCACGCCTGGCGATCTCGATCGCGCTCGCCGCGATCACGGTCGCGCACGCCGCACGGTCCGACGTGCACGTGGGTCGGCTCGACATCCTGCACGTGCGCAGCCGGGCGCTCGGCGCGACGCGGACGGTACGCGTGTGGACCCCTGCGAGGCAGCCGCGCGGGGCGCGCTATGACGTCCTCTACCTGAACGACGGCCAGAATCTGTTCGGCGACGGCAGTCCGGACACCGGAGGCGTCGGCTGGCGCGCCGACGAAGCGGCCGCCGCGCTCATCGCGGCGCACCGGATCGGGCCGCTCATGATCGTCGGCATCGACAATGCGGGCGACCGCTCCCGCGGCGTCGACTACCTGCCGGTGCCCGATCCGTTCGAACCGCAGCCGGCGCCGCCTGGGGCCGACCGCTATCTTCGGTTCGTGATCGACGAGCTGATACCGCGGATCGACCGCTCGTATCCGACGGCGCGCGGAGCCGCCCACACCGGCTTCGGCGGGTCGTCGTACGGCGCCGTCGTCGCGTTCTACGCGGCGATGGCGCGGCCGGGCGTGTTCGGCCGTCTCCTTCTCGAGAGCCCGTCGGTCGGTGTCGGCGGTGGCGTCCTTCTCGATCGCGCGAGGGAGTTCTCTCGGTGGCCGGACCGCGTGGCGATGGGCGTCGGCACCGGCGAAGGGAGGGGCCGACGCGGGCCGAGCGCCGCGTTCCACACACTCGTGTCGATCCTCCGCCGCGCGGGGCTGGACGACCATCGACTGCAGGTCACAGTCGGCCAGGGTGCGGGCCACAACGAGGCGGCCTGGGCCGCGCGGCTGCCCGACGATCTCGCGTTCCTGTTTCGCCCGGCTGATGTCTCGCGCTCCGGCGCTCCTGCGCCCGCGCGCTCCCGGTGAAGGCGAGCCGGGACGGTCGCCCCGAGAGGAGCAGGGCGCTATACTCCGGCGCATGAACCGCACCATCTCGGCCGTAGTCCTCGTGCTCGTGTCGGCCGCACCGGCCTTCGCCCAGGCGGTCCGCTACGATCCGACCTTCAACGACCTGAAGTACGTCTACGCCACCGCGCCGGCGGTGGCGACGCTCAAGCCGGGCGACACGCTGGAGACGCGCACGTTCGATGCCTTCGGCAACGCCATTCGCAAGCCGGGAGACACGATGGCGATGGTGAAGGGCGACAACCCGCTGACCGGGCCGTTCGCGATAGCCGGCGCCGAGCCGGGCGACACTCTCGTCGTGAAGGTGCTCGAACTTGCCGTCGATTCGACGCAGGGCGTCGGCGCGCTCGCCCCCGGCTTCGGCGCGCTCAACACGACCACCTACACGCCGATGCTCAACCAGAACCTGCCGGAGAAAATCTGGTTCTACGACATCGACAACGCCGCGAACACGGCGACCTATCACGCCCTCGACTCGCCGTTTAGCGTGAGGATTCCGATGCACCCGTTCCTCGGCTGCATCGGCGTCGCGCCTTCCGGCGGCGAAGCCCGCAGCTCGGTCGTGCCGGCCGAATACGGCGGGAACATGGACGCGCCGGAAGCGAGCGTCGGCAACACCATTTACCTTCCGGTCAACGTTCCGGGGGCGCTCCTCTACTTCGGCGACGGCCACGCCGCTCAGGGCGACGGCGAGGTCGCCGGCACGGCCATCGAGGTGCCGCTGCGGGTCCGCCTCCAGGTGAACCTGATCAAGGGACAGCGGATCGCCTGGCCGCGATTCGAGAACGAGCACGCGATCATGGCGGTCGGCGCCTACCGTCCCCTCGACGATGCGCTGCGGATCGCGTTTACGGAGCTCGTCGGCTGGATTCACCGCGACTATGGCCTCTCGGACCTCGACGCGTACGAGCTGCTGTCGAAGACCGCGACCATTCACCTTGTGGAGATGGTCGATCCGAACTACGTCGTGATTGCCGGGATCGACAAGAAATACCTGCCGGCCCGGAAGTAGTTGCGCCAGCTCGACGGCAGGCGTCCGCCCCCCCGACCTTACTGATGAGCTAAGAACGCCTCCCGGCGCCTCTGATCGAATCTCCGAAGCCCGGCGGGAACTCGTCTTGCTAATCGCGCCTGCATGGACCCGCGCGAACGCTGGCAAGCTCTGCAGGCGCATCTCAACGCCGCACGGGCCGCACAGGCCCTCGGCGACCTCCCGCGCGCGCGGCTCGAGGTCGATGCCGCTCTGGCGATCGACCCCGACTTTCTTGCGGCGCAGTCGCTGCGCGAGGATCTGCTCGTCGCTTCGGCCTACGATCAGTTGATCTCACCGCCGCCGGCCGGTCCGCCGGCCCCCTCGCCGAACCAGATGTCGGCCGAGGGCTATGCGCGGTTCGAAGAGCGCGCCCGGCGACGGCGGGCTGCGCGCCGGCTGGCGGCGGCGCGCGAGGCCCTGGCCGCCCACCGTACGGCCGAGGCCCGCGATGCCCTGGACGAAGCGCGCCAGCTGGATCCGGATGCAGCCGACCTCGCCGACCTCAGGCTGGCTCCCGATACGGTCGACATCGCGGAGCTGCCGCTGTTGATCAACGAACGATCGATGGCGGTGCGGCCGGCGCGTCACGGAGGCGCGCGGATGGCGGCCGCGCTGGCGTTTGCCGTGACCTGCCTTGCCGCCACATGGCTGCAGGAGCCCTCGACGATCGCCGGCTATGACGTCGGACCGTCGTTCGCGTCGGCCTTGCCGGGCGTCGATTCGCTCTCGGCGATCGAAGCGGATCGGAAGGCATCGGTCGAGATGCCCGTGGGAACCGCGGGCCCCGTGATCGAGGATCGGGTGGTTCATCCCCGTCAGGTCATGAGCGCACCCGCGTCGAATCCGCCCTTGCCGGTCCCCGACCGCTCCGCGGCGCCTCCGCGCTCCGACGTGGCGGCGCCATCCGCCTCGACAGGGCCGGCGACCACGGCCCGCGCCGAGGAGGTGAGGCCTGCCATGGCCGGGTCGGTGCCCACCGCGTCCGTCCCGCCCCCTCCTGCGGCGAGTGTCACGCCGTCGAGGCCGACCGACGCTCCGGCCCCGCCCCCCGCCGCCGCTCCCGTCGTGCAGAACGACGAAGTGCTCGTGCGCGCCGCGCTCCAGCGATACCAAACGGCATACGACGGACTCGACGCGCGCTCGGCGCAGGCCGTGTGGCCGGCGGTGGATGAAGCGGCGCTGGCGCGCGCCTTCGCCGGCCTGGCGTCGCAGCGGCTGGCGTTCGACAGGTGTGACGTGCGGATGCTGCAGGGCGACGCGGCCGCCGCGGTGTGTCGCGGAAGGGCCACGTACGTCGCCAGGTACGGCAGCCGCGAGCCGCAGGTCGAACCCCGCGTGTGGCGGTTCACGCTTCGAAAGACTGGCGGCGGATGGCGGATCGAGTCGGCCCTGGCCGAGCGCTGATCGAACCCTCAGGGCCTCGACGCCCGGTAGTCGTAGCTGTAGTCGAGTCCCACGAACGGCGTGACGGGGGAGGTCAGCCCCGCGCTCGTGAGCGGCAGCATCACGTTGGCCACCAGCACCCAGGTGCTCGCCACATTCCATTTGACGCCAGGCACGACCGTCACCAGATTCACGCGCGACCCGCTCGGCTCGAGCCGCAGCGTCTCCACGCCGGCGAGCGAGGGATGCGTCGCCGTGACCGGTACGATGCCGCCGGGCGTGTCGATCCAGCGGCCGAGGAGCTCGCCGCTCAGCGTGAGCCGTCCGGTGGCCGCCACGGTCGCGGCGCCCCCGTAGCTGATCTCGCGCGCGAGGCCGCCGACCGTGAATCCCGCGTTGAGGTACCCGCCGGCGCGCCCCCGTTCCAGCGATCCGATCCCCGCGAGCTTCAGCGAGGCGCGGCCGGTGCCAAGGAGATCCTCCTGCCGGCCTGTCGGCAACCGGACGTCGACCGCGGCAGCCAGCCCCGCACCTTCTTCCTGGACGATCGAATATTTCGCGCGGGCGACCAGGTCCGCGAGGCCGACGGTCTTCGCCGAGGCGCTGGCCTGTGTGAATGTCTGTCCGCGATAGGTGTTGACGCGGCTCCCTTCGAGCCTGAGCGCGACGGCCGGTACGGCGACGCCGATCTCGAGCTGATCGGTCACCCCGACGGTCCCGTAGAACGTCGCGACGTCAGCGTCGATGTCGAGCGCCAGGCGATCGACGTCGAACGGCGTCTGCTCGTCGACGAACTGATTCGCCGTCGTCACGAGCGAGCCGTCGCGCAGGTTGTGCCCGTCGAGCGACGTGAAGCGGAGATGCTGATACGTGAGGCCGAAGGCCGATCGTCCCCGGCCGGCGGTCAGGGAGCGCTCGACGAAGAACGGTCCGAAACTCGACGTCGCCCGCTCCACCGTGCCCAGCTCGGGATTCAGGCGGTAAAGGAACGCTCCCGACGAGGACGACACGGGCAGCGTGGCCAGGTTGGCCAGGAGCGCCCGGGATATCGTGTCGCTCGTGGCTTCGGCCGCCGCGGCATCGCGAGCCGGCGCGCCCGTGGCGATCGACTGGTTCGTGACCAGGAACGACAGGACCTGGGAGACCGTCTGCTGAGCCGTGGCCGGACGTGCGCCGACGAGCAGGCCGATCGCTGCCGCGAGAAACCGACCGGCGTTACCTGTTCGCCGCATCGTTGTGGCCATCCTTGCCTTTCAACTCGATCGACACCGCCTGGACGGCGCCGCCCAGAAGCGTCAGCCCGTCGACCCGTACCGCAGTGCCGTCCGCCAGGTCGCCGCACTGCCCGTGTTTGTAGCGCGTGAGCAGATCGGCGTCGACCGTCGTGCCGTTTACCTGAAACGTGACGGCCGGGCACTGTCCCGAGAGGCCCGACACGGCGCCGTCCAGCTGCACCGAGGTGCCGGGCGGAGGCGGAGGCGGAGGCTGAGGCGGTGGCGGTGGCGGTGGCGGTGGCGGTGGGGTTGGGGGTGGCGGCGTCGGATCCGGCGGCGTGGGCGAAACCGCCGCGTCCTGCGAGACCGTGTAAGTCTGGCCGGCGATGTTCGCCGTGCCGACACGCGCCGCTCCCGTGTTGGCGGCGACGTCGAGCGCGACCGTTCCGCTGGCGTTCGCGCTCTGGCCCGTCGAGATCGTGAGCCACGACGCCGAGCTCGTCGCGTGCCATTCGCACCCCGAGATCGTCGTCACGCCGACGGAGAGGTGTCCTCCCGCCGAGCCCACGTGATCGGCCGTTCGGCTCAGATCGAACCGGCACGCGGCGCCTGCCTGCGTGATGTTTGCGTGCTGGTCGGCCACCAGGAATGTGCCCGACCGGGGAGTCGGGCTGGGGTTCGCCTCGACGCTGAACGACACGATGCCGTCGCCCTGGCCTCCCCGGGATCCGTCGATGGTGACCCACGACGCGTTCGTGCTGGCCGACCAGGTGCAGTCGCGGTTGGTCGAGACGGTGATGGCCCCGGTACCGCCCGTCGCGGCGAACGACGAAGCCGAGCTCGAGATGCCGACCTGGCACTTGTCCGTGCTCGGAGCGGTCACCGACGTCGAGGTCGAGGTGGATGTACACCCGGAGAGGCCACAGGCTGAGACGACGACGAGGGCGAAAATGGAAAACCTGTTCCTCGTGCCTTTCATGGCCCCTGACGCCACGCGCCTGATGCACGCGCCTCGCCAATTCGGCCTTAGGGTGGCTCGGTGCGTCTGGTGCCAGGTGCTTTGGGGGGCTGGTGCTGAGCTGTTGGCGGGGTGAGCACACGCTGGGGTGTCAGGGGCCGGGAGCTGGCCGGGGGGGCCGGTACGGCCGGCCCCTGAGCACCCTGGAAGGGGCTGTCTCGTGGGCCACTAAGCGGTCGCCGTCACGCGCGCGAGTTGTGCGACGTGCCGGTTCACGTGGCCGGCCGCGAACTCCGCCAGCTCGAACAAGGACAAAATTCCGAATCGCATCTCGACGCAGAAGCCGCCGCCCCGCTCGGGCGTCAGCGAGGCTATCGCCTTCGACATGTGCTGGCCGCTGGCCCTCAGGCGCTCGAGCGCGACGTCGCGCCCCACGACGGGCGGCGGCTCCAGGGCCGATGACGTCTTGATCTTCGTCGGCAACGTGGTCGCGTTGAAGGTTTCCTTGAATCCGGACGGCACCGGCTGCGCCGAACCGGTCGAACCGGTGAGCACACCAGCGATCCATTCGTTCACCTGCGCCACATGCCAGCCAATCTGCGCAGCGCTCCAGGCCTCTTGGTCGGGCGGCTGTTCTGCGGTGGCCGCCGGCAGGTCGCGAAGCTTCACGGCCAGTGTGTGATGGGCGGCATTGAACCGGGCGAGAATCGTCGCTGCGCGATCTGGGGACACGGACATGACGACCTCCGGATGAGTTGGCACACGGCCTACATTGGTGAGGCGCTTTGTAGTCCAACTGCGGCCCCCGACGCAAGCGGCCCGGGTTGCCGCCCTCGGGCCTCCACCGTGGTCGTCCCATCCGGAGGTGTCACAGGTCGGCCCGGTCGCTCGCCTCAGCCATATGCGGAGCGATACACCAACCGCCGTGCTCGTCCTGGCCCACGCGCGCCTGCCGCGCACGGACGCTCGTACCAGTCCCGGACCAGACGGGGGTCCCGGGCGAGGCTGGGCCTCAGACGGTCGATCAGGTGTAAAATGCCAGGTTTCAAACCCGTGAATTATCACATCACCCAGTACGACCTCGAACAGGGCGCCCTCGAGATTCAGTACATCGAGGAATACTTCGGCGAGTTCCCGCGCAAGAAGTCGGCGTCGGAGATCGTGCGTCGGCTGAGCGGCCGTTCGCACCTCATCCTGCTCGCCACGGCGCCGCTGCCCGACGATCCGGGCACGGTCGTGCCGGTGTCCTTCAAGGTGGCGCACGAGATCCGGTGCGACGAGCGCGAGCCGAAGCTGGCCGATCTGGTCAGCCGCCTCAACGGCTCGATCCTGTTCAGGGGCCGCCGGATCCTCTACACATGGATCGGCGGGACGCGGCGCGACTGGCGCGGCCGCGGCTTCTTCCGCGCGCTCACCGAACAGCAGGAGCTGTGGGCGATTGCCCAGGGCTTCGACGAGATCCTGGTCAAGACGAAGAACCGGTTCTACGAGATGCGCGGCACCCTCGACCACCTGCGGTTCGAGGTCGTGAAGTACGAGCGGCATATCGGCGACAACGCCGAGTCGAAGGTGTACCTGAGCAAGAAGCTGCTGCCGGAGATCCTCGAGCGGCACCGCAGCGCGAAGACCGTCGTTCAGATTCCGGTGTAATCACATGCCCGCGACAACGCCCTACAGCAAGGACCTCGGCGATCGCGATCCGATTGCCGCGATGCGCGACACGGCCGATCGCGTCGCGAAGATGGTGGCCGCCTGGCCGTCCGACCGCTTCGACCGCAGCTACGCGCCTGGCAAATGGAACGCGCGGCAGCTCCTCGCGCATCTGGCGCAGGGCGAACTGGCGCTCGGCAACCGCGCCCGCATGGCCCTCACGACGCCGAACTACGCGGCGCAGGCGTTCGACCAGGACAAATGGCTCGATCGCGAGGCCGGGCTGAGCGGCGCCGAAGCGCTCGACGCGTTCCTGGCGCTCAGCCGCATGAACCGCGCTCTCTTTGCGGGGTTGTCGGACGCCGACCGCCAGATCGCGATGAGCCATCCCGAGTACGGCGCGATCACGGTGGACTGGGTGATTCACACCATCGCCGGGCATCAGCTCCATCACCTCGCCCAGTTGGAGACGATCGACAGAAGCTAGTGGCCCCCGAATCCTACCCGGCGGCACGATTCATCGCGCCCAGGGTCGCCGAGCATTTCGCGGCCCATGCCGCCGCCCGGCGCCCGGCCGCCGGGCCCGTGGCGGCGTCCCCCGACGCGACGACCGTCGAGAATCTGATCAGCACCGCGTTCTGGGCGAGCCTCCGCCGCGAGGAGGGGTACCTGCCGCGGATCTCGCTCGCCTACCTCGCGCCGGAGCAGTCGAGCAACCCGATGCGGTTCGAGCGGCCGCTTCCGTTGACGGCCGGAGCGTTGACGAAGGTGTCTCCCGCCGTCGAGCGGGCCGGAATCCATCTCGGCGTCTGGCACGACCGCGACGGCTTGTCGGTGTGGGGCACCACCAGGACCCTGCCGCAGCTCGGCTTCGTGCTCGAAGTCGCCTCGCCGGGACTGCTCGTGGTCAAGCACCAGCGCGGCGAGGACGTCGGGAAGTTCGTCAACGTGGCGGTGCTCGAGGGCGACACCGTGAAGCTGGTGGACGAGACCGCCTCGTCGCTGCCCGACTGCCCCAAGCTTCTGACCTCCCTCCTCGGCTTCGGGTCGCCTGCCACGTGGGTGGACAGCGTGAACGTCCTCGTGCAGCTCGCCGTTTCCATGCGGGCGCACGGGCGCGGCGGCCTCCTGCTCGTCGTGCCCGCGGGAAGCGACGCCTGGCGCGAGTCGATCGTGCAGCCGATGCCGTACGGCGTCGCGCCGCCGTTTTCCGAACTGGCGGGCCTGGTCCTTAAGACGCCGGATCGCGAGGGGCGGCTGCCGTGGCTGGATGCCCTCGCGCGGTCGGTGGACGCGATGGCGGGTCTGACCGCCGTCGACGGCGCGACCGTCATGACCATGGACTACGACCTGCTCGCCTTCGGCGGGAAGATCGCGCGCCGGCGCGGCTGGCCGCCCGTCGAGCGCGTGTCGGTGACCGAACCGGTCATCGGCGGCGCGGCGGCCGTCGTGCATCCGGCCAATCTTGGCGGGACGCGACATCTTTCGGCGGCGCAGTTCGTCCAGGACCAGCGCGACACGATGGCGCTCGTGGCCTCCCAGGACGGACGGTTCACCGTCTTCGCCTGGTCGCCGGGCGAGGACATGGTCCACGCCCACCGCGTCGAGGCGCTGCTCCTCTAGTCGGTCCGCAGGGCCGCCATCGGATCGACCCGCGCGGCCCGCCGGGCGGGCAGGTAGCTCGCCGCCGCCGACACGCCGCCCAGCACCGCTCCGACCAGCGCGAAGGTTGCCGGATCCGTCGCCGTCACGCCGTACAGCAGCGACGCGAGCGTCCGGGTGGCGGCGAAGGCGCCGACAAGCCCCGCGCCAAGGCCGAGCGCCGAGAGGGCGAGCCCCTCCCGGAGGAACAACCCGACGACTCGTCCCGGCGACGCGCCGATCGCGAGGCGGACGCCGATCTCCTGCGTGCGCAGGCCGACGAGATACGCCAGGACGCCGTAGATGCCGACGGCCGCCAGGACGACCGCGGCGCCGGCGAAGGCGGCAAGCAGCAGCATCGTGAAGCGGCGCTCGGCCACCGACGACCCGATGATCGTCGTCATCGGCTGGACGTTCGCGGCCGGGAGCTCGCGATCGAGCGCGGCCAGGTCGCGGCCGAGCGCCGGCGCGACGGCGAGCGGCTCGCCCCGGCTCCGCGCGACCACCGTCAGCGTGTCGACCGGATGCTGCGCATACGGCAGGTAGACCTCCGGCGGGGTCGCGCTGTCGAGGCTCGCGTACTTCACGTCGCCGACGATGCCGACGATCGTCTTCTGGCCGCTCCTGACCTTGTCGCGCGTCAGCATGACGCCAATGTGAATCGTGCGACCGATTGGATTCTCGCCGGGCCAGTACCGCGCGGCGGCGGTCTCGTTGATCAGGACCACCTCGGGGCCGTTCGCGTCGTCGTGGGCGTCGAACCCGCGGCCCGCCTTGATCGGAATCGCCATCGTCTTGAAGTAGTCGGGCGTGACGAGGCGCATGCCGGCGCTCGGCGAGTCGGCGACGTCGTCGTCTCCGGGACGGGTGAAACTGGTGCTCGCGCTGAAATCGTCGGCGAAGGGCAGGCCGAACACGGCGGCGGCGTCGACGACGTCCGGCTCGGACCGGAGGCGATCCACGAGCGAGGTCACCAGGCCGGTGATGGCGTCGCCGGTCGGGTATTTCGCCGCCGGCAGCGACAGGTTGAACGTCACGACGTGTTCGGGATCGAAGCCGGGATTCACGCGCTGGAGCTCGTCGTAGCTGCGCAGCAGCAGACCCGCTCCGACGAGCAGGATGACGGCGAGCGCCGTTTCGCTGACCACGAGCACCTTGCGGAGCCGCGATCCGCCGCCGACGATGCGGCCGCCGGCCACCAGCCGCGCGACAACGCCGCCGGTCGACGCGATTGCCGGCGCCAGACCGAAGACGACGCTCGTCGTGACGGCGAGCGCCGTCGTGAAGACGATGACCCGAATGTCGATGGCCACCTCGGTCAGCCGGGGGACTTCGGCCGGACCGAGCGCGGCGAGCGCCCGGAGGCAGAGGTAGGCGACGATCAGGCCGCCCACCGCGCCGAGCGTCCCGAGCAGGAGGCTCTCGGACAGGAATTGCCGCACGAGCCGCGTGCGCCCTGCGCCGAGGGCCGCGCGCACGGCGACTTCGCGTCCGCGGGCCTGCGCGCGCGCGAGCAGAAGATTGGCGACGTTGACGCAGGCGATCAGCAGGACGAACCCGACCGCGCCGAGCAGCACGTAGAGCGTCATCCGGATGTTGCGGACCATCCGCTCCTGAAGCGGCGTTACGCTCGCGATCCGGCCGAGGTTGAACTTCGGATACTCGGCCGACAGCCGCTGCGCCACCGTGTGGACGGCCGCGTCGGCGCCCTGGAGGCTGATGTCCGGCGCGAGCCGCGCCAGCACGTTCACCCACTGCGCTCCCCGGGCGTTGGGCGAGAGGTCGGTCGACGTGAAGATGAGCGGCTGCCAGAACTGGGCGCCCCCGGGAAATTTCACAAAGGGAGGCGCGACGCCGACGATCGTGCACGGACGGCCGTCGAGCCGCAGGATCGTCCCCACGGCGTCGGGCCGTCCGCCGAACCGTCGCCGCCACAACCCATCGCTGATGACGACGACGTTGCCGTCGCCCTGCCCGTCGCCCTCGACGAAGCCGCGTCCGCGCCCCATCGTGACCTGCAGGACATCGAAGTAGTTCCACGAGACCCGCGCGCCGTCGATCCGCTCGGGCTCCCCTCCGCCCGTCAGGTTCACCGTCGTCGGCGCGAGCGCCGCCGACGCCTTGAAGGCCTGGCTCTCACGCGTCACGTCCTCGAAGTTGCGCGGCGAGAACCACGGGCTGAGGCGTCCGGGCCTGCCGTAAAGCAGCAGCACCAGCCGGTCCGGCTGGCCGTAGGGCAGGGGGCGGAGGAGGACGCCGTTGACGACGGTGAAGACGGCGGTGGTGGCGCCGATGCCGAGCGCGAGGGTGAGGATGGCGACGGCGGCGAAGCCGGGCTGGCGGCGGAGCAGGCGGCCGGCGTAGCGGAGGTCCTGCCAGAAGGTGCCCACGGGCTCTCTCCTTTCGAACGACAGGGAATCGGGGTCGGCGAGGCGCCGGGCGGCGCTGGCGGCGCGCGCCAGGTCGCCGAGCTCCCGGACGAGGAGAGCGGCGAGCGCGCACCGCCCACGGGCGGCGGCATCGCGGCACAGCGCGTCGAAGGTGGCACGCATCTCGGCGCCCCAGCGCCGCCGGAACGCGCGCGGACACAGCCGCAGCGCCAATCGATACGCCCGGGTGACCATCGAGCCGGCACGATCCATCGCTCATTCCATCCGGAGCGCCGTCATCGGATCGATTCTCGCGGCCCGCCGCGCCGGAAAGTAGCTCGCGGCCAGGGCCGTGGCGACCATCACGGCGGCCACGGCGAGATAGGTGAGTGGATCGTCGGCCGAGACGCCGAACAGCATTCGCGCCAGGCCGCGCGTGGCCGCGGCCGTCGCCGCGAGCCCGATGACGACGCCCGCCGCCGAGAGCCGCAGCGCGTCGCGGGTCACCATGCTCAGCACGTCGCGACCTTCGGCGCCGAGCGCCATGCGCAGGCCGATCTCGCGCGTCCGCTGGCTGACGGCGTACGACATCACGCCGTAGATGCCGATCGCGGCCAGTCCGACCGCGAGCGCCCCGAACACGCCGAGCAGGACGGTCGTGAAACGATCGCCGGCCACCGAGTCGGCGACGAGCGTGTCCATCGGCAGGGCGTCGGCCACGGGAAGGGCCGGGTCGATCGCGCGGATCCGGTCCTTGACGCTGCTCACCACCGACATCGGATCGCCGCGCGTCCTGGCGACGACCACCCCGAAGTCCATCGGCTGCTGATCGTAGGGAATGTAGATTTCCGGCTCCGTCTCGAGCGCCAGGCCGCGGTGTTTCACGTCGCCGATGACGCCGACCACGTCGCGGAACCCGTACTTCCCCGTGGCGAACGAGGCATGGACGCGGATGTGCTGTCCGATCGGGTTCTCGTTCGGGAAGTACCGCCGCGCGGCCGTCTCGTTGAGCACGGCCACGAGGGGGGCCGCGGCGGTGTCCGCTTGTGTGAACCCGCGGCCGCGCCGCACCGGAATCCGCATCGCGCGCAGGTAGTCGCCGCCGATGACCCGGACGAAGGCGTTCTGGGCGTCTTCGTCAGCGGGATGGCGCCCCTCGATGCTGAACGTGCTGTGGCCGTTGAATTCCCCCAGCGGCAGCCCGAAGACGAGGCCGGCCGACTCGATGCCGGCGACGCCATCGAGCGACGGAAGGAGCTGGTGGTAGAACGTGGTGATCTGCTGGGGCGTCGTGTAGGACGCTTCGGGCAGGAACAGCGAGAACGTCAGCACATGGTCCGCCTGGTAGCCCGTGTCCACGTGCTGGAGGTTGTAGAGGCTCCGCATGAGCAGGCCGGCCGAGACGACCAGCATGAGCGCCAGCGCCATCTCGGCGACGACGAGCGATGCGCGCAGGCGCCGCTGGCCGCCGCCGACCTGCCGCCCGCCGTCGCGCAGCGCCCGACTGATGTCGCCACGCGCCAGCTGCAGGGCCGGGGCGACGCCGAACACGAGTGCAGCCCCCAGGGCGACGACGGCAGCGAACGCGAACACTCGGGGCGTCAGCGCGACGTCGTGCGCGCGGGGAAGGGCGGCCGGATGCAGCGCGAGAAGGCCGTGGACGCTCCCGATGCCCAGGAGGAGGCCCGCCGCTCCCCCGCCGGCGCCGAGCAGGAGGCTCTCGGTCAGGAACTGACGCAGCAGGCGGCCGCGGCTGGCGCCCATCGAGGCGCGAATGGCCACCTCGGTCCGGCGTCCGGCGCCGCGGACCAGGAACAGGTTGGCGACGTTCGCGCACGCGATCAGCAGCACGAGTACCGACCGCGGCCTGCAGCACGATCAGCGCAGACCGCACGCCCTCGACCACGGTGTCGAGCAGCGGAACGAGCCGCGCGCGGTACTTCCCGTCCTTCTCCGGATGCGCGGCCGCCAGCGCGGTCGCGATGCTCGCGACTTCCGCGTTCGCCGCCGCGATCGTCGCGCCGGCTTTCACGCGACCGATGGCCTGGATCCATCGCGCGCCGCGCTGGCTCTCCTCGAGCTGATGCGGCGTGAACACGAGCGGCAGCCACAGCTGGCTGCGAGCGGGAAATTCGAAGCCGGGCGGCATGACGCCCGTGACGACGTACGGGGTGCCGTCCAGCGTGACGGTGCGGCCGACGATGGAGGGGTCCGACCCGAACGCCCGCTGCCACAACCCGTGCCCGAGTACCTGCGTACTTGTCGTCAGCGGGGCCGGAGACCATGAACGGACGGCCGATGGCCGGCCGTACCCCCATCACGTCGAAGAAATCGGACGTCACCACCTCGCCCGTCAGCCGCTCCGGCTCGCCGGTTCCCGTCAGCGCCACGTCCGCACGCGTAAACGCCGCGGCGTGCGCGAGCCTTGTCGACTGGCGCTCGTAGTCGGTGAAATCGAGCGGCGACAGCGACCATGACCGGCCGGACGGCGCGATGGTCTGGAGCTCGACGATCCGGTCGGCTCCGGGATAGGGCAGGGGGCGGAGGAGGACGCCGTTGACGACGGTGAAGACGGCGGTGGTGGCGCCGATGCCGAGCGCGAGGGTGAGGATGGCGACGGCGGCGAAGCCGGGCTGGCGGCGGAGCAGGCGGCCGGCGTAGCGGAGGTCCTGCCAGAAGGTGCCCACGGGCTCTCTCCTTTCGAACGACAGGGAATCGGGGTCGGCGAGGCGCCGGGCGGCGCTGGCGGCGCGCGCCAGGTCGCCGAGCTCCCGGACGAGGAGAGCGGCGAGCGCGCACCGGCCACGGGCGGCGGCATCGCGGCACAGCGCGTCGAAAGTGGCACGCATCTCGGCGCCCCAGCGCCGCCGGAACGCGCGCGGGGAGAGACAGAGCGCGGCCCGATAGATTGCGCCGGCCAGCGCTTCGACGCGCGGCATCCAGCTCACGTGCGTGCGCTCCTGGCGGTCATCGCGCCGTGGCCGGGCGGCGGACCACCTGGATGCCCTTCTCGCGCGCATGGCGGACCAGTGCGTCGAGGCGGGCGGTTTCGGCTTCGAGCACCGCGCGGCCGAGGGACGTCAGCCGGTAGTAGCGCCGCCGCTCGTCGTCCTTGTCGTCGCGGGCCGGCCGGCGCGGGCTCTCGGCAATGAGCCCGAGCGCGAGGAGGCGCGCCACGGCGGTATAGAGCGTGCCTGTCCCGAGCCGGACCGCGCCGCCGGTCCGGCCGGCGATGTCGAGGATGAGGCCGTAGCCGTGCCGGTCGCCGTCGGTGAGGGCGAGCAGGATGTGAAACTGCTGCGGCGTGAGCGGGAGGTAGCGTCGCGGGTCGTCCATGGCGGCTACATCATAGCTCAATACATCGAGCTTAGACGTAGCCGCGCCGGCAATGGTTGGCCCGGGTCCACCCCGTCATCAGGCCGCCCTGCTACAATTCCGCCTCGCCGAGCTGTGTGCGGCGCAGCCGGCCCATTCCGGAGCGTCGACATCGCCGGATCGTGCGCGGGTGCGCCGGAGTCCTGCGCAATCGGAGCCGCCAGCCCATGGCGGAAACCCTGACACCAGCCCAGGCCAGAGCCTTCTACGATCGATTCGGCGCCCTGCAGGATTCGCAGGCGTTCTACGAGGACCGCGCGCTCGACGAGCTCGTCGCGTACTCGGCGTTCGACGAAGCGCACAGCGTCTTCGAATTCGGGTGTGGAACGGGCCGCTTCGCGGCCCGCCTCCTGGCGTCCTGCCTGCCGGACTCGGCGGAGTACCACGGAGTCGACATCAGCAGCACGATGGTCGAGCTGGCCCGCAAGCGGCTCGCGCCGTTCGGGTCGAGAGCGCGCGTGCGACTGACAGAGGGCCCCAACCCGTTTGCCGGCCTCGAGCGGCCGGTCGACCGCGTCGTCAGCACATACGTGCTCGACCTGCTGCCTGAGGGCGACATCGCGGCCTTCGTGGCCGGCAGCGCGGCGGCCCTCGGCCCGCACGGGCGGATCTGCCTCGTCAGCCTCACGAACGGCAGGCGGCCGCTGTCGCGCATGCTGTCGGCCGCCTGGCGCGCGGCGTTCAGCGTGTCGGCGCGTCTCGTGGGTGGCTGCCGGCCGATCGAGCTCCGGGAGCATCTGCGGCCGGACGCGTGGCGGATCGCGCATCACGCGGTCGTGACGGCATGGGCCGTGCCCTCCGAAGTGGTCGTGGCCGAGAAGCGCGGGCCGCGCTGAGCCCGCCGCGCTTACTTCAGGGTCTCCTTCAACGCTTCGAAGAACACCCGGGCGGCTTCCTGCACGCCGTCGAGCGGCACGTGCTCGCCGTCGCTGTGCATGCTGGCGACGATGTCGGCCGGGAGGATGGCGGGGAAGATGCCGTAGCTCTTCACGCCGTGGGGGCGGAACGCGTTGGAATCTGTGCCGTATGGAATCAGGATCGGCGTTACGACCGCATCGGGGTGGAGGCGCTTGATGGCCGCCTCGAGGCTCCGGTAGAGCGGTGTGTCGGACGGGGTCACGACGGGATCGTCGGACTCGCTGACCAGCTCCACCTTCAGCGACGGATCGCCGAGCTTCTCCTTCACCTCGGCGATCCACTGGTCGCGCGTCGTTCCCGGCATCAGCCGGCAGTCGAGTCCGGCCTCGGCCACCGACGGGATCACGTTGATCTTCGGCGGTTCGCCGACGCCGGACCGGAGCCAGGTGAGCGAGATCGTCGAGTGCTGAATGGCGTTGGTGAACTTGTTGTCGGCGAACGTCCCGACCTCCTCCTTCATCGTCCGCACGACGGAGAAGTCGCTGGTCGGGGCGGGCTGTCCGATCAGGCGCGCGAGCGCCCTGGCGAGATGATCGTTCGGGTTCTGCGGATTGGGCTGGCTGCCGTGGCCGGCTACGCCTTCGGCGCGCACTTTCAGCCAGACGATCTTCTTTTCGGCGACCGAGATGCCGTAGACCAGCTTGCCCGGCGCGAACACGTCCCGGCTGGCGAAGCCGCCTTCGTCGAGGACGTATTCGGGATCGAGCTCGGCGAGGTGGTGGGCGATCATCCAGCGCGCGCCGACGCCGCCGCCCATCTCCTCGTCGGGATTCGCGAGCAGGATGACGTCGCGCGCGAGGGGCACGTGCTGGCGCTTCAGCTCGAGAAACGCCATCAGGTGCGCGACCCCGAGTCCCTTCATGTCCATCGACCCGCGGCCCCAGAGCTCGTGGCCTCGGATGACCGCGGCGAACGGATCCATCGGCCAGCGCGTCTTGTCGGCCGGCACCACGTCCATGTGGTGCATGAGGACGATCGCCTTGCCGCGCGGCGGCGAAACGGTCGCCTTGAGGCGCGCGAGGATGATCGCCTTGGTCGGCTCGGACTCGTACCGGGTGAACGGAATGCCTTCGCGCTGGAGGATCGCGGCCAGGAAATCGGCAGACTTGCGCGTGTCGCCCGGCGGGTCCGACGTGTCGATCCGGACGTAGTCCTGCAGGACGCGCGTCGCCTCCTCGCCGACGGCGCTCCAGTTGGGCGGCTGCGCGACCTGGGCCGCAGCGACGATGGCAAGCGTCGCGAACGACAAGGCGGCAACGGATGCGAATGGGGGGAGATGGAAGCCTCGCGCTGCCGTGGGAGTTCGCATGCCGGAGAGGCTACGGTACGACCCGGCGCCTGGTCAACCGCGGCGCCGCGATCAACGCGCCGCCATAGAGCGCGAGCGCCAGAAACAGGGTGGCGGGCCGCGATTGCGGCATGTCCTCGACGAGCAGCTTGATGCCGCCGGCGATCAGCACGGGATAGAGGAGCCACGCCGCCTCGCGGAAGCGGGCGTGACGTCCCGCCCACGCCAGCCCCAGCGCGCCGCCGGCGAGGATGGCCGTCCGGATGGTCGCGACGATACCGACGTCTGCGCCGCCGTCAGGGGTCAGCGAGAGGAGGGGCGTCAAGAGGCTCACCAGCCAGCCCGACAGCGACCAGACGAGGACCGCCGCCAGGGCCACCCGCGGCATGCGCGCGTAGAGCCCGGCGTGTGCGGTCTGACGCGCGGGCGGGATCGCCCAGCAGACGGCAATCGCCGTCAAGACCACGATCGCCGCCGGCGTGAACGCGCCCCAGGCACTCGTGACCGGACCAACCAGGGCGTACGCGGAGGCCGTGAGCAGCCCCGAGGCCGCCGCGGAAGCGATGGCGTAAACCGCAGCGTGCAGACCGAGCAGCGCCCGCTGCAGCTCGCGCGCCAGCCACGCGGTCAGCATCGCGACCGCCGCCCATGCCAGCGCGACGGTCGAAGCGCCGAGCAGCAGATTGCTGCTCACGAGGACGAGCACGAGCCCGAGGGACGTATAGAAGTAGAAGTTGCGGCGCAGGCCCTGGCGTCGCGCGACGAACGCATAGGCCACACCGTAGCAGCCGGCCCCGATCATCAGGTTTACCAACGCCAGGACCACGATGACGCCCGACCCGGTCACGCGGGCGACGTACACGGCGCCCCCAAAGCCGACGGCGAGGGCCGCGATCGACTGCGCGACTTCGAAGACGTTCACATCGCGGGCGCGGACCAGCGTGCGGGTGGCGATGCTCGCGAGATAGCCGGTCAGGAGCAGCAGCTGGACGGCGACGACTGGCGCGGGCAGTTCGTCCCAGCTGCGGTTCGAGACGCGAAGCGTCAGAGCCAGGACGGTGATGTCGGCCACGAGCGCCACCGGCCAGCGCAGCAGCACCCATTCGAGCGCGTACCCGATCCACAACGTGCCGACGCCGAGGAGGATCAGGAACACGGCGACCGGGATCACGACGCCCGTGACACCCACGAGAGCGAGGACGGTCGGGAGCGCGGCCAGTGTCACGATCCACGCGAGCGACTGGAACCGCTGCCGCACGGCGACGCCGAGCGCGAGGCTCGTCACGACCGTAATCGCGGCGGCGCTCTCGGCCGGTCCGAGGAACCTGAACCGAACCGTCGCTTCCCACAACAGCGGAAACGCGATCGTCGACGCGACCAGGACATGGAAGGCGGCGCTCATGCGGCGGCCCGCCGAGCTGGCGAGGTCGGCCATGACGAGCCACGACAGGGCGTAGGCCAGACCGAGCGCGATGCCGGTCGACTGCGGCAGGATCGCCGAGTCGGTCAATGCGCGCAGCAGGTAGGCGCCGCCGAGTGCGACGAAGCTGCGGCCGATGAGCGAGAGGACACCGACGAAATCGTCCCGCACGACGGGCGGCGCCGCAGAGGCGTCCGGCGAGGTGTCGAACACGGGCGCCGCGCCCGCCGGCTCGGTGCGGTCGGCCGCAGCGGTCGGCGCCGCCCGTTCGAGTGCCGCGAGCCGCGCTTCGACAAAGGCCAGCGATCGTTCGAGCTCCCGGACCGTCGATTCGACGTGCGACAGTCGATCGTCCATCGGGTTCCCCGATCGTCCTCCAGGCTCCCGCCGCAGGCGCGGCCTACTGGTGCGTCGCGCGTGAGGCGGTGCGGCGATCGATCTGCCGCACCTTGAGCGCCAGTGCGATCGCGAAGACCAGCATCGCGCCGAACGACACGGCGAGGCCGCGGCGACGGAACTGCAGCTCCGCGACGCCCTTCCGACCGTCTTCGTCCACGTGCGCCACGATCTCCATGCCGGTGGTGATGACCGGGTCGACCTGGGCAGGGTCCGAGGTGTGCATCTCGGTGCGCGCCAGCGTCAGCTTGGTGCGCGCTTCACGCAGCGCCAGCTCGTCGTCGCTGACCTCGATGCCGGCGTTCTTCACGCGCGCGGTCAGCGCACCGGCCTGGGCGATGGCGTCCTTGAGTCTGTCGATGTCGCCGCGCATCCGATCGGCGCCGGCCGCCCCCTTGTCGTCCGATCCGCTGTGACAGGTGGCGCAGATGGTGCCGGCGCCGCTGCCGAGCATCTCGTCGGAGGGCTTCAGGACGGCGTGGTTGGCGTGGCACTGGACGCAGCCCTGGTCGAAGATCTGGCTGTGCACGCTCGCCTGGAACTTCTGCGCGAACACCGCGTGGCACGTGCCGCAGACGTTCGCGATCGAGCCGACGCCGGGCGGCACGGCGCCGTGGTTGCCGTGACAGTCGTTGCAGGTCGGCGCCGAGAGGTCGTTGTCCCTGGTGAGAGCGGCGAAGTGCACGCTCTTCTGGTAGTCGGCGAACTGATTCGTCGGGAGCGCGGAACCGTCGGCGGCCGTGTAGCCCGCCATGTGCGTCGGGTCGGCGTGGCATGCGGCGCAGGTGCGGGCGACGTTGGTCGGGAAGACGGGCGACTCGGCGTCGGTCACCTGCCGGATCCCGTGTGCGCCATGGCAGCTGATGCACGTCGCCACCTTCGTGTCGCCCTTCGCGAGCTGCTTCCCGTGCACACTCGTCGCGTACTCGGCGGCCTGGTCGACGCGCTCTTTCGGCGCGAAGCGGCGCATGAGGTCCGCGTCGCTGTGGCAGCGCGCGCACGTGGTGATGATCGCTTCACCGACCGGCCTGCCCGTGAAGCCGCTCTTGACGTCGTGCGCCCGCGCGGCGTCGCCGGCGGCCGGATCGCCGCCGTGGCAGTTGACGCAGGCGAACCCCTTGTCGCGGTGCACGTCAGTCCCGCTGAACAACTTCGCGGGCGTGGCCAGCCGCGTGTCGGTGAGCGCGGCGTGGCACGACACGCACCCGTTGGGCGCGGCGACGGCCGGCCCTTGTGCCCGCGCGGTGGCGGCTCCGAGGGACAGCGCTGCGGCCGCGAGGACGATGATCGTGGAGCGCAACGGAATGAGCATGGCAGCGCCTACTTGGCGTAGTGGCCGACGATGGTGAACACGATCAGGTAGAGCAGCCCGAGGGCCGCGATTGCCGTGAACACCGGACTGCGCTCGCCGCGCGACGCGCGCCGATCCAGGAAGGGCACGAACACGAGGAACGCGGCCATGAGGCCGAACCCCATCACACCGAGCCGTTCGCCCTCGAAGCCGAAGACGTGGCTCGGGATGAGCTTCAGCGTGTGGAACATGGCGAGGAAATACCATTCAGGCCGGATGCCGGGCGGCACCACCGAGAAGGGATCCGCCTTGGTGCCCAGCTCCCATGGATAGAAGAGCGCGAGCGCGGCCAGCAGCGCAATCGCGGCATACCAGAAGAGGACGTCGCGCAGGATGTAGTTCGGGAAGAACGGCATCTGCGGCAGCGCCTGGCCTGGTTTCATCTTCCGCTCGATGCTCGGCGGCACGCTCATGCCCTGCCGCTGGATGAACAGGAGATGCACGACGACGAGCGCGGTCGTCATCGCCGGCAGCACCGCGACGTGCAGGCCGTAGAAGCGCGACAGCGTGGCGCCCGTCACGTCGTCGCCGCCGCGCAGGAGGCGCAGCGCGAACTTGCCGACGAGCGGCACCGCGCCGGCGATCCCCGTGCCGACCTTGGTGGCGAAGAACGACAGTTCGTTCCACGGCAGCAGATAGCCGCTGAACCCGAAGCCGAGCATCAGGAAAAGCAGCAGGATGCCACTCACCCAGGTCAGCTCCCGCGGCTTGCGGTAGGACTTCAGAAAGAACACGCTGAAGAAGTGCGCGAAGACGACCAGAATCAGCAGGTTGGCCGACCAGCTGTGGATGTTGCGAATGAGCCAGCCGAACTGCACCTTGGTGACGATGAACTGCACGCTCTCGTACGCTTCGGCCGCCGACGGCCGATAGTAGAGCAGGAGGAGGATGCCGGTGAAGATCTGGACACCCAGCAGGAAGAGCGTCAGCCCGCCCAGGTAGTACCAGATCTTCTGGGTGTGGACGGGAACGCCTTTCTCGGCGATGAAGTGCTTGACGTCGCTGAGGTCGAGCCGTTCGTCCAGCCAGTCGACGGTGCGCTGCAGCATGGTGATCGTCCTCGGCTAGCCCCGCGACACGACGATGTCTTGATCGCCAGGCTCGCCGCGCAGATTCACGACGAACTTCTCGAGCGGGCGGGGCGGCGGCCCCGACACGACGTTGCCGCCCAGGTCGTACATGCCGTTGTGGCAGGCGCACCAGAGCAGCGACGTGTCCGCCCTGAATTGCACGGTGCACTCCAGGTGCGTGCAGACGGCACTGAACGCGCGCACGTCGCCGTCGGCGGTGCGCACGACGATGCCCGGACGACTGCCGAACTTGAAGATCTTCCCCGAGTTTGGCTTCAGCTCGGCTGCCTTGCAGGCGACCACGCTCGCCGTCTCGGGCCCCCCGCTGGCCGGCGGCACCAGGTAGCTCGCGACGGGATAGGCGATGGCCACCGCCGTCGACACGAACCCGATCGCCAGCAGCGAGTCGAGGAAGGTGCGACGGTCGAATGCCGGGGTTTCGACCCTCGAGGATTCACGCGGCAATGTCATGACGGCCTTCCGTCCTACTTCTCCGCGTTCCCCGTGGCGGGCGCCTTCTGGCTCTCGAGAAAGGCCACCAGCGACTCGACCTGATCCGTCGACAGATGAAGCTGCTTCATCGCCGGCGTGCGGGTCGCCTTGGCCTTCGCGCGCATTTCGTCCGGATTCGTCAGCCATTGCCGGATGTCATCGATCTTCAGCTTCGCGCCGACCCCGTCGAGCGGGCCCTTCCTGTTCCCCTTCGTTCCCACCGAGTGGCACATCACGCAGTGCTGCGAGCTGAAGAGCGCCGCGCCCTGCTGCACCTTCGCCGCGCCCTGCGCGGCGACCGGCAGGGCCGGCGACAGACAGACACCGGTGGCGACGGCCAATGTGGCGAGCGTGCGAATCATGACGGTTCCCTCTGGTAGGAGTGTCTCCGGCGGCTCCTGAAGGAGCCGTGCCCAGCCGCAGAGCAAAGTCGACGCCACCGCAGAGGAGCGGCGATCTCGGCCGAAAATCCGAACGCCGGTCGGCTCGCCGCACCGCGGCCGCGCGTCCTGCCGGAAATCCGGTAGACCCCATGCCGCCGATCCGACGACCATGCGCGTGACCCCAAAAGATCCGGATCGTCAATTCGACGTCTTGGTGCCGGTGCCGTCGCGCGCCGACAGATAGAGCGCGTTGAACAGCATCGGGAACGTCGCGTGCGTCTGCGCCCGGTGCTGCGGCCGGAGACCGAACAGCACGACCCGGCCGGGGTGCATGTCGACCGAGACCACCGCGGCGCGGCCCGTCATGTACTCCTCGCCCTTCAGCCAGCCCGACGCGACGACGTCGGCGTTCGGATACCGGGCCACGACCGTCGTCGTCTGCGACGCGAAGCCCTCGCTCAGACTGAAGAAGGGGCTGTTGATGTAGAACCCGTAGGTCTCGGGCGACATGCCGTACCCGATAGGGTTCGCGGTGTCCACCTCCACCTTGAGGATCGCGCCGGGCGCGAAGTGCTGGTCGCGCGTCAGCCCCTTCTTGAGATCCCTGACCGGGATCGGCAGCTTCTCGATGGCGAGGTCGCACGCGTTACCCAGCGCGATCAGCGTTCCGCCGTCGGCGACGAAGGCCTTCAGCTGTTCCAGGCCCTCGTCGCCGATGCCGCCGCGGTATCGGGGCGGATCGCGGGCGCGTCGAAGCCGTTCAGGATGTCGCGGGGACTCTGATCGGCGAGGATGATCGCGTCGAAGCGCTGGCGGAGCTTGCCCGCCTTGATGTCGGCGTTGTGAATCGGCGTGTTGGCGAAGCCGTACTGCTCGAGGACCCAGCGCGTCCACCCTTCGTCCATGTTGCCGCCGGTCCACGGCTGGTACATCCCGATCCGCGGCGCATGAAATGCGATGGCGCCGAGGCTGGAGGCTGGAGGCTGGGGACTGGGACTGGACGTCACGTGGAGGCCGTAGTCCTTCGCGACCTGCTCCAGCTTCCCGGCGGCGACGTTCGTCGCCAGGACGTGCGACGGCGCGTCGAACGCGAGGTGGGCGCCGTCCTTGAGGAGCCGGTTCATCGCCGCCGCGGTGTCGGGCCCCTTGTACTCGAATCCGAACCGCGAGCCGCCGCCTTTGACCTCGCCCGGGAGCCCCGGCAGATCGGTGACGGCGGTCATCTTCAGCCCGCCCGGCAGCGGCTTGTGGACGAACACGCTGTCGACGCCGAGGAGCATGCCGAGCGACCAGGCCGTCACGTCGTACGGCGGCTCGGGCGGCTCGTTCGGGGCGCGTCGCACCTCGGGGTACGTCTGCTTCTCGAGCATGTCCTTCGCGTATCGCGCGAACACCTGGTTCATCGGGATGACGAACGTCCCGGCGTCGTACGACTGGCCGTCGGCTTCGAAGGGCGCGTCGGCGCGATACACGTCGACGCCGCCCAGGTGCAGCCGGTCCACGAGGTGCGCCGCCTCGCGCGGGTCGTGCTGGCCGGCGAGCGGAACGAGGATCGCCGAGGGGTTGCTGGTCCTGCCGTTTTCGACGGTGAGCCGGTTCACGTCGTAGATCTGGCGGTTGATGGTCTCGCGCTCGTCGGCCACGGTCCGGAGCAGGGCCATGGTCGCGATCATCTCGTAGTCCACGATGTCGTGGAGCGTCCAGTGGCCGCCCATCCACGGCCGCGGATACTCCGTCCGGGAGTTGATGTCGGTCGGCGGTGGCAGCGGCTTGTTGTCGAAGGTCCGGAAGCCGCCCCGCCCTCCCCCCTCCTGACGCGGCGGCGTCCGGCCCGGTACGGCCATCTCCTGATCGATCGGCGCCGCGACGCGAACGCTCGCGACCTCGGTGAGGAGCCCCACCTCGTTGTGCCACCACCCGCTCCACGCCATCGCGCCTTCCCAGAAGTTCGTGTAGGTGGAGTTGTAGATGATGCCGCTCTTGCCGGCCGCTTCGAGCGCCGCCGCCTGCGACTGGCCGAGGATGCCGTTCCACCGGTAGATCACCGGATGGACGTTCATGTTGATCGGGTCGGTGGCCGGCATCGTGAAAATGCGCGGGCCGTTGCTGCCCATCTGATGCTCGTCGAGCCACACGGTCGGGAACCAGTCGTGCCACAGCAGCTGCGCCGTGTACTGGCTCTCCTTCTGCGTGAACATGTACATGTCGCGATTGTTGTCGTGGCCGACGTAGGGGTGATAGAGGAACGGGATCGGGCTCGGCTCGTAGGGGGTGCCGACGTTCTTGTTGAACCAGTCGGTCACCATGATCTGTCCGTCCGGATTCAGGCTCGGCACGAGGAGGAAGATCACGTTGTCGAGGATCTTCTTCACGTCGGGCGAGTCATCGGTCGCCAGCCGGTGCACGAGCTCGACCGACATCTGCGACGCCCCGATCTCGGTCGCGTGGATGCTGCAGGTGATGAGGAGCACCAGCTTGCCCTGCCTGAAGATCTCGTCGCGCTCGGCGTCGGTCGGCGCGCCGCCCTGGAAGTAAAGCTTCCGCTCCATCGCCTTGTACTTGTCGAGGTTCTTCAGGGTGTCGGCCGAGCTGATCTCGAGGACGATGAACGGATTGCCGTTCGAGGTCTTGCCCAGCTCCCGGTAGCGCACGCGGTCGGAGTCGACGGCCGCCAGCTTCATGTACTCGACGATCTTGTCCCAGCGAAGCAGCTTGTTGTCCGCGCCAATGGGGAATCCGGCGAACTGTTGCGGGGCGGGCAGCGTGGCGGCCGCGGTGAGGCGATTCGAGCCCGTGAGGCCGGCGCTCAGGGCGACGGCCACGACGAGCGTCAGCAGGCGGCGTGTGATCATGGCGCTCTTCTCCAGCCCGAAACTATAACCCAAGCCAAGCAGTGACAACGATTTACAAACCGACGCCGTTCCCCCGTGGTAAGTACTGGGCGGTCAACGCCATGCCCCAGTCCCTGAGATATCAGAGCCGGATGGACGCCGTCCAGGCGCCGATCGTCCCGGTCATCGGCCAGATCATCCGCCAGGTTCCGGACACCATCTCGCTCGGACAGGGCGCGGTGCACTACGGCCCGCCGCGCGAGGCCATCGAGGCGGCGCGGCAGGCGCTCGGCGACCCGGCCACGCACGAGTACCAGCCGGGCGACGGGCTGCCGGCGCTCGTCGCGCGGCTCGAGCGCAAGCTCGCCCGGGAAAACGGCATCGACGTCGCCCGCGGCAGCCGCGTGATGGTGACGGCCGGGGCGAACATGGCGTTCGTGCACGCCGTGCTCGCCGTCACCGAGCCCGGCGACGAGGTCATCCTGCCGGTCCCGTTCTATTTCAACCACGAGATGGCGATCGAGATGGCCGGTTGCCGGGCGGTGCGCGTCCCGACCGACGAGCGGTACCAGCTCCGGCTCGATGCCCTCGCCACCGCCGTCACGGACCGCACCCGTGCCATCGTCACGGTGTCGCCGAACAATCCGAGCGGTGCGGTGTTCACCGAAGCCTCGCTGCGCGCCGTCAACACGCTCTGCCGCGAGCGCGGCCTGTATCACCTCGCCGACGAGGTGTACCAGGTACTTCACCTACGGCCGGGCGACGCACGTGTCGCCGGGGTCGTTTCCCGACGCCGCCGAGCACACGATCTCGATGTATTCGCTGTCGAAGGCGTACGGCTTCGCCGGATGGCGCATCGGGTACATGGCGTATCCCGCGCATCTCGAGGCGGCGATGTCGAAGGCGCAGGACACCATTCTGGTCTGTCCGACGGTCATCTCGCAGATTGCCGCCGCGGCGGCGCTCGACGCCGGCCGGGCGTACGCGGCGCCGTACGTGACCGAGCTCGCTTTGATCCACGACGATGTCGTCGCCCGCCTGGCGGATCTCGCGCCGCTGGCGACGGTGCCCGCCGCCGAGGGCGCGTTCTACGTGCTGCTGAGGGTCCACACCGGCCTCGATCCGATGCGGCTGGCCGAGCGTCTGATCCGCGAGCACAAGGTCGCCGTGATGCCCGGTCCCGCCTTCGGCATGACCGACGGATGCTACTTCCGCGTCGCGTACGGCTCCCTCAGGAAGGACACGGTGGCCGAAGGCGTCGGACGGCTCGTCGGCGGCCTCCGCGCGATTCTCGGCTGACCCGTTCGGCGCTACCGGGACGCCTTGTCGCGGTACATCCGCTGGTCGGCGTCGTGGAGGAGCGGCAACAGATCGGTGGTGCCGGCCGGCACCTCCGCCCACCCGACGCTCAGCCCGAGACCGGGCGGCACATCCGAGATTTCCCCCGCGGTGGCGAACGCCACCTTGAGCGCGGTCGCCTTGCGCCGCGCTTCGTCCCCCGAGCAGGTGATCAGCACGAGGAACTCGTCGCCCCCCCACCTGAAGATGTAATCCGCCTCGCGGATCCGGCCCTTCAGGAAGCGGGCGACGAACTGCAGGACGCGGTCGCCGGCGTCGTGGCCCAGGGTGTCGTTGATCCGCTTGAACTGGTTCACGTCGATGAACAGGAGCGAGAGCGGCAGGTCGAAACGGGCGTGGCGCTGCAGCTCGCGGTCGATGACCTGGTCGAGAAAGCGGCGGTTGTGGCACCCGGTCAACGGATCGGTGATGGCCGCCTGCAGCAGCTCCTCCTGGGCCGCCTCGAGGCGCCGGTTCGTCACCCGCAGCTCGTAGGTCATGTCCTCGAAGATGAAGAGGTGGATGCCGGCCGCGGCGCAGGCGTACAGGATGCCGTTCAGGACCATCACGAGCGTGAACGGGTTGCTCACGGCCCTCTGCGACAGCGCGTACGCCGTCGTCATGCTCGAGACGGCGAGACCGAACAGGACGAAGGCCACCAGGCCAGCGCCGATCATGCGGCGCTCGATCAGCACGGCCACGTACATCGAACCCGCGCCGACGAGCAAGGCCGTCTGGATTATGTAGCCGGGCGTCATCACGGCGCCGGTGCCGAGCACGAGCGGCGCGCAGAGAAACCACGCGGCCAGCGCCGCGATGCCGCGCAGGCGCTTCGTGTCGATGTAGCCGGTCTGCCGGTAGACGTCGGCGCTCCACAGGAACAGAGTGGCCGTACAGATGCCCAGCCACTGCGACAGGCCTGCGGCCGCGCGGCCCGCCAGGGGACTGGTGTAGTCGCGCGCCACGACGAGCATCGCCGGGGCGATCAGCAGCCAGCCGGCCGCCCAGAGGAGGATGAAGAGCTGACGCCGGTGGGCGTACTGGAGCAGGAGCAGGCCGCAGACGACGAGCGCGGCGACCGCCGTCGCGCGGCGCGGTGCGACGGCAACCGGGGCCGGATTGGGCACCCCTTCCGGCGGGGCGGCGCGCGGGATGCCGGCGCCAGCGACTGGCGGTGAAGCGGGCGGCTGCAACGCCGGCACGCCGGAGAGCGCCAGCGCGGAGAGCGCCAGCCCGACCGCGGCCAACCGACGCACGAAGGGCATGACGGCCGTCATAGGACGCGCAAGGCAGCGAGAGTACGCTGCCGTCAATGGCCAGACGAGTGTACTCTCGGCGGCAGCCCGACGGCACGCCTCTCCTGCGGCGGGGCATCCCGTGCGGCTTCCTGCTGCTGAACCTGTGGATTGGCGCCCGTTTCTACCTCTTCGTCCGCTACTGGGAGACCGGGGGGCAGTCGATCGACGTCCCGCGACCGCCGGGGGTCGAGGGCTGGTTGCCGATCACCGGCCTGATGAACCTCAAGTACGTCCTGGCCACGGGCGCCTGGCCGGAGGTGCACGCGGCCGGCTTTGCGCTGTTCGTCGCCTTCCTGGCCATCTCCCTCGTGTTCCGGAAGGCCTTCTGCAGCTGGCTGTGCCCGATCGGCACACTGTCGGAATGGCTGTGGGAGGGCGGGCGGGAGCTCTTCGGTCGGATCTGGACGCCGCCCCGCTGGATCGACGTGCCGCTGCGCGCGCCGAAGTACATCCTGCTCGGCCTGTTCGCATACGCGGTCCTCGGCATGTCGAGCGTGGAGATCGCCGGATTTCTGCGGAGCCCGTACGGCCTCATCGCCGACGTCAAGCTGCTGGACTTCTTTCGCACGCTGAGCATGACGGCCGCCCTCGTCATCCTGCTGTTCGTGGTCGCGTCGGTGTTTCTGAAGAACCCGTGGTGCCGGTATTTCTGTCCGTACGGCGCGCTGCTCGGGCTCGTGTCGATGTTCAGTCCGGTTCGCATCGTGCGGAATCCGGTCAGCTGCATCGACTGCGACAAGTGCACGAAGGCGTGCCCTTCGCTCATCCCGGTTGCGGCTCTGGGGAGCGTGCGGACGCCGGAGTGCACCGGTTGCTACGAGTGCGTGGCGGCGTGCCTGGTAGCCGACGCGCTGGAGCTCCGGCTCATGCCGGCTCGCCGCGCGCTGCCGAAGCGCGCGCTCGCCCTGGGGATCGCGGCGCTTTTCCTCCTGATCGTCGGCTATGCGCGGGTCACCGGCCACTGGTATCCGCGGCTGCCCCAGTACGTCTACATGAATTTGATTCCCGAGGCCGAAGCGGTGGCTCATCCCGGACGATAGCCGCGCGACGGGCTGGCGCCAGGCACCGAGGGCATGAGGGACCGCGGCGGCTACTTCACGCTCGGCACGCCCGCCGGCACGATCTGCGGCTTGCTCGACGTGCCGCCGATGTGGAACGGGACGCGAATCGTGCCGACGTTCCGACGCAGCGCTCCGGAGACCGCGCCCCTCGCCGCGCTCTTCAGCATCGACAGGGGATTCGAGGGCTGCTGCGGCGCGTCCGGCGCCGATCCCTGCTCGCCAGGCTGATAAACGGCCGTGCCCTTGTAGTCGAGCGTGCCGTCGAAGCCGGCGCTGCCCTGCAGGGTGACGTCAAGCCCCTGGCCGTCGAGCGCAATCTGGTTGCTCGAGATCCGCCGGTTCGCGATGCGGTAGTCACCCGTGAGGCTGGTGAAGTGCGTGTCGCCCTGGGGCACGTCCAGCTGCAACAAGGTATTCATCTTCGCCAGCGCCGCCTGCATGTTGAGCCCGGGGAACGTCCCGTTCCGAACGGCCAACCGGCCGGTGCCGGCGAGCGAGCGATCGAGGCTCGAGGGTGACGCCCGGAGGTCGCCCGTCAGCTCGAGCGTGCCGCTGAGCGACGTCTTCCCGCCGTTTCCGTAGGCCTGGAGCGCCTGCGCGACGTCGATGCCCTTCGCCTCCAGCGTCAGCCGAAGGCCCTGGGCCGCGGACGTATCGACCGTTGCCGAGCCGTTGACCAATCCGCCGTACGCCCGGAACGAGAACGGGTCGAGGCTCGAGCGCCCGCCGAGCGCCATCCTCGCCGTGAACTGGCGCGCCTCAAGGCCCGCGGCCTTCAGCGTGCCGATCTTCAGGGTTCCGCTGACGATCGGCTCGGCGCCGGAGGACGGCGATCCAGCGGTCTGACCGCCGCCGGCGACCAGCGCGCCGAGCGCCGCCGCGTCGACGGTCGGGATGTCGAGGTCGAGTCCGACCTTGGGATTCGCGATGTCGGGCACGCGAAGCTGTCCCTTCATCGAGATGTCCCGGAGCC
Organism: uncultured Acidobacteriota bacterium; assembly: GCA_963840225.1. GTDB lineage: Bacteria > Acidobacteriota > Vicinamibacteria > Vicinamibacterales > CAVVIG01 > JBLMXQ01. The sequence continues at coordinate 554,116 of CAWIYH010000002.1, forward strand.
GCGCGTCGAAGCTCCCCTTGACGCCGCCCGATTCCACGACGATCTCGCCGGATGAAAACTGGAGCGGCGCCGTCAGCGCGGCGGCCGCCACCGATGCGCCGTCCAGCCCCACCACGACGCGCAGGTGCTTCATCAGGTCGGGCTGACCGATCGCCGACAGGTTCTCGAGCCTCGCCGAGAGGCCCGAGATCGTCGCCACCGGCGTGATCTTCAGGCCCGGGCCGAATGAGTTGATGACCACCGCCACCGGACTCGCCGCGATGGGCGCGCCCGGCTCGAAGGAAAACGGAGGCTCGGCGTCTTCCGCGGCCGGCGCAGGCTCGTCACGTGGCGCCGTCCCGCCTTGCGCGCCCGCGCGTCCGCTCCCGCCCTGCACCGGCACGGCGGGAATGGCGTTCGCCCGCACATCCTTCAGCGTCAGCCCCGTCACGTGGACGTGCTTCCGCAGGAGCGGCGCGATCGCGACGTCGAGATCGGTGCGCCCGACCGACAGCAGTTCGCCGCCCGGCAGTCCGGGCGGAGTCCTCAGCCTGAGATCGTCCACCTCGAGGTGGACGGTCGGGAGCAGCTTCAGGTGCAGGCCACCGATTTCGACACGGTACCCGGTGCGCTCCTGGATGGCAGAGACGATGGTCGGTCTGAAGCTGTCGACCGGGACGAGAAAGGCAGCCAGCAGAAGAACGACGATCACGACGACGACCGCCAGGGCGGCGATCGTGAGACCGCGAGCGAGACGTCCGGCGGGGAGTGGTGTGGTCATGGCAGGCTCCTGGCCGACCTGAAGCGCGCCCCACGCCGCTCCGCTTCGGCCCGCCGCGGCCGCCGCGCGCTTGCACCTCGCGCGCTTTCGTTCGGCGTCGGGTGAAACTGCGGAAGGGCCTTACACAACGCTATGCTACTCCAAGGAGCAGTTGTGGAGGGGCCCTACACGTCGAGCTCCTCGGCTTCCTCCGCTCGCTCCATGATGAACCGGAAGCGCGCCGACGCATCCTTGCCCATCAGCTCGTTGATCACGCGATCCGTCACGATCTGATCGGTGACCTCGACGCGCAGCAGGCGTCGCGTCCGCGGGTTGAGCGTGGTTTCCCACAGCACCTTCGGCATCATCTCGCCGAGCCCCTTGAAGCGCGTGATCTCGGGCGTGCCGCGGCCGTTCTTCTGCTGCTTCAGGATCGTGTCCTTGTGGGCCTCGTCGAGCGCCCAGTGGGTGTCCTTGCCGATGTCGATGCGGTAGAGCGGCGGTTGCGCGAGGTACACCTTGCCGTTCGCGATGAGCTGCGGCAGGTGCCGGTAGATGAAGGTGAGCAGCAGGGTGGCGATGTGGTTGCCGTCCGAGTCGGCGTCGGCGAGGATGATGACCTTGCCGTAGCGGAGCTTCGACAGCTCGAAGTTCTTGCCGAGCCCGCAGCCGAGCGCCGTCACCAGGTCCGACAGCTCCTTGTTCTCGAGCACTTTGGCGAGCGACGCGCTCTCCGCGTTCAGCACCTTGCCGCGCAGCGGCAGAATGGCCTGCCGCGCGCGGTCGCGCCCCTGCTTGGCCGAGCCGCCGGCCGAGTCGCCCTCGACGACGAACAGCTCGCTCGATTCGGCGCTCGCATTCGTGCAGTCGCTCAGCTTGCCCGGCAGATTCAGCCTCGTCGACGTCGCGCTCTTGCGCGACACCTCCGCCTGCGCGGCGCGGCTCGCCTCGCGCGCCCGCGCGGCAAGGATGATCCGCGCCACGATCGCTTCGGCCACGCTGATGTTGTGATTCAGCCAGTGCTCGAGCCCCGGCCGAACGACGCCGTCGACCACGGACAGGATTTCCGGGTTGTTCAGCCGATCCTTGGTCTGGCCCTGGAACTGCGGCTCCTGGAGGAAGACGCTCAGGACGCCGGTCAGCCCCTCGCGGATGTCCTCGGCGGTGAGCGTCACCCCCTTGGGTGAGAGGTTGTGCGTCTCGATGAAGTTGCGCACGGCCTTCCCGATCCCGGCACGCAGCCCGTTCTCGTGCGTGCCGCCCGACCCGGTCGGAATGCCGTTGACGTAGGACCGGATGTGCTCCTCGGTCGCCTCGGTCCACTGCAGCACCAGGTCCAGCCGTGGCGCGTCGTCCCTGGTGAGCGTGAACGCCAGGTCGTGCACCGGCTTGCTGGCGCGCTCCCCGACGATCTTCTTCAGATAGTCGGTCAGCCCCTCCTGGTGCTCGTAGACGACCTTCTCCTTCGAGCCTTCGTCCTCGAAGGTCACCTTCACGCCCTTGTGGAGATAGCTCACCACCTCGAGCCGCTGCTTGATGACGTCGGGCTCGAACTCGATGTTGGGGAAGATCGTGGCGTCGGGGTGGAAATACACGCTGGTGCCCGAGCCCCGCGCCGGTCCCAGCTTCTTCAGCGCGGAGACCGGCTTCCCCTGCTTGAAGCGCATCTCCCACTGCGCGCCGTCGCGCCGGACCGTCGCGACGAGCTCCTTCGACAGCGCGTTGACGACGCTCGCGCCGACGCCGTGAAGACCGCCCGCCGTCTTGTAGCTGCCGTGCTCGAACTTTCCGCCGGCGTGCAGGACGGTGAAGATGACCTCGAGCGCGCTCTTCTTCGTCGTCGGGTGCCTGTCCACCGGAATCCCGCGGCCGTCGTCGTCGATCGTGATGGAGGAGCCGTCGGCGTGCAGCGTCAGCTTGATGTTCGACGCAAAGCCGTTCATCGCTTCGTCGACGGCGTTGTCGAGAAGCTCCCAGACGAGGTGATGGAGGCCGGCCGAGCCGACGCCGCCGATGTACATCCCGGGGCGCTTGCGGACCGGCTCGAGGCCTTCGAGGACGGTGATGTCTTTTGCGGTATAGGTCGTGCTGGACATGCAGCCCGATTGTACCAACAGTCCCGGACCTCGTTAGGTAGTGTCCGGTTTCAGCCAGACCCGTTCAGCGCCACCGCCGGACGGCCCGCGGTGGCGGGACCGGACGGGCGACCGGGGCCGCGTCCGCGACCCCGGTTCGCAGGCCGGCGGACGCCGAGAGGAAGAACAGCACCACGAACGCGAGCACCTTGGGGGCGCCCGACACCGACAGCAGGAACGTCCACGGCGGTATTCGCGTGCCGTTCGCGCCGCGGGAGATGGTGCGGAACAGAGCGGTTGTCTTTTCCGGACCGCGCGGGGATCGGTTACTGCGTCTGGCCGCCTTTCGCCTTGAGGTACTTCGAGTACCACGCGATGTAGCGCTCGTACCGATCCTTCTGGAAACTGGGGCGCCGGATGGCGTGGAACTCGCCCGGGTACACCACGAGCTCGGTCTGGCGTCCGAGGCGCTTCAGTCCCTGGTAGAGCTGCTCGCCGCCGATGATCGGCACGTTGACGTCGGCGCTGCCGCCCATGACGAGCGTCGGCGTCACGATCTTGTCCATGCGGAAGAAGGGCGAGATCTTCATCCAGAGCTGCGCGTTGCGCCAGGGCAGCCCGAGCTCGCCCTCCCACTGCCGCTGGTAGTGGTCCGTGCCGTAGTTGGCCAGATAGTTGAATTCGCTCGCGCCCGACACGGCCGCTTTGAAGCGGTCGGTCCTGGAGATCACGTGATCGGTCAGAATGCCGCCGTAGCTCCAGCCGCCGACCCCGAGCCGGTCCGGATCGGCCACGCCCATGGCGATCGCCGTGTCGACCGCCGCCATGACGTCGTCGAAGTCCTTGTTGCCCCAGTCGGCGAAGATCGCGCGGCTGAAGTCGCGGCCGTAGCCCGACGACCCGCGCGGGTTGGCAGCCACGACCGCGAATCCCTGCGCAGCGAGTAACTGCCACTCGAGCTCGAAGCCGGTCGAGAACTGGCTGACCGGACCGCCGTGGATGCGGAGGATCGTCGGCAGCTTGCGTCCCGCCGGCGCGTTCGGCGGCCGCGTGAGGAAGGCGTCGATCATGGTGCCGTCGGCGCTCTTCGCCTTGAAGCGCTCGACCGGGCCGAGCGCGATCTTCGCCAGGAACTCGTCGTTGGTGTGCGTCAGGCGCACCGGTTCGGCGCCGCTTCGCGGTCCTCCCAGCAGATACACTTCCGCCGGACGCTGCGGCTGGCTGTCGAGAAACGCCATGTCGCCGTTCTTCGCAACGTCCAGCCGCTCCACGTCGTGCTCGCCGTCGAGGACGCGCGCGAGCGCGCCGCCCCCTGTCGGGATCCGGGCGATGTGCGTGTTGCCGCCCTCTTCGATGAGCGCGTAGACGGCGGAGCCGTCGGGCGCGAAGAACGGCCGATCGAAATTGCGATCGACGGCCTGGGTGAGGATGCGCGGCGCGCCGCCGGCCACCGGGACGACGGCGATGTCGTTCGTGTCGTACCAGACGTCTTTGGGATCGCCCCCCTGGATGTAGGCAATCGACTTGCCGTCGGGGCTGAACGCCGGCGAGGCGTCGGCGACCGGCGAGGTGGTCACCCGCCGCGGCGTCGCGCCCGCCTTCGGCTCGACGACGAAGATGTCGGTGTTCTCGTTGCCGTCCGGGTTGTCGGTGCGGTTCGACGCGAACGCGATGAGCAATCCGTCCGGCGACCACACCGGCGGGCCGTCGTCATGTTTCGGGTCGGTCAGGATCTGCGTGTCGGTCTTCGTCGCGATGTCGAAGACGTGCAGATGCTGGCGCACGTCGTGGAGATAGCCGATGCCGTCCCGCATGAACTGCAGGCGATCGATGACGATCGGCTTCGGCTTCTTGTCGCCCTCGTCCTTGCCGTCCTTGTTCTCTTCCGGCTCGTTCGGATCCGGGTCGGACTCGATGAGCGCCAGCCTGCTGCTGTCGGGCGACCAGGCGAACGACGACACGCCGTTCTTGGAATCGGTGAGCCGCTCGGCGTCGCCGCCGCGGCGGTCCAGCCGGTACAGCTGCGTCTTCTTGTCGTCGCGCGCCGACAGGAACGCGAGGTACTTGCCGTCGGGACTCCACCGGGGCGCGGTCTCGGCCTTCTTGCCGGCGGTCAGCCTGACCGGCGTGCCACCGTCGGCCGGCACCATGTAGATGTCGGTGTCCGACTTGTCCGCCTTCTCGTCCATCGAGGAGACGGTGTAGGCAATCCAGGTTCCGTCAGGGCTGATGTGCGGGTCGCCCACGCCCTTCAGGGCGAAGATGTCGGCCGGCTGCAGCGGCCGGCGCTCCTGCGCCTGCGCCACCCGCCCGGGCGCGCCCAGGCCGGACAACGCGAACACAACGCCGAACGCGAGCGCCCCCGCCGCGACACGTCTCGTCATGATGTCCTCTTCTTTAACTTGCGGCGGGGCCCCACCCCCGCCGCGCGCTGACGCCGATGCCTTGCCTCGGAGAGTCATCGTCCTCGGCGCGGCATGGCCGCAGGCGCCGTCATCGTCTACTTGCGGCGGGGCCCCACCCCCGCCGCGCGCTGACGCCGATGCCGCGCCTCGGCGTGCCTGGACCTACACGTTCCCGCTGTCGTCGGGATTCTCGACCGCCGCGGCCTTCTTGGACCGGGACGACCGGCGCGGGGTCGCCGCCTTGCGCACGGCGGCCTTCCGGGTGCCTCGCGGCGCCGACGCGGCGCCGGCCGATCCGGCTCGCGCCCGGCCCGCGGCCGCACGCGGCTTGCGCGGCCTCGTGCCGAGCAGTTCCGCCGTCGTGTCGACCGGCATCGGCTCGCGCGAGGCCGAGTCCTGCTCGGCCTCTTCGACCGGATGACGGACCGCCTCGCCCGGCTGCGTTTCAGCTGCCTCGCTCTCGACGTCCAGGGGCACGGCGACGGGCCCGGCCTGCGCGGTGCGCTGGAGGTTCTGGCCGGGGAACACGCGAAGGCCTCCACGGCGGTCGCGCTCCATGCGCACGAGGCCTTCGCGCTGGCAGGCCCGCAGCAGGTCCATCAGGCCGCCGAATCCGTAGCGGCGCTCGTCGAACCCGCCGTCGGCGGCGCGGAGGATCTGCTTGACGTTCCGCAGATACATCGGCCATCGTGCGCCGCCGGCGGCCCCCAGGATCCGCCCGACACGCAGGACGCCCTCGGCGTTGTCGCCCACGGGCGGCAGGGGCTCCTGGGCGTCGGCGGCGGCCGGCTGCAGGGGTTCCTGCGGCTGCGGCGTGTCGCTGCCGGCGGGGGCCGCGTCGCGGACGCTGCCCTCGTCGAAGCTCTCGTTCAGCTCCACCATGACGCTCCTGCCGGCGTGCTTCAGCTGGACGAGGCCGGCCTTGGCGAGCTTCTCGACGAAGTCCAGGAACGAGCTGGCGCCGTAGTTCCGCTCCGAGAAGGTCGAGTCGAGCTGCAGCAGCGTGCTCTTCAGCAGCCCGGTCTGCGGGGACACCTCGCGGTCGGACAGGATCTTGAGAGCCCGGCGGACGATGGCGAATGCCTGGGCGATGGGGGCAGCGGCCGTGGGGACCGGCTGGCGTCCGCCCTTGACGACCGCGCCTCGCGAGCGGGTCAGGTTCTCGTAGGCGATGAACTCATGGCAGTTGCGCTGCAGGATCACGCTCGTGAACCCGCGGCCGCCGACCACGAACACCTTCTTGTCGTACTGCTTCAGTTTTTCGACCAGCGACAGGAAGTCGCTGTCGCCGCCCACGATCACGTAGGCGTTGATGTGCGGGTGGGTGAACGCCATTTCGAGCGCATCGAGCGCCAGGTTGATGTCGGCGCCGTTCTTGTCGCCGCCCGGGGTGAGGTTGCGCTGGACGAGCCTGATCGCGTGCTGCGTCAGGTGCCGGCTGTACTCGCCGGCGCGGGTCCAGTCGGCATAGGCGATCTTGGTGACGACCTCGCCGCGCTCCTTGATGGCATCCAGGATGGTGCCGACGTCGAAGTGTTCGTTGAGGGTGCTCTTGACGCCGATCTCGATGTTGTCGAAATCGACGAAAACAGCGATGTTGAGACGGTCTTGATGAGGCAAATGGTCCTTCCCGATGTTGATGGGCAGATATGCGGAAGCAGATGGCGTCCGGCGCCATTGCGAACGGCTCAGCCGGGCTCACGCCGGGCGGGGCCGACACCATTATCCACCAGGAGCGCGCGCTTCGCCACCCATTCGTGCGGTCCGCCAGCCCGCGTCCGACTGGGTCATGGCGCGGGCCCTTCGTGAAGGAGCCGATGAGCGCGCGGTCGGGGCGTGATGATCCCTAGGTCTGCAGAGGGTCGGGCGCGTCGGGCGTCGGCCAGATGACGCGCGTGAACTGGCCGCGCTGGAGCAACTCGCGCCCCTTGCCGCCGCGGCCGGTCACCTCGTATTTCGCCGTGCTGATCGTCTGCTCCGCGCCGCGGCTGGTCTCGACGGTCAGGAGATCGCGGTCGCCAATCGACGCGATGAAGCCGAGGACCCGGTCGTCCTCGCCCAGCTTGATCAGGATGACGCCCTTGCCCGGTCCCGAGAGGAAGTTCACCTCGTCGGCCCGGCACAACAGCCCGCGTCCCTCAGCGGTCGCTGCGATCAGGACCTCATCGCCGGTCACGCGCGCGACGCCGACGATCTCGGCGCCCTCCGACGGCCGCGCGAAACGGCGCCCGGCGCGCGTGCTCGGCTCGACGAACGGCTCGAGGCTGAAGCGCAGGGCGTAGCCGTCGCTCGAGACCGCCGCGGCGTGGACGGGCGGAATGCCCGGTTCGTCGGAGCCTTTGCGCGGCGGGGGCGGCGCGATGTCGCCGGCGGCGCGCGGGTCGAGGCTCGTCGCGGCCACGACGCGCTCGCCGTCCTTCAGCTTGAACTGCTTCTGGATTGGTTCACCGTAGCCGGTGGAGGCCGGCACGTCGATGATGCGCGCGGTGTAGGCCACGCCGAAATTCGTGAAGAACGCGCAGGTGGCGCGCGTGCTCCCGGCGAAGGCGGCCAGCACCGAGTCGCCCTCGCGCAGCCTCGTGGTCGTCAGATCCTTCACTTCCTTCTGCCGCTTCACCCACCCGTCGCGCGAGACGATGACGACGTTGTCCTCTTCGACGATGAAGTGCTCGGCGGTGTATTCGGGCTCGCCCGCGTCGCTGGCGATCTGGGTCCGGCGCTTGTCGCCGTAGGTCGACGCGATCTCCTCGAGCTCGGCGCGCACGAGCTTCCAGCGGCTCTCCTCGTCCTTCAGCAGCGTCGTGATCTGGCGCGCCCGTTTCCGCTTCTCCTCGAGCTCGTTTCTGACGATCAGGATCTCGAGCCGCGCGAGCCGGTAGATCTTCAGCTCGAGGATCGCGTCGGTCTGGTCGGCGTCGAGGCCGAACCGCTTCATGATCTTCTCGGCGGCGTCCGCCTTGCCGTCCGACTTGCGGATCATGCGGATGATCTCGTCGAGCGCGTCGAAGACCTTCTCGAACCCTTCGAGGATGTGGATGCGCTTGCGCAGCGCGGCGAGCTCGTGCTCGAGCCGCCTGGTGACCACCTCGAGGCGGAAGTGGAGGAAGTGCCAGAGGATCGACTTGAGATCGAGCCGCTCGGGGCGGCCGACCTCCTGGCTCTCGGTCGGAATGAGGCACGTCAGGTTGACCGCGAAGTTGATCTGGAGCGGCGTATGCTTGAAGAGGTACGCCATGACCATCTTCTCGTCGGCGTCCTTCTTCATTTCGAGCGCGATGCGCACGTCCTCGGTGGAGAGGTCCTTGACGTCGACGAGCTGCGGCAGCTTGCGCCCGAGCACCACCTCGGCGATCCGCTCGACGAGCTGCGCCTTGTTCACCGTGTACGGGATGCTCTCGACGTAGATCGTCTTGGTCGACCGCGTCTCCGGACCGACGTCCCAGGTGCCGCGCAGCCGGATCGAGCCGGAGCCGGTCTTGTAGATCTCCTTCAGCTCGTCGGCGCTGTTGAGGATCTGGCCGCCGGTGGGGAAGTCGGGCCCCTTGACGTAGCGGCAGAGCTGTGCGGTGCTCAGGTCTTCGTTGTCGAGCAGCTTCACGAGCGCCGTGCACACTTCGCCGAGATTGTGCGGCGGGATGTTCGTCGCCATGCCGACGGCGATTCCGGTCGTGCCGTTGACGAGCAGGTTCGGGAGGCGCGCCGGCAGCACCACCGGTTCGGTCTTCGTGCCGTCGTAGTTCGGCCGGAAGGGCACCGTGGCCTGCTCGATCTCGCCGAGCAGCTCGTCGGCGACGCGCGCGAGGCGACACTCCGTGTAGCGCATCGCGGCGGCACTATCGCCGTCAAGCGAGCCGAAGTTGCCCGAACCGTCGACGAGCGGATAGCGGAGCGAGAAGGGCTGCGCCATCCGCACCAGCGTCTCGTAGAGCGCCGCGTCGCCGTGCGGGTGATAGCTCCCCATCACGTCGCCGACCACCTTGGCGCACTTCCGGTGCTTGGCGTCGGCGGTGAGGTTCTGCTGCCACATCGTGTAGAGGATGCGCCGCTGCACCGGCTTGAGGCCGTCGCGCACGTCGGGCAGCGCCCTCGCGGTGATGACCGACAGCGCGTAGTTCAGGTACCGTGCCTGCGCCGCTTCGTGCAGCGCGACGTTGTCGGTGGTGCCCGGCCCCCCTCCGGCGCCGCCGTTGCCGCCGACGCCCATCAGCGCGCTGCGGATGGCGGAGTCGCGCCCGGCGGCCTCGCCGCCTTCCAGGTTGTCGAACAGCGACCGCTCGGGTGATTTCTTCTTCGCCACGTGGGGATTGTACCGTGAAGGGACCGGCGGGCCAGGCCGGGCGGGGAGGGGCCGGCGGGCGGGAAGGGCCGGCGCGATCCCCTCCCGCCCCAGGACCTTACTTGATGAACAGCATCTCGCGATAGGTCGCAAGCGGCCACGTCTCGTGCGGCATCACGACCTCGAGCCGATCGCCCGCCTCCCGGAGCGCGCCCATGGCGGGAATGACGACGTCGCGGAAGTGCCGGGCGTGCTGTTCCGCCGACCCGTTGTCGTCGTGGTCGAGCGCCGACTGGAGCTTGTCGGTGCGGCGACCGAGCTCGTCGACGAGCCTGGTCACCCTGTCGAGCGTCTTCTTCGACTCGGCCAATCGACCGCCCGCCGCCTTGACCGCGGCGACGCCCTGCGCCACCTGCTTCTGGTAGTCGAGCCCGGCCGGCAGGATGTAGCGGTTGGCCATCAGCACCATCAGCTGCCCTTCGACGTTGACCGTCTTGATGTACTGCTCGACCATCACCTCGTAGCGCGCGTGCAGCTCGCGCGCGTTGAGCACCTTGTACTTCTCGAAGAGGGCGATCGCCTCCTTCGACGTGAGCTGGGGCAGCGCGTCGATGGTGTTCTTGAGGTTCAGCAGGCCGCGCTTGGCCGCCTCCTTCTCCCACTCCTTCGAGTAGTTGTTGCCGTTGAAGACGATCCGCTTGTTCTCCTTGATTACCTTCGGCAGCAGCGCGGCGAGAGCCTGCTCGATGGACTTGCCCGCCTTGGTCGCCTTCTCCAGCTCCGTCGCCATGTAGTCGAGCGACTCGGTCACGGCGACGTTCAGCGCGATGTTCGGGTACGCGATGCTCTGGTTGGCCGACACGGCCCGGAACTCGAACTTGTTGCCGGTGAAGGCGAAGGGGCTCGTCCGATTGCGGTCGCCGGCGTCGCGCGGGAGCTTGGGCAGCGCCAGCACGCCGGTGTCGAGCTCGCCGCCGTGTCTGGTCGACCTTGCGCGCCCCTTCTCGATCTGCTCGAAGATGTCGGTCAACATGTCGCCAAGGAACACCGAGATGATCGCCGGCGGCGCCTCGTTCGCGCCGAGCCGGTGGTCGTTGCCGGCGCTCGCGATGGCGGCCCGCAGCAGCCCCTGCCAGTTGTTCACGGCCCGGATGACGGCCGTGCAGAAGACCAGGAACTGCATGTTGTCGTGCGGGTTCGCGCCCGGCGACAGCAGGTTGTGCCCCTCGTCGTCGCTCATCGACCAGTTCAGGTGCTTGCCAGACCCGTTGACGCCGGCGAACGGCTTCTCGTGGAGCAGACAGGCGAGACCGAACTTCGGCGCGGTGCGCTTGAGCGTCTCCATCATCATCATCTGATGATCGGTCGCCACGTTGGCGTTCTCGAACACCGGCGCGATCTGGTACTGGCTCGGCGCCACCTCGTTGTGCCGCGTCTTGACCGGCACGCCGACCTTGTACAGCTCGCCCTCGACCTCGGACATGAAGGCCATCACGCGATCGGGAATCGCCCCGAAGTACTGATCTTCGAGCTCCTGGCCCTTGGGCGGGCGGGCGCCGAAGAGCGTGCGCCCGGCGTTGATGAGATCCGGGCGGGAGAGATAGAAGTAGCGGTCGATCAGGAAGTACTCCTGCTCGGGACCGCACGTGGTGATCACCCGCTCGGCGGTCGAGCCGAACAGCTTGAGGACCCGCACCGCCTGCCTGGACAGCGCCTCCATGGAGCGCAGGAGCGGCGTCTTCTTGTCGAGCGCCTCGCCGGTCCAGCTCACGAACGCCGTCGGGATGACCAGCGTCACCGAGTTCCCGCTCTTCAACAGCCACGGAGGACTGGTCGGATCCCACGCCGTGTAGCCGCGGGCCTCGAAGGTGGACCGCATCCCGCCCGAGGGAAAGCTGGACGCGTCCGGCTCGCCCTTGATCAGCTCCTTGCCCGAGAACTCGGCCACCGCCTTGCCGTCGTTGGTCGGCGTGAGAAACGAGTCGTGCTTCTCGGCCGTGATGCCGGTCAGCGGCTGGAACCAGTGCGTGTAGTGCGTGGCGCCGTGCTCGACGGCCCATTCCTTCATCGCCGACGCCACGGCGTCGGCGACCGACAGATCGAGCGCCTCGCCGTGGGTGATGGTCCGCCGCAGGGCGTGGTAGACGGCCTTCGGCAGCCGCGCCTGCTGGACCTCGTCGTTGAACACCAGGCTGCCGAACGACTCGGTGGCGCGCATCGTCCGCGCCGGTTCCTTCGCCTCGTTCATCGACCAGCCGCGGATGGCGGTGATCGCCTCCCCCAGAACTGAGGAACCCATCGTACGCCTCTCTTCCTTATGCGCGTCCTTATGCGCGTCGGGCTCCACCCCCAACGCGACTGCCCAACTGACGCTCTCCGTCGGTTATCACCGCTCGCGGGCCCATCCCCGCTCGCACTCGCCCGCGGTCACGCCGAAACGCCCGGCTGTACCCTCACCGCCGTTCGGCGGGCACGCGCACGGCGCAGCATATCGCCGTCGCCGCGAGACGGAAATTGTCTCTCGTTTCGTGCATGGAATGCAATCAATTGGCAACTTTTGACGCTAGTTGGCTGAAATATTGCCGACGTGAACAGATATCGGAGCATAAAAGGCAATATCTCTGGATCGCTCTAGGCTGCGGGACCGGGCCAGCCCAGCAGGGCCAGGAACTCGGCCAGCACCATGGCCGTCGCGCCCCAGATTTCGGCGTCGGCGACACTGAACAGCGGGATGGTGAGGGCGCGCCCGTCGCGCACCCGCTCCACGCGACCCAGCCGCTCCGGATCGATCAGCGCTTCGACCGCCACCTCGAGGATCCGCTCCACTTCTGAGTCGGCCGGCGAGAGGGCCGGCCGCTTCCCGGCGGCCGCGACGATCGGATGCAGGCGGAAGCCGCTCACGGGGATGTCGAGTGGCGTGAGCGCGCCGAGCACGCGAACCGAGCCCGGATCGAGTCCCACTTCTTCCTGCGCTTCGCGCAGCGCGGCCTGTTGGTAGGTCTCGCCCGGGTCGAGCACGCCTCCCGGCAGCGACACCTGCCCGCGGTGGCGCCCGAGCGTGTTCGCACGGAGCGTGAGGATGACGTGCGGGCGCCGCTCGATTGGAAAAAGAAGCAGTAGACCGGCTGCGCGCCGCACGCGCGCGGGGTTGAAGCCGGCCGGCCAGTCGCGCCGCGGCTGCGGCGCCATCAGCCACTGCGCGGAAGGGCCCGGCAAGGGGGCCGCGAACGCCGCCTCCAGTCGGCGGAGCGCGTCGTCGTATGTCACCGCCGGGTGCCGGGATCGAGGGACGTTCCGGGGCGCAGGACGTCGAGCGATCGACAGCCGATCGCCCCGTTCCGTTCCTCGGAAACGGCGACGCGCCCGTTGGCTGTTTGTATCGTCCGTGCAACGACGACGAGAGGAGAGACGATTTTCATGATGCGAAAGTCATTCGAGCGCCGCAACGATTCGGGGACCATCGGCGTCTAGCAATGATGGCAGCGGTCTGGCAACACGTCGGACGTCGGTGCCTCCGAGCGGCCGACCTCGATCCGCAATTTTGGAGTACAGCTGGCTGAGCCAGAAAACGTTCAGCTGACCGTCGGCCGGCGGGCGTCGTCCTTAATTAGAATGACATGGATCCGGGAGAACTGGTTGCGACTGCTGAAGCTGCTGCGGACGGTGCAGGCAACGGCCGGCGCGGTAATGATTGGCGGCGTGCGGGCGATCTTCGGCGGCGTCGGTGGTCGGATCGATCTGGCGCCTGGTGATCTCGCGCCCGACTTCGAGCTCGCCGGTTCCGACGGGCGGACCCACCGGCTGTCGACGCTGCGTGGCCGCACGGTCGTCATCGCGTGGTTCCCCAAGGCGTTCACGGGCGGGTGAACGGCCGAGTGTCGATCGCTCGGATCGAGCGATGAAGACCTCGACCGGTTCGACGTGAAGTACTTCGCGGCGAGCACGGACGCGCCGGCGACGAATCGATCGTTTGCCGAGTCGCTCGCGCTCGATTATCCGATACTGAGCGATCCGGCCGGAGCCGTGGCGCGCGCGTATGGCGTCCTCGGGCGTGCCGGTTATGCGTCGCGCTGGACGTTCTACGTCGGGGCGGACGGACGCGTGGCCGACATCGACCGCCAGGTGGCGCCCGGATCGCACGGACCGGCGGTCGTCGAGAAACTGCGAGCGCTGGGAGTTCCCGAGGTTTCATCTCGGCAGGCCTGAGGCGATCGGGTCTGCCCTCACAAGCTGGCCGCGTGGCGGCCAGGCTGGAGCGTGGCCATGGCACTGCTCGATCGTTTTCGCGCCCAATCCCGTCACAAGCACCCCGATCCGCTGGTCCGGCTCGAAGCGGTCGCCGAGGTCCCGATCGACGATCGTGACCTCATCGCGGCGATCGCCCGGGAGGACGAGGATCCACGCGTGCGCCGCGCCGCCGTCGCCAAGCTGCTCGATCCGGCGGCGCTCGCGAGCGTGGCGCGCGGGGACGCCGACGACGGCGTGCGGGCGCAGGCGGTCGCGATGCTTCGCGACATCGCGCTCGACGCCTTCGAGGGGCTCGGCGAAGCCGACAGCCTCGCTGCCCTCGAATCGCTGGATGAGGGGCGCGCGCTCGCGCAGGTGGCCAAGGAGGCCCCGCGGGAGGCGATCGCGATGGCGGCACTCGCGCGCGTGACCGACGGCCGCGCCCGGGCGGCGATCGCGCGGCACGCGGGGGCGGAAGTCGTGCGGCTGGCGGCGCTCTCGGGCGTCATGGAGCCGGGCGACGTCCTCGAGGTCGCGCTCAATTCAGAGTTCAAGGACGTGGCGCTCGCCGCCGTGGAGCGTCTGACCGAGCGCGCCGAGCTCGAGCAGACGGCGTCCCGCGCCAGGAACAAGAGCGCGTCGAAGCGGGCGCGGGCGATCCTGCGCGAGCAGGAGGAGCGCGCGCTGGCCGCCGCGGCGCCCGCGGCTCCCGATCCGATCGAGCTGGCGCGCGCCGAGCGCCTCCAGATCGTCCAGCGCGTCGAGGCCCTGGCGAACGCCGACCTGGTCGACGCCGCGGCGGCGGCGCTCGCCGAGGCCGACGCCGCCTGGGCGTCGATGGACGGCGAAGCCGACGCGCTGACGGCCGCTCGCTTTTCGACGGCAGTCGGCGTCGCGCGTGAGCGCGTGGCGGCGCTGCGCGACCGGGACGCGCGCGCGGAAGGGGCCGCCGAGCTGGCGCGCCGCCGCGACGAGGAACTGGCGGGCGAGCGCGCGCGGGCGACCGCGGAGGCCGAATCGGCGGCGCGCGCGGCCGCGGAAAAGGACCAGGAGCGGCGGCGGCTGCGGATGGAGGAGCTCGTGCCCGAAGCCGAAGCGGCCGCCGCCGACGAGGACCTCGCCTCCGCGCGCCGGCGGTTCGCCCTGGTCCGGCACGAGTGGCGCGACCTGGGCGCCGGTCCGGCGATTGATGCCGCCCTCGCCGAGCGGTACGCCGCCGCCGACGCGCGGCTGGCGGCGCGCGACACCGAGGCGCAGGACGCCGAGGCCCGCGCGCGGCGCGAGGGCCTGCACCGCATGACGCAGCTCCTCGCCCGCATCGAACCGCTCGCCGCGCGGTCCGATCTCTCTCTGAAGGCGGGCGAGCGTGCGCTGCGCGACGCCCGCGCGGCGCTCGCCGACGTGCCGCCGCTCCCCTCCAAGCAGGACTTCGACGATGTCAGCCGACGCCTCAAGGAGGCGGTCTCCGCGCTGTCGCCGCGGGTCCAGGAGCTGCGTGATGCCGACGAATGGCGGCGCTTCGCCAACGTCGCGATCCAGGAGCGGCTCTGCGCCAAGATGGAGGCGCTCAAGACGGTTGAGGATCCCGAGGAGATCGCGCACCAGGTCCGTGACCTGCAGCAGCAGTGGCGGCAGGCGGCCGACGTGCCGCGCGCGCAGGCCGAGGCGCTCTGGCATCGCTTCAAGGCGGCGCACGACCAGGTCTGGCCGCGCTGCGAAGCACACTTCTCGGCGGAGAACGAGTCGCGGCGCGCCAACCTCGCGGGCAAGCTCGCGCTGTGCGAGCGCGCCGAGGCGCTCGCCGACTCGAGCAACTGGATCCAGACCGCCGAAGCCATCAAGGCGCTCCAGGCTGAATGGAAGGCCATCGGGCCGGTGACGCGCGGCCAGGAGAAGGCGGTCTGGGAGCGGTTCCGCACCGCCTGCGATCGCTTCTTCACCCGTCGCCACGCCGACCTGGCGGACCGCAAGAAGGTGTGGGGCGAGAACATGGCCCGGAAGGTCGCGCTCTGCGAGCGTGCCGAGGCGCTCGCCGAGTCGACCGACTGGGACGCCGCCGCGGCCGAGCTCAAGCGGCTGCAGGCCGAGTGGAAGACCATCGGCCCGGTCAAGAAGAGCCGCTCCGAGGCCATCTGGCAGCGCTTCCGGACCGGCTGCGACCGCTTCTTCTCCCGATACGCCCACCGCTACGACATCGCGCTCGCCGAGCGCATCGGCGCGCGCGAGTCCATCTGCGCCGAGCTCGAAGCGCTCGCCTCCGCCGAGAGCGCGGATCCGCCCGCCGACCTGCTCGCCCTCGTCCGCGGCATCCGCGCCCGCTGGCAGCAGCAGATCGCCGGCCGCGGCGTCGACCGCGACCACGCCGTCGCGCTCGACCAGCGCTTCGCCGACGCCTTCGCCCGCATCGTGTCGCGCTGGCCCGACGCCTTCGCCAACACCGATCTCGATCCCGACGCGAACCGCAAGCGGATGGAGACGCTGGTCCGGCGGATCGAGGAGCTCGCCGGCTCGCTGAGCCGGGCCCAGCCGGGGGGCGCCGACGAGTCACTCTCGCCGACGACGCGGCTGGCGGCGATGCTCAAGGAGGCGCTCGCCGCGAACACGATCGGCGGCAAGGCGGACGAGGACAGCCGCTGGCGCGCCGCTGCCGAGGACGTCCGCCAGGCGCAGGCGGCGCTCTCGCGCATCGGGCCGGTGCCCGACGCCGCGCGCCGCGCGCTGAGCGATCGGTTCCAGCGGGCGAGCCGCCGCATCATGGAGCGCGCCGGCGGCCCCGCCCGATCGGGCGCGCCGCGGCGGCCTACTGGATCTTGAGGAGCTCGACGTCGAAGACGAGCATGCCGTACGGCGGGCTCTCGCCCTTGTAGGCGAGCTTCTCGGGAATCCAGAAGCGCACCTTCTCGCCCTCGACCATCAGCTGGAGGCCTTCGGTCCATCCGGGAATGACGCCGTCGACCGAAAACGACGCCGTGCCGCCGTGGACGACCGAGCTGTCGAACATCTTGCCGTCGGTCGTCCAGCCGGTGTAAGCCACGGTCACCATGCTGCTGCTCTTCGGATGGCGGCCGCCGACCCCTTCCTTCAGCACCTTGTACGCCAGTCCGCTGTGCGTGCGGGTCGCGTCGGCGGGCGGCGCCTTCACGTCGCCCGGCGCGCGGTTGGGAATGGCCAGCAGCTCGAGATCGAAGACGAGCGTGCCCTTCGGCTTGCCGTCCTGCCCCTTGTAGGCGAGCGACTCGGGAACCCAGATCCGGCGCTTCTCGCCCGGGACCATCAGCTGCACGCCTTCGCTGAATCCCGGAATGACGCGGTTGACGGGAAAGGTCGACGGCGTCCCCCGGACGATCGTGCTGTCGAACATCCTGCCGTCGGCGGTCCAGCCCGTGTAGTTGAGCGTCACCAGGTCGGCGGGGGTGGGGTGGTCGCTCCCGCTGCCCGGCGCCAGTACCTTCGTCACGAGCCCGTCGGCGGTCTTGGTGGCGTCGGCGGGTGGCGCGGCCACATCCGGCGGCGCGGGCACGGTCTTGGGCGGCGGCGTCTGAGCGGACGACACGGCGGCGACGAACACGATCGCGAGCGCGGACAGGAAGACACGCATCAGGCCAATCCTTTCCCCGGGCATTCTACCTTCGAGCGCCGTGCGCCTCGAATCCCCCAGTCAAAAGAGCCCCAATCACAAATCCCCAATCACAATCAGCAATCATCAATTTCATGGTATCGTTCCTCCGTACCTAGCGGGGTCCGCCGTTCTCAGCCAGGACCCCTACCCGCGCCCTCGCCCTCGCCGAGCGCCCGGATGTAGGCATCACGCGAGCACCCTCCGAGGTGTGCGATGCCCACGTTCACGAAGCTCACCCCCAATCTCGTCGTCGCCGATGTCGAGCGCAGCCTCGCGTTCTATGCCGATCTGCTCGGATTCTCGCGCGCCCTCCACGTGCCCGACGAGTCGCCGTACGTCTTTGCGTCGGTCACCAGCGGGCCGCTGGAGATCTTCCTGAACCTGACCGAGGCGGTGATCAAGGACCATCCGGAATGGGCGGGGAAGACCGCCGCGTCGCCGGGCCACTCGCTGTTCATCGAGGTGGAAGGCGTCGACGCGCTCTACGAGCGCCTCGAGGCGCGCACGAAGGTCGTGATGCCCATCGTGACGCAGTGGTACGGCATGCGGGAGTTCGGCATCGAGGATCCCGACGGCCACGTGATCCTGTTCGCCGAGCGGGTGACGCCGGCCTGAACGGCGTCAGCGCCGATCCTTCGCCAGCTGATCGAGCTTCTGCTTCAGGGCTTCGAGCTTCTGCCCGGCCTCGCCGAGCTTGCCTTCGGCCGTCAGCCGCTGGTAGTCGGCGAGGTCACGGGCGGCCCCGGCGATCAGCGCGCGGGTCGCCTCGGAGGCAGCCGGGGCCTGCGGCGGTCCCGCCGGCGGCGCGCCCGCGGCCGCGCCGCCGGCGGGCGCCGCGGCCTGCGCGGCCTCTGCTCCGAAGAGCTGCGTCAACGCCGACGAGAAGCTCGGGGCGTACACGAGGCGATCCTGCGTGGCGAGCACGACCAGCCTGAGCTCCGGCATCGGGCTGCGCTCGGCCTGCAGGTAGATGGGCTCGGCGTAGAGCAGCGACCTGCCGATCGGGATGACGAGCAGGTTGCCGCGCCGCACGTGCGATCCCTGCTGATTCCAGAGCGACAACTGTCCGGACAGCTGCGCATTCTGGTCAATCCGCGCCTCCACCTGCAGCGGGCCGTCGATGAGCCGGGTCTTCGGGAAGTCGTACACGACCGCCGTGCCGTAGTTCGGCTCGTCGCTGCGGCCGGCGATCCATCCGATGAGGTTGTTGCGGTTGGCCGGCGTGAAGGGCAGGATTTCCACATACTCGAGCGTCCGTTCGCCGGGCAGCGTCATCAGGACGAAGTTCGGCTCCATCGGCTCGGTGGCCTGCTCGCCGCGCGGCGTCAGGCCGACCTCGCTCGCCACCGTCCACAGATCCTCGCGGTTGTAGAACGTCTCGGGGTTGGTCATGTGATACAGGCCGTACACGTCCGCCTGCACCTTCAGCAGCAGCTCGGGGTACCGCACGTGCCGGCGCAATTCCGGCGACATCGCCGAAACGTCCTTGAACAGGGTGGGGAAGATGGCCCGGTAGGCCGCCACGATCGGATCGGCGGGATCGAAGACATAGAACGTCGTCGTGCCGTTGTAGGCGTCGATGACGACCTTCACGCTGTTCCGCAGGTAGTTGACGCGATCGCGATCGAGCTGATAGTGGCGCGCGTACGGATAGCTGTCGGACGTCATGAAGCCGTCCATGATCCAGAACAGCCGTCCTTCGTCGCTGACGACGATGTACGGATCGGGGTCGAAGGTGATGAAGGGAGCGAGCTGACCGACGCGGTTCCGCACGTCGCGCCGCATCAGCAGCCGGCTGTCGGCGCTCACGTCGTCGCTGAACGGGAGCTTGGCCAGGTCGCCGCGGTCGAGCGCGATGATCAGGCGCCGGAAGAAGCCGCCCAGGACGATGCCGCCGGTGCCGTCGTAGGCGGTGAAGCTGTTGTTCTCGCCGTGCGGATAGTTGAACTCCTGCTGACGCGTCTTGACGTACACGTCGGTGTTGGTGAGCTCACCGAAGTAGATCTCGGGACGCGTCACCTTCAGGTCCGGCGCGGCGCTTTCCACCGGCATGTTCGACAGCAGGAGGTCGGGCAGTCCCTCCGGCGTGAAGCCGTTCACCGGATTCATCGTGACGCCGTAGCCGTGCGTGTAGATCAGCTTCTCGTTGATCCAGTTGCGGCTGCTCTCGGGCAGCTTGGCGACGCTCAGCTCCCGCGCGGCGAGCATCATCTGGCGCATCTGCCCGCCGACCTCGTACCGGTCGATGTCGATGTCCGGGAAGTCGTAGTAGGTGCGGATCTCCTGGACCTGCCGGAGGGTATCCTGGAGCGCGCGCCAGTCCCACAGCCGGATGTTCTGGATGGTCGCCTGGTTCCGCGTCGCGTCGATCCCGGCGACGCCTCCCTCCGCGGGGAAGTCGTGCCGCGTGACCCGGTCGAGCGCGAAGGCGGCCCGGGTGGCCTGGATGTTGTTCGCGATGAACGGCTTCTCGCGCACCAGCTCGTTCGGCTTGACGATGAAGCTGGTCACGTACCAGGACGAGAGGCCGACGGCGAGATAGCAGACCGCGGCGGGAACGATGGCCGCGGCGAGCCAGCGCAGCCTGGGCGGCGACACCACGTTGACGAGCGCGATCAGCGCGCCGAGGACGAGCGCGCCCGCGACGATCAGCATGCCGGGGATCGTGATGTGCGCGTCGGCATAGGTGACGCCGGCGAAGATGGTGTGGTCGTCGAACAGCAGGTCGAACCGGCCCAGATAGACGCGGACGGCCAGGACGAGCAGCAGCACCGCGAAGGCGATCGACAGCGCCCGCCACGTCGTGCGCAGCTCGCTCTCCGCGCGCCGCCGCGTCAGTACCTGCGATCCGCCCGCCACCATGACGAAGAACACACCGATTACGCAGGCGATCACGGCAAGCGTCATGATCCAGCCCGACAGGAGCTCCCACGCCGGCAGCGTGAAGAGATAGAACGCGATCGGCCGATGGAACACGGCATCCGCCGCGCCCGCAGCAGGCGGCGCGTACCAGTACAACGCGAGCACCGGCCACTCGGCCATCAGCCCGGCGCCCGTGGCGAGCGCGATGACCGCCGCGCCCCCGAGCGCAATCGCGCGAAGCGCCGGCTCGAGCGGCAGCCTGAGCGGCTGGCCGTTGATGAGGACGATGCGCGTCGTCGCGAGCTCGGCGAGCCGCGCGGGCTTCATGGCGAGGAAGGACCCGTAGAGGGCCAGGAAGGTGACGCCGGCGAAGCCGGAGAAGACCAGAGACTGGAGCTTCAGCGTCTTCCAGAAGACGTCGAGGTAGCCGAGCGACTCGAACCAGAGCGCGTCGACGTAGTAGGAGAGCGCGGTCCCGCCGGCCAGGAGGGCGAAGGCGACGAGGGCGAAGAGGAAGACCAGAGCGCCCCGTCGGGGCGGCCGCGGCGGCGGCCAGTCGATCGTTTCAGGCATGGTTGGAATCGTTTCGCTAACCCCTCGCGCTCGATCGAGAGGACCCGGGCAGCCCCTTCGGCACCATGGGCATCGATCGGATTCGGACGCCGGTCGCATGGAAGATGGCGTTGCCGATGGCCGGCGCGACGCCCACAATCGGCGTCTCGCCGGCGCCGGCCGGCCGGATGTCGCGCCGGTCCACCAGCACCACCTCGATGTCCGGGAGGTCGCTGAATCGCGGCACCCGGTAGCTCTCGAAGCGTCCGTTGGTCAGACGTCCCTCGTCGAAGTCGATGGCTTCGAACAACGCGCCGCCCAGCCCCTGGACGACGGACCCGGACACCTGGTTGTTCAGGCCGTCGGGGTTGACGATGGCTCCGCATTCGAAGGCGACGACGATGCGGCGGACCTTCACGCGCCCCTCCGGGCGATCCACCTGGACCTCGGCGCAGAGCGCCGTGTAGCCGCCCTTCTCGACCCCGCAGGCGAGGCCGCGGCCCCGCACCACGTCGTCGGCTGCGGCGGGCTGCGGCCATCCGAAACGCCGCGCCGCCGCCTCGAGCACGGCGGCAAGACGTTCGTCCTTCAGGTTCTTCAATCGGAACGCGAGCGGATCCATCCCGACCGCATGGGCGAGGTCGTCCATGTGCGACTCGCGCGCGAAGTGATTGGCCGTGGCGGCGAGCCCCCGATACGACCCCTGTCGCAGGGGCGACTGCGCCGGGTGGAACTCGACGTGCTGGTTGGGCACCTCGTACGGCGTCTGGATGCCCGACGGCCCCGAGTTGTAGTTGTGGTGCTCCCAGGCGGTGAGCGTGCCGTCCTTGCGCGCGCCGCCCCGCACCTCGATGACGCCCGCCGGGCGGAAGTAGGCCCAGGCGAACTCCTCGGCGCGGGACCACACCAGCTTGACCGGACGGTTCGCCGCGCGAGCAAGGCGCGCGGCCTCGACGGCCGCGTCTCCGGTGTGCTTGCCTCCGTAGGCCGACCCGGTGTCGGGAACCACGACGCGCACGCGATCGGCCG
The DNA here is from genome assembly GCA_963840225.1 of uncultured Acidobacteriota bacterium. Taxonomy (GTDB): domain Bacteria; phylum Acidobacteriota; class Vicinamibacteria; order Vicinamibacterales; family CAVVIG01; genus JBLMXQ01. Next base: position 575,900 of record CAWIYH010000002.1, read on the forward strand.
GGAGATGAAACGCCTGCATCAGCTCCTGCTGCACACCGAAGGGACGCTGGGTGCCGGTCCACACGGTCAGCCCGCCGTCATGCCACTCGGCGACCGCGGCGCGCGGCTCGAGCGGCGCATGCGCGATGTAGGCGATGGTGTACTCGGCGGACAGCTTCGCGTCGGCGGCGGCGAGCCCTTCGTCCACCGATCCCCTCGTCGTGGGACGGCTTCGTCCCCCGGGCTCCGTGTGGGTCTTCAGAATCCGCGAACAGGGTGCGTGCGGAAGCGCCGGACCCCGCGGTCCATTCGGCCTTGATGGCGGCGGCCGCGTCATCGGCGCTCGCGGCGGACGGCGCGGCGACGCCGACGAAGTCGTTGTCGTGGACCACTGTCACGCCGGCCAGTGCCTCGGCGGCGGCCGTATCCAGGCTCTTGAGGCCCGCGCCGTACGCGGGCGGACGCACGATCCGTGCGTGGAGCATGCCCGGACGCACGACGTCGGCGGCATAGCGGTGGCGTCCCGTGACGAAGGCGCGGCCGTCGACCTTGGGGGCCGGCGCGCCCGCGATCGTCCAGTCCTTCGGCGCGCGCAGCGCCGTGTCCTCGCTCACCGTCGCCACCAGCGGTGCGCCGGCCATCAGTGCGCCGAACCCGAGCGATTGTCCCGACGGTCCGTGAATCAATCCGTCCTTGACGGTCACCGACGCGGCGTCGGCCTTCCAGCGCGCCCGCGCCCGCTCGACGAGGACGCCGCGGGCGGCGGCGGCGACCTTGCGCAGCTGCAGGTTCATGGTCGGGGTCGTGCGGCTGCCGAACGTGCCCATGTCGAAGGGCGTCGCGGCGGTGTCGGCCATGACGAGGGTGATGGCCGCAACCGGCGCGCCGAGCTCCTCGGCCACGGCCTGGGTCAGCGACGTGCGGATGTTCTGGCCGATCTCGGTCTTGCCGGTGAACACGGTCACCTGGCCGTCCTCGGCGACGTGCAGCCAGGCGTTGACGGCGGCTGGCATCCTGTCGCCGGCGAACGCCGCCCGACCTGATTCCTGCGCGCCCGCGAGTCGGGGCGAGACGAGCAGCACGACGAGGCCGGTGCCGAACGTCTTCAGGAAGTCGCGCCGATCGAACGCGAAATGGTACCGCGCGTCGGCGAACAGCTCGTACCGCTCGAGCTCGATGACCTCGACCGCATCACGCACGGGCCACCTCCCTGATCGCCGCGAGGATGCGCGGATAGGTGCCGCACCGGCAGACGTTCTTGTCCATGGCCCTGACGATGTCCGCGTCGGACGGACGGGGCGAGGCCTGGAGGAGGCCAACAGCGGTCATGATCATGCCCGACGTGCAGTACCCGCACTGGAGCGCTTCGTGCTGGAGAAAGGCCTGCTGCACCGGGTGCAGGCGCCCGTCCTGCTCGAGCGACTCGATGGTCGAAATCGCGCGACGCTGGACGAGCGACGCGCGGGTCTGGCATGACTTGACGGCGACGTTGTCGACCAGCACCGTGCACGCGCCGCACTGGCCTTCGCCGCACCCGTACTTGGTGCCGGTCAGGTCGAGCCGGTCGTGGAGCGCCGACAGGAGTGTCTCGGTGGGAGCGACGTCCAGATCGTGGGAGGTGCCGTTCACGCGCAGTGTGACCTTCATGGTTCCCTTACCCTATCTTCAGTTCACCAGAGCAGGGCTTCAACAACCTTACCGCGTTCGACGACCCGGATCATCTATTACTCCGCGTGGGGCCCCACCCCGCGCGCAGCCGTCGCTGACGCTCCGGATCCTGGTTGTCGGGCCTCGGGCAAAACACGGCTGCTGGTCACTTGCTGCTCCCGTAGTCCCTGCCGCCGTAGTCCTGGTCGACGGCGCCCGGCACGGTGACGGCCGGGGCGCTGGTCCGATCGGGAATCCGGTGGTGCACCGGCTTGAGGTGACGGAGGTACACGACGACGGCCCGCAGGTCCTCTTCGGTCCAGTTCGAGAAGTTCGCCCACGGCATCACGGTATGCGACGTCACGTGGCCGTCGGGGAACAGCCCGCTGCGCAGCACGCGCACGATTTCGGCGTCGGTCCGACCGCCGATGCCGGTTTCGCGATCCGGCGTCAGGTTGCGGCTGACGAAGGTGCCGTGCCGGGTCTGGATCTTGAGTCCGCCGGCGAGATACCGGCTCCAGTCCGGCCCCTGCGGTCCGGGCGTCCCGTGGCAGCCGATGCAGCCGGTGGTCATGACGAGATATCGGCCCCGCTCGGCCAGCGCGCGTTCGACCGGGTCCGTGATGTCGTTGACGCCCGGCGTGTTCGGCGCGACGTCCTTGGAGAACGCCTCGGGCGGCGCGATGAAGAAGGGCGGAATGAAATAGAGGAACGCCAGGAAGGCCAGGATCGCCAGCGAGGAAAGCACCACGGCCGTCCGCTTGACGATCGTGCTCATCGCTGAGCTTCCTTCCGGGTCGTCCCGGCATTGCCCGGAAAGAAGACGATAGGCGGGTCCTCTTTGAGCATGAGCATCTTGAACTTGCCCCACAGGTAGAGCGGCAGGATGGCGCGCCGGGGCCTGGGCACCTTGTTGTAGACGGGCGGCACGGTGCGAAGATACGCGACGATCGCGTCGAGATCCTCCGGGCGCAGCGTCGAGTACCGACGGCCAGTCCATCGGGTACGGCAGCATCCGGGTGCCGTCAGGCAGGGTGCCGGTCGTGAGGACGCGCTTGATCTGGTCGTCGGTCCAGTTGCCGAGGCCCGTTTCCTTGTCGGAGGTCAGGTTCCCGGTCGGATAGTCGCCGAATGGCTCGAGCCGCAGGCGAAGACCGCCCGCCATCAGCATTCCCGGGAGAATCCGCTTTTGCTCGTCGGCGGGCGAGTGGCACAGCGCGCAGGCCATTCCGTTGACGAGATAGCGTCCGCGCCGGACCGGGTCCTTCTTCGCCTCGGCCGCCTGCCGCGCATACAGTCCCTTGATCTCGTCGGCGTTCATCTGCCAGGCGGGCTTCCGCGCGAGCGAGAGGACGTAGTTGGCGAGGTCCCACATCTCGCCGTCGCTCGCCGAATCGGTAAACGACGGCATCGGCGTGCCGGACATCCCGGTCCGGAAGCGCAGGTACACCTCGCGCGTGGACGCGCCGCCGTGGAACATCCAGGGCTCGGTGAGATCCGCGGCGTTCAAGGGCTGGCCCCAGTCGTCCTCGAACTCGGTCGCAATCGCGTCGGTGCCGTGGCCGTCGGTGCCGTGGCAGCCCGAACACTGCAGCTTGTCGTACACCAGGCGTCCGCGGGCGATGCTCTCCGGCGATTCCAGCACCTCGGGACCGAGCGTCACAGGCTGGGGCGGCGTCTGAAACTTCGGCGACAGCGTCTTGAGATAACTGACGACGGCCGCGATGTCGTCATCCGAAAGGACGCCCTGCCATCCCGGCATCGCCAATCCGTACAGCCCCTCGCGGACCGATCGAATCAGGTCGTCGTCGGTCGGCACGCTGCCGGTGTCGGTCGAGCGGATCTTGTACTTGCCGCTGGTGAAGTCGAGCGGCCGCGGCGTCATGAGCAGCGCCGCCGGCCCGTCGCCGCGACCCGTGTCGCCGTGGCATTCGACGCATTTGGCTTCGTAGACGACCTTGCCGCGCGCGACGAGGATCCCGTCCGGCGCCGGAGCCGCCGGAGGTTGCGCGTCCAGTCCGCGTCCCCGCACGGCCAGCGCCACACCGCCCGCCAGCAGGACCGCGAGCGCGATGGTGCGGCCGGGCCGCGACAACAGCCAGTTCATAGGCCGATACCTGGTGAGCGGACTCCGCCGGAGTCCGACGGTGTCAACACGATCTTTCCGAAGGCGCCCGGCTCCATCACGATCTGGTGGGCGCGCGGCGCCTGGACGAGCGGCAGCTCACGCCCGACGACCGGATTCAGCGTGCCGTTCTCCAGGCCCGCCACCAGGGCCGCGTGGATGGAGCGCAGATCCTCGGGCGAGACGTTGAACAGTGTCATGCCGAGAATCGCCGCGTCGCGCGACATCGCCCGGCGCGCGTCGATCTCGACGCGCCCGCGGTTGCCGATCGCGACGACGCGGCCGCGCGGCGCCAGGAGGTTGAGGTCGTCGTCGAGGTTCAGGTGCGTCGCCATCTCGAGCACGACGTCGACGCCGCGGCCGGCCGTCGCCTTGATGATCTCGTCGAGATAGCCGGGGGCCCGATGGTTGACGACGACATTGGCGCCGTGCTCGCGCGCGGCCTCCATGCCTCTCTCGGTGCCGCCCGTGCCGACGACGAACATGCCGTGGGCGTGCGCCAGCTCGACGGCCGCCAGGCCGACTCCGCCGGTCGCGCCGTGGACCAGCACGGTCTCGGCCGGCCGGGCCGCGGCGCGGTGGAACAGCGCCCGATAGGCGGTCGCGTACGGCACGCCAAGGGCGGCGCCCTGCGCGAACGAGACGCGATAGGGGAGCGGATGCACCTGGGCCAGGGCGCAGACGGCGTTCTCGGCATACGTGCCCTGCTGCCGATCGGCGGTCCCGATGACATAGACGCGATCGCCGACGGCGACGCCGGTGATTCCGGCCCCGACGGCTTCGATGACGCCTGCCGCGTCGGTTCCCGGGGTGTAGGGCAGCGACGGCAGACGGGCATACGCGCCGGCGCGGACGTAGGTCTCCACCGGGTTGACGCCGCAGGCGTGGATGCGGACGAGCACCTGCCCCGGGCCCGGCGCCGGGTCGGAGACGCTCGCGAGCTGCATCACGTCGGGGTCGCCGAACTGCCGGATGACGATGGCGCGCATGCGTCGAATGCTATCATGGGCGTTCAGCCTCCATGAGCCTCGTGCGCCTCCACAAGACGGTCGGCGTGAGGGTGGGCCGCGTCCAGATTGGCGGCGGCGCGCCGGTCGTCGTCCAGTCGATGACGATGACCGACACGGCCGACGCGCGCGCGACGGCTCAGCAGTGCATCGAGCTCGCGGAGGCGGGCTCCGAGCTCGTGCGCGTCACCGTCAATCTGCCCGAAGCGGCGGCGGCGGTGCCCGAGATCAGGCAGCGGATGCTCGACGCCGGCTGCACCGCGCCGCTCATCGGCGACTTTCATTACAACGGGCACCTCCTCCTCACGAAGTTTCCCGCCTGCGCGCGCGCGCTCGACAAGTACCGCATCAACCCGGGGAATGTCGGCACGGGCCGCCGGCGCGACGAACAGTTCGCCACCATCTGCAAGGTGGCGGTCGACAACGGCAAGCCGGTCCGCATCGGCGTGAACGGGGGCTCCCTCAATCAGGAGCTCGTCGTCGCCAAGATGCAGGAGAACACCGACCGCGATCTCGGCCGCACCTCCGAGGAGATCATCAACGAGTGCCTGGTGCTCTCTGCGCTCGAGTCGACCGCGCTGGCGATCGAGAGCGGGCTCGCACGGGACCAGATCATCATCTCGTGCAAGACGTCGCGCCCCAACGACCTCATCGCCGTCTACCGCGAGCTTGCCCGCCGCACGGATCAGCCGCTCCATCTCGGGCTCACCGAGGCCGGCATGGGCGTCAAGGGGCTGGTCTGGTCGGCGGCGGCGATGGGCGTGCTGCTCAACGAGGGCATCGGCGACACCATCCGCGTCTCGCTGACGCCGCGGCCCGGCGGCGACCGCCGCGAGGAGGTGTACGCCGCCTGCGAGCTCCTGCAGTCGCTCGGGCTGCGCTCGTTCTCGCCGAGCGTCACGGCCTGCCCGGGCTGCGGCCGGACGACGAGTGCGACGTTCCAGGAGCTCGCCGAGCGCATCCAGGGGTACGTCCGCGAGCGGATGCCGGTCTGGAAGACCGAGTACGACGGTGTCGAGACGATGACGCTCGCCGTGATGGGATGCGTGGTGAACGGCCCGGGAGAATCGAAGGCGGCGAACATCGGCATCAGCCTCCCCGGGACGGGCGAGGCGCCGAACTGCCCGGTCTTCATCGACGGCGTGCACGCCACGACGCTGAGGGGGACGTACGACGAGCTGGCCGCGGCCTTTCAGCGTCTGGTCGATGAGTACGTCGAGACCCGCTACGCCCGGCGCTGAGGCTGCCGCCGACCTCGCGCTCGCCGACGCCCTGCACCGCGTCTGGGGGTTTTCCACCTTTCGTCCGCTGCAGCGCGAGGCGATGCACGCCATCCTGGGCGGCCGTGACAGCCTCGTCGTCCTGCCGACGGGCGGCGGCAAGTCGCTGTGCTTTCAGGCGCCGGCGCTCGTCGAGGGGCCGGCGCCCCGCCGCGGGTTCGCGCTCGTGGTGTCGCCGCTCATCTCGCTGATGAAGGATCAGGTGGACGGCCTGCGGGTGGACGGCGTCGCCGCGGCGTACCTGAACAGCACGCTCACGTACGAAGAGCGCGATGCGGTGATGGGGGAGCTGCGCAGCGACCGGATCCGCCTGCTCTACGTGTCGCCCGAGCGGCTCGTCGGCGAAGGCAGCCAGGGGTTCCGCCGGTCGCTGCAGCAGTCGGGCGTCCGCTTCATCGCGATCGACGAGGCGCACTGCATCAGCCAGTGGGGGCACGACTTCCGGCCCGAGTACCGCCAGCTCGGCCGCCTGCGCGACGACTTTCCCGGCGTGTCGCTGCACGCGTTCACCGCGACGGCCACCGAGCGGGTCCGCCGCGACATCGTCGAGGAGCTCCGGCTGGCCGATCCCGACCTGCTCGTCGGATCGTTCGACCGGCCGAACCTGACCTACCGCGTGCTCCGCCGCGCGAACCTGCCGCGCCAGCTGTTCGACATCATCGGACGCCACGACGGGGAGGCGGGGATCGTCTATTGTCCGTCGCGCCGCGAGGTCGAGTCGCTCGCGGCCGCGCTCGAGGCCGAAGGTCTGCGCGCGCTCCCGTATCACGCCGGGCTGACCGATGCCGTGCGCAGCCGCAACCAGGAGGCCTTCCTCGACGAGCGCGTCGACATCGTCGTCGCCACCGTCGCGTTCGGGATGGGGATCGATCGCTCGAACGTCCGGTTCGTGGTCCACGCCGGGGCGCCGCGGTCGCTCGAGCACTACCAGCAGGAGTCGGGGCGCGCGGGGCGGGACGGGCTGCCGGCGGAATGCGTCCTGATCTACTCGGGCGGCGACTTCCTGCGGTGGCGGCAGATGCTCGAGGCGAACGGCGAGTGGAGCGACAGCGCGCGGACCCTGCTGCGCGACATGGAGCGGTACGCGTCGGGCACGCGCTGCCGCCATCGCGCGATCCTCGAGTACTTCGGCGAGACGGACCGACGGCACGGCTGCGCGGCGTGCGACTGGTGTCTCAGGGAGCTCGACGAGGTGCCCGACGCGACCATCGTCGCGCAGAAGATCCTGTCGTGCGTCGCGCGCGTGAAGCAGACGTGGGGCATTGCCCACGTCACCGACGTGCTGATCGGCCGCGCGACGGAGAAGGTGGTGGCCGCGCGCCACCACGAGCTCTCGACGTTCGGGCTGCTCAAGGAGGAGCCGGCCACCGCGATCCGGGGCTTCGTCGAACAGCTCGTCGGCGACGGGCTGCTCGCGCGCGAGGGCGATCCCTATCCGGTGCTCCGGCTGACCGCGGCGGGGACCGCGCTCCTGCGGGGCGAGGGCGCCTGCACGCTCTACCGCGAAATCCGTCCGCCCTCGTCGAGGCGATCGCGCGGCCGCGGGCGCGTCGAGGCGCCGGCGACGGTGGATGAAGCGCTCTTCACCGCGCTTCGCGAGGTGCGGCTGCGCCTGGCGCGCGAGCGCGGCGTCCCGCCCTACGTCATCTTCCACGACACGACGCTGCGCGACATGGTCGCCCGCCGCCCGCGCACGGTTGACGACCTCTACGAGGTGTACGGCGTCGGCGCGCGAAAGGCCGCCGACTTCGGCGACGCCTTCCTCGACGCGATCAGGACGTTCGGGAAAGGCTGAGGCTCAGGCGGAGAACGTCTCTCAGTGAATCGTGTACGGCTCGTGCAGCGCGAACGGCGCGATCTCGATGTCGAAGTGATTGCCGTCCTCGGTGACCATCTGGTAGCTGCCGTGCATCACGCCGGTGGAGGTCGGCAGGGGACAGCCCGAGGTGTACTGGAACGTCTCGCCCGGCGCGAGGACCGGCTGCTCGCCCACGACGCCGGGACCGCTCACTTCTTCGATGTGACCGGTGGCGTCGGCGATGATCCAGTGCCGGCTCAGGAGCTGGACCGTCTCGTCCCCTTCGTTGGTGATGCGGACCGTGTAGTAGAAGAACCACTCGCTCTGGAACGGACGCGAGCGGTCCGACGCGTACTCCGAATCCACCTCGACGCGCACGTTGTTCGTCACGGCTTCCGACGACGAGGCGTGCAGCTGCTGGTGCTTCTCTTCAGACATGCGTCCTCTCGGGCTGTTTTTCATGATAGCAGCGTTAACGGTAAAATTCCTTCATGCACACCATTGAACCCGCGAGGCTGAAGCCGGGCGTCTCGCGCGACACGGTCGCGCCGCCCGCCGCGCGCGCGCAACGCCGTTCGAGCGCCGCCATCCGCGGGAAGGCGCTGATCTTCTGGGATCCGAAGGTCCCGGGCCGCAAGAAGAAGCTCGACGCCATCGATACCGACCAGATTACGCCGGCCGCCGACTGCGTGTCCGAGAGCCTCGAGACCCTCGACGAGCGCTGGAAGGCCGGATCGTTCCGCTACCTCATGCCCGACTTCCGCGCGCGGGTGCACCGCGGGGAGACGTTCCTGGTCGCCGGCGATCGCTTCGCCATCGGGTCGTCGCGCGAGATGAGCCCGGCCGGGCTCAAGGCGATCGCCGACGAGGCCGGTTTCGAGATGGTCATCGTCTGCGGCGACAACATGGGCGACATCTTCCGCCGCAACGCCCTCAACCTCGGCCTGCAGGTCGTCCAGAGTCCCGAGGCGGTCGCCGACGCGCAGGACGGCGACGCGTTCGTCTACGACCCGGACTCGCGCCGGCTGACCAACGAGACGCGCGGGCGCACGTACGACCCGGTGCCGCTCACGTCCAAGGAGGACGAGATTCGCCGGAGCGGCGGGATCATCGCGATCGGCCGGCGCGAGTTCGCCGACGCCGCCCGCGCCCGGCCCTCGATCGACTGGCCGGATCCCGAGACCGCCCGCGGCCTGACGTCGACCGAGCAGATCGTGTGGGCGCACCGGGTGGACAAGCACGCCGAGGTCAAGCCGGGCGCGACGCTGCGGGTGTTCGCCGACCTGCTGCCCGCTTCCGACGGAACGGCGCCGTTCGCCATCCACACGTTCAACCTCATCACCGGCGGCGCGGCCATCTACCCGCGCCAGGCGGCGATCGCCAACGACCACTTCGTCTTCACGGGCCGGCAGGACGACGACCGCCAGACCGCCATCGGCCGCGACTTCGCGAGGCTGCACGGCCTCGAGAAGCCGTACTACGCCACGCCGGGCGACGGCATCTTCCATTTCTATTTTCCGGAGCAGGGGCTCATCGTGCCGGGGCAGTTCATCCCGGGCGCCGACTCGCACAGCCGGGCGTACGGCGCGTACGGCGCGGTCGGCATGGGCGTCGGCTCCACGACGCTCGGCTTCGGCTGGTCGACCGGCTACGTCTACTTCACGCTCGCCCGCGCGCGGCGCGTCGTCTTCAGCGGCAGGCTCCAGCCGTGGGTGAGCGGCAAGGACATCGTGCTGGAGCTGCTCCGCCGCTGGGGCGCGAAGCAGTCGCAGGGAATGTCGGTGGAGCTGGTCGACGCCAACCGGCAGCTCACCATCGTCTACCGCAACACCATCGCGAACATGATGGCCGAGGCCGAGGCGCTCAACGGCATCTTCGCGCCCGACGAGATCACCGGCGACTGGTATCGCCGGAAAGGCGTCGCCGACCTGCCGTACCCGCCGTTCGCTCCCGGCGCCGACGCCACGTACGAGATCGACGAGACGATGGACCTGTCCGGGGTACGGCCGATGATCGCCAAGCCGTTCAGTCCCGGCAACGCGTTCGACGCCGACGAGGTCGCGCGCGAGCGCATCACCTTCGACAAGGCGATGATCGGCTCGTGCACCAACGGGAGCTACGACGACCTGCTGTCGGCCGCGCTCGTCATCCGCGCCGCGCGCCAGCAGGGCGCCACGCGGACCGCCCGCGAGTTCGTGGTGTTCCCGGGTTCGGGCGGCGTCGCCCGGCAGATCGAGCGCGGGGACGAGCGGCTCGGCGGCGAGTCGATTGCCGGGGTCTTCCGGTCGGTCGGTGGCGCCATCCGCCAGTCGTGGTGCGGGCCGTGCTTCGGCCAGGGTCCAGACGCGCTGCAGAAGGGACAGCGCGCGATCACCTCGTTCAACCGCAACTGGCAGAACCGCATGGGCGTCGGTGGCGAAGGCTTCCTGGCCAGCCCCGTCGTCGTTGCCGCTTCGGCTCTGGTCGGCTACATGGCACCGCCCGGCGAACTGGGGCTGACCTGGAGTCCGGACGACTTCGGCGTGTGATGCAGCAGGACCAGGCTCGATCGGTCGGAGTCCCGGTCGCGCGGCGTCACATCTTTCTCTGCTGCGACCAGACCACCCCGAAGTGCTGTGAGAAGGACCGGGGCCTCGCGGCATGGGAATTTCTCAAGCGGCGCCTGAAGGAGCTCGGTCTGTCCGAGCAGGGCGGCATTCTTCGAACGAAGGCGAACTGCCTGCGCATCTGCGAAGGCGGCCCGATTGCGGTCGTCTACCCGGAGGGCGTCTGGTACGCGGACTGCGATCCGCCCGTTCTCGAGCGGATCATCCAGGAGCACCTCATCGGCGGCCGCCCCGTGGCGGACCACCTGATCGTCGAGCACCCGCTCTGACAACCCCGCCGGCCGTCCGGACGTCTAAGCCGCCATGCTGGACGGCCTGGCTCACGATCTGCGGTTCGGGCTTCGCCTGCTCCGCCGCCGTCCCGCGTTCACGCTGGCCGCGCTCCTCGCGCTGACGCTCGGGATCGGCGCGACGACCGCCGTCTTCACACTCCTGGACCGGGTCGTGCTGCGGCCCCTGCCGTACCCCGAACCCGACCGCCTGGCGATGGTGTGGGAAACCAACACCGCGAAGGGCCTGCCGCACGAAGCCCTGTCGCCGGTCAACTTCCTCGACTACCGGGGCCTGTCGCACGTGTTCAGCGACGCGGCGGCGTGGTGGTACCCGCAGGTCAACCTCACCGAACCGGGGCACGAGCCGCTGCGTGTGCCCGCGGTCGAGACGAGCGCCAACCTCTTCTCGGTCGTGGGCGCGCAGCCGGCCCTCGGCGCGGGGTTTCCGCCCGGTCCGCTGTACGCCCGCGAGCTCGTTGCGGTCATCAGCCACCGGCTCTGGCGCGAGCGGTTCGGCGCCGATCCGGCGATCGTCGGGAAGACGATCACGCTGAACGACGAGGCCTTCACCGTTGTCGGCGTGATGCCCGCCGGGTTCGACTATCCGAAAGGGACCGACGTCTGGGAGCGGCTGAACTGGGACATGGGGCAGCACAGCCGGGCCGCGCACTTCATGGAAGCGGTGTTCCGCCTTGGCCCAGGCGTCTCGCTGGATCGCGCGGACGCGGAGCTGAGGGCGCTGACCGCCCGCCTGGCGGCCGAACACGCGGCGACCAACGGGGGCTGGAGCGCCCGCGCCGTCCCGCTGGCGCACGAGGTCGTCGGCTATTTCCGCCCGGCGCTCGTGGCGCTCTTCGGGGCGTCGGCCCTGCTGCTGCTCATTGCATGCACGAACGTCGCGAGCCTGCTGCTCGCCCGGGCCACGGTGCGCGAGCGGGAAGTCGCCGTGCGCGCGGCGATCGGCGCGGGGCGCGGCCGTCTGGTGAGGCAGTTCTTGACCGAGAGCCTGATCCTGGCGGTCGCGGGAACGCTGCTCGGGACCGTTGTCGGCCTCGCGGCGGTCAGGGCGCTGGTGGCCGTATCGCCCGTGCCGGTGCCGCGGTTCACCGGCGTCAGCCTCGACGGCGCCGTCCTCGCCTTTGCCGCCGCGATCGCGGGGCTGACGGCGGTCGGCTTCGGCGTGGTACCGGCCGTGTTCATGGCGCGCGGTGACATCCAGCGCCCCCTGAAGGAAGCGGGTCGAGGGGTCGACGGCACCGGCGCGCGACGGCGCGCTCGAAGCCTCCTCGTGTCGGCCGAAATCGCGCTGGCCGTGATGCTGCTGGTCGGCGCCGCGCTCGTCGGCCGCAGCTTCATGCGCCTGGTCGGCGAGGACCCCGGCTTCCGGCCGTCGCACGTCACGACGGTCAGCTTCGATCTGCCGGTACTCGGTACTCGGACTTCCGGAAGATCGCGGACTTCTACTCGCAGGCGCTCGCGTCGATCCGATCCCGGCCGGGGGTGGACGATGCGGGCGGCGCCAACTTCCTGCCGCTCGATCCGGGGTGGCGCCTGGCGTACTCGGTGGGCGGACGGCCGCTGCCGGCGGCCGCCGACATGCCCAAGGCGCAGCAGCAATCCGTTGACGAGGACTACTTCCACTGCCTCGGCGTGCCGCTCCTGGCGGGCCGTTTCTTCACCGCACGCGACACGGTCGACGCGCCCGGCGTCGTGCTCATCAATCAGGCCATGGCGCGAGGCGAGTGGCCGGGGACCGATCCGATCGGCCAGACAATCCGCACCTCCGTCCGCGTGATCGGGCCGATGGGTCGGATGCTGATGCCGGCCGGTACCGATTTCCAGATCGTCGGCGTGGTTGCCGACATGCGCAACGTCTCGCTGACGCGCCAGGCCGAGCCGGCCATCTATTTCACGTACCGCCAATTCCCGTTCCGCGGGCTGCACCTGGTGGTGCGCGGCCCCGGCAGCCCGGCGACCCTGGTCGGCGCCGTGCATGCCGCCGTCGGTCGACTCGATCCGAATCTGCCGCTGTCGACCGGCCGCACGCTCGACGCCGTCCTGGGCGACGCCACCGATCGGCCGCGCGCCCTGATGCTCCTGATGGGTGTGTTCGCCGCGTTCGCGCTGCTGCTGGCGGCGCTCGGCATCTACAGCGTCCTGTCGTACTCCGTCAGCCAGCGCCGGCAGGAGATCAGCGTTCGCATGGCACTCGGCGCCGAGGCGCGGGACGTGGTCTGGCTGATCGTCGGTCAGGGGCTGCGGCTTGCGCTCGCCGGCGGCCTGCTCGGCGCCGCCGGCGCGCTCGCGGTCGGCCGGACGATGGCCGCGCTCATCGAGGGCGTCTCGCCGGCCGACGCCGTGGCCCTGAGCGCCGGCCTCGGCGTCGCCCTCGTCATGGCGCTCGCTGCCTGCGTGCTCCCGGCGATTCGGGCCGCATCGGTCGATCCGGTGGCGGGTCTGCGCTCGGAATAGCGCCTGGCTGCCCTCGGCCTCAATCCTGCGGCGCGACGTGTGCCGCGCGGGTACGAGAAAGGCCGGCGTAGACCGCAATCGCGATGAGGAGCGCCGGGAGGGTCCCGCCCCAGGCGCCGGCCAGGAAATACGAGAGAGCTCCCGCACCCCACGCGACGAGCCCCGGCAGCGAATAGCCGGCCAGCGGGCCCGATCGGTCGTAGAGCGCCTCGACACTGGTCGCCGCTCGACCCCGATCGCCGTAGAAATGAGCCAGCAGCACGCCGCCCACCGGGACGAGGATGGCGCCGAGCAGCGTCATGAAGCCGGTGTACTGGTCCAGCCACACGCCCGGCACCGCGCCGAGCGCCGTTCCGACGATGCCGATTGACCAGATGGCCGCTTGCTCGCTCGTCCCGGGCCACAGGCTCTTCCACGCCAGCGACGACATGTAGATGTTGACGAAGTTCGTCGTCAACGTCGCGAGCGCCAGGAGGAAGGCGCCCGTGCCGCCGAGTCCCACCGCTCCCAGCATGGCGCCCGGATCGCTCGAGCCGGCGGCGCGGGCGGCCACCGCGCCGAGCGGCATCATCCACAGGCTGGTCCCCGCAAGTGCGGCGAACACGGCGACGGCGCTCCGGGCCGGCGATCGCGTGTATCGCGAGTAGTCGGCGAACATCAGAATCCACGACACCTGGTAGCCGACGACGACGTCCAGGCCGCCGAGCCATGAGAGGCGACCTGGCGCAGTTGTGCCAGGAACCGTCGCCAATCGCAGGCACGCGATCGTCAACACGACGCCGACGCCGAGCATGAGCGGCACGGCCAGCCGGTCGGCGCGCGCCACCATTCTCGGACCGCCGGCCACCACCGCGGTGGCGAGCAGGCCCAGCCCGACCGCCCAGGCCGTCGCCGACGCCGCGCCGCCCGCGATGCGCGCGCAGGCGGACGCCGCGATGACGTTGTTCAGCGCGATCCAGGCGAAGTTCGTCACGTACAGGACGACCGCCACCAGTCCGGCTCCACGGATGCCGAGCGCGGCGCGCGCGGCGACGACCGAGGGAACGCGCAGGCGCGGCCCGAGCGGGACCAGCGCCGACACCAGCGCGGCGCCCGCCACCGCGCCGACCGCGATCAGCGCGAACGTCGCGCGGGGCGCGAACTCGGGCGCCAGGCTCGCGCCGACCTGGAACGTCGTGGCCACGATGTTGGCGCCGACGAAGATCAGGAACAGGTCGGCCGGCGACTGGGTCTGCTCTCGCGGATCGATGGGGCCGATGTCGACGGCGTTCACGGCAGGTCTTTGATATCGTATGCAGGTTGTCAACGAAAGCGACGCAGCGATGACGGCGGCGACGGCGCACACGCCGTCGGTCACGATTCACGGGCGGTACCTGGCGGCCGGCGCGCCGGCCGCCTCGTCGCCGCTCCTCGTCGGCTTCCATGGATACGCGGAGACCGCCGAGACGCAGCTCGAGCGACTCGCCGCGATCCCCGGGGCGGATCGGCTGGCGCTGGTGTCGGTCCAGGGGCTTCACCGCTTCTATCGCGGACGTTCGAGCGACGTGGTGGTCGCCGGGTGGATGACGAAGCAGGACCGCGAGCTCGCGATTGCCGACAACCTCGCGTACGTCAAAGCCGTTCTCGACGAGGTCGACCGCGGCAGTCCGCGGCGGACCTTCTTCGCCGGCTTTTCGCAGGGCGTCGCCATGGCCCTGCGCGCGGCGACCGCGTGGCCGCGCGCGGCGGGCGTCATCGCGCTGGGTGGCGATGTGCCGCCCGAGCTCCGGCGGACGAGCCTCGCCGCCATTCCCGCTGCGCTCGTCGGCCGCGGGCGCCACGACGGGTGGTACACGCCGGAGAAGTTCCGCGACGACGTGGAGCGGCTCGGCGAGGCGGGAGTGCGCGTCACGCCGTTCGAGTTCGACGCCGGCCACGAGTGGACCGCCCCCTTCAGCGAGGCGGCCGGCGCATTCCTGCAGCGGGAGCGGCGACCGTGACTCACATCCGCGAAGCGACGCCCGATGACGCCGCGCTGCTCGCCGAGCTGCGATGGGAATTCCGCGCCGGCCGCGACGAGCCGGCCGAGTCGCGCGATGCGTTCGTCGAGCGGTGCGCCAGATGGATGCACGAGCGAGTCGCCCGCGGCGACTGGCGCGCCTGGGTGGCCGAAGACGCCGGCCGCATCGTCGGACACGTGTGGGTCCACGCGATCGACAAGATTCCCAACCCGATCGGCGAACGCGAGCGCCACGCGTACCTGTCCAACCTCTACGTCACGCCGTCCGCACGGGGCGGCACGGGGACGCGGCTGCTCGGGTCCGCCCTCGACTGGGCGTCGGCACACGGCGTGGACACGGTCCTCCTCTGGCCGACCGACCGCAGCCGGAGCCTGTACGCGCGCTTTGGATTCGTCGTCAGCGGCGACTTCCTGGCGTGCCGCGTGGGAAGGATGAACTCGCCCTAGCGCCGGACCCATTCCGCGATCGCGCGCTGGACGCCGGCGAGGAGCTCGGCCTGCGCCGCCGGGTCCTTGCGCGCGCGCTTGAACGAATGATCGCCGCCCTCGACGACGTGGAGGGCGGCGGGCGGCGAGAGCGACGACAGCAGGGGCTGAAGCTCGGCCGGCGTTCCAAAGGCGTCGCGGCTTCCCTGCACGAACAGCATCCGACGACGAACTGCCGGAAGGTGCCCCTCGCGCCGGGTCTCGGGACGCCCCGGCGGATGGAGGGGGTAGCCGAGGAGCACCAGGCCGTCGAGGCGCCGATCGGGATCGGCCGCCGCCACCTGCGTGGCAATCCGCCCGCCCATCGACTTGCCGCCGATGAAGAGCCGTTCGGCGTCGCCCAGGCCATCCAGCACCGCCCGATAGCAGGCTTCGAGCACCGGTCCGCGGTCGGGCAGCCGCCGCCGCCGCGCGACGTACAGGAAGTCGAACGTCACGACTTCAATCCCGTACGCCGACAGCGCCCGCGCGAAGTCCACCATGAACGCGCTGCGCTGTCCGGCGCCCGCCCCGTGCGCCAGGACCAGCCGGCAGGAAGGAGTCGCCGGGACCCCTTCCGCCGGATAGACGAGCGCCGTCGTCTCGGCGCCCTCCGACACCGCCACCGGTCTCTCAGTGGGAGATGTGTTCGAGCGATTCGCGGACTTCGGCATCGGTCTTGAGGCGATTGGTCACCGACATCACGCCGAACTGAGAGGCGAGCGACCGCGCGAGCAGCCGATCGGTCTCGCTGTTGACGACGCCGGTCAGCGTGACCCGGCTGTGCTCGACCACGATGTGGATGGGCGGGTTCACCATCGCCGCGTAGTTCCAGAACGTGGAGTTGCCGTAGATGGCTCGCGCCACCCTGTATCGCAGCGCGTCGTCCTCGATCGACACGGGCAGGACCCTGATCTGGTTCCTGACCTCGCTGACGCCGTCCACCTTGGCGACGCGCCTGCCGATGTCGTCGCGCTTGTACGGCATCGTCACCACGCCGGTGAGCGTGACGACCCCGTGGTCGACGCTCGCGTTGACGTCGTCGAAAATCGTGAACCGCGCGTACCGATTCACCGTCCGCGAGATATCGTTGAACACCTGCAGGTCCTTCCGCTCGCCGGTCGAAGCCGTCGCGACGTTCGCCGTGAGCGCAAGGACCACCGCCAGAAAGCCCAGTCGCATGCGCATGTTGCACCTCCGCGCGCGTGTCGAGAAACCCTTCGGCGAACTTCAGGGGCAAAGGCAATGCCAGGGCGCACGCGCAAAAAGTGCGGGATGTCGACGTCGAAGGCGGGCTCGACAGCCCCGGATGTCCTGTCTGCAGGACGCATTAACCGATCGGGTGTCCGGCGAACGCCACGCCAACGCCGTAGGTGATGGCGGCTTCGAGGATGCCGACGACGGTCATCTCGAGGCCGCTGGCCCACCACGGGCGGGTCGTCACCAGCGCCTTCGATGCTCCGACGGCGAAATGGGCAACCGTGCTGATGACGAACGACGCAATCACGGCCGGCATGCCGACGGCGAAGAAAAACGGGATGATCGGAATGAAGCCGCCGACCGCGGTCGAGACCGCGGCCGACACGGTCGAGCGAACGGGATTGGGAAAGGTCTCTTCGGACAGCCCCAGCTCTTCGTGAACGAGGGTGCGGAGGAACTGCTGCGGCTCCTGCTGGATCCGCTCGGCCATCGCGCGCGCTTCCTCGGCTCCGAATCCCTTGAGCTGGTAGAAGAGCTCCAGCTCCAGCAGCTCTTCGTGCGGGTCCTCCTCGATCTCGGCGCGCTCGCGCGAGACCTCCGATTCGTACATCTCGCGCTCGGACTTGGAGGCGAGATACGCGCCGGCCCCCATCGAGAGCGCGCTCGCGAGCGTGCCGGCCAGCCCCGCGGCGAGGACGACCTCGCTGCCGCCCGTGTAGCCCGCCATCCCCGACACGATGCCGAAGACCGCGCCGAGGCCGTCGTTGACGCCGTAGATCGCGTCGCCGATCCAGCCGGTGCCGTGCACGTGCCAGCGCTCGCGCCGGAGGATTGTGTCGAGCGTCGAGCGAGGCGTCGGCATCGAGCCGCCGGCGAGCGTGTGGAGGATGGTGGCGTGGTCGCGCTCCTCCAGCATCGCCTCCTCGGCGATCCGGCGATCGGTCGGATCGCTGAGCCGCGCCATCAATTCGTCGTACTCGGCCTCGGCCTTCGTTTCCTCCTGCTCGAGGCGGTGCAGGACGACGCTCGGATCGCCGATCCGCTGGAACCACGAGAGGCCCCGTTCGACCTCGCGCGGATCGGGCGACCGCCCCGTGGCGAGCCTGATGCGCTCGGCCCAGCGGACGGCGTGGCCGTCCTCCTGCTGGGCCAGACGCAGCAGGATCGAGCGGCGGTGCGGATCGTGCTCCCGCTCGGCGAGAAGCCGGTAGGT
The DNA here is from genome assembly GCA_963840225.1 of uncultured Acidobacteriota bacterium. Taxonomy (GTDB): domain Bacteria; phylum Acidobacteriota; class Vicinamibacteria; order Vicinamibacterales; family CAVVIG01; genus JBLMXQ01. The sequence goes on from CAWIYH010000002.1 coordinate 593,963, forward strand.
CGTGGCGGCCTCCACCTCGCGGCGCCACATCTTCTCGACGGTCACCAGGTTTTTCGGGTCCATTATTTTCTACTTTGTCGCGGGGCCGCACCCCCACGACCTGCCATCGCTCGCCTCCCCGGTTCGCGACGTGCGGCGGCTGTCCGCTCATTTGGCGAAGGCCCCGCGCGCTCCGACGTGGGCGCCTCGCCTCTGAGCTGGTCATCGGCTGGGCGCGGTCGCGGTCGACTTCCTACAGAAGGAGCACTGTGCCGACGCCGGCCGATACGAGCAGCACCTGGCGCACGGGGTTGTCGTCGAACGTGCCGCGGTGCAGGTCCGGAATCAGGTCCGACATCGCGACGTACAGAAAGCTGGACGTGGCGAACACGATGAAGTACGGCGCCAGGCGGGGCATGGCGTTCAGGAACAGGACCGCGGCCAGCGCGCCGACCACGCCGGCGGCTTCCGCGATCGCGTTGAAGAGCAGGGCGCGCGCGCGGCCATACCCTGCGTGGAGCAGGATGGCGAAGTCGCCGATCTCGTGCGGGATCTCATGGGCCAGGACCGCGATGGCCGTGCTGACGGCGAGCGGCACCGAGACCAGCGCGGCGGCGCCGATGACCGCGCCGTCCATGAAATTGTGCGCGGCATCGCCGACGAGGACGAGCGGCGCGGTCGTCCGATGCACCTCGCACTCTCCGGCGTGACAATGCCTCCACAGCGCGAGCTTTTCGAGCACGAAGAACGTGATGATGCCGGCGAGGAGCGTGCCGAACACCCGGTGCGCCTCCAGGCCGTCGAGCGCCTCGGGCAGGAGCTCGAGCAGCGCGACGCCCAGCAGCGCGCCGACCGCGTAGCTGACCAGCCACGGGATGAGCCGCTCGCGGACGCGAGCGGGAAGCAGCAGCAGGCTGGATGCGACAGCGAGGCCCCCGAAGCCGCCGAGCAGGCTCAGGCCAAGCGCGACCGGGAGGACACGCACGGGACGGGATTATAGTCGACTAGGACGCGACGTACCCGCGGCGCGCGCGCACGTGATACGACGGGTTGCGCACCTCGACGCGAATGGAGTGCCAGCGGCCGTCCCTCGTGCCCGGCGACGTGTATCCGAGGTAGTACCTGCTTGCTCAGTTCGTCGGCGATGCCCGCGGTGGCCGGGTCGAGGTCCCGCGCGTCGCGGACGATCTCGGTGCGCCCGCCGCTGTCGTCGGTCAACTCGCGCAGCGCGTCGACGTTGACGCGGTCCGCATCGCTCGACCCGGACGACCAGCCGCCCGGCGGGCGCGGCGGCGGCACGGGCCGGCGCCGTCCGGGCGGGAACGGGAACGGCAGCGGAACCGGCATCCGCGGCGGCCGGCGCGGCGGCGACCGGAACGTCGGCTCCCCCTCCGCGTCGATGCCGACGGCATATACCAGCACCTCGCTCTCCCGGATCTGCCGCTTCAGATCGCGCACCTCGGTCCGGCTCGACGTGTCGTTGCCATCCGAGATGATGACCAGCGCCTTCTTGACGTGCCGGCCGCTCTGTGACAGCGGCACGGCTTCGGCCACCGTGTCGTACAACGCCGTGCCGCCGCTCGGCGCAATCCGTCCCAGCGCTCGGCTCAGGCGATCCCGATCGGTCGTCCAGCTCTCGAGCAGCACGGGTTCGTTGCTGAATCGATACAGAAAGATCTCGTCGGTCGGCGCGAGCAGGTTGTACAGGAACCGGTTCAGCGCGCCCTCCGCGGCCTTGATCTTTTCGCCGGCCATGCTCCCGCTGGTGTCGAGGGCGATGCCCAGGCTCACCGGCACGCGTTCGGCGCTGAAGTGCGTGACCGGGACGGGCCGGCCGTCCTCGTAGACGGTGAAGTCGTCCTTCTGCAGGCCCGGGACGAAGCGGCCGCTCGCGTCGGTGACCGTCGCGGTGACGTTGACCAGTTCCACTCCGCTGCGGAACCGGAATCCCTGATCGCCGCCCGGCGGCGCCGGGCGAGGCGTCTGGCCGCGCAGCGACACCGCCAGCACCGCCGCCATCGCCGCGATGCCGATGAGCGCCGCCCTGCCTGCGCGCCTCACGTTCCGAGGCCCCGACGGTCCACCTGCGGGACCACGGTGTCACCCTGGCGGAAGCTCACCCGATAGCGTCCGACGAGACCGCTGTCGGGCACGGTGATCGAGAAAGGGGCCTCGCCGGCCGGCGCGAGCCGCCCCATGCCGGCGCGTGCGGTGCTCAATTCGGCGCCGTCGCGATCGAACAGGACCACGACCGCGGTGAGGTGATCGATTTCCGTCCGGCCGGGATTGCGCACGATGCCGTGGACGGTCAGCTGGTTGCCCGTGCGGAAGTGGTCGAGCGCGATCAACTCGAGCGTCGGGAGGGCGACCGGTGCCGCCGGCTTCGACACCGACGTTGCCACTCCGGTCGCGACCCCGCCACCCAGCGGGACGGCCAGCGCCGCCACGGCGGCCGCGATGGCGATACCAATCCCCACCCCCAGCACCAGGCGTCGTCGCTGCCGGTCCGTCGGGGGGTGCGGGAGCACGGACGGGCCGGTCGCATCCGCGGCGCGAAGGTCCAGGTCCATCGGCACCTGGTCCGTGTCGCGCGTGATCTCGGCGGCGAGCGCCGCGACCCGCGCCGCGGACCGTCGCTGCTCGTCGCGCGCAAGCCGCCACGCCACGGCGGTCATTGTCGCCGCGAGCGCGAGCGAGAAGAGCGTCACCACCGTCAATGTGACATCCATCGCGTCTTACCGGAGCTTGAATTCCACAGCCACCTCTACGACGACGTCGACTGGTACACTTTGCCGGACGGCCGGTGCGAATCGCCAGCGCCGGACCGTGTCTCGGGCGTTCGCGTCGAGTCCCGCGTCGAGCCCTCGCTCGACGCGCACGTCGCCCACCGTACCGTCGCGGCGAACCACGATCTCGAGGAGCACCTCTCCCTCGATCCCGCGCCGGCGCGCCGCCTCGGTATAGTCCGCCTTGACCTCTCGCACCAGCCGCGGGGGCTCGATGCCGCTGCCCGGCCGGTACGGACCCCCGCCCGTGCCGCCGCCCGACCCCGGACCGACGCCGGGTCCGCTGCCCTCGCCGATGCCCGTGCCGCTGCCGGTGCCTGCGCCGCCCAGGGCGCCTGGACCGTGACCCGGCTCCTCGGCGGAGGTTCGCGCCAGCACGCCGGGCCGGTCGCGCGCGTCGGCCGCTGCCGGCACGATGGGCGCCACGAGCACCGGCAGGCTCTCGCCCGTCAGCACCGCCGGCCTGGGCTCGCGCGGTTGCGCGATTGCGATGATGGCCCGCGGCGGACGCCGCGCGGGGACCGGACTGTTCGTCATGTGCCGGCCTTCTCGTTCGGCGGTGGGTGCCGGCTTCGGCTGGAGCAGCCCTCCGCCCCCTCCACCGCCGCCCGGTCCCGGGGTCGCGACGAACACGAGGCGCATCGGATCGGGCCGATCCTGTTGCAGGGGAGCGGCCACCGGAGCGAGACCGGTCGTCGCAATCAACACGGCCGCGATGAGCGCGCCAACATGAACGGCGCTCGACACGGCGAGCGGTACGCCACGCGATGGGCGGCCGGCGATCGGCGAGAAGATGGCGAAGAGAGGGGCTGCGCGCGGAACATCGGTCTCGCGCGGAGCGACAGGGCGGAGGAGCGCGCGCCCGATGCGCACGGCCTCGGCAAAGGGCACGAGCGCACCCGGCGCTCCCGGAACCGCGCGGACGTCCGCTGTCGGCACGCCGGCCGCGCGGGCGATCTCGGCGATCGAGTACACATCGAAACGCGGATCCTGGCGGCCGGCGTCAGCCGGGACGGAACTGGATGGCATGAGTGCCTGCGAGCCGTCGGACCGCCTCCGGCCGCAGACGGGCGAGGCAAAAGCCTTGCCGCGGTCCTGCCGGCTCGATGATGGGACGACGCCTCGATTCTCGCCGATTTCCACCGCGAAGGGCGGGTCCGAGGCGGGCCGACCGTCGGCCGGGCTGTGCTCAGGGCATGACACTGTCGCCTGGGGGAGCCTGCTGGTTCGCCCCTCACCCCGGGCCCGGCCCCCAGCTCCGAAGTAGACTACCCGCCATGGTCTTCAGCGGAAAATCGGTCATCGTCACCGGCGCGACGAGCGGCATCGGCCGCGCCGCAGCCCAGGCGTTCGCTCGTGAAGGAGCGTCGGTGGTCCTCTCCGGGCGCGACGAAGCCGCCCTTCGCGACGTGTCAGCCGCGTCGGCGGCGGGCGCCCGCGTCGTGCCGTGCGCTGCCGACGTGACCGCCCTCGACGCGCCCGACCGCCTCGTCCAGGCCGCGGTCGAGGCGTTCGGCGGGCTCGACGTGCTCGTCAACGCCGCCGGCATCATCGCCACGGGAACGCTCGAGGACACCACCGACGAGGTGTGGGACGCCATGATGGCGGTGAACCTGCGCGCGCCGTTCCGCATGATGCGCGCCGCCGCGCCGCACCTCGCCCGCCGCCGCGGCGCCATCGTCAACGTCTCGAGCGTGAACGGCCTGCGGTCGTTTCCCGGCGTCCTTGCGTACTGCGCGAGCAAGGCCGGCCTCGATCACCTCACCCGATGCGCGGCGCTCGAAATGGCGCCGCTCGGCGTCCGCGTCAACGCCGTCAATCCGGGAGTCACCGTGACGAACCTGCACCGGCGGTCCGGAATGCAGGAAGAGCAGTATGCGGCGTTCCTCGAACGGTCCAAGACGACGCATCCGCTCGGACGGGCCGGGCAGCCCGATGAGGTCGCGGACCTGATTCTGTTCCTCGCTTCCGAGCGCGCCGCATGGATGACGGGCGAAACGATTCCCATCGACGGCGGCCGGCACTTGACGTGTGCGCGCTGAGACGCCCGAGCGGGTCTCCTCCTGGAACCTCCGGAGCCAGAGCCTCTGGAACCTGGCCGAACCCGTTACCCGGCAGACCCCTCTGAGGAATCCGATCCCCTCGGCCTGATCCCCTCCACGAAGAGCAGGCCTTCGCGATCGGCGAGTGGCCGCACGGACTTGAAGCCGTCGGCCTGGAGGACCGGCACCGCGTCGAAGGAGGGGCCGCTCTGCGCGCGGGTGAGCAGGGCGCCGAGCCCCGCGCGCGGCGAGGCGCTGACGACGATGACGCGGCCGCCGGGACGGAGCACGCGGAGCAGTTCCCGGACCGCGGCCACGCGGTCCTCGGCGCGCAGCGTCGTGAACAGGCCGCCGGTGTTGTCGACGAGGGCCACGTCGAAGGCGTCGGCGTCGTAGGGGAGGCGAGCCGGCGGGGCGACGTCGACGTCGACGAGGACGCCGGCTTCGGCCGCGCCCTTGCGCGCCCGCGCGGCGGAGGCGTCGTCGGGCACCGCTGCCGCCGCCCGGCCCGACAGCCCCACCCTGACGGCGACCGCGCCAAGCCGCCCGCCGTGCGCGCAGCCAATCTGCACGAAGCGGTCGCCCATCTTCACGCCGGCCATCCCGACGACGAGCGAATGCGGGTTCTCACGTTTGCCGAACAGGTTCATCGCCATCGCGTCGGACTCGCCCTCGAAGCTCCACGAGCGCCGATGCACGCGAGCACCGTGCACGCGAGCACGTCTCTCTCTGCCAGCTTACTGCTGACAGCCGGCTGTCGAAAGCGCTATAGTTGCCGCTTGTGCCTACCCCTGTAGAAATAGCTCCTGCACGCGGCAAGCTGGGAGTCTTGCTGGTCGGTCTGGGCGCCGTCAGCACCACGACGATCGCCGGCGTGATGGCGATACGCAAGCATCTCGCGAAACCAATCGGGTCGCTCACGCAGATGGGAACCGTCCGGCTCGGCAAGCGCACCGAGGGTCGCTCGCCGAAAATCAGCGACGTCGTTCCGCTCTCCGCGCTCGACGATCTGGTGTTCGGCGGATGGGATATCTTCGAGGACGACTGCTACGCCGCCGCGCGCACAGCCGGCGTCATCGAGCCGGCGCTGCTCGAGCAGGTCCGTCCCGAGCTCGAGCGGATTCGACCGTGGCCGGCGGTGTTCGATCAACGCTACGTGAAGCGGCTCGACGGCCCGAACGTCAAGAAGGGGCGGAACAAGAAGGATCTCGCCGACCAGGTGGCGGCCGACATCGGCAGGTTCAAGGCCGACCATCAGCTCGAACGTCTCGTCATGGTCTGGTGTGGCAGCACCGAGATCTACATGACCGAGACGCCGGCGCATGCCTCGATCGAGAGCTTCGAGCGGGCGCTCGAAGAGGACGACCCGTCGATCCCGTCGAGCATGGTGTACGCGTACGCCGCAATCCGCGAAGGGATTCCGTACGCGAACGCGGCGCCGAACCTGACCGCCGACATCCCCGCCCTGGTGGAGCTCGCGGCGCGCACGAAGGCGCCGCTCGCCGGCAAGGACCTCAAGACCGGCCAGACGCTCATCAAGACGATCATCGCGCCCGGGCTCAAGGCGCGGCTCCTCGGCGTCTCCGGCTGGTACTCGACGAACATCCTCGGCAACCGCGACGGCGAGGTGCTCGACGATCCGGAGTCGTTCAAGACGAAGGAAGAGAGCAAGAAGTCGGTCCTCGACTACATCCTTCAGCCGCAGCTCTATCCCGATCTCTACGCGCACCTCTGCCACGTGGTGCGGATCAACTACTACCCGCCGCGGGGGGACAACAAGGAAGGCTGGGACAACATCGACCTGGTCGGCTGGCTCGGCTATCCGATGCAGCTCAAGATCAACTTCCTCTGTCGCGACAGCATCCTGGCGGCACCGATTGTGCTGGACGTCGCGCTGTTCCTCGATCTCGCCAAGCGCGCCGGCATGAGCGGGATCCAGGAGTGGCTGTCGTTCTACTTCAAGAGTCCGGTTCACGCTCCCGGCCTGTACCCGGAGCACGATCTTTTCATTCAACTGATGAAGCTGAAGAACACGCTCCGATACCTCAAGGGTGAGGAGCTCATCACGCATCTGGGACGTGAGTACTACGACTGAGAACCGGTACCTCCAGCCGGCGCTGTTCGGCGGTCTCGTCATGGGCGCGTTGTCGGCGCTGCCCATCGTCGCGGCGGGAAACCTCTGCTGCTGTCTCTGGGTGATCAGCGGAGGCGTGGTCGCCGCGTACTTTCTGCAGCAGAACCAGTCCACCGGCATCACGCCGGGCGACGGCGCCATGGCGGGGCTGCTGGCCGGGCTGTTCGGCGCGGTCGTCTACCTGGCGCTGTCCATTCCCGTCACGCTCATCGTCGGGCCCTTTCAGGCCGAGGTCGTGCGACGGCTGATCGCCCGCGGCGGCATGCCGCCGGAGTTCCGCTCGACCGCGCTCCGCTATGTCGGCGGTCCCCTCCGCATGATGTTCAGCTTCGTGCTGATGCTGATCCTCGGCTCCATCTTCTCGACGCTCGGGGGGCTGATCGGCGCGATGGTGTTCCGGAAGCCGTCGCCGCCCGGCACGATCGACGTCACGCCGCAGAACCCGTAGCCGCGCGTCGCCCGCGTCAGTGTCCGCCGCGGACTCTGCGCGGTACGCTATCCTGTCGGGCCATGGCCGACGACACGCACGCCGAATTCGCCGATCTGCTGCGCGAAGAGCGGACCTTCGAGGCGTCGCCCGAGTTCAAGGCCCGGGCGCTCGTCAGCGACGATCGCATCTATGCCGACGCCGATCGCGACCCGGAAGGCTTCTGGGCCCGGTACGCCGAAGAACTGGAATGGCTGCGCCGGTGGGACACGGTCCTCGACTGGCGGCCGCCGCACGCCAGGTGGTTCGTCGGCGGACAGCTCAACATCAGCGCCAACTGCCTCGACCGCCACGTGCGCGGCCCGCGGCGGAACAAGGCGGCGCTCATCTGGGAAGGCGAGCCGGGCGATCGCCGCACCTACACCTACTTCGATCTGTATCGCGAGGTGTCGGCGTTCGCCAACGTCCTCCGGTCGTTCGGCATCCGGAAGGGCGATCGCGTCGCGCTCTACATGCCGCTCATCCCCGAGCTCGCGATCGCGATGCTCGCCTGCGCGCGCATCGGCGCCGTGCACAGCGTCGTCTTCGGCGGCTTCAGCGCGGAGTCGCTGCGCGACCGCATCAACGACGCGAAGGCGCGGCTGCTCGTCACCGCCGACGGCGGCTACCGCCGCGGCCAGATTGTCCCCCTGAAGCAGGTGGCCGACGAGGCGCTCGCCGAGACGCCCTCCATCGAGAACGTCGTCGTCGTCCAGCGGGGCGCGGGCCCGATGCCGGTGCACATCAAGGAAGGCCGCGACCATTGGTACCACCGCCTGATGCAGGACGCCTCGTTCGCCTGCCCGCCGGAGACGATGGACGCCGAGGACATGCTGTACATCCTGTACACCTCGGGCACCACCGGCAAGCCGAAGGGCATCGTGCACACGACCGGCGGCTATCTCGTCGGCGCCTACACGACGACGAAGCTCGTGTTCGATCTGCGCGATGAGGACGTGTACTGGTGCACGGCCGACATCGGCTGGGTGACGGGCCACAGCTACGTCGTCTACGGGCCGCTGGCCAACGGCGCGACCGTCCTCATGTACGAAGGCGCGCCCGACTGGCCTCAGAAGGATCGGTTCTGGGCGATCGTCGAGCGGTATGGCGTGACGGTGTTCTACACGGCGCCGACGGCCATCCGCGCGTTCATGCGCTGGGGCACGAACTGGCCGGCGAAGCGCGATCTCTCGTCGCTCCGGCTGCTCGGCAGCGTCGGCGAGCCGATCAATCCGGAGGCGTGGGTCTGGTACTACCACTACATCGGCCACGATCGCTGCCCCGTGGTCGATACCTGGTGGCAGACCGAGACCGGCATGATCATGATCACGCCGCTGCCGGGCGTGACGCGCCTGAAGCCCGGGTCGGCGACGCGGCCGTTTCCGGGCGTCGCGGCCGAGATCCGCAACGACCGGGGCGACCGTGTGGCGGTCGGCGGCGGTCTGCTCGCGTTGACGCGGCCGTGGCCGTCGATGCTGCGCGGCATCTATGGCGATCCCGATCGCTACGTCCGCGAGTACTGGAGCAAGTGGGGACCGGACGTCTACGTCACGGGCGACGGCGCCAAGCGCGACGCGGACGGCGACTTCTGGCTGCTCGGCCGCGTCGACGACGTGATCAACGTCGCCGGTCATCGCATCGGCACGATGGAAGTGGAGAGCGCGCTCGTCGATCACCCCGCGGTCGCCGAGGCGGCCGTCGTCGGGCGCACCCACGAGATCAAGGGGCAGGCGATTGCCGCCTTCGTGACCCTGCGCGAAGGAACCGCCGGGGGCGACGCGCTCATCGACGACCTCAAGGAGCACGTCGTGCGCAAGATCGGGGCGATCGCGCGTCCCGAGGACATCCTCTTTACCGCCGACCTCCCGAAGACGCGGTCCGGCAAGATCATGCGCCGCCTGCTGCGCGACATCGCCGAAGGCAAGGCCCTGGGCGACACGACGACCCTGGCCGATCCGACCGTCGTCGCGCGGCTGAAAGCGAACTACGAGGAAGAGTACGGCGGCTGAGCGTCGGTCGTGTCTCGGTGTCTGCAGCAGGTCGGAGTGCCGGCGCGCGGAGTTCGCGGCATGACGCGGCTGCCGGCGCTCCTGGCCATCGCGGCGGGCCTGGCGATTGCAGCGGTCCTCGCGTGGCCGGCGGTGCGCCAGACGCGTGACGCCGCGCGACTGGAGCGCTCCCGCCGCGATGCGTCCGCCATTGCCGGCGCGCTCGTCCGGTTCTACCAGGACAACGGGTTCTTCCCGTTGTGGGATCAGATGACCGCCGAAGGCCCTCAGCGGCTCGGCCCGATCGATCTGCTGGTCAGCGACGGCTCGGCACCCGATGCGCCCGCCCATTCGTCGTGGTCGACGGGACGGCAGGGGCGCCTGGCCGACGAGCTGGTCACGAACGCGCCCAGCTACGCCGTCCGCGAAGATCCCGACAGCATGGGGTGGAGCGGGCCGTATCTGCCCGAGGCGCCGGGCCCCGATCCGTGGGGCCGCCGGTACGTGGTGAACATCGGGCTCATTCCGTCCGCCGACGCGCCGCCCGATCAGCCCGGCAGCGCGAAGTACGCCGTGTGGGTGTTGTCAGCCGGCCCCGACGGCGTCATCCAGACGCCGTACAGACAGCTGATCGCCGATGCCACGCTCGCGGGCGACGACATCGGCGTGCGCCTGCAATAGCGCCGTGATCGGCGTCCGGGATCGATTCGCGCGGCGCGACGTAGAATGGAGGCGGAACCGGACGGCCCGGCGGTCCGTCTCACTCAGACGGGGCCGGTGGGGCGGTGAACGTCCGATCGAGACGGCCTGGAAGCCCTGCCGGCGCCGACGCAGGCGGGCGGACCGCGCGACCCAAGAGGATCAATGGCGCTCATCGAAACCGTCGATCTCTGGAAGACCTACGTGATGGGCTCGGAGGAAATCCACGCCCTGCGCGGCGTCTCGATTCAGATCGAGCGCGGCGAGTACGTGGCCATCATGGGGCCGTCGGGCTCCGGCAAGTCGACGCTGATGAACCTCATCGGCTGCCTCGACACGCCGACCAGGGGCTCCTACCTGCTGAACGGCAAGCAGGTCAGCCAGATGAACGACAACGAGCTCGCCCGCATCCGCAACGAGGAGATCGGGTTCGTCTTCCAGACTTTCAACCTGCTCCCGCGTGCGACCGCGCTGCACAACGTCGAGCTGCCGCTCATCTACGCCGGCATGCCGGCAAAGGTCCGCCAGCAGCGCGCCTCCGAAGCGCTCGAGAAAGTGGAGCTCGCCCAGCGCATGACCCACCGTCCCAACGAGCTGTCGGGAGGCCAGCGGCAGCGCGTGGCGATCGCCCGCGCGCTCGTCAACAACCCCTCGATCCTGCTGGCCGACGAGCCGACGGGCAACCTGGATTCGAAGACCGGCGCCGAGATCATGGCGCTCTTCGAGAAGCTCCACAAGGCGGGCAACACGATCTTGCTCGTGACGCACGAACCGGACGTCGCCGCCTTCGCGTATCGCTCGATTCACATACGCGACGGCCAGGTCGAGAACGACGTCCGCCGCGCGGCCTGAGCGGCCGGCACCTCCCGACGGGTCTGGTGAATCGGCCGTTGGTCGACGCCGTGGCAGGCGGGGCGGTCCGCACCGATTCAGCCGACGCCCATGACCGCACACCCGGTTCTCTACGAAATCAACACGTGGCCCTGGCTCGAGCGCCTGTCACGGCGTGCCGGGCGCCGCGTGACGCTCGGCGGCGTGCCCGATGCCGAATGGGATCGGCTCGGCGCGCTCGGCGTCGATCTGGTGTACCTGATGGGCCTCTGGCGGCGCAGCGCGGCGGGCCGCCAGATCACACGCGCCGACGCGCGCCTGTTCGGCGCGTTCGACGCCGCGCTCGCCGACTGGCGCGCCGCCGATGTCGTCGGCTCGGCCTACTGCATCACGGCCCACGAGGTGGATCCCCGCCTCGGCACGGAGATCGAGCTCGCCGGAATCCGGAGCCGCCTCCACGACCGCGGCATGCGCCTCATCGTCGACTTCATCCCGAATCACACCGCGTTCGATCACCGGTGGGTCAGGGAGCATCCGGATCGCTACGTCTGCGCGCCCGAGCACGTCTTCCGCGCCAGCCCGCGGGCGTTCCGCCCGATCGAGACCTCCGCCGGCGACGTGCGATTCGTCGCCTGCGGCCGCGATCCGTTCTTCCCGCCGTGGGGCGACGTCGCGCAGCTCAACTACTTTCACGACGAGACGCGGACCGCGATGGTTGCCGAGCTCGGACGCCTGGCCGGTCGGGCCGACGGCGCGCGATGCGACATGGCGATGCTGGTGCTCTCGGACGTCTTCGGCCGGACGTGGGGCGAGCTCGCCGGCCCGCCGCCCCGCGGTCGCGAGTTCTGGACGGAAGCCATCGACGCCGTGCCGGGCTTCGATCTGATCGCCGAGGTGTACTGGAGTCTCGAGTGGCGACTGCAGCAGCTCGGCTTCCGGTTCACGTACGACAAGTCGCTATACGACCGCCTGCTGGCCGGCGGGGGCGGCACGGTGCACGATCATCTGCGCGCCGATCCGGAGTATCAGGACCGCTCGGCACGATTCATCGAGAATCACGACGAACCGCGGAGCGTGGTCGCCTTCGGCGATCGCATCCGGGCGGCGGCCGCGACCGCCATGACGGTGCCCGGTCTCCGGTTCCTGCACGACGGCCAGCTCGAAGGGCGGCGGGCGCGATTGCCGGTGCAGCTCGGGCGCTTCCCCGAGGAGGCGGTCGACCAGCCGCTGCGCGCGTTCTACGATCGTCTGCTCGCCGCGGTGGCGGCGCCGGTGTTTCACGACGGGAAGTGGCGCCTGCTCGACGTCGGCCCGGCGGGCGACGATTCCTCGTCCGACCTGGTCGCCTGGCGGTGGCGCCTCGAGGGCGAGATGCGGATCGTGGTCGTGAATCTGGGCCGGAGAACGGCCCAGGGGCAGGTGCGTGTCAACGACGAGCTGCCCGACCTCGACGGCTACGTGTTCGAGGACCTCGTCGACGGCGCCAGCTATCGCTGGGATCGCCGGTCGCTCGAAGAAGGCGGCGGACTCTACGTGCGCCTCGAGCTCGGGCGGGCACACGTCCTGCGCGTCGCGTGAGCGCGCAGCCGTTTCGGCTGCCGGCGTCCGCCATGGCCGTCTCGCGCCGGTCGCGAGCCCGGCATCAACGCCGCGGACGGCCGGCCGGATCGTCCCGCGCCGCCCCAAAGCGGCGATTGCCGACCGGCGCACCGGGCGCCTATAGTTAGCGAACGGTGCGCAAGCTTGCCTCGGGTCTTCTCGTCGGTCTGGCCGCGGCCGTCGTGGTACTGGGCGCGGACGCGACGTTCTCCGCGGTCGCCGGAGGCACGGGACGCAGTCCGCTCGAGACCGTGGAGCTCAAGACCTACGACTGGCGGACGGCGCACACCGCGCGTCCAGACACCGCCCGCCGCGACATCGCCCTCGTCGACATCGACGAGTACCTCGCTGAGGAACCTGCAGAAGAACGCCGGGCGCTGGCCATGGCCGCGCGCCGTGCACTCGATGCTCGTCGACTACCTCGCGCGCGCGCCGGCGAAGGTGATCGCCTACGACGTCGACTTCGCCGAGCCCGACACGCGCCGCGGCTTCGACTTCGGCTCGGACACCTGGTCAGGCGCCGAGTCCGACCGGGCGCTCGTCGATTCGGTCAGGACCGCCGGTTCGGTCATCCTGCTCGCCGACGCGACGTACGAGGCGCAGGCGGGCGAGTCCGCCGGCATCCCGGATGATGGCTACCGGCTCGACGAACCGGGGATCATCGAGCGGCGCGTCGTGTTCCCGCCGTTCGCCGCCCTGGCGTCGGCGGCGTCGGGCCTCGGCCACAACCTGTTCATGCTCGATCCCGACGGGCCGATCCGCCACACCATCCCCTTCGTCCGGACCGGTGGACGCGCGCTGCCGTCGCTCGGGCTCGCGGCGGCCCTGCGGGTGGCGGGGATCAGGCCGTCCGCGGTCCGCCTCGACGGGCGCCTCCTGCATCTCGGCGACCGGGTCATGCCGCTCGAGTGGCGGCACGTGGGGTCGGTCCAGGGAGTCACGAGCTTCCTGTGGGGCCTGATCGACTTCCACGGGCCGGCGCTGCTCGACGACCTGAAGACGCACACCTACCCGACCTATTCGTTCTACGATCTCGAGTACTCGGAGGAGCAGATCCTCGCCGGCGTCAAGCCGAACATCGACCCCGCCCTGTTCCGCGACAAGATCGTGTTCGTCGGGGTCACGGCCTCCGGTCTCTACGACGTGTTCGAGACCCCGTTCTCGCACGGCAGGATGCCGGGCATCCAGGTGCACGCCGCGGTCGCCGACGACCTCCTGTCGGGCCGGTTCCTGTGGCCGGCGTCGACCGGCGTCCGATTCGCAACGGTCGTCGCCTTCGGCCTGCTGATTGGCGCGGCCGCCACGCTCGTGCCGGCCTGGTGGGCCACCGGCGCGACCGTGCTCGCGACGGCGCTCTTCGTCTGGGCCTCGACCCGGCTGTTCGCGAGCGGCTACTGGCTCAACCTCTCGCAGCCGGTCCTCACCGGCGCCTTTGCGCTGTTCGGCGGCGTCGGCTATCAGTACTTCGTCGAAGGGCGCGAGAAGCGCAAGATGAAGAAGCTCTTCGGCCAGTACGTCTCGCCGGACGTGTATCACGAGCTCGTCTCCCATCCGGAGCTCGCGCGGCTCGGGGGCCAGCGACGCGAGATGACGGTCCTCTTTTCGGACATTCGCGGCTTCACGACCGTCTCCGAGCACGGCCAGCCCGAGGATATCGTCCATCTGCTGAACGAGTACTTCACGCGGATGGTGAAGATCGTCTTCGAGCACAAGGGGACGCTCGACAAGTTCGTCGGCGACATGGTCATGGCGCTGTTCGGCGCTCCGCTCGACGACCCGGACCACGCGGACCACGCCGTCGAGACGGCCCTCGACATGATCGAGGCGCTCGGCCGGCTGAACGCGAAGTGGCGGGCGGAAGGACGGCCGGCCATCGAGATCGGGATCGGCATCAACACCGGCCCGATGATCGCCGGCAACATCGGTTCGGCGCAGATCATGAGCTACACGGTCATCGGGGACGCCGTGAACCTCGGGTCTCGCCTCGAGTCGCTGAACAAGCAGTACGGCACCCGGATCATCATCAGCGACGCTACGCGGCAGCGGCTCACCGGCCGATACGACGTTCGTCCCCTGGGCGAGATCGTGGTGAAGGGCAAGACGCAGCCGGTGACGATCTTCGAGCTCCTCGGACGCGCGGGGCGTTTGTCGGAGCCTGGCGTCGAGTCGCGGCCGGCGGAGCCGGCCGCGCTGAAAGCCTGACAAAGGTGAGGCGGAAGCTTATGCAGCGCCTGGTTCTCTCTCTCGTGTTCCTGGGCCTGTGGACGCCGGCGTACGCGCAGATCGGCGGCCTCAGCGGCATCCTGAACAAGGCCCAGAAGGTCGAAAAGAAGCTCGACGACCTCAACGTCACCGACGAGGAGGAGGCGAAGATCGGCCGGGACGTCAGCGCCCGCATCCGGGAACGATTCGGCGTGGTTCAGGATCCGGCCGTGACGAAGTACGTGACCCTCGTCGGCACGCTGCTGGCGCGGAGCTCCGAACGGCCGGGCCTCGCCTGGACGTTCATCGTCCTCGACACCGACGGCGTGAATGCGTTCGCCTCGCCGGGCGGCATCGTCCATATCACGCGCGGCGCTCTCGGCCTCATCCACAACGAGTCGGAGCTCGCCGGCGTCCTCGGACACGAGATCACCCACGTCGCCCACAAGCACACCGTCAACGCGATCCGGAAGAGCAGGGCCGTGCAGCTCGGCGCAAAAGAGACGATGAGCGACCGCGGACCGCTCCTCGACAAGGTGGCGAACCAGGCGTACAAGATCGTGCTCGAGAACGCCTTCGACCGGGGCGACGAGCTCGATGCCGACAAGGGCGGGATCGCGCTCGCCGCGAAGCTGGGATACGCGCCCTCGTCGCTCGCCGACTTCCTGGCGCGTCTCGACGAGCGCAACAGGGACGTGCCGGAGCGCAACGGGCTCTTCGCCTCGCACCCGGATACCCAGGAGCGCATCGCCAAGGTTCGTGCGATGGCCGGTTCCAGGTCTGGCGCGACGGTCGAAGCGCGCTACAAGGCGAACGTCTCGTACCGCACGACGCCGGTCACCCAGATCGCCACGATCGTGGACGGCGCGTCCGGCCTCACCGGATCGACAAGACCGGCGGCCGACGGCAAGGACAAGCAGGGCGAGGACACGAAGAAGAAGAAGAAGGGCTTCGGCCTGGGGAGCCTGGGTGCCAGCGTGGCGCCAGAGAGCCAGTCCGCCCAGGTGTCGGCGTCGGGAGGCGCCCGGGGAGTGGGGCCCGATCGGGCCGCCCGGGGCGGACCGAACCCGAACATCGTGGCCGTCAACGTCACCGAGAGCGAGCTGCGGGAGTTCCAGAAGGGGATTGCCGGCTAGACCGCGGCCCAGTGCCCCGAGGCGACCTCGCGCAGGCTTGCCTCGGGATTCACCAGCGCGGGATCGAGGCGTACCCGGGACGGCCGTGCGTCGGGTTCGGGCGTCGGCACCGCCGACAGCAGGGCGCGGGTATAGGGGTGCTGCGCCGCGGCGAACAACGCCGCGGTCGGTGCCATCTCGACGATCCTTCCCCGATACATCACGGCCACGCGTCCGCAGATGTGTCGCACGAGCCGCAGGTCGTGTGCGATGAACAGGTAGGTCAGCTTCAACCGCTCCTGCAGATCCATCAGCAGGTTGATGACCTGAGCCTGGACCGACACGTCCAGCGCCGACACCGGCTCGTCGAGGATGACGAACGACGGCTCGAGCGCGAGCGCGCGCGCCAGCCCGATGCGCTGGCGCTGGCCGCCGCTGAACTGGCGGGGCCGGCGTTCGAGATGCGCCGGGTCGAGACCGACCAGCCGGAACAGCTCGGCCACGCGATCGCGTCGCTCCGTTCGCGACCCGAGCCGATGGATCACGAGCGGTTCCTCGACGATCTGCCGCGCCCGCATCCTCGGATTGAGCGATGCGTACGGATCCTGGAAGACGATCTGCATGTCGCGCCGCGCCTGACGCAGACGCCGCGGCCCGAACGACAGGACGTCTTCGCCGCGGAACGTCACCGAACCGGCCGTCGGCTCGACGAGCCGCAGCAGGCATCGCCCGACGGTCGTTTTGCCGCTGCCCGATTCGCCCACCAGGCCGAACGTCTCGCCCTCGTCCACGTCGAAGGTGACCCCGTCCACGGCTTTCACGACCGACCCCGCGCGGAACATCCCCCCGCGGCGCCGGAAGTGCTTCGCGAGGCCGGAGACTTCAACGAGTGGCATGGAGGTAGCACTTCGCCGTGTGCTCGGGGCCGACGGTCGAGTCGTCGGGCGGTGCCGTCGTGCACGGCTCGAAGCGCTCCGAACACCGGGGATTGAACGCGCAGCCCGGCGGGAGCGCGTCGAGTGACGGCACGGTGCCGTCGATGGCGCGGAGCCGCCGTCCCGGCTCGCCGCCCGGCACCGAGGCGAGCAGTCCCCGCGTGTAGGGATGCCCGGGATCGTGGAACAGCGACCGGACCGGCGCCTCCTCGACGATGCGCCCGGCGTACATGACCGCGACCCGGTCGGCAGTCTCGGCGATCACGCCGAGATCGTGCGTGATGAGGAGCAGCGACAGATCGAACGCCGACTTCATCTCGCGCAGGAGGTCGAGCACCTCCGCCTGGATCGTGACGTCCAGCGCCGTGGTCGGCTCGTCGGCGATGAGGAGCGACGGGCGGCAGGCGAGCGCCATGGCAATCAGCACCCGCTGCCGCTGTCCTCCGGAGAGCTGATGCGGGTAGTCGCGTGCGCGAGCCTCGGCGCCGGGGATGCGCACCGCGTCGAGCAGCTCGACGGCCCGGCGCCGCGCGTCCCCCCGGCCCGCGCGGCCGTGGACGACCAGGACCTCGGCGATCTGATCGCCGATCGTGAAGACGGGGTTGAGCGCCGTCATCGGTTCCTGGAAGACGAAGCCGATCTCGACGCCCCGCACCGCCTCCATCTCCCGTTCGGACAGGCGCGCCAGATCGCGTCCCTTGAAGACGATGCGGCCGGCGACGATGCGGCCCGGCGGCTGCACGAGCCGCATGATCGAGAGCGCCGTCATCGACTTGCCGCAGCCCGATTCGCCGACCAGCCCGAGCGTCTCGCGCGGGCGGATCTCGAACGACACGTCGTCGACCGCCAGCAGGCGTCCCGACGGCGTGTCGAACGCCGTCGTCAGGTGCTCGACGGTCAGCAGGGCGGCAGCTTCGGACATCGATTCAGACAGTCGCTGTTTCCTGGAACTCGCCGAACACGCTGCGCATGGCGTCGGCAATCTCGCCCAGCGTCGCGTTCGCCTCGACGGCGGCGACGATGGGCGGCACCAGGTTGGCGCCGCCCCGTGCGGCCGTCACCACGGCGTCGAGCGCCGAGCGGCACTGGTCCACGCTCCGGCGCGCGCGCACCGCGCGTACTCGCGCTATCTGCCGCCGCTCGACGCCGGGATCGATCCGCAGCACGTCCGGCGAGGCGTTCCCGTCGGTGACGAACCGGTTGACGCCGACCACCGTCTGATGGCCTGTATCGACCGCGACCTGCGCGCGATAGGCCGACTCCTGGATCTCGCGCTGGATGAAGCCCGATTCGATCGCGCGGAGCGTGCCCCCCGCGGCTTCGATGCGCTGCAGGAGCGCGTCCGCGCCCCGTTCGACATCGTCGGTCAGCTTCTCGATGAACGTCGAGCCGCCGACCGGGTCGACCGTGTTCGCGACGCCGGACTCGAACGCAATCACCTGTTGCGTCCTCAGCGCAATCCGCGCCGACTCCTCGGTCGGGAGCGCGAGCGCCTCGTCACGGCCGTTGCCGTGCAGCGACTGGGTGCCCCCGAGCACCGCGGCCATGGCCTGCAGGGCGACGCGGACGATGTTGTTGTCGGGCTGCTGGGCGGTCAGGGTGCTGCCGGCCGTCTGCGTGTGGAATCGGAGCTGCTGCGCCCGGGGACTGGTCGCGTGGAAGCGGTCCCGCATGATGCGCGCCCAGAGGCGACGGGCGGCCCGGAACTTGGCGATCTCCTCGAAGAAGTCGTTGTGTGCGTTGAAGAAGAACGACAGGCGCTGGCCGATGCGGTCGACGTCGAGCCCGGCGTCGACGGCGGCCTGCACGTAGGCCATCGCGTGTGCGAAGGTGAACGCGACCTCCTGGACCGCGGTCGACCCGGCCTCGCGGATGTGGTACCCACTGATCGAAATCGTGTTCCAGTTGGGCAGCTCGCGCTCGCAGAAGGCGAAGATGTCGGTGACGATGCGCAGAGAGGCGCGGGGGGGATAGATGTACGTGCCGCGGGCGACGTACTCCTTCAGGATGTCGTTCTGGATCGTCCCCGAGAGCGTCGAGACAGGCACGCCCTGGCCCCGTGCCACGGCGATGTAGAGCGCGAGCAGGATGATGGCGGTCGAGTTGATCGTCATCGAAGTCGAGACGCGGTCCAGCGGGATCCCGTCGAAGAGCGCCGTCATGTCCTCGACGGAGTCGATTGCCACCCCCACCTTCCCGACCTCTCCCGCGGCCAGCGGATTGTCGGAGTCGTAGCCCATCTGTGTCGGGAGGTCGAACGCGACGCTGAGGCCGGTGACGCCCTGGGCGAGGAGGTACCGGTACCGGGCGTTGGACTCGGCCGCGGTCGCGAACCCGGCGTACTGCCGCATGGTCCACAGCCGCCCCCGGTACATCGTAGGCTGGATCCCTCGGGTAAACGGAAACTCGCCGGGGAAGCCGATGTCGCTCATCTCGATGCGGCATTGTAACGCGGTCAGGAGGCGCCCTCGACCCGACCGGTTGACCGCTCCCGGTCGCCGCCGAGTGCCAGAATGTATCGAACGCATGGACCCTCGGCTGCGCCGCGACGAGGAGCGCCAGCAGGCCGGCGACGCTGAGGGCCTTCGACGACATTCAACCCTCGCTACTTCTTGGTGACCTCGGTGAGAATCGCGTCCGCCGCTTTCAGCGTGACGTTGGAGAAGAGGACGTACTCGCACTGCTTCTGCTGCGCCTCGGCCTGGAGTTGCATCGCCAGGTGGGAGTCGAGCGGCACGATGTCGACGGCAGGGCAGGGGGCAACCCCGATGCGGATCTTGCCGGAGGCCGTCCGAGCGGCGCCGGCTTGGGACGCAGACTGCCGGGCTGAGCCCGTCGTGCCTCCGAGGGCAAGTGCGGCGGCGGCCGCGAACGCGATCGCGCAGGTCGTCTTCATGGTTTCCTCACCCTCCTGCTGAATTGGCGTGCCGGGTGCACGTCTAAACGCGCCAGCGGCGGGAAAACGGGCTCAGGCGCCCCAGCGTTCGACGCGACGTGGTTCACGCGCTGCCACGGGAGAACGCCGGCCGAGCAGGCGGGTGGGATCGTGGCGCGCGGCGAGGTGACGATGGCCGACTCCTCGACCCGTAAGTCCTTGACAGGCTGGCGCCTCCGCCTTAGACTGGCGGTACCTACTGGTCAACTCCGCCACACATGAACACGTCTGGCGCCCGATCGCTGGCCCCGCCGCCTTGGTGTAGGCAGACGCGAATCGGGAAGCGCCCCGGTACCCGGCCCGGCGGCGAAGGGAGGTAAGCAGATGGACGACGTCGTCAACCGGTTCGCACGTGAGCTGGCCGACGCAATTGCCGCCGCGGTTGCTGAGAACCCGCAGGTAGAGGCCTGCCGCGAGAAAGCCCGTGCGGCCGGTTTCGAAATGAAGGTCACCCTCGAGGCCGTCGTCGGGTTCGTCAGCCGCTCGCAGTCGGCAGCTCTCACCAAAGTCACCGCGCCGGTTCGCCCCGGCCGCGAGCTGCCGGCCCGCCGTACCTTCGAGGTGACCGCGAACGATCGCCGCTTCCTGCGCTCGCTCCGGATCGCCGCGGACGAAACTGCCGAGGAAGTCGATAACTAGTTCGAGGACTTCGGGTACCTGAGAGCTTCACTGGGGCCGGCCCGCTTTTGAGCGGGCCGGCCTTTTTTCATTTCTTGCCCGAAGCCTGGGCCGCAACGGCCGCGGCCCTGGCAGCGGCGGCGGCGGGATCGCCCAGGTATTCGTGGCGAATGGGCCGGAGGGCGTCGTCGAGCTGGTACACGAGCGGGATCCCGGTCGGGATGTTCAGCTCGACGATGTCAGATTCCGACACTTCATCGAGGTATTTCACCAGCGCCCGAAGACTGTTGCCGTGCGCCGCGATCAGAACGCGGCTGCCGGACCCGATGGCCGGAGCAATGGTGTCGTGCCAGTAAGGAAGGAAGCGCGCCACCGTGTCCTTGAGCGATTCGGTGAGCGGCAGGTCGCTCGCAGCGACGCTCGTGTAGCGGGGGTCGCGCCGCGGATGCCGTGGATCGTCCGGCGCGAGCGCCGGCGGGGGAATGTCGTAGCTGCGGCGCCAGATCTTCACCTGCGCCTCGCCGTGTTCGGCGGCCGTCTCTGCTTTGTTGAGCCCCTGGAGCGCCCCGTAGTGCCGCTCGTTCAACCGCCAGCTCTTCCAGGTCGGGATCCACATCTGATCCAGTTCGTCGAGCGCGATCCAGAGCGTGCGGATCGCGCGCTTGAGCACCGAGGTGAACGCCACGTCGAAGACGTAGCCGCCCTGGCGCAGGAGGCGGCCCGCCTCGATGGCTTCGTGACGGCCGCGCTCGGACAGATCGACGTCGGTCCAGCCGGTGAACCGGTTCTCCTGATTCCACGTGCTCTCGCCATGCCTCAGCAGGACGAGCTTAGGCATGAAGGGGGCTCCTTCCCGCATAGCGCGCCGCCGTCCCGAGCTCTTCCTCGATGCGCAGCAGCTGGTTGTACTTGCAGATGCGGTCGGTCCGGCTGGCCGACCCGGTCTTGATCTGGCCGGCACCCGTGCCGACGGCGAGGTCGGCGATCGTCGAGTCCTCGGTTTCACCGGACCGATGCGAGACGATGGTGGCGTATCGGGCGTCGCGGGCCATGTGCATGGCGTCCAGTGTTTCGGTGACGGTGCCGATCTGGTTGAGCTTGACCAGCAGCCCATTGGCGACGCCGTCGGCGATCCCCTTCTTGAAGATCTCGGGATTGGTGACGAACACGTCGTCGCCCACGAGCTGGACTTGGGCGCCGAGCTCGCGCGTCAATGCCTGCCATCCGCTCCAGTCCCCTTCCGCCAGGCCGTCTTCGATCGACACGATCGGGTATTCACGAATCCAGTCCTCGTAGAGGCGGATCAGCTGATCGGAGGATCGGTCCGCTTCGCCCGACTTCTTGAAGACGTAGCGTCCGCCGCCGGCCGACAGCTCGCTGGCGGCCACGTCGACGGCCAGAAAGACGTCCTTGCCGGCGGTGCGTCCGGTCTTTTCGATGGCGGCCAGGACGACTTCGATCGCTTCCCGGTTCGACTTGAGACTCGGGGCGAAGCCACCTTCGTCGCCGACTCCCGTGGCGTACCCGCGGCCCTTCAGGATGCCGCGCAGGGCGTGGAAGGTCTCGGCGCCCCAGCGGAGTGCCTCCGCGAAGGAGGGCGCCGCGAGCGGCACGATCATGAATTCCTGCACGTCGACGCTCGAATCGGCGTGCGCGCCGCCGTTGAGGATGTTCATCATCGGCGCCGGCAGCGTCGGCTCGACCGTCCCGTACAACCGGCCGATCTGTCGGTACAACGACTCGCCGCGGGCCGCCGCGGCCGCGCGCAGGGCGGCCATCGACACGCCCAGTATCGCGTTGGCGCCCAGGCGGCTCTTGGTGGGCGTGCCGTCGAGGGCGATCATGGCCTCGTCGAGCTGCCGCTGCTCCAGCTCGCGGCCGACGACGGCGTTCGCAATCTCGCCGTTGACGTTGGCCACCGCCTTCCGGACGCCCTTGCCTCCGTAGCGGCCCGGGTCGCCGTCGCGCAGCTCCAGCGCCTCACGCTCGCCCGTCGACGCGCCGGACGGTACGGCGGCGCGACCGGACGCGCCGCCATCGAGCGTGACGTCCACCTCCACGGTCGGATTGCCTCGTGAGTCGAGAATTTCCCGCGCGTGCACGCGTTGTATCTTCACGGTCGTGTCCTTGTCTGGCTGGGTCCCGGCCCGCGGCCGTCCTCGTGCCGGCCTCTGTCAGGTGCCGGCCCCGCGACGATCGGCCTCCGCCTCCATGCGCAGCGCCTCTTCGCTCAAGGGCCCGATGAGCGGCTCGTCGTCGGTCGTGACCACGACGACGCCGGAGTCGGTGACGGTGTGGCGGCGCCGATCTTCCTCCAGGTGGTATCCGATGACCGCGCCGCGCGGGATGAGCACGTCGCGGTCGACGATGGCGCGCCGGATGTGCGCGTGACGGCCGACCCGCACCCCCGGCATGAGGATGCACTGCTCGATGTGGCAGAAGCTGTGGACGCGCACGTTCGGACACAGCACGCTGCCGTAGATGCTGCTTCCCGACACGATGCAGCCGGGCGAGATGACCGAGTCGAGCGCCTGGCCGCACCGGCGCCCTTCCTCGGCGAAGACGAACTTGGCTGGCGGCGCCTGCGGCTGGTAGGTCCGCAGCGGCCATTCGGGATGGTACAGGTTGAACTCCGGGTTCACCTGGCAGAGGTCCATGTTCGCGTCGTAGTACGCGTCGATTGTGCCGATGTCCCGCCAGTACTTCGCCGCCTTCTTGTTCTCGTCGTAGAAGCGGTACCAGGTACACGGGCACCTGGTCGATGAGCGCGGGAATCACGTCCTTGCCGAAGTCGTGCTTGGTCGGCTGCACGGCGTCGGCTTCGAGCGCGTGCACCAGGACGTCCATCTCGAAGATGTAGACGCCCATCGACCCGAGCGCGAGCCCGGGAGCGCCGGGAATCGGCCGCGGCTCGAGCGGCTTCTCCTGGAAGCCGACCACCCGTTCGGTCTCGTCCACGGCGATGACCCCGAACCGCGTCGCCTCGGCGACCGGCACCTCGATGGTGGCGAGCGTGACGGCGGCCTCACGCTCGTGATGGAAGCGCAGCATCCGGGCGTAGTCCATCTTGTACACGTGGTCGCCGGAGAGCACGATGAGGTGCCGAGGGTTCTCGCGCATGATCGAGTACAGGTTCTGGTAGACGGCGTCCGCCGTACCCTGGTACCAGTGCTCGCCCACGCGTTTCTGCGGCGGGAGGATCTCGATGAACTCGCCGAGCTCCTCCGACACGATGCTCCAGCCCATGCGGATGTGCCGGTTGAGCGACAGCGACTTGTACTGCGTCGCGATGAAGATGCGCCGCAGCCCCGAATTGATGCAGTTGCTCAGCGCGAAATCGACTATCCGATACGGTCCGCCGAAGTAGACGGCCGGCTTGGCGCGTTCCTTCGTGAGCGGGAACAGCCGCTCGCCGGCGCCTCCGGCCAGCAGGATCACCAGGCTGTCATCGAGCTGGACTGGCATCGCCGCTAGCTGGCGCGGAGGACGACCCGGGCGGGCGCTCCGTCGCTGCCCACCAGGCGCAGCGGCAGGCACATCATGTCGTACACCCCCGGATCGACGTCGCGCAGGTTCAGGCCTTCGATGATGATGACGCCGGCGCCGAGGAGCACGTGGTGGGCGGGGGCGCCGGGCTTCTTGAACTCCTCGACCGACAGGTAGTCCACGCCCACGACCTTGATGCCGTGGTCGACCAGGTACCGCGCTCCGCTCTCGGCCAGGCCCGCGTACTTCGGGTCGAAGGTCGACGAGCCCCACAATCGGGAGTTGGGGGTCTTGATGAGGACCCGGAGGTCTTCTGACACGTCGGTGGCGGCGAGTGCCCCGGCGTCGATGGCCTTGCGCGAGCCGATTTCGATGACGCGCGTCCGGCCGATCAGCATGTCGAGCGCCAGGGCCTCGGTGCCGGCGCCGTTGTCAAAGAAATGACGGGGCGCATCGACATGGGTGCCTGCGTGCGCGCTCAGATGCATCGACGAGACGTTGGAGCTGCCGCCCTGTCCGATTCGCTTGATCGGCTCGAGCGTGAACGGGGTGTTGCCCGGATAGGTCGGCAGGTTGGCGTCGAGGGGAACGGTAACGTCGATGAGCTTCATAGGTATACGGCGGGGTCCAGCGCCAAGTCCCGAGCAGGCGATGATAGCACAGCGCCGTGACGGCTGAAGTTCAGGTCCGAGAAGGGTTTGACTTGGGCGTGAACGGCCCTCTATTATGGGCTGTTCGGTCGGGATGTTCACTTTGGGAGACTAGGCCTTATGGTCATTCGGGGACGCGCGATCGCGTTTGCCTTGGCAGGATCGGTGGTCTTCTCGGCGGCGGCGTTCGCCCAGAAGGACAAGAAGAAACAGGACGAGGCGCAGAAGAAGGAAGTCCAGGCGGTCGTCAAGCTGGTCGATGCCGTCGCCAAGGGCGAGGAGCAGCCGACCAACGATCTCGACCTCGCCTGGATGCGTCAGGATTTCCTCAAGGCACAGGGCAACAAGGAATACGTGCCGTTCATCGTCACCATCGATCCGTCCAAGGCGGCGTCCGGGTCCACGCTGACTTACTACTGGCGCGTCGTGAAGACCGGCGGCGACGAGACCACCACGGGCGACGGCAGCGCCAAGGACGACCAGGACAAGCAGGACAAGCAGGACAAGAAGAAGGGCAAGAGCGACTACGCCTACGAGGACGTGAGCTTCGTGCCGGTCGCGTCGAGCGGCGCCGGTCCCATGCGCATCGACCGATCGTTCACGGTCCCCTCGGGCACCTACGATGTCTACGTCGTCTGCAAGGAAGCGGCCTCCAAGGACAAGAACGCGCCGGCGGCGAAGACCTCGGTGATGAAACAGTCGGTCGAGGTGCCCGACTACTGGAACGACGAGCTCAACACGAGCAGCGTCATCATCACCCAGAAGATCCAGCCGCTTGCGGCACCCTTGACGCCCGAGGAGCAGGCAGACCGGCCCTACGCGTTCGGATCGATGGAGATCATTCCGGCCGCGGACATGAAGTTCAACAAGAAGCAGGAACTGTCGACCTTCATGCTGATCTACAACCCGAAGACCGACAAAGCCGGCAAGCCGGACGTCACCGTCGAATACAGCTTCTACAGCAAGCAGGCTGGCGGGGAGAAGTTCTTCAACAAGACGAACCCGCAGAACCTGAACGCGCAGACCCTGCCGCCGCAGTTCGATCTGGCCGCGGGGCACCAGTTGCAGAGCGGCCAGGCCGTGCCGCTCGCGACGTTCCCGGAAGGCGACTATCGGCTCGAGATCAAGATCACCGACAAGGTCGCGAACAAGTCGCTGACCCGGGACGTCAATTTCACCGTCACGGGTTCGTAAGGGCAGGGGCTCCGTCCCCCGGAGTGCCGTATATGAGGAGCATTTCCCGCTGGTTGGCGTCGGCGTCGGTCGGCGTACTGGGACTCCTCTGTGCCGGAGCGGCCGCCGGAGCGCAGCCCTCGCCCGCCGCGCAGCCGGTCGGCCGGGTCGCGTCCGTTGCTCCCGGATCGATTGAGGGCCTGGTCCTCGACGAGCACGGCAATCCGGTCAGTGGCGCGATGGTCTCAGCCTTCGGGGCGACGACGGCCTTCACCGTCACCGATCGAAGCGGGCGGTACCTCCTCGGCACCCTGTCGCCCGGTCCGTATCTGGTCCGCGCCCACTCGAGCGGCTTCGTCGCCTCGCGCGGCGAGATCATCGAGGTCCGGCCGAGCGGCCGGTCTTCGTCCAATATCTCCCTCCATCGCGACTCGACCGAGCATCCGGTGCTCGCCGCGGGGCTGGGGCCGGTCGGCACCACCGGCACCGTTGCCCCGGTGGCCGGCGACGACGATCATGGCGAGACGGCGTGGCGGCTGCGGCACGCACGGCGGAGCATTCTGAAGGACGCCGTGCTGCCCGATTCAGTCGTGGCAGACGACGAGCCGCCCGAGGGTCATCTGTTCGGGGCGGCGTCCTATGTCGGCCACGCGGCAAGCGGTTTCTTCGATGCCACGCCATTTTCCGGACAGCTCAACCTGCTGACGACCGGATCGTTCGACAGCCCTATGCAGCTGTTCTCGGCCGACGGGCTGACGCACAACGTGGCCTACGTGTCGGTCGGCTCGCCGGTCGGCTCCGGTGCCGACTGGACGATGCGTGGCGCGATTGCGCAGGGCGACATCTCGTCGTGGATCGTGGCCGGCACCTATGCCAATCGCGCGCTGTCGCCGCATCACTACGAAATCGGTCTGTCCTATGCGGCCCAGCGGTACGGCGGTGCGAACCCGGCCATCCTGGCCGACCTCACCGACGCCAGCCGCAGCGCGGGCGCGGTGTACGGGTTCGACACCATCGCCCTGTCGCCTGCGCTGTCGTTCACCTACGGCGGTCGGTACGCGCGGTACGACTACCTGAAGAACCGCAGCCTCGTGAGCCCGCGAATCGGAGTCACCGTCGCCCCGCCCGGCAGGCGCTTTCGCATCAACGGCCTCGTTTCGTATCACGCGCTGGCGCCTGGCGCCGAAGAATTCCTCCCGCCAGGCGACGACACGATCTGGGTGCCGCCGCAGCGGACCTTCTCCGATCTCGACCTCAGCCAGCCGCTTCGTGCGGAGCGGACGACACACGCCGAGATGGCGCTCGAGGAGGATCTGCCCGGGGCATCGACGGTGTCGCTGCGCGCTTTTCACCAGCACGTCGCCGACCAGCTGGTCACGATGTTCGATGTGCAGATCCCCGGCGCACCTCCCGCGCGGCTCGGTCACTATCTGGTCGGGAACAGCGGCGCGATGGATGCAACCGGCTGGGGGGCGGGGTTCCGCACCGTCATCGCCGGGCGCGTGCACGGCTCCATCGAGTACACCGACTCGCGCGCCAACTGGAATCCGTCGGGCGACATCGGCTACCTCCTGCTCGTTGCCCCGTCGGCCGTTCGGCTCGAGAACGATCACATCCACAATCTCTGCACGTCGGTCGAGACCGTGGTGCCGGAGACCGCGACGCGCGTCATGGTGCTGTACCGAATCAGCAACGGCTTCGCGCGCAGCGATCGCCAGAGCGACCGGCCGACGCTCGACTCGCGGTTCGACGTGCAGGTGCGGCAATCACTGCCGTTCATGAATTTCAGCAACACCCGCTGGGAAATGCTCGTCGGCGTGCGCGACTTCTTCCGCGACGCCGCCACCGACCAGTCGATCTACGACGAGCTCCTCGTCGTCCGCCCGCCCAAGCGGATCGTCGGCGGCCTGACGCTGAAGTTCTAGCCGCTTCAGACATTCTGATCCATAATTCTGTACACCTGCTCCGACAATTTGGAGCCGGTGTGATTTCGGCCGTTCAAGATTTGGCAAAGAACCATATTTTTCAGTGGTTTAAGGCATGACACCAGGTGTCGCGCCAGGGAACGACGTTTGCTACCCCGACGGGCGGCCGGGTGTGCCCTTCGGCGCAGACATGCCAGATTCCTCCCTCGTTCGACCGACCGACGACCTGGGCGACAGCCTCTGGCTGGCGTGGGGCAGGTCTGTCTTCGCGGCGATGGTCGTCCTGGTGCTGCTGGCGCTCGGGATCGCCAACGTGCAGATGCGCGCGCGATATCACGAGGTCGAGGACGGCGTCCTGTGGGGGGGGCGGGCTGAAGGGATCACGGCGCTCGAAATTGCCCCTGGTTCCGCCGCCGACCACGCGGGCATCCGGCGCGGCGACATCCTCGTTGCGGTGAACGGGACGCCGGTGCAGACGCCTGCGGAGGTGGTCGAGTTCCAGCACGGCGGGCACAGAGGCACGCGCCTTTCCTACGCGCTGCTGCGTCTTGGCAGCGCACAGGCCCTGCAGGTGACGCTCGCGCCGGCCCCCGAGGGCAGCTGGCTGTATTTCGGGCTGGCCGCGGTCGGCCTATTTACGCTGCTCGTCGGGGCGTTCGTGCGGCTGCGCCGGCCGCGCGATCAGGCGACACTGCACTTCTTCTGGCTGTGCGTTGCCTTCTTCGGCGCCTTCACATTCTCGTTCAACGGCCCGTTCGATCGGCTGGATTGGGTCTTCTACTGGGGCGACGCCGTCGCGATGGCGCTGCTGCCGCCGCTCCTGCTGCATTTCACGCTCGTGTTCCCGGCGCGGCCGGCCCGCTCGCGTCGGACCCTCGCGGCGGCTCTCCTTCCGCTCGCGTACGTCCCGGGGCTGGTGCTCGCCGGAGGCCGCGTGGCCTTGGTGGCGCGCAGCTCGCAGGGTCTGCTGCCGGGCCCGGCCTTCTCGCGGGCGATCGAGCTGTTCGATCGATTCGAGCTGGTGTATCTGGTGGCCTGCTCGGCGGCCGCCGTGCTCGTGCTCCTGCGCGCCTTCCGGGAGATCGGCTCGGTCACCGCCCGTCGGCAACTGCGCTGGATTGCCTGGGGCACGGCCCTCGGTGCCGGTCCCTTCGCGCTCGGCTACGCGCTCCCGTGGGCGCTCGGCGCGAACCCGTCGATGGCGCTGCAGCTGACGGCCATTCCGCTGGGCCTCGTGCCGCTCACCTTCGCCTCGGCCATCGTGCGGTACCGGCTGCGTGACGTCGAGGTCATCATCAAGGGCGGCCTGGCGTACACCGCGTTTCTGACGGCGGCCGCCGCGCTCTATGCGGCGATGCTGAAGCTGGCGCGCTTCGCCCTCGGCGGCACGGACGAGCACACGTGGATGCTCGCGCTGCTCGCCACGATCGTCGTGGTGCTGCTGGCCCAGCCGGTGAAGGACGCGGTCCGGAACGCGCTCGACCGGGTCTTCTACCGCGATCGCTACGACTACCGCCGCGCGCTGGTGGCCTTCGCGCGCGACCTGAACACGGATCTCGACGTCGTCCGGCTCGGGCAGCGTCTCGTGTCGCGTGTGGTCGAGACGCTCGTCGTCGATCGGATGGCGCTGATGCTCGCGGACGAGCGCTCGGGCGACTTCGGCGCGATCGGCGCATACGGGTTCCCCGAGCGTGTGCCCCGGCTGCCGCGCGCCTCGTCGTTGATGCCGCGGCTCGACGCGGGGCACACCGTCGCGCTGGACGATCCGATCGCCGCGGCGCGCTTCCTCGCCGAGGAGGTCGAGTTCTGGCGTGACGCTGGCATCTACTACTTCGTCCCGTGCATCTTCGAAGGCGGCGCCATCGCGGTGCTGGCGGTCGGCCGCAAGCAGTCCGACGAGCCGTTCAACAGCGAGGATCTGGCGCTGCTGACCGCGGTCGCGGGCCAGGTCGCCACGGCGCTCGAGAACGGCCGGCTGTACCGGCAGCTTCAGGTCAAGGCCGAGGAGATCGGCCGGATGCGGGAGTTCAACGAGAACATCCTCGAGTCGCTCGACGACGGCCTGGCCGTGGTGGACGGGGACGAGCGCGTCGTGCGCTGGAATCGGGCCCTCGAGACGTTCTACGGGCTGGCGCGCGCGGATGCGATCGGCCGCCGGCTCGTCGAGATCTTCGATCCGATGTTCGTCGACGCGCTGCGCGCCGTGCGCGCCGAGCGGCCCGACGGCGCCACGCTGTACCGCGTGCCGCTGATGGGACGGCAGGCGGGGGAGCCGCGCGTGCTCGTCAACGCGACCACCGTGCCGCTGCTCGGCGCGGCCGCCGATGCCGTCGGCACCATTCTGCTGATCGAGGACGTGACCGATCGCGTCCGTCTCGAGGAGCAGCTGCAGATCTCGGAGAAGATGGCGTCGATCGGGCTCCTGGCCGCCGGCGTGGCGCACGAGGTGAACACGCCCCTGACGGGCATCTCGAGCTTCACCCAGATGCTCCTCGAGGGCGCCGACCCGGCCGACCCGAAGACGGTGCTGCTCGAGAAGATCGAGCGGCAGACGTTCCGCGCCGCGAAGATTGTCAACGGTCTGCTGAACCTCTCGCGCCCCGGCACCGCCGGCGGCGAGCGCACGGCCGTCGATCTGAACCTCATCGTCACCGACGTCTTCTCGCTGCTCGAGCACCAGTTCGAGGTCGGGCGGATCAAGGTCCGCCGGGAGCTCTCGGACAGCCCGGTCCTCGTGCCCGGCATCGAGCACCAGCTCCAGCAGGTCTTTCTGAACCTCTTCCTGAATGCCCGCGACGCGATGCCGCGGGGCGGATGGCTCAGCGTCACGACGCGCGTCGACGGCGGGCGCGCGATCGCCGAGATCGCCGACACCGGATCGGGGATTCCCGCCGAGCAGCTCGCGCGGATCTACGACCCGTTCTTCACGACCAAGTCGATCGGCCGCGGCACCGGGCTCGGCCTGTCGATCACCTATGGCATCGTGCAGGAGCACGACGGCACGATTCACTGCGACAGCGCGGTCGGCAAGGGGACGCGGTTCACGCTCACGCTGCCGCTCGCGCAGGCCGATCGGTCCCGCTCGACGCGGGCGGCTCACTGAAGGTCCGAGGCACGAACCCGGGACCGTCCGGCTCGCACCGGCGGCCCGTCACATTGAACGAACCCTATGGTGAATTCCAAGCACGGCACGATTCTCGTCGTCGACGACGAAGAGATCATGCGCGAGATCCTCGAGACGCTGCTCGTCCGGGAGGGCTATGACGTGCGCGTCGCCTCCTCCGGCGCCGAAGGCCTCGATCTGGCCCGGGCGACGCCGTTCGACGCGGCCATCGTGGACGTCATGATGCCCGGCATCAACGGCATCGAGACGCTGGACGAGCTGAAGCGCATCGACGACGACCTGGCCATCGTCATGATCACCGCCTACGCCTCGGTCGAGAGCGCGATCTCGGCCATGAAGAGCGGGGCGTTCGACTACATCACCAAGCCGTTCAAGAACGACGAGGTGCTGGTCGTCGTGCGCAACGCCCTGGAACGCCGCCGCCTGGTGACCGAGAACCGCAACCTCCGGCAGAACATCCAGGAGCGCTACCACAAGTTCGCGAACATCATCGGCCGCAGCCCGCGGATGCGCCAGGTCTTCGACCTCATCATCCAGGCGGCGCCGAGCCGTTCGACGATTCTCATCCAGGGCGAGAGCGGGACGGGCAAGGAGCTCGTCGCGCGGGCGATCCACGCCAACTCGTCGCGGGCCGACCGGGCGTTCGTGACGGTCAACTCGGGCAACCTGCCGCCCGACCTCCTCGAGTCGACCCTCTTCGGTCACGTCAAGGGCGCGTTCACCGGCGCGGTGTACCCGAAGAAAGGCCTGTTCGACCTCGCCGACAAGGGCAGCATCTTCTTCGACGAGATCGGCAACGTGCCGCTCGAGACCCAGGCCAAGCTCCTGCGCGTCATCCAGGAGCGGGAGTTCATGCGGCTCGGCGGCATGGAGACGATCAAGGTGGACGTGCGCATCATCGCCGCGACCAACGTGGACCTGCGGCAGATGATGGAGGAGGGCAAGTTCCGCGAGGACCTCTTCTACCGCTTGCACGTCATCTCCATCCACCTGCCGCCGCTCAGGGACCGCAAGGACGACATCCCCCTGCTCGTGCAGCACTTCCTCGAGAAGTACGGCGCGGAGAACCGCAAGGGCGGCATCGAGCTGGCGCCCGAGGCGCTCGACCTGCTGATGGAATATGACTGGGCGGGCAACGTGCGCGAGCTCGAGAACGTCATCGAGCGCGCCGTCGTGCTCTGCTCCGGTCAGAAGATCGGCGTCGAGCTGATTCCCGAGCACGTCCGGAAGGCGCCGAGCTTCAACGTGCCGCAGTTCGTCGTCCCGCCCGAGGGGATCTCGTTCAAGGATGTCATCACCGACTTCGAGAAGCGACTGATCGAGTCGACGCTCGAGGCGGCCGGCGGCGTGCAGAAGCGGGCGGCCGAGCTGCTCCACATCAAGCCGACGACGCTCAACGAGATGATCAAGCGCTACGATATCCGGCCGCGGCGCAAGCGCAACGGCGGCGGCGACGCCGACGGGCCGGCCCAGACGAGCGACGCCGAGCCGCGAGTCGGGGCCGGACTGGTCGGGCCGCTGACGCCGGCGACCATCGATCAGAAATAGCGTCCGAGCGTGCGGCGCGTTCAGGGCCGCGCCGCCCTCACGCTGGCGAACACCCGCTCGTACTTGGCCAGTACGACATCCCAGCGGTAGTGGCGGCGGACGTACTCGCGACCATTGCGCCCCAGGGCGGCGCGCAGCCGCGCGTCGCCGACCAGCAGCTTCAGGCACTCCACGAACTCGTCCCGGTCGGCGTAGTAGAGCCCCGCGTTGCTGCGCCGGCAGTGTTCGACGAGCACCTCGCTCCGGGCGTTGACCAGCACGGGTGTGCCCACGGCCATCGACTCGAGCGCCAGGAGCGACAGGCTCTCGTAGGGCGACGGCACGATGACCACGGTTGCCGCCTCGAGCGCCTGCGTCCGCTCCCGGTCCGACAGCAGGCCGGCGAATCGGATGAACGGCTCTTCCGGCAGCGACATCAGCTTGACGCCCATGAGCGCCAGCGTCGCGTCACCGCCGTCTTTCACGTAGCTGGTGAAGTACTCGATCAGCTCCTCGCACCCCTTGCCGGGATCGATGCGGCCGCCGTACAGCGCGATCGGGCCGTAGAGCCGGTGCCGGCGCCGGAACACCGCGCCGCGCGAGAGCAGGTGCGACGGGTACTCGCGCGTCGGGGCCTGTTCGGCGGGCGACTCGGGGGCGCAGTCCTCGGCATCGCCGGCAGACTCGGCCTCGGGCGGAGCGGGCATGCGCGGATAGGGCTGGTGCTGGGGCAGGTCGACGCCGACGCCGGCAACCTCCTCGAGCAGGGGCCGATCGGGGAACTGCTCGTGGACGAACTGCCGTTCGCTCTCCGTGTTGAAGACGAGCGCCGCCGGACGGCTGAAGACCTCCTTGAAGATCTCGAGGTGGATGGCCGGCTCGTCGTGCGCGGTCGGCACGAGGACGCTGCGCCCGGGAGCCACCTGCAGGCCCATGACCGTCGGCGCATAGAGATAGGTGAAGAAGATGAGGACGTCGTACTGCTGATGGTGGTGCTTCAGGTACTCGAGGAGCGCGGGCGACCACGGGCCCTGCTGCTTCAGCCACTCCATCTCGTCGTCGTGAGCGTGCGGCGCGTTGAACAGACGGTCGGAGTAGCGGTTGAAGGCGTCGAGGTCGCGCGTCCGGGCGTTGGCGAACCTCCTGATCGTCACGCCGCGGACGCGGTCCGCGCCCTCCGGGTACTCGTTCTTCCACGTGACGTAGTCCCGCGCGCACGTGGTGAGCACCTCGACCTGGTGCTGCGGGGAGAGCCGCTCGGCAATGAGACGGCACAGGTGCTCGGATCCGCCGAGGACCTCGGCGCCGTATCGCTGGATGATGAAGGCGAGTTTCACGACAGTGTCTGAATCAGGCCGGCGAGGGCGCGCCTGACGCGCGCCTCGCCGAAATCCTCGAGCCGCCGGCGCTGGCCGGCGATGACCGAGGCGCGAAGCGAGTCGTCGAACGCCAGCGCCCCGAGCAGCTCGGCAGCGAGCTCGAGATCCTTTGGCGCGAACTGCACGCCGGCTCCGCCGAGGGTGTCCGGCACGGCCGCCGCGGCGTAGGCCAAGACCGGGACGTCGGCCGCCATGGCCTCGACCAGCGGCACGCAGAAGCCTTCGTGCTCGCTGAGCGAGACGTACGCCGCCGCGTGCCGGTAGTAGGCTGCGAGCTCCTCGTCGGGGACCGGACCGGTGAAGATGAAGCGATCGTCGAGCATCCGGTATTCGGTCATCAGCCCGCGGACGGTCGCATAATACCGCGGCACCACGTCGTACCGCCCGACGAAGATGAAGCGGTAGTACGCGTCCACGTACCGCTTGTACACCTCGGCCAGGCGGATATGATCCTCGATCTTCTTGTTGGGCGCGATCCGGCCGACGAACAGGAAGTTCACGAGGCCGTCGTCCAGGATCGCGTCGAGCGCCGGCCGCGGGCCGCCCGCGGTGATCCGCGCCGTGTCGACCGCGATGGGAAAGACGCCGGTCGGCGAGAAGCCGAGCGCTTCGAGCTCGCGGCGGTTGTACTCCGAGTCGCCGAGCGCCAGGTCCACGCGGCCCGCCAGCGAGGCCAGCTCGGCGCGTCCGAGCGTCGCCAGGCGGAACAGCGCCGGATCGTACGGCGCGAAATAGGACGCCGGGGTCACGTTGTGGTACTGGAGGACGCGACCGCGACCGAGCGCGGCGAACGCCGCCGTCATGGGCGAGGGCAGGGCGTAGTGGAAGATCGTCACGTCGCCCGCGCGGGCCGCCGGATCGGCGAACGGACGGGCGTCGCCGGCGAGATCGTCGTCCATCGTCAGCGCGTAGACCTCGGACGCGTGCCCGAGCCCGCGAAGCAGGTCGCGCACGCGCCGCGCGCTGTCGCCGATGGCATCTCCCCGATGAGCCGCCGGGACCCACTGGTTGACGATCATGGCCTCGGCAGCGCCTGATAGAGAGCTGGTCGGTACATCCGGAGCTCTTCGAGCTCCTGCGCCGCGTCGAACTGCGCCCAGAAGTCGAAGGTGACGTGCGGGGCGGCCGCGCGCGGCCGCGCGCCGATGTCGCGCACGAAGCCGAGCAGCGTGCCCGCGAAGTCCTTCGCGCGCAGCCGCCGGACCGCCGCGAGCTGTCCGTCGACGATGGCGTCGATGGTCCTGGTGTTCGACAGGATCGCGTCCATCAGGGCGGCCACGTGCGCGGGATCCTTGTCGTCGTACAGCACGCCCGCGCCGTCCATCGTCGCCGGCACCGCCGTGGCCGCGTACGCGAGGACCGGGACCTCCTTGTGAAACGCCTCGACCAGCGGCACACAGAAGCCTTCGTGCTCGCTCGCGCAGAGAAAGAGATCGGCGATCTCGTAGTACGCCACGAGCTCCTCGTCCGCCACGTGGCCGACGAAGTGGACCTGGCGGGCCTCGAGCGCCGCCACGAGCTGGTTCAGCGCCGCGAAGTACCTCTCGAACATGGTGTGGGCGCCGACGAGGAGCAGCCGCGAGCGCGGATTGAAGAGGGTCTGGTAGGCGTGGAAGAAGCGAATCAGATCCTCGATCTTCTTGTTCGCGATCACGCGTCCGACGAACAGGATGTTGGTCCAGCCGTCGTCGAACTGGCGGGCGACGAACGCGTCGGGACGGCCGTCGAGGTGCGAGAAGTCGGGGACGACCGGCAGCACGGCCGTCCGCGGAAAGCCGAGCGTTTCGAGGTCCTGCCGGTTGTACTCGGAGTCGCCCAGGGCCAGGTCGCAGCGATCGGCGTAGGCCTGCAGCTCGCGCCGCCCGCGGAAGCACTGGCGCGCCAGCTTGCGGTGGACGCCGACGAAATACTCGGGCGGCGTGATGTTGTGGTAGATGAGCGCCATCCGGTCCGGCACGGCGAACGCCGTCCGCGAGGCGCGCGATCCGAGCGAGAAGTGATGCAGCAGGAGGTTGTCCGGATGGCTGGTGTCGACCAGCTCGCGGTAGTCGCGCGTCGACTCCTCGAGGCGGTGGTCGGCCGTTTCCACGAAGATATCCGACGTGTAGCCGGCTCCGCGCAGGACGCGCTGGATGCCGAGCACTTCGTGCCCGATGGCGTCGCCGTAGCCCAGCGTGGCGAGCACCTGGTGCACGGCCTTCACGATCGTCTCCGCTGCGGTGCGGCCCGTCCCGAGGCACGCGGCACGCCGGCGCCTTCCGGCCGGCCTGCGCCGGCATCCGATCGCACCGCCAGGACCGGGCCGCCCGGCAGCCTGGCGAGGACCTCGCCAGCCGGCGGAAGATGCGCGCGCCGCCGCTCAATCCAGCCCGGCAAGGGATCGAGAGGCCTGCCGGCGGCCGACGTCGACAGCCGATCGAGCATCTCCAGGTATTTCCGCTCGACGACCGGCCAGGCGTAGTGCGCGTCGTAGTACTGGCGGCCGTTCTGTCCGAAGGTCGCGGCGAGCCACCTGTTGCGCTCGATCGCCTGCAGGGTCTCCACGAACTCCGCGTAGCTCTCGTAGTAGAGGCCGGCGTTGCTGCGCAGGGTCTGCCCCTTGAGCACGTCGCACCGGCCGTTCGCGAGAACCGGCCGGCCGAGCGCCCAGGCTTCGAGCGCGACCATCGACAGGCTCTCATAGTACGACGGCATGATTAGCAGGTCCGCCGCCGCGAGGGCGTCGAACTTGTCCGCATCGTCGAGAAACCCGAGATGGCGAATCCGGGGGTGCTCCGGGATGGGCAGGAGGGAGTGACCGATCAGGACGAGCGACAGACGGCCGGCCGTATCGCGCAGGTAGCCCTGAAAGAACTCAAACAGCTCCTTGCACCCCTTGTTCTCGTCGATCCGCCCTACGTAGATCGCGAACGGTCCGCGCACGTCGTACTTCTGCCGGAACCGGCCCGGCTGCGTCTGCGACGGCACGTTCGATCCGATGCCGACCACGACCCCGGGCACGTCCCGGGCGCCGGCGACGGCTTCGATCATCGCCCGTTCCTCGGGCGAGTTGTACATCAGCGCCCGCACGCCTCGAAGGACGGGGGGAAACAGCGCCAGGCCGACGGCCGTGTCGCGCTCGGCGGTCGGCACGAGGATCGCCCGATCCGCCGCTGCGCGCGCCCCATGGTAAGCGTGGTAGTAGCGGTAGCTGAAGAACAGGCAGAAGTCGTACTCGGCGCGCCGCGCGCGGAGGTGCTCGATCAGCGCGGGCGTCGCGGGGCCTTCGGCGTCGAGCCAGGCGAGCTCGTCGGCGATTGAGTGCCGCTCCTTGAACACGCGATCGGACCGCCGGCCGAAGAGGCGCGGGTCGCGCTCATGGCTGACCGGGAAGCGACGGACCCGCACGCCGTTCACCTCGTCGGCGCCGGCAGCAAGCTCGTTCCGCCACGTCACGTAGTCGGCCGCGCAGGTGGTGAGCACCTCCACCTCGGCATGGCGGTTCAGGTGCTCGGCGACGTAGCGGGCGTGCAGCTCGGCGCCGCCGTTGATTGCGGCGCCGTATCTCTGGACGACGACGGCGAGCTTCACTGGTCGTCGGGGCCCGGTCCGCCGGGCGCCGGCGCGCCGTCGGCCTGCGTCTCGGTGTGCTGCGCGCCGTCGGCGAACGCCTGCTCAATCCGCTCGGCCGTGGCGCCATGCGACTCGCCCGCTTCGCGGGCGGCCTCATCGTCGCCGCCCTTATCGGACTCGGCGGGCGCTTCGCCACCACCCGGCGCATCCGTGGACAATCCTGCCTGTTCGTGCGAGCCCATCACGTCGACCGCCGGCGCCGCGCCACGCCGCCCGCGCCGTCTTCGGCGCCGGCGGCTGCGTTGCCCCGGCCCCTCGCCAGCGGGAGCGGCTCCCGGGGAGCTGCCGGCCGGAGCCGGAGTCTCGTCTACCCGGTCCTGTTCCCGTTCCTCTGCCGGCTTGTAGACGACGACGCTCTCGAGCGCGCGGGCGCGGCGCTCGTTGAACTCGAGCCGGCTCTGCAGCGACTCGACGCGCATCTTGAGGTTCTTGGTCTCGATGCCGAGCCGTGTCACCTCGATCACCAGGTTGTGCAAGAGCTCGTAGTGGAGTTCGCCCCGCTGTCGGAGCTCCTGGAAGCGCTCCAGATAGAGCCGATTGATGTCAGTCTGAGCGTGAAGGACGTGCGACAGCACGTTCGGGTTGAACAGCAGCTTCAGGAACGGTTTGAGCAGCGTCCGGAGGAACCGGACGATGCCGCGGTGCGTCTCGAAGAGCGTCGTGTCCTCGAACGCGTACAGCGGCACCGGGGGTGGAGGCAGCGACTGGGCGCGCCGGAACTGCTCGAGCAGGTCCGATCGGACGCCGCGCGGGTCCAGGAACTTCTCCAACTTCACCGCGGCGAGCTCGCGAATCTGCTGCTCGGTGTAGTCCACGCCGCGCTTCTCCTGGATGCGCGCCCTGATCTGCTCCATGATCTGCTCGACGTCGACCGAGTCGGAGCGAACGTTGAAATCGGCCATAGGGTCAGTGCCTTCAGAGCGGTCGGTAGACGATCAGCACGACCGCCAGTACCCAGAGCGCCACGCAGATGAGCAGGGGACGGTCGGTCACGAGCAGATCCGCCGGGCTGCCGCCGCCCTCCCGCCGGTGCACCAGGTACAGATACCGGAAGATGCCGTAGAGGGGAAACGGAATCGTCAGCTCCAGTCCCGTCGTGCCGAACTTCTGCTGTGTCTCGGGGCTGATCGTGTAGAAGATGTAGGCCACGAGCGTCGACGCCGTGACCACGGCGATCATCTGGTCGAGGAGGTACGGGCTGTACTCCCCGAGGATCGGACGATGGCTCGTGGCGCCGTTGGCGAGCATGACCAGCTCGTGCCGTCGCTTGGCCAGCGAGATGAAGAGGGCGAGCAGGATGGTGCAGACGAGCAGCCAGTCGCTGAACGCGACCTCCACGGCGACCGCCCCACCGACCGCACGCAGGACGAAGCCGATGGCG
Organism: uncultured Acidobacteriota bacterium; assembly: GCA_963840225.1. Taxonomy (GTDB): domain Bacteria; phylum Acidobacteriota; class Vicinamibacteria; order Vicinamibacterales; family CAVVIG01; genus JBLMXQ01. The sequence goes on from CAWIYH010000002.1 coordinate 632,549, forward strand.
ATCGTCAGCACGTCGATGATCACGATGTGCTTGAGCGGCCCGGAATAAAGCAGCAGCAGGCCGAGATAGCTGAGGGCGGTCAGACCGAAGAGCCGGCCGAGCGCGAAGGCCGCGACGAGCGCCACCGACCCGAGTCCCCCCGCCACGGCAAGCGCGGTCGCGACGGGCAGCGCGCCCGAGGCGATGGGCCGCTGGGCCTTGAGCGGGTGGCGCCGGTCGTTGTCTCGGTCCATCACGTCGTTGACGAGGTACACCACGCCGGACATCGCGCAGAAGATCGCGAACGCGGCAGCGGCGGCGAGATCGGCGCGCAGGACGAACAGCCGCCGCCCGAACAGCAGGCCGGCGAACACCAGGAGATTCTTGGTCCACTGCGCGGGCCGAAGCGAGATGAGCAGGTTCAGCGCGATCGACCGCCCCGGGACCCCGGCCGTCGACGACGGGGGGGACGGGGCGGTCGCAACCGAGGGAGAAGTGCTGCGCGCCATCTAGCGCGGTGCGGGTTAGACCTTGGCCGAGGCCGAGAAGCTCCTGACCGCTTCGCTCTCCGAGTCGAAGGTCTCGAAGACCGTCAACAGCTTGGTGATCGACAGCAGATCGGCGATGCGCTTGGTCAGGTTCAGGAGCTTGAGGTTGCCGCCCTGACGGCTGACCGTGGTGTAGGTCCGCACGATTTCGCCGAGGCCCGCGCTGTCGATGTACGGCACGTCGGCGAGGTTGAGGACGATCTTCTTCTGACCCTGATTGACGAGACTGTTCACCTTGTCCTTCAAGAGCTCGTCGCCCTCGCCGAGGGTGACCTTCCCCTTCAAGTCCAGCACAACCACGTCGCCGACGGCTCGTTCCTCGATCTGCATGGAAACGCTCCCGATGAATGCGTGAGTGAGCTTAACACACCCGCCTTGGCCCGGTCGCCTGGCGATCGGGCTCGGCGTCGGCGGCCGCCGACGTCCAGCCGCCGGTCGGCGTCGAGGCGACCCCGCCCGCGAGGCCGACGAGGTGTCTGCCACGCGCGCGGAGTGTGTGGATCGTGTTCGTGACCAGACGGCCGATGCTAGACGCCGCCGGCCCCGGCGAACTTCCGGGACTGGAAGCACTCCTTGCAGAAGACGGGACGCCCCTGTGTCGGCTTGAACGGCACGGTGGTTTCCTTGCCGCACGCCGAGCACGTCGTGACGGTCTCGACCCGTTCCCTAACGACCGGGCCGCCTGCCGGGCGGCTGGCTCGCTTGACTTTGCACGCCTTGCAGCGCTTGGGTTCGTTCTTGAAGTTCTTGTCGGCGAAGAACTGTTGTTCTCCGGCCGTCCAGATGAACTCCGCGCCGCAGTCCACACACGTGAGAACCCGGTCTTGGAACTCCATCGGTCGCCACCTCGTCGGGGTCGTTCTTACTCCAGCTCCCGCCGGAGCTTCTTGCGATTCCGCTTGCGCGCCAGCGCCTGTTTGGCCCGGCGCTTGTCGCCGGGTTTCAAATAGAAGGAGTGCTTCTTGATGTCCTTGATGATGTCTTCCTGCTGCACCTTCCGCTTGAAGCGGCGGAGAGCGCTCTCAATCGACTCCCCTTCCTGTATCTTGACTTCAGCCACGCGTCTTACACCCCCTTCGCGGGTGGCAGTGGGCCAGACGGCCCGGATAGCCTTCCAACCAAATATGCTAGGCTATCATGAGGTAAGCGCGGATTCTAGGCGCAAAGCCCGGTGAGGTCAACGAAATAGTCCCCGATCGCGCGACACCGCCCTTTAGCCCGACTGCATGCCCTAAGTTGTTCAAAATCTTATAGTTCAGGTTTTGTTCGGATCATGCCGATGAGGGTGCTCGTGCTCGGAAGTGGCGCCCGCGAGCACGCCCTCGTCGCCCGCCTCGCCACCGAACGGGACGTGTCGGATATCGTCGCCGCGCCCGGGAATCCCGGCATCGCGCGCCTGGCGCGCAGTGTTCCCGCCGACCTCCAGGATCCCGACGCGCTCGTCGAGCTTGCGACCCGCGAGGCGATCGATCTGACGATCGTCGGCCCCGAGCTCCCCTTGAGCGTCGGCGTCGCCGATCGCTTCGCGGAGGCCGGCGCGCTCCTGTTCGGCCCCACGCAAGCCGCCGCGGCGCTCGAGTCGAGCAAGGCGTTTGCCAAGGCTTTCATGGCGCGGCACGGCGTGCCCACCGCCCGGTTTCACCTCTGCGAGGTCGAAGCCGCCGCGCTGGACGTCATAGGGTCGGGCGAGTTCGAGTATCCGCTCGTGCTCAAGGCGGACGGGCTGGCTGCCGGCAAGGGCGTCGTGATCGCGGCCGACCGCGCTGCCGCCGAGCGTGCGGTCGCCGACGCCATGCGCGACCGCCGTTTCGGCGCCGCCGGCGAGCGCCTGGTCGTCGAGGAGCACCTGACTGGTCCGGAGGTGTCGTTTTTCGTCATCAGCGACGGCGCCCGCGCCGTGCCGATCGGCACGGCGCAGGATCACAAGCGGATCTTCGACGACGACTGTGGACCGAACACTGGCGGCATGGGCGCGTTTGCGCCAAGCCCGCTCGTGGACGAGGCGCTCGAAGCCTCGATTCTCCACGACATCGTCGTTCCCGTGATCCGCGGCATCGCCGGGGAAGGGCATCCGTTCCGCGGGTTCCTGTACGCCGGCCTGATGCTGACGGCGAACGGTCCCAAGGTCATCGAATTCAATGTGCGCCTGGGCGATCCCGAGGCGCAGGTCGTGCTTCCGCTCGTCGACGAACCGCTGCTGCCGCTGCTCCTCGCGGGGGCGACCGGACGCCTGCATCAGGATCGATGCCGCATTGGGCTGGAGCGGCAGGTCGGCGTCGTGCTGGCGTCCCGCGGCTATCCGGATGCCTCGGATCCGGGCCGGACGATCGACGGCGTTGAGGCCGCCGAACAGTGCCCGGGCGTGGCCGTCTACCACGCCGGCACGGCCCGGCGCGACGGTCGCCTCGTCACGGCCGGCGGTCGCGTGCTCACCGTTGTCGGACGGGGCGGCGATTTCGCCCAGGCCATCGCCCGGGCCTATGATGGCGTCTCGCGGATCCACTTCGACGGGATGCAGTATCGCCGCGACATCGGACGGAAAGCTCTGGCCGCTCAGCCTCGGCCATGAAGTACTCGGTGATTACGTTCGGATGCCGCGTGAATCAGGCCGACTCGCTCGGCTTCGAGGAGCAGCTGCTCGCGGAGGGGGCCGAGGCGGCCGCGCCGCATCTCGCCGACCTCGTGATCGTCAACACCTGCTCGGTCACGGCTTCGGCCGACCAGGGCGCGCGGCAGACGATCCGCCGGATCGCGCGCGACAATCCCGGCGCCCGCATCGTCGTGACCGGCTGCTACGCGACGCGCCGGCCCGACGATGTCGGCGCGATGCCGCACGTCGTCTCGGTCGTCCCGAACGACGACAAGCCGCGCCTTCTGGCGCTCGTCACGCGGGCCGCGGCGTCCGAAGGGGAGCTGACGTCGGCCGGGCGGTTCGGCGACGGGGACGGCGCGTGCGGTGCCGCCATCGAGCCCGGGATTGCCGGCCGGACGGCCTTCACGCTCAGGGTCCAGACCGGCTGCGCGGAGCCGTGCTCCTACTGCACGATTCCGTCGACCCGCGGCCGGCCTCGCAGCGTGCCGCCCGGAGTCGTGCTCGCCGAGGTGCGTCGGATCGTCGCGGCCGGGTTCAAGGAGATTGCCCTCACCGGCGTCCATCTCGGCTCGTGGGGCCGCGACCTTGCCGGCCGCTCGTCGCTCGTCGACCTGCTGCGCGCGCTCGATGAGGTCGACTGCCGGTTTCGTATCAGCTCGCTCGAGCCGATGGACTGCACGCCGGCCATCGTGGACCTCGTGGCCGGGTCCGAACGGTTCGCGCCGCACTTCCATCTTCCTCTGCAGCATGCGAGCGATCGCATCCTGGCCGCTATGCGCCGGCCCTATTCGAGTGCGGCGTACGCCGCGCTCCTCGAGCGTATCCGAGGGCTGATGCCGCACGCATCGATCGGGTCCGACGTCATTGTCGGGTTTCCAGGCGAGTCCCATGAAGACTTCGAGAGGCTGGCGGCCTATCTCGAGCGGTCGGCGCTCACGCACGCGCACGTGTTTCCGTACTCGGACCGTCCTGGCACCGAAGCCAGCCGGATGGGCCACCGGGTGCCCGGCGCGCTGGTACGCGAGCGGGCGCGTCGCCTGCGCACGATCGCCGCGGGGCTGGCCGACCGGTTCCGTCGCGCTCAGGTCGGATCGGTCCACCGCGGCCTGACGCTCGAGGACGGATCGCTGGCCGTGACGGGCAACTACCTGAAGGTCAGGATCCCGCCGGGGCACGGTCGCAACGAATGGGTGCGGGTGCGGATTGCGTCGGCGGGCGATCCGATGAGGGGAGAGCTCGAACCGGCCTAGGGCCGAAGCCCGCGCGGGCGCGGGCTAGTCGCCGAACGCGACCGCGGCGAGCCGCTGTCCGGGCGACCGCCGCTGGCCTTCGACAATCAGCTGTCCGCAGGCGGCACGAATGTCGCGGCCGCGGCTCTTGCGCACCGACACGATCACGCCGCGGCCCGCGAGGACCTTCGCGAACCGATCGATCGCCTCGTCCGACGGACGTTCGAACGGAATGCCGGCGGCCGGGTTCAGCGGGATCAGGTTGACCTTCGACTTCACGCCCGCGAGCAGCTTCGCGAGCTGGCGCGCCGCTTCCGGCGAGTCGTTGACGCCGGCCAGGAGCACGTACTCGAAGGTGATGCGGCTGCGCTTCTTCAGCGGAAAGCGCCGACAGGCCGCGATCACCTCCGCGACGCCGTACTTGCGGTTGACGGGGACCAGCTCGCCGCGGAGGACGTCGGCCGGCGCGTGCAGCGACACGGCGAGGTTGGGCATGATCGGCTCGCGCGCCAGGCGTTCGATCGCCGGTACGAGCCCCACGGTCGACAGCGTGATGCGGCGCGGATTCACGGCGAAGCCGTGTTCGTCGGCCAGGATTCGCAGCGCACGCATCGTCTCGTCGTAGTTGTGCAGCGGCTCGCCCATTCCCATCAGGACGATGTTGAACGGCGCGCCGCGCATGGAGAGGGCGTCGGCGAGGACGCGGACCTGGCCGACCATTTCGCCCGCCGTGAGGTTGCGCACCAGGCCCATCCTGCCGGTCAGGCAGAAGGCGCATGCCATGGCGCAGCCGACCTGGGTGGACACGCAGAAGGTCATCGCCGGCGTGTCCGGGATGAAGACCGACTCGACCCGGCGTCCATCGGCGAGGCCGAGGAGGAACTTCTCGGTGGCGTCTGCCGAGCGCTCGCGCGCGACCAGCCGGGGCGTGGCGAGCGTGAACGCCTGGTCGAGCGACTCGCGCAGATCGCGCGGCAGGTCGGTCATCTCGCCGAGCTTCGTCACGCCGCGCCGGTAGATCCACCCGAAGATCTGCCGCGCGCGGAATCGTGCCACGCCGCGCGCCTCGAGCGCGGCTTCGAGCGCCGGGCGTTCCAGGTCGGCGAGATCGAGGCGGCAGGTCTCGGGGGACACGGGGATATCTCTCGCTGTGATAAGAACTTGGCTGACTTTCGATCGTAGCATGCAGGGGACGGCTTGCCCGAACCGGTCCGCCATGCTATAGTGTGAACGGGCTGGTAATTCCTTTTCTGTCAATGCTTTGCGGCACGTCACCGGCCCGTGAACGGCGCGTTCCCTGCTGCGAGCGCTAACCTTGTCGAATCCATCGATCGTCCGAGACACGCTCGACAACGGCCTTCGTCTCCTCACCGAGCGCATGACGCAGGTGCGGTCGGTCAGCATCGGCGTCTGGCTGACCCGCGGGTCCCGTCACGAAACGGCCGAGCGCGGCGGCATCGCCCACTTCGTCGAGCACATGCTCTTCAAGGGCACCAGCAGCCGTTCCGCCGAGGACATCGCGCAGGTGATCGACTCGATTGGCGGCCAGCTCGACGCGTTCACCGCCAAGGAGTACGCGAGCTATTACATCAAGGTCCTCGACGAGCACCTGCCGCTCGCCATCGACGTCCTTTCGGACATCGTCCTGAACCCGGCGTTTCACGTCGAGGACATCGAGCGCGAGAAGAAGGTGGTCGTCGAAGAGATCAAGATGGTCGAGGACACGCCCGACGACCTGGTCCACGAAATCTTCACCCAGGGGTTCTGGGAGAACCACCCGCTCGGCCGGCCGATCCTCGGAACGCGCGAGACGGTCGAGTCGTTCACGGCCGACGTGCTCCGTTCGTACTTTCACAACGCCTACATCGCGCCGAACCTCATCGTGTCGGCGGTCGGCAACCTGGAGCACGCGCGCGTCCGGGAGCTGCTGGAGAAGGCGTTTGCGAGAGTGCCCAGGACCGGAGAGCCGCTCGTCGAGGCGGCGCCGGTGGTCGCGCCGAAGATCCTGATTCGCAACAAGGAGCTCGAGCAGAGCCACCTGTGCCTCGGGGTCAGCAGCTATCCGCAGAGTCACGGGGACCGGTACTCGAGCTACGTGCTGAACACGCTGCTCGGCGGGTCGATGAGCTCGCGGCTGTTCCAGAACGTCCGCGAGAAGCGCGGGCTGGCGTACGCGGTCTTCAGCGGGCTGAGCGCGTATCGCGACGCCGGCACGTTCACGATCTACGCGGGCTGCTCGAATGAGGCCGTCGGCGAGGTGATCGACCTGGTGATCGAGGAGCTGCGCGGCGTCCGGCAGGCGTCGGTGCCCGAGGCGGAGCTGCAGCGCGCCAAGGACCACCTGAAGGGGAGCCTGATGCTGAGCCTCGAGAACACCGCCAGCCGCATGTCGCACCTCGCCAGGCAGGAGATCTACTTCGATCGTCAGTTCGGGCTCGACGAGACGCTTCAGGGGATCGAGAGCGTGACGACCGCCGACGTGCAGCGGGTGGCGGCGGACCTGTTCAGAAACGGGTTGCTGTCGGCCACCGTGCTCGGCAACGTGAACGGCCTGAAGATTCCGCGCGAGCGGCTGGACTTGGACTGAGGGCTGCCGAACCACGTGATTCCACGCTACACACACCCCGAGATGGGGCGCATCTGGAGCGACCAGCGTCGCTACGAGACCTGGCTGCTCGTGGAGACCGCGGCGGCCGATGCGATGGCGGCGGCCGGCATCGTGCCCCCGGACGCCGCGCGCGACATCCGGGAACGCGGTGGATTCGACGTCGCGCGCATCGAAGAGATCGAACGCACGACCCAGCACGACGTCATCGCGTTTACGACGGCGGTCGCCGAGCGCGTCGGGCCCTCGGCACGGTGGCTGCACTTCGGGATGACGTCGTCGGACGTGATCGACACGGCCCAGGCGCTCCAGATGCGCGAGGCCTGCGAACTGATCCTCGAGGATCTCGACCGGCTCGCCGACGCGGTGCGCGACCGGGCGTTCGAGCACCGCCGGACGCCGATGATCGGCCGGACGCACGGCGTGCACGCCGAGCCGATGACCTTCGGCCTCAAGCTCGCGCTCTGGTTCGCCGCGATCCAGCGCGACATCGAGCGCGTGCGGCGCGCGCGGGCCACCGTCGGCGTGGGCAAGCTGTCGGGCGCCGTCGGGACGTTCGCGCACCTGCCGCCGGCGATCGAGGCCGACGTCTGCCGGCGACTCGGACTCGAACCCTCTCCGGTGGCCTCGCAGGTGATTCAGCGCGATCGGCACGCGGAGCTGCTGGCGGCACTGGCCATCGCGGCCGCCTCACTCGAAAAGTTCGCGCTCGAGATCCGCGGGCTGCAGAAGACCGAGATCGGCGAAGTCGAGGAGCCATTCGCCCAGGGGCAGAAGGGCTCCTCGGCGATGCCGCACAAGCGGAACCCGATCGGGTGCGAGCAGGTGGTCGGCCTGGCGCGGCTGCTGCGCGCCAACGCCCATGCCGCCGTCGAGAACATCGCGCTCTGGCACGAGCGCGACATCTCGCATTCGTCGGTCGAGCGCGTGATTCTGCCCGACAGCTTCATCGCCCTCGACCACATGCTGCGTCGCTTCACGCGGATCGTCGCCGGCATGGATGTGCACCCGGATCGCATGCGGGAGAACCTCGACCGGTCGCGCGGCGTGGTGTTTTCCGGTTCCGTGCTGCTCGAGCTGGCGAAGAAGGGCATCTCGCGCGAGCAGGCGTACGAGTGGGTGCAGCGGAACGCCATGCGGTCGGTTGCCGAGCAGCGCGACTTCAGGAGCCTGCTCGTCGCCGATCCCGACGTCTCGCGCGTCCTCACGACCAGGGAGATCGAGCGGGCGTTCGATCTCGACGAGCAGTTCCGCCACGTCGACGCCATCTTCACGAGAGTGTTTCAATGCGAGCCCGTGTCTTCGTCACGCTGAAGCCGTCCGTGTTCGACCCGCAAGGGAAGACCATCGCCGACGCGCTGCATTCCCTCGGCTACGGCGCCGTGGCCGACGTACGGCAGGGCAAGTACTTCGAGCTGGATCTGGCGACCTCGGAAGCCGGGCAGGCCAGGGCGCTCGCCGCCGAAGTGGCGGACAAGCTCCTGGCCAACCCGGTCATCGAGAGCTATCGCGTGGAAGTGGACTGAGCCGATTGCGCCCGATCGGATAGTTGATGGATCAATGGCAGCGAGCCGAGAGGCGAGCCGTCGCAGGCGCTGGGGGTGGGGCCCCCGCGCAGAGTGGAAAATGAAATTCTCAGTCGTCGTTTTTCCCGGCAGCAACTGCGATCAGGACGCCTACCACGCCGCCACCGACGTCCTCGGCCAGCGGGCCGACTACGTCTGGCACAAGGACACCGATTTGAAGGGCGCCGACGTCGTGATCCTGCCCGGCGGCTTCGCCCACGGCGACTACCTGCGCACGGGCGCCATGGCGCGCTTCTCCCCGGTGATGGCCGCCGTCCGCGCCTTCGCCGACCGTGGCGGGCCGGTCATCGGCATCTGCAACGGCTTCCAGGTCCTCCTCGAAGCCGGCCTCCTGCCGGGCGCGATGCTGCGCAACCGCGAGCTGCAATACCGCTGCGAGCACGTCCACCTGCGCGTCGAGCAGACCGACACGCCGTTCACCTGCGCGGCGCGCGTCGGCCAGGTGCTCCGGATCCCGATCGGCCACGGCGAGGGCAACTACTTCGCGCCGCCGGAGGTTCTCGACCGCCTCGAGGCCCACCGTCAGGTGATCCTGCGCTACACCGACCCCCGGGGCCGCGTCGAGGATGCCGCCAATCCGAATGGATCGGTCCACGCCATTGCCGGCCTCTGCAGCGAAGGCCGCAACGTGGTCGGCATGATGCCGCATCCCGAACGCGCGTGCGAAGCGCTGCTGGGCGGCGTCGACGGCCGCGTGATCCTGGACTCGGTCGTGAAATGGGTGACGTCGGATTCTCGCCGCGTGGAAGCGCCGTCCCCGGGGGCCCGCGGGGCCTCGGCGGCAGAGCGCCAGGCGGCACCCGCAGCGCGCGAGGCTGACGGCGTGGAGCACGGGGCTGGAAACCTGGAGCGCGAGGCGTCAGCCGAGCGGGCGCGCGCATGATCGACGCTCAGGTCCTCGATCGGCACGGCCTGAAGCCTGACGAATACGAGAGGATCGTCCGGACCCTGGGGCGGGAGCCGAATCTGACCGAGCTCGGCATCTTCTCGGTGATGTGGTCGGAGCACTGCAGCTACAAGAGCTCGCGGGTGCACCTCCGCACCCTGCCGACCGGCGGTCCGCAGGTCCTGCAGGGACCGGGCGAGAATGCGGGCGCCATCGACATCGGTGACGGCCTCGCGGCGGTGTTCAAGATCGAGTCGCACAACCATCCGTCGTTCATCGAGCCGTATCAGGGCGCGGCCACGGGAGTCGGGGGCATCATCCGCGACATCTTCACGATGGGCGCGCGGCCGATCGCCCTGCTCAACTCGCTGCGGTTCGGGCCGCTCGACGCGCCCGGCACCCGGCGCCTGCTCGAGGGCGTCGTCGCCGGGATCGCCGGCTACGGCAACAGCATCGGGATTCCGACGGTCGGCGGCGAGATTGCGTTCGAGCCGTCGTACAGCGGCAACCCGCTGGTCAACGTCTTCTGCCTCGGCATCGCGAAGGCGTCCGACATCGTCAAGGGCGTGGCCAGCGGCGTCGGGAACCCCGTCTACTACGTGGGAGCCAAGACCGGGCGCGACGGCATTCACGGCGCGACGATGGCGTCGGCGGAGTTCGACGAGAACTCGTCGGAGAAGCGGCCCGCCGTGCAGGTGGGCGATCCGTTCATGGAGAAGCTGCTCCTCGAGGCGTGCCTCGAAGTGATGCGCACGGGCGCCCTCGTCGGCATTCAGGACATGGGCGCCGCCGGGCTCACCTGCTCGACGACGGAGATGGGATCGCGTGGCGGCGCCGGCGTCGCCATCGACGTATCGCTCGTGCCTCAGCGCGAAAGCGGCATGACCCCGTACGAGATCATGCTGTCCGAATCGCAGGAGCGCATGCTCCTGGTGGTCAAGCGTGGCCGCGAAGCCGACGTCGAGCGTGTGTTCGACAAGTGGGACCTGCACGCGGTCCGCATCGGCGAGGTCACGTCCGACGGCCTCCTGCGGGTCAGCGAGGACGGCCGGCCCGTGGCCGAGCTGCCGAACGCGGCGCTGACCGACGACGCCCCGGTGTACCGCCGTCCGATGGAGACGCCCGGCTATCTCGCCGAGGTGCAGCGGCTCGATCTCGAGGCCCTGGCGACGCCGGGCGTGACAGCGGCCGACGAGCTGCTGACGCTGCTCGGCTCGCCCGCCATCGCCAGCAAGCGCTGGGTGTATCGTCAGTACGACCATATGGTGCAGACCAACACGATCGGGCTGCCCGGCCTCGCTGCCGGTGTCGTCCGCGTGAAGGGCACCGACCGCGCGCTCGCGATGTCGGTCGACGGCAACGGTCGCTACTGCTACCTGGATCCGTACCGCGGTGCGATGCTCGCCGTCGCCGAAGCGGCGCGCAACGTCGCCTGCGCCGGCGCAACGCCGCTCGGTGCGACCAATTGCCTGAACTTCGGCAACCCCGAGCGGGCGGCGATCATGTGGCAGTTCGCGAAGGCGGTCGAGGGCATCGGCGCGGCCTGCCGGGCGCTCGACGTGCCGATCACCGGCGGCAACGTCAGCTTGTACAACGAGACCGACGGCCGGGCCATCTACCCGACGCCGGTCATCGGCGTGGTGGGGCTGCTCGATCGCGCCGACCGGGTGCTCGAGCGGCGCTTCCAATCGGCCGCCGATGCGATCGTGCTCCTGGGGGAGGGGCGCGGCGAGCTCGGCGGCAGCGAATACCTGAAGGCGGTGCACGACCGCGTCTGCGGCATGCCGCCCGCGATTGACCTCGACCGCGAGCGCGCGCTGCACGCGCTCCTCGTCGCCCTGGCCCGCGACCGGCTGCTCCGTTCGGCGCACGACTGCTCGGACGGCGGCCTCGCGGTGACGCTCGCCGAGTGCTGCTTCGACACCGACGGGATCGGCGCCGAGGTGGTCATCGATGCCGTCGCGGTTGCGCGCGATGCCGGCATCAACAGGGCGGCGGCGCTCTTCGGCGAGTCGGCATCGCGCGTCGTCGTGTCGGCGGCGCCCGACAGCGCGGCGGACGTCGTGCGCAGGGCCGAGGCGGCCGGCGTCCCGGCGCGCGTCATCGGGCGAACCGGAGGCAGGATGCTGCGAATCGCCGTCGGTGATGAGACGACAGTCGAGGTGAGCGTGGCCGACGCCGAGCGCGTCTGGTCGACCGCGATCGAACGGCATTTTTCGAGGCGGGTAGCATGACCTTCGACAAGCTGCACGAAGAATGCGGCGTGTTCGGCATCTTCGGTCACCCCGAGGCGGCCAACATGACCTATCTTGGCCTCTATGCGCTCCAGCACCGCGGACAGGAGAGCGCCGGGATCGCGGCGTCGGACGACACCCACGTGCGCGTGTCGCGGTCGATGGGGTACGTGGCCGACGTCTTCGGGAGCGACGAGCTGGCCCAGTTGCCCGGTTCCGTGGCCATCGGCCACGTCCGCTACTCGACGGCCGGCGAGAGCAAGCTGTCCAACGCGCAGCCGATCCTGATCGACTGCGCGCACGGACAGATCGCGCTGTGCCACAACGGCAACCTGGTCAACGCGCGCGAGCTGCGCGACGAGCTGGTGCGGCAGGGCTCGATTTTCCAGTCGAGCAGCGATACCGAGGTCATCCTGCATCTCTACGCCAGATCGAAGGCTTCCGGCGTCGACGATGCCATCGTCGAGTCGGTGTCGCAGGTGCAGGGAGCGTTCTCGCTGGTCATGCTGACGCGGGATCGCCTGATCGCCGTGCGCGACCCGCACGGATTCCGTCCGCTGGCAATCGGACGGCTCGGCGACGCGACGGTGGTCTGCTCGGAGACGTGCGCCATGGATCTCATCGGCGCGACCTACGTGCGCGACGTCGAGCCGGGAGAAGTGGTCGTCGTCACGGCCGAGGGCACGCGATCGATCCATCCCTGGCCCGCGGCGCCGCTCGCGCAGTGCGTGTTCGAGCACGTGTATTTCGCGCGGCCCGACAGCTACGTGTTCGGCAAGAGCGTCAACGAGGTGCGCACGAACCTCGGGAAGATTCTCGCGCGGGAACAGCCCGCCCCCGCCGACGTCATCGTTCCGGTGCCCGACTCGGGCGTGTGCGCCGCCATGGGCTACGCCGAGGAAGCAGGCGTGACGCCCAGGATGGGACTCATCCGGAACCATTACGTCGGCCGGACGTTCATCCAGCCCCAGTCCTCCATCAGGCACTTCGGGGTCAAGGTGAAGCTGAACCCGGTCCGGAGCATCCTGGAGGGCCGGCGCGTCGTGCTGGTCGACGACTCCATCGTGCGAGGGACGACGAGCCGGAAGATCGTGAAGATGGTTCGCGCGTCCGGCGCGCGCGAGGTGCACGTGCGCATCAGCTGCCCGCCGACCATCTCGCCCTGTTTCTACGGCGTCGACACGCCGCGGCGATCCGAGCTGATCGCGGCGACGCATTCCATCGAGGAGATCACGCGGTACCTGGGCGCCGACAGCGTCGGCTACCTCAGTCTCGAGGGACTGCTGAGCGCCGTGGGACCGGAGCGGGGCTCCTACTGCAGCTCGTGCTACACCGGCCAGTATCCGGTCGCATTTCCGCGGGATGAGGCCCGGTACCTGCAGCTCGCGCTGAAGCTCGACAAGGAGACGGTCGCGAAGTAGCAATGGGCGCCCGCTCAGCCCTCGTCCAGATCCTGTGTGTCTGCGCGGCCCTGGCGGCCGTCTGCGGCCCGGCGCCCGCGGCGGCCCAGGAGCCCGCGGCGCCCCAGCGCGTCGCTCCTGCCGACCTGCAGGCGGCGATCGATCACCTTGGCAGCCTCGACTACGCCACCCGCACGATGGCGGCGCGCCTCGTGCGGCGGACACCGGTGGCGCAGGCGGTGCCGGCGCTGCTGCGCGCGGTGCAGGAGCACGCCGACGGCTACGTAAGGTATCGCGCCCTGGTCCTCCTCACCGGGTTCGACGACCCGCGCACCAGGGACGCCATGCACGAGTCGCTCGCGAGCCCCAACGATCGCCTCCGCACCGTCGCCTACAGCTTCTTCGAGCACCATCCCGATGCATCGATGGTTCCAGCGCTGCTCGCGGCGCTCGACAAGGAGCAGGCCGAGTTCGTCCGGCCCGCCCTCGTCCGTGCGCTGGCCGCCAGCGGCGATCCCGCGGTCGCTCCGGTTCTGCTCCGCGAGGCGAACCGAGGGGAGGACTTCTTCCGCAGCGCCGTCATCGAGGCGCTCGGCGACTACAAGGCCCGCTATGCGGTGGACGCGCTGGTTGGCATCGCCAAGCAGGACGGGCCGCTTGTCGACGATGCGGCGCTCGCGCTCGGGCGCATCGGCGACAAGCGCGTGCTGGACACGCTGGCCGGACTGCAACGGACCGCTCCACGAAGCTCGCAACCGCCGGTGGCGGCGGCGATCTGCCTGCTCGGCGTGAACTGCGAATCGCACGAGAACTATCTCGAGGAGACCTTGCGCTTCGCCGACAAGAACCTCGGGTTCCAGGAGCTTCTGCGCGGCGCGGCCGGTGGCCTCGGCGCTCTCGGGGTCGCCGGTCACCGGGACGCCGTCGACGCGCTCTTCACCGTCGGGATTCCGTCGCGCGATCCGACGCGAGCGCCCGTGGCGCTGGCGCTCGCGACCATCGCGCTGCGAAACACGACGCTCATGCTGAAGGTTCTCGAGCAGCACCGCGATCGTGGGGCGGCGATCGAGCTGGTCGGCGAGGGCTTCGACATGCTCGAGGAGGATCTCGCGAAGGAACGCTTCTTCGCGGCCGTGCGCCACATGTACTGGAGCTCGGCCGAAGGATCGCCTGCGCGTGCGCTGATGCAGACACTCATCGGGAAGCTCGATTTCTAGCGTCGACGCTCGACGCCGAGCGACAGTGTCGGTTCGGCGGGCGAAGGGGCGGGCCCCGGGTGACTTGCGAGGCCGAGAGTCTACGCTCGAGTCCGAGCGACAGCGTCAGTTCGGCAGGCGAGTGGGGTGGGGCCCCACGGGAACGGGATATGGATTACCGCCAGTCTGGCGTGGACATCGACGCAGGCAACGAAGCCGTGCGCCGCATCAGGTCGCTCGCGCGGAGCACGTTCACGCCGGGCGTCCTGTCCGAGATCGGGTCTTTCGGCGGCCTCTTCCGGCTGGATCCGGGCCGCTTTCGCGAGCCCGTTCTCGTGTCGAGCGCTGACGGGGTCGGGACCAAGCTGAAGGTCGCGTTCCTGACGGACCGGCATGATACGGTCGGCGGCGACCTCGTCAATCATTGCGTCAACGACATTCTGGTCCAGGGGGCCGAGCCGTTGTTCTTCCTGGACTATCTGGCGACCGGCCGCCTGTCTCCCCGGGTGGCCGAGCAGGTGGTGGCGGGCGCGGCGCGCGCGTGCCAGGAGAACGGCTGCGCCCTCATCGGCGGCGAGACGGCCGAGATGCCGGGGTTCTACGCGGACGGCGAATACGATCTCGCGGGGTTCATCGTCGGCATCGTCGAGCGCGAGCGAATCGTCGACGGTCGCGCCATCACGCCGGGTGACGCGCTCGTCGGCCTGCCCTCGGCCGGTCTGCACACGAACGGCTACTCGCTGGCGCGCCGCGTGCTGTTCGACGTCTGCGGCTGGACGCCGCACACCGATGTGCCCGCGCTCGGAACGTCGCTCGGCGATGCGCTTCTCGCGCCGCACCGTTCGTACCTGAAGGCCGTTCGTCCGCTGCTCGACGCCGGCGTCGTGCGCGGCCTCGCGCACATCACCGGCGGCGGGATCACCGAGAACCTGCCGCGCGTGCTGCCTGAGGGCTGCGCTGCCGAGGTCGACTCCCGCGCGTGGATCGTGCCGCCGATATTCCAGTTGATCCAGCAGCGGGGAGCCATCGCGCGTGACGAGATGCTTCGCGCCTTCAACATGGGCATCGGGCTCGTCGTGGTGTGCGAGAACCGGGTCGCTGGGCGCGTCATCGACCAGCTCGAACGAGCCGGCGAGGGCGCCGTCCGCATCGGCGCCGTCGTCGAGGGCGACCGCAGCGTCCGGTATGTCTAGCGGGCTTCGTGGCACCGATGGCCTGCCGCGACTGGCGGTCCTGATTTCGGGCCGCGGCAGCAACCTGCAGTCGATCATCGATGCCATCGCGGAGCGCCAGATCGCGGCGAGGCTGGCCGTCGTCATCTCGAACCGCGAGGCGGCGCCGGGGCTGGCGCGCGCGCGGGAAGCAGGCGTGGAAGCGCTGTGGATGGACCCGGCGCCGTTTGCCGATCGCGACGCCTACGATCGCGCCGTGGTGACCGAGCTGCGGGCGCGGCAGGTGGACCTGGTCTGCCTGGCGGGCTTCATGCGGCTGGCCGGCCCGCCGCTCGTCGAGGCGTTCGATCACCGGATGCTCAACATCCATCCCTCCCTTCTTCCGTCGTTTCCCGGACTGAACGCGCAGCGGCAGGCGCTCGATCACGGCGTGCGCATCACCGGCGCGACGGTTCACCTCGTCACGGGCGAGCTCGACGGCGGGCCGATCGTGCTGCAGGCGGCCGTGCCCGTCCACGACGATGACACCGTCGAGACGCTGTCGGCGCGGATTCTCGTCGAGGAGCATCGAATCTATCCGGAGGCCATTCGTCTGATTCTCGAGGGCGGCTGGCGGCTCGAAGGGCGCCGGATCGTCCGGCGACGACGATGAGCGCCTGGACCGAAGGCGACTCGGGTACGTTCCGGGCCATCGGGAACGTCGCGGTTCCGCGACGCGCGGAGATGCTCGCCTCCATCGCCGCGGCCGCCCCGTTCGACGTCGACGAGCCGTTCCGGGTCGTCGATCTCGGGGCCGGAGAAGGCCATCTGACGGCGCTGCTGCTCGAGTGCTTCCCGGGCGCCGCGGCCGTGGCCCTCGACGGATCGGAGTCGATGCGCGAACTTGCCACCGGTCGTCTATCGCGGTTCGGCGACAGGGCGCGAGTGGCCGCCTTCGATCTGGCGTCGCTGGAGTGGTGGGACCTGCTGTTTGGCGTCGATCTCGTCGTGTCCTCGCTGGCCCTGCACCACCTGAACGAGGCGAAGAAGCAGTATCTCTACAAGGCGGTTGCCGAGCGCACGTCGGCACGCGGTGCGCTGATCGTCGCCGATCTCATCGAGCCCGCGCACGCCGCAACCAGGCGGGTGGCTGGCGAGCAGTGGGACGCGACCGCACGCGCGCAGGCCGACGCCGTCGGCGCTCCCGATCGGTACGGCGCTTTTGTCGACGCACGCTGGAACTACTTCCGCCACCCGGCGCCGGGCGACACGCCGAGCGCGCTGTTTCACCAGCTCGTGTGGCTCAGGCACGCCGGATTTGCGAGCGTGGACTGCGTCTGGATGCTGGCCGGACATGCCGTGTTCGGCGGCTTCAAGCAGGCGGCCGGCCGCGGCGGCGTCGGGTTCGATCAGGCGTTGCGGTCGGCGCTGGCCGGCTGAAGCGTCAGGATGGCGACCTCCGGCGGGCAGTTCACCCGCACCGGCACGTAGATGGTGCCGAGACCCCGGCTCACGAACATGGTCGTGTCGCCGCGCTGTCCGATGCCGGACACAACCGGAAACTTCTGCGCCGCGACGGCGCCGAGGAGGGGGAGCACCACCTGACCGCCGTGCGTGTGGCCGGACAGCACGAGCGGCACGTTCAGGGCGGCCGCCTGTGCGAGGCGCCGGGGATCGTGCGCCACGAGTATCGTCGCCGGCGCCGCGCCGCGCAGCAGCGACCCGATGTCGGCGGCGCGCCTGGTCCAGAAGCGGATGCCGACGAGGTCGAGCGGCTCGCCCCGCACCATCACTCGGGTGCGCGCGTCCTTCAGCATCTCCACGCCGCGGGCGGCGAGCGCGGCCGGCATGTCGTGGTCGTCGTCGTGGTTGCCGAGCACGCCGAAGACGCCGTGGGGCGCCGTGAGCGGCGTGAGCGCTTCGGCCGACGGATGGACGAAGCGCCGGTCGCCCCACGTCACGTAGTCCCCGCCGAGGATGATGATGTCGGGTGCTTCCCGCTGCAGGACGGCGGCGGCGTGCGCGACGTCCTCGTGCGAGACCCA
>CAWIYH010000002.1:655000-1581499 GCA_963840225.1 uncultured Acidobacteriota bacterium
TGCCTTTTGCATAATGAGCCGGCTAGTTATTCTCAGTGGCAAGGTTAAGCGCAAGCGAGCCGTAGCGAAAGCGAGTCCGAAATGGGCGAACAGTCGCTGGGAATAGACGCGAAGCGAGGTGATCTACCCTTGGCCAGGGTGAAGCGCGGGTAACACCGCGTGGAGGCCCGAACCAGTGTTGGTTGAAAACAGCTTGGATGAGCTGAGGGTAGGGGTGAAAGGCTAATCAAACCTCGTGATTGCCCGTTCTCCTCGAAATGCTTTTAGGAGCAGCCTCGGGAGGTCGGCGCTGGTGGTAGAGAACTGGATGGACTAGGGGGCTTACCAGCTTACTGAATCCAACCAAACTGCGAATGCCAGCGACTCGTATCCCGGGAGTGAGACGGTGGGGGCTAAGCTTCATCGTCGAAAGGGAAACAGCCCAGACTACCGGCTAAGGTCCCTAACTCTGTGCTAAGTGGGAAAGGATCTGGAGGCGCCCAGACAACCAGGAGGTTGGCTTAGAAGCAGCCATCCTTTAAAGAAAGCGTAATAGCTCACTGGTCAAGCGGCTCCGGGCCGACAATCCAACGGGGCTTAAGCACAGGACCGAAGCCGTAGAATGGACGGCCCTGCGGGGCCGTCAATTGGTAGAGGAGCGTTCTCACAGCCGTGAAGCCAGATCGAAAGAACTGGTGGAGTGGTGAGAAGTGACCCTGCCGGCATAAGTAGCGAGAAGAGAGGTGAGAATCCTCTCCGCCGTAAGCCTAAGGTTTCCTGAGGAAGGTTCGTCCGCTCAGGGTTAGTCGGGTCCTAACGCGAGGCCGAAAGGCGTAGCGGATGGATATCAGGTTAATATTCCTGAACTACCTAACAGACGTTATCACGATGGGGAGACGCAGGAGGCTAAGCGGGCCTACGATTGGACGTGTAGGTTCAGGCCTGTAGGGAGATCCGCCAGGTAAATCCAGTGGGTCATTATCCTGAGGGGTCATGGCGAGAGGCTTCGGCCTCGCAAAGTCGCTGACGCCACGCTGCCGAGAAAATCCTCTAAGGAGTCTGTTGGGTACCCGTACCGCAAACCGACACAGGTAGGCGAGGAGAAAATCCTCAGGCGCGAGTGAGAACCCTCGTTTAGGAACTCGGCAAACTCACCCCGTAACTTCGGAAGAAGGGGTGCTCTGTTAGCGTCAGCGGCCTCGCGCCGCGAAGCGTGAGAGAGTTGCAATAAAGAGGCTCAGGCGACTGTTTACTAAAAACACAGGGCTCTGCGAAGTCGAACACGACGTATAGGGCCTGACGCCTGCCCGGTGCCGGAAGGTTAAAGGGAGAGGTCAGCCGCAAGGCGAAGCTTCGAGCTGAAGCCCCGGTAAACGGCGGCCGTAACTATAACGGTCCTAAGGTAGCGAAATTCCTTGTCGGGTAAGTTCCGACCTGCACGAATGGCGTAACGATCTGAGCGCTGTCTCAACGAGGGGCACTGCGAATTTGTGGTACCGGTGAAGACGCCGGTTGCCCGTGACTAGACGAAAAGACCCCGTGCACCTTTACTACATCCTAGTAGTGAATGCTGACGCAGTATGCGCAGGATAGGTGGGAGGCTTTGAACCCGGGATTTCGGTCTCGGGGGAGCCAACGGTGAGATACCACCCTTACTGCTTCGGCGTTCTAACCTCACTCTGTCATCCAGAGTAGGGACACTGCTAGGTGGGTAGTTTGACTGGGGCGGTCGCCTCCTAAACTGTAACGGAGGCGCGCGAAGGTTCGCTCAGGCTGTTTGGAAATCAGCCGGAGAGTGCAAAAGCACAAGCGAGCTTGACTGCGAGTCCTACAAGACGAGCAGGTGGGAAACCAGGCTTTAGTGATCCGGTGGTTCCGCGTGGAAGGGCCATCGCTCAACGGATAAAAGGTACGCCGGGGATAACAGGCTGATCTGAGCCAAGAGTTCACATCGACGCTCAGGTTTGGCACCTCGATGTCGGCTCATCGCATCCTGGAGCTGTAGCAGGTTCCAAGGGTCCGGCTGTTCGCCGGTTAAAGCGGTACGTGAGCTGGGTTTAGAACGTCGCGAGACAGTTCGGTCTCTATCTGTCATGGGCGCAGGAGATTTGAGTGGGGCTGACCTTAGTACGAGAGGACCGGGTTGGACGGACCTCTAGTGTATCGGTTGTCGCGCCAGCGGCAGCGCCGAGTAGCTACGTCCGGAAGGGAGAAACGCTGAAGGCATCTAAGCGTGAAACCCTCCACAAGATGAGATCTCCCTGGAGCGTAAGCTCCCTGAAGGTTCCTGGAAGATGACCAGGCGATAGGTCGGGTGTGTAAGCGTGGCGACACGTTGAGCTTACCGATACTAATCAACCGTGAGGCTTGACCATAAATCGTTTCTACATGCACGCAGAAACCGCTGCGTGAGTGGCTGGGGAAACTACCGTTTGCAGGATGTTCAGTTGGTGCGGCGGGAGCGCCACGCTCCCGCCAGCCGGGTTCTTTGAGATCGTCTGGGACGACCCCGACTTCGCCCGCCTGGTGCGGGCGGCGCGGAGGAGGGGACCCCAGGCACCAGGTATGCCGGTGGTCATAGGATCAGGGTCACACCCGTTCCCATTCCGAACACGGAAGTTAAGCCTGATACCGCCGATGGTACTGTGTGGGAAACTGCATGGGAGAGTAGGTCGCTGCCGGCAGTAATCGTTTGCGCCCCGCGGCGAGCATTCGCCGCGGGGCTTTTTTTGTCGCCTCGTCGCTACCCTTCCCGCTCCAGCGCCGCGACCGCTGCCGCGAACATCACCCCGGTGAACGCGAGAAATGCGGCGGCCTCGAGCACGACCGCGTGAGGTGCTCCGACCCCGATCGTCGCGTAGCGCAGAACGTCCACGTGCCACGTGATCGGGTTCGCCAGCGCCACCACGCGGAACGCGCGCGGCAGCGGATCGAGCGGGTAGAACATCGAACTCGCGAACAGGAAGAAGAAGTAGAAGACCGACGTCACCGTGTTGAACGCGTCGTTGCGCCGGATCCGGATCGCGAAGATCGCGTAGAAGAAGAACCAGCCCGAGGTCCCGACGACCGTCGCCGCGGCGAGCAGCGGCAGCCCCTCGACGCGCAGGCGCACGTGCAGCACGACCGCGGAAAGGGCCACGGTGATGAGCGCCTGCACGAGCGCGATGCACACGTTGAACAGCACTTTGCCGAGGAGATACTCGGACCGGCTGAGCGGATAGGTGAGCATCTCGTAGAAGATGCCGTTGTCGCGGTCCAGAAAGAACGACCAGGACGTGTTCGACGCGATCCCGAAGCTGGCCATGCCCAGGACCCCGGCCAGAAAGAAGGCGTTGTAGTCCACACCCGCCAGCCCCGACGTGAAGCCCATCGACGCGCTGACCCCGAGCCCGAACACGAGCAGGTACCCGAGGGGATACAGCAGATCCCAGAAGATGAACAGGGCGTTGGTCGCGCGGATCTTTCCCTCGCGCATCATCACCGCGCCCAGCCCCCGCGCGCTCATGACCGTCCTCCTTCGCGGCGCGTCAGCTCGATGAACACGTCCTCGAGGCTGGCGCCGTTGATCTCAATCCGCAGCAGGCGGCTGCGCCTCGCCAGCGCCGCCACGAGGTCCAGCACCCGCGACTCCTCATCGCGAAGGCGCATCCGCACGGTGGTGTGCGTGACCGCCACCTCCGACGCCTCGTAGCCGGCCAGCAGGTCGCTGAAGTCCTCGGGCGCCTGCTCGAAGGTCAGCGTCACCTCGTACACCCGATCGACGAGCATCTTCAGGGCGTGGAGATTGCCGCGCGCGATCTGCCGGCCGTGGTCGATGATCAGGATGTCGTCGCACAGCTCCTCCGCCTCGCTCAGGATCTGCGTGGTCAGGACCACGGTGCGGCCGCGGGCCGCCTCCGCCCGCAGCAGGTCCATGACTTCGCGCTTGAGGATCGGATCCATGCCGGTCGAGAACTCGTCCAGGAAGACGACCGGCAGGTCCACCATGAACATCTTGGCGACCTGCACGCGCCGCCGGACGCCGCCGCTCAGGTCCTGCACCTTGGTGTCCGCCACGCCCTCGAGGCCGAACCGCACGAGCACGTCGGCGGCGCGTGCGCGGATCCCGGCGCCGGTGCGGCCGTGGAATCGCGCGAAGGTGATGAGGTTCTCGCGGACGTTCAACAGGAGCTCGGCCGCCTGCTCCTGAATCACCACGCCGATCTGGCGGCGCACGTCGAGCGGCCGCGTCGCCACGTCGTGCCCGAGCACGGCGGCGCGCCCCGACGTGGGCCGGCTGAGCGTCGTCAGGATCCGCAGCGTGGTCGTCTTGCCGGCGCCGTTCGGTCCGAGGAGGCCGAAAATGGCTCCGCGCTTCACCGTGAAACTGAGATCGTCCACCGCACGGACCTCCCCCCCGCGGCCACGCCGGTACGTTTTTACGAGCCGTTCGACGGCAATCGCGACGTCGCTCACGAGAACACCTCTCGGACGGCCGGCGCACGAGTGCGCGACCGCAGCAGCCGCGTTCTGGAATCGAAAGACAAGGCTCGCCCGGCGGATCCGCCGGGGCGGAGAAGCGGACGAACCGACAGGCGAGAAATTACAGGCTGGGCTTCATCGACGTGTGACTACAACACTAGCACAGGTCCCGCCGATCGGGGCGGTCACGCCCGAAAGCGCTTCAGACGATACGGCGACAGCAGGTCGACGTCGACGCCGTCCAGGATCTCGGCCGCGGCCAGCCGCGCGACGAGCGGCGACAGCGTCATGCCGCTGTGCATCACGGTGACGTAAATGTCCCGCCGGCCCTCCGGAAAGCCGATGACGGGGAATTCGTCCTCGGGCAGCGGCCGCCACCCGAGCGTCACCCGCTCCACCCTCATTGAGGCGAACAGCGGCAGCACCTCCGCCGCGGTCTGCAGGAACCGCTGTCCGCTCTCGATCGACGTGTCGGTATCGGGGGTCCCGCCGAATCCGGACCCGGTGACGATGCGGCCGTCGGGCTTCTGTTTCATGTGCGCGACGGGCGACAGCACGACGCGCCGGAGGAGCGGTTCCTGGGGAGCCGTGTGCACCAGAACCCCCGGCGAACGCTTGAGCGGCACCTGCAGGTTCGCCATCGCGGCAATACGAGGCGTATCGGTGCCGCACGCGATGACGAGCACGTCCGCCGGCACCTCGCCGTCAGCCGTGCGCACGCTGCGCAGTTTTCCTCCGGGTGCATCGATGCCCGTGACCTCCGCCGGATAGCGCACCCGGACTCCGGCCTTCCTGGCCTGATCGACGAGCACGTTCACGGCGCCGACCGGATCGACGTGTCCCTCGTCCTCGGCATGTGCGGCTGCCGCAACGCGGCCGGGAATGATACGAGGCTCGAGGACGCGCAGCCGCGCTTGGTCCACCAAGGCGACCGGATAGCCCCAGCGCTGGTGAGCCTTGACCTGGTCGCGAAACTCGGCGGCGCGTCGATCGTCGCCGTACCATTCGACGCTGCCGCCCCATCGGAGCGGCAGGACGCCTGGCATCTCCGCGTCCAACGCGCGCCACGCCTCGATGCCGAGGCGGTTCAGGTAGAAGTAGTCCCAGGGCTTCTTCTGATAGGTGGCGTTGAGCCAGGCGAACGAGTTGGCCGTCGCGCCTGCCGCAGGGTGCTCGCGCTCGAGAAGGGTCACCGCCGCGCCCCGACTGCCGAGGCGATAGGCGATCTGGACGCCGATGATTCCGCCTCCTGCGACGACCACGCGCGGGTCGTCGGCCGCGCGAAGGCGGGGCACGCCGGCAACGGCGGCCCCGGCGAACAGTCCGAGGAAGGTCCGTCTGCGCATGGCCCCGACAGTATACAGACGGCGGGCGCCGCCGGCACGAGCGTCAAGACCGGAGCAGGGCCAGCCGGCGGCGGACACCAGAGACGATGAGCTCGACGAGCGCTGGAATCGGGCGGTGCAACAACGACGCGTCGTCCTCGACCGAGAGGCCGTAGGCGTGCGCGATGTTCACGAGATGCCAGGCGGAGAGCGCCCTCAGCTCGGCGCGAAGCAGGTGCTCGCCCTTTTCGTACACCGAGAACGGGTCGAGCACGGCGTCGCTCTCTCGGGGAAATGGCCTGTCGACGGGCGCACGCGGCGCCGGTTCGCTGTAGGCGGGCGTTTCAGGCGGTGGCGGCAATGGCAGAGCTTGGCGCTCCTCGGCTCTGTCGAATGCGCCCTCCAGGTAGACGGGCGTCAAGCCGCTCGCCCAATACACGGCGTCCGTCCGGTTCGGCTGCGTGGTTTCGCGGGGCGTTCGCAGGACGTCGCCACCGGTTTCAGGCACGAACTCAATCCAGCCGATCCAGCGATTGTCGACCTCGGCACCGCACGCTCGAGCGCGGTACGTCTGGCCGTCGGAGGCACGGAATGTCGACGCAAATCCGAAGAGCACCTCAGCCACAGATCACCCGCTGGCGGATCGGTCTGCAAGATGCGTGACCTGTACGCATCGCTCGAGCGACCACTTACAAAAACGTTGGCGCACGCTCGACTGTGAGATGCGCGGCGCGCGTCGATCCCCGAAAGTCCCCGCGACACGAACCCATGCGTACGGAACGACGTTTGCGAGGCGAGCGGACACACCTCACTCGGCATCACCACAGACAGGAGCTCCTCATGGATGCTGGCGCGCATATCGGACCGTCGATTCACATCATAGGGGAAGTGACCGCCAACGAGCCGCTCACGATTGCCGGATGCGTGGACGGGAGTATCGAAGTCAAGGGGCATCCGCTGACGGTTGCCGACGGCGCCCGGCTCAAGGCGAACATCATGGCCGAGACGATCATCGTCGGCGGCGAGGTGAGCGGGAGCCTCAACGCCGGCGCCCGTATCGTGATTTCGCCGACCGCGGTCATCGAGGGCGATTTGACAGCGCCTGCCATCAGCCTCGCCGACGGCGCGCTCCTTCACGGGACGGTCGAAGCGGCCGGGCACCAAGCCCTTCGCGTCGCGTAAGCTGTCGGACGCGGGCCAGGCCCGGTCGCGAAGGGTCGCGACTGGGCATGTCATCCTTCACCTCCCGATCGGATCGTCCGACCACTCAGCCTCCTGCCCCGCGGCCGCGCCAGCCGTGCCCCTGGTTCGGCCGGACCGTCAGGGAACCGGCTCGCCGTCTGCCGAGAATCCGGCGGCCGACTTGCTCCGAGGCCGGATTTCCGGGTGTTTTCGCAAACCGTCCCTCGGCATTGGCATTGCTCCCTGTGATGCCTCGACATCTTCCTGGGGTGCACATGACCACGGACATCGTGATCGGCATGGCCGGCGCCGGCGGCGACGGCGTGATTTCGGCCGGTGAAGCGCTGATCACTGCTGCAGCGCGCGACGGCTACCGCGCGATCATGACGAAGAGCTACGGCTCGCAGATTCGCGGCGGCGAGTCGTCGTTCCGCCTGCGCCTCGCGACCGGCACGCTCTGGAACGCCAGCGGGGCGCTCGATATCGCGGTCGCGCTGAACTGGAACGACTTCCTGCGCTTCGGCGCCGAGCTGCCGGTCACCGGGCGCACCACGGTCGTGTACGACCAGGCAAGCGGCGTCGCGCCCGACGCCCTGCCGCTCGACGGCGTCGCGCCTCGCGAGGCGATCGCGGTGGCGATCGGCGACATGGCCCGCGAGCACGCGGGCACCGAGAAGGCCAAGAACACCGTCGTCCTCGGCCTGCTGGCCGGCTGGGTGGGCCTGCCGCACGACAGCCTGCTCGCGGGCCTCCGCAAGAAGTTCGCGAAGAAGTCGGCCGAGGTGCTCGCCGGGAACGAGCGGGCGTTCGCCGCCGGATTGGCCTTTGCGGCTGCTCATCCACTGGTGACCGAGCGACGGCTCGAGCCGGCCCGTCCGCCGGCGGCGCAGCGGCTGCTGGCCGACGGCAACGACATGTGTGCCGCGGCGGCGCTCTTTGCCGGCTGCACGTTCTTCGGCGGATACCCCATCACGCCGTCGAGCGAGATCATGCAGTTTCTCGGGCGGGATATCTGGAAGTACGGCGGCGCGATGCTCCAGGCCGAGGACGAGATTGCCGGCATCGGGGCCGTCGTCGGCGCATCGTTCGCCGGCCGCAAGGCGATGACGGCGACGTCGGGACCGGGCATGTCGCTCAAGTCCGAGATGCTCGGCCTGGCGACGATTGCGGAGCTGCCGCTGGTGTGCGTCAACGTGCAGCGCGGCGGTCCGTCGACCGGCATTCCGACCAAGAGCGAGCAGTCGGACCTCTTCCAGGCGGCGTTCTCGGCGCACGGCGACGCGGTAAGGCCGGTCCTCGCCCCGACCAGCGTGGGCGACACGTTCCGTATGACCGTCGAAGCGTTCAACGTCGCCGAGCAGTATCAGACGCCCGTCATCCTGCTCTCCGACGCCGAGATCGGCCAGCGCAAGGAGATCGTGGACCCGATCGACACCAGCGCGTTCACGATCGTCGAGCGCAGGCGTCCGACCGAGCGCGAGCTCGAGGCGTACATGCGCTTTCAGATTACCGAGAGCGGCGTCAGCCCCATCAGCCACCCGGGCATGTCCGGCGGCAACTACCTCGCGTCCGGCATCGAGCACACCGAGCGCGGCGCGCCGACGGCGAGCGGCGACGTGCACGCCCGCATGAACGAGAAGCGCATCCGCAAGCTGGCGGCGCTCAAGAGCCGCCGCGACCTGTTCGAGGTCCGCGGCGACCGCGACGCGCCGCTCGCGCTCGTCAGCTGGGGCAGCGTGGCCGGCGTGGCGTTCGAGGCCGCCGCGGCCGCCGAGCGCGAGGGCCTGCGGCTCAAGCTCCTCGTCCCGCGGCTGCTCTATCCGGTGGCCGAGGAACTGTACGAAGACTTCTTCGCGTCGGTCCGGGCGGGGCTCTTCGTCGAGCAGTCGCACCAGGGGCAGCTGTTCCGCATCGTGCGGATGTTCGTCGACCTGCCGCGCGGCGTGCGGTCGCTCGCGCGTAGCGGATCGAATCCGATTACCGCCGACGACGTGCTGGAGGAGCTGCGGCGGATGGCCGCGGCGCTGCAGCGCGCGCGCATTCCGGAGCCCGAGCCGCTGCTCGGATGAACCGCCGCGGCGCCGTTCGCGCCGCGACCTGTGACGAGGACGAGGATCGTGACGCAATCGACCTGCACGCCTGCCGACTACAAGAGCGACCTGAAGCCGATCTGGTGTCCCGGCTGCGGCGACTTCGGGGTGGTCCAGGCGATCTACCGCGCGCTGGCGGTTGTCGGCCGCCCGCCGCACGAGATCGCGTTCGTGTCGGGCATCGGCTGCTCGAGCCGGATCCCCGGATACACGACCGCCTACGGTTTCAACACGGTGCACGGCCGGGCGCTGCCCATCGCACAGGGCATCAAGCTCGCGCGCCCCGAGCTCCTCGTCCTCGCGGCGGGCGGCGATGGCGACGGCTTCTCGATCGGCGGCGGTCACGTCGCGCACGCCATCCGCCGCAACGTGGATCTGACCTACATCGTGATGGACAACCAGATCTACGGGCTCACCAAGGGACAGCTCTCGCCGACCTCGCCGCGCGGGCTGAAGACGGCGTCCTCGGCGCTCGGGAGCTTCGAGGATCCGGTGAACCCCCTGCTCTACGTCCTGGGGTATGGCGCGCGTTTCGTGGCGCAGGGAACGCCGGCCGACATGAGCGGCCTCGCCGCTCTCATCGAGGAGGGGCTTCGCTTCCCCGGCTTCGCCTTCGTCAACGTGCAGTCGCCCTGCGTCACCTACGGGCGGCCCGAAGCGCAGCTCAAGGCGCACAAGGCGGCCATGCAGAATCTCGCTTCGCTCGGACACGATCCGGCCGACCGGCTCCGGGCCATGGACCTGGCCGGCCACTACGGGCGTGAGCTGTACACGGGCGTGTTCTACCGCGACCCGGAACCCGGGCCGACCTTCGAGATGCAGATGGCCGAGCGCCACGCGTCGGGACGGGCGAGCGCTCTTCCGAAAGAGCGCATTCTCGACATGTTCATCCCGGGCTAGTATTCGTCGCCGACGGCCGGCGGCGACCCTCAGGCCGGATGCGCCGGTCCAGCGCCCGCGCCCGTGCGGGTGACCGCTGCCGCGATCGCGTCGAGGTCGTCGGGGTTCAAGGCGAGCACCGCCGAAGGAATCCAGCCGTCCACTTGCTCGGGCAATCTGGCGCCGACGATGGCGCCCGATACCGCGCTCCACGCGAGGACCCAGGCGACCGCCACCGCCGCAGTGCCGACCCCGTGGCGCGCCGCGATCGGCTTGAGCGCATCGCGCAGCTCGAGGTTCCGGTCGAGCTGCGGCGGCTGGAAATCGGCCGACCGGTGACGCCAGTCATCGGCCGCGAGGGCCGCGACCCGCGAGGCCGTGAAGCTGTCGGTCAGCAGGCCGGACTGCATCGGGCTGTAGCAGATCACCCCGGT
Source organism: uncultured Acidobacteriota bacterium (assembly GCA_963840225.1). Lineage (GTDB taxonomy): Bacteria > Acidobacteriota > Vicinamibacteria > Vicinamibacterales > CAVVIG01 > JBLMXQ01. The sequence goes on from CAWIYH010000002.1 coordinate 665,351, forward strand.
CCCGTGCGCGGCGCACCAGGTCAGCGCGCCGTCCGCCGCCTCGCGGCGAACCAGCGAGAACGGCGGCTGCAGCGACGCGACGTGGTGGCGCGCTTCGCACCGGTCGAGCAGGCGGAGGTCGAAGTTCGATACGCCGGCCGCGCGGATCTTGCCCTGTTCCTTGAGACGATCCATCTCCTCCCAGGAGTCCTCGACAGGAGTGCCCGATTCGTCGGGCCAGTGAAACTGGTACAGGTCGATGCGCTCGACCCCGAGTCGGCGAAGCGACGCCTCGCACTCCGCGCGGACCGACTCGGGGCGGAGCACGCGCCGGGGCGGCGCCATCGGCCTGGCCGCATCCCAGACGAGGCCGCACTTGGTGAACACGAACGGGCGCTCACCAGCGGGCGTCTCCCGCAGGAAGCGGCCCACCACTTCTTCCGAGTGGCCGAGCCCGTAGACGGCGGCCGTGTCGATCCAGTTCACGCCGCGCTCGACGGCCCGGCGCATGGCGGCGATCGATCGTTCGTCGTCCTGCGGTCCCCAGCCGAACGACCACCCGCCTCCGCCGGCGGCCCAGGCGCCGAATCCGACGACGGAGATGTTGATTCCAGTCGTGCCGAGCGGTCTCGTTGGCAATGTCATGTCGATGCCTCCAGCAAGGCCAGGGCCGTTGCGGCGAGTGTCACAGCGACGCGGATCTCGAGGGGGCGGGCGTGAGATACTGTCTCCTATGGCGCACGACAAGTCCCCCGTCGATCAGAGCGAGTTTCCCGTCACGAGACCGGACACAGACTGGCGCGAGCAGCTCGAACCTGAACAATTCTACGTTCTCCGCCAGAACGGCACCGAGCGGCCCGGTTCGAGCCCGCTCAATCACGAGAAACGGGCCGGCACGTTCCGGTGCGCCGGGTGTGGACAGCCGCTGTTTGGTTCTGACGCGAAGTTCGACAGCGGGACTGGCTGGCCCAGTTTCACGGCCCCGCTCGATGACGCTGTCGGCACCTCCACGGATCGCAGCCTCTTCACGACACGCACGGAGGTGCACTGCGCGCGCTGCGGCGGTCATCTCGGGCACGTGTTTCCCGACGGGCCGCATCCCACGGGCCTGCGCTACTGCATGAACGGCGCGGCACTCTCCTTCGAGCCCGAGAGGTAGCCCGGCCGGTTCCCCCCGAAACTGCCCGCCTTCGGACAGCGGTTTTCAGCTACGATCGCGCCCTGACGGGAGGTCCGCATGGCTGAATTCTCAACGCACGGGCCCGGGTCGTTCTGCTGGACCGATCTGGCCACCACGGATCAACGCGGCGCGGTGGCTTTCTACCGCGACCTGTTCGGGTGGGGTGTGGACGAGCAGCCGATCGGCCCGGGCGAAACGTATTCGACGTTCACGCTCCGGGGCCTGTCCACGGGCGCCGCGTACGCGATGCGCAGCGAGCAGCGCGCGGCGGGGATTCCCCCGAACTGGGCGTCGTACGTGATGGTGACCAACGCCGATGAGGCCGCGGCCCGCGCCAAGACACTCGGCGGTCAGGTGCTCGCGCCGCCGTTCGACGTGATGGACCTGGGCCGCATGGCGGTGCTGCAGGACCCGACTGGAGCGACCTTCAGCGTCTGGCAGCCGGGGAAGCACGCCGGGGCCCGCGTCCTGAACGAGCCGGGCGCCCTCTGCTGGACCGAGCTGGCGACGCGCGACACGGCTCGTGCCGAGGCTTTCTATACCCAGCTCTTCGGCTGGACCGCGAAACATGGCAATGCCGACGGCGGCATGGAATACACCGAGTTCTCCGTCCAGGGGCAGCCGAGCATCGGCATGATGGCCATGCCGGCGCAGATGCCCGCCTCGGTGCCGGCGTACTGGATGCCGTATTTCCAGGTCGTCGACTGCGATGCGAGCGTCGCGAAGGCCACGAGTCTTCGCGCAAGCGTGCGGGTTCCCCCGATGGACATCCCGAACACCGGGCGTTTCGCCGTGCTGACCGACCCGCAGGGCGCGACGTTTGCCGTGTTCGAGCAGCGCCGCGGCTGACAGGCTGCCGCCGGATCGCGCACTAGCGTCAGGAGCATTGAAATGTGGAGGAAGAAACCGCTGGCGATCCCGTCAAGGGGGGAGGCGCTGCCGGGACGCGACGACCCGATGAGGGTGCCCGACGCGCATTTCGTGAACGGACATCGCCTGACGCCTCCCTTTCCCGAGGGGCTCGAGCGAGCGATGTTCGGGATGGGATGTTTCTGGGGCGCCGAGCGAACGTTCTGGACGCTGCCGGGCGTCTACACCACGGCCGCGGGCTATGCGGCCGGAAGCACGCCGAATCCGACCTATCGCGAAGTCTGTTCGGGCTTGACCGGGCACGCCGAGGTGGTGCTGGTCGTGTTCGATCCGAGCGCGGTCCGCTACAGTGACCTGCTGAAGGTGTTCTGGGAGAGCCACGATCCCACGCAGGGCATGCAGCAGGGCAACGACGTCGGCACACAGTATCGCTCCGGGATCTACTACTTCGACGAGGCCCAGCGGCAGGCGGCCGAGGCCTCCCGCGACGCGTACCAGGAGCGCCTCAGCGCGAAGCGCTATGGATCGATCACGACCGAAATCGCGCCCGCGCCGCCGTTCTACTACGCCGAGGACTACCACCAGCAATATCTCGCCAAGAATCCCGGCGGCTACTGCGGGCTGGGCGGCACCGGCGTGAGCTGTCCGGTGGGGGTGGAAGTCGCTTCCGATTGATCCCCGCCTCGACGAGATCCGTGCTGCCCTCCGTCGGGCCCGCGCGCTCGTCCTGACGGCGCAGCCGGGCGCGGGCAAGACGACGCGCGTGCCGCCGGCGCTCGCCGAGGAGGGACGGGTCGTCCTGCTTCAACCCCGGCGCGCCGCGGCTCGCGCCATCGCTGCCCGCATTGCGTCCGAACGCGGATGGACGATCGGTCGTGAAATCGGCTGGCAGATCCGGTTCGACCGCCGCTTCAGCCGCGACACGCGCCTGCTGGTCGCCACCGAAGGCGTGCTGACCGCCCGCCTGCAGCAGGACCCGCTGCTGTCGGACTTCCACACCGTCATCATCGACGAATTCCACGAGCGCAGCATTCACGCCGACGTGGCCCTCGCGCTGACGAAACAGGCGTGGCGCGCCCGGGACGACCTGAGGCTCCTCGTGATGTCGGCCACCCTCGACGCCGGGGCCGTCGCCGCGTTTCTCGATCACTGTCCCGTCATCGACGTGCCCGGCCGGATGTTCCCCGTCGACGTGCGCCACCAGCCTGGCGGGTCGGTGGCAGAAGCGGCTGCCGCGACGCTCGACCTCACGGACGGCGGCGTCCTCTGTTTCCTCCCGGGCGCGGCGGAGATTCGCCGCACGGTCGGCGATCTCGAGCGGCGCGTCGCCGGCCGGCCTGTGGACGTGGTGCCGCTCTATGGCGCGCTCGAGGCGGCCGATCAGGACCGTGCGCTCCGGCCGGCGGCCCGACGCCGCATCGTCGTCGCGACCAACGTCGCCGAGACTTCGGTCACCGTTCCCGGCGTCACGGCCGTGGTCGACAGCGGCCTTCACAAGGTCGCCCGCTACGACGCTGACCGCGGCATCGACAGCCTCGACCTCGAGCGGATCACGGCCGACGCCGCCGAGCAGCGCGCGGGACGGGCCGGTCGTGAGTCGTCGGGCATCGTGGTGCGCCTGTGGGACGCGCGCGACCGGCTCCGGCCCCGCCGTGAGCCGGAGATTCACCGCGTCGACCTGGCGGGCCCGGCGCTCGAGGTCATCGCGTGGGGTGGCGATCCGCGGCGGCTCGACTGGTTCGAGTCCCCGCGCGAGGAAGCGCTCGACGCGGCGCTCGGGCTTCTGGAGCGCCTCGGAGCCGTGCGCGGCGGATCGCTGACGCCGCTCGGCGATCGCCTTCGCCGCGTGCCGCTCCATCCGCGTCTCGCGCGCCTGCTCCTGGCAGCCGGGCGCGAGGGCCCGCGCGTCTGCGCGATCCTCTCAGAGCGCCATTTCTTCCCGGCGCGCGCGCAGTCCACATCGTGCGACCTGTTGTCCGCGCTCGATGCCTGGGAGGAAGCGCCGCCGCACGTCCAGATGGTGGCTGCGCACATCGAGGAGACCGCGCGGCGGACGCGCCGCCCTCCTGACTCGTCGTCTCGCACGTCCGCCGACGTGCGAGACGACGAGACGACGCTTCGGCGCGCCCTGCTCGAGGCGTATCCAGACCGGGTCGCCCAGCGCCGCGAGCCCGGCTCGCCCAGGGTCAGGCTCGCCTCGGGCACCGGCGCGGTGCTTGCGGCCGAGAGCGGCGTACGCGACGGAGAATTTCTGGTGGCTGTTGACGTGCAGTCCGCCCGGCCGGGTGGCGCCGGCGCGCAGCCGCAGGCTCTGGAGGCGCGCATCAGGGTCGCCAGCCGTGTCGAGCGCGAGTGGCTCCCGTCGACTGCGGCCGAGCTCGTCCACTGGTTCGACGAGGGCTCCGGCACGGTCAAAGCGCGGCTGGTGGAGCGTTACGACGCGCTGGTCCTGTCGGAACGAATCACCGGGCCGGATCCCGGTCAGGTTGCACGGCTGCTGGCCTCGGCATGGCTCGAGCGCGGGCCCGACCGAGACGACCTGCATCTGCTGCGTCGTCTGCGGTTCGCGGGTCAGGCGGTCGAGCTCTCTGCCCTGGTTGACGCCGCGGCATCGGGCGCGCGCAGGCTGGATGACATCCGCCTTCGTCGCGTCATTCCGCCGGATCGCCTGCGCGCGCTCGAACGCGACGCGCCCGACGCCATTCAGGTTCCAAGCGGCCGCACCGTCCGACTCGAGTATGGAGAGGACGGCACCGTGTCGGCTTCCGTGAAGCTGCAGGAGCTGTTCGGGCTGGCCGAAACGCCGCGCGTCGGGACCCGGTGCGAGCCCGTGCTGCTCGCCTTGCTCGCGCCCAACGGCCGGCCGGTCCAGCTGACGCGCGATCTCCGGAGCTTCTGGGAGCGCACGTACCCGGAGGTCAGGAAGGAACTGCGCGGGCGCTACCCGAAGCACGCCTGGCCCGAAGACCCCTGGTCCGCGCCGCCGACCGCTCGCGTGCGGCGCCGACGATGAGCGCCGGACGTCATTGCTGCGGAAGCAGGTTGCCGAAGAGCGGCTGGCCGGCGCGCGCCGCGTAGAAGCCGAATGCGATCAGGGTGCCGACCATCAAGAGCGCGGCCGTGCTTTCTGCCGCCCACCACGTCGTCGGCGCGGCCAGCGGCACCGAGGTCAGCGCATTGTCCACGAACAGCGCCACGGCCGTCGTCAGAAGGCCGAAGCGGTAGACGGCGAGCGTGACAATCGACAACACCATCAGCCCGAACATCCAGCCGGACCAGCCGCTGGTGATGTACTTCCCGTTGTCGGTCATGACCGTGACGATCAGCACGACGAGCACCACGGCCGGCCAGGGATGTCGCGTGATCAGCCGAAGGACGACGAACAGCAGCGCGATGAGCAGGGCGCTCTCGAGCGAGTTGTAGATGATCTGGACGCCGCCGAGCAGGAGGGCCGCCGGGCCCGCGAGCGCCTGGATCTGGTCGCCGAACGGTGGGACCGCCGCCTTGGCGCCCAGAAGCGGCGGCACCAGCGCCCGACCGAGCTCGGCGAGCGCCACCAGGCCGCCGACGGCCGCGCCGGCGAGGATGTCGTGTCCGACTCGGGGATCGCGCAGGCGGCCCGACATCAGCCGGCTCCATCCGAGCAGTCCGTCGGGCCAGTAGCGGCGGGCGTACGGCTCGATCGCGACGTAGAGCACCCACACCTGCGCGACGTTGAGCAGGATCATGCCGATCGCGACGAACAGCCGGCCGACGTCGACCTGCGACAGCGACGCATTCAGGAGCCAGCCGATCGTGAAAGCGACGAAGAGCGTCACCGCCAGACGCGTGGCCGCCCGGTGATCGGCACTGTGGGCGAGCACGTGCCGGCGGGCGAGCAGGGCGGCGCCGAAGATCGACAGGTTCCACACGAGCAGCGTCAGGATGCGGCTCAGCACCTGTAGCGTCGAGCGATGGACCGGCTCCATGCGGCTCGGGCGCGTCCAGGGACCGATGATGTAGAAAGACGTCACGCGGCCCTTGTAGGCGGCCGCCTCCACCCGGACCTGCACCTCGGGCCGATCCGGGAGTGGCCCTTCCCACGCCTGCCGCTCGTCGGCGAAGTCGCGAGGCGTCCATTCGGGTGGGACCGGGCGGAACGCGGCCATGTCGAGGCCGGCGGCAACGAAAAGGGTCTTCCAGTCCGGCGCCGCTGCCGGCGACGAGGAGGGATCGAACTGCGGCGGCGCCGCGTGGAATTCCACCAGGCGTCCGCGCGTGTCCGTGATCACGGTCCGCATGCCCGAGACCTCGGGCGGCGGGTCGGTCGGCGAGACGTTGGCCGCCGGCCGGGTGGGTGTCATCGTGCGCGGGCTCGTCCGGTACCAGAACACGAGCGCGGGCGGGCTTCCCGCGGCCAGGCGGCTCCACCAGCGCGGCTCCGAGCTCGTCGATTGCTCCCATGCGGGATAGTCGGGGGGCACCGAGAACCCGAACGCGGTGTCGGCCGGGGCGTCCAAGTACCCGAACGCCGACGTCATCTGCTCGATGTGATCGATCAGCACGGCAGGCGGCTTGTCGAGCGGCACGATCGCAGGAATCGAGGCGTGGGCGCCCAGGACGACGAACGCGACGATGGCCGCCAGGGCCGCTCCGCCGGCGGCGAGCGCCCGGCCGAGCGGCACCGCGCCGGTTTCGCCGGCCGCAATCAGCAGCGCGGGCGACGGCGTCTCGCCCGCCGCGAGCGCCGCCGCGAGCGGGTCGGCTCCCGGCAGGGCGGCGGCCACCACGAGCGCGGTACCCGGCCGGTTCGCCGGGTCGCGCTCCAGGCACCGCATGATCGCGCGTTCGACGGCCGGATCCAGATCGCGCACGACCGACGACGGCGTCGTCAACGTCTCGGTCTCGTGCAGGTGCAGGAGTTCCGGGAAGCTTTTGGCGTCGAGGGCGCGGCGGCCGGTGAACAGCTCGAACAGGACCAGGCCGAGCGCGTAGATGTCGGTCTTGACCGTCGGGCGCCCGCCACGGAGCTGCTCGGGCGCCATGTATTGGGGCGTGCCCGCGCGGACCGCCATCGCGTCGCCTTCGAAGGTCGCCAGCCCGAAGTCGGTCAGGCGGACGTTGCCTTCGCCGTCGAGCATGACGTTGGCCGGCTTCAGGTCCCGGTGGAGCACGCCGCGCTCGTGCGCCGCTGCAAGCCCGGCGCAGAGCTGCCGCGCGATCTCGATGGCCTTGTCCTGCGGGATGCGGCCGATACGGCGGAGGAGCGACGCCAGATCCTCGCCGTCCACGTACTCCATCGTCAGGAAGCGACGGCCGTCGGCTTCGCCGAGGTCGTAGAAGCGGCAGACGTTCTTGTGCGAGACCTGGCGTGCGATGCGCAGCTCGTTGTGGAACTGGGCCAGGCGGTCCGAATCGGCGCCGACGCCCTCGGGCAGGAATTTCAGGGCGACCGGCTGCCCGAGCGTGAGGTCCTCGGCCCGGTACACCTCACCCATGCCGCCACGGCCGAGCAGCGCGACGAGTCGGTAGCGCCCCGCGATGATCGCGCCGGGCGCAAATTGATCGGATGCCGGCGTCAGCGGTTCAGCCGGCGTTGTGGCGCGGGTCAGGGCGACGTCGGCGCCGATGGTCAGGTCGTCGGGCTGGCTGGACACGAGGCGATTCTACTGCCGACCCGCCCGGCGTCGTCTCGGTCGAACATCCGGACGGTCGCGCTCGTCTGGTACTCGCAGCGTCCGGGCTCAGCCGCACCGGTCGGGAGAGAGGGCCTACCGTGCCTGAACTACTCCGGGATTTTCGCTACAGCGTCCGCGTGCTGAAGCGCTCGCCCGGCTTCTCGCTTGTCGCCGTGCTGGTGCTGGCCTTCGGCATCGGCGCCAACACGGCGGTGTTCTCCATCGTCAACAGCCTGCTCCTCCAGCCGCGTCAGGGGCGAATCGATTCGCTCGTTGTCCTCTACAACCACGACACGGAGAAGCCGGACGACTACCGCGAATTCTCCTATCCCGCGTACGTCGAACTGCGCGATCGCAGCGGCGTCTTCGACAGCCTGATGGCCCATGCCTTCGCCCTTATCGGCGTGCGCCACGGCGACGCCACCGAGCGCGCCTTCGCCGCCGTCGTCTCGGCGAACTACTTTGCGACGCTGGGTGTCCCACTGGCGATCGGGCGCCCGTTCTCGCCTGCCGAAGAGCGGCCGGGGGCCGGCGTGCCGGTGGCCATCGCCTCGTATGCCGTCTGGAAGCGGGCCGGGCTCGATCCGAAGTTCGTCGGCAGCACCGTGCGGGTCAACGCAACCGACTTCACGGTGATCGGCGTGGCGCCGCGCCGGTTCTCCGGCACGATGGCGATGATCTCGCCCGAATGGTGGTTCCCGCTCGGCAGCTACGACGCCGTTGTCAACGACCTGTTCAAGCAGCGGGCGACAGGGTTGGGCGATCGGGGCAACTACGCGCTCAGTCTCGTGGGCGCGCTGAAGCCGGGCGTGTCCGAGGCGGCCGCCACGCGCGTCCTCGACGCGTTCGCGGCAAGGCTCGGCGCCGAATACCCGGATACGGATCGGAACCGGGCGATGGTGCTCGGTCCGGTGTCCCGCATGTCGGTCAGCTCGTCGCCGACGAGCGATGGCGGCCTGTCGCTCGTCTCGGCGCTGCTCATGGTGATGGCCGGCCTCGTCCTGGTCGTCGCCTGCCTCAACCTGGCGAACCTCCTGCTCGCGAGGGGAGCCGCGCGACGCCGCGAGATTGCGATTCGGCAGGCGCTCGGCAGCACCAGGAGGCGCATCGTCCAGCAGCTGCTGGCCGAGGGGCTCACGCTGTCCTGCGCGGGCGCCGCGCTCGGCGCGACCATCGCGTGGTGGACGGCGCGAGCGATGGCGGCGTGGCTTGGCTCGGCGCTCCCTCTCGGACTGGACCTGAACGTCGAGCCCGACACGCGCGTCCTCGCCGCCGCGGCGGGGTTTGCGATGATCAGTACGATGGTCTTCGCGCTCGGTCCGGCATGGTCGCTGTCGCGGCCGGCGGTCGCGACGGATTTGAAGAACGAGGGCGCGGCCGTCACGCGGCGGACACGGACCGGCACGGCCCTCGTCGTCGTCCAGCTTGCCGTGTCGCTGGCGCTCGTCGCCGCCGGCGGGCTGTTCGTGCGCGCGGCCGTCAACGCCTCTCACGCGAATCCCGGCTTCGCGCTCGACCATCAGCTCGTCTTCTCGGTCGATCCGAGCCTCGAAGGATACGACCGGGTGCGGACGCGCGCCGCCTACCGCGCGATGCTCGACCGGGTGCGGAGCCTTCCGGGGGTCGAGCACGCCAGCTTCGCCTCGATGGTGCCATTCGGCGAAATCAGCGAAGTGCGGACCGTGAAGGTCCCCGGCGCCGCCGACGGGACCAGTGCCGACTTCATCGTCATCGGCACCGAGTACTTCCAGACGCTCGGGATCGGCGTCCTTCGGGGCCGCGAGTTCCTGCCGGGCGAGGAACTGGAGGGAGCCGGACGGCACGCGATCGTCGGCGAGGCGCTGGCGCGGAAGGTCTTCGGGGATAACGACCCCATCGGGCGCACGGTCGAGATCTCCGGACGCGAAGGCGAGCCCTCCACGTCCTGCACGGTCGTCGGCATCGTCCCCACCATCATGCAGCAGCTGTTCGACCTCGATCAGCGGGCGCACATCTTCGTGCCCTACGGCGCCGAGTACCGGGCGGCCATGACCATCCACGTCCGCACGGCCCCTGCCGTCGCCGAGCTGGCAATGGTCGGCGCCGTGCGCCAGGCGCTGCAGCGCACGGATTCGCGGATTCCCGTGCTGACGTCGCGGACCATGACGATGCAGCGCGACGCGAGCCTGCCGGCGTGGGGCATCCGCGCGTCCGCCAGTCTGTTCAGTGCGTTCGGCGTCCTCGCGCTGCTCCTGGCGACCCTGGGGGTCTACGGCGTGAAGGCGTATGACGTCGCGCGCCGCACCCGCGAGATCGGCATCCGGATGGCGCTCGGCGCCACGCGCGCCGACGTGGCCGGCCTCGTGGTCCGCGAAGGCGCGCGAGCGACGGCGCTGGGGACCGGCCTCGGGCTGCTGCTCGCGGCCGCGCTCGGGTTTCTCCTGCGCGGCATCCTGTACCGGGTGAGCCCGTTCGATCCGCTGGTCGTCGGCGCGGCCGCCGCACTGCTCGCCGGCGCCGCGCTCCTGGCGTCCTACGTGCCCGCCCGGCGCGCCACCCGCGTCGCGCCGCTCGACGCGCTGCGGACCGAATGAGCCGGTGGCCGATCGGCTGCCCCGGCGGCGAGCGCCTGTGCGCCGATCGCGGGGCGGTGGGCGAGCGGCTGCCTCCTTGGCGACATCGTGCCGCCGAACGAGCTGATGAAGACGCAGAACGACCGCAAGATCGTCGCGGAGCTGGAGCGGACCGACGAGGTGCAGCGCCAGGCGCAGGTCAAGCGGCAGGCGCTCGAGCGCGAGACCGCCGTGCTCCACCTCCGGGGCGAGGTGGTGCGGTCGCAGCAGATGGTGAGGGTCGCGCCGCAGAACGCGCTGGCGGCGGCCGCCGCCGCGGGCGGCGAGCGCAACGCCGTCCAGTTCCGCGCCGAGGGCCGGCGGCCTCAGTCCTACTCCGATCGGAGCGCCTCGGTCGGAGCCACGCGCGCGGCCCGGCGCGCTGGCAGGTAGCACGCCACGCAGGTGACGCCGAGCAGCACGGCCACCACCGACCCGAAGGTCAGCGGATCGGTGGCGGTCACGCCGAAGAGCAGCCCCTTGATCGATTGCGACAGGGCGGTGGCGCCGGCCAGGCCGATGGCGGTCCCGACGGCCGCCGTCGCGACTCCCTGCCGGACGACGAGCCCGAGCACGTGGCGCTCGCCGGCGCCGAGCGCCATCCGGATGCCGATCTCGTGCGTGCGCTCCGTGACGCCGTGCGACACGACCCCGTAGAGACCGACGGCGGCGAGCACGAGGGCGACCGCGGCGAACACCAGCAGCACGATCATCGACATCCGCTGCCTCGCGAACGACGCGCCGAGCATGTGCGTCATGGTCTCGGCGTTGTAGAGCGGCCGGTCGGCGTCGAGACGGTGGACGGCGGCCTCGATCGCCGATCGCACGGCTTCCGGAGGCCCTGCCGTCCGCACGACGATCGCCGGGCTGTCCGACGGGTCCTGCACCATGGGCAGGTAGACCTGCATCGGCGTCGCCTCCGCCACTCCCTCGAACTTGACGTCCCCGACGACGCCGACCACCTCCCGCCATGGCGTCGGCGACTCCGGCCAGCCCTGTTTGAGCACCTTGCCGACCGCGTTCTCGCCCGGCCACAGCCGCTTCGCAAGCGTCTCGTTGATCACGACCGTCTTCGGTGACGTGGCCGTTTCGCTGGCGTCGAAGAATCGGCCGCTCACCAGTCGCATACCGAGCGTCTCGAAATACCCCGTTGTCACGGGCGTGAACGCCGCCGACGGAACCAGCGCGCGGGGCGGCACCGGCTTGTCGCGCACGATGAAGATCGAGTTCCAGTTCGATCCGTCGATCGGCAGGGAATCGGCCAGTGCCGCGTGCGTCACCGCCGGCACCTGCTGCACGGCGCGCAACGTGGCGTCGATGAACGCGGCCCGCCGCGCGTCGTCGCGCCACCGCTCGCCGTCCAGCATGAACCGCATCGTGAGCAGGTGGTCGGGTCTGAAGCCCGTGTCGACGGTCGCGAGGCGCTGCAGCGTGCGGACCATCAGGCCGGCGGAGGCGAGCAGAACGAGGGCGAGCGCCACTTCGACGACCATGAGGCCGCGGCGCAGGCGGTGTGAGCCGGCCGACGCGCCGGCCGCCCGCCCGCGTACCAGCAGCTGCTGACCCCGCACGCCGGACGCCTGGAAGGCCGGGAAGGCGCCGAACACCAGGCCGCAGACGACGGCCGCCCCCAGCGCGAACAGCATGGCGCTGCCGTCGAGCGCCACCTCGTCGAGGCGCGGCGTCCCGGCGGGAGCCACGGCGACCAGCAGCTTCAGCAGACCGGACCCGACGAGGATGCCGAGGAGCCCGCCACCGACCGAGATGACGCTGCTCTCGGCGAGCAGCTGGGCCACGAGCCGCGTGCGACCGCCGCCGAGCGCCGCCCGCACGCTCAGCTCGTGCTGCCGCGCGGCGCCCCGCGCGACCAGCAGGTTGGCCACGTTGACGCACGCGATCACCAGCAGGCAGCCGACCGCGCCGGACAGCACGAGCAGCGTGAGGCGCACGTCGGAGACGAGCTGGCCCGCGAGCGGCGCAGCGATTACCGTGATGTTCGTGTTCGTCTGCGGGTGCTCGCGCTGGAGGCTCGCCGCGATGTTCCGCATCTCGCGGCGAGCCTCGTCGAGCGTGACGCCAGGCGTCAGCCGCCCGACGGCGTAGTAGCCCTGATGGTTGCCGCGATCGAGGAGGTACGGGTTGGTCGCGACCCACAGGCCGATCGGCACGAACACGTCGTCGTCGCGCGCGAGGTATCGGAACCCCGGCGGGAGCACCCCCATCACGGTGTACGGCCGGCCGTCGAGCGTGAGCGCTCGGCCGGGAGCGCCGGGGTCGGCACCCAGATGCTCTCGCCAGAACCGGTCGCTGACGACCACGACGGCCGGCGTGCTGGCGCGATCCTGTTCGTCGGTAAAGAGCCGCCCCAGAGGCGCCCTGACGCCGAGGACGTCGAAGAAATTGCCGGTCACTCGGCGGCCGACCACTCGTTCCGCGCGCTCGGTCCCGGTCAGCGTCAGCGACTGGCTTCGCGAGAGCGCCAGCGCCTCGAATGAATGCTGGCGCACGCGCCAATCGACGAAGTTCGGCCACGAGACCGAGATGCCGGACCCGCCGGATCCGGACTCGTTCAGGTAGACGAGCCGATCCGGCTCGGGATACGGCAGCGGCCGCAGCAGAATGCCGTTCACGAGCGAGAAAATGGCCGTGGACGCGCCGATGCCGAGCGCGAGCGTCACCAAAACCACCGCGGTGAACGTGGGCGCCTTCGCGTACGAGCGCACCGCGTATCGCAGATCCTGACGGAGCGTGTCGAGCAGCATGTGCCGGTTCTCCTTCCGTGCGGGATCGTCGCCGTCGAGGCGCCGGAGGCGCCGCCAGCCGTACCGAGCGGAGAGCGAGATCGTCTGACGCCAGCACCACCAGCGTCCGCCAACATCGCGGGGACGGGTCCCGAGCTCCTCGATCAGATCGCCGAGCATCGTCTGCCCCCGCACGTCGCGGGGCAGCGTGCGCTCGAGCAGCCCGCGGGCCGTGCGCGGGAGCTTCATGCGTTCGGCTCCCCGAGCACGTGCTCGACGCCCTGCCAGAGGCGGTGCAGGACGTCGCGCGACGTCCGCAGTGCGGCGAGGCCGGCGCTCGTCACGATGTAGCGGCGCCGCGGCAGGCCCTCGCGAGCGGACCCGCCGGGCGCGAGCTTCCACCGGACCAGCCCTTTGGTCTCGAGACGGTCGAGCGTCGTATAGAGGGCGCCGCGCGTCACCCTGCGGCCGGCCCGCGACTCGAGTTCGCGGGCGATGTCAGGCGCGTGCGCGCCTGGACCGAGGCGCAGGATCACCAGCAGGATCTGCTGCTCGAACTCGCCGAGATAGGCAGGCGGCATATGAGTCTACTTTGTAGACCCGATCGCCGGTCCATGTCCAGCAGAAAGCCGGGGCCGTCGTCGGACGCCGCCGGCTTCTCCCGGGAGCTTGACCATGCGGCGGAGGCTGGTTCGGGCGCCGGGGCCAGCCCTTACGACGCGTGAACCTGCGCCGAGGGAAATGCCCGATCGGATTTCACGGTGCCGATCTGGACGCCGGGGCGGGGCGCTGCTGAGGGAGGCGGCGCCCGGCGAGCGCGTCGCGGCCGTGGTGCGGCCAGCGCGGTCGTCTCGGGTCCGCCGCGCGCCATCATCGGGCCGCTGGTGGGGAAGGCGACGCTGGAAGAGGCGCGGCGGCACGGCGTCCAGGTCGAGGGCACAGCCTGGACGCCCTGCGCCGCGTGCGGCCGGGGGCCTACTTCTTCAGCTCCGCGTAGATCGCGGTGACGTTCGCTTTCACGCGCGCCGGCTGGGCGGTGTAGCCGGCATACTTCGCCGGCACCTGATAGGCGCCAGCCGCGTCGTCGATGCTCTTGCCGGCCTTCATCTGTCCCTCGGTCCAGTCGAGGAAGTCCTTGTTGAAGTCGGCGAATTCCTTCAGGTCGGCCCACGTCATCAGCGTACTGTGGCCGGTGATGATCGTCTCGGCTCCCTTGATGCTGGCGTACGCCTTCGACAGGGTCTTCGGGAAGTCCACGCCGCTCCCGCCGTTGTTCGTGTCGATGAGGGGCGGCGCCTTGCCGGCGAACATGTCGCCCGCGTGCACGACGTGCAGCGCGGGGAACACGACCCACGCGTCGCCGTTCGTGTGGCCGCGGCCGAAGTAGTGCAGCTCGATCCGGTCGTTGCCGCTCATCAGCGACATGGTGTCCTTGAACGTCCGCTTCGGCATGCCCTTCCCGCCGCTCGCCTGGAAGACATTCGGGGGCGCCTGCATGCCAGGCGGCGACATCATCTTCTTCATGTTCGCGGCGGTGTTCTCCTGCGTGACGATGTCCACGGTCGCCGGGAACTCGACGTTCCCGCTGACGTGGTCGCCATGCGTGTGCGTGTTGATGATCGTCGTGACCGGCTTGTCAGTGAGCTTCTTGATCTCGTCGAGGATCGGCTGCCCCCATCCGGGCAGCTTCGTGTCCACGACCACGACGCCGTTCGAGGCGACGAACACCGCCGTGTTCCCGCCGCCTCCCTTCAACATGTACAGGTTGTCCCGGACCTTCTCGACTTCGACCGTCTTCGGCCCCTGCGGCTGGCCCTGATACGCCGCGACGCCGAGCGACAGCGCGCCGACGGCGAAGAGCGCGCCCAGCACTGTGCCCCGTTTCATGACATCCCTCCAGGAAAGAACACCCGTTCGATGAACCAGAACGCGCCGGCGGCGATCACGACGAGCGACCCGGCCAGGGCGAGCGTACGGCCGGCCCACTCGCTCCGGCGACGAAGCGCCGCGAGCGCCGAGGCAACGACGACGACGACGAACAGCTGGCCGATCTCCACCCCGACGTTGAACGAGAACAGCGACCAGCCCAGCGCGCGAGCGGGCAAATCCATCTCGCGCAGCACGTTGGCGAATCCGAAGCCGTGGATCAGCCCGAAACCGAGTGCGATCCACCCCCGCACGTCCCGCCCGCCGCGCACGAGCAGGTTGTCGAAGCCGACGTAGACGATGCTCAGGGCTATCGCCGGCTCGATTAGACGCGCCGGCGGCGTCACGAGGTTCAGCGCCGCCAGCGACAGGGTGATGCTGTGCGCCACCGTGAACGAGCTGATCACGACGAGCAGCTGGCGCACGGTGCCCCCGAGCAGCAGGAGCCCGAGAAGGAACAGCAGGTGGTCAGGGCCGATCAGAATGTGATGGATGCCCGCCGGAACGAACTTGCCGACGACGGCGAGCACGCCCTGGCGGGTGCCGCGGAAGTACTCGACGGCGGGATGGCCGGCGTCGAGAATCGACTGTGTGCGGAGCGTCCCATCCTCGTAAACGTTCAGGAACGTCTGATGGTTGGCGTCGTAGGCGAACATCAGGGCGCGCACCGTCACGGCGCCCGCCTCCGGCCCCTGGCAGACAAAACGGGACCGCACCGACTGGCGCTCGGGCAAAAGCTCCACGCCGCCGATCGCACGGCAGGCGAATCGAGGGCCGCCGGCCTCGATCCTGAATCGCGGCGCGATCAGTCTCACGATATCGTCTGCGCGCGCCGCGAGCCTCGTCCGGTCCAGAAGGACGTCCGGCGAGGGCAGCCCGAGATCGTGAGCGAGGTCGTACACATGCGCGACGACCGTCACGTCGGCGGCCCCGTCGGCGACAACGACGTCGATATAGCTGAAAGGTGCCGGATGCGCCGACGCCGGCGGGGGGGCGAGGATCGGCGCCAGCCCGACGAGGGCAGCCAGAACCGCACGACTCAGCCGCGACATAGGCGCCAGATGGTAACGTACGGACGGGCGCGGCAGGCAGGGGAGGTCGCGCCTGCCACCAAAATGCCAGAGATCGCTCCCGGCGCCTTTCACTTTCCGGCCTGGCTGCCGATGGCGCACCAGGTCGAGCTGGCCGAGCAATGCCGCGCGCTCGTCGACGGCCTCGTGCCCGCCTACGTGCCGACCGTCCGTGGCGGCGGCCGGATGCGCGTGCGGATGCTGTGCCTGGGCCGGCACTGGAACGGGCAGACCTACCAGTACGAGCCGACGCGCCGCGACTTCGATGGCCTGCCTCCGCCGCCCCTGCCGCGCTCGTTCGCCGCGCTGGCAGCCGAGATTGCCGAGTCGGCCGGGATGCGTCTCGAGGCGGACCTGTGCATCCTCAACTACTACGACGCCGACGGCCGCATGGGGCTGCACCAGGACAAGGACGAGAGCCCGGAGTCGATTGCCGCGGGGCTTCCCGTGGTGTCGGTCTCGCTCGGCGACACCGCGCGATTCCTCTTCGGAGGCCTGAAGCGCCGGGATCCGGTCGAGTCGCGGCTCCTCGCATCCGGGGACGCGTTCGTGTTCGGCGGTCCCGCCCGGCTGCGCTATCACGGCGTGTCGCGGATCGTGCCGCGCTCGGCGCCGGAGGCGCTCGCCATGGCCGGGCGTTTCAACCTCACGTTCCGCCAGTACTGAGCGCGTGGGTGCCTAACGCCCTGCCGCCGAATCTCGTCTAAGCGGGACATGACCGACTTCTGGCAGGACCTCCGCCTCGCCGCCCGCAGCCTTCGCAAAGCGCGCGGATTCACGACGCTTGCCGTCGTCGTCGTAGCCATCGGCGTCGCCGCCGCGGCGGCCATCTTCAGCCTCGTCGACGCCACGCTCATCCGCCCGCTGCCGTTCCCGGCCGCCGGCCGCTTGACGATGCTGTGGGAGCGCACGCCGCTCAGGCCGCGCAACCGCGTGTCGCCACTCAACTTTCTCGACTGGAGCGAGCAGAACCACTCGTTCGCCGCCATGGCGGCGGTCGCGGGCGGCGCGCGCACGCTGACCGGTGCCGGCGGCGGCGCCGAGCGGGTTGAGGGCCAGGCGGTCACCGCGGCGTTCTTCGACGTGCTCGGTGTCCGGCCGATCGCGGGCCGCACCTTCGTCGCCTCCGACGCGGCTTCCCGCGCGCGGGTCGTCGTGCTCGGCGAGCGGCTCTGGCGCGGCCGGTTCGGCTCGGACCCGACGCTCGTCGGTCGAACGCTCACGCTCGATCAGGAGCCGTACACCGTGATCGGGATCGTGCCCGCCCGCTTCCAGATCTTCTTCACGAGCGAGATGTGGACGCTCTTCGTGCCGCGCCGCAGCCCGGAGCAGCGCGCCGAGCACTACATGCAGGTGATCGGCCGCCTGCGGCCGGGCGTCGAGCTCGCCCGGGCCCGCGCCGACATGCGGGCGGTCGGCGACGACCTCGCGCGCGCCTGGCCCGACACCAACAAGGACTGGAACGTCACCGTCGACCCGCTGCATCAGGCGATGGTGTCCGACGACCTGCGCGTCACGTCCCTGGTGCTCGGCGGAATCGTCGCCTTCGTGCTCTTGATGGCCTGCGCCAACGTGGCGAACCTGTCGCTCGCCCGGGGCATCGGGCGGACGCGCGAGATGGCCGTTCGCGCCGCCCTCGGCGGCAGCCGGGGCCGCATCGTCCGCCAGTTGCTGACCGAGAGCGCGCTCGTGGCTTCGCTCGGCGGCGCCGTCGGGCTCGCGCTCGCATGGATCGCCGTGCGCGTGGCGCCCGCCCTGATGCCCGAGGACGCGCTGCCGTCCGCAATCTCGCTGGCCTTCGACGCCCGCGTCGTCGCCTTCGGGGCCGCGGCGACGATCGTGACGGCGCTGCTGTTTGGCCTCGCCCCGGCGTGGCAGGCGGCCCGCGCGCCGCTGGCGGAAACCCTCGGCGCGGGCGGCCGCTCGGTGACGCCCCTTCTCAGCCGCGTCCGAACCGCGCTGGCCGTGGCCGAGATCGCGGCAGCGGTGCTCCTGGTGTCGGGCGCCGGGCTGCTCCTGCGGAGCCTCCTCAAGCTGGATCGCGTCGATCCGGGGTTCCACGCCAGCAACGTGCTGACGCTGCACCTCACCCTGCCGTTCACGCGCTACGGGAGCGAGCCGGCGCGCCGCCGGTTCTATCAATCGATCGAGCGCGAAGTGGAATCGCTGCCCGGCATGACGATGATGGCGTTCGGGGGCAGCCTGCCGCTCGACGGCTGGGACATCGGGCAGGGGTTTCATGTGGTCGGCACGTCCGGCCCGGACGAAAACCACCTGCCGGCCGTGCACTACCAGATCGTCGGAGCGCGCTACTTCGAGACGCTGGGGATCCCCGTGCTGGAGGGACGGCCGTTTGCCGAATCCGACACAGCGGCCGCCGAACCCGTGTGCATCGTCAACCGGGAATTCGCCCGGCAGTACCTCAACGGACGTGACCCGCTCGGCGCCTTCGTCAGTGTCAACGCCATGGACGACCGGGGACCGACTCCCGTCGTCCGCCGCGTGGTCGGCGTAAGCGGCCAGGTCAAGGTGGACGGGCCGGGGGAGAAGGCGAATGCGATCGAGATCTACGTGCCCATCACGCAGAACGCGTGGTATTCGGCCGCGGTCGTAGTACGCGCGGCGGGCGAGCCGCTCGCGCTCGTCCCCGCCGTGAAGGCGGCGATTGCCCGCGTCGACAAGGACCAGCCCGTGACTCGCGTCCGGACGATGGAGGAGGTGGCGGCAGAGGCCGCCTCCACGCCCCGATTCCGTGCCGGGGTCGTGGGCGTCTTTGCAGCCGTCGCGCTCGCGCTCGCCTCCGTCGGCGTGTTCGGCGTCCTGGCGTTTGCGGTCGGCCAGCGCACGCGCGAGTTCGGTATCCGGACCGCGCTCGGCGCCCAGCCCGTGGACGTCATGCGACTGGTCATCGGCACTGGCCTCCGGATAGCGGCCGTCGGGGTCGCAATCGGCCTTGCCGCATCGGCGGCGCTGACCCGCCTCCTGTCGACGCTCCTGTTCGGGGTGACCGCGCTCGATCCGGTCACCTTCGTCCTGGCACCGGCGCTGCTGGCGGCGACGGCGATCGCCGCCTGCGCCGCGCCGGCCATCCGCGCCGCGCGCGTCGAGCCGTCGCGGGCGCTGCGACAGGAGTAAACGGCCGCCCGGCGGCGAAGCGGTTGCGGTACAATCGGCGGCGATGCGTGGAGCCGCGCGCCTTCCCGGTCTCCTTCTCGCGCTGCTGCTCGCCGCCTGCGGCGCCTCGCCCGCCGGCCGCGCCTGCGCCGGACTCGATTTCACGGGGTCCGCCAACGTGCGGGGCATCGTGACGTACGGCGGCATGCCGGTCGCCGGTGCACTTCTCGGTCTGGGCGCGGGTTCGGCGATGACGTCGAGCGACGGCTCGTTCTCGATTGTCGGCACCACGGCGGGGCCGCAGTCGCTGTCGCTGGCGCCCGTCCGGGCCGGCTTGGTCACCGGCGACATCTCGGTCCTGACGGGCGACAACGTCCTCAGGATTCCGGTTGCGCGGCCGGGCAGCCAGGGCCTCCTGACCGGGCGGGCCATCGACGGCTGCACGGGGCGGCCGCTCGCCGGCGTCCTGGTGTCGGTCGGCTCCAGGTCGGCCACCTCCGACACCGACGGTCTCTACGAAATCGACGGCCTCTGCTGCGGCACGCTGCCGCCCCTTCGCGCGACTCACGCGGGGTACCGGACATACAGCGCCGCGCTCGGGCGCGTCGACCACGCGAGCCGCTGGTTCGACGTCGTCATCATCCGTCAGGGAGGCGGGTGAGGCGCCGCACCGGTTTCCGGGTCGGATGTCCATCGTCCTGATTGACTCGATCGACGACCTCCGCGTGGCCTCCTATCGTGAGGTGGCCGATCCGGAGCTCGTCCGCCGCCAGGGCCTGTTCGTTGCGGAGGGGCGACGGGTCGTCGAGCGGGTCATCGCCGACGGCCGGTGCGCGATCCGATCCGTGCTCGTGAGCGAGGCTGCGCGGCGCAGCCTGCAGCCGGTGCTGGAGCGCCTCGCCGGGAGCGTGCCGATCTACGTCTGCCGCGCCGACGGGTTTCTGGGATTGACCGGCCACAACATCCACCGGGGCTGTCTGGCGCTCGCCGAGCGCCCCGCGCCGACGAGGCTCGACGACGTGCTTCGTGGCACCCGGCTCGTGCTGGCGCTCGAGGCCATCTCGAACGCCGACAACGTGGGCGGGGCGTTCCGCAACGCGGCCGCATTCGGCGCCGACGCGATTCTGCTCAGCCCGACCTGCTGCGATCCGCTGTATCGAAAGGCGATCCGCACGTCGATGGCGGCCACGCTGCGGGTGCCGTTCGCGCGGGCGGAAGACTGGGGCGCGGCCCTCGAGCGGTTGCGCGAGTCGGGCTTCGAGATCGTCGCGCTCACGCCCCGTCGGCCTGGCGAGGATCTCGACCGGTTCGCAGCACGCAGGAAGTCGGCGAAGCTCGCCATCGTGGCGGGCGCCGAAGGCACGGGCCTCGGCGCGGAAACCGAAGCCGCCGCCGACGTCCGGGTGCGCATCCCGATCCTCGCGGAAGTCGATTCGCTGAATGTCGCGGTCGCGATCGGGATTGCGCTTCACACGGTGTCACGGTCCTTCGGGTGAAACCTCGCGCTCCCGAGCGTTCGATCAGAACGTGAAGCGGGCGCCCACCTCGACGCGGCGCGGCGGAGCGGCCGACGTGGGCTGACCGAAGAAGGGCGACGAGAGCACCCCGCTGAAGTTCAGCGCGTTCACGTGATTCAGCAGGTTGTAGGCCTGCACGTACAGCTCGAGCCCGTACCGCTTCGGGTTGGCGTCGAGGCCTGACATGCCGCTCAGCGGATCGGCGTCGCCGCCGCGGACGATGCGGACGCGCGGGCCGGAGGGAGGCGGCGCGGCGCCGCCGAAGCCGATACCCCAGCTCAGACGGGCGCCGACGTTGACGGTCGCCGTGCCGCGCCTGGTATTCCGGGTGACGCCAGCCGGACGATCGTTGCTGACCGTGTCCCCGTTGTCGTCCCGGCCGGTCGTGACGTTGTAGGGAAGCCCTGACTGCACCCGGACCGAAGTCCCCACGCGAAGATGCCGCCACAGCGGGAAGTTCGCCAGGCTCATGAATCGATGCCGTGCGTCGTTGGGTGCCGGTCCCCGCTCCGCGCCGAGATCGAAGTTGTCGGCCGGCAGGCTGAAGGGCGAGTCGGACTCGTTGAGCGATCGTGAGAGGAAATAGTTCGCCGCGACGAAGATGCGCTTCTCGGGCCTGGCGTAGTTCACGTTTATGGTGAGCCCGTCGAACCGGGATCCGGCGATCGACTCGATCTCGGTGACGGGTCCGGCAGACGGATCGGGCCGGCCGCCGCCCGGCACCGGGGCGTTGACGTCCACGCCGCGCAGCTGGTGAACGCCGCGCCGGTGGAGATACATCGCATTCAGCCGCACGCTGCCCGGCAGGACCTGCTCGACCCCCACGATCGTCTCCCGCAGCGCCGGCTGGTCGAGGTCCGGTGCAATCTGCACCCGGCCGGGCGGCAGCGCGAGCGCCAGGCCGCCGGTCGCCGGATCGGGGTAGCCGGGCCGGACGATGGTGTTCGTCTCCTGGTGCGTTCCGTCGAGCTGCACCGCCTGCTCGTAGCCGTCCGCATCGAACCAGTCGTAGAAGACGCCGCCGCCGGCGTGAAGGGTCGTCGTCCCGCTGCGCGACGGCGACCAGGCGATGCCGCCGCGCGGCGCCACGTGCAGACCGCCGACGTGCGTCTGGATTTCCTGACGGAGGCCGAAGCTGACCGTCAGGTCCTTCGTCGCGCGCACGTCGTCCTGGAGGTACGCGCCTGCCTGCAGGTTGCCGACCACGACCAGCGGATTCCCGACGTTCTCGGTGAACGTCGTGGGCCGGCCGGCAACGTAGTCGGCGAGGCTGGCGAAAATGAACGTGCCCGTGCCGTTGCGGAACTGGTCGGTGCGAGAGCGGCCGCCTTCCACCAGCAGCCCGGTGCGGATGGCGTGGTGGCCGACCGCGACGTCCAGGTTGTCCGCCGCCTCGAAGTCGGTCACGCGTGTCGTGCCCGAGATCTGGGCGCCGCCGGCATCGAACGCGTTCAACACCAGCACGGCCGGCGCCGTCGTGACGGGATCGATTGCCGTCGCCTGCGATCGCCACTGGAACCGGAACTCGTTGAAGAGCGCCGTGCGAATCGATCCCGAGGAGGACAGCCGCGCGATGGTCTCATCCCTCGTCTGGCGGTAGCCACGCTCCTCGAGGTCGAAGTCGCCGATGCCGAGCTTGTCGTTGAACGTGTGGTTCCGCTGGACCTCGGCCCGGAGCACCTGCGACCTGCCGAGCGCCTGCTCGAGGCGCGCCGTCACGTTGAGCTGCCGGTCGGGCCGGCGGATGGAGCCGGCGAACCGGCCGTCGGGAAGCGCGGCGACAATCGTCCGCGCGTCGAAGGCGTCGAGGCCGTCCACCGACAGCGCGAGCGACGACTTCTGCCTGCTCAGCGGTCCGCTCAACGAGAAGCCGGCCCGCTCGTTTCGCTCGTCCGGCTTCTCCGGGGCGAACGCGTTGCGGGCGCTCAGGACCGAATCGCGGATCCCGAGATTCGCGGCGCCGCGCCAGGCGTCGAAGCCCGGCTTGGTGATGATGTCGATGGAAATGAAGCCGGGCTCGTGCATGTCCGCGGCGAACATGTTGCGGTGGAAGCGGATCTGCTGGATCTGGCTCTTGGGCGGCAGCTTGCCGCCGCGGAAGCCGTTCACGCGGATGACGGCGCCCGGCCCGGCCATGTCCTTGAGCTGCTGCTCCATCTCGTCGGGATCGTCGGGCAGCTCCTGAATCTGCGCTTCCCCGAGCACGGTCGCAAACGCGTCGCTGCGCGGGTCGCTCGCACGCTCGCGGGGATCCCGCCCCACGTCCACCTGCTCGGCGATCTTCGCGATCGCCAGCTTGACGGTGCGATGGGTGTCTCCCGCGCGGACGCGCACGTTTGACACCTCAGTCGTCTCGAAGCCCTTCGCCTCGACGTGAATCACGTAGCGGCCGGGAGCGAGCTCCGCAAACGACGCCTCGCCACGGCCGTCGGTCGGCAGGTACGCCGTGCCGGCGACCGAATCCGCTTCGGACGGCCGGATACTCACCTGCGCTCCGACGATGACCGCGCCGCTGGGGTCGACCACCGTGACCCGCAGGCCGCCGGGTTGAGCGCCGGCCGCCACGTTCGCGATCAGCGCCGCCGCGGCGGTGAGCCACAGGCTCTTCACGGCTTGGGCTCGAACGTGTCGGCCTTGAACGCCGGGTTGACGGCGATGGTCTTGAACGTCCACTCCTCGTTCGGCTTGCCGGCAATCGACCGCGAGACGCGATGCGGAAGCCAGATCCCGCTCTCCTGGCGGTAGTCGTCGAAATACATGTTGATGTCGACGATCTCCGGCGGCGCGCCGGCTTCGACCTGTCGCTCGGCTTCCTTCATGTGCTCCGCGCCGGGCGGCGGCCCCTCGACGCGCTGCCTCGACATGACGATGCGCGGGGCGACACCACGGTAGGTGAGCATGAGCGGCCGGTGGCTCGACTGGTCGAGGAAGAGACGCGCCGCAAAGCTCCCCGGCCCCCTGGCGTCGACGACGTCGGCCCTGGTGCCGTCGGGCGCATCGGCCTCGCCGGCGAAGGACGCTTCGAGGGGAAGGGAGGGCAGCGCGGACAGGAGCATCGCCAGCGTGAGGCGCGCGGCGTCGGCCTTCACGGTCTTCAGCATCTGGGCCTGCGCGTCGGGCGAGCTCGGCCCGGCGAGCCGGATCATCATGTTCGGGCCGCCGCCGCGCGTCGCCGAATGGCGGAGCAGCGTGTCGCCGTTGAAGCCCTGCTCGACCGTGATCGTCGCGTCGCCCATCGGGTTCATTGAGTCGGTCCGCAGCATCTTGTCCGGGAGCTGCAGGTCGATGGTCAGCTCGCCCGAGACCTGGCGGTCTCCGACCTCGCGGGTGTAGGTGCCGGCGCACGAGAGCCCGGTCACCTGCGCGAGCCGTGCCTCGCCGCCCAGCGCGGCGCGGGCCTGGTTCAGGAGGTCGACGGCGTGCGCGTCGCCGGAAATCTGCGCGCCGACGCTCGCCAGCGTCAGCATCAGGACGCTCAGAGCCGTCCAGATCCACTGCATGGTTGCCTCACTCTCAACTGCTCGCGGGGCCCCACCCCCGCTCGCCTGGCCGAACTGACGGCGTCCCTCGCGCTCGAGCGTAGACTCTCGCGCTCGGGTGTCCCTGTGCGGGGCTCGATCCCTGCTCGCCTGGCCGAACTGACGGTGTCCCTCGCGCTCGAGCGCCGACTCCCGCGTTGTCCCTCGCGTGAGTATGACGAACGAACACGCGGCAAGTTGTTATCGACGGGCAATCGTTCTGTAAGAAATGTAAAGCGGCTCTTGCCGGCTGCCCGTGTTCGCGTACAGTGATCCTGATGGCCCGACGGATCCCCTGGCAGGGCGCTACCGGCCTGGCACTGCTCGTGCTGCTCGTCGTGCTCGGGACGCTGCAGTACCGCTGGCTGACCGACGTCAGTGCGGCCGAGCGCGAGCGGATGCGTGCCACCCTCGAGACGCGCGCCGTCGACTTCACCGACGCCGTCGACCGCCAGATCACCCGGCTCTTCCTCGTGTTTCAGCGATCGGCGGTGTCGCACGATGATCCGGCGGGCGCCGTGGGCGACGCGCTCGACGAGTGGCGCGCCGAGCCCGACGCCTCGGCGTTGATCGCCGGCGTCTACGTGGTCGACGCGGCGCCTGAGGGCGCTTCGATCCGGCAGTACGCCCGCGCGTCGTGGGCGCTCGAGCCCGCGGCCTGGCCGCCGGCCCTTCAGCGCTGGCGACTGATGCTCGGCTCGCGCCCGCCGTTCGGGCCCACTCCGGGTCCACTGCTGGCCGCAGCGATCGTGGAGCCGTCGATGCCGGCCATCATCGTGCCGGTCCCGCGCGTCCGCAGGGTCGGCGACGGGTCCACCTTCGCGTACCTCCCGGATCCCGACGGCCCGCCGCGATCGATCGTCGTCGCGCTCGACGCGGCGGTCATCCTGCGCGACGTCGTGACGCCGCTTGCGGCGAAATACTTCGGCGGCGGATCCGACGCGGCCTACGTCGCGACGATCGTTCGCCGCGACGATCCGTCGGTCGTGGTCTACACTACGCCGGGCGAGGCGCCGGTCGAAGCGACGACGGCGGATCGGGTCGGCGGGCTGCTCGGTCCACGGTTCGAGGGCACCTCGGTCCTGGCGCACGAGGCGGACGCCGCCGGTCATCCGGGCGACGACCGCCACCTCGCCATCACCATCGTGCGGCGCGCCGGGAAGGTCGCGGGCGGCCATGTCGTGCTGGCTGGATGGGACGCCGGCGCGTGGCAGCTTCGACTGCGGTGCGTGGGCGGCTCGCTCGAAGCGCTGGTGCAGCAGTCGCGCCGCCGGAACCTCGCGGTCGGATTCGGCGTGCTGCTGCTGCTTGCCGCGAGCTTCGCGCTCGTCCTCGCGTCCGCGTCGCGGCAGCAGCGGAGTGCGCGCCAGCAGCTCGAGTTCGTCGCCGCCGTCTCCCACGAGCTGCGCACTCCGCTCGCCGTCATCTGCTCGGCCGGCGAGAACCTCGCTGATGGCGTCATCGCGTCTTCGGATCAGGTCCGGCAGTACGGCGCGCTCATCGGCACCGAGGGGCACCGATTGTCCGGGATGATCGAGCGCGTGCTGACGTTCGCGGGCATCCAGTCGGGCGCTGCGCCGAGCGCGGTAGGCCCGGTCGACCTGGGGCGGATTATCGAGGACGCGGTCTCGGCCGTACGCGCCGAAGCGGGCGACCGGGCGTGCACCATTCGGCTGTCGATTCCCTCCGGCCTGCCAAAGGTCCCGGGCGACGCCGAGGCGCTCCGCTCCGCGCTCCACAACGTGATTGGCAACGCGGTCAAGTACAGCGCTGCCGGCGACCCGGTGGACGTCACGGTGGAATTCCTGGAGCCGATGCTGCGCGTGCGGGTCACGGACCGCGGCCTCGGCATCGACGCGGCGGACCTGCCGCATGTCTTCAAGCCGTTCTTCCGCGGCCGGCGTGCCGCCGACGCCCAGGTCCGCGGCAGCGGCATCGGCCTGAGCATCGTCCGACACGTGGTGGCCGCCCACGGCGGCCGCATCCGGATCGACAGCCGCCCCGGCGAAGGCACCACGGTCACCGTCGATCTGGGGCGTCATGCCGATCCGCCGCAGGGCGAACCCCAAACGCTCGCGGTTTCACAGCCGCGAGGCTGACCGGCATGACCCCTGGGGCGGAGATCCGGCCGCGCGTCCTAGTCGTCGAAGACGAACCGGGCCTGCGGCTCACCCTGGGCGATCGCCTGGCGAGCGAGGGCTACGACGTCGACACGGCGGCTGACGGCGAAGCCGGCCTCGAGCGAGCGGCGGCAGGCGTGCACGACGTCATCGTGCTCGACGTGATGCTGCCGAAGATGAGCGGCTTCGACGTCTGCCGGGCGGTCCGGCAGCGGGGCGTCACGACGCCGATCCTGATGCTGACGGCGCGCGGACAGGTGGTGGATCGCGTGGTGGGCCTGAAGCTGGGCGCTGACGACTACCTCACGAAGCCCTTCGAGACCATCGAGCTGACGGCGCGGCTCGAGGCGCTGCTCCGGCGCCGCGGATCGGGTCCGCAGGCCGGCGGCGCCGTCTATCGGTTCGGGGACGTCGTCGTCGACCTGCGCCGGGCCGAGGTCACGCGCCGCGGCGAGGCCGTGGAGCTCTCCGCACGGGAATTCAAGCTGCTGCGACACTTCCTCGCGCACCGCGGCGCCACCCTGTCGCGCGAGGAGCTGCTCGCCGACGTGTGGGGGTACGACGAGACGCCCTTGACGCGCACCGTGGACGTACACGTCGCCGGCCTGCGCCAGAAGATCGAGGGGAACCCGCGATCGCCGGAATACATCGTGACCGTCCACGGTCTGGGCTACAAGTTCGTCGGGTGAATCCCCGCGGCCGCGGGCCGCATCCTTGCACCACGCATTTGCGATTCCGGCAACTCCTTGACGAGGGATTCGCGAATGCAGTTTCTGATCGCTCTGGTTGCCGCAGCGGCGGCCGTTTCTGCCACCATGCCGCGTTCCGAGCCGCTGCTCGTGCGCGCGGTGCTCGACGGCGACACCATCCAGGTCGCGACGGTCGGCCGCGTCCGGCTGCTCGGCATCGACGCGCCGGAAGTCGAGCACGGCTTCGACACGGCCGCGCCATTCGGGCACGAAGCGCGCGCCCGCCTTGCCGCGCTCGTGCTGCACCGGTGGGTGCGGCTCGAGCAGGACGGCGCGCCGCTCGACAAGTACAACCGTCACCTCGCCTACGTCTTCCGCGAAGACGGCCTGTTCGTCAACGCGGTGCTCGTGCGTGAAGGTCTGGCGCGGATCAGCGCGCGACTGCCGCTGGCACGGCTCGACGAGTTGCGGCGCGCCGAGGCCGAGGCGCAGACGTTCCGTCGGGGGATGTGGGGCGAGACTCCGGCCATCCGGCCCGAGCCGGCACCGACACGGTTGTCGCGTGTGGCGACGAAATCGCGGCGCCGCTATACTCGGTCCTCGAGGGCTTCGTCGAGGCGCAGGCGCACCACGCCTCGGCCATAGGGTCGTCCGTCCGAGAGAGGTTCACGATCGGTGGCCGCGATTCCTGTCGAGTACGACACGCACCGCAAGATCCGCGAGTACAACAAACTTCACTACCGGTTCAATCACTGGCCCATCTGGATCTTCGTGTTCTTCATCGCGCCCGGGCCGCTCACCTTCGACCTGTTCGAGCGCGGCTTCGACGCGCGGATGGTCCTGTGGCTGGGGGCCGTGCTCGTCGGCACCGCGATCGCGGGGCTTCGCGGGCGTCTGCCCGGCGTCGAGCCGAGGCCGTACATCATCCGCTTCACCGAGGACCGGCCCAATCCGCTGTACCGGCGCGTCTGCTATACGTTCGCCTGGAGCGAGGTCGTCACCTTCGCCGTTCTCAATGTCGCGGGCCTCCTCGTGGCGATCTTCATCGGTCACTGGTACTTGAAACAGATCTACCGGTACGCCTACTTCCCCCTGGCCGGCACCATCTGGCTTCTCGGCGCGCTCGGGTGGCTGCCCCGGGTCAAGGCCTCGACCAGGGGCGAAGGGCACGAGCGACGCTACTTCTACGGCTCGGTTTGGGCAGTCTGCTGGGCGCAGCCCGTGCTGTGGCTGCTCTGGAAGATCCTGCCGCACAGCCGGGTGGCGGACACGTTCAAGCTGGCCGTGTTCGTGGCCATCCTGGCGTTTGTCGGGAATCTTGCAAAGCTCGGCAGGCTCCCGCGGACCCGTCCGATCGTCCCCGGCGAGCTGGCAATTTCAGACTGAGGCGCAGGCGGGCTCGCTCCAGGCTCCGTCTGTCCGGCACTGCTCGCCCGCTTGTCACAATCCGGCCTCCCTGCCTCGTCTCAAAATAAGAAGGGGAGGGGACCATGAGGATCTTCGTCGCGGGCGGCTGACGGCTCTTTCCAAGGCCGGTCCGATGAAAGTGTCGGATCTCGACGCGACCAACCGTGTTCGGGTGGAGGGCACCCGCAACCTTCGGCCTCGGCTATGGCCCCCGAGAACGAATCCACCCGGGTCCAGCTCGCCGCCGTGCGCCGGCGCCGGGTGCCGGCCGTCCGGCACGATCGCGGATGCCTGCCGTTCATCCTACGTGACGAGCGAGCCGGTGGCCTCCGTGTAGTCGCGCCGTTCGACGATCGACGCGATCTCCGCCATGATGCGCTCGATCTCGTCGAAGGTGTTGTAGAAGTGCGGCGAGATGCGGATGCCGACCGGCGGGCGGTAGTCGACGACGAAGTCGCGCGCTTTGAGCGTGCGCGAAACCGCCCGGGCTTCGGGCACGTCCACCGCGACGGTGCCTGCGAGTCGAGCCGGATCGCGTGGCGTGGCCGACTGAAACCCGTGCCGATCCACGAGCTCCAGCAGTCGGGCCGTCATCCGCTGCGACTTCTCGCGGATTTGCTCCACGCCCACGTCGTTGATGATGTCGAGCCCGGCCACCGCGGCATAGTAGGCCGGAATCGACGGCGTCCCGTTCATCATCCGCATGGCGTCGGCGCGCGGTTCGGTCGCGCCGGTGTCGAACGCAAACGGCGCCTGATGTGAAAGCCAGCCGGTGAAGGACGGCCGGGCCTCCTTCAGCAACCCGGGCCGGGTATAGAGGAACGCGGTTCCGGGCCCTCCACAGAGCCATTTCAGGCAGCCGCCCGCGGCGAAGTCGACCCCCAACGCCACGACGTCCACCGGCACGACGCCTGCCGATTGGTACAGGTCGGCGATGAGGATGGCGCCAACCGCGCGCGCGCGCGCCGCAATCGCCGCCACGTCCATCACGTACGACGTGCGGAACAGGACGTGCGAGACGGCCACGACGGCCGTGGCCTCGTCGATCGCGTCCAGCATGCGATCGGTGCGGATTGTGAGGTCGTCTTCCGAGGGGACGACGTGCAGCTCGAACCCGGCGGCCTGCTGCGCGCGGTACAGGTAGATCATCGACGGGAAGTCCATCGCCGCGCAGACGAGGCGCCGTCGGGGTCCTTCCGGACGGACGCACGACAGCGCGACCATGTGGGCGCTGGTGACGTTTTCGTGCATGCTGACCGTTCCGGGCGGCGCGCCGATGATCCGGCCGATCTTGTTACCGACCTCCACCGGCATCTCCCACCAGCGCTCTTCCCAGGCGCGCACGCCGCGGGTCGCCCACGTCTCGGCGTACTCGGCCAGGTGCTGCTCGGTCCGCCGCGGCATCGCGCCGAGCGAGTTGCTGATCATGTACACGCTCCGCGAGAGGATCGGAAACTCGTCGCGCCAGCGTTCCAGATCGTCCATCGTGCCGATTCTAGCCGCGATGGCGAGTCAGGGTCGCGCGATCTGGCGGCCGGGCGGTGGGCGCGGATCTGATATCGTCTCGGTCCGATGGCGAGGTCCCGACGGGCTGAACGCCCGCCGCGCGCCGGCGGGCGGGTGCGGGAAGGCTGGCAGGGGTGGGACGAGTACGCGCCGTTCTACGACTGGGAGAACGCGCGGACGGTCGGGCGTCGCGACGTGCCGTTCTGGCGACGGGTCGCCGGAGCCGTCCGCGGTCGCGTGCTCGAGCTCGGCTGTGGCACCGGTCGCGTGTCGCTGCCCCTGGCTCGCGCGGGCGTCGATCTCGTCGGCGTCGATCGATCGGCGCCGATGCTCGACCGCGCCGTGCGGCGACGGCGTCGTTCCGGGTCACGGGTGGCGGCTCCCGCCTTCGTGCGAGCCGACATTCGCAGGTTGCCCTTCGCGGCCCGACAGTTCGAGGCGGTCATCGCGCCGTACGGCATTCTCCAGTCGCTCGTTCGCGAACGCGATCTCGCCGCGACGCTCGACGCCGTCGCTCGCGTCATCAGGCCCGGCGGCGTCTTCGGCATCGATCTCGTGCCCGACGTGCCGAACTGGCGGGAGTACCGCAACAGGGTACAGATGCGGGGACGTGCGCGCGGGGCCCACCTGACCCTCATCGAGTCGGTGCGGCAGGATGCGCGCCGACGCCTGACGATCTTCGATCAGGTCTACGTCGAGCGCCGGGCCCGCCGCGTCACGCGACACGAGTTCGCGCTGACGTTCCGTACGCTGAGCGTTCCCGAGATGAGCGCCCGTCTCGAACGCGCCGGATTCGAGGTCGAGACGATTCTCGGCGATTACCGCGGCCGCCCGTGGGACGATCGCGCAGCGGTGTGGATCGTCCTCGCGAGACGCAAGGACGACGCGCGCCGCTCGCGCGCCGGATCGCAGGCGAGCCGCCAGTTGCCGGCGCCCGGCGCTGCCGCCACGGGCGGGCGTTGATCGGCCCGGCGTTGCGGCGACCCGGCGTCTCGCCGGCGCCGAGATGCGAGGCGAAGACTCCGCGAAAAATCGCGCCCCGAGACTGCGATCGCGTTCCGCCGAGCCCACACCCGGCGTCGGCTGCCGGCGAAACGTGTTCGGTGTCGTCGCGGGAGGCGGCGCGTGCGGGTGATGCGATGGTTCCGCCGTGCGCGCGCGGGGCGCGATCGGGAATCGATCCGGGGCGAATCATGGGGACGAACGCGCCGCTATGAGACGCTGCGGCGCCGGGCTGGAGCTGACGGGCCTCCGGCCGCGGCCGACGGTCGGCCGGGATCGACGCCCGAGGCCAAGCGCCGCCCGGCAGTGGCGTGACTGGCGCGTGGGGGTGGGGCCCCACGCGCAATAAAAGATGATAGACTTTTCAGTCCTGAATTCGTTGATTCTTCTGGAGTTCTAAGATGTCCGGCCATTCCAAGTGGCACACGATCAAGCACAAGAAGGGCGCGGCCGACGCCAAGCGCGGCAAGATCTTCACGCGCATCATCAAGGAGTTGACCATTGCCGCCCGCAATGGCGGCGGCGACCCGGATGCCAACCCGCGCCTGCGCACCGTCGTCGCTGAGGCCAAGGCCAACAACATGCCGCGCGAGAACATCGATCGTGCCATCCGCCGGGGCACGGGCGAGGAGCCCGGCGTCTCGTACGAGGAGATCCAGTACCAGGGGTACGGCCCGGGTGGCGCGGCCGTCATCCTCGACGTCCTGACCGACAACAAGAACCGCACGGTCGGCGAGTTGCGCCACCTGCTCGAAAAGCACGGCGGCAACCTGGCGGCGGCGGGCGCAGTCGCCTGGATGTTCGACAAGAAGGGCTACATCGTCGTCCCCAAGAGCCAGACCAAGGAAGACGATCTGATGGCGGCCGTGCTCGACGCGGGAGGCGACGACCTGCGGGACGACGACGAGAACTGGGAAGTGCTGTCGGCGCCCGAGTCGTTCCAGCCGGTGCTGGATGCGGTGAAGGGGCTCGGCGTCGAGCCGGCAGCCGCCGAAATCGCGATGCTCCCTCAGAGCTACCTGAAGCTCGAAGGCAAGCAGGCGCAGCAGATGATCAAGCTGATCGAAGCGCTCGACGAGCACGACGACGTGCGGCACGTCTGGTCGAACGTGGACATCGAGGAAAAGGAGATCGAGGCGTCACTGGCGTGAAGATCTTCGGGATCGACCCCGGCACGGAGCGAACCGGCTACGGCTGCGTCGAAACCGACGGCTCGCACCACCGGATCGTCCTCTACGGCGCCATCGCGAGCCCGCGCGCGACGCCCTTTCCCGACAAGCTCCTCGAGATTCATCGCCGCCTCTCGGCCGTTCTCGCGAGCTGCCGTCCCGACTGCGTGGCCATCGAGAACCTGTTCTACGCGAACAACGCCCGGAGCGCGCTGAAGCTCGGACATGCCCGTGGGGTTGCCATGCTGGCGGCGGTCGAGGCCGGGTTGTCGATCGTCGAGTACACGCCGGCCGAGATCAAGCGCGCGGTCGTCGGGTACGGACGCGCTGAGAAGCAGCAGGTCCAGCAGATGGTGAAGCTGGTGCTCGGCCTGGCCGAGGTGCCGACGCCGCACGACGCGGCCGACGCGCTCGCGGTGGCCATCTGCCATGTCCATTCGCAGACGCCCGCCGGCGTCCCGCCGGCATCGGCCGGATCGAGACGTGTCCGGACCATGACCAGCTGGCGACAGTACCACCCGTGATTGCGTTCCTCCGCGGCCGGATCCTCGAAAAGCACCCCAACCGGCTCGTCCTCGACGTGAACGGCGTCGGCTACGACCTCGCCGTCCCGCTGTCGACCTTTTACGACCTGGGCGATCCGGGCGCCGAGGTCGCGCTGCGCGTCCACACCCACGTGCGCGAGGACGCGATCGCGCTGTTCGGCTTCGCCACCACGCTCGAGCAGGAGCTGTTCGAGCGGCTGATCGGCGTCAGCGGCATCGGACCGAAAGTGGGGCTGGCGGTGCTCTCGGGCATCGAGCCGCTCGAGCTGATGCGCGCCATCGAGCGGGAAGACGTCGGGCGGCTCACGGCCATTCCCGGCGTCGGCAAAAAGACGTCGGAGCGCATCGTGCTCGAGCTGAAGGATCGTTTGCCGCGCGTGCCGGTGGCGGCGGCCGGCGCCGGCGTTCAAGCTGCGGCGCCCGCGCTGCACGACGACCTGCTCTCGGCGCTCTTGAACCTGGGGTATCATCGGCCACTCGCCGAGAAAGCCGTGGACGCAGCCGTGCAGGCGGTGCCCGACGGAGGCTTCGAGCCGACGTTGAAGCGCGCGCTGCGAGAGCTCGCGAGGTGACGGCGGGACCGCTTGCAGCCATGCCGGGATCAGGATCTTGAAGTCCGAGGCGAGGCATCGGCGTCAATTCGCGGCGGGGCTGGCCTGCCGCCGCCCATGAGGACGATGTGCGCCTGCGGCCATGCCGAGCCGAGGACCTGGAGCTCCGAGGCGAGGCATCGGCGTCAGTTCGCGGTGGGGGTGGGGCCCCGCCGCCAGTGAAGATGACAGCCGATCCACGCATCATCACCGCGGCGCGCGTCGAGGAAGATGCGCAGTACGAGGCGGGGCTGCGCCCGCGGGCGCTCGACGACTACATCGGCCAGGATCGCGTCCGCGAGAACCTGCAGGTGTCGATTGCCGCGGCGCGCCAGCGCGGTGAGGCGCTGGACCACGTGCTGCTGTACGGCCCGCCCGGCCTCGGCAAGACCACGCTGGCCTACGTCATCGCCCACGAGATGGGGGTGCCCGTGCGCGCGACGGCCGGCCCGGTGCTCGAGAAGCCGGGCGATCTCGCGGCGATCCTCACCAATCTCGGCGAAGGCGAGGTGCTCTTCATCGACGAGATCCACCGCATGTCGGCGACGATCGAGGAGATTCTCTATCCGGCGATGGAGGACTACGAGCTCGACATCGTCATCGGCCAGGGTCCGAGCGCGCGCTCGGTGAAGGTGCCGCTGCACAAGTTCACCCTGGTCGGCGCGACGACGCGCGCGGGACTCCTGACGTCGCCGCTGCGGGCGCGGTTCGGCATCGTCCACCGGCTGGAGTTCTACACGGCGGCAGACCTCGAGGAAATCGTCCGGCGGTCGGCGCGGATCCTGCATGTGCCGATCGAGGACCAGGCCGCCATCGAGATCGCGCAGCGGTCGCGCGGCACGCCGCGAATCTCCAACCGGCTGCTGCGGCGCGTCCGCGACTACGCGCAGGTGCGCGCCGACGGCCGGATCACCCTCGACGTCGCCCATCGCGGGCTCAAGCTGCTCGAGGTCGACGAGCACGGCTTCGACGAGATCGATCGCAAGCTCCTGCGGACGATCATCGACAAGTTCGGCGGCGGCCCCGTGGGGCTGAACAGCATCGCGGCGGCCATCAGCGAAGAAAAGGACGCCATCGAGGACATCTACGAGCCATTCCTGATCCAGATCGGGTTCCTGGATCGCACGCCGCGCGGACGCGTCGCGACCGCGCGCGCTTACGGCTACTTCGGGCTCGACGCGCCCGGGAGGGACCGACGACTGTGGTGAACGGCGATCGCAAGACCCCGCGCGTGGGGGGGCGTCCGGCGGGCATCCGCTCGCTGGCCACCTACGTGCCGCCCCGACTGCTGACCAACGCGGACCTCGAGACGATGGTCGACACGAACGACGCGTGGATCCTGCAGCGGACCGGCATCCGGGAGCGCCATGTCGCCGATCCCGGCGTCGGGACCTCCGACCTCGCGCGCGAGGCGGCGGTCGCGGCCATCGCCCGCGCGGGGCTGACGCCGGACGACATCGGCGTCATCGTGGTCGGCACCGTGACGCCGGACATGATGTTTCCGAGCACCGCGTGCCTCGTGCAGGTCAAGATCGGCGCGCGCCACGCATGGGGGTTCGACGTGAGCGCGGCCTGTTCGGCGTTCACCTATGCGCTGACCGTCGGCAGCCAGTTCGTGGCGAGCGGCGCGCACGAGCACGCGCTGGTGATCGGCGCCGACGTCATGTCGAGCATCATAGACTACACCGATCGCGCCACGTGCGTCCTGTTCGGCGACGGCGCGGGGGCGGTGGTGGTGTCGGCGGCCCCGGCGGGCGACGGCGCGATCCTCGACTTCGAGCACGAGATCGACGGGAGTGGCGGGCCGGCGCTCTGCATGCCGGCCGGCGGGAGCCTCCGCCCGGCGTCGCGGGAGACGGTCGACGAGCGCCTGCACTTCGTGAAGCAGGACGGGCAAAGCGTGTTCAAGTTCGCCGTTCGCAAGACCGAGGAGATCTCGCGGCGGCTCCTGGAGCGCAACGACCTCGCGCCGTCGGATCTGGCCCTGTTCGTGTCGCACCAGGCGAACCGGCGGATCATCACGTCGGCCGCCGACAAGCTGGGGCTCGACGAGCGACAGGTCATCATCAACATCGACCGGTTCGGCAACACGACGGCGGCAACCATTCCGCTCGCCCTGAACGACGCCGTGTGCGCCGGACGGCTCAAGAAGGGCGACCTGGTGCTGCTGGCCTCGGTGGGTGCCGGCTTCACGGTCGGCGCAATCCTGCTGCGCTGGGGGTTCTAGTTCGACTTCGTCAGATCGCACGGGTGAAATCGGCCGGAAATCGCGTCGGAGGCGCCGAGTCCGGGCTGGAGTGACGCCGTGCCCTGTGGTGACGGGCCACCGGAGACCCGTTTTCCCGCGTGCCGGAGCCGGTTCGCGGACGGCGCGGTTTCTGGCCGATCTCATGCGATCTGATACAGTCGAACTGGCGAGATTCAAATCCTCAAATTTCCCGATCGTCTGTATGCCCTCCCGGGTCTTCCTCCTGTCCCCCGCCACCTGCACGGGGCGCCGCGCTGCGCAGGTGCTGTCGCCCAACGCGGGGTTTCCGCTTGCCGCGGCGCTGCACCGGCGCGACGGCGCGCCGCTCGGGCCGCTGTTCGCCTTCATCAGCGGCCTGTACTTCCGCGGCAAGCTCGCGTACGCGGAGCGCTTCGCCGCTCCGCCCGATCCGGACAACGCCGTCGTCGGACGCGGCGTGCACGTGATTACACCGAATGCCGGGCTGCGGCCTCCCGACCTCCGCGTGACCGCCAGGACGCTGCGGGCGTTCGCCGACGCCGATGTGGCGGTCGACAACGTCCGATACCGGCGCCCGCTCGAGCGGAGCGCGCGCGTCCTGGCCCTGGAGATCGGCGGCGACTGCGAGGTCGTGCTGCTCGGCAGCATCGCGTCGCCGAAATACGTCGAGGTGCTCGCGGCCATCTTCGGCGATCGGCTCGTGTTTCCGGTGGCGTTCGTCGGGCGCGGCGACATGAGCCGCGGCGGCCTGCTGCTGCGCCAGGCCCAGGCCGGCCAGGAGCTCGACTACGCGCCGGTCGCGGGCGCCGTCGTCCATGGCCCGAGACCGCCGAGGCTCGCGCCGATGAGGGGAAGCCGGGAATCCCCGATAAGCCGGCCATCGGCGATCGGCAATCAGCAATGAGCAGTCAGAGTCGGCCATGCGCCATCCCGTCGAGATCCCGCGTCACCAGGACACCGTCGTCCTGACGGTTGACCGGCATGAAGTCCGGCTCACCAATCTCCGCAAGGTCTTCTGGGACGATCTCGGCCTCAGCAAGGGCGACCTCCTCCAGTACTACGCCGACGTCTCCCACGTTCTGCTCCCGCACCTGAAGGATCGCGCGATGGTGATGAAGCGCTATCCGCACGGAGCGGCGGGCGCCTTCTTCTTCATGAAGCGGGCGCCCGCGCCGCGCCCGGACTGGATCGAGGTCTGCTCGATCGAGCACGGGTCGGGCAGCGTCATCGACTTCCCGATGATCCAGGACACGGCGTCGCTGCTCTGGGTGGTGAACCTCGGCTGCATCGACCTCAATCAGTGGTACGCGCGCTGCGACGAGGTGGACCGCCCCGACTACGTGCACTTCGACCTGGATCCGGGCGAGGGCGCCGGCTTCGATCGCGTCCGGGAGACCGGGCTCGTCGTGCACGAGGCGCTCGAGACGCTGAAGATGCCCGCGCTGGTCAAGACGACCGGCTCGCGGGGACTGCACGTCTACGTCCCGATCGTGCGCGGCCCGCTCCAGAAGCAGGTGTGGACCTTCGCCAAGGCGCTCGCCCAGGAACTGGCGGCGCGCCATCCCGCGCTCATCACGGCCGAGTACCGCGTGGCGAAGCGGCCGCGCGGGCGCGTGCTGGTCGACTACAACCAGAACGCGTGGGGCCGGACGCTCGCCTCCGTCTATTCCGTCCGCCCGCGGCCCCAGGCGACCGTCTCGACGCCCCTCACGTGGCGGGACGTCGAGCGCGGCGTCCGGATCGAGGACTTCACGGTCCGGAACGTGCCGGGGCGCGTCGCGACCCGGGGCGACCTCTGGAAGAGGCTCGTCCAGGCGCGCGGGCGCTTCGACCTCCGAGCGTACGTATAGAGCTTCGGGCTCGGGCCGGGATTCCATATGGCAATCCCATAGGTTGTGATATGCGACACCACCGCCATCGTCGCGCGATTCCTCGCCCCCGAGGAGCGCTGATGCGCCGCCTGCGTGCGCTCTGCCTGCGCGCCGCCGACCTCTTCACCCGCCATCGCGACGACGCCGAGCTCGACGAGGAGCTGGCGAGCCACCTGCAGATGCACATCGACGACAACCTGCGGGCCGGGCTGCCTCCTGGCGAAGCGCGCCGCCAGGCGTTCCTCGCGCTGGGCGGCCTCGCCGCCACGCGCGAGCGGACGCGCAATCGCCGCGGCCTGCCGTTCGTCGATGCGCTGGCGCAGGACGTCCGATACGGCCTGCGCCAGCTCGGGCGCGCGCCCGGCTTCACGATCGTCGCGGTCGCGATGCTTGCGCTCGGCGTCGGCGCGAATGCCGCGATCTTCTCGCTCGTCGATGCCGTGCTCGTCCGCCGCCTGCCCGTGGAACGACCCTCCGGGCTCGTGACCATCCGATCGACGCAGCCGCGTCTCGGCGTGAACGGCTCCTTCTCGTACCCGATGTACGAAGACCTCCGGGATCGGAACCAGGTGTTCGCGGGGGTCATCGCGCGTGGCGGCGCCCAGATCAACCTGAGCGACCGGGGCGTCAACCAGCGCGTCGCGGCCGACCTCGTGTCGGGGAACTACTACGACGTGCTCGGCGT
The DNA here is from genome assembly GCA_963840225.1 of uncultured Acidobacteriota bacterium. Lineage (GTDB taxonomy): Bacteria > Acidobacteriota > Vicinamibacteria > Vicinamibacterales > CAVVIG01 > JBLMXQ01. The sequence goes on from CAWIYH010000002.1 coordinate 703,325, forward strand.
CCGCCCGTGGATCGGCCGGCTCTTCACGCAGGAGGACGACCGGGTTCCGGGCGGGCATCCGCTGGTCGTGTTCACCTACGGCTTCTGACGCCGGCGGTTCGGCGGCGACCCGTCGATCGTCGGCCGAACGGTGCTGCTCAACGAGCACCCGATGACCGTGATTGGCGTCGCCGCCCCCGGATTCTACGGGCTCGACCTGTCGGGCGCGGTCGACGTCCAGATCCCGTTGATGGAGACGCCGATCTTCAATCCCGTACCGGCCACGCGCCTCGCCAGCCGCCGCCATCACTGGCTGACGCTGATGGCGCGCCGGAAGCGGGGCGTGTCCCTTGCCGCAGCCAGCGCGTCGGCCGGGGCGCTCTTTCACCGCATCCGCGTGCGGGAAGCCTCGGCGTTCGGTCCGGACGTGAGCGCGTACGAAAAGCGGGAGTTCCTCGAGTGGCGCCTGGCCCTGGCGCCCGGCGCCCGCGGCCTCGGACGTCTGCAGAACGAGTTGCGCACGCCGCTCGTGATGCTGTTCGGTGCCACGGCCGTCGTGCTGCTCGTCCTGGCCGCCAATCTCGCGAACCTGCTGCTCGCGCGCGGCGGCGCGTCGCGCGGAGACGGCCATGCGGCTCGCACTCGGCGCCTCGCGCGGCCGCATCGTGCAGCAGTGGATCACCGAGAGCCTGCTCGTGTCGGTAGCCGGCGCCGCGGGTGGAGTGGCCATCGCGTGGACTGGACGGCAGGTCCTGGTGGGGTTTCTGCCCGAGGCGGCGAGGCTCAACCTCGAGGCTCCGCTCGACTGGCGCGTGCTCGCCTTCCTGCTCGCCGTCGGCACCGGCGTCGGCGTGCTGTTCGGCGTGGCTCCGGCTCTCGACGCGTCGCGCGCCCGGCTCGGGCCGGCGCTCAGGCAGCAGACCGGCGCCGTCACCAGCCGGCTCCGGGGCGCACTGGTCGCGGTCCAGGTTGCGCTCACCGTGCCACTGCTCGTCGCGGCGCTCTTCTTCGTCCGCAGCCTGGCCAACCTGCGCGCGATCGATCTCGGCTTCGCCAGCGACCACGTGCTCGTCGCGTCAATCAATCCGTCGTTGAACGGCTACCCGACCGGGCGGGCGCGCGCCTTCTTCGGCGACCTGCTGGATGGGCTGCGCGCGCTGCCGGACGTGCGGGCCGCCTGCCTCGCCTCGGACTCGCCGATCTCCGGCGGCTGGGACCAGCTCGACGTGGCCGTCGAGGACTACCATCCCGCCGACGGCGAGAACATGAGCCCGAACGCGACCATCGTGTCGCCCGGCTACTTTTCGACGCTCGGCATCCCGATCGTGGCCGGCCGCGATTTCACCGACCGCGATCGATTCGGCGCCCCACGGGTCGCGATCGTCAACGAGACGATGGCGCGCTACTTCTTCGGCGGAGCCAGCCCGCTCGGACGGCATATCGGCACCGACGGCGTGCCCGATACCGAGATTGTCGGCGTCGTCAAGGACGCCAAGTACGTCGACATCCGTGAGACGCCCGCGCGTCATTTCTACGAGCCGGTCGCACAGCAACCGGAGCTCTTCGAGCTCACGATTCACCTGCGCACGGCTGGCGATCCGGCGGCCGCCGCCGCCCTGGTGCGGCAGGTCGTCGAGCGCCTCGACTCCCACCTGCCGCTGTACTACATCGGCACGCTCGACCAGCAGATCGACAGCTCGATCGTCGAATCCCGGCTGATGACCTGGCTGTCGAGCGCGTTCGGCGTCCTGGCCATGCTGCTCGCCGGCGTCGGGCTCTACGGCGTCGTCGCCTTCTCGGTGGCGCGGAGGACGCGGGAGATCGGCGTGCGCGTCGCCCTGGGGGCGCCGCGTCACCGAATTCTGCTGGTCGTGGTGCGCGATGTGCTTGGCTGGATTGCGTGCGGCCTGGCTGGCGGCGTGATCGCCGCGGTTGCCGTCGGCCGCCTGGTGTCGACCCAGTTGTACGGCGTTCCCGCGGCCGACCCTATCGTGTTCGGCGGCTCAGCCGCCGCGCTGGCCATCGCCGCGGCGGTCGCCGCGTACCTGCCCGCGCGTCGAGCGACCGCCATCGACCCGGTCGTCGCCCTGCGGACCGAGTAGGCCAGGCGGACGCGAAGCGAGCACGGACTTCGCGCCTCATTCTCCGATCATCTCGCCCACCGGCCTGAAGTCCTCGACGTGATCGCACACCGCCTTGACCACCACCATCATCGGCACGGCGAGCAGCATCCCCCAGACGCTCCACACCCAGCCCCAGAAGATCAAGCCAACGAACACGGCGACGGCGTTCATCTTCGCCGCGCGGCTGGTCAGCCACGGCGTCAGCAGGAATCCCTCGAGGCTCGTAATGAAGAGCGCCAGGCCGGCGGCAACGATCACCATGTGGAGGGAGCCGAACTGCAGCAGGGCGACGGTCGCGATGCCGCCGGTGACGAGCACCGGGCCGAAATATGGGATGGAATTGAACACGCCGGCCAGAACTCCCCAGACGCCGGCCTGATGCAGGTCGATTGCGCGGAATGCCAGCCAGCTCGCCAGCCCCACCAGTACGCCCGTGCACGCCTGGACCAGGAGGAAGCGTTCGATCTGGAGGTCGATCTCGGTCAGGATCTGCAGCGTGACCTTTTTTTTCGAGAGCGACGGCCCGGCGATCTTGACGAGCTTCCGCCGGTACAGGTCGCCCGACGCCAGAAGGAAGTACACGAGGAAGAGGATCAGCACGACCTGCCCGACCGCCGCCACAGCGTTGAGTGATCCCCAGACGAGATACCGGCTGACATCGATGGCAGGCGTTTCGACTTGTACACGGGTGACGCCGGGTGCCGCCGGCGGGGTAGCGGCCGCGTTGGCCGCGCGTTCGATCTCATAGGCGGCCTTCTGCACGTTCTCGACGGCGGGCATGCCGGCGTGCCGGCTGCGCTCCAGGAAGTGTCGGACGGTCTGGGCCGCTTCGGGCAGCTGCTCGACGACCGCCGTCGCTTCGTCCTGCAGGCCATAGATCAGCGCGCCCCCGGCGCTCACCAGTGAAATCAGGACGAGGGCCGCACCGAGCGCACGGTGCACGTGCCAGCGTTGGAGCGCGCGGACCAATGGGTCCACCGCATAGCTGATGAGAATGCCCAGGACCACCGGGATGACGAGCGCCTGCGCCAGCTGAAGCGCCAGCACGACACCCAAGCCTGCCAGCAGGGTCAGCGCCGCGCTGCGGATCTCGACCGGATCCTGGCCGGCAACCGTTCCAGCGGGCATCTTCTCGCTGCCGTTCACGCCGGCTCCAGGCCGCGCGCGCCAGCGACGAGCGGCGCGGGGACGTGCGCCGCAGAGCCCACGACGGCCTTCACCGTCTCGTCAGCGGACTTCAGGATGCCGCTGCCGACGGCAAAGGCGCGCGCGATTCCGGCCATACGCCCTGTCAGTGCAAGACCATCACCACCTTTATCCTAGATGCCGGACTGAACGCGTCTCAACTTGGAACATCTGCGGGAAGTTCCAACAGGTGCGTTCTTCGCAACCATACTTCTGCCAGGAACGACATTTAGTGGTTCAGATCGGTACATGCATGATAAGTCATTTCGAGCGCGAAACAAGCGCTTTGAATGCGTTAAACGTCTGATATCATTGGGCTTTGTACGATTCGCCCCTTTGCAGATGAGGTACGGTCAGGAAATTGCTCCGTTGAGGATTCGTGAAGTTCTGTCATTTCGCATCCGTGTGTGCGGTTGCGGTGCTGGTGGCTCTCACAGGCACCCCGGCGTCTGCGCAGCACCGCGGCGCCCATAAAGTCGATCGCGGGCTCCAGCGCGATCTGCGCCGGGGCGCTCCCATCGAGCGCGTCATCATTTCGGTCGAGCCAGGCGATCGCCAGAGCATCCGGAAGGCGCTCGAGGCGCACGGCGACCGCATCGTTTCAGAAAATCCCCTGGTCAACAGCCTGTCGGCGGAGGTCCACCGCGAAGACGTCGCGACCCTGGCGGATCACCCGTGGGTGAGAGCCGTGTCGCTCGACGCCACGGTGACGGCCGGGGCCGCCCACAGAGACCGCTGGGCGCGCCGACGCCCGGACGCCAGGTCAGCCGCCCGGGCCTCCGCCCTCCGCGCGACTCTCGGGCTGCCACCAGTCGCCAGCTCGACGACGCCCACCGGCCGCGGCGTGCTCGTGGCGCTCGTTGACTCGGGCATCCAGCCGAGCGACGACGTGCCGGCCGGCCGCATCAAGGCCTTCTTCGATTTCACGCGCGGCGGGGCGGCGGTGGCGCCCTTCGATGACTACGGTCACGGAACGCACCTCGCCGGCCTCATCGGTGCGAGCGGCGCGCTGTCGGACGGCGAGTTCCAGGGCATCGCGCCAGACGTCAGCTTCGTCGGCCTCAAGGTCCTGAACCGGACCGGCCAGGGCCGGACGAGCCACGTCATCGACGCCATCGAGTTCGTCGTCGATCACAACGACTCGTTGCACGTCGACGTCATCAACCTTTCGCTCGGGCACCCGATCTTCGCGCCCGCAGCCGACGATCCGCTGGTCCGGGCGGTGGAACAGGCGGTGGCGCACGGCATCGTGGTCGTGGTCTCGGCCGGCAACGTCGGGCAGAACGTCAGGACCGGCCGCGTCGGCTACGCCGGCATCACGTCGCCCGGCAACGCCCGCTCGGCCATCACGGCCGGCGCGGCCAACACGCACGATACGGTCCTTCGCGACGACGACGGCGTGGCGCCGTTCAGCTCGCGCGGCCCCTCGTGGTACGACGCGTTCGCCAAGCCGGACATCGTCGCGCCGGGCGTCGGCCTTGTGTCGGACGCAGCCCGAGGGTCGTTCTTGACCCGTCTCCTGCCCGGTAGCGTGACGACGGTTCACGGCCAGAGGTTCCTCGAGCTGAGCGGCAGCAGTATCGCGGCTGCCGTCACGACCGGCGAAGTCGCTCTGATCCTGGATTCGAACCGTCGCGCGCGCGATGCGGGCGCGACGCCGCTCGAGCCGAACGCCGTGAAGGCGGTCGTCGAATACACCGCGATCCCCCTGGCCCGCGTGGGCCCCCTCGTGCAGGGCACGGGCGACATCAACGCCGCGGGCGCCATCGCGCTCGCCAGCGCGATCGACACCTCGGCCAGCGTGGGCGACTGGTGGCTGCGGAACTCGGTCCCCACCCAGACGGTGCTCGTGGGGCATCGGCGCGCCGTCTCGTACGCGTGGTCGTCCAATATCGTGTGGGGCGACCACATCGTCTGGGGCGATCTGCTGTTCCACAATGTGCCGACCTGGTCGCAGAACATCGTCTGGGGCGACAACATCGTGTGGGGCGACGACATTGTCTGGGGCGACCACGCGCACGTCCTGGCCGACAACATCGTGTGGGGCGACAACATTGCCTGGAGTGACCACATCGTCTGGGGCGAGCGCCTGATCGGGATGGCCAGCGGCGACAACATCGTGTGGGGCAACCTCGCCGGGGACAACATCGTGTGGGGCAATCTCGCCGGGGACAACATCGTCTGGGGCAACTCCGGGGACAACATCGTCTGGGGCAACGTCGGTCCCGCCGGGCCCCTCTTCTGATCCGAGGCGAGCGTGCGACCGACCGCCGTCGTTCGCTGAACGTCCGCTAAGATGGACCGCGGATGCACATCCGCGAGTTCGACTTCCACCTCCCCTTCGACCTGATTGCCCAGGAGCCGCCGCCCGAGCGCGGCGGTTCGCGCCTGCTGTACCTCCACCGCGCCAACGGCGAGATCGTCCACTCCAGCGTGGCTGCGCTGCCGGATCTCGTGGCGCCCGGCGATCTGCTGGTCGTCAACGACACGCGCGTGTTGCCAGCGCGGCTGCTGGGACGGCGGGTGCCGAGCGGGGGAGCGGTCGAGTGCCTGCTCGTCGCTCATGTGGGCGACGGCGCGGACGGCGCGCGCTGGCAAGCGCTGATGCATCCGGGCCAGAAGCTCAAACCGGGCGCGCGCGTGGTCTTCGAGGGCGCGCGCGTGGTGCACGGCGAGGTCCTCCAGCAGCGGTTCTACGGCCGCCGGGAGATCCGTCTCTGGACCGAGGATGGGACGCCGGTGGACGCGGCCGTCGATGCCATCGGGCACGTGCCGCTGCCGCCGTACATCAAGCGCGCCGACGAGCCATCGGATCGCGAGCGCTATCAGACCCTGTTCGCCCGGTCCCGCGGGTCGGTGGCGGCGCCGACCGCCGGCCTGCATTTCAGTCGGGAACTCCTGGCGCGGCTGGCCGCCCGGGGGGTGGACATCGCCGCACTCACCCTGCACATCGGCTACGGGACGTTCCAGCCGGTCAGGGTGGAGGAGATCGAGGCGCATCGGATCGAACCCGAGCGGTACGAGATCGGCGACGCGGCGGCGGACGCGATCGAGCGCGCGCGGGGCGCGGGGCGGCGCGTCATTGCGGTCGGGACCACGACAACGCGGACCCTCGAAGCCGTGGCCCTGGCGCACGGCGGGCGCATCGTGCCCGGCACGGGCACTGCCGACCTGTTCATTCACCCCGGGCACGAGTTCCGCATCGTCAGTGGGCTGGTGACGAACTTCCACCTCCCACGCTCGTCGCTGCTCATCCTGGTCGCGGCCTTCGCCGGCCGCGAACGCGTGCTCGCCGCGTACCGGGAGGCGATCGCGCGTCGCTATCGCTTCTACAGCTACGGAGACGCGATGTTGATCCTGTAAGGGGCCTGATTCGTGCCCGGCGCCGGTGACGGGGCGACCGTTCGAGGCTACACTGGTCGGCGCTGCCATGCCATTTCCCTACGAAGAGTTCGATCTGTCCGGCATCCGGACCTATCCGCTGAAGTCCCGTCAGAGCAAGGCGCGCGTGGAGGACTTCGCGCGGCCCGGCGCCGTCGGGGCGAGCGTCGGCGCCTGGCTCGACGGCCTGCCGGACATCCTGGCGGCGTCCGACCTCAAGGCTGTCGTTCGGGCGCTGGTCGAGGCCAAGCGCCACCACGAGGGCGGCGTCGTCTGGGGTCTCGGCGCCCACGTCATCAAGACCGGCCTGGGCCCGACGCTCATCGACCTGATGGAGCGCGGCTTCGTCTCCGCCCTTGCGGTCAACGGGGCGGCGGTGATTCACGACTTCGAAATCGCGCTGGTCGGCGCCACCTCCGAGGATGTCGACGAGGCCCTCGGCCCGGGACGTTTCGGGATGGCGGAGGAGACCGGCCGGTTGCTGAACGCGGCCGTCGTCGACGGCGTGGCGAGAGGGCAGGGATTCGGGCAGGCCGTGACGCGCTTCCTCGCCGACAACCAGCCCCAGCACGCGCGGTCGAGCGTGCTCGCCGCGGCGGGGCGGCTGCAGATGCCGGTGACGGTGCACGTGGCGATCGGCACCGACATCATCCACATGCACCCCGCGGCGTCGGGTGCGGCCATCGGCGAGGGAAGCCTGCGGGACTTCCGGTATTTCGTCTCGAACGTCGCGCGACTCGAGCACGGCATGTACCTGAACTGCGGGTCGGCCGTCGTCCTGCCGGAAGTGTTCCTCAAGGCCGTTGCGCTCGCCCGAAACCGCGGGGTCGCCCTTGCCGGGCTGACGACCGTCAATCTCGACTTCATCCGCTCGTACCGCCCGCAGACCAACGTCGTCGCCCGCCCGACCGCATCCGGCGGGCGCGGCTATTCGCTCGTCGGCCATCACGAAATCATGATCCCTCTGCTCGCGGCCGCAGCGATTGAGGTCGATCGACGCATGGGCTAGAATGGGAGGTTCCTGCCGGAGTAGCTCAGGCGGTTAGAGCGAGCGTCTCATAAGCGCTAGGTCGGCGGTTCGAGTCCGCCCTCCGGCACCAGCCTTTGCTCCATGGATCTACTGGCCCGCGTCCGGCGCACGATCCGTCAGCACCGGCTGTCCTCGCCCGAGACCCGAGTCGCCATTGCGCTGTCGGGCGGTCCCGATTCGGTGGCGCTGGCGCACCTGCTCGGCGCGCTCGACCGCAGGCGCGAGCTTCGCCTGGCCGGCTTCGCGCATTTCAATCACCAGATCCGTCCGTCGGCGGATGCCGACGAGCGTTTCTGCGCCGCCATGGCGGCGAACTTCGGCCAGCCGTTCGACGTGGAGCGCGAAGACGTCGCCGCACGCGCGCGGCGCGACCGACAGTCGATCGAGGTCGCGGCGCATCACGCGCGCCACGCGTTCTTCGCGCGCGCCGGCGAGCGACTCGGCGCCGATGTCATGGCGCTCGGCCACACGCGCGACGATCAGGCCGAAACCGTCCTGCTGCGGCTCCTCGGCGGCAGCGGCTCGCGCGGGCGGGCCGGGATGTATCCGCGTCGTGGCATGCTGGTCCGGCCGCTGCTCGATTGCCGCCGCGCCGAGCTGCGCCGCTGGCTCGACGACCAGCACATCGCGTGGGTGGACGACGAGTCGAACCGCGACGTCGCCATTCCCCGCAATCGAGTGCGTCTGGAGCTCCTGCCGCTCCTCGAACGGCGCTTCAACCCGTCGGTGGTGGACGTGCTGGCGGACGAAGCCGAGCTGGCGCGGGGCGAGTGGGCGTGGATGGTCGAGTGCGCCGACCTCCTCCTGACGCGGGCCGCCGTGCGCGGGACGCAGGAGTGGCGACTGGACGTGGACGTCCTTGCGGTGGCGCCTCGTGCCCTTTGCCGTGTCGCGTTGTGGCGGGCGATGTCCGAGGCGTCGGGCGGCCGGCGGGTCGCCTTCGCCCACGTGAACGACGCGCTGTCCCTGCTCGAGGCCGCTGACGGCGCCCGGCTGGACGTTCCGGGACACCGGCTGGAACGCGCGGGCCGTCAACTCGTCTTAAGAAGTAGGCCGCCCGGGACGACGGGCCGGATGGCTGGGACGCCGGCACCCCGCTTCGAATATCGGCTGCCGGTCCCTGGAGAGGTCGCGCTGCCGGAAGCCGGGTGCATCGTCTCGGCTGCGCCCCCGGCTCCCGCGCCCCCCGGCGTCCCGGGTGACGCGAGCGTGGCCCTGGTGCGTGGCGACCTCTGCCGGGCGCCGCTCGCGGTGCGAAACCGCCGGCCCGGGGATCGGTTCCGGCCAGCGGGCCTCGGCGGGCGCAAGAAGCTGCAGGATTACTTCGTCGACCGCAAGATTCCTCGCCGCGAGCGCGATCGGGTGCCGCTCGTGGTCGACGCCGACGGGCGGATCGTGTGGGTGGCGGGGTACGGCGTGGGCGAGGAGTTTCGGGTAACCGACCCCTCGCAAGGCGTGCTAATCTTGGAAATTAAGGCTTTGGGAGGCTCTGCGTGAACTCGACCCTGAAGAGTCTGTTGTTCTGGGTGGTGCTCATCGTCGTCGGCGTGCTCATCTGGAACTTCTCCGCCAAGTTTCAGCAGCATGACCGTCCGGTCAGCTTCAGCGAGTTCATGTCGTGGGTCGACGCCGGGAGCGTGGCCCGCGTCACGATCACGGGTCAGGAAGTCACCGGCTTCACCAAGTCGAACGAGAGCTTTCACACCTACGCGCCCAGCCAGTACGACGGCCTGGTCAACAAGCTGATCGATCGGAACGTCGTCGTCCAGGCGAAGGAGGCGACCGCGAGCCCCTGGGCCTCTCTGCTCTATTCCTGGGGGCCGATGCTGCTCATCATCGGCTTCTGGATCTTCTTCATGCGCCAGATGCAGAGCGGCGGCAACAAGGCGCTGTCGTTCGGCAAGAGCAAGGCGAAGCTCTCCTCGAGCTCGCAGAAGAAGGTCACCTTCAAGGACGTGGCGGGAGTCGACGAGGCGAAGGAGGAGCTGCAGGAGATCATCGAGTTCCTCAAGGAACCGCAGAAGTTCCAGAAGCTGGGCGGGCGGATACCCAAGGGCGTGCTCCTGATGGGGCCCCCGGGAACCGGCAAGACGCTCCTGGCGCGGGCCGTGGCCGGCGAGGCCAACGTCCCGTTCTTCTCGATCAGCGGGTCGGACTTCGTCGAGATGTTCGTCGGCGTCGGCGCGAGCCGCGTCCGCGATCTCTTCGAGCAGGGCAAGAAGAACGCGCCGTGCATCGTCTTCATCGACGAGATCGACGCCGTCGGCCGCCACCGCGGCGCGGGCCTCGGCGGCGGGCACGACGAGCGCGAGCAGACGCTCAACCAGCTGCTCGTCGAGATGGACGGCTTCGAGTCGAACGAGGGCGTCATCCTGGTGGCGGCCACCAACCGCCCCGACGTGCTCGACCCGGCCCTGCTGCGCCCCGGACGCTTCGACCGCCGCATCGTCGTCAATCGTCCAGACGTGAAGGGGCGCGAGGGCATCCTCGCCGTCCACACCCGCAAGATCCCGATGGCCGACGACGTCGAGATCGGCGTGCTGGCGAGGGGGTCGGCCGGCTTCTCGGGCGCCGACCTGGCCAATCTCGTCAACGAGGCCGCGCTGAACGCCGCGCGGTACAATCAGAAGGTCGTGCGGATGGCGGACTTCGAGTTCGCCAAGGACAAGGTCCTGATGGGATCCGAGCGCCGCTCGATGATCATCAGCGACGCCGAGAAGCGCGTGACCGCCATCCACGAAGCCGGACACTCGCTGCTGACCGTCCTGCTGCCCTACGCCGATCCGATCCACAAGGTGACCATCATTCCGCGCGGCATGGCGCTCGGCCTCACCCAGCAGCTCCCGGTGGACGAGAAGCACAATTACTCGCGCGACTACCTGAACGATCAGATTGCGATTCTCCTGGGCGGCCGCATCGCCGAGGAAATCACGATGGACAGCCTCACGACCGGCGCCGGCAACGACCTCGAACGCGCCACCGAGCTGGCGCGGAAGATGGTCTGCGAGTGGGGGATGAGCGACGCGATGGGGCCGCTCACCTTCGGCAAGAAGGAAGAGCAGATCTTCCTCGGCCGCGAGATCGCCCAGCACCAGGACTACAGCGAGGACACGGCGCTCAAGATCGACCAGGAAGTGAAGCGGTTCGTCACCGACAACTACCAGCGCGCCCACGGCCTGCTCACCGGGCACAAGGAGCGCCTGCTGACGATGGCGGACGCCCTGCTCGCGCGGGAAGTGCTCGACGCCGAACAGGTCCGACGCCTGGCATCTGGACTGCCGCTCGACGACGCGCAGCATTCGGCCGCGCGCCCTCCGATTGCCGACGGCAGCGAGAGCGAGGCGCGTCCGAGGCAGAAGGAGCGGAGCCCGATCGTCCCCGCCCTCAACAAGCCGATCCCGCAGGAGTAAGCGGCCGACGTCGAACTGGTCCTTCCCGGCTCGCGCCCGTTACACCCTTCCCCTGCCGCACGGCTCGCTCGGCCTCGGCGACCGCCCGCTCGTCATGGGCATCCTCAACGTCACGCCCGATTCCTTCGCGTCGCCCGCGCTCGCCGATCCGGCGGCCGCGGCCGACGCGGCACTCCGGATGGAAGCCGACGGCGCCGATCTCATCGACGTCGGCGGCGAGTCGACGCGGCCGGGCGCCCTGCCGGTGTCGAGCGCCGAGGAGGCGGCGCGCGTGATCCCGGTGCTCCGCGCCCTCGCCGGCCGGCTGCGTGTGCCCATCTCGGTCGACACGTCGAAGGCCCGCGTGGCGCGCGCCGCTCTGGCTGAGGGCGCTTCGATCGTGAATGACGTCACCGGACTGTCGGGCGACCGCGAGATGGCCGCCGTGGTGGCGGCCGGCCGCGCCGCCCTGGTGCTGATGCACATGCGGGGGCGGCCCGACACGATGGATCGCGAGGCGGTTTATACCGATCTCCTCGGCGAGATCGTCGCCGAGCTCGGCGCGGCGCTGGCCCGGGCGGCCGACGGCGGCGTGCCGCGCGACGCCATCCTCGTCGATCCGGGCATCGGGTTTGCCAAACGTGCCCTCCACAGCTATGGTGTGCTGGCGGGGCTGCCCGACCTGGCCGCCGCGCTCGACCGACCCCTGCTCGTGGGGCCCTCCCGCAAGTCGTTCCTGCGGCATGCGAGCGGCGGCCGGCCGGCCGCCGACCGCGACTGGGCCACCGCCGCCGCCGTGACGGCGGCCGTCCTCGGCGGCGCGCACATCGTCCGCGTTCACGCCGTGGCGGAGATGACCGAGGTCGTGCGGACGGCAGAGGAGATCAGGCGCGGCCGGTCGGCACCGGCTTCCAGCCAGCAGCAATGACCTGGATCGAGACCTTCTTCCGGCGGCCGGCGTTCGGATGGTGGGACGTCGCGGACATCCTCGTGGTGACGCTGCTCATCTACGAGGTGCTGAAGCTCATTCGCGGCACCCGCGCGGTCCAGATGGCGCTCGGCGGCGGGCTCCTCGTCGCGCTCTTCTATGTCTCGCGTTCGTCCCACCTGGAGACCGTCAACTGGCTGGTCCGGAACCTGGCCGGGTACATCGCGTTCGCGGTCATCGTGCTGTTTCAGTCCGACATCCGCCGCGCGCTGGCGCACCTGGGGCGGGCCCCCTTCTTCCGCTATTTCGCGAAGCCCGAGGCGGCCGAAGACTCCATCGAGGAGATCGTCATGGCCGCCGGGCTCCTCGCGTCCCAGCGGATTGGCGCCATCATCGCCCTCGAGCGCCAGATCGGCCTGCGCAATTACATCGAAGGCGGCATTCCGCTCGACGCGGTCCTGACATACGATCTGCTGCTGAGCGTCTTCCAGCTCAGCTCGCCGCTGCACGACGGTGCGGTGATCGTGCAGGAGGATCGCGTCGCGGCCGCAGCCTGCTTCCTGCCGCTGACCGTCAATCCGAAGCTGGGCAAGGAGTTCGGCTCGCGGCACCGGGCGGCAATCGGTCTGACCGAGGAGAACGACTCGGTGGCTGTCGTGGTGTCCGAAGAGACCGGCGCGATTTCCATCGTCGCTGACGGCATCATCGAGCGCGGCCTGACGCCCGACGCCCTGCGCGCGCGCCTGCGGGCGCTCGTCCTGCAGCATCGCGCTTCGGCCCGTCGCGCCCTGGCATGATGCGATCCGTCTGGCCCTTCCGGCACGTCGGCCTCAAGCTGGTATCCTTCGGCCTGGCCGTGTCGCTCTGGTTCGTCGTGTCCGGCGAGGAAACCGTGGAGCGCGGCCTGCGCGTTCCGCTCGAGCTGCAGCAGTTTCCCGCGGGCCTGGAGCTCGAGGGCGAACCGCCGGCGACCGTCGACCTCCGCGTCCGTGGGGATTCCGGGACCCTGGGGCGCGTCGGCCCCGGCGATGTCGTCGCCGTCCTCGACCTGCACGGCGCGTCGGCCGGTCGCCGCCTGTTCCACCTGACGCCCGAGCAGGTTCGCGCGCCGTTCGGCGTGGACGTCGTCCAGGTCAGCCCGACGACGGTGGCCCTCAGCTTCGAGCGCACCGCCACCCGGCAAGTGCGCGTCGTGCCCTCGGTGGACGGCAAGCCGGCTCCCGGCTACGTCCTTGGTGCGATCGCCGCGGATCCGTCGACCGTCGAGGTCGCCGGCCCGGAGAAGCTCCGTGAAGCGGGTCGCTGAAGCGCTGACCGAGCCGATTATCGTGACCGGCGCGCGCGAGGCCATCCGGGAGGCCGTCACGATCGGCTTTCTCGATCCGGAGCTGCGCCTGAAAGGGCCGCGCACGGCGATGGTGTCGGTGCAGATCCTCCCCGGACCCGAGGAGCGGACCATTCAGCACCGGCCGGTACACCTGCGCAACCTGGGTGCCGGACTGTCCGCCCGCGCCGTGCCCGCGGTCGCCGACGTCGGCGTTCGCGGCAGCCACGAGGCGCTGAACCGCCTCGAGGCGGACGACGTCACCGCATACGTGGATCTGGCCGGTCTCGGCTCGGGCGAGTACACCCTGACGGTGCATGCCGACGCGACCTCCGAGGCCGGTGTCACCCTCGTCAACCCGTCGACCGTACAGGTGCGCATCGCCAGTGGCAAAGACTGACTCTCACATTCCCCATCTCTTCGGGACCGACGGCGTCCGCGCGACCGCCGGCCACCCGCCGCTCGATCCGCCGACCGTGCGGCGCCTCGGCGCCGCGCTCGTGCGGGCGCTGCCACACGGCAGGAAGGCTGCGCGGCTGCTGGTCGGCCGCGACACGCGCGAATCCGGCGGGTGGATCGAGGCCGAGCTCGCGCACGGCGCCGCGGGCGAGGGCGCCACGGTGACGAGCGCGGGCGTCGTGCCGACTCCGGCCGTCGCCTACCTGACCCGCACGGACGGCTACGACGCGGGGGTCGTCATCTCGGCATCGCACAATCCATTCGAGGACAACGGCATCAAGGTGTTCTCGGGCCGCGGCGAGAAGTTCACCGAGCGCATCGAGCGCGAGATCGAGGCCATCGTGGCCGACCCGTCGTGGTCGGCCCGCCCCGGCGCGCCCGGGCCGGTCGCGCAGGCGGATCTCGTTGGCTCGTACCTGGATCATCTCCGCGCGATCGTTCCCGAGGCGTCGCGGCTCGGCGTCCTCAAGCTCGCGATTGACTGCGCCAACGGCGCGACGACGCCGGTCGCGCCGACGCTGTTCCGCAGCCTCGGCCTCGATCCGATCGTTCTGGGCAACGTTCCGGACGGCCGCAACATCAACCTGCACTGCGGCTCCACCCATCCCGAGCAGCTGGCGCGGACGGTCGTCGAGCGGGAATGCGATCTCGGCGTCGCGTTCGACGGCGACGGCGATCGCGCGATCTTCGCCGACGCATCAGGGCGGATTGTCGACGGCGACGCGGTGCTGCTGATGTGTGCCCGGCAGCTCCAGGCCGAAGGCCGGCTGAAGGGGAACGCCATCGTGGCCACCGTGATGAGCAACATCGGCCTGGAGCTCGCGCTCGCCCCGCTCGGCATCGCCCTGGTCCGCTGTCCGGTCGGCGACAAGTACGTGATGGAGGAGATGCTGGCGCGCGGGTTGTCGCTCGGCGGCGAGCAGTCGGGCCACATCATCTTCTCGGACTACCTTTTCACGGGCGACGGACTGTGCACGGCCGTCAACGTCCTCCGCACGATGGCGTTGAGCGGACGGAGCCTGGCCGGACTGGCGGAGGACCTGGTCACCTATCCGCAGGTGCTCCTGAACGTGCGCGTCCGCGAGAAGCGCGACCTCCGGACGGTGCCCGCGATCGCCGACGCCATCGCCCGCATCGAAGCCCGGCTGGCCGGCTCGGGCCGCCTGCTGGTACGCTATTCGGGCACCGAGCCGCTGCTCCGCGTGATGCTCGAAGGGAAGCACGAAGGCGAGATCCGGGCCTGGGCGCAGGAGATTGTCGAGGTCGTCAAGGCACAGCTCGGGTGACGCGCCGCAAGCCGCCAGTCCAATGGTCCGACTGTCCGTCAACGTCAACAAGGTGGCCACGCTCCGCAATTCGCGCGGCGGTCACGTCCCGAGCCTGCTCGAGGCCGTTGACGTGTGCGTCGCCGCCGGCGCGCCCGGCATCACGGTCCATCCGCGCGCGGACCGCCGCCACGTCCGCCCTGACGACGTCCGGGCGATTGCGGAGGCGCTGGGCGGGCGCACGCCGCACGTCGAGTTCAACATCGAGGGCGATCCGCGGCCCGAGCTGCTCGACATCGTCCGGGAGATTCGACCGGATCAGTGCACGCTGGTGCCGGTGGTGCCCGGAGAGATCACGAGTCAGGCCGGCTGGCAGCCCGGCCCGCAGACCGAGCGCCTGCCCGAGCTGATCCGGGAGATCGGCTCCTGGGGCGTGCGCGTCAGTGTGTTCGTCGACGCCATGCCGGATCCCATCCACTGGGCGGCGTCGGTCGGCGCCCATCGCGTGGAGCTGTACACGGAGCCGTTCGCGCGTGCGTTCGATCGAGACCTCGACGAGGCGCGCCGCTCGTTCGCCCGCTACGCCGAGGCCTCGCGGCTGGCGCGGTCCCTCGGCCTCGGCGTCAACGCCGGCCACGACCTCGACCTGGCCAACCTGGTCATCTTCCGCGAGCTCCCGTTCCTGGACGAAGTGTCGATCGGACATGCGATCCTGTCCCGCGCCCTGTTCGTCGGGCTCGGCGTCGTCGTCCGCGAGTACCTGGACGTGCTCGCCCCGGCTGCCGGGAACGCGCAGTGACGCCGGCGCGCGCCTACGCGGCCGTCGTGCTCGCATCCGCGCTCGCAGGGGCGCCCTCTCTCTCTGCGGCGTCGGGCCGCCCCGTGTCGTTCCGCACCGAGGACGGCGTGGCCATCGCCGGCAGCTTCTATGAAGCCTCGCGGCGTCCGGCCCCGGCCGTCGTGCTGCTCCACATGCAGACCCGCTCGCGCGAGGACTGGCAGGGGGTGGCGATGCGGCTGGCCGACGCCGGGATCGACGCGCTCGCCATCGACTTCCGCGGACACGGTGGGTCGGGCCGCGGGGTGCCGGCCGCTGACGGGGAGCCGGATTACGCGCGCTGGGTGCTCGACGCGAAGGCGGCGTGCACCTTCCTGGGCGCCCGCCCCGATCTCGTCCGCGCCGCACGCCTCGGCATTGCCGGGGCGTCGATTGGCGCCAACGTCGCGCTCGCGGAGGCGGCCGACAATCCGGCCGTTCATAGCGTCGCGCTGCTCTCGCCCGGTCTCGACTACCACGGCCTCCGAGCCGACGCGGCCATGCGCAAGTTCGGCGCGCGCCCGGCGCTCCTCGTCGCGGCGACCGACGACCCCTATGCGCTGCGGTCGGCGAAGACGCTGGCGACCCTTGGAGGCGGACCGCGCGAGACGCGCACGCCGGAGAACGGTGGACACGGGACCGTGATGCTCGGCCGCGATCCCGATCTGGCCGATGCGTTGGTGGACTGGTTCCGACGTACGTTGCTATGATCGGGCCGAACCCGGACGGCCGACCGTCGAGCGCGGCGGCGATCGATCGGCCGCCGGCGTCTGGTTCTCAGCGAACAGCATGAAATCAGAATCGATTGCGTTCGGCATGGCCGGCGTCGTGTTCGGCCTCATCGCCGGCTGGATGATCGGAACTCAGCAGGCCTCGATGCGCGGACCGACCCAGCCGACCGCCCAGTCGGCGCCCGCCGCCGCGCCGGCGGCGCCCGGTCAGGCGCCGGTGACCCTGGATCAGGCGAAGGTTCAGGCGCTCACCTCGGCCGCCGAGCACCAGCCGTCCGACGCCAAGCCACGAGTCGAGCTGGCGAACATGTACTTCGACGCCGAGCAGTACGACAACGCGATCAAGTGGTACCGCGAGGCGGTGAAGCTGGCGCCCGACGACGTCAACCTCAGCACCGACCTGGGCGTCAGCTACTACTACACCAACCAGCCCGATCGCGCGCTCGAGCAGTTCCAGCACTCGCTGCAACTCGACCCGAAGCACACCAAGACCCTGCTCAACGTCGGCATCGTTCGCGCCTTTGGGAAGCAGGACCTCGAGGGGGCGGCCGAGGCGTGGCAGAAGGTGCTGCAGATCGCGCCGGACAGCCCGGAGGGCCAGGCTGCCAAGCGCGCGCTCGACGGCCTGCGCTCCGCCCACCCGGGCATGACCGGCACGGGACAGAAACCCGGTGCCTGATGCTGCGGGTCGTCCTCCTCCTGATCCTCCTCGTCTTCATCGCACGGGCGTTCTGGCGCGTCGTGGACGGCGTCCGCGAGGGCCTCGGCGGCGCGTCGCGCCGGCCGGCGCCGCCGGCCGAGCGGGGCGTGCACATGGTCCGCGATCCGGTGTGTGGCACGTTCGTCGTGCCGGAGCGCGCCGTGTCGCTGCTGGACGGGTCTTCACGCCTCTTCTTCTGCTCGACGGCTTGCCGCGACAGGTATCGCGCCGGGGCGGCCGGGGCCGCTGAACGCGCGGCCGGATCCCCGCGCGCGGACCGCGAGAGCCGGGCCGGCGGGCGGACGGCATGACCGAGGAATCGCGCCTTCGCGCCGACATCGTGGAAGTCGGCCGCCGGATGTACGCGCGCGGCTACACGGCCAGCAACGACGGCAACATCAGCGTCCGGCTGGGCGCCGATCGCCTGCTCATGACCCCCAAGAGCGTGTGCAAGGGCTTCATGACGCCGGACATGATGTGCGTCACCGATCTCGACGGCCGGAAGATCCAGGGCGATCGCGATCCGTCGTCCGAGATGCTGATGCACCTCGAGGTGTATCGACAGCGGCCCGACGCCCAGGCCGTGGTTCACGCCCATCCGCCGGTCGCAACCGGCTTCGCCGTCGCCGGCCTGCCGCTCAATCGCGCCGTCCTCGCAGAGGTGCTGACCACGCTCGGCAGCGTGCCGATCGCGGAGTACGCGACGCCGTCGACGAGCGAGCTGCCGGCCGCCGTCCGCCGGTACGTCAGGGCGCACGACGGCATGCTGCTCGCCAACCACGGCGCGCTGACGCTCGGCGCGGATCTTTTCGCCGCCTACTACAAGATGGAAACGATCGAGCATTTCGCCAGGATCAGCCTCGTCGCGCGCCTCCTCGGGCGCGAGAACCTGATCGCGCGCGAGGAAGTCGATCGCCTGCAGCAGCTTCGCGGCAGCTACGGCATCAAGGCGCCGGCGCCCATCTGCCCAGACCCGTCGGATCCGGGCGCCGGGATCGACAACGACGCCTCGTGCCAGGTCGTCGAGGCGCCGGCCGGCGGCGGCCGGCGGCTCGTGGCCGACGTGCCGGGCGCGGTCCGCGGCGATGGTCCCGGCGATGAGGATCAGGGAATTCGGGTAACATACCGCGAACTCTCCGCGCTGATCGAGGACGCCATTCGGAACTTGCGCTGAAAGGGCCTCAGGGCCAGGGCGAGGCACATGCACGGCCAGCGAGCGGGGCGGGGCCCCGCGAGATTGGAGAATGGAGACCGTATGGGCGAGGCGCTTGGAATGGTCGAAACGAAGGGTCTGGTCGCCATGATCGAGGCCGCCGACGCCATGGTGAAAGCGGCGAAGGTCACGCTGGTCGGCTGGGAGAAGATCGGCGCCGGCTACGTCACGGCCATCGTGCGCGGTGACGTCGCGGCCGTGAAGGCGGCTACCGACGCCGGCGCCGCGGCCGCCCGCCGGGTCGGCGAGCTCGTGTCGGTGCACGTCATTCCGCGTCCGCATGCCAACCTGGAAGACGCGCTGCCGATCGGCAAGGCGAACGTGAAGGCCTGATGCGTGCTTGGACGCCTCGGTGCTGGGGTGCGTGAGAGGCTGGCGTGCTGCTAGCGAAGATCGTCGGCACGGTCGTGGCGACGCGGAAGGACCCGCGCCTCGTCAGCAACAAGCTCCTGGTGGTCCGCTCGATGGATCCGCGGGGCAAGGTTGACGGCGGCTACCTCGTGGCCGTCGACACCGTCGACGCGGGCGTCGGCGAGACCGTGCTGGTCGTCAGCGGCAGCTCCGCACGGATGGCGTCGGGGATGAAGGACTGTCCGGTGGATGCCGCCATCGTCGGCATCGTCGACCACGTGGACGTGAGCGACTGATCGTGCAGCTGGCCCGTGTCATCGGCGACGTCGTCGCCACGCGCAAGGACGACAGCCTCACCGGGATGAAGCTGCTCATCGTGCAGCCGCTGACGCCGGATCGCGCGCCCGCCGGCCGGCCGCTCGTCGCGGTGGACGCCGTGGGCGCGGGCATCGGCGAGGAGGTCTTCTTCGTCCGCGGCAAGGAAGCGAGCTTTCCGTTCTATCCGGCCGAACCGCCCGTCGACGCCGGGATCGTCGGGATCGTCGATCACTGGGATCTTGGATAAATGCAGATCGCGCGCGTCGTGGGCTCGGTCGTCGCCACGCAGAAGCACCGGAAGTTCGAAGGTGCCAAGCTGCTGCTGGTCCAGCCGCTGACGGTCGACGACGCGCCGAGAGGCCCGGCGCTGCTCGCCGTGGACGGCGTCGGCGCCGGGGTGGACGAGAAAGTGCTGATCGTCCTGGAAGGACGCGCCGCCGGCGAGGCGCTCGGCCGGAAGGCGGCGCCCGTCGACGTCGCCATCGTGGGCATCGTCGACCGCGTGGAGATTCAGGGCTGAACCGGCCGTCGCGGGAACGGGCCATGAACGTCACCGACGAAGAACTCCGCGCGCTGGCCCGCGAGTCGATCGCGCGGGTGAGGGCCGCGCCGCCCGTCGAGACCTTCGCGCCCGACCGGCACGCCAGCCACCTCCGTCTGCCGCTCGCGCGGGGCGACGACGGCGACGGGGCCTGCCTCATCGAGCCATCGGTCCGCTGCACGCACTGCGGGTACTGCCAGTCGTTGGGACATTGAGCGACATCCTCGTCACGCGCCGCCTGCCCTCGTCGGTCATCGCCAAGCTCGAGTCCGCCGGCACCGTGGACCTGTACTCGGGCGACGCCGCCATTCCGCGCGCCGAACTCCTCGAGCGGGTGTCGGGCAAGGACGCGCTCGTGTGCCTCCTGACCGATGTCGTCGACCGTGCCGTGCTCGAGGCGGCGTCGCGCCTGAAGATCGTCGCCAACGTGGCGGTCGGCTACAACAACATCGACCTGGTGACGGCGGCCGGGCGTGGCGTTGTCGTCACCAATACGCCGGACGTGCTCACCGACGCGGTGGCCGACTTCACGTGGGCCCTGATTCTCGCGATCACCCGGCGGGTCTCGGAAGGCGAGCGCCTGCTGCGCCGCGGCGAATGGAAGGGATGGGCGCTCGACTTCATGCTCGGGACCGATCTCAAGGGCAAGCAGCTCGGCCTCGTCGGCCTCGGCCGGATCGGACGCGCGGTGGCGCGGCGCGCGCCGGCATTTGGCATGCGCGTCGCGTATGCCTCACGGCGCGAAGCCGCGCTCGACGGGGCCGAGGCGATGTCGCTCGATCGCCTCCTCAACACGTCGGACGTCGTGTCGCTCCATCCTCCGCTGACCAGCGAGACGACGCACCTCATCGACAAGCGCGGCCTTGCGCGGATGAAACGGTCGGCGTATCTCGTCAACACGGCGCGCGGGCCGATCGTCGACGAGGAGGCGCTCGCGTGGGCGCTGCAGCACCACCTGCTGGCCGGCGCGGCCCTCGACGTCTACGAGCGCGAGCCGGCCATCCATCCGGACCTGCTGTCGCTCGAGAACGTCCTGCTCGTGCCTCACCTGGGCAGCGCGACGACCGAAACGAGAACCGCGATGGCCGATCTCGCGGCGGACAACGTGCTGGCCGTCCTGTCGGGGCGCCCACCGCTGACACCGGTGCGATGAGCAGGCGAGGTGCGACCCGCGCCGCGCGGAACGTCGAGCCCGTCATGCGCGCCCTCGCGCGCGCCATCGATGGACTGGAGCTGCCTGCCGTCGAGAAGATCTCCCAGCGCCAGGAGGAAGACCCGTTCCAGGTCCTGATCGCGACGCTGCTGTCGGCGCGGACCCAGGACGCCACCACCCTGGCCGCCTCCACGCGTCTGTTCCGCAGGGCGCGGACGCCGCGCACGATGGCGAAACTCACGGTCGGGCAGATCGAGCGGCTGATCTATCCGGTCAGCTTCTACCGCAACAAGGCGCGGCACGTCAAAGCGACGTGCCGCCAGCTCGTCGAGCGATTCAGCGGCCGCGTGCCCACGACGATGGAGGAGCTGCTGGGGCTGCCGGGGGTGGGCCGGAAGACGGCGAACCTGGTGCTGATCCTTGCGTTCAAGAGCGTGCGCAACATCTGCGTCGACACGCACGTGCACCGCATCTCGAACCGCCTCGGCTGGGTGCGCACTCGCACGCCGGACGAGACCGAGCAGGCCCTCTACCGCGCCACCGACGATCGCTGGTGGCCGTTCCTCAACCTGTACCTCGTCACCTGGGGGCAGAACGTCTGCCGGCCCGTTGTCCCGCGCTGCGGCGACTGTGCGATCCGGCCGTTCTGCGCGCAGGTGCGCGTCCCGAGCCGGAGCATCCGTTGACCCGCGGCTGTTGGACCGTGTGGCGCCGCGCGCTCGGAGGGGCGGCGACCCTGTGCGCGCTCGCCGCCGCGGCGGCGAGCGGCCGCGCCCCCGGCGGCGCGCAGGAGCCGGCGGGCCCCGTTGTCGTCGTCGAGACCTCGAAAGGCACGTTCACGTTCGAGACCTTCCCGGAGGAAGCGCCCAAGACGGTCGCGCACGTGCTCGACCTGGTCGAGCGCGGGTTCTACGATGGCCAGCGCATCCATCGCGTGGTTCCCGGGCTCGTCGTGCAATGGGGCGACCCGCGCTCGCGCAATCCGGCCGATCGCGCGGACTGGGGCCTCGGGCCGGCGGCGTCGAGCGGCCATCCCATCGGCGCGCCGGAGTTCTCGAAGACACACCTGCACGTCCGGGGCGCGATCGGCGTGGCGCATCCGGGGCTGCCCGCCGACGCCGACAGCCAGATCTACGTCACGCTCGCCGAGCGCCGCGATCTGAACGGCAAGTACACCGTGTTCGGCCAGATACTCTCGGGGGACGACGTGCCGGCGACGCTGCAGGTCGGCGATCTGATCAGAAGAATGTACGTCCGGCAGTGAGCGGCGGTCCGACCGTCACCGCCCCGGCGAGCTCGGGGAAGCGGGCGACGAACTCCGGCGGATACTCGCCGCCGATCGGCTCGCCGAGCTGCTTCTTGATCATCGCGGCATTGGCGACCGACTTCGCCGAGAAGTGGTTGTTGGTGTAGAGATAGAGCTTCTTCACCAGGCGGCGGGCGGCGTCGGCCGTGTCCACGAATTCCTGCAGCTCTCCGGCCGAATACAGGTAGTCGTACCGATCCTCGGCAGTCCCGTGCCGCCACCAGGCCGCGGCGTTCCGGCCGTGCAGCCGCATGTAGTAGAAGGTCTCCACGTTGGGCAGGTAGTTCTGCCGGATCGAGAAGCGGAACTTCGGCTCGTCCATCTGCACCCACGCCGCGCCGACTGCGTTCAGCAGCGACAGCGTCGCCCCCAGCTCGTCGCTCCAGCTGCGGTGCCGGAGCTCGACGGCGACGGGATAGCGGGCGAAGGCGCGGAGCAGGCGGCCGAGCGCGTCCTGCGACGCCGCGGTGTTCTTGAAGCTCGCCGGAAACTGCGCGAGGAGCGCGCCCATCCTGCCGGCGGCGACCAGCGGCTCGATGCCCGATCGGAACGCGTCGAGATCGGCCTGGTTCGGCCGCGCCAGTGCATCGAGCGCCTCGGATTCGTCGCGCTCACTTCCCGGGAGCCGGCCTTTCAGGGTGCGCTTGAACATCTCGGGGTGCGTGAACTTCTGATAGAGCTTGATGGAGAACTCGAACCCCGGAGGCGTGCGTGCGACCCACGACCGGCACACCTCGGCGCGCGGCTGGCCGTAGAAGGTCGAGTTCACCTCGACCGTGTCGAAGTGCGCCGCGTAGAAAGCGAGCTCGTCGAATCCCTTCGAACGCCCGCGCGAAGCCGGGTAGAACACGCCGTTCCAGGTGCCGCGCCCGGACGGGTAGTTCCAGCCTGATGTGCCGATGCGGAGCGGAGACGCGTCAGCCATGGCTCGCCATCAGTCATAATAGCAAGCGCGGCGCGTGATGCTGACGATCAACGAAATCTTTCATTCGATCCAGGGCGAGTCGAGCCGCGCCGGGCAGGCGTGTGTCTTCGTGCGACTGACGGCGTGCGACCTCCGCTGCTCCTGGTGCGACACGCCGTACGCGTTTCACGAAGGGCACAAGATGGCGGTCGACGAGGTGGTCGCCACGGTGCTCGGCTACCTCTGTCCGCTGGTCGAAGTGACCGGCGGCGAGCCGCTCCTCCAGGAGGGCGTGTACCAGCTCATGGAGCGGCTGCTCTCGGCCGGCCGCACGGTCCTGCTCGAGACCGGGGGCCACCGTTCGATCGCGCGCGTCCCGGCGGAGGTGGTCAAGATCCTCGACATCAAGTGTCCCGGGAGCGGCGAATCGCATTGCAACGACTGGGAGAACCTCCGTCGCCTGGCACCGCACGACGAAGTGAAGTTCGTGATCAAGGACCGCGCGGACTACGAGTTCGCGCGCGACGTCATCGCCCGGCACGATCTGCCGGCGCGATGTGCTGCCGTGCTGCTGTCGCCCGTGCACGGCGTGCTGGATCCGCGAGCGCTCTCCGAGTGGATCCTCGCCGATCGGCTGCCGGCGCGCCTGCAGCTCCAGCTCCACAAGTACATCTGGTCGCCCGCGACCCGCGGCGTATGAAGCCCGCGGTCGTCCTGCTGAGCGGCGGGCTCGATTCCTACACCGCGGCTGCGATGGCCGCCCGTGACGGCTTTTCTCTCTGTGCGCTCACCGTGCGGTACGGCCAGCGGCACGCGCGCGAGCTCGACGCGGCTCGCGCCGTCGCGCGCGCCCTGGGCGTTCGCCGTCACCTCGAGACCTCAGTCGATCTGCGCGCGATCGGCGGATCGGCCCTGACGGGCGACCAGAGGGTGCCGCGGGATCGCGACATCACGCCGGACGAGATTCCCTCGACCTACGTGCCGGCCCGCAACACGATCTTTCTCTCACTGGCGCTCGGCTGGGCCGAAGTCCTGGACGCCCGCGACATCGTCATCGGCGTGAACGCCCTCGACTATTCCGGATACCCGGACTGCCGGCCGGCGTTCGTGAGCGCCTTCGAGGCACTCGCGGCCGTCGCCACGCGCGCCGGCGTCGAGGGCGCGAGATTTCGTGTGCACACCCCGCTCATCGAGCTGAGCAAGGCGCAGATCATCCGCCGCGGTCTCGACCTCGGGCTCGACTACGCGCTGACCCACAGCTGCTACGATCCGGGCCCCGACGGGCGGCCGTGCGGCCGCTGTGACAGCTGTGTCCTGCGCGCGCGGGGTTTTGCCGAGGCGGGAGTTCCGGACCCGCTCCTCAGCTGAGCTGGCCGCGGCCGGTGTAAAATTCTCGCGTTGTCCTTCCGATCGAGAATCATCCGCCAGCCCCTGCAGCGTCAGGTGGTTTTCGTCACCGCCGGTCTCGTCATCCCCCTGGTCGCCGTCGTGGTCTGGGGCGGCCGGAAGGTCTTCGCCGAGCGCGAGGCCGATCTCACGAGGGAGGCCTCGTCGGTGGCGACGACCGCCGAGGCGACGTTCAACCAGTATCTGCGGTCCATTGACTCGCTGGGAGCCGTCCTGGCCCAGCACCCCGCGGCGCAGGCGTTCGACACCGACGCGCTGGGACCGCTGTTCCAGACGGTCCTGCGCGACCAGCCGACCCTCCTGAACGTCGAAGTGGCCGACGCCGACGGCGTCATCCGCGGAAGCGGGCTGCCTCCCGGACAGAACCGCGCCGTGGCGCTCCGTTCGTACGCGCGCAAGGTCCTCGAGACCGGACGGCCGGCGGTGAGCGACTTCACCATCGGACGCGTGAGCGGCAGGCCGACCGTCATCCTCGGCTATCCCGTGCGCAGCCACGCCGGCGCGGTGATCGGGGTGCTGGCGATCGAGCTGAACCTGACTGCCCTCGGGCAGGTATTCGCGACCATCCCGCTTCCTCCGGATTCGGTCATCACCCTCACGGATCGCACCAGCCGCGTGCTCGCGCGAACGCTCCAGCCCGAGAAGTATGTCGGCACGCTCGTCACCCAGGACGCCTCCGATCCGTCGCGAGTGCCGCGGACCCTGGATACGGTCGGGATGGAGGGCGTGCGCCGCATCTACGCCAACGCGCCCATCGCGCGCGGGCCGTGGCTGATGAGCGTCGGCATTCCCCGGCGCGAGGCGCTGGCCCGCGTAATTCCTCTCTGGACCCGGAGCGCGGGCGCCACCCTCGTTTTCGGGCTGCTCGCCTTCGGCGCGTCCTTTCTGATGGCCCTCGGCGTGACCCGGCCGCTCGCCGGCCTGACTCGGACGGCCAAGCGCATCGCGGAAGGCGACCTGTCGCCGCCGCCGGCCGCGCCGACCTACAGCCTCGAGCTCACCGAGCTCAACGACGCGTTCGTCGCGATGGCGGCGAACCTCCGAGAAGCACGGGACACGCTGGACCGTCGCCTCACCGACGAGCGACGCATGCGCGAACTCCTGCAATCGCTCAGGCGGCAGGTCGTGCGCCAGGAGCGCCTGGCGGCGGTCGGCGTCTTGGTCTCGGGCGTGGCGCACGAGCTGAACAACCCGCTGCAGGCCATTCTCGGCACCGTGGAGCTGCTCGAGCGGTTTCCCGCCATCCCGCCCGGCGCGCTCGAGGAGATCGGGTTCATCAAAACGCAGAGCGGACGCGCGCGCGACATCATCCGCAACCTCTCCCGGTTCAGCAACCAGCAGTCGGAGCCGCCGGCGCCGCTGGACCTGCGCGAGATCGTGGCCGAGGTGATCCAGCTGCGGCGCCGCGAGCTCGAGGGCGCCGGCGTCGCGCTGGACGTGGAGCTGTCCTCGCACCGCGCCGTCAACGCCAACTTCACCGAGATCGAGCAGGTGATGCTGAACTTCCTGATCAACGCGCAGCAGGCGCTCTCGGAGCGCGGACGCGGCGGCCGCATCCTGCTGCGGCTGTTCGACGTGGGGCGACGGGTCCATTTCGAGGTGCAGGACGATGGCCCGGGCGTGCAGCCCGAGGACGAACCGAAGTTGTTCCAGCCGTTCTTCACGACCAAGCCGGTCGGCAAGGGCACCGGCCTGGGTCTGTCCGTGAGCTACGGCATCATCGATTCATACGGCGGATCGATCGGGCACCGCACGAACGACTGGGGCGGCGCCACCTTCTTCTTCGAGCTGCCGGCCGTGGATGCGGGCGGCTCCGCCTCCGACGATGACCGACCGGCTGTACTATTCCGATCCGTATAGGCGCGACTTCGACGCCACCATCGTCGGCGCGGAGCGCCGCGGCGGCCGGACCCTGGTCGTGCTCGATCGCACGGCCTTCTATCCGACCTCCGGCGGACAGCCGCACGACCTCGGTACGCTCGGCGGCGCCCGCGTCCTCGACGTGGTCGACCAACCGGACGGCGACGTCACGCACGTCGTGGAGGGCGCGCTCGAGCCGGGCCAGGCCGTGCATGGCGAGATCGACTGGCCGCGCCGGTTCGATCACATGCAGCAGCACACCGGGCAGCACCTGTTGTCGGCCGCGTTCGACCGTCGCTTCGCGGCGCGCACGGTCAGCTTTCACCTCGGCGCCGACGCGTCGACCATCGACATCGATCGCGAGCTCGAAGCGGCGGATATTGCCGCGGCCGAAGACGAAGCCAATCGCATCGTCTGGGAGGATCGGCCGGTCGGAATCCGGTTCGCGCCGGCCGGGTCGGCGGCGGCGCTGCCGCTCAGAAAGCGCCCGGCGTCCACGCCGGAGAATGCCGGAGAGTCGCGAGACGCGAAGCCCGTACGAGACACGCTGCGCCTGATCGAGGTGCCCGATTTCGATCTGTCCGCGTGCGGCGGCACCCACGTGGCGCGCACCGGCGGGGTCGGGACGATTGCCGTCGGTGGATGGGAGCGCTTCAAGGGCGGCCAGCGGATCGAGTTCCTGTGCGGCGGCCGCGCCCTGGCCCGCTTCCACTCCCTGCGCGACACGACGGCGGCGAGCATGCGGCTCCTGTCGGTCGGCCGCGACGAGGTGCCGGCATCGATCGAGCGGCTGTTGAACGACCTCCGGGATCAGAAGCGCGCGGCGTCGGCCCTTGGGGCCGAGCTGGCCCGGTACCGCGCCGCGGAACTGGCCGCGTCGGCGGAGCCGCACGGGGAGGTGCGGCTCGTGCTGCGCGAGGTCGACGCCGACGCGAACGGCTTGAAGTCGCTTGCCGCGGGCGTCGCCGCCAGGCCGGGCCACGTCGTCGTCCTCGTATCCGCGTCTTCGCCCGCGCTCGTGGTGGTCGCGCGATCGGCGGCCGGCGTCGGTGGCGTCGCGCCGGCGAACGACGTCATCGCATCCCTCACGGCACGCTTCGGCGGCCGCGGGGGCGGCCGGCCCGAGCTCGCACAGGCCGGGGGCCTGACCGCGGGGGCTGCCGCCATCCTTGATGCGGCGCGGACCGTGCTGACCGGCCGCCCGTAGCCGAATCGGGGGCCGGGGACCCTGATTGGCGCCAACTTCAGCGGCAACGTCTTCCCGACGGTCGCCAACTGGTCGCCGGGAGTGCCCCCGGGGCCATGAAGACCGATACGACCATCCTGCCGCGGCAGTCGGCCTTGGACGCCGCGATCGTTGCCTACTTCTGGCGGGCGATCCTGATGACGATGGCGTCGATCGTCTTGACGATGTCCTCTGCCGCGGCGCCGTAGTTGTTGACGAGAATCGCGAAGGCAACCTTCCCTCCGCCGGCGGTCCCCACGAAGCCCGAGAGCGCGCGCACGTTCGACATCGATCCGGTCTTGGCCCGGACGGTGCCGGCCGCCGGCGTTCCCGCGAAGCGATGCGCCAGCGTGCCGTCCTCGGCGCCCACCGGCAGGGCCGCCTCGAACGGTCCCGCCAGGCGGGGATCCGCGTCGACGTGCGCGAGGATCGTGACGAGCGCGTCTGCCGTGACGTAGTTGTAGCGGGAGAGTCCCGAGCCGTCGGCCATCGCCAGGGCTCCCGGCTTCACTCCCCAGCTCTCGGCGGTTTCGACGGCGAGCCGACGACCCGTCTCCGACGTGGGCGTTCCTGCGGCGGCCGCGATCGTGTTCAGCAGCGTCTCGGCGTACAGGTTCTGGCTGGCCTTCATCAGCCGGTTCGCGAGCTCGGACAGGGGGGGCGAGTGGTAGTCGGCGATGAGCACGGCGCCGCCGCGCGACGGCGCGTCGCCGATGTCGTCGATGTCCAGGCCGGGGCCGGCAACATCCACGCCGTCGTCGATCAGGGCCTGGCGGAGCATCGTGACGAAGTGCTCCGTCGGGTTCTCGACCGACAGCGTGCGGACGACAGGCTGTCCGCCGGCCGGGATGGTGCCGCGCAGCAGGATGCCGTCGCGGCCGAGCGGACGGCCCGATTCGATGGCCGGCACCGAACCCGGGGCCGACGTCGACACCTCGTTCCGGACCGGCACGCTGCCCGCCGGCGTCACTGCCACGGCAGCGCTCGTACCCTCCGAGGGCCCGGGCGTCACGGCCACCTCGACGCTGTTCTCGCCAAACTGCAGCGCGCCGACGCCGGCGGCATAGCCTTCCTGCAGATCGTCCCACGACCATCCGAAGCCGAGCCGCTCGTCGTTCCACGCGTTGTCGTCGCCCACGATGCGGCCTTCGACCCGGAGGATGCCCCGGCCGCGCAGCGCCCTGGCCCACCCGTCGAAGACGCGTGTCGGATCCTCGCCGCCGCCGATCTGCGGATCGCCGGAGCCGACGACGAGCAGGTCGCCGTGCAGGACCCCGCCGCTCACCTGACCGGCCGCCAGCAGCCGCGTGTCGTAGGTGTAGTCCCAACCCAGTCGGTCCGCCGCGGCTGCCAGTGTCACGATCTTCAGGTTCGAGGCGGGCAGCAGCAGCCGTCCCGCGTTGCGGGCGTACAGCGTCTCGCCGGTCGTGAGCGCGCGCGCCGCCACCCCCCAGGACGCCCGGGCGAGGGCGGGGGCCTCGAGGAGCGCGTCGATGTCCTGCCGGAGCTGCGCGAGGGCGGGGCGGAGCGGGGTCGAGGCCGGATGTGGTGAGGGATGGCACGCGCCGAGGACGGCGGCGAACGAGATCGCCACGGCTGCGCGAACCGAGCCGGGTCCGGAGGGACCCGGCCTACTTCGACAGTTCATCGAGCTGTTTGACGGCCGCGTCGAAATCGGTGGCATCCACCTTGGCCGCGCCCGGCTCGTCGGGCCGCGAGGCGAACACGCCGCTGCCGGTCTTCCCGAAGGTGACGCGCTCCTGCTTCGTGCCGTCGTCGAAGGTGACATGCACCGTCAACGCCGGCTTGTCCAGCCCGGTGCCGGCGGTCGAGTCCTCGAACGAGCTGGCGCGCATGTTCGCGAGCTTCGTCAGGAAGCCGTCCATCGTGTCCTTGTCGACGTCCTTCGGGTTCGGGCTGCCGCGCCGCCACGTCTCCTGGGCGTCCTTGCCCTGGCCCTTCACCTTCTCGAAGGCGACCGTCTGTCCCGCCCGGGAGACCTCGAGCTTCGTGGCGTTGTACGCGCGGAAGTCGAAGATGTCCTTCTTGCGCAGCTCGTCGGGGCCCTTCTTGAGATCGTCGAGCAGGGCGCTCTCGACCGTCATCACCATCGGCCGGGAGGTGTCGCGTGCGTAGACGGTGGTGGTGTCCTGCGCCTTGTCACCCAGCACGAGCGCCGCCCGGGCGCTGCCGAGCTGCAGCGTGACGGTCGCCTGGGGCTTGTCGAACCCGTACTTCTTCAGATCGGCCGGGGTCGGCGCGTCGGAGACGATCGACTTCATCTGGACCGACTGCAGGCGCCCGATGAGCCCCTCGACGGCGCTGTCGTCGGCCGGCGCCTGGACCGGCTTCTCCAGCTTCCAGTCGTTGCCCTGCTTGCCGACCACGACCGGCTTGGCCCCGGACGCGTCCACCGTCACGCCGTCCACCTTGTCGCGGTCGAACGTCATCAGCGTCTTGTCGCGCAGCTCGAAGGTGGAATGGTTGAACGTGGTTTCCTGGAAGGCCGGGATCAGGAACACCCGCGGGGCGTCGTCACGGCGGGCGAAGAGGTCGGAGCCGGTCGGCGTCTTGTCGCCGATGAGCAGCTTGTGCTGGGCCTTGCCGCCGGTCTTGAAGTCGATCACGATGCGGGGCTTCTCGAGCCCGTAGTCCGTCAGCTTCTTCGGGTGCTCGTCGATGACGCGCACCACGTCGAGCGACGCGAGGTTGCTGGTCATGCCCGACACTTCCGCTTCGTCCGCCTTCGCGTCGATCGGCGCGGTGAGCGCCCAGGAGCCGCCCGTCTTCTGCAGCGTCGTCGTGTCGCCACCGGCGCTCTTGACCGTGATCGAGTCGATGGCGTCGCTCTGCAACGAGGCGAACACCTTTTCCTGGTTCGTCGTCTCGGCCGGCTTCTTCCAGGTGACGAAGTAGATGTAGGCGCCGAGCCCGATGAGGACGACGACGAGCGCGATAGTGGACTTCAGCCCCCGCATCTAGCGCCTCCGCGACCACGTGTAGATGCCGGCGCCGAAGATGCACGCCGGGATGATCACGATCGACAGCCAGAACATGTTCATCACCTGCGTGGCCGTCATCGTCAGCCGTCGATCGTCGGGCTCCTTCGGCCGGATCGAGATGAGGTTCTCCTGCTGCGACAGCCACCCGACGGTGTTCATGAACAGGTCTCGGTTGCCCTGCACGCCCAGCGCGCTGTTGGAGGCGAAGTCCGAGTCGCCCATCACCACGACGCGGGTTTCCGCCTTCGGCGCGTCGTCGCCCGGCTTCCCGGCCTTGCCCGCCGCGGGCGGTGTGGCCGTGGCGCTCACGGCGGCGGCGATCGCAATGGGACCTTTCCTGTCCTGGCCGTCATTGAACGACACGGGCTTCCCGGTGAGCACGGCGTTCAGGTCGGTCTCCGCCCAGCTCTGGGGGCCGGTCTCGATGAACGTCTGGGCGTTGTGCCCGTCGACGCCGCTCGGGATCGGCGTCACCGATCGCGCCAGCGGATAGGCCGTCAGCAGGCTGAAACGCTGGGTGATCGGATGCGACGGATACGAGGCGGCGACCGGCACCGCCTCGGAGGCGCCGATGAGCCGTCCCATGCCGCTCACGTCCACGACGACGTCCTTGCCGACCTCGACGTCCCAGTCGTGCGCGAGCGCGACGAGATGCGTCAGCGGTGCGCTGTCCGCCTTCTCGGGCGGATCGAGCATCAGCAGGATCTTGCCGCCCCGGGCGAGGTACTGCTTCAGGGCGTCGATCTCGGGCGCGAAAAAGTCGGTCTGCGGTCCCGCCACGACGACCACCGCGGCGTCGTCGGGCACCGATCCCGCCTGCGCGACCACCAGTTTGTCGACGGTGTAGTTCTCGTGGCCGAGCGCCTGGGCGATCGCGCTGTAGCCGGCCCGCTCGGTGCCCGCCGTGTCCTTTTCGCCGTGGCCCTGCGTGAAGTAGACCTTCTTCTGCTGGCCGGTGGTCACCTTGATGATGCCGTTGGTGATGTCCTGCTCGGTGTCGGCGGTCACGCGCTCGGTGCGGCCCTTGTACTGGAAGACGATCGTGCCGTACTGCTGAATCTGATCCTGCTTGGCGAGCGCCGGATTCTTGTCCGGATCGACGTACTCGGTCGACACCTGCTTCGAGGCGTACTCGAACTCCTTCAGCCTGTCCTGGTACCGCTGGAAGTCGGGCTCCTGGGCGAAGACGACAATGTGGAGCGGGGCGTCGAGCTTGGCCAGCACGTTCCGGCTCTGGTCCGAGAGGCTGAACGCCTTGTTCGCCGTCAGGTCCCAGCGCTTGTGCTGCCTGGCGCCGATGTAGTTGATCGCCACGAGGATCCCGAGGACCACCAGGACGCTGACGCCCGCCAGCGTGCCGTAGCGCGCCTGCCGCCGGCCGAACAGCGCCGCGAAGTCGCGCCACTGCGAGATCGAGTACAGGAGCACGCAGACCAGGCCGGCCCAGGCGAGGTAGTACGCGTATTGATCCTTGGCCGGCATCCCGAACCGGATCGCCAGCGCCGCACCGACCAGCGCGAGCCCGAGCCAGCCGACCAGACTCAGAATTCGTTTCGCCATCATCCGCGCCACCGTTCGCTGTCCACCGACTTGGCCGTGAGGAACAGCCCAAACGTGATGAAGCTCACGTAGTAGACCAGGTGCGTCGTGTCGATGACGCCCTTCCCGAAGTCGTCGAAATGCTCGATGATCGAGACGTACTTGGTCAGGCCGTCCACCGTCGGCCCCGAGAAGCTGCCGATCCAGGTGATCACCCACAGGAAGAGGAAGACCGCGAAGGTCACCATTCCCGCGACGATCTGATTGCTCGTGATGCTGGAGATGAGCAGGCCGAGCGAGATGAAGCAGCCGCCGAGGAGCAGCAGTCCCAGATACGCCGTGACGATCGGCTGCCACTCGGGCCTGCCGTAGGCGAACAGCGTCGCGAGCGGCACAAGCGACACCAGCAGCATGATCGCGTACAACGTCATGGCGCCCGTGAACTTGCCCATGATGATCTGGAAGTCGGTCAGCGGCGACGTGAGGAGCAGCTCGATCGTCCCCGAGCGCTTCTCCTCGGCGTAGGTCCGCATCGTCACCATCGGCATCACGAACAGCACCAGGATCGTCACGTTCTGCAGCAGCGGCCGGATGAGCATCTGGTTGACGTTCATCGTCTGCGGCCCCATGCCGAACTGGCCCATCTGCATGCTCTGGCTCACGAAGTACCGCAGGATGCTCCAGAAGAAGAAGCCGTACAGGAGCGCGAACATGCCGATCACGATGTAGGCGATCGGCGACGCGAAGTACGACCGCAGCTCCTTGTTGGCGATCGCGAGGATGTTACTCATGCGCGGCATCTCCTCCGGTGGTCGGCGTCTCGTCGGTCGTCAGCGACAGGAAGATTTCCTCGAGGCTCATGCGCATCGGCCGCAGCTCGAGCAGCCCCCATCCGCTGCCGACGACCGTCCGCGCCAGGTCGCGCCGCACGTCGTGGCCGCTCTCGCTCTCCACCTCGTAGCCGACGACGCCGTCGTGGCGGTCGGCTTCCGCCACCCGCGTCACGCCCGCCACGCGCGAGAGCGCTGCGCCCGCGTCCGTCCCGTTCGCGTCCACTTGCACGTACATCGTCTCCGACCCCCGCAGCCGTGCGGTCAGCGCGTCGGGCGTGTCGACCGCGACGACGTGCCCCTTGTTGATGATGACGACGCGCTGGCAGGTCTGCGAGACCTCGGGGAGGATGTGCGTGCTGAGAATGATGGTGTGATCCCCGGCGAGCTCCTTGATCAGCTGCCGGGTCTCGATGATCTGCTTCGGGTCGAGGCCCGCGGTCGGCTCGTCGAGGATGAGCACGTCGGGATTGTGGATGATGGCCTGCGCGAGCCCGACCCGCTGGCGGTAGCCCTTCGACAGCTTCGAGCACAGGCGCCCGGCCATGTCGTCGATGCGCGTGCGCTCCATGACCGCCTGCATCCGCTGCCGCCGCTCGCCCGGCGGCACCCCCTTCACCTTGGCGACGAAGCTCAGGTACTCGGCGACGCTCATGTCGGGGTAGAGCGGCGGCGTCTCGGGCAGATAGCCGGTGCGGCGCTTCGCCTCGAGCGGCTGCTCGAAGACGTCGAAGCCGGCGACGATCGCCCGGCCCTCCGTGGCCGGTATGTAGCCGGTGAGGATGCGCATGGTCGTCGTCTTCCCGGCCCCGTTCGGGCCGAGGAAGCCGAGAATCTGTCCGCGCTCGACGCGGAAGGTGACGTCGTCGACGGCGGTGACGCGGCCGTAACGCTTCGTCAGGTGTTGAACCTCGATCACACTGGAACTCCTGATATGGGAGGCGCCCGCTCACTGGCACCAACGAAAAATGCTATCCGAACGATGCGAAGCAGGGCAAGCACGACCCCTCGATTTGCAAAGAAGGCGTAATCGGGACGATACAATCCACCCGGAGGACTTCCCATGTCTGTTGACGTCGGAACTCGCGCACCGGACTTCACCCTGACCGACCAGGATCGCCACCCGGTCACCCTCGGCGCCGAGCGCGGACGGCCGGTCGTGCTCGCCTTCTTTCCCGCGGCGTTCAGCTCGGTGTGCACGAAGGAGCTGTGCACCTTCCGCGACTCGCTCGCCTCGCTCAATCGCGTCAAGGCGCAGGTCTACGGGATCAGCGTCGACACCTTCTTCACGCTCAAGGCCTTTCAGGCCGACCAGTCGCTCGGCTTCCCCCTCCTGAGCGACTTCAACAAGGAGGTCATTCGCGAGTACGGCGTCTACAACGAGGACATGATCGGCCTCAAGGGGATCGCCAAGCGGGCCGTCTTCGTGATCGACAAGGACGGCATCGTCCGCTATCGCGAGGTGCTGGAAGACGCGCGCAACGAGCCGGACTACGCCGCGGTCCTCAAGGCGGTCGAATCGCTCGGTTGACGCGTTCGCGCGCCGCCGGCAGGCGGCCGGTCTTCCTCTGAGCCCCCTCGGGCCGGGGCCCCCATTTCGGGGTATACTGCGATATATGAACATCTGCTCATATGTTCAGGAGCGCCGATGACGCCGAAGGCCGCCGACGCCTGCGACGTCTTCCACCTGGACCCGGCGCGCGTGGCGGCCGTCCGAGCCGTCCTGCTCGGCGAGAAGGCCGTCTCGGCGCTGGCCGAGACCTTCCGGCTCCTCGGCGACACGACCCGCGTCCGGATGCTCGACGCGCTGTCACGCGCCGAGCTGTGCGTGTGCGACCTCGCCCGGCTCCTCGGCTTGAGCGAGTCGGCCGTGTCGCACCAGCTGCGCCTCCTGCGCGGGATGCGCCTCGTCCGCCCGCGCCGCGACGGCCGCATGGTCTTCTACACGCTGGACGATCAGCACATCGTCGGGCTGTTCGCGCAGGGGCTCGAGCACGTCGAGGAGCGTCAGCCCGCCGCGCTCGCAGCGGCGGTGAACGCCCGGACCCGCCTCGCGAGCGAGCGCCCGCGTCGGCCCGGCCGGCGAGCGGGGACGGGGCCCCGCGAGCCGTGACGAGCACAACGGCCGCCACCTGCACGGTCTGCGAGCTGCACGCCGAATCCACCTTCAAGGTGGAGGGCATGGACTGCCGCGAGGAAGTCGCGATGATCGAGCGCCGGTTCAGGAACCTCGCCGGCGTGGAGACCTTCAGCGCGGACCTGATGAACCAGCGGCTGCACGTCAAGTACGACGCCGCCAGGCTGAGCGACGCCGCCATCGCGGCGGCGGTCGCCGACGCCGGGATGCGCGCGTGGCTGGAGCACGAGGAGCCGGTCGGCGGGGCCGGGGGCGGCGAGTGGCGGCAGATCCTGCTGTGGTCCGCCGGCGGCACGCTCGCGGCCGGGCTTGCGGCTCAGGCCATCGGAGTGCCCGCGCCGGCCGTGCGCGCGCTGTTCGCCGTCGCGGTCCTCACCGGCGCCGCGCTGACGGCGCGCAAGGCGTGGCACGCCGTCCGCCTGCGATCGCTCGACATCAACGCCCTGATGATCATTGCGGCGACGGGCGCCGTGGCGCTCGATCAGTGGGCCGAGGCCGCGGCGGTCGTGTTCCTCTTCGCGGTGGCGCAGGCCATGGAGGCGCGCACGCTGGAGCGGGCGCGCCGCGCCATCCGCGGCCTGATGGACCTCACGCCGACCGAGGCGCTGGTGCGCGACGAGGCGGGCGAGCGCCGCGTCGACGTCGAGCAGGTGGCGCCCGGGACGATCATCGTCATCCGGCCGGGCGAGAAGGTGCCGCTCGACGGCGAGGTCGTGGCGGGCGAGAGCGCGGTGAACCAGGCGCCGGTGACCGGCGAATCGCTGCCGGCCGACAAGCGGCCGGGCGACGAAGTCTTCGCCGGCACCATCAACGGCCGCGGCGCCCTCGAGGTGCGCGTGACGCGGGTCCGCCGCGACACGACACTGGCACGCATCATCCACCTCGTCGAGCGCGCGCAGGCCTCGCGAGCGCCGGCGCAGGGCTTCGTCGAAC
Organism: uncultured Acidobacteriota bacterium; assembly: GCA_963840225.1. Taxonomy (GTDB): domain Bacteria; phylum Acidobacteriota; class Vicinamibacteria; order Vicinamibacterales; family CAVVIG01; genus JBLMXQ01. The sequence continues at coordinate 739,355 of CAWIYH010000002.1, forward strand.
GCTTCGCCCGCGTGTACACGCCGGCGGTGATCGGGGTGGCCGTCGTGGTCGCGCTGGTGCCGCCGCTCGCCTTCGGCGCCAGCTGGAGCGACTGGATCTATCGAGCGCTGGTGCTGCTGGTGGTGTCCTGCCCGTGCGCCCTGGTGATCTCGACGCCGGTGTCGATCGTCGCCGCGCTGGCCGGCGCCGCGCGCAAGGGCGTGCTCATCAAGGGCGGGGCGCACCTCGAACGCGCGGGCCGCATCCGGTGCATGGCCTTCGACAAGACCGGCACGCTGACCCACGGCCACCCCGAGGTGGTCGAGGTCATCGCGCTGAACGGCGCGGCGCCCGAAGCGATTGTCGCAATGGCCGCCTCGGTCGAGCAGCGGTCGACGCACCCGATCGCCGAGGCCATCGTGCGGCACGCCGCGGCGGCGGCATCTCCGATTCCGCCCGGCGAGCGCGTGCAGGCGCTCTCGGGACGCGGCGCCGAGGGGCAGGTGGGCGGCGCCCACGTCCTGCTCGGCAACCATCGGCTGTTCGAAGAGCGCCGCCTCTGCTCGTCCGCGCTGCACCCGCGTCTCGAGGCGCTGGCGCTGGCCGGCCGGACGGCGGTGCTGGTGGCGCGCGACGGCGAGACCATCGGGATCATCGCGCTCGCCGATCGGCCTCGTGAAGGCGGGCGCGACACGCTCGAGCTGCTGCGCCGCCAGGGCATCGAGTCGATCGTCCTCCTGACGGGCGACAGCGCCGCGACCGCTCAGGCGCTGGCGCGCGCGGTCGGCGTCGACGAGGTCCGGGCCGAGCTCCTTCCGGAAGACAAGGTGACCGCCGTCGAGGATCTGCGCCGCCGCTACGGCGCCGTGGCCATGGTCGGCGACGGCATCAACGACGCCCCGGCGCTCGCGACCGCCGACATCGGCATCGCGATGGGTGCGGCCGGCAGCGACGTCGCGCTCGAGACGGCCGACGTCGCGCTCATGGCCGACGAGCTCCTGAAGATCCCCTACGCGATCCGCCTGAGCCGGGCCGCAGTCCGCAACATCCAGGTGAACCTCGGGATCTCGCTGGTGATGAAGGCGGCATTCGTCGTCGCCGCCGTCGCCGGCGTCGCGACGTTGTGGATGGCCGTGCTCGCCGACACGGGGGCGTCCGTGCTGGTCGTCGCCAACGCGCTCAGGCTGCTGCGGGCGGACTAGGCGGCGGCTGCTGCTCGAGCGTCGAGAGCCAGACGCGCGAGACGCGCAGGCCGTCGAGCGCCTCGACGCGCATCTCCCGGCCCTCCACGTCGATCGTGTCGCCGACGCGCGCGCGCCGGCCCAGGCGTCCGAGCACGTACCCGCCGACGGTCGTGAACATGACCTGGTCGATGTGGAGACCGAACTGGGCGTTGACGTCCGGCACGAGCGTGAGCCCGTCGATGTCGGCCGACCCGTCGGCCCTCAGCGTGACGCGCGGCTCTTCGGTCCCGACCGCCCCGACGTCGCCGACGATCCGCCGCATCAGCCCCTCGAAGGTGACCAGGCCGGCGGTGCCGCCGTACTCGTCGATGATCAGCGCCTCGCGCACGCGGCGCTTCCGCATCGCCACCAGCAGCTCGTCGGCGCGCAGCGTCTCGGGGACCGTCAGGGCCTCGCGCGCGAGGGATCCGGCCTGCACGCGGGCGCCCGACGCGATGACCCTGAGCAGATCGGTCGCGTGCAGGACGCCCACCACGTCGTCGAGATCGCCGCGGTAGACCGGGACGCGTGTGTGCTGGCCGCGCGCGAACAGATCGACGAGCTCGTCCTGGGTGGCGTCGGCGCGCGCCGCCACCAGCTCAGTGCGCGGCACCATCACCTGGCCGGCGGTCAGGTCCGCGAATCCGAACACTCGGTGGAGCATCTGCTCCTCTTCCTCTTCGAGCACGCCGGCTTCCTGGCTGGCCGTGACGAGCATCTTCAGCTCTTCCTCCGAATGCACCGCCGCCCGGCGCTCCGCCCCGGACATGCCGAGCCCCTTCATGATGGCCTGGGCCGTGCCGTGCAGCAGCCGGATGAACGGCCAGAGCGCCCGCATGAAGAACTCGGTCGGCGGCACCACCCACATCGCCGTCGATTCGGAGCGCTCGAGCGCGATCCACTTCGGCACGAGCTCGCCGAAGACGATGTCGACGCCCGTGATCAGCGTGAACGCGACGGCCACGGCCAGGCTGTGCGCGGTCGGCTCCGCGAGGCCTCCGGGCAGGAACTCGAGCGAGGGCTGGACCAGACGCGCGAGCGCCGGCTCGCCGACCCAGCCGAGCCCGAGGCTGGCCATCGTGATGCCGAGCTGTGTGGCCGCGATGTAGCGGTCGGGCCGGGACACGGCCCGCCGCACGATCCGCGCCCGACGGTGCCCTTCGGCCACGAGCTGGTCGATGCGCGTCTTGCGCACCGTCACGATGGCGAACTCGGCCGAGACGAAGAACCCGTTGGCGAAGACGAGCGCCAGCAGGCCGAGCAGCCGCCAGACGACACCAGTCGCGGAGTACTCCATCTGCGCCCCTTTCAGGACGGATCCTACGCTTTTCTGTTGCTGAAGAAGTGCGCGTCGACGAACGTATCGATGGCGGCCTGGCTGGAGGGATCGACCTTGTCGAACTGGATCCCCATGCCGACGCGGCGGTCGCTCCACGCCACGTGGCCTTCGGCGTCCAGGTCGCGCTTCGATCCCGGCAGGCGGAACCGCACGCGGATCTTCGCGCCGGCGTCGAGCGGGCTCGTCGTGCGGACGGCGACGCCGCCGTGGCTCAGATTGAGCGTCAGCGCCGCGGCAATCGTGTTGCCGAAGCGGTACTGGATGGGAATGCCAAGCACCACGCGCGGGCTGCTCCGGCGATTGAAGTTGTCGGGGAAGAGGTGCGGCGCGAGCGACGGCAGGATGTGCTGCACGGCGCTGTATTCGTTGACGTAGCCGGCGACGCCGAGCGCCGCCAGCTCCCGCACCTCGTCGGCGTTCGCGATCGTGCCGCTGAAGATCAGGATCGGCAGCGCCCCGTCGTCCAGCTTCCGGATCGCGCGGACGAGGTCCAGGCCGGCCGCGTCGGGCAGGCGCAGGTCGAGGACCAGGAGGTCGATGCGGCCCACGTCGGCGCGGATCCGCGCCAGCAGCTCCGCGGCCGTCTTCACCGCGACGGCCGTGTGCCCGGCGTTCTCCAGCGCCACGCGGAAGCGGTCGCGCACGAACGCCGTGTCGTCGGCGATCACCACCGTTTTGGCCGCAGGCGAACTGCTGGTCATCCCAAAAAACCTATCGGAATCGCCGTCCGGCACCGTTAGGGCGCGTTGCAGATTTGCGCAGCATCTCGCTATAATCCGGGTCTTATCGCGATCGGCCGTCGGCGGGATTCTGGCACGTCATCGAGCGAATTGCCACTCCCCTCCGCCGGGCCGCCGCGACCAGGAGACGTATGGCCACGTGCCCCGAATGCGATGCCGAGATCGAGGTCGACGAGTTCGACGTCGACAAGGGCGACCAGTTGACCTGCCCCGAGTGCGGCTCGAACCTCGAAGTGACCGGCCTCTCGCCGATCGAGCTCGACCTCGCTCCTGAAGACGACGAGGACGAGGACGAGGACGAGCTGGAAGACGAGGACGACGATCTCGACGCCGACGAGGACGAGGACGAGGACGAGGAGGACGAGGACTGGGAGGAATGACCGAGGAGATCCGCCGCAAGGAGCAGGCACTGGCTGACGCGTTGTCCGCCATCGGCTCGGTCGTCGTCGCCTACAGCGGCGGCGTGGACAGCGCTTACCTCGCGTACGTCGCCCACCGCACGCTCGGCGATCGGGCCGTGGCCGTCACCGCCGACAGCGCCAGCTATCCCGAGCATCATCGCCGGCTGGCCATCGACATCGCGCGGCAGTTCGGCCTCCGGCACGAGATCATCCACACCGCCGAGCTCGAGCGCCCCGAGTACCGCGCCAACCCGACGAACCGCTGCTACTACTGCAAACACGAGCTATACACGCATCTTTCGCGCCTCGCCGCCGATCGCCGCGCCGTCGTCGTCGACGGCAACAACGCCGACGACCGCGGCGACTACCGCCCCGGCCGCCAGGCTGCGCGAGAGTTCGGCGTCAGGAGCCCGCTCGACGAGGTCGGCCTCCGCAAGATCGAGATCCGCGAGCTGTCGCGCGAAGCGGGGCTGCCGACCTGGGACGAGCCGGCCTCGGCCTGTCTCTCGTCGCGCATCCCGTACGAGTCCGAGGTAACGAACGACAAGCTGCGGACGATCGAGCGTGCCGAGCAGGCGCTCCACGCCCTCGGCTTCCGCGTCTGCCGCGTGCGGCACCACGGCGATCTCGCGCGGATCGAGATCGCGCGCGACGAGATGCTCCGGGCCCTCGACCCCGACGTCGCTGCGGCGATTGTCGCGAACGTGAAGGCTGCCGGCTATCGCTATGTCAGCCTCGACCTGCAGGGATATCGGAGCGGTAGCCTCAACGAAGGCGTGCTGCTGCGGCCGGCCTGAGGTCGGCGTCCGCCTCCGGCTCCGGCGCGGCCGGCGGCTTGCCGGCCAGACAGAGCAGCGAGCTCCCGAACACCCCGGCACCGCCCTCAGCCACAGGCTCTCGAGGCGCCACCGGTGCCGGCTTCGCCGCCCCAGCATCGGCAGGAGCAGCGTCTGGCGGCCGCCGTCTGCGGCTGGGAGCCGAGTGATCCCCGCGCAGGCGCGCGCCGGCGGCCGGCGGAGCGGCCGATATAAAGTCCGAGGGCCGTCAGGTCGAAACCGTAAGGGACGCCGAAGCGCCCGAGCCATTCGAGACTGGCGCCGGTTCCGCAGCCGCCATCGAGGATCCGGGCGTCGGAGCGACCGCGCGTCGGACCAGGGGCGCGGCGAACCAGTGGGCGCCGCGGAACCAGAAGGGGCGCGCCTCGGCGCGCGCCGTCGCGCGCAGCAGTTCGTCCACGGGCCGCATTGTATCGTTTCCGCAACAACGGCCCGCCGGCAGACGGGAAGGACGCGCGCGTGATTGACACTCCAGGGGGCAACCAGTAAGCTGCGGCGCTTGAGGGAGATTGCTTGATGACACGCGCTCATCGTCTGTTTTCCACGATCGTCCTGATGTCGGCGATCGCCATCGCCGCGGCCGGCTGCCACAAGAAGGTCCCGCCGCAGGCGCCCGCACCCCCGCCGCCGCCGGCCGCCCCCGCGCCGCCGCCGCCGCCACCCCCTCCGCCGCCGGCTCCCGCGCCAGCGCCGAAGCCGCTGACCGAGGAGGAGATCTTCGCGCGCAAGTCGCTCGAGGACCTCAACGCCGAGCATCCACTCGACGACGCGTTCTTCGATTTCGACAAATCGGAAATCCGCGACGACGCGAAGCCGGCGCTCCAGAAGGACGCGACGTGGATGCAGAAGTGGAGCAGCACGCAGGTGACGATTGAGGGACACTGCGACGAGCGCGGGAGCGCCGAGTACAACCTGGCGCTCGGCGAACGCCGCGCCAGCGCGGTGAAGGACTATCTGCTCAGCCTGGGCGTGCCGGCGGGTCGACTGACGACCCTCAGCAAAGGCGAAGAGCAGCCGTTCTGCGCCGAGCACGACGAGAACTGCTGGCAGCAGAACCGCCGCGGCCACTTCATCGTCACGGCGAAATAGAACGACGGGCAGGTCGGGCAGGGACGGCAGCGGGGGCCGGCCGGTGGGCGTGACGGCCGGCCAGCCCGACGCGCCCAGCCTGTCCGACCCGCCCGGTCCACTCACGCTGCCCGGCCGCTCCCGCCCGCGACTACGTCCGCGCCGCCAGGATCTTCCGCAGCTCACCCTCGCTGACGCGATATTTGGCCGCCTTCGCGCCGTTCACCATCAGCACCGGGATCTCGAGGCCATACTGCCGCTCGAGCGCCGAATCGGCCGAGATGTCGATCTCCTCGACGCGCGCCCCGGCGTCACGGGCGACACGCTCGACGACCGCCTTCATCTCGTCGCACAGGTGGCACCCCGGCTTCGAATAGAGGGTGAGTGTGATCACGACGCCTGGGCGGCCCGGCATTCGGCGGCGATGCGCTCGGCGGCCGCCCGCGGATCGGGTGAGGAGATGATCGGCCGTCCGATCACGAGATAGCTCGCGCCGCCGGCGAGCGCTTCCGGCGCGCTCATCGTCCGCGTCTGGTCGCCCTTCATGTCGCCGGCTCCCCGGATGCCGGGGGTGACGAGGGCGAACCCCTTCCCGCAGCGGCGCCGGACGACCGCGATCTCCTGGGGCGAGGAGACGACGCCGTCGAGGCCGCTTTCGAGGGCGAGCAGCGCGAGCCGCTCGACCTGATCGGCCATCGCGCCGCCGATGCCGATCTCCTGGAGCGCCGCCGCGTCGAGGCTCGTCAGCATGGTGATGGCGATGACGAGGGGCGGCGGACGCCGGAGGCGGGCCGCCTCGTTGTCGGCCGCTTCGCGCGCGGCCCGCATCATCGCCGAGCCGCCCGCCGCGTGCACGTCGACCATCCAGACGCCGAGGCGGGTGGCGGCGGCGATCGCGCCAGCCACGGTGTGCGGGATGTCGTGAAACTTCAGGTCGAGGAACACGCGGTCGCCCGCGGCGGCGAGCTCTTCGACGATGGCCGGCCCGTGGCTCGTGAACAGTCGGCTGCCGATCTTGAACCCCCCGACCACGCCGCGAAGGCGATCGACGAGCGCCATCGCCTCGGCGGCCGTGTCGACGTCGAGGGCCGCGAGAATCTGCTCCGTCATCGTCTCAATCGCCTCTCGAGCCGGTCTCGAGCGATCCGACCAGGTCGGCGACGCGGCCGACCTGGTGCCGCGTCATGTACGCGCGGATGCCGTCGATGAGCTTCGGCCAGATGAACGGATCGACGAAGTTCGCCGTTCCGACCTGCACGGCCGTGGCCCCCGCGATGATGAACTCGAGCGCGTCGCCCGCGTCGGCAATCCCGCCCATGCCGATGACCGGGATGCGGACGGTCTGGCGGCATTCGTGGACCATTCGCACCGCGATGGGACGGATCGCCGGGCCGCTCAGCCCGCCCATGCCATTGGAAATCTTCGGACGCCGGGTTTCGACGTCAATCGCCATGGCGAGGAACGTGTTCACGAGCGACACGGCGTCGGCGCCCGCCTCCTCGGAGGCGCGCGCGAAGGACGCCACGTCGGTCACGTTCGGCGTCAGCTTCGGGATGATCGGCAGCCGGGTCGCCTTTCGCACCGCGCTGACGACGGCGAAGGTCCCGTCGAGGCTGCAGCCGAACTGAATCCCGCCTTCCTTGATGTTCGGGCAGGAGATGTTCAGCTCGATGGCGGCGACGCCGTCGGCGTCCGACGCAATGCGCGACACCTCGGCGTACTCGTCGACCGTCGTCCCGCAGACGTTCACGATGACCGTGGCGCCGCGTTCGCGCAACTTCGGCAGGTGCTCGTCCATGAACCGACGCACGCCGATGCCCTGCAGGCCGATCGCGTTCAGCATGCCGGCCGGGGTCTCGACGATCCGCGGCGCCGGATGCCCTTCCCGCGGATTGAGGAACAGGCCCTTCACGGCGACGCCGCCGAGCGCCGACAGGTCCACCAGATCGGCGTACTCCACCCCGTAACCGAAGCAGCCGCTCGCGGCGATGAGGGGATTGCTGAGGGTCAGCGCGCCGATCCTTACCGAAAGATCCATGTCAGTCCCAGCGAATCGGTTCCGCCGGCATCACCGGACCCGCGAGGCACGAGCGGACGTGGTGGTAGGCCCCGTCCGCGTCCCTGACCGGCACGACGCAGCTGTAGCAGCCGCCGAGGCCGCAGCCCATGATGCGCTCGAGCGACACGAAGCACGGCACGTCGGCGCGCGCGGCCACGCGGGCCGCGGCCGCCATCATCGCCTCCGGGCCGCACGCGTACACGACGCAGGCGCCGGCGTCCGCGGCGAGCCGCCGCTCCAGCGGCGCCGTCACCCGTCCGAGCTCGCCGACGCTGCCGTCCTCGGTCGTCAGGGCCAGTTCGACGCCCAGGCGGCGGAAGAATTCGAGGTGGAACAGCTCGCCGCCCGACCGCGCCCCGTAGAAAAGCGTCGTCGCCGTCCCTCGCGCGGCGAGCGATTCGGCGAGGGTGGCGAAGGCGGCCAGCCCGACGCCGCCTGCGACCAGCAGCGCCGCCCGCGGCGGATCGACGACCGGCCACGGCTGGCCGAGCGGGCCGAGACAGGCGATGGGGTGTCCCGGCGGCGCCGCATACAGCAGGGCGGTCGAGGGGCCGATGCGCTTGTTGAGGATCGTGATGCGGGCGGGCGCGCCGCCCTCCTCGCGCGCGATCTCGAAGATCGAAAACGGCCGGCGGAGCAGCGGATCGAATCCGCTGCCGGCCTTCAGCATGACGAACTGGCCCGGTTCGGCGGTCGCGGCGATCTTCGGCGCGGCGAGCGAGAGCACGTTGTAGTCGGGCGACAGCGCGACGTTTTCCAGGACCGTCGCCGCCACGTCCAGGGGCATCGCGGCAGTATACTGCAGCGGGATCGAGGCCGCCCTGCGCTACCTGCGGATGCTGAGCCACTCGATCGTCGCCGGCCTGCTGCGACGACCTGCGGGGTAGCGCTGGTGCTGCAGCTGAATTCCGGCCTGCCGCCAATCCCGTCCGGGTCGTGAGGGTCGCCGCCGCTGACCTCACCATCACCGGATTTCTCAATTGCCGATCGCCAGGTGGTATAATTCCCCAGCTCTTTAACGCGGTCCTGCGAGACCGCGAAGAGGTGGCCATGAAGCGTTCCCGCGTCGGTCGTCGGCCCGTTCCGGTCCCGCACACCCATCCCCACACCGCCAGATCGCCGTCACGTCGCCCGCTTCGCGAGGTCCTCCCGTGGCTGTCGTGATGGATGGCGACCGCATGGGGCGGACGCTCACGCGGATCGCGCACGAGGTCCTCGAGCGCAATCGCGGCGTCGACGAGCTGGCGCTGGTGGGCATCCGCACGCGCGGCGTGCCGATCGCGCGGCGCCTCGCGAGCATCCTGCAGGAGATCCACGGCCACGAGGTGCCGACCGGCTCGCTCGACATCACGCTCTACCGCGACGACCTGATGCGCCACGCCGTCGGCCCGCAGCCGCTCGTCCGCAAGACCGAGATCCCGTTTTCCATCGACGACAAGCGCATCCTGCTCGTCGACGACGTGCTGTACACGGGGCGCACGATTCGCGCGGCGCTCGACGCGCTGATCGACTTCGGGCGTCCGCGGTCAATCCAGCTCATCGTCCTCGTCGATCGGGGCCACCGCGAGCTGCCGATCAAGGCCGACTACGTCGGCAAGAACGTGCCGACGTCGCCGGGCCAGAGCGTCCGCGTGCACCTGCTCGAGACCGACGGCCGCGACGAGGTGGAGATCGAGGGATGAAGAAGGACCTGCTCGGCATCGGCGATCTCACGCCCGAGGAGATCCACCTGATCCTCGACACCGCCGAGGCGATGCGCGAGATCGGGCAGCGGCCCATCAAGAAGGTCCCGACCCTGCGCGGCAAGACGGTCGTCAACCTCTTCTTCGAGCCGAGCACACGGACCCGTACGTCGTTCGAGATCGCCGAGAAGCGCCTGAGCGCCGACACGCTCAACGTCGCGGTCGCGAGCTCCAGCGTCCTGAAGGGCGAGACGCTCGCCGACACGGCGATGAACCTCGAGGCGATGGCGCCCGATATGATCGTCCTGCGGCACCCGTCCTCCGGCGCCCCCCACCTGCTGGCGCGCATCTGCCGCTCGCGCATCATCAACGCCGGTGACGGCATGCACGAGCACCCGACCCAGGCGCTGCTCGACGCCTTCACGATCCGCGAGCACAAGGGCCGGATCGAGGGCCTGAAGGTCGTCATCGTCGGCGACCTGCTGCACAGCCGCGTGCTGCGGTCGAACGTGCTCCTGCTCACGCGGCTGGGCGCGAAGGTCCTGGTGGCCGGACCGCGCACGCTGGTGCCGGCCGGCATCGAGCGCCTGGGCGTGGGCGTGTCCTCGTCGGTCGACGAGGCGGTGAGGGAGGCCGACGTCATCATGATGCTGCGCATCCAGCAGGAGCGGATGCAGGGCGCCTTCTTCCCCTCGCTGCGCGAGTACTACACGGTGTTCGGCCTCACCCCCGAGCGCGTCGCGCGCGCGAAGCCGGACGTCATCATCATGCACCCCGGGCCGATGAACCGCGGCGTCGAGATCGCGTCGGAAGTGGCGGACGGCCCCTACTCGGTCATCCTGGAGCAGGTCGCCAACGGCGTCGCGGTGCGGATGGCCGTCCTGTACCTGCTCGCCGGCGGAGTCGAGGCACATGAAACGGCTGCTTAAGGGCGCCCGCGTGGTGGATCCGGTCAACGGCCGCGACGGCCGGTTCGACGTGCTGATCGACGGCGATCGCATCGCGCGCGTCGGCGCCGACCTTCCCTCCGGCGATGCGGCGGTCGTCGAGCTGCCGCCGAGCGTCGTGGTCTGCCCGGGGCTCGTCGACATGCACGTGCACCTGCGCGAGCCCGGTCAGGAATACAAGGAGACGGTCGCGACCGGCGTGGCGGCGGCGGTGTCCGGCGGGTTCACCGCGGTCGCCTGCATGCCGAACACGGATCCGGTCAACGACAACGCCGGCGTCACCGAGTACATCCTGAAGAAGGCGGCGGAAGCGGGGCTCGCCCGGGTCCACCCGATCGGCGCGGTCTCGCGCGGGCAGCAGGGCGAGACGCTCGCCGACATCGGCGAGCTGAGGCGCGCCGGCTGCGTCGCCATCACCGAGGACGGCCGGCCCGTCGCCACGGCGCTGCTGATGCGGCGGGCCCTCGAGTACGCCAGCATGTTCGACATGCCGGTCATCGAGCACTGCGAGGAGCAGACGCTCAAGGCCGACGGCGTCGCGCACGAAGGCTTCCACGCCTCGACGCTCGGGCTTCGCGGGATTCCCGGCGAGGCGGAGTCGATCATGGCGCTGCGGGACATGTCGCTGGCCGAGCTGACCGGCGGGCGGGTGCACGTGGCGCACCTGAGCGCGCGCCAGACGCTCGATGCCGTCCGCTACGGCAAGGGGCGCGGCGTGCGCGTCACCTGCGAGGTGACGCCCCACCACTTCACCCTGACCGACGAGATGCTGGGCGCCCCGGTGCCGTACGACACCAATGTCAAGATGAATCCTCCGCTGCGCGAGGCGGCCGACAGGGACGCCATGCTCCAGGGCATCGCGGACGGCAGCGTCGACGTCATCGCCACCGATCACGCCCCGCACCACTACGACGAGAAGCACGTCGAGTTCGACCGGGCGCCGTTCGGGATCGTCGGCCTCGAGACGGCGGTGTCGCTCTGCTTCGATCGGCTGCTGCACGCGGGCGTGGTCTCGCTGTCGCGCCTGGTGGAGCTGCTGTCGGTGAATCCCGCGCGCATCCTCGGCGTGCCCGGCGGGTCGTTGTCGGAGGGCGCGCCGGCCGACATCTCGATTCTCGCGCCGGACCTGGTCGTCGTGGTCTCGGCCGCGCGGATGCGGACGAAGTCGAAGAACACGCCCTTCGACGGATGGCGCCTCCGCGGCGGCGTCGCCGCCACGCTCGTCGGCGGCCGGACGGCGTACGTCAATGACGAGGCGGGGCTGAAAATTTGAGAATGTGAGGATTTGAGCATTTGAGGATGTGAGGAGTGAGGATCTGATGGACAGGCGCGCGGACATTCGCGACAAAGCGCTCAAGGATCTCCAGCAGTCCGAGGTGCTGATGCTCGACGGGCACTTCGATTACGGGAACGGCTATCACGGGCGCGTGTACGTCAACGCCCACCAGCTCTTCCGGCATCCGTCGACGATCTGGCGATTCGCCCAGGACCTGATCGACCTGCTGCCGGGCGACCTCGTCGAGCGCACCGAAGTGGTGGCCGGACCGGTGACCGGCGGCGCGCTCCTCGCGCACACCATCGCCGGGCTGCTCGACAGCCGCCGGAGTCTGACGCATCCGCCCTGCCTGTTCGCGCCCTTCAACTACGACCGCACCGACGGGCTCACGCTGCGCCCCTTCTATCGCCGCGAGCTGAAGGGCAGACGCGTCCTCCTCGCCGACGACGTCCGAAACACCGGCGAGACGTTCGCGCGGTGTGCGGCGCTCGTGAGGGAGGCGGGCGGCACGGTGCTCGCCACCGCCGAGATCTACGACCGCCTCGAGTCGATCGTGGACCTGCACGTCCCCAACATCGCGCTCGCCGAATACCGGGCGCCGGACAACGTCGCGGTCGCAGACTGCCTGCTCTGCCAGGCCGGCGAGCCGATCACCCACTTCTGATTCGGGCGCGACGAGAGCCGGGCGCGCCGTCAACGGCTCGCGGGCACGAGGCGAAGCGTCCCGATCGCCCCGTCCTCGGCCTGCGCGCGCGTCATCCGCATCGGCTGGTGGCGGACGGCGCGCCAGTCGTGGAGCCGATCGTCGTAGTGCGGCGACAGGAAGTGACCCGACTGGCCCACCGAGTCGAGAAAGCGGCTGTCGTTGGCCGGCGAGAGGTCGACGATCTGCCGGTACCCGGGGATCGCGTGCTGCTCGTACGGATGCGCCTGGGCGACGCCGCCGACATCGACGGTGCTCCAGTCGCCGCCGTTTGGCACCGACCGGCTGAGGAGCGGCCTGAGCGCGGCGACCGCGTCGAGTCCCTGGTGCGGAAAGATGGCCCGGTGGATGCGGTCCCAGCGCCAGCGGCCCATGTCGCGACCCAGGCGGCGAGTCAGGTCGGCCACTGCCGTGTCGAGCGCGCTCGTCACCACCTCGTCGCAGGTCTCTCGGCCGGGCGTCGCCCGATCGTCGCACCACGCGGCCGACGGTCCCGTGAGCACGTTGACGAGGAAGCGGGCGACGAACGACATCCGCTCCGCCGCCACGTAGTCGTCGAGGACGCGCGCACCGAGCTCGTCGCCGGCGATCGCGGGCACGAGCGCGTGGAACCAGGCCTGAAAAATGGCGGCCGCCGCGCTGTCGGCCCTGGCGTCGTGGTCCCAGGTGGACAGGATCTTCAACGCCGCCTGGCCGGAGGCGTCGCGCGGGCGCGCGTGCGACAGCAGCAGCGGCAGCAGCGATACGGCGTGCAGCGAGCGCGTGTCGGCCTGGATCGCGGCGAAGTCGTCAGGCGTCAGCTTCGGCTTCGCCTTGAGCAAGTCGGTGATGCGCTCGGCCCGGAACGGCTCGGTCCACTCGACGCCGACCAGATGCGGATACGCGGCTGGCGCGGGCCGGTTGTTCGCCGTCACGATCAGGTGCTCCGGCGGATCGAACGTGTGCGGCAGCTCGTCGAACGGAATCCAGCCGGTCCATTCGGCGTTCCCGGCCCACCCGTCGGCCGGCAGGGTCCCGTCGCCGCTCGCGCGCAGCGGGATGCGGCCCGGCGCGTAGTACCCGATGTGGCCGTCGACGTCGGCGTAGATGAAGTTCTGTGACGGCACCACGAAGCGGCGCAGCGCGTCGGTGAAGTCGGCCCAGTTGCGCGCCTGGTTCAGCTGCAGGAAGGTGAGGAGCGTCGTGTCGTCGGCATCGAGGGCCGTCCAGCGGAACGCCAGCGGCTCGAGCGCCCGCGGGCGCGGCGTGCGCGGGCTCTCGGCGTTGTTGGCGTTGATCGCGTCCGAGACGAGAGGACCGTGGCGGGAGATGCGGACGTCGATGTCGACCGGTGCGCCGCCCTTCACGGCAATCGACTCGCCGACGACGCGGAGCGGCTCGAGGGCGCCGCGGAACTCGGCGAACCGACCGGTCGGGTCGAGCCGCTCCCGGTAAAGATCCTCGACGTCGGCGGCCAGGTTGGTCTCGCCCCATGCGATGAAACGGTTGCGTCCGATGGCCACCGCGGGCGCGCCCGGCAACGTGGCGCCGATGACGTCGAAGTCGCCGGCCGACAGCTGGGCGAGGTACCAGAGCGACGGCACGTGCGCATCGAGGTGCGGGTCGTTGGCCAGAAGCGGGCGGCCGGTCGCCGTCAGCGTGCCGTCCACGACCCAGTTGTTGGAGCCGAGCGCGTCGGTGGTGGCGCCCCCGAGCAGCAGATCGCGGACGAAGGGTGAACCGCCGGCGAGGCTCGACCTCAAGGCGGCGAACCAGTCTGCCGGCCTGGCGCCTGGGCTCGGGGCTGTCCCCGCCCGCCGATGCGCTGCGTCTGCCGCGCGCTTCGCGCCTGTCTCCGCCGGCCCGGCCGCGGGCGCTCCCGCCGGCCCCGCTCCAGCCGCCCTGTTTTCGAGCCACCCCATGTCGCGCGCGCTCAGGATGCTCAGGCCGTCGACTGCGTACGGCGGCATCAACGCGGCGATCTGCTGCAGGCCGACGGTTGCGGCCAGGTCGTGACGCAGGAGCTCGGACGAGTAGTTCTTGCTGAGATCCCACGCCATCATCTTCACCCAGACGAGCACGTCCGGGCCCTGCCACGGCTCGGGCTCGAACCGCAGCAGCGTGAACTCCGGCGGCAGGCCGCTGCCATGGTGTGTGGCGATGAAGGCGTTGACTCCGCGAAGGTAGGCCTCGACATCGGAGCGTGTCTCCGGCGGCAGCCGCGTCCAGGCCTCGCGCGCCGCGCGACCGAAGCCGACCGTGCGCAGGAAGCGATCCTGTCGCACGGTGGCCGCGCCGAAGATTTCCGACAGCCGCCCGTTGCCGATCCGCCGCTGGAATTCCATCTGCCAGAGGCGGTCCTGCGCATGAACGTAGCCCAGGCCCGCCAGCGCATCGCGCCTCGTCGCGGCGAAGATGTGCGGGATATCGTCGGCATCCCGGACGATGTCGAGGGGCGCCGAGATTCCGGGGATCGCGATCGTGCCGTTGACTTCGGGCAGCGACTGCCGAAGGTACTCGTACCCGGCGATGACGAGCCCCAGGACGACGGCGAGGCCGCCCGCGCCGATTTTCAGCATCCGCACGCGCATGGGATGATGATACCTGCGTGACGGCCGTTTTGAAGCCCGCACTCGATCGCCTGTACGACGGGTTCAACCTCCCGGACTCGGCCACCGATCCGATTCAGATCGTCCGCCGGTACCATCGTCCCGACGACCTCGAGGCGGTTGCCTTCTGCGCGGCATCGCTCGCCTTCGGCCGCGTCGCGAGCGTGCTGCAGTCCATCGAGCGCCTGCTGGCGATCCTCGGTCCCGAGCCGGCCCGGTTCGTGCGGCGGTTCGACCCGCGGCGCCAGCGGCAGGCGTTCGACGGCCTGGTGCATCGCTGGACCCGCGGCGCGGATCTGGCCGCCCTCGTCTGGGTCATGAAGCAGATGATCGACCGCAGCGGCTCGATTGAGGGCTTCTTCCTGGAGGGCGACGACCAGGCGGCCGACGACGTGGGCCCGGCGCTCGACAGCTTCTCGACGCGTGCGCTCGCCCTCGACCTGCAGGCGGCGTACGGGCGTACGCCGGCCCGGCCGGGCATCCGTTACTTCTTCCCGCGGCCGTCGGCCGGCAGCGCGTGCAAGCGCCTGAACCTGTTCCTGCGCTGGATGGTCCGCCGCGACGGGCTCGACCTCGGCGTCTGGCGGCGGGTGTCTCCCGGCCGCCTGGTCGTTCCGCTCGACACGCACGTCATCCGCGTCGGACGGTGCCTGGGGCTGACCCGCTACGTGAGCCCGGGCTGGCCGATGGCTCGGGACATCACGGCGTCGCTGCGGCGCCTCGATCCGGCGGATCCCGTCAGGTACGACTTCGCGCTCTGCCACCTCGGGATGATGAATGCCTGCGGATTCAACCGTTCGCAGCGGGACTCGCAGTGTCCCCTGCGTGGGGTGTGCCGGCCACGCGCGCGTAGACCGCGGCCGTCTCGGCGACCATCCGCTCGACGGTGAACCGCTCGAGGACGCGCGCCCGCCCGGCGGCGCCCAGGCGATCGCGCAGGGCGGGATCGCGCAGCATCGCGAGGATCGCGTCCGCCATGGCGCGGTCGTCGCGCGGGGGCACGAGCCGTCCGGTCGTGCCGTCCTCGACGATCTCGGGAATGCCGCCGGTCCGCGTCGCCACGACCGCGCGTCCGCAGGCCATCGCGTCGAGGATCGACGTGCCGAGGCCCTCGGTCACCGAGCTCATCACGAACAGGTCGAATCCCTTCATGCACCCGAGCACGTCGGTGCGGAAGCCGGGCAGCAGCACGTGCTTCTCGAGGCGATGCTCGTGCACCTGGCGTTCGAGGTGCTCGCGCAGCTCGCCCTCGCCGAGGATGACGAAGCGCGCGTCGGGCACGTCGGGCAGGACCAGCCGGGCCGCGTCGATGAGGTGCCGCTGGCCCTTGTGCGGCACGAGCGCGGCGACGTTGCCGACGACCGGCGCCTGGTGCGGCAGCCAGAACGCTTCGTGGACGTTGACCGGCGGCGCCGCGTCCACTTGGTCGACGTCGATCCCCTCGTGCACCGTCACGGCGCGGGCCTCGGGCACCCCATCGGCGACGAGCATCCGGCGGATCGCCTCCGAGGCGGCGATGAAGCAGTCGACCTGCCCGTACTTCCAGCGCGAAAACGAGTTGCCCTTGAGGTGGAAGTCGACCCGCCGTGAGGCGACGAGCGGCGGCGCAGGGCCGCCCCGGGCACCCCCGAGCGACAGCGCGAGGGCCGCCATGGCGACGCCGTGGGGATCGTGCGCGTGGATCACGTCAGGGCCGAGGCGCTTGAGCACGCGCGCCAGCCGCCACGCGGCGGCGAGGTCCATTTCCGTGCGCGGCGCGATCGGAATCAGGTCGAGCCCTTCGGCCGCACGCCGGCGCAGCTCGCCGTTCGGGTGCGCGACCAGCGCGGTGCGCTGGCCCATCGCCCGCAGGCCCGCGACCGTGAGCAGCACCTGGTTCTGCCCGCCGCGCCAGGTCCGCGCCGTGTCGATGTGGAGGGAAAACATGGGCTAATTGCACGATTGCAGGAAGGCAGGAAGGCAGGAAGGCAGGATTGCAGGATTGCAGGATGGCAGGATTGCAGGAAGGCGCGACTCACTTCCTGCCGTTCCCTTCCTCGGTGCCTGCTCTTTGTCCTTCTTCGCTTCGCGCCCTTTTCCTTTCCGCTTCTGCAATTCTGCAATCCTCCAATCCTGCATTCTTCGACGACATCTCCCACAGCTTCGCGAACTTGAGGAACACGTACGAGGCGTTCAGCGCGGACACCATCAACCCGGGCGTGCCGTCCCGGAAACCGCCGCGCACGACGTAGTTGCGCAGGAACGCCAGCGGCGGGTGCGCCGCCAGCTGCAGGAAGCCGGATCGCCGGCCCCGCTCGTGCATCTGGCGGGCCGCCAGCGTCGTGTAGCGATCAATCGTCTCCAGGTGTTCGGCGACGTTCCGGTAGGCGTAGTGCTGGATCTCGCCGCGCAGCCGGCCGACGGCGCCCCGGACGGCCACGGATTCGTGCACGTAGCGCCCGGTCCACTGGCCGGCACGCCGATCGTAGAGCCGCAGCTGCAGGTCCGGGTACCAGTCGGTCGAGCGGATCCAACGACCGAGATACCACGTGACGCGCGGGATCCGGTAGCCGGGGCGCTCCGGTTCCCCCGCCAGCGTCGCCTTGATTTCGTGCGCCAGATCCCGGGTCACCCGCTCGTCGGCGTCGATCGAGAGAATCCAGTCGTGACGCGCAAGGGACGCGGCGTAGTTCTTCTGCGCGACGTATCCCGGCCATTCGCGCACGACGACCGTCTCGGCGCGCGTTCGCGCAATGGCGGCCGTATCGTCCGTGCTCCCGGCGTCGACGACGATCCGCTCGTCGGCCCAGGCGACCGACTCGAGCGCGGCGGCGATGTCGGTCGCTTCGTTGTGCGTGATGATCGTCACCGAGACCTTGGGCACCGGGGGGAGTGTAGCGTGAGGACCGGCCGCGCGGGGAGGGGCGAGCGGGGTTGGGGCGGGGCAGGCGGTCGGCCGGGCGGGGCGGGCGGCTCCTGCGCCCGGCCCCGAATCCGTCGGTCGCGTCGGGCGGCCTAGTTGCCGCCGCCCCGGATGATGGCGTTGTTGCCGGTCTGCACGGCGCCCGAACCGGCCGTCGTGATGCCGCCGCCACCGCTGTTCAGCGGGACCTCCTGCACGGCCTCGAAGTCCACCTGCGACTTGTTGTAGTCCGAGATCGCCTGGATTTCGAGCGTGCGTGCCTGTGCGAGATCCCGCTGCGCCTGGAACACGAAGAACGACGTCGACATCCCGGCGGCGAACTTCTTCTGCTCGGCTTCGAGCTTCTTCTCCTGCAGCTCGCGGGACGCGCGGGCCGACCTGACCCGCTGTCCGTTGGTCACGACCTGCCGCGCCGCGTCGCGCACCTGGGTGACGACCTGCAGCTCGAGGTTCTTCAGCTGCACCTGAGACTGCTGGTACTGCAGCCTGGCGCGCGCCATGTTCGCTTCCGCCGTGCTCGATCCGAGCGGGTAGCCGATCTGCACGCCGAAGGTCCACTGCGGGTAGGCGGCCCCGAAGACGTCGCCCAGCACCGACCCGAAGCTCCGCTGCGAGAGCACCGTGCGCGACAGTCCGGCGCCTCCCAGCGAGAACGGATCGACCGGCTCGAGCTGCACGCCGCCGTAGCCAATCGTGGCGTAGTTGACGATGGCGTTCACGTCGGGGAGCACCTGATTGTGGAAGTAGCGGATGTACACGTCGCTCTGCTCGAGGCTGTTCTTCGCCTGGCGCAGGTCGGTCCGCTTGTCGAGAGCGTTGCGGACGGCCGCATCCAGGTCCACCGCCTCTTCCTGGAACGGCGCCGTGTCGGTCGGCTCGAGCTGCATCGTCCAGAAGTCGGGGCGTGCCGGATCGAAGATGAGCGCGCGGAGGCGGTCCTCGGCCTGCTTGATCTGCGCCTCCGCCACGATGACGTTCTGCTGGTTGCTGGCGACCTCGGCCTGCGCCTGCACGATGTCGATGGGTGCCATCGTGCCGATCTGGACGCGCTTCTGGTTGTCGGTGAGCGACTGCTGCGCGAGCTGCAGCGACTGCTGCTGCGCCTTCAGGTTGTTGATGGCATAGGCCAGATCCCAGTACGCGTCCTTCACGTTGCGCGTGGTCTGGACGAGGACCGCCTGCAGCTGGATGTCCGACAGGTCGCGCAGCTTCTGACTGAGCTTCACCTGCTCGCGGATCTGATCGATCTTGAAGTTTCGCAGCAGGGGCTGCGTGTAGCTGAACTGCAGGTTCGAGTACAGCTGCGGGCTGAAGTTGCTCAGGATGTTCGTCGTGGTCTGACGCTGATTCGACCAGTTGGCGGTGTAGTTGCCGCCCCACGGCAGCGTCTGGCTGAGGCCGACGCCCGTGGATGTGAGCCGGTTCTCGGAAGTGGGCAGGATGGCGCTTGTCGCCGGCTGGCTGGTCCCGTTCCTGATGATGGTCGAGTTGAACACGGGCGCCCAGAACGACCGCGACTGCGCCACCCCGACATCCTGGATCTGCGGCTCGATGCGCTGAATCTGAATCCCGAGGTTCTGCTCGAGGCCGAGCTGCACCGCGTCGTCAATCGACAGACGGCGGACGGTCTCCGGCGCCTGCGACGCGGGAATCTGGACCGAGAGATTCGGCGTCGGCTGTCCCGACTGTTCGGACTGTGCGGTCTGTGCGAAAGCGGGCACCGAGAGGCCTGCCGCTGCCAGGAGGGCTACGACGGTCCGGGCACAGGGAATCAATTGCTGACGCATTGCGCGCTGCTCCATAAGGAATCGGGAAAAACAGGTCCTGCTCGGATCAGTAGACGTTCGGCGGGTATGTTCGGTTCGGGCGATTGTATACTACCGCTCGCTGGCAGGGCCCCTCAGAGGCCCGTTTCCCGCCGATTCAGAGGACACTCCCATGCGCACTCATACAGGCGCCGCCTGCGCCGTCGCGGCGATGGTCGGCTCGCTGGCCGTGCTGCACGCGTCGGGCGCTCCCGGCCGGGCCGACCGGACGGCGTCCTTCGCCCTCACCGTGGACAGCATCATGCGCGGACCCAAGCTCGTCGGGTACCCGCCGACCGGCCTCCGCTGGTCGGGTGACTCGGCGCACCTGTACTTCGAGTGGCGCCGGCCGGGCGACGAGGAGGCGTCGACCTGGGTCGTGGGGCGTGACGGCACCGGCCTGCGGCAGATGACGGCCGACGAGCGGCGATCGGCGCCGCCGGCCGCCCGCGGCGCCTGGGACGCGGCGCACCGCCGCGCGCTCTTCGTCGACGCTGGCGACGTCGTGCTGGTCGACTCGGTGGAGGGGACGCGCCGCAGCATCACGCGCACGACGGCGGAGGAAGCGAATCCCCGGTGGGCGCACCACGAGACCGCCGTCACCTTCACGCGCGACAACAACCTGTTCCTCGTCACGCTGGCGAGCGGCGGCGTGGAGCAGCTGACCGACATCGCGCCGACGAAGCGCGAGCCGCGCGAGACCGACAGCCAGAAGTACGTGAAGGCGGAAGAAGAGAAGCTCATCGAGCACACGCGCGTACTGGAGGAGAAGAAGAAGAAGGAGGAAGAAGAGAAGAAGGCGCGCGCGCTGCCGAAGCTCGAACTCCAGGAACGCCAGTCCGCCGTCGACCTGCAGCTCTCGCCCGACGGCACGCACGTCTTCGTGGTCGTCGTCGAGCACGCCGAGCACGCGCGCCGCGGGATCGTGCCCAACTACGTCACCGAGTCGGCCTACGTCGAGGACATCTCCGGGCGGACGACGGTCGGCGACGCGCAGGACAGGCGCATGCTGGCCGTGATGAACCTCGAGACGGGACGGACGGCCTGGGCCGACGCCGGCTTCGCCGGCGCGAAGCGGATGGTCTCGTGGTCGATGCCGGTCCTGTCCGACACGGACGCCGTCACGGTCGCACGCGCGCGAGCCGTCGACAACAAGGACCGTTGGCTCGTCGCGCTCGACCGGGACTCCGGCGCGTGCCGCGTCGTCGACGCTCTGCACGACGACGCGTGGGTGCGCGAGCCGGGCGGCTTCGGCCCGAACGCCACGGGATCGTACGGCTGGCTGGCCGACAACGCGCACGTCTGGTTTCTCTCGGAGCGGGACGGCTGGATGCACCTCTACGCCGTGGACGCGGGGACGGCAGGGGCTGCCGCCACCCAGCTCACGTCCGGCACGTGGGAAATCGAGGCGGCCGTCCTTTCCGGCGACAACAAGACGTTCTATCTGACGACCACCGAAACGCACCCGGGCGAGCGGCACATCTACGCGATGGCCGCGGGCGGCGGCGCCCGCACGAAGCTCACGTCGATGACCGGTTCGAATGTCGGACCGGTGTCGCCCGACGGCGACACGATCGGCCTGGTCTACTCGTACAGCAACAAACCGCCTGAGGTGTATGTGATGGCGAACCCGGCGGCTGCGGCGGGCCCCGCCGACCGGGCTGGAGAGCCTCGACAGGTCACGACGACACCGACCGAGGAATGGCGGTCGTTCAAGTGGGCGGACCCGCAGCTCATCACGTACAAGGCCCGCGACGGCGCGGAGGTGTACGCGCGGCTCTACACGCCCGAGATGGTGGGCGCCCGCCGCGACTCGAACGCCCCGGCCGTGGTCTTCGTGCACGGCTCCGGGTACACGCAGAACGCGCACAGGTACTGGTCGAGCTACTATCACGAATACATGTTCCATAACCTGCTCGCGCGCCGCGGCTACGTCGTGCTCGACCCCGACTACCGCGCGAGCGCCGGATACGGGCGCGACTGGCGCACGGCCATCTACCGGCACATGGGCGGCCACGATCTCGAGGACGTGATCGACGGCGCGAAGTACCTGGTCGCGTCCGAGAAGATGAACCCGAAGAAGATCGGCGTCTATGGCGGCAGCTACGGCGGCTTCATCACCCTGATGGCGATGTTCACCTCACCCGACACGTTCGCCGCCGGCGCCGCGCTGCGTCCGGTGACGGACTGGGCGCACTACAACCACTCGTACACGTCCAACATCCTCAACGATCCGCAGGACGACGCCGAGGCCTACCGCAAGAGCTCGCCGATCTACTTCGCCGACGGCCTGAAGGGCGCGCTGCTCATCTGCCACGGCATGGTCGACACAAACGTGTTCTTCCAGGACACGGTCCGCCTGGTCCAGCGGCTGATCGAGTTGCGGAAACCGAACTGGCAGCTCGCGGTCTACCCGGTCGAGAACCACGGGTTCGAAGCAGAGACGAGCTGGGCCGACGAATACACGCGCATCCTGAGCCTGTTCGACGAGCACCTCGGCGGCCGCGGCGCGGCCGCGCATACCAACTGACTGCTGTCGGCTTCGTGCTGCCATGGCATCACAGACACGCGACGAACTGCTCGATCTCTTCCGACGGTCCGGCGGCCTGCTCGAGGGCCACTTCAGATTGACGTCCGGCCTGCACAGCCCGGGCTATCTCCAGAGCGCACTGGTGCTGCAGCACCCCCGGGATGCCGAAGCGCTCGGCCGCGCCCTTGCCGATCGCACGCGCCAGCTGCGGCCGACCGTCGTGCTGTCGCCCGCCCTCGGCGGTATCGTCATCGGGCAGGAGGTCGCCCGAGCCCTCGGCGTCCGCGCCATCTTCGCCGAGCGGCAGGACGGCTCGCTCATGCTGCGCCGCGGGTTCCTCCTGAGCGAGAGCGACCGAGGTACTGGTGGTCGAGGACGTGGTAACGACCGGCGGCTCGACACGCGAGACGATGCAGGTGGCGACGGCGGAGGGCGGGCAGGTGGTCGGGGCGGCGGCCATTGTCGATCGCAGCGGGGGCGCGTCTCCGGGCGGCACCACCGGCTTGGACCTGCCGTTCGTGTCGCTCTTCGAGATCGACCTGCCGGCCTACGAGCCCGACAGGTGCCCGCTGTGCGCCCTTGGACTGCCGGTCGTCAAGCCGGGTTCGCGGCCGGTCGCATGAAGTGCCCAGGTTCAAGCTGACGGTTGCGTACGACGGAACCGACTTTGTCGGCTGGCAACGTCAGGCCGCCGGCACCTCCATTCAGGGCCTGCTCGAGGACGCCCTCTTCCCGTTCGAGGATCGGGCGGTGACCGTCGTCGGCGCGGGCCGCACCGACGCAGGCGTCCACGCGGAAGGGCAGGTGGCCGCCTTCTCGCTCGATCGCTCCATCGATCCGGCCACGCTGGGGCGCGCGGCGAACGCCCGCCTCCCGCCGTCGGTCCGCGTCGTCGAGGCGGCCGGCGTCGCCGAGGGCTTCCATCCGCGTCATGACGCCGTCGCGAAGACCTACCGCTACCGCATCTTCACCGGCGACGTGCTGAGCCCGTTCATGGTCCGCTATGCGTGGCACGCGCCGGGAGCCCTCGACGCCGACGCGATGAGCGAGGCGGCCGGTCTGCTGACGGGCGAGCACGACTTCAGCGCGTTCCGCTCGGCCGGTGCCGATACCGAGAGCGCGGTGCGCGTGCTGTACCAGTCGATTATCGTCGGGGACTCGCAGACGCGGGTGCGGGGGCTCCCGGAGGACGCCTCGCGCTCGAGGCGCGACGACTGGCGCTCCACGGACGGCTACGTCACCTACACCGCCCGCGGGAGCGGATTCCTGCGCCACATGGTGCGCGCCATCGTCGGTTCGCTCGTCGAGATCGGGCGGGGCAGGCAGCGCCCCGGGTGGATTGGCGAGGTCCTGCAGTCGCGCGACCGTGGCTCGGCAGGCGCGACGGCCCCCCCCCAGGGGTTGTGCCTGGTGAAGGTGGAATACCCGAGGCTTGCGACTCGGCTTTAAGACCTTGTAAGATCGGGGTTTACTATCCCTTAAGGGACATGCATGTCGCTTGAGCAGCTCCTGGCGTGGATTCCGCCGGGCTCGCCCGACGAAACGCTGGCGCGGCAGGTCAACTTCGACCAGTTGCCGGCGCACGTCGCCATCATCATGGACGGCAACGGCCGCTGGGCGGCGCAGCGGCACCTCCCGCGCGTCGAAGGCCACCGGGCCGGCATCGATTCGGTACGCGACGTGGTCGAGACGTCGGCCCGCCTGGGCATCGACGTCCTGACGCTCTACGCTTTCTCGGTCGAGAACTGGAAGCGTCCGCGGGCCGAGATCAACACGCTGATGATGCTGCTCAAGCGGTACATTCGGCTGGAGCTCGGCACGCTCCTGCGCCACAACATCCGCTTCCGCGTGATCGGCCGGCCCGAGGAGCTCGCGCCCGACGTGCAGCACGAGCTCGAGATCGGCGAGCGGCAGACCGACCGTAACACGGGCATGCTGTTCAACATCGCGCTCAACTACGGCGGCCGCGCCGAGATCGTCGACGCCGCGCGCCGCGCGATGGCCTCCGGCCTCAAGCCCGCCGAGCTCGACGAGCGGCGCTTCGGCGAATTCCTGTACACGTCGGGACAGCCCGATCCTGACCTGCTCATCCGCACGAGCGGCGAGATGCGGGTGAGCAACTTCCTGCTGTGGCAGATTGCGTACTCGGAAATCTGGGTCACCGAGACGCTCTGGCCCGACTTCCGGCGACGGCATCTCCTCGACGCGATCGTCGCCTACCAGAAGCGGGAACGCCGGTACGGCGGCATCAAGGCGTCGCCGGTGGCGCTCGGCGCCAAGTGACACGGGTCCTGAGCGGCACCATTCTCGCCCTGGTGGCGGCGGCGATCGTCTGGTTCGCCCCGCCCTGGCTCTTCTTCCTGGTCGGCGAACTGCTGCTGGCAGGCGCCTTCGTGGAGTACGCGCGGCTCGCATCGGCGTGCGGGCTTCCGATCCCCCGCGCGGCCGCCGGGGTCGCGACGGCGCTCACGTCGGTTGGCGTCACCTCGACGTTCTGGGTGAACGAGACGCCGGTCGGGACGGCCGTGTTCCTCGACGCGGCGCTGATGTCGGCGTTCGTCGTGCTCGCGGCGCTCTCGCTCGGGCGGTGGCAGGGCGAGCGCGACGCGCTGGCGCGCGTGTCGGCGTCGCTCTTTCCGGCGCTG
This sequence comes from uncultured Acidobacteriota bacterium, assembly GCA_963840225.1. Classification (GTDB taxonomy): domain Bacteria; phylum Acidobacteriota; class Vicinamibacteria; order Vicinamibacterales; family CAVVIG01; genus JBLMXQ01. The sequence goes on from CAWIYH010000002.1 coordinate 764,078, forward strand.
TATCTCGGGCTGCCAATCGGCGCGTTGATTGCGGTCCGCTCGCGACACGGGCGCGAGGCGCTGCTGCTGCTCCTGCTCGTGGTCGCCGTGAGCGACACGGCGCAGTACTACACCGGCCGTGCCGTCGGCCGGCGTCCGCTCGCCCCGGCGGTCAGCCCGAAGAAGACGGTCGAAGGCGCGGTGGGCGGGGCGATCGTCGGCGCCGCGACGCTGGCCATCGCCGGCGCCTGGTGGCTGCCGGCGGCGCCGACCGCCGTTCGGCTCGGGCTCGGGCTCGCCGTGGTCACACTCGGCATCGTCGGCGATCTGTTCGAGTCGATGCTGAAGCGGACTGCCGGCATCAAGGACAGCTCGGCGCTGATTCCGGGGCACGGCGGCGTGCTCGATCGGATCGACGCGCTGCTGTTCGCGGCGCCCGTGTACTACCTGGTGTTGAAGTATCTGTAAGGCTGGCGGGACGAGATCACCGAACGCGCTCTCAGTTCGACTTTGTCAGATCGCGTGAAATCGGCCGGAAATCGCGTCATCGCGAACCGGCTCCGGCGCGCGGGAAACCGCGTCTGCGGCTGCGGCGAGCGAGCGACGCGAGTCGAGCCGCCGCGAGCGGGGGTGGGGCCCCGCGAGCGCGAAAGAGCGAGCGTGTAGGGGGTCCGCGGCGGCGCAGCCCCCCAGGGTGATGAGCGAGCGAGCGACAGCGAGGGAGCCACGCGAGCGGCGCGGGGCGGCGGGGCCCCCGCGAGCGAGCGTGTGGGGGGTCCGCGGGGGCGCAGCCCCCCGGGGTGATGAGCGAGCGAGCGACAGCGAGGGAGCCACGCGAGCGGCGCGGGGCGGCGGGGCCCCCGCGAGCGAGCGTGTAGGGGGTCGGCGGGGGCGCAGCCCCCCGGGGTGATGAGCGAGCGAGCGACAGCGAGGGAGCCACGCGAGCGGCGCGGGGCGGCGGGGCCCCCGCGAGCGAGCGTGTAGAGGGTCCGCGGGGGCGCAGCCCCCCGGGGTGATGAGCGAGCGAGCGACAGCGAGGGAGCCACGCGAGCGGCGCGGGGCGGCGGGGCCCCCGCGAGCGAGCGTGTAGGGGGTCGGCGGGGGCGCAGCCCCCCGGGGTGATGAGCGAGCGAGCGACAGCGAGGGAGCCACGCGAGCGGCGCGGGGCGGCGGGGCCCCCGCGAGCGAGCGTGTAGGGGGTCCGTGGGGGCGCAGCCCCCCGGGGTGATGATGAAGCGAATCGCGATCCTCGGCTCCACCGGCTCGATCGGCCGGAGCGCGCTCGCGGTGGTCGACGGCCACCCGGATCGGCTGGAGGTCGTCGGCCTCGCCGCCGGCGAGAACGCCGACAGGCTCGCGGACCAGATCGCGCGCTACCGGCCGCGGGTCGTCGCGATGGCGACCGCCGGCGCGCTCGATCGCATCGCCGCGCTCGGCGCCGATCCCGGGATGCTGGCCGGCGCGGGCCGCGACGGGCTCGTGGCGGTCGCGTCGCACCCCGACGTCGACGTCGTCCTGTGCGCGTCGTCGGGGACCGACGGGCTCGAAGCCGTCCTGGCCGCCATCGAGCAGGGCAAGACCATCGCGCTCGCGAACAAGGAGGTGCTGGTGATGGCCGGCGGCCTCGTGGCGGACGCGGCCCGCCGGAAGGGCGTGGCGATCCTACCGGTGGACAGCGAACACAACGCCGTTCACCAGTGCCTGCACGGCCGGCCGGCTTCCGAGCTGAAGCGGATCGTCCTGACGGCATCGGGCGGGCCCTTCCGGGGATGGTCGGCGGCCGAGCTCGCCGCGGTGTCGCCGGAGGCGGCCCTGCGGCACCCGACCTGGAAGATGGGCCGCAAGATCACGATCGACTCGGCCACGCTGATGAACAAGGGGCTCGAGGTGATCGAGGCGCACTGGCTGTTCGGCGTCCGGGCCGACCAGATCGACGTCATGATCCATCCGCAATCGGTGGTGCACTCGATGGTCGAGCTGATCGACGGATCGCTCATCGCCCAGCTGGGGGTCACCGACATGCGGCTGCCGATCCAGTACGCCTTTTCGTATCCCGAGCGGTGGCCGGCGCCGCTCCCCCCGCTCGACCTCGCGCGCGCGGGGCGGCTGGACTTCTCGGAGCCTGACACGGAGGCGTTCCCATGCCTCCGCCTCGCCTACCGCGCCTTGAAGGCCGGAGGGAGCCTGCCGGTCGTCCTGAACGCCGCCAACGAGGTCGCGGTGGCGCGGTTCCTCGACGGGCGCCTGGCGTTCACCGACATTCCGGCGGTGATCGAGCGCGCCATGGACGTCCATCGGCCGGCCGAGGTCGCCACACTGGAGGGCGTCCGCCGGGTCGACCGCTTGGCACGGGAGGCTTCGGACGAGATCGCGCACGGGTTAGAATTGAAGGTCTGAGGTTTTGGTGCTGACGACTCTGGTTTCCTTCGCGTTCGTCCTCGGCGTGCTCGTGTTCGTCCACGAGCTGGGGCATTTTCTCGCCGCGAAACAGGTGGGCATCCGGGTCCTGAAGTTCCAGCTCGGGTTCAACCCGACCATCGTCAGCTTCCGGCGCGGCGACACCGAGTACGGCATCGGCGCGCTGCCGCTCGGCGGCTACGTCAAGATGGCCGGCGACAGCCCCGAAGAGAGCCTCACCGGGCAGTCCGACGAGTTCCTGTCGAAGTCCAAGTGGCAGCGGTTCTTCGTCCTCGTCATGGGGCCGGTGATGAACCTGCTCCTCGCGCTCGTCCTGACGGGCGTCGTGCTCTACCACGGCGCGCAGGTGCCGGCCTACCAGGATCAGCCGCCGGTCGTCGGCGTCGTGACGGCCAACTCGCCGGCGGCGTCGGCTGGCATCCAGCCGGGCGATCGGATCGAGTCGGTGGACGGCCACGACGTGAGCACGTGGGAAGACTTCTACATGGCGATCGGGACGCGTCCGAACCGCGCCGTCCCGATCACGTTCCTGCGGCACGGCCTGGAAGAGACGCGGACGGTCACGCCGGTTTCGCCCGAGCAGAGCCGTTTCGAGGTCGGCGAGATCGGCGTCCTGCCCGACGTGCACCCGCACGTGGCAGGTGTGGTGCCGGGAGACCCCGCCCAACGGGCGGGCGTGCAGGCGGGCGACGTCATCGTGGCCGTCGACCAGGATCCGATCACGTTCTCGGCGCAGCTGACCGAGGCGATTCAGAAGCGGCCCAACCGGCCGATCGCGCTGGTGGTCCTGCGCGGCGGGGCCCGGCGGACGATTTCGGTCTCGCCCACGCGGCATGGCGACAAGGGCTGGATCGGGATCAGCATCAGCGACGACTCGCGGACGTTCAAGCCGTCGGCGCTGCAGGCCATCGGGCTGAGCGTGCAGAAGAACATCGAGTTCTCCTCGCTCATCTTCCAGACGGTCTGGGGCCTCATCACGCGCCAGACCTCGCCCAAGCAGCTGATGGGACCGGTCGCCATCGCGCAGCTGTCCGGCGAGTCGGCGCAGCTCGGGTGGATCGCCCTGATCAGCCTGATGGCGTCGATCAGCCTCAACCTCGGGCTGCTCAACCTGCTGCCGATCCCGATCCTCGACGGCGGCCACATCTTCATCATGGCGCTCGAAGGCCTCGCGCGGCGCGACTTCAGCGTGCGCGTCAAGGAAAAGCTCCTGCTGGCGGGCTTCGTCGTGCTCATGATGTTGATGGTGACCGTCATCTACAACGACCTCACGCGCATCAGCTGGTTCAGCCGGCTGATGCCGTGGCGTTAGCGCACGCGCATCACGCCGGGACCGGTGCTGGCGAGGGGAACATGCGGGCGAACCGGCCGGCAGTTTGCAGCAATCAGCGGAGTCAGGAGGTTCGCGTGAGAATCATCAGATCCGGCGCCGCGCTGGTCGCCGCGCTCGCCCTGGTGACCGCGGTCAGCACGACCGCGTTGGCCCAGGCGGCCGTCACCAGTGCCGACGTCCAGCGCCTGCAGGACAGCGTGTACCAGACCGCGCGCGACATCGCGCAGCTGAGGGGCCGCGACGCATCGCTGGCCGGCTCCCTGCAGGCCCAGCTGGATGACCTCCGCGACGAGGTCACCTACCTGAAGGTGAAGCTGCGGAAGAACGAGCCGGTCGCGCGGGATGAATATTCGGACCTGCGCGATCGAATCGAAGGCGTGCGCGAGCGCGCGCGCGGCGAGACGGGCCGGCCGGCGGTGGCGCCAGCCGCGGCGCCGCCCAACACCGCTGCGGCCGTGCCCGCTCCCGGCGGCACGAGCAGGGTAACGTCGCAGGCCGACGCGGCCGACGTGCCGGTGGGCACCGAGTTCGACGTGCGGCTGCAGGACCCCCTCAGCTCTGAAACCGCCAAGGTCGAGGATCGCTTCCAGGCGACGACGATGGTCGACTTGAGCGACGCGGGGCGGGTCATCGTTCCCGCCGGCTCGCTGATGCGCGGGGTCGTCAGCTCGGTCAACAAGGCGGGCCGGGTCGAGCGGAAGGGCAGCCTGACCGTCGTCTTCGATCAGATCACCGTCCGCGGCCGCACGCATCCCATCCACGCCACCGTCACCCAGGCGCTCGAGAGCGAAGGGGTCAAGGGCGAAGCCGGGAAGATCGGCGCGGGCGCGGGCGTCGGCGCGATCATCGGCGGCATCCTCGGCGGCTTCAAGGGCGCGCTCGCCGGCATTCTGATTGGCGGTGGTGGCACGATTGCCGCGACCGAGGGCAAGGACGTCGACTTGCCGCCGGGCACCGTGCTCCGCGTGCGGCTCGACTCCGCGCTGAGCCTGAAGTAGTCAGCTCGCGACGTCACGCATGGCGGCCCGTGCGGCCGCCACCGTCCTGTCGACGTCGCGCCTGGTGTGCGCCGCCGACAGGAACCACGCCTCGAACTGCGACGGCGGCGCGTAGACGCCGCGGGCCAGCATTCCCCGGAAGAACCGGCCGTAATGCTCCGTGTTGGCGGCGGTCGCCGACTGAAAGTCGTGCACCGGCCGGTCGGTGAAGAACGGCGTCAGCAGCGACCCGAACGCGTTCACCTGCAGCGCGACGCCCGCCTCGCGCGCGGCTTCGGCCAGGCCGGCCGCCAGACGGCGGCCGAGCGCCGCAAGGTCCGTGTACAGGCGGGGCTTGATCCCGGCGAGGCACCACAACCCGGCGGTCATCGCCAAAGGATTCCCCGACAGGGTGCCCGCCTGATAGACCGGCCCCGCCGGCGAGACCAGCTCCATCAGGTCGGCCCTGCCGCCGTAGGCGCCGACCGGCAGGCCCCCGCCGATGATCTTGCCGAGACAGGTCAGGTCCGGCTTGACCCGGTACATGGCCTGCGCGCCTCCCGGCGCCGCGCGGAATCCGGAGATGACCTCGTCGAAGATGAGCAGCGCGCCCTCCGCCGTGCACAGCTCGCGCAGCGAGCGGAGGAAGCCGTCGGCGGGCGGCACCAGCCCCATGTTGCCGGCAATCGGCTCGACGATCACCGCGGCGACCTCGCCCGGATGCGAATCGAACAGCGCGCGCACGGAATCGAGATCGTTGTACCGCGCGATCAGCGTGTCGGCGGCCGCGGCGCGCGCCACCCCGGGGCTGGTCGGGACGCCCAAGGTCAGGGCGCCCGACCCGGCCTGCACGAGAAAGCCGTCCGCGTGACCGTGATAGCAGCCCTCGAACTTGATGATCCGATCGCGGGCCGTCGCCGCGCGCGCGACGCGGACCGCGCTCATCGTCGCCTCGGTGCCCGAGTTGACGAACCGGACGCGTTCGATCGACGGCATCAGCGCCCGCACGCGTTCGCCGAGCTGGACCTCGAGCACCGTGGGCGCCCCGAAGCTCGTACCTTTGCGCGCCGCCGCGGCGAGCGCCTTGACGAGGCCCCGCGGCGCGTGCCCGTGGAGCATCGGCCCCCACGACATCACGTAGTCGATGAGCTCGTTGCCGTCGACGTCCTCGATGCGCGCGCCGTGCGCCCGCGTGATGAACAGCGGTCCGCTGCCGACCGCCTTGAACGCGCGTACGGGGCTGTCGACGCCGCCGGGCAGAATCTTCGAGGCGCGGGTGAACAGCTGACGGGATCGGGTTGTTCGCATCCTTCTCACGGGGTCACGAGGTTCAGGGCGTTCGCGGGCCCTGGGTCTTGCCGCGGCCGTAGATGACGACGCCGGGGTGCGCGCCCGTGTGGCGGCCCTGGTCGAGGACGACGTGGCCGTTCACGATCACGGTGTCGATCCCGACCGGATACTGAAACGGATCGGTGAAGGTCGCCCGGTCGGCGACGGTCGCGGGATCCACGATGACGAGATCGGCGGCGAAGCCTTCCTTGATCAGTCCGCGCTCGGGGATATGGAGCTGGGACGCGGTCAGGCCGCTCATCTTGTGCACGGCCTGCTCGAGCGTCAGGACGTGCTCCTCCCGGACGTACTTTCCGAGCACGCGGGGAAAGGTGCCGAAGTTGCGCGGGTGCGGCACGCCCCGGCGCAGCGGGCCGCTGGTGGCCAGCGCGGAGCCGTCGGAGCCGACCGACACCCACGGCTGGCGCATCGCGAGCTTCAGGTCGCTTTCGTCGATGATGAAGTACACGCAGCCGACCTGCCCGCGCTCGTCCGCCAGCAGATCGAAGACGAAATCGAACGGGTCCTTGCCCGCCTTCTTCGCCGCATCGTCCACCCGCATCCCTTCGTACTGCTTGTCGGCCGGCGCGCGGCCGGCGACCGAGGCAATCTGGACGTTGTGCCACGTCCCGGCGGAGTGGTAGCGGTTCTCCCAGTTCGGATGCGGATCCTCCATCTCGCGGCGGAGCCGCGCCCGCGCCTCGCGATCGCGCAGCCGCTCCACCAGGCTCCCGGTGCCGCCTTCCTGGGCCCAGCCGGGCAGCGTGGCGGTGAGCCCCGTGCTGCTGGCGACATAGGGATACTGGTCGGCGCTGATCTCGACGCCGCGCTTCTGCGCCGCCTCGACCAGCGCGATGACCTCGCCCATGCGCCCGACATTGGCGTGGCCGGTCACCTTCAGGTGAAAAACGTGGACCGGCAGGTGGGCGCCCTCCCCGACGGCAATCGCTTCCTCGATGCCGTCGCGGAGCTTGTCCCCGTCGTAGCGGAGGTGCGACGCGTAGAGGCCGCCCGCGGCGGCCGCAGGCTTCGCCAGAGCGACGAGCTCGTCGAGCTTCGCGTACGAGTTCGGCGGGTAGATGAGCCCGGTCGAGACGCCCCACGCGCCCTGCTTCATGGCGTCGGCAACGAGCCGCGACATCCTGGCGAGCTCGGCGACGGTCGGCGGCCGCTGCTCGTTGTCCATCACGAACTCGCGGACCTGGCCCAGGCCCACGTAGGAGAGCACGTTGACCGACGTGCCGTGCCGTTTCAGCGCCGCGAAGTAGCCGGTGAAGTCGGTCCAGTCGGCACGAATGCCGGTGCCGCGGGCGTCCGGCGCCTCGCCCGACTCCGGCCGTCTCGGCGCAACCGACCCGCTCTCGCCGATGACCTCCGTCGTCACGCCCTGGCGGATCTTACTCTCGGCGTTGCCGTCGACCAGCAGGGGGAAGTCGGAGTGGGAGTGCGGATCGATGAATCCCGGCGCGAGCACGAGCCCGTGGGCGTCGATCGTGCGCGTCGCGGGACCGCTCACCTGCCCGACTGCTACGATCTTCCCGTCGCGCACGCCGACCGCGCCGTTCACCGCCGGCGCGCCGCTGCCGTCGACGATGCGCGCGTTCGCGATCAGGAGATCGAAGGGGGCCTGAGCCGCCGACAGGGCGGCGAGCGACGCGATCAGGCCGAGTGCACTTGCCAATCGTGGCGTCATGGCCGTCATTCATCACTTTCTCGCGGGGCCCCACCCCCGCTCGCCGATGCCTTCGCGCCCGCGTCGCGCTCCGCGCTCGCGGCCGCCGGCATGGCCGCAGGCGCCCTTCCCCTGATGGGCCACTCGCAGATCCACTTAGCCCTGGGCCCTGAGCCCTGTCGTCCCTCGCGCTAACATCCCGCTCGCCGATGCCTTCGCGCCCGCGTCGCGCTCCGCGCTCGCGGCCGCTGGCATGGCGCAGGCGCGATCTGCTCTTGCGGGCCTCCGCTCGACCTTCACGTAATCGTCTTCGCGGCCTCGCGCGCGTAATAGGTGATGATGATGTCGGCTCCGGCGCGATGGATGGCGGTCAGCGATTCGAGCATGGCGCGGCGCTCGTCGATCCAGCCGTTGCGCGCGGCGGCCTTGAGCATCGAGTACTCGCCGCTGACGTGATACGCGGCCGTCGGATAGCCGAACGCGTCCTTCACCTGACGGATGACGTCGAGGTAGGTGATGGCCGGCTTCACCATGACGATGTCGGCGCCCTCGTCGAGGTCCTGCTCCACCTCGCGCAGCGCTTCCCGCGCGTTGGCGGGGTCCATCTGGTGCGAGCGCCTGTCGCCGAACGCCGGCGCGGATTCGGCCGCGTCGCGGAACGGCCCGTAGAACGCCGAGCAGTACTTCGCCGCGTAGGACATGATCGCGGTGTTCTGGAAGCCGCGTTCGTTGAGGGCCGCCCGGATGGCGCCGACGCGGCCGTCCATCATGTCGGACGGCGCGACGATGTCGGCGCCGGCCGAGGCGTGCGAAACGGCGGCGCGGACGAGCTGATCGACGGTCGGGTCGTTGGCGATCTCGTTGTCGATGAGGATGCCGCAGTGGCCGTGGTCCGTGTACTCGCACAGGCACACGTCGGTCACGACGAGGACGTCGGGAAGCGCACGCTTGATGGCCCGCACCGCCGACTGCACCGGCGCCTCCGGATCGTAGGCCGCCGATCCGATGTCGTCCTTGCGCTCCGGCAACCCGAAGAGGAGCACCCCGCGCACCCCGTCGCCCCTGGCAGCGCCCGCCTCCTTGACCGCCTCGTCGACCGAGAGCTGGAACACGCCGGGCATCGACCCGACCTCCCGTCGCACGCCCTCGCCTTCGCAGACGAACAGCGGCAGCAGGAACATGTCGGCCGAAAGACGCGTTTCCCGCACCAGCGCCCGCATGGACTCGGTCGTTCTGAGGCGGCGCAGGCGCCGGGTGAGCGTGAGCGTCGAGTGGGTGTGAATCGGAGTCATGGGGTCTGCTCGCTCCTGGCCTGCTGATCGAAGTGCGCCGCGATGGCGTCGACGAGCGCCCCCACCGTGTAGGTGGCGGGCATGATGTTCGTCTCGATCCCGTACTGGGCCGCGGCCTCGGCCGTGACCGGCCCGATCGACGCCACCAGCGTCGTCCGCAGGAGGTCGGGCGCCGGTTCGGCGCCGAGGACCTGCACGAAGCTCCGGACGGCCGAGGCGCTGGTGAAGGTCACGACGTCGATGCGGCGGTCCAGCAGCATCCGGTAGATGTCCGGTTCGCCTTCCCGCTCCGCTTCGGCGACCAGCGTGCGGTACGCGACGACCTCTGTGACCTCCGCCCCGTGCCGGCGCAGCTCCTCGGCGATGACCTCGCGGCCGATGTCGGCGCGCGGCAGCAGCACGCGGAGGCCGGCGACGTCGCCGCGGGCGGCCAGCGCGGGCAGGATGGCCTCCGCGTGATAGTCATGCGGCACCAGGTCCACCTTGATGCCGTACCGGGCCAGCCGTTCGCCCGTGCTCGATCCCACCGCCCCGATGCGCACGCCGCCGAGGGAGCGCAGGTCGCCCGGTCCGGCCAGCAGGCGTCCCATGAACGACTCGACGGCGTTCACGCTCGCGAAGATGATCCAGTCGAAGCCGCCGGCGCGCGCGCACACCTCGTCGAGCGGCCCCATGTCGGAGGGCGGCGCGATCCGGATCATCGGCGACACGACCGCGTCGGCGCCCATCGCCTCGAGACGCTCGACGAGCTCGTGGGCCTGCTCGCGCGGCCGCGTCACGAGAATGCGCTTGCCGAACAGCGGCCGGGCGTCGAACCAGCGCAGGTGCTCCCGGAGCGCCGCCACGCGGCCCACGACGACGGTGGCGGGGCGGCGATGCGGTCCCTGCCCGGCCGCCCTGGCGATCTCCTCGAGGGATCCGAGCAGCGTCTGCTGCGTCGGCAGGGTGCCGTCGTAGATGAGCGCGGCAGGCTCGTCAGCCGGCCGGCCGTGCGTCAGCAGCGCGTGCAGCATGCGCTGGAGCTGCTCGGCGCCGGCGTAGCACACGACGGTGCCGTCGAGGCGCGCGAGACTCGTCCAGTCGATGGTGGCGCGGCTCCGGCCCTCCTCCTCGTGACCGCGGACGAACGTCAGCGTGTCGCCGGCGCCGGGATAGGTGATCGGCACGCCGGCGTAGCTCGGCGCGCCGATGCCGGGGGGGATGCCCGGCACGACCTCGAACCGCACGCCTTGCTCGTGCAGGAACAGCGCTTCGGCGCCGCCATCGTCGAAGACGAACGGGTCGCCCCATTTCAGCCGGGCGACGCGCTTCCCTTCACGCGCTTTTTCGGCGATGAGGTAGCAGATGGCCTCCTGCTCGAGCGGCTGCGGCGCGGCGTCGCCGACGTCGATCTTCTCGACGTCCCGCCGCGTGTGGCGCAGGAGCTGTACCGGCACGAGGTGGTCGTACAGCACGACGTCGGCCGCCGCGAGGCACGCCATGCCACGGACGGTGATCAGGCCCGGGTCACCCGGGCCGGCGCCGATCAGATAGACGACGCTCTCGGTCATGTTGCAGATCGGCGGGTCCACGCGGACCCGTCTACGGCTGTAGCCCCTCGACCGCGCCCTGCACGCGTCGGACGTCGGCGAGAATCTGGTCGGCGCCGTCGGCGATGAGCTGCGCGCCGACTCGCACGCCGATCGCCGCCGCGCCCCGCGCCGGGCCTCGCGATTCGCCGCGCACCGCGCGGCTGCCGTCGAGCGCGACGACGGCTGCCACGAGATGCAACGTCTCGCCGCCGTCGGCCGGGGTTGCCAGCGCGCCAATCGGCGTCTGGCAGCCCCCACCGAGCGCCTCGACGAGCGCGCGCTCGGCGGCCAGGGCCGCCCGCGCGTCCGGATCGTCGATGCGCGCCACGGCCTCGAGAACGCGGCGGTCGCCTTCCCGGATTTCGATCGCCACGATGCCCTGGCCGGGCGCCGGAATGCACGCCGTGGCCGGCAGCGTCATCGAGATCCGCGCCGCGAAGCCGAGACGCCGGAGCCCGGCGGCCGCCAGGACGAGGGCGTCGTGATCGCCCTGGTCGAGCTTGCGCAGCCGCGTGTCGAGATTACCGCGAATCGGCGTGAAGCGCGCTCCCGGAAACAGCCGCGACAGCTGGGCAATCCGCCGCACGCTCCCGGTGCCGATCGACGGCGCGCGTCCGAGCTCCGCAACCAGATCCTCGACCGTGCGCGCCTCGGTGTCGCGTCCGGACCCAAGGACGACGGCGTCCAGCGGATCCTCGCGCGGCAGCACGCCGGCGATGGCGAGCCCCGCGGGCAGCTGCGCCGGCATGTCCTTGCTGCTGTGCACGGCCAGATCGACGTCGCCCTTGAGGAGCGCGTCTTCGATCTCCTTCACGAAGAGCCGCTTGCCGCCCACTTCCGACAGCGGCGCTTCCTGCAGTCGGTCGCCTGACGTCTTGATCACCACGATCTGGCAGGGCGGGCCGCCGGTCTCGCCGATGCGCCGGGCGACGGTGTGGGCCTGCCATAGCGCGAGCTGGCTGCCGCGCGTGCCGAGTCGAAGCTCGCTGGGTGGTCGGGACATGATTGGTGTCAGTCGCGTCGACGCGTGCGCCGGCGCGGGAAGCCTCGGAGCCTCACCGGGGTCCGCGGCTCTTCGCGCGCGAGAACGGCTCGACGCGTGCGGTCCGGTCGGCCGGGGCGTCGCGCTCCAGGGTCTCTGCACGGTTTTCGGCCGTGTGCTCGTCGCCGCCGCGCGCGGCGGTCTCCTCACGATCGATCCGGCGGCCGGCGGCGTCGGCGAGCCCGAACAGCCGCGTCAACGCCTCGGCGTACGCCCCCACGGTCTCGGCGTCGCCCACCGACTTCAGCTGCTCGGTCGGCGTCAGCAGCAGCTTTTCGACGATGAGGTGCGTGATCTCGTCGACCCGCGCGCGCGCCTCGGGCGGCAGCGCCGACAGCTTGAAGTCGAGCCGCTCGAGCTCGGCGCGCCGGATGTTCTCGAACCGCTGGCGCAGCGCCACCACCGTCGGAATCGCGCCGCGCGAGCGGAACCAGGCGGCGAACTTGTCGACTTCCTCGCCGACGATCCCTTCAGCGCGCGCCACCTCGCTCGTCCGGCGGGCCAGGTTCTCGCGGACCGTCGCCTGCAGGTCGTCGATATTGTAGAGGAACACCTGCTCGATTTCTCCGGCGGCCGCATCCACGTCGCGCGGCAGCGCGATGTCGATGAGGAACAGCGGACGGTTCCGGCGCGGGCGCATGACGGCGTCCACGTGCGCCCGGGTCAGGATGGGCGTCGACGCCCCGGTTGCCGTGATGACGATGTCGCTCGCGCCGAGGGTGGCGTCGAGGTCGTCCCACGGCGCGGCCGACGCGCCGCCGATGGCCTCCGCCGTCCGGATGGCGTGCGCCATCGTCCGGCTCACGATCGTGACGTGCTGCACGCCCTGCGCCTTCATGTGCAGCGCCGTCAGCTTGCCCATCTCTCCGGCGCCGATCACCAGGACGTTCAGCCCCTTCAGGTCGCCGAAGATCTTCTTGGCCAGCGCCACGGCCGCGAAGCTCACCGACACGGCGCCCGAGGCGAGGCCGGTCTCAGTCCGCACGCGCTTGCCCACGGCGAACGAGGAGTGGAAGAGGCGGTTCAGCACCGGCCCGACCGACTGCATCTCGGCCGCCGTCGTGTGCGCGTCCTTGACCTGTCCGAGGATCTGCGGCTCGCCGACGACCAGCGAGTCGAGGCCGGCGGCGACGCGGAAGAGATGCCGCGCCACGTCGAGGTCCGCGACGTCGTACACGTGCGGCGCCACCTCCGCCGAGTCGACGCCGTGGAACTCGCCGACGAAGCGGACCAGGTCGGCCCTCGCGGAGGCGAGGTCGTCCACCGCCGTGTAGACCTCGGCGCGATTGCAGGTCGACAGCACGACCGCCTCGCGCGCGCTGCCGCGCGAACCGATGGCGGAGAGGGCCCGGTCCACACCGCGCCCCTGGAAGTCGACCCGCTCACGGAGCTCGACCGGCGCCGTCTTGTGACTCAGGCCCACCAGCAGCAGATGCACGGCCTCAAATCCTCAAATCCTCAAATCCTCAAAAATTGTGGCTCTTCGTCAGGAAATAGCTGATCGGCAAGAAATTCAGGAGCACGATGGCGAAGCCGAGCGCGGAGAGGTACGCCGCACGCCGACCGCCCCACCCGATGCGGCGCGCCGCGAACAGCTCGAACGAGTACACCGCCCAGCACACCAGCGCCACGAAGATCTTCGGGTCCTCGATCGACATGGCATGCACCTGCGGGACGTTCGGCGCGTAGGACTGCGCCTGGGCGGCGAAGACGGCGCCCGCCACGATGCCGACGGTCAGGAAGATCCAACCGACGACGATCGCCCGCTGGTTCATGTGGTCCAGGACCTGCAGCGACGGCAGCCGGGCGTAGAAGAACCCGAGGTGCTTCGCCTTGATCTCCTTGAACAGCAGCACGTAGGTGATGCCGATGACGCACGCGAGCGCGAAGCTGGCGTACGCGAACAGCAGCGAGGAGACGTGCACGCCGAAGAGCGGACTGCTCAGGAGCACCGGCGCCGGCTCGTCGCTCGCCGGGATGAACGCGGGAATCGTCTGCAGCGCGACCAGCAGCGGCAGGATGAAGACGCCCATCGCGCGCTCGTCGGTCGTCATCTCGGTGTAGAGGTACGCGAGCGCGAGGAGCCACACGAACATCGAGATGGCCGACGTCGCCCCGGCGATCGGCACGTGCCCGACCTGCATCGTCTCCATGCCGACGATGAAGGTGTGCGCGAGCGCGCCGGCGACGAGCAGCGTCGTCGCCGTGCGGCCGACCGTCGGGTCGCGGCGCCAGAAGTGCCAGACGTAGGCCGCGAGGGCGAACGTGTAGAGCGCGAGCGGTACGGCGTTCATGTCAGTGCCCTGTGGGCGCGAAGTACCCCTGCTTGGTGCGCGCCGTCAGATTCGGCCGGTCCACGCGGACGACGATTCGCCGCCACGCGCCGTCGCGGCGCGGGTTGTGCGGCGTGTACCCGAGCGTGTACTGGCTCGACAGCTCCTCGGCAATCTGTCCGTACACGTTGGACAGATCCGGCAGCTGGTTCGGAAAGAAGGCGCGCCCGCCGGTCTGTTGCGAAAGCTGCCGCAGCACGAACTCGGCCTCCTGGAAGCCGCGCGTCGTCGTGGACGGCCCCTCCGTGGCTCGCAGGCCGATCGTGTAGATGGCGGTCTCGGACCGCTTCGCCAGGTCGAGCACCTCCTCGAACGGCAGCAGGCTCGACGTGTCCTCGCCGTCGGACAGCACGACAATCGCCTGGCGCCGCACGTCCTCGGCGTTGCGCGCCACGGCCTTCTTCAGGTCCTTCAGGGCGATGTAGATGGCGTTGTACAGGGAGGTCGAGCCGCCGGCCGACGTCTTGCGGATCGCCTGCTCGAGCTCGGTGGCGTTGTTCGTGAAGTTCTGCAGGATCGTGACGCGGCTGTCGAAGTCGATGACCTCCCCCAGATCCTGTGCGCGGAGCCGCCGGGCGAACCCGATTGCCGCTTCCTGCGCCGTCTGCAGCTTGCTCTCCATGCTCGCGCTCGTGTCGACGAGCAGCGCGAGGGCAATCGGCAGGTTCGTCTTGTTGAAGAACGTGACGTCCTGCTTGACGCCGTCCTCGAAGACGCTGAAGTCCTGCTGATCGAGATTCGTGACGTACCGCGAGCCATCGGAGACCGTCACGTTGAGCGACACCAGCTCGACACCGGCCCGGAAGGCCGGCCCCTGCTTGGTCTGCCCTTCGGGCCGCGGGGGCTGCGGCGTCTGAGACGCGGCGCCGAGCGCGACGACGGCCAGCGACGCCGCGAGAGCGCCGGCCAGGAGCCGGCGCCACGGTCCGGAGAGGGACGGGGTCACGGTTGGGGGTGCCCGGCGTTCTCGGGTTTGACCGGCGTCCCGTGCGCGGAGAGGCCCGCCCGCTTGACGTCCACGGTCGTGTGCTCAGGCGGGATCAGCGTTTCCGGTCGCGCGTAGGTGACGAGCAGGGTGTGCGTCAGCTGCGCGGCCAGGGTCTTGAGCGCCACGTCGAGCGACATGCTCGACAGGATCGTCTCGCGCCGGCCGCCGCTGTCACGCGTGCCCTGGTCGAGCACGATGCCCCGCTCGCGGGCGCTGGTGCTGATCGACCCTGACGGCGGGCCGACGACGAACACATAGAAGGCCGCGCCCGACTCTTTGAGCGGCTCCAGGACCAGATCGTGGTGGCGCGAGCTGAACTCGGGTCCCTCCGTCGTGACGGCAACGATGACCGGCCGCTGCACGTTGCGTTTCATGATGCCGTGCGCCGCCTCGATGATCCCCTCGAGCAGATAGTTGCCGCTGTCGGGCTGCGCGAACACCCGGCCGATGCCCTTCTCGAACGCGGCCCGATCGCTGGTGTAGTCGGCCTGGAGCGTGGGCCGCTCGCCCAGCGTGATGAGGGCGAGCTCGTTCTTCCGGCCCGTTTCAGTCGGGGTTGTCAGCGCTGCGCCGAAGGTCTCGAGCGCCTTGCGGAGGTTCTGGATGTCGTTGGCCGCCGCCGCGCTGTTGTCCACGAGCACCGCGATCTGCAGCGGGGCGTCGGCGGGTGCGACGGTCAGGACCTCGCGGGCCACATTGTCCTCACGGACGATGAAATCGGACGGGCCGAGGCTCGTCACCGGCTGGCCGTCGGCATCGACGACGGTAACGTAGAGCCCGCGGTGCTGTGCCTGGGCCAGGCCGGGCGCGGCCGAGGCGAGCGCCACGACAAGGGACACGAAGACCGTTCGGAGCGGTGGAGTCACCGATCCAGTATAGGACCCGGTTTTCAACAGCGTCAAGAGAATCGAGACGAGAAATGGTTTACTATGTGTAGGTTGCGGGATGGTCCCGCGGTTCCATCCGGCCGGTCCGGTTTCTTGACACCCCTCAGGTCGCATGCTATAAACCAACCGCTTTTCTCCCGTTGCGCGGCCTCTGGCGCAACTGGTCATTCCCATGCTGTCAGCCTACATCCCGATCGCCATGTTCG
The DNA here is from genome assembly GCA_963840225.1 of uncultured Acidobacteriota bacterium. Taxonomy (GTDB): domain Bacteria; phylum Acidobacteriota; class Vicinamibacteria; order Vicinamibacterales; family CAVVIG01; genus JBLMXQ01. The sequence goes on from CAWIYH010000002.1 coordinate 780,105, forward strand.
TCGCTGTGGCGACCGGTTTCGCGGTGTTCACGCTCGTGTTCACGAGCCTGATCCACCCGAGCAAGTACAACAAGGTGAAGCTCGAGCCGTACGAATGCGGCATCGAGCCGGCGACCGACGCGCGCGACCGGTACAGTATCCGCTACTACCTGGTGGCGATGCTGTTCGTGATTTTCGACGTCGAGACCGTCTTCATGTTTCCCTGGGCCGTCATCTTCGACAAGCTCCTCCTGTTCGGCCTGATCGAGATGCTCGTCTTCATCTTCATTCTCGTCGTCGGCTACTACTACGCGTGGCAGAAGGGCGCGCTGGAATGGGTGTAAATGGCTGACGATCCGGTGAAGGGACCCGACGGGTCCGAGCCGCCCACGCCCCCTTCCGCGGCTGCCGACAAGCCCACGACCAGCCTTCCGGCCGAGCCCCTCAAAGGCGAGGTGTCACGCACGGATTCGCCAGGGGCCGGGGTGTCGGCCGCGCCCGTCGGCCCGACGCGGAACGAACCGCCCGCGCCGACGCCCGCCAACCCCGAGGGCGCCGTGACCGGCGTCACCAGCGCGACGAGCTCGGCGACCGGGCAGCCGACGGCCACCTCGCAGCAGACCGCCAAGCCGCCGGCCGCTGCGGCGAAACCGGCCGCGCCGGCCCCGCCGCGGACGCCTCCAGCGGCGAAACCGGCTGCCGCGGGCGAGCACGTGCCCAAGGCCTCGGCCCCGACCGGGCCGACCGAACCGGCGCCTCCCGCCGACCGGCCGCCGCCGCCGTACCTGGCCGGCCTGCAGGCGGCGGTTCCGGGCGCCGTCACGCACGTCAGCTTCTGGGTCGGCGACTGGACCATCGTGGTCGCCGCGCCGCAGTTGCTGGAGGCGGCGCGGCACTTGCGAGATGCGCCCGAGGCGGCCTTCGATTTCTGCTCGGATGCAACGGCCACGGACTGGCCGCCGCGCGCCGAGCGATTCGACGTCATCTACTGCCTGTACTCGACGCGCCATCGGCACCGCGTGCGTCTGAAGGTGCGTGCGGCCGAGCACCAGCCGGTGAGCTCGCTGACGGCGATCTGGCCCGCCGCCGACTGGCTCGAGCGCGAGGTCTGGGACATGTTCGGCGTCAATTTCGTCGGGCATCCCGATCGCCGCCGCATCCTGATGCCGGAGGACTGGCAGGGACATCCGCAGCGCAAGGACTATCCGCTCGAAGGACCGGGGGAGCTCCTGATGGAGAACCCGCTCGACTGGCTGAAGCTGCGGCAGGCCAGGGACGAGGCGGATATTGAGTAGAGGTTAGAGGCCAGGGGCTGGGGGCTCGAAGCTGGACCAGCCCTCCAGCCTCCAGCCTCCAGCCTCGTCAGATATTTCATGAAGACACCAACTGTCCATCACGGCGCCATGTTCGACACCGACGAGCTGGTGATCAACATGGGCCCGCAGCACCCCAGCACGCACGGCGTGCTGCGCGTGGTGCTGCGGCTCGACGGCGAGAAGGTGGTCGACGCCGACGTCGTGATCGGCTATCTGCACCGCGGCATCGAGAAGCTGAGCGAGAACCGCAACTGGACGCAGATCGTGCTCCTGACCGACCGCATGGACTATGTCGCGGCGGCAACGAGCAACGTGGGCTACTGCGAGACGGTCGAGAAGCTGCTCTCGATCGAGGTGCCCCGCCGCGCGCGCTACGTCCGGACCATCCTCTGCGAGCTGCAGCGCATCGCGAGCCATTGTCTGTGGCTCGGCACGCACGCGATGGACATCGGCGCGATGACGGTGTTCCTGTACGCGTTCCGCGAGCGCGAGCTGATTCTGGATCTCTTCGAGGAGTTCTGCGGCGCGCGGCTCACCTACAACTCGATGCGGATTGGCGGGCTGCCGCAGGACGTGCCGCCCGGCTGGCCGAACAAGGTCCTCGAGTTCTGCAAGATCATGGACGCGAAGCTCTATGAGTACGAGGAGCTGCTCACGCACAACCGGATCTGGCTCGAGCGGACCAAGAAGATCGGCATCATCGACGGCGCGGAGGCGGTCGCGCTCGGCCTGAGCGGGCCGCCCCTGCGCGGGTCCGGCGTGCCCCGCGACATCCGCAAGGACGAGCCGTACGCGGCGTACGACGAGATGGACTTCGACGTTCCGATCGGCACGGCCGGCGACACCTACGATCGATATCTCGTGCGGCTGGAGGAGTTCCGGCAGTCGCTGCGCATCATCCGGCAGGCGACCGAGGGGCTGCCGGAAGGCCCGATCGTGGGCAAGGTGCCGCGCCTCATCAAGCCGCCCGCCGGCGAAACGTACCACGCCATCGAGTCGCCGAAGGGCGAGCTCGGGTATTTCATTGTGAGCGACGGCAAGTCGACCAATCCGTACCGCTTCCGCGTGCGGCCGCCGTCGTTCTGCAACCTGCAGGGGCTCCGCCGGCTGATTCGGGGGCACCTGGTGGCCGACGTCGTCGCCCTGATCGGTTCGCTCGACGTGGTGCTCGGCGAGGTGGATCGGTGATCGACACCGTCGTCATCCCGCTCCTGAAGATCGTCATCGTGCTGAACGCGACGCTCGTCGCGGTCACCTACATGGTGCTGCTCGAGCGCAAGGTGATCGCGTGGGCCCAGTCGCGGCTCGGGCCGATGCGGGTCGGCCCCTACGGGGTGCTCCAGCCCGTGGCCGACGCGCTGAAGCTGATGATCAAGGAGGACATCACCCCGGTCCGCGCCGACAAGTGGGTGTTCACGCTGGCCCCGATCATCTCGATGGTCCCCGCGCTCATCGTCTACGCGGTGATTCCGTTCGGGCCGGAGGTGCATCTGTTCGGACGCCAGGTGACGCTGTATGTCACCGACATCAACGTCGGGCTGCTGTACATCGTGTCGGTGGCGTCGGTCGGCGTGTACGGGATCATCCTGGCGGGCTACGCGTCGAACAGCAAGTATCCGCTGCTGGCGAGCCTGCGCGCGTCGGCGCAGCTCATCAGCTACGAGGTGGCGGTCACCCTGACGCTGGTGAGCGTCATCCTGATGGCCGGCTCGCTCAGCATGGTGAGCATCGTGCGCGCGCAGGAATCCTCGCGCGTCTGGTTCGCGTTCGCGCAGCCGCTCGCCTTCGTCATCTTCTTCATCGGCGGGCTGGCCGAGACCAACCGCGCGCCATTCGACCTTCCCGAGGCGGAGCAGGAGCTGACCGGCGGCTTCCACACCGAGTACAGCGGCATGCGGTTCGCGCTCTTCTTTCTCGCCGAGTACGCGAACATGATCGTCGTCTCGTCGGTGGCGACGACGCTGTTCCTGGGCGGATGGCTGCGGCCGTTCCCGAACGTCGCCGCGCTCTCCGTCCTCGACGTGATTCCGAGCTGGACCTGGTTCCTGGTCAAGTCGTTCGTGTTCCTCTACATCTTCATCTGGGTGCGCGCGACGCTGCCGCGCTACCGCTACGACCAGCTGATGCGGCTGGGATGGAAGGTGCTGATCCCGCTGGCGATCGCCAACCTGGTGGTCACCGGCATCGTGAAAGTGCTCGTGATGTAGGCCTGGTCCGGAGGCCCCGGGATTCGAGCCGGCCCCTCCCGACACTGGCGAGACCTATGGCCCAAGCCATCGCCTTCTACGTGATCGCGGCGTGCATCCTCGGATTCGCCGTCCTGGTCATCACGACCCGGGACACGGTGCATTCGGTGCTGTTCCTGGTGCTCGACTTTCTGTTCGTCGCCTCGCTCTACGTGCTCCTCGGCGCGCCGTTCCTGGCGGCGATCCAGGTGCTCGTCTACGCCGGCGGCATCGTGGTGCTGTATCTGTTCGTCGTGATGCTGGTGAACCTCAAGCGGCCGCCCGAGGCGCACACCGATCCGCACCGGCGGACGCAGCTCGGATTCTGGCTGGCGACCGCGGTGCTCGTCGAGCTCGGAGCGATTGCCGCCTACGGCTACGCGCGCCCGGCGACGACGGTCGCCGCGGTCCAGACGGCGATGCCGGTCACCGGCAACACGGAACAGGTCGGGTGGCTCCTCTACACGAGCTACCTCATTCCGTTCGAGATCGCGTCGATGCTGCTGCTGGTCGCCATGATCGGCGCCATCGTCCTGGCGAAACGAGAACTATGAATGGGGAAATTGCAGATTGCAGATTGCAGATTGCAGATTGGCGATTGATTTTGATAAACCGTAATCACCAATCTGCAATCTACAATCTGTAATTCCAGAGATCATGATTACTCCGACCCACTACATGCTGCTCTCGGCGGCGCTCTTCATCATCGGCGTCGTCGGGGTGATGGTGCGCCGCAACATCATCATCATCTTCATGTCGATCGAGCTGATCCTGAACGCGGTCAACATCAACCTCGTCGCGTTCTCGAATCAGCTGCAGAACGTCGTCGGCCAGGTGTTCGCGGTGTTCGTGATCGCGGTGGCCGCCGCCGAGGCGGCCGTCGGGCTGGGCATCATCCTGGCGTTCTATCGGAACAAAGAGACGATCAACATCGACGAAATGAACCTGATGCGATGGTGAGCGCGAGTCCTCAACCCTCGATTGGCTGATTGTCGATTGGCGCGTCAGCCAATCGTCGAGTCTCCCGTCGACGATCGACCATGGCCTATATCTGGCTTCTTCCGCTTCTCCCCGGCGTCGGCGCGGCCGTCAACGGCCTCGTCGGCATCCGGTATTTCTCCCGCAGGACCGCCGGCTGGCTGGCCAGCGGGTTGATGGTGGCGGCGACGGCGCTCGCCCTGGTGGCGTTCTGGCAGATGCTGGCGCTGCCGCCGGAGTCGCGCGAATACACCGTCACCGTGGCGCAGTGGATTCCGGCCATTCCGCTCCTGACCCACGGCGGCGCGGTCGGCGCGTTCGCGGCCAGCTGGAGCTTCCGGCTGGATCCGCTGTCCGGACTGATGATTCTCGTCGTCACCGGCATCGGCACGCTGATCCACATCTACTCGACCGCGTACATGGCCGACGAGCCGCGGGGCGGCGTCGCGCGCTTTTTCTGCTACCTGAACCTGTTCTGCTTCTTCATGCTCATGCTCGTCCTGGGAGCCAACTTCCTGGTGATGTTCGTGGGCTGGGAGGGCGTGGGGCTCTGCTCCTACCTGCTGATCGGCTACTGGTACGAGAAGAAAAGCGCCTCGGATGCCGGCAAGAAGGCGTTCATCACGAACCGCATCGGCGACTGGGGGTTCATCCTCGGCGTCTTCCTGATCTTCTTCACGTTCGGGACGCTCGACTTCCGCGCCGTCCAGAACCTGGCCGGCGCGATGCCGGTCGAGACCCAGTGGGGCGTGCTCTCCACGATCTGCCTCCTGCTGTTCATCGGCGCGACCGGGAAGAGCGCCCAGATTCCGCTGTACGTCTGGCTCCCCGACGCCATGGAGGGCCCGACGCCGGTCTCGGCGCTCATCCACGCCGCCACCATGGTGACGGCGGGCGTCTACATGCTCGGCCGCAACGCCGTGCTCTTCTCGCACGCCCCGATGGTCATGGAAATCGTCGCCATCGTCGGCGTCCTGACGGCGTTCATGGCCGCGTCGATCGGCCTTGTCCAGTACGACATCAAGCGCGTGCTCGCGTACTCCACGGTCTCCCAGCTGGGGTACATGTTCACCGCGATGGGGGTCGGCGCCTTCGCCGCCGGCGCGTTCCACCTGATGACGCACGCCTTCTTCAAGGCGCTGCTCTTCCTCGGCAGCGGTTCGGTCATCCACGCGATGGCCGGCGAGCAGGACATGCGCCGCATGGGCGGCCTCAAGAAGCACCTGCCGGTCACCTACGCGACGATGCTGATCGCGACGCTGGCCATATCGGGCGTCCCGCCCTTCTCGGGCTTTTTCAGCAAGGACGAGATCCTGCTGCAGTCGTTTCTCGCCAACAAGGCGATCTGGGTGATCGGGACGGCCACGGCGCTGATGACGGCGTTCTACATGTTCCGGCTCGTGTCGATGACCTTCTTCGGCGACTACCGCGGACCGGCCTGGGAGGCGGCCGGCCACGGCGCCTTTGCGATGCCGCCGGCCGATCGCGCGCGGGACGCCCGCGTGGCCGCGCGCCACGGCGCGCCGAATCCGTCTGACATGCACGCGCACGGCCACGCCCACGAAGACGATCACGAGGTGGCGCACGGCCCGGCCGAGCCGCATGACGATCGCCCCGCCGGCCACGGGCACGGGCCGTGGCACGGTCCCCACGAGTCGCCGACCGCGATGACGTTCCCGCTGATGGCGCTCGCCGTCGGCGCGATCGTCGCCGGCTTCGTCGGGGTGCCCGCCGCGCTCGGCGGCGGAAACACGATCGAGCATTTTCTCGAGCCGAGCTTCTCGGCCCGCCCGGTGGCCGAGGCGTCGGCTGGCGCCGCGACGGGCGCGCGCGGAGCGGCGGCCGGGATGCCGTCGGCCGAGGAGGGGGGAGCGGCGGGAGAGCCGATCTCCACGGCCGGCGAGTTCGGCCTGATGGGCCTGTCGGTTCTGCTCGCGCTGGCCGGCATCGGGATCGCGTGGAAGTTCTACGTGGCGAGCCCCGAGATTTCCGAGCGCCTGGCGACCCAGTACCTGGGCGCCCACAAGCTGCTGTCGAACAAGTACTACGTGGACGAGCTGTACGATGCCACGGTCGTGTCGGGGACCATGGCGAGCGGCCGCGGCCTGTGGACGTTCGATCGCCGCGTCGTCGACGGCGCCGTGAACGGCACCGGGTGGCTGATGATCATCGGCTCCTGGTTCTCTGGGCTGACCGACCGCACTGTGGTCGACGGACTCGTGAACCTGGTGGGGCGCGTCTGCGAGGAGGGCAGCTTCTGGTTCCGCCGCTTCCAGACCGGTCTGGTCCAGAACTACGCGTTGCTGATGGTATTCGGGATCTTCGTGTTCGTGAGCCTGTATCTGTTTGTCCGGTGAAATTGCAGATTTCAGATTGCGATTGCAGATTGATTGCAGATTAACGGGAGATTGACCGGTATTGACGGCAGATTGAGTGGTTGATTGTCGGCTGAGTTCAATCGCCAATCTAGCAATCAGCAATCACCAATCTGCAATCTGCAATCTGCAATCTGCAATCTCAGTGTCAGACCTATGAGCCACTACCTCTCGATCGTGCTGTTCACGCCGCTCGTCGGCGCCGGCGTGCTCCTGCTCGTCAACAAGCAGAACGAGAACGCGATCCGATGGATAGCGAACGCGTTCGCGCTGGCCGGCTTCGTCGTCTCGATTCCGCTGTGGTTCTGGTACAACCCGCAGAACGCCGAGTTCCAGCTGATCGAGCGCGCCCAGTGGATTCCGTCGATCGGCGCCGAATACTTCCTCGGTGTCGACGGCTTCAGCACGCTGCTGATCCTGCTGACCACGCTGATGGGGTTCATCGCGGTGCTGTCGTCTTGGACGGCGATCACCGAGCGGATGAAGGAGTACTATATCTTCCTGCTCGTGCTGCAGACCGGGATGCTCGGCGCGTTCATGTCGCTCGACTTCCTGCTGTTCTTCCTGTTCTGGGAAGTGATGCTCGTGCCGATGTACTTCCTCATCGGCATCTGGGGCAGCTCGAACCGGCTGTACTCGGCGATCAAGTTCTTCCTGTACACCCTCGTCGGCAGCGTCGTGATGCTGCTCGGCATCCTGGCGCTGTATTTCTACAACCACAGCGTGACCGGCGTGTACAGCTTCGACGTCCTCCTGTTCCATCAGCTGAACGTCCCGTACAACCTGCAGTGGTGGATCTTCCTCGCGTTCTTTCTCGGGTTCGCGATCAAGGTCCCGATGTTCCCCTTCCACACCTGGCTGCCCGACGCGCACACCGACGCGCCGACGGCCGGCTCGGTCATCCTGGCGGCGGTCCTCCTGAAGATGGGGACGTACGGCTTCCTGCGCTTCAGCCTGCCGATCCTGCCTGACGCCTCGCGCCATTTCGTGCCCATGATCGTCGTCCTGTCGGTGATCGGCATCGTCTACGGCGCGCTCGTCGCGATGGCGCAGAAGGACTGGAAGCGGCTGGTCGCCTATTCGTCGGTGAGCCACATGGCGATGGTGATGCTCGGCATGTTCGCGCTGAACCCGGTTGGCATCACCGGCAGCATCGTCCAACAGTTGAACCACGGCATCTCGACCGGCGCCCTCTTCCTCATCGTGGGCATCGTGTACGAGCGGCGCCACACGCGCGACATCGCCGAGTACGGCGGGCTATCGAAGGTGATGCCGGTGTACGCCGCGATCTTCCTGATCATGACGATGTCGTCGATCGGCCTGCCGACGCTGAACGGGTTCATCGGCGAGTTCCTCATCCTTCAGGGCGTGTTCGTGGCGAGCAAGGTCTGGGCCGCGTTTGCCGCGAGCGGCATCGTGCTGGGCGCGGCGTACATGCTGTACCTGTACCAGCGCACCATGTTCGGCAAGGTCGAGAACCCGAAGAACGAGCGGCTGCTCGACCTCTCGCATCGCGAGTTCGCGACGTTCGTGCCGCTGCTCGCCCTGGCGGTCTGGATCGGGCTCTACCCGGCCCCCATCCTGCGCCGGCTCGACTCGTCGGTCCAGCACGTCGTCGCGCGGGTGAACGCGGCCTACACGACGCCGCGCAACGCCGCGAACGCGAACGCGACGCCGTCGACGACCACCGCCCCGGACTGCGGCTCGGGCACGCCGGTCGCGACGACGGCGGCGAACGACGCGTCGAAGTTCCTCGCCAGCGCCCCGTGCGGCGCCGACGGGCAGAAGCCGGCGTCCACGGCCGGAGTGTCACGGTAATGCCGGCCGGCGTCTCGTCGAGCGACTTCTACTACATCCTGCCGGAGCTCGTGCTCACGGCCGGCGCGCTCCTGGTGCTCATCGCCGACGTCCTGCTGCCGCGCGACCGCCGCGGCGCGCTCGCCTGGGTCGCGCTCGTCGTGCTCGGCGCGACCGCCGCCTCGCTGGCGCCGTTTGCGTCGGCGCACGTGGAGGTCGCGCACGGCCTGCTGGCCGTCGACCGCTTCGCGCTGTTCTTCAAGCTCCTCTTCCTGCTCGCGGCCGCGTTCACGGTGCTGATGTCGGTCCGCTACGTCCAGGTCGAAAAGATCAGCCCGGGCGAGTACTACTTCCTGATCCTCTGCTGCACGCTCGGCATGATGATCATGGCGGGCGGCATCGACCTCATCACCATCTTCGTCGGCCTCGAGACGATGGCCGTCTCCTTCTACATCCTGGTCGGCTTCATCAAGCCGAGCCAGCGGTCGAACGAGGCGGCGGTGAAGTACTTCCTGCTGGGGGCGTTCTCGCTCGGGATCCTGCTGTACGGCATGTCGCTGCTGTACGGCCTGTCGGGCACGACGAACCTGCGGGCGATCGCCACCTCGCTCGTGGGCCAGGAGCGCGATCCACGCCTCGTGCTGGCGGTCATCCTCGTCGTCGCGGGCGTCGGTTTCAAGATCGCGGCCGTGCCGTTTCACATGTGGGCGCCCGACGTCTACGAAGGCGCGCCGACGCCGATCACGGCGTTCCTGTCGGTCGGATCCAAGGCGGCCTCCTTCGCGATGCTGCTTCGCATCTTCCTCGAGGGCCTGCCGTCGATGAGCGCCGACTGGCGCCTGCTGTTCGAGGCGCTGGCGATCGTGACGATGACGGTGGGGAACCTCGCCGCCCTGACCCAGACCAATCTCAAGCGGATGCTGGCCTACTCGTCGATCGCGCACGCGGGCTACGTGCTCATCGGGGTCGTCGCGGGGACGCCGCGCGGCGTCTCGGCGATGCTGATCTACCTGATGATCTACTCCTTCATGCAGCTCGGCGCGTTCGGCGTGATCGTGATGATGCGGCGCCAGGACGTGGTGGGCGACGAGCTGAAGGACCTGAGCGGCCTGTACCTGCGCAACCCGTTCGCCGCCTTCGCGATGCTGCTGTTCATGCTGTCGCTCGGCGGCATTCCCCCGACGGCCGGCTTCATGGGCAAGTTCTGGCTCTTCAGCGCGGCCATTGAGGCCGGGTATGTCTGGCTGGCCGTCATCGGCGTCCTCAACAGCGCCATTTCCCTGTATTACTACGTGCGCGTCGTCGTCTTCATGTACGTGAAGAAGGAGACCATCGGATCGCAGCCGACGGCCAGTCCGTCGCTGGCCTTCGCCCTGGCCGTGGCCGTCGTGGCGACTCTTGCGCTCGGCGTCTACCCGCGCGCGCTGTTCGATTTGGCCACGGCGTCCGCCCGGACGCTCGGCGTGGCGGGCATCACCGCGGCGATGCGCTGACGCGGGCCGGGCCCGCAACCCCATGGCACCGTTCGACAAATCCGACGCCGGCATGCTGCGAACGGCGTACGAGCTGAGCGCCGGCATGCTGTCCTTTGTCGTCGCCATTGGCCTGGGGTACTGGTTCGGCCACCTGGTGGACGGCTGGCTGGGGACCTCTCCGTGGGCGACGGCGGTGTTCGTGGCGTTCGGGCTGGCGGCCGGCGTGCTGAACGTCTACCGTACGCTCGGGCGCGCTCTGGCGCAGGCCGGACCGCGCCGGAAACCGGACCGTGGGGCGGATCGGTCCGGGACGCCGCAGCCGTGAACGAGCGCGACCCGGGCCTCCGGCGCGTCGAGCGGACGGCGGTGGGGGCCTGTGGGGCGATGGCGGCCATCGCTGCCGTGGTCGCCGATCGGCAGCTGGCGGCGGCGGGCGGGGTCCTCGGCGGCGGGCTGCTGGTGCTGGTGTCCTACCGGGGGATCAAGGGCGGGATCGACGCGCTGTCGGGCTCGATGGCGCAGGGCGTGAGCGGGCGGGGTCGGACGGCGATCGGGCTGGTGAAGTTTTTCACAAGATACGCTATACTGGCCGCCGTCGCGTACGTCATAATGGCGCGCTTGCGGCTGCCCCCGTTGTCGATATTCGCCGGCGCGTCTTCGCTCGTCGTCGCGATTGCGATCGAAGCCGTTCGGCCCGTGTCGCACGGTCCGCGCGATCGCACCGGCACGAATTAACCCCCTCAGAACCCGGCGGTCGCCTCGGCGCTCCTGCGAGCCGTCAGGCGGCCGAGCGCGCAGACGCCGGGCTGAGAGGGAAGATGGATCAGGGGGCGATAGGCCAGCTCGCGGGTAGTGCCAGAGCTGGGGGTGGGGCCCTCCGGGACAGGCGAGGCCGAGCGACGGCGTCAGTTCGGCCAGGCGAGCGGGGGTGGGGCCCCGCGAGCAAGTAAGAATGGAAAAGCTCGAGCACGAACTCTGGATCGTCCACGCCGTCAATTCGGCGTTCGGCCCGGCCGTCGCGGCCGTGCTGCGGGCGCTCGGCCGGGTCGTGCCGCCCGGGACCGACGTGATCCAGAACTACCTGATCATGTCGGCGCTCATCGTCATCGCCTGGACGGCGCTCGCGCTGTTCGTGCGGCGGCGGCTCAGCGTCGACAATCCCGGGAAGCTGCAGATCGCCATCGAGGACAGCATCTCGGCGGTGCTGAGCCTGCTCAGCGACTACATCGGTCACAAGGCGCCCCGCTACCTGCCGGTCGGGATGGCGATCCTCCTGTTCGTCCTCACCGGCAACCTGATGGGGCTCGTGCCGGGACTGATGGCGCCGACGAGCAACATCAACGTGACCCTCGGCTGCGCGATCACCGTCTTCGTCTACTACCACATCCAGGGCGTGAAGGAGCAGGGGCTCGGGGCGTACCTCAAGCACTTCGCCGCGCCGCCGGGCGCGCCGCTCTTCATCGCGCCGATCATGCTGCCCATCGAGATCATCAGCCACTTCTCGCGCGTGCTGTCGCTGTCGCTGCGGCTCTTCGGCAACATCTTCGGCGAGGAGCTGGTGATCATGATCCTGTTCAGCATCGTGCCGTTCCTCGTGCCGCTGCCGATGATGTTCATGGGGATCATCACCGCCACGCTGCAGGCGTACATCTTCGTGCTGCTGACCGCCATCTACCTGGGCGGGGCGGTCGCGACCGAGCACGAGCAGCACGAGCACGGCGAGATGGTGGCCGGCGAGGTCTAGGAGCATTGTCCGATTGCTGATTGAGGTGCGGACAATGGCAGGTCGTGGGACAGACCCGCAGCGAGTGGGGGTGGGCCCCAACGAGCCGGGATGAACGACCGACAAGCGTGAGTTCGGCCATCGCGTGGGGGTGGGGCCCCACGCGCAGCAACTATGGAGGCGGTTGTGAGCAGACGGTTCTTCTTCATGTTCTCGTTCATGGTTCTGGCGTTCGCGTTCGTGTCGCCGTTGCACGCGCAGGAAGCGGCGGCGGCGACGGGGGGGAACCCCGAGGTGATCCGCTGGTCGATCCTGACCGCCGGGTTCGCGCTCGCCATCGCGGCGTCGTTCGGCGCCGTTTCGCAGGCGCGCGGCCTGAGCGCCGCCGTCGAAGGCATCGCGCGCAATCCGAGCGCGGCCGGCGAGATTCGCGGCAACCTGATCCTGGGCCTCGTCCTCATCGAGTCGCTCGTGATCTACGTGCTGCTCATTTCGCTGATCCTCTTCTTCGTCAAGCCGTTCTGACGCTGCTCGACGGTGTGAGGGGCGGGACTGTCCGGGCCCGGCTCCGCCCTTCCACCTTCCCGTGAAGCTCCAGCTCTCTCGCCTCGACGCGCTGCTCGTCCTGATGACGATCATCTGGGGTGGCAACTACAGCGTGATCAAGGCGGCGTTCGCTGAGATCCCGCCGCTCGCGTTCAACGGTGCGCGGCTCCTGATCGCCTCCACTCTCTATCTGTCCGCCATCGCCGTCACCGCTCCTCGCAGGCCGGAGCGCCCGCGGCTGTCGGGCCGCGACTGGCTCGGGATCGCGGCCATGGCGGCCGTGGGGCAGGGCGGCTATCAGCTGCTGTTCGTCGAGGGGCTCGCGCACACCACGGTCGCCAACAGCTCCCTCATCATCGGCTGCACGCCGATATTCGTCGCCCTGATGACGGCCGCGCTCGGGCACGAGCGGGTGTCGGCGGCGCGCTGGGCCGGCGTGGCCCTGTCGGGCGTCGGCATCTATCTCGTCGTCGGCCACGGCGCCCGCGTGAGCGGGGCCTCCCTGGCGGGCGACCTCACGATGCTCGCGGCCGTGCTGTGCTGGTCGGGCACCGCGGTCGGGTCGCGTGGGCTGCTCGCGCGCCACTCGCCGCTCGTGGTCACCGGCTACTCGATGGCGCTCGGCACGGCCCTCTACGTCGCGATCGCGTGGCCCCAGATCGGGCACGTGGCCTGGCGCGCCGTGAGCGCGGGCGCCTGGCTGTCGGTCGTCGGGTCGGCGACCTTCGCGCTCGGCGTCGCCTACATGATCTGGTACACGGCGCTTCAGCGCCTCGGAAACACGCGGACGTCCGTGTACTCCAACGTCGTGCCGATTGTCGCGATGCTGGTCGCGTGGCTCTGGCTCGGCGAGCGCATCGGCGCGGTACGCGTCGCCGGCGCGGCGGCCATCGTGGTCGGCGTTGCGCTGACGAAGGTTCACTTCACGCGGGAGCCGGCGCCCGAGGCCTGAAGGCGCTGCAGCTCCCGCTCGGCGCGGGCGCGAGTGGCCGGGTACTTCAGCGCGACGTCGAGCGCCTGTCGGGCGCCGGCTCTGTCGCCGGCGTCGCCGAGCGCCATCCCCAGATACAGGTACGGCTCGGGCGAGAATTCGGCCGCCGGCACGTGGTCCATCGTGGCGGTGGCCCGACGATACTGCCTCACCGCGTCCAGGTACTGCCCTCTTCCGTAGTAGAGATTCCCGAGGTTCACCTGTGCGTCCACCTTCCACGGCGAGTACTGGATCGCGAGCTGGTAGGCCCGCGCGGCCTCGTCGAGCCGGTTGAGCGCCTTCAGCCCGTTCGCCAGGTTGTACCAGGCTGCGCCCCCGGTGGGCCGCCGGGCCACCGCCTGCTGGTACTGCGCGACCGCCTCCCTCAGCCGGCCGCTCACGCGGAGCGCCTGTCCGTAGTCGACGTGAGCGGTGTAGCTCGCCTGTCCCGCGTCGAGCGCGTGCGCCCACAGGGTGAGCGAGTCGTGCCACACGCGGGTCTGCCTCCACGTAAGCGTCCCGAACGCCACGAGGACCGCCAGCGTCAGCCCGCGAAGCGTGCGGGTTCGTACAAGGGAATCGCCAGGAGACGGCCCCTGGCGGCTCGCGGCGGCGTTCGTGACGAGCAGCGCGCCGGCGAGAAGCGCGCTGAAGGGGAGCGCACCGAGATAGGCGTAGCGATCGGCGACGAGCTGCGGTCCGCTCTGCGCGAGGCCGAGGACTGGCGCCACCGTCGCCGCATAGACGACCGCCGCGGATGCCAGGGCCGGGTGCGCGCGGGCACGCCACGCGAGGAGCGCGGATGCGCCGATGACGACGGCCAGGGCCGCCCAGAACGCCGGTGGAGTCGTCGCCGGGAGCGGATACAACGGAGCCAGTCGGGTCGGCCACACCGTCTTCCAGACGTAGAAGCAGAGGCCGTACGCGGCCTGGAGCGCCCGCTGTCCGGCGCTCCACTGCGCGATTGAGAGCATCGTGTCGGGCTGGGCCCGCTGCGCGATCCACGCGAACGCGCCAGCCGTTCCGCCCAGGACGGCGTAGGGGATCTTCTCCAGCCACGCCCGCCGCCTGAGCGGATACCCGTCGAGCGCGACGAGCGTCACCACGAACGTCATCCCCCACGCCTTGGCGAGCAGCGACACGGCGAGAAGCGCGCAGGCCGCGGCGTGCAGCCGTCGTACGCGGCGCGAGCCGGCCTCCCCGGCTGCGGCGCGCAGGTACATCGTCACAGCGAGGAGCCAGAAGGTCGCGCTGATCGTGTCGCGCCGCTCGGTGATCCAGACCACCGACTCGACGCGCAGCGGGTGGACCGACCAGCACAGGGCCCCCAGTGCCGCCGCGAGTCTTCGCCGATCCACCGGCACCACCCTGGCGGAGGTGTCGCGCGCGAGCAGCTCGACGAGAACGCCGTAGAGCGCGACCGCCGCTGCGACGTGCCACAGCAGACTGTCCAGGTGAAACACCCGCGGGTCGAGGCCGGCGACCACTGTGTCGAGGGCCAGCGACATCCAGGCCAGCGGCGCGTAGTGGCCGATGTAGGTCGTGGACCACATCCACATGAGCGCGTCGCGCCACGGGGGATGCAGATACGGATTGTGGAGGAGGAGCCGGTCGTCGTCGAAATTGACGAAGCCGGCCCCGAGCGCCGGCAGAAACGCGAGGAAGGTCGCCGCCGCGACCAGCATCGGCGGCAGCCACGCGCGCGTCAGGAATCGCTCGGGCGCGACCGCGACCGCGCCGTCTCGACGTCGTCGGGTCACTGGTGTGTTCTGAGGAACGTCGATTGTACTACGCGCATCGCCGCATGCCGCGCGGCGCGTGCGATCCAAAACTCCGATCCAAAACACCGACGTGCATTCAAGTTTTCGGAACGTCGAACGGCTGCGCCTCAAATCGCGCAGCGTTCGATTCTGAGATTTGCCGCCGTTTCATCGCGGTTGAAGCACACCCGTGTCTCTCTTCATCACTGCGCACCGTGGCACGCCGCTTGAGATACAGACGACGCCACCGCGCTCGCTGACAACTCGTGACGAGCGCATTTTGGACGTTCAAGGTTCTCGGAGGGGGCTCAAGCATGTTCAATCGGAAACACGTGCTGGTCATGACTCTGGCGCTCTGCCTGAGCTCACTGACGGCCAGCGCTCAGATCAATCCGTCGCACCTGACCGGCACCGTCAAGGACGCGCAGGGCGCGGTCCTGCCGGGTGTCACCGTCACGGCCACGTCGCCGGCGCAGCTCGGGGCGCAGACGGTTGTCACGGAAACCAACGGCACCTATCGCTTTGCCTCGCTGCCGTCGGGCACCTACTCGCTCTCGTTCGAGCTGCCCGGCTTTCAGACGATGAAGCGCGACAACATCGTGCTGGCGGTCGGCCAGACGCTCACCATCGATGCGGCGCTGCAGATTGCCACCCTGCAGGAGAGCGTCACGGTGACGAGTCAGGCGCCGGTGGTCGATACGCAGTCGACGCAGGTCGGCTACACGCAGACGACGGCCCAGCTCACGGGCGTGCCGACCTCGACCGACCTGTGGGGCGCGCTGGCGCAGACGCCCGGTGTGCGGATGGCCGGCGTCGACGTCGGCGGCAGCCACAAGAGCCAGCAGTCGGGCTACGAGGCGTACGGCATCAGCGGCCAGGCGCGCGTCCTCACCGACGGCGTCGACACGACCGAGGGCACGAGTGGCGCCGGCTTCTATCAGGATTACTTCGCGCAGAACGAGATTGCGGTCAGCGCGGCCGGCCAGGACGTCAGCATGAACACGCCGGGCGCGGCGATCGTGTCGACGATCAAGAGCGGCGGCAACAGCTTCTCGGGCCTCGAGAACGTCGTGTACGAGGGGAAGAGCTTCGTCGGCGACAACATCGACGACGCGACGGCGGCCCGCGGGTTCACGGGACAGCCGAACCTGAAGTTCTGGGAGGGCCACGTCGAGCTCGGCGGTCCGATCATGACCGACAGAGCCTGGTTCTACGCCGCCTACAACCACTTCAAGATCGACAAGGCGATCTCGGGCGTCGATCAGAGCATCGCGACCGACCTCGGTCTCTTCAACAACTTCACGACGAAGGAAAGCTACAAGGCGACCAGCAAGGACACGCTGATCGGCTACTACCAGTGGGGCAAGAAGCAGAAGCCGCTCCGCGGACTGTCGGCGACGACGCCGCGCGAGTCCGCGCTCGCGCAGACCTCGCCGAGCTGGGCGTACAACGGCCGGTGGCAGCGCACCTGGTCGAACCGTCTGTTCTCGGAGGTCAACGTCGGCGACTTCGGGTACACGTTCCCCGAGGAGCCCAACGTCGACTACACGACGAACCCCCCGCGGCATGACAACGGCACGGGCGCCGACGTGGGCGCGGGCTGGCAGAACGCGGGCGGATCGACCGGTCCCTTCATCCTGGCGCGCGACAAGCCGCAGGCCTTCGGCAACGTCACCTACTTCCTGCCGACCGGGATGGGCAGCCACGACCTGAAATTCGGCGGCGAGTTCATCAATGACAAGTCGCAGAACAACGCCATCGGCACTTCCGGTCCCATCCTCTACCTCGATCGGAGCGGCGCCATCGATCAGGTGCGCGTGACCGACTTCGGCGATCCGGGCACGTTCGGCAGCGATTGGACGCAGTCGTCGGACTTCAATCGCCGGTACTCGCTCTACGCGCAGGATCGCTGGACGGCCAGCAGCACGGTGACCATCACGGCCGGCGTCCGCTACGACTACCAGCGGCCGTACTACGACACCGCAACCCGCAAGCCGCTGCTCAGCTACGTGTTCCCGGGGACGACCACCCAGGGGCAGTCGCTCCTCAAGCGCAACACGATCGCGCCGCGTCTCGGCGTCAGCTGGAGCCCGTCGGCCGACAACAAATCGGTCATCAAGGGGTTCTACGGCCGCTACTATTACAACTTCGCCGACACCCTGTCGGGCGCCAACCCCGGCGGAGCCAACTATCAGGATCGGAACTTCAACGATCTGAACGGCAACCGCATCCTGAACGGTCCTGACGAGCTCGGCGCGATCGTCAACTCGTTCGGCGGCGCGTCCACGACCATCGATCCGAACCTCAAGGTGCCGTACACGGACGAGTTCGACGCGTCGTACGACCGGCAGTTCTGGGGCGAGGCGGCGTTCCGTATCGCATACGTTCGCAAGCAGGTGCGCAACCTGTACACGATCATCAACGCGCCGCTCGTGGGCCAGTTCACCGTGCCTTACACAACGACCGTTGACATCCAGCACTTCACCAACAGCGGAGCCCAGACCGTCGGGCAGCAGGCCCTCACGCTCAACGACATCCCCGCGAGCCTCAAGGGTGTGTCGCAGAACGTGTACATGAACATCCCCGACTCGCTGGGCGGCGGCAAATACAACTACGACACCCTCAGCCTCGCCTTCAACAAGCGCTTCGGCAAGGGCCTGTTCGTGAACGCGAGTTACGACTACCAGTGGCGCGAGGACATGCGCTCGGCCGGCTCGGGCGGCGCACCCACGCCCAGCAACAGCCCGCTCAGCGCGGACCCGATCACCCCGGTCGGCGTCGGTAGCAACGGCGTGTTCTTCAACGTCAACCCGGCGGTCGACACGCTCCAGCAGACGACGACGTGGGACGCGCACCTGTCGGCGCGCTACACGTTCGCGTACGACATCGGCGCGGCGGTCAACTTCAGCGGCCAGAGTGGCTGGCCGTACTCCCGCTACGTCTCGGTCCGCCTGCCGAACGCCGGCACCCGTAACGTCTGGCTGAGCAACCTGAGCGACAACCGGGCGGACAACATCTACCTGCTGGCCCTGCGCGTCGACAAGGCGTTCACCGTCGACAAGCTCAAGCTGACGGCCATGCTGGACCTCTTCAACGCGCTGAACTCCAACGCGGTGACGAACTTCAACATCGCCAATGGCGCGCGGTTCAATCAGATCAACGCGACCGTCGACCCCCGCACGCTCGAGGTCGGCTTCCGCGTCGAGTTCTAGGAGCCGCAACTGACCCCCGGGGCCGTCCGCCCCGGATCCGGGCGGGTCCATCGGGACCGGCCCGGCTGACCGTCCGGTTAGCGGGTCCCTAAGACCCGCCATACCTATAATGAGAGGGCCGGCACGCTCGAGCGCGCCGGCCCTTGTCTTTTTCCGGATGTCCAAACGCCGTCGTCACGCCCCTGTGCGGCGCCCGCCGTCCCCCGGGCCGCCACCGTCTCCGCCTTTCGGGAACGGACCCGCGGCGCTCGTCGTCGCCGTTGCGGCCGTCGCCGCGTTTGCCGAGCGATTGTGGTTCTCCCGGGCGTGGGGCGAGACGGCCTCGCTCACCAGCGCCTTCTACTACGGCGACGCGACCCGCTTCGTCGCCTACGCGGTCGCAATCGTCGAGGGCAAGCCGTTCGACAACGGCATTCCGTTCCATCCGCCCGGGTGGCCGCTGGCGCTCGCCGCTCTCTTTCATGTCACCGGCGCGGTTCGCGGCAGCGATGTCGTCGTTCCGATCGGCGCGGTGAAGCTGCTGCTCGCCTCGCTGAGTGGTGCGAGCGTCGGGATGGCGGCGCTGCTCGCCTATGAGATGGCGGGCCCGGGTGCGATGCTCGCCGTCGCCCTGCTCGGTCCGTTCCACTTCGGCCACATCGTTGAGGGTGCCGTCGCCAATTCCGAGGCCCTTTACGGGCTGTTGATGACGGTGTCGGTCTGGGCGGCGTGGCGATGGCTGCGCCGGGAGCCCGGCGACGCGCCGGCGCCAGGACGCGAGATCGGCCGGGCCGCGCTGGCGGGTGCGTGCGGGGCGGCGGCGATGCTGGTACGGGCGGAGTTCCTGGCGGGCGCGCTCGTGCTGGCGCTCGGCGCCCTCTGGCGGCGTCGAAGCCGACCCGCGCTGGTGGCCTTCATGGTCGCGTTCGCGGCGATTCTGACGCCGGCCACGGTATGGCACTACCGCACGCTGTCGGCATTCAACATGGCGCACGTGGGTCGCGTGGCCGGACCGCTCCCGACGCTTGCGCCCGTGACGTCGTACGGACCCTTCAACTTCGCGATGGCCAACCACCCGGACGCCGACGGTGGCCCCAACCGCGATCATCCGATGCTCGACCAGTGCTCCCCGGGTGCCGATGCCGAGCTGGCCGCCGGCGAGCTGGACCTCGCGTGTCCCGCCGTCTACGACCTCTACGTGCACGGATATCGCATCGGTCTCGGGTGGATTCTCAATCATCCGGGCGACGCGCTGGCACTGATGCGGCGGAAGGTCGCGATGACGATCGGGTTCCTGGCCCAGGGCTATCTGTTCGACGATGCCGGCGCCGGGGTCGAGGGCGTGCGGCGCCGGGTCGATCTGCTCGACCCGGCCAGCTGGTGGCTGCTGCCGATTCACCTCGCGCTCGTCATCGGCGGCGTGATCGTTCTGCGCCGGCGCGACGTGGCGCTGGTCGTTCTCGCGGCGCCCGCCGCCGCCTTCGCGGGATCCATTCTGCTCTTCTATGGGTACGTGCGGCTGGGCGTGGCCTATCTGCCGATCGTGTGGATCGCGCAAGGCGCATCGATCGCCGCCGTTGCCGCCCGGGTACGTCGACGTCCGGCGGAGTGGAAGTCACTCGTGGCTGGAGTGCTGGCGGCGTCCGCGATCCTGACAACGCTGGACGGCGTGCGATCCCGGTCGCCGCGGAGCCTGGTCCTGGACGGTCGAACGACGCCATCGGGCGCGATTGTCCAGGATGAGACACTGCGCGTGTATCCTGCCGGCTACTGAAGGGCGCTTAAGTCATAAGAAAGTAGTAAGAAATGGCACTTCAGGCGCCAGATTGATCGGCCTGACTGGATCCGAGCCACAAGCTCTACCAATTAATTGGATCACCGACGAAAGTCATCGCTGTTCCCCCTCTTGACGCGGGCGCCAATTCTCTGGCCGGGTGCTACACTCCGCGCGTCGGACGCTGGTGGGCTGGACACGTTCCGCGCCCGTCCGAGTCGGGCTGGCGGCGTCGGCGTCCGCGGCCGGCAGCCCCGTTGTCGTGGCTTCGTGGTTCACAAGAGGAGGGGGAATGTTCCGACAGGCTCGTCTGCTTGTCGTCGCGGCGGCCATCTGTGCGATGGCGGCTCCGGCGATGGCGCAGACCACACCCAGCCATCTCGTCGGCGTGGTGAAGGATGCTCAGGGCGCCGTGCTCCCGGGCGTCACGATTACCGCGACGGCGCCGTCGCTCATCGGCACGCAGACCGTCGTCAGCGAGGCGAATGGTTCGTACCGCTTCCCGTCGCTGCCCGCCGGCACCTACACGTTGAAGTTCGACCTGTCCGGGTTCAAGACGTTCACCCGCTCGGGAATTACGCTCGCGCTGGGGCAGACGTTGACGATCGACGCTGAAATGCAGCTGGCCACGCTGCAGGAGAGCGTGACGGTGACGGCGCAGTCGCCTATCGTGGATACGTCGAGCACGGCGGTCGGGAACACGCTCGACACGAAGAAGCTGATCCAGGTGCCGAGCTCGACGGACCTGTGGGGCGCGCTGGCGCAGTCGCCGGGCGTGCGGATGCAGGGCTTCGACGTGGGCGGCAGCCACAAGAGCCAGCAGTCCGGGTACCAGGCGTTCGGCATCGTGAACCAGGCGCGCGTCGTGACCGAGGGCGTGGACACGACGGAGGGCACGGGCGGCGCGGGGTTCTACCAGGACTACTTCTCGCAGAACGAGATCGCGGTGAGCGGGGCGGGCCAGGACGTGACGATGAACACGCCGGGCGCGGCCGTCATCTCGACGATCAAGAGCGGCGGCAACAGCTTCAGCGGCCTGGTGAACCAGACCTACGAAGGGAAGAGCTACGTTGGCGATAACGTGAACAGCGACATCAAGGCGCGCAATGGCTCGGCGGCGCCGAACCTGCTGTTCTGGGAGAACCACGACGACCTGGGCGGCCCGATCAAGCGGGACAAGCTGTGGTTCTTCGCGGCGTTCGATCACTTCCACATCGACAAGGCGATCTCGGGCGTGGATCCGAACGTCGCGACCGACCTGGGCTTCTTCAACACCTTCACGACGAAGGAAAGCTGGAAGCCGAGCTCGAAAGACACCTTCATCGGCTACTACCAGTGGGACAAGAAGCACAAGCCGCTGCGCGGGCTGTCGTCGACGCGGCAGAAGTCGTCGACGCTGGCGCAGGTGAGCCCGAGCTGGATGTACAGCGGGAAGTGGCAGCGCGTGTGGACGAACCGGCTGTTCAGCGAGCTGAACGTCGGGGAGTTCGGGTATGACTTCCCGGAGCGGCCGTCGGTCGACTACAAGACGAATCCGCCGCGGACCGACCTGATCACGGGCATCGACACGGGCGCGGGCTTCACGCAGGGCGGCGACACGGGGCCGTTCGAGCTGGAGCGCGCCAAGCCGCAGGTCTACGGGAGCGCGACCTACTTCCTGCCGACGCAGAACGGCGGGAGCCACGACCTGAAGTTCGGCGGCGAGTGGATCAACGACATGTCGAACTTCGCCAGCATCGGCACGTCGGGTCCGATCCTCTATCTGGACAGCAGCAGCGCGATTGACGAGATTCGGCTGACGGACCTGGGCGATCCGGCGAAGCTGGGCGACACGTGGACGATCCCCGGCGACGACAACAAGCGGTTCGCCTTCTACGCCCAGGACCGCTGGACGATGACGAGCCGGGCGACGCTGACCGTGGGGGTCCGCTACGACCGCCAGGCGCCGTACTACACGGAAGGCAAGCGTGATCCGCTGCTCACCGAGGTCTTCTCGGCCGTGACGCACCCGAAGACGACCCTGCTGACGCGCAACAGCATCGCGCCGCGCATCGGCCTGGCGCTGGATCCGGGCGGGAACGGCAAGACGGCCATCAAGGCGTTCTACGGCCGCTACTACTTCAACTTCGCCGACAGCTTCTCGGGCGTCGACCCGGGCGGGGCGAGCTGGAAGACGTTCAAGTTCCTCGACCAGAACGGGAACCGCGTGTACGACGGGCCGTCCGAGCTCGGCGAACTGGTCGACGCGGGCGGCGGCGTCAGCACCACGCTCGATTCGGGCATCAAGGTGCCGCACACCGACGAGATCGACGCGTCGATCCAGCGGCAGTTCTGGGGCGAGTCGTCGGTCCGGGTGGCGTACGTGCGGAAGATGAACCGGAACCAGTTCGACACCTTCAACCTCGCGCGCGAGGGGCAGTTCACGGTGCCGCGGCAGGTCACGGTGAACATCCAGGGCGTCGACACCGGGATCACGGGCGCGCAGACCTTCACGGTGAACGACATCCCCGACTCGCTCAAGGGCGTCGTCAACAACGTGATTGCCACGATGCCGGGCAGCGCGGACAGCGGCGCCGAGAACTTCGACACGATCGAGTTCGCCTTCAACAAGCGGTTCGGGTCGGGCTTCTTCCTCGACACCAGCTACGACTGGACGCGGAAGGACGCCCTGTACAACAACTCGTCGAGCACCAGCCCGCTGACGCAGTCCGATCCGATCGCGACCGGCCAGTACTACCAGAACGTCTTCCCGACGGTTCCGGGTCGGCAGACGACGACCGGGTGGGTGTTCCACCTGTCGAGCCGGTACGACTTCCCGTATCAGGTCGGCGTCGGCCTGAACTTCGCGGTGCAGAGCGGCTGGAACTACGCCCGCCGCATCACCGTGTCGCTGCCCAACTCGGGGAGCCAGAGCTTCTGGATGGAGGACTTCAGCAACAACCGGTCGGACACGGTGCCGCTGCTGAACCTCCGGGTCGACAAGTCGTTCAACCTGGTCGGGCACTCGCGGGTGACCGGGATGGTCGACGTGTTCAACATCCTGAACAACGCGGCGATCACCAACTTCGTGCTCAACAACGGCCGGACGTTCAACCAGATCGTCCAGCCGCTCGACCCGCGCACGCTCGAACTCGGCATCCGGTTCGAGTTCTAGGCGCGCCGAGTAGCTCTTCGGACCGAGAGGGCGGGCCGGGTTTTGCCGGCCCGCCCTTTTTTTGTCCGCAACCCAGCGCCCGCACGGTGC
The DNA here is from genome assembly GCA_963840225.1 of uncultured Acidobacteriota bacterium. GTDB lineage: Bacteria > Acidobacteriota > Vicinamibacteria > Vicinamibacterales > CAVVIG01 > JBLMXQ01. Next base: position 803,458 of record CAWIYH010000002.1, read on the forward strand.
TGAGCAGCGGCCGCACACGGCTCCTTCCTCCCGCGCACCTCACCAGCCGCCGATCACCCAGCGTCGTCGGTTTCCGGCGGTAAGGTGCTGATCCGTCGAGGCTTATTCGGTGGTTCGCCAGAGATGCGGATCGTGGGTGCCCCAAGAAATTGGATCGGACCTCAAATATTTTCGCCAGCAACTTATTTGGTTTGCACACAAAGAATATCTCAATGTTACACTCTGCGCCCTCGGATCCGCGGGGGCGGAGCCCGTTCCGCGCGGACCCGAGTCGCCGCCGGACGCCGTCCGCCGCCGGCGGCTCGCATTTGCTGTTGCTTTCGAAGAGGAGGGGGAATGTTCCGACAGGCGCGCATGCTCGTTGCCGCAGCGGCCATCTGTGCGATGGCGGCGCCGGCAATGGCGCAGACCACACCGAGCCATCTCGTCGGCGTCGTGAAAGACGCCCAGGGCGCCGTGCTCCCGGGCGTGACTGTGACCGCGACCTCGCCGGCCTTGATCGGCACGCAGACCGTCGTCAGCGAGGCGAATGGTTCCTACCGCTTCCCATCGCTCCCGGCCGGCGTCTACACGCTGAAGTTCGACCTGTCCGGGTTCAAGACCTTCACCCGGTCCGGCATCGTCCTGGCCCTCGGCCAGACGCTGACGGTCGACGCCCAGATGCAACTGGCCACGCTGCAGGAAAGCGTGACGGTGACGGCGGAGTCGCCGATCGTCGACACCTCGAGCACGGCGGTGGGCAACACGCTGGACACGAAGAAGCTGATCCAGGTGCCGAGCTCGACGGACCTGTGGGGCGCGCTGGCGCAGTCGCCGGGCGTGCGGATGCAGGGCTTCGACGTGGGCGGCAGCCACAAGAGCCAGCAGTCCGGCTATCAGGCGTTCGGGATCTCCGGCCAGGCGCGCGTCGTGACCGAAGGCGTGGACACGACGGAAGGCACGGGCGGCGCGGGGTTCTACCAGGACTACTTCTCGCAGAACGAGATCGCGGTGAGCGGGGCGGGCCAGGACGTGACGATGAACACGCCGGGCGCGGCCGTCATCTCGACGATCAAGAGCGGCGGCAACAGCTTCAGCGGCCTGGTGAACCAGACCTACGAAGGGAAGAGCTACGTCGCCGACAACACCAACAGCGACATCACGGCGCGGAAAGGCTCGGCGGCGCCGAACCTGCTGTTCTGGGAGAACCACGACGACCTGGGCGGTCCGATCAAGCGGGACAAGCTGTGGTTCTTCGCGGCGTTCGATCACTTCCACATCGACAAGGCGATCTCGGGCGTGGATCCGAACGTCGCGACCGACCTGGGCTTCTTCAACACCTTCACGACGAAGGAAAGCTGGAAGCCGAGCTCGAAGGACACCTTCATCGGCTACTACCAGTGGGACAAGAAGCACAAGCCGCTGCGCGGCCTCTCCGCGCTGCGTCAGAAGTCGTCGACGCTGGCGCAGGTGAGCCCGAGCTGGATGTACAACGGGAAGTGGCAGCGCGTGTGGACGAACCGGTTGTTCAGCGAGGTGAACGTCGGGGAGTTCGGGTATGACTTCCCGGAGCGGCCGTCTGTCGACTACAAGACGAACCCGCCGCACACGGATCTGGTGACCGGCGTCGACACCGGCGCGGGCTTCACGCAGGGCGGCGACACGGGGCCGTTCGAGCTGGAGCGGGCCAAGCCGCAGATCTATGCGAACGCGACCTACTTCCTGCCGACGCAGAACGGCGGAAGCCACGACCTGAAGTTCGGCGGCGAGTGGATCAACGACATGTCGAACTTCGCGAGCATCGGCACGTCGGGCCCGATCCTCTATCTGGACAGCGCCGGCGCGACTGACGAAATCCGGCTGACGGACCTGGGCGACCCGGCGAAGCTGGGCGACACGTGGACGATCCCGGGCGACGACAACAAACGCATCGCCCTCTACGGGCAGGACCGCTGGACGATCACGAGCCGGGCGACGCTGACCGTGGGGGTCCGCTACGACCGGCAGGCGCCGTACTACACGGAAGGCAAGCGCGACCCGCTGCTCACCGAGGTCTTCTCGGCCGTGACGCACCCGAAGACGACCCTGCTGACGCGCAACAGCATCGCGCCGCGCATCGGCCTGGCGCTGGATCCGGGCGGGAACGGCAAGACGGCCATCAAGGCGTTCTACGGCCGCTACTACTTCAACTTCGCCGACAGCTTCTCGGGCGTCGACCCGGGCGGAGCGAGCTGGAAGCAGTTCAAGTTCCTCGACCCGAACGGGAACCGGGTGTACGACGGGCCGTCGGAGCTCGGCGAACTGGTCGACGCGGGCGGCGGCGTGAGCACGCGGCTCGATTCGAACATCAAGGTGCCGCATACGGACGAAATCAACGCCTCGGTCCAGCGGCAGTTCTGGGGCGAGTCGTCGGTCCGGGTAGCCTACGTCCGCAAGATGAACCGCAACCAGTTCGACACCTTCAACTTCGCCCGCGAGGGGCAGTTCACGGTGCCGATCACGAAGGCGGTCACGATCAGCGACGTCCTGGGCAACAAGACCGTGCAGGACTTCACGGTGATGGATATCCCATCGTCAGTTGCCGGCATCCAGGACCAGATCATCGCGACGATGCCTGGGAGCGTGGACGGCGGCGCGGAGAACTTCGACACCTTCGAACTGGCGTTCAACAAGCGGTTCGGGTCGGGCTTCTTCCTCGACACCAGCTATGACTGGACGCGCAAGGACGCCCTGTACAACAACACCAACAGCACGAGTCCGCTGACGCAGTCCGATCCGATCTCCACGGGTCAGTACTACCAGAACGTCTTCCCGACCGTGCCGGGCCGGCAGACGACGACCGGGTGGGTGTTCCACCTGTCGAGCCGGTACGACTTCCCGTACCAGATCGGCGTCGGGCTGAACTTCGCGGTGCAGAGCGGCTGGAACTACGCCCGCCGCATCACCGTCTCGCTCCCCAACGCGGGCACCCAGTTCTTCTGGATGGAAGATTTCGACAACAACCGGTCGGACACGGTGCCGTTGCTGAACCTCCGCGTGGACAAGTCGTTCAGCCTGGGCGGCAGCCGCCGCGTCACCGGCATCGTCGACCTGTTCAACATCACGAACAGCGCGGCGATCACCAACTTCAACATCCGGAACGGAAGCTCCTACGGTACGGTGATCCAGCCGCTCGACCCGCGCACGCTCGAGCTGGGCCTCCGGTTCGAGTTCTAGGCCTTCAATCAGGTTCTTCCCGTAGGGCGGGCCGGTTTCCGGCCCGCCCTTTCTTTTGCCCGCCGCCGGGCGGGTGCGCCGACCCGCCGGGCCGTCGTCTCGTTTGAGCACAAAAACATTGAGCACAAAATGAAATATGTTGCGCTCCAAAGAATTCGAGTGGTAGGCTGTTGCCGCTCTCCTCCGAGAGCCACGAACCGTCAGACCGGGGTGCCGGCATGATCGAGCCCGCCGGGACCTCTGGTGGGGCGTGTCTTTTGCCCGAAGGCGCGCCCCCTTTTTTTACTTTCGCGTGGGGCCCCACCCCCACGCGCAGCCGTCGCTGCCGCTCCGGATCCTGATCCGGCCAGACCTTCTGCCCAGTCCACAGTCTGCGGAGGCCCCGGTTCAGGCACCGCGTTTTCGCTCACGGTCCCCTTCTGCCGTTCGCCCTGATCCCTGAGCCCTTTCGACAATCCCCCTCGGCCCGACCTGCCCTATAATTGCCGGTCATGGCCTCGCGCTGGCCCGCCCGCGCTATCGGCCTCGGCCTGGTTCTTTTGGCCACGGCGGGCGTGTGGGCGGCGGGCGGCACGCAGGAGACCGCGCGGTCGTCGGCGTCGCCTCCAGCCGCTCCGCTGAAGCCTCGCCCTCCATCAGATCCATCTCGCGGGGCCGAGACCGGCGAGTCCTCGACCTACGTCGGCTCGGAGGCGTGCGAGCGCTGCCATCCCAACGAGTACGGTTCGTGGCACAAGACGCTGCACGTCCAGATGACCAAGCCGATCGCGAAGGCGCACATCGCCGGCGACTTCCGGCCCGGTACGCGCCTCGAGTCCTACGGGCGCGCCTACACGATGGAGACCCACGACGGGCGGTACTTCATTTCGGTCTCGAAGAAGGGACAGCCGCCGCAGAAGTTCGAAATCAACTACACGCTGGGCGCGCGGCGGTTCCAGGGCTACCTGTCGAAGCTGCCCGACGGCCGCATCTACGTCATGCCGGTGTTCTGGCACAACGTCACGAAGCGGTGGATCGACTGGAAGGAGATCACCCCGATTCCTGACGATCCGAACCACGATCTGCGGCAGATCTGGAACGTCACGTGCGTCAACTGCCACGCGACGAATCTGGTCAAGCACTACGACATCCCGACCAACACCTATGCGACGACGTGGACCGAGATGGGCATCGGCTGCGAGGCGTGCCATGGACCGGGCGCCCCGCACATCGCGCTCATGGAGGCATGGGCGAAGAACCCGTCGAGCAAGCCGGCCTACGACTCGAGCGCGAAGAACCACGAGCTCAGCGCGATCCTGAAGATCTTCTCCCCCAGAACCGCGACGCCGCGTCAGGTCTTCGACACCTGCGGCTACTGCCACGGCAACAAGAACAACGTATTCTTCGGCTTCACCCCCGGCAGCCACTACGAGGACTTCGCGCTGCCGTTCCTCATCAGCCAGCCGATTCCCGACAACGATCCGCAGGGCGACTACTGGCCGGACGGGCGGCCGAGCCGGTTCAATCGCCCGCAGGCGCTCACCCTGACCGGGTGCTTCCAGCGGGGCGAGGCGACGTGCACCGCGTGCCACCGCATGCACGGATCGAACAACAACCACGCGCTGAAGGTGCCGGTCGAGGACGGCCACGGCGGCCACACCAGGCAGAGCGATGCGCTCTGCACGCAGTGCCACCGGGTCGGCGGCTCGACCAGCGCCGCCGCCCCCGCCGCAGCCGTTCCTGCAACCGGGTACGGCGCCGACGCCGTTCCGCCGACCACCTTCGCCGACCTCACGGCGCACACGCACCACCCGTCCGATTCGCAGGGCAGCCGCTGCGTGAACTGTCACATGAGCGACGTGAACTGGAGGCTCATCACGCGCCGGCTGGATCACACCTTCTCGCCGCCCGTGCCGGAGATGACGGCGACGTTCGGCGTTCCCGACGCGTGCACGACCTGTCACGAAGACAGGACGCCCGAGTGGGCCGCTTCGATCATGGACACGTGGTACGGCAACCGCGAGAAGCGGCTCGCCGTGGTCGAGATGGCGGAGGTGATGTATCGCGCGGGCGCGGGCGACGACTCGGCGCTTCCCCAGGTGGCGCGGCTCGCCGTCGATCGCTCGCACGGGGCGCTCGTTCGTGCGAGCGCCGCGGAGTTCGCCGGTCAACTGATGCAGAAGGCCGGCGCCGCCACCTTCGCGCCCGACATCGTGAACGCGCTGATTGGAGCGGCCTCCGATCCCGAACCGGTGGTACGCATCACGGCGGTGCGGGCGCTCGGACTCGTGCGCGAAGGGCGGGTGCTGCCGGCGATCGCGGCGCACCTGACGGATCCGATGCGTCTGGTTCGTGTGAGCGCCGCCCGCGCGCTCATGACGGAGGGCGTGAGCCAGCTCGACGGCGCGGCGGGCGAGGCCCTGGCGCACGCGCAGGACGAGTGGATGGACAGCCTGCGGACCTTCAATGACGTGTCAGACGACCAGGCGTCGCTCGGATGGCTGGAAGCGGCGCGCGGCAGAAGCGAAGACGCAGCGAAGGACTTGCACAACGCGATCACGATAGATCCCACGAATGCACGCCCCCACGTCTACCTCGGCGTTATGGCGGCTCGCGCCGGCCAGTATGACGAGGCCCTCAAACACTTCAAGAACGCGAAGGTTCTCTCGCCGAACTACCAGAACTTGGATCGCCTCATCGACGAGGCCCGGAAACGTACAACCAGCCGGTATTGACAATCCTGATCGCGCTAACATTGTCGATAGGCGACTCGGATTCTGTCCAACAGGTTGTTCGCAAACAACTTCGCGTCGCATAAGGGATTCGAAGTGTCTCAGATGTGAGACGTTTCGAGTCCCCACGACCACGCCCGCTATCTGAAGGGAGGTTTCGAGCCGAAACTATCCGCACGGTGTCCGGAAACATCATCACCTGAAGGTCGGCGCAAACCGGCGCCGCTCGTCGGCGCGGGGCTGTGGAGCTCTCTTAGAGGAGGATGCAAGGACATGAACTGTAAGATAGGCAAGCTCACCGCGTTGGCCGCGGCCTTCGCCGTGACGCTCGGGTTCGCCTCCACGACGTCAGCCCAGGTCTTCACGGGCCGCATCGACGTCACCATCGAGGACACGACCGGCGGCCGGCTGCCGGGCGTCAGCGTGGACCTCACGGGCCCTGTGAACCAGACGCAGGTCACCGATGCCCAGGGCCAGGCGCACTTCCTGAACCTTGCGGTCGGCACCTATACCATCAAAGCCGACCTCTCCGGCTTCAATCCATATACGAATAACCAGGTCGAGGTGGCGACCGGCGCGGCGACGCCGCTCAGCGTCAGGATGAGCGTGGCGGGCACCCAGGAAACGGTCAACGTGACGGCGGCGACGCCGATCATCGACACCAAGAAGGAAACGACTACGACCAACGTCACGCTCGAGGAGCTGCAGAACATCCCGAGCGCGCGCGACCCGTGGGTCGTCATGCAGACGGTCCCGAGCATCTACGTCGACCGCGTCAACGTGGGCGGCTCGGAATCGGGCCAGCAGTCGAACTACATCGGCAAGGGCTCCTACGGCGGCGACAACACGTGGAGCGTCGATGGCATTCCGATCACCGACATGGCCGCGACCGGTGCGTCGCCCGGCTACTACGACTTCGACATGTTCCAGGAGATGTCGGTGACGACCGGCGGCGCCGACGCGCAGAACCCGACGCCCGGCGTGCAGCTGAACATGGTGCTCAAGAAGGGCAGCAATACGCCTCACGGCTCGGCCAACGTCTACTGGGAGGGGCAGAGCCTGCAGGGCTCGAACCTGCCGTCCGATCTGGCGGCCAGCCTCGGCGGCGTCAGCGGCAAGGGCAATCGCACGGACAAGTACCTCGACACCGGCGTCGATGTCGGCGGTCCCATCCTGAAGGATCGGGTGTGGGCCTGGGGCCGCATCGGCCGCACCGACGTCCGCAATCTCATTCTGACGGGCGCGCCGGACGAGACGATCCTCAAGAACTACGCGTTCAAGGCCGACGGTCAGGCTAGCAACTCCGTCCGCGGCGGCTTCACCTTCTTCGAGGGGAACAAGGTCAAGAACGGCCGCGGCGTCAGCGCGACGCATCCGCTCGAGACCTCCTGGAATCAGACCGGTCCGACCAAGCTGTACAAGGGCGAGGGCAACTTCGTCGTCGGTCAGAACCTGGTCCTGTCGGCCCGCTACGCCTACACGTCCGGCGGGTTCACGCTCGACCCGATCGGCGGTCTGGACACCTCTGCCTACCGCGACGACGCCGGTGTGGACCATGGATCGTACGTGCTGTTCACCACCAAGCGTCCGCAGTACTACGCGGGCGGCGACGGCAGTTATTTCATCGGCAAGCACGAGGTCAAGTTCGGCTTCTCCTGGCGCAAGACGCCGGTCACCTCGCTCACGCAGTGGCCCGGCAACCGGACGCAGACCTTCTTCGACGGGTACCCCGACCTGACGGCCAACGTGTACCAGGACTACGCGCAGGCGTACACGGGACGCTACACCCAGGCCTTCGTCACCGACACGATGTCGCTGAACCGCCTGACGGTCATTGCCGGCATCAGGTTCGATCACCAGACGTCGGGGCTCGACGCGACGTCGACGTCTGCCGTGCCCGGCTACGAGGCCTACCTGCCGGCGAAGACGGTGACGCCCGTGTCGAACGTGTACGACTTCAACAACGTGACGCCGCGCGTCGGCATCACGTACGCCCTCGACGAGTCGCGCCAGACGATCCTGCGGGCGAGCTATGCCATGTTCGCGTCGCAGCTCCCGGCCGGTTCCGCGAGTTTCGTGTCGCCGGCGCAGTACCACGTACGGGATCTTCACCGGTGTGGACGCGAACGCCAATAACCTGTTGGACCCGAGCGAGGCCGTGTTCGACAGCGCCGTCGGGTTCGATCCGACCGATCCGGGCAAGCTGACGGCGAACAATCACATCGGGGACATCAGCGCGCCGCGGACGCAGGAATTCCTGGTGGGCGTGGATCGCGAAGTCATCCCGAACCTCGGCGTCAGCGCGACGTTCACGTACCGCTACATGAACAACTTCCTGTGGAACCCGCCGACAGGGGCGACCAGGAACGACTACATCCAGACGGGCGTTTTCACCGGGGACTTCGCGAACGTGGGCTCGGTGAGCATCCCGTTCTACGGCCTCGATCCAGCGGTCGCCGAGGCGAACAACTTCGGCTTCACCGCGCAGAACAGGCCGGACTACCACCAGCGGTATCTCGGTTTCGAGCTGAGCGCAACCAAGCGGATGTCCAACCGCTGGATGGCGCGGTTCGGCTTCTCGACCAACAGCTGGAACGAGTACTTCGACGCCGCCGACGCGATCATGGACCCGACGCCGACCCGGAACATGTCGGGCCAGTACAACACCTTCACGTCGCCGGGGCCGAACATCAACGGCGGCGCCGTCGTCATCTCGTCGAGCGGCAGCGGCAAGAGCGGGATCTACCTGATCGCGCCCAAGTACACGATCTCGGCCAACGGCCTGTACCAGGGTCCGTGGGGGATCGATTTCGGCGCGAACCTGTCGGCGCGTCAGGGCTACGGCGAGCCGTGGTACCGCAGCCGCGTCGACGCCAGCGACCCGGTCGCCGGGTCGAAGAACCTGCTGATTGCCACTGCGGCGGACACCAGCCGTCTGCCGGGCGTGGTCGAGCTGGACGTGCGCCTGGAGAAGATGTTCAAGATCCAGCGCGCCAACGTCGCGTTCGACTTCGACGTGTTCAACGTGATCAACCGGGCCACGACGCTCGGCATCCAGTACGACGCCCGCGTCGGCACCTACAACAACGTCCTCGAGATCCAGAATCCGCGGATCGCGAGGGTGGGCCTGCGGTTCTCGTTCTGAGGAGCCTTTCCGGCAGGCCGGGTCCGTTCGGACCCGGCCTGCCTCGGGTCGTTTGGACCCTTATCCCCGGTCGTTCGTAGACCCGGTCGGATCGTTCCCGGGGCGCCGTCGAGGCGCTCCGGGATTTTTTTTGCTACCCTGCTGACATGAAGACCAGAACATCATCCGTCCTCATCTTCGTCCTCGTATCGTTCGCGGCCACGATGGTGCTCGCGCAGGATTGGCGCGGCGTCGGTCGGATCTCCGGCAAGGTCACCGACGAGGCCGGCCAGCCCATCGAAGGAGTCGCCGTGACGGCGCACCGCGTCGGCTCCGAGGGCGGCCCGACGGCGAAGACCAACAAGCAAGGCGAGTGGGCCATCAACGGCGTCAGCGGTGGACATTGGGAGGTCGATTTCGAGAAGCCGGGGTTCGAGCCGGCGAAGAAGGCGCTCGACGCCCAGGAGCACTCGACCAACCCGCCGATGCCGGTGGCGATGAAGAAGGCGCCGGTCGATCCGAACGTCGCCATCCGGGCCGACCTCGAGAAGGCGGCTCAGCTCATCAAGGACCAGAAATACGCGGACGCCCGGGCTATCTACCAGGACATCCTCTCGAAGCACCCCGAGGCGTACCAGGTGGAGCCCTACATCGCGCGCACCTATTATGCCGAGCACAACCTCGACGCGGCGGCCGAGCACCTGCGCGCGTCGCTCGCCAAGGAGCCGGACAACATCCAGGTGAAGACGCTTCTGGCCCAGGTGCTCGCCGAAAAGGGCGACGCCGAAGGCAGCCAGCAGGTCATCGCGTCGATCGACGAGTCGAAGATCACGAACCCCGAGACGCTGCTCAACGTCGGCATCGGCATGCTCAACGCCAAGAAGCCGGACGAGGCCGCGACCTGGTTCGACAAGACGATCGCGCGGTTCCCGCAGTACGCCGACGCCTACTACTATCGCGGGATCACGGAAGTGCAGGAGGGCAAGAACGAGCCGGCCAAGGCCGACCTCACGAAGTATCTCGAGCTCGCGCCGAACGGCGCCGAGGCGGCCACCGCGAAGGAAATCCTCGAGAAGCTGAAATGAGAGCGTGAGATTGCAGTCTCACTTTTCGACCGACCAGTTGAGGCGCGCGAGCCCCTCGCGCGCCGAGTTCTCCAGCGGGCCGCCGATTTCCAGGTAGCGCTTGTAGTTGAGGATGGCGTTCTCCAGATCGGACTTGTTGCCCATCCAGGTGTGCGTCCGTTCGACGAAGCGCCGCGTCCGCACGTAGCGCAGCTCCAGCGTCTTGGCGAGGTTGAAATGGCCGACCGCTTCGTTCGGCGCCTTTGCCAGCGCCTTCTGGAACGATCCGATCGCGTCGTCGAGCGAGCCCCGCATCACCTGGACGACCCCGAGCGCCTCGTACACCTCGGCATCGTCGGGCCAGCGGCCCTCCGCGGCACGCAGGGCGCGAATGGCCTTGTCGGGGTCGCGGAGCTGGATGTACCCGTCCACCAGGTCGAAGTAGACCGGCTGGAACTCGGGGACGCCGGCGCGAACCGTCTCCCACTGGCCGATCGCCTCCTGATAGTTGCCCAGCGCATATTCGGCCTGGCCGAGGGCGTAGTGCACCCACGGCCTCGCCGTGGGACGTGCCGCGGCGATGGCGAGCGACGCGCGGGCCGACTCGACATCGCCGCGCTCGTATGCGCTCCAGCCCTTCTCGGCGTCGGCATCGTGCGCGCTTGCCGAGAGCTCTTTCACGTTCTTCGCCGCGTCCGGCCTGAGGCGCCGGCCTGTCAGGCCAGTCGGGGCGGGTAGGCCGGGTGGGGCGGGTCGCGCGGATGGGGCGGGTAGGGCGGATGGGCCGGGTGTGACGGAGGCGGCGGGCAGGGCGGGGGAGCCGGTTGGAGCCGGTGAGGCGGGTGACGCAGCCGGGGCCGGGCCGATGGCCGGCGCAGTCTCAGGCGCCTTCCCTTCAGTGTTCTCAGCCACCAGCCCCACCCGCCCCATTTCCGTTGTCGCGGGCGGCGGCGTTGCCATGTAGCCTTTGCGCGCGCGGACCGATACGCCCGGTCGCGTCACCTTCACGCCAATCTTGCGGAACTTCCCGTCGGGCGCCTTCTCGGGCCGGTAGCCGAGCACGTAGTAGTGGCTGGCATCGTCGGCGATTCTGGCGACCGCCTGGTCGAAGATGTTGGTGTCGTGGACCACGAAGCCGCCCGTGTCGACCGCAAGGCTGTTGACGGAGTCGCCAGCCATGTCGAACTGGCCCAGTAGCCGGCCGAACGCGTCGAGCGTGCCCGGATCGCCGCCGCTCAGCCGATCGGCCATCCCGTGCGAGTCAAGGCCCCGCGCGTCGAGCGTGTAGATGGCCGCGTTCGCGCTGGCCGCCATCCCGACGGCCTGCTGCACCACGGGCCACGACTCCTCAGCCATGAAGCCCTCGGTGAGGAGCAGCACGGTCTTGCGGCCTTCGAAGCGGCCCAGGCCGTTCAGCAGGGCGGCCAGCGTCCGCAGCGTCTGGTTGGTCTCCTCGTTCGCCTGAGCCGTCATGCGTGCGGCCTTCTCCTGGATGGCCGCCGTTGGATCGATCCGTCGGCACGCGTCCGGATCGTCCTGGCATGCGCGCAGCCGCACCTCCTGCAGCACCAGACCGTCCGAGTCGGTGCGGATCCTGACCGCTTCCACCTGCGTCATCCGCGGCCAGGACCGCTCGTCGGCGAGCTGTGAGGCGACATGTTTCGCGGGTTTGGCGTTCGCCAGCGCCGCGAGCAGCTCTTCGCGGCTGGACGTCAGCCGGTTGTTCGCCATCCGTCCGCCCTCGACGATGCCGCCGATGTCGCCATCCTTGAACTGCTTCTCGAAGAGGCTCGTCGCGGCGCCGTGGACCCGCTTGAAACCGCCGGCGCTCAGGTGGGCATCGTCGAAGACGACGACGAAGAGTCGCCGCGCGCTCGGGCGGGCGGAGGAAGGGGCCGTGGCGGGAGGAGGGGTCGCCGCGACGGTCGGTCTTTCCGCCGGAGTTCCCGGCTCCGCGCCGACAACATAGAAGAGCTCGAATCCTTTGCGCCCTGCCGTCTTCCTCGACCTCGAAGTCGCCCGGCGCGAGGCTCTGGACGAACCTGCCGTCCTTGTCGCGGACGATGACGTCAACCTGGACGACGTCGATGCCGGCGCGAAAGACCGGCGGAGGCTGACCCTGTGCGGCAGGTGGAGGGGATTGACCCTGGCGGTCGCGGCCGCGCGCGGCTCCGGCCGGCCAGGCGCTCGCGGACAGCGCGAGCGCGACGGCGAGCAAGGGGCCGCAGCAGCGGTTCACCGCGAGGCCACTCCCGCGATTACCAGCTCGTAGTGCTTCTTGTCCAGCTTCTCCAGCCAGGCGATGCTCGTGCCGTCGTCCGAGACGGCGGGCAGGATAGCGTTCCTGGCGCCGGACAGCTCGACCCTGCCGCCCGCGTCGTCGAGCGCCATCAGCGGACCGCCCTCCGGCCGCGCGTAAATCAGCAGGCGCCGCGGCGCCGGTGCCCACGAGAAGTTCGTGCCAGGCACGACCGGCTGGTTGATCCATTCGCCGATGATCTCGTTCTTCACCTTGAGCGTGAACACCTGCTCGACCTGCGACGTGTTGGCGGCGCTGGCGGCGTCGGTAATGGTCGTGCCGCCGAGGGGATCGGCCGAGCCGCCCCGGGCGAGGGCCCCGCCGGTCGGCGCGGCGACGGCGCGGACCGTGCGCTGATCCTGGGCGACCGAGATCCTGAATGCCGGCGCGGCGGGCGAGGCTTGGCCCGATTTCCAGGTCCAGTACTTGGACGCCCACTCGGGCTCCTGATCGATGCCCTTGATCGATTTCTTCGCGACCGCGATCAGGAACATCTTCGACGGCTTCACGCTGCCGTCCTTCGCGCGTTCGGCGCTCATCAGGAACAGCTCGGCGCGGTCGGGCGACCAGGAAAGCCTCAGCGGCTCACCCTTGATCTTGCCGGTGTCGATGTCGACGACACTCTGGGGCGGCGCGAGCGTGATGGAGGTCGAGGCGGCGGGCTGTGCGGGAGCCAGCGTCAGCGCGACGAACAATTCGGCAATCATGCGGCCTCTCTTTGTCTACTTTGCGGCGGGGCCCCACCCCCGCCGCCTGTCGCCGCTCGCTCTTTCGCTCGCGGCGCGATTCGCGACGACTGTCCGGTCAGTCAACGGCTCCGCCGGGGCCTTCGTCCGCCGCCTGTCGCCGCTCGCTCTTTCGCTCGCGGCGCGATTCGCGACGACTCTCCGGTCAGTCAGGGCAGTCCCATGCACGTCATCGACTGGTCACCTGCTGCAGCGCGGCTTTTGCCGGCGCGAAACCTGGCTCGAGCCGCAAGGCCTCCCGGTACTCGATGGCCGCCTGCCTGGCGTCGCCCCGGGCCTGCGCCACCTGGCCGAGACCGAAATGCATCCGCGACGGGCGGTAGCCGAGACCGACCAGCGTCGTGAACTGTCTGCGGGCGAGGTCGAGATCTCGCATCAGCAACGCCATCCCCGCCACGCGAGCCCGGGCCGACATGTCCGACGGATTGGCCTCGAGCGCCGCCTCGTAGTCGCGGAGCGCCTCGGCCCCGCGTCCGGCCATCTCGGCGATCATGCCGCGCGTCAGGCGGGCCTCGCCGCTCCCGGGTTCGAGCCGTTCGGCTTCAGCCACCTGCTCGCTGGCGTGGGCCATGTCCCGCAGCTCGAGATACGCACGCGCCGCCGCGAGGGCTGGCGCGGCCGCGGTAGGATTCAGCATGCCGGCCGCCGCGTATTCGTCGATCGCCTCGCGAAACTGTCTGGCGCCGTAATACGCGTCGCCGAGCGTCAGGTGCAATTCGTACGAGCGCTCGTTGGTCTTCAGCAGAGGCTTCAGCCCGTCAATCGCCAGGTCGGGTCGCTTCTTTGCGATCATGTCGTGGGCGCGTTCGAGACCGTCCCCGAGCCGCTCGAGATCCTTGATCGCGTCCTTGGGATCCCCGCCGCGGCCCGCGCTCGCCGGTGCCACCACCCCGACGTAGCCGAGGCTCTTGAGGCGCGCCAGCGTCTCGGCATCCGGCTGGCGCGGCTCGGCCAGCGACGGCCGGCCGAATGTCGACTCGATTCGTTGCGCTTCGGCGGCGAGGCCGGCCACGAGCTGACCGCGCGTGCCGGCCCGGTTCTCGGTTTCGTGCCGGTCGCGGCTCAACTCGTACAGCTCGGGATGCGGCGCGTCGATGTACTTCCAATCGCCGACACGCACCGACCGCAGATCGCTCAGCCCGAAATGCAGCCTGGGATAGAAGGTCTCTGCGTAGGACGGCGGCGGATCGCGCGGCTCGCGGCCCTCGATCGCCGGCACCACGCTCTCGCCGTCGATGCCTTCCGCCACGGGCACTCCGGCCAGCTGCTCGATGGTCGGGCTGACGTCGATGGCGCGCACCTGCGTTGCGACGACGGTTCCGGCGTGCGCCTTCCCGGGCAGCCGCAGGATCCAGGGCACATGGAGCGTCGCGTCGTACAGGAAGACGCCGTGTTCGCGCTCCCCGTGGTCGCCGAGCGACTCGCCGTGATCGGCGACCACCGAGACGATGGTCCGATCGAGGCGGCCGGTCTTCTCGAGCTCGGCAACGAGGCGGCCGATGCATTCGTCCACGTATGCGATCGCGGCGTCATAGGGAGAACCGCGAAACCGCGCGGCGTACGCCGGCGGCGCCTCGTACGGCGCATGCGCGTCGTAGAGGTGCACCCACGCGAAGAACGGTCGATCCGTGACGGCGTCCAGCCACCGGTTCGCCGCGTCGACCACGTCCCCGCCGCGCCGTCGAGCGCTCAGCTTCAGCGCCGTCCTGTAATCGGCGAACCGGTCGTCGAATCGGTCGAAGCCCTGGGCAAAGCCGGTACTGACGATCGAGGATGAACGCGCCGACGAACCCGCCGGTCCGATACCCGCGTGCCTTGAAAGCCTCCGCGATCGTGGCGGCGGAGGACGGAATCGGAGTGGTCGCGTTGTCCCGCAGGCCGAACCGCGCGGGATACGCGCCGGTCAGCAGCGCGGCGTGTGCCGGACCGGTCAGCGGCGCCTGGGTCGTCGCGTCGGCGAACCGCACGCCCTCCCGAGCGAGGCGGTCCAGCGCGGGCGTCTGCGCCTTCGTGTTGCCGTACGCGCCAAGATGATCCGCGCGGACGGTATCGATGGTGACCAGGAGAACGTTGGGCGGGGCTTCGCTCCCGGCGCCGGCGAACGACGGTCCGACGAGCAGCGCGACGAGGAGCGGCGTGACGAGACGACGCGCGCCGCCCGTCCGGACGCCGGGCACCGCTGGAGCTCGTCTCATCGGCGCTCGATTCGTGCGAGTCGCTCGAGCAGCTCGGGAGATTTCGGCTGCGCCTCCAGGCCGGCGCGCAGGGCCTGCACGGCCAGAGCGGGCTGCGACAGCTGCAGGTACATGTCGGCCAGCGCCAGGTGAACCGGCACGATGGTCGGGTCGATGAACGCCGCACGCCGCCACGCGCTGATCGCCTGCCGGTCGGCGCCGGCGCCGTGATACGCCCAGCCCAGGAAGAACGCGGCGGGCGCGTTGTGCTCGTCGGCCGCGAGGGCGTCGTCGAACGCCTCGATGGCGGCCGGGTACTCTCCAGCCGCCAGGTGCGCGAGCCCCTGACGAACGGCGGCCGGCGAGGGAGACGCGTCGTTCCTGGTGCGGTCGACGTACTCGCGCGCGAAGGCGGCGTTCACGACCTGGCCGGGATCGAAAGGCGCCGCCGGCTCGGCGGCTTCGGCCGGCCTCGTGCCCCGGCGCACGTCGACCTCCCGCATCACCTCCGACACCGTGTCGTTGCCGATCCGCACCCGCGCCCGGGCGAGATAAGCGCCCGGCGTGACGCCGTTCAGCGGCAGCGTGATCTGCGCCTCGCGCGAGGCGGAGGAGCGGGCCGCGACCACGTCCTTCAGTTCGGCGAACCCCGACACCACCGAGGCGCTCTCGCCGATCGGCACGAGGTCCACGACCACGCGCGCGTCGCGGAGCTGGTCGGGCGTGCGGCCGTAGAGCTCCAGAACGCCGCTCAGGCCGTCGCCGGCGTAGGCCGCGGCCCGGACCGGCAGCCGGCCACGTTCGCCGCTGATCACCAGGTCGCCGCTCGTCACCGACGGGCCGTCGAGCGCCCGCACGCTGAAGCGCCGATCGGCGCTCCCGACGAGGCCGCCCGGTTCGCGCACCACGGCGCGCATCAGGTAGTCGCCGACCGGCAGGTCGAACTGCACGTCGAACCCGCCCGTGCCGGTGGTCTCTCCGTGAGTCCGTCCCTCGGGCAGCGAGATGGTGTCGGTGCCGCTGGCCGCGACACGGCCGTCGCTCACCGAACGGACGACGAACACCACGTCGGCCGGCTTAGGTTGGCGGTCGGACGCCAGCGGCAGCTCGGCGGAGAGACTGAGGATGACGCGCTGCAGGCCGGGCGTCGTGCCCCTGAGCTCGTACGTGGTGTAACGGACCGGCAGTCCCTGCTGCGGAAACGGCGCCGACATGGCGCGCTCGATCGCCTCGCGGCGGCTGATTGTCCGGCCGGGGTCGACGAGCGCGAACCCGGTCCTCGAGCTGACGCGCGCGCCTGCGCGCGTGACGCGCACGCTCACCGGCCGGTACGTGCCGGGATCCTTGAGCGCGGAGTCGACCGGCGTGAACCCCACGAGGTAGTAGTCCTGCGATCGATCGGCGATGTCGTCGAAGACCTGCTGCGCCCGGGCGCCCGCGTCCGGCACGAGGGCGCCGTCGGTCTCGACAGCGAGACTCCCGAGGGGATCGATCTTGTCGAGCGTGGCCGCCGCGTTGTCGCCGCCGGTCGGAACGTCGGCAGCCGCGTCGAGGCCGCGCCGGTTCAGGTCGAGCGCGTAGATCACGCTGTAGGACTGCGCCGCCGCCGCCGCCACGTTCTCGATGTCCCGATTGACGTGATCGCCGTTGAAGCCTTCCGATAAGAGGAATACGGTCTTGCGGCCTTCGATCGCGCGCATCGGTTCCAGGATGGCGGACAGCATCGACAGCACGCGGCGGGTCTGAGCGTCGGCCTCGTTCACGATCGCGCGCGCGTCCTGCTTGACCAGCTGGGAGAGCGGCGTGGCGCTGCTGCCGTTGTTGAGGAACTGTCCCACGCGCGACCCGGTGTCGGTGCCGACATCCTGCTGCTGGACCCGGTCCGCGACCCGCTGCAGGATGGTGTCGTCGCCGCGCACGATCTGGAAGGCCTCGTACGGGCTCATCGTGCCGAGAACGCCGGTCTTCTGCGTCTCGGCCAGGCCATGCACCTGCTCGAGCCCGGCGAGCAGGCGCGGCACGTCGGCCGTGAAGCCGATGTCGGGCCCCGGTCCCGGCAGCGCGTACAACGCCGCGCGGTCGCCGGGGCGCAACCGCGTCTTCAGGAACTGCTCGGCGGCGCGCCTCGCCCGCTGCTCGTTGCCCGGGGCGATGTGCTGCTGGTCGACCACGATCACGTACAGGTGCCCGCGCGCCGCGCCCTGGTTGGTCGACACTTCACCGGCAACCGTACGCCGCGCCACCTCGACGTACGGATCGGTCGGCCCTTCGATGTGCTGAAAGAAGAGAATCGGGCGGGGCTGGCCGTCTTCGACGATCTGGATCTCGTCGCGCTTCAGATCGCGGATCGGCCGTCCGTCGGGACCCGTGACGCCGACGTCGAGACGCACCAGTTCGACGCCGGCCTTGAAGGACGCCGCCGGCTGGTCTGATGCGGCCTGCTGCGGAGACATGGCGCGAACCAGCGAGGCGCCAAGGACGAGGCCGGTGAAGCATCCGCCGAGGCTCGCAAGCCAGGCTCTCATGAGGATATCGCAAATTTTATCGTACGGCCCGGCCCGGGGCGCCCTCGAAGCGGCGCTCAGGCGCCCGATTTTCGGGCCAATCGACACATCATCTCTGCAGTAGCGCCGAGAACTGCTGAATGTCCCTGGCGTAGAACGCCGGCGGCGCCGTGCGGACGAACTGCTCGAGATACGGACGCGCGGCGTCCTTGTTGCCATCGTCGAGCAGGGTCGTGGCGAGGTTGTAGAGCGCGTCGAAGTTGGTCGGGTCGAGCTCGACGGCCTTGCGCCATTCCGCGGTCGCCGTCCTCCGGTCGCCCGTCTTGATGGCCACGACGCCGAGGCCCGCGTGGGCCTGGGAGGACCGAGGGTCCAGGGTGGCGGCGCGCGTGAAGTGATCGCGGGCCGCTGCCAGGTCGTTGCGGGCGAGATCGAGCGCGCCGAGGTTTTCGATCGCCATGCCGCTCGCGGGGCTGGACGCCAGGACGCGCTCGAAGACCTGCCGGGCCAGCTCGGGGCGCCCGCTGCGGGCGTAGGCGATGCCGAGCGCGTTCAACGCGTCGAGATCGGGCCGTTCTTCCTGCGCGACGGGTGCCAGGAGGCGGACGGCATCCGCGGCGTCGCCGCTCTCGGCGAGATAGTTGCCGAGCTGCGTCGTGATGCCGCCGTGGCGGACGCCGGCGCGGACGGCGCGTTCCAGGACCGCGACCGCGCCGCGGACGTCGCCGCTTTCCCAGTCGACGAAGGCGAGATGGCGATAGGCCACGGCCATGTCGGGACGGCGGCCGAGGATCGACTCGTCAGATCGCCTTCGCCTCGGGCAGCCGGTGCTCGCCGAACAGCTCGACGCCGCGATGGATCGCCGCGTCAAGGTCGACGAGGCGCTTGGGATCGTCCCGTTCCGTGTAGTGAGCCTTGATCGGCGCCTCGCCCGAGACATACCCGAGCGCCCTCAGCTCGGCGATCGCTTCGGGATCCTCGGCCCGCCGCTGGCCAGGAAGAGACGCATGGAAGCCGCGGAGCGCCGTCTCGAGGACCCGCGTGCGATCGGCGTCGGCGCCGGCAAGGTTCGTCCGTTCCCCCGGGTCGCGCGAGAGATCGTACAGCTCCGGAATCGGCAGCTCGACGTATTTCTCACGGCCGACAAGCACCCCGGTCAACGGCGCCCATCCGCGGTTGAGCATCGCCGACATGGCCTCGAAGTACGACGGCCGCGGCGGCGCTCCGGCGCGGCGCTCGACGGCCGGGAGGAGCGTCCGCCCCGGCAGCCCGTCGGGCGCGCGCCGCCCGACGGCGTCGAGCACCGTCGGCAGGACGTCCACGTGGCGCACCGGCACGTCCGACACCTCGCCGTGCGCCGGGTCGGGCCGTCCTGCGCCAAGCTCCGCGATGATCAACGGGATGCGGAGCGTCGACTCGTACGCGAACAGGCCGTGCGTCGCTTCCCGGTGATCCCCGAGCGCCTCGCCATGATCCCCCGTCACGACGACCAGCGTCGGACGCGACGACTGCCGGACCTGGTCGAAGAGCGGCGCGAGCGCGGCATCGGCGGCGGCCACCTCGCCGTAGTACGGCCGCCCGGCGTACTCCCGGTCGAACGGCGGCGGCGGCGCATACGGCGCGTGGGGATCGAAGACATGTACCCACGCGAACCACGGCGTGCCGTTCTCGCGCTCGCGGGCGCCGATCCAGGAGCGGGCGAGCGACACGGTCGCCGTGGCGGCCCGCTCGGGCATCACGAAGTCGGTGGGCGCGCGCGTCTCGCCGAACCAATCGTCGTAGACGTCGAATCCCTGGCTCAGCCCGAACCGGGAGTGCACGGGAAACGCCGACACGAACGCGCCGGTGGCGTAGCCGTCCTTCTTCAGGATCGTGGCGAGGGTCGGCGTGCCTTCTGCGAGCCGGTAGCCGCTGTTCTCGCGGACCCCGTGCTGGAACGGGTACTCGCCGGTCAGGATGCTGGCGTGGGAGGGCAGCGTCAGCACCGCCTGGGCGTGCGCGAACGAGAAGCGGACGCCGTCGGTGGCCAGCCGGTCGAGCGCGGGCGTCCGCGCCTGGCCGCCGTCGCTGCCCAGCGCGTCGGCACGCAGCGTGTCGATGGTGACGAGCAGCACGTTCTGGCCGGGTACGGGGCGGAGGTCGGCCTGGACGAGCGGCCGGGGCCACCACCACCACGCGACGGCTACAATCGCCGCCACCGCCAGGCCACCCGCGACCGCCGCAGGCCTTCGCCCGCGGTCAGTACCTGGCGACCGGGGCGGGCACCGCCCCGCGGGGCTTCGGCGAACGTGTGGCGCGCTTCCGTGCGGAGGACATCAGCCTGCCTGGGATTGCCGAACATCGTCCAGAGGCGCACGCCCAGCGTGTAGGCGTCAGGCGTCGGCGAGACCCGCACCATGTCCGCGATGGCTCGGGCCGCCGCCTCCGGCCGTCCGGTCGCCTCGTACAGCATCGCGAGCCCGCCGCGGGCGCGGTAGTTCTGTGGGAAGAACCGCAGCTCGCGCTCGAACTCGGCTTCGGCTTCCGAATAGCGCTCCAGCCGGCCGAGCGTGTCCGCCGTGTAGTAGTGAAGCTCGGGCATCTGCATGGCGCCGGGGCGCTTCAAGGCGGCGATCGCCTGCTCGAACAGCGGCAGCGCCCCGTCGTACTTTCCGGCGTCGTAGAGCAGCCGGGCGTCGACGAACGCCGTCATCGGCAGGTCCGGATTCGCCTTCTGCGCCAGCGCGGCCTCTTCCCGCGCCGCGTCGGCCTCATGGCGCGCCAGCGCGATGTTCGCCAGCATCTGGTGGCCGGAGGCGACGAGGTGCGGGTCCTTCGCCTCCGTCGCGACGTCCACGGCCAGCTCCGCGTGGCGCCTGGCGTCGTCGAACTTCCGGAGGTGGAGCATGGCCGAGGCGGCACCGATGTAGAAATGGGCTTCCGACGGCTGCAGCTCGATCGCGTGCTTGTAGGCGTCGACCGCCTGCTCGAACCGCCCGGCTCTCACCGCCAGCGTCGCGAGCTGTCCCCAGACGTCCGACATGCCCGGATCGTCCTTCAGGATCTGCTGGAGGAGCAGGATGGCCTGCGGCCACTTCCGCTCGGTCGCCAGATCGACGGCCGATCGATAGCGTTCGAGCACGTCGAGCTTGTCCTTGGGATCCGGCAGCTCGTCGCCCGGCGTCGCTGACTGTTCCGACTGCGACCCCACATAGCCGAGGGCGGCGAGGCGTTCCTGCGCGTCGGCCGAGACCGGCGCGGGAGCGTCGATTTTCGTGCCGCTCATCAGGCGATCGAGCGCGCTGCGGAGCGCCTGGCGCGCCTGCGATCGGTCTCCCGCGAGATTGTGCTGCTCGCGCGGATCCCGCTCCAGGTCGTACAGCTCTTCGCGCGGCGCCTTGATGTACCGATAGCGGCCGTCGGTGAGCGCCGTCAGCTCGCTCCAGCCGAAGTGATAGCGGCCGTAGAGCGACTCGGAGTAGACCGCCTGCTCGGGCAGCTGGCCCGTCTGGTCCACGAGCGGCGTCAGCGAGCGGCCGCGCAGGTTGTCGGGGATCGGCGCCTTCACCAGGTCGAGGATCGTCGGGACGATATCGACATGGCTGACCACGTCAGCGACATGGCGTCCGCCGTGCTCGTTGCCCGCGGCCTTGATGATGAGCGGGACGTGAATCGCCTCGTCGTAGAGGAACAGGCCGTGCTCGCGCTCTCCGTGATCGCCGAGCCCCTCGCCATGGTCCGACAGCAGCACGATCGTCGAGCGGTCGTACAGCTGGTGGGTCTTCAGGTACTTGACGATGCGCCCCACGATTTCATCCGCGTACGCGATTTCGCCGTCGTAGGGAGCGTACTGCGCGTAGCGCGCGGGCGGGTCGTAGGGCTTGTGCGGTTCGTAGAGGTGCAGGAACAGGAAGACCCGCGAGGTGCCGACGTTTTCGAGCCAGTGCTCCGCGATCGTTTCGGACTCGCCGCCGTCGCGCTGGATCTGGCCGATGGTCTCCTCGGGCGAGCTCGGGGGCATCTCGCCGTCGAAGAAATCGAACCCGCGCGCGATGCCGGTCTCGCGTCGCAGCACGTACGCCGACACGACGCCGCCCGTCGCGTAGCCGCGATCGTGCAGCATCTGCTGGAGGAGGCGCACTTTCGGCGTGATCGTGAATCCGACGTTGTCGCGCACGCCGGTGTCGAACGGCAGGCGGCCCGACAGAAGGGCGGTGTGCGCCGGCAGGGTCAGCGGCACGTGCGAGTACGCATGGTCGAAGACGATGCCGTCGTGCGCCAGGGCGTCGATGGCGGGCGTCCGGACGCCCGCGTAGCCGTAAGCCGGCAGGTGATCGGCGCGCAGCGTGTCGATGGAAATGAGGATGATCGGGCCGTTGACGGGCGCCGACGCGCGGGCGTACCGCCACCCGCCGACCGCCGCGAGCGCGGTGCCAATGGCGACCAGGCCGAGGATGATCGTGTAGCGAAGGGGACGGGCCACGGAGTGCTACGTGCTAAGTGCTCAGGGATCAAGGCTAAGTGGCCAGCGCTGAGAGCTGGGGTGGCTCGGCGTCGCCCCAGTCCCTAGCCCCGAGCCTCCAGCCTCCAGTTACTTCTTGAGCTGCTCGATGACCGCCTTGGCCTGCGCGGCTTCCGGTGACATCGGATCGACGTCGACGACCTTCTGGAACAGCTTCGCGGCGCCGTCCTTGTCCCCCTTGTTCAGGGCGACCAGGGCCAGCTTGAAGATCGGTTTGCCCCAGTTCGGGTCGGTGTCGGCCGCCTTCTGGTACCACTTGGCCGCCTCGTCGGTCTCGCCCTTCGCGAACTTCACCTCGCCGAGGTTGTAGAAGACTTCCTTGCTCGCCCCCATGCTCTGGGCGGCTTCCGACAGCGTCTGTTCGGCGGCGGCCAGATCGCCCTTCTCGAGATTGGTCATGCCGATGCCGATCTTGGCCTTGTCGTTGTTCGGGTCGGCCTTCAGCACTTCGTTGTAGGCCGCAATGGCGCTGTCGTAATCCTTCTTGTTCCGGTAGCACGCGGCGACCTGAAGGTTGATGACCGTGAGCGCCGGCGCCTTCGTGAGGATCGCCTTGTAAGCGTCGATCGCCTGGTCCCACTGCTGCGAGTTGTACAGCTGATCGGCAGCCGCCAGATCGGCCTGCAGGTCCTTCGCGTTGACGCCCGCCATGCCGGGGATGCCGCCTCCGCCGGCACCCTTGCGCAGCGTGAACGTCATGGGCGGGTTCGGCTGGCCGATCGTCGAGACCTGCATCTTGCCCGACTCGGGCGCGAAGCCGGGTGCGGTGGCCGTGAAGGTCCACGAACCGGAGCGGAGGCCGATAATCGAGAAGCGGCCCTTGTCGTCGGTCGTCGCCGTGAACGAGCTCGGCGATGCGTTCGGGTTCTCGGCGGTGATGGTGGCGCCCTTGACCGCCTTGCCCGACTCGTCCTTGACCTGACCGCCGACGCGGCCGGTCTGGGCCGCGGCCATGCCGGCCCCTGCCGTCACGAGGACCGCGGCGAGCGCAACCCTCAGTAGATTAAGACGAAGACGCATGGTCAGTCTCCCTGAAACACGCGATAGAGTGTTCGCGACTTCCGCTCAGTATATATTGAATCGCCTCGAGACGCAGATGGACCGGACGCGCCTCTTCCTCCGCCGCGGCAGCTGTGCGGCCCTTCTCGCCGGCATCCTCGCGGCGGCTGCGGCGGCCGTCCCCGGCGAGCATACGGCTCAGGCCGATCCCTGGGCGGGGCTCGCGCCACTGGTCGACGCCGCCATCGCGCGACACGACCTGCCGGGTGCCGTGATCCTGGTCGGTCGCGGCGACAAGTGGCTCTATCACCGCGCCTTCGGCCACCGTGCCGTCGAACCGGCGCCGGAGGCGATGACCGAGGACACCATCTTCGATTCTGGCGTCGCTCACCAAGGTCGTCGCGACGACGACGGCGGTGATGCAGCTGGTCGAGCAGGGGCGCATCCGCCTGGCGGATCCGGTGGCCCGGTTCATCCCCGAGTTCGCTCCCGACGGCAAGGACCGTATCACCATCCTCGACCTGATGACCCACGTCTCCGGCCTCCCGCCCGATCTGCCGCTCGAGGTCGAGTTCTCGGGCGCCGACGAGGCGATCCGCCGCGCTGCGGCGCTCACGCCCGATGCCCCACCCGGCGCGCGGTTCGTGTACAGCGACATCAACTACTTCCTGCTCGGCGACATCGTCGCGCGTGTGAGCGGCCGGCGGATTGACGAGTACGCGCGCGAGCAGATTTTCGAGCCGCTCGGGATGCGCGACACGATGTTCCTTCCACCGGCGCCCCTGCTGCCCCGAATCGCGCCAACCCAGCGCTGTCTCCCGCTCGCCTGGCCCTGCAACCAGCCCGGCGCGCCGTTCCTGCGCGGCGTCGTCCACGACCCGACGGCACGACGGATGGGCGGCGTCGCGGGGCACGCCGGTCTGTTCAGCACGGCCGCCGACCTGTCCCGCTTCTGCCGGATGCTGCTCGCGGGCGGAACGCTGGACGGCGCGCGGATCCTCGCGCCTGCCACCGTCGCCCGCATGACCAGGCCGTCGACGCCTCCGGGTATGCGCGACGTGCGCGGCCTCGGCTGGGACATCGACTCGTCGCTCTCGGCGAACCGGGGCGAGCTGTTTCCGGTCGGCTCGTTCGGGCACACCGGGTTCACCGGGACCAGCCTCTGGCTCGATGCGGCCACGACGAGCTACGTCGTCTTCCTGTCCAACCGCGTCCATCCGGACGGGACGGGCGACGTCACGCCCCTGCGCGCGCGCGTGGCCACGATTGCGGCGGCGGCCATCTACACCGAGGCCGACGTGGTGGCGGCCCGGGCCGGAGGACGCGCTTCCGATTCGCGAGACGCCGGTGCCCAGCGGGCATCGGGTGGACGCGCGACGCGTCCGACCCTCGCGGGCATCGACGTCCTCGCGGCCCGCGGGTTCGCGCGGCTGAAGGGCAAGCGGGTCGGGCTGCTCACGAACCAGACCGGACGGCTGCGATCGGGCGAGAGCACGATTGACGCCCTCTCCGGCGCGCCCGGCGTGCGGCTCGTCGCCCTCTTCAGCCCGGAACACGGGATTCGCGGCGACGCGGACCGCAAGATCGCCTCGTCGCACGACGCCAGGACCGGCGTGCCGATCTACTCGCTGTACGGGGAGGGCCTGCGCCCGAAGCCACGCATGCTCGAGGGTCTCGACGCCCTCGTCGTCGATCTGCAGGACGCCGGCGCGCGGTTCTACTCGTATCCCGCGGCCGTGGCGTACATGATGGAGGCTGCCGCGGCCCGCAAGCTGCCGGTGGTCGTGCTCGATCGGCCGAACCCGATCGGCGGCGTCGACGTCGAGGGCCCCCTGCAGGCGCCCGGCGGCAATCGCTACGTCGGCTACCTGCCGATGCCGATCCGCCACGGCCTGACCATCGGCGAACTGGCGAGGCTGTTCAACGCGGAGGCGCGAATCGGGGCCGACCTGACCGTCGTGCCGATGCAGGCCTGGGCGCGGGACCAGTGGTACGACGAGACCGGGCTCGCCTGGGTGAACCCGTCGCCGAACCTCCGCACGATGTCCGCCGCCGCGCTCTATCCCGGCATCGGGGCGATCGAGCAGACCAACGTCTCGGTCGGCCGGGGGACCGATACGCCGTTCGAGCAGGTGGGCGCGCCCTGGATCGACGGCGTCGCGCTGGCCGCCGCGCTGAACGCGCGTGCGCTGGCCGGCGTCCGTTTCTATCCCGTGACCTTTACCCCGTCGGAGGGCGCCAAGCTGGCTGGCCAGCGGTGCCACGGCGTGTTCATCATCGTCACCGATCGACGCTCCGTCCGTCCGGTGCGCGTCGGGCTGGAGATCGCCTCCGCCCTGTCGCGCCGTTACGGCGAGGCGTTCAAGCTGGAGGATGCGCTGACGCTGTTCGGGTCGGCCGACACCCTGAAGCGAATCCGGGCCGGCGAACCCCCCGCCTCCATCGCCGCCTCATGGCAGAGGGAAGAGGACGCCTGGCGCACGATGGCCAGGCGCTACGAGCTGTACTGACACCCTTCCACTCCGCTCGAGCCCTCAAGCACCCGGGCGCCCCGGCCGCCTAGAAGAGCCACGTCGGCTGGTACAGGAGCACGTACACCAGCACGCCGGTCACCGAGACGTACAGCCAGACCGGGAAAGTCCATCGCGCGATGCGCCGGTGCTGGGGAAACCGGCCCTTGAGGCCGCGCGACAGCGTGATCAGGGCCAGCGGGAGCACGGCCGCCGCCAGGGTCACGTGCGTGACGAGGATGGTGAAGTAGATGGGCCGCACCAGTCCCTGCCGCATGAATCGAACGTTGCCCACCTGCGCGTGATACACGAGATAGCACGCCAGGAAGAGCGACGAGGTGACGAAGGCGGCGATCATGACGCGGCGGTGCAGCTCGATGCGCCGCGTCCGGATCAGCAGGTACCCGATGACGAGCAGGATCCCCGCGAGTGCATTCAGGCTGGCGTTGACGGCGGGCAGCGAGCGCAAGAACAAGAGAAGGGTTCCCAGGGTTCCGGAGGCGCCAGGGGCTCGAGCTCCTGTCGTCTATCGCTTCGTCGCGATCATCACGATCCAGATGAGCGGCAGATACGTGATTGACGCGAAGAACAGCGCGCGTGCGGCGGCGTCCGTGCGGCTGCGGGCGAAGGAGACCGCCAGCCAGAGGAGCGCGCCGCCGAGCAGAAACGCCAGGCCGAAGTACACGGCCCCGCTCAGGCCGACCAGCGTCGGCACGAGGCTCACCGGCAGCAGCGCCGAGGCGTACATCACGGCCTGCCGCCCCGTCTGACGGCCGTCGGGCTCGACCACCGGCAGCAGCGGAAAGCCGGCCGACCGGTAGTCGTCGCGATAGAGCCAGGCGATGGCCATGAAGTGCGGCACCTGCCAGAGAAACACGATCGCGAAGAGCGTCCAGCCTCCGATCGACAGCGTGCCGCTCGCGGCCGCCCAGCCGATGAGCGGGGGCAGCGCGCCGGGCACCGCGCCGACCAGCGTCGCGGAGGGCGAGCGCCGCTTCATCGGGGTATAGATGATCAGGTACACGCCCAGGGTGATCAGGGCGAGCAGCGCCGCGAGCAGGTTGGCGCGGACGGCCAGCAGGAGAAGGCCGAGGCCGGACAGCGCCACCCCGAAAATCCGCGCCTCCGCGACGGTCAGCCGGCGATCCGGGAGCGGACGCGTGCGCGTGCGCCGCATCAGGCGGTCGGTCTCGCGTTCGTACACCTGGTTCAGCGCCGCGGCGCCCCCCGCCACGAACGCGGTGCCGGCCACCGCCGCCGTCATGGACGCGGCGTCTGGCGTGCCGTGCGTGCCGAGATAGTAGCCGGCCGCGCTCGTGGCGACGACCAGGAAGTTCAGTCGGGGCTTGGTGAGCGCCAGGAAGTCGCCGGCGCGCGACGGCGCCCGCACGCCCGCGGCGAGCGCCACCGGCACCGTCGCTTCGGCCGGAAGGTTCTTCATGCGCGCGCTCCGCTGCGCACGGCCGGCGCCGCAGGTTGAGTGCGCGGCGCGGGTGGCGCCACGCCACCCGCGAGTGATGAGGGAGTCGGCCGCGCGTTCAGCGCCCGGACGCTGGCGGCCTCGCGGATCGGCGTCGCAAAACGGAAGCGCCAGCTCCGCAAGGTCAACACCATCGACGTCGCGAACGTCAGGGCGCCGCACACCACGTGGGCGCTGTTGATGGCGACGTCGCGGCGGCTGAGGACCGTGAGCGCTCCCAGGGCGATCTGGCCCGCCACGAGCGCGACGAGCAGCGCCGCGGGACGGGTCAGCTCACGCCGTCGCCGGTCGTGATACCAGACGTGGGCCGAGGTGGCGGCGATGAAGAGCGTGACCACGAGCGCGCCCGCCCGGTGCGCGAAATGGATCGCGATTCGGGCGTCCCAGCGCGGCGGGAGCACGTGTCCCCACGCGAGCGGAAACGTCGGAATGGCCAGGCCGGCGCCGGTGTGGCGCATCGTCGCGCCGATCAGGATCTGGACGAAGATGAGCGCGGTGGTGGCCGTTGCCGCCCGCCGCAGGATCGAGTCGTCGATGCCCGGCGGTTCGCCCGGCGCGCGGCCGTACCCGGCGATCCAGGACGGAGACGTGAACAGCGCGATCGAGACCGCCAGGCAGAGGAAGATCTCGGCGAGCCCGGCGTGCGCGGTGGAGACCGCGGCGGGCAGGAAGAACAGCACCGTCAGGCCGCCGAGGAGGCCCTGCGCGACGACCGCGCCGAGCGCGGTCACACCGAGCCATCGCATCCAGCGACGCGATTCCGCCCGCCAGAGCCACGCGGCCAGCACGATGGTGAGCATGCCGACCGTGCTCGCGATGAGGCGATGACCGTGTTCGTAGAAGATGCCGCCCACCCATTTCGACGGCGGGAAGGTGAACATGTTCCAGCCGTACGTGGTCGGCCAGTCGGGCACCGAGAGGCCCGAGTCGGTGCTGGTGACGAGGCTGCCGGCCAGCACGAGGAGCACCGTGCAGCCGGCGACGAACTTGGCGAAGCGGTGAAGCATCTCTTTCGGGCGGGGAGGGCCTGGAGCGGGAGCGGCGGGCCGGGAGGCGCCCGCCCTGCCCTGCCCGCCCGACCGCCCGATCGACCCGGGTTAGTTGCTCGTGGCCGTCGCGCCTCCGACCTTGAACGTGAACGAGATGTCCTTGGTTTCCTTCGCGCCGAGGGTGACGCTCTGCGTCTGCGTCCCGAGCTTCTCGTGCCAGGCCTCGATCGTGTAGGTTCCCGCCGGGAGGTTCTTGAGGTCGAACTTGCCGTCCTTGTCGGTCACGGCATAGTACGGGTTGTCGACGACGCCGACGTAGGCGTTCATCCAGCCGTGCACGTCGCACTTGAAGGGGACCATCACTTCCTTCTGCGTGAAGGTGTGGTTCATCTTCATCCCCTGAATCGGCTGGCCGTTGTTGAACTCCTGGTTGTCCTTCGGCATCGCATGGATGTTGTGGAGCGTCGGGTCGCTGTTGACGATCTCGAGCGGCTGCCCGACGCGGATGCCGAACACGTGCGGATGGTACCGGCAGCTCTTCTGGTCGATCTCGACCGGGTCGGTCGGCGTGTCGAAGACGTAGTTGCCGAGGCCGTCCTTCACGTACACGAACACGTTGCCGAGCGTCTTCCCGTCGTCGCTGACGATGTAGGTTTCCTGGAACTGCGGCGTCTTGTTCTCGCGCACGCAGACCGGATCCGCGTTCATCTTGATCGCCTCGTTCTTCGGAGGCGTTCCTTCCAGCATGACGGTGCCCGTCAACTCCCCGGCCGTGGCCGTATCCACTTTCTTGCCCTCGGGCGCGGCCGCGGGCGAAGACGGTTCGGCCGAAGTGCTCGACCCTTCCTTGCTCCCGCCGCACGCCACCATCGTGGCCGCGAGCGTCAGACCGAGGGCGCTGACCCAAACCTGTCGTAGACGCATTGACCTCTCCTCAAAGGCTGATGGCCGTCGGCAGTCCGGCACTCATCCGCCGGCAATTTGCATTGTAATCAGTATCACATCGGACGCCGGTTGGCGAGCTTACTGGCCCGCCCCCGCGTCCCGTAGCTTCCGATCGACGCGGTCCGCCACCCAGTGGGCGTCCCACCATTCGACCGGGTTCACCATCCGGCCGTTGACGAGCATCGTGAAGTGCAGGTGGTCGCCCCCCGCCAGGCCTGTCATCCCGCTGCGCCCGATGGGCTGGCCCCGCTTGACGTGGTCGCCGACCTTGACGTCGAACGACGACAGGTGTCCGTAGAGCGATGCGACGGCCATCCCGTGGTCGATGATCACGCAGTTGCCGTAGATGCCGAGCCAGCTCGCGTGCAGCACCACGCCGTCATTGGCCGCCAGGACCGGCACGTGGCTCGTCACGGCGAGATCGAAGCCGAGGTGCACCTGCTGGTCGACCTCCTTGCCCTTGTAGTAGTACGTGCGGTGGTCGGCAAACGCCGCCTCGACCTGGGAGTTGCCCAGCTGCACGAAAGGTCCGGACCAGTACCGCGTCGGCGAGGTCTTCGTCGAGGCGAGCGTCCGGATTTCCTCGGCGTTCAGCTGCCGGAGCGTGCCGTTTTCCTTGAGGAATCCGGCCAGGACCTCGTCGTCGTTGGCCGGCGGCTGCAACTTCAGCTCAGGCGCGTGGTCGATGATCTCGGGGACGACCCGCTGGATGAACCGATCGTCGAGCTGGATCGTGCTCTTCTTGAACGGCTTCTCGAACACCTGATCGACGAAGCTCGTGGTGGCCTCGTTTCCCGCCTCGTCGCGCGCGAAGGCCACGATGCGCGTGTCGAGGTCCTGGTCGTAGAGCAGCGCGAAGAACGCGACCTTGAGCGAGGGGTCGCCGCCGGCGACGCCGGCGCCCGACGCCGCGAACCCCGGGTATTCGATGTCGCCGACGCGGACGCCCGAGGCGACGTCGGCCGGCGTCACACGGTAGACGACCATCTCGGAGCCGCCGTGGTTGAGGTAATGGTGCGTCGAGACGACGACGATGCGCGGAGGCTCGAGTCGGACCTGTATCTGCTTGCTCGCCTGGCTGGCCAGCTTCCGGAGGTTCAGGTAGGACGGGCGCTCGGCGCTCACGACGATCCGCGCGGTTCCGGCAGCGAGCGCGGGAACGCTCTTCTTGCCGAAGGGACGGGTGATGCGCAGGTGGTCGGCGTCGGGCTGGGTGATCGTGGCCTCCTGCGCGGCGTCGAGGGAGAAGAGCCTGGTCGTCTGCCCGTTCTGCTCCACGGCGATCTCGAGCTTCGTGAACCGGGCGCGCGGCGCCTGGACCGTGACCTGCAGCGTGCCCGATTGTCCGATGACGCGCGCGGGCTGATCGATCGCGATCTGGGGCGGCTGGCCGCGGCCGACGATCCAGTACGTGCAGCCCAGCACGACGAGCGCCACGAGGAGGAGCGTGACGAGCCACCGGAAGATGAAGCCCATGGCGTCATGATACCTGCGGTTGACGGCCGCGCTTCTCCGCAATAAAATAAGGGTTTCCTGCTGGCGAGTGGCGGTATCGTCTAGGGGTCAGGACACGTGGTTCTCAGCCACGGGACCGGGGTTCGAATCCCCGTACCGCTACCATGACTCATAGATTTCCTCTCGACAACAGCCCCGGCCGTGGCCGGGGCTTTTTCCTGCCGACCCTGACCGAAAGGAGCTCCCGCTGATCACTGCGGGCGCTCTTCTCGTCGCGGCGGTCCTCCTCCGGGCGGTCAGCGTCAACCGGCACCTCCGCGGCCGCCTGTTTGCGTCGGCGGTGCTGTTTGCCGGCGCCACGATCGCCGCGGCGGCCGCCAGATACGGCTGGGCTTCCCGGGAGCTCGCGCTCTGGGCCGAGCCCTGGTTCCCGCTCGTCATCGCCCTCGGCGTCATCAACGCCGGCGTCGCGCTGGCGCTCAATCCGCTGCGCGAGGACCGCGTCCCGGACCGCTTCCCGCACATCGTCCAGGACGCCATCGTGATCGCGCTGTTCGCGATTGCGGCCACGCTCATCCTGCGCGAGCGCATCCTGGCGACGACCGCCGTCGGCGCCGTCGTGGTCGGCTTCGCGCTGCAGGACACGCTCGGCAACCTGTTCGCCGGCCTGGCGATCCAGGTCGAAAAGCCGTTTCGCGTGGGGCACTGGGTGACCCTCAGCGGCGTCGACGGCCGCGTCGCCGAGATCACCTGGCGCGCGACGAAAATCCGCACCAAGGCCGGCAACTTCGTCGTCGTGCCGAACAGCGTGCTGGCGCGCGACACGATCACCAACTACTCGGAGCCGTCGCTCGCCACCCGCATCGAGGTCGAAGTGGGGGCGAGCTACGACGACCAGCCCGGCGCGGTCCGTGCGGCGATTCTGGAAGCCGTCCGCGACGAGCCGCTGCTCGCGCCCGACCACCCGCCCGAGGTCCTCGTCGACGACTTCGCCGCCTCTTCCATCAACTATCGGGTGCGGGTGTGGATTACCGACTTCGGCGCCGACCAGCAGGTCCGCGACCGAATCCGGACCCGCATCTACTACATCTTCCGACGCCGCGGGATCAGCATCCCCTTTCCGATTCAGGTGTACGTCCGCAAGGACGCGCCGCAGCCGGTCCGCGACCACGAAGGCGCCATGACGGTGCTCCGCTCGGCCGCCCTGTTCGACGCGCTCGACGAGGAGCAGCGCGCGGCGCTCGCACGGCTGGCCACACGGCGGATCTACGCCGCCGGCGAGCCGATCGTCCGCCAGGGCGAGAGGGGCAGCTCGATGTTCGTGGTCGCGCGGGGGGAGGCGCTCGTCACCATCGTCGGCGGCGCCGGACCGCTGGCCCGCCTGCGGCGCGGCGAGGTGTTCGGGGAAATGTCGGTCCTGACCGGCGAGCCGCGCACGGCCACGGTCACCGCGGCTGAAGATTGCGAGCTCCTCGAGATCACGCTCGAAGGCTTCCGGCAGTTCGTGATGACCAACCCGGCGGCCGTCGACCGCATCACCGCCGCGGTGGCGACGCGGCGCGCCGAGCTCGAGGCGCACCGCGCTTCGGGGCCGGGCGCCGCGCAGCCCGAGACTCCGGAGTCCTTCGCGTCCCGCGTGCGCCGCTTCCTCGGGTTCTCAGGGGCTCAGTCCTGAGCCCCGGCGACGTCGCAACCGTGCGACGCTAGCGCCGACCCTCCCGATAGCCCCGGTCGTACCCCTGAAGGAACGCGGCGCGGTACTCCCGCTTGTATTCGTCGAGCGGGCCGAACTCGCGCCGGTATCCGTGGTCGCCAGACCGATAGCGCTTCGCGCTGATCGGATCGTGACGGTCGCGATCGTGCGCGTCGTCGCGGCCGGCGTCATAGCCGTCCCTGAAGCCGACGTCGGCCGCGGCGGAGCGCCGTTCCGCGCGGCCGTAGTCTCCGGCGGGGGGCGGCGGCGGGTACTGCGCCGCCGGCGCGTAAGGGCCGCGCGCCCCGTTGTAGCCCTCCGTGTATCCTGCCGCGAAGCCCTGTCGATACGCTCGCTGGTAGTCGTCGCGATCACCCCAGCCGCGGTTGTATCCCTCGTCGGCATGACGGTAGTCGCTTTGACGGCGGTAATCGAAACGGCGCCCGTCGCGCCGGTCTCTCTCGCCGTGCTGGAGGCCTTCGCGATACCCGTTGTCGTACGCACGGCGGCCGACGTCGTACCGCGGCGCGCGATCGGAGCCGTAATAGCCGTGTGCGCACGCCGGCGCCGAAAAGAGCGCGGCGGCAACCAGACAAATCGGTGCGAGGTGCGAACGCTTCAGCATGGCGTTCCTCGGAGGCGCATGGCACTGGAGCCGGGTTCAAGCGTCATGCCAGCCCGATCTCGCAGGAGAAGCGCCTGATTCCGGGTTTCTGTCCCCGGTCGACCGTCCCCTTTTTTATTCAACCCAGATGAGGACCTGCGAGCCGCGGCTCGTGTGCCGATCCAGGACCAGCCCGGGCCCATGGCGTTCGAGGTCGGCGAGGGTGACACGGCCTTCGCTGCCGCTCAAATCGATGTTGGCGATGCGGATCGTGCCGCCGGCAGACATGAGGCGGATCAGCCATCCCGGGACCTCGGCCTGCACCAGCTTGTGAGCGTTCGCGTCGTACACGAGCGCGTGCAGCACGCGGACCTCCTGCTCCGGCGCGGACCCAGGCGGCCGGTTCACGACCGGTTCATCGTCGGCGTCGAAGCCGATGAGTGGCGTCTGGCCGGCGAAGCGGGCCCGCTCGCGCGAGAAGTCGGCGGCGGCCGTGTCGACGCCCACGAACCGCGCCTGTACGTGTCGATAGACGAAGTACGCGCCGCCGCCGATGACGGCCAGCCCCAGGACGACGACGATGATGAGGGCCGCAAGGACGATGGAGATCCAGGTTTTCCTGGCGTTGGGCATGGACCCTCACTTCTTGAGGAGGCGGCGCGCCTCGTCAGCGGTCGCGAGGTCGTTGTCGGCCTTGCTCAACCCGATCGCCGCTTCGAGCTCGCCCCGGGCTTCGGCCTGCCGTCCGGCCCTGGCGGCCAGCTTCCCGAGCTCGAGGTGCGCGCGTCCGTGCACCCAGTCGCGGCCTTCCAGTTTGACGGCGGCGCGGAGATCTTGTTCCGCGTCGGCGGCGCGGCCGACGCCGGCGCGCGCGGCGCCTCGCTTATAGTGCCAGAGCGCCTCCTCGCCGAACATGCGCGGGCGCGCATCGTCGGCGAAGCGCGCCATGCCTTCCTCGAGCGCCCGCACCGCGTCGGCAGGCCGGCCCGCGCGCAGCTCGGTCGAACCGGTTTCGAGCCACACGAGGCGATTGCGCGGATAGCGCCGGCGCAGAATCGCCAGCACCTTCAGCGCGTCGTCGTAGCGGTGCTCCCGGTTGTAAAGGAGCACGAGAGCGAACCGGGCGTCGGCCTGGTTGTCGCCGCCGTACGACGCCGCGCCCTCGACCAGATGGATGCCCTTCTCCTTGCCGCCGCCGAACCCGGCAACGTAGGCCATCCAGCGGAGCGGGAGGGCGAGCACGGCGACCACATATCGATACGTGCCGACGATGAGTCCGGCATCCTTTCGACCGGGATCGAGCTCGAGCACCTGTTCGTGCTCGTCGTACGCGTGGCGTGCGGCGCGAAAGGCGCCCAGAACACTGCCGTCCACCGTTGCCACATACGACGCGCGGAGTCCGACGGCGGCCCCGCGCTGGTAGTGCGCCTCGGCATCACTCGGGTTGGCCTCGATGCGCCTGTCGGCGAGGGCAAGGGCGTGGTCGATGGCGTCGCGGAAGGCGGCGGCCGTGGCAGCCGGGGGTGGGGGAGCCTTGGTCGTCGGGCGGGTGACGCCCCCGAGGTAGTCGTCCACGGTCATGTTGCCGCGGCGGAAGGTAATCGACAGCCACAGCGCGCTGGCGACGCCGCGGAAGGCGGCCGGGTCGCCCGGATCGGCTGCGACCGCCTCCCGGTAGGTCGCGAGCGCGCGGTCGCGATCGAGGTTGTACAGCGCGTCGGCCGCGCGCGCGCGGAGCGCCGCCGACGCGGGATTGGCCGCCGCGCTCGCCGGCGCGATCGCGGCGAGGGCGAGCGCGGCGAGCGGGAAGCGGCGCCAGGGGCCCATGCCGCTATCTTACGAAGCTTGGGACGCCGAAGCTTGCGCCGCCTCGACCCTTCTGCATACAATTGCCGGCACAATTTCGGCGTTACCGGCGGCGGCGGGGGGACGATTCTCGGAAGGGAGTCGGCGTTGGACAACGTGGCCACGTTCGGGACAGTCGGGCACGGCGAGCACGGGCACGCCCACAAAGAGCTGGGGTTCTGGCGCAAGTACGTCTTTTCGGTTGACCACAAGGTCATCGGCATCCAGTACGCGATCACCGGCCTGCTTTTCCTGCTCTTCGGCTTCACCCTGATGATGATCATGCGGTGGCAGCTGGCCTATCCGGGCCGGCCCATTCCGCTCATCGGGAGCTGGTTCGGGCCCGACAAGGCGCCCGGCGGCATCATGCTCCCCGAGTTCTACAATCAGCTCGGCGCGATGCACGGCACCATCATGGTGTTCCTCGGCGTCGTGCCGCTGGCGGTCGGCGGCTTCGGCAACTTCGTCATGCCGCTGCAGATCGGCGCGCCCGACATGGCGTTCCCCAAGCTCAACATGATGAGCTACTGGGTGTACTTCCTGGGCGGCGTGACGATGCTGACCGGCTTCTTCGCGCCCGGCGGCGCGGCGCAGTCCGGCTGGACCTCCTACACGCCGCTCGCGGATATCGCCACCACCGGCCAGACGATCTGGCTGATCGGGATGATCTTCCTGATCACCTCGTCGCTGCTCGGGTCGGTGAACTTCATCACCACGATCGTCCAGCTGCGCGCCAAAGGCCTGAGCTTCATGCGGCTGCCCTTCTTCGTCTGGGCGCAGCTCGTGACGGCGTTCCTCCTGCTGCTCGCGTTCCCGCCCCTCGAGGCCGCGGGCGTGCTGCAGCTGATGGACCGCGTGGCCGGCACCAGCTTCTTCCTGCCGAGCGGGCTCGTCGTGAGCGGCAAGGTGCTGCAGGTGAGCGGAGGCGGCAGCCCGCTGCTCTGGCAGCACCTGTTCTGGTTCCTCGCGCATCCCGAGGTGTACGTCCTCATCCTGCCGGCCATGGGCATCGTCGCCGAGGTCATCGCCAACAACACGCGCAAGCCGCTGTGGGGCTACAAGGCGATGGTGTACTCGGTGGTGTTTCTCGGCTTCATGTCGTTCATCGTGTGGGCGCACCACATGTTCATGACCGGCATGGGAACGGCGATGAGCTCGTTCTTCCAGACGACGACGATGATCATCTCGATTCCATCGGTCGTCATCCTGACGGCGCTGCTCTTGTCGCTCTGGGGCGCGTCGATCCGGTTCACGACGCCGATGCTCTTCGCGCTGGCGTTCCTGCCGATGTTCGGCATCGGCGGGCTGACCGGGCTGCCGCTCGGCCTCGCGCCGTCCGACATCCACCTCCACGACACCTACTACGTCATCGGGCACTTCCACTACGTCGTCGCGCCCGGCACGCTCTTCGCGCTGTTCGCCGGCGTGTACTACTGGTTCCCCAAGGCGACCGGCCGGCGGATGAACGACCTCCTCGGGCAGATTCACTTCTGGGGCTCGTTTATCTGCATCAACCTGGTATTCATGCCGATGTTCATCGAAGGTCTGGGCGGCATGAACCGCCGGATGTACGACGGCGGCATGCAGTACGCGCACAACCAGAGCCTGCTGAAGTGGAACGTGGTCATCGGGTTCGCGGCCTGGGGACTGGGGCTCTTTCAGTTGCCGTTCATCGTCAACTTCTTCGCCAGCATCAAGTGGGGCCGCAAGGTCGCCGAGAATCCGTGGGATGCGACGACGCTCGAGTGGTCGGCGCCCTCGCCGCCCGGCCACGGCAACTTCCTGACCGAGCCGATCGTCTACCGCGGCCCGTACCAGGTACAGCGTGCCGGGCGCCAAGAGCGACTTCACGCCGCAGTTCGAGCCGGAGCGCGCCTAGCATGAACATCCCGTACACCGTCGAAGCACGGCCCGACACCGGGCTGACCAACGGCAAGCTGGGCATCTGGCTGTTCCTCGCCTCCGAGGTCATGCTGTTCGGCGCCCTGTTCTCGTCCTACATCCTGCTGCGCGTGGGGGCGCCCGAGTGGCCGCACGGCGAGCTGAGCGTCAAGCTGGGGACGATCAACACGATCATCCTGATCAGCTCGTCGGTGACGATGGTGATGGCCTGGGCGTCGCTGAAGATGCGCGACTGGGCCAGGCACCGGCTGTACCTGAGCGCGACCTTCGTCCTCGCGGCGGTCTTCCTCGTCAACAAGTACTTCGAGTACAAGGAGCACTTCGAGGCGGGCCAGGGGCCCTGGCACGACACCTTTTTCGCGATCTACTTCACGCTCACCGGGCTGCACGGCCTCCACATCCTCGGCGGGATGATCGTGATGGCGTACTTCCTCGGGCCGGGCGCCAAGCTGTGGAAGACCAACCCGGATCAGTTCACGAACCGGATCGAGACGACCGGCCTGTACTGGCACTTCGTCGACCTCGTCTGGATCTTCCTGTTCCCGGTGCTGTACCTGCTCTAGCGCGCGGCGCCCTCGCGGGCGACGTATCGTCGGGCGGGCCGGTCATTGCCCGCCATGGAGACGTGAATGCATTCCGATCCGGCGGAAGTCAAGAAGAGCGTTCGCAGCTACCTGGTCGTGTTCGGCGCGCTCCTGATCTGCACCATCCTGACCGTGGGCGCGAACCAGCTGCATTTCGCCGTTCCGATCGCGATTACGGTCGCGCTGGTCATCGCCAGCGTGAAGGGATCGATGGTGGCGAGCGTGTTCATGCACCTCAGCCACGAGAAGCAGTGGATCTACGGGGCGCTGCTCCTCACGGTCGTCTTCTTCATCGCCCTCATCTTCATTCCTGTGCTGACGATGGCCGATCACATCGGCACGGCGATTTCGCAGGCGCGGTGATCGGGATGTCGCTGCGCCTGTTCCACCTGGTGTTCATCGCGCTCTCGGTCGTGCTGACGGCGTTTTTCGCGGCATGGGCCGCGGGCCAGTATCGCGCCGCCCACGACGCCGCCTACGCCGTGGCCGCCGGCCTTTCGCTCGTGACGGGCGCCGCGCTGGGCGTCTACGGCGCGGCGTTCCAGCGGAAGACGAAGGGCTATCGGTAGGAAGCGCCAGAAGGCGCTCAGACAAAAGGGGTCGGGGTTCAGGGCTAAGGGGGACGGACGTGCGCAAGACCTTGTGGACCGTTCTGTTCGTCGCGGCGCCGCGTGCGGCGCTGGCCTGTCCGGTGTGCTTCGGTCAGAGCGACTCGCCCATGGCGTACGCGATGAACATGAGCATCCTCGTCATGCTCGGCATCACGGGTGTGGTGCTTGCCGGCTTCGGCGGCTTCGTCGTGCACCTCATGCGCAAGGCCAGCGCGGCCGAGGCCGCCGAGGTCGGCGCGGCTCAGGCGATCGCGTCGGAGGGAACGGCGCGATGCTGAAGCTGCTGGGACTGCCGATTGAAGCCTCGGCGCACGCGGCCGAGATCGACCAGATGATCGTGCTCATGCACTGGCTGATGTTCGTCCTGTTCATCGGCTGGGGCATCTACTTCGTCTTCGCCCTGTTCCGGTTCCGCCGGGGGGCCAATCCGACCGCCAGCTACTCGGGCGCGAAGGGGCACCTGTCCAAGTACGTCGAGGTCGGCGTGGCCGTCGTCGAAGTGCTCCTGCTCGTCGGCTACGCCATTCCCGCCTGGGCCCGCCGCGTCAGGGACTTTCCGCCGGAGAAGGACGCCGTCGTCGTCCGCGTGGTCGGCGAACAGTTCGCGTGGAACGTCCACTACCCGGGTCCCGACGGAAAGTTCGGCCGCACCGACGTCAAGCTGGTGTCGGCGGAGAATCCGCTCGGACTCGATCGCAGCGATCCGAATGGGAAGGACGACATCACCACGATCAACCAGCTCAACCTGCCGGTCGACGAGCCCATCCTGATTCACCTGTCCACGAAGGACGTCATCCACAGCTTCGCCATCTACGAGATGCGCGTGAAGCAGGACGCCATTCCCGGCATGGAGATTCCGGTGTGGTTCACGCCCACGCGGGCGGGCGACTACGAGATCACCTGCTCGCAGCTCTGCGGCCTCGGCCACTATCGGATGCGCGGCTTCGTCACCGTGCAGAGTCAGGACGAGTTCCAGAAATGGCTCGCCGATCAGGAGAAGGAGCTGACGGCGACGAATTGATCGGCTCCTCAGATGACGAGCTTCTGCCCGATGCCCCGCTCGGCGGCTCGGCGGTAGGCGAGGTCCGCCGCGGTCACGTCCTCGACCGCGAGCCCGAGCGACTTGAAGATCGTAATCTCCCGATCGTCGCGGCGGCCGCGCGTCCCGTTCTCCAGGTCCCCAATCTCGGCGACGATGTGATCCGGGCCGAACCGTCCCTCGGCGATGCCGAGCACGACATCTCCCGACTCGACGAGCGCGGCGGCGCGCGAGTCGACGAACAGGCGGGATCGCGCCGTGAGCGCCGGATCGATTTCCCGCTGCGTCGGACGGCAGGCGCCGACCGCCATGACGTGGGCGCCCGGCTTGACCCAGCCGTCTTCGAGGACGGGCACCGGCGAGGATGTCGCCAGAACGATGAGGTCGGCGCCGACGACCGCCTCGCCGGCGTGATCCACGGCCTTGACGGGACACGGTGCGTGCGGCGCGACCTCCTCCGCGAACTTGCGGCGGCGCTCGCCGCTCGGGCTCCAGACCGTCACGTGGCGCAGCTGGTGCACGCGCGTCAGCGCCTCGAGATGGCTTCGCGCCTGGACTCCCGACCCGATGATGCCGAGCGAAGACGCCCCGGGGCGCGCCAGCAGGCGCGACGAGACCGCAGAGACGGCTCCGGTGCGCGCTTCGGTGATGTAGCGACCGTCGAGCAGTGCGAGCAGGGCGCCGGTTTCCGGATCGAGAAGGACGATCGTGGCGAGGTGGGACGGCAGGCCGCGCGCGGCGTTGCCGCCGAAGACGGTCACCAGCTTGGCGCCGAGCGCCTCGGGATTCCGCGCCAGCGCGGGCATCGACGCGAAGAACGCATGGTCGCCGTTCACCGGGATGACGGTTCGCACCGGCTGCTCGACGCGTCCGGTCGAGAATCGGCGCAGCGCCGACGCCATCGTCTCGATCAGGTCATCCATCGTCAGCACGGAGGCGACGTCGGCTTCGGAGAGCAGCAGGAAGTTGATCATGGTGTCAGGGAAGCCGCGCTGGACGCGAGGTCCAGGGCCGGCCGGCGCGGGCGGGCGGCCGACGACCGTGCGCCGATCGCCTCGCGAATCGTGTTGACGTGGATCGTGACGATGGCATCGATGTCGGGCGCGTACCCGCCGCTCATCGTCACCGTCACGGGGACGGCCCGCTCGCGGCAGGCGGCGAACACGAGACGGTCGCGGGCCCGGAGGCCGTCGATCGTCAGCTTGAGACGTCCCAGCCGGTCGCCCTCGAACGGGTCGGCGCCCGCGAGGTAGAAGACGATGTCGGGCCGGTGGGCGTCGAGGGCGGACGTCAGGTGGCGGTCGAGCGCGGCGAGATACGCGTCGTCGAGGGTGCCATCCTCGAACGCGACGTCGTCGTCGCTCCGCTCCTTCCGGAACGGATAGTTGTTCGCGCCGTGGAGCGACAGGGTGAAGACCGCCGGCTCATCGCGGAAGATGGACGCGGTGCCGTTCCCCTGGTGGACGTCGCAGTCGATCACGAGCGCGCGCGCGATCGCGCCATCGCGGCAGAGCGCGCTGGCCGCTACCGCGACGTCGTTGAACACACAGTAGCCCTCGCCCCGATCGCGGAACGCGTGATGGGTGCCGCCGGCGAGGTTCGCGGCGACGTCGAAGGCCCGGCCGCCGGGCAGTCCGGCCGCGAGCACCTCGCGTGCCGCCGCCAGGGTGGCGCCGACCGACCGCCGCGATCGCTCCACCATCTGCGGCGACCAGGGAAACCCGATGCGCCGCTGCATCTCCGGCGAGAGCGCGCCGGTGGCGACTGCCTCCACGTACGACGGATCGTGGACGAGCCGCAGGTCGTCCCACGCCGCGGCGGCCGGGACGCGCAGGTCGCCGGCCGCGAGCACCCGTTCCTCGACGAGCCGCTCGCGCAGACGGCGGTACTTCCGCATCGGAAACCGATGCGTCTCCGGCAACGGCAGCACGAAGACGTCGGAATAGAAGGCCCTCATCGATCGGTGGCGGCCGGGGCGGCCGCGCGGTGCTACAGTTCTACCGCATGATCCGCGTCAAGACAATCGACGCCCACGCGGCCGGGGAGCCGCTGCGGCTCGTCGTCGGCGGTTTTCCTTCTCCCCAGGGCCCGACGCTGCTCGCGCGGCGCAACTGGGTGAAACAGCATGCCGATCCCCTCCGGCGCGCGCTGATGCTCGAGCCTCGGGGCCATGCCGACATGTACGGCGCGGTCCTCACCGAACCGGTCTCGCCCGGCGCCCACGCGGGCGTGCTCTTCATGCACAACGACGGCTACAGCACGATGTGCGGCCACGGCGTCATCGCCGTGACGACCATTGCGCTCGAACGCGGGCTGCTCATGCCGGGCGGCGACGGCACGGCCGTGGTGTACGACACGCCTGCCGGGATCGTCCGCGCGCGGGCGAAGGTTCAGCGGGCGGATGGGCCGGACCGCATTCGGGTCGAGAGCGTCGCCTTCCTCAACGTCCCGTCGTTCGTACTGTATCCGGGCCTCTCGGTCCACGCGGCGGGCCGGGTCGTCCGCGCCGACGTGGCGTTCGGGGGGGCCTTCTACGCCATCGTCGACAGCGAATCGGCCGGCCTGAGGGTCCACCCGTCCCGGCTGCCGGAGCTTCGGCGGATGGGAATGGAGATCAAGCGGGCGATCGAGGCGACGCACCAGGTCCTCCACCCGCTCGAGCAGGAGCTCGCCGGCATCTACGGCACCATCTTCACCGGTCCACCCGACGACGAGGGCAGCGACCTGCGCAATGTGACGGTCTTTGCCGACGCCGAGGTCGACCGATCGCCCTGCGGCACCGGCACCGCGGCCGTGATGGCGGTCGTGGACGCGATGGGACTGCTGTCGGACGACAAGCCGTTCATCCATGAGAGCCTGATCGGCACGCGGTTCCGCGGCCGCGTGGCGGGCCGGACGATGGTCGGCCCGCACGAGGCGATCGTGCCCGAGATCGAGGGCTCGGCCTGGATCACGGGGGAACACACGTTCATCATCGACGAGTCGGACCCGCTCGCGAACGGGTTCCGGTTGTAGGCCGGACGGCGAGCGGCAGCGGACAGGAACGCGCGAGGATATCGTCGAGCCGACTCAGCTCCGCAGATGCTGTCGCGCCAGCCGATCGAGCAGAAGCGCCAGCGGCTCGCCGTCGATGGCGAACGCCGAGATCTCCGGCGTCCACGACAGCTTGTAGCTTCTGGCGAGCGCGGACACCCAGATCTGGCGCACCGGGGCGTTCGGGCTGACGACGAAGCGGGTCTCGGACGGCTCTTCGAAGACCAGATTCAGGACGCCGTTGGCGAGCTCGATCTCGAAGCCCTCCTGATCGGCCAGCGGCAGGAGCGCCCGCTCGGCGGCCTCGAGCGCCTCGTCGCTCCTGATGCGGAATTCCTGTTCGGACAGCGTGGTCACGTCTCGACTAAACCTTTGTTCGATGCCGTCCGTCTAATCCGATGAAAGGCAGGTGGACGGCAATGTATGACTGGACGTTCTCGTCGACGGCGGAGATGGTGGTCGGTCTGCTTCTCGTCGTCGTCATCGTCGCGGCGATGCTCGTGTAAGGACGAAGACCGCGAGCCATCGCGGGTCACTTCCGTTCGGATTCCTTCCCGGCAGTAGCCAGGTAGCTGCGACGCGCACGCGCGGTCATGCCTGGCTGCTTCACCTTCACCGACACCTTGTGGACCTTTCCGTCGAGTGCGGGAGGTACGAAGCCGATCACGTACTGGCTGTGGAGCTGGTACGCGATGTGGGTGAAGGTCGGCGCCAGGTCGTTCGTGCGCTTCAGCTCGAAGTAGCCGCCCCCGGTCTCGTCCGCCAGCTTCTTCAACCCGCGGTCCGGGCGCGTGTGCACCACCTGGACGCCGTTGAAGAACGAGCTCTCCAGCCCGATGGCGTAGACCATGACGTCCTCGGCCCGCGCGCGGTCGATGACATTGCCCAGGCTGGCGTGGCTCTCGGTGTCGTCGCCGTCGGTGAACACCAGCACGACCCTCCGTCCCTCGATCCCCTTCAGCTCGTCAATACTCGCCGCGAGGGCGTCGTACAACAGCGTGCCGTTGCCGTAGTCGAGGTCCCGGAGGTCGCCGGCGAGCTCGTCGCGATCGGACGTGAACTTCGAGCTGAACTGGATCTTGTCGTTGAACGCCCCGACGCGCCCCTTGTCGTCGGGCAGCAGCCGGATCACGAACTGCTCGGCCGCCTGCCGCAGCAGATCGATCGACTCGGTCATGCTCGCGCTCGTGTCCAGCATGACGATGACGGTGATCGGCTGCACCTCGTTGTGGAACAGCTCGATCGGCTGCGGCTTCTCGTTGTCGAACACCTCGAAATCGGCCTTCGTCAGGTTCGGGACGAGACGGTTCTGCGCGTCGGTCACCGTCGCAAAGACCGACACCAGGGCCGTCTGCGTGCGGAAGGTCGGCTGCTGCGCCGCCACGACGCCGCCGGACACGAGCGCCGCGAACACGAGGGCCGCTGGGGATCTCATGATCCCAGCTTAACGCAACGGCTGTGTTCGTGCGAGCGGACCCGGGAAAAGGCGACTATCGTCCGGCTCGTTTCGTCAGCGCATCGAGCTCCGTCCGGTAGAATTCCATCTGCGAACGCTGGTCGGCCGTCGGCCGCCCGGTCGAGTCTCCGAGCGATCGGTACAGGGTGGTGATGCGCGCCCGCAGCTCGCGCGCCGGCCGTCCGGCCTCGTCGTCGGGGGACGCGCCCCGCTCGTTCACCCGATCGACCAGCGCCGTCGCCGAGCGATACAGGTCCGCGATCGCGGTGAGCGCCGCGTTCCATTCCTGCCGTTCGGCCGCGCCCACCTGGATTCGTGGATCGTCCTTCACGTCGACCGGCTGTTCGGTGCTGCCGCCGCCCGCAGACAGCCTGACGGTGTAGCGACCCGGCAGCACCAGCGGGCCGGGCAACGGCTGCGCCCGCCGGCCGGGTTCGGACGCCTCGGGGGGCGGCAGGGGATCGCTCCTCAGGTTCCAGACCGCCCGGTTGATACCGGCGGCACCCGCCACGTGGAGCGTCGCGACGGTCGCCCCGGCCGCGTCGCGGACGGTCAGCGTGGCCGCCGGGTCGGGCGCGCGCAGGTAGAAGTCCACGATCGCGCCGGCGGGCGGATTCTGACCGTGGAAGACCAGGTCGCCTTCGTGCGCCCTCGGGTTGAAGTAGCGTATCTCCTCGGCGGCGCGCACCGGAAAGAGATGCGCCGGGCGGGCCATGACCTCCCCCGTCAGCTGTTGCAGCGACGCGATGTCGTCGAGAATCCAGACGCCGCGACCGTGGGTCGCCAGCACCAGGTCGTTGTCGCGGGGATGGACGACCAGGTCGTTGACCGGCACGCGCGGCAGGTTGCTTCCGAACGCAATCCAGTGCCGGCCGGCATCGTTGGTCAGGTAGAGGCCGTGCTCGGTGCCGATGTAGAGCAAGCGCGGGTTCTTCGGATCCTCGTGCACGGCGTGGATGACCCGCGCTGGCGGCAGGTCGCCGACGATCGACGTCCACGTGGCGCCGGAATCGGTCGAGCGATACAGGTAGTTGCCGAAGTCGTTGCTGCGGTGACCGTCGAACGACACGTAGACGGTCGCCGCGTCG
Source organism: uncultured Acidobacteriota bacterium (assembly GCA_963840225.1). Taxonomy (GTDB): domain Bacteria; phylum Acidobacteriota; class Vicinamibacteria; order Vicinamibacterales; family CAVVIG01; genus JBLMXQ01. The sequence continues at coordinate 848,009 of CAWIYH010000002.1, forward strand.
TGCCGCGACGCCTCGATGCCCGACACCCACATGCTCTCGGGGAGGCCCGCGAAGCGCCGCCTCACGTCGGCCCAGTGCCGCCCGTCATCCTGCGATACCTGGACGTTGCCGTCGTCGGTGCCGACGTAGAGCAGCCCGCGCTTGAGCGGCGACTCCGCGATCTCGGTGAGGGTCGGGTAGTACGGGATGCCGTCGTCGAGCGCGGGGGTGGTCGGGCCCGGCAGCCGCCCCATGATGCGCAGCGTGCTGCGGTCGACCTGGGTCGTGAGATCGCCGAGCGAGGTCCACGTGTCTCCACGGTCGGTGCTCTTCCACAACCGGTTCGTCCCCGCGTACAGCGTGTCGGAGTCGAACGGCGACAGGATGAAGGGCGCGTCCCAGTTGGCGGGCGCCATCGCGTTGCCGAGCTCCGGCTCGACGGCGCCCCGCCTGCCCCACGTCTTCCAGTTGCGCCGCGCTTCGATGTGGCCCTGCCGGTCGCCGGGGCGGATATCGCGCTGCTCATTGGAAATCGAGTTGTTCCGCAGCAGCCCGAGGTACTGAGACTCGGAATAGAAGGTGCTGTCGTCGTTCGGATCGGCGAGGGCCTTGAAGCCATCGCCGCCGCACGTCCGGATCCAGTCGCCGCTGTCCACGCCGCTCGTGTAGGAGGTCGCGCTGGGGCCGCGCCAGCACCCGTTGTCCTGCAGCCCGCCGTACACCCAGTACGGGCGCCGCATGTCGACGGCGACGTGGTACCACTGGCTGATCGGCAGCGACGTGACGTAGATCCATTTCACGCCGCGGTCGTACGACACGCCGACGCCGCCGTCGTCGGCCTTGAGCAGGTGGCGCGAATCGTGCGGGTCGATCCAGACCATCCGATCGTCGCCGTGCAGCGACTGTCGCGGCGACACGAATGTCTTGCCGCCGTCGTCGGAGTAGCTGTAGCTGACCATGTAGATCCGCCTGTCGTCGTTCGGGTCGACGCGGATCTGGCTGGCGTAGGTCGGTCGCGGGTTCCAGTCGCCCATCAACCGCCACGATTCGCCCTTGTCGTTAGACCGGTAGATGCCGCCCTGCCGCTCCTCGTATGCGGTCGACGCGTTGTAGCGAAGGCCCTGCTCGACCGAGGCGTACACGACGCTCGGGTTCTTGCGATAGATCGAGATGCCGATGCGACCCAGCTCGCCCGAGGGAAGCCCGCCGGTCAGCTTCTTCCAGTGGGAGCCGCCGTCCGTGGTCTTATAGAGCGCGTTGCCCGGACCGCCGCCGTCGAACCCGTACGCGCGCCGCCGCCGCTGGTGCGCCGCCGCATACAGGATATTCGGGTCGGAGGGGTCCATGGCGACGTCGCTGACGCCGGTGTCCTCGTCCAGCTGCAGCGAGGCCGTCCACGTCTTTCCGCCGTCGATCGACTTGTACAGACCGCGTTCCTTGTTCGGCCCCCACAGGTGCCCGAGCGCGGCGACGTACACGGTGTCCGGATTGGTCGGATGGAGGACGATGCGGCCGATATGCTCGCTGTCGCGGAGGCCCATGTTCGTCCACGTCCGGCCGGCGTCGACCGACTTGTAGGCGCCGTTGCCCCATCCCGAGCTTTGCCGGTTCGTGGCCTCGCCGGTCCCGACCCACACGACATCCGGGCTGGACTGGCTGACCGTCACGCAGCCGACCGACGCGACCGCCTCGTGCTCGAACACCGGAACGAACGTGGTGCCGTTGTCGGTCGTCTTCCAGACGCCGCCGGTGGCGCTGGCGACGTAGTACGTGCTGGTGTTGGATTCGACGACCGCGAGGTCGACGACGCGGCCGCTCATGGCAGCCGGCCCGATGGTGCGGAAGCTGAGGCCGGCGAGGGTCCCGGGCCGCAGGGGAGCGTCCTGGGCGGCGGGAGCCGCGGCGGACAAGGCGGTCGCGAGCGCAAACAGCAGGCCGGGCAGCGGACGGGTTCGGGTCATCGGGGCGCTCCTGAAAAGGGAGCGGGCATCTTATCGCGCGCGGGAGGTCCGTTGGCTCAGGCGGGTACAACGGCTGACAAATGCCGAGTTGACAGGTCGGATATCGGACATGTACGCTGGCTATATTGAGACTGAGTCTCGTTTTCGAGACCCGATCCAGCACACTTCATCGGCCATGCTGCAAGCGTTCGTCATCACGCTCCGCGAGGGTCTCGAGGCCTTCCTGATTGTCGCTATCAGCCTGTCGTACCTCCGGAAGTCAGGCCGCGTCCAGCTGGCGCGAGCGGTCCACTGGGGCATTGCGGCGGCGGTCGCCCTGAGCCTGGGTGGCGGGTACCTGCTGTACCACGCGGCCAACCAGGAGTGGCTCGACGGGCCGCTGGCCATCGTGGCGGCCGTCTCGGTCACCTGGATGGTGGTCCACATGTGGCGCGCCGGACGGCACATGAGGCGCGATATCGAGGGGCGGCTCTACTCGTCCAGCGGCCGGCCAGGCGCGGGGGCCTTCGCGGGCGTCTTCCTGTTCACGGTCCTCATGGTGACGCGCGAGGGCATGGAGACGGCACTGCTGCTCCTGCAGCTCAGGGAGACGCTGAACCTGGCCGTGGGCGCCGCGGCCGGCGTCGCCGGCGCCGCCGCGGTGGCCTGGATGTGGTCCCGCTACGGCCACCGCGTCAACCTCATGCTCTTCTTCCAGGCGACCGCGATCTTCCTCTTCGTGTTCGTCGTGCAGCTGACGATTCGGGGCGTGCATGAAATGGCCGAGCAGAACTTCCTGCCTGCGAGCGCCCTCATCCACGATCGTACCGAGGCATGGGGCCCGGACAGCCCGTTCGGCCACATGCTCACCTATTCGCTCGTCGTGCTGCCGGCGATCTGGCTCGTGATTCGGTCGTCGATCTTCCGCCCCCGGCCGCGGCGGCGCGATGCGCTCCCGCAGAGCTCCGCCGTTCGCTAGCAGGGGCGCACAATCCCTCGGCCCACGTCGCGACTGAGACGAGTGGCGGTGCGACAGGTGCTTGGGCATCCGCCATGTCGATATCGTCTCAGACTGGCGGCGGGTCGGCCAGGACATCCGCGTCGGCGCCGCCACCGAGTTCGCCGACGAACGTCGTGAGAAGTTCGCGGACCCGATGTTGTGCCGCCCGCGGCCGGAACGAATGGCCCGCGCCGTCCACCACCACGGAGCGGATCGTCTCCTGGACGGCCGGGTTCCGGACCGCGCGTTGCGCATGGGCTTCGAAGTAGGCAAGTCCGTCGCCGCAAGCGCTGAAGACCAACAGCGTCCGGATTCGACGGCCAGCGATGGCCACGAGATCGCGCGCGAGGCCCTCGGGCGGTGTATGAGCGAACGCGGCGCTGAAACGGTGCGCGAGCCGTCGCGACAGCGCTTCTGTCACGGTGCGAGTGAAGGCTGAAATCGACGCCTGCCCGCGCAGCGCCTTCGCCCATTTCTGCGGGGCGCGAATCGACTGCCGATACCGTTCGAGCTCACGCCCCTCGGCCAGCCATTTCGCTCCACCATCCGGCTCGCGCAGGTAAAGCGGTGGATTGATCGCCGCGACGGCGTCGACCTCGACGCCGTCGGCTGCGGCGCGAAAGGCCAGCCACGCGCCGGAGCACAGGCCGACGCCCACGACCGGTCGACCTGGCGCCGACGTTCGCAGGAACTCGATGGCCGCCCGCGCATCGTCGAACATGTGCGACGGGTAGGCGACTTGTGCCGTCGCGCCCGGAGGGGGCGCGCTGTCGCCGATGCCGCCGATGTCGAATCGCAGCACGACGTGCCCGGACGCGACCCACTGACGCGCGAGCGGGACGTACATCCGGTGCGGACCGATGTGATGTTCGACGCCGGTGTTGAAGAAGACGATCGCGGCACGAGAGCCCGGTCGGTGCGGTGTGCCGAGCACCCCGAACAGCCGCTCGTTTCGACCGAAGCGGACGGTCCGTTCGAGAACGCCATCGACGCGCGAAGCGTGATGCCCGGCGTCAGAGGACGCGGCGCGCCGGCGGTTCGTCGAACAGACAGGCCAGGCCGCAAGCCAGTCGACGATCGCGCGGATCGGGGCCTCTGGAACCGTCGCGAGCTGCGGCGGCACGAGCATCGCCTCCGTGCCGTCCGGACGAATCTCCGTGACACGACACCCGAGCTGCGTGAGCGTCGGCGCAACGGCCGAAACCGGCGTCCGACCGTCGCGGTGGACGATGAGGACGTCGCGGGCGGGGCAGGCCGCGATCGCGCCTGGCGTCAGGGTGGAGAGGCCATCCAGCGTGCTTCTGCTGATCGCATGTCCGGCGACGTTCAGTTCGTCGGGCGGATCGTCGGCGACGGCGTGGTCCTGCCGGCTCAACGCGGCGAGAGCTCTTGTTTCCCGCGCACATTCGGAGCCGGACGCGAACGGACTCCACAGCACCAGACGATCGACGTCCGCCCCCGCCCCCGCATGCAGCGCGAGCAGCGCGCCCGCGCGAAGACCGACGAGCGCTACGCTGCGGGAAGCGGACAGGTCGCGGGCGACGGCCATGGCGTGCCGGACGCTGCGCAGCCAGGCGTCGACGCGATGGGGGTCGGCGTAGTCGCCGGCAGAATTGCCCGTCCCGTCGTAGTCGAGCCGCAGCACGTCGAACCCGGTCCGGGCGATCGAATCCGCGAGGATTCTCCACGCGTGATACGCCGACATGTACTCGTAGCCGAGCGGGGGACACAGCACGACGCCGGCACCTCTACGCAGATCCGCAGCCGGCGCATGGTGCCAGACGAACAGCGGACGTCCCTCGTCCCCCGGGATGAACCGGGCGGCTGCGGTGACCAGCGCTTCGTGGTGCGCGGTCTCAGGTGACATCGACCGGCTCCGCCGCGACTGATATCGCACGGCCGTTCAACGCCGACACGCTGCCCCGCGGCGCCGCCCCGCGCGCTTGCGCCGCCAGCCGGATGCATCTGGTCTGTCCAGGTTCGACGCTCACATAATTGTCGTCCGGCGTGAACTGATCGAACCCGATCGACACCGCATGCGCGAACCGTCTCGTCTCGAGGTACAGCGCGAAGCCGCCCGGCGCCGGTTCGACGCGGGCCGCGAGCCCGATGTCCCGCTCGTCGGGCGGCAGCGTCCCGGGGAAATAGCAGGCGTCGGCGAGCAGCGTGCCTGTCGCCCGGTCGCGCAGCGTCGCGGCAACCAGATCGTGCGCGCGCGGTCCGAAGCGATAGGCGTCCGTGAGATCGCGAAAGCCGCCCGCGAGCGCGTCGACGTGAAGGGATGCAAAGCCGCGCGGCGCCACATGGATCCCGCGGTGATCCGGCGCACCATGCGGCAGCCCGTCCCGGTAGACGGTGAGCTGCAGGTTGCCGGCGACCGCGTCCACCGAGTCGTTGACGACGTGCAGCCACAATCCGTTGAGCCCCTCGTCGGCGAACAGGAGCGCGATCGGCGCGAGCGCGCGCTTGAGATACCAATACGCTGCCTTCGGGCGGCCCGTGGAATCGACGATTCCCCATCCCGCACCCGGCTCGAGATCCTGTGCGAGCCAGACCAGCGCGCCACGACAGGTCGACCCTGGCCGGCGCCATTCGGCGAACGTCCGCAGCATCGCCTCTGCGGTCGCGATGCGGCCGAGCGTCAGATAGCGCTCCGGATCGCGGGAGCGAAGCGCGAGGGACGGGACGCCGAAGAGCCGTTCGACGTAGTGGTCCCTCACCTCTTCGAAGTCCCAGGCCGCGCCGCGATCGCGCGGCACGCGCGCCTTCCATCGCGGATCGTGTCCGATGCCGGATCTCCCACTCAACACGAGGGCCACGGTCGGCTCGTCAGGAACGTTCGAGAACGCGAGGCACTCGGCCGCGAACCGCACCCCGGCGCGCCGCGCGTCGTCGAGCGGGCGGCGATAGGCGCCCACCCCGTAGTAGTGGCTGACGCCGCTGTTCACCTGAAACGGGAACGTCCCGCCGATCGGGGTCGTCGGCAGCCAGACCGCGTCGGGCGCGATCTCCCGCGCGAGCGCGCCGAGCGATTCGTCGCCGGCCGGGTTGGATCGCGTTGCGGCATCCAGGCCGAACATCGCCGCCTGCTGATCGACCTCGCTGTTGCCGCAGACGACGGCGAGCGACGGCCGCGACTGCAGCGCCCGAAGCACCTGCGCCGCCTCGAGCGTCGCGCTTCGCCGGAAGCCCTCGTCGGTCCAGGGGTAGTCCATGCTGGCGAACATCAAGTCCTGCCACACCAGGATGCCGAGTTCGTCGCAGAGATCGTGAAAGGCGTCGGCCTCGTAGGTCATCGTGCCGGGGACGCGGATCATGTTGATGCCCCCGTCGCGCAGGCGCTCGAGCGCCGTGCGGTACGCCGACTCGTCCACGAGCAACCGATGGAGATCCAGCGGAGTCCAGCAGACGCCACGGCAGAACACCGGCACGCCGTTCAGGACGAGACCGAACGCCTGGCCGTCGGTGCCGCGATCGAGCTGGAGCGTTCGGAAGCCGACGCCTCCGAGGTCGACCGCCTCCGCCGCCGAGTCGACGCCGAGCGATGCGCGCACGCCGTACAGGGCCGGGCGGCCGTGTGTGTGAGGCCACCACCGCTCCGGCCGCGGCACGCGGACGAGCGCCGACAGATCGTACGAACCGTCCGCGCGCCGCGTCCCGGTCACAGACTGCGTGCAGTTGCCGACGCTCACGGCGCCTGCGACGCCGGCGCGCGCGCCGTCAGTCGTCCTCACCTGAAGATCGACGCTGACGACGCCGTCCTCACCGTCGATCCGTGCGTGAACCGCGGCGCGCTCGATCGCGAAGGCCGACGACTCGAGGGAAATGGGGCGCCACGGGCCGACCGGCGCGATCGGCGGGCACCAGCCCGGCATCCGCCCGAGCAGGGAGGTCCGGTACCACCGGAGGGCCTGGTGCGAGACGAGCTGTGCACGCCATCGGGGACGCGGGCGCTTCGGAGCGAGCAGCGGCGCGAGCGCGTGAAAGCGCAGGAGGAGCTCGTTGTCGGGCCGGATGGCGCCGTCGAGCTCCACGATATGCGCGAGAAACATGTTGTCCGACTGCAGGACGAGCCGGCCGTTCAGCCACACGTCGGCGATGGTGGCGAGTCCGCCGAACGTCATGCGGCGAACCCCGGAGCCGGCCGAAAACCGGCAGCGATACCACCAATCGTCCGCGTCGAGATCGATCATCCGATCGGACGTCCCCTCGCCGGCGGCCCGCAGAGCCGCCGCGACCGGCAGCGGGCTCTCGGAGCGAATCCAGCGGGCCTGCCGGGCGTCAAGAGCCTGCGGATCAAGCGCCGAACCGGGTGGCAGCCTCGCGACCTCCCAGCGGCCCCCGAGCGGGACGGCACGGCGCGGGCCCAGGATTCGGGCTGACGCCATCGCTCGTCATCTCCCGCCCGCGGCCGCGCCGCATCGTTCGGCGAGGCCGGTCATCACGCGATCCCACGCCTGCGCCATCGGATCGACCAGCGGCGCCGGATCGAACGGGCGTCGCGTCCGGACGACGCGCGCCGTCTTGAACTGGAGCGCCTTGGCCTGGGTCGCGATGAGATCGCACGAGTCGGTCAGCTGTTCGAGCCCGCGCTCGCCGTTCGCCGCGAGCCAGCGCAGGTAGGTCGCCGCCAGCTCGAACGCGGCACCGCACTGCCGCAGCGTGGCGAACGCGTAGCGATGGTAGTGCTCCAGCGTTGCGCCGGACACGACCTCGAGGTCGTGGGACATCCGTGCCGCGTACCGCCGGAAGGGGTTGCTCGACGGCGCGCGCTCGAGATGGAGGCGCAGGCGATCGCGGGAGGCGTTCACCAGGGCACGCCCTGTCGATCCGGGACGCGGCGGCAGCTTGACCGCCTCGACGTAGGGCGGCAGACATTCCGGCCGCTCCAGATCCGCCGTGAGCCTCAGCACCCCGCTGAAATCGTCCCCTTGCAGCTCGAAGTAGCCGCCGTTGTGAAAGTAGCCGAGCCACGCGCCGCTTCGGTCGAGCGCCTGGATGCCGATGGAGCTCTTGACGTGGTCGCGTCGATAGGACGTGCCGGCCGTATCGGGCAGAAAGAACGCATCGACCTCCACGATCGGCAGACGGCCGCGTTCGAGCTGCTCCTCGACGTGTCCGACGAGCCGATCCCAGATGGTCAGCTCGATCACGTCCACGCCGTACAACGCGTGCAGATCCTCGAGCGGGAACTTGAAGAACGTCCACTGATCGCCTTCGAAGTCGACGGCGAACGTGAACGGCAGCGCAGCCGTCGGTTCGGCGTTCCACGCGTGCAGCAGCTCGATCCAGAGATCGACCGCGCAGTTGGCTTCGGGCCAGGTGCGGTCGCTGCCATGAACCGCATGCCGGACGTAGCGGGCCGCATCGATCGGCCAGAGCTGACGCCTCATAGGCCCAGCGCCGTCCGCACGGACGCCTTCCACCGGCCTCTGTCCAGGCCGTGCGTCCGGTAGAGTGCCAGCGCGAAGCGTTCGAGCCCGAACCCGACGCAGGAGGTGTGCGCGGCCGTGCCGTCGGACAGTCCAATGGAGAAAAGGCGCCCGAAATAGTCCTGGTGGTAGTTGAGCGATACCACCGCGGTCGGATGTTCGTCGCTCGAAATCGTCGCCGTGAACTCCAGCTTCAACCGCCGATCGCGCTGGCCGCCCGCCAGCAGCTTGCCCCCGCGGCCGAAGAAGGGATCCGCCGCCACCTCGCAGGCGGCCGGAAGTCCGAGCGACTCGAGCAGGTGCCGTGTCCGGTCGATCCACCCGTCGCGCCAGCGCACGACCTGTTCGGCCGCTCCGGCCCGGACGTGCTCGTGCATCCGGAACATCTGCATCCGCCCGATATCGTTCGACGGCTCGTGGCGGAAACAGTACGACATGACGTCGATCAGGCGCCCACCCGCCGGGAGCGCGCCGGTCAGCTGCGGATACACGGGGTAGCACGCGGCCGGCGTCAACACCACCGTCGCCGGGCGGAAGGAGGCGCTCCAGTCCTCATCGTGGTCGATCGAACGCAGCAGCGCCCGATGATCGTCCTCGCTGCCGTCGAAGTGATTGATGGTGCCGATCAGGTGCGGGAATGATTTCAGGTAGCCGCTCGCTTCGAAATGGCGGCGGTTCAGCACCGGCGGAAAGCGCATGACTTCCGGTCGATCCGCGGCGCCGATGCCGGCGACCAGCCGATCGACGCGATCGACGGTATCCTCGAACTCGGCGCTGCGTCCGTACACGCCTGGCACGCCGGTCTCGATCAGCAGGCCCTGCGCGATGATCTCGTCGCGGAAACCGACACGGGCGGCGACGCTCGAGCGGCCCGGCATTCCTCAGTCGTCCTTGTGAACCAGGAGCATCGCGGCATTCGCGGAGGTGATGCGGTCGTTGCTGATCATGAGCGCCGCGCTGTGCGCGTCCCGCAAGTGGCGCCCCACCGAGTACGGTGAATCGTTGCGGTAGCCGCTGATGCCGCACACCGCCAGCACGCGCGCGACGATGTCCGGCGCCAGTCGCGCCGCGGACGCTTTCAGGTTGTTCATCCTGATGGCGAATCCGACGCTGCCGGCGCCGTCGTCTTCACCCTGCGTTCGCTCGAAATCGGCGATCCCTTCGCGGATCGTCGCGCGCATGATCCCGAGATCGGCCACCGTTTCGGCCAGCCGGAACGCGCCCGGCGGAACGGAGCCCGGAGACCGCCGCGCTTCGGCCCGAACGAAGGCGCGCGCTCTTCCGACCGCGTCGCTCGCGAGGCCGAGCCACACGGCGCTCCACAATACGTGCGACACCGGCACCATGGTCCGGCCCGCGATGTCGGCGAACGCCACGGGCAGGATCTGCTCGGGCGACGCGTGACCGTCGACCGTGAACCCGCAACTGCGGGTCCCGCGCATGCCGAGCGCATCCCACGCGCTCGTCGGCGTCAGGGTCGTGTCGCGCTTCCGCAGCAGCATCAGCACCTGATCGCCGGGCGCCGCGTCGGGCATGCGGCGCGCCGTCAGCAGGATGTCGTCGGCTTCCTGGCCGTAGGACACGACCGGAGCCTGCTTCGTGATCCGGACGCGGGCGCCTTCCCGGGTCGCGGCACAGACGCTCCGCCGCAGATCGCCGCCGGTTCCGATCTCGGACGTCGCGGAAGCGATGAGCCATTCGTGCCGGGCCAGATCGTCGAGGTACTGGCGGAAGAACCGCGACGCTCCGTGATGCCGGACGATGCACGCGACCTCGATCTGGTGCATGGCGAAGATCATCGCGGTGGATGCGCAGGCTCTCGCGAGCGTTTCGCAGCACTCCGCCAGCTCGCGGAGGGAAGCGCCCTGTCCGCCGAGCTCGCAGGGAACCAGTGCGCTCAACAGGCGTTCCTCGCGAATCGCGGCGAACGCCTCGTGCGGAAACCGGGCGTCGCGGTCGACGGCCTCGGCCCAGGGTGCGGCGGCCGATGCGGCAACGCGCCGGGCGGCATCGGCCAGCGAGCGGGCGGGCGCGGACACACTCACGCGTGATCTCCGGTCAGATCCCGGACGTTCGCGCAGATGGCGGCGATCGACGCAAACGACCCGCGCTGCATCAATCGATCGGGAAACTCGACGTCGAATCGTTCCTCGATGGCGAGCATCAGGTTGACGCTGCCGTGCGACGTCAATCCCGCTTCGTACAGGTTGCTGTGGCGGTTCAACGCCCTCACGTCGACGCCGAGCCGCGCATGGTCGCGCAGGATCTGGCGGACGGCCTCCTCGATCGCCGCCTGCACCGGAACGTCTTCTGCCTCAGCCACGGACGGCACCCCCGTGCTCAGCCATTAGCAATCCGTACGCCGACTGGTGTAGTGCGGTGTGCAGGAACGTCCGCAGCGAGGCGATCTGTCTTGCGTACCGACGGCGAGTGGACGAATCGAGGCCGAACACACCAACGGTGGCGAGGTATGAAAGGCCTACCATTCCGCCTTCAAGGATGAGCTTGCCGCCGCTCGTGGGCAGTCCGTTGCTCCGAAGCACGGCGCAGAGGGCAAACGTTGGAACCGCCCCGACCATTGCCGGCCCGAGCGTCGCGCGGAGGAAGGAACCCAGCGGCACGGCCGCCTGCCGGCAGGCGGCCGGCGTGATGAAGATGAGGTGGCCGACGGCAATGGGAACGACGGTCCCAAGCGCGACGCCGACCATCCCATACCGCCCAACCCAGACGAGACTCAGGACGAGATTCGCGATCGCCTCGGCCACCCATACCCAGGCGACCAGCCGATGTCTTCCGATCGCCACGAGAATGCTGTGCTGCGACGCGTTCGCGACGAGCACCACGCCCGCAAACGAGAGGATGTACAGCGGCATGATGCTGGCCTCGAATCCCGGGCCCATCCACGCCCGGACGAGCGGGTGCGCATAGGCCACCAGGCAAATCGTCACGCCCACGACGAGCACCACGCCGACGCGCGCACCTTCGACGAGCGCCGAGGCGAGCCCGGCGCGATCGTTCGCCCCGCTGATTCCGACCGCCTCCGGAAACAGCATGCCACTGAACTGATCGCAAAGCCGGCGCTGGAAGACCGAGAGGCGCAAGGCCACGGCGTACACGGCGACCGCGGCGGTACCGAGGAACGCGCCGATGACGAGGTTGTCGAGGTTGAACGCGACCTGATAGGCCATGTCGATCACGAACAGGTAGACACTGAGCGTCGTCACCTCGCGCCAGAGCGCCCGGCTGAAGAGCCGTGGGCGGATCTGCAGCGCCGGAAACACGCTCCGGGCCGTCTCCACGTACGCGAGATAGCCGGCGAGCGCAACGAGCGTCGTCGCGAGCACGAGCGTCACCAGTCCTCCGCCGGCGACGAGCGCACGACGCAGGTGACGAGGGCGGTCGCGAGCGCGAGCCCGACATCGATACAGTTGTTCCGGACGAAGGCCTGCCTCGACGTGGCAACGGCGCCGAACATGGTCATCGGAAAGCCGATCGCCACCCGCACGCCGAGGATGACGAGCACGGCGCGGGCGCTTCCGATATCGGAAGGCGCCAGGTGAGGAAACCGCGGGATGCCAACCTGGGCCATGACGGCGGTGATCGCCAGCACGACCACGCCAATCCCGGCGTAGACGCAGAAAAAGGTGCTGACGATGCGATTGTCCCGGGTCTCGTCGCCCCGCGTGTCGGCCGCGACGATATGCCGAACGAGCCCGTTGTCATAGCCCAGGTCGAGCAGCGTGAAATAGGAGGTGATCGACGCGACGAGCATCCAGAGTCCGTACTGCGACTTGCCCAGATGCCCCATCGTGAACGGCATCAGGAAGATGCCGACGCCGATGTTCACCGCCAGCGCGAGGTATCGAGTGATGGTGCCGCCGACGAGATTGGTGGCGACGGTCCTGCCGGACACGGCTTAGCCGTAAGCAAAACACTAGCCCTGCGACGACGGGCTCGCAGGGAGACCGGCCTGGCGTCGCCGGCTCAACAGCGCGGGGTCGGCTCCTTGCCGCTTACAATCGTCCCGTGGCCACGAAACCTCCCATCGTCGTCGATTTGACGTGGACCGGCGAGCTGATCTTTTCCGCGACCAGTGGCGACACGTCGATGACCGTTGACAGCGCCGCCCGCGCCGGGCCGTCTCCCGTGCAGGCCCTGGCCGTCGCTCTCGCCGGCTGCATGGCGGTCGACGTCGCGCACATTCTCGCCAAGGGCCGCCATCCGCTCCGGGCGCTCCGGGCCCATTTGGTCGGCGACCGCGCCCAGGACGATCCGCACCGCTTCGTGCGGATGACGCTCCGCTTCGAGATCGGCGGCGGCGTTCCCTCCGAGGCCGTCGAGCGCGCGATCGCGCTCTCGCGCGACAAGTACTGCTCGGTGTGGCACTCGCTGCGGCAGGACATCGACTTCCAGGTGTCATTTGCCCTCGGCGCCTAGACGGGCCTACATCGACTGGGCGCGTGCCCTGGCCGTGCTCCTCATGATCGAGGCGCACGTCGCCGACGCCTGGACGCGCGCGGGCTCGCGTTCGACCCTCGCGTTCCGCGACGCGGTCATCCTCGGCGGCTTCGCCGCGCCGCTCTTCCTCTGGCTCGCGGGCCTCTCGCTCGTCCTGTCGGCGTCTTCCACCGCCCGGCGCGCCGGCCGACGCTCGGCGGGCGTGCGGCGCGTATTCTTCCGCGGCCTGGAGATCTTCGGGCTCGCCTTCCTGTTCCGTCTCCAGGCGTTCGTCGTCTCGCCGGGCAGCTCGCCGTGGATGATTCTCCGCGTCGACATCCTCAACGTCATGGGACCGGCGATCGCCGCGTCGGCGCTTCTGTGGGCCGTTTCCTCGTCCCGGCCGCTCGTGGCCTCCCTCTTCGCGCTTGCCGCCTCCGTCATCGCGCTCGTCACTCCGCTCGTCCGTGAAGCCACGGTCATCGATCGCCTGCCGTCCCTCCTGCAGTGGTACCTCCGCCCCTCGGGAGCGTTCACCAATTTCACGCTGCTGCCGTGGGCCGGCTTCGTGTTCGCCGGCGCCGCGGTCGGCGTGCTGGTAGCCGCGGCGGGCGACGGGAAGTCGGAGCGACGGCTCAACGCCGGACTCGCGGCGGCGGGTACCTTTCTGGTCGTCGGCGGCTTCGCCCTGGCGCAGAGGGCGACCCTGTACCGAGAATCGTCGTTCTGGACCAGTTCGCCGAGCTGGTTCGTCATCCGCCTCGGCATCATGATGCTCGCGCTGGCGTTGCTGTACGGCCTGGCGGCGCTCGCCGCGAGCCGTCGCGTCCGCATCGAGCCGCTCGAGGCGTTCGGGCGCCATTCGCTGTTCGTGTACTGGATCCACGTCGAGCTGGTGTACGGCTACGCCAGCTGGCTGTGGCGCAGGCGCCTGCCGCTGTGGAGCACGGCGATCGGGTACGCGCTGTTCGTGGTGCTGCTGTACGGGGTGGTGCGCCTCGAGGAGCAGTGGCTGGCCCGGCGGGCCGCGGGGCGGGTCCTGACTCAGAACGCCATCATGTAGGTCATCTTCGCCGCGACGGATCGGTCGAGCATCCGGCCGTGGATCGTGTCTCGGTGGTCGTTGTAGACGAGGAACAGATCGCTCAGGGCGTGATGGATCAGGTCGAAGCGGACGTTCGAGCTCCACTGCCGCACGTCGGTGTTGTACTGAATCAGCGCGTTCAGGAACGCGCGCGTCGAGAAGCTGTAGTCCACGCGGCCGGTGACCAGCGTGGTGTCGAACGCGCCGTGCGAGAGCCGGACGACGTTCTGGAGTACCGACAGGCTGGTGTTGAGCCGCGCGCTGAACCGGACGGTCGTCCCGGCCAGGTACGTCTGCTTGCGGCCGTCGTAGAACGTCCCGACGCCCACACGGCCGTTGAACGACACCGCGCGCCCCGTGCTGGTGTTCCCGGTCACGAAGTATTCGTCGTACTCGTAGCGCCCCGGGTCGACGACGACGTTCCGGGTGGTGTTGAGGGTGAACGGCTGCGTGAGCACTTCCAGGTTCGTGTTGCGCCCCAGCTCCATGAACGAGCCGTCCTGGAAGGTCAACGGCAGATGGAAGTCCATATAGCGCGAGTCGAAGAGGCCGCCGCTCGTCCGCGTGATGTTCATGAGCTGATAGTGCGGATAGACCTCGCGGAGCCAGCCGCTCACGGCAGACGGCCGCAGGTGCGTGCCGAACTTGAAGTCCGTGCGCGCGATGCCGACACGGGGGATGAACCCGAGCTCGTCGTTGAACCGGTCGCCGGTGGACGTGTACGCGAAGCTGGTGTCGATGACGTCGCCCCGGTACGACGTGCCGGCGCGCCACATCACGTCGCGCCCCGGCCCGCCGACGACCGACGCCGGGGACGCGGTCTTCGCGACCAGCCCGTTGAGGTTCAAGTTCTCGAAGAACCGGAAGTTCGCGTCGGTGCCGAAGAGCCGGTTGAATCCGCCCCCGTGGGGCTGTTCGTTCAGGACCATGACGCCGACGTCCGAGTTCGACAGCACGTTGCGGCGGAGGCGGACCGCCGTGAAGTTGGTTGCCGGCGCGGACCCGCTGCGCCGCTGCTGGATGTTGAGCGCGCCAATCGTGTAGGCGCCGGCGTGTCCCGTGAGCCGCGTGCCGCCGAGAATCGGCAACGCCTGTCCGTCGTCGGAGAGGCCGATGCGGCGGCTGAAGAAGAGCACGTTGTCGGGCAGCCCGTTGGTCCGTCCTCCGCCGCCCGGCCGGCCGCCTCCGCCCCCGCCGTTCGGCGTGCCGAACTGGAAGACGCCGGAGTTCTCGAGGAAGAAGTCCCGCTTCTCCGGGAAGAACAGACTGAAGCGGGTCAGGTTGACCTGCTGTTCGTCGGCTTCCACCTGGGAGAAGTCGGTGTTGACCGTGAAGTCCCACGTCAACCCGCTGGTGATCCCGTACTTCGCGTCGACGCCGCCCTGCAGGTTCCCGCTCGACGGGTCGGGGGCGACCGCGGTGCTGCTCGTCAGCACGTACGGCTTCAGGCGCAGGTCGCGCCCGGGACGGACCCCCGTGAGCCCCTGAAGGGTCCCCTCGAGTGACGTCCGCGTGAGCTCGAAGATCCGCGGTACGGGCGACCAGTAGCTGTCCTCGTTGAGATGGCGGATCCGGCGCAGGAAGTTGATGCCCCAGGTCTGTCGATCGTCGCTGGTGAAGCGGAGCGTCCGGAACGGGATTGCGATCTCGGCGGTCCAGCCGTTCTTCTGCATGCGGGTCCGCGCGTGCCAGATCCCGTCCCAGTTGCTGTTGACGTCGCGCCCCTCGTTGAACGTCTGCGCGTCCCACTTCGCGCCCATCGCGTTGATTGCGAACAGGTACCCGTTGCGGCCGTCGTCGAACGTGTCGAAGACGACCTCGAAGATGTCGGCGCTCGAGGTGTCGAAGTCCTTCTTCAGCTCGTTGACCAGGATAGGGTGGGCGTCGTGCGCGAATACGCCCAGATAGAGCGTGTCGGCATCGTACAGGACGCGGACCTCGGTCCGTTCCGTGGCCGGCTCGCCCTCGTGCGGCTCGGCCTGCGTGAAGCCGGTCGCGACCGGAGCGCTCAGCCAGGCCCGGTCGTCCAGCGCGCCGTCGACGACGACCGGCTTTCCGGCGGGAACGGCGCGCGCGACCCGGTCGCCGTTCGCTCCGGCGGCGCGAGCCACGGCCCCGGCGGCCAGCACGGCCACGACTACAACTGGGATGGTCCGTCGCACAGACTCACACGCTACATGAGTTTGTGCTCAAAGAATGCAACGGTTTGTCTCTTGCCGCCAAAGCCCCACTCCCTATCGTGCCTCCTGCGTCGCCGGCGGCTTCGGCGCCGCCTTGAGATCATCGAAATTCAGGACGGTGTTGAACAGCAGGTTGAACTCGCCGTAGTTCTGCCAGCGGTAGCAGGGATTGCTGGCAAACAGCACGATCCGTCCCTTGCCGGTCGGGACGTCGACGATCGCGGGCCGATTCTTGATTTCGTTCGCGCCCTTCATCAGCCCGCTCAGCACGTTCGCCTCTCCTCCGGGGAACTGCATCAGAATCTCGCCCTTCTCCTCCTCGGGCACCCGGAGCAGCGGTCCGTTGGCGTAGCGCACCGCGATCTGCTTGGCGTCGTACCCGTAGAAGATCGGGCTCGCGGCCTGGAGGATGTCGGCGTTGACGATGGGCCCGGGCGCGTAGAACTGTCCTCCCGGCCGCTGGGCGTCGATCGTGCGGGTGAGGCCGAATTCGGGCGGGAAGTAACTTGCCACCCCGAGCGTCACGAGCACGCCGCCCTGGTCGACGAAGTTCTGGAACTCCTCGACTCCCTTGATGCCCATGCCGCCGGTGATGTCCTCGGACTGGCCGTACATGCCGAGGCTCTTGAATTCCGGGGACTTCTCGTAGTCCACCGGGTGCCCCTTCGGCTCGATGTCGTACACGAGGCTCTTCGCGCTCCGCCCCTGGCTCGGGATCACGATGAGGTCGTACTTCGACCGCAGATCACCGCGCTTGACTTCGTCCTTGTAGATCAGGTCGTAAGGGACCTCGAACTGGTCGAGAGCGAACCGGACCCAGCCGACGTCCTGCGTGCTGCCCCAGGTGCTGTAGATGGCCAGGCGCGGGATGTTCAGGTCGTGCTTCGGCACGTCGGGCATCGCGGCCAGCGGCGCCCCCTTCAATCCGAGCGCCTCGATCGCCTGGGCGACCCGCCGGCTCGTGTCGGCGACGAGGAACGAGCCCGCCGGGTAGTCGACACCGCCTGCCTTGAAAGGGCGCTCGGCCGCCTGCATCCTGACGTCCTTCAAGCGGTACCGCAGCGTGACCAGGTTGTTCGACCCGTTGTGCATCACGGCGTAGCCGGCAGCGGGCGTGCCGGTCGCGACGGTGCCCTTGACCGTGAAGTCCGTCGCGGGATCGGCGGGCACGTCGAGAATCGCCTTGTCGTCGATGGCCTTGACCTCGGCGTGCGCCATCAATCCCATCGTCCATGCGGCGTCGTCGTAGGTGCGGAGGTTCTGGTCCGGGTAGACCTGCTTGTCGAGCAGCACCTTCACGAAGCGGCCGTACGGCTGGTTGCGCTTGATCACGTACGAGCCGGCCGGAAACGTGCCGTCCTTCACCTTGATTTCGCCGGTCGCGCGGCCGATTTCGATGCCCTGCTCCTTGAGGAGCCCGAGCATCCACGCCGACCTGGTCATGTCGCGCTGGTCGGACGGAATCACGTAGCCGAACGGCGCCTTCGTGCGGCCGTCGTTCAGCGAGTTCGCGCTCTTGGTGTAGAAGTTGTCGAGCAGGACCTTCGGGAAGCTCGAGGCGAGCTGCAGGGACGACAGCACGCCGGTCTCCATGTAGTTCGTGTTGTTGCGCAGCGACCACATCACCTCGGCGTACGGCGGGTTCTCGCGATACCACTCCTTCTTCGTGTATCCGGGGCCGTCCGACGGACCGAACGGGTTGCGGTTGATGTGCCGCAGCATCGTGTTGGCCCCGCCGTTCGAGAAGGTCTCGTAGAAGCGCTGGAGCCCGTTGTGGTTCGACGCCGTGAAGGCGACGTACCCCGGCGAGAACGCGTCCACGTAGCCGTACCACCAGACGCCCGGCATGCCGTAGCTCTCGAGCCGGCTGACGTCCCAGTTCGCGAACCAGGGCACTTCGCTGTACGTGATCGGATCGAGCCCCGGGTTGTGCGGCGGCTCCGCGCCGTAGACGTAGAGGAACGGCACCGACTCGTGCAGGTCGTGCATCACGATCGGATGCCATTTCAGGTACCAGGCCAAAATGGCGCGCGAGGTCACCTGCGACGCGTTGATGTCGCGGTTGTTGTCGTGAAAGATGTACTTGCCCCAATAGGGAGGTCCGCCGAACGCGCTGTCCTCGCTCGTGTCGTTGATCTTGTGGTGGTAGTACCAGTCGACGAACCGGTCGCGGCCGTCCGGGTCGGCCGCCGGGAGAATCGACACGATAACGTGGTCGCGGATCTGCTCGTAGAGCGGCGACTCGTCGGCGACGAGGCGGTAGGCCAGCTCCATCAGCATCTCGGAGGGACCGGTCTCGCCGCTGTGGAGGCCGCCCATGAAGTGGTAGATCGGCTTGGCCTTCGCGATGATCGCCTTCGCCGTCGCCGCGTCGGTCTTTCGCGGGTCCGCCAGGTCCGCCAGGTACTGGCGATCCGTGTCGAGATTCCTGATCGACTCTTCGGAGCCGATCATCACGTCCACGAGCTCCCGTCCTTCGTCGGTCTTGCCGATCGTGAAGACCTTGATACGAGGGGACTTGGCCGCCAGCGCGCGATAGTAGCGGTACAGGTCGGCCGAGTAGGTCAGCTTCTTCGGCTCGCCGATGTAGTGGCCGAGGACCGCTTTGGGCGTCGGAATGCCGGCGGCCAGGGGCAGATGATCCACGAGCGGGCTCATGAACTCCGGCTTCGTGGTCCATTCCTTTACGAGCCTGGCGTAGTCCTGGTCGTTCTTCTGCGGAAGCGCTGTCGTTGCACTGGATTGCGCAGAAGTTCCCGGACCTGCGGCCAGGAGGAGCGCCGCCAGAGCGGCTCCGATCAGCCGGCTGTGGCGCGTCGGCGATGCCATGCTATAACTCCTTGCTTACGAGATGCTTGACTCGTCTTCCGCTCGAGCTGGATAGTGCCGACGCGGTGCAAAAACGGCGAAAAAACCCGTTGAGATGGCCGCCGTCCGGTCGATACAATCCGTCTCTTTGAGCCGGTCAGCGGGCCGGCCAGAGCGCCCGGGACCTAGAACCTATGATCAATGTTGCCGCGATCCGCATGCAGCAGTTCGGGGTGCAATTCTACCAAGCTTCGCTCACGGCCAGTGACATCGACAAACTTGTTCGATTCGAGGTCCTGAGCTACGGCGAAGGCTCGCAGCCGCCGGTTCGGGGCGGCAAGGCGCGTCCGGGAGTCGCCCCCTCGAAAGTGAACTGGGACCTGCTCGAGCGCCGGATTGCGTCGAGCGAAAAGGCCTACCAGCGGCAGATCATCCGCCGGAAGATCGACGAGCTGGTGCAGTACTACGAGCAGTGCCGGCAGGCGCGCGATCTCCCGTCGATTCCGGGCGCTGTCATCATCTCCTGCGACGAAAAGCTGTCTTTTCTGGCCGCCGGGGAGGATGGCCGGCTCGGGATTCTGAAAGTGCCCGAGCGCGAAGGGATCCTGCGCGCCATCGACGGCCAGCACCGTCTGCTCGCCCTTCACGCCGACATCGACCACTTTGCGGGGGAGGACTTCAGCGTTCCGGCCGTCATTTTCGACCGCCTGCCCGAAGACCACGTCGTCCAGATGTTCGTGACGATCAACGCCAAGCACACGCGGCTGAACGCGTCGCACCTGGTGAGCCTGTCGGGGCGCCAGCTGTACCGTGACGACAACCTCGCGACCGCACACGACGTCGTGCGCGCCTTGAACGACCGCGAGGATTCGCCGCTCTACGACGAGATCAAGCTGCTCGGCGTCGGCCACGGCCGTGTGGCCCAGGCGCCGCTGGCGCAGGAGCTCAAGAAGCTGTTCGCCTCGGACCTGCTCGGCACCACGCGCCAGACGGCCGACTTCCGGGAGGACGCGAGGAAGTTCTTCGTCAACTATTTCAAGCAGATAGCGCTCGTTTTCGGCGGCGCCTGGAACGGCCGGAAATACAGCATCAAGTCGGCGAACGCGCTGCGCGCCTTCGTCCGCGTCGCGCCGGACGTCATCCGCCGCCTGGACCAGGAGCACGCCGACCGGGCGGACTTCCGCGCCATCGGCCGGGTCATCGCCCCCTGGGGCCGGCGGATAGGGGACCTTCGCTTCGAAACCGAAGGCGCCTGGAAGCGCAGCGGCACGACCGTGGACTCGCTGGCCAAGGAGCTGCGCCTCGCCCTTCAATACCCCGAGGGGGCGGCCGTCTGAAGGGCCCGGCGCCCTGAACCGCCCGCCCCTTCCATGAGAACGCTCTTCATCACCGGCGGCGCCGGGTTCATCGGATCGAACCTGGTGCGCCACGCCCTGGCGCACACGGCCCATCGCCTCGTCGTCGTCGACAGGCTGACCTATGCCGGCAGCCTCCGCAATCTCGAGGAGCCGCTCGAGGACGCCAGGGTCGTGTTCGTGCAGGCCGACATCGCGGATCGGGAGGCGATGGCACGCCTGTTCCACGAGCACAGCCCCGCCGCGGTGGTCAACCTGGCGGCCGAGACGCATGTCGATCGGTCGATCGACAGCCCCCGGCTGTTCGTCGACACGAACATCGTCGGCACCTTCGTGCTGCTGGAGGCGGCGCGGCGCTTCGTCGCCGGCCTGGCGCCCCCGGACCGGTCAGCGTTCCGGCTGCTGCACGTCTCGACCGACGAGGTGTACGGCACGCTCGGGACGACCGGAGCCTTCAGCGAAGAGAGCCCCTATAAGCCGAACTCTCCGTACGCGGCCACCAAGGCCTCGGCCGATCATCTCGTGCGCGCGTACCATCACACGTACGGCCTGCCGACGATCATCACCAACTGCTCGAACAACTACGGCCCGTATCAGTTTCCGGAGAAGCTGATTCCGCTCATGATCCTGAACGCGATCGAGGGGCGTCCACTGCCGATCTACGGTGACGGCGGCAACATCCGCGACTGGCTCCACGTCGACGATCACTGTGCGGGGCTGATGCTCGTCCTGGAGAAGGGCAGACCCGGCGTGCAGTACAACCTCGGCGGCGGGAGCGAGCGCACCAACCTCGAGGTCGTGGATCGAATCTGCGACGCGCTCGAGGAGACTCGGCCGGCGGCGGAGAACCCGTCCCTGGTGGGGCAGCGGGTCTCGTCGTATCGGGCCTTGAAGAGCTTCGTGCCGGATCGTCCCGGGCACGACCGACGGTATGCCATCGATGCGACCCGGGTCCGGCGGGAGCTCGGCTGGGCCGCGTCGCGGACCTTCGAGACGGGCCTTCGTGAGACCGTCGCCTGGTACCTCGACCACCGCGACTGGTGCGAGCGGATCCAGGCCGGAGCCTACGACCGGCAGCGACTGGGGCTGGGCGCCCGGCCGTGACCAAAGGGATCATCCTTGCCGGCGGTTCGGGGTCCCGGCTGCATCCGCTGACGCGCGCCGTCAGCAAGCAGCTGATGCCGATCTACAACAAGCCGATGATCTACTACCCGCTGTCGACGCTCATGCTCGCCGGCATCCGGGACATGCTCATCGTCACGACGCCGCACGATCAGGAGGCGTTCCGCCGACTGCTCGGCACCGGCGACGAGCTCGGCCTGTCGTTTTGCTACGCGGTGCAGCCCAATCCCGGTGGGCTGGCGCAGGCGTTCGTCATCGGGCGTGACTTCATCGGCGGGGCCCGCGCGGCCCTCGCCCTCGGCGACAACATCTTTTACGGCGCGCATTTCTCGGACTACCTGCGCAGGGCCGTGGCGCGCGAGCGCGGCGCGACCGTCTTTGCCTATCAGGTCCGCGACGCCGAGCGCTATGGCGTGGTTCAGCTCGACGCAGACGGCCGGCCCCTGAGCCTCGAGGAAAAACCGGCGCGCCCGAAGTCGTCGCTGGCCGTCACGGGGCTGTACTTCTACGACAACGACGTCCTGAACATTGCCGGCGCGCTCCAGCCGTCCGCGCGCGGTGAGCTCGAAATCAGCGACGTCAACCGTACAGTACCTCGAACGGGGCACGCTGCACGTCGAACGGCTCGGGCGCGGCGTCGCGTGGCTCGACACCGGCACCCACGAATCCCTGATGCAGGCGTCGAGCTACATCCAGGCGATCGAAGAGCGCCAGGGGTTGATGGTGGCGTGCCTCGAGGAGATTGCCTACCGCATGGACTATATCGGGCGGGCCGACCTCGAGCGTCTCGCACGGTCGATGGCGTCGAGCACCTACGGACAGTACCTGCTCCGGCTCCTCGACCAGGAACCGTGACGTGCGCGTCGTCAGCACCGAGATTCCGGGGGTGTTGTTGATCGAGCCGGACGTCCACCGCGACGACCGCGGATTCTTCGTCGAGACCTACCGCGCCGACGAGTACCGAGTCGGCGGCGTGCCGGGACCGTTCGTCCAGGACAACTATTCGCGCTCGGTCGCGCGGACGCTTCGCGGCCTGCACCTTCAGCTGCGGCGCCCGCAGGGAAAGCTCATCCGTGTGGTCAGGGGCGCGGTCTTCGACGTCGCCGTGGACGTCCGCCGCGGATCTCCGACGTTCCTCAAGTGGGTCGGCCTGACGCTGTCGGCTGAGAACTTCAGGCAGTGCTACGTGCCCCCAGGCATCGCGCACGGCTTCTGTGCCCTGAGCGAGATGGCAGACATCGAGTACAAGTGCACCGACGTGTACGATCCCGAGAGCGACGTGGGAATCGCGTGGAACGACCCGGCGCTGGCGATTGCCTGGCCGATTGCCGACCCCCTGCTCTCCGCGCGCGATCGAAAGCATCCGCCGGTGGCGGCACTCCTCGATCGGCTGCCAGTGTTCGCCACGGGGCCATCAGAATTGTAAGTTTCTCGACAAGGTCGTCACCCGCGTGTTTCTCCCGCCGCAGCGAACGCGTGAATCTGCTCGAAATCCGCGTCGCTGAAACGGGCACGCCCATTGCGATAGGACCAGTGCAATCGCCGGTCTGATTACGGCAGGGCGCCGTGAATGCTGGGGGAGCCAGACCGGTGGGCCAAAGGGGCATCGCAATCACGCGGTGCCCTTTTGTTTTGTACCTCCCGATGTAGAATCGCGGTCGTGCGCGCGCGATTCAGGCTGCTGCGAGTAACGGCCGTGCTGGTTTTCGGTCCGGCGGTGCGCCTGGCTCGCCACGATCCGACCGGGTTGCCTTCACGGTCGGGTGTTCACAATCGAGGCACAGCCGGTCCGGCGCTTTGCGGCGGATCCGCTACCTCGGCTTCGAATGCGTCGTGACCATGCGAATCGACATCAACTCCGACATGGGCGAGTCGTTTGGCGCGTACACCATCGGCCATGATGCCGGGCTGATGCAGGCGATCACGTCCGCCAACGTCGCGGCCGGATTCCACGCCGGCGATCCCTCGGTGCTTCGCGCGACCATCCGCCTGGCGAAGACCCACGGCGTTAGGGTCGGGGCGCATCCGGGTTTCCCCGATCTCGTCGGCTTCGGGCGCCGCGAGCTGAACGTCACGCCGCAGGAAGCCGAGGACTTCGTTCTGTATCAGGTGGCCGCGGTCGCCGGCGTCGCGGCCGCCGAGGGAGTGCGGCTGCAGCACGTCAAGCCGCACGGCGCGCTGTTCAATATGGCCGTGCGGAACGCCGAGCTGTCCGCGGCCATCGCCCGAGCCGTCGCCGCGTTCGATCGCTCGCTCATCCTCTTCGGCCTGCCAGGCTCGGAGATCCTTGCCGCCGGCCGGGCCGCCGGACTGCGCGTTGCGGCGGAGGTCTTCGCGGATCGCGCCTACGAGCCGGACGGGTCGCTCGTCTCGCGGCGCAAGGCCGGCGCGGTGATTCACGATCCGGCAGCCGTCGTCGCGCGCGCGGTGCGCATGGCCAAGGAGCGCACGGTCGTCGCCGCCGACGGCAGCGTCGTGGCGCTCGAGGCCGAGACCATCTGCGTCCACGGCGACACGCCCGGGTCCGACGACCTCGCGGCGAGAATTCGGCAGGGACTCGAAGCCGCCGGCGTCGCCGTCAAGGCGATTGCGTCGTAGTGCACCGGCCGCCTGCCCCCGGACGTACGCGCGAAGGGCCTCGAGCGCGTCCACGATCGAATCGCGCGCCACACGATTGACAATCGGCATCGCGACCGGCCGCAGCAGCGTCGGCACCCTGCGGCTGAGGCTCAGGGTTTCCACACTCGCCACGACGCCCGCAGGCGTCTGAACGTACTGCCAGTACGAGTTCAGCCGCCACAGGAAGCCGCGGTTGCCGCCGCCGTCTTCGACGATTCGCGTCGCGATGCTCCGGCTGGCGGCCACGTCCTGCGAACGCCGGAAGAACGCCACCTCGTGCTCCGTGTCGTAGGTCACCGCGACCAGCGCGTGGCGCACGATCCGCAGGTACACCCGCAGCCGGCAGCCGTCGCGCGACAGGACTCGTGCGGCGACGACGTCCTTCTCGGGAGGCGGCGTACCTGGCCACAGGAGCCGATCGAGCAGCTCGTCCAGAGTCACGTCGGGCACGACAGCCGCCGCCCGCCAGTGCAGGACCGTTCCCCCGGGAATCTCGATCGTCTCGCCGACAGGCAGAGCGGGCTCGAAGTGGCGCCAGGCGGGGCGAGAATCGAGACGAGGTGCCGTTAGGGCGACGTATCGGTCCCATCCCGCAATCGTTTCTGGCCCAGGCCCGGAGGCGGACACGCGTGCTGGAGCGACGGCCAGAGACCAGGCCGTCAGCACCGCGACGAAGACCCATCGATCCAGCGCGAAGAAGTTCAGCGCGCCGGTGCAGGCGAGGGCGACGATGTTGGCGGCAACAGGGGTGAATCCGAAGAGGCCCACCAGTGCCCAGACGCACAGGACGTTGGAGACGAGCGACGTCGCGCCATTGGCCAGATGAAACCGCGCGAGCCGACTCAGCATTCGCGAATCGCCCGTGACGGTCCGGTCGCTCCACGTCCAGCGCTCGTGCCACGCGAAGTTGTGAAGGACGGCCAGCTCGACACCGATCGCCGTCGCCGCGACCGCCGTCCATCCGACCGCCGTCAGAATCGCGACAGCGGCAATCTGTACGAGGAAGCCGAGCGCCCCGACGACCGCAAACGCCGTCACCCTCATGCCGCCCTCTCGGTCCCGGCGTTCGGCAGCGGCTCGGCGAGGTACAACGCCCGCGTGTTTCGGGTGGCCGAGACGAGGAAAACCACGCAGAGGCCCGCGGCGCCGATGGCCCCGCCGGCGTCGAGGAGTGGCACGGCGCCGAGACCGGGCAGCGTTGCGAAGGGATTGGACGCGACCCGGACGGCCGCGACGGCCAGCAGAATCCGGAGCTCGGTCGGCCCGAAGCCGCCGAACGACAGACGGAAGACTCCGGCGGAGTGCGTCGCGAGGTACGACTCGGCCGCCACGAGCACGTAGGCGACGAGCGCCGCGGAGGCGATCAGGGGATGCATGACTCCTGAGGCGCCCATTCCGGCGATAAGTGCCGTGACCCCGACCAGGTCCACGACGTGGTCGACATAGAAGCCGTATCTGGGCCGCTCGTGTCCGCGGACGCGGGCGACGGTGCCGTCGAGGCTGTCGCCGAACCAGTTGACGGCGAGCGCGCCGACGACCGCCGCCGCGCTCCACGGGCCGTCGGCGATTCGCGCGAACGCCGCGCCGGCGGCGAGCATCGCGGCGAAGGCCAGGAGGGTCAGTTGGTCGGACGTGACCCAGGCTGGCAGTCGCCGGGCCATGGCGCCGAGCAGGCGCGTTTCGGCCGGGGCCAGGACGCTTCCAAGTTCGCGCCGGTGGATTCCATGTGTCGTCATCGGGGCCTCCCGGTTTCACGAGATCCTCTGTCGATCGGGAATGCGAGAACCGTGTCCGGCCCGGCTCACCGCGGCGATCGATCCACGGGCACCGGCCCCTGCGCAGCCCGGCTCCAATTAGCAGGACCACCGGAGGGCCGGACGGACTAGGATGGCGCACGTGGACAACGCGCAGGGGCTGTTCGGCTGGTGGCGGTCGGCGGACGACCGCGCGCGTCGGGCGTTCGTGGCGGCATCCCTGGGCTGGATGCTCGATTCGTTCGACGTGATGCTCTATGCGATGGTGGTGGCGGCGCTCGTCGAGGACCCCCTGCTCCACCTCTCGCTGCCTGAGGCCGGCGTGCTCAATTCGGTCACGCTCCTGGCGTCGGCTGCCGGCGGCATCGTGTTCGGCGTCGTGGCCGATCGGCTGGGACGCAAGCGGGCCCTGATGACGAGCATCCTGCTGTACTCGGTCTTCACGGCGCTCTGCGGCGCCGCGCAATCGGCCGTGCAGCTCGGGGTGTTCCGCGTCTTTCTCGGTCTCGGCATGGGGGGCGAGTGGGCGAGCGGGGCCGCGCTCGTGTCCGAGTCGTTCGGGACCGAGCACCGGGGGAAGGCGCTCGGCTTCGTGCAGAGCGCCTGGGCGATTGGATACGGCGCGGCCGCGCTCGTGTACCTGCTCGTGGCTCCCCGCTGGGGCTGGCGCGGCGTGTTCTTCGTCGGCGTCGCGCCGGCGCTGTTCACCGTCTGGATCCAGCAGCGTGTCGAGGAGCCGGCTATCTGGCGCGAGCAGAACCGCGTTCCGGCCTCCGGCGGCAGCCGCCTCGGCGAAGTGTTCCGCCACGGGCGCGGCGGCGTGACCGTGGCCGTCACCCTGATGAACGCGTGCACGATGTTCGGGTGGTGGGGGCTCAACTCGTGGATCCCCGCCTACCTGCGGCTCGATCCGGCGCGCGGCGGCGTCGGCCTCTCCGCGGCCACCATGTCGCTCTTCGTGATCGCCATGCAGGTGGGGATGTGGTTCGGATACGTCACGTTCGGGTTCATCGCGGACGCGATCGGACGCCGGCAGTCGTATGTGATCTACGTGCTCGCCGCGAGCGTGCTGCTGCCGGTCTACGGGGTCATTCGCGTGCCCTGGATGCTGCTCCTGCTCGGTCCCTTCGTGGCGTTCTTCGGCACCGGGTACTTCAGCGGCTTCGGGGCCCTTACGGCGGAGCTGTACCCGACGGCAATCCGCGCCACGGCACAGGGCTTCACCTACAACATCGGACGGGTCGCGAGCGCCGTGGCGCCGTATGCGGTCGCCTCGCTCGCCGAGACGCGCGGGTTCGGCCTCGCCTTCGGCCTCACCGGCGCCGCCTTCCTGCTCGCAGCCGTGGCCTGGATCTGGATTCCCGAAACTCGCGGCACCGAGCTTCGCTGACGAAGGTATACTTTCGCGCGCGCCGGACGGCTTGTTCGGTGCCTCACGAGGACCGGATCATGAGACTGCTGAATGCCGATCGCAGACTGACTGGAAGCGCCGCCCTCAGGCGCGCCGCACGGCTGGCGGCGCTGCTCTCGCTCGTATCCGCCCTTCCATTCGCGTCGCTCGCGTCGGCGCAGGGCCGGCAGACCGAGCAGGACGAGTACACGAAGTACGAGCTCCTGGCGCCCGACAGCGCCTCGTTCGCGATCGACTACGAGGTGACGGCGACGACACCGGGGGCGACGTACTTCTTCAACCCGATTCGAAAGGGCAGTGTCGCCAGCAACGAGTCGGTCTACGACATGATGACCGGGGCGCCGCTGAAGTTCGAACAGGTCAGCGGCCCCGACGCCAAGGCGAGCGGACTGGGCAACGCCGACCTCGAGATGGACTACCTCCGGATCCACCTCGCCCGCCCGGTGCCGCCCGACGGAGGGC
This sequence comes from uncultured Acidobacteriota bacterium, assembly GCA_963840225.1. Taxonomy (GTDB): domain Bacteria; phylum Acidobacteriota; class Vicinamibacteria; order Vicinamibacterales; family CAVVIG01; genus JBLMXQ01. Next base: position 875,592 of record CAWIYH010000002.1, read on the forward strand.
AGGCGCGGATCCGCATCATCAAGACCTACAAGGACCCGAAGAGCTATTACCGGGAGGGCGACGCCATCGTGTTCAACCGTCCCCTCGGCATCCGTCGCAACAGCGTCGTCCTCCCGGCCGGCTATCGGTTGACCGACTGCAACGTGCCGTCGCAAGTGCTCTCCGAGTCCGACGGCCGTGTGAAGATCAGCTTCATGCACCAGGATCCGGGCCCGGCCGCGCTCATCGTCAAGGCGAAGCCCGGCGCGCTCACGGGGGCCGCGGCGGCGCCGCGCCCGCTGACGACCGCCCGAAGCTGGGAAGCCCCGCCGTCGCAGGGTCCGACCGAGCGCGCGCGGCTCTCAGAGCGCGCGCATCAGGACCGCGACATCGTGTACTTCCTGCAGGAGCCGTCCACGCACGCCTTCAGCCTGTATCACGACTACACCGAGTCGCGGGAGGGCGTGGACAACTACGTGAACGTCGTCCGGACCGGCAGCACGGTGTCAAAGCCGTCGGCGAAGATCCTCGATACTGGCGAAGCGCTCAAGGACGAGATCATGACGGGCGCCCAGTTGAAGGCCTCGAAGATCGACACGCATGGCGAGGAGGTGCCCGACACGGCCCAGGTGGTCGTCGTCCGTTTTGCCCCCGTCAAGAAAGGACAGTCGGTCCGGCTGCGCATCTCGGAAACCTACACCGCGCCGCAAAGCTATCGCCTCGAAGGCGACGAACTCGTCTTCGACCGCAGCTTCGGCCGCCCACGCAACTCGGTCGTGCTGCCGCGCGGCTGGTACCTCACGTGGCTGTCGATTCCCGCCGTGATTCGCCAGACGTCCGACGGGTTGACCCGCGTCGACTTCGTCAACGGACGCCCTGATGCGATCGATGTCCTGATCAAGGCCAAGAAGGCGCCGGCCGCGGCCTCGATGTAGACGAGATGCGGCCGGCGGGAACGGTGTTTCAGACCCTGGCGTTCGTCGTCTCGGCCCTCGTCACGCTCGCAGGGTCTGCGTCGGGCGCGCCGCCGGCGCCAGACGCGTCGACCGTTCGTGTCGAGGTCGAGTTCCTCGCCGACGGACGCTGCGCCGTCAGCGGCGTCGGCGAGGGATTTCACGCCAGCATGACCTACCTGCCCTCGCCGGCGGTCCGGCCGGCGGCGGAACTGCGCTGCACCGTTCCGTCGGCGCCCAGGGGACGGCCGGTCGCGCTCAGGGTGGTCCTGCCGCCGGGCGTCCAGCCCTTCGGCGACGACTTCCCGCGCCTGTCGTGGTCGCAGCAGGACGGGCGCTGGGTCGGCGCGGCGCTGCTGCCGGCCTCGCCCGCCTTCGTCAGCGTGCCGCAGCCGGGAGCCGCGCCGCCGGCGCGGTGGGTCGACGGCTTCGCGCCGCCCACACCAGGGTCGCCGCTCGGTCTGAACTTCTACGGCTGGTTTGCGTTCGCCGCGGGATTCATCGCGGCCTACTTCACATGGGCTCGGGCCATGGCGGCCCGCGATCGCAGGCGCGCGGGACGGTGAGCGTCTTTGCGACCGTCCTCGTCGCCTATTTCTGCGGCATCGTCACGCTGGGCTGGCTTGGATACCGGCGCACGCGCACGGCCGCGGACTTTATCGTCGCCGGTCGCACGCTCGGCGCCCTGGTCGGCGGCGCGACTCTCGTCGCGACCCAGATCAGCGCCGGCACGTTCGTCGGGACCGTGGGCCTCCACTACATGGCCGGCGTCTGCTTCGCCTGGGTGTGGCCCGGTGCATGGCTCGGCTGGATCGTGTCGGCCGTGTTCGTGGCGCCGAAGCTGCGTGAGTCGGGGGCCCTGACCGTGCCCGATTTCTTCGGCCGCCGCTACGGACCCGCGGCGCGCACGGTATCTGCCGCCCTCATTGTCGTCGCGTACACGATCTTCCTGGTCGCCCAGTACAAAGCGAGCGGCATCATTGTCGAGGCGGTGCTCGGATGGCCCCAATGGACCGGCATCGCGCTCGTCCTGGCCAGCACGGCCGTCTATTCGCTGCTCGGCGGCCTGCACGGCGGCGCGCGGATCGATCTGCTGCAGAGCCTCGTGATGGTGGCCGGCGTCGTCGTCGCCGTCCCGGCGCTGCTCGATCATCTCGGCGGACTTGACGGGCTGGCGCGCCAGCTCGCCATTGTCGACCCGCGGTTGATCGGCTGGTTCTACGGCTGGCGGGAGCTGCTGGCGTTCGGGGCGTCGTTCGGGCTGTCGCTCGCCGCAACCCCCCTCGAGATTACGCGCTTCATCGCCATGCGCGACGTCGCGACGACGCGGTACGCGGTCGGGGTGGCGCTGGTCTTCCAGGCGATCATCGGCGCCGCCATCATGATGATCGGCCTGTCGATGCGCGCCCTGTTTCCGGATCTCGCGACCGGCGATCTCGCGAGCTCGGTGATGGCCGCGCACGTCCTCACGCCGGCCACCGGAGCGCTGCTCATCGCGGCCGCCTTCTCGGCCATCATGAGCACCGTGAACGCGTTGCTGCTCGTGGCCTCGGCCAGTGTCGTGCACGATGTCTGGGCGCCGGTTTCGCGCTACCTGACGACCGATCGGCGTCAGCTCCTGGCCAACCGGGCCACGATCGTCGTCCTGGCGCTCGTGCCCGTGTGGTTCGCCATGCACGAGGTGCCGCTCGTCCAGTTCATCGTGCTGTTCCAGGCGAAGCTCGTGGCGAGCTTCTTCTTCGCGCCGGTCGTCATCGGGCTGAACTGGCGGCGCGCCACCTCGAGCGGGGCGCTCGCCGCGATGCTGGTCGGGCTTGTCGTCTGCCTTGCGTGGACGCTCCCCGGGCACCCGCCGCTCGGGCTGGACGCGATCTTCCCCGGAGTGGCAGCCAGCATCGTCGCGTTCGTGGCGGTGAGCTGGTGGACGGTCGGCGTCCGCGCCGTCGCGGGTTGAGCGCTACAATCTGGCTGCCCGCACGAGCGGACGGCCGGGCGCCGCGCACCTCCGACGCGCGCCGACCTTTTCGAGGTCAGCCAGTCGCGACCTAGGACGGACGAGGACCATGTTCAACGACTCCGCTCTCGAATCCGCGGTTCTGCGCGCCATCTCCACCGACGAGCCGGCGAAGTTGCTGGAGCGCTTCGCGACCCTGACGCGCGAGTCGGGAACACCCGACGAGCACGCCGCCGGCGAGTACATCGCCGAGCGGCTGCGCGCGTTGGGCATCCCGGTCACGGTGCATCGTCCCGATCTGTTTCTGAGCATTCCCGAACGATCCGAGGTGGTCGTCAACGGCGAGCCGATGCGGTCGCGGCCGCCGGCCTTCGCCGTGTCGACCGACGGGGCCGAGCTCAGCGGCGACATCTGCTACGTGCCGTCGAAGTACGCCGGCGGGACCGGCGATCTGTTCGACACGCCGTCGGCCGCCTCCGCCCAGCTTGCGTCCGACCCCGTCGCGGGACGAATCGTGGTGACCGAGGGCTATTCGATGCCGGGCACGGTCCTCGCGTTCGAGCGTCGCGGCGCCATCGCGCAGATCTTCATCCAGCCGGGGACGGACATCCACGAGGGCATCTGCACCTCGATCTGGGGCGCGCCGACGCCCGACTCGCTGCCGCGGAAGCCGCATACGCCGGTGGTCTCTGTGAACCAGGCGGACGGTCAGCGGCTCATCGCGCTGGCGGCCAGGAGCGGCGCCCGCGCGACGCTGCGCACCTGGCTGCGGGAAGGCTGGGCGCCGTGCCTGCTGCCGGTGGCCGAGATCCGCGGCACGGAGGACCCGGACGAGTTCCTGCTCGTTCATGGCCACTACGATTCCTGGTACGTCGGCATCGGCGACAACGCGACCGGCGACGCGACGCTCCTCGAGCTCGCGCGCGTGCTCCACGGCGTGCGCGATCGCCTGAAGCGGAGCGTGCGCATCGCATGGTGGCCGGGCCACTCGACCGGCCGGTACGCGGGGTCGACCTGGTATGCCGACACCTTCGCCGACGATCTCGACGAGTGGTGCATCGGCCACCTCAACATCGACTCGCCCGGCTGCCGCGATGCCACCGCCTACGAGGAAGTGATGTGGATGGCCGAGGCGGCGGCGTTCTGCACGGATGCCATCGCGGCCGCCGTCGGCGAGCGCGCGAAGGGGATGCGGCCGCTCCGCGCCGGCGACTACTCGTTCAACCAGATCGGGCCGACCGCCTTCTACATGCTGCTGTCGAACATCCCGCTCGACGAGCGGAAGCGCCGCGGCTACTACGCCGTGGGCGGCAACGGCGGCAGTCCGACCTGGCACACCCCGAACGACCTCCCGGCGGTGGCCGACCTCGGCATCATGCGCCGCGATCTCCAGGTGTACCTGACGACGATCGTGCGGATCCTGAACGCGCCGCTCTATCCCTACGACTACGGCGCGGCCATCGAGGAGATCTCGGGGGCGGTGGCCGCCTACCAGACCCGAGCCGCCGGCGCGGTCGATCTGGCGCCCCTGGTGTCCGATCTGGCCCGGCTGAGGGACGCGTTCTCGGCCTGGCGCCTGGACGCCGAACAGTTCGCCGGCGGCGGACGCGAGGCGCGGCGCGCCGTCAACGAGACCCTGCGGCGGCTCGCCCGGATCCTTGTGCCGATCAACTACGCTCGTGGCGAGCGGTTCGACCACGACCCCGCCGTGAAGCTGCCGGTGGTGCCGCGGCTCGAAGCCGCCAATCGCGTCGCGTCGGCTCCGCCGGCCGAGCGGCCGTTCATCCAAACGGCCCTCGTGCGCGAGCGGAACAAGATCCGGGCGATGCTGCGGGAGGCGTCGCGCCTCCTCGCAGCTTCGGTCGTCGAGCCCGCCGGGCGTTCTACTGGACGGTGATGGTGCCGACCATGCCGGGGTGGATGGTGCAGTGATACGTGAACGTGCCGGCGGTGCTCATCGTGGCCGGCGTGCTGGTCGCGCCGGCGTTGAGGTTGCCGGTGTTGAACGAGCCGCCGTCCTGCGTGGCGGTGTGCGTGATGCTGTCGTTGTTGTGCCAGGCGATCGTCTGTCCGACACGCATCGTGACCGGGCTTGGCGAGTACGACTGGTTGCCGCGGTCGCCCTGGATGCCGACGGTGACGTCGGCGGTCGATGTGCCGCCCGACGGCCCGGCAGGATTGGCGTTGGATCCGGAACTGCCGCACGCGGACGCCGACATGGCGGCGGCGGCCGCGAGCAGCACGATTGACATTCGAACACGACTGAACAACATGAACGATCCCTCCGTTAAGACTTGCTGCGTCGCGTGAGGGCAAGGGCCGTGCCGCCGGAAACCGCGGGAATCCCGCGGCAGTTCGGCGCCGCTGCCGAGGCTTTACGGCGCGCGGCGTAAACCGTTACGGGTTGGGAAAGTCGTCGATTCAGCAGAGGAGCGGCTATGCGGCCATGGCGAGTGACGGCGGGAGTGGCGGCGGCGGCACTGGGAGCGGCGGCGGTCGCGGCCTCGCAGCGCGGGGCCGGCGCAGTGAAGACGCTCGAGCCGACGCCCGAGACGGTGGCGTACGGCTACTACGACGCCGCCGCGCCGCCGGTGATGCGCGTCCACTCGGGCGACACGCTGCGCGTGCACACCCTCATCACGTCGACGCCCCAGCGGCTGGAAGGCGCCGGCGTGGCGAGCGATCAGGTGGAGCCCGCGCTGCGAGAGATCGTCGAGAAGGTGACGAACAAGGGCCCGGGCGGCCACATCCTCACCGGGCCGATCTACGTCGAAGGCGCAGAGCCCGGCGACGTCCTCGAAGTGCGCGTCACGGCGATCGAGCTCGCGATTCCGTACGCCTACAACGCGTTCAGCACGCGCAGTGGCTTCCTGCCGCACGACTTCACGGAAGGCCACATGAAGATCGTGCCGCTCGATGCCAGGCGGATGGTCGCGCGCTTTGCCGACGGGATCGAGATCCCGCTGCATCCCTTCTTCGGCAGCATGGGCGTGGCGCCGCCGCCCTCGTCCGGACGCGTCAGCAGCGCGCCGCCGGGCAAGCACGCGGGCAATCTCGACAACAAGGACCTCATCGTCGGGTCGACGCTGTACATCCCGGTCAACGTGCCGGGCGCGCTCTTCGAGGTCGGCGACGGGCACGCGGCGCAGGGTGACGGCGAAGTGGACATCACCGCGCTCGAGACCTCCCTGATCGGAACGTTCCAGCTCGTCGTCCGGAAGGACCTGCACCTGACCTGGCCGCGCGCCGAGACGCCCACCGACTACATCACGATGGGGATCGACGCCGACCTGACCGAGGCGACGCGCATCGCAACCCGCGAGATGATCGATTTCCTCGCGACGACGAAGCACCTGTCGCGCGAGGACGCGTACATGCTGACCAGCGTCGCCGGCGATCTCGCGATTACCCAGCTCGTGGACGGACCGATGGGCGTTCACGTCCGGATGCCGAAAGCCATCTTCTCGGGTTCGACGGCTCCCCGGTAGGCGCGGGGTTCACTCGACGTGCACGATGCGGTCGGCGACCTTCGGGAATCGCGCGAAGACGGCCGGGTCGTTCTCGACGAGCACGTCCGGCGTTTCCGCCATCACGTCGCGGCGGTCGCCAGCCAGGACGAACCGGCTCGTGTGCGACTGGACGACCAGGTACTGGCAGCGGCAGTCGTCGCCGCGGCCGACGTGGAACTCGATCCCTGAAATCGAGACGTCGTCGTCGCCGCGGACGAGCGTCATGAGCCCGGCTATGTTGCGGCGGATCAGCCCCAGCAGGTCTTCGGGGTCGAGGCCGCGATGCAGGCTGGGTTCGGCCCACGCCTCGCCGGCTGCATAGTCGAAGGACGACTGCTGGATCCAGACGCGGGCCGCAGGAAACAGGTCGATGCCCCCGGCTTCGCGCGACGTCATGCGCGTGAGGAATACATCGGTCACGTCCGCGGGCTCGAGTCCCAGTGGACCGACGGCTTCCGCCGGCGACATCGCGTCGCGGGCGCCGGCCCGCCGGAGGCGGGACGGACGGTGAACGCCGGTATCCACCAGCGCCACGCGGCCGTCCGCCCCCTTCAGGACCCAGAACGACGCCGGCCGTCCCTCGACCGTCGCGTACCGGACGGCATAGACGTCGTACTTGTCGGCTTCGGCCCGGAGCCCAAGGCTGGCAAGGGCCACCACGGCCGCGACGAGCAGCGCGAGAGCGAGCCGCGCCATCACCCGGTCCCGTCACGCAGCGCGCGGCGCAACACCTTGCCGACCAGCGTCCTGGGCAGGTCCGGTCTGAAGACGATGCGGACCGGGATCTTGTAGGGGGCGAGCTGCTCGCGGCAGTACGCCCGCAGCTCCTGCTCGGTCGCCGTGTGGCCGCCGCGCAGGACCACCCACGCGTGCACGACCTCGCCCTTCACCGGGTCGGGGATGCCGGCCACCCCCACCTCCGCAACCGCCGGATGCGTTGCGAGCGTCTCTTCCACCTCGCGCGGCCACACCTGGTAGCCGCTGGTCTTGATGAGGTCCTTCTTCCGGTCGACGATGAAGAGGTAGCCGTCCTCGTCGAGGTACCCGAGGTCGCCCGTGTGCAGCCACCGGCGCGTGCCGTCGGGCTCCACGTGATCGCGCAGGACGGACACGGTCTCGTCCGCGCGGTCCCAGAAGCCGATCATCAGCTGGGGAGCGGAGATGGCAATCTCGCCCACTTCGCCCGCGCCGAGCGCCTGCGAGCCGTCCTCGTTGTCGAAGATGCGCACGTGGACGTCCGGCAGCGGCATGCCGACCGAACCCATCTTGTTGACGCCACCGACCGGGTTGATGCAAAGCGCCATCATCGCTTCGGTGAGCGAGTAGCCTTCGACGAGCCGGCCGCCCGTCATCGACTCGAACCGCTGCTTGGTGTCGGCCATGAGCGCGGCGGCGCCGGAGAAGCAGATCTTGATCGACTTGAAGTCCGCCTTGCCGCTCCGCACGGCCGGGTGGTTCAGCAGCGCGATGAACAGGGTCGGCACCCCGGTGAAGAACGCCGGCTTGACGCGCCGGATCGTCGCGAGGAGGTCGTTCAGATCCCGCGGGTTCGGCACGATCGCGAGCGGATTCTGGGTCATGAAGGCCAGCGCCTGCACGCCGACGTTCGCGTACACGTGGAAGAGCGGCAGGGGCAGGCAGATCGTGTCGGTCAGGCGGCCGAGGACGGAGTTCGTCCACGCGACGATCTGCCGTCCTGTCATCGTGTACGACCCGTGCTGGCCGAGCGCGCCCTTGGGCGTGCCGGTGGTGCCTCCGCTCAGCAGCAGGACCGCCGGGTCGTCGATGGTGAGGGGCTCGCGCGCCGGCCGGCGGGCCCGGTTGACGAGCAGCAGGTGCGCGAAGTCGTGATCGCCCGGCGCCAGCGCCACGCGGTCCCCTTCGCGCCGCTCGCGGAGCAGGGTGAACAGCGCCTTGAGCAACGGGGGAAAGTGATCCTTGATGTTGGTCGCGATGACGCGGCGCAGCGGCGTCCGCGGCTGCACGTGCTTCACGCGCGCGTAGAACCGGGTCAGGGTGACGACCGTCTCGACGCCGTGATCGCGGAGCGGCTGCTCGATTTCGTGCTCGGTGTAGATCGGGTTGAGCGGCGCCACGATGGCCCCGAGCTTCCACGCGCCGAACTGGGCGATGAAGAACTGCGGGCAATTGGGCAGGATGAGCGCCACGCGGTCGCCGCGCCGCACGCCCAGACTGGCGAACGCGGCCGCGCAGGCGTCGCTCAAACGCTCCAGGTCGCCGTAGGTGATCGTCGCGCCCTTGAACAGGAGCGCAGGATGGCGCGGCCGCTCCCGCGCGCCGTCGCTCAGGTAGTCGAGCAGCGTACGGTCCGGATATGGACCGACGCTCGCCGGCACACCGGCGTCGTAATGCGCGAGCCACGGCGCGTCGACGGACATGCCGCGCCGATTATAGCTGACGGCCGACGCCCGCCTAGGGACGCCTGCCGGCCAGGAGCATGAGCAGCAGCGCCTTCTGCGCGTGCAGCCGGTTCTCGGCCTGGTCGAAGACGACCGACTGCGCCGACTCGAACACGTCGGCCGTCACCTCTTCGCCGCGGTGCGCGGGAAGGCAGTGCATGAAGAGCGCGCCGGACCCGGCGGCGGCCATGAGGTCCGCGTTCACCTGGTACCGCGCGAACACGCGTCGGCGCACCTCGGCCTCGGCTTCCTGTCCCATCGACGTCCACGTGTCGGTATAGACGGCGTCGGCGTCCCGAACGGCGTGGAGCGGTTCGGCGACCAGGCGCAGCCGCGCGCCGTGGCGGGCGACGGCTTCGGCCTCGCGCACGACGGACTCCGGCAGCTCGTAGCCTTCGGGGCTCGCGACGTGGACGTGGACGCCGACCATGGCGGCCGCGTGCGCCAGCGACGCGGCGACGTTGTTGCCGTCGCCGACGTACGCGATGGTGCGTCCGCGCAGCGGCCCGAGCCGCTCCTGCAGGGTGAGCAGGTCGGCGACCGCCTGGCACGGGTGCTCCTGGTCGGTGAGCGCGTTGACCACGTGCAGCCGTCCTGCGGCGGCCGCGAACTCCTCGAGCACCTGCTGCGAGAACGTGCGGATGATCACCGCGTCGACCCACCGCTCGAGGTTGCGCGCGACGTCGGCGACCGGCTCGCGCCGGCCCAGCGCCACGTCCGGCTGCAGGGCGACGACGTGGCCGCCGAGCTCGCGGATGGCGATCTCGAAGGTGGAGCGCGTGCGGAGCGACGGCTTGTCGAACAGCATCGCGACGTGCCGCCCGTCGAGCGCGTCGGCGGTCGGCGCGTGGCGGCCGAGCGCGCGCTCCGTCTTCACCTGCGCCGCGAGGGCGAGACAGCGCTCGAGGTCGGCGGCCTCGAAATCGAGGACCGACAGGAAATCCTTGCGGCGCGCGATGGTGGCTGATGGCGTCATCCCTCTCACCTGTCTCGGGGCGCGGCCCCGCGGCCTGCCGCCGCTCGCCGGTCCGGTTCGCGGCGTGAGATGCCGGCACGCTCCGGCATCAGGTCCGGTAGTCAGCGTTGATCCGCACGTACTCGGCGCTCAAATCGCACGTCCAGACCGTGGACATCGAGCGCCCGGCGCCCAGGTGCACGCCGATGCTGACCTCGCGGCCTTTCAAGTGAGCGGCCGCCGCCGGCGCGTTCTCGTCGTGCGGCCGCCCGTCGCGGAAGAGCACGGTGTCGCCGATGGCGACGGCCGCCCGGCGCAGCTCGAACGCCACGCCGGCGCGTCCAGCCGCGGCCACCAGCCGGCCCCAGTTCGGATCGCCGCCGTGGACGGCGGTCTTGACGAGCGGAGAGTTGGCGATGGCCTTCGCCGCCCGCCGGGCGTCGGCGTTCGACGCCGCGCCGGTCACGGTCACCGTCACCAGCTTGGTCGCCCCCTCGCCGCCGCGCACGATGCCGAGCGCCAGCTCGCGGCACACCGCCCGGAGCGCCCCCGCGAAGGTGGCGTAGCTCGCCTCGTCGATGGCGACGCCGCTGGCGCCGCTCGCCATCAGGAGCACGCAGTCGTTCGTCGAGCACTCGCCGTCGACGGTGATGGCGTTGAACGTGTCGTGCACGACCTCGCGCAGCGCCCGATCGAGCAGCGCCGGCGGCAGCGACGCATCGGTGGTCACGAAGCCGAGCATCGTCGCCATCATCGGCTCGATCATCCCGGAGCCCTTGGCCATGCCGCCGACCGCGACGTCGATCCCGTCGACGGCCGCCCGCGCGAACGCCTCTTTCGGAAACGGATCGGTCGTCATGATCGCGTGTGCCGCCGCCGACCCGCCGTCGACGCCCAGCGAGCGCACGGCCTCGGGAATGGCGGCGCGAATCCGGTCGATGGGGAGCGCCACGCCAATGACGCCGGTCGAGGCGACCAACACGCGATCCGGCGTGCAGCCGAGCCGATCCGCCGTCGCCTCGGTCATCGTCCGGGCCGCCGCGATGCCGTCCTCTCCGGTGCACGCGTTGGCGCAGCCGCTGTTCACGATGACGCCGCTGACGAGCCCGCCGGACCGCGACAGGTGATCGCGCGAGACGACCACGGGCGCCGCCTGCGCCAGGTTCGTCGTGAAGACCGCCGCCGCCGTCGCCGGCGCCTCCGGCACGATGAGCGCGAGGTCGAGGCCGCCGTTGGCCTTGATGCCGGCGCTGATTCCCGAGGCGCGGAATCCGCGGGGGACGGTGACGCCACCCGTCGCCGTTGCGCTCATCGGGCGGCCGCGTGCGCCGCCGGCGCGTGAACGTCCGGTGCGCGCTCGCGCAGCTCCTCGAGCGGTAGCACCATCGCGTACTGGCCGCAGCGGCGGAAGAGCGGGCAGCGTACGCAGTCGGTGTGGACCTTCTCGGGCAGCCAGAGGTGCGGCACGATCGAGAAGCCCATGTGGATGAAATAGCCCGGCACGTGCGTGAACGCGCAGAGCGTGTCGAAGCCCTCACGCCGGGCGCGGCGCCGGAGCTCGGCGACCAGCTCCCGCCCGATGCCCGCCCCGCGCGCGCCGCGATTCACGGCGAGCGACCGGACCTCGGCCACCGTCGGACTGAGCGGTGCCAGCTCGGCGCAGCCGACGATCCGGCCGGCTCGCGTCGCCACGACGAAGCGCGGCGCATGGACGTCCAGCTCGCCCGGCGAGCGCGGGAGCAGACGGCCTTCGGTGAGGTTCGCTTCGATGAGCGCGTGCAGCTTCGGCGCATCCCCCGGATCGCCCGTACGGAGCGCAAGACGGGCTCGCGTCATGACTGTTTCTCCACCGCGGCGAGGGCCGCGTCCAGCCGGTCGAGTGCGATGTCGGCGTCCGCCTCGCCGAGGACCAGCGGCGGCAGCAGGCGAACGACCGTCTCCGACGTGCGATTGACGACGACTCCGCGCTCCAGTCCCGCCGTGACGACGGGCGCGGCGTCCCTGGACAGGTCGAGTCCCCACATGAGCCCGCGGCCGCGGACCTCCCTGACGATTGGATGAGCGGACGCCATCGCGCGCAGCCGGTGCTCGACGTGCCGTCCGACGCGGTTCACCTGCTCGAGCAGGCCGCCCTCGATCAGCTCCTGCACCACCGTGAGGCCCGCCCGGCAGGCCAGCAGGTTTCCGCCGTAGGTCGTCCCGTGATCTCCGAACGCGATGGTGCGGGCCACGTCGTCGCTCACCAGGGCGGCGCCAATCGGCACGCCGCCGCCCAGCGCCTTGCCGACCGACACGAGGTGCGGCCGGAGCCCGAGCGACGCGAAATGGAACGGCTGGCCGGTGCGGCCGAGCCCGCACTGGACCTCGTCGGCGATGAGGAGCGCCCCGGTCGTCGCGGAGGCCTCGCCGAGCGCGCGCGCGAACTCCGGGGTCAGCGGACGCACCCCGCCTTCGCCCTGGATCGGCTCTGCCACGATGGCGGCCGTGCGGGTCGACGCCGCCGCAAGGAGCGCGGCCGGATCGTTGACCGGGACGAAGCGCACCGTCGGCAGGAGCGGCCCGAACGGCGCGCGATAGTGCTCGTCCGACGTAATCGAGAGCGATCCGAACGTCCGCCCGTGAAACGACTCCTCGAGCGCGATGAACTCGGCGCGCGGCTCGCCGCGCGAGTACCAGTAGCGACGTGCGAACTTGAGGCAGGCTTCGACCGCTTCGGTGCCGCTGTTGCAGAAGAACGCGCGCGGCAGGCCGGAGAGGCCCGCCAGGCGCTCGGCGAGCTGCCCCTGCAGCGGGTGATAGAAGAGGTTCGACGTGTGAATCAGCGTGGCCGCCTGGTCCGCGATCGCGCGGGCGAGCCGGGGGTGCGCGTGGCCGAGCGACGCGACGCCGATCCCGGACAACAGGTCCAGGTACTCGCGGCCGTCCGTGTCGAAGAGACGGACGCCGTCGCCGCGAACGAAAATCACGGGGTACCGTCGATAGGTCTGCAGCACATGGCGCGCTTCGCGCGCCTGGATTTCCTCGCTCGTCGTCGTGGTCATCGCGTCAGTTGGTGACTCATGGAAGGCAGGTCCTCGGGCCTGCGGTGAACCAGCGTCGCCGTCGCGGGCGCATTTCCCCAGGCCGCCGTCTCGAGCGCGATCGGATCGCGTCCGTCGACGATGACGACCTCCGGGACGCCCTCGGTCAGGGCGTGCGCGCAGGCAGTGAGCTTTGCGACCATGCCGGCCGTGGCGGTGCCCTCTTCGACCAGCCGCTCGATTCCCTCGAGGCTGGCGCCGGCGACCGTGCGGCCGTCGGGGCCGAGGACACCCGGTGTCGTTCCGGCGATGATCAGGCGGCGGGCCCCCAGCCGAGCCGCGAGATGGCCCGCGAAGGTGTCGGCGTTGACGTTGAGGAGGCAGCCGGACGGATGGATACCGACGCTGGCCACGACCGGCACATAGCCGGCATCCACGAGCGTCGCGAGCAGTCTCGAGTCGGACGTTCGGGAAGGCACGCCGACCTCGCCCAGGTCGACCGTGCGACCGTCTGTCGCGCGATGCGCGGGCGCCCGCTCGGCCAGCCCGCAGCCCGCGTCGGCGCCCGTGAGACCCACGGCCCGTACGCCGGCCGTGGTGAGCGCGGCGACGAATCGCGTGTTCACCGTTCCCGCAAGCACGCCGACGACCACGTCGAGCGTCGCCGCATCGGTGATCCGGAGTCCGTCCACCTGCCGTTTCTCGAGGCCGGCCCGGCGGAGCGCCGCGTCGATCTCGCGGCCGCCTCCATGGACGACGACGGTCGGAGCCGCGGCCGCGATGGCCGCCACGGCCGAGACCACGGCCGGGAGCCGATCCCGATCTTCGAGCAGCTCGCCGCCGAGCTTCAGGACGATTCTCGCGCCGCTCACAGGAGACCGGTCTCCTCGGAGAGCCCGAGCATCAGGTTCATGTTCTGCACGGCCTGCCCGGCCGCGCCCTTGAGCAGGTTGTCGATGACCGAGACGAGCACGGCCCGACCGGCCCCGTCGACCCGCCAGCCGATGTCGCAGAAATTCGTGTGCGCGACATGCTTGACTTCCGGCAGGGAGGCGCCCGTCAGGCGCACGAACGGCGCGTCGGCGTACGCGCGCGCGTAAACGGCCGCGAGCGTGTCGGCGGTGTGCCCCGGCGCCAGCCGCGCGTAGATCGTCGCGAGGATGCCGCGATCGATCGGGACCAGATGGGGCACGAAGGTGAGCTCGTGGCGGTCGGACGTTCCGGTGCCGGCGAGGCCCTGCGCGATTTCGGCGGCGTGCCGATGGTCGAAGACGCCGTAGGCCGACACGCTGCCGTGGCACTCGGAAAAATGCGTGCGCTCCGACGGCGCCTTGCCGGCGCCCGACACGCCCGACTTGGCGTCGACGACGATGTCCGAGGCGGGCGCGAGGAGGCCGGCGTCGGCGAGCGGCGCCAGCGCGAGCAGGGCGGCCGTCGGGTAGCAGCCCGGGTTGGCGATCGCGCGCGCACCCGCGATTGCCGCGCGCCGCCGCTCGCTCAGCCCGTAGACGACGCCGTCGGGCACGCGGGCGGTCTCGGGGTACCAGCGCGCGCGCGCGGCGGCGTCGGCCAGCCGGAACGCGCCGGACAGATCGACGACGCGGACGCCGGCGTCGACGAGCGACGGGGCAAGGCCGGCGGCGGCGCGGTCGGGCAGCGCGAGAAAGACGAGGTCGGCGTCGCGCGCCAGTGCCTCCGCGTCGAGCGGGCCGACCGCGCCGCTCCAGATCCGCGCCAGCGCCGGGAGCCGCCGGCTCGAGGCGCCCTCGCTCGACGCCATGGCCGCGGTCAATGTCACCGCGGGATGGCGGGCGAGGAGGCGCACGAGCTCCTGGCCGGCGTAGCCGGTGGCGCCGGCGACGGCGACGCGGAGGACGGCGGCGTCGGCGGTCTGGTCGGGCACGATCCGGTCGCGCAGATCGGTATGCATCGGAAAGAATACTTATACACGCCGTTCCGCGAGGGATCAACGGAAATCGATGAATAAAAATTCATCACGGCCGCGGATTCGTGTATCCTGTGGTGCCGGGCCGGCGTGCCGCGCCGGCGTCCATGAAAACGCGCCGCCAAGCCGTCATTCTCGAGCTCGTCGACAGCGAGCCGCTCCACAGCCAGGAGCAGCTGTGCCGCCGCCTGCGCCAGCGGGGATTCGAAGCCACGCAGGCGACGATCTCGCGCGACGTCAAGGAGCTGGGGCTCGTCAAGCGCGCCGCCGACGGGGCGTACCGCCGGCAGGCCGTGGACGCGCCGAACCCCGAGACGGCGCTGACCGCGCTCGAGCGCGCGGCCGCCGAGTTTCTCGGGCGCGTCGAGCGCGTGGATCAGCTCGTCGTCATCCGGACCGGCGTCGGCCAGGCGCAGCCGCTCGCGCTGGCGATCGACCGCGCGCAGCTCGAGGGCGCGGTCGGGACCATCGCCGGCGACGACACGATTCTGGTGATCACGCGCGACGCGCGGCGCGCGGCGGCGCTCGCCAGGCGTCTGGAGGAATACGCGGGACAGTAAAAGGGGCTCACGGCTGAGGGTTCAGGGTTCAGGAGCGTGCGATGGAACGGATTGTGTTGGCCTATTCGGGCGGCTTGGATACGTCGGTGGCGATCCCCTGGCTCGCGGAGCAGTACCGCGCCGAGATCATCGCGGTCACGATGGACCTCGGGCAGGGCAAGGAGCTCGAGGCGGTGCGCGATCGCGCGTTGGCCACCGGCGCGGTCCGCGCCCACGTCCTCGACCTCCGCGAGGAGTTCGCGCGCGACTACATCCTGGCGGCGCTCAAGGCCGACGCCATCTACGAGGATCGCTATCCGATGGCCACCTCGCTCGGGCGGCCGCTCATCGCGCAGAAGCTGGTCGAGATCGCCGAGATCGAGGGGGCGACCGCCGTCGCGCACGGCTGCACCGGGAAGGGCAACGACCAGGTGCGCCTCGACGTCACGACGCGGGCGCTCAACCCGTCGCTGCGGGTGGTCGCGCCGGCCCGCGACTGGGGCATGACGCGGCCGCAGGAAATCGAGTACGCCCGCGCCCGCAACATCCCCGTGCCCGCCACGGTGGCGAGCCCGTACAGCACCGACAGCAACCTCTGGGGGCGCTCGATCGAGTGCGGCGTCCTCGAGGACCCCTGGCGCGAGCCGCCCGAGGACATCTACACGCTGACCCGGTCGCCCGCCGACTGCCCCGATGAGCCGGCGTACGTCGAGCTCACGTTCGAGCGCGGCGTGCCGACCGCCATCAACGACGTCTCGATGCCGTTCGTCGACCTCATCGGCAATCTCAGCACGATCGCCGGCGCGCACGGCATCGGGCGGATCGACATGGTCGAAAACCGCCTGGTCGGCATCAAGTCGCGCGAAATCTACGAAGCGCCGGCCGCCGTCGTCCTGCACGCCGCCCACAAGGAACTGCAGAAGCTGGTCACCGCGCGGGACCTCGATCGCATGTGCCGCCTCGTCAGCGCGCGGTACGCCGACGTGGTCTATGACGGCACCTGGTTCACGCCGCTGCGGGAGGCGCTCGACGCGTTCGTCGCCAGCGTGCAGGAGCGGGTCACCGGCGTCGTGCGGCTGAAGCTCTTCAAGGGCGACTGCCGGATCGTCGGGCGGAAGTCCCCCTACGCGCTCTACGAGCACGCGCTCGCCACCTATGACGCCGGCGACCAGTTCGATCAATCGGCCGCGGTCGGCTTCATCAAGATCTTCGGCCTGCCGGTCGAAACCGCCGCGCGCAAGGCGCCCGACGTGCAGCGGAAGGCGCCAAAGGTGACGGCAGGCGCGTGATGTCGACCCTGTGGTCGGGCAGGTTCGATGTCGCGCCGGACGCCGAGACGTTCGAATTCGGCGCCTCTTTCCGCTTCGATCGGCGCTTGTTCGAGGATGACGTGACCGGCAGCCGCGCCTGGGCGCGCGCGCTGCACGCGGCGAGGGTGCTGTCGGGCGAGGAGGCGAGCGCGATCGACGAAGCCCTGGCGGCGATTCTTGCGCGCGGGCGCTCGGATCCCTCGTTCGTCGCGGGAGACGACGAGGACGTGCACAGCTTCGTGGAGCGGCAGCTCGTCGAGCGGCTCGGCGACGCGGGCCGCCGGCTGCACACTGGCCGTTCGCGCAACGAGCAGGTGTCGGTCGACCTGCGGCTGTACCTGATGCGCCGGATTCCGCGCCTGCAGGCCGCCGTCGCGCGGCTCATCGCGGCGCTTGCCGCGCAGGCCGAGGCGGCCGGCGACGCGCTGATGCCCTCCTTCACCCACCTGCGGCCGGCGCAGCCGATCCTCGTCGCCCATTTCTTCCTGGCGCACGCCTCCGCCCTCCGGCGCGACTGCGATCGGCTCGGTGCGGCGCGCGCCGAGGCCGATGCCCTGCCGCTCGGATCGGGCGCCGTGGCGGGGACGAGCTATCCGGTCGACGTGGCGGCGCTGGCTCGCGACCTCGGCTTCAGCCGCCGCGTCGAGAACAGCGTGGACGCCTCCTCGGATCGAGACTTCGCGGTGTCCTTCCTGTTCGCCGCCTGCCTGGCGATGGTTCACTTGAGCCGTCTCGCGGAGGACCTGGTGATCTTCTGCGGAGACGAGTACCGGTTTTTCGAGCTGTCGGACGCTCTCAGCACCGGCAGCAGCATGATGCCCCAGAAGAAGAACCCCGACCCGCTCGAGCTCGTCCGAGGCAAGAGCGGCCGGGCCATGGGGCACCTCGTGGGCCTGTTGACGGCCATGAAGGGGTTGCCGAGCGGCTACAACAAGGACCTGCAGGAAGACAAAGAAGCGGTGTTCGACGCAGAGGACACCCTGGCGGGCTCGCTGGCGGCGGCCAGGGCCGTCGTGACCGGGTTGACCCTGGACCGCGAGCGCGCCGGGGCGGCGGCATCAGGCTTGCTCCTGGCCACCGACGTCGCTGATTATCTGGTCGGTTGCGGTGTGCCTTTCCGCCGTGCCCATGAGATCGTAGGCGCCCTCGTACGAAAGCTCGTCGCTGAGCGTCGCGATTTCAGGTCGCTGACGCTCGATGACTGGCGAGCGGCGAGCGAACACTTCGGCGCGGACGTGATCGAGCGGGCCACCGCGCGCGCGTCGGTCTCGGTGAAACGGACGCCGCAGTCCACTGCGCCGCAGGCAGTGGCCGCGGCCCTGGCGGACGTGCGGGAGTGGTTGTCCCAGATGGCGCCATAAAGGCAGCCTATTGCCACTCCGAAGCAAGCTCTGCTAATATTGCAGCGCCTTTCGCACTTCTTTCCCCGCCAGAGGCTCCTTCTGGAGAGTTGGATGCAGCAGCGCCAGCTTCGGCTTGGTGACGTTCTGGACGATTATTGTCCTCGCGAGCGCCGCATTACCAATCACGCCGTCGTCGCCATGGTCGGCCCGGATGTGAAGCAGACGCGCTGCACGACGTGCGACGCCGAGCACGAGTACAAGCACGCGCGTGTGCCCCGGCAGCGCCGCAAGCCCGACACGCCCGCCGCCTTGTATTCGCAGGTGCTGGCCGGCGGGCCCAAGCGTGTCGTTCACGAGCCGTCGGCACCCGAGGTCCCTCCCGAGGAACCGGCGGCTGCCATGCCTGAGGATCTGTCGACGCTCGAGGCGAATGAGCCTGCAGCGGTCGTGGCGGCGACCGAGCCGGGCGCGACGTCGGTCGAGAGCGACGAAGAGGACGCATCGCGCGACGACGAGTTCGACGGCCCGGTGCACCGCCCGCTGATTCGCGCGACGCTCCCGCGTCCAGAAGGCCAGCCGCCGCCGACGCGGCCGGCGCCCGAATTCACAATCCGCCAGCCGGGCGGCCGCCCCGGTCGCTTCCGGCCGCGGCCGGGACGCGGCGGCAAGGCCGGCGGCTTCTACGGCAACCGTCCCAACGGCACTTCGTCGGGCCCGCCGACGCGCGGCGGCGCGCCGCGCAGCGGCGGAGGGCGCCCGTCGATGAACGCGCGGCCCGCGAGCCACCAGCACGGCCGCGGCCGCAAGCGCTCCAAATGACCGACCTCGCCGGCAAGCACGGACTCATCGTCGGCGTCGCGAACAAGCGATCGATTGCGTGGGCCATCGCGCAGGCCGCGGCAGGGGCCGGCGCGCGGCTGGCGTTGACCTACGCCACGGAGCGGCTCGAAGAGAACGTCCGCGAGCTTGCGGCCACGCTCGACGATCCCCTCGTGCTGCCGTGCGACGTCGCGAGCGACGATCAGATCGCGGCGGTCGCTCAAACGCTCGACCGCGAGTTCGGCGGTCTCGATTTTCTGGTGCACGGCGCCGCGTTCGCGCCGCAGGCGGAGTTGTCGAATCCCTTCGTCCAGACGAGCCGCGAGGGCTTTCGCATCGCGCTCGATGTCAGCGCCTACTCGCTCGTCGCGCTCACGCGCGCCGCGGTGCCGCTGATGGAGCGTCGGGGCGGGGGCAGCGTCCTGACCCTCACCTATCTCGGCAGTCAACGCGTGTTCACCAACTACAACGTGATGGGCGTCGCGAAGGCGGCGCTCGAGGCGTCGGTCCGCTACCTCGCGAGCGACCTCGGCCCGCAGAACATCCGCATCAACGCCATATCGGCCGGTGCAATCAAGACGCTGGCGGCCTCCGGCATTTCGGGCTTCTCGAGCATTCTGCAGGTCTACCGCGACCGGGCGCCGCTTCGCCGCGGCGTCGACCAGCGCGAAGTGGCCGAGGCCGCCCTGTTCCTCCTCGGGCCCGGGTCGCGCGCCATCACGGGCGCGGTGATTCCGGTGGACGCCGGATTTCACGCCATGGGCATCTAGCTTGCACCCGCCACCACTGTCCGGGCTGAGACCGCCGGGCATGGAGGTGTCATGATCCGACTCGACAGAACCGCCCGCCGACTCGTCTGGCTCGTCGTCCTGGCCCTGGCCCTGCCGCTCGTGCTGGCGGCATGCGGCAAGACGGTCGGCGAGACGGTCGACGATGCGACCATCACGGCGCGCGTCAAGACGGCGCTGCTCAACGATCCGAACGTCGGCGCGATGAAGATCGACGTCGACACCACCAAGGGCATCGTCACGATGTCCGGCGTCGTGCGGTCGAAGGCCGAGGAGGCCCGGGCCGTCCAGATCGCGCGCGGCATTCCCGGCGTGCGTGACGTCAAATCGACGCTGCAGGTCAACGGAGGAGAGAACCTGCAACGCTCCTCCGGTCGATCGCGGCCTTCGGCTACCACTCTTCGATCTTGATCCGCTCACTCGCGATCCCGAGCGACTCGAGGAGACGCGGAATCTCGTCGACGAGCGCCGGCGGCCCGCAGATGAAGCACAGCGTCTCCGGCACGCGGATGAGTGGCGCGAGCTCGGAGCGCCCGATGCGGCCGCGCGGGCCGTTCCAGTCCACCTCGGGCGGGCGGGTGACCGTCTGGCGCAGCGCGATCCGCCCCGCGCGCGCCAGCGTCCGCAGTTCGTCGCCGTACGCGAACTCGCTCGGCCTGCGAGCGCTGTAGGCGAACCCGATCGTCGCGCCGGGCAGACCGAGCGCCTCCTGCAGCATCGCGTGCAGGGGGGCCACCCCCGTGCCCCCGGCGACGAAGAGAAAATGCCGCTCCGCCGGCTTCTCCGGAAACGTGAACGTGCCAATCGGTCCTTCGACGTCGACGAGCGCTCCCGGCCTGAGCGTGACGTTGGCGCCGGGTTCGCCGGTCTCACCGACGCCCATCAGGAGCTCCAGCCAGCCGTCGCGCCCAACTGACGCGGGCGACGCCGCGAGGGAGTACGGGCGCCGCTCCGGATGGCCGTGCGCGGCGACGAGCACGGCCTGACCGGCCTGGTATGGAAACGGCTCGTCGATGGCAAGGCGGACGATGCGCGCGCGGGGCGTCACGGGCAACACCTCGCGGATCGGAAGCGTCAGCAGCACGAGAGACTATGCTATCTCACGATGCCGATGGTCCGTCGCATCCGGGGCGTCGTGCTGCGGCTGGCGCGTCGGCGCCCACTCGCGATCGCGCTGGGCGGCGTCCTCGCGGCGCCCGCGGTCTGGATCGAATGGAGCGGCCGGTTCAACGCCTGGTGGGTGCAGGGCCTCGCCCTGATCGCCGGCGCGACGGGGCTGGCGCTTCTCTGGACCGGACTGACTGGTGTCCCGCCCGACTGGCGTGAATGAGGCGCTGCGGCTACAGGATGCCCGTGGCCGAGCGTTCCAGCTCGGCGTCGGAGATGTCCGTCACCGCGCGCAGGGCCGCTTCGGATCCCCGTGAAGGCAACTGGCGCTTCCGGCGGGCCTTGTCACGATACATGCGGCTGTCGGCCGTCGCCAGCAGCGTCTCGTACGCATCGCCATCGTGCGGGAACACCGCCGCGCCGACGCTGATCGCGAGCTGGACCGCCTTCCCGGCCCGCGGCTCGAACACGATGCCGTCGACCGCCCGCTGCAGCTCGAGCCGCTTGCGCTCCGCCTCCTCGCCTCCGCATCCCGACAGCACGACGATGAACTCGTCGCCCGCGTACCGCACGCAGATGTCGTAGGGGCGAATCGCCGTGCGCAGGACGCCGGCGACTTCCCTCAGCGCGCGGTCGCCAATGTGGTGCCCGTACGTATCGTTGATCTCCTTGAAGTTGTCGAGGTCGGTGACCAGCAGCGAGACCTCGGACTTCAGGCGCTGGGCGCGCGCGAGCTCGTGCGTCAGGTGCACGAACATGAATCGCGTGTTGGGCAGCCCCGTCAGCGGATCGGTCAGCGAGTCCTCCTGCGTTTGCTCGAAGACCATCGAGTTGTAGATGACGGCCGCGGCCTGCTCTGAAATCCGATCGAGGAGCCGCCGGTGGTCGTCGGTGTACACGAGCGGCGAGGTGTGGTAGACGGCCATCGTGCCGATGAATCGCTCGTTGAACACGAGGGGGCAGACCAGTGCGGAGTGGAGCGCGGTCTCGATCGGCCGTCCGGCGGCCTCGAAGTCGGCGCTCGGCCGCGCGTTGACGAGCGGGCGCCGGTTGCGCGCCACCCAGCCGGTCAGGCCGTGCCCGCTCCGGATGGTCAGCTGCTGGATCAGCTCGGCCTCGACGCCGGTGGCAAACCGGCACCCCAGCATGTCGGTCTCCTCGTTGTGGAGGAACAGCGCGCAGCAGGAGAAGGGCACGAGGTTGCTCAGCTTCGACGAGATGAGCGCCATCGTGTCGGCCACGCCCAGGCTGCTGCCCATCGCCTGCGCGATCTCGTACAGCGCGTAGATCTCGCGATGCGCGAGGGCGATGTCCTGGAACACGTTGGTCCGGCTGGAGGGCGCGGACTCGGTCACCAGGCCGACGGCCGGCTGGGCGGCGGGGGCGTGCGTGGCGACCCGCGTGAGCTTGCGCGAAGGCTCCTGGCTCGCGTCCGCCTCGGCGCGCAGGTCCGGGTACATGTGGATGAACGCCTCGACCACGTTCGGGTCGAGCGCCTTGCCGCTTTCCTGCCGCAGCAGCCCGATCGCGGCCTCGAGGTCCATCGCCTTGTGATAGGGGCGGTCCGACATCAGCGCGTCGAAGTAATCCACCACCGCGAGGATCCGCGCGCCGAGCGGAATCTCCTCGCCGCGCAGGCCGGCCGGATAGCCCTTGCCGTCCCACCGTTCGTGGTGACTGAGGATGAGCGGAGCCACGGGGTACGGGAAGGGAACGCCGCTGATGATCTCGGCGCCCACCTGGGGATGGATCCGGATCTTCTGGAATTCCTCCTGCGTGAGCGGTCCGGGCTTCGACAGGATGTGCTCGGGCACGGCGAGCTTGCCGATGTCGTGCAGGAGCGCCGCCGTCTTCACCCCGTGGATCTCGGTATCGGACATCCCGAGCGTCTTGGCGATGCCGGCGGCGTACACCTGCACGCGGCGGATGTGGCTCTGCGCGGTCTGGTCCTTCGCGTCGATGGCGAGTGCCAGCGCTTCGATGGTCGCGAGGTGGAGGTCCGAGACCTGCTGCACGTGGCGCTGCTGATCCTGCACGCGCCCGAGGTAGACCTTGTACGTGCGGTACGTCAGATAGAGCGGCGCGGCCAGGAACCACGCGATCCAGTACCCGCCGGTGTCCACGATCCAGGCGCCCATGGCTGCGACGCCGGCGCCAACGAAGTAGCTCGGCGCGCTCCAGAGGAAGTTCTCGTTCCAGACCCGCGAGATCGGCTGCCCGGCCGAGAGTGCGATGGCGGTGGCGATGAGGGCCGTGTTGCAGACGAAATACGTGGTCGCGGCGCCGACGAGGGGCTTGGGAACCGCGGCCAGCGAGAAGGGCGCGGTCGGCGCGGCCCCGCCGAGCCACGCGTAGGCGGCCCCCGCCGCCTTGACCGTGATCACGAGGCTCGCCATGCTGAACAGCGTCCGGTGCACAGGATTGCGCGTGTGCATCCGGAACGTGCACTGGCTCCAGGCGCTCACCGCGGCCACCAGCATCGTCGCATCGGCCCCGATCAGGAGCAGCGATGCGAAGTCCACCGCGTACGACACCGACATGGTCGAGCGGCTGTTGGCGAGCGGGAGGTGGACCTTGAAGGCCGAGGCGAGCGAGGACAGCAGCAGGAGCCCGACGAAGAGAGCCGGCTTGGGAAGAGCGAGGGGTGCCGAGCGGATGAGCAGCGCCATGCCCGCTGCGAGCACGGCCCCGACGTACAGCCGCGCTCCAATCGGCAGGTCGCGCATCAACTGCCCCAGACGAATTTGTGTCGCACTGGAGTGACTCGGGTGAGCGGATACCGAGCGCGGATGATATGCCAGGTGGGCATCACTGAATCCGTTTTTCAGGTCCGGCGCCCGATCTTCTGTGCATCGGCCTCGCGCCGCCGGCGCGCTGCCGGCCCCCGGGGCTCGGGCTCGAGCTGGTACTCGAGAATCTTGCGGTACAGGGTGCCGCGGCTGATGTCGAGCACCCGCGCGGCCTCCTTCTTGTTCCAGTGGACCGCCTCGAGGACCCTGACGACGTGCGCCCGTTCGGCCTCGGCGAGCGACGGCAGCCGATCGCCCGAGTGCTGCACGACCGGCGCGGTCGCGTTCAGGAACTCGATGTCGGTCGCTCGAATCGTCCGGCCCGGCGCCGACAGCGCGGCGCGCGACACCGTGCTCTCCAGCTCGCGGATGTTGCCCGGCCACTGATACGCCAACAGCACGTCGAGCGCCTCGCGGGAAAAGGCCTTGCTGTCGAGCGGCATGCCCTGGGCGGCGCAGTAGCGGTTCAGGAACCGCTGCGCCAGCACCGGGATGTCGACCTGGCGCTCGCGCAGCGAGGGCAGGCGGATGGCGAACGCGTTGACGCGGTAGTACAGATCCTCCCGGAACCGGCCGTCGCGGACGAACTGCTCGAGGGGCCGGTTGGTGGCGGAGATGAGCCGGAAGTCGACCTCGATCGACTTCTGGCCGCCGAGACGCTCGAAGCGCCGCTCTTCGAGGACCCGCAGCAGCTTCGCCTGCGCCACGATCGACAGGTCGCCGATCTCGTCGAGGAACAGCGTGCCTTCGTTGGCGAGCTCGAGCCGGCCCGGCTTGCGATCGTGCGCGCCGGTGAAGGCGCCTTTCTCGTAGCCGAAGATCTCCGACTCGAACAGCGTGTCGGGCAGCGCCGCGCAGTTGACCGCCTGGAAGCGCGCCTGGCTCCGGCGGCTCAGCTCGTGGATCATCCGGGCCACGACCTCCTTGCCCGATCCGGTCGGACCGAGGATGAGCACCGAGATGTCGGACTTGGCCGCGGTCCGAATCCACTCGAAGACGATCAGCATCTTCTCGTCGCGGCCGATCATCTCGCGGAACCGCTGGACCGATGGCGACTGATCCTCGCTGCTGACGGTCGCGCGGCGCTCGAGGAACTGGTCGAGCAGCTCCGACAGCGGGGCGTCGACCGGCCGCTCGGCCGCGTAGCCGTCGGGCGAGGCGCCCGAGCGGCGCGCGACGCCGAAATCCGCCAGCTCGCGCACGCAGTTCTCGACGTCCAGGCGCAGGCGCCCGAAGGTCTGCATCAGGGCGTCGACGTCGAAGTTCTCGCCGGCTCGAGAGTGCAGATATCGGAGGATACCCGCCCGAAGCGGCGACTGCACAAGGGTGCGAAACCGTGCGTCGAGGTCGGCCGGTTCGGTCTGCCGCACGGCGGCGGCCGCACTGGCGCGGCGCGCGCTGAAGGTCAGATCGTCCATGGTGGGCGTCTGGTATATCGGCCGTTGGGCGCCGCCTCTGCAGGGGCGCCCTCTCGCCAGCCAACTGGGCAGATGTTAAGCTTATTTCCGCCAGACGAGGCGTCCCAACCAGGAGGTCACCAGTTGCCGCATCGTGCCCCCGGCTCGCCCGGGCACTCACCCCAGCAGTTCCTGTCCGGCAGGCCGATTCGCTACTATCGCCCCCGCGGCAGCGCCGACCTGCGCCGTCTCGTCGACGAGGGATTCCAGGCGTTCAACGCCGGCCGGCTCTCGGAAGCGTGCGCCATCTTCAGCGACAAGATGCTCGCGCCCGATCACGACACGACGATCGGCCTGACGGTCGCGGGCGCGCTCACCCCGGCGGGGCTCGGCGGATGCGTCATCGAGCTGATGGACCGCGGCCTGGTCGACTTCGTGATCTCCACCGGTGCCAACCTGTACCACGACCTGCACTACGCCCTGAACTTCACCCTGCGCCGCGGCTCCCCGTTCCTCGACGATGTCGAGCTGTACGAGCAGGGCGTCATCCGCATCTACGACATCCTGTTCCCGGCGACCGTCCTCCTCGAGACCGACGCTTACATTCGCGACTTCATCGTGCGCTCGGGCCTGAACGAGCCGATCTCGACCGCCGAGTTCCACTACCGCCTCGGGCGCGATCTGCTGCAGCGGTTCCCCGGCTGCGAGGAGCATTCGGTGCTGGCGCGTGCGGCGGTCGCGGGAGTGCCGATCTACACCTCGTCGCCGGGCGACAGCTCGATCGGCATGAACATCGCGTACCACGAGCTCATGACCGGCAGCCGCTTCATGATCGATCCCAACAAGGACGTCAACGAGGTGTGCGCGATCGTGCTGGCCGGTAAGAAGAACGGCTGCGTGATCCTCGGCGGCGGATCGCCGAAGAACTTCTACCTCCAGGCGCAGCCGACGCTCTGGGAGGTCTACGGCATCCCGAAGGGCGGCAACGACTACTTCATCCAGATCACGACCGACCAGGTCGTCTGGGGCGGCCTCTCGGGGGCGACGCCGGCCGAAGCCGTCAGCTGGGGCAAGGTCAACCCCGGCGTGCTGCCCGACACGGTGGTGGCGTACTGCGATTCCACCATCGCGTTCCCGCTCTTCTGCGAGTACGCGGTCGGCTCGCCGAACGGCCGCCGCGCGCGCAAGGAGCTCGTGCACAAGCGCGACGATCTCGTGGCGGTGCTCGCGCGCGACGCCAAGGCCGCTCTGCAGAAACGGGAGAACGAGGAGGTCAGGTCGTAGGTCTGCGATGGGGACGCTGTCGTCGGAGCTGGCGCCGCACGCCGGGCGGATTTCGCCGCGTCCGCGCATCTACGTGGATGCGAACGTGCCCGCCGGACTCGTCGCCTTCATGCGCACGCGCCTGGGCTGGGACGTGCTCTTCGTGATGGAGGAGGACGGGTTGCGCCGCGCCCCGGACCTGCGCCACTACCGGCTCGCGCACCAGCTTCGGCGGACCCTGGTCACGATGGACCGCGACTATCTCGACGATCGGCGCTTTCCGCCGGACGAGGGCGGCGGGGTCCTCGTCGTGAGCGCCCCTGACGAGCGGGCGCTGATCGCGCTCCTCGGCCGCATCGATCGCGCCAACGCGCTGCCGCCCGCCGGCCACAAGCTGCATCTGCACACCGACTGGGGGCGCCGGGCGGACGCCGCGGTCGATTGAGCCGGGGTTCGACGCCCGTACCATGACTTCATCGACGATGCTCGGCCTCGAACTGCGGACCTCCTCGGTCGTCGCCGTGTCCACCGACGCCGCGGGGGGCGTCACCGCGCGCGCCGAGCGGCCGTGGGGAGCCGACGCCGGGCGGGCGGCCCTCGAGGCGCTGGCCCAGGTGGCCGGCAGCGCCTCGCAGTCGCCGTTGGGCGTCGCGGCGGTCGCGCCGCAATCCGACGCGGTGCGATCGGCGCTCGCCGCGCTCGCCGATCGCTTTACCGGCCGGTTCGCGAAGGACGGGGCCGCGGCGTCCGGCACCGCCGGTGCGCTGGCCGAGCTGGCGTTCGGCGCCGCGCGCGGTTCCCGCCACGTCGTCTACTTCGCGGTCGGAGAGCACGCGAGCGCCGGTGTCTTGTGCGCCGGCGTGCCGCTAGTCGGGGCCCACCGGCGCGCCCCCGCCGCGTCCTGGCTGGCGCTCAATCCGGTCGAGCGCGAAGACTACCGTCGCGCCGGGTGCCTCGAAGCCGAAGTGGCGTCGGCAGGCGTCGTACGGCGCATCGTCTGGCGCATCAAGGCGGGTGATGGCTCGTCGGTCCAGCAGATGGTGAACGGCGATCTGTCCGCCATCACGCTCGACCACGTGCTCACGGCCGCGCGACAGCGCGACGGCGTCGCGGTGTCGGTCGTGCGCGACACCGCCAAGTACCTCGGTATGGCCGCGGCGAATCTGGTCGCGATCACCGATCCGGAGCGGCTCGTGGTCGGCGGCATGATGGCCTCGGCTGCCGACCTCCTGCTCGAGCCGCTTCGCGTGGAGATCGCGCGGCGCTTGCCGGCTGTCATGATGGAGAGCCTGACCATCGTCCCCGCCGCCCTCGGCGACGACGCGCCCGCGATCGGGGCGGCGCACCAGGCCGGAGTCGCCCTTCCATGATCGTCCTGTCGGGCGCCGATCTCGTGCTGCCCGACCGGATCCTCTCGCCCGGCACGCTCGTGATCGACGGCGACCGCATCGTCGACGTCCGCGCCGGAGTGATCGCCGGCGGTGCACCGCATCCGTCGTTCGCCTTCCACGGCCACCACATCCTCCCCGGCTTCATCGACGTCCACATCCACGGCGTGGGCGGCGTGGACGCGCTCGACGGCGTCGATGCGGTCGGCGCGATCGCCGCGCGGCTGCCGCAGTACGGCGTCACCGCCTTCTGTCCGACCAGCGTCGCCTGCGCGCCCGATGCGCTGCGGATGCTGCTGACGGCGGTGCGGGACGCCCGCGCCGCGCCGCCAAGGCTCGCCGCACGTGTGCTGCCGGCTCATCTCGAGAGCAACTTCATCAGCGCCGAGTACCGTGGCGCCCAGCCTGCCCGCTGCCTGCGCCTGCCGCGGGGAGCGCTCGACGGGGCCCGGCCCGCAGCCGCGCAAGCGACCGACGCCACGACGGCCGACGCGACGGACTTCACCGGGGTCGACATCATCGCCGAAATCGAGCGCGCCGCGCCTGACGTCGGCATCGTCACCCTCGCGCCCGAGCTCGAGGGCGCGATCGATCTCATCGGTTGGCTGCGCGCTCACGGGCAGCGCGTGTCGCTCGGTCACTCAGGCGCCAGCTTCGACGAGGGGGTCGCGGCGATTGCCGCGGGCGCCAGCCAGGCGACGCACCTGTTCAATCGGATGCCGCCGCTCGGACACCGGACACCGGGACTCGTCGGAGCGATCCTGCAAAGCGACGAGGTTGCGTCCGAGCTGATTTGCGACGGGTTCCACGTGCACCCGGCGGTCGTCGGGACGACGATCGCCGCCAAGCGGCCGTCGCGCGTGATGGCCATCAGCGATAGCACCGCGGCCTCGGGACTTCCCCTGGGCGGCAGGGCGAGCCTCGGCGGCCAGCCGATTTCGGCAGGTCCGGCGTCGGCGCTGCTCGACGACGGTACGGTCGCGGGCAGCGTGCTGACGATGGACCGGGCCTTTCGCATGCTCATCGGGCAGGTCGGGCTCTCGCTGCCGGATGCCGTGGCCCTGTGCGCCACGACGCCCGCGCGCGAGCTGGGTCTGGTCGGGCACGGCCTGATCGCGCCCGGCTCCCCGGCCGACGTCGTCGTGCTCGACGCACAGCTGGCGGTGGTGCAGACCTACGTCGCGGGCCAGCTCGTGTACTCGCGCGACCGGGTCGAGCCCGGGTGACCATGAGCGCGCGGTTCCGGGCGCCTTCGATCGGACACGTTGAAAAGGCGGGTTTCGAACAGCGTCCGGCGCTGAACGCCGGTGTTGCCCCTCTCGTCTAAGGCGTTGGGAGGATGCCCATGAGGATGCTGTCGCGCTTCCGCTGGTCCGTGGTGGCCGTAGCCGCGGTGATCGGCACCGCGTGCGTGGATATCGTCCAGGCGGCGCAATACGTGGACCGGCACGAGCAGCGGTTCACCGTGTCGGGCACGCCCGACATCGTGCTCGAGACCTTCGATGGATCGATCGAGGTCCGCGCCTGGGACCGTTCCGAGGTGCTGGTGACCATCGAGAAGCACGCGCGCAGCAAGGAAGCCGCCGACGCGCTCCAGGTGGACGCCACGCAGAACGGCAATACGGTGACCGTGGCGGTCCGCAAACCCGCCGGCGGCATTCACTTCGGCTGGGGCACGAGCGCGAGCGCGAACCTCGTCGTGCAGATGCCGGCCTCCGCCACCCTGCGAGCGTCGAGTGGGGACGGCTCGATTCTCGTCGAGCAGATCAGCGGCCGCTGCGACCTGCGGTCCGGCGACGGCAGCATCACGGCGCGCGATCTTCGGGGCGATCTCAAGGCGCACACGGGTGACGGCTCCCTCCGCCTCACCAATGTGGCCGGCGCGATCGACGCCGACAGCGGCGACGGCAGCGTCTACGTGGACGGGAAGGTCTCCGGCGTCCGGGTGCGCACGGGCGACGGCAGCATCGAGGTTCGTGCGGCCCCCGGCAGCAGCGCTTCCCTCGACTGGGACATCACGAGCGGCGACGGGTCGGTGACGCTGATGCTGCCCGACGGCTTCGACGGCGATCTCGACGCACACACGGGCGACGGCCATGTCGAGTTCGAAGGCGTGACCGTGTCGGAAGTCTCCGGCGAGATCTCGAAGAACAGCGTTCGCGGCAAGCTGGGAACCGGCGGTCGTCAGGTCCGCGTCAGGACGGGCGACGGCTCGATCACCCTGCGCCGGTACTGACGGCCTGCGGGCGTCCCGGCCGGCCGGATCCCCGTCAGGCCTGTCCGCCGACGAAGGAACGATCGGCGTAGTCCGTGGGGTCGGCGCAACCGACCTCACGGAACGCATCGTGACGTTCGCGGCACTTGCTGCACGCGCCGCAATGTCTCCCTCCCACCGGATTCATGCACGAGAGCGTGTGCTCGAGCGGCACGCCCAGCGCGAGTCCCCGCCGCACGATTTCCGCCTTGCCGACCCCCGCATAGGGCGCTTCGATCGCGATGGGATGCGCCAGGCCCAGCGACAGCGTCCGCTGCATCGATTCGCGGAATGCCGGAGTGGCGTCGGGGAACGGATTGTGGGCGAGAGTGCCGAGCACCAGCCGACCGATGCGGGCCGCGGCGCAGAAGACCCCGGCCTTGCCGAGCAGGATGATGTTGCGGCCCGGCAGGTACACGTCCTCGTCCGGCGTATGGTACGCCGGCGGCGTCCCCGCGACGGCCCAATGGGTGGCCGCATAGACGTCCCGCATGTCGACGGAAAGCGCAACCAGCGGGCGCACCGATCGGGCGAACGCGCCGGCTGCCAGCAGGCGGCCGACGGCGTCGCGCTCGGCCTGTTCCCACGCCAGTCCCACGCTGACGTAGATTGGCTGGACCTCGTCGCGCCCCGCCTCCTCGGCGACGAGAACGGCGCTGTCGAGTCCTCCCGAGAGAAGTACGGCGGTCGGCATCCCGGAATGGTAGTTGGGTGGTCCGACAATTGGCTAATCTGGTCATCGAGGGCGTCCGGCCGGCGGCGACGCCGGACGGCTAGGGGCGCGATTGACGTGGTGATATCGTGGAGCCACGGCAATCCCCTGATTACCAGATCACGCAATTACCCAATTACCAGATTCCATTCCCCCATGTATTCAGTCACCAAGCGCATCGACTTCTGTTACGGCCACCGGTTGCTCGACTACGACGGCGTCTGCAAGCACCCGCACGGCCATAACGCCGTCGCGGAGATCGAGGTCCGAACCGGCCAGCTGGACACCCGCAACATGGTGTGCGACTTCAGCGATATCAAGCGCGTCGTCAAGGGGTGGATTGACCGGGAGCTCGATCACAAGATGCTGCTCCGCCACGACGATCCGCTCGTCGCGCCGCTGGCGGGTCTCGGCGAGCCCATGTATCTGCTCGACAGCAACCCGACGGTCGAGCGCATTGCGAAGCTGATTTTCGACTACGCGCTCGACCAGGGCTTTCCCGTCGTCCGGGTGACCGTCTGGGAGACGCCAACGTCGTTTGCGGAGTTCCGGGCCGAGGAGCCGTGAGGACGGCATGTTTCGCCTCGTCGTGTTCGACCTGGACGGAACGCTCGTCGACTCGCGGTGCGACATCGCCGAGGCGATGAACGAGGTGCTCGTGGCGTGCGGCGCCCTGCCCCTGGCGATCGATCGCGTCGGGCGGATGGTCGGCAACGGGGCCGGCGTTCTCGTGTCCCGCGCGTTCGCCGCGGCCGAGATCCCCGCGCCGCCCGACGCGCTCGACCAGTTCCTGGCGGCCTACGACGGGCATTTGCTCCGGCATACGCGCCCCTACGAAGGCGTGCCCGAGGCGCTCGACGCGCTTGGCCGACGGGCGGCGCTCGCCCTGCTCACGAACAAGCCGCTCGCCGCCACGCGCCGGGTCCTGGACGGCCTCGATCTCGCGAGGTTCTTTCCGGTCGACCGCGTGCTCGGGGGCGACGGCCCCTTCGCGCGCAAGCCTGATGGGGCCGGGCTTCGCCATCTCGCCGCAGCCGCTCATGTCGAGCTGTCGCAGGCCGTGCTCGTGGGCGACTCGATCATCGACTGGGAAACGGCGCGCGCCGCCGGTTGCGGCATTTGTCTCGCAAGCTACGGCTACGGGTTCGAAGGATTTCCGCCTGGTACCGTCGCGGGCGACACAATGGTCGTCCGGAGTCCGTTCGAGCTCCCTCGCGTGCTGTAACAATTCACTACGTTGACCTGTCAATTACTGTCGGGCTTTGATGCAGCCCTCGCCTGGTTCGTTCGATTTGAGCCCAAAGGGAGAGGCCTCAAGTCGTGGCCGCTGGCACCAGCATTGCTGAGATAGCCTCACCCAAGGACGACCGGCTGTGCAGCGAGGCGGCGGCCGGCGGGACCTGTTCGTCCCGTGTCAGGGGGCTCGCGTGCCGCGGGTAGGCCGCGGGTAGGCCCGGGTAGAATGACGCGCAACTTATGCCGACGACACTGTCCGATGGTCACGGTCGCTCCACGGGCCTGGTGGACGTTCTCGATCGCGTGCTGGACAAGGGTCTGGTCATCGCCGGGGACATCAAGGTCTCGCTGGCGGAAGTCGAACTCCTGACGATTCGGATTCGGCTGCTGGTGTGTTCCATCGACAAGGCGGAGCAGATCGGCCTGGACTGGTGGAAATTCGACCATCACCTCTCGCCGGGCAAGCAAGCGCTCTCGGTGGAGAACGAAGAGCTCAAGCGAGAGATCCGGCTTCTCGAGCGGAAGCTCACGGCGGCGACACGACGCCGGTCGGCGGTCGCGCTCAGGCCGCGCTGACCTGAGCCGCTCGCCGCGCGCTTCTGCTCGAAGGGAGTGTTTCGATGCCCGTTGAACGAGCCGCAGGCGGTGCCAGTCTCATTGACGTGCTCGATCGCGTTCTCGACAAGGGAATCGTAATCGACGCGTGGGTGCGGGTATCGCTGGTCGGCATCGACCTCATCACCGTCGAGGCTCGTGTGGTGGTGGCGTCGATCGATACCTATCTGAAGTACTCCGAGGCGGTCGGCCAGGTCGCGCCGGTGTCGAAGCCCGCCCTCGAGGGCAAGGGATATGAGGAAGTCATCGCCGAGAACGCCGCGCTCCGGGCTCAGCTCCAGGCCCGAACCGCGGTCCGCCGCCCTGCTGGCGGTCGGCGCCGTGCGACCTCACGCGCCTAGGCCGAACGGATCGGCGGCACCCGCGCGGGCGATGCCCGCCCGCGCGGCCTCGCCGGTCGATCCGTTTGGCTCGCGCCTGCGGCTGCTCGAAGGGTTTCTGAGCCGGACCGAGCTTGCCGACTGCGGCCAGCACGCGCTGCAGTGGCTCGGCGACTCGGCCGGCGTGCGCCGGTCGGCCTGCCTGGTGCGGCCCGTCGGCGAGCAGACGCTGTCCTTGGTGGCGTCGTACGGCCTTCCCTCCCGCGGCTCCAATTTTGCCCTGTCGCTCGACGACTGGAGCAATCCGCTCATCGCCGCGCTCACCCACCGCCGCCGCGCATTCTTCCCGCCCGTCCGAGGCCCCGTCGACCGCCGCCGGCGTCCCATGACGCCGCTCGACGACGAGGGCTTTCACGCCGTGCCGCTCTGCGCGTCGGGAGCCGATGGCGAGGCGTTCGGCCTGCTGCTCCTGGCTGCCGGGCCGCACCTCTCGTACGACGTCGAGTGGTTCACGTCGGCCCTCGGTCAGAAGCTCGCTCACATCCTGCGGCAGCGGGCGCTCGCCGACGCCGACCGCAGACAGGGGCGCGAACGTTCGCTCCTCTACAGCATCATCAACGCCGTCACCGACCCGATCCTGCTCACCGACACCGAGGGCCGGCTGGTCATCGCCAACGCGCGCGCGCTGACGCTCTTCTCGGCGTCGGAGGAGGAGAGCGAAGGCCGCCGCCGGGCCGTGCAGATGAACAACATGCTGCTCTCCTCGGCCCTGTCGAGCAAGGCGATCGAGGAGACGGGCGCCGCCCGCCGCGAGCTCCTCCTGGTGAACCCGGCCGACGGCTCGGACCTGCTCTTCGAGCTGCTCAGCACGATCACGGAGGATCCGCGCCACGGCTCGGGTGTCGTGTCGATTCTCCGGAACGTCACCGACCTGAGACGCGCGAGCGAGGAGATCGAGGAGAACTACCGGCGCCTCCGGATCGCCGAGGCGCAGGCGCGTGCGGAAAGCGGCCGGCTGAACCTCATCATCGACTCGGTCGCCGACCCGATCGTCGTCACCGACGCGGGCGGCGCCACGTCGCTCATGAACGCACCGGCCGAACGGCTGTTCACGATGCCGACCGCGCCGAGCGAGATGCAGCAGCGGGCGGTGCAGTCCAACGACGCCCATTTCTCCTCGTTCATCGCCGGCATGCTCGTCCGCGCGGATGAGCGACGCGTCGGCGAGATCGCGCTGGTCGATCCGATCACGGGCGACAACATGCCGGTCGAAGCGATCGCCGGCAAGATCCTGTCGAATCACGGCGAGCTGACGGCGGTGGTCACCATCCTGCACGACCGGCGCGAGGCACTCGAGCGCGCCCGCCTGTACGAGCAGCTCAAACAGGCATCCAACGAGCTCGAGCGCAGGATCCAGGCGGCCACGGGCGACATCGCGGAGCAGAACGAGCTGCTTCGGCGCCAGGCGATCGAGCTCGAGCAGGCGTCCCAGCTCAAGTCGCAATTCCTCGCGAACATGTCGCACGAGTTCCGGACGCCGCTCAACGCGATCCTGGGCTACACCTCGATGCTGCTGCAGGGGGTGACGGGGTCGCTCAACACCGGCGCCCGCCGCCAGCTCGCGCGGATCGAGTCGAACGGCCGCCATCTGCTGACCATCATCAACGAAATCCTCGACATCTCGCGCATCGAGGCCGGACGCATGCCGCTGCAGGTGTCGACGTTCCGCGTCCCGGATCTCGTCGCCGAGGTGCGAGCCGAACTCGAGCCGATCATCCTGCGCTCGCGCATCACGCTGACCTCCGACCTGGCGCGCGACCTGCGGCCGGTTGCCACCGATCGCCAGAAGGTGAAGCAGATCCTGCTGAACCTCCTCAGCAACTCGTTGAAGTTCACGCACGAGGGCAGCATCCGGATCGCGGCCCGGCGGCTGCCGCGCCAGCACGCCATCGAGGTGTCGGTCGCCGATACGGGCATCGGCATCGCTCCGGCCGACCAGGAGAAGATCTTCGAGGACTTCCGACAGCTCGACAACTCGCCGACACGCGCCTACGGCGGTACGGGACTGGGGCTCTCGATCTGCCGCCGACTCGCCGAGATGCTCGACGGGCGACTGACCGTCGCGAGCCGTCTCGGCGAGGGCTCCACCTTCACCCTTACGCTGCCGACCCGGGGACGACGATGACAGGGACCAAGAACAAACTCGAGAGGCCGCGCGTGCTGCTCGTCGACGACTATCCCGACGCGCGCGAGATGTACAGCGAGTACCTCGAATATTCGGGCTTCGAGGTCGTGCAGGCCGCCAACGGGATCGAGGCGCTGCAGCAGGCTGCCGACCTGGCGCCGGACATCATCCTCATGGACCTGTCGCTGCCGGTCATGGACGGGTGGGAGGCCACGCGTCGACTGAAGGCCGACGCCCGCACGTCCGCCATTCCGGTCGTCGCGCTCACCGGCCACGCGCTGGCGGGCATCTCCGAGGGCGCCAGGCAGGCGGGCTGCGATGCGTTCATCACGAAGCCGTGTCTGCCCGACGATCTCGTCATCGAAATCCGCCGGGTGCTGGACGAGCGCGCGGCGCGGAAGGGCCGCAGGAGCGGCAAATATGCCAAGAGTATCTGGTAAGCCGCGGCCCGCCGCCCGGCGTCGATCCTCCCCGGTGCCGAAGGCCTCGCCCCGCAAGACGGCGGCTGCCCCCGCCAAGAAGCCGCGGCCGGCGACCGCCCGGCGGCCGGGTCCCGTCCCCGTGGCCGCCGGCACGGCGCCGCGCCGGGCGGGCGGGGCCGTCGCCACCCCGCGCCTGGCGTCCCGTGTCGAGCTCGTCCCGACGCCGAGCCGCGGGAAGTACGTCTACTGCATCATCGAATCCGCCGAGCCGCTGGGTTTCGGTCAGATCGGCATCGGCGCCGATCCGTCCGACGTATACACCGTCCACTACCGGAACCTCGGCGCCGTGGTCTCCGACGCCCCGCTCGAGGTCCTCGACTCGACGCGCGAGAACGTACTGGCCCACGAGCGTGTGAACGAGACGGTCATGCGCGAGCACACGGTCATCCCGATGTCCTTCGGCACCATCTTCAAGACGCGCGAGGACATCGTCGAGCTGCTGCGGTCGGCCGCCGAGGCGTTCGGCGACGTGCTCACGAAGATGCAGAACAAACTGGAGTTCGGTCTGAAGGTCCTCTGGGATCGCGAGCAGGCCATCCGGCAGGTCGAAGCCGAGGACGAGGACATCGGGCGCCTGAAGAAGGAGATCTCGAGCCAGAAGGGACCGACCTACTTCGCGCGGATGCAGTACGGCCGGCTGGTGGATGCGGCTCTGCAGGCCCGCTCGGAGCGCTACGTGTCGTCCATCCTCGACGAGCTGCACGACGTGTCGGTGGCCTCGCGCATCAACAAGCCGATCGGCGACAAGATGATCATGAACGCGGCGTTCCTCATCTCGCGCGATCACGAGGGCGCGTTCGACGCCCGCGTGAAGTCGATCGCCGGCCGCTTCGACAAGCTGACGTTCAAGTACACAGGACCGTGGCCGCCCTACAACTTCGTCAACATCCGCCTCAAGCTGGAGCGGGCCTGACAGGTGTTCCTGCTCGATACTCTGCTCATCGACGGCCTGAGATTCGTCCTCGACAAGGTGGCGGCGGCGGCCGACGCCGAGGTGAACGACGAGGGCCCCCTCCGCGAGCTCCTGCTCGATGCGCAGATGCGTCTCGAGCTGGGTGAAATCGACGAGGCGGCGTTCACTGCCATCGAACGCGACGTGCTGGCACGCCTGCGGGAGATGAGGGGTGGGCCGGCCGGCGCGCTGACCCTCTCCGGCTCGGAGATCGAGGTCGGGGTGGATCTCGCCGAGGAGCTCCACGACAAGCGCTGACGGCGCCGGTGCGGCCGGCCGCGAAAATCCCCCCGCCGCAGTATCATCGTCCCCCGAAATGTCCGACACCCCGGCCGGCACCTACGTCTACTGCCTCGTCGCGGCCGCGCGACGGCCGTCGCTGGCGCGCGTGCCGCGCGGGCTCGCGGGCCTCGGGGCGCCGCGGCTGCTGGACATCGAGCGTGGCCGCTGGCTCGTCGTCGCCGACGCGCGGCTCGACGAATTCGGCGGCCGCGTCATTACGCGCCGCCTTCGCGACCTCGAATGGGTCGGGCGCGCCGCGGTGGCTCACGAATCGGTCGTCGAGGCGTTCGACGGTGCGCGGGCCGTGCTGCCCATGAAGCTCTTCACGATCTTCACGAGCGACGCGCGCGCCGTGGATCACGTGCGGCGCGCACGGGCGCGCACGGGCCGTCTCATCGGGCGCGTGGCTGGGCGCCAGGAATGGGGCGTGCGCGCGGCGCTCGCGCCGCGCCGGCCTGCGGCGCGCCCGCGCTCGGCGCCGACGACCGGTTCGAAGTACCTCCTCGAGAAAAAGGCCGACCGCGACGCGCGCGCCGCCGCCACGCGGCTGGCCGACGAGGCGGTGTCCCGGCTGTACGATTGGTGCGCGGCCGCGTCGACCAAGGCCCTTCGCCGGGAGCCCGACCAGGTCGGCGGGGGCTCGCTGCTGCTCGACGGCGTGTTCCTGGTACCGCGCGCGCGCGCGGCTCGATTTCGATCGATGGTCGCCCGACTCGCCCGCGCGCTCGCCGCCGACGGCGTTCGCGTGATGCTGACCGGGCCCTGGCCACCGTACACCTTCGTCAAGGACTGATGGGAAAGCCGCCCGCGCCGTCCCGTCGCCCTCCCGTCACCGCCGACCGGATCCTCGATCCGCCGGACGCGACGCTGCTCGACCTCCTGGATCGGTTGCTCGACACGGGAGCCATGCTCTCGGGGGACGTGACACTTGGCGTCGCCGGCGTCGATCTGATCTACCTCCGCCTCTCCGCGCTCCTCTGCGCTGCGGATCGAATCCTGCCGGCCGCCGATCGAAGGCTCCCGCGCGGACGGCGCTCCCGGACCGCACGCCGGAGGCGGGAATGAAGGGAGGGGTGAAACGGCGCCGCTCAAAGGCGAGTGCCCGAGCGCGTCCGCGGCGTGCTCGCGGGAACCGGGCCGGGGCGGCCGACGCGCCGAAGGCGGTGACCCTCACCGAGCTGCGCGCGCTTAGGCGCGAGCTCGAGCAGCGGCTGAGGACCGGCGCGTCGCGCAGAAGGTCCAGGCGTCCGCTTCGATGGAATCCGGAACCCGAGGACGTGCAGCGATCGGTGGCGCAGCTCGTGTTGACGCTGGTCGAATTCCTGCGAAGGCTGATGGAGCGACAGGCGATTCAGCGGATGGACCGGGGCACGCTGACCCCGGGCGAGGTCGAAGGCGTCGGAACCGCGCTCATGGAGCTCGAACGAACCATCCAGGACATCGGCCGCCGCTTCGGGCTCTCGCCCGAGGATCTCAACCTCGACCTCGGCCCGCTGGGCACGCTCATGTGACCTCGGCGTCGAACAGTTCGACCAGCAGCTTGGACGCCGCCCGGGCGCCGATGGTGATCGCCTGGCCGTCTCCGCTGCGCAGACGGACGGAATCGGCGGCGGCGTCGCGCGCCTCGACGAGGACCTGCCGCCCGGGCTTCAGGTCGTGCTCTTCGATGAAATGCAGGAAGGCCGCGTCCTGATCGGCGATGCGCCGAACGCGCTGGGTCACGCCGATCGGACAGGTCAGGAGGTTCTCGAGATGGCGGGCCGCAATCGTGCCCTCCGTGTCCGGAATCGGGTCGCCGTGCGGATCGTGGGTCGGCCGTCCCAGCATCTCGTCGATCCGTTCGATGAGCCGCTCGGAGACGACGTGTTCGAGCTGCTCGGCCTCGTCATGGACCTCGGCCCAGCTCATTCCCATGACCTGGACGAGGAACAGCTCGACGAGGCGGTGCCGGCGCAGCACGAGGCCCGCCAGGCGCTCGCCGGCCGCCGTCAGACGCACGCCGCTGTAAGGCTCGTACTCGGCGAGCCCCGAATCGGCGAGCGCCTTGACCATCGCGGTCGCCGTCCCGGGCGTCACGTTGAGCGCCGTCGCCACCTGCCCCATCGGCACGAGCCGCTCGCCGTGCGACAGGACCGCCTGCGCGTGGAAAATCGCCTTGAGATAGTTCTCGACGGTGCTCGACGGCAGCATCAGAGCGATATTATCCGAGAACCGATGGCCCTTCGCGACCGCCTCGCCACCCCCGACGGCAAGCGCCGCTACGTGCGCACGCTCTTCGCGACGATCGCCGATCGCTACGACCTCATTACCGTCGTCCTGTCCTACGGGCAGGATCGCCGATGGAAGAAGCGCCTCGTCGACCTCGCCGCCATTCGTCCCGGCACGCGCGCGCTGGACCTGGCGACCGGCACCGGCGACATCGCGTTCGCGCTCGCCGATCGCGGCGCCAGGGTCGTCGGCCTGGACGTGACGCCTCGGATGATCGCGCTCGCCCGCGCGAAGCGGCCGGAGGCCGGCGTCGCCTTCCTGGTCGGCGACATGTGCGAGCTGCCGTTCGCTCCCGCGTCGTTCGACCTCGTCACGACGGGTTACGGGTTGCGCAACGTGCCCGACCTGGCGGCCGCCGTCGATGAGATCGCGCGTGTCCTCGCGCCGGGCGGCCAGCTCCTCTCCCTCGACTTCAACCGGCCGCCCAACGCTTTCGTTCGCGGCGCGTATCTGATGTACTTGACCCTGGTGGGTGGCGCACTCGGGTGGCTCCTGCACCGCGATCCGGACACCTATCGGTACATCCCGGCGTCGATCCGCGGGTATCCCGGCGCCGGGCCCGTTTCCAGGCTGATGGAGGCGCACGGCTTCAGCCGCGCGCGGCACCACCGGGTGCTGGGCGGCCTGATGGCCATTCATCACGGCATCAAATGACAGTCGACACCTCGAAATGGAGCGGCGAAGGGCTGTTCACGCAGCGGCTGGTGGACGTGATGCAGCAGTTCGGTGCCGTCGCGTTGCTGCGCGTCGAGGACGCCCCCGCGAGCCGGTCCGACGCCGATTACCAGTTCATCAGCAACGAGCTTTACGTCGCGTTCGCGACGACCGAGCGGCGCGAGCGGGTCCGGTGGCTCGGCCTGCTTCCCCGATGGCGCACGGTCGTCGACCGAGCCATGACCGTGGCCGATCTCGAGTCGGCCCTCACCGCGATTGCCGACGTCGGCGCGCCCGACTACTCCGACGAGGCCATGCTGCAGTACCTGCGGACCGAGCGAATCGTCCCCCCGTACCAGACCCGCGGCTACAAGCTCGTCGAGCTCGTTCGGGTCTATGAAATCGACACCACCCGGCCGGGCGGGGCCGGAGCCTCCGGCCCCGCTAACGCTGAGCCGGGCTCGAGCCGACATTGAAAGACGTCATGAGCCTTCTGGCGTCGCTCCTCAAGGCCATCGTGAGCGTCGACGGTGACGCCCTGGTGATACACGCCGAGGAGACGCCGTACGTCATCGGGCCGTCCGGTCAGGTGCCGGTCTCGAGTCGCACGCTGGGATACGAGGCCGTCAACGGCGTGCTCGGAGAGCTCCTGGCTCCCGAATCCATGGAGGCCCTGGACGCCTTCGGCGCCATCCAATACGAGCTCCCGCCGGACGCCGCGCATCCGGACGAGCATTTCACGGTGGTCGCGGCGCGCGGCAGCGAAGACGTCTGGATGGAAATCAGGAGGCGCAAAGTCCCGGACGACGAGGTGCCGGACGAGTTGTTTGCCGACCGTCGTCCGTCATTGTCCGAGGGGTCCACGTCGGTCGAGGGAGACTCGGTCGGTGGCGAGGCCGCGGCGACCGAGTCGCTGTCCGTCGTTCCCCAGCCGCTGCCGGCGTCGGCCGGCGGCGACGCAGGGAGGGACGCGAGGGGCGAGAGCGGCACGGCCGTTGTCGTGCCGCTCACGAGGACGCCGGCTCGTCCGTCGCCGCCGGCCGCCCCGGCAAATCCCAATGAGCTCGCCCGCCTGCTGCGTACGGCGTCGGCCCGCGGCGCGTCCACGCTGTACCTCGTGCCGAACCTGCCGCCGGCGCTTCGGGTCGACGGCGAGGTGAAGACACTGGACGGCGAGCCACCGATCGCACCGGGCGACGTCGAGACGCTGCTGTTCCCGGTCATGCCCGAGCGTAACCGCGAGGAGCTGCGCCAGGGCGCCGACAGCGAGTGGGTTTGCGACCTCCCCGAGGTCGGCCGGGTTCGCTGTGTCAGCTTCCGCGACCAGCGCGGGGCGGGGGCGGTCTTCCGCCTGATGGCGTTGAAGCCGGCATCGGCTGACCAGCTCGGGGTCTCCCGCGAGATCCAGGCGTTGACCGCCGAACCGGACGGACTGGTCATCATCGCGGGTCCTCGATCGAGCGGCAAGCGCACGCTGGTCGCGGCGCTCGTCGATCTCGTCAATCGCACCCGGCGCGACCATGTCATCACCATCGAGCGCGAGATCCGGATCGTGCACGAGCGCAAGCAGGCGCTGGTCAGCCAGCGCGAGGTCCGCGGCGACGCCGAGCAGATGCTGGCCACCGCGCGCGCCGCGCTGCGCGAGAACCCCGACGTGCTCGTCCTCGGCGAGGTCCGCACGGCCGATTTGACCTGCCTGGCGCTGGACGCGGCGGCGTCGGGCCATCTGGTCATTGCCGTACTGCCGGCCCGCTCGGCGACCGAGGCGGTGGACCGGGTCATCGACGCGTACCCGCCCGAGCGAAGGCATCAGGTGCAGCTGGCGCTCGCCGACTGCCTGAGGGGCGTGGTGATGCAGGTGCTCGTCCCGAGGACGGCCGGCGGCCTGTCGGCCGCTCGCGAAGTGCTGCTGAACACGCCTGCGGTCGCAAGCGCGATCGCGGACGGCAGGACCTCGCAGCTCATCGCGGCGCTCGAGAGCGGCCGCCGGCACGGCATGGTGCCGCTCAACGACGCTCTGGCGGGTCTCGTCGAGGCCGGAGGAGTTGACGCCCGCGAGGCCTACCGCCGCTCGGCGGACCGCCCGGGCCTCCTTGCCGCCCTCGGCCGCCACGGCCTCGACACCTCGTTCGCGGAAAAGCCGGCCTGACGTCGGGTGGCTAACGCTCGACGAACGGCTCCAGTGCCTTCAGGAGGAAGTCCAGCACGTCGCCTTCGGTCAGGTCTCTCACCGGTCCGCCCCGTCCGAGCGGCCGCTCCGTTTCGACGACGCGATGGCCCCGCCCGCGGCTCGTGCGGCCGAGGACCTCGGGCGCGGCGTCGGTGGTCTCGAGACCGAGCTCCACGTAGTCCTCGGCCGATCGATCGGACGAGAGCCTGACGCTCCCGGCCGGGGTCGACACGCTCCACGCATAGCCTTCCGCGCGCAGCGCGTTGGCGACCTGGCGGAAGAGCGGAACGGCGGCCCCCTCGAGGAAGACGTCGTACTCCCGCCTCGCCTCGTCGGCGCGCACCCGCCGCTCGACGGCGTTTCTCCTGGCGCGATCGATCGTCTCGAGGAGCCGTTTTCTCACATCCGCGATCTGCATCAGATGACACCCCGGGCGCGAAGCGCGTCGATGTCGCCGGAGTCGAGGCCGAGGTCCCGGCGGAGGACCTCAATCGTGTGCTGGCCGAGCGTCGGCGGCGGCGCGGGCGGCGAGGCGTTCGCGTCCGACAGCTTGATCGGCCCGCCGAGCAGGCGCAGGGCTCCGACGACTGGATGGTCGACATCGGTCATCATGCCGCGCGCGGCAAGCTGGGGATCGGAGAAGACCTCGCGCAGGTCGCGGACCGAGCCGCAGGGCACGCCGGCGGCCTTGAGGCGCGCGATCCAGGCTTCCCGCGTATCGGCGCGAAGCCGATCGGCGAGCCGCGGCTTCAAGGCGTCGTAGTGGGTCACGCGGCCGCGGTTGGTGGCGAACCGTTCGTCGGCCGCGAGCGAGTCGAGCCCGGCGGCGGCGCAGAATCGCCGCCACTGATCGTCGTTTCCGACGGCGATGACGAAGTCGCCATCCGCGGCGGTGAACGTCTCGTAGGGCACGATCGTCGGGTGGCGGTTGCCCATCCGCGGCGGGGCCGAGCCGGTCGCGAAGTAGATGGCTGCCTGGTACGTCAGCAGGGCCGCGACCGAGTCGAGCATGGCGAGGTCGACCTTCTGTCCGCGTCCGCTTCGCTCGCGCGCGAAGAGGGCGAGCGTGATTCCGTGCGCGGCGAACATGCCCGAGACGATGTCGGCGATGGCGACGCCGAGGCGATAGGGCGGGCCGTCGGCCGCGCCCGTGATGCTCATCAACCCGCCCTCGGCCTGCATCACGGCGTCGTAGCCCGCTTCCGCCGATCGCGGGCCGGTGTGGCCGAACCCCGAGATGGAGCAGTAGACGAGCCGCGGGTGGCCCTGCGCGAGCGCCTGGTAGCCGAGGCCGAGCCGCTCGA
Source organism: uncultured Acidobacteriota bacterium (assembly GCA_963840225.1). Taxonomy (GTDB): domain Bacteria; phylum Acidobacteriota; class Vicinamibacteria; order Vicinamibacterales; family CAVVIG01; genus JBLMXQ01. The sequence continues at coordinate 918,504 of CAWIYH010000002.1, forward strand.
GCGTTCCGGGTCGGAAGTTTTCGACGAGCACGTCGCTCCGCTCGATCAACCGATCGAGCACCGCGCGTCCCTCGGGCCGCTTGAAATCGAGCGCCACGCTCTCCTTGTTGCGGTTGATGCTCAGGAAGTACGCGCTCTCGCCCTCGAGAAACGGCGGTCCCCAGCCGCGGGTCTCGTCGCCGCGTCCTGGCCGCTCGATCTTGATGATGCGCGCGCCCTGGTCGGCGAGCAGCATCGTGCAGTACGGTCCCGACAGAACGCGGGTAAGATCGAGGATCGTGATGCCGTCCAGAGGTGCGGTCATATGCCAGTCATCGTGTACGCCGGAAGTACCTGACGAAGCTGCGAGCAGGTGAAAGAGTTCCTTTCACGAGCCGGCGTGGCGTTCGAGGCCAGGAACGTGGACGAGGACGACCGTGCATACGACGAGCTCATCGCCCGCGGACTCCGCACGGTGCCCGTCACCGTGTTCGCCGACCGCGTCGTCACGGGCTACGATCGGGCCGCGCTCGAGGCCGCGATCGCCGACGGGCGACCGGATCGCGACTGACCGCCACCACGTCCGACAAGAGCGCGTACGCCGTCTGGGTCAGGCCCGAGCCCCGCTGAACGATTGCGACCTCGCCGAGGATGTCGGTCTGGAGCATCAGCGCGTTCTGTTCCCCTTCCAGCCCCGCCAGCAGATCCGTGGACGGCAGCTCCTCCAGGCGGACGTCTGCGCGCACGCCGCGCGCCTCCCGCACGCCCCGCACGACGAGCTTCACGCGCCGGCTCCGTGCGCGCGCCGCCGCGACCCGCGCGGTCGTGCCGTCGTCGAGGCCCTCCCGCCCGACGTCGTGGGGAGTCAGGCGCGCCCCGAGCAGGACGTTGGCCAGCACGCTCGCCTTGGCGGCGGCGTCCCACCCGTCGACGTCCAGCGAGGGGTCGGCCTCGGCGATGCCCGCGGCCTGCATCGCGGCGAGGGCGCGCGGAAACGTCTCGCCGCGCTCGAGGGCGGTCAGGATGTAGTTCGTCGTGGCGTTCACCACGCCCCGGAAGCCGAGGACGCGCACGCACGGCAGCGTGTCGCGGACGAGATTGAAGATCGGGATCCCGTCCATCACCGTACCCTCGAACAGGAACCGGCGCTGTGCCCGCTCGGCCAGGCTCGCCAGTGCCGCGTAGGCGAAGGCCGCCGGCCCCTTGTTGGCGGTGACGACATGCGCGCCGCCGGCAAGCGCGGCGCGCACGTGATCGATCGCCGGCCGGCCGTCGTTCACGTCGAGCGTCGTCGTCTCGACCACGACGAGTCGTCCCGCCTGCGCGCGACGGGCGAACGATTCGTCGGCGAGCAGGCGGCGCAGAAACGCCACGGAGGACGCCGAGCCGGCCGCGGCGGACGGGCCCGGCGTCCTCGCGCCGAACCCGAGCCCCTTGGGTCTAGCCAGCATCTCGCCGCGGGTGGCGGCGGCGCCGAGCGCCCTGGTGTCGAGCCCGCGCGGGGCGGCGATGCGACCGTGCCGGCGGGTCGCGATCCCGACCACCCGCAACGACAGCCCGTGTTCGAGCGCAAGGGCGGCCCGCTGCTCGTCGAGGAGCGTCACGAACCGCCGCGCGACGTTGCCGAAGCCGACGAGGACGAGGTCCAGCTCGAGGCTCATACCGACGCGGACGCGGCGACCCCGCCGATCTCGACGAGCAGATCATGGAGCCGATCGAGCCCCGCGCGCATGTAGCCGGTCTCGTCGCCGTACCCGATTCGCAGGTACCCGTCCATGCCGAAGTGATCGCCCGGCACGATGAGCACGCTCTTCTGCTCGCGCAGGCGCGTCACGAGCTCCGTGGAGTTGATCGCGTGGTGGTAGCGGGCGTAGACGATCGCGCCCGCGTCGGGAGGCGCGTAGCTGAACAGGCCCTCGTGGGCGTCGAGCCATGCGCTCATGACGGGAAAGTTCCCGTTCAGGATCGCGCGGGTCCGGGCGAGGATGCGGGCGCGGCGCGCCGGCTCCAGCGCCCGCCGCGCGAGCGCATCGCTCAGGGCGCCAGGAGAAATCGTCGTGTAGTCGTGATACGACCACAGCGAGGCCACGAGGGGCGGTGGCGCCACGATCCAGCCGATGCGCAGTCCGGGGAGCCCATACGCTTTCGACAGGCCGCTCGTGACGATCGCGCGGTCGTAGCGCCCCCAGAGCGACGGGGTCTCGCGGCCGTCGCGTTCGGCGCCCCGGTAGATCTCGTCGGAGAGCACCCACGCCCCGTGCCGGCCGGCCGCCGCCGCGATGCGGTCGAGATCGGCCGCCTCGAACCGTGCGCCGGTCGGATTGTTCGGATTGCAGATGATGACGAGCCTGGTCCGCGCGGTGACGAGCCGCTCGAGCGAATCGCAGTCGACGCGCCAGCGCGCCGGGCTGCCGTCGAGCACGAGCGGCCATTCCTTCACCTCAGCGCCGAAGGCGCGAGCCAGGCCCCAGGTCTGCATGTAGTTCGGGACCATGAGCACGACGTCGTCGCCCGGGCCGGCGAGGTTCCACGTCGTGAGGTAGTTGGCTTCCGAGCCGCCGTTGGTCACCTCGACGTGATCCGGCGTGGCGCCGGGGTAGAGGTCGGCGATGGCGTTGCGCAGGGGCAGGGTGCCGTTCGACTGCGTGTAGCCGAGCCGTTCGGCCAGGAGCGACTCGCGCCCCGAGGCCTCGTCGACGAGCTCGCCGAGACGGAGCGGATGGACTCCGCTCTCAGACAGGTTGTAGGCCACCTGGTTCTCGTAGGTGGACTGCATGCGCTCCATCGCAAACGGTTCGAGCTTCATAGGCGTCCACTCTACCTCGGTTTTTCGCGGGTCACGCAGGTTCGCACACCTGCACTATACTGTCACTTCTCGTGACACGCGATGACAACACGGCCGTGCGTGCCGCGCGCTCGTCCTGCACGATGACCCTCGCCGATCCGCTGAACCTGGCGCGCATCCCGGCGGGCGAGTTCCTGATGGGGACCCCCGACGCCAACACCGACGAACGGCCCGTTCATCGGGTGTACGTCAGCGAGTTCTTCATCGGCCGCTACCTCGTGACGCAGGACGAGTACGCCCGATTCCTCACCGCCACGGGCCGGCCGGCACCCGCGGTTCGCGCCCTGCCGCGCATCACCACCAACGGCCGGGAGGACGACTTCCGTCAGCTGGCTGCGCCGTACGTGTGGGACGAATCAGGCCGGCCGCCCGCGAGCCACCGAGCCCATCCGGTCGTGCTCGTCACCTTCGACGATGCGACGGCGTTCTGTCGATGGACCGGCGATCAGCTCGGGCGTCCGGTCCGGTTGCCGACCGAGGCCGAGTGGGAGAAAGCCGCCCGCGGCGGGCTCGAAGGGCAGCGCTATCCATGGGGCGACGACATCGACCCGTCGAGGTGCAACTTTTTGAGCGACGTCTCAGTCAAAGCACAGAAGGGCACGCGGCCGACGGGGATGTTCCCGCCGAACGCGCACGGCCTGTACGACGTCGCCGGCAACGTCTGGGAGTGGGTGTCGGACTGGTATGCCGACGACTACTACAGCGTCAGCGAGCCGAAGGATCCACGCGGGCCGGACGCCGGCGTGTTTCGCATCGTGCGGGGGGATCGTGGGTGAATGCCGACGTCGGGATGCTGCGGTGCGGATATCGACACAAGGTCCCGCCCGATACCTACGCGCACAGCATCGGCTTCAGAGTGGTCTGCGAGCCGTAGCCGCGACCCTCATGGCCATGACGGTCGTGCCGGCGGCCCGCGCCCAGGAACCCGCGCCGCCGGCAGGTCCGGTCATCGTCGCGACCGGCACGGCTGTCGTGCAGCGCGCGCCGGACCGCGCGATCATCATGGCGGCCGCCGAAGCGCAGGCGCCGAGCCCGCGCGCCGCCCAGCAGCAGGCCGCCTCGCGCGCCGCGGCCGTCCTCGAGCGCCTGCAGCAGGCCGGCGTGCCCAAGGACGCCGTCAGGACGAGGGGATACGACCTGCACCAGACCTACGAGACGTCCCCGAGCGGCCAGCGCGTGCCCAAGGCGTACGTCGCGCGCAACACGCTCGAGATCACGCTCGATCAGGTAGCCCGCGCCGGCGAGATTGTCGACGCCGTCGTCCAGGCGGGTGCCACCGCGGTCGACGGCATCCGCTTCGACCTGAAGGACCGAGATGAGGCGGAGCGCGAAGCCATCAAGCAGGCCGTCGCCGACGCGCGCCGGCGGGCGGAGGCGGCGGCGGCCGGGGCCGGCGCCGGCCTCGGACGGATCGTGAAGATCGAGACGATCAGGGAGGAGTCGCCGCGGCCGTTCGTGATGGCCGGCGTCGCCAGGGAGGCGATGCAGGTCACGACGCCCGTCGAGGCGGGCAACATCGAAGTCCGCGCGCGCGTCACGCTGACGGTCGAGATGAAATAATCAGGCCATGTCCTCCCGCGCGCTCACTCCTGAAGACTACGCTCGGGCGCGGCGCCTGCTGATGCGCCGCGATCCCGTGCTCGCCTCCGCGATCCGCCAGATCGGCGCGTGCGGCCTTGCGTCCCGCCAGCGCGACGATCACCTGACGACGCTCGTCGGAGCGATTACGAGCCAGCAGCTCTCGACGAAGGCGGCGGCGACGATCTTCGGCCGCTTCCTCGATCTGTTTCCGGAGCGCCGCATTCCCGATGCCGCAGCCATCGATCGGATCGACGACGATGCACTGCGCCGTGTCGGTTTCAGCGGCCAGAAGGTCCGGTACGTTCGTGACCTCTGCGCCCGGATTGGGGACGGCCGACTGCGCCTCGCGGATCTCGACATCCTGCCCGACGACGCGGTGATCGAGCGGCTCATAGCCGTGAAAGGCTTCGGCCGCTGGACGGCGGAGATGTTCCTGATGTTCCGCCTCCACCGCCCCGACGTCCTTCCCGTGGACGACCTCGGTATCCTCAAGGCCATACGGAATCTCTACGGGCTGCGCAAGGTGCCGAAGGCGACCCGGGTCCTCAAGATCGGGGAGGCCTGGCGGCCGTATCGCTCCGTGGCGTCGTGGTACCTGTGGCAGACGCTGAGCGTGGATCAGCCGATTGCGACGGCTACCAAACCGCCCGCTTCACCGCGATCAGCGCGAAGCCGACCGCAATCGCGACCAGCGTCCCGCGCTCGCTGAAGAGCGTGTCCCGCCATGAGAACGGCGGAGGATCGGAGCGCCCGGACGAGGCGAGGACCGGAATCCAGCGCGGGACCCGCGCCATGTACGTGCGGTAGTCGTCGCCGCGCCTGGCCTCGAGGAGGGCTTCCTCCCACCGGACGATCGCGTGGTATTCGAACGCGAGCAGGCCGGCCACGATCGGCGCGGCCCAGAGGAGCCGTGCCGTGAGCGCGAACCCGACCCATAGCGCGATGTTCCCCACGTACAGCGGATTGCGGAGGTGCGCGAAAGGGCCCCCGGCCACGACCGGACCGAGGCGATCGCTGCGCGTCCGGGAGATCGCTCCGATGTGCCGGACGGCCCAGAGCCGCAACGCCTCGCCGGCAGTGACCGCCGCCGTTCCGAAGATGATGAGGTTGGCCGGGGCCCCCGATGGCGTCGGGGCGGCGAGGAGCAGCAGAGCCAGCGGGACGGGAATCGACGTACGGTGGCGGAAGAGCCAGCCACCGAGCCGCACCAGACTGCGATCCTGCTGACGGGCTTGCGCGTCCGGGGTCGCCGCCGCGGTCATTTGCCGGTCGGGAGTATATCAGCGGAATCCCTCCGTTCGGGGTGGGCGTCTGATGAACGCAGAAGCGTCAGGCGTCCGGAAGGCCGAGAAACGGGGCCGAACCGGCCCCGGCACGGTGCTCCCTGTCGAGCCGGCCGGCTTGTGGCCGGCCCGGAGTGATCGACCGCGAGTCGTTCCGGGCAGGGGACTCCCCGTCGAACGATTGACGCCGATAAATCCGTTGATCTAAAGTCGGACTTGTTAGGTCGTATATCTCATGGCAACGACTGCCGTCACCGTCCGCGACCCCGTCTCATCGGTCATCGATCTCATCGGTCGAACGCCGCTGGTGCGCCTCCACCAGTTCGAGCGGGAGACGCCCGGGGTCGAGCTGTACGCCAAAGCCGAGTGGCAGAATCCCGGCGGCTCGGTGAAGGATCGCGCCGCCGCCCGCATGATCCTCGAGGGCGAGGCGTCGGGGCTGCTGGTACCGGGCCGCGTCATCCTCGACGCGACGTCGGGCAACACCGGAATCGCCTACGCCATGATCGGGGCAGCGCGCGGCTATCGAGTGAAGCTCTGTCTGCCCGAAAACGCCAGCCAGGAGCGTAAGCAGATTCTGCACGCCTACGGCGCGGAGCTCGTGCTGACCGACCCGCTCGAAGGGACCGACGGGGCAATCCGCGAGGCGCGGCGTCTGCATGCCGCCGAGCCGGGCCGGTATTTCTACCCCGACCAGTACAACAACGAAGGCAACTGGCGGGCGCACTATGACACGACCGGTCCCGAGATTCTCGAGCAGACCGGCGGGCGGGTCACGCACTTCGTGGCAGGGCTCGGCACGAGCGGAACGTTTGTCGGCACGGGCCGGCGTCTGCGCCTGTTCAATCCGCAGATTGCGCTCGTGTCGGTGCAGCCCGATTCGCCCTTCCACGGGCTCGAGGGGATGAAGCACATGCGGTCGGCGATCGTCCCTGGCATCTACGATCCCGACCTGGCCGACGAGAACATCGACGTGACGAGCGAGCAGGCCTACGTCCTCGTCCGGCGGCTGGCGCGGGAGACGGGCCTGCTCGTCGGAGTCTCATCGGGAGCCGCGCTCGCGGCAGCGCTCGACGTGGCGCGGCGCCTCGACGCCGGCGTGGTGGTGACGGTGTTTCCCGACGGCGCCGAAAAATACCTGACCGAACGATTCTGGACCGCCGATGTCTGATCGGACCCTTCATATCAGTGACGACGTCGGCCGGCAGATTCGGCGTCATGGCGAGACGACATACCCGCACGAGTGCTGCGGCGCGCTGATTGGCGCCGACGGCAGCGTCCGCGCCGTTCTCCCGCTGCCGAACACCACCGAGGAGGGACCGCGCCGTCGCTTCCTCGTGCGGCCGTCGGACTATCGGATCTCCGAGCACCGGGCGGGTGAGCTCGAGGCCGAGCTTCTCGGGTTCTACCACTCGCACCCGGATCATCCGGCGCGCCCGTCTCAGTACGACCTCGAACACGCCTGGCCGACCTTCGCCTACGTCATCCTCTCGGTGGCGGAGGCCGTGGCGGGCGACATGACGGTGTGGTTTCTCACGAGCGATCGATCGAGTTTCGAAAAGGGCATCCTCGCATATGGTCACCATCCTGATTCCCACCCCGCTTCGCCCGTACACGGATAAGCGGGACGCGGTCGAGGCCCGCGGCAGCACGGTCGGCGAACTGCTCGCAGATCTGACCGCGAAGCATTCCGGGCTCAAGCAGCACCTGTACACGACCGACGGAAAGCTCCGGAGCTTCGTCAACGTGTACGTCAACGACGAGGACATCCGGTACCTGCAGAAGGAAGCGACGCCGGTGTCGCCGGGCGATACCGTCAGCATCATCCCGTCGGTTGCCGGCGGCGCGCCCGGCGCCGGCGCCCTCGAATCCGAGCTGCCCGAGCTCACCAACGACGAGGTGAAGCGGTACTCGCGGCACCTCATCATGCCGGAGGTGGGCGTCAACGGGCAGCGGAAGCTCAAGGCGGCGAAGGTGCTCTGCATCGGCGCGGGCGGCCTGGGATCCCCCGTCGCGATGTATCTCGCGGCCGCCGGCGTCGGCACGGTCGGAATCGTCGACTTCGACGTCGTGGACTTCAGCAACCTGCAGCGTCAGATCCTGCACGGCACCCCCGACGTCGGGCGCTCCAAGCTCGCGTCCGCGCGCGACCGGCTGCGGGCCATCAACCCGGAGATTGCCATCGAAACCCATGAGACCGCGCTCAGCTCCGACAACGCACTCGAGCTGTTCAAGCCGTACGACGTGATCGTGGACGGCACGGACAACTTCCCGACGCGGTATCTGGTGAACGATGCCTGCGTGCTCCTGGGGAAGCCGAACGTCTATGGGAGCATCTTCAGGTTCGAAGGGCAGGCCTCGGTGTTCGGCATGCCGGAGGGCCCGTGCTACCGCTGCCTGTACCCGGAGCCGCCGCCGCCCGGGCTCGTTCCGAGCTGTGCCGAGGGCGGCGTCCTCGGCGTCCTGCCGGGCGTCGTCGGCACGATTCAGGCTATGGAGGCGATCAAGCTGATTCTCGGGGTCGGCGAGCCGCTGGTGGGCCGTTTCCTGCTGTTCGACGCGCTGCGGATGCGGTTCCGCGAGTTGAAGCTCCGGAAGGATGCCGACTGCCCGGTCTGCGGGACGCATCCGACGGTGACCCGGCTCATCGACTACGAGCAATTCTGCGGCGTCAGGCCTGCCGCCCCCGAGACGCCCGTCGCGCAGACCAACCCGTTCGAAATCACGGCGCTGGAGCTCAAACAGCGGCTCGATCGGCGGGATGATCTCGTCGTGCTCGACGTGCGCGAGCCCCAGGAGTACCAGATCAATCGAATCCAGGGGTCGCTGCTCATGCCGCTCGGCGACGTGCCCCGCCGCTACAACGAGCTCGACCCCGACCGCGAGGTCGTCGTCCAGTGCAAGTCCGGGGTCCGGAGCGCGAGAGCAGCCGATTTCCTGCGTTCCGTGGGATTTACGCGAGTGCTCAACCTCCGGGGCGGGATCATCGACTGGATCGACCAGGTGGACCCGAGCCAGCCGAAGTACTGAGGCACGATGTCGGGTCCATCGAGCGCGCTCGAGCCGCAAAGATATGCTAATATACGACTAGAGCGGTCGTATTTATGCTCAGGCTTTCGAAGAAGGCGGACTACGCGCTGATGGCGATGAAGCATCTGGCGCTCAGGAGCGGCGATCGCGGCACCGCCGCCTCTTCGTCGGCGCGCGAAATCGCCGAGCTCTACGAGATTCCGATCGAGTTGATGGCCAAGGTCCTGCAGCGGCTGGTACGGCGCGGCCTGCTGGCGTCCCACCAGGGCACTCGAGGCGGCTATCAGCTGGCGCGCCTGCCGAGTCAGATATCAGTGGCCGACGTCATCCAGGCCATCGATGGTCCGGTGACCGTCACGGCCTGTTCCACCGAGGAAGGGACCTGCGATCAGTTCGCCAAGTGCAACGTCCGCGATCCGCTGTGGCGTGTGCGCGAGCGGATTCTCGCCGCGCTCGGCGAATGCACGATTGCCGAGCTGGCCTCGGACGCCCCGGCCGTCCCGTCGACGCCGCGCGCGGCGTTCCTGCACACGCACTTGTGAGCCGATGAACGCGCCGGGTCCACCCGGATCCGGCCAGCACCCGCGGCGCGTCTTTCGAGACCCGTCCCGGACGAGACGACGAATGGCTGTGAAACTTCCGATCTACATGGACTATCACGCGACGACGCCGGTCGATCCGCGTGTCGTCGAGACGATGGTGCCGTACTTCACGACGCATTTCGGCAACGCGGCCAGCCGTAACCACCCGTTCGGCTGGGAGGCCGAAGAGGCGGTGGACCGGGCGCGCAAGCAGGTGGCCGACCTCATCGGCGCCAACGCCAAGGAAATCGTGTTCACGAGCGGTGCGACCGAGTCCGACAACCTCGCGATCAAGGGCGTCGCCGAGATGTACCGGGAGAAGGGCAATCACATCATCACGACCGTCACCGAGCACAAGGCCGTCATCGACACCTGCAAGCGGCTCGAGAAGGACGGATATCGTGTCACCTACCTGCCGGTGCAGAAGGACGGTCTGGTGGACCTCGACGCCCTGCGGGCGGCCATCTCGGACCAGACGATCCTCATCACCATCATGACCGCCAACAACGAGATCGGCGTCATTCAGCCGATCGCGGACATCGGGGCGATCGCGAAGGAAAAGGGGATCCTCTTCCACACCGACGCCGTCCAGGCGGTGGGGAAGGTGCCGTTCAACGTCAACGACCTGAAGGTCGATCTCGCCTCGATCAGCGCGCACAAGATGTACGGGCCCAAGGGCGTCGGCGCGCTTTACGTCCGTCGGCGCAATCCGCGCGTGCTGTTGTCGCCGATCATCGACGGCGGCGGTCACGAGCGCGGCATGCGGTCCGGCACGCTGAACGTTCCGGGCATCGTCGGCTTCGGCAAGGCTGCCGAGCTGTGCCGGCAGGAGATGGCGACCGAAGCCGAGCGACTGCGCCTGCTGCGCGATCGGCTGAACGAGCGGCTCCGTCGCGGGCTGGACGAGATCTACATCAACGGATCGATGGAACACCGGCTGCCCCACAACCTGAACATCAGCTTCGCGTACGTCGAAGGCGAATCGCTCCTGATGGGCATCAACGACGTGGCGGTGTCGTCGGGCTCGGCGTGCACGTCGGCCAGCCTCGAGCCGTCGTACGTCCTGAAGGCGCTCGGCGCCGGCGACGATCTGGCACACTCCTCGATCCGCTTCGGCCTGGGTCGCTGGACGACCGAGGAGGAGGTCGACTACGTGGCCGACAAGCTGACGAGCGTCGTCACCCGCCTGCGCGAGATGTCGCCGCTCTACGAACTGGCGAAGGAAGGCGTGGACCTGTCCACGATGCAGTGGCAGACCGAGGGGCACTGACCGCGGAACAACTGTCGAATGTCGATTGCTGATTGACTGAGGCTTAGAATGGCTTATTCGAACAAGGTCATCGATCACTACGAGAACCCCCGCAACGTCGGGTCCCTGCCGAAGGACGACGTGAACGTCGGCACGGGCCTGGTCGGCGCGCCGGAGTGCGGCGACGTCATGAAGCTGCAGGTCAAGGTCAATCCCCAGACCGGCATCATCGACGACGCGAAGTTCAAGACGTTCGGGTGCGGATCGGCGATTGCCAGCTCGAGCCTGGCGACCGAGTGGCTGAAGGGCAAGACGGTCGATGAGGCGCTCGCCATCAAGAACACCGACATCGTCTCCGAGCTGAGCCTGCCGCCGGTCAAGATTCATTGCTCGGTCCTGGCCGAGGACGCGATCAAGGCGGCCATCAGCGACTACAAGAAGAAGCAGACCGGCCAGAGCCAGACGGCCGGCGAGCAGGCACAGCCGACGGCGTAGCCCGGGCGCGGCGGGGCAGCCTCTGCGAGCCGGGAGGCGAGCGACGAGGGGTGGCGGCGTGGGGCCCGCCACATCACGAGAGATGATCGCGATTACAGAAACAGCGGCGCACAAGATCCGGACTCTGATGGCCAAGCAGGGCATCGATGAAGGCGGGCTGCGCGTTGGCGTCAAGGGCGGCGGGTGCTCCGGCCTGAGCTACACGTTTTCCTGGGAGAAGCAGGCGCGTCTCGGCGACGAGACCTTCGAAGGGCCAGACGGCGCGAAGATCTTCGTCGATAAGAAGAGTCTGCTGTACCTGAACGGGACGGTGCTCGACTACGACACGAGCCTCATCAGCAAGGGCTTCGTGTTCAACAACCCGAACGCGAAGACGACCTGCGGCTGCGGCAGCTCGTTCGGGGCGTGAACACGCCGACCCTGCAGGTGTGCCGCAACTGCGGCGGCGGCGCGCCGGTCGACGTGCACTTCTGTCCGCAGTGCACCAAGATTCTGTCGCTCGGGCGCCACGGCGACTACTTCTCGTTTCTCGGCGTGCCGCGCGCGCTCACTCTCGACACCGCCGAGCTCGAGCGGCGCTTCCGGACGCTCAGCCGCCAGTTCCATCCCGACTACTTCTACAACGCGGCGCCGGCGGAGCGCCGAGCGAGCCTGGAGCGATCGTCGTATCTGAACGACGCCTACCGGACGCTGCGCCACCCGTTCGCGCGCGTCGAGTATCTCCTCGAGCTCGAAGGGATGGCCGCGCGGAGCGAGCACGAGGCGAGCCGTCAGGTGCCGCCCGCGCTGCTCGAGGAGGTCTTCGCGCTCAACGAAGAGCTCGACGAGATCCGCGACCTCCGGACCGGCGGTGCGCCGCGGGAAGAGGTCCGCCGACGCTTCGAGCGGGCCCGTGGGCCGATCGAATCCAAGCGCGAGGCGCACGAGGCGCGCCTGCGCGAGCTGTCGGGCCGCTGGGATGCGGTCGTCGATCGAGGCGCCGGCGATCCCGCGCGGCGTGAGGTCCTCGAGGCGCTGCGCGACTGCGTGCTCGAGCGGAACTACATCAACAATCTCCTGGCCGGCATCGACAGGGAACTGAACGCGTGAGCAGAGTCGTCGGCATCGATCTCGGCACCACGAACAGCCTCGTCGCGTACCTGAAGGACGGGACGCCCCTCGTCATTCGCGACCGATCCGGCGACGCGCTGGTGCCCTCGGTGGTCTCGGTCGATGCCGAGGGGGCCGTGTTCGTCGGGCGGGAGGCCCAGCGCCGTCTGCTGAGCGACCCGGCCCGCACGGTGTATTCGGTCAAGCGCTTCATGGGCAAGGGGCTCGCCGACGTCGGCGACGAGGCACGGCTGTTCCCCTTTGCGCTGGGCGGCGACGCCGTCGTGCGCGTCGGCCTCGGCGGGCGTGAGTTCACCCCTCCCGAGATCTCGGCGTTCATCCTGCGCGAGCTGAAGCGGCGCGCCGAAGCGTTCTTTGCGGCAGAGGGCGAAGTCGATCCCGAGGTCGATCGCGCCGTCATCACCGTGCCGGCCTATTTCAACGACGCGCAGCGCACCGCCACGCGCGACGCCGGCCGCCTCGCCGGCCTCGAGGTGCTGCGGATCATCAACGAACCGACCGCGGCGTCGCTCGCCTACGGCCTCGACAAGCGCCACGCGGGCGTCATCGCCGTCTACGACTTCGGGGGCGGCACGTTCGACATCTCGATCCTGCGCGTCGAGGACGGCGTGTTCCAGGTGCTCGCCACCAACGGCGACACCCACCTCGGCGGCGACGACATCGATCAGCTCCTGATGGCTCGCGTGCTCGAGGCGATGGACGAGGCGCCGGACGGCGAGACGGTGCAGCGGGTCCGCAAGGCGGTCATCCAGGCCAAGTGGGACCTTTCCGAGCGCGAGGACACCCGGATCGTGGTCGACGGGGCGCCGGGGGCCGCCGGCGCGCGTTCCGGCGACCCATCGCCGCGCTTCAGCCGGGCGATCACCCGCCCCGAGTTCGAGTCGCTCATCCGGCCGATCGTCGATCGGACCCTCGGACCGTGCCGCCAGGCGCTCGCCGACGCGCAGCTCGAGCCGTCGCAGATCGACGAAATGGTGCTCGTCGGCGGATCGACGCGCATCCCGCTGGTGCGGCGCCTGGTCGGCGAGCTCTTCGACCGCCCGCCGCACAGCGAGCTGAACCCCGACGAGGTCGTGGCGCTCGGCGCGGCGGTGCAGGCCGACATTCTCGTCACCGGCAACCGCGAGATGCTGCTCCTCGACGTCACCCCGCTGTCGCTCGGCATCGAGACCATCGGCGGCGTGATGTCGAAGATCATTCTGCGCAACTCGACGATTCCCGCGAGCGGCAGCGAGATGTTCACGACGGCGGTCGACAGCCAGACGGCCGTGGACATCCACGTCCTGCAGGGCGAGCGCGATCTCGTCTCGGACAACCGCTCGCTCGCGCGGTTCAGACTGCGCGGCATTCCGCCGATGCCCGCCGGGCTGCCGCGCGTCCAGGTTCGCTTTCAGATCGACGCCAACGGCATCCTCAGCGTCACGGCGCACGAGCTGCGAACCGACGTCGAGCAGTCGATCGAGGTGAAGCCGTCCTACGGCCTGACCGACGAGGAGGTCGAGCGCATGCTGCTCGATTCCTTCGAAAACGCAGAGGCCGACTTCGCGGCCCGTCTGCTCATCGAAGCGCGCAACGAAGCCGAGAGCGTGCTGCACGCGACCGAGAAGTCGCTGCGCGCACCGGACTTTCCGGAGATCGCGCGCGCCGAGCTCGCCCCGGGAGAGCGCGAGCGAATCGAGCAGGCGGTGAACGATGTCAAAGCCGTCCTGGGCGGGGACGATCGCGAGGCGATTCAGCAGAAGACCGGCACGCTCAACGAGGCGACCCGACACCTCGCCGAGGTCATGATGAACCGCTCGCTGCAGGCGGCGCTGTCCGGGAAGTCCATCGACCGCCTCTAACAGGGAGCGTCCGGCGTCAGCCGGGCGAAACGCAATGCCGAAAGTCACCTTCATCATCGACGGCGAGGCGCAGACCGTGGAGTTCGAGCACGGCCGGCTTCCATACTCCAACCACGGCAAGCCGGAGTCGTTCCTCGACGTGGCCAAGAACCTCGGGCTGGCGCTCGAGCACGCGTGCGGCGGCAACTGCGCCTGCACGACGTGCCATGTCATCATTCGCGAGGGCGCGCAGAATTTGTCCGAGATGGACGATGACGAAGCCGATCGCCTGGACACCGCCTGGGACCTGACGCCGGATTCCCGCCTCGGCTGCCAGGCCGTGATTCGCGGCGACGTGGTCTGCGAGCTGCCCATGTACACCCGCAACTACGTTCAGGAAGGCGGCGGTATCCAGCTCGGCAAATCTGACCGGAAGATGGAGCCCTCCGCCAAGCTGTAAGGGCAGCCGCGCGAGGGAGACGAGAATGAAATGGACTGACGCTGAAGAGATCGGGATCGCCCTGACTGGCAAGTTTCCGGAGATCGATCCGCTGACCGTCCGCTTCACCGACCTCCGCGAGCGCGTGCTCGCGCTCGACGGCTTCGACGACGACCCGCGCGCGTCCAACGAGCCGAAGCTCGAGGCCATCCAGATGGCCTGGTACGAGGAGTGGAAGGACGAGCAATGAGCGGCCTCGGCGGCATCTTGCGCCCCGGCATGCGCACCTACTTCATTCCGCTGGTGGCCGGCATCCTGCTCGCCGTGAGCGCGTTCCTCCCCTGGGTGGTAGTCGGCGGCACGCGGCTCAAGGGCGTGCCAGACGTCCCGGCTCTCTGGATCGTCGGCCTCGGCGCGCTCGCCGCCATGCTGGCCTTTCTGAGCCTCCTCACCCGAAAGAATTCACGCCACCCGCTGCTCGTCGTCGGGCTGATCGCCTTCGGAATCATGTTCCTCTCCTGGCGCATCATGCCGCAGTCGGCCGGAGAGCGCGCCCTGACCGTGTCGCAGGCCTTCGCCATCGTCGAAGGCACGCCGATGCGCGAGGCGCCGCGGGCGCTGGTCGGCAGCGGCATCTATCTCGGCCTCGCCGCGTCGGCGGTCCTCGTCCTGTTCGGGATGACCATCGTCATCCGCCGGGCGTCGCGGCCCTACGTCGTCGCCAGCGCCGACGACGACGTAGAATAGCGAACCGATGAAGATTCGCATCGCCCATTCCCCGGACTCCGACGACGCGTTCATGTTCTACGGCCTCGCGAGCGGCAAGGTGCCATCGCGCGGATACGAGCTCGAGCACGTCCTGTCGGACATCGAGACCCTGAATCGCGAGGCCTTCGACGGCACGTACGAGATCACCGCCGTCTCGTTCCACGCATACGCCCACCTGACCGATCGATACGTCCTGCTGCCGCACGGCGCGAGCATGGGAGACCGCTACGGCCCGGTCGTCGTGTCGAAGACCGAGGCGTCCTCGCTCAAGGGCATCAAGGTGGCCGTGCCCGGCGAACTGACCACCGCCTTCCTGGCGCTGCGGCTGTTCGACCCGACGGTCGAGTACGTGGTGATGCCGTTCGACAGGATTCAGCCGGCCGTTCACAGCGGCGAGGCGCAGGCAGGCCTCCTGATTCACGAAGGGCAGCTGACCTGGGCCGAGGAGGGGCTGAAGAAGATCGTGGATCTCGGCGAGTGGTGGGCCGATCGCACGGGCGGGCTTCCACTCCCGCTGGGCGGCAACGTCATCCGCCGCGATCTCGGTCCCGCCCCTATCGCCTCGCTGTCGGCCCTCCTGCACGACAGCATCGCGTTCGGGCTCGACCATCGCGACGAAGCGGTCAAGTACGCGATGCAGTTCGGTCGCGGCCTGGATCAGGGGAAGACGGATCGTTTCGTCGGGATGTACGTGAACCAGCTGACGCTCGACTACGGCGACCGTGGCCGCGAAGCCGTCCGGAGGCTGCTGGCCGAAGCCCACGCGCGCGGTCTCGTTCCCGAGCCCCGGATCGAGTTCGCCGCCTGACCGGCCCCGGACCGTCATCAGGCGAGGTCCTCGGCCGCGAGCGCCGGCTCGACGTCAATCGCGTGGATGCGCGCCAGATGCGCGTGGATCTGCCGCACCCCTTCCGTGAGGCTCGCGGGGCCGGGCTGCAGGATGTACGTCGACTTGATCTCGTAGATGCGATCGTCGCGCACCGCGGCGACCGCATCCCAGCCCGGCCGCGAGCGGATCGCCTCCTTCCTCACTTTCTTGCCGCACCAGGACGCGAAGATCACCTCGGGATCGCGGCGAGCCGCCTCTCCCGGTTCGACGATCCGATCCCGGCCCAGCTTCCCTTCGCGAAGCTCGGGAAACACCGCCTCTCCGCCCGCGATCTCGACGAGCTCTTCGACCCATCGGATGCCGGAGATGAGCGGGTCGTCCCATTCCTCGAAGAACGTGCGCAGTCGGCGTGGGAACCGCGCCGCCGAGGCGCGCACGCGGTCCAGATCCGCGCCCAGCCGCCCGGCGAGCGCCTCGGCCTGGCGCTCACAGCCGATCAGACCGCCGACCATGCAGATCATCTGCAGAATCTCCGCGACGCTGCGCTGGTTGAACGTCACCACGGGAATGCCGCGCTTGACGAGCTCGGCGCCGATCCCGGCCTGCAGGTCCGAGAAGGCGAGCACGAGGTCAGGGTTCAGCGCTTCGATCTTGTCGTAACGGGCGCTCAGATAGGCGGATACCCTCGGCTTCTGACGCGCTTCCTTCGGCCGCACGGCGTATCCGGACACGCCGACGATCCGGTCGCCCTGGCCGAGCAGGTAGAGCGTCTCGACCGTTTCCTCGGTCAGGCACACGATGCGGCTGGGATAGGACGGCCGCATCGTCATTTCAGGTCCGCGAAGACGAAGCCGTCCCGCTCGACGACCTCTCCGGCCACGACCGGAACGGGATCGGCAAACATCGGTCCATCGTACGCGAACGTGTGGAATTCGCCGCGCTCGCCGCACGGGTCGACGGTGGACGGCAGGTCGGCCAGCAGGGCCGCTTCGAACTCGCGGCCGGCAAAGGATCGATCGAGCACCCGCGGATCGACGCACGTGAGGCGGGCCTTCAGGCCGCCCGCGATCATGTTTCGGGCCAGAGCGCCGGTATCCGATCCGAACAGGGGAAACACGGGCGTCATCCCGGTGCCCGCCAGCCGTTCCTCGCGATAGCGCCGGACGTCTTCGAGGAAGAGATCGCCGAATGCCATCTGCGTATAACCCTCGGCGGTCGCACGGGAGACGAGCGCCGCCATCGCGCGTTCGTAGACGTCGTTCGGGCACGGCGACGGGATCGGCACCGTCCAGAGCGGCAGGCCGAGCGCCTGAGCCTGCCGCTCCACGAGCCGGCGGCGAACGGCATGCATGGCGACGCGATCGACCGACTCGTTGACCGTGGTCACGAGGGCGCCCACGTCGGCGCCGCCCCCGCGGAGCACGTGCAGCACCCACGCACAGTCCTTCCCCGACGACCAGGACAGCAGCATCGTTGCCTTGTGCAACATCATTCCATTTCACGGAAGATCAGGGGTCAGCACGGTCATCACCGTGAATCGTTCCTCAGGGCCTGCCGATCTCGGGCACATCTCCTGACCTCCTGTGAGTCGATGGCAGCCTCCTGACCTTCTGACCTCCTGTAGAGCGTCAGCGCCAGGCCTCCGGCTGGATCACCCTCGACAGCTTCTCGGCGGCGTCCGCGATGCGTGGCCCGGCTTCGACGAACTCGTCGCCCTGCAGGAGGTACACCCGGCCGTTCCTGACCGCCGGCAGGGAGCTCAGACGCTGCCACGGGGACAGGTCGTCTCCCGTCCCGGCGCTGTCGCCGTAGCGCAGCTCGACGATGACCTCGGGATGCCGTGCGAGGATGTCCTCGAGCGACGGCTGCACCGACTCGCGCCTGACGTCGGCAAACAGGTCGCGCCCGCCTGCGATCCGCAGGATGTCGTGCAGGAAGCCGTACCCGCCGCTCGCAAAGATGTTGTTCAAAGTGTGCGGCTCGCGTCCGAACACCAGCATCGTCAGCGGGCGCGATCGTCCGCCGACCCGCCCGGCGATGGCGCGGAGGCGCTCGTCGAGCCGCGAGGCCTCGCGATCGGCCTCTCGCGCGTGTCCCACCACCGCGCCGATCTTCCGCATCGTCGCCATCACGCCGGCGACGTCTCCGTGCTTGTACACGAACATCGGGATGTGCGCGCGCGCGAGCCGCTCCTGCAACTCCCGCTGACCGTCGTACACGACGACCAGGTCGGGACGCATGGCCAGAATCCGTTCCGTGTCGGGATCGAGGAGGCCCCCGACGCGGGGCAGCTTCAAGACCGCCGGCGGCTCGCGATCGAACGTGCCGACGGCGACCACCTGCGGGCCCGCGCCGATCGCAAACAGCATCTGCGTGACGGCCGGGATGAAGCACACGATGCGGTGGGGCGTGCGGTCGGCTGCCGGCGCCTCCATCCGCACGGCGTCGGACGCGAACGCTGTGGCGCCGATCGCGGCGGCAAGCGCTCCCGTGGCGACGATCGACCGTGGCGCAAGTCTCATGGCCGCCTCACCAGGAGCCACAGGAAGAACGGCGCGCCGATGATCGCCGTCACGATGCCGACCGGCAGCTCGATCGGCGAGAACACCGTGCGCGCCAGGACGTCGCAGGCGACGAGGAACATCGCGCCGAAGAGCGCCGCCGACGGCAGCACCACCCGATGGTCGGCTCCGACGAGCAGACGGACCAGGTGGGGCACGACGATGCCGATGAACGAGACCGGGCCCCCGATGGAAACGGCGGCGCCGGTGGCGAGCGACGCGCTGACGAGCGCCACCTGCTCGGTCCGCCGCACGTCGACACCGCGCGCGGCGGCGGCTTCGCTGCCGAGGCTCATGAGATCGAGCGCGCGCGGCAGCGAGACCAGCCCGATGCCGCCGATTGCGATGAGCGGCAGCGCGCCGAGGAGCGGCGCGTAGCCGCCGAGATCGAGCGACCCCATCAGCCAGCGCACGGTGCGGAAGGTGTCGGCCACCGACGCCAGGCTCTGCACGAACAGCACGATCGCGGCGAAGAACGCGTTGAGGGCGATGCCTGCCAGCAGCAGGCCGGTCGTCGACAGACCGCGGCGCCGGGCCGTGGCGAGCGCGTAGACGACCGCCAGCGCGCCGATCGAGCCGGCCAGGCTCGCGAGCGGGACCGACGGGATGCCGAACAGCGTGAAGCCCGCGTGAAAGGTGATCGCGGCGATGGCGCCGAGCGCCGCGCCGCCCGAGACGCCCAGCGTGTCGGCCGACGCGAGAGGATTTCGAAGGAGCGCCTGGAAGACCGCGCCCGCCGCCGCCAGGCTGGCGCCGACGATCGCCGCCGCCAGCACGCGAGGCAATCGGGCGACGAAGAAGATCTGCGCGTCGACGTTGTCGGCAAAGGGCACCGATCGGTCGAGCGCGCGCACCAGGCTGATGTGCGTGGAACCGACGAGCGGCGCCAGCAGGCACGTGGCGGCCGCGAGCGCTCCGAAGATCGACACGACGAGCCCGACGCCCGGCCGGTCAGCGCGGCCGCGCAATGGGCACCACCGTCAGATGACCCGCGCGCGGGTGCCGCTCCACGTCGGCCTCGACGCCGTAGAGCTCCCGCACGGCGCCAGCCGTCAGGACGTCGGAGGTCGGGCCTGCCGCGAGCACCCGACCCGCCCGCAACAGCACGAGGGACGAGCAGACCGCCGCCGCGAGGTTCAGGTCGTGGGTCGACAGGACCATCGTCGTGCCGCGATGCTGATTGAGAGCCACGAGCAGCGCCGCGATGTCGAGCTGATACCTCAGATCCAGCGATGCCGTCGGCTCGTCGAGCAGGAGCACGTCCGCGGCCTGCGCGAGGGCGCCCGCGATGACCACCCGCTGCTTCTCGCCGCCCGACAGCGTGTCGAACCGGCGTCCCTCCAGGGCCAGCGTTCCGGTGGCCGTCATCGCCTCCCGCGCGATCGCCAGATCGTCGGCGCCTTCGAGCTGCAGCGGCCCGAGGTGCGCGTAGCGGCCCATCAGCACGATGTCGAGCGCCGTGAAGTCGAACGCCGACCGCGTTTCCTGCGGCACGACCGCGATCCGGCGGGCGAGGGCGCGGCGCGACAGCCGTGCCACGTCCTCGCCCTCGAGCGTCACGCGGCCCGACGAGGGCTCCAGCATGGCGTCGATGATCCGCAGCAGCGTGGTCTTGCCCGACCCGTTGGGACCGAGGAGCCCGACGATCGTGCCGCGCGCGACGGCGAACGAGACGCCCTCGAGGACCCGGGCGAGGCCGCGGCGTCGCCCCCGCTCGTACGCAAACGAGACGTTATCGACCCGCAGCAACGCGAATTCCCACGATGCCGCTCCGGCGCAGCGCCGGAAAGCCGAGCGCCTCTTCGTACGCCCGATCGCCGATGTTCAGGACCCGCGCGTACACGCTCAGGTGCGGCGCGACCCGCACGCTGGCGCCGGCGTTGACGACCGCGTAGCCGGGCGTGAAGAACAGGCCCCCGAATGCGCCGTAGGTCGGCTCGACGTCCAGCACCCGCGACCGCGTCGTGAGCTCGCCGAACCCGGAGAGAGGGCCGTGTGCGAAGGTGACGTCGAGCGCGCCCTGGTGTCTCGGGCGCCGCAACAGCGGATCCTCGACCGTGAACGGCGGCGGCGCGATACGCGCGAGTCCGTCGACCGACAGCACGTCGGTGCCGAGGAGCGTGTAGGTTGCGTGCACCGTCAGCTCGCGGGTCACCCGGGCCGTGCCGTCGAGCTCCAACCCGCGCGCGCGGGCGTTGGAGATGTTGTCGGTCTGGTACCGGCTTGCGTGCTCGAGGACCTGGCCGACCGAGACGATGAGGTCGTCGTACTGGTTGACGAACGCCGTCGCCGACGCGGCGTACGCGCCGCCGGCCCATTGCTGCTCGATGCCGGCGTCGACGCTGCGGCTGCGTTCCGGCTTCAGGTCGGGGTTGTTCGTGAAGGCGATTTCGAACGCGTCGGGCGGACGGATGCCGGTGCCGGCGCTCGCGCGCAGGCGCGTCGAGGCGCCCGCGCCGCCTCCGGCGAGCCGGTAGCTGACCGCGATCTTCGGATTGGCGGAATCGACCGTCTGGGACGGAAACGGCGGGCGAGGCGAGAACGGATCCGCGCTCGCCTCGACTGCGTCGCGCGTCAGGCGCTCGACGCGGATGCCTCCCGTGACGAAGAGCCGCTCGCGCCCCACGTAGCGCACCTCGGCGAACGCGCCAATCGTGCCCCGTCGAATGGCGGCCGGCGTGCCGGCGCCGGCGGTGATGAAGGTGCTCTCGCCCCGCTCGCGCAGGAACTCGATTCCTGCCGAGGCGCCCAACGAGGAGGTGAAGGCCACGTCTTCCTGGACGCGGCCGTCGAGGCGCCTGGTGCCGTCGGTCGAGTCGCCGAAGGGGCTCGTGAACGAGCCAGCGAGATCGGTGTAGCTGAGCTCCACCTTCTGACGCAGGCGGGGCGTCCAGGCGCTTGCAAAGCGGCCGCCGAGCTGGCGCGTCGTGTCCACGCTCCGGGAGACGCGATCGACCGCCGTGAAGGAGCCGGTCGGGTTGCTGCCGAAGGGCCCCGGCAGTCCGCGCTCGTCGCGGTCTGCCCGTGCCGTGACGAGCAGGTCCGCCGCGTCCGATCGCCGCCAGCCAATGGACCCCGAGGCGTGCGTGAACAGCGAGTCGTCGTTCGTCACGCGCTCGCCGGTGGCCGGGGCGATGCCCGTGTAGCCGTCCGATCGCACGCGTTCCGTCCCGACGCCCCAGGTCCACGACCCCGACGAGCCGGCCCCGTCGGCGGCGAGTCGCGTCGTTCCCTGCGAGCCGCCTTCGACCACCGCGTCACCGCGCGGACGGCCGCCGCGTTTCGTCACGATCTGTACCACCGCCCCGATCGCGTCGGCTCCGAACAACGCGCTCTGGGGCCCTCGCACGATCTCGATCCGATCGACGTCGGCAACGGAGAGGTGCGCGAAATCGAATGCGCCGCCAAATGCGTTGGCGCGCATGCCGTCCACGAGGACGAGGGTGTAGTTCGATTCGCCCCCCCTGGGGAAGAGCGACGTGATGGCGCCGCGCCCGCCGCTGCGCGTGACGGTCAGGCCCGGCACCAGCCGCAGCGCGTCGCTCACGGTCTCGATCTGGCGCGCCGCCAGGTCGGCGCCGGTGACGACCGTGACCGTGTCGGGGGCGCGCGACAGCGGGAGATCCACCTGCGATGCGGAAACGACGATCGATTCGCTGACGGCGCTCAAGTGCAGGTGGATGTCGAGGCGGACGGTCCCGTCTCCAGCGAGCGTCACCATCTGCGGATCGGCCTGGAGTCCAGGGGCGATCACCCGCACGTCGTAGCGCCCGGCCGGCAGGTCGGCCAGGCGGAACGCTCCGGTCGCGTCGGTCGACCGTTCGTCGACCGACCCGATCGACGACGACACGACGAGGCGCGCGCCGACGACGGCGGCGCCGTCCGGATCGAGCACGCGTCCGGTCAGGGTGGCCGCTGAAGCCGGTCCGGCCACGGCCGCGAGGGCGAGGGACAATGACAGCGTGAGGCGGCCGGCACCAGCCGGCCGCCGGAGACGGGGGAATCGCATTGATGCTCCTTCCGGCGTCGCGCGCGCCGGCAAAGGACGCCCCCGGGGTGGCCAGGTTTCCTGACTCGCGGATCGGCGCGGCACGTCGGTCTTCCCAGGCAGTGACGCCCAGTGACGTCGATGACGTGTCGCTCCCCGCTTACAGTGGCGGGACCGTGTGGGCTTCGCACCCACTTCGCGTGGCCGCCGGGGCGAGCGTCAAGTTGTCCGAACAGCAGAACGCGGCCTCGGCCGCGCAGGAACGGCAGTATAGCAAAGGGCCGCCGACCAAGGCGCGTTTGCCTCCTGCCGTCGATTTGCTTACCATAGACTGTTGGTGTGTTTGCGGCCGAGACGGTTGCCGACCGCGCCCATCCAAGAGGACCGCATGAGCAAGAGTTCGACCGTCACCGTTCGCGAGAAGCCGGTCCAGCACGTGGCTTCAGCGGCGGCCGGCGGACTGACGATTCACGGCGAGACCTTCATCGTCCAGACCGATCAGCGCATTGAAGTGGTGGATCTCACCGACCGCATCATCGAGTTCGTCCGCCGCTTCGAGGTGCGGGAAGGCCTCGTCAGCCTCTGGTCCATGCATACCACCTGCGCGGTGTTCATCAACGAGTTTCAGACGGCCCTCCTCACCGACATCAAGCGATTTCTCGAGCAGATGGTGGAGCGCGACGCCGAGTGGATGCACAACGATCCCGCGCACTCGGACTGCGACCGCATGAACGCCGACTCGCACCTGCGGGCGCTCCTGCTCGGCCACAGCCTGACGCTGCAGATCAGCGGCCGCGAAGTCGTGCTGGGGCAATGGCAGCGGGTGCTGATGGCGGAGCTGGACGGCCCGCGGGCGCGCTCTCTGCGCGTGCAGATCTTTGGCATCAGCTGAGATCCGTCCGGCCCGCCGGCTGCAGGCCGCCCGCCTGCTGGACATCGCCGACAAGCTCGACGCCGCCGAGCGCCTCTCGCTCGAGGACGGCGTCAGGCTCTTCGACGCTCCCGATCTGCTGGCGGTCGGCTGGCTCGCGAACCGCGAACGCGAGAAGCGGCACGCGTCCCGCGCCTTCTACAACTACAACCTCCGGCTCGAGGCCACGAACGTGTGCGTGGCGAGCTGCCTGTTCTGTTCGTTCGCGCGGCTGCGGCCGGGCGACGCGGGCGCCTACACGATGTCGCTCGAGCAGGTCTGGGACAAGCTGCGCCAGCGGCGCGACCAGCCGCTCACGGAAATCCACGTCGTGAACGGCCTGCACCCGGACCTGCCGTTCTCCTACTACACGGACATGCTGCGCGGCTTCAAGCGCATCCGGCCCGACGTGACCTTGAAGTGCTTCACGGCGGTCGAGATCGCGTTCTTCGCCGATCTGTACGGGATGACCGACGAGCAGGTGCTGCGCGAGCTGATGGCGGCCGGTCTCGACTCGCTGCCCGGCGGCGGCGCCGAGATCTTCGCCGAGCGGGTACGACGCAAGATCGCGAACGACCGCAACAAGTGCGACGCCGAGCGGTATCTGGCGATTCACCGGCTGGCGCACGGCCTGGGCATGCGGACCAACGTCACGATGCTCTACGGCCACATCGAGACCTCGCAGGAGCGCGTCGATCACATGCTGCGGGCGCGCGGCCTGCAGGACGAGACCGGCGGGTTTCAGGCGTTCATTCCGCTGGCGTTCCACCCCGACAACAACCAGATGCGGAAGCTGCCGGCGCCGAGCGCGGCCGACACGCTGCGCGTGCACGCCGTGGCGCGGCTGGTGCTCGACAATATCCCCCACGTCAAGGCGTTCTGGATTGCGACCGGGATCGACGTGGCGCAGACGGCGCTGTGGTTCGGCGCCGACGACCTCGACGGGACGGTGCAGGAGGAGAAGATCTACCACATGGCCGGATCGCGGACGCCGACGGCGATGACGCCGCGCGAGATCGAGCGGCTCATTCGGGCGGCGGGCCGCGAACCGATCGAGCGCGACACGCTGTACAACATCGTGGCGCACGCCTGATCGGGGCGAACCGTTCGCCATTCGCGCCGGCCTGGAAGACGCGGCCGGTCCCGGGTGTTATACTGACTGGGTGCCAAGCCTCCGTTTGCGCGGACGGGGCTTGGCATTTTCGTGTCCCAGCTTTGAGAAAAATTTCACAAGAGCCCATGCAGCTCCCGATGATCACGGCCTACGAGAAGGAGCACCTCTCGGCCCGCCAGCCGCTGCCCGACCGCTACCTGCGATTGAGCGACGCGGACCTCGACCGTCGCATCGCCGCCGCCCGCGCGGCGCTCGGCCGGCGCCTCATCATCCTGGGCCATCACTACCAGCGGGACGAGGTGATCAAGTTCGCCGACTACACCGGCGACTCGTTCAAGCTCGCCCGTCAGGTGAGCCGCCATCCCGAGGCCGAGTTCATCGTCTTCTGCGGCGTGCACTTCATGGCCGAGAGCGCCGACGTCCTGAGTGGCGACGGCCAGCGGGTCATCCTGCCGGACCTCGCCGCCGGCTGCTCGATGGCCGACATGGCGGATCCCGAGCAGGTGCACATGTGCTGGACCGAGCTCGCGGAAATGGGCGTGCTCAGGCCGGCCGGGCGTCAGCCGCAGGACGTCGTGCCGGTGACGTACATCAACTCCGCCGCGTCCATCAAGGCCTTCTGCGGCGAGCGGAACGGCCTCGTGTGCACCTCGGCGAACGCCGCCGAGGCGCTCGAGTGGGCCTGGGCCCGCGGCGAGCGCGTCCTCTTCCTGCCCGACCAGCATCTCGGTCGCAACACGGCCCACGCCCTCGGGGTGGGGCTCGACGAGATGGTCGTGTGGGATCCGAACGAGGCGTGGGGCGGGCTCGATCCCGCCGCCGTCGCGCGTGCGCGCATCATCCTGTGGAAGGGGCACTGCTCGGTGCACGCGCGGTTCACCGTGCGCCAGGTGGACCTGGTCCGCGAGCAGCACCCGGGCGTGCGCGTGATCGTGCATCCGGAGGTCCCGTGGGAGGTCGTCCAGGCCGCCGACGAGTCGGGGTCGACCGAGCGCATCATCACGCGCGTCAGCGACAGCCCGGCCGGATCGACGTGGGCGGTCGGGACGGAGATCCACCTCGTGAACCGCCTCGCGCGCCGCCTCGAGCCCGACCGCACCGTCCTGTCGCTCGACCAGTTCGGATGCCTGTGCTCGACCATGTTCCGCGTGTCGCCGAATCATCTGCTGTGGGTGCTGGAAGGCCTGCTCGAGGACGAGGTCCACAACCGGATTGTGGTGCGCGCCAACGAGAAGCACTGGGCGCGCGTCGCGCTCGACCGCATGCTGACGTTGTCGTAGACGCGCTTAGGTCGGCGCCTGCATCGCTTGCTCCGCCCCTCTCCTCCGAAGTACGATCCTTCGGTTCTGCAAACGATCGATGCCACCAAGGAGGGACGCCCGATGGCTCATACGCTTCCGCCTCTTCCGTATTCCGCCGACGCTCTCGAGCCGCACATCGACAAGATGACGATGGAGATCCATCACGGGAAGCATCATGCGGCCTACGTGAACAACCTGAACGCGGCGCTCGAAAAGCATCCCGAGCTGCAGTCCAAGAGCGTCGAGGATCTGCTGCGCGGCCTCAATTCCATCCCCGAAGACATCCGCACGGCCGTCCGGAACAACGGCGGCGGCCACGCCAACCACACGATGTTCTGGCCGATCATGGCCCCGAACGCCGGCGGGGCGCCGACCGGGGCGATTGCCGACGCCATCACCTCCTCGTTCGGCGACTTCGACAAGTTCAAGGAAGCGTTCGGCAAGGCCGCGATGGGCCGGTTCGGCAGCGGCTGGGCGTGGGTCGTCGACCACGGCGGCAAGCTCGCGATCGAGAGCACGGCGAACCAGGACAGCCCGCTGATCGACGGCAAGAAGCCGGTCTTCGGCATCGACGTGTGGGAGCACGCCTACTATCTGAAGTACCAGAACCGGCGTGCCGACTACGTCGGCGCGTGGTGGAACGTGATCAACTGGAACGAGATCAACAAGCGGCTGCGCTGATTGGTCCTCTTTCTCTTCCTGGCCCACCTCGGCGTCGGCATCCTCTTCACGCTCGCCCTCGTGTCGCGGGAGGCGGGCGTGAAGTTCTTTCGCTTCAACGCCGGCCTGGTGGCCACCCTGATCGCGGTCGCGTTCGCCTTCCGCCCCCTGGAGGCGACGGGAGGCGTCGGCACGGTCGGCCTGGCCGCGCTGCTCGTCACGGAGGCCTCGACCGTCCTCTACTGGGCGACGGTCGGCCGGACGCTGGCGTCGATTCGCCCCGCCATCGTGTGGACCGGCATCGGCGCCGGCGCGCTCGCCCTGGTGGCCCAGGCGATCGCGGTGACCGCCGGGCGCGCGATCACCGTGCAGGCGATGGCCGTGGCCAGTTTTCTCACCTCGGCGGCGTTCCTCGGCGGCGCCTGCACCGCCATGATCCTCGGCCACTGGTATCTCGTCATCCCATCGCTGCAGGTGCGCCACCTCCAGTCCATCGTGCGGGTGCACATCGCGTCGATGGTGCTTCGGGTGGCGGTCGTCGCCGCCGCGGTGTTTCTGGCCATCGCGACCTGGCAGCCGGGACTCGGGCCCAGCTTCCGCCACTACGTATTTTCGCTCGACGGGATCTTCTTCTGGCAGCGGGTGCTGTTCGGGCTGGCCGGCCCCGCGCTGCTGTCCTACCTGACCTGGGAAACCGCCAAGATCCGCTCCACGCAGTCCGCCACCGGCATCCTGTATGTCGACTTCTTCACGGTGGTTGTCGGCGAGGTGCTCGCGAAGTACATTCTCCTCGCGACGCGGGTTCCCGTCTGAGGGAACGGTCGGCCCCGAGCTCGATGGATATCCTCGCGAAGTGCCCGACATGCGATGCCGGTCTGCCGGTTCACGCCGCCGAGGCGCCGGCGGCGATCAGATGCGGGCGCTGCGGCCGAGAGATTCCATTGGCCTTTTCGGAGGCGGAGCGCGACGACCGCGCCGTCGACGCGTGTCCCGTGTGCGGCGGACGCGACTTCTACACGCGCAAGGATTTCGACCCGAAGCTGGGACTGACGGTCGTCCTCGTGGGAGCCCTGGTGAGCGCCGCGTTCTACTGGTTCGGCCGCGACCTGATCGCGTACGGGATCCTCGCCGCGGCGGCCCTCACGGATCTCGTGGTGTACGAAAGGCTCAACGACCTCACCGTCTGCTACCGCTGCCATACCGAGTTCCGCGGCGCCTACCCGCGGACCGCGACCGCCTTCGACCTCCACACCGCCGACGTCCTCGAACAGGAATACGAGAGGCGGATCGGCAGGCGCTAGGCGCCGCTCACCAGATCACCACGTCCACCGTCTGTCCCTCTGCGACGACGCTCGTCGACGCATCGATCTCGATGTAGCCGTCCGCCTGGGACATGCTCGTGATCTCCCCGGACCCCTTGAAGGCCGGCCATGCGCGGCCGTTCGCGACGCGCACCGTGTAGAACTGGTGCCGGCCGGCCGTCGACGTGATGCGGCGGGCGAGGGGTAGGCGCAGTATTCGTGGTTCGTGGGCGGGCAGCCTGGCCGTCGCGCGCAGGAACGGGATGAGCATGATGTACGCGTTCGACAGGCAGGAGGTGGGGTTGCCCGGCATGCCGAAGAACGGCGTGTCGCCGATGCGCGCGAACGCGGTCGGCTTGCCCGGCTTGACGGCGACGCCGTGGAAGACCATCTCGCCGCGACCGGCGATCGCGTCCACGATCAGGTCGCGCTCGCCGACCGAACTGCCGCCGGAGAAGACAATCAGGTCGGCGCCGGCGCACTCGTCGAGCGCGCGCGTCAGTCCCTCGACGCTGTCGGCGGCCGGCGCGCGGGCATCCGGAACGCCGCCGTGCGCGCCGACGATGGAGGCGAGCGTGAAGCGATTGACGTCGTAGATCTGCCCGGCGGCGAGCGGATGGCCCGGCCCGACGATCTCGTTTCCGGTTGAGAGGATGGCCGCCACCGGCTTCGCGTACACCTCGACGGACGCGATGCCGGTCGCGGCCAGCGCCCCCAGGCGCGCCGCCGTCAGGACCTCGCCGGACCGCACCACGGCGCTGCCGACCGACATGTCGGCGCCCTGCCGCCCCACGTTCTGTTCCGGCGCGGCGGCGGCCAGGATCCGGACGCGGTCGTCGCCCGCCGGCGCCGTTTCTTCGACCATGACCACGGCATCGGCGCCGGGAGGGATCGGGGCGCCGGTGGCGATCTCGGCGCAGGCGCCACGCTCGATCGCCCGCGAGGGAGGCGCGCCCGTGTAGATCCGCTCGACGATCCGCAGTGTCACCGGCGCCTCGGGGCTGGCGCCGGCCGTGTCGGCCGCGACGACGGCGTAGCCGTCCATGGCGGACCGCGCGAAGGGCGGCACGTCGATGACCGCCGCGACGTCGGAGGACACGACACGGCCCGTCGCGTCTCGAAGCGGGACACGTTCGGTTCGCGCGATCGGACGGACCGCCGACGCGAGACGGGCGCGCGCTTCGTGAATCGAGATCGTGGAGGTGAACGGGCGCACGTCCTAAGCCTTGCGAAGCTCGCGAACCACGTGTCCGAGCTCGGGCGCGATCAGCCGCTCGGTCGCCAGGCGCGCCGCCGCCTCGGAACCGGGCACCGCGAAAATGACCCGGCCCTCGACCGTGCCCGCGCAGGCGCGGCTCAACATGGCGGCGGCGCCGATCTGCTCGTAGCTCAGCATCCGGAAGAGCTCCCCGAATCCGTCGAGGCGCTTGCGGAGGATCCCGCTGACCACCTCGTAGGTGCTGTCGCGCGGGCTGACCCCCGTCCCGCCCGTCGTGATGATGGCCTCGACATCGGGATTGGCCAGCTGGAGCTCGATCGCATCCCGGATTTCGTCGGCTTCGTCCGGCACGATGGCGTGTCCCACCACCGCGTGACCCGCCGCCCGGAGCAGGTCGGCCACGGCCCGGCCGCCAGTGTCGGTCGCCTCGGTGCGCGTATCGCTCACCGTCATCACGAAGCAGCGCACCGAGGCCGGCGCCTGCGCCCTGTGCTCGACATGGCTCATCGCGAAGATTGTAATAGGATTCCGAGATGCATCGAGCCCTGCGCGCGGCGGCGGCACTGTCCGCCGTCGTCGTCCTGTCCCAGGCCGGGCGGGCGCTCCGACCCGAGCCGTTTCCTCTGGACCGCCAGGGCGAGAAGTGGGTGGAGAGCACGATCAAGCGACTGACGCTCGATCAGAAAGTGGGTCAGCTCATCGTTCCGGCGTTGGACGCCACATTCACGAGCGTCGACAGCGACATGTTCGACCAGCTGGCGGCCTTCGTGCGGGACGCGCACGTCGGCGGGTTCCACGTCTTCGGCGCCACCGAGGCGGCGCCCCCCGTCCTGCTGAATCCCACCTACGGCACCACCATCCTGGGCCAACCGTTCGCGGCCGCGTCGCTGCTGAACCGGCTGCAGGCGCTTTCTGACGTGCCGCTCCTGAACACGGCTGATTTCGAGACCGGACTCGGCTTCAGGCTGTCGGGCGCGACGACATTTCCGCGCCAGATGGCCCTGGGGGCAGCCGGCGACGAGCGACTGGTTCGCGAGGCCGCACGGATCACCGGCCTCGAGGCTCGCGCCATCGGCGTGCACGTGAGCTTCTCGCCGATCGCCGACGTCAACAACAACCCCCGCAACCCGGTCATCAATACCCGTTCATACGGCGAGGACCCGGCACGGGTCGCGGCGCTCGTCTCCGCGTACGTGGACGGCGCGCGCCAGGGCGGGATGATCGCGACGCTCAAGCACTTTCCCGGCCACGGTGACACCGACGTCGACACCCACCTCGGGCTCGCCGTCATCCCGCATGATCGTGCGAGGCTCGATCGGGTGGAGCTCGTGCCGTTCCGTGCCGGCATCGAGCGCGGCGCGCCGGCCATCATGACGTCGCACATCGAGCTGCCGGCGCTTGACGGGTCTCCGGACAGTCCGGCCACCTTCAGCGCGCCCGTCACGACGGATCTGCTGAGGCGCGACCTGGGGTTCGACGGCCTCGTGTACACCGATTCCATGTCGATGGAGGCCGTCGCCAGGCTGACCACGCCGGGCGAGGGCGCCGTGCGCGCCGTGCTCGCCGGCGCCGACGTCGTGCTGCATTCGCCCGACCCGCTGGCGGCGTTCGCGGGATTGAAGCAGGCGGTCGAGAGCGGCCGGATCCCGCGGGCGCGCCTGGACGAATCGGTGCGGCGCCTCCTGCGCGCCAAGGCGTGGCTCGGCCTGCAGACGAACCGTCGCATCGACCTCGAGGCCGTTCCCTCCAGCGTCGGCGGCCGCGCGCACGAGGCGATCGCGTCGGAAGCTGCCGCGCGATCGATCACGCTGATCAAGGACGACAGGCATCAGGTGCCGCTCGCCGTGCCGCGCGACACGGCGGTGCTCTACCTCTCGGTGCTCGACTACCCGTCGGGGTGGCGCATTGCCGCTCCGGGCCGGACCTTCATTCCCGAGCTGAAGAAGCGCTGGCCCGACGTGACGGCCGTCGAGGTGTCGGATCACACACCGCTGTCCGAGCTGGATCTTCTGCGCGCGATGGCGCCGCGCTTCGGTGCGATCGTGGCCTCTGTCTTCGTGCGCGCGGCCTCGGCGAGCGGCCGCATGGATCTGGGGGCCGAGCCGGCGCGGCTCCTTCGCGATCTCGCGCCGATCACCGCTCGAACCGGCGCGCCCTACGTGGTGTGCCTGTTCGGAAACCCGTACACCGCGACGTTCCTCGCCGAGGTGCCGGCGATGCTCCTGACCTACGACTTCTACGATCTGCCCGAAGAGGCGGCGGTGCGCGCGATTGCCGGGGAGGCGGCGATCGGTGGACGCCTGCCTGTCGCCCTGCCGGGGCTCTATCCGGTCGGTTCCGGTCTGGAGCGGCCGGCCCGGATCGTGGTGCGCGAGGGGCGGGCGGGGCGGTGACGGGGCCGATGCTTCGGGACACGCTCCATGCGCGCCTCGCGCGCATGGGACCAGACCCGGACTATCAGGCGCTCGCCGGCGACGTGCTCGGCATCCGCAACGCGCCGGCGGCGCTCGCGCGCCGGCTCGTGGAGCAGGCGCTCGTCGTCGAGGACCGGCGTGACGCGTGGCGGGAGGCGGGCGCGCGAATCGCGGCCGGGGCGCCGGCGGTCCCGGGCGTCTACGTCATCAAGGATGCGGCCGGCGGAACGCTCTACGTGGGGAAGGCGGTGAACCTGCGCCGGAGGCTTCGGGCGCACTTTGCCTCGCGCCGCTGGCGGGCCTTGAAGCCGGCGATGGCGCGAGCCGCCGACGCCGAATGGACGGAGGTCGGATCGGAGCTCGAAGCGTTGCTTCGGGAGGCCGGGCTGATCGACCGGTTGAAGCCGCAGGTCAACGTCCAGACGGCCCCGCCAGCGTTCGAGACCCGCAGCCTGCCACGGGCCCTGCTGCGCGACGTGATCGTCGTCGTGCCGTCGGTCGAGGCCGATTCAGCCGAGCTCGTGGTGGCCCGCGCCGACGGCGCATGCCTGATCCAGCGGACGCGACGCGACGGATCGGATCTCGCCGTCCACGTCACGCGCGTGTTGAGGTTCGTGAAGTCTCCGACCGCGCGACGGAGCGAGGGACCGCATCTCGCGCCGATCGTGTTCTCGTGGCTGGCCGGGCGCGGGCGGGACGCCACCCGGCTGGATCCGCACGACGCGCGTTCGCCCCGGGAGCTGCGCGCGCGGCTGGCCGCGGTCCTGCGCGACGGCCGGCTGTTCGGCGAGCGTCTCGACCAGCGGGACACCGTGTGATAGAGTCGAAAGTTCTGGCGCACGGGTGCCAGCAGACAATCGGTCGTTCCGACCTCGAAGGGCCCTTAGCTCAGTTGGATAGAGCGTCTGGCTACGAACCAGGAGGTCGCAGGTTCGAGTCCTGCAGGGCCCGCCAGTGTTTTCAATCACTTAGCGTCGGCTCCCGCCTCGACCGGCCCCTGTCGCGCGTGGGCCAATCGCCCATCGGCTTCTTGGGCTCCAGTGACGTGTGCGGCCTCGTGCGCGTCGGTTGAACCTGTCGAGTCATCACTTCGATTCAGCACAGCCGTCTGATGGTGAGATTCCATCGCTCAGGATCTACGCGGCAACCGGAACGGACCTGAAGTCGCCGTCGTGCGTCAGGACCGCCCACACGAAGCGAGCCATTTTGTTCGCAAGCGCGACGGACGCGCTTGTTGCCGGCCGTCTGCTCGAGTCGCAGGGCCCAGACAACGAAGGAACGACACCGGTCGCGATCCCCAGTGCCGCTGGCGTCGACGGAGATAGTCGGCCAGGACGTGGTAGACGGACGGGTGCAGGGGGACGAACCGCATTTTTGCCAAACTTGGTCTGGCGAATGGTCAAGACTGCGGCCCGGAGATCGAATTCGCCCACCTCGAGCCGACTCGGGCGAAATGCTTCAGACGCGATTCGCTGTAATCGCCGCGCGCATTGCCATTGCCGCAGCCATTCGTTCCGGCCAGCCGAGGCCTCGCGCGCGTGCTAAGATCCAGCCGCTCACCGACATCGGGACGACAGGAGAGGCCGGCGACGGGGATGATTGCACGCGCGCAAGCGCTGTCGGTCTACTCCAAGATTCGTTATACCGCCACGATTGACTTCACGGATGATCCGGAAGCACATCGAGCCTGGCACAAGACTGCCGGTGAAGCTCTCGACTCGCGAACGCGACTTGGTCGTGGAAATGGCATTGTTGGATCCGGCAATCGAAGCCGAATTGTGCCGGGCTGTTCCGACCGGACCGACGGTTCTCGTCAACCTGAATCTGGACGACATCGATGATCTGCTCGGATGTGTCGCCGCCGAGGCGAATCACTGTGATGATCGCAAAGTGCAGCGCGTGCTTGAGGCCGTCGGCGATCGGCTTGCAGGGATGCTCGAGCAATTCACAGACGAACCTCCAGTCAAACCGGCTGCGCAGCTGGTGTCCAAGTCGCGGTTCACCAGGAAACAGGGGCAGTATCTGGCGTTCATTCACTGCTACACGAAGGTCCATCGGGTGCCTCCGTCGGAGGCGGATCTTCAGCGGTTCTTCAACGTGTCGCCGCCTGCGGTGCACGCCATGATCTTGACGCTTGCACGCCTCCACCTCATCGAGCGGACGCCCGGAAAGGCCCGGTCCATTCGGGTGCGAATCCCGACGACTGAATTGCCGGAGTTGGCCTGACGCTGACAACTGTGAAGCCTAACCTCACGCTGCATCTGACTTACGACAGTGCGTTGGTGGGCGCCGGCAGGTGAGCGCGGCTCGCTAGCCAGACAACGACATGGTCATCCTGCGGCGGACGCGAAAACTGAATACATTCCTGCCAGCGACAGAGGCCGTTCCAGCCTGTTCCGATACGGCTTTGGGTGACTGGTACGTCAATCGAGTGGTGGTTGATCGGCGCCCCCTCTTGCTCTTGGTCAGTTCGACATCGCTGCTGCCCATTCTGATGCCCGCACGCGAGGTACGGGATCTCCCTGGCCGGCTCGCCGCAGTCGTGGCAGCGCGACTGCGACGGTGCGGGATTCACGAAGCGGCCGTCACGGCCGAGATCGGGGCCATGTCAACGGTCGCGGTCGGTCCGACGGTTGATCGATCTGTGCTTGGAATCATGGTTGACTTCGCGAAGGCGATCCCGTTTCATCTTGAACTGGGGCACTGGGACGAATCGACGCTACGGGCGGTTGAGCAGTGCCTGGCTGAGACTCCGTGCTACGCGGGGCGTTCATTCGACCAAGTCATCTTCCCTGAGAAGAAGGCGCCGGAGGCACTCATGGCGAAATGGCTGGCTAACATGCCGCTGCAGCCGACGAGCGGCACATGGCCGGGAGTACACTGAGTGTCCTCGCGGCCGCTCGTGGCTGAGCGGCAGCGTTGGGTGGCGACCTTGGCGGGGACTAAACAAATAGACTACGCAATGCTGCAACCGGCACTGCCACTTGCGATCCCGGCGCTGTCTGGTTTGGGTGGCGCTCTCGTTGACGCCTGGTTGACGCAACGCAGGGAGAGGTCAAACTCGCCAACACCAGTTTCTCACACGTCAACTACACGAGTTGTACGCACCGCTGGTGGCCCTGCGCGCAGAAATCCGCGTTGGAGTTCGTCGAGCTTTGGGAGCGGTGGCTCGCGAAGACTCTCCCGAATGAGATTCTCGAGCGCCTGAAGCACAGCGAGGCGTCCTTGCACGTGTTCTACAACCATATCGAGCGGATGCGTGATGACCTCCGGGCGGCGATCAGCCGAGGGGATATCAGCATTCCGACTGAGCGGCCGTGAACACGAGTGACAGATCAGTCCGGCCGGACGGTTCTGTTACCCTTGTCCTCGGACCGCACCGGCTGGCTCGCTAACATCCGCTGGCAGCCGTTAGACCGACATGAAACACGGAGAGGATCCACAGCTGCGATCGTTCATCTGGGCGACCGTCATCCTGGCCGTGCTTGCTGTTGGGTGCCTTGACCGCGGCAGCCGTGGGAGTCTGGTGCGCGATGCCGACGGCAACACGTACTCATCAAAACGCATGCGGGATGGCCGGACCTGGGTCAGCGAGAATCTCCGTCTCGAGCTGCCGGATTCCTCTTGCTATGACG
This sequence comes from uncultured Acidobacteriota bacterium, assembly GCA_963840225.1. Lineage (GTDB taxonomy): Bacteria > Acidobacteriota > Vicinamibacteria > Vicinamibacterales > CAVVIG01 > JBLMXQ01. The sequence goes on from CAWIYH010000002.1 coordinate 953,616, forward strand.
GAATGGCGTCGCAATGCGCGCAGCTTGGCCGGCTGTACACGTGGGCGTCGGCCGCCGCGGCATGCGGTCTGCTCGGCCCGGGATGGCGTGTGCCAACCGACGACGAATGGCGTCAGATGACGAGTGGATACGGAGGCGTCAAAGGTCATTCCCACGACGAAGGCCGGGCTGCATATAGAGCCCTTCTCAGGGGAGGCGACTCTGGATTCGAGGCGATGTTGGGTGGTGATCGCGAACCCGGTGGCAAGTACGTGCGCGTGGGTGACCATGGCTTCTACTGGACTGCCACCGAATCCGACGAAGGGCACGCTTGGTTTTATAACTTCGGTCGCGGCGGAGGTCTGCTGAATCGGCACAGCGACGGCGACAAATCGATGTCGCTTTCGGTGCGCTGCATTACGGCATCGTGAACAGGACTGGAGCTATTGGTTACCCGCGCTGGTGCATGCTCGGTGTCACACCAAGGAGGCATGGCGGTCTGACCTCCGCCTGCAGCCGACGGCGACCCGCGCGATGATGAGCCGCCACGGCTGAAGCGGCGCGTTGATATGACTTGGGTTGTCAAAATGAATCGAGGTCCCGAACGAAGAATTCTTACCCGTCAGCGCTCTTTTCTGTGTTCGTGTCTGGACACACCCGGGTCAGCGCCGAGGCGGAGCCAGTAAGAGCGACGGTTGATCCTGCTGATATCCGTGGATTGGGTACCACCGTACTGTGATCCGTCGCGCGCCTGCCTCGCTCTAGGCACGAGGGTCAGCCGAAGCCGCCTCTTAACGTCGTCGAGGGTTACGCGGAAACCGGGGCCGCACCTCGACGCCGACCCGAGACTTGTGGTGACGTGATCAGGCGGTCACAGCGACCTCCTTTGCGATCGCCCACATGAACGCGATCAATTCACGCGCGATGGCGGTGACTGCGACGTTCGGATGCTTGCCGCGCGCGGTCAGCCGGCGAAAGCGCTTACACAGCCGGACCTGTGCCTTCCACCCGATGTCTTGAATCGGCTTCGGCAAGGTGTCGATCCGAGTCTGGATGTGTTGCGACACCTTGGCCGGATGGCGATATGCCCACGCCGCTTCGATGAGCGCGCGCCGGGCGCGGCCGTTGCCCGCTTTGGGGATACCGCCTTGGCGACGCGCCGGCCCGCTCGAGTGCTCCGACGGAATCAGGCCGACGAACGCGGCGAGTTGGCGCGGCGAGTCGAAGCGCGTGAGATCGCCGAGTTCGGCGACGACGGTGAGCGCCACGAGGAATTGGACGCCGCGCAGAGCTTGCAGCGCCTGGACGACCGGATAAAGGCGCCACGCGGGCGCGCGCTCCAGCAGCTCGGCGTCGAGGCGCTGGAGGCGATCGACTTGCTCGTCGACGGCTCGGACGGATTCCTGAAACACGATCTGCTGCGCCGGCGTCGGACACACCACCTTCGCCAGGTACCGGCGGTGGGCGTCGTTCCAGGTGGCGCGCCCGACGTAGTGCCGACCCAATCGCAGGAGGAATGCTTTCAATCGCAGCTTGGCATCCTTGCCGGTGACGCGTGCGGCGTCCCGTGCGCGACAGACATCGCGGAGCGCTTCGTCCTCGACCGACGGCACGTAGACGGCGGTGAGATCGCCAGAGCGCAGCAAGCGTGCGAGCTCGACGGCGTCGCGGCGATCGGTCTTCACCTTGTCGCCTGGCTTCTTCGGGATCAGTGAGGGCGCCACGACGTGGCAGGCGAATCCCTGGCCGGTCAGGTCGCGATAGATGGTGTAACCGCACGGTCCGGCCTCGTAGGCAAAGACCAGCGTTCGCGTCTTCGTCTGAAGCCGCCGGATCAATTTATCGAGGTCCGTCTGGCGCGTCCCGATCGCGCCAACGAACACGGGCGGATCGGCGCTCTGTCCCAGTGCATGGGCAACCGCGATCGAATCTTTGTGGACGTCCAGACCGACGAACAACGGAGTAGACTGCGCCATGGCTGACCTCCGGGAACACAACGCCGCGCTCCATGCGGCGCTGCGGCTCTGGCCGGCACAGGCTAACCCGCGACGATACCGGAGGTCAGCCGTGTGCTGTTGCCGAAGTCATACTGTCTAGACGTTGAATCCGAAATTGATGGCACATGAAATACAAAGTTCGAGTGACGAAGACAGACGAGGGATTCTCGGTGTCTTGCCGCGGCCTGCCGGGATGTTGGTCCCCAAGGGCGGACCGAAGATGAGGCCCTGGCCAATATCGAAGAGGCAATTCGCGAGTATCTGGTGGTTCGCGATGAACTCCTGAGCGAGGGCGTCGTGCGCGAGGTTGAGGTCGGCCGGTAACGTGCCGAGGATTCCTGATGTCATCATCGAGATGCGGTACATGCGCTGCCGAAGGCAGGACTCCGGATCGCGCGAGAGAGGAGCACATTGTCATGACGGACGGGGCGAGCGTATCGAGACGCTCGCGGGCTTGGAAACTCATTCGTGCCCGTGCCGGCCTCCTCATGACGAGCGACGTCGCTGGCGCGCCCGTTGTTTGTAGGCTCGGGAAAGGGGCAGCGCTTCAAGAGAGCGCGTGGCGCGCGGCCGGAGCGCGCGTGGACCTCCCATCAAACGCGTGGCTGCCGGCCCTGTGGCCCATGATCGAGGCGTGGTGCGCTCGACGGCGCACACGCACATCGCGATCTGCTGGGGGAGGCCTGAATTTAGAATCATCCGCTTGCAGGCGACGACGGCTGGCGTGATCATGTGCTGTTGCGGCTGAAAGCTGACGTTGGGCCGACCAATCCAGGCAGCGTGACGAACGGCTCCGTACTCGGCAGCAGGATCACTATCGCAGAGGGCGCTATGGCCAGATCCGTGGCAGCGATCATCGGGGGCTATCTCGTATTTGGCGTGAGTGCAGCGCTGCTATTCGGCCTCTCCGGGCGAGATCCGCATGCCGTGCCGTCGGTCGAATTCGCTCTCGTCTCCGTCACCTACGGCGTGCTATTCGCCGGCCTGGCCGGCTGGGTGGCCGCCGCCCTGTCGCACACCAACCCGGCATGTCACGCCGGCATCCTGGCGTCAATCCTTGCCGCGATCGCGCTCATTTCCCTCGCACTGGAGTTCCGAGCGGGTTCAGTGTGGTCTGAATTGGGTCGCTTGCCCTCCGGGAACGTTTTCAACGGGCGGCCCAACAGAGATTTGCAGCCTTCCTCGGTCAGTCCTTGCTGGAGCAACCAGGACGAGCCCGTCCGGCGGACTGTCAGCCAGTCGCGGCGGTCAACGTGGGCGCGCGCGGAGCGGCTGCTTCTCGTGCGACGTGGGTAGGGCCGCGGCCGGCGAGCCGTTCGAATGGCGGCCGCCCAAACCGACGCCCGGCGCGCCACAGATTTCGAAGGACGACCAGCGCATGACTCGCAGACTCGAATACCGCGCCGGCGTGCTCGCGGCGTACCCTGACGTCTATCGCCCGGAGGCGATCGAGGCGTTGGAGGCCCTGGCGCCGCTCAACCGTGACCGGCGCGAACTGATGGCCTCGCGCATCGCCCGGCGGCGGGCGCGCACTCGTGACCGACAGCGCATCGCCTTCCTCGACCCTGAGGCGTCAATTCCGCACACCGGCATCCGCGTTCAGGACGCCCGCGACGGTCAGTTCGAGGGCAGCGAGATTCCCCCGGATCTGCAGCGTCAGTGGATCCAGGGCACCGGGCCCGCCGCGCGACCGCGGGCGAGCGTCGAGAGCGGATTGCGCAACGTCGCCTACGCGCTGCTCTCGGGCGCCGACGGCTGGATGTTCGATGGCGAGGACGCCCTCGGGCAGGTCACCACCATGTCGCTCGATAACCAGCGCAACCTGCGGCTCGCGATCGCCAGGGACCCGCTGTTCCTGCACGTCGCCGAACACGTCGCCGCCGAGATGAATCGCTGGGGCCGCGGGTTCCTGGGTCGGCCCATCATCGCCGACTGGAGGAAGCAGCTCGACTTCACGACGAAGATCTTCCGCGCCCGCGGCCTGCATCTCGACGACCGCCACGTGCGCGAGAGAGACGGCACCGGCTTTTCCGCGTCGATCGTCGACGCTGTGCTCTACGTGGTCAACAACCACCGGCGGCTGCGCGACGCTGGATCGTCGATCGTCCTGTACCTGCCGAAGATCCAGACGGCCGAGGAGGCGGCGCTGTGGAGCGATCTCCTCGCCACGCTCGAGCAGGCGCTCGGCCAACCTGTGGGCACGATCAAGGCCTACGTCCTCGTCGAGCAGCTCGAGGCGGCGTTTCAGCTGATGGAGATCCGGGCCGCCCTCGGGCGGCATTTCGTCGGCTTCAACACCGGGCGCTGGGACTACATCAACAGCGTCGCCGACGCGATGGCGTGGGACGCGGACTTCGTCAACCCGAACATCGATGCGATCGGCATGACGTACGGCTACATGCGCACCTACGAGGACCGCGTGCGCCGTGCGGTGAACGCGCCCGACCGGTACGGCCGCTGCGCTCTCTGGCAGGGCGGCATGGAGCCGAACATCCCGGTAGGTTCCGCAGCGGGCGTCGCGGCAGGCATGCGCCGGGCCAAGGCCGGTGGCGAGCGCGAGCAACGCGCCGGGGCGAGCGGCAAGTGGGTGGCCCACTGGAAGATGGTGCACATCGTGAGGCCGGTGTGGGAGGAGGTCGGCGCCGACAATCAACTCGGGCGGGCGTTCGCGCCCCTCACCTACACTCAGGAGGATGCTGAGGCGCTGCTGCTGCTCGAGCCCGCGCTGCGCACCGTCCGGGGCGCCCGCGATCTCCTCAGCGTTGCCCTGCAGTACGGCAACGCGTTCGGCCAGGGATTTCAGGCTGCCGCGCTCAAGCCTGCCGATTTCTTCGGCGATGATGACGTCCTGTACCTCATGGAGGACATGGCGACCGGCGAGATCCGTCTCAGCATCCTGTGGGAGTGGCTGCAGAAGGGAGCTCGGCTCACCGAGGACGATCCCGCGACCGCGGTCAGGGCGGGCGATCCCTTCAACGCCGCGCTCTTCGCACGGCTGCTCGACGAGGAGTACAAGAAGCTGCTCGCCGCTCGCGACCGCGACGTTCACGACGACTCGAAGACGACCACGCTGCCTATCGCGCGTGAGATCGTCGCGACCTACGTCACCGACCGCGTCAAGCCGGCCTGGTACGTCGACCTGTTGAACCTCAACCTCGACAACCACGATCTCGCCACGGCAAGGTCCCGCATCCAGTCCTACATCGAGGCCTTCGAGCGGGACGGTACGCGAATTACCGAGAACGTGGACTTTGTCGCCTGAAGCAAGGAGCCCCTGTATGCGCTCGTTCGAGCAGGACGTCGCCGCGACCCAGCAGTGGTTCGACAGCCCCCGCTTCGCAGGCGTCGTCCGCCTCTATACCGCACGCCAGGTTGTCGAGCAGCGCGGCACGATCGCCCACGACTACACGGTTCCGCGCGAGGCCGCGGCGGCCTTCTACGACCGCCTCCGTCAGCTCTTTGCCGAGCGTAAGAGCATCACGACCTTCGGGCCGTACTCGCCGGGACAGGCGGTGGCCATGAAGCGGATGGGGATCGAAGGCATCTACCTGGGCGGCTGGGCGACCTCCGCCAAGGGCGGAACGAGTGAAGATCCGGGCCCCGACCTCGCGAGCTATCCCCTCAGCCAGGTTCCGGACGAAGCCGCCATGCTCGTGCGCGCCCTGCTCACCGCAGACCGCAACCAGCAGTACCTGCGATCGCGCATGACCGAGGCGCAGCGTGCGGCCACTCCGGCCCGCGACTTCCGGCCGTTCATCATTGCCGATGCCGACACCGGTCACGGCGGCGATCCGCACGTCCGCAACCTGATCCGCCGCTTTGTCGAGGCCGGAGTGCCCGGGTACCACATCGAGGATCAGCGTCCGGGCACCAAGAAATGCGGCCACCAGGGCGGAAAAGTGCTGGTGGCGCAGGACGAGCAGAACAAGCGGCTGAACACGGCCCGCTTTCAGCTCGACGTCATGGGCGTGGCCGGCATCATCGTGGCCCGGACCGACGCGGAAGCGGCCACCCTGATCGACGGGTGCGGCGACGAGCGCGATCAGCCGTTTCTGCTCGGCGTGACCAACCGGGATCTGCCGGCCTACAAGGCCTGTTTCCTGGCCCTGATCCGTCACTTTTGCGAGTTGGGTGTCCGGGAGCTGAACGGCCATCTCCTCTATGCCGTCGGCGAGGTCGAGCACGCTCGTGCCACCGCCTGGCTCGAGCAACATGGCCTTCTCGCGCTGGCCGCACAGGCCGCCGTCGCTTACCGCAACGGGAACGGTGTGTCGCTCGACGCGACGTTCGACGGGGTCGCCTCCCGCTTCCTCGCGGCGTGGGAGGACGAGGCCGGCCTCGAAACGTTCAATGAGGCCGTTGCGGAGGCGCTCGATTTCCGCGTCGCTGAGGGTGAACCGATCGAAGCGAGCGCCGAGGAGTGGCGACGTGTCGGGCGGCGAGCGTCGCTCTATGCAGCCCGGGACCGAGCGCGTCAGCTCGGCATCGAGACCTTCTGGGACTGCGAGGCGGCCAAGACGCCCGAAGGGTACTACCAGGTTCGTGGCGGCGTTCCCTATGCGATCGCCAAGTCCCTTGCCGCGGCGCCCTTTGCCGATTTGCTCTGGATGGAGACGAAGACGGCCGACCTCGAGGACGCCCGCACGTTCGCCGAGGCGATCCACTCGGAGTTTCCCGACAAGATGCTCGCCTACAACCTGTCGCCGTCGTTCAGCTGGGATACCACCGGCATGAGCGACGACGAGATGCGGCGCTTCCCCGAGGAGCTCGGACAACTGGGGTTCGTCTTCAACTTCATCACGTACGGCGGCCACCAGATCGACGGCCTCGCGGCCGAGGAACTCGCCATCGCCCTCAAGCAGGACGGCATGCTGGCGCTGGCGCGCCTGCAGCGAAAACTGCGGATGGTCGAGTCGCCCTACACCACGCCGCAGACCCTCGTCGGCGGACCGCGCGCGGACGCCTCGCTGACGGCTACGTCGGGGCGTACAGCCACGACCATGGCGATGGGCAAGGGATCCACGCAGCACCAGCACCTGGTGCAGACCGAGGTGCCCAAGAAGCTGCTCGAGGAATGGCTGGCGATGTGGGCGGGGCACTACGCGCTGGCTGGCCCGCTTCGCGTGAACCTGCTGCCCCAGCGCTCCGGTTCGGAGCTGCTCGAGCTCGCGATCTACGACGCGAAGAAGGAGAAGGTCGCGAACGTTGTCTTCGCTCCGATCCACGACCGGCGTGAGCGAAGCATCCTCTCGGTGCGCGATCAGAATACGTTCGCGCAATCGCTGCGCCAGAAACGCCTCATGACGATCGTCCACCTGTTCCTCGTGCACCGCTTCAGGGCCGACGCCGTGCACTACGTCACCCCCACCGACGAGAATCAGTACCAGGTCGCCAAGATGAAGTCTCACGGCATCTTCCGCGAGGTCAACACCGAGGTCGGCCAGATCATCGTGGCCGACGTCAACCACCAGCGGATCTCCGAGCTCCTGGCGCCCGATCGAACCGCGTTGGGCCGCCTGATTCGCAAGGAAGGATAAGGTGGCGCAACTGCCGTACCCGCCCGCACCGGCGAGCGTCAGCGACGAGCAGCGAGCGCAGATTCGTCGACAGCGCTCATGCTTCGAGGAGACCGGCCGCTCGCCGCGTATCGCCCGCCCGGTGAGGCGGCGCAAGCGAACGCCGCGCATCCTGCGAGAGACCCGTAGCCGCTCGCACCACCCCCAGGCAAGCCGTCGTCGTTTGCTGGTACACTGCCCCCATGAACCCCGCCATTGCGCTTGCCGGGCTGCTCGTGGCTGCGCCGGTCCAGGCGTCACAGGAGATTCCCCCGCAGGCCCGCGCCGAGATCAAAGCGGCGAACGACGCGTGGCTTCCCGCCATGCAGGCGCAGGACGCCTCGGCCGTCATCGAACCCTACGACGAGGAGGCCGTGTTCGTGACGCCGGACGGCAGGAGCGTGACGGGTCGCGCCGCCATCGCGGAGCTGATGACCCAGCGGTTCGCGGCGGGCCGCGTCGTCGGGGGCTCGCTCGCGCAGGACGGCCTGACCCGCGTCGGCGACCTCATCTACGAGTGGGGGCACGCGGAGATGACGGTGCAGCGGGGCGGTGCGTCTCCGGTGCAGACGACCGGGCGGTATCTCACCGTGTGGCGCCGCGGCGCCGACGGGCACTGGCGCATCATCCGCAACCTTTCGCTGCCGGGCGACGCGTGGAGCGGCCGGCGGTGACGCCGCTCGGTTGACGGCCGGACGCGCCCACGCTGCAGACGGCTTCGAGCGCGCCCGTGGCTATTCATGTTTCAGGGCGGTCGCGGGATCCACGCGCATCGCGTGGCGCGCCGGTATCCAGCAGCCCAGCGCTGCGGACAAGACGAGCACGGCGGACGCGGCGGCAAGCGTGACCGGGTCGGCGGGTGACACGCCGACAAGCTGCGCCTTCAAGACGCGATTGATCGCAAACGACACGGCCAGTCCGACGGACAGGCCCGTTCCCACCGGAAGTGCCCCTTGCATGAAGACCAGCGCGAGGATGTCGCGGCCCGTCGCCCCGATCGCCATCCGAATGCCGATCTCCTGAACGCGCCTCCGCACGGAGTGCGAGACGGCCGCATACAGGCCGACCGACGCCAGTGCCAGCGCGACCAGGGCGAAGAACAGACACAGAACCGTGACGTCGCGTTCGAACGCCATGGCCCGGTTCAGGCGTTCAGTCAGAGGCATGAGCGCCGGAACCGGCAGGTCGGGATCCATCGCGTAGATCTGACGTCTGGCCGCGGCGGCAAGGCTTGCGGGCGGAACGCTGGTTCGCGCAAACGCGAACATGTTCGGGGCTGGCTGTTGCGCGTACGGCACGTACACCAGGGGATCGAACGTCTGCCGGGTGCGGTCGTTCTGGACGATGTCCGAGACCACCCCGACGACGGTCAGCCATGGCGTGGGGGCATTCGCTGGAAGACGAAACAGCCGCAGACGTTTTCCCAGCGGCGCGCCTCCCGGCCAGACACGGCTGGCGAACTGCCGGTTCACGATGGCGACAGGCATCGTCGACGCGCGATCGGAGTCGTCGAACTCGCGGCCTGAAATCAACCTGGCGCGCAGCGTTCGAAAGTATCCCGTGGTGACCACGGACTCCGCGATACTCGGTCGCGACTGCCCTTCAACCCATGGGGACTCCGCCAGCTCGTACGCGACCCGCGGCGTGTAGTCGGTCGGCGCGGCCGTCGCCAGGCCCAGGGATTCAACACCAGGAAGTGCCCGCAGCCGCGTCCCGAGTTCCCGATAGAAGGAAACCCGCGCATCCGGGCTGGGGTATCTGTCAGGAGGTATGTAGAGCGACATCGTCAGAACGTTTGCCGTGTCGACGCCCAGGTTCGCTGCGGAGACATTCAGGAAGCTGCGGACGATGACGCCTGCGCTCGCGAGCAGCGCCACGGCAAGGACCACTTCCGTCGCCACGAGCAGGCGGGACAGGCGTGCCGCGCGCTTGCCGCCAGCGATCCCGCGGCCCTGATCCTTCGCTGTGCTGCTGGCGCTCAGTCGCGTCAGGTGAGTCGCGCTGGCAAGGCCGGCCAGGAGACCGGAGGCCGTGGAAATCGCGGTGAGATACGCCAGTACCCGGTGATCCATCGCGACGCTCGAGACGACGTCGTTGCCGACCCGGGCCGACGCGTAGATGCGCAGACCGGCTCTGGCAAGCCACCAGCCGGCGGCGCCGCCGAGGATCGACAGCAACAGGCTCTCTACGAGGAACTGTCGGACGATCCGCCAGCGTCCGGCGCCAAGTGCCAGGCGGATGGCGATCTCGCGCGATCGGCCCATCGCCTGCTCGACCAGCAGATTCGCCACATTGGCGCAGATGATGAGGAGCACGAAGCCGACCGCTCCCCACATGGCCTTGTACAGGGTCCTCGCGCCCGGGCTGAGGAACCACTCGTCGAAGGCCTTCACCACCGGAGCGACGCCCTCATTTGTATGCGGGTAGGCGGTCGCCAGCCGCCGTCCGATCGTGTCCATTTCCGCCCGAGCGTTTTCAACGGTCACGCCATCGGCCAATCGGGCGAATGCATACCGCGCGTAGCCGGTTTCCCGCCTCAAGGCGGCCGGGGTGGGCACCAGAGGCGTCCACAGGTCCTGGCTCGCCGGGAACGAGAATCCCTGCGGCATCACTCCGATGACGCTGGTCGGCAGGCCGTCGATCCGGACGGTCTGGCCGACGATGGCCGGATCCGCTGCGAACCGGCGCACCCACATGTCGTAGCGCAGGATGACGACGCGCCCGGCGCCTGGTCGTTCGTCGGACCGTGCAAAGTCGCGCCCGAGCATCGGCCTGACGCCGAGCAGCCGGAAGGTATTGCCGGTGACTTCGGTCGTAAAGAAGGTCTCCGGAGCGCCGCCCTCGTCGTTGAGCGTGTGGAACACGCCGCGGACGAGGGCCATTCCCTCGAACGAGGCGGCCTCGGATCGCCAGTCCTCGAAATCCGGATAGTAGATGGAATCCCTGGTGGTCGTTATCCGCACGATCCGGTCGTTCCTGTGGACGAGCGGATATCCATCGAAGAGCGCGGCGTTGATCACGGTGAAGACGGCGGCATTGATCCCGATGCCGACCGCCAGCATCGCTGCCGCCACGGCCGTGACGCCGGGGTTCCTTCGCAGCGTTCGCAGGCTGTACCGAACTTCCTGAAGCCAGACCTCCACCAGGTTCATAGCCGGGCGCCCCGACCCTCCGTCAGACCATCACGTGAGCGGCTGACTGCTGGAGCCATCGCGATCACAACCTTCGCAGCAGCACAAGCGTCAGATCGTCGCGGCCTTCCGGGTCGTGAATCCACTTTTCGACGGTACCAGTCACCACCCTGATGATGTCGTCGAGCGGCCTGTCGCGATAGGCCACCAGCAGTTCGGCAAGGCGAGCGTCGCCGAACTCCTGCTCCGCCGCGTCCATCGCTTCGGGAATGCCATCGGAAAAGATGGCGAGAAGGTCGCCCGTCCGCAGCAGGACCTCTTCCTGTTCGTACGTCACGTCCGGCAGCAGCCCCGCGACCATGCCGCCGCCTTCAAGCGGCACAGCCTGTCCGTCGCGCACCAGGATCGGCCTCAAGTGGCCCGCGTTGATGTAGGTGAGCCGGCCCGTGCGATCTTCGTACACGGAGCAGAAGAACGTGGCGTACTTTTCAGGCGGAGTGTTTTCGTAGAGTTGCTGGCTGATCGAGGCCATCAGGGCCGCAGTGGACAGCGCGGGATGGGGAACCGCTCCGCTGAACTTCAGGTGCGCGTGTAGCGCCGCCTGAATGCTCGCCATCAGGAGCGCCGCCGACACCCCCTTTCCCGAGACGTCGCCGAGCGCGATCGCCGTCCGTCGGTCGTCCAGACTCACGTAGTCGTAGTAGTCTCCGCTGACGACCCGCCCGGGAATGCACACGCCGGCCAACTCCAGGGTCTGGAGTGCGGGCACGGCCTTCGGGAACAGGCTCAACTGCACCCCCCGCGCGATCTTCAGCTCGGCATCCAGCTTCTCCTTCTTCTTGACCTCGCCGATCAGCTGCAGAATCCTCGTCGACATGCCGTTGAACGAGGTGGCGAGCTCGCTCAACTGATCATCGCCACGCACAGGAGTCCGGTACGAGAAGTCGCCCTGCGCCACCTCCTGGGTTCCCCGGTAGAGGTCGCCTACGGACCTCGTGATCGTCCGCGTCAGCCTCACGCTGGAGAACAAGGAGACGGCTTCCACGATCACGAAGAAGCTCCCGACAATCACCAGCATGGAGAGCGCAACCGACGACATCCGGGACGTCTCGAGGCCGGCAAGCAGTCGTGAGGGCCTCGACATCAGGGGCAGCAAGACATCCGTCCGTCCGGTGGACGTCTGCGCCGTCCAGTCCAGGACGCCGGCGATTGGCACGTCCCACCAGCGGCGAGGCGGCCCCAGGCCCGCGGGTTCGATCTGCTGTCGGACACCGCGTTCCACCACGGCTATGCCGCTCCCGGACGGACGGAAGTTGATGGTGGTCAGGACCTCCCCGCGCAGCACGGCGGAGACCGACACCATCCCTCGCGTGAGCGACGCCAGGGCCTCGTCATCGAGAGGAACGGAGGCGAATGCTTCCGCATTCCCGTCGCGCGCATCGGCGCCGATGTAGTAGCGCCCGTCTGATTCGAACAGATCGCCGAAGCCGGGGGAGATCCAGGCCGGCGTGGTCTGCAGCCGACCGTCTCCAGGCAGCCGGAGCACATCGCCATCGTTGGCCCTGACCACCGCCGCCAGCTTCGGCACCCGCTGGCGGATTCCATCCAGCAGATCCGGCTGCGCGCCGTGGGCCGCCGCCAGCATCAGACTCTCCGTGGCGGACCGCACGCGTTCGATTCGTGCCTCCAGGTCCAGGCGGGCAAGCTGCGTGGCGAACTGCGCCAGCAGCAACTCGGCCGCGAGCATCAGCGCGAGTCCGATGAGGAAGATGGGAACGACCCCGAACAGCAGGTAGGTCACGAGCAGGCGGTTGCGGACGCGCCACAGCAGCTCCCTGCGAAACGCGACGCAGCACCCGATGAGCGCCAATACGACGAATCCGGAGGCCGAAAAGCCGCCGGAGACGTAGGAGACGACGAGGGCGCCGAGCGCCAGGGCCAGAAGTGCCAGGACGAGGCGTTGAACGAGCGTCCGGCCCCTGAGCCATCGCGTCACCGGCACATGATAACCGCTCGGTCGCCGGGAACCAGAGCGCGGCCGTGCGACGACCCGTGAACAGTCCGACGATGAACGACCGCGCGGCGAGCAGCACGTGGATCGCGGCCCCGGCCAACCCGCTGCTGCCGCCAGCGCCGGCCGCCAGGCCGTCCCATCTGGCGTTTTCGAAGATCGACGGCCTATAATTCGTGGCCCGCTCGAACCTCGAGCGGCGCGCGCCTCCGTCGTGGACGCCTTCGAGGTCTGTATGCACCGCTGGCCGGTTTTTGCAGTCGTGTTCGTGCTGGCGTCGGGTCCGGTCGCGCGCGCACAGGCGCCCGCGTCGTCGGTTCCCGCGTCGCGCGACGTCGATCGGCTGGCGACGCTGCTCGAGCACACCGGCCTGAAGTACCAGAAGGCCGGCGACGGCGTGTGGCTGCTCGACTTCGCCGCCGAGAACAAGGTCGTCCGCGTGCTGGTCGCGGCGTCGGGCGGCCTCGCCGTCTTCGCGACGACACTCAAGGGCGCGCCGGGCGTCGACGTGACGAAGGACGACCTGCTCGCGATCAACAAGCTGAACGCGGAGGTCGATCGCGTGAAAATCGGCCTGGACGACGATCGGGATCTGTTTCTACGTGTGGACCTCACGCTGCGCACGCTGGACGCGGAGGACCTGAAGGTGAACGCGTCGCAGGTTGCGGCGGCGGCGCAGAAGGCGGCCGCGGCGCTGGCGCCGCGCTTCGCGCTGCGCTGATGGATCCCGAGGCGCTCATGCGCCTGGCGCTCGCCGAGGCCGCGCGCGCCCGCGAGGCCGACGAAGTCCCGATCGGGGCCGTTGTCGCGCTCGACGGGGAGGTGATCGGACGCGGCTTCAACCATCCCATCGGCGCCAGCGATCCGACCGCGCACGCGGAGGTCGCCGCCATTCGCGACGCGGCGAGGCGGGCGGGGAACTACCGCCTGACGGGCGCGACGCTGTGCGTCACGATCGAGCCGTGCCTGATGTGCGTCGGGGCGCTGGTCCACGCGCGCATCGGCACGCTCGTCTTCGGCGCCGCGGAGCCCAAGAGCGGAGCGGTCGTGTCCACCGTGCGGGCCGGGGAACTGCCGGGGCTGAACCACCGGTTCGCCGTGGTGTCGGGCGTGCTCGAGGACGAGTGCCGCGAGCTCGTGCAGAGGTTCTTCCGGGAGCGCCGCCAGCCCTAGCCGCGACGCTCTCCGCGGCGTCGACGCGCGAGGCGTCCGCGGGCCACGGATCCGGAGTTGGTATAATGAAAGGTCTGCTGTAAGACCGTCCGCCCGAAACGGAGAGGTACCGAAGTGGTCGTAACGGGGGCGCCTCGAAAGCGTCTTGTCGCGTAAGCGGCACGTGGGTTCGAATCCCACCCTCTCCGCCAACTCCCTCACCTGCGGTTCGGTCGTTGTCGGCTCGGGCGGGCTCATAGGGCATCGCGCAACTCGCGCCGTCGGCGCTCGTTGCGACTTGGCTCGAATCCCACCCTCTCCGCCAACCTTCGCTTAACGCTCGCTTCGCTCGCGGCTTCGGTTGGCAAGTCGCGCCAAGGTTGGCTCACTGACACGCTGAGATCCGCCCTAGCGGCGCAGCCGCGAAGATTCGACGGGATCTACGAAGGCTTACGCATCGATGATCGCCCACCGCTATTCAGGCTGGCGTGAGTACGTCTAACCCCGGTATCAGGTCTACGACGTACGGCGGCCAGACACCGTTGCCGTCCTTGCGGGTCCTCAACGCGGCCAGATGCCGCCACGTGCTAACGAGGCGGCAGGCGGCGTTAGTCCAAATCCGGCAATTCTGCACGAGTGAGTCGGAGCCTGATTGAGCGTGCCTTTCCCGGTTCGCGATCGATGAATCCGCGCGCGTGCAGCATCTTGATCATCTGATGCACGACGGGCGGTGTGACCCGGAAAAACCGCCGGAAATCTGCTTCGGCCGGTGGGATGCCGTGAGTCTTGCTGTAGAAGTAGATGAACGCGAGTACTGGCCCTGCTTGGCTGTGAACGGCGTTGGCACGTCAATGAGCCTCGTCGTATTCGAGGATCCGTACGCCGCGTCTATTCTCCGGCGGGCCATTCTGTGATGGGGGTGCGCCCGATCGCCTGGTGGCCACGCAGGCGCCTCAACTCACCGCGGTCTCTCATTGCCCGTTCGCGACTGGAGGCGTCTGCGGGACGATTGGCTCGAGCGCCACTAGACTCGGCAGGTCTTTCGTGACAAGCTGCCACACGATATCTTCGTCAACCCCGAGGTAATCGTGGACGACCTTGTGGCGCATGCCGACGATGTCGGTCCGCGGGATCTCCGGTGTCGGTCCGAGAACTCCCGGGAGACCGGGCGCCCCGCTTCACCGATGATCTGAACAAGATGAGTCAACGCGAGGCGAAGATTTTCGTCCGCATCGTACGCGCCGCGCGAGAGGCTTTGGGTCTTGCCGACTGCCTTCTTCGCCATGTCGAGCATATGCCCGACATAGACGAGGTCACGCGGCGACATACAGCAGCTCGGCGCTGCTCAAGACCTGATCGCGAATGCGGCGATTGAGAAACATTGGAGTCACCATATCGACGCGCCGGCCCTGCAACAGTCCAGAGAACTCGCGCTCGATGCTGACGAAGTTGAAACCCGGAACATGGCCGACCTGGAACTCCACCAGTACGTCGACGTCGCTGTCGGGGCCGAAATCGTCCCGAAGAACGGAGCCAAACAGAGCCAGCCGCGTGATGTGATGCCGTCGGCAGAACGCCGACACCACGTCACGATCGATGGAGAGGCGTGGGCTCATGCGCTCCATGATACTGCGGCCGAGCCGCGGTGAATCGTCTTGGCGTTCGAAGTGTCGCTCACGGTGTCCGGCTGCGGACTGCGTGGTACAGGCGTAGCCTGGTCCCATGAGCAAGCCCGCACCTGTTCAGCCGACCCGGCCCGGCGCCGCCGAGGCGGACGATAGCGATCTGCCAGTGACGCCGGAGGTCGAGCACATCATCCGGAAACGGCTGGGGACCTTCGATGAAGACGCGAAGGCCGCGCGTCCGTGGGAGACGTGCTCGCGGATCTGAACGCGCGCCGCCCGCTGCCCCATCGCCCCGTTGACGCGTCCGGTTCGCCTCTCGGCGCTGGCCAGCAAGCCCGCGAATAGCACGACGCGCGGGATCTGTTCCCAGATGGTTCCCACGCTCCGAACCGCATCCGCGATCGAACGCGGCTCCGGCCCGTTTGTCGTGCGATAGCCTATAAGCTATACTTTCCTCGTGCCGCGCTGCACGGTACTCACGTATCAGACGCCCGGCGGCAACGCTCCGGTAGACCAGTACATGGCCGGGCTCGAAGGGACTGCGGTGACGAAGGCGGCGGCACTCGTGAAGCTGCTCGAAGCGCTCGGTCATGAACTGCGCCTTCCCCATTCACGCTCGTTGGGCGAAGGGCTTCACGAGCTACGGGACGTCGGGACTGGTGTCCGGCTGTTCTACGTGCTACTGCCCGACAATCATGCTGCTCTCCTCGACGGCATGACCAAGAAGCGCGACGACATACCGGACGCGATGATCAAGCGGCTCCGCACGTTGCAAGCCGCCGTGTACGCCGAGTTCAAGAAGCCGAAGAAAGGCCGGTCATGATGCCGCTCACCAACAGCACCGTCGCTGCCATCGATCGACGCAAGAAGGACGATCCGGATTTCGCCGCCGCCGTCGAGGCGGAGTTGCAGGCGATGCGCATCGAACAGGAGCTCGTCGCGTTGCGCAACGCGAGCGGCTTGTCCCAGCGTCAGCTCGCGGCGAAACTCGGCGTCAAGCAGCCTGTGATCGCCAAGCTGGAGGCTGGCAAGACGCGCAACATCGGGCTCCAGACGCTTGTACGCGCCGTCAAGGCGATGAACGGCCGCATCGAGGTGTCAATCACTCCAGCCGACCGTCCTTCACGTGCCGGCCGGAAAGGCGCAGTGCGGAGCCGCAAGACGCGACGAGGAGCTACTGGCGACATCCCTCGCGGTCGTTCAGTTTCGAGAGGCTGACTGCTCTGAATTAGACGCTGCACCCGACGGCGCTTCCCACGACCGGTTTCGTCGGGTAAAAACGAGCAAGACCCTACGGCAACGCCGGCATTCCTGGCATCGTCGGCAATTTAGAATCTGTAAGTTACAGATCCTACTGGCGTTGATAGGGTTCGAATCCCACCCTCTCCGCCAAACATCCTCCTTTGTAGACCGGTCAGTACCGCGTGAGCAGGGGTTCGTGAACACGCTGACGCTGTCAAGAAGCGTCTTCTTCCGTGGGTGTGACGCGTCGTGGACAATGGACACATGGCGAACGCCACGATCAGTGTCGATGCCGCGCTGAAGGCGCGACTCGCCGATCTCGCGGGTCAGACCGGTCAACGCGTGGACGAGTTCGTCGAAGTCCTCCTTCGTCGGATAGCCGATGCGGACGTGCATTTCGAGCGCGGCGTGCCGGTCTTTCCGCGGTGCCCCGGAGCACTACACTCTCGGTCGAAGACGTTGACCGCCTCGCCGACGGCACGGGCGAATAGTGTCGGTGGCTTTGCTCCTGCCCGAGCACCAGCATCATCCCGCTTCGATGGAATGGTTCACGACACGAGCCGGTCCGAGTGGTTGGGCGACGTGCGCCGGCTTCAGCCGGATTGGCGGCGAGCAGTTCGGTGATCTGATTGCCGAAGTGTGGACGTGGCGTGGTTTGGTCACGTTCTACACGGTCTTTGTCATCGAGCTCGCCTCACGGCGCGTTCAGATCCTCAGGTCGACACCGCATCCTGACGAAGATTCATGCGTCAGGGAGCACGCACGCTCACGACGGCCGACGGCGAGGCGTGTCGCGTGTCACCCGCGACCGGAACGCGAAGCGGAGCGCGACGGTCCGCGCACGCTTGCAGGATGCGAGGCTCCGCGTCATCCAGACTCCGTGTGGAACACGACTATCGTCAGGAACCGCGGACAACGACAACCGACTTGTCATCCGGGTCGATGCGCTCGGTGGCCTTGTCCGCGTGGACCGGATGTGCGGGCCGGACTACTCCTCGAACAGGTAGTGCTCGCCCAACGGGCACCAGAACACGTCGATCACCTCGGCGCTCGCCCCCGAATAGGGACTCCGCGACCTCGCGCGGGCTACGTGCGGGACGCTCGAGTCTAGGTAGCACGCATCGCCGGGCCCAAGGACCTGCTGCACGGTCGTGTCCTCGACGCTGATGGTCAGATCCAGTTCGCCTTCCAGGACGTAGAAGAACTCCTGTCCGTGGTGCTCGTGCGGCTGCGGGGACTGGCCGGGCGCATTGCACGGGCGAATGAGGTACGGAAACATCCGCCGGGTGGGAAAGTCGCGGGCCAGCGGGTGAAAGGTGCCCGGCCACCCGCCCTGACGGTTCGGCGCGCGCCGGACTCGCTGCGGCACCTGGTCGAGGCTGGAGCCGCGCTGGAGGAAGTAGTAGGGCCCCTCGTCCACGTGACAGCCAATCAGCGACGGCAGCGGCGCGCCGAACAGCCGGCCCAGTCTCATCACGCCGCTCAGAGGGATCGAGCGCGCGCCCTGCTCGAACTGTTCGAGACGGTGCACGCTCACCCCGGCCATCTCCGCCACGTTCGAGAGGCTCCAGCCACGCGCGATGCGGAGCAGCGCCAGCTCCGAACCGACCGACCCGGCGGTGCCGTCGCCCTGTTCGTCGAGATGCGCGGCCCCCTGTGGAGAGAACCAGTCGCACCCGGTCTCGGCAGCCGGTTTGGCCGACGCGAGCACGTGCAGCGTTTCGGCCGGCTCGGACCCGGCGGCTCTGAGGCAGTGAGACAGGGACGAGCGAAAGAGGAGGCAGTCCCCCGGCCCGAGCGTCTCGTGCTTCTGCCCCTCGGGCGTGCGAATCCGGAAGTCGACCTCGCCGGCGAGCACCGAGACGAACTCGAGGTCGTGGTGGTGGCAGAACAACGCCTTCTGGTCGGCCACCGGCATGATGCGACCGAGCAGCGGCTCGAGCTGGCGCCCGACGAAGTCGTTCGCGAGCGGCCAGAACTGGTTGTGGTGCTCCTCGCGTCTGCGGTCGCGCCGGAGGAGCACGGCCGTCCTCGGCGCTCGCGATCGGACGTCGGCTTCTCGAACGATCTGGTAGGGCATCCGGCGATCGGGCGGAAAGAACGCGCTCAACGACACGCCCAGCGCCGTCGCGATCTGCCCGACCTGTTTGAACGTCGGCTCATGTCCGCCGCTCTCGATTTGAGAGAGCCTCGCCGCCGCGATGCCGCACCGCTCGGCCAGCTGGCGAAGCGTGAGGCCCGACCGCTTCCGTTCGGCGCGGAGCTGTCGGCCCAGGCCGAGCTGGTCGTACTCAAGCGACAACGAACTGAAGACTGGCATATTCCCCGCGCCCTGGCGTGCCCCCGCGGCCTCGCTGCGATCGATCTTCGTTCACAACCGACGCAAGAGCATCTTCAGAACGTAATTATCTATTGACAGAGCCCAATAATCCCGCTAGCTTCTGCGCTTGATTCACATTGACCTAGACATTAGCAAATAACTGAAACATTTTCTCGATAGTCCGGCGTAGTCACGAAATGTGAAACGCATGATGCCTGAGGTGCTCCATGTGGCAGAAAGTGACCGGGTTCTGGAGACGCGGAGTTCCCGTTGGCGTTCTCGCCCTGCTGGCGGGTCTGCTCGTGAGCGCCCAGGCCGACGATCCGGGTCTCAAGACGATCCGTGCGAATGCCCTCAAAGGGCACATCTACTTTCTCGCCTCGGATGACATGGCCGGCCGTGATTCGCTCAGCCCCGAGGGTCGAATCGCCGCCGACTACATCGCCGGGTTCTTCATGCGCGCGGGCCTCAAGCCGGTGGGCGCCGACGGGACCTACTTCCAGCCCTTCCCGATGGTCGCCGCGCACGTTGACCAGGAGCACACCTATCTCCGCGCCTCGATCGGCGGGACGACGCGCGATTTCGCGATGGGCCCGGACTACACGCTGACCCGGCAGGGCAACGTCGATGTCGCGGTGCGGGGCTCGCTCGTGTTCGCCGGGTACGGGATCACGGCGCCGGAATACGGGTACGACGATTTCAAGGGGATCGACGTCCGCGGCAAGGTCGTCATGGTGCTGACGCACGAACCGCAGGAGCACGATCCGAACAGTCGCTTCAAGGGGCGGTACAACACGGTCCACGCCTTCAACTGGTGGAAGCCCGAAGTCATCCGGCAGCACGGTGCGGCCGCCATCCTGATCGTGCGGGAAAGGACCTCCGATCGGAAGAGCGTGCGGAAGCCGAGCGGGCCGACCAACGGGCAGATTCGGATCGACCGCGGCTCGCACACGCTGACCAGCCCGTTCTGGGATCTCCCATTCTTCACTATCTCCCGGGACGTCGCCGACGATCTGCTTCGGCCCTCCGGTCAGAACATCGACCAGCTGCAGGAGCAGATCGACCGGACCGGCCAGCCGCATTCGCTGCCGGTGCCTGACGTCACCATCGATCTGCGCCGCGCCATCAAGGACCGTCGGGTCGTCCAGACCCGCAACGTGGTCGGAGTGATCGAAGGCTCGGATCCGAAGCTCAAGGATGAGTACGTGCTGGTGACGGGCCACTACGACCACGTGGGCCAGACGGGGCCGTTCATCTACCACGGCGCGGACGACAACGCGTCTGCGGTCGCGGCCGCGATCGCGATCGCCGAAGCCTTCAAGGCGAACCCGGATCCGCCGAAGCGAAGCCTGATGTTCCTGATCTTCGAGGCGGAAGAGGACGGTTTGCTTGGTGCCTTCCACTACGTCGAGCACCCAATCATACCACTCAAGGACACCGTCGCCGTCCTCAACTCCGACATGATCGGGCGCGACGAGGACGACCCCGAGTGGAACACCACGGCCGATCGGAATCGCAACCAGGTCAACGTGATCGGCACGCTCTACAACCCGGACATTCGACGGGTGATCGAGACGGAGAACGGGCAAATCGGCCTCACGCTGGACTACAAGACCGACGGGAACGACCCGGAGGGCTGGTTCTCCCGCAGCGATCACTATCCCTTTGCCGTCATGGGCGTGCCGATGGTGCTCTTCAACACGGGCGAGCATCCCGACTACCACACCGCGAACGACACCTGGGACCGCATCGACTATCCCAAGATCGAGAAGATCACGCGCCTGATCTATCTGTCCGCGAAGGCGCTCGCCGACAGTCCAGCGAGGCCGCAGTTCGTCACGGGCATGCCGAAGGCGCCGACCTCGAGCTCCGGGAGATAGTCCGGCCGCCGCTGCGGCTCGCGTTGCCGATCGGAGATACATCTGCTCGAAGAGGGCACAGGGGAGGCGCATCATGACGATGGACAGAACCCGCGTCGTTCTCGGAACGGCCCTGGCGATCCTGCTGCTGCCGGCGATCGCCCTGGGTCAGACCAGCACCGGCAAGATCGTGGGCGTGGTCAAGGACACCTCCGGGGGCGTGTTGCCTGGCGTGGCCGTCGTCGTGAGGAACCTGGGCACGGGGACGAGTCGCGAGACGGTGACGAACGATCGCGGGCAGTTCGAGGTGTCCAGCCTCCCGCCGGGACGCTACCAGCTGGACGCCGAGCTGCAGGGGTTCCGCAAGTTCAGCCAGAGCCCGGTGGCGGTCCAGGTCAATCAGGAGACGCAGGTCAACCCGGTCCTGTCGGTCGGCGCGGTCTCGGAGACGATTACCGTGCAGGGCGAAGGCATCCTGGTGCAGACGACGACATCCATGGTCGGCAAGGTCGTCGACGAGAAGCAGATCCTGCAGCTGCCGTTGAGCGGCCGCAACTTCGCCGACCTGGGGCTGCTGACGCCCGGCGTCACGACGCGCGGCCAGAGCACCAGCGCCGGCACGACGTTCTACGTCCACGGCCAGCGCAGCGACTCGAACAACTTCCTGCTCGACGGGGTGAGCGACAACTCGCTCGAAGGCAACTCGCTGCAGGCGCGGCCGAACGTGGACGCGGTGCAGGAGTTCAAGATCCAGACGAGCAACTTCTCGGCCGAGTTCGGCCGCAACAGCGGATCCATTGTCAACGTCGTGACCAAATCGGGCACGAACACGTTCACGGGATCCGGCTGGGAGTTCTTCCGCAGTGACAGGTTCCAGTCGAAGAACTTCTTCGCGACGACCCAGCCGCCGCCGCTCAAGTTCAATCAGTACGGAGGCACGCTGGGAGGGCCGATCCTCAAGAACAAGACGTTCTTCTTCGTGTCGTTCGAGGGGTACCGCGAGGGCCGGGGCCAGACGCGCCAGACCATCGTCGCGACGGCGCAGGAGCGGGCCGGCGACTTCAGCTTCCTCAACAAGCAGCTCATCGATCCGTCGACCGGCCAGCCCTTCGCCGGCAATATCATCCCGCGCGACCGGATCGATCCGGCGGCCCTGCAGCTGCTCGAGCTGATGCCGCTGCCGAACATCTCCGGCGTGGCGCCCAGGAAGAACAACTATGTCTCGTCGCCCGTGAGCCAGACCAACTACAACCAGTACATGGTGCGGGTGGACCACACGTTCAATCAGCACTGGACGATGTTCTACCGCCACTTCCTCCAGGACAACGACGTCTTCAACCCCTTCCAGGGGTCGAATACGGCCAACTACGCCGGGTTCACGAACACGAACAAGAGCCGGCCCCAGCACGGGACCGGCGGCGTGAACACGATCATGTCGGGCGGGCTCCTGAACGAGTTCCGGTTCGGGTTCTCGCGCCAGACCAGCCAGAGCTCGAACCTGCCCCTGTTGAACCCGATCGACTACGGCATCAACTACGTGCGGCCGCAGAACGCGATCGGCGGCCTGGGCCTGCCCGACATCGAGATCAACGGCATCTCCGGCATCGGGAACACCGTTCAGGGTCCGAGCATCGGGATCTACCAGGAATACGAGTTCTCCGACGTCATGACGGCGATCAAGGGGGATCACAACATCCGGATCGGGGGCACCTACCGGCCCGGAAGCGAAGACATCGACAACGGTTTCTTCGTGGTCGGACGGTATGTGTTCAACGGCACCTACACGGGCGACTCGGTCGCGGACTTCCTGCTGGGCAAGGCCTCCGAGTTCGACTACGGGCAGGGCCGCACGCGGATGGTGATGATCAACAAGAACTGGGGCACCTTCGTCCAGGACGACTGGAAGGTGCGGGACAACCTGACGCTCAATCTCGGCGTCCGGTACGACTACTTCAGCCCCATCACGGACAGGCTGGGCCAGACCTCGACCTTCATCATCGACCAGCCGGCCGGCGGCACGCCGCAGAGCGGCACGGCCGAGGTGATCAACGCCGGGACGCATGGTCTGCCGAAGAACGGCACCTACTTCCCCGACAAGAAGGGGTTCCAGCCTCGCGCCGGCTTCTCGTGGAACGTCAACGGCACCGGAAAGGTCGCCGTGCACGGCGGCGCCGGCATCTTCCGGAATCAGCTGAGAAACAACTTGACGCTCCAGCAGATTCTCTCCTATCCGTTCTATCAGCAGCCGGTCGTGCGCGACACCTCGCTCAGCAACCCGATCAAGCCGGTCACGACTCCACTCGTCGGACAGCTGTACGTCATCGATCCGCACATCACCACGCCGTACTCGGTGGCGTACAACCTCGACACGCAGTGGCAGTTCATGACCAACACCATTCTCGAGATCGCCTACGTCGGCAACCGCGGGTACCACCTGCTGCAGCTGGGCAACGAGCTGAACCAGCCGGTCTACATTGCCGGCCAGACGACCCAGGCGACCAAGGATCTGTTCCGGCCGTATCCGGGATTCACCTCCGTGCTCCAGGCCTCGAACTGGGGCCGCTCCACCTACAACGGGCTCGAGACGAGCGTCTCGCGGCGGTTCACCAACGGCCTGCAGTTCCAGGCGTCGTACGTCCTGTCGAAGTCGATGGACAACTCGTCGGCCTTCCACTCAGGGGCGACGAACCGCACCTACCTGATGATGCCCCAGGACGCCAATGACAAGGACGCCGAGTACGCGCCGTCGGAGTTCGACGCGCGACACCGCGTGAACCTGTCGGAGATCTACGAGCTGCCCTTCGGCCAGGGCAAGCGGTGGCTGACGTCCGGACCGCTCGCAGCCGTCCTCGGCAACTGGTCGATCGCCAGCATCTGGACCTTCCAGTCCGGATTCCCGTACACGGTCTACGACGGCAGGGATCCCTGTCTGCGGGCGGGGAACTGGACGCCGAGCTGCCGCCCGAACCAGGTGGGCGATCCCAACGCGGGTCCGAAGACGGCCGCCGAGTGGTTCAACACTGCGGCGTTCCAGCCGGCTCCTGCCGGCCAGTCCGGCAGCGCGCCGCGCAATTCGGTGCGTGGACCCGGCATGATCAACACGGATCTGTCCTTCATCAGGCGCGTGCCGCTCGGCGGCCAGCGATCGATCGAGCTGAGGATCGAGGGGTTCAACATCTTCAACCGGGCGAACCTGGGCGTGCCGGTGACCGATATCTCGTCGAGCTCGTTCGGACGCATTCAGAGCACGGCGACGGCGGCGCGCGAGCTCCAGTTCGGGCTGAAGTTCAAGTTCTGAGGCCGGCGGATGGACCGCGCGTCGCGCGACGCGCGGTCCGTCGAGGCTGGCCGGGGAACGGGGAGCCGCGGCACCGGATTCGGGCCCGCAGTCCGCCGAGTCGTCGCGGCCTCGCGTGGACGCCCGCCTCCACGCCTTAGCAGCCGTAAGCCGCCCTTGGTCCTGGGCCAGGGCGGTCCTGCGGCAAGATGCGGCTCCATCTGCGAGCGTTCCCGCACGCGGACCGGCCCGGTGCCGTCCACGCCGGCCGCCGCCGGCGTCGGTGTCCGACGACTGGCCGGCGCGCCGATCCCCCACCATCCAGACACGGGCAGGCGAGATCATGAGCGGCCGGCCATTCGACAGGTGCACGAGGGGAGGAGCTCGATGCGGAGCAGGATGAGACCGTGGCCTCGTACCGCGCGGTTGTCGGTCGCGGTCGCACTGACCGGCGTGATGGCGGCTGGCGCGTCGGCGCTCGCGCAGCCTCAGGACCCCGTCGTCAGGCTGCTGGCCGAGCTGACCGACGCCGTCGCCCCTTCCGGATTCGAAGGTCCCGTCCGGGAGATCCTCAAGCGCGAGTGGGACGGCCTGCTGACCGACATCCACGCCGACGGCATCGGCAACCTGTTCGGCACCCTGCCCGGACCCGCAGGCTCGCCCCGGGTGCTGCTGATGGCGCACATGGACGAGGTCGGATTCCTCGTGCGGCATATCGATCCGGACGGATTCGTGTATTTCAACCCGGTGGGCGGCTACTTCGATCAGAGCGTCCTGACGCAGCGGATGACGATCATGACGGCCAACGGACCGGTGACCGGCTATACCGGGTTCAAGTCGGGACACATCGTGTCGCCGGAAGAGCGGACGCGCCTCGTGCACCAGCAGGACATGTTCATCGACATCGGCGTCAGGAGCCGGGGCGAAGCCGAGGCGCTCGGCGTGCGCCCGGGGCTGCCGATCACCTACGGCACGCGCTTCACGGCGCTGAGGGGCACGACGCGGTACCTGGCCAAGGCGTTCGACGACCGTGTCGGACTGGCCGTCGCCATAGAGGCGCTGCGGCAGCTCAAGTCGAGCGCGCATCCCAACGCCGTCGAGATGGCCGCGACCGTCCAGGAAGAGAACGGCCTCAGAGGCGCCGCCCTCGTCCAGGCCTCGACGCACCCCGACATCGTCATCAACCTGGAGATCGGCATCGCGGGCGACTTTCCGCTGCTGACCAGCCCCCAGCTCTCTCAGGAGGCGCTCGGGAAGGGACCGGGCGTGTTCGTCTTCGACGGCAGTATGATTCCCAACGCGAAGTACGTCGACTGGATCATCGACCTGGCGAAGACGCACGGCATTCCCATCCAGTTCGAATCGGTGACCGGCTACGGAGAGGACGGCGCGCAGCTCCAGAAATCGGGCTCGGGCCTCGCGGCCGTGAACCTCGGCGTGCCGACGCGCTACGGCCACAGCCAGTCGGGCGTCATCGACCGGGCCGACTTCGACAACACCGTCAAGCTCGTGGTGCAGATGATTCAGGAGCTCTCGGCGGAACGGATCAAGGCGATTGCGAGCTTCTAGCGCCAGGCGGCGCCGGAAGGAGCGAGTCATGACCTGGCGGACGCTGTTCGCCGCGAGCATCATCATCACGGCGGGCGTTGGGTCGTCCGGAGCGCAGTGGACGCACCGATATCCGAAGATGACCGGCTTCGCGCACCACGTGTACGTGGAAGGATACGACTTCCCGACGATCGCTGCCGGCCCGACGTCGCCCGCGGTGTCGCCGGACACTCGGACGGTGGCGTTCTCGGCTCGCGGGTGGATCTGGCTCATGGACGTGTCCGGCCGGCGGGCTCGTCGGCTGACGGCGGGAGCGGCGCTCGACGCGAGGCCCGCGTGGTCGCCTGACGGGACGCGGCTGGCGTTCGTGCGGGACGACACGCGGGACACGGCGATCGTCGAGGCGGAGATCGCCTCGCGAGGCGAGCGAACGCTCGTGGATACACCGGCCGCCGACCTGGACCCGGCATATTCGGCCGACGGACGCTGGCTGTTCTATTCGTCTGCCGAAGCCGGAGATCTGGACATCTGGCGCCTCGATCGCACGACCGGATTGCGCGAGCGCCTGACGACGGATCGGGGGCTCGAGCTGCGGCCGCAACCCTTGCCGGACGGCGGATCCATCGTGTACACGGCGAGACAGCCCGGTAATGACGAAGTCGTTCGGCTGGACCTCGCGACGCGGGCTCGTCGCGTGCTGTCGAGTGCGCCGATTGCGTCGCTGGCGCGTCCGGCGCTCGATCCCGCAGGCCGCCGTCTCGTGGTGCCGATGCCTGAGCCCCACGACTGGAGCCTTCGGCTGGTGGAATTGGCCGGGGGGCCGCCCATCCGGCTCATTGGCGGCACGCCGATTACCCCTGCCTGGGGAGCCGACGGCTTCATTTATTACTCGCACGCCGATGACCATCAGGCCTTCCACCTCTCGCGGGTCCCCGTCGGGGGAGGTCCGGCGTCCGAGGTGACCCCCACGAGTTGGGAGTGGGGCGTCCCGACCGCGCGCGTCATGGTCGAAACCAGCTGGCAGGGGCGGACGGGCACCATTCCGGCCCGCGTGTCGGTCGTGGACGCGATGGGCCACCCGGCGCTTCCGGACGTGGGGCAGGCGTGGTTCGACGGCCAGAACGGCACGGTCTTCAGCTACTCGCCGGGAGCGCTCGAGTTCGAGGTTCCAGCGGGCCCGGTGCGGGCTCTAGCGACGCACGGATTCGAGGCCCCCGCGGCCGAAGCCACGGGCCGTGCCGAAGCTGGCCAGCCGCTTCGGCTGAGACTGGAACTGAAGCGGCTGATCGACATGGCCGCTCGCGGATGGTATTCGGGCGATCACCACTTCCATCTCAATTACGGCGGCCCCTATGTCCTGACGCCGCGCGATCTGGTGCCGATGGCGCGGGGTGAAGGCCTGGACGTCGCGACGCCCCTGGTCGCCAACCTGCACACACGCTTCAGTGACGATCAGTGGTTCGACTGGAAGCGGAGCGAGCTTCCCCTCGTCGCATTCGGCCAGGAGGTCCGGCCACACTTCCTGGGGCACACCGGCCATATCGGGATCCACACGTTGTTCTGGCCCTGGTTCTGGGGGCCGGGTTATCCGGTCTACGGCCGCGACGACCGGCCGACGGCGGTGGCTCTGGCCCACACCCGCAGCGAAGGCGGAGTGTCGTCCTACGTCCATCCGGTCATGATCCGCGAACCGTTCCCGACCGGCACGGCGCCGGCCGGACTTCCGCTCGAGCTCGTCCCCGACGCGATGGCGGGCGACGTCGATACCATTGAGGTGGCCTGCCTCTGGAGCGACGAGCTCGGGACGACCGACGCGTGGTACCGCCTGCTGGACGTCGGCGTGCCCCTCGCCCCGTCGGCCGGCACCGACGCGATGACGAATTTCTTCCGCACGATGGCCATCGGCACGACGAGGGTTTACGTGAAGGTGGACGGGCCGCTGTCGTTCGACCGGTACCTGGCGGGACTCAAAGCCGGCCGGAGCTTCGTCACCACGGGGCCCTTGCTGACGTTCTCAGCCGACGGCGTGGAACCCGGCGGCGTGGTCGCGGGCGGTTCCCGCGAGGTCTCATGGACGCTGGACGTCCAGTCGCCCCTGGCGTTCGACACGGCGGAAGTGCTGGTCAACGGCGTGCCGGTGTGGCACGACACCGGCGTCCCGTCGCCCGGCCAGCGCGTGTACCGCGGCACCGCGGCGATTCCCGCCGGCGGCTGGATGGCCGCCAGGGTCTACGGTGGCGCCGCGAGATGGCCGACGATGGACAGCTATCCGTTCGCGCACACGGCGCCGATCTGGTTCGGCTCCGTCGGCAGCACGGATCCCGCGGCGGCGCGCCGCGCCGCCGGCGATCTGCTCCGATGGATGGACGTTGCCGACAAACACCTGGTCGACGGGTACGGCGACGCGCCGATTCCAGAGCTGCGGCGACTGTTCGCCGACGCGCGGCAGAAGCTTCAGGCGCTCGCCACGCGGTGACGTTGTTCTGGATTCCAGGAGCTGAAGGCGGCTCAGCGGGGGAGGGACAGGCACATGCGCATTTGGCTCGGACGATCCATTCTGGTCGCTGCGTGCAGTGTCATCATTGGTGCTCCGGCGCTCGCGGCCGCGCCGGGCGACACGCTCCACAGCGCCGACCTGTCCCGCTTTCGGGAGGTCGGCGAGGTGGCTCTGTCGCCTGACGGCTCGTACGTGGGGTACACGGTGATGAACTACGACCGCCCGGGCAGACCGTATCCTCAGCTGTGGATCGCGGACCTGCGAAGCGGCCGATCGTCGCGCCTCGGGGCGAGCGACGCGCCGGCTTCGGATCCGACCTGGTCCCGAGACGGGAAATGGATCGCGTACCGGGGCGAAGCCGAAGGGAAGTCCGGCCTGATTGTCGCGCACCCCGACGGCACGGGCACCGTGTTCGTCGCCCCCGTACGCGAAACCAACGCTCCGCTGCCGGGGCGGGGCGCCGATATCTCGTGGTCGCCGGACAGTCGACACCTGGCCTACGTCTCGGCGACCGACGGGCCGGAGACCGCGCGGGCGACGGGCGACCCGATGGTGTTCACCCGCTATCTCTGGCACCCGACCGCCAGCGAGGGCGTCAATCCGTACAACGACAACCGGCGACTGCACATCTTCGTGGCGGACCTCCAGAGTGGCCACGTCCGGCAGCTGACCGACGGCGAGTCGTACGAGCACTCGATCGACTGGTCGCCCGACGGGTCGGCGATTCTCTTCGGCTCGGACCGATCGCCGTACGCGGACCAGTTCTTCCACTACAACATCTTCTCCGTGGACCCCGCGAGCGGCGCGATTCGGCAACTCACGTCGCTCGAGACCACCCAGTACGACCCGAAGTGGTCGCCCGACGGCCGCCATATCGTATTTCGCGCGACGACGCGCGGGTTGACCGATCGCGAAACCACGATGGAGGACACGCACGTCTGGATCATGGATGCCGACGGCGCCCACAGCCACGAGCTGGCGTCCAAGGACAACCGTCAAGGCGTCCCGTCCTGGGCTCCTGACGGCCAGGCCGTGTACTTCACGCTGCAGGAACACGGCGAACAGCATCTGTACCGCGTCGGGCTTGACGGCGGCGAGGCTCAGTCCGTGGTCGTCGATCGCGGCACGGTCGGGTCCTTCTCGATCGGCGCCGACGGCGCGGCGGCCTACGCGTTCACGAGCCCGACCGACATGGCGGAGCTCTTCCTGCGGCGCGGTGCGGCGACGACGCAGCTGACGAACCTGAACGCCGAGGTCCTCCGCGGCAGGCCGCTCGCGGATCCGCAGCCGTTCGAATTCGTCAGCAACGACAACAAGTACCGGATCCAGGCGTTTCTGGTCCCTCCGATCGGGCGGACCGAGGGCTCGAAGTCCCCGATGGTGGTCAACATTCACGGGGGCCCGCACGGCCAGAACGGTCCCGCGTTCAACTTCCGCGATCAGGTCTTCGCGGGGCTCGGCTGGGCGGTGCTGCACGTGAACTATCGGGGCTCCACCGGCTACGGGCAGGCGTTCGCCGACGCGGTCTTCGGCGATCAGGACGGGAACGAGGCGCAGGACGTGCTGTACGGCGTGAGCGCGGCCATCCGCCGGAATCCGTGGATCGATTCGACCCGGATGGGCGTCGAGGGCGTGAGCTATGGAGGGCAGCTCAGCTTCTGGCTGATCACGCAGACGCGGCAGTTCAAGGCGGCGATTCCCACGGCCGGGATCACGAACCTGATCAGCTACAACTACCTGACGTACTACAACCAGTACGAGCAGATGGAGTTCGGTATCCTGCCGCATCAGGGCGACCTGATGGACCGAATGTGGAAGCGATCGGCGCTGAAGTACGTGGCACAGGTGGCGACGCCGACGCTCATCATGCACGGCCTGAACGACCACGACGTGCCGGTCCCAGAGGCCGAGCAGTTCTACGTCGCGCTGAAGGACGTCGGCGTCGAGACCGAACTGGTGCTGTATCCGCGCGAGGGCCACGGCCTTCGAGAAGTGGCGCATCAGATCGACAGCATCGATCGATCGGTCGAGTGGTACCGGCGCCACTTCGCGGCCGCGAGCGCCGCCGTCCCCGTGCCGTGACCCGCTGTCTCCCTCGATGATCGCCCTCCTGCTCCTCATGGCCGTGCTGCCGGCGCCCGACGGCTCCGGCGCGGTGTTCAGCGGCCGCGAGAACCACGTCCAGGCATCGGCGCCACGAATCGAGAAGGCGATTGTGGTCGACGGTGTCCTGGACGAGGAGCCGTGGGCGCGCGCCACCCGGCTCGTCGACTTCTCCCAGTACGCGCCGGTGGACGGGCGTCCGGCCGACGACCGGACCGAGATCCTGGTCTGGTACTCGCCGTCCGCCATCTACTTCGGCGTCAAGGCGTACGCCTCCGGCGGCAGCGTGCACGCGACGCTCGCGGACCGCGACAAGATCGACGCCGACGACTCGATCCAGATCTTCCTGAACACCTTCGACGACGTCCGTGAGTCGCTCGTCTTCGGCGTCAACCCCCTCGGCGTGCAGCAGGACGGCATGCTCGTGGAAGGAACCGGCAATCGCGGCGGCGCGCCGTTCAGCGCGCTCGAAAGCGGCCGGGAGGTGATCGAATCTCACGCCGGACTTCGTCTTCACGTCGAAGGGGCGCCTGACCGAATACGGATACGAGGTCGAGATCGAGATTCCGTTCAAGACGCTGCGCTTTCCGTCGGCGCCGGTCCAGACCTGGGGCCTCAACGTCATCCGCCGCATCCCAGCCACCGGGCACGAGGACAGCTGGACGCCCGCCCTCCGGGCGATGTCGTCCTTTCTCGCTCAGTCGGGCAGGCTCGACGGCCTCACCGGGCTGAACCGCGGCCTCGTGCTGGACCTGACGCCGGTCGTCACCGAAAGGGTTGACGGCTCGCCGACTGGCGACTCATGGACGTGGAGGTCGGCTCGGCCGTCCTACGGCGCCAACGTGCGATGGGGCGTGACGCCGAACCTGACGCTGGACGGGACCGTCAACCCCGATTTCTCGCAGGTCGAGGCCGACGCGAGCCAGTTCTCCTTCGACCCGAGGAGCTCGCTCTTCTTTCCCGAGAAGCGACCCTTCTTCTTGGAGGGCGCGGAGCTGTTCGCGGCACCCAACGACCTCATCTACACCCGCCGCATCGTGTCGCCGGTCGCCGCCACGAAGCTCGCCGGACGCATCGCCGGCACGAACGCCGCGGTGCTGCTGGCCGCGGATGACTCGAGCACGTCCTGGTCAGGCGGATCGAACCATCCGATCTTCGCGATCGCGAGGCTCGAGCACGATCTGCCCTCTCGCTCGCAGGTCGGTCTCGTGTACACCGACCGGCTGGATGGAGCGGACGACAATCGCGTGCTGGCGGCGGACGCACGGATCATCTTCGGATCGATTCACAGCCTGCAGCTGCAGGTGGGCGGCAGTCGGACGCGGACCAACGGGGTTAGGAAGAGCGGCCCGATCTGGCAGGCGATCTTCGCGCGGGACGGCCATGCCTTCGGCTACCGGTACCAGGTCACCGGCATTCACGACGACTTCCAGGCGGACAGCGGGTTCATCAAGCGCGGGGGAATCATCCATGCGAACGTGAACCATCGGGTGACGCTGTTCGGAGACCCGGACTTCGGCCTTCAGAGCTGGACGTTCGGCGTGCAGCTGGACGGCATCTGGCAGTACAAGGACACGGTTGTCGGCGACCCGTGGCTCGAGAAGAAGCTCCATTTCAACAACAACTTCACGTTCAAGGGGGGATGGCGCGCCGGCGCATCGGCGCTGTACGAGTCGTTCGCGTTCGATCGGGCCTTCTACCGCGACTATGCCGTGCAGCGGGTCGGCGAGACCGACGCGGAGACCGCGCCGTTCGTGGGCACGCCCCATCTCCACAACGGCGACTACGTGCTGACCCTCAACACGCCGCAGTTCTCGCGCTTCTCGGGGAGCCTGATGTATCTCTGGGGCCGCGACGAGGACTTTCTCGAGTGGGCTCCCGCCGACATCGTGTTCGTCAACTACTCGATTGACTGGCGGCCCAGCGGCAAGCTGCGGGTCAGCTCTCAGTACCAGCTCCAGCAGTTCAGGAGGCCGGTCGACGGGTCGCTGTCGGCCCTTCGGCGGATCCCGAGGCTCGAGGTGGAGTACCAGGTGTCGAGGCCCGTCTTCCTGCGCGTCATCGCCGAGTACAGGTCGAACAGCCAGGACGACCTGCGGGACGTCGCCGGCACGAATCTCCCGCTGGTGGTCCGCGATCCGGCGACCGGGACTTACACGCGGCAGTCCGCGTTCGAGGACAACAGCCTCCGGATGGACGCGTTGTTCTCCTATCAGCCGACGCCGGGGACCGTGCTGTTCGTCGGGTACGGGAACCTTCTGAACGAGCCGCATGCGTTTCGATTCGACCGGCTCTCCCGCACGAGCAGCGGACTGTTCGTCAAGCTGAGTTATCTGTTCCGTCTGTGAGTCACGCTCCGGCCGTCGCGCGGACTTACCGCCGTCGACTGGAATGGCCGCACGGTGGAACTCTCGGCCCTCCTGTCGCTTTCCTCGTCCGGCGGCCTTCGTGTACGACCTGCTGCCAACCCGGACGTGTGGTTCGCCGATATTCCAGCGGCCGTACGAATCACCGCGGAAACGAACACGTCGCGGCGGAACGACACGGTCGACCTTGCGACGACGATTCGTGCACACGAAAAGGAGACTTAAGAACTGCCGATGGCGATCTCGCGAGGGGCCAATGGTCTCATGCGGCCCTCGGTCGCAGAGGCACTGCAGGCAAGGAGGCCGAATGACACGATTGCGGTTGCTGATGGTCGTAGAGCCATCACGTCGGCGGTCTCAGGACGGATCGAGCACATCGTCATTCAGCTCGACGGCCGCGGCGAGCGCGGCGGTGGCCGGTCCGCGTGCGGGCGAGCCGGCACGAGTGTCCTTGACGACGACGCCGGCCTTCATCACGAAGGACACGTTCCTGAGCAGAGTGATGTCCTTGAGCGGGTCGCCGGGGACAGCCACGAGATCGGCCTGACGGCCTTCTGTCACCGCGCCGAGTTCCTCGTCGACCCGCAGCAGTTCGGCTGCGACGGACGTGGCCGATTGGATGGCCGCCATGGGCTCCATGCCGGCCTTCACCATCAGCTCGAACTCTTCCGCGTTCGTACCGTGCCTCACGCGGCCGGCGTCGGTGCCGAACACGATCTTGACCCCCTGCCGGATCGCCTTCTGCAGCGTGTCCCGGTGGCGCGCCATCACCCGCTGAACGAACGAATCGGGGTAGCCGGCGAGCGCGTGCGTCGGCCGCATGTTGGAGAACGTGGGACACCAGAACACCCCTCGCGCCGCCATGAGGTCGAGCGTCTCGTCGTCGAGAAGCATGCCGTGTTCGATCGATCGAACGCCGGCCTTCACGGCGGCCCGTGCGCCCTCGCCGCCGTACGCGTGCGCGGCGACGTCCTTGCGCCAGCGTCGCGCCTCGTCGACGACCGCTCGCAGCTCGGTCTCGCTGAACTGCGCGATTGGGTCCAGCGTCCGCTGGTCGATCTGGCCGATCGTGCTCGTCGCGTAAATCTTGATCCAGTCCGCGCCGTACTTGATCTGCTGCCGCACGGCCCTGACCATGTCGTCGACCGTGTCTGTGATCGCGGCGACCTGCGGCAGGCGCATGTCGATGTCTGGCGCCAGGCCCTTCAGGTTCATGTGTCCGCCCGTGATCGACAGCGCCATCGTCGCGACGAACAGTCGGGGGCCCGGAATCAGCCCCTCCCGGATCGCGTCGCGGACCGCGACGTCGGCGAATCCGGCTCCTTCCGAGTCGATGTCGCGAAGGGTCGTGAAGCCCGCCCTCAACGTGGCGCGCGCGGCCGCCGCACCCTGCAGCGCCCGGAAGGCGACCGACCGCGTGAGAACCTGGTCCTTGGCGCCTTCGGGGGTGAAGCAGACGTGGGTGTGCGCATCGATCAGGCCCGGCAGGACCGTGCAGTCCGACAGGTCGATAACCCGCGCCCCGGGACCCGGTCTGACGCCGATCGCGACCGACGCGATGCGGCCATCGATGATGGTGATGACTGCATTCGGGATGGGCTTCGGACCCATCCCGTCGATCAGGCGGGCGGCGCGGATGACGACCATGCGTTCCCAGGTGGACCTGCCGGTACCGGTCGCATCGCTCATGGGAGCCTCCCGCCGTCCAGACGCCTCATCTGACCTCAGCCCGCCGGCCGGCGCCGGCAACGATCGTCTCCAGCCCATGGGCATGCGGGCCGCTCTCGACCCGGCGCAGGATCCACGCGAACGCCACGGCTGCCATCGCGAAGCCGGTGAACATCCACATTCCGGGGTAGTACCCGGCGCGGTGTGAGGCAGCCGCGAGCCAGTGGTCGTTCGACCAGCCAATCAGCAGATTGGCGACGACCAGCCCCAGCTGCTGGATGGCATCGACGATTGAGCTGGCGAAGCCGAGGTGAGCCCGCGGGACCACGAAGACGATGGACATCCACAGCACCGCGGGTACCATCGAGAACGCAAGGCCCATCATCGCGAGCGGCACGACCGGCGGGACGCTGCTGTACGCCAGCAGCGGGAAGACCGGCACCAGCAGCAGGGATCCCGCCATCATGAACAGGGCACGCCGGCCGAACCGGTCGACGCAGTACCCGAACACCGGCATCAGCAGGAGCGAGAACAGCGGCTCCATGCCGATGAGGAGCGCGGCGTGGCCTCGCGTCACGTGCCGCGTGTCGATCAGGAACTTCTGCCCGAAGGTCTGAAACGGGAAGATGCACGCGTAGAATGTGACGCACAGGGCAGCCAGCAGCCAGAACGAGCGATTGAACCGGAGGACGTCCCGAAGCGCAAACCTGGCTTTGTGTTCGGCCGGACCCAGTTCGAATCGATGCTCACCGCGCGACTCGAGGATCCAGTACAGCGCCGTCCCGGTCACGCAGAACGTCGCGAATCCGACGGCGATCAGGAGCGGCCACCGCCAGTAGCCGTAGGCCCACGGCGCCCACGTCGGCGACGTCTGGGCGCTGAGCGACCCGAGCCGGCTCGCGGAGCCACGAAGCGCGAACGCCAGCGTGAGCTCGTCATGGATGAACCAGCGGGCGATCGCGACATGGGTCGCCATTGCCAGCGACTCCGCGCCGAGCCCGAAGATGAAGCGGCCCAGCGCCATCACCAGGATGCCCGGTTCGATTGCCGTGATCGAGACGCCGCACAGGACGATGGCTCCGAATGCCAGCATCGTCTTCTTCGCGCCGAATCGATCGATCACAAGACCTGCTGCGAGCAGCGCGACCACGTTCGGCAGGCTGTAGGACGCTTGAAGAAGCCCGATCTGAGCATCCGAGAACTGCAGCTGACGGCTGAGCAGTGGCGCGAGCGGTCCGACGACGTCGAACGCATAGTAGCTGCCGTAGATTGCGATGCTGATCGCCAGCAGCGCCGCCCAGCGATACGCGAACGTGGGAGGAGGATTCGCGACGCGCGAGGCCCGCGTCGCTGTGTCGAGCATCAGCGGGGCTGCCGGGCCGTCGGAAATGTGCTCGATCTCAGGCCCCTGCAAATCCAGACTGCTCACCAGAGCCGCCAGCCGGCATCAACCTGCAAAATGTTGCCACGCCCGACGCCATCGGCCGCCGGCCCGGCACTCGGACGACGGAAGAAGGAAACAAAGCGCGTCAGCCGGCGCGCGAGGCGAACGCATCGTACCGCCGCCGCCTCCGAGGAGTCAGCGAAAAGAAATAATCGGCGGATGAACGGGGTTCATCACGCCTTCGGACCGACGACGCCGGCACCGGCACCTTCAGCGGATCGTCGCCTCTTTACACGCGATCGCGGGAGAGCCGAGCAGTTTCCCGTCGCGCCAGTGCCACGTCCGGAGGATTTCGAGCAGAGCCGCGGGAGCCGGCAGCACCGGATCGTTGTCCCGGTAGATCACCTCGATCGTCCGGCCGATATCGAGATCTCCGCAGTGAATCGTCACGAGACATCCGAGCAGGAGATCCGACTGCGCCACGCTGGCCGGCACGATGGCCAGTCCGCTGCCGGTCCGCACGAACTGCTTCATCGTCTCGAAGTTCCACACCTCAGCCGCGACGTTCAGCGGAACCTGGTGGTCCGCGAATACACTCCGGATCGTCGTCGTCATCGTGGTGTGGCGGCTGTGCATGAAGAACTGCTCGTCGCCGAGCTCGACGAGACCGACCTGACGCCGGCGGCTGAGGTGATGCCCCGGCGCGGCGACCAGGACGAGCGGATCGCTGTGGACGACCTCTGACCGGAGGCCGCGAAGCGCCGTCTGCCGGATGCCGAACCCGATGTCCACCTCGCGCTCGGAGACCAGCCGGGCGATCTCGTGGCCGTCGCAGAGCCGTGCCTCGAGCTTGATGGCCGGGTACTGTGCATGGAACGCGGCGAGCGGCGCCGGGAGGAGGTACTCGGCCGCCGATTCATGCGAGGCGATCCCGACCCGACCGGTGGCCAGCGTGCGCAGGTCGCCGATGCTTCGCTGGAACCTGTTGCGCAGCTCGATCATCCGCCGTGCGTAGGCTACGAGCATCTGCCCCGCCTCGGTCAACGCGCACTCGTGGCTGTCGCGGACCATCAGGGGGACGCCGATTTCCTCCTCCAGCTTCCGAATGGCCACGCTGACGGCGCCCTGCGTCCGGAACACACGCTCGGCGGCTTTCCGGAAACTGCGCTCTTCGACGACTGCGAGAAAATCTTCCAGCTGGTACAGTTCCATGGCACGATGGACGCGCTATCTAGCCTGCAAGGGCCTCGGTCTGTCAAGCGGCTCTCGAGCCTTCATGTCCCACCCGCTGCTCATCTGCTCCCGTCAGGCCGACGAATACCGCCGGATGATCGAAGCTGCCCGGCTGCCCGGCGTCGAGATTGTCGGGGCGACCGACCAGGACCGACCGTCGCTCGAGGTGCCGCCCGAGATCGCGCTCGGCGAGCCCGCGCTGCTTGCCCGGGCGCTGCCCGCGCTGCCCCTCGTCGGCTGGATCCAGTCGACGTGGGCCGGCGTGGAGCCCCTCCTCGATCCGTCACTCCGCCGGGACTACGTGCTGACCAACGCGTGCGGCGTGTTCGGACATCTCATGTCCGAGTACGTGTTCGGCTATCTCCTGGCGCACGAACGGAAGATCCTCGAGCGATGGACCTCGCAATGCGAGGGCCGCTGGGATCGGACGCCCCCCGGCACGCTGCGAGGCAAACAGCTCGGCCTGCTCGGTGTGGGCTCGATCGGCGCGGCGCTGGCCCGCATGGCGAAGGGTTTCGGCATGCGCGTCAAGGGATATACGCGCTCCTCGGAGGACTGCCCCGACGTCGACGCCTATTTCCACGGCGACGCGCTGCGCGATTTCGCCGGCGAGCTCGACTACCTCGTGTGCGTCATGCCGCACACCGCACGCACGCGGCGGCTCGTGGACGCGGCGCTCCTCGGCGCGCTCCCGCCCCGGGCCGTGTTCGTCAATCCGGGACGCGGCCAGGTCGTCGACGAGACGGCGCTGGCCGAGGCGCTCTCCACTGGACGTCTGGCCGGCGCGGTCCTGGATGTGTTCGAGCAGGAGCCGCTGCCGGCCGACCACGTGTTCTGGCGGCTGGCGAACGTGATCATCACGTCGCACACGGCCGCGCTGAGCGTGCCGTCGGACATCGCCCGCCTGTTCGTGGACAACTACCGTCGGTGGGTCCGCGGCGAGGCTCTCGAGTGCCGCGTCGATTTCGAGCGCGGCTACTGAATCGCCGGACGCCACCAGGCTCCTCTGGTTGTCTCCCGGATCACTCAACACTCAATCGGTCCCATTGCGCGCGACGTCCCGGTGTCGGTCTCTACGGTTCGATCCGCAGGGTGATCTTCGACCCGTCGGCCCCCCCGCAGTAGACGCGCTCGGTGGCCTTGACGAAGTCCGCGGGCATCGCCTTCGGGATCTCCACGAACTTCTGCGGGTTGCGGTCGGTCAGCGGGAACCAGCTGCTCTGGATCTGGATCATGATCCGGTGGCCCACCCGGAACGTGTGGTCGACATCGGGCAGCTCGAACTTGATGCGATCCGCCTTGCCCGGCTCGAACGGGACCGGCTTCTCGAAGCCGTGCCGGAACCTGCCACGGAACGGCTCGCCGCGGACCAGCTGCTGATAGCCGCCCATGGGGACCTCGACGGCTGCGGATGCCGGCGGCTGGCCCGATTCGGGCGCGTTGTTGTAATCGGGCGCGGCGTCCGGGTAGACATCGATGACCTTGACGTCGAAGTCCGAGTCCGTGCCGGACGTCGACACCTTCAGGTCGACCGAGATCGGCCCGAGCACCGTGACATCGTGGTCCAGGACGTCAGACGTGTACACGAGGACGTCCGGCCGCTCGGAGGCGAAGCGCTGGTCCTCGGTCATGTACGTGCTCAGGACGTCCTCCGTGATCCGGTTGACGTACGGGACGGGCCGGTCCGGGTCGGACACGTACTCGCTGGTCCCGGTCTGTGTCGGCTGCTGCCACGTCAGGGTCCCGTTGGCGTCCAGGTAGAGGGCTGTCGGTTTCGCGTTAGGGGGCGGCCAGGCGTCGAACTTGCGCCAATGACCCTCGCCGGTCTGGAACATCCAGGCCTTCGGGAAGTGTCCATCTCCCTTTCCCTTCAAGTAGTAGAGGAAGAAGGGCAGCTCGATGTTCTCGCGGTAGTACTCGCTCGTGTTCGACCCGAAGTTCAGGTGCCCGAGGCTGTCACCCTTGCCGCGCGAGAAGCCGCCGTGGTTCCACGGGCCCATGACCAGCATGAGCGCGGGCGGCGTGTGCTGCTCCATGAAGTAGAACTGGCGCAGCACGCCCTGCGGGTCCTCCTGATCGAAGTAGCCGCCGACTTCCATCACAGCCGGCTTGATCTGCTTGAGGTATTTCCAAATGGATCGCGACTGCCACACCTCGTCGTAGTTCGGGTGGTCGGCGTTGAACGACCAGAATTGATCGCCCGGGAAGTACTTCTGCCCGATCTGGGTCAGCGTGCCCAGGTCGAGCAGGAACTGGTAGCCGTCCGGCGAGGGGTAGTGGAAGCGCAGCTCCGGCTGCGGCGGCGTCGGCGGGCCCAGGCGTGGCCTGAAGTCCACGAAGAAGCCGAACCGATGCGCGAGCATGAAGGCGCCGTTGTGATACACGTCGTCGCCGAAATAGTAGTCGGTCACCGGCGCCTGCGGCGACACGGCCACGAGCGCCGGGTGCGCGTCGAGCATGCCGGCCGTGGCGAAGAACCCGGGCTGCGAGATGCCCCACAAGCCGACCTTGCCGGTGTTGTCGGGGACGTGCTTGACGAGCCAGTCGATCGTGTCGTAGGTATCGGTGCTCTCGTCGGTGTCCTTCGGTCCGTTCTTCACGGGCTTGTACGGGCGCGTCAGGACGAACTCGCCTTCGCTCATGTACCGCCCGCGGACGTCCTGATAGGCGAAGATGAACTTTTCGCGCTGGAACAGCAGAGACGGGCCGAGGGAGGAGCGGTACTGCCCGATGCCGTACGCGCCGATGGCGTAGGGCGTGCGCGTCAGCATGATGGGATAGGTCCGCCCGTCCGTAAAGGCGTCCTTGGGGACGTAGACCGCGGTGAAGAGCCGGACGCCGTCCCGCATCGGGATGCGATACTCGAACTTGGTGTAATTCGCGCGTACCGCCGCGACGCCCGTCAAGGCACTTTCAGCCGGCGCGGGGGTCGAACGCTGCTGCTCGCCGGCGCGGAGAGCTCCGCCCGGCCCGGACACGAACCAGGGAGCGAGGAGCAGGACAGCGAAGAAGCTCCGGACTCGGAACGAAGTCGACATACGCCTCTCCTTGGCCGTTACTCCTTGACCTTCACGACGAGCACGTGGTGCGGCAGGCTGGCCGGATCGACGCCGGCGACGCGGGTCAGGTGCCGGCCGGTCTTGCTCATCCCGGTGACCTCGACGTCGACCTTGCCGTCCCGGCCAAGGCCGATGTGGACCGGTTGGGCGCTCTGCGAGCAGTACCCGCTGCCGGTGTCGACGAGGCGGCTGCCGAGGACCGTTCGCGTCCCTGGCGTGTACACGCGCACCTCGGACCCGGCCTTCGTGTAGTGCCCCTGCGCATCGAGGACCAGCACCTCGATCGACTGCCTGGCCCGGCGGGGAGGCAGCAGGTTGTGCAGGAGGTGGTGCGTGCCTTCGGGATTGTTGTTGGCGATGGCGAGGTCGAGCGCGCCGTCGCCGTCGTAGTCGGCCCACTGGATGCCGTGCGTCGCCTGATGCGCCAGCAGCTCGGGCGGGAGGACGTTGACGAAGTGCCCGTCCACGTTGTGGAACAGGAAGTCGTGCTCGTTGAGTGGTTGGTCGATGTAGGAGGAGACGTAGACGTCCGGCCGGCCGTCGTTGTCGTAGTCGCCCCAGCTCGACGGTGTCGCCTCGTCGCCACCCCGCAGCCCCAGCTCCGCGGACACTTCCGTGAAACGGCCGTGGCCGTCGTCGCGGTAGAAGTAGTTCCGCTGGTAGCCGGCGACGAAAAGGTCGAAATCGCCGTCGTTGTCGACATCGATCACGCTCGGTCCGTTGCTGCCTTCCTTGGGCGGCCGCCCGGCCGCGTCCATGCCCATCTCGTGGGCCACGTCGACGAACCGGGAGCCGTCGTTGCGATAGAAGCCGTTCGTGGTCCCGTCCTGGTCGGCGATGAACAGATCGAGGCGGCCGTCCTGATTGAAGTCGAACCACACGGCGCCGACCGTCTTGCGCGGATCGTCGACGGCCATCGACTTTGCCACGTTGGTGAAGTGGTCACCGTCGTTGTGGAACAGCAAGTTCGGGCCGTCCCGGAACGCCACGAACAGATCCACGCGGCCGTCGTTGTCGTAGTCGATCCAGCTGACCTGCCTCGTCTCGAAGTCGGACACGTCCACGCCCATCTGATGGCCGACCTCGGTGAAGTGCCTGCCGTCGCCGTTGTTGTGGTACAGCTTGTTGTGCGCACCCGAGCGATGGGTGAAGCCGACGTACAGATCCAGATTGCCGTCGCCATCGTAGTCGCCCCACCCGCAGGCGCGTGTGTCGGTGACATCGCCGAGTCCGAGCGACGGAGCGACGTCGACGAAGTGGCCGTTGTCGTTTCGATACAGCCGGTTCGGCAGGTCACGCTTGAACCCGACGAACAGATCGAGATCCCCGTCGTGGTCGAAATCGCCCCAGCAGTTCGGCTGTGCGCCGGCCGCCGCGAACGTCTCGGGCTGCACGACGCTGAAGATCGGCTCGGCATTCGCCCGCTCGGGCGGTACCTGCGCGCGCACGGCCAGCGCCAGGGCTGGGATCGCCAGGGCGGCCGCGAGCAGCCACGTTCGTCTCATCGCGTGCTCCTTCCCCTCTCTCATCGATGGCCCCATCCACCAGTCGGACCTTTCCGGCGGGCGCCCGCGGAGGTCGGCGTACCCGACCGGGCGAACCCGCGGGTGGTGGTTGCAGTCCCGATGCCCGGGTCAGAAGTCGAACCGGAACCCGAACTGCTGCTGCCGCATCGGGCCCGCGCTCTGGGGCAGCCCGAAGTTCGACGCCTGCAGCGAGCCCTGATACC
The DNA here is from genome assembly GCA_963840225.1 of uncultured Acidobacteriota bacterium. GTDB lineage: Bacteria > Acidobacteriota > Vicinamibacteria > Vicinamibacterales > CAVVIG01 > JBLMXQ01. The sequence continues at coordinate 995,351 of CAWIYH010000002.1, forward strand.
TCGTGAAGTTCTGGGTGTTGAACAGGTTGAACGCCTCCCAGAACACCGTCACCGATCTGTCGCCGAAATTGAAACCCTTGCTGAAACGCAGGTCCATGTCCATGTCGTTGTCGCCCCTGCGCGAATTGCGCGGCTCGGGGCGGGCGAACACGATGAACTGGCTGGTGACGGTCCAGGGCAACGGGCTCGAGTAGTGCCAGATTCCCGACAGCTGGAACTGGGCCGGGAAGATGTACGAGCCGTCGATGACCAGATTGTGCCGTCGATCCTCGTTGGTCGGGCCGTCGTCGATCGAGAGGTCCAGTGGATTCGTCGTGGTGCCGCCGCCGACACCGCTGGCGCTGCTGTTCGAGGTGGCTTTCGCCAGCGTGTAGGAGATCCCTGAACGGAGCCGGTCGCCGTTATAGCGCAGGCCCGCCTGCAGGGCGTGATACCGGATCCAGCCCAGGTTCGAGAACAGCGAGATATTGGTGAAACGCGGATCAATCGTGACGTACTGGCCGTTCTGGAACGCGATGTTGATGTTGTTCGACAGCACCACATCGTCGCTTCTGGAGTAGATGTAGTCGGCCTGCAGCTCGAGGTTGCGGGGGAAGTCGTGCGTGAAGCCGGCTGTCGCCTGGATCTGGTAGGGGATCCGGAAGTCCGGAGCCATCCCGTTGATGAACTGTTTCGCCACCGCGGCCTGCGAGAGGTCGGGGAAGTTGGGGAAGCTCTGCGCCAGGTACGCACGGAGCTGGGCGGCGCTGCCAGCGGGATCGGCCGGGTTGTAGAACGGGTTGGCCGTGGGGCTGTTCGCGTCGAAGGAGACACGCTCGATCGCGAGCAGCGTCTGGTTGATGTACACGTCGTTGTAGTTGAAGTGGTTCCGATCGTAGAAGATCCCCGCGCTGCCGCGAATCGTCGTCTTGCGGTCGCCCGTTGGTACCCAGATGAACCCGAGCCGCGGCGCGACGTTGTTGTGATCGGGCTTCACTTTGGTGAGCACGGGGCTGCCACCGAACCTGGAGACCAGCCGCTGGTTGTACGCGTCGACCAGCTCGTTGCCCGTGAGAATCGTGTTGTCGACGTCCCACCGCAGGCCGAGGTTCAGCGTGAGATTGTCGTTCACGGACCACGTGTCCTGCACGAAGAGGCCGTAGTCCCAGGACGGGTGGAAGTACTTCGCCGTGCCGACGGCCGCACTGAACGTGGTCGGGTAGCTCGCGGGGGTGTTGACGTCGAACGCCAGGTCCGTCGGGAAGCCCCACCGGCCCTTCTGGGACGCGTCGATGTCCATGAAGAACATGACCCGCGCCAGCTCGCCGCCCATCTTGAACTGGTGATTGCCCTTCACCCACATGAAATTGTCGATGAAGTAGAGGTTCGACTCGCCCTCCAGACCACCGGTCGTGGCCGACCCGAAGGAGGCGCCGGGATAGGTCTTTTCGGAGTACTGACCGAGGTTCGCGGTGTCGTCCAGCAGCGCCTGGCCGCTCTTGCCCGCGATGTTCGAGTCGATATACAGCTTGTTGACGCCGTAGTACCCCCGGAGCTCGTTGAAGGCCGACGCGCTGAAAGAGCTCGTCAGGTTCCCGAGCGCGCTCCAGAGCGGTCCGTGAAACGTCGCGCGCTTCTCGAGCGTCCATGTCGGCTGGCTGTTGCAGCCGTCACCGCCCTGCCCGCTGCAGTTCTCGTCCACCTTGAAGGTCCGGCTCTGCCGGAGCGACAGCCGGTTCGTCTTGCCCAGGTTCCAGTCGCTCTTCACCATGTACACACGGTTCGTGTTCTTGGCCGGGATGAGCGTCTGGACACCCTGGCCGATCCAGTACGGCGAGATCGACAACGCCACCTGCTGGTTGTTGACATAGTCCTCGACCCCCACGAAGAAGAACCCCTTGTCGGGGACAATGGGCCCTCCCAGAAAGCCCCCGAACCGGCGCTGATTGTAGGACGGGACCGAGGACAGCAACTGTGGCCGTCCGTTGACGAAATGGCCCGAATAGGGTGGGCTGTTGAGCTTGGAGTCCTGAAAGAAGCCGTACGCCCGCCCCCTGAAGTCGTTCGTACCGCTCCGGGTGATGACGTTCAGCACAGCGCCGGAGGCCTGTCCGTACTCGGCGGAGAAGCCATTGGTCATCACCTGGAATTCCTGGACCCAGTCCTGTGGGAAGGACTCGGCCTGCGTTCCGTAGAACTGCTGCGCGTTGGTGGCGCCGTCGACGAAGATCTGGTTCTGATACTGCCGCTGGCCGGCGGTGGAGAACCCCATCGCTCCCGTGCCGGATGACGTGATGCCAGGCGCGAGTTTGGCCAGCGACGCGAAATCGCGGCTCACGGTCGGCAGCGCGTCGATGTCCTTCTTGTCAATCATCTGGCCCAGTGCGTTCTGGATTTCGATGGGGGCGGCGGTCCCGGTGACAGTCACGGCTTCCTCAACGTTGCCGAGCTTCATGACCAGGTCGCTCGTAACCTCCTGGCCGACACGCAGAACGATGTTCTGCCTGGCGGTGGTAAAGCCTGGCAGCTCGAAGGTGACCTGCCAGGTCCCGGGCGGCAGATTCGGCAGGTAATACAGCCCGCTCGAGTTCGTCACCCCCGTACGGACGGTATTCGTCTCCGCCTGCCTGGCGGTGATCGTCACGCCGGGTAGAATGCCGCCCTGTTGGTCGGTCACACTTCCCCGGATCGTGGCGAGGCTGGTCTGCGCCGACAGCATGCTCGCCGGCAGGAGAAGGCTCACGACCATCGCGATCGTCAGGCCCCTCCACCGCGCTCCTGCGGTCCCCTTACTCATCGTCGCCCTCCCCGCACTTTTCCCGCGTGGGCGGCCCTGCCAGCCACGTGGGCCTCCGAAGTGCACTTGTACTGGCCGCCGGCGTCGGTCACCGCGGTCACGGTGCGCTCAATCAGTGCGGGACTGGACGCTTCGACCGTGACGCCGGGCAGGACGGCACCGGTATCGTCCTTGACGGTCCCTGCCATCGCGTTCGGCGGCTGCACCTGCGACGGCGCCACGCCACACGGTCGCGAGCAGTGCCAAGGTCGCCGTAAGAGGTTGCCACGCGCGGCGCCATGGGTCGCCGGACCCCACACGCGTACGACTGGAGAAAGGACACGGGCGCGCGCGTCAGCCAGCGCGCGAGGCAAACGCATCGTAGCGCCGCCGTCTTCGTGAGGTGAGCGAAAAGAAGTAATCGGCGGATGAACGGCGTTCATCACGCTTGGCGGGAGAGCCCGGCGTCCGCGTGACGCGCCTCCACGATCCCGGTCCGCATGAGTCCCCGCGTCTTCGGCTACGTCAACGGCGGCGGGAACCAGGCGGCCGTACTGGGCGACGTTCCGGCCTGACGGAAGGACCTCTTTCGCCAGCTCTGCACGTCGCCTATTTCCAGCTCTGCACGTCGCCTATTTCGATCGGAGCGCGTGGATGGGATCGAGCCGGCTTGCGCGCACGGCAGGGATGGCGGTCGCCAGGATCGTCACGCCGCCGACGATCGCGGTCGCGGCGAGGAGCACGAGCGGATCGCCGGCGCGCATCTCGTACACGCTGCTGACCACGATGCGGCCCGCGGCGTACGCCGCCGCGAGCCCCAGGGCGATGCCGCCGACGGCCAAGCGCTGGCCCGCCGACATCATCAGCCGGAACACGGTCCACGGCGACGCGCCCAGCGCGAGCCGCGTCGCCGCCTCGGTCTCGCGCTCGGCCGCGGCGTACGCGATCACCCCGTAGATGCCGACCGCGGCGAGCGCGAGCGCGGTCGCGCCGAAGAGAAGCATCAGCGTCATGCCGAGTGTCTGCCGTACCAACGTGGCCGCGACGATGGCGGTCGCCGGCTCGAAGCTGACGACGAGCTGCGAATCGAAGCGCGCCAGCTCCAATCGGAGGGCCGGAATCAGCGACTCCGGGCTGCCGCTTTTCGGTGTGACGACCACCGCGTGGCGCAGGAAGGGGTAGGGAATCTGTGCCTGCGGCACATAGAACACCGGCTCCGCTTCTTCGCCGAGCGACCTGTACCGCACGTCGTCCGCGACGCCGACGATCGAGCGAAGCGAGTTCGGATCGGTGCGCGGGTAACCGTACGTGAACTGCGCGGTCAGCGGGTCACGGTCGGGGAGAAAGCGGCGAACGAAGGCGCGGTTGACGACGCCACCGGCGCGGTCTCCTGCCGATCGTCGGCGGTGAAGACGCGGCCGGCGACGACGTGGATGCCCATCGCGGCGAAGAAGCCCGCTGTGAGCGCGGATTGTCGGCCGCATCTTCCGGCGACTTGACAGCCCCGACCACGTTCTCTGAGTATTCGCGCATGCCAACCCTCGACGACTGTGTCGCCGTCATTACCGAGGGCGCGTGTGGCGTCGGCCGCGGCGTCGCGCGTGCATTGGCTCGCGACGGCGCACGCGTGTACATCACCGGACGATCCGCGCCTGATGGTGCAACCGAGGACGGGATCACGGCCATCCGCTGCGACCACTGCGAGGAAACCGACGTCCTGACCGCCTTCGCGCGCGTCACTCAGGAGACGCAGGGCATCGACTTGGCCGCCTTCTTTCTGGATGTTCGCGAACACCGCATCTGCGTTGCGGATGCAATTGTCCCTCAGCGGACTCCGTCGAGGCCGTCGTGACACGCGCACGTGTGCAACCCGTCCTGGTGACGGGAGCCACCGGCCGGGTCGGCCGCGCGGTGGTCGCCGAACTGCTGGGGGCGGGCGTGCCGGTGCGCGCGCTCACGCGGCGGCCGGCGACGGCGGCGCTGCCGGCGACCGTCGAGGTCGTCGCAGGCGACCTCACCGTGCCCGACTCGCTCGACTCGGTGCTGCAGGGCGTAGGTGCGGTGTTCCTCCTCTGGACCGCGCCGCCGGGCACCGCTCCTGTCGTCGTCGAGCGCCTCGCGTCGCACACGCGGCGCGTCGTCTTTCTCTCCTCGCCGCACCAGACACCGCACCCGTTCTTCCAGCAGCCGAACCCCATGGCTCGCTTCCAGGCCGAAATCGAGCGCCTGATCGCGGCCGCCGGACTCCAGTCGACGTTCATCCGGCCCGGGATGTTCGCGTCGAACGCGCAGTTCTGGTGGGGGCCCGCGATCCGTGACGGCGACGTCGTCCGGTGGCCCTACGGTGCGGCCGAGACGGCACCGATCGACGAGCGCGACGTCGCGGCCGTGGCGGCCCGCGCCCTGTGTGAGGACGGGCACACGGGCGGCGATTACGTCCTCACTGGGCCCGAGTCGCTGAGCCAGGCGGATCAAGTGAGCCTGATCGCGGCCGCCCTCGGGCGCCAGATCAGGTTCGAGGAACTGTCGCCTGAAGAGTTCCGGCGCGAGACGGCGGGGCGCTGGCCGGGGCCGGTCGTGGACATGCTGCTCGCCGCGTGGGGAGCGACGATCGGACGCCCGGCGTTCGTGACTTCCACCGTGGCCGACGTCGTCGGATCGCCGCCGCGGACTTTTCTCGAGTGGGTCGCCGATCACGCCGACGCGTTTCGGGCACCCCCAGCGAGTGACGACTCTGACACCGCGTGAGACGCCTCCTCGGCTTGGCTCGGGTGATGAACGACGGCAACGAATCCATGGACCGTTTGCTGGACGGCGAATCAGATCGCCGCTTCGAACCACCCCGGTCGCCTTTCACTCGGCCCGCTCGGGCCAGGTGCGTATATCATCGAACGACGTGGTGTCCGATACCGGAGGACCACCGCGCGGTCGGTACCTTCAGGAGGAGTGCGAGATGCCGATACAAACGTACAAGAACCATCTGCGCTGGTTTCCGCCGTTTCACTTCTTCGTCCTTCCGGTGCTGTCGTTGAACGCCTTCAATGCGATCCGCCACGTGTGGCTCACTCCGACGAGAAGCACGGGGTTCGCCTTGCTCGTCGCGGTGGCGCTGCTGATGCTTGCTCTGCTCGCTCGAGTCATGGCGGTTAGGGTACAGGACCGGGTGATTCGTCTCGAGATGCGCCTGCGGCTGCGCGAGTGTCTTCCTGTCGATCTTCACGCCCGCATCAACGAGCTCACGCCGAACCAGCTTGTTGCGCTGCGATTCGCGAGCGACGCGGAGATGGCGGACATCGTGCGCGACGTCCTCGCAGGAAGACTGGCCACACAGAAGACGATCAAGCTGCGCGTCAAGGATTGGCAGGGCGACTTCCTCCGGGCGTAGGCGCCCGAATCCTCACCAACATCTCGGGTGTAGGTCCTCGCACCCGGTGGCGAAGGCCGGACGGTGGCGGTTCGTCCCGGCCCACGCCTCGGGCGAGGACGGTCTCGCGGAGATACTGTAGGCTGAAAACACGGCCCGGGACGTTCATCGCCGGGGCCACTGCTCGGACCCAGGAGCCTCGAACGGATGACACTCACGCAGCGCGACCCGCGCCCCAGATCCTCGAACGACCCCGTCATCGAATGGCTCCTCGACGCCGACCCGTCGATCCGCTGGCAGGTCCTGCGCGACCTCACCGACACGCCCGCGGCGACTGTCGCGGCCGAGCGGTCGCGCGTGGCGTCGGAGGGGTGGGGCCCGCTGCTGCTCGGTCAGCAGCACCCTGACGGCCATTGGGGCGACGGTGGGGCCACGCCGCTCTGGTGGTCGAACCTGTACACGCTACTGTTCCTGCGCGACCTGGGGCTCGACCCGACGGGCGCGCAAGCGCGCAAGGCGATCGATCGCGTTCGCGCCAACGTCACCTGGGGACACGAGTTCGGAGACTCGCCCTTCTTCGAGGGCGAGGTCGAGCCGTGCATCAACGGCCGCGTCGTCGCGCTCGGCGCGTACTTCGGCGAGCGCAGCGATCGGCTCGTCGATCGGTTGCTGAGCGAACAGCTCGAGGATGGCGGCTGGAACTGCGAGGCGGAGCGCGGCTCGGTGCGCTCGTCCTTCCACACGACGATCTGCGTGCTCGAAGGGCTCCTCGCGTTCGAGCAGGCGTTCGGCGCCGCGCCGCCGGTCACCGACGCGCGGACGCGCGCGCAGGAGTATCTCCTCGTGCGTCGTCTGCTCCGACGGTTGTCGACCGGCGACATCATCGAGCCGGCGTGGACGCAGTTCGCGTTTCCGCCCCTCTGGCACTACGACGTGCTGCGTGCGCTCGACTATCTGCGCGCGGCCGGCGTGCAGAGGGATGCGCGAGTCGAGGAGGCGGTCACGATCGTGCTCGCGCGCCGGCAGCAAGACGGGCGATGGCTGCTCGACCTGCGACACCGCAACACCCTGCACGAGGAACTGGCCGGCCCCGTCGGCGCGCCGAATCGTTGGATCACGTGGCGCGCGCTCCGAGTGCTGGACTGGTCCGCAGGTCGGGACTGAAGAACCGGCACATGAGGTGGCGCCTGGTTCGACTCTGGGATCAGCGGTCTTGCGCCGCGCGCATCACCGCGGAGTTGAAGAGTGCCGTGCCGGCATTCACCTGCGTCCCATTGCCTTGCTGGCCGGTGAATTTTTTCGAGACATACCGCACGGTGCCAGCGGCATCGAGATGCACGTGCAGCTGGTTGAACCCGGGATGGTTGTTGAGCGTATAGAACAGGTTCAGGACGAACGTGGGGTGGCCAGTGATTGGCTGCCGCCCGAGGTAGCCGCCAACGTCCGGCACGCCGAGCGCCAGGGGCGTCCCCTTGGTGCGCTTCTTCCGGGCGCTCGGTACGACCGTGGGCTGGGCGGCCTTGCCGACCTTCGGGCCGAGCTTGCTCTTCGCCTTGTCCTTCGGCGTCGGCGTCGACAGTTGGAGGGCCTCGTTGGCCTTCTTCTCGGCCTCCTGTTCGGCCTGCTGCTTGGCGAGAGCCTCGGCTTGAGCCTTGGCCTCGGCCGCCGCTCGCGCCCGCTCCAGTTCCTCGGCCGCCCGCTGTTGTTCTTCACGAGCGCGCGCCTCGGCTTCGGCGTCCTTCCGCGCCCTGGCCTCGGCTTCGAGTCGGTCGGCCTCTTCTTTCAACGCCCGCGCCCGTGCTTCAGCCTTCTTCACCGCGGGCGTCAGCACTGGTTCGATGAAATCCCAGAGGGTTGCGCGAGGCGGCGGCAGGTAGTCGAGCTCGTCGTCGGAGAGATCGTCCTCGTCGCCGGACCCCTCACCCGACCCGACACGTTGCACCACGACTGTTGAAGGCGGCAACAGGTGGCGTTCGTCCGCCCCGGCGGCGTCGCGTGTGCTCACCGCCGCCTGGGCTTGACGCGCGGACTGGGGATCGCTTCCGCTCGCCGGGTCGTACTGGAGTGGCCTCGCCTCGCGCTGAACCAGCGCCGAGAGCTGCGTCAGCCGCGCGGCGCGGGGACCGCGATCCAGCGAGCGTTGGAACTGCGCGAGAGACTGCACGCGCGCCGAGCCGTTCAACGTGACACGCGCCCTGTCGAGCTCGCGAACACTGGTGGGTCGAGATGCCGTCGTGTCCAGCGACGACGACAGCCTCCGGCGAACAACTACGTCTGCGCCTGAATTGACGGCTTGCTGATGGCGTGAGCGCTTGTGCGCGTAATCAGGCATGGAGCGGCACCCCGACACTATGACCATGGCGGTCGGAGGGTGTCAAGGCGCGGAGAGCCCGCGCGTTCGGGCAACCAATGTCAAAGCCGGGACGACTGAAGCGCCAGACTGCATCGAGCAGGACGGCGGCGGGCCGCGGAGGTGAAGCTACTGGCAATGAACGATCGCGGTCGCCGTCGACGCGCTGTCGAAGATCGTCGCCGCGGCGTTCGAACAGTAGGGACGCAGGTTGGACAGGAGCCCCGAGGAGGAGCCGACGCCTCCGCAGCTCGGCACTTGAGGGCTGATCGTGCAGCTCGTTCGACCGACCGCGCCGACGATCGCCCACGTATCGCCGCTCAGGTTGGAGATGGTTCCAGTGGGCGCCGAGATGGTGACCGAGCACTGAGACGTGGGTGCGAACGTCTGCCGCCCGCCCGGCCAGGCGTGCAGCGCGCTGACCACGACGGACGTGATGCTGAAGGTGTGATCGATGACCGCGCACGGGGCAACCACGACGGTGATCGACGTGGTCAGCGCCGCGGCGCCGCCCACAATCGTCACAATCGCGGATACGGTGAACGTTCCTCCCGTGGCGTAGGTGTGCGCCTTCACGACGGGCGTCCCGCTGACCACGCCGAGGTTGTCCTGAACGCCGTCACCATAGTTCAGCATCACGTTCTGGATCGTGACCCCCGGTGACGGCAGGACCGTGACGGTGAAGTTGGTCGCCGAGCCGGCCACGGGATTCGCGCTGGCCGCGAGCGACACGCTGGCCGGCGCCACCACCACGACCGTCGTGTTCGCGGTAGCCGTCCCGCCGTTGCTCGCGGTCGCGGTCGCCGACACGGTAAACGTTCCAGCCGCCGTATACACGTGCTGCGTGGTCGCCGTGCCGCTGATGGCTCCCAGATCCACCGGGGCCGTGAGGTCGCCGAACGTCACCTGCACGTTCTGAATCGTGGCACCACTGCCCGGCGCCGGCGCCGCGGTGATGGTGAATGTCGTCGCGAGGCCGGCCGACGGGTTCGCGCCGGCCGTGATCGAGACGCTCGGAGACGGGGGCGCAGAGACCACCACCTGCGTGGATGCGGTCGCCGTCCCGCCGTTGCTGGCCGTCGCAACGGCCGACACGGTGTAGCTCCCCGCGGCGGCGTAGACATGCTGCGTGGTCGTCGAGCCGCTGACGGCGCCCAGATCGACCGGGGCCGTGCTGTCGCCAAACGTCACCTGTACGTTCTGGATGGTGGCGTTGCTGCCCGGCGCAGGCGCCGCGGTGATGGTGAACGTGGTCGCGCTGCCCGCGACCGGATTGGCACTCGCGGTCACGGAGATGCTCGGGGCGCCCGGTGCGGCGACCACGACCTGCGTGGACGCCGTCGCCGTCCCGCCGTTGCTCGCGGTCGCAACCGCCGACACGGTGTAGCTCCCGCCGGTTGCGTACACATGCTGCGTGGTCGTCGAGCCGCTGACGGCGCCCAGGTCGACAGCCGCCGTGCCGTCGCCGAACGTCACCCGCACATTCTGGAGGGCGGTGTTGCTGCCCGACGCAGGCGTTGCGGTGATGGTGAACGTGGTCGCGCTGCCCGCGACCGGGCTGGCGCTCGCGGTCACCGAGACGCTCGGGGCGCCCGGTGCGGCGACCACGACCTCGGTGGACGCGGTCGCCGTCGCGCCGCCGCTGTCGGTCGCGGTGGCGGAGACGGTGTAACTCCCGCTGGCCGCGTAGACGTGCTGCGTGGTCGTCGAGCCGCTCACCGCGCCCAGGTCGACCGCCGCCGTGCCGTCGCCAAACGACACCTGCACATTCTGAATGGTGGTGTTGCCGCCTGCCGCAGCCGCCGTGGTGATGGTGAACGTCGTCGCGGTACCCGCCACCGGGCTGGCACCCGCCGTCACGGAGACCGTCGGCGCGCCCGGCGCAGCGACGACCACCTGTGTGGACGCGGTCGCCGTCCCGCTGCCGCTGTCGGTTGCGGTCACCGACACGAGGTACGTGCCGGCGGAGGCATACACATGCGAGGCGCTGATGGCGGTGCCGGTGACGGCTCCGAGATCGACCGGGGCTGTGCCGTCGCCGAACGTCACGCGCACGCTCTTCATGGTGACGCTGCTTCCCGGCGCAACCGTCGCGGCGATGGTGAACGTGGTCGATCGGCCGGCCACGGGATTGGCGCCCGCCGTGACCGACACGGTCGGCATGCCGGACGCGGTCGAGACCGGTACAGTGCTGGTCGCCGTCAGTCCGGTGAGCGCCTCGGTCGCGGTGACGCTCACCGTGTACAGGCCGCTCTTCGCGAAGACGTGCTGCACCTGGCTCCCTGTCGTCTGCTGGGCCGCGCTGCCGTCGCCGAAGTCCCACAGGTAGCTCGCGATGACCGACGATGAGGGCACCACGGTGGCCGTGAACGTGACAATGGCGTTCGGCCCGCCCCCCGCCGGCACCATCGGGCCGGCCACGACCGACACGGCCAGCGGGGTCATGGCCTGGACCACCAGCACGGTCGACGCCGTCGCGGTCCCGCCGGCGCTGTCGGTGGCGGTCATCGAGACGGTGTAGGTACCGCCGACCGCGTAGACGTGCTGGGCGACGATGGCTGCGCCGCTGACGGCTCCGAGATCCGCCTGGGCGCCGTCGCCGAACGTCACCGACACGTCCTGTATCGTGGCGGTGGTGCCAGGAGCGGGTGTGGCGCCGATGGTGAATGTCGTCGGGGCGCCGGCCACCGGATTGGCGCTGGCCATGATCGATACCACCGGAACCGGGCGTGGGGCGAGAGCGACCGTCACCGAGCCGGTGAGTGAGCCGGGCGGGATGCCCTGAGTGCCGGGAAGGGAACCGGCCACCGCCGTCACATCCGCGGACGCCGCCGTCGTCAGCGTCGTCTGGACGATGCCGTTCGTGTCGGTCTTCGCGTTCGCCGGCGTGAGATGGCCTGTCGTCGTCGTGAACGCGACCGGCATGGCCTTCAGCGGATTGCCGGCCGCGTCGGTCACGACCGCCGTGATCGCGGTGGTGCCTCCGCCAAAGGGCACGGACGCCGGACTCGCCGTCAGGGCGACACGGCCGACCGCCGCCGTGCCGACGACCAGGTTCACGGGACTCGCCCGGACCGTTCCGGAGCTCGCGTTGATGACCGCGGTTCCCGACGCGGCGCCGGCGGAGAAGACGGCCGTCGCCAGGCCGGCGCCGTTGGTGACGCCCTGCGCGGGGTCGATCTTGCCCATGGTCGTCGTGAAGGCGACCGATGCGCCCACCATGGGCTGGCCGGCGCTGCCCATCAACTGCGCCGTGAGCACGGCGGTACCGTTGGCGGAGACCGAGCGGGTCGGCGTAGAGAGCGTGAGCGTCGAGCCCGACGGGGCAGTGGGCGACTGCGATGCGCAGGTGCTGCCGAAGACGGCCAGCATCGCGACAGCGACGAGGCGCGCCCGGGGAACCGCCGCGACTGGCCGACGGATCATCGGAATCTCAGCCTGGCGCCCACGCCAATCTGCAGCCCGCCGACGTCCAGGTCGACCGGTGTGCCGTCGGTGAGCGTCGTGGAGGCGTAGCCGCGGACGTAGCGGGCGGTGACGCCGATCCCGGTGATTCGCGTGAGGAACCACGTCACGTCAGCGCCCGCGTTCAGCCCAATCGTCCGGACCTTCCGGGTGACGGTCGCCACGTTGCTGATGTCGACCGTGGTGAACGGGGCGGCGGTCTCCGCGACCGCGATGGTGTCGATGACGTCCTGGCGCACGGAGATGAAGCTCGGGCCGGCGAACAGGGCGACATCCAGGCGCGGGTGCAGGGGGAGCATGACCAGCGCGTATGTGTGAACGGTCAGCTCGGATCGCTTGAAGGGGGCGTCTTTGGCGGCAACACGCGGCTGGTTGAACAGCGTGGGATGCGGGATCAGCCCGCGGACGGTTGCCGTCTCGTCGGCCGCCCGCCGTTCGAGCGCCGCACCCACTCCAAGATTTCCCCACAGGCGAACGCCTCCTGCGGGCTCGATCGTCAGCTGGCGCGCCTTGCGGGTGTGCGTCGTCGTCAGGACGGCGCGTTCGGCGTAGATGATCGGCGCCAGATTTTCGTCCAGAGGCGTCGAGGTCACCTGCAACGTGGTGTTCACGTTGACGAACGCCCGATCGCTCCACCCGGTCGTCTGCGCGGCGGCGCTGGACACGGCCAGCGGATTGAGGCACATCCCGGTGACGATCGCCGCGAGCGCCGCCCGGCGGACGGGTCCATTGATCCGTATGTGCGGCAGGCAATACATGCGAGACAGAATGGACCTGTGTAAGCGGCGCCATCATAGCACGCCTGCCTCAGGCGGCTGCGGTCGGTTCGGGCACCTTCAACTAGGGCTGGAGCGCCTGGATTCGATCGGCGATCCGATTGCCGAGCGCCTGCCGGTGCGGGTCGCCGTCGGCGAGCGCCTTGGCACGAAGCGCCGCTTCCTGCGCCTTGAGATTGGCGACTCCCGTCGCCATGCCGGTTCGGAAGTTCCCAATCGCCCTCAGGAGATCCTGCCGGTTGACGTCGTAGGGATCGAGACCGGCCTCCTCGAACAGGTGTTGCAACAGCAGGACCGCGTATCCGCTCCGGCCGTCCCTGCTCACGGCTCTGGCCCGTCCGGCCCACTGGTCGACGGCACTGACCACGTCGATCCTGTTGTTCGGATCCAGGTTGTCGATCGCCATCGGCTGGTCGGCCGCGCTGAAGTCGAGGTTCTTCGTATTCACGGTTCCGTCGGGCCTGAATCGGTCGGCATTGTTGACGACCAGGTCGAACAGGGCGATCTGTCCGAACGCCTCGACGGTGGCTTGCGTGTTGATCAGCACCACGAGCGCATGCTGTTTCTGGCCAAAGCCCCGTCCGCCCTTCAGCATGCTGGCTTTGGCTTCGTCGATCCGCTTTTGAAGGTGCTTTCCCATCTGCACATGCGCGACCTTGAGGAAGACCAGGCCGTGAGGGGCGGCCGCGAGCGACTGCAGCGTCGGATTGCCGAGCCGTCCCCCCTCGGGCACGCCAAGGCCACTGAGGACGTTCAGCTCCCCTGGCGTCACCGCGGAGGCGTCCGGGACGCCCGCGAGCGCCGTGTTGAGCGCGAGCCACGTGATGTATTCGTGGCGGCCTGCGAACTGCGCTTCGGTCTCCCCTCCGGCCGGGTTCTCGATCTTGATGACCACCCGGTCGTTCGCGTGGCCGTCCAGCACCCAGACCTTGGCGTCGACCTTGGTCACGGTGTTGATGTCGGCCAGGGCGATCGCGTTGTTGACGGCGAGCACTCGCTGCACCGTGCCCTGTGCACCATGCGGCACGCCCTGTTGCCTCACCTCGGGGCTCCGGCGCTGAAGGGCGGCGCCGAACGCGGACCGAAGCCGGCTCCGCTGCACCAGTGTGCGGGGCGCCGACGACAGCGAAGTGCCCCGACGGTCTTCAACGGATGCCGTTGGATCCGGGCCGGGGCCGGCATCGCGCCGCGGCAGCCGCTGGCTGGCGGCGACGGTCGACAGTCGTTTCTGCGGCCCCGACCGGAGTGTCGATTTCATGGGATCACCTTCGCGGCGAGCATCGTCGAGCCTCAGATGACCTTGCCGTCTTTCCGAAGCTCCCGGCGAACGCCTTCCGTGATGTCCTGCAGGTGCACGGTCTGGGTGCCGCGCCGCAGCGCCGCCAGCGATGCGGTGCGGAGCACGTTGACGATGGCGCCGCCGCTGACTTCGAACTGCTCGGCGACCCGCACCAGGTCGATATCGGGCTCGAGCCTCGAACGGTCGGAGAACGCGCCGTGCCACAGGCGCAGCCGCTCCTCGGGCCCCGGCATCGGGAAGTAGATCATCGACTGAAATCGCCGCGCGAACGCAGCGTCGATGTTGCCCTTGAGATTGCTGGCGAGGATGACCACGCCGGGAAAGTCCTCGACCCGCTGCAGCAGATACGCCACTTCCTGGTTGGCGTACCGATCGTGGGCGCTGGCGGTCTGCGTCCGCTTGCCGAACAGCGCATCTGCCTCGTCGAAGAACAGAATCCAGTCGCTGGCTTCGGCCTGATCGAAGACGCCGGCGAGGTTCTTCTCGGTCTCACCCACCCACTTGGACACGACCAGCGACAGATCGACCCGATACACATCGAGCCCGGTCGTCTTGCCCAGCAGCGCGGCCGTCAGCGTCTTGCCGGTCCCCGGCGGTCCGTAGAAGAGGCTGCGGAACCCCGGTTTGATCTTCTTCGCAAGCTGCCAGTCGTCCAGCAGGGTATGGCGGTGCTCAATCCACGCGCCGATCTCCTCCACCTCGTCGAGAATCGCCGCCGGCAGCACCAGGTCGCTCCACTCGAGCGCCGTGCAGATGCGCTTGGCGGGGAAGGTGCTGCTGTAATCGGGTCTGTGATGCTGACCGGTGATGAACCGTCCGACATACTCCTTGTTGAGCGTCAACGGCGCCGAAAAGAGGCTCTGTGCCATCGGCGTGTCGTCGAGCTGGAGCACTTTGGCCTTGCGCAGCGTGGCATCAGGATCGAAGAGGTCCTGCACCGCGAAGCGGCGCTCCAGATTCTCGCCGGCCAGGATGAACGCGGCGGTCTCGACCGTCGGCCAGAAGCCGCCATGGGTGCCCGTCAGGATGCCGCCGAACTCCGTGAAGCCGCGCTCGATGTTTGGATTCTTCGCCAGGAACGGATCGAGCAGGTGTGGTCGGATGTGGGGCACCAGGGCCAGCGCGAGAATCGCCCGTTCGTCGAAGGTGATTCCGTGATCGCTCAACACCTGCGCGTAGGCGCCCGGCTGATCGAGCACTGCGGGCGGGGCGATCTCGCGCACGTCGCGGACCCGGCACTCCTGCCCGAAGTGCAGACGAATGCTGGCGTCCACGAGCGCCGACAGCCAGGTCAACTCCCGTTCGAGGACCGCGGCGTTGGGGGCGAGGGCACGCTGTTCGGTCTGCAGCACGACCGGAGGGAGTATGCCACGAGACGACGTTCCGTGCGGCGGCGACTGATGAGGCGGTGCCGGTGACGTCCGAGTGGGCTGAGTGCTCACGTCGCGCTCTGCTCGCGGCGCGGATCCCTCGTTTTACGGCTTGACAAAACTCTGCGCTTTGGCCATTGTGAGCGCCTCCCATGAACGAGGCGATACGACGCGGAACACCTCTGGCTACAGGTCAGGACGCTCAGGTTCCGCCCCATCGCCGACTGTTCGACTACCAGCGCCTGTTTCAGGTCGCGTTCCGGCACGAGTACTACGGCAGCCGGCGCACGGAAGGCGACCTGTTCCACCCCTTTCCCACGCGTCGCACAAGGGCCAGGATGCAGGCGCTGGGCATGGCGTTCCGCCCGCAACGCGACGGGTTCTGGGTGTTGTACGACACCGCTCAACGCTGGAACGCCCGCGACCTGGTCGACGAGCGCGAGCCCCTGTCGTTCGAGCTCGTGCCCACCAGTTCTCACTTCGTCAGCGTCACGGCGATGAGCCTGGACACGAGCCCGCGTGCGACGCCGTTTCACTTCAGCAACCGCGTGGTCGCCGACCCCCAGTTGCCCGGCAAGAGTGGCCGAGATCGCGCGGGGGAGCCCCCGGCGCCTGTTCGCCTGCGGCCCGACATGGGGCCGCCTCCTGCGGCGGGAGGCTCCCTGATTCGGGTGGCGGCCGACTTCGGTCCGATCCCGATCGCCGTCCTCGACATCTTCCTCGATGGCGCCGGGGCGGGATCGCCGTGTCCCATGCCGCGCGCCGACGGACCGCCCGTGAGCTGCGTGAGCTATGAAGTCGTCTTCGAGGCGCGCCGGACGTTCTGGAGGTACCATGTCGTTCCCCAGTCCGGCAGCGGGCCGCTCGACAGCCTCTCCATCGACCCGTCGACGTTTCTCGGGCCGTTCGACGAGTTCCTGATTGACGGCACGCAGAGCTACCGGTTCCTGTCGAAAGTGCCGATCGCCCTGGCGAGCCGCTCGACCGCCCGCTGGAGCCTTCGCGGCCGGCGGAAGGAGCGGATGACGCGTGACGCCGTGCTCGTGGAGCGGCTTCCGGTGCCGGGCCCCGACCAGATCGTGCTGTTGACCGGCGACGAGATCGGGCAACTGGGCGTGGCCGCGGGCGTGTGTTCGGAGATGTTCGTGTACGTGTGACGCGGAAGGAACGAGTCGACTGACGGCCCGCCGGAAGTGGGGGACGAGCATGGTCCACCGCGCCGGAGACGCCCCCCAGGAGCAGGAGTAGCGCGATGGCAGACCCGAACTTCAAGAATCGCCGCACGCCCGGCGTGTACGTCAGCGAGATCAGCGCGTTTCCGCCGTCGGCGGTCGGTGTCGAGACGGCCGTGCCGGCCTTCATCGGGTACACCGAGCGGGCCGAGATTTCCGGCGTTCCGGCCGTCAACGTGCCGGTGCGGATCGCGTCCATGATGGAATTCGAGCAGTACTTCGGCGGCGGCGTGCTGGACGTCCGCGAGGAGGGAAAGCCGCCGCGGCCGAAGTTCGCGCTGGCCGCGGTTCCTTCTCCCAAGGGCGGAGGCGCACCCGCGCCCGGCACGTTCGACGTCGCCTACAAGAGCGCCGACGGCGCGTCGACGATCTACGCGGCGCTCACTCCGAGCCTCCCGCTGTTCTCGCTCTACCACTGCCTCCGCCTCTTCTACGCGAACGGCGGCGGTCCCTGCTACATCGTCTCGGTCGGGACGTACTTCGACGGCACCGGCGCGCCGACCTCCATCACCAGCGACGCGCTGACGAAGGGGCTCGAGTCGGTCAAGGACACGGCGGGGCCGACCCTGCTGGTGATCCCCGACGCGTCGCTCCTGCCGGCCGCGGAATACGGCGAGATCGCGAAGGCGATGATGAAGCAGGCGCAGGACAAGCAGGATCGCGCGGCGCTCCTGGACGTGCCGCAGGTGCGCGGGTTCTCGGCCACGCCGGGCCCGGCGCTCGGGAACGCCATCACGGCGTTTCGCGCCTCGGTGGGGACCGAGAACCTCAGCTACGGGATGGCCTATTTCCCGTACCTGAACACCTCGATCGTCAAGGCCGCCGATCTCGACTACACGATCTTCCCGGCCGGAGACCTGGCCGACTACCTGCTGGCGGAGTGGCAGAAGGCTTACCCGCCGGCTCCGAACTGTGTCGAGGACTTCAAGGCGGTCAGGACCACGCTCAAGCAGGGATGGCCGGACGACAAGGGGCAGAAGGAGCTCCAGGCGAAGATGGCCAACGTGATCCAGGACCTCGCGCAGCGGGACCCGGCGGGCGCCAAGCAGCTCCAGTTCCTGGTGGGCCGGATGCAGGGTTTTCCGACCGACGCGGCGGGCATCAAGTCCCGGAATCAGGATCTGGTCAACGTGTTTCCGCAGCTCACGTACCTGTTCGACAAGGCGGCCCGGCAGTTCAATCTGCTGCCCGCCAGCGCGGCGATGGCCGGCGTGATGACGGTCATCGACAACACCCGCGGGGTCTGGAACGCGCCGGCCAACATCGCGCTCAACGCGGTCGACGGGCCGGCGTTCAGGATCAACGACGAGACGCAGGCCGACCTCAACAAGCCGCTCGACGGCAAGGCCATCAACGTCATTCGCGACTTCGTCGGCCGCGGCCCGATCGTCTGGGGCGCGCGGACGCTCGACGGGAACAGCAACGACTATCGGTACGTGCAGGTCCGCCGGACGCTGATCTACATGGAGCAGTCGATCAAGGCCGCCATGAATCCGTTCGTGTTCGCTCCCAACGACGGGAAGACCTGGGTGTCGGTCATCGCGATGGTGTCCAACTTCCTGCAGAACCTCTGGGCGCGCGGCGGACTGATGGGCGTGACGCCCCAGGAAGCCTTCGTCGTCAACTGCGGCCTCGGCACGACGATGAGCGCGCAGGATGTTCTGGAAGGCTACATGGTGGTCCAGGTGCTCGTGCAGTTGATTCATCCGGCCGAATTCATCGAACTGACCTTCAAGCAGAAGATGGAATCGGCGGGTTGATCGCGCGCCGACCACCTAGGACGCTCGGCCGGTTTCTAACCGTCGAAGGAGACAGCGATGGCAGACGACATCAAGTGGCCCCTCCCGAAGTTCTATTTTTCGGTTCAGCTGGGCGACGACAAGGACGTCATTTTCCAGGAAGTGACCGGCCTGCAGACCGAGACCAAGGTGATCGAGTACCGCCACGGCAACAGCCCGATCTTCTCCCCGATCAAGATGCCCGGCCTCTCCAGCGTCGGCAACGTGACGATGAAGAAGGGCATCTTCGCCAAGGACACGAAGTTCTTCGACTGGTATCTCGAGATCAAGAAGCGGGAATCGTTCAAGCGCCGGGTGGTCGTGATCAACCTGCTCGACGAGGGCGGCAACCCCAAGATGACCTGGACGCTCAACAACGCGTGGCCGACGAAGGTGACCGGCACCGACCTGAAGTCGGACGGCAACGACGTCGCCGTGGAGTCGATCGAGATCGCGTTCGAGACGCTGGAAGTGAAGGCGGCGTAAGGCGCATCGGCGATGGACGAGTACTACCCGCCGGCGGCGTTCCATTTCGCGGTGAAGGTCCTCGGCCCGGGGGGGACCGCGTCGTCGTCGGAGACCGACGGGAGCTTCCAGGACATCTCGGGGATCGATCGCGAGCTCGAAGTGCAGCCGCTGGCCGAGGGTGGTGAAAACCGTTTCACGCACCAACTGCCGCGACGGGGCAGGCACCCCAATCTCGTGCTCAAACGAGGACTCCTGTCGGGGAAGTCCGATCTGGCCGATTGGGCCGAGCAGACCATCGGGTCGCAGTTCACCACGCCGATCCAGGTGAAGGGGCTCCTCGTGATGCTGCTCGGCTCGGACGGCGAGCCGATGGTGGTCTGGGATTTTCAGTCCGCCTATCCGGTGAAGTGGACGACGTCGCCGTTCAAGTCGACCGACAGCAGCATCGTCGTCGAGTCGCTCGAGATGGCCTACGCCTTCGTGACCAGGAAGACAACCAGGGTCGGCATCGCCAAGTCGATGCTGGCCCGACGCTGAACAGGCGCGGGAGCCCATGCCGCTCGAGATCAACGAAATCGACATCGCCATGCGCGTCACGGAGAACGGCGTCGCGCAGCGCGCCGGCGGCGGATCGGACGCTCAGCGGCGAGACGAAGACCGCGAGGAACTGATCGAGGAGTGCGTGCGGCGGGTGCTCCAGGCGCTGAAGGCCGAGCGGGAGCCGTAGGATGGCCCTCAAGAAGATGAGCATCGTCGCCTACAGCGACAACAAGTTCAGCTCCCAGGTCGGCGAATACGACGTCCTGATCAACCCGGACACCTACAACCACAATTACAGCATCCAGTACAACGACTCGACAGGTCAGGGGAAGAACGGCACCTTCACGCAGTTCAGGCGGATGGGCGAAGAGACGGTGTCGTTCAAGATCACGTTCGACGGCACCGGCGTCGTTCCGGGCTCGCCCGCCGCCAGTGGCTCCTCGAGCGTCCAGCAGCAGATCGACGACTTCCGGAATCTCGTCTTCAAGTACAACGGCCAGAGCCACCGACCCAATTTCCTCAAGGTGAAGTGGGGCACGCTGCTGTTCAGGTGCCAGCTGAAGACGCTCGGCCTCAAGTACACGCTTTTCCAGCCCGAGGGCGCTCCGGTTCGCGCGGAGGCGGACGTCCTCCTCGCCGGCTACGCGTCGGCCGCGGAACTGGCCAAGGAAGCCAACAACTCCTCGCCCGACATGTCGCACCTGGTCACCGTGAAGGCCGGCGACACGCTGCCGCTCCTGTGCTACCGGATCTACGGGACCAGCGTCCCGTACGCCGCGGTCGCCCGCGTCAACGGCCTCGCCAGCTTCAGGCGGATCGAGCCGGGGATGCAGCTCCTGTTTCCGCCGATCCGAACCTCACCGGCATGAGCCCTGCCGCATCGCCGTTCGCCGAAGCGGGGCTGGTCACGTTCGAAATCAAGGCGGGTGGCGCGGTGATCGACAGCGCCTACCAGGTGGTGTCCATCGACACCTGGAACGCGGTCAACAAGGTCCCCAGGGCCAGGATCGTCCTGTACGACGGCTCGGCCGCCGACGCCACGTTCCCGGCCAGCGGCGCGCCGGACTTTCTGCCGGGGACCGACATCGAGATCTCCGGCGGGTACGACGGCAAGCTCACGCCGATCTTTTCCGGCATGGTGATCAGGCACGCCATCGAGATTCCGCAGAACTCGGCCTCCACGCTGGTGGTGGAGGTGGCCGACGCCGCGGTCAAGATGACGGTCGCGCGCGCCACGGTGGTCTCCCAGAAGGTCAAGGACAGCGCCCTCATCGCCACGCTGATCGGCAACCACGGCCTGTCGAGCGACGTCACGGCGACCACGGTCGAGCACGAGACCATCGTGCAGTTCGACGCCACCGACTGGGACACGATGCTGGCGCGCGCCGAGATGAACGGCATGCTCGTCGTCACCGACGCCGGGAAGGTCACCGTCAAGGCGCCGGACACCTCGGCGGCTGCCGCGCTGCTGGTGACGTACGGCGAGTCGATCCTCGAGCTGCGGGCGGAGATGGACGCGGTCAGCCAGCTGCCCGCGAGCGCGATCAAGAACTACGCCTGGGACAGCTCCACGCAGGCGGTCATCCAGGGGACGGCGAGCGGCAGTCTCGCCGAGGCAGGCAACGTGTCGTCGGACACGCTGGCCCAGGTGCTCGGCGTCAGCACCTTCGCGCGGGTGACGGGCGGGCTCGTCAGCCAGGACGACCTCACGGCCTGGGCATCGGCCGAGCTCGTGCGATCCCGGCTGGCCAAGATCTGCGGCCAGGTGCGTTTCCAGGGGAGCGCGCTGGCCAAGACCGGCGGGACGATCGAGCTGGCGGGCCTGGGCGATCGGTTCAACGGGACGGTGTTCGTGAGCGGGGTCCATCACGCCGTCCGCGCGGGCCTGTGGACCACCGCCGTGGACTTCGGCCTGCCCGCCGGCTGGCACGCCGAACGGCACCCAGCGGCCTTCGCTCCCGCGTCGGGACACCTGGCGCCGGTCCGCGGGCTGCAGAGCGGCGTCGTCAAGCAGATCCACGAGGATCCGGACGGCGCCTTCCGCGTGCTCGTCACGCTGCCGCTCGTCCAGGACGACAACACCGGCGTCTGGGCCCGTCTGGCAACCTTCTACGCCTCGAACGGCGTGGGGGCGGCGTTCTATCCCGAGGTCGGCGACGAGGTGATCGTCGCCTTCATGAACGAGGACCCTCGATTCCCGATCGTGCTCGGCAGCCTCTACAGCGCGAAGCTGGCCCCATCCTATCCCCCCGACCAGCAGAACACGGTGAAAGGGCTCAAGACGCGCTCGAAAATGGAGATGACCTTCGACGACACCGACAAGATCGTCACCGTCAAGACGCCGGCCGGCCACGTCCTCACCCTGGACGACAAGGCCGGGTCGGTCAGCATCACCGACAGCAACAAGAACTCGATCGTGCTCGGCAAGGAGGGCGTCTCCATCGACAGCGCGTCGAATCTCGATCTCAAGGCCAAGGGCAACATCACGATCACGCCGCAGGGGAACCTTTCGATCAAGGCCACCCAGAACGCGACGTGCGAAGGGCTGCAGATCCAGCTCAAGGCGCAGACGACCATGTCGGTGCAGGGCAGCGCGAGCGCGGAGCTGAAAGCGTCCGGGATGGTCACGGTCGAGGGCGGGCTCGTGAAGATCAACTGAAGCGTCATGCCACCTGCCGCCAGAGTGACCGACCTGCATACGTGTCCGATGGTGACGCCCGGCGTCCCGCCGATCCCGCACGTGGGGGGACCGGTGTCCGGACCAGGCGCGCCGACGGTGCTCATCGGCAGCCTGCCGGCCGCGCGTGTTGGCGACATGGCGGTCTGCGTCGGGCCGCCGGACACCATCGTGATGGGGTCGGCGACCGTGCTGATAGGCGGCATGCCGGCGGCGCGCATGGGGGACTCCACCGCGCACGGCGGCACGATCGCGCTGGGACTGCCGACCGTGATGATCGGAGGCTAGGGCGGTGGCCGACCGAGATCCCCAGTTCCTGGGCACCGGATGGAAGTTTCCGCCCGCGTTCTCCAGCGAATCGTCCGGCGTGGAGATGGTGAGCGGCGTGGACGACATCCGCGAGAGCCTGTCGATCCTGCTCTCCACCGCGCCCGGCGAGCGTGTCATGGTGCCGGAGTTCGGCTGCGCGCTCTGGCAGATGGTATTCGAGCAGCTCGACGTGACGACGATGACCGAGATCCAGGAGATCGTCAGCAAGGCGATCCTCAACTGGGAGCCGCGCGTGACGGTCGACAGCGTCGTCGCCCAGGTGGATCCTGTCGTCGCCGGCCTGGTGAACATCTCCGTCGAGTACACGATCCGGCGCACCAACGCCAGAAGCAACCTCGTCTACCCTTTCTACGTGCGCGAAGGGACGATCGCGCCGCCGGCTCCGTAACACGCGATGAATCCGGACGCTCCCACTGCCGTCCTGAATACGGCCGGAAGCCAGCGCGACCGGTGGAGGCCGGCGCTCGGCCCCGGCTATGCCAGGCCCGACGACCGGTCGCTGCCCGAGCTGATCGATTTCGCGGCCAGATTCGGGCGCCTGATCAACTACTTCGATCTCGAGAACACCGTCCACGGCGACTGGTCCGCGTTCTTCGCGCACGATCCCGTGCTGGTCCTGGCGTCGATCGCCCGGACGGATGTTGCGCGGATGGAGCGCGAACTGACGACGCTGGCGCGCACGATTCGCGAAGAACGCACAGAGGAGCGAAGACGTGCGCTGTTCGATCGGTTGTTCGAGTCGGCCCTGGAACTGCCTCGCCGGATCGATCGCTGGCTGGACGCCATGGATGCCCGCGACGACAGCCCGACCGCCCGCCTCGTGCACGCGCGCATCGCCGCCGACATCCGTGACACCCTGGGCGACGCGCTGCGCCGAATCAGGGCCTGGGACGCCGTGCGGCCGGCTTCGCACGGCCGCGACTACGCGAGCTTCGGTCCTTACTGGTCTCTCCACGCCGTTCAAGCGGATCAGGTCGTCGGTTCGGCGGGCGCCGATCTCGAAAGGGTCGACGGAGCGGCGCCCTCCCACATCCTCGGCGCCTGGCAGCCCATGGCGGACGCCGTCGCTCGATGGGCCGTCGACGCGCCCGGGCTGATCGCCGCGATTCTTGACGAAGACAACGGTCGCCATCGCCCTCACGTGGCGCTGTTCGTGGCGTTCGTCCATCTCCTCGCGATCGCGCAGGAATCGATCAACGAGTTCAGCACTCGACGGGCCGACTTCTACTTCCGGCGTGTCCTGCGCGACGCGAACCTGGGCGCTGAGCCCGATTCGGTGTACGTGGCATTCGATGCCGCCGCGAGTCCTGCACCCATGTCGGTGGCAATCCCCGCGCACACACGGCTCCTGGCGGGGACCGACGCGCAGGGCCGCCAGCGGACGTTCGTGTCGTGCGACGACCTCACCGTGACCGACGCGACGCTGGCGATGGTCCGAACGGTGCGGAGGGTGACCGGTCCACTGCTGCCGGGCGCTCCCGGCCAGGTGGTCGAGCGCATCGTGTCGCAGCAGCTGACGCGCGATGAGGCGAACGCGGCCGGTTTCGCCACGTTCGGGCAGGCCGACGACGAGCCTGCCGCGATCGGGTTCGCCGTCGCGACGCCGGTGCTGTGGCTCCGCGCGGGCAGGCGGAGCGTCGGCATCGAGATCCGGTGCGCACCGGGTCCGCTCGCCGGCAACGAGGTGCTGAACCGCCTCAGTGCGGCCACCGGGCTCGACAACGATCAGATTCTGCGGACACTTCTCGAGGGCGCGTTCGCGCTGAGCGTGTCCACAAGGACCGGGTGGCTGCCGGTCGACGCCTACGCCGTCGACCTCCTGCCCGGGCGGGGCAATCCAGGGTTCGCGCTTCGCTTCACGCTCGGAGCCGACGAGCCGCCCGTGGCGCCGTTTCCCGAGTCGCCTCTTGCCCTCGAGCGCCCGGCCGTGCGCGTACACCTGCGGCAGCAACGGGTTGCGCTGGCCGAGGGGCGGGTGACACTCGGCGTGTACCCGCTGTCGGTCCTGGCGGGACTGACCATCGCCGCGGTCGATGTACGCGTTCAGGTCGAGGGGCTCGTGCCCGCCTCGGTCGAGATTTCCCTCGGCCTGGTGGACACCACGAAGCCGTTCCCGGTTTTTGGTGCCGTGCCCGCGGTCGGCTCGTACCTGAGGCTGCGTGAGCCTGAGCTGTTCGTGAAGGATCCGAGCGCTCTGGCCCTTCGAATCAGGTGGTTCGCCCTGCCGGCCGACGAGACCGGATTTCACGGCTACTACCGCGGCTACGTCATCGGTCCGAACGGGCTTCCGCAGGAAGGCCTCTTCGACAACCAGGTGTTCAGGGCGGCTGTGATGGTCGAGGGAAGCGGCGTGCCGGGACGCGTGGGGCCGGCCGGTGGCTCGGAGCATCATCTGTTTTGTACGGTGGCCGGGTCCACGGGTCCGATTCCAGACCCCGATCGCCAGCTGTCGAACCAGACGCTCTTCGCCGAGCTGCCAATTCCGTCCACTCAGGCGGTCGGCAACGCCGGTGAGACGCAGGGTTCGATTCGGCTCGAGCTCATTGCCCCGTCGTACGCGTTCGGCAACAGCCTCTACGCGCAGAACGTTCTGCACGCGGCCACACCCGTCGGGACCGACGCGGCGTGCGAGGCGTCGTGCCAGGCTGAATATGCGTTCCTGCTGCAGGCCGCGCGGAGTCTCGAGAGCGTCCTGCCGCCGTTGTCGCAGACCGGGATCCGGGGTCGCGTGGTCGAGGCCAGCCGCGCCTTCAGGGGCCTGCGGACCCGCGCCGAGGCCGTGGCCTCGAACAAGACGGCGACGCTTGACCGGCTGGCCGACGTGGCTCACGAGAGCCTGGCCGCGTGCCTCGCCGACTGGCAGGGTCTCCTGGCGCCGCAGGAGGTGAACGCCCTCCAGGCGCAGCTGGCGGAGTGCCGGCGCGGTGCGGCGCTGGACCGTCTGTCGGCCTGCGCCGTGCTCCGAGCGCGACTGCAGGCCGCCGCGGCGGAGGTGGGCGCGGACGCAGCGTCGCCGCGCCTCGAACGCTGCGATCTCGCTCTCCTCGCGGGTTCGTGGGTGTGGGACAGCGATGCGGGGTATGCCGACGACAGCGAATGGAGCTACCGGCGGACCGTGCGGACGAACCTGACGAAGTGCATTCTCGAATTGCGCGCCAGGCACGACAGCGCGGTCAAGGCCTGCAAGGACAGATGCCTGCACGGCGAACAGCGGCAGGTCCGCCCGAACCCGCCGTATCTGCCGCAGGCGGAGGCGTTGTCGTTCGACTATTCGGCGAGCGGCCCCGCGACCGTCTTTGCGCACCTCCTTCCCTTCGACGGACATCGTCAGGTCGATCCTGACGGCCCGGACGTCCCGGCGCTGCTGCCCGCGTTCGCATATGCGGGCAACCTGTATCTCGGGTTCTCGCGTCTCGACGGTCCGCGGACACTCCCGCTGTATCTGCGAATGGGCCAGGCCCGGGGCGTCGAGCCGCCGGCGATCTCGTGGGCCTGCCTGACGGCAAATCGCTGGTTGTCGCTCCCTTCGCCGTCCGGCGCCGATGGGACCCGTGGCCTGCAGACCTCCGGCATCGTCACGCTCAGCCTGCCTCCCTCTCAGGACTTGTGCGCCAGCACCGTGCTGCCGGGCGGGCTTCGGTGGATCCGCGCCGCCCTCGTCGAACGGCCGGCTGACGTGCCTCGTGTGCTCGCCATTTACGCGCAGGCCGTGAGGGCCACGCGGCAGGCCGCCGGCGACGAGGCTGGTGGTGCCGATCTGGCGCTGCCTCCGCGCACAATCACCGCCCTCGCGAAGCCCGTGAAAGGCATCGGCGGCGTCACGCAGCCGGCGGCGTCCTTCGGCGGCCGTGCGGCCGAAAGTGATCGCGCCTTCTCCGTGCGGATGAGCGAACGGCTCCGACACAAGAATCGCGCGATCGTCGCCTGGGACTACGAACGCCTCGTGCTCGAATGCTTTCCAACGGTGTGGAAGGTCCGGACGCTGCCTGCCCGGGCCCGACGCATTGGTGAGCAGGAGGGCGGTGCGGGAGCTGTCCGCGTGATCGTGGTGCCTGGCCCGACGAGCCCGGAGGTGGTCGATCCAACGGCGCCGACGTCGAGCGCGGACACGCTCGCCTCGATCGCGCAGGTGCTGCAGCAGGCGGCGGGCCCATTCGTTCGCGTCCAGGTGCTCAATCCGATTTTCGTGCGGATGAGAGTCACGGCGACAGTCCGATGGCGCGATCGCGAGGATCCGCGAATGTTGGCAGACAGGCTGAGCGGGGAGATCAGGACGTATCTGTCTCCGTGGCCAAGCGAGGTCCGAGGCGACCGCGCGGTGTCCGAGCCGGAGCTTGCCGAGTTCATCCAGTCCAGGAGCTACGTGGATCTGGTGACTGCGATCGCCGTTGGATACGACCCGGCCGAGCCGCTCGCGTCCGAGCCGGAGTGCTGCTTCCTCACGACTGCCGCGGTCCACGAGATTCGCGCCGAAGCGGCGGTCGCCGCCTCGGTCCAGGAAGGGTACTGATGCCGACGATAGACGGGACGTTCATCCGCCTGGAACCGGCGAATCAGGGTCTGGACTATGTCTGGCTCAAGGCGCGAGGCCAAGAGATCATTCAAAAGCTGGCAGGCAGGGTCTGGACCGACTTCAACGAACACGATCCGGGCGTCACGACGCTCGAGCAGCTCTGTTACGCGCTGACGGAACTGTCCTACCGCGCGCAATGGCCGATCGAGGATCTGCTCACCCCGCGCGACAACGCGAACATCGACGGTCCTGGCCAGGCGCTGTTTGCCCCGCGCGCCATCCTGTCATGCAACCCGGTGACGATCGGAGACTACCGCAGGCTGATCGCCGATCGCGTGGACGGGGTCGCGAACGTCTGGCTGGCACCGTGCCGCGCCGCGTCACGCCTGGGCGCGAACGGCCTCTACGATGTCGAGCTGTATGCCCCCGGACTCGATCGAGGCAGCCTCGCCCGCACGCGCCGCCGCGTGCGCCGGATCTACGGCAGCCACAGGAGCCTGTGCGAGGACCTGCACGCGGTCCGGATCCTCGAGCCCGTGCAGGCCGTGCTGGAGGCGACGATCGGGGTTGACAGCGATCATGCGCCCGAAGCGGTCCTCGCCGCTCTGTTCTACAGGGTCTCCAACCTGCTCGCGCCGGAGTTGCGCCGGCAGCCGCTCCAGGCGCTGCTCGACACCGGCGCCACGCCCGCCGCGGTCTTCACGGGTCCCGCGCTGCGCCGTGGTTTCATCAGCGACGATCAGCTCGAAGAACGGCCGACGGCGTTCACGATCAGTCAGGTCATGCAGCGTATCGTCGGGACCGACGGGATATCCGGTGTGCGGGACGTCTCGCTCGCGATCGACGGCGCCGTCATTCAGGCGGGCGGATCAGCCGCGCTCGCGGTGCCGTCGGGCCGCATTCTACGCCTCGACACGCATCCAATCGGCGATCGCTTCAGTGTCCGCGTGATGCGCGAAGGCGTGGAGTGCACGCCGAACGCGGCTCTGGTCAAGCGGGAGCTGGACCGATTGTGGGGCGAGCACCGTCGTCAGGTACCGACCTCCACGCCGAGGCCGACCGCCTGCTGGCCGTGCCCAGGGGGCGGTACGCCGATGTGGGCAGCTACGTGTCGATCCAGGAGCAGTATCCGTCGGTCTACGGCGTCAACAGGTATGGCGTCGGGTCCGAAGCGCCGCCGGGCCGCCGGGCTCAGGCGCGGCAGTTCAAGGGCTACCTGCTGGCGTTCGAACAGCTGCTGGCCGATTCCTTTGCCAGGCTGGAGGGGCTGAAGGAGCTCGGCGCCATCCGCCGCGGGCGGCGCGAGCGCGCGTTCAGCCAGTATCTCGACGCGTGCGATTCCGCCGGAACGACGCTGGTTCCCGATGTGGCTCCCCTGCTCAAGGACTCGTATCGAACGGACCTCGCGACGCTCGGCGACCGCCGCGAGAGGCTGCTGGAGCGCCGCAACCGGTTCCTGGATTTCATGCTCGCCACCTACGGCGAGGGTCCCGACGCGCTGGTTCCGACGCCCGCGTCGAGCCCCGTCGCCTCCGTGTCGGCGAGCGGCGCGCAAGGGCTTCGCGTCAAGCTCCAGCTCCTCCGCCGTCTGACACGCGTCGGCCGCGATCGCGGGCGGGGCGGCGACTGTCTCGCCCGGCGACCGGCACGCCGGGTGGCCGGCCTCGAGCTCAAGGCGCGTCTCCAGCTCGGGATGGACCTCACGCCGCCTCCACCGCTCGCCCAGCTGCTCGCCCAGCTTCGCGTGTCACTGCAGGATGCACCATCGCCCTCGGAGTACGGGCTGATGCGGGTGCATTCGTCGTATATCGACGATCATTTCGAGCCGATGCCCGTCGCCCTCGCCGGCTCGCGGTCGGTCGCACGCGAGAGCCGGCCGATCGCGATGAACGAGGAGTTGCTCGTCGCCGCTGCCGACTTCGGGAGCTACCGGACCGGCACGCTTCCGGGCGACCCACGGGTCACCGTCGTCTGCAGGGCGCCTCTGCAGCCGGCATGGCAGCTGGTCGGACGCTACGAGGACGAGGAGAGCGCCCGCGCCGGTGCGAGGAGCTGCCGACGTCTGGCGAGCGTGCTCAGGCAGAAGGCGCGCCGGCTCTACATCGTCGAACACGTGCTCCTACGTGGCGGCCGCCCTCCGCAGCCCGACGACGAGATCACCGGGTTCGAGTACAGCATGACGGCCACCGCGGTCGTGTGCCTGCCCGGTCGCGAGGCCAACGATGCGGGGTACCGGCGGTACGTGCGTCAGGTGATTCGCGCCGGCACGCCGGCGCACGTCGTGATGAACACCTGGTTTCTGAGGCTTCGCCACGTCGCCGAGTTCGAACGCCTTCACGCGGGGTGGCAGCAGAGGCTCGCTGCCCGAGGCCACCGCGGCGGCCTGGAGAAGGCCTGTCGGGAGCTGCGAGAGTTCCTGCTCTCAGCGCAATCGTGATGGGCACAGAGTGCCACCGCATCCAGACGGAGACGCTTCGCGTCGATACGGATTCCGAAGCGCTCGCGATGGCCCTGCAGGCGCGGCTGGCCAGTCTGAATCGCACCGTCTTTTTCGACGTCATCGAGCGCGTGTTCGACGAATATGCCGCCACGGGTCAGCATCTCCGCATCGCGAGCCTGAGCCTCGATCTCGGCACACTCCACCTCACGACGGACTTCGAGGACGTGGCGAGCTCGCGGCTCGAGCGCGAGTTGCGCAACGCCCTCGAGAGCGTCGTCCGGGAAATCGTGAGGCAGCCGTCGTCAGAGCAGTTCGTGCAGTCGGCCGAAGAAGCGCGTCTCGATCTGCTCGACCAGTACCTGTCGACCGGTACATTGCCGTTCTGGGCGGCGGCATCGGATTTCGACCTGGACGCGGTCATGGCAGAGGCGTTGGCCTCTGCTCCCGACGGCGTTGTCCGGCTCCTGCGCCGCCGTCGCGACGATGCGGCGGTGCTTCGACGCCTGGTCCATCAGCTCAGTGAGCCCGTCCTGCGGCTTCTGGTCCAGGTCCTCGATGCTGACCGCGCCGAGCCCCTCGTCGTCGAACCGGCGGCGGTGCCCGGCCGAAGTCCTCTCGAGGCGCGACTCGGCCCGGCGGACCGGGAGTCCCGTGTAGCGGCCTGGGTCCGCAATCTGACCGACACGCTGGCGGAGTGGAAGGTACCGTCCGAGGAGTCGAGCGTCCGCCTCTACAATCAGGCCGACGCGCTCGAGTACTACCTGCGTCACAGCGTGTTGCCCTGGAGCGCCGCGCTGGCAGGGACCGCGGGCACCGAACCGGCGCTGCGCCTCGGCGTGCTGCTCGATTCGCTGCCAGGGTGGCCCCGCAGGCTCCTGCGGACGATCTTTCCGGCTTCCCCCGCAGAGCGTTTCCAGGCGGCGCTCCGCGCCATTCAATCGATGTCCGAGGACGCCATCGCGCGTCTGCTCGCCGCGGCGTCGATCGACGGACGCGGCGCGACGGCGGTCGGCGACCTGTCAGCCGGTGAACACCTGGCCGAAAGGCAGGCGGCCTTCGCGCGCGCCATCGTGCGCATGCTCGACGAGGGGAGCGGTGGACTGAGGGAGGTTGTCGGGACGTCAACGTCTGCCGGATCGGACCACGCGTGGCGGCAGGATGCAGGCTGGATCAAGTCGGTGCTCGCGGATCGTGCGAGGCCGGGCGGGCTCGGCGGAGCCACCGGGCCTTCGTCAGCGATCCTGCTGCAGGTCCTGATGGACGCGCATCCGGCAGACGCCCGACACTTCTTCCGCGTCCTGCACACCGCCGGGCGTCGACCGTCCGCGCTGCTGTCGGAGCCCGCGTCGGTCCGCCTGTTCGAGAGCAGCCTCACGACGCTGCCGGATCGCGCCAGAGCGGGACTGATACTCCTGCGTCGGCTTGTCGCGTCCCTGCCTGCCCGCGAACGGCCTGGCGACGAGGACGCGGCGCGCTCGAGGGCAACGGCCGTCGTCCTCGATCACGCGGGTGAGGACGGGCCGCGGGCGCCCTTGCTCGCAGACATGCTCCGCGCACTTTTCGGATCGACGATATCCGAGGTCACCGCTCGACATCTCGCCGCTGAGGCGGACCGTCTGGCGCGCGCCGGCCAGTGCACCGAGCAGGATGTCGCCGACGTTCGCGGGGCACTTGGTGCGGTGGGCCGCCCGGAGGCTCTCGACGCCGAGCAGCCGCCGGAGCCGGATCGCATCGCGGCCGTCCTGGTCGAGCGTGCGCGCACGGGACACCGCCCGCCGGAGGAGCCTTCCTCGGCGAGCCTGCTGCGGACGCTCGTCGAGCGGTTCCCGCGAGAGGCGCGGGCACTTCTCCGGCGGCTGCGAGAGGTCGGCGTCCGCCCGTCCATGATGCTGACCGAACCGGCCGCGGCGCACGTGTTCGAGTCGGCCCTCGCGCTGCTGTCGCCACCGGACGCCAGGTCCCTGCAGCTCCTGCGACGGATCCTGCCGGCGCTGCCGCTCCAGGACCGGCCGGGCGGCGATGAGGCGACGCGTTCGACGCTGCTGGGCGTCATGGTCGATCATGCGGGCGAGGAGGCTCGCCCCGGGGCGGTCGCCGCGGTGGCGCTAGGCCGGCTCTTCGGCCCGACGCTCGCGGCGCCAGTGCGTCAGCGGCTCATCGCCGAAGCCGAACGCCTCGCGCGAGCCGGAGAGTTCACGCCCGGAGAGGTGCAAGCCGTTCTGGGGCCGCTCGGGTCGACCGCCCGGAGGTCTCCTCCGCACACCGTTTCCGGCCCGACTGCGGGAGGTGCGCGTTCAACCGTCGAGGTCCCGGTCTTCGACGCTTTTCGGGCGCCCGACGAAGCAGCCGCGGCACTCGCACGACTGCGCGTCCCCGGCGCCGCGCAGCCGTCAGCCCCCGCGGCTCGCCTGTCCGACGATGCGCTTCGGCACGTCTTGCTGGAACTGGTCGACACCGCGCCCGACAGGGTGCGCGAGATCGTGCGGCGCGCCGCTGCGGATGCCGCCGTTCGGGAGCGATGGGTGCGAGTGCTCGCCGAGCCCGAGCTCGCGCGCATCACGTATCTGCTCGATCCGCGCCGGCATCGCGCCCTGACCGACGCGGCCGAATCGCTCGTGGCTGCCTGGGACGATGTCGGACACCGACGTGCCTCCGCGTCGGACCTGCGAACGACTCTGTGGTCGTTCCTGTTGGGGTTTCTCTCGACCGTCGCGGAGGGCGAGCGCTCGCTGGTCAGCCTCGTCGAAGAATTCTTCACGTACATCGGCCTCGAGCACGTCGGAGACTCCGGCGGCCCGGCGGATCGCCGGGACCTCGCCGGGCGACTGCTGCGAACGGCAATCGATCTGGCTGAGCGCTCCGGGAGGGCGCCGCTTCGTGCCGCGCTTTCTGACAGCGGCGCGGAGCTCGTGACCCGGTTCGAGGCGCCGCCAACATCACCGCCGATCGGCGGGGCCGAGGGACACGGGCGGCCGCCGGAGCCCGGAGCCGAGTCGGGGGCCGGGGCAAGCGCGGCACGGCGCCGCGCGGAGCCGGAAACGCCGCCCAGGCCGGCCCGCCGCCGCATGGCCTTCGGCATGATCGACGATCAGCCAGAGCCCGGAGGCGAGCCGATCCATGTCGCCAACGCCGGTCTCGTCATCGTCGGCGCATACCTGCCGCAGCTGTTCGAGCGGCTCGACGTGCTGGAGGCGGTTCAGGAGGCGAAGCGCCGCGTGCGGCCCGACGCTGTGTCGCGCACCGTGCACCTGCTCCAGTATCTGGTGGATGGGCGCACCGACACGCCAGAGCCGTTGCTGTCCCTGAACAAGGTCCTGTGCGGCGTGCCCCTGGCCGCCCCCATCGAGCGGAGGATCGAGATGACGCCCCCCGAGAGGGAGCTGTGCGACTCGCTGCTCACGGCGGTGATCGGAAACTGGACGATCATCGGGAACACGTCCACCGCGGGCCTGCGCGAGACGTTTCTGCAGCGCGAAGGACGGCTCGATCATCCGCCGACCGGCTGGCGTCTTCACGTGCAGCGCAAGACCGTCGACGTCCTCCTGGATCAGATTCCATGGACCATCTTCACGGTTGCGCACGACTGGATGCCCGTTCCGCTCTTCGTGACGTGGTAGGCTCGTGTCGCACATGATTCCCGGGAACGCGCAGGTCATCGAGCGGGAGATTGGCTGGTTCCGCGACGTGATGGACCGCCGCTTGAGCCAGCACGTGCGACAGGACGGCGGCGACCCGGTCGCGCTCCTGCCCGCGCCCCTCGTTCCCGCCGCGAGGACGCCGTACGGCGACGTCATCAGACGGTTCGAGATGGGGCCGGCCGAGCGCTTGCTCGTGGTCCTCGCGCTGCTCCCTCATGTGCGCCCCGATGTCCTCGACCCGTTTCTGATCCAGAACGAGTCGATCCAGCGGCGGTTCACCGAATTTGGCGGCGTCGTCGGCCAGTCGCACGGCGGATTCCTGCCGACGGGGGAGACCGCCATGTTCCTGCTGGCTGGCAGCGACATCGCGGCCCGGCTCGGGTACCACGCGCTCTTTCGCGACAATCACTATCTCTATCGGAACAACATCCTGCACCTGGACCGCCGGCACGACGAGGAGCCGGCCCTGTCCGCCCAGCTGCAGCTCACGGTCGAGTACCTGGAGATGCTGATTACCGGCGGCTCGTACCTGCCGCGGTTCAGCGCGGAGTTCCCGGCCCAGCACCTCACGACCCCGTACGAGTGGGACGATCTCGTGCTCGATGCGCCCGCGCGGCACGAGCTGGAGGACATCGTGGCGTGGGCGACGCACGAAGCGGCGCTCATGAACGGGTGGATGCTGAAGAAGCGCCTGAAACCCGGGTTCAGAAGCCTCTTCCACGGCCCGCCGGGCACGGGCAAGACGCTCACCGCCACCCTCCTGGGCAAGCGCATCAGCGTACCCGTGTATCGCATCGACCTGTCGAAGGTGGTGTCGAAGTACATCGGCGAGACCGAGAAGAACCTGGCGGGACTCTTCGATCGTGCGCAGCACCACGACTGGATTCTCTTCTTCGACGAGGCCGACTCGCTCTTCGGCAAGCGCACGGAATCGCGGACCGCCAACGATCGACATGCGAACCAGCAGGTCTCGTACCTGCTGCAGCGCATCGAGGATTTTCCGGGTATCGTCATTCTCGCCACCAACGCCCGGTCGTTCCTCGACGAGGCGTTTTCGCGCCGGTTTCAGTCGATTGTCCACTTCCCGATGCCCGCGCCCGACGAGCGGCGGCGGTTGTGGGAGGACAATTTCAAGGACAAGCCGTATCGCCTGTCCCGCGACGTGGACCTGGCGCGCCTGGCGCTCGACTACGAGCTGTCCGGCGGCAGCATCGTCAACGTGCTCCGCTTCGCGTGCCTGAAGGCGATCGTGCGCGAGCCGCAGGAGATCGGCCCGCAGGATCTGTTCGAGGGGATTCGGAAGGAACTGCACAAAGAGGGCAAGATCCTGAAGTAGCGGCGGAAACGAGGAGCGATGATTCAACAGGCGTTTGAGCTGATCAGGAACCGGCTGAACGCGTTTCTCGGAAGCGTGGATCCGGGGAGTGACGGTTGGGTCGTGCTCGCCAATCTCGTGGACCCCGAAGGGCATCCCTTCGCCGGCGCCGAGAACAAGATCGTCATGTTCCTGGCCAACGTCGAGTACGAGACGTCGATGAGCACGCAGGGGCGGACCGCGCAGCTCAACGGCGTCGCGTATGCCAGCGTCGCCGCGCCGCGCTTCATCAATGTGTGGGTGATGTTCTTCGCCAACTTCTACAACCAGCGGTACGCGGACGGCCTGGAGATGATTTCGCGGACGATCAGCTTCTTCCAGCAGCACCCGCGCTTCACGCACGACTCCGATCCGGCCCTCGATCCTCGCATCGACAAGCTGACGATCGAGATGGTGAACCTCGATTTCACGCAGTTGAACTACGTCATGAGCATGGCCGGCGCGAAGTACCTGCCGATGGTCTGCTACAAGCTGCGGATGATCCCGTTCACCAGCGAGGCGATCCAGGGCACCGTGCCCGCGGCGCGGGCGGCCGGCGCGCCGGAGTAGGCGAGCGGGGCGTCCGCTGCCGCGCCCTCAGCCTGTCGGAAACCGTCGCGTCGCCGTCTTGCCGATGTGCCGCGCCGGGAGAGACTCCTCGCCCGGCCCGTGCTGCTGCCCGAGGACCTGCTCCATGCGCTCCCGCCGCTTCTCGGGGACCGGCTCGAGCATCGCCTCGAACCAGACCTTGGTCTTCGCCGGGTCCGTGTACAGGCGCTCCGCCGGGTTCAGCACGTTCTCCTTCTCGCCCAGCACATCGAGGCCGGTCTTCTGTCCGGTGATCTCGTCGACCCATGCGATGCCCGCGATCCCTTCAGCGCCGGCAGGCTGGAACGTCGGCGTCTTTGACGCGGTGAGCGAGTCGGCCAGCGACGCCGCATAGGACTTGTCGATCGGCGCCTTCGTCTTCGGGTCGATAATTCGCTGACCGTCCATCACGAGCGATCCGCTGTAGCACGCGACGAGCTTGACGACGCCCACGTAGACGTCCGGAAGTCGCGCCAGCGACCCCGCGAGCCTGCCCGCCAGCGTGGACGCGTCGAGGCCTCCCACCGTGACGCCGTCCCCGTGGCCGAGCACGTAGATCGATTCCTGCGGCGTGACGTCGCCACGATCGGCGCCGGCAGCGAGACCGGCGAAGGCGGCGTTCGCGGGGCCCGGACCGTAGGTGGCTCCCCGCGCGTCGCCGGCCGGAAACCCCTTCGGCGTTCGGCCGCCGCCGTCGGTGGGAATGCGCTTGCGCGTGGTCAGGTTCGCGAAGCAGCTCCTCGTGATCGCCTTCGAGGTGTCGTCGTCGCTGGCTCCGTCGATCGCCACCACGGCGCGCTGCACCACGGGTGCGCCGCGCGTGGCTTGAAGTGCGTCCGAGCGCCGCGCCAGCGCGGTGACGCGCGGGCTGACGTTCAGGATGCCCTGGAACTGCGCGACGGAACGGACCGACGGTGCCCGGTTCAGTGCGGCTCGGAGCGGCGCAAGCGTGGAGGCCGGCGACGGGGATTCGCCGGCCGGCAGCCCTTCGGCGTGGCGTCGCGGCCCCGCCGCGGACCGCGTCGTGGAGCGCTGGGGGTCCGGTGTCCTCGCGTAGTCGACCTTGAAGGCGTCGTTCAACGCGGTCTGAAGCCCTTCGAGCCCGCCCATCCGCGTGGCCGGCTTCAGCGGGCCCGCGTCAGCCTCCCTCGACGGAGCTGGCGCGAGCGATCGCGCTCGTCCGGTTCGTTGCGCGAATTCAGCCATCCCGGGGACCGCCTACCGCGCTGGTCGTGTTCGGTCCTTCTTCAGTTGCGAGGCCTGCGCCCCCATTCGATCGGCCTCGGCCTCGAGGCCGCGGTCGTCGTTGATGTTCACCCCCTGCATCTGCAGCGTCGGCACGACACGCCCCTGCCTCTGCTGGACCACGTGCCATGCCTCGTGCGGCAGGTGCCGCTCCTGTCCGGGGGCGAGATGGATGTCGCTGCCCTGAGCGTAGGCGAGCGCGTCGAGCTGGGCTGGCATGTCCGAATTCGCGTGCACGCGCACGTCCGAGAGGTCCATCCCCGACAGCGATTCGATGCCCGCCTTCAGCTGATCGGGCATCCCGGTCTGGTCCGGCGCACCTTCACGCGCCGATCCGGCGGCGCGCTGTGCGGTCTCGAACTTCCCTTGCAGCAGTTCTTCTTCGTCGATGCTTTCGCGCTGCGCCACCTGGGCGCGCTGATTGAGGGTCCGTTTGAGCTGCGCGACCGCCTGCACGGCCGGCGCCCGATTGAGCGCGGCCTGAAGCGTCTGGGGCTGCGCCGAGGCGTCGCGGCTCCCGGTCGAAGTCGACGACGTGAGCCGCGAGGCGGGACGGATCCAGGCACGCGCCGCGTCCGCTCCACTCACACCTTTTCCGGTCTTCTGCGCGTACTCAGGCATGTCTCTCGCCTCCAAGGCAGGAGTGTATACCGTCTCGGGCGGCGGTTCTGCCGTTTCTTGCGACAGCGCGGCAACCAGCCGAGATCCCTGGCGCCCGGGCGGCGGCATCACCGATGCCGGTAGCCGCCCCGCTGGTGCCGCTGCCCGCGTCGCTCGTTTCGCTGCTGGTTTCGCTGTTGCTGCTCCTGGGCGCGCCGTTCCGCCCGGAGCTCCTGCCGTCTCCGCACCTCGTCGACCAGAACGCCGTGATCGGGCCCCTGGACCAGATCGTCCACGTCTTCGAGTGCGTAATTGCCGTTCGCGATGTTGGCAGCCACCACCATCAGGATCGCCAGAAACCGGACCCGGTTGTGTTGGGCGGCGCGAAGGCGTTCTCGATCTGGTCGGGCGGACATCAGCTGAACGGGCACGTGCGTCGTCCCCTGAAGAGCGGCCGACAAGCCAGTCAATTGCGACACCCGCGGACTCTGGTTCAGCGCGTGCTGCAGCTGCGCGACGGCCCGCGCCGGCGGAGCCTGGTTCAAGGCACTCCGCGACGCCGGCCCGGCCCGGCCGCGCGCGCCGCCGGTTGCCGTCCGCCGGACTCCGGCCCTCGCGTACTCAGCCATGTGCCGTCCCGGGACCCGACGCGTAGCCCGTCGCTTGCATCGATCCGGGCGCCGATACGGGCATCGGCGATGCCGGCGCGGCGTGACGATCGGCCAGCGAGCGGCGGGCGGCCTCGCAGAACCCCTGAACGCCGCCCTCCCCGTGGAAGCCGTTGCCGGCCAGCGCCTTCACGGTGTGAAAGCCGAGCGATCGATAGCTCTCGAAGCGCGCTTCGTCGAAGAACTGGTCGGTCGTCGGATCGTGCGGGAACGCCGGGTTGCTCTTCGCGAAGTTCCACACGTCCACCGGTTCGGTGCCCGACAACGTCGCCTTCATGTAGACCAGGGTGCCGTCAGGGGCGGCCGGGCCGTCGACGAAGGCGTATCTGATCGCCCCGATCGCCCCGTGCGGGTTTCCCCTGCCCTCACCGTCATGCGTGGCCGCGAGCGGCGCCCCGAACTCGATCGGTATGCCGAAGTCGAGTCGAATCCGCCGGATGGCGTCAGCGAGCGCGCCGTACGTGTAATCGGGATCGCAGCCGGCATCCGACACGACGATGAAGCGGCAGCGACGGGCGACCATTTCGTAGAGCCCGAGATTTTCGAAGTGTCCGCCGTCGGAGAGGTAGACGAAGGGGCTGCCCTTGGTGGTCAGGCCGAGAATCTCGCGCGCCAGCGGCCCGACGCCGAGCGGCGGCTCGCTGGCGCACCAGGTCGAGTCGTCGGCCGGGTTCCCGAACCACAGGCCCAGCCTCGCGTTGGCGAGCGTGAGCAGGAACGCACGCGCCTTCGACGAGTAGATGCCCATCGCCGAGCTCGCCGCGGCGCCCGACACGGCGAGCGCCAGGCCCAGCGAGAGCCCCGGCGCCTTGTCGCCCCGGTCCGAGTGATAGCCTGCGGCCGCGCGATAGCCGAAGTCGGCCTGGCGGCTGCCCACGTGAAGCGGCGAGAACGTGAAGGGCTGCGCCGTGCGATCGTTCCGCCCGAACTCGGTGGCCGACAACGCATTGAGCGTCGCGTTCACGACGTGCAGCGGTCGGACGCCGGCGAGTTGGTGGATGCGGATGTCGTCCCGCGGATCGAAGCCGGTGAAGGCATTCGGCTCGCGCGTGGGATTGGACGCGCCGAGGAACGTGCGGATCAGCCGCTCGCGGTACATGCCGTTCAGCGAGAAGCGATTCACCGGGACGAAGCGGCTCATGACGAGGCCAATCAACAGCAGACCGCCGCCCAGGCCCAGGACGTGCGTCAGTCGCGTCACCGCCGACGCGGGGTCGATCCACCGTGCGCCGATCCCGAAGGCCTGCGACCCGTAGACGCCGAGCGCGCGCGAATCGGCCCACGCGATCGACGACAGCAGTACCAGGATCACCAGCGGGAGGCCGACGGCCTGCAGTGTCAGACGGACACGCGACGGCGGGCGACCGACGGGGCTCGATCGCGCCAGGAGACCGGCGACCGAGCTGAGCAGCGGGATGATCACCGCCACTTGCAGCTCCAGCGAAATGCCGGTCATGCCGAGCCCGGACTTGGCGAAGCCGATGCCGGCTTCCACGAGGTCGGCGAGATAGAAGTCGAACACGAAGGCGGCGAGCCACGCCGCGGCCGCGATGCCGATCCAGGCGCCGCACCGGCTCCACCACTCGAGCGCCGCATCCGAGAAGTCCGCGCTGGCCAGCCCGATGAACAGCACCGTCGCGAGCGCCCAGATCATCAGGATCGCGGGCACGGCGAAGACCGCATACGCCTCGCTGAAGGGGGTCGTGAACGGGAAGTCGCGCACGACCAGCAGGTACAGGCCGCCGCCGAGCACCGGGCCCGATGCGAGGGCCGCCGCGATCGTGCGACCCCTCACGACGACCTGCGGGTCGCCGTCCCTCGGCTGATTCGGCTGATCGCGAGTCAGCCGCCGGCTGATCACCCCGAGGGCCACGAACAGGAAAACGATCGGCAGGGCCACCTGAAGCCCGGCCGCCCGCGAGTCATAGCTGCCGAGATCCGCCGGCAGCTTCGACCAGGCGTACAGGGACGCCGTCAACGCCGCCGCCGCAAGGAGCATGGCGCGCACGCTCGGACGAGCCAGCACGCCGACCACCAGCCAGCCGGTCGCCGGGATGACGGCGCCCAGGAACAGGTATCCGTTCAGGGTCGGCAGGCACGGGAACGCGGACCAGAACAGCGTGAATGCGACGGAGCCGATGACCGACGGCGCCAGCACGAACAGGAGAAATGAATGCTGGGACCATCTGGCGCCCCGTCCCGCGAAGCTCATGGCGATGTAGCCGGTCTGGACCGCGAACGCCACGACCGTGACGGCGAGCAGCCAGACGGCCGGCTGGTCTGGAGCGAAGCAGCGTGTCGTTCCGGTCGGCAGCTGGCTGATCTCGAGCGCCTTCACGACCGCGAAATAGAGGTGCGGGACCAGCAGCGCCGCGCCGATCAGCGGGAGCAGCACCAGCCAGTTCAGGATCAGGTTGCGGCCCATCGTCGCCAGCAGCGTCCAGACATCGGCCGAGACCGCCCCGCCTTGCGGCGCCAGGAACCGGGAGGTCTCGCGCACCCGCTCCACCGGGCTCCGGGTGCTTCTCGTCGCGCTGCTGGCCTGCTCGGGATCGAGGCTCGACAGGACGGCCGACGTGCCCTCGCGACGCAGCCAGGCGGTCAGCCAGCCGCCGATGTAGCCGCCGCCTGACACGGTCGACAGATAGTCGAACCGATCGAGCACCCTGACGTTCGCGAGCCCCTGGAGCACGCCCAACGCGAACGTCGCGCTCCGCACGCCGCCGCCCGACAGGCACAGCGCGCTGCGGCCGCGGGTGTGCAGCCGCGCGACCACCGCCTTCAGCCGCGTCGCTTCCTCGTCGGACGCCGGCCCCGGTGGGGAAGCCTCACGCCGGCCGTTCTCGACGCCGGCCAGCGCGCGGTCTTCCTCGTCGAGCACCTGGCTCCACGTGAGCGGCCTGATGGCGGCGGCCTCCGTGTGATTCGCGTGCGGCAGGGGCATGCGGTCGTCAGCAGGCATGATAGATTCCGCCTTCACGCGGTCGTCGCGGTTCCGTGCGCGCGATCGGGCAGCACGGCGGCCGGCGCGAGGTACTCGGTCTCGATGTGCCGGCAGAAGTCGGACAGCCCTTTCGCGTTCCAGCCCTGGCACATCTCGTCGATCGTGAGCAGCCCGAGCAGGCGGTACGTCTCGGTCTGTGACTCGTCGAACCACTGGTCGCCGGTCGACTGGTGAGGAAACTCCGGGTGCGCCGACGCGTAGCTGGTGACGTCGGGAGGCTCGCTGCCGAGCAGCATCGGCTTGACGTAGACGATCGTGCCGTCGGTGCCCGGGCCATCCACCGCCGAGTAGCAGATGGTGCCGATCGCGCAGCGTTTCGACCGCTCGCGGAGCTGGCGCTCGTGTTCGCCGAACTCGATGGGGATCCTCAGGTCGATCCGGATCTTGCGCAGCGCGTTACCCAGGTCGCGGTACTGGAAATCGGCGTCGCAGGCGCCGTCGAAGACGACGATGGTCCTGCACCGGCGCCTGACCATCTCGTACAGGCCCAGGTTCTCGAAGTGGCCGCCGTCCGACAGGTACACGTATTCGCTCTCGTCGGAGGTCCGGCCGAGCGCCTCCTTCACCAGCGAGGCGGTTGCCGATCGCGGACCCGGCTGCCTCCAGGTGCGCGCGCCCGGCCGCCCCGGGTGGCCCAGCCACGAGCCGAGCCGCGCGTTGAAGAGCGTCATGATGAAGCCGACGACCGGCGACGAGTAGTACCCCATGTTCGGGCTGGCCGCCGCGCCCGAGATGGCGATGGCGGTACCCAGCGTAATCCCCCCGCCGTACTCCGACGAGGGGCGGTAGCCGAGATCCCCGCTGCCGCTGTGCAGCGGCGTGACGGTGAACGGCGCCGCCTTGCGCTGCTGCCAGGCCAGGCGGCTGCCCGCGACCAGGTTCAGCGTCACGTTCACGACGGGCATCGGACGCTGGCGCCTGTCCACCGCCGCGATCGGCAGATCGTCGGTGCGCGAAAAACCGGTGAACCGGCTCGGCTTCCGTTCGCGGTTCGACGCGCCCAGAAAGGCGCGGATCAGGCGGTCCCGGTACATCCCGTGAAGCGAGAACGTGTTGATGTTCACGTAGCGCGACATCACGGCGTTGAGCACGAGGAACCCGACGGCCAGCAGCACGATCGCTCTCGGGTCCGAGCGGGTCAGCATCTCGTAGTGATGCTGCCAGCTGACCGCGGCGTCGAGCGGCCCGCCAAGCAGCCGCCAGCCGGTCCGCTGCGCGCCCTGAAGCAGTTCCACGAGCAGGATGTTGGTGAACACCGCCACGCCGCCGGCGAGCAGCGCGATGAAGAGCAGTGGCGCGAGGCTCGCCGCCAGCGAGGCCAGACCCGACTGCCTGACCGGATGGACTCCGGCGCCAGGATTGACGTTGTTGACGTTGCCCGCCGACGAGGTGCGGGACCCGCTGAGCCAGGCCGCGAAGGCACCGGCAGCCGCCAGGCCGGCATAGTCCCAGCCGTTCCGCCAGCTGAGGGCCCACTGCGGCAGGATCAGCACGATGCCGCAGACCATCATCCACGCGACCGAGAACAGCAGGACCACCGCGACGGCACGCGACATCCACTCCCGGTCTTCGTCTTCGAGGAAGCCGCTCGAAAGCCCCACGAACAGGCCGCTGCCGATGCAGAAGCCGAAGAGCATCGTCGGAGGGCCGAGCGTGACGTATCCGGCCCACGAGGTGTGCGGGAGCACCAGGTTGGTCGTGATCCAGGTTGCGGCCCCCGTGCCCGCCGCCATCGCGACGATCGCGAGCGGCAGCGGGCCGAGCAGCAGCCTCAGGCGTCCGCGCACGGACCGGCGGTCGAACGGCAGGTAGCACGCCCAGGCCGCGACGCACGGCACCGTCGTCCAGAGGAGCACCAGCGACAGTCTGTTGATGGGAACGTAGTTCGATCCGAGATAGTAGAGCGAGTCGAACAGCAGGGCGCTCAGCACCGCGCCGACCAGCGGGGCGACCACCTTCGAGGTGTAGTCGAACGGCGAGTGGTCCTCCCCGCCGATGCCGGGCAGGTACCGCAGGATGTTGAAGAGCGCCGTGGCGAACAGCAGCAGGCTGGCCAGCGGCAGCACCCAGTCGACGAGCGGCGATTGCGAGATCGCGTCGAGCTCCGGCGCGCAGTAGTTGGGCTCGCCCGCCGGCGACTGCGAGGCCGTGTCGAGCTTCGGCGAGCAACCGCCTGGAGCCGTCGTCTCGAAGATGACGTGGTGGTAGAGGAGCTCGGGAAACGACAGCGCCGACACGAAGAGCCGGGGCACGACCAGCACGAAGGCGAGAAGCGGGATCAGCACCAGCCAGTTGAGAAAGATGTTGCGCAGCACCGTGGCGACGAGCGTCCAGACGTCGCTCGAGAACGCGCCTCCGCTCGGCGACAGGTAGCTGTTGTACTCGCGCAGGTGCTGGATCGGGTCGGGCTCTCCCTCCGCCGGCGCCGCCGCGTTTCGACCCAGGCGCGGGACGACGCGCCGGATGCCGCCGGCGCGGTGGGCCCAGGCGGTCAGCCAGCCGCCGATGTATCCGCCGCCCGACACGGTGGAC
Organism: uncultured Acidobacteriota bacterium; assembly: GCA_963840225.1. Lineage (GTDB taxonomy): Bacteria > Acidobacteriota > Vicinamibacteria > Vicinamibacterales > CAVVIG01 > JBLMXQ01. The sequence continues at coordinate 1,038,338 of CAWIYH010000002.1, forward strand.
AGATAGTCGAACTGCGGCAGCAGTCCACGTTCGGCGAGCCCCTGGATGGCGCCGAGCGCGAAGGTGGCGCTCCGGATTCCGCCGCCCGAGATGCAGAGGGCGCTCAGCGGTTCGCAGTCGCGATGTACCCGGGAGAAGAGGTCCGTCAGGGTTCCGGGCGCGAAGCCGCCCTCGGGACGCAGGGCGCGGTACTCGTCGGCGAGAACCTCGTCCAGACCGAGCGGCCTGTCCTGTTCGAGGCGCGACTGGCGGTCCGTCGGTGCCGGATTCCGATCTGCATCGGCCATCGTCTTGCGTCCCGTCGTGCTCCAGCCCTTGCCGGCCAAGAGGGTGTCGCTCGGCTGCTAGCTGCCGAGGCACGCCACAGTCGGGGGGGCGAGCGTCGGGAGGGCGTCGACCGTCAGCGGGTCCGTCTTGCCGCGGGGGAAGATGCCCAGTCTGATGTACACGTCGAACGGTGAGCTCTGGCCGGCTTCCGCCAGCGGCGGCTGCCTGGCGTCCGGCTGCATCGGAATCTCAAACGCCAAGACCGTCGGGGCGACGTCACGAAGGCGCATCGCGCTGGCCGGGCTCGGAATGCCGCGCGCGAGCAGCAGCTTGAAGATCGCCCAGTTGCCCGTGAAGTCGAAGTGCACGGTGCGGTCGTCCGTCACCGACCCACCTGGCGGCAGGCCGGCCGCCGTCGGCACGCTCGGTGAGTCGCGCGCGAAGCGCGCGATGACGCTCACCCGGTCGCCGGAGGTCCAGGGCAGCGGCTCCGCCGCCGCCGCGACCGGCTCGCGGACGCTCCGGGATCCGACCGCCATCCGCCATTCGGCAACCTGGTCGCCTCCCGTGCCGGGGTTCGAGCCCAGGCGGAACTCGGGTTTGAGATCGAGCACAATCGCCGGCTTTTTCAGCAGCGGGTCCGCCGCGGAGGCCAGCAGCTTCGACGCGCTGTCCACCCGGCGGAGAAACAGAACGGCCGGGTCCGTGGAACAGGCCCTGTTCGCCTCGAGAAACGTCGTCATCGCCGGGCCGTCCACCACGCGGTACGTGTCGAGCAACGCCTTGACACCTTCGGGAGTCGCCTCGGTGCGGCCCTGCGCTTCGCGGACACGGCCGGCGAACGACGAAGACGGGGTATCGACGAAGGGGAATTTGTCCTTCAGCTGCGCGTCGAACACCCGGGCCACCGCGGCGTAATCGCGCTGAATCTGGATGTGACACTGACGTTCGCCCTCGCGCGCGAGCTCGTCGCGCAGCGCCGCGAAGTACTCGCCCGAGGCGCGCGCGGTGGCCGTGCTGCCCGCCAGGCAGTTGTTCGCCGGCACCATTTCCGGCACCCCTTGGCGCATCAGACCGTCGAACGCGCCCAGCGCGTTGCCCGGCACCTTCTGGCCGAAGCTGGCGACGTCCCGGCCGATCCGGACCCAGCGCAGCGCCGGTTCCGACAGGCGCCGGCGTGCGACCAGGTACTCGGCGAACGGGCTCGCCAGCGCCGAGAACTTCGGCACGGCATCGCGCTGGTCGTCCGCCACGGCCTGCCAGAGCTTCGGCGCATCGGCTGCCGTCGCGGTCCTGCGGATGTCCTGCCACCGGCCGAAGAGCCCGTCGAGCGTGCTGGCGCGCCGCGGCCAGGCGAAGACCCAGGGATAGTCGCGCGACGCTGCGCGATCGACCGCGTCGAGCGCCGTCGCGGCCTGGGTGTCCAGGGCGGCCAGAACGATCGTGCCCGAGGGGGAGCGGCTCAGGAATGGCGCGAGCCGGCCCAATTTCCCGATGACGCCGCCCATCACCTTGAGCTCCTCGAGCATGGCCGGGGTATCGGCGGAGAGTGTCGAGCCCGCGGTGGCCGTCCGCTCGAGGCGAGTGGCCACGAGCTCGGCGACTTCCGTTGCGACCAGGTCGAGGAGCGCGCTGCGCGACGAGTCCTCCAGGGTGTTGAAGGCCACGCCGCGGTAGGCGCCGAACGCATCGGCGGTCTTCAGCGCATCGTCGATGTCCTCGGTCCGCCAGGTGGCAAGGCGGGGCAGGAAGCGGGGCGCATCGTCGGCGCCTTTCGGCGCCGGTGACCAGAAGCTCTGCGCCTGCAGCGTGTCCAGGTCCTTTTTGAGCGCGGCCACCCCATCCGAGAGCGCGAGCCCCGGGTCCTTGTCCTCGAGGAGCGATCCGAACGGCTCGACCTCCATCGCCAACAGCTGCGCGCTCAGCGCGCCTTTGAGCCGCTCCACCGCCTGGAGCTTGTCGTCCAGATCCGGCCAGAGAAGACCGGGGCACAAGGCCGCGTCCGGAGGCGGCGGAGTGAACGGCGCGTGCTCGAACAGGGTGATCGGCTGTTCCGTCACCGCCGTTTCCAGGGTCGTCCAGGCCGTGACCGCGGTCGAGAGCCTGGTCGTATCGGCGATCAGGCGATCGAGATCCTGTCTGGCACCGCGCCCGGTCGACACCAGCGCCCAGTCGTCGGTGAAATCGAGCGCCGCCGAGCGCACCGGGTTCTTCTCGCCGAACGACCAGGCGCGGAACTCGTCGAGCAGCGCCCTCGCCTGAACGGCGACCAGACTTTCATGTGAGGCTCGGTCCTCGAAGATGCCGCAGTCGATCGCGGCGGCATTGGCGTGGCGCAGCGCGCTCGCATACGGGCGGCCGAGCGCCTGCAGCCTGAGCGGCGTGCCGTCCAGGTACTCGCTGAGTCTGCCGAGCGAGGCGATGTCCCCCGTGCCGTCGACGCGGCGCAGCTGGTCGTACCGCCGATAGTTCGCCACGAAGGGCGAGTAGTCCTGCGCGAACCGCGCCAGCCGCCTGTAACGGGCGCGGTCCTGGAAGTCCGGACCGCTCGGAGCCGGGTCGTCGGGCGGGCCCTGCGCGGCACGCAGCCATCGGCGTCCCTTGTCCTCGAGGGCGACACGGAAGTCCTCGAGCACGATGTCGCGGAAGATGCGCGACAGCGTCCCGCCGAGCGGCGGGTTCAGGCGGTAGACGACCCAGCTGAGACGATCGTCGTTGATCGGCCCCAGCCGATCCTCCAGCAGGCGCCGGCTCTGATCGAGACGGTACCTGACCGGCAGCGCTCGATGGTTCGCCGCGGCCTGGCTGCGCTCGACGAGGATGGCGTCGCTCTGGTTCAGCAGGGTGACGAACTCCGCCCGTCCGCGGCGCAGGCGCCTGTCGCCCCAGTACAGGCCCAGCCCCATCCCCACGACCAGCACCGCGCAGAGGATCTGCGCGACGAGCGCCGCGCGATTGCGAGCCTCGGCCACGTGCGGCAAGGGGGTGCCGAGACCGCGCTCGGCGAACACCTTGTCGGCGAGCAGATCGTCGAGAAAGGCGGGCGACGTGGAGCCGGCCGCTGGACGGCCGCACAGATAGAACCCGCGGCAGGAAAAGGCGTCGTGATAGAGGCTGGGCCGGAACACCTCGTCGAGCATCGCCGCGAGCGGCGTCGCCATCCGGCGAAGCGTGCCCGAGAAGAGGAATAGGTCGGCGCTGTCGTCGAGGCGGGTGCTCGACGCGAACCGCTCGACCTGCGTTCGTACCACCGCGTCGTGCAGCGCATCGATCCCCTCGGCCACCCACGCTCCCGAGAACGGCTGATCGGTCCCGTGCGGGTTGGACCAGCCGAGCATGTTCCGCAGCTGGCCGTCGGTCAGCGTGGCCGTGAAGGTGTCGAACCCCCGGATCTCGTCGGCCTTCGTGATGACCACGTACACCGGCAGGGTGAAGCCCAGGAGGCTCTGTGCGAGAGCGAACCGCTCGCGCATCGCGGCCGCCACGTGGAGACGCTCCTCCTCTTGCGCCGGGTCGAGGAGCAGCGACGCCGGCACAGCCACGATGACGCCATCGACCGGCCGCCGCGGGCGGAGGCGCCGCAGGTGGCGCAGCAGGCGCTCCCAGGCGTCCAGATCCCGAGCATCCGGCGGAAACATGACGGCCCCGGGCACGTCGATGATGACGCCGCGGCCGACGTGGCTCCAGGCGATGTCTCCGGGGGCTGCCGGCGCCCGCCCTGCCGTGGTCGGAGACAGGGAGCGCATGGCGGCTTCGACGAGGGTGGTCTTGCCCGCGCCTGCGGGTCCGACCAGGAGGAACCTCGGTGCGCCTCGCCGCCCCGCGATGGCACGCCAGTCCATCATCGCGAGGCGTCCAGGAGGCCGAAGCTGGCTTCCAGCTTCCGCCTGGCTCGTTCGATGGTCGTCTCGTGAAACCACGTCGCAGTCAGAAGTACCGCGGCGACGAGGCAGACACCGACGATTGCCACTGCCGTCCGCCACCAGATACGCGAACCCGGCAGCCGACGTCCTGAGCCGGCGACGCTCGTGTTCTCGTAGCACTGCGGGACCAGGGGAGAGGTCACGCGCGGGGCTCGCCCGACCAGCTTGCGCAGCTCGGCTTCGTAGGTGTCGAGCGTCTGGCGGTCGACGGCGTCCGCGAACCTCCCTTTGAACCCCAGCTCCAGCGCGGTGAGGTAGACCGCCGCCATGTCCGCATCGAACGGGTCGGCGCCGTCGACGAGACGTTCGATCCGCGCGAAGATCTCCTGCCCCGCGCGCCGCGTGCCGAACAGCTCGGCTTCGAGGGGGTGCAGGCGCCAATCGTTGGCGCCGTCCCAATCCAGGCCGATGAACAGCTCGTCCGCCGTGGCGGCCATGACGTACTCCGCCTGGTCGTGCTGCGCCAGCGCGGCCGCGTTTGTCGAGCGCAGCAACCCCGCGCGCCCGTTCCGCAGCGCCTCGGCCAGCTGCTCGCGGCCGCGCGCAGACGCCGGCAGGAACCCGTCGTCGGCCTCGCCCTGCGGGCGCACCTCACGACGGAACGCCTCCACTTCCTCCCAGAAGGCGAAGAAGCGCGAGAGGACGGGAAAGGCCGTCCCGGGGTGGGCCCACGGGCTAGGCATTGCCGCCGTCTCCGTCGGCGTGGAGCACGTACAGATGCAGCGCGGTCGGCAGTACGTCCGGTCCGCCACCCAGGACGAGCAAATCCTCGTTCGGATCCGTGTCCGCCGCGGGCGTCACCGCGAACAACGCCGTCCGCCGATCGGCGCGGATCCCATCGACCTGCTTCACGAAGGCGCGCGACGCTCCAAGGATCCGGCGCGACTCGAGCCGCGGCATCCGGCTCCGGCTGCCGATGACGCAGTTCTCGCCCCAGCGCCTTGCGACCTCCTCCGAGGCGTCGGACTCCATCGCGAGAATCCACTGCGCCCCGGAGCCGGGCGCGGCCGCCTGCGTCCACCCGGCGTCCGGCGACAGGCGGAGGAACTGGCCTTCGGGCTCGAAGGTGAACTTCAGCACTCGTGCCGGGGCGGCCGGCGCGAAGGAGCGTGCCACCGCCTCGAACACCGCCCACGCGTCGTTGTGGTCGTAGGGTGGGCAGACCGGCACGGTCGTGCGCCTGAGGGCGGCGACAGTTCCGGACAGGCGGCACAGCTCCACGTACAGCGCGAAAGGATGGGGCTGACCCGTGAGCAGCGCCTCGAACGCGGCGAGTCCGCTCGCGAGCGGGCCGAGCTGCGCCTGCGCCTCCATCGAGCCGGGGCTGGCCGGCCCCGTATTGGCGCGCCTGGCGAGCGCGTCGGCGTCGCGATGGAGGCGATCCGCGATCGAGGCGCAGCGCCTGCCGAGTATCGAGTCTGGCTTCACCCGCAACGTCGGGGGAACAAAGGTCGTCGCCTCGGACCAGTCGTCGTCCCGTCGGTCGGTGCCGTTTCTGCGTCTGACCCTCGCCTTGAGGAGCGGCAGGCTCGTGTCCGGCGAGTCGGGAGGCGTCGTGACGAGCGCCAGCCGCGTGCGAAGGCGCGGCAGCTCCACGCCGTCGTCGCCGAGCACTTCGTCGGCGGCCGCCCTCGGATCGCCGCTCAGGAACCGGTTTGCCTCGTCCGGCGGACAGAGGGTCATCGCCAGGTACACCGCGTGTTCCCCGGCCGGGAGCGGCCGCAGGTCGAGTCGCAGGCGGTCATCGTCTCGAATGACGTGGAAGCCGTTGGGCATCACCGCGTCCAGCTTTCGCACGACGAGAATGCCCGAGCGGAAGGCGTACTCGGCGTCGCACACGCCCCACGAGAACGATTGGCGGCTCGCGGGCAGCGCCTGAAACAGCTCCTCGAGGAGCAACGAGAGCCGTCGGTCGCGGCTTGAGCCCGGTGGCCGGTCGAGCGTATGGTCCTGGCTCACGGTCGTCGTTCCTGCGAAGGGGCTGGCGTCTGGCTGCAGGCCGCGACGCTGCTGAGAACCACGTAGTCCGGCGGCGTGGTCTTGTCGAGCGGCTGGGGGCTCCGGTCCTCGACGCCGTTCTCGAGCAGGTTGAGCACGGTCGCCGCACCGGGCGCCACCTGGTAACGATAGGATCCCTCCGCGCGGTAGTTGACGAACACGAACGCGTTCTCCACCCACGAGCGAGCCGCCGCCGGCACCATCACGTTGATGTCTGGCACCTGCTGGCCCGGTACCCATTCCCACTCGCAGATCGTGAGCCGCCTGCCGGTCGGATCGTCCTGGCGAAACTGGGCCTTCTTGGCGAACCAGTCCTTGGCCGTCAGGCCCTTGACCTGGCCGGCAACCGCCTTGTCCCACACCACCACGAGATCCACCGGCACCGGCGTGTCGTCGTTCGCGTCGGGAGCGATGCTGAGGCGCAGGGTGAAGCGGGGATTTCGCGCCGGGAGGGCGCACGACGACACAGCCAGGCCCGCGCCCAGGCCGAGCACCACACTGATGAACGCCACAATCCGGGGTGTCAGGCAACGCAGTATAGATCAAAACCTCGCGGTCACCCCATCACCGCTGCTGGCGTGCGCGCCACGCTCTTTGGCCGGACGCCGGCTGGTGCCGAGTTGCCCGAGCCTTTCGACGAGCGCGCGCGACAGGTGTAGCATCCTGCCGAGATTCGGCGGCTCAAGCCGGCCGGGTGGCCTCAGGCAGCCGAGGGCTGCCGACTACGGCATGGCCGCGGTTGGTGGAAACGTGGGCTCCAGACTCTCGTTGTGATTTCGCCGTGCACGCTCGGGAAATCGCGTATCCGAGATCCACAGTGATCGAAATACGAGACGAACAACCGACCGATGTCGACGCCATTCGCGACGTCAATCGGCAAGCCTTCGGTCGGCCGCGAGAGGGTCGGATCATCGATGCCCTGCGCGAGCGCGGGGCCGTCATCCTTTCACTCGTGGCGGTCGCCGACGGCACGGTGGCAGGTCACATCATGTTCAGCCCGGCAACCGTCGGACCTGTGCGCGGCGCGGCTCTGGGGCCGATGGCGGTCGTCCCGGCACGTCAACGGAGCGGCATCGGCAGCCAACTCGTGGCTCGCGGCGTCGAACGGCTGCGCGCTCGCCGGTATCCATTCATTGTGGTGGTCGGCCATCCGGGTTTCTATCGGCGATTCGGCTTTCTGCCCGCAGCGGCGCACGGGTTGAGGTGCGCATGGGATGTGCCCGCCGAGGCCTTCATGGCGAACGTCCTGGATCCCGCGGTCGGCGCTCGTCTGCAGGGTCGTGTCGAGTACGCGGCTGAATTCTCGACGATGGATTAGCCGCGGCGTCGACCGTCCGGCGTCGCGCCAGAATTCCGACCAGGACGAGGGTGATGACGATCTGCACGAAGATCGTCGAGACGGCGAGCATCGGTCGATTCGCGAGATAGCGCTCGGGGCCGGCGATGGTCGCCGACAGGAACGACAGGTTCGCGAGATTGCCGATGCCGATCAACGCCAGAAGCCCAAGGCTCCCTCGATAGACAGACCAGCACAGGATCCCGTACGCGATTTCGACGAAGAACGCCGCGAGAGGCGCGTGGTCGTAGAGGCCCAGCCCGAGCCTCGGCGTCGCCCGGCCCGGCCAGAGCACGATGTCGCGGCCGTGCGTGGCCAGATCGAGGACCAGGTGAGAGACGATGCCCAGCGCGACGGCACGGCCAAGGAGCGGCCGCCCGAATCCCTTCTCGAGGATCAGCCAGGCCAGGACGGCCGCACCAACGGCCGTGCCGACCGAGTGCGAGTACGGCATGTACGCGAGATGGATGTCAGCGACGCTCTGCACGCTGGCCTCCGTGGTCGTTCGCTCGACGCCCAGCCAGTTGAGGCCCACCCATGCGAGCTCCATGGCCTGGACCGAGACGAGCAGGGCGGTCAACGGGACCGTCGGGTACCGACGCTTGACGAGCAACGCAGTGGCGGCGTGGTCGATGGCGAACATGGCGTGCCTCCGCGCGGTGGGTTAGCGATTGCTAACCGACCGCGCAAAAAATTTAGGCGACGATCTTCCGAAGGACGGCCACCAGCTCCTCCTTCCAGCGCGGCGCGGGACCGTCCAGGACGCCGACCTGCAGCATGCGCGTCAGCTCGGCGAGCGTCCCCTGCAGCGCGGCGGCCGCGACGTCGGCGTTCATGGTCCCGCCGCGGCGGCGGGCGGGCGCGGACAGGACGATGGACCGTGCGAGGCCGATGACCGTCCGCCGCTTCACCGTGGCACTGGCCCGCGGCCAGAGCACGCGGGCGCTGTCGGCCAGAAACGCGATCGCCTCCGGATCCTCGTCCACGAGCTCGAGCCAGCGTCCGACATATCCCTGCAGCTTGCCATCGAAGGTCCTGGCCGAGGCGACCGCCGCGTTCAGCCGGGCCCACGCGCGGCGGTGGCAGGCCTCGAACAGGTAGAGCGCGAGCTCCTCCTTGCCCCCGAAGTGCTTGTAGAGCGCGGGGTTGGTGTAGCCGCTTTCCTCCGCGATGTCACGAATGCTGGTCGCGGCCAGTCCCTGGCGGCTGAAGAGCTTGAGCGCCGCCCGGAGGATCTCCCGCTTGGCCGGGGGGTCGTGTTCGAGAACGTAGAAGGGCCGGGCGTCGGGCACGCGAGGAGGTTAGCAGTCGCTAACAACGATGTCAATCGCCGCCGGCCCCGCAAACTGGCGCGGAAGGTATCGGGAAAGAGCACGGTCGACATCTTGCTTGCGGAGGCGGACCCATGCTGCGACGACTGTGCTTCTGGAGCGCACTGGCGGTGCTGTGCGCGGCCCCGGTGTCGGCACAAACGGGCAACTACGTCGGCGAAGCCACGTGCGTAGGCTGCCACGACACCGAGGGCAGGACCTTTCATCAAACACTACACGGCAAGGGCCAGAACCTCCGCACGCCCGCGGGCGGGGAGGGCTGCGAGAGCTGTCATGGACCGGGCAGGGCGCACGTCGACGACCCGTCGAAACCGGACTCCATCAGACGGTTCGGGACAATGCGGCCACGCGACGTGTCCGAAACGTGCCTGACGTGCCACAGCCGCGGCGGACAGACGCAGTGGAAGGGCAGCATGCACGACGCGCGCAATCTGGCGTGCACGACCTGCCACTCGATTCACAACCCGAAGTCGGAAACGGCTCAGCTGAAGACCGTCACCCTGACCGAGACCTGCGCCGGCTGCCACAAGATCGAGGTCGCCAAGTTGCAGCGCTCGGGTCACATGCCGCTGCGCGAAGGGAAGATGGACTGCGCGTCGTGCCACAACCCGCACGGCACGACCAACGTCCGCATGCTGCGCGTCGGCAACTGGATCAACGAGACCTGCGTCAGCTGCCACGCCGAGAAGCGCGGGCCCTTCCTGTGGGATCACGCCCCGGTTCGCGAGGCGTGCAACACCTGCCACGATCCGCACGGCTCGAACAACGACCGCATGCTCGTGGCCAAGCTGCCGATGCTCTGCCAGCGGTGCCACATCGGCACCCGCCACCCCTCGACGATCTACGACGCCGGGCAGCTCGCCTCGCGCAGCAACCGGCTGATCGGGCGCAGCTGCGTGAACTGCCATTCCCAGATCCACGGGTCGAACAGCCCGGCCGGCAACACCTTCCTTCGCTGACGAGGAGATGACCATGCGCATCCGACGATCGGCTCTGGTGATCGCGCTGTGCCTGTCGGCCTCGACGGCGATGGCGGGCCAGGCGCCCAACACGCCTCCACCCATGACGGGAAACGACACGGGATTGTCTTCGCTTGCCGATCTCGGCCAGGTCGACTTCGGCTTCCGCGGCAGCGTCTACGGCGACGATTCGGACAAGGCCAAGTACCAGCGGTATCGCGACCTGCGGAACGGCGCCTTCGTCGACGGCTTCCGGTTCCTGAAGAACACCGACCAGCTGCTCTTCGACGCGCACGCCAGCCACGTCGGGTACCGCAATCAGGAGTACGTCGTCAGGTACAACGACTTCGGCAAGGTCAAGGCGTCGTTCGAGTGGAACCAGATCCCCCTCTTCTTCACCCAGAACACGCGGACGGCCTACATGGAGACGTCGGACGGCGTCTTTCAGCTCGACGACCTGCCGCGTCTCGTGCAGAGCGGCGCCGCGACCGCGAGTATCTACGACGCCCAGGCGTCGCCGTTCGACCTGCGGCTCAAGCGCAGCATCGCCGACTTCCGGCTCACCTACAGCGCGCGGCGGGACCTCGATTTGAGCGTCACGTTCAAAAACACCCAGAAGAGCGGCGAGCAGCCGTGGGCGGGCACCTTCGGCTTCAGCGACGCGGTGGAGCTGCCGGCGCCCCTCGACACGCGCACCACCGACGTCGGCGCGGCGGCCGAGTGGACGGGCGGCCGCGGCGAGGTGCGCGTCGGGTACGACGGCTCGTTCTTCAGGAACCGGATCGGCACGCTGGTCTGGGACAACCCGCTGCGATTCACCGACTCGGCCTCCGGTCCCGCGCGGGGACGGATGGCGCTGTGGCCGGACAGCAACCTGAACGCGGGCTCGGTCAGCGGCCTCGTCAAGCTGCCGGCGAACTCCGAGGCCACCGGCTACGTGTCGCTCGGCAGCTGGACGCAGAACGACGCGCTGGTCCCGTTCACCATCAATTCGGCGCTGTCGCCCGTGCCGCTCGACCGCCCGACCGCCGACGCGCGCGCCCGCGTGACCTCCACGGCGTGGTCGTTGAACTCGCGGCCCGTCGAGAAGATCTGGCTGAACGCCCGGTTCCGCTCGTACGACTTCGACAACCGCACGCCGGTGTTCCGGGTCCCGACGACCGTGTCGTACGACACGAACGTCGTGGCGTTCGCCGAGGGGGGCACGAGCCCGTACAGCTTCACGCGGAAGACGCTGGATCTCGACGGCTCGTGGACGCCGGTTGCCTACGCGGCCGTTCGCGCCGGCTACACCCGGGAGGTCGTCGACGAGACGTTCCGGACCTTCGATACCACGACCGAGAACACCCTGCGGCTGTCGGCCGATGCCACGGGGCTTCAGTGGCTGACCGTGCGCGCCGTGTACGAGCGCGCCAGGCGCGTGGGAACCGGCCTCGACGAGCAGACCCTCGACGACATCGGCGAGCAGGTGTCGCTGCGGCAGTTCGACATCTCCGATCGGAACTCCGACCGCTTCTCCGGCATCGTCTTCGTCACGCCGGTGTCGGCGCTGTCGTTCAACGCGACCGCGTCGATCGGCCGGGAAGACCGTCCCGGGACGGTGTTCGGCCTCCGCAGCAACGACAACAACGGCGTCTCTGTCGGCGCCGACTACGTGCCGAGCGACGCCGTGTCGGTGGGCGCGTCGTACGAATACGAGAAGTACACGTCGCTCCAGACCTCGCGCCAGGCGAACCCGGGGCCCCAGTTCGAGGATCCCACGCGGGACTGGACGACCGACAGCGCCGACCGGGCGCACACGTTCACGGCGTCCGCGGATCTCGTGAAGCTGTGGCCGAAGACCGACGTCCGCCTGGCCTACGACTTCAGCCGCGCGAAGTCGGTCTACGTGTACGGTCTGGCGCCGAACACCACCCTGGCGCCGCTGTCGCAGCTGCCGCCGGTCCTCAACAGGCGGCACCGGTTCACGGTCGACGGACGCTACATGCTCACGCGTCACCTGGCGGCGGGCCTCGTCTATTGGTACGAGAAATACCAGGTCGACGACTTCGCGCTCGGCCCGTCGACGCTCAGCACGGTCTCGCAACCGTCGTTCATTTCGATGGAGTACCCTCTATCTCCCGTACACCGCCAGCACTTTCTGGGCGCGGCTGACCTACTTGTGGTGAGAGCGGAGGTGTGGGCGGGTGCAGCCTTCAACCGAATCGAGCGGCGGGGCGTCGGCCGCGGCTTGAGGCGACGTCTCCAGCGGATCACGCCCGTGCGCCAGACTGGCGCAGGCGCGCGCGTCCGACGAATAATGGCGCCCGCCGCGGGAGGGCGCGATGCGGGTCGACGTCAACGGAATCGAGCTGCACTGGCAGGAAACAGGAGACGGCGAGCCGCTTCTGTGGCTGCACGGGTTCATGGGATGCGGCGAAGACTGGCGGTTCGTCTTCGCCGACCCGCCGGCGGGCTACCGGCTGATCGCGCCGGACCTGCGCGGCCAGGGCGCCTCGACCGGCCCCGAGGGCCCGTATTCGTTCCGGGAATCGGCCCGCGACGTGCTGGCGCTCCTCGATCACCTGGGCATCGAGCGCGTGAAAGCCGTCGGCCTGAGCGGCGGCGGCATCACGGGGCTGCACATGGCGACGATCGCGCCCGAGCGCGTCGCCGCGCTCGTCGCGGTCAGCGCGCCGCCGTCGTTCCCCGACCAGGCGCGCGCGATCCAGCGGACGGTCTCCGAGTCGACGCTGCCCGACGCGGAGCGGGCGCGCATGCGCACCCGCCACCCGCGCAGCGGCCAGATCGAGAGGCTCCTCGCGCAGGCCCGGGCGTTCGCCGAGGGCGACGATCCGAACTTCTCCGCCGAGGACCTCCGCGCGATCGCCGCCGACACGCTGATCGTGTTCGGCGATCGCGATCCCTTCTATCCGGTCTCGCTGGCCGTCGATCTGTACCGGGCGATCCCGCGGTCGTATCTCTGGATCGTTCCCAACGGCGGGCATGGTCCGGTGTTCGGCCGGGCGGCTCCGCTGTTCGCCGCCACGGCCGGCAAGTTCCTCCGCGGCGACTGGCGTCCGCGCGCGGCGGACGCCGGTCGCGCCGGCTAGGGCTCGGGACGCCAGAGGCGGAAGCCGCCGACGAAGGCCTTCTCGTTCGATCCGCGCCTCGCCCCGGCCGGCAGCGTGCGCAGCAGCTTCACGTTTCCGCCGCCCAGCACGACATCGTCGGCCTGCAGCGCCGCCTTGAGGCGCTCGACGACGTTTTCGACGTGGCGGCGCCATTTCTTCTTGCCGAGCCGCTCGAGGCCGGCCTTGCCGACGTAATCCTCGTAGGTCCGTCCCCTCCGGTACGGCAGGTGCGCCAGTTCCATCGGCTCGAGTGCCCCGTCGACGATCAACGCCGATCCGAGTCCCGTGCCGAGGCCGAGGAAGAGCATCCGCCCCCCGCGATAGCTGCCGAGCGCCTGCATGGCCGCGTCGTTGATCACCCTCACCGGGCGGCGGAACGCGCGCCGGAAGTCGAAGCCCACCCAGCCGCCGCCGAGGTGTCGCGCCTCGCTGATCGGCTTGCCGTGGACGACGGCGCCGGGGTATCCGATCGACACCACGTCGTACTTCCAGCCCTTCGTCGCCTGCCGCACGGCGTTCACCATCTTCGCGGGCGTCAGGTCGGGCCCTGACGCAATCTTGATGGACTTCCGGCGTCCCGTGGCGAGCACCTTGACGTGCGTGCCACCAACGTCGATGACCAGTACTTTCATGCGCGTCCAGTGTAACCAAACCGCGCATCCGCGGCTGGTATAGTCGTGGCGTGAAGAAGCCTGTCGACGCCGTCTGCCCCTGGGCGCCGGGGTGGCCGGGGATTCCCGCGCGCTGGACCTCGAGCGCTAAGAGCGGCGTCGGGACCGCGGTCGACCGCGCGAGCCGCATCTGGTTCACGCTCAGCCACGGCGTCCTCGACGAGATCTACTTTCCGCGTGTCGACTCGGCCTGCACGCGCGACATGGGGTTCATCGTCACCGACGGCGAGGCGTACTTCTCGGAGGAGAAGCGCGACGCGCCGTCCCGCGTGTCGCGGATCGCGGAAGGCGTGCCGGCCTTTCACCTCCGCAACGGCTCGCGCGACGGGCGGTATCTCATCGAGAAGGACGTCGTGTCGGACCCCTCGAGGCCGGTGGTGCTCCAGCGCGTGCGGTTCCAGCCGCTCCGGGGCCGGGCCGACGACTACCGGCTGTACGCGCTGCTCGCCCCGCACCTGAACAACCATGGCGGCGGCAACACCGCGTGGACGGGCGACTACAAGGGCGTGCCGATGCTCTTCGCCGCGCGCGACGGCTACGCCCTCGCCCTGGCGTGCTCGGCGCCCTGGCGCGCGCGGTCCGCCGGCTTCGTCGGCGTCTCCGACGGGTGGCGCCAGCTGCAGCGCGACGGCCGGTTGCGCCACGCCTACGAACGCGCCGAGAACGGCAACGTCGCGCTGACGGGCGAGATCGATCTGGCCGCCTCGGGCGGCACGTTCCTCGTCGCGCTCGGCTTCGGCGGCACCGCGAACGAAGCGGGCCAGCACGCTTACGCGAGCCTGCTCAAGGGATACCCGGCCTGCGCGGCCCAATACATCGAATCGTGGCAGCAGTGGCACCGCTCGCGCAGCGTGCGCATCGACCGGCAGGAGCCCTCCGCACGCCCGCTCGTGGAGTTCAGCGCGGCGATGCTCCGGGTCCATGCGTCGAAGGCGTTCGACGGCGGCGTCATCGCCAGCCTCTCCATCCCGTGGGGCTTCGAGAAGGGCGACGACGATCTCGGCGGCTACCACCTCGTGTGGCCGCGCGACCTCGTCGAGACCGCCGGCGGCTTCCTGGCCGTCGGCGCCGACGCCGACGCGCGCGCCGTTCTCAGGTACCTCGAGGTCACCCAGGACGCCGACGGCCACTGGTGCCAGAACATGTGGCTGGACGGCACGCCGTACTGGAACGGGATCCAGATGGACGAGACCGCGCTGCCCATCCTGCTGGTCGACCTCGCGACGCGCTGCGGCGCGCTGACGGGGGGCGACACCGCCCGCTACTGGCGGATGGTGCGCCGCGCCGCGGCGTTCATCGTCCGCAACGGCCCGGTCACGCAGCAGGACCGGTGGGAAGAGGACCCGGGGTATTCGCCCTTCACGCTCGGCGCGCAGATCGCCGCGCTCCTGGCCGCCGCCGACATGGCCGACCGGGTCGGCGAGCCGGCGGTCGGCATCTACCTGCGCGAGACCGCCGACTCGTGGTACGACGCGATCGATCAATGGATGTACGTCGAAGGCACGCCGCTCGGGAATCAGTGCGACGTGGACGGCTACTACGTGCGGGTGTGCGCCCCCGACGCGGCGGACGCGGCCTCGCCGAAGGACGGCTTCGTGCCGATCAAGAACCGGCCGCCGTCGGAGGACCTGACGCGCGCCGCGCTCATGGTCAGCCCTGACGCGCTCGCCTTCGTCCGGTTCGGCGTCCGCGCCGCCGCCGACCCCCGCATCGTGAGCACCGTGTCGGTCATCGACACCGTGCTGCGGGTCGACACGCCGCGCGGCGTCGCGTGGCGCCGCTACAACGGCGACGGATACGGCGAGCACGAAGACGGGAGCCCGTTCGACGGCACCGGCATCGGCCGGGCGTGGCCGCTGCTGACGGGCGAGCGGGGCCACTACGAGCTGGCGCTCGGGCGGCCGGATCGCGCCCGCGAGCTGGCCGGGTCGATGGAACGCTTCGCCGGAGAAGGTCAGCTGCTGCCCGAGCAGATCTGGGACGCGCCCGACGTGCCCGAGCTCGAGCTGTTCAGGGGAGAGGCGACCGGCTCGGCCCGGCCGCTCGTGTGGGCGCACGCGGAATACGTGAAGCTGCGCCGCTCGATTCAGGACGGCCGCGTCTTCGACCAGCCGCCGCAGACCGTCGGGCGCTATCTCCAGGGCCGCCCGCTGCCGACGCCGTTCGCCGTCTGGCGCTTCAACAACAAGATCAAGACGATGCCCGCCGGCCGGATGCTGCGCGTGGAGACGCTGGTGCCCGCCGTCGTTCACTGGGGCGTGAACGTCTGGCAGGACCCGCGCGATCTCGACACGGCGGACACCGGATTGGGGCTGCACGTGGCCGACCTGCCGACCGCAACCCTTCTTCCCGGCGAGCGGCTCGACCTGACCTTCTTCTGGATCGGAGCCGGGCGCTGGGAAGGCACGGACTTCTGGGTGTCGATCGTCGAGGACGGCCCGTACGCCGCCCGGGCCCACGCCACGGTCACGCGGGCGGCGTCCTCGCCCGGCGTGGGGGTCGTGTGGAAGCGCTGGCGGAACCGGCTGTCGTCGCAGACGAACGGCTCGGCCCACTGGTAGCGCATCTCGGGAATCTCGCGGAGGGTCGGCATGAACAGCGACATGCCGTACAGCATCAGCCCGCGAAGCTCGTTGACCCGCAGGGGACGTCCGAGCGCGGCGGCGAACCCGTCGATGAGCTGACGCGCCGTCCCGGCCGGCCCGCACGGCAGCATCCACCACCGCCCCTCGACGTCGCTGTCGGCGGTGCCGAGGATCTGCAGGGCGACCGCGACGTCCGGAATGTAGTGATAGGTGTGCACCGCGTCGAGCGGCACCACGACGTGGCCCGTTCCGCCGGCCAACGCCGGCCTCCAGAGAAACGATCCGAAGTTGGTGAGCCTCCCCTCGGGGCCGTAGAAGTCCGATGCACGGCCGACGGTCGCGCGTACCGCGCCGCGACGGTGCGCGTCGAAGAGCTGCTCGGCCGCCTTCGCGCGGACCTCGCCCTTGCGGCTGCACGGGTCCATCGGGGTGTCCTCGTTCAGCACCCGGCCGTTCGGACGCCCCAGCATGTAGACGTTGTCGAGAACGACGAGCCTTGCCCCGGCTGAGGCTGCCGCCTCGATGAGGCTGGTCATGTGGAGCGGCACCAGCCGCTCCCATTCCGACGTCGAGTACGCCGGGTTCAGGCAGTGATAGACGACCGCGGCGCCGCGCGCCGCGTCGACGGCGAACGCCGGGTCGGCGGCGTCGCCCGTCCGCAGGTCGGTTCCGCGCTGGGGCGGCGCGCTGGATCGCCGGACCACCCGCACCGCGTGGCCGGCGGTCATGAGCCTGGCGGCGAGCTGCGAGCCGACCTGCCCGGCGCCGAACACCACATGGAGTCCCATGGCTCCAAGAGGCTAGCACGGCGACGCCACCCGGCGGGCCATCCTCGCGCAGCTGCTCGACGGCCCGCGATCGGTCGGCGATCTCGCCCGCGAACTTCCGGTGAGCCGCCCGGCCATCTCCCAGCACCTGCGGGGGCTCAAGGACGCACGCTCGTCGTCGGCGGGAGAGGCTTCGGTGCGGCGGCTTGACGATATATCCAGTGTGGATATATCCTGATCGGAATGAGAGGCGAGCCGGACACCCCGGCCGATCTCCTTCCGCTCCAGCCCGCGACGTTCCACATCCTCGTCGCGCTAGCCGACGAGGACCGCCACGGCTACGCGATCATCCAGGACGTCGCCGCCAGGACCGACGGCGAGCTGCGCCTGAGCCCCGGCACGCTGTACCGCTCGATTCAGCGCATGCTCGAGCAGGGCCTGATCGTCGAGCCGCGCGAGCGCCCCGCGCCCGAACAGGACGACGAGCGGCGCCGTTACTACCGCATTACGCCGTTCGGAAAGGCCGTCGCCCGGGCCGAGGCGAACCGCCTGGCGCAGCTGCTCAAGGGCGCCCGCGCCCGCGGGCTGGCGCCGGGGAGGGCGTGATGCGGCTCTATCGCGCGCTCCTGCATCTCTACCCGGCGTCGTTCCGCCACGAGTACGGCGAGGAGATGTGCGGCATCTTCGCCACGCGCCGCCGCGAAGCGGCCGGGGTCGCTGCGGTGGCGCTGTGGCTGCCAACGATTGCCGAGATCGTCGGGAACGCGGCGGCCGTTCACTTCGACATCCTGCGGCAGGACCTGCGCTACACGGCGCGGTCGCTGCGGCGGGCGAAAGGGTTCGCCTTCACGGCCGCAGCCGTCGTCGGCCTGGGAATCGGCGCGACAACGGCGGTCTTCTCGGTCGCCGACTTCGTCCTGATTCGGCCGCTGCCCTTCCCGCAGCCGGAGCGACTCGTGAAGGTCTGGGAGCGGCACCCGGGCTACCCGCGGATGGAGCTGTCGCCGGCCAACTACCGCGACTTCCGACGCGCGGCGACCGTCTTCTCGAGCTTCGCCGCATACAGTGACCTGTCGTCGGCGAACCTGACGGGCAGCGGCGAGCCGCGCCGTCTGATCGGCGCCGAGGTCACGGCCGGCTTTCTCGCGACGCTCGGCATTGACCCGCTCGTCGGCCGGGTGTTCACGCCGGCCGACGACCGTCCCGGCGCGCCCGGCACCGTCATCATCAGCTATCGCCTCTGGCAGAGCGCGTTCGGCGGTGCGCCGGACATTCTCGGCCGGACCCTCTCGCTCGACCAGCAGACGTTCACGATCATCGGCGTGATGCCGGCCACCTTTCGATACCCGGACGACGAGACGCAGGTACTGGACACCGTTCAGGGCGGTCTCCGACTGGTTCGAGGATCGCAACAACAACATGTGGTACGGGATCGCGCGGCTGAAGGATGGCGTCGGCCTCGAGCAGGCGCGGGCCGAGATGGAGGTCGTCGCCGCGCAGTTGCGCCGGCAATATCCGAAGGAGAACGCGCACACCGGCGCCGTGGTGAACCGGCTCCGCGACGAGCTGCCGTGGCAGACGAAGGATCTCATCATTGCGCTGGCCGCCGCCGCCCTGTGCATCCTGCTCATCGCGTGCGCGAATCTCGCGAACCTGCTCCTGACGCGTGCGCTGGCGCGACGGCAGGAGCTGGCCGTCCGGGCGGCGATCGGCGCGGGGCCCGAGCGCCTCGTCCGCCAGCTCCTGACGGAGAGCGCGCTCCTGTCGGCGGCGGGGGGCGTGCTGGGCGTCGCCGTCGCAGCGGCCGCCGTACC
Organism: uncultured Acidobacteriota bacterium; assembly: GCA_963840225.1. Classification (GTDB taxonomy): domain Bacteria; phylum Acidobacteriota; class Vicinamibacteria; order Vicinamibacterales; family CAVVIG01; genus JBLMXQ01. Next base: position 1,057,102 of record CAWIYH010000002.1, read on the forward strand.
GCTGCTCGTGCGGCTCGTCCCGCCTACCCTCCCGCTGGCACAGGCGCCGCACGTGGATCTGCGCGTCCTCGCGTTCGCCGCAGCGCTCACGCTCGTGACAGGGATCGCGTTCGGCACAGTGCCGGCGATGCGCATCGGCCGCCGGCGCGAGCTCGACGCGCTGCGGGAGTCGGCGCGGGCCGGCGGCGGCCGAAAGGAGCGGCTGCGCGGCGGGCTCGTCATCGCAGAGATCGTCGCGTCGATGGTGCTCCTCGTCTCGGCCGGTCTCCTGCTGCGCGCGCTCTGGCGCGTGCAGGCCGTCGATCCGGGGTTCCGCGTCGACGACGTGCTGACGGTGCGGACGCCGCTCCCCTCGCCGCGCTACGACAGCCTGGCGAAGCGTCGAGCGTTCTATCGCGACGTCCTCGACGGCGTCAGCGCTCTGCCGGGCGTCAGGAGCGCCAGCTATACGAGCTTCGCGCCCATGACCTTCGGCGGGGGCATCTTTCCCGTGTCGACGGATGGCCGCCAGCGCGACGATCGGTCGGCCGGCTATTCGGCGAGCCTCCGCAAGGTGACGCCCGGCTTCTTCGGCACGCTCGGGATCCCGCTGGTGCAGGGCCGCGACCTGGCGGACTCCGACGCCGCGGCGGCCCTGCGGGCGGCGGTCGTCAGCGAGTCGTTCGTGAAGCGGTTCCTGGCGGACGGCCCGAACCCGCTCGGCCGTCATTTCCAGTTCGCGTTCCGCGAGTTCACCGTCGTCGGCGTCGTGGGCGACGTGCGGGTCCGCGGCATGGAGCAATCGAGCGAGCCCCAGGTGTATCTGTCGTATCTGCAGCCGCCGGACTGGCAGTTCTACTGGCCCCAGGACCTGATTGTGCGCGCCTCGGCGGCGGCCGCCCCCCTGGTACCGTCGATTCGCGCGATCGTCGAGAAGACGGATCCGGATCAGCCGATTGCGGACGTTCGAACGATGGGCGCGATCGTGGCGGACAAGACTGCATCGCGCGCGGCGCAGCTCCGCGTGCTCGGCGCGTTTGCGGCCATCGCGTTCCTGCTGGCTGCCGTCGGCATGCACGGCGTCCTGTCGGTCGCCGTGTCGCAGCGGACCCACGAAATCGGAGTCCGGATGGCACTGGGTGCGCAGCGGTCCGACATTCTGGGGTGGGTAGCGCGGCGGGCGGCGGCGCTCGCCGCGAGCGGCATCGTCATCGGGCTCGCGCTCGCGTACGCCGCCGGCCGGCTGCTGGAGGCGCTGCTGGCGGGCGTCGCGCCCGGGGACGCGCCGACCTTCGCGGCCGTCGTCGCGCTGGCGGCGATGATGACGATTGCCGGCGGGCTGGTGCCGGCGCTCCGCGCGGTCCACGTGGATCCGATCGGCGCCATCCGTGAGCCGTGAATCGAAGAGGCCGGCCGACGTCCCGCTCGATCAGAACGGGGCCAGATTCACCTCCGCGATCTGCAGGCCCGGATGTCCGCCCCGGGGCTCGACGAGGGAGAGGACCCCGACGGCCGCCGTCAACAGCGCGATCGACCAACCGACTGCGTCGCCTCTCATGCCGCCCTCCCGTTCACCCGGTCTTGAAGCCGACGACCGACACGATCCGGCCATCGGCGCCCAGCTCGAAGACGTTCGTGCCGCGCGCGCGATCCTGGCCGTCGGCCGAGCGCGCCACCCAGTCGGTCAGGACCGTGCCCTGGCAGTGCCGCACGTCGCCCGCGCGCTCGATGCGGATGCCCGGCATGAAGCGCTGTGCGGCCGCGATGTGCGGCAGCAGCTCCGAGGCGCCTTCGATGCTGCTGAAGCGATCGCGGAACCGCACGTCGGGGGCGACCAGGCGGGCGACGAGGCGTTCGCGCGCGTTGGCGTCCGGTTCGGCCCAGGCGTCGAACCAGCCGTCGACGATGCCGGCCGCGCCGGCGTGGACCTCGTCGGCCACCACGTTGCAGAAGAGCGACAGCTGATAGCGCCACCCTTGCACGTGGTGGTCGCGAACGGCCGCTTCGTCGAAGTCGTGCGCGAGGTGCAGACGCGTTCCGCGGCCGAGGGGCTCGAGGCTGATCGTGACCTGGGAAGCGCCGGGAGCGATTGGCGCGCCGCTCGCGTATCCGTAGGTGAACACGATCCGCGACGGCGCGACGACCTCCGTCACCTCGCCGACGGCCTCGGTGCCGTCGGGATAGCGGATGCGCAGGCGTCCGCCGGGCCGCGCGTCGATGGCGGATCCCTGCCCCCACCAGGAGGCCCAGCGCGCCGAATCGGTGAAGTACCGGAAGACCGCGTCGGGCGGCGCCTGGATGACGACCGATCGATCGAGACGGAAGGGCAGCGGTGTCATATCGGTCGGGCCTTTCCTTTGCGGGGCCGCCGGCGGCGAGGGCGAGGTCCGCGGCGGGAGTGTTCGAGTTCGGCCTCGAGCTTGAGGCGCCACAGCGCGTCGTTCCACATCTGCTCCAGCAGGCCGGCCACCTCCGCGAGCGCCTCGCGGCGCGCGCGATAGTAGCGGTGCCGGCTCTCGGCGCGCGCCTCGAGCAGGCCGTTCTCCACGAGCGCGCGCAACTGGAGCGACACGGCGCCGAAGGTGACGTCCGGCATCGCCCGGTGAATGGCGCCGGCCGTCAGCTCGCGGTCCCACACGAGGCGCAGGATCTCGCGCCGGCGCGGCGACGCCAGGACGGCGAGGAGGGCGGCGTCCATCGCGAGAGAATTTAGATTAAACTAAAATATATGTCAAGCGGCCGCGGCCCGCTACAATCTGGAGAGCCGGGCGCGGGCCGGACCATCACGAACGAGAGCCGAGCATGCCACTCGAACCGACGACGTTTTTCGCGGCCATCGCCGGCGGCGATCTCGAGCGCGTCAAGGCGATGCTGACGGCGGATCCCTCGCTCGTCGACGCCCGCGACGATCGCGGTCAGAGCGCGGTCCTGACCGCCGTGTATCACCGGCAGCGGGACATCGCGAACCTGATCGTCGGGCGCGGCGCGAGCCTCGATCTCTTCGATGCGGCGGCCGCGGGGGAAATCGAGCGCGCGGAGCGGCTGGTCGCCGAGTCGCCGGCGTCGATCAACGCCTTCAGCGCCGACGGCTGGACGCCGCTCCATCTGGCGGCGTTCTTCGGACGGGGGAAGGTGGCGGAGCTGCTCATCGAGCACGGCGCGGACGTGGGGGCGCGGTCGCGCAATGCCAACGCCAACCTGCCGCTGCACGCGGCGCTCGCCGGGAACCAGAGCTTCACGGCCGGTCTGCTGATCGGCGGCGGCGCCGACGTCAACGCCGCCGACGCGCAGGGCTGGCGTCCGCTGCACATCGCGACGGCCAGCAACAACCTGGACGCCATGCACACGCTCATCGCCCAGGGCGCGGACCTCGCCGCGGCCAACGGCGCCGGCGCGACACCGCTCGCGCTCGCGGAGGAGAAGAACCTGAAGGAGGCGGCCGCGATGCTCAGGCGGTACGGAGCCGGCTGAATCGGCCGCGGGCCGGGCCTACGTGCGCTCGACCCGCACCGCCTCGAGCGTGATCGGCTTGAGCGGGCGGTCGCCCGGCTTGCTGGTGGCTGCGGAGCCGATCTTGCGGACGATGTCGATGCCGTCGACGACCTCGCCGAACACGCTGTGGCGATCGTCGAGCCACGGCGTCTTGTCGAGGGTGATGAAGAACTGGCCGCCGTTGGTGTTCGGTCCGCGATTGGCCATCGACAGGATGCCCGCCTTGCTGTGGCGCAGCGCCCGGCTGAATTCGTCCTCGAACGTGAATCCGGGCCCGCCGGTGCCCGTTCCGAGGGGGTCGCCGCCCTGGATCATGAAGCCGTCGATCACCCGGTGAAAGATCGTCCCGTCGTAGTAGGGCTCCCGCGTCTTCTTGCCGTTCCGCGGATCGACCCATTCCTTCGTGCCCTCGGCGAGCGCGACGAAATTGGCGACGGTCGCCGGCGTCTGCTCCTCGAAGAGCTGCACCGTGAAACGCCCCTCGGTCGTAGTGAAATGCGCGAGCAACATTGATATGCTCTCTCTGCTGACACCCGACGGCCGACGGCCGACCAGCTCGGCCCTCAGCGTCGCCTTTGCGCATGCGATCATACCGGTACCTGCAGCTCGATGTCTTCACGGATCGGGCGTTCGGCGGCAATCAGCTTGCGGTGTTCGTCGACGGACGCGGGCTCACGGCAGACCTGATGCAGACGATCGCCAAGGAGATGAACTTCTCCGAGACGACCTTCGTGCTTCCGCCCGAGAAGCCCGACACCGACGCGCGGATGCGGATCTTCACGCCGGAGCTCGAGCTGCCGATGGCCGGCCACCCGACCGTGGGATCCACCTTCGCGCTCGCGCGCACGGGCGTGATCGGTCCAGACCGCGAGCGGTTCGTCTTCGGCCTCGGCGTGGGGCCGACGCCGGTCTCCCTGGCGTGGCGCGACGGCGAGCTGACCTTCGTCTGGATGACGCAGCTGCCGCCGACCTTCTCCGATCCGGTGCCGGATCCGGGCCGCGCCGCGGCCGCGCTCGGCCTGCCGGCGACGGCCGTGACGAGCACCGGGCTGCCGGTGCAGACGGTCTCGTGCGGCGTGCCGTTCCTCTTCGTGCCGCTGGCGACGCGCCGGGCCGTCGACGCCGCGTCGCTCGATCGGGCGGCGTACGACGACTTCATCCGGGACGCGGGTCTCGACACCGGCGGCCTCTTCCTGTTCTCGCCCGAGCCCGGGAACGACAAGGCGTCGGCGTACAGCCGCATGTTCGCTCCCGGGCTCGGCGTCACCGAGGATCCGGCCACCGGCGCGGCGAGCGGGCCCCTCGGCTGCTATCTCGTGCAGCACAGGGTCGTGTCGTCCGACAAGGCGGGTTCGCTGCTGAGCCTGCAAGGGGTGAAAATGGGACGCCCGAGCCACGTGCACATCTCGATCGGCGTGCACTACGGGCGGATCGCCACCGTCCGCGTCGGCGGCGAATCGGTCATCGTCGGGGAAGGCGCGCTCTACGTCTGAGACGTTAAGGGGCTCATGGGAGAGCCAGGGCTACGGGAGGCAGAGAGGTGACGATGCCGAGCAGACGGAGATTCCTCGAGGCGGCCGCGGCGGTGCCGGCGGCGGCCATTGCGGCAGGGCAGATCGTCGTCGATCCTGGCGTCGTTGCCGCGGCGGCGGTGCAGGCGCCGCAGGGAGCCGCAACCGACACGTCCCCGCAGGCGCGGGCGATGTTCGACGCGATGAAGGCGATGCTCGGCCGCGACTACACGCCTGACGAAGAGCAGCGCGTCATGCGGCGCCTCGAGAACGCCCTCCGCCAGCACGATCAGATGGGCAAGGCCGGGCTGCAGAACGGCGACGAGCCGGTCACGGTGTTCAACCCGGTCAGCGACGGGATGATCACGCCCGCCGTCAAGCCGGCGCCTCGCCGCGTCGGACAGGGAGCCACCTAGCGATGACCGACGAGGCCACCCTCTTGCTGCCGGTGAGCGAGCTGGCGGTGCTCCTCCGCGCCCGCAAGATCTCGCCCGTCGAGCTCGCCGACGCGTATCTCGCCCGCCTGGAGCGAATCGGCCCGCAGTTGAATGCCGTGGTCACCGTGACGCGGGACCGTGCGCTCCGCGAAGCGCGCGAGGCGGAGCGCGAGATCGCCGCCGGCCGCTACCGCGGGCCGCTGCACGGGATCCCGTACGGCGTGAAGGACCTCCTGGCCACCAAGGGCATTCCGACGACGTGGGGAGCGGCGCCCTACCGCAGCCAGGTCTTCGATGACGACGCGACGGTCGTCGCGCGGCTGCAGAAGGCCGGCGGCGTGCTCGTCGCCAAGCTCGCCATGATCGAGCTGGCCGGCGGCCTCGGCTACAACAGCCCGAACGCCTCCTTCACCGGTCCGTGCAAGACGCCCTGGAACACCGCCTACTGGAGCGGCGGGTCGTCGAGCGGTCCGGGTGCGGCAACTTCCGCCGGTCTCGTCGCGTTCGCGATCGGATCCGAGACCTCGGGATCGATCCTGAACCCGTCCGGATCGTGCGGGCTGTCGGGGCTGCGTCCGACCTACGGCCGTGTCAGCCGGCACGGGGCCATGGCGCTCAGCTGGACGCTCGACAAGCTGGGGCCGATGTGCCGGGCCGCGCACGACTGCGGGCTCGTGCTCGCGGCGATTGCCGGCCGCGATCCGCTCGACCCGACCTCGGCCGCGGGGCGGTTCGTCTATCCGTCTCCCGTGCGCGCCGCGAACCGCAGGTTCCGTCTCGGCGTGCCGAAGGGCGCGGCCGACTCGGGACTGCCCGAGGTCCGGGCGAACTTCGCCGCCGCCCTGAAGGCGCTCGAGCCGGTGGCCGACATCGTGCACGACGTCGACCTGCCGGACTCGCCGCAGGTGACCGGCCCAATCATCGGCGGCGAGGGGGCGGCGGCGTTTCGCGAGCTGATTGTGAGCGGACGGACCCGGGAGCTGCAGAACCCCAACGATCGGGTCGGCGGCGACACGGCCATGATGACGCTCGCCGTCGACTATATCGATGCGATGCGCCTTCGGCGCCGGATGCAGCAGGCCTGGGCGCCGGTCTGGAAGAAGTTCGACGCCCTCATCGCACCGAACGGCTCGGTGGCCCCGCCCCTCGACGAAGACTTCGACCGTGCGTTCGCGCGGCGGAGCGGCGGGCGGGGCGGCCGCCCGGGCGGGTTGCCCGCGGGCGTCTCGCTCGTGCCCACCGGCAACGCGCTCGGCGTGCCGGCGCTCGCGATGATGACCGGTCTCGGCCCGCACGGGTTGCCGACCTCGATGCAGGTCATGGGCGGGCCGTTCAGCGAAGCCCGGCTGATCGCGATCGGCCGCGCGTATCAGAAGGCGACCGACTGGCACACGAAGCACCCGACGTTGACGGCGCAGCCGTCCAGCCCGGCCGCGGCGGAGCCCATCGATCTCTACGAACGGCTCTAGAGGTCGGGGCCCGGGTCGGAGGCGGCAGGTTCAGAGGCGGGCCCGAGGCGCCGGCTGCGTCCAGCCGGGCGGCGACGGCTCAACATTCAGGAGCAGGCACATGATGTTTCGCTCGATAGTCACGACGACGATGATGGCGGTCGCGGCGACGGCGCTGGCATCCGCGCAGACGCCGAAGGTGGACCTGTCGAAGGCGGCCAAGCTGCGGGATCCATCGCAGCTGACCGCCACGGCCCCCGCAACCTACAAGGCGAAGTTCGATACCTCGGCCGGCGCCTTCGTGATCGAGGTGCATCGCGCGTGGGCGCCCAAGGGCGCCGACCGCTTCTACAACCTCGTCAAGAACGGGTTCTTCGACGACTGCCGGTTCTTCCGCGTAGTGCCGAATTTCATGGTGCAGTTCGGGATCAACGGCAACCCGGCGATCCAGGAGCACTGGGCGAACGCGAACATCCCCGACGACCCGGCGAAGGAGACCAACAAGCGGGGCACCGTCACGTTTGCGAACCGCGGTCCGAACACGCGAACCACGCAGGTCTTCGTCAACTTCAAGGACAACGCCTTCCTCGACAAACAGGGCTTCGCGCCGTTCGGCGAGGTGGTCTCGGGCATGGACGTCGTCGAGAAGATCACCTCGCAGTACGGCGAACGGCCGAACCAGGGACAGATCCAGTCGAACGGCAACGAATACCTGAACAAGTCCTTTCCCAAGCTGGACTATGTGAAGAGCGCGACGATCGAGCCGTAACGTGCGAGAATCCGGGCGGCTCGCCCACTCGGAGGATCTGGCGCCGCGGGGCGGCGCCTGATTTGCTGTGCACATGAGGAATGCCGCAATCTGAAATCACTGCGCTCGAGCAAGCCCTGACGGATCTGGCGGAGGGTCGCAATCGCGATCCGTTCGCCGTGCTGGGCCCGCATGCGGACGAATCGGGCCGGCGGCTCCTGGTCCGTGCCTTCCATCCGGCGGCGCAAGCGGTCGAGCTTCGACTGAGGTCGACCGGCGAGCTGCGTCCGATGTTGAGACGCGAGCCGGCCGGTGTGTATGAAGTCGAGGTCCCGGGCGATCCCGGCCAGCCAGCTGCGCTCGACTACCGGCTGCGCGTCACCTATCCCGGCCGCCACATCCTGGAGTTCGACGACCCGTACCGCTACGGCCAGGTCCTGACCGATTTCGACGTCCATCTCCTCGGCGAGGGCACCCACTACCGCGTGTACGAGAAGCTCGGCGCACACCGGATTGCGGTCGGCTCGACGACCGGCGTGCACTTCGCCGTCTGGGCGCCCAACGCGGCGCGCGTCAGCGTCATCGGCGACTTCAACGCCTGGGACGGGCGCGTCCACCCGATGCGCCTCCTGGGGTGGTCCGGCGTCTGGGAGATCTTCGTGCCGGACCTGGGTGATGGCGAGAAGTACAAGTTCGAGATCCGCACGCAGTCCGGCTCGATTCTGAAGAAGGCCGATCCGTACGCCGTCTGCTTCGAGGTCCCACCGCTTTCGGCGTCCCTCGTCCGGGACATCTCGCGGTACGAATGGCGCGACCAGGCGTGGATGGCGTCGCGCGCGGAGCAGGGCGGGTGGTTCGACCGCCCGGTGGCGATCTACGAGGTGCACTTCGGGTCGTGGGCTCGGGTGCCCGGGGAGGGCGATCGGTTCCTGACCTATCGAGAGATGGCCGAGCGACTCGTGCCCTATGTGAAGGATCTCGGCTTCACGCACATCGAGCTGCTCCCGGTCATGGAGCATCCCTTCTCGGGATCGTGGGGATACCAGGTGCTCGGGTTCTTCGCGCCGACGAGCCGCTTCGGGCCGCCCGAGGACTTCAAGTTCTTCGTCGACGCGTGCCATCAGGCCGGGATCGGCGTGATTCTCGACTGGGTGCCCGGACATTTCCCGAAAGACGAGCACGGACTCGCGCACTTCGACGGCACGGCGCTCTACGAGCACGCCGACCCGCGCCAGGGCGAACACCAGGACTGGGGCACCCTCATCTTCAACTACGGCCGCAACGAGGTTCGCTCGTTCCTGCTGTCGAACGCGCTGTTCTGGCTGGAGGAGTACCACGTCGACGGCCTCCGGGTCGACGCCGTGGCGTCGATGCTGTATCTGGACTACTCGCGCCGGGAAGGGGAGTGGATCCCGAACCGCTTCGGCGGGCGCGAGAACCTGGAGGCGATTTCGTTCCTGCAGCAGCTGAACATGCTGACGCACGGCCAGTACCCCGGCACGATCACGGCGGCGGAGGAGTCGACGGCGTTTCCCGGCGTCAGCCGGCCGGTCCACCTGGGAGGGCTCGGGTTCACCTACAAGTGGAACATGGGGTGGATGCACGACATCCTCGAGTACGTGGGAGAGGATCCGATCCATCGCCGGTGGCACCACAACCTGCTGACCTTCTCGATGCTGTACGCCTACTCCGAGAACTTCGTCCTGCCCTTCTCGCACGACGAAGTAGTCCACGGCAAGCGCGCGATGCTCGACAAGATCCCGGGCGACGCCTGGCAGAAGTATGCGACCCTGCGCACGCTCTACGGCTACATGGTCGCGCATCCCGGCAAGAAGCTGATCTTCATGGGCGGCGAGTTCGGCCAATGGCGGGAATGGAGCCACGACCACAGCCTGGACTGGCACCTGCTCGACGAGGCGCCGCATCAGGGCATCCGCCGCTGGCTGCAGGACGTCATCGCGCTGTACCGCGCCGAGCCGGCGCTGTACGCCGGGGATTTCGATCCGGAGCGGTTCCGCTGGATCGACTGCAACGACAACGAGAACAGCGTCGTCTCGTTCGTGCGGTACGCGCGGAACCGGAGCGACTTCTTGGCCGTCGTGCTGAACTTCACCCCGGTGCCGCGCGAGGCGTACCGCATTGGCGTGCCGGCGCCCGGGTGGTACCGGGAGCTGCTGAACAGCGACGCCGCGCTGTACGGCGGCAGCAACATGGGCAACGGGGGCGGCACCGGCACCGAGCCGGTGCCCGCGCACGGCTTTCCGCAGTCGCTCAGCCTGACGGTTCCGCCGCTCGGCTGCCTGCTGCTCAAGCAAGCCTGACGCGCGTCGGCGCGTCACGACGCGCGATCGCGCCTCGTTCGCCCGAGCTTCGTGAAATACTGTCGTCGGTCCGATGCCGCTCCGCAGCCGCCGGTCGACAGCCCTGGCGCTCGTCGCCCTCGCCACGTTCACCGACATCGTCGCCTATTCGGTGGCCGTGCCCGTGCTGCCGGATCTGAGCCGGCGGCTCGGCGCGTCGCCGACGGTCGTCGGCCTGCTGTTCGCCTCCTTCGGCCTGACGCTGCTGGCCGTGTCGGTGCCGATGGGCGCGGTGTCCGATCGCGTCGGCCGCAAAGCCCCGCTCGTCGGCGGCCTGGTCGCCCTGTCGGCCGCGACGCTCCTGTTTGCCGTCGCGGATGGATTGCCGCTCCTCTTCGCCGCGCGCCTGATGCAGGGCGCCGCCGACGCGGTGACGTGGGTGGTCGGGTTCGCGCTCCTCGCGGATCTCTACGGTCCCCAGGAGCGGGGACGCGCCACCGGTCTGGTGATGTCGGGCACCAGCTTCGCGTTCATGATCGGACCGTCGTTCGGCGGATGGCTCTACGAACTTGGCGGCATCCGGCTGCCCTTCATCAGCGTCGCCGGCCTGGCCGCGGTCACGGCCGCGGCTTTCGTCTGGCTGGAGCTCCCCGCGACGCACGCAGTCCGCGAGCCGGTCCCGCTCGCCGGCGTCCTGCGGACGCCGGCGGTCGCCGCGTGCGCGTCGGCCGTGGCCATTGCGTCGGCGACGATCTCGATGCTCGAGCCGGTGATGGCGCTCTACCTCGAAGGCGAGCTCGCGATCGGACCGGCCAGGCTCGGCGTCCTCTTTGGCGTCGCGGCGGTCGCGACCACGACGCTGAATCCCTTTTACGGGCGGCTGGCCGACCGCCACGGCGCGCGGCGCCTGACAATGATCGGCCTGCTGCTCACCGGCGCCATGCTGCCGGTACTCGGCCTGTACGTGGAGCTTCGAATCCGGGCTGATCTTCTATATTCTTCAGGCGGCGGCCGTGGCGCTCGTCATCACGCCGTCGCTCGCCTACATGGCGGAGGCGACCTCGGACGCCGGCATCGAGTCGTACGGCGTGTCGTACGGGCTGTACAACTTCGCCTGGGGCGCCGGTCTGCTGGGCGGGCCCGCGCTCGGCGGCTACCTGTACGAGCGGATTGGCTTTGCAAATCTGTCGGTGGCGTGGGCGCCGGCGATGATTGTCGCGACGGTCGTGCTGGCGAGGGTACAATCGACACCCCTGGAGGCTCAACCATGATTCGTGGGCGTATCGCGACCTCACTCATCATCGCCGCACTCGCGTCGTCGCCGGTCCTGCTGACCGCCGACGTCCGGACCCAGCAGAAGAGCCACGTCGCGTTCGCCGGCGTGCTCGGCCGCATGGTCAATCTCTTCGGCGGCAAGGCGGCACGTGAAGGCGTCACGTGGACCGTGGCGTTGAAGGGGGACCGCCGGTCGATGACGAGCGACACGAAAGGCCAGATCGTCGACCTGGGCGAGGAGAAGGTGTACGACCTGGATCTGCGCCAGAAGACGTACACCGTCACCACGTTCGCCCAGTTGCGCGCGCAGATGGAAGAAGCGCGCCGCAAGGCCGAAGAGGACGCCCGGAAGGCCGAGCAGGAGAACAAGGGCAAGGAAAAGGAGAAGCCCGAGACGTCCGAGCCCAAAGAGAAGGAGCCGCAGGTCGACGTGGACTTCGACCTCAAGAAGACCGGGCAGACGAAGACGATCAGCGGATTCCCGACGCAGGAAGTCGTCATGACGGTCACCGTCCGGGAGAAGGGGAAGACGCTGGACGAGGCGGGCGGGATCGTCCTCACGTCGGACATGTGGATGGCGCCGAAGATCGCCGCCCTGCAGGAGATCGTCGACTTCGATCGCCGCTACGCGCGCCAGCTCGCCGGTCCGGTCGTCGCTGGAGCCTCTCCCCAGGACATGGCGGCCGCCATGGCGATGTACCCGATGATGAAGGATGCCATGGCCCGCAAGCAGGCCGAGGACACGCAGCTGGAGGGCACGCCGCTTGAGACGACGGTCACCCTCGACGCGGTGCAGTCGGCCGACCAGCGGGCCGAAGCGGCCAAGAACGAGGAGGAGGAATCGAAGCCGTCGCCCTCCGGCGGCCTCGGCGGGATGTTCGGCGGCCTGGCCAAGCGGATGGCGAAGAAGAAGGTGGAGGGCGGCGAGAGCAAGCAGCCGGTGGGCCGGGCGACGTTCATGACGATGACGAACGCAGTGCTGAACGTGACGCCGGCGGCGGCCTCTTCCGACGTGGCGGTTCCCTCGGACTTCAAGCAGAAGTAGGCGCGCGGTTCGACATGCGCTCGATTCGTGTCCATTCCGCGTCGGTCACCGGCATCACCGACAGACGCGAGATCCTGACGAGCGGAAACGACTCGAACGCGGGGTCGGCCTTGATCGCCGCGAGCGTCACGGGCCGGCCCAGCTTCTTGACCGGGCCCACGTCGACGACCGGCGACTTGCCGGTCTTGTCGTTCGGATCCGGATAGGCGTCGCCGAGCGCTCTGGCGACGCCGACGACCGCCTTCTCGTCGCCCGTATGGTAGTAGAAGATCCGATCGCCCTTGCGCACGGCGCGCAGGTGCTTCTGCGCGAGCGGGTTCTTGACGCCGCTCCAGACCGTGCGCTTGTCCTCGACCAGGTCGTCGTAGCTGTAGTGCGTCGGCTCTTCCTTGAACAGCCAGTTCATGCGCCGATTGTATCCACTGAGGGACCGGATTGCACCGGGCGTGCGCGTGCTCTTCGTCGGCATCAACCCGGGCATCCGCTCGGCGCAGATCGGCCACCATTTCGCCGGCTACTCCAACCGGTTCTGGAAGCTGCTCTACGACGCCCGCCTCGTTCCAGAGCCGCTCCGCGCCGAAGACGACGACTGCCTGCCGGATTGGGGCCTCGGCCTCACCAATGTGGTGCCCCGTCCCACGCCGGGCATGGACAGCCTCCTGCCATCCGAGTACGCGGCCGGGCTGAAGGGGCTGCGCCGCAAGGTGCGCCGCTTCAGGCCGGCCATCGTGGCCTTCGTCGGGGTGACGCTCTACCGGCAAGTGGCGGGACCGAAGAGCGGACTCGTCGCGTGCGGGCCGCGGCCGGAGCCGTTCGAGGGGGCCGAGGTCTTCGTCCTCCCGAATCCGAGCGGCCGCAACGCGAACTTCTCCTACACGGAGATGCTCCGGTATTTCCGCGCCCTGGCGCGCCGCGCGCGGCAGACCTGATAGTATGTGGGCCCCGAAATATTGCCGAGGCAGGTTAGCAATCCGTAAGGAGGGGGAGGTGGCCATGCGGACTCCGGGCAGGTTGGGAGCGGTGCTGTTGGTGCTCGCGCTGGCGGTTCCCGCAACGGCGCAGTCGTCGCGACCGACCGTGGCGCTCCTGAACTTCGATTTCGGCAGCGTGCAGCGGTGGTGGAGCGGCAACCAGGACATCGGCCAGGGCATTGCCGACCTGATGGTGGACGAGCTCGTGAACGACGGCAGCTTCCGGATGATCGAGCGCAAGCGCCTCGACGCGATCCTGGCCGAACAGAACTTCTCGAACAGCGAGCGCGCGGATCCGAGCGCGAAGACGGTCGCCGCGCTGGGCAAGGCCCTGGGCGTGAAGTACCTCATTGTCGGCTCGGTGACGAAGTTCGGGACGGAGAACAAGAGCCGGTCGTTCGGCGGCGGCGTGCTCGGCAGTCATTTCGGTGTCGGGAACGTCGGCACGGCCAAGGGCAAGGCGAACGTCGCGATTACGGCCCGCGTCGTGGACACGACGACCGGCGAGATCCTGGTGAGCGCGAAGGGAGAAGGCACCTCGAAGCGCAGCGGGCTGCTGCTCTCTGGTGGCGGCGGCCGCTACACGAGCGCCGCCGGCAAGATCGAGTTCGGATCGTCCGATTTCCACGACACGATTCTCGGCGAAGCCACCGACGTCGCCGTGAAGGAGACCGTGTCGAAGCTGATCGCCGCCAAGGGCCGCTTGCCGTAACGTCGGCCCATCCCCTCGTCGATGCCCGGTGCCGTGTCAGACCGGCGCCGGGCATCCCTCGCTATCCCTCTCCGTCGCGTCGCTCACTTCACCGTGATCGGGACCGTCGTGCCGTCGGTGCACTTGAAGGCGGTGGAGGTCTGGCTGTGGTCCGTGCTCCAGCCGCCGCCGGCCTGGTCGTACTTGAACGACACCTTGATCTTCACGCCGGTCTCGCCGCCGACGTACTCGAGGTTCTTGTTCCAGACGCCGGTATGGCCGAAGTCGATCCGCTTGTTGTCGGTGACCTCGTTGCGCCACTTGTTGTCCTCGGCGTCCCAGGTACTGGAAGTCGACCACCTTGATGTCGACCTTCGCGCCGGTGACCGGGTCGTGGTACTGGTTCAACATCTGGACGTTCACGCTGGAGCACTTCGAGTCGGCCGCTGCGGCCTGGCTGGCGAACGCCGCCACGAGCGTCACGCCCGCCAGGCATCGATAGATGAGGTGCTTCATGATCCTGCTCCTGATGCGTACCGGCGCGGTTCGACGCGCCACGCGAAAAGAGGACTGCTCCGGGACGCGATCGGGAATTCGGATCGCTCCGCAGTCCGGGTTCTCTGGTGAATACGCAAAAGGGGCGAGGAACCGGACACCGCGGTGACGACGGGCGGGGCGCTCACTCGTCGAACGGCGATGTCTGGATGAGATCGCAGATGTTCCTGACGCGGAAGTCGGGTACGTACCGCTCGCCGATGCCCCTCATGAAGCTCCGTGATGCGCCGCGAGGGTGACGGCGAACGACGCCCAGCGCCAGTTCAGCACCACGGCGTCTCCTCCATGGCCGGCCGCGACCCGGTCCGTGAGATCCAGGTCTGGATCGCCGAGCACCTGGCGCACGATCTCTCCGTCGAGGCCTGGCGTCGCGCGCCGTCATGAGCCCGAGGCACTTCGCCCGGCCGTTCACGCGCGAGGTCGGCGTGACGCCGGGGAAGTACGTCGAGCAGGCGCGCGTTGACGGCGCTCGAAGACAGCTCGAGGCGGGCGGCGACCGCGTCGACGCGGTCGCCGCCTCCTGCGGCTTTCGCAGTCGCGAAGTGATGCGGAGGTCGCCGGCTCGGCGTGCCGCCGAGCGACTACCGTGAGCGCTTCATGGCGGTTCGACGTCGCCGCTGACCGCGTGCACCGCGCACCGAATGTCGCGATGGATCGCCGCGCTACTTCTTCCCTCCCGCCGTGTCGGACTTGAGCGGCGGCGCGCTCGGCGGCGGGATGCGCCGATGGGTCGCCTGCTCGAAGGCGTAGGCGAGCCGGATGAGCGTCGGCTCGCTGCACGCGTTCGCCGTGAAGGTCATCCCGAGCGGCTGCGGCTTGGGGTCGAAGTCGGCCGGGAACGGCGGGTTCTTCGTGTTCGGGATGAACGTGTAGGGGACGGTCACGCTCGGATAGCCGGGGCGCGCCGCGATGTCGGCGCCGCGCGCGCCCGCGAAGAGCAGCGCGTCATAGGGTCCCGCCGCCAGGGCGGCGTCGATGCCGTTGGTGCCAGCCAGGTCGAGATCCTTCATCCGATCCGCGACGTACCGGTCGTGATCGCGCGTCAGGTCGGCATCGTCGGAGATGTCGAGGCGCGCCTGCCCGTACTTGATCGCGTTATCCGTCGGGTTGTCGTGGGCGAGGTTGAACTCCCGCAGTTCGGTCAGCGTGTGGACCGGCGCCGAGGGCCCGAGCGAGGCGAGGAAGGCGTTGAAGTCGCGCTTGTCGCCGTACTTGAGCACGATCGAGCAGTCGGTGTCGTTGCCGTGCGTCTGCTCGCGCTGCGAGCAGGGCGGGAAGGCGTTCAAGTCCGCGAAGCTCGGCACGGAGACGAACGCGACGGTGGCCCCGGCCGCCTCCAGGTCCGCTTTCGCGGCCTCGAGCGCCGCCTTCGTGTCGTCGTTCGAGGTGTCGTAGTACTCCTGGGGGATTCCGATGCGGGCCTGCTGCAGGCCGTTCGGATCGAGAGATGCCAGGTAGTTCTCGGCGGGACAGGCCGGCGGACCCATGAACGCGGGCGTGTCGAGCGGATCCGGACCAGCCATCACCTGCAGCATGATGGCGGCGCTCGTCACGTCGCGCGTCATCGGCCCGGCCGTGTCCTGGTCGGCCGTGATCGGCATGACGCCGTAGCGGCTGATCAGCCCGACTGTCGGCTTGATGCCCACGAGCATCGTCTGGTTCGACGGGCTCAGGATCGAGCCCGAGGTCTCCGTCCCGACGCTGCCGGCCGCAAGGTTGGCCGATTCGGCGATGCCTGAGCTCGAACCGCCGGTGTTCATCGCCGGCCGGCCGTCGTTGAACGGATACCCGCGGGAGTCCAGCTCGGTGCGCGGATCCTGGCGCGGATCCCACGGGTTGTACCCGTACCCGCCGGTTGCGCTGTAGTTGCCGGGCATGTCGTCGGAGACCCAGTTCGCCAGCTCGGTCTGGACCGTCTTGCCGATGATGACGGCGCCGGCCGCGAGCAGCTTGTTGGCGAGCGTCGCCTGGTAAGGCGGCAGGTAGCCCTTGAACGCCAGCGCGCCGCCGGAGCTCGCGATGCCGGTCGTCAGGACGATGTCCTTGAGCGCGATCGGGATGCCGTGGAGCGGGCCGCGGACGTCGTGATGTGCGCGCTCGACGTCGCGCTCGTGCGCCTGCTCGAGAGCGTGCGGGTTGATCGTGATGTACGGATTGAGGAGCGGGCCGTACGCGGCAATGCGCTTCAGGTATTTCCTGACGAGCTGCTTCGAGTTGATGACGTGGGTCGCCAGTGCGTGCTGCAGCTCTGGGATGGACGCTTCGTCGATGCTGAAGCGGTGGCCGGGACCGTGGTCGTGCCCGTTGCTGCCGCCCTCGTGCGCGGCGGGGAATGACATGAGGACCAGGATGGCGAGCGGCGTCGCGACCAGGAACATCAGGCGTCTCATGGCATGGGCCTCCTTGTGTGTGGTTGGGCAGAACGCATGGCAGGATCGGATCGGTGTCGTGCCAGGCTGCCTATCCTATCCGGCGGACCGGCTCCGCGGACGGAAATCTTTTGCAGCAGCAAGCATTTCTGTGAAGCTCAGGCGTAGCTCGAGCGCCGGCCAGCTGAGCGGCGCGCCGCGGCGGTGAACGAGGAACCTGGGAGCGAACTGGACTGGGACCGACGAGTCTGCCTTCCTCACCCAACCCCGCCAGGCCGACATTCAGAGCGACCGTTTCTACGACGACCGCACGAACGTCGACGCCTACCCCAGGCACATGGACCCTCCAATCGCACGGGGCCGACACCGTGATGCGCAATCCGACGATCGCGCAGATCGCGGACTGGCGCTTCCGCGCGTCGGCTTCGGTCTGATCTGCGCCGCCCTCATCCTCCACCTGCGGCCGGAGGCGTTCGGCAGTCGGCTGTGACGGTGCCCCGGTCAGCTTTCACAGATCGACGACGAGGTCGCGAGCCGGTTGCGAGCAGCACACGAGAAGGTTGCCCTCGGCTGGCTGTTCGAGTGGCTCTGGTCCGTAGACGACCGCCCCGGAAACCAGGCCGCTCTCACAGTTGTGACAGACACCGGTCCGGCACGACCAACGGACCGGGACGTCGCACGCCTCGGCCAGCTCCAACAGGCTCTGGTAGGCTGTCGCGTTCCAGTGTGCCGCGATGCCGCTGCGCGCGAACGACACCAGCGGGCCGGTCCTGGCGTCCTGTTCGGGTGGATGCGGAGTTCGCGTTGCCGCGCCGACGACGCCAGGCGTCATCGACTCGCTGCCGTTGAAGAGTTCGACGTGTATCCGCTCCGGCGCCACGCCCAGCCGTGCGAGCGTCTCTTTCGCGTCTGCCATGAAGTGCATCGGCCCGCAGAGGTAGACATCGGCTTCTTGCGGGATGCCGACCTGCTCGAAAACCGATCGCGTCAGGTGACCGGCGGCGTCGAAATCCTCGGCCAGCCGGTCGCGCGAGCCCGGCATGCTGTAACAGACGTAGCTGCGGCCGTGCGCGAGCGCGGGCATCAGGCGCCGGACCTCGGCGACGAATGGATGGTGCTGGCGATCGCGGGTCCCGTACAGCCACAGCACCTGCCGCGTCGAGCGTGCCGCCGCCAGCGAGTGCAGCATCGCCAGAAGAGGGGTCGCGCCGATTCCCGCGCTGAGCAGCACAACCGGCCGCGCCCCGGATTGCAGGATGAAGCTTCCGCGCGGCGAGCTGACCTGGAGAACGTCGCCCACCCGGATGTGGTCCCGCAAATAGGTTCCGGCCGTTCCATTGGCCTCGATCTTCACGCTGATCCGGTAGCGCTCTCCAGACAGGGGGCCCGAAAGCGAGTAGCTGCGGAAGAGTGGCCGACCGCCGGCGGTCGGCTCAAGACGGAGGACGACGTACTGACCTGGCAGCGCCGCTCGCAGCGGCCCTCCATCCTGGCTCTGCATCGTCAGCGACAGGACATCCGCGGACTCCTGCTCGACTGCGGTGACCGCGAGCGGCCTGAATCCGGGGGCAACCGGATGCGCCGCTGCGGCCGGCACGAGCCCCGCGTTGCCGCTCCCCGCCACCGCTGACGGGCTGTGGAGCAACGCGTCGAACGACGCGCGCCATCCGGGCGACAGCGCCTCGACCCGCAGGGCACACTCCAGTCGATCGCGCGCGTGGCCGGGCGAGTACAGGAGACCGTTGATCTCTGCGACGGTCATCCGCTCCGTGGCCTCTCCCACCTTCACGATGTCGTCGCCGGCGCCCACCTCGCCCGCCTGCAGGACGCGGAAGTAGAACCCGGGACGTCCGCTGGAGGTCAGCAGCGCCGGCATGCGGGCCTCGTTCATTCGAATACCGACGCGGTAGCAGGTGACGCGAGGTTGGCTGACCTCGAACAGCGCGCTGCCGATCCGATAACGGTCACCGATGCACACGGCAGCGTCAGGCAGTCCTTCGATCGTGAAATTCTCGCCGAACTGTCCGTAGACGAAGTCGGTCCTCTTCAGCTGCTCCTGCCAATAGCGATACGATTCGATTTGATAGACGAAGACGGCACGCTGCTCTCCCCCATGCCCGGCCAGGTCGCCCTGACCGTCACCGTCCACATTCAACCGGCCGACGCGGCAGCGGCCACGCACCGGATCCTTCCAGATCCCGGTGTGAACCGTGCGACCCTGCCAAGCAATGTCGCGCGGCAGTCCGACGTTCACCGATAGCAGTCGAGCCATGTCGCTCCGCGTTGCGCCCCTGCTTCCGCGTGACACGTCCGGACGGCACGGCACCTAGCCGGATGGCCGAGCCTGCCACGAAGGCCGAACGCTACCAGCCTGCCTGTCATCGGCTTCCTTCCTGTTTGGCCATCCTACTCCTGCGCTCAATGCGTGTGTTCCAGGAACCAGCGCAGCTTGTCGGGGTTGCGCACGACGTAGATCGCGCGGATGCGGCCGTCGGCGATGTCGAAGGAGTACGTGCCGGTGCCAGAGGTCGGATGGCGCAGGAGCAGGCCGGACACGCCGTTGATCGTGACGAGCTGGAGGTCCGACTCCGACCAGTGCATCTTCCCGGCATAGCCGAGCACGAACTTCGCGACGCGATCCGCGCCGAGCACGGGACGCGTCGCCGCGGCCACCTTGCCGCCGCCATCGGCGACGAGCGTCGCGTCGGCCTGCAGCACGGCCATCAGCTCCTCGACGCTGCCGGTGACGCAGGCGTGCCGGAAGCGCTGCACGATCTCCTCCGATTCACCACGCGACACGGTGAAGCGCGGACGCGATTCGCGCAGCCGGCCGCGCGCGCGCGCGAGGATCTGCCGCGTGTTCGCCTCGCTCTTGCCGACGCTCCTCGCGATCTCGTCGAAGTCGAGATCGAACACCTCGCGCAGCAGGAAGACCGCGCGCTCGGTCGCAGCCAGCCGCTCCAGCAGTACGAGAAAAGCCGTCGTCAGGGACGACGCCAGCTCGGCGGATTCCTGGTTCGGTTCTGTCAGCGGTTCGGGCAGCCAGGGACCTGGATACTCCATGCGGGTCCGCTCGGCGCTGCGCAGATGGTCGATGCACAGCCGCGTGACGATCGTGGTGAGATACCCGCGCGGGGAGTGGACGTCGGCATGCTCGTCCTGCCGCGCCCGGAGCCACGCGTCCTGCATGACATCCTCGGCTTCGCTGACGCTGCCGAGCATCCTGTACGCGATCGAGAACAACAGCGGTCGATGCGCCTCGAACGTTGCCTCGTCCCAGTCAGTCGCTGCCATGGCTCAGGTCCCCTTGCACGCCACCTTCCCGGCTCTAGACGAGTGACGGAGGCCATCTGTGACAGCGTCGTGCCGCGGCCCCCGGAGTGTCACAGAATTATTCCTGATTCGTCTTGATGTGTGGAGGCAAAGACATCATGAAAGCTCGAATCGATCTCATGCACGTGACCCCAGGCGTCATCCAGGCCATGCTCGGCCTCGAACGGCAGGTCCATCAGGCGGGCCTGGAACGCGGATTGCTCGACCTCGTCCGGATGCGCGCGTCGCAGATCAACGGTTGCGCCTATTGTCTGGACATGCACAGCAAGGACGCGCGGGCGAGTGGCGAGACCGAGCAGCGGCTCTACGGCCTCGACGCGTGGCGCGAGACGCCGTACTACTCGGCGCGGGAGCGCGCCGCGCTCGAGTGGACCGAAGCGCTCACCCTCGTCTCCGAGAGTCGTGTCCCGGACGACGTCTACGAGCGTGTGCGGGAGCAGTTCTCGGAGGACGAGCTGGTGCACCTGAGCTTGGCGATCGTGTCGATCAACGGCTGGAACCGGCTCAACATCGCAGCGCGAACGGTGCCCGGCGACTACGTGGCCGGCAGCGTCGCGAAGGCACACGCGGCGAGCTGATCGCGCGTCCGAGTCCGAAGCCATCGTCGCGTCGAGCTGTAGCTGATGACGGTTGCGCGTAAGAAGAGCATCGGTTTCACGCCGAACACGGTGTCGTCAAGCACGGCGAGGAGCGCCGACGCGCATCCGAGCGGACTCCGCATGATCGACCTCCGCTCTCTGACGCAGGGCACCCGTCATCGACCATGCCGCGACCACACCGGACGTGAACGTGAGCACACCCGCGAGGTAGACGGCCCAGACGAGTCCGAACTGTGCACTGACCACCCCGGCGAGCAGCGCTCCAGCGGGATAGCCGAGATCGCGCCAGAAGCGATACCAGCCGAGGGTGGTCGCGCGCCTTGCCGCCGGAGCGATCTCGGCGGCGGCGGCCAGCAGCGCCGGATACACCATCGCGGTCCCCACGCCGAGGAGCATCGCTCCGCCGATCCCACCAAGGTAGGTCGATGGCATGCCGGCGCCAATCACACCCAGGGCGAGCGCCTGCACGATCATGCCCCAGACGATCAGCGGTCGCCGTCCGGCGCGGTCGGCGAGCGCGCCGGTCGCAAGCTGTCCGACGCTCCAGGTCAACGGATACACGGCTTTGATGACGCCGATGTCGTTCACCAGGAGCCCGTGCGCGGCGAACAGGAGGGGCAGCACGCCCCACGAGATCCCGTCGTTGAGATTGTTCACCAATCCCGCCTGGCAGATGCCGAACATCGTTCGGCTTGCCGAGTCAGGATCGAGCACGTGCGAAGGACCGACCTGCCTGGGCGACGATGGTGCGGCGTGGCGCATGAACTCTGTCGTGTCACGGACGGCCACGATCGACAAGCCGAGCCCGACCACTGCGTACACGACGCCGACGTAAAACGGCTGCGGTCGAAGACCCGTGCGTGCAGCGATATAGCCGGTCAGCAAGGCTGTGACGCCAAGTCCGCCGTAGCCGGCGAACTCATTCAGCCCCATGGCCAGCCCGCGTTGCCGGGTCCCCACGAGATCGTTCTTCATCGCGACGGTCATCGACCAGGTGAAACCCTGGCTCGCGCCGAGCAGCACGTTCGCCGCCAGGATCCACGTCCACGACGGCCCCCACGCCAACATGAACGGCACGGGTACGCCGATGACCCAGCCCGTGACCAGGATCGCCTTTCGCGTGAATCGATCCGCGAGGAAGCCGGAGGCGACGTTCGACAGGGCCTTGACGACGCCGAACACAACGATGAAGGAGAAGATCAGTGTGTCGGAGGTGAGGTGAAAGTCCTGCGTGGCGACGAGCGGCACGACCGTCCGTTCCAGGCCCACCATGCCGCCGACGCAGGCATTGATGAGGACGAGCAGCGAGAATTGTGGCCAGTTTTCGCGGATGCCGAGCCGTCGGTCCATCGACCGAGCGTACGAGCCGCCATCTGATTCGTCCAATGAAACAACTAGATTGCGGCGATAAATCTGGCGAATCGTCAACCGGCCGTTCTCGCGGCTCGCGATGAGACGGCGCGCTGGGGAAATGCTCGCTCGAGCAGCTGCAACATCGCCCGGCACGCCGCGCCGTGATGCTTCTGCGGATGGTCGATCAGGAGCAGGTCGCGGGTGGGAAGCGCGGCCCGGACCGGCAGGACGGCCAGGCGGCGGCTCGCGAAATCGTCGGCGACGGTGAGCCGCGACACCAACGCGATACCGAGTCCTCCCATCACCGCGCGCTTGACCGCGTCGGGATTGTCGAACGTCATGGTCCGTGTCGGCGACACGTGATGGCGGTGCCACCACGTCGTCGTCTGCCGACGCGTGTCGGAGCCTTCCTCGCGCAACAGCCAGGTTTCGGTGTCGAGCTGGCGGGGCTTCAGCGTCCGCGCACGCGCCAGCGGTGCGTTCGGGAGCGCGACGATGACGCATTCGTCCTGTCGGAGGCTGCGGGTCTGCAGTTCGCTGGACGGCAAGGCGCCTGCCACGATCGCCATGTCGAGATCGTTGCGGGCGACGCGCTCGGCGATCGCGTGGGTCGGACCGATCTCGAATCGCAGGTCGTAGGTGGGGTGCTCGCCTCGGTACTTCGCGAGCAACGGCGGCAGCAGGTACAGTCCGGGCGTCGGCGTTGCGCCGAGCCGAATGCGGCCGACGGCGCCGCGGGCGACTTCTTCCATGCGTTCGTGCGCCCGATCGACCGCGCCCAGGATCCGCCTGGCTTCTTCCAGGAAGACCTCGCCGGCGACGGTCAACGACACGCGGCGGGCTGCACGATTCAGGAGCTTGGCGCCCACTTCTTCTTCGAGCAGCGCGATCTGATGGGAGACGGCGGGTTGCGACAGATTGCACAGGCCGGCGGCCCTGGCGAAATGACGCAGCTCGGCGACGGCCACGAACGTCCGCAGCTGGCGCAGCTCCATTCGTTCAGTCTATCAGACTGATTCAATCATTTCATTGGACGAATCAAACGGCGCGGCGTACATTCGCGAACAGCTGGTGAAGATTGTGAGGGCCAGATGATCTTTCGCCAATTCCTGCACACAGAGCCGATCGGCGCGTCGTATCTTTTCGGCTGCGGCGGCCAGGGCCGTTGCGTCGTCGTCGATCCATTCGACGACATCGGGCCATATCTCGACGCGAGTCGCGAGACCGCAATGCGCATCATGCACGTCATCGAGACGCACGTCCATGCGGATCATCGCTCTGGCGGGCGCGCGCTCGCGGAGGCCTCCGGTGCGACCTATCTCGTGCACGAGTGTGTTGACGGACCCGAAGATACTCGGCTGAAGGACGGCCAGGAGCTGACCGTCGGCAACGCGACCGTTCGCGTTCTTCACACGCCTGGTCACACGCCGGAGCACGTGTCGCTGCTCGTCAGCGATCGCACGCGGGGCACCGCATCGTGGTTCGTGCTGACTGGGCATACACTGATGGTTGGCGACATGGGCCGGACGGAGCTCGCGACCGGCGCCGAGGCCGGCGCCGACGCCCTTTTCGGGAGCGCCGCCAGACTTCGCGCGTTGCCGGATCACGTGGAGGTGTGGCCGGGGGCATTTGCCGGCTCGGTCTGTGGCCGGCGCCTCAGTGGGAAGCCGGCGTCCACGATTGGTTTCGAGCGGCGATTCAACCGGGCGTTTGGGACGGAGGAGCGGCACGCGTTCGTTCAGTTGATGGTCGCCGACATTCCCGCGCGTCCGGAGAACGCCGATCGAATCCGTGCTGAGAATCTGCAGGCGATCCGTGAAGCGGTGGTCGTTCGACGGTAATCGAATGCCGGTCGGGTAAGAACGGGAGGTCCTGTGGCTGTCACCTGTGCAGTTGATTTCGACGTCGCGAGTCTTCGCGCGGAAGTGCAAACCATCTACTCACGCGTGGCGGCGTCGCCGGACGGCGAATTCCATTTTCATCGCGGTTCGCAGTACGCCGCGACGATGCTCGGATACGACGCGACCGAGCTCGCGGCGCTGCCATCCGAGGTGACGTCGTCTTTTGCGGGCGTCGGCAACCCGCATGCGATTGACCGCATCCCGGTCGGCGCTACCGTGGTCGACATCGGCTGCGGCGCCGGGATGGATCTGCTGCTGGCCGCGCGGCGGACCGGCCCGAGTGGCCGGGCGATTGGCATCGACATGACCGAGGCGATGCGCCGCCGGGCGTTGCAGGGGGCTGCGATGTCTGGTCTCGGGCATGTGGATGTGAGGGACGGAGACGCGACGCGCTTGCCGGTCGACGATCGAAGCGTTGACGTTGTCATCTCCAACGGCGTCCTGAACCTCGTCCCGGAAAAAGAACGTGCGGTCGCCGAGATCGCTCGGGTGCTCAAGCCCGGCGGTCGTGTGCAGATCGCCGACATCATCATTGGCGAGACCTTGCCTGACAGCGCGCTGCGGGACATCGATCTCTGGACCGGTTGAATTGCCGGCGCTCTGCTGGAAGCAGAGCTGCATCGACGTGTTCGCATCCGCTGGATTCGGTAACGTCGTGATCACCAGGCGGTTTGATTGTTTTGCCGGGACCTCAAAGGAGCGCACCGCGCGACGTTACCGAGTGATGGGCGTCAACCTGTCGGCGGTTCGACTGAGCGTCTGATCGACCCATGGCGGGCTGTACGGGCGGTGCGCGGTATGCCGAAGCCGAACGCCAGTTCGGACCGACCATCGCTGCGCGTGACCCGAAACGCTACCGGCGAAAAGGCCCCGACGTGACATCGCGCCTGTTCCTGAACGCACTCCGCGGCCACGTCAACAGCGGAGCCTCGTTGCTCGGCATCGGTGCCGGTGTCGGCGTTCTCGACTTCGAACTTCTGACGAATGGCGTGAGTTCAGCCACGCTCGTTGACGCGTCCCCGGCCTATCTCGACGCCGTCGACCCGCGAAGCCGGGTCGCGTAAGGTGGCCGACCGTCACTCAGGACGGATTTGTCCGAGTACATCGCTCGCGAACGTTCGTCTGGTCGATTGGCGTCTACGTCCGGCGGCAGGTGTCGCTGGAACTCACGGGACGCGGCGGCACGAAAAGAATGCTTGAGGCGTTGTTCGATTCTGCATGACCTGGCTCTCCGCCTTCGGTCTGTGTGCCGTCACGGCGATGCTCGTTACCTACGCGCTCGAACAACGCAGCGCATGGTTCATCTTCGCGTTTGCGGCCGCGTGTGCGCTCGGCTCTGTCTACGGCTTTCTTCAGGGCGCATGGCCGTTCGGTCTTGTCGAGGCGATCTGGTCACTCGTCGCCGTCCGCCGCTGGTGGCACGCGCGACGATCGAGCGGCGAGTAGCCGCAGGCCGATCCGCCGGCCGCCGCCAGCGAGTACCTGCTCCCTCACCTGGGCGCGGCTGCCGGAGGCTGACTCATCGTCATCGGATTCTGAATCGCATCGGTTTAATGAGGCCGATTCCAGACCGCCCGCAACTCATTGATTCTAAAGCGGAGAGATGGCGGAGTGGTCGATCGCGCACGCTTGGAAATTAATACCCCTCGCGCGTGCTGACGCACACCGAATCCCACCAACGCAGTTCCGATCAACGACTTCGCGAACCCTCCGAGCATTGCGCATCGAATCCGCGCCGCCTTGAGCGACGTTCAAACGGTCTTTGGGATGTGGCCACGAAGGACGACCCGCATGACTTTGTGGCCGAAGTCCGCAGTCGGGTCGAACATCAGCGGACAGCCACCGTCGATCACGGTGATGCCGTGCTCACGCCCGTAGGCCGTGGCGGTGGCGCTGACGCTGCCCTGGCCGTACGACCGATGCATCCATACGTGCTTGATGCCAAGCTCGGCGCACCCCCGCATCGTGCCATCCGCCTTGTCGGGCGCCGTGGCGATGACGACTGCGTCGACTCCCCCGGGGATACTCCTCACGTCGTGATAACTGTGAACACCCTCAACCTCATTCGCGTTGGGGTTGACCGGGAACACCTGGTAACCTCGGTCCCGCAGACGCTTGAACACCGTATTGGAGCCGTGCTCCTTTGGCTTTCGCGACACGCCTGTCACGGCGATCCGTTTGTGAGCCAGGAACTCGGAAGCGGCTTCCTTCATCGTTGGCATCTTCCACCTCCGTCACGATTCAGTACCAAGAAGCTGCGCAGTACGCCAGGGTCGCCGGTCGATGCCGTCATCATCGAGAACCGCCTGCGTGCGCTTCGACCTGGCGCGCCGCCGCGCAGATTGTCTCGATGTCCTGGGCCGAGAGGCGCGTTTCCGGACGGATCCGCGTGTAGGGGCCGTCACCCCACTTCGAGACGTTGACGGCGTTGCGCCCCTTCTTCACGCCTACGCCATGAGCCAGGACACCGGCGCGATGTGCGTGTACCACGGCCACACGGTCGCATTCGAATGACAGTCGCCCCAGGCGCGATCCAAGACGGCAGCCAATCCACCATTCGGCCCGACGTGCGCCTGGATCGTGCGGCTGGGATCAGTCGCCGGGTTCACGCGGTCCGGTCGAACGAGTTGTGCCGCCGCGAAGACAACGATGAAGGCAACTGCGACCTGCTTCAGTCGTCTCATGGCTCCTCTGACGACGGAAATCCGCACGCCTCGCCGGGAAACCGGCAGACGCGGTGCCGCATCGCCGGAATCCGATCGAATTCCGGCCTGTTGTTCGGGGTAACGGATCTGCGCGATGCGGCATTGCATATGCCGCACCGCCGGACAGCCGCGCAAGGAGCTTGATGTGAGCATCGACTCGTACCGATTCCTTGACTTCGCGTCCCGACAAGTGATGAAAGCCTGGGTGGCTCGGCAAGGGCCGGACGTGATCCCATTCACGCCGATGACGAAGCCGCTCGCCGAATGCACAGTC
The DNA here is from genome assembly GCA_963840225.1 of uncultured Acidobacteriota bacterium. Taxonomy (GTDB): domain Bacteria; phylum Acidobacteriota; class Vicinamibacteria; order Vicinamibacterales; family CAVVIG01; genus JBLMXQ01. The sequence goes on from CAWIYH010000002.1 coordinate 1,084,088, forward strand.
GCGCTAGTGTCGACCGCGGGTATCGCGCGCAACGACGACGTGCCTTTTGACCAGGAGCGGGAAAGGCGTGACCCGTGGTGGGGAGATCCGAGCTTTCGCGTGATTCCGCTCGGCACGACGGAGCGGGACGTGCGGCTGTATCACATGCACATCGACCCGCGTTTTGGCGAAGCCGACCTGGACGTGGTCCTTCCGATGCGGCGGCTGACGGAACTCTCGCAGGCACGCGTCGTGGGCCGCGCCGCGCCCAGGCACTATTCGATCATGGGCTACGTCCTCGAGCCGACAGTCCTGGTCGCGGAGACAGCGCCGGCCATCGCCGAGCAGATGCGCCACGATGGCGTGGACGCGGCCGTCCTCGTGCCTGCGTGACCGTTTTGTTGCCGGTCCGTGGGACTGGTTCAGCGCGTGATCGAAGCGAGCGGCATTCCGACAGTCTCCCTATCGATGATTCCCGACCTGACGCGTGCCGTCGGCGCCCCGCGGCTCGCCGGCATCGGCTATCCGATGGGCCGTCCGCTCGGCCAGCCGCACGATGCCGTTGGTCAGCGCGCGGTATTGCGTTCCTTGTTGGATGTGCTGGCGGACGCGCAGGGACCTGACACGTACGTCGAGCTGCCGTTCGTGTGGCCGGAGTCGCCTGCGCAGGCCCGTAACGCGTCAAAGAACTTTCCGCCACCGCCGATCGCGGACCTTGTGAGGCGGAAGCCATGGTTGTTGGCCAACCTGTATACCGGGCACATTCCGAAAGACGTAGAGCGACACAAGCGTATCGCCGAGCAGCGTCGCCGTGAGCAGTACTCCGGTATCGGATCCGGTCAGTCCAAGGCCGATGAGGTCCAACACGAGCACGACGGACAGCGCGCCGTAGGCGAACAACCGCATGAACCGTGTGGCGAACAGTAGCCGGCCGTCGGCTGTGAGCGACTCGAGAGCGTTGAGCACGTTTCCTCCCAATGGCTTGGTCTTGTCAACGGCTTCCCGCAACAGCTCTCAAATTGTCATCGTCATGCGTGACACGGGTGGCTGCAGGCCCTGAAGCGGGCTGACCTTGTGGGTCTACCCCATCGGCGGTACTCTTACGTAATGCGACCCCTTCGGTATTCCATTAACGTCACACTGGACGGGTGCTGCGATCATCGTGCAATGTTCGCGGACGAAGAGTTGCATCGTCACGCGGCCGAGAACCTCGACCAGGCCGATGCGCTCCTCTTTGGCCGGGTGACGTACGAAATGATGGAGGCAGCGTGGCGGCCGCCGGCCCAGACGGGAGCGAGGCCTGATTGGATGGAACCCTTCGCCCGGACGATCGACGCCGCAAAGAAGTACGTCGTGTCGAGCACCCTGGACCGGGTCGATTGGAACGCGGAACTCGTGCGCGGAGATCTGGGGAAGGCCGTTCAACAGCTCAAGCGGGAGTCGGGTAAGGGACTGTTCGTGGGAGGCGTGAAGCTCCCGCTGGCGTTGGCGGAGCTGGGATTGATCGATGAGCACGAGTTCGTGGTGCAGCCCAGGCTAGCGGGCCATGGGCCGACGTTGTTCGCGGGGCTATCGAAGCGTGTCGACTTGAAGCTCGTGAGCCGGCTGGAGTTCGGCTCGGGGGCGGTAGCGATGCGGTATGAGCCGAGAAACTAGCCATCGCGCCTGTCAGCCCGAGTCGGCCGCATCATGGAGCAACTCGGGCCAGGCCTTCCAACTCATGCCCGTGCAAGGCTGATTGTGCCGGATCTCCGGCCGCTACCGTTCCCGGCGCGCGAGCAGCATGAGCGTCTTCGAGGCCGGTCAATGCAGCCTCCGTCGCGCCGAGGCCCAGCGAGATCCAGCGCGCGTTGGACGGGGCGCGCGGACTGTCCGCGGCTGAATCGGTCCAGAATCGCCTCGGCAACCTGGATCGAGCCTCGTTCCGCGTTGCGGTGAAAGGAGCACCGATGAAGCGCAGAGACTTCCTCGCGACGGTCGCGGCCGGCCCGATCCTTCCGGCGGCCGGCATGATGGGCGGCGGCTTCGACGCTTCGCAGGGATCCGGCAAGCCGCTGGCCGTGACGCTTCTCGGAACCGGGACGCCCGCGCCTTCGCGCGTGCGGCAGAGTTCCGGGTGTCTCATCGAGGTCGGCAACGACCTCATCGTCTGGGACCACGGTCCCGGCGCGCACGAGCGGTTGATCGAGGCGGGCCATCGCTCGATTGACGTGACCCACGCGTTCTTCTCGCACCTGCACTACGACCACTGCATGGACTATGGCCGGCTGGTGCTGCAGCGATGGGACCAGGGCGCGGATCGCATTCCGGACCTGGACGTGTTCGGTCCGACGCCGATGGCGCGCATGACCGAGCAGCTCTTCGGCGCCGACGGCGTCTACGGTCCGGACATCCGCGCGCGGTGCGAGCACCGCAGCAGCCTCGACGTCTTCGAAGCCCGCGGCGGCAAGGCGCCGCGGCACCGGCCGGCGCCCCGCGTCACAGAAATCCACGCCGGGTCGGTGGTCGAAGGCCATGGGTGGAAGGTCACGGTCGGCCACGCGGCGCACGTGCAGCCGTTTCTCGAGTGCCTCGCGTTCCGGCTCGACACCCGGGAAGGGTCGCTCTGCTATTCGGGCGACAGTGGGCGCAGCGACCGCATCGTCGAACTTGCCCGGGGGTGCGACATGCTGATCCACATGAATCACTACTTCAGCGGCACCGAGCCGAGTCCCGCGTATCGCGCGGCGTGCGGAAATCATCGGGACAACGCGGAGACCGCCAAGGACGCCGGCGTCAAGGTGCTCGTGCTGACCCACATGCTGGCGCAGATCGACCGGCCCGGCATCCGCGAGCAGATCGTCCACGAAATTCAGCAGGTGTTCAGGGGCAAGGTGATCTGGGGCCAGGACCTCATGCGCCTCGGCCTGTCGGGCGTTCAAGTGGAGGCGATCGAATCCCGCGTATAATCCCGCGCCATGATGATCACCCGCCGGGACGCCGTTGCCTCGTTCGCGTTCCTTGCCGAACTCGTCGCGTCGAGACATCTCGCCGCCGCGCAGGCCGGGACAACGCCGGCCTCTCCGCCGGCGGTTCCCCGTCCGCCGGTCTTCAAGCACGACCTGCCGGATGTGACGATGGACGACTGGGAAGTGACGGTCAGCTCCGTCGACTACCCGCCCGGTCGCGTCGGCACGCCGCACCACCATGCGGGCTTCGTGCTCGCCTACGTCCTCGAGGGCGCGGTCGTCGCCAAGATCTCTGGGCAGGGCGAGGAAAAGACGTACACGGCCGGGCAGATGTTCTACGAACAGCCCGGGGCGACGCACGAAGTCTCGAAGAACGCGAGTCAGACGCAGCCCGCGCGGCTCCTCGCGATGATTTTCGCGAAGAAGGGCGCGACGCTGACGACGCGCGGACCCGCGGGTCAGGGGCGCGGCGGCGCGTAGATCGGCGTGTCCCGGTTTCACTCCGACGCGCACGCGGCGGCGGTCGGGAGCACGAAGACATCGGCGGCCACGAAATCGTCGAGGTGACTGGCGACGGAGGTGGTTGGCGGAGGAGCCCAATGGCAGTGCGAAAGCCCCAGAAAGACCGATCACAATCCGAGGCGAAGCAGCCGGCCACCGCTGCGACGCGCCGCAGCCGCGGACCAGTCGACGCGCCGGGTAAGCGTCACCGGAAACCGCCGCCTCAGGAGCCGATCGACAAACGGATGGGCGAACCGCGAGGCAAGCAGATGGGCCAAAAGAGCGTGAAGACCGGCTGGCGCGGCGGGCGAGGCTAGCGCGGCCGCTGAACCAACGGTCCGTGCTCGAGATCGCGACACGCGCGGCCCTGTTCAATTGTGCACACACGGCGCCTGGCCTTCCCGTCAGAATGGACTGGAGGGAGCAGGTCCGAGTCACATCGGACGGCGCGCCGAATCGCCCGTCGGTCGTGGCGCGCGTGAGACATCCCGCTCATACGTTTCATCGCCGACGCGTCCGAGTCCGATCCATGCAGTCACATCACTCGGGAGTCGCCATCCATGAATATCAGACCGCTCCACGACCGCATCCTCATCCAGCGCCTTGACGAAGGCGAACAAAAGGTTGGCGGAATCATTATCCCCGACACCGCCAAAGAGAAGCCGCAGCAAGGCAAGGTGATCGCCGCGGGGAGCGGCAAGATCCGGGACGACGGCACGCGACAACCGCCGGATGTCAAAGCCGGTGACCGCGTCCTTTTCGGAAAGTACTCGGGACAGGAGGTCAGGCTCGATGGTGAGGACTATCTCATCATGCGAGAAGAAGACCTCTTGGGCGTCATCGGCAGCAGCGACCCGAAGAAACGGAAGTAGGAGAGAGAGATCAATGGCCAAACAGATTGTGTACGGCGAGCATTCACGGCAGGCCGTGCTACACGGCATCAACCAGCTGGCGGACGCCGTCAAGGTGACCCTCGGTCCCAAAGGCCGCAACGTGGTGATCGACAAGAAATACGGATCGCCGACGATCACGAAGGATGGCGTCACCGTCGCCAAGGAAATCGACCTGAAGAATCCGCTGGAAAACATGGGCGCGCAGATGGTGCGCGAGGTCGCGAGCAAGACCTCGGACACGGCCGGCGATGGCACGACCACCGCGACGGTGCTCGCGCAGGCGATCTATCGCGAAGGGGCGAAGAACGTGGTGGCCGGCGCGAACCCGATGGACATCAAGCGCGGCATCGAAAAGGCCGTCGAAGCGATCACGGACGAGCTGAAGAAGATGTCCAAGCCGGTCAGCGGCAACATGGTCGCCCAGGTCGGCACGATCTCGGCCAACAACGACGAGACGATCGGCAAGATCATCGCCGAGGCGATGGACAAGGTCGGCAAGGACGGCGTGATCACGGTCGAAGAGGCCAAGAGCATGGAGACGTCGCTCGACGTCGTCGAAGGCATGCAATTCGACCGCGGGTACCTCTCGCCCTACTTCGTGACCGACCCGGAGCGCATGGAAGTCGTCCTCGAGAATCCGGTCATCTTGATCCACGAGAAGAAGATTAGCTCGATGAAAGACCTGCTGCCCGTGCTCGAGCAGGTCGCACGCGTCGGGCAGCCGCTCCTCATCATCGCCGAGGACATCGAGGGCGAAGCGCTGGCGACGCTCGTGGTGAACAAACTGCGCGGCACGCTGCATGCGGCGGCCGTGAAGGCCCCGGGGTTCGGCGATCGTCGCAAGGCCATGCTCGAAGATATTGCGACGCTCACCGGCGGCAAGGCCATCACCGAGGATCTGGGCCTCAAACTTGAGAACCTCAAGCTGGAAGACCTCGGCAAGGCGAAAAAGGTCACGATCGACAAGGACAACACGACGATCGTCGAAGGGGCGGGCACGTCGGCCGCCATCGAGGGTCGGGTGAAACAGCTCCGGGCACAGGTCGAGGACACCACGTCGGACTACGACCGCGAGAAGCTGCAGGAGCGGCTGGCGAAGCTGGTCGGTGGTGTCGCCGTCATCAAGGTCGGGGCGGCCACCGAGACCGAGATGAAGGAAAAGAAGGCACGCGTGGAGGACGCGATGCACGCGACCAAGGCGGCGGTCGAGGAGGGGATCGTGCCGGGCGGCGGCGTGGCCCTCCTTCGCGCGTCGAGGGTCCTCGGGAATCTGAAGCTCGGCGGCGATCAGCAGATCGGCGTGAACATCGTGGCGCGCGCCATCGAGGAGCCGATGCGCTGGATCGCGACCAATGCGGGCCAGGAGGGATCGATCGTCGTGCAGAGAGTGCGCGAGATGAAGGACGAAGAGGGCTTCAACGCGCTGACCGACACCTACGAGAATCTCGTGCACGCAGGCGTCATCGACCCGGCCAAGGTCGTGCGCTCCGCGCTCCAGAACGCCTCGTCCATTGCATCGTTGCTCCTCACTACCGAAGCGCTCGTCTGCGAGATTCCCGAAGAGAAGAAGGAAGCGCCGATGCCGGGCGGCGGCGGGATGGGTGGAATGTACTAGCGCACGCCCAGACACGCAGGCAGAAGGCTCGAGGCGAAGCGCCAGAGGCCCGGCCGAAGCATCTCGGCCGGGCCTTGTTCGTTGCACGTGCGGAATGCATCGGCGACAGCGGCTGCCGTCGCGAGCCCGCCAGCCCAGAGGACGAACCTGCCCCGCACGACCCAGTCATGAACGCGTCCCGAGCGACCCAGCGAGCGTCGCACTCGGCGGCAGGTCCGAGCTTCTACAGCACGGTGAGCGCGTTCTTCAGGCCGCCGTTGCCGTCCACGACCAACAGCAGCGAGGCTTGCACTTTGCTTTTTCCACAACACGCGGAGCACATCCCATCACCGTCCCACAGGACGATCATGGGTCTGTGAACGGTCATCGCCTCGGACCCTCGGCGTTGCGCGTGGATGCCATCTGAACCTCAATCAGTTGTCCGGCGGGCGATGGGAGGCGAGCTTCACGACGTGGGTGTGGTCCTCAGTCAGCCAGTCATCGACGCCCATGGCGTCTGCCTCTGAACGTCCGTCGCTAACCGCGCCGTCGTGCGTGGGAGATACCGCCTGAGGCGGGTTGGGGACGATGCTGATCCCGTACTCCTTCTTTGTCGCCATAGCCGTCAGTCTGTCGCGGTGGGCGGCTGCGCACTGTCCCCATTCCGCACTATTCGTGCGCACGGCAAATGCTCGCGGCTGGGGTGGCAGCCGCCTCGTCCGTTGAGACGCCGTCATGGGTCTGCGCACTGTGCACTTTGGTACACGCATGCGCACACCTCGACCATTACAATCGGGCGCGATTGGAGGTGTTCAATGCTCCGCGAATTCATCGCGGTCAACCGCGACGAAATCATCCTGAGGTGCAGGGCCAAGGTGGCTACGAGATCGGTTCCACTGCCCACCGCGGCGGAGATCGATCACGGCGTGCCGCTGTTCCTGGACCAACTGAGAGAGGCACTGCGCCTCGGCCACATCACGAGTCCCGAGATCAGCCGGAGTGCGATCAAGCACGGCCATGACCTTCTGCAGAAGGGATTCACGGTGTCGCAGGTCGTGCACGACTATGGGGATGTTTGTCAGGCCATCACCGAATTGGCGGTCGAGCTGAACGCACCGATCAGCATCGACGATTTTCGGACGCTGAACAGCTGCCTTGACGACGCCATGGCCGGCGCGGTCACGGAGCACGAGCGTGAACGAACTCAGTCCGGTATCGACGGAGAGTCTGCACGGGGAAGTGAGCGGCTCGGATTCTTCGCTCATGAATTGCGGAACTTGATGAACGTTGCGATCATGGCGTTCGAGGTCCTCAAGACTGGGAATGTTGGCGTCGCAGGAAGCACTGGTAGGGTGCTCCATCGCAGCCTCCTAAGCTCCCGATCTCTCATCAACCGGTCGCTCGCCGAGGTCCGCCTCACACAGGACGTCCAGAATCGAGAGCAATTCCTCGTCGCCGGGCTCATCGACGAACTCGCGCCGGCCGCAGAATTGGAAGCACACGCGCGGGGAGTCGCACTGACCGTCACGACCATCGAAGACGGAATTGGAATCGAGGGCGACCGGCAGGTCCTCGCTTCGGTAGTCGGAAACCTGCTGCAGAACGCATTCAAGTTCACCCGGCCTCGCACCACGGTCACGCTCAGGGTGGGAGCCACGGCCGAGCGCGTGCTCATCGAGGTGGAGGACGAATGCGGCGGTCTCCTCGGGGCGAACGTCAACGAGCTATTCCGCCCGTTTGAGCAGCGCCATGCCGATCGTACCGGCCTGGGTCTTGGCCTGGCTTTCAGCCGAGGTGGCGTTGAAGCGAGCGGCGGCCGAATCTATGCGCGCAATCTTCCTGATAGAGGATGCGTATTCACCGTCGATCTGCCCCGGATTCCAATTCTCGCTCTCGAAGGTGTTCAGTCGTAAACGGGCACGGCTCAGACCTCAGCGGGGTCCGGCTTGTCGCACGCCGGAAAGATGCGGTTGCAGCCCGGCACCTTCCCGGCAAGATCCAGCAAAACGCCGCAATCATCAGAAAGATTCCCGCTCGGGGCACCGTTACCGGGCGGTCGGGGCGCCTGCTCGCCAACAGCGCGAATGACGCATATAATCCGGGCCTTTCCTGACGCGCTCGCTCGAGCGGATCGTCCGCCACCGCTCCCACGCGCCGCTGCCGGTCGCCGTTCACTGGCCCGCAGCCGGGATCGATCCGGGCCGCGGAGGTGGATGGCCGCGCTCGGCGCCGTCGCCAGTCGTCCGGTGGGGGCTTCGTTTTGGGGGCACCTTGGCCAACGACGTGACCGACACAGCCGCGACCGGCGAGGCACCCGAGGGCGAACGATCGCTGTCCCGGAGTGCGCTGCCCTACCTGATGGCGGCCGTCGTGGCGTCCGCCGCGATGGCGTGGTACTTCTTCGTGTACGTGCCCGAGAAGCTGGATTACTTCGTCGGGCTGAAGTTCCGCACGCTCGCAGTCGCGAGCGGACACGTTCAATCCAAGGTCGAAAACCTGGCCCGGGCGCTCCGGAGCGCGCCGGGCCTGCAGTCCGGCGGCGACTGCCGCGCCGCCACGCGCCCCGACGTGTACATCAGCCTGGTCCTGCCCGACATCTGGCTGGACGAGGGCGGGAAGGCGCGGCAGCCGGGCCTCCGGCTCTCCGTGTGCGGCATCGGCGGCTCGGTCGCCTGGCGCGACGTGGCCGCCGAAGCGGCGGCCGCGTCGCGCCGGGACTTCGACGATCTGGTCATCGCCGACGGCAACGGCGACGTGATCTGGCAGCGTGAGACCAGCACCCCGCGGATCGGCAACCTCTCGGAGCTGCTGGGCGCGGCCGACGACCAGCAGGGATGGCTGTCCTTCAGCTGGCGCGAGCGCGCCACGGTGCCGGTCGCCGCCGACCGGAAGAACCTCCGCTCGACGGCCGTGCTGAAGAGTGTGAACCTCGGGGGAGTGGCCAGCCTGCTCCTCGTGCAGGCGGTGCCGGTCGCCGCCGACGGCATCGAGATCGCCGACTCCCGCAACCCTGGAGCCATCAGGCAGCTGTACGTGGCCGGGCTCGTCTCCCGCGCGGAACTGCAGCGTCAGGCGCGACGGATCCCCGTGGCCTGGATGGTGCTGTTCGCCCTGCCGATGATGCTGCTGTTCCTGGCGATTCCCTTCGTGAAGCTCCTGACGCTCACCTCGAAGGAGCGCTTCCGCTTCACCGACCTGGTGGCGATGTTCGTCGCCACGATTGCCGCCGCCGGCCTCGGCGCCATCGTGCCGTTCGTCTCCGCGCCGGCCCGCGCGGTCGATCCAACCCTCGACGCCTTCGGCAGGCTCGTCGAGACGAGGCTGGCCGACGAAACGGCCGCGGTCCTGCAGCTGGCGGACAGGATCCTGAAAGAGAAGGACGCCCTCACGCTGACCGACTGCGCGGATCCCAGAGCGGCCGTCGGCGTTCCAGCCGGAGCCGACCGCCGCCAGTGCGGCCTCTGGCAGGCGCTTCGCGGGCCGGCGTCCCTCGAGCTGGACGTGGTCGTCTGGTTCAACGACAAGGGCGACCAGATCAGGAAGTGGACCACGAAAGCCCAGATCACGGGTCCCGTGTCGCACCGACCGTACGACCATTTCCGCAACGTGACGTCCGGCCGGCTGTGGACCTTCAGGTCCGGGACCGGCCAGGGGGGCGCCGTCGGCCCGCTCGAACGGCCCTTCACGATCGATCCGCTGCGGGCGCCGACGACATCCGAGCTCGGCGTCGTGTTCGCGATGCCCGCGTCGCTCGAGCCGCCGCGGACCTTTCTGGCCCTCAACGTGCGGCCGCAGTCCGTCGTGGATTCCATCGTGCCGCCGGGGTACGGCTTCGCGATCATCGCGCCGAGCGGCCGTGTCCTGTTCCATTCCAACGAGGGCCTGAGCCTCGAGGAGAACTTCTTCTCGGAGGTCGGGGACCCGGACGCCGTTCGCGAAAGGTCGCGGTCGGGGCGCATCGAGCGCTGGAGCGGCGACTATCACGGCCGACCGCACCGCTTCCGGATGCAGCCGGTGACCGCGTTCGTCGACTGCCCGTGGCTGATCGTCACCTTCCAGGAAACCGACGGCGTGCTGGCGGCGGAGGTCCTTCAACAGAGCGGCACCCTGCGCCTGGGCATCCTGAACCTCGCGCTTCTCGTGACGCTGGTGCTTGGCATCGTCGCCTACACGAAGGCCCGGCACCGCCGAACGCGCGATCTGGTGCAGGCCATGCTGATGGCGGAGCCGGTCGGCCCGTACCGGTTCGGGATCCTCCTCGGGCTCGCCGCCGTGGAGATGGCCGCGATTCTCGCGACCTATCTCCCGACCCTGCGGCAGATGGACCGGGTGTACGGCATCTTCGTGGCCGTTCCCGTGATCACGCTGCTCGTCACGCTGGTCGCGCGTCGGGCCGGCACGGCGGGGTCGGCGCGGCGCGGCGCAACGAAGCCGGCGTCCGCCACGTACACGCGCCTGGCGGCGGCCGAGCTCGGTCTGCTGGTGCTCCTGGTGAGCGCGCTGCCAGCGGTCGGCTTCGCACGCATCGTCCACGTGGTTCGCGACGTGAAGGACACCGAGCGATGGCTCGAGGAGGTGAACCAGCAGTGGGTCGATCGCCAGGGCCGCGTCGAAGCGCGCGTGAACAGCCCCAACTACGCGGCACGCACCCGGGAATATCTTCGGGCCGGATTCGCGTCCGACCGGGGCGCCCTGGATGTGGAAGCTCCGTACGCGTATCTCGGGATTCTCCCGCGCGTTCGCCCGGGCGCGGCGGCGGCCGACGCGGGGACCGATGCCGTGTCGCCGTCCGACGGCCAGACGCTGGTCAGATGGCTGCTCGACTGGAACGTGTTCTCGTCGGACAACGAGCCGGGTCGTGCGGTCGTCCTCAGGTCACTCGATCGGCCTCAGCTGAGCGCCAGCGTGATGCCAGGCCGGCCTGCGCTCGCCGGCGTGGAGGTCGATGCTGCGTCGCCCGACCTCTCCCCCGTGGAGCTCGCGCTCGGCCTCGCGATCCTGGCCCTGTCGATCGCGGCGGTGTACTGGGCTCGCGGGCGGCTCCTCTGGCGGCATCCCGTCTCGGCGCCCGGCCTCGAAGCGGTGCTGTCCGGCGTGCCTGACGCGGCCAACGTGGTGGTGCTGGCGATCGGCGCGCCGAGAACGAGGAAGGACGAGGCCGTCGAGCGCACCATCGCGCATGCGACCGGCCGCCCACCCGTCGAGCGGATCCGCTTGCTGGACGCCATGACGCAGGAGGACCTCGACGCGGGACGGTCGAGGGTCGAGCGCGCGATTGACCGGCTCGAACCCGCGGCGCGCCTGTCCCACACGATCTGGATTCACGTCTCGAATCTCGAGAGCCATCTGGTCGACGAGGCGTCCCGGGCGCGCGTGTTCCATCTGTTGGAGAGCCTGCTCCACGGGCCCCGCCAGCAGCGGCGCGCGCTGGTCGTGACGAGCAGCGTCGATCCGATCGCCCATTTCAAGGAGCTGTTCAGCGCGGAGCGCGGCACCGTGTACACGGACGAAGCGCCGGAGGTCTCCCTGAGCCGCTCGGCGCTGCTTCTGAGCCTCTTCCGGCGCTGCTATGTGCCGCTCGGCCGGCACGACGGTTCGGCCGATCGCCATCGACGCCTCTGGGCGTCATGGTGGCAGTATGACCCGTCGAAATGGCGGGAGGTGCTGGCGCTCGAGCTGCCGGAACCGCTCGAAGCGATCGGCCCGGAATTGACCGCCGCCTGGGCCCACCGCAGAGAAGTGCCCTATGACATGCTCGTGCGAGAGGTGAGGGCCAGGGCCGCGGCGTACTACGAGCTGCTGTGGACCAGCTGCACGAGGAGCGAAAAGCTCGTGCTCATCCAGCTCGCCCAGGAGGGCTTCGTGACGGCCCAGAGCTGGGACGTCGTCGCGCCCCTCGTCGCCAGCGGCATCGTCGTCGAGCAACCGGTCCTGACGATCTTCAACCGCACGTTCAGGGACTTCCTGCGGGAAACCGAGCGCGGCGGCGTGGTTCAGGAATGGGAACGCATGGAGGGTTCGGGGCTCTGGGTCGTCGCCGGACGCCTCATCGGAGCCAGCCTGCTGGCGGGCGGGATGTTCTACCTGGTGACACAGGATTTCGCCCTTCAGTCGCTGTTGCCGATCGTGTCGGGGACGGGCCTGTTCGGCGCGCCGCTGCTTCGAACGCTCGTGGCGAGAGTATCCGGAAAGACGCTCGAGGGCCTGGCCTGACCTGACCCCGAGACGGAGGGTGACAGGACTGCGAACGCGTCGAACTCCCGATCCCCGGCGACGTCCGTTCGGGTATGACAGACTGGCGAAGGAAAGGCCCCACGCGTCGGCCGCTGCTCAGGTGGGCACGCATGAGTCAGGCGGCAAGCGCTGTCACAAACGGCCCGTCTGGCCGGTCTTCGGAGCATGGGTCGGCAGAACATGGATGCGCCGGAACAATCAGACATCGCCGCGGCGAGCGCGCTGACGACGTTCAACGAGTATCGCAACCTGCTGTTCTCGATCGCCTACCGGATGGTCGGGAGCGTGGCGGACGCCGAGGACGTGTTGCAGGACGCCTTCATCCGCTGGCAGCAGGCCTCGCGTGACGAGATCCGATCGCCCCGGGCGTTGCTGGTCACCATCGTCAGCCGCCTGTGCATCAATCACCTGCAGGCCGCCCGCGTCCGGCGGGAGGCGTACGTGGGCCAGTGGCTGCCCGAGCCGGTGGTCACCGATCCGGACAGCGACCCCGCGAACGCGCTCTGGACGGACGAGTCGCTGTCGATGGCTTTTCTCGTGCTGCTCGAACGGCTGGGCCCCGTCGAGCGTGCCGTCTTCCTGCTCCGGGAGGTGTTCGACTACGACTACGGCGAGATCGCCGAGGCGCTGGGCCGGACCGAGGCGAACTGCCGGCAGATTCTGCGGCGGGCCAAGGAGCACGTCCGCGCCGCACGGCCGCGATTCAGCGCGTCGGCACGGGAGCGGAGCGAGCTGCTCGGGGCCGCGGCCTCCGATTCCTGACCCGTCACGGGATCGGGCTCCCGGCGGTCTCAGTGTCATGTGAGGTGCTGACATGACATCGAAACCGACTCGGGTGGTGGTTATCGGCGCAGGCTTTGCCGGGGTGCTGGCGGCCAGGCGACTGGCGTGGAAGACGCGAGGGACGGGGGCTTCGATCACCCTCGTCAACGGGACCGACGAGTTCGTCGAACGCGTCCACATGCATCGACTTGCGGTCAGGCGGCCGATCGGCCATCCGCCGATCGCGCGGCTCCTCGGCGGAACTCCCGTCGGGTTCGTTCGCGGGTGGGTCACAAAGGTCGATCTCGAGCGGCGTCAGGTCGAGGCGCAGACCGACGCGGGCCCGCAGGAGATCGGCTACGACAACCTCGTCTACGCGCTCGGCAGCACGATGGACGTCAACAGCGTCCCCGGCGTGCGCGACCACGCGTACGTGCGCACGCCGTCAGGCGAGCGCTCGGCGCAGGCCCTGCAGACGCGGTTGCCTGCGCTGAACGCGGGGGCGGGACGCCTGTTGATCTGCGGAGGCGGTGCTACCGGCATCGAGGCGGCGGCCGAGTTCGCCGATGCCTTCCCGCAGCTCCGCGTCCATCTCGTTACACGCGGCCGGTTCGGGGGATTCGTCCGTCGCGAAGTGGCCGACTACGCGGAGCGGTCGCTAGGGCGCCGCGGCGTGACGATTCAGGATCGCACCACGATCGTCGAGCTGCGGCCGCAGGTCGCGGTCACCAACACCGGGGAAGCGATTCCCTTCGACGTGTGCGTCTGGACCGGTGGATTCATGACGTTCCCGCTTGCCCGCGAGACCGGCCTCGCCGTCAGCGACCGCGGACAGATCCTGGTCGATCCCTACATGCGCTCGATCTCGCACCCGGAGGTGTACGCAGCCGGCGACGCCGCGCTGCCGGTCGAGGAGCCGGGGGCCCGATTCCGGATGGGTGTCTTCACGGCGACGGTGACCGGGCTGCACGCGGCCGACTGTCTCAACGACGCCCTGCGTGGACAATCGCCGCGCCCACTCAGCTTTGCCTATGTCGGCCAGGCAATCTCGCTTGGCCGCCGCGACGCGATCTTCTTCTTCATCTATCCGGACGACACGGCCAAGCCGCCGTACTTCACGGGTCGGGCCGGCTACTGGATGCGCGAACTCGGGGTTGCCTTCGTCCGCTCAGTTCTGCGCTTCGAACGGCGCCCGGGGTTCCTGTACGTGCCGGGAAAGGGACGGTATGCAGCCGGCCGGCGTCGATCCGAGGCGCGAGCGACAGCGCATGCTCGGCGGCCTTCCGGATCTTGAGGGATGCCGCCAGGGCGACGCCTCGGTGCTGCCCACCAGGCGGTTCAACATCGCGGCGGTGGCCGCCGAACGACGACGGTCGTCATCAGCAGCGGCAGCTGCCGGTGCAGCGACTCGCGGGATCGGGTGTTCACGCGCCGCGTTCCGGAAACGACGTCTTGCGCACGAGCGCGATGAACGCCTCGACGAGGTCCTTGCGCCGCCAGCCGCGCTCGACTTCGCGCGCCAGCTCCTCGAAGGCGTGCTCGGACGGCATCGCCGGCTTGTAGGGGCGCGCGGTCGTCAGGGCGTCGTACACGTCCACGATCCCGATGATCTGGGCGACGAGCGGGATGACGTCGCCGCGCAGCCGGTCCGGATAGCCCGACCCGTCCAGCCGCTCGTGGTGATGGCGGACGATCGGCCGCACGCGCCGGAGGCTTCGCAGGTTGCCGCAGAGGCGGTCGCCGACGACGGTGTGCTGCTCGATCAGCGACCGCTCCGCCTGGTCGAGGCGCCCAGCCTTGAGGAGCACGCGGTCGGGCACGGCGATCTTCCCGACGTCGTGCAGGAAGCCTCCCCGGCGCAGCGCATCGACCTCGTCGGGCGCAAGCCCCAGCGCATCACCGAGCGAGGCGGCGTAGGCCGACAGCCGCTCGCAGTGCCCGTTGGTGCTCGGGTCGCGCGCCTCGATCGTGGCCGCGAGGCTCATGATGACCGACTCGGCCGAATCGAGCTCGTCGGTGTACCGCTTGATGCGGGCGAGCAATCGGACGCGGGCGCGAAGCTCGTGGGCGTTGAATGGCTTGACCAGGAAGTCGTCGGCGCCCGCCTCGATTCCTCGAATCCGTGCGTCGCCGTCCTGGTTGCCGGTCATCAGCACGACCGGTGTCAGCCGGGTGACGGGATTCTGCTTCAGGCGCCGGCAGGCCTCGAGGCCGTCGAGCCCGGGCATCATCACGTCCATGAGGACGACGTCCGGATGCAGGCGCAGCACCTCGCGAAGCGCCTGCTCCCCGTCGCTGGCGGCGACCACGGAGTGCCCGTCCCGCCGAAGCAGCGCTTCGAGCAGCTTCACGTTGCCCGGCAGGTCGTCTACCACCAGGATCAGCACCGGACGGTCGCCGTGGGTCGGAAGGTTGCTATGGCTCAGACGGTCCCCCCGGGAAGTCGGGACTCCACGACTCCCTATATCGACCACAGGTCGTCCGGACTTTGATCCCCCTGCTCCCGGGCCCCTCCAGTGGATCCCATACGGCGCGGGCGGGCGGCGCGGCGCGCCGCCTATGCCCCGAGCGCGTAATTGACGAAGTCCCGCAGCGCGTAGTTCGGCCCACCCTCAGGCTGCCACCGTGGATCGAGCGACAAGAGCGAGTTCGGGTCGCCGAACAGGAGGCCGAGGATGACCTCGGCGACGATGCGGCCGCCGACCGGTCCGAGCCGGGGCGTCCTGATCGTCACGTTCTCCTGGACGGGGACCGTGACGTCTTCCTGGTGCCGCATGGCTTCCGCCAGGATATACGTCCACAACGGACAGTTGTGGCGGAACACCCTCGGCAGGTTCAACGACGCATCGTCGATGCTCACCGCGTCGGCCGCGTCTCCGGTCGCCTTGCCGATGAGAATCTCCCTGTCCGGGAGCGGCATGACCCCCATCGCGCGCGAGACCTCCTGGCCCGACGGGAGGCCGAGGCGCCAGCCGCGGAGGAGGTTGCGCTGGGCCAGCGACGACGGGTCGATCGCGACGGCGGGCGGCAGGTTCGACAGCGGGTTCACGATCGACGTGTCGATCCGGTAGGCCAACTGGAGGCGTCTGGCGTTGTCGCCGTCCGAGCCGTCGTAGGTGCGGGTGTCGATGTCGATGAACCGGCCCCAGTCTAGACCCCAGGCGGGGTTCATCTCCCGGAAGCCGGTCAGCCCCTCGGGAAGGCCCTGCGACGGGATCGGGAAGATCGGCAGCAGGACGTTGTCGTTCAGACGATACCCGGGCCTGACCATCGAGTGGCCCAGCCGATACGCCGCGACCGAAAATTCCACCGGCATGAACGGGTCGTGCTTCCAGTGGAAGAACCGGATGCGCTGGCGATCGTAGCGGCCGTCGCTCTTGAGCGCCGCGAGGACGCTCGAGTGCACGATGCGGGGCAGGAAGTCGTTGATGACGACGTACTGGTAGTGAAACCGGACCCGCCGCTGGATGTCGGAAAACGAGAGCGTCGGGTGGTCGGCGAGCGTGCGGTTGTGGAACCGGAGGAACAGCCCCTGCAACTGCGAGACGAGGGCGTTCTCGTCGTTGCGCGGGTCGCCGATGAGCGCGCGCCGCGGGTTCGCGCTGTTGCGGGGCAGGTCCCTCGCGTTCGGATTGCTCCCTTGAATCGGGTCGCCCAGAAGGAACGACCCGTCCGGCGTGTACAGGTAGGGCTGGTCGTCGGGCCCGCGACCGTAGACGTTGTCCAGATCCAGCGCCGGCGTGCGGAAGTCGGTCAGCGCATCGGGATCGTTCTGTTGCTGCAGGCTGCTCGCCGGATCGAAGGTCAGGTCGTGATCGATGAATTGCCCGAGGTAGGTGTACAGGGCCGGGACGCCGCCCTCCTCGTCGTCCTTTCCGTCCTTCGGCGAATCGAAGTCGGCGGACATCGCCGCGCCCAGAAGCTCGAGGTTGGCTTCAGTTTCCTCGTCGGTCGCACCGTATCTCGCGGGGCAGAGCGAGCGGAAGATGCGTCCGAACTTCCCCTGGAAGAGCGGAGAACGTCCGGTCGACAGGAGACCGCGGGGTGGCTGGCCATGTCGTTCGCTCATCGCGACCCCTCCATGACGAGAACTCGCCCGGCTGCGTTCAGGCGGCCGACGATTCCGATCGTGAACCCAGGGTCCGTCATACTACTGCAGGTCGGTCGTCGAGGCGCCACGATACGAGAGCCCACCCGGGCATGGCTGCTCTCCCGATCGTTCTTCGCGCGCCGCGTGGCTCACCAAGCAACACACGTGTAACGTGGTGCCGACTGCGGCCGCGCCTGCCCTGACCCGGTCCGGCGCTCCGCTGCCGCTGGTCAGGCGTGGCCGCATGAGCGTCCAGCTCCGGCATCGCAATTGCTGCGTTCGGCGGCGTAGCACACAGGAGGGCTCATGGCCACTGACGATCGCGATCGCCGTACAGACGACGCCGGCGAGCTCGGCCGCGCCGACGACGACATCGTCGACACCAACGACGAAGATGAGTTCGGCGACGACGAAGGGGATACCGACCTCGACGATGACATGAATACAGACGACACGGAGCGCTATGACTGAGCGGGAAAGGAACCAGAGCGACAACCCGATCGATCGTTTACGCGGGGAAGGGCGGCCCAACCCATGAGCTATCGCAGTGTCATTCTGGATGTCGACGGCACGCTCGTCGCCAGCAATGACGCACACGCTCACGCATGGGTCGAGGCGCTCGCCGGGCACGGCCGGCGCGTGGAGCTCTCACGCGTCCGGCCGCTCATCGGCATGGGAGGCGACAAGCTTCTGCAGGCGCTCGTCGGCCTGTCCCCGGATTCCGAGGACGCGCAGGCCATTATGGCGAGCCGGCGTCGGATCTTCCAGGACCGCTACCTGCCCTCGGTCGAGCCGACGCCTGGTGCGCACCGGCTCCTCGAGTGGTTCCGGGACGAGCGCCTGACGCTCGTGGTTGCGACCTCGGCGCGCGCCGACGAGGTGCATGACCTGCTCCGCATCGCGAACGCCACGAAGCTGATGGAGGCGGTCGTGACCGCCGACGACGTGGACCTGTCCAAACCGGACCCGGACACCGTGCGGGAGGCGGTGAAGCGGACGCGATGCCCGGCCCACGAGGTCGTGATGCTGGCCGACACGCCCTACGACCTGGAGGCGGCCGGCCGCGCGGGCATCGGTCTCATCGGCCTCCGGTGCGGCGGATGGGGCGACGCCGATCTCTCGGGTGCCATTGCGGTGTACGACGACCCGCAGGACCTGCTGGACCGCTACGACCTGTCGCCTTTCAAGCGGCCGCTGCCGGTCACGTAGCGTTCGACGGCGGAGAGGTCGACGCCCTTCGACTCCCGGAGCGCTCGCCACAGGTCGCCCGCGTCGCGCACGCGCGCCGGCACCGTCGCGATGGTGAAGTCCTCGCGGCGGACGCCCGCGTCGAGCTCGTTCCACGTCAGCGGGGTCGAGACGCCGGCGAACTCGCTGGCGCGCGCGCTGTACGCGCAGGCCAGCGTCTTCCCCCCGACATTCTGCAGGTAGTCCACGTACACCCGTCGGCCGCGGGCGCGTACGGCGCGCTCGACGGTCGCCGCCTTGGGGTGCTTCCGTGCCACCATGGTGGCGACGATCTGGCAGAAGATGAGCCCGGCTTCGTACGGCGTGCCGGGAGGCAGCGGAATGTAGATGTGGAGGCCGCTCGCGCCCGACGTCTTCGGGACGCCCGGCGCGCCGATGGCGTCGAGCTCGTCGCGCACCCAGCGCGCGACGTCGAGGACGCGGCCGAAGCCGACGCCGTCGGCCGGGTCGAGATCGAGCGCGCAGAAGTCGGCCCGGTCCGGCGACCCCACGCGCGAAAACCACGGATCCTGCGAGATGGCGGCGAGCTGCGTCATGTACAGCAGCGTCTCGAGATTGCCGCCGATCAGGCGCGTCGGCACCTCGGTGTCGCTCGCCACGCGCTCCACCCGCACGCCGTCGGGCACGTCGTCGGGCGCGCGCTGCTGGTAGAAGGCCTTGCCGTGGATGCCGTTCGGCAGGCGCTTCATGACGAGCGGGCGATCGGCGACGACCGGCAGGAGGATCGGCGCCATCTCGACGTAGTACCGCAGCAGGTCGCCCTTGGTCAGTTTGGCCTTCGGCCAGAACACCTTGTGCAGGTTGGTGACGCTCAGCCGCCGGTCGCCGGTCAGCGTGATCATTCCATCGCGGCGCGAGTCCTCGATCGCGCGCAGCTCGTCGAGGAGGTGCGCGGGCACGGCCGCCGACTCGTTTCCCTTCCGCGGCTTTGCGGGCGAGGCTCCTCCGAGGCGCAGCAGCGTCCGCCCGCTCAGGTGCGCCGTGCGCTCGCGCACGACGTCCTCGGGGTTCTTGTCGTCCCGCAGCCCCAGGTACACCGGATGCCGCAGCCGGTCGTCGGCGGTCCACTCGGTGAACTTCACCTGCGCGACGAGCGACGGGCGCACCCAGTGCGGCCGCTCGTTGGTCTTCGGCCGGTGGGCGAACGGACAGTCGGGCGTCTCGAGCGGCGCCAGCCGCGCCATCACGCGCGCGAGCTCTTTTTCGTCGAAACCGGTGCCCGTGTGCCCCACGTAGACCAGTTCGCGCGGAGCGCCTCCACCTAGCGCCTCCTCTCGCGCCGGGCGTCCCGGCGCGGCCGACCGACCCGGAGCCCGCGCCCGCCGCGGAGCGTTCCCGTCGGCCGGCGCGTACACGCCGAGCAGGAGCGCCCCGAAATACGCGCGGGTCTGGCGCGGCTCGGTCCAGCCGCCGACGACGAATTCCTGCTCCTGGACGATCTTGAGCTTGCGCCAGTCCGGCGTGCGCTTGCCCGACCGGTACTTCGACCGCGCCAGCTTGGCGATGAGTCCCTCCCATCCGCTCGCGAGCGCGCGCTCGTAGAGCGCGCGGCCGTCACCGTGGGCGATCTCGCTGAGACGGAGCAGGGGAGCGGCGTCGCCGGAGGCAAACAGCCGTTCGAGGTCGGCCCTCCGCTCCACGAAGGGCCGGTCCCGCAAGTCGCGGCGGCCCTCGCGCAGCAGATCGAAGACGATGTACGCCACGGAGCCGGGGGCCGGAGTCGGCTCGTCGGCGACGTGAATGCGACCCTGGAGGTGCTGAAAGCCGACCGGCCTGCCGCGCGCGTCGAGGGCCACGATCTCACCGTCGAGCACGACGGATGCCGGACGGTGGCGCGCCCATCGCTCGAGCGCCCGGACGATTTCCGGGAACTGGCGGCTCTTCTCGTTGCCCAGCCGCGACCACAGCCGCACGCCGTCGTGCGGCGCGATCTCGGCGATCGCCCGGATCCCGTCGTACTTCGGCTCGTAGACGAAGGCGGGATCGTCGAGTGGCGCCTCGGCGAGCGAGGCGAGCATGGGGCGCAGCACAGGTCTACGCAGCCCTGTGCTTCCTGGCGGACTTTCTGGCCGTCCTTCTGCCGGCCTTCTTCCCCTTGCCGGTCTGCTCCAGGCTGCGGCGCAGGCGCTCCATGAGGTCGACCACTTCGGCTCCGCGGCGTTCGCCGCGCTGCTCGAGCTTCACGTGCCGGCCCTTGAGCTTCGCCTGGATGATCTTCATCAGGTTCTCGCGATAGCGGTCGGTGTACTTCTCCGGCGCCCACTTCGCGGCCAGGCTGTTGACGAGCGACTTCGCCATCTCGAGCTCCTGAGGGCGGACGCCCGCGCCGGAGGGGAAGTCGAACTGCTCCTCGTCGACGAGCTCGTCGGCGAACCGCATGACGGAGAGCACGAGCGCGTCGCCGATGACCTCGAGAGCGGCCAGGTGCTGCGCGTCGCGCAGGATGAACGTCGCGACGCCGATGCGCCTGGACGCGCGGATGGCTTCGCGCAGCACGGCATAGGCGCGCTCGCCGCCCTTCGCCGGCACGAGATAGTACGGCGTCTCGAAGTACCGGTCGTCGATCTCCTCGGCCTTCACGAAGTCCACGATGTCGACGGTCCGGGTCTTCTCGACCGCCGCCGCCTGGAAGTCCTCCTTCGTGAGGACGACGAACTGCCCCTTTTCGTACTCGTACCCTTTGACCAGGTCCTCCCACGCAACCGGGTGCCCGTCGCGAACGCAGACACGCTCGAAGCGCACGGGCGAGCGATCCTTCGCGTGCAGCATCCGGAAGCGGGGCCGGTGGTCGCGGACGGCCGTGTGGAGTTCGATCGGGATGTTCACGAGACCGAACGAGATCGACCCTTTCCAGAGCGCGCGCGCCACCCTAGTGCTCCCGGTCGTTGTCACGCAGCTCGCGTTCCGCCCGGAGCCAGTCCTCGAAGTCCATGCCGTGGCCGCCTCCGCGCTCGAGATACAAATGGTACGCGCGCATCCGGATGTCCTCATCGCTCGGCTCGGAAGCCATCGAGCGCGACTCGACGTCGCTCGTGTCGTGCGTCCGGCCCGCCTGCGTCACGGCGCGGGCCGCGAACGTGTCGGGGGCCGCGTTCTGGCCCCCGCCGGCATCGGCGCGTGCCGACCTGTCGGAGGGAGCGGCGCGGCGGCGCGGCGCGCGCGGTCTGGCGGGACCGCCCGCCGGCTTGTCGGCCGCCGGATCGCCGGGGCGGGTGGTTCCGGATCGGGGTGTTCGCTTGGCCATATGCGTTCCTCACTTGCTTGCCGGGCCTCGCGATCGGCGGGCGCCCGGAGTCCATTCGGATGTCACACAGTCTCGCGCAGGTAGGTAACACCGGTGCAAATCGGTCGCCAGCCCACGAAGCGCGGCGGTCACATGAGTCAGCTGGCCGGCGTCAGCTTCAGGATGCCGGACAGCGGGATACGGAGCCAGTCGGGGCGGTTGTTCAGTTCGTAGGCGATCTCGTAAAGCGCCTTCTCCAGGACGAACGCCTCCAGAAGGTCGGCGAAGGCGTTGCCTGACGGCACGAAGGCGGCGTCGCCGACGGTCGTGCGATAGCTGGCGAGGAACGATTCCGACGTCCACCGTTGCCAGGTGTCGCCCCAGGGCTCGAGCACGGCGAACTGACTGGGCGCGTGCACGCAGAACGCGAACAGGGCCGCGTACGCGGCGTAGCTGAACGAGCGCATCATGCCCGCGACGTCCTTGAGCGGTGATTGCTTGGCGCGGCGCTCCGCGAGGGTGCGCGCCGGCTCGCCCTCGAAATCGAGGAGCACGAAGTCCTCTTCGGTGCGCAGCACCTGCCCGAGATGATAGTCGCCATGAACCCGCGTGCGCCAGCCGGCGTCGTCGAGACGACGGATGCGATCGAACTTGCGGACCAGATCGATCCCGTGACGCCAGAACCGCCTCAGCCGAGGCGCGCAGGGCCTCGGGCACGGCGTCGAGCCGCTGGCCGAGCAGGTCGAGCGTTGATTCGGTGCGCCTCTGCATGTCGCCGGCGAGCGCGTCGAGCGTGTCGGCGTGGATCGGCTCGGGTGCGAAGGTGGGGTCGGTCGAGTCGGCGAGCGTCAGGTGCAGCTCGGCCGTGCGGCGGCCCAGCATCGCGGCGCTGGCCAGGTACCATCCCTCGAGCGCTGCGAAGAACGGCGGCGGCTCGTCGGCGGGGCCGGTCGAGGGCGGCAGCTCCTCCGACCGCCCCACCCGCGCCGCGACGCGCTCGAAGTATCGTCGGAGCTCGTTGATGCTGAAGTCCCAGCCGGTCCCCTGGTTGGGCACGGCCGTCTGCAGCACGGCGAGCGTTCCCGGGTCGACGCCCGGCCGCACGTATTCGAGCGCGCCGGCCAGCGCGGGCACGCGCGTGAACCCGTGCCGGGCGAGGAACCGGCCGATCTCGAACTCGGGATTCGGACCCCGCTCGATCCGACGGAACAGCTTCAGCACGAACTGATCGTTGATGAAGACGACGCTGTTGCTCTGGTCGATGCTGCCGCGATGCCACCGCCGCTCCAGCGGCAGGACGACGCCGGGCGCCGCCTCGCCGCGAAGGGTTCCGCGCACCGTTGGCCGCTGGTCGGCCGTGACGATCGTCGCGAGCAGCTGCTCGCAGGAGTCGTCATCCTGCAGCCCGTCGGCGATCACGCCCTTGCGGGCGCCGGTGATGCGCGCGAGCACGGCTGAGGGAAACGTCTGCAGCGCCCGCTCGGCGACGTCGCCGGCCATGAGGGCGAGCGGCACGAGGTACTCCTCGGCCCACCCGTCGACGTATTCGACGGCGACCACCGCGAGAAACGCCGGCGTCGCGCCGTTGCGGATCATCGCCCAGTCGCTGAAGCGGGCGGAGCGGATCTCGCGCGACTTCGATCCGAACCACCGCTGGCGCCGGAGGAACGGGCGGAGCGCCTGGCGCTCGAGGACCTGCCGCGTGCTGTTGTCCAGCAGGCCCTGCCAGTCGACGCCGACGAGCAGCGCCGGCAGCTGGTCGGCCGACTCGCCCGCCCGCACGGGCGCGGCCTTCGGGAGCATCTGAATGGGCGCGGTCCGCAGCGTGAACCAGTACGCCGCGTAGGGGCCGAGGGTCAGGAAGTACGGCGCGTCGCCGATGCGCGGAAACTCGCTGAGGCCCCACATCTCGATCGGGAGCAGTCCGGCGAACTCCTGGAGGTCGAGCTCGGCCGGCTGGACGTGGCTCGACAGGTTGCCGACGACGAGGATGGTTTCGTTCTCGTCGCGGCGCAGGTAGGCGATCACGCGCCGGTTGGGGCATGAGACGAACTCGAGCGTGCCGCGGCCGAATACGCGGTGCTGCCGCCGCATCGCGATGAGGCGCTTCATCCAGTTCAGCAGCGAAAAGGGGAAGCGCTCCTGCGCCTCGACGTTGATGGCCTCGTAGCCGTAGACCGGGTCCATGATCGGCGGCGCGTAGAGCCTGGCCGGATCCGACCGCGAGAAGCCGCCGTTTCTGTCGCTGCTCCACTGCATCGGCGTGCGGACGCCGTTGCGGTCGCCGAGGTAGATGTTGTCGCCCATGCCGATTTCGTCGCCGTAGTAGACGATCGGCGTGCCCGGCAGCGAGAAGAGCAGCGTGTTCAACAGCTCCATCCGCCGCCGGCTGTTCTCGACGAGCGGCGCCAGGCGCCGGCGGATGCCGAGATTCAGCCGCATCTGGGGGTCCGCGGCGTATGCCTGGTACATGTAGTCGCGCTCCTCGTCGGCCACCATCTCGAGCGTGAGCTCGTCGTGGTTGCGGAGGAACAGCGCCCACTGACAGGAGTCCGGGATGTCGGGCGTCTGGGTGAGGATCTCGGTGATGGCGTGCCGATCCTCCTGCCGCAGCGCCATGAACATGCGCGGCATCAGCGGGAAGTGGAAGGCCATGTGGCACTCGTCGCCGTCGCCGAAGTACGGCCGCACGTCGGACGGCCACTGGTTCGCCTCGGCGAGCAGCATCCGGTTCCTGTACGCGGCATCGAGCTCGCGGCGGACGCGCTTGAGGACCGTGTGCGTCTCCGGCAGGTTCTCGTTGTTCGTGCCTTCGCGCACGCACAGGTACGGCACGGCGTCGAGGCGCAGCGCGTCGACGCCGAGGTCGAGCCAGAACTTCATCACGTCGATGACGGCGTCCACCACGGCCGGGTTGTTGTGGTTCAGGTCCGGCTGGTGCGAGAAGAAGCGGTGCCAGTAGTACTGGCCGGCCACCGGATCGAGCGTCCAGTTCGACTTTTCCGTGTCGCAGAAGATGATCCGCGTTTCGGGATACTTCCGGTCGGTATCGCTCCAGACGTAGAACTCGCGTTCGGGCGAGCCGGCAGGAGCCTGGCGTGCGCGCTGGAACCAGGGGTGCTGGTCGGAGGTGTGGTTGACGACGAGCTCGATGAGCACGCGGATCTTGCGCTCGTGCGCCGCGGCGACGAAGTGCTTGAAGTTCTCGAGCGAGCCGTACCACGGGTGGACGTTGCGGTAGTCCGAGATGTCGTACCCGTCGTCGCGCAGCGGCGAGGAGAAGAAGGGCAGCAGCCAGAGGCAGGTGACCCCGAGGTGCTGCAGGTAGTCGAGCTTCTGCGTCAGGCCCGGGAAGTCCCCGATTCCGTCGTTGTTGCTGTCGAAGAACGACTTGACGGGGATCTGGTAGATGACCGCGTCCTTGTACCAGAGCGGGTCGTCGTCGTTCGTCGTCGGCGCCGGTACGATCGCATCCACGGGCAGGGTCACGTTGGAGGTTTCGGTCGCCACGCTGTCATCCGCTCCGCTGAAGCCTCGCGCTTCGATTACGTCGTCAGTTTCAGGATATGGGCCTGTCGCACGTCCGGGTCGAGCCGGACGTAGTTCCAGTCGCCGCGCCAGCCGTATCGCGCGCCGTCGAGCAGGTCGTGCGCGCTGTAACCCGCGGCCGCGCCGGCCGGCAGCGCGTCAGCCGGGACCTCGACCCACCCGTGCTGTACGTGGTGCGGATCCAGGTTCACGATCACGAAAATCCGCGTGCCGTCGGCCGGCGACGCCTTGCTGTACGCCAGGATTTCCGGGTTGTCGGTCGCATGGAACCGCAGGCTCCGCGCGTACTGGAACGCCGGCTCGTCTCGTCGAATCCGATTGACGCGGGCGACCAGTTCCTTGATGTGCCCCGGCCGGTCGCGATCCCAGTTCCGGTACTGGTACTTCTCCGAGTAGGCGTACTCCTCCGACCCCGGCCTGACCGCGCGATTTTCGCACAGCTCGAACCCGCTGTAGATCCCGTAGCTCGGGCTGAGCGTGGCCGCGAGCACGAGGCGCGCCACGAAGGCCGGCCGGCCGCCGTGCTGCAGGTACGCGTGGAGGATGTCCGGCGTATTGGCGAAGAAGTTCGGGCGCAGGTACTCCCGCACGTCGGTTCCGGTCAGCTCCGTCAGGTACTCGGTGAGCTCGCTCTTCGTGTTGCGCCACGTGAAGTACGTGTAGGACTGGGAGAAGCCGGCCTTCGCGAGATACCGCATCAGCTTCGGGCGGGTGAAGGCCTCGGCGAGAAACAGCACGCCGGGATCGCGCGCCTGCACCTCGCGGATCATCCATTCCCAGAATCCGAACGTCTTGGTGTGCGGATTGTCGACGCGGAAGATCCGGACGCCGTGCCCCACCCAGAAGAGCGTCACGGCGAGCAGCGCCTGCCACAGCCCCCGCCAGTCGCGCGACTCGAAGTCGAGCGGGTAGATGTCCTGATACTTCTTCGGCGGGTTCTCGGCGTACTTGATCGATCCGTCGGGGCGGTGCCGGAACCATTCCGGGTGCTCGTGCACCCACGGATGATCGGGCGAGCACTGCCAGGCGAGATCCAGCGCCACTTCGAGATCGAGGCGCCTGGCCGCGTCGCGAAAATGGTCGAAGTCCTCCAGCGTCCCCAGGCCGGGCTCCACCGCCATGTGGCCGCCCGCGGGCGAGCCGATGGCCCACGGGCTCCCGGGATCGTCGGGCGCCGGGTTCAGCGTGTTGTTGCGCCCCTTCCGGAAGCTCGTGCCGATCGGGTGGATGGGCGGCAGGTACACCACGTCGAAGCCGAGGTCCGCGACATACGGCAGGAGGGCCGCCGCGTCGGCGAAGGTGCCGCTCCTGGTCGGGTCGCCGCCGCTCGAGCGCGGGAACATCTCGTACCACGCGCTGAAGCGCGCGAGCGGCCGGTCCACCCACACGCGCAACGGCGCCGACACGCTGGCGCGCGAGCGATCCGCGTAGGCGAGCACGAGCGCGGCGAGCTCCTCGCCGAGCGCCGCCTCGACCCGCTCGCCGATCGGGGACCCTCCGCTGAGCGCGTCGGCCTGGGTCAGCAGCCGCGCGGCGTCGGACTCGCTGACGGCAGCGGCGCGTTGGGCGGCCTCGCGGACGAGGAGCGCGCCTTCCAGCAGCTCGAGCGCCACCTCCTGGTGCGCCGCCGCCTTGATCCCCAGATCGTGGCGCCACGACTGGAACCGATCCACCCAGGCCATGACGGCGTATTCGTGCCAGCCGACCGCCGACACCGCGAAGCGCCCGAGCCATTGGTCGGTGCCGGGCGCTCCCGGCTGCATGTACGACTCGCGCCACTCTCCCGCCTGGTCGTTGGCGGCCACCGGACGGTCGCGCAGCACCGCGACGAGCACGTCGTGACCGTCGGCGAAGATATCGGCGGTGACGTCGACCGAGTCGCCCGGCGTGCGCTTGATCGCGAATCGCCCGCCGTCGATCTGCGGGTGGACGTTCTCGACGACCGCGCGCCGGGTCAGGGCCTCGGGGATCCGCCCGGGCTCGCCTGCGATCCGGCGCCTGGCCGCGGGCTCGCGGCTGCGGACCGATGATGTCACGGCACCTCCCCTTCGGTTCCCACGCCGACGACGTCCGGCGTGGCGGGTCTGACGGCGGCGCTGACCGCGGCGGACCGCCGACGCTCGCCGAGCGGCGGCGTCATGCGGAAGACGACGAGCGATCGCCCCTGCAGCGGATAGCGGACGCCGCCCCTGAACGCGCGGTCGAGGACCAGCGGATCGGCCGTATCGAGGAGGCGCATCCACTGGTACTCGCCCACGTGGAGATCGGGCAGACGGAACGCCACCTTGTCGTGGTGCGCGTTCAGCAGGACGAGCAGCGTGTCGCCGACGATCGGCGCGCCCCGTTCGTCGCGCTCCTCGATCGCGTTTCCCGCCAGGACCATCCCGATGCTGCGCACGAAGTCCGCGTTCCACGCTTCGTCGGTCATCTCGCGCCCGTCGGGAGCGAGCCACGCGAGGTCCTTGACGTCGCCGCCGCGGATGCGCCGGCCCTGAAAGTACTTGCGCCGGCACAGCACCGGCTGCCGCTGCCGAAGCCGGATCAGGCGGCTCGTGAACTCGCACAGGGCCTTCTGCTCGTCGGTCAGACGCCAGTCGATCCAGGTGATCGGGTTGTTCTGGCAGTACGCGTTGTTGTTGCCGCGCTGGGTGCGTCCGAGCTCGTCGCCATGGCTCAGCATCGGCACGCCCTGCGAGAGGATCAGCGTGGCGAGGAAGTTGCGCATCTGGCGCGCCCGCAGCTCCAGGACGCGCGGCTCGTCGGTCTCGCCCTCGACGCCGCAGTTCCAGCTCAGGTTGTTGTTCTCCCCGTCCCGGTTCTCCTCGAGGTTCGCCTCGTTGTGCTTGTCGTTGTAGCTCACCAGATCGCGCAGTGTAAAGCCGTCGTGGGCCGTGATGAAGTTGATGCTCGCGTAGGGGCGCCGGCCGCTCTGCTCGTACAGATCGTTGCTGCCGGCGAGCCGCGTCGCCAGCTCGGACACGGTGCCGCCGTCGCCGCGCCAGAAGCGTCGAACGGTGTCGCGGTACTTCCCGTTCCACTCGGTCCACAGCACGGGGAAGTTGCCGACCTGATACCCGCCCTGCCCGAGGTCCCAGGGCTCGGCGATCAGCTTCACCTGCGACAGCACCGGATCCTGATGGACGATGTCGAAGAAGGCGCCCAGGCGATCGACGTCGAACAGCTCGCGCGCCAGCGCGCTGGCGAGGTCGAACCGGAAGCCGTCCACGTGCATCTCGAGGACCCAGTAGCGGAGGCTGTCCATGATGACCCGCAGCACCTGCGGGCTCTGCATGTTCAGCGTGTTGCCGCAGCCGGTGAAGTCCATGTAGTACCGCCGGTCGTCGTGCACCAGCCGGTAGTACGACGCGTTGTCGATCCCCTTGAACGACAGCGTCGGGCCGAGGTGGTTGCCCTCGGCCGTGTGGTTGTAGACGACGTCGAGAATCACTTCGAGGCCCGCGGCGTGCAGCGCGCGCACCATGCGCTTGAACTCGCGGACGATTTCGGCGGGCGAATTGGACGCCGCCAGGCGACGCTCCGGCGCGAAGTAGCCGAAGCTGTTGTAGCCCCAGTAGTTCGAGAGCCCCTTCACCTCGAGGTGCCGATCGCGGGCGTGGTGGTGCACCGGCATGAGCTCGACGGCCGTCACGCCGAGCTTCTTCAGGTGCTGCAGCGCCGGCTCGGTCGTCAGCGCTTCGTAGGTGCCGCGCAGGTGCTCGGGCACCTCGGGATGGAGGCGCGTGAATCCGCTCACGTGCATCTCGTAGATGACGGTGTCGTGCCACGGCGTCCGCCGCGGGCGGTCGTCGCCCCAGGTGAACGCCGGGTCGATCACCGCCGCCAGCGGCGCGAACGGCGCGCTGTCACGCTCGTCGAACGCCAGGTCGGCATCGGCGTGCCCCACCACGTACCCGAACATCGCATCGTCCCAGCGGATCGTCCGCCCGACCGACTTGGCGTATGGATCCATGACGATCTTGTTGGGATTGAAACGGTGGCCGGCCGACGGATCGTAGGGGCCGTGCACCCGGTATCCGTAGAGCTGATCCGGCCGGACGTCGGGCAGGAAGCCGTGCCAGACCATGTCGGTCTGTTCGGGAAGGGCGATCCGCTGGCTCTCGCGCGACGATTCGGCCGAATCGAACAGGCACAGCTCGACCCGGGTAGCATGCTCCGAAAAAAGAGCGAAATTGACGCCGACGCCGGTCCAGGTCGCTCCGAGCGGGTAGGGTTCTCCCGGCCACACTCGCATGCAAGGACGAGCTTCACGTTCTATGCCACGCGTCGCGCTGCCCTCCTCGTGTGCGCAGGTCCTTCGGGACCTGCACCGTCGGAGCTCATGGACCTGTCGTCGGACCTCAAACCCTGCGCGTCCCGCTAGCTGTTTGAGTACCGATCATTAAACCACGGCTCGGCCGAGTTCGAGTACCCGCGGACTTCCCAGAATCCCCGCTGATCGTCGGGCAGGAACTCGATCTTGCGGATCCATTTCGCGCCCTTCCACGCGTAGAGCTTCGGCGTGATCAGCCGGCACGGGCCTCCGTGCTCGGGGGGCAGCGGGCGGCCCTCCCACGTGTGTACCAGCAGCACGTCCTCGTCGAGGGCGCGGGCGAGCGGCAGATTCGTCGTGTACGGAATGAAGGTGCCGGGCATGAAGTCGTAACCGGTGCACAGCACGAACCGCGCCGCCTCGGACGGCACGGCCAGCTCCGCAACCGTCCGGAAGCGGACGCCCGCCCAGTGATTGTCGAAGCGGCTCCAGGTGGTCACGCAGTGAAAGTCGCTCACGTCCTCGACCTGGGGAAGCGCCATGAACTCGTCCCAGGTGAGCGTGAACGGATGCGCGACGAGACCGCCGACCTCGAGCGTCCACCGTTCCCGCGAGACCTGCGGCTGCTCGCCGAGGTCGAGCACCGGCCAGTTCCTGACCTCGTGCTGGCCGACCGGCAGCCTGGGCATGCCGTGGCGGTTCGGCCCGCCGCTCCCCTCGGGGCGCTGGCCGTGGAACCTGACGTCGACGGCGCTGGTGTCGAGCGCCTTCTGCCGCTCGATGTAGCGCAAGCGGCGTGACACGAGGTCGGAAGGGTCGGACATGGTGAGTCGGGCTCGAAACGGGGTCAATCCGCGGCGCGCTGACCGACGACGACCGAAGCCGGCCGCAGCAGCTCGCCGCCGATCGTGTAGCCTTCCTTCAGCACGGCGACGACCAGGCCGTCCTGGGCGGGATCGTCGACCGGCGCGGTCGTGACCGCATCGTGGGCGGCCGCATCGAATCGCTGCCCGAGCGCAGACATTCGCGCGACGCCGAGCGCCCCGAGCCTGGCCAGGAACTGCTCCCGTACCAGATCCACACCCCTCAGGAGCGCCCCGGCCGCGCCCTCGAGCTGCTCTTCACGCGCGCTGGCGACAGCGCGATCCAGGTTGTCGGCCACGTCCAGGAGCTCGGCGACGATGGCCCGCTTGCCGCGCTCGACATCTCGCGCCACGTCGCGCCGTATCCGCACGCGTGACTGCTCGAATTCGTCGAGCGCCCGGCGGTGATCCGCGATGACGGCCTGGAGCTGCTGTGCCTGATCGGCGACCTGCCGTTCCAGCTCCTCGACGTAGGTCGGCTTGAGGCTGGCCGGCCGGTCCTCACCGCCGTCGGCGTCGCCTCGCGCCCACCAGCGGCGGTCGACCACCTTGACCTGCGGTTCCTTGTCGTCGGGTCCTGAGCGTCCATCGCGCGCGTCGGTCACGTTCATATGCTAGCGCCCATCGGCGTATTCTAGCGCGCGATTCGAGGACGCCGTCTGCCCCTCGGCTGGCATGCCGGGCGCGACGTCCGGGCGCGTGACGGCAGCCCGAGCGGCGCGAGGCCAGGAGATGTCGGGGAAACGGGGCCGAAGGCGCGGACGAGCTCGGACCGGGACCGAGCGGCACGACCAGCGCCGGGCCGAGAGGCGCCGGCGGCGATCAGGCGAGCGACCGATTGATCTTGGCGCTGGAGGGCGCGGCGCCGCGCGGGGCACCGGGCGCAGCGACGATGGTCGTGCCCGGCCGCCGCGCGACGGCCGCGGCCAGCCGGCCGCGACGCAGCGCCTTGTCCCGGTACATCCGGTGGTCCGCCTCGGCGAGCAGCTGCTCGTACGACCGCCCGTCGTGCGGGAAGACGGACGTGCCGGCCGAGATGGTCACCGGCAGCTGCAGCCCGCCCGGCCGCACGTCGAGGCGCAGCGAGGCCACTCGCTGCTGGAGCTCCAGCCGTTTCGCTTCTGCTGCGTCACGCG
This sequence comes from uncultured Acidobacteriota bacterium, assembly GCA_963840225.1. Taxonomy (GTDB): domain Bacteria; phylum Acidobacteriota; class Vicinamibacteria; order Vicinamibacterales; family CAVVIG01; genus JBLMXQ01. Next base: position 1,115,378 of record CAWIYH010000002.1, read on the forward strand.
AACAATCGGCGAGCACGATGATGAACTCGTCGCCGGCGTAGCGGACGCAGAGGTCGTAGGCTCGCAGGCCGCCCTGGAGGGCCCGTGCGATCTCGCGCAGCGCCCGGTCCCCCGTCTGGTGACCGAAGGTGTCGTTGATGGTCTTGAACTCGTCGATGTCCATGACGATCAGGGCGACTTCGGACTGGACGCGCTCGGCGCGCGCCAGCTCGCGGGCCAGGTGCACGAACAGTGACCGCCGGTTCGGCAGTCCGGTCAGCGAATCGGTCAGCGAATCTTCCTGCGTTTGCTCGAAGACGATCGAATTGTGCAGGACGGCGCCCGCCTGTTCGCCGATGCGCTCGAGCAGGCGCCGGTGATCCTCGGTGTAGGGGTTCGGGTCGACGTGATAGAGGGCCAGCGCGCCGATGAACCGGTCGGCGTAGAACAGCGGGCTGACGATCGCGGATTTCAGCTCGATCGGGCCGCCGACGCCCGCGGCGTCGAAGGTAACGCGCGGGTTGCCGTTGACGATGGTGCGCGCGTTGCGGGCGACCCAGCCGGCCAGTCCATGTCCGTTCCTGAGCGTCGCGTCGCGGAGCCGCGGCGCATCGACGCCGGCCGCGAACCGGCATTTGAGCGTCTCGCCGTCCGGCTGGACCAGGAACAGCGCGCAGCCGCTCCACGGCACGATGTTCGTCAGCTTCGAGGAGATGAGCGCCATCGTGTCCGCCACGCCGAGGCTGGTCCCCATGGACTGCGCGATCTCGTACAGGGCGTAGATCTCGCGGTGGGCGAGGGCGATGTTGTCGAACGCGTGCTGCGGCAGCGGCTCCGGTGCCAGGCCGCTCGCTCCCCGCCCTCCCGCCGCGGCCCGCGCGGGCCCGTCCGCCCTCCGCTCCTCCTCCGTGGCGGCCTCGAGCATCGACGGCAGCAGCTCGATGAACGTCGCGACGAGCCGGGGGTCGAGCGCGCGGCCCGCCTCGTGGCGCAGCAGGCCGAGGGCGCCGTCGTGGCCGAGTGCCTTGTGGTACGGGCGCTCGGTGGTGACCGCGTCGTAGTAGTCGACAATCGTCAGGATGCGCGCGCCGATCGGGATGCCTTCGCCCCGCAGGCCGGCCGGATAGCCCTTGCCGTCCCACCGTTCGTGGTGGCTGAGGATGAGCGGCGCCACGGGATAGGGGAACGGCACCGCGGCGATGATCTCGGCGCCCACCTGGGGGTGGATGCGGACCTTCTGAAACTCCTCCTGGGTCAGCGGGCCCGGCTTGGAGAGGATGTGTTCGGGCACGGCCAGCTTGCCGATGTCGTGCAGGAGCGCCGCGGTCTTGACGCCCTGAATCTCCGCCTCGCTCAGCCCGACCGTGCGCGCGAGCGTCGTCGCATAGAGCTGCACCCGGCGGATATGCATGTGCGCGGTCTGGTCCTTCGCGTCGATCGCGCGCGCCAGCGCCTCGATCGTCGCGAGGTGCAGCTCCGAGGTCCGTTCGGCGTGGCGCTGCTCGTCCTCGATGCGCCCCATGTAGACCTTGTACGTGCGGTACGTCAGATACAGCGGCGCGAAGGCCAGCGCCCCGAGCCAGTACCCCGCCTGATGGATGGCGGTCGACGCGATCGCGGCTACGCCGGCTCCGACGAAATAGCTCGGCGCGCTCCACAGGAAGTTTGCCTGCCAGATCGCGCCGACGCGCTGCCGGGACGAGAGCGCGATGGCCGTCGCGATGAACCCGGTGTTGAGCAGGAAGTAGGCGGTGGCCGCGCCCACCAGCGGACGCGCCAGCGGCACCAGCGCCGCCGGGACGCCCGGCTGCCCGCCGAGGAGGGAGAACACCAGCCCGGCTCCCTGCACGGTGAGGACGAGCGACGCCATGCTGAAGAGGGTCCGATAGGCCGGGGTCCGCTGCTGGCTTCGGACGTGGCACTGGCTGAACGCGCTGGCGGCCGCCACGATCATCGTCTGGTGCGGCCCGAGCAGCAGGAGCGATGCGAAGTCGACCGCGTAGGACACCGACATCGTGGATCCGCTCGTGGTCAGCGGCAGGTGCACCTTCAGCGTCGCGGTCGCCGAGGAGAGCAGCAGCAGCGCGGCGAAGAGGTACGGCTTGCTGAACTCCGCGAGGGGCAGACACGCCGCGCAGACCGCCGCGCCCGCCACGATGACCGCGGCCACGAACAGGCGCGCCGGCAGGGGCAGTCGGGTCATCTCAGTGGACGCGCTGCGCCGTCACGAGCCACCGGCCGCTCCAGTCGTCTTTCAGGAGGGCCCAGAGCACCTGATCGTAGGTACTGCCCGCCGCGCTTGAGCGCGCGCCGCAGCACGCCCTCCTGAACGGCCCCGAGCTTTCGGAGCGCGCCGCTGGCGCGTCCGTTCTGCAGCAGCACGCGCGACTCCAGCCGGTGCGCGCCGACCGTCGTGAAGACGAAGGTGCCGGCCAGCTGCGCCGACTCCAGGAACACCCCGGTGCCGCGCGCGAACGGCGAGAGCGTGCACTCCCATTCGGCCGTCTCGAACGTCGGATCGAGCTGCCGAACCTGGAGGATGCCGACCAGCACGCGCGCCGGCGTGGACGACTCGATGCCCCAGGTCAATGACAGGCCGGCCGCGCGATCGTGCCGCGCCCGTTCGATGAAGTCCCTGACCGCGTCCTCGCCGACCGGCACGGCCAGGCCGAAGCAGCTCGCGTCGGGAACGGTCAGAAGGGCCGTGACGGCGGCCAGGTCCGACGTCTCCAGCTCGCGGAGCAGGACGAGATGTCCGCTCAGGTTCGGGAACTGCCGACGCCAGTCGGGGTTGGTCCTGAGAGAGTCAATCGCCATAAAGGTACCTGCACTGTCAGCGCACGGGGAGCCGGATCCCGCCAACAACTAGCAATGGCAGCGCCAGTTGAGCCGGTTTCGCAACGTTTCTTATAAGTGTATTTAATACAATAGATTACAGGCGACTGGTGCTCAAACCTCAATAGGACAAATTGATATTGTTTGTGCGTTTATATGACATACTGCGGGTGTCTGTCAATCGAAAACGCACTGCAGGTCGCTGAGGCTGAGACGGTTAGCGCAGGATGCCTCGAATTCGGACGCTTGTGCCGGATTGGGACAGAAGAACCGGTGGGCGGGTCACCTCCTCGCCTTCGGCGCATACGGATCGGCCTGAGCGTCGGGCTGACCGGGCGCCGGGTCTCCGCGGCGGCCCGGGTGCGTGTCGCCGGCGCCGACCGGCGCGCGCGGGCCCACCTCGGCTTTTCCGCGGCCGATTTCCTTGTTGAGATACGGCACGAGCAGAGCGATGAGCAGCACGATCGCGATTGCGATGCCGAAGCCGACCACCATCGGTTCACCTCCGCGGAGGTCTCACGCAACCGATGTGCCCATCCGGTAGGCTTCGAGCACATCGTCGAGTGTCACGGTCCCGACGAGGCGGCTCGCGTGGGCGCGATGCACCACCGGGAGCAGGGGCCGGTCGTGGATGACCCGCAGAGCCGCGTCGAGCGGCTGGTCGGGATGGAGCGTCGGCAGGGGCGGATCGAAGCCGACCACCGCCTGCAGGGGCACGTCGTTCTTGCCTTCGGCCTGCAGGCTCGTGAGCAGGTGCTTGGACACCGTCGTCCAGTGGCCGCCGGGCAGCGCGACGAGGAAGTGCTCGACCGGCGCCGCGTTGACCCGCGTGAGGGCCTGATCCACCGTGTCGCCGGCCGTGCAGATGACGTCGACGCCCTTCATGGCGAGCTCGACGCGCTGCACGGCGGCTTCACGCTGCTCCTCCATCGACGGCAGGATGACGCCGTCCTGGTGGGAGAGCACGTCGAAGACCGGCGTGCTCTGGAACCGGCGCGAGATGAGGTACGCGATCGTGTTCGAGATCATCACCGGCAGGACGATCGAGTAGTCGCCGGTGATCTCGACGATCATGAACACCGACGTCATCGGCGCGCGCAGGAACCCCGCGAAGAGGGTGCCCATCCCGATGAGCGCGTAGGCGCCCATCGGGCCGGTAAGGCCCGGGAGGAGCGTCCGCTGGACGCCGCAGACCGCCGCGCCGAGCATCGCGCCGATGAACAGGGTCGGCGCGAACAGCCCCCCCGGCGTGCCGCTCGAGAACGACAGCGACGTGGCGGCCATCTTGAGCAGCGCGAGCCCGGTGAGCATCTGCCACGTGTACTGCTCGCGCATGGCGTGGTCGATGTACTCGGTACCCGGCGCCCATGACCTGCGGGAACTCGATGCCGACGAGACCGATCACGAGGCCGGCGAGGGCCGGCTGCAGGTACCACGACCAGCGCGGCAGCGAGCGCAGGCGCGGCCGCAGGAAGAGCACGAGCTTGACGAAGGCCAGCGAGATGAAGCCGCCGATCACCCCCAGGACCGCGTAGGCGAGGAGCTCGCTCGAATGGGCCAGGTGGTAGGCCGGCACGCGGAACAGCGGCTCGTCGCCGAGGAACCACTGCGACACCACGGTGGCCGACATGGCCGCCAGCAGGATCGCTCCCAGCACGCCGGCACTCCATGTGCCGATCACCTCCTCGATGACGAACAGCACGGCGGTGATCGGCGAGTTGAATGCCGCCGACAGCCCGGCCGCCGCGCCGATCGGCGCCACCAGGCGCATCCGCTCCCGGGACAGATTCAGCTTGCGACCGAACAGCGAGGCGAGCCCCGCTCCAATCTGCAGCGACGGGTCCTCGGGCCCGAGCGACTGGCCGCTGCCGATGGCGAGCGCCGAGGTGAAGAACTTGCCGATCACCGTGCGGAATGGGATGTAGCCGTCGTAGATGTAGACCGCCGCCTTCGTCTGGTTGACGCCGCTGCCGCGGGCCCGCGGAAACAGCGTGAGGACGATGGCGCCCACGGCCAGTCCCGCGACGGCCGGGACGAGGACCACGCGCGGGAAGTCCGGCAGCAGCGCGGAGCCGAGCAGCCACAGCCGCGACCACTCGATGACGATTCGGAAGCAGACAACGGAGAGGCCAGAGAAGATGCCGATGACCAGAGCGAGAAGGAGGAAGAGGTGCGCTTCGGGCAGCGATTTGATGCGGAAGCGCCTGGTCGGCGTGCTCATTGATCCGAGGTACGTCCTTCGCGGCCGAGCAGGAGCAGTGCCAGGTCCTGGCCGTGCGGCTGGCCGCAGCGCGCGGCCGTCACGGTCTCGATGCGGAACACCAGCGTCATCACCGATTCGAGCAGATCCGAGTCGCGCGCGAACGTGGCGGGCTTCAGGTGTGGCTCGAGCTGGTCCGCCTCGGCGCTGAGCGCGCGCAGCTCGTCGGTCGATTCCGGATCGTCCAGGTTGACGCCGAGCGTCCGCGCGCACTCGGCGAGGCGCGCGCGCGCGATGCCGAAATCGCTCCGGGCCCGGCGGCTCCGCTCGGTGGACCCGAGCCGCCGCGCGAACGGATCGAGATCGATGACGTCCGACGCCGTCTGCAGGGTCTCGCGGCGTTCCGGCGGGAGGTCGTGCTGCCGCGACGCGGCCGTGAGGTAGCGCCGCGCGGCGGCGTAGTCGGCCAGCTGGAACGCCGCGACGCCGGCGCCCTCGAGGGCCTCCGGATCCTTGGGATGTCGCCGCAGGACGTCGACGAAGATCTCCAGGGCCCGCCGCGGGGCGCCCGAGTCCACGAGCATCTGCGCTACCGGGCCTCGCAGCGGCGAGTCGACCGGCAGGTCGGCCGTGAGCGCGATGAGCTGCGCCTGCGCGCGCGCCGGCTCGCCGCGCTGGAGCAGCCAGCTGGCGAACTCCAGGCGCACCGCCCGGCGGCGCTGCTCGGCGTTCGATTCCCACGTCCCGTTGACCGCCGAGTCGTAGTAGTGCGCGGCCTCGGGCAGATCGCCGGCGCCGGCGGCGAGCCGCGCCAGCTGCAGGTTGATCGTGCCGCTGCTCGGCTGCTGATCCAGCAGCGCCGTCAGCTGCGCGCGCGCCTCGAACGGGCGGTTCGCCTGGACCAGGGCCTCGGCCAGCCGCAGACGATACGACGGGTTCTCGTGCGAAAAGGTCAACGCGGTCCGCAGGTCCGCGACCGCATCCGCCGCGCGGCCGGCCGCCAGCGCGGCTTCGCCGCGGCGCAGCCACTCCTCGGCCAGGACGCGCTCGCGTTCGTGATAGAGGCGCGTGACGAGCGAGGTGAACGCGAAGGAGGGCACCAGCGCCACCAGCAGGACGGCCAGGACGCCGCCGCGCTTGACGGCCACAGGATCCACGTCGATGTCGAACATACCCAAGCGGCCCGGGTCCTCACCAGAGCCACCCTTCATTGTGACATGAGCGCCGGCCGGGGCCCTACTGCATCCGGCGCCACCCCGACCGCTCGGCCCTATCCCAGCATCGCCGTCGCGATCCCGAAGTACAGCAGCAGCGTCACGAAATCGGTCATCGCCAGCACGAGCGGCCCGGACGCCACGCCCGGATCGCGCCGCAGCACGCGCAGCGCACCCGGCAGAAGGACGCCGAGGAGCGAGGCCGCCACCATCGCGCAGGCGACGGTCGCCGTCACCGAGGCCGCCAGCCAGGCGCGCCCCTGCCACGCCCAGGCGACGCCGCCGATCACGCCGCCGCAGCCGGTGCCGAGCACGGTGGCTGCCGCCACCTCGCGCCAGAGGGAGCGGCGCATCAGGCGCCAGTCGATGCGGCGGCCGCGCAGCGTCTGCAGCGTCAGCGTCGCCGACTGCAGGCTCACGGTCTCGCTGAGCGCCAGCACCACCGGCAGGAACAGCGCGAGCACGATGACGGTCTCGATGAGCGGCTCGTACCAGGCCGCGATGGCCGCCGCCACCAGGCCGCCGGCCAGTGTCCAGAGCAGCGATCGAAGGCGGTCGCGGAGGCTGGCGGCGCGCGAGAGGTGCAGGCCGATCAGTTGGAACAGGTCCTCGCCCGCCTGGCGCTCGCTGACGACCGACATCTCCGCCGCCAGCGTGGCCACGTCCACGACGCCGTACATCCGTCCCAGGGCGCCGACGACCGGCGCCGCCAGACGACGATGCCGCAGGACCATCGCCGAGGCCTCGGCCATCGTCGCGTCCGCCGGCACCGAGACCACGTCGGTCGCCATCAGCGTGGAGACCGTGCGGTGCGGCGGCGCGGCGATGAGCCGCGGGATCGGCACGATGCCCTGCAGCCGATCGTGATCGTCGAGGACGTAGAGGTCGACGATCGGGTCGACGGGCGGCTGCGCGCGCAGGGCAGCCAGCGCGTCGCCCACGCTCTGATCGCGCTTCAGACGGGGAAAAGCACGGCGGAGGTGGGCGAAGACGAGATCGTCGGGAGAGGGGCGGGCGGACTCACGGGACTCTGGCTCACGCTCGAGCAGAGACATCGACATGCGCGCGACGGCACCTCGTGGCGATGAAGGACGATCGAAGAACGGCGACAGTATCTCACAGCGGAGACGCCGCCGCCGTTGGATCGCGTGACGAGGCGAGAGGGTGGGGTGGGTGACGGGAATCGAACCCGCAGCCTCCGGAGCCACAGTCCGGCGCTCTAACCGTTGAGCTACACCCACCGTACGCGCTCGACGGCAGACGCTCCGCTATCGAGGCTGTCTTGGATCCTTCGAGTGTAGCATCAGGCCTGATCGGCCGGCAAACCGGTCGGCTCGCGCTCGTCCGGGATCTCGACGAGACCGCCGCGTTCGATGCGGACCCGGCTGAGAAAGATGTGGCTCGCGTGCTCGCCCTTGGCCTCGTACATCAGTTTGTCGGCGCGCGCGATCAGGTCGGCCGCCAGGCGCCTCGCGATGAACCGCCGGTCCGCCACCCGTCCGAGCCACAGGCAGACCACGCCGACGTCGACCCGGACCGGCTGCACGGCAAGGCGGCGGTCCTCTTCCTGGGCCCAATCGAAGCGCTCGACCGCTTCCCGGAAGCGCTCCGCCACGGCGTAGGCCTGCCGGTAGCCGGCGAGATCCGGGATGAGGAAACAGAATTCATCCCCGCCGAACCGGGCGTGCAGTTCCTGGGGAGCGCCGCCGCGCTCCTGCGCGATCAGGTCGTCCGAGCGGACCTGCTCGCGCAGCAGGTGGGCGACGCGCTCGATGATCCGGTCGCCGACCGCATGCCCGAGCGCGTCGTTGTACCACTTGAAGCCGGTGATGTCGACCAGGCCGACGGCGCTCCACCGGCCGCGCTGCTCGAGCGCGAGGAACGATTCGAGCTGCTCGGTGAAGCGGCCGAAGTTCATCAGCTTCGTCTTCGGATCGCGGTGCGACCGGTCAGTCAGGTCGGCGACCAGCTGCTCGAAGTACCGGGAGATGCTGCTGACGGTCGCGTCGCGCGCCGACAGCTCGCGCCGCGCGCGCGCCATCTTCTCGGCGAACCCGGCCGAGAGAGCCTGAATGGCTTCCTGCTTGGATTCCTGCCACAGACGTTCGTGGCGGGTGAAGACGGCGTCGATCGCCGCGAGCAGCCCCGCTTCGAGAGGAACGCTCAGCCGCAGGTGCTCCTCTATCCATGCGTGCAGCTCGCTGCGCGTCTGTGGGAGCGGACCCGGGTCAGGGACCTTCTCGGGGCGCATGAGGAATTGGGCCCAACCTCTACAAATGGCGGATCTACAAATGGCGTGCCGGATTGCAAACTGGCGTGCCGGGTGCAAACGGCGCCGGGCGTCAAGCCGTACGCGACATTGTAAGCGGCCGATCTGACTTGGGTGAAGTGTCGGCTTTCGGAACGCGACGGAGACGGATGGGAACGCCGCACGGACAGCCGGGTCCGTGCGGCTCGGCAGGCTGTCAGTATCTACGGGCAGGTCGTCGAGACCATCTTCACGGACTTGACGTTCAGTTCGCGGGTCTTCTGCTCGCGCGACATGGTGCCGCTGGTTCCGGTCGTGCCGCTCGAGGTGGCGCTGGTCGAGCCATGGCTCTCGTCCTCGGCCCGGCCCGTGATCTGGACCTTGTGGCCGACGTGCTCGGCGAGATCACTGCCGCCCTGCAGCTTCCAGGTCGACTTGGCGCTCGTCGTGCTGCTGGTCGCGCTGCTCGAGGCGGTGCCGGTCGTGCCGGTCGTTCCTGTCGTGCTGCCGTAAGACGAGGAGGCCGGCTCCTCGGTGGCATTCGTCAGGATGAAGTCGCCGTCCGTCCCCCGTTCGAGACAGCCGGTCACGGTCACTTCGCTCTTGTCGCTCATCTGACTCTGCGATTGGGTCTGGCTGGTTGTCGGCGGCGGTGTCTGGGCACCGACGCTGACGGCGAATCCGAATGCCGCCGCCATGCAGACTCCGATCATCGTCCGTTTCATACCAACCCCTCCTGAGTCTGTGTTGTCTTACTCCTCCACACGAGTCTCTTCCACACGAGTGTGTCGTCTCATTCCTTCACATGGTCGCCGAGCTTCTCGATCGCTTCCCCGGTCTTCCTCCGCACCTTGCCCGCGGCGTCCTCGATCCGCCCCGCGGCCTCGTCGGCGCGGCCTTCCTCGCGCAAACGGTCGTCGTCTGTCAGATCTCCTGCTGCCTGTTTCACTCGACCTTTGACCTGGTCGGCTTTGCCCCGCAGTTCGTCGTCGTTCAAGGGACCTCCTTTCAAGCTCAGCGCATCATGTGCGTCGCCTTTTTGTTTGCAGGAGTCGTGCCCCGAATATCTGAGCAAAACAAGGCTTACTGTGGATTTGGACGAGTTTGCCGCACGAACGTCGGTGAGAGTAACCGTCCGGAATGGCTGGGTATACGCCGCGCGCGGGCTGCGGCCGGACATGCGCGCCTGCGGCGACGAAGAGGCGGCGGCGCCGCCGAGCGCGACCGTCCCTCGAGGCGGGGAAGTCGTCAGGCGATGTCGTCGCCGCCGGCAGCGGGCTGCGGCACCCAGTTCGGACAGTCGTCGCACGGCTCGGTGGTCTCGAGCGTGTGGGGGGCGCCCTCGCGCACGCAGGTCCACGGCCGATCCCACGCTTCGAGCCAGATGGGACGCGGCATGGACATCGTCGGGCGTGCCCACTTGCAGGTGGAGGCGGTCTGTTTCTGGGTCATAGGTTCCTCGTGGCGGGGTGCCGGCAATCCGGCAACCTGGCGCCGATAACGCCCCTTTCCGCAAAGGACGTACCTGAAACAGGGCCTGTTTCTGCTGGCAGTCGCTTTGCCTAGCCCTCGATCATTCCTAGAGGAGGGCCAGGTGGTTGCCTCGAGCATCGTGACGACAGTCCTTGCGCTGGCTGGAACCGCCTTGCTGGTGGTCGCAAGCGTGCGGGCGTGGCGGGTCTGGCGTCGCTACAGGGCGGAGTGGATCGTGACGTGCCCGGCGACCGGGCAACCGGCGGCCGTCCGCGTGGCGACCGCGCGGGCCGCGCTCTCAGGCCTGGTCGATCAGAGCCCCACGCTCACCCTTCAGGCCTGTTCCTGCTGGCCGGAGCGCGGCATCTGCGACGGGCCGTGCGTTCCACAAATCGAATCGAACGTCGCGCCGGCGGTTCCCGACGTCGCTGCCGGATGGTATGCCGGCAAGTCGTGCGTCTACTGCCATCGGTCCATTCCGGGCGGCCCGAACGGCATCTCCCGCGCGGCGCTGCGCGGACCCGACGGCGTGACCACGGAGTGGCGCGGCGTGTCGGGCGACCGGCTGCTGGTCCTGTTCCGCACGCATCTTCCCGTCTGCTGGGACTGCCACGTGGCCGAGACGTTCAGGCGGCTCTACCCTGAGCTCGTGGTCGATCGACCGGCGCACTAGCCGCCGGCCCACGCCGATCGCTCATCGAGGACCACCTTGCCGACCCGGCGCCGGCCTCAGCGCTCAGGTGTCGGATGGACGACCGGCAGCGCGACGTACCCGTTGCGCGCCCGGACGCGATACGTGCCGCCGCGCACGCGGACGCGGATGCTGTGGTACTTGCTGTCGGCGCCGTGCGGCGGCGAGTAGCCCAGGACGTACTGGCTGTTCAGCTCTTCGGCGATGCGCTCGGTGGCGGCGCCCAGTTCTGCGGGCGTATGGGCGACCTCGGCGCGGCCGCCGGTCTCCGACGTGAATTCGCGCAGCGCTTGGGGGTTGATGCGCGTGTTGATCGGCTGCGCGTCGGGTGGGTCGATGGCGATGGCGTACGCGAACGTATCGCTGCGGAGCAGGGCCGACCGCACCTCGCGCAGGCTGGCGCTGCTCGCCGTGTCCGCCCCGTCCGAGATGACGAGCACCGCCGCCCGCTGTCGCGTGCGGCGCGCGACGACCGGCAGCGACTCGAGCACCGCGTCGTAGATCGCGGTCCCGCCCGACGGCCGCAGGGCCGTCAGCGCGTCGCGCACGACAGCGGGCGACGTGGTCCACTCGGTCAGCACGTGCGGCTGATGGTTGAAGGCGAGCGCGAAGTACTCGTCGGTCGGCTTCAGGAGATCGAACAGGAAGTGCTCGACGGCAGCGCGCGCGTCGACAATCCGCTGGCCGAACATGCTGTCGCTGATGTCGAGCAGGACGCCGACCCCGATCGGCACCCGCTCGTTGGTGAACTGCGTCACCGGCTGCGGCTCGCCGTCCTCGAAGACCTCGAACGCCTCCCGCGTCAGACCCGTGATGAGATGTCCGTCGGCGTCGGTGACCGTGGCGGTGATGCTCGTGATCTCGACGCCCGAGTGAAAGGACCGCCGATCGGTGAGCGGCGGCGGCTGATTCTGCCGCCCCTGGACGAAGGTCGCCCAGACGAGGGCCGACGCGAGCGTGACGGCGGCGCCGACGCTAGCTCTGACCGAGCTTGCGCCGGGCCAGCGGCCGTGCGTACGCGTTCGGCGGATTGTGGGCATTCGAGGCGAGTGCCTTCCGATAGTAGTCCATCGCCTGCGTCTTGTTGCCGAGTTTCTCGTAGGTCTGCGCGATCAGGACGAGGATGAACGGGTCCTTCTGGTTCGCCTTCTGCAGGTCGGTGAGGGCCGCCTGATAGTCGCCTTCATAGAAGGCGACGTAGCCGGTCAGGTACGGCAGGAACTGCTGCTGGTCCGGGTTGGTGCCCGTCGCGAGCGCCGCCTTGGCCGCGGCGATGTGCTTGTCGGCGGCGTCCTTGTCGTTGCGGCGCGCCGCGATCCGCGCCATCGCGTGTTCCCAGCGGAAGTTCCAGAGATCCTTGCGTGCGGCCTTGATGTTCGGCTCCTGCAGCCCGGCCGCGTACCCCATGCGATACCATTTCTCGGCCGTGTCGAGATCGCCGGCCTCGAGGCAGACGCGGCCGAGCTCGTCGGCAATCTCGCCGGCGTTGTAGTAGTCCTCCGCGGCGAGGTAGCGCTCGTAGAGCGGCGTCTCGTACTTCGCGGCGCCCTGGCAGTTGTTCTCGAAGGCGTACGACATCGCCATCGATCGCTCGGCCTGCCCCTTCGCCTCCGGCGTCCCGGCCGTGTCGAGCGCCTTCCCGAAGTACTTCCGGGCCTCGTCGTAGCGGCCCATCAGGTCGAGCACGACGCCCGCGCCGGTGTTCGCGGGGAAGGAGTCGGGCGACGCGGCCAGCTCCTTCTGGTAGATCGCCAGCGCCTGGTCGGGATGGCCGTCGCGGAGCTGCTGCTGGGCCTGTCTGACGAATTCCGGGGCCGGCGGCCGCTCGGGCTGCTCGGCCGGCGCCGGCGGTTGCGCGGCGGGCGGCTGGGCCTGCGGCTTCTCCGGAGCGGGCGGCTGAGCGGACGCGCCGAGCGCGCCCGACACGAGGACCATGATGACCGCGGCGCCGGCCGCCTGCGCACCAGCGGCCCGCGAGAGGGAGGCGAGACTTCGCATGGCGCCGATTCTACACCTGGAGGCGCACGTTGCGCCGGTACAGCGCTCCGGCCAGCAGCGTCCACACCACGACCGTCAGCACCGCGAAGGTCAGCGAGGCGCCGGCGTCGTCGAGCGGCGGAGCGATGCGTGGCCTGAGGACCTCCCAGAAGAACCAGGACTTCGGTGTCGTCCAGGTAGCGCCGTCCGGCACCCACGGCCGATCGATGAGGTGGCCGACGAGCTCGGCGAGAAAGTAGATCGCCAGCGGATTCATCCCGAGCCACACGAGCGGCCGCGCCCAGCGTCGGACGTGCCACACGTCGATCAAGAGAAAGCAGAGCGCGAAGAGGAGCGCCGCCAGCCCCGCCGTGACGAGCGCGTAGGAGCCGGACCAGAGCGACTTGTTGAGCGGCCAGGCGAACGACCAGGCCACTCCGAGGCCGAGGGCGACGATGCCGCCGCCAACAAGGCCTCCCAGCCGCCGGTCCGTGCTGGTGCTCCCGCGCAGCCAGTCACCGGCGAGCGAACCGAGCAGCGCCGAGCCGATGGCCGGCAGCGTCCCGAGGAGGCCCTCCGGATCGCCCGACGCGGTGAGGGTATGGGCGCCGAAGACCGCGCGGTCGACGACCGCCGCGAGATTGCGGTCCGCCACCACGACGCCCGCCGCGTGCCCGCCGAACGGCACGAGGACCAGCAGCGCCCAGTGGCCGAGCAGGAGCAGGCCGGCGACCGCGAGACGCATCAGCGCGCCGGTGTGCAGCACGATGAACGCGCCCAGCAGGTAGACGACGCCGATCCGCTGCAGCACGCCGGGGATGCGCAGGCTCGCGATCGCCGGCAGCGAGGCGATGGCGTTCAGCACGAGCCCGAGCGCGACGAGCGAGGCGGCGCGGCGCCAGATGCGCCGGTCGAGCGCGGCGCGCTCGTGGCCCGAGGCGAGCCGGCGGGAAAAGGCGAACGGCATCGCGACGCCGAGGATGAAGATGAAGCAGGGAAAGACGAGATCGGCCACCGTGCAGCCGTTCCAGGCCGCGTGCAGGAGCGGCGGGTGGACCGCGTCCCAGCTGCCCGGATTGTTCACCAGGATCATCCCCGCGATGCTGAGGCCGCGGAACGCGTCGAGGGACTCCAGGTGGTGTCGAGCCGCCTTCATCGGCGCGGCTTGGCACGGCGCCGCCGTCTTTCGGGCGGGACTTCCGTTGCCACGTTCTGGCCGCTGCACCAGCACTCAGGCGGCGACGCCGGCTCGCCGTCGAGGAAGAGCTCGTTGCTCCGGCTGAAGGCCAGCACGAAACGGCCGATGGCGAGCAGCTGGCTGCCGTAGGCGAGCAGCGCGCGGTGCTTCGCCGTCTCCTCGGTCGGCGACAGCTTCAGGGACACCCAGCGCCCCTCCGTCGCGGGGAAGCCGGCCGGCGGCAGAAGCCCCGCGCCGCCACTCGCGCCGGCCAGTGGCCACTGCCCGTAGTGAACGAGATAGTGGATGACGTGGGGGCGCCTCCGCGCATCGGGCCAGACGGCCGCGATGGCATCGCGCGCGAAGATGTGCGTCGAGCAGTGATCCGGATGTTCGTCCTCGGGGTGCGGGATGACGATGACCGTCGGCTTGAAGGCGACGAAGATCCGTTCGAGCTCGCGGCGCACGTCGATCCCCCGATAGGTGACGCCGCGCACGATCTGCTCGGTCGTTGGCGGGCTCTGTCGCCTCGTGTAGGGCGAGAAGAACGCCGCCGCCTTCGCCGAGAGGTACCGCGAGGCCAGCTGGCACAGGCCGTCGTCGGGAAAGCCCAGAAACGTGACGCGCGAGGGGTCGACGCCGAGGGCGCGCATCGCCGACAGGGTCTCGCCTTCCCGCCGCGTGCCGTAGTGGCGGTAGTCGTCGGCCGTCGGCCGGGCGATGCCGTCTTCGGTCTCCACCCCTTCGGAGAAGGCGTCGCCGCTCGTCACCAGCACGACGCGGACGTCGCCGCCCGCGGCGCGCACGCGCGCCATGAGGCCGGCGGCCGCCAGCGATTCGTCGTCGGGGTGCGGCGAGACGACGAGCACGCGGGTCGCGGGCGTGGCGCCCAGGACGAGCGGCGCGACGGCGGGCGAGGCGGCCGCCGTCGCGGCGACCGCCAGCGCCAGGAGCACGGTCACCACGTCAGGGCTTCATGCCCTGCCCCGAGATCTGCAGGTCGAACCCGTCCGGATCCTTGACGTGGAAGCTGTTCTCGGTGTCCGGCCGCGGCTCCAGCCCGCGCTTCTTCAGCTCCGCCTCGACGCGGTCCTTGTCCCAGTCGGCAATCGTGTAGGCGATGTGATCGACGTGGGGCGGCGGCGTGTCGCGCGCGTTGCGCGGCAGCAGCCAGGTGCCCTGGTCGCCGAACGCGAGATACGCCTGCCGGCCGTTGTCCTGTGTGACCTTCATTCCGAGCAGGCCGGCATAGAAGTCGCGGGTCTTCGCGTAGTCCTTCACCTGATACGAGATGTGGTTCACCGCAATCGCCTTGAATGGCGCCTCCCCGGCGGCGGCCGCCGGCGCGGCGCCGGTCGCGGCCGCGGCCGTGGCGGCCATCGCCAGGCTCTGTATGAGCTGACGGCGCGTCATGTGGCCGCGCTCGAAGTCGGCGAGCAGCTGGGAGATGACGTGTTCCATCGGGCGTTCCTCCTCGAACGTGCCGGTCATCGTATCAGGGGGCCGGCACCAGGGTCACCACCGTGTGGCGGTCCATGGGGAAGTAGCGCTTGAGGGTGGCCTGCAGGACCGCCGGGGTAATCGCGTCGATTCGTGCCGCGCGGTGCAGGATCGCCGCCGGGTCGGTGCCGAGCAGGTGCGCCGACGACAGGTGCTGCAGCCAGTAGCCGTTCTGCCTGAGCGCCGTCTCGTCGCTCCGCCGTGCCGCCTCGCGGGCGCGGTTGGTGAGGTCGGCGGACGGCCCGTCGCGCTGCAGCGTCTGGATCCGCTCGAGCGTCCGGGCGATCATGCCGTCGATGTTCTCCGGCGCCGCGCCGAAGCGGACCTCGACGTGGCCGCCGCCCCGCTGCGGGAGGCGCTCCGACAGTCCGGCCGAGACGCCGTAGGTCTGGCCCAGTTCCTCGCGCAGCACATCGCGCAGCGCGATCTCGAGCACGGTCGAGGCCGCGTCGATGCGCTCTTCCTCGTCGGGATCGGGCGGTGGATCGGCGAAGAAGCTGATCACGGTCTGGCTGCGCGGCTCGCGCCCCTTCTCCACCCGCTCGGTCACGGTGTGATCGGGAAATCTGAGGCCGACGTCGGCGAACTTCGACGTGGCGCGTCCCTTCGACGGCAGCGTGCCGACGTAGCGCGCGAGCAGCCCCACCGCCTCGTCGATCTTGAACGCCCCGACCATGAAGACGGTGAAGTCGGCGGCGTTCGCGAACCGCTGCCGGTAGAACGCCATCATCTTCTCGCGGTCGAGCGCGTCGACGCGATCGGCCGTCACCGGCTGCGCCGTGTAGTGGTTCGAGCTGTTCACGAGCGCCACGCGCTGGCTGAACACGACGCCGGGCGACTGCTGTCGGTTGACGACCATCGAGTGCAGCTGTCGCTTGAGGAGCGCGAACGCGTCCGGATCGTCGTCGGGGGCGACGACGGTCTGGTGCAGGAGCTGCAGCGCCGTCTCGAGCTCGGCCGGCGCCGCGTGTCCCGAGATGCCGTGCGTCGACAGCGACACGTACGGCGACGCCGACGCAATCTTGCCGGCCAGCAGCTTCTCGAGGTCCACGGCGGAGACGCCGCCGACTCCGGCGAGCTCGACGTAGGCCGGCGCGAGCGTCGCGTCCAGGTAGTCGGCGGCCGCCGCGATCGAGGCGCCGCCGCTCGCGTCCATCGTGAACAGGACCTGGTCGTTCTTGAAGTCGGTCGGCTTCAGCCACGCCTCCACGCCGTTGGCGAAGGTGACGACGGTCACGCCGAGATCCTTCAGCTCGCGGCGCCCCGTGACGGCCGCCGGCGCGGGTCTGGCGTCCATGATGCCGCGCGCGGTCGCCGCGTCGGTCCAGGCCGTGACCGCCACCTGACCGGCCGCGGCGAGCGTGGCCTGCAGATCGGCGTCGGTCGGCACGCTCACGCCGGCCTTCTCCGGGGACACGGCGAGGATGACCCGGCTGTCGCTGCCAAGAAGCCGCTTGGCCGTCGCGCCGACCTCCGCGGCCGTGATCCCGGGCACGACCTGGCGGACGAGGCGGTACTCGTAGGCGATGCCCGGGCTCGGCTCGTCGACCAGGAAGTGCCGGATGTACTCGCCGGCGTACGACCGGCTCTCGGTCTTGTCGCGCTCGGCGTACGCCTGCTCGTAGAAGGCCATCATCCACTTCTTCGCGCGGTCGATCTCGGGCGCGCCGAAGCCGTACTGTTCGACGCGGCGCACCTCGACGGCGATCGAGCTCAGGCCGCCCGGGATGCCGCCGTCGGCCACCCCGGCGCCGATCGCGAAGGCCGTGACGTCTCGGTTGAGCGGCGTGCTGCCCGCGCTCGCCCCAAGGAACTTCGCGTCCTTCCTGCGCGCGATCTCGCCGAAGCGCTCGTCCATGATGTGTTCGACCAGACGCTCGGTCAGCTCGCGCCGGTAGTCGGCCACCCGCGTCTCGTCCTCGTGCCGCGCCTCGCGCATGACGGTGACCGACGACTGCGTCAGCTCGGGATCGGTGGCGACGCCGATCCGCGTGCCGGCGGTGATCGGCACCGTCTTGTCCGGATCGGGCCGGGCCGGTGCGCGGTCCTTCAGCGGGCCGAACGCGGCGCTTATCTCCTTCTCGATCTGCGCCGGGTCGACGTCCCCGACGGCGATGACCGCCATGCGCTCCGGCCGGTACCAGGCGTCGTAGAACGCGTGCAGCTCGGCCGCCGGCGCCGTCCGGATGATCTCGGGCTTTCCAATCGGCAGGCGATCGGCGTACCGGGATCCGGCGAAGAGCACCGGAATCTGCTTGTCCCGGATCCGGGAGCTCGCGCCGAGCCCGCCCCGCCATTCCTCGATGACCACGCCGCGCTCCTTGTCGACCTCCGACGGCTCGAAGCTCAGGCCGCCGGCGAAGTCGGCGAGCGCCGTCAGGCCCTTCTCGACGACGTCGGGGCGATCGCTCGGCAGGTCGAGCATGTAGACCGTCTCGTCGAAGTTCGTGTACGCGTTGACGTGGGGGCCGAGCCGCGCGCCCACCGATTCGAAGTACGAGAAGACCTCGCCAGGCTTGAAGTGTGCGCTGCCGTTGAACGCCATGTGCTCGACGAAGTGCGCGAGGCCCAGCTCCTTGTCGGTCTCCTCGATCGAGCCGGCCTTGACCGCCAGGCGGAGCGACACGCGCTGGGCGGGCCGCGTGTTCTGTCGGACGAAGTAGGTCAGCCCGTTCGGCAGCCTGGCGGTGTGCACCGCCGCGTCGAAGGGGATGGCGTCCTGCGGGTTGAGCGCCGGTAGGGTCGCGGGCTGCGCGAGCAGGGCGGCCGTGACGGCGCCCATCAGGGTGAGCGTCGCGAGCGGAAGCGAAAGGCGTGTGCTCATCGAAGGCACTCTACCTCAGAGCCCGTTTCCGGCCATTGGCAGCCAGTGGCCCGTCCACTAGGGCACCTCCGGCGGCGGCACGCGGCGCTTCGTCGCCTGCTCGAAGGCGTACGCCAGACGGAAGAGCGTGGGCTCGCCGCACGCCTCGCCGACGAAGCTCACGCTGTAGGGGACCGGCCTGGGATCGAATCCGATCGGGAACGGCGCGGGCGGGTCGTTCGGTATCGTGCCGAACGGCACGACGATGATGGGAAAGCCCGGGCGGGCGGCGATGCCGGCGGCGTTCCAGCCGGGGAACACCAGGGCGTCGAGACGATGCCCCGCGATGGCGGCGTGCAGCCCCTGCTCGCCTGCGAGGGCGACGTCCCGGGCGCGGTCGCTGTCGTATCGGGCCTTGTCGCGCGCCAGATCCATTTCGTCGGAGATGTCGAGGTTCGCCTGGCCGTAGCGGATCGCGCCGCCGCGGGTGTGCGTCAGGTTGAACATCCGCAGCGCCGTCAGCGACGGCACGGGCGCCGCCGGTCCGAGCGAACGCAGCCACGCGTTGAAGTCGCGCTTCATCCCGTACTTGAACACCACCGAACAGTGCGCGTCGCCGGCCCGTCCCTCGGGGAGCCCCGAACAGGTGTCCCATGCCAGGACGTTGTCGCCCGGATCGGCCGCCAGGACGCTCGGCAGGTCGGCCGGATCCACGATCACGGCCCCCTCCCGCTTCAGCACGCCGATCGCCTCGGTCATCAGCGCGGACTGCGCCGGATTCAGCCCCCCGCGGGTCGCGTCGGCCGGCCCGCCCGGCGCCGGCACCTTGTTGTAGAAGAACGCGCGCGGCACGCCGATGCGCGCCCCGCGCAGACCGTCCGGCTGCAGGAAGGCGGTGTAGTCGCGGCCGGGCGGCGGCGCGCATCGAGCCGTGGCTGGGTCGGCCTGGTCCGGCGCCGCGCCCTCGAGCGCGCCGAAGAGCATCGCGGCGTCCCGCACCGTGCGCGCCATCGGTCCGGCCGTGTCCTGGTCGATCGTGATCGGGATGATGCCGTGACGGCTGATCCGACCGGTCGTCGGGCGCAGGCCCACCAGCATCGTGAGCTGCGCCGGGTTGACGACCGATCCCGACGTATCGGTGCCGACGCTGGCCGCCCAGAAGCTGGCCGCCGTCCCGGCGCCCGAGCTCGATCCGCCCGTGCTGAGCACCGGACGCCCGTCGTCGTACCCCTCGCGCGGATCGCGCCGCGGGTCGTACGGATTGAACGAGAAACCGCCGACGGCGCTGTAGTTGCCCGGCATCGGCGTCGGCGCGGCCGCCACCCAGTTGGCGAGCTCGGTCAACACGGTCTTGGCGATGATGATCGCGCCGGCCTCGCGGAGGTGGGTGACGAGCGTCGCCTCGTACGGTGGCACGAACCGGTCGAAGGCCAGGGCGCCCCCGGTCGTCGGCATGCCCATGGCCTGGATGTTGTCCTTGAGCGCAATGGGAATCCCGTGCAGCGGCCCGCGGACGTGCCCCTGCGCGCGCTCGCGATCCAGCGCCTCGGCTTCGTCGAGCGCGTGGGGGTTCACGCTGATCACGGCATTGATGCGGTCCTCGTAGGTCGCGATGCGCGCCAGGTACTCGGCGACCAGCGCGCGCGACGTCACGCGGCCTTCGGCCATCGCGCGGCTCATGTCGGGGATCGTGGCCTCGACGACCGTGAACCGGCCGGGCGCACCCGCCTGCGCGGCGGGCGCGGCCGTCGCGAGCAGCACGGCGCCCCACACCGCCAGGCCCAGGCCGAGCGCGCGGCCGAGCCGGTCGCCGTTCGGGGCCACCTGCTCGATAGTGACCATCGCCGTCAGGAGCGCCATCCACCACGCGTTCATGACGCCGACGGCCAGCGCCGCTGCCATCAGCGCCCAGCAGCAGCCGACGCAGAAGGCGCCGTGCGCGAGCCCGACGTGGAATCCGTTCGGCGGCCCGCTGCGCCACCGCGCCAACAGGTAGGTCAGGGGATTGCGGCAGTGCCTGAGGCACGCGCGCTTGAAGGGCGCGAACTGCAGCAGTCCGATGGCGATCAGCACGACGCCGGCGACGGGGGAGGCGAGGCCGCGCGCCGGATCCAGCCGGCCCGCACGCTCGAGCGCGAGTTGGGCGGCGGCGGCGGCGACGGCGTACAGGGACCACGCCGTCAGATATCCGGTCCCGAAGAGGGCGGTAGCCCCGGCGCGCGCCCAGCCCGGTCCGGAGGTGAGCGCGGCGAAGGTGCGCAGCCAGGGCAGGACCGCCGGTGCCATCATCACCGCCGTCATCGCGAGCCAGGCGAACGCCAGCTGTATCACCCCGTCACCTCCCACGCGAAGGCGGAGTGCAGGCCGTGCGTGCGATGGTTGGCGATGACGATGATCCCGTCGTCGTACCGCGTGACGCCGGTAGCGAGCACCTGCTCGGGCGCGTGGATCTGGTTGAAGATGTTCTCGAAACGGACCGGCCGGGTGCGGTCGCGCCCCCGGATGTCGGTCACGGTCGTGTCGAACAGGCCCGGAATCGTCGCCGTTTTCGTCGTCGCGGTCTCGGAGAACGCAATCGGCAGGTATCGGGTCTCGAGCCGGCGCTCGACGAAGCGCGCCAGGATCGCCCAGGGGCCGCCGGCGCCGCCCGTGAGGATGGCCTCGAGCGCGGCGCGCGCCTCGGCGGGCGCCGCCTCGTCGATGACGATCACCTCGGTCCAGCCGCCCGCCATCATCTGCTGCGGCGAGTCGAAGGCGACCACGGCTTTCAGCCCGTCGAGGGCGACGCCGCCGAACCGCCCCTCATCGACGCGGATGGCCCAGTAACCCAGGCAGCGGGCGTGAGTACACAGCTGCTCGAAGTGCAGGTGCCCGGGGCACACCAGCTGGCAGTTGCAGTTCTCGAACAGGAGTCCGCGGGCATGCCACGGCACGGGAGCGCGCGCTGGTCCGGTCACGGCGGTTGATTGTAGTGCAGGGCGTTGCTCCGCCGGTCGGAGACGTTGCCGCCGGCCCGCCGATGGCGTAACGTATTCGCTTTCCGGAAGGGTCCCGATGAAGCCAAAGATTCTCGCGGTCCTTGTCTGTGTCGCCGGCCTCGCGGCCGGCTGCGGCCGGTTCGGCAGCGCGTCGTCGGGCCAGAGCGGTCCCGGGCGGATGGTCGTGATCTCGCAGCAGTACAACGAACTCATCTACGCGCTCGGCGCTCAGGATCGTCTCGTCGGCGTGGACTACTCGAGCACGTATCCCCCGGAGATCAAGTCGGTGACCACGGTGGGCTATCACCGCGCCCTGAGCGCCGAGGGGATCCTGTCGCTCAAGCCGACGGTGGTGATCCACGACAACAACATCGGACCCGAACAGGTCGTTCGGCAGCTCACCCAGCTGAAGATCCCGATGAAGACGTTCCAGGCCAGGGACGACTCGCTCGACGGCCTGAAGGCCCTGCTGCGCGAGATGGGCGCGTACTTCCACAAGGAGCAGCGGGCCGAGGAGTTGTGCGCCCGCATCGACCGGGACATGGCGGACGTCCTCGAGCAGGTGACGCAGTACAAGACGCGGCCGAAGGTCGCGGTGATTCACTACGGGCGCGCGTCCAACATCTACCTGCTCGTCGCCGGCCGGGGCGGCAGCGGCGACGGCGCGGCCGCGAGCCAGATCATCGAGTGGGCCGGCGGCGAGCAGGCGATCCAGGGCAAGGGGATGCAGCGGCTGAGCTCGCCAGAGGTCATCGCCCAGGCCAATCCCGACATCATCCTGGTGACCGAGTTCGGCTACGATCGCCTTGGTTCGCTCGAGCAGGCCAAGACGCTGCCGGGCGTCGCGCAGACCAACGCGGCGCGCACGGGGCGGATCTACCGGGTCAGCGAGCACGAGCTCACCTACTTCAATCCCGACACCCCGAACAGCGTGCTGAAGCTCGCCGCCCTGATCCACCAGTCGCAGCCATGACGGCGACGCGCGATCGGGCGCGCGTTCCGATCCTGCTGGCGCTGTCCGGGGCGATGTTCGTCGTCGTCGTGGCGTCCATCCGATTCGGCGCCATCGATTTCAGCCTGCGCCAGATGGTCTCGGCCACGCTGGCCCTCGCGACGGGGCGCGAACCGGCGACGCTCGACGGCCGCATCTTCGCCGAGATCCGGCTGCCCCGCGCCGTGCTTTGCCTGTTCGTCGGCGCGTGCCTCGGCGTCGGCGGCACCTTGATGCAGGCGCTCTTCAGGAATCCGATCGTGGAGCCCGGGCTGGTGGGCACCTCGAGCGGCGCGGCGCTCGGATCCGCGCTGTACTTCGTCCTCGGGTCGGTGCTGAAGTTCAACGCCGGCCCCTGGACGCTGCCGATCGCCGCCTGCATCGGCGGCATTCTCGCCACCTACCTCGTCTTCGCGCTGGCGCAGTCGGGCGACGAAGGCCGCAGCTCGATCGTGATGCTGCTGCTCACGGGCCTCGCGATCAACGCCCTCTGCCTGAGCGGCGTCGGGTTCCTGTCCTACATCGCGCGCGACCCGCAGGCACGCTCGATCATCTTCTGGAATCTCGGCACGATGTCGGGCGCCGACTGGACCTCCGTGACGATCGTCGGCGGGGCCACGCTCGTCGGGATCGCCCTGGCGCTTCGCTACGCGAAGCCGCTCAACGCGCTGATGCTCGGGGAGGAGGAGGCCACCTACCTGGGGGTCAACGTGAAGCGGCTCAAGTGGGCCGTGCTGACGATCAACGTCGCGATGGTCGCCGTCGCGACCGCGTTCACCGGTGTCATCGGCTTCGTCGGGCTCGTCGTCCCGCACATCCTGCGGATCATCCACGGCGCCGACAACCGGTACCTGATTGCCGGGAGCGCCCTGCTCGGGGCGACGCTCGTGAGCGTCGCCGACCTCATCGCCCGGGTGTCGATCCGGCCGGCCGAGCTCCCGATCGGCATCGTCACGTCGGTCGTCGGCGTGCCGGTGTTCCTGTGGCTCCTGCGCAACCGGCAGTACGTCTTCTGACATGCTGACGGCGACCGGGATCGTGTACCGCGCCGGCCGGCGGACGCTGCTCGACGGCGTGTCGGCGTCGTTTGAGCCGGGCCGCCTGCACCTCGTCATCGGCCCGAACGGCGCCGGCAAGTCGACGTTCATCAAGGTGCTGTCGCGGCTCGTCCGGCCCGCGGCCGGCCGGGTGCTCTATGGCGGGGACGACGCGGCGGGGCTCCCGCATCGCGACCTGGCGCGGATGCGGGCCGTGCTGTCGCAGGCCGTGGAGGTGGCCTTTCCGATTCCGGCGCGCGATCTCGTGATGATGGGCCGCTACCCGCACTTCACCGGCCGACCCTCGCACGTCGACGAGGCGATCTGCGACGAGGTGATGCAGTTCTTCGACGTGGCGTCGATGGCCGATCGCAGCTACGCGACGCTCAGCGGCGGCGAGAAGCAGCGCGTCAACTTTGCGCGCGTGCTCGCCCAGGTGTGGCGCCCGGAGGGCCGGGGGTGCCGCTACCTCTTTCTCGACGAGCCGCTCACGTTCCTCGACATCCGCCACCAGCTCGAGTTCATGAAGAAGGTGCGCACGTTCGCCGACCAGCCCGACGTCGTCGCGGTCGGCGTCGTGCACGACCTGAACCTGGCCGCGCGGTTCGCCGATCGTCTCGTGCTGCTGAACGAGGGCGCCGTGCTCGCGTCCGGCTCCGGCGCCGAGGTCCTGACGTCCGCCAATCTCCTGGAGGCCTTCCAGGTGCGGCCCGTCATGATTCCCGATCCGGCGGGAGCAGGGGAGTACCCTGATCTTCGAATAGGGCTCAGGGCCCAGGGAGAGCAACGGTGTCCGCTCACTTGGTTGGATGTATGTGGACCGACATTCCCGGCTCGATCCACTTGCCGTCCACCTTGACCATCCAGGTGCCGACCGGCTTCCCGGACGCGTCTGTTCCTTCCACCCTGAATCCGACGTCGCTGCCCGAGAGCATGTGATACTGGTTGGGAGGCAGCTGGACCGGCTGGGCGCCCATGGCGGCGGCGGCCAGGACGACGGCGGCGACGAGACACGCGACCCATAGCGCGACCCGCTTCGGCATGTGGCCTTCCTTTTCTGCGACTGAAGGGCCCCTTCTGGGCGTTCGTGCCTTTTGACGCTCCAGGCCGGCGCCCGGCCGGCCAATCGGGGCCGGAGACATGGGTCAGATCGCCGCCAACCCTTGATTGTCAATGATTATCAATTCTCTCCGCCTCGTCCTCGGCGCTGCGACGACGGCGGGACGATGCCGGCGGCGCGCAGGTAGCCGGCCACCTGGCCGTAGTGGTCGCCCCAGTCGAGCGCCGTGTGCACGACCACCCAGGCCATCGTCATCTTGCGCCCGAACATCGTGACCTCGTCGCCCAGCTTGCTGGCGTCGACCTTCGGGAAGACGTTGTAGCGGTACTCGAACGAGTCCTTCATCTGCTTGATCAGGGCATCCTTGTCGCCGTCGGCCTTCACGGTGGCCTCGGGCGCCTTCTCGCCCGCCATGACGCCGCAGAGCGCGAAGTTGGCCTGGCCGGCGTGGAAGATCAACTGGCCGAACGGGTTCTGCGCGGGGGTCGGACGGAAGCTGTACTTCCCGGCTGGCATCGCTTCGGCGGCGCTCACCATGTTGTTCTCGTTGCTGTGCGCTTCGGTGGCGAGCGCCTCGCCGACCGCGCTGGACTGCCCGGCCGCGGCCGGCGCGGCCAGCACCGCGGCGATCGCGGCGGCGGCCGTCACTCTCATCACGTTCTTCATCGAATCCCTCCGCACGACAGATTACTGCGCCGCGAGGGAGGTCCGCAATTGGATCGGGCAGGAGACGCCGAGGAAGTCTCCGAGCCTGGCCGCCTCGCGGTCGAGACGGTCGCGGCGCGGAGCGCCTGCCGATCGCTTCGAAGGATCCACGCCTCGGTCCCGTCGATGGAGACCGACGACATGGCCGGGGCCGCGGCCTGCCACGCGCCGCGCGCCCCTAACGCCAGCTCGGCTGCCGACATCACCTGCGCCTGGACGCCGCACACATCGCGGCACACGGCAGCGACGGCGGCGCGCGAACGTCCCGCCAGGTGATGGCGTCCGAGGCGGAACGCCGCGGCCTCTGCCCCGGTGACATTCGAGGACATCTGGCGTCACTGTAGCGGAAGGCCGCGCTCCCCGCTACAATCTGTCGTCCGTTCATCGGGCCGCGTTCCTCTTCCTCTGGAGTCCCTATGCCCGCCACCCCGCGCCGCACGCGCGCCCTGCTGCTGTTCGTGCTGCTGGCGTCGCTCGCGCCGATGCTCGCCGCCCAGGCGAAGAAGATCACCTCGCCGAAGGAGCAGTTCGGCCATGACATCGGCGACGACTATTTCCTCGCCAACTACACCCAGCTGACCGAGTACTGGCGGAAGCTGGCGAAGGAGTCCGATCGCATGAAGCTGGTCTCGATCGGCCAGACCGCCGAGGGGCGCGACCAGTACATGGCGATCGTCTCGTCGCCGGAGAACATGAAGAAGCTCGAGTACTACCGCGGCATCGCGCAGCGGCTGGCGCACGCCCGGGGGCTGACCGACGAGCAGGCGCACGCGCTCGCGAAGGAGGGGAAGGCGGTCGTCTGGATCGACGGGGGCCTGCACGCCACGGAGGTGCTCGGCGCGCACCAGCTGATGGAGACCGTCTATCAGCTCGTCTCCCGCAGCGACGAGGAGACCCAGCGGTTCCTGCGCGACCTCATCATCCTGTGCGTCCAGGTGAACCCGGACGGCATGGAGCTGGTCTCCAACTGGTACATGCGCAACCCGGATCCCGAGAAGCGCTCCACGGAGTACGTCCCGCGCCTCTGGGAGAAGTACGCGGGCCACGACGACAACCGCGACTTCTACATGGAGAATCTGCCCGAGAGCACCAACGACAACAAGGTGCTGTACCGCGAGTGGTTCCCGCAGATCGTCTACAACCACCACCAGACCGGCCCGACCGGCACGGTGATGTTCTCGCCGCCGTTCCGCGATCCGTTCAACTACGTGTACGACCCGCTGGTCATCAACGAGCTCGACCAGGTCGGCGCCGCCATGCACAGCCGCTTCGACGCCGAAGCCAAACCGGGCGTCACGACGCGATCGGGCGCGAACTACTCCACCTGGTGGAACGGCGGACTCCGCACGATGCCGTACTTCCACAACATGGTGGGGCTGCTCACCGAGACGATCGGCAACCCGACCCCCGTGACCATCGGCTTCGTCCCGGACCGGATGATCGCCAAGAACGACTACCCGTATCCGATCGCGCCGCAGGTCTGGCACTTCCGCCAGTCGATCGACTACTCGATCACGGCCAACCGCGCCGTGCTCGACTTCGCGTCCCGCTATCGCGAGGAGCTCCTCTACAACATCTACGTCATGGGCCGGCACAACATCGAGAAGGGCTCGGCCGACACCTGGACCATGTACCCGACGCGGGTGGCGAAGGTGAAGGCCGAGATCGCGAAGGAGGAGGGCAAGGTCGAGAGCGCCGACACGCGCGCGGTGCGCGGCGGACTGCTCCGGCCGCAGCCGGAGAAGTACTACGAGCTGCTCAGGAAGCCGGAGCTGCGCGACGCGCGCGGGTACATCCTGCCCGCCGATCAGCCCGACTTCCTCACGGCCCAGAAGTTCGTCAACGCGCTCATCAAGGCCGGCATCGAGGTCGAGCGCGCCACGGCGGCGTTCACCGTCGCCGGCAAGCAGTACCCGGCCGGCTCGCTCGTCATCAAGACGGCGCAGGCCTTCCGTCCGCACATCCTCGACATGTTCGAGCCGCAGGACCACCCGAACGACTTCCAGTTCCCGGGCGGTCCGCCCATTCCGCCGTACGACAACGCCGGCTACACGCTCGCGTTCCAGATGGGCGTGAAGTTCGACCGGATCCTGGACGGCTTCGACGGCCCGTTCGAGAAGGTGCCGGACGTCATCAAGCCGGCGCCCGGGAAGATCACCGACGCCGCCGGCGCGACCGGCTACGTGGTCAGCCAGCATGTCAACGACGCCGTCGTCGCCGTCAACCGGCTGCTCAAGGGCGGCCAGGACGTCTACTGGGTGCGCGACCGGAAGTGGCACAGTCCGGACGGCAGCGGCGTCATCTACATCGCCGCCAAGCCGGGCACGCTGCCCATCCTGCAGAAGGCCGCGACCGACGTCGGCCTGAGCTTCACCGCGGTCGGCGACAAGCCCGGCGGGATGATGAAGCTGCGACCGGTCCGGATCGGGCTGTGGGATCAGTACGGCGGCTCGATGCCGTCGGGCTGGGTGCGGTTCCTCTTCGAGCAGTACCAGTTCCCGTACCAGCTCGTGTTCCCCAAGGCGCTCGACACCGGCAACCTCCACGCGAAGTACGACGTCATCGTCTTTCCCGACGGCGCGATCCGCGAGGGCAACGGACGCGGCGAAGGCGGCTTCGGCCAGCAGCCCAAGCCGGAGGAGATCCCGGCCGAGTGGCGCGACCGCCTCGGCCACATCACGCCCGACCGGACCTTTCCCGAGCTGAAGAAATTCGTCGAGGACGGCGGAACCATCGTCGCCTGGGGAAGCTCGGCGTCGCTCGGCGCCATGCTCGGCCTTCCGCTCGGCAATCACCTCGTCGAGATGGTGGAGGGGAGTGAGCGCCGACTGCCGACGACCAAGTTCTACATCCCGGGGTCGATCCTGAACGTCGCCGTCGACAACACGGATCCGCTCGCCTACGGGATGGAGAAGCGGCTCGACGTCTTCTTCAACAACAACCCGGTGCTCGAGCTCGCCCCGAATGCGTCGCTCGAGGGCGTCCGGCCGGTGGCGTGGTTCGACACGCCTGAGCCGCTCAGGTCGGGCTGGGCCTGGGGCCAGCACTACCTCGAAGGCGGCGCCGCAGCCGTGGAGGCTTCGCTCGGCCGGGGCAAGCTGCTGCTGCTCGGGCCCGAGATCACGTTCCGCGGGCAGCCGCACGGCACCTTCAAGTTTCTCTTCAACAGCGTCTACTACAGCACCGTGGAGTCGACCGACGCGGGAGGACGTCAGACGAGTCGGCGCTGACGCCGGTCAGCGCCCGAGGCGCGGCCTACGCCAGGCTGCCGGCGAGAACCTCGGCATAGTAGTCCTCGGTACTCGGGGACGATGCGGTCGGCGCAGAACCGTTCGCGGACGACCGCCGCCGCCGAGGTGCCGATGCGCCGGGCCCGCTCGGGGTCCGACAGCAGCTCCACGCCCCGTGCCGCCATCGCGTCGAGCGCGTCCTGCGGACAGAGGAAGCCGGTCCGGCCGTCCTCGACGACTTCCGGAAGGCCGCCGACCGCCGAGGCGATCACGGGGACTTCGCACGCCATGGCTTCGAGTGCCGCCAGACCGAAGCTTTCCTGCGCCGACGGCAGCAGGAAGAGATCGGCGCTCGACAGCCACTTCACCAGTTCGTGCTGCTCTCCGACGAACCGGACCGCCGCCGCCAGGCCCTCGGCGGCGACCCGTCGTTCGAGAGCCGCGCGGTCCGGGCCGTCGCCCACCATCACGAGCGTGGAGGGCACCGACCAGAGGATGCGCTTGAACACGTCGAGCACGGCGCCGACCCGCTTGACGGGACGGAAGTTCGAGACGTGCAGCACCACCGCCTTCCTGCCATCGGCCGTCAGGCGCTCGCGCAGCCACGGGTCAGGGGTGCGGCGCCACTCGGAGCAGTCGAGGAAGTTCGGGATGACCCGGATCTCGCGCCGCACGCCGAGCGCGTGCACGGTATCGCGTCGGAGGCTGGCTGACACGGCGGTGACGCCGTGCGACTGCTCGATGGAGAACGCCACTGCGCGCGCGTAGGAGGGGTCGCTCCCGACCAGCGTGATGTCCGTGCCGTGCAGCGTGGTGACCGTGCGCGGCGCGATGGAGACGGGCTCGAGCGTCAGCATCTGGTGCGCCAGGTACGCCGCCGTCGCGTGCGGCACGGCGTAGTGCGCGTGCACCAGGTCCAGCCGGCGCCGCTGCGCGACGGCGACGATGGCGTTGGCGAGCGCGAGGAGGTACTGGGGCTCCCGGAAGAGCGGATAGGCCGGCGCCGACACCCGCTCGAACGTCAGATTCGGCACGCCGGCACGCCACCGGAACGGGCGTTCCGTGCTGATGACGTGCACCTCGTGATCGCGGGCCGCGAGCGCGTGCGCCAGCTCGGTCGCGACGACGCCGCTGCCCCCGACCGAGGCATAGCAGACGATGCCGATCCTCATGGGACGTGCTTGAGGAGGGTCGTCCGCCGCAGCGGCTCGCGCACGACCAGCCCCTCGGCGAACGCGACGCCGGCGAGCGCGCCGAACTGCGCGTCACGGCTCTCGACGAGGGTCCGGAAGGTGGAAGCGGTCAGGCGGGTCGGCGTGGCGCCGGCGGCGTCGGGCGCGAACTGGCTGGCGTAGCAGGCGAGCGCTTCCCGCTTGCGCTCGTACTGCGCCGAGACATCGATGACGAACGACGGCGCGTCCCCGTCGTTGATGAAGTAGTAGCACACCCAGTCGGGCCGCCACGGCTCGCCGTCCGCCTCGAACCGCCGGAGGCCGCTCAGGAACGCCGACCGCGTCAGCGTCTCGCTCGCCGACACATGATCCGGGTGGCGGTCCTTCCAGTAGGGCAGCGCGACGGTGCGGGGCCGGTGGCGGCGCATGGCCTCGACGGCCGATCGCACGAGCGCGGGCGTCGCCTGCATCGCGCCGTCCGGCCACCCGAGGTTCTCGCGAAACGCCGCGCCGAGGACGCGCGCCGCGCGGTCGGCCTCGGTCCGGCGCGTCGACGGCGTCCCGTTGGTCGACAGCTCGGCCTCGCTCAGGTCGATCAGGCCGACGCGGTACCCCGCGTCGGCATGGAGCGCGACCGTCGCCCCGAGACCGATTTCGATGTCGTCGGGATGCGGACCGAATGCCAGCAGGTCGAGCGGCATGCGCTCGATCGTAGCTCACTCGGCCCGCAGCGCCAGCATCGGATCCACCGACGTCGCCCGCCACGCCGGTCCCAGACAGGCGATGAGCCCCGCCGCGGCGAACGTGGCGGCGACCAGGGCGAGCACGATCGGGTCGGTCGGCTGCGTGTCGAAGAGGTACGCGACGAGCACGCGTGTCACCGCCGTCGCGGCGACGGTGCCGGCGAGCAGCCCCGCGCCGACGAGCGCCAGCCCCTGGCCGAGCACCTGCCACAGTACCCGCGCACGGCCGGCGCCGAGCGCCATGCGCAGGCCGAACTCGGCCGTCCGCCTCGAGACCGACGTGGCGATGACGCCGGCCACGCCGGCGACCGTCACGACGAGCGCGAGCGCGGCGAACAGGGCGAGCAGCGCCGCCGTCAGCTTCGGTGTGGCGAGGTAGCGCTCGCGCAGCGCGTCGAGCGTCTGGATGTTTTCGACCGGCATGTTCGGATCGACGCCGTGCACGGCGTCGCGGATCAGGGTCGCCACGCCGGCGGTCGGCCCCGCCGTGCGCACCAGGAAGCGCCCGGCCAGACCGCCCGACTGGCTGAGCGGCACGTAGACCTGCGCGATCGAGGGCCGGTCGAGGCCGAACTGGCGGATGTCGCCGACGACGCCCACCACCCGGATCCAGGTCTGGGCGCCGTCGAAGGAGAGACGGGATCCGATCGGGTCGCCGTGATCCCAGTACCGCGTCATCGAGGCATTGACGAGGGCGACCTGCGGGCCGTCACGGCGGTCGAGGGCGGTGAACGACCGGCCCTTCAGGATCGGCACGCCGAGCGTCTGGAAGTAGCCGGGGGTCACGACGCGGACGTCGGCGGTCGGCCGCTTGTCGGGGTCGTCGGTCGCGCGTCCTTCGATCTCGAAAGGACCGCTGCCCGGTTGGGTCGCGCTCAACGGGACGGCGTTGGTCACGGCCGCGGACACCACGCCGGGCTCGGCCGCGAGCCGCTCGAGCACCGGCTCGTAGAACCGAAGCTGGCTCAAGGCATCGGGGTACTTCGAGAAGTTCGTGTACGCCTCGGCCGAGACCACGTGCTCGGCCCGGTAGCCGGGATCGACCTGCGAGAGACGATGGACGCTCGAGAGGAGGAGGCCGGCGCCGACCAGGAGCACGACCGACACCGCGACCTGCGCGACGACCAGGCCGCTCTGCAGCCGGCGATGGCCGGCGCTCTCGCCGGTCCGCCCGCCCTGCTTCATCGCGCCGGCCAGATCGACACGCGACTGGAGTGCGGGCAGCGTGCCGAAGACGATCCCGGTCAGGAGCGAGACGAGGAGCGCGAAGGCGAGGACCTTCAGGTCGATCGCGATGTCGCCCGTACGCGTCGTGAATCGTTCGACGAAGCCGGTGAGCAACGACAGCGTGGCGCGCGCGAACAGCAGGCCGAATGCGCCGCCGGCAAGGCTGAGCAGCGAGCTTTCGGTCAGCAGCTGGCGCACGATGCGCCCCCGTCCGG
Source organism: uncultured Acidobacteriota bacterium (assembly GCA_963840225.1). Classification (GTDB taxonomy): domain Bacteria; phylum Acidobacteriota; class Vicinamibacteria; order Vicinamibacterales; family CAVVIG01; genus JBLMXQ01. The sequence continues at coordinate 1,146,833 of CAWIYH010000002.1, forward strand.
CCCCGAGCGCCGAGCGGACGGCGAGCTCGCGGTCGCGGTGCAGCAGCCGCGCGAGCGTGAGGTTGGCCACGTTGGCGCACGCGATGAGCAGGACGAGCGCCGTGATGCCGAGCAAAATGAGGAGCATCGGCCGCGCGTGGCTCGTCAGCTCGTCCTGCACGCCGGCCGTCGTCGCCCTGAAGCCCGAGCCGGCGCGGTAGACGCCCGGATTGTCATGGGTGAAGCGGCTGCAGACGGCTTCGACGTCGGCCCCCGCCTGCGCGCGCGAGACGCCGCGCGTCAACCGGCCGAAGACGGTCAGGATGGAGAACGCGCGACGGTTCCGGGCGAGCCGCGGCTCGGCGGCCGCCCGGAACGGGCAGGCCGAGACCGGCATGTAGACGTCGTTCTCCTGCGGGTAGAGCGGGACGTTCGGGAGCACCCCCACGACCGTGTGCGGCCGATCGTTCATCTCGAACACCTGGCCGACGATGGCCGGATCGCCGCCGAACTTCGTCTGCCAGTACCGAGTAGCTCAGGACGAGGACGGCGTCGGCGCCGCGGCGGTCGTCGGCCGCGCGGAACGTGCGTCCGAGGATCGGCGTGATGCCGAGGACGCCGAAGAAGTCGTGCGACACGACACCGACGTTGACGCGGTCGGGTTCGCCGCGCTGCAGGAGGTCGAAGTTCATCTGGTGGTATTCGACCAGTGCGTCGAAGGCGCGCGTCTGCTCGCGATAGTCGTACAGCTCCTTGACCGACACGTTGACGTTCGGGCGTCCGGCGAGCGGCGCCGACTGCTTGACGAGCACCAGCCGGTCGGGTTCGGCGTAGGGCAGGGGCTTCAGCAGAACGCCGTCGATCACGCTGAAGACGGCGGTGTTGGCCCCGATCCCCAGACCGAGCGTCAGCACGGCGGCCAGCGTGTAGCCGCGGTGCCGGAGCAGCGTGCGGGCGGCGAGCCGAAGGTCGCCGGCCAGGTGGTCCATCCCGTCCTCCCCTTCTTGTCGACAGGCTACAAGAGAAGCTGCGTCAATAGACGCACCTGGGCCGGGGGAGGTTCCGCGGCACCGATGCCGGCGGAGTGGCCGGATCCGGCCGCCGTCCGCCTCCGCGCAGATCGGCGAGAGCGCCGTCAGATGGCCGCGAAGGCGAGGAAGGCCCAGCCGACGAGGAAGGCCACGCCGCCGAGGGGCGTGATGGCCCCGAGCACCCGTACGCCGGTGAAGGCGAGGAGGTAGAGGCTGCCGGAGAAGAGCACGATGCCGACCGTGAACAGCCACCCGGCCCAGACGGCCAGCCAGCCGCTCAGCCGCGGCATCAGCGAGGAGAGGGCGACGAGCGCGACGGCGTGAACCAGTTGATAGCGGACGCCGGTTTCGAAGACCGCCAGCATCTCGGGCGTGAGCCGCCCGCGCAGGCCGTGCGCGCCGAACGCGCCCAGCGCCACGCCCGTGAAGCCGGCCAGCGCGCCGACGAGGAGGAAGGTGCGCGCCACTTCAGTCGCGCCGGTCGCCGAGGAACCGGAGCAGGAAGAGGAACAGGTTGATGAAGTCGAGATAGAGCGCCAGGGCGCCGACGATCGCGTAAGACCCGATGTCGCCGCTCGGCGTCTGGAGCGCCATCGCCTTCAGCCGCTGGGCGTCGTACGCCGCCAGCCCGGTGAATACGATCACGCCGATGAAGGAGATGACGAACTGCAGCGCGTCGCTGTGCCAGAAGATGCCGACGATCGAGGCCAGAACGACGCCGATGAGCCCCATGAAGAGGAACTGGCCCAGGCCCTCGAGGCTGCGCCGCGTCACCGTGCCCCACGCCGCGAGCGCGCCGAACATCCCGGCGGTCACCAGGAACGTCGTCGCCACCGACTGACCCGTGTAGAGCAGCAGGACGAAGGAGATCGTCACCCCGGTCAGCGCCGAGTAGGCGATGAAGAGGAGCGAGGCGGTCGAGGCCGCCAGCTTGTGCACGCGCGCCGACAGGACGATGACGATGCCGAACTGCGCGATGATGAGGCCCCAGAAGAGCGGCGTGTTGCGCGCGATGGCGAGCGCGAACCGCGGCGACGAGGCGATGAAGAGGGCCGAGGCGGCCGTGATGGCCAGCCCGCCGCACATCCAGCCGTACACGGCCCGGAGGAACGTCGAGACGCGCTCGGAGCTGGTGAGGGAGCCGGGCCAGGCGGCCGGCGTCGAAGTCATGTCGTATCGGTCCATGCTCCGATCGTATCAGAACGGCGTCGCCGACCCCAGCCGGTCTCCCGCCCGCCGCGTCACTCCTGCGACTCGACGAGAAATTGCTCGTAGCGGCCGTCGGACACGTCGTAGATCGAGATGACGACCGTCCTGGAGGCGAACTTCACCTCGAACGCGCGGTAGGTCATGCCGCCGCGCTCGCGCGTGGCCAGCGCCGTGAAGCTGACGACGTCGCCGAGCGGCCCGAGGCTCGAGGCGTAGTCCTTCAGCGCCTGATCCGAGAAGTAGGCGTTGGCGTTCTCGGTGAAGAGGGCCCGATCGATCGTCCCCCAGCGCAGGCCGTCGAAGACCTTCCGGGCGAGCGCTGCCCGCTGCTGGTCGCGAGGGCTCGACCGATCGAGCAGGGCGTCGCGGACGCGGCGGCCGATCTGGGAGGCGGCCGACGCGGCGTCCTGGTTGGTCAGCACGGTCACGGCGAGGCCATCGTCGGGCAGCACGATGTTCTCGGCGGTGAACCCCGACACCTCGCCGCCGTGTTCCAGCTGGCGGTGGCCGTTGACGCTCGATACCCCGACGCCGAGCCCGTAGCTCGTGCCGACGCCGTTCTTCAGCCGGACTTCCGTCTCGAGCTCCCCGTACGACGCCGGTTTGAGGATCGAGTGCCTGATCAGAGAGACGTTCCACTTCGCCAGATCGGCCGGCGTCATCGCCAGCTCCCCGGCGGCGAACATCCAGCCGGGCCCCTCTTTCGGCGCGGGCCGTGCGGGGCCGAGGGCGTAGCGGAAGTAGGCGCCCGGATCGGTCGGCGGCAGCGCCTGCTCGTCGGTGTTGGTGACGCTCTTCATGCCGAGCGGCCCGAAGACGTGCCGCTCGAGGAACTGCCACAGCGGCATCCCGGCCGCCTTCTGCACGATGAGGTCCGCGATGACGAAGTTCGTGTTGCTGTACTGCCACTTCGTGCCCGGCTCGAAGTCGAGCGGCTGGTGGGCCCAGCGGGCCAGGATGGCGTCGGGCGTGATCGGCTCCAGCATCAGCGGCGGAAGGTAGTCCTGCGGCCAGAAGTCCTGATAGCCCGAGGTGTGCGACAGGATCTCGCGAATCGTGACCTCGCCGCCTCGCGTCAGTCCCGGGACGTACTTGCCGACCGGGTCGTCGAGCGTGAGCCTGCCCTGTTCCTTGAGCAGCAGGATCGCCGCGGCGGTGAACTGCTTGCTGATCGAGCCGATGCTGTAGCGCATCGCCGGCGTCGCGGGCAGCTTCGGCTCGATCCGGGCCTCCCCGTACGCGTGCAGGTAGGTCACGGCTCCGTCCTGCACGACGGCCACCGAGGCGCTCGGCACGCCGGTGGCCTCGAGCACGTCGCGCGCGATCAGATCGACGCGCGCGGCGACGTCGGCAGGCGCCCCGGTCGGAGGCTGCGCGCTGGCAGCGACCGCGATCAGGGCGACGATGGCGAGCGATTTCATCATGATGGCGCGGCGACTCTATCGCACGCCCGTTCGATGGGGCAAACGGAATTCAGATCGCCAGGAGCGCCCGTGCGGCGGCGGCGATGTCGGACGGCTGAGGCAGCGTGCGCTCTTCGAGGACCGGGTGGTACCCGCAGAACACGTCGGCTGCGCCGACGCGGCGCACGGGCGCGTCGAGCGCGAAGAACAGCTCGTCGCCGATCCGCGCAGCAATCTCCGCCCCGTACCCGAAGCTCGTCCAGTCCTCGTGGACCACCAGCGCGCGGCTCGTCTTCCCGACCGATCGCTCGATCGCGGGCCAGTCGTACGGGCTGAGCGATCGCAGGTCGAGGACCTCGACCGACGCGCCGTCCTCGCGGGCGAGCGTCGAGGCGGCCTGCAGCGACCGCTGCACCGTCGATCCGTAGGTCACGATGGTGAGATCGTCGCCTGCGGACCTGATCGCGGCACGGCCGAACGGCAGCATGTAGTCGGGGCCCGGATCCGGGGCCCGGTTGTACGTCTGGCGGTAGAGATGTTTGGGCTCGAGGAACAGGACCGGGTCCTCGCAGCGGATGGCCGTCCGCAGCAGGCCGTTGGCGTCGGCCGCCGTCGCCGGCATCACGACGCGCAGCCCGGGGACGTGCGCGAAGACGCCCTCGCCCGACTGACTGTGATAGATCGCGCTCCCGGTCAGGTATCCGCCGATCGGCGCCCGGACGACCACCGGGCAGGAGAACTCGTTGAACGACCGCCAGCGGAGCACGGCGAGCTCGTTCCGGATCTGCATCATCGCGGTCCAGATGTAGTCGAAGAACTGGATCTCGACGACCGGCTTCAGCCCGCGCATCGCCATCCCGATCGCGCGGCCGACGATGTTGGCCTCCGCGATCGGCGCGTTGAACACGCGCCGGCCGCCGAACTGCCGCTGGAGTCCGGCCGTGGCCTTGAACACGCCCCCCTTGCCCCTGAGGACGGGCAGCAGCTCCTCGCGGCTCAGATCCGCCACGTCCTGGCCGAAGACGACGACCCGGTCGTCCCTGGCCATCTCGGCGCGCAGACACGCATTGAGGAGCTCGACCATCGTCCGGGGCGGTCCGCCGCCGGCCTGGGCGGGCGTCTCGAACGCGCTCGAGGCCGGGTCGACCGTCGGCGAATAGACGTAGAGGTCCCGAGTCGATGGATCCGGCGCGGGCGCGCGCGCCGCCTGTTCGGTGGCCACGGCGATGGCCTCGTCGATGGCCGCGTCGATCCCGGCGACGTCGGCGTCGGTCGCGACGCGCCGGTTCAGAAGCTGCGCCCGGAAACCGACGAGGGGGTCGCGCTCCTCGTCGGCCCGGCGCTCCTCGTCGGATCGATACGCGCGGTCGTCGTCGGAAATCGAATGCGGATGCGCGCGCACGACGCGGGCGTGCACGAGCGAGGGCCCGTCGCCGGATCGGCAGTGCGCGGCCGCGTCGACGAGGGTGGCGAAGCTCTCGATCGGATCGGTGCCGTCGCACCGGCGGACCAGGAGGTGGGGGAAGCTCGAGACCAGCGCCGAGATGCTGCCGCCGGGCGTCTGCACGTCCACCGGCACGCTGATCGCGTAGCCGTTGTCCTCGACGAGAAAGAGCACCGGCAGGCGCTCGGTGGTGGCGGTGTTCAACGCCTCCCAGAACTCGCCCTCGCTCGTTGCGCCCTCGCCGCTCGAAACGTAGACGACCTCGCGCGGCTCGCCGCGCTCGGCCTGCCGGACGGCCGCCTCGGCGCAGCCGACCGCCTGGAGGAACTGCATGCCGGTCGGCCCCGACTGCGACGCGATGTGCAGGCGGCGGTGACCGAAGAAGCCGGGCATCTGGCGACCGGCCGAGGAGGGGGCGCTGGCGGCGCCGAAGGCGTCGAGCAGCAGTTCGAGCGGCGTCACGCCGAGCATCAGGCAGAGCGCCTGATCGCGGTAGTAGGGGAAGAACCAGTCGTTCGGGTCGAGCGCCAGCCCGCAGGCCACCAGCACCGCCTCGTGTCCGGCGCCGCTCGCCTGGAAGTAGGTCTTCTGCTGCTGCTTCAGGCGGACCTGCGCCTCGTCGAGCCGTCGCGACAGGCGCATGACCCGGTACATCCGGAGCAGGTCCGACGGGCTCAGGGCGGGGGGCATGGGCCCTCCATCTTAATTGACTGCGGCAACATTCCGGTCGCGATTCCGGCGGCATCCCGCGCCGGAGGCGGGTCCTCCGGCGGCCGGCGCGAAGGGCGCCCATCCATCCTCGCCGCCGCGGCCGTACTGCGGTATAACTGGAGTGCGACCCGGTTGCCAGCCCCGCCGCACGCGTTTCCAATGGTCAAGCACGTTTCGTGGTGCGTCGGGTTCTGCCTCGCCCTGGGCGCCGTGGTCGCCGCGCGGCAGCAGAGCGTCTTCAAGAGTGCCGTGCGCACGGTCGCCGTCTACGCCACCGTCCGGGACGCTGACGGCCGCCTCGTGCCCGATCTCATGCGCGAGGCCTTCGAGGTGGACGACAACGGCAAGCCTCAGAGCCTGACCGTCTTCGCCAACGACCTCCAACCGATCACCGTCGTCGTCCTCCTCGATCGCAGCGGGAGCATGAGCGCGAATTTCTCGCTCGTCGAGCACGCCGCCGAGGAGTTCGTCAACGCCCTCGAGCCGGGCGACAAAGTGCGCATCGGCAGCTTCTCGAACCGGATCGAGGTCGATCCGCGCGACTTCACCAGCGACAAGGAGGAGCTGCTGCAGATCCTGCGCACCGAGCTGCAGGAGGAAGGCCCGACGCCGCTCTGGAACGCGGTGAACGTCGGCATCACGGCGCTGCTGCATCAGAGCGGGCGCCGGGTGATTCTGGTGTTCACCGACGGGGCCGACGCGCCGATGAACTTCAGCAACATGAACAGCAGCCTGCGGGACGTCATGAAGCGCGCCGAGGAGGAGGACGTGATGGTGTACGCCATCGGGCTGGCGGGCCGGCACCCGTCGATGGCCGGAGGCCACGGCGGCTTCGGACCCGGCGGCTTCCCCCCGCGCGGCGGGTTCGGCGGGCGCGGCGGCTACGGGCGCGGCGGATTTCCCGGCGGCGGCTTCGGCGGAGGCCGCGCGTCGGACGAACCGGACGAGGGGCTTCCCAAGATCGCTGCCCAAACCGGCGGCGGCTACTTCGAGCTGACGACGGCCGACGATCTGGCGTCGACCTTCCGCCGGGTCGCCGAGGAGCTGCACCACCAGTACCTGCTCGGGTTCGCGCCGCTCAAGCTCGACGGCAAGATGCACAAGCTCGACGTGCGCATGAGCAGCTCCAGCCTGAGCGTGCGCGCGCGCCGCAGCTATCTGGCGACAACGCCCGCGCAATAGGCGCAGCCGCGTGCCTCACGCCGGCCACTACTTGGGCGTCGGCACCGGCGGCTCCGATTCAGGCAGGATCGGGCGCTCGCGCGCCACGCTCCACTGGACGCCGTTCGAAAAGGCCTTCTCGTCGCGGTGGATCCGGAGCTTCCCCTTGGCAAGGTAGTCCAGGTGGACCTTGTCGAAGGCCAGGCCGGCCGAGGCCATCAGCTTCATGTACGGGCCGTAGGCGGTCTCGTCCGGCGCCTCGGTGTAGCCGTCGTCGTAGGTGACGTCGGGGAAGCGTCGAAGGAACTCGCTCTGGGTCGGCGAGGGCGGCGCGCCCTTGAGCGCCATATAGATGCGGACCCCGCCGACGATCGGCTGCATCATGTGATCCGGATCCCAGCGCTGGCCCCAGCGCTGGTAGCGCGCGTTCATGCGCGTCTCGAGCGGCAGGAGGTCGGGCACCTTCGCGATCGCGTTCGCGATCCGATCGCGGAGGTCGTAGGTGAACTGCTCGCTGTAGGGGTACGCCGGGTCGCGCAGGTAGTTGAGGCTCGTGAACCAGCCCCGCGGCAGCCACCACTCGCGGCCGTTGTGCGCGCCCATGCGGCTGATGACCCACCCGGTGTAGCCGGAGAACGGCTGGACCCACTCGTGCGAGGGATAGCCGTGCGGGTTCAGGAACGTGTCCGGGAGCCACGCCTCCCAGAGCTGACGGCGCGTCCGCGATTCGGGATAGCGCGGGTCGGCCTCCCACTGGCCGCTCGACACGTCGGCGGTGAGCGAACCGTGATAGCCGGGATGCAGGAGGTTGTCCGGCGTGACGTGGAACAGATCGATCGAGAGCTGCGCCCCGTCGGGGTTCGTGATGGGATGCAGGACCACGTTGACCTGCTTGAGCGCGTCGCGCATCGAGGGCTCGGTGACCAGCAGCTCGCCGAGCCTGTCGATGTGGCTGGTGCTCGACACTTCGTTCGCGTGCTGCCGCCCCGAGTAGATCGCGGCCGCCTTGAGCGTCGTCTCCTTCGCCCATGAACGGAGCTTCGACGGCGTCGGCAGCATGACGTCGGCCGCCCAGAGGTTGAGGCCGAGATAGCTGCGGCCCATCCAGTACGGCGTCACCTCGGGATGCGTCGCGAGCGCGGCGAGGATCGCGGCGTTCTCGTCGGGGCTGATCGGGTTGTCCCACTGCACGACCGGCTGGCCGGCCGGCTGCGCCTTCAGGAAGTCGGCGATCTGCGGACGCCGGGTGGCCGGCGGGCCGACCGGCCAGTTCGCCGCGATTCGCGCGGGGGCGCTCTTGACCGGATCGCGACGATCCGCCGGCAGGACGAACTCCGCGCCGAGCGCCTGGAGCCCCGGGTACGCGAGCGTGTCGCGGTACAGGCCCGCCTGGTGCATCGCGCCGAGCCAGCGAATCTGCCCCTGCGCCTGCTCGGCCGAGACGATGGTGTGCTCGATGTTGTCCTTCGCGGCGACGTGCAGCCACTCCTGATAGTCGTCCTTGGCGAAGTCGACCGGCAGCGACCACGTGAGCGACTTCACGCCCGCGTCGCCCGCGGTGACGCGCGCTTCGACGAGGCGCGGGGTGAGCGAGGCGCCGAGCGCCGGCAGATCGCGCTCGCGCTCGTGGCGCTGGCCTTTCGCATCGGTCCACCGCAGCCGCACCACCGGATTGGCCGCCGGCTTCCCGTAGAACTCCACCCGGACGTGGCCGTCCCGGCCGTCCTCCGAGGGGTGCACGACGGGAATGATGCGCCCGGGGTAGTCCCAGTGTTCGCCCATCTCGATGTTGCCGATCATGTAGAAGAAGTTCTCGGTCGAATAGAACGTGTCCTCCTGGATCGCCTCGAGCATCGAGATGCGCTCCCGGTCGAGGCCGATGTCGTCGTCCGGCTCGCTCATGTGGATGTCGAGCCGCAGGGTGTCGAAGAACGGCTGATACTCGGCGCGCGGCCGGCCGTGCGCCTGCGACATGATGAAGTCGAACAGGCGCGGGAGCGTCTTGGTCTGATACTCGCTCCAGAAGATCTCCGGATCGGTCTCGATGCGCTGATTCACCAGCACCTGCGACCCGGCGGTCAGCTTCACCCACCCGGTTTCCACCTGCACGTAGTCGTAGCGGGGATACGCGTGGCTGTACGGCGCCTCGGCGAGCGTCTCGAGAAAGTCGCGCGTCAGAATCTCGCGGCCGTCGGCGGCGTAGGCGCGCACGACGTAGGTCGGGTCGGTTTCGCCCTTCGCCACCGGCGGCATTTCCGAGATCTCGATCTGGTCGAGCGGGACGTCGAGCGCCTTCGCCAGCATCTCGTCGACCGGATAGAGCTCCTGGACCCATCGCATGCGCGAGTTGATCGAGCTCATCTGCTTCTCGTCGAGGTTCGGCGCGAACTGGATCTGCAGGCGCGCGACGGTCTGGCCGTGGAGCTCCGGCACGATCTCGTCCATCAGCCAGCTGTAGCCCTGCTTGTAGGCGCTCAGCACGTGAACCCGGACCTGCTGCGGCGTGGCGCCCGCTTTGGACAGCATCGTCTCGAGCTCTTCCTGAAGCTTCTGCCGCTCCTGCGGCCCTTCGCTCACGCGCGCCTCGAGTACGACCGGGACGTTGGCCTTCACCTTCTTCTGCAGGGCGCCCTGGACGGCCTTCAGCAGCCGGCCGCCTTCCCACGGAATCGCGATGTCCTGGCTGAAGGTCGGCGTCGCCTGGTGGAACGGATAGCCGGGACCCTGGTAGTGCAGCGGGGGATTGTCGTCGCAGCACTCCATGCCGGCGTGCAGGCTGCCGGCGTGGACGGTGGCCGCCTCGACGTGAAAGCGCTGCTCGATCTGGCGCGCGACGAACCGGTCGAGGCCCGGGTACGCCTTGTCCACGTAGACGTCGGCCTCGACCTGGCTGACTTGAGGAGCGGCGCCGCCCGCCGGCGCGATCTCGTTCATCCAGCCTTCGAGATGGTAGAGCGCAACTGCCGCCTGTCCCGCCCCCGAGCGCAGCGAGAAGAACCGGTGCAGGTCGTTGCGGATCTCTTCGAGCGACAGGTGCGCCTTGCCGACGTCCCACAGGTTCGGAAAGTGACCGGCCAGCAGATCGATCGCCGCGCCGGCTCCTTTCGCGTCGCCGATCACGAGCACGGCGTCCTTCCGGGTCGGCGCGTCCTTGTTCTTGGCCTGCTCTCCCAGCGCATCGTCGACGACGCGGACGATGCCTTCGCCCGGTTGCAGCGCGGCACCCTTGTCCCAGTCGGGAAGCCGCGATCGCAGCGTCTGCTCGACCTGCCGGGTCAGCGGCGAGTCGCCGGCCATCACGGCTTGCGTCGACACTTTCTCGGCCGCCGCCCCGGCCGCCGGCGAAGCGAGCGGGATCGTGATGCCGGTCGATTCCAGGCCGAGACGCGCCGCCAGGTTCGCCATGGCCACGCCGGCGGCCCCGGCCGGGACGTAGAGATGCCCGTCGAGCGACGAGGGGGCCGGCATCTTCGCCGAACCGCCGAACAGGCCCTTGATCGTATAGAGCGTCGCCAGATCCAGCCGGTGCCGATCGCCGCCGCCCGCGGGCGGAAGAGTCGCGGCGGCCGGACGGCTCTTGTTGTCGACCGTGATCGGGGCGCCGTCGGCCGGGAACAGGACGACCGCGCTCACGGCGTCGAGATGGACGCCCTGCACGGCCGTCCGGAGCGTCGTCCGGCTGACGCCTCGCGCTCCCGGCTTCGCGCCGGCCGCGGCGGGACCCGCGAGGCGGAGCAGGGCACGATGGATGCCGCGATCGTCCTTGGCGTAGACGAGGCCGGCGAGGGCGGCTTTCGCGTCGACCTTGTGCGCGGCGAGCGCGTCGTTCACCGCCTGCGCGATCTTCGTCAGCTCGTCGCCGGGCACCTTCCACTGGTACGGCGCGCGGGACGCGTACGCCTCGGCTGCCGCGAGCAGCCCGGCCTCGTCCTTGCCGATGACGGCGATGTCGCTTCCCGCCGCGAACACGCCGCCTTCGCCCACGCCGAGCGTGGCCAGGAGCGGCTTCAACTCCGTCGCCACGGCGATGGGAGGCGTGCGCCCGATCCACACGCGTGGTTGGCCGGCGGGCTCCGTCGCTTGGTTGGTCGCGACCACGAGCGGCAGCGTCAGGCCGGTCGATCCGTGCGCGACACGCGCGGCGAGGTCGGCGGCCGCGGCGTTCTCCACGTCCGTCGAGTCGTCGGGGACCACGATGCGCCCGCGGACCGCGTCGGGAATGGCGTCGCCGTTGGTGTCGGTGAGCATCCAGCCCGGGGCGAACGCATTCTCCAGGGTCGTCGCGGCGGGCCGGTCGGCTCCGGCCGACGTCGACTGCTGGCGCGCGGCGACGATCGCACCGAGCGACAGTACGGTGACGATGATGAACAGACGCCGCATACGCACCTCCCTCTCCGAGACACGCCGGTCGGCGCGTGCATGATAAACGTTTCCGGCCGCCTTGCGTCGACAGTCCGTGCTTGACTGGACTGGAAGCCGCGACTAGCATCGCGCAGCCAAACGAAAGCTCGATCGTCAAGGCTGAGCTTTGGCGATCGCCGATGCGAGGCGTGCCTCGCCACTCGATCCGATTTCGAACCCCACCCAGTCCGGAGGCGCCCGGTGACCAGACGGTGCGCGCTGATTCTGATCGTGCTGGTTCCCACCGCGTGCAGTCGCCCGGGCTCGCGGCCCGTCGCCGCCGATGCGCGCCTCGCCTCGGTGAGCCATGTCGACCCGTCGCTCCTCTCGGGTCTTCGATACCGGATGATTGGGCCGCATCGGGGCGGACGATCGACGGCGGTGGCCGGCGTGCCGGGCGACCACCGGACCTTCTACATGGGCGCGGCCGGCGGAGGCCTCTGGAAGACGACCGACGCCGGCGAGGTGTGGGAGAACGTCTCGGACGGCTTCTTTCGCGCCGGCTCGATCGGCGCGATCGGCATTGCCGCCTCCAATCCGCGGGTGATTTACGTCGGAACCGGGTCGGCCTGCATCCGCAACAACGTGTCGGTCGGCATCGGCCTGTACAAGTCGACCGACGCCGGGGGGACCTGGCAGGCGGCCGGCCTCGCCGACGCCGGGCAGATCGCCCGGGTCCGGGTCGATCCGCGCGATCCGAATCTCGTCTACGTCGCCGCGCTCGGCCACGCGTTCGGGCCGAACCAGATGCGGGGCGTCTTCCGGTCGCGCGACGGCGGCGGCTCGTGGCAGCGGATCCTCTTCGTCAACGATCGGACGGGGGCGGCCGACCTGGCCATGGACCCGGGCAATCCGCGGGTGCTCTACGCGGCCATGTGGACCGGAGAGCGCCGGCCGTGGGGCCTGGTCGGCGGATCGACCGACGGCGGAGTCTTCAAGACGGCAGACGGCGGCGGCCACTGGACGCGGCTGGCCGGGGGACTGCCGGCGGGGCCGGTCGGTCGCATCGGCGTCGCCGTCTCGCCGGCGCGCCCGGGGCGCGTATTCGCCCTAGTGGACGCCGCCGACGGCTCGGGCCTCTACCGGTCCGACGACGCCGGCCTGACGTTCCGGCAAACGATCGCTGATCGCCAGTTGACGTCGCGATCGTGGTACTACGCGCATGTCTTCGCCGACACGCGCGACCCCGACGTCGTGTACGTCGCCAACACCAACCTGTACAGGTCGGCTGACGGCGGCGCCACGTTCTCGCCGATGGCGATGCCGCACGGCGACAACCACGACCTCTGGATCGATCCGCAGGATCCGGCCGTCCTCATCGAGGCGAACGACGGCGGCGCGACGATCTCGGTCGACGGCGGACGGTCGTGGTCCACGCAGCTGAACCAGCCGACGGCCGAGATGTACCGCGTGGCGGTGGACGGCCAGTTCCCCTATCGCGTGTATGGCGCGCAGCAGGATCAGTACGACGCGCTGTCGGTGCCGAGCCGCACGGCGAACTTCGGGGCGCGGCTGCAGCTTCAGCACTGGTACGCCGTCGGCGGCATGGAAGGCGGGTTCGTCGCGCTCGACCCGCGGACGCCCGATGTCGTGTACGCCGGCGGTCCGTCGGGCATGATCACGCGCTTCGACCGGCGGTCCATGCACCTGCGCGGCATCAACGTCTATCCGGAGACGGCCAGAACCCCGCGTGACTCGACGTACAGGTTCACGTGGAACGCGCCGATCGTGACCTCGCCTCTCGAACCGGACGCCGTCTACCACACGTCGCAGTACGTCCATCGGTCGATCGACGGGGGCCAGACGTGGACGGTCGTCAGCCCGGACCTCACGAAGAGCGTCACCGGCAGGTACGCCATGCCCGCGGGATCGGTCAGTCCCGAGGCGCTGCCGTATCCGACCGTCTCCGCCTTCGACGAGTCGAGGGTGGCGCGCGGCGTCCTCTGGGCCGGCAGCGACGACGGCCTCGTGCACCTGTCGCGCGACGGGGGGGCGCACTGGACCGACGTGACGCCGGCCGCACTGCCCGAGGGGTCGACGGTGAATGCCATCGAGCCCTCGCGCCACGCCGCGGGACGCGCGTTGGTGACGGCCTTCCGCTACCAGCTCGACGACTTCCGGCCGTTCGTGTTCCGGACCGACGACTACGGGCAGCATTGGGCGCTTCTGACCGACGGCCGCAACGGGATCCCCGCCGACCACTTCGTGCGCGTCGTGCGCGAGGATCCCGGGCGCGAGGGGCTGTTGTACGCGGGGACCGAGTTCGGGATGTACGTCTCGCTCGACAACGGCGGGCACTGGCAGTCGCTGCAGCTGAACCTGCCGGCCACGCCAATCACCGACATCGCCGTGCACGAGGCGGATTTGGTCCTGTCGACCAACGGCCGCTCGTTCTGGATCCTCGACGACGTGTCGCCGCTTCGCGAGCTCGCGGTGTCATCGCCTTCCTCGGCGCACCTCTTCAAGCCGCGCGAGGTCTATCGGGTCGCCACCTCGGCCGAGGAAGGCGACCAGCCGTACGTCGGCGGGGCGTGCTGCGTCAGCAACCCGCGCGACATCTACGCGGGCGCCCGGATCGAGCGTCATCGCCTCGGTGAAGAGCCGCCGGATGGCGCGATCTTCTACGTCGCGCTGCCGGGGGAATCGCGCGGCGTCGCGCTCGACGTCCTCGGCCCCGACGGCCGGGTCGTGCGGTCGCTGGTTGGCGAGGGCGGCCCGAGCGGCGGTTCGCTCGGGGGCGGCCTGAACCGCGTCGTCTGGGATCTCCGCGTGGATTTCCCGTTCGAAGAGGCGCGCGGCAAGGGGAGCGTGCGGGGCGAAGGGGCGCGCGGCGGTGGACGCGCGCGAGGCGCCGGCCCGGCGGGGCTCCCGCGGCCCAGGGCGATGCCCGGGACGTATCAGGTGCGGCTGATGGCCGGCGGACACACCGAGACGGCGTCCTTCCGGCTGCTTCCTGATCCGCGCCTGCCGCTGGGCGCGGACGACTACCAGCGCCAGTTCGATCTGCTGCTGCAGGTGGCCGGCGGCCTCGATCGGCTGGAGCGCGCGTCGGCGGACGGCGGCGGGCGCCAGGCGGCAATCCGGGCGCGCGAGGCGAGCGCACTCGAGCGCCAGCTGACGTATCTGTACGGGTTCGTGGCCGACAGCGAGGACCGTCCGACGGCAAGCGCGGAAGAACGCTGGGCGGAACTCGAGCAGGAGATAGAGCGATTCGTGAAAGGGCTCAGCCCTAAGGGCTAAGGGAGGTTGCCGATGCGTAGCTGGCTCAGAGGAGCGGGTGCGGTGGCGCTGTGGCTGGTGCTCGGACAGGCGTCTGCCTTCGGGCAGAACGCCCAGATCGTCGGAACGATCAAGGACCAGACCGGTGGCGTCCTGCCGGGCGTCACGGTGACGGCCACGAACACGGCGACCGGCCTGGCGCGGTCGGAGGTGACCGACGCGCAGGGGAACTACCGGCTGGTCGCGCTGCCGCCGGGATCCTACGCGCTCAAGACCGAGCTGCAGGGCTTCCGGACCGAGACGCGGCCGGCCATCGTGCTCGTCATCGACCAGACGGCCACGATCAACGTCACGCTGACGCCGGCGGCGATGGCCGAAACGGTCACGGTGACCGGCGAAGCGCCGGTCGTCGACGTGACGCGGTCGGACGTCTCGACGGCGATTTCCACGCAGCAGATCCAGGCGCTCCCGGTCGCGTCGCGGCGCTGGATCGATCTGGCGATGCTGACGCCCGGCACGTCGCAGGACAACATCCGCGGCTTCTACTACCGGGGCAACGTCAACGTCGGCGCAGGCACCCGCGAGTACTCCAACATGGTGTACGTCGACGGCGTCAACAACACCTGGGCCGAGATGGGGGAGCCGCGCCAGAACTTCGGCATGGACGCCATCCAGGAGTTCAAGGTGTCGACCTCGACCTACAAGGCCGAGTACGGCCTGGCGACCGGCGGCGTCGTCAACGTCGTCACCAAGTCGGGCACGAACGACTACCACGGATCGGCGTTCCTGTTCTTCCGTGACAAGGCGCTGACCGCGAAGGAGTTCTTCCAGGCCGAGCGCCCGCCGTACCGGCGTTATCAGGACGGGGGGACGCTCGGCGGTCCGATCGTCAAGGATCGGACGCACTTCTTCTTCACCTACGAGCGGACCGACGAGGACCAGTTCTTCACCGTCAACACGCGGGGCGCGTGGCCGGACTTCGACGGCACGGTGAAGAGCGGGCAGACCCGCTGGACCTACCTGGGACGGCTCGACCACCAGATCTCGCGCGACCAGTCGCTGTTCGTCCGCTGGGCGCAGGAGAACGAGTACCGGCCGATCGTGACGGCGGGCGGGACGACGCCGCCGAGCGGCAGCTTCGACTTCGCGGTGCCGCGCCAGTCGGCGGTCGTCGGGCATACGTGGGTGATCAGCGCCCGTTCCCTGAACGACCTGCGGTTCCAGTACGCCTTCAGCCGGTACGAGGTGGAGGCGCCCAACTCGAACGCCGCCTTCAACGCGGGCGACTTCTCGCAGTCGCGGCTCGACGGCTGTTCCACCGCCTTCCGGTATCCGACGCTGAGTGTGGGCAACTGCAACACGCAGATGGGCCCCGAGCACCGGTACGAGTTCAAGGACGACTACTCGTACCAGATGCCCGACTGGGCCGGCCGCCACACCTGGAAGACGGGCGTCGACTTCAGCTACATCCCGTTCTCCGAGGACAGCACGATCAACGCGACCGGCACCTGGACGATGCCGAAGGACACGCCGTACGATCCGAACGACCCGACCACGTGGCCGACGCAGTACCGGCAGGACCTGCCGAACTACGCCGACATGCCGACCAAGACGTGGGCGGCCTACGTCCAGGACGACTGGGAGCCGACCGAGAACCTGACGCTCAACCTCGGCCTCCGCTACGACCGCCAGATCGGCTCGTTCAACGAGAACCTCACCGACATGCTGGCGGCCGCCGCCGACAAGCTGGGGGCGCGGTTCGGGCAGTTCCCGATCCCGGTGCCCTTCATCGACACGAGCGTGCGCGGCGACAGGAACAACTTCGGCCCGCGCGTCGGATTCGCCTGGAGCCCCGGGAGCAATGGCCTGACGAACGTCCACGCGGCGTACGGCATGTTCTACGACAACGTCAGGACGCTGACCAACGCCGGCGAGATCACCTGGCCGCAGTCGCAGACGATCATCATCAGCAACCCGTCGTACCCGGATCCGCTCCAGGGCAAGTCGCGCGACGCGTTCGTCTCCGGAGCGGCGCCGAACATCACGGTCCTCGACAACCACTCGGTGAATCCCTACGCGCACCAGTTCAACATCGGCATGACGCGCGAGTTGACGCGCGAGTTCGGAATCACGGTCGACTTCACGTCGGTGTGGCGGTACTCGGATCGGGACAACGTCGATCTCAACCTGCCGGACCAGGCGACGCGACTCAAGCCCTACTCGCAGTTCGCCCGCGTGACCAACCTGCAGTCGACCTCGGACAATACGTACCGCGCGCTGCTCGTGAAGCTGGACAAGCACCTGAGCCGCCACTTCTCGGCGCTCGCCTCGTACACGCTCAGCGTCTCCAAGGACCTGCCGATCGCGAACAACCTTGCCGACGTGTACGGCTTCAGCCGCGAGAGCGGCTACAGCGTCGCCGATCGCCGGCACCGCCTCGTCTTGAGCGGCATCGTCCAGCTGCCGTGGGACGCGCAGGTGTCGGCGATCCTCGACCTGCGCAGCAGCCTCCCCTTCAACCCGGCCACCTCGGAAGACATCAACCACGACGGCTACACCGGCGACGTCCCGGTCGGCGTCGGCTGGCGGAGCGGCTGCCGTGATCTGAACGTGGACGCCGTCAATGCCTACCGGCAGTCGAAGGGGCTCGGTCCGGTCTCGAGCGTCGAGTGCCCCGGGTACGCCGATCTCGACGTGCGCTTCTCCAAGACCTTCCGGATCCAGAACCAGGGCATCGAGCTGCTCGCGCAGGTGTTCAACGTGACCAACCGGGCGAATTTCTCGACCCCGGTCTCGAATCCGAGCGCGTCCGCGTTCGGCCAGACCAACCAGCTGCTCGCCAACATCAACGCCCCGTCGCGCCAGATGGAGGTGGCGGTCCGGTACAGATTCTGAGGCCAGGCGCCGGGCACGCGTCGGTGTGGGGCGGGCGGTTCAGGCCGCGCCGCCCGCCACCGCGTCCGCGTGCGCGAAGAGCGCCGGCACGCCGCCCGTGTGCAGGAACACGACGGTCTCGCCGGGTCCGACCTCGCCGCTGCGGACGTCGGCGATGAGCGCGGCCATGGCCTTGGCCGTGTAGGTGGGATCGAGCAGGACGCCTTCGGATCGCGCCAGCAGTCGGATCGCCTCGAGCCCTTCGCTCGTCGGGAGGCCGTAGCCCTCGCCGATGTACCGCTGATCGGTCGGGAGCTCCCCGGGGTCGACGACGGTGTCCATGCCCAGGAGCTGTGCGGCCTCCCTGGCGATCCGCGCCGCGCGGAGGCGCTTGTCTTCCTCGCCTCCGCTGACGGCGATGCCGCGCAGGCGGTACGGCGCCCGGAACAGCCGGGCGCCCAGCTCGAGGCCGGCCTGGGTGCCGCGCGATCCGCTCGCGTAGTACAAGCGGCTCGCCGCCGTCCCCGCGGCCCGCAGCCCGTCGACGATCTCCCGCGTTCCGATCGCGTAGCCGAGGACGCCGACCGCGCTCGACCCGCCCACGGGGATGAGATACGGCCGCTTGCCGCGCGACCGGAGATCGTCGAGCACCTCCTCGACGCGCCGCTCCTCGTCGGGCGCCACGGCAATCCGCGGATCCGGACCGGCAGGAATCAGGCGCACGTCGGCGCCAAACAGCCGGTCGAGCAGGTAGTTGCCCTGGAGCGGCGGCGCGGGCTCGCGCGCCGTGAGCACGAGCGTGACGTCGAGGCCCGCGGCGCGCGCGGCGGCGGCGGTCATCCGGGCGTGATTGGACTGCACCGCCCCGGTGGTCACCAGGGTCGTGGCGCCCGCGCGCACCGCGTCGGCGACCAGGAATTCGAGCTTGCGCGCCTTGTTGCCGCCGAGCGCGAGACCGGTCAGGTCGTCGCGCTTGATCAGGATGCGCGGGCAGCGCGCCGGCCCGCCGAGCGCGTCCCGCAGCCGCGCGGCGTCGGTTGTGGGAGTCGGCAGCGTCGCCAGGGCCACGCGCGGCAGGGCGGCGATCCGGGCGTCGAGCTCGGCGCCGGTCACGTCACGCGCCCGTGTGCCCGAAGCCGCCGGCGCCGCGGGCCGTGTCGGGCAGGGTCTCGACGAGGTCCCAGGCGATCCGCGCGACCGGCGCGACGACGAGCTGCGCGATCCGCAGGCCTGGCGTGATGGTGAACGCCTCGCGCCCGTGGTTCACGAGCACCACCTTCACCTCGCCGCGGTAATCGCTGTCGATGGTGCCGGGCGCGTTCAGCACCGTCACGCCGTGGCGGCTGGCGAGCCCCGATCGCGGCCGGACCTGTCCCTCGAATCCGGGCGGGATGGCGACCGCGAAGCCGCAGGGCACCGCCCGGTACTCCCCCGGGCCGAGGACGATCGGGTGCTCGACAGCCGCCGGCAGGTCCATGCCGGCGGCGCCGTCGGACTGATACGAGGGCAGGGGCAGATCCGGCGAGGGGAGCCGCGTGACGGCGACGCGGAGTGGCGTCATGTGCCGATTGTATCAACGGGCCGCACGTCTCCGGCCGCTCGCCCGTGCCGCGCGCGAAACGGCGCCGATCCTGACGCGCTCGCCACGGCGAACTCCGAGACAGCTCATCCGTCCGGCGGTGCCGCGTTTGTCGCGCCACTGATACAATCCGTTCGTGCCGTTGCCGGCCGACAAATTGCCGTTCTACCTCGCGGCTCTGGTCGAGTCCTCCGATGACGCGATCGTGTCGAAGGATCTCGACGGCATCATCACCTCGTGGAACCGCGGCGCGGAGCGCATCTTCGGCTACAGCGCCGACGAGGTGATCGGGCGTTCCATCCGCATCATCATCCCCAGCGATCGCCAGGCGGAGGAGGACTTCGTCCTCTCCCAGATTCGAAGGGGCGAGCGTCTCGAGCACTTCGACACGGTGCGTCAGCGCAAGGACGGCACCTTCATTCCCATCTCGCTGACGGTCTCTCCGATCCGCGACGACACCGGCCGGATCATCGGCATCTCGAAGGTGGCGCGGGACATCGGCGATCGCCTGCGGTTCGAGCGTGAGATCGCGCGCAGCCACGCGTTTGCCGAGCGGATCGCGGACACCTCGCCCGATCTCCTGTTCGTCTACCACCGGCCCGACGACCGCCTCGTGTACGCCAACGACGGCATCGCGGCGATCCTCGGGAGGCCGCTCGCGACGGATCGGAAGGTCGACGTCCAGCTGGCCGAGCTCGTCCCTCCGGAAGACCGGTCCATCCTGACGGAAGCGTTCGACCGGCTCGACGCCGCGGGCCACGGCGTGGTCGTCGAGTACGCGCACCGGGTCCGCCGCGCCGACGGCGACATCCGGCACGTGAGCGTGCGGGCGACGATCTTCGAGCGGGGCGCCGACGGACGGGCGGAGCAGATCGTCGGCCATGCCGTCGACGTCACCGACGCCCGGGCAGCCGAGCAGCGCAACCAGGATCTGCGGCGGCGGCTGGACCTGCTGGTCCGCGCGTCGGGCGCCGTCCTGCGCAGCCCGGAGCTGCGCGATGTGCTGCCGGCGACCATGCAGACCGCGCGGGAGCTGGTCGCGGCCGACGGATATGCCCTGTGGCGCCTGAGCCCGCGCAGCGGCGAGTGGCATGCGCTCGCCTCGTTCGGCGTGTCCGAGGACTTCGTCCGCGAGGCCGTGCTCGGACCGGGCGGCGTACCGATGATGTCGGTCCCGTTCACCGATCCGGTCGTGATCGACGACGTCGGGCAGATGCCGCTCGTGGCCCACCGCCTCGAAGCCTATCGCCGGGAGGGCATCAAGGGGATGCTGATCGTCCCCCTGATGATGGACGGGGAGGCAACCGGTACGCTGGTCTTCTACTATCACGGGAGGTGCGCGCCGACCGAGGTCGAGCTGCACGTCGCCGCCGGCCTCGGCAACCTGGCCGCGTCCGCGATCCGAAGCGCCGAGATGTACGCAGAGCTGAAGCGCAGCGAGCAGGAGGCGGCCTTCCTGGACAGGGCCAGTGCCGTCCTGGGCAGCTCGCTCGAGTACGCGCAGACCCTCACGCGCATCGCCGAGCTGGCGGTGCCCGACATCGCCGACTGGTGCGCCGTCGACATCGTGGACGACGAGGGCAAGCCCCGACGGCTGGCGGTCACGCACGTGGAGCCGCGGAAGCTGGAGCTGCTGCGCACGCTCGAGGCGCGCTTCCCCAGCGACGCCTCGTCGCAGTACGGCGTGCACCAGGTGCTGCGGACGCATGCGCCGGTGATGATGGAGCGCATCCCCGACGCGCTCCTGGCGGCCGGCGCGCGGAGCCCCGAGCACCTGGCGGCCGTTCGCGAGCTCGGACTGATGTCCTACATCTGCGTGCCGCTGCTGGCGCGCGGCGCGTGCCTCGGCGTCCTGACGCTGGCCACCGCCGAGTCCGGGCGTTCCTACACCGCGCGCGACCTCGAGTTCGCCGAGGAGCTGGCGCGGCGCGCGGCGATGGCAATCGAGAACGCCCACGCGTACGAGAACGCGAGCCGCGCCAATCGCCTGAAGGACGACTTCCTCGCCACGCTTTCGCACGAGTTGCGGACGCCGCTGAACGCGGTGGTCGGCTATGTCAGGATGATCCGCTCCGGCGCGCTCGGATCCGACCGGCAGGTGCGCGCCCTCGAGGTCGTCGAGCGCAACGCCGCGTCGCTGACCCAGATGGTCGAGGACGTGCTCGACGTGTCGCGCATCGTGGCCGGTAAGATTCGCCTGAACGTGCAGCCGGTCGAGGTGGCGCAGGTGCTGCGATCGGCGATCGCCACGGTCACGCCGGCCGCCGACGCGCGCGGGGTCAGCGTCCAGATGCTGGCCGATCCGTTCGTCCCGCCGGTCGCGGCCGATCCCGAGCGCCTGCAGCAGGTCGTGTGGAACCTGCTGTCGAACTCGGTCAAGTTCACCCCGCGCGGCGGCCACGTCCAGCTGCGGCTCGAGCAGGTCGAGTCGTCCGTCGAGATCGTCGTCTCCGACACGGGCGTCGGGATCCGGCCCGAGTTCGTGCCGCACGTCTTCGAGCGCTTCCGCCAGGCGGACAGCCGCTTCTCGCGCGAATTCGGCGGCCTCGGCCTCGGCCTCGCCATCTGCCGCCACCTGGTCGAGATGCACGGCGGCACGATTCACGCGGCGAGCGGCGGCGTGGGCCAGGGGTCGACCTTCCGCGTGCGCCTTCCCGTCCTGGCGGCGCACGCCGGGACCGATGCGGACGAGCGAGTGCTGTCGATGCCGGGCGCGCCGGCCGCGCCCCTTCCGCTCGAGAACAGCCGGCTGACCGGCCTGCGCGTGCTCGCGGTCGACGACGACGCGGACTCGCTGGCGCTTGTCCGCGAGATTCTCGAAGCCGGCGGCGCGGCCGTGACCACCGCGGCCTCCGCGACCGAGGCGCTGGCTGCCATCAGCCGCCAGCCGCCCGACGTCCTGCTGACCGACATCGGGATGCCGCACGCCGACGGCTTCGCCCTGATCGCGGAGGTCCGGCGGTCGCCCGCGGCCGACGTCCGATCGATGCCGGCCGCCGCGCTGACGGCCTACGCGCGCGCCCAGGACCGGACGCGGGCCCTCGAGAGCGGCTTCGAGATGCACCTGGCGAAGCCGGTCGATCCGGTGGAGCTGCTCGCCGCCGTGCGCGCGCTCGCCTCCCGGCGCCAGTTGCCCCCGGCCTGACGCCGGCCGCTCCACTTGCACTTCTACAGGAGACGCGGTAGGCTCCTGTAGAAGTGCAAGGGGGACACCGGTGACCGATCGACTCGCGCTCCCGCAGGGGACGCTCGACCTTCTCATCCTCCGCACGCTCGCCACGGGCCCGCAGCACGGCTGGGCCCTGGCCGAGCGCGTCCAGCAGATGTCGAGCGACGTCCTGCAGATTCCGCAGGGCTCGCTCTATCCGGCGCTCCACCGCCTCGAGCGGCGCGGGTGGGTGAAGCCGCGCTGGGGCGCGTCGGACCACAACCGCCGCGCGAAGTTCTACGAGCTCACCCGCCGCGGCCGCCAGCAGCTCGAGTCGGAAACCTCCGCCTGGCACGCGCTGGTCGCCGCCGTCGGCCGCGTGCTCGAGACCGCCTGAGCGCGGCCGTGATCGCCGATCTGCTCTTCCGCCTCCGCGCGCTCTTCCGCCGCCCCGTCGTCGAGGCGGAGCTCGACGACGAGATTCGCGCGCACCTCGAAGCGCTCGTGGAGAAGTACTCGGCGGGAGCATGCGACCGCGCCGAGGCCGAACGGCGGGCCCGGATCGCCTTCGGCGGCGTCGATCAAGTGAAGGAGGAGTGCCGCGACGCGCGCGGCATCGGGCTGCTCGAGGCCGTCGCTCGCGACTTCCGCCACGCGGTTCGCCGCTGTGGCGCCGATCCCGCCTTCACCGCCATCGCGGTTCTGACGCTCGCGCTCGGCATCGGCGCGAGCACCGCCGTGTTCAGCGTGGTGCGTGGCGTCCTGCTCAAGCCGCTGCCGTATCCCGAAGCCGATCGCGTGGCCTTCCTGTCGCTGCAGCCGCCCCGCGGGGTCGACGTCGGATTCGACGAGGTGCCGTGGTCGCGCTATCCCTTCCTCCGGTTCGCCGGCCAGACCCGCACCTTCGCCCACCTCGGGGCGTTCGTCGGCGCGCAGTTCAACCTGACGGGCGCCGGCGGGCCGGTCCGGCTCGAGGGCCTGCGCGTGTCCGAAGGGTTCCTGCCGTCGCTCGGCGTCGTCCCGACCCTCGGGCGCGTCTTCACGCGCGAGGAGGACCAGCCCGGGCACGAGCGGGTCGTCATCCTGAGCGACCGGCTGTGGCGCGAGCGGTTCGGCGCCGACCCGGGCATCATGGGCGGCGCCGTCAATCTCAACGGCGCCCCGTACGGCGTCGTCGGCGTGATGCCGCCCGGATTCGCGTTTCCGCGCGGTGTGCCGATGCCGGCGGTCTTTTCGTTCCCGCGCGAGGCGGCCCTCTGGACACCGCTGGCGCTGCCCGACGGAATGCCGGCGCGCGGCGAGCCGTCGGAGCTGGCGGCGGTCGGCCGGCTGGCTCGCGGCGCCACCCGGGAGCAGGCGCAGGCGGAGCTCGACCTCTTCGCGCCGCAGATGGAGAAGCTGTTCCCGCGGGCCAAGGGCTGGTTCCACGCGCGCGTCACGCCGCTCCGGCGACAGGCCGACGGGCGCGCCAGGCAGCCGCTCCTGCTGCTGTTCGCGGCGGTCGGCGTCGTGCTGCTGATCGCGTGCTCGAACGTCGCCAACCTGCTCCTGACGCGGGCGCTGGGACGCGCGCGTGAGTTCCGCCTGCGCGCCGCGCTCGGCGCGGGGCGCGGGCAGCTGGCGCGCCAGCTCCTCGTCGAAAGCCTGCTCGTGGCGATGGCGGGCGGCGCGGCCGGCATACTGCTGGCGTGGGGCGGAGTGGCGATGGTCCGGGCGTTCGGACCGCCGAGCATTCCGCGCCTCACCGGGATCGCCGTCGATCTGCCGGCGCTCGGCTTCTGCCTCGTCCTCTCGTGCGCCACCGGCCTGCTCTTCGGACTGGCGCCGGCGCTCGCGGCCACCGGCGATCGGATCGGCGGTTCCCTCAAGGACGGTCGCGGCGGAAGCGTTCGCGGATCGGGCCTTCATCGGATCCTGCTCGTCGCGGAGGTCACCCTGGCGCTCGTGCTGGTCGCCGCCTCGGGCCTCCTGGTGCGGACGTTCGTGCACCTGCTGCGGGCCGGCGGCGGATTCGACGCCGCACACGTCCTCACCTTCGAGCTGACCCTGCCGCCCGCCAAGTACGACGACGCCGATCGAATGGTGCGGCTGTACCAATCGGTGCTGGAGCGCCTGCGCACGCTGCCGGGCGTGCGCGCGGCGGGCATCGGCGAAACGGTGCCGATGGACGGGGCCGGCGAGGGCACCGGCGTGCGGATTCCGGGGCGCCAGGCGGCCTCCGATCGCGTGCCGCCGTTCGCCGCCTACACCATCGTCTCGCCCGGATACTTTGCGGCCGTGGGGACGCCAATCCTGCGCGGCCGCGGCTTTCTCGACACCGACACGGCCGATTCGCGGAGGGTGGCGATCGTCAGCGCCGCGATGGCCGGGCGGTACTGGCCCGGCCAGGACGTCGTCGGGAAGGCCGTGAGCCTGCCGATCTACTCGTTCGACATGACGATCGTCGGCGTCGCGGCGGACGTGAAGCACCAGTCGTTCCGCGAGGAGCCCGGGCCCGAGATGTACGTGCCCTTCACGCAGAAGCCGTGGCCGTCAATGCAGACCATGCACGTCGCGCTGCGCACGACGGCCGATCCGGCGTCGGCGGCGTCCCACGCGCGCGCGGCGATTCAAGCCATCGATCCGGACCTACCGATGGCGAACGTCGAGACGCTCGAGGCGATTGCGGCGGACGCCTTGGGGCCGCCGCGGTTCGCCATGCTGCTGCTGAGCGCGTTCGGCGGGCTGGCGCTGGCGCTGGCGTGCGTGGGCCTGTACGGCGCCGTGTCGGCCTCCGTCGCGCAGCGCACGCAGGAAATCGGCGTGCGCATGGCGCTCGGCGCGCCGCGCCGGCGCGTGTTCGCGATGGTGCTCGGCGAGGGGGCCCGCGTGGCCGCGCTCGGCGTCACGCTCGGCGTCGCGGCGTCGCTCGCCCTGCTCCGCACGATGACGAGCTTCCTGTACGGCGTGCAGCCGGCCGACCCGGCGACGTTCGCCGCCGTGTCGGCCCTGCTGTTCGCGGTGGCGCTGCTCGCGTGCTACGTGCCCGCCCGTCGGGCCACGCGTGTCGACCCGATGGCGGCGCTGCGATGCGACTGACCCTTCATCCCTGTTCCTGAGCCCGCGGCCCGGCGTTCTACGGCGCTCCCGGCGGCGCGACGCGGCGGTGTGTGGCCTGCTCGAAGGCGTACGCGAGGCCGAGCAGCCGCGGCTCACTGCAGGCCATGCCCGTGAAGCTGACGCCGTAGGGTTCGGGCTTCGCGTCGAAGCCTGCGGGAAACGGCGGCTTGGGATCGTTCGGGATGAGGCCGAAGGGGACGATGACCGTCGGATAGCCCGGACGGGCGGCAATCCCCGCCCCGCTCGGCCCGGGGAAGAGGAGCGCGTCGAGACGCTCGGCCTTCATCACGGCGTCGATGCCGTTGGTCGCGCTCATCTCGAGGTCCTTGGCGCGATCGATCTCGTAGCGCGCGCGATCGCGATCGACGTCCATCTCGTCCGAGACGTCGAGCCGCGACTGCCCGTAGCGGATGGCATTGGCCCGCGTGTGCGCCAGGTTCCATTCCCGCAGCCCGGTCAGCGTCTCGACCGGAGCCGAGTCGCCGAGCGTGGAGAGCCACGTGTTGAAGTCACGCTTCATCCCGTACTTCACGACGATCGTGCAGCCGGCGTCGCGCCCCTTCGCCTGGTTGGCGCCCGAGCAGAAGTTCCAGTCGACGATGTTCTTCGACGGGTCCTTTGCCAGCACGCTCGGGATGTCGGCCGGGTCGACGATCACGGCGCCCTGCGCCTTCAGCACGGCGATGGCGTCGGCCATCGACTTCGCCTGGGCGGGGTTCAGGCCGCCCCGCGGCTCGCTGGCGCCCGGCGGCGTGACCGGGTCGTAGTAGAACGCCCGCGGGATGCCGATTCGCGCGCCCTTGAGCGCGTCGGCCTTCAGGTACTGGGTGTAGTCGCGGTTGGGCGGCGGCGTGCAGCGGGACGTCGCGCGATCGTTCGGGTCGGGCGCCGGGCTCTCGAGCGCGCCGAGCATGATGGCCGCGTCGGTGACGGTCCGGGCCATCGGTCCGGCGGTGTCCTGGTCGGCCGTGATTGGAATGACGCCCCAGCGGCTCACGCGCCCGACCGTCGGCTTCACCGCCGCCAGCATCGTCTGGTTGGACGGGCTGAGGATCGAGCCGGACGTCTCGGTGCCGACGTTGGCCGCCCAGAGGTTGGCCGAGGTGCCGATGCCCGAGCTCGAGCCGCCCGTGTTCATCGCGGGGCGGCCGTCGAAGGTCGCCTCGCGCGGATCCTTGCGCGGGTCGAAGGGGTTGTAGCCCTGGCCGCCGACGGCGTTGTAGTCGCCCGGCATCGGCGTCGGCGCGCCGGCCACGAAGTTGGCGAGCTCGGAGAGGCCGGCCTTCGCGATGATGATGGCGCCGGCCGCCTCGAGGTTCTTCGTCAGCGTGGCTTCGTAGGGCGGCACGTAGTTCTGGAACGCCAGCGCGCCGCCCGAGGTCGGCATGTTCGTCGTGTGGATGTTGTCCTTGAGGGCGACCGGAATTCCGTGCAGCGGCCCGCGCACGCGCCCGGCGGCCCGTTCGCGGTCGCGCTCGTCGGCCTCCTTCAACGCGTTCGGGTTGACGTAGACGGCGGCGTGCAGCCGGTCCTCGTACATGCCGATGCGCGCGAGGTACAGGGTCACGAGCTGGCGCGACGTCAGCCGCCCCGCCTTCATCGCCGCCTGCATCTCGGGAATCGTCTTTTCGACGACGTTGAACGGCTCGGTGGATCGCGGGGGAGCGGCGTGCGGCGCCGCGGTCGATTGAGCACGAGCGCCGTCCGACGGCGGGCGCCCCATCAGACGGGCGTCGGCGCCCGCCAGCACGGCCATCGTCAACGTCGCCAGCGCGATGGCTGCGGCGCCTGAAGGAAAGATCCGTTTCATAGCGCCGGATGCTATCTGAACCGATCGCGCAGAGGCAACCCGCGTTGCACCGGTCCGAAGAGTCGATTTGCACGCAAATCAACGACGGATTCTTGACGCCCGGTCCGGCGCGGCCGTACGCTCCGCGCATCAACATCGCCTGCAGTGTCCCGCACGCAAACCTCACCAGCGGCCCTCGGAGGACCCCCATGCGCATGCGGCTCTTGTCGTCATGGCTCGTCGTGCTCGTGTCTCTCGTGGCGGCGTCGGCAGACGCGCAACAGAACAGCGCGCTGACCGGCGTCGTCACGGATGCCCAGGCGGCCGTGCTGCCCGGCGTGACCGTCACCGCCGCGTCGCCCGCGCTCATCGGCGGCCAGAGCGCCGTCACCGAGCCGAACGGCAGCTATCGATTCGCCTCGCTGCCGGCGGGCGTCTATACCCTGACCTTCGAGCTCAGCGGATTCCAGAGCTTCAGGCGGACCAACATCGTGCTCGGCCTCGGCCAGACGCTGACCGTCAACGCGCAGCTCCAGGTGCGGTCGCTGCAGGAAAGCGTGACGGTGACCGCCGAGGCGCCGCTCGTCGACACCCAGACGACGGCCGTCGGATCGACGCTGAACACCGACAAGCTGATCGGCGTGCCGACGGCGACCGACCTGTGGAGCGCCCTGGCGCGCTCGCCGGGCGTCCGGATGCAGGGCTACGACGTCGGCGGCAGTCATAAGAGCGAGCAGAGCGGCTACGAGGCGTTCGGCATTCGCAGCCAGTCGCGGATCGTGACCGAAGGCGTGGACACGACCGAGGGCAGCGGCGGCGCCGGGTTCTACCAGGACTACTACGCGCAGAACGAGATCGCGGTCAGCGCCGCCGGCCAGGACGTGACGATGAACACGCCGGGCGCGGCGGTCATCTCGACGATCAAGAGTGGGGGCAACGAATTCAGGGGACTGCTGCACGCCGCCTACGAGCCGAAGGGGCTCATCGGCTCCAACATCGACGCGGCGACCTCGGCGCGCGGGTTCACGGGCGTGCCGAACAACAAGTTCTGGGAGCTCCACCCCGATCTCGGCGGTCCGATCGCGCGCGACCGGCTGTGGTTCTTCGGCGCGTACAACCACTTCACGATCGACGAGGACATTTCCGGCGTGCCGCACGACCGGGCGACCTACCAGGGCTTCTACAACAACTACACGACGAAGGAGACCTGGAAGGCGAGCCGGAAGGACACGGTCATCGGCTACTACCAGCTCGGGCGCCTGAAGACGCCCAACCGGAACCTGTCGGCGCTGACGAGCCCCGAGTCGACGGTCACGCAGGCGAGCTCCACCCACATGTACAACGGCAAGTGGCAGCGCGTCTGGAGCAACCGCCTGTTCTCGGAGGTCAACGTCGGCGATTTCGGCTATCACTTCCCCGAAGGGCCCCTCGTCGACTTCCGGACCAACCCGCCGCGCATCGATCGCGCGACCGGGGCCCAGACCGGCGCGGCGTGGGCGGCGGCCGGCGGCAACGGTCCGTTCGTGATCGAGCGCAACAAGCCGCAGATCTTCGGGTCGGCCACCTACTTCCTGCCGACGGCCATGGGCAGCCACGACCTCAAGGCGGGCGTCGAGTGGATCGACGATGCCCAGCTGGTGCAGAACACCGGCGAGTCGGGCGACGTGTACTACCAGGACCTGAACGGCAAGCCGGATCAGATCCAGCTGTTCAACTACGGCGACCCCGCCACGCTCGGCACCGACTGGACCGGAGCCGACAACCGGAATCGGCGGGTGTCGCTGTACCTTCAGGACCGGTGGTCGACCACCGAGCGATTCACGATCACCGCCGGCGTCCGCTACGATCGACAGCGGCCGTACTTCGAGCCGTCGGTCAACAAGCCGCTCCTCGGCGACATCTTCGACGCGACGACGATTCCGGGCCGGACCTTGATGGTCCGCAACAGCGTCGCGCCAAGGCTCGGCGTCAGCTGGGATCCGCGTGGCGACGGCCGGTCGGCGATCAAGGCGTTCTGGGGCCGCTACTACAACAATCTGGCGCAGGACTTCGCGAACCTGAACCCGGGCGGCGCCAACTCGCGCACCTACAGGTTCGTCGACCTGAACGGCAACGGCCTCTACGACGGCACGCAGGAGCTCGGCCCGCTGGTGTCCACGACCGGCGGCACGACGACCCGACTCGACTCCGGCCTGAAGGTGCCGCACACCGACGAGATCGACCTGTCGTACGACCGACAGTTCTGGGGCGAGTCGTCGCTCCGCGTCTCCTACGTGCGCAAGCAGGTGCGAAACGGGTACGCGAACATCAACATCGCCCGCGAAGGCCAGTTCACGGTGCCGATCGACGTGCCGGTCACGCTGATTGCGTTCGACCCGAACAACTCGAAGGGGACCGTGGCGGGCCAGCAGACCATCACGCTCCAGGACATCCCGGCCTCGCTGCGCGGCGTCGTGCAGAACCAGTTCACGAACATCGCCAGCGATCACGACAACTACGACACCTTCGAGCTGGCGTTCAACAAGCGGTTCCCCGGCGGCCTGTTCCTCGACAGCAGCTTCGACTACCTCTGGCGCGACGAGCTGCGCGCGAACAGCGCGACGACCAGCCCGTTCCGGACCGATCCGCTGAACATCGGCTACTTCCAGAACGTGAACCCGGCCGTCGGCAACCGGCAGACCAGCACGAACTGGCAGGCGCACGTCTCGGGACGGTACCAGTTTCCCTACGAGATCGGCGTCGGCGCCAACGTGCAGGTGCAGAGCGGCTGGCCGTACACGCGCCTCGTCTCGGTCGCGCTCCCGAATGCCGGCACCCAGACCTTCTTCTTCGACGACATCAGCGGTCACCGTTCCGACACGGTGCCGCTGGTCGGCCTCAGGGCCGACAGGTCGTTCAGGCTCGGCGTCCACCGGGTGCAGCTCATGTTCGATCTGTTCAACGTGCTCAACTCGAATGCCGTGACCAACTTCGCCATCACGAACGGGGCGAGCTTCGACAAGATCCTCGCGACGCTGCAGCCGAGGACCGCGCAGATCGCGGCGAGGCTGGAGTTCTGACGGGGGTCAGCCGAGGAGCTGCATCAGGAACGCGCCGATCGCGTAGAGCGTGACGATCGCGACCGCGTCCCACGACAGGCGGTGTCGCTTGTTCGACGCGCGGTAGGTGAGCCCGGCGACCGCGACGGCGGTCATCATGATCGCCGTCACGATCGTCGCCAGGTGCGCCGGCGACACCGCCGCGAGCAGCGAGCCGCGTGTGTAGAGCACGTCGTCGATGCCCAGGATGGCGACGTTGAACAGGTTGCTCCCGAACAGGTTGGCCGCGGCCATGTCGACGGCGCCCATCCGCACGGCGCCAATCGACACCATAATCTCGGGAAGCGAGGTCGAGGCGGCGACGAAGAGGCTGCCGACGAAGCTCTCGCTGAATCCCGTGGCGTTCGCCAGCCGGCCGCCGAGTCCGGGGAGGTAGATCGCCGCGGCCACCAGGACCGCCGCGGTGCCCGCGTAGAGCGCGACGGCGCGCGTCAGGCTGACCCCGGCGTACTGCTGCTGCTCGGCGAGGTCGCGACTGACGGCGGCGAGCCGCCGCCGCTCGAAGACGAAGATCGTGCGCATCGCGAGCGCGTAGAGTCCGATGAACAGCAGGCTGTGAACGGCCACCCAGCCGATCATCGGCGCGTGGGGGCCCGCGAGAATCGCCAGGCCCACCAGTCCCAGCTGCAGGATGCCGAACGCCGCCGTCAGCACGTGCCCCTGGTGCACGCGCGTTGTCAGCGGCTCGGGATTGGGGAAGTCCAGCAGGGCCAGGATGACCAGGTTGAACATGCAGCTGCCGATCGCGTCGCCGGCCGCGATGTCGGTGACGTGAAAGACGAGGACGGCGCTGCCGCCCGTGACGAGCTCGGGCAGCGAGGTCACCGCCGCCATCAGCAGCAGCCCGATCCAGGTCCCGCCGAGGCCGGTCTTCTCCGCGATCATGTCGCCGTAATGCGACAGCCGGACGCCCGACCACATGATCAGCAGCGAGCAGGCGAGAAACTCGATCGCGACCACCGCCAGGGCGTTCATCGCCGCCGTCCCATCTTCATCGCCTGCCCGACGACGGCCGGCAGGAGCGACAGGCCGACCGACACCGCCCACTCGCGCGCGCCGAGGTCGGTGACGTGCAGCACGCGGGCCAGGCCCGGCCATTCCACGGCCAGCACCTGCAGGGCGACGGTGACGGCGACCGCGCCGAGGGCGTAGGGATTGCCGAGCGCCCGGCGCGGCGACACGACCGCGCCGTGGCTGCGGGCGTTGCCAAGGTGGAACACCTGCGCCAGGGCGAGCGTCATGAAGGCGATCGAGCCCGCATGGACCGGCGCGTGAATCCGCGCCCACCCGAACGCCGCGAGCGTCGCTGCCGTGATGAGCGTCCCGTAGAAGGTGATGCTGAGGAGGAACGCGCGCGACAGGATCGCCTCGTGCGGATCGCGCGGCGGACGGTGCATGACGTCGGCGTCGCCAGGCTCGACCGCCAGCGCCAGGGCCGGCAGCGAGTCGGTCACGATGTTGATCCAGAGGAGCTGCAGCGGCACGAGGGGCGGCGGCAGATCGGCGAGCCCCGCCGCCAACAGGACCATGATCTCTGCGAGATTGCAGCTGAACAGATAGAACACGAACTTCCGGATGTTGTCGAAGACGACCCGGCCCTCCTCGACGGCGGCGGCGATCGTCTCGAAGCGGTCGTCCTGCAGCACGATGGCCGCGGCCTCCTTCGCGACGTCGGTGCCGCGCATGCCCATCGCCACGCCGACGTCGGCCTTCTTGAGCGCGGCGGCGTCGTTGACGCCGTCGCCGAGCATGGCGACGATTTCCCCCTGCGACCGGAGCGCGTCCACCACGGTCAGCTTGTCCTCCGGGGTGACCCGGCTGATCGCCGCGACGCGCGCCAGGACGCCGGCCAGGCCGTCGGCGTCCAGCCCGCGCAGCTCCCGGCCGTCGAGCACGTCGTCGTCCGAGTCGAGGAGGCCGAGCAATCGGCCGACGGCGGTGGCCGTCTTGCGCTGGTCGCCGGTCAGCATCAGGGTCCGGAGGCCGGCGCCGCGCAGCCGCGCGATGGTCGCTTTCACGCCCTCGGCCGGCGGATCCATCATCCCGACGAAGGCGACGAACACGAGCCCGGCAAGCGACGCCTCCTCGGCCCGATCCACCCGGCCGGAGGCGACGCCCAGGACGCGCAGGCCGTCGGCGGCCATCGCGTCGTTTTCGGCGAGCAGCCGCTCGTGCAGGGGCGCGTCGATGGGGCGCTCGCCGGCGCCCGTCAGCGCGCGATCGCACAGCTCGACAATCCGGCGCGGCGCCCCCTTGACGTACGCCACCACGGAGCCGTCGGCGTCGACGAAGGACGCCATGAGCTTCCGCTCGCTCGAGAACGGCACGAGGCCGACGGCCGGCCGTCGGGCCATCAGGCGCGCGGCATCGATGCCGTGGCCGGCCGCCACGCGCACGATCGCCAGGTCCACCGGATCGCGCACCGGGCCGCCCGCGTGCCGGCCGTCGTGCGCCGCGGGCTCGCGGCTCGCGAGCACGGCCGCCTCGAGCGCGCGCGCCAGCCGCCGGTCGGCCGGCCGCGCCGGACCCTCGGCCAGGTCGAAGGTCTCGTCCGCCGTCCACACGCGCACGACGGTCATGTCGCCGGACGTCAATGTCCGGGTCTTGTCCGTGCAGACAATCGTCGTCGAGCCGAGCGCCTCGACCGATGGCAGGCGTCGAACGAGCGCGTGACGGCGCGCCATGCGCCGCAGCCCGACGGCGAGCGCGATGGTGGCAACCGCGGGCAGCGCCTCGGGGACGGCGGCGACCGCCAGCGCGATGCCGGTTTCGACGACCAGCCCGATGGGCAATCCGTGCAGGGCTTCGAGGCCGGCTACCAGCGCCGCGACGCCGAGGGCGAGCCACACGAGCCGTCGCCCGAGCACGTCGAGCCGCCGCTCGAGCGGCGTACGTTCTTCCTCGATGCCGGCGACGAGCGCGCCAATCCGCCCGATCTCGGTCGCCGCTCCGGTGCCGACGACCGCCGCGCGTGCGGTCCCCGCCGCCACCGTCGTCCCCTTGTAGACCATCGTCACGCGCTCGGCGAGGGGCGTGTCGTCCTCGAGCGCCTCATCGAGGCGCTTGGCGACCGGCAGCGACTCGCCGGTCAGCGGCGCTTCGACCGTGCGCAGGTCGATCGCCTGGATCAGACGCGCGTCGGCCGGCACGGACTGCCCGGCGCGCAGCTCGACGATGTCCCCGGGCACCAGCGACTGACCCTCGACGACGGTGGCCCGGCCGTCGCGGACCACGACGGCGCGCGCCGTCTCGAACTGCAGCAGCCCTTCCATCGCGCGGCGCGCGCGGAGCTCGGTGAGGAAGCCCATGAGGGTGTTCACGAGCAGCACGACGCCGATGGCCGCCGCCTCCACGTGGTCGCCGAGCGCGAGCGACACCAGCGCCGCCGCGGCGAGCAGGACGACGACGATGCTGGCGAGCTGGGCGCGGAGAATCGACCAGGCCGAGGCGGGCGGGGCCTGGATCAGACGGTTCGGGCCGACGCGCGCCAGCCGCCGCGCGGCTTCCTCGGTCGAGAGCCCGGTCGCCCTGCTCCCGAGCGCAGCGAGGACGGCGTCGGGGGGCACCGCATGCCAGACGGTTTCGGAACTGCTGCCGGCGCGTGGCGGATCGGTCATGTCCGCGCCTCCATCCGGCGAGGCACCGGCGCCGGCTTCACTCGTCGCGGCCGCGGCGCGCGCGGAGCGACTTGATCTCGCCGCGTCGCTTCTTCGACGTCAGGCGCTTCTCGCGGGCGGCCTTGCCCGGCTTCGTCGGCCGGCGCTTCTTCGGCCGCCTCGCCGCCTGGCGCACGAGCGCGACGAGCCGCGTCAGGGCGGCCTCGCGGTTCTGCGCCTGCGTCCGGTGCTCGCGGCTGTCGATCAGGAGCACGCCGTCGGAGGTGAGGCGCTGCCCGGCCAGGGCGGCCAGCCGGTCCTTCACGTCCTGTGGCAGCGCGGCGGCGCGGAGGTCGAAGCGCAGCTCCACGGCCGTCGCGACCTTGTTGACGTTCTGCCCCCCCGGACCCGAGGCGCGAACGAATCGCTCCTGGATGTCTCGTTCGTCGAGCGCGAGGGAGTCGGTGACTCGCAGCATGGCGGCGGTCCGGGTCACGGCCGAAGAGCGCTCATCGGCCCGCCCGCAGGCTCCGCCGAATGGCGGCGCGCCCACAGGAGATGGCCGGCGAGTCCGACGGCGGCCAGGGCCAGGGCGGCGCCGCTCGTGATCGTGTCCCCGACCAGCGCGCCGCCGAGGAAGGCGGCCGCGCCCGCCAGGACGACCCAGGCCGACCAGGGATAGCCCCACGCCCTGAACGGCCGCGCGAGCGCCGGTTCCGTCCTTCGCAGCGCCACGAGCGCCAGGCAGCAGACGAAGTAGTTGGCCACGAGAAAGAACGACGCGATCGCGACGAGGCGCTGAAACGTCCCGGTCGCAATCAGGCCGACCGCGATGGCCGTGGTGACGAGCGTGGCGACCGTCGGCGTGCCGCCGGCGTTGACGTCGGCGGCCCGCCGCCACAGCAGGTGGTCGCGGCCCATCGCGAACAGGATGCGCGTCCCGATCATCATGATTGCATTGAGCGCCGGCGGCAGCGAGAGGAGCGACAGGATGGTCACGATCTGGCCGCCGCGCCCGCCGACGAGCGCCTGGGCGGCGTCGGAGGCCGCGAGCGTCGACCGCGCGAGCGCCGGGACCCTCAGCACGGACAGCAGCGCGACGTTGACCAGCACATAGACGATGATGACCAGCGCCTCGCCCCCGATCATCGATCGCGGAAGGTTGCGCGACGGATTGCGGTCCTCCTCCGCGAAGTAGAGCGCACTCTGCCATCCGCCGTAGGTGACCGTCACCGACTGGAGCGCAATCACGAGGCCGGCGAGCGTCATGGCCGGTGCGGGGACCGCCGCCACCGACGCGGCGTCGGGACGGCGGCCGGCCGAGAGCACCAGGCAGGCGGCGACGAGCCCGAGAAACGCGACGAACTTGAGCGCCGTGGTCCATTCCTGGAAACGGCTGCTGACCTTGAGGCCGAGCCACTGCAGCGCGACGAATGCGACGAGCGCGCCGATGGCGATCGGCCGGACGAACGCCGACAGCTGCGGCGCCAGGATGGCGGCGAACTCGGCCATCCCAATCGACAGATAGCCGAGGACCGCGCAGTAGGTGAGCCAGTCGGACCAGCCGACCG
The DNA here is from genome assembly GCA_963840225.1 of uncultured Acidobacteriota bacterium. Lineage (GTDB taxonomy): Bacteria > Acidobacteriota > Vicinamibacteria > Vicinamibacterales > CAVVIG01 > JBLMXQ01. The sequence continues at coordinate 1,182,145 of CAWIYH010000002.1, forward strand.
CGAACCCGACCGTGTCGCCGAACGCCCGCCGCGCGTACACGTCAGTACCCGCCGGCCTGCGGGAGCATCGTGCCGAGCTCGGTGAAGCAGATCGAGCCGAGCAGGGTGTACAGGCCTCCGGCGAGCCAGACCGTCAGGATGGCCGCCGGCGTCGCGATCTGTCCGGCCACCAGGCCCGGCGTACGCAGGATGCCGATGCCGAGCGTGCTGCCGAGGATGACCGCCAGTCCGAAGCCGACACCGAGGATCCGTCGGAGGCGTCCGCTCACCGCGACGGCCCGAGCGCGACGAGCACGACGTCCACCGCCTGCCCGACGTTCCGCGCCGAGTGGCTCGACCCGCGCGCCTCGAATTCGACGTCACCGTGCTTCCAGCGGTTGACCTTCGTGGCGCCCTCCGCCGTGTCCTCGATCTCGCCCCCCGACAAGTGCACGACCACGGTGTCGGAGGCATGCGTGTGGAAGCCCTCGCGCGCGCCGACATCCATCCGCGCGCGCAGCACCGACACGTTGCCGTGCTGCAACAGGCTCTTGAAGCTCATGCCGACGAAGGGCGCCTGACCGGGCTGCGACCCCGGCGCTTCCGGGGCCGGCGCGCCGACGTGCTTCGGCACGACGATCACCAGTTCGCCGTCCTCACCTGGCGACGGCTTCGACACATCGTCGGCCCACGCCGTCCGCTCGGGATGCTCGAGCGGCACGACGACGCCCGCTCGGCTGTCGACCCCCGCGCGCGAAGCGTCCGAGGTCTTGAACACGCGAACCTGCGGATTGTCGAGAACGGGCGTTGCCGGCGTCGTGGCCTGGCCGACAGCCGCGAGTCCCGTGACGCACGCGAGGGCGACGCGAAGAATCGAAGTCATCGGCGCCATCTTACACCGCGCGCCCGAGGCCTCGCGGTGGCAATGCCGGGCCCGTGCGAGTACCCTTCTCGGGCTATGGAGTACCGCAGGCTTGGAACCTCCGGCCTCAAGATTTCACGCCTGGCGCTCGGGTGCGGCAACTTCGGCGGCGTCGGATCGGCGCCCGCCTTCTACGGCATGGGGGAAGGCGAAGCAGAGGCGTTCGACCTGATGGACCGTGCGCTCGAAGCGGGCATCAACCTGTTCGACACGGCCGACGCCTACGGCGGCGGCCGCAGCGAGTCGTACATCGGCCGCTGGCTGAGGGCGCGGGGCTCGCGCGGCCGGGACCGCGTGCTCCTCAGCACGAAGGTGTTCAACCCGGTCGGTCCCGGGCCGAACGACCGCGGGCTGTCCCGGAGCCACATCCTGCGGCAGGCCGAAGCCAGCCTCCGCCGCTTCGAGACGGATCGCATCGACCTCTATCTGATTCACGAGCCCGACCCCGACACCCCGATCGAGGAGACGCTCGGCGCGCTCGACGACCTCGTCCGCGCGGGCAAGGTCCTGTACGTCGGAGCCAGCAACATCGAAGCCTGGCGCCTGTCGCACGCGCTGGCCGCCAGCGACGCGCGTCGACTCGTCCGGTTCGGGTGGGTGCAGAATTCGTACAGCCTCCTCGAACGCGGGGCCGAGCGCGAGATGTTTCCGCTCTGCGAGGCGCACGGCCTCGGGTTCACGGCGTTCAGTCCGCTCGCAGGCGGGTGGCTGTCCGGCAAGTACCGGCGGGCCGGCTCCTATCCGGACGGCTCGCGCATGACGCTCAGGCCCGAGCCGTACCGACACTTCGAGCGCGAGGCGGTCTACGCCGGGTTGGCGGCGCTCGACGCCGAAGCGTCGGCGCGCGGCGTCTCCATGGGCAGCCTGGCGCTCGCCTGGGCGCTCGGCCATCCGCGCATGGACGCGATTATCGTCGGCCCCCGCCGTCCCGCGCACCTCGACGATGCCCTTGCCGCGCTCGCGATGGCGCTGTCAGCCGCCGATCGGGAAGACATCGGTGCGCTCTTTGGGTCGACCTGATCACGCGATTGGCGCGATAATGGGAACGACCACGACGTTCATGAAAGTCAAACAGCGGCCGGCGTTCGACGTGGACGCGTTTCTCCGTTCCGCAGGGGAGGGGCGAACGATTGTCACGTATCAAGCCACCGACGTCATGTTTTCCCAGGCCGATCCGTCCGACAGCGTCTTCTACATTCAGGAGGGCGCCGTCAAGCTCTCGGTGCTGTCGCACGAAGGCAAAGAGGCCGTCGTGGCGATGCTGGGTCCGGGCGATTTCTTCGGGGAGCGGGCGCTGGCCGGTCATGCCGTTCGCCTGGAGGCTGCGACTGCCATGACCGTGACGACGGTGCTGGTCATCCCGAAAGAGCTGATGATTCGCCGGCTTCATGATCAGCACGCGCTGTCGGACCGCTTCATCACGTATATGCTGGCTCGGAACATTCGCATCGAAGAGGACCTGGTCGACCAGTTGTTCAATCCCAGCGAGAAGCGGTTGGCCCGCGCGCTGCTGCTGCTGGCACGTTACGGCAAGCCAGATCAGAACCATCGTGTGCTGCCGCGCATCTCTCAGGAAACGCTCGCGGAAATGATCGGCACGACGCGCGCGCGCGTGAACTTCTTCATGAACAAGTTCAAGAAGCTCGGTTTCATCGAGTACAACGGCGGCCTCAAGGTCAATCATTCCCTCCTCACCGTCATCCTGCACGACTGACGCGAGGCGCGTTCGCGGGATCGCAGCGACTCCGTCATGTGCACCCTGTGCGAAAACGCACAGACAGGTGCCGGCGATTGCTGCAGACTGTCCGTGTAGGATTCGCGTGTCACCTCTCGCTCGTGTCACGGGCGACAGGGCGGCTCGCAGTTGAAAGGCCGGACACCATGCTGTACACCATCGCCGTCATTCTCCTGATCGCCTGGCTGCTGGGCCTCGTCGGGACGTTTACGATCGGCCCGATCGTCCATGTGCTGTTGGTCATGGCCGTTGTGTTGTTCGTCGTCGGGCTGCTGAGCGGCCGGCGTACGTTGGCATAGCGGCATCGAACAGAGCGGGACAGCACGTCGTAGGGCTTCAGATGTGGAACAAGAATGAGCGCAAGGCGGGCGATGCGAATACGCGGGTCGGCAAAGCCGTGAAGCGGTGACGAACGACCACCCGACCCGCCTTCCCGTCCGGATCCATCCGCACGTGCCACCAGATCCAGCCGATCCACGTGAGCACCAGCCAAGGTCTGTCCTCTTCTGTACACCTCGCGTACTGACGCACGCGTAAGGTACGGGTACGACAGCATCATGAATGAGCTGGCCTGCGCCGCAGAACTCAAGCCAAGTCCGGTAGAACGGCAGGTCGTCCCCGCTCGATTTGCACCGGCTGAGAACCGCGTCCGCCCGGCGCCGACTGGAATCGATCGCGTGGCGGCGCCGTCGCAGACGCGCGTTGTCCTGCAGATCATTCTCATCATCGTTGCCGTGGCACTTGGCTTCTGGATGCTGCATAGGCTCGCATCGGTCGTCTTCGTCTTAGCGCTCGCCGCGCTGTTCGCGTACGTGGTGGCGCCACTCGTGCAGCTCGCGGGCCGCCCGATTCGTATCGCGGGCCGGCCGCGTCGCTTGTCGCGTGCGGCCGCCATTGTTCTCGTCTATGTGCTCATCGCAGGCGGCGTATCAGGAGGGGCGGCGCTGTTGCTGCCCAGCGCGACCGGGCAGATCGACGATATCGTTGCGCGTGCTCCCGCGTATGCAGAGTCGATCGTCACGTGGGAGCATGGCTGGTCTCGGTATTACGAACGTTTGCGGATCCCCCGCGAGCTGCGGCAGAGGATCGATCAATCGGCGCTGGCCGCGGGTGAGGGCGCCGTCCGATCGATTCAGGGATCGTTGCTGGCGCTCGTGGGCTCTCTTTCAGACCTGCCGTGGCTGCTATTGATCCCGATCCTTGCGTTCTTCCTCTTGAAGGATGCGGCCACCCTACGGCGGACGTTCATCAGAGCCCTGCCACGCCATGGCCAGTTGCGGGGTCATCGGCTGTTCGAGGAGCTGAACGCCACGCTCGCGGCTTATACGAGGGCGCAGCTTCTGGCCTGCCTCCTCGTCGGCGTTCTCTGCGGTGTCGGGTTCGCCATGCTCGGGATTCCCTATCCCGTCGTGCTCGGCGTACTGGCGGGAATGCTCGAATTCATCCCGTTGGTCGGCCCGCTCGTCCTCGCGGCCGTGGCGGCCACCATCGGTGCGCTGCATGCGCCGATGCTTGCGGTGTGGGCTGTCCTGTTTCTCGGCGTCCTCAGGCTGGTCGAGGACTACGTAATTTACCCTCGTCTCATTCGCCGCGGCATCCACTCGCATCCATTGGTGGTCATCCTCGCCGTGCTTGCGGGGGCCGAATTGGGTGGCATCGCCGGCATGTTTCTCGCGGTTCCGGCCGCAGCGATTGTGTCGGTCGTGTATCGGCACTGGGTCGACTGGCGGATGGAGGATGCGGATGAAACGATTCCTGCCGCTCGTGCCCAGTGAACCGGATGTCGCCGCCGACTCGCCGTGAAGGTCACGATCTCCTGACCTGCTGGGTGACCCTCCTGATCTCCTGCCCGCCTGTGGAGAAAACGGCGATCAGAAGCGCGAGCTTGCCGGGACCGCCAGGGCCGCCTTGACCCGCTCCGGCGTCATCGGCAACTGACGGACGCGGGCCCCGATCGCGTCGAACACCGCGTTGGCGAGCACCGCTCCCATCGTGATGACGGCCGGTTCTCCGCCTCCCTGCGCCGGCACCTCGGGGGCGTCGACGATGAACGTCTGGATGGCGGGGACCGACGAGAAGCGCGGAAGCTCGTACGTGTCGAAGTTGCCGTCCAGAACCTTCCCGTTCGCGAACCGCACGTGCTCCGACAGGGCATAGCCGAGCCCCATCGTGACGCAACCCTCCATCTGCTGGCGCGCGCCGTCCGGGTTGACGACCACGCCCATCTCCTGGGCGCAGGCCACGCGCAGCACCTCGACGCGACCGGTCCCCTTGTCGACCCGGACCTCGGCGAGCGTGGCCACATAGGTGCCCGCGTCGATGCCCAGGGCGACGCCGATCCCGCGGCCGCTCGGCGAGGCCTTCGGCGTCCAGCCGAACTCCCGGGCCGCGCTCTTCAGGACGCGAATCATGCGCGCGTCCTTCAGATGGTTCAGGCGGAATGTCACCGGGTCGACGAGGGCCGCGGCGGCCAGGGCGTCGATGTGCGACTCGCGCGCGAACGCATTCGTGCTCGACCCGGGAGCGCGCCAGGGTCCGATGGCGAACGGGTGGAATCCCGGCGGAGTCCCGTTCCATCCACCCTGGGCGAGCGTTCGGTGGTGCGGGATGTCGTAGAAGTGCGCTGCACCGCGCTCGCCTGCCGCGATGACCCGGTAGTCCCAGAATACGATGGTCTTGGCGGCATCGAGACCCGCGCGCACCTTGACGACCGCCGCCGGCCGGAACGTGTCGAAGAAGAACTCCTCTTCGCGGCTCCAGACGACGCGGACCGGCACGCCGGCGAGCTTGGCGAGGCGCGCCGCCTCGATCGCCTGCTGCGATGCGCTCTTGCCGCCGAAGCCGCCGCCGACGTACGGCGTGATCACGCGCACCCGGTCGGTGGGCAGCCCGAGAGCCTGCGCGACCTGCGACCTGAGCGGAAACGGGGTCTGGGTGGACGCCCACACGGTCATGCGGCCGTCCGCCAGCTCGGCGACGGCCGAGTGCGTCTCGATCGGCGCGTGCGCGACGTAGCCGTCCAAATATGTGCTGTCGACGACCTCCGACGCCAGCTCGCCGCCCTCTTCGATGCCGCCGGCCTCTGCGACGACGCGTCCCGGAGGCGCGGCCTTCTCGAGGTGCTCGAAGACGTTCGAATCGTCGAGCGTGGACGGCGACGGCGTGAAGCGCGCCTTGACGAGAGACAGGGCGCGATCGGCCTCGTCGCGACGCGCGTGGAGCACGGCCACGAGACTGCCGTCCCGCACCACGCGCGCGCCGGGCACCGCGGCCGCCGCCGACGTGTCCGCCTCGACCAGCGTCGCGCCGTGGGCCGGCGGGCGAAGGAGCCGCGCGTGCAGGGCGCCCCGGGGGACGATGTCGCCGGCGTACCTGGCGTGGCCGGTCACCTTGTCCAAAGCGTCGCGCCGAACGGCGGTCCGTCCGGCGATCGTGAAGGCCGACACCGGCTCGAGCGGGGCCGGGCCTTCGAGATGCCGCTCGATCCGCTTGCCTTCGGTCAGCTCGCCGTATCCGATACGCCGCGCCGGATCCGAGCGGTCGATCACGACTCCGTCCTCCACCCGCAACCGGGTCGCCGGCACGCCGAGCCGTTCGGCCGCGAGCTGCAGCAGCACCGCCCTGGCTTCGGCCGCGGCCGCACGCAGCACGGGCCCGAACTGGCGGATGCTGAGCGAGCCGAACGTGCCCATGTCCCACGGACAGACGTCGGTGTCGCCCATGACGATGTCGACCGAGGCCAGGGGGACGTCGAGTTCCTCGGCGACGAGCTGCGGCAGCGACGTCATCGTGCCCTGGCCGAGCTCCACCTTGCCCACGAACGACGTGACCCGACCGTCCGGTCCGATGTGCAGGTAGGCGTTGAGGTCCGTCGGATAGCCCTGGCGTCCGGCGGGCAGCCGCTCGGGCTCCTGCGCGCCGAGCAGCGGATCCACCGCGAAGATGACCAGGAGCCCGGTACCGGTCAGCGTGAGGAACTCGCGACGGTCCATCGTTCGCGCGAAGCCCCAGCCTTCGGGAACGATCATGTCGCTGTCGTACGGCGTCATCGCGTGCCCCCGTTCATGGCGGCCGCGGCGTCCTCGACGGCGCGGACAATTCGGACGTGCGCGCCGCAGCGGCACAGGTGGGCGTCCAGCCCGGCGACGATCTGCGCCCGCGTCGGCGACGGCGTTTTCAGCAGCAGGCCGTAGGCGCCCATGATCATGCCCGGCGTGCAGTATCCGCACTGGAAGCCGGCCGCCGACGCGAACGCTTCCTGGACGGGGTGCAGCTTCGGGCCGCGCGCAAGCCCTTCAATCGTGACGACCGTCTTGCCGGCCACCTCGCCGATTGTCGTGGCGCACGAGCGGACGGCTTCGTGGTCGACCAGCACGGTGCAGGCGCCGCACGCGGCGAGCCCGCACCCGAACTTCGTGCCGGTGAATCCGAGGTCGTCACGGAGCACCCACAGCAGCGGGCGGCGCTCGTCCACGGTCACGCTGGTCGAGACGCCGTTCAGGACGAATGACACGTCTCGCATCGGCCTCTCCTCCTGTCGGGGAAATCGCGGAGGCGAGTTGGTGCAAGATGCGGGGCAGGCGGCGAGCGCGTAAAATACCGGCCGATCGCGGGTCGACCGGCGTCAGGGCCCGGTCCGGCGCCGGCTTTCCGTCAATGGCCGCGGCACGGCCCGCGCGGCCGGAATCTTCTGCAAACCCGGCGACGCATATGCGGAGGTACAGATGAAGGAACGCAAGAAAGCGTCGGACTTCGACCAGGCACTGCTCAATCTGTTCGACCGCTACGTGCACGGCGGACTCAGCCGTCGTGACTTCCTCGACAAGGCGGGACGCTACGCGGTCGGGGGACTGACCGCGACGATGATTCTGGACAGCCTCAGTCCCGACTACGCGTTCGCCCAGCAGGTCCCCAAAGACGACGCCCGAATCACGACCGGGTACGTCAACTACCCGTCGCCGCAGGGGTCCGGCACCATCCGGGCCTACTCCGTCCATCCAGCCGGCGCCCACGGCAAGCTGCCCGGCGTCGTCGTCGTCCACGAGAACCGCGGCCTGAATCCGTACATCGAGGACGTGGCGCGCCGGCTCGGCGTAGCGGGATTTCTGGCCCTCGCCCCCGACGCCCTGACGCCCCTCGGCGGCTATCCGGGCGACGACGACAAAGGCCGTGAGATGCAGAGCAAGCTCGATCCGAAGAAGATGATCGAGGACTTCGCCGCGGCCGTGGTGCACCTGAAGTCGAGCCCGGATTGCACCGGGAAGGTGGGGGTCGTCGGCTTCTGCTATGGGGGCGGCGTGGCGAATCAGATGGCGGTGCGGTTTCCGGACCTGGGGGCGGCGGTCCCGTTCTACGGCCGGCAGCCCTCAGCGGAGGAGACGGCCCGAATCAAGGCGCCGCTGCTCATCCACTATGCGGGACTGGACACGCGGGTGAACGCGGGATGGCCGGCGTACGAGGCGGCTCTTAAGGCGAACCACGTCACCTACACGGAATACGTCTACGAGGGTGTCAACCACGGCTTCCACAACGACACGACGCCGCGGTACGACGAGGCCGCTGCCAAGCTGGCCTGGCAGCGGACGATCGACTTCTTCAAGAAGACGCTGGGGTGAGGCCGGTCGGGAGGGCCTACGCCCCTTCGCGGGCGGCCGCCGCGCGGCGATTGGTACTCCCGCTGCCCGCGCAGGATGCTGCACCACTCTTTGTGGTCGGCAACCGGCATGCCGCACTCGACGCAGACGCGGACGCGCTGGCCTGGTTGTGGCTTTTTTTTGCTGAACAGCTTGTTCCAGAAGCTCATGGACCCCCCGTTTGGCTCCCTGGCGGCCCCGGACCGGGCCGCGTTACAGGAGGTTTGACGTATCGAGCGGGCCAATGGTTCGCCTCGGCGGGCCGGCGACCGGTTCTGGCCGCCGGCGGCTACAGCATGATGAGGCCGCGCCGCGCCGCTCGCCGCACCGCCTCGGTGCGGTTGGCGGCGCCGAGCTTGCCGCAGATCGAGGCGACGTGGAACTTGACGGTCTGGTCGCTGATCTGCAGCCGGGCGGCGATCGCCTTGTTCGGCAGCCCCTCTGCCAGGAGCTCCAGCACCTCGATTTCGCGCGCCGTCAACGGTTCCTCCAGGGCAGGCGGGTCGTCCGACGCCGATTCCTGGCGCCCCGCGACGACGATGACGTCGTGATCGACGCCTGACGCCCTCGCGGCCGACAGCGAGGGGAATTCCCCCACCAGGTCGAGCGTGCGCGAGAGCTCCTCGCGGACGCGGTCGCGATCGACCGCCGCCCCGGCCAGGATGGCGCGCATACCTCCGACTAGTCCGGACAATCGCCGAGCGTGATGGTCAACGTCACCGGCGCCGAGCCGCGCAGAACGCGAACGGCCGCCTGCCGTCCCGCTCCCATCGTCAGGAGGAGGTCGAGCAGGTCTTCCGGCGACGTGACGGCCCGACCGTCGACGTCGAGCATCACGTCGCCGACGAGCAGCCCTGACTGATCGGCGGGCCCGCCGGCGGTGATTGCGGCCACGAGCAGGGCGCGGTCGCGCCCGGCGGCCTCGGCCTGCGGCCCCGACAGCGCAACCGGCTGGCCGGCGACGCCCAGGTACCCGCGCCGTACCCGCCCGTGCTCGAGGACGGTCTCCGCCGTCTTCCACGCAATCGCCGACGGGATGACGACGCCGAGACCGCGAATGGAGGCGGCGGTCGCGACGCCGATCAGGCGCCCGCTCGTGTCCACGAACGCGCCGCCCGCAAAGCCGTCGTGCATCGGCGCCGTCGTGCGAATCACCTGCTCGATCGCGCGGCGGGGTCCGGTCGGCAGCGGCCCGCCAATCACGGCGACGATGCCGGCGCTGGCGGTCGTGGCATTGCTCCACGATCGCGCGATCGCGACCGCGAGGTGCCCGACGCGCACGGGCGGCTCGGCGAGCTGAACGGGAGTCAGGCCGGCTCCCGCGGCGCGCAGCACGGCAAGGCCGGTCGCCGGATCCCACCCTGCGAGCTCGGCGTCGACGGCCTCCGCGCCCTCACGCCGCACGCGCAGGCCGTCCTCGCGCCCGACGGCGCGCATCGTGCTCACGATGATGTCGGCGGAATAGGCGACGCCACTCGCGGGCCGTCGGCGACCGTGAACCTGCACGACACTCGGCGCGGCGGCGGCCACCGCGTCGGCGAGCTGGTTGGAAAAAGCCGTCAGCGAAGATTCCATGTGTCTGCTCCTCGAGGAGCATGGTGACAGGAGCGCGACGCGCGCGGATCACCCGATTGGGGGGAAAACTGCGAGGGGTCACTCGGAGCCCGAGGCCGGCTCGGGCAGCGCCGTCTCATAGCGGCACGACTCGCCCGCGATTCTGGCGGTGACCACGACGTGCGTGACGCGCATCGACATCGACGCCCAGCGCGGTCCGCCATTCTGCTGGAACTCGTCGAGGGGCACCTCCCGCCGCTGCCGCGTGGCGATGGTGGCGTCGTACTCGGGCAGTTTCAGGCCGTACTCGCCCGTCGGACGGTTCGCCAGCACACCGGTGGAACCGACGCCCTGGATGGCGATCGCCACGTCGTTCCAGTCGGCATCGTCGAGATTCTGCACGCCCATGATGCGGCGCGGGTAGCCGGTGCCCTCGCCCTGCGTGTAGACATGGGCGCGCAGGAGGCAGTGGCCGGCGGCGTCGCGCTCTCTGGCGTCCGGGTGGACCAGCAGCATGCGATAGGCCGTGAACGCGAGGAGGGAGGCTCCCGCGAGCCAGATGAGCGTGCGCAGCCACCGCCGCGCCTCGTCGAATTCCGTCACGTTACGGACGATACCTCAACCCGCGTCGGCGGGCCAAGCCGGGCGGCGATGAAGGCGATGGTGCGGTCGATGACTTCCTGCGAACGAGGGGCATCGTCGAGGACGTCGAAGCCGTGGGGCCCATCGGGCTCCTCCGTCACCGAGCTGCCTGGCGGATTCCGCAGCGGCACGAGGTCCAGCGCCGCATAGTAGGCGACGATGCAGCGGACGGCGGCGGACCACCGGATTTCATTTTTCGGGTATCCTCCCGCATGCTCGACGCCCTCCACGCCGCGCCCCATTCGCCGGCCGCGCAGCGGAACGCGGTCATCGCCGGGTTTCTGGGCTGGACGCTCGACGCGTTCGACTTCTTCGTCCTGACATTCGTCCTCGGCGACGTCGCGCGGACCTTCGGCGTCAGCCGTCCGGACATCGCGCTGACCATCACGGCGGCGCTCGCCACGCGGCCGATCGGCGCCGCGCTGTTCGGCGTGATGGCGGACCGCATCGGCCGGCGGATTCCGCTGATGCTGAACGTGCTGGCGTTCGCGCTGCTGTCGGTCGGTTCGGGGCTCGCGCCCGACTACCGGTCGTTCCTGGCCCTCCGCCTGCTGTTCGGCGTCGCGATGGGCGGACAGTGGGGCGTCGGCGCCTCGCTGGCGCTCGAGTCGGTGCCGGTCCGCTGGCGCGGGATTCTGTCGGGGCTGCTCCAGCAGGGCTACACGATGGGCAACCTGCTGGCCGCGGTCGCCTTCCGGTTCGTCTATCCCGCGTACGGCTGGCGGGCGCTCTTCCTGCTCGGCGGCCTGCCGGCCCTGCTGTCGCTCTTCATCTTCACCAACGTCAAGGAGTCCCCGGTCTGGCACCAGCACAAGACCGACTGGGCGACCTACTTCCGGTCGGCCGCGAGCCACTGGCCGCGGTTTCTCTATTTCGTGCTGCTGATGACGGTCATCGCCCTCATGGCGCACGGAACCCAGGACATGTACCCGACGTTCCTGCAGCGCGAGCGCCTCTACACCCCGCAGCAGACGGCCGATATCACGATCCTCGCGATGCTCGGCGCGTGCCTCGGCGGCCTCGCCATCGGGTGGCTCTCGGATCACGTCGGCCGGCGCCGCGCGATGATGATTGCGGCCCTGGGCGGCCTGCTCATCGTCCCGTTGTGGATCGCGGCGCCGACGACGGCCCTCATCATCGTCGGCGTCTGCCTGATGCAGTTCTTCGTCCAGGGCGCGGCCGGCGTGATTCCGGCGCACATGAACGAGCTGACGCCCGGGCACCTGCGCGGCTTCTTTCCGGGCCTCGCCTATCAATTCGGCGTGCTGTGCGCGTCGAGCATCACCTACTTCGAGGCGCTTCTCGGCGAGCACTTCACCTATGCCCAGGCGATGGGCCTGCTCGTCGCCGCCATCCTCCTCACCGGCGCCATCGTGTTCGCCGTGGGACCCGAGAACAAGGGCGTCTCGTTCGGACGCCAGGACCCGCGGGCTTGATGGGCCGTCGCCGATCCGGGACGCCCCGCCCGCCACGACCCCGTGGCACAATGCGCGCATGACGATGAACCTCGTGGCCAGATGTCGAGCGATTGCGACGAGCACCTGGAGCGACGTGCTCGATGCGGCCGGCCTGAGCGGCGTCATGCGGGGACTCGCCCCGCGCAGCGGCAGCGGCCGGCTGGCCGGACCGGCCGTCACCGTGCGCGCGTCGGCCGCCGCGCTGGGCGGCCACCAGGCGGAGGCGTTCGACGTCGGCGCCTACATCGACGCGGCCAGCGCCGGGTCGGTGGTCGCCATCGACCTCGGCGGCGCGGACGTGTCGACGCTCGGGGGGCTGGCGGCCGAGGCGCTGGTCCGCCGCGGGGTGGCCGGTGCCGTCATCGACGGCGGCTGTCGCGATCTGGCCGCGATCCAGGCGGCCGGGCTCTGGGTGAGCAGCCGGCACGTCACGCCCGTGACCGGCCGCGGGCGCGTCAGTATCGACGGCATCAACGTGCCGGTCGAGATCGGCGGGGTCGCCGTGCATCCCGGCGACTGGATCGTCGCCGACGAGACGGCCGTCATCCTGATCGACGCCTCGCGGCTCGAGGTGCTGCTCGAGCAGGCCGAGGCGCTCGAGGCGCGCGATCGAGAGTTCGAGCAGGCGCTCAGAGAAGGCCATCGGTTCGGCGACGTGGCGCGCCGGCTCGGACACCTATGATCGACGCCCTCCGGCACGATCTCGAGCGATGCATCGAGGGCGAGGTCCGGTTCGACCCGCTGTCGCGCGCCTTGTATTCGACCGACGCGAGCGTCTATCAGATCACCCCGGCGGGTGTCGTCGTGGTCAGGAACCGGGACGACGTCGTCCGGGTCGTGGAGCTGGCGGGCCGGCACCGGGTGCCGATCACGCCGCGCGGCGGCGGCACCTCACAGGCCGGACAGGCCGTGGGCGCGGGCGTGCAGCTCGACACGTCGAAATACTTCAACGCGCTGCTCGACCTCGACGTGGCCGCCCGCCGCGCGCGCGTCGAGCCGGGCATCGTGCTCGACGCGCTCAACGCCCGGCTCAAGGCGCACGGCCTGCGCTTCGCGCCCGACGTGTCGACGGCGAGCCGGGCCACGATCGGCGGCATGATCGCCAACAACTCGAGCGGCGCGCGGTCGGTGATCTACGGGAAGACGATCGACCATGTGCTCGAGCTCGAGGTCGTCCTCGCTGACGGTCGCACGGCGCGGTTCCGCCCGCTCGAGCCCTCAGAGCTCGATTCGGCGTGCGAGGGGGAGGGCGTGGAAGCCGGCGCCTATCGTGCGGTCCGGCGCGTGGCGCAGGCATGCGCGCCTGAAATCGAGCGCCGCTTTCCGCGCGTGCTGCGTCGCGTCGGCGGGTACAACCTCGACGCCTTCCTCGACCCGGCGCAGCCGTTCAACCTGTCCAAGATCGTCGTCGGCTCCGAGGGGACGCTCGGCGTGATCGTCTCGGCGACGATCAACCTCGTGCCGCTGCCGCCGGCGAAGGCGGTCCTGGCGATCGAGTTCGACGATCTCCTGGAGGCACTCGGCGCGACGCCGGCCATCCTGCGTCACCGGCCGTCGGCGGTCGAGGTGATGGACCGCTTTATCCTCGACCACGCCCGGCAGAGCGCGGAGTTCGACGCGCTGCGGCGTTCCGTGCTGCTGGGCGAGCCTGGCGCGCTGCTGTGCGTGGAGTTGTACGGCGAGGCGGCCGCCGAGCTGCCGCCGCGTCTCGATGCCCTCGAACGCGACCTGGCGGCGTCCGGCTGCCGGTGCCGCTGGCGTCGCGCGACGACGGCCGTGGAGCAGGCGCGCATCTGGAGCCTGCGCGAGGCGTCGCTCGGCCTCTCGATGGCGATGAAGGGCGACGCGAAGTCGCTGTCCTTCGTGGAAGACACGGCGGTCGCGCCGGAGAAGCTGCGCGACTACATCGAGCGCTTCCTGCAGATCGTCAGGCGGCACGAGACGGTCGCCGGCGTCTACGCGCATGCCTCGGTCGGATGCCTGCACGTCCGGCCGGTGGTGAACCTCAAGACGGCCGACGGCGTGCGGCGGTTCGAAGGCATCGCCAGCGACGTCGCCGACCTCGTGCTCGAGTTCGGCGGCGCGCTCTCGGGCGAACACGGCGACGGGCTCGTGCGCGGTCCCTTCACCGAGCGGATGTTCGGTCCGGCGCTCTACCAGGCGTTCCGCACGGTCAAGCGCGCGTTCGATCCCGACGGCATCTTCAACCCGGGGAAGATCGTCGATTCGCCGCCGATGAGCGAGAACCTCCGGTACGGACCCGCGTACGTGACCGTCGAGCCTCGAACGGCATTCGACTTCGGCGATCACGACGGGCTGGGGCGCGCGGTCGAGATGTGCAGCGGCGTCGGCGCCTGCCGCAAGACCCTCGGCGGCACGATGTGCCCGTCGTACATGGCGACCAGGGAGGAGCAGCATTCGACCCGCGGCCGCGCCAACGCGCTGCGCCTGTTCCTGTCGCCGGGCGCCGCCCCGCGGCTCTCCGACCACGACGTGTTCGAGGCGCTCGACCTGTGCCTCGAATGCCGGGCGTGCAGGAGCGAGTGTCCGGTCGGCGTCGACGTGGCGCGCTTCAAGAGCGAGTTCCTCGCCGGATACTGGTCGCGGCACGGCACGCCGTGGCGGACGCGCGTCTTCGGTCACGTGCATGCGGTGGCCCGGTGGGGCAGCCGGCTGGCGCCGCTCGCCAACGCGCTGGCCGCCTCGGCGCTCGCGCGCCGGGCGGGCGAGCGCCTGCTCGGCATCGACGCCAGGCGGCGGCTCCCGCGCTGGACGTCCGACACGTTCGAACGCCGCGTCACCCGGCGGCCCGCGCGCACGGGCGGCGTCGGCGCGGTCCTCTTCAACGACACGTTCACGAACTATCATCACCCGGAGGTGGGCGTGGCGGCGGTCGAGGTCCTGGCGGCCGCCGGCGTGGGCGGCCACCTCGCACCGCATCGCTGTTGTGGACGGCCGCTCGTCTCCCAGGGGCTGCTCGACGAGGCGCGGGCCCTGGCCGCGGCCAACGCCGACGCGCTCTACGAGACCGCCGCGCGCGCCGAGCCAATCGTCTTTCTCGAGCCGAGCTGCCTGTCGGCCGTCCGCGAGGACGCGCCATCGCTCCTCCGCGGCGACGCGCGGCGCCGGGCCGACGTGGTGGCTGGCGCGTGCGTGGCGTTCGAGGAGTACCTCGAGCGCGGCTGGCAGGCCGGCACCCTGGCGCTCAGGCTCGTGCCGGGACCGTCGCGCATCCTCTTCCACGGCCACTGTCACCAGAAGTCGATGGGACTGGCCGCGCCGGCGCGGGCGCTGCTCGACCGCATTCCAGGCTGTCGGGTCGAGGACCTCGACGCCGGCTGCTGCGGGATGGCCGGCTCCTTCGGGTACGCGCGCGAGCATTACGACCTGTCGCGCCGGATCGGCGAACGCCGCCTGCTGCCGGCGGCGCGGGCGCTCGCGCCGGGAACGGTGCTCGTCGCGTCCGGCACCTCCTGCCGGCAGCAGGTGTCCGACTTCACCGGCGCATCGGCGGTCCATCCGGCCGTGCTGCTGCGGAGCCTCCTCGAGGAGCCATGACCATCAAACGACCGAACGCGAGCGCGATCGTGCTGGGGCTGTTGTGCCTGATGTACCTCATCACGTACGTCGATCGCGTGAACGTGGCGACGGCGGCGAGCGAGATCAAGCGCGAGCTCGGACTCTCGAACACCGAGCTCGGCCTCGTCTTCTCGGCCTTCGCGTACCCGTACACGCTCTTCCAGGTCTTCGGCGGCTGGGTCGGCGATCGGTTCGGCCCCAGGCGGACGCTCTTCTGGTGCGGCGTGATCTGGGCCGCGGCGACGATTCTCACCGGGCTCGCCGGCGGGCTCCTCATGCTGTTCTTCGTCCGCGTGCTGCTCGGCGTCGGCGAGGGCGCGACGTTTCCGGTGGCCACGCGCGCGATGCAGAACTGGATGCCGGTGGACCGCCGCGGCTTCGCGCAGGGCATCACCCACTCGTTCGCGCGATTCGGGAACGCGATCACGCCGCCGATCGTTGCCGCGCTCATCGCCGCGATCTCGTGGCGCGGATCGTTCGTCGCGCTCGGCTGCGTCAGCCTGGTCTGGGTGACGGCCTGGGTCTGGTACTTCCGGGATCGCCCGGCCGACCACCCGGACATCACGCCGGCCGAGCTCGAGGCCCTGCCGGACCGCGGCGTCGGCAATCGCGGGCCCCGACCCCGGGTGCCATGGCGGCGCCTGACGCTCAGGATGCTGCCCGTGACGGTCGTGTACTTCTGCTACGGCTGGACGCTCTGGCTGTATCTGAGCTGGCTGCCGTCGTTCTTCTTGCATGAGTACCGGCTGAATATCAGCAGCTCCGCGCTCTTCGCCTCGGCGGTGTTCTTCGCCGGAGTCGTCGGCGACTTCCTCGGCGGCACGATCAGCGACGGGCTGCTCCGGCGGACGGGCAGCCTGGTCCGCGCGCGCCGCGATCTGGTCATCGCGGGGTTCCTCTGCTCCTTCCTGCTGATGCTGCCGGTGTTCGTGACGCGCGATCTGACGATCATCACGTTGTCGCTGGCCGGAGCGTTCTTCTTCGCGGAGATCGTGATCGGACCGATGTGGTCGATTCCGATGGACGTCGCGGGGCGCTACTCGGGGACCGCTGCCGGCCTGATGAACACCGGCTCGGCCCTGGCGGCGGTGCTGTCGCCCCTCGTGTTCGGCTACGTCGCCGACGTGACCGGCGACTGGCATCTGCCGTTCATCGGGTCCGTGGGGCTCCTGGTCCTCGGCGCCGCGCTCGCCTTCACGATGCATCCCGAGCGGCCGTTCGAGGCCGAAACGTCGGCGGAGCCCGCTTGAAGATGTGAGCCCTATCGCCCCTTCCACTCGGGCTTCCGCTTGGCCAGGAACGCCCGCACGCCTTCCTGGAAGTCCTCGCTGCCGTAGCACAGCTCCACGAGGTCGCGATCCTCTCCGGTCGCCAGCCGCCGCTTCGACAGCACGCGCCGGATCATCTCCTTGCTGGCGCGAATCGTGAGCGGCGCGTTGGCCGCGATCTCCGCGGCCAGTTCGCGGACCGCGGCGTCGATGGCGTCGGGGGCGACCAGACGGTTGACCAGCCCCGCGGCGTGGGCGTCGGCCGCGCTGATGAAGCGGCCGGTGAAGAGCATCTCCTTGACGAGCCCCGGACCAGCCAGGTCGAGCAGGCGGCTGCACGTGGCGCCAGACAGGCAGTTGCCGAGCGTGCGCGCGATCGGGATTCCGAACGTCGACTCGGGCGTGGCGACGCGGAGGTCGCACGTCAGCGCGATCGCGCAGCCGCCGCCGGCGGCGACGCCCTGGACCTGGGCAATGGTCGGCTTGGCGACCCGTTCGATGCGGTTCACCACCTCGTCGATGCGTCTCTCGTACGCCAGGCCGTCATCGCGCCCCTTGAAGACCTGGAACTGCGAGATGTCGGTGCCGGCGACGAACGCCCGTCCGCCCGCCCCGCGCAGCACGAGGACCCGCAGGTCCGCGTCGGCGTCCACCCGGTCGCAGGCCTCGACGAGCGCGGCGTACATCTCCCAGGTCATCGCGTTGCGAGTCTCGGGACGGTTGAAGGTCAGGAACGCGATCGGGCCGTCGGCCTCGAACGTCGTGTGCGCGGTGGACAAGCGTTTCCTCCTCGGGTACAAACGGAGCGTGACCTCCGCGAATCCGCGCGCGCTGGCCGGGCTGCGCGTGCTCGACGTCACGCAGGTGATGGCCGGCCCGTTCTGCGCGATGATGCTCGCCGACCTGGGCGCCGACGTCGTGAAGGTCGAGCCGCCCGCCGGCGACTCGTCGCGCCAGATGCCGGGCACCCGCGACCACGACAGCCCCGGGTTCAACGCGGTCAACCGCGGCAAGCGGAGCCTCGTGCTGAACCTCAAGACGCCGGCCGGCCGCGACGCGCTCGCGCGGCTGGCGCGCACCGCAGACATCCTAATCGAGAACTACCGGCCGGGCGTGATGGCCTCCTTCGGGCTCGACTACGAGACGCTCGCCGCCGACAACCCGCGGCTGATCTACGCGTCGATCTCCGGCTACGGCTCGACGGGTCCGGGCGCGCGCAAGGGCGGCTTCGACCTGATCGCGCAGGCCGTCTCGGGCATCATGTCGGTGACGGGCGAGCCCGGCGGCGCGCCGGTGAAGTCGGGCATTCCGCTGACCGACCTCGGCGCGGGTCTCTTCGCCCTGGTCGGCATCCTGGCCTCGCTCGCGTACCGGCACGCGAGCGGCCGCGGCCAGCGTGTCGACACGTCGCTCCTCGAGGCAGGCGTCGCTCTCTCGGTCTGGGAGGCGACCGAATTCTTTGCCACCGGCCGTGCGCCGCAGCCGATGGGCTCGGCCCACCGGATGAACGCGCCGTACCAGGCCTTCCGCTGCGCCGACGGATACATCGTGATCGGCGGGGCGACCGATCGGCTGTTCCCGAAGCTGTGCGACGTGCTCGGGCACCCGGAGTGGAGCGCCCGGTCCGAGTTCGCGACGACGCCGAGTCGCGTGAGGCACCGGGCGGCGCTCGCGGCGCTGATCGAGGAGGTGACCCGCACGCGGTCGGGGAGCCACTGGCTCGCGGCGCTCGAGGCCCGCGACATTCCCTGCGGGCCGCTCAACGACTACGCCCAGGTCTTCGCGGATCCGCAGGTGCAGGCGCGCGGGATGATGGTGGAGGTCGATCACCCGACGCTCGGCCACATCAAGGCGCTCGGCTCGCCGATCAAGATGAGCGAGACGCCGCCCGAGGTCCACCGGCGCGCGCCGCGGCTCGGCGAGCACACCGAGGAGGTCCTGCGCGAGGCCGGCTTCCGCGAGGAGGAAATCGCGTCGCTCCGATAGTGTCGCCGCGGTGGCCCGGCGTCGAGTCGGCCACCGCGACCGCATCGATGGAAAACATAGCGGAACCTCCACCCTCGCGGGTCATGCCTCGAGGGCGACGATCACGGAGGGGATGTCGTCCTGAAGAAATGCAAGCACGAAAGCGCTTCGCCGTGACGCGCGTCTGGCGCTATCGTATGGAGCCATGACGAAGGTCCTTGTAGGCTTGATGCTCGCGTCAATCGGCGTCCTCGCGTCGGCCCAGTCGCCCTCGCCGAAGCTGCTCGTCCTGAACAAGGAGGCGGCGACGCTCGCGATCGTCGACTTCGCGTCCGGAAAGGTCCTCGGCACCGTGCCGACCGGCGAGGCCCCCCATGAGCTGGTGGCCACGCCCGACGGCAAGTACACCTTCGCCAGCAACTACGGCGCCCAGACGGCGGGCCACACGATCTCGATGATCGATCTCGCGGCGAAGAAGGAGCTGCGCCGCATCGACGTGTCGCCGCTCGCGCGTCCGCACGGCCTGTGGTTCGCCGGCGGGAAGCTGTACTTCACGGCCGAGGGCAGCAAGACGATCGCCCGCTACGATCCGGCCGCCGACAAGATCGACTGGCGGTTCGAGACCGGCCAGAACGTCACCCACATGCTCCTCCTCACGCGCGACCTGAAGACGATCTTCACGTCGAACATCGGGTCCGACAGCGTCTCGAGGATCCAGCAGGGTCCGAACGGCGACTGGAGCCAGACGGTGATTCCCGTCGGCAAGGGGCCGGAGGGCATCGACCTGTCGCCGGACGGGAAGACCGTCTGGAGCGCCGCCTCGCGCGACGGCAGCGTGTGGACGATCGACGTCGCCAGCGGCAAGGCCGTCAAGGCGCTCGACGCCGGGACGAAACGGTCGAACCGGATCAAGGTCACGCCCGACGGCAAGTACGCGATCGTCTCGGACCTCGACGCCGGCGAGCTCGTGGTCATCGACGCGCACGCGCACTCGGTCCTGAAGCGCGTGCCCCTCGGACGCCAGCCCGAAGGCATCCTCATCCCGCCGGGCGGCAGGAGCGCGCTCGTCGCCGTGAACGGCGATAACACCGTCGCCGTCGTCGACCTCGGCAGCTGGCAGGTCACGCGACGTATCGAGCCCGGGGCAGGGCCGGACGGCATGGGCTGGGTGCGGTAGCGACTACCCGATCGGGTGATCCGAGGCGTCGCGGGCGGCCCTACCATCGACTCGTGATCCCCCAGCCGGACGACGACGACCTGCTCGACGCCTATTCGCGGGCGGTCACCGGCGCGGTCGAGGCCGTGGCGCCGGCGGTCGTGAAGGTGGACGTCGAGCGCGCCGGCGGCTCGGGCGTGACCTTCACGCCCGACGGTCTCATCCTCACCAACGAGCACGTCGTCTCGCGGGAAGGGCCGATCACGGCGCACTTCCCGGACGGCCGCTCGATGCGCGCGGACCTGGTCGGGCGGGATCCCGACACGGACCTGGCCGTCATCCGCGTCGGCGGCGCGACGCTGCCATGGGCCACGCTCGGCGACTCGCGTGCCGTGCGGGTCGGCCAGATTGCGATTGCCATCGGCAACCCGTTCGGCTTCCAGCATTCGGTCACGGCCGGCGTCGTGAGCGCGCTGGGCCGGACGCTGCGCGCGCGGTCGGGGCGGCTGATGGACGACGTGATCCAGACCGATGCGGCGCTCAATCCCGGCAACTCGGGCGGCCCGCTGGTGACGACGCGAGGCGAAGTCATCGGCATCAACACGGCGACGATCGTTCCGGCCCAGGGGCTGTGCTTCGCGATCGCGAGCAACACCGCGCGCTTCGTGGCGGCCCGGCTGATTCGCGACGGGCGCGTCCGGCGCAGCTATCTGGGCCTGGGCGGGCAGACCGTGCCCGTGCCGCGTGCGCTCGCCCGTGCGAACCAGCTCGCGGTGTCTTCCGGCGTGCTCGTCACCTGGGTGGAGCCCGCGAGCCCCGCCGCCTCCGGCGGCCTTCGGGACGGCGACGTGATTCTGGCCTGCGCGGGCGAGCCGGTGGCCGGCATCGACGACCTGCACCGCCACCTGACCGAGGAGCGCATCGGCGTGCCCACGGCGCTGACGATCCTCAGGCGCGGCGAGCGGCGGCACGTCACGGTCGTTCCGCGCGACGCGAACCGCTGAACGACGCCCGGCGGCGGGGCAGGCGCGCGACGGCCCCGCGGGCATCAGGGGACGCGAATCGCCGCCATCAGACCGGCCAGCGCCGCCTTGACGCGCGGCACGCTCGCCTGGGCGCCGCGGAAGTGCCCGAGGCGCACGACCACCATGTCGCGCGACGGGACGATGAACACGTTCTGGCCGCCGCCGCCGGCGGCGTAGTAGGCGGTCTTCGGAATCGGGAACACGCCGGTGCCGTTCAGCCAGAACAGCCCGCCGTAGATCGGCTCCTTCCAGGCCGGCGCGGGCGTGCTGACGAATTTCGTCCACCCTTCTGGAAGGATGCGACGCCCCTGCCACATCCCGTCCTGGAGGTACAGCATGCCGATGCGCGCCCAGTTGCGGGCGGTGCCGTAGTCGTAGCCGGTCATGAGGAAGTTGCCGTACGGATCGACCTCGAGCACCTGGCGGCGGATGCCGATGCGGTCGAACAGCGCGCGCTGGGGAAAGGTCAGGTACTGCTCCCCGCGCGCGGTCACCGCCTTCTTGATCAGGTAGCCGATCGTCAGCGGATCGGAATTTCTGTAGCGGCCGTCCGTGTTCGGCGGGTACTGCAAGGGGCGCGTGTAGGAATGCTTGAACGCGTCGATGGCGCCCGTGTAGATCAGCATGTGGTCGGGATAGCCCATGTCGGGCGTGTAATCCGGATCCTGGCCGGCGATGAACCTGAGCCCGCTGCTCATGTGGAGCAGGTCGACGATGCGGATGGCGGCGCGCGGGTCGCCGGGCGTCTTGTGCCACTCCTCGACCGGCGCGGGGTCGTCGATGCGGTACACCCCGTCCTTGACCAGCAGCGCGAACAGCGTGGCCGTCAGGCTCTTGCCCATCGACCAGCTTTCGAGCTGGGTGTCCCGGGTGATCCCGGGCATGTAGCGCTCGGCGACGATCCGGCCCTTGTAGACGACGAGGAACGCCGCCGTCAGCGCGCCGGGATCGGCGAACGCCTCGTCGACAGCCGCGTCGAGCCTTGCGCGATCCACTTCCGGCGGCAGCGGCTCGCCGGACGGCCTGTCGCCCATGGGCCACGGCTCGGTCTCCGGCGCGGGCAGCGTCGTCCTCACGGGCACGGGGGTGAAGAAGACCTTGTCGGTTCCCTGCTGGAGGATCACGCAGCCCTGATCTCCGAAGTACTTCGCGGTCCGGGTGATTGTGCCGCGGAGCGTCATGTGCACTTCCTTCCGCTCCCGGTCGACCGTCCAGCTCACGTGCGGACGGTCCTTCTCGCCGAGCAGGAAGTAGCCGCTGTTCTTCGCTGCCTCGTCGGGATCGCGGCCGGACACGAACACGGCCGAACACAGGACCTTCGCGTAGCCGGCGATGCCGAGGACGCCTGGCGTGTTCGCAGGCGCGTACACCTCGCGTCGCTGCGGCGATGGGCGCGCTGTCTGGCCGGGCGACGCCGCGAGGCCGATCCCGAAGGCGGCCGCGAGGGCGAGGGGAGCGACGTGGAGGACGGTGCGGGGCATGTCAGGCTTCTCCCTCGAGCAGGGACGGGTCACGCTCGGACTTCGCTGGCTGCGGAAGCCTCCCCCGGTCCCGGCTCGACGCGCCGGGCGAGATACGCCGTGAGGAGGGCGCCGATGATGAGGTTCGCCATCGCGTTGGCAATGGCCGGCAGCGCGGCGAACGGCCCGAAGTTGACCGCCGCCAGCGCCGCGCCGAGCCCGGAGTTGTAGATGCCGACTTCGAACATGATGGCGATGCGATCGCGGCGGTCGAGCCGCAGGGGCAGCCCGGTCAGGTACCCGATCGCCAGCGTTGCCACAATCTGGACCG
The DNA here is from genome assembly GCA_963840225.1 of uncultured Acidobacteriota bacterium. Classification (GTDB taxonomy): domain Bacteria; phylum Acidobacteriota; class Vicinamibacteria; order Vicinamibacterales; family CAVVIG01; genus JBLMXQ01. The sequence goes on from CAWIYH010000002.1 coordinate 1,204,851, forward strand.
TGGTGACGGCGACGATTCGTGGCAGCACGCCGAGCTCGGTCCGGATCGACCGGGCCGACGCGGCGATGAGCGCCAGGACGATCACGTACAGCGCCAGCGCCGAGAGGATCGGCAGGAGCGGCTGCACCTGCTCGATCGCCGTGCGGAACAGCGTCCGCAGGATCAGCCCGAGCAGGACCGGCACGAGCACGACCTGCAGCATCTGGACGAACATCGCGTACGCGTCGACGTGGACGAACGTGCCGGCGAGCCGGGAGGTCGCCAGCGGCGTCAACAGGGGCGAGACGAGCGTGTTCAGCGCGCTCATCGCGATCGACAGCGCCACCGAACCGCCCGACAGGAACGTGAACACGTTGGCCGAGACGCCGCTCGGGGTCGCCCCGTCGAGAATCACGCCGCCGGCGAGCTGCGGCTGGTCGCGGAAGGCCACGACGGCGGCTGCATACGCGACCAGCGGGACGCTGATCCACTTCACGATCACCCCGGTGGCCAGCGCGCGCGGGGCGCGGAAGACCTGGCCGATCTCCTCCCACCGGAGCGTCAGGCCCATGAAGAAGATGACCGCCGCCAGCAACCAGAGCGTCCACGGCGCAAGCGGCAGGAACGCCCACGGGAAGAAATAGCCCAGCAGCGCGCACACGACGAGCCATACCGCCATCAGCCGATTGACGAGGAACCGCAGCGCACGCATTCCCGACTCTGTGCTCCAGACGGTGTGGTGAATTCCTAATCTAATGGCCGATGGTCAATTCCCCGATTCCGGCCATCGCCGTTCCAGGCCCCGCGCCCGTTCGAAGGCGTGCGCCATCTGCAGCAGCGGCCAGTCGCCGTGGTGGCGGCCGACGAGCTGAATGCCGATCGGCAGCCCTTCGTCCGTGAACCCGCACGGCACGGAAATCGCCGGGTGGCCGGTCGCCGAGATGTAATAGCAAGTGCGCATCCAGTCGATGTAGTTGGCCATCGGCACGCCGTCGATGGCCTTCACGTACGGCTCGGCCACGTCGAAGGGCGGCACCTGGGCCACCGGCAGGACGAAGCAGTCGTAGCGCGCGAAGAACGCGCGCATCCGGTGGAAGAGGCGCGTGCGCCTGACCTCGGCCTCGCCGATCTCTCGCGCCGTCAGGCGCCCCGCGCGATCGATCTCCCAGCGGACCGTGTCCTTCACGAGATCGCGGTGCGCGGCCACGAGGTCGCCCAGCCCGCCGATGTACGCGACCGCGCGAAGCGTCATGAAAACCTCGTCGGCGTCGGCGAAGTCCGGTTCGGCGTCCTCGACCTGGCAGCCCATCGACTCGAACACCGCCCGCTGAGCGTCCACGATGATCCTGACGCGCCGGTCCACCGGTATGCCGCCGAGGCCGGTCCACCACGCGATCCGGGCGCCCTTCACGTCGCGTTCGAGCGGCGAGGCGAACGCGGCTCCCGGCTCGTCGATCGCAATCGGCGATCGTCGGTCCGGTCCGGCGATCGCCGACAGGAAGAACGCGAGGTCCTCCGTCGTGCGCGCCATCGGGCCGTCCACGCTCAGCGTCGACCAGGCGAGCGGCGCCGGCCACACCGGGACCCGCCCGGGCGAGGTCCGCATGCCGACCACACCGCAGAAGTTCGCCGGGTTGCGCAGCGATCCGCCCATGTCGGTGCCGTCGGCGAGCGGCACCATGCCGCAGGCGAGCGCGACCGCCGATCCGCCGCTGCTGCCGCCGCACGTCTTTGTCAGGTCGTACGGGTTCAGCGTCCGTCCGAACACGGGATTGAACGTCTGGGAGCCGGCGCCGAACTCGGGCGTGTTCGTCTTGCCGACGGCAATCGCGCCGGCGTGCCGGAAGCGCTCGACGATGAGCGAGTCCTCGCCGGGAACGAAATCGCGGAAGATCGGCGAGCCGAACGTCGTCCTGACGCCCTTCGTCCGGTGGAGGTCCTTGTGGGCCACCGGCAGCCCGTGCAGCGGCCCGACCGCCTCTCGACGCGCCAGCCGCTCGTCGGCCGCCGCGGCCTGGTCCATGGCCCGTTCCGCGACGAGGGTGACGACGGCGTTGACGGCGGGGTTGGCCCGCTCGATGCGGGCCAGGTGGGCCGCCATGACCTCTCGCGCCGAGACCTGCCCGGCCCTGAGCGCGCGCGCCATGTCGACGGCGGTGAGCCGGCAGAGGGCGTCCATCACGACCCGAGGCCAGCCAGGAAATCGAGCGCCGCCAGGATGCCGCCGCGCGCGAACGGCACGCCGCTCGCGCCGAGCCCCATCTCGACGCCGGCCAGGGTGCCGGCGAGCATCAGGTCGTTCAGGTCGCCGAGGTGTCCGATGCGGAACGCCGCCCCTTTCAGCTTGCCCAGCCCGGCGCCGAGCGACATGTCGAACCGCTCGAGGATGGTCCGGCGGAGCGCGTCGGCGTCGTGGCCGGCCGGCATCATGACCGCGGTCAGCGAGTTGCTCAGCTGATCGTCGTTGCGGCACACCGTTTCGAGCCCCCACGCGCGGACCGCGCGCCGCGTCGCCTCCGCGTGCCGCGCATGACGGGCGAAGACCCGCGGGAGCCCCTCCTCGAAGAGCATCCGCAGCGCCTCCCGCAGGCCGAACAGCAGGTTCGTCGCCGGCGTATACGGAAAGACGCTCCTGGCGTTCTCGGCGAGCATCGGCTGCCAGTCCCAGTACGCGCGCGGCAGACGCGCCATCTTCGACGCCGCCAGCGCCTTCTCGCCAATCGCCTGCAGCCCCAGCCCCGGCGGCAGCATCAGCCCCTTCTGCGATCCGCAGATGGAGACGTCGACGCCCCACTCGTCGTGGCGGTAGTCGATCGATCCGAGCGACGACACGGTGTCGACCAGCAGCAGTGCCGGGTGCCCGGTCTCGTCGATCCGGCGACGCACCTCGGCGATCGGCGCCGTCATCCCGGTCGAGGTCTCGTTGTGGACGAGCGCGATCGCCTTGATCGTGCGGCCGCGATCCTCGGCCAGCCGCGCCTCGACCGCGCGCGGATCGACGCCGGTCCGCCAGTTGCCGGGGGCGAACTCCACGTCGAGACCGATCTTCGCCGCCATGTTCCGCCACTGGGTCGAGAAGTGGCCGACGTCGAACATCAGGACGCGATCGCCCGGCGACAGGGTGTTGACCATCGCCGCCTCCCACGCGCCGGTCCCCGACGAGGGATAGACGACCACCGCGCCGGAGGTCTGGAAGAGGCGACGCAGACCGCCGAGAATCTCCCGGGTGAGGTCGACGAATGCCGGCCCGCGGTGATCGATGGTCGGCTGCCCGACGGCGCGCAGCACGCGGTCGGGCACGTTGGTCGGCCCGGGGATCTGCAGGAAGTGACGCCCGCTCACGACGCGACGTAGCTCGTCTTGACAATCGTGTAGAACTCGCGGGCGTAGCTGCCCTGCTCGCGCGGCCCGTAGCTCGACTTCTTCCGGCCGCCGAACGGTACGTGGTAGTCGAGCCCGGCGGTCGGCAGGTTCACCATGACGAGCCCGCTCTGCGAGTGGCGCTTGAAGTGGGTCGCGTGCTTGAGCGACGTCGTGACGATGCCGGCCGAGAGCCCGAAGGGCGTCTCGTTGGCGACCGCGAGGGCCTCGTCGTAGTTGCGGACCCGAATCACGGCCGCGACCGGTCCGAAGATCTCGTCGCGGTTGATCCGCATCGCCGGCGTCGTGTCGGTGAAGATGGCGGGCGCCATGTAGTAGCCGTCCGAGTCGCGCTTCAGGCGATCGCCGCCGTAGGCGAGCTGCGCGCCCTCCTTGCGGCCGATCGCGACGTACTCCATGTCCTTCTCCAGCTGGCGGTCGTCGACCACCGGGCCGATCTCGGTCCCCGGCTTCAGCGCGTCGTCGATGACGAGGCGCTTCATGCGCTCGACCATGGCCTCGACGAAGCGGTCGTGGATGCCCGCCGTGACGATCAGGCGGCTCGACGCCGTGCACCGCTGCCCGGCCTGGAAGTACGCGCCGTTCACCGCCACCGACACGGCGGTCGCCAGGTCGGCGTCGTCGAGCACGATGAGCGGGTTCTTGCCGCCCATCTCGAGCTGCACGCGCGAGCCGGCCTTGACGGCCGCCTGCGCGACCGACGGTCCGACGTCCTGCGATCCGGTGAAGGTGACCGCGTCGACCTCCGGCGAGGAGGCGAGGGCTGCGCCGACGACCGATCCGGGACCCATCACGAGGTTGAGCACGCCGGGCGGCAGGCCGGCCCGCTGCACGATGTCGGCGAGCGCCCAGGGCGAGGCGGGCACGAGCTCGGCCGGCTTGAAGACGACCGTGTTGCCGAAGGCGAGGGCGGGCGCGATCTTCCACGCGGGGATCGCCAGCGGGAAGTTCCACGGCGTGATGACGGCGACGACGCCGACCGGCTCGCGCGTGACCTCGACCTGGATGCCGGGGCGCGTGGAGTCGAGGACGTCGCCGTGATTTCTGACGGCCTCGCCGGCGAAGTACTTGAAGATGGCGCCGGCGCGGGCCGCTTCGCCGACGCCGTCGGCGAGCGGTTTGCCCTGTTCGCGCGCGAGCAGCCGGCCGAGCTCGTCCTTGCGCGCCAGGATGTCGCTTCCGGCCTTGTCGAGCACGTCGAACCGCTGCTGCGGCGTCGTGGCCGCCCATTTCGACAGCGCGGCGCGCGCCGCGCCGATGGCGTCCTGGACGTCGCGTGCGTTCGCCCGCGCGAACTCACCGACGACGTCGGAGACGTTGGACGGATTGATGTCCGTGTTGCGCTCGGGGGAATCGACCGGCTTGCCGTCGATCACGTTGGGGAATGCGCTGGCCATCACTCGTTGCCCTTCCGTTGTCTGTGAGCCGTCAGCCGGCTCGTACGGTCCGCCGGCGGCGCGCCGCCGGCGCGCTCACGGCAGCCGCGGTTTCTCGATGTCGGCGATCTCGCAGAGCGCGTCCACCATCGCCGAGAAGTCGCGCCCTCCGTAGCCGCGGGTGCGCGCCGTCGTGAACGCCTCGCGCGCCACGGCCCCGACCGCCACCGGCACCTTGACGGCGTTGGCGGCCTCGACGATGAGGGTCAGGTCCTTGTGCGCGAGATCGATCGTGAACCCCGGCTCGACGTCGCCGCGAAGGACCTTCGCCGGCCACGCGATCTTCAGCTGGCCGTTGACGGCCGTCGTGCCATCGATCACCTCGAGCGTGCGTTCGAGCGACAGGCCGAAACGCTGCGACAGCGCGAGCGCCTCGGCGTTCAGCTGGCACGAGATGATCGCCAGATAGTTGTTCACGAGCTTGGTGCGCATGCCGGTCCCCACGCCGCCACAGTGGTGGACGGTGGTGCCCATGGCGTTCAGCAGCGGGAGGATGCGCGAAAGGCCTTCCTCCGTCGCGCCGACCATGAAGAGCGACTCGCCCCGATCGGCGTGGCTGGCCAGGCGCCCGACGGGCGCGTCCACGAACACGAGCCCCCGCGCCTCGGCCGCCGCCGCGAGCCGATCGGTCACCAGCGGATCGATCGTGCTCATGTCCACGACGACGGTGCCCGGACGGGCGTGGGCGATCACGCCGTCGGGGCCGCCCACGACCGTCTCGACCGCCCTGGAGTCGGGCAGCATCGTGAAGACGACGTCGCTCGCACTCGCCACGTCGGCGGAAGACGATGCCGCGCGCGCCTCGAGCGAGACGAGGCCGCCGACGGCCTCAGGATTCAGGTCGTGGACGATGAGCCGGTACCCCTTCCGGCACAGGTTGGACGCCATCGGGCGTCCCATGCGGCCGAGGCCGATGAAGCCGACAAGGGGATTGGCTGGGTTCACGGGATTCACACGGTTCACGGGTTCACCGGTTCGCAGGGAGGGGACGCCTGCGAGAGGCGATGAGCGTACTACGATTTGGCCTCGCGGGGAGCACGGCTGGAGCGGGGTGCCGGGGGCGTCTGGTAAGATTTCGCCGCGCCGGTATGAAGCCCTTCCGCTCGCTGTTGTTCGTTCCCGGCACCCGGGCCGACCGCTTCCCGAAGGCGATGGCGTCGGGAGCCGACGCGGTCGTCTTCGACCTGGAGGACAGCGTCGAGCCGGGCCAGAAGGCGCGCGCGCGTGCGCTCGTCGGCGAGTTCCTCGCCACGCCGGCCCCCGCCGGCGGCGTCCTGCGGCTCGTGCGCGTCAACGCCGCGCAATCGCCGACCTGGGCGGCGGAGCTCGAGTTCTTCGGGCGCCATCGCGGCTTCGACGCGGTCGTCATTCCGAAGTCGGAGAGCGCCGCCATCGTCGAGGAAGTGGCGACGACGCTCGGTGCGCCGGTCGTGCCGCTGCTCGAAACGGCGAAAGGCATCCTGCGCGCGGCCGAGATTGCCGGCGCAGCCGCCCCCATGCCCGCCATCCTGTTCGGCGCCGAGGATCTGACCGCGGAGCTCGGCATCCCGCGCACCGTGGACGGCGACGAGCTCGTTCTCGCGCGGTCGGCCGTCGCCATGGCGGCGGCGGCGGCCGGCGCCGACGCCATCGACGCCGTGTTCGTGGACGTCAGGGACGAGCGGGGGCTGCGGAGGGACTGCGAACGCGCCCGCGCCGTCGGATTCCACGGGAAGATGGCGATCCATCCGGCGCAGCTCGCCGTGATTCACGGCGTCTTCACGCCTCGTGACGAGGAGCTCGAGTCGGCGCACCGGATCGTGGAGGCGTACGAGCGGGCGGAGGCGGCCGGCGAGGGAGTCATCCGCCTGGACGACCGCATGGTGGACGTGCCGGTCGTCCAGCGCGCTCGACGGTTGATTGAGAGGACGAAGCGGCGGACGTAGGCCCCTACCCCGAAAACCTGACGCACACGTTCTTGATCTGCGTGTAGCTGGCGAGCGCTTCGAGGCCCTTCTCGCGGCCGTACCCGCTCTTCTTGTAACCGCCGAAGGGGAGCTCCACTCCGCCGCCCGCGCCGTAGGTGTTGATGTAGACCTGTCCCGCCTTGATGCGCGAGGCGAGCGCGAGCGCCTTGTTGATGTCGCGCGTCCAGACGCCGGCCACCAGCCCGTACTGCGTGCGGTTGGCGAGCTGCGCCGCCTGCTCCAGATCGTCGAAGGCGATGATGGACAGCACCGGTCCGAAGATTTCCTCCTGGGCCACGCGCATGTCCGGCTCCACGCGGTCGAGCAGCGTCGGCATGAAGAAATAGCCGCCGCCGAGCGACGCGTCCGACGGCCGCGCGCCGCCGGCGACCACGGTCGCGCCTTCCGAGGTGCCCACCTTCACGTAGCGCTCGACGGTGTCGAGCTGCTTCTGCGAGATGATCGGGCCCAGGTCGGGGTCGCTGACGCCCGGGCCGATGCGCATGCCTTTCGCCCGCGCGGCCACGCGTTCGACGAGCGCGTCGTGGACCTTGCGCTCGACCAGGAGACGCGAGCCGGCCGAGCAGGTCTGTCCGGCGTTCTGGAAGATCGCCATCGAGACGCCGTGCACGGTGGTGTCCATGTCGGCGTCGGCGAACACGATGTTGGGCGACTTGCCGCCCAGCTCCATCACGACCGGGACGATGTTGTCGGCCGCCATCTTGGCCACCAGGATCCCGACTTCGATCGAGCCGGTGAAGGTCACCTGGTTCACGTCCGGGTCGCTCGCCAGTGCCGCGCCCGCCTCGGGCCCGAGCCCCGGCACCACGTTCACGACGCCGGGCGGCACGCCGCACCCGAGGACAATCTCGCCGAGGCGCAGGGCGGTCATCGGCGCGTCCTCGGCCGGTTTGAGCACCACGGCGCAGCCGGCGGCGAGCGCCGGCGCGATGCCCCGCGCGCCGATCTGAATCGGGTAGTTCCACGGGATGATCTGGCCGGAGACGCCGATCGGCTCCCGGACCGTGAAGTCGAGCAGGCCGGGACCGAGGGGGATGGTGTGGCCCATGATCTTGTCGGCCGCGCCGCCGAAGAACTCGAAGTACCGCGCGGCCACCTGGACGTCGGTGCGCGCCTGGCTGAGCGGCTTGCCGTTGTCGCGGCTCTCGAGGTCGGCGAGCTCGTCGGTGCGGTCGCGGATCGCCTGCGCGATGCGCACGAGGATCCGGCCGCGCTCGGCCGGCGTGATGCCGCCCCATGACTTGGCCTCGAGGGCGGCGTGCGCCGACTGCACGGCGCGCCGGACGTCCTCGCGCGTCCCCCTGGCGACCTTCGCGAGCACCGCGCCCGACGACGGATCGAAGACGTCGAACGTCTGTCCGTCGGAGGCCGCGGCGCGCTGGCCGTCGAGGATGAGTCCTTCGAATGCCGTCTTCGTCGTGACTGTCATGGCGATCACCTCTTGTTCGCGCGGGTCGCGAGCCGCCCGCCCGCGAGCTCAGCCGCGAATCGCGCGCAACGTCGCGCCGTACGGACGGCGATCGACGCGTGCTTCAATCAGGGACGGCCCGCTGCCGCCGGCGGCTTTCTCGAGCGCCTCCTGCAGGCTCCGCGCGTCGTCGGCCGCGTACGCGTCCAGGCCGAATCCACGCGCAACCCCCTGCCAGTCTACCCGCCCCAGGGCGGTTCCGGCCGGTGCGAGCTGTCGGGCTTGCTGCTTGATCTCGATCAAGCTCAGCGAGTCGTCGGCGAAGACGATCACCACCACCGGCAGCCGCTCGCGCGCGATCGTGGCGAGCTCGCCCGCGCACATCAGGAGCCCGCCGTCGCCCGTCAGCACCACCACGCCGCGACCGCGATCGAGCGCGGCCGCGCCGATCGCGGCCGGGAGCGCGAAGCCCATGGTCGAGAGGCCGTTCGAGATGAGCAGGTCGTTGGGGTGCCGGGCGGGCCAGAGCATCGTGGCCGGGAACATGTGGGCGCCCGCGTCGACGGTCACGCGCCACGTCGCGGCCAGGCGACCGGCGGCGATCTCGACGACGCGGTGAGCCGTGAGGCCGCCCGCGTCGATGGCGACGCGCCGCCGCTGCTCTCCGACGGCGGCGCGCACGTCGGCGTCGTTCCAGTCCGAACGCGCCAGGCCGCCCTCCGCCAGTCCGGCGCCTTCGGCGCAGTCGACGATGTGCTGGCAGCAGAACGGCACCTGTCGATCCTCGACCGGCCACGGCCCGCAGTACGCGATCGGCGCCGCCAGGCTCCAGGCTCGGGGGATGAGCTCGACCGGATCGAGCCCGAGGCCGATCAGCAGGTCGGCCCGCTCGACCAGCGGACGCTCGATGGCCGCATTCGTGAACACGCCGCCGAACCACGGATGTCGATCGGGCAGGACGCCCTTGGCCTTGTAGGTGACCATGACCGGCACGCCGCGCGTCTCCGAGAGACGGCGGAGGGCCGCCGCTGCGGCCGCGTTGCGCGCGCCGAGGCCGGCAATGACCAGCGGCCGCCGCGCCCTGGCGAGCAAGGCCTCGAGCGAGGAGGCGGTGTGCGGATCGGGCCGCCCGGCCGGCCGGTCAGGTAAGGCTCTCAGGCGGCTCGGTGAGGCCGACGGGTCGGCGTGCGGCCGGTCGTCCGCCGGGCGCCCGTCCCGTCCTCCGTCGAATGCGCCGCCGGGGCAGTCCACATGAACCGGCCCCGGCGTCGGGGCAGCGGCCACGCAGAGCGCGCGGGCGATCGCCGCCTCCGGATCGTCGGCGTCGAGGGCGAGCGACGCCTTCGCGACGCTCCTGAACAGCCCGGCGTGATCGAGCCGCTGGTGCGGAAAGCGTCCGTCGCTCGATGCCGGGTGGCTATCGGTGAAGACGACGACCGGCGCGCGCTCGAGCAGGGCGCAGGCGACGCCGTTGACGGCCGACGCGGCGCCGGGGCCGAGCGTCGTGAGGCAGGCCGACGGGCAGCCGGCAATCTCGCTCTGCGCGATCGCCGCCATGACGGCCGCCCCCTCGGTGGCGGTCAGCACGAAGGGCACGCCGGCACGGCCCGCCGCGGCGATGAGATCCAGGTTGCCGCCGCCGCCCGGCACGCCGAAGAGCGTCGCGACGCCGGACTGGCGCAGCCGGCGCACGACGAGGTCGGCGACTGCGGCCATCAGGAGCACCATACTACCCCGAGCAGGTATGATCGGACGCCGGAGGATGCCATTTGCCGACGACCGAGCTCCACGAGGATCTGCGTCGCGAGGTCCGCGACCTCTGCAAGTCGTTTCCCGACAGCTACTGGCGCGAGCTGGACGCCGCGCGCGCCTATCCCGAGGCGTTCGTGAAGGCATTGACCGATGCCGGCTACCTCGCGGCGCTGATTCCCGAGGAATACGGCGGCTCGGGTCTCGGCGTGACCGAGGCATCGATCATCCTCGAGGAGATCAACCGGTCGGGGGGCAACGCCGGCGCGTGCCACGCCCAGATGTACACCATGGGCACCTTGCTGCGGCACGGCTCCGCCGTCCAGAAGCGCGAGTACCTGCCGAAGATCGCGAGCGGGGATCTCCGGCTGCAGGCCTTCGGCGTCAGCGAGCCGACGACCGGCTCCGACACGACGCAGCTCAAGACGCTCGCCACACGCAAGGACGACACCTACGTGATCCGGGGCCAGAAGGTCTGGATTTCCCGCGCCGAGCACTCGGATCTCCTGCTCCTCGTCGTCCGGACGACCCCGCTCGAACAGGTGAAGAAGAAGACCGACGGGCTGTCGATCCTGCTGGTCGACATGCGGCAGGCGATCGGCCACGGCCTGGCCATCCGCCCGATCCGGACGATGATGAACCACGCCACGACCGAACTGTTCTTCGACGATCTCGTCGTGCCGTCCGATACCTTGGTCGGAGAGGAAGGCAAGGGATTCCGGTACCTCATCGACGGCCTGAACGCGGAGCGCATCCTGATTGCCGCCGAATGCGTCGGCGACGGACGGTGGTTCGTCGAGCGCGCGTCGAAGTACGCCGGCGAGCGGGTCGTCTTCGGGCGGCCGATCGGCCAGAACCAGGGCGTGCAGTTTCCGATCGCGCGCGCGCACGTCAACGTCGAGGCGGCCGACCTGATGCGCTTCCGCGCGGCCGAGTTGTTCGACCGCGGCGAGCCCTGCGGCGCCGAGGCCAACATGGCGAAGCTGCTCGCCGCGGACGCGTCGTGGGAGGCGGCGAATGTCGCCGTGCAGACCTACGGCGGCTTCGGGTTCGCCGAGGAGTACGACATCGAGCGCAAGTTCCGCGAGACCCGCCTCTACCAGGTCGCCCCCGTGTCGACGAACCTGATCCTCGCCTACGTCGCCGAGCACGTGCTCGGGATGCCGCGCTCGTACTGATGCGTCCCCTCGACGGCCTCACCGTCGTCGCGCTGGAGCAGGCCGTGGCGGCGCCGTTCGCCACGCGCCAGCTCGCGGATCTGGGCGCGCGCGTGATCAAGATCGAACGCGTCGACGGCGGCGATTTCGCGCGCCACTACGACACGACCGCCAGGGGGCTCTCGAGCTACTTCGTCTGGCTGAACCGCGGCAAGGAGTCGCTGACGCTCGACCTGAAGCACGCCGACGCGCCGCGGGTGCTCGACGGGCTGCTCGGGCGCGCCGACGTCTTCATCCAGAACCTGGCGCCCGGCGCGCCCGAGCGGCTCGGGACCGCCGCCGCCGCCCTGCGCCCGAAATACCCGCGCCTCATCGTCTGCACCGTCTCCGGCTACGGCAGCGACGGGCCGTACGCGGAGAAGAAGGCGTACGACCTGCTCGTCCAGAGCGAGGTGGGTCTCATCTCGATCACCGGCACGGAAGAGACGCCGAGCAAGGTCGGCATCTCGGTCGCCGACATCGCGGCCGGCATGTACGCCTATTCGGGGATCCTGACGGCGCTCATCGCGCGGGGCGTCACCGGCGCGGGCACCTCCCTCGACGTGTCGCTGTTCGACGCGCTCGGCGAGTGGATGGGTTTCGCCGTCTACTACGCCGGCTACGGGGGCAGGGCGCCCCTCCGCAGCGGCCCGAGCCACGCGTCGATTGCGCCGTACGGACCGTTTCCGACGCGGGACGGTCCGCTCTACCTGGGCATCCAGAACGCCCGCGAGTGGACCCGGTTCTGCGCCGACGTGCTCGGGCGTCCCGAACTCGCCGGCGACGAGCGGTTCCGGACCAATTCCGACCGGGTCCGGAACCGCGAGGCGCTGCATGCGGCGATCGGCGACGTCGTCGGCCGCCTGCCGGCCGACGACGTCATCGCCCGCCTCGAGCGCGCCCGGATCGCGTACGCGCGAATGAACTCGGTCGCCGAGTGGCTGGAGCACCCCCAGCTCGCCGCCCGCGACTGCTGGCGCGAGATCGGTTCTCCCGCGGGACCCCTGCGCGCCCTGCGGCCGCCCGTGCGGATGGAGGACGTCGATCCGGTGATGGGCGCCATTCCGGCTGTCGGTGAGCACACGCGCGCGATCCTCGCCGAACTGGGGTTCGACGCGGCCACGATCGACCGATGGAAGAAGGAGGCGATGATCTGAATGGCGGTCAAGCAGGGCTGGACGGGACGCGTGTGGGAGGACTTCGAGGTCGGCGACGTGTACGAGCACCCGCTCGGCCGTACGGTGATCCAGGCCGACAACATCTGGTTCACGTGCCTGACGATGAACACCAACCCGATCCACTTCGACGAGGAGTACGCGAGCCACACCCAGTTCAAGAAGCCGCTCGTCAACTCGTGCTTCACGCTGGCGCTCGTGACGGGACAGTCGGTCACCGACCTGACCATGAACGGCGTGGCCAATCTCGGCTGGGACGAGATCCGGCTGCCGAATCCGCTCTTCGAGGGCGATACGGTCTACGCGAAGAGCGAGGTGCTGGAGACGCGAGCGTCGAAGACGAAGCCGAACCTCGGCATCGTCACCGTCAAGACCACCGGCGTCAACCAGCACGGGACGCCGGTCATCGAGTTCAAGCGGACCTTCATGGTCTACCGGAGAGGGCACGTGCCGAAGAAGGGGTGAAGGCCCCGACGCGCCACCAGAGTTTCGCGGGCGAGATTCGTGATGGACGGCTGATTGCGCCGGGGACGTGGCGGTCCCGGACGGTCCACGTCGCGCGATCCTGCCCGAGCCGCGTCCTCCACGCGAACGAGATCGACGCGCTCCGCCGGCAGCGGTGAGAGACGAAGAGGATCGGGCGGGAGAAGGGGCTGTCGTCGACCCTCTGCAGCGTCGCCCGCTCGTTCGGTGACATCGCGGCGAGCGAAGGCTATGCGCGGAACAGATCGCGGATGTCGCGCGCCTGCTCGAGGTCCCTGAGCGACGCCAGCAGGCGCTCGGCGGCACGCTCCGGGAGCACCGCGCGCGCGCAGTTCAGGAACTTCCCGCTCAACTGGTCGTCGGTGGCCGGACGTTCGGGGTAGCCGCGCGCGCCGTCGGCCGACGCGGTGAGCGTCCGCCCGTCGCGCAGCCGCACGGTGATGCGCGACTGGGTGAGCGGCGCCGCCACGCCGTCGAGGTCGGGGTTGGCGTGCATGGCGATGCGCGGCACGAGCGAGGTGACCGAGGGATCGCCGAGCGCCGCCGTCTCGAACGAGTCGATGCCGACGCGCCCGTGCGCGACGGCAGCCGCGGCGCAGAACGGCAGGCTGAACTTCGCCTCGAGCCCGCTCGCCGGACGGTCGTAGATGAGCACGGTCGGCGTGATGGAGTCCACGTCGATGTCGATGCGGTCGACGTCGGCCGCGGTGAAGCGCTCGCGGCTCCGCAGATCCAGGATCGCATCGAGCGTCGGGTGCGTGCCGGCGCACGACGGGTACAGCTTGACCGTGATCCCGGTGTCGACGATTTCCCAGCGCGTGCCGAGGTCCGCCGCTTCCGCGTCGAGCGACGCCCGTTCGCTGTCCATCGCCTTGAGGAATCCCTGCGGGCCGTCGATCGCGAGGGCGCTCGCGGTCATCCCCTGGCCGGCCAGGCGCGCCGCCAGGACGCCGTTGCGCGCCGCCAGCCCGGCGTGCAGCGGCTTGACCATCGTGCCGAAGTTTTCCTTCAGGCCGGACGCCGACGAGGCGGCGATCGCCAGGGCGTGGCCGGTGGCGCCGGCGTCGAGGCCGAGCAAACGGGCGCACGCGGCGGCCGCGCCGATGGTTCCGATCGTGGACGTGCAGTGCCAGCCCCGCTGATAGTGCCGCGGGTTCATGGCCCGTCCAAGCCGCGCCTCGAGCTCGAAGCCGACGACGTACGCGTCGAGGAGCGCGCGGCCCGAGGCGTGCACCTGCTCGGCACACGCGAGCGCAGCGGCGACGAGCGGGGCGCTCGGATGCGCGAGCGACACGAAGCACATGTCGTCGAAGTCGTGGGCGTGCGCCGCGGTGCCGTTGGCGAGCGCCGCTCCGCTCGCGCTGGCGCGGACCGGCGTGCCGAGCACCGTGTCCTCGCCCGGCGACTCGGCAGCGACCACGTGCTGGACGATGCGCGCGGCGGGCTCGGTCGACCCGGCGATGGCGACGCCGATCGTGTCCAGCACGGCGGCCGCCGCGCGGTCCCGCGCGCCGGGCGGCGGCGCCGCGGCGACCGCGAAGTCGCCGAACCACGCGGACGCGCTCGCCGCCTCGTGGCTCACGACGCTCCGCCCCGGGTCGCCGGCTCGGGGCAGCCGATGGCGGCCATGAACCGCTGCTTGATGTAGACACAATCGAGCGGCGGCTTGTCGGTGGGCGACGACTCGTCGACCTTCCCGACGATCAGCCACGGACCCGGTTCCGTACGCGCGCGGCCGACCGCGACGCGCAGGTCGGCGGGCGTGCGCGCCGTGACGGCGCGATCGATGCCCAGCGCCCGCGCCGCCGCTTCGAGATCCGCGCCGTGGGCGGTCGCCGCGTCCTGGCCTCCGGTCGTGCCGTACTGGCCGTTGTCCCAGACGACCACGATCAGGTTGGCCGGACGGCTCCATCCGATCGTGGCCAGGGCCCCCAGGTTCATCAGCAGCGATCCGTCCCCGTCGACGACGAAGACGCGGCGTCCGGGCTGCGCGAGCGCCAGCCCCAGCCCGATGGACGAGGCCAGTCCCATGCTGCCCCAGGTGTAGAAGTGCGTCGGTCGATCCGCGGCGGTGAACAGATCGTAGGCCGGATGGCCCAGGCTGGCGACGACGGCGTCGTCGGCTCCACCGTCCACGAGCACGCGCGTCGCGTCGAGTCTGTTCATGCGGCGCCTCCACGCGACGGCTCCGCACGCGGCACCGGCACGGTCATGCGCCGCGCGAGCAGACAGGCGGCCGGCATGCGCGTGCCGAACGCCGTGCGCGCCGCCAGGTGCACGGCTTCGGCGGCGTGGTCGGGATCGTCGACCGCGACGCAGGGCACGCCGAGCGCGTCGAGGATCGGCCGCACCACTCGGCCCATCGGCACCTGCGCCGCGTTCCACTCGGACACGTCCCCTCGCATGCTGATCACGACGAGCATCGGGATCTGATAGGGCAGCAGCAGCGACGTGATGGCGTTGAGGGAGTTGCCCAGGCCGCTCGACTGCAGCATCACCGCGGGGCGGGCGCCGCCCAGATAGAGTCCGGCGGCAATCCCGAACGCCTCTTCCTCGCGCGTCGCCACCAGCGTCCGGATGTCGGGATACGACTCGCGGAACTCGCGGAACACGTGCGAGAGCGGGTTGTCCGGAACGTACATGACGTGCCGGCAGCCGGACGCGTGAACGCCAGCGCACACGCCGGCCGCCCAGCGGACCGGCGCGGAAGTCTGGACGAGGGAAGTCACCGGGAGATTCTAGCTGATTGCGCGGAGCGCGATCCGCAGCGCGGGAGCGCCGGGTCTCAGCCGAGCGACGGCATGCCGACCGAGCGCGAGTCCTCGGCCGGAGGGACAATCCACTCCCGAGGCGCTTCCACGTACGACCGCTCGAGCGCGGCGACCGACGGGCAGCCGAGCAGCTTGAGCGTGCGCACGAGGTCCGTCTTCAGGATCTCGATGGCGCGGGCGACCCCCGGACCGCCCGCCGCGCCAAGCCCGAAGGCATACGCCCGTCCGATCAGCACGGCGCGCGCCCCGAGGCAGACCGCCTTCACGATGTCGCTGCCGCTGCGGATTCCGCCGTCGAGCAGGACCTCGATCCGCCCGCCGGCCGCCGCGACGATTTCCGGCAGCACCTGCAGCGTCGCCGGGACGCTGTCCAGCTGCCGCCCGCCGTGATTCGACACCACAATCGCGCCGGCGCCCGCGTCGATCGCCCGGCGGGCGTCGTCAGCGGTGTGGACGCCCTTGACGACGATCGGTCCGTTCCAGGCCTCACGAATCCAGCGGAGGTCCGACCAGGCGACCATCGACTGCTCGAGCGCCGCGCCGACGTCCGCGTACTTCATCGGACCCTCGGGCAGAACGATGTTCGGGAACGACATCAGACCGCCATCGGCGAGGAAGGCCGACAGCCAGGCGGGGCGCGCGAGGAACTGGAACGTGAAGGGCGCCATCGTCCCGAGGCGGCGGGTCAGGAGCTCCTTGATGCCGTTGCGCAGGTCGCGCTCGCGCATGCCCGCGACGGGCGTGTCGACGGTGACGACGAGCGCCGAGAAGCCTGCGGCGCGCGCGCGCGTGAGGCCGGCCGTGGCGACCTCCCGTCCGCCGACCAGGTACAGCTGATACCAGGCGGGACCGGAAGTGGCCGCCCTGACGTCCTCGAGCCGGCATCCCGACAGCGTGGAGAGAATGTAGGCGGTGCCGGCCCGGCCGGCTTCGCGCGCCGCCGCCTCCTCGCCGCGCGGGAAGAACATGCGGCTGCTGCCGACGGGGGCCAGCAGGAAGGGCAGGGCGAGCTCGTGGCCGAGCACGGTGACCCTCAGGTCGCAGCTCGGCGTCGCGACGGCGGACCGGGGCCGGAACGCAACCCGGTTGAACGCGCCGCAGTTCTCGCGAAGGGTCAGCTCGCGATCGGCGCCGCCGTCGATGTAGTCGAACACCACGCGGGGCAGCCGGCGTCTGGCGGCCACCCGGAGATCCTCGATGTTGACGAACCGGCTGGGGGACAGGACGCGCGCCATGCGCGATTGTAATTCCAAATGCGGAGATTGCAGGATGCCAGATGGGCATGGCGGGATGGCAGAAGGATGGGAACGCGAAGCGGCGCCGCGCCGCGGGCGCTCACGCCGAAGCGGTCAGGAAGTCCATGCGGCCCCCGTCCACCGCGAGCGCCTGGCCCGTGATGAACGACGCGCCGCCGCCCGCCAGGAAGACGACCACGTGGCCGATGTCGTCGGGGACCCCGACGCGCCCCAGCATCGTTTTGGCGCTCAGCGACTTCAGGCGGTCGTGGTTGGCCGGATCGTCCAGCGAGGCGAGCATCTCGGTCCTGATGTAGCCGGGGCAGATGGCGTTGACGCGGACCCCGTGCGGCCCCAGCTCGAACGCCTGCCGCTTGGTGAGCGCAATCACGGCCGCCTTGGTCGCGGCATAGGGCGTCGTATCGGGCACCGCCGTGCCGAGGCCCGCGAGCGAGGAGATGTTGACGATGCTGCCGGCACCCCGCTCGATCATGCGCGGGGCGACGGCCTGCACCGTGTGCACGATCCCCTTCACGTTCACCGCCATCATGCGATCCAGCTCGCCGTCGTCCATCGTGAGGGACGTGCCGCGCGAGAGGATGCCGGCGTTGTTGACCAGGACGTCCACGGGCCCGAGCTCGCGGTGAACGCGGTCGGCCATGGCCACGACGTCCGCGCGGCTGGCGACGTCGGCTTTCACCGCGATGGCTCGGCCGCCCGCACCGCGAATCTGCTTCACGACCTCGGCGGCCGATATTTCGTCGTGGGCGTAGTTGACGGCCACGGCGGCGCCCTCGCGTCCGAGCAGCACGCACGTCGCGCGGCCGATCCCGCGCGAGCCCCCGGTGACGAGCGCCACTGTTCCGGCGAGCCGTTCGGCCATGTCAGCGGGGATTGTCGATCAAAGGCGAGAACGGATCCACCGCGGCCGTGCCGTCGGGGTCGGTCAGGCGGGCGGCGCGGGCGCGCGCGAGCGCCTGAAAGTTCAACCGTGTAAAAGTTACTCCTGTTCTCGCCGGAGGCGAGAAGGCGATCGCGTCCGTGCCGCTCGACCGGACAACGGGCCTCCCCAAGAAGCCTCCATATCCTCTACAATCACGCTGCTCAGGAGGGATTCACCCATGAAGGCACCCATGCAGGCCAGGCGGGCAGGAATGCTGGCCGCGGGCATCTCGATACTGTTCGTGACGTGGGCCGCGCCACGCGCCCAGCAGGCTGAGAAGCCTGAAAAGCCGGAGAAGGCCCAGAATGAAAAGCCGGAGAAAGCCCAGAAGGCTCCGGAGCCCAAGCCGGCCGTCCCGCTTGCGGCGAGCACCGTCATCGCGCATCCGGATCCCTATTACGGCGGCCCGGTGTCGATCACCGCGACCGTCGACAAGTCGCTCGGGGCGACGGCGTTCTCGCTCGACCAGGATCCCTCGAAGAGCACCGGACAGGACGTGCTCGTGCTGGCCCCCCGCCTCAACAGCCCGGTCACCGAGAACGGGTACGTGACGGTACTGGGGGAGCTGGTCAAGTTCGATCCGGCGAAGATCGGCAGCGAGATGAAGGATTACAAGCTCGATCTCGCGCCCGACGTCGCCGCCCGCTACACCGGGCGGCCGGCCGTGCTGGCCAAGTCGGTCATCACGTCGGCGGGCGTCGACCTCGCCATGCGGCTGCCGCCGCCGATGAGCCCTCAGGAAGAGGCCTTCCAGAAGATCATGAAGCGCGTCGGCCCGGCCTTTGCCGAGCTGCGGACCGGCGTCACCGAGTCGAACGCCGATTCCGCGACCGAGCATGCCGCGGCGTTGAAGGACGCGTTCGGGGACGCCGAGTCGTTCTGGAAGTCGCGCAACCGGTCGGACGCGGTCGGCTGGGCCCAGGACGCGCGCAAGCAGGCCGAGGCCATCGAGAAGAACGCGGCCGCCGGCCAGTGGGACGAGGCGAAGAAGGCCGCCGGGGCGCTCGGCCAGCAGTGCCAGAGCTGTCACGGCGAGTACCGCGAGCGCTTCGACGATGGCTCGTTCCGCATCAAGACGCCGGAGAAGCCGAAGGGCGGCAGATGATTCCGGCGACATGATGCGAGGCCGCGTGTCGAGCCTGGCCTCGGCCGTCGCCGCGCTGGGGGCCGTTGCCGTCCTGTCGGCGGCGGGGGCTCCGTCCAGTCCCTTCGCCCTTCTCGCCGACGAGTACCTGGACCAGTTCGCGCGGCGCCACCCGTCGATCGCGTCGGGGAACGGTCTGCACGCCCACGACGACCGGCTCGAAGACTTCTCGGCCCGGGCCATCGCCGAGGAGATCGATCGGCTGCGGACGTTCCGTGCCCGCCTCGATCGACTCGACCCCGCTCCGCTGTCGGCCGACGAGCGCGTGGACCGTCGCATTCTGCTCGGCGTCATCGACGGCTGGCTGCTCGATCTCGACGTCGTCCGGACCTGGACGCGCAATCCGATGATCTACGCCGCGGCCGTTTCCGACGGCGTGCACAACCTGATGACGATGGAATCGTCGCCGGCGCCGGAACGGATGAAGGCGGCGACGGCGAAACTGCAACAGGTGGCGCGGCTGCTGGCGTCGGCACGCGAGAACCTGCACGATCCGCCGCGCGAGTTCGTCGAGCGCGGCATCGCGATGTTCAGGGGCACGTCGGACATGCTCAGGTCCGACCTGCCGCTGGCCTTTTCCTCGGTCGCCGATCCGACCCTGCAGCGCGACCTCACAGCGGCCTCCCTGGGCGCGCGCGCCGCGATCGACCAGTACGTGAAGACGCTCGAGACCGACGTCCTCCCGACGGCGAACGGCCGCTTTGCGACGGGCGTCGCCAACGTGGAGGCGCGCTATCGCGACGAGGAGCTGATCGACCTGCCGGCGACACGGCTCCTCGCGATTGGCGAACGGGAGCTGAAGGTGGCCGAGGCCGCGTTCGAGGCGACCGCCAGGCGCATCGACCCGTCCCGGCAGCCACTCGAAGTGTGGCGCGACGTGCTCAACGATCATCCGGGGCGCGGCGAGCTGGCTGCGGCCGCGCAGAAGACCGTGGACGACCTCTTCGCGTTCATCCGCGCGAAGCGCCTGGTCGACCTGCCGCCCTCCGAGCGCGTGGTCGTCGCGCCGGCGCCGGCGTTCGACCTGGGGCTCGCGTCGATGCATTCCTCGCCGCCGCTCGAGCCCCATCCGGTCAAGAGCTATTACTACGTGACCGACGCGCAGGCCGACTGGCCGCCCGAGCGGCAGAACGCGTGGCTGCAGAAGTTCAACTACCCGACGCTCGCCGACATCACGGCGCACGAAGTGGCGCCCGGGCACTACGTGCACAGCCTGTTCATGCGGCGCACGCCCGGAAAGATCCGGCGGATCTGGATCGGGTTGAACCCGTTTCCGCAGCCCTCGTCGGGGCAGGACGGATGGGCTCATTACGCCGAGCAGCTGGTCAGCGATGAGGGATTCCATGCCGACGATCCCCGCTACACGCTCGCGCAGCTGAGCGAGGCGCTGACGCGCATCTGCCGGATGATCGCGGGCATCCGCCTGCACAGCGGGGAATGGACCGTCGATCGGGCAGCCGAGCTCTTCGAGCGCGACGCCCACCTGCCGGGGCCGGCGGCCCGACAGGAAGCCGTGCGGGGCACCTACGACCCGACCTACGGCGGATACTTCCTGGGGAAGCTGGCTGCGCTGAAGCTGCGGAAAGACTACGCGGCCGCGCGCGGCGACCGATTCGACCTCCGGGAGTTCCACGAGCGCGTGATGACCGACGGCATCGCCCCGTGGTGGGCGCACCGGCAGCTTCTGCTGCCGGGCGACGCCGGGAAGGTCATCGAGTAGCGATCATTCGGCCCTGAGCGCGAGGTTCGGGTCGACGCGGGCGGCGCGCGCCGCCGGCAGGTAGCACGCCGCCAGGGCGACCGCCGCCAGCAGCCCGATTGCCGCGACCGACGAGGTATCCGACGCCGTGACGCCGAACAGCAGCGACGCGACGAGCCGCTCGAGCGCGAACGCCAGCGCGACGCCGATGCCGATGCCGATCGCGACGAGCCGCGCGCCGCTGCCGACGACGAGGCGCAGGATGTCGACCCGCGCGGCGCCAAGGGCCAGCCGGATGCCAATTTCGCGCGTCCGCTGCGACACGAGATAGGCCATCACACCGTAGATGCCGATCGCCGCCAGCACGAGCGCGACCGCGGCGAACACGCCCATCAGCCACATCGTGAAGCGCGACTCGGAGGTCTGGCTGCCGATGAGCTCTTCCATCGGCGCGACGGCGTAGGTGGGGATCGTGCGACCCAGGCCGTGAATGACCGACCGCAGCGGCCCGACCAGCGACGCGGGCGGCACGGCGGCGCGCACGGCGATGGCGATCTGCGACCGGCTCTCCGAGAACGGGAGGTAGATGTCGGGGTCGGCTGTCGGATTCTCCGGCAGGCCGCGGTACTTGAGCTCTCCGACGACGCCGACGATCTGCCTCCACGGGGCCGACGACGTGAGGTCGCCGAACTTCAGGCGTTTGCCGATCGGATCCTGTCCGGGCCAGAAGCGCTTCACGACGCGCTCGCTGACGACCACGGACGGCGAGGCGCCGTTCAGCTCGTCGTCGGTGAACGTGCGCCCGGCGACCATCGGCACGCCGAGCGTCCGGA
Source organism: uncultured Acidobacteriota bacterium (assembly GCA_963840225.1). GTDB lineage: Bacteria > Acidobacteriota > Vicinamibacteria > Vicinamibacterales > CAVVIG01 > JBLMXQ01. The sequence continues at coordinate 1,226,250 of CAWIYH010000002.1, forward strand.
AGAACGCCGGCGAGACGCGGTGCACGTAGGCGCGCGGCGCGTTCTCCGCGGTCACCGTCGCCATGCCGTCGGTGGCGTAGAACACCGCCGACGAGTCGCCGTCGAGCGGGAGGTCGGTCGCGAGCGCCACGTCCTGCACGCCGGGCACGCGCCGGAGCGCCTCGACGAGCGTGCGCGCTCTGACCGCCGGCTCCGGGGCGCCGGCTGGCCGGGCGGCTGCCGCGGCCGGAATCCCCGGCGTCGCCCTTCGCGGCGGCCGGCGCGGCGGCGCGCGGGATGCTCACGCGGAAGGTCAGGATCGACGACGGGTCGAAGCCCGGGTCGAGCGACGCCAGGTTGCTCACGGATCGAATCATCAGCCCCGCCCCGACGAGCAGCACGACGGCAATCGCGACCTCGCCGACGACGAGCGCGGCGCGCACGCGCTCGGAGCGGCGGCCGTCGCTGCCGCGGGCGGTCTCCTTGAGCGCGGTGATCACGTCCACGGAGCGGGCCTGCAGCCCAGGCGCGAGCCCGACCAGGATGGCTGACGCCATCGAGACGACGACCGTGAACGCCGCGACGTCGACGTTCAACCCGGGCGCGACGAAGCTGGGAAGCGTCACGGGACTGTCGGTGGCCAGCCAGGCGACCGCCAGGCGCGCGAGTACCAGGCCCGCGGCGGTGCCCGTCAGCGTCAGCACGCAGCTCTCGGTGACGAACTGGCGGACGAGACGTGCGCTCCCGGCGCCGAGGGCCGTGCGGACGGCAATCTCGCGGCGCCGCGCCTCGGACCGGGCGACGAGCAGGTTGGCGACGTTGGCGCACGCGATGAGCAGGACGAAGACGACCGCGGCCATCAGCATCATCAGCGCCGGGCGCAGCGCGCCGAACAGCTCGACGTCGAGCGGCGAGACCTCGACGCCGCGCTTCTCGTTCGAATCGGGGAACTCCCGCTCGAGCTGACGCGAGACGCCGTCCATCTCGGTCTGGGCGGCGGCGAGCGTCACGCCCGGCTTGAGGCGCGCGAGCGCCGCGAACCCGCGATGGCCGCGGTTCGCCATGGCCGGCGGCGGCGCGTCGAGGGCGAAGGGGACCCACAAATCCGCCGAGTCGGTCAGCCCCTTGAACCCGGCAGGCATGACGCCGGCAATCGTGTAGCGGTCGGTGTTGAGCGTCAGGGACTTGCCGACGATGTCCGGGTCCGCCCCGAAGCGGCGCTTCCACAGGCCGTCGCTCAGGACGACGACGTAGGCCGGCCGCGCGACGTCGTCCTCGTCGGCGGTGAAGGTGCGTCCGCGCGCGGCGGCGACGCCCAGCAGGCGGAAGTACGGCGCCGAGACGAACTCGGCGAGGATGCGCTCCGGCTCGTCGGTGCCCGCCAGCGTCAGCGTCTGGTTGTCGAAGGCGGCCATCGCTTCGAAGCTCTTCGCCCGGTCGCGCCAGTCGGCGTAGTCGGGATACGAGGCGCCCCGGCGTTCCACGCGCGCGCGCATGACGTTGCCCCAGAGCTCGACGAGGCGCGAGGGATCGGGGTACGGCAGCGCCTGCGCCCGCACGGCGTTGACGAGGCTGAAGATCGCGGTGTTGCCGCCGATCCCGATCGCCAGCGCGAGGACGGCGGCCGCGGCGAAGCCGGGTGAGCGGCGGAGCGTGCGGAACGCGAACCGCACGTCCTGGCTCAGGCTCTCGAACGTCGGGAACAACCACATGTCGCGCGTCTGCTCCTTGAGCTGCGTGACGTTGCCGAAGCGCCGCCGCGCGGCGGCGCGAGCCGCATCGGGCGCGGCGCCCTGGCGCGCGTAGTCGGCCTCGCGCATCGCGAGATGGAACGCCAGCTCGTCGTCCAGATCGCGATCGAGCCGGCGGCGCCGGACGAGCGCCTTGACGCGGTGCCAGACGCTGACGATCTGCGGCATGCTGGCTTCAGGCGGTTCGCATCACCCGCGTGACCGCGGCCGCGATCCGATCCCAGAAGGCCGTCTCCTGCTCCAATTCGCGGCGGCCGACGGCGGTGAGCCTGTAGAACTTCGCCCGGCGGTTGTTCTCCGACGCTCCCCACTCCGCCTTGAGCCACCCGCGGACCTCGAGGCGGTGCAGCGCCGGGTAGAGCGCGCCCTCCTCGACCTTGAGCACCTCGTCCGAAGCGCGCTCGATGAAGCGGGCGACCGAGTAGCCGTGCGTCGGGCCGCGGCTCACGGCCTTCAGGATCAACATGTCGAGCGTCCCGGGCAGGAGCGTGCCGGCCGGGTCTTTCCGGGTCTCTCCCATAATCAACTTAGGGGGAGATTATCGGGATTAGACGGGCGAGCGTCAATGATTGTTCACACGGAGGTGGAGGAGGCTCACGGTCTCCTGATCGCTTCGCCGAGGAGCTCCACGAGCTTCGCGAACGCACGGTCGGCGGCGGCTTCGTTGTAGACGGGGCTGTCGGACACGGTCCAGCTGTGGAGGGCGCCTTCGTAGGTCTCGCTTTCGTAGGGCCTGCCCCACACGGCCAGCGCCCGTTCGAGGCCGGCGATGGCCTCCGCCGGCATGCTGCGGTCCTGGCTCGCATGGGCGAAGTAGAGGCGCGCCTTCACGCGCGGCAGGAGGAGGTGAGGGCTGGTCGGCTTGTCGGTGAAGAGGCTCCCGCCGTGGAACGAGGCGGCGGCGGCGATCCGATCGGGGCGCTCGGCGGCGATTCTGAGCGCCATGCCTCCGGTGAAGCAGTGGCCCACCGCCGCCATCGGCCCGTCGCTCACCGACGTCTGGGCGGTCAGAAAGTCGACGTAGGCGTTCGCGTCGCGTGCCATCGCCTCCGGCGTCAGCGGGCCGGCGAGCTCGCCGACGCGCTTCATCATCTTCTCCCGGTCCTGTATCAGGGCCGGGTCCATGACCGGCGGGCGCGCGGTGCGATAGAACACGTTCGGGACGACCACCGCGTAGCCGGCCTCCGCCAGACGGCGCGCCATGCCACGCGACGCCGGACGGATGCCGCCGACATCGGTCAGGTGGATGACGCCGGGCTGCCGGCCGTGATCGGCATGAAACAGCACGCCGTCGGCGACGCCGTCGGCGGTCCGGATTTCGATTGGTTGCTCAATCATCGGTGACCTCGACGCTCTCCCACCCTACAACAGATCTCTCGCGGTCGCGAGGCGCGAGCCGACGAGGTTCACCGCCAGCACGGTGACGAAGATGAACGCCCCGGGAAAGACCGCGAGCCACGGCTCGGTGGCCAGCGTCGCCTGCGCCTGATAGAGCATGTTGCCCCAGCTCGCGGCCGGCGGCCGGACGCCGACGCCGAAGAAGCTGAGCGCCGATTCGAGCAGGATGCCGCGCGCGACCGCCAGGGTCATCGACACGATGGCCGGCGGCGCAGCGCCCGGCAGCAGGTGCGCGGCGAGTACGCGCGCGTGCCCGGCGCCGGCCGCCCGCGCCGCTTCGACGAAGGCACGCGTCCTCAGCGACAGGACTTCCGCGCGGACCACGCGGGCGGTCTCCATCCAGCCGGCCAGGCCGATGAGCACCACGAGCGTTGGCACCGACGGCTGCAGCACCGCGCCCGCGATCATCAGAAGTGGGAGGCGCGGCACCGACAACATGGCGTCGGTGACGCGCATCAGGACGGCGTCGAGCATCCCGCCGGCATAGCCGGCCACCGAACCGACGAGGGCTCCCGACGTGCCGGCGATGACGGCCGACAGCAGGCCGACCGCCAGCGACACGCGCGCGCCGAAGAGAATGCGCGTCAGGACGTCGCGCCCGAGCTCGTCGGTGCCGAACCAGTGCGCGGGCGAGGGGGCGCCTCGCCGCGCGGCGAGGTCCAGGGCGTCGGGTGCGTAGGGCGCCACCAGCGGCGCCGCCGCCGCCGCCACGACGAGGAGGACCAGGACGGTCGCGGCGGCATGGGGCCGGCCGGAGCCCCGCGCTCCGGCCCTCACCGCGCCACCGCTCCGCGGGCGACGACGTCTCTTCGATCGCTCACAGCGTCACCCGCGGATCCAGAATCGCGCAGGCAAGGTCGGCGATCAGGTTCAGCACGACGACCGCCGTCGACGTGAGCATGAGCAGCGCCATCAGCACCGTGTAGTCGCGGCGCGCCAGCGCCTCGGTGAACAGGCTGCCCAGGCCGGGCCACGCGAACACGCTTTCGGTGACCACGGCGCCCGACACGAGGAGCGCGGAGTCGAGCAGCACGATCGTGATGAGCGGGCCGAGCGCGTTCCGGAGCGCGTGCCGCAGCACGACGAGGCGGGCCGGCAGTCCCCGCGCCCGGGCGGCGACGACGAAGGGCTGGCCGAGCACCTCCACCATCGAGCCGCGCAGGTACCGCGACCATCCCGCGGCGCTCAGGAACGCCAGCACGACCACCGGCAGGACGAGGTGCTGCACGCGATCCCAGGCGCCGCTTCCGCCGAACGTCGCCATGCCGGACGAGGGCAGCCAGCCAAGCGCGATCGCGAACACCATCTGGAGCACGAGCCCGAACCAGAACGCCGGGAGGGAGATGCCGGCGAATTCGACCGCCGTGAGCGTCCGATCGGGCCACTGGTCGCGGCGGACGGCGGCCCAGATGCCCGCGGGAAACGTCATGGCGAGCGCGACGACGAGCGACGTGCCGACGAGCGCCAGCGTCGCCGGCAGCCGCTCGATCACGCGGTCGGCGACCGGCCGGCCGTCGCTGAAGCTGTAGCCCCAGTCGCCGCGCGCGAACGCCGCCAGCCACGAGACGTACTGCTCCCACAGCGGCCGGTCGAGCCCGAGCGCATGGCGCAGCCGCTCGATGTCCTGCGGCCGCACGTTGGGGTTCGAGAGATAGATGGCGAGCGGTCCGCCCGGCGCCGCATGGATGAGCGCGAACACCACGCCCGAGATGATGAGCAGCAGGGGAACGGCCTGGACGGCCCGGCGCAGCAGGAAACGCGCCACGGGCGGCCTACCTGATGTCCCACTCGTGCACGTTCCAGAAGATCCCGGTGTTCGTCGGGTTCCCCTTGAAGTGCTCGAGCGTCGCCGGCACGGCGTCCAGGCGCGTGATGCTGTAGAGGGGGATCTCGGGAACCTGGTCCGCGATCATCCGCTGCGCGCGCTGGAGCAGCGCGCGGCGCTCGTCGAGATTCACCGTCCGATCCGACGCATACAGGACCTTCGTCAGCTCCGCGTCGCGGAAGTAGTCGATGTTGCGCCCGGCCGGCGGCGTCCGATCCGCCGCGAAGAACGTCGTCATCTCGGGATCGGCCGGCATCTGCCACCAGTGCAGCATCGCGTCGAAGCGCCCTTCGAACCAGATCGAGCTGATGGCCGTGCCGTCGTGCAGCTCCACCTTCACGTCCACGCCGACGTCGTCGAGCTCGCGCTGAATCGTCTGGGCGACGTCCTCGCGAATCGTGAAGCCGGCCTGCGTGATCAGCGTGAACGCCAGTTTCCGCCCATCGCGCTGCCGGATGCCGTCGGGACCGGGCCTGAAGCCGGCCTCGTCGAGGAGGGCCCGTGCCTTGGCCGGATCGTAGGCGTACTTCGCGACGTCGCCCGTGTACGCCCACGACAGCGGCTGGATGGGGCCGTCGGCCACCGGCGCCAGGCCGTCGAGGATCGTGCGGGTGATGAGCCGGCGGTCGATGGCCTGAATGAGCGCGCGCCGGACGCGCACGTCCGAGAAGGGCGGAAAATGCTGCTCGTTGAGCGTGACGTGCTCGTAGGCGTTGCCGGGCGTCTTGTGGACGACGATCGACGCCAGCCCGGCGATCTCGCGGTACTTGTCCCAGGGCACGAGCGGAACGACGTGCACCTCGCCCGTCTTGAGCTGGTTGATGCGGGTGTTGGTGTTCGGGATGAACTTGAACAGAATTTGCCTGATCTTCGGGTACTGGTCGCCGCGCCAGTAGTGCGGCACCCGCTCGAGGAGGATGTATTCGCCGCTCCGCCATTCGGCGACGCGGTACGGCCCGGTGCCGAGCGGGTTGCGATTGTAGTCGTGCGCGCGATCGATGTCGCGGCCGTCCAGCAGGTGCTTCGGCAGCGCGCCGCGGATGAACTGCGTCGCGTACGGCGCGTAGACCTCCCGATAGTGGACGATGGCGGTCAGCGGGTCCGGCGTCTCCACCGACGCGATGCGGTCGAAGCCGTCGGTGCTTTCGGGGTTGTACCGGGGGCTGTTGATCGCCTCGACCGTGAACTTGACGTCCTCCGAGGTGAACGGCACGCCGTCGTGCCACTTCACGCCCGGGCGCAGCTTCCAGACCACGTCCATGCCGCCGTCCGGCCGCAGCCGCACGCCGCCGTTCTCGATCGTCGGCACCTCCGTGGCGAGCAGCGGCACGATCTGCATGTGCTCGTCGGTCGTCGTCAGCCCTTCGACGACGCAGGTCTGGATGTCTTCGAGGATGTGCGTGCTGAAGCGGTTGAGCGTGTCGGGCTCGCGGTCGTAGCCGACGATCAGGAGGTCGTTGGTCGGCGGCACGGTGGCCGTCCGGCGCGCGCAGGCGATGGGGCCGAGGACGAGCAGGAGCGCGACCGCAAGCCGCCTCATGCGAGCAGCCGCGCGACCAGCGGCACCGGGATGGAGCCGAACAGCAGGACCTGCTCGTGAAACCGGCGGAGCGAAAACCCCGCGCCTTCCGCCGACGTCCGGTCGCGCCGCAGGGCATGGAGCGTGTCCGCGCCGAGCCAGTACATCACCGCCGTTCCGGGGAACATCGAGTTCTTGCACGCCTCGGCACGGGCGGCCTCCGGCGTCATGCCGACCCGATCGCGGTAGAGCGCCACCACCTCGTCCGGCGACATCGAGCGCTCGTGCAGGGCGATGTCGGCCACGGCACGGGCCCGCAGGCGTGCGCGCGTGTGCTGCTGCGCGACCGACTCCTCCGCGGTGAGAAAGCCGACCTCCTCCATCAGATCGGTCGCGTAGCACGCCCATCCTTCGGCCATCGTGCCGCCACAGAACATGCCGATGCGGCTCGCGCAGTCGACCGCCGCGACACGGCCGATCTCGGACTCGCCATGATACGCGTAGTAGTTCTGGACGTGATGCCCGATCGCGCCGTGATGCACGACGTGGTTCAGCTTGATCACGCTCGCGTTCGTCGCGCGCAGCCGGCGCTCCTGCTCGTCGGCTGGAAGGTCGGCGTCGATCGGCGTCACGACGTAGTCGTGCACCGGGAGGCGGTCGAACGGCGCCGGCGAGCGGTAGAAGAGGTAATAGAGGAGCGGCGCCGCGTCCCGGGTCTGCGCCGGAATCGGCACGTAGCGGATCGGGTAGTCGGGCCACCCGACGAGGTCGTGCGTGCGCACCGTCTCGCGACAGGCCTCCCAGACCGCCTGATAGGCCGCGAGATAGCCCGCGGAGTCCGGATGCCGGGCCGTCAGGCGCGCCTGAATTTCAGGCCATCCTCCTGGCGCCACGCGCGCCGCGAGATCGCCGAGGCGCGCCAGCGCCTCGTCCAGAGCGGCGCGCGCCTCCGCCAGCAGATCGCCGCGGGACCGGCCCGTGCAATGCCCGCGCTCGAGCAGGAGGTCGAAGAGATCCGGGCCGCAGGCGAGCGCCTCGGGGCCAGCCGCCGCGCGGCCCTCGAGCCGGCGACGGAACTCTGCCATCGCCGCCAGCGCGGTCCGGGCGGCCTCCCGCAGACGAGCGGCGCGACCGTCATCGATCGCCTCGAGCGCCGTCCACCGCGACAGGCCGTCTTCGAGCAGACGCCGGGCGCCCTCGCATTCGCGGAGCGCCCTGACCCGCCAGTCGTCCGGAACGGCGGCCGCCATGGACCGCCAGGCGCCGTCGAGGAACGGCGGAATGGCCGCCAGACGCCCGAGGACGGCGTCGGCACGGTCGGCGGCCGGGGCAAACGGACGCGTGATGAGCGAGACGACCCCGAAGATCGCCTCGCCGACGACGAGCGACGGATTGCCCTGTTGAAAGTGCCCGCTCTGGTGCTCCGCGATCTGGACGTCGAGAAAGGCGCGCGCGAGCGCGCAGTCGCGAAGCGCGACGTCCTCGAGGGATGACACGTCGGCGGCCGGATCCGTGAGGTCCACGTCCGCCGCCCGCCGCGCCGCCGGATCGGTCGAGCGCTGGAGCGCGCGCATCTCGGCGAGAGCGGAGGCGAGGCCGTCGGGCGACCAGTCGGGCAGCCGGTCGTCGAAGTCGTGGATGCCGGTGAACGTCGCGTTCACCGGCCGCAGCCGATAGTAGCTCTCGAAGAAGGCGTCGAGGAAATTCATCTTGCCAGCGGCAGCGGCACCCAGCGCCGCTCGCGGAACGACTGCTCGACGGCGTTGATCGTCTCCTGGATCCAGGCGCCGTCGCCGAAGTCCCCTTCGTTTGCGTCATCGCCGCTCAGGATCTCGCCGATGAAGCTGCTGATCAGGTTCGCGTAGAAGAGCGTCCGCCACGACTCCCGCGCGCTGCCCCCGGGCGGGTAGAAGCGCGCGGGCACCTCGGCCTGGCGGAACTCCACGGCGTCCGGCGTCGCCGTCCTGATCGTCTCGCAGACGCCGGACTCCTCGACGAGACGGCAGATGACGGCGCCCTTCTCGCCGTACAGGCGAGCCTCGATGCCGGGATAGTTGCCGATCGTGACGAAGCTGGTCTGGATGGAGCAGAGGGCGCCGTTGGCGAACTCGCCCAGGAAGATGTCGCCGTCGTCGATGTTCATGCGCATCATGCGGCCGGTCGCGCGGACCATCCGCTCCGGGATGAAGTTGCGCATCGTGCCGACCACCTGCGTGAGATCGCTCGCGACCATCAGGTGCGCGAGGTCGATGATCGGCGCGCCGTAGCCCTCGAGCGACGAGACCTGGAGGACCGACTGGTCGGCGGCGTGATCCACCTGCCGGAGCGGCGCGGCCGGATCGAGCCACTGGGAGTTCTGCTCGTAGCCGTTGAAGATGAGCGGACGGCCCACGAAGCCGCCCGCGACCAGCTCGCGCATGTAGCGCATCGCCGGGCTGTAGCGGAACGTCAGCCCGACCTTGGTCTTGAGACGCTTGCGGCGCGCCAGGTCGCGCGCCCGCAGGGTGTCGCGAAAGTCGTAGGCGACCGGCTTCTCGCACAGCACGTGCTTGCCGGCCTCGAGGGCGCCCCAGGCCAGCTCGAAATGGGTGTGGCTCGGCGTGCAGACGTCAATCAGGTCGATGTCGTCGCGCGCGAACAGCTCGCGCGCGTCGGCCGATACGTCGGCGACGTCGAACTCACGGGCCGCCTCGCGGGCCCGGTCGATTTCCACGTCGGCAATGGCGACGACCGCGCAGCGCGGGTCGCGCCGGTAGCCCGGCAGGTGGGCGTGACGCGCCCACGCGCCGGCGCCGAGCACGCCGACCTTCACGATGTTCGACATGGTCATGACACGTCCGAGGGGCGCGCCGATTCTATCGTAGGGGCGGCTCGTTTGAACCCGCCTCGTCGTTCCGCGCCGGCCGGATCGTGACGGAGCCGCCGGATCATCGCGGCGGAGGAAACGACGGCGGCGCGTCCGCCGGATCGCGGCCCCAGGTGAGGGACGGCTCCGACGACAGCGAGTACGACAGGGTGCCGCCCACGGCGACGAATGTCTCGGGCAGCCACGGCTTGGAGGTCGGCCTGCCGTCGACGCCGAGCGCCGTCACGTAGGGCGCGTCGGCGCGCGCTTCCGGCGCGTCGATTTCGACGCGAACGCCGTTGCCGCGCGCGATGTCGACGCGGGGAAACAGCGGGCTGCCGAGCAGCAGCTCCGCGCGCCCCGGGATGCCTGGATACATTCCGATGGCGGACCAGACGTACCAGGCCGACATCGCGCCGAGGTCGTCGTTGCCGGGAATCCCGTACGGCGCGTCGCTCCAGAGCGCGGTCATCGTCTGCCGCACGATCGCCTGCGTCTCGTCGGGCCGGCCGGCGAAGGCGAACAGCCACGGCGTACCAGTCGACGGCTCGTTGTCCATCTCGGCGTGCAGGCCGCCGAGGCCGGTGACCGCCAGCCCGCGGTCGAACGAGTGAAAGAACGTGTCGAGGCGCTCGAGCGCCCGCCCGTTGCCGCCCATCGCGTCGAACAACCCGCGCGGATCGAACGGCACCATCCAGGTGTACTGCGCGCTCGACCCTTCGGCGAAGCCTTCGTCCGACGCCGGGTCGAACGCGGGCCAGGCGCCATCCGCCTGCCGGGTCTGCACGTAGCCGGTGCCGGGACGCGCGGCCGGATTGAACAGGTTCCGCCAGTAGCCCGATCGCTTCAGGAAGAGCCCGGCGTCGCCGTCCTTGCCGAGCCGACGCGCCAGCTGCGAGAGGCTGAAATCGGCGATGGCGTCCTCGAGCGTTTCGCCGGCGCCGCCCCACGCCGGCGACTTCGCCGGTACATAGTGGAGGGCGATCCACCGATCGAGGGCCGGCCGCTGCCCCGGACATTCGACCGGACAGCCCTGGCCGCTCGCGTCGTTCGCGGTGGGCTGGGTCGCCGCCCTGGCGAGCGAGCGGAACGCCGCCTCGGCGTCGAATGCGGTTCCGCCGAACGCGTAGATGCCGGCGATCGCCGCCGGCGACGGGTCGCCTTCCATGACGTGCGTCGCGCCGGTATTGTGCGTCCAGCGATCCCATTCGCCGTGATTCTGCTCCGCCTGGTTGAACAGCGACTGCGCGATGTCGCCCGCGACGCCGGGATCGAGCAGCGCCACGAGCGGCAGCTGCGATCGATAGACGTCCCAGCCGGAGAAGTTCGCGTACTGCGCGCGCTGAGGTCCGCCGACGGTGTGAACCAGGCCGTCGAAGCCGCGGTACTGGCCGTTGACGTCGCTGAACAGGTTCGGATGGAGCAGCGCATGGTAGAGCGCGGTGTAGAAGATGCGCCGCTCGGCCGCCGTGCCGCCGCCGACGCGGATCCGGCCGAGCGCGCGCGACCAGGCGTCGCGGGCGCGCCGCTGGACCGCGTCGATCGAGCCCTCTGGATTCTCCGCCTTCAGGTTGGCGACGGCGTTGGCTTCGCTGACGTACGAGATTCCCACGTCGACGTTGACGGTCACGCCGTCCTGGTTGTCGAACGTGACGTACGCGCCCGAGCCTTTGCCCGGCGCCGGATAGCCGTCGCGGCCGTAGGTCGTGCCGCCGGAGGCGTCGCTCGTGCCGGGCGAGAGGGTTCCGTCGTGCCAGGTGCCGATCGACGCGAACGGACGGTCGAATGCCGCGACGAAATAGAGCGTGTAGTAGCTGCGCCGATCGACCTCGCTGATGTAGCCGCAGAAGTTGCCGCTCGTCACCGAGCCGGTGATCCGGCGCGCGGCGGCGTCCACATGAACGTCCGCGTCGCTGCTGCCGACCTCCGAGTCCGAGACGCGGACCAGCAGCGTCGCCGGAGCGCCTCCGGGATAGGTGAACCGCGCGGCGCCGGTGCGCGCGGTGGCCCCGAGGTCGACGTCGACGAGGGATGCGAGCCGCACCCGGTACGACCCGGCCGCGGCGCGCTCGTTCGCGTGCGCGAACCGCACGCCGTAGACCCGGTCGGTCCTGTCGGCAGACGGAGACGAGGAGACCTCCCCCGCGATCGGCATGAAGGGCACGTCGCCAGATGCGCCCCTGCATCCCGTGCCGGACAGGTGCGTGAGGCTGAATCCCCGAACACGGGGTGCATCGAACGCGTAGCCACCGGGCGCCGCGGCGCGCGTGTGATCCCCGCGCGTCGCTTCCGGACTCCACTGCGCCATCCCGAACGGCACGACGGCGCCGGGAAAGGTGTTGCCTCCGTTCGCCGTGCCGATGAGCGGGTTCACGAGAGCCGCCCCGTCGTCGACGAGCGGCGGCAGCGTCGGCGCAGGGGGATCCACCGCCCCGAGCGTGGCGGCCGCGACGATGGCGGTGATCGCGCCGGCCGCGGCGAGGCTGCGCTTTGACATGGGCGCTATCTTAATACCCGTGCAGAGACCCGCCGAGGCGCGCGAGGGGATCGACGAACATCGGGCGACCGACCGCCGGGCGATGGCCGTCGCGACCGTCATCTTCTTCATGTGGGGCTTTCTCACCAGCCTCAACGACATACTGGTGCCGCATCTCAAATCGGTCTTCTCGCTGAACTACGCGCGCGTCATGCTGGTGCAGTTCACCTTCTTCGGCGCCTACTTCATCATGTCGCTGCCCTCGGGCGAGATCGTTTCGTGGCTCGGCTACAAACACAGCATCGTCATCGGCCTCATCGTGGCGGCGCTCGGCGCGCTGCTCTTCTATCCGGCCGCCGCCCTGCCCTCGTACGGCGTCTTCCTGACCGCGTTCTTCACGCTGGCCGCCGGCATCACGGTCCTGCAGGTCGCGGCGAATCCATACGTCAGCCTGCTCGGGCCGGAACGCACGGCGGCGAGCCGGCTGAACCTCGCCCAGGCGCTGAACTCGCTCGGCACGACCCTCGCCCCGAAATTCGGCGGGCTGCTGATCCTGTCCGGCGTCGTCCTCGGCGCCGGGGAGCTCGCGCGACTGTCGCCGTCCGAACAGGCGGCGTACCGCGTGCAGCAGGCCGCGCTCGTGCAGGGTCCCTATCTGGGCCTCTCGCTGGTGCTCGTCGCCCTGGCGGCGGGCGTGTATCTGCTCCACCTGCCCGCCGTCGAACCCTACGCCTCGCCAGGAGACCGTCGCGACGCTGGCGGCTCGTTTCTCGATGCGCTGGCTCACCGCCACCTGCGGCTCGGCGTGATCGCCATCTTCGTCTACGTCGGCGCGGAGGTCGCCATCGGAAGCTTCCTCATCAATTACATCGCGCAGCCGGATATCGGCGGCGTCTCCGAGGCCCGGGCGGCCGGTTTCGTGGCGCTGTACTGGGCCGGGGCGATGATCGGGCGCTTCGCCGGCGCCGGCGTGCTGCAGCGCGCCGATCCGCGCCGGCTGCTGGCGCTGTGCGCGTCGGCGGCGGCGATGCTGGTCCTGACCACCATGCTGACGAGCGGCTTCGCGGCCGTGTGGAGCGTCGTTGCCGTCGGGCTGTTCAACTCGGTGATGTTCCCGAACATCTTCGCCCTCGGCGTCGAGCGGATGGGACCGCTCACCGGCAAGGCGTCGAGCCTCTTGATCATGGCGATCGTGGGCGGCGCCGTGGTGCCGCTTCTCCAGGGCGTAACGGCCGACGCAATCGGCGTGCATCAGGCCTTCGTGCTGCCGCTCGCGTGCTACCTGTACGTCATCTACTACGGGCTGCGAGGCGCCGATGTCGCACGCGGGTGAACGTCGCCGCCGGCCGATCGTGACGCTGGCCGCGGCCGCCCTGGCGGCGGTCGTGTTCGTCGTCGTCGTGAGCGGGGCCGGGCGGCAGCCTCCCGATACCAGCGCCCTGGCGGAGCAGGTGAAGGCCGAGCTCCTTCACGCGTGGCACGGCTATGAAGCCGGCGCCTGGGGGCACGACGAGCTCCGGCCGCTCAGCGGAGCGCCGTACGACTGGTACGGCGAATCGCTCGAGATGACGCCGGTCGACGCGCTGGATACGCTGCTCCTCATGGGGCTCACCCGCGAGGCCGACCGCGCCCGACGGCTCGTGGACGAGCACCTGTCGTTCGACAAGGCGATCTACGTCAAGACGTTCGAGATCAACATCCGGCTCCTCGGGGGCCTGCTCTCGGCGTACGAGCTGACCCGCGACGATCGCCTGTTGTCGCTGGCCAAAGACCTGGGTAACCGGCTGCTGCCCGCCTTCGAGTCGCCGACGGGCCTGCCGTACCAGTTCGTCAACCTCGCGACGGGGCAGGTGCGCGGCGCCGTCAGCAACCCGGCCGAGACCGGCACGCTCATCCTCGAGCTCGGGACCCTGAGCCGGCTGACCGGCAATCCCGTGTACGAGCAGAAGGCCAAGCGCGCGCTGGTGGCGACCTTCGCGCGGCGATCGTCGCGAGGACTGGTCGGGGACGGCATCGACGTCAACACCGGAGCGTGGACGTCTCCCGATTCGCACGTCGGCGGCGGCATCGACTCGTACTACGAGTACCTCGTCAAGTGCGAGGCCTTGCTGGGCGACGAGGACTGCGGCGCGATGTGGGAGGCGAGCCGGACGGCGGTAAATCGCGACCTGGCCGAGGAGGTCGGCGATCGGCTCTGGTACGGCCACGCCGACATGGACACCGGCCGCCGGACGACGACGACCTACTCGGCGCTGGCGGCCTTCCTCCCGGCGGTGCTCGCGCTGTCGGGCGACCTCGGCCGGGCGGCGCGACTGCAGGACTCCTCGTTCGCCATGTGGCAGCTTCACGGGATCGAGCCCGAGGTCCTCGACTACCGGACGATGATCGTGCTCCGTCCCGGGTACCGACCTGCGGCCCGAGATCGTCGAGTCGACGTACTATCTCTATCACTACACGCACGACCCCAGGTACCTGGAGATGGGGCGCACGCTGTTCCTCGACTTCGTGAAGTACTGCCGGACCCGCGACGCCTACGCGTCGCTCAGCGATGTCGTGACGAAGACGCAGGCCGACGAGATGCCGACCTACGTGTTCGCCGAGACGTTCAAGTATTTCTACCTGCTGTTCGCGCCGGCCTCGACGCTCGACTTCGATCGGGTGATCTTCAACACCGAGGCGCATCCGCTGCGCCGGCGCTAGTTCGACTGTGCCGGATCGCACGCGACGCGGTTTCCCGCGTGCCGGAGCCGGTTCGCGGCGCCGTGGTTTCCGGCCGACTTCACGCGATCTGCCTGGAGATCAGGCTCCCACGTCCGGATCTCCTGCCCATCCGTCAATCACGCCTGGAACATCTTGGAGCTGACCACGACCGCCGTCTTCGGCGGCTCGCCGTCGTACGCGAGGCGCAGGGTCCGCTCGACCCCTTTGATCTGGCCGACGGCCGACGCCGTCTCGACGAGCGCCGCACCCAGCGTGCGCACGTAATGCGATTGCGTCCAGAAGCGAACCAGCTGCCGGTAGGCGTCGGGGATCGTGCCGGTGTCGGCCGCCGAGGTGTCGATGGCGTCGGCGAGCAGACGGCAACCGCGCAGGAAGCGGGCGGCGTCGTCGATCCAGTCGGTGTCGTACGCGACGATGCCGGCGACCGTGGTCGGATCGTAGGCGTGCCGCTCGGCCGCCTGGCGCTCGCGATTCCCGAGCTCCGCGCTGCCGAGCAGGGTGTCGGCGCGCCGCGCGACGTTGTCGACGTCGAATGCCGCGGGCGAGGCGAGCGCGGCCTGCCAGAGCGGCGTGTAGGTGCGCCGGCGCTCGGAGGTTGACGCCATGCGGTCGGGGGCGAGGGCGGCGGCGGCCGGCCCGGCGAGATCGCGCGCCAGCATCGAGCCGAAGCGGCGCAGCATCGGCCGCAGCGCCTCGTCGTTGACCCGGACGTGGAACGACCACTCGGCTCGCTGATGGAGGGCGTCGGAGAGCTGTTCGCGCAGCCAGGCGAGCAATCCCTCGGGACAGATGCTCCAGAGCGCCGCGAAGTCGAGCGCCGCCTCGAGATCGCCGTCGGTGAAGGGCTGCGGATCGCGCGTCCACGCCAGGTGGAGCCCGAACCGGTACTCGCGGACGAGCGGACGCGGGCTCCATGCCGACATGTCGGCCGCGAAGTCGGCGCTCCACGACAGGTTCGTCCGCGCGTAGCCGCCCAATCCGACATAGCTGCGGAGCAGCGTGTGGGACGCCGCGTCCGAGCGGGTCATCGAGGTCAGCGCGCGTCGGTCCTGGCCGAAGACCTTCCACTTCCCGAACCCGAGCGTGAAGCCCCACGCCTGACGCATGGTCGTCGTGCGCTCGTTGAGGAACCGCTTGACCGAAATGTCGGACGGTCCCCGTGAGAAGGCGGCGGCGAGGTTCCCGGTCATGATTTCGCGGTGGAGGTCCGCCCCGGGGCCGGCCGACGGGATCTCCGCCTCGAAGATCGCGACGTCCGAGCTCACCCGGTGGTACTGGTACGCGAATCCGCCCTCGACCTTGGCTTCGACGAGCGCCTTGAGGCGATCGGACACGGTGGTCCTGAGATGGTCCACGGTCTTCACGATCGCGTCGGCGCCGGGCAGCTTCAGCCGCTCCACGATCGCGGCGGCGAGGGCGGTCGAGTCGGCCGTCATCGAGCCTCCAGCGAGCGCGTGCCGCAACGCGTCGAGCCGGACCGTCGACGTCCCGAGAAGGCCGGCGACGACGTTGTCGAGGACCAGCTCGATCGCCGCCGGGTCGTCCACCGTCGCGGTGACGCCGACAGCAGCCCCCGCGCTGATCTCCCGGGCGGCCCCCTTTCGGACCGCCAGGCGCAGGGCGCCGCCGGCCATCGGTCTCGCGAACGCGACCACGAAGGCATCCGTCAGGGATACCCTGACCGAGCAGGTCGCGCCGGTCTGCAGGTGGATGCCGATCGGCGCGGCGACGCGCAGCAGATCGGTGAGCGCGCCGATTTCCGACGTCAGCACGTCCGACCAGGCGATGTCGAGCGAGCAGTCGAGCGTGCCGGCGGTCTCGAAGGTCAGCGCGTCTCCCGCGGGAAGATTCCGCACGTGGTCCAGCACGATCGCCGACCGCACGGCCGACAGGTCGGCGACGAGCGCGGGCAGGATGCCGTCGCCGAGCGCGTGGCGGTGGTAGTCGGCGGAGACCACGCTCGTGCCGGCGCTGCCGGTGAACTTGAGGAGGCTGGAATCCGCCCCGGCCTCGGCCTTCACGTCGGCCGAGGCCGAGTACTTCAGCCAGCCCGCCGTGCCGTCGAAGCGCAGCAGAGGCTCGAAGGCGCCTTCCGGCGTCTTCTCGTCGGCGGCGGCGATCACGCCCGAGGGGTCGGGGCCGTTCTTGCCGTTGAGCGCAACGACCGTCAACGCCGCCCCGGCGTGAAACGTGAATTCAACCGGCAGCGCGCCGGCGAGGTGGACGGGCGACTGGACCTGACCCGACGCGAGCGTCGCGTTCAACGACGCGTCGCCAAGCGGCTTGTTCGACACCGCGGGAATCAGATCGCCGGGTGAAGCCAGCGAGAACGTGCCGGTGACAGGTGTCATGTGCTCCTCCTTCGGTTCGCAGAGGACGATCCTCGACCGGGACCCTGGCGTTCGCAAGTGGAAATTCGTCGATCTTCGCACCTCCGCCGGGCCGGGCTCGGGGCGGATCGCGCCCTCCCGGCAGGAGATCGCGTTCAGGATCCTCCTCCCCGCGAGGACGGCCTGACCCGCGCGGCTGCGGCGCGCCGACACGTGTTAAGGTATCGGCGCTTATGCGGAAACTCCTGCTCGTTCTGCTCGTCGCCGCGCCGCTCCTGGTGCAGGCGCAGGCCCCCGCTCCCTGGACGCCGTACGCCGACACCATCCTCACCCACGCCCGCATCGCGACCGTGGACACGGCGTTTACGATTGCCGAGGCGCTGGCGATCAAGGACGGACGGCTCATCGCCGTCGGCGCCGACGCCGACGTCCTCAAGACCCGCGGTCCCCGCACCAGGGTGGTGGACCTCGCCGGCAAGAGCGTGATCCCGGGCCTGCAGGACTCGCACATTCATTTTCTGTCCCTCGGCGAGGAAGTGACGCGCGAGGCGGACCTCACCTACGCGAAGTCGGCTGCCGACATCGTGCGCGCGGTGGCGCGCGTCCGCCGTGCGACCGGCCCGAAGGAAGGCGACTGGATCCGCGGCAGCAAGTGGGACCAGTACAAGTATCCCGACATGGTCACGCGCTGGCAGCTCGACGAGGTCTCGGGCGCCAACCCGGTCATGCTGTCGCGCACCTACCGCGGTGTCGCCGTCAACAGTGAAGTGTTCAGGCTGATGGGAATCGACGAGGGACGCAAGGAGACGTGGCCGTCCTGGTGGCTGAAGGACCCGGACGACTTCACGCCGGAGGACAGGATCTACCGCGCGACGCGGACCGTGACCCTGGCCGACGGCCGCACCGAGCAGCTCGACATCCCGACCGGCGTGTTCCTCGGCATGCACGGGGCCGCGTTGATCAAGGCGCGTCCCAAGCCGTACACGTTCGACGAGGACGTGCAGAGCGTCAAGGATGGCGCCGCCGAGATGCTCCGTCTCGGCGTGACGAGCATCGTCGATCCCGCGTCGCGCATGGGCTACAACATGAAGGTCTACCAGGAGGCCTACAACCGCGGCTGGGTCACGCTGCGGATCGGCGCGGTCTACGAGGGCATCTTCAACGCGCAGACGCCGCAGTGGATCGACGATCACATGGAGGCGATCAAGATCAACAACCTCGGGAACGCGTTCCTCCGCTGGCGCGGGGCGAAGTTCTACGGCGACGGCGGCGCGGGCACGCGCAGCTCGTGGGTGTCCGAGCCATTCGCCCATTCCGACACGATCGAGGGGAAGCCGAACTACGGCCTGCCGGTCATGCGCGACGACGCGACGCGCGAGGCGCAGTACCGGGCGGTCCTGAAGCACGGCTGGGACCTTCATACCCACGCCACCGGCGACCAGGCGATGCGACAGACGGTCAGCCTGTACATGAAGTTCCTCGACGAGTTCAAGGCCGGGCACCCGGGCGCGCCGCTGCCGCGCTGGAGCGTCATCCACGCCTACATGCCGATCGAGCCGAAGACCGACGTGCTGCCCGACATGGTGAAGTACGGCATCATCGCTGTCACCAATCCCGTGTTCAACTGGCAGCAGGGTTCCGGCTTCGAGGCCAACGTCGGGCCGGAGCGGATGGCACGGCTCCAGCCGTTCCGCAGCTACATGCACAGCGGCGCCATCATGGCGTCGGGCTCCGACTACAGCGTCACCACCCACAATCCGTGGATGGGCTTCTACGCGCTCCTGACGCGGCGCGATCAGACCACGGGGAAGGTGTTCGGCCCGAACGAGACGGTCGGCATCGCGGACGCGCTCAGGTCCTACACGATCAACGGGGCGTACCTCACCTACGAAGAGGGCGTCAAGGGCAGCCTCGAGGTCGGCAAGGTGGCGGACCTCGCCGTCCTCGACCTGAATGACATCTCGGACCTGGAGAAGAACCCCGAGCTGTGCTTCCAGATGCCCGACCGCGTCCTGGTCACGATGGTCGGGGGCCAGGTCCGCTATCAGAAGCGGGGCTATGCCTTCTGACGCCGGGACGCGCGCGAGGCCGCGCTTCTTCAACGGCCCGCGGGAGTTTCGCGCGTGGCTGGACCGGCACCACGCCGCGTCCGCCGAGCTGTGGGTCGGCTACTACAAGAAGGGCTCCGGCAGGGGAGGAGTGGTGTACAGGGAGGCGCTGGATCAGGCGCTCTGCTACGGGTGGATCGACGGGCAGGTGAGATCGATCGACGAGCACGCCTACATGCAGCGCTTCACGCCGCGGACGGCGAAGAGCTACTGGAGCGCGGTGAACGTCCGCAAGGCGACCGCCCTCATCGAAGCCGGCTTGATGACGCCGGCCGGCCGCGCGGCGTTCGAGGGACGCAGCGCCACGCCGCCGCACCGCTACTCGAACGAGAACACCGCGGCCAGGCCCGACGCGTCGATGCTGAAGGAATTCAAGCGCCACAAGAGGGCGTGGACCTGGTTCGAGCGGCAGGCGCCGTCGTTCCGCAGGGTGGCCGCGCACTGGGTGACGAGCGCGAAGAAGGCGGAGACGCGCACGTCGCGACTCGCCACGCTCATCGACTGCTCGGCGCGCGGCCGGCGTCCGGGTCCATTCGTCCTCGCGCGAACGGGAGCACGCAATTCGAAAGCCCGGCGCTGAACCTTGAACGCCTTCTCCTCTCCCGACGCGCGGACCGAGCCTGTGCGCCGGCCTTCCGCCGTCCTGCCGGCGTGGCTCGCCGGCCGTGACGGCATGCTGGCCGCCGCGGCCGTCGTGCTGCTGGTGCTCGGGCGGTCGGCCGTGCTCGTCTTCTGGCCGCAGGCCGACTTCGATTCCGATCAGGCCGTCATGGGCCTCATGGCCAAGCACCTGGTCGAGGGGCGGGCGTTTCCCCTGTTTCTCTACGGCCAGAACTACATCCTGGCCGTCCAGGCGTGGCTTGCCGCCCCGTTCTTCCTGATCGCCGGCGCATCGGTGGCGGCGCTGAAGTTCCCGCTCCTGCTGATGAACCTCGCGGTCGGCCTGCTGCTCGTCTGGATGCTCGGGCGCGAAGTCGGCCTGCACCCCGCGGCCGCGTTCGTCGCGTCGCTCTTTTTCGTGATGGCGCCGCCCGGCACGGCGTCGAAGTTTCTCGAGGCGAGCGGCGGGAATCTCGAGCCGTTGCTGCTGGCCCTCCTGCTCTGGCTGACGCGGCGGCGTCCGGCCTGGTTCGGCTTCATCGCCGGCGTCGGGTTCCTGCAGCGCGAGTTCACCATCTACGCCATCGTCGCGGTCGGCGCGATCGAGCTCGCGCGCGGTACGCTGCTCACGCGCGAGGGGCGCCGCGGCGCCTTCGCCGCGCTCCGGACGGCGGCCGAGGTGTGGCTGGTGGTGCAGTGGCTGAAGCAATACGATTCTGCCGCCGGGCCCGGCACGACCTGGGCGACCCTCACCTCACCGCCGAACAACCTCCTCGAGGTGCTGGGCCGCCTCTGCATCGACCCGCGGACGATGGCCACGGGAGTGGCGAGGCTCGTCGACGTGCACTGGGCGCAGCTGTTCGGCGTGAGTCCCCACACGCTGGTGGCGTTCGGCATCGACAGCGCGGTGTCGCAGGGGCTTCCCTGGTTCGGCCTCGTGCTCGCCGGCGCGATGGCGCTGGCGGCCGCGCGCGTTGCGGCGTTCGTGTGGACCGACCCTCGATGGCTCGAAACGTACGACTTCTGCGCGTATCTGGTGCTCGTCGGCGCCCTTTCGGCCGGGATGTACGCGCTCGGCCGCTGCGGCGTCGTGGCGATCGGCACGATACGATACGACCTGTTGAGCCTCCTCGGCGCCGTCGGGCTGGGGGCGTGGTTCCTCGCGGTCGAGCGCCGGGCGGCGCTCCGCCGCGCGTGGGTCGGCGCCATTGTCGCGTGGGCGGTCCTGGCTGGCGTCGCGCACGGCCGTCTCTGGGCGGAGTACCTGGCGCACCCGCCGGTCGGCGACAAGCGACTGATCGCGCGGTACCTGGAAGCGAAGGGAATCACGTACGCGCGGGCGGACTACTGGATTGCGTACGACGTGACGTTCCTGACGGGAGAGCGCGTCATCGTCGCGTCGACCGACTTCGTCCGCATCGCTCTCTATCAGCGCGAGGTCGCCGCGCACCGAGCCGAGTCGATCGTCATCGCGCGGCATCCCTGCGACGGCGGGGAGGCGATCTTCGAAGGAGTCTGGTTCTGTCCGCCGTGAACCCGGGTCGACGGCCAGCGCTCGACCCAGCATCTCGAGCGCGGAGCCGTCGATCGTCGCCTGATCCCGCCCCTCGGTACTCGAGGAGCGACTCGACTTCCCGCCGCAGGTCCGAATCGCCCCGGCAGGCGGTCGACAGAAATGAGCCGCGCTCGTCAGGGGCCACCGCCAGCGCCTCGCGGTAGACCGTTCCCACCTGCTGGTAGCGTTCAGGCGTCATCGGCCGCGTCCCGACTGAGCTCCCGGAGCAGCCAGGATCGCGCCATCCGCCACTGACTGCTCACGGTTCGTGGCGAAACGTGCAGCACGTCGGCGATCTCCTTTTCCGTGAGCCCGCCGAAGAACCGCAGTTCGACAATCCGGCTCTGTCGCTGGTCGAGTGATGCCAGCGTCGTGAGCGCGTCGTCGAGGGTCACGATTTCCACGCTCCGGGAGGCCGTGAGCGCCAGTGTTTCATCCAGCTCGACCCTGACGCCGCCATCGCGTTTCCGTTGCCGGCGCGCCCTGGCAAAGTCCACCAGGATCTGGCGCATGCACCGGGCGGCGACGGCATAGAAATGCCGCCGGCTCTGCCAAGGGATTCCGGGCGCTTTGTGTAAGCGCAGGTAGGCTTCGTGGACGAGGGCGGTCGTCTGGAGCGGATGGCCCGACCGTTCGCCCCGCATATACAGTCCGGCGAGCCGATGCAGCTCATGGTACACGAGCGGAACCAGCTTCTCGAGCGACGCACGATCGCCGTCTGCCCATCGAACCAGCAAGGTCGTGATGTCGCCGGATGGCGTGCTCACCATTGCAGGTTCCCCGCGGGGCTGAGCCTCGGTGCGGAAATCCTACCACAGCAGCTCCTTTCGCCTCTCGCACGAAGAGGTTTGTCCCCAAGCGACTGCGAATCCGGCGCGCGAAATACGCCTTACCGGTACGAGCCGCCTCGTTTTGACGGCATCAAGGAGCGTGTCATGAATATCGTGCAGCGGGTGCTCGCCGCCGGCGGGACATCGGTGTGCCTCGGTCTGATGGCCACCTTCGCAACCGGTGCCGTGTCGGCGAGCTCGGGTGGCCCGGACGCCAACACACAGATCGCGGAACTCTTACAGCTGCAGGCGGCCTATCACGGCGTCGTATCGGGAGCGGGAGTCAGTCCCGAGGCAAAGGCGCAACACCTCGCCGATGTCCTCGAGCTCTGGACCAACGACGGCATGTTGGCGGTTGGAGGGAACATCTACGCCGCGAAAGGCGTTCCCGGCACCCCGAGCTGCGAACCCGGGTCGTTCACGCTTTGTGACTTCTATGCCAATCAGGCGCCCCCGTTCGTGCTGGGGCGCGACTGGCTGTCGGTCGCGCCGACGTTCAAGACCACCATCAGCGTGCACGGAAACACCGCCGACCTGTATTTCGAATGCCACTTCATCGACGTCGTGACCAGGGAATTCAAGGGCGCCGCGACATTCGGCGAGCGCGGCTATCCCGGCACCGGCCAGGCCCGAAAGGTCAATGGCGTCTGGCTGTTCTCGTACGCGGTCGTCGTGCCGCCTCCGTTGACGTCGTCTTAGGGTCGGAGCGAGCCGCGCCCGGTCGCCACGCCGTGAAGGGCCGCTATTCCACGCGCAGCGCGATCATCGGATCGACGCGCGTGGCGCGCTGCGCGGGCACCAGCGTGGCGACGAGCGCGACGATGGCGATGACGGCGATGACCGCGCCGTAGACGAGCGGATCGCGCGGGTTGACGCCGAACAGGGTGTTCCGGATCGCCGCGCCGCCCGCGGTCGCCAGCGCGAAGGTGAGCAGGATGCCGACGAACAGGCCGATGGCAATCTGCGCGGATCCCTGCCGCACCACCATCCCGAGAATCCGGTTCCGGTCGGCGCCGAGCGCCATCCGGACGCCGAACTCGGGCGTCCGCTGGTTCACCGAGAACGACATCACCCCGTAGATGCCGACCGAGGCCAGCACGACCGCCACCAGCCCGAAGATCGAGAACATCGTCGCGATGATCCGGTTCTGGGCGACGAAGACGTCCTGCTGCGACCGGGGGGTCCCGATGAAGTACAGCGGGAGATTCGGGTCCACCTTGGCGACCTCGCGCCTCAGCGCGCCGGTCATCGCGGCGGCGCGCTGGCCGCCGCGCGGCTTCACGATGACGGTGGCGAACTGGCCGGCGAGCGGCTCCGGAAGCGCCGGCCCGGTGACGCTCGAATAGAAGGGCACGTAGAAGCCGGAGTCGTCCACGCCCGGGTTGTTGAACGGTCCGAGCATCCGGACCGTCGAGACCACGCCGACGATCGTGCGCCAGGGGCCGATCTGCTTGGTGCCGCCGTCCACGGTGCGGAACCGCCGCCCGACGGCGCTCTCGGTTCCGTAGAACTTCTTCGCGAAGGCGGCGTTGACGATGGCGACCGGCTGCTTCGCATCGAGGTCCTCGTCGTTGAACGAGCGCCCCTCGAGGAGCTTCTGTTCGGTCACGGCGAAATAGCCGCCCGTCACCTGCTCGAAGTTCGTCTTCGGGCGGTCGCGGTCTTCCTTGTAGGCGCGGCCGTCGATTTCAATCGGGGCGTTCCCGGAAAAGACCATCCGGAACCGGTTGGTCAGCGCCGTCGCCTCGAACTCGGAGGCGCCCCTGAGGTCCGTCATGAGGTGGTCGTAGAACAGCTTGCGCGACTCCTGGGACGGGTAGTCGCCGTCCATCAGCCCCATGCGCGCCGAGAGCACGCCGTCGGTGTCGTACCCGTAGTCGATCGTGTCCTGGTTGCGGATCGACTGCACCTGCAGGAGCGAGCCGATGAGGAGGATGCAGGTGACCACGATCTGCAGCACCACGAGGCCGCGGGTGACCAGGTTGATGCCCCGGCTCGTGTTGCCGCGCCCACCTTCCTTGAGCACGCCGACGACGTTCGAGCGCGACGACATCCACGCCGGCAGCAGGCCGGACACGACCGCCGCCGTGAGCGTCGCCAGCACCGTGAACGCCAGCACCGGCGCGTCGAGGTCGAACGAGATCCACGACGGCGGCGGGTTGTCGAGGTTGTGGACCGCCGCCGAGAGCCAGTCGATCGAGAAGTAGGCGAGCGCCACCCCGATGATGGCGCCGATGCCAGCGACGAGCAGGCTTTCGGTGAGCATCTGCCGGATCAGGCGGACGCGGGTCGCGCCGAGCGAGGACCGGATGGCGAGCTCCTTGGCGCGCAGCGTCGCGCGCGCGAACTGCATGTTCATCACGTTGACGCACGCGATGAGCAGCACGCCGACGCAGAAGCCGAGCATCGTCCAGAGCGTGCCGCGGATCGGGCCCTGGGTGAATGTCCTGATCAGCGGCTCCACCAGCCCGCTGTTGTACTGCTTGTTGCTGTCGGGGTACGCCTGCGCGAAGCGCCGCGCGATGCCCGCGACCTCCGCGTTCGCCTGGTCGAGCGACACGCCCGGCCTGAGCGTCGCCACGATGGCCGGGTTGACCGCGTTCGGGTCGTTCCGCGGCCTGATCGGGAACTCCGGGAAGAGTGGGAGCCAGAGCTCCTCGTTGGTCGGGAACGCGAAGCCTTGCGGCATGACGCCGATGATCGTGGCCGGCTTGCCGTTGATTCGGACCCCGTGACCGACGATGTCGGCCGCGCCGCCGAAGTCGCGCTGCCAGATGCCGTAGCCGATGAGCGCCACCTTCTCCGCCCCGGCCTGGTTGTCGGCGGCCGTGAAGTCGCGCCCGATCATCGGCGACGTGCCGAGGATCTTCAGGAAGTCCTCGGTGACGTACGCGCCGGTGTACCGCTGCGGGTGCCCGTTGACCGTCACGTTGACCGTCGACCCGTTCAGGTACGCCGACATCAGGTCGAACGACTTCTGCAGCGGCAGGAGCTCCTCGTAGTCCATCGCCGAGGTCTGTCCGTTGACGCCGAAGAAGTTCTGGCTGGTCGGGTCGATGAAGTTGACGCTGACGAGGCGGTCGGCCGTCGGGAACGAGAACCCGCGCAGGAACACGCCGTTGACCACGCTGAACTGCGTGGTCACGGCGGCGATTCCCAGGGCCAGGACGATGACCGCCAGCGAGCAGAACGCCTTCTCCTTGACGAGTACCCGAACGCCGATCCGGAGGTCCTGCAGGAAGGTTTCGGCAAACATCGCGGGATCCGACGACTTAGACGAACGACACCGGCCCGCGGTTCGACGGACCCCGGTCGCGGTCCCTATATAATCCGGACGAACCGGTTCACCGATTCCGCCACGGAGGATTGATGCGCCTGAATTTCGCCCTCGCGACGCTCGTGCTGGCTTCCGCCCTCCCCTGGGTCGGACGGGGACAGGAGCCCGCGCCTCCACGGAATCCGATTATCGAGCTGCTCAAGCAGCACAAGCCGGTGTTCGGCGTCTATACGCCGAGCGCCCGGCCGTTCGGGCGCCGAGGCGCCCCGCCGCCGTCCACGCCTGCGAAGACGCCGGACGAGCTCGCCGGCGAGGCGCTGTCCTTCGAGCGGGCCGATTTCCTGTTCAACGGCAGCATGGAAGGAGGCGTCGATGGCGCCATCCCCGAGGTGCGCGACCTGATGGCGGCCCTCGAGCGCGAGGCCGGGTCGCGCCACCTGCCCCACGTCGGGCTGACCCGCCCGGTCGTGCTGAAGACGCCGAAGATCGCCCCCGATGGGGCCGCGGCGGCGGTCAACATCGGCCGCGAGCTGGACCTCGGCGCCACCGGCATCATGTTCGTCGAGGCCGAGAGCGCCGAGGAAGTGCGCCAGGGGCTCGCGGCGATGCGTTTCACGTCGCGCGGCGGCACGCGCTCCGACGAAGTCGGGAGCGCGCCGGCGTACTGGGGTATGAGCGAGGCGGACTACCGCCGGAAGGCCGACCTCTGGCCGCTCAATCCCGACGGCGAGTTGATCAACTGGACCATCGTGGAGAGCAAGGAGGGCCTGGCGCACGTGCGCGAGATCGCCGCGGTCAAGGGGATCGGGGTCTTGTGGCCGGGAGCCGGCACCTTGCGCGGCGTCTTCACGACCACCAACGGGAAGGGCGAGCGGGTGTTCGACCAGGCGGCGCACGAGGCGGCCATCCAGCAGGTGCTGGCCGCGTGCAAGGAGTTCGATGTGCCGTGTGGATATCCCGCGAACGCGAGCGACATCGAGACCCGCATGAAGCAGGGCTTCAGCGTCTTCGTGATGCCGTGGGGCGATCAGGGCTTCAAGGCGGTCGACATCGGCCGGCGCGCCGCCGGGAGGTAGCGTGGAGCTCGACGAGCGCCTCGCCGGGTACGCGGAGCTCGCCGTCCGGGTCGGCCTGAACCTTCGCGCCGGCCAGCGGCTGCTCGTCATCGGGCCGATCCTGAACGGCGGAGCATCGGTCGAGGCGGCGCCCCTGGTGCGTCACATCGCGGCGAGCGCGTACCGGGCGGGCGCGCGCCTTGTCGAGACGCTGTGGGGCGACGAGGCGCTCCTCCGCCTCCGGTTCCAGACGGCGCCCCGCGACTCGTTCAACGAGTTCTCCTCCTGGCTGCCAAAGGCCCTGACCGACCACGTCGCGGCGGGCGACGCGGTCATCTCCGTGTACGCCAACGACCCCGATCTGCTCAGCGACCAGCCGCCGGAGCTGGTCGGCGCCGCCCAGCAGGCGGCGGCGCGGGGGGTGCGTCCGTTCCGCGAGCTCATTTCGCGCAACGAAACCAACTGGACGGTCGTGGCCGCGGCCGGCGCGGCCTGGGCCGCGCGGGTGTTCGCAGACCTGCCGCCGGCCGAGCGCGTGCCCCGCCTGTGGGATGCCATCGCCGAGATGTGCCGGCTCGACCGTCCCGACCCGGTGGCTGCGTGGGAAGCGCATCTCGAAGCACTCGTCGCCCGGCGCGACCACCTGAACCGCCGCCGCTTCACTGCGCTCAGGTACCGAGGGCCGGGCACCGATCTCACCGTCGGCCTGCCGGACGGCCATCTCTGGGTGAGCGGCCGTTCGACGAGCCGACGCGGCATCGAGTTCGCGCCCAACTTGCCGACCGAGGAAGTCTTCACGATGCCGCACAAGGCCCGCGTCGACGGCGTCGTCCGCTCGACCAAGCCGCTCAGCTACGGCAACTCGCTCGTCGAAGACTTCAGCCTCACCTTCGCCGCCGGGCGCGTGGTCGGGATGAGCGCGGGGCGGGGCCGGGCGGTGCTCGGCCAGCTCCTCGACACCGACCCGGGAGCGGCGCGGCTCGGCGAGCTGGCGCTCGTTCCCGACAGCTCGCCGATCTCGCAGTCGGGCCGGCTCTTCTACAACACGCTGTTCGACGAGAATGCCGCCAGCCACCTGGCGCTCGGCTCGGCCTACAAGTTCACGATTGCCGGCGGCGAGACGATGGACGACGACACGTTCGAGGCAGCCGGCGGAAACCGGAGCGCCGCGCACGTGGACTTCATGATCGGCTCGAGCGGCCTCGACATCGACGGCGTTCGCCCCGACGGCGGCATCGAGGCGGTCATGCGCGGCGGCGAATGGGCGGAGCCGCCGGCGGCGTAAGAACCGCCGGTGGCGGCCCCGGGCATCGTCATTCCCGGCGCAGCGCGACTACCGGATCGAGCCTCGTCGCGCACCGCGCGGGGACCCAGCACGCAATCGCCGCGACGGCCACGAGGACGATCGGAACGCCCGCGAACACCGGCACGTCGATCGTGCCCGTCACCACGTCCAGCGCCAGCACGAACGCTGCGAGCCAGCCAGCCAGCGCCCCGACACCTACGACCGCGAGCGTCTCCCGCATGAACTGCGTGACGATCTGCCGGCCGGTCGCGCCGAGCGCCAGACGGATGCCGACTTCGCTCGTCCGCAGCGCCGCCGTGTAGTCGACCACGGCGTAGATCCCGATGGCGGCGAGCACGAGGACCAGCGGTCCGAGCACGGCGAACATCCGGGCGGGAATCCGACGGAAGATCAGGTTCGCGTCGATGTGGTCGTCGAGGGTCCGCACGTCGTAGACCGGCAGCTCCGGGTCGAGCTCAGCGACGACGCGCCGCAGCGGCGGCGCGAGGGCGGTCGCCGGGCCCATACGCGCGTGCAGGTGCACCGCGGCGACGGGGGACGGGCGGTCCCGGAACGACAGGTAGATCGCCGGCGTCGGTCCCTCGCCGAAGGCGTTGTACAGCGAATCGCGCATGACGCCGACGACGATGTAGCGTCGGCCGCGGAGTTCGATCGCGCGACCGAGCGGCGACGCCGGTGCCACGTACTGCCGGACGAACGCCTCGTTGACGACGGCCTCGGAGAAGGGCGCCGGTGAATCGAGCGGCGAGAAGTCGCGGCCGGCCACGAGCGGAATCGCCATCACGTCGAGATAGCCAGGGGTGACGGTATTCAGGACGGCTTCGTCCTCCAGGCCGTCGTTCCGCGCGCGCCCCTCGATCGTGAACGTGCCCGAGGCCATGCCATGGATGTCGAGCGGCACGGAGGTGGCCAGGGCCGCGCCGTCGGCGCCCGGCAGCGCCCGAAGGCGATCGAGCAGCCGCCGCGCGAACGCCCGCGCCGCCGCCGCGTCGCGCGTGCGCGCCGTGAGGTCGTACTCGGCGAGGAGCATCCCGTCGCGGCGGAAGCCGGGATCGGCGGTGCGCGCCTCGAGAAAGCTCTGGAAGAACAGCCCGGCGACGAGGAGGGCGACGAGGGCGAGGGCCGTTTCGACCGCCATCAGCGCGTTGCGCAGCCGGCTGCGCGGCGCCGTGCACGATCCGGCGTGGAGGGTCAACTGCGGGTCGACGCGCGAGAGCTGCACGGCGGGCGCGGCGCCGAAGAGCAGGCCGCATCCGACGCCCAGCAGGGCGGCGAAGAGATACCCGGCGCCGCTCACCTCCGCCTGCAGCGAGATCGGGATGCCGCGCACGCGCAGCGTCGGCAGGGCCGTCAGGAGGTCCAGGCCCCAGGTCGCCAGTACCGCGCCGGCCGCGGCGCCGGCGAGCGCCAGGAGGACGTTCTCGGTCAAGAGCAGCCGCACCACGCGCCACCGCGGCGCGCCGAGCGCCAGCCGCACGCCCATCTCGCGCTGCCGCGAGCTGGCTCGCGCGAGCACGAGATTGGCGGTGTTGCCGCAGACCGTCAGCAGGACCAGCAGCAAGATCGTCTGGAGCAGCGCGAGCGAGGCGCCGAGGAAGCGCTGCGGTCCGCGCGGCGACCGCCAGAACGGCAGCAGCGCCGCCCCGACGCCGGTGTTGGTTCGCGGGTAGGCCCGCGCCAGCTCGCGCATCGCGTCGTCGATCTCGTGTTGGGCCCGCCCGGGCGTGGCGCCGGACGCGATCGTGGCGATGATCGAGTAGCCGCGCACGGCCCGATCGTCGAGCTCGCGCGAGCCGGGCGTGAGCACGGGCGCGGTCGTGGCCGGCAGCCACATGTCGAAGCTCAGGCCGAGGACGGTGCCGCGGAACCCCGGCGGTGCCGCGCCGATCACCGTCACCTCCTGGCCGTTGACGCGCAGTCGCTCGCCGATCGCCTCCCGGCGTCCGCCGAGCCGCATCTGCCAGAAGGCGTCGGAGACGACCGCCACCAGGCCGCCGCCCGGCGCGTCGGCCTCGCCCGGCGCGAAGAACCGGCCGGCCGCCGGCCTGATCCTCAGCGCATCGAAGTAGTTGCCGGAGACCAGCATGCCGCTGCCGCGTTCGACGCGGCCGGGCTCGCCCAGATACAGCGGCACCATGCGGAATGCCATGACGCGATCGACGGCGCGCAGCCGCTCGCCGAGGTCGCGGTATTCCAGCCACGACGCCCCCGGAGAGAGTCCCGCGGCGGTTCGCAGCTCGATCAGGTTGAACGCGCCGGCGTCCGGGACGCCGGCGATCGGCCGGAACAGGACGCGCTGCACCCAGGAGAAGACGATCGTGTTCACGCCGATGCCGGCCGCGAGCGAGGTCACGACGACCAATGCGAGGACGGGGGCGCGGCGCAGGCTGCGCCAGGCGTCGCGCAGATCGCGGATCATGCCGGCTACCGGCCGTGAATGACGCGGATCACGCTCACGCCCTGGCTGCGCATCATAACCGCGGCGGCCACGATCAGCGCCGCTCCGAGCAGGACGAGAATCCAGGTGCGGGTGGACATGGGCGCCACGGTAGCCCACGGCTGCTGAACGGGGCGTGAACGGGCCGTTCAGCCGCCGTTCAGGCTCGCTTGCGCTATAACCTCCTCAGGGAGGCCCAGGTGCGCGTGCTGGTCGTGGAGGACGAAGCCCGGCTGTCGCGCCAGATCGCCACGGCGCTTGGCGACGCGGGCTACGCGGTCGACACCGCGGCCGACGGCGCGCGCGCGGACTTCCTCGCCCAGACCGAACGCTACGACGCGGTGCTCCTCGACCTCGGACTGCCCGGCGCCGACGGCCTGACCCTGCTCGGACGCTGGCGCGGCGCCGGCCTGACGACGCCGGTCCTGGTGCTTACCGCGCGCGGCAGCTGGCACGAGAAGGTCCGGGGCATCGACGTCGGCGCCGACGACTACGTGGCCAAGCCGTTCCGGATGGAGGAGGTGCTCGCCCGCGTCCGCGCGCTCATCCGGCGCGCCACCGGACAGGCGGCGCCCGAGCTCCGCTCCGGCGCGGTGTCGCTCGACCCGCGTGCGGCCCGGGTCACCGTGGACGGGCGGCCGGTGAAGCTGACCAGCCACGAGTTCCGCGTGCTCTCGTACCTGATGCACCACCGCGGCCGCGTCGTGTCGCAGGGCGAGCTGAGCGAGCACATCTACGCGCAGGACGCCGACCGCGATTCGAACACGGTCGAGGTGTTCATCGCGCGCCTGCGCCGCAAGCTCGGTCCGTCGGCCATCGAAACGGTGCGCGGCCTCGGCTACCGCATCGGAGAGGCCCCCTGATGGCGTGGTCGCTCCGCTCGCGCGTCATGCTGGGCGCGGCGCTCTGGACCGTCGGTCTGTCCCTGATTGCCGGCGTCGCCCTGACGACGGCGATGCTCCGCTATCCGAGGGCGCCCATCGTCTTTCACCACGTCTTCTTCCACGCAATCGCGCTCTCGCTGGTTGCACTGGGCTGTCTGGTGGCCGGACTTGCGCAGGTACGGCGCGGCCTGTCGCCGATCAACCGGCTCCGGACACGGCTGTCGGCCGTGCACGTCGGCAGCGAGCGCCGCGTCGAGGGCGCCTATCCGAGCGAGGTCCAGCCCCTCGTGACCGATCTGAACGCGCTGCTGGAGCACCGCGAGCGGACCGTCGAGCGCGCGCTGGCGCGGGCCGGCGACCTCGCGCACGGCCTGAAGACGCCGCTCGCGGTCCTCGCGCACGAGGCGGATCGCGCCGACGGCGCGGGGCTGCACGATCTGGCCGCCGGCATCCGCGAGCAGATCGAGCACATGCGGCGGCAGGTGGACTATCAGCTCGCCCGGACCCGCGCCGTCGCGTCGGGGGCGACGCCGGGGGCGCGATGCGCCGTTCGGGAATCGGTCGACGCGCTGTCGCGCACGCTGCTGCGCCTCCATGCGGGCCGCGGCCTCGCGATCGAGGTGGACGTCGCGCCCGAGCACGTCGTTCGCGCGCAGCGGGAAGACCTCGACGAAATCCTGGGCAACCTGCTCGACAACGCGTGCAAGTGGACCCGCTCGCGCGTCCGCGTCGCGTCCGCGTCCGCCGACGGCGCCGTCGTCGTCGACATCGACGATGACGGGCCCGGGCTCGAACCGGCGATGAGCGATCGCGTCCTGCAGCGCGGGGTGCGCGCCGACGAAGCGGCTCCAGGCTCCGGGCTCGGACTGGCGATCGCCCGCGAGCTCGTCGAGGTGTACGGCGGGTCGATCGGCCTGGCGCGCTCGCCGATGGGCGGGCTGCGCGCAACGGTGAGGCTGCCCGCGGCGAGCCCGGTGTGAGGCGCGAGGCCGCCTCAGAACGGCGCGCGGACCGGCCGGCCCGGCCGGGCCTGCTCGTCCAGACGGCCGTCGCGCACCACCGGGACGCCGCCCACGAGCACGTACCGGATGCCGGCCGAGGGGCGCAGGGGCGCCTCGTAGGTCGCCATGTCGATCACGTGGCCGGGATCGAAGACCGTCAGGTCCGCATCGGCGCCGACCTGAAGCCGACCCTTCTTGCGCATGGCGGGGACGTGCCCCTCCAGCCGGTGCGCGGGCATGATGGTCATCTTGCGGAGGGCGTCCATCAGCGTCAGGACGCGCTGCTCGCGGACGTAGCGACCCAGCACGCGGGCGAACGTGCCCTGGCCGCGCGGGTGCTCGAGCGTTCCGTCGCTGGCGACCATCGTCAGGGGACTGGTCAGCGCGCCGCGGACGACCTCCTCCGGGTTGCCGAACGAGATGACGATGCCCCCTTGCGCGCGGTACTTCCGGAAGGTCTCGCGGGTGAGCCGCTCGCCGGTGGCCGGCCACAGAAGCTCCTGGAACCGGCTGTCCGGGTACTGCTCCCACCCGTCGTACAGCGCCGACTCGATCCGCGTCGCGCTCGCCGTGTACGGGTACATCTCCGTCGTCACGTCGACGCCGTGGTCGCGCGCGAGCCCGATCAGGCGCAGGACGTCGGGCGTGCTCCGCCCCCCGCTGCTCTGGACGTGGACGATGTGGAGCGGTGTGCCGGTGGCGACGGCCAGCGCCAGGACCTCCTCGACCGCCGCAACCGGGCCGCCGCCGCGCATGTGCACGAAGGCGGGCGCCTTCGCGCGTCCCGCCTCGGCGAATATGTCCAGGATCTCGATGCGGGAGGCCCCGGGCGTGTACGCGATGCCGAACCCGACGCCAATCGCGCCGCGCGCCAGGCCGCGGGCGATGCCGGTGCGAATCTGGTCGATCTCGGCATCGGTCGCTTCGCGCTGAGCGGCCGGACCGCTCGGCAGGAAGTCGCCCGGGTCGTGCATCACGGCCATCCGCACCGGGATGTGTCCGATGCTCGCGCCGAAGTTGATGGCGGCCTTGCCGGTCCGTTCGTCGTACCAGCGATCGATGTCGCCGACGCCGACCTCCAGCTCCAGCGCGGTCGTCACCCCGTCGGCCGCCTTCAACCGGTACGCCTCGGGCGTCTGGCCGTGCTGGTGCAGATCGATGAAGCCTGGCGTGACGACCAGGCCCGTGGCGTCGAGCGACGCGCGCCCCTGCAGCGGCTCGGCGGCGATTGCCGCGATCGCGCCGTGGCTGATGCCGACGTTCCGCACGCCGTCGAGGCCGGAGTCGGGGTCCATCACGCGGCCGTTGGCGACGACGAGGTCGTACGGAGGGGCTCCCTGCGGTGTCGTCACCGCCGGATCCCCGCCGCGCCGCCCGTGGGCGATTGCCAGGGGGCCGAGGAGCACCGCGGCCGCCGTGGTCGCGACGGCCAGAGGAATGAAACGGCTCTTGCGGAGCGGCATCGCGCGTCCTCCTTCAGTCGTCCGACTCTTCCTCGCGCAGCTGCGCCTGCTCGTGGTCGAGGATCTTCGTCAGCTCGTCGTAGGGCCGGTCCGACAGCAGACCCTGGCGGCGCAGCTCGATGAGCCGGGCCTTCTTGACGTCGAGCAGGCGCCGCAGGATTCGCTGGAACTGACGGTGCGCCATCGGAATCCGGCTGGTGTCGAGGCGCGCCAGCCGCAGCGGCGCGTCGGGATGCGCCGCCTCGAGGCGGGTCCTGACAGCCTGATGGATGCGGTCGGTGATGACGCCGCGCCGGTGCAGATCGTCGAGCTCCACCACGGCCGCCGTGTCGGAGAGGAGCAGCCCCTGCAGCATCTCGTACTCCCGCTCCTCGGAAGTCGCCTGGCGTCCGCCGAGGTGGAGCCGCCGCAGCAGCGGCCCGAGCGTCAGCCCCTGCACGAGCAGGCTGAACGTCACGGTGCCGAACACCATCGTCACGAGCTGCTCGCGTCCCGGCATGGCGTTGGGCAGGCTGAGGACGAGCGCGATCGACAGCGAGCCGCGCAAGCCGCCCCAGACGAGCACGTGCTGCCAGGCTGCCGCGATGCGCGCGCCGAAGACGTCCGCGGCCGGCACCAGTCCGTACACGGCCGCGGCCCGGCCGGCGAGCATCGCCGCCACGGCCCAGGCAATCGGCACGGCGTTGTGCGCGAACAGCGAGATGTGCGTCTCGAGGCCGATCAGCAGGAACACCAGCGAGTTGACCACGAATGCCGCATAGTCCCAGAACGAGGTCACGGCGAGCTGCGTGGTCGCGGACATCCCCCGGGACCGTCCGTAGTTGCCGATGACGAGCCCGGTGACGAGAACGGCGATGACCGGCGACACGTGGAGGCTGTCCGCCAGCAGGAACACGCCGTACGCGCTCGTCGTCGTCAGCGTGATCTCGAGCAGGTGATCGTCGAACTGCGCGGTCAGGGTCGACGCCAGCAGCCCCACGACGGCGCCCACCAGCATGCCGCCCAGCGAGACGGTCAGGAACGATCGGACCGACAGCGCCACGAGATCGGCCGCGCCTCCAGACGTCGTTCCCATGGCGATGCCGAGCAGGATCTGGAAGACCGCGATCGACGTGCCGTCGTTGAACAGGCTTTCGTTCTCGACGATGGCGGTGAGCCGCGTCGGCAGCCGCATCCGCCGGAAGAGCGCCAGCACCGACACCGGGTCGGTGGCCGAGATCATCGAGCCGAACAGGAGGGCCGCCGACCAGCGCAGGCCGATGCTGAGGTGGAGGATGAGGCCGACGACGCCGACCGAGACCACGACGCCGAACACGGCGAGAACGAGCACCGGCACGAAGTTCTTGCGCAGAGCGTCGAGCCGCAGGTTCCACGCCGCTTCGAAGAGCAGGGCCGGCAGGAAGATCAGCAGGATGAGCTCGGGCGAGATGTGCACCGTGGGGAGGAAGTGCATCGGGCTGACGAACAGGCCGACGATGACCAGCAGCAGCGTGTAGGGAATCGGCACCCAGCGGGTGGCCATCGCGACGGTGGACGCCACCATCAACAGGCCCAGCAGCACGGTGATCGCGAATTGTGCCTCGCTCACGGCGCGCCCATTCTACGACCGCCCCGCGCCGCGCGGGTCTCCCGGCGGCGATTGACTCCGCCGGGGCGCTGACGTATAAGGCGCCACATGAGCCCGACCCTGAGGATCTGCCTGCTCGTCGCGGCGGCAACCGCCGCGGCCGGCGCGTCCACCGCCCTGTCGCAGACGACCATCGTCCGCGCCGCGAGGCTCGTCGACGGCACGGGGCGCGTGACCACCAACCCCGTCATCGTCGTGGACGGCGACCGCATCGTGTCGGTCGGCGCCGCGATGCCGGCGGGGGCCGCCGGCGCGCCTGTCGTCGATCTCGGCCGCCTCACGGTAATTCCCGGCCTGATCGACCTGCACACGCACATGACGTACTACTGGGATCGGAAGCCCGGGACGCGCCCCATCGGCCAGTCGCCGCGCGCGACCGCCGTCACGGTGTTTCTCGCCCAGGACAACGCCCGTCGGACGCTCGAGACCGGCGTGACGACGGTGCGCGATCTCGGCGCGCAGGACTATGGCGACATCGCGATGCGCGATCTGATCAATCGAGGCGCGATGGTGGGCCCCCGGATGTTCGTCGCGGGCTACGGTCTGACGATCACGCGCGGCGTGCCGCGGCCGGGAGCGCCGCCGGGCGGCCGCGCCGACGGACCGGAGGACGTGATGCGCGTGGCTCGCCGGCAGATTGGCGCGGGCGCCGACTGGGTGAAGGTGTACGGGTCGACCGGCAGCTTCCAGGACGTCACCGGGTTCCAGACCTTCACGTTCGCGGAGATGAAGGCCGCCGTGGACGTGGCGCATCAGCTGGGGCACCGCGTCGCCATTCACTCGTACGGTCCTTCCGGCGCGCGCGACGCGGTCCTGGCGGGCGCCGACTCCGTCGAGCACGCCGTCGATCTGGACGACGACACGCTGGCCGAGATGAAGAAGCGCGGCACCGTGTACGTGCCGAC
Organism: uncultured Acidobacteriota bacterium; assembly: GCA_963840225.1. Classification (GTDB taxonomy): domain Bacteria; phylum Acidobacteriota; class Vicinamibacteria; order Vicinamibacterales; family CAVVIG01; genus JBLMXQ01. Next base: position 1,262,142 of record CAWIYH010000002.1, read on the forward strand.
GATCGACCACAATCGCTACTACGCCGACAACGCGGCGGACTACGGCTGGACGCCGGCTCAGGTGCAGGCGCTGCGCGCGTTCGTGCAGCGGAACCTCGAGACCGTGCGCCGGGCGATCAAGGCGGGCGTCACCATCGGCATGGGATCGGACGCCGTCTATTCGGGGTTCGGCGAGAACACGCGCGAACTGGGCTGGTTCGTCAAGGCCGGCATGACCCCCGGGCAGGCGCTTGCCACCGCGACGACGATTCCGGCGAAGCTGCTGGATCGCGAGACGTCGCTCGGTCAGGTTGGACCCGGCTTCTATGCCGATCTCGTGGCCGTGGACGGCGATCCGCTCGCCGACATCGACGTCGTCGTCAACGAAGTCCGTTGGGTCATGAAGGGCGGCACCGTCGTCGTCGACACGCGAGAATCCGCGAAGTAGGTCGAGCCGGAGCCGCGGATGCGGCCGGCCGAAGGTGTATGGAAGCCCGCGCGTCGCGTCACCTGCTCGACGTCGATGGTGTCGCGAACGGCGACAGGAACCGCCAGGTCCTCTCTCTTCCGCCCGGCTCCCCTCTTGCACGCCTGCCACCCAGTTCCGCAGAGGCAGCACATCCATGAAACCATCTAAGGAGGACCCATGGCCGAACAGCAGGGCAAACTGGTTGAGTCGGTGAAAGGGGCTGTCGTGCAGACGATTCGAGGCGCGGGCGAGGTGGTCAACGCCGTGTCCGACACGGTGAGCGGCTCCCTCGTGCACGCGATTCGCGGCGCGGGTTCGGTCGGCACGGCGTTGACCGGCACCGTCTCAGACATCACCCGCGGCGCCATTCAAGGAACGTCGCAGATCGGCGGCGACCTCGGCGCAGCGTCCAGGGGCGCCGTCGTCGGCGTCCTGCGCGGCTCGAAGGAAGTCGGGGCGGAAGCCATGACCGCGGTGAGTGCCAGTGCCACGACGGCCGTGAGGAGCACGGCGGAAGTCGGCGGCAACCTCGCACACACGGCAAAGTCAGCGGTCGAAGGGGCGATTCAGGGCGCCAAGGAGCTTGGCGTCGACGCGACGCAGGCGGCGTCGGCGGCGGCAACCGGCGCGCTGCGGGGCGCCGGAGAGGTCGGCGGACGCGCCATCGAGGAAGTGCGCGACGCCGTCACCGGCGTCATCGCCGGCGTGAAGGTCGTCCTCAACGAGCCGTTCAGGTCCGACAAGTCTGAGTCGAAGAAATAGTCGGGACGTGCAGCGGGAGGCGGCCCCTTGCGCCTCCCGCCCTTGCCGTCGCCCGCCCTACAACTGATTCGTGCTGGTCAACTGCTTGATCTGCGCGAGCCCCGTCTTGATGGCCGCCTTCTGCTCGTCGGTGACGTCCACGAAGGGCGGACGCTGATAGAACTGCGGCGTCCCCATCTGCAGGCTGAGCGCGTACTTCATCGGGCCGTAGCCGAAGACGCCGCCCGACCGGAGGATCTTGACCGCCTCGCGGAACGTCGCGATGGCGGGCGCCGGATCCTTGCCGGCCCGCTGGGCCGCGAACGCCGCCGCAATCTGCTTCGTGAAGAGATTGCCTTCCATCAGGATCGCGCCCATCTCGTGATTGAAGGCGCGCTCCAGGTTGTTCGCGATGCCGGTCCGCATGTTCAGCTTCGGAAACGCGGTCGCGAAATCCTCGTACACCTGGGGCTCGGACTGCGAGTCCTTGATGCCCGCGAGGTTGGGGTAGTGCTCCAGGCTGTGCAGCAGGTCGAGGCTGATCGGCACGCCGCTCGTTCCGGGGATGTGATAGAGATTGATGGGAATCTTCACCTGATCGAACACGAGCGAGTAGTACTTCGTCAGCCCCTCGGTGGGCACGCGGTTGTAGTAGTACGGCGGGATCATCAGCAGGCTGTTGGCGCCGTTGTCCGCGGCGTGCTTCGACAGCTCGATGGTCTCGGGGACGTTCGTGCTCCCGCTCTGGATCATCATGTCGAGGCCGTTGGCGTTCTTGATCGCGACCTCGGCCACCCTCTTGCGCTCTTCGACGGAGAACGACGGGTACTCTCCGGTCGTGCCCAGGACGACGATGCCGTCGGCGCCCTGTTCCTTGAAGTAGGCCATCATCTCCTTGTAGATCCCCGCCTCGAACTTGAGGTTCCTGTCGCACGGCGTACAGGCGGCCACCCAGAACCGCACCTTGGACGAGTCGGCGGTCGCCGGGGCCGTCGCGGCCCCCAGTTTCGGGGCGGCGGCGGCAATGGCTGCGGCGCCCATGGCGCCGAGGAACTCTCGTCGTGGAATCTCCATCGTTCACCCTCCGGGCCGGGATTGTAATCCCTTTCTCCCTTCGCGCGTCAGATTCCGGCGCGTTCCCGCGCCCGGCGGATGACGGCGTCCATCTCGGCCCGGTGGCCGTCGAACGTGTCGTCGACCACGTTCAATGTGGGAATGGCGATGTCGGTCAGCGACAAGGTGTCGGAATCCCACCGCGTGAAGCCGAACTCGTGGACGCCCGTGCTGCCGCGTCCCGGCGCGGGATGGCTGAGGTGCTGGAAGAACCGGGCGTGGCGCTCGACCAAATCGGCGACCAGCGTCTGGCCGAACGAGTGGTACAGCGGGATGAACGCCAGCAGCGCATCGTAGTGCATCTCGCCGCAGGCGGCGACCTGGGGATAGCGCTGCCGGAGGTCGGCGACCAGCCGGCGCAGCCCCTCGTGCATATCGGCCTTGGGGTTGTTGATCCAGCCGCCGGCGATGTCGAGAAAGTAGGCGTCGATGCCGTAGCGTTCGATGGCGTCCGCGATGCGTCCGGTCAGGTGCGACCGCCAGGACTCGACGCCGAGGTTCATGTAGGTGAGCCAGCCGTCCTGGTGGCGATCGTTGTCCCAGTCCACCCAGTTGATGTCGAGGCGATCGCCGTCGATCTTGGCGACGGCGGCGTCCGCCACGCGCGTGAAGACCGGCTGCTTTCGGCTCGCCGCGTTCGCGCCGAACATCGGCATCATCCTGAACCCGAGCGCCTGACCGCCCTTGACGAGCGCACGGAACCCGGCCTCGCCGCCCATGCGATCCGACGCCGCGTAGACGGGATAGTCCCAGTAGTAGCGGCCATCCCAGGCCGAGATGAACGCGAGCACGCGGTCGGCGGGAATGCGCGTCGCGATCCAGCCCAGGATCTGGAGCATCCGCGCGTAGTCGCTGAAGACGTATCCCGTGAAGTGCATGCCGTGCAGCGTCACGACGAGCGCCGTCCGCCGCAGCCAGTCCGGGACGTCGGTCCGCGTCTGCCAGTCCGGAATCCCGTACGCGCGCGCCACCCGCTCGTAGTGCGGCCGCGCCGCGGCGGCGATGCTCTCGGCCGTTTCGAGGCGCCACGCCGGCGCCGTGAACGACGTCTGTGGCTCCCATCCTTCGGCCTCCGTCACCAGTTCGACGCGGTAGCCCTGCTGGCCAGGCTGGAAGTAGAGCCGCTTGGTCCGCACGCGATCGTCGAGCGCCGAGATGGCCACGATCGGCCCGTCCGGCGGCTGGACCATCACGAGCGGTGTCGTCAGGCTGGCGTTGCCCTGAGGGCCGAAGAGGTCGCCGCCCGAGAACGGATACCCGAACAGGACCTCGTCGTCGTGGTGGTCGACGAAGGCCGCACCGGACGAGAGGCGGCCGCGCGGAATGCCCCGGACGACGATCGCGATCGCCTTGACCGGCCGATCGAGCGAGGCGCGGGCGGAGCACTCGATCGCGCCGTTGCGCCGCCCGATCCGGACAGCGAGCGTCCCCTCGGCGCGCTGCTGGCCGCCGGCCCAGACGAGACCGGTGCCGACCATCTCGACGCCGTCGGGCGTCGTGCGAACGTTCGTCCGGTCGCGGTCGAGGGTGTACGCGTTTTCGTGCGTGAACACGCGGGCGCCGAACAGGTGCTCCGCGAAGGACACCGACGGCTCGGGAAAATCGAAGCTGAACTTCATGAACGCATGCCCGCGCGGCGGGATGAAGACCCCGCTCGTGGAGGTGAGGGGCACGACCGTGCCGTCCGGCGGAATCGTCGCCGAGGACTGGACCGATGGCGCGGCGTGCGGCTTCCGAATCAGCCACGATCCGGCACCGGCCGCGCCCGCGCCCCTGAGCCATCCTCGTCGCGTGATCCGCATGAGCGAGCCTCCCCGATGTCGGGAGTCTAGGCGGCGGCTCGATGCGGGGTCAAACGATCGCGGACCGACTCACCGGCAGTGCGTCGCGGCGCTCAGGGCGGGCGTGCTGAAGCAGCCGGCGTCGAGATAGCGGACGCCGTCCAGTTCCTGGTAGAGCAGCACCGTCTGGAGGCCCTCGGCGGCCTGCGACACCTGCCGCTTTGGCGACACCTTCGGCGCCGCCGGTCCGCCGACCATCGCCTCCTTCAGGACGCGCCCCTGGAGCCGGCCGTTGGGCTTCACGGGCAGTCCGAGCAGGTGGGCGATCGTCGGCGTGATATCGGCGTTGCCGACCGGCGCCTCGTCGACGAACCCCTTCTTGAAGTCGGGGCCGATGGCCGCCATGTTGTTCCAGGTGCTGTCGCGGCCGAAGCCGCCGTGCATGCCCTGGCCCTCCTGCAGGCCCGTATCGGAGATCTGCGCGGCCGTCTGGACGTTCTCGGGGTCGAAGTAGAACACCTTGAAGGCGACGACGACTGCGGGCCGCGGCAGACGCGAGGAGCCGACCAGGTTGATGGCGCTCAGGGGAAGCGCGCCCGGAAGCGCGCCGTATTTGTCGTCGACGAAGACGCCGGAGACGTAGTCGTACTTCAGCAGCAGCGCCACGATCGCCTTCACCGTGTCGGGATTGCCGCCGGGGACGTAGACGAGATCCGATCCGCCATTGGCCGCCACGATCGCCCTCGCGTCGGAGCCGTCCGCCTTGTTCACCGAGAAGCCGAGGAACGCACTGCCCGAGGACGGGTGCTGCCAGAGGCCCGTGTCGACGTCGGACGGGAGATCGACGTGCAGCTTCCGGAACAGCGGCTGCGACGTGTTGTAGAGCCGGTCCTCGGCGTCGAACAATCCCGCCTGCAGATCGTACGCGAGATCGATCGCGAGAAAGCCGGGCGGCACCGAGTCGATATCGGTATCGCGGCTTCCGCTGGCGTTGACGTACACGTGCTTCGCCGCCGGGCTCGACAGGGCGCGGCCGGTCTTGTCGATCTCGCGGCGGCTCACCGTCGCGAAGCCGTGGTCGGAGGTCACGAACAGGTCCGTGTTGGCTTTCACCGCGGGATGCGCGTCCAGCCAGTCCAGCAGCTGCTGCAGATTGCGGTCGGCGTTCTGCACGCCGAGCAGGGAGGTTGGACCGTTGATGCCGGGATAGAGCGCGCCGAGGCTGTCGCCCTGATTGTGCTGCGTCGCGTCGGGATCGCGCGACCAGTAGACGAGTGCGAACGGCCTGCCGGCGTCGGCCAGGAACCGCGGCAGGACGACGCGGGTCGTCATCTCCATCATCCACTGCTGCTGCAGCACGTTGGCCGCAAGCGTGCCCGGCTTCCCGAGTGCGCCGGCGTAGCCGTTGTTGTACCGCGATCCTGAGGCGTAGCCGTTGCTCCGGCCGGGCGCCTCGGGAGGGACGTGCAGCTCGAACAGCAGCCTCGACACGAGATTCGGCGGCAGCGGCACGCCGCCCGGCGTACCGGTGGCATCGTCGACGACGAGCGTCGGCGGCGGCCGCATCATGCCGGACGAGGGCGCGATCGCCTCGATCGCCTGGATGGCCGTCGGACCCTCTTTGCCGATCGCCGCCGTGTTGTAGCCGTAGGCCCGTGCGAGGCCGAGCAGCGTCTGCTCGCCGAGATAGTTCCCCTGATAGTGGTCGTCGAGGTCCGAGAGGATCTGGTCGTTCTCGATGAACGGCACCGGTGTGCCGGGCGCGCGGTTGAAGTTGCCGGTATCGAACGTGGCGTAGCCGATCCAGATGGTGTTGCTGAAGTCGCCGGTGTCGCCCAGCTGATGGCCCGTGGCGATGGCCGATGCGTTGGCGGTGGTGAAGGTCGGGAACACGGAATGGCTGTTCCGGAAGTGGACGCCCTCGGTACGCACCTTCCACAGCGCGGGCGTCTCCCGCTCGGTGACCGACCCGTGCCGCAGGCCGTCGGCGATGAAGACGATGACGTTGCGCCGCGGCTGTCTCGGGCCACCCGGCTGGCGCGCCGACGGGGCCGGACCCAGCAGGAGAACGAACGCGATCACGAATGCCGTCGGCGTACGCGTCATGCAGGCCTCACTCCGAGGGGACGGCCGCATTGTACGTTGGCATCGGTCGAAGGGTGTCAACACCACGTGAATGCCAGCCCCGCTGCCCGCGTCAGCTCGGCGAAGTCTTCCGGGAGCGGCGACTCGACGACGATCCTCTCGCGCGTGATCGGATGCACCATCGACAGTCGCCACGCGTGGAGCGCCTGGCGCGGGAACGTCCGCAGCGCGGCGGCGGCCGGGCCGCTGTCGTCGTTCGCCTCCGACGGACGGCGCCGGCCGTACACGGGGTCGCCGACAATCGGCGAGCCCCGGGCCGCCAGGTGCACGCGGATCTGATGCCGCCGTCCGGTAACGAGACGGCAGCGGACCAGCGACACGACGGATGCGCCGGTGCCGGCCCGCGCGAGACGCTCGTAGCGCGTCAAGCTCGGCGCGCCGGCGCCGTCCACCGCGACCCGCCGCTGGTCGGCCGGATCGCGGCCGAGCGGCAGGTCGATGCGGCCGCGCGCCGGGACCCGCCCATGGACGACCGCGAGATAGTCCTTCTCGCTGGACGGGGACGCGAGCGCCCGCTGCAAGGCGGCGTGTACGGCGGCGCTCCTGGCGACCAGAACGAGCCCCGACGTGAGCCGGTCGAGCCGCCCCACGATCGACGGCCGCAGGGGCTCGGGCCAGGCGGCCGCCCGCCAGAGGAGCGCGTTCATCAGCGTGCCGGTGGCGTGCCGGTAGGTCGGATGGACCACCATGCCGGGCGGCTTGTCCACCACCAGCAGATGATCGTCTTCGTACAACACGCGAAGGGCGATCGCTTCAGCCGTCATCTGCCGCCGCCGCTCCGGCGCATCGGGCACGGCAACCGTGACGACGTCGCCCGCCCTGGCGCGGCGCGACGCCCGTCGGGCCGGCCGGCCGTTGAGCGCCACGCGGCCCTCGGCAATCCATGCCTGCACCCGCGTGCGGGTGATGCGGTCGACGCCGGCCAGATGGCGGCGGATCACGAGGTCGAGCCGGCGGCCCTCGTCGCCATCGTCGGCGAGCAGCCGGCGCAGATCGGGCTCCACCCTTCAAGCGCTCCGCCCCTATTCTGTCCCGATCGCCGGCATCGGTTCGATGCCGGCCGCGCGCAGGGGCCTGCCGGCCGGCGTCGACGTGTCTACCGCCGGCAGCGGCCCGCGTTCCTGCCGGTCGGAGGGCCGGCCGGCGGAGCGATTGCGGGATTCCTCAATCGGGAGTATCGTCGCGCGCGGCGGGAGACTCGGGATTCGCTCAGAGGAGGGCGCGATGAAGAAACAGGTCTCCGGGAGCTGGCTCGTGGTGCTCGCGTGCACCGCCCTGGCCTTCGCCGCGGCCGACGCGCCGTGGAAGTGGGCCGGCCAGCAGCGCGACGGCGCGGTGTCCATGCTGATCATCGGCGACATCGACATTCAGCGTCGTGCCGATCCGACGACGGCGTTCGTGCACATCGGGCCGACGATGAAGGCGGCCGACTTCGTGTACGCGAACCTCGAGGGCATGCTGGTCAAGCCGGACGGGCCGGGCGTCGACATTCCCGACAAGCGCGGCTGGCGCCATCCGGGGCCCGACGGCGTCCTCGCGCTGAAGGCGTGGAACGTGCCGGTGGTCGGCATCGCGAACAACGTCGCCTACGACCGCAAGAACATCCTCGAGACGATTCGCGTGCTCGACGCCAACGGCATTATCCACACGGGCGGCGGCAGGAACATCGCCGAAGCGCACCGCCCCGCCATCGTCGAGCGCCACGGCGTGAAGGTCGGCTTCCTGCAGTACACCGCCCGCTGGTACCAGGACGACGAGCAGATCGCCACAGCGACCGAGCCGGGTGTCGCGAAGATTGCGTCGCGCGACGGCATCACGGTGGATCCCGCCGATCTCGATCGGGTGCGCGACGACATCCGGAAGCTGCGGCCGCAGGTGGACGTGATCGTCGTGTCGCACCACAACCGCGACGGCGCGACCGAGACGCAGTTCGGGCCGCCTCCGCCGAACGCGCCGCCGCGTCCGCGCCGCGACAACCACATCGCCGAGGAGTACCAGAAGCAGTTCGCCCACGCCGCGCTCGACGCCGGCGCCGACCTGGTCTACGGTCACGGCACGCACACGGTGCAGGGCGTCGAGATCTACAAGGACAAGCCGATCCTGTACGCCGTCGGGCACTCGGCCTTCGACCAGCCCGGATACGAGAAGCGCACGGACGGCCTCGTCGTGCACGTCGTCATCCAGGACAAGAAGATCGCCCGCGTGGCGTTCGTGCCCGTGACGCGCGATGCCCACAACGACGTGATGATGGAGGACCCCTCCGGGTCAGGACGCGAGCTCGTCGACCTGGTGAAGAAGCTGTCGAGCGGCACGCCGCTCAGGATCGAGGGCCAGGAAGTGGTGCTGCTCGATCGACATCAGGCGCCGACGCAGTGAGTCGAGCCATTCGAGCCGCTTCGCGCGCGCCGCGCCTGCTGATCGTCGCGGCCGTCCTGCCCGGGCGACGGCGAACTACCGCGTCGTGAGCCTCGGGATCACCCGACACGCCGAGTCGGTCAGCGTCACCTACGACCCGGCGCAGATGACCTACGGCCAGATCCTCAAGGTGTTCTTCGCGGTCGCGGCCGCCGACATCAAGCAGCTCGACGCGGCTCACGTCTTTTCGCGACGCATCGTCACGACCGTCGTGCCGCTGGACGGCTTCTATCCCTCCGAGGCGTATCATCGGCACTTCCTCGACCGTCATCCGGACTACCCGTACATCGTCACAACGACCTGCCGAAGCTGAAACACCTGCGGGAAGTGTTTCCGGCCCTGTTGAAGCGGTAGCCGCCTACAGTCGAACGCTGACGGGGCGGCCGTCGAAGGTGACCTCGCGTCGGGAGGAGCCGCCGGCGACCTCGATGCGGAACCGGCGGTCCGGCGCCCGCATCCGCGAGCCGTCGGCCAGCGCGAGCGCGAGCGTGCGTCGCGCGTCGGTCCATCGGCACTCGATGCCCATCCAGTCGCCGCGCTGATAGGCGAAGCTCTCGCCGTCGTCGTCGTAGAGCAGGAAGGCACCGTCGGCGCCCGGATAGATACGGAGCGTGGTCGGGCCATCGGCCGGCTCGGTCGTGTACTGCCGGACCGGATCGAACGGCACGATGGCGCCCGCCCGCACGTAGAGAGGCATCGTGCCGAGATCGACGGCGCGATCCATCTCGCGCCCGCCCGACGCCAGCTCGTTGGTCCAGAAATCGAACCACGTGCCGCGCGGCAGGTAGAGGCGCCGAGACGTGGCTCCGCGCTCGACGACCGGTGCGACCAGGATGTCGCGCCCCCAGAGATACTCGTCGCCGCGTCCTCGCGCGGACGGGTCGTCCCGGTGATGCAGCCAGAGCGCGCGGACGATCGGCAGTCCCGTGACGTGCCCTTCGCGAACCAGTGAGTACAGGTAGGGAAGAAGACGGTACCGGAGGTCGAGGTACTTCCGGCAGATCGGCTCGACGGCCGCGTTGTGCAGCTCGCCCGGATCCGGGTTGGCCGCGCCGCCGGTGTAGCTCGAGATCTCGTCCGGCCCGAGCTCGCCCGTGTTCCAGCCCCACGGCAGGCGGAGTTTCCAGGTGCGGCCGTGTGCGCGGAACAGCGGGCAGAACGCGCCGAACTGGAACCAGCGCACGTAGAGCTCGCCGGTCAGCTCCTTGGTCGGCACGAAGCCCCCGATGTCGGTGCCCCAGTAGGTGAGGCCGGACAGCCCCGCGTTGATCGCGACCGGCACGTGGGTCCGGAGCGTCTCCCACGTCGAGTACACGTCGCCGGACCACAGAAACGCCCCGTAGCGCTGCATGCCGGCGCAGCCGTTGCGATGGAGCGCGAAGGGCCGCGCCTCGGGGCGCCATTCCCGACAGCCGTCCCAGTACATCCGGTTGCGCGCCATCCGCGAGGGCGGGTCGAGGCCGTCGCCCTGATCCGGCCACCAGCCGTCGATGCCGACGTCGAACACTGGCTTGTGCACGGGCCAGTAGCAGCTCACCTGGCGGTCGTCGGGCCACTTTCCGTCAGGCGTGCGGCCGCTCGGGAGCCCCGGCGCGGTGCATGGGTCGGCCACCGTCCCGGTGAGGCGGCGTCCTTCGAGCACGACGTGCAGCACCACCTTGAAGTGCGCGCCGTGCAGCTGCCGGATCATCGCCGCGGGGTCGGGGAAGACCTTGCTGTTGAACGTGAACTCGCCGTTATCGGTGTTCCACCCCGACGGGCAGAAACCGGTGCCGAGATAGATCAGCGTGTCGCAGGGCAGCTTCTTCTCGCGGAACGTCCGGGCTTCGTCCAGAAGCTCGTCACGGCTCGTCAGCGTCCGGTGCGACTGCTGGTATCCGAGCGACCAGAGGGGTGGCATTTCGGGCATGCCCGTCAGCGCGGCGTATTCGCGCATCAGCGTGGGCCCGTCGTCTGAAGCCACCACGAACAGGTCGATCGGCAGCGGAGCCGTCGGGTCGAGCGGCGTGGCGCGGCCCTCCACCTGCCCGAGCGTGAACGCGCAGTACGGCCGATGCAGGAACATCGCCCAGCCGCTCGTCCCGGCCAGCCACTGAACCGGCACGCGCCCACCGTGCGTACGCAGCTGATATCCGCCCTGGCCGTTGCGCGCACGGTCGATCGCGCCGCGCCGGTCGAACTGCGGTCCACCCTCGCCGAGGCCGAGCACCGGACCCTCGCCGAGCGCGAAGCGAAGCGCGCCGGTGTCCTGGTCGATCTGCAGTCGCTGGACGACGTGGTCCTTCGAGCGGACCTCAATGGAGAGTGGTGAGGGACGCACCTCCACGGCCAGGTCGCCGATGCTCAACCGGCGTGGACCGCCGGCGTCGACCACGCGGAGGCCCGGTTCCGGCCACGCGCGCTCGACCAGCGAGCCGTCGTCGGGGGCCAGTGGGACGCTCGATCCCGGCCGCGCGGTGACCACGACGCGCACCGTGCGCGCGCTCACCGACGAGGCCGCGATTTCAACCGGCACGCCACCGACGGCGAGCGGGCCGGCCTGCCCGGCCACGCGTCCGGCGCCGGCCACGGCGGCTGCGCCGACCGTGCCGACCTGCTTCAGCAGATCGCGGCGGCTCAGGCGGCGCGCATCAGTCATCGTCCTGACGGGAAACGCCGAAGGTGAGCACCGTCTTCGATCCGTAGGTCTCGCCCGGCCTCAGAATCGTCGAGGGGAAGTTCGCGTGGTTCGGCGAGTCGGGGAAGTGCTGCGTTTCGAGACAGAAGCCGAAGCGCCGGTCGTAGACGTGGCCCCCCGCTCCTTTCAGTCCGTCCTGGAGCTGGTTCCCCGAATAGAACTGCAGGCCCGGCTCCGTCGTCGCGACGTCCAGCGTGCGACCGGTCGAGGGCTCGACGACCCGCGCGGCCTGGTGAAGGGCAGGCCCCGATCCGTTGAGCACCCAGTTGTGGTCGTACCCCTTTCCGTAGGCAAGCTGATCGTTCTTGTCGTCGATGCGGGCGCCGATCGCGGTCGGCTGGCGGAAGTCGAACGGGGTTCCGTCGACCGGCGCCAGCTCTCCGGTGGGGATGAGCGTCGAGTCGACCGGCGTGTACCGGTCGGCGTCGATCGTCAGCACGTGCCCGAGGACGTCGCGTGCTGCACCTGTCAGGTTGAAGTAGCTGTGGCTCGTCAGGTTGATCGGGGTCGGCTTGTCGGTCGTCGCCTCGTACTCGATTTCGAGCTGGTCGCGCGCGGTCAGCGTGTAGGTGACCCGGACGGACAGACGGCCCGGATAGCCCTCCTCGCCGTCAGGGCTGACGTGGGTGAAGACGACGCCCTGAACGCCGTTCGACTGAAAAGGCTCGCCGTACCACACGGCCTTGTCGAAGCCCTTGACGCCGCCGTGCAGGTGGTTGGGGCCGTCATTGGTCGCGAGCGCGTACTCTCGCCGGTCGAGGCTGAAGCGCCCGCGGGCGATTCGGTTGCCGTACCGGCCGATGATGGCGCCGAAGTACGGTGACTTCTGCACGTAGTCGTCGAGCCGGTCGAAGCCGAGGACGATATCGTCGACGCGGCCCGAGCGATCGGGCGTGCGGATGGAGGTGATGATGCCGCCGTAGGCGATCACGCGGACCTCGATGCCGTGCGCGTTGGTGAGCGTGAAGACGTCGACAGGCGTCTTGTCCGGCATTGTCCCGAACGCTGCGCGGATCGGAGGCACCGCTTCCATGGTACAGGCAGCGACGGTCGGAGCTGCCGCGGCCAGGACGGCCGCGAGGACGCGGAGGGCTTGGACACGCAGCCGCATGAAACGGCATTATCATAAGCTCGTTTTCGATGGCAGATCGACTCGACGGCAAGGTGGCGATCGTCACGGGCGGCGCGCGCGGCATCGGGCGTGCCGTTGTCGACAAGTTTCTTGCCGAAGGCGCCCGCGTCACCTACTTCGACCTGCAAGGTGCCGATCCTGCCCCGCCGTTCACGCGCCCGGATCGCGTGGTTTTCGTCAAGGCGGACGTCACGCGCGAGGCCGAGGTGGCGAGCGGCGTGACGGCCGTGCTGGCCGCGCACGGAACCATCGACGTCCTCGTCAACAACGCCGGGGTGAACGCGTACGCGGACGCCGCGGCGATGACCGAGGCCGAGTGGGACGCCGTGTTCGCGGTCGACCTGAAGGGCGCCTGGCTCTGCACGAAGCACGTGCTGGCGGCGATGAAGCCGGCGCGGCGGGGCTCGATCGTCAATATCGCGTCGATCCACGCCAACCTGACCATCGCCGGCATGTTCCCGTACGCGGCGGCCAAGTCGGGCGTGGTCGGCCTGACGCGCAGCCTGGCGCTCGACTACGCGCCGGCCGGCATCCGCGTGAACGCCGTGCTGCCCGGCTGGACCAGGACGCACCTGGTCGAGGAGTGGTTCGCGATGCAGCCCGATCCGCGCGCCGCCGAGACCAGCGTGCTCGCCGCGCATCCGCTCGGCCGCATCGCCTCTCCCGCCGAAATCGCCAATCTGGTCGCCTTCGTCGCCTCCGACGAAGCGTCGGCCATCACCGGCGCCTCGCTCGCGGCCGACTGCGGCCTCGGCGTCCGCTTCGCCACTTGAACCGTCGAGGGACGTTCCATGCGCAGCACCGCCGACATCCTCCGCGCCCTTTGCCTCCCACCGCGCGACGCGTACGACCTGCCGGCTTCCACGAAGCGTTTCGGCGACGGCGGTCAATACCGGGTCGAGATTCCGTCGTGCGAGGGGCCGGCCGCCTTCGACGCCGTCGTGGCCGCCGCCCGCGAGCACGCCGTCGTCGTGCATCGCATCAGCCAGGGCAGCGGCGTCATGCTGCAGACCGACGACGAAATCAGGCGGATGGTGGCGATCGGCCGCGAGCACGGCATCGAGGTCTGTCTGTTCGTCGGGCCGCGCGCGAACTGGGACGTCGGCGTCCAGGCGGCCAGCGCCGCCGGCCGCGTGCTCGGGTCCTCGCTTCGCGGCGCCGACCAGCTCGCCTACGGCATCGAGGACGTGCGGCACGGCGCGGAGCTCGGCGTCCGGTCCGTGCTCGTCGCCGACGTCGGGCAGTTGATGGTCCTGGGCCGGATGAAGAAGGACGGCGACCTCCCGGCGGACTTCGTCCTCAAGATCTCCGTGACGCTCGCCGCCGCCAACGCGGCGACCGCGCGCGTGCTCGAAGACCTCGGGGCGACGTCGATCAACCTTCCCGTCGATCTGTCGCTGCCGCAGATCGCGGCCATCCGCCAGGCCATCGAGGCCCCGGTCGACTTCTACGTCGAGGCGCCGGACGATTTCGGCGGCACGGTGCGTCACTACGAGATCGCGGAGCTGGTCCGCGTGGCGGCGCCGATCTACCTGAAGTTCGGCCTGCGCAACGCCCCGCCCCTCTATCCGAGCGGCCGGCACCTCGAGAGCACGGTGCTGGCGTTGTCGCGCGAGCGGGTCCGCCGGGCGGCGATCGGCCTTTCGATTCTCCGTCGGTACGCGCCGGACGCGGTCGGATCCCCGGTCGAGGTCCGCGCGTGATCCCGATGCGGGTGACCGGCGTGCGGACCACCGTGGTCGGCGCGCCCTGGAGGGAGCTCGCCTTCGTGGAGCTCGAGACCGACGCCGGGCTCACCGGCGTGGCCGAGGCCCGCATGGTGAACCGGACGGCGACCTTCGTCGCCTGCGTCGAAGAGCTCGCGCCGCGGTACGTCGTCGGCGCCGATCCGTTCGACCTCGAGCGCCTGGCGTGGAACGTCCAGCGGGCCGAGTACGCCCGTCCCGAGGAGGTGAGCCAGTCGGCGCTCGCCGCCTTCGACGTCGCCTGCTGGGACCTGATGGGACAGGCGCTCGGCGTGCCGGTGTGGACGCTCCTCGGTGGCCGGTTTCGCGATCGGGTGCCGGCGTACGCGAACGGCTGGTATCAGGCCGAGCGCGAGCCCGGCGCCATCGCCGCCCTGGCCGCGCGGGTCGTCACCCGCGGCTACCGGGCGATGAAGCTCGATCCGTTCGGCGCCGCCAGCGCGGAGATCGGCGCCGCCGAGCTCCGGCGCGCCCTTGACATCGTCGGTGCGGTGCGCGAGGCGGTCGGACCCGACGTGCAGATCCTCATCGAGATGCACGGGCGGTTCACGCCGGCGACCGCGGTCCGCGTGGCCGCCGCGCTCGAGCGCTTCGAGCCCGAGTGGATCGAGGAGCCGGTGGGGCCGGAGAATCCCGCGCTCACCTCGCGCGTCCGCCAGGCGACGCGCCTGACCATCGCCACCGGCGAGCGGGCGCACACCTTCGACGACATCCGTCCGTTCCTCGAACAGGGCCTGGTCGACGTCGTCCAGGTCGATCTCACGCACTTTGGCGGCCTCACGGCGCTCCGCAAGCTGGCCGCCTGGGCCGACGCGTACGGCGCCCTGCTCGCGCCCCACAACGTCTGCGGCCCGGTCGGCACGATGGCCAACGTGCATCTCGCCGCGGCGACGCCGAACTACAAGGTGCTGGAGCACTTCAACGACTTCGCCGACCCGTGGGTGCAGGACCTCGTGGACGCCCCGCCCCGCGTCGATCCGGCCGACGGCTGCTTCGCGCTGCCGGATCGGCCGGGCCTCGGACTGCGGCTCGATCGCGAGGCGTGCGCCGCGCATCCGCCGACCGGCGGCCGCATCAGGCTCTTCGAGCGGGGCTGGGAGCGCCGCGGCACTGGCGGGGCGCCGTGACGCGCACACTGGACGCCGTGGTCGCGCTCGACGCGCACGCCGAGCTCGGTGAAGGCCCCGTCTGGGACGACCGCCGGAACTGCCTGTTCTGGGTGGACATCATGCGGGGCCTCGTGCACCGCTTCGACCCGGCCGATGGCAGCGACCGCGCCGTCGAGGTGGGACAGCCGGTCGGCGCCGTCAGGCCGACGGCGGATGGGGATCTGGTCGTCGCCCTCCGGGACGGGTTCGCGCGCCTCGACCCGGAGACCGGCGCCCTTCGAATGATCGCGGCCGTCGATGCCGATCATCCCGAACGGCGGATGAACGACGGAAGCTGCGACGCCGCGGGGCGCTTCTGGGCGGGCACCATGGCGCTCGACGAGACGCCCGGCGCCGGCAGCCTCTATCGGCTGGATCCCGACGGCACCGTGCGCACGATGATCGCAGGCGTGACGATTTCGAACGGCCTCGCCTGGACCGCCGACGGCCGCACGATGTACTACGTCGACACGGGCAGCGGATGCATCGACCGGTTCGACGTCGAGCCGGTGACGGGAGACCTCAGCGGCCGGCGGCCGTTCGTTCGTGTTCCGCCGGGCGCGGGGGCGCCGGACGGTCTCACCCTGGACGCGGACGGCGGCGTCTGGGTGGCGCTCTGGGGCGGCGGCGCGGTGCGCCGGTACACGCCCGACGGCGCGCTCGACGGGATCGTCGCGCTGCCCGTCTCGCACCCGACGTCGTGCGCCTTCGGCGGAATCGATCTCGGCGATCTCTACGTGACGACCGCCTCCATCGCGCTGGCGCCGCCGGCGCGCGCGGCCCAGCCGCACGCCGGGGCGATCTTCCGCTGCCGGCCGGGCCGCGTCGGGCGCTCGATCCATCGGTTCGCGGAGGTGCGGTGAGCCTGCTGCAGTTCTCCCACGTCTCCAGGTCGTTCGGCGCGGTGCAGGCCCTCTCGGACGTGAGCTTCGAGGTTCCCGGCGGCGAAGCGCACGCCATCGTGGGCGAGAACGGCGCCGGCAAGTCGACGCTCCTCAAAACGCTCGCCGGCATTCTCAGGCCGGGCCGCGGGGAGATTCCGCCTCAGCGGGGCGCGTCTCGACCTCGGCCAGCCGCGCGACGCGCTGGCCGCCGGCATCGGCCTCGTCTGCCAGGAGACGCTGGCGTTCCCGAACCTGACTGTCGGCGCGAACATCTTCGTCGGGCGCGAGCTGGTCGGCCGTCTCGGCCGCCTCCGGAAAGACGCGATGCGCGCGCGGGCGGCCGACCTGCTCGATCGGCTGCACGCGCCGTTCGGCCCGGACGCGCCGGTGGAGTCGCTGAGCGTCGGCCACCGCCAGCTCCTGCAGATTGCCCGCGCGCTCGCCTTCGAGTGCCGCGTCCTCGCGCTCGACGAGCCCACGACGGCGCTCGGCGAGGGCGAGACCGATCACCTGTTCCGCATCCTGGAGCGGCTCAAGCGGGAGGGCGTGACCCTCATCTACGTCTCGCACCGGCTGCGCGAGGTCTTCCGCCTGTGCGACCGTATCACCGTGCTGCGCGACGGGCGCCACGCCGGCACGTTCGACCGGTCCTGCGTCGCCGAGCACGACATCGTCCACGCGATGGTCGGCCGGGATATTCCCGAACGACCCGCCCGATCCGCCCGCGGAGAGGCGCCGGCGCGGCTGCGGCTGTCCGGGCTCTCGCGGCGTCCCTCGTTCGACGACGTGACGCTGGAGGTGCGGGCGGGAGAGATCGTGGGGCTGTTCGGCCTCATCGGGTCGGGACGCAGCGAGATGCTCGAGACCATCGCCGGCGTCTACCAGACCGATCGCGGCGACGTGTTTCTGGACGGCCGGCGCCTCGCCGCCCGGTCGCCGCGGCAGGCGGCGCGCGCCGGCATCGTGCTCGTGCCGGAAGACCGCCAGCAGCAGAGCCTCTTCTTCAATCTCTCGCTGCGCCACAATCTGGTGCTTCCCCGCGCAGAGATGTCGGGCGCGTGGCGCGTCCGCCGCGCCGAGCGCGCCCTGGCCGGCGAGATACTCGCGCGCTGGCGGATCAAGGCGCCCTCCGTCGACGTGGCCCCCGGCGCGCTGAGCGGCGGGAACCAGCAGAAGGTCGCCGTCTCGCGCTGGCTGGCCACCGGGCCGCGCGTGCTCCTGCTCGACGAACCGACCAAGGGCGTGGACGTCGGCGCCAAGTTCGAGATCCACGGCATGATTCGCGAGATGGCCGATCGCGGCGCCGCGTGTCTCCTGGCGTCGAGCGACCTGCCGGAGGTGCTCACCCTGGCGGATCGGATCCTCGTCATGCGGGAGGGCCGCCTGCGCGGGGAACTGGCGGCCGCCGACGCCGACGAGGCGCGCGTCATGCACCTGGCGGCGGCGACCGGAGCCCCGCGGTGAGACGGCTGTGGGAGATCCGCGAGCTCAGCACGCTCGTCATCCTCCTGCTGGAGGTGGCCTTCTTCGGCTGGTACCTCTGGCCGGAGGCGGGGCGCCCGCATCCCTTCCTGAACGTCGAGAACGCGCTGCTGATTCTCAAGTACTCGTCGATCTACGGCATCGCGGCCATCGGCGCCGCCGTCGTGATCATCGCCGGCGGCATCGATCTCTCGCCGGGCGCCGTCATCGCGCTGACCGGCGTCGTCGCGGGCGACCTGTTCGTGGCCCGCGGCTGGCCGCTCGCCGCGAGCGCCGGCGTGGCGCTCGCTGTGGGACTGGCGGCCGGCGTCCTGAACGCGCTGCTGGTCGTCGTCGTGCGGCTGCCGGCGTTCATCGCCACGCTGGGCGTGATGGGCATCGCGCGCGGCGCGGCGTTCATCATCACCGAGGGTCAGGTACTTCGACCTGTCGAGCACCCTGCCCGCCGGCTGGCGGATTCTCGGCATGCCGCCCGACTGGGTCGCGCCCATCCTGATGGTGGTCCTCTGCCTGGCGGTGCAGATCCTGATGACCGAGTTCCAGTGGGGGCGCGCCGTGTTCGCCGTCGGCGGCAACCGGACGGCGGCGCTCTTCTCCGGCGTGCGCGTCGGCCTCGTGGAGGCGTCGGTCTACATGCTCGCGGCGCTGCTCGCCGCCGTCTCGGGCCTCGTGCTGGCGATCGTGCAGGGCCAGGGCAAAGCCGATCTGGCGACCGGGTACGAGCTCGACATCATCGCGTCCGCCGTTGTCGGCGGCGCGAGCCTGACCGGCGGCCGAGGCTCGGTGGTGGGCGCCGTGCTCGGCGCCCTGATCTTCGGCGTCCTCAGGAACGCGCTGCCACAGATTCCCGGCGCCACGTTCTACGATCGGCTCATCGTCGGCGTCGTCGTCATCGTGATCGTGGTGATGGACCAGCTCTTCCGGCGGAGCGATCGGTGAGGTGAGGTCCCGATGGCGAGAGTCGACGCTCCGAGGCCGAGGGACCATGAATGCCGCGTGACCGGCGAGCGGGGGTGGGGCCCCGGGGACCGACAGCCCGAGGGCGAGAGTCTACGCTCGAGGCCGAGGGACCATGAATGCCGCGTGACCGGCGAGCGGGGGTGGGGCCCAGGGGACCGACAGCCCGAGGGCGAGAGTCTACGCTCGAGGCCGAGGGACCATGAATGCCGCGTGACCGGCGAGCGGGGGTGGGGCCCCGCGGACCGACAGCCCGAGGGCGAGAGTCTACGCTCCGAGGCCGAGGGACCATGAATGCCGCGTGACCGGCGAGCGGGGGTGGGGCCCCGGGGACCGACAGCCCGAGGGCGAGAGTCTACGCTCGAGGCCGAGGGACCATGAATGCCGCGTGACCGGCGAGCGGAGGTGGGGCCCCGCGGACCGACAGCCCGAGGCCGAGAGTCTACGCTCGAGGCCGAGGGACCATGAATGCAGCGTGACCGGCGAGCGGGGGTGGGGCCCCGCGAGCAGTAAGTAAGGAGTTCGCATGAGGCGATATGCCCTGATGGCCGCGATGAGTCTCGCCTGCGTCGCGTGCGCCGGAGGCCGGAGCGACACGGCTGGCACGCCGCGGGCGCTCAGGTTCGCGGTCATTCCCAAGTCGCTCGACCTGCCGGTGTTCAACTACGCGCGCATCGGCGCGGAGCGGACGGCGAAAGAGCTGGGGGACGTCGAGGTGATCTGGCGCGGCCCCGAGAACGCGGACCAGCTGCGGCAGAAGGAAATCCTCGAGTCGTTCATCTCGCAGCACGTCGACGGCATCGCGATCTCGTGCCTGAACGGCGACTTCCTGACCGAAACGATCGACCGTGCGATCGCGCAGGGCATCCCCGTGACCACCTGGGACTCGGATGCGCCGAAATCGAAGCGGCTGGCGTTCTACGGCGTCGATGACCTGGCATCGGGCCGCATCCTGGGCGAGCAGGCCGTCGAGCTGCTGGGCGGACAGGGCGAAGTCGCCATCATCACCAGTATGGGCGCGACCAACCTCGAGCGGCGGCTCGCCGGCGTCAAGGAGGTGCTCGCGCAGCATCCCGGCATGAAGATCGTGGAGGTCTACGACATCAAGGAAGATCCGGTCCGCTGCGCCGAGCTGATTGCCAGCGGCACCAACCGCTACCCGAATCTCGGCGCCTGGATCTCGGTCGGCGGCTGGCCCGTCTTCACGAAGAACGCGCTCGCCTCGGTCGATCCGTCGAAGACGAAGGTCATCTCGTTCGACACCATCCCGCCCGCGCCGGAGCTGCTGAAAGAGGGCAAGGTGCAGGTGCTGCTCGGGCAGAAGTACTTCGGCTGGGGCAGCGAGTCGGTGCGGCTGCTGCACGACATCGTGAAGGGCAGGAGGCCCGCCCATCCGATCATCGACTCGGGCGTGGACGTGGTGACCAGCCGGAATGTAGACGAGTACCTGCGGCAGTGGCAGTCCTGGGAGCGCCAATAGCCGGTCATCCCGCTCTCGAGCCGCCGGCGGGGAGCGTCAGAGCGCCAGCGGCCGGCCGGCGTCGATCCCGTGATCCCCGCCGGCCGCCCCCGGATAGCGTCAGCCCGAGCGTGGCGCCGGAGCGTCTCAGCGCGGCGCGTTCGCCCCCGTGATCCGCTGCGCTCTGTTGATGACAGCGTCGACCGCGCACACGGTGGACGGCGCGGGTGCACTCCTACCCGAACGGATGGTCAATCGACGGAGCCGGCTCGGTGAAGAACTCGGCGCCGTTCCCGGTCACGTGGAAGCAGTCTTCCAGCCGGACGCCGAACTCGGCGTAGTTCGTGATCATCGGCTCGTCGCTGAAGCACATCCCGGGCGCGAGCGGCGTCCTGTTGCCCTTCACCAGGTACGTCCATTCGTGCCCGTCGATGCCGATGCCGTGCCCCGTGCGGTGAGGCAGGCCCGGCACCTTGTAGCCAGGCCCGTAGCCGGCGTCGGTGATCACCTTGCGCGCCGCGGCGTCGATCGCTTCGCACGCGACGCCCGGCTTGACGGCGGCGAACGCCGCCGCCTGCGCCTTCTTCTCCAGGTTCCACACGTCCCGCTGATGCTGGGTCGGCTTGCCGAAGACGACCGTCCGCGTCACGTCGGACTGGTATCCGTGCAGCGAGCAGCCGTCGTCGACCAGCACGACGTCCCCCTCATGGAGCGTCTGCGGGTTCGTCGTGCCATGCGGGAAGGCCGTGTACTTGCCGAAGAGGACCAGGGCCGCGGCCTGGGAGATGCCGAGCGCCGTGTAGGCGGCGAAGATATTGCGGCGCAGGTCCTGGGCCGACATGCCCTCGTGGAGCGTCGACAGCGCCGCCTTGTACGCCGTGAGGGTGATCTCGTTCGCGCGCTTCATGATGGCGAGCTCGGCCGGCGACTTGATCATCCGGCATCCGGCCGTGACCGGGTCGGCGCTCACCAGCTCCACGCCGGGAGCCGCGCGCCGGACGCCGTCGAAGATGAAGAACCGGAGCCGCTCCTCGACGCCGAGCTTTCCCGTTGAGACGCCGCGGTCCTTCAGAATCGAGGCGACGCGCTCGTAGGGGCTCTCGTCCTCCTGCCAGACGCGCACGTCGGCGTTCGGCGATTTGACCAGCTCGCGCGCGCGCGCCTCCTCGAAGCCCGGACAGACCCAGGCCAGCTCGCCCCGGGCGGGAATCACCGCCACGAACGGCCGCTCGCTGAGCGACCAGCTCACGCCCGTGAAGTAGTACAGGCTCGAATCCACCCTCGAGCATGATCGCGCCGATCCCCTGCTCGGTCATCAGGCGCCGCGCTTTCTCGACGCGCGCGCGCCGCTCCTGGTCGGAGATGGGGGCGACGCCGCCGGTCATCGGCTTGAGCGCCTTGATGACCGCCGGGACGTTCGCCGGGTCCACCGGAGGCGGCGGACCGCCCGGGCGATCGGTGGCGTTCTGCGCCTCGGCGTCGGCGGGGCCGAGCGCGCCGACGAGCGCCGCTCCCGCGATTGACGTCGTTACGAACGCGCGACGAGTGATCGATGTCGGTTCGAGTCGAGCCATGGTCGTCTCCGTTTTCTGCGGGAAGGGTGGTCGAGCTTTCGGCGATCCTATCGCAACCGACCGGCGATCGGGCGTCCAGGCGGGGCCGCACATCTCGCGGGACGTCGCGTTCTTCGAGCGTTTCGACGTGCCAGCGCTGCTCGACGGTACCGCTCGGCGAACGACGTCGATTTTCCATGGTCCCTTCGACTACCAGGCAGGAGGACGAACATGAAGATGTTCACGTACGTGAATTTCGCGGGTCGTCGATGTGCAGAAGCCTTCCACTTCTACGAGCAGCATCTGGGTGCGCGGGTCGGCATGCTGATGACGCACGGGCAGGCGCCCGACCAGCGCGATCGGTTCGGCGTCAACTGGATGATCCTGCACGAGCGGCCCGCGCGATGATCGCCGTGGCCTTCGGATCACGCTCGTGGCGGACGGTGCTGGCGACGACAGACGCGGAACCCGCGCGTGCGGGCCCGGCACGCCAGCTCGACCGACGCATCCGCGTCCTTCACGGCGTGTGTCCGGAATCGACGGTAGTCGATTCTCGATGGCAGGTGTAGGATCGGCCGCGATGAAGTCCCTTGACGAGGCTCGGCTGGTCAAAGAGCGGATTGAGGGCGACATCCTGAGCCGGCCCGGCGTGACCGGCATCGACGTCGCCTACGACGCCGAGGCGCGCGGCCAGACGCCGGTCATCAGGATCTACGTCGCAGATCGAGTAGCCCGCGAGCGGGCGGATCTCCCGACCGAGGTCGAGGGCATACCGGTCCGGATCGTCGAGCGAGTGTTCCGCCCGCACTGACGGCTCCAGCCGAAATTCGATGGCAAGGCAGGGGCGGCGCGTGCGCGGCCGGGACGCCGTACGGAGGAGGTGGCCGATGGAGAGTCTGCAGGCACACGTCCAGGCGAAGGAATCGGTGGAGGAGGACTTCCTGAAGCGGCCCGGCGTCACGGGCGTGGCGGTCGGCTACAAGTACGTCAAGGGCAGGCGCACGTCCCAGATCTCGATTCAGGTGTTCGTCAGGAAGAAGAAGGACGTGCCGAAGGCCCAGATGATCCCGGCCGACGTTCACGGGATTCCCACCGACGTCATCGAGAGGACGTTTCACCTGCACCAGGTGGCGGTGAAGGTGACCGACCTGCGGCCGATGGCCGACACGGGAACCTACAATCCGGTGAAAGGCGGCGTCAGCATCGGCCCGTGTCGCGTCGTCGGGGGCAGCGTCTACGCCGGGACGCTGGGCGTAGTGGTCAGAGATCGCACAACCAACGATCCGCTGCTCCTCAGCAACTTCCACGTCATGTGCATCGACAACACGTGGTCGGTCGGCGACCAGATGACGCAGCCGAGCCGTATCGATACCGGCACCTGTCCCGCCAACGTCGTCGGCACTCTGCTGCGCGCGGCGCTGACCGCGTCGGTCGACGGAGCGGTCTGCACGCTGACGGGCCGCGGCTCGTCGTGCGAGATCGTCGACATCGGCGCGGTGGCGGGCACGAACACGGCCGCGCTGAACATGAAGGTCCGCAAGCGCGGCCGTACCACCGGATTGACCTACGGCGCCGTCGACAGCATCAGCCTCTCGGTGAACATCGACTATGGCGACGGGATTGGCGTCAAGACGCTCAGCAACCAGATCGGCATTACTCCCGACACCGCACAGAACGCCAAGTTCGGCGATCACGGCGACTCGGGTTCCGTGGTGGTGGACGACAACCGCAAAGTCGTCGGGTTGTACTTCGCCGGCAGCGACGACGGGTACGGCGTCGCCAACCAGTTTGCGGCGGTTCTCGACGCGCTCGGCATCAACATCTGCGCCCCGGCCAAGTCGCTCGTCAAGGACTCCAAGGACCTCAAGGATCAGATCAAGGAGAAGCAGGAGAAGCTCGAGAAGCGCGAGTTCAAGGATTCCAAGGACCTGAAGCACGAGAAGCTCGAGATCAAGGAGTACATCAAGGATCGCAAGCCCGAAAAGTTCGAGTTCGAGGGGCGGAAGCGCTTCTTCGAGGGCGGTCCGAAGGGTCCCTTCGAGACCGGGCCGTTTGCGCCTCCGGAGGGTGGGTTCTCGGAGGGGGGCGGGCTGGAAGACCGCGTGGCTCAGCTCGAGGCCGTCGTGGGTGAGCTGACGACGTTCATCGGCAGCGAGCTCCGGCCGGATCTGGCCGCGGGTGCGCTCTCCCATGAGCCAGACGTCGCGGCTACCAGCGAGCGGCTCCAGACGGAAGCCGCGGCCGCCATCCAGGCGAAGACCGCGTTTGACGCCAAGCAGGGCAGGTAGGTCGATCGAAGACGGCATGTGGCTGGTGCTCTGTCACGCCGACGACGTCGAGGCGGTGTGGGCGTACCACGGACTGCGCGCCCGGGGCCTGGCTCCGCTGGAGCTCGTCACGGCGGAAGCGCTGGCCTTCGGCCTCCAATGGGATCACCGCGTGTCCAGCACGGGCGCGTCGTTCGAGGTCACGCTGGCCGGCGGCCGTAGAATCGTCAGCGGCCAGGTTCGGGGCACCCTGAATCGAATCCAGTACGTGCCCGCTCCTCACTGGCGGTCGGCTTCTGAACGCGATCGCGAGTACGTGCAGCAGGAGCTGTTTGCCTTCTTCACGAGCTGCCTGCATTCCCTGCCCGGCCCCGTCCTGAATCCGGCCGGCGCGCAGGGACTCTCAGGCGCGCCCAGATGTCAGCAGGAGTGGCGTCTTCACGCGGCGCGTGCGGGTCTGCCGGACGGAGCAGACAGGGCAGACCGACGCTCGGCCCTGTCAGCCCCTGCGGCCAAGACGTCGGGCGGGACGGTGGAGGGCGCGGACCCGAGCCGGATCGCCGAGCGTACCAGGGCGTGGGTGGTCGGCGACTCCGTCCTCGGCGCGCCCTTCGGCCTCGAGCGGTGCTGCCGCGATCTCGCCGGGCGCACGCGAACCCCGCTACTCGGCATCGATCTCGTTCGGCGTCCGGATGGGGAATGGGCGTTCGCTTCTGCGACTCATGTCCCGTCGCTCTCTCGAGGCGGCGCACCGCTGCTGAACGCCCTGGCCGGCGCGCTTACCGCTGCCCAGGGACCCCGATGATCCTGCTCTGCGGCATTCCGTCCGAACCGCCGCTCGCCCGCGTGGCCGAGGCGCTTCGCGCCATGCGCCAGGCGTTCTTCGTCTTCAACCAGCGGCGGTTCGCCGACACCCGTATCGAGCTCGCCGTAGAACACGGCTCGGTCACAGGGTGGCTCGAATGCGGGACGGAGTCGTACCGCCTCGAGGACTTCCGGGGCGTATACGTCCGGCTCATGGACGACCGGTGCCTGCCCGAGCTCGAGGGCAAAGCGGGCTCGTCCGAGACGCGCGTCTACTGCCGGCGGCTCCACGAGACGCTGTCGATCTGGCTCGAGCTGACCGACGCCCGCATCCTGAACCGGCCGTCGGCCATGGCGTCGAACAGCTCGAAGCCCTTTCAGAGTCAGTTGATCCGCCGGTACGGGCTCCTGGTGCCCGAGACGCTCGTCACCAACGACCCCGACCACGTTCTGGAGTTCCGCCAGCGCCATGGCCGCGTCGTCTTCAAGTCGACCAGCGGTGTGCGCTCGATTGTGAAGGCTCTGGACGATTCCGATATCGATCGGCTGCAGCTCGTTCGGTGGTGCCCGACCCAGTTTCAACAGCTCGTCGAGGGCGTCGACATTCGAGTTCACGTCGTAGGCTCGCAGACCTTTGCGACACGTGTGCGCTCGGGCGCGGTCGACTATCGCTACGCGCACACCCTCGTCGGCGAGCCCGCCGAGCTCGAGGCCTGCGAATTGCCGGAGGATCTCGCGGGCCGGTGCGTCGCCATGGCCAACGGAATGGACCTGCCCCTGGCGGGGATCGACCTGCGCATGACGCCGGAGGGCGACGTCTATTGCTTCGAGGTGAATCCCTGTCCCGGATTCTCGTACTACGAGGACCACACGGGGCAGCCCATTGCCGACGCCATCGCCGCCCACCTTGCCGGCCGCGTCAGCCGGGAGGCCCCGTCGCGCGCCATCGAGTCGTAGGACAGGGCAGGCCACGGCACGGCGCGGTTCGACCTACGCGCGACGGTGGCCCCCGCGAGCGGAACGGCCATCGGCTGGGTGCACCTGGCGCATCGTTCTGGTTCGCCGACGAAAGCTCGCCGAGGACGAACGCCGGGAGGGCCTCGGATGGCTTCGTGGACTTCGTGTACGCGTTGACCATGAGATGTCGGCGAGTGCGTTCGCGCGGCTGTC
Source organism: uncultured Acidobacteriota bacterium (assembly GCA_963840225.1). Classification (GTDB taxonomy): domain Bacteria; phylum Acidobacteriota; class Vicinamibacteria; order Vicinamibacterales; family CAVVIG01; genus JBLMXQ01. The sequence goes on from CAWIYH010000002.1 coordinate 1,288,063, forward strand.
TGAGTTGGCCGTCACCCAGCTGGGTGCCGCGCGCCGCGCCCGGCTGCGCTCTGAAGCCGCGGGTGTATAAACGACGGAACGATCACGTCGTCGATTCATAAGGGAAGGGGAAAGGTCCATGCGCTGGAGTCTCCGCTGGATGGCCGTTCTGGTCGCCGCGACGCCGATGCTCGTGGTACGCGCCACGCTGGCCCAGGCGCCGGCCGCCGGGGAGCCGGATCCGTTCGCCACGCTGCACTGGCGGTTCATCGGCCCGAACGGGAACCGCACGGCCGCGGTCGCCGGCGAGCCGGGCAACCCGCTCGTCGCCTACGTCGGCGCCGCCTCCGGCGGCATCTGGAAGACGGAGAACAACGGCGTCGACTGGAAGCCGGTCTTCGATCACGAGAAGGTCAGCGCCGTCGGCGCGCTCGCCGTGGCCGGCGCCGCGCCGCACACGGTCTGGGCCGGCACGGGCGAGACGTTCCTCATCCGGCCGTTCTATCCGATGGGCGACGGCGTCTACAAGTCGACCGACGCGGGCGATCACTGGCAGCACATGGGGCTCGAGGAGACCGGCCACGTGGGCCGGATCGTCATCGACCCGACCGATGCGAACCGCGTGTTCGTCTGCGCGCTGGGACAGCTCTTCAAGCCGCAACCCGAGCGCGGCGTCTACCGAACGCTCGACGGCGGGAAGACCTGGATCCAAGTGCTGAAGGTCGACGACAGGACCGGCTGCTCGGATCTCGCGATGGATCCGCGCGATCCGAACACGCTCTACGCCGGCATGTGGCCGCTCCTCGTCCACCCCTGGAACCTCGACAGCGGCGGTCCGACCGGCGGCGTCTACGTCACGCACGACGGCGGTGCGTCGTGGCACAAGGCGGTCGGCCACGGGATGCCCGCGGCGAATCACCCGGTCGGCAAGGTCGCGGTCGCCGTGGCGCCCAGCCTGCCGCGTCGCGTCTACGCGCTCGTCCAGGACACCCAGCCGACCCTCTACCGCTCCGACGACGGGGGGAACAGCTGGACGCTGGTGAGCCACTCCCATCTGATGGTGCAGCGCGACTCGTACTACGTGCGCTTCGGGGTGTCGCCGACCGACGCCGACCGCCTCTACTTCCTCAGCCCGAACTACGTGATCTCGCTCGACGCCGGCAAGACGTTCGTGCGGCCGAACACCGACGGCTTCGCCTCCGCGGGCGGCGACAACCACGACATGTGGATCGACCCGGCCGACGCCGACCGGATCATGGTCGCCAACGACGCGGGGGTGTCGATCAGCCTCGACGGCAGCCGCACCTTCGAGCACATCCGCCTGCCGATCGCGCAGGTCTACCACGTGACGACCGACGACCAGATCCCGTACAACGTCTACGGCAACATCCAGGACGGCAACTCGTTCCGCGGACCGAGCAACAACCTGCGGACCGGCGGCTTCGGCGGCGGCGGCATCCTGGCGGCCGACTTCCGGTCGGTGGGCGGCTGCGAGAGCGGCTTCGCCACCCCCGACCCATCCGACAACGACGTCGTCTGGTCCGGCTGCTACGAAGGCGTGATCAGCCGCATCGACCTGCGCGACGGCCAGGCGCGCGACGTCAGCGTCTGGCCGGACGTGGCCGACGGCTGGGCGCCGAAGGACGTCAAGTACCGCTGGCACTGGACCATCCCGCTCGAGATCTCGCCCTTCGACTCGAAGCGCGTCTACGTCGGCAGCCAGTTCGTCCACGAGACGGCCGACGGCGGCCAGACGTGGAAGGTCATCAGCCCGGACCTGACGCTGAACGACAAGAGCCATCAGGGCGATTCGGGCGGCATCTCGTTCGACAACCTCTACACCTACGACGGCGACGTGATCTACTCGATCGCCGAGTCGCCGAAGAAGCAGGGGGTGATCTGGGTCGGCACCAACGACGGGCAGGTCAGCGTCACAGAGGACGGCGGAGCGCACTGGACGAACGTCACGAAGCAGATTCCGAACCTGCCGCCGTACGGCACGGTCTGGAACATCGAGCCGTCGCCCTTCGACGCGGCGACCGCCTACATCACCGTCAACCTCGAGCAGATGGGCGACTACAACGCCTGGGTCTACAAGACCGCCGACTCGGGGAAGTCGTGGCAGTTCCTCGGCGGCGGCGTGCCGAAGGGCTACAACAGCTCGGCGCACTGCGTCATCGAGGACCCCGTCCGCAAGGGGATGCTCTATCTCGCGACCGACAACGCCGTCTACGTCTCGTGGGACGACGGCGGGCACTGGACCTCGATCAGCAACGACCTGCCGCCCGCGCCGGTCTACTGGATGACGGTCCAGAAGCGCTTCGGCGACCTCGTGATCTCGACGTACGGCCGCGGCGACTACATCCTGGACGACCTGACGCCGCTGCGGGATTACGACAAGGCGACGACCGCCCGCGCGGCGTACCTCTTCCCGCCGCGGCCGGCGTACCGGTTCCGGTCGGTCGGAGACGGCCGGATGTCCGAGCCCGGCGCCCGCATCGTCGGGCAGAACCCGCCGTACGGCGCCGACGTCAACTTCTACCTGCCGTCGGCGGATCCGCGCGTGACGGTCGCGATTGCGGGACCGGACGGGAAGACGGTGCGGACGCTGTCGGCGCAGGGGCAGCCAGGCATCAACCGCGTCTGGTGGAATCTGCGCGGTGAGGACGGCAAGATGCCGCACATGCTCGTGCCGCCGGTCGGCGCGGACTGGATGCAGAACGGGCCCGAGGGCTATCACATCCTGCGCGGCATCATGATCCCCAACGAGGTGCGCGGGCCGGTGGTGGTGCCCGGCACCTACACCGTGCGACTGACGGCCGGCGGCAAGACGCTGACGGCGCCGCTCACGGTCATTGCCGATCCACATTCGCTCGGAACGCCAGCGACGCTCAAGGCCGAAGAGGCGTTCCAGGTCCAGGTGATCGGCGAGATCGATCAGGTGTCGGACATGATCGAGCACCTCGAGTGGGTGCGGCAGCAGGTCGCGACGCTCCACAAACGGTATGCGAGCGATCCGTCTCTGAAGGCGGTGCTCGACGATGCCACGAGGCTGGCCGAGAAGGCGACCGCCATCGAGGGCAAGCTGATCGACGTCTACCTGACGGACGGCCACGAGGACCTCAATCGGCACCCGAGCCAGCTCTATCAGAAGCTGACGTCGCTGTACGACAAGAACCAGGCCGACGAGGGTCCCACGGCGGCAGATCTCGAGGTGAATCGCTTCTTCCGGGAGTGGATGGACAGGTCGAAGGCGGAGCTGGATCAGTTCGGCACCGACGTGTCGGCCTTCAACGAGGCGCTGAAAGCGCGCCACGTATCGATGACGATCCAGCCATAGCAGGCCGGGTCCTTCGGGACCCGCCCTACGCTATCATCCCCATGCATGCGCGCGCCCGTGCTCCACGTGATCCCGTGTCTCTGGAGCGGCGCCGGCGGCGTCCTGACCCGGCTCTGCGAGGCCCAGCGCGCGCGCGGCCCGGTCGCCATCGTCACCACTTCCCGCGGCGACCAGCCCGACTGGCCGAGTTATCGCGCGCGGCTCCGCCGGGCCGGCGTCGCCCATTTTCACGATCGACTTCTACCGGCGCAGCGAGTTCTGGGCGAGCGCCAGCCGGCTCGCCGACCTCCTGCGCGACCTGAAGCCGGGCGTCGTCCACGCGCACGCCGGCGTGCCATGCGGCGGCGCCATCGTCGCGCGCGGGATGAGCGGGCATCGTGCGCGCGTGATCGGCCAGATGTACAGCTGGGGCCCGGATCGCGACGAGTGGATGAACCGCCAGGACCTGTGGGGCTTCGCGGGGGCGGACCGCGTCGTCTGCTCGGCGCGCGCGTACTGGGACCTGCTGGCCGGCGCCGGCGTGCCGCGGCGCCGGCTCGTCTATCTGCCGTGGGGCCTGCCGCTCGAGCGGTTCCCGCCGCGCGCCGCGCCGCCGCCGGTCGGCGACGGGCCCGTGCTCGGGTTCGTCGCGCTCGAGCCGCGCAAGGGCCAGCTCGATCTCGTGCGTGCATTCGCGGGCGTCCGGCGTGCGTTTCCGTAGGCGCGCCTCGAGCTGGTCGGTCCGACGGCCGACCGGTCGTACGCAGGCGAAATCCGCCGCGCGATTCGCCGGGCGGGGCTCGCGCGGTGCGTGACCCTCCGGCCCCAAGGGCCCGTGTTATGGCGCCGGCATCTCCCTCGCCGACCGCGCCACGTGCAGGTCCGGGACGCCCGCGGCGGTGCGCGAGGCGCGATCGAACGGGTGCCGTACTGGATCAGCGGTCCGGCGACCGGCCGCTCAATTTCCGAAAGGCATTGCCGTTAGCCCCGGCGTGCCGGGTCGACAGGCCCGTCCGGGTCGCGATTGTGATCTCACGCCGAAACACGTAGAGTGACGGCGAGGTGAAGGCTCATGGCCGACGCGAAGAAGTGCGCCCATCCCAGCTGCCAGTGCGTGGTCTCGAAGGACAGCCCGTACGGGAAGTACTGCAGCCAGCACTGCAAGGAATCGGGCCAGCGGACGGAGCTTCGGTGCGGGTGCCAGCATGCCGAATGCCGGTAGCGAGCGGCAGCGGACAGGTGACACGACCTCCGGGCCGCGCCGGATCTATGTATCCCGCAGGACGATCATCGGATCGACCCGGCTCGCCGCCCGCGCCGGCAGGTACGACGCGAGGAAGCCCACCGCGAGGACTGCGACCGCCGTCGCTCCGAACACCGCCGGATCGGTCGGCTTCACGTCGTTCAGCAGCGCCTCCAGCAGGCGCGTCAGCCAGAGCGAGCCGATGAGCCCGATTGCCACCCCCAGACCGGCGAGCGTGACGGCGCGCCGGATGACAAGCGACTGGACGCCGCCGGCTTCCGCGCCCAGCGCGAGGCGGATCCCGAACTCCCGCCGCTGCCGCCGCACGTTGTACGCCATCACGCCGTAGACCCCGACCATCGCCAGGAGACCGGCGAGGCCGCCGAAGACGCCGGTCAGCGCCGACATGAGCCGCGGCTGTCCGACCGACTCGCTGACCACCTGGGCCATCGTCTGCACGTGCGCCACCGGCACTGTGTCGTCGAGCGACGCCACGATGCGCCGGACGGTCGGCACGACGGCCGTCGGGTCCGCTGAGCGTGTGCGGATGACGATGGTCATCGGGTTGAACGACGACTCGTCGATCGTGCGGTAGAACTCGTACGGCGTCGCCCGCGCCAGGCCGAACGACCGGACGTCGCCGACGACTCCGACGACCTGGTACCAGGCCGACCGGTCCGGGCCCTGGCCGAACCACTTGCCGAGCGGGTCCTGACCCGGCCAGAACTTCTCGGCCATCGCGTGGTTGATCAGCACGGCGTTCGAGCCCTTCCCGTCGCGCGCGTCGAGCCTGCGGCCCTTCAGGAGCGGGACCCCGAGCGTCCTGAAGTAGTTGCCGTAGAACCATCGGTATTCGACGAGCGGCGCCTCGTTCGGCGGCCACGGGTTGCTGCCCTCGATCGAGAACTCGCCGTTCCACCCGAAGTCGTACATCGGGAGGTGGCTGATCATTCCGATTGCCTCCGTTCCCTCGATCGCGACCAGCCGGTCGTACAGCTCGTGATAGTAGGCGACGGCCGATTCGTCGCTGGCGTAGCGCGGCCCCGACGGCTCGACCGAGAGCGACACGACGCGGTCCGTCCGGAGGCCCGCGTCGCGGCTGCGGAGCTGCTCGAGGTTCTTCACCAGCAGGCCGGCTCCGACGAGAAGCGTGAAGGCGAGGGCGATCTCGGCAATCACGAGGCCGTTCCCGAAGCGCAGGCCCGCGCCGCTGATGGTTCGCGAGTCGCCCTCGCGAATCGTGCTGGCCACCTCGCGCCGCCGCAGGGCGACGAGCGGCCAGACCCCGCAGAATACGCCGACCGCCAGCGAGACCAGCGCGGCGAACGCCAGCACGCGGCCGTCGACCGCGATATTGGCCGCGCGAGGGAGCTCGGTGCCCGCAAGCGCGACGAAGGTCCGCACCATCCAGACGGCGAGCAGCACGCCGGCCGCGCCGCCGGCCAGGCCGAGCAGCACGCCTTCGACGGTGAGCTGGCGGGCCAGATCGCGGGGCCCGGCCCCGAGCGCGAGACGGATCGCGAGCTCGCGCTGCCGCGCCATCCCGGCCGCCAGCAGCAGGCTGGCGACATTGGCGCACGCGATCAGCAGGAGCAGGAACACCGCGCCGAGCAGCACGTCGAGCGGGGTCCGCACGCTGCCGACCATCACTTCGGTGTACGCCCGCACGTCGATGCCGTGATTGTTGCCGAACTCGCGCGCGAGCGTCGCGCCGAGCGCGCGCATTTCGGCGGCGGCGCCCGCCACGGTGACTCCGGGCCTCAGCCTCGCGAACGTCTGCAGGAAGTGATTCCCGCGGGTCGCCGGATCGAGCGCGCGCTGCAGCGGGACGTAGAGCTCGGCACGCGCCCACGCGATGCCCTGGGGAAGGACGCCGACGACCTCGTACGACTCGCCGTCCAGCACGATCGTGCGCCCGAGCACGCGCGGGTCGGCGCCGAAGCGCTGCATCCACAGGTCGTGCGACAGCACGACGACCTTCGGACCGCCCGGCCGATCCTCATCCGCCGAATACCAGCGTCCGAGAAGCGGCCGTACCGCGAAGACGGCGCCGAACGACGCCGTCGTCCTGGCTCCGGGCAGGCGCGCCGGCTCGCCGCCGCCCGTGAGGACGAACGCCGACCGCATCACCCCGCCGATCTCCGTGAAGACGCGATTGCGTTCGCGCCAGTCGTGGTACTTCGGAAACGAGGCCGGGCAGGCCGTGCAGGCGGGCTGCGTGTCGTAGACCGCGACGAGCTGCTCGGGATGCGAAAACGGCAGCGGCTCGAGCAGCACGCCGTTGTAGATGCTGAACACGGCCGTCGTGACGCCGATGCCGAGCGCGAAGGCGAGCACCGCCAGCCCGGACACCAAGCGGGCCCGGACGACGCCGCGGGCGGCGGATCTCACTTCGAGCAGCATCCTGAACATCGGGGCCTCCGGCTGCGCGAGGTTAGACGGGGTGGCTGCGTGCAGCGTTGGCTCGACGATCGCGGGGCGCGGCGGCGGACCGCCGCCGGTAGTGATTTGACCGGTCGAGCGGTGTTGGCTACCATTAGACCAGTAGGTTAGACCAGCAGGTCTAATTTATGGACGCCTCCGTCGACCGAAGCAGATCGCCATGCCGCGGCCCCGATTCGAACGCCTGCCCACCGAGAAGCGCCGGCGCATCCTTGCCGTCGCGGCAGAGGAGTTCGCGACGCAGGGATTCGCCGGTGCCTCGATCAACCGGATCATCGATCAGGCGGGAATCAGCAAGGGCGCCGCATACTACTATTTCGACGACAAGGCCGACCTGTTCGCCACGGTCATCCGCGCGGGACTCGAATCGTTTCAGCCTCCCACAGGCGCCGAGCTCGACGTCGACCGTCTCGACAGCGCCACCTTCTGGCCGACGGTGTTGACCTTCTATCAGGGGCTGCTCGACTCCATCCGGCGCCAGCCCTGGCTGACGGCGCTCGGCAAGATGTTCTACGGACCGCCGCCGTCGGCGGCGGTCGGCGCGCTGGTCGCCGAGCAGCTCGACCTGGCGCGGCGGTGGCTGGGCCGGCTGGTCGCGCGGGGGCAGGCCGTTGGCGCGATCCGCACCGATCTGCCGGGCGATCTTCTGCTGACGATGCTGGCGGCCGCCGGAGAAGCCGCCGATCGCTGGTTCGTCGGCAACCGCGAGCGCTTGCCGCCGGATACGGCCGATGCCCTGGCGCTGGTCCTGTTCGACGCGTTGAGGCGCCTGGCCGAGCCGCCGGCGACCGACAGCGGCGCAGCGCCATGACGACGGCAGGCGTTTCGGTGTCGCCGGCGGCGCCCGTCTTCGAGATTCGCGGCCTGAGCAAGGTCTACCACATGGGCGAGGTGGAGGTGCAGGCGCTGCGCGGCGTCGATCTCGACATCTTCGCGGGCGAGCTGCTCGTGCTCCTCGGCCACTCCGGCAGCGGCAAGTCGACGCTCCTCAACATCGTCGGCGGCCTCGACACGCCGAGTGCGGGAACCGTGCGGTACCGTGACCACCAGCTCACCGACGCCGGCGACGCGGAGCTGACCGTTTTCCGGCGGGACCACGTCGGCTTCGTGTTCCAGTTCTACAACCTGATTCCGAGCCTGACGGCGCTCGAGAACGTGGAGCTCGTGACCGAGATCGCGGCCCATCCGATGACCGCGGCCGACGCGCTCGGGCTGGTGGGGCTGCGGGATCGGATCGATCACTTTCCGGCGCAGCTCTCCGGCGGCGAGCAGCAGCGCGTGGCCATCGCCCGGGCCATTGCCAAGCGGCCCGACGTGCTGTTGTGCGACGAGCCGACCGGCGCGCTGGACATCACGACCGGGGCCACGGTCCTGAAGGCGATCGCCCAGGTGAACGAGACGCTGCGCACCACGGTGGTCATCATCACTCACAACGCGGCGATCGCCAGGATGGCCGACCGCGTCGTGATGCTGTCGGACGGCCGGATCGCGAGCGAGCGGCGGAACGCCGCACGGGAACCGGTCGAGAACATCGAGTGGTAATGCGAGCGATTGACCGCAAGCTGTTTCGGGACCTCGTCCACATCCGCGGCCAGGCGGTGGCGATCGCCCTGGTCATCGGGGCGGGCGTCGCGCTGTACGTCCTGATGCTGAGCACATTCGACTCGCTCGCCCTCACCCAGCAGACCTACTACACGCGCTACCGGTTCGCCGACGTCTTCGCGTCGATGAAGCGGGCGCCCCTGACCCTCGCCGACGCCATCGCGCGGATTCCCGGTGTCGCGCAGGTGGATCCGCGGGTCGTGGTGGACGTGACGCTCGACGTGGCCGGGGTCCGCCCGCCGGTCACCGGCCGGCTCATCTCGATACCCGAGGAGCACCGGCCGCTGTTGAACGACATCGCGCTCGAGGCGGGCCGCTACATCGAGCCGGGCCGCTCCGACGAGGTCATCGCCAACCAGAAGTTCGCCGAAGCGAACCACCTGACCGTGGGCGACGGCCTCGCGGCGATCATCAACGGGCGCCGGCAGACGCTGCGCATCGTCGGGCTCGCGCTGTCGCCGGAGTACGTCTACGCCATCCGGCCGGGCGAGCTCGTCGCCGACGACGCCCGGTTCGGCATCCTGTGGATGGGACGCCGCGCCCTGGCGAACGCGTTCCGGATGGAAGGCGGCTTCAACGACGTGTCGCTGACCCTGACGCCGGGTGCGGCGTCCGAGGAGGTGATCGGCCGGCTCGATCGCCTGATCGATCCCTACGGCGGGTTCGGGGCCGTGCCGCGGGCGCGGCAGCTGTCGCACTTCTTCCTGCAGAGCGAGCTGGACTCGCTGCACGGCATCGGCCGCATCGTCCCGATCATCTTCCTCGCCGTCGCCGCGTTCCTGCTGCACATCGTCCTCGCGCGGATCGTCTCGATTCAGCGCCAGGAGATTGCCGCGCTCAAGGCGCTCGGCTACGGCGACTGGACCGTGGCCTTCCACTTCATGGAGTTCAGCCTCCTCATCGGGATCGCCGGGGCGGTGGTGGGCGTGGCGGCGGGCGCGTGGATGGGGCACGGCATGACCCGGATCTACACGCAGTTCTTCCAGTTTCCGGTGCTCGAGTACCGACTCGACCCGCGGGTCGCGATTCAGGCGGTGGCGGTCGGCGCCGCCGCGGCGGCGCTGGCGGCGCTGGGCGCCGCCCGGCGGATCCTGCGGCTGCCGCCGGCCGAGGCGATGCGGCCCGAGCCGCCGGCCGTGTATCGAGTGAGCTGGATGGAGCTCGCCGGCCTGCGCCGGTGGCTGTCGCAGCCGACCCGCATCATCCTGCGGAACGTGCAGCGCCATCCCATGCGCGCCGCCCTCTCGGCGATCGGCATCGCGATGGGCGGCGCCATCATGGTGGTCGGCCTGTTCTCGATCGACTCGGTCGACTACGTGCTCGACGTGCAGTTCCGGGTGGCGCAGCTCTACGACGTCGTGATCACGTTCGTGGAGCCGGTCTCGGCGTCCGCCGAGCAGGAGGTGCGCCACCTGCCGGGCGTGACCGGGTCCGAGCCGATGCGCATGGTGCCGGTCCGGCTGCGCGCCGGATCGCGGTCGCGCCACGTCGGCATCATGGGGCTGCCCGTGCCCACGCGATTGAACCGGATCGTCGACGCATCGCTGGCCGTCGTGGACCTGCCGCCCGACGGACTGGTGCTGTCGCGCAAGCTCGCCCAGGTGCTGGGCGTGCGGCGGGGCGACCACCTGACCGTCGAGGTGCTCGAGGGCGCGCGGCCGACGCGGGACGTGGTCGTCAGCGATCTGGTGGACGAGTTTCTCGGCACGAACGCGTACATGCGGATCGACGCGCTGCACCGGCTGATGCGGGAGGGCGACAGCCTGTCGGGCGCCTACCTGTCGGTCGACCCGCCGGCGACCGACCGCCTGTTCCGCGCGCTGAAGGCGACGCCGGCGATCGCCGGCGTGTCGCTGAAGAGCGCCGCGCTCGAGAGCTACCAGCGCACGCTGGCCGAGAACATCGGCATCACGCGCACGGTGACGATCGTCTTCGCGTTGATCATCGCGTTCGGCGTCGTCTACAACACGTCGAGGATCGCGCTGTCGGAGCGGGCCCGCGAGCTCGGGACGCTGCGGGTGATCGGCTTCTCGCGCGCCGAGGTGTCCTACATCCTTCTGGGCGAGATCGCGATCGTGACGATCGTCGCGCTTCCGCTCAGCCTGCTGTTCGGCTACGGCCTCGCGGCAGGCGCGGTACACGCGTACGACACGGAGGTGTACCGGATCCCGCTCATTATCACCGCACGCACGTGCGTGGAGGCGCTGGCGACCACCGTGGCCGCCACGCTGGTGTCCGGCTGGCTCGTCCGGCGCCGCCTGAATCGCCTCGACCTGATCGCCGTGCTGAAGACCCGGGAGTGACTATGGCTGCCGAGCGGCGGAAGACGTGGAACCGAATCCTGCTCTGGGGTGGAGGGGGCCTCGCGACGGTCGCGCTCCTGGCGGCCATGCTGGCGCCGAAGCCGATTCCGGTCGACGTGGCCAGGGTCGCGCGCGGAACCCTGCGCGTGACGCTCGACCACGAAGGCAAGACGCGCGTGCGGCATCGCTACATGGTGTCTGCGCCGGTGGCCGGCCGTGTGCTGCGCATCGACCTCGAGCCCGGGACCCCGGTGCAGGCCGGCCGGACGGTCGTCGCGACGCTCCTGGCGACGGCGCCGCCGCTGCTCGACACTCGGAACCGCACCGAGCTCCGCGCCCGCGTCCAGGCGGCGGAGGCCGGGGTCGCCCAGGCACAGGCGGAACTGGCGCGCGTCCAGGCGCAGCGCGCGTACGCGGATGCCCAGCTGAAGCGCACCGAGGAGATGATGAGCGAAGGCATCGCGACGCGCGATGCACTCGACGCGGCCCGTTCGTCGGCGCGGGCGCTGGCCGAGGGCCAGGATGCTGCCGAGGGCGCGCTCCGCGCCGCGCGGCACGATCTCGAGGCGGCGCGGGCCGCGCTCATCGAGCCGCGGTCGAACGCGCCGGGCGGCCGCACGCTCGACGTCCTCGCGCCGGTCACCGGCGTGGTGCTGCAGCGCCTCCACGAGAGCGAAGCGGTGGTGCCGGCGGGCGAACCGCTGATGGAAATCGCCGACCCGGCCGACCTGGAAATCGTCTCGGACTACTTGTCCACCGACGCCGTGCAGATGCGGCCGGGCATGGCAGTCGAGATCGACCGCTGGGGCGGCGCAGACACGCTGCGCGGCGAGGTGCGGCTGGTCGAGCCGCACGGCTTCCTGAAGGTGTCCGCCCTCGGCGTCGAGGAGCAACGGGTCAACGTGATCACCCGCTTCGACGATCCGCGCGCCGCCTGGCAGGCGCTCGGCGACGGGTATCGCGTCGAAACACGTGTCGTCATCTGGGAGCGGCCGAACGCGCAGAAGGTCCCGATCAGCAGCCTCTTCCGCCAGGGCGAGGGGTGGGCCGTGTACGTCGCCGCCGAGGGGCGCGCGCGCGTGCGGATTGTGGACGTCGGCCGCCGCGCCTCGCTCGAGGCCGAGATCACCCGGGGACTTCAGGACGGCGAACAGGTGGTGCTCCATCCGCCCGATACGCTGACCGACGGCGCGCGGATCGAGGCGAGGAACGCGAATCCGTCGGAATGAGGCCTGGCCGGGCTCTCCGGGACCGCGGGGGGCCCGGATCCGTCCGGGCCGCCGGCCCTTGTGGTTCGCGCCATTTGGTGTTACACAAGACCAATCAGATTCTCCCTGATGAGCGAGATCCTGGAGTCCGATCGGCCGGAGCGCGCATCGTGATCGGCACACACCCGACGGAACTGCGGCTGGAGCTGGCGCCCCAGCAGCGGTTCGAGGCTATCGACGTCAACGCCCGGATTGCCCGCGAGGCGGGAGACGTGCTCCGGCGGCACCGGCGCGCGCTCTACTGCTCGCTGCACACCACCGCCGGCTATCTCGATCAGAGCCTGTCGAGCCGGCTCCGCCACAATCGCGATCACCTCGCGCGGTTCGTCGGCGCGTTCCACGCGATATTCCCACCCGGCGCGGCGTACCACCACGACCGGATGGAGCTGCGCTCCGAGCTCACCGCCACGCAGAAGGAAATCGAGCCGCGCAACGCCGATTCCCACCTCACCTACATCGGCGCGGGGTTGAGGAACTGCGTGACATATCAGACCCGGCCCGACGCGCCGGTCTATTTCATCGACCTCGACGGCGCGACCGGCGCGAGGCTGCGCCGGCGGACGACGACCGTGCTGGCGTACGACCACGAGCAGGTGATCGCCCGGGCGTCGCTGCGCGTGCCGGTCTCCAGGCACCCCATCGATTCGGTCAATCTCGCCGATCCGCGGCTCGGCGTGCTGGAGCAGGTCAACGAGATCCTCGCCCGCACCGGCCTCGAGCGCGGGCGCGTCGATCTGGTCCTCGAGCCGGCCGAGCGCCACGTGGGCCTGACCGTCAACGAGTACGAGACGCTGCTGATGCAGCACGATCTGGTCGACGTGCTGCGCAATCCCCTGCGATTCGCCACGATCAAGGGGCGGCAGATGCTCGACGATCCGCGGGCGATCCCGGGAAAGACGCTGAGCTATGCGAAGTACGACGCGGTGCGGGTGCTGAACTCGCTGATGGAGGTGTTCGGCCTCGAGCAGTCGTCGCTCGAGCGGCTGGTCGCCAAGGTGATGGCGCTGCCGGCGCGCCGTTTCATCCGGTCGCGCCGCGTCAGCTTTCTCGCCGTGCCGCCGCCCGGACACTCGACCGCCCGTATCGTCCGCGGCACGTACCAGAGCCCGATCCTCGTCCAGTGGGCTCCGGCCGCTTCCCAGGAACGCCGGCTCGACGTCGCCATCGTGCAGCTGACGTGACGATCGTGCCGGCGCCCGGTCTTACTTCTTTGTCCTCCCTTTCCTGACGCCGGCCCGTTCGCTCGCCGGCGTGGTCTTGTCGCCCCCGCGCCGCGAGGCCCAGTACTTCTTCATCCGCTCCGACACGGCGCGCCGCGCGGCGGCGCTCCACGCGCGCTTGCTCCGGGCGCCGCGTCCCCTCGCCGTGCCGCGCGCCGGCGAAGGCGCCGCGCTCCGCCGGCGCTTCAACTCGGGGAACGATCGATAAATGGCCTGGATCTCACCCTGAAGCTGGGCGAGCCGCGTCTCGGCGCCGGCTCGCGCCAAGCGTAACAACTCTGATCGGGATAATGCCAACGGCAGCCTCCTTCACCAGATTGTAGCCCAGGCGGCTAATTGGTTGGCCGGGATGGCCAGCTGACTGATTCGCATCGACGGGCGACGGCCTTCACACTCGGCGCTTCACGCCGCCGCCCACGCGCCGGCAGGCCGGCCCTTCGTCCCGCGATCGCGCGGCGCGCGCGCCGGACGGCCGGCAGCGACCGTGCTACGATCCCCGGTCGTTTACTCCAACGGGAAGAGGCCTGGAGATCATGAAACCTGACGAGTTGCGGGAGCTGCAGGCTCCACTCAAAGCGAAGTATCGCGAGGATCCCGAACGGGCCCTCGTCACCCTCAACGCACGCAGCCGGATCGGCGACGGCATCACCTGCAAGGTCGAGACGGGCAAGGCGATCGTTGAGGCCGGGCTGCATCCGGCCACCGGCGGCACCGGCCTGCAGGCGTGCTCGGGCGACATGCTGCTGGAGGCGCTGGCCGCTTGCGCCGGCGTGACGATGAGCGCGGTGGCGACAGCACTCGGTGTCGAGCTCCGCGACGCCGTCGTGCACGCCGAAGGCGACATCGATTTCCGCGGCACGCTCGGGGTCTCCAGGGACACGCCCGTCGGGTTCGAGCGTATCCGCCTCCGCTTCGACCTCGACACCGACGCGACCGACGAACAGGTGGCCACGCTTGTTCGCCTGACGGAGCGCTACTGCGTCGTTCTTCAAACGCTTCGCCAGCCGCCTCGGCCCGACGTGGCATTCGCCAGGCGGTAGTCGTCCCCGACTCGTCTTGCAACGCACTCCAAATCAACGCGCCGGAGGCGCCGGCAGCGACGAGGGGATCGAGACGTGCTCGTGCACGATCAGCCAGGCGCCGCCACGCTTTTCCCAGATCGCCGTGTGACGGATGACGACGTGCAACGGCGCTCCGTCCTTCAGCGCGCCGTCGCCTTTGACGGTCGCCGTCGTCCACGCCACGTTGCCACGGGCGCTGGTCTTCACGTCGTCGTTCACCGTGAAAGCGATGTGGTCGACCTTCGTGAGGACGTTGGGGCCGACACCGGCCTTGTACTCGTCCCAGCCGTTGTACTTCAGCGGCTCAATGTCATAGAAGACCAGCCCGGCGTCCTTGGCGTAGAGGGGCGCGGCCGTCTCGGGCCCCTGCTGCCAGGCGCGCCAGTATTCGAGCTCGCGCGACTTCAGGTCGACGGTGTCGGCCGAGACCGCGCGGAACGTGGCCAGGCAGGCGACGGCCAGGATGGCGGAGTACGCCAGGACGACACGGATCCGATTCATCGCAGTCCTCCAGCAATCCGACGGATCAGGAGCAGGCGCCGAACGGGCCGATGTGGTCGAACGTGCCAAAGGGAACGGGTCGAGAGAATACCGCATCGGGCCGCGGCCGTCGAGGACGCGCGCAGCGTCGCGGAGGGGGCACGACTCGACCGCGCGGGCCGGTACGCTCAGAATTCCCCCGTGCGACGCGCGTCCACCCATATCGTCGCCGCCCTGATGGTTGCGCTCCGTTAGAGGCTCATCGCGATCGTCATCGTTCTTCTCGTGTTCGGCGCCGTCGGCGTGTACCCGATCGACGCGGCGCACTACGGCGTCCACTCGCCGGGCTGGCTGAGGGACAAGCAGCTGAAGCTCGGGCTCGACCTCAAAGGTGGCGTGCACCTGACAGCTACTGGCGCCTGTCGGGGTTGAACGCGGTCGTCGCGCTGGTGCTGAACCTCATCATCCTGCTCGGGCTGATGGCGTACATCGGCGCCGTGATGACGCTGCCCGGCATCGCCGGCTTCGTGCTGACGATGGGCATCGGCGTCGATTCGAACGTGCTCGTCTTCGAGCACATCAAGGAGGAGCTCGAGCACGGGCGCGGGGTGCGGGCCTCGATCGACGGCAGCTTCAGCCGCGTGCTGATCCTGCTGCTCGACACGCACATCTCGGCGCTCATCTCGGCGGCGTTCCTGTTCCAGTTCGGCACCGGACCGATCCGCGGCTTCGCCGTGACGCTCTCGGTAGGCCTGCTGTCGAACCTGTTCACGGCGACCTTCGTGTCCAAGACGCTCTTCGAGCTCGTGCTCGCGGGCGATCGTCGGCCGCCGTTGTCGATCTAGCGGAGAGGGTCGGCGGCAACGCCCCTCGTCGTTAGCTTGACCGGCAGGATCCGGCCGTCCCGATCGAAACGAAGCTCGTCGATGCAGACGGCGCGGTGGTTGCGATCCGTGTCGCCGAGCGGGCGCCGGTGGTAGACGACGTACCAGTTGGATGAGCCGTCGGCGTGAAGTACCGAATGATGGCCGGCGCCGGTTGCGACGGCGGGATCCTGCCGGAGGATCGTGCCGATGCGTCGAAACGGTCCGAACGGTGACGACCCGATCGCGTACGCGACGGCGTAGTCCGGCCCCGTCCAGCCGCCTTCGGACCACATGAAGTAGTACTTGCCGTCTTTCGCCAGCAGAAACGAGCCCTCGACGTAGCCGTCGGGCGTGATGTCCTTGAACGTGCTGCCGTCGGCGAACGGCACGAGTCCGGTGAAGCCTTCGTCGAGCCGCACGATGTTGCAGTGCCGCCATCCGCCGTAGGTCAGGTAGTACGAGCCGTCGCGATCCCTGAACGCCATCGGATCGATCGGCTGCGCGTCGTTGTGGAACTTGTCGATCAGGGGACGGCCGAGCGCGTCCTCGAACGGTCCGTCCGGCGTCCGCGCACGCGCGACCCCGATCCCGCCCACCTGATCGTCGTTCTGGATGTCGTTGGCGCTGAAGAACAGGTAGAACCACCCGCCCTTCTCGACGACCGACGGCGCCCACACGGCCCGGTGCGCCCACTTCACGTTGGAGACGTCGAGCACATGTGAGTGCTTCGTCCAGTGGACGAGATCCGGCGACGAGAATGCGTCGATGAACGTCTGCTGGTCGTACGGCGCCGAGTACGTCGGATAGATCCAGGTACTCGTGATTGAAGACGTGCGCCTCGGGATCGGCATACCAGCCGGGGAGGACCGGATTCCCGGCCCTCGCCGGCAGGTAACCGACCGATACCATCGCGGCAAGAAGGAGCGCGCCGACGCGCATGCCCAACAGCCTATCTCAATGCCAACAAGCGGTTGCGTTTTAGTGGGCCGGCGCGAAGCGGCAGTGAATCGTGATCGCCGTCTCGATCGGTTGTCCGTCGAGCAGCGTCGGCTCGAACTGCCACTGGCTCACGGCCACGATGGCGGCGTCCGCGACGCCGGGCGGAACGGTACCGACGACCTGCAGGTCGTGGACGAACCCGTCGAGACCGATGGAGCCCTGCAGCTCGACGTCCTGAGGGGCGCTCGCTCCGATCAGCGAGGGCGGAAACACCGGCTTGACGTCCTTGATCTTGATTGGCGGCTGGAGGCATCCGCCCGCGGCCGACTGCGCGCAGCGCGCCGCCGCTTCCTGCCGCATTTGCCGGTGTTTGGCGAGTCGTTCGGCCAGGCTGGCCGGCGGCGGCGGCGGTGCGGGACGGCCCTCGGCGCCAGCCGGCGCCGGAGGCGCGGGCGGCGGAGGCGCGGGCGGCGGAGGTGGCGGCGCGTTCCGCACGGTGATCATCTCCTGGACCCGCGCGAGCTGCAGCGTGAGCCGCCGCTGGACCGACGCCCCGTTGAGCGTGATCGTTCCGCTCAGCGGCTCGAACCCCGGCAGCGCCGTCGACAGCGTGTAGTCGCCCGACGGGAGCGCGACGAAGTGGAAGTTCCCCGACGCGTCGCTTCTGACCTCGTGCTTCGCTCCGTTGTCAGGACTCGTGAGGACGAGCGTCGCGTCCGCCACGCCACGCCCCATGGGGTCGACGATGGTTCCGGAGAGCATCGTCTGCTGCGCTCCCGCGAAGCCGGCGACCGCCAGCGCGACCGCGGCCACGCCGGCGGCCGCCGTGATTCGAGTTGCGCGCCGGACCGGCGCGCGTGCAGTACGTGTGTTCAACATCGCGCTCACCCTCCTCTGGAGACTCGACGGACGGACGATGGCCTGAGCCGGGAGCAGCCCGTCATGCCGGCGCGCGGCCCGCGCGAGCGTCAGCAGCTCGGCGGCGTAGGTCGACGCGTCGATTCCGCTCTCCAGCACGATGTCGTCGCAGGCGTGCTCGCTTTCGCGCCGGAGCCGCGCGGCCGCCACCCACACGACCGGGTTGAACCAGTGGACAGAGCGAAGCAGCTCGGCGACCATCTGAACGAGCCAGTCCGACCGTGCGACGTGCGCCAGCTCGTGGCTCAAGACGACCCGGATCCGATCGGCGTCCCACCGCGGCGCGTCCCGCGGCAGGATGATCGCCGGGCGGAGGACGCCCCATGTCACCAGCAGCGCGGGACGGTCGCTTTGAAGGAGCGCCACGCGCCGGCTGAGGGCGTGCCGGGCCGACAGCGCCACGAGCTGCTCGTGCCATGGACCGCAGACAACCCGCGTCGACCGCGCCGCGATCCACCACAGGCGGCCGAGGCCGGTCGCGAGCACCCCGAGGCTCAGGAGGCAGCCGGCCAGCCAGATCGCGCCGAGCGTCCGATCGGCCGGTGCCGCCGCGTCCCGCTGTCGCGGGGAAGGCAGGCGAGGCGCGGCTGTCGGGGCGGCTGGCGCGCCGTACGTCGTGGTGACGTCGATCGTGATCCGACCCGGATCCGGCGTCGAGCCGGCCCGGCTCACGTGCCACGCCGGCGCGAACGGCGCGATGGCTGGCGCCGCCGCCGCGCAGACGATGGCGACGGCGAGGAGCCAGTGACGGAGCGCAGCTGCTCTGTTCCGGAGCAGAGCGACGGCTGCCAGCGCCGACCCCACGATAATCGAGACCCTGATCGTCAGATCGAGAAGAGCGGTCATCGCCTCCCCTCCTTTCTGGCCCTGGCGATGAGCGCCGCGATCCGATCGAGCTCGTCGTCGCTCAGGCGCGCCGCGTCACCGCCGAGCACGGCCGCGACGACCTTCTCGGCGGAGCCGTCGAAGAAGGTGTCGACCAGATGGCGCAGCGCCGATCGCCGCGCCGCATGGCGCGGCAGGACCGGCGTGTAGACGTAGCGCAGGCCTTCCTCGGCATGCTGCACGTGTCGCTTGTCCTCGAGCACGCGCAGCTGGGTGCGGACGGTGGAGTAGCTCGGGTCGCCGGGCAGCTCGGCCATGACCTCGCCGGCGGTGGCGCGGCCGCGGCGGTAGAGGATGTCCATGATCTGGCGTTCGCGGCGGGTGAGGGCGGCGTGTGGCGTCGATTTGGCCATGTCAGCTATTTCTCTAGCAGCCTGCTAATTAAATAGCACACAAAGGCGACCGGCGCAAGCACGCTTCTGAACACCTTCTCGAACACGAACGACGACCGGCAAGGGTGCCGGGTCGACGGCGTCTGAGGGCGGTGGGCCACGAGCGCCGGCCCTGGGGCGTCATCGCGACAGGGTGCCCTCTCCTCTGAGGAGGCGGCCGATCAGGCCGACGAGGACGACCACAGCCAGCGCCAGCGCCATCCAGAAGACGCGCGGCGAGACGAGGCCGGACACGTCACCGGCCGCGCCGGTGGGTTCGGGGCCGGGCGCCACGTCGGCGGCCGGCGCGCCGAGCACCTGGGGTCCGAGCAGCGCGAGGTCGTACTGCGGCCGGTCGAGATCGCGGCGACCGTAGGCGAGACGGAGCGCGGCGCCGCCTTCGCGATACAGCCGCAGCCGGTAGGACGGCAGCAGGATCCGGGCCCTGGCGAGCGGCAGCGGCGCGTTGTCTCCCTCGTCGACGACCACCACGAGATCCGCTGTGTCGACCGAGCCCAGCGAAAGCGTCAAGGGAGGCGTCGGCAGATCCTGATCGGCGTGCACCCATCGCATGGCCGTTCTGACCTGGAGCCATGCGTCGCGGTGCTGCCGGTCGCGCGGCCGCTCCACCGCGATCGTCACGTTGCGATTGAACACGCGGGCCGGCGTGCTGAGGACGAGCCGCAGTTGCGGCAGGCCCGCGTGCGGCAGGGCCGCCCGATACACACTCCGGGCGGTCTGGGAGGATGGCAGCCCCGCGGGTGGTGCGGGCAACCGCTCGAGCCTGACGTCGATCGACAACGGTTCGGACGAGCGTTCGACGACATACGGAACCTGCCGGTCACGCGCGTCGAGCACTCGCACGTCTGCGAACCCGCGCGGTTCGCCCGCGCTGTGGGCGAGCACGCCGGCGTCGAGCGCAATCGCCACGAGGCCCGCGCTGCCGGGAGCAATCGGCCGCACGTAGTCGAACAGCGATGGATCGACCTCTGCGCCCGCCTCCGGCAGCCGCGGCGCGGGACCGGGCGCCGTCGCCTCGCTCCGCGCCCGCGGTTCGCCCCAGCTCGCCTCCGCGACGTGCTCGATCTGGATCTCGGGACGCTCCGCCTCGAGGTCGTAGCGCGGCGGGGCCAGGCGCGGGTTGCCGTAGCGGGCGACGAGAGCGGCGGCCGGCGCTTCCAGGTAGATCCATGGCAGTTCGGCGAAGACGGCGGTCGCTCCCCGCAGATCGAGCGGCGGGTTGTCGCCATCCTCCAAGACGAGATCGAGCTGCGCTTCGGTCGGCATCTGGATCGGCACCCGGAGCGCGGACGCCGCCACGCCGTCCCGCACGACGCGGCGGATCGTCGCGCGTCCGAGGCGCACGGGCGCCAGCTCGGCCCCGGACAACCGGGCCTCGTATACGCTGGCGTCGCGCAGGACGTGGCCGCCGCCGACGTCGAGATCGAGCGCGACAACGGGCAGATGTCCGCCGGGAAGCCGCACGCGGAACCGGCTGTGGCGCGGCTCGCTCGGACGTGGTTCGACGGCGACGGCCGCGACGAGCGGCGGCGGCGGCGGTCCTTGCGGCACCTTTCCGACCGCGACGACCGCCGGGCGGGGCAGCCTGGCGCTGTTCGTGTCGTCCCACGTCAGCCGCAGGTACCGGTACGAGCCCGGCGAGAACGGCAGGACGGTCTGTCTCAGGCGATCGCTCGGCAGGTCGAACACCGTTCCCTCGGCCACGAGCATCGTCCAGTGCTCCCGGTCGCCGCTGCCTTCGAGCGTCGCACGCTTCAGGAACGGCGGCACGAGGCCGTCGATGCGCACGCGGTCGACGAGCAGTGATTCGCCCAGATCGGCCTCGAACCCACTCGTCCGCCGCTTCTCCTCGTCGACCGACGCAATCGGCAGCGTCGGCGCGTCCGCGTAGGTGGTGACCGCCGGCATGTGTCCGACGAGAAGGTATCCGACCTCGCGTCCCTCTGCATCGTAGAGCCGCAGGTCCGCCAGCCCGTTCGACATCGACACCGTCGTCTCGCCGGTGGCCGGCGACACAATCCGCGACGCGGTCTGAAACGGCGCCCCTCCGACGAGCAGCGGGACGTCGACCGGCAGTCGCCGCGGCCCTTCGCCCCCGGCGGCGATCGGACGCTCGAAGCGGAACGCCGGCGGCGGCTGCTGTGCCACGACCCGCGCGGTCAGAACGAGGAGCACGGCCACCGTGATGCTCAGAACGGGCCTCATGGCTGATCCTGTGAGAGCTGCAGCACGAACTTCTGCAGCGCCAGCGCGACGAGCGAGAGCGACACGGCCAGACCGACGAGCGATGCAACGCGATAGAGCCCGCCGAGCGATCCCATGTCGTAGAGAAACGCCTTGCAGGCGGTCAGGGCGATCAGCGCGATCGCCGCCATGCGTGCGGCGCGCACGCGGCGAACAATCCCTGCGGTCAGCAGCGCCAGCCCGAACGCGAGCCATCCGATCGTGTAGGTGAGATCCTGCCCGATGGTGACGCCGAAGCGGAAGGTGATCTCGGGGCCGCCGGCGTAGTAGTCGGCGATCTCGATGTTCAGCAGCAGGAAGAGCACGATCACGCCGGCGGCCTGGAGCACGCCCGATGCGCGCGGCATCCAGCCGGCTATCCGGTCGTCGGTCGCCGAGAACAGCCCTCCGGCCCCAATCAGGGCCGACCCGCAGATCGCATACGTGTACAGATACCAGTTGAGGACACGCGCGCCGCGCGGCTCGTACACGAACACCGCGGGGTTCAGCGTGAGGCGGACGAACACGACGGCGAGCAGCGCGAACGCCCAGACGAGCAGGCCGCGGTGGGGGATTCGCCGGTAGGTCCACGCGAGCGCCACCCCTTCCATCGCCCAGCCGATCGTGATCCATTGATGCCGGAGCTGCAGCGGAATGGCGACGGTCGCCAGGCCGAGCGCCGCCGCCGTCACGAGCGCCAGCCGTCCGAGATCGCGCGACCCGGACGGCTCGAACCGGAGCAGCTGGCGCAGCAGGAGCACGAGCACGGCACCTTCCGCCACGGGCACCGCGCCCACGAACCGGCCCAGGCCGCCCTGCAGGAGCGCGCTCCGCGCGGTGAACAGGAAGAACCCGCTTCCGGCCACGGCGGCAAACGACGGCTCGCGCGCGGCGGCGGCGCGCCGTCCGAGCACGAAGGGATAGGCGGCGAACACGGCGTACAGCGCGAAGGCGAAGAGGAACGCAGTCGCCCAGGCGCCGGGCTCGCCGTGCTCGCCCTGCCAGGTGGCGGCCGCAAACCAGGCCGGCGCGACCGCGGCCACCGCAACCCAGCCCCACTTGCGCTTCCAGGCGAGCGCCAGGACGGTCGAGAGGTTGACGACGTGGGCGCCGACGATGACGAATGCGGGCGCCGTCGCATCGGACGGCGAGGCAGCCGTCAAAATGACCTCGGCGAGGAAAAGGGCGACGATCGCGCCGGCGGCGCGGCGCGCCGTCTCTGGCGCGCGACCGCGGCCTTCCGACCACGCCAGCGCGTAGGCGCACACGGCCTCCGCGGCACCGAGGCTCGTCCAGCTCCACGTGCCCTGGGCCGTCGCCGTCCAGACGAGCGCGATCGCGGCGGCCGCGACGACGCCGGCGGCATGCAGGGCGCCTTCGCCGACGGCGAGCGACGTCGCCGTGACGCCCAGCGTCAGCACCGCCGTCGCGCCGAAGAGCGGCCACGGCGGGAACGCCCATTCGGGCTGCAGCGCGATTCCACTCAGGAACAGCTGCCCGATGAGCGCCAGATAGCTGCCTCTCCTGAACCCGAATCCTGCCTGCCGCGCCGCGCCGAGCCGCGCCACCTGTGCATGCGCCCACGCGTGTCCGCCGAGCATCGTCAGCGCGAGCCCGACGATGACGAGCAGCGACGACAGCAGCCCCACGCTGCCGGCCGCCAGGGTCCACCAAACGCCGAGAACGATCCAGGACAGCGCCCCTCCCGCGACGGACAGCCATGGCAGGGCTCCCGCGGCGCTCTCGACGAAGACGCCGGCGTTCAGGATCGCCAGCAGGAGGGCGAGTCCCCACAGCGACGCGGCCGGACGGGGCCCCGCTGACAGGAACAGCAGCAGGGCCAGGCTGATGAGGAGTGTCGCGCCGGCCGCCCACGGCGGCTCGAGCGGCCGTCCGCGTCGCCGCGCGACGAACGGCACGCCGAGATAGCACACGCCGAAGACGGCGTCGATGACGACCGCCGCCGGCAGGCGTTGCGGCGTGAGGTGCGCCGCGGACCACGCGGCCTCCGCCGCCAGGGCGAAGAAGACCGCGATGAAGTAGAGCGGGAACTCTCTCGCGGCCAGCGCTCTCCACGCGATGAGCACCAGCAGCGCGAACAGCGGCAGGAAGAGGAGGAACGGTGCGGATGCGTACGGCGCGGTGCGCGCGAGCACCGGAAACGCACACAGCAGCGTCGGCGAGACGTAGACCGCCTGTGCCGCCAGCCCCGGCAGCGGCCGGCGCAGCCGTCCCGCGATGAGCGGTGCAGCGAGGAAGAGCACGCAGAACGCGGCGACGAACCCGACGGCCGTGCGCGACGCGCCCGCCGCATACGGCGCGGCGAGCCAGATCGCGAACACGAGCACCGTCGCGAGGCCGCCGAGGGCATGAGGAAACTCGTCGCGCCGCGCGATGGTCGCGGCAAGGAGGCCGGCGTCGATGAGGAGGAGGAACCCGAACAGAAGGTCGGCGCGCGCGCCGTACGCAGGCACCGTCGCCAGGTAGACCGCAAAGAGCAGCGGCATCCCGGCGGCGCCGATGCCGAGGCTCTCGATCGACTGGCGCCGCTCGCCGCCCTCCACGCCGCGCTGCAGCGCAACGACCGTGACGAAACCGGCGATCGCGAAGACCAGGAAGATGCCCATCGCGAGCGACAGCTGGGAGGTCGTCAGGAACCTCGCGACCCAGCCCCACTGTAGAGCGCGGTGAAGACCAGCGTCAGGATCGTCACGAGAGGCCATCGTTTGCGGTACGCCACCCACGCCAGACCGAGGTTGAGCAGCAGGAGGTAGCCGAAGAGCGAGATGGGCCGGTTCCCGCCTGTCGACAGGAGGGCCGGCGTCGCGAAGCCGCCGATGAGCCCCAGCACCGCGATGAACAGCGAATCGCGGCGGATCGACAGGAGCACGGCGACCGCAGTCACGAGCCCGAGCAGGCCGAATGTCACGCCGCCCGACGTCAGCTGCCACAGAGCGTGCGCCGCGTAGAAGGTCGAGAACAGGATCGAGATGGCGGCGGCGTCGAGCGCGTTGGCGGTCACCGCGTACCGGCGCGCCGCCTTCAGCTCGCAGACGAGCAGGAGCGCCACGCCGACCAGCGTGCCGATGGCCACGCGAATCGGCGGCGCGAGCCAGCCGCGGTCGATCGAATGGCGGAGGAAGAACACCGCGGCGAAGACGAGCGCGATCCCCGCCACGGCCGAGAACATCTTGACGCCGACCAGCCCCTCCCAGTCGAAGCGAGGTGACGGCGACGAGGCGAACGGCGTCGACGGCGGCGGAGGCGGCGCGGCGGGCGTCGTCGGCCGGGCAATCGCCGGTGGCGGGCTGTGAGGTGGCGGAGCCGGGGGCGCCTTCAGGGCGGCCGACGGCGGCGCGACCGGCGGCTTCACTGGCTCCGTCGCCGACGGTTTCGGCGGCAGCGCTGCCGCGATCGGCGGTCGCGCCGGCGCCGCGGCGGATGTCGGACCGGTCGCCCTCTGGACCTCGCGCAGGCGCCGTTCGAGCGCGTCGATCGCGGCCCGCTGACGGGACGTCCCGTCTTCCAGGTCGCGAACGCGCTCGTGCAGGCGCCAGAGCAGAACGGCGCCCGCCAGCGGCACGCCCACCAGGAGCGTCAACAGCAGAAGAATGCCGAGCGGGATCACGCCATTCAGTACCTCGGCGCAAGAAGGCCGACGGGCCAGAGCCGCCCCGCCGCGCCTGCGCGGGACTGCACAGAATCGCCGCGGCCCGTGCTGTTCATCCCGGATTCAGGCCCTCCCGCAACCGACCTCCAGGTCGACATCTCCACGCGCGCGCGGCCGACGACCGCGGGCGAAAAACCGCGTGCGTGCTGACGGATTCGTGTCCTGGCGGGACATGGTCGAACGGTCCGCGTCGGCAGGAGCTCCGGACGCCGGGGCAACGGCGCGAGCGCCGCATTGGTACCGCCTGTGCACGACCGACCGTCCATCGGCGCTACGGCCGACGGGCACCAGGCTCGATTACAGATCCACACCCTGCTTTCAAGGACGTGAAGTACTCCAGGTGTTTCTTGCGCGAGACCGCTTCGCTGTATCTCGACTCGGCGATCCCGCGCCCGCGCGCGGCGCAGGCGTCGTACAGATGCTGATCATCCCAGAGGCGGCAGACCGCTTCGTACCACGGATCGACGTCCTCTTCGGCCGGCAGCCGCGTGCTGTCGACCGTGAGCCACGGCGGCATCGGCAGCACGCGGCCGCCGCCGCCCGCGTCGAAGTCGCCGCCGATCACCCGTGGCAGCGAGCCGCGGTCGCTGACGAGCGGAGGCACGCCGTTGATCATCGCTTCGGCGGCGACACGACCGAACGGCTCCTCCCACACGGACGGCACGAGCAGGAGCCGCGTGAGCGCGAAGTAGGCGGCGGGCGTCTCGGCCGGCGGCGCCGCCATGATCTGCGGATACCGGCCGAAGTCGACGCCCGGGATCGTGTTCAGCCCGCCGCCGCTTCGTCCCGACTGCACCACCAGGATCGGGATGTCCGGCCGCCGCGAGCCGAGCATGTCGGCCAGCCGCGCGAAGAGGAACATCCCCTTGTGCGGCGACGGATGCACGAAGGTCACGAACGCGCGCGACTCGGCCGGCGCCACGACGGTCGACCAGTCGATCGGCGGATAGATCGGCGTGCTGCGAAGGCCGACCTTCTCGCGGTAGAGGTCGGTCAGGAACTCGCTGCAGGTGAAGGCGTGGTCGACGTGCGCGAAGTACCGGGGGTCGTAGTAGCCGAAGCCCCGGACGGCGAACGCCGTGGTGATGCCGCGGCGGCGCGCGTCGGCCATCGCCGAGAAGATCATCGGGTGCCCGTTGCACGCGATCAGCTGATCGGGCGCGAAGTCGTCCACGAGCGCTTCGAAGAGCGACAGATACTGCGCCGCCTCGCGGCGATCGGGATACGACTCGTTGTTGTGGCGGGTCCACAGCAGCGTGACCGGCACCCCCTTGACCTGGTACTGCACGACCGGCCGGCTGGCGTGACGCGCCCGGCCGCGCGACGGTGCGCGAGGCCACGGATCGCGCACGCCCTGCTGCCGCAGATGGTCCTCGATCGTGAACGGCACCGCGCTCTCGAACCGCGCCGTCGTCAGGATTCGGCACGCGTGGCCCGCGTCGGCGAGCCACTCCATGATCGTCCGCAGGCTCTGCGTCACCCCGGCGGTCGGATCGCTGATGCAGTGGTTGTTGACGAGCAGGAACCGCACGGCGACCGAGCCTACGCCCAAGCCAGATGTCCGTCAACAACCACGTCCCACGTTGAAGGAGAACCGAACGATGAATGAAGAGCATATCGACGAAACCGGGAACCGGGCTGACCTGCAGACCCGCACCCAGCAGCTGCTCCAGGGACCGCTCAAGCACGTCAGGGTGGTGGCTCTCGCCGCCGCGCTGCTGCCGCTCGCGTCCATTGTCGCGACGCCGGCGTCCGCGCAGCCGACCAGCTGCGGATCTGGCGGGGTCTGCGGCTTCGTGTGGAACGACGTGAACAACAACGGCATTCAGGACGCCGACGAGCCGGGCATCCCGGGAGCGGTCGTGACGCTCGACTCGACGCCGGTCGCCACCGACTCCAGTGGCTTCTATCTGTTCGAGGTGCCGCCGGGCACGTACGACATCTCGGTGCAGATTCCGCCCGGCACAGAACCGTCGCCCGCCGACGTCGGTTCCGATGACACGATCGACAGCGACGGCGTCGCCGACGGCTTTGGCAACAGCGTTGCGACCGTGACGCTCACCGGAATCGCCAACCCGGATACCGACTTCGGCTTCTTCGTGCTGCCGGTTCAGCAGCCGGGCACCGGCACGCCCGGATACTGGAAGAACCATCCGGAGGCGTGGCCCGTCCAGAGCATCACGGTCGGCGGCGTGAGCTACTCGGTCGACCAGGCCATCGCGTGGCTCGACTCGACGGGAGGGGACAAAACCGTCACGATGTTCAGCTCGCTCGTCTCGGCCAAGCTGAATGTCCTCATCGGCAACAACGACGCGTGCGTGGCCAGCACGATCACGGCGGCCGACGAGTGGATGGCGACCTACGGGCCGGTCGGGAACCAGGTGAAGGCGTCGAGTCTCGCCTGGAAGATCGGCGAGCCGCTCCATCGTCAGATGGACAACTACAACAACGGCATGCTCTGCGCGCCGCACCGCGATTGAGCGTCAGGAAGGCCGAAGTGCCCGGTGGCTCGCCCGAGCGAGCCACCGGGCCTTTCGCGTCAGGGCCGGTGGCCGGGTGACGTCGGCAGCGTCTTGCGCGTGTGCGCGGTCTGCGACAGGTCGACCGTGAACAGCTCGAACGGCGCCCAGTAGTACGGCTTCGCCAGAGAGCCGCCTTGGTGAATCAGATCCAGCTTGGCGGCTCGCAGCGCCTGTCCCGGCGTCCGGCCGGCGGCGACGCCCGCGTAGAGCCGATCCATGAGCACGGATGTCGACCGATCGTCCACATCCCACAGACCCGCGACGACGCGACGGGCGCCGGCGCGGAGGAAGGCCCAGGCGAAGCCGATGAGCCCTTCGCCGGCGTAGGCGCGCTCGCCGGCGCTCTTGCAGGCCGAGACCGTCACCAGCTCCGCCTGGAGCGGCCTCTCGGCCACGTCGCGCGCGTAGAGCTTGTACCCCCCGTCGCCCCCTGACAGGATGATGGCCGAGTCGAGCGGGCTCTCGACGTTCGTCGTCGCGTGCGCGGCGAAGTGGACGAAGGTGAAGCGATCCGGTTGCGCCTTCCGATAGCCGTCCGGCGAGGCGCGCTCGCGCTCGAGTCGGGTGACGCGCCCGGCGGGGAAGTGCGCCGTGACGTCCGACATCTCCGCGGCCGCGTAGGCCAGCGCCGGAAATTCCGGCGGGTGCGGCACCGGATCGCCGACGAGAAGGAGAGACGGCGCCGCGCCGGGCGTGTCGTCTTCAACGGCCAGCATCGACAGCGACGGCGCCACCTCGACCTCCACGTCCTCGATCCAGAAGTGGCGGTCGGGACGGGCGACCGGCAGCGTCTCGAAGTTCAATCCGTACAGCATGCCGTCGGGCACGATGACGACCGTCGCGCCGCCGGGTATCGAACGGGCGGCCGGCTCGACCAGCATGCGATAGAGCTGACTGCCGGCCGTGTCGGCGTCCGACAGGGGATTCCCGAACGCGCCGGCAATGGTCGCCTGGTGCGCCCGCACGAGCGCCTCGATCCTGTCGGCCGGGGGAAGCGGCACCGACTGGACGCCGCCCGCGGTGACGATCCACAGGTACGATCGCGTCGGCGCCAGCCAGTACGACAGCAGGACGGCGCCCGATCGCCTCGCGACGTCGCGGAACGTCGCCGCCCGCGCGCGCGGCGGCGCCGCGACACCCTGGCGCTCCGCCAGCACACGCGCGCGGCTCGCGTCGGCGATTTCGAGCGCCCGGTCGACCTGCCCTTCGTCGACGAGCGCGTCCACGTACGCCTGGTAGAACTGGATCAGCTGCGACAGGAACGACAGCTTGTAGTCGGACTTCAGGAGATCCGATCGCGTCTTCTCGATCGTGTCGAGCGCCGCCTCGAAGTGGTGGTTGGCGCGGTCGTGGCGGCCCGCGGCCAAGGCGATGTTCGCGAGGCCGGCCTGCGTCTCCCAGACCACGTCGGGCGACGGGTTGGCGGCGAGCGCGTCGTTGAAGAGCCGCTCCGCCTCGTCGCGCCGGCCGCGGCCGGCGGCAATTTCCGCGTCCATCAGCGTGTTGTGCACGAGATCGGACGACTCGCTGGCGCCCTTGATCTGCCGCGCCCGCTCGTTGTACCGGCGCGCGTTGGCCCAGTCCTTGAGGTCGATGTTCGCGGAAGCGAGGTTGCCGGCCCAGACGGCGGCGTCGTCCTTCAGGTTCGACTTGACCGACACGTCGAACGCCGTCGCCAGGTACCGGATGCCCTCGCGGGCAGAGCCGTGGAAGATGAGGGTGGTTCCGAGGAGCCCCATCGCCTGTTCGCGGTCACGCGACGCGCCTCGTCGGTCGTAAGCCTCCACGGCGCGCTTTTGAACGGCGACGGCGCGGTCGAACTGGCCGAGCCGCATGTAGCAGAGGCCCGCGTTGTACAGCGCCTTTGGATACACCGTGAAGGGTTTCAGGGTCTCGAGCGCGAGGATCCGCTCGAAACGAGCGAGCGCGGCGTCGTACCGGTGGCGCAGAACGTTGCCCATTCCAAGGTCGTTCAAGGCGAGCGCCTCGTGGTACGGGTCGTCGGCGTGGCGGGCGCGCGCCACGACGTCGTTCAGAATCGACTCTCCCTCCGACCACCGGCCGAGCCGGAGATGCAGCTGACCGTCGACGTCGTCGATTTCCAATCGGTCGGCGCTGTTACTGGCGAGGCGACGCGCCTGTTGCAGCAAGTCGACTGCATCTCCGAGCTTACGCTCGGACGCCTTGACGCGTGCCGCCAGATACAACTGTCGGGCACGGAGGCCGTCGAACCTCTTGTCCGCAGGGAGGGCGGCGGCGAGGAGGGGCCGCGCGTCGGCGAGCCTGTTCTCGTAGATCTCGACATCGGCCCGGAGCAGTTTGAATCGCCACTGCCATTCGGGCTCTTTCTGCGTCTGCGCGATTCCTCGATCGGCCAGGGCCAGCGCATCGACCAGTCGGCCTTGCCGTTGGGCGATCGTGGCGGAGGTATAGAGGTCGTCGAGCTGCCGGCTGGTCGAGCCGCAGGCAATCGACGCGAGCAGAGCTGCCGCGACGACAGCGCGCTTCATACCACGACGTTCAAAATGCCGGAGTCTAAACCGACCAGCCGCCGTCGTCCTCGACTCCCGCGCACGCGACCGATCCGCCGGCCGGCGACCCGAGCTCGAGGCGAACCATCGTCAGGCGCTTGGACTTCGCCGAAATCTGGAGCTCGCCGAGATAGATTCTGCCGAGATTCGGGATGATGACGAGATTGTGATCGATTCGGGAGTCCGGATACGGCTCGCCGTCCCACCGCACCCGTCGCACGATGGTGGCGTGCAGGTAGTCGCCGCCGATGATGCGGCCGCCAGGCGGGATGACGCTGCCGGTGACTTCGGCCTGCATGTGCAGGTGGTCGCCGTGCTCGTCGACGAACTGCGGTTCATCGGCCGCGGCGAGCAGTTTCGAACGCGTGTTGTAACGCCGGAAAATCTCGGTGTTGAGCTCGACGATCAGCTTACGGCCGTCAATCGCCATGCCTTCGATCGTCGTCTCTTGGCCTACGCCGACCGGCGTCTCGCCGCTGCCCCTCGGGCTGGTCGACTGCATGGCGGCCACGATCCGCGCCGCAGTCAGCTTGGGCTTGATTCCGACAACCAGGCCGTGCACCTCGGCGCTGACCCGCGTGGTCGTCGTCAGGGTCTCTTCCCGCACATGGCCGTACGTCAGCTTCTGGTACTGCTTGGCATCGTCGAACAGCCCCTCGGCCAGAGTCGATGCCGATTCGAACGAGATCTCATCGCCAAACTTGTGCGGCCCCACACGGGACACCGAGCGCCCGCCGACGACCGGCAGCGAACTCGCACAGCTGTTCTCGAGAACGATGTCCGTCGGGCGGACGAGGCGGCCGTTGAATGCCGCGGCGTTGCCGCGGAACAGGAAGCGACGTGTGATTTCCATAGGACGCGCGTTCAGCGCGCTAGAACAGTAAAGCGGTATTCGGCGCCGGTCAAGCTGGCATTTGCGGCGTCGCGGACCGCAAGGACGTACGCGGTCGACGGGGTCAGCAGGCTGGCAGGCACCAGGAGGAGCAGCGGGAAGCCCGGCTGGGGGGCAGGCACCTCGCCGGCGACGACCTCACGGCCGCCGTCGACGCGGAGCGTGTACCCGAGCCTGCCGCTCGGCGCACCCACCGGGATGTCGACCGCCAGCGTGACCGACCGGTCGTCCGGCCCGATGCCGACCCTGGCTTCCTCTCCCCGGCTCATGGGCCGGAGCGTGACCGGCGCCAGGGCGACGGCCGTCGCAGGGGCCGAGGCCTGCCTCGTCGGGACGGCTTCGTACACCGCGACCATGGCCAGGCTCGCCGCGACCGCCCAGGGAAGGACGGGGGAACGCAGCCAGCCGGCCGGCGGCCGCTTCGCCGGGCGTCTGAAGGGCTGCACGGTCGTCGGCGGCAGCAGCCCGGCCCGCACCCCTTCGGCCAGGCTCGCCGCGACGCGAACCTCGTCGGCGCAGTCTGCGCAGTCGAAGTAGTGCGCCTCGAACGCCTCCCGCTCGGTGTCGTTCATCTCGCCGAGCAGATACCGCTCGGTGGCGAGGGTGTCGACGGCCTCAGTGTGCGTCATGTCCGCGGTCTCCAGATGACGGATCGGAGGCGTCGAGGCACTCCCGGAAGCGCGCCTTGGCGCGATGGAGGAGGACCCTCAGGTAGCTTCGATCGATCTTCAACATCCTGCACACGTCGTCCTTGTCCCGATCCTCGAAGAACAGCCATTGAAGGAGGTTGCGTTCCTTCTGGGGGAGGGCCGCGAGCGCCTGCCGGACCCGCGCGCGGTCGTCGGCGCCGAGCATCGTCGATTCGGCGCTGGCGATCCGCTCGTCGGCGCGGTCGAAGTCGTCCTCGAGCGGCGTCGTCCGCGATCCTGACCGGTAGAACTCGAGCAACACGTTGTTGCAGACGGCGTTGACGAACGCCCCCAGCCCGGCCGGATTCTGCAGGCGGCCGCGCTTGAGGGCGACCAGCACGCGCGCGAGCGTTTCCTGGACGGCGTCGTCGACCAGCTCGCGCGACCGGAGCCGGGCGCCCGCCTTGAGCGCCAGCAGCGACCGGAAATACTGCGCGAAATGCCGCTCGGTCTCGGGGTCGGCGGCCATGAGGCGCTCGACATAGTCCCGGCTGAATTCGTAGCGCAGGTGGACTGGGGGCACGCGCCGCTCATCGTAAGTCCCAGTCTTCCACCGAGGCAACCCTGGCCGCTCGTCATCACTATCTTGTGAAGGGCGGCGACGAATCGTTTCATGGGCCGGGAGCTCATCGCCACGGTCCCCGTCTGGGCGGCGGAGAAAGCCGATGCGGCAAACCGGCGGCGTCGAATCCACCGGCCTCCCGGCGCCGGGGCAGCCGAGGCGAATCTGCCGGCCATTGGCGCGAGTCTCCGAGGTACGCACAATGCAGCCCCTCCCTGCGGAGTCGGGTTTTTGCCGGACTTTCGGCCGGCCTCCCGAACGAGCGCATGAACGTCCCGATTCGGCAGGCGCCTGTAACGATCGCGCCGCGACCGTCACTAAGGGGCATGACAGTGACGTGCGGGCGGTTTGGGAGAGTTGAGGGCCCTGCGGACTCGACGACGATGCATTCGCCTGAATCAATCGCGTTCTCGGAGGGGGACTGGCTTCGATCGCTGGTCGGCGGCGGACGCCGTCCCAACCTGCTCGTGCTGTGCCAGGGGGCGACGGCCGCGGTCGTCGCCAGGCGGGTGTCGGGCCTCTGCGGCAAGCCGTTCGAGATGTGCCTCGTGCCCGGCGAACTGCGGCTGCCGCAGCGGCGCATCGGCACCCTGCTCCTCTACGACGTGTCGGCGCTGACGCTGGCCCAGCAGATCACGCTGTACGACTGGATGAACGACACGTCCCGCGACGTGCAGGTGATCTCGATCACGTCGGCGCCCCTCATGCCCCTCGTCAACAGCGGCCTGTTCCTCGAAGGGCTCTACTACAGGCTGAACGTGGTCTATTTCATGGCGGCATTCGAGAATCTGGGGGTCACGCGATGACGTCGCAGGATCGAGAACACGATCGGCTTGTCGGCAACGGCCCGGCCATGCGCACGCTGCTCGAGGACATCGCGCTCGCAGGCCGCTCGGACGCCAAGGTGCTGATTACGGGTGAGACCGGCGTCGGCAAGGAAGTGGTGGCACGGCTCATCCACCGCAACAGCCGCCGGAGCCATGCGCCGCTCGCGACGATCAATTGCGCCGGTGTGCCCGACTCGCTCATCGAGTCCGAGCTGTTCGGCCATATGCGCGGCAGCTTCACCGACGCGCACCGCGACCGCGTCGGGATTCTGGAGGCGGCGACGAGAGGCACGGTATTTCTCGACGAGGTCGGGGAGATGAGCCTGCGCATGCAGGCGGCCCTCCTGCGATTCCTCGAAACCGGCGAAATTCAGCGCGTCGGCTCCGAGCGGCCCCGGACGATCGCCGACGTCCGGATCATCGCGGCGACGAACCGCGACCTGCTGCCGGCCATCGAGGCTGGCACCTTCCGGCAGGATCTCTACTACCGCCTGAATGTGCTCAGGCTGTCTGTGCCGGCCCTGCGCGAGCGCCGTGAGGACATCCCCGTGCTCCTGGAGTACTTCCTGGAACGCTACGGCCAGCGCTACGGCGTCCCGCCCCGGCGATTCTCTCCCGAGGCGCTCAGCATGCTGGTGGACTATCGCTGGCCGGGCAACGTGCGCCAGCTGAAGAACGTCGCCGAACGCATCGTCCTTCGACGCCATCGCCCGACCATCGAGCCAAGCGATCTGCCGGGCGACCTGTTCGATGTCCCGAAGCCGAGCGCCGCGGTCGAGCGGCACGAACCGGTGGCCGTGGTCGACACGGCGGCCGAGCTCACCGAGCGCATGCTCCACGGCGGCGAGTCGTTCTGGGCCGTGGTCCACGCGCCGTTCATGGCCCGCGACCTCTCGCGCGTGCACCTGCGGCGGATCGTCGCCGAGGGCCTGGCCAGGACGTCCGGCAACTACCGCACCGTCGTCGAGCTGTTCAACATGCCGGGCTCGGACTACAAGCGCTTCCTCAGCTTCCTGCGGAAGCACGACTGCCACGTGGCCTATCAGTCGTTCCGCCGGCGGCCTGCGGCGCCCGACCCCGTGGCGGCCATGATGTATGGGCCGCCGCTCATGTCGGCAGGCCGGGGTGCGGATGAACTGGTTCACGCCCACGCCGGTTGATTCGATCGATCTGCAGTACACCGTCACGCCGCAGTTCGTCGCGAGCGTCAGCCCGGTCGCCGGCCCGCGCGAGCGCGCCGAGCGCGACCTTCAGCTGCCCGTCACCACCGCGCCGAAGCAGGTCCGCCGCTCGCCATCGATCCGGAGCTGATTCGCGTCGTCACGAACGGGCACGGCAACGACAACGCCGGCATCGACGCGATGCAGCCGATGGCGCCGGAGACCGCCGATCCGTCGACGCCGCTCGTCCAGGTGACGCCGGTGCACTACCTGCTGCCGCTGCCGCCGGGCCTGCACGCCGAGTCCGGCGAGCTCTTCGGGTTCTTCACCTACGAGCTGCAGGTCGGGCACACGGATCGGATCTGGTGCACGGCCCAGGGCCGCTTCGGCCACCCGACCCGCATCGGAGGCGTTCAGCCCCCCGCGCCGCCGCTCACGTGTCTCGTGGACCGGACGCCGTCCGGCCTGTCGGTGACCGCGCCCTACGCCGCGGCGCTGTTCGGCGGTCGGAACGTGACGAGCAGGCCGCCGAAGACCGAGATCTGGTGCCTGCTCTACGCACAGCTGAAGCAGGCGGACGGTCGGGAGAACCGTAACATCCTGCTGGCCGAAGCCAGGCTCGCCTGCGTGGAGCCGAAGAAAACGGTGGACGCGGGCCGGTTCTTGTCGACGCGGAGCGGTCTGCCCATCCGGACGTTCAACGGCCTGGCGCTCAATCTGGATGCGCCCGCGACCGGCGCGGTCGCCTTCAGCGAGAACGAGATCCGGTCCCTGCTCGCCGAGTTCAATCTCGACGTGCCCACCGACGCGTGCGCTACGCGCCCAGAGCGGCACGTGAGACATCGCGGCCTTCGAGCCTCGCGCGGATCGGGTGCTCCCGCTGTCGTGCCGCCACGATGTCCGCAATCCGGCTCGCGTCCCGTCCCACGGCGTGAATCATCTCGGACGACAGCGAGTAGAGGAAGTGGAGTCCGACGAAGTACAGTCCGGGCTCGCTCGGCACCACGCCTCCGACGTGCCGCGGCTCGCCGTCGGGTTCGAACACGGGAAGGTCGATCCACGAGAAGCCCGGGTCGTACCCCGTGCACCAGATGACGTTCGCGACGTCGAGCAAGCGGCCGTCGTCGAGCTGCGGGAGCCCGTTCCTCGCGCCGACGACCCGGGGGACCCGGCGGATGCCCGCGGCGGCCATGTCGCGCGGCTTCACCCTGATGAGCGGTCCGCCGCCGTGCAGGAGCCGCACGCGCGCGCGGCGGCCCACCGGGTTTGCGATGGTGAGCACGCGGTGGAAGAGCACGCGGAGCACGAGCTGCACGAGGATGGTGCGCCCGGCCAGGCCGTCGATGCGGAACGGAATGTGGCCTGTGCCGCGGCCGGCCATCCATGTCCGGTGGCCGCGTACCACCTCGACCGCGATTTCCGCTCCTGAATTGCCGGCGCCCACCACGAGGACGTCCCCGTCGACGAGCTGGGCGGGGTTCTTGTACTCGATCGAGTGCAGCTGCACGATGTCCGGGTTCAGCTCGCGGGCGAACGGCGGGACGCGCGCGCGCTGGTGGTTCGCCATGGCGACGATCACGTTCTCCGCGTCGAAGCGCGCGTCGCCGGCGGCGACCAGGAAACGCTTGCCGACCCGGGAGAGACGGTCCACGCGCGTGCCCGAGCGCACCGGCAGGTCGAACGCCTGCGCGTAGGCTTCGAGGTAGTTGGCCATCTGGTCCTTGGTCGGGAAGGAGTCGGGCGGTGATGGAAACGGCATGCCGTCCAGTCCCGCGAACCGCGCCGGCGTGAACAGCCGGAGCGAGTCCCAGCGCCGCCGCCAGACATCGCCGATTCGTTCGCACGCGTCCAGGATGACGAACGAGACGCCCAGACGGGCCAGGTGGTAACCGGCCGAGAGTCCCGCCTGTCCGCCGCCGATAACGACCGTATTGACCTGTTCGCTGCTCTGGTGCCTGTTCATCTGAATGTCTCCGTTCCCTGGGTCCGGCGGTTCGCCACCGCCGACATCACGAAGGTAGGATAGGTCCGACCGCGTCCGCATCGGCCGGAATATGCAGGCGGGCCGCCCCGGGCTCGTGGGTAGTTCTATGCAGGCCGGAGGCGCCGGGCCCGGGCTGAGGTGACGCCGTCGGAACCCAGCCCCGTGGTGACAGGCCGCCGCAGACGTGGTTGCCCGCGTGCCGGAGCCGGTTCTTTGCGGCGCGGTTCCTGGCCGATATCATGGGATCTGCTTTAGAGCAGCTTGTGATTGTAGGCGTATGCGGTCGCGGCCAAGCGCGACGACAGGTCGAGCTTGGTGAAGATGTTGCTGACGTGCCGCGCGACGGTCTTCTCGCTGATCGATAGCTCGGCCGCGATCGCGCGATTGGTCATGCCGGTCGCAATCAGCCGAAGCACCTCCAGCTCCCGGCCGGTCAGCGCTCCCGAGTCGGGGGACGCCGTCCGTCCGAGCAGTGCCGCAATCCGCGCGGCGTCCGGTACGGCGCCCAGACGCTCGAACGCCTCCTGCGCGGCCTCGAACTCGATCAGCGCGCCGTCCTCGTCGCCGAGCGCCCGGTAGGCGAGTCCGACGAGCGCGCGGACCGTGGCGACTTCGTACGGCACCCCGAGCTCCAGCCAGCAGGTCCACGCCGCGCGCAGCTCGTCGACGGCCGACCTGGCGTCGCCTTCCGCCAGGGCCACGGTGCCCGACGCCTGGGCGTTGGCCGCCTTCAGGTACGGCGCGTCGATGGCGACCGCCAGGCGTCCGAGCTCGTCGGCGGCGCGGCGAGCCGCGGACAGGTCCCGGCCCGCGAGAAAGATCTCGACCGAGGCGCGCAGCACCTGCGCCCGGGTTCGCACCGGGCGAATCTCCTCGAGCGCGCGGTTGATCAGGGTAGTGGCCGCGTCCAGCTGGCCCTGCGCCAGACGAAGGAGCGCCAGGCCCGGATACGGCTTGCGCCCGGCGTGGCTCGCACGGCGGTAGGCCTCCTCGGCGCGGTCGAGATCGCCTCGCAGGCGGTGCAGCTCTCCTTCCTGATAGCAGGCCGCTCCCGTCTCGTGCAGCCGCGCCGCGGCCGCCTGGCGCTCCGACACGCGGCGCGCTTCCTCCAAGGCGTCCTGCCACGCGCCGTGCAGTTGCAGGAGCTCGGACCTGAGAACGAGGCACTGCCCGCGGAACGGCACCATGTCGGGATGCGCCGCGCACCATCCGGCCAGCGCCGTCGTCCATTCCTGCGCCCGGCGCAGGTCGAAGAGCTCGTGGCACGCCCCGATGACGCTGCAGTAAACGACGCCGGCGACCATGGGCGCCACCTCGCCACAGGTGACCGCCACCATCACCTCGTCGAGCATCGCGAGCCCTTCGCCCTTCTGGTCCATCCGGAGCAGCGTGCGCGCCTCGCCGTGTCTCGCGAGGGCGAGCAGGTCGGGGTACTTGAATCGGGCGCCGATGCGGGCCGCCTCGCGAAACGTGTCGTGCGCTCCGGCGACGTCGCCTCCGGTGGCCTGGCGGAACGCCTTGGCGCACAGCCACAGGCCCTCCTCCACGCACTCCCCGGCACAATCATCCAGCAGCCGCCGCACCCTCGCCAGCCATCCGCTGGCCTGCGCCTGCTGATCCGGCTGGTCGAGCATGGTGAAGGCCAGCCAGAAGGCGCTCCGCGCCGCCCGACGCGTGTCGCCCCGCTCGAGAAATGCGTTGTGCGCCCGCGTGCGCGCGTCCACGCTCGCCGCGTCCGCGCCGACGAGGTACGCGGCCGTGGCGAGGCGGTCGAGGTCCTCGGGCTCCAGCAGGGCCTCGCGGTCGGCCGCGGCGAGAAGCGAGCAGGCGTCCGCCCACGCTTCGTCGTCGAACGCCGTTCTCCCGCGCGCCAGCGGGTCCGCTTCGGTCATGTGTCGCTCAGCTTCTCGGCGGCGGGCCGGCGAGCTTGTCTGGTGGTCGAGCCTCCTCGCCGCGCACGCCGGGACGGACGCGTCGACGCGACACGGAGATCGTGACCCGATGGCGCCTTCAGATCAAGGTCCCGGGTTGAGCAGCCGGACTCAGACCCGGGACCGGAAGCTAACCCGGCAGCGCGAAAACGTCTTCCGCGATGCGAAGGGGAACGAGTGGTGTCGGATGTTCCAACGGTGTCCTCCGGAACGAGACCAGTCGTTGGCACGCACGCGTGTCGGCTCGAGCGGCTGGTGAATCGCTTCTTCAGGAGGACGTGTCGGGACCAGGAAGACCGTTACAGCCGGGCTCTGGTGTTGTCCGCGTTCGTGCCGCGATCTGTCATCCAGCCGTCCGACAACGCTGCAACGGGCCCGACAGGATCGTCACGGCCGTGCACGAAAGGCGCCGCAACGCCCGACATCTGCATGGCCTATCTCTTGCTC
This sequence comes from uncultured Acidobacteriota bacterium, assembly GCA_963840225.1. GTDB lineage: Bacteria > Acidobacteriota > Vicinamibacteria > Vicinamibacterales > CAVVIG01 > JBLMXQ01. The sequence goes on from CAWIYH010000002.1 coordinate 1,326,418, forward strand.
GACGATCGAGGATGCCCTCAACCTCCACTCGGACGGCGCAGCGGTCGGTGGCCTGCACGCTGTGGCTGGGATGCCTGTTGACGGCGGTCGTCGCCGCGATCAGCGCGCAAGGGGGCGCTCTCCCCGGACCCCTGCCGCTCTTTCCAGCCGCCAACTGGTGGAACGCCGACCTCTCGGCGGCGCCGGTGGATCCCTCTTCGGCGAGCTACATCGCATTCATCGGCGGCACCCGCGGCCTGCATCCCGACTTCGGAGGCGAGGCCTCGCCAGGCAGCGTCCAGGGATACGGCTTTCCGTACGCCGTCGTCGACGGGACGACAACGCTGAGGACGGTGCAGTTCCAGTACGCGGACGAAAGCGACGGCGTCGACCATTCGACAAACCGGAGCATCCCGTTCTATCCGATTCCGGACCAGGCGATCACGCAGGCGCACTGGGTTGAAGGCGGCGAGCCCGGCAACGTCGACCTGCGGAACAGCAGCGATCGACACCTGCTCATCGTCGATCGCGATCACCGCTATCTCTACGAGCTTTACAACGTGTTCTTCGACGGCACCCAGTGGCACGCCGGCTCGGGCGCGTTCTTCGACATGAACCAGTCGGCGCGCCGGCCCGAAGGATGGACGTCGGCAGACGCCGCCGGCCTGGCGATCCTGCCGGGTCTCGTCCGGTACGACGAGGTGTTCGGCCCTGACGAAATCCGGCACGCCTTCCGCGTGACCGTCCGCGCGACGAACGGGCATGTCTTTCCGGCGTCGCATTCGGCCGGCTCCACCAATGGCGCGCTCCCGATGGGCGCGCGCCTGCGGCTGAAAGCCTCGCGGGACCTGTCGGCCTTCACGCCGGAAGTCCAGAAGATCTTCCGGGCGATGCAGCGCTACGGCCTGATCGTCGCCGACAACGGCTCGGACATGTACGTGAGCGGCACGTACGACACGCGCTGGAACAACGACGTCCTCAATCCCGCGTTCCGCGCGCTCACCGCGAGCGACTTCGACGTCGTCAAGCTCGGATGGGCAGGGACCGCCCCGGCGACGCCGACCAACGTGCGCATCATCCGCTCGGGCTCCTGAGGCGCGGGTCACGGCTCCATGGGCACCGGCGTCGGCTGGAATGCGCTCGCTCTCAGCGTCATTCAACAGGAGGATCGCGAGAATTGCCCGAGCGGTGTCCGCTGGGGAAGGGCGCGCGCGCTGTGCATGAGGTCTGCCAAGCTCGACCTGACGCGGGGCAGCCGCGGAAAGGAGACAACCCCGACCGATCCCGCTCCGTCTAAGGGTCCATGCCTGACTCGCTGTCCGACCTGCGCCTCGCCTTCAGGGGGCTGCGCCGCAATCCCCTGTTCGCGTCGGTCGCGATTCTGTCGCTCGCGCTCGGCATCGGCGCGAACACCGCCATCTTCACGCTGATCGATCAGATCCTGCTGCGGCCCCTGCCCGTCGCGGCTCCCGCGCAGCTCGTGATGCTCTATCAGCAGGGCGCGCACATGGGCAGCAACATGGGCTCGCGGATGCACTCCTATCCGCTCTATCAGGACCTCCAGAAGAAGGCCGAGCCGCTCTCCGAGGTGCTGTGCCGCCGCCTCGTGCCCGCCTCGGTGAGTGTGGACGACGAGACCGATCGGGTCGAGGCCGAGATGGTCTCGGGCAACTACTTCACCATGCTTGGCGTGAAGCCGGCGCTCGGACGGGTGTTCACCTCGAAGGACGACGACCAGGTCTATCAGGGCCATCCGGTCGTGGTCCTGAGCTACGGCTACTGGGTCAGTCGGTTCGCCCGCGATCCGGGCGTCGTCGGGAAGAAGATCCGCGTCAACGACTACCCGATGACGATCGTCGGCGTCTCGGCCGAGGGGTTCGCCGGGCTCGATCCCGTCGAGTCGCCCCAGATTCGCGTGCCGGTGCTGATGAAGCCGGTGATGGTGCCCGACTGGGGCTGGGTGCACATGGATGACCGCCGCGCCCGCTGGGTGCAGGTGTTCGGACGGCTCAAGCCTGGCTACACCGTGAAATCATCGGCGGCGCCGCTTCAGGGGCTCTTCACCCAGATTCGCCGGTACGAGATGACGCTGCCGGCGGCGAAAAACTGGTCCGCGTACAACCGCGATCAGTTCATGAAGGGCAAGCTGCTCGTCGCGAGCGCGAAGCTGGGGTACTCGCCGCTTCGCAACGACTTCTCCACGGCGCTCGTCGTGCTGATGTGCATGGTCGGCCTCGTCCTCCTCATCGCCTGCGCCAACGTGGCGAATCTCCTCATCGCGAAGGGATTCATGCGGCAGAAGGAGATCGCCGTCAGGCTGTCGCTGGGCTCCTCGCGGCTCCGCCTCGTGCGCCAGCTGCTCGTCGAGAGCCTCGTGTTGTCGTCGACCGGCGGGCTGGTCGGGCTGGCCGTCGCGTTCGCGCTGACGCGCGGCCTGCTGGCGCTCGTGCCGGCGCAGGGATCGCCGATTCTGTTGACGGCGCGTCCCGACCTGCGCATCCTCACCTTCACCCTCGCCCTCGCCTTCGCCACCGGCATCGTCTTCGGCCTCGTGCCGGCGCTGCGCGCGAGCCGCACGGACCCGTGGACCACGTTGAAGGACACGATGGGATCCATCGCCGGCACGCGCGGATCCCTCTTTCTGCGGAAGGGGCTCGTGACGGCGCAGGTCGCGCTCAGTTTCCTGCTCCTGTTCGGGGCGGGGCTCTTCGTCCGGAGCCTCCAGAACCTGAAGACGACCCGGACCGGCGTGATGCTGGACAATCTCGTCACGTTCCAGCTGTCGCCCGCGTTGAGCGGTTACGACGAGATTCGGGCACACCTCCTCGAACAGCAGCTGCTCGATCGTCTGCGATCCTCGCCGGGCGTGACCTCGGCGGCGCTTGCGGCGGTGCCCATTCTTGCGGGAGACGAGTGGGACAACCGGACGATGGTCGAGGGGCATCGAGCGGCGGACGGAGAGGACATGCAGGCCTTCGTGAACTCCCTGTCCCCGGGATACTTCGAAACGATGAGGATCCCTATCCTCGAGGGACGTGACTTCAAGCCTGGCGACGCCGGCGAGGAGTCGACGGTCGCCATCGTCAACCAGCGGTTCGCCGAGCATTTCTTCCCCGGCGAGAGCGCCCTGGGCCGCCACCTTGGATTCGGGGGCGGGCCCGACACGAAGCTCAGGATGGAGATCGTCGGCGTGGCGGCCGATTCGTTGTACGACGGGCCGCGGGAGGGCGTCCGCCGCCAGGTGTTCATCCCGAACTGGGGCAAGAGCAGCGTCGTGTGCTACGTGCGCACCGCGACCGCCTCGTCGGCGGCGTTCGCGCTCGCCAGGCGCCTCCTGAAGCAGCTGGATCCCACGATGCCGGTGTACCAGATGAAGACCGTCGAGGGACAGCTCGACGAGACGCTCTTGACCGACCGGCTGATCGCCATGTTGTCGGCCGGGTTCGGCCTGCTCGCCACGCTCCTGGCGTCCATCGGTCTCTACGGCGTGATGGCGTTCGTCGTCGCCCAGCGGCGCAAGGAACTCGGCATCCGGCTCGCGCTCGGCGCCCGGCCCGGCGCGCTCATCTGGCTCGTGATGCGCGAGGTGATGCTGCTCCTGGCGATCGGTCTGGCCATCGGCATTCCGGCCGCGATGGCGCTCGGGCAGTACGTGGCCGCCGAGCTGTACGGCATCCAGGCGCGCGACCCGCTCATCGCCACGTCCACCGTGCTGCTGCTGACGATCGTGTCGGCCGCGGCCGGGCTCATTCCCGCGCAGCGCGCCGGCCGCCTGGATCCGATGCTGGCGTTGCGCACGGAGTAGCCGCCCGGCGCCGACCAGGACGGTTGCGAGGCGCCTTACTCCTCGCGCAGCGCCGCCAGCGGGTCCAGTCTCGCGGCCCGGCGTGCCGGCAGCAGGCTCGCCGCCAAGGCGACCGCGCCCAGCGCGGCGCAGGCGAGGCCCAGCGTCTTCACATCCTGCGGCTGCAGGCCGAACACGAGCGATCGGACCGAGCGGCCCGCGGCCAGCGCCAGCAGCGAACCGGCCGCCAGACCCAGGCCCACGAGGGTCGCGGCCTGCCGCAGGACCATGGCGAGGATGTCGCGTCGGGTCGCCCCGAGCGCCAGGCGCACGCCGATCTCGCCGGTGCGCCGCACGACGACGTACGACATCACGCCGTACAGGCCGATCGCGGCGATGAGCGCGCCCAGCAGACCGAAGAAGCCGGACAGCGTCGCCAGCAGGCGCTCCCGCTGCAGCTGGTCGCGAATCGTCGAGTCGAACGGGCGCACGTCGACATCGACCAGTGAAGCCTCTTCGGCCACGGCCTCCCTGACGGCGGCCGCCGCGCCGGCTGCCGGGAGCGTCGAGCGGACCACGAAGTCGGTGAACGACCGCGGGTCGTCAATCTGCGCCATCGGGACGAATGCGATTGGCAGGGGGTCCTCCCGCAGGCTGAAGTACTTCGTGTCCGGCACGAGCCCCACGATTTCGAAGACCGCCGCCGGCTCGAACGAGAGGTCGGCGCGAACGCGCTCGCCGACCGGGTGGCGGTCCAGCCCCAGACGGCGCGCGAACGAGCGATTCACGATCGCGACCCGCGGCGAGGTTTCCGAGTCGCGCACGTCGAAGTCGCGGCCGGCAATCAATCCGATGCCCATCGTACGGAGATAGCCGTCGCTCATGGCGTTGAGCCTGACGACGGTCCCGGCGGCGCCGTCCGCGCCGTCGCGCCACACGGTCAGGCTGCTGCCGGTGCCGCCGAGCGGAACGTGCCGCACCTCCGCGGCCGATTCGATCCCGGCCGAGCTGCGGACGCGGTCGAGCAGCTCGCGCGTGAATGCCCTCCGTCCTTCCGGCGTCGTCTCCGTCCGCGAGAGATCGAGGCGCGCGACCTGAACGTTGTCGGCGTCGAATCCCGTGTCGACGGCGAGCAGGTTGCGAAGCGTCGCGGCGAAGAGGAGCGCCCCGACGAGCAGCACGAGGGACAGCGAGACCTGGGCCATCACGAGCACCTGGCGCAGTCCGACCGTTCTCGGCGACGCCGACAGGGAGCGGCCGCCGGCCCTCACGGCGTCCTGGACCTCGATCCGCGAGACCCGCCACGCCGGGACCGCTCCGAAGGCGAGGCAGGTCAGGCACGCCGCCAGAACGACGAACGCGATCGAGCCGCCGTCGAAGGCCAGATCCAGGGACAACCCGGCGCCGAGGTGTCGTACGAGCAGGCGGGTCGCGGCCATGGCGAACGCCGCGCCGGCGGCGGCTCCGCCGGAGGCCAGGAGCGCGCTCTCGACGATCATCTGGCGGACGATTCGGGACCGCGACGCGCCCACCGCGAGCCGCAGCGCGAATTCGCGCTCCCGCGCCGAGGCGCGCGCGAGCACGAGGTTCGCGAGGTTCGTGCACGCGATGAGCCACACGAGGCCGGCCGTGGCGAGCAGGACGAGCAGCGGATCGCCGTATCGGCGCCGAAGCGTGGAGACGCCCGCCGCGCCCGGTGCGGCTCGAAGGCGCAGGCGCAGGTAATCTGCGGCGTCCTCCGACGACCAGCCCCGCGGCGCCGTCGCTTCGAAGAGACCCGGCGACAGCGCGTCGAGCCGGGCGCTGGTCTGGTCCAGCCGGCCGGTCCGCGGCATGCGCCCCATGACGGTGAGCCACCAGGTCGTGCGGCTGGCGAGCCACCCGCGTTCGCGTCCGAGCGATTCCTGCGAGCAGACCGGCACGGCGACGTCGTAGGAGCGTCCGACCTCGATCCCGGTGAAGCCCGGCGGCGTGACGCCAATCACTTCGACCGGCTGCGAGTTGAGGGTGACGGTCCCGCCGATCGCCGCCGGGTCGCCGCCGAACCGCCGCTGCCAGAATCCGTAGCTCAGCACGGCTCCGGGCAGGCCGCAGCCGGGGCGGTCGTCGGACGCTTCGAAGACGCGCCCGGCGAGCGGCTCCACGTCCAGCGTGTGGAAGAACCCGCCGCTGACGAACAGCCCGCGCGCGACCTCGGATCCTGCTTCCCGCCCGAGCCGGAAGTCGGCCGCCGACCAGGCGAGCACGTCCGAGAACATCGGGTGGTTCGCCCGGATCTCCTCCCAGAGAGGGTTGGTGAGCGCCGGATAGCCGGTCGTGCGGCGCCCTTTCCATCGTGTGAGGTCGGCCAGCTCCACGATCGCCAGCTGCTCGGGCGCGCTGACCGGCAGCAGACGGAGTCGAACGGCGTCGACGAGCTGGTAGATCGCCGTGTTGGAGCCGATTCCGAGCGCGAGCGTCAGGAGGGCGACCGTGGTGAACGCCGGACTGCGCCCGAGGACGCGCAGCGCGTAGCGCAGGTCCTGCGCCGACTCGTCGAGCCACCTCAGGCCGCGCTGATCGCGGAGGGCCTCCATCGCGTGGGGCACCACGCCGGCGCCGAGCGTCGCCGCGCGCTCCGCTTGGTCCGGCGGCCGGCCCCGGCGCCGCGCGCTGTCGGTCGCCAGATCCCGGTGCAGACGGAGCTCTTCCTCGAGGTCGTCGTCGGATCGGCCCCGGCGCAGCGTTCCCAGGAGGCGGTGAGCCCACTCGCGCAGGATGCGCATCTGCGCCATCCAGATATCATCATCTGCATTAGAGCGTCAAATGAAATCGAACGCCGCGCCGCCGCCGGGAGCCGGGCGGCGGTGCCCCGACCGTCGGCCGGGTGGGTCGGGCTCGGCCGGTGCCTCGCCGGGCGCGTTCCGCGCCCGGCCGAGCAGGCGGTCGAGCCGCGCCACGTCGGCGTCCGACAGCAGGAAGTGGCTCGTCGGCCCGAGGCACAGGTCCGGCGCCGGCTGCACCGATCGCATCAGTCCGGCGGTCGCGTGCGACCGGGATCGGAGCAGATAGTGTCCGAGCTCGTGCGCGAGCACGCGACCGAGCGCCCGGAGACGTCGCTACGCCGACTCGGCGAGCTCGATGAGGCGATCGATCACCTTCCACGTGCGGGCCGTGCCGGCGACGCCGAGAACCTTTTCGAAGTTGATCGTCCGGCGGGCTCCCACCGTGCTCCGGGGATAGGCGTAGTACAGGACGCTGCCGCGCACGGCGAAGCGGTAGTCCGCTCCCTGGAGCGCCATCAGCGCCGTGCGGCGCGCCGCGGCGGGCGGCGCCGACAGAAACATGATCTGGGACGGATCGTCGATGCCGGGCGGCTTCGGCCTGAACGGATTGCCGGCGGCCGCGCGCCGCAGTTCTCCCCCGGAGAAGACGAAGGCCTTCGCCTGGGAGCCGATCCGATCCATCAGCCCGCGTTCGATTCTTTCGGCCAGACGCCGCCGATCGGTCTCGCCGGTCGACAGCAGGACGTTCCCGCTCTGGATGTGGGTGGCCACGTCCCTGAAGCCGAGCGACTCGAACAGGCGGCGCAGCTCGATCATCGTGATGACCGAGTGACCGCCGACGTTGATGGCGCGGAGGAGGACGACATAGCGGGAATCGGTCGAGGTCATGGCGGAAAGTCTAGCGGAATCGCCGCCCGATCGATCGGAAACGAAGTCTTGATCGAACGGCGTCCGACGGATAGAGTGGGCGGACACCACCACCGAACATCCACGAAGCCGTCGCGGCAGGCCTGCCCGGCGGCTTTTCCATTGGCGGGCCCGACAAGGAGTGCGGAATGAGCGAGGCGACGCCGCGCCATCCGGTCACGCTGCAGAAGGTCGTGTACACGATGCCGGGCACCGACGAAGTGGCCGTGACCAGAGGCGTCGAGTACCGGAGCGACGCCGGAGGCCCGCTCGCGATGGACATCTATCATCCGGTGTGGTCCGAACGGCGCGCGCCGGTGCCCGCGGTCGTCTTCGTCACCGGCTTTCCCGGCGAGGGCGCCCGCGCACGCCTCGGTTGCTCGGCCAGGGAGATGGAGCCGTACATCGGCTGGGCGCGGCTCGTTGCCGCCTCCGGACTCTCGGCCGTCACGTACGAGAACCGCGATCCGGCTTCCGACCTGCACGCCGCGTTCGATTGCCTTCGACGCCGCGGCCGGGTGTTCGGGATCGACGCGACCCGGATCGCCGTGTGGGCGTGCTCCGGCAACGGTCCGATGGGCCTCCGGGCGGCGCTCCACGAGTCGGCTGCCTGCGCCGTTCTGCTGTACCCGTACCTCCTGGATCTCGACGGCGCGACCGGCGTCGCCGAGGCGTCCGCGGCGTGGGGATTCATCAACGCCGGCGCCGGGTTGTCGCTCGACGATGTGCCGGCGAGCCTGCCGCTCTTCATCGTGAGAGCCGGTCGCGATCAATTCGCCGGCGTCAACGAGTCCATCGATCGGTTCGTGGCGGGCGCGCTCGGGCGGAACCTGGCCGTGGCCTTCGTGAACCACCCCGACGCGCCGCACGCCTTCGATGTGTCCGACGACCGGCCGGCGACCCACGCCGTCATCCGCTCCGTGCTCACATTTCTGCAGAACAGGCTGCTGTCTGGTGACTCGGCGCGGCACCCATGAGCTAAAATCTGCGGGCGCTTCCGGCCGCCCCGCGACGGCTCGCTCGTGACACGTCTCGCGGACCTGACCCGGACGAGGATCCCGATGGAGCATTCGGTCGCATTCCTGAGCTACACCCGGATGGACGACGAGTTCTTCGGCGGCTATGTCACGGCGTTCCGCCAGACGCTGCAGAACGCCGTGCACGTCGTCACCGGCGAGAAGACGTTCGAGGTCTTCCAGGATGTCGAGGGCATCGTCGTCGGGGAGAACTGGCGGAAGAAGCTTGCCGAGGTGATCCAGACGTCCAGCTTTCTCGTTCCGATCCTCAGCCCGCTGTTCTTCAACAGCAAGCCGTGTCGCGACGAGGTCGCGCAGTTCCTCGAGCACGAGCGGACCCTCCACCGGGACGACCTGATTCTGCCCGTGTACTTCCTGTCGTCGCCCAAGCTCGAGAAGGAAGCAGAGAAGAAGAAGGATCCGCTGGCGCTGGAGCTCGCCAGCCGGCAGATGTTCGACTGGCGCCAGAAGGCCGACGTGCCGCTGCAGGAGCCGGCGGCCCGCAGGGCCATCCTGGAGCTGGCCGGCCAGATTGCGGAACGGCTCGAGGCGTTCAAGGCCTCGTCCGCCGCGGGGGCTGCGCGTCCCTCCGCCGGAGACCGTTACGACAGCCTGGCCGCCGACCCGCGGCTGGGTACCGGCGTTCGCCCGGACCTGAAGCGGGAGGAGCTGAGCCCGCGACGCATCCTCTGGGTGGACAACAATCCCGACAACAACCTGTGGGAGCGCCGCGCGCTGGAGTCGTACGGCGTTCAGTTCGTGCTCGCCCGGGACACGGACGAAGCCGAGCGCAGCATCTCGGATCGGGGACCGTTCGCGGCGATCATCACGGACATGGGACGGCCCGGCGACCGGCAGGCCGGATTCACGCTCCTCGATCGCGTTCGCACGGGCGGGATCGAGACGCCCTATTTCATCTACACCGGCGGGCTCGCCGCCGCGCTCTGGCCCGTCGCCCGTCTGCGCGGGGCGCAGGGGATCACCGCCGATCCCGATGCGCTGGTCCAGATGGTGGTGGCGGCGATCAGGTAGCGGTCGGGGAGCGGACCGCAGCCGGGGGCCTGCGGTCCGCCCGATCGAGGGTCAGAGCTGGCTGGTGTCCTTCTGATTGCTGATCTGGAGATCCCAGCCGTCGGGATCCTTCACGTGGAAGCTCTTGAACTTGTCGCCGACCATGTCGGGGCGCGGACTCAGGCCGCGTCGTTCGAGCTCGGCCTTCACCTTGTCCGTGTCCCACGGCTCGATGCCCCATGAGATGTGATTGATCACGCCGGTGATCGGCGGCTGGCCCTCACGCCCGGCCGGCGGCGCGCCGCCGGAGCCCATCTGGCGGTTGTTGCGGACGATGATGCCGCCGATGGTGCCGATCTTCATGGAGCACTGGTTCTTGCCGTCGTCGGTCAGCGGTTCCCATCCCATCAGGTCGCGATAGAAAGCGGTGCTCCGGCGATAGTCGGAGACCGCGTACGAGATGTGGTCCAGCCAGACCGTCTTCCAGGGAGCCGGTCCGGTTGGTGCCGGAATGGTCATCGTCTTCTCCTGGGCGGCGAGGGAGGCGCCGGGCACGGCGCTCGCCACGGCGACCGTCAGGCTCTTGATCAACTGCCGGCGGGTAATCCTGCCGTTCTCGAAGTCCCTGATCAGTTCTTCAACGACATGTTCCATGGCGGTCTCCTCGTTCCTGTTCGTGGGTGCGGCGTTCGTCCCGGCGTCATCGATCGCGGGGAGGCTTCGGCCTGACCGCGTTCGACAACGCCAGACGGTTGTCATGAGTCACGTAGCTGATCTGCAGGTTATAGCCGTTGGGCGTGCTGGTGTGGTAGCTCTTGAAGGCGGCGACGTGAATCTCGTCGCCCGTCGACGTGTCGACGCGGGCTCCCAGCCCGCGCTTCTCCAGCTCCGACTTCACGCCGTCGGTATCCCACGGCTGGATGCCGAACGAGATGTGATCGATTCCCGTCCGGCGGGCGGCGGCGGGGCTCCCGAGGCCAGGCGCGAGCGGGTTGCCGCCACGGATGATGATGTCGCCGACCTCGCCGATCAGGCACTCGTTCTGGCTGCCTTCGTCGTAGGTGTCCTTCCACCCGAGCAGGTTGCCGTAGAAGGAGGCGCTCTTCTTGTAGTTGGTCGCGCCGAACGACAGGTGATCCAGCCACACCGTCTTCCAGCCGGTCGAATCGAACGGCAGCGGCACCGACAGCGTGGCGGTCGCGGGCGTGGTATGCCGGGTCCTCGTGAGGCCCTTGCCGTTGGCGATCTGCAGGTCGAACCCGTCCGGATCCTTCACGTGGAAGCTCTCGAAGCCCTTGCCGTCGTTCTCGGCCGTCGGCGACAGGCCCCGCTTCCGGAGCTCCGCCTCGACCGCGGGCGCGTTCCAGGGCTCGATGTCGAAGCAGAACGACTCGACCACCGCATGCACCGGACCGCCGCGGCCGCCGCGCCCCGTGCCGGTGGCCGCGAACGACTCTGCAGGCGACTGCCTCAAGACGACGGAGCCCCAGTCGCCGATGTCCAGCACCGCCTGCCGGCCGTCGTCGCTCCGGAGCTTCCATCCCATGAGCGCGATGTAGAACGCCGCCTCGCGCCGGTAGTCGGCCACCCGGAAGGCGAGGTGATCGAGCGAGGTCGTCTTCCAGCCGGTCGGCGCGAAGACCGGCGCGATCGGGTCGGTGTTGCAGGCGGGCGTTCCAAAGCTTCGCATGCATCGCCCCTGAGCGAACGCGGAGAGCGGCGTCGCGACGGTTGCCGCGCCGAAGATCTGCAGCACGCGACGGCGCGACACCCTGCCGCCGGAAAGGCTCGACGATGTGACCGCGTCATCCATGAAGGTCTCCTGACGGCGGGCGCGAGGTCCGCCCGGTGCGAATTGCCGGAAGGATAGGCAATTCGACCGGCGGATGTCCACAGGCGAATCCCCCGCGGAGCAGTTGCCTGATGAGAACGAGGTGGTCTATAAATCCGGAAACCCGGGCGTCGCGGACCTGACGCCATGGAGGGAGAGTGCCCATGCCGGTATCTACGCGTGGCTGTCGACCTCTGTCGTCGGTGATTCTCTTCGCGTCGATCGTCATCGGGAGCCCGGCATCGTCGCAATCGCCCGGGCTCACCGTCACGCTCACGGGCCAGTCGATGATCCGGTCCGACGTCCGTTCGACTGCGCCCGCCGCGGTGCCGACCATCACCGCGCTCCTGAAGGGCGCCGACGTGGTGTTCACCAACTTCGAAGGCACGATCGCGGAGCCTGGGCAGCCCAACGAGAGCACGCCTCGACAGGGGCCCGGCTTCCTGGCGCCGCCCGAGGCGCTCGACGCGCTGAAGGAGGTCGGGTTCAATCTCGTCGACACGTCCAACAATCATTCCTCGGACCTGAAGATTCCTGGTTTCCTGAACACGCTCGCGGAAGCCGACCGGGTCGGCCTGGCGCACGCCGGCACCGGCCGGACGCTCGAGGCGGCCACTGCACCCGCCATCCTGAAGACGCCGCACGGCACCGTGGCGCTGGTGGCGATGGCCTCGGGGGCCGTCGCGAAGGACGCGGCGGCGACGGCCACGCAGCCGGGCGTCGACGAACTGCGCGTCGGTCCGGGCAACGTGCCGAACGAGGAGGACTCCGCGCGCATCCTGGGGAGCATCCGGGCGGCAAGCCAGCAGGCCGATCTCGTGATCGTCTATCAGCACAATCACGTCTTCGACAAGGCGTTCGGGACGATCTTCTCGGAAGCGCTGCCCGATCGCCTGCATCCGCCGGACTGGCTCAAGACGTGGGCGCACGCCGAGGTCGACGCCGGTGCGGACCTCGTCGTGATGCACGGCGCGCCGCTCCTGCACGGCATCGAAATCTACCGCGGCCGGCCGATCTTCTACGATCTCGGCAACTTCATCTTCAACGTGCCGATCACGATGTGGACCATCCAGGAGCCGATGACCTGGGAGAGCGTCGTCGCGTCGCTCGAGTTTCAGGGTCGGAACGTGCGATCCATCACGCTCCGGCCGATCGTGCTCAACTTCATGGGGGAGGGGCAGCCCGACGCTCGCGACAGGTTCGCCAACAACACGTTTCTCGACACCCGCGGCCTGCCCGCGCCCGCGAAAGGCGAGCAGGCAACCTACATCCTTCAGCGGGTGGCCGAGCTGTCGGCGCCCTTCGGAACGAAGGTGGAGGTGAAGGGCGATCGAGCTGAAGTGAAGGTGCCGGGGGGCCTCTAGGCCGTGAGGGCGCCTCGGCCACGGCGCGCTCGTAGCGCTCGAAACGGACCGTGTGTCGCCGGCGGGCGTCAGCCCTGCCGCGGCCGGCCGGGCACCGCGATCGGGCCGGCCGCCCGCACCTGGGTCCAGATGCGCCGCCCGACCTTGTCGGCTTCCGCGACGATGCTCGCCTCGTCCATCGTGAGGACCCGGCGGTTGCGCATCAGGAAGTGGCCGTCGACCATCGCCGACTCGACGTCTGACGGCTCGCCGTTGTGGACCCAGGCGGAGACGAAGCGCCCGCACGGAACGAGGTGAGCCCGGCGCGTCTCGACGACGAGCAGGTCCGCTTTCTTCCCGACCTCGAGCGACCCGATGACGCGTTCCTGGCCGACGGCCCGGGCGCCTCCCCGCGTCGCGTCCTCGAGCATGTCCTCGGGCTGCGGCCGAAGACCGGGAATCGGATCGTCGCGCGAGATTCGCTCGGTCAGCAGCGCGACGCGCATGACCTCGAACAGGTCGTTGGTGTTGTTGTCGGTGCCGTTCGCGATGGGGCAGCCCGCCGCCCGCAGTTTCGCGATCGGCGGAATGACGCCACGGTTGGCCGCCATCGCCGCCTGGTGCGAGATGATCGTGCCGGACCTTCCCAGCAGCGCGATGTCGCCGTCGTCGACGTAGCGGCAGTGCGCCGCGAACAGCCGCGGGCCGAGGAAGCCGTGCCTGTCGAGGAACGCCGGTGGACGAAGGCCGTGATGGCGCACCATGAAATCGACCTCGGGCCGGCTCTGAGACAGGTGGATCGTGTAACCGAGGTCGTGTTTCTCGGCGTAGGCGCGGACCGCCTGCAGCAGTTCTGGCGACGAGGTCTCGGCGAGCCCGGCCGCCGGGAACACGCGGATGCGTCCGTCCTTCGCGTTGTGCCACGTGGTGAACAGATCGTCGATGCGCTGCAGCCCCTCGTCCCGCAGCCGGGGCGAGAACCGAGGCGTTTCGCTCCTCGCGAGCCCTTCGGCCGACATGGGACCGGCGACGTTCTCGCTGTCGCGGATCGACTCCGCGAACACGCAGCGCAGGCCCGACTGCGCCAACGCCGCCGCGTGGCGGCCGATGCCTCCCGAATTCTCCACGATGGTGGTGGTGCCGGTGCGGATGGCTTCCAGGGCGCCAATGGTGACCATCAGCGTGGCCTCTTCCCCCTGGAGCAGGCTGGCGGGCTGGACGGCCAGGTGCGCGGAGTTGGGGAATCCGAAGTCCTCGTTGAAGCCGCGAGCGAGCGTGGCCGCGAGGTGGGCGTGGCAGTTGACGAGGCCAGGTACCAGCGCCTTGCCCCGCCCGTCGTAGACCTCGGCGTTGGGATACGACCGGAGGATCGCGTCGGTGGGGCCGATCGCGGCGACCCGGTCGCCCTCGACCGCCAGCGCCACATCGTCGTGAACCGCGTCGACGGCGACGACGGTCGTGTGAGAGAAGACAATCGGCCTGCCGCGCGTCGCCTGCGCCTGCACGCTGCCCGGGTCGAACAGGAGGGCTGCGGCGCCCGCGCCGGCTCCGGCGAGCAGCTCGCGCCTGCTGAGGCTGGCGGGTCCGCCAGACGAGGGCGAGGACGACGGCGAGAGAGGGGTCGTCGATCTCGGCATGTGGGCAGCCTCCGTTGCTCCCGGTGACGCGGGCGCCGGACGTGGCGCGCTGATTATGGCGCTGCCGACGGGCAAGTCAATCGCGACGCGCGCCGCCAGCCGCGGCCGCCGGCGCAACCGTGCTCAGGGCGCGACGCAAGAGCCCATCGACCGGCCTCGCGGCGTGCATCTTGCAGCCCTGGGCCCTCCGGATGCGCTTGATGCCCAGCAGGCGGGTCGCTGCGTGTCTGGCAGCGGCGTTGACGGTGGCACCGCATACGTCCGCCGCCTACTCGGTGCTCGCTCACGAAGCCGCCGTCGACAACGCGTGGAAGATCGCCATTGCGCCGCTCCTGCTGGCGAGATTCCCTCGCACGGCGCCCGAGGCGCTCGAGCACGCGCGCTCGTACGCCTACGGCGGGTCGGTCATCCAGGACCTCGGCTACTATCCCTTCGGCGACAAGTTCTTCAGCAACCTGCTGCACTACACGCGCTCGGGCGAGTTCGTGGAGACGCTGCTGAAGGATGCGCGGAACGTGAACGACTATGCCTTCGCGCTCGGCGCGCTCGCCCATTACGCCAACGACAACACGGGACATCCTCGCGCGGTCAACCTGTCGGTGCCGATCGTCTTTCCGAAACTGCGAAAGCAGTTCGGCGATGTCATGACGTACGAGGACGCGCCGAAGGAGCACGTGATCGTCGAGTTCTCGTTCGATGTCGCGCACACCGCCGGCACGACGTATCCGCTCGCCGCCTACCGGAACCTGATCGGTTTTCACGTAGCGGTGGACCTGCTCGAGCGGGCGTTTCGGGATACCTACGGCCTCGAGCTGCACGATCTGTTTGGCAGCCTCGACCGCGCGGTGTCGACCTACCGCTTCTCGGTCAGCCAGCTGATTCCCGCGCTGACCGAGGCGGCCTGGAAGGACAAGCACGACGAGATCGTGAAGCTGAACCCCGGCATGTCGCGCCGCACGTTCGTGCTCGTCTACCGTCGCGCCGATTTCGAGCGCGAGTACGGCCGCGACTACCGGAAGCCGTCGTGGATCGCCCGCCTGCTGGCGTTCCTCTACCGTCTGGTGCCGAAAATCGGTCCGCTCAAGCCACTCTCGTTCAAGATACCGGTGCCCGAGGCCGATCGGCTCTTCGAGGACAGCGTGCGGGCGGCGAACCGGCGGTACCTGCAGACGCTGGCGGATCTGCGCGCAGGGCGTCTCTCGCTTCCCGACACGAACTTCGACACCGGCCGTGCGAGCCGCCGCGGCGACTACCGGCTTGCCGACGAGACCTACGACGAGCTCCTCCACCGGCTGGCGAAGCAGCAGTTCGACGACGTGAGTCCCGCGCTCGCGCGCGACATCGAGGCGTTCTACGGGCCCAGCCCGAAGCCGTCGCCGGCGAGCCGCGAGGAGCGCCGGCACTGGGGCCGCGTGCGTCGCGATCTCGAGGCGCTGAGGCGCACCGGGATTCCTGAGGGACGGTAAAGGCGGCGCCCCCCATCGCGCCGGCGTCAGGCGCGAGACGTGGACGGCGGCCGCGGAAGGACGTGCCGCCCGGCGTCGCGGAGCACAGCACGAAGGATGAACGTCCGGAAGGAGGAAGACCCGCGCGAGTCGCGCGGGTCTCGACGAAGACGATGGCGGCGGTGCCCGAGGCTACTTCTTGCGGCGGACGTAGGTCACGTGCGTGACGCCTGTGATCTTGCCATCCTTGTCCATGCGGATGTACTCGTTGTGGATCGTGTTGTTGTCGTCCGACAGCGTGTTGATCACGATCTGGTACACGACGCCGTTCCGCTTGTTGTAGATGCGGGTGCTCTTCTCGTTGATGACCTCGACGGCCGTCTCGGCACCCTCCTGACCGGTGACGGGACGGAACTTGCCGTCGAACATCGTCACGTAGCTCCATCCCTCGCCCGGCTTGCTGGGGTTGCTGATGGTGATCTTCATGCCGCCGTCCCCGTAGGGCTCGTAGGTCATGACGTTGTTGGGATTGGTCGAGTTGTCCCACACGCCGAATCGCGTTTGGCCCTGAGCCCAGCTCGGGCTGGCGCAGAAGATCGCGGCGGCAAGGATGGCGGCGGCGACGACTAATTTACGGAACGGCATCGGTTCCAGCTCCTCTTCGGATCTCAGCAGTCGAAACCCGCGTCAGCATATCCAACTCGGGCAAGCCTCGCAACACGGCCACGGCAGCCACCCCTGCACGAATCGAATGGACGGGCGCGTCAGTTCCGGGCTCCTTGCCAGCGTTTACCGGTAGACTCGCTGCGAGCTCAAGGGAGGACCGATGACGTCAAGACGCTTTGCATTGCTGACGGCCGCGGCGGTGTGCGCGGCCGCGCCGCTGACGGCGCGGCCGCAGCAGACGCTTCCGAGCGAGATTCCGCCCTCGTTCAAGCCGGTCACGAGCAGCTTCGACTACGAGCGGCGGGTCGTGATGATCCCGATGCGCGACGGCGTGAAGCTCCATACCGTCATCCTGGTGCCGAAAAGGGCCACGCACGCGCCGGTGCTCCTCACCCGCACGCCATACGACGCCGACTCGCTCACGACCCACGCCGCGAGCGCTCATCTCGGGCCAGCCCTGCAGGGCTACGACAACGCCACCGACGTGATTGTCGACGGCGGCTACATCCGCGTCGTGCAGGACATCCGGGGCAAGTACCACTCCGAGGGCGATTTCGTGATGAACCGGCCGCTGCGCGGGTCCTTGAACCCGACCGACGTGGACGAGTCCACCGACACCTACGACACCATCGACTGGCTGGTGAAGAACGTCCCCGAGTCGAATGGCCGGGTCGGGATCCTCGGGATCTCGTACGACGGGTTCCTGCCGCTGATGGCCCTCGTGCACCCGCACCCGGCGCTCAAGGTCGCCGTCCCGATGAATCCGATGGTCGACGGCTGGCGGGGCGACGACTGGTTTCACAACGGCGCCTTCCGCGAACAGATGATGTCGTACATCTACAACCAGGAAGCCACACGGTCCAACGACGCCAGGTGGTGGATCTCGTTCGAAGACGACTACGACATGTTCATGCAGGCGGGTTCGGCCGGTGAGCTGGGACGGCGGCGCGGGCTCGATCAAGTCGGCTTCTGGCGCAAGATCCTGGCGCACCCGAACTACGACGCCTTCTGGCGCGAGCAGGCGGTCGACCGGATTCTCGCCCGCGAGCCGCTGAAGGTGCCGACGATGATCGTCGGCGGCCTCTGGGACCAGGAGGACATCTATGGCGCGTCCGCCGTCTACCAGGCGATCGAGCCGAAGGACACGGGCAACGACATGGTCTACCTGGCGCTCGGCCCGTGGTATCACGGGCAGGAGATCGACGACGGCAGCTCGCTCGGCGCGATCCGGTTCGGGAGCGACACGGCGCTCTGGTTCCGGCAGCGCCTTCTCGCACCGTTCCTCGCGCACTACCTGAAGGACGGCGCGCCGCCAATGGATGTCGCGCCGGTCACGGCCTTCGAGACCGGCATGAACCGCTGGGACCGGCTGAAGGCGTGGCCGCGGGGCCGGGCGCAACGGCTCTTTCTGCAGGCGGGACTCAAGGTCGGCTTCACCGCGCCGGCCTCCAGCGACGACGCGTTCAGCGAGTACGTCTCCGATCCCTCTAAACCGGTGCCGTACCGGCCGAGGCCCAACAGGTATCCGGACCCCGGCTGGCACACGTGGCTCGTCGGCGATCAACGCGAGGTGTCCGGCCGCCCCGACGTGCTGGCCTTCGCGTCCGATCCGCTGACCGAGCCGCTGACGATCGGCGGGCAGCCGGTCGCGAACCTGGTGGCGTCGACGACCGGCACCGACGCGGACTGGGTCGTGAAGGTGATTGACGCATACCCGCCCGAAGTGGCCACGCAGCCGGAGATGGGCGGCTATCAGCTGATGGTCTCGGCCGACATCTTTCGCGGCCGGTATCGTGAGAGTCTCGAGACGCCGAAGGCAATCGCGCCGAACGAGCCGCTCGTCTACCGCTTCGCGCTTCCGACGGCGAACCACGTGTTCCTGCCGGGCCACCGGATCATGGTCCAGATCCAGTCGAGCTGGTTCCCGCTCTACGACCGCAATCCGCAGACCTTCGTGCCGAGCATCTTCCTGGCGAAGCCGGGCGACTACCGGAAGGCGACCGATCGGGTCTACCACGCTGCTGGCCGCGAGAGCTTCATCGAGCTGCCGGTCGTCAACCCATCGGAGGGGAGCGGCCGCTGAAGCGGCGCCGGCGCCACTGCGCCGGGGCCTGCACCGCCAGTCGCCGCGTCCGATCCGAACGACACGTTCAAACCGCGTCTGACCGATCGGTCGGCGCTCCCGGGGACTTCGTGCCGCCACTGGCCGCGGGCGTTATCCGCGTGGCGCAGCTGGGCTCTCCGCTATCTCGCCGGCTCGGGCCAGGGCGGTCTTGAAGAGAATCGGCCCGATGAGCTCGTGAAGGGCGATCAAGGCCACCATCAGCGTCTCGATCGCGATTCCCCATTCGGGATACTGCGAGGCGACGATCACCGTGAGCCCCAGCGTCAAGCCGGCCTGGGAGATCAGACCCCGCCAGAGCAGCGGTCCGCCTGGCGGACCGAGACCGGCGATCCGCGCGCCGAACGCCGTGCCGGCCCGGATGAGGGCCAGGCGGACGACGACGATAGAGCCCGCGACCAGGCCGATGGCGCGAAGGGCGTCAATCCTCAGCGACGCCCCGGCGGCCGCGAAGAAGACGATCAGAACCGGCAGCGCGCTCCGCTCCACCGCCTGCCGCAGCACGTCGCCGCGCGGCGGCGCGACGTTTTCGATGACGAGTCCGGCTGCAAGGGCGGCGAGCACCGGCTCGAACTGCAGGCGGCTGCCGACTTCGCTGAGCACGACGCAGGTGGCGAGCAGGACGATTCCCGCCTCTCGTCCGATGGCCCGGAGATACACGGCGAGCGCGGCCCCGATCAGGGCGCCGAACGCCAACGATCCCCAGATTTCCCACGACATGTAGGCCAGGAGGCCGACACCGGCCGCAGCCGTGCCTGTGGCCGAGCGGACGAGCTGCATCGCCACACCGAATCCCATCACGAGCGCCAAGTCCCCAAGAACGACCACGGCCAGGGTGAGCTCGGTCAACGGGCCCGCCGCGCGGTTCTCGGCGATGACGGCGATGGTGACCGTTGGCGAGAAGCTGGTCACGATCGTGGCCAGCAGCACGGCCAGACCGACCCGCAGCAGTCCCGCCGCGGCGGGCATGATCGGCAGCCACGGCATGGCCGCGTAGAAGATGACGAACAGTGCTCCGTACAGCACGCCGATGGTGACGCCGCCAACCTTGAGCATGGGCGCCAGCCGGGGCCTCAGTCTCGTGAAGTTCATCTCAAGGCCGGCCATGACGGCAATGAGCGCTACGGCCACGCCGTCGATCAGGCGCAGTTCGCGGGCCATCGGGCGGGAGATCAGGTTCGAGACGGCGGGCCCGGCGGCGAGCCCGAAGAGCAGGTAGCCGGTCACCCGGGGCAGGCGGACGCGCTCGACGAAGTCGCCCGCGAGCGCCGCCGCGAGGAGCGCGAAGCCGAGGGCCAGGCCGATGCCCCGTTCGTCGACGCCCGAACCTGCCAGATCGCGTCGGACGACGAGCACGGCGACGATCACGAGTCCGAGCGCCGTGGCGCGCCGCATCAGCGTTCCCCGCCGGAAAGGGCGCCGACCATCATCACTTCGAAGCCGACGGCGCCGAGCGCCACGGCCGACACGACGGCCGAGCCGATCGCACCGTCGGCGAGCTGGTTGAACTGGAGCGCGAGCGCGATCCCGACGAGACCGCACGGCAGGAGTCGCGCGCCAAGCTGACCGGCGGCTGCGCCCGTGAACATCCACACCCCGGCCCGGGCGCCGACAAGCTTTCCCGCGAGGCGGAAGAGCAGAAATGGAACGAGAAGCCAGACACTGAGACGCGTCCAGGTCACGGCTGTTCCGGCGATCACCAGCAGCAGCACGACAAGCGGCTGATGCAGCTTTTCCAGGTCCGCGCGGATGATCTCGTCGGCGCGTCCCGGCGCCCATCGCCACAACAGGCCGGCGACCATGCCCATCAGCAGCGGCGAGAGCGACAGATACGCCGCCGTGCCCGCGAGCAGCGTCAGGACGCCCAGGACGAACGTGCCGCGTTCCGCGTCGTTCCGCGCCCGCTCGAAGAGCAGCAGGCCGGCGGCCGCGATCGCCAGGCCGAGCGGGATGGCGAGGGCGGCGGTCCAGGCGGCATCTATCACGCTGGTGCCCGTATGCCACGACAGAACCCACGCGCCCACCACGATGACCGTCACATCGTCGAGATCGGAGATCCGTCCGGCCCACTTGTCACCGGGATGGCCGTCGGTCCGTGTCACGACCGCCGACGCCGCGGCGCACACGCCAACCAGGAGCGGAACGGACGCGACCGCGTTCGCGATCGGCAGCCCCCACCGCAGGGCCAGCCATCCGATGGAAGAGGCGACGATCAGGCTGCTCACCAGGGCCTCCACGGTGGCCGCCAGGAAGAGCACACGATCGAGCGGCCCGCGCAGGTCCAGGCCCAGTCCGGCGAAGACTCCCAGGACGGCGAGCGCCAGCCAGATCACGAGATCGAGGTGGCGCAGGGCGCCCGAGGACAGGATGACGAGCCCGTTCGGTCCGAGAAGATAGCCGAGCGAGACGTACAGAATCGCCGGCGCAACGGACGCACGGACGCCGAGCGATGCGCCGAGTCGCCAGTGTGCGAGCGGCGCCGTCCTCGTGGCGCCTCCGCCGCTCGAACGTGTGCCGGTCACGGTTTCCGGATCGCCAGTACGAGATGGGCGTCGCCGCGGGTGACGCCGAGGACGAGGTAGGCGCCGGACGGCGCCGCATTGAACGCCCGCTGGATCGCCAGGGCGGTCGGGTTCGGGCTGCCGTCGAGACTGGCGATCCGGTCGCCAGCCATGACACCGCCCTCGTGCGCTGCGCCATCGTCGGCCACGCGCAGCACCTCCGATCCGGCATCGGGCGTGCTGCGAAGCGACAGGCCGAGCCCCATCGGCGCGCGAGCCGGTTGAGCCGCCGGAGGCGTTCCGACCGCGATGCGGATCTGAAATGGTGCGCCGCGGCGGATGCTGGAGAGCTCGACGCTCGAACCAGGCGTGCGCCGCGCGACATCTATCCGGAGCGCCTCGGCATCCGGGATGAAAGTGTCGCCAACCGCCGTGATGACGTCGCCGATCTGGAGAGCGCCGTCCGCTGGCCCGCCCGGCCGCACATACGCGACGATCGCCCCATGTGGGGCGCCCACGGCGGCCGCGAGCGCATCGGTCATGTCGACGACCTGGATCCCGATATCGCCCACCCGGTTCGCTCGTCGCTGCTGCAAGTCATCGGCGGTCGACAGCAGCGCACCCGTGGGCGCAATGATGGGCAGGTTCTCCTGGAGCACGATCATGCCGATGATGCCGCCCTCGAGCGAGAAGATCATCGAGCCCGGTTGCGCCGCACTCGTGCCGGGGAGCGCGAGCAGCGGCCGCCGCCAACGGGGATCGTCAATTGGATCGGTGCGGCCGAGGAAGATCGGACGCAGTGCCGGTCCACCCTGAGTGGCTTCGGCAACCAGCACGTACTGCGGCGTTGCCGGCGGCGCGGCTTCCTGCCACAAGGCGAATTCCCCGCCCGCGGGCGCGCGAATCAGGCCGACGAGCCGGATCGGATCGACGCCCAGCATCGTCGGTGAGCCATCGATCCCGACGATTTCATCGACGCGATCGCCGGGACCCAGGTGCGCCAGCAGGAGATCCGGACGCACCCGCCACCCGAGCACGAGCCGCGACTCGCCCGCCGGCCGTTGGGGCGGCTCGAGGAGCTTTGACACCGACGGCACGTCCCCGGCCCCCGTGCTGTGGACCCGCAGCACGCACAGCATGGGAGCGATGCGCGTCTGGAGTTGCACGATGATCGACGCGAGATCATCGAACGTCGCGCGGGCCGCGAGTCGCTCGAGCGGAGCGGGCAGCGGGTTGATCGTGCGCGTCTCGCCCGGGAACCGATACCGGGAGAGCAGCAGCAGCGAGAGTCCCGACGCGAGCACGACGATGAGGAGCAGGCGGTTTTCCCGGGACATTCGAAGGCCGTCGGACATGACTCTACCGCAGGAACCACCCCGCCACGGCCGCCGCGTGCATCGTCACCTCGTGGCAACACTTCTGCCATCATTTTCCAGCGGCATCCCGTCCCCCTTAGCGAGAGGTGTCGGAACGCTCGGCTCGGGCACACCACGAAATACCTGAGATAGCTCGGCAGGCTGGAAACCGGGCACAGCGCCGCGAGCAACCCGGCGAGGGCCAGCACCATCGCTGCGAGCGCGAAGGAATGCGTCGGCACGGGCGACAACTTCCGTTCATGCTCGCCGAATCCTGAGCCGCATCGAAACGGAACCGAAACCACGGGTGGAGCGCAGGTCCGCCCGGAACGCGGCAACCGACGCTGCATCGAGTCCGTGCCACGTCTCGCGAGTGCAGCACCTGCTACGTCCGAGCGGTTTCGTCGTTCAAGGTGAGACGCCGAGTTCCTTGCGCATCGTGGTCGCCGCCATCTTCACGCCCGAGCGCAATGCGATGTTCGCCGTGGCGCTCAAGGCGGTGACTGCCGTCTGAAGCCGCCTTGCTCATGGACGTTTCAGGAATCTGAAGTAGTACTACTTTGTCAGATCCGCAGCGGTAGATGGCGGCGAAGCTGAATGATGTAATCCAGTTGTTTCGGATTCGCGGCGAAGTACAACGCCGTGAAGATCTCGGCGACGAGCGCGCGCACCATCGGAAAGGTCAACGGCGTCCCGCGTGTGTGCCGCCGTTCCTGCTGCAGGAAGGTGTAGGCCACAGCGGTGAGCGCGACGTGCCGATGCCAGCCGGGATAGCTGCGGCCCTCGAAGTGGTCGAGTCCCAGTTCGTCCTTGAGCTGCTGGTACTGCTGCTCGATCGCCCAACGCTGGTGCGCGATCCAGACCAGCCGCTGGAGCGCGGTCGTGGCGGGCAAATGAATGAAGAAGTATTTGAGGATCTTTCGGCTGCCCACCGGCCGTTGCGCGAGGAGCCAGATTTCCGGCGCCAGCCGGCCGCGGCGCCACTCGTGGGCGGGGGTCACACGGACCGCGACAAACTCCGCGCGCCACCGGGTGGTTTGATGTTCGTTGCGCCAGCTGATCACGCGCCACGCTCGCGCCGGCAGGCGGACCGCCAGTCGGCTGACGGCGATCGGCGAGATGGCGTCGACCAGCCGGACGCGCGTCGCGGGTCGACCGCGCCCCGGCCTGGGCACGGGCGCGGCGATGCGCGGCGTCCCGAGAAAGACCGTCAGATGCGACGAAATGCCCACGGCATAGGGCAGATCGAGGCGGTGCAACGCTTCGCGAAAGGCCGTCACGTCGCCGTAGGCGGCGTCGGCGAGTACCGCCGTGAACGTCAACCCGGCCGCTCGGGCCCGACGCAGCAGCGTCAGCGCCAAGCGCCACTTCTCCTGAAATCGCACCGCGGCGGGGACGTGGACCCGCTCGCAGCGCGCGCGATCGCGCGTCCACTCCTTCGGCAGATACAGGGCCGCGCCCAGCATCCAGGCGCGCCCCTTCGCCCAGAGCACGGCGGTCGTCGCCACTTGGCAATTCGCGATCTTGCCGAGCGCGCCACAGTACCTGGCGCGCGACGCCGACGGAGTGCTTGCCTTGTTTCGGGAAGCTGGTGTCGTCGATAACCAACATCCCTTCGCGCACCGGCAGCAGCTCCAGCAGGCGCCGCCAGACCGGCGTCCACTCCCAGGTTGCGTGGGTGATGAAGTGCTGGAAATTCTGGTAATGGCCCGGGTCGGTGACCCGCGTCAGCATCGCCTGCATGGACTTGCGCGGACTGTCTCCGAGCAAGCCCTGCAAGTAGCGGCGCAGCGACGTCGCCTGCAAGCGGGTACTGAAGGTGCCCTTGAACTCCTCCAGATAGCCCAGCAACCGACGCACGCGCGGCCATGCACTCTGATCGAGCACCGGCTGGCAGCGTACCGAACTTCACTGACACGTACAATGTCCTCAATTCAGATCACTCGGATCTGACAAAGTAGTAGTAGAAGGCTGCGAATACCAAGACGATACCGATATTCACCGTCAGTCGTTGCCAGAATTGATTTCTGGAGAACAGGAAATTCCTCAGTTCAAATATACCGGGACTTGGGTGAGCCAGTCGCGCTCGCGGCGGTAGCCCGACGCGAAGCCACACGGCTCAGCCATCTGCGACCACTCAAGGTCCAGTTCGCCTTTGTCGTGTTCGCGGGCGATCCGCTCGATTTCGAAAGCGGCACCGATATCGCGCCGCTGAGCTTCGGAGGTGTCGCCTTTCTCAAGTGAACCGGTGCTACATTCGTCTGCGAGGCGGTCGACTACCATGCCAGGATGCTCGACGGATGCCGTCGCGAGCGTGCTGCGGTAGAACCGTGGAGCCGTTATGAAACAGATCGACGTGAACCTGCCGACGTTCGGATTCGTTGTGATGGCTCGCGCTGTGCTCGCCGTCGGGATCGAGCTGCTGCTGTCCCGATGCAATCGGTGGTGATGAAACGCTCCGTTGCCCGTCGCGCTGCATCGCGTCAAACTGCTCCGACGACGGTTGACGACTACTTTTCCCGCGTGCCCGAACCCGCTCGCAGCGTGTTGAAGAAGCTGCGCGGCGCGATTCGATCCGTCCTGCCACGTGATGCCGCCGAGACGATCAGCTACCGCATGCCCGCATTCACGCGAGACGGCATCATCGTCTGGTATGCCGCGTTCGCCGATCACGTCAGCCTGTTCCCGAAAGGCTCGGTCCTTGCCCATTTCACGGAGGAACTCGCCGGGTTCAAAACGTCGAAGGGCACGGTGCAGTTCCCGCTCGACAGGCCCTTGCCGGTTGCGCTCATCAAGCGGATCGTCAAGGCGCGGCTGGCGGAGCAAGAAATGAACGCGCGGCAGTGATTTCCTTTCGGAATGACCGAGACGTATGACTCCGACAATCTCTGGCGGCGTGGCGCATGATCTGCCGGAAGACCTACGAAACGCCCTACGATCTGATTCCAAAGCTCTGGCGATATGGGAGAGTCTGACGCCACTCGCTCGCAATGAGTGGATTTGTTGGGTTATTTCCGTCAAGAAACCGGAGACACGACGCGAACACGTGGAACGGGTATGCGCGGAGCTTCACGACGGAATGCGCCGCCCTTGCTGTTTTATGGGCTGTATTCACCGAAGCGATAAACCGTTGAGTCCTTCTCAAACATACCTACTCGGGAAGAGATTTAAAAGGTAATCCGAGCCATTTCCGCATCGCGCCCGCTTGCAGGAGGTGGAGAGCGATGGTGTGACGGAACGTGTGCGGACTGATCCGGATCTTCGCGAGCGAGGATCGCGATCGGGCTGCGGCGGCGACACGGGCGCGGACGATGTGGCGTCACCCAAATCGCGTGAGCGGCCGATGACCGGCGTGCACAAACAGCGGCCGATCGTCGGCCGGATCGACCTGCCGATCCTTCAGCATGCTGCGCAGCAGGTGCGTCGTCTCTGTCCACAGCGGACAGAGCCGTTCCTTACGTCCTTTGCCCAGCAGCCGCACTTGGGCGGGCGCGTCGAGCCGGGCCGCCGGCAAGCGTACGTCCACGACCTCCTGCGCGCGGGCGCCCGTGTTGTACCGAAACTGCAGCAGGGCCAGATCACGCCGACCGAGCGGCGTGGATCGGTCAATCGAGCCCAGGATGTGCTCGACATCGGCCCGTGGCAGGCAGGTCACGGATACGCGAGCTTGTCAAAGTCCTTGTCTTCGGTGAGAAGGACGCGCGCTTCAGCACGCGCGAGCGTGAGCACCGTCTCGTCCTCCGCCACCAGCCGCGCCGCCGATCCGCGATCGGACGACTGACTTGCCGCTGGGTTTTCGTGTCGGCATCGTTTTTGCTCTTTGCCGACACACGAGTGGGCCCCTCTAGTCGGTCATTGAACCGCCAGATTTGGGTGCTACCGGCGTGGAGGTCGTATGCGGACCCACGGAACAATCACAACAGTACTAACGGCGGCGGCGCTCATTGAAGCGACCGCGGCCTCGGGCGCATACGCTGAACCGATTACGATCAGCGCCGGGTCTGCCGCTGTATCCGTAGCAGGTGATACGGCGACGTTGCCGCACTAATGCTGCCTTCTATGAAGCGGCTGGCGATTGTCAATAACCCCCCGCGCCAATAATCTGAGAGACAACCTCCCTCGGGAAATTAGTGTAGGGGCGGGGAGGTGTCAGGATCGTGAGGAACATGTTCCAGAGGGTGCCGGTGGACCCGAGCGCGTGGCCGACCCGGATCCGGAAGTGCCGGCCAAACCCCAGCGCCGGCGGTTCAGTGCGGAGTATCGGCTCCGGATCCTGAAGCAAGCCGACGCGTGCAAGAAGCCTGGGGAGCTGGGCGCGCTGTTGCGCCGGGAAGGGCTGTACTCGTCGCTGCTCACGAATTGGCGCCGGCAGCGCGACCACGGCGCGTTGCGCGAGATGCGAGGACGCCGTCGGGGCCCCAAGGCACGTCCAGTCGATCCCCGCGTGAAACAGCTCGAAGCGGAGAACCGTCGGCTCCAACGCAAGCTCCAACGAGCGGAGACGATCATCACCCTCCAAAAAAAAGTTGCCGAGATCCTGGGGATCCCCCTGAAACCGCTCGACAGCGACGAGAGCGATTGATGACGGCGGTCACGACCGTGACGACCACCGGCGAGACGTCGGCGCTGTGTGCCAGCGTCGGCGTCTCTCGGGCGGCGTTCTATCGACGGCGACGCCCGGCGCGCCCACCGTGCCCGCGGGCGGCACGAGCCCCCTCGGCGCGCGCGCTGGGGGCCGGCGAACGCCAGGCGGTGTTGGACGTGCTGCATAGTGACCGCTTTGTGGATCAGGCACCGGTCGAAGTCCACGCCACGCTCCTCGAGGAACAGACGTATCTCTGTTCGCCGCGGACGATGTACCGCCTCCTGGCCGACGCCGGCGAAGTGCGCGAACGGCGCGATCAGGCGCGGCACCCGGCGTATGCCAAGCCGGAGCTCGTGCCCACGGCCCCGAATCAGATCTGGTCGTGGGACATCACGAAGCTGAAAGGGCCCGTGGCGTATCTGCATTTCTCGCTCTACGTGATCCTCGACCTGTTCAGTCGGTACGTCGTCGGCTGGCTGGTCGCGGCCCACGATCGCGCGCGGCTCGCCGAGCGGCTGATTGAGGCCACCTGTGCGAAGCAGGCGATCGCCCCGAACCAGTTGACGATCCATGCTGACCGGGGCGCACCGATGCGCAGCACGCTCGTCGCCGAGCTGTTCACCGATCTCGGGATCGCCGCCAGCCACTCGCGCCCGCGCGTGAGCAACGACAATCCGTTCTCGGAAGCCCAATTCCGGACGTTCAAATATCGGCCGGCATTTCCCGATCGCTTTGGGTCGATCCAAGATGCGCGGGCCATCTGACACGCGCTGTTCGGGTGGTACAACGACGCGCATCATCACAGTGGCCTGCGGTATCTGACGCCGGCCGACGTGCACTACGGCCGGGCCGCGACGAGGCTGGACATCAGACATCGCACGCGGCTGGCCGCCTACGCGGCGCATCCTGAGCGCTTCGTCCAAGGGCCGCCGCGCCGAGAAACCCTTCCTGAGGCGGTCTGGATCAACGCGCCGACGAAAACAGCTCGCCAGGATGCCCCAGGAACGACGATCGTCACGCCGGACGACCCCCAGCATGGCGTGATTGTCGGGTCAGACGTGATCGTGGGAGACCGATCGATCGTGCTCGTCAACAGCGGGGAGTCGCTTCACTAAATGCGAAATCCGTTGTCTCAAAGTCGTTGACGCGGCCCGTAACATCAGCCCGATTTGATCAGTCGTCCGGCGCATCCGTCAAGAGCGAAGTCCCTCATCCTTCTATTCGAGCTCGTGGTGGCGATCATCAATCGCCGGCGCAGTATGGGAGACGCTGGTGTGGCGCGCGATCTATCGTTCGGCTCTCACGTGCGGCCAGGAAGCATTCCGTGCTGCCACGCCATTCTGTTGGACAGGCCGAGACGACGAGCGCACACCCACGCACGCAGGAGTGTGTCACGGCACGTGCCCGCGACCAGTCTGAGCGTGGCCATCTGACAGACAGGCAGCCTGACAACCACGTGGACATGGCCAGTCTGTGTCGCACGGACTGCATCCGGCGGGATCCGTCCTCGATCAGACCCTCGCCGCGCCGGTGCGAGGATCCCCTCTCACTTGATCTTGGCGCGAGCCTTGCGACGCTCCGCCCAGTACTTCTTCATTCGAGCGGAGACCGCTCGTCGAGCGGCATCGGACATCCTGCGCGTACCCTTGGCGATACGCAACGCTTCATGTTTGACGGCGCGCGTCGACGACAACTCGGGAAAAGCTCGTTCGATCGCCGTGATCTCGGCTCGCAGTTGTTTGAGAGTCGCTTCCGCGCCGGCCCTCGCCAAGTCTCGCAGCCGCTCACGGCTCAGTCCCGAAACGGTCCGTCGCCGGCGTCGTGACATTCAACCGCCTCCCGTGGAAAGATAGCCGCGAGTGTATCGCAACAGCGCCCGGTTCAAGAAGGCCGAACGCTACCTCTGATCCCGTCAGGGTCAACTCCGCTCATCCACTCCGCGTTGACGACCTTGTGTGATCAATTCGTGAATCTGCTGCCGAACATCCCAAGATCCGACTCAACAGGCTGAGGCGAATCGACGGAGAGCCAACAAGAACACAATCCACGTGACCCTCACAGCCAAAGCATCGGCACAGTATGTCAGGGATTCGAATGAGCAATTCGTCAGGCCCAAGAGCCGGTCGATCAGCGCGTGCCGCGGACTCGAAGCCCGGCTCACGCGGAAACCCGGTTGACGCAGCAACGGCTCGCCGGGCGGGACGATCAAGACGGTGGCCGTGGCAGTGGCAGTGCTCAAACAGATGACGCGACCACGGCGTGGGCCATCATTCCTCGTCCCGCTGCTGCAACGCCTTGTTCGCCGCATCTGCGTCGGGTCCACTGAGGCCCAGATCAAGCGCACGTCGTAACAGCCTGCGCCCTTCATCAACACGACGGTCATGCAAACGTGCCAGCCCAAGGTGGTACTGATAAGTTGCCCGATCGGGCGCCGCAGACACGGCTTGCTCAAAAGCCTTGCCGGCTTCCCAGTACAACCCTTCCTGGTACTTGACCCATCCTAATGTGTCCTTCGGCTCCGGACGGTTTGGCAGCAGGCGTTCGGCATCACTCGCCAGACGCAGCGCATCATCGAGTCGGCCATCGGCTGCATACATCCAGGCGAGATTATTGGCGGCGGTTCCGTTCTCCGAGTCGACTACCAACGCTCTCTCGTAACTCGCCTGGGCGGTTGTTCGGTTCCCGCGCGCCTCCTCGAGCAATCCGATCATCGTCCATGCGCCCGCGGGTGCCTTCGAACGGTTTGCAAGCGCCTGATACTGCGCGATTGCTTGCGGAATCTGTTGTCGCGCCGCGTAGATAGTCCCGAGCAGTGCGTACGCCTCGAGTTCACCCGGCGCCGCTACGACCAATTGGTCGAGGATTCGCATGGCCACATCGGGATTACCCGAGACGAGCTCAAGCCGTGCAGTCACGATTTGCCCATGCGGATTCGTCGGGTTGTGCGCGCGCCAGGCATTGAGGTGCTCGCGCGCCTCACCGATCTGGTCCCGAGCGAGGTCCACCGCCACGAGACCGTCCAGTGCCGCTGACGAGGACGGCTCCAGTCGTAGGGCGATGCCGAACGATCCACTCGCCTCGGCCCATTTCAGCTGGGCCAACTGCACCCACCCGAGTTCCGTGTGGAAGGCCGCTTCGTTTGGCTGCCGGCGGATGCGCGTCGTTATGTAATCGCTCGCACCTGCCAGATCACCTTTCGCACGGAGGCTCCGAGCCATCACGACTGCAACGTTGGGATCTTCAGGAACGATCGCTGCGGCTTGGCTTGCGGCGGCGACCGCCTCGGCAAACTTGCCTCGTTCGAGCTTCAGCCGCGCGAGCTGCAAGTGCGCCGCAGCGGTTCGCGGATTCAGCGCGATGACCTGTTGAAACGATCTTTCAGCCGCTCGGACATCCCCACCCGCGACGGCCGCCAGACCCGAGAGGTAATGCGCTTCAGCTGATCCTGAATCCCGGGTCAGTGCTGCCGCGGCTTCTGCGCTGGCGGCGCGGGGGTCGTGATCCGCCAGAAGCATCCGCGTCTTTACCAAGCGCGCATCGATCCGGTGCGGTCTTTCAGCGATGAGCGCGTCGACCCTCCGGTAGGCCGCCGCCTTGTCGCCGCTGGCGTACTGGACTGACGCCATCCGCAGCTGCGCGGCACGACTGGTGGCCGCTTCTGAACTCGACGTCAAGGGTTCGAGAACCGCCGCGGCTTCTGGGAATCGATGCGTCTGGAAATAGAAGTCGGCGAGTTGCAGACGACCGGCGTCATCGGTCGCTAGCCATTTCAAATGCGGCTCGGCCTCGCTCAAGCGTCCGGCCCCGAGGTAGAAGGCCGCCAACGCACGACGAACCAGACGGTCATCCGGATGTCGCGACAGGGCCTCTCGGGCTTCGTGCTCGGCGCTGGTCGGATCGCCGGTCGCCCACAGGACATTCGCGAGCCACAGCCTCGCCTCGCTGGAATCGGGATCGAGCGCGATGGCCTTTTCGAATGCCATCTTCGCGTCCATTTCTCGCCCGTCGTGCAAACAAACGGCACCTAACGCCAGCCAGGCGGTTACGAGATGAGGCGCAATCCGAATGGCCTCTTCGATCTGCGGGATGGCATGCGATAGCTCGTTGAGCCCAGCTAACGCGTTTCCGATGAGCAGATGCGCGTCCGCGTTCTTCGGGTCCACCTCAAGTGCGCGCGCCGCTCGCAGTCTGGCAGCATCGAATTCGCCGGCTTCCAGCAGCAACCGCGCCGCCCGCAGATGTGCATCGACATTCGACGGACTGAGGTCGGCCGCACGCGCATATGCCTGATACGCTGATGGCAGGTCGCCGACTTCCCCGTAGGCCCAGGCTCGCTTGTAGTACACGTCAGCATTGTTTGGCTGGGCCTTGATCGCATTGCCGTATTCGACGATAGCTTCTTTCCAGCGGTGCGCCGTCATGTACCTATCAGCGCGTTCGCTGAACCGGCGGCTCGTTGCCACGGGATCGGAGCGGCAGCCACTCACCGCGACGAACGTCAACAGCGCGACGCATCGAATGCGGCGATCGGTGAGACTCACGGCAGGTACCTCGGCAACTCAGAAAGGAGGAACGTCGCAAATGTCGCCGCGTCTTGCGCGGCGCGTGACTCGTCTCCTGCGACGGGCGCGATGATCCGCACGAGACCACCATCTGTCCGATGCGCTCGAATCGCGTCCAGTGTCAGCCACCATTTGTTCGCGTACTCACCCGCGATCGTGTGACCGCGTCCTGCGTACCAATAAAGAACCACTTGGCGATTGAGCGCTCTTTGAATCAGAATTTGCTTGACACGAACGTTGGTGCCGCGCTCCGCCGGAAGCGTGATCGTCGACGATGACAGAGGCTGCCATCCGGCGCCCGGCAAGCAGTTTTGCGGAGAATGAATCGCGTCGCCTTGGCGTTGCGTGGCGTAATACCCCACATACAGCGCGACAGGCGTCCTGCTGGGTGACATGTACACGCGATTGATGTAGTCGTCCACGCCGAGCACATTCACGACGTCGTCCGCGAATGGACCGGCATCACGCCCGGTCCACGGGCCAACATGCGACGACAGTGACGCCAACGATTCTCGCTGAGCCGGCGTGTCGGTAACTGCCTGGAACGAATACAGCCGCATCGCCACGAGGATGGTGACCGCGATCGCCGCCCGGCCGCTCATACAACACCTCGAAGGCGTGCGTCTGTTCGTCGGCGTATGTGCGGCACGCGCCCGATCATCTGAGGCACGGACAGCATCGCGGCCAGTGCTGTTCCAAACATCACAAACCCGGTGAATGTGTGAAGAAACCCATCAGCTGCCGCGGGCCCGAACCAGTTCGAGGCCAACCCAGTGCCAGCGACACGTAGCGCATTCGTGATGATGGCGAGAGGAACCGCCGAGGCGCTGACGAGCAGGGTCGCCCACGCCCCGGCGTTACGCCAAAACGCGATCATGACGGCGATCATCATCAGAGACACGAGTGATCGAATGCCGCTGCACGCTTCGACGACTTCGAGATTGCCACTTGCCAGCTGCAACACGTTTCCATCGCGGAGCACCGGGACGCCGGCCGCGCGAATCAGCGTTTCGCCCAGAGAAGACGCAACGAACTGCAATGGCAAGGTGATCTGATTGAAAACAATCGAAGGGAGCGGGATCATGAACAGCAGGAACGCAATCGGAAACGCGAGCAACCGGAGGTGTGTTCGCCCCCAGACAAACCCGGCGATGCCAGCCAGCATGCTGACCAGCGACACCCGTGTGAGGAAGATCTCAGCGCCAAGTTGGCCCGCGACAAACAATCCGGCGCTGATGAGCATGAGAGCCAGCCCGAGATTGCCTGGCGCAATGTCGGCTGCCGCAAGCGCGTCGCGGCGCTGCCAGACCACGTACGCCGCAAACGGCAGGACGAGAAATCCGTGGGAGTAGTCATTGTCGCGAGCCCACTGAGTGACGAGTTGGCTGAGCGTCGACCCGTAGGCCCAGCCAATTGCGGCTCCAAGCGGGATCACCAGACGCAGTGGGACTCTCACGCTGTTCTCCGGCCAACAGCACCCGTCGCCGTCGCCCCGCGACCGCAGCCGCCACCGCAAACGCCGAGAAGTGTCAGCGTCCCTGGTTCGGGCGTGGGTGCGAAATCGTAAGTTGCGCCCCGAAAACCCCACCCAGCAAAGCCTTCGGGCAGCTCCGTGAGCTCGATGCGTGCGGCCCCATCCCCGAGGACCGGAGGGTTCAGTGAGCCTGCCGGGAACAGTTCTGGAATCGCCACGAGGAATCGAGCCTGGAAACTGAACGGCGAGGGCACGATCGCCATTGCCTTTCAGCGGAGGGAGATCGGCATACGCCGCAATGGTCGGCCAGGCGAGCGCAGCAGCAGGCAACACCACAATTGCCTCATCGCCTCCTCCACGAACTAATGGTTGAACGCCACAGGCAAGAGCGAAGCCATCGGTGAAGGACTAACAGGCGGGCCAGAGAGCGTTTCAGGAATCAGTGCCTGCGGACAGGCGCTCGGCCTTTTGCGCGATCGTCGCCGGCAATTGCCTGATCGAATCTTGGAAGAGGTGGAGGGTTGCGCGAACTGCCACGCGACGACTGTGTAGCTAACCTCTCAATTCTGTTCGAACCTTCCACAAAGAGGGTTACTGCGCGGAACTGGTCGGCTGCGCAGGGGAACCGATCGTGGGTTCGGAGTCAATCGGCAACGGATGAGTCGCGAGTCTGGTGGAAAAGGAATGTCGCCTGCGCGCCTTGCGCCGAGGCGATCAGCCCGCAAGACCGCTGCCTCGGAGAGAGCCGGGGCAGGGAGGGTGGCGACCCAACTCCGTCGCCACTAGGTCGGCACTGATTTCGCATTTTACCGCCGGTCCGGCGGGTCGCAGCTGAGGTCGGCGAGGACCGGATCACTCCTGATGGGCGATCCTCTGCGATCTGAGTCGGCACAACTGTCTCCCGTCCCGGGACTTCGAGATCTAGGGACCGGAGAGCACGGGTCGCCTCGGGCTGTCAGCAACGAGTGGAGGAATCATGAACGGACCTCGCTTGGCGATCTTGTCGATGCTCGTTCTCTCGGTTAGCAGCGCGGCGCCGGCCGCGGGAGATCCCTTTTCCCCTACCCAGAGCCTGACTTGGTCGGAGAACGGACATCAATACGCGGTTGTCCCTGCCGAATTCGTGACGTGGGAGGAGGCTTCGTTGGCGGTCGAGGGGATGTTCGGACCGGGCTGGCACCTCGCCACGATCACCAGCGCGCAAGAGCAGAGCGTCGTTTCTTCGCTCGCGCTTCCAGGGGTGGAATACTGGCTCGGTGGATTTCAACCGGCGCTCGCGGTGCCGCCGGATGGGGAATGGACGTGGGTGACGAATGAGCCGTTCGTCTATAGGAATTGGGCGCCCTTCGAGCCGAACGATATTGCCGGTCCTGCCAGCGAGCAGCACCTCGGGATGTGGGGCGAGATGCCCTCCCTCGCGTTTCCGCGGCCGCGTGGCACCTGGAACGACGAGTACTATCGGTTTGATATCTCGGGCTATATCGCCGAAACGTCGAACCCCACTCCGGAGCCTGGAACGTTGCTGCTCGTGCTCGTGGCGACAGGAATCGCGGAATGTGCGCGCCGCTGTGCCGGCAGGAATCGCGGCCACCGTTCCGATCGCCGCCGCGTACTTGCGACCGGCTGACGACGATCGGATCGGCGGACTGGTACGGGCTGCCGTCTGTTCTGTCGGGGCGCTGTCCAGGGACCGGGTCGCACAAGGAGAATTCGGTAGACTTTCCGGCACTAAGGCTGCCTATCGTCCTGCTCATCACGGTGACGTTCGGCGTGGTGCTGCTCTCCATCTTCCTGCAGGGACTGACCATCCGACCGCTGCTGCGCAAGTTCGGGTGATCCGCCACCATGAGCCCGGCAGACGTATCAATTGAAGCGCGGGAAGCTCCTCATGACGCAGGCAGCTTTGGGCGAGATCGGGCGGATGGAGCAACTGCACGCCGCGCCGTCCGCGATCCTGCGCGACTGCTCGAGGAGTACGAGCCGCGCGGACGTGATGTGACGGCGCCGGTCGAGGCGATCCAAATCGAACAGGACGATCTGCGGGCCGAGGAGACCGTGCTCGCCAGGCGCCGCGTGTTGCTGGCCGAGAAGGAGGACGTGCTTGCCGACTTTCATCGGGGCACGCTGTCGGTCCAGGCGTACCACGCGCTGTTCGGCACCATCGACACACGCCTCGCGGCCCTCGATGCCGCCGAGCCCGCCTCCAATCATCGCACGGCCGAAACGCCTCCTAATCTAAAACCAAATTGAATTAGCTGTTTCACGGGCGGCCCCAGACGTCGCCGCAATGTAGTCGTTCAGCTCGCGTTCAGGCGTCACGATCAGCGCTGCCAGAGGATGCGAGCGGATTCCAGCGGAATGGCCGCCCCAGAGCGCTGAGGCATCACGCGCGCCGTGTAGTCGCTCGCCGGACGCGTCGTGGGTACCGTAGCGCGATAGACCCAGAGACCGGCCGCGTCAGCTCGCTGCCGCGCGTGCGTCATTTCCTCCCGGACGGAATCGCCGCCGTCCGGTCCATCCGCATACAGCTCAACGCGCACCGCGTTCGGGTCGAGACCGTTCAGAAAGAGTTCGACCTCAAACAGGTGGTGGTCGGCGTTGGCTTTGATCCGCACCTCTCCGAACCGCAGCGAGTCCCACTTCCCGT
This sequence comes from uncultured Acidobacteriota bacterium, assembly GCA_963840225.1. GTDB lineage: Bacteria > Acidobacteriota > Vicinamibacteria > Vicinamibacterales > CAVVIG01 > JBLMXQ01. The sequence goes on from CAWIYH010000002.1 coordinate 1,362,047, forward strand.
CCACCGCCCGCTGCCAATCGACCAATTGCCTGCCCACGGCGCCGTTGTTCGCCGCGCGCTCACGGTAGGCGGCTGCAGCCGGGAGGTAGTGCTGCTCGGTGTATTCGCACACCGTCCGGTTGGCGGAGAAGTGCGGCGTCAACCGCGCCATGCTTTCACGCATCCGCGCCACCCAGGCTGTGGGAATGCCGTGTTCGTCGCGGGCGTAAAACTCGGGAATCACCGTCTGTTCGAGCAGGTCGTAGAGCGCCTCCGCTTCAATCGCGTCCCAGGCCGGATCAGCACCGTGCTCCTGACCATCGCCTAGCGCCCACCCCACTTCAGGGAGGTACGCCTCCGCCCACCAGCCGTCCAATTCCGAGAGATTGAGGCCGCCATTGACGAGCACTTTCATGCCGCTCGTCCCAGACGCCTCCCACGGCCGGCGTGGTGTGTTGAGCCAGACATCCACCCCCTGCACCAGGCGCTCGGTCAACTGCATGTCGTAGTCACTGAGGAAGACCGCATGAGGACGGACCTCGGGCTGGCGAATGAAGTGGATCCATTGCTGGATCAGCGCCTGTCCCGCCGCGTCCGCGGGATGGGCCTTGCCCGCAAGGATGAGTTGCACCGGACGCTGAGGATTGGATAACAGGCGCAGCAGTCGCCCCGGATCGTGCAGCAGGAGATTCGGTCGTTTGTAAGTGGCGAAACGGCGCGCAAAGCCCAGCGTCAACACGTGGGGATCGAAGAGATGCCTCATCTCCTCGACCGTCGCGGAGGATGCGCCAGCGGCGGCATAGTGCCGAGCCAGACGCTGGCGAGCATAGTCAATCAGCGAGGTGCTGGCGGCCGTGCGCAGTTGCCAGAGCCTGACGTCGGAGATGCGGCGGATATCCTGCTCCAAGTTGTCCGTCGCCTTCAGCCAGCGGTCCTTTCCACAGGCTTCCGTCCAGAGATCATCTGCTGCTGCCGAGTCCCAGGTCGGCATGTGGACGCCGTTGGTCACGTGTCCGACGGGCACGTCGGCCTCCGGCCAGCGGGGAAACAGCGGCGCGAAAAGGTGTCGGCTGACTTGCCCATGCAAGCGACTCACGCCGTTCACCGCCCCGCTCCCCCGTATGGCCAGAGAGGCCATGTTGAACGTTTCCGACGGGTCGTTCGGATTCTGACGGCCCATCGCCAACAGCTCGTGGCGTGTCATGCCGAGGGTCTGCTCGGCATATTCTCCTAGGTATTGTTCGATGAGGGCGGGCGCGAACCGATCGAAGCCGGCCGCCACCGGCGTGTGGGTCGTAAAGACGTTCCCGGCTCGCGTCACGGCCAACGCGACGTCGAAGGGTTGCCCGGAGTCGTCCATGAAACTTCGAGCACGCTCCAACACCGCGAAGGCGGCATGCCCTTCATTCAGGTGACAAACATCCGGCTTGATGCCCAGCGCGCCGAGCAACCGCCAGCCGCCAATCCCGAGCAGCAATTCTTGCTTGAGGCGCACTTCCGGCCCGCCTCCATACAGCTCGCTGGTGATTCCGCGATGAGCGGGGAAGTTGGCCGCGTCATTGCTATCCAGCAGATAGAGTGTGACTCGACCGGCCTGGACCTGCCAGGCGCGCAGCCAGACCGAGTAACCCGGTAAGGCGATCTCCAGGCGCACCCATTCGCCGTTCGGGGAGCGCAGCGGTGTGATCGGGAGCTGTCCAGGGTCGTTGTACGGGTAGAGCGCCTGTTGCGCGCCATCTTTGTCAATCACCTGTCGAAAATAGCCTCGTTGGTAAAGTAACCCCACGCCGACCACCGGCACGCCCAGATCGCTGGCCGCTTTGAGCTGATCGCCCGCGACATTGCCGAGTCCGCCCGAATAGATGGGGAGCGCCTCGCTCAACATGAATTCCATGCTGAAATACGCGACCGACGTCAGGGGCGCACCCGGATGCGTGTGCTGAAACCAGGCAGGCGTCTCCGCCGCCTGACGCGTGGCGTGCAGCAGAGCATCGATGTCCTTCCGGAAGCCCGGATCGGCCAGCACGCGCTCGAGTCGGTCCCGCGAGACCGTCTGCAGGACCACCCACGGATTCTGCGTGAGTTCCCACAGGAGGGGATCGAGCGTGCGCCACACGCCGTCGGTGGCATGGTTCCACGACCACCGCATATCCAGGGCAAGCGCGGCCAGGGAATCGAACCCTTCGATTTCCGTCGGGAGTAGGTTGTAAATCGGGTGGCTGACGCGCGTGCGTTTGGTCATGATGCGACGCCTCTGCTGCCCTTCTGAGACGGCACGGCCAGCGTGTTGCTGACGATCGTCTGGGCCTCCTCCAGGATGCGGCGCAAATGATCCGCTCCCCGGAAGCTCTCCGCATAAATCTTGTAGATATCCTCGGTCCCTGACGGGCGCGCCGCGAACCAGCCGCTCTTGGCGATGACCTTCACCCCGCCGAGGGGCGCGCCGTTGCCTGGCGCGTTGGTGAGGACCGCCTGAATCGTTTCGCCAGCGAGCTTGGTCAGCCTCACCTGCTCGGGTGAGAGTTTCGCCAACAGTGCTTTTTGAGCCGGAGTGGCGGGCGCCTCCACGCGGTCATAGGCCGGCTCACCGAACTCGCGCGTGAGGTCGTGGTAGAGGTCGCCGGGGTCGCGACCCATCCGGGCGGTGATCTCGGCCGCCAGCAACGCCGGCACGATCCCATCCTTGTCCGTCGTCCACACGGCGCCATCCAGGCGGGCGAAGGACGCCCCCGCGCTCTCCTCGCCCCCGAAGGCCAGCGACCCGTCGAGCAAGCCGTCCACGAACCACTTGAAGCCCACCGGCACTTCGTAGAGCCTCCGGCCGCGCTTCGCGGTCACGTGATCGATCATCTGACTGCTCACGACGGTCTTGCCGATGGCCGCGTCCGAGCGCCACGTCGGCCGGTGTTGGAGGAGATAGGAGACGGCGACTGACAAGTAATGGTTGGGCGGCAGCAGTCCCGCACTTCGGGTGACGATGCCGTGCCGGTCGTGGTCGGTATCGCACGCCCACGCGATGTCGAAGCGATCTTTGATGTCGATTAACCGCTGCATCGCATAGGGTGAGGACGGGTCCATGCGAATCTGGCCGTCCCAATCCACGGTCATGAACCGGAAGGTCGGATCGACGGCGTCGTTGACGACGGTGAGGTTCAGTCCATAGTGCTCGGCGATAGGCCCCCAGTAGTCGACCCCGGCTCCTCCGAGCGGGTCCACGCCGAGGCTGACGGTCGTGCTCCGAATGACGTCCATGTCGATCACGTGGCCCAGGTCGCCGATGTAGGCCGTCAGGTAATCGTGCCGATGTGTCGTGCTCGCGTGAAGCGCTTTCTCGTAACCACTCCGGTGTACCCCATGAAGGCGAGCGGTGAGAAACTCGTTCGCCCTTGCCTCAATCCAGCCGGTGACGTCGGACTCCGCGGGGCCGCCGTTGGGCGGATTGTATTTGAAGCCCCCATCATGCGGCGGGTTGTGCGACGGCGTGATCACGATGCCGTCGGCGAGTCCGGTCTTGCGCCCGCGGTTGTATGTGAGAATCGCATGCGAGATGACGGGCGTCGGCGTGTATTCGTCCCGCTCGGCGAGCATGACGTCCACCCCATTGGCCGCCAGGACCTCGAGCGCGCTCGCGAACGCCGGTACCGAGAGCGCATGCGTATCCATTCCGAGAAACAGCGGGCCGTCGATGTGGTGCTGTGTCCGGTAGAGGTAAATCGCCTGGCTGATGGCCAGGATGTGCCATTCGTTGAACGCCGTGTCGAAGGACGACCCGCGATGTCCAGACGTGCCGAACGCCACCCGTTGTGCCGCGACCGACGGGTCAGGTACGTCGGTGTAGTACGCCGTGATGAGCTTCGGCACGTCGACGAGCGTTCCGGGCGCTGGTGGCTTTCCCGCCGATGGGCTGATGTTCATCGATGTCCCGTCCGTCGATCATTTCGAGAGCCGTTTCCGGATCGCTCTCAGCTCGTGCCGTCTGGCGGCATCCGGCTTGGGATAGGCCATACGCAGCGCGTCGAGCGCGTCGAGCATGATCTGCGAGACGATCAGCCGCGCGTTGTCCTTGTCGTCAGCGGGCACGACGTACCACGGTGCATGATGGGTGCTGGTCGCCCTGAGGCACGCTTCATATGCCTTCATGTACTGCGCCCAATAGCGCCGCTCGTGCATGTCCGAACGGCTGAACTTCCAGTTCTTGTCCGGCTCGTCGAGGCGCTCGAGAAAGCGCTTGCGCTGTTCGTCCTTCGATAAGTGGAGGAAGACCTTGACGATCCGCGTGCCGTTCCGATGGAGATGGGCCTCGAGGTCGACGATGGAGCGATACCGCTCCCGCCAGATGTGCTTCTCGTGCAGCGATTCGTACGGCAGGCCCTGGCCGCGGAGAATCGCCGGATGCACGCGCACGATGAGCACTTCCGCGTAGTAGGAACGATTGAAGATGCCGATCCGCCCGCGTTCGGGCAGACATCGGGTCGTGCGCCAGAGAAAATCGTGCTTCAATTCCTCGGCGCTGGGCTGTTTGAAACTGAACACCTCGCAGCCCTGCGGATTGACCCCCGACATGACGTGCCGGATGGCGCCGTCCTTGCCAGCCGCGTCCATCCCCTGAACGATCAGCAGCAAGGCGTAGCGGCTAGACGCGTACAGAAGGCGCTGCAACGAGCTCAGCGCGTCAACGTGGTCTCCCAGGAGCTCGTGATATTGCTGATTGGACGCGCAGATGGGCTTGACACATGTCGGCCACTTTCCGAGAGCGACCTTTTCTCCGGGCCCCACTCGGAAGTCCTTCGAGTGAATGTTCATCGTGATCCCTTCGCGCCGGCCGAGGAGCCACGAGCTCCGCGGTCCGGCCTACGGTTTTCGAATCTCGCGCTCCGTCTGGAGCCAGTCCCGCTCGGCCGGGCTTCGCCCCTGGAGGCGCTGCTCGGTCCGCGGCGGCTCCCACGCGCATCACGGATGCGCCGATGCGTCAACGGCCCTGACAATGGCCTCGAAATCAGCGGCCTTGAGGCTGGCGCCACCGACCAGCGCGCCGCCCACGTCCGGCAGCGCGAGGATTTGGCGCGCGTTGGCCGGGTTGACCGACCCGCCGTAGAGGATGCGCACCGTGGGTCCCTCCGCTCCCAACAGCGCGACCAGGCACTCGCGGATATGCGCGTGCATCTGCGCGATCTCCTTCGGGTCCGGCGTACGCCCGCTCCCGATGGCCCAGAGCGGCTCGTACGCGATCGCGACCAAGGCGATGCCGAGGGGCACGCGCCCGGCGATCTGATCGGCGCAGACGCTCAACGCCGTGTCGTCTTTCCGCTGCGACTGGGTTTCGCCGATGCAGATGATCGCCAGAAGACCGGCTCGCTTCGCGGCGCTGGCCTTGGCCGCCACCATCGCATCGGTCTCGCCGTGATGCTGCCGGCGTTCGGAATGGCCGACGATGACCGCGGAGGCGCCCGCGTCTCTCAGCATCTCCGCGCTCATATCGCCCGTGAATGCGCCGGCGCTGTCCGTGTGGCAGTCCTGCCCTCCGATGGCGAGGCGGCCAGCCGCCGTCTGCACCGCCCGCGCGAGCAGCGTCGCCGGCGGACAGATCAGCACGTCGGCATCTGGCGGCGTCGCCGCCAGAGAGGCGCCCATCGCGTCGATCTCACCAAGCTGCGACGTCAGCCCGTGCATCTTCCAGTTGCCCGCGATCAACGCGCGCATGTCTTCCTCGTCTGCTGACCGATCGACTGTTTCATGGGACCGCCGCTAACGGTGCCGGGACGGCATTCCAGAGCGCGATGATCGGGACATCGGGGTGGCTCGGTTCAAAGCCGAGCATGCTGAGCGAGGCGGCGCCGAGCCCGAAATGCTGCCCGTCGATGGTCGGCAGGCCGATCCATCGCGCGGCCAGGACGCACCCGAACTGGCCGTGCGAGAAGAGCGCGATGTTGCCGCTCAGGGCGAGAAGACGTGCGATGAGCCGATCGGCGCGGTCCGAGACGTCCGCGGTCGTTTCGCCGCCAGGACAGCCGTCCCGAAACACATTCCAGTCCGGTCGTCGCTCGCGGATGTCCATCGTGCGCTGTCCTTCGTACTCGCCATAGTCCCATTCCGCCAGGTCCGGTTCGACTTCGGACACCGATCCCAGTCCGGCCAATTCACACGTTCGTCGCGCGCGGCGCCGAGGGCTGGTCAGCACTCGTGCAAAGCGGACCTCTCGGAGGAGAGGTGCCAGCCTGCGCGCCTCGTCCTCGCCGTGCGCGGTCAACGGAATGTCCGTGCGGCCGGTATGCTGACCGGAGATCGACCACTCGGTTTCGCCGTGTCGAATCAGGCAGATCTGCATGAGCGTGCCAGGCGCCCTTCCATCGCGGCGTCGTATTCGCCGCGAAGCGCAGCCCGATTACACTCGGTCCGGTGGAGCAGCGCGTGCTGCGCTGCCACTCGATGCGTCTCCGTGCCTCCCCAGATGCCGAGCGCCGGTTGCTGGATGGCGCGACCGAAGGAAAACGTCAACGCCCACGGCAGTCGCGACGCCCGTGCCCTGAACCTGACGTGCATGGCATTCAAGCGAGCCGAGGCCAGTTCGCCGGACTGGCCGCCCGACAGGAACGCGATCCCGGGAACGGCTGCGGGGACGACGCGCAGAAGACAGCTCACCGTGGCGTCGGCCACTTCGTCCACGGTCGCTTGCGTGGCGCACGTCAATCCCGGCAGCACCATGTTGGGCTTCAGGATCATTGCCTCCGGCGTCACCCGCTGGATGGCGATCTGATCGAACACGCGTCGCAGCACCTCCTCCGTGACCGCGCGGCACCGCTCCTGTGTGTGCCCGCCTGTCATGAGCACTTCGGGCTCGACGATCGGGACCAGTCCGGCTTCCTGGCACAGCGCGGCATAGCGGGCCAGCGCGTGCGCGTTGGCCTCGAGGCAACCCCGGCTAGGCATGCCGTCGCCGAGCGCGATCACCGCGCGCCACTTGGCGAAACGGGCGCCCATCTGGCCGTATTTCTGGAGGCGGACACGCAATCCGTCCAAGCCTTCGGTAATCCGTTCACCGGGATGGCCGGCGAGCGGCTTGGCGCCGAGGTCCACTTTGATGCCGGGCATGATGCCGGCATCGACGAGAACGTTGACGAAGGGAACGCCATCCGTCGTCGTCTGGCGGATCGTTTCGTCGTACAGGATCGCGCCGCTGATGCACGCCATCAGATTCGGCGTGGTCACAATCAATTCCCGCCAGGCGCGGCGGGCCTCCTTGGTCTGGGGAATTCCCGCCTTGGCAAAGCGCTTGTTGCAGGTGCCGGTGCTCTCGTCCATCGCGAGCAAACCCTTGTCGCCGGCGACGAGCGTCCGCGCGGTGTCTGCCAGGTCGTGCGCGTTCATTTGGACTGGCTCCACTTCCAGTTCCTGATCTCCGGCAGGTCCTGGCCGTGCTGGTCGATGTACTGCTTGTGTTCGATGAGCTTGTCGGCCATCGTCTGCTTCAGATAGGCGCCCTTGGCGCCCAGGTGTGGCAGGCGATCGACCACGTCCTGGACCAGGTGGAACCGGTCGAGATCGTTCTGGACTCGCATGTCGAACGCCGTCGTGATGGTGCCCTCTTCCTTGTAGCCGCGGACGTGCAGGTGGCGGTTGGTCCGACGGTAGGTGAGTCGATGGACGAGCCAGGGGTATCCGTGAAAGCCGAAGATGATGTGCTTGTCCGTCGTGAAGAGCGAGTCGTAGTCCTCGTCGGTCAGCCCGTGCGGGTGCTCCGAACTGGGCTGTAGCTTCATGAGGTCGACCACGTTGATCACCCGGATTTTCAGATCCGGCAGATGTGTGCGCAGGATCGAGACCGCGGCCAGAATCTCCAGCGTGGGCGTGTCTCCGCAGCAGGCCATCACCACGTCCGGCTCTCCGCCCTGATCGTTGCTGGCCCATGGCCAGATCCCGATGCCTTCCGTGCAGTGCAGAACGGCGGCATCCATGGTGAGCCACTGCGGCAGGGCGTGCTTGCCCGCCACCACCACGTTGACGTAATGCCGGCTGCGCAGACAGTGATCGAACACCGACAGGAGACAGTTCGCGTCCGGCGGCAGATACACCCGCACGATATCGGCCTTCTTGTTGATCACGTGATCGAGGAATCCAGGGTCCTGGTGCGTGAATCCGTTGTGGTCCTGCTGCCAGACGTGGGAGGCGAGCAGATAATTCAGCGACGCGATATTCCGGCGCCAGGGCAATTCCCGCGTGACCTTGAGCCACTTGGCGTGCTGGCTGAACATCGAGTCGACGATCCGAACGAAGGCCTCGTAGCAGTTGAAGAGCCCATGCCGCCCGGTGAGGAGATAGCCCTCCAGCCACCCCTCGCACTGGTGCTCGCTGAGCATCGAGTCCAGGACGCGTCCGGCGGGCGCGAGGAATTCATCGTTCTCGACCGTTCGCGCGTCCCACTGACGGTTGGTGACGTCGAACACGGCGCCCAGGAGATTCGAAACCGTCTCGTCGGGCCCGAACACTCGGAAGTTGCGCTGGTCCTGATTCAGCTTCGCCACGTCACGGAGGAACGTGCCCAGCACGAGCGTGTCCTGGCCGTCCACGGCGCCGGGCGACGGGACCTTCACGGCGTGGTCGTGGAAGTCCGGCATGCGGAGGTCGCGCAGCAGCACGCCGCCGTTGGTGTGCGGATTGGCGCCCATCCGGCGGTCGCCCTTCGGCGCCAGGTCCGCCAGCTCCGGCCGCAGTCGGCCGTTCGCGTCGAAGAGCTCGTCGGCTTTGTAGCTCTTCATCCAGCGCTCGAGCTGTGTGACGTGGTCGGGATGCGCGGCATCGACGAGCAGCGGCACCTGGTGCGCTCGAAACGTGCCCTCGATCGGCAGGCCGTCGACGATCTTTGGCCCGGTCCAGCCCTTGGGTGTCTTGAGGACGATCATCGGCCACCGGGGCCGAGTGGTGTCGTTCGTCTGTCGCGCGTGTTCTTGGATGTGTCGGATGTCCTCGATAACGTGGTCCAGGGTGGCGGCCATGAGCGGATGCATCAGCTCCGGCTCGTTGCCTTCGACAAAGTACGGCGTCCAGCCGCAGCCTCGGAGAAACTGCTCCAACTCCTCGTGTTCGATGCGCGCCAGCACGGTCGGGTTGCTGATCTTGTAGCCGTTGAGGTGCAGGATCGGCAGCACGGCTCCGTCCGTGATCGGATCGAGCAGCTTGTTGGACTGCCACGCGGTGGCCAGCGGCCCGGCTTCCGCCTCACCATCGCCGATGACGCACGCCACGATCAGGTCGGGGTTGTCGAACGCGGCGCCGAAGGCATGGCTGAGCGAGTACCCCAGCTCGCCCCCTTCGTGAATCGATCCCGGCGTCGTTGGCGCCACGTGGCTCGAAATCCCGCCGGAAAACGAGAACTGCTTGAAGAGCTTCTTCAGGCCCGCTTCGTCCTGGCTGACGTCCGGATAGATCTCGCTCCAGGTGCCTTCGAGGTACACGTTGCCCACAATCGCCGGGCCGCCGTGACCGGGTCCGGCGATGTAGAACATGTCCAGGTCGTACTGCTTGATGACCCGGTTCAAATGCACATAAATGAAGTTCTGTCCCGGCGTCGTGCCCCAGTGTCCGACGACCAGCGGTTTCACGTGCGCCAGCGTCAGCGGCTCTTTCAGCAGCGGATTGTCGTACAGATAGATCTGGCCGACCGACAGGTAGTTGGCGGCGCGCCAGTAGGCATCCATCTTGTGGAGGAGGTCGGGCGTCAGGGGAGTTGGCTGCAGGTGAAGCCGGTCCGGCGACAGTGTATTGGCGGGCATGATTCAAGCCTTCCGAATTGATCCGAGATTGAGGACGCGCGCGACGAGCGTCGCGATCATGAGGTCTTCGTCCGTGCGGATGACCCGTACGGTGACGCGACCGTCGTCCGGCGAAATCAGCGGGGCATTCTCTGCATTGCGCGTCGGGTGGAGTTGGACGCCCAGAAAGCCGAGCCCGTCGCAGATCCGTTCCCGGATGCGCGGCGCGTGCTCGCCGATCCCTGCGGCGAAGACGAGCGTATCCAATCCGCCGAGCGCGGCGGCGAAGGCGCCGATCCACTTCTTGGCCTGATAGCAGAAGAGCGCGACCGCTTCGGCCGCCCGGCCATCGGTGGCTTCCCGCGCGAGCAGGTCGCGCAGGTCGGCGCTCGTCGCGGACACACCGAGCAGTCCGGATTCGTGGTTCACCATCCGCTGGAATCGCGCCGCCGTCATGCGCTGGGTGCGCGCGAGGTAGTACACCAGGCCAGGATCGAGGTCTCCCGTGCGGCTGCTCATCACCAAGCCGGAGGTGGGCGTAAAGCCCATGCTGGTGTCGATGCTCTTGGCGTCGCGCACGGCGGCCAGACTGGCGCCACTGCCGAGGTGAGCGAGGATGACGCGGGCCCTGGCGCCGCCGGAATCGACGCGGCCGAGCTCCTCCATCAGATAGGCGTACGACAGGCCGTGAAAGCCATAGCGCTCCACGCCCTTGGCCCCGTAGCGCCGCGGAATCGGCAGGAGTCTCGCGACTCGCGGCATCGTCCGGTGAAAGGCGGTATCGAAGCACGCCACCTGTGGCAGCGTCCGATGCCGCCGCGAGAACGCCTCGATCAGTCTGATTTCGCGCGGCAGGTGATCGGGATCGTACGGCGTGAGGCGGCGCAGTTCAGACACGAGCTTCGGCGTGATCCGTTCGGGTTCGGAATGCGCCATCCCGTGCACCACGCGGTGTCCCACGGCGCCGACCGACGCGAAGATCGGCTGCGCTTCGAGCCAGTCCAGCAGGAACCGGACCGCCGTGCGGTGATCGGCCGCGGCGAGGCGGCGGGTGGCCGTCGGCGCTCCAGCCGGATCGCTGACGACGAAATTCGTGCCGCTCAGTCCGATGCGATCGATCTTCCCAGCGAGGCGCTGCCGCAAGGGCCCTGCTTCAAACACCGCGAAGCGGATGCTCGACGAGCCGCCGTTGATCGTCAGGATGCAGCAGGGCATGCGATCGACGATGCCGTCCCTTCGCAGCCAGCGTGCCAAATGACGCCGCAAGGCGTCTGTGCCATTGTGAACATCCGACGGCTCTGACTGTCAGCCGGGGTCAGCGCGCCGCCGTGCCTGCGAGATGCGGAGCGTCCGCCAGGCGTGCAACACGCAGAGAACACGTCAATGCGCGGCACTGTGTCGTGCTGAACCTCACCCTGGCCGTCCCAGCACGACCTCGACGATGTGGTCCGACCCGTCATCAACCAATGGAATCTCTGCGCTGTTCGTCTGCAGTACTTCCCCGTCGAGCGTGACGCGCGACACGCCGCGGCAGACGCCGTGCGGGTTGGTGACGGCAATCTTGTAGCGTGCGGAGTGGTACTGGAAGGCGATGTCGAAGGCGGGCCACGACTTCGGCACGCAGGGATCCATGATGAGCGCCGTGCCCCGAAGACGGAATCCGAGAATCCATTCGAGGCCCGCCCGATACGTCCATCCCGCCGAGCCGGTGTACCAGGTCCATCCGCCGCGGCCCGCGTGGGCCTCCGAATACACATCGGCACACATGACGTACGGTTCGACCTTGTAACGATGCACATCGGCACGCGTGCTGGCGTGATGAATCGGGTTCAACAACGAAAACAGTTCGCCGGCCTTGTCTCCGTCCCCAAGCAGCGTGAACGCGATGACGGACCAGATGGCGCCGTGCGTGTACTGGCCGCCGTTCTCGCGGATGCCTGGCGGGTATCCCTTGATGTAGCCGGGATCGTGTGGCGTCTGATCGAACGGAGGCGTGAACAGCAGGACCAGTCCCTCATCGCGGCGCACCAGGTGTTCGTCCACGGCCGCCATCGCCGCCGTCGCGCGCGTGCGCTCCGCCGCCCCGGACATCACGCCCCAGGACTGCGCGATGGAATCGATCCGGCACTCGGCGCTCGCGTGTCCACCGAGCGGCGTTCCATCGTCGAAGAATGCCCGCAGGTACCAGCTGCCGTCCCAGCCATCCCGTTCGATGGACTGACCGAGCGATGTGGCGTGTCGACGCCATGATGCCCCGTGCGGTTCGTCGCCGCGGCGCTCGGCGAGCGGAGCGAAGGCCGACAGCGCGGCATGAAGAAACCAGCCGAGCCAGATGCTTTCGCCCTTGCCAGCCACTCCGACGCGATTCAAGCCGTCGTTCCAGTCTCCGGCTCCGATCAGCGGCAGGCCGTGGCTGCCGACCGGAAGGCTGCTGTCGAGCGCCCGCGCGCAGTGCTCGAACAGCGTGCCGTGCTCGTGCGACGTGGTTGGCTGGAAGAACGATTCCCGCTCGCCGGCCTTGAGCGTTGCTCCATCGAGAAACGGCAGTATTTCATCAAGAATGCCGCAATCGCCGGTCACGTCGATGTACTGGGCGGTGACATACGGCAGCCAGAGCCGGTCGTCGGCGATCCGCGTCCGCACGCCCCGCCCAAGTGTCGGGAGCCACCAATGCTGAACGTCGCCCTCGACGAACTGCCGCGCAGCGGCGCGCAGGATGTGTGCGCGCGTGATCTGCGGCTTCGACACCGTCAGCGCCATGACGTCCTGGAGTTGGTCACGGAAGCCATACGCGCCGCTGGCTTGATACAACGCGGCTCGTGCCCACACCCGGCAGGCCAGGGTCTGGTAGAGCAGCCAGCGGTTGAGCAGCAGGTCCATCGCGCGATCGGGCGTATGCACGTGAATGGCACCCAGGACGTCGTCCCACACGCGGGTTGCCGCGCTGAAGACCGCATCGAGATCGGCCGCTCGATAGCGTGTGATCAATGACAACGCTTCCGCCGTCGAGGCGGCCTCGCCAAGGAAGAACACGATCTCTGTCACGCCGTTGGGCTCGAGCACCAACGCGGTCTGGAGGGCGCCGCAGGGGTCGAGGCCGCCGCCGACGCGATTCGTCAGAGGCGACCCGCCGGCCAGCGCGGCGGGACGATCGAGCGTTCCATTGCGGCCCAGGAATTCCTTGCGATCGCCGGTCCACGACTGTTGGCGCCCGCCGAGATCGGCAAACGCCACACGGGTGCCGAATCCGCTGTTCCAATGGTTCCGCGCCAGCATCGTGTGGGCCTCGGGATCGACTTCCGTCACGACGAACGGCGCCGCGGCGGCGCGGGATGCGCCAAGCACCCACTCTACGTACGCGGTGATCGAGAGCCGACGCGATCGCCCCGACTGGTTGGTGATTGTCAGTCTCGAGATTTTGATCGGGTCATCCGACGGCACAAACTGCACGAGCGCGAGCGCGATGCCGTGAGAGACGTGCTCGAACCGGCTGTACCCCTGGCCATGGGTGACGACATAGGGGAACGCGTCCTCGCGAATGGGAAGCGCCGTCGGCGTCCACACCGCCCCGTCGTCCTCGTCGCGCACGTAGATCGCCTCGCCCGGCCGGTCGCTGACGGGATCGTTCGCCCAGGGGGTCAATTGGTTCTGCTGGCTGTTGATCGCCCACGTATATCCTCCACCTTCGACCGATGTCTGGAAGCCGAAGGTGGGATTGGCGATCACGTTGATCCACGGCGCCGGCGTCCACTGCCCCTCCCCGAGAATGGTCACGTATTCGCGGCCGTCGTTCGCGAAGCCGCCAAGGCCATTGAAGAACTCCAGTTCGGGCCGGGCGGCCGCCGCCGGCGGCGCGTCCTTCGCGACCGCGCGGCGTAGGGATCGCGAGACGGCGGGCGCCGATTCCTCGAGCCGTGTCACTTGTTCGAAGAGACTCCCGCGCCGGCTGAAGATCACAGCCCGCGCGACGCTCTGGAGCAGGTTCCGCACGTCGATCGAGACCAGGTCCGCTCGCAGGACGAACACCGTCCCGCGCGCGACCGGGCCGGCCGGTCGTCGCGTCTGGGTGGTTCGCACCATCGTCTCGAGCGCCGTCTGAAGGTCCTGCACGTAGGACGCGGCGTGCTCGTTGAGAATCACCAGATCCACCGGCAGCTGCTTCAGACACCAGTACTCGTGCGCCTGCAGGAGCTGGCGGACGATCTGCAGATCCGCAATGTCGTCGATCCGGCACACAACGATCGGCACGTCGCCAGAAATGCCGTGCGCCCACAGCAGTGGAGGGCCGCCCTCGCTCTTCGTCAAGACATCGGACGAAGGGCGGAGCGCCGGGTTCGCGTAGAGCACGTGACTGGCCAGCCGTTGGAACAGGCCGGCCTCATTCGAGTCGATTCCGAGGTGGAACAGCTCGACCTGCGCCTGCGTCCAGGCCAGCGTGCTGGCACGTTCGAACGCGGCCGCGTCGTGGTGTTTGTCGGCGAGGGCGAGCACCTCGCTGCGCGAGGCCGCGACGAGCGTCCAGAAGGTAATGTGCGCCGCGGCGCCTGGCGCCAGCCTGATGCGGCGCCGCAGACTGAAAATCGGATCGAGCACGGCTCCTGACGCGTTTGAGAGCGGTTGGCCGTCGATGACCGACATGGGCGTGCGAATGTCGCGCCCGCGTCCAAGGAAGCGCGCCCGATCGGTTTCGAATTGTGCACTGCCGATGACGTCACCGTCGACGACGGCCAGGTGGGCGGCCCATGCCGGCGGCTCGTCGGGTGCCTGGTGACGACGCGTGGCCAGAATAACGCCGCTGTCGGCGACGAACTCCGTCTCCACAAACAGATTGGAGAACGCCGGGTGTGCCGTGTCGGCCGCGTCGGAGGCGAGCACGACCTCGGCGTACGACGTCACGTCGATGTCGCGAGCGGCGCGCCCACCGTTGGTGATCGTGACCCGACGTGCCTCGGCATCGTCTTCGGACGAGACCGTCACGTCCAGCGTCGTCGTGATCGTGCCGTCGCGTCTGACGATTTCGACGCGATCCTCGAGGAACGTCGCTTCATAGTCGTGGGGTTCGACGCCGGTGGGTTGATACCCCGCCGACCACACAGTGCCGCGGTCGACATCGCGAAGAAAGACGTAGGTGCCCCAGCAATCGCGCGTCGGGTCCTCGCGCCACCGGGTCACGTCCAGATCCCCCCAGCGGCTGTATCCTGATCCGGACGCGGTCATCATCACGGCGTACCGGCCGTTGGAGAGCAGCTGCGTCTGCGCGATGGGCTGGTGGGGCGACGTGAACCGGCGCACCATCGCCGGCACGAGTGCGTGGACGTGGGCCGCCCGCTGCGGGTCCACGCGCCGCGGATGAGCGGCCTCCACGTCGCGCGGCGTCCGTTCCTGCAACAAGAGTTCGGTCGCCTGGACGATGGGCTCGGCGTGAAAGCGGGCACGCATCGCGCCGTGATGCAGCGTGTTGGCGAGTGCGATCACGGTCATGCCCTGATGGTGCGCCATGTAGGAGCGCACGACGGCCACCGTGTCGCCCTCAGGAAGCCGAGCGGGCGTGTAATCCAGCGCTTCGTACCACCCGTACCGGCCACGGCTGCCCGCATCGGCGAGGCGCGCGAAGTTGTGCACGGCCGCATGTGGCGTGATCATCGCCGCCAGCGCCGTCGCGTACGGCGCCACGACCGCGTCGTCGCCGAGACCGCGTTTGAGTCCGAGGCCGGGCACGCCGAAGCTCTCGTACTGATACGTGCGCTGGAGATCTCGCGCGTTGTACGCCGACTCCGACACGCCCCAGGGGAGACCACGCTCAACGCCGTACTCCACTTGCCGCTGTACGGCGATCCGGCTCGTCTCGTCGAGCACACTTCCCGGCGGTGCACGCATCACCAGGCTCGGCATCAAATACTCGAACATTGATCCCGACCACGAGACCAATGCCGCGCCGCTATCCACCGGCGTGACCGTGCGTCCCAGGTGGAACCAGTGTCGGGTCGGCACATCGCCTTTGGCGATCGCGACGAAACTGGCCAGGCGCGCTTCCGAGGCCAGAAGATCGTAGCAGCTCGGATCGAGCGCACCATCCGTGGCCCGCTGGCCGATCGACAGGAGCTGACGGTCCGCGTCGAAGAGCACGCCGAATTCCATCGCCTCGAACATGGTTCGTGTGAGTTCAATCAGGGCCCTCAGACGCCGTGTGAGCGATGACTTAGCGGGTGATGATCGCTCCAGCGCATCGACGTTGGCGTCAGGCCGCCGCGGCTCGGGACCGACGAGAGCGGTGTCGCGCCGGCCCGATCGATCGGCCAGTGTCCCGGCGGCGGCGAGGGCGAGCTCGGGCACCGCCTCGGCGGCGAGACTCGCCTGGGACATCAACAGATCCAGATCGCGCTGGTGGCTCCCGATAGCCGCCCGTACGGCTGCCGCACACGCCACCACGTCGGCGCTGTCCTCGTCGCCACGCTCCGCACTCAACGTCCGGGCGATGTCGACGACCGTGTCGGCATGGCGCATCAGCCCTTGCAGGCCTGATACACCGACTCGTCTGCGGAGACCCGCCACCGCGCCGGACAGCGTGTCGAGCGCACCCTCCAGTTGTTTGCGCGTCACGGTGTGCGTGCGCCGATCGTCGGCGAGCCGGCTCAAAGACTCCCGCGTCAGGTCCAGCCCGTCCTCGATGCCGCCGAGCCGCGCCACCATGGGTGTTGGTGCCGCGTCCATTTCTCGACAGGCCGATCCCAACGCGATCAGGTGACCCGCGAGATTCCCGCTGTCGACCGCCGAGACGAATCTCGGCTCCAGCGGACGCAGGTCAAGGGTGTCGTACCAGTTATAGAAATGACCATGGAAGCGCTCGAGCCCGTTCATGGTGGCGAGCGTCGCTTCCAGCCGGTCGACGGTCTCGATGGTGCCCAACCATCCGAAATCATGAGCGGCGACGACCGACAGCAGATAGAGACCCATGTTCGTGGGCGATGTCCGATGGGCGACGACAGGCGAGGGAATCTCCTGAAAGTTGTCCGGTGGAAGGTCGTGATGGCCCGCCGTGACGAACGTCTCGAAGAAGCGCCACGTGCGACGGGCGATGAGCCGCAGCGTTCGAGCGTCGCCATCGGACATCGGCCTGGTGCCGGCGAAGCCCCGCGGCAGGCTCACCCATTCCGCGACCGCGGGCGAGAGCATCCAGAGGATCAGAAATGGCGCGGCGATCGGCCACGAGGCCGGCGCCAGGCGCGCGACGAGGGCGGTGGCTCCAGCCGCCAGCACGACGCCGCCGGCCATCCACCGAAAGGTTGCACCGAGATCGCGACGGACGTTGACGTTCGTCTGGGCCGCGGTGAGCCATTCGAGCAGCTTCCGACGCCGCACGAACAGACGGAACAGCGTTCGCGTGATGGCATCGGTCATCAACCACGCCTGATGCGCGATGAGGGTCGCCAGCAGCGCGATTTGCAGCAGCGCGAGGACGAGCTCGGTCCCGACCGCGTGCCAGTGCCTCCGTTGCGAAAGGCCGAGGCGTCGCGGCACGATCCCGAGGACCGCCGGGATCAACGGGGGAATCGCGAAGGTCGCGATCACGAACCCGCTCCAGATCGCCGCGGCCGACACCGGCAGCATCCATCCGGCGAGCAACGCGAGAAACACGGCCGGCGCCGACAGCGTGCGGCGCAAATTGTCGAGCATCTTCCAGCGGCCGACGAGCGGAATCGCGCGTCGCTGGGAGTCGCCGCCGGATTGGGGACCGCGGCCGATAATCCAGGGCAGCAGTTGCCAATCGCCACGCGCCCATCGATGCTGGCGAGCCGCGGCCACGTCGTAGCGCGAAGGAAACTGTTCGACGACCTCGATGTCCGAGACCAGGCCGGCCCGCGCGAAGATCCCTTCGAGCAGGTCGTGACTCAGCAGCGTGTCCTCCGGAATCCGTCGCTCGAGCGCCGCCTCGAACACGTCGACGTCATAGATGCCCTTGCCGGTGTAGGAACCCTCGCCGAACAGGTCCTGGTACACGTCGGACACAGCGAAGGCGTACGGGTCCAGTCCGCTGGGACTGGTGAAGATGCGCTGAAACAGCGATCCCTCACGAATGGTCGGCAGCGACGGCGTGACGCGCGGCTGCAGCACGCCATATCCCTCGACCACGCGGCCGTTGACGGGATCCAGTCGCGGACAATTGAGCGGATGCGCCATCTTGCCGATCAGGCGCTTGGCCGTACCGCGTGGGAGTCGTGTGTCGTCGTCCAGCGTGATCACGTACCGGACGGCGGAGGGCGCGACGGGCAGGACCCCGCCTATCGGGACAAAACTGGTATCGGTTGCCCCACGCAACCATCGATTCAGCTCGTGCAGCTTGCCTCGTTTGCGCTCCCACCCGATCCACTTGCGTTGCCCTTCGCACCAGAGGCGCCGGCGATGCAGCAGGAAAAAGCGCGGCCCCTCCGGCGCGGCACCGTACCGTCGATTGAGCGCCGCGATGCCCTCGGCTGCGGCCCCCAGCAGCTCATCGTCGCCTGGTGCTGTCTGCGTGCCCGAGTCTGTCCAGTCGGACAGCAGGGCAAAGCGGAGATCGCCGTCCTGACTCGCCAGGTAGTGCACCTCCAGTTGGTCGATCTGCTCGGCGACCGCGGTTCGCATCGTCAGCAGCGTCGGCACCACGACCATGGTGCGCAGATCGGCGGGTACGCCGTCCCGGAGCTCCAGCGCGGAGAGCACGTGTGGGTGCAGATCACTGGTCAGGGCGCGATTGGTGACCGCGACCGCCAAATCCGATGCCGGAGCCAAGGCGAGCAGCGCGAACAGGACCAGGGGCCATCCGCTGATGCCGGATGCTGAAAGGGCGAGCAGCGGCAGGGTCAGCAACACCAGTGTCATGACGCCGATCGCTGCGCCGTATCCGACGATTCCGGCCCGCTTGATCGAGCGAACCAGCCAGTCGCCGGCCGGGATGCGGAACCCGAGGTCTTTCTCGAACGTCCGCCGGCCGTCGGCCACGAGGTAATACCCTGGCTCCTGCTCGCGGCGGCCGGTGGCGTCACCAGTGCCTCGTGGCCCCGTTGGTGGGCGCGTGGCGGCGGCAATCGCACGCCGCGCGACGTCCAGTTCCGTTCGCCCGGACCCTCTCGACAGCGTTTCGATGGCGTGGCGATAGCGATCCCGAGTCGGAAAATCCATCTCCGCGAATCGGCTGTTGGCGCGGAGCACCGCATCGACGAGACTGACGCTCTCGACGATCTCTGCCCAGTCAAGAGCGGAGACGAGGCGAATGCTCGTGATCACGTTGCGGACCGTCACCGTCATCCCGCCTTGCCGGTGATGTTCCTCGCGGACAATCGCGTCGGCGGTCTGGCCCTCGCGCGCGAGGCGTTGGTCCAACCAGACGAGCGCCGGCGTGATCCGAGGATCCTGATCGCGGAGGCGTTGAAGCAGGCGCACGACGAACGGCGTCGGCAACGGTGTGACGTCGAAACGTCGCAGCGCCGTCTCCGGCGCTTCAGCCGCTCGACCGCCGACGCCGAGCAGCTGGTCCGCCAATGCGTCGGCCTCTCGACGCGCGGCTCGCCCATAACCGATCTGCTCGGCCGAGCGACGCAAGTTCTCGATCAGGACGAGGCGCAGCATGATCGGAACGGCCCAGAGTTCGCCGATCGTCAGCGGCTGCACCCGCTGGTAGGCGCCGATGAACCGCACCAGCGTCGATCGATCGATCCGGCTGTCCGTGTGCGCCACGAGTGCCCAGCCAAGTCCGAAGACTCGCGGATGGCCCCGAAGAGGCCCCTCGGCCAATTTGGGCAGCCCGCGACAGAACCCGTGCGGGAGATCGACTCGGATTTGCCGAATCTGCTCCTGCGCCACATAGAAGTTGTCGAGCAACCATTCATCAGCTGGGGTGATGGTGCCCTCCTCACCGACGGCCTTCTCGATACCTCGATACGCGTCGAAGAGCACCCGGCCGTTGTCCTTGAGCCGGCTGGCGAGGTGTCGGCAGGTGCCGTGACTGGGTGTGACGTGTTGTGCGGCGGCGAGGCTCTCGGCGTGTTGCTCGAGGCGCTCGATGCTGAAGAGCTCGCTGCGAATCAGCTCGTCCGTGTTCGTCGGGAACACGAAGGGTCGACTCCCGAATGCCCGAAGGAATGAATGTGTCATGCGTCAGCCGATGAGGTCGGAGGGCACATTTCCCTCCTCCATGGTCCCCGTCGCGGGCCAACGGGACCGTCCCCCTTTGCACGTCACGCTGCGAGCCTCTACCCCGGCGGAGAGAGTCAGTCCTCCTCACCACGCAGCATGTCGGACGCGACCGTGGGGCGTCTGTGCCGTTGTGAACACCTGCAGGTCGGGCCCAAGGCGCATTCTTCGCGTAAGGCTGATCGTGTCTCCTATGCCCGCCGTTGAGCGGCGGCTATCCGTTCGCCAGGGAGTCGGGTCGACGTGGCCCTCGACCGCGGCGTGGGTGATCGGCACCCTGGTGGGCATCAGCATGCTCTTCAGCGGCATCACGCGGCTGATGCTGTCTCTGGCCGGTCGCCGGGTCTTGGCGTGAGAACGGTCATGCGCGTCCTTGTGACCGGAGGTGAGTGATGGCGCACACAGAAGTGTGGTGGCATCGACCGTGGGTCATGGCCACCGAAAGCGTGCTCGTCCACATGGCCGCGATCATCGTGGGGTTTGTGATGATGGTGGTCGGCTTGGGACTCGGCGTGACCGTGATCATGCTGCCGGTGGGCATCGTCATTGGCGTCATCGGCGTGGCAGTGTTCGTGGCCGGAATGTTCGCGCGGATCAACAAGAAGGAGTGATCCGCTGTTGCCGACCGGTCGGCCTTCGACGCCGCGCGGCAACACGGGGGATGTGCCCCGCCACGAGCAAAGACACACACCTACTGATCAGGCCGCCGACCAGCCGAAGGACGGCCGCAGAATTCAAGAAGATGCCCACGACGGTCCGTCCGCCATTCTCAAGGCCGGCGGGGTCCCATGGCAACGAACGCGACGAGCAGCGCCAGTCTTCTCACAACGGCCTCCCGTGATGTGTTTCCGAATTCGAGGTTCCGGCGCCGATGCGTCGCTCACTTGGAATCGAGCTTGTTGACGTCTCTGATGTCACGGAGGGCTCGTCGCATGTCCTCGATGGCCTTCATCTGTTCGAGCGTCGTCCGCAGCGCGTCGGCGGTGGCGTGCACGGCGTCGACGGCGGCATGGCGCGCGTCCTCGGCCGCCGATCGAGCCTCCTCGGCTGCGGCCCGCGCGGCCTCCCCGGTTTCCCGCAGGCGCTCGCGCTCCTGCCTGACCTTCTCGAGCGCCTCCCGGTGCTGGTCGCGGACTTCGCGCGCCTCCTCGGCTAACCGCCTGAACTGCTCAGCTTGATTCCTGGAGGATTCGGCGGAGTTGCGGTGTTCTTCGACAACCGCGTGTCTGCCGCCTGAGATAGGTTCGTCGGGCATCTCGCGTCCTTCCGTCTGGCGGGACTCGGAGATCGCGCGGACGGAAGGAGGGGACGTGGCCCCTCCTGATCCGCCCGTACCAGAACTACTGCGTTCTTTCCTTGAGCGAGTAGCGGTTCAGCAGCGACATCAGCCTGGCGGCGGCCTTCGGCGCGCGCACGCCCGTGTTCACGATGGTGCTGTTTTCGAGCCGCTTACCGTACAGCGTGGCGTTGTCGTCGAGATCCTCGCGCAGCGTGGCGCCGGTGAGGGCAACGCCCGCGAACAACCCCTGCGAACGCGACCACGACAGAATGTCCGCGCTGATCTGGACGTCGCTTTGCGCGGTGGTCGTGCGTCCCACGGGGCCGGCCGCCACTGAGCCTTCCGCGCCCAGGGTGAACTTGCTCGCCAGCAGCTTGTCCGCGCCCCGCTCGGTCATGACCAGCATAATCAGGTCGGTCGACGACGCGCCGATCTGGAAGCCCACGCTGCCGCCCTCGATGCGGACCGTGGCCGGCGCCGACCAGCCCGGTCTGGTCTTGCTCCGGCAGGACAAGTAGCCTTTACCGTACTTGCCGCCGATGCCGAACGCCGCGGCCTTGAGGTCCGGGACGATCACGATGCAGTGCGCGGTCTCGAGAAGGTCGTGGGGAATGCCCTTGTCCGGCGTGGCCATGATCTCCGAGAACACCGTCGCCGCCGCGTCGAGCCGCTGCGCCGGCTCCTGGTCCGCGGCGTGCAGCGGCGTCATCGTCATCGCCGCCATCACAGTTGTCGCAATCATCAGTCTCATTGTCTACCTTCCTTCAATGACATCTGTCGGTCTGCACGCACGCCGCTTCGCGGCCCGTTCGATCGCGTCCTCGATCGCCGCTGCCGCGTCGGCAGCCAACGCGTTCGCGTCCTGATTGAGCTCGCCGGCCTTGCGTGCGCCTCGTCGATCCTGGTCAAGGCTGTCTGCAGCTGTGTGACGGCGTCCTGGCGTCCGAGCGCGCCCAGCCACGTGTCGGCGTTGCCGAGCGCCGTCCGGGCCGCCTCCAGGTGGCGGCTCGCCTCGCCGACGTTGAGGCTGTAAATTGACAGCCGCCTGGGGGAAGCTTAGCGCTCGGCCAAAACGCGGCGATGTTCCGTATTGGACACGTCCGGATCGTCCTGAAGAACGCGCAACAGCGCCGGTGTCACGAGGAGCCGCCGGCCGTCCTCTTCGATGAGGCCCAGTCGTCGGCACTTGCCCATGAAGACGTTCACGCGCGAGCGCGCCGTGCCGACCATCTCCGCGATGCACTCCTGCGAAACGTCAGGCAGCGCCCACCGCCGCCCCGGCGATCGCCGCAGCCGGCCAGCGCCATCAGCCTGCGCGCCAGACGCTGCTCGCTCGAATGAAGGAGTTGCACGAGGAGAGAAGCCCCGCGGAGGCAGCGGGTCGTGGTGAACGCGGTGGCGGTCGATTCGAGCAGGGCGCGCATTGCCGGCCGGCGATCGTGAGGCGGCTGCATGGTGGAATCCTCGCGCGCGATCGCCTCGGCGCGCCTTCGCCGCACCAAACGGCACGGTTCCCCTTAGCGTGACCACGTGCCCTCGGTCACTCCAGGTGTACACAACCGCACAGCCGGCGTTCCCGATTGAACAGCGGTGACGCTCGGGGACGGGCGAGACTCGGTCGATGCCGAGGCCGCCAGTGATCACGGCGGCGGTCAGATGGGGCGACATCCTCAAGCGGACGGCGCGCGCCATCTACGTCGACGACTGCTTCGGGTGGGCCGCCGAACTGGCCTACTTCTGGTTTCTCGCGCTGTTCCCGGCGCTGCTGTGCGCCGTGGCGCTCGCGGGTCTGCTACCGGAGCGGGACCTGATCGAGCTCGCCCAGCGCACGCTCGCGCATGTGGCGCCCCGTGCGGTCATGGCGATCGTGCGCGAGCAGCTCGAGCAGATTGCGCGCGGCCGGCACCCGGGACTCCTCACGCTGAGCGTGCTATTGGCACTGTGGACCAGCTCGTCGGGCATGGCGGCGATCATCAGCACGCTCAACCAGGCGTATCACGTGAAGGAATCGCGCCCCTGGTGGCGGGTCCGAATCCGCGCGACCGCGCTCACCCTCGCGCTCGCGGCGTTGGGATTCCTCTCGCTGACGCTGGCGCTGGCGGGCCCGCGACTGGCGCAGCCGGTGGCGACGAGCCTCCATCTCGGTCCAACGTTCGCCTGGACGTGGCGGATCGCGCAGTGGCCGCTCGTCGTCGCGCTCGTCGTGACCGCCCTCGAGTGGATCTACCACTTCGCGCCCGATGTTCCCCACCGATGGGTCTGGGTGACGCCCGGCTCGCTTGCAGCCACGGCGCTCGGGCTGCTGCTCTCCTCCGGGTTCAAGTGGTACGCCTCCCACTTCGGCGACTATCAGAAGACGTACGGCGCCATCGGCGGCGTGATTGTGGCCCTGCTGTGGCTATACGGCTCCGGCCTCGCGATTCTCGTCGGCGCCGAACTGAACGCCGCCATCGAGCATCCGTCGGCGCCGCCTCACGTCAGCGATTGACCGGGCCGCTGGTCTCCGTCGGTGTCGCGCACACGGTCAGGGCGAACGGCGCGAAGACGGAAATCCAGCGCGACGCGACGAGCTCCTGCAGCTGGGCGCGGGCGAGGACGGTGTTCTTCTCGCGGAGGGCGGCCAGCGCCAGGACGATCTTCGCGAAGGGCCGGAGGTATCGGCCGCGCGCCGCGGCGATGTCGAGCTGTTGGACGCCGCCGCGCCGGTCGCCGCTGATGCCCTTGAAGCGTAGAAAGATCGCTTGAGCGCCGGCAGTCTCTTGGCCAGGCGCGGTCGGCGCGCCGTCGCGGATGCGGCCCTTGACTTCGTCCTCGATCTTTCGCCGACGCTCTCAGCTGACCGATTCGGCGAGGAGTCTCGGCGAGCGGGCCTCCGAACAATACCACCAGGCCAGCGCCAGGGTAGGGGACGCGGTCGACGATCTCACGCGCAAAGGGCGGAGCGTCCGCGAAGACGTCGCCGGCGCGGTCGCGCGAGGCGCCCACGAGGTCGAGCGCTTCGCCAAGACCGCCGAGACTTAGGTGTCGACGGCGCGGCCACGGAGCTGACTGACAACCGCACCGGCGCGCAGTGAGCCCGTCAGGATCGATCCCACGCGAAGGAAGCCCAGCACCTCGTGGCGCGCAATCGCGGCGAGCCCGGCCGACGCGATGCAGCCGCAGTTCGCGCAGTCAGGCGCGCCGCCAAACTGGCACGGTGCGATCGTCGTCGTGAGATCGGCCGAGATGCTCCGGGTGGTCCGCGCGAAGACGCACTCCTCGGGTGACTGCGGTGGGTTGGCGTAGACCTCGAGCAGGCCCCGGGGCATCTGCAGCTTCGCGTATCGCTGGCGGAGCGCCGTCAGATCCGCCAACACCCGGACACGATCCGCCGGCGAGAGGCGCTCGGCCGACTGCTCATTCACTTGCGGCGTGTAGAGGCTCATCCAGATCCTCTTCGTCTCCGCGCGAGCCGACCAGAACGCCAGGAACTCGTCGAGGTAGCCGGGGCGATGAATCTGCTGGCGCGTGATCGTACAGTGCACCGTGACGGCGTGCCCATCGATATGCTTCAGGATGCGATCGTAGGTCGCCGGCGCGCGCCTGGCGTCGTGTTCAGGCTGCAGGCCGTCGATCGACACGACAATCGACAGGCGACGCAGCCCGCGCCATTCCGGCGGGATGGCGCGCACGGCACTCGTGACCAGCTGCACATGGATGGCGCGCCCGGCCAGGATCGGCAGGAGCGTCGTCAACTCCCGGTGGCGCACGAGCGGTTCGCCGCCGACGATGGAGACGTGGAGCGGTCGGTGCCGGTCGACGAGCGCCAGGACCCCGTCGACCAGCGCCTGGTCTCTGAAGTCGCGTACTTCGCGCAGCGTCACATCGCCGCCCAGATGATCGTCGCCGTACGCGTAGCAACCGGGACAGCGAAGAGGACACTCGCGGGTGATCTCGATGGACAGCGCCGGGGTGTGGCCGGTGAGAATCCGGCCCCAGATGGCAAGTATCTGCTTCAAGCCCCGTCATCCTAGGACGCGAGCGGCGCGTGGAACTGTACCGAATTGCACAGCGCGCCTGTTCCCTTTGCCGCAGCGCGATCTCCGCCGCAACCTATTGTGGACGTGGGAGTCCGGGACCATGAAGCAGACATTCGATCCGGCGTTTCTCGACGCGTTCGCGCGGCTGCTCGCCCGGCCCGATCCCGCCGCTCTGCCCCGGCGCGCCCATCACTGCTGCCTCCGAGTGCGGGAAAGCCGCACGCTCGGGCCTGTGGGGGCGAACCCGAATGGCCTAGCTGCTACCCGACCGCATCCCACACGGAAGTCCCTTGGAATGGATCTTCATCTTCATCCCTTCGACCACAAGCTGCGCGAGGGAGTCTGTAGAAAAGCGGCGTGACGCTACCGCGGTCTGACCAGTGCCTCGAAGCCGGAGATCACGTCGAACAGTTCCTCGTCGATGCCACTCTGGCGCAGACGTTGGAACGTGCCGTTCAGGTCCTCCAACAAATCGTCGATGTTCTTGTCGGCGCGTTGCATCGCCGCCAGACGGCTCGCGTTTTCGCTCGCGAGGGATTCGGCGCACGCCCGGAAGAGCGACACGAACAGGTATTCGCGGACGAGCGCCCGCAGGGCCGCCGTGCCGCCACCCATGACCTCGGGCACGCTTCGGGTCGGCCAGAAACGTTCGGCCAGCGTGCGTCGCCAGCGTTCGTCGAGCGGCAGCAGTTGCTGACTGACGGGCGCATACACCGCGCCGGTCGCGGGGCGGTTGTAGAAGAGGTGGAGTTCGGCGACTGCACTTTGGCTGTGGCGGGTCTCGGTCTCGATGAGAATCTGCCCGACCAGCGGGGTGATGGCCTTGACGGAGTTCGGTACGGTGAAGAGGCCGGCCAGCGGCACGCCCGCGTCCGCCAGGCGCGCGTGCACGCGGTCACCGACGGCCCAGACTCGGACTCTTCCGGGCCACGCTGCGAGCGCCTTCACCGAAAAGTCAGCCACCACCTCGTTGAACTGTCCGACGAGCCCCTGGTCGGAGCCAAAGACAACGGCGCCTATTGCCCCGTCAGTGGCCGGTCGTCTCGGGTTTACCGTCAAGGGCGACGCCGTGTGTTCTCGAAAGCACGCGCTCAACCCCAGTTCCACGGTTCGAGAGTAATCGGCCAACGCGCGCACCGATTTCTCGTATTGTCCGATGCTCGAGGCGGCCAGGGTTTTCATCGTGCGGACGACGGATTGGAGGTCTCCGGCACTCGTGATCTTCCGGCGCAGACTCGCCGTGGTGTCGCTCACGACTTCACCTTCAGCGACGCCTTGGGCTTGGATTCAGGCTTGGACTCAGCCGGCCTGGTCTCCGGTGCGGGTTCCGGCTTCGGCTGGAAACGGGCGAGTGCTTGGCGGGCGATGTCGACGATCGTTTTGCGATCCGCGTCGTTCAGGTCTGCGGCGGTTTCGAATCGCGCGCTCACCTCCGCCGGGATCTTCGCCGCCGCCGCCTGGACCGCGTGCTCGGCGTCCGTCATCTGGCCGAGAGGCACGCGGTCGAAGAGGCCGGCGGTCAGCGCCAGCAGGACGGCGATTTGCGCGGGCACGGACACCGGCGCGCATTCCGGCTGCTTGAGGCAGGCGCGGATGCGTCGTCCATGATCGATGGTCTTGCGTGTGTCTTCATCGAGGCGGGCGCCGAACCGTGCGAAGGTCTCGAGCTCCTCGAACTGGGCGTAGGCGAGCTTGAGGTCGCCCGCCACGGCGCGGTAGGCCGAACGTTGCGCCTTGCCGCCGACACGCGACACCGATTTGCCGACGTCGACCGCGGGCAGCACCCCTAATTCGAACAACGACGGCGAGAGGTAGATCTGCCCGTCCGTGATGGAAATCAGGTTGGTCGGAATGTAGGCGGAAATGTCTTGCGCCTGGGTCTCGATGATCGGCAGGGCCGTGAGCGAGCCCCCACCGCGTTCCTCGCCGAGGTGGGTGGCGCGTTCGAGCATCCGTGAGTGGATGTAGAAGATGTCGCCGGGGAAGGCTTCGCGTCCGGGCGGTCGGCGAAGCAGCAGAGACAGCTCGCGATAGGCGCGGGCGTGGTGGGTGAGGTCGTCGTAGACGATCAGCACGTCCCGACCCGCTTCCATGAAATGCTCGGCGATGCTGGTTGCGGCGTACGGCGCGATGTAGGCGAGGCCGGGCGGGTCGTTGCCCTCGGTCACGACCACGACCGTGTACTCCAACGCGCCGCGCTCCCGGAGGTTGGCCACGGCCTTCGCCACGGCGGCCGCGCGCTGGCCGATGGCGCAATAGACGCACAGGACATTCCGGCCGCGCTGGTTGAGGATCGTGTCGATCGCAATGGCGGTCTTGCCGGTCTGCCGGTCACCCAGAATCAACTCGCGCTGACCGCGCCCGATCGGGATGAGCGCATCGACCACGATGAGGCCGGTCTGCAGCGGCACGGTGACGGGTGCGCGGTCCATGATGGGCGCGGCGGGGCGTTCAATCGGCAGGCGCTCACCGGAAGCGACCGGTCCGTGGCCATCGAGAGGCCGGCCGAGCGGGTCGATGACGCGTCCGAGCAATCCGTCGCCCACGGCGACGTCCATCACCCGGCCCGTGCGCTCGACTTCATCGCCCGCCTGCAGATGCCAATAGTCGCCGAGCAGCACGACGCCGATTTCGTGCTCGTCCACGTTGAACGCGATGCCGAATACGCCGCCAGGAAACGTGAGCAGCTCTTCAAAGCCTGCGCCGGGCAAGCCGGACACCGTGGCGATGCCGGTGGAAACCGTCGTGATCGTGCCGACCTCGCGCGGCGTCAGCTGCGGCGTAAAGGCCCCGCGCACCTCGCCAATGCCAGCGAACGCGCGGTCGAAGACGCTCTGCAACGATTCGGGTGGCACGCTCATGATCGTGTTGGTCCGGTTCCGGACCCTGCCTTGGGTTCAACGACCGGTGCGGCCTTGGCGTCAGTCTCGGATTCGGCCTTCGCCGAAGGTGCGGCTTCAGGCGTGGCTTTCACTTTCGTCTCAGGCGCAGCCTTCGCTTCAGACTTGGACTCGGGCTTGGCTTCAGCCTTGGGCGCAGCAGTGGGCTCAGCCTTGGCTCGGGACTTGGACTGTTCTTTCAGCAGTTCGTCGACGGCCTGTCCCAGCGATGCGAGGTACCCCGCGATGCTCCACGCCACTTTGTGGCCGTTCGTGGTGAGTTCGATTCCGCTGACGATGTCCGGCGCGGTCTCGAAGCGGAGGTGGATGTCGGCCGAGAAGGTTTCGTTGAGCGCATTCTGTATCATCGCGCGTTCCTTCGGAGGCAGGTCGAACGCGCTGCGCACGAGCGCCGGGCCGGACGCGGTCTTCAGGGCCACGGCGAGGCTCTCTTTCGCTTTGCCGTCCATCTCTCGCAAGCGGCGCATGAACACCTCGCCCAGGCGTTCTTCCAGACTGGTTGTGGCGAGATCCGCGAGCGCCTTGCGCGCGATGGCAAACACTTCCTGCTGGGTCCGGCGCATGATGGCGTGATTGAGGTGCTGCGCGTCGTTTCTCAGCGCGTCCTGTCGCGTGGCGCTCAACGCGTCAGCTGCGCGCCGCGCTTCGTCGAAAAGCCGCTGACGTTCGGCGTTCGCCTCGTCCGTCGCCTTGCTCAGAAGGGCCGCGCGCTGCTGGTCGAACTCCTCGTTCTTGTGCTGGAACT
Organism: uncultured Acidobacteriota bacterium; assembly: GCA_963840225.1. Classification (GTDB taxonomy): domain Bacteria; phylum Acidobacteriota; class Vicinamibacteria; order Vicinamibacterales; family CAVVIG01; genus JBLMXQ01. The sequence continues at coordinate 1,390,885 of CAWIYH010000002.1, forward strand.
CGTCGCGTTCCTTCTTGGCTTCAGCCTCTTTCGCGGCGGCGTCCGCGAGTTCTGCGGCGATCCGCTTCTCCCGCGCATCGATGGCGTCGAGGATCGGCTTGTACAGAAAGCGCTTCAACAACCACACCAGGATGAGGAAGTTGAGCGCCTGCGCGCCGACGGTGAACCAGTCGATGAGCATCGGTCACTTTCCCGTGGCTCGGGCGATGGCGTGGTTCCAGAACGGATTGGCGAACATGAGAATCATCGACACCACGAAGCAGTAGATGGCCATCGACTCGATCATGGCCAGACCGACAAACAGGGTTCGGGTGATCGTGGCGGAGGCGTCCGGCTGCTGCGCCAGCGCACTGAGCGCCGTCGCGACCGACCGCCCCTCACTCAGTGCTGGCGCCACACACCCCACGCCGATTGTGAGGCCGGCGGTGACAATCGAAGCGAGGGCGATGAGGGTCATGCTATCCATCGTGTGTCCTCCGGGTGGGGCGCGGCCGCCTCACGTGCTGAGCGCCGGTGCACGTGTGGGCGTACGCGTGCGAATGGCGGCCGCGACGTACACCGCGGCCAGGATGCTGAAGATGTAGGCCTGCACCATGCCGGTGAGCAGACCGAGCGCCGTCATGACGATCGGAAAGACAAAGGGTGTGATCGTGAGCAGAATCCCGATGATCATCCCCCCGCTCATCATATTGCCGAACAGGCGGACGGCCAGGGCCAGCGTGCGCGACAGCTCGCTGATGACATTGAAGGGCACCATGATGAACGTCGGCTCGGCGTAGGACGCGAGATACCCGCCGACCCCCTGCTCCTCGATACCGAAGAGCGGTACCGCCACGAACACGCTCAGGGCGAGTGCCGCCGTTGTGGAGAGCGAGGCGGTCGGCGTCTGATAGCCCGGGATCACGGTGCCAAGGGCGGAGGTGGCGATGAACAGAAAGAGCGTGCCCAGAAAGCCGAGGTACTTCTCCGGATGGGGAAGGCCCACGTCTTCGATCTGTTGCTCGATGCCGGTGACGACGATCTCCAGAAGGTTCTGCCAGCGGGACCGTTTCAGCCCGGTCGACAAGTTACGTGTGATCAGTCGAGAGCCGACGGCCAGCACGAGCATCAGCCCCCACGTGAACACAATCGTCGCATTGAGCTTCAGAAACCCGTGCTGCCAGAAGATCATCTCGTCCGGACTAAGACGCATGGCTGGCCTCCGGCCTCGTCAGCCGCGTGACGACGAGGCGTGCCATGACAAATCCCAGGAGGCACAGCAGCAGCCGATCCCACTGACCGCCTGAGACGACGTACATGCCAGCCAGGGTCAGACTCGTTCGAAGCAGCAGGCTGCCGACGAACCACAGCGCCGGCTGTGGGGACGACACGCCCTTACGAACGGTCCACCACAGGCCCCCGAAGAACATCGCGCCGAGCACGCCTCCAGCCACCCACGCCACCACGAGCGACAGCGTTTCATGCATCGTCATTCCGTTGTTCGTCCCGAATCGCCTTGTCTTCCTGTGCGACCCAATGCCACGCATTCAGACAGCCGATCGCGAGCCCGGCCACCAGCAGCGCCAGCGTCCAGGCATGTCTGCCCGGATGGTATGCGTCCAGCCAGACGCCGAGTGCGGCGCCGGCGAGCGTCGGCACGACCACCGACCAGCCGATCAGCCCCATCATGCCCAGACCGAACCAGACGCCTTGCGTGGAGTGGCGCGCCCTGAGCTTGCGCGCCGCCTTCGCGCCGACCTGCTCGGCGAAGGTCAGTTCGTTCTTCGACGTGTTCTGTGACTCGTCATTCATGATGAAGCGCCACCAGGCGGCGCACCAATCCCGTTTCGAGTTTCGCCATGACCGAGCGCACGCTTTGCTCCTGCTCGTCCAGCGTCAGAAACTCCCGGGCCACCGCGTCACGCAAGTGGCCGAGGTCCGTTCCCCCCAGCGCCCGGCGCACGGACACGAGCACGTCAGGGCCGGTCTTGACCAGCACGCCTTGATCCACGGCCACGTACACCTCGCCCTGTTCCTCGAGTTCGTAGGTCAGGATTCCTGGCGTGAGTGCCGCCACACAATCGAGACGGTGTGGCAAGAGTCCAAACGAGCCCTCGCGCGTCTCCGCGACGATGCGCGACACGCCGGTCTTCTCGGCGAAGACTTCGAAGGGTAGGAGAATCTTGAGATTCATTTTCCTTTTCCCTTCGCCTCGCCAATCGGTCCGATCATGTAGAGCGCGTGCTCTGGATAATCTTTGAATTCATCATGCAGGATTCGCTCGCAGCCGTCCAACGCATCCTTGAGGCTCACGAGCTTGCCTGTGAGGCCGGTGAACTGCTCGGTCGTGAAGAAGGGTTGGGTGAGAAAACGCTCCAACCGGCGCGCGCGCGCGACCACCTTACGGTCCTCCGGCGACAGCTGCTCGAGGCCGAGCATGGCGACGATGTCCTTGAGGTCCGCGTATTGCGCGAGCGTCCGTCGGATGTCCTGCGCCAGGCCGTAGTGCCGTTCTCCGACGATGCCCGGTGTGGCCATCTTGGAACTGGATTGCAGTGGGTCGATGGCCGGGAACAGGCCCTCGCTCGCCCGCTTGCGCGAGAGCACGATGGAGGCGGAGAGATGCGAGAAGGTATGCACCGCCGCCGGATCGGTAAAATCGTCCGCGGGCACATACACCGCCTGAATCGAGGTGATGGCCCCGGTCTCGGTGTTGGCGATCCGCTCTTCGAGTCGCGACAACTCGGTACCCATCGTGGGCTGATAGCCCAGACGCGACGGCATCTGTCCCATCAGGCCGGAGACCTCCATGCCGGCCTGGATGAACCTGAAGATGTTGTCGATGAGCAGCAAGACATCGCGGTGCTGGTCGTCCCGGAAATACTCGGCCATGGTCAGCGCCGCGTGGCCGACGCGGAACCGGCTGCCCGGCGGCTCGTCCATCTGGCCGAAGATCATCACCATGTTCGGCAACACACCGGCGTTCTTCATGTCGCGGTAGAGCTCCTCGCCTTCGCGGCATCGCTCGCCGATCCCACAGAAGATGCTGACGCCCGCCTGGTGCCCGATCATGTTGTGGATCATTTCGGTGAGCAGCACCGTCTTGCCCACGCCCGCCCCGCCGAAGAGTCCCGCCTTGCCGCCACGCTCCAGTGGCACGAGGACGTCGATGACCTTGATGCCCGTTTCAAAGACGTCAGACTTGGTGGAGCGTTCGGACAGGGGCGGCGGGGCGCGATGGACCGTTCGCCACTGGACATCCGTCGGCGCTGGCTGGCGGTCGATGGCGTCGCCAAACACGTCGAACATGCGCGACAGAATGGCTGTTCCGACCGGCGCCTTCAACGGCCCACCCGTGTCCTCCACGACCATGCCGCGCGCGAGACCTTGCGTCGGCGTCAACGCAATCCCACGCACGTGATACGCATCACGCTGCGCCAGCACTTCAATGACGATCTCTCTGTCCGTTCCCGCGCGCAGCACCGAATAGATCGGCGGCAACTGCTCATCGAACCGGATATCCACGACGCTCCCGCGCACCGACACGACCATGCCGAGATTCGTCGGAACGCCGCTTGTGGCAGACATCGGCCTTCTACGCCTCGCCTAACCACTGCCGAGCCTCAACAGCGGCGGCGTGATCGAAATATCGGACCGTCGCTGTCGTGAATGGCCTGCAGACCGTCGCCATCCCTTCCTGCCATGCCGTGTCGCCGATCATCGCCAAGCGGTCTATGTCGCGGAAGTGATGTATCGCAAACTTCGTGTTCTCCCACAACGCACCGCCGTCCAGCCGTGGAGGCCAGTCATATCGAACAGCACGCGCAAGGTTCCGTGCAGCCCGACGAGTCGCTCGAACTCGGGCACGAAGTCGCCAGTCTGCGGCAGGCGGTCGATAGTGTCCATCACGCGGTGGAAGCGATCGAGGTCGTTCAAGACCGTCATGTCGAAGGGCGTGGTGATGGTGCCCTCTTCCTTGTGGCCGCGGACGTGGAGGTTGTCGTATTTCGTGCGGCGGTACGTCAGCCTGTGGATCCACCACGGATAGGCGTGGAAGGCGAAGATGACCGGCTTGTCCTTTTCGCGTGGCAGGTGATCGGGGTCGTGCGGCGTGATGCGGCGCAGCTCGGCGAGCAGCTTCGGCGTGACACGCTCCGGTTCGGAGTGCTTCATGCCATGCACGACCCGATGCCCGACGGCTTTGACCGATGTGAAGACCGGCTGCGCCCCGAGCCAGTCCAACAGAAACCCGACCGCCCTGCGGTGATCGGCCGCGGCAGTCATACACCGCGAAGCGGATGCTGGACGAGTCGCCGTTGACCGTCAGGACGCAGAAAGGCATGCGATCGATGAGGCCAGGGCTGCCTCATCATCATGCAGCATGTCGGAAAAGACCGCGGGGCGTCTGTGCCGTTGTGAACACCTCGGGGTCTGCCGAAGGCATACTCTTGGACTAGACCGATCGCGTCTCCGATGCCGGCTGTTGAGCAGCGATTAGGCTTGATCGTTTGTGAGGTGAGTGATGGCGTACACAGAAGTGTGGTGGCATCGACCGTGGGTCATGGCCACCGAAAACGTGCTCATCCACATGGCTGCGATCGTCGTGGGCTTTGTGCTGATGGTGGTCGGCCTGGGACTCGGCGTGACTGTGATCATGTTGCCGGCGGGCATCGTCATTGGCCTCATCGGCGTGGCAGTCTTCGTTGCCGGACTATTCGCGCGGATCAGCAAGAAGGCGTGAGCCGCTGTACGGAGGGACGCCCGGTCGGCGAGGTGCGGATTGTCGTCGGTGCCGACGCGCGGACTCGGAGCTTGGCCGTGCGTGCAATCGCGTGCAACGCGCCGGGGCAATGACCCATCCGGCACCGGATTCAAGACCCGAAGGTGACGACCACGAATGCCTGTATGGTACCGTGGGCCGTCTGTGATGGATAAACCAACGGGCGCGAATCAGCCTTTACCTCCGACACACGTGAAGTCGCCCCCTCCACGGACGACGCGGCCGAAGTCGCCGCAGGGGTCGCCGCCCGGGCAGCAGCGGATCAGTCTGCTGTCGTGGATCGTGTTCATTCTGCTGATGGTGTGGAACCTGTGGTCGTTCTTGCCAAAGCCGACGTCGGAGGCGGCGCTTCCGTATAGCGCGTTCGTGGCCCAGGTGGCGGCCGGGAACGTGACGCAGACGCGAATCGTCGGCGATCAGATCAGCGGGATGTTCGTCCACGCGATCCCGTGGCCCGAGGCCGTGAAGAGTGAATCGACGAAAGACACTCCCGGGAAGAAGACTGGCGAGGCACAGCCGCCACAGTCGTATCCGGGCTTCCGCACAACCTTTCCAAGCGTGGTCGGCGATCCGTTGCTGATGCCCCTGCTCCAGGCGCACCACGTCGTCATCGACGTGGCGACGCCGTCGGAGCCATGGTTCACAATCGTGCTGACGAACGGTCTGCCGGTGCTGTTGCTGGGGGTTCTGCTCGTCTGGATGGGCCGGCAGGCAGCCAGGAGCCAGGCAGGCATGTTCGGATTCGGGCGTAACAAGGCGCGCCGCTACGCAGAGGATCGACCGAAGGTCACGTTTACGGATGTGGCCGGTGGCGACGAAGCGAAGGCGGATCTCACGGAGGTGGTCGACTTCCTGCGCCACCCCAGTAAGTACCTCGAGATCGGCGCCCGGATTCCGCGGGGGGTGTTGCTTGTCGGCCCGCCGGGTACCGGCAAGACATTGCTGGGCCGCGCCGTCGCCGGGGAAGCGGCCGTGCCCTTCTTCAGCATCAGCGGCTCGGAGTTCGTTGAGATGTTCGTGGGCGTCGGCGCGAGTCGCGTGCGCGATCTGTTCGTGCAGGCCAAGGCTGCGGAACCGTCGATTGTCTTCATCGACGAACTCGATGCCGTGGGACGTCGGCGCGGCGCGGGCGTCGGCGCGACCAATGATGAGCGCGAGCAGACGCTCAACCAGTTGCTCGTGGAGATGGATGGTTTCGACGATCGCCAGCAGGTGATTTTGCTCGCGGCGACGAATCGGCCGGACGTCCTCGATCCGGCGCTGCTGCGTCCAGGGCGCTTCGATCGCCAGGTGGTCGTCCCGCTGCCGGACTGGCGTGGTCGGGAAGGCATCCTGCGCATTCACACGCGTCATCTTCACGTGGCGAAGGATGTCGATTTCGAGGGACTTGCGCGGACGACGACGGGCCTGAGCGGCGCGGATCTCGCGAACTTGTGCAATGAGGCGGCCTTGGGCACCGCTCGTCACAATCGCACCGACGTGACCATGGAGGATTTTGAGCAGGCGTGGGACAAGATCATCCTAGGGGCCGAGCGGACGACCGTCCTCACACCGCGCGATCGGCGGATCGTGGCCTACCACGAAGGTGGACACGCGCTCGTGGCGTGGATGACGCTCGCCGCCGATCCGGTGCGGAAAGTCACCATCGTGCCGCACGGTCAGGCGCTCGGGGTCACCGAGCAACGGCCCGTGGAAGAGCGATACAACTACAGCCGTACCGACCTCCTGGCGCGCATCGACGTCATGCTAGGCGGCCGAGCGTCTGAGGCGCTCGCAATGGGTGACATCACCACGGGGGCCGAAAACGACCTGGTGCAGGCGACGCGACTCGTCAGACGCATGATTACGCGGTGGGGCATGGGCAGCCTTGGGCCGGTGGTGTTCCAGGGGAACGACGAGCAGCCATTTCTCGGGTACCAGCTGGCGCAGGGACGCGAGTATAGCGACGCCACGGCCGCCAGGATCGATCACGAGGTGGAACACTTGATCGCCGAACGTCTGGAGGTCGTGCGCCAGCTCTTGAGCGCCGCCCGCCCCAAACTCGATGCGCTAGCCGAGGCCTTGCTGAGAGATGAGACCATCGGCGAGGACGCGCTGGGACGCATTCTTGGACCGCGCCCGGCGGCTCCGGTCGAACTGCCGTCTCCGACGTAGGCCCGGTCTGTGGTCGCCGCGCCGCGTCTTCACTCGTCTAAACGTGTCGGAATACGCCCGTGGAGGACCGGCTGAGCGAGCGTGAAGAAGAGATGGAAGGGCGGCCGCATCCTTCTTCCTGACGCCCCGGCGCGATCTGCGTTCACGCTCGCGGCGCCTCTCACACTGTGTTACGGCAACGTGGGGCGAATCTCGACAGGGTGCGTTCTTGGACCAACTCTGATGAAGCTGGCGGAACATCGTCGTGTCGTTGATCACACGCGTGCGTTCAGGTGGTTGATATTCGTCGTCGAACGGGCCGCTGGGACGATCACGCCGAGTGTCCTGGGAGCGCTCACGTTTGTGGGCGGCGCCGTCCTTGTCGTTGGCGATGCGATTCCTCCGATGCCGGACAGATTGGCATGGATGTCACGGTTCCTACCGTTGCCGATACTCGAGGCTTCTCACTTCGTGAGCAGTCTGACCGGGGTTGGGCTGTTGTTCGTGTCGCATGGGGTGGCTCGGCGTCTCGACGCCGCGTATTACCTGGCTCTTGCCGGGGTCGCAATCGGCATCGTCGCGTCAGCCTTCAAGGGCGCTGGCTACGGACAACCCTTCGTGATGGTGGTCCTGGCATTACCCCTGCTTCTTGGTCATCAGAAGTTCGATCGAAAAGCAGCGCTGTTGGATTTTCCGCCCTCGCGGCGTTGGTGGATTGCGATCGGAGCCGTTGCCGCAGGATCGCTGGGACTTGGATTGATCATGTTTCACCGTGTCGAGTATTCCCGCGATCTCTTTTGGCGTTTTGAGTTCGACGCTGCGGCGTCCCGGTTTCTACGCGCGTCGGTTGGCGTCACCATCGTGATCCTTGGCTTCAGTCTGGCGTGGCTGTTGAGGCCAGCGACGCCTGATCCACAGATCCCTTCCGCTGGCGATCTGCAGGATGTCGAGCGCGTCATCGCCACGCAGCAGGCCACGATGCCCTATCTTGCGTATCTCTGCGACAAACGTCTTCTGTGGAATGCGCAACGCACCGGATACATCATGTACGGTGTACAAGGAAGGACGTGGGTGGCACTGGGTAATCCAGTTGGACCTGCAGCGGTCATGAAACCGTTGGTTCGTACGTTTTTGGAGCGCTGCGACGACTTCGACACGATTCCAGTCTTTTACGAAGTGACAAGCGAAGCCCTGCATATCTATGCGGACTTCGGCTTCACATTCCTGCAAATCGGCGATGAAGCGCGAGTTGCCCTCGATCAGTTCTCGCTTGAAGGCCCAGAACGGAGAGCGCTGCGCGTCGCGGTCCACCGAGTTGAGAAGGAGGGCGGCCGCTTCCGGGTCATTCCGCGGGATCAGGTGGGAGCGGTGCTGCCGGTGCTGAAGGACATTTCGAACGAATGGCTCGCGGAGCGGCGTGTGGCGGAGAAGGGATTCTCACTGGGGTTCTATCGTGACGATTATCTGGTGCGGTGTCCCGTGGCCGTGATCGAGCGCGGCGGTCGGATCGAGGCGTTCGCAAACCTCTGGCTGGGACCGTCGAAGGTGGAGCTGAGCGCGGATCTCATTCGGCACCGGCGAACCGCGCCGAACGGCGTCATGGATGCGCTCCTCGCCCAGCTCATGCTATGGGGACGTGACGCGGGCTATCACGCATTCAGTCTCGGCATGGCCCCGCTATCGGGTCTCGAAGCCTCCGATGTGGCACCACCATGGACAAAGGTCGTGACCTTCGTCTATCGCCACGGTGAGGCGTTTTACAACTTCCAGGGCGTGCGCACGTTCAAGCAGAAGTTCCGTCCTGAGTGGACGCCTCGATACCTCGCCTATCCTGGTGGTCTGACCGCACCTCGCGTGCTCGCCGACGTCACGGCGCTCATCGCCGGCGGATATCGTCGCATCTTCAGTCGAGGCGGTCAGCGACCGAGTATCGCGTGACACCGCCCTCCGAGTTAGGAGACGGGCCGGCGGCGGGAGGCATCGGATGGATATTCGTCGCGGGACAGGGAAGGTGATCCACTGCGTCTCCCTCGTCGTTCGGTAGTTGCTCTGTGAACCGGTCAGGGGGACGTACCGCTTGTTTCCCCAGAAGACGTCGACCCGGGCTCATGGGATTTGATCTCGAAACCGGGATGCCAACACGCGATAGAGTGCGCGTGGCGTTGACGCCCGACGTACGCCAGGCTTCACTGTCACCCCATGGCTGCGTTGATGCTGACGGCCATCCTGGAAGAGTACGCGGACGTCTTGGGCGACCACCCGGAGTTCGTCGCCGAGATCGTCGAGAGCTTTCCTGTCTGCTATCCACTGACCGAGCTCAGTCTCATCCGGCACGAACCCGATAACCGTTTCCTGGAGTCCGCCCTTGCGGCAGATGCCGAATTCATCGTCACGGTGAATACGGCGCCCGGACCACTTCGATCGGAAGCAATATCAAGCGGTGAGGGTGGCGAGACCCAGCGAAATCCTCAACCTCCCTGAGGTTGGACGGTTGGTGAAGAAGCTCGTTCGACGTTGACGTTGCCGTCGCTCCAGCGTTTGATTCGGCGGGAGCTCTTGGGCGCGTCAAGGCGTAAGCTTCCCCGATCGATTGACACTCGAAGGTAGACTGCTCCGGGTCAGGAGCGGTCATGCGGAAGTCGAAGTTCAGTGAGAGCCAGATCGTCGGAATCGGTCAAGTCCTAATTTGCCTGTAAAAGCGTGAGGGCGTTGTTATCCCCCTGTCACCGTCACGCGGCGGCTTCCTCCTTCGTCGGGGCCGCGATCGCTGCACGGAGCTGCTGCAATTGCTTCACATCCCGAACCGTCATCTGAATTCCGCGCCAGTGTTTCGACGCGGTGATCAAGCTCGCATATAACAACGAGAGGCACGAGCGCTCGGTCGGGAACCGTGGAATCACTTTCGTGCGCCGTCGGCTTTCACCATTCAGTCGCTCAAGGCGATTTGTCGTCCGAATCCGCACGTGATGCGGTGCTGGGAACCGCAAATAGGTGACGCACTCCTCGAGGTCGCGCTCGAGACATTCCATTGCGGCCGGATACCGGTCCTTGAACTTCGCGACGAGGTCGCGGCCGCGCTTCACCGCAGCCGCGTAGGTCGGTGCCAAGAAGATCTGCTGGACCAAACCCTTCATCTTCGCCTGCATCAGGCGCGGCAGCTTCGCGAGGACGTTGCGCATCTTGTGGACTTGGCATCGCTGCCGATACGCGCGCGGCCACACGCGTTTCACGGCCCTGATCAACCCAGGCGCGCCATCCATCACGACCAGCAGCGGATCCCGCAGTCCCCGCGCGACGAGATCCTGCAGGAAACTGAGCCAGGCGTCGTACGATTCGCGCGGCCCGAGATCCAGATGGAGGAGGACCGGGCGCCCGTCCTCCAGCAGCGCGTAGGCCGACAGCACGCCTTCCTTCTCGTCCGATCCGCGCCGCGCCGCGTGATATTGGCCATCGAGAAACAGGTAGACGACCGGCAGCTCGCTCAGGTCTCGCCGGCGCCACGTCTCGAACTCCTGGTTCAACTGCTGCGTCACGCGGCTCACCGTGCTCTTGCTCAAGCGACTGGCCCCGAACGTATCGTGATACAACGCGCTGACGTCCCGCGTCGACAGGCCGCGCACATACATGCCGCGCACGAGCGTTTCGAGATCGCCCGTCCGGGTGTGCAGGCGGTCGACGACCGTCGGCCGAAACGCGTCTTCGGTCCCGCGCAACTGCGGCACCGCGAGCTCCAGCGCGCCCGCCTCAGTCTGCACCTGTTTCGGCTCATAGCCGTTGCGCCAGCCGACGCGCTGCCGATCGCCGCGGCGATAATGTCCACGCCCGAGAAACGCGGTGGCCTCCGCCTCGATGGCGACTTGCAGCATGTAGCGTGCGAGCCGGCCGATGAAGCCCGCCATCGGCGCTTCTTCCGTCGCTGGCGGCGCCTCGGTGGCGCCCAGCATCCCTTCGATTTCTTCCTTCAGTCGAATGCTCGGTGGTACTCTCTTCATGGCGTTGATCTCCTCCGGCCCCGCTGCTAACGGAGCCGCCTGGTTTGAGTCACCAGGAGGATACCAACGCCTCTTTGCTTTTACAGGAAGTTTAGGACGTCACCTCGGAATCCTGAAGGACGCGGAGAGCGGCGTGGCAGTGGCACCTCGGTGGACACCTCAAAACAGATTAGATGAAGTGGCTGGCCGCGATCGCGACGAGCTGACTGTTACAGTCGCTCGCGTGAACGTGCTCGAGGCACAGACGAAGGAGGCCAGCCGTGGAACATCTTGCGATCGATCTGGGCGGAAAGGAATCCCAAATTTGCGTGCGCGGGAGCGACGGGCAAATCGTTGAGGAACGGCGATGCCTGACCGCGACGCTGGGTGGATACCTCGCCACCCGCCCGAAGAGTCGGGTGGTCGTCGAAACGTGCACCGACGCGTTCGCGGTCGCGGATGCCGCCCTTGCCGTTGGACACGACGTGCGCGTCGTGCCCGCGACGTTGGTGCGGTCGCTGGGTGTGGGAGCCAGACGGTTGAAGACCGATCGGCGCGATGCCCGGGTCCTCAGCGAGGTGTCGTGCCGGATCGACCTGCCGTCCGTGCACGTGCCCAGTCGGGCGTCGCGTGAACGAAAGACGATGTGCGGAACGCGAGAAGCCTTGGTCGGCGCGCGTACGAAGCTCGTGAACACGGTCCGTGGGTGGTTGCGCGCCGAGGGATGTCGGCCGAGGAGCGGGGAACTCTCGACGTTTCCGACCCGTGTGCGAGCGCTCTCTTCCGAGATGTCGGTTCCCACGTACATTGAGCGGCAACTCCGAATGATCGATGCCCTCAACGGGGAAATCAGTCAGGCCGATCGCGAACTCGCGGCGGTCGCCAAGGCCGATCCGGTCGCACGACGGCTGATGACCACGCCCGGGGTCGGACCGGCCACGGCTGTACGGTTTGTGGCGGCGCTCGATGACATCAGTCGCTTCCCCGGCGCGCACGCGGTGGAGTCGTATCTGGGCCTGGTGCCCGGCGAGGACTCGAGCGCCGAACGGAAGCGCCGTACCAGCCCTCCCTGCCAAGATAGCTGAGAGTGCGCCGTGAAAGGTGAATCAACGCAGCCGGTGAGAGTCCGGTCCGAGGAGGTGTCGGTACGCCTTGGTAGCTACCCGGGAGATGGCGAGGGCGACCGAACCATCGAAGCCCCGGGGACAGAGGTCCGCTTCGGGCGGGCCAGCAAGTGTACGGGCCGCAACGTGAGTGAAGCCTGAGCAGGCCTCGAAAGTTTGAATGCGGGCGCCGAGTCTCCTCTCAATAGACGAAGGCCGTCGAGGTCGACCAGAACGACCGACATGCGAAGGTCGACCTGCTCGCCGGGGTAGTGGGCGCGACACGTACACACGCGGTGATTCGCAACACGGGAGGCCTGTCGGGCTGCCGGGGACACCTGGCAACGGTTCCATCGGGAGACGGGCACGACAGGTGTCGGAGGGGCTCACAGTACTGCGGAAACCGGGTAACGCCGGTGGAGGGAAGGAGCCCTGGTTCGAGGTGTGCTTGGACGAGCTGAGGAGAGGGGGATTGGCGTGAGCCTGGCAACTCCCGAACGAATCCGGACGCTCCAACGAGCGCTGTACGTGAAGGCCAAGCAGGAGCCGACGCGGCGGTTCCATTTTCTGTACGACAAGGTGTGGCGCGAAGACATCCTCGCCCACGCGTTTGCGCTCAGCCGAGCCAACGGCGGAGCGCCAGGTGTGGACGGGGAAACCTTTGCGCGCATCGAAGTCTACGGGGTGGAGCGCTGGCTCGGCGAATTGCGAGAGGAGATTCGGACGGAACGCTACAAACCGCAGCCGGTCCGACGCGTGATGATTCCGAAAGCCAGTGGCGTGGGCCAGCGCCCGCTCGGTATTCCCACGATCCGCGACCGGGTCGTGGAGACCGCCGCGACGCTGGTGCTTGAACCGATTTTCGAAGCGGACTTCGATGAGGCGGCCTACGGGTACCGTCCCAAACGCGGGGCGCTCGATGCCGTGCGGCGCGTCCACCTGGCGATTGACGAGGGGCACACCGAAGTGGTTGACGCTGATTTGTCCAAGTACTTCGATACGATTCCGCACTCAGCACTCCTGCGGTGCGTCGCGCGCCGCATCAGTGACGGGAAGATGCTGCATCTCATCCAGGCGCTGCAAGCTCTGCGCGGCGTCCAATTCCTCGTGGCGCTCACCGTCGTCGCCGAACTCGGCGATCTCACGCGCTTCGACTCGCCGCGCCAACTCGCCGCGTTCGTCGGCCTGATTCCGTCGGAGCACTCGAGCGGGCCGGCGCGTCGCCAAGGCGGTATCACCAAAGCGGGCAACGGCCGCGCCCGGCGCGCGCTCATCGAAGCGGCGTGGGCATATCGCCATCCGGCCAAGGTGTCGCAACACATCCAGACTCGGATCGACACCTTGCCGAAGCCGATTCAAGACATCGGGTGGAAGGCACAGGTCCGGCTGTGTAAGCGCTTTCGCCGGCTGACCGCGCGCGGCAAGCATCCGAACGTCGCAGTCACCGCCATCGCGCGTGAATTGATCGCGTTCATGTGGGCGATCGCAAAGGAGGTCGCTGTGACCGCCTGATCACGTCACCACAAGTCTCGGGTCGGCGTCGAGGTGCGGCCCCGGTTTCCGCGTAACCCTCGACGACGTTAAGAGGCGGCTTCGGCTGACCCTCGTGCCTAGAGCGAGGCAGGCGCGCGACGGATCACAGTACGGTGGTACCCAATCCACGGATATCAGCAGGATCAACCGTCGCTCTTACTGGCTCCGCCTCGGCGCTGACCCGGGTGTGTCCAGACACGAACACAGAAAAGAGCGCTGACGGGTAAGAATTCTTCGTTCGGGACCTCGATTCATTTTGACAACCCAAGTCATATCAACGCGCCGCTTCAGCCGCGGCCGCTCATGATCGTACCAGCGGCCGTCGGCTGCAATGCGTGGTTAGACAGCCGTTCGCGGCCGTCGGATCTGATCTTGTTCAGATCCCCGCGTACCACGCGTATCCCTTGTTCACCGCCGACTGTCCGGTGCCGTCGCCAAATCCATCGACCGAATCGGCCACGACAATGCGGTCGATGAACTTGACGCTCTTGTAGCCGAGCTGGCGCGGGACGCGCATGCGCAACGGTCCGCCAAACGGCACGGGCAAGTCGGCGCCGTTCATTTCCCAGGCCAGGAGTGTTTGCGGATGCATGGCTTCGTCGATGTCGATGCTCTCCCACCACTCGGGATCGGACGAAAAGTAGACGACGTAACGTGCCGACGACCGCACGCCGACTGAGCTCAGCACTGTCGCTAGGGGCGTGCCGGTCCACTCGGCGATGTACGACCAGCCTTCCTCGCACGTTACTTCGGTGACCTGCGACCGGCGCTCCATCGCACGCAGCTCGCCGAGCGAGAGGGAGACCGTGCGATTCACTTGACCCTCCACCTGGAGTCGCCAGTCCACGAAGTTCTCCGCTTGCTGGCGTTTGAACGAGTCGTTAAGGGGCGGATAGATGGCGTTCGCGAATGGCCTGGCCGAAATCATCTCGTGCGGAAATTCTCGCGCCATGGCGTGGCGTCCGAAGAGACGGTGCGCCGCATAGGAGAGCGTTTCGCCCGGACCGTAGGGCCCGCGGCAATCCGGTGGAACGAGGCCGAACCGGCGGCCGGACGCGACGAGCGCCCCCAAAGCGGCGACGCCGCCGCCGGCGAGGAGTGAGCGACGGGTGATCGTTTTCATCGTTGCGTCTCCGCGGCGCCGGTGATCATCGCGCGCACGCGTGACCGGAATCCCGCGAGAATGATCATCATGACGTGCATGACGGTAAAGAACACGAGCGCGATTGTAACGACGAAGTGCAGCGTGCGGGCCGATTGGCGTCCACCGAGGCTGATCACGCTCCACGGGAACACGGCAGTGAAGCCCGGCGCCATCGCGAGTCCCGTCCAGATAACGAACGGGAAAAGGACGAAGACGACGACAAGGTACGAGATGCGCTGCAGCGCGTTGTACGACCAGGGATCCCCGAACGCCGACGCGGCGAATCGCAGATGCTCGGTCATGGTTGCGCGTAGCGCGCGCCACGAACGATCCGACGCCGAGGGCACGAGGTCATGTCGAAAGTGGCCCGTGCGGAGACCGGCGATCAGGTACACGAGGCCCGTGATGAGCACGAGCCATGCGGCCTGGAAATGCAGGTACCGACTCCACCCGTTCTGGTCCGGCAGGACGAATCCGTAGCCCGTAGGAACCGTCTCCCGCGATGACGGTACGGGAATCGAGAACAGCGGTGTCGTGTTGACGTTACCGACTTCTCCCCAGTAGAACCGCGGATGCGAGAGGACGACTTCGATACCGCTCACCAACAGCGCGAAAAACGCAATGGTGGTAAGCCAGTGCGTGAGGCGAACGACGCGCGCGTGGCGCGGCGTTGCCACAACGGTACGATTGCGCCTGGTCTTCGTCATCGACGTTCGCTCATCTGCAGGTCTAGATAACTCCGGAAGTTCGACTGCCCAACGCTCGCGCTTCAGCCGAGGCCGATCATGGACCCAGCGGCCGTCGGCTGCAAGCGTTTGTTGGGTGGTCCGCCATGTGCTAGCATAGTGCTAGCATAGGAGTCGGCCATGCCCACGATTACGGTGCGGAACGTGCCCCCCAAGGTGGTCCAGTCCCTCAAGGCCCTCGCCCGCCGGCACAACCGCTCGATGGAACAAGAAGTCCGGGATCTCATCGAGGGGTATGTCGCCGAGCGACGGGCCGTGCTCGACCAAATCGAGGCGGGATGGAACAAGCAAACGCGGCGGCCCACGGCCACGGAAATTGATGCGTGGATGGGAGTGGGGCGCCCGTGAAGGTCGTCGTCGACACGGACGTCGTCGCGTACCTGCTGCTCGGCACCGAGGCCTTCGTGGACGAGGCCCGGAGCGCGTTGCGTACGGCAGTCAATCCCCTGGCGCCGGCCCACTGGGAGGCTGAGTTGACCAACGTTCTCTGGATGGCGGTTCGCTCGGGCGTCCTCCCGCCCGACGAGGGCCCCGTGCGATTGGGCCTCGCGCGGCGGCTTGGGATCGAGACCGTCGCGACGGCGACGCTGTGCCAGGGCGCACTGCTCCGGTCCGTAGCGTCGGGGCTCTCGGTGTACGACACGCTGTTCGTCGAACTCGCCGCGCGCACAGGATGTCCGCTGGTGACGTTCGACAAAGGGGTGCTCAAAGCATTCCCCGATATTGCTCTTCGCCCGCGTGATCTGCCAGAAGGTTGAGTCAGTCCGCCCAACTACTTTTGGAGTAGACCGCTCGCATGACCTCGCGGCTATCCGCAGTGGCGTCGAACATCGGTACTCTGACCGCATGTCTCTGTGCCCGTGGATGTTAGCGCGAATATGACAGCCGCGACCTAACGTGGTTGGCCGCGGAGGCGCGCATGGGCGCGAGCGCTCGCGCCCAACCATGCAACGATCCGTACGACCGACCACCGGTCAACCCGTCACGGTGCTGGAGAAGCCGTTAGAGGTGCTTCGCTTCAAGGCGGCGTACCGGAAGGGCCGCGGCGCCTTGGAGACATGCTGTCGGCGAGGCGAGATGCTGCGGATTCAGAACCGGCACGTCGACTGGGAGCGATACCAGATCGCCATTCCTGGTCGTCACGCGAAGGATGCGGAGAATCGCCGCATCCCATTCGACCCACAAGGACGCTTGTCGCCAGTCCTGAGGCGTCGCGCGTCTCTCGGCCCGAACGCGTACGTGTTCGGATCGCCAGCTGGCGAGTTCGTGGCCAACTTCAAGACGGCCCGGGAGTCGTTGCTCCTAGGTCGCCAACGGGCACGAGAACATGAGCCCCTACCGATTGTCCATGGACTGTCCATGGAGGATCGAAAACATGGCGCGCCCGGCAGGACTCGAACCTGCGACCCCCGGCTTAGAAGTTCCGCGAAAGGAGGCAACCGGGGGCAGCGCTAAGCCGCTGCCCCTGATTTCATTGCCGTTCTGTCAAACCCCCGACCACCCGAGACTACCCCGAGCCGCTACGCATTGTCAGTCATTTGTCAGTCGACTTTCGCCCCTCGAAGAAATATCGGTCTCCATAGACGTTGAACCCACCGGAGGTCTCCATGGATTTCGATCCACGTGACTTCGATGACGCACGCGATCGCACTGAGGATCTCCGCGATCGCGATCGTGATCCGCGCGATGTCTTCATTCGCGACCTCGATCTGCCCAGAGAGCGCGAGCGCGAGATCGTGCGTGACCGGGATCGCGAGTACGCGCTGCGCGGTTCGGAATCGCGAACGCTCGCAACCGTCGGCGCGTTTCGAGTGGTCTCCAGTCGTGATCTCCGAGACCATCACGATCGCCCTGCCGATCCGCGATCCGGTGACCTTCGACATCTCCGCGAACAGGGGTTAGTCGAGACGACGCGGGTTCCTGGTTCGCGCGACCACGCCGTATCGCTGACGAAGGAGGGCCGCAGCCTGCTCGATAGCCACCGTGACCGCGACAGGGAAGGCGGTCAGACCTTCTACGCGGGCGTCAAACGCGAGCGGGAGCTGGAGCACGACGTGCAGGTCTATCGCGCCTTCGAACGCGAAGCGGAGCGCCTGGAAGAGCGCGGCGCGCGGGTCGATCGGGTCATCCTGGACTACGAGCTCAAGCGCGATTACCAGAAGTGGCTCCACGAGCACGATCGCGACCGCGACGATTACGACGGCCATCCCGATCGTGAGCCTCACGAGATCGAGGAATGGGCCCGCGAGCACGACCTGCCGTACTTCGACGAGCAGGTCCATTTCCCTGACGCCCGCATCGAATACGAGGAGTCCGACGGACGCTGGGACCACGTGGACGTCGAGGTGGTCACCGTGCATTACCGCGGCGCGCACGGGTCTGCGGCGGCACGTTCCGGCTTCAGTTGCTACGGTGGATCCAGCGCGCGAATCAGTGGCCGCAGCGGTGGCGGCGGACGCCACGGCGGGCTGGCCGAGGAGTTCTGGAAATGACTTTCGATGAGCGAGTTCAAGCCGTCGGGAAGTTCGGCTTCACCGCGCGCCAGGCGCGGTTCCTGGTCACGGTCATGTTGCATGCCGGCGTGTGTGTGCCGCGTCAATACGCGAGGCTCGCCGGCACCGCGTACGGCCACAACGTGACCAAGTTCTTCGGCAAGCTCATCGAGCGCGGCTACGCGACCGCGAGCGACTGTCTCCACAACCGCGCGGCGCTCTATCACGTCCATCACCAGGCGCTCTATCGCGCCATCGGCCAGCCTCAGAGTCGCTACCGCCGTCCGGTATCCGCGAGGCAAGCGATAGACCGCGTGAGGCTCCTCGATGGCGTCATCAGCAACCCCGAGCTCATCTGGCTCGCGACCGAAGATGAAAAGGTCGCGTTCTTCAACCTGATGGCGCCGTCGCTGCCGCCCGAGCGGCTGCCGCATATCACCGCAGGGAAGCCCTCATCAGGCCGGCTGCGTCTGTTCCCGGATGGTCTGCCGATCGGCGTCGGGCCGAACGGCCGCGTGGTGTTTCTCTTCCTGGTCACCAGCCCGTTCGACGCAGACTTGCGCAGGTTCCTCCAACGGCATGCCGAGCTGCTACGAGCGTTGCCGGGATGGACGCTCCGATTGCTCTTCCTACGACGGGCCGCTGGGATGATGTCGGCGTTCGAACACGCGGCACGCGAGGAGCTCACGGGCCGGTTTGCGCCGGACACGATCGCCGAGCTCAAGTGGTACTGCCACGCGCGTCGGGAGACGTCGGATCTGCGCGCCCGCTGTCACTCTGACGAGCGCTTCTGGCAGGCTCATCGAGCCTTCGCCACGCCGCGCTGTCAGATGCTCTATCGCCGCTGGTTAACCGATGGCGACAGCGTGTTCGAGCTGATCTCGTCCACGGCGATCGGGGAGGCATTGGCGCGTGGAACCGCACGCATCGAATCGCATGTCTTGCTGCTCTCGTACGACCATCTCTCTCCCCTGGTGAGCCTCGTCCGTTCGTCGCCCAAGAGGGTCGAGGAGGGGGCCACAGCCTCCACACCGTCTCAACCCCCTGCGCCTCCGCCGCTCTCCATCACCGAGCAGTTGACGCGAGACTGGTATCGCAGCATCGGTCGTGCGTGAATGCGCCTGCGCGGCAACAACTTGCGCGTTGGCAGCTCTGCTCTGATGGGGCGGCGTTTTCTGCCGCCCCTGACAGCTGTTCCGGTTGTGATGGGAGAGGAACCGTGGCGTGAACGACCCCGCCTTCGCGCGATGAACCTCGCCCCGCGCGCGCTCAAGGGTCGTTCACGCCACGGTTCCCGGTGGCTATCTTGATGTCTTCGCGGTGGGCCGGCGCCGTGCCCATTTGAGTGTTCAAAACGCGGCGTAGATCATGTGCAGGATCGAGGACAGGATCGCTGGCTGTCCGGTGGTCAGAGTGCGGCCCTGCCTGTGGCAGATATGCGTCCAGGACGTCATCGAACGGCCGCGCGTGACCGGGGTGGAGACGCCGAGCTAATCGCGGAACAGCGCCTCGATGTCACGGCTCCCGCGCAGCACGCGCAGGATCAGCACGTTGTCACCGTCAACGCGGTATGCAATCAGGTAGTCTCCGACCACGAAACTCCGGACGCCGGGTCGCAGGTCTTCGTCGCGCCGACGGCCGATGTACGGTTGGCGGGCGAGCAGTGCGAAGCGCGCGGTGATCGAGTCGATCACGCGGTCAGCGACGTCGATGTTGCTGCTTTGGGTTGCGAGGAAGTACCAGATCTCGTCCAGGTCGGATTCAGCCTGCGGTGCGACGCGGAAGTCCATCAGTGAGACGCATTGCGTTCCGCAGCCAGTCGCGCGCGCCCGCGCTGCTTGACGTCCTCGGCGAGCGCCTTCATGGATTCTTCCGTGATCGGTCGGCCCTCGCCGCGAGCGAGCGACACCTCTGCCTCGTCGAGCGACGCCAGGATCTCCAGCCGCCGGCGCTCGCGCTCTTCCCACAGCGCCAGCGCCTCCTGCACGGCCTCTTCCTCGTGGCTGAACCGGCCGCTTTCGATGGCCCGCTTCACCATTGCCCGCTGGTCCGGCGTCAGGTCAACGTTCATATGGTCACGGTAGATGGTCGGGAGCGGCCTGTCAACACGTGGGGCTCCGGTCATTCAGCAGCGAAGCCAGGTCGTTTGGCAGCCGGCGACAAGCGCCTACAGCGCAGCGCCCTGCGCGCAGTCGGCGTCAGGGCCGAAGCCCTCCGGGACCGCGCGCAGCGTGGTGCCTTGACGCTGCCGAGCACAGGGCCATGATTGGCGACTGCCGGCTGGCCGCTGCCTGAGCGTCGCGGGACGCTCCGACATCCATTTTGCGGAAGCGTTGGCGCGGGTCAAGGCTACCCTCCGTTCCGTCGGCGCTGCGCGGCCTTGACCCGCGCCAATCGCTTCCGCACTAGGCACCTATCGAGCGTCGGCCATCAGCCAGCAACTCCAGGCGGAAACTCCTGGGCCGCATGCAGCCCGTTGCATTGACGCCAGCGCGGACTGGGCTCAGGCCGGGCGGCCGGCTGCGCGGGTCGCAGTTGCGTTTCAATGATGCCGTCGAGTGTGTGCCGACCACCCACAGCTACGTTCAGGGAGAAGTGGTCGAAACAGGTGCCGGCGAAGTTGCGTCAGCTTTTCTGGTGCCGGAAGCCGTCAGAAACAAGAACACGACCAGAGATGCCGCTAGGCCAACGGCACCTAGCCGCAGGGACCATCGAAGCATCCTGTACTTGCGGCGACATACACACGCCAGGTCGAACGTATGCTCCGCCTTGATCTGAAACAGTGTGGCTGCAGACAACGTCGCCAGATCGTCCGCATAATCTCGCCCGCTGCCGGTACTCAGCGACGGCTTCCCAGAAGATGAAGCCTCGCCTCGATCCGGGTGTTCGTGGAATGACAACTAAGAGTGCGAGGAACGCGCCGATCGCAAGCCCGACCATCGCGACCAACGCGATGATGTCGAGGAGGTTCCACGACAGGGGTGCCTTCAGCCATCTGGCAGAAACCTCGTTCTTGAACAAGAACGCCAGAAGCGCTGTCGCACCTGCAAAGAAGAACGTGGCCTTCTGATCGGCGAGCCTAATGTATTCGCGAACGTACTCGTGAACAGACCCAACGAACTTCGTGCGGGCATCCATATCGCCGCTCGCGAGGGCGTCTACGGGAGAGATCGGCCTTTCTTCGGATTCTCTCCGCTGTGGTACGGGAAGAGATTCCGCGCTCAGCGCGGCGGGCACCGGGAGTCCACTTCCAGCTTGTCCTCGCGATGCCTGTGAGTCTGTCCGGTTGTCAGTCATATCAAATTGGCCCATCGTCCGGTGTACAGAAACAAGGCGTAGGGCTGATTATTGAAGCGCCACACCCAGCCAGTGTTCACTGGTGAGATCTGTGTCCACGTGTTCTTCCAATACTCCGGCAGCCTCGCCCAAGCCATGGTGCCCAAGCCGATCTCCCCGGCACGAAGATTCCCCAACATCTTCGAGGCGAAATTGGCGGTGCTTCCGATGGCTACGTTCGCATTGAATCGCTGGGCCGCTCCGATTCGCGCGATCATTGTTGGGCCGTAGTCCATCGAGACACGAAACTCTAGCGGCGGGACTCCTGTCGCACGCAGAATGGGGCTGATCAATGAATCGTTGGCCGCACACATCGTTAAAGCACAGGCAACCGCGCGCTTCGTCGAGTTGGCGTCCGCTTCGTCTTCGAAATAGGCCATCAATCCGTCACCGGTGTTTTTCTCGACAGATCCGCCGTAATCCTCCGCGATCTTGATCATTTCGCTCATGAATAAGTTGAGGACCCGCAGCATCAATTCCTGTTCATCGGCGGTTCCAGATGGCCGCTGGGAGAACCCGCTGATGTCGAGGAACAGGACGGTCAGGTCGAGTCGTCTCCCCGAACCAATGGAAAGGTCGGTGTCATCCGGCACGACTCGGCCAACCGGAGCCCCCGCACGATCAGCAATGCGGCCCCGTAGCCGTTCGACGCGTTCGATCTGTGCTGTCCAGTAGGCCGATTCCAGCCCGTCGTAGTTCATCGGTACACGCTCGCCAGAGTATCGCCGAAACGTCGTGCCTACGCCGTCTTCTTCCTTGGGCGGACGACGGCGAGCAGAGGCGGAACCGATTGCATTTACGGCGCTTATCCGGAAACTGGCGATGATATTCTGTCGTCTGGAGCGCCGCACGAAACCGGTGACGCCGCTCCAAGAGTACAGATCGCCCCCCGACGACGCAAAATCCATCGAGGTCCACCCGAGAGGGCGACAACATGAATGAACGTCAAAGGCTAGATTTCCAAATTCGGGTCCTCGGGGAAGCAGAAGACGGCAGCCTCAAAATCGAGCTCCTGCCGCATCCTGATCGCTACGAGCAGATAGTGGTCGACGGCGAGCCATGTCTCTTCGATCGCCTCGAACGCGCGGTTATCCCATTGCGCGTGATCGTCGACGGTTTCAATCGAAGCGGACCGCTGCCGATGTTTGCGCAGCGTCAGACGATCTCGGACTCGGCTGCGTATGCTGAGGCACGGCGAGAAGTCGTTAGGAAGTCTCTGAATGCACTCGCGCTAGATGACGAGCCGGCGAGTGACCGCTCTGCCGAGAACCTCGATGAACTTGTCGGTAAGGAACTGGGCTTCGTGGTGCTCAGCATCGACATCGTGGGATCGACTCGAATCGCTGCTACGCTCCCGATTCGCCGATTCGAGCGGATGATGCGGATTATCCTGGACGAGATGAGTGAAGTCATCCCTCACTTCTTGGGCCATGTACTGAAATACACGGGCGACGGTTTGATTGCATACTTCAACGAGCCCAGCTATATCACCAAGAACGATTTAGCGGCAGACTGTGCTCTCACACTACGGCGAGTCATCGAAGTTGTGAATCTCGAATTGGTTGAAGCCGGGTTCCCCTTTGTGCAAGTACGCATCGGAATCGACTCAGGAGAGGCAGCGGTGACCATGATCGGAAGCGCCAGAACGAAGCGCCAGAGTGACCTCGTTGGCGCGGTCGCTCATCTGGCGACCAAGATCCAGGAAGTTGCACCGCCAGGAGCCATTTTGTTGGGAGATGCCACAGTTCGCTCACTGCACACCAGTTGGCGCGCGCGGACCAGGCCTTACAGCGCGGCTGACGCTTCGGTGTTGTTGACTCTTGATGGTTCTGTTTATCCGCTGCATGAACTCGACTAGACGTGCACCAGATCGAGGAGGCGATGTGCCTTTCTGGCGTGGCCATATGACGCCATTCGGCGAATGAGGCGATATGCAGCGTCAGCGCGTTGCGTCGTCGTCTCTCGCGTCAGTTGGCTACGATGCGTCGTGCGCGATTCTCGAGATCGAGTTCAGAAAAGGGCCTGTCTATCGCTATGAAGGCGTGCCAGAGTTCCTGTTCCAGGGACTGATGCTCTCGAGTTCCAAGGGGCAGTTCTTTCGCACCCGCATCGTTGGCCGCTATCCGTATCGAGAAGTTTGACCGATAGCGCTCCGCTCTCGCGAACGCTACTCATAGTCTGTAGACGCGTAGTCATCAGTCAGGCTTTGCTGAAGCTGTGAATGATCGGCTTGCGTTGGCCGCTGGTGCCCGGATTCGAAAGCTGCGTGAAGCGGCAGGCCTCTCCCAGGAAGGCTTTGCTGAAGTCGCGGGTCTCCACCGCACCTACGTCGGAGGCATTGAACGGGGTGAACGTAATCCCACGCTTCGCAACCTCCACGCGATCGCAAAGGCACTTGGCCTCACGCTGGCCGAACTCCTCAAAGGGGTTGATCGGTGAGCGTCGCATCGCCGTACCCGGAGGGCAAGCAGCACACGTGGAGCGGTGTGACCGATGCGCTGCTCAACGCGCACCCGCTTCAGCTAGATGAGATTCGTGATGTCGTACTTGCGTGCTGGGAGGACATCTTCAACACGAAGATCGGCAGCTATCGGATCGGCCCCGACATTGAGCCAGAGCCGCAGATCATGGGGTTCCTGCTGCACGAACTGATCCCCTTGGAGTTTCAACGCCGATATCCGGGTGCGTGGCGGCGTCAGCAGGGGAGCAAGGAGAAGGACTTGGTCTGCGTGGGTGACGCGACCAAGTCTGTGGAGATTAAAACATCTTCAAACGCGAGCCAGGTCTTCGGGAACCGAAGCTATGCGCAGCCCTCGCTCGTGAGCGAAGTCGGACGCAAGGGCAAATCCGGCTACTACCTGACGATCAACTTCGAGAAGTTCGGAGGCGCGGAGCGACCGGCCCTCCGCATCATTCGATTCGGTTGGCTCGACCACAACGACTGGATCGCGCAGGCGGCCGCAACCGGGCAGCAGTCTCGGGTCAGACCAGAGGCCTACACCTACAAGCTGCGAACGCTGTACTCAAAGTAGCGAGAGCGCCGCCTGCGTCAACGGCTCCGACCGCATCGCGAGGAGCCGCTGGTGCCGCTCCACGGCCGTGTCACAGTAGTCCTCGCGCACCTCGCAGCCGACGTACACGCGGCCGTTCCCAACGGCGGCAATTCCGGTCGAGCCCGATCCTGAAAACGGATCAAGCACGACCTCGGCATAGTTCGAACTCACCTTTACAATCCGGTCAACGACCGCCAAAGGGAACTGCGCCGGGTGGTCGGTCCGTTCCTTCGAACTGCGGTTCGCGCCGGTGGTCACCTTCGGAATGCTCCAGACGTCCGACGGATTCTTACCCAGTGGGTTGCAGCGGAGCTTTCCGTTCTTCTTTTGATTCGGATACTTCACGTCGGGATCGCGCACATCATCGAGGTTGAAGGTGTACACCTCGGCGCTCCGTGTGTAGAAGAGCCACTTCTCATTGCGGGGCGCGAACGACCGCTTCGTCGAAACGCCGGCACCGTAATGCCATACGACCTCCTGCTGCAGGTACATGTCAACATGATCCCAGAGGAGGTACGCGATGGGGACGGCTTTCCCCTTTCCCTCGACAGCGAGGTAACCGACATTTAACCAGAAGGTGCCGTTCTGGTGCGTCACGTCACGAACCTGTCGCGCCCAACGAGCGCACCACTCGATGTACTCCGCGAGCGGAAGATTTGTCTCGTAGGCCTTGCCGATGTTGTATGGGGGCGAGGTCACCGTCAGTTCGACATGCTCGCCGGCCGTTGCGATCGCCGACATGACTTCAGAGCAATCGCGGTTGTAGAGGATAAAGCTCTCGGCGTTGTAGTAGGGCGTCCCGATGTGAGGCTGCAATGCTTTGACGAACCGTTCGGCACGGTCGCTCGCCAGAGCAGCTTGGGCAGGGGGCAGCGGCTGTAGCAGGCCGGCCGGCACCGCCGTGGTTGGGTGATGCTCCGGGGCCGCAGTCGTCTGTTTCCCGACCGGCCGCTCTTCCGTGCCGTCGGACAGGTCGTCATTGAAGAGTGAGCGGAATGCGAAGGTCATGCGAAGTTGCTGTCCATTCTATCCCCTTCGGTCGGCGAAAGGGTCGGCCTCGATTGTCCGATGGCGTCGGGTCTTCAACGTATTCTGACGGAATCTCTGCGAAGCCTCCGTGCCGAGAAGCTCCGAACATCCAGGAAGATGCGAGGGCGTCCCTATTCTCAGGAATCGACAATCGGAGAGTTACGGATCGCAAAGCCGAGTTTATAAAGCCGAGTTTGACATGTCGCACAGTCAGGCGTAATTTGTGTTCGTCTCGCGTGGCGATCCGTCGCCACTTCTCCACGACGGCCACAGGTCACGTGGAGCGTCTTCGAGCTGATCGCCCACAGGCAACAGCGCCGAAGCACCCGCAGCTGGAAACGGTTGGTTGAAGGTCGTAGCCGACGAGGACCCCAATAGGCCTAGGCCTTGGGTAGTCGGGTACTCAACGCGACCTCGCGCTCGTCTCGGCTAGGCTTTAGGCCTGCCGCCGGCAAGCGCACCGGCCGATGGGCCAGCAAAACCGCGTAGACGCCTTTTCGTGCGACTTCGTCGTAATGACAGGTCGCCCACAAGGCCATCGTCGGAGGCACGCTACGCCGCGCTTAGCGCCGCGCAGCGACGCCTCCATCTCGACGGCTCATCGGCGCCGGACATCAGGTCCGACCGACTCCGTCCATCGAGCCCGCCGCACGGGCCGTCGGCTTGGCGCCGACGAACACCGTCGCCGCTCTTACCGGCTCGATTTCGTCAACTCAAACATTTGGGCGTCGAGCTCGGATCGGCGCCAGAGCTGGGCGGAGGAGCCATGAAGAAGCACGAGTACCTCAATCCGGTAGATACTGCGACCGACGTGCAACTCGCGGTCGGCGGGTCGTCCGACGCGAGCGGGTTGCCCAAACGTCTGATGACGGCGTTCGAGGTGGCCGAATTCATCGGCTGCCACGAGGAGACGGTGCGCCGCGCGTACCTGCGCGGTCTCCTGGTCTCGCAACGCTTCGGCGTCAGAGGAAGGAGGTTCCATCCCGCAGACGTCCTCGACTGGATTCGTCGAGGATCACCCACGAGAGTGTCGTAACCGAAAGGAGGACCCGTATGGCTGTTCGAAAGATCTGCAAGCAGAAAGGCTGTCGGGCGAGTCCCCGCTGCAATCACCCCTGGTGGTTCGACGTGATGCACCAGGGCAGGCGGTGGCGGATGCCGGTCGATGACTTCGCGCTAGCACGTGGCGCGACGGCACCGATCACGTCGAAACAGAACGCGGAGCACGTGTGGGAACCGAAGTTCCTCGCGGAGATCATGGCCGGCCGTGATCCACACGTGGCACCCAACGTCCTGAAGCCCGCGGTCGGCTTGACCGTTGCCGGTTTCCTCGACCTGTACTTCACGAACTACGTCGAGGCGGAGGGCCTGACCGATCCAGTAACCGTGAACAGTCGGCTCAAGGGGATCAAGCGGGTGCTCGGCGATCTACCAGTAGGGGTACTGGAAAAGCCGGGTGAGATCTTTCGCTTCAAGGCGATTCATCGCAAAGGGCGACAGATCGCGACCGTGAACCGAGCGCTGGCCACGCTGCGTGCGGCGATCAACTGGGGCCGCTTCCAGGATCCGCCGTACCTGACCACCACCCCGTTTCATCGATTCGGCGTGAGCATCAAAGTGAAGGAGGAAACGAAGAGAGATCGTCGAGTTGGACTCCAGGAGGAGCAGGCTCTCTTGGCCGCGTGCTCGGAGATGAACGGCGCTGAGCACCGGTACGTGGGCGCACCGATGCACGATCGTCTCATCGGCGCGCTCGAGACCTGCTCTCGCCAGGGCGAGATGTTGCGGATCCAGAACCGGCACGTGGACTGGGAGAAGCATCAGATCGCCATTCCCGGCAAGCACGCGAAGGACCGGGAGAACCGTCGCATCCCGTTCGATCCCGAGGGACGCCTGGCGCCGATTCTCAACCGGCGTAAGTCGCTCGGTCCGAGCGCGTTTGTGTTTGGGTCGCCAGCGGGGGAGTACGTGGAGAGCTTCAAGACCGCTTGGGAGTCTCTGCTGCTCGTCGCCAACGGCCACGACACGAAACGCGCGAAACACGGTGCTCGCGTCGATCGAGAGAAGCTTCGGCAGATCGACCTGCACTGGCACGACCTCCGTCATGAAGGCGCCTGCCGGCTCCTGAGCGATGGAGTGGACATCCGCACGATCCAGTTGATGCTCGGTCACTCCGACATCAAACAGACGCAGCGGTACCTGAACATCACGGACGAAGAACTTCGAAAAGCGATGACGGGAGTATGGGAACGACGCCGTCAACTGCGGGCGGTTGGCCAGTAGGTCCGGCTAAAGCCGGACACTACCAAACGGGTGCCACGAACAGCGGCAAAATCCGGAGGGACTTTCGCCCCTCGAGCCGCTACCGATTGTCAGTCATTTGTCAGTCGGACCTTCGAAAAGTGGCGCGCCCGGCAGGACTCGAACCTGCGACCCCCGGCTTAGAAGGCCGGTGCTCTATCCGACTGAGCTACGGGCGCCTGCGTGCCGTCCAGTGTAACGCGCCAGCCCTGTCCGCGTGAGGCGCCGCGACCGTCACCGCTCCCGTGCGGCGCTTGCGGCGACGAAATTCTCGAAGAGCCGCCGCGTCGCGCGGTCGGTCGCCTCGAAGACCTCGGGATGCCACTGCACGCCGACGAGGAACTGGTCGTCGGCCGACTCCACCCCTTCGATGAGCCCGTCGGGCGCCGTCGCGGCAGCCACGAGGCGCGGCGCCAGGTCGCGGATGCCCTGGTGGTGCATGCTGTTGACGCCGACCGCCGTCCGCTCGAACGCGGTACGCAGGCGCGACCCCTCGGCGAGCGCCACGTCGTGCGCCACGTAGTCGCGCCCGTAGGACGAGCCGGCCGTGGGGAAGTAGTCGTGCTTGATCGCGCCGGCTCGCTGAGACGCGATGTCCTGATACAGGGTGCCGCCGAGGGCGACGTTGATGACCTGGATTCCGCGGCAGACGCCGAGCACGGGCTTCCGCTCCTCGATCGCCCAGCGGGCCAGCTGGATCTCCACCCGGTCCCGGGCGGGATCGATCTGCCCGCAGGCCGGGAGCATGGCCTCGCCGAAGGTGCACGGATCCATGTCGACGCCGCCCGGCAGGAACACACCGTCCAGCCGATCGTAGATCTCCCGGAGCGTCGCTCGATCGCCGTCGAGCAGCGGGATCATCCAGGGCACGGCGCCGGCGGCGGTTGCGGCGAGGAAGTAGCGCTGGCTCATCACCCACGACGCCGGCAGCGATGCGGGGATGCCTTCGATGGCGTGCAGCGTCTGCGCCGGGATGCCGATGACGGGACGGTTGGACATGTGGGCTGATGGGCGGGGCGGCCGGCTAGGCCGCCAGGGCCTCCGTGGTTTCGGCGACGAGCTGGTCGACGATCGCCTTCAGGTCGCCGGTCCGCGCGAACGTGTCGAGCTGGCGCTGGGCGCTCGTGCCCTTCTCGAGAATCGTGAACGCGTACTCGACCTCGCGGCGGCTGCCCAGCTCGTCGAGCACGTCGTCGATGAACCAGCCGATCAGCTCGCGGATCAGATCGGGCGCCGGGCGTTCTTCTTCCTTCCCGAAGTCGATCAGCTTGCCGTCGAGGCCGTAGCGCACCGCGCGCCACTTGTTCTCCTCGACGAACGTCGACGGGTAGACCCTGAAGGTCAGGTTGTCCCGCCGCAGCTTCCAGAGCTTCGCGATGATCGCCTGGAGAATCGCCGCGATGGCCACCGCCTCCTCGACCCGGGTGCAGACGTCGCAGACGCGGAACTCCAGGGTCGGATAGGCGTGGTTCGGCCGGACGTCCCACCAGATCTTCGATCCGTCCGGCACGCACCCGGTGCGGACGAGCGATTCGAGGAGCGCCTGGTAGTCGCTCCAGGCGCCGAGGACCGGCGGCGTCCCGGTCCGCGGGAAGTTCCTGAAGATCACGCTGCGGTACGAGTGCAGGCCGGTCACGCGGCCCATCCAGAACGGCGAGCTCGTGGACAGCGCGAGCACGTGCGGGACGAAATAGCGTGCGACGTTCATCGCGTCGATCAGAAAGTCACGATCCTCGATCCCGATGTGGACGTGCGTGCCGAAGATCAGGAGCCGCTCGGCGAGATCGCGCAGGTCCTCGCGCACGCCGACGTACCGCTCGAGAGGCGTGATCTCCTGCTGCAGCCACGACGAGAAGGGATGCGTGCCGGCCGCGGCAATCACGAGCCCCTTGCGGGCCGCCAGCTCCATGACCAGCCGGCGCAGGCGGACGAGCTCGGCGCCCGCCTCCGCCGGTGTCCGGCAGACCTTCGTCCCCACCTCGATCATCGACTGGTGCAGCTCGGGCTTCACCTCTTCCATGAGAACGTGCTCGCCGTCCAGGATCTCGGTGATGTAGGACCGCAGCTCGCGGGTCTGCGGATCGATGATCTGATATTCCTCTTCGATGCCCAGCGTCAGGGACGGCGGCTTCATACGCCCTCCGGATGCAACGGGTGACCGATCCGCATGCGTCAGCGCTTCGCGACCAGGAACAGCGGGACGGTGGACCCGCCCCCCGCCGTCACGTTCAGCAGCGCGGCGGTCGACAGCCGCGTCAGGCACCCGACGGCATGGGCGCCGTAGCAGACGAACGGGGCGGTGTCGATCAGGCGATCGGCGAGCATCACCCGCCCGTCCACGAAGCTGGGGTAGGGCTCGCTCGCGATCGGCACGCGCTCCTGCACGACGTAGGGCGAGACGAGCGCGCGCTCGACGGCCCCGGCCCACGCGGCCGCCTCCGCCTGCCAGCCGAGCACGATGCCGGCGCCGCCGTAGTCGTCGTTCGGCTTGAGCACCAGACGCTCCCGATGCTCGATGATGAACGGCACGAGGTCGACGGGGCGTCCGCCGTACTCGGTCCGCCGCTCCTCGACGACGCGCGTCCAGGGCACGTGCGCACGGATGGCCTCCTGCGCGGCCGGGCCGAACGCGCGCCGGTTCCGTTCGTCGCTGAGCACCGCGAGGCTCGCCTTCTTGTGCAGGATCTTGCACTGGAACGGATTGACCATGCAGACGGCGCGGTCCCGGACCGCGCGGACGAGTGGCTGGTCGAGGCCGCCGCGCTCGACCAGCTCGTGGAGCAGCACCCGCTTGTAGACGAGGTCGATCGCCCGGCCGTCGGCGTAGAGCCGGCCGCCGGTGTAGTCCATCGCGCGGGGATCGGCGACGAGCGTCGGACAGCCCATCTCCTCGAAGTACCGCTGCAGCAGGACGAACTCGCTGCGCGTCGGCACGTCGGCCCAGTCGGCGATCGCGATCGACGGCGCGCGCCACGATCCGCCGAACTGGCGCCAGGCGTCCAGGAGCACGTGCAGCACGCCGTGGCGGGCGTAGATCGGCTGTACCTCGGCCTGCGTCGCGAAGGCGCGCATCACGGGCAGATCCTGGAACGCGTCGGTCAGGGCGTCGTTGTAGCCGGCCCCGGCCGGCGTCTCGGCGTTGTATTCGGTCAGCACCATGCCGCCGGTTGCGTCGACCACGAACGCGTCGAGCCGCGAGTGCGGGCTGGGCTCGGCGAAGCCCGGATCGGCGGCCAGCATCTCCTCTTCCCAGGCGCTCAGCCTGAACTGCGCGCGCACCGCGGGGTCGGCGCGCGCCGCCTCGTACGCGACACGGAACGCGGGCATCAGCCCGGCCACGCGCCTGCCGATCGCCTCGTACTGCGCGGCCGTCATGAAGCGCGGACGCAGCACCGTGCAGAGCGGACGGTCGCCGAAGACGAGGTTGCGGCGGCGCAGCTGATCCTGGAGCATGGCGTGCGAGGCCTCGGCGATCCCGCCCGTCAGGAGCGCGTGGTACGCGTCGACGTGCTCCGTCATGCCGGAACCGCGCCGCCGCTGCCCGCCGGACGGCGGCCGGCGGCGAAGAGCCGATCCCACCCGAGGGCGTCCGCCTGCCGGGACGGGTGCTTGGCCAGGCGGATCGCCATGTCGGCCATGTGCGTGACGACCCACTCGAAATTCGGCGGCGTCAGCGAGTTGATGTCCATGTCCGGCGCCGGGTTCATGAAGTCGATCGCGTAGGGCACGCCGCCGCGCACCGCGAACTCGATCGTGTTCATGTCGTACCCGAGCGCCCGCACGATCATCAGCGCGTCGCCGACGATGCGCGCCTCGAGGCCGCGGTCGAGCCAGCCGGGTTCGACCAGGTACCGGCGGTCGCGCGGGTCCCACTTCATCACGAGCACCTCGTCCTGTCCGAGGCACATGCAGCGCACGAACTGGTCCCACTCGATGAACTCCTGCACCACCATCGTGAGCAGGCCCGAGCGATCGTATTGGGCGATCAGCTCCTCGATCGTGCCGCAGACGTGGACCTCCTTCCAGCCGCCGCCGTGCGCGTCCTTCAGGATGCACGGCATCCCGATCTCGCGGGCCAGACCTTCCCAGTCGAGGGGATACTTCAGGTTGCGAAGGCTCTCGCCCGGCACGATGCCAGGGACGTAATCCTTGTTCGGCAGCGCGACCGTCTTCGGGCTGGCCACGCCCAGCCTGGTGACCAGCGCCGCGCCGAAGAACTTGTCGTCGGCCGTCCACATGAACGGATTGTTCACCACGCTCGCACCCTGCACGACCGCCTGCTTCAGGTACGATCGGTAAAAGGGCACCTCGTGGGAGATCCGGTCGATGATGACGTCGTAGGGGCACGGTTCGTCCATCGACACGCCGCCAACCTTCACGTACTCCGCGATCACGCCTTCGCCTCGCCCGTTCACCTCCTCGATGAACCGCGGCGGGAACGACCACTCGCGTCCCACCAGGAGTCCGACGCGATACGCCATGGCTGCGCGCTCCTTTGTCTGGCAGGGGCCGTCATGGCGGTCCCCGCCGGGGGCCGTCAGTCGTGCCCGCCGATGTAGAGGCGGATCATCTTCTCCCAGTACGGCCAGTCGTGACACCATCCGTCCCAGATCCGCAGCGCGTTGCCGACGCCCGCGCGCCACAGGACGCCCGAGAACTCGCGGTTATTGTCGCATGACGGATCGTCCCGGCCGATCGCGAGGACGATGTCCTGCCGCCGGAACGCGGCGAGGCGGTCCGGGTCGTGCTCGTGGCGCATGAAGTCGAAGGGGTTCGCCGCGTACACATTGTCGTCCGAGTAGCCGCCCGTGAACCGCTTGATGTCGTAGAAGCCGCTCAGCCCGATGATGCGGTGGACCCGGCGGGGGTGCCGGAGGCCGAAACTCGTCGCGTGATAGGCGCCGAAGCTCGCTCCGGCGGCGATGACGAACGGGTTCTCGTTCCGGTGGGCCGTGAACGGCAGCACTTCATCGGCCAGGTACCGGTCGTACTGCAGATGGCGCCACGCGCGGGCGCCGGGATGCAGGTCGTCCGCGTACCAACTCTCCGCGTTGACATGATCCAGGCAGAACAGCTGGATCCAGCCCCGGGCCACGTGATCGCCGAGCACCTCCGGCATGTGGCGGTCGGCCCACTCGCCGTAGTGGCCCAGGCTCGTGGGAAACACCAGGACGCGCGCGCCGGCGTGGCCGAACACCAGCAGGTGCATCTCGCGGTCGAGCGACGGGCTGTGCCACGCGTGATGCTCGACCGTCACCGGTCGGCTCCGCTCAGGAGAAAGGGGAGCGCGCGCCGGAAGCGGCGTCCCCAGGCCGCTTCGTTGTGCGCGCCGCCGGCATCCTCCACGAACCGGAGATCGACATCCGGCCGATACCCCTTGTCCACCAGCACGTCGCGCAGCCGACGCGCGTCGGCCACCGGCCCGGCGCCTTCCAGCAGGCCGATGTCCACGTACAGCCGGCCGGGCGCGAACGGCGCGTCGCGGGCGAACGCCAGGCCGGCCTCGTCCGCGAACCAGAGCGAGGGGCTCAGGATCCCGGCGAACCCGAACGTCCGCGGCTCGCGGAAGAACCCGTAGAGACTGATCAGGCCGCCCATCGAACTGCCCGCGATGCCGGTCGCCTCCGGCTCCGGGCGCGTCCGGAACCGCGCGTCGATCATCGGCTTGATCGTGCCGGTCAGGAAGGCGAGATAGCGGTTGCCCCTGCCGCCGCGCCCCCTGGCATCCGCCGCGGGGCTGTACTCGTCGATCCGGTCGTCACCCGCGTTGGCAATACCCACGGCGATGGCATCGAGGCCGTCGGGGAGGGCGTCGATCGACCTACCGAGACCCCAGTCGCCCGCGTAACTCGTCGCCGGGTCGAACAGGTTCTGCCCGTCCTGCATGTAGATCGCGGGATAGCGGCGTGTGCCCGTCCCGTAGGAGGACGGCAGGTACACGAACAGGTCCCTGCGGTTGCCGAGCTCAGGACTCGCGATTCCCGGCAGCCGGACGAGCGCGCCGGCCCCGGCCTGCCGCGAGGAGATGCGCCGACGAAAAGGGCGAAGCCAGCGAGCCACGCGTCGTGAGACCCGATTCTACCCGCGGGGGCGCCGGCCAGGAAATCGGAAGGCCGTCTAGTCGTGCCTCAGCGCCTGCATCGGATTGACCCGCGACGCGCGGCGCGCCGGGACGAACGTGGCGAGCGACGTGACGACGACCACGATCGGGATCACGATCATGAGCGCGCCGAAGTCACGCGGGTGGCTGTCGGAGGGAAACGCCGCGCGGAGCGCCATGCCGGCGCCCACGCTTGCCACCAGCCCGACCGCCAGCCCCGCCGCCGCCAGCGTCAGCCCCTGGCGCATCACCATCGCGAGCACCGCCCCCCGATCCGCGCCGATCGCCATGCGGATGCCGATCTCGCGCGTGCGCCGGCTCACGGCGTACGCCACGAGGCCGTAGAGGCCGACGAACGCGAGGCTCAGCCCCATCAGGCCGAGCGCGGCGACCGTGGTGATGAGGACGTTGAACACGGTCGTCGCCCGCATCCGGAAGAACTCGGCCATCGTCCGCACATTGAAGATGGGCAGGTTCGGGTCGAGGCTCCGGACGACCCCGCGCAGGGGCGCGGCCAGCGCCGCCGGATCGCCGGCCGACTGCGCCACGATCACCATCTGCTGCACGCGCTGCTGGCGGTACGGAAGGTAGATGAACTCGGTCGGCGCTTCGGCGATGAAGATGTACTTGCTCGTCCTGGCGAGCCCGACGACCTGCACCCACTGGTTGTCGCGGTCGACCAGGCGGAACCGCCGGCCAATCGGATCCTGGTTCGGCCAGTAATGCTTCGCGAACTGCTCGTTGACGATGGCGACCCTCGGGTGATCGGCCGCGTCGCTGGCGGTGAAGTCGCGCCCGCGGAGGATCGTCAGCCCCAGCGTGCTGAAGTAGTGCTCGTCGATCCGCGCGGCGAGCACCGTCGCGTCGTCCCTGCCGACCGGGAACTGGAACCCCTCGGGCGCCACCGGGGCCGCCCCCACGTTGGGCGACATCGGCACGAAGCTGGCCAGCGCGACGCGCGTCACGCCCGGCACCGCCCGCGCGCGGTCCGTGACCTCCTTGAAGAACTCCGCCGACTGCGCGTCGGTGTAGCGCACGAGGCCCGTGTCGACGGTCATCATCAGCAGATGATCGGTGCGATAGCCGGGACCGGCGGCGAACTGCGCCCTGAAGCCGCGATACATGAACAGCGCGACGACGAGCAGGACGACGGAGATGGCCACCTGGCCGCCGACCAGCAGTGCGCGTCCCCAGCGGCGTCGGCCGGGTGCCGCGGCGTCGCCGGTCTTCATCGCCGACGTCAGATCGGCGCGCGTCGCCTGGACCGCCGGCGCCAGGCCGAAGAGCAGCGCGCTCGCCATCGCCACGACCAGGCTGAACAGCAGCCCGCGGTGGTCCATCTGGAACGCGAGGTTGATCGGGAGGTCGGTCGGGAGCTGCACTCGGCGGAAGAGCAGCATGCCGGCGTAGCCGACACCCAGCCCCGCCGCGCCGCCGGCGAGCGCGATGAGCAGGCTCTCGGTGACGAGCTGCCGCACGATCCGCCCGCGGCCGGCACCGATCGCGAGCCGCAGCGCCATCTCCTTCGCGCGCGCCGGCGCGCGGCTCGTCAGCAGGCCCGCGACGTTGGCGCACGCGACGAACAACACGGCGAGCGCGAGCGTCGCCAGCATCGCGATGAGCACCGCATCCGGCGGATCCTCGGCCATCCGTGCCTGCAGCTCCGTCCGCACGCCCAGCCTGCGGTTCTTGTCGGCTTCTGGATACGCGCGCGCGAGGTCGGCGCCGATCGTCGCGAGCTCGGCCTGCGCGGCCGCTTGCGACACGCCCGGCGCAAGGCGCCCCTTGATCGTCAGGTTCCGCGCGTCCCGCGCCTGGAGCGTCGCGGCCTTGGGATCGCCCACGAGCTGCGGCGACATCGCCAGCGGTACGACGAACCCGGTGCGCACGAACTGATCGAGGCCCGTGAATTGTTCCGGCGCGACGCCGATCACGGTGAAGGCATGGCCGTCAATCTCGACGCGGCGGCCGAGGACGCCGGGATCCGACGCGAATTCCTGCTCCCATAAATCGTGGCCGAGGACGACGACGGCGTCGCGACCGGGCACCTGGTCCTCTTCGGGCCGGAAGGCGCGCCCGAGCACCGGCTGAATCCCCATCACCGGGAACAGATTGGCGCTCGCCAGCATCGCCATCTTCAGCTTCGGCGTGGCGGACGGCCCGGTCGCGAACCCGGCCGCGGCATGGCTGAACGCGACGAGGCCGTCGAAGCTCCTGCTCCGATCGCGGATGTCCTGGTAGTCGGGGTAGGACGAGACGAGCGCGCTCGACCCGAACGCCTCCACCGTGGTCGTCGAGCCGACGGTGAGGACGCCGCCCGGCCGCGCCACCGGGAGCGGCCGCAGGAGGAGCGCGTCGGCGAAGCTGAAGATCGCGCAGTTGGCGCCGATCCCCAGGGCGAGCGACACGACGGCAACGAGGGTGAACCCCGGCGTGCGGGCCAGCATCCGGCATCCGTACCTGACGTCCTGCCAGAGGTCCGCCAGCCCGCGCAGCCGTCCGAGCGCACGGGTCGGGTCCTGTTTCGCCATGATGTGGGCTTTGACGGCCGGGGCCAGGCGGTTGTTCCTGCGCCTCTCCGCTGTTGACGGGCCGATGCCGGTTGCCGCGCCCGCCAGGCTTCGTATCCTCGTCGGGAGCCCGGCCGCTCAGTGAGGCGCCGGCTTGTACAGCGTCGGCGGCGGGGGAGCCAGACGCTGCGAACCGGCCGTGACCCACGCGTCGTAGCGCAGGCGAAGGGTCTTGACCGGGTTCCCGCTCTCGCCAGCCTTCGTGTTCTCGTCGGTGACGCTGAGGTAGGCGTAGTAGCGGCCGTCGTTGTGCGTCTCGCCGTTCTTGTCGTCCTTCCGGGAGATCAGGATGTAGGCGACGTGGGCCGTCTTGTTGTCGCACGGCACGAAGTCGAGCGGGTTGTCGCCGCAGTTGCAGCGGCTGTCGCCTCCGTTCGCATCGGCCGCCTCCATGGCGGCCATGACGCGGTCGGCCATCGTGCCGTCCCGGCGCGTGAAGGCCAGCGCCGCGGCGTGAACCACCTGATAGCCGAGGAGGGTGTTGCCCTGGACCTGATAGAAGATGTCGCCGACCGCGCCGCCGTAGTTGAGCGAGACGGGCGAGTTGCCGCTGCCGTTGAATCCGGCGCGGTTGTTGCGGTTCGTGATGGTGCCGCCGTTGGGAATCGCCACGATGCCGAACTGTCGCCGCTCGATCTGCGGGTCGCGCTGCAGCATCTTGACGATGTCGGGCGGCGGTGTCCCCTTGCGCAGCTCATCGTAGACGAGCATCTGGTTCTGCCGCGTGTTGTCCACGCCGGCCTGGCAGGCGGCCACGCCGACGCCGGGCACGACGACCGCCTGGACGTCCATCAGGTCGCGCGCCGGGTTCGGCTCGCGCTTCGGGAAGCCCGCCTGGCGGACGCACGTCGCCGACGCGATGATGACCTCGCCGGTCCTGGCGTTGACAGCGATGACCGACCAGGTGGCGAACACGGGCGAGTGCGCGACGAGCACGATCCCCAACGCAAGCAGTATTCGCTTCATTCGTTCCTCCCGCGACTGTCCGCGTCCCCCTCGAGTCGTCCGTGGACCGGACTGTAGATACCACATCCCGCGTTCGACCGTACACGGCGGGGAGCCGACGGCTTCGCCAACCGCTCGTCGTCGTCGAAGTCGCGATCGCGATGCTGCTGCTCGTCTGCGCCGGACTCCTGGCCAAGAGTTTCATCAGGGGAGGGCCGGGTCTCCTTCGCGAGTGATCTCGGTCGCTATGAACGGCGGCTGCTCGCGTCAGGCCGGCGGAATCGGGGCGATGGCGTCGGTCAGCTTACCATCGATCTCGTCGTAGACGCGGTGCAGGAACCAGTCGACGAGCTGCACCTTGAACGCGCCGTTCGCCGCGGCGTCGTCGCCGGTGATGGCCACCATCAGATCGTGAAGCTCCGGGACGATCGCTTCCCGCGCCTGATCCGCATCGAGCCCGTGCGCCTTCGCCTCGCGCCCCTCGTCGATGAGGCGGCGGAAGACGGCCATGGTCGCGCGCAGCAGCCCCTTGTCGTGGAGCAGCGCGCCGTGGCCGGGGACGATGGCCGCGGCGTCGAGCCGGTCGAGCTCTTCGAGCGCGTGCAGCCATTCCGAGGGATAGCAGCTCAGCGCGAACGAGATCGGATTCACGAGGAGATCGCCGGTCACGAGAATCTTCTCGCTGGGCAGGTAGAGATACGTGTCGCCCGGCGTCACCGCGCGCCCTGGATGGCGCACCTGCACCTCGCGATCCCCGAGATCCACGGTCAGCCGATCGACGTAGGTGAGGTTCGGAATCACGAGGTGCACGGATCGCTTCTGGTCGAGGAAGAAGCGATCCGCCGCCAGGCGATCCTTCAGGGCCTGCAGGTCCTGAGGCCGGGGGATTGCCGCGTCGGCCGCGGCCACCTTCGTGGCGAGCCGATCGATGTAGGCGGGGAGATCGCGCTCGAGGCCGGATCGGTTGAAGTCGATCGCGGGACCCTTCATCAGGGCGCGCGTCGTCTCCTGGGCGATCACCTGTACGCCGGGAAACGCGCCGGTGTAGGTTTCCGTGCCGTACCAGTGATCCCAGTGCCAGTGCGAGTTGACGACGTAGCGTACCGGCCGATCGGTCCGCTTCCGGATCTCCTCGAGCACGGCCGCCGACGCCGCCGGCGTGCCGTTCGAGTCGAACACGAGGACCGCGTCACGCCCGACGATGGCGACCGCGTTGCCATCGAGGCCGACGTCGCCGTACGGCGCCGTCTGAAAGAGGTAGACGCCGTCGGCGACCGTCGTGACCAGGGGCGCGGGGCGGCCCGGTCCGGCGGCGGCGAGCGGGACGAGCGCGGCCATTGCGGACAAGCAGGCAGTCAGGCGCATGCCGTCAGAGACGGAGCCCTTCCGGTGCCGGTTCCGTGTCCGATTCCGCACGCGCCGTCGCGAAATCGGACGGCAGCCCCCCCTATTCAAGCGTCCGGCGCGGGAGCCGATAATGGAGACAGCGGCTCTCGATCTCTACCGGTCCACGCGTACATGGCACCCTTGTCCAGCCTGCGGACGCGCGTGGTTCTGACCTGCCTGCTGGCCCTGCTGCCGGCCATCGGTGGCGTCATCTACCTCCAGGGAGTCGAGCGCGGCCGGGCCCGGGAGCGGACACTCGAAGACACGCTTCGCCTGACGCGGCTGGCCGCCGATCAGCAGGCCGCCGTCGTCGAAGCCGCCCGCCAGCAGCTGCTGACGCTTGCCGAGTTCCCCGGCGTGCGCGAAGGCGGCTCCCGCGGCTGCCTGCCGCTGTTTGCAACCATCCTGCGGCACCATCCCGACTACAACAGCCTCACCGTCTCCGATGCCGCCGGCTCCTGGGTGTGCGGGAGCCCGGCGCCCGTGCCCGTGCCGTCGGCCGCCGACCGGCCGTGGTTCCAGCGCGCGATCCGATCGCACGCCATCGCCATGGGCGACTTCCAGGTGAGTCGTCTGACGGGGAAGCCGGATGTCGTGATGGCGCTGCCGCTCCTCGATGGTGACGGTCGCGTGCAGCGCGTCGTGGCCAGCGCGCTCGGTCTGTCCCAGCTCAATCGGATCATCGGCGAGGCCTCGCTGCCGCCCGGCGGGACCCTCACGCTCTTCGACCGCAGCGGCACCATCCTGGCGCGCTCGCCCGACGGCGAGCACTGGGTCGGGCGCCGGGTGCCGGATCCGACGCTGCTCCAGCGGCTGGCCGCCGGCGCGGCCGAGGACGTGAGCGAAGCCATCGGCGTGGACGGCGTCCCGCGGCTCTTCGCCACGGTGCCGGTCGGCGGGGAATTCAGGACCGGGCTGAACCTCGGCATCGGCGTCGATCGCCGCACGGTGTTCGCCGAGGCGCGCCGGCTGCTCGCGCGGGACCTGACGGTGCTCGCGCTGATGGCCGCGGTGGCGGTCGCCGTGGGGCTCGCCGGCAGCGACGTCCTGGTGCTGCGCCCGATTCGATCGCTCATCGGCGCGACACGCCGCCTCGCGGCCGGCGAGCCCGACGTCCGGGCCCCGCTCGCCCGCGTGCGCGAGATCGGCGACCTCGGCCTCGCGTTCAACGCCATGGCCGAAGCGATCGCGGCGAGACAAGAGGAACGCGATCAGGCCGAGGAGCAGCTGCGGCAGGCGCAGAAGATGCAGGCCGTGGGACAGCTCGCGGGCGGGATCGCGCACGACTTCAACAACCTCCTCACGGTCATCATCACCGGCCTCGACCTGCTCGGACAGGATCTGCCCGAGGGCGCGTCCCAGCAGACGCTCGTCCGCGAGATCAGCGCGGCGGCGAGCCGCGCCGCCTCCCTGACGCAGCAGCTCCTCGCCTACAGCCGGCGTCAGACGCTGTCGATGCGCACCGTGGACGTGGCGACCCTCCTCGACGAGCACGGCGCGATGCTGCGCCGTCTCGTCCCGGCTTCTGTCTCGATGACCGTGGAGAGCGAAGGCTCGCTGCCGCTCGTGCGCGTGGAACCGCGACAGCTCGAACAGGTGATCATGAATCTCGTCGTCAATGCGGCGGACGCCATGCCGAGCGGCGGCAGGCTGCGAATCGCGGCCGGACGCGCAGCGCTGGACGAACGGGATCGCGCCCGCGATCCCGACGTCGTGGCTGGCGACTATGTGCGGATCATCGTCAGCGATACGGGCCACGGGATGGACCCCGCCACGATGAGCCGCGTCTTCGAGCCGTTCTTCACCACGAAGCCGCTCGGCCGGGGCACGGGCCTCGGCCTGTCGACCGCCTACGGGATCATCAAGCAGAGCGGGGGACACCTCTGGGTGGACAGCGGCGCCGGATCCGGCTCCACCTTTACGATCCACCTGCCGCTCGATCGCGCCGCGGCCGCCTCGATCGCCGGGACCCCGGCTACCGTGCCGCCGTCCAGTCGATGATCAACGCGGCCACCGCACGCGTGGCCGCGACCAGCTCGTCGATCGACACCCACTCGTCCACCGCGTGGGCGCGCGCGACGTCCCCGGGGCCGTAGAGCACCGCCTGCATGCCGGCGTGATTCGTGAACAGCCGCAGGTCCGATCCATATGGCACGCCTTCCACGACAGGCGGCTCGCCGTGCACCGCGCGGTGCGCCTCCGAGAGCGCCCGTACCGATCGGCGCGTCGTGCGGCGTCTCGCCGGGTTCGAACTGACCCTCGAACCACTCGATTGACGGCGGCACGTCACGCAGCCAGGGATCGGCCGTCGCGGCCGCCTCGACCGCCGATTCGAGCGTGTGCCGGGCGTCGCCGACGCCTTCCCCGGGAAATACGCCGAACCGGCCCTCGGCCACCGCCTCGTTCGGGACGGTTGACGGCCAGTCGCCGGCGCGGACGACGCCGACGCTGATCGGCGCGATCTGAGCGGGGTTGGGAAAGAGCGGGTGCGACCGGCGCCCGTGGCGCTCCCGATCCAGGCGATTGAGGGCGTCGACGAGGAGGCACAATTTGTCGACAGCGCTCACGCCGGAGTGCTTCAGGGCCCCGTGCGCGGATCGGCCGCGCACGGTCAGCCGGAAGGTGAGCGCTCCGGCCTGGACGGGGCAGATCTTGAGCGAGGTCGGCTCGAGGATCACCGCGGCGTCGGCGCGCCAGCCGGCCACGATGGTCGCCAGCGTCCCGACGCCGCCGCTCTCTTCGCCGCTGACCGTCTCGACGATCACGTCCGCGCCGGGCGCCATCCCCATCCGCTGAAGGGCGGCGACGGCGAACAGGGCGCAGGCGACGCCGCCTTTCATGTCGCAGGATCCCCGTCCGACGAGCCGCCCCTCCGTCACGCGACCGCTCCACGGCGACTCCGACCAGCGGGCCTCGTCGCCCGGGGGCACGACGTCCAGGTGTCCGTTCAGAATCAACGACCGAGCGCCGCTCCGCGGCTCCGCCGCCCGCCAGCGGCCGACGACGTTGATCCGATCCTCGACCCTCAGACCGTCGTCGCAGAACGCCGGGTGACCTGCCAGTGTCGCGCGCGTCGCCGAAACGATGGTCGGATCCAGGCCAAGGCGCGTCATCGCCTTGGCGGCGGCCAGGTGCGCGGCCCGTTCCCGGCCGGGAAGGCTAGGAATCTGAACGAGTTGACGGGCGAAGGCGACGAGGTCGGGAGCGACCGCGGCCACGGCAGCGGCGAGACGGTCGGCGGAGGAGGGGGTCACGGACAAGAAGAGTGCGATGGAGGCGACCTGGAGGTCAACAATATCGCAGATTTGCATTGCGCGCGGCGCCTTCCGTGCGTATCTTCAATCGCGCGATGCTCACAGCTGAAGCGATCGGCGTTTGTGCGCTGCTGATCGTCGTGATTGGCCTCGCCCTCCGGCACCATGCCCGCGCCGCTTCCTGCATCAACGTCGGACCGGTGAGCGAGCGCTGGCTGACGACGCATCGCATGGAGGATTCGTGATCTCGGAGCGAGATGATTTCGGTCCCCGACTGCGCCGGGAACGGGAGCGGCGGGGAATCATCCTGGACGACATCGCCAGCTCGACCAAGATCAACCGGCCGTTGCTCGCCGCCCTCGAACGGAGCGACGTCTCGCGCTGGCCGCTCGGGATATTCCGTCGGTCGTTCGTGCGCGCCTACGCCGAAGCGGTGGGGCTCGACGCCGCGGCCACCGTGGCCGAATTCGCGCGGCTCTTTCCCGAGCCGGGCGCGCCCTCCGCGGAGGCGGCGTCGGCGCCGCCAGCAGCCGCCGCGCCGCTTCGCCTGACGCTCGAGGCCGAACGGGTGCCCCGGTCAATCTTCGCCCCCGCGCGACAAGCCGGAGTGGCCGTCTCTGACGCCGGCCTCGTGCTTCTGGCTTCGGCGGCCGCATCGTGGGCGGCGAACGCCGCGTTCTGGAGCGCGGCCGGGGTGGTGGCTCTCGTCTACTACGGGGGCATGCTCGCCGTCTTCGGGAAGACCTTGGCGGCAGTCTGGTTCGAGACGGAGCCCTGGGTCTCGGCGCCTGCGCCGGCCCCAGAGGAGCGTGTCCGCGCCCCGCGCCGCGATGTGCCGGCCCCGCGCCGGATCCGCCCGCGGACGTGGCGCGCCCGAACGACGCTCACTCACATGAAATCCTGACCTGCGACGTGGCCCCGTACCATCGACAGCGGCACGCGCGCCGGCCGCCGCGACCCCGAGCACCTCATCGGCCTCCTCGACCGTGAGGCGGGCGAGCACCTGCCAGCTCCGCCGGCCCTTGTCACCGGGGGCCTCGAGCCGCATCTTTAATGTGAAGGCCGCTCTTCCGGGCAAGAGCGCTGTCCTTCGGGATCGAAGAGGCCTCCATGACACAGC
The DNA here is from genome assembly GCA_963840225.1 of uncultured Acidobacteriota bacterium. Classification (GTDB taxonomy): domain Bacteria; phylum Acidobacteriota; class Vicinamibacteria; order Vicinamibacterales; family CAVVIG01; genus JBLMXQ01. Next base: position 1,433,860 of record CAWIYH010000002.1, read on the forward strand.
TTCTGCGGACGAGTCTGGTGATTGGCGCGCTCGGAATCGCGGCCGCGCTGTACGCCCAGCCACCTCGCGGCATGCGGATGGCGATGGGCTATGACAAGGCCAAAGAGGTGACCGTCACCGGCACTGTCGCCTCGGTCGACGAGCACCCGGGCATGGGCATGATGGGATCGGGGACCCATCTTCAGCTGTCCACCGGCACGGAAACCCTGGACGTGCATCTCGGGCCAACCCGGTGGCTGGCGGATCACAAGTACACGTTTTCCAAGGGCGATCAGATTACGGTCATCGGATCGCGCACCAAGATCGACGACACGGACGCGCTGATCGCCCGGCAGATCGACAAGGCGGGCACCACGATGACGCTGCGCGACGAGAACGGCCGACCGCTGTGGGCCGGCAGGCCGCGCGGGTGAGGCCGGGCCGCTAGGTCTGCCGGCCGCGAAACCGGCGGACCTTCGCGCGGTTCCCGCACGAGCTCATGTCGCACCAGCGGCGCGTCCCGTTGCGCGTGGTGTCGAGAAACAGCCACGCGCAGTCCAGATCGCCGCACAGCCTGACGCGGCCGAGCGTGTCTCCGGTCAACAGCTCGACCGCGGCCTGAACGATCGGGTGGAGCGCCGCCCCCAGGCCTCCACCGCCATCGTCGACGACCAGCGCCAGCGAGTCGCCGTGCCTGGCCAGCTTGGCCCGGCTGAACGTTGCCTCGACGAACGTGTTGAGGATGTCGAGGTCGGCGGGCCGCGCCAGGCGTCCCGCGGCGCGCGCGGCGATGACGCCGTAGAGCGCCTCGCGAAGCTCGAGGGCCCGTCGGAAGGCGCGGGTCGCTGCCACGGGATCGGCCGACCCCTCGCGCCGCAGCCGCGCCGCCGTACTCTCCGTGACGACCTTCCGCGCTTCGAGCCACGCCACCACATCGCCGTACGTCCGGAAGTGCTCCTCGGGGTCGTGCCCGCGGCTGCCGACCGTGTTGGTGAAGTCGATGGCGAGCTGGCCACCGCAGAAGTCGAAGCGGTAGCCGGGCTGGGAGCGCTCGGGAGATGCTTCAGCTAGCGTAACCATCAAATAACTCTTGACAGGTTACCATACCGATCATGTAACCTTCAAAAGTCTATTTAGGAGGTTACTCGTGCCGCAGCTCGCGCTCGCCTACGCCGCCATCTACGTCATCTGGGGTACGAGCTACCTCGCCATCCGCATCGCCGTCGGCTCGATTCCGCCCCTCCTCATGATGGGTATCCGCTGCACCGCCGCCGCGGCGCTGCTGCTCGCGTGGGCGACCCTGCGCGGCGACCGCACGAACTGGCGATCCTGGGGCCACGCCTCGATTGCCGGCGCGCTGATGTTCGCGGTCTGCTACAGCGGGCTGGCCTGGGCGGAGCAGCGGTTGGCGTCCGGCCTCACCGCGCTCCTCGCCGCGACGACGCCGCTGTGGTTGGTCGTGTTCGATTGGGCGGGCGGCCGCCGGCCGAGCGGTGGCGAGATAGCCGGCCTGGCCGTCGGCGTGGCCGGTGTGGGCCTGCTGGTCGGCGGCCCCGGTTCCGCCGTCTTCCAGCTCGCGCCGATGCTGGCCGTGATGCTCGGGACCATCGCCTGGGCGGCCGGCTCGCTGTATGCGCGGCCGCCCCGCGTGCCGGCCTCCTTCCCGCTGGCCGCCGGCATGCCGCTGGCCGTCGGCGGCATCCTGCTACTGGCGCTGTCGTGGATCACTCACGAGTTCGGCCGCGTCCACGCCGGCTCGGTGTCGCCAACGTCGGTCGCCGCGCTCGTCTACCTGGTCGTCTTCGGGTCGATCGTCGCGTTTTCGGCCTACGCGTGGCTGCTCCGTGTCTCGCCCCCGTGGCGCGTCGGCACCTACGCGTACGTCAACCCGCTCATCGCCGTCGGGCTCGGCGCCGCGCTGGCCGGCGAGCGCATTACCTCGACAATCGTGATTGCCGCCCTCGTGATCGCCTCGAGCGTCGCGATGGTCCTCACGTCGAAACGGCCGGCCCGCCATGCATGAGATCCATCCTTCCGTTGAAGGTCTGCTCGCGCTGGTCGACGAGGCGTTCGACCGTCCCGCGTGGCACGGCCCCAATCTCCGCAGCGCCCTGCGGGGCGTGCGGGAAACCGACGCCGCGTGGCGTCCGGGGCCGGGCCGGCACAACATCTGGGAGGTGACGCTTCACGCGGCCTACTGGAAGCACGTTGTGCGCGGCCGCCTGCTCGGCTCGCGTGGGGCATTCGGCGAGCGCGGCCGCAACTGGTTCGCGCGCCCCTCAGCGGGCGCGAGCTGGCGCGACGATGTCGCCCGTCTCGTCGAGGCGCATCGCGAGCTGCGGGAGGCAATCGCGTCGCTGTCGGGTCCGGATCTGCGGCGTCGGCTGCAGGGGCGGCCGCTCGCGCACACGGTGCGCGGAATCGCCGCGCACGACCTCTATCATGCGGGGCAGATTCAGCTGTTGAAGAGGCTCTGCGCCGGGCGCTAGGGCTTTGTGGCGGCGAACGGAAGGACGGCGGGTGGGCTCACCCGCCGTCCCCTTTCGGCTACCGCCAGCGCCAGCTGTCGGGATGGTCAGGGGACCAGGTGCACGTCGGCACGGGGGCCAGCCAGTCCATGCCCGAGTCGCCGATGGGCGCACCCGGCGGGGCCGGGGGCGGGTTGATGAGCGTGGTCGGCTCGTACGGCCGCTCCAGGAACCGCTTGATGTCGGCGGCGAGCAGCTGATGGGACGCCTCATCGGCGGCGGACGGCCCCGACTCGGCCTTCAGGCGATCGGCCAGCCTGGTCAGCTTCATCGACGCGACCGCGCGCGCCTGCGGCAGATGGTCGGCGCGCGCGAGCCAGGCGAGGCGCTCCACGAGCACCTGCTCCTCGGCGCGGCGGAGTTCGGCTTCGTAGTCGTTCGCCGCCTGGGCATCGAAGGTCGCCGTCGCCAGCTTGTCGATGACATCCTCGAGGCCCGGCAGGCCCGGGTCGACCGCATGCTGCGCGACCAGTCGGGCGGCGCGATCGAGCTCGAGGGCGAACCCGATGGTCACCTCGGCCGCGGCGGCGCCGGGCGAGATCGGATCGAACGTGTCGCCGGTGGTGCGCTGGAAGAGCTCGCGGTGCCGGCCCCAGCCGGGTGGACGCGGCGGTATCAGGGCGAGGATCGGCTTGGGCACCGTCAGCTCCGAGGGCTTCAGCGTCGCCGCCAGCGCGTCGAGCGCTTCGCGCTGGAGCCGGGCCGACTCGAGCGAGAGGGGGGTGCGCCCGTCGCCGCGCATGGCGTAGATGAAATCCTGGCCGCCCAGCATCGACGCGGTGGCTTCGACCGCGTACCGGTGGTACATGAAGATCGGCACGAGCGCTTCTTCGACGGTCGCCATCGGCGCGCCGGCCTTGATGGTCTTCTCGCCGATCCGATCGAGCGCCGCGCGTCGGACCTTCATGATGCGGTTCAGCTCGGCCGCCTGATCGACGCCGTTCGACCACTGGTCCACCTTCGGGTGCGAATCGAGATCCTGATTGGTCAGGTAGCGCAGGTCCTGGGCCCAGGCGTCGTTCAGGATCTTGTCGAGGGCGGCCTTCTCGTTGGTGCCCTTTGGGAAGTCCTGGTAGCCGTAGTCGATCGTCACCTTGTCCCAGTCGCCGATGCCGACGGCGTAGGCGTTCGCCAGATCGATGGTTCCGTCCGGCCGCAACGTCTCGAGCGGATGCGGGTAGTCCATGACCGAGATGCGGCCCTTGCTGCTGTCGTAGTAGTTGTGGCCGAGGCCCAGCGTGTGGCCGACTTCGTGCGCCGCCAGCTGGCGCAGCCGGGCGAGCGCGGTCTGCGCGAGGATGGGCGGCGTCTCGGTGCCGGTCGCATAGGGCGAGAGCAGCCCCTCGAAGATCAGATAGTCCTGCCGCACGCGCAGCGACCCGAGGGTCACGACGCCCTTGATGATCTCGCCGGTGCGTGGGTCGGTGACACCGCCGCCCGAGCTCCAGCCGCGCGTCGATCGGTGCACCCAATTGATCACGTTGTACCGGATGTCCATCGGATCCGCGTCGGCGGGCAGCAGCTCCACCAGGAAGGCGTTCCGGTAGCCGGCGGCGGTGAACGCCTGGTTCCACCATCGCGCGCCTTCGAGCAGCGCCGATCGGACCGGCTCGGGCGTGCCCGGGTCGAGGTAGTAGCGGATCGGCTCCACCGGATCGCTGACCTTCGCGCCAGAATCCTTCTTGAAGAGGCGATGACGCCGCAGCAGGTGCTTCGTCATCGGCTCCCCGAGCGGCACGCCGTAGTCCTGGTAGAGCACGCCGCCGTAGCCGGCCCGCGGGTCGTCGTATCTGGTCTTGTAGTTGTCGTCGGGTAGCTCGACGAGCGAGTAGTGCTCGCGCAGCGTCACGGCGGCCCCGTCCGGGGTGACGCTCGCGACCGTACCGGAGAAGAGGCCCCCACCGAAGCCGCCCGCGCCGGCCTGGGGGTTGTCGCCGATTGGCGTCGGTCCCTGGACCGGGCCCCCGCCGCCGCGGCGGCCCGAGCCGCCCTCGTTGACGAAGGTGAGCGTGACGTCGACTTCCGTGTTCTTGGGAAACGCCTTCGTCCACGGCATGTAAATCGCGCTGCGCGACTTCTCGACGCGGAAGGTGCCCGGCCGCAGCGCCCGAGCCGCGTTGTGGCCGTCGCGCAGGAAGAAGTCGGTGGCGTCCACCAGGACGCGGCCGTCCGTTTCGGCGGCCACGGTGAAGCCCCAGATGACGGATCGCGCGAAGGCGTCTTCCACCGCCCGCCTTTCGAGCGCGCTGTCGGTGGACGCGCGGAACGAGTAGTTCGGCTCGACGAGCATGACCTTCGGCCCGACGCGCTCGAAGCGGACCACGTGGCCGCCGCCCGACTGCCCCCGATCCAGGCCGATGTCGTTCGAGCCCAGGCCGGCCGAGAGGCCGGTCGCGTAGAGAAATTCCGAGTTGAAGCGCGGAATCTCCATGAGCAGCGTGCCCGCGTGCTCGTCCCAGTACAGCGGAAAGAATCCATCGAGCTTCTGGAGCCCATCGGTGCGCGCCTCGATGGTCGGCGTGCGTCCGGGCGGCGCCGCCGGGCGCGCTTGCGCGGGGCCCGGAGTCTGCGCATGATAGGGGGCTGTCATCGCCGCCGCGCAGGCGAGGACTGCGACGGTAGTTATGGAAGCACGTAGCATGGAATGACCTCGGGGCGGAATTCTATACGACGACAGGGCTGAGGGCTCAAGGCTGAGCGGCCGGGGGGCTCACGGCCAGGGTGGATGGAGATGGCAGACGTCGACGCGTTGAAATACCCGATCGGCAGGTTCGAGCGGCCGGCCTCCGTCAGCGCGGAGGCGCGCCGCGGGCTCGTGCAGGCGCTGGCGCAGGCGCCGGCGGACCTGCGTGCGCTGGTCGAGCCGTTGGCCGACAGCGAGCTCGATCGGCCCTACCGGCCGGGGGGCTGGACCATCCGGCAGGTCGTTCACCATCTGCCGGACAGTCATATGAACGGATATATCCGGATGAAGCTGGCGCTCACGGAAAACCAGCCGGCCATCATGCTCTACGATCAAGCGCGCTGGGCCGAGCTGGGCGAGTCACGGACGGCTCCGATCGCGATGTCGCTGGATCTGCTCGACGCGCTGCACCGCCGGTGGGTCGCGCTGCTCGCCACGTTGACCGACGACGATTTCCGCAAGGGGTTCGCACACCCGGAGTGGGGGCTCGTGCCGGTCGACGTGGCGCTGGCCTTATACGTCTGGCACGGCCGGCACCACACTGCGCACGTCCGGGGTGCGGTCGCGGGGTCTCGCGGATAACGACGCGCGGCACCGCGGTTCATGGTCGAGATCCAAACGGGCTGACGCCTCGATCGTCAGCGGCGCGCTCGAGCTGGGCCTCGCGGCGGCCGGTCCGCGCATCGGCCGTCAGGTACGAAGCCTGCATCGTCCTCATCCTCGCCTGAGCGAGGAGGTGTCCATGCGCGCGCTGTTCCTGCTCGGCCGCACGGTTTTCGGCGGGTTCTTTCTCTGGAACGGCCTGAACCATTTCCAGAACCGTCGCATGCTCGCCGGCTACGCCGGCAGCAAGGGCACGCCCGCTCCCGGGACCGCGGTGCCCGCTACCGGCGGCCTCCTCGTGACGGCCGGCACGAGCATCATCACGGGCACCAACGCACGCCGGGGCCTCGCCCTCGTCGTCGCCTTCCTGGTGCCGGTGTCGCTGCAGATGCACCGCTTCTGGGACGCGGAGGATCCGGCCGAGCGTCAGGCGGAGCTGATCAACTTCACGAAGAACATGGCGCTCGTCGGCGCCGCGCTGATGATGATGCAGATTCCCGAGCCGTGGCCCTTGAGCGTCGACGCGGCGCGCCGGGTGCCGCGCGAGGACATGTACGTCCGGATGGCGGGACGCGACCTCCGCGCGCTGCCGCAGTGACTCGCCGGCCGGCGCGGCGATCTTCCGACCCTGCGCCGACCGTGACCACCTTCTATCTAATTTCCGAAAGGCATTCGGTCTAAAGCACCTCGATCGCCTGCGGCTTCTGTCCCTTGGCCACGGGCAGGCGACGATCGACCCATCGTTGCCGCACGACGCCCACGAAGAAGCAGAGCCACAGCTCGTGCTCGAAAGCGGTGGCGTGATCGCCGCGGAGCCCGTGCCAGACGAAGCTGCCGGTCGAGCGGGCCGCCTTTCGCGCCAGGTGAATCGGCACGCCGGCGATTTCGCGCTCGCCCGCGTGAACGGGGCGGCGCTCCGGCTCCTCCATGTCGAAGCCGCCGTGCTGGTAGAGCGTGGCGCGGCTGATGCCGTGCCAGTACAGCCACCGCCGGAAGTACTGCTTGCGCAGGCGGTGCCGGGGGACCAGGTGGTGCACGACCATGTCGGGCAGGTACATGCCGCGCACGCCGAGCACACGCGCGCGCAGGTGCCATTCGCGCTGCGCCTGGTTGCGCAGGGTGCCCGATTTCCGGCCCAGGCGGGTATCGAACAGCCCGACGCGCGCGAAGACGTCGCGGCGGTAGGCGACGTTGACGCCGAGCGGCCAGGAGATGCCCAACCCGAACTCGCGCGGCTCGGCCCCGTGATCGAGCAGCGCGATGACCTTCGCGTGCAGCGCGTTGTCGTCGACGAGCCACGCCGGCTTCATCCCGCCCCAGAGCGGCCGCACCGGACCGCCGACGTAGTCGCAGGCGTAGCGATCGAAGCCCTCGACCGTCCGGTCCAGCCAATCCGGCTCGAACCTCGCATCGTCGTCGGTCGCGACGATGGTGCGGCCGCGCGCGGAGCGGATGCCGGCGTTGAGGGCGGCGTACTTGCCGACTTCCGGCTCGAAGAGGTAGCGCACCGGGAACGGCGATTGAGCGGCTGCGGCGTCGACCACCGCGCGGGTGCCATCGTGCGAGTTGTTGTCGACGACAATCAGCTCGACCGTGCCGGGTTGCCGTACGGCAACGAGGCTGCCAAGCGTGTCGCGCAGCTCGGCCGCGCGATTGGCCGTGGCGATGATGATCGAAACGTCCATAAAACCGACCGCTCGCTCGCAATTGCCGGGCCAGCCGTGATGACGCAGTTGGCGGGCGACTTCACGTGCGAAGGGCGGGCCAGTTCCATATTTGGCCAAGAGACTTCTTCGCGACGTTGGCAAGTCGCCGACCTGCCAAAAAACGAACGCCCGTTGGCCATCTCACCCGCGGAACGCGGCTTGCTCCGGCCGAGCCTCCGGATCCGGTGATGACGCTGCGCCGCAAGGCTTTGTTGAGTTTCGTCTTCCTCGCCTTCATCGCGGGCTCCGCCTACGACCTCGCGATGGATCAGGAGCACTGGCCGTTCTCTCAATATCCGATGTTCTCCGTCGCGTGGCACGCGTCGACCTTTTCCTGGCTGCGGCTGTACGGCGTCGCTGACGACGGTCGTGAGTTCCCGCTCGAATCCAATCGCTACATCCTGCCGTTCGATCAGTCGCGCCTGCCGAAGGCCTTCCGCCAGATGCTGGAGCGCCCCGACGGCGTGGCGCGCGCGCGGGCGGGGCTGGTCGACTGTCTCGTCCGATACCGGGAGCTCCGCCTGCAGGGCGAGCACGACGGCCCGCCACTGAGCGCGCTCCGCCTGTACAAGGTCGAGTGGCGGATCGACCCGGCCGCGGCCAACGTCGATCATCCCGATCGCCGGGAGCTCGTGGCGGAGGCCGACCGGCCATGAAGCTCGTCCGGATGCTGGCGGAGCGGTGGGATCGCTTCTGGTTCACGCCAGGCTCGGCGACGACGCTCGGCGTGTGCCGGCTGCTGTTTTACGGCGGGCTGTTCGTCTGGCAGCTGCCGCACGACTTCAGCCCGTGGGGCAGCTATTCGTCGGTGTTCTGGATGCCGATGTGGCTCTTCGATACGTTGGGTCTTCCGGCGTTCTCGCCAGCGACACTGGCCGTGCTTCAGCTGGTCTGGAAGGCGTCGCTGCTCCTGAGTGCCGTCGGGCTGTTCACGCGGCCGGCGATGGCCGTCGCGTTCGTCGTCGGCACCTACCTGATGGGGTTGCCGCACAACTTCGGCCAGACGCAGCATTTCGATACGCTCGTGGTGTTCGCCTCTGGCGCCCTGATGCTGTCGCGGGCCGGCGACGCCTGCTCGCTGGACGCCCTGCTCGACGCCGCCCGCCTGCGCCGCCGCGCGGCGCTGCCCGAGAGCGGCGAGTACACCTGGCCGATCCGCTTCGTCTGGGTCGCTTTTGCGGCGATCTTCTTCGCGGCGGGCGTGTCGAAGCTTCGCCACTCGGGCCTGGACTGGATTCTGTCCGACAATCTGGCCTCATTGCTCATCCGGCAGCAGTACCACATCTCCGACGGCGAGCCGCTCACCGCCTGGGGCCTCGTCGTCGCGCGCCACGCCTGGCTGTCGCGTGCGATAGCCGGCTGCGCGCTGTCGATCGAGACGCTGTTTCCGCTCACCCTGGTGAGCCGCCGGGCGCGGATGGTGCTGGCGCCGGCCGGTCTGGCGTTTCTGGCCGGCATCCGCGTGCTGATGGGGCCGACCTTCGAGCAGTTCATGATCGCGTTCGTGTTCTGGGTGCCCTGGGCGGCCGTCGGCGTACGCGTCCGGGGGCGCCTGGCGGGCTGGCAGAATCGCCTGGTCCTGTACGACGCCCAGAGCGGCCGCTGTTCCCGGACGGTCAACGTCCTGTCGAGTTTGAACGTTCTCGGGAAGCTGTCGTTCGCCGACATCGGCCAGGCGTGGCCGCAGATCTCCGGCGAATACCCGGCGCTCGATCTCGAGGGCTGCCGCAACACGATTTGCGTCGTGCCGGCCGGCACGCCCGCCGCTCGTGTCCGCCGCGGCGTCGACGGCTCCCGCGACATCGCCTGGCGGGTGCCGGCGTTGTGGCCGGCCCTTGCCGTGCTCTACCTGCCGGGAGCCGCCTTCCTGGGGCGGCTCGCCCTCCGCCTCGTCTCGTCGCGCCGTCGCCACGAGGGCCGCCTGCTGCCGCGAGCTTGAATCGCCTCCGCGCTGCCCCTATAGTCAGGGCTCCCGGAGGAATCATGCTGAAAGTCAGCGCCTCGATTGTCGCCCTGCTGCTGATCTCGCCGCTGAGCGTCGGCACGCAGCCGGTGCGCACGGCCCTTGTCGGAGCCACGCTCATCGACGGCAACGGCGGTCCGCCGGTTCGTGATGCGGTGGTGGTCATGTCGGGCGATCGAATCGTGGCGGCCGGGCCGCGTGCCACGGTCGCGGTCCCGCCGGGCGCGCACGTCATCGACGGCACGGGCCGATGGCTCGTGCCCGGCTTCGTCGACACCAACGTGCACCTGTCGCTCTATGGCGGCGCCGCGGATCGCTACGAGTCGCTCGTCCGGTATGAGCCGCGCCAGAACGACATCGTCCTCGAGGCGGCCCAGATCGATCTCGCCCACGGCATCACGACGGTCCGGGACAGCTACGGCATGCTGCGGCCGCTCACGCACGTCCGCGACCTCATCGCCGCCGGCACGGCCGTCGGTCCGCGCATCCAGGCCGCCGGCAACATCGTCGGCTGGAGCGGGCCCTATTCGGTGAGCTTCAGCCTGACGAAGCCGGGCGGCCTCACGCTCTTCCAGGAGCAGATGAACGACGAGGTGGCCCAGGGCGCGGGCGACGAGCTGATGACGATGACGCCCGATCAGCTGCGGTCGGCCATCGACGCGTATCTCGACAAGGGCCCCGACTTCATCAAGTACGGCGGCACGAGCCATTTCGAAGAGCCGACCTACATCGGCTTCTCCCCGGAGGCGCAGCGAGTCATCGTCGAGGAGGCGCACAAGCGCAATCGCGGCGCCGAGACGCACGCGACGAGCGCCGAGGGGTTGCGCATCGCCATCGACGCCGGCATCGATCTCATCCAGCACCCGGAGATCGTCGACGGGATGGAGATCCCGGATCCGCTCGTGGCCACGATCCGGGAGCGCAAAATCGTCTGCTCGATGCTCGTCAGCACGATCACCGGCGAGGCGTGGCAGAAGCATCTCAAGGACCGCGACGCCGCCGTCAAGAAGCGGGCGGAGCAGGTGAAGGAGGGCGCCCTGCCCGAGCGGGCGCGGACGACGTTCGAGCAGCGTCAGATCGACGCCGACACGGGCAAGGGGCTGGAGCTCCGGCGCAGGAGCGCGGAGAAGCTGGTGCGGGCGGGGGCGGTCGTCACGGTCGGGACCGACAGCTACTGGGCGGCCGCTCCCGAGCTGACGCGGATGCCCAAGCCGCACAACCAGGACCACGGCACCGGGACGATCCTGGCGATCGAGGGCCTCGTCGAGCTGGGCATGACGCCGTCGCAGGCCCTCGTGGCCGCCACGAAGAACGGCGCGATCGCGTCGCGCGATCTCGAGGACTACGGCACCGTCGAATCGGGCAAGATCGCCGACCTGGTGCTGCTGTCGGCCGACCCGCTCGCCGACATCCACAACATCGAGAAGGTCGACCAGGTGATCAAGAGCGGCCGCGTGATCGACGTCCGCGCCCTTCCCGAGCAGCGCGTGCTGTCGAAGGCGCCGCCCGCGCGCCCGTCGAGCGACGGTTCGACCGGCGACGTCTCGTTCGCGAACTCGGGCGCGCCAGCCGCGCAGCGGGCGTTCCTCGCCGGCCTCGCGCAGCTTCACAACTTCGAGTACGACTCGGCGGCGGCGCACTTCCGCGAGGCCGAGCGCGTCGATCCCGGGTTCGCGATGGCGTACTGGGGCGAGGCGATGACGTACAACCATCCGGTCTGGATGCAGCAGGACCGAGCGGCCGCCGTCAGGGTGCTGGACCGGCTCGGCGAGACCGAGCCGGTGCGGCTCGCCAAGGCGCCGACCGAGCGCGAGAAGGACTACCTCCGGGCCGTCGACATCCTGTACGGAGCGGGCGACAAGGCGGCGCGCGACGTCGCGTACTCCGACGCGATGGCGGATCTGCACGGCAAGTACCCGGACGACCCGGACGCCGCGGCGTTCTACGCGCTGTCGCTGCTCGGCACGGCGCACGGAGGCCGCGACTTCGCCACCTACATGCGCGCCGCCGCGGTGCTCGAGCCGGTGTTCCGCGCGTATCCGCGTCATCCGGGCGCGGCGCACTACCTCATTCACTCGTACGACGATCCGATCCACGCACCGCTCGGCCTGCCGGCGGCCCGCGCGTACTCGACGATCGCGCCGTCGGCCGCGCACGCGCAGCACATGTGCTCGCACATCTTCGTCGCGATGGGGATGTGGGACGACGTCGTCTCGGCCAACGAGGCGGCCGTACGCGTCGTGGACGCCGCGAGGGCCGCGAAGGGACAGCCGCCGGGCGCGTGCGGGCACTACAACTTCTGGCTCGAGTACCGGGTACCTGCAGGAAGGCCGCGCCGCCGACGCGAAGAAGGTGCTGTCCGCCTGCTACGACGCCGCGCGCGGGGCGGCTTCTGGTCCGGCCGCGCTCGATCCGGACGACTCCCTGGTTGGATCGTTTGCCGGCATGCGGGCCCGGTATCTGATCGACACGGAGGACTGGACCGGCGACGTCGCGGGCTGGACGATCGATGCCTCGAATCAGATCGGCGCGCGCGTCACGGCCGAGTTCGCGACCGGCCTGGCCGCCGCGCGCGGCGGGCGTGCAGCCGCCGCGGCCGCATCGCTCGAGCGGCTGAGGCGCGACCGCGCGGCGCTGGACGCGCAGCTCACGTCGCCGGACCGGGCGGCCTACGGCGCGCGGGCCCGAATCCTCGAAGCGCAGCTCGGGGCGGCGATCGAGGCGGCGCGCGGCCAGACGGCGCGCGCCCTGCAGGCGCTCGCGACGGCGGCGGCCGACGAGGCGCGCCTGCCGTTCGAGTTCGGACCGCCCTTCATCGACAAGCCGACCGAGGAACTGCTCGGCGAAACCCTGCTCGCGTCGGGCCGGCCGACCGAGGCGCGCGCGGCGTTCGAGCGCGCGCTCGCGCGCACGCCGCGGCGGACCGCGTCGCTGCTCGGGCTGCTTCGCGCCGCGCAGGCAACCGGCGACGCGCGAAAGGCCGACAGCGTCCGGGCGGAACTCCTCGCGGTCTGGCGCGACGCCGACCGCCTGCCGGCGGATCTCGAGCGGTGAGCGGCGCTGTCGCCCCGGGCGGACCGATAGGCGGACAACGGACAAGATGAAGATCCGCAGACGTCGGCGATGCTAGAATCCGCGCCATGAACAAGCTGCTGATGCTCGTGGCCGCCCCGGCCGCGGCCGCGACCCTGGTCGGTGTCTCCGCGCAGAGCCACCGCGCCGCCGAGCCGGCCCGCGCCACCCATCCGTTCTCCGTCGTCGAAGCCTCGATTCCCGAGATGCGCGCCGCCATGGAGCAGGGGCGGATCACGTCGCACGAGCTCGTGCGCCAGTATCTCGAGCGCATCGGGATGTACGAGGACAAGCTGCACGCCGCGATCACCGTCAATCCGAACGCGCTGAAAGACGCCGACGAGCGCGACGCCGAGCGGCGGGCCGGCCACCTGCGCGGTCCTCTGCACGGGATTCCGATTGCGCTCAAGGACAACGTCCTGACCACGAGCATGCCGACGACCGGCGGCGCCCTGGCGTTGGAAGGCTACACGCCGCCGTACGCCGCGACGCTGACGAAGAATCTCGAAGCGGCCGGGGCGATCATCATCGCCAAAACGGGCATGACCGAGCTCGCCAACTGGGTCGCCGGCAGCCCGACGCCCATGCCGGGCAACTACAACGCCGTCGGCGGCTTCGGCTACAACCCGTACGATCCGCGCAAGGACCCTCGCGACGCCACCTTCGACGGACGCCCGGCGCTCGCGACCGGCGGCTCGAGCTCGGGCGTCGGCACGTCGGCGAACTTCTGGGCCGCCAACGTCGGCTCCGAGACGTCGGGCTCGATCCTCAGCCCTTCGAACCAGAACATGCTCGCGGCGGTCAAGCCGACCGTCGGCCGCATCAGCCGCTACGGTGTCATTCCGATCACCGCCGACCAGGACACCGCCGGCCCGATGGCCAAATCGGTGACCGACGTGGCGATCATGCTCGGCGCTCTCGAGAGCGCGGCGCCCGATCCGAACGACCCGGCGACCACCACGTGCACCCCTCCGCCGAACCGCGACTACACCGTGTTCCTGAAGGCCGACGGCCTCAAGGGCGCGCGCATCGGCATCCCGCGCGCCAACTACTACGATCCGCTGCCTGCGGGCGTCACCGCCATGCTGGCGCGGGAGCGTCAAGGCCGGGGCGGTCCGGCCGCCGGCGGGGGCGGGCCCGGCGGGGGGCGCGGCGGGCGCGGTCTCAACCCGGACCAGCGCACGGTCATGGACGGGGCGATCGCCGTGTTGAAGCAGCAGGGTGCGGTCATCGTCGACCCGGCGGACATCCCCAGCATCGTGGACACCAATCCCGACGACAACTTCCTGGCCTGGGGCACGTGCTCCGGCGCCGACGATGCGAAGGGCAAGGACGACGGCTGCTCGATCGACTTCAAGTACGGGATGAAGCGCGACTTCAACAAGTTCCTCGCGACGCTCGGGCCGGGCGCCCCGGTCAAGTCGCTGACCGAGTTGCGCGAGTGGAACCGGGCCCACGAGAAGGCCGGAGCCATCAAGTACGGACAGTCGGAGCTGGACATCTCCGACGAGATGGACGTCGCGAAGGACAAGGCGCGCTACGAGCACGACCGCGCCAAGGACATCCGCCTCGGCGGCACGCACGGCATCGACGAGGTGATGAAGTCGCAGCACCTCGACGCGATCCTGTTCCCCGGCCCGACCGGCGCGGCCATCGCGGCCAAGCCGGGCTATCCGACGGTGATCGTCCCGTTCGGCTTCGTGCCGAACGCGCCGACGCCGCCCTTTCCTCCGGGGTTCAACGCCAGGCCGGCGCCTCTGGGCGTCAGCTTCACCGGGATGGCCTGCAGCGAGCCGACGCTGCTGAAGCTCGCGTACGCGTTCGAGCAGGCGACGAAGAAGCGCGTGCCGCCGCCGAGCGTGCCCTGACATGGACGCCGCGATCCTCGTCGTCGCGCTCGGACTGCTGCAGTCGCCGGCGCAGGCCGCCGCCCAGGTGGCCTCGCCGCCCGACACCGAGATCTATCTCGCACCGCTCTCCATCGACGGCGCGACCCTGTCGGTGGGCCGCCCCGTCGACATCACGAACAGTCCGGGCTACGACAACCAGCCGTTCTTCACCGCCGACGGCGGCATCCTCTTCACGTCGATTCGTGCCGGCGGCACGCTGCCCGACGTCTATCGCTACGACATCGCGACGCGTCGCACGGCGCGCGTGACCAACACCCCGGAAGGCGAATACTCCCCGACGGTCACCCCCGACGGGCGCCACATCTCGGTCGTCCGCGTCGAGGCGGACAAGACGCAGCGGCTCTGGCGGTTCACGCGCTTCGGCCAGAAGCCGGAGCTCGTGCTGGCCGACGTCAAGCCGGTCGGCTATCACGCGTGGGCCGACCGCCGCACGTTGGTGCTGTTCGTGCTGGGGCAGCCGGCCACCCTGCAGGTGGCCGACACGCGGACCGGCAAGGCGGAGGTGGTGGCGCAGGACATCGGCCGATCGATCGCCCGCATCCCGGGCGGCACGGCCGTGAGCTTCGTGCAGCGCCGGCGCGAGGGCGACGCCCAGAGGGTCCTGTGGATCTCGAAGCTGGACCCGAAGACAAAGAAGGTGACGCCGCTCGTGCGCGCCGTGGAGGGAGCGACCGACGCCGACTGCGCGTGGACGCCAGGCGGCACGCTGCTGATGGCCCACGCCGACGTGCTGTACGCCTGGCGGCAGGGGGAAGCCGGCTGGACCCGCGTCGCCGACCTCGGCGCGCTCGGCCTCCATCACGTCTCGCGACTGGCGGTGAGCCCGGCAGGCGACGCCGTCGCGATCGTCACGCAGTAGGCCCGCGAGCGCCCTCGTCGTGCGCATCGGCATCGATCTCGGCGGCACGAAAATCGAGGGCATCGCGCTCGACGACGACGGCGTGCAGGTGGCGCGCACCCGCATCGCCGCGCCGCGCGGCGAGTACGAGGCCACCATCGACGCCATCGTGTCGCTCGTGCGCGGCATCGAGCGCGACGTGGGCCGCGAGGGGAGCGTCGGCGTCGGCATTCCCGGCACGCTGTCGCCCGCCACCGGCCTCGTCAAGAACGCCAATTCGACCTGGCTCATCGGCCGCCCGCTCGGCGACGACCTGCCGCGACGCCTTGGCCGGCCGGTTCGCTTCGCGAACGACGCGAACTGCTTCGCCCTGTCCGAGGCCACCGACGGCGCGGCCGCCGGCGCCGCCATCGTCTTCGGCGTCATCATCGGCACGGGCACGGGCGGCGGCATTGTCGTCGACGGCCGCGTCCTGGTCGGCGCCAACGCCGTCGCGGGCGAGTGGGGACACAACCCGCTGCCCTCGCCGCTCGACGACGAGCGGCCGGGCCCGGCGTGCTACTGCGGGCGGCACGGCTGCATCGAGACCTTTCTGTCGGGTCCCGGCCTGGCCCGCGACTACCTGAGCGCGACGCGCCGGGCGGGCGACCCGGCTCCGGAGACGGCCCAGGCCGGCGCCGTCACGGCCGAGGAGATTGCGGCGCGCGCCGCCGCGGGTGAGCCCCTGGCCGCCGCGTGCCTCGCGCGCTACGAGGACCGCATGGCGCGCGCGCTGGCGAGCATCATCAACGTCGTCGATCCGGACGTCATCGTCATGGGCGGCGGGCTGTCGAACATCAATCGGTTGTACGTCAACGTGCCGGCGCTGTGGGGACCGCACGTCTTCTCCGACCAGGTGACGACGAAGCTGGTGCGCCACCGGCACGGCGACGCGAGCGGCGTGCGCGGCGCGGCCTGGCTGTGGAACGAGACATAGGCCATCACTCGGCGCGCAGGCTGACCGCCGGGTCGATCCTCGCCGCCCAGTGGGCGGCAGGTCGTCGACAGCGTGTAGCCGAGCGCCCGCGGATCCCGAACGCCGCTACTTGCCGCTCTTCTTCGCGAGCGCTTTGTAGTACTCCTCGATCGCCTGGCGGAAGCCGGCCGGCACCTCGTCGGTGCCCGACAGCGAGAGCGGCTGCTTGTCGCCGTCAGCCTTCTTGCGCAGGCCGAACTCGAATTTCTTCAACTGCTCGACGGCGGCTGCCTGGAGCTGGGCGAGGCCCCTGGGATCGGCAAACTGGCGATCGCTCGTGAGCTCGTTGAGGTTTCGAAGGATCTCGTCCAGGTCGCGTGGACTGACGCCCGCGGCGGAGAGATCGCGACGCAGGGCCTCGGCATCCCCCCGATATTCGCGCAGCTCCCGCTGGAGCTGCCGCATGCCGTCGCCCGAGAGCCCGCGGAACTCCCGGTCGCCGCCGCCTCCGGGAGGCGCCCCCGACAGGCGCTGGCCTCCGCCGCCTTCGCGCGCGCTGTTCTGCGCGCCCCCTTGACCCTGTTGACCCGCCTGGCCCTGTTGACCCGCCTGGCCCTGTTGACCCGCCTGGCCCTGCTGACCCGACTGGCCCTGCTGACCCGACTGGCCTTGCTGGCCCGCCTGTCCTTGCTGCGACGGCTGCCCCTGTTGATCCTGCTGGCCTGCCTGGTTCATCTGTCCCGGCTGACCGGGCTGCCGGCCGTTCTGCATCCGGGCCTGCAGCGACTCCATGCCTCGCACGAGGTCCCGTGTCTTGTCCAGGGCGCGGCCGAGCGCATCCTGCTTCTTGGCCTGCCCGAGCGCCCCGGCCGCGTCCCCGATCCGATTCTGCAGGTCGCCGAGGTTCGACCCGATGCTGTCCTCGATGGCGCGGGCGTACTGGCCGGCGCCGCTCTGGCGGAGCATGCCCTTCGAGTACTCGATCTTTTCCTTGATCTTGTCGTCGCGCGCGCCGTTGACTGCTTCCTGCAGCTTGCGCGACGCCTGAGGCTTGTCGCCGCGCGTCGCGTCGGCGAGCTCCTGGAGCTGCTGCTCCAGCTGGTCGACGCCGGACTGCAGCTGGTCCTTCTGCTCGCCGAGCTTCTGCGCCTGCCCGAGCCGTCCCGGGCCGCCATCGGGCAGAGCTTGTACGCCCTCCGCGATCTTCTTCTGCGCTTCCGCGAGCGCGGCGGCCTGCCGCTGGGCGTCCCGGATGTCGCGGTCGGCGCGGCCGGACTGGTTCCGCGTGAGCTGCTCCTGCGCCCGGCGGAGCATCTCCTGCGCCGCGGACGCCGCGGTGCCGCCGTCCCGGGCGCCGTTGGCCGCCGCTCGACGCATGGCGTCGGCCGCCTCGCGTAGCCGCCGCGCGGCGTCGGCCAGGTCCTGCCGCGGCTGCTCGCGCGTCAACTGCTCCAGTTGACGCGCCGCCTCCTCCGCCTGCTCGGCGAGCGAGCGCTGGCTCGATCCGCCGCCGGCGCCCGACGCCGACGACTGCGCCATCCGGCGCTGGCGCTCGGCTTCCTGCAGCTGCCGCCGGGCCAGCTCCTTCAGCTTCTCGGCGATCTCGTCGACCTTCTGGTCGGCCTTCTGCTGGCTGGCGTGCTGCTGCATCTCGTACTGGTTCGCCAGCTTGTCGAGCTCGAGCTCGAACAGGTCGGCGAGGTCGTCGGCCATCTGATCGGACTCGCCGCCGCCTCCGCCGCCGTTCTGCGCGCTGACCTGCACCTCGTATTCCTGCTCGGCGTCCTGCAGGAGCTTCAGCGCCTTCTGCTCGGGCGTGAGGGCGTCCTTGGCCTTCTGCGCCTGCAGCTGTCCTTCCGCCGACTTCATCTCGGCCGACGCTTTCGGCAGCGCCTCGGCGATCTTCTTGAAGGCCGGATCGCGATCGACGAGCCGATCGCCCATCTTCTTCACGAGCTCGTCGACCTGCTCCCGCAGCTTGGACTGGGCCAGCGTCAGGAACACGACGTTCTCGCGGAACTTGTCGCCCGACATCGCTCGGCGATCGCGGACGACGTTGAAGGTGCCGGCGACGATCTGGCGCTGCTGCTCCGAGAGCGCCCCGACCGTGTTGCCTCCCTGACCGCCCTGCGCCTGCGACTGCGCCGGCTTGTAGTCCTTCTTGAACGGCCTGATCTGCACGAAATAGATGTCGCTCGTCCCGGTCTTGGGACCGTCGACCGAGTCGGCGTCCGTCGCGCGCGCGTAGTACGACACGAAGTCGCCCGGCTGCAGCCCCAGCTCTTCGAGGTAGAGGGTGTGTCCGGCCGAGACCTCCTTGAGGCGCTTGCTGCCGTCGAAGAGCGTGACCGACCGTTCCTTCCCGCCGTTGACCGAGTACAACAGCTGCAGCTGCTTCAGCCCGAAATCGTCCTCGGCGCGCGCCTCGACGAACACCTCCTCGACCGGCGATGCCGCCGTGTCGCGGCCCGGCCTGGCGAAGGACACGGCCGGCGCCTGGTCGTCGACGACGTCGATGGTGTACTGCGGCGACGCGTCGACCGCCTCGCCCCCGGGGCCGGCGAGCTCGATGCGATAGAACCCGCGCTTCTCGATCGTGAAGCGACCCATCAGCGTGCCGTCCCCTTCGACGCTCAGGGGAGCCCCCTCCATGTCGTTCAGCACCAGCCGGCCGCCAGGCGTCTTCATCGTCGGCGTGATGTGGACGACGACCTCCGTGCCGCGCAGCGCGGCGACGTCGCCGCCCGTTTCCACCGTCTTCGGCGCGAGGCCCGTGTAGGCGGGGAAGTGGTATTCGAGGTCCAGCCGGCGCACGGCCGGGAGATCGACGAGCCTGAGCGAGAAGATCGGCGACTTCACACCGTTCGACTCGACGTAGTACTCGATCGGGCGATCGAGGTGGAAGAGCATGCCCTCGAACCCGCCGTCCGCGCGCTCCGCGGCGACAAGGGGCACGCGCTCGTAGTCGCCGCCGACGGCCGGCCGCATCATCAGGGTGGCTTCGCTCGACGCGAAGCCGAACAGCCGCGCACGGACCGCCTGGTCGGATCCGCGCGGGACGGTGGCGTTGCCGGGCTGGACGTCGATCCGATAGGGGCTCGCGGCCTCGGCGCTGCGGGACACGACGAGCAGCGCCGACACGCCGTGGCGCAGGTAGGGAGGTCCGAACACGAGGAGCAGCGTCGCGGCCGACGCCACCGCCCCCAGGACGAGGGCGTGCCGCCGCACCGCCGCCCGCTCGAGCTGCCGCGCGTGGTCCATTTCGCGGCAGCGATCGACCGCCTGCGCCACGAGTCGCTCGACGAGGGCGGGCGAGTGCGCGCCCGCGTCGGCGCCGGCGGACATCGCTTCGACGGCGCTCAGGATCGCCGCCTGCAGCGAGCGGTCGCGCTCCTCCAGATACATCGCGACCTGGGCGTCGCTGACCCGCCGCATCAGCGGCCCGAGGAGCCAGTACACGGCCAGGGTCGCGAAGACGGTGAAGGTCAGGAGGCGGAAGGCGACGATCGAGGGCGAGCTGAACTTGAACGCTTCGAGACCGGACGCGGAGAGGAACAGCGCGATCAGGCTGCCCGCGAGGACCACGACGGCGCCGCGCGCGGCGAGCCGCATCCGCCAGCGCTGTCGCACGTTCCGGACGATGTCGACGAGCTCGGCACGCGAACCGCCGTTCATATGCCCTCTCCCACCTGAGCCCTCAGGCCTGCGCCCTTTCGCGTTGCTTCACCACGATACACCCCGCTCGGCCGCCTGGCGCCGGGAATATCGATTCGACAACAGAGTCTCGCCGGCCAGGAGCAGCGCCGCCGCGAGCAGCAGGTACCACCACAGCGCCTGGCGTCGTTCGAGCTCTTCGGGCGTGGCAGGGGTGTCGGCCCCCTGCGCGTCCGCCTGGGTGACGCGACCGGTCGCCGCCGCCGCGAGCTCCTGCGGATCCATGGCCGTCAGATCGGACTCCGCCGGATCGAGATTGGCCGCCACCGTGTACGGCCGCGTGCTCGATCCGGTCGCCGTCCGGACCTGGTAGAAGCCCTGTTCGTCGAGCTCGACGAACGACGCGCCTTCGCCGTCGGCGAGCGGCACCCGCCGGCCCGACGGGGTCAGGACGATTTGAGGATCTGAGGATTTGACGGCTTGAGGAGTGGAGCCGAGCTGGGTCGACAGGTCGACCGCCTGGCCGACGGTATGCCACGCCGCCGGCTCCTCGTAGCGCGAGAGATAGCGCGCCGTCTGGTGCACCAGCGGCAGGAACACCGGCTTGACGACGAGGTCGTTCCAGGAGTCGTCGAACGTCGTGGTCCAGGCGATGACGCGGCCGTTGCCGATCCGCCGCTCCGCGGCCGCGACGCCCCCGTCGTCGTACCGCGCGAGGACTCGATCGTCGGGACCGGCCGTGAGCGCGCGATAGCGGTAGACGTGGACCGACGAAAAGTCGCCGCTGCGCGGTGCCTTGAACAGCTCGAACACCGGATGGCTGTAGTCGAGCACGCCAAGGGTCGCGCTCGTGCGTCCGGGCGGCGGATCGACCGCCGGGCCCAGATTGCCCGGCAGGAGCGCGGCGTCGGCCTGCGGCCACGTGCTGCGCTCGCCGAGGACGACGAGCAGGCCGCCGCCCTGGTCCACGAACCGGGTCAGCGCGCCCGCATCGACCGACGGAAACGGCACGTCGTCGAGGACGACGAGCTGGCGGCCGGCGAGCGCGGCGGCGCTGACGCGCGTCACCGGCATCGTCTCGGCGTGGAACGCCGGCGTCGCCCCGATCGCGAGGGCCTCGGCGATGTACAGGCTCGAGCGGGAACGGCCGTCGTCGACGATCAGCACCGGGACCGGGAGATCCGGGCTCAGGACCAGATGAAACAGGTTGTCGGACTGCAGGAGATCGCTGCCGGCCCGAATCGTCGCCCGGACGTTCGGTGCGGCGAGCGTGAAGGCCTGGAAGGCGACCGACGCGGACGCGCCCGGAGCGATGCTGGCCGTCGTCCGCTGCACCTGCTCGCCGTCGACCTCGAGCGAGACCGGCAGGTCGGCGACCGCCGCGGCCCCATGATTGCGCAGGCCCGCGGTGATCGTGAGCCGCTCCTTGCCCGAGAACGACGCGCGGGCGATCGAGGCGGAGGCGACCGACAGGTTGGCGGTCTCGGCCGAAGCGACCGAGACCGGCGTCAGGATCGTGCCGGCGGGGAAGCGGACGTCTTCGGTTCCGGACCAGCCGCCCTTCTGGAAGTCGCTGACGAGGATCGCCTCGTGCCTGGCGAGCCGCGATCGCGCGAGCACACTGTCGGCGAGCTTGAGCGCCGGACCGAACCGCGTCGCGCCGGATCCAACGTGGGCCGCGCCGACGGCGGCGGCCAGGCGCGCACGGTCGCCGGTCGAGCGGACGTTCTCTTCGGCGTTGCCGGCGAAGAGCACCAGGGTGGCGCGGTCCTCGCCGCCCAGCCGGTCGATGGCGGCGCGCGCCGCCGCCTGCGCGCGCGCCCAGTGGTCGCCGTAACCCATGCTGGCCGAGCGGTCGAGCAGGATCACCACTTCGCGGGCGCCGGCCGAGGCCGCGACGGCCAGCGGGCCCTGCCTGAAAAAGGGGCGCGCGAACGCCAGGACGATCAGGGCCAGCGCCGACGCCCGCATCGCGAGCAGCAGCCAGTGATGGATGCGCCGGCGGCGCACCGACCGGTAGGGAATCCGGCGCAGGAACATCAGCGAGGGAAACGCGACGACCTGCTTCC
The DNA here is from genome assembly GCA_963840225.1 of uncultured Acidobacteriota bacterium. GTDB lineage: Bacteria > Acidobacteriota > Vicinamibacteria > Vicinamibacterales > CAVVIG01 > JBLMXQ01. The sequence goes on from CAWIYH010000002.1 coordinate 1,455,820, forward strand.
GTTCGCGCTGGATGAGGTGCACGAGAATCGGAACGGCGAGCGCCGCGAGCGCCGCGAAGAAGGCCGGCGCGAGAAAGGTCACCGGACCCTCATCAGTCGCTCCCGGGCGGAGAGATACCGGAAGAGCGCGCTGTCGAGCGGCTCGCCCGTGTTGACCAGCGTGTAGTCGATGCGATGCTCGGAAAACTTCGCCGCGAGCGCGGCGGTGTGCTCGCCGATCATCGCCCGGTACTGCTCGCGGAGCGCGTCGGGCACGATCGGCATCTGTTCGCCGCTCTCGAGGTCCTCGAAGCTCGAGGCGTCCGTGTAGTCGAAGTCGATCTCGGCGGGATCGAGCACGTGGAACACGATGAGGTCGTTGCCCAGGAAGCGCAGCGGCTTGATCGATTCGAGAATCTGCTCAGGCTCCGCGTAGAAATCGGAGATGAGCGCCAAAAGGCCGCGCCGCTTGAAGTGCTCGGCAATCGCCTTCAGCGGAGGCCCGAGATCGCCGGGACGCCCGGCCCGCGCGCGGTCCAGCGCGTGGAGCACCACGTCGAAGTGCTTGGCGGAGGGCGGCACGTGCATCACGATCTCGGCGTCGAACGTGATGAGGCCGACGCGGTCGCGCTGGCGGTGCGCGAGGTAGGCGAGGCAGGCGGCCAGATACGAGCTGTACTCCAGCTTCGAGACGCCGCGGCTCGCGAAGCCCATCGACCGCGAGACGTCGAGCAGCACCGAGAAGTTCGCGTTGGAGTCGGCTTCGTACTGCTTCACGTAGTAGCGATCCGTCCGCGCGTAGAGCCGCCAGTCGACGCGCCGGATATCGTCGCCCGGCACGTAGCCGCGGTGCTCGGCGAAGTCGATCGACGCGCCGAAGAACGGCGCGCGGTGCAGGCCGTTGATGAAGCCGTCGACGACCGTGCGCGCGAGCAGCTCGAGGTTGCCGATCCGCGCGAGGATCGTCGGGTCGACGAACCGGGCGCCGGGAATGGCCGTGCCTGCCATCGTCTATTCCTTCCAAGCGCTGTCGTTCATCCGGCTTCCAGCCCCCAGCCTCGAGCCCCCGTCCCTACATCCCCGACTTCGGCAGCGCCACCAGCTGCAGCAGCTCGTCGACGATCGAATCCGTTGTCACGCCCTCCGATTCGGCGCGGAAGTTCGTCAGGATGCGGTGACGCAGCACCGGGTGCGCCAGCCCGCGGATGTCCTCGAAGCTGACGTGATACCGGCCGCTCGTCAACGCGCGCGCCTTGGCGCCGAGGACCAGATACTGCGCGGCGCGGACGCTCGCGCCGAACGCGACGTACTTCTTCACCGAGTCGGGCGCCTGTCGCGACTTCGGCCGGCTGGTCCGCACCAGGTTGAGCGCGTACCGCATCACCGGCTCGGCGACCGGGACGCGCCGCACGAGCCGCTGGAACGCGATGAGATCCGCGCCGGTGACCGTGCGCTCGAACTGCGGATCGATGATCGCCGTCGTCGCGCGGACGACTTCGTACTCCTCGTCCTCCGGCGGGTGATCGATCACGATGTGGAACATGAACCGGTCGAGCTGCGCCTCCGGCAGCGGATAGGTGCCCTCCAGCTCGATCGGGTTCTGCGTGGCGAACACGAAGAACGGCTCGTCGAGATCGTAGGTGCGCCCCTGAATCGTCACCCGGTGCTCCTGCATCGCCTCGAGCAGGGCCGACTGCGTCTTGGGCGGCGTCCGGTTGATCTCGTCGGCCAGGACGATGTTGCTGAAGATCGGGCCCGGGGCGAAGACCATCTGCCGGCGGCCGGTCGCGTCCTCCTGGATGATGTCGGTGCCGGTGATGTCGGACGGCATCAGGTCGGGCGTGAACTGGATGCGCGTGAACTTCAGGTCGAGGACGCGCGCCAGGGTCTGCACGAGCAGGGTCTTCGCCAGCCCCGGCACGCCGACGATGAGGCTGTTGCCGCCCACGAAGAGCGTGACCAGCACCAGGTCGATGACCTCGTCCTGACCGATGATCCGCTTGCGCAGCTCCGCAACGATCTGCCGCCGCCCCTCGTTCATCCGATCGGCCAGCCCGACGTCGTCTGCGGCAAGGTCGACGGTCTGTGTCGTGGTGTCGGTCATTATCTACTTTCTCGCGGGGCCCCACCCCCGCTCGCTGATGCCTCGCGCCCGCTCCGCGCTTGCGGCCGCTGGCATGGCCGCAGGCGCCATCTACTTTCTCGCGGGGCCCCACCCCCGCTCGCTGATGCCTCGCGCCCGCTCCGCGCTTGCGGCCGCTGGCGCCATCTACTTTCTCGCGGGGTCCCACTTCGTTCACTGGCGGCGGGGCCCCACCCCCGCCGCGAACTGACGCCGATGCCTCGCCTCAGAGTCCCACGGCATCTCTCAATCGCGTCCCTGACCCTGACCCCCGCCCCGAGCCCCCAGCCTCCAGCCTCAGTGCGTCATCCCGTAGATGACGTAGTTCACGCCGAGCTTGTAGGCCTCGTTCGACTCCTCGATCGGCCGGAACCCGGTGCCGGAGAACTCCCAGAAATTCGAGACGTCCGTGTTGTAGTTGACGATGGCCATCAGGCGCTTCTTCGGATCGTTGTGCTCGAACAGGCCGCGCAGCATCGGACGGCCCCGATCGTAGTCCTGCGGGATGATGTCGAGCGAGTCGATTTCGAAGAACGAGTGAAAGATCGGGTGCGACACGTCCAGGTCCACGAATCTGGCGTCGGGAATGATGCGCCGCATGTTGGCGGCGAACGTCTCCCAGCCGCCGCCGCCGCGGAAGTCCCCCCGGAAGTCGTCGAAGATGACGAACCCGCCCTTCTCGAGGTAGGTCCGGAACGCGGCCGCCTCGGCGTCGGTCAGCGTCCAGAAGCCCGCCTCGGTCATGTAGGCGAGCGGGTACTTGAACAGCTCCGGGTCGTCCAGGTTTTCGATGACCGATTCCTCGAGGCGCGGCTGGAGATCGCTCACCTCGTTCATGATCTTCATCAGGTTGCGTTCGGCGCGCGGATAGCCGTGGGCCCAGGCCGGCAGCCCCATGTAGTAATAGCCGCCCGGCGCGGTCTCGTACTTCAGGCGCGCGAAGGTGAACCGTCCGTCGTAGCGCTCGTTCGCCGGCGGATTGAAGGGCGCCGGCCTTCGGTTGAATCGGAAGCCGCCGAACTGCGCCCACGCGGTCGCGGCAGCCGCCATCAGGGCGCAGATCGCGATCGCGGTGGGCCGTCGATAGCGAACGCCCATCATTTCTTGTCCTTCGCCTGCTCGATCTCGCGCGATTTCAGCGCGAGCGCGGTGAGCAGCTTCTCGAGCTGCGCCTCGTACTCGGCCGGCGCCATCGAGCTCTTCTTCATCTTGAGCGCGTCGACCTGCCGCTCGAGCGCCCGCCGCTCGTCGAGGAGCGCGCGCATGTGCGGGTCCGACGCGGCCGCCGCGTCGACGTCCGCGCTGCGGGCGCCGCCGCCGAACGCCAGCGTGGATGCCAGCCCGCCGCCGTCCTCGAGCGCGGCGTGCTCGGTCAGCAGGAGCCCTTCCTTCTTGTACGCCTCCTCCACCTGCGCCTTGGCGTACTGAAAGGCCTCCAGGATCGACACGCGGCCGTCGTGATTCTGATCGGCCGCCTGCGCGCCGAGCGCGTCGACGAAATACGACGGAAACCGCGTCTCGTTCCGCTCGCCGCCGGTCTTGGTCGCCGTGACGACCACGCGTCCCGGCATGGCGAGCGGCTCCAGGAACGCCCCGCTCGAGCTCGCCGTGTTCACGAACACCACCCTGGCCGCGCCGAGCCGGGCGAGCAGGCGGCCCCAGTCGGCGGCCGAGAGGTCCGGCCCCGGCAGGTTGAACGCCGCCGTCCGCCCGTCGAAGCTGCCGTGGCCGAACAGGACGACGAACACCGGGTCCTCCGGCTGGACGCGGGCGGCGAGCGCATCGAACGCCCGCTCGATCTCCGGCTTCGTCGAGCGCCCCGACACGCGCGGATCCCGATCGGGCTGCTCGGCGAGGTAGACGACGTTGGCGGGGGCCACGCTGCCGTTCGTCGACGCCGAGTCGATGAGGGCTGCCGCCCACTGGTGGAACTGCTGCCGGTAGTCGGGTCCGCCTTCGACCCCCGTCACGACCACGAGGTGCGCCGTCTGCGCGAACGCCGGCGCGGCGGCGAGCACGAGCGCCAGCGCAAGGCTGCCCCGCCACCGGATCCCGCGCGTCATACGAGTCCTCGCGCGCGGCGGTACGCCCACTCGCTTCCGGTCAGGGCGACCAGCAGCAGCAGCACGGCCGGCATGTCCCACAGTTCGCGCTCTTCCACCACGGTGACGCCGCGGCCCCCGTAGCTGATCGCGTCGGGCAGTTGCGCCGCGTCGGCCGGCGTGAAGAAGCGGCCGCCCGTGTCCTCGGCGATCCGCCGCAGCAGCGGCGCGCGCATCGCCGCGTCGAAGTACTCGGCGGTTCCGGGCGCCGCCCGCACGTGCACCACGGCGCTGCCCTCGTCCTTGCCCCGGCGCGCCGCGGTCACGCGCACTTCGTAGCTGCCGGTCTCGTCGGGAACGAAGCTGCCACGATATTCCCCGTTCCGCTCGACCGACCACTCGAGCGGAGCGTCCGACGCCCGGCCCGACGGGCTCGTCACGTGCGCCACCACCTGGCTGTCGTTCTCTTCGAGGTAGGTCGTGTCGGACACCAGGGCCATGAGGTCGACCGCCTGTCCCGGATCGACCCGGTCTTCGGTCGTCGAGACCGTGACGCGGTCGGGGACGCCGTCGACGAGCCAGCGCGCGAGACGCCGCCAGAAGGTGGTGTAGGTCGGGTCGGTGGCGGGCGTCTTCGGGTTCATCTGCCACAGCCAGGAGTCCTGCACCGCGAAGGCGATCGCGGCGCCGCGCCCGTACCGCTGGTAGGCGAGCACGGGGTGCACGGCGGCGGCGCGATCCGTCGTGGCGCCGGTCACGAGGACCGTGGCGCCCGGCTTGGGCTCGCCCACGACGTTGACGCTGGTGAGCGGCGGCAGGTCCTGCCAGCGCGCGGCGGACGCGGCGTCGGTGTCGCCGATCCGGGTGAGCGGGAACGCGGCGCCCGCGCGCGTCGGATGCAGCTTCAGCTCGGCGAAGAACGGCGCCGGCCGCGCCGCCCGCTCGATCGTCAGCGGCATCACGTCGGCGAGCGGCGTGCCGGCCCAGCCGCCCTCGGCAAAGGCCCGCCGGCCGCCGAGCATCAGCAGCCCGCCGCCGCGGCGCCCGACGAAGTCGGCCAGCATCCGGATCTGCTCGAGCGTGAACGAATCGGCTTCGACGCTGCCGAGAATCACGCCGCGATAGCCGAACAGCTCCTCGCGGGTCTTGGGGAAGCCGCCGGCCAGTTCCTCGGGCGACCCGACGTTGACGCGCAGGAACTTGTTCGGTGCGGTGCGCTGCAGCAGGACCACCTGCAGGTTGGGGTCGTCTTCCACGGCCCGGAGGACGAACTTGGCCTCGAAGCGCGGCTCGCCCTCGAAGTAGAGGATTTTCTCGCGCCGATCACGCACGTCGACGAGCACCTCGCGCGCGTTGTTCTCGGCCACCTGTTCGCCGGCCTGCGGCGGCACGCGGAACCGGAACGTGCGCGCGCCGGCCTCGGTCGCCGTGATGTGGACCGGCACGGTGGCCGACTCGCCGTCGGGCGGCAGGGTCACCTGCTCGTTGCCGACGATCCGCCCTTCGTCCTCGACCACCAGCGGCACGGTCTGGCCGGCGTAGCCGATCTGCGTGATGACGGCGTTGAGGACGAGCGAGGTGCCCTTGAGCGTGGCGCGCGGAGCGTCGACCCGCGTCACCTGGATGTCGTGCGCGAAGCGCTCGCGCCCCACGCCGACGGTGAACACCGGAATCGACCGCGCCTTCAGGCTGGCCAGCGGGCCGTCGATCGTCGTGCTCGAGGTGTCGGCGCCGTCGCTGACGAGGACGAGCCCGGCGAGCGGCAGGCCCGACAGCTCGTCGCGCGCGCGCTCGAGGGCCTGGCCCACGCGCGTCGACGTGCCGCCGTACGCGAGCTTGGCCGGCGAGCCGATGCGGTCGGCCGACGACGAGAAGCGGAAGTAGCGCAGGACGAACTTCTGCGACAGGGCGCGGGCGAGCGGGCCGCCCGGCGCGAGCTGGCCGCGCACGAAGTCGCTGCGCGGCGCGCCGCCGTCGGCAATCTGCATGCTTCGCGAGTCGTCCACGAGCACGCCGAGGAAATTCTGCTGCGGGACGGCCGCCTTCAGGACGAGCGTCGGGCGGAACAGGCACACGACCAGGACGACGAGCGAGGCGGCACGCAGCCCGACGAGCACGGCGCGGTCGCGCGGCCGCGCGGCGGACACCCGGTAGGTGGCCAGCGCGAAGAGCCCCGCCAGGGCGGCCACGATCGCCGCCGCGAGCGTCAGGCGTGACGTCGCGAAGGCGAAGTCGCCCTGCTGGAACACCAGCAGCCGGTACTTGAACAACAGCCGGAACAGCGAGTCCAGCATCGGTCGATTCTAGTCCCCCCGAGATGACGCGGCGTCCCGTGTCACGACATTTTCTTCCGTCGACGCCCTTTCTTCCTTCGACGTCCCAGCGCGACCGTTAGCCGGGGACACGGTAGAATCTCTGCCTTTGACCGTCATCCCCGAATCGGACGGCGCGCCCGAGTTCCGTCGCGAGCTCGGACTCCTCGACGCCGTGGTCGTCGTCGCCGGCGGCATTGTCGGCGTCGGGATCTTCGCCAATCCCTCCAACGTCGCCCGCGTCCTCGACGATCCCTCCCTCATCCTCGTGGTCTGGGCCCTGGGCGGCCTGGTGGCGCTGGGGGGCGCCTTCATCTGGGCCGAACTGGCCTCGCGATACCCGCAGGTCGGCGGACAGTACGTCTATCTCGAACGGGCCTATCCGCCCGTCGTCGGCTTCCTCTACGGCGTCGCGCTGCTCTTCATTATCAACGGCGGGTCGCTGGCCGCTGTCTCGATCCTGTTCGCCAGCTACGTGGATGCCTCGCTGATTCCGCTCGGTCCGGCCGGCATCCACGCGGCCGCCGCCGCGGCGCTGCTGGGACTGACCGCGGTCAACGCGGTCGGCGTCCGGGCCGGCACCCGGACCAACAACGCGTTGATGGCGGCGAAGGTGGGCGGCATCGTCGCGCTGGCGGTGCTCGCATTCGGACACGGTTCGGTGCCGGCCAGCCGCTTCGCCGTGCCGGTGCCAGCCGGGGGGCCGCGCCTGCTGCCCCTGGTGCTGACGGCGTTGGTCCCGATCCTCTTCGCCTACGGCGGCTGGCAGAGCTGCGCGAACATCGCTGCCGAGATCAAGGATCCGGCGCGCAATCTCGCTCGCGCCAACGTCCTCGGCGTGCTCCTGGTCGTCGCGCTCTACCTGGCGCTGAACGTCGCGTATCTGTGGGTCCTGACGCCCTCGCAGGTCGCGGCCTCGCCGGCGCTCGCCGCCGACATGGCGCGCGCGGTCGCGGGCGCGGCCGGCGCCCGGTTCGTGTCGCTCCTGATCGTGGTGTCGAGCCTGGGGTTCCTCGCCGTGGTCATCCTCACCGGACCGCGGCTGTACTATGCCATGGCGCGCGACGGGTTGTTCTTCGCCCGTGCGGGCCGCCTGCACCCGCGATACCGGACGCCGGTGTTCGCGCTGTGGTTCCAGGCCGTCGTCTCCCTGGTCCTGATGATGACGAACACCTACGATCAGCTCCTCTCGTACGTGGTGTTCGCCGACTGGCTGTTCTTCGGGTTGACCGCGGCCGGCCTCTTCGTCGTGCGGCGGCGCGACGGGTGTCCGCCGGGCGTGGCCCGTGTGCCCGGTCACCCGTTCACGACGTTCGCGTTCGTCGCGGTCGCGGCCGGCGTCGTCGCCAACAGCTTCTTCGCGTACCCGATCCAGTCCGCCATCGGGTCGGTGATCCTGGTGTCCGCGGCGTCCGGCTACTACGTGTGGCGTGCCCGTGCGAGGAGCCTGCGATGAACGTTCCCGAACTGGAGTACATCCGGTGGGCGAAGGCGCTGCCGGCGTGCGACGTCAACCTGGCGCGCAGCGGGGTCGAGCCGTGTCCGCCCTCGCTGCTGGGCCTGCGCGCCGGCGATCTCGTCACCTCGCTGCCCGTCCGGTACGGCTGGCCGCCGCTCAAGGCGGCCATCGCGCGGCGTTACGGCGTCGGCGCCGAGCGGGTCTTCACCGTCTCGGGCGGCGCCAGCTTCGCGGCCTGGGTGGCCTGTGCGGCGGCGCTCGACGGATGCGGCCGCGGGTCGGAGGTCATCGTCGAGCGTCCGACCTACGAACCGCTGCTGCGGATCCCGCAGTGGTTCGGCCATCGCGTGCGCCGGCTCGACCGCCGCCACGACGCCGGCTACGCGATCGACCTGGACCGCTTCGCGGCGCTCGTTTGCTCCGGCACGCGGCTCGCCATCGTGAGCAGCCTGCACAACCCCTCCGGCGCGCGCATCGCCCCGGCGACGCTGAGGACGATGGCCGGGATGCTGGAGCGGGTGGGAGCGTACCTGCTGGTCGACGAGGTGTATCTGGAGTGCCTCTTCGGCGCGCGGCCGCAGTCGTCGGTGCACGCCGGATCGAACGTGATCGCGATCAACAGCCTGACCAAGGCGTACGGGCTGGACGGCTTGCGTGCCGGGTGGATCCTGGGGCCGCCGCGGCTGATGCTCGCGGCGGAGAAGGTGCACAACCTGACGGCGAACAACGGCGTCGCGCCGGGCGAGCGGATGGCCCTGGCGGCCTTCCGGCGCCAGCGCGCGCTCGACCGCCGGGCCCACGCGATTCTCGACCCGAATCTCGCCCGCGTCGGGCGGTTCCTGGCCGGCGAGCCGCGCCTGGCCGCGCGGACGCCCGACGGCGGCAACATCGCGTTCGCGCGTCTGCCTCGAGGGCTGGATGGCGATCGCTTCGCGGCCCATCTGCGGGACCGCTACTCCACGCTCGTCGTGCCGGGTCGTTTCTTCGAGGCGCCGGCGTGCGTCCGTTTCAGCTTCGGATGCGCCCCCGCGCGGCTGGCGCGCGGCCTGGCGAACCTGTCGCGCGCCCTGGACGACCTGGCCTAGGCCGGGCCGTCATTTTCCGGGGTCGCGCCCCGCGCTATCGCGGGAACACGTCGGCGGGGATTCCCGCGACCGATACCTGGGCCGCGATCTCGCGCAGGCGCCTGGTCGCGGCCGGCTGCAGGTGCTCGAGCGCCGGCTGGCGGTCGATGGTGTAGATGTGGACCCGCGACGGCCGGACGCGGGCGAGCGCCGCCACCCATTCGGCCACCGCCTCTTCGCCGGTGTTGTCCACGCGGCCCGCCCGGTCGGCGACGAACATCGCCTGGACCATCACCGAGCCCAGGTCGGTCAGGGCGTCCACGATGTCGGAAATCCGCGGCCCGGGACCGTTGATCCGCGCGTAGGTAATGGCATCGCCGGCATCGAGCTTCATGTAGCGCTCCTCGAAGCGCGTGAGCGCCCGCTGGACGTCGGGCCAGCCGGCCGTCGTCGAGTTCGACAGGATCGCGAGTTTCACGCCCGGGAGCAGCCGGTCGCGCACGCTGTGGAGGCGATCCGCGATTTCCTCGAATTCGGGATGCAGCGTCGGCTCGCCGTGGCCGGCGACCGTGATGCGATCGATCGGCTCGTTCTCCTCGACCACGCGCTCCAGCCTCGCCTCCAGCGCCTCGCCGACGCTTTCCGGCGTCGGCCAGCCCGAGACCCGCCGGGGACGGCGCTCGCCGCGGGTCCAGCCGTACTGGCAGTACGCGCAGTTCATGTTGCAGACCTTCATGCCGGAGGGCAGGAGGTTGACGCCGAGCGAGCGCCCGAGACGGCGCGATCGCACCGGGCCATACATGATGTGGTCGTGAGCGGTCAGGAGCATTCGATCCTCCGCCTCCCTCCGTTGCAAGTTCCTGTCCCGGCACAGCGCTTGCCTCCGTCGCGGGGCATCCGGTGCGGACCGACGGATTTTCGTCGGTTCCCGAGCCGGGGGGAGGGGACCATGCGCACGCGCGTTCTCGTCGGCGTGTTCCTGTTGGTCGGGTCCCTCACGGCGGGCACGTTGGCGACGTCGGGCGATGGCGTCGCGCCCATCTGCCAGTGGGCGATCGTGAACTTCACCCAGGTGACCCGGGTGGGTCCGGATCTGGTCTCGGGCCCCTGCCTGATCGTCCACGACGACATGAAGATGGAGCGCGGCGAGCCGTGCACGACCATCTACCGGTGGGACGTCACGCGCGGACGGGGCGAGGCGCTCGCGTCGTTCCGCTGCCATCCGGCCCTGCGGCCCGTGGTGGACCAGCTCACCCTGACCGTGCGGCGCGCCTCGGAGCTCGGGCCCGGGTATCGCCTCGTCGAATACCAGTTCGCCGGCGAAGCTGAAGGCCACGGCGTGCCGGCGCGCTAGCGCCGGCGCGATTGGGCTGCGCCCCTCGCCAGCGCCGCCGCGCGATCGTCGTGCGGCGGCCGATCTCGATTTCTGTACAGCGCCCGACCCCGCCACTGCCGGAAATCCGGCGGCCGGCATTCCGGAGAGCCGACTGACTCTGCCGGGTCCTCGACATTCGGGCTCGAATCCCCGCGGGCCGCTGCTGGCAGTTCCTTTGCTCAATCCCGTGCACACGCGGTTCGTCACGGAGGAATCGACATGCGATCAGTCGTGGTGGGTATGGTGCTGTGCCTCGGGGTGGCGACGGCCGCCGCGGCCGGGGACGCGGCGAAGGGCGAGAAGGTCTTCGCCGACCAGAAGTGCTCGCTGTGTCATTCGATTGCGGACAAGGGCAACAAGAAGGGGCCGCTCGACGGCGTCGGCAGCAAGCTGTCGGCGGACGAGATCCGCCTGTGGATCACCGACGCCAAGGGCATGACCGCCAAGACCAAGGCGACCCGCAAGCCCGACATGAAGCAGTACACCCTGCCGAAGGAGGACGTCGACGCCCTCGTGACGTACCTGACCGGACTCAAGAAGTAGATGGCGTTCGGAGTCGGACCCATGCGCACCTGTCTCCGCGTCTCGCTCGCGATTCTCTTTCTGCTCGGCGTCACCCCGATCGTGGCGAGCGCGGAACAGGCGGCGCCGACGCCGCCCTCCAACGACGACTGCCTGGCGTGCCACGGCGACAAGGACGCCAAGCGCGCCGACGGGACCGCGATCGCGGTCGATCCGGCCGCCTTCGCCGCCTCCAAGCACGGGCCGATGGCCTGCGTCGACTGCCACGCGGACCTCGCCGCGCTCACCGAGTTTCCGCATCCCGACAAGCTCAAGAAGGTGGACTGCTCGACCTGCCACGACACGGCGCAGGAGAAGTACGCGCAGGGGGTCCACGGGCAGGCGCGACAGGACGGGCAGATGCTCGCCGCCACCTGCACCGACTGCCACGGCAAGCACGACATCAGGGGCGCCGACGATCCCGCGTCGCCGACCAGCCATCTGAACTTGCCGGAGACGTGCGCGAAGTGCCACGGCAACGCCGACATCATCCGGCGCGGGCACATCCAGATTGGCGACGTCGCGGCGAAGTACCACGACAGCATCCACGGCCGGGCCCTCGAGAAGGCGGGCCTCCTCGTCGCCCCCTCGTGCGTCGACTGCCACGGGAACCACGACATCAAGCGCAAGACCGACCCGACCAGCCTCGTGGCGCGGGGAAATATCCCGGCCACGTGCGGAAAATGTCACGCCGGCATCAAGCAGCACTACGACGACAGCGTGCACGGCGTGGCGGTCAAGAGCGGGAACCTGAAGGCGGCGGTCTGCGCCGACTGCCACACCGCGCACAGCATCCAGCGGGTCGAGTCCGAGCAGTGGCGCCTGAGCGTGACCCGGGAATGCGGGACGTGCCACGCGGAGTCAATCAAGACCTACCGCGACACGTTCCACGGCCAGGTGACGGCGCTCGGCTTCGTGCGCGTCGCGGCCTGCGCCGACTGCCACGGATCGCACGACATCCAGAAGAAGACCGACCCGCGCTCGCGGGTGGCCGCGGCGAACCTGGTGCAGACGTGCCGGCAGTGCCACGCCGGCGCCAACGCCAACTTCGTGAAGTACGACCCGCACGCCGACAAGCACGATCGCGCGCGCAACCCGCTGCTGTTCTACGCCGCCAAGTTCATGGACGGCCTGCTGCTCGCCGTGTTCGGCTTCTTCGGCCTGCACACGGCGCTGTGGGTGCCGCGCGGCCTGAAGGAGCGCCGCGCGCAGGCCCGGCGCGCCCTCGAACTGCGGCACGCGGCGAAGCGGGATCCGGGCCCCTCGGGGCAGGAGCGCTGACATGCTGGTTCGCATGCCCGGGACGAGGCTCTACCGCCGCTTCGACGCGTTCGATCGGGTGCTGCATCTCTGCCTGATGGCCAGCTTCCTCAGCCTGGCCATCACCGGGCTGCCGCTCTTCTTCAGCACGTCGGAATGGGCGAGCCGGGTCGCGCACGCGCTCGGCGGCTTCCGCGCGGCCGGCCTCATCCACCGCACGGCGGCGACGCTGCTCATCACCGTGTTCTTCGTCCACGTGGCGCGGCTGCTCCGGCGCCTGGGGAAGGGCGAGATCGCGATCCTCTGGGGACCGACGTCGATGGTGCCGCAGCCGCGCGACATCGTCGAGCTGTACCGGCACGTCCAGTGGTTCCTCGGCCTCGGGCCGCGCCCGCGCTTCGGCCGCTACACGTACTGGGAGAAGTTCGACTACTGGGCCGTGTTCTGGGGCATGGGCATCATCGGCGCATCGGGCCTGATGCTCTGGTACCCGACCGTGTTCGCGCGCGTCGTGCCCGGGTGGCTGTTCAACGTCGCCATGGTCGTGCACGGCGAGGAGGCCCTCCTCGCGGTCGTCTTCATCTTCACCGTCCACTTCTTCAACACGCACATGCGGCCGGAGAAGTTCCCGATGGATCCCGTGATCTTCACCGGGCGCCTGACCGAGCAGGAGCTGCGCGAGGAGCGGCCCGACGAATACGAGCACCTCCGGGCCGCGGGCGGGCTCGACGCGGCCGCGGTGCCGCCCGAAGCCGACTGGCTGGTCACGCTCGGCCGCGTCGTGGCCGTCGTGGCGGTGACCACCGGCTTCACCATCGTCATTCTCATCGTGCTGACCGTCGTCGGCCAACGCTAGGGGCAGATTCTCATGACTCGGTGGCTGAAGAGCACCGCGCTCCGCAATACCGTCACGATCGTCGGGGCGTTCCTGACGACGTTCAGTGCGCTGCTCTTTCTCGTCGTGTTCCTCGCGGACCTGTTCGGCATGCACACGAACCCGTACATCGGGATCGTGTTCTTCCTGGTCCTGCCCGGCTTCTTCCTCCTCGGCCTGGCGCTCATCCCGCTCGGCGTGTGGCTGGAGCGGCGCCGCCGCAAGGACGGCGCGGCGGAGGCGCGCTGGCCGCGGTTCGACCTGAACGACCCGGCGCTCCGCAACGCCACGCTCATCGTCATCGGCCTCACGCTGGCCAACGTGGTCATCGTGTCGCTCGCGGCGTATCGCGGCATCGAGTACATGGACTCGGTGGCGTTCTGCGGCCGGGTCTGCCACAGGGTCATGCAGCCCGAGTACGCCGCCTATCAGGACGGCGCCCACTCGCGCGTCCCGTGCGTCGAGTGCCACATCGGCTCGGGCGCGTCGTGGTTCGCCAAGTCGAAGCTCTCGGGCACGCGGCAGGTCTTCGCCGTCACCTTCAATACCTACGCGCGGCCGATCCCCTCGCCGGTGCAGAACCTGCGTCCGGCGCGCGACACCTGCGAACAGTGCCACTGGCCCGACAAGTTTCACGGCGACCTGGTCCGCAAGGTCTACGAGTACGCCGACGACGAGAAGAACACCGAGTCGGTGACCACGCTCCAGGTGCACGTCGGCGGGGGCACGCCGGGCGCCGAGCCGGTCTCGGGCATCCACTGGCACGTCAGCGGCGCCACCGAGATCGACTACATCGCGACCGACGACAAGCGCCAGGTGATTCCCTACGTCCGCGTGAAGGACCGGGCCGGCCGGGTCACCGAGTACTACGCGGAGGGCACCACGCCCGACCAGCTCGCGAAGGGCGAGCGGCGGACGATGGACTGCATGGACTGCCACAACCGCCCCGCGCACCCGATGGCGGCGACCGCCGAGCGGGCGGTGAACGACCTGATGGCGCGCGGCGACATCCCGACGGCGCTGCCGTTCGTGCACCGCGAGGCGGTGAAGGCCCTGACGGCGAGCTATCCGACCCAGGACGTGGCGGTCGACGGCATCTCGCGCGCGCTCAAGACCTTCTATCGCACCTCGTACAACGGGATCTACACCGCGCGGCCGCAGGACGTGGAGAAGGCGGTCCAGGCGACCGCGTCGATCTACCGGCGCAACGTGTTCCCGGAAATGCACGTCGGCTTCGGCACCTATCCGACCAACATCGGCCACATGGATTTTCCTGGATGCTTCCGCTGTCACGACGACAGCCACGTCGCGAAGGACGGCCGGAAGATCAGCCAGGACTGCGATACCTGTCACGCCATTCAATAGGCACGGCTCGTGCACCGTCATTCCGCGGTCCGGCGCTCCTGCCGGATTCTCGGCGGCACTTATTCCGGAAGGTTGGAGATCATGATTCGACACAGTGACGGTTTTCCGGCAAAGACGCTGGTGACCGCGCTTGCTCTCGCCTGTGGGCTGACCATTGGTCTGTCAGCCTCGGGTCGTGCCGCCGCGGCGGACGATCGGGCGGGCGCCACCGTCAAGAGCGCGCCGGCTCCGACGGCCGCGACGCCTGCGCAGGCGAGCGGCTACGTCGGCGACGACACCTGCACCACGTGCCACGAGGCCGAGGGCAAGAACCTCGGCGCGACACTGCACGGGAAGGCCCAGAACATGCGCACTCCGGCGGGCACTGGTCGGAGCTGCGAGAGCTGCCACGGTCCCGGACAGGCCCACGTCGACTCCGGGGACAAGACCAAGATCAAGCGCTTCTCGGCGATGGCGTCGCGGGACGTCAACGAGACGTGCCTGAGCTGCCATGCCAAGGGCAACCGCGCCGAGTGGCAGGGCAGCATGCACGACGCCCGCAACCTGTCGTGCACCACCTGCCACAGCGTCCACGACGCGAAGTCGGCGAAGGCGCAGCTCAAGACCGCGCGCGCGTCGGAGACCTGCGTCAGCTGCCACAAGACCGAGGCGATGAAGGTGCAGCGCTCCGGGCACATGCCGCTGCGCGAGGGCAAGATGGAGTGCACCTCCTGCCACAACCCGCACGGGTCGACGAACGTCCGCCTCCTGAAGACCGGCAACACGGTCAACGAGGCCTGCACGAGCTGCCACACCGAGAAGCGCGGGCCGTTCCTCTGGGAGCACGCCGCGGTTCGCGAGAACTGCTCGAGCTGCCATGATCCGCACGGCTCGAACAACGACCGCATGCTGGTCGCCAAGGTGCCGATGCTCTGCCAGCGCTGCCACGTCGGGAGCGGGCACCCGCCGACCATCTACGACGCGACACAGGTCGCCAACGCGAGCAATCGCGTCATCGGCCGCGGCTGCGTGAACTGCCACTCGCAGATTCACGGCTCGAACAGCCCGGCCGGCAACACCTTCCTTCGTTAACCCGCAGGAGAATGAAGATGCGCACCAGATACATCGTCATGGCTGCCGCGCTTCTGCTGGTCTCCGCAGGCGCGAAGGCCCAGGAAGCGCCCGCGGCCCAGCCGGACGTGCCGAAGGCCGCCGCCCCGAGCATTCCCGAGTTCGGCTTCGTCAACGAGATCGAGTTCGGCGCCAGGGGCACCAGCTTCGACGCCGGGTCGGACAAGGCCCGCTTCCAGCGGTACCAGGATCTCCGCGACGGCGCGACGCTCGACAAGATCCGCTTCAGCAAGAGCACCGACAGCTGGCTCGTCGACCTCCAGGCCGACCACGTCGGCTACCGCGATCAGCGGTTCTCCGGCGCGTTCAACGACTACGGCAAGGTGAAGGCGTCGTTCGAGTGGAACCAGACGCCGCTCTTCTACAGCGAGACCACGCGGTCGCTCTACACCGAGTCGGCGCCCGGCGTGCTGACGCTGCCGAGCGGCCTCCAGTCCGGCCTGCAGAACAAGACGCTGTCGCTCTCGAGCGCGGTGTCCGGCGCGTCGGCCTTCGACCTCCAGTCGCGGCGCGACAGGGCCGACTTCACGCTGACCTACAGCGCCTCGCGTGACGTGGATCTCAACTTCAGCGTGAAGAACACCAACCGCACCGGCGCACAGCCCTTCACCGCCGGCTTCGGGTTCAGCATGGCCGCCGACGAGCTCGCCGCGCCGCTCGACACGCGGACGACCGAGTTCGGCACCTCGCTCGACTGGGCCAGCAACCGCGCCTTCGCGAAGCTGGCCTACGACGGGTCGTTCTTCCGGAACAACATTCCGAGCCTCACCTGGGCGAACCCGCTGCGCGCCATCGACGCCTCCGGCGGCCCGTCGCAGGGACGGATGTCGCTCTGGCCCGATACCGATCAGAACACGGTCAGCGCGTCGGGCGGCGTCAACCTGCCCGGCCGGAGCCACGCGAACGCCTTCCTGTCGTTCGGCAACCTGACCAACAACACGGCGCTGATTCCGTTCACCGTCAACACCGCGCTCGTCTCGCCGACGCTGTCGCGCTCGACGGCCGACCTCACCGCCCGCGTCACCGCGATGAACTTCAACGTCACCTCGCGGCCGGTCAACCAGGTCTGGCTGAGCGCGCGCTACCGCCAGTACCAGTTCGACAACCGCTCCGAGCCGTTCGTCGTGACGCAGGGCGTCGGCTACGACTCCAGCCTGACCACGCTCAACGCCGAGAGCGATCTGCTCGGCTTCACGCGCCACACCTTCGACGCGGACCTCTCGTACAGCCCGATCCAGTACGTGGGCATCCGCGGCGGATACACCCGCGAGCAGGTCGACCGCACCTTCCGGTGGATCGACACGACCACCGAAGACATCGCGCGCACCTCGGTGGACCTCACCGGCGTCAGCTGGCTGACCGTCCGCGGGGTCTACGAGCACTCGAAGCGCAGCGGCGCCAACTCGATCACGGCGGACGAGCTCATCGCCGAGACCACCCAGCCGACGCAGGGGATGTTCGACATCTCGAACCGCAACCGGGACCGCTTCTCGGCCATCGTGACCGTCACGCCCGTGTCGATGTTCTCGGTCACCGGGTCGGCGGCCACCGGCAAGGACGAGTACCCGACCTCCGGGTTCGGCCTGAAGAACAACGACAACCACGTCTACTCGCTCGGCTTCGACCTGGTGCCGGTGGAGAACAAGGTCATCCTCGGCGCGACCTACGGCTACGAGAAGTACACGGCACTGCAGGCCTCGCGGTACGCCGGCCACGTGACGAGCGGCCTGCCGCCGACCTTCTTCAACCCGCTTTACGACTGGAGCGACAACAGCGCCGACAAGGTCCACACCGCGGACGCGTCGGTGGACATCGTCAAGATCCTCCCGAAGACCGACGTCAAGTTCGGCTACAACTACAGCAAGGCCGACTCGTCCTACGTCTACTCGATCCCGGCCGGCAGCCCGCAGGCGGCGCCGAACCAGCTCCCGGCGGTCACCAACAAGATCCAGCGCGGGACCGCGGACCTGCTCTATCACGTCACGTCGCACCTGGGAGCCGGGTTCTCCTACTGGTACGACAGCTACTCGGTCAACGACTTCGCCCTCGGCGCGCAGAGCGGCCTGGCGCTGCCGGCGGCGAATCCGAGCATCATGATGCTCGGCTACTACTACGCGCCCTACACCGCGCATACGATGATGGCCCGCGTGACCTACCTCTGGTAGCGATGTTGCAGGGCGGACCGCAGGGTCCGCCCTCCGTACCTCCTGTGAGCCGAACACGAGCGGCTCACTCGAGCGGCCTGGCGAATGGTCCTCCCTCCGCACTGTTCGCCAGGCCCATTTTTTCCCGCGGCGCCGCCCGCTAAACTCCCGTCCCCCTTCCGGTAGCCGACCCCCCGCGTCAACGTGCGCCACCGTCGCCCCGGGCCGGGGGCGAAGGGGTCCCGGTTCTCCGGCGCGCGGGCGCCCGAAACCCCGCGCGGAAATTCCCGCAACCGGGCGCGGAATTCCCCGCGGATCCGGCGTCGGATTGGCGGCAGGACGCGGCGATTCCGGCGCAATCTGGCCCGTTTTCATCCGGCATCGCGCTTGCCCTTCCTCTCCCAGTCATGGCGTGCCACGTCGTCCACGAGCGCGAGCAGCAGGGGGTTCTGCGCCTCCGAACCCGGCCGCTCCGCATTGCCCTGGTCGGGCAACCGAACGTGGGCAAGAGCGTCGTATTCGGCCGCCTCACGGGACGCTACGTCACCGTGTCGAACTATCCCGGCACGACGGTCGCCGTCACGAAGGGCCGCGCGCTCGTCGGTGCCGAGGTCTGCGACGTCATCGACACGCCGGGCGTGAACGCGCTGGAAGGAACGCTGAGCGAGGACGAGCGGATTACGCGCGAACTGCTCGACGGCGATTCGGTCGACCTGGTCGTCCAGGTGGCCGACGCGCGCAACCTGCGGCGGGCGCTGATGCTGACGGCGCAGATCGCGGCGTTCGGCAAGCCGATGATCCTCGCTCTGAACATGGTCGACGAGGCGTTCGCGCACGGCATCGCGGTGGACGCCGAGGCGCTCGCCGTCCACCTGCAGATGCCCGTTCTCGAGACCGTCGCCACCGAAGGGCGCGGCCTGCGCGAACTGCGTGACGCGCTGCCGACGGCGGCGCGGCCCTGTCTGGTTCCGCACCACACGGCGGCGGAGCGCGCGCTCTGGGCGCACGAGCTGACGGACAAGGTTCGACGGGTCAGTTCGCTCTCGCTGGCGTATGTCCAGGAGACGCTGGCCCGTGCGACGAGGCGGCCGCTCACGGGGCTGCCGATCCTGGCCCTGGTGCTCTACGCGCTCTACCTGTTCGTCGGCGTGTTCGGCGCGCAGGTGCTCGTGGGGGTACTCGAGAACGATCTGTTCGGCAAGGGCATTAATCCGGCGGCCACGTGGGTGGTCGATCGCTTCATCCCCATCCCGCTGGCGCACGACTTTCTCGTGGGCCAGTACGGTCTGATCACGATGGGTGTGACCTACTCGATCGCGATCGTGCTGCCCGTGGTCGCCACCTTCTTCCTGATCTTCGGCCTGCTCGAGGACAGCGGCTACATCCCGCGCCTGGCGATCTTCTGCGACCGCATCTTCCGCGTGATGGGGCTGAACGGCAAGGCGGTGCTCCCCATGGTGCTCGGCCTCGGCTGCGACACCATGGCCACGATGACGACCCGTATCCTCGGGACGCCGAAGGAGCGGCTGATCGCGATCCTGCTCCTCGCCCTCGGCATCCCGTGCTCGGCGCAGCTGGCGACGATCATGGGGATTCTCGGCGGCATCTCCTTCGCCGCGCTCATCACGCTCTTTGCCGTCGTCCTCGCGCAGATGTTCCTCGTCGGCTGGCTGGCGGCGCGCGTCCTCACGGGCGAGCGGTCGGAGTTCATCCTGGAGCTGCCGCCGATCCGCTGGCCGCGTCTTGGCAACCTTCTCACCAAGACGCGGCTGCGGATCTGGTGGTACCTCGGAGAGGCCGTCCCGCTCTTCCTCATCGGGACCGTTCTGCTGTTCGTGCTCGATCGCGTCGGAGCGCTCGTCTGGATCGGGCGCGCCGGCCAGCCGGTCGTCACCGGCCTGCTCGGCCTGCCGGCGTCGACCTCGCAGGTCTTCCTGATGGGATTCCTGCGGCGCGACTACGGCGCCGCCGGGCTGTTCCAGCTCGCGCACTCCGGCCAGCTGACCGGGGTACAGGCGGTGGTCGCCCTGACGGTCATGACGCTGTTCGTGCCGTGCGTCGCCAACTTCCTGATGATGGTCCGCGAGCGCGGCCTGCGCACGGGGCTCGCGATTCTCGCGGTGATTACGCCCGTGGCGATCTTCACCGGCGCCGGATTGAACTATGTCCTCCGCACATTTGGTGTTCAGTTCTGACGGCGTGCGCCCGCTGACCTCGCTCGGCGAGCGGCGGCGCGGGGTCGTCGTCGCCGTCGGCGGGGACAACGCGCCGCGGGCCGACCGGCTCGTCGCCCTCGGCGTGACGCCGGGCGCGCAGGTGACCCTGCTGCAGCGGTTCCCGAGCGTCGTATTCCTGTGCGATCAGACGGAGCTCGCCGTGGAGGACGCCGTGGCGGAGGCGATTCTCGTGCGGCCCATGGAGGGACGATCATGACGGTCGGGCACGGACCCAAGGGGACGAAGGGCCAGGGCGGGGCGGGCACGAGCGCCGGCTCGGCGCTGAGGCTCGTGTTCTGGGAGACGACGAAGGCCTGCAACCTGAGCTGCAGGCACTGCCGCGCGGTGCCGCAGACCTCGATCGGGCCGACCGAGATGCCGACGCCAGAGGCGCTCGCGCTGATGGACCAGATCGCCGAGGTCGCCCGCCCGGTCTTCGTGCTCTCCGGCGGGGAGCCGCTGTTCCGTCCGGACCTGTTCGAGCTCGGCGCCCACGGCGTGGCGCTCGGCTTCCGCATGGCGCTGGCGACCAACGGCACGCTCATCGATCAGCGGATCGCCGATCGCATCGCGCAGACCGGCTTCTCGCGGGTCGCGATCAGCCTCGACGGCGCCCGGGAGGACACCCACGACCGGTTCCGCAACCTGCCGGGATCGCACGCGCGCGCCATCGCCGGGATCAGGGCGCTCAGGCGCGCCGGCATGTCGGTGCAAATCAACTCGACGATCGCCAAGCACAACGTCGCCGAGCTCCCGGACATGCTGAAGCTGGCGCTCGGCCTCGATGCCGACGCACTCCACCTCTTCATGCTCGTGCCCGTCGGCTGCGGCGTGGAGATCGCGCCGACCGAGATGCTGCCGGCCGACGAGTACGAGCGCGTGCTCCACTGGTTCGACGACCAGTCGAAGACCTGTCCGATCGACCTCAAGGCCACCTGCGCGCCGCACTACTATCGCATCCGCGCGCAGCGCCTCGAAGACGATCGCCGGCGGGGCGATCTGAGCGGGACGTTCATCGCGCCCGGCACCCGGGCCAAAGCGGCCCCGCAGCTCATGCCGGGCGGACACCACGGGCAGCACCTGTCGGCCATGACCCGGGGCTGCCTCGCCGGCACGAACGTCTGCTTCATCTCGAACGAGGGCGCGGTCTACCCGTGCGGGTACCTGCCGGTCAGCGCCGGCAGCACGCGCGAACGGCCGTTCGCCGAGATCTGGAACGACTCGGCGGTCTTCGCGCAGCTGCGGGACCTCGATCAGCTCGAGGGCAAGTGCGGCGAGTGCCGCTTCGACGCCATCTGCGGCGGGTGCCGCGCGCGGGCGTACGCGGCCACGGGCAGCTTCCTGGCCGAGGAGCCGTTCTGCACCTACCGCCCGGACCTCGACCCCCACGCCATCCCGCTGAAGCCGGTCACCGCGGTAGGCGGTCTGCATACGCAGTCGTAACGATCCGTTCTCACGGACGCCGTGGTGACCGGCTTGAGCGGGATCACCCGCGAGGGGGCGATCCTCTGGGACGCCTCGCCGGATTGTCGACGACATTTCGGGAATCCGCGACGCCCCCCCGGTTGAGGCCGTCGGGCCGCGGCCGCCCGGCCGCCGCAACGTCCTGATTCCACAGTCATTGTCCGCCGGGCCGGGGCCGCGACGCCAGGGCGCGCCTTATGCTTGTTCTGTGTGAACGGGTTCACAAGCCAGGAGTGCGGACCGATGAAGCTGATGAAGGCCGTCGTCTTCACGGGGACCGGACGTCTCGCGGTCGATGAAGTGCCCAAGCCGACCGCCGGCCCCGGCGAGGCGATTATTCACATCAGCCTGACCAACATCTGCGGCACCGACGTCCACATCGTCCGCGGCGAGTACCCCGTCAGGCCCGGCCTCATCCTCGGTCACGAGCCGGTGGGTGTCATCGAGGAGCTCGGGGCCGGGCTCGACGAGCTCTACCACGTCGGGCAACGCGTCCTCGTGGGGGCCGTCACCCCCTGCGGCCAGTGCTACGACTGCCTGAACGGCGCGCAGGCGCAGTGCGGCGGCGCCGCGGGCGGCTGGCGGATCGGCCACACCATCGACGGCGCGTGGGCCGAATACATGCGCGTGCCCGACGCACGCGCCAACCTGGCGCCCATTCCCGACCGGCTGACCGACGAGGAGGTGCTGCTCTGCGCAGACGTCTTCTCGGCCGGCCTGGCGGGCGCCGAGAGCGGCGAGGTCCGCGTCGGCGACGCCGTCGCCGTGTTCGGGCAGGGGCCGGTCGGCCTGGCCGCCGCTCTTGGCGCGAAGCTCCGCGGCGCCGCTCTCATCGTGGGCGTGGACCTGCTCGGCGGCCGCCTGGAAGTGGGGCGGCGCTTCGGCGTGACCGTGTCGCTGAACGCCCGCGACGGCGACCCGGTGCCCGAGATTCCGCCGGCTGACCGGCGGGCGGGGCGTGGACGTCGCCATCGAGGCGCTCGGCCGCCAGGAGACGTTCGAGCACGCGCTCGCCTCCCTCAGGCCGGGCGGCACGCTGTCGAGCCTCGGCCTCTACGCGGGGAAGGTGCAGGCACCGGCCACCCTCCTCCACGCCGGGCTCGCCGACCAGAAGATCGTCACGTCGCTCTGTCCCGGCGGGAAGGAGCGGATGCGGCGGCTGATGACGCTGATCGAGCATCGGCGCGTCGATCTCACGCCGCTCATCACGCACCGCTTCTCGCTCGACGAGATCGACGACGCGTTCGACCTGTTCAGCCGCCAGCGTGATGGCGTGCTGAAAGTGGCGCTGCATCCAGCGCACACCTTCGATCGGTTCAACCGCGTGGCGGTTGGTGCGCTGGACGACCAGTGCTGAGGGTGCAATCCGGGCCCTGCCCAGGGAGGCCGATATGGATGCCAGGAAACTCGCGAAGGCCGAGCCGGTCCGGGATCTGGGGCTGACGGCTCCGTTCCAGATGCTGCGCCGGTTCGCGCGTGACTTCGATCTGTTCTTCGATCGGTTCGGCCACGACCGGATCTTCGAATTCGAGGCGATGCCGACGCTCTGGTCGCCCGACGTCGAGGTGCTCCAGCGCGACGACCATCTCGTCGTCAAGGCCGACCTGCCAGGCTTGAAGAAGGACGAGATCACGATCGAGATGACCGACACGGCGCTCGTCCTCAAGGGCGAGCGCACGCGCGAGGAGGAGGAGAAGAAGGAAGGGTTCTACCGATCCGAGCGGAGCTACGGCAGCTTCCATCGCACCATCCCGCTGCCTGAAGGCGCGAAGCTCGACGAAGCGAAGGCCGTCATGCGCGACGGCGTCCTCGAGGTGACGGTGCCGGTCCCCAGGGCCGACGTCAAGACCAGGCGCCTCGAGATTCAGGAAGCGGCCACCGGCGAGAAGACCAAGCACGCCGCGTAGGCCGTCTGGCGGCCGTGCCGCTCTGGGGGACGGCACGGCCGCCGCAATTCGGTCCTCGGCCATTCCAGCGAACGCGCGTCGATCGGATTGCGCCCGAACCGTCGAGGCCCGTTGCCGTTCGCCGCGGTGTCAGCCCGCTTCAAGGAGGCGCCGCGCCTGTTCGAACGCCCGCTTGTAGTGCTCGGCGTGGGACCCTCCGCAGCATTTCAGCTCCAGCATGATCCAGCCGGAGAATCCGGCCGCGCTTAGCGTCCCGGCGATGTGTCGCCAGTCGATCACGCCGTCGCCCGGCGGCAGGTGATCGTCGTAGCGGCCGTGATGGTCGCTGGCGTGGACGTGCGCGAGGCGCGAGCCGGCGATGGCGAGGAACCGATCCCAGTGGCCGCCGAGCGTCGTGTGCGCGGTGTCGAGGCAGACCACGGCCGAGGGATGGAGCCGCCGGACGATCGAGTCGAACTCCTCGGGGGCTCCGCCGATCAGGTGGGGCAGCGGACTCTCGACCGCCATTTGCAGGCCCATGGCGTGGCAGATCGCGGCGATGGTCATGAGCGATTCGGCGCAGGCGTCCAGCCGCCGCTCGACGTCGGCCTCCTGCCGCGGGACGTCCGTCGGATGGACGACGACCAGCGATCCGTTGGCCTGCGCGAGCGCGGCCGCGGCGACGGCGATCCGGCCGATGGCCGCATGGCGCTCGCGCGCGTCGGCGGAGGACAGCTCGAGGCCGCCGCCGAACGGCGCGTGAATGGACACCGCGCGGAGCTGGAGCAACTGAAGGCGGTCGGCGACGTCGCGGACCGCGGCCGGATTGAAGGGATCGAAGTGATTGGGCGGCGTCCCGAGCTCGACGCCCGCGATGCCGGCGCTTCGGATCGCCCCGAGGACATCGAGGATCCGGTGTTCGAGGCAGCAGCCGCTCGACACGCCGATGGACCAGCTCATGGGATCGTCCTTTCGAGGAGTCGGGCGCAGTCGACCCGCAGATCGCGGGAGCACCCGCCGGCCGGACACAGCCCTTTTTCCTGCGCCGAGCGGCAGTTGAAGTCGACGCCGCGGTCCAGGCCCGTCTCGAGCATGCCCGCGAAGACGCGGACGTCGAATTCCGCGCGCGTCCGGGCGTCCAGGCGCGTCCAGCGGTCGCCCCACCCGAACGGCGCCGCGTACCGCCCGAAGACGAGGCCGGCGACGTGTCGCGGATGCCACCCGCCGGCCATGAGGTAGCGCGTCACGTGCTGGATGTGTGCCGGCTGCAGCAGGAGGTCGTTGGGCGCCGCCAGCGACGCGGCGACGCAGGGGGGCAGTGCGGCAACGAGTGCCGGACCGAAGCGCGCCGCGGCGGCGGCGGCGCTGTCGGCCGGCTCGGCGAAGAAGCGCCGGTGGAAGGCGGCCAGGGCCGAGCTGCGGTAGCCGGCGACCGCTCGGCCCGCGCCGCCTGCAACCTCGGGCAGCCTTGCGCGGGTGGACGGGGCGAGGGCCGCTGCCGCCCGGAGGTCGCGCCCGTCGGTCAGCCGTTGCCAGGTCGACTCCGTCCCGCAGGGGAGCGAGGCGAGCGGCGCACGGGCGGCGGCCCGCGTGCCGAAGATGTCGGGGCGGAACCGGTGGCGCTGGTACGTGCTGAAGGCGACGCGGATGTGGCGCACGTCCAGCGGGTCGCCGGCGGCCGAGAGGTCAATCGACACGCACTCGCGGCCGTCGCCGCCGCCGACGACCGTGCCGTTGAACACCAGGGGAATCGGCGAGAGCCGCGCGGCGCGGCGCATCACGAGGTGGCCGATCCACTCGGTGACGAGCCCGTGTCCGGTGTACGCGCGGGCCGTACGCTCGTCCATCCGTCCGGCCATCCACGGCGGAAGGCGCGTGGCGGCCGTCGCGAGCCAGCCCGGCGTCTCGGGTGCGAGCTCGGCGAGCGCCGAGACGGCCGGGTCGCCGATCGGCACGCGGCCGCTGAAGTGGTAGCCGCGTCCGGTCATCAGCGTCAGGAGGGGCAGCCCGAGCTCCGTGAGGACGTCGCGCGTGGCCCGCAGCGCGGCTTCCAGCTTGAAGAACGACTCCACGGGATGATGGAACGGCTCGCCCGGATCGTCCAGGTTCTGGTAGTCGAGGTCGATGTGCACGATCAGCGACTCGGTGTCCCAGAGCGAACGGGCCAGATCGGCGCCGTTCGCCACGAGCGCGTCGAATTCGGCCGGCTTATGGGGAGCGGCGTGCTCCCAGTCGCGCCACGCGTCGGCCGGTGACCCCATCGCCGCCAGGTACACGCAGGTGATCGGGTGAGCGGTCGACTCGCCGCAATACTCGCGCATGCGCGCGAGCACGGCGGGCTGCCGGTAGTAGGCCGCAACCGACAGTGGTTCGTGCATGGCGTTCGCGCCCGAACGCGCGGCTTCCCGAATCGACCTCGCAGCAGTCCGCGTGCCACGACCGGCGGTCAGACTGGCCGGCACCTCCGGGCAGCCGGTTTGCAGATTCTGCGGGTACGCGCCGCTACCGGCGCCGTTCTGTGCTCGTACCCGGGCACCGCCGCGCGTCGGAGGGGGCGCGGGATGCCGGGTATCCGTCGTCGCACGACGGCGCCGACGGGTTGCCGGCATGGGGGAGGCTCATCATGCGCGTCTCTGACGTGATGTCCACGCGCGTCGACACCGTGCCGCCCGATACGCATGTCGACGACGCGCGTGAGCTGATGCGGCTTCGGCGTACCCACCATCTCGTCGTTCTCGATCGCGGCGCACTCGCCGGGGTCGTCTCGCTGCAGGACCTTGGCGGCCGCCACGGACCGCCGGAGGGGACCGTGGCGGACTGCATGGCGCGCCACGTCGTCACCGTGACGCCCTCGGCGACGCTCCGGCGCGCGGCGAATCTGATGCGCGGTCAGACCGTCGGCTCCGTCATCGTCCTGGACCGTGGCCGCGTGGTCGGCATCGTGACCGTATCGGACATCCTCGATCTGATGGGACGAGGGGCCGACCGCGGCGTGGTCAAGGTCAAACGGTGGACGCTCAAACACCGCGTCGCCCACCGCAAGCGCCGGGCGCCGAGCGGTGTCTGGTAGGGGAGGAGGCCAACCCATGCGCCGCGACACGTCTGTCGTCGTCGTGATTGGGACGGTGCTGCTCATGGCCGTCGCCCGCACCGCGTCGGCCCAGCCGAGTCGATGCGCCGACTGCCACTTCGCGAACTTCTCGGATGTCCCTGCCCGGGAGCACCTCTCGGAATGGGAGCAGTCAGCGCACGCGAAGCACGGCGTCGGCTGCGAGTGGTGCCATGGCGGCAACCCGTCCACGTTCGTGCCGGCCGACGCCCACAAGGGCGTCCTGGCGAGCCGGAACCCGTCGAGCCGGGTGTCCCAATCCAACCTGCCGCGGACCTGCTCGCCGTGCCACGCCGGCCAGGCGCAGGCCTTCGCCCGCAGCGTCCACAGCGTCCTCCTGCAGGGCGGCGATCCGCGGGCGCCCACCTGCTCGTCCTGTCACGGAGCGATGACGGCACGCGTGCCGTCGCCCGAGGCGCTCGAGGCGCGCTGCGCGGGATGCCATGCGGCGAACTCGCCGCGGGCCGCCTATCCGGCGCTCGCCCGCCTGGCCGTCGAGCAGATCGATGGCGTCCGGACGACGCTGCGGCAGGCGCAGTTCAGGCTGCAGGCGAAAACGGATCCCGAGAGCCGCCGGCGCCTCTGGGCCGCGCAGATGCTGGCCATCGAGACGCTGAACGGCGCTGTCGAGGCGTTCCACTCGTTCGACTTCGCGACGATGGCCGAACGCCTGCGCGTCGCGCGCCAGCGGGCCGACGGGATGGACAGGGTCACCAGGTGAGCGGACGCATGCCGTCAGGCCTTCCAGCTCTGTAGCGTCCGGATGTAGTGCGCACGCTCGAACTCTTCGGGATTGGGCGCGCGGTGCAGGCTCATCCGGCCGCGCACCTGGTCGAGCGACTCCGCCTTCTGCCACTCCATCCAGTTGACGAGCCCTTCGCGCATCGCCCGGAAGTACGCCGCGCCGTGCGTCAGGATCGCGGAGACC
The DNA here is from genome assembly GCA_963840225.1 of uncultured Acidobacteriota bacterium. Taxonomy (GTDB): domain Bacteria; phylum Acidobacteriota; class Vicinamibacteria; order Vicinamibacterales; family CAVVIG01; genus JBLMXQ01. The sequence continues at coordinate 1,483,090 of CAWIYH010000002.1, forward strand.
ATCTGCACCGCATCGGCGCCGGCGAGCACCGCCTTGATGCCGTCGGTCGGCGTCGCGACGCCGCCGGTGACGGCCAGCGAGGCGCGGACCCGCCCGAAGAGGATCGCCAGCCACCGGAGGCGGAGCCGCAGTTCCGAGCTCGTCGACAGCTCGAGCGTCGGGGCCACCGTCATCGACCGGATGTCGATGTCCGGCTGATAGAAGCGGTTGAAGAGCACGAGGCCGTCGACACCGACCTCGTCGAGACGCCGGGCCAGGTAGCCGACCGCCGTGAAATAGGGCGACAGCTTCGCTGCCACGGGGATCTTCAGCGTCTGCGTGAGGTCGGCGACCACCACGCGCAGCTCCTCCTCCACGGCGACACTCGGCACGTCGAGATCGGTGATGATGTCGTACAGGTTCAGCTCCAGGGCATCCGCCCCGGCCTGCTCGATGCGGGTCGAGAACTCGAGCCACCGCTCCGCGGTCGTGCCGTTGAGCGAGGCGATGACGGGGATCGAGACGGCTGCCTTCACCTTGCGCAGGTGCTCGAGGTATTCCTCCGGGCCGAAGCGATAGGCGGAGGGCGGCGGGAAGTCGGCCACCAGCGCGGCGAACTCCGCGTCGAGTGGATCGACATGGTGAATGCGGCCCGAGGTGGCCATCGTGATTTGTTCCTCGAAGAGCGAGGGCAGCACGATGGCCGCGCAACCGCCGTCCTCGAGCCGCTTCACCGAGTCGAGGTGCGCGCCGAGCGGCGAGGCGCCCGCCATGAACGGGTGGGCGAGCCGCAGGCCCAGATAGGTGGTCGAGACGTCCACGGTGTCATCCTACCGCGAGCTGGGCGTGACCGGATGATCCTCGAAACGGTACGCGAGCTGGACTCCGAAGGTCGTCAGCGTGGCGGTGTTCCCGTTCCGCCGGATCAGCAGGACCGACACCTCGGGACGGACGGCGACGTTCCGACGAGCGAGGAGGTCCACGCCGCCGCCCAGCCGGAGCGTCGGGTCGGTGAAGGTCTGGCTGCTGCCGGGACCTGCGACGCCCGACATGCGGCGGCGGTAGAAGCTCCCCATGGGCGCGGCGGAGGAATCGAACGACGCGCGGTACAGCCCGACGCCCGCAACGACGAACGGCGTGATCGTCTGGCGCGGAACGACGTTCACCAGCGCGCTGATATCGGCGCCGAACCCGTCGGCGCCGCTGCCGCGCCCGAACCAGAGGCCGCGGCCTTCGAGCCCGATCCAGCGGGTCACTTCCCATCCGGCGGTTCCGCCCAGAACCGGCCCGGTCTTCACCGAGTCGGCGGCCCCGCCGATGACGGCGCCGAGCGCGGTACTGCGGGCCCAGACGTTCTCGAGGGGCTCCTGCGCGTGCGCCAGGGCGGGCGCCAGCAGCAGGACGAACGGTGCAAGACGGCGAGCGAAACGAGCCATGGCTGCCTCCGTCTGTTACAGCGCGAGGGCCGCGGTGAACCCGAGCATGGCGACGAGCCCGATCGTCACGCCCCACGCGGCTTCGGTCCTGGTGCAGTGCACCAGGCTCTCGGGGATCAGCTCCGAGATGACCAGGAAGATCATGGAACCGCCGGCGAACCCGAGGCTCGCGGGCAGCAGCGGCTGGAAGACGGCAATCAGCAGGAATGCCGGGACGGCGAGCAGCGGCTGGGGCACGCTCGTCAGGACCGAGTACCAGAAACAGGCGTTCACCGACGCGCCCTTCGCGCGCAGGGGCAGCGAGACCGCCGTGCCTTCGGGAATGTTGTGCACGGCGATCGCCGTGGCCAGCAGCAGGCCGAACCGGAGCTCGCCGGTGGCGTAGCCGACGCCGATGGCGATGCCTTCCGGGATGCTGTGCACGAACATTGTCGCGATCAGGAGGACGGGCTGGCGCGAATCGGACTCGCTCAGCGACCCGATGCGCCAGTGCGTTCCGGCGAGCAGGCGCGAGCTCCCGGCGAAAAACGCCGCGCCGGCGAGCATCCCGGCGATGACTTCGAACGCGTTGCCCCGGTGCAGCGCCTTGTCGGCGAGGGCGAAGACCGACGCCGACAGCATCATGCCGCCGGCGGCCGCGGCCGCAAAACCCTGCCAGCGGCCCTTCGCGTCCCTGAAGACGGCGAAGGGCAGCGCCCCGAGGCCGGTCGCGAAGTCGCTGACGAGCGCGGCCCAGAAGACCTGCAGGGCCAGGGCCGCCTCGCCCGCGGCCATCACGCCCCGACCGGCACGTCGAGCGGCGGACTGGCCGCCAGCGCGACGCGTCGCCCCTCGCTGACTTTGATCCGCGCGTCCACGATGCGGCACCCGTTGCCGGGCGGCAGCGCGATCACCGGATTCAGGTCGAGTTCGGCGATCTCCGGCACTTCCTCGGCCAGGCGCGAGAGGCGCATCAGGATGTCCCGCAGCGCGTCGACGTCGGCCGGCGGGTGGCCGCGGTAGCCCTGCAGCAGGCGGAAGCCCTGGATTTCGTGCAGCTGCTCGTCGGCGTCCCGGTCGGTCAGCGGCGCGATCCGGAACCGGACGTCGCCGAGGATCTCCACGTGGATGCCCCCGAGGCCGAACGCCACCAGCGGGCCGAACAGCGGGTCCTCGGTGATGCCCATCATCGTCTCTACGCCGCCGGCGATCATCGGCTGGATCAGGATGCCGTCGATCGAATCGGCCGGCACGAACTGGCGGGCGCGCGCCACGACGTCGTTGAACGCTTTCCGCACGGCCTGCTCGCTGGTGAGGTTCAACCGGACCGCGCCGATGTCGCTCTTGTGCTGGAGTCGGCGCGAGGCGAGCTTCGCGGCTACCGGGAAGCCGACCACCGAGGCGAGCGCCGCGGCCTCGTCGGCGGTGTGCGCGACGGCGCCGGCGGCCAGCGGGAGGTTGAACGCGCTCAGCACCCCCCGCACGTCGTCGGGACCGAGCCACGTGTCGCCGTGAGTGTCGAGTGCGGCACGGCAGATCCGCCGCGCCTCGTCGGCGCGGACGTCGTCGAATCCCCAGAAGAGTCCTGGCGGCTGCACCCGCCACGCGGCGTAGGCGGCCACCTTGCCGAGCGCGCGCGCGGCGTTCTCCGGGAAGCGATAGGCGGGAACGACTTCGCCGCCGACCTCGAGCGCCACCGTGCGGCCGGGCTCGGCCATCACGCACGACAGGATCGGCTTGGCGGTCGCGCCGGCGCGCCGTCCCGCCGCGATCCCGTCGCGAATCGCGTTCTGGACGGCGACGGCGCTCGTCGCATCCACCGGCGTGTAGATCACGATCAGCGCGTCGGTCTCCTCGGCGGTCAGCGCGACCTCGATCGCCTGCCGGTATTCGTCGGGTCCGGCCGAGGCGACCATGTCGACGGGGTTGCCGAAGCTGGCGACCGCCGGCAGGAACGCCGCGAGGCGCGCGCGCGTGTCGGCCGAGAACTCGCTCACCTCCAGGTCGGCCGCTTCGCAGGCGTCGACGGCCAGGATGCCGGGCCCGCCCGCGTTGGTGACGATGGCGACCTTGCGGCCGGGCGGAAGCGGCTGCGAGTCGAGGCACGCGGCGACGTCGAACATCTCGTCGATGGTGTCGGCGCGGATGACTCCGGACTGGTGGAACAGCGCTTCGACGGCGACGTCGCTCTGCGCGAGGGCGGCGGTGTGGCTGCCGGCCGCCCGCGAGCCGGCCTTCGTCCGGCCGCTCTTGACCACGACAATCGGCTTGGTCCGCGCGATGCGGCGCGCGAGGCGCGCGAAGCGTCGCGGGTTGCCGAACGATTCCAGGTAGAGCAGGATGACCCGGGTGGCGGGATCGCCTTCCCAGGTACTGCAGCAGGTCGTTGCCCGAGACATCCGCCTTGTTGCCGATGCTGACGAAGGTGGACAACCCGACCTGCCGCTCGGCGGCGAGCTGGAGAATCGCCAGGCCGAGCGCGCCGCTCTGCGACGACAGGCCGACGTGCCCGCTCGGAGGGAAGATCGGCGAGAACGACGCGTTCAGCCGCACGGCGGGGGTCGCGTTGAGCAACCCCATGCAGTTCGGCCCGACCATGCGCATGCCGTACCCGCGGACCTTGTCCACGAGCTGCCGCTGCAGCTCGCGTCCCCGGTCGTCGGCCTCGGCGAATCCGGCCGTAATGACGACGAGCGACGAGACGCCGGCCGCGGCGCAGTCGTCGGCGACGCCGAGCACGGCGTCCCGCGGCACGGCCACGACCGCCAGGTCGACCCCCGGCGGCAGATCGCGCACCGAGGCGTACGTCTTCAGGCCGCCCACCTCCCGGGCGTGCTCGTTGACCGGGTAGATCGCGCCCGTGAAGCCGGCCTGGACCAGGCTGTCGAGCACGCGGCGGCCGATGCTCGTCCGATCCCGCGAGGCGCCGACCACCGCGACCGCCCGCGGCTCGAGCATGGGGCGCAGCGACGCGGCGGTGGCGATGCGGGTGCGCTCCTCCGACGACGCCACGCTCTCGAACGACGGCGTCAGCGAGAGCTGCACGTCGAGGCAGCCGCCGCCCGACTTCGACCGAATCTCGAACCCGGAATCGCGGAACACCTCCAGCATGGCCGTGTTGTCGGTGAGCGTCGTGGCCTGGAAGCGCGAGAAGCCGTTGTTGGCCGCCAGCACGGCGAGCCGCTCGAGCAGCGCGGTGGCGAGCCCCTTCCCCTGGAACTGATCGTCCACCGCGAAGGCGACCTCGGCCACGCCGGCCGTGAGCGCGAGATAGGAGCCGACCGCGATGAGCCGCATGTCGGAGCCGATCTGCCGGTGCACGACGAGTGTCAGGCCGCGCGACGGCGCCGACGAGTCGCACAGCGTCGCGATGAACGTGTCGGCCGGCCGGCCGGCGCCGAGGAACCGGCGTCGGCGCGACTCGGGCGACAGGGCCTCGAAGAAGCGCCGCATCGCGGCGGCGTCATCCGGCTCGGCCGGGCGGATGGCGGCCACCGTGCCGTCGCGCAGCACCAGCCGGCGCGCGTCGACGTCGTCGCCGGCAGGAGGAGGCGGAGGCGAGATGCGGTGCATGCGGACTCAGGCTTTCTCGACCGCGACGAGCGTGTCGGGCACGACGAATTCGCGTTCGGGATGACGGACGGTCAGGACCGGGCACGGCGCGGTGCGGACCACGCGCTCGGCGACGCTGCCCATCAGGAGGTGCGCCACGGCGCCGCGGCCGTGCGTACCCATGACGATGAGATCGATCTTCCGGTCGCGTGCGTACTCCACGACGGCCATGGCGGGCGTGTTGGAGGTGAGCACGACCGTGTGGACCGCCGGCGCGCCGGGATCGTTGTCGATGGCGAGATCGTCCAGCTGCTTGCGTGCCGTGTCCTCCACGTCCTTCTGCAGGTCGGGCAGGACGGCGATGTAGCCCTCGCCGCCGATGCCGCGGGTGAACAGGTTCTCCGCGACATGCAGCAGGTGGAGCGTCGAGCCGAAGTTGCGCGCGAGCGCCCGGCCGTAGGTCAGCGCGGCATCCGACGCATCGCCGAAATCGGTGGCGACCAGAATGTTCTTGAGCGCGATCATGTTCGTGCCTCCGCTGCTCAGGGACCGCCAGGACGCGGCGGCCCTGCCCGAGAAGGGAGCACGCCGTGTGCCACGCTGCGCAGGGCGGCGGCCCCGGAAATGCCGCGTTTTTTGCTGGCGTTTTTCTGGCGTCTGCCGGTGGCGGGCAGGCGCTGGCGAAGCGGCTGCCGGAAAACCGGAAGGACGGCCGGGCGGAGCGGCAGGCAGGGCCGGCCGACCCCCGGTTGGACCAGCCCGCCCGCGCTACGCGATCGTCGCCGGCCGACGCCAGGACTGCAGGATGCGGAGGTAGTTGCCGCGCTCGAACGCCTCGGGATCCGGGCAGCGCGCGTGGCTCATGCTGCCGCGCATCTGCTCGAGCGACTCGTACTCGTGCTCTTCGGCCCACCGGTCGAACTCGCGCCGCAGGTAGGCGAGATGTCCCGGCCCGTGCCGCAGGAGCGCCGAGACGACCTGCACGGCATCGGCGCCGGCGAGGACCGCCTTGACGGCGTCGATCGGCGCGTGCACGCCGCCGCTCGCCGCGAGCGACGCTCTCAGCCGGCCGAACAGCACCGCCAGCCAGCGGAGCCGGACCAGGAGCTCGGAGGAATCCGACAGGTGCAGCCTGGGCACCGCTTCGAGCGCTTCCGGGTCGATGTCCGGCTGATAGAAGCGGTTGAACAGCACGAGCCCGGAGACGCCGAGCCGGTCGAGCTGCCAGGCCAGATTCGGGATCGACGAGTAGAACGGCGAGAGCTTCACCGCGAGCGGGATGCGCACCGACTCCTTCAGGACCGCGACGATGTCCATCACGCGCCGCTCGACTTTGAACCCGTCCTCGAGCAGGTCGGTCGCGACGTGGTAGAAGTTCAGCTCGAGCGCGTCGGCGCCCGCCCGCTCGATGAGCCCCGCGTACTGGAGCCAGCCTTCGGCGCTGGTTCCGTTCAGCGAGGCGATGACCGGCACGGCGACGGTCCGCTTGATCCGGGCGAGCTGCTCGAGATACCGGTCCGGGCCGAGCGCGAACTCCGAGGGCGCCGGCAGGTAGGTGGCGGCCTCGGCCGACGCGTATGTGTGCACTTCGACGTCGTTGACGAGCGCGAAGCGCTCGCGCACGATCTGCTCCTCGAACAGCGAGTGCATGACGATGGCCGCGGCGCCGGCGTCTTCGAGCCGCCGGACGGTGTCGAGGTCGTCGACGAGCGGCGACGCCCCGGGCATGAACGGGCTCGAGAGCCTGAGGCCGAGATAGCGGGTCGTGAGGTCCATTAGTGGGCCACCGTTGCGGGAGGCGCGGCGCGCCGCGCGAGTTCGTCGTAGAGGGCCCGCCGCCTGCGGATCTGCTGCTCGGCGGCCGCAACCAGCGTCTTGTAGCGGTCGGGATCCTGCTGCGCCGTCAGCTGGAACCGGCTCTCGATCGCCATCAGCTTGCCGACGTCGGTCTTGGGCGCCGGCGAGTCGAGCACGAGGGGCGGCTCGCCAAGGTCGGCGCGGCGCGGATCGTAGCGATAGAGCGGCCAGTAGCCCGAATCGGCGGCGAGCTTCTGGTGCTCGATGCCGAACGCCATGTCGTAGCCGTGCGCGATGCAATGGCTGTAGGCGATGATGAGCGACGGCCCGGGGTACGCCTCCGCCTCGAGGAACGCCTTCAGTGTCTGCGCGTCCCTGGCGCCGAACGCCACCTGGGCGACGTAGACGTTGCCATACGCCATGGCCATCAGGCCGAGGTCCTTCTTGCCGCCGGCCTTGCCCGCCACCGCGAACTTCGCGGCGGCGCCCGTGGGCGTCGCCTTGGACTGCTGGCCGCCGGTGTTCGAGTACACCTCGGTGTCCAGCACCAGCACGTTGACGTTGGCGCCGCTGGCGAGCACGTGATCGAGCCCGCCGTAGCCGATGTCGTACGCCCACCCGTCGCCGCCGACGATCCAGACGCTCTTCTTGACCAGGTAGTCGGCGAGCGCGTCGAGCTCGGGGGACGCCGCGCCGCCGGCCGGATCCCGAAGCGCCAGCCGGAGCTGGTCCACGCGGGCGCGCTGATCGCGCAGCCCGGCCTCGGTCGACTGGTCGGCGTCGAGCAGGGCGCCCGCCAGCCCCGACGGCAGCGTCGTCGCGAGCTCCCGCAGCAGCCCCCGCGCGCGCAGCTCGTGCTGATCGAGCGACAGGCGGATGCCGAAACCGAACTCCGCGTTGTCTTCGAAGAGCGAGTTCGACCACGCCGGCCCGCGGCCCTCGGCGTTGGTGGCGTAGGGCGTCGTCGGCAGGTTGCCGCCGTAGATGGACGAGCAGCCGGTGGCGTTCGCCACGACCAGCCGGTCGCCGAAGAGCTGCGTCATCAGCTTCACATACGGCGTCTCTCCGCAGCCCGAGCACGCGCCCGAGTACTCGAAGAGCGGCTGCATGAACTGCGTGCTCTTGACGTCGGGCTTGACCTTCGTGCGGTCGGCTTCCGGCAGATCGAGGAAGTACGCGTAGTTGGTCCGCTCCTGTTCGCGCAGCGGCGCCTGCGGCGCCATGTCGATGGCCTTGTGCCGGGGATTGCCCTTGTCCTTGGCCGGGCACATCATCACGCAGAGCGAGCACCCGGTGCAGTCCTCGGGCGCGACCTGGACGGTGTAGCGGCCGGTGAAGTCGGTGCCCTTGTACGGCACCGACTTGAACGCCGCCGGCGCGTCGGCGAGGCGCGCCGGATCCCAGACCTTCACGCGGATGGCCGCGTGCGGACAGACCAATGCGCACTTGTTGCACTGGATGCACAGCGCCGAATCCCACAACGGAATCTCGGTCGCGATGTTCCGCTTCTCCCACTGCGCGGTGCCCGTCGGCCAGGTGCCGTCGACCGGGAACGCGCTCACCGGCAGGCGATCGCCCTGGTTGGCGAGCATCACCGCGGTGACCCGCTTCACGAAGTCCGGCGCCTGGTCGGGGATGAGCGTCGGCAGCCGCCGCGACGCCGACGCCGCGGCGGGCACCGTCACCTCGTGGAGGTGGGCCAGCGTCGAATCGACCGCGTCGAAGTTCCGCTTGACGACCGCGTCGCCCCGCTTCTTGTAGGTCTTCTCGATGGCGTGCTTGATCTGCACGATCGCCTGCTCGCGCGGCAGCACGCCCGAGATGGCGAAGAAGCACGTCTGCATGATCGTGTTGATGCGCGTGCCCATGCCCGCCGCCCGCGCCACCTCGTACGCGTCGATCACGAAGAACCGCAGTTTCTTGTCGACGATCGCCTCCTGCACCTCGAACGGCAGCTCGTCCCACACCCGATCGGGGCCGAACGGCGCGTTCAGCAGGAAGACGCCGCCTGGCTCGGCGTAGGCGAGCACGTCGTAGCGCTCGAGGAAGCTGTACTGGTGGCATCCGACGAAGGAGGCCTGCGCCACGAGGTACGGCGCGCGAATTGGCTTCGGGCCGAACCGGAGGTGCGAAATCGTTACCGCGCCCGACTTCTTGGAGTCGTAGACGAAGTACCCCTGCGCCCAGTTGTCGGTGTCCTCGCCGATGATCTTGATCGAGTTCTTGTTGGCGCCCACCGTGCCGTCGGCGCCGAGGCCGAAGAAGACGGCGCGCACCGCGTCGGGCTCCTCGATCTGGAACGACTCGTCCACCGCCAGCGACAGACCGGTCACGTCGTCGACGATGCCGACCGTGAAGTGCCGTTTCGGCGCCGGCCGGGCGAGCTCGTCGAAGACCGCCTTGACCATGGCCGGCGAGAATTCCTTCGACCCCAGCCCGTAGCGACCCCCGATGACGCGCACGCCGTCGACGCCCGATTCGAGCGGCACCTCCCGCAGCGCCGTGACCACGTCCTGGTAGAGCGGCTCGCCGAGCGCGCCCGGTTCCTTGGTGCGATCCAGCACCGCGATCGACCGGACCGACTGCGGCAGCGCGCCGACGAACGCCTCCGCGCTGAAGGGTCGATACAGCTTCACCACCAGCGCGCCGACCCTCGCCGAGGGACCGAGCGCGTCGACGGTGGCCGCGACGGTCTCGGCGCCGGAGCCCATCACCACAACCACGCGCTCCGCATCGGGCGACCCGTGAAACTCGAAGAGTTTGTAGGTCCGGCCCGTCAGCGCCGCGAACCGGTCCATCGTCTGCTGGACGATCGCCGGCGCCGCGTCGTAGTAGCCGTTGACCGCCTCGCGCCCCTGGAAGAAGACGTCGGGGTTCTGGGCGGAGCCGCGGAGCACCGGCCGGTCGGGCGACAGCCCGCGCGCCCGGTGGGCGGCCACCAGGGCGTCGGGCACCAGGGCAGGCAGCACCGCCGGATCGAGCGCCGCGATCTTCTGCAGCTCGTGCGACGTCCGGAAGCCGTCGAAGAAGTGCAGGAACGGCAGGCGCGACTCGAGCGTGGAGGCGTGCGCGATGAGCGCCAGATCCTGCGCTTCCTGGACCGACGCCGATGCGAGGAGCGCGAAGCCGGTTCCGCGGACCGCCATCACGTCGCTGTGGTCGCCGAAGATCGACAGCGCGTGCGTGGCGACGGCGCGGGCCGACACGTGGAAGACGGTCGGCGTCAGCTCGCCGGCGATCTTGAACATGTTGGGGATCATCAGGAGCAGCCCCTGGCTCGCCGTGAACGTCGTGGCCAGGCCGCCGGCCTGCAGCGCGCCGTGCACGGCGCCGGCCGCGCCGCCTTCGCTCTGCATTTCGGCGACGGTCGGCACCACGCCCCAGAGGTTGGGCCGCCGGGCGGCCGCCCATGCGTCGCACGCCTCCGCCATGCTGGAGGAGGGCGTAATCGGATAGATCGCGACCACGTCGCTCAGCTGATAGGCGACGTTCGCACAGGCATCGTTGCCGTCTACGGTAGTCCAGGTGTCCGCCATGTCCAGTCCGGTGTGCAACCGGCGTGCTCAGGGAACGGGGCGGAATTCGGGGCAATTTCGCGCCGGCTGCCGGAAATCCGGCAACCGGGAAACCGACGAGCGTCGGAATGACGAAGCCGCCCCGGAGTCAGCGCGCGGCGGTGGCGACCGCGGCGTCGAGAGGCGCCCGGATCTCGCGGCCGGGGTCGTACACGCAGAGGGGGTCGGACGCCATCAGGGCTCCGGTGGCCGCGAAGGCGCGCGACCGCGAGCCGCCGCAGATTGCGCGGAACTCGCAGCGGCGGCACTTGCCGAGAAGCGCGTCGGCGTTCCGCAGGCGCCGGAAGACCTCGTCCTGCCGGTAGACCGCCGCCAGATCGCCGGTGCGGACGTTCCCCCGCGTCACCGGCAGGAACCCGCTCGGGCAGATCTGTCCGACGTGATCGATGAAGACGAAGCCGTTGCCGTCGTTGACGCTGCGCGGCGCGCGGAGCTGCCGCCGCCGTTCGATCGCGGTGGTCGGGAGCCCCCCCTCCATGCGCTCCTGCTCGCGCCGCCAGACGACCCGCTGGTAGTGCGGCGCCTCGGTGGTCTTGATGCCGAACGGCGCGGTGAGCGACAGGTCGTACAGGTACTGGAGCACGCGTTCGCATTCCTCCGGCGACACCTGGTCGAGCGACGCCCCGCGCCCGGTCTGCACCAGGAAGAAGATCGCCCAGAGGGCGATCGGCCGCTCGCTCACGCGCGCGGCCATCGCCTCGAGGCGGGGCAGGGTCAGGCGGCTGACCGTCGTGTTGATCTGCAGCGGCAGCCCCAGCTCGACCGCCGCGTCGATAATCCGCATCGTCCAGGCGTAGGAGCCGCGCACGCGGCGGAAGGCGTCGTGAGACTCAGCGTCGGGACCGTCGAGGCTGACCGCAACCCGCGACAGGCCGGCGGCCTTCAGCTCCTCGAGGCGTTTCCTCGTGGCGGCCGCGGTGCCGCTCGGCGTGAGCGCCACGGTCAGGCCGCTCTCGGCGCCGTATCGGACCAGCTCGGTCAGGTCGGGTCGTCGCATCGGGTCGCCGCCGGTCAGGACGAGCAGCGGCGGCTGTCGGCCGAACGCCCGGACCTGATCGATGAGCCGGAAGCCCTCGTCCGTCGTCAGCTCCCGCGGATCGCGGCAGGGAATCGCGTCGGCGCGGCAGTGGACGCAGGCCAGCGCGCACGCGCGCGTCACTTCCCAGATGACGAGGAACGGCGAACGGTCGAAGTCGACGAGCGACGGATCGAGTCGCGGCATGCGTGCCCTCCGTGACCTAGGATCGCGCCGTTGCCGCTCGCGCGGTATGACGCTCGTCATAACCCCTCCCGAAAGGCCCGACCGGCGCCGCCCGGCGATCTCGCAGGGCATTCGCGTCGGTCCGAACGCCGCGGCGCACTACGGGTTGCGCGCGCGGCGCTCCGCATCCGCCCTGATCAGCCGCAGGCTCTCCCAGCGAATCACGATGATCCCGGGCGAGAAGACCGCCCAATAGCGCCGGAACAGGCGGCGCGCCGCCTCGTCGGTCGTGACCACGCGGGTCTGCGTGCGCGCGCGGGATCGCGACGGCCCCAGTGAATCGACCTCCAGCGTCCAGACGATTTTGGCGGCGGTCGGAGGGTTGTAGGCGCGGAACTCGCTGGCGGTCACGCCGTGGAAGGTGACGATCGGCTCCCAGGGCCGGGTGACGGCGCCCATCACGAGGGCGCGGTTCGGGATTTCAGCGACCATGCGCCAGCCGAGCGCCAGCGTCTCGTCGACGAGTCCCGCCGGATGGCGCACCGGCCCGGACGCGCCCGTGACGCGCGTCGGGAGCGTCCGGATCCCCATGATGGCGCGGACGATCGGGGAGCGGTCGAGGTCCAGCTCCCGCGCGGCCGCGAAGGTGACGTCCGCCGGTGCGTCGACCTCGATCTCGTGGCGCTCGGCGACCTCGCACGTCGGCATCAGCGCGTCGAGGAGGGGGTCGGGCGCCGGATGCGCGGTCCCGTATCGCAGCCAGATCAGGCCGGCGTTGGTCGCCGCGGCGGCGAGTCCGACGACGGCGCCTGCCGCGGTGCCCTTCCAGAAGCGCTGCCACCGGCGCTTGCCGGGCGTTGGCGCGAGTGTTGGATTGATCACCCGATTGTCCGGCCGATCGCCGGGAATCCGGCGGCGGCTCGCGTCCGACGGCCGTCGTGCAAGCCGGCTGCCGAACACGCGGCGTCCCTTCAGAGCGCGAGGTCCCCCAATGCCGCTCAACGCCTGCGAGCTCGAGATCGACCTGTTCTGCCGCGGGATGCGGGTCGGCGACGACGTCTCGCTCGACGGCGCGCGCGGCGTCGCCCGCACGCGCGCCGGCCTCGGGTCCGGCCTCGAGGTCGTCCTGCCGACCGGATCGCTCCTCAAGGAATCGATCTGGGTCAACGTGCCGGTGGTGGAGCGCTTCGCCCGCAGCTCGCCCTACCGGCTCGCCGGCGGACCGCACGAAGGCTACGCGATCGTCGACGATCGCACCGCGCACCACTACCTGGTGCACTTGCCGCGGGAGCCGGCCTGGTATTCGCGGATGACGTCGCGCGACGTGGCGATGAGCCGCATCGGCGTGCTCCAGGGCACCTATCTCGGCATCTACATCAACATGGTCTGCGCGTTCTGGAACTACGCGCCGCCGCTCAACTGCCGCTTCTGCACGACCGGTCGCAACGTCGGCGCCGCCGAAGAGGCCGAGAAGGCCGTTTCCGACGTCATCGAGACGTGCTGGGCCGCCCGCCAGGAGTCGGACGTGACCTTCGTGCACCTGAACGGCGGCTACGCCGGATCGCGCGGGCTCGAGTTCGCGCTGCCGTACGTCCGCGCCATCAAGGAGCAGGTCGGGATGCTGGTCGGCCTGCAGCTCGCGCCCGAGCGCGACTTCGGCCGCTACGACGAGGTGATCGCGGCGGGCGTCGATCACCTCTCGTTCTGCGTCGAGTTGATGGATCCCGAGTGGTTCGAGCGGATCTGCCCCGGCAAGGCGCGGATCCACGGCCAGAAGCTCTTCTTCGACGCGCTGGCGTACTGCGCGGAGCAGATGTCGCCGGGCGCCGTGTCGGGCGAGATCATCGCCGGCGTCGAGCCGATCGAGCGGACGTTAGAGGCCATCGATCGCATCGCGAGCCTCGGCGCCTTCCCGACCGTCTGCATCTTCCGGCCGACCGTCGGATCGGACATGGAGGAGTGGCCGACGCCGGCATACGAGGACATGCGGCGGGTCATGGCGCACGTCTACGAGGCCTGCCGCCGGCACTGGATTCCGATCGGTGCGGCGCCGAACATCGAGGTCAGCCTCGTCGTGAACCCGGATGACGCGGCGATGCTGGCGCGGCGTACGCCCGGGTTCTACGCCTACGAGGCATTCCGGCGGATGGTGCGGCTGGGGGCGCGCCCGATCTTCCGCCACCGGCTCCATCCGCGACACGCGGCATAATGGTCGGAGGGAGGGCCCGTGGCCGAGCAGACATTCTACGAGTCGTTCAAGGTCAGCGGCGAGCAGCTGCTCGAAGCCGTCAGGAAGCTGCTCCACGAAGGCAACGTGCGCCGCGTCGTCATCAAGCAGGACGAGCGGACGGTGGTGGAGTTCCCGCTCACGGTCGGCGTCATCGGCGCCGTGGTGGCTCCGGTGCTGGCCGCGGTCGGCGCCCTGGCGGCCGTGCTGACCGAATGCACCATCGTGGTCGAGCGGACGGTCGAGTCGAACAGGCGGGACGGCGCCGCGTGACCTTCCTCATCCGGCTGCTGGTCAACGCCGCGGCGCTCTACGTCGCCACCCGCCTCGTGCCCGGCGTCACCTTCTCCGGCGGCTGGCTCCCGTTTCTCGGCGTGGCGCTGGTTTTCGGCGTCGTCAACGCCTTCATCCGGCCGGTGACGAAGATCCTGACCTTTCCCCTGATTCTCGTCACGCTGGGTCTGTTCTCCTTCGTCGTCAACGGGTTCATGCTCTGGCTGACGAGCGGCCTGTCCAACGCCCTCGACCTCGGCTTCCACGTGAGCGGCTTCTGGGCCGCGTTCTTCGGAGCGCTCGTCGTCAGCCTCGTCAGCACGATCCTGTCGATCATGATCACCGACGATCGGGCCGCGCCGGAGCGCCGGGCGCGCTGAGCGCGCGGCGACCGGCGGCCGGGCCGTGAGCCGGAGGGCGGAACGTTCCGCTACTTGCGCTGCGACCAGGTGGGCCCGGTGCGATCGGGGACGTCGAGCGCGGTGAACACCCCGAGCGGCTCGACCGTTTCGACCAGCGTCGTCCGGAGCTTCTCCAGCGATTCGATCGCGTCGGAGCGGTATGCCCGATGCTGCTCGTATACGAGCATCTCGCTCCAGGTACTCGATGACGATGTAGCGGGACGACTGGCTCTGGTCGCGAAGGAAGGAACTCCCCAGATACGACCGAGTGTGGCGATTGAGGGCCGTCCACTCTCCGTCGGCTCCGTAGAACTGCTCGAACTCGGCCTCGTGCCCTTCCTTCACCTCGAATTGCCACACGATCGCGATCATGGCTGCCCCCGGTGCGCGGCTCCCTCAAGAGTCTACCCCGGGTCGCCGGGCCAAAGAGGCCTCCCGCGCCGCGATCAGCGTGCCTCGACGGTATGCCGGTGCAGCCGCAGCTCCAGGTGACGGCGGACGTCCGGCCACTCCGTCGCCAGGATGCTGTACATGACCGTGTCGCGCGCGCTGCCGTCGCGCCGCAGGCCGAAGTGCCTGACCACGCCGTCCCGCCTCGCGCCGAGGCCTTCGATGGCGCGCTGCGATCGAACATTGAAGACGTCGGTGCGCAGGCCGACCACCCGGCATCCGAGATCCTCGAAGGCATGCCGCAGCAGCATCAGCTTGCACGTGGTGTTCACGTGGGTTCGCTGACGGCTCTGCGCGTACCACGTGTGTCCGATTTCCACGCGATCGAGCGCCGGCACCACGTCGTGGTACCGCGTGGAGCCGAGGATCGCGCCGCTCGCCAGATCGCGGACCGCCCACGGGAGCATGTGGCCGGCGCGCTGTCCCTCGAGGGCGGCGTCGACGTACGCCCTCGTGCCGTCGGGTTCTGGCACGGCGGTGTACCAGAGCTCCCAGAGCCGTCCGTCGGACGCGGCCGTCGCGAGCGCGGCGGCGTGCGCCGCGGTCAGCGGCTCGAGGCGGATGCCGTTGGCTTCGAGAACCACGGGGGCGAGTGTGATCATACCGTCGAGGATAGCGGCGAAGTGGACCTACCGATAGAGCCAATACTGGCGTACCAGATAGGTCCACTCATGTCGCAGCAGGCGCTCGACCTGTGCGCGCGGCAGCTGTTCGTGGCGCACGGCGCCTGGCGACGCGATTGCCGGAGGGGCCCGCCTACTCAGCTTTGAGCACGAGCGCCGGATCGACCGTGGCCGCCCGCCGGCTCGGGATCCAGCTCGCCGCGGCCGCGAGACCGAGCACCAGGGCGGTCGACAGCCCGATCACCAGCGGATCGGACGGCCTGACGTCGAACAGCAGCCCCGCGAGGACCCTGGCCAGACCGATCGCTCCGGCGAGACCGAGCCCGACGCCGACGGCCGCAACCAGGATGCCCTGCCGGGCGACGGTCAGCCCGACGGAGGCCGGCTGTTCGCCGAGGGCGAGCCGGATCCCGATCTCCCGCGTGCGGAGCGACACCACGTACGCCATCACGCCGTAGAGGCCGATCGCGCCCAGGAGGAGCGCGATGGTCGAGGCCGCGGTGACGAGCAGGAGCACCAGCGCTCGCCGCGCGGAGGCCTGCGCGACGACATCGGAGATCCTGCGCGTGCGATACAGGGGCAGCGAGGCGTCCAGCCGCCGAACCGCGTCGCGCACGGCGCCGGCCGTCGCCGCTGGATCGCGTGAGGTCCGCACGACGAAGGCCAGGTCGCGCGGCATCCAGCGCGCGTCGGCGCGCGCCGGCAGCACCGGACAGTAGATCATCTCGTCTGCGGCGTGGTCGAGCGCCGAGTCCCTGACGTCGCCGGCCACGCCGACCACCGTGTACCATGCGCCGTTGATCAGGATGCGGAGCCGCCGGCCGACCGCGGACTCGCCCGGCCAGTAGCGGGCGGCAAACGCCCGGCTCACGATGGCCTCGAGCCGCACGTTCGGCGGATCGAGCGGTCCGAAGCCGTCACCCTCGACGATCGGGATGCCCATCGCCGCGAAGTAGCCCGGCGTGACGTACGCGACCGGGCGGATGGGAGGGAGGGTGCCCGGCGCAAGAGGCCGGCTCTCGATGAAGACGGCGGTGTCGGTCTGGGCCTGTTCTTCCAACGGCAGCCTCGACGCCGCCCCGGCCGCCTGCACGCCCGGGACGCGCGACACGGCCCGGAGCGCGCGGAGGAAGAACCGAACGGTCTCGGCCGCGCCGGGATAAGCGGCAGGCGGCAGCGCCAGGTGGAAGGTGAGGGCGCCGGTTCGCGCGAAGCCCGGCTGGACCCGTCGCAGTTGCCACACGCTTCTCGCCATCAGCCCCGACCCGACGACGAGCACCATCGCCAGGGCGACTTGTGAGGCGACGAGCGCGTACCGTGCCCGATGCAGTCCCGGACCCGCGGTCGCGCCCGGACTCAGGGCATCGATGCCGCCCAATCCCGCCGTCCTCGAACGCCACGCCGCGAACGCCCCGATGGCCGCGCCCGTCACCGCCGTCGTGAGGGCGGCGACGCCCAGGACCATGCCGTCCACGCGGACCTCCGTCAACCTCGGGATGTCGATGGCGATCGACGCCGAGCGAAGCGCGCGCGCGGCCGCTGCCGCGATGGCCACGCCTGACAGGCCGCCGAGCCCGGCCACGAGCACGGCCTCGCTCATGAACTCCAGGAGCACCGTGGCTGCCGGGGCGCCGAGCGCACGCTGGATGGCGAACGTCCTCCGGCGGCTCTCCGCCCTCACGAGGAACAGACACGCGACGTTGGCGCAGGCCGCCGCCAGCACGAAGCCTGCGGCGCCGAGGACCACCCACAGCAGCGTCGCCACCCCTTCGACGACGACGGACGCGAGGGGCCGGACCGACACCTCCATGTGGGTCTGTTCGATGGCGCCACGCGTCAGGCGACCGGGGAACTCGTCCGGCAGGCGGGGCAGGAGCGCCTGCAGATCCGCCGCGGCCTGCTGGATCGAGACGCCGTCGCGAAGGCGTGCGACGGCTCGATAGTCGAACGTCGCCGAGTCCGTCTTCGCCGGATCCAGGCCGAGGGGCAGCCACACGTCGGTATCCGACGCGGGGAAGCGGACGGCGTCGGGCAGGATGCCGACGACTTCGCGCGATCGCCCGTCCACCAGGATGCGGCGATGCAGCAGCCCGGCGTCTCGCCCGAACCTGCGCGTCCAGAGCCGCTCGGCGAGCATCACCACGGGGTCGGCCCCGGGCTCATCGTCCGAGTCGGCGAAGATCCGCCCGGCCACCGGCCGAACGCCGAGCGCGTCGAGGACGCCGGCCGTCACGCGGCCCGCGGCAACCCGTTCGGCGTCGGTGCCGCCCGAGGGGCCAAGCGCCGCCGTGCCGGCCTGGTAGCCGCCGAACTGCGCGAAGGCCCGGTTGTGGCGACGAAAGAAGAGGAGGCTGGCGTCGCTCTGCTCGACCCGGAGGCTCCCGCCGACCTGCAGCGTGTGCGACACCGAGACGAGCCGTCCGGACTGCGGGTAGGGGAGCGGGCGGAGCAGTACGGCGTCGACGACGCTGAAAACGGCGATCGAGGAGGCGAACCCGGCCGTGAGCGTCAGCATCGCCGCCGTCGTGAAGCCGCGCGACCGGCCGAGCCGGCGGGCCGCGTGCTGAATCCATCGCCCGATGCCCATCACGTCACATCACGATCTCAGCCCGCGCCGCCCCGTTCGGCGGCCACGGCCCTGCCCACGATCGCGGCGATCGGCAGCCCGATGCAGAACATCAGGATCACCGCGCCGATGACGGCGCCCGTCAGGTGGAAGGGACCCTGGCGGACGTTGCTGAGCGGCAGCACGACGAGGTTCATCACGATCCAGACCACTACTCCGTACGCCATGCCGACCGCGAAGGCGTTCCGCGTCAGGCCCCTGAACCGCCGCGCGGCAAGCAGGAAGACCAGCGTCCAGATGAGGGCAATCACGTAGTGAAAGGCCACGCCGAGCGCCGCGGTGCGGAGGCCGCCCTCGAACGCCCGGGCGCCGAGCGCGCCGCTTGCGATGCCCTGAAGCAGTCGCACCACCCTGACACCGGTTGTCAGCGGGTAGTAGATGCACGCGGTCGTGATGTCCAGCGTGCCGGCCACGATCCATGCCTTCAGGAGGACCTTCGTCATGTCGGCTCCAGCATTGTCGGTCGGGCGGCCCGAGTCACGGTCCAGTTATGACAAATCGGAAGGGGCCAGTGGCTGCATCCGGCGCGCCGCAACGTCCTGACGGTGCGGCCGCCCGGCGATTCGGACGCCGGCCGCCGACATCACGCCGGTGCCCGTCAGGCCTGGTAGGCCGTCGAGCCGCCGACCACCGTGCGGACGATCTGGATGTCCTTGATCTTCTCGGCGTCCACCGTGTGCAGGTCGTCCGCGAGGACGACGAAGTCCGCCAGCTTGCCCGGGGTGATGGAACCCTTGATCGCCTCCTCGCCCGACGCGTACGCGCCGTTGAGCGTGTTGATCCGCAGCGCTTCGTCCACGGTGATCCGCTGGACGGCGCCCCAGGTCTCTCCGTTCCATCCCCTGCGGGTCACCATGCCCTGAATGCCCATGAGCGGTGCGAACGGCCCCGGGCCGAAGTCCGATCCCGCCGCCGCCGGAATCCCGGCGTCGAGGAAGCTGCGGAAGGCCATGCACCGCTTCATCAGCGGTTCGCCATAGAAATGGAACTTGTCGGCGTTGTAGTAGGCGTAGGTGGTGAAGGGGGCCGGGACGGCGCCGGTCGCCTTGATGCGCCGCAGCAGATCGTCGTTGATGAGCGTGCAGTGCGTGATCTTGGGACGCGAGTCGGAGCGCGGGAAGACGCGCTGCGCGCGCTCGACCGCCGTGAGCAGCATGTCGATGGCGACGTCGCCGTTCGCGTGGCAGTTGACCTGGATGCCGGCGCGATGCACCCGCTCCACCCAGGCGTTGAGGTCGTCCTGCGTCTGCGTCACGTTGCCGCGGTACGGAGGATTGCTGCCCGGGTACGGGGTGCTGAGCGCCATAGTGCGCTCGGAGAACGAGCCGTCGACGGTGTGCTCCGAGGTCGCTCCCAGCCGGATCCACTCGTCGCCGAAGCCGGTTGCCAGGCCGCCCGTGAGCATCGACTCGAGCACGGGCCCGCTGGCCTCGTAGCTGACCCGGTGCCGCAGGTCGCCGCGCGACCGCACCTGCTGGAGGGCGAACAGGTTACCTCCCTCGTGATGGACGCTCGTCAGGCCGTACCGGACGAACTGCTTGGAGATGTACGCCAGGCCGTCGCGGTCGCGCTGCAGCGCCTGCTCCGGGGTGAACGTCGGTCGCTTCCCGACCTTGCCGAAGGCGCCGCCCGCACGGTCCGTGACGCGCCCGTTCAACTCGCCGTTCGCGTCGCGGTCGAAGGTTCCGCCGGGCGGATTCGGCGTGCTCCTGTCGATGCCCGCCAGCTCGAAGGCCTTGCTGTTGTAGAACGACGTGTGGCCGCCGCGATGGCGAACGCTGACCGGGTGGTCCTTCGACACGAGGTCGAGATCGTGGACGTTCAGCGCCCGCTTGTCCTTCACCTTCGTGTCGTCGAAGAAGAAGCCCTGTACCCAGGTGCCGGCGGGCGTCTCGCGGGCCTTGGCCCGGAGCTTGTCGACGATGCTCGCGATGGTGACGAACTCGACCTCGAACGGATTGCCGACCAGGACGTCGTAGAGCAGGGTGTCGCCGGGTGCGTGATTGTGGCAATCGATGAACCCGGGCACCACCGTCATCCCCTTCGCGTCGAAGGTCTGCGTGCCAGGGCCGACGAGCGCTTTGATCCCGTCCGTGCCCCCGACGGCGGCGAACCGGCCCGCCTTGACCGCGAACGCCTCGGCCCGGGGCGCGCGGTCGTCGACGGTGTAAACGGCCGCGTTCAAGACGACGAGGTCGGCGTGCCCGGCGTCCACCGGCGTCTGCGCGGCCTGCACCCAGCCGCCGCTCAGCGCGCCGGCGAGTCCGGCTCCTCCGAGGGTCATGAATCCTCTACGGCTATGGCGCTCCTTCATCGTCGCTCCTCGTGTTGTCGGGCTCCGGCGCCGCAGAGCATGAACGTCACGGCACGTTCCCGTCAAGAAGGACGGCAGGGGGCGCCGTTCGCGTAAGATCGCTGCGCGCGGTACAAGGCGCCTGACCGTCCTGCTGCCATGCCGAGCGAAGAGGAACCCTGCGCGGAGGCGAGGAAATTTCAGCGGATCGACGACGCCTTTCGGAGGGGCGACTTGGACGCCCTGCGCGCCGCGGTCGACGATCCGGCGGCGATTCCGAACGGCCGCATGCCCGACGGCATCGGACAGTGTCTGATCTACGCCATCTACCACAGTCCGCTGGCCTTCATCCGCAGCCTCCTCGAGATCGGCGTCGACCCGAATGCTCCGGTTGACGATGGGTTCCCGCCCCTGATCGCCGCGCTGACCTGCGCCCAGGAGGTCGCGGGCGGCGCGACGCGGACCGACGTCGACGACATCCTGCGTCTGCTGCTGGCGTCCGGGGCGGACCCGAACCAGCGCGGCATCAACGACTGCACGCCGCTCCACATCGCCGTCGGAACCGAGAACGTGGCCGCCATCCAGTTGCTGCTCGACGGCGGCGCGGATCCCGGCCTGCGCACACGAATCGACGACTGCCAGACGCCCGCGGAGCTGGCCGAGGCGGCCGGCCGGCCCGACCTCGCGGCGATGGTCGACCGCACGCGCCAGCCGCCGGGACGCCGCCGGCTGCGGTCGGGCCTCGTGCTCCTCGTGGACGTGCCGGGCGCGGGCGAGCCCGTACGCCGCCAGCGCAGGTACCGCATCCGTCTTCGCCTGTGGCTGAGCAGGGGCGAACCGGTCCGCTGGCAGACCGCCTGGGGAACGGTGGGCGCCGCGCGTCTGGAGGACGACGGCCGGACGCTCGTGACAGAGGTCCGGATCGACCGGCGCTCGCTCGCCAACGGCCTGTTCTACGGCGTCGAAGGGATGCGCGTCGGCGGAACGCGCCGGCTCGAGATCTCGCCGCACCTCGCGTACGGCGACCACGGGGTGCCAGGCGTCGTCCCGCCCGGCGCCGTGCTGACCGCCGAAATCACGATTCTCGAGGCGTGCGCCGCGAGCCGGTGACGGGCGCGCGAGCAACGGCGCGGTTGTTGCGCCAGCGGCCGGGCGGCGACCCGTGCCGTGCCGCCGCGGAGACCTCCTTCCACAGGCGGAAGAAGTTTCCGCCCATCACCTTGCCGACCTCCTCGTCGGTGTAGCCGTGAGCGAGGAGGGCGCCGGCGATCGCCTCGAAGTGAGCCTCCTCGCCGAAGCCTTCGGTGTAGCTCGACATCCCGCGCAGGTCGCTGCCGATCCCGACATGATCGATGCCGACGAGTGTTTTCACGTAGTCGATGTTCCGCACCATGTCGTCAATGGTCCGGTTGGATTCGCCGTTGGGCCAGATGCCGACGATCCCGCCCTTCGCGGCGATCGCGGAGATCTCGTTGTCGGCGAGGTACCGGTCGCCGTCGTGCAGCGCCTTCACGCCGGTGTGGCTGAACAGCATCGGCTGCGAGGACTCGCCCAGGGCGTCCATAATCGTCTCGGTGTTCGCATGCGCGAGGTCGATAATGATGCCGAGCCGGTTCGCCTCGTGGATCGCCTCGCGTCCGAACGCTGTCAGGCCGCCGGGCGAATACGGGTACGTCTGGATGTGCCCGAGCTCGTTGGCGCGGAAGTGGACCAGCTGAATCAGCCGCAGCCCACGGCCGTACAGGTCCCGCAGATGGTCGATGCGGCCTTCCAGGCCGTCGCCGCCCTCGAGGGCGGCCAGCAGCGCGATCTTTCCCTG
This sequence comes from uncultured Acidobacteriota bacterium, assembly GCA_963840225.1. Lineage (GTDB taxonomy): Bacteria > Acidobacteriota > Vicinamibacteria > Vicinamibacterales > CAVVIG01 > JBLMXQ01. The sequence continues at coordinate 1,505,321 of CAWIYH010000002.1, forward strand.
GTCCTTCGCCTCCAGCACGGCTTGCGGGCTGGTCGCGAGCACGGCATCGCCTGCCTTGACCGTCTCGAGAATGCGCGCGAGGCGATCGAGGGTGAACGCGAACGGCTCGCCGGCTCGAGGGCGCGGGTGCTCGCCGCGCGCGACCTCGGTCCCGTCCCGCGCCACGTACCCGCCCGAGAAGGCGGCGTCCGTGCTGATGTTGCAGACGACGACGTCGATGAGGCCGCGGCGATAGCGCGCGAGCTCGTCGGCTGCGATCCGCGCGACGTTCGCGCGGTGGAAGTGGCTCGGGTGCGCGTGCATGTCCGCGAAGACGAACTGCCGGTGGATGGCCTCGAGGCGGCTCGTTGGCTGTCCGGCGGCAACCGTCACAACAGCCGCCGCGACCAGCGAGGCCAGGACCGCGGGACGTCGAATCCACATGGCGATCACCTCCACGAGGGGATGGATGTCATTCGTGCCTCAAGGCGACGACCGGATCGACGCGCGTCGCACCGCCGCATAGGCGTACCGCAGCCACGCGCGGTTGTCAACCGATGGCTGGTCCTGACGGTCCCGACGCCGCTCGGGTATGATTCGGGCCGATGGAGCGCCCTGTGAATCGCAGACTGTTCATCCAGCGCGCGGCCGGCTTTCTCGCCGCGACGTCGTTCTCCCGAGGCGTCCGGGCGCAGCAGCCGCCCTCCATGGCTCGGGTGAAGACCGTGCGCACGGACGTCCTCGAGATCGGCTATCACGAGAGCGGGGACTCGTCGGCCTTTCCCGTCATCCTGCTGCACGGTTTTCCGGACGACGCGCACGCCTATGACGGCGTCGCGCCGGCGCTCGCACGCCACGGCTTCCGGCCGCTGGCGGTCTATCTGCGCGGGTACGGGCCCACCAGATTCCTCGATTCCACCGCGGCGCGCACCGCGGAGCAGGCGGCGATCGGGCAGGACGTGATCGACTTTGCCGACGCCCTCAGGCTGCCGCGGTTCGCCGTGGCCGGGTTCGACTGGGGCGGGCGCGCGGCCTGCATCGCCTCGGCGCTCCATCCCGACCGCGTGCGGGCGGCGGTCCTCGTCGGCGGCTATTCGATCCAGAACACGGTGGACGGCCCGCGCGTCGCCCCGCCGGAGGCGGCGCGCCGGCTCTGGTACCAGTGGTATTTCAACACCGAGGTCGGGCGCGACGGCCTCGAGCGCAACCGCCGCGGACTGTGCAGGCTCCTGTGGCAGGAGTGGTCGCCGACCTGGCGGTTCAGCGACGCCATGTACGACCTGACGGCGGCGTCGTTCGACAATCCCGACTTCGTCGGCTGCGTGATTCACTCGTATCGGCACCGCAACCTCAACGCGCCGGGCGAGCCGCGGTTCCTCGAGGCCGAACGTCAACTGGCCAGGCGGCCGCCCGTTCCGGTACCGGCGATCGTGCTGCACGGTGGCGACGACGGATTCGGCCATCCGGACCCTGCGATTACTGCCGCCGACCGCGCGGTCCTGCCCAAGCTGCTCGACAAGCGCATCGTGGACGGCGCCGGCCACTTCGTGCCGCACGAGAAGCCCGATGCCGTCGCGTCGGCGCTCCTGGACGCGCTCAGCGCGACAAAGTAGCCACGGGTCGAGGTCGCCGAGGCAGCAGCCAATCGCGGCCCGGCGGCGTCCAAACTCCCATGACGAGACGCCACCGGACGCCGTGGCGGGCGCTGGCCCTTCTGCCCTCGCTCGTCCTCCTCGCGGCACTCGCGAACGCCCAGACCGACGCGGCCGATACGGCGTTCCTCGTGAAGGCGCTGGGCCTTCGTGACGGCTCGGTCGTTGCCGACGTCGGCGCGGGCCGCGCCGCGCTGACCATTCCGCTGGCGCGCGCCGTCGCGCCCTCGGGACGCGTCTATGCCACCGAGCTGGGCGGTCCTCCGCTCAGCCGCCTGCGCGACACCGTGACCGCCGCCGCCGTCGAGGACGTGGTGGTCCTCGAAGGCGATCCGGTCCGGACCAATCTGCCCGCCGGCTGCTGCGATGCCGTCGTCATCCGCAACGTCTATCATCATTTCGCCGATCCGCCGGCGATGAATGCGAGCCTCCTGGCGTCGCTGAAGAGGGACGGGCTGCTCGCGGTGCTCGATTTCGCGCCCGACGGCGCGGAGGCCCCGCTGCCTGCCGGCCGGTCGAAGGGCAAGACGCACGGGGTGAGGTCTGCGACGGTCGTGAAGGAGCTCGGCGCGGCGGGCTTCGATCTCGTGTCGGTCACACGACGGGCCGACGCGACGTTCGCCGTCGTGGCGCGCAAGCCGAGCCGCCCGTAGGTCGGCGCTCGAGGCCGAGCCCGGGCTGGATGCGGCGCTCTCGCGCCGCGACGCGACGACGCCAAGCCATGCCAGAGCTTCGCCGCGACGTCGTCGCCGCCGGTCGCCGCGCCGGACAGGACCAGCTCCGATACGCCGGCCGCGATGTAGAAGAGGAACGTGAAGCCGGCCAGCCGGGGCGTTCGCCGCGCGCGTCATACACGCCTCGCAGGAATGACGATCGATTGTTCCGCTATTCCGACCGGAGGGCCTGCAGCACGTCGACGCGCGAGGCCCGCGCGGCCGGTATGAGCGACGCGACGATGGCCGCGGCGACGAGCACGGCGGCGGCGCCGGCCGCCGGCAGCGCGCCGGGCAGCGGGACGCGCCCGACGAAGGGCGCCGCCAGCCGGGCGAGCGCGTAGCCGCCCGCGGCGCCGGCCGTGACGCCGAGGGCGGCCATCACGGCGCCCTCCGAGAGCACGCGCGCCACGAGGTGCCGCGGCGCCGAGCCGACGGCCAGTCGCACGCCGAACTCACGCGTGCGCGCGCTGACCGAGAACGCCAGCACGCCTGCAACCCCGACCACGGCCACCAGCAGGGCGATCCCGGCGAATCCGGAAAACACGAAGGCGTTCAACCGCTCGGGCGACAGCACCTTCGCGCGCACGTCCTCGAGCGTCGCGGCGCGCTCGACGGGCTGTTCGGGAGCGATCTCGCGGATGACGCGCGTCACCGCCGGTACGAGCGCGTAGGGATCCCCCGCCGCGTGCACGAACAGCCGGCCGCCGAATCCCATCTGCTCCACGGGATGGTAGACGGTCAGCGCCGGTCCGCGCACGACGTTCTCGTCGTCGACGTCGGCGACGACGCCGACGATGCGGCGCGGCTCCGGCTTGCCGAAGTACGGATCGGTCCACCACATGTGCCGGTTGACCGCGTCCGCGTTGGGGAACATCCGTTGGGCGAAGCTCTGGCTCACGATGACCACCGGCTCGCTGCCGGCGCGATCGTCATCGGTGAAGTCGCGTCCGGTGAGCAACGGGACGCCGAGCACCGCGAAGAAGTGCGGCGCGACAATCCGCAGGCGCGCGTGCGGATTCTCCTCGCCGTTGGCCGGCGTGTAGCCGTCGACGGCGAACCGCACGCCGGGGCCCAGGAGGCCGGCATCGCGCCAGGGCACGACGCTCCCCACCGCGACGCCGTCGACGCCCGGGAGGGCGCTGACGCGCCGCGTCGCTTCCCGGTAGAACGTGATCGCCCTGGCGCCGCCGACGCCGGTCGCCGACGTCGGGATGTCGAAGGCGATCACGTGTCGCATGTCGTAGCCCGTGTCGGTGGTCCGCAGGGCGACCAGCGTCGCGACCAGCATGCCGGCGCCGGCGAGCAGCACGAACGAGAACGCAATCTGGACGGTCGCAAACGCGCGCAGGCGGCGGCTGGTGGCCGGGGTGATGCGGACGCCGCCGCTCGCCAGTCCCAGACCGGCCGGCGCGTGCGGCGACGGCAGGCGCGGCACGTAGGCGAGCAGCACGGCCGCGACCATCGCGAGGCCGGCGCCGACCCAGAGCACGCTGGCGTCGACGGTCACGTCGAGGGCGCGGACCGAGAAGCGCGCGGCAAAGCGCGCGACCATCGCGCCGAGCGGCTCGGCCAGCAGGACGCCGACCGCGGCGCCCGCGCCGCAGAGCAGCAGGCTCTCGGCCAAAAGCGTCCGCCGAAGCGCGCCGTGGCCCGCGCCGAGCGCGGCGCGCACGGCCAGCTCGCCCTCCCGGCGGACCGAGCGCGCCAGGATCAGGTTGGCGACGTTCGAGCACGCGATGACGAACACGACCGCCGCCGCGGCGAGGAGGACGAGCAGCACGGTCCGCGCGGGCGCCGCGATCTGATCACGCAGCTTCGTGACACGCAGCTGAACGTGGGCGCCCGGCGAGTACGCCTCCGGGTGCTCGCGCATCATCGCTGCATGCACTCCCTCGAGCTCGGCGCGGGCGCCCTCGAGGGAAGCCCCCGGCGCGAGGCGTCCGAAGAGCTCGGTCATCCGGTGCGTGCGGCTGGTGACCATCGTCGCCCCGAGATGATGCGGGCTGGTGACCACGTTCGCGATGATTTCGGTGTCCGCCGGATACGGCGCCGACGGCTCCAGCACGCCGACGACCGTGGCGGTGCGCGGACCCAGGCGGATGGTCCGGCCGACGACCCCCGGGTCGCGATTGAAGGCGCCGGCCCAGAACCGGTACGTGAGGACCGCCACGCCGGCTGCTTTCGGGCCGTCGTCGCCCGCCTTCAGCAGGCGGCCGAGCACGGGGCGGAGGCCCATCACGTCGAAGAACGAGCCGCTGACGACGCCCGCCTTCACGATGCGGGGCTTGTCGCCGAGGCCGATCATCGTGAAGTCGACGGTGGAGAAGTCGCCGAAGGTGGCGATCGTGGCGACGCGCGCCTTGAAGTCGCCGATCTCGGGCATCGAGAACGTCATGTTCTCCGCGCCGATGCCGGGAGCGCTCTGCCGGATGTAGAGCAGGCGATCTTCGTCGCGGTTGACGAGCGGGCGCAGGAGCACGCCCCGGACGACGCTGAAGATGGCGGCGTTGGCGCCGATGCCGAGCGCCAGCGTCACGACCACCGTGGCCGCCAGGCCCTTGACGCGCAACAGCGAGCGCAGCGCGAAGCGGATGTCACGCGCGAGCCCGTCGACCGCGTCGATCCAGCGATGGCGCCAGACGCCCCGGATCGAGTCGCGCGTCAGCGTGACGTTGCCGAATTCCTTCAGGGCCGCCAGGCGCGCCGAGGCCGGATCCTCCCCGCGATCGATGCGCTCCTTGATGCTGATCGCGAGGTGGCCGCGGATCTCCTCGTCGAGGTCGTCGTCGTCGGGCCGCATGGGCTACTCCTTGTTCGCGGGTGCCGGATTCATGATCCGTCCGATGGCGTCCACGAGCTGCGACCACCGGTCGCGCTGCCGCGAGAGCTGCGCCCTGCCCGCGGCCGTCAGCCGGTAATAGCGCGCCCGCTGGTTGGCTTCGCTGGTGCCCCATTCCGATTTGAGCCACCCGCGCTTCAGGAGCCGGTGCAGCGCGGGGTACAGCGAGCCGGTCTCGACCTTGAGGAGATCGTCGGACTGCGTGCGGATCGCCTGGCCGATGCCGTGGCCGTGCTGCGGGCCCCACTGGAGGGTGCGCAGGATGAGCATGTCGAGCGTGCCCTGGAGCAGCTCCAGGCGCTCGTCGTCTGGACGTCTGGCCATAGTCGTAGACAGTCTACGGCATTAGACGTAGGGCGTCTACGGCTTGTTCGATCCGACGGGATCCGGGCTGCCGTCCCCGGGCTCCTCGGCCTCCCCCGGCTTCTGGACGACGCAGAAGAGGTTGCCGTCGGGATCCTCCAGCACGACGAAATCCGATCCCGGACGGTACCTCCACGGATACCGTCTGGCCCCGAGCGCGACGAGCCGCTCGACCTCCTCGTCCTGCCGGCTCGTATACAGATCGAGGTGCAGCCAGCTTCGAGCCGGCCGCCGCCGCGTTCTGGCCTGAAACGACACGTTGGGTCCGTTGGCGTGCGGATCGCGCAGGACCACCCAGCCGCCTGACGCCGGCTCCCGTTCGACGTATCCGAGCGCGTCCCGCCAGAACGCCACCGTCCGCTCGAATTCGTGACAGTGAATGACGATGGATCCGATCCTCATCCAATCAACCTCTCCGGCGCTGCCTGCAGGGCGGCCGGCTCCGCCGCCCGGCCGTGATTCCGCACCGGGCGCGTGCCCGGCACTGGATCGATTCTCGGATGCCTACCACCTCATCTACTACGATCAGAGGGGATGAAGGACACCTGGGCCGTGGAAGGGTACGATCTGCTGCGATCCCCAGGGCGCGCCTGGCGACGCTGAAGGCGTGCGGACACTTCTCCTATCTCGAATGCCCCGCCGATGTTCGCAGGGAGATGACCGCCTTTTTTCGCTCGAGGAGGCCGCGGGGCGGCCGGCGGTGAACCGGGCGTGACGATCGCATCCTTCTCTCCGCGGGGCGCGTCAAACTACCATGGTGAGTTGCGTCGGGTTCACAGTTGAGGAGGGAGCATATGCAGCGTCTGGTTCTGGGTGCCCTGCTGGCCGGCGTCATCGCCGTTCCGGCGTTCGCAGCGTTGAAGCACGGTGACAAGGCTCCGGAGTTCTCGGCCAAGGCGTCGCTGGCCGGCAAGGAGTTCGAGTTTTCCCTCAAGGAGGCGTTGAAGAAAGGCCCCGTGGTCGTCTACTTCTATCCGTCGGCCTTCACGGGCGGCTGCAACATCGAGGCGCACACCTTCGCCGAGAACAAGGAGAAGTTCGACGCGGCCGGCGCTACGATCATCGGCGTCTCCCGCGACAGCATCGAGCGCCTGAACGCGTTCTCCGCCGACCCGCAGTACTGCGCCGGCAAGATTCCCGTGGCCTCGGACCCCGACGGCGCCATCGCCGGCTCCTACGACCTGAAGGCGATGAACCGGCGGGCCGGGATGAAGGACACGCGCGGCGTCGAAATCGACCATGACTTCACCGAGCGGACGACCTTCGTCGTCACGCCGGACGACAAGATCGCGGCCACCTTCTCGACCAGCGACGACAAGATCAGCCCGGCCGAACACGTCGAGAAGTCGCTCGCCGCCGTCCAGCAGCTGACGTCCTCCCAATCCGGCAGGCCCTGACCGCGTCCCGCGCGGAGGTGGCAACCGGCGGCCGCAGGCCGCCGGTTGCGCATCAGCCAGCCCGTTGCGTCCCGGGAATTGCGTGCGAGGACCAGCCGGCGGTCTCCAGCTCCGAAGCCCCTGAGGCTAGAGGGAGGGGCACGAGTCGGCTGGGGCGCAGGTCCTCGCCGCCCCGGGGGTCTCGGCGGCAGCCGCCCGGGCGGCGTAGCCGAAGACGAACCGCTTGAACTCCGGGTGAAGAAAGTCCAACCCGAACTTGTACGCCTTCATCTCCCTGAAGGCCCGGTCGGCCGTCCACCCGTCCACCGTCATCCGGTATATCGCGGTCATGACACCCGTCCGGTGGCGCCCCTCCACGCAATGGACGTACACGGGCCGGGCGGTGACGTTCTCGACGAGCGAGAGAAAGGTCGAGATCTGGCTCGCCGTCGGCGCCTCATGCGTGGTCATCGGGATTCGCACGTAGCGCATCCCGGCCTCGGACACGAGCTGCGCCTCTTGCGGGTCGTAGTCGCCGTCGCTCCGCAGATCGATGACCAGCTTGATCCCGGCCGCCGCCAGGTCAGCGGCGTCGTGGCCTTTCAACTCGCTGCCACGGTAGTAGCCACGGCTGACCTGGCCGAAGTTGAAGATCGTGATGCGCGACAGCGCGGCCGTTGCCGTGCCCGCCGGCGCCCGATCGGACGCCTGAGCCGTGCCCGGAGTTGTCAGCGCCAGGGCGCATGAAACGACCGCACCGGCGCGCAGCGCTCTACCGTATACCTTCATGGAAGACCTGCCTCGATATCTAGGAACCCGCGATCGGCGGGGACGTTCCCATTGTCTCAGAGAGCCGGGTCCGGTGCGAGCAGGAGCGCACGGTCGGGAGCGAGCTGGTGCGGCCGCCGCTACCTGGGAGGACCGGCCTACTGCACACGTTCGAGGCCCTCGACCGCGAGCTCGATCGTCTCGATGGCGACCTCGTTGCCGTGAGCTTTCAGCTCGGGCCCCTCGATCTTCCGGGGGAATGCTCCGAAAAAATTCCAGCGGACGACTTCGTTCCGCTGGTCGTCCAGCAGGACGATGGCGCCGTTTCGGCGGTCGGCCTGCCCGCTGAGGATGCTGCGGTGCCACGCCTCGAGCTCGTCGGACTGGGTGACGCCGCGCTTCAACGTGATGCCGGAGAACTTCGCCAGCCCGGGCAGCTTGCGGACGGCGCGGTCCTGCCCCTCGCGGTATTCGATGACGTCGACCTCGGAGCCGAAGCCGCTGCACTCGGAGAAGGCGGCGACGGTGACCCCGTCAATCTCGACGCGGAAGTTGAAGTTCTTGTACGGGTCGACGCGCGTGGACGATGGCATGGTCAGGAACCTCTGTGTGAGACCAGATAGCCCAGCTCGCGGTAGATCTCCAGGTCGTGCGTGATGGTTGCATCGTAGGTCCCGCCCTCCGGGTCGCGATAGGTCACGCGCGCGGAGATCTTCGTCGGCTGGCGGCGCCCGAAGTACGAGGGGCTCGAGTCGAGGAGCGTCGCGATCTCCCGGCCGGGCCCCAGGAACTCGATGTTCCTGAACAGGGCCAGCGCCGAAATCTCGCGCGAGCCGCCCACGCCGACGATCTTCCTGTCGAACGCCACCGTCACCTTCAGCGCGGGCCGATTCCCGATGTTGCGGACGGCAATCGAGAGCACGCCGCGGTCGAAGAGGAACTCGACGATGACTTCCGGCCGTCCGCGGCCGGCATCGATCGCCGCCGAGGGGGGCCGTCCGCGGGCTGCCGTGTGGGATTTTCGGACCGGCATCGATTCAACCGGTGCATTCTCGCGTCAGTCGAGCTGTCGATCAACCGGTAATTCGACCGAGACGGCCTGACAGCGGCCCTCCACGACTCACCACCCGAGCCAGTAGACGGGCGCGAGCGCCGCGACGGCGGCGCCGATCTGTGCGGCGAGGACGACGAGCGCCGTCTTCGGGGCCCGCGGCAGCCACCTGACCGCGTGGAACGCCACCACCGGCACTTGTCCGGCCATGAGCAGCTGCCAGAGATGGGCCGCGGCGCCTTCGTCGGGCTGGCGGGCGGTCCCGAACATCACGAGGTGATAGAGGACGGCGGCCAGGGCGGCGAGGGACATGGCGACGGGCAGGAAGGCGCTGGGCTGTCTGACCGGAGATGCGTCCACTTCAGCCTCCGCAGTCGCGAGCCGGCTTGGGTCGTTGTTGTAAATTACTTTATATAGTAAAGCACGATCCGCCCCCGGCCGTCAACCTGGCCTGCGCGTCAGCAGCCGCGCCGCGTCCGGGCGCGGCGCACGGACAAGAGGGACCGCGGCGCCGTGGAGGACCACCCGGGGGCGCGACCTCCATGACGCCGCGGCCCACGCTTCATATTCAGTTCGCCGGGACGGGGAGGCTCAGCGGTCGTGCTTCGTGCCCGACGCCTCGCCGCGCGCCGTCGGATAGGGCTTGCCGGCCATCAGTCCGGTCCACAGGACTCTGTTGAATCGGGCGGGCGGCACTTCGTCCGCCTCGGAGAAGTCGAAGCCGGCCGTGACCGCCTCCCAGTACTCGGCGTCATGCGCAGGTCGGATCATCGGGCCTGCGGCGAATCTCACGGCGCCGGCTCCATCGGTCACGGCCACCGATGTGGTCGCCAGCACCGTGGACGCCTCGGCCGCGAAGTTCCATCGGCCCGAGGAGCGGATGTCGAAGACGTCGGCCATCGGCCGCTGGAAGGCGGTGTTCAGGTTGATGTGCTCGGTGCCCAGCACGTCTTCGATCGTGCGCAGCGCGTTGACCTGGCTGTAGCGGGTGCTGATGACGGTGCCACGCTTCACGTACGGCCCGACCACGAAGGCGGGTCCTCGATGCGACGCCACGTGGTCAGGGCCGTCCTGCACGTCGTCCTCGGTGATGACGATCAGGGTGTCCCTCGCGTAGGGGCTGTTCGCCACCGCCTCGACCAGCAGTCCCAGCGCCAGGTCGCAGTCGGCCTGCTGCGTCTCAGGGGTATTCACGCCGGCCAGCGCGCTGCCGAAGCTGCCCATGTGGTCGTGGCTGATGCGGACCAGCGACAGACTGGGCAGGTCGTGGTGGGCGACGAATTGATCGAACTCCCGCTTCCACTCGTTGTAGCGCCAGAGGTCGGGATAGTTCATGTCGAAGCCGCGGAAGTAGACGTCGGTCACCGGCGCCAGGGCAGGGTCGAGGGGAGCGACCTGGACGACGCCCGAGGCGAACGGATCGGAGACCGGCGCGTCCTTCGTGCCGATGCTGCCGATGTTGTGCACCAGGAAGCCGTAGTTTCTGACCGTGCCGCCGGCCTTCAGCACGGCGTCGAAGATGTAGCCGTCCTGGATGCCGAACGGCGCGTCGGTCGACGCGTGGTTGCCGGTACCGGGCAGCAGGTTCGCGGTGCCGCCCGGGAGGCCCGCCGACGCGTCGCTGTAGTCCGTGGTGCCCGCCACCCCGGCTGCGGCGTCGCGGTCGGCGACCGTCGCGAAGTTGACCGGCACGTTGCGGTTGGAGCCCTCGGACTCGTAGGACAGGCCGCGGTTGACGGCCGCGTAGTTGATCTGCTGCGTGATCGTTTCCGTGTTCGTGACACGTCCCTGCAGCGACCAGGACCAGCCGTCCATGCTCCCGTCGCCCGGGTTCATGAAGTTGTCCAGCGTGACGAACCTGGTCGCGAGGTTGTGATCGTTCGGCGTGAGGGCCTGGCCGAACTGCGTGAGGCCGGGGTCGCCGTTCGCGCCGTTGGTCAGGTCGCCCAGAACCTGGTCGAACGTGCGGTTCTCCTTCACGACGTAGATCACATGCTTGATGTGCTGGTTCAGGAACCGCATCACCTTGGCGTCCTTCTGGTCGTTCTCGGTCACGTAGAAGTTGTTTCTCGCGACCTGCTCCGTCAGATCGCGCAGGTGGCCGCCGCTCGGCACCGGAGCGCTGACGAGGGACGCCCGTTCCAGCTGGAACTGGTATTCGTTCGAGGCCCGGGCGGCGGCGGCGGCAGCGGCATTGCCGCCGGGGTACGTGATGCTCGTGATCCGGGACGTGCTGCCCGACAGGTGATCCGGGTTGGGACCGGTGGCGCTCTTGCCGGTCACGATGTACATCCACGAGCCGTCGGCGCTGAAGGTGATGTCATGTGGCTCGTACGCCGTCGGGATCAGCCCGCTCACGGTGTTGGCCTTGTGGCCCTCCAGGGGGACGACGGCGATGGAGTTGGCGCCGCTGTTCACGGCATAGAGCGTGCGTCCGTCCGGGGAGAGCGTCACGGCGGACGTGGCCGCGCCGGTGTACTTGCGGTGGGGGAACATGCCGGCGGGCCCGCGCGCATCGATCGTCGCGACGACCCTGTTGAGCGACGTGTCGATGACCGCGACCTGATCGGCGTTGTCCTGTGCCACGTAGAGCTTCGACTGCGACGCGTTCAGCGCCATCCCGAGGGCGTTGCCGTCGAGCGTGATGCGCTTGATCAGACGGCCCTCGGTGGGCGAGGAGACGTCGACCACGACGACCTGCCGGTCGCGGTCCGACGAGACGTACGCCGTGTCGTTGCCCTTCACGACGACGCCGAACGGAAACGTGCCGCCCACGCCGCCCTCCTGGCCCTCGTTGTTGGCGAAGTACGGACGCAGGTCGTGCTCGTAACGGACCGACCCCGTCGCCGTGTCGATCACGCTGATCGAGTCGTTGTAGTTGTTGGCGACGACGAGGGTGCGGCCGTCGGCCGAGATGGCGAGTCCGCTGGCGTTGGGCTGCACTCCGATGCCGATCCCCTTGTTGCGGGCGCCGCCGGTCGCGCCGGGCGCGAAGTGCCCCAGCGCGATCGGCGCGGCCGCCACGAAGCTGCCGCCGCTCTTCGCGTACACGTACACCGCGTCGTCGTTGCCGCCGGCCGCGTAGAGCGTGCTGCCGTCCGGCGAGAAGACGAGCCCCACGTGGGAATTCGCCTGCTTGATCACCTGGGCGAGCGCGGGCCTGGCTCTGTTGGCCCCTTCGACGTTGTAAAGGAAGATGTACTGGGTCGAGTTGTCGGTGTCGACCGTACCGTCCGGCTTGTAGAGCGAGTTCTGACCGGCTGTTATGACCGCCAGCGTCGTGCCATCCGGGCTGAGCTGCGACCGCACGGCCTCGCCGGCAACGAAGTTCGGATAATCGGGCAGGCCCGGGTTCAGATACTGCTGAACGGCGTCGGTGATGGCCGTTGGCGTCACAAACTGACCGGTCGGCAGCCTGACGACGTCGTGATGCCCGCCGTGATCGCCGTCGTGATCGGAGTGCCCGCCGCGATCGTCGTTGTAGTCATCGTGATGGTCGTGACGTTCCTGCAGAGTGGCGTGCGCCGTGAGCGCCAGGAGCGTCGCCGAGGTGAGCACGCTCACCTTGAACAGACGTTGGAGCGATCGTTTCGTCATTGCGGATCCTTTCTGAGAGGGGTCGGCAAGGCGATCGTGGTCGCAGGGTGCCGGAGAGCAGCCACGGGGAGATCCGTGCCGGAGGACATGAAGCGATGCGGAGCGCTGCGCCACGAACGTGCTGAGAGAATGCGCCGGGCGTGTGACCGGGCGGTGATGATCCAGAAAAGCGCGTGTAAATTTCGCCCCCGGAATCGCCAGCGACCGAACCGAGGTGTGCGCTACTCGGCTGTGCGCACGTGGCGGTCGAACGCGAGATGGGTGCGAGGGGCCTTCAGGCGGGCAGGAGTCGGTCGTGCGCGTGCGATCGATCGCCGGAACGGGCCGACCAGCTCATCAACCGGAGTCGGACGATTGACGATCGCCGTTTCTCGCGCGCTCGCCCGCTCCACGTCGTCGCACGCGCGGCCGCAGCCTTACTCGCAGCGCCGTGCGGCGGTCGGATCGATGCGCGATGCGTGCGGTCGAAAACCAGTCCTGCGTGACGTTCAGGCCGGGCGATCGATTCCAGAGGATCGCCAGGCGCTCAGCGTCCTTGTAGGGCAACGGGCGGAGCAGCAGGCGTCGACGACGGCGAACATGGCGGTGTTCGCGCCGATGCCGAGCGCGAGCACGGCCGTCGCGGCCAACGCCGGCGATCTCGCAAGGCCGCGCCACGCAAGACGAAAATCGCCGGAAATGTTCCTCAGGATTCGCCAGTCCTGCTTCCTTGCCTCGCCCCGGACGTCGTAAGCTGGCTGCATGGACTTCCACATGAGGACGGGCGCAGCCGTGGCCGTCGCGATCGCCGTACTGGGCGGCGGTCTCTCCGCGCAGGAGAACAAGCCGGTGCCCAGGAACTCGGTGCGCGTGTCCGTTCCAGGCTGCACCAAGGGCTACATCTTCACGGTCGGCCCGCGCACGGCGAACGAGGCCGGGAGCGACTTCGAAATCCCGCAAGGCATGCACCTGCGGATGAACGGGCCGAAGAAGATGATGGCCGAGATCAAGGCACACGAAGGATCGATGATTCAGCTGACCGGCCTCATGAAGAAGGGACAGTTCAGACCGGACGGCATCGCCGTCGGCGGGGGCGTACGGATTGGCCCGTCGCCGGCCGGCGGCCGGATCACCCCGGGCGGCGGCCAGGTGTTCATCGACGTCGAAGGCTGGCACCCGGTCGTCGGCAGCTGCCCGTCGCGATAGCCCGCGGCCGTCCGGGCCGGCGCTCTTGAAGCGACCATTGAAGGGCCGCCTGGAATACCATGCGTCGTGCTCGACATGACGGCGCGACTGCGACGCAGGTTCGTTGACGGCGCACGACTTGCCGGGGTCGCCCAGGATGTGCGGTACGGCATTCGTCTGCTCCGCCGCCGTCCCGGCTCTGCCGCGGTGGCCGTGGCGACGCTGGCGCTGGGCATCGGTGCGACGACGATGCTGTTCAGCGTCGCGGACGGCGTGCTCCTGAAGCCGTTGCCGTGGGCTGACGCCGGCCGCCTGGTGCGCATCACCGAAACGCGCCACGGCCGCACGGGCCGCGTGGCCGGCACCGTGTCAAACGGCACGTTCCTCGCGTGGCGCGATCACCCGTCGACCATCGAGGACATCGGCGGCTGGCTCACGCGGACGGTGACGATCACGGGCGTGGGCGATCCGGCGCGCGTACCGATCAACCCCGTAACGGCCGGCCTCTTCCCGATTCTGAAGGTCCATCCCCTGATCGGCCGGTTGTTCCGCGCGGGCGATGGCGTTCGGGGTGGACCGGACGTCGTGATCCTCTCCTACGGCCTCTGGAACGAGCGATTCGGCGGGCGTGAGGATGTGCTCGGGCATGTGGTGCGGCTCGACGATCAGCCGTACACGATCGTCGGGGTGATGCCGCGCGAATTCGCGTTTCCCGATCGCCAGACGCGCGCCTGGACGGCGTGGGCCGTGCCGCCGGTCACGGGAAGGGGCGGCGTGCTGGTCGGTGTGATCTTCAGGGCGATGGCACGCCTGGACCGCGGCGCGTCGCCCGCGCAGGCTGCGGCCGAGGCGACCGCACGCGCCCGCGGCGCGCCCGATCTGGGCGTCGCGGCACGCGCCCTGTTCGGCGCGACGGAGCCGATCGAGGTGTCGGCCACGCCCGAGCTCGAGGCCCTGACGGCCGACGTGCGTCCGGCCATCATCATCCTGTTCGCCGCCGTCGCGCTGCTGCTCGCCACGGCGACGGCGAACGTCGCCAGCCTCCAGCTCGCGCGCGCCACCACGCGGAGGCGCGAGCTGGCGGTGCGCGCCGCCATCGGCGCCGGCCAGCGGCGCATCGTCAGGCAGCTGGTCGTCGAGAACGCCATCGTCGGGCTCCTCGGCGGCGCCGCCGGGCTGGCGCTGGCCGGGGGCCTCGAGCGGTTGCTGCCATGGCTGCTGCCGCCCGGCTTCCCGCGTCTCGGTGCCGTGGCTGTCGATGCGCGCGTGCTCGCGTTCGCCCTGATCGTGTCGGTTGGCGCGAGCGTGGCGTGCGGGCTTCTGCCGGCCTGGCAGACGCGGCGCGTGAACCTGGTCGAGACGCTGGCCGAGGACGGGGGCGCTCCGAGTGGGGGCGCCCTGCGTTCCTCGATGGCCCGCACGCGGGCGCTGATCATGGCGGCGCAGGTTGCCATGGCCTGCGTGCTGCTCGTCGGCGCGGCGCTGCTGGCGCGCAGCTTCGTTTCCCTGGTCCGCGCGGATCGCGGCTACGATCCCGCGAACGTGCTCACCGCCCGGCTGCCGCTTCCGCGCGGCGATCCCGCGGCGCGCCGCGGTCAGATGCTCGACGCGCTCGTCGCGCGCCTGCGCGCCGTTGCCGGGGTGACCCACGTCGCGTACAGCACGGCGCTGCCGTTCGTGTCGTACGGCGGATTTGCCGCCTTCAAGGTGCGGTCGCCCCGGAATCCGGACACCGAGGTGGACGTGCAGGCCGCGCAGCGCGTCGTCAGCCCCGACTACTTTGCGGCCATGCGCCTGCGTCTGGTGGCGGGACGGATCCTGTCGGAATCGGACACGTTGACGACGCCGCCGGCGATTGTCGTCAACCGGTCGTTTGCCCGGCAGTACCTCGGCGACGATGCTGTCGGCACGCGGATTCCGCGGCGTGGTCCGGCCGCGGGGTTGCATTTCGCGAACGAGCATGCCGACTGGGTGGTGGTCGGCGTCGTCGACGACATGCGACAGGACCGCGTCGACGCTCCGCTTCTGCCGGAAGTCTTCGCCTCGTTCAAGCAGCTCGCGCCCGGCGCGGCGGTCTATGACGATCCAATCCTGGTCGTCCGGACCGCCGCCGACCCGATCGCGATTGTGCCCGCCCTTCGCGCCATCGTCCGCGAACAGGCGCCCGGCGTCGCCGTCGACTCCGTGATGACGATGGAGGATCGCGTGATGGCGAGCCTGGCGAAGCCGCGGCTCTACGCCGTCCTGCTTGCGTGGTTTGGCATGCTGGCCGTGCTCATCGCAGGCGTCGGCCTGTTCGGCGTCCTGTCGTTCACCGTGGCCGAGCGCACGCGCGAAATCGGCGTGCGGTCGGCCCTCGGCGCGCAGGCGCGCGACATCGTCATGCTGGTGCTGCGACAGGGCGTCGGCGTCGTCGGGGCCGGCGTGGCGATCGGCCTGGCGGCCGCGCTGGCCGGAGTGCGCCTGCTGTCGGCGTTCCTCTACGGCGTCAGCCCATACGATACAGTGACGTTCGTCGCCGTGCCCATGGTGATTGCCCTCGTCGCCGCGGTCGCGTGCCTCGTCCCCGCGCGCCGCGCGGCCAAGGTGGATCCCCTCGCCGCGCTTCGCGCCCGTTGACTATCGACAGCCTGGCGTGTCGGATCGATTCGTCGCGGACGGGCGTGCGCCCGTCGGCTGCGGCTACTTCGGCGCGGAGCGGGTGAGCAGGTCGAGCATATCCTGCGCCGACGGAGGCGCCAGGACGTAGCGGGCGGCGAAGTCCGCCGCCTGCGGGTAGGTGGTGGACCGGATCCGTTCGGCGGCGAGGTCGAGGTCGTATTCCGTTCGCCTGAGCTCGACGCCAGGTCCCAGCAGCAGCCAGTACGCGCCGGGCGGCCCGAACGGCATCCCCACGCTCCCGGCGTTGACGATCCGCGTCGTCCCGAGCGTGCGGTCGAACTGCATGTGCGTGTGACCGCAGATCACGAGCGGGGCGGAGGCGCCCGCGAAGGCCGGCGCCACGCGCTCGTCGGGCGTCGCCGAGGTGAAGATCTCGTTGTCGTCGCGCGGCGTGGCATGGCAGAAGAGGACGTCTCCGGCTCCGTCGACGTCCAGCCTGCGTGTCAGCGGCCACTGCGCGATGAAGCGCTCGTCTTCATCGTCGAGCTGCCGGGCCGACCAGCGGATCGTTTCGAGGACGTGTTCCGGCAGCGCGACGCCACGGCCGGCGCGCTCGGCGAGCACCGCCGTCTCGCAGTTGCCGACGATGAATTGTGCAGGGAGGTCGAGACTGCGGAGCCGCGCGAGTACCTCGAGCGCCATCGGCCCGGGAAAGACGTCGCCGCCGACGAGGACGAGATCGACGCCGTCGGCGCGGACCTCGTCGAGGACCGCTTCGAGCGCGGGCAGGTTCCCGTGAATGTCGTACAGGGCGGCAACGCGCATCGTGTTCTCCAGGTGAACCGGCAACTCCCGTGATCCTACAGGGTGGCTTCGCCGGCCGGAAGGCCCGCCGGCCAGCCTTCCCAGTCGGATCGATCGCCCTCGGCGCTCGGGGTCTCATCGTCACCGCGAGCCCCGTGCCGCTCGTGGTGATGGCGCTGGTCGGCGTCGTGTTGATGCAGTCGCCGCGGATCGCCCAGCAGTGGGAAGGCGCGGTCGTGCTGCGGCTCGGGATCAGCCCGTGGAATGAAACAGCGGCTCGCGACTTCGTCGCCAGCCGGGAGATTGCCGACCGGAACGCGCCGCCCGACCTGCGCTTGCCACGCGCGGACCCGGTCGAATACTCTTGTCCGCCAGTTCCATGCCGTGGACGATCGGAGGAGCGCTTCGATGAGAGCCGACCTTGCGACGCTGTTCACCCAGTTCGACCGTGGCAGGCTCTCGCGCCGGCAGTTGCTGAAGGCGCTGGGCATCGCCGCCGCGGTCCGTCCCGCCTCCGCGTTCGCGCAGGGGCAGTGCGGCGGCGCGCGCGCCGGGACGCCCGACTGCGATACGACGCCCGCCAAGCTGCCGTTCGAGCCGACCGGATGGAAGACGGTCCTGCTGGATCATTTCTCCTGCCAGGCCGCCGACTACCCAAAGGAGGCGGCGTACTACGCCGCGCTCATGAACTGGAAGATCCGCAGCGACGACGGCAAGCAGGCCGTGCTCGACATCGGCGACTGGGGCGGCCTCGTCCTGCGCGGCGGATATCAGGCGCCGCCGCCGAGTCCTGCCGCCGAGGCGCCGGCCGCCGGACGCGGCGGCCGCGGACCGCGTCCCCCGCGCCTCGCCGTGTTCGACACCTTCTGCTGGGGCATCGAGCCCTGGGACGCCAAGACGGTGGAGGCGGAACTGCGCAAGCGCGGGCTCACGCCCGTGGCCGACAACCGCGGCACGGACTTCGAAAGCTTCCACGTGAAGGATCCCGAAGGCTTCGACCTGCAGATCAGCAACGGCAGCCGGACGAACCGCCGCCGGGGACCCGCGCAGGGCAAGACGTCAGTGCCCGCGCCCTTCGCCGCCACGAACTGGAAGACGATCTGGCTGGACCACATCTCCTACGAGGTGTCGGATTACAAGGCGACGGTGGCGTTCTATACGGCGCTGCTCGGCTGGAAGCCGGGCGTCGACGAGGGAAGCCAGAATCAGTGCGAGATCGGCAATGTCGGCGACATCATCATCCGGCGGCGGTTCCGTCCGGGCGGGGGCGCCGCCGCGGGGACGCCGGCACGCGGCGCGACCATCGGGCACATCGCCTTCGGCATTACGCCGTTCGATCCCGACGAGGTCAAGGCCGAGCTCGAGAAGCGCGGCTTGACCGCGCGGGTCGATACGGGCGGCCGGGGCGACATCCACACGGCCGCCTTCAAGAGCTATCACACGACCACGCCGAACGGGTACGACCTGCAGATCAGCTCGACGACGAGGTCGACGCGAACGCCGTCCTGAGCGCCGAGTGCCTCCTCCGTCCCTGCCTGATGGCTTCGATCCCGCGTGGCGATCGGCTTGCCCGCCGGACAGGCCCGGGGCGGCCTACTCGGTTCTGAGGGCGTTCATCGGCGAGATGGACGCCGCCCGCCTGGCCGGAATGACCGCCGCCACGATCGCGCACACCGCCAGGGAGCCGGACGCCGCGGCGAGCGCGAGCGGATCCCAGAACGGCACGCCGTAGAGCTGTGCCGAGATCAGGCGGCCGGCGCCGACGGCGAGCGGCAGGCCGAGGAGGAGGCCGACGGCGACCCGGCTGAAGGCACTCCGCAGCACGAGCCGCACGACGCGGCCGCGATCGGCGCCGAGCGCCATCCGGATGCCGATCTCGTTGGTGCGCTGCGCCACGGAGTACGCCGTCACCCCGTAGAGGCCGACCGCCGCGAGCAGCAGCGCCACCACCCCGAACAACGCCGCCAGGCTCGCCACCGCACGCTGCTGGTCGAACGACAGCTCGACCTGCTGCCGCAGCGTCCTCACGCTGGTGATCGTCAGGTTCGGGTCGGTCTCGGCCAGCGCCCGCGCAATCAGGGGCTCGAGAACGGCCGGCGACGAGCCGGCCACCAGCACCATGCCCCGGACGAAGTGCGACTGGATCTCGATCCGCTTCATCAGCTCGTTCCCGTAGTCGACGGTCTGGGCGAGCGGCACGTAGAACATCGGCCGGGCGGGCTGGTCCAGGGCGAAGCCGGCGAACTTGGCGTCGCGCACGACCCCGACGATGCGGAAGGTGCCCGCGTTCTCCGGCAGGTCCATGCCGAAGTGCTGGCCCAGCGGATCCTCGTCGCTCTTGAAGAAGCGCTTCACGAAGGCCTCGTTCACGACGGCGACGGGCATGGTGGTTTCGTTGTCTGCCGCGTTGAAGAGGCGGCCGCGCACGGCTTTCATGCCGAGGCTCTGGAGGTAGCCGGCGCTGACGCGGTCCCAGGACGCGCCCGACTGACTTCTGAGCGGGGGATGGCCGGAGACCAGGATGAGCTCGCCCCAGTTGTCGGTCAGCGGGTTGTAGAGCGCGAGGCCCGACCGCTGCACTCCGGGCAGGCGGTTGAGCCGATCCTCAAGATCGCGGTAGAGCGCCGCGAGCTTCGGCGGCGAGTAGACGGCCGGAGGACGGTTCAGGCTGACGACGATGCGGCCGTCCACCTGGTAGCCGAAGTCCTGGTGTTCCAGCTTGTCGAGGCTGCGCGCCAGCATCGTCGCGCCGGCCACGAGCACCACCGACAACGCCGCCTGCACGATCAGGAGCGCCTTCCGGGCAAACGACGAGTGGTCGCTCGTGCTGCGGCCCGCACCGCGGAGCGCGTCGACGGGATCGGTGCGCGTGGCCAGCCATGCCGGCGCCGCGCCGAAGATCATCCCGGTGAGCAGGGCGAGCCCGAAGGCAAACGCCAGCACGACGAGCGAGGGGCCCGTGTCGATTGGCAGGAAGTGCGCGTCCGTGAACGCGAGCGCGATCAACAGGCGCGCCGCGCCCATCGCGACGAACAGGCCCGCGACGCCGCCGGCCACCGCGAGCAGGACGCTCTCGATGAGCGCCTGCGTGACGATCTGCAGGCGCGTGGCGCCCATGGCCAGGCGCACGGCGGTCTGGGTCCGGCGGGCGACCGCGCGGGCCAGCAGCAGGTTCGCCACGTTCGCGCACGCGATGAGGAGCACGAGTCCGCACACCGCCATCAGGATCTGGAGGCTGCGGCCGTACTCCTCCTTCATGATGCCCACGCCGGCGCCGGCCGGCACGACGTTGACCACCTGCTTGGGGAGCGTGCGGATGACGTCGGGCATCCAGTTGGCAGGATAGCCGGCGTCGTATCGCATCCACTGCTGCAGTCTGCCCGTGAGGCGGGCGGAAAGGCCGGCGGTCGTGGCCCCCGGACGCAGCCGGCCGATGACGCGGAGCCAGGCCGACACCCGGCCGTGCAGGAGCGCACCGTCGCCGTCGATCATCGGCTCCTGCTGGATCGGAATCCACATGTCCGGCGGATCACCGCGCAGCGTCTCGCCGAAGAATCCGGGCGGCGTGACGCCGGCCACCGTGAACGCGTGGCCGTCGACGATGAGCGTCGACCCGACGAGGGAGGGGTCCGCGCCGTACGTGCCGTCCCAGATGTGATGGCTCAGCACGACGACCGGCGGGGCCGACGGCTCGTCGTCGGCGGGGGCCAGCACGCGGCCGCCGAAGGCGCCGACGCCCAGCGTCGTGAAGTAGTTGCCGGTGACGAATTCGGCGCGAACCGGACGAGCGGTGGCGTCTGCGCCGGTGCGCCGGACGCTCAGGCGCGAGCCGCCCGCCTGGAACGCCGCCAGCTCCTCGAACTCCGGCAGCTCGTCCTTCAGCTGCTCGTAAAACGGAAACGCGAACATGCCCCAGCGGTTCTGCGGGCCGCCTTCGACGCAGCAGTCGTCGCCGTCGCCGATGCGGTAGAGCCGTCCAGGGTCGGTCACCGGCAGCGACCGCAGCATCACGGCGTGAATGAGCGTGAAGATCGCCGTCGTGCCGCCGATGCCCAGCGCCAGGGTGAGGACCGCCGCCATCGTGAACACCCGCGACTGCCTGAACTGCCGCGCCGCGTAGCGAAGGCCGCCGACCAGGTGCTCCATCGCGACGTTAGACGGAGGATCGGGCCGAAGCGTTGACGCCCCGCGCGGATTCGCACATCCCCCGCGGGGCCGGCACCCTCACGGAGGTCACCCCGCCGTCTTCCGGGCGTCGTAGCCGACCGCCACCGTATAGACGACGCCTTCGCGGGTCGGCGACAGGCTGAGCCGCGCGTTCAGCTCGGAATCGACGAAGCCGCCCATGCAGAGCGTCGCCAGGCCGAGCTCGCTCGCGCGCAGGCACACGTTCTGTCCGACGTGTCCCGACTCGATGAGGATGTACCGGTACCCCCGTGGCCCGTACTTCTTCTGCGCCCGGTCGAACACGGCAGCGATCGCGATGACCAGATTGGCGTCGCGGATGAATGGGTAGGTGTAGAAGATCGGCTCGATCGCCGGGAACCCATCGCCTCTCGCGACGAGCTCGAGCGCGTGGCCCAGCACGTCGTAGTGGTACATCCCGTCTTCCAGGCCATCGACACGGCGCAACAGGACGTACAGCTCCAGGGGAAACAGGCCGCCCGCCGAAGGGACCGCGCGGCGCAGGAACCGCGTGCGATCGCCGAACGCCGTGGCGTCGACGATGCCGTAGGCGCTGTCGAGCAGGCAGGAGACGGCGTCGACCGGCATGCGCGCGTCGGCGAAGGCGCGGCACGATCGCCGGCGCCGGACCGTGTCCATCAGCGCGCTTGGCGACGGCGCAGGCAGGGGGACCTCCGCGATGACACGGTCGGGCCGCTTGAACTCCTGCGGCCCCGCTCCGCCCCGATAGGCCTCGTCATTCAGCCAGGGCTCGGAGTTCAGGTGAAACAGGAGCGACAGCGACGTCGGATCCTCGAGTGGAATCATGAGTGGCCTCATGCAAGCGGATGCGGGCAGGCGTTCAATTCCTCGACGGCTCGCGGTCGGTCCGCAAACCCGAGCCGCGCCGGCACCTCGAACAGCCGTCGTCCGCCGAGCCGCTCCGTGCCGTACCCGAAGTGCACCGGCTGCAGCCCCGTGGCCAGCGTGCGAACCGCATGGATGCCGTACGGCGCCACATCGGGGAGCGTGAGGTCGACATACGCCACACGGCATCCGATGGCCGAGAGCGCGGCCGTGCAGTACGCGAGGTCGGCGCGCGCGTCGTCGCAGCTCGGGTTCGGCAGGTCGCCGATGGCGATCCTGCCGGGCCGCGCCCACAGGAACTCGAACTCCCGCCGGTTCTCGGGCAGGCTGGCGAAGGCGCTGTGATCGTCGAGCGTCTGCACGTCTTCATAGCGGGCGAGCCGGCCGCGCGGCGGCTTGTCGGCGAACCGCCTCGCCTCGCTCGGCCGGCCCTGGCACATCTCGTACAACGCCTTGACGAGCGCGACCGCCGGGTTGGGATGGCAGCCCATGCCGACCACCTGCGCCGGCCGCTCCGGATCGGAGTCGAGCGACAGCGCCATGACGGTGGCTGCGGGCAGATCGGTCGGCATCAGGAACGCGCGCACCTCCACGGCGAGGCGGCGATAGTGCTTCGCCATCTGGGCTGCCGCCGGACCCGAACGATCGAGGTCGATTTCCTGCGCCGGCAGGCGGTTCATCCAGGCGATGAGCAGCGCGTCGCGCTCCATCAGCTCGCACAAGCCGCCGAGCACGGCAGCCTCCAGCGTCGGGCCCGCGGCGAGGCCGTTGGACGACGCCGGCACGAAGAAGTCCTCCGGGCGCGGCGGCGGCGTCATCAGATACACGAGCCCGGCGGGAAGCGCCACGCGGTCGCCCGCAGGCAGCTCCACGCCTTCAATCCAGGACACGTCCTGGTCCTCCCGCCACGGGACGCACCGCCAATCCTCGCGCGCGTATTGTGCCGGCGCGTACAGGACGCACTGCGCCGGACTGATCGCGGCCGCCTGCACCGCCTCCCACCGGGCAAGAAACGTGCGCATCGGGTCCCACTGGTACGCGCAGTAGCGCTCGATCGCTTCGGCGACGGCGGCCGCGATCGCCTCCCCCTGCGTGCGGCCCTTCCCGGCGGCGATGCGCTCGGTCTTTTCCGCCATGCGGAAATCGAAGTGGGCCAGCGTCGCGGTGTGCAGGTAGGGGGGGACCGGCTCGTCGTTGCCGCGCCCCTGCGGCGCGATGGCGCGCACGATGCCGACCTTCGCGCTGACGAGGTCCCGCCACCACTCAGCGGCCATCGGGACGCTCCGCCTCGGAAAAGCACGCCGGGCACCACGGCTTGCGGAGGACCGTGTGCCGCTCGATCGCGCCGTCGGTCACGCGGATCGTCAGCAGCCGGCCGACGAGCGAGGGCTCGGCGATGCCGGCCACCTCCTTCATCACCTCAAGACCCAGAAGGCTGGCTGCGAGTCCCGCGCCGAACACGAGGTTCTCGTGCCGGCCGCTGTCGTCCTGCCGCCGGCGGTCGAGATGACGCTCGTAGGCGAACGCCTCCTCGGGGTTGCCGGCGCACGCCACCGCCCGCATGCGGTAGCAGAGGTAACACGCCGTCCGCCAGGGGTGCACGCCAGGCCCGACGATGATCTCGGCGCCGCCGAGCGTGCAGGACGTCCACCGCACGTGCTCGGCCAGGCAGACACGATTCAGCTTGAAGATCGCGTTCGAGAGACCGGTATCCAGGCAGCACACGACGTAATCCGCGCCGGCGACGACGCGCTGGAGATCGGCCTCGGTCTCGAGCGGGCCATCGTCGGCGATGGCGCGAACCTCCGGAGCCACCGCGCCGATGGCCTGGACGAGGCGGCTCGCGCGGCTCGTGCCGGCTTGCGCAAGGGCCAGAAACGGCGACAGGTACGTGTCGGCGGCGACCACCGGGTGCGGATCGACGCACCGGATGGTCCCGAAGCCGCTGGCGCCGAGGCCGAGGGCGACCGTCGGCCCCGCGCCGCTCAACCCGATGACGGCCACGGTGGCGGCGGCAAGGCGTCCCTGCAGGTCGACGCCGGGCGCCAGGTCGTGAAAGAGATTCAGCTGCGGCGCAATCCGGCCGGCGACGGCCTGGTACGGCTGCATGCCGGCGCCGTCGACGAGGACGCCCTGCGCCGACAGCAGATCCAGGCATTCGACGAGATCCTCGGGCCGGAACAGGTCGCGCGTGGCAGCCTGGATCTCCTCCACGGTGTGCGCGCCGTCCAGCAGGGGCACCACCGCGCGATGGAATTCGCGGAAGGCCTTGCCCTTCAGCTTGAGCGATCGGCGCTCCGAGACGATGTGAAGGACTTCGTCGCCGGCGTCGTCAGGCGGATCAAACCACAGGGAGTAGTGTCCGGGCAGCAGGGGTCTGGACGGTGTGGTAGCCATGGGAATTGAAGGCCGGCGAGCCGGCAATCCGGTTGCGGAAGACCGCCAACGTCAGGTAGTGGCCCGAGTCGAACGCCACCAGCCGATCGGCGACGAGTGAGTCGAGAGCGGCGCGGACCTCGACCTCGCGTCCGGCGAGGTCCGGATGTCGCAGGAGCCCCTCGAGGCTGATCGCGACGTCGCACAGGGCGAACACCCTGGCGGCGACGCCGGTGAGGCGGTGCTCGCGGCGGGTCGCCGCCTCCCGGGTGTCGGCCACCACGATCGCGTCGGGATCGTCGAACCGTGCGTCGAGCCGGGCCGGCGGATCCGCCGATCGACCGCGCCACCATCGCTCCACGGCACGTTGTACCGGGGCGAGGTAGGCGTCCACGCGCCGATCGTCGTCGTAGTCGAAGTCGAAGAAGTACGCGAGGCGATCGAGCTCGCGTCGGCCGAGCGGGAACACGTAGAAGTAGGCGCGCGCCGGCCGCAGCTTCCTGAACCCGAACTGCGCGGCCTTCGAATGAAACGGGCTGAAGCGATCGAGGCGCACCTGCGCGCAGGAACACGGCGGGTCGAGATGCGTGAGGAGCGGGATGAGCTCGGCCATCGCGGTGTAGTCGGCGTCCGACTCGCCGGGAAATCCCGCGAGGACGTTCCAGGCGCACTCGATGCCGATCTCCCTGCACCAGCGCATCAGCTGGATGTTCTGGAAGCCCGTGACCCCCTTGTCCATCAGGCGGAGGACGCGATTGCTGAAGCTCTCGATGCCCGGCTGAATCTGGCGCATGCCGCCGCGGTGCAGCTTGACCAGCTGCTCGTACCGCAGGTTCGACTTCACCTCGTAGAACAGCTCCAGCTCGAGGCCGCTGGCCGCCAGCCTCGGAAAGAGCGTGTCGACGTAGCGCATGTCGAGGATGTTGTCGACGCAGCCGACCTTCGCGAGCCCGTGGCGGCGGCAGAGCGTCACGATCTCGTCGAACGCGCGATCCGGGCTCTTGCTCCGGAACGCCATGGTCTCGCCGTTCAGCCCGCAGAACGTGCAGTGGTGCTTCGCGCCCCACCAGCATCCCCTCGACGTCTCGACGATGACATGGTAGGCGGCGCTCCGTCCTGCCTTCGACCGCGCGAGGCGTTCGAAGTAGTCGTCGTAGTCCGGGTAGGGCAGGGCGTCCAGATCCCGGATCGCTTCCGAGCCGATCGCCTCCGATCCCCGATCGCGCGACAGCACGCCGGCGGCGGGAGGCGGCCCGCCGCGAAGCAGGTGGCCGAGCAGCCGGGGGAAGGACTCGTCCGCCTCGCCGCAGCTGATGTAGTCGATCCACGGAAAGGACGCCAGCATCTGGACGCCCATCTCCCCTTCGCAGTTGGCGCCGCCGAAGACGATGACGGGGGGCTCTGCCAGCCGCTTCAGCCGCCGGGCGACGGCCAGGCTGGCGCACGTCTGATGGAACGTGGTGGTGAACCCGACCACGCGGGGCGAGAGCGCCGCGATCTCGTCGGCGATCGCGTCGAGGAAGCGTTCGCGCTGCTGGCGCGCCGAGCGCAAGGCGTCGAGCGTGGCGCGGGTGGCGTATCGGGCGAGGACCTGCTCGAGGTAGTCGTCCGCCTCGGGAATGTCGGCCCCGAACAGTCCGTCCGCGAAGAACCACTCGCCCACGAGCACGTCGGGGGCGAACCCGCTCGAAACCCGCTGGTACAGATCGAGGCCGATCCGATCGGCGAGCTCGATGCTGCCGTAGGTGACAGCCGCCGAGAAGCCCGCCCGGAGGGCCGCGGCTTTCAACAGGCTCACGCCGATGGCCGGGCGGGCGACGTCGGCGAACGGCATGACGGCGAAAACGATATCCATGACGGATCCGCGCCAGAAGGCCGATGGTGGCGCGCGGCGGTGCTGCCGCAGTAGACCGGATGCGGCCGGAAGACCGCCGCGCGCGAGGGCCGTACGCGTCAGCCGCCGAGCGACCCGAACCCGCCGCCCGTGAAGCCGCCGCCGCCGGGTGCGCACCCGCCGCCGCACTCGAACGTACAGCTGCGGATGATCGTGCAGTAGCGGACGATGGTGCAGTAGCGCACGATCGTGCAGGCGCGCACCGTGCATTCGTTGATGCAGCCGCCGCTGCAGTCGAGCACGCAGCCCGCGGCCGGCGACGGGGCGGCGGCGGTCCCGCCGCCGATGAGGGCCGACACTTTCTGGAAGGCTTTCATCTCATCTTCGGTGATGTGCACCTTCGAGAGTTTGTCCTCGAGCTCCGCCACCCGCATTTCGAGTGTCTTTTCCTTCGACTTGGATTCGTCCGGCATATTCCGAATCTCCTTTCGCGACGCCTTTCGGAGGGGTTCAGACGCGACGGGCGCCAGACGGTCTGCGTCCGTTCTTCGTGGGGAAGCGGGACCGGCGCCATGCTATGGGCGTCCCAGATCGGAGTCAAGGGCCATTTCGGACCGTCGGCCGGCTCGACGGGAAATGAGCCGCGAGCAACGTCGGACACTCAGGTCGACCAGGGTCGCTGGTAGTTCAACAGGAACAGCTCGACGACGTCGCGGACGTCATCTGGGCCGCGAATCCGGCGGCTCACCCACCCGCTGTCGGGCAGCACGTGATGCCGCTCGGCAGGCGCCCACCCGTTCGGGCAGGCGGGCGGCACCTGGCGGACGGCAGACCCGCGCCGGTCAGAAGCCGGGAGGACGTTCGCCAGCCACGCCGAACGCGCGCTCGAGGGCGAGCCCGGCGCGCGCGACGGTTCCCTCGTCGAAGAGGCGGCCGAGCAGGGTGACGCCGTGGGGCACGCGCCGCGGCGGCGAGAACCTCGGCAGCGGAGTCCTGGGATCGGGCGCCCAGTCGCTGCGGGCCTCGGATACGTGGACGAAGCCGGCGCGCAAGGTGAGCGAGGGGTGTCCGGTGAAGTTGGACAGCGTGAGCATCTCGTCGCGCAGCGATGGCACGAGCAGCAGGTCCACCTGTGAGAACACCCGCGCCATCTCGCCCGCCACGCGACGCCGGAAGCGGTCGGCCTGCACGAAGTCCACCGCTGACAGGAACCGGGCCTGTCGGAACAGGTTGGGCCAGGCGTCGGGGACCTGCGCCTTCATCGTCGACAGGCCGCCGCTCAACGTCAGCTCCTCGAAGGCGGCCGCCGCCTCGCTGAAGAGCACGTGCTGCAGCGAGCCGTACGGCCAGTCGGGCAAGCTGACCTCGGTGGGCACCATGCCGAGCTTTCCGACGGCCTCGAGCGCCGCCCGGTCGACCTCGGTCGCCGGCGCTTCCTTCATCCAGGCCGGGAAATAGCCGATCCGGAGTCCACTTACCGGTGCCGTCGCGTCGAACTCGAGATGGCTCGGCACGCTCGCCACGTCGCCCGGGTCGGGTCCGGTGATCGCCTGCAGGACCAGCATCGCGTCCTCGACCCCGCGCGTCATGGGGCCAAGCTTGTCGAGCGACCAGCAGAGCGTCATCGCGCCCGTGCGGGGCACGCGGCCGTAGGTGGGCCGCAGGCCGGTGACGCCGCAACGCATCGACGGCGCGATGATGCTTCCGCCGGTCTCGCTGCCGATCGAGAAGCCGACCAGCGCGGCCGCCGTGGCGGCCCCGGGACCCGCGCTCGACCCCGACGCACCTTCCTCGGGCAGCCACGGGTTCATCGTCTGTCCGCCGAACCAGATGTCGTTGAGCGCCAGCGCGCCGAGGCTCAGCTTGGCGATGAGCACGGCGCCGGCGTCGTTCAGGCGCCGGACGACCGTCGAATCGGCGGCGGGCACGCGATTCCTGAACGGCTCGGCGCCGTACGTCGTCGGGATGTTCGCGGTATCGAGCAGGTCCTTCACGCCGAACGGAATTCCGTGCAGCGGCCCGCGGTATCGCCCGGCGGCGATTTCGGCGTCGGCCCGCTTCGCCCGGGCGAGGCCGACGTCCTTCGTGAGCGTGATGATGCATCGAAGCTTCGGATCGAACTGTTCGATGCGGCGCAGGTAGATGTTCGTGAGCCGCTCCGAGGTGAGCTGCCTGCTCTCGATCCACTTCGACAGCTGAGTGACGGGCGCGAAGGCGATGTCGGCGTCGCTCGCGGGCAGCGGGAGCGCGCCGCCTCCGCTGCGCACGAAGGCGTCGTGCGCGGGCCCGGACTCGCCTGCGAGCGCGGGATTCCAGCGGGTCGCGGGCGCGACATCGGCCCCGAGGGGCACTGTTCGCGGTCCCGTGCGCCGCTCGAGCAGCGGCGCCATCGATCGTCGCCAGCTTCCGGCGGCCATCTCGCGCTCGGCCGCGTTCATCGACACCTGCGCGAGCTTCTCCGCCTCGGCGAAGGTGGACGGGGAGACGACGGGGCCCGACGCCGGCGCCGTGGCGAAGGTGGGCGGCGCGCCTGGTGGCGGCGCCTGGGACAGAGTCGCGCCGGGCTGCTCCTTGCGGCATGCGACCGCCGCGCCGAGCATGCCCAACGGGGCGGTGATCAGGAACTGTCGACGCGTATTCATCAGAGCTCCTCGAGTGACCCGGGACGGCCCGCCCGGCACCCTCTTCGCGGGCCGATCGGGCGGGAGTCGCGGCGTGTGGGCATTGACGAGGAGAGCATAACCGGAACGCGACCACGCGATCGCGCTCCCATGTCGACTCGAAGACGCTCCGGATGACCACGTCGGGCGTTCGTCGTCCTGCGCGAAACCGGTCCGGCGCTCACCATCCCCTCACGGCGGCCTCGAACCGGCTCGTTGAAGTTTCGCAGCGTCCCGTCTTAAATATGGATGCGATGGAAGCGGGACCGAGCCTCACCGAGCTGATTCATCGTGCCCAGGACGGAGACGCCCAGGCGGCGGATTCGTTGTTCGCGGTGATGTACGGAGAGCTGCGGAAGCTGGCGCGCGCCCGTCTGCGCGCCGGCGGCCGCAATACGCTGCTCGACACGGCGTCGCTGGTGCACGAGTCGTACCTCCGCTTCGCTGGAAGCGAGCGCCTGCGCCTCGAGGATCGGCTCCACTTCATGCGCTGGGCCGGCCGCGTCATGCGATCGATCATCGTCGACTTCGCCCGCCGCCGTCAGGCGGAGCGGCGGGGCGGCTCGGCGCCCCACATCACGCTGACCACGCAGATCGGCGCGCGCATTCAGAGCGGGGAGCGCGAGATCCTCCGGGTGCACGACGCGCTCGAGGAGATGGCGGCGCTCGACGCCCGGATGGCTCAGGTCGTGGAGATGCGGTACTTCGGCGGCATGACGGAGGCGGAAATCGCCGAAGCGCTCGGCGTCACGGATCGGACGGTGCGCCGCGATTGGGAGAAGGCGCGGCTGCTGCTGCGCGACGCGCTGAAGTAGGCGCGGGGCTCGGCGATGTGGTGGCGTAGAATGACCGCGTCACGCCACCGCCATGGACGCCACGGACTGGGTCCGGCTCAACCGTTTGCTCGATGAAGCGCTCGACCGGCCTCCCGAAGAGCGCGTGAGATGGCTCGCGGCCCTCGGGCCCGAAGACGAGGCCTTGAAGCCGCGGCTGCTCGCGCTGCTCGCCCACGCGCCGTCGGTGCACGACGCCAACTTCCTCGGCACCCTTCCGAAGATGGACCTCGCTCCGCACGACGTTCCGGGGGAATCGGCCGACGCCGCCGGATCCACGATCGGCCCCTATCGGCTGCTGCGCGAGCTGGGCGAAGGCGGCATGGGCACGGTGTGGCTGGCCGAGCGCACGGACGGCATGCTCCGCCGTGACGTGGCGTTGAAGCTGCCGCGCGGCGCCTGGCCGCGCCTGACGCTCGTGCAGCGGATGGCGCGCGAGCGGGACATCCTCGCGGGCCTGACCCACCGGCACATCGCACGACTCTACGACGCCGGTATCACACCGGGGGGGCGCCCCTACCTGGCGCTCGAGTACGTCGAGGGACGGCCCATCGACGAGTTCTGCAACGAGCGGGGCCTGGACGTGCCCGCGCGCCTTCGCGTGTTCCTGCAGGTCGTCGACGCCGTGGCGTACGCGCACGCGAAGCTCGTCGTGCACCGCGACCTCAAGCCGTCCAACATCCTCGTCACCGCCGACGGCGAGGTACGGCTGCTCGACTTCGGCATCGCCAAGCTGCTGGACCAGGAAGACGCCGGTCGCACGGCGCTCACCGAGCTTGCCGGCCGGCCGCAGACGCCCGAGTACGCGTCGCCCGAACAGGTGACCGGCGAACCGCTCAGCACCGCGTCCGACGTCTATTCGCTCGGCGTGGTCCTGTACCAGCTCCTGGCGGGAACGCGCCCCTATCGGCTCCGACGCTCGTCGCGCGGCGCCCTGGAGGACGCCATCGTTCAGACCGATGCGAGCGCGCCGAGCGCGGCAGCCGCGACGCCCTCGCTGCGAAAGGTGTTGCGCGGCGATCTGGACACCATCGTCCTGAAGGCGCTGAAGAAGAGCCCCGACGAGCGCTACCGGACGGTGAACGCGCTCGGCGACGACCTGACGAGGTACCTGGACGGGCGGCCCGTGCTGGCGCAGCCCGACAGCCGGCGGTACCGGCTGAAGAAGTTCGTCGCGCGCAACCTGCTGGTGACCGTCGCCGGAACGGCGACGACCGTCGCGATCCTGACGGGGGCCGGCATCTCCGTCTGGCAGGCCCACGAAGCCCGCCTGCAGCGCAACGCCGCCGTGCGCGAGAAGGTGCGGGCGGACGCCCAGGCGGAGCTCGCCCGGCGCGAGGTGCGCATCGCGAACGCCAACGCGGAGCTCACCGACTATCTCACCTCGGACCTCGCCATCGGGCGCTCGACGAGCGATCTCGAGCAGCAGCTGGAACGCGCGATCGTCACGGTCCGGCGGCAATATCCCGACGACCCGCTCGTCCGGTTGAGACTGCTCCTCGGCATCGCGGGCCGCTTCCGCGAGCTCGGCAGCTTCGAGCGTCATCGAGCGCTCGTTCGCGAGCTCGAGGCGACGGCGCCGGCGGCCGGCGACGAGGACACGCTGGCGCAGCTGCGATGCTGGCACGCTCGCGACCTCTCGCAGGCGGGCCGTCCCTCGGAGGCGCGTCACCTGATGGATACCGTGCTGGCGGCGCTGCGCGCCCGTGACCCGGTGCCGACCGACAGTCTCGCGGAGTGTCTGCACGATGATTCGGCCATCGCCCGCCTGGCCGGCGATTCGACGCGGGCCATCGCCGCCGTCGAAGAAGTGGGCCGGATTCAGGCGGGACGATACCGCGACGCCGCGGACGCCGCCGCGAGGGGGCTCAGACTTCGCGAAGACATCGGCCGCGGCGACACGCCCGGCATGATGAACATGCGGATGCTCAGGGCGACCATCCTGCGGGACGGCGGGCGGCCCGACGAGGCTCTGCCGATCTTCCAGGAGGAGCTCGCGAAACATCTCTCCCGCGGGGGCGATCCGGGCGGCGTTCCATCGCTCGAATACGAGATGGCCGTGACGTTGGTCA
The DNA here is from genome assembly GCA_963840225.1 of uncultured Acidobacteriota bacterium. Classification (GTDB taxonomy): domain Bacteria; phylum Acidobacteriota; class Vicinamibacteria; order Vicinamibacterales; family CAVVIG01; genus JBLMXQ01. The sequence continues at coordinate 1,537,037 of CAWIYH010000002.1, forward strand.
GGATGGGACGGCCCGCCGAGGCCCTGCCGCTCCTGTCGCGAGGCAACGTGGCCGCGCGCCGACGCGGCGACGCGACGTTGATTCGCGCCACCACCATCGGGCTCGTCCTCACCCTCACCGACCTGGGACGTCTGGATCGCGCCCGGACGTGGTTGAAGCAGGCGGCGGAGTTGTACGCGCGGCAGCGGGCCGATCGCCAGTACACGGCACGGCTGTTTCTCTTTGCCGCCGCGCACCTGGCCCTCGCGAGCGGAGACCCCGACGGCGCCGCCCACGCCATCGCGGAAGCCAGGACGCTGCTCGCCAGGCTGCAGAACGCGACCGACCCGGCCTGGCGCTTCCTTCACTTCTATGACGCACGGCTCGCCCAGCAGCAGGGACGCTTCGCTGACGCCGAGCGCAGCGCGGCCGCCGCCCTGAACTTCTCGCGGCAGGAGGCCATCGACTCCGACGGCAGCCTCTTCGTCGGCGAAGACCTGGCCGTTCACGCCGAGGCGTTGCAGGGACTGGGCGATGCGCCCGGCGCGCGCCGCGACGCCCAGGCCGCGATGAGCCAGCTCTCGGCCGTGGCGGCGACCAGGCTGCCCGCGTTCGACCGGGCCAGAACCGTGGCCGCCGCGACCGAAGGGCAATCGGCCCGCGTCGCTTCCCGACCCGGCTCCGCCGGGCCCCGCTGATCGACGCGCCGATCTGCCCGCCCTCATCTCCAGGACCGCTGCGTGTACGACGAAACGGCGCGGCTCGGAGGGAGCCGCGGCGTGCTCGGCTGGCTGCTCGCCGGCGCGAGCGCGCTGTCGCTCTGCTACGCCGAGGATCAGGCCATCGTCGAGCGGGCGCTCGACTCGCTTCCCGACGAGCTACGGGGAAGCGCGAACGGACATCGCCGGAGCGGTGGAGAGGTCAGGCGTCGGGCTGGTCGATGGTCGGGACCATCTCGACGAACGATCGCCACGCCTGCTCGGCGCCCGGCCGGTTCTCGGCGAGCGCGCCGCCGTACCAGGTCATGGCGGCGTGGCTCGACGAGGGCCGTGTCCACATGCGCTTCACGAAGACGCCGACCTCCATGAGGGGCACGCGGACCTTGAAGTAAATCGGCAGCGCGGTTCGTCGATCGCTCGACAGCTCGAGCCGCATGCCCTCGTTGCTCACGTCGACCAGACGCGACGGCACGCCGTTGACGACGATGTCGACGCGGCTCACCGGCTTGCGGATGGAGCGGCGGGGCGGTCGGCCCTCGAGCAGGGCCATCGACACGAAGCAGACGAGCATCGACCGCTCCACCGGCCGCGCCAGGTACATCGTCTGCCCGTCGACCGCGTCGCCTTTCGGCTCGTCGGTCTCTCGGCCGATGACGATCGTGGGCGTCAACGGACTGCGCGCACGCCCGCAAGCGTGCAGGCCCTCCTGGAAGGCGAAGACCGCGTCGGCGATCAGCAGGTCGAAGGGACGGGCGCGCATGGCCTCCATGGCAGCGTGCGAGCTGGCCACCGGCACGGGCTCGAGGCGCTCGCCCGAGAGCCAGTCCGCCACCTCGACCCGCTCGGTCGGACTCGGCAAGGCGACGATGATGCGTGGGCTGCCTGACATGGGTTGTGCGCCCCGGCCGGTGCACGTCGTGTGCCACGATCAAACCTGTTGAGAACCGAAGGAGCTTTCGCAGACGTGTGCGAACGAGCCACCAGAAAATCACGCTGCGCCGAAAAAACTGTAATCGAAGGCGATCCTGAAGCCGTAGCACCCGTCGCCTTCGACGCCCTCGTGCGCGCTGATGATGCCCATCGCCATCTGCGCCACGATGAGGCCGGCGCTTGCGCGACGCGTACCACGACGCCATGTTCCGGAACACATCGGCGTAGCACGCCGCGTTGGTCTCGCAGGCGCCGGTCCGCTCGTCCGGGTGAACGAGGCGCGCGCGGCGCGTGTCCTTGAATTTGCCGGGATTCCGACGAAAATCCGGGCATCGAGCTTGCGTTGCGTGGTGATGCGCGCGCCGATCGCGTGCTCAACATGTGTGGAGGTGGTCATGCTGGACCGTGACAAGCTCGAGACGGTCCTGTCGCGGCGATTCCCGGGCGCCTCGGTCGACCAGGTCGCATCAGCCGCCAACGCCATCATGGGTCTCGACGACGAGTGGGAAGAGGTCGTCGATCGGGACGAAGAGCCCGGGTATCACTTCTCGACCCAGTGCGGCGACATCTGCCTGCTGGCGCGCGAGGTGGCGGGCGGCGTCCAGTTCCGCCTGCTCCGGCGGAAGGTCCATCCGTAACGAGCTGCCGAGAATCCGGCGCCCCATGTGCCGGATGTTTGAAAACGGGCCGAATGCGGGCCGGCATTGCGTTTGCCCTACCCGCAGACATGAGCGGAACCAAGGTCAGTCAGGCGCTGCAGAATCGATTCGAGGCCATCCGGCGCGCGGAGCTCGATCGGCTGAAGAAGAAACTCGGGGGGCTGTCCGACGAACAGCGTCAGTCAGTCGAGGCCATCACCGCCGACGTCGTTCGCGCGATCGCGAGGGTGCCGGCTTGCGCGCTGGCCGACGATCCTCAGCGCCCCGCGCTCGAAGCCGTCGTCCGACTGTTCGCCCTCGAAGCCTGACCTCCGCCCGCGTTCCGGGCGAATCCTCCCCAGACACACGCAGGCACGGTTCATCTGACACGGCGTCGCCGTTCGGCCGCTTCCCGGACGGATCCGACCTGCGCGGCGGGCGTCTATCTGCGCGCGTCCGCGATCAGCTGCCTGGCCCGGGCGGCGTCGGGAACGTCCGGATGGGCCGCGACGAGCGTCTCCCAGGCCTTGATCGCCGCGGCCGCGTCGTGACGGCCGTCCATCTGCACGATCCCCAGATTGACCAGCGTCTGCGCGTGGGTGGGATCGAGCGCCAGCGACTTGCCGTACTGGGCGACCGCCTCGTCGGGATGTCCCGAATACCACAGCGCGGTGCCGAGGTCGGTGCTGATGTCGATGTCGGCGGGAGAGAGCGCGCAGGCCTGCTGATAGTAGGGCACGGCCTCGGCAAAACGCCGGGCATCGTAGAGGAGGTTGGCTGCGCCGATCGCGGCCCGCACGTTCTTCGGGTCGCGGGCCAGGATGTCACGATAGGCCTGCAATGCCGCGGCGTCTGCCGGCCGCGCCCCGCCCGGCGCTTCCGACGCGGCGGCCGGGGCAGCTGACGCGTCCCCTCCCGGGCGGCCCGTCGCGGTGGTCAGGACGTAGCCGCCGAGCACGCCGACCAGCATCACGGCGGCGGCGTAGACAATCCAGGAGTACTCAGTTTCTTCGTCGTAGGTGCGTTCGCGCATGGCCGACCGGGGAGCACGCGATGTGCCGGTCGAAATGCGGCCCAATCAGGGCCGGATTCGACGCGCGTGCCGGAATCCCGTCAGACGTATTGCGGCGCGATCGGCAGCTCGATCGACACGACCGTTCCGCCTTCCGGCGGCACGTCGATCCGCATCGTCCCTCCATGGGCGTCGATAATCCGCTTGGCGGTGGGAAGGCCGAGTCCCGTGCCGCGGTGCTTGGTGGTGAAAAACGGTTCGAACGCCCGCTCCCGCACCTCGGCCGGCATGCCCGGCCCGTGGTCGGCGATGGCCAGGCCGACCTGACCGTCCGACGGGGTCAGCCACACGTCGATGGCGCCCCGGCCGTTCATCGCCTGCGCGGCGTTCAGAATGATGTTCTGCAGCGCAATCAGGAGCTGTTCGTGGTCGGCGGCAATCATCGGCGCCGAGCCGTGGAGCCGCAGCTCGACGCCGGCCAGGGCCGGATCGCGCCGCAGGAGCTCGGCCGTCCGATTGATGACGGCCGCCACGTCCACCTGCTCGGCGCGGAGCTGGCGGGGCCGGGCGAACACCAGGAGGTCCTGCACGATGGCGTTCAGCGCGTCGAGCCGGCTGATGATCTCGCTGAGGATCGCGCGATCGCGCTGGGCGGCCGGCAGGCGCGACTGGATCACCTGCAGCGCCCCGCGGATGCCGGCAATCGGGTTCTTCACTTCGTGCGCGACGACGGCGGCCATCTCGCCCAGGCGCGCCAGCGCCGCCTGCTCGCGTAGTTGTGCCTCCTGCCGCTTCCTCGCCGTGACCTCGTAGCGGATCGCCATGTACTGATACGGCTTCCCTTGCGCGTCGAGGAAGGGGACGATGGTCGTGTCGACCCAGTAGATCGATCCGTCCTTCGCCTTGTTGCGGATCTCGCCGCGCCAGATCCGGCCGCTGCCGATCGTGCGCCACAGATCGCGTATGAACTCCTTCGGGTGATAGCCGGAATTCAGGATCCGATGGTCCTGGCCGAGCAGCTCTTCCCGCTCGTACTTGGAGATCTCGCAGAACCGTTCGTTGACGAACGTGATCGTGCCCCTCGTGTTCGTGGTCGCGACGATAGCCGACTGGTCGATGGCGTAGTGCACGTCGGCCAGGTCGCGCGTCCGCTGCTCGAGCCGCGTCGCGCTCTCGCGAAACCGGCGCGCGATGACGGCGACCGTCCAGACTTCGACGACGGCAAAAGCGCGGTTCAGCCAGGCCGTCAGCGGAATCAGATCCCAGGGCGCTTTCAGCAGACCCGCGGCGATGAGGACGGTCGAGCCCCAGGCCCAGAGCATCCCGGTGCGCGGCGGCAGCACCAGGACGGCCAGGAGGAGCGGGACGACGTAGAGCGACGAGAGGCCGATCCAGCGCCCGGTGGACAGGTCGATCGTCAGAATCGTCATCATCATCAGGACGGCTCCGCCAAGCGCCAGCCAGCGCCGCGTCTGACTCTGCGGATGGATTACGTGCGGAGCGTTGATCATATGGCCTGAATCTTGAAGCAATGCCTGGCGTTACGGGTATGCTAGCCGATTACGTCCTCTGGGAAAGCGGTTCTACCATGTTCGGCACTCCTTCAGAGCTGCGAGATTTTTCGCGTATGAAGAAAAAGTCCTCTGGTCTCAGGGTGCTCGTTGTCGACGACGAGCCGCTGATCCGCTGGTCCCTGGCCGAGACGCTCCTCGACAGCGGGCACGAGGTACTCGAGGCGGGGGACGGCCGGGCCGCAGTCGAGGCCCTCTCTGAGACGCCGCGCCCGGTGGACGTGGTCCTGCTGGACTTTCGTCTGCCGGACTCGAACGATCTGGGCCTGCTGGCCAACCTCCGGCGCCTGTCGCCGGGGTCACAGATTATTCTGATGACCGCCTATGGCACCCCGGAGGTGGTCCAGGGGGCTCTGGACCTCGGGGCCTTCTCAGTTGTGCACAAACCCCTCGAAATGAACGACCTGGCGGGCCTGGTCGCCCAGGCGCACGATTCCCGCCCGCACTAGGGGCTTGTATACTTAGGGGCGGATGCAGGCCCCGACCATCCTTGTCGTCGACGACGAGCAGCTCATTCGCTGGTCCATTTCCAACCGTCTGAGTGCGGACGGCTATCGCGTTCTCGAGGCCGAAACCGGCGCCGAGGCCCTTGAGCGGCATCGCGAAGGCGTCGATCTCGTGCTCCTGGACTACCGCCTGCCCGATTCCGACGGTCTGGTCATCCTCAAGCGGATCAAGGAGGCGGACCCCGACACCCTCGTCATCCTGCTGACCGCCTACTCGAGCGTCGAGACGGCGGTCGAGGCGATGAAGCAGGGCGCCTATCACTACGCGAACAAGCCGTTCAACGTCGACGAGCTCGCGCTGCTGGTGGAGAAGGCGCTCGAGACCACGCAGCTGCGGCGCGAGGTGCGGTCGCTGCGCGCGACCCAGGCGCAGCCCTATGGCCTGGATCAGATCGTGGGCGAGAGCACGGCGATGGTCAACGTGCGGTCGCTCCTGCAGAAGATCGCCGCCAGCCCGGCGTCGACCGTCCTCCTGACCGGCGAGAGCGGCACCGGCAAGGACCTGGCGGCGAAGGTCATTCACTACGCGAGCGATCGAGCCGGCAAGCCGTTCATGAACATCACCTGCTCGGCGCTGCCCGAGGCCCTGCTCGAGAGCGAGCTGTTCGGCCATGAGCGCGGCGCGTTCACCGGCGCCGACCGCCAGAAGCGGGGGCTGCTCGAATCGAGTGATGGCGGGACCGTCTTCCTGGACGAGATCGGCGAGATGGTGCCCGGCCTGCAGGCCAAGCTGCTGCGGTTCCTCGAGGAGAAGTCGTTCAAGCGGGTCGGCGGCGCCCTCGATCTTCGCGTGGACGTGCGGGTCGTGGCCGCGACCAACCGGCAGCTCGAAGAAGAGGTGAAGCAGGGGCGGTTCCGGGAGGACCTGTACTATCGCCTGAACGTCCTGCCGATCGTGCTGCCGCCGCTCCGGCAGCGGGTCGAGGACATTCCGCTGCTCGTCAACCACTACGTCGACTCCTATAACACCGAGTTCCGCAAGCGCGTGCGCGGCCTGACACCGGACGCCATGGCGCGCATGAAGGTGTACCCCTGGCCCGGCAACGTCCGCGAGCTGCGGAACGCCGTCGAACGCGCCATGCTGCTGGTCGACGGCAACGTCCTCACGGCGGACCAGTTCCCGGTGGTCCACGGCGGGCCGTCGCGGCTGAGCGACCGGGTGGACCTTCCGCCCAACGGCATCGATCTCGATCAGCTCGAACGGTCGCTCGTGGTACAGGCGCTCGAGCGAAGCAGCTGGAATCAGACGAAGGCCGCCGGCCTCCTCGGACTCAATCGCGACCAGATTCGCTACCGGATCGAGAAGTTCAAGCTCGAACGGACGCCGTCCTAGCCATGCGGCATTTCCCTCATCGTGCTGCGGAATAATTCCCACCTCTGACGGGGTTGCCGCAGCGATCTCGTCGAAAAGTCGCAAATCTACCGGAAAATCGGCGGACCCTCTCTGGCACATGCGTTGCCCCTGTCTGGTTGTGTTGCACTGTCAAGGAGGCTGCATGTGCTGACCAAGGAACGGGTTGAATCGGTGCTCGAGCGCGTTCGGCCATTCATGCAGGCCGACGGCGGAGACATCGAGTTGATCGGCGTCGAGGGCAACTCGGCCGACGTCCGGCTGACCGGCATGTGTGCCGGCTGTCCCAGCGCCCACATGACGCTCTATCTGGGCGTCGAGACCGCGCTGCGCGAGGAAATCCCCGATTTCGAAACGCTGCGACTGATCTGAAGGACGAATCGCCATGACCACCCCCGCACCGCTCTCCATGGATTCGGTCGTCGTCGGTCGCAGTGCCCGGATGCGCGCCGTGTTCGAGTTCCTGCGGGTCATCGGCAACAGCGACAGCACGGTGCTTGTCACCGGCGAGAGCGGGACCGGCAAGGAAGTGACGGCCACGCTGATCCACCAGTCGAGCCGCCGCAAACATCATCCGTTCGTGGCGGTGAGCTGCGCGCTGTTCTCCGAGACGCTCATCGAGTCGGAGCTGTTCGGCCACGAGCGCGGCGCGTTCACCGGCGCCATCAAGGACCGCCCGGGCCGCTTCGAGCTGGCCGACGGCGGGACGATCTTCCTCGACGACATCGACGACGTGCCGCTGTCGATGCAGGTGAAGCTGCTGCGCGTGCTCCAGAACCGCACGATCGAGCGGCTGGGCGGAACGCGGACCGTTCCGGTCAACGTTCGCATCATCGCCGGCAGCAAGCGCGACCTGAAGCAGATGGTCGCCGAAGGCAAGTTCCGCGAGGACCTCTACTACCGCCTCAACGTCCTGCCTGTGGCGCTCCCGCCCCTGCGCGAGCGCCGGGAGGACATCGCCGTGCTGATGGAGCACTTCCTCGAGCGGTACTTCCGGCGGCGCGGCGAGGATCCGCCCCAGCTCTCCGACGCGGTCAAGCAGGCCTTCATGCGCTACGGGTGGCCGGGCAACGTGCGCGAGCTCGAGAACGCCTGCGAGCGGATCGCGCAGACCTGCACGTGCGGGACGGTGCGCGTCGGCTGCATGTCGGCGAGCATTCTGTTCCGCGCCGGCGCGCAGCCGCCCGACGTCTCGGTGCCCGCCTCGCTTCCGCATCAGGCCGCGCCGATTTCGCTCGACGATCGTCTCCGGGAGCTGGAGGCGAACCTCATTAGCTGGGCCCTGAAGGTGAGCAACGGCAACAAGTCCCGGGCGGCCGAGCTGCTCCAGATCAAGCGCTCGACGCTCGGCGACCGGATCAACCGCTGCGGCCTGGGCCGGGCCGAGATGATTGGCGTGGTCGCCGACGAGCCGCAGAGCCTCATGGCCACCGTCTAATCGGCCACCCTCCGGCCGAACCGGCGCGGCAGGGACCGGCACGGCAGCCGGTCCCGGCCGCCGCCGGATGTCGCGCCAATCCCCGACTTCTCGTTCATAATGCCGGTGGGGCTCCTGTCGTCCTCACCATCTCGCGTCAGCTCGCGAGCGGCGGGTCCCTCGTCGGCCAGGCCGTCGCCCGCCAGCTCGGATTCAAGTACGTCGATCGCGGAGATCCTGAAGGAAGCGGCCGGGGCGCTCGGCGTCGACGACGTCGAGGCGCTGGCGGCCCTCGAGGCGCGCCCGGCCGGCTGGTGGTCGGGCGTGGCGTGCCCTCAGGCAACGGCTCGACGCCCGGTGCCCTACGACCAGTAGATGACGGTCGTCGCGTCGGTGAATCCCATCCGCCATGAGATCGTCGAGCGACGGCCGGTGCCGCCGCCGTGTCCCGACACGGCGTGGACCAGCCGGCTGTTGAAGCAGTACAGATCTCCCGCGCGAATCGGCACCACGATCCGCTGCAGGCCGCGGAGCGCCTCCGACGGGTACGGGCATCCGGTCTCGCTCGTCCCGTACATCGCGCGATCGGTGGCGTCGGGTTCCAGGTTCCAGTAGTGCAGGTCTCCCTCGCCGGCGTTCTCGAGGCAGATGTTGACGGCGAGGGCCGCCGGCGCGTGGGCCACCTGCTGGATCTCGAAGCCTCGCTGCCTCGGACACCCGAGCTGCGCGCCGTCCTCGTGCGGCTCGAGCGCGAATTCACCGCCGCCGCTCCAGGAGCGCAGCACGAAAGGCGCCGCCTCGCGTCCGCCATGGCCGGCGACGCGCAGCACGATGCCCGACCTGCCGATCGTGGCGCCGAGTGGCTGCATCACGCCCGCGAAGACATCGATGGTGTCGGCGAAGATGTCGCGGCGCAGGTCGCGGAATCGGGCGACGTCGTCGAAGTACGCCTCGAGCGTCTTCCCGTCGTGGAACGTGCCCAGGACCGACGTGGGCACCGCGTCCTCGAAGTGCAGCCGCAGGGGATGATGCCAGAAATTCTGGGCGACCCGGGCGCAGGCAGCCTTGTCGACCGCGCTGCGAAAGACGGCGCCGGCGTGCTCGCCGGACAGAACCGCGGCCATGATCGCCGGGTCGAAGCGGTCGACGCTCCGGATCGAAAAATAGGCCGTCGATCGCACCCTTCCCGCGATGGTGGTGGCCGCACGCTGCTGCATGACGTCTCGTCGTCGCCGGTCGTGGAATGGGGAGCGGGCGTCATTCTACACGACTCAAGACGGCGTGCACGGGGGTTGCGCAGGGGATCCTGTGCGCCGGGGGCGGCGCGCGCGGCAGCCGGACACGTGCTCGCCCTTTCGGGCAGATGCACGAAGCGCGTCAAGTCGTCGCAGCCACGGCGGTTCGGGCTGACGCCCTCATCGCGCCACACGTCTTGAGGTATCCTGCCGACGTCGGTTCGTGGAGGTCACGCATGTGCGATCTGGACCATACGCGCGTCTCTCACGGGGCCTTCGGGTTCCTCGTCGATCGACCCGAGATCCGGGCCCTCATCGGTCGCGTTCACGACGTCATCGCGGCCGTTCCGGATCCGGCGGATCGCGTTCGCGCCCTCGAGCCCGCGTTCAAGGCGCTGCTCGCCGGCGACGGCTGGCTGCCGGAAAAGTGCGGGAGGCCCGACGAGACGAGCGGCATGGGCGGCGGCATCGGCCAGTACGCCCTGTACCGCGCCGACGACGGATCGCTGTGCCTGTTCTCGCTCGTCGTGCCCGCCGGCGCGGCGACGCCGGTGCACGATCACCTCGCCTGGGGACTCGTCGGCATCTATCGCGGCCGGCAGGATGAAACGGTGTACCGCCGGCTCGACGACGGGAGCGATCCCGGTCGCGCGCGCCTGGAGGTGGCCAGGCGGCAGACCCTCGATCGCGGTGGATGCTACGCGCTGCTGCCGCCGACCGACGATATCCACTACGTGCGGACCATTTCCGACGCCCCGTCGATTTCGATCCACCTGCTCGCCAACGACACGGCGTGCGTCTGGCGTCACCGCTTCGATCCCGGGTCCGGCCTCGTGACGCCGTTTCGATCCGGCTATACCAACGCCCCCTGTCCTCCGGAGGCGGCCGGCGGAGCCTCGTCGTGACCACGCGGTTCGATCGGGTCATCCTGCTCGACGTGGACAACACGCTGCTCGACAACGACAGCGTCGAGCACGACCTTCGACGCCACATGACGGGCGTCTTCGGCGAGGAGTGCCAGCGCCGCTATTGGGAGATCTTCGAGCAGCGGCGGACCGAACTGGGGTACGCGGACTACCTCGGCGCGCTGCAGCGCTTTCGCGTCGAGCACCCGCGCGATCCGCACGTGCTGAACATCTCGCTCTACCTGCTCCACTATCCGTTCGCCGAGCGACTGTATCCGCACGTCCTGGACCTGGTCGCGCGCCTGCGCGAGGGCGCCAAGGTGGCCGTGCTGAGCGACGGCGACGTGGTGTTCCAGCCGCGGAAGGTCGAGCGATCGGGGCTCTGGGAGGCGGTCGCGGGGGAGGTCCTCATCTACGTGCACAAGGAGCAGATGCTGGACGACGTCGAACGGCGGTATCCGGCGGATCGCTACGTGATGGTGGACGACAAGCTGCGGATCCTGACCGCCATGAAGGACCAGTGGCGCGACCGGCTGACGACCGTCTTCGTGCGGCAGGGGCACTATGCGCTCGACGAGCCGCTGGTCGCCCAGTACCCGCCGGCCGACGTGACGATCGAGCGAATCGGCGATCTTCCGGCCCGCCTGTAGTCGCGGGTCGTCAGCCGGGCGACCTCGTCACTCGGCCCTCAGCGCCTCCACGGGGTTGACCGACGCGGCGCGCAGCGCCGGCAGGTAGCTCGCGAGGACGGCCGCGAGCGCGAGGCCGGCCGACACGCCCGCGTAAGTGAGCGGATCGAGCGGCCCGACGTCGAACAGCAGGGACGACATCAGCCGGGCGACCGCGGCGGCGGCGGCCAGGCCGAACACGATGCCGACGGCAGCGAGTTGGGCGCCGTGCCGCACGAACATGCCGGTGACTTCCTGGTTCTGCGCGCCGAGGGCGCGCCGGATGCCGATCTCCCGCCGCCGCTGGGACACCGAGTACCAGATCACGCCGTAGATGCCCGAGATGCCGAGCAGGAGCGCCATGATGCCGGCGATCGCCAGCATCACCAGCGCGAACGAGGTGCGCGCCAGCGATCGCTCGTACACCTCCCGCATCGTTTTTGGGCTCGCCAGGGGCAGGTTGGCATTCACCGACCAGATGGCCTTCTCCAGATCGGCGCGCAGCGACGCCGAGCCGGCGCGGTTCGTGCGCACGGCGAACGCCAGCCATCGGCGTACGAAGACCTCCTCGCCGGCGAAGTGGTTCATCAGGATCGGCCAGTAGGCGATGCCCGGCGCCTTCTCGCTGACGCCGCTGTCGCGCTCGTCCGACACCACGCCGACCACCTCGCGGTACTGCGACCCGGGTGACTGCCGGATGCGCTTGCCGATCGCCGCCGCCGGCAATCCCCAGAGCTCGCGCGCCAGGTTCTCGGACACCATCGCGACCGGACGCTTCTCGTAGGTCTCGGTCCAGGTGATGTCGCGGCCCGCGACGAGGCGGTTCCCCATCGTCGCGAGCAGGCCCGGGGAGACGACCTTGAACAGCCGCAGCGGCGGCAGCTGTCCCTCGGCGTACGCGTGGTCCTCGGCGAAGATCGGGTCGTGCCAGCCGCCGTCGTTCTCCATCGGGACGATGCTGGTGAGGCCCACCGACGAGACGCCGGGCACGGCGGCCACCCTGTCCACCAGGGCCTGCCACAACCGGACGACCGCATCCGGCTCCTTCACGGCACCCTCGGGGATCGAGATCCGGAAGGTCTGCAGCGATTCGGGATGCGTGAAGCCCGGATCGACATGGTGCAGCGCCTGGAAGGTCCGGATCATCAGGCCGGCGCTGACGAGCAGCACCAGCGCGAGCGCCACCTGCACGACCACCAGGACGTTGCGCGCGCGGTGCCGCTCGCGGCTCAGCGTCAGGCTGCGCCCCTCGGAGCGCAGCGTCAGCCCGACGCGCGGGCCCGCGTATTTGATCGCCGGGATCAGGCCGAAGAGGACGCCGGCCGCGAGGGCCAGCAGGAACGTGAAGGCGAGCGCCAGCGGATCGAGCGTAATCTGGTCGGCGCGCGGCAGGTTGGCCGGGGCGAGCGCGGTCAGGACGCGCAGGCCGCCGTACGCGAGCGCCAGGCCGACGATGCCGCCGAGCAGGCCGAGCACGGTGCTCTCGACGAGGAGTTCCCGAACCAGGTCGCGCCAGCTCGCGCCGAGGGCCGCGCGGACCGAGAGCTCGTGCTGCCGTCCCTCCGCCCTGACGAGCAGCAGGTTCGCGACGTTCGCGCAGGCGATGAGCAGCACCAGGCCGACCGTCCCCATCAGCACCCAGAGCATCGGTCCGACGTCGCCGATGACGCTCGCCTTGAGCGGCTGGAGCGCCGGCGCGAGGTGCGCGTCGTCGAACATCTTCCGCGGAAAGCCGGGGAACGCCGGAAACCGATCGAGCGCGATCGGGATCATCCGCGTCACGTCGGCTTCGGCCTGGGCCATCGTCAAGCCCGGCTTGAGCCGCGCGATCGCCTGATAGCTGAAGTTGCCGAGGAAGGTCTTCGCCGGATCGAGCTGCATCGGCACGATGCCGGACGGCCTGAGGTCCATGAACCGGAAGCCGGCCGGCATGACGCCGACGACCTCGTGTGGACGCCCGTCGAGGATGATGCGCCGGCCGACGACCGAGCGGTCGCCCCCGAACTTCGATTGCCAGAAGCCGTAGGTCAGGATGATCGTCCCGGGCGCCCCGGGCGCGTCGTCCGCACGGGTGAACGGACGGCCGAGGAGCGGTTGGACGGAGAGCGCCTCCATGACGCCGTCGGCGACGTTCAGGACGGGAATCTCTTCCGGCACGTCGACCCCGGTCAGCGTCATCGTCTGGTCGGTCCAGATGCCGATGTGCCGGAAGGATCGCGACTGGTCGCGGTAGGTGAAGTACAGGAACGGCGCGCCGCCCGTCCGCTGCAGCCCGACGCCGGGCGCGGTCTGGTCGACGTCCACGAGCTGCCACGGCTGCGGGTAGGGCAGCGGCTTCAGCAGGACGCCGTTGATGACGGCGAAAATCGCGCTGTTCGCGCCGATGCCGATGGCGAGGGTCAGCACGGCGATGGCCGTGAAGGTCGGCTGCTGGACCAGCCGTCGCAGGACGTGTTTCAGGCGCACATGATCAGATACGCGAGAGGGCCAGGTGAAGTTTCGACGCCCCCTGGAGCGCGACCGAGCAGACGAAGCCGGGTGCCGCCACCGTCGAGGCAAACGCCCACCGAAGGTGGCCGCTGTCGGGCGACGTGAAGCGCGCGACCGTGCCGTCCTCGGCAAGCTCGAAGCGGATCGCCTGCAGCGAACGGGCGATGCCCTCGCCCGTCGCCTTCAGGTAGGCCTCCTTCAGGGTCCACAGGCGGAAGAACCGCTCGTGCCGCTCGGTGCCCGACGCCCGTCCGAGCCACCGCGCCTCGTCGGGAGCGAAGAAGCGCTCGGCGACGGCGTCGACGTCCGGCCTTCGATCGAGCGCCTCGACGTCGATGCCGACCGGCAGGCCCGTCGTCACGGCCACCGCGACACAGCCGCGGGTGTGCGACAGGTTGAATGCCAGCGGCGAGGACGTTCCCTCGTCGAGCACCGGCTTGCCGTTCGCCGTCGTGACGAAGCGCCAGTCGGCCGGTGCGCGCGGACCCCGAGGTCCGCCAGAGCCTGGCGGCGGCAGGACCGAGTCCGTGGCGCGCGAGGTCTCAGCCGATCGCCCGGCCACCTCGGACAGCGCCGTCCGGAGCAGCGCGTGCGCGGCCGCGTAGTCGCGCCGGTCGCGCGCGAAATGGAACCGCGAGCAGCGCGCACGCTCCTCGTCGGAGAGCCGCTCGACGGCCGCCGCCACCGCCTGGTCGTCCATATCGGCGGTCTGCCGGAGCCACACGTGCACGTCGGCTGTCGATGCCCGATTGCCGTCCACGCCTTCAATGACCAGATCACCAACTTACCAGATTCCCAAATCACGGTATCCTGTCACCCCATGCAGACCTATGCGCATTTCATCGACGGGGCATTCACGGCCCCGCGATCGGGCGCGCGGCTCGACGTCATCAATCCGGCCACCGAGGAGGTCGTCGCCCAGGTGCCGGAGGCCGGCTCCGCCGAAGTGGACGCGGCCGTCGCGGCGGCGCGGCGGGCGTTCGACGAGGGCCCGTGGAAGGAGAGCTCGGCGCAGGATCGCGGGCGGATCCTCCTGCGACTGGCCGACATCGTCCGGCAGCACGCGCCGGCCCTCGCCGAACTCGAGACGATCAACAGCGGGAAGCCGATCTCGGAATCCGAGGGCGATCTCGACGACGTCGCGACCTGCTTCGAGTACTACGGCGGGCTGGCGACGAAGATCCAGGGTGACGTCCTGCCCGTTCCCGATCGCGCCATCAGCCTCGCGCTGCGGGAGCCGGTCGGCGTCGCGGCGCAGATCATCCCCTGGAACTATCCGCTGCTGATGGCGGCGTGGAAGCTGGCGCCGGCGATCTGTGCCGGGTGCACGTCAGTCCTGAAGCCGGCCGAGCAGACGCCGCTCACGATCCTCGAGCTGGCCCGGCATTTCGAGGAAGCGGGATTGCCGCCCGGCGTCGTGAACATCGTCATCGGAACGGGCCGGGCGGGCGCCGCGCTCGTCGCGCACCGCGACGTGGACAAGATTGCGTTCACCGGCAGCGCCGAGGTCGGCAAGGCGATCATGCGGTCGGCGGCCGACACGCTGAAGAAGATCTCGCTCGAGCTCGGCGGCAAGTCGCCGAACGTCATCTTCGCCGATGCCGACTTCGAAGCGAGCGTCGACGGCGCGCTGTTCGGGCTGTTCCTCAACCAGGGCGAGGTCTGCTCGGCGGGCAGCCGCATCCTGGTCCAGCGCCCCGTGTACCAGCGTGTGCTCGACGCGATGGTCGAGAAGGCGAAGCGCATCGCCGTCGGTCCGCCGCTCGATCCGGACACGAAGATGGGGCCGCTCATCAGCCTCGCGCAGTTCGAGCGCGTGCGCCGCTACCAGGATCTCGGCCGGCGCGAGGCGAAGCTCGCCCTGGGCGGCGGCGACGCGAAGGCGGCCGCAGGCGGGCGCGGGTACTTCGTCCAGCCGACGATCTTCTACGACGTCGACAACCGCGCCCGCATCGCGCAGGAGGAGATCTTCGGGCCGGTCGCCGCCGTCATCCCGTTCGATACCGATGCAGACGCGATCCGGATTGCGAACGACACTCGCTACGGGCTGGCGGCCGCCGTCTGGACGCGGGACATCTTCCGCGCGCTCAAGACCGTCAAGGCGCTGCGGGCCGGCATCGTGTGGGTGAATCACATGCAGCCGACCTACGTCGAGGCGCCGTGGGGCGGCTACAAGCAGAGCGGCTTCGGCCGCGAGCTCGGGCGCTGGGGCGTCGAGGAGTACCTGCAGGTCAAGCAGGTGCACATCAACCTGGACGAGAAGCCGATCGGCTACTACTAGCGGGCCGAAGCAGCAGGGAGAGCGTCCGCGAGCGGACGACCCGGCCTTTTCGGCCTGGCGCTCACTTCGCCGTGAGGCCGCGGTACGCGAGCATCGGCCCGATCTCGGGATCGTGCCCCGTCAGGTCGCGGAACATCTTGCCGTAGTCCTCGGTGTGCCCGCGCGAGAGGATCGCCGACCGGAACCGCTCGCCGTTCTCGCGCGTCAGTCCGCCGTGCGCCTCGAACCACGCGAACGCATCGTCGGCCAGCATCTGGGTCCAGAGATACGCGTAGTAGCCCGCGGCGTAGCCGTTCGCCCAGATGTGCAGGAAATAGCTGGACCGGTACCGCGGCGGCACCTGCGGGACGTCGACGTGCGTCTTCGCGAGCGCCGAGGCCTCGAAAGCGTCCGCGTCCTGGAGCGGCGTCGACGCGGGCAGCGTGTGCCACTGCATGTCGAGCTCGGCGGCCGCCAGGAGCTCCGTCATGTCGTAGCCGGCGTTGAAGCCGCGCGCCTTGACGACCTTGTCCACCAGCTCCTGCGGCATCGGCGTCCCGGTCTTGTAGTGCACCGCATAGTGCGGCAGCACCGCCGAGTTGAACGCCCAGTGCTCGTTGAACTGCGACGGGAACTCCACGAAGTCGCGCGCCACGCTGGTTCCCGACAGGCTCGGGTACTCCTGATCGGCGAACAGGCCGTGCAGGGCATGGCCGAACTCGTGGAACATCGTGGTCACGTCGTCGGCGCTGAGGAGAGCCGGCTGGCCGGGCGCGGGCGGGGCGAAGTTGGCGACGTTGTAGACGACCGGCCTGGTCCCGAGCAGCTTCGACTGAAGGACGAAGTTGTCCATCCACGCGCCGCCGGACTTGTTGTCGCGCTTGAAGTAGTCGGCGTAGAAGAGGCCCAGCGGCGCGCCGGTCCTGTCGTCCACCTCGAACACGCGCACGTCCTGCTGGTACACCGGCAGGTCGTGCCGCTCCTTGAACGTCAGCCCGTAGAGCTGATGAGCGGCGTAGAAGACGCCGTCGTGAAGCACGCGATTCAGCTCGAAGTACGGCTTGATCTCGGACTCGTCCAGATCGTACTTCGCCTTGCGCACCTGCTCGGCGTAGAAGTTCCAGTCCCAGGGCTGCA
Organism: uncultured Acidobacteriota bacterium; assembly: GCA_963840225.1. Taxonomy (GTDB): domain Bacteria; phylum Acidobacteriota; class Vicinamibacteria; order Vicinamibacterales; family CAVVIG01; genus JBLMXQ01. The sequence continues at coordinate 1,553,855 of CAWIYH010000002.1, forward strand.
AGCTGAACCCGCCGTGCTGCTGGTCGATCACCTGCTGCAGGTCGGCCGCCTCGGCGCGCGCCCGCGACGTCGCGGGCGCCGCCAGCTGGTCGAGGAACCGGTTCACCGCCGCGGGCGTCCCCGCCATCTGATCCTTCAGCTTCCACTCGGCGTAGTCGCCGTAGCCGAGGAGCGTCGCCTCTTGCGCGCGGAGCTGGGCCAACCGCGAGATGATCGCGCGGGTGTCGTCGGCATCGCCGCGCTCGGCCCGCGTCCAGGACGCCTCGAACAGCTTCCGGCGAACGTCGCGGTTGGAGAGCGACTGCAGGTCCGGCTGCTGCGTCGTGTTCTGCAGTGGAATCGCCCACCGCTTCTCGAGGCCGCGCTTCAGGGCCGCCTGCGCGGCCGCATCGATCTCCGGCGGCGTCAGGCCCGCCAGCTCCGCCTTGTCCGCGACCACCAGCGCGGCGTCCCTGGCCGCGCCCAGCAGCCGGTTCATGAACTTCGCGCCCAGCGTCGCGTCTTCCTCGTTCATCTTTCTCAGGGTCGCCTTGTCGGCCGCCGAGAGCTTCGCTCCGGCGAGCAGGAAGCGCTGGTGGTAGTCGTCCAGGAGGCGGCGGGCCTCGCGGTCGAGATTCAGGCTGTCCCGCCTGGCGTAGATCGCTTCGACCCGCTCGAAGAGCCTGTCGTTCAGGAACACGGCGTCCTGGGCGGCTGCCAGCTTCGGCGCTTCTTCCTCCTGCACCTTCTGCAGCACCGGGTTCGTATTGGCGCCCGTCAGGCCGTTGAAGGCCATGCTGGCCCGCGCGAGCAGCTGACCGCTCTTCTCGAGCGCCACGATGGTGTTCTCGAAGTCGGGCGGGACGGGGTTGGCGGCGATCCGGTCCACCTCGGCGCGCAGCTGCCGGATGCCCGCCTCGAGCGCGGGCTGGAAGTCGCCGTCCCGGATGGCGTTGAACCGCGGGGCGTGAAACGGCAGCGTGCTCGGACTGAGCAGCGGATTTGCACGGCCGGGCGCGGGGCGGGGCCGCCCGGCGGTCTGTCCGGCCGCGTTCGACGTCCAGAGCGCAGCCGCCACGATGGCTCCGATCAATCCACATGACATCGGTCGATAGCTGTGCATCGGTTCAACCCCTCGACGCGAATATACAGGAACGCGCGCGTCCTCCGAAACACGGCGCCGCGCCGGTCCCCCGCTGGCGTAGCCGCGCCTGCGTGGCATGGGGCGTCGCCGGTGGAGGCGCGGCATGCCGCCGCCTGTTCATTTGACATTCAAATAGGAGTGCGCCACACTCCGATCGCATGTCGAAGAAGGAGCCGGTCAAGGCCGACGTGCTGCAGGGCACGCTCGATTTGATGGTGTTGCAGACCCTGGCCACGCTCGGTCCGCTGCACGGCTACTCCATCGCCTCGCGCCTCGAGCAGGTCTCGGGCGGGTCGCTGCAGCTCAACATGGGGACGCTCTATCCGGGCCTGATGCGGCTGGAGCAGCGCGGGCTCGTGCAGGGGAAGTGGGGGGTCACCGGGAACAACCGGAAGGCGCGGTTCTACGCCATCACGGCCGCCGGGCGCCGGCAGCTCGCCGCCGAGAAGGCCGAGTGGAACCGCATGGTCTCCATCATTCACACGCTGCTCGGGCAGGAGACATGAAGCTGACGCTCCTGACCGGCCGGCTGCGCGAACGCGCGATTCGCCTGCGCGGCACGCTCCGCCCGTCCCGGCGGGACCGCGAGCTCGACGAGGAGCTCCGCCTGCACGTCGATCTTGCGCTGGAGCGCGAGCGCCGCGCGGGAGCGTCTCCGGCCGAGGCCGCGCGGGCCGCCGCGATTCGAGCCGGCGGCGTCGCGCAGGCGATCGAGGCCGTGCGCGATCAGCGACGGCTTCCATGGCTCGACGACCTGGCGCGCGACCTGCGCCACGCGCTCCGACTCCTGCGCCGCAGTCCGGGCGTCTCGCTGGTCGCCATGGGTTCGCTGGCGCTCGGCATCGGGGCGACCACGGCCATCTTCAGCGGCTTCAACGGCCTCGCGCTGCGCACCGTGCCGGTGGCGCAGCCCGAGACGATCGTGCGAATCCGCTGGGTCGGCGTCAACGAGATGGGCACCGACTTCGATGAATACGGCTTCTCGGGGAAGGTCGGAGGCCGCCCCGCGAGAACGACCTTCTCCTACCCGATGTTCGAGCTGTTCCGTGCGCACAACCACACCCTGGTCGACCTGCTGGCCTGTGCCCCCAGGAGCCGGCTGACCATCGTCGTCGGCCATCGGGCGGAGCTGGCGACCGGGTTCGTCGCCTCGGGGAACTACTTCGACCTGCTCGGCGTGCGAGCGGAGGTCGGGCGCACCTTCGGGCCTTTCGACGATCGGCCGGACGCTCCTCCCGTCGCGGTGGTGAGCGACGGCTACTGGCGGCGCCGCTTCGGCGGCCACCGGTCGATCATCGGCTCGACCGTGGAGATGAGCGGCGTGCCTGTGACCATCGTCGGCGTGACGCCGCGGGCGTTCACCGGGATTCAGCAGGTGCTGAGCCAGGCGCCCGACGTCACGCTGCCACTCGCGGTCGTGCCTCGCTTCGATATCAGGGTCGATGGCACGCCGCTGCTCCAGCTGGCCACAGCCTGGTGGCTGCAGATCGCCGGCCGCCTGAAGCCTGGCGTCACGCCCGAGCAGGTGCGCGGCGACCTGGAAGGCACGTTCCGCGCGGCCGCGCGCGACGGGTGGGCGTCCTTCTTCGCGACCATGCCGTCGGAGAAGCAGTCGGCACTCGAATACAGGGATCGAACGCACGTGCCCGATCTGGACGTGACGTCGGCTGCGCGCGGCATCTACGACGTCAGCGGCGATCAGTATCGCGCGCTCGCGCTGCTCGGCGTGGTCGTCGTCCTCGTGCTGCTGATCGTCTGCGCGAACCTCGCGAACCTGCTCCTCGCGCGCGCGACGGCGCGCAAGGCCGAGATGGCCGTCCGGCTGTCGATGGGAGCCACGGCGGGCCGGCTGGTGCGGCAACTCCTCGCCGAGAGCCTGCTACTCGCATCGATCGGCGGAGCGCTCGGCGTTCTCGTGGCGTACTGGGGTCGGCGGCTCCTCCCGGCAGACGCCGGTCCGTCCGCGCCGCTCGACGGGCGGGTGCTGGCCTTCGCCGCCGCCGCCAGCGTGCTGACTGCCGTGGTGTTCGGCCTGGCGCCCGCGCTGCGCGCCGCCCGCGCGAATTTGACGATCAAGGAGGGCGGTCGGACGGTCGGCGGGAGGACGCGACTCGGCCAGGGGCTCCTCGTCGGCCAGGTGGCCCTCTCAATCGTCCTGCTGGTCGGCGCCGGGCTGTTTCTTCGCACCGTGCGCAACCTGCGCTCCGTCGACGTCGGCTTCGACACCGGCCGGCTCCTGCTCGCCAGCGTGAACCCGCTGCTCAACGGGTACAACAACACACGGATCGTGAACCTCTACACGCAGCTCCTCGACGAGGTCGCGCGCGTGCCCGGCGTGCGCGCGGCGACGCTGTCTGACCCGGCGCTCCTCTCGGGCAGCGTGAGCGGGACCACGCTGTTCGTGCAGGGGCGCCAGCCGCCGCCCCGTCGCTCCGAGAACGGGCGCGGGCCCCGCAACCGCATCCATCGCATGATCGTCGCGCCGAACTTCTTCGAGACGCTGGGCATTCCCCTGCTCGCGGGCCGTCGCCTCACGGACCGCGACATCGAGGGAGCGCCGAGAGTGGTGGTCGTCAACCAAGCCGCGGCGCGCACGTTCTTTCCGCACGAGAGCCCGATCGGACATCGGGTGGGAGAGACGTCCGACACCACCGGCGAGGACGAGATCGTCGGCATGGTGGCGGACGTGAAGTACAACAGCGTGCGCGACCCTGCGCCGCCCACGATGTACGTCCCGTACAGGCAGCACATGGCGCGGCCGAACTACACGCGGCCGGCCACCTTCGAATTGCGGACCGCCGGCGACCCGCTCGACGTCGTCCCCGCGGTCCGTGAAGCGTTCCGCCGCGTCGACCCGAACCTGCCGATCTTCAGCGTCTCGACCCAGGAGGAGCAGATCGAGATGCGCTTTGCGCGCGAGCGCCTCTTCGCGGAGGCGTACGCGCTGTTCGGCGGCCTCGCGGTCCTCGTCGCGTCGATCGGGTTGTTCGGCCTGATGTCCTACAGCGTGGCCCGCCGGACCAGCGAGATCGGCATTCGCATCGCGCTGGGCGCCTGGCGCGACGAAGTGATCCGCATGGTGATGGGGGAGTCGCTCGTCCTGGTGCTCGCGGGCATCGGCGCCGGCGTTGCCGTCGTGCTCGCGGTCGGGCGGCTGATCGCCAGCCTGCTGTACGGCATCGCGCCGACCGACCCGATCACGATGGCCGGCGCGGTCGCGCTGATGGCGTTGGTGTCGGCGCTGGCAGGCTATCTGCCCGCGCGGCGCGCGTCGCGAATCGATCCGATGGTGGCGCTGAGGCACGAATAGGCTGCGAGCCCCGGGCGCCAACCCCCCAGCCCCCAGCCTCCAGCCTCCAGCCTCCAGCCTCCAGCCTCCAGCCTCCAGCCCCTGTCAAAACCCGATCGCCAGTCCGTCCTTCCGCGGATCGGAGCCGCCCATCAGCACGCCGCTGGCCGGATCGATCAGGATGCCCTGGAAGCCGCCCCAGAGGCCGACGCCGTACACGAGGCGGTGGCCGCGGCGGTTCAGGCCGAACACGGTGCCCGAGGGGATGCCCGTTTCCAGCGCGACGCCGGCCGCGAGATCGCGCACGCGCGCGGCCTCGCCCGCGCTCTGGATGTCCATGCCGTAGTCGATCAGGTTCATCAGCACCTGCACGTGGCCCTGCGGCTGCATGTCGCCGCCCATCACCCCGAACGTCAGCCACGGCTTGCCGCCGTGCATCACCATTGCCGGTACCAGCGTGTGCAGGGGCCGCTTGTGGGGGGCGACGCGATCGGGATGCCCGGCTTCGAGCGTGAAGAGGCTGCCGCGGTTCTGCAGCGTAATGCCCGTCTCGCCCGCGACGATGCCGGCGCCGAAGCTGTCGAACAGGGACTGGATGAGCGAGATGGTGTTGCCGTGGCCGTCGGCGGCCGTCAGGTACACGGTGTCGCCGAGGTCGCGCCCTTCGACCGGATCGGGACCGGCCGACGGCGTCCTGCCGTCGATGGCGGCCGGTTCGTACTTCGCAGCCGCGTGCATCGGATCGATCTCCTTGCGCCGGGTGGCGGCGTAGTCCTTCGAGAGCAGCGTCCGGACGACCGCCGGCGGCACCGAGTCGGGGTCGGCGACGTACGCGTTCCGGTCGGCGAACGCAATCCGCTTGGCCTCGACGAGCAGGTGCAGCGATTCGGCCGTATCGTGGCCGAGCGCCTTCATGTCGTACCCTTCGAGGATGTTCAGCATCTCGAGCGCCGTGATCCCCTGGGTGTTCGGCGGCAGCTCGTAGACGTCGTAGCCGCGGTACGACGTCGTGAGCGGATCGACCCAGTCGGCGTGGTACTCGGCGAAGTCCCGGGCGGTCAGGAGCCCGTTCCGCTTCTGGATGTCGGCAACGATTGCCTTCGAGAGCGCACCGGTGTAGAACGCGTCCCGTCCGGCCTGCGCGATCTGCTCGAGCGAATCGGCCAGGCGCGGGTTCGAGAAGATCTCACCCGGCGCCGGCGGCCGCCCGTCGGGCAGGAACGTCGCGGCCGCGGCCGGATCGCGCGCGAGCTTGCGCGCAGCGGCCGCCCAGTCGGTCGCGATGATCTCGGAGACCGGGTACCCCTCGCGCGCGTACTGGATGGCCGGCTGAAGCGCGCGGGCGAGCGAGATCGTCCCGTATTTCTGCAGCAGCTGCGCCCAGCCCTCGACCACGCCAGGCACGGTGACCGACAGCACGCCGGCGCCGGGAATCTTCGTCAGGCCGCGCGCGGCGAACGCTTCCGGTGTCGCCGCGTATCCCGAGCGGCCGCTCGAGTTCAGGCCGTGCAGCGTATTGGTCTTTCCGTCGTGCACGATGGCGAACAGGTCGCCGCCGATCCCGTTCATGTTCGGCTCGACGACCGACAGGACCGCCGCCGCGGTCACGGCCGCGTCGATGGCGTTGCCGCCTTCCTCGAGGACGCGCAGCCCGGCCGCGGACGCCAGCGGCTGGCTCGTGGCGATCATCCCGTGGCGCCCCAGGACGACCGATCGCGTGCCGCGCGGATGCGCGGCGGGACGATCGCCGGGAATCACCTGGGCCATGAGCGTGACGAGCGCGAGTGAGACGAGCACGAGCGGCAGCAGCACTTTCATGGCGCAGAATTGTAATGCAGAAGAATCGCAGAATGGCAGCCGTGCGGGAGGCATGGCCCGCCCCTCTGCAGACCGCTGCCGTTCACAGGACCGTCAGTGGCACCTGGTAGTGAATGACGCGCCCGTCGTAGCTGGACAGCAGGGCCTGCGCCTGCGGCGCGACCACGGCCGCTTCGGCGTCGGCGCCGGCGAAGCGATGGATCGCCTCCATCGACGTCCAGAGCGTGATGACGGTGAACTCGACGGCTCCGCCCTCGGTCCGCTCGAGGACGAGCGCGCCCTGATTCCCCTCGATCGTGGCGATGTCGGGGAAGACGGTGTCGCGCAGATGCGCGAGGTATTCATGCGCGGCGTCGGGCTGGGCCGTCCCTTTCCAGACTCGGGCAATCACGGGTGTCTCCTTCGCGGCGGCGCCGGCGCCGCGGCGGGGGCTCCAACCAGACGGCGGATCAGGGTCATCGCGCTCATGAGCCGCCGGCGGTCCGGCACCGACAGGTGGGCGACCAGTCGCGCGGCTTCATCGATGGCCCGCCGGTTGAGGTCGGCGAACACGCGGCGCCCGCGGTCGGTGAATTCAAGGATCAGCCGCCGCCGGTCGGCAGGCGACTGGCGCCGCCGGATGAGGCCCCGGTGCTCGAACGCCTTCAGCATCCGACTCAGGTAGCCGGCGTCGAGCCCCAGGTCGGTCGCGATCTCGCGCGCCGACGGTCCGTCGCGCTCGGCGATCTCGACGAGCACCCGCGCCTCGGTCAGGGAGAACGGGCTGTCGAGCAGCGCCGGCTGGAGCACGCCGATGCGCCGGGTGTAGAAGCGGTTGAAGGCGCGAATCTCGCGGACGACCGACGGATCGACGGGGGAGGGGCTGGCCGTCGGCACCCGGCAGGTGTACCAGACTGCCCCGGCGAAGTCAACGAAAGCAGTTGACGCAGTCAAGTATGACGGCGGGCCGCGCATGCCGCGCCAGCACGGTGGATTCTCTATGGCGCGGGCGGACCGGCGGCAGACGGCAGGCTGACGGTCACGACCGTGCCGCCCTCGGGCGGATACGCGACGCCGATCGTGCCGCCGTGCGCCTCGACGAGGCGCCGCGCCGTCGGAAGCCCGAGTCCGCTGCCCCTCGGCTTGGTCGTGAAGAAGGGCGTGAAGATCTTGTCGCGGATCTCGGCCGGGATGCCGGCGCCGGAATCGGCGATCGCCACCTCGCAGCTCGATCCGTTGTGCCGTACGTTGACGCGGATCGTGCCCTGCCGGTCCATGGCCTGCACCGCGTTCAGCAGCAGGTTGACGAACACGCTCTTCAGCAGCTCGCCGTCGGCGGCGATCGGCGGAGCGCCGCCTTCGACGGCGATGTCAGCCGAGTGCATCGCCGGATCCTGCCTCATCATGTCGACCGTCGCGCGCAGGAGCAGGGGCAGATCGACAGGCGCAGGATGCAGCGTCGGCGGGCGCGCGAAGAGCAGCAGCTCGGTCAACAGGCCATTGAGGCCGTCGAGGCGCGTGAGCACCTCGCCGATCACCGACCGTTCGTGAGCCCCTTCCGGCAGCTTGCGTCCGATCACCTGGATCGCGCCGCGCACGCCGGCCAGCGGGTTCTTCAGCTCGTGGGCGAGCACCGCGGCCAGCTCGCCGAGCGTCGCCAGCGCGGCCTGCTCGCGCAGCCTGGCTTCCGCCGCCTTCCGCTCCTCGATGTCCAGCGAGAGAATCGAGAGGCCCTCGGGCACGGGGTGCACGCGCAGCTCGAACCAGCGCAGGGTGCCGTCGGGAAACGCGAAGCGGTTCTCGAGCGACGCGGAGCGGCGCTCCGTCATGCACCGCGAGAGCGTCTCGAAGAGGGGCGTCTCCCGGATGCCGGGGTACGCCTCCCACATCAGCCGTCCGACCAGATCGGCGGGCGTGCGGCGTCCGTGCCGGGCCGCCGCCGGGTTCACGTAGATGTACCGCCAGTCCGGCCCGACGATCTGGAACCCCTCGAGCAATCCTTCGAGCGTCTGCCGGTAGCGCAGATCCGATTCGTGGAGCACCGGCGAGCATCCTATTCCTCCAGCTTGCGGAGCGTCAAAGCGAAGGCTCGATGGCCGGCCTGCGGATCGTAGACGATGACCGGCATGAGCTGTCCCCGCACGCGGTGAGGGTTCGCGCGGGCGTAGGCCATCAACGTCTTGGCGAGCGCCTCCTTCGACGCCGCGCGCTCGCCGGCCCGGGGCACGCCCGTGAGGAGATCATCCAGCCCGACGTCCCACGCCTCGCCCCAGATCAGCGCGTCGATGACGGCGCCTTTGACGACGTTGTGCGAGAAGTTGAAGAAGAAGGAGATCGGCGAGTAGGCCTGCTCGGTCGGCCGGAACGTACGGAACTGGGCCAGGAGCTCGTCCCGGAAGGTCTGGAACAGCCGCGCGAACGAGGCCCGCTCGGCTTCGTGGGCGGACAGAGATCCGGGCGTCGCGCGTCCGACGAAGGCGCGGGGATCCGCCGTCAGGCCGTTCAGCATCGCCTCGACGACGCGGTCACGCGCCTCTCCCTCGGTTCCCTCCTCGCGCATCCGCACCCACTCCTGCATGAGCGTCGAGAGCGCGAACACGAGCCACGGATAGTCGGCCATGTTGTCGTCGCGCATGACGAGGGTGTCGCGCGCGTAGGTGGCCTCGAACCCGAAACGAAGGTGGCTTCCCATCGCCGCCCCGTGGAGGATGGCCGTGCGCGATCGGTGGGGTTCGCCGAGCGTCCGGGCGCGCTCGAGCAGCCGGTCGTACCCCCGTTCTTCGGGCTCGTAGTGGGCGGTCGCGATGAGAATCAGGGTGCTGGAGTGTTCGGCGAACCGCTGGCCGCTGCCGTCGGGCCCCTGCAGGAGATCGAGCAGGTGGTCCAGACGGGCAAGCTGCTCGTCGGCCCTCCCCGCATCCCAGACCCGGAGCGACAGCAGCGCGAGGACGTTCAGGAAGTAGTAGTCGACGAGGATGGCGATCGCCCCCGGATCGGGCTCCTCGTCGCCGCGCGTGTCGACGAGGTAGTCGAGCACGTCGACCGGGATCGTCTCGCTGTTGACGCGGCCGGCGACGCCGTCCCAGTCGTGGAGCACGTTGAAGCCGTCCTGGACCGTCAGGCGATCGAGCGCCGTGACGTACCGATCGAGATCGACGCCGGCCGATCCTGACGTGATCGCGTTGGCGCGGAAGCGCTCGCGCAAGCGGAGGAGCGCGTCGGAGAACCGGGAAGCTCCCGACACCTCGGCGACGACGGCCCGGCGCAGCGGGCCGTCGAGCGCCGCCTCGAGGAGCGCGCACGCGTCATCGAACGTGAGTCGCACGGTGGGCCATGATACGACGGGCGCTCTCCCGGCCCTCCTCGGACCCCGCGCCCATGGCGGCAGGCTTTCGGGAAGCCGCCGGCTCGCCCCTGGTGTATGCTTCCGCGCGTGCTCATCCATCCCGCGCTCCGCATCGCAGCTCTTCTGACTCTGGTTGCGGGCACGGCCCGCGGCCAGGATCCGCCCATCGTCCAGCCGGGCGCGCCCGGTCAGCCGAGCCGCGTGATTTCGGCCGACACGGCGTCGGACACGTCGAAGCTGACCGCGAGTCCCGCCGACGTGACGTTCATGCAGGGCATGATCGGCCACCATCAACAGGCCGTGGAGATGGTCGACCTGCTGCGCACGCACACCGACAGCGAGGACATGCAGAAGCTCGGTCAGCGCATCTCGCTGTCGCAGACCGACGAGATCACGTTCATGCAGCACTGGCTCGAGGCGCGTGGCCAGACGGTGCCGAGCCTGCACGCCATGCACATGCACGGCGCCCACCTGATGCCCGGCATGCTCACGCCCGAGCAGATGGCCGCGCTCGCCGCGGCCCACGGCACGGCGTTCGACCGGCTGTTCCTCGAGGGCATGATCACGCACCACGGGGGCGCGCTCACGATGGTCAAGGAACTGTTCGGGCAGCCGGGCGCGGCGCAGGATTCCGAGATGTTCGCCTTCGCGTCCGATGTCGACGCCGATCAGCGGATGGAAATCGATCGTATGACCGCGATGCTCAAGGAGTTGAAGAAATGAGACGTGTTGCCGTCAGGTTGCTGTGTTGCTCGGCCGTGTCGGCCGTCCTTGCGGCGGGCGCCGTGGCGCAGCAGGTCCCGGCCGCGCCCGCGACCAACGATCCGCGCGTCGGCCTGAAGCCCGGGTTCCAGGACGCCGGACAGGCCGCGAAGAACATGGAGCGGGTGTCGAGCATGTCGAAGCCGAAGGGCTTCTTCCTGCCCGAGGCCCCGGCCGGCACCCCGACGCCGCCCGAGCGCAAGCCGGGCGAGCAGCGACCGGCCGCCCAGGCGGGCGAGGCCCCGGGCGGGCAGAAGGCCGGCGAGCCGGCCGGCCATACGTCGACGCCGCCCGCGCCCCGCAAGCCGAGCGGCCTGGACTTCGCCAACTCGGATCTGGCGTTCAGCAAGGCCCACGTCATTCAGGGGAACTTCCACGGCTTCAACACCTACGACGTCGACAGCGCGCGGCGGCCGCGTCTCGTTGCCTCGGTCGTGTGCCCCGGCGGCCAGGGCGACGTGTCGATCTACGGGCATCTGCTGTTCATGTCGGTCGAGCAGACGAGCGGCCGCGTCGACTGCGGCACCCAGGGCGTCGATCAGCCGGCGAGCCAGGAGCGCTTCCGCGGCGTCCGCATTTTCGACATCAGCGACATCCGCAACCCGAAGCAGGTTGCCGCCATCCAGACCTGCCGCGGGTCGCACACGCACACGCTGGTGCCCGATCCGAAGGACCCGAACACCCTGTTCGTCTACGGCTCGGGCACGAGCACGGTCCGGCCGGGCGAGGAGCTCGACGGCTGCTCCGGCAAGGATCCCAACGACGATCCGAACACCTCGCTCTTCAGCATCGACGTCATCAAGGTGCCGCTGGCGGCGCCCGAGAAGGCGGCCATCGTGAACAAGCCGCGCATCTTCGCCGACGAGAAGACCGGAGCGATTGCGGGTCTCGAAAAGGGCGGCGAGCGGGGCGAGGGCGCGCAGCCGGCGCGGACGACCAATCAGTGCCACGACATCACCGTGTTCCCGGAGATCGGCCTGGCCGCCGGCGCGTGCGCCGGCAACGGGATTCTGCTCGACATCTCGGATCCGTCGCACCCGGTCCGCATCGACGCGGTGAGCGACAAGAACTTCGCGTACTGGCATTCGGCCACGTTCAACAACGACGGGACGAAGGTGGTGTTCACCGACGAGTGGGGCGGCGGCACGCGTCCGCGCTGCCGCGCCACCGACCCGCCCAACTGGGGCGCCGACGCCATCTTCGACATCGTCGACCACAAGCTCCAGTTCGAGGGCTACTACAAGATGCCGGCCACGCAGACCGAGCAGGAGAACTGCGTCGCGCACAACGGATCGCTCGTCCCGGTGCCGGGCCGCGACATCATGGTGCAGGGGTGGTATCAGGGCGGCGTGTCGATGTTCGACTTCACCGACAGCAGGAAACCGATCGAGATCGGCTACTTCGATCGCGGGCCGATTGACGGGAAGCAGCTCATCACCGGCGGCTTCTGGTCGGCCTACTGGTACGACGGCTACGTGTACGGCTCGGAGATCGCGCGCGGGCTCGACGTGTTCCGCCTGCTGCCGAGCGAGTACCTCTCGGCCAACGAGATCGAGGCGGCGGGCCTGGTGCGGGTGGACGAGGAGAACGTTCAGGAGCAGAGGCGCGTGACATGGCCGGCCGTGCCGGTCGTCGGCCGCGCTTACCTCGATCAGCTGAATCGCGATCACGCCATCGCCCCCGCGCGCGCGGCAGCTGTCAAGACGGCGCTCGACGGCGCCGATCGTTTGCGGAGCGGCGCGAGCGGCGCGGCGGCGGCGGCGGGTCAGCTCGAATCGCTCGCCGCGCAGGTCGAGCAGGACGCCGGCGGCGCCAGCCCCCGCGACGCGATGCGCCTCAAGGCCCTCGGTGAGACGATGAAGGGCATCGCCACGAAGCTGAAGTAGACCCGGGCAGCGGCGCGCATCGCGCGCGTGTCAACGCGCAATCGGATCGTCGTCGCGTCCCGGTTCGTTCGCTGCGTCGCACGCGCGTCGTTCGGTGCTTCACAGTTCTGCATGATGGTGCGCTCGCGTTGGTTGCGTCCGATCGCGCGGCAGAAATCTCCGCTCAGCGGGGGCCGTGACCTTTGGTCTCCCGTCGCGACGACTTGTCTTCATCCCGGGCGTTCCTGCCAGCCGATAAGTGCAGCGCATTCAACCCGTTGCAGCAGCGTCAAGAATCCGTTGCTCGCGCTGCGTTCCTTGCACTGATGTCGGTCGACGCGCTCGTCGGAACCCTCCGAGCATTGGTGGGTGTCGGCGCCGCGATTGGAGACCGTATGGGTGTCAAACGAATCGCTCCCCTCTTCGTTGCGGCCGTACTCTTATGTGCGCCGTCGGCAGGCGCGGCGCCGATCTTCTTCGGCGCCACACCATATTACTCAGCCGCCGATATCCCTGCCGGTTTCTACGCCGACGGATCGCCGACGGCTCTGGAGACCTTCGAGGACGGCGTCCTCAATTTCGGGATGACGGCATCCCAGGGCTGGATCATCGGCGCCAGCGTCCAGACCGACTCGGTGGATATGGACGACGGCGTTCTCGATGGATCGGGAGTCAACGGGCACTCCTGGTGGGTGCAGAATCTCGGGTCGGTCACATTCACGTTCGATTCCGAGTCGCCGCTGCCAACGGCTGCTGGTCTGGCGTGGACCGACGGCGCGGGCCTCGTCACCTTCGAAGCGTTCGGACCGGGAATGGTGTCGTTGGGGACCATCGGTCCGCTTTCGATTGCTGACGCCGTCTACACGGGTGGCACGGCCGAGGATCGGTTCTTCGGCGTGCAGAACGACACCGGCATCCAGGCGATCAAGATCGCCAACTACCTGGGAGGCAAGCCGGTTGGCATCGAGGTCGACCATCTGCAGTACGGCGACGCGCCGTCTCCGGTGCCGGAGCCGTCGACGTTGGCCTTGATGGCCATCGGCGGCGTGATATCGGCCTTCCGGCGCCGGCAGCGGCGCTAGGCGATCGTGCCGGCGCGGCAGCGTTCGTCCCCGCGCACGCGACCGCCCGGACAGTGCGTCGGCAGCAGGAGGCTGCGGCAGGCGCACACGTCCGGGCGGCATCCCTCCTGACCATCGACGCGCCCCATCCCTCGGACGGCCACCCGTTCACGGCGTTTGCGCGAGCTCCTGTTCGATGTCGCGCGCGAGCAGGCCGTCCAGTTCAGCCGGCAGCAGACCGTCGTCAGACCGGGCCATCAGGACTGGAAATTCCTTCCGCGGGAACGACCCGTCAGACACCGCCCCGATGACCCCAGCGACGGCAGATGGACGTATGCCGGTGGCTGGGCATCGACCATGCGGCTGCTCCAGAAGGGGTGTCGTTCGAGAGCGCGTGCCTTTCATCGAGGCGGCCGCTGCCGGCCGGCGTGAATTCCCTGGATGCGGTATAGTGGCGTGGTCAGCACCGCACTGAGCCCGCCAGCGTTCGAGCAGTGCCCCCCGTGCCGCGGGTGCGCGCCGACAGGCCCATTTCGGCCACCGATCGGAGTGCACATGAAATACCCTTCGAACATCCATCGCTCGACGCCTGATTCCGTCAGCGAGCGGGCGTCGGCTGCCGTTGATCGTGCCGCAAAGCCCCCGCGCCCCCTGGGCGTGTCCCGGTGGCGCGCCATGGAGCCCAGGCGGTTCCGCGCCCTCACCGCACCTCCGCTCCATGAGGACCGATCGGAAAGAGGGGCGCCGACCGCCGCGCTCCTCGCCCTCGGCGTCGCGCCGGCGATTGTCACGACGCTCCAGGCGCGCGGCGCCCCGTCCGCCGATGTCGACGCGATGCGTTACGCAGTCGAAACCAAGCAACGGCGCGCGGGCGTCTTCTGATCGACATGCGGGACGAATGCGGGAGGAGGTGCCGCTGGCGGTCGAAGCGATGGCTATGTGACCCGCTGCCGTCGCCAGTCGACGTCCGCGCGGTCGAGCACGGCGCGGAGCCCCGTGGCGAGCGCCGCGCCGGTGCAGGTGCCGACGCATACGGCGGCGCAGCCTCGCGCCACGGCGCTGCTCGCCGGGGTCACAGATATCGCGCTCTGATAGGCCTCATCCGTTCAAACGGCTGTTCGAGCACGACGCGGGTGTCCGTGCTACGCTGACGCTCTTGGATCTTGCCCGTACTGTGCCGGCCTCCGGCGTAACGAGCCGCGTCCCGACTCGCTCCTCCCGAAGTTCAGCTTGGCTACGAGACGACATCCACGCAGCGTCGGCACCTGATCGGCGACGTGGTCGCAATCACGAAGGGGAGCACACGCATGGGTCGAAAACTGTATGTGGGCAATCTGCCGTACGAAGTCGGTGAAACCGAGCTGCAGGAGCTCTTCTCGCGGGCGGGCTCGGTCGAGTCGGTCCACGTGATGCGCGACCAGATGACGGGGCGCGCTCGCGGCTTCGCGTTCGTCGAGATGAGCACCGACGAAGAGGCTCAGAAGGCCATTGGCGAGCTAAACGCGTTTCAGGTTGGAGGGCGGAGTCTGACGGTCAACGAGGCCCGTCCCAAGCCGGAGCGGAGCGGCGGGTACGGCGGTGGCCCATCGCATCGGCGGCGCTCGGAGCCGCGCTGGTAGTCGATGGCTGAATACACCTCCGGCATCCCTCGGTCGGCCGCGCCGGCGCGCCAGCCCGTCGGGCCGCGACCGTCGCAGCCTCATGGCGTCGCGTCCAACGGGCAGATTGCGAAGCTGTTCGTGGGCCAGGGCTACGGATTCATCCGGCTGGCGAACGATCGCGAGATCTACTTCCATCGGAACGACATCGGCCAGGGCACGTCAATCAACGAGCTGAGCGTCGGCGATGCGGTGGCGTTCGAGTTGTTCGAGGACCGCATCAGCGGCGCACGCGCGCTGCAGGTGAGGCTGCGCGGCGCCGCGCGTTGAGTCGGCTCCGCACGCAGCTGTTTTCGGTCCGAGGCCTCGTCAGGCTTTCTGTTCGCGGGTACGTCGGCGGCGTCCGGGGGCCGTCGAGTCGGGGCCACGAGCCCGCCGGGGAATCGCTCGAATAACAGGGGCTGTCGATGCCGCGAGTTCATCTCGTGAATCCGAGCACGCAATCGTTCGGCGTCGCCGTGATTACTCCGCGCTGGCTGTACGTGCTCGCCGCTGCGACCGGCGCTCGATGGGGCGAGCCGCATATCGTCGACGAAACGCTCGATCCGCTCGACCTCGACACGATCGAGGCGGGCGACGTGGTCGGCATCGGCATTCATACCGGCAATGCGCTCCGCGGGTACCAGATCGGACGCGAGCTGCGCAAGCGGGATGCGTGGGTTGTGTACGGCGGCATTCACGCGACGCTGTTCCCCGAGGAGGCGGCGTCGCACGGAGCGGCGCACGCCGTCGTGCGCGGAGACGGGGACCTCGTCTGGCCCCGCGTCGTCGAGGACTGCCTGGCCGGACGGCCGCTGCCGGTGTACGAAGGGGGGCGCCTCGCCGGCGACCAGTTCGCGTCGGCGCGGTGGGACCTGCTGCCCGAGCGCCGCTACATGTGGGCGTCGGTGCAGACCGTGCGCGGGTGCCCGAAACACTGCTCCTTCTGTTCGGTGTGGCGGACCGACGGCCAGGAGCCTCGCCAGCGCGGGGTCGATCGCGTCGTCCGCGAGATCGTCGAGTTGCGGCGCCTCGGCTTCCGGTTCATCGCCCTCGCCGACGACAACTTCTATCCCGTGACGTTCGACGATCTGGCGCAGGCCCGGCGCCGGGCGGACCCGACCCGGCTGCAAGAGCTCGAGGCCCTGCGCGAGGAGCGCTTCGCGCTGATGGCGCGCCTCGCCAGGCTGCCCGACGATCTCGTCTTCTACACGCAGATCACCATGGAGGCGGCCGAGGATCCCGAGTTCCTCGACGCCATGAAGCGCGCGAAGATCCTCGGCGCGCTCGTCGGCGTCGAATCGGTGACGCGCGAGGGGCTGAAGGACGTCTACAAGGGCTTCAACCTGGCCGGCGACGAGCTCGTCGCGCGCCTGCGCGCGTTCCGCCGCCACGGCATCCACGTGCTCGGCTCGTTCATCTTCGGGTTGCAGAGCGACACCACGTCCACCTTCGACGCGACGGTCGCGCTGGCCGAACAGGCCGATCTCACCTTCGCCCAGTTCGTCCTGCTCACGCCGTTCCCGGGGACCGTCGATTACGAGAAGTGGGCGGCCGAGGAGCGGCGCCGGGGCACGATGGTCGACGGCGTGCCGATCGCGCAGCACTGGCTCATTCCCGAAGGACGCCGTCCGAGGCTCTACTCGGCACACCCCACCATGTCGCTCGAGGAGATCCGGGTCGGCACCCAGCACGCGTGGGATCGCTTCTACAGCTGGCGGCACGTCTGGGTCCGGTCGCGTGTCGTCGAATCCGTGCGGGCGCGTATCGCGTTCGTGTTGATTTCCAAGCTGTACCGGCAGATGTACGCGAACACCGGCATTGCGACCGACAGCGCCCGCGTGCAGCGATCGGCGCGGTGGGCGCGCTGGATCGGTCATGCGTGCCGGCGGCTGTTCCTTGGCAAACCGATGCCGGATCTCGAGGTGCCTGGAGAACGGCTCGAGCCCGCCGTCAACTGACGGCTCCCGGGCCGCGGCGGCAGGGGGGAACGGGTGTTATGTCTTTTCGCCTGACCCCGTCGTCCGTTCGTCGCCAGGGATCGCGTCACTGGCCGTGGGTTCCACACAAACGCTGTCCATCGAAGAAGGCAGGTCGGTCGCGGGCCGGATCCGGGGCGATGGCGGGGCGGTCAGTGTCGCGCGCACCCGCGCCCGACGCTGCTGGACCTCGACGAATCGTGTGTATTCGACAACCGTTGTGGTCATTCGCGACCTCCGGCGAAATGGTGGTGGGGCCGCACGGATGCGGTCCTCGGGAACCGTCTGGGGCATTGGCGCGCTTCGATCGGCTGCTGTGGGCCTGTCGGCGCGCGCCCGTGAGGGAAGGCGCAGCTCGAAACGCTGGCGGGCTCAGTACGAACTGACCCCTCTCACTATAGTCGATACCACGGACGCGCAGACGTGATATCATCAGGTCTTCGGATCTTCCGCGCTCTGCTGTCCGTTGGCGTGACGAGCCTTCCCTGACTCGCTCCTCCTCCTGTTCTGCTTAGCTCGACACGATATCCGCCCCGCGTCCCATTCCGGACCGGGGACACACACCTGGCCTGCAGCGGCTTGACGAGAGCTCCAGGCAATTCGGGAGCATGCTCTCATGTCGTTCACGACCACCGGACTGTCGGACGTCCTGTCCCGCTCGGCCGAGCGTCTCGGCTACCGGGAGCCAACGCCGATTCAATCGGCTTCGATCCCCGTCGTCCTTCGTGGCGCCGACCTGCTCGCGCGCGCACCGACCGGAACGGGCAAGACCGCCGCGTTCGGTCTGCCGATCGTCGAACGCCTGTTGCTGAGGAGCCCCCGCAGGCCCGCGCCGCGGACCATGCGCGCGCTGGTGCTGGTGCCGACGCGGGAGCTCGCGCTGCAGGTGCAGCAGTCCGTGGCGACGTACGGCGGGCAAATCAAGGCGCGCGTGGCCGCGATTGTCGGGGGGGTGCCGATGCGTCCGCAGGTGGCGGCGCTGTCGCGGGGCGTCGACGTCGTCGTCGCGACGCCCGGCCGCCTCATCGATCATCTGCAGCAGCGCACCGTCGACCTCGGCGGCGTCGAGATTCTCACGCTCGACGAGGCCGACCGTCTGCTGGACATGGGATTCCTGCCAGCCTTGCGCCGCGTGCTCGCGGCGCTGCCGGCGGCGAGACAGACGCTCCTGTTCTCGGCCACCCTCTCGGCGGACGTGGCGCGGCTCGCGGCTGACTTCACGCGCGAGCCGGTCCGAATCGACGTGTCCGGCGCCGAGGTGGTGTCGGCGACCGTCACCCACCGCATCCACACCGTCGGTGAAGGCGCGAAGGGCGACGCGCTGGTGCGCGTGCTGGTCGAGGCCCCTGTGGGCCGGGCGCTCGTCTTCTGCAAGACGAAGCGGCGCTCCGACCGCGTGGGCCAGCAGCTCGCCCGTGCCGGCCTTGCCGCGGCGGTGATCCACGGCAACAAGAGCCAGGGCGCACGCACCCGCGTGCTGCGCGACTTCAAGGCCGGCCGCATCAACGTGCTGGTGGCCACCGACATCGCCGCGCGCGGGCTCGACATCGCGGAGCTGCCGCTCGTGGTCAACTACGATCTGCCGCTTGTTCCGATCGACTACGTTCATCGGATCGGACGGACGGGGCGGGCCGGCCGTCCCGGCCGCGCCGTGTCGCTGGTGACCGCCGCAGACCGCGGGCTGCTGTCGGCGATCCAGCGGCTGCTGCCCACGCCGCTCGAGGAAGTGAGCGGTCGCGCCGAGGGTGCGCCGAATCGTGACGGCCGGCCCCGGCCGCACGGCTCGATCGATCGATGGCGGACCGTCACACGGCGAACCGATGCGCACGTGCGAAACAGCCGAGCCGCGACGACCGCGGCGTCATCCCTCGCCGAGTGACGGCCGCCGTGGCCCGCCTGTCCGGAAGGCGCGCGTCAGCGAGGCGCGGGCGGCGTCCGCGGCTCCGCGGCTGGCGCACCCCTCGATGTGGTCGTTGACGAGGCCCATCGCCTGCATGAACGCATAGATCGTGGTGGGGCCCACAAAGGTCCATCCGCGCCGCTTCAGGTCCTTGCTGAGGGCGATGGCCTCCGCCGGCGGTCCGAGGCGCGTCAGCGCGTCTTTCGTGATCCGTCGCGGCCGCGACCGCGCGTCCGGCTCCCACCGCCAGACGTAGGCAGCCACCGAGCCATGCTCGACGCGCAGGTCTGACGCGCGTCTGGCGTTGTTGATCGCCGACTCGATCTTGCCCCGATGCCGGACGATGCCGCTGTCGCCGAGCATGCGGGCCACGTCGCGCGCTCCGAATCGCGCCACGCACTCGATGTCGAATCCCGCGAACGCGCGGCGGAACGCGTCCCGCTTGCGAAGGATGGTCAGCCAGCTCAACCCCGCCTGAAATCCCTCGAGACAAATCTTCTCGAACAACCGGTTGTCGTCGGTGACCGGCCGTCCCCATTCGCGGTCGTGATAGTCGACGTACAGGCGATCGCCGCCGGCCCACCCGCACCGCGGTACGCCGTCGACGTCACGGATCAATCCACGGGCGAGCGCCACCGGACCTTGCTCCTCTTTCTCAGCGCGCCGCGTCGAGGCTCGTTCGCTGACGGCGGGCACCACGAAAGAACGCGCCACACGGGAAACTGGACTGCTCGAGTCGGTTCACAGAGTATGGCACGTCGTGGCGTTTGCGCCGTTCAGCGTCACGTCCCGTCGACGCCGTACCTCTTGGGTCTCGCCGTGCACCCGGGGCAGGCACTGTCGTGCTGAGGTGGAGACCGGAATGCGCCGAGTATGTGCCTTGACACGTATATGCTGTGTGAAGTATATAAAGAGCGTGGCATCTGTCTTCGAAATCATTGCGGAGCCCAACCGGCGCGCGATCCTGAGCCTCCTGGTCTCGTCCGAACAGTCGGTGGGAGAGATCGAGCGGCGCCTGCGCATGCCGCAGCCGACCGTCTCGAAGCACCTGCGCGTGCTGCGCGAGGCCGGTTTCGTGGAATCCACGGTGGACGCACAGCGTCGTCTCTACCGGCTGAAACCGGAACCTCTTCAGGAGGTGGATGCCTGGCTGGCTCCGTTCCGTCGGTTCTGGTCCGTTCACGTGGACGCGCTCGAACGCCACCTCGACCGCATGGATCGATCGACACCAACGAAAAGGAAGACAAGGAGAAGAAAATGACCGTTCGCGAGCAGTACGCACCGGGCCCGGCCAGCGGGGCGGAGGTCCGAAAGGACGGAGAGCAATGGACGCTCATTCTCGTCAGAGAACTGCGCCACGCGCCGGAAACAGTCTGGCAGGCGATTACCGACCCGGCGCATCTGCGCGAGTGGGCGCCCTTTGACGCCGATAGGAGCCTGGCGACGGTTGGCACCACGGTGAAACTCACCACCGTGGGAGCGCCCACGCCGCATGTGACCGAAACAACAGTCACGCGAGCCGACGCGCCCAAGGTGCTCGAGTACAACTGGGGTGGCTTCGATATGCGGTGGAAACTCGACGCCCTGGATGGCGGCACCCGCCTGACGCTGTGGACCAACATCGATCGCCGCTTCATCTCGATGGGGGCTGCCGGGTGGCACATCTGCTTCGACGTGCTGGAACGGCTGCTCGCCGGTCAGCCCATCGGACGCATCGTCGGCCCCGAGGCCATGAAGTTCGGCGGCTGGCAGCGATTGAACGCCGAGTACGCCAAGCAGTTCGGCGCCGAGACGGCCGGTTGGTCGCCCGACGCCCCGAAGTCCTGAACCGTAGGAGGAGGAATCCATGGAGTCGACTCTGCAGAAGCCGGCCCTCTGGCCTACGGACCTGAGCGTGCGCCGCTCCAAAGGAATCGTCATCGGATTCTGGATCGTCACCGCGCTCTTCTGCCTGCAGATAGGCTTCACCGCCTACGCGCAACTGCACCTGCCGCAGGTGGCGGAGGCGTTCACCCACCTCGGCTTCCCCGCCTACTTCCGGGTGGAGCTCTCGTGGGCTAAGCTCCTTGGCGTGGTGCTGCTGATGGCACCCGTGCCGGCGCGGCTCAAGGAGTGGGCCTACGCGGGCTTCGCCATCACCCTCTTCTCTGCGCTCATCGCTCATCTCTCGGTGGGCGATGGCCCGGAGGCGTGGGGCTGGGCGGCGGGGACCGGCGTGCTCTGGGCGCTCTCGTACTTCTTCTGGCGCCGCGCGCCGGAGACGCCGGCGAGCGCTTGACCGCGCGCTGAGCCATCGCCTTTCCGGGGCTGGCCCGGCTGCGGCGATGACGGATGGGACCATGAAAAAGTCGGGCGCGAGCCAACACCAGCCGGCCTCGGAGCTCATCTCGAACAGAATCGCCGAGCTCGGGGACTGGCGCGGGAAAGCCCTCAGCACGATGCGCACGCTCATCACGGAAGCAGATCCGGACGTCGTCGAGGAGTGGAAGTGGGTCAAACCCACCAAACCCGGCACCCCGGTGTGGTCGCACGACGGCATCATCTGCACCGGCGAATCCTACAAGAATGTCGTGAAGCTGACCTTCGCCAGGGGCGCGTCTCTGAAGGATCCGGCCCGTCTCTTCAACTCGAGTCTCGACGGACACGTACGCCGAGCGATCGATATCCACGAAGGAGAAGAAGTTGCCCCGTCCGCCTTCAAGGCGCTCGTTCGCCAAGCGGTCGCCCTCAACAGGTCTGGCAAGTCGAAATCTTCGACGTAAGGGGAAGCCCGCCGCGGCAAAGCCCAAGGGGGTCCAACGTGGCATGGAAGCGTTCTGCCGAGCTGCGCGGCACCACGTGTTTTGACGTGGGTTAGGTCCGCGCCACCGCCGTCTCCTTTTCCATCGCGTTCGCCAACAGCAGGATGGCTCCGCAGAAGAGCAGCGTGTCGAAGAAATAGTTCAAGGCCACCACGTCTCCGGGCGCTGCAAGGAGCATCGGCAGGTACACCCACAACACCGTCAACAGAATCGTGAGCCCTAAAGACGTCGCTGCCATGCGTGGCTTCTTGTTTGTGAGCAGGCAGGCGCCTGCGAGAATCAGCATCACCCCGACACAATAGCTCAGGAACATCTGCCCCGGAATCCAGTCGGGAGCGAGCCGTTGCAGCGGAATTCCTGGCACGTATGCCGGGTGCAGCAGATGCTCAACCCCATAAAATACCGAAGGCATGCCGACGAAGAATCGAGCAACGGCGGGCAGTACCGCGGTCGCCCGCGCGGGCGACGGCGGTCCCGGCCGAGCGATCCACGGCGACATCGCGAAAGCGAAGGCGCCGCCGCTGAAGGCGAGCTGTCTGAGTGCCAGCGCCCAAAGGAATCTGTTGTGTGGGTTCGCAGCGACGGCAGGCATGTCCATGACGAGAACGAAGATGAACATCGTCATGCCGACCAGAGTGGCTGCCAGCCGTGCCTGGACGAGAACCGCCATACCGAGGGCCGCGCAAAGAAACGCGACGCCCACCAGATAGACCCAGAACACGTGCGCTGGAATCCAGCGTGGAACGAGGGTCGCGATACTCGCCGTGGCGGTGAAATGCTCGGAGCCGAAAACCGCCATAGGAATCGCAAAGAACAGTCGGCCGAACGGCATGATCTTGTCGACGCCGTGTTCCTGGGGCAGCTCAGCGAACACCTTGATGAGGCCGACGAGCAAGAGCAGCGACGCGCACACATAAATCCAGAATACCGTCGTCGGCACCCCAAACGGCGCCAAAGCCAGAGCAGTTCCGACGAGAGCGAACTCCTGGAAACAGCGCATGAGGATTTGCAACGCCGGCCGCTCCCTCGCGTGACTTCGAGTGGCAACATTCTAAAGGGCCAACGGGGACCACGAGGCAGCAAAAAAGACGACGGCGGCGTTGATTCTCGAGGCCGGCTTCAATTCTGTGGATCTTGATGCGTGGTCGACATCAACGGTGAGGATCTGCTCTTCAGTCATGCGATCAGCACAAGAGGCCAGAGGCTGAAACTGGACAGACTAGGCGCCGGGGCCAGCCCCCATTCTCGCTCGCGGCGAGCGCAGCGTCGGCCGCCGGCAGGTCGGCGCGCCACGGCCACGTTGACGCGCATGCCGATCTCGCCGTCCGCTTCCTCCGAGCACAGACACGCAGGAGGTGCCTGCCTGCGCTCAGGCGCCGCGCAATCGCCCGGCCAATCGAGCCGGATCCAATCCAAAGGTGACATTCTTCTCGGCATCGCCTTCAGCGAGATGCGGTCAGAACTCGATCATTCCTTTGATCGATTCACGCTCGTTCATCGCGCGGCAGCCATCGGGGACACCGTCGATATTCGTGACACGATCCAACACGCGCCCAGGCTCGATCCGGCGTTCGAGCACGTCTGGCAGCAGCTTCTCGATGTACGCGCGCACCGGTGCCGGTCCGCCGGCGATGCCCTCCGCCCTGCGTCTCACCTCTTCGACGCTTGCGAATCCGGCGGTGACCTGGATGTGACGGATTCTGTCCCCGAGAGAAGTGGTCGGGGCGGCGAGATTCGAACTCGCGACCCCCTGCGCCCAAGAAACAACTTGACAATATATCAAGTTCTGGAGATACCGAGGTATGGAGTCGTGCCAGGCGTGTGGGAACAACCGCCTGCAGAAGCGCAAGCGCGCCGAACGTCCCTACAAACTCATGGGCGTGTCCAACATTGTTCTGCACGACATCACGGTCGTCACCTGCCCGCGATGTCGCCGTTCAGAGCCGGTCGTTCCCGATGTCGATGGGCTGACGCGCGCGGTCGCCATGGCGATTGTCGGCAAGCGGCAACGTCTCTTGTCATCAGAGATTCGATTCTTGCGAAAGCAGCTCGGGCTGTCGGGCATCGGTCTTGCCCAGCATTTGGGAGCGACGCCCGAGTCGGTCTCACGCTGGGAGCATGGTCGAACCCCGATGGGCACCACGGCCGAACGACTGTTGCGCCTGATGGTCGTGGTCGCGGCAGGCGCGGCGTACCCGCTCAACTCGCTTCGCGCAGTCGCCCTTGACGGGCCGAAGACGATTCCGATTCATGTTCGCCGGCACGATGACAACTGGGAAGTCTCGATCGGAGGTGACCGGGCGTGATATTCCGTCCGCCGGCTTGTCAGACTTGGTCCCTACGAAGCGTCTCGGTCCTGCCGTACGAACCGGAGCGGTTCCGCTTTCGCTTCGGCTCGGCGTCGAGCCAGAGCGTGCAGACAGGTGTCCAGCACCAGGTCCAGCTCCTTGCCCACGTCTTCGGCGAGGAACCGCAAGACGAGGTAGCCGTTCTCCTGAAGGAGTTGATCCTTCCGTCGGTCCCGGCGGTAGGCGACCCCATCCGCGAGGTGCTGCGCGCCATCGAGTTCCACCGCGACCCGCGCATCCTCGCAGAGCAGATCGATCTCGAGCGCCCCAAACCCATCGAACGGAATGGGCAATTTCACATTGAGGCGAAACCGCCCCTTGGTCTCGGCTAGCGTCTCCAATCGCCGGAAGAGAAACGCCTCGGTGGCACTCCGGGCTCGGTCGGCACCTTCGCCGTCGACGGGCACGGGCCGGGCGGCGTGAACGAACAGGCTGGCCAGTGGCGTATCAACGCCGTCCCGAACGAGCCGTCGCACGCTGCCCGAGTAATCTCGTTTCCATGCCGGGTCGGACGGCAGGATGACATCGGCGGGCCATCCCGGAATCGCACTCGCCGGCAGGAGGATCGTGTACCCGATGGCCTCGTAGCCACGACACCGTCGGTCGAACATGCGCGCGAGCATCGGCACATTGAGGTCGGCGTAGTCGTTGAGGCGCACGGCCCGTTTGCCGTCGCATAGACAATGCAGGCGTCCTGCGTATTGCGCGATCGTTCCCCGCCATGAGACCGGCATTGTCAAGAACAGCGCGTCCCAACGTGGGTCGTCGAATCCCCTCGCCGATGTACCTGCCCGTCGCGAGAATGACGCGCCCTTCGTCTCGTGGTACGGCGACCAGCCGGTCGGTGATCTCTTTGCGCTGCTTCCTACCCATTCCCGCGCGCAGGACGAGAACGTGACGGACGCTCGTTCCCAGCTCTTCCTCGAGACGGGCAAGGTGGTCGTTCCGTTCTGTGAGGACGAGTGGTGAACACCCCGCCTGGACCGACGCGATCACGTCCTCGCAGATGCGCCGGGTGCGCACCTGGTCCTCGACGAGTTCCTGACACAGCGCCTGAAACTCGAGGCGTTTGTCCGCTTTGGGCGACCTGTTTGACTGGAAGGCAGTCGGCTGCACCAGCACGAGTGCTCGAATGGTCGCCAGGCCGCCTGCGCCCGCGCGTCCACCCGATGTCGGACGGGCCCGCACTGCATGGCGATGATCGGATGGTGGCCGTCCTTGCGCGCGACGGTCGCCGACAATCCCAGAACAAACCGCGCCTTGGCCTGTCGGACGACCTGTTCGAAGCTGTGCGCTGAGACGTGATGGCATTCGTCGACGACCACGTGACCGTACGCGGCGACGCGATCGTCGACCATGCCCCTTCGCACGAGACTCTGGATGATCGCGACGTCGAGCACTCCAGTCGGACGGCTTCGTCCACCGCCAATCCGGCCGATTGACTTGGCAGGGATGTCGAGAAATGTGGAGAGCCGCTGAATCCACTGATCGAGCAGTTGACGTCGATGAACGAGCACCCAGGGTGCTGACCTGGCGCTGGGCAATCAGCCATGTTGCGACTACCGTCTTGCCGAATGCCGTCGTCGCCGCCAGGACGCCCGTGTCATGTCGGAGCATCGCGTCAGCCGCGCGCTGCTGTTCTGGCCGAAGCTGCCCTTGAAAGACGACGTCCAATCGGTCGCCGGTGTACCGTTCATCGCGAATCGTTGCGCGAATGCCGAGACCGGCCAGCGATGGACGGACATCATCGAGGCAGCCACGAGGCAGACCGATGTGGTGGGGGTGATCCTCCGCACAAGCGATCACACGAGGCTTGTCGTACGTCGACAGCCGCATCGCCTGCGCTCGATAGAACTCGGGATTCTGAAACGCGGCGAGCCGAAGCAGCCGGTTTCGAAGACCTGGATGCAGCCCGTCCTTGCTGACGTAGATCTGATTGGCAAGAACCAGTTCCAACGTTGAAGGCAGCTCTCCGACGATCGGAGCCTCTTTACGGTGGCGTGAAGGTGGAGCCATCCACGGTTCGCCCTCTCCGTCCTCTTGCGGCGGAAGGCGCACGCCAAGAATGCGCCCGCGTCGTTCGGCTTCCTGGACGAGTGCTTCAGCCTGAGACCTTTCTATCTTCTGGAGGCTCGCGAGGAACGCCCATTGATCGCGCCACGGTTCAAAGCTCTCATCGAGAAAGACGCTGTTCTCCTGGTTGCGTGGCCCCTTCTGAAGCGGCAAAGCGATCAGGTTGCCGAATCCGCCATGCGGCATCGTGTCCTGATTCGGAAAAAGGCGATCGTATGAATCCAAGCCGACATCGGGGCGTTCTTCGATGGTTTCGGTGATGATGTGGGATCCCAACCGTCTGGCGACGGCGGCAGGAATGGCGTCCTCGAAGAAGAACCAGACGTGTGCGCCTCGGCCGGAGCGTGAGCGTTCGAGTGCCGCAGGAAGACCAAGCCGGCGGCACGTGTCAAGAAATGCCGCGGTGTCTTCACGCCAGCCGGCCTTGTCGAAGTCAACCGCCAGGAGGAAGCACGTGTCGTCTTGAAGGAGCGGGTAGAGACCGGCGACGAATGGCTGACCGTCCGGATCTCGGCCAGACAGATGCCACCGAATGACGTCGTCGGTCACCGGAAGGAACCGGCGATTCGGACATTCCGCGCACTTCACATGCGGCTTCTCGCAGACGCCGCGCACCCATTCGTTGGCACATGCCGGCGCATAACCCGCTCTGCCTGTTCGCCGATTCTCGAATCGCCGAGGGTACACGTCGGCGCGACCGCGGAACAACGAACGGAACAGCGCGATCTTGGCCTGCGGTGCCGATGTCCGGTCGATAGGTCCTGATATCACGACAGCAGTGCTCCGAATCGTTCATCCAAGGGATCCGTCGGGAGCCATGTCGGACTGGGCCTACCGCGATTCGTTCGTCGTGCCGCCGATTGGAAGCGCGCGTATCCTGATGCGTGAGGGTTCCAGCGTCACGATGCCTCCGCGCTCCAGCGCTTCCGAGAATTGCGAGAGGTTCGCGAGCAGAGTGTGCGCGAGCACGTCAGGCTTGCGGCTGCCAGAGCCGCGAAACTGGATGACCGAAGGCTTCCGTGCGGAACGGGTGGCCAGTAGCGTGCCGAAATCGGTGTCGGCGGACACAAGGACACGGTCGTCGGCGGCTGATCGGTCGAAAATGTCGATGTCTTGTGCGTGCTGCAAGCCCAGCGAACGCACGTGGACGGCGTCATGGCCAGCGTCGGTGAGCAGGACCGCGAGTGCGGGCGAGAGGGCGTTGTCGATCAGAAACCTCATTCGCGCGCGGCGAGGGGCAACGCTCGCTCCCGAACTGCCTCAGCCGCGAAGAGAAGGGCCTCGCGGACGTCGTCGGCTTCGAGGTCCGGGTACAGCGCGAGGATCTCGTCCGTCGTCTGCCCCTCGGCGACGAGTGCGACAACCGTCGCGACGGGGATCCTGAGGCCCCGCAGGCACGGAACCCCGCCCATCTGACCAGGGTCGGTGGTGATGCGCGTGTAGCCCATAGACAGTCATTTTACGCCGCTCCCAAGCCAAGGCGTGGACGTAGCCGAGTTTCGCGCCTGCCGAGCAGTCCTACCCGGCGCCTTGGACCCACGGTGGACCCACGAGTTCCCACGCTGTTCCCACAAAGCCAAACGGCCATGAGCGCTCATCGCGATCATGGCCGTACTTATTGGTCGGGGCGACTGGATTCGAACCAGCGACCCCCTGCGCCCAAG
>CAWIYH010000003.1:0-1414866 GCA_963840225.1 uncultured Acidobacteriota bacterium
CCCGGCTCGACGGCCGCGTGCTGGAGGCCGAGCAGCTATACGGGAAGGCCATCGCGTCGGCGCGCGACAACGGCTTTGTCAACAATGAGGCGATCGCGTACGAGCTGGCCGCTCGATTCTATGCAGCACGTGGTTTCCACAAGTTCGCGGACACCTATCTGCTCCAGGCGCGGTATTGCTATCAGCGCTGGGACGCCGGCGGCAAAGTTGCGAGCTCGATCAGTTGCGCCCCCATCTCAAAGGAGAATCGGTCTCCGCACCGACAAGCGCGATCCTGGCGCGTACGGAAGTCCTGGATCTCGCCACAGTGATGAAAATCTCGCAGGCAGTCTCGGGCGGGATGGTCCTGGAACCACTCGTCGACAGTCTCATGCGCGCGGCGATCGAGCACGCTGGCGCTGAACGCGGTTCCCTCATCCGTCCTCAGGGCGATCAGCTCCTCATTCAGGCAGAGGCGGCCGCGGCAGGAGATGCCGTCACCGTACAGCGGCGAGATCCTTCCGCCAACGCGGTCGTGCTGCCGGAGTCCGTCGTTCGCTACGTGATGCGAACTCGACAGGACGTTATTCTGGATGATGCTCAGGAAGAGAACCCATTTGCCGCCGATCCTTACATCCTTCAGTGTCGCGTCCGGTCCATTCTGTGTTTGCCGCTGATCAACCGACGAGCCTCACCGGCGTTCTCTATCTCGAGAACAGCCTCGTCGCGCGCGCCTTCACTCCTGCGCGGACAACCGTATTGAAGGTGCTCGCGTCCCAGGCAGCCATATCCCTCGAGAACTCGCAGCTCTATCGAGACCTCGAGGACCGGGAACGCGTACGGAATCGACTGATGGCCGTTCGCGCGGACGTGAACCTGGCTCTGGCGACGGACAACACGCTGAGGAGCATTCTTCAATCCTGCGCCGAAGCCGTCGTCACACATCTGGGCGCTGCGTTTGCCGCATCTGGGTGATGACGAACGATCAACGATTCCTCGAACTCCAGGCGAGCGCGGGAATCTATACGCACCTCGATGGCACACATCGCCTCGTTCCTTTCGGCCACTTGAAGATAGGGCTCATCGCCCAAGAGAAAACGCCCCACCTCACGAACGACGTTCTCAACGATCCGCGTTTGAGCGATCGCGACTGGGCTCGCGCCACAGGCATGGTGGCGTTTGCAGGCTTCCCATTGCTCGCCGGCAGCGAAGTGGTGGGTGTCCTGGCGATGTTCTCGCGAGAACCGATCAGCCAAGCGGCGACGGAAACCCTGGCAACGATATCTGACACGATCGCTCAGAGCATCCAGAGAAAGCAGGCGGAGGAAGCCGTTCGTCAAAGCGAAGCGTTTCTGACCGAAGCGCAAGCCCTGAGTCAGACCGGCAGCTGGGGTTGGAATATAGCAACAGGGGATCTGTTCTGGTCGCGCGAGACGTACCGGATCTTCGGCGTCACTCCGGACGTCGCCCCCACGCTTCCGATGATTGCAGACATCGTTCACCCCGACGATCGCGCCCGCTTCGTACACGAGTCGGGTGCGTTCGCGCGCGAACGCACGGACTTCGAGCACGAGTATCGCTTGAGACTTGCGGATGGCTCGATCAAGCACGTGCGGACGGTGGGTCGCTTTGCCGTTCACGGGTTTCCCAATTTGGACTTCATCGGTGCCATCATGGACGTCACTGGCCGCAAGCAGGCCGCCGACGCACTGTTGATGGCGCAATCTGAACTCGCTGAAGTGACGCGATTGACGACGATGGGCGAGCTCGCAGCGTCGATCGCTCATGAGATCAACCAACCGCTCGCGGCCGTGGTCACCAACGCGCAAACCTGTGCTTCCCTGCTTTGTGCGGAGGCGCCTCCGTTGGGTGAGGTCAAGAGCGCCGTCTCGGACATCGCGGAGGCCGGCAAGCGCGCCAGCGATGTGATTGCACGGATTCGAGTGCTTTTAAGCAAAGGCGTTGCCGAACCTTCTGCATTGAGCATTAACGACGTGATTGACGATGTCATCGCGTTGACTCGCGATACGATGCGGAAGAGGGAGATCACACTTGAGGTGAGGCTCGCACCCGATGCACCGCGAGTTCTCGCCGATCGCATACAGTTGCAGCAGGTGCTAGTCAATCTCGTCACTAACGCCGCTGAGTCGATGGCTGAGATCAATGACCGTCCTCGGACGGTGATGATTAGCGCGAACCGAAACAATGGGCAGCAGGTCGAAGTCGCTGTTGCCGATTGCGGGATAGGGATCGATTCGCTGCATCGTGCTCAAGTCTTCAACCCGTTTTTCACGACAAAGAGCGACGGCATGGGAATGGGCCTGGCGATTTGCCGCGGCATCGTCGAATCCTGTGGCGGTCGAATCTGGGCGACGCCGAACCCCGATTACGGAACGACGTTTCGGTTCGCCTTGCCAGCTGTAATAACGGGGGGCGTATGAACGGGCGGTCGGCGAAGGTCTTCGTCGTCGATGACGACGTCGCTGTGTGTGTAGCCCTGTCGCGGTTGATTCGCACGGCTGGCCTCCACGTAGAGACGTTTGGCACCGCGGCGGAAGTTCTGAGTGATGATCGACTAAAGGACGCTGACTGCCTGGTACTTGACATCCACCTGCCGGACCTGAGTGGACTCGAACTGCAGGCGAAGTTGACAGAACTCAGACTTGA
This sequence comes from uncultured Acidobacteriota bacterium, assembly GCA_963840225.1. Classification (GTDB taxonomy): domain Bacteria; phylum Acidobacteriota; class Vicinamibacteria; order Vicinamibacterales; family CAVVIG01; genus JBLMXQ01. The sequence continues at coordinate 2,647 of CAWIYH010000003.1, forward strand.
ATTGCCGATCGTCTTCATCACCGGGCGCGGCGATATTCCGATGTCGGTTCGGGCCATGAAGGCTGGCGCGCTGGAGTTCCTCACCAAGCCGTTCGACAATCAGCAGTTGCTCGACGCGATCGACCAGGGCATCGCGCGTTGCCAAACCGCCAGGCTCCACGACCAGAACCACGCCGAGTTGCAGCGACGGTATCAGTCGCTGACGCCACGCGAACGCCAGGTCTTCACTCTGGTCGTTCGAGGCCTCTTGAACAAACAAATCGCCGGAGAACTTGGCACGGCCGAGAAGACCGTCAAGATCCATCGAAGCCAAGTCATGCGAAAGATGGAGGCCCCGTCGCTCCCCGATCTCGTCAGGATGGCAGAGAAGCTCGTTCCGACCCTGCCCTAAGGTCCTAGATCCCGTCTAAACCCAACGTCCGATAGACGCACCCGCCGGCGAGGACTATCGTGGCGCGTATGGAGCCAACTGATAGCTCGTTGGTCGCGATCGTCGATGACGATGAATTATTTCGGCGGTCCATCGAGCGGCTCGTCCGCTCAGCTGGCTTCCGGGCCGAAGCGTTCGGCTCGGCAGAAGATTTCCTGGAGCGTGGCGACTTGGACCGAACCGCCTGCGCCATTCTCGACATGAAGCTCCCAGGCATGAACGGCCTCGACTTGCAGCAGCGGCTGATCGCACGGCCTAGACCGATGCGAATCGTGTTCGTCTCGGCGCACGATGGGGCCAGCTTGCAGGAGGATGCGCTTCGCGCGGGCGCGGTCGCCTTTCTCAAGAAACCGCTCGACAATAGCGCGCTGCTCGACGCATTGAGTCGACCGATTCGATAGCGCTGGAGGATGCCATGCACGCTTCGATCGACAAATCTACCGTACCCGAGCGCCGTGGATTCTCTGTCGGGCGGAATGGACTCGAGGGCATCGTTGGACACGCCCCACGCTTCGAAGAGACTCTGGACAGAATCCATCGTGTCAGCACCACCAGCACAAGCGTGCTAATTACTGGCGAGACTGGAACCGGCAAGGAGTTGGTGGCGCGCGCGATTCATCGGCTGTCATCACGGTCGGCGCATGCCATGGTCTGCGTCAATCTGGCGGCTTTGCCCAAGGAATTGGTCGCGTCCGAATTGTTCGGTCACGAGGCGGGTGCGTTTACAGGGGCCTTGCAAAAACGTGTCGGACGGTTCGAGGCTGCGAATGCGAGCACTCTGTTTCTGGACGAAATCGGCGAGCTGCCATTGAGTGTCCAAGTTACGCTACTTCGCGCCCTGCAGGAAGGCGAGTTCGAGCGGATCGGCAGTAGTCAGACCAAGACGGCAGAGGTTCGCGTCATTGCCGCAACGAATCGCAATCTTGAGGAGGCCATTGAAGATGGTCTCTTTCGGAGAGATCTGTTTTATCGCCTTGCGGTATTTCCAATCCACCTGCCTGCGCTACGAGAGCGACGGGAAGACATCCCGGGTCTCGCCGATCATTTTTTGGCGAAGGTGGCGAATCGGCTGGGGCGACTGTTTTCGGGTGTCGACGCCGAGTCAATGACTCGCCTCATCGATTACAGCTGGCCCGGCAACATTCGGGAACTACAGAATGTGATCGAACACAGCGCGATCCTCTCTGATGGTCCCGTTCTGCAGGTTCCTGCGATGCTACTCTCGACTCGTGTCATTGCCGGCCCGACTGGGACCTTGAGCCTACCCAATGTGATCGATGCTGGCGAAAGGCGTCTGATCGAACAGGCTCTCGGGGAGAGCAATGGCAAGGTCTTCGGACCAACGGGCGCGGCGACTCGTCTCGGAATTCCGTCTTCCACCCTCGAGTCCAAGATCAAGCGCTACCGAATCAACAAACACCAATTCCGCACGTCGACGGCCTGAGCGAAGGACCGAACCGCGTCTCGTTTTGACGTGGAGGCCTGTCACTCTGCGTCACGTGTGACGCCGCCCAAGGATCGGCAGGCAGTGTGCGCTGGTCCCATCTACGGTCGTGCCGCTTCGGATAGTGTCTTACCGCGCGAGTCAGATTTCCGATTTATCGCAAACTTGTGAATCGGCGCGAGCGTTCCGCCGCCATACCGTCAAAAACACTCGGCAAAGTATCGAGGCCGCGGGCACGTCTCTTGGTCTTGAGTGTCGCATGAAGCCAAACGACACCAACCGATCCGATGCGTCGACAAGCAGACGAAGGCCCTCCGCTTTGATAGCGGACGGCTCATGTGCCGGGGAGGGCAAGACCAGCACCCACGACGACGGCCTCTCGGCGTTCTTAAGCGTGCGACATCGTCTCTTTCGCATTGCCTACCGAATGCTTGGTACGGCCACGGAAGCCGAGGACATCGTGCAAGATGTGTGGGTGCGCTGGCAGGCGGCCGATCGCGGCCTGGTTCGCGATTCCGCTGCATTCCTCGTGACAACTACGACTCGATTGGCGATCAACATCATCCAGTCGGCACGCTCGCGCAGAGAAACGCACGTCACGCCTTGGTTGCCTGAGCCAGTCGACCCTAATGCCAACCCTGGGCAAGGGACGGAACGACGGCAGGCGCTAGAGTCTGGACTACAGGTCCTACTGGAAAGGCTGTCGCCCGCCGAACGAGCCGCTTACATCCTCCGAGAGGCGTTCGACTATGCGTATCGCGACATCGCAGCCATTCTTCGCTTTGAAGAAGCAAACGTGCGCCAGGTAGTGAGCCGCGCTCGGCAGCACATTGCCAGTGGCCGACGGAGACCTGCGAGTCCTGTCGACCAAAGACGGCTTCTCGACTGCTTCATCGCCGCGACCCAGCGAGGCGAGCTCGCCGGTCTCGAAGGCCTCCTTGCGTCTGACGTCGTCTCCATGCCCGACCGCGTGGCTGCGGCCTGACGCCACAATCAGGCGCTCGCGATAGTCGTGGTTCCGGCGGGAATCGGTCACGATTCGCTGATCGCACGGAACACTTCTACTCCTGCATCTTGTTGGCATTCACGGTCGTCTCAAGGACGACATCAGCATGAGCTCGATTTGAGGAGGTCACACACACCTCGTCCGCTGCGCTGAGGCGTCACAAAGCCTGTCGGTATCCGGTCAATAGCGTACGCAGCAGGAAGCTGCGCTACGAAGACGGGCCAAGTTCTCAAACCTGAGCATGTCGATGGTGCAACCATGACCGTTTCTGAAATCGCGGCGGCCCTCACCGGCGAAGGAATGATGACGAAGCGCACCAGCAACGGCGGGGAGCACCCTTCACCTGACGAGATCGCCCAACTCGCATACCGCTTCTACGAGATGCGCGGGAGGCGGGATGGCCAGGATGTCGACGATTGGCTGGCCGCCGAGCGCGACCTCATTCGCCACTCCCGGTAGCCAGCAGCGGGCGATCGAAAGCTGGCCGGCGCTGTCGTCTGCCTGGTCAATCCCCGTTCACAGCGTGAACTATGGTTCCGTCATCTTGATCGGCTCGCAACTGTGATCCGGCAACACACAGAAGGGACATCGCTATGAAACTCGTCATTGTCGGAGGCACCGGCCTCATCGGTTCCAAGCTGGTGGCCAGCCTGAAAGCACAGGGCCACGAGGCGTTACCAGCATCGCCAGACACCGGCGTGAACACCCTTACCGGTGCTGGCCTCGCCGATGTACTTCGCAGGGCGGCCGTCGTCGTCGACGTCTCGAACTCTCCGTCCTTCGAGGAGAAAGCCGTCATGGACTTCTTTACGACGTCCACGCGCAACATCCTCAAATATGCCGTAGCGGCCGGGGTGAGGCATTACGTAGCGTTATCGGTCGTCGGAACGGACCGTATACCGGACAGTCCATACCTCCGCGCCAAGAGTGCTCAAGAGACCTTGATCAAGAGCGGTGGGATCCCGTACTCGATCGTTCACGCCACCCAGTTCTTCGAGTTCGTCAAACGCATTGCCGATGAAGCCACTGTTGGAGCGACAGTCCGGCTCCCACCGGTGCTCTTTCAGCCTATGGCGGCTGATGACGTCGCGAAGGCGGTGGGCAGGGTGGCCGTGGACACCCCAGTCAACGGCACCATTGAAGTGGCCGGTCCGCAACAGTTCCGTTTCGACGAGCTAATCCGTCAGGGGCTCGCCGCGTACAAGGACTCCCGCGAGGTGGTGGCCGATCCGCACGCACGGTACTTCGGCGCCGAGCTCGATGAACGTTCGTTGGTGCCTTGGGGCGAGGCCCGACTTGGTGACATCCGGTTCGACGAGTGGCTCGGCCAGCCGGCGCTCCAGCAGCGATAGAGTGTCGCAGGGAGCGTGGTCCAGAACAGGCCGGACACCGCTAAGCAGGCGGCGTCTCACTGTACACCAGGCCGCCCGACTGTTTAGCGTGGCCCTTGATCTCGCCGACGCCGTGCTCCACGAGTTGCGACTCGCGGGAATCTTGACGCGCTCTAGCGATGGGGCCCTTTTCCCTGAGCGGTGAGCCCGCCCGCGAAGCGAACGGCGATGCCGGCGATGAACGAAGCAACGACAGGCAAACAATCAAATGGATAGACAGGTCGACGCTGGCGCGCCCGTTAATGGGTCACTCAAGGATGCATCGCTGGACCGTCTCGCGTGCCTGTTGCGACACTGGGCGTGGGCTGACGAAGCGAGGACGGCGTTCGACCGAGAACTTGCCAACGGGTGGGACGACGACGATCCGATGTCCGATCATCCGTTCGGCTCTTACTATCACTGGTGTGCGCTGCTGTGCGGCTTCAGCGAAGCGGCACTCGAACACGGGCTTCTGTCGCCGCTCCAGCTTGACGCGATCCGTCAGGACCTCGAGTTCAGTCTGGCTGGGCTGCGTGCATGTCGCCAGTTGCTCGTGGTCATTCCGGCATCCCTGGAGGAGCAACCACGCGTTGTCGACTTACTCCGCGATGAAGAGACGCTCGGACGCTTGAGGCGGGTCCACAAGGCGTTCGGCGATGCATTGCGCGAAGAGCAGATGTCGCGGGAAATTGACTCGCTCGATCATTGATGCTCAGAGCGGTTTGCGACGGAAAGCCTGCTGAGGGCCGTAGATCCCAGCTGTCCCTTGACGTAGGGGTGCTGCGCCCGTCACCGCCTATCTGGGTAGGCAGAAGCACATCGTTGTTGCGCTTCGGAAGTCGTCTCGCCGATTGTGATAGGACTGTGATACGTAAGGCTCAAAACCCCGACGAACATCGAGGTTTACGGCGGCACACCGAGTGATGCTCTCGGAAGGTTAAGTATCTGATCGCGTGTGGCTTGAGGCGCGTCGGAGTGGCTCACTATCGCTGGCGAGCTTCGTTTTCCAAGCGTGCTCCTTCAACCACTCGGACATCTCTCCATTTAGAATCAACGAGTTGCGAGCAGTCGCGATCAGAATAGCGCAAAACACCCCTTCATGCATATCCAATCTGACATCTCCAGCTGTTTCAATCTCTCACCAAGACGCTTACAGTTTCTCGGACACGAATTGTGATAAGTCCTCCAATGTTCCGCGATCACTCCTCCTATGAGGGCGCTCGCTGTCAAGTCCTCAGCGGTTTCCAAGATCGATACACACACCTCCACTCCATCATGACGGCGACGACAGCGCCGACGTTCTCGTGCGAGCGGTCGAACAAACCTGTCTCGAGCTGGCGGCTGCTGGTTCGCGTGGTCGTCAAACTCAGGCCACGACCAACTCCTATTCGTGCCAGTCGCAGCGGACTGGTCACCATATAACGTAGGCGCTCCGTAGCGCCGAGCAGCCTTACGCGAACGAGCCCCATCTTACGGACGGTCCTCTGAAAGACCCGTGATCAAGTGCCGGGTCGTTCGCACCAGCTTGAGTCGCCAGGGCGCGACATAACTCCCCGGCGAGAAACTGGTCAATCGATCAATCCGCGTCTGATGTACCGGGGCCTCCATTCGTCGCGAGCGCGTGCTGCTTGAGAATCGCACCCTCCGGGATGACGCCGGCATCGAGATAGCGCCACAGATCAATCACCAAGCGTCGGGCGACCGCCACAATGCCGATCTTTCGAGCCACCGACCCGCCGCGTGCAAACCGGCGCGCGTACCACTGCGCCAACGCACTTGGGGGTTGATGACTCAGCCAGCCCCACGCAATCTGAATCGCCATCGCGCGGACCCGCTTATTGCCCGCCTTGCTGATGCCTTGTTCATGATGGAGAAGCCCGCTTCTGTACGGCGTCCCAACCATGCCCGTGATGCCGCCGACTTCGCGACGATTGCGGAACTGCCGCCACGCAAAGAGCTCCGTCACGAACAGCCAGGCCGTCTGCCCGCCGATGCCGCGCAGTTCTAAGAGTCGACGGACCATGGCCACCGATGTATCGCCCTCCTGGCGTAACTCGAGCCGGCGCGCGCGTTCGAGCGCCTGGATCTGCGAGGTGAAGAGCGTGACCTTTTCCCACTCGCGCGCCACGCGGGCCCGCAGCGTCGCCGGGATCGGCTGACCGTCCCGCTGCCGCACCTGAGCGAGACGCGTGGGGAGTGTCGCGTCCACCTTGACATAGACGCCGACGGTAGCGAGCAAGCCGGTCAGGCGATTGGTCACGCGCGTCCGATCGCGTTTCAACGCCCAGAGCTCCCGATGGGGCTGCCGCCGCCCTTCGTCCTGGGCGCTCGGAATGTGCACCACACGCCAGACCTTCTTCTCGCCGCCGACATGGCGCCGGAGCATCGACAGCAGCTTCGTCAGATCGATCGCGTCCGTCTTCGCCCGTCGGGCGCGGCGATTGACCTCACGACTCGACGAGTCCACGACGAGATTGTCGACACCCGCGCCGACGAGATATCGGTGAATCCACAACCCGTCCCGTCCTGCCTCGTCGCAGCTCGTCACCGGCGCATCCGTGGGCAGGTCCAGGCGCTTCTTCGCGGCTGCCATCTCCTCCGGCATGCGATCCCAGGCGTCCGCCGGCAACGTTCGGCGCCAGATACGTTGCCCCCGCTGCGTGGTCAAGCCGACTTTCCATTGCCGTCGTCCAAGTTCGATCGCCAGCAGCAATCGGTCAGCAGCGCCTGCGGTAGACTTCTCATGTTGGGTCGTGGCTGTCATCATCTGCGCTCCTTTCAGAATGGCGATTCTCGAGAGGAGCTTAACAGTCGCGACCCACCTCACCAGCAGCTGCGTGTCCCGCCGCCCTCATATTGTCTTACGGCGATTTCGTCGAGCTGCCGATTCACCCACCATCGTCATGCGACCTGCCGCCCGGCGAATTCGGTGATGACGAGCGCCCGACGGGCCGGTCGTAACGTGCACGACACGACGACGGCGCCGAGCAGCACAAGAGGTACGAGAACCTTCCCTATTGGATCGCCCGATGCCGCGTGCGACAGGTCGGCGCCGTGAGCGTAAAGGACATCCCGGCGTACGCTCACTCCTTCAGGCGCGGCAGGCCCGGTGCGACGAGTGCCGCAGCACCGAGCAGTTCCCACGTGCCGAGAATGGTGGCGAAGTATGTCGGATAGCCGAGATGCGCGAGGTTTCCATGATCGCGGGCACGCGCAGCAGATCTGCAGGCCGGTCGCGCCGAGGGCGAGCGCCGCAAATCCGGTGCTCACCCAGTACGCGGCATTCCTGACCGTCGACGACAGGGTCATGTTTTTGGCACGTGTCATGTTCTTTCTCCTCTCTCACCCGTCCACCGAGATTTCTGCCGCTGCGTGCCCGCTGGCAGCGCCAGCCCCACACGATGGCGAGACATGCGATTGCCGCGATCGACATTCGCGAGCATGACCGCCGCCGCATCCGAGTAAGAGACGGTCATTTGCGGAATCAACGACGCGAACACGGGCAGCAGCGAGTCTGTCGGCGCTCCTGCGGACGCGGGCACGTCAACCGGCAGGATGTCGAGCGAGATGCGCAGGCGGTTCGCCCCGAGCACCGGTTGATCCACCATCGGCCCGGGACACAATAGTCGCCAATCCAGAGACGACCGCGTCAGCCGCTCGAAGTTGGCCTGGTGCGGCCAATAGGTGGACTTCACCGCCGGCAGATCGACGGAAGGACGGCCCGATGGGCCGATGTCGAGGAGTGCCGCGCCCGCGAGAAACCAGCAGACTGGCCGTTCTGCGACGGGAAGCCCGTTGACGATGGTGACGATCCGATCGACCAGAGCCACGAACGTGTCGCCGTCCTTGACATGGCCAGCGCAGTTGATCACGGCCTGCTGTCCTCTGAGCACATCGACGTCGAAGCCGGCACTGAGGTCGCCAGTGTGGATCGAAACGCGATCCTGTGCCTCGGGCGGCAGCTTGGACGGCGTGCGGACAACAACCGTGATCTTGTCGCCGGCCGCGAGCGCCTTGCGCAATACGTGGCGACCGAGAGACCCGGTCGCGCCCAGGATGATGAGATGAGCCATGTCTTGTTCTTTACGAGCAGTGTTGGCGGCGCGAGCCGAGGGAGCCCGCGCCGCCGCCACCTTCAGGCGCGCGCGGCCTTGCGCCGGTTCAGCGCGTCCTGAAGCCGCTTGATCCGCCGGGCGTAGTTTCCCTGCACGTCCACCAGACGGCGGTCGAGCTGCGCCTTCGCGTCCGCACTCGCGGTCGCCTTCTGCGCTTCGAGCGCCGACACCTTGTCCTGGCTCTCTTCGGTCAGCGACTGCATCTTCGCGGTGAGGGTGCGTTCCTTCTCGGCGACCTTCTGCTTCGCGGCGTCGATTTTCGCCTGCAGCTTCTCCGCCTGCTTGCGGGCCTTCTCGGTCTCCGAGGCCTTGATGCTCGCGAGCTTCTCGGCTTCGAGGTACTCCAGCTCTTTCTGCGAGTTCTCGATGTCGCGCTCGATGTAGGCGTCCTCGATCTGCAGCTTCGTGTGCCGCAGGAGCGTTCCGCCGAGCGCTTCCATGCGCGTGTCGAGCGGCACCTGCCACTCTTCGTCGATCTCCGCGATGAGCGCGACCTTTCCGGGCTCGAGACGCGCGCCCGCGTCCTCGACGAACTCGCCCGCGACGCCTTCACGCGTCAGATCGAACGCCGCGCCGATCAGGGTGCCGCTGCCCAGACCGACCGCCATGCCGACAGGTCCGCCGAGCACGCCGATGAGGCCGCCCGTCACCATGCCGCCGAGCGTGGCGACCGGACCGCCGTCCGGCTGCTCGCGCACGACGACCTTCCCGCTCGCCTCCTTCACGACGACCGCGTCGTCGTAGAGCGTGATCAACCCGTCGCGGTGCATCTCGTGGAGGGCGCGATCGCCCTCGAATGCCTTCTGCTCGCTGTCGAACGCCACAAAGATCACCTTGTTCATGATTTCCTCACCTTCTCCGCCATAACGAACTCACCTGTCGATTCGAGCCTGGCGCGGACGCGAACGACGTTTGCCGATGAATCCGCTTAGGGCAAGACTGATACCCACGCGACGCATCACGTTCGCGCCGCTTCTTCGCGCGCAGCGTAAAACCCGCTGACGCAGAGACGTCGCGTGCCTTGATTTCGTCACCCCGCCGCCGGCCGTCACCGGTCGCATCGCTGCGACATGCGTGTCCAGCGCTGGAACGCCCGTTGCCCTGAACGCCTCCGGTAGGTGTTATGAAACTGCTCTCTTTTCGCGACCGGCGGGCCAGGCGCCGTCAGCGCGATCGCAACACGCGTCGGTTCCGGGAGATCGTCGGCGTCGCGGTCCGTTACGGGCTGGCGGAACGGCTTCGGAAAGTGCCCAGCGAACGCATGCAGCGGTGGCTGCGAGGGTCGACAGGCCAGAACATCGTCGACCTCTCGACGCCGGTGCGCCTGCGTCTCGCGCTCGCCGAGCTCGGAACCACGTTCATCAAGTTCGGCCAGATGCTAAGCACGCGCCCGGATCTCGTCGGGCAGGAGATGGCGCTGGAGCTCTCATTGCTGCAAAGCGGCACGCCGCCAGACCCGCCGGGCCGGGCGGAAGCGACGATCACGAAAGAGCTGGCAAAGCCACCGAGCGAGCTGTTCGCCGAATTCGATCCCGTTCCCTTCGCATCGGCGTCGATCGCGGAGGTGCACCATGCACGTCTGCACACCGGAGAAAGCGTCGTCCTGAAAGTACAGAAGGACGGAATCGAATCTCGGGTCGAGACCGATCTCAGTATCCTGGCTGACCTCGCGGAACTGGCCGACCGCTACGTCGACGAGCTGAAGCCGTATCACCCGATCGCCGTGGTCCATGAGTTCTCGCGAACGATCAGGGGCGAGCTCGATTTTCAGCGTGAGCTGACGAACATCCAGCGGTTCCGGCGGAACTTCGCCGACGACAAGACGGTGCATTTCCCCGTGCCGTACCCGGAGTTCTCCTCCCGGCGCGTGCTGACGATGGAGCGGCTCGACGGCGTGCTCGTGCACGTCACGGTGGGGCCGGCCCCGAACCCGGAGATGCACGAGTTCGCGCGACGCGGCGCGCACATGTACCTGGAGATGATCTTCCGCGACGCGTCTACCACGCGGATCCGCATCCGGGGAACCTGATGGTGCTCAGCCACGGCGTCATTGGCGTCCTCGATTGCGGAATGGTGCAGCGGCTCGATGATCACCTTCGCGAACAGATTGAGGATCTGCTACTGGCGGCCGTCCAGGGTGATCCGCAAAGTGTCGTCGAAGCGGTGTGCGATCTCTCGACGTCGCCGCCGCCGAGCGGGCGGCAGCGTCTGCAGGCGGACATCAGGGAGCTCGTCGAGGATTACTCAGGACAGACGATCTCCGGCCTCGACGTCGGCGGTCTGCTGAACAGCCTGACGGAAGTGATTCACCGCAACCAATTGTTTCTGCGCCCCGGCGCGTCGCTGCTGATTCGGATGCTCGCCGAGCTCGAAGGGACCGCGAAGCTCCTGAACCCGTCGTTCCAGCTGATGACGCTCCTCGAGCCGTATGCCGAGAAGGCGGCGAGACGGCGTTTCGCGCCGACACGTGTGTGGCACGAGGTGCAGCGGAACGTGCGCGAGTGGGAGCGGCTGGCGCACGCGCTCCCGAACGATCTCAACAACACGCTGGATCGGATCCGCGCCGGCACATTCAGCGTGCACGTCGATTACCGGCGGCTCGATCCCGTCGTGAATCGTCTCGTCCTCGGCCTTCTCACGTCGTCGCTGTACCTGGGATCGTCGCTGCTCTGGAGCGCGCACGCGCAGCCGATCGTCGACGGCGTGTCGCTGTTCGGAGCCGCCGGCTACGGGATCTCATTGTTGATGACGGTGCGGCTGCTCCGACAGATTCGATGGTCGGAGCAGCCGCCCGAAGGGCGGGATTGAGAGAGGCTTTACTTTCTTTCCGAGAACGCCGCGAGCTTGCGCCCGAGATCGTCCAGCCCGGTCTTGAGGGACGCGGCGGCCACATCGATATCGGCCTTCGCGCGGACGATGTTCGCCTGCGACGTCGTCGCCAGGCCCTGCAGCTTGGTCTGCAGCTTCTCCCGAGCCACCTTCAGCTGATCGATCGCCGAGATTTCGGCCTTGAGCCTGTTCGTCTTGGCCTTCTCTTCGAACGTCTCGATTCTGGCTTCCGCCTCCTCGATCTGCGTGACCATCCGCTTCTCGTAGTCCGCGAGGTTCGGAGTGGTCTGCGCCTGCGCCGGCTCCATCGTCTTCGTCGTCGTCGTTTCCGTTGCCATGTGGCTTCTCCTTGTGGTGTGACGAGCGGCAATACCGGTTCCAGTCAGCCGAAGTCAGCCGACTCGCGTAACTGTCAGCGTTTGTGAGTGCTCCGCGAATCGCGGTTCGCGTCACCCGCGGCGGCCGTGACGCCCCCGCGCAAGCGGCGCCTTCATTTCGTCACGCCGCGGAGCCGCCGACCGCGAAATCCCTCGAAAAGAGCGGGTATGCCTCTTGCCATCGATGTGTGCGGGAGCCACGGCAATGTTGCGGATCTTCAGCGAACAACGCGGAACCACCTATCGGCTGGAATTGCACGGCACGATCGCGGGCGAATGGGTCGAGGTCCTCGAACGGCATTGGCGCGAGATTCTCGACGGGGCTCCGTCCGCGCGCGTGACCGTGGGTGTGTCAAACGTGGCGTTTATCGATACCGCCGGCGAGGAGTTGCTCCAGCGGATGGCGGAACACGGCGTGGAGTTCGACGGCGACGGTTTGATGAACCGGTACGTCATCGAGAAAATTTCAGGAGGCTTGTAATGGATACGATTGAAGGAGACATTCGTCAATCGACCACGTGGTCGATCGTGCTCAGCATTCTCATGATTGTCAGCGGCGTACTGGCGATCGTCATCCCATCGGTCGCCGGCCTGACTGTCACGGTGATGTTCGGGTGGCTGCTCATCTTCACCGGTGCGCTGCACCTCGGTCTCGCCTGGCGCGGCCACGGCGCGGCGGCGATCTTCGGCGAGATCGTGATCTCGGTGCTCTACGCAGCGATCGGGTTCTACCTGCTCGCGCAGCCGGTGGCGGGCCTCGCGTCGCTGACGATCGCACTCTCGGCGTACCTGGTGATGAAAGGCATTCTCGAAGGCGTGCTGGCCTTCACGCTGCGGCCAGCTCCCGGCAGCGGCTGGCTGGTGTTCGACGGCATCCTCACGATCGCGATCGCCGCGATGATCACGGCGGCCTGGCCGGCGAGCACCGCGTGGGCGATCGGCACCCTCGTCGGCGTCTCGATGATGTGCAGCGGATTCACTCGGTTGATGATCTCGACCGCGGTCCGCGGCCTCGTCGCGTAGCAGACACGCCGCAGGACGGTCTAGGCTCGGGGCGGCGCGGAGCCGCTCCGGGCCGGCGCCGGTCTCGTGATGTGCAGGCGGCGCATCGTCGAGACGAGCGACGTGCGTTTGAGACCGAGGCGCGCGGCGGCGCCGCCCGGCCCCCCGATGACCCAGTTCGTCTCGGCGAGCGCGCGCAGGATGTGCTCGCGTTCGGCGTCCTCGAGCGTCACGGGCGCCGAGATCGCCGGCGCCGCGGTTTCGAACTCGGCGCGCGACACCGTGAGCACGGGGTCCTTCGCGAGGATGACGGCGCGCTCGATCACGTTCTGCAGCTCTCGAATATTACCCGGCCACGGCCAACGGCAGAGCGCGTCCAGGCTTTCGCGCGAGACCGACTCGATCGATCGGCGGAGCCGTCTCGCGAACCGCTGCGCGAAGTAGAACACGAGGGGCGGAATGTCTTCCTTGCGTTCGCGGAGCGGCGGGATCCGAACCGGAAACACGTTCAGGCGGTAGAACAGATCCGATCGGAACTCACGCCTGCCGACCATCTCCTCGAGATCGCGGTTGGTGGCGGCGATCAATCGAAAATTCACGCGGATGGTGCGCGTGCTGCCCAGGCGCTCGATCTCGTGTTCCTGGAGGACGCGCAGCAATTTCGACTGAAGGTCGAGCGGCACGTCGCCGATTTCATCCAGAAAGAGCGTTCCCTGGTGGGCGAGCTCGAACCGTCCGACTTTCTGCGAGAGCGCGCCCGTGAAGGCGCCCCGCTCGTGACCGAACCATTCGCTTTCGAGCAGTCCCGCAGGGGACGTCGTGCAGTTGACGGTCACGAGCGCGCGACTGCGGCGGTCGCTGGCGGCATGCACCGCGCGCGCGAGCAGCTCCTTGCCGGTGCCCGTCTCGCCCAGCAGCAGCACGGTCGAGTCCGTCGGGGCGACGGTACGGATTTCGTCCAGGACGCGCTTCAGCGCCTTGCTCTCGCCGACGATCTCTTCGAACTGATGCGTGACGCGGATTTCTTCCTGCAGGTAGACGTTTTCGCGCGCGAGCTGCTCCTTCAGCGTGGCAATCTCGTCGAAGGCCATGGCGTTCTCGAGCGCGATCGCGATCTGAGCAGCCACCTGGCCGACGCGATCCAACTCGTCGCTCGTAAACGGCTCCGACGTCACGCGGCCCAGCGACAGCACGCCGACGAGGCGGTGAGGCCCCGACAACGGGGCGTTGCAGATCCGCTTGACGCCAGACGCCTTGACGTGCGCGTGAACTTCTTCCCACCCGGTCGGATCTGCGTTCTCGACGTCGATGTCGACGACGCCCGATAGCCAGGTTTTGAACGGTTGCGCATCGAGTCGAATCGATTTCGACAGATGCTCGGGCCACGCCAGCGCTGTCGGATCGATGACGAACGACTGCAGGCGCGCGCGTTCGTCAACGAGGTACAGGTTCGTGTGGTCGTGCGGGACGATGCGGCGAACGTTCGGCGCGATGGCGGCCCGCAGCTCGACGAGATCGCGCTTGGTGACGACCGCATTGGTGACGTCGAGCAGCGTTCGCCAATGATCGCGTTCCGTCTCCATGGCTCGCTCGCCCGCCACGGCGTGCATCGTGACGCGAGTGCCCTGTCGTGCGCAAGGCCTTGTGCCTTCATGTCGTCACCGCGCTCGTGTGCGGTCAACGAATACGCGCGATACAAGTCGAGAGTTCTCAGACAGATACGGGCGGCGCGCGCCGAAGGTATCGATCTTGCCACTGCAGACCGCATGATGCGCACGGTCACTGAGTCGGCGGACGGCGTGACGCGCGTCCAGCGCGCGCTCCCGTGGGTCGTCTTTCTCGCAGCGGCGAGCACCGTCGCGTACCTCTATCTTGCGATACTGCGCCCGTTCGCCAACGTCATCGCCTGGTCCGGCGTCCTCGCCATTCTCTGCTACCCACTGCAGCAGCGGTTGGTCCGACGAACGGGAAGGGTGGCGCTCAGCGCCTTCATCACGAGCGGGCTCACGGTGCTCACGTGTCTCGTTCCGTTGCTGGTGCTGGGCGGCATTGCCGTTAATCAGGGCGTCGCGCTCGGACATTCGTTGCAGCGTGCGTTTGAAGCCGGAGGTGAACCGCTGACCCGAACTGCGGCCGTGTTGGCGCGCATCAGGGGAGCTGCGGGAGTGGACGAAGCGGCGATCCCGTTATGGATTGAACGGCACATGAGCGACTTGGTACGCGGCGCGGGGCAATCCACCGTCTCGATTGCTGCCGGCCTGTTCGATGCCGTCGTGTCGTCGGTGTTCGTCGTCTTTGCGATGTTCCTCCTGGTTCGAGATGGCAAAGGGCTGGTCGATGCGATTCCAGACTTTCTGCCGTTCGAACGAAGGCGGAGTGAAGCGCTACTCGCCCGGATCAAAGACGTCGTGCAAGCGAGCGTGTACGGCGTGGTGATGATTGCGCTCCTGCAGGGAGCGCTGTGCGGCGCGATGTTCTGGGTGCTTGGGATTCCCGCCGCGGCGTTGTGGGGCGCCGTCACGGTGTTCGCGAGTGTGCTCCCGGTCGTGGGTGCCTTCGCCGTATGGGGGCCGGGCACACTGTATCTCGCTGCGACCGGCTCATGGTCCCACGCGATCGTCTTGGCGATCTGGGGAACCTTCGTCGTCAGCGGTATCGATAACGTGCTGCGGCCGCGTTTGGTCGCCGGCCGCGTCGGCCTCAGCGAACTGTCGATGTTCTTTGCCCTGCTCGGAGGCTTCAGCATATTTGGCGCCCTCGGCGTCGTGTTGGGACCCGTCGTCTTTGCGACGGCTGCCGCAATTGTCGAGGCGCTGCGCGAACCGACAACAGCAGGTGGCATGAGTACGAGGTGAATATGCAGCGCTGTATGTGGCTGCTTGCAGCCAGTCTGGTTCTGACGGGACGCGATGGGGCGCTCACATCACAGACGCTCCGTCGCGAGCCGCCTGTCCAGATCTTCGCGACTCTCGGCCTGACCGCGGAGCAGGTGTCCACCGTCGACGCCGGTCGTCCGGTCGCGAAGGTGCTCTCGTGGGGAACGACGTCCGAGGTGTACGTGTTCGGCGCGGTGCACGTCGAGGCATCGGCCGACACCTACCTGAAAGCGGTCCGCGACATCGCACGTCTGACGACCACGCCCGGCTATCTCGGCGCCGGCGAACTCCGGAGTGATGCAACCGTTGCCGATCTCGCCGCCCTTGTCTTCGAGGGGGACGATGTGAAGGCGCTGAAGACCTGTCGCGAGGGCTCGTGTGACGTGCAGTTGCCGGCGGCGACGATTGAAGCGTTCCGTCGCCGCATCGATTGGTCCCAGCCCCAGCCCGAACTCGAAGCGCAGGTCAATGCGTTAGCCCGACCAATGTTGCTGCAATTGCTCCGCTCCTATCAGCAGGGCGGAAATCAGGCGCTTGGCGAGTACCGCGACAAGAAGAATCCCGCGCGGATCGCCGATCAGTTCGAGACGATGTTGGAGCGCGCGTCGGGTACTGCCCGACGTACTTCCCGAACTGCGCCGATATGTGCTCGAGTACCCCGACGCGGCGCTTCCCGGCGCCGACAGCTATTTCTATTGGGAGAAGGTCGACTTCGGGCTGAAGCCGACGATCCGTCTGAACCACGCCGTCATCTACCGTGGCCGGACACGAGGGCGCGACTTTGCCACGGTCGCAATCAAGCAGTTGTACGCCACTCATTACTTCCACACGGCGCTCGATGTGTCCGTGTGCGTGCAGGACGGTGCCGCGGATCATCCGGGCTTCTACTTATTGACGCTCAAGGGGTCGCAGCAGGAAGGGCTGACCGGGGTCAAAGGTTCGCTGCTGCGAAAGGTCGTTGTCGACAAAACGCGGACATCGCTCGAAACCGCGCTCGCTTCGATCAAGCGAATGGTCGAGCACGTTTCCGTCGGAGGCTAAAGGCTAACATGACAATCGCTCAATGGATCACGATGGCGTTGCTGGCACCGGTCTGGTGGGCAATAGGCCTCATGCTCCTGGCCCTGCTCGCCGATCTGTTTCCGTGGTGGCGCGAGCGCGTGTTTGCTGTCTTCAATCGGTTGGAGCACACGTCAACGGAACTTTCGATGGACGTTCCCGACCGTGTCGCTGCCTGATGAAGACGCTGCTTTCCGCGCTCGTGCTCGTTCTGGCGGCGGACTCGACTCTCGCGCAGCCTCCGCAGCCTTCCCTCGAGGGTCGGACCATTCTCGCCGTTCGCGTGTCGGGGCTTGACCACGTCAAGGAATCGGTAGTCCTTACTCAGATGGCGTCGGTGCCCGGGCAGCCGTACCTCAAGGCCACGGCGGACAGAGATATTGTCCGCCTTGATCGCCTCGGCGTCTTTGCTGCGATATCACTGACGCCAGTGGCCGTGGACGACGGCGTGCGGGTGGACGTGACCGTGACCGTGACCGAAACGCTCCGGGTGGCGGCCGGGGTTGCTCTCGCCGTCACCGATGAAAATGACACATCAGCCGGACCGGCGCTGAAGATGACGAGCATCGCCGGACACCCGCTCGACCTCGGTGCAATCACCGGCTTCGGCGGCGAAACACTCGTCGCCTTTCAGGAGATCTCCCCACAATTGACGAACCGGCGGCTGTTTCACAGCGCGTCGCTGTCGCTCAGCGATCGCTTCAACGAGCTGGAGCGGTTCGAGCAACGATCGGTCGATCTTGATACCCGCATCGGCTTCCACTCGTCCGAACAATGGAGGAGCGGCGCCATCTTCAAGGTCTACGGTGTCGGAAGCGATGTGAGCGGCGTCACGCTGTCTCCCGACAATCACGACTCGTTCGAGAGCATCGGCGGCGTCACGGAATACGACAACCGCAGTGCCTTCAGAGAGCCGTCACGCGGCTGGCTCAACTCGGTCGTTGCGCTTTGGACGACCGGTAGCGGCCAGTACGCCACGCTGGACGTCGCCGGGCGCGATCGGGCGCACGCGGCCCCACGGACGGAGGGCGTCTATTTGCGCCCGGCTCAGCCGGGGGAAGGCGATATCGTGTTCGGATGGCATCTCCCAGTCATAGCAAACCTGTCAAGGTGCGACAGCTCATGGCCGCGCTTGTTTGAGTTTCCGGTACAGCGTCGCGGCCCCGATACCCAGTTTTTCCGCTGCCTTAGCGCGGTTGCCTCCTGAGGCGCGAAGCGCGGCGGCGATATAGTCGCGTTCCACATCCGCGAGCGTGCGAACCTCGTCTGCGGTCTGAACGGTCGGAGGCGCCGCGCCCAATTCCGGCGGCAGGTCATCGACGCCGATACGATCTGATCGCGCCAGCGCGAGGGCACGCTCCAACGCATTCTCCAATTCACGCACGTTTCCGGGCCACGTGTACCGCAGCAGCAGATTCGCCGCCTCGGGTGAAAGAGGCGGGCCCTTTTTTCCGAATCGTTTTGCGGCGGCTGCGAGGAACTGCCGCGCAATCGGCAGAATGTCATCACGCCGCTGCCGCAGGGAGGGCACCGTGATTTCCACGACCCTGAGACGGTAGTAGAGATCCTGACGAAATCGCGCGCCATGCACATCCGCGAGCAGGTCGCGATTCGTCGCGGCGAGGACGCGTTAATGGCCCGCGCCCGGTTCTCACCGACGCGCCGGACCTCGCGTTCTTGCAAGACGCGGAGCAGTCTGACCTGCATGGCCGGCGGGACATCGCCGATTTCGTCGAGGAGCAGCGTGCCGCCGTTCGCGGCCTCGAAGAGGCCGGCACGATCCTGTGACGCACCCGTGAATGAGCCGCGGGCGTGTCCGAAGAGTTCCGACTCCAATAGGGTCTCGGGAACAGCGGCGCAATTGATCGCGAGGAACGGGCCAGCGGTCCGTGCCGATTCGTCGTGAATGAGTCGCGCCAGTCGCTCCTTTCCCGCCCCGCTTTCGCCGGTGATCAGCCATTCAGGTCCCCGGACGGCGACTTTTCGAAGGCGACCGTCGCCGTGACGATCGATGCCTCGAGCATCGATACCGGCGTGGCAGACCGAGACGCGCATCTCAAGTCGCCCGACTTTTTTGATGCGGCGCAGCACGCCGAACTGCGCTTCGTTGGAAACCGCGTCCAACCGCGATTCGGGAGCGAGATCGACGTCGTGGGCGATCTCACGATCAAGGGAACCACGCGAGAGGTGGTCCTCCGGGTCGAACAGCACGGCCAGGCGAAGGACCCATGGGGGAACGTGCGCGCGGCGTTCACCGCGAAGACGTCGATCGATCGCAAGGACTTCGGGCTCACGTGGAACCAGGTGCTGGGAGACCGGAGGGGTGATGGTCGGTGACCGCGTGGACATCGAAGCCGACATCGAAGCGGTCAAGCAGGTCGAAGCCCAAGTCGCCTAAGGCGCGGATAGCGAGGGCCGCCAAACCGGCCCTCGCTTCAAGAGCGCACAGCGCACACACCCGGACCACGTGAGAGACTTTCGGGGCGACGAAGGCACCTTAGAGGAAAACCCATGAGCAGTATATCGACCTTGCTCATCCGCAATCTTGAAGACGTCTTCGGTGAAAACGACCCCGTTCGTCGACGGGCAGCAATCGATGAGATCTTCACCGACGATTGCGTGTTCTACGAGCCCAGAGGCACCTACCGTGGCCGCGATGAGATCGACCGGATCGCTGGCGTGATCAAGGCCACTCACCCTGACTTTCGGTATCAGCCCATTGTCCCGCCAGAGGAATTGGGCAAGGGCGGGCGGGTCCAATGGGTATCGGGCCGCCCCGGTGAAGCGCCAGAGTATGCGGGGACCGACTTCATCATTGCCAGGGACGGCCGGATTGCTGCCGTGTATCTCGTTTTCGACAAGCGATCCTGAACCGGAGAACATGGTAACCGGGCGTCGCAACCTTCTCTCTCAGGTACCTTGCGGGAAGAAGATCGGCTTTCTCTCCTTCGGTCACTGGACACCAGAGCCGTACTCTGACGTCCGCACGGCGTCGAATGCGCTTCTGCAGTCGATCGAGTTCGCGGTAGCCGCCGAAGAGCTGGGTCTCGATGGCGCGTATTTCCGCGTGCACCACTTCGCACGCCAGCTCGGCTCGCCGTTCCCGCTCCTCGCCGCCGTCGGCACGCGCACGAAGAAGATTGAGATCGGGACGGCGGTCATCGACATGCGCTACGAAAACCCGATGTACATGGCTGAGGATGCCGGTGCCGCGGACATCATCGCGGGTGGGCGTCTGCAACTGGGCATCAGCCGCGGATCACCGGAACAGGTGATCGACGGCTGGCGGTCTTTCGGCTATGCGCCGCGTGACGGCGAGACGCCCGCCGACATGGCGCGGCGCCAAGCCGAAGTGTTCCTGGAACGGCTGAAGGGCGAGGGCTTCGCGAAACCCAACCTGAGGCCCATGTTTCCCAATCCGCCCGGGCTACTGCGCCTCGAGCCCTATTCAGAAGGACTGCGCCGAGCGAATCTGGTGGGCTTCGAGTTCCAACGCGACGTCCAAGTGGGCCGCGAAACTGGGCATGAATCTCCAGAGTTCGACGCTCAAAGATGATGAGACCGGCGAGCCGCTGCACGTCCAGCAGCGTAAGCAGATCGAAGCCTATCGTGAGGCGTGGAAGGAGGCCGGCCACGCGCGTGAGCCACGCGTGTCTGTCAGCCGCAGCATCTTCGCGCTCGTCGACGACCGCGACCGCGCGTGCTTCGGTCGCGACGCCCGCGACCAGGGACCAAGTCGGCTACATCGACGCGAACACGCGGGCCATCTTCGGCCGCTCGTGCGCCGCGGAGCCCGACGTGCTGGTGAAAGAAATAGCGGGCGATGAGCCCGTTTATATTCAGCGCTTTGGCGCCGATCGAAGCGCCGCCGTCGCCTTGGGCTTAAGTGAGTTCATGCTGCTCGGGATGCCATTCATCCAACACGCCGAATCACAACGACATCAGCGGAACCAGGCCGATGACAACGGCGATGGCGGTCGCGATCAGCGGAAGCTGCGGGCATACCCGGTTTCGCGCGAATGAACACGTTCCACGAAGTCAAGGGCTGGGTGCCAAGGGACGGGTTCTCCAAGCTGGTTTGTGCAGAAGGCAGCCCGATTCGCGCCTCGGTCATGCCGGGTGCGGGGTCTCCCTATTCGCGTTGTTGGACTTCCGCGACTGGCCTCGTCGCAGATTCCACAGCCCGCGCGCCGAGAGGATGAAGGTGAGGCCCCCGAGCCCGCCGAGCGCCCAGAGTGTCCAGACGAAGAAGAAGCCGCCGGTGGACCTTGCGATCTCGCTGTAATGGGCGCCTCTCATGTGGATGACGGGCATGGCTGCCGCGAACAACCCGACGAGCAGCATGATGACGTATCCCGATCGCCGTTGGGCGAGCACGAGCGTCCCGTACAGGAAGATCGCGAGGACGACCAGCGCAGTGTTTGAGGGCTCGGCCTTCGATATCCCACGGACGATGTCGTCCGTAACGTGAAGCGTCAGCAAGAGGATCGAGAGCAGAGACGTGACGACCAGGATTGCGCCTTGCTTCATTAGCAACATAGTGGCGGCACAGCGGCGCTCGAGCAACCAGCTTGCGACGAAGAGCGGATTAGCGAGGACGAACGGCGGCTACATCTGCCGGAACACATGCAGGTAGCTGCGGCTCACCGGCAGAACGTCGTCTCGACCCTTCATTTGAATCTCCGCCGTTTCGTTGTCATGCCGCCTCACATGACTGATCGCATGCAGATTCACGATGACCGACCGATGGACTGTGCAAATTGCTCCGTATCAAGCTGCTCGAGCAGCTCCTTCAGCGGCATCCGCACCACCGCCTCCACTGGTTTTCCTCCATCGCGCCAGGCAACGATGGTGTACTTCGCGTCGGAGCGAAGATAATCGACGTTCTCGGTCGCAATCAGGCGCACGGTCTTCCCCGCCTGTGCCCGAATCCATCGCAGTGCCTCCTTGGCGCCGCCACTCTGCAGCTTCGCCAGCTGGTCGCTCAGTTGCTGCAATGACTGCTCGGTATTGATCGCCGGCCTCGACGACCGCAGACGCTCCCTGAGACGGCTCACGGTTTCGGCGAGCCGCGTCTGTTCGACCGGCTTCAGCAGGTAATCGAGTGCGCCCTGCGCAAAGGCCTGCACCGCGTAGTGATCGTATGCCGTGACGAATACGAGATGCGCGCGCCGGCCGATGTGGTTCGCAGCCTCGACGCCGGACAGTCCCGGCATGTGGACGTCGAGGAAACAGATGTCCGGATGATGCTCCTCGAACAACCTCACCGCCTCCCTTCCGTTCCGCGCCTCGGCCACGATTTCGAGCTCGGGCCACACGATCGCAAGCTGGCGCCGCAACGCATCGCGCAGCAGCGGTTCATCGTCCGCAATCAGCGCTGTCGCGTGGGCGTTCATGTTTGTGCCGGCAGGCGCCGCCGGAAGCGTTGTTTGTCAGGCGGACGTGCGCCGCATCGCCGAAGATCAGCTGCAGCCGCTCGCGCAGAGTCGTCAGCCCGGTCCCAAGACCGTTCGCCGCTTCATGGAGTCCGACACCCGTGTGGGTCACACGGACCACGCAGCGTTCACCACGACGCGCAATGTCAACGTCGATTCGGCCGCCTTCCTCGCTGGGGTCGATGCCGTGGCGCACGGCGTTCTCGACCAGCGTCAACAAACTCGTCGGAGGACACCGAAGCTTCAGCGCCGACGGGTTGACATTGATCGCGTACTGGAGGCGGTCGGGCATGCACATCTGCATGAGCTCGAGATATGGTCGCACAAGCTGCAGCTCCCGCTCAATCGTGGCGGCGGACTCGTCGAGTAGCGGCACCGCCGCGCGCAGATGCGCGGTGAGACTTCGGAGGACCGTCGACGCATTCGGCGAGCCCGCATCGACGAGCGCCTGCACGTTCGCGAGGGTGTTGAAGAGGAAATGCGGCGCAACCTGCGCCTGCAGCAGGTGCAGTCGCGCATCGAGCGCCTGCCGCTCAAGCTCACTGCGCTCGAGCGCGAACGCCAGTCTCTGCTCGCGCGCAAACGCGTCTTTCTGCCGGACGATCGCGGCGAGCGCTGTCCACGGCGCGAGGAGGACACCGGCAACGGTCAGATGCGTCCACCCGCTCATGCGGCCCGGGTTCTCCCAGAATGGCGCGGCACCGCGCGGAGTGCCCAGGACGTAGATCAGTGAGGTCGTGACCGGCATGAACATGCCGACCGCCGCGACCTGCAACACCCATCGCTGGAGCCACCGCGGCAGGTATCGCGGCCACACCTCGAAGAGTGTGAAGACCGCCGTCGCCGACAATCCGAGGATCATCGTGCGGACAAAGAGTGAGGAGCGAGAGCCAGCCCACGTGATCGACATCAGGAGAGCGACGCCGATCGCCATCGTCAACCCGACGGCAACGCGGCGCGTCGTCTTTACGAGGAGGCCGAGCGGCCTGCGGCCCTCTCCTGCCATCCCGCCACGTTCACGGCCTTCACGGTCAGCCATACTGCAAAGCATAGCTCCCCGGTGAACGCCGGCACGAGAATGGACGGATCAGAATGGACGCCAATCGGGGAGAGAGGTGCAGTGCGGCGCTCTTCGTCAGATAGTACGCGCCGGCGATCGCCATCACGCCGAGGGCCTTGGGAAAGAAGCCACATGTAAAGGTCAGATAGCCGAGGGCGACGCACGAACAACCGAAGAAGATCAGAGCAACGGCGAAGCCGACGGAGTGTGTATTGAGCGATAACAGGGCCATTGCATCCAGTTGCTCACGGCTGAACACCTTCAGATACGCCGCGTCTCCGACCACTTGCAGGGGCCTGTATGTATTCAGCGCGTTTAGGGCGCCAATGGCGTGCTGTACCAGATTGAATCCAAGCATGAGCAAAGCCGTGTTGCGCCTGACCGGCTTCAGCAGCACGTAGAGGATCACCGTCAGGATCACCGTCAACGCGACCGCGCAGACGAACATCGACAGGTCCACGGCGATGCCCACGCGTAACGGGAACGCATGACTTTGATGTTGCTCGCCGTCGCCGCTGCCTCGCCCGGCACGACGATCCGGTCTCGCACGAATGCCTGGGCGAAGAGGCCGGCAGCAATGATGAGCAGATACAACATGCTGCCGGTTCGAGCGTAAACTGCGGCGAGAGCTCAGCGGACGTGAATTGTCTCGGCACGGCCGCTGCGGGAATTTGGCAATGCGACGAAAGGCGGATTCGCGCGGACGAACGGCGGCTACGCAGACGCTCGCCGTGGAGAGATTCGATAGTCTGAGGCGATGGAGCGCAGCCTTCACAACCAGCGACGCAAATTCGAACACGAGGCGATGGACAGGAGAGATGCCGCTGACGACCTACCAACCAACCCGAGCGAGGATGCGAATGCATCAGCGTTATGGCTCGCCGTGGCGGACCTCCGACTGGCGGCGAAGTGAGCGTTACACGGGCCAGGAAAGGGGCATGTATGCTGGGCCGATTGTTTCCCAAACAACTTGACAACGACTATCGCGGCTCTGTGCTTGCCATCTGGCTTCTCGTTCCGCTCGCGCTCATGAAGGCCCTTCAAGGTGCGAACGTCGCGGGTCGCGGCCGCTACATCTTGGAGACAGTCGACCGGGTCCCAGTGAATTCGTTTCCGGTGGAAGCGGCGTCTCATCTCGTCTTCTTGTTCTCGGCCTGGGGACTCTGTATCCTGATTCTCGGCGCGATCGGGCTCATCGCGACCGTGCGCTATCGCGCAATGATCCCCCTTGCCTTCCTGTTCCTGCTGATCGAACAGTGTGGACGACATGTGCTTTCGGCGGTGTATCTCGACCGACCCTTCTTCTCGGCGAACGTGTCTCCGGCGGCGCTGATCAATTGGGCGTTCCTCGCGGCGGCGGTTGGGGGGTTACTGTTGTCGGTCTGGCCGTCGAAACGAAGAGCGTAGTCCACCCTCCGACATTGTGTGAGACTTCTCAATGTGCTTGCGCCGCACGCCGAGAAAAGCCCGAACTACCGCCCGACCACCAGGTGCATCGCCGCCCCGCTCGAGACGTGCTCCTTCACTCTGTAGCCGAGCCCTGGAAGGTCGATGCCTTCGAACAGGGATTCGCCCTGGCCGAGCAGGACCGGCGAGATGGCGAGGTGTATCTCGTCGAGTAGCCCGGCCTGCAGATACTGGCGGAGGGTGGCCGCCCCGCCGCCGATTCGCACGTCCTTCCCCAGGGCGGCCGCCCGCGCCTGGTCCAGCGCCGCCTCGATCCCCGCGGTGACGAAATGGAAGACGGTGCCGCCGTCCATCTCCAGCGGCGGGCGCGCATGGTGGGTCAGGACGAAGACCGGCACATGGTACGGCGGATTGGCGCCCCACCAGCCCTTCCACTCATGGTCCGGCCAGGGCCCGCGCACCGGCCCGAACATATTGCGCCCATGATCCAGGCGCCGAGATTCTCGAACGAGCGTGCCGCGAAGTCGTTGTCGATGCCGGTCGTCCCGCCATCTCGCCGCTGGACCTCCCGCTGGAAGGTGCGGGTTGGAAGGAACCACTGGTGCAGCTGTTCGCCGCCGCGGCCCAGCGGTTGGTCACGGCCCTGGTCGGGGCCGGCGCCGAAGCCGTCGGCCGACACGCTAAAGGTGTTCACGCGAAGCTTGGACACAGGCGTCTCCTTGACTGTCGCTCCCTGGAATTCTTGAATCGTGATGTCACACCAGTGGCGTGGCATCCTCACGTGACCATAGCGCCGCCGCCAACGCGGATCCGAAATCCGGCCACGCTGATGAACGTGCGAGCGGCGTGGAAGGCCTCCCATCGATTGCGAATACTCAACCGGTCGGACGGCAGCGTGTCACCGTCCGTCGGGCGATGGCATCGTCGATCGCACGTTGGCCCCCAGCGTGAAGACTAATGCGACGGCCAGTCATCGCAGTGACCTCGTCATGGCAGTCTGACCGAACACATCCGTACGATCGCGAACTGCGCGGCGCTATTCCGTCGGATATTCGAGTTGCATCGCCACGAAATCGGTCGTGTGCGCGCCGTAACGTCCGCTAATCGCCTGGAGCGCCTCGTCCAGCGCCTTGGCCGGCGGCCGGTCAATCGCTGGCAGGTGTGTCATTCCGGGCCAGCTCGATCTGACATGGCGGTCATCGCAAAGCGGCGCGTGAACGTGAACGCGCGACTGTCGTGCCGTGCATCCCAGTGCGTCACGCCGATCTCGCGGCCAACGGCCTCCGCCCTCTCGCGGCCAGCAATCGCCTCCACGAAAGTCAGCGACACCGGCATGGACGCGCTGATTCCCGTCGTCGTCGCCACATCCCGGTCAACCACAATCCGTCGATCGGCCACATATCGGACCGCGGGATGCTTCGCGAGCAACTCCTTCAGGTAGTACCAGTGTGTCGTCGCCCGCTTGCCGTCCAGGAGGCCCGCCTCGGCTACGACCTTGGCGCCGGCGCACACGCCGATGATCCGCGCACCTTTGGCCGCCTGGCTCCTCAGCCACTCCATCACCACCGGATCGTCGTCGCGGCTCATCGCCGGAACGATCACGTAATCCGCTCCGTCAGGATGCCGATCGTCGAACTCGGCAACTGTCGCGTGGGGTTGGACCTTGAGAGCGGGAAAGAGCGTGACGGGGCCTCGCTGTGTCGCGAGGAGCAGAACGTCCGCCACGTCGGCCCGCCGAAGGATCCCATACGGTATCAGGTAGTCGGTGGTCTCCGTCGCGTCGTTGATGCCGATGGTGGCAATGACCGGGCGACCACGCTTCGGTGGCTTCAACGCCGCGAGCAGCGCCTCCGTCTCCGAGACTCCGATGGGCGGCGGCGATGTGAACGCGCGCGCTGCCGGCAGCGACAGCATCCACGCGCCTCC
Organism: uncultured Acidobacteriota bacterium; assembly: GCA_963840225.1. GTDB lineage: Bacteria > Acidobacteriota > Vicinamibacteria > Vicinamibacterales > CAVVIG01 > JBLMXQ01. Next base: position 28,983 of record CAWIYH010000003.1, read on the forward strand.
GGCCGCGCCGGCGGCACCGATCACGCCGACGCCGCCCCACAGTAAGTGGCGTGATCTCATTGGATGCGTCCTCCTGTGTTCACTGCGGTTCGGATCGACAATCGCTCGAGCGCATCGTCCATGGCCCTCGCGCCGTCAGCGGCGGTGTCATGGCGCCACGCGATGAATCCGTCGGGGCGAATCAGCACCGCGCCGTTCGTCCCCACGCGGTATGCCGTCGAGAATCGATTCGTCACGTCTTCCAGATCGCCAGCCGGCTGAATGCCATGCCACACGACGCCAAGCGCACGAGCCGAGGAACTGCGTCGCACACGGTCGTACCAGCCGTTCCCATCGCGGCCTGAGATGAGAACCCACCGATCGGCGAAGAGGTCGATCGTCGAGACTGGTGTTCCGCCTTGTGTGACGACAAGATGTGGCGCGCGGGAACCAGGCCGGCCGGACGGGTTCCGGGGGTCTTCGAAGAGGTCGTCAATGCCATTCCGGCCGTCGTCGACGAATGCGCCCGCCGGGTAGCGGTAGCCAAAGATCACCGCATTGTCGTCCCTGATCGGCTCCGGAGGCGGCAGCTTGCGGCTCGGATCCTTAAACCACGCCTGCAGCCGCGCGAGCGCCTGTGCGACGGTTCGATCGGCAATCGGGCGTCGTTCCGCGTCGTAGGTCTCGAGGAGCTCGGGTCGCGCCGCGCCGTTGACGACGGCGTCGAGCTTCCACGCCAGGTTGTAGGCGTCCTGGATGCCGGTATTGCCGCCGAAGCCGCCCGTCGGCGGCATGACATGCGCACTGTCACCGACGAGCAAGGCGCGCCCTTCCTGGTAGCGGTCGGCCACGGCCGCGGCTGCGTCCCATGGGCGAACGTCCACAAGGTCGACCTTCAGATCCCCTCGCCCGGCCCCGCGACGAATCAGGTCTCGGCAATGTTCAGGCGTGAAATCTTCGACGCGCTCGCCGCGGTCCGGCACGAACTGCACGGCCATCAGCCATCGCCCGTCCCCACGTGGCACGAGCGTCCCGTTGATATCGGTCACGAACACGGATCGGATCGGACGGCCATCGATGACGCCCGGCAGATCGGCCTCGAAGATGACATTCATCCAGTGCTGCAGGGTGCCCGGACCGTGCCGGCGGATGCCTACCGCCTCCCGGACGGCGCTCTGCGTACCATCCGCGCCGATCAGGTACTGGGCGCGAACACCACTCTCCGCACCGGTCGATCGATCGCGAATCCGCGCGACGACCTCGTCACGCGACTGCGTGAAGCTCACCAGCTCCGTGTTGAAGCGCACGTCGGCACCATGGCGCTCGGCATGGGCACGCAGAATCGGTTCGAGCTGATCCTGATCGCAGGTCGCTGCCGTCGTTGAACTGATGTCGCTCGTGTCGGACGGCGGCATCCACTGCCACGACACTTCGGAGCCGGCCAGGTTGTTCATCCTGGCGACAGACGCAGACCGGTCGTCGATCAGATCGCGGTCGCGGATCTCGGCTTCGATGCCGGCGCTGCGAAAGATCTCCATCGACCGCGGAGAGATCCCGCGGAACTTGTACTGAATCGACGTGTGGGGATGGCGCTCGATAACCAGACATGGCACGCGGCGCCGCGCGAGGAGCATCGCCATGGTCAGCCCGTTCAGGCTGCCGCCGACGATGAGAACGGACGTGCTGGCTTCCATGTTACGATCCTCCATATCGGTTTAGTCCTATCAAGTATCAGGACGATCGGTCAAACTCATTGGTTCGCGACACCTCATGGGCTCGAAAGTCAACACGAGCACGTCAGCCACTGACGCCTTGGCGCGACGTGTGTGGCAGGCGCTGTTCGATCTGTTGATTCGATCGGCCCCGGTCAGAACGGCAAGCCTGGCGCGGCGGGGGCTGACGCCCAATGACTCGCGCGCCCTGCTCAGCCTCGACCCGCGAACCGGACGGTCGATGCGATCGCTGGCTGACCAGTGGCAGTGCGACCCCTCGAACGCCACGTTCATCGTTGACCGCCTGGAAACACTGGGCCTCGCGTCTCGGCAGCCGCTGCTGCACGACAAGCGCGTGAAGCTGGTCGTGCTGACGCGGAAGGGCGAGAAGACGCGCACCGACTTGCTGCGCGAGTTTTATCAGCCGCCAGCGGAATTCGACGGGCTCGACCGGGTGGATCTCGAAGCGCTCGAGCGCATCGTGACCAAATTGACGTCCGCGCCGACGCCGGCCGTCGCGTCACGTCACCGCCAGCGTGCTGAGGGCGCCTTGGAGGGACGTTCGGCGTCGCACCATCGCTCGTCAGGCCTGATACCACGGAACGGTTGAGATATTTGCGTGATCTAAACTAACGGGGTATGCCAGCCGCGACCAGCGGCGATGTCTCGGGGAGAACGCAATTGATGAAACCGACCAGGAGCGGCTACGCCGACGTCAACGGCATCCGGCTCTATCACGAGATCTACGGCGAGGGCGAACCGCTCGTGTTGATCCATGGCGGTCTGACGACCATCGACCAGATGCAGGGATGGGTGCAGCCCCTGGCAGAGACGCGGCAGGTGATCGCCGTGGAGATGCAGGGGCACTGCCGCACGGCAGACACAGACCGGCCGATGACGTTCGGAACGATGGGCGACGACATCGCGGCGTTGCTCGACGTGCTCGCTGTGCGGAAAGCGGATCTGGTGGGCCATTCGTTCGGCGGCGCGAGTGCGATCCGCACGGCCATCCAGCATCCCGACCGCGTGCGCCGGTTGGTCGTGATCTCGTCGCCCCATGCGAGGTCTGCCTGGTATCCAGAGACACAGGAAGGCATGAGCCGCGTCGGCGCGTCGATGGCTGCACAGATGATGGAGACCCGACAGGACAGCTCTCGCAGACATGGCCCGACCCGCAGCGCTTTCCCGGGTTTCTCGACAAGTTCGGCAAGATGATGAGCGAGGACTATGACTGGTCCGCCCAGATCGCACGGCTGCCGATGCCGGTCCTATTGGTGTATACAGACAACGACTCGATCTCGCAACGGCACATTGCTGACTTCTTCGCGCTTTTAGGCGCGGTGTGAAGGAACCAGGTTGGGTGGATACGAAATTGTCGAAGGCGCGGCTCGCAATCGTCCCCGGCTACAGCCACTACAACTTCCTGACATCCACGGAAGTGCCGCGGATTGTTGACAAGTTCCTGGCGGATCCGATGACCGTCGGGTGAGCAGAGGTCGGACATGACGATCAAGAGACTGGACCACGTCAGCGTCGTCGTCGACATCGTTATGATGCGGACCCCAGATGGGCGTGGGCGGCTCGAGCTGACGAAATTCCGCAATCCAAAGCTGGTCGAGATCGAACCGGCGATCGTACCGCCGAACACGCTGGGCTTCCGGAGCGTCATGTTCACAGTCGAAAGCGTCGACGACACTGTCGCTCGCCTGCGCGCCAAGGGCGCCGAACTCGTCGGCGAGATCGCCCAATACGAGGACAAGTACAGACTCTGCTACATGCGTGGCCCTGCTGACATCATCGTCGCGCTGGCGGAGGGCATCGGCTAGCCGACCAGCCTCCTGGTGATCGTACGGCGACAAGCGCCAGGGCATGCGCAAGGAGAGCGACCCTATGCGAAAGATCGTTGTCGGCGCCCAAGTGTCCATGGATGGCATCATGCAGGCGCCCGGTGGGCCGCGGGAGGATCCCACCAAACGTTTCCAGTTCGGCGGCTGGGTAATGCCCTATTTCGACGCGGTGTTCGGCGAAGAGATCGACCGCGTCTTCAAGGAGAAATTCGATCTCCTGCTCGGACGCAAGACTTACGAGATTTTCGCCGCGTACTGGCCCTACTACGATGAGGCGGCCCCCCACGGCCGCATCGCCACGCTCTTCAAGAACATCAAGAAGTACGTAGTGTCCCGTTCCGGCGACGTCGATACAAGCTGGCAGGGCTCGGTGCTTCTGCGTGACATCACCGACGTGAAGCGGTTGCGGCAAGAGAACGGTCCGAATCTCATCACCCAAGGCAGCACCGAGCTCGTGCACGCGCTACTGGCGGACGACCTCGTTGATGCGATGAGCACCTTTACGGTGCCGGTCGTACTCGGCCGCGGCAAGAAGCTGTTCGCGGACGGCTCGGCGCCGCACAGCTACACGCTGACCCGATCGCAGGTCTCCACCACCGGCCTCGTCATCGCACACTACGAGCGCGCCGGCGACATCACGATCGGTGACACGGCGCTCGATTCGCCGAGCGACGCTGAATGGGCGCGTCAAGAGCGGATGAAGCGTGAAGGCTAGAACGAGCGTACAGCTCGCTGCAGACTAATTTGGGACTAATCCGGGCGAATCGAGCGTTCGAGGAACACTGGTGTGTACCGCTGCACAATGTCGAGGTCCATGACGCGAATCGCCTCAACCATTCTCTCGATGCGCTGTCGAATCTCGCCTTCGTCAGTCGAGCGGTGTGCCATCCTCACCTCCCCTGTGCCTCGATGAGCCTGTGACATGCGCTTCCCGGGACCATGCCGGCTGAGTTGTCTCTTCTGACATGCAACCGCTGACCACCCCGGCTGTCAGAGAGTGCATCGAACCCGCCGGTCTTGTCCGATCATTCGAGGCATCTTCGCCGGAGGAGCTACTGACGTGCCTGTCTCCGGACTCGTCCCGCGATCGCTGTGATGCACGAGTCCATCCGGGGCGTCGCCGCATCGGTCGTGGATCGCTTGCTCGAGCGCGTCGAGGACGAAGTCGGTCGCCAGGGACGACGAGACGCGCCAGCCGGCGATGCGGCGGGCGAAGACGTCGATGACGAACGCCACGTAGACGAAGCCGCGCCAGGTCGCGACGTAGGGTGAGTAGGTCGGAGCATTGCAGCCCCAGCCCCTCGCAGAACCGGACGTGAACCTCTCAGTTCATCCGGCTCCCATCACCGAGCCGCCGGGAAGACTCCCCATTGCCAATGCACAAAATGAACGTGGCGCGCGTGCTGCGAGACGGCCCAAAGCCCGTGCGGCCCGCGTGACACCGCGACCCAGGTGCTTATGTTTCCGCCGCATCCAGCGCACCAGATAGTCGTTCACATGCCTCCACAATGGTTGCAGCGCCATCGGGTGGAATCGACCATAGCAGTTGGCCCTGCAGGACCAAAGCGTGAACGCCTGAGCCGGTCCCGCGGGGTTCCTGCGTCGCTCCGTTCCAGCAAGGCTCCTCGTCGCCCTCGGAGCCCCGCCGGGACTTTCACAACCGGCTGCCAATCCTATCGTCCTTCGCCGAGCAGGACGACGCGCGTGCCGGTCGCGCCCTGATCGACGCGCACCAGCGCGCCGCTCTCGATCTCCGCTTGAGGCGATCTCCGGCACCAGTCGAGCTCGCATCGATGGCAAGGTCGGTGTAATGAAAGAGATATCGACGCCGGGCTCACCAGTCTTCGGGTCTTCCAATCCTGCGTTCGGACGATCCCGTTGCGGCAGCCGGCCCGCGGCGAGACCGACCAATAGCACTGATCGAGCGCTGCCAGGGAGTGAGAAATGACGAGTGACGTGAGGACCGCACGACTGGATCCCCAACTGGAACCATTCATCTCGATGTTTCCTCGGGCCGAGCTGAACGATCCCATCACTGCGCGCAAGAAGCTCGCCGAGCTGACCGCCACGGCATCAGGTACCCGGACGTGATGGGAATGCAGATCGAGGACCGCACGGTTCCCGGTAATCCGGACGTGCCGGTGCGGATCTATCGCCCGCATCAGGCCCAAGGCGCCATCGTCTGGCTGCACGGCGGCGGATTCGTCATGGGAGGCCTGGACGTCGAGCATCCGTTCGTTGTCCGGATCGCGGACGGCTCCGGCGCCGTGGTGGTGTCCGTCGGCTACAGGCTGGCTCCCGAGCATCGGTTCCCGGCCGCAGTCGATGACGCCTGCGTCGCGCTCACCTGGACGGCCGAGCACGCAGCCGAACTCGGCATCGACCCGCTGCGCATCGCCGTCGGCGGCCACGCGGCCGGCGCGGGGCTCGCAGCCGCGGCGACGTTGCGAGCGCGTGACCAACAGGGGCCGCCGATCAGGTTTCAATTGCTCAACCAGCCCGAGCTCGATGATCGGCAGCAGACGTGGTCGGCACGGAACTTCACCGATACGCCATTCATGACACGCGACAAGGTCGCGGCATCGTGGAGGCACTACCTCGGATCCGCGCCCGCCTCACCGTACGCCGCTCCGGCGCGGGCTACTGATCTGTCCGGCCTGCCGCCCGCTTACATCACCTGCGCGGAGTTCGATCCGAACCGCGATGAAGCCATCGTTTATGCGCAGCGGCTGCTGCAGGCCGACGTTCCAGTCGAGCTGCACCAATGGCGCGGCACCTTCCACGGGTCGCAAGCGGTCCTGTCCGCCGAAGTGTCGCAACGGCAGATCGCGGAACTCGGCTTCGCTCTGCGCCATGCGCTCGCGGAGTGAGGTGATCGCCAGTCAAGGCCGGCGACTCACCAGGGCGACTGGCGAAACGCGGCCTCGCGACCGGGCTCGGCGACACCGCGAGCGTCGGCCTCGGTGGGATCACGCTCGGCGGCGGCATCGGCTTCCTCGTCCGCAAGCACGGCCTCACCATCGACGACGTGCTCGCGGCTGAAGTGGTGACCGCCGACGGCGAGCATCTCGATGTGGACGAGCACGCGCACCCCGATCTCTTCTGGGCCCTCCGGGGCGGCGGCGGCAACTTCGGTGTCGTGACCAGACTCCGTCTGCGGCTGCACGAGATCGACCAGGTCGTCGGAGGAATGCTGGTCCTCCCTGGGAGCGCAGACGTGATCACCGGGCTGGTTGCCGCGGCAGATGCGGCTCCCAGAAGCCCCTGGTCCCGCGTTCGCCGTGGGAACGAACCTGCTCGTCGATGAGCTCTCGGCGGACGGGTCGGAGACGATCCTCGCGCACCTCGAGACCGCGACGGCCGCCATAGCCGCCGTCCAAGTGCGCGTTTTCGGGGGTGCGATGGCGCGGGTCGCTGACGGCGCGACCTCGTTCGGCCACCGGTGAGCGAAGCTCATGGTGAACATCGGCGCCATGGATGGGCGCGTCGCGGAGCGCGCGGGGCATGAGACCTGGGCCGCCGGGCTGGCCGAGGCGCTCTCCGGTGGAGTCACGACCCCGGCTTACGTCGGGTTCATCGGCGAGGAGGGTGTCCGTCGGCTACCGACTGGCTCCCGAGCATCGGTTTCCGGCCGCCCTCGACGATGCCTACGCGGCCGTGATGTGGACGGCGGAGCACGCCGCCGAACTAGGCGCCGACCCACAGCGCATCGCGGTCGGCGGTCACGCTGCCGGCGCGGGGCTCGCGGCCGCGGTGGCATTGCGCGCGCGCGATCAACGGCGGCCGCCGATCAGCTTTCAACTGCTCATCAGCCCGAGCTCGATGATCGGCAGGAGACGTGGTCGGCGTGGACTTTCACCGATACGCCGTTCATGACTCGCGACAAGGTCTCTGCACCGTGGCGGCACTATCTGGGCTCCGCGCCTGCCTCGCCCTACGCCGGTCCGGCGCGGGCGAACGATCTGGAGGGCCTACCGCCCGCCTACATCGCGACCGCGGAGTTCGATCCGAACCGCCATGAAGCGATCGTCTACGCCTCTCGGGCACCGTGCGGGACACTGACGAGTCAATTGTCAGGCGAATGCGACGCCCGGCAGCATCTCTATGTGGTCCCAATCCGAGAAACTCACCGCGCTGCTGAGGCGTGAGCAGAACCAGTCACACCGAGGCACCGCCGGCCGTCTTGGTTCTGAGGAGTCAATGAAGAGGAGGGTCATTCAAGGCGGCGCGACGCTCGACCGCGGTGTGGCCGTGAGCGTGCGAGACGGGACGCAGCTTATGGTCAGCGTGTTCAGGCCAGCCGGCGAGCGGCCGGTACCGGTCGTGATGTCAGTGACGCCATATGGCAAAGATCAGGTGCCGGACCGGATCGGGATGACGTTCATGCGCTTCGCCGGCGTCCGATTTGGGCGCCTGGAATGCTCGCGTTGGACCGGCTTCGAGTCGCCGGATCCGGTCTTCTGGACGGCGGCCGGATACGCGAGGGATACGAGCGAATCGCGTCGAAGGAGAAATGGCTGTTCACGCACGGCCGCCGCAAATGGGAGACCTTCTACAGTCCGGAAGCGCGTGAGCTCCAGCGGCGATTCTTCGACCGGTATCTGAAGGGGCTCGACAACCAGTGGGAACGAACGCCGCGAGTCAGGCTGGAAGTTCGAACCGCGCGCAACGCGTATAGAGTCCGGCCGGAAGCACAGTGGCCGCTGGAATCGGTGCGCTACGAAGCGTGGCACCAGGACGCCGCAACACAGCAGCTGAATATCGAGCGTTGCCCGGACGAGGCCGCGGTGAGCTACGAGCCCACTCGCACGGGAGCGGAAGGCCGGGTGCGCCTCATGCGCCGCTTCGAGCGTGAGACGGAGTTGACGGGATCGATGACCCTGAAGCTGTGGGTCTCGACCTCCGACGGCGACGATCTCGATCTCTTTGTCGTTCTTCGCAAATGGGACGCGGCGGGCCGCGAGGTTCGGTTCTACGGCTACAACGGATTCGACAAGGACGGCGTGGCGAGATCGTGCCGGTCGAGATCGAGATCCTCGCGTCGAGCACGCTGTTCGGGGAAGGGTCGAGCCTCTCGGTCGACATCCTCGGTCGGGACGCCGATCGCTATCCGGCCTTTCGTCATGGGCGCACGGTGAACCGCGGCACGCACACGCTTCACACCGGAGGACGATTCGATTCGCATCTGATGGCGCCCGTCGTGCGGACGGATGCGACGACCTGAGGAAGGAGGGAGACAGTCGTGCGTATTGTCGTGCTCGGCGGGGGATTTGGTGGCGTCACCACGGCGCGGCACCTCGAGCGGCGGCTGCGCCGGCAGCGCGACATCGAGATCGCGCTCGTGAGCCGCGAGAACTTCTTCGTCCTCACGCCGCTCCTGTTCGAATCCTGCTCGGGAAGGCTGGAACTGCGGCACTGCGCTCAGCCGATCCGCGCCGCCCTGCGGCGGACGCGCTTCATCGAGGCGAGCGTTGACCACGTCGACGTCCAACACCAGGCGGTGCGAGCCGTTTCGCCGGAAGGAAGTGGCTACGATGTGCCATACGACCATCTCGTCGTGGCGCTGGGCGCGTCCACGAACGAGCGGCTGATTCCCGGCTCGTCGAACGCGTTCACGTTCAAGACGATGGCCGACGCGCTGGTATTGAGAAACCACGTCATCGAGCAATTCGAGCGCGCCGATGCGACCTCCGAGTCGACAACACGCCGCGGGTGCCTGACGATCGTGGTGATCGGCGGCGGCCTCGTTGGTGTCGAGCTGCTCGGCGAGCTCACGGCCTTCGTGGAAGACGTACTGCGGTTCTATCCCCGGATCCGACGCGACGAGATTCGCTTCCTGTTGTTCGAAGCCGGCGCGCGCCTGCTGCCGGAAATCGACGAGACACTCGCGGCCGTCGCGACCAACGTCCTCCGCCGGCGGGGCGCTGACATCCACGTGTCGACGGCGGTCCAGTCCATCGAGCCCGGCCGTGTGCGTGTGGGACAGGAGATCATCGACGCCGGCACGATTGTGCTGACGGCCGGCATCGTCCCGAGCGTCGTCGCCAGTGAGATCTCCGTCGTGCACGATCAACGCGGCCGGATCGCCGTCGACGAGACGATGCGGAGCCGCAGCCACCCGAATGTGTGGGCGCTTGGCGATTGCGCCGCGATCCCGGGGCCCGACGGCCGCCCGTATCCAGCGCTTGCGCAGCACACCGTTCGCGAGGCGCGACACCTCGCGCGCAACATCGAGGCGGCAATCGAAAAGCGCGAGCCGACCCCGTTCATCTTTCGACCGCTGGGAACGATGGCCTCGCTCGGCCACACGCGCGCCGTGGCGCTCGTGTTCGGCATGCGGCTCACCGGTTTTCCGGCCTGGTGGGTGCGGCGGACGTACTACTTGTTTCAGATGCCGCGCTGGGACCGCCGTCTGCGCATCGTCCTCGATTGGACGGTTGCCCTGTTCTTTCGGCCCGACATCACGAAGGTCGAGCTGCGCGTCGAGCGCGAGCAGGTGCGTCGACTGCGAGGCACGGCGCCGGTCGCTGGAGGGCGAAGTGATCGGCACGATTGAGGATGCGGCGCTCGTTCGCCGGGAGAACACCGGAGCGCTGACCTGGCGCGGTCCGGTGTTGATGCTCGCTGCCCGCTCGGTGTTTGCGGTCATGGCGCAAGCGCTCGTCGCGGTCATCTTCGCGTTGCGGTCCTCGCCGGCGCCATGGCACGACGCGGAACCGTGGATGCCGGTGTATGGAACGTTGATCGACGTGGGATGCCTCACGCTGTTGTGGCAGTTGACCCGTCGCGAAGCCATCGGTCTCGGCGATCTGATCGGCTTCGACCGGTCACGACTCGGTCGCGATCTGCTCCTCGGCGTTGCGTTGATCCCGGTGGGTCTCGCCTTGATTCTCGGCGGCGTCTACGCGACCGGCTGGCTGGTGTACGGGACGCTCACGCCACCGTACCTGTTTGGGCAGCTGCCGTTGCCCGCGGCGCTCTATGGCGTCTTTGTCTTTCCAATTCGTCTGGGGGCTGACCGAACAGATGACCTATAACGGCTATCTGGTGCCCCGGTTCCGCGTGCTGTGCCGAAGTACGAACCTGTCGGTGGCGCTCGTGTCGATCGTCTGGTCGTTCCAGCACGCTGTGATGCCGCTGACCTTCGATCCGAAGTTCATGGTCGTCCGCGCCGTGTCGCCGCTGCCGTTCTCCGTTTTCCAGACGCTCTTGTATTTGCGGCTCCGGCGGCTCATTGAGGGCGACTCGGAGTGACGTTCAGCGTCGCACCGTCGCTGTGACGTCTTGCAGCACGGAACGGTTGAGATAGTTGCGTGATCTAAACTAACGGGGTATGCGAGCCGCGACCTGCGGCGATGTCTCGGGGAGAACGCAAGTGATGACACCAGCCGCGGATTATTGACACGTTCCTGGCGGATCCGATGACCGCCGAGCACGAGGAGCACACCACATGAAGCCGAAGAACACGATCTGCGTCTGGTTCGATAAGGACGCGCTCGAAGCCGCGCGGTTTTACGCCGCCACGTTCCCCAACAGTGAAGTGACCAAGGTTCACGCGGCGCCCAGTGATTACCCGGGCGGCAAGAAGGGCGATGTGCTGACCGTGGACTTCACCGTCCTGGGCATCCCCTGTGTCGGTCTCAACGGGGGCCCGACGTTCAAACACAGTGAGGCCTTTTCCTTCCAGATTGCGACGGACAATCAAGACGAGACGGACCGCTACTGGAACGCGATCATCGACAACGGCGGCCAGGAAAGCCAGTGCGGGTGGTGCAAGGACCGCTGGGGCATCTCATGGCAGATCACGCCGCGCGTGCTCACGGATGCCGTTGCGGCCGGCGGCGCCGAGGCGAAGCGGGTGTTCGAGGCGATGATGCCGATGAAGAAGATCGACATTGCCGCGATCGAGGCCGCGCGGCGGGGCTAACGTGGTCAGAGCAGGCGGTCGATGTTTCGTGAGCGGACGTCGGACGTGACGCTTCAACGGATGGACAATGTCGGCGCCCCGCGCTGAGCCAGGAAACGCACCAGCGAACACGCTGGGCATAAGTCGCGTCATGTTTGCCGTCGACCACATCGAGGATGTCCTTGCCCGCCTTCGTCCCGACGGCGCCGAACTCGTTGGCGAGGTGACGAGAACAGGTACCGCCTCTGTTACGTCCGCGGCCCTGAGGGCATCCTCGTCGCGCTGGCCGAGGACATCGGCGAGCCGACTGGCCTCCCGGTGCTCGCAGGGCGACAAGCACCGGGGCGTGACCAAATCAAGGAGAGCGACCCCATGGGAAAGATCCTTGTCGGCGCCCAAGTGTCCATGGATGGAATCATGCAGGCGCCCGGTGGGCCGTGGGAGGATCCCACCAAGTGTTCACTTCGGCGGCTGGGTAATGCCCTATCTCGACGTGGTGTTCGGCGAAGAGATCGACCGCGTCTTCCAGGAGAACTTCGATCTCCTGCTCGGACGCAGGACTGACGAGATTTTCGCCGCGTACTGGCCCTACTACGATGAAGCGACCCCCACGGCCGCATCGCCACGCTGTTCAAGAACATCAAGAAGTACGTAGTGTCCCGTTCGGGCGACGTCGATACGAGCTGGCAGGGCTCGGTACTGCTGCGTGACGTCACCGACATCAAGATCGGTGACACGGCGCTCGATTCACCGAGCGACGCTGAACGTGCGCGTCAGCAGCGGATGAAGCGCGAAGGCTAGAACGAGCGTACAGCTTCGCTCCAGGCTATTGAACCAATCCGAGCGAATCGAGCGTTCGAGGAACACTGGTGTGTACCGCCGCAGATCGGATTGAGAGCTGTGTAGACACTGTGTCAGGTGAGGGTCAACACTACCGACGAACGCCGCGGTTTACGGCGTCACATCGGCGAGTATCGTGCTGCGGGAAATCGTTGAATTGATTGCGCAGCGATTTCGTTGAGCTGCCTATCGCGCATCGCCAGTCAGCGGTCAGGAACCTACCCGCCCACGGACCTCACGTCGGCCCATCGCAGCGGTGTGTCAACGCGGTGAGCGCGGCGCGGCGCCTGACGAGACGCCGATGAGCCGCTTCAGAAGCGGGCTGAATGCCAGAGGGCGTCCGCGGACGCCGCTCCACTGATCATTCCGCTTCGTGGCTCCGAGCCACGGAGTCGTCGCTGATACGCCTCATGCGACCGTCAGTGCCTCATCGTCGATGGTGGAGCGGTCGGCCGTGGATGCGCACCGGCGCCGCGATTCCACAACGTGTCCTCCCAGCCGTGGATCACGCCATGGTCGCCGCAGAGCGGGCACTGCCATACGATGTATCCAGACGAGCGGTCCAGTTGCGCGATGATGTCGCCGCGACAGCGACGCCGGCCGGGACTGCGCCGACAGGGCACATTGGTGTGCTCGTCGCCCTCGGGCAAGTGATCCGTGACCCACGCCACGATGGCGCCGAAGAAGATCGCCAGACTGAGAACACGTTCCGGGATCACCTCCGGCAGGTCCCCCGTGTCCTCGTCGATGTAATGCCCCATGTCCACGACCCAGCCCGTTGGATTGACCATCGGCTCTACTCGAGATCCGGCAACTGCGCTCGCGCCAGTCGCAGTCTGATCGAGCGTGCGGTCCCCGGTTCGCGATCGATGAATCCGCGCGCCGCGAGCGTCTCGATCATTTGGTGCACAACAGGCGGTGTAACGCGGAAGAACCGCCGAAGATCCGCGTCGGCCGCCACAGCGTCCTCGGGCGTCAATCTGAAGGCCACGCGGTGACTGCGTTTCATTCGCTGGCGTCGTACTGTATCAGAGGGCACGACGAGCTCGCGCCACAACATCGGAGAAGACGATACCCGCGAGCGGCGACGGCGGGTGGGTACGACTCCCAGAGATCCTGAGTCGACCTAGCCGATCCATCCATCCTCGGGATCGTGAATCAGCTCGCCGCGGACCCGAGCGACGCTTTTGCCGGGGCCTCCTCCGTGGTGCCAATCACCGTCAATATGACTGGTCTCGGCGATCCCGAACGGGTCCAAGGCCGGCAGGTATGCAGATCCCCCAAGTCCGCGAGCCTTCGTGTCGGCGCTGCTCTCGCGACTGAAGGGGGAGCCCGGCGTTGAGTCGGCAGCAGTAGCGATGGGCCTTCCGTTCACGAGCGATCTCAATACCATAACCGGCTTTCGTCACGGAAGCGCAGGCGGAGACGGATTCTGCATCGATGCCGACGGCCTCTCTGCGGATCGTCAGTCCTGAATACTTCCAGACGATGAAGATCCCGATCCGCGACGGCCGGCCATTCGACAACCGTGATACGGCGACGAGTCCAGAAGTCGTCCTCATCAACGAACGGGCCGCACGGCGATTCTTCTCCGGACAGAACCCCGTTGGGCAGCAGATTCGAGTCGGCGCCGAGCTCGCGCGCGACGCGCGCGAAGACGATCGTCGGCGTCGTGCCTTCACTGTCGCTGTGCGCACGTCGGCGGATCGCACCGCCTCCATTGCCTCGCTGCGGCATGACGTGGCCGGACTCGATCCATTGCTGCCGCTCGCCAATGTCAAGGGCCTCCCAGCGCTCGTCGATGCGTCGCTCGCTGAACGCCGTTTCACAACGCTCGTGATCCTGACCTTTGCGGCCATCGCGGTCGCGCTTTCGGTCATCGGCGTCTACGGTGTGCTCGCGTATCTGGTCGCTCAGCGAAGGAGAGAAGTCGGTCTTCGGTTGGCAATCGGTGCTTCGCCTTCCGACGTCGTCTGGTTGTTCGCACGCGAGGGCGCAGCGCTGACTGTGGTCGGCCTGAGCGCCGGACTGGCCGGCGCTCTTGCGGCGGGCCGACTGATTTCGGCGCTGTTGTTCGGCGTCACGCCAGCCGATCCGGCGACGCTCGCGAGCGTGGCGTGCGCGCTGGCGGGCGCGGCTGCGTGCGCGACGTACGTGCCTGCGCGAAGGGCGGCTGGCGTCGATCCGAACGAGGCCCTCAAGGCCGAGTGGGAGTCGGGGCAGCCGGGGCGGGGCTTGTTCACTGTTCGCCCCCGTGTGTCGCCTCTCGCACATCCCCGATCTTCTTGCACATGATAATTGTCCCAGGGGAGCGTGCGGAGATTCTCAGAGCTTGAGGAAGCGCTCCCGGAGAATGCGGGATTGCAGACGGCTGACTTGAAGCTTCTGACCGTTGCTCAGGAGTGCGACGTGCGTCCCACCCGGCATCGCACTGATCTTCGTGATGAACTCCACGTTGGCCAACGTGCCACGCCCCAGCCTGATAAAGCGCGCCGGGTCCAGTCTGCGTTCAAGATCCTTCAGGCGATACGTGATGATATGTCGCTTTTTCTGTAGCGTCGTGATGTTCAAGAGCTCGCCTTCGGCCACGATCGATGCAATCTGATTAACCGGCACGATAATGACTTCTTCGCGATGTCGCACGGGGATCCGCTCAAGATACGGAGGTTTTGCTAGGCTCTCGTACGTGTCAATCGCCGCGCCAAGGTGCGTAGCCTGCTCGGCCGCGATCTCTGCATGTTCGATCCGCTCCTGAGCGCGATTGAGGGTTTCGCGAAGCCTCGCCTTCTCGACCGGCTTCAGTAGGTAGTCAACAGCGTTCACCTCAAACGCTCGCACGGCGTACTCGTCGTACGCCGTCACAAACGCGATGAGCGGTGTCGCGCCCTTCTTCAACATTCGCACAACGCCGATGCCATCGAGTTCGGGCATTTGCCAATCGAGCAATGCGAGATCTGGCTTTTCCTTCTCGATCGCGGCGACCGCTTCCCTTCCCGAGGACGCTTCGCCGACGACGATCACATCGTCGAACGATCGGAGCAATGACACGAGAAACGACCTTGCGGGGCGCTCGTCGTCCGCCACGACGACACGAAGGCGCGGGCTCACAAGGCTACCTGTTGTGCATCGCGATGCTCGGCAGACCTGAGCGTGACGGGCACCCGAATCTCCACAATCGTTCCTCTGTCTAGGACCGTTTGGATCGAGAGCGAAGCGGCAGCGCCATATTGACACTCGAGACGCCTCTCGACGTTTCGCAGTCCGACCCCGACACTTCGACCATGTGCGAGCGCCTCGCTGGTAGCCCCTGCCCCTGTGTCTTCGACGCTGATCGAGAGCTGACGCTGATGGGTGCCGGTTCCCTCAACGCGCGCGCGGATGGCAAGATGGCCGCCGCTTTGCTTCTGGGCGATCCCGTGCTTCACGGCGTTTTCGACAAGCGGCTGCAGCACTAAAGGCGGAAGGCGAATGTTGCGAAGTTTCAACGGCACGTCGATCGAGACATGAAGGCGTTGTTCAAAGCGCGCTCGTTCAATATCGAGGTACGCCTCGACGAGTTCGAGTTCGCGGCCCAGCGTGGTGAATTCACCCTCCGACCGCAGGACCCCACGCAACAAGGCCGTCAGCCGGAGCAGCGTTTCCAATGCCTTGGGAGGCGCCGTTTGGATCAGGTATCCGATCGTCGTCAGGGCATTGAAGAGGAAGTGTGGATTGATCTGTGCGCGAAGCGCGCGCAGTTCCGCCTCGGTCGCGAGCTTGCCGATCTCTTGCTCGCGCAATTCACGTTCGTAGCGCTCGTTCGTGATCCGGATCGCGTCGATCCGACGCGCCACCATCACCGCAATCCCTTCCAACGTCGCGAGATCGTCCGACAAGAGACGGCGGCCTCCCGAAAGCTGTCCAACGACGATCACGAATCGAGGTGCATCCGTGCTTGGGACCGTCACGAGAGTGACCGGCGGAGCTGGCAAGGGCTCGCCGACGGCGGATTCGACGATCACCGCAGCATCCGAGCCCAGGATCACGTTCGCTCCAAGCGCCACATCCTGCACACCCGACGTCCATTCGTGCCAAGTCACGAAGGCCGCACTGAGCGCGGGTGCCAGGACGTCGCATACGGCTGACAACAGCGCGGCGATGTCATCGCTGTCTTGTGAAATGCGCGCCACTGTCGCGCGAAGGGCTCGATAATCCGGCCTGTGCAGCACGATCGTGTCCACGAACCACGCCGTACCGCTGCGCACCACTGGGTACAGGAGTGCCGTCGCCACCCACAGCGTGACCAGGATACTGACTTGACGTGGATCGACCTGCACGAACTGTGCGAAGGGCTCCGATCGCACCCCGAACGTTGCGATTGCTGCGAAGGCGACGGCAACAATCGCAAGCAGCGCCAGCGCGCGCTTGAGGAACAAATCGGCGAGGGCAAATCGGTAATCCTGATACAGGATCGCAAACGCCAGCGGAACGGACGCGTGATGTCCCACGAGTTCGACCGGCCATGACGCCTCACCCTTGTGCAGCTGGCTCAGGTGCAATGCCGAGACAGCAAACGTTGCCAATGCGGCGACCCAGAGTGCGCGCCCAGCTCCAGGCCGACCGCGCGTCACATACACCAGGGGGACGACCATCGCTACGAACGTATACGTCAGCAGACGCATGCCGAGTACCGCTGGCACAGGCGCAGCCGTAACGGCCGCATACACGTGCAGCACAGCAGCAAGCGCACTGACGACGTACGCGATCGTCGTCAATGCCCATCTCAGTGATCCACGGAGGACGTGGTGCTCGTCGCGCAGCACGGAGTGAACAACGACGGCCGGTAGAAACCCGAGCGCACTAAATCCGATCGCGGCCAGAGACGGAAAGGGGCCCGCGAAACCCATCTTCGGCAGCTCGTATGCCGGTAACGCGCACAGATTCCACAGCAGGCCGAGGACCGACGTGAGCAGCAGCAGTGAATCGAACGCCGTCTTCTGTCCCGCGCGCCCAGCGCGGAGGACCATCGCGAGGAGCATCGCGTAGAGCACGACGCCGGTGCTCAATCCGACCAGATTCAGCAACTCGCCGACATTCAATGTGGTCGACACGCTACGCCTCTGCCGGAGAGGAGGTTAACCGGAAGGCAACGACCGGCTTGTTTCGCCACATGACTGGTCGCTGTGCCTCGATGAACGGCCGCCGTCTCGACGCGGCCCGCACGGTCAATTATCGGTGAGATCCATCGCCCCGAACCGGCATCGAATCGCTTTGCCGCGATCGAGGCCCCGCCAGTCATTGCCAGGCTCACGTCATCCACCGGCCATTCCAAACCATCCATTGGCTTTTTGTCGCCGGTCTCCTCGCGCGGTTGCTAGCGTTGCCTGCCTGAACAATTGTCGTTCGCGGAAACGAGGTGTTATGACCTGGCGGTCTCGCGCGTGCTCGAGGATCGGTTTCGCAATCCTGCTGATGGGGCTGTTCGTCGCGCCAATCGGCGCTCAAGGCCTCGGGGGAGTCGGGACCATTCAGGGGACGGTTAAGGATCCGACCGGTGGCGTCATGCAGGCCGTCCAAGTCCGGATCAGCAATCCCGTATCCGGGTTCTCACGAACCGCGACGACAGATGCCGCTGGTAAGTACATGTTCAGCAACTTGCCGCCGAATCCGTACCACATCACCGTCGAAGCACAGGGGTTTCAGACCCTCGAACGCGACGTCGATGTGCGCACTGGCGTTCCGATCACCATCGACCTCACGCTCGCCCTGGCCGGCGCTACGACCACTGTGAGTGTCGTCGGCCATGCTGAAGACCTCCTCGAGCGCGATCCCAGCGCGCACACCGATGTCGATCAGTCGCTGATTGCGACACTCCCTCTGGAAGCGTCGTCCGGGTTGAACCAAATCGTGACGCTCGCGTCCCCAGGCGTTGTGTCCGATTCGAACGGGTTCTTCCATCCCGTCGGCGATCACGCCCAAACCCAATTCTCGATCGACAACCAGCCGGTGACGGACCAACAGAGCCGACTGTATTCGAACCAACTCTCTCAGGACGCGGTGCAGTCGATGGAAATCATCACCGGCATAGCGCCCGCCGAGTACGGGGACAAGAGCAGCCTTGTCGTGCACATCGTCACGAAGTCCGGCTTGGATCAGTCGAACCCGACCGGAAGCATGTCGCTCGGGTACGGCTCGTTCAAGAGTCCTACTCTCGATTTCAATCTTGGCGCCGGCTCACATGGCGTCGGCAATTTCCTTTCGCTGAGTGGCATGAGAACCGACCGGTTCCTCGACCCGCCGGAGTTCCAAGCTATCCATGACGCCGGCCATCAGTTCTCATTCTTTGATCGTCTCGATGCCCGCACTGGTGATGCCGGAACGTTTCATCTCAACGTTCAGGCCGCTCGGTCGACCTTCGATGGGCCGAACTCGCTGGATGCGGCGGCCGTCGGTCAGGCGCAGCACCAAGACATCAAGACGTTCAATATCGCTCCCGGCTTTTCCCAAGCCATTGGCACCAGGACGTTGTTTACGGCCAACGCGTTTGTTCGCCAGGATCACTTGACGTATACGCCAAGTCCAGATCCGTTCGCCGATCAGCCTGGGACCGTTAGTCAGGACCGGAAGCTGACGAACCTAGGGGTCAAAGCCGACCTTACGTACACCGTCGGCAATCACAACGTGAAGGCTGGAGGTTCGATCAGCGCGACGAAGCTGAACGAGAACTTTACGTTGGGCTTTACCGATGCGACGTTCAACTCGCCGTGTCTCGATGCCAATGGCGATCCGTCGGACAACACGGTGCTGAAGTCGGTCAGCCAGTGTCGAGGAGGGCTGGCGCCGAATCCTGATTTCAATCCCGACTTCGTGGCGTTCGACTTGACGCGCGGCGGGACGTCGTTCGCGTACAACCAATCGGGGACAATCAAGCAGCAAGCGGGCTATGTTCAAGACGACATCAGGGCCGGCAACGCGACGTTCAAGCTGGGGGTGCGGCTCGATCACTACGACGGCCTGACCACGGCCACTCTGCTGCAACCGCGTGTCGGCGTGTCGTACGCTCTTCCTGCTACCAATACAGTGGTGCGGGGCTCGTACGGGCGGACCATGGAAACGCCGTACAACGAGAACCTGCTGCTCTCGAGTGGGGTCGGCGCAGAGGTGCTGACCGGAACGGCGTCTCCGCCGCCACCTGGAAGACGCAATCAGTTTGAGGTCGGTATTCAACAAGGCGTTGGCAAGTGGGTCGTCGCTGACTTCGGCTATTTCAACAAGCACACCGACAACGCCTACGACTTCAACGTGCTATTCAACACTCCGATATTCTTCCCAGTGGCGTGGGACCATTCGCGCATCGATGGCTTTACAGGACGGGTCACCCTCGTCGAACACGGAGGCTTCAGCGCGTTCGTCGTGATGGCGCACACCAATGCCATCTACTCGCCACCCGGCGTGGGCGGCGTCCTGCTCGAGCAACCCTGCGACGCGCCAGGTTGCTCCTTCCGGATCGACCACGATCAACAGTTCAACACGACCACGAATCTGCAGTACACGTTTGCCAGGCAGGTCGGCGCGTGGGTCGCGTTGAGTTGGCGCTACGATTCAGGTCTGGTCGCCAGCTCGATTGGCGATGTGCTCGACCTGCTGACACTGACGCCGGCCCAACAGGCGACAGCTGGCGTATCGTGCAACGGCGTTGCCGCGAGGCCAGATGCAGGATTCACGAGCTGTGCGCCGAGTGACGTCTCGGCGAGTCGGTTGGTGGTCCCTGCAGTTGGAACAGGCGATCCGCTGAACAATCCGTCGCGCGTCGCTCCGCGTCATTTGTTCGACCTTGGGATCGGCACCGACAATCTCCTGCGAACCGAGAAGGCCACACTACGTTTGCGCTTCAGCGTGATCAACATGACGAACAAGGACACTCTGTACAACTTTCTGTCGACGTTCAGCGGGACACACTTTGTGACGCCCCGAGCGTTTCAAGTTCAGGCGGGCGTGGCCTTCTGAACTAGCGATCACGCCGCAAACGAAATCCTGCGCAGGTCTCCTCCGCCTTGGACGCCTCCACGTCTCCACCGACGATGGGTCTCAGAGATCGGCGAAGACGATGCCGTTCAGGAAGATCGGGTCGGTGAACGCCATCGCATGGAAGGTGTCCAGAATCGCCTCGGTGGCATCTAGGCTCCTCGAGCTTTTGCGTTCCTACGATTTGTCCAAGGGTGCAGCGAACCGTACGGCATGGACAACGTCGCGGATCGCCTGGCTCGACGCTTGTGTGGCGACCCGATCTGTGATGAGCGCGTCATGCGTGTAGGGCACGACGCGGTGGCGGCTGTTCGTGGACAATGCCGCCCTCCCGTCCTGTAACGGCAGCCATCCCGGTTGCGCGTTCCGCGCAGCCGTCACGACGACCAGCGGTCGATCGCCAAGGTTCTGAAATGAACGGGCTTCCGCGAGCGATGTGGGTCACTCGGCGGACTCGTCGCGCAAGCTGCGCGCGGCCCGAGCCGACGAGTAGTGAAGGCGGTGTCCACCGACGTCCACCATCCGGCCGGGTGCCAGGTACCTGCGGCGGTCGAGCCACTCTCCGATCGTTTGATCAAACCGGAGCCAGCCAACGCCATAAAACCAGCGGGCAGGGCAGCCCACCGCTGGGGCTGCTCGGTCCTGAGCACGGAGAGCGTCGCGAGCAACGCCCAGCCCGCCGCACAGGTGAGGAGAACCGTACCGCGCATGGCTTCGGCGCGATCTCCGCGGGGCCACTCCGTTGATCTGAACGCCTGCCCGCGGTCCCCGCTACAACGCGCGGAGTGCAGCCAGCAGGAAGAAGATCATCAACGGACGGGGCGGGCGGATTCTGCATCCGCCAGGCGACGACGACCAGCCAGATCATCCACGCCAGGTTCAGGACTTCAGCCAGCACGATGGCGAACGTGTGCGAAGGCGAGAAGCCCTCGGCGCCGGTCAGCCAGCCCTGCACCAGGTAGGTGAGGCCGGAGAGCCCCATCAGGTAGGCGATCGCCCGCGGCACCCAAGGCGTCCGCACGACCGCGACCGCGAACAGCAGCACGGCGAGGCCCAGCGTGAAGTCTTCGTAGCTCCTCATCCCCCATTCGAGCCAGCGGATGGCCTCGGCGGTCGCGAAGCGCGCCGCCTTCTCGGCCTCCGGGGCGCTGGCCCACGCGTTGACGGCCTGCTTGAGGGCGACCCCGTCCACCGCCAGAACGCCGCCGTACAGCGCCAGCGTCACCGTCGCCGACGCGGCACCGAATCGACCCGCCCATCCCGCCGTTCCAGCCTGAACGTCCAAGGCAAAGGAGAGAGCGAACAGCCCCGCGAGAAAGATCGCCATGCACGCGAACTGGCCGACGTGCACGGCCGTCCAGCTCCCGCTGCCGGCGTACGCGGCGAAAATCGCGTGGTGATCATTCGCCTCGCCGCCTGTGTGGAACAGGGTGACCACGATGTAGAGGAGTTGTCCGACGAGCAGCAGCGTGGCGGACAGGCGCAGCGACGCACGATCGAATCTTCTGTTGTCCATGGGCATGCTTCTCGTTCACCGCACGACCTCGAAGTGCGCCATCATGCCGGCCGCGTGGTGCTCGAGGATATGGCAGTGGTACATCCACATGCCGGGCCGGTCGTCGGGATACCAGGCGATCCGCACGGTCGACTTCGGACGCACCTTGATGACGTCCTCCAGCGATCGCCAGGCCGGCTTCTTTCCGTCGATCTCGAGGACCTCGAAGAAGAATCCGTGCAGGTGGAACGGATGGTCCATCATCGTCGTGTTGACGACGTCCCACACCTGCAGCTCGCCGACCTTGACCGGCTCGTCGTGATGGTGGCGCTCATGGTTGACGACGAAGTCGAACCCGCGGCGAAGGCTCCATTTGAAGCCTAACTGCACGGTTCGCGTGACGTCCGCCTCCCCGGTGACGAGCGGCGCGATCTCGCGCAGCCGCGACGGCACGCGCGCCGTGGACGGCTTCCGCGGCGCGACGCGGATCGTCCCGAACCGTTCGAGGCCCTTCTTCCCGGCCAGGCGGTTGTAGGGCAGGTCCTCGATGCTGAACACGTCACCTTCCTTCTCGAACGGACCGACGGCAATCTCGACGCGATCCGCCGGCGGAAGGAGTACCTCCTCGACCGTGACGGGAGCCTCGATGAATCCGCCATCCGTGCCGATGATCTGGAACGGAACGCCGCCGAGTGAGAGGCGGACGTAGCGGGCACTCGATGCGTTCACGATGCGCCAGCGCTCGATCTGCCCGGCTGCGATCGGGAACTCCGGCTCGGACGTGCCGTTGATCAGGCGCACGTTGCCTTCGCGGCCATTGTGGCGATCCATCAGGCAGCCGAACTTCGCGATCTGTCCGCTCTTGTCGACGCGCAGATCGTCGAAGACGAGGTCTGCTCGCCGTCGAGCGCCAGTTCGTCCGCGGCGCGGGCGATCAGCGCGCCGTAGAGCCCTTTCTCCAGCTGCTCGGTCTCGTTGAGGTGCGGGTGATACCAGAACGTCCCGGCGTCTGGCGGCGTGAAGCGGTACATGAACGTCTCTCCCGGCTGGACCGGGCGCTGTACGACCTCGGTGCCGTCCATCGCCGCCGGAATCCGCAGGCCGTGCCAGTGAATCACCGACGGCTCGGGCAGCCGGTTCATGAATTCGATCTCCAGCGGGACGCCCTGCTTCGCTTCCAGGACGGGACCGGGCACCTGACCGTTGAATCCGTAGCCGCGGACTGTGCGGCCGGGAGCAATCTCCCACTCGACTTCACCCGCCTCCAGGCGGTACCGGACGACGTTTCCTTCTTCCGACGCTGCGCTGTGATTCGTCATGACCGTTTCCCTTCGTCTTTGCCGATTGAACCGTCGTCAGACGCGCGGGCGCTGACCGCCAGCCGTCCTTAGATGGCGGCCCCGGGAACCCGATTTGATGCTCGTGGCGTCGAAGGGCGACGTCCATGCGCACTCCAGGCCGACGCTGCACTTGTGTTGCGAGAGCGGCGCGATTCTAGATCAACTGGTGGGCTTACTGATGAGCTGGCCTAACGGGTTCCAGGCGCGACCGGAGAGTCAATCTCGAAGAATTTCGCCGCGCATCGTGGCCGCTCTCGCAATAGTGCCCTCACGGCCGATCATCAACACCGCGCGCGAGCCTGCGCCTCAGCATGTAGCGCCTGAACGGAAGACCGACCTGCCGGATGGGCGGCGCACCCGTACACCGCGCCTGCACGCAGTGCCTGATGAGCGCGGCGATCTCGAGACTCTCTTTTGCGGCTGCTCGAGGAACCGGCGCAGCTCGCCGGCACACGACAGCAGCCGCGACGAGGGCACGAGCGGTGCTCCGGTTACGCCATCGATGACGCCTTCGACCCTCTCTGACGAAGGGAACCCGCTGGCGTGCACTTCAACGGGACCATGAACTCCCGGTCATGGCGCGTGAGCCGTGACGTTCCTGAAGACGCCGAACATCCCCTTCATGACGTGCATCAACCTACTCTGCTCGCTGCGCTCGGTATTCCTTTGCCAACGTCAAAGAGATTTGCCCTGCGTGATGCGACGTGTGATACAGCGCATGAGCGAACACCCTGATTCGGGAGACGGCGCCGAAAAACGGGGTGTCAACCGGCTTCAGCCAATCCTCTTCAGGGCTGTTTTCGATCAGGTCTTTCAGCGCCCGGTAGCCGCGCTCAATCAACTCTCGGCTGTAACCGACGTCATAATGCTGACCCGTATCGGTCTGACCGATCGTCGTGTTCTTCACATCCGTGGGAATACCTAAGAATTGACCGAACAGATTGATCGTTTCACCGATGTGACGGTAAATGAAGCCAATTGACGCGGTGTTCTCGTTCAACCGCAGGCTCGCATTGTCTTCAGTAACTCTGTCAAAACAGAAATGACTGGTGAATTGGTTCTGCGTCACCATTTCCAAAAGAATGTCGTTGTGCATCTCTCTGACCATTGGACTCGGTTCGTCAATCTTACGAATGTGACGACCGTCTGATGAGCGCCTTGACGCGGCGCCGCTTCAGCACTTCATCCGGCGACATTTCCCTAACTGATGATTGCGCCCTCATCACGACGGCTGCCCGTGCACATCCGGCATGCGAAGACCCCAGAGGATCAGCGCAAAAGAGCCGATGCCGGTCGGCGCGGACGAATACGCCACGACCTTGATCACGCCTTCCTGAACGGGACTCCCGCGTGTCACCCCCGCCGCCATCGGCATCGTCTCGTTGCCGGCTCCCCAGAATGCGCCGAGCACGTAGGCAGCCAGGATCGCGAACGTGGAGTAGGCGAGCAGCCAGAACGCAATCCGAGATGCGAGGTCACCCAGATTGAGCCGCGTCCACGCAAGTCCAAGCGCCAGCAGCAGCACGCTTTGTAGGCCGCTCAACGTGTGCGCGGACAGGCCAAGGCGCGGGGCCGCGAAGTACGGAATCACGAAGCCTTCGAACGATGCGAACAGCAAGAGGCCGATGCCGATCTGCAGTAGCCGCTGACTTTGCCTCGAAAGCGTGTTCACGTCACATCACCTTTCTGGAGACGTCACCGATTGATGCCCGGTCACCCCGTCGGCGACTCGCATACGGAACGGGCCGATCACCGGTCTTGGGACGGTCACGCCGAGCGAGCCGCGCGAACGTCGCCGGCGCGTGCCGCCTCAATCCTGGCTATGTCGATCTTCTTCATCGTCATCCTTTCCTCGTGCGGATCAGGGTTCGAGATTCAGCAACGCCCTGCCGCTGTCCAGGTCGAGCGGCACCGACACCTGGTCGTGCGCGATGAGCCAGTTGCCGGCGATCTTCCGAAAGCACGTCGTCGATCGAAGCCAGCGTTCGGTCTTGTTCCCGGTCTTCAACGTGCCGCTCATCCGAATGAAGCCGTGCCCGAACGCCACGTCATCGCCCACGACGATGGCCAGGTCACGAACCTCATAGTCGAGCGGACGCGCATACATCGAAAAGACGTTTGTCCAGTTTTTTCTCTTGGCCTCTGCTCCCACGTGCTGCAGCGGCGGTTCGACGTCGAACGACACGATGTCCGGAGCGTACAAGGACATCACACTGTCGAGATCCATGGCCCGAATCGCGTCGACCAACGTGTCGATTCGCTGTCGAATCGCGGTTTCGTCAGCCGAACCTTGTGTCGCCATCCTCACTCCTCTTTGCGTCGCCAGTTTGCGTCGCCAGCCGAACCTCTGGCTCCTGGTTCGTTCTTTGCTGGTCGCAGATCGCCCACACCATGGCGCGGAAAGATGTCTCGCCGAAGGGGATGGGCTCGGCCATTCGCATGATTCAGTACTTCATCAACCGTGGCGGCCGACGTCTGTCCGCGAGCCGCCGGCGCGAGCTCGAACGCGCGAAGCGTCCTCTGCAGCAGCGGCGGCAAGCGGCGCGATGAGCGCGGATCTGGCTCTTCGAGACGCCGCCTTTCACCCGGCCCCGAGACATCCTCCACTCTAAAGCAGGCTCATCGACCCTGACCGAGAGAGGGACAGCCTGCGATTCCGTCGTGTGAACCGCCTCGGCTCATGCGCCCCACGGCGGCAGCGCCGACGGTCGCCGTGCCGCGCCGCGGGAGCCTTCTCCTGGTTATGCGCTTCCGACTCCTGCCTGACGCTGTAGGAACTCCAGGTCCTCCCGTTGAATGCCTGGACGTCCTCGTACAGCGGCGCGTGAGCGCAGCCTTCGATGACAACCTTGATGAACTCGGCCGTTTTTGTCCATGGCGAATGCGGCGAAGATCGAAAAGGCCCACATCGCCGGTCTCTCGTTGGGCGCTGCCGCGGGTACATGGGTCGCAGCCAAGTACCCTGAACGGGTTGTGCCTCTCTCCCTGCGGCGGCTCGAGCGCCTGCCCCTTGCTGGCGGCCTGCCTCCAAACCGGTCGTTGCGGTCGGGAACGGGCGCTACCGCGGCTCAGGTGCCGGACGCAGACGGCCGACAGTCAGGGCCGAAAGCCGCCCGAGCCACTTCCGCGCCTTGGTGCCCGCGAAGACGTGCTCCAGTTCGTCCGCGAGCGCGTACGCCACCGGAACCAGGAGCAGCGTGAGGAAAAGGCACAGCGACTGGCCCCCGATGATCGTCACCGCGATCGCCGACCGCTGCTGCCCGCCGGTGCCGAGGCCGAGCGCCGTCGGCACGAGGCCCGCGAGGATCGCGAAGGTCGTCATCAGGATCGGCCGCAGCCGCGTCCGGCACGCCTGCAGGATCGCCTCGTCGCGCGGGACCCCCCGCGCACGCAGGACGTTCGTGTAGTCCACCTGCAGGATCGAGTTCTTCTTCACGATGCCGAGCAGCAGCAGGATGCCGAGCGCGCTCCAGAGGTTCAGTGTTCGATGCAGCGCCCAGAGCGTCAGCAGCGCGAAGGGCACCGACAGCGGGAGCGCCAGCATGATGACGATCGGCTGCACGAAGCTCTCGAACTGCGCGGCGAGCACGATGTAGATGAAGATGCTCGCCAGCGCGAACGCCATCACCAGGTTGTGCGTCGTCTCGTCGAGCACCTTCGTCTGACCGGTGAAGACGGCCCGGTAGGACGGCGGCATGTCCAGCTTGCGCACGGCGTCCGCCACCTGAGCGGATGCCACGTCGAGCGCCGCGCCCGGCTTCAGGCTCGCCATGAACATGACCTGGAATTGGCGGTTGAAGCGCTGGATGATTGTCGGGCCGAGGCCGCGCGTCAGCTCGGCGACGCTGTCCACGCGCACGGGGCCGTTCGCCGACGGCACCGTCAGCCCGCCAATCGTCGCCGGATCGCGCCGCTGGTCCTCGCGCACGCGGATCTTCACCGGGTACTGCTCGCCTCCCTCACGGTACGTGGAAATCTCGTCCTCGCCGGCGACCTCGAGTCGGAGCGCGTTGGCGAGGTCGGCGACGTTGACGCCGAGGTCGGAGGTGCGCTCGCGATCGACGTTCACGTCGAGCTCCGGGTTGCTGACGTTGACGGTGGTCTTCATGTCGGCCAGCGTCGGCAGCGTGCCCGCCGTAGACAGGAGGCGAAGCGCGTAGCCGGCGACCTGGTTCAGATCGGGGCCGAGCAGGTTGACGTTGATCGGCATCCCGCCCAGTTCGCCGCCGCCGAGCGCGCTCGGCTCGATCACCGTCGGCTTGTAGGCTGGGTGGTTCGCCAGCGTCTCCCGGACGCGCGCCACGATCTGCTCCTGGCTCATCGCGCGCTCGTCGGGCGGCGTCAGCGTGACCTGCATGTGCGAATGGTTCGGGCGCTCGGAGATTGTCGGGACGACATGCAGGACGCCGGGGACTGATCCGATCTCCTTGCTCAGGCCGATCACGATGTCGGTCATGCCGTCGAGCGACATCCCCTCTGGGCCGTCCACGATCACCGTGAACTGGCTCTGGTCCTCGTTCGGGATGAACGAGCGCCCGACGAGCGCGTTCAGCGGGAACGTGGTGGCGAAGACCAGCCCCGCGGCGGCGACCACCGTCCAGCGGTGCCCGAGCGACCACGACAACGCCCGCGTGTAGACGGCGTCGATCCAGCCGAACGCACGCGTGTCCTTGGTCTTGTGCGATCCGCCGGCGGGCTTCAGCAGCCGCGAGCTGAGCATCGGCGTCAGCGTGAAGCTGATGAACATCGAGACCAGGATCGCGAACGCCATCGTCCAGCCGAACGGGTTCACGTATCGCCGCGTGTAGCCGGTCATGAACGCGATCGGCACGAAGATCACGACGAGCGAGAGGGTGGTCGCCATCACGGCGAGCGTGACCTCGCGGGTCCCCTGGATGGCGGCCTCGAACGGCGTCTCGCCCTTCTCCTCGATGAAGCGGAAGATGTTCTCGAGCACGACGATCGCGTCGTCGATCACGATGCCGACCGCGAGCGTCAGCCCGAGCAGGGTCATGTTGTTCAGCGTGAACCCCATGCCCCGCATCAGCGTGAACGTGGCGACGATCGAGGCCGGGATCGCCAATGACGTGATGACGACGGCCGGCAGGCTCCGGACGAAAATCAGGACGACGAGGCTGGCCAGGAGGCTTCCCCACACGAGGTGCTCTTCGAGCGAGGCGATCGAGTCGTAGATGAAGGTGGAGTCGTCGCGGATCGCGGCGACCTTCATGCCCTTCGGCAGCACTGGCATCAGCTGCCGCATCTTCGCCTTGACGGCCGCGATGACCGTCGTCGTGTTCTCGCCAGACTGGCGGCGCACGTCGAGCACGACCGCCTGTCTGCCGTCGATCCAGGCGCCGCCCTGCGGATTCTCCGTGGTGTCCTCGACGTGGCCGATGTCGTTCACCCGGATCGGCGTGCCCCTGACGTTGGCGATGACGATCGTGCCGAACTGTCTCGCCGCCTGCACCCGGCCGAGCGTGCGGAGCAGGATCTGCGACTTGCCGCGCTCGAGCTTTCCGCCCGGGATCTCGATGTTCTGCGTCTGGATGGCCTGCCGCACCTGGTCGACGGTGAGCCCGTACGCCGTCAGCTTCTCGATGTCGATGACGATGTGGATCTCCCGCGCGCGGCCGCCGGCGATCGTCACCTGCCCGACGCCGTCCACCGTCTGCAGCGCGCGCGAGATCTCCTTGTCGGCCACCTCGGTCAGCGCGCGGAGGCTCATCGTGTCGGAGGAGAGCACCAGCGTATAGATCGGGAACGAGTCGGGGTCGGCCTTCTGGATGATCGGCGGCTGGACCTCCGGCGGCAGGTACCGCATCGCGGCGGCCACCTTCTCCCGCACGTCCTGCGCCGCGTCGTCGAGCTGGCGCTCGAGCACGAACTGGATCGTGATCTGCGCGTTGCCCTCGCGCACCGTGGCGAGCATCGTGTCGATGCCGGCAATGCCGCTCAGGGCTGTCTCGGTCGGCTCCACGATCGAGCTCTCGACCTCGTCCGGGCTCGCCCCCGGCAGCAGGATCGTGACCGTGACGGTCGCCGGGTCGGCCTTGGGGTACAGCTCGACGCCGAGATCGCGGAACGAAAAGAGTCCGAGCACGACCAGCGTGACGACGAGCATGGTCGCGAACACGGGGCGGCGGACGCAGAGTTCTGGAAGGGACATGGGCGCGCCCTGACGGTTGCCGGAGACGCTACGATACCGCGTCGGCACCGGTCCCGACGCGGAAATCGCACCTGCGGCGGAATTGCCGTGCCCTTCCCCGGACGACCCGTGCAACGCGTTGAGCCGGCCGGCTCGTCGTCGCGATATGTCTCCGGCATTCTCAGCGCCCACGCGGATGCGCTGCTCGCGGCACTCGACACCTCGAGATCAACGCGCAACCGCGTCGAGCGCGCGCTGGTACCGCTGCTGCACACCGGCACCGCGAGCATGGACACCGTGGCCCGCCATCTGGGGCTCAGTCGTCAGACGCTGTTCCGCCGACCGAAGGCCGAGGGCACCACGTTCGAGAGGGTTCTGGACGAGTTGCGCCACACGATGGCGCTCCACGTTCCGGCTCTCGACGTAGCGACCGAGAGCTCGTGGCAGATCACGAACACCCCTGGTGCGCGGCCGCACGAAGGCCCGGCGAACGCGTATCCACTGATGACGGGGCTCAGGGCAACGTCGACGGGCTCGCGCGACGGATCTGCATCCGTCGCCAGTCTCGGCGCGAAAGGCCAGTCCTGACCGACGTGAGCGCCCGCGACATCGCAGTCAAGAGACACTTACGAAGCCGAGGTCGGGCTGCAGTCATCACACGTCGATATTCACTTGATTCAGCTGATGCTCGGGCATGCCAGCGTCCAGCGGACCCAGCACCATCTGAACGTCACCGACGAGAAATTGCGGAGGGGCCTGGAAGTGAGCTGGCGACGTGAGGGTGGGACGCAACGCGACCCGAACCAGCCGGAAACCACGCCGGCGTGTCCGAAATCTGTCACAGCCCAACTGCAAAAGTGGCGCGCCCGGCAGGATTCGAACCTGCGGCCTTTGGCTCCGGAGGCCAACGCTCTATCCAGCTGAGCTACGGGCGCACGCGACCTTCTAGCGTATCCCATTTCCCCTCGGGGCGCATCTGGCCCGGTTACGGTTCTTTGATTGGCCTCGCGGCTCAAGTACAGCAAACTACGCAGCATCGCCAATGATCACCGTACTGCTTTCGAGGAGGCACTCTTGCGATTGACGACAGCACGCGTTCTGGCGCTCGGCGCGGCCGTTCTGGCCGCGGCTGGCGGCGCGACGGTTGCGCTCGACGCCCAGCAGGGGCCGGGACTGACCGGGTTCTCACGCGCCGACGCGGCCACTGAGCTCGGATGGGAGCAGAAGTTCCGCGCGATTCCAGACCCGGACCGTATCCGCGCCAACATGAAACAGCTCTCCGCCGAACCGCACCACATCGGGTCGCCATACCAGAAGCAGAACTCGGAGTGGATTCTCAACCAGTTCAAGTCGTTCGGCCTCGACGCCCACATCGAGCAGTTCGACGTCCTCTTTCCCACGCCGATCGACCGGAAGGTGGAGCTGACCTCTCCCGGACACTACGCGGCCGTCCTGAAGGAGCCGGCCGTTCCCGAGGACCCGACCTCCGGCCAGGCCGGCCAGCTGCCCACCTACAACGCCTATTCGGCGGACGGCGACGTCACGGCGCCGCTCGTGTACGCCAACTACGGCGTGCCCGAGGACTACGAACAGCTCGCCAGGATGGGCATCAGCGTCAAGGGCAAGATCGTGATCACCCGCTACGGCCACAGCTGGCGCGGCATCAAGCCGAAGCTCGCGTACGAGCACGGCGCGGTCGGCTGTCTCATCTACTCCGACCCGCGCGACGATGGGTTCTTCGAAGGCGACGTGTTCCCGAAGGGCCCGTATCGACCCGAACAGGGCGTGCAGCGCGGCAGCGTCATGGAGATGGAGAAGTATCCCGGCGACCCGGAGACGCCCGGCTGGGGCGCGACCCCCGGCAGCAAGCGCCTGGACCTGAAGGACGTGACCAACCTGCA
Organism: uncultured Acidobacteriota bacterium; assembly: GCA_963840225.1. Lineage (GTDB taxonomy): Bacteria > Acidobacteriota > Vicinamibacteria > Vicinamibacterales > CAVVIG01 > JBLMXQ01. The sequence continues at coordinate 60,155 of CAWIYH010000003.1, forward strand.
GAAGATCCCCGTGCTGCCGATCTCATGGGGCGACGCCGAGCCGCTCCTGAAGGCGCTCGCCGGCCCGATGGCTCCGACCGACTGGCGCGGCGCGCTGCCCATCACGTATCACGTCGGCCCCGGCCCGGCCACCGTGCATCTGGTCGTCAAGTCGGACTGGAAGGTCGTGCCCGCCTACGACGTCGTCGCGCGGATTCCGGGCAGCACGCTGCCCGACCAGTGGATCGTGCGCGGCAACCACTACGACGGCTGGGTGAACGGCGCGTCCGATCCGATCAGCGGCCAGTCGGCGCTCATCGAGGAGGCGCGCGCGTACGGAGAGCTGCTGAAGCAGGGCTGGAAGCCGAAGCGGACGATCATCTACTGCGCGTGGGATGGCGAGGAGCCGGCGCTGCTCGGCTCGACGGAGTGGGCCGAGGCGCACGCCGACGAGCTGCAGCAGCACGGCGTCGTCTACATCAACTCCGACGGCAACGGCCGCGGCTTCCTGAACGCGGGCGGCAGCCATTCGCTCGAGCACTTCGTCAACGAGGTGGCAAAGGCCATCACCGATCCGGAGACGGGCGAGTCGGTGTGGACGAAGCTGCAGCAGCGCGACCTGAAGCGGGCGAAGACGGAAAAGGCCCGCCTGGCGTTCATGGACGGCGACGACATCCGCATCAGCGCGCTCGGCTCGGGGTCCGACTACTCGCCCTTCCTGCAGCACGACGGCGTCCCGACGTTGTCGATGAGCTACGGCGGTGAGGGCGGGGGCGGCGTGTACCACTCGATCTATGACGACTTCTACTGGTACACCCACTTTGCCGACAAGAACTTCGTCTACGGTCGCGCGCTCGCGCAGACCTACGGGACGGCGATCATGCGGCTCGCCGACGCCGACGTGCTGCCCTTCCGCTTCTCGAACGTCGCGAACACGGTGGCGGTCTACGAGAAGGAGCTTGAAGAGCTGACGAAGGGGCCGGGCGACGCGACCGCGTTCGACGCCGTGCCGCTGATCCAGGCGATTGCGTCGCTCAAGGAGGCGGCCGAGACCTACGACACGGCCGTCGACGCGGCCGAGCGCGACGGCGGCGTGTACCAGTGGTCGCCGGCGGATCTGACGGCGCTCAACACGATCCTCTACCAGAGCGAGCAGAAGCTGCTGTCGTCCGACGGTCTGCCGGAGCGGCCCTGGTACAAGCACACGCTCTACGCGCCCGGCTTCTACACCGGCTACGGCGTGAAGACGCTGCCGGGCGTGCGGGAGGCGCTCGAACGCCACGACTGGAAGACCGCCGCGGCACAGGACGCGGCGCTCGTGAAGGCGCTCGAGGCCTACACCGCACAGATCGAGGCGGCGACCGCGAAGCTCCGCAAGTGATCGGCGATTGCACAAAGGGCGGCGCGACGATCGAAGGCCGCGCCGCCCTTCGCGATCGGTCTCGGCGGGCAGATCCGCTCCCGCCGGCCCGCCGCCGATTCCGTCAGCCCGCGCGCTGATCGGCCAGCAGCTCGGCCTCGCGTACGGTGCCCTTGAGCGAGAGCCCCTGGTGAAGCAGGAGCGCGACGCCGAGGGCGGTCCAGGCCAGCACGCGTCCCTTCCGCACGACCGCCAGCGTCACCCCCGGCGCACTCCCCAGGCGGAGCACCGTCGTCGCCAGGCCCGTGCCCGCCTCGTCGACGCCCAGCCACATCGGGATGAACTGAAAAACGATCGTGATCGTCCGGTTGACGTATTCCAGCACGAACGCCGTCAGGAGCGACGGGGCGCTGCCGGTGATGAACCGGAGCGCGACCCAGATCTCGAACACCGCGGCCACGTGATACGCCGCCTCGATGGCGAGGATCGGCACCACGCTCCACGGATGCCGATCCGCGAAGCCGAAGATCCGATCCTCGATCTCGCGGACGTGCGCCAGGCGCCCCTGGAGCCGGTGCCCGCCGATGCCGCGCGCGATCAGCCGGGCGATCGTGCGGCTGGCCAGCCGCCGCCGGGTGGCCAGGACCCAGCCGACGAGGAGCGTCGTCAGCAGGGCGCCCCCGAGCGTGGCGAGGCTCGCGACGCGAATCGCGGTCGGCACGCTGAAGGACAGGAGCAGGGCCGCCGTGCCGGCGACGAGCATCACCGCGACCGTCGCGCTGTACAGGAGGTTCTCGACCGTCAAGGCGGCAATCGACGAGCGCGGCGTCACCAGATTCCTGACGAGGACGATCTTCGACGGCTCGCTGATCAGGAATCCGAACGGCGTCACGTTGCCGAGCGAGTCGCCCGCCAGGTAGGCGGCGAAGGCGCGGCCGAGCGACAGCCGCTCGCCCGGCTCCATGCAGAGCATCCAGCCGCTCGCGCGCGTGAGATGGCGCACGCCGCCGAGCAGGACGACGAGAATGAACGCGGCACCGAGGCGGCGGACGCCTTCCACGACCGCGTCGGCGCCGACCGTCCGGATGGACCAGACGAACAACGCGGCGCCGGCCGCGGCGCCGATTGCGCCCGCAATTCGCAATCGGCGCGGCACTCGTGGGTTTGCCATCACCGGGCTCCTCGGACGCCCTCCGCGATCGACCATCGGCATCGATCTGGACGGCTCCAGCCCATTAGCGTAGCAGGAAGCCGTGCTCGCTCACCCTCTGCTCGCCCGCGTGACTGCCGTCGAGGTGGCGCGTCGCCAGGACCACCATCAGCGGTGCCCCGCGTTCATGAACTCCGGCGGCTGCTCTGCCGACCAGCACCCGACGATGGCCGCGTCACAAGATGGAAGCACATGAAGGCCGCCCGCCCCGCGTCGGACAGTCGAATTTCCCGCGACGGACAGAGCCAGCACGGGACGCGAGCGCCTGGCGCTGCTCACCCACCGTCGGCCCCATCCGGCACGAGCGGGCTGTCGGTCACGAAGGCGTCGACAGGTCAAGACGGCAAGTGCGCGAACGCGTCCCCGGCGGGCAATCGAGGATCGAGGAATGAGGATGGCGCGCCCGGAGGGAGTCGAACCCCCGGCCTACAGGTTCGAAGCCTGTCGCTCTATCCAGCTGAGCTACGGGCGCGCGGTGCGGCGGCGACGAGTGTACGTCGAGCAATGCGCGCGAGGCAACCGCATCGCGCGCGACACCGGGCGCCGGCTTTTGCCGTGCGCACGGCCGTGCTAAGATCGGGTTTTGTGTCGGCGCCGCTTCGGGCGTCCGACGTTCCCACCTTCCCGAACGTGGGCCAGTAGCTCAATTGGCAGAGCAGCAGACTCTTAATCTGCGGGTTGAAGGTTCGATTCCTTCCTGGCTCACCACACTTTCCCTTGATTTCTTGAAATTCTTTTCAATTCGCGGCTACCGGTTCGCCGTTTGACACACTAAATGACACACTACCACCTGCAAACGAGTCGGCGTGCCGGGCCACCGTGCGAGGATCGACAAGGAAGAGGGTGGCGGCCGGACAAGACAAGGGGAACACACGGACGGGTTAGGGTGGGAGCCGGCTGCCCATGAGCAAAGCATCCAAATCGCCCTTCGATACCGTCGATCACTACTGCGTCGTCTCAGGCGTCAGTGTCGGCGGCGCAACCGAAAAGGACATCCTCGAGGCGCTTCAGTTGCGCGATTCCGCTCCAACGGATCTACTCCGGCTGTTCGGTCGGCGAGCAGTGTCCTCCCCAGCTTTCGAGCTAGTGCCAGCGGCCTGAACCCGAACTCCGCGGGGTCGCGTCCTTTGTCGCTTACGCTTGCGACAAGATCGCATCCATTTTCGCGGCGGCGTTCTGCTGCAAAGCTGGCAGGACGTGACTGTAGGTGTTCAGAGTTAGCGACACCTGCGAATGCCCCAGAGTCTCCATGACCACCCGCGGGTTGACACCTTGCGCCAGCAGCAAGGTCGCGCATGAGTGCCTCAGGTCGTGAATCCGAATCGGCGGCAAGTTGTTCGCCGCCAGAATCGCCTTAAACGCGCGCGTCAGATTCCGAGGATCGAGCACGGTGCCGGTTGGCGTAGTGAAGACGAACCCGGAGTCCTGCCAACGCTTCCCTGCGGCCATCCGCGCTTCAAGCTGGCGAACCCGACACCGGTTCAGCGCTTTCACCACGACGGCCGGCAAAGCAATCGTCCGCCGGCTCCGACTGGACTTCGGCTCCACGACCTGAACGGCCGTCTTGATCGGCTTGAGCGCCTCCCTGACGCGCTTCAGTTCGATCTGGAGGCTCGCGGCCACGTCGGGGTTCTTGTCGGCCTGCGCCTCATCTATCGCCTTCAGCAGGCGCTTCCGTTCGGCCAGCAGCGGCCGGCGGGCTGATGCGCTGCCCCCGAACCTCTGAACGGCCCGGCGAACCTGCAACGTGCCCCGGTCAAGGTCAACGTCCGTCCACTGGAGCCCGAGACCTTCGCCGAGGCGCAGCCCACAGGCCAGTGCGACGGTAAAGAACGCTTCGAGCTGGTCGCCGTCGATCGCCTTCAAGAATGCCCGCGACTCTTCGGGCGTGAACGGCCTGATTTCGCGGGCGACGACGCGAGGCGCGTCAATCAGTGTCGCCACGTTTCGGGTCACAAGCCGCCAGCGCATGGCGGTGTTGAGCGCCATTCGAAGGACGACTCGCGCGTAACGCCGCCGATTGGCCGAGACGCCGTCTGTTTCGAGCTGCCGCAACCACGCTTGCAGATGTTGCGGCGTCAGTTTCGCTAACCTGATGCGCCCCAGATTCGGCACAAGGTGTCGTTCGATCGCTGCCTCGTAGGTCGTCAGGGTCCGAGGACGGACACGCGGCCTAGCGACATCTTCGAGCCAGTGAGCAAGAAACTGCGACACAGTCTGCCGCTCGTTCTGGATCACGCTGCCGTCCTGGGCCGCGCCAAGCGCCTCTCTCAGGGCATCGGCGACTGCTCGCCGGGTGCGACCATAGATCGCCTTACTCCGCCGCTTGCCGTCTCTCCACCCGAGATCGACGCGAGCCATCCACCGACCGTCCGCCCGGCGAACGATGCTGCCTTCCCCTCTGCCACGTCTGCGAGTCGCCATTCTTGCCTCCTTGAGGGGCTTTCACTTAGCGTTTCGGGTCAGCTCTTTTCGCGCCGCGCCTTGACGGGCGCCCCCGTTTGTCGCTCGCGGCTGCACGCCGCCGCCGCTTTGAGTCTCGCCACGCTGCACGGAGCCCGCATTTGCCACAGTAGTTCCCGCGTCCAGTTGGCGAGTGCCATCGGCGCATGTAGGGTGTGTGGCACCCCGAACACGTCGCGATCGACTCAGCCTTTCCGCACGCCAGGATCAGCTGTAAAGCTAGGGCGCCAGACAGCGTGATCGAATCATCATCGTGTCCGATCAGATTGGTGAACGTGATCCCCGAACTGGTCTTCCACCAGGAGAACGACGGGCGTACGCGCGAGATCGTGATGAAGATGTTGAGGACGTCCGCGAGGCAGTTCCGCTCAACGTAGCGCCGTCTCTCGGAGATTGAAATGGCCGGGTTGCTGGAAAGAATCGATTCCCACTGCTCGGCAGTGAACGGTTCCAAGGTCCGCCAATCCTCGCCATCGACCGGCTGTTGTTGGTGCAGCGAAGCCGCGACGCTAAGAGCGGCTCGGGCGCGGGTTGCCCAGTAACGCCATTCCGACAGCTTCTCTTCGTATAGGCCGGGTTCAAGAAACACTTCTACACCGAGCACGCCAAAGCGACGCGCGAAGTCTCCAATCTCAGCATCCGACGCATCGGCGAGCGCGATGAATCGATCGAGCAGATCGTGCTCGGGTGCAGCGACGGCCGTATTTCTCGTGTCGTACCTCAGGACTCCCCGGTCAGAATCCATCGCGACGCGATCTGGGCGGAGCATGAATCCCGTGTCGATCGGTCGCCCCAAGCGATGGCTGCCGACGGTGGCCGTCATCCCGGCCAAGTCTGATTGGACGATCAAGCGAGCCAGCTTGGCGCGCGCTCGGGGCTTCTGTGGTCTCAATGTACGGTGTCCAATTACAGTCCAAGTATGTCCATTTATAGCCCGGCATTTCAAGTCCAAAATGACACCATGAATACGCGAAAGATCGAAATGGACCGTCTCCTTCTTCGCCCGGTGGAGGTCGCTGAAACGCTTGGGATCGGCCGCTCGAAAGCGTACGAGCTGATCGCCAGTGGCGACGTACCGTCGATCCGGATTGGAGGGAGCCTGCGCGTACCGGTCGAGAAGTTGAGGGAGTGGATCGACCGAAGGGCTGCGGCAACCCGGATGGACGGCTGATCGTCACCCGTGGACGGGCCCTTCGAGCGGCTCGTGGTGGCACTTCGGGATGCAGGCTGTCGGCCGAAGCGACGCTCACAGGACTCTGTCCGAGCGACCTGTCCAGGTCATCGGGATCTGAAACCGTCGCTCGTGGTCACTCGTAGCGGCGACCGTGCGCTGGTCCACTGCTTCGGCGGCTGCCCAGTCGCTCGCGTCATGGGGACGCTCGGACTCAGGATGTCCGATCTCTTTAGTGGTCCGCCCAAGCGGACGAGCGCCAAACCGACCATCGCGGCTGCCTACGACTACACCGATCTCAGCGGCAGCCGTCTTGCCCAAAAAGTCCGACTCTTCCCAAAGAGTTTCCGCTGGCGTGTGCCGGTTCCCGGAGATCCGTCGCGATGGCGGTGGAACCTGGACGGCGTCACAGTCGGCTTGTACAACCTGTCCGCCCTCATGCGGGCCAGCCAGGTGCTTGTAACGGAGGGCGAACGCGCCGTCGATCGACTTTCCGCCTTGGACTTCGCGGCGACGTGTCCGCCGGCCGGTGCGAGCAAGTGGGACGACCAATGGTCAGCACTCCTCTGCGAACTTGGTTGCGCCGAGGTCGTCGTCCTTGCCGATGCCGACCGAGCCGGCCAACGCCACGCCGAGAGGGTCGCCTTGTCGTGCTTCTCGCTCGCAGACCGACACAGGCGCTTGTACCTACGCCCTGGAGCACAGACTCCAGGCGACGTCCGACAACTCGAGAGGACCGACGATCGCGGCCCACAGGTCAAACTAGTCGCCTTGCGCGGCCTGCCCGCGGGCGGTGACGTTGTGGATTTTCTCGAGGCGGGCGGTACCGCTGCCGACTTGCGCGCGGTGATCGACGCTACGCCCGCTTGGTCGCCTGATTTGGACCAACGCCTACGGGCCGAGCGGAGACGCGCAGCCGCGTGTGTGCGCCAGAGACGGCGCCGACAACGCCTCAGGGCCGAACGCGAGGCTGTGTCACGCTGCGTATGTCAAGCTTCGGGGTGACAGGGACAAGCCGTGCGCGTCACGCGGTCACGCTGTCACGCCCCCCGAACGTTCTTCTGTACTACGTTACGGAATGAGGGAGGTACTCTAGGAGAGAGGCACGGTGAAAGCGAGGGAGGTCTCGGAACCGTAGGTTCTGAGGGCCGTGCGGCCTGAGCCGTCAGAGAGCACACGAAGAATTCTGTTCAAACCAACTGCCATGCCACGAAACCGAAAGAACTCTGCACCGAGGTCTGGGAACAAGTCCGGCGCCCTGGTGAACCGTCTGAAACCGAATCAAACGCCTGAAGCGGCGCTAGCTGAGATCGCCGTGGCAGGCCTCGTGGTCAACGCGCTCACCACGCGAGAATGGTCGGCGCCACGGCTCGGAGACGTCGATCTAACGGCTTGCCTGGCGGCTCTGAAGGAATCGACCCGACGCGCCAATCAAGGTGATTTGGCCGAAGCTGAAGCGCTGTTGTTGGCTCAGGCCGTCACGCTGAACGCGATCTTCGCAGCCTTGGTCAGCCGCGCCCAAGCAAATATGGGGCAGTATCTGGACGCCGCTGATCGTTACATGCGGCTCGCGCTCAAAGCGCAGAGCCAGTGCAGAGCGACCCTCGAAACGCTGGCAGTAATCAAGAACCCGCCCACGGTCTTCGCCCGGCAGGCCAACATCGCCCACGGTCCGCAACAGGTCAACAACGGCGTGCCTCGCGCGCGCGCGGACGATTCGGAATCTGCGCCAAGCAAACTATTGGAGGCGTATGGCGAACGGATGGACGCCAGAACGGCGGGCGCGACAAGCCATCGCGATCAATCGCTGGCGGCCGTGGGAACACTCGACGGGGCCCCGCACGCCACAGGGTAAGGCCCGGTCGGCGCGAAACGCGGACCGCGGCGGCCACCGGCGAAAATGGCGAGAGATGGTCAAGTGGCTCGACGCGGGCTTGCGCGCGCAGCGCGAAGCACTGGCGCCAAGCTAGTCAAGACTCCATAGCTCCCCTGGCTGGACGCCCGCCCTGAGAAATCTTCTGGCGGCCACACTACCGCTGAGTCATTTTGATCGGTCCTTCCGGAATCTCCGTGGGTCACAAGAGATCCAGCTGATTTGAGAGGCCGCCTGCGCGGGCCGCTCCTGCGAGTGGGCGGCCTGCTCGGCGGCGGGTTGAAGTCGACGTGTTCTGCTGATACAACCGCGTCCGGAGGGAGCGCTGTTGCAGGACACGAAACTGTTCGAGACGATTCTGGGCGTCACCGCGCCGTGGCACGTCACGCGGGTCGAGCTGAAGACGGACGCGAAGCGCGTCGAGCTCTGGTTGGAGCACGACCCCACCCGGTGGCCTTGTCCCGAATGCGGCGCCGAGCTGGCGGCGTTTGATCATGCGGAGCCACGGACGTGGCGGCATCTGGACACCTGCCAGTTTGAAACGCACCTCCACGCAGAGATTCCGCGCGTGCAGTGTCCAACGCATGGCGTCAAACAGGTGCGCGTGCCCTGGGCCGAGCCCCGGAGTCGCTTCACGCTGCTGATGGAGCGGCTCGTCATCGATCTGATCCTGCAGTGCAGCACCGTGAAGGGTGCCTGCGCGATCGCCGGGATCAGTTGGGACGAGGCGTGGGGCATCATGCAGCGAGCCGTGAGCCGTGGGCAGCGCCGAAAAGAGGCGCGGCCGATCGCGTACATCGGCGTCGACGAGAAGGCCTTTCGGAAGGGGCACCGCTACCACACGATCGTCTGTGACCTGGACCGGTCGACCGTGGAGTTCGTGGCCGACGATCGCAGGACCGAGAGCCTCGCGGCGTACTATGCGCAGCTGACGGACGACCAGAAAGCCGCGCTGCGGGCGGTCGCGATGGACATGTGGGAGCCGTACATCGGCGCGACTCGCGACGGCCTGCCAGACGGCGGCGCGCGCATTGTGTTCGATCGGTTCCACATCATGCGCGAGATGACCAAGGCGGTCGACACGGTGCGGAAGCACGAACACCGGGAATTTCTGGGCGCCGGCGAGGACTCGCCGCTCACAGGCACGAAATACGTCTGGCTGTTTAGCGACGAGCGGCGGCCCGAGTACCACGCCGAGACCTTCGCGAGGCTGCAGGCGCTGAACCTGAAGGTGGGGCGCGCATGGGCCATCAAAGAAGCGGTGCGCACGCTGTGGACCTATCGGCAGTCGGCCGCCGTGAAGCGATTCTTCTCGCGCTGGTACGGATGGGCGGTGCGCTCGCGACTGGAGCCCGTGAAACAAGTCGCGGCCACCCTGAAGCGTCACCTCGATGGCGTCCTCCGATTCGTGAAGCATCCGATCACCAACGGCGTGGCCGAAGGGTTGAACAGCAAGATCATGAGCATCAAGCGCAAGGCCGGCGGCTTCCGCAACCCGTCGAACTTCACGACCGCAATCTACTTTCACTGCGGAGGCCTGGACTTATACCCACGCTAATTCCGGATGGTTCTTTTGATCAAAATGCGTGTAGCGCCAAGACAACGAGCGCGATCAAGCACCCACCCAAGAACCAGCGCATCGTCTTCAACTCGACCGCGATGCGTTTCGCCTCTTGCAACAGTTCGCCTTCTACCTTCCAGCTTGGAACGAAGTGGTACAATTCGACGTCATCGCGTAGAGTCGTGAGCCTACCCGCTTCCGTCTCATCGTAGAACTTGCGGTACCACCATCGCACCTGAGCCCGGAGAATGGCGCGGTCGGCAGCCCATATCGGTTGATCGCTACGAAACCCATCCGTGAATATTTCTGAGGTGAACCCGTTATCCGCTGTTGCATGGAAGCTGACGCGGTCCCGAACGATTCGGTTGCCGTCGGCCACGAAGAAGCTGTATTGGAAGTGGAGATCGTCCGTGACGTGATCCTCGTCGTAGAAGAAGAAGATCGGCCTCCCGACCCCTTCGCTCAGCAGATCCAGCACGGTGCAGAAGACTTCTGCCCCGAAACTGGTTCCAGAGAAGACAGTTTCCAACTGGATCGTCGTCTCGGGCGTGCTGAGGGTTTTACCCAAGCCGGCGTCTGGTGACGTGACCTTAATTCGCTTGGCGGCGTTCGGATTCGTGAGTCCGTCGGGCAAGAGCCGGTCGAGAACTTCTCCAGCCGTCGTTAGGTGAGCGTCGGCCTTGCTTGTGCCGACGGCGACGGGTTGCGCGCATAACTTCTGCCAGTCCACTTCGTAGCCGGTCGGCGCGAACGGATTGCGCCATGGTTGTTTTGCCATTTCGGAGGCCCCGCGGCGACGCTGTGTCACTATCTCTTGGGACTTCGCCTCCCAAGCGTGCAGCTTCGAATCGCAGACAATATTGAACGAGCAAGTAACGTGACGAGGCCCCCCGGCTCGTCGCGCTTAGCGGTCGCCGGGAAGCCATCCCGGGTGCCTTACCCCGGCAGGTGACACACTATCTGACACACAGACGGCCGGCCGCAAGCGGAAACCGGCGGACGAATCAGCAGCGAAACTGCGCGAGCGCCGACGCGAAAATGAGGGCCGGATGCGGGCGGACGGGCGCCAGTCGTTCTCTTAATCTGCGGGTTGAAGGTTCGATTCCTTCCTGGCTCACCACTCTTTCATCAGCACTCTCAGACGGCGCCAAGTAGTTGAAAAGTGGCGCCGTTGCGGCGGTTCGATTGAATCGATTTCCGTCGTACGCGATTCCTTCAGGGAAGAACAGCTGCTGCAGCCGCTGCTTGTAATCGAGCGAGGCCTGCACCCACAGGTCTGACGCCCGCGGCAGAATGCGTTCTGCGAACGGCCAGGATGCCCTCTACGTCGAGCTCGTCGACCGCCTCGGCGTGATGATCGATCTTGGCCAGCGTCAACTCCTCGCGCAGCTTGTCGCGTTGCCGGCCGTAGGTGGTGACGTCGATCGCCTCCGAGTAGAGGAACGCTTCGTCCAGCTTGTCCAGCTTCTGCTGGATGACACTCACCCGCCGTTGCTGTTCCGTCGTCCGGTCCTTCGCTTCAGCCCGACGCTGCTCCCACACGCAGAGGATTCGATCCTTGACCAGCCGCATGTAGCCAGGCGTTGGCTGCAGCAATGCGAGCTCATCGACGAAGGCCCCTTCCAGCGTCGCCTTGCTGATGTTGACCGCCCGGCACTGCCGCTGGCAGTGGTAGTACGCGTATTGGCCGTTCCGGCCCTTCGACCAGCTGCCCGTCAGCGGACGGCCGCATGTCTCGCAGCGCACGAACCCGCGCAGCGGGAAGTCCGGGTGATTGCGCTGCCGTGGACCGGCCACGACGATGCGGCCATCGAGAACAGCCTGAACGCGATAGAACGTGGCCTCGTCGACCAATGGCTCGAAATCGCCGCGGGCGGACACGCCATAGTCCGGGCTCTCGACCCTGCCGACGTAAATCAAGTTCCGCACCATCTGGCCGAAGCTTTGCGGCGAGAGTACCAAACCACGCCGCGTGCGCAAGCCGGCCTCGGTCATTCGGGCAATGACTTCTTGCTTCGTGAATCGTCCCGTAGCGAGGTCCTCGAACGCACGCGCGATGAGTGGCGCGCGGTCCGGGTCCGGTACTAGGCTCTTGCCGGACCATTTCGGCGCGTTCAGATAGCCGATCGGCGCAGGAAAGGTCCATCGGCCGAGTTCCAGTGCGGCGCGCATACCCGCGCGGGTGCGGTCAGAGCGCACGTCGTTGTCGAACTGCGCAAACGACGCCAATACCCCTTCCATCAACTTGCCGGTGGACGTGTCGTCGATCGGCTCGGTGGCGGACCGCAGCGAGATGCCGAGCGATTTCAGGTGTGCACGGAGCGCGAAGTGGTCGTATTTCTCGCGCGCGAATCGCGTGAGGTTGTACACGACGACGAAGTGGACTTTACCCTTATGGGTGCGGCAGTACTTCAGCAGTGCCTGGAGCTGACTGCGGTCCGTGGTCTTGGCGCTCTCGCCTTCTTCGTGGAAGCGTTCGAGGATCTCGTAGCCCTGGCGACTGCAGTACTCCTCGCAGGCACGGAGTTGGGTCGGCAGACTGAGGTTCTCCGTCTGCTCCTTCGTACTGACGCGAACGTAGATCACCGCGCCGACCATCAGCGGCAGATTAGACCCAATCGTGGGCGCGGGCAAGGTATGTCGAGAGGGCAAGGTGATTACCCAGGAATCCGACGGCTCTCCACCCACATCTGGACCACGACCTGCGCCATCGTCTCGGCGTGCCGACGGATCAGTTCGACGTCCTGATCAGTCAGCGTCTCGGCCTCATCGCCGAGCAGCTCGCGGCACCGCGCAATCGAGATCGGTTCCGGCCGGTCATCCCCACGATCAACGAAGTCCATGGAGGTCCCCCAAGAAGGGCGATTCGTGACGATTCGTGTTGTGCTGGGATTGCGCGCTCCGACGCGCCGACTTGGAGTCGGCGCGTCGATGTCCGTGGAGCGCGGATGAGGGCTGTTGCCGACATCGACCCGCGGGGAGCCGGGCTCCGCGCGGTGACGGTCGTCGCGTGGCACGCGACCGTCATATGCAAGGCGTTCGGCCGAGACATCGACGCGCAGGCGCCTCGGCGAACGCGGTTCTCAACGACGCTTGGTCTTCGAGACGACGCGTCGAAGAGAGTCCGCTTGATCGCGAGCCAGGTGCGCCGACTCACGCGCAGCGTGACGGCGTAGCAGCCGGACGCGATGTTGTGGGGGCTGCGCTTGAATCGTGCCCTGAGGGCGACGACTGGAAACGCGCTCTGCATGCACTGGGTGCGATGCGGAGGATGTGCCGTGGGGCACAGACGCGATACTTCAAGATACGCCTGCGGAAATCCCGCGTCAACTCGCTTTTCACTCGCTTTTCTCGGCCCGCCCGAGTCATCAGAAAGCCGGCCATCGCGCAATAGCCCAAGTCGTGCCGCGCGCAGGCGTCGTCAATGCCCGAAGCCCGGCCGCCGGCCGGGTCGAAGCGAAGCGAAGAGCATTGACGATGCTGAGCACGGCGCCAGCATGATCAGCGCGATGGTGCGATGCCTGAATCTGGATCTGCGGACGTGACGTCGCTCCGGGAACAAGTGCGACGTGCACGAACTGATTTCTGTTCCGTTTGCGAGCCGCATTGTTCCGGCGAATCTCGACGCGAACGCGTGCGGCACGGGCGGCGCGTTTGTCCTGCATGACGTGTGCGGGCAGACGTTGACATGCGACACGACCAACGATGGCGTGAACGACCCAGTCTCGACGCCCTGGGGTCACTCGACGGGCAGGACACCGGGGTCGTTCACGCCATCGTTGGTTCACCGACTGCGACATCAACACCGACGATGACGGCGGCACAGAGCGCCGCCTCGATGACCCGCCCGTGGCAAGTTGCTGGGATAGAAACGCTTGCACACGGTTCGCGGTCATGGGGCTACCAGGGGTGAGGGACTGTCGGAAGAGGCCGTCGACAATGGGGGGCCAACCTGACGCGATTTTCGCTTCGCCCCCCTCTTGGCCCATACATCCCGGTCCATCGAGCCAGTGAGCTGGAGGTATTGGCGGTTCAGTGGCTGAATCTCAACGGCCGAACGGCCGTACGACCAGTCGTCGCGCAAGCACGTCGAGGACGACTGCCAGAGCACCCTGTCTCCTGTTCGTCGCCACGCCCGATAGAGGGCCTGGATCTTCGGCATGCCCTGCTTACGGAACTCTTGGGCGATGTAGCGATCGGATGGTTCTCCGAGGTGGCCGCCCTGCTCCTGCCGCTCGCGAAAGAATGTTTCCAAGGACTTGCTTACGCTCGGATTCAGCGGAGTCCAGAGTTCCTCTCGGACGGCCGCCTTGTAGAGCGCCAGGGCCTTCCTGAAGCGCCGCGGCACAAGCAGACGAAGCGTCCACCAATGCAGGTTGGCAAAGAGGTCGCGGTGACGGATTAGGAACTGACGGAAGTCCACCGGGATCCGCCGGTTCACGAGGTACAGGAAGACGAACCGACCGGTGTCCTCCTTCTCGATGCCGATGGGCAGCTTGTCGGGAAAGCAGCGCACGGTCCTCCGTGACGCTGGCCCAAACGTGATGTGCGGATATTCCTCTGGCCGCAGACCCGTCTCCCTCGTGAGGTCGAAGAACATTCGCTTGTCAGCTTCGGGACTCAACCACCAGAAGCGTCGATCGCCCAACACAGCATCGAGAATCATCACCCGTTCGACCATGCGGCCGATCGTGCGAAGACGACGGTTCCGGTTGTCCGCTTGGCCAATCGCCTCGTAGAGCGGCTTGTGGTGGACGTGGTACAGGCGTCCACGTCGGACGGGCCCTTGTTCGATGGCTCGTGCGAATCCGCCGGCCACCAGCCTGGCCACGAACTCCCGGCTGTTCTGGCCGCGCACCGTGCCGGTGAACTCGCAGTACTGGCGCTCCAGAAAACATCCGGAGTGGACCATGACGGTCACCAAGAACTCGCGCTGCCGGTGCGTCAACCCGTAATCGCGCAGAGCGGCGAGGCGGCTGATGCTGACACTGTCGAAGGCCCTGTTCGGAGGATATTCGTGCGTCACAGTAAGTCCTCCATCCCTCGTGGGCGGGGCCCAGAGCGACCACCGCCTCCGCGAGAGGCGACCACGTAGATGCGAAAGCCGGCCTTCGCGCCGCTGGCGGCGTGAGCGCCGCGGTAGTGCGGCGTAAAGAGCTCGACGTCCTGGCGAAGCTCTCGGCCATCGAGCTGGTACTCGATTCTGTAGTCAGGGAAGTGAACCTGGTCGTCGAAGTACGGCAGATCGTGTTCGCGGGCCCAATTACGCACCTCGTGCTCGTCGCGACCAGGTCGGCCGTCGCTGTCGGAGCGACCGCGGTTGGGCTCCTGCAGGAACTCCTGATACTCGCGCTTTAGGTCTTGCTCGAGGATGACGCGTCGGATCTCAAGGTCAGGGTGCTCGTCTCGAAGACGCACCTCTTCCTGTCGAAAGGTCGCGTAGAGATTCGAGTCGTGGTCGATCTCCCGCGAGCGGCTGACGCCGGCGTAAAACATCTGAGACGGCTCACGGTCTCGCTCCAGCGAGTGCGAATCGAGCAGCTCTCGCCCTTCCGCCGTGAGCGTCAGTCCGCGCTCGCTGTCGCCCAGGTCAACCAGCTCGACGAGTCTCTGATCGTGGAGGTTCTCCAGGGTGTCGTGCGGGATGTCGAGATCATGTTCCGGCACGATCCGAAATGCACCGACGGCGGCCAGCGTGCGGCTGTCTTCGCCGTCCAATTCGTAGACTCGGTCGCGGTCAACGACTATTTCCCGTTCGTCCCGGCGAGGCAAGTCGAGGTGACGCATCAGGGCGTCCCGCGGATCGTAATCCTCGCGGTCACGCGGGTCGTACACCGGCGCCCGCTCGTCTTCGCGATCGCGCTCGTCGTATTCGCGCGGATCATCCCATCGAGCGTCAGACATCGCTCCCTCCTTGCGTGGGTGCTGGCTGTTTGGGTTGTCCGTGAAGATGCCCTGGCAGTTTCTGCGAGGGGTAGTTCAGGAAGGCGCCGAGACGTCGGGGCGTGGCGCCGCGGCGTTCAGTGCGTGGTCGTGTGGAAACCCCTCTCGGGCGCGACGCGTGGCACTACGTCTTTATCGATGAATGCGGCGTAACGACCGATCTGCTACACCGCTACGGACGGAGTCCCCGCGGAGTGCGCTGCGCGATCACACACCCTGCGGTCATTGGGAGACGCACACGATCGTCGCCGCGCTGCGGCCTGACTGGCTCACGGCGCTGGGCGTGTTCGATGGGCCGATCGACAAGGGCAGTTTTCGCGCCTAAGTGGAGCAAGTGCTCGTACCGACGCTCCGCCCGGGCGATGTCGTCGTGCTCGACAATCTCGCGGTCCACAAGCAACCAGAGGTCAGTGCGGCAATCGCGGCCGCCGGCGCGCAGATCCGCTTTCTGCCGCCCTACAGCCCCGACTTCAATCCCATCGAGATGGCGTTAGCGAAACTGAAAGCGTTCATGCGTGCGGCCCGACCGCGCACGTTCGACCAGGTCACCGCGCTCACCGCCGCCGCGCTCGCGCTCTTCACGCCCGCCGAGTGTCGGAACTACGTCCGAACGCTTAGCGCGACCGAGCGGAGCTTCGGCCCGTGTGCATCAGCACGACGATGAGGCCGCAGCCGACCGAGAACTGCTTCTTGGTGTATACGCCTCTGCTTCTCAGAAAGCAAGATCGCGAGGACTCATTTTTGCGATCTGGCTCCTCCCCTTCGTGATGATGTGAACGCGCGTCACATCACCGGGCGGCGGACAACACCACCTTCACCGATCCCATGTCGCCGCGAACGACGAATGGGCCAACGGTCCCGCTGACCTGCTTGCGCTGGGCTTCATCCCAGAAGGATGCGCGTGCGATGTAGCTGAGGCCGTCGTGAACGAGAAAACTGAACGCTCCATCTGATCCCGTCTTGATCCCAACGGCTACCTGTCTGAACGTCGCGACACCATCGGACAGGGAGATGAAGGCGCCGACCGCCGGACTACCGTCTGCGAAAACGACTGTTCCGGTGAGCTGGTACGGAGTGCGGGACGGCGGTAGCGGCATCGGGTCGAGTTCCCGCTCCTGACCGCCTTCCAGTTGGACAATGGTTGCCGACGCCGGATCCGCAGTGCCGGGGTAAAACGTCGTCGGAAAGACCACCTTGGCGTCCATTCGCCTGACCAGGTCGACTCCGACGACATATCGACCAGGCGGCACCTCTGTGAATTCGAATCGACCTCCCGCATCGATCGGCGTCCTGAGCACTGAGATGTTTCCGCCCTTGCCAACCGCATCCGCCGCCATCAGCTCGACCGGGATCGCCGCACCAGATTCCCTTTGAGGCAATTGGATATTGCCTTTGATGCGTCCGTCGTACCTGACACTCCAGTCGAGGACGGAGCATGCCCGCGCGTCGGGCAACTCGATGGAGTGCGTCAAGTTCTTAGTGGAAAAACCGGGAGCGGGGAGGAACGTGACCTCATACTTGCCCGGCGGCAGCCTTACCTCATATCGACCCGCGTCATCGGTCCAAGTGTCCACCACCGTGCCAGTTCCGCTCACGTTCACACGAAGATTCCGGACTGCACCATAGTCACGCGGCTGCTGCGTCGAAACGTCTCGCTCCCAATGGGTCACGGTTCCATAGAGACGTCCACGATCGCTGGGCGCCGAGAGGGTCTGGAAGAACTGAAGGTCATCGGTCGCCTCCGCGAGTGGTCGCGTTCTGGAGCAGATTCCGGTCACGAGTCCTGAGCCCTGCGTATTCCGGCTGGCGTAGACGAGATAGCGCTCCCCCTTTTTGAAGCTGTAGCCGCAGGCAGGCCCGCTGCCGGCCGTCAGCACGCTCACGTTTGAGGCCTGGTTACCGCGGAACGACACGACACTGTCGAACTCCACGCGAACGGTGCGCGGGATGCGCATTTCTCCAGGTCGGAGGGGTGGTCCGTCATCAGGCAATGGCGAGATGCTCCGGACAGTGCCTGCGAACACTGCATCGACCTGGAAAACGTTCTGACATGGAGGACCGCCCGATGCACACTCGCAGGCCCAGACGTCGCTAGCGGACGCCAGCGTCAACAGGGTCAGTCCAATCAACCACGGTACGACTCGCATCATTGCCTCTGACAAGAACGAGACCGGACAGACAGAATCGTAACGAATCGCGCCCAAAAACGCCCCGGAACGTGTAGCCACAGGTTTGGACTCCACTGGCTGCAAACAAGCCGCCGTCCGGGCTTCCGCTACGTCCGCCCTTTCTCGATGATGCTCACTTGAGGTCCGCGCGAGATCTTGGCAATAAATCCGCCTTTCGCGTATTGCCGGCATAGGCGCGTCATCGAACCCACCGCGGACACAATCAGCGTTGCAGCTTCATCTCCCGTCAAAGCCGAGGATGTAATACTGAAGAAACGAAGCTTGCCAGCGAGAACCGCCTGCTTTTCAAGCTGGTTGTAACGGATGCGGTCGTCACGAGTGATGACCACCCAGCGCTTCGCTGCCGCCTCCGTCAACCAGACGACGTCCTCGGTGGCTTGCGCAAACAGTTCGTCGTGAACGCGGACATCGAGACCAGCGGCGCGAAGAGCGTCCGGCACTTTCTTTCGGCCCAGCGACCGATCGATGAAGAATACGAGGGGTTCAGGCGGCTTTCGCCGGCTGGAGCTCGCAGCGGATCGCTTCCTCGATGTTGAGCGGCTCCTCGCCATAGTCCTCGGCGAGATCAGCGATCGACTCGCCCGCTTTGTAGCGATCCGCGATGACCGCCGTCGGTACCGCCGACAGCTTCAGCACGGGCCGACCGAACTCGACCCTCGGATCCATAGTGACGACGCGAGGCTGCGATGGTTCTTCGACCGGAGTTCGTCGGCTGCGCGTGAACGGATAGAGCCTGGCGACAAACCCGTCCTTGTCCCACTCAACACGCTGAAGATGTAGGCCGATCAGGTCGCGCATCGCAAGCTGGCCGTGCTTGGACGCATTGATCAGATCCTTCAGGCCCGTGGCTTCAATGAAGACGTGTTTGCGATCCGTCAACATTTGGTGGTGCACGAGGGGGTGGGGCGTTCGAAACTGCTCGCGAAGGTAACTCACCGCACGACGAATCTGCGGCAACTCAACCTGGTACTGCCGTCGCAACGCGTCGAGCACATGCGCTTCGGTGAGGTTGTTGAAAGACAGCCGGGAACGTTCCGGATCAGCCAGCTCGATCACAGGTTCCGACCGACGGCTCACGCCGGATCGCAACGGATAGGCGCGTCCGGCGACCCAAGAACGCAGGGTGTTTTCGGGAATCTGAAGGTAGCGGGAAGCTTCGAACACGCTGTACAGGGGTACATCGAGGACCTGCGGTCCGCCATACAACTGCTCCAGGGTCCGACGCTTGATGGCTCCCACGCGACTATCCTAACCCGGCAGCCGATCCGCGACAACTGACCGCCGTGGCGTATGCCAGCGGCACGCAAGTGATTGATTCCCGGCAACTACGCCGCAGAACGAATCGAATCGAGCTGCCGCAGCCAACTGTGTATCCGGTTCCAACTGGCGAAATTTAGGCTCACCAGCATCCCATCTCAGGCTCCCAACAACGTGCCGACAGCAGGCACACGACACCTCAGGCCCTGACATCGAACCCGCGCTGACAACTCACTCCGGATAGGCCCACTCGACTTCCAGTCGGGGACGGGCGACTCAACCGTTGCCTCGCAGCAAACCTGGGCCCCACGATGAAGAGGACTAGATGGGCATCGGGCCTCGACGAGCGGCTCGGCTGCGCAGTAGTATCGCGCTCGGACCGCATGTCACGCCTATGAATGCGCTGGGCTGTCGCGTCCTGACCTCACTCGTTGTTGTGATGCTGATGCCCGCGTGCAGGGCGCCGGCGCAATCGTCGTCCGGGCCGCTGCCGGTCATTGATATGCACCTGCACGCCATGGCCGCCGATGACCAAGGCCCGCCTCCGGTCGGCGTGTGCCTGGGGCTTGTCGGGATGCCGGCTTGGGATCAGCGCGGCGCCTGGGCGGAGCAGATCCTCGCCTACATGAAGAAGCCGCCGTGCGCCGATCCGATCTGGTCGCCAGCCACCGACGAGGCCTTACGTACCGAGACCGTCGCCACCGTCAACCGCCGCAACATAGTCGGCGTGCTCAGTGGGACGCCGGAGCGGGTCGCGCAATGGCAGCAGGATGCGCCGGACCGGTTCATCCCAGGGCTTGGGTTTCAGATCGGCCGCGATGCCCTCACCCCAGACCGTATCAAGGAGCTGCACGCGAACGGGCAACTGGCCGTGTTTGCCGAGGTGACGAATCAGTATGCCGGGATCAGCTCGGACGATCCGCGATTCGAGCCGTATCTTGCAGTTGCGGAAGCGCTCGACATTCCAGTCGGCATTCACATCGGCACCGGACCACCTGGCGCAGCGCAGCTGTTTCCCCACTATCGCGCGCGCCTTCACAGCGCGCTCCAGCTCGAAGAACCGCTGATGAAGCATCCAAAGCTGCGCGTCTATGTGATGCATGCGGGGTGGCCGTTGCTGGACGACCTGCTCGCGCTGCTCTGGGCGCACCGCCAGGTGTACGTCGACATCGGCGCGATCGTGTGGGCGCTCCCCGAACCTGAGTTCTACCGGTACCTGCAGCGAATTGTCGAGGCGGGATTCGGTAATCGTGTGATGTTCGGATCGGATCAAATGGTCTGGCCGGGCGTCATCGAGCCGTCCATCCAACGCATCGAGCGGGCGCCGTTCCTCGGCGACGCACAGAAGCGCGACATCCTCTACAACAATGCGGCGCGGTTTCTTCGGTTCAACGATACCGAGATTGCGAGGCATCATGGACGCTAAGCGCGCACGGGATCGCACATGCGATCACTCCGCAATGTGATGACCCTGCTCGTTGATCAGCAGCGCCTGCGGCGTTGCTCGGTACTCTTGAGCGCCGACGCGATCATTGGTCGTGTTCTCCGCCTTGCTGAAGGCCAACGAGGCCAAGCCTTCGCGCGTTGAACGATGTGGACGCTGTCGTCGAAACATTCGATGCGATTCCCGCTGCGCTCGCCGTCGAGATTCTCGGCTACTGGTGATCCGATTGGTCGCGAGCAGTCGCCAAGCGGTTTCCATCCGGTCTCCGGCGAACAGAGCGCCGGGGCGTTAACCACGACTGGAGGTCCGCGTTCCGCGGCCAGGACAACGAGAAGGGCCGGCAGGCAGGCGGGCGTGCCCAAAGTCCTCGTGCTCAACCCTCCGAACTAGGGAATGCCGTACGCGCGAAGTGCCTGGACGATGGCCGCGGCCAAATAGGCAACCCCCAGGACCGCGATGACCGGTTGCCAGAGCTGCGCCTTCCTGGCGCGTGGGCTCGGCGCGCTCGACGTGGATGCGCGCGGCCAACCGGCGAGCCGCGTACGGCAGCGTATTCTGGTCCGCTCGGCCCGTGCGGGATCTGGATCGGCTGGTCGCAGGTCAGCCACCAGCCTCATCAGCGGCTCGGACATGACGTCATTCCTTCCAGCGGCGCAGCGTCGCCGGCCGCATCTCGCTCAAGCGCCTTAGACAGCGTCTCACGTGCCCGATGCAGCCGCTGCCGCAGCGCTTCCGGCGTCACGCCGCAGACGTCAGCCGCGTCGGAGTGATCCAGGCCAGCCACGCCGACGAGCAGCAGCACTTCTCTCGAGGCCACGGGCATGGAGGCCAGCGCTCGTTCGATGCGGCGCTCGAGTTCACTGGCCGCGGCGGCCTCGAACGGCGACGGGCGCTCCGGGGCAATCGGCCAGAGCGCCATCAGACCTGCCGCGGCCGAGTCCTCCAGCGCCCGGGAGCGCTGATAGCTGACGTGCAGATTGCGCGCGACAGTGAACAGCCATGGACCCAGCCTGGTATCCGCGCGCAGCCGCCGCGCATGCTTCACGAAGCGTAACCAGGTCTCCTCGAGCAGGTCTTCGGCGACGTCGCGCCGCCGCGACAGCCGCACCAGGAAGGTGAACACCCGCCTGTTGAACGCCAGGTGGACCGCATCGAACGCGTCGGCATCGCCCCGGCGCAGACGCTCGACCAAGCCCAGCTCGGTATCCCGGTCCATGGAGGTACTAACGCGCCAGGAACTCGCGCGTGACATGCGTCACGACACTCCTCGGCGAGCGTTATGTTCTGTCGGATTCGGCACCAACCGCGAGGTACACATGAACGTACTCCGACAGGCTAGTCTGTTCGCGCTCCTGACCTTGATCGTCGGGTGTGTTCCGCTCGTGATGGCGGTGGTGTACGTGAGTCGTCCCTCGGAGCGGCACTTGGCGTTGATGCGACCGCTGTCGCTGGCCGGTGTGTTCGCGTCGATCGCCGGCGGCGTGCTCGGATTGATCAACGTGCTCCGCCTCGTCTGGACGAGAGAGCTGACGGTGGAGACCTACCGGGTGATGGCCATAGGGTCGGCGGAATCGCTCGTCCCAACGCTCGTCGGGTTCGCGTCCCTGACGGCCGCGTGGCTACTCGTCGCCGTCGGCATGGGGCGGCAGGGAGCCAGGTCGTGAGCCGCAGCAGACCCAGCGGGAATGCACGCTGCAGGCACCGTCGGCGGTGCCCCTGAGGCGGTCGGCGCTGATGCTCCGGGCGTCGGTTTGCCCTCGATGGGAAGGGATCGCCGGTCACCCCCGAAGCAGCGACGGGACGGACGCCACATCGGCGTCAGCCAGGACCCAACCACGGAGCATCAACGCGGCGGCCGAGCGAAAACCGCGCCCGTCCGCCGACCGGGGCCGGCTCGTCTTTCCGGCACC
This sequence comes from uncultured Acidobacteriota bacterium, assembly GCA_963840225.1. GTDB lineage: Bacteria > Acidobacteriota > Vicinamibacteria > Vicinamibacterales > CAVVIG01 > JBLMXQ01. Next base: position 82,515 of record CAWIYH010000003.1, read on the forward strand.
GGAACAACCAGCCGGCCGATCTCGTCAAAGCTGTATCAGTTGACTGATACAGTGTGCGACGATGTTTCTGGTGAACGCTTCCGCCGGCGTACCCGTGTACCTGCAGATCCTCCACCAGGTCCTACACGCAATCGAAACCGGCGTGCTTCAGCCCGGTGACGGGCTGCCTGGCGTCCGGCGCTTGGCCCAGGAGCTGGTCGTGAGCCCCAATACAGTCGTCAAGGCCTACGAGCAGCTGGAGCGTGACGGTTGGATCGAGAACCGGCCCGGCTCTGGCGCATATGTCTCGCCACGGCCGCGGATGAGGTCCCGCATCGATCGGCTGCGGAAGGCGAAGGACCGTGTGCATGCCGTCGCCGAACGGCTCAGAGCCGATGGCCTGACCGAGGAGGAACTGCATCGAGTGTTCGACGCGGAGCTGATCGTCGGAGCCCCGAACGCGACTCGGATCAAGCCATGAGCGACGCCTGGGCGGTTGAGACGCAGACGCTCTCGAAGCACTTTGGGGAGGTGACGGCGGTGGACGCGCTCGACCTTCATGTCGCGGCCGGCGGCATCACGGGATTCCTCGGGCGGAACGGCGCCGCTCGACGTGTCGCTCGACTACATGCGTCAGCAGTACCGGCGGGTCACGATTGGGTTCGCGACGCCGCCTGAGGTGGAGTTCCGTATACCGGGGATCGAGCAGGTGCGGACGAGCGGCCGGCAGGTGGAGTTGCTCGTCAGCCGCAACATCGACGCCGTGGTCGCTGAAGTGCGCCACGCCTTCCCGGCCAGCCTCGAGGTCCGCCCGGTCGGACTACGCGATCTGTTCCTCGCACGCGTCCGGACTCCGAACCACGAGGCGGCGTGATGCTGGCCTGGAAAACCTGGCGCGAGACCCGGACGCGGTTCGCCCTGAGCGCCGCCGCGCTCGCCTGGTTCTGCGGGATATTCGTCCTGATGCGGCCGGAAATCCAGTATGCGGCCCGCCGGCCGTTCGCCCGTGCCATCGTCGACGCGATCTACGCGGGAGGGGTTCGCGATATCTATGTCCTGTTCGTGGTGGCGCTCGGCCTGGGCGGGCTGACGGAGGAAGCCGCGCGGGGGTCGGCGCCCTTCACGCTGGCACTGCCGTGGAACGACAGGATTTCTAGCAGCGCGACGACGCGGTCTGGACAAACAGATCGGCGTGTACGAGGGCTGACCCGGCACGGCCGCTCTGCTGGCCGGCTGGGCTTCGACGATGGTCGCGCTGGTGGTCGTCGGAATCACCGGCGTCATCGTGAGTCCTGCTCGTGCGAGCAACGATTCAAACTCCCGAGCGGTTCGCTCCGCGCCTCCGGTCAACGTCATTATCACCATGTCCGCGCTGCCGAAGCCGGGACATTGCCCTCAGGCAACAGCAGCTCGATGATGAGCAATCGGCTCGTCGGCGTCATCGCGGCGCGACAGTTGCGGAGGATGGTGAGGCATCGGCACCTGGCGACACGGCCTCTAACGCGTTGCCCACCTGAATCGTTCCGCGGTGCTCGACGCCGAGGACCACCACATCGGGGGTCTGCTCGTGCAGTCGGAAGAACCTCCGTTTTGCTGGACCCCGAACCAGCGACCACGACGGCCGCCAATCCGGGGTGAAAAGTGACGCGAGATTGAGGGGTTGTTGGGTCCGTACGCCGCTACTTCAAGAATCCGCTAGCTGCCACCAACGCGGCCCGGTTCGATAGGTCACTCGACAATCGTGAAGATCTCACGGTGGCCCGACTCCACCAACGGCACCATCTTTTGATAGTTCGCCTGAAACTCCTTGTCGCCAAAGACCCGGGGCACCATGGCTTCGAGTGCGGCGAGATTAGGCAATGTCATTTCCAAGACGAGCGTGTAATGCCGACCTGTGACGTCCGTCAGAAGCCGTGCAGAACCTTCCGCCGCAAGCCGTTTCTGAATGGCAACGCCTTCCTTCATGATAGTGACAGCCTCACGAGCCTTCCCAAACTTCAGCTGAAACACATTGCGAACCAGAATCATGTCTGCCTCCCTTCAGCGTGTTGTCCGTTGCGCCCGACCACTATCCCGCCCTTGTGGGGGCGTCGCTAATGTCCTGCACGTTGCGCCCATTGCGGTCTGGGGGGAACTCGCTTTACGTCCCTGACCACTTCCACAATCGGCCAACCGATCATGCCCGAGCCTGCGCCGTCTGCCGCATTATGCCCATCGTCCGCTCAAGATGGGTAACGATAAGTCGCCCAGGGCGGATGGGCCGGCCATCAGCCCCTGACGAACCGACGTCATGCTCCGGCATCCGGTTCGATGCCGATCCGATCGTTCACGGCACAGCGGAGCTTCTGCTTGCATCCGAGGTACCGCTCCGTGATCTGGACTGAGACGCGTGCTCGAGGTCGGGCAGGGCGAGCACACGTTTCGGGGTCTTCTTGCGCGTGCCGGATCTGGCGTGTGGCATGGGCGACGGCTCGTTTGGTCCGTCGGCCTCAGCATGCCGCGCCATCCCGTATGCCGGGATCGGCGCGGCGGCGCTCCTTCGATCGGGACATGCACGGCTGTCCACACCTGACTGCCGGCGCTGGTGGAGTTCCAGCCAGGCCACGTGCCAGGACTCAATTTCGTCAGTATGGAGCACGAGTTGTCCGGGTTGCTACAGGGCCGTCGGGTGGACTTGGTCACCCCAAGTTCCTGAACGTACGGATCCGGGAACAGGTCCTGCGGGAGGCTGAACCGCTCTATGTCGCCGCGTGACCTCGTCTACGTCGGGCACATGCTCGACATGGCGAGGAAGGCGGCGGCCAAGGTCCGGGATCTGCCCCGCGAGACGTACGACGCTGACGAGAACCTTCGCCTCGCCCTCATTCATCTCGTCCAGGTGATCGGGGAGGCCGCCCGCCAGGTGTCACGCGACTTCACGCTGACCCACCCCGAAGTCCCCTGGGAGAACATCATCGGGATCGTCCCGCCCGCGCCATGAGCTGCAGACACCCGAAGGCCTTGCCCGGCGACTCCGATCCGTTCGTCGAAAAGGACTTGCGGCCCGAACTGCTGGAAGCACCGTGCGCCCCGGCGGGCATCGCGCTCCATTGCGCCACCAGCCGGGGTACGACCACAGCTACTATTTCATCTCGACGTTCATGGTCGATCATGTTGCTTGGCATGCGGAGAGATTGCGAAGGGGATAGACGATGACGCTCAATCGACGCGAGTTCGTTCAATTGGCCGCGGCGATGGGGGCCTCGCTGGCGTGGGGCGGCTCGGCTCGAGCGTCAACCACCGGCTGGCATGAGCGGCGCGACCTTTATCCGGAAGGCGTCGCGTCCGGCGATCCCGATCCGAGCAGCGTTATCCTCTGGACTCGGCGGCCGTTCGAGTCGGGCGGCCGACGTATGCTCACGGTGGAGGTTGCCGAGGATGATGCGTTCCGGCGGGTCGTCGCAAAGGCGTCCGCGCCGGTCTCAGCGGATTCGGATTGGACGACGCGCGTGCTGGTCGGGCATCTCAAGCCTGCGCGCATCTACTGGTACCGCTTCACCGATGGAGAGGGGAACGGTAGCCGCTTCGGCCGGACGATCACCGCGCCGCTGGCGAATGATCCACGGCCGGTCAATTTCGCCTTCGTCAGCTGCCAGAGCGTCAATGAAGGCAAGCTCAACGGCTATCGCCGGATGACCTTTGAGGATGAGCGCGCGGCGCCCGCCGATCAACTCGGTTTCCTTCTCCACCTCGGTGATTTCATTTATGAGGTCGTCGAATATCCCGACGAGCTGCCGACGCGGTACGACCGTACCGATCTACGAAGTCGGCCGGATTCCCGATGGCGGTCAAACCGGCAAACTCCATTACCCGCTCACGGTCGACGGCTATCGCATCGTCTACAAGGGCTACCTTGCCGATCCCGACCTGCAAGACGCGCGAGCGCGTTGGCCGTTCGTCGCCATCTGGGACAATCACGAATTCTCCTGGCAGGGCCGGCAGAGCATCGTCCAGGCAGGGGGCGACCCGCAACCGGGCCAGACTGTCAAGGTCGCCGCCAACCAGGCATGGTTCGAATATATTCCCGCGCGCGTGAAGGCGCCGAGCGGATCGCTCGACACGTTCGGCGAGCTGGCGGTGAAAAATGTGCCGATAGAAAAGTGGGACGACAGTGGCCTCGGGATCGAACCCAACAATCTGAAGGCCATCAACAGCCTGATCGCCTATCGGTCTTTGCGCTACGGCCGGCACCTCGATCTCATTCTCACCGACCAGCACAGCTTCTGCGGCGACGACCCGACCGACGCGGAGGGCGTTGGCAAGATTTGCGATCCGACTTTCAACGGGATGTTCTCTGAACCGGCGATGATCGCGCTCGATGCCGGCCGCACCTTCAACGGCGGCAAACCGTCCGCCGAACTCAGCTTTGGCGACATAAGCATCCCTAATCCGCGAAAGGACTCACCGCCGCGCACGTTCCTCGGGACCCGTCAGAAGAAATGGTTCATGGACCAGCTCCGTCGGTCCGCGGCAACCTGGAAGGTCTGGGGCAATTCGCTGGGTGCCCTCGACTTGCGGGCCGACCCGCAGAACCTTCCCGATGGACTGACCAAGCAGAAGTGGCCGGCCGACACCTTCGCGCAGATCGGCAGCGGCGACTATGGCAGCGCCTACCACGAGCGTGGCGAAATCTATGACCTCGTCCGCGATTCGAAGATCACCGGATTCGCGATCGTGTCGGGCGACCGTCACAGCTTTTGGGCCGGCTATGCCGCCTCCCTGTTGCCACCCGCCAAGTTCGAGCCGGTCGGGATCAGTTTCGTCGGCGCCTCGCTGGCCAGCCCTGGGACGATGGAGGCTTATGAGCACGGTCTTCCCAAGGATCATCCGCTCCGTTCGCTGTTCCTGGCCGATCGGCCAGCGGGTAAGCCCGAATGGACCTATAACATGCTCCTCAAGCACGGCGTCCGCTCGTGCCTCGAATACGCCAAGAGTTTCGACCTGACGCGCGCTCACGCCGTTTCCAATCCGAAACTTTCCCCGCACCTTGAATTCGTGGATATGGGCGGTCACGGCTATGCGACGGTGCGGCTCACCAGCGATGAAATGCGGACCGAGTTCGTCTGTATTCCACGCCCGATCACGCGCAGCGATCGTCCCGATGGCGGTCCTCTTCGCTACCGGGTCGTCCACACGGCATCGCTCTGGAATCCGGGCGAGCGGCCTTTGCTGCGCCAGCAAGTCATTGAGGGCGATCCCGGCCTTTCGATCTGAGATGGCTCCCGGCCGATGATTGCGACCGCCGCTATGCTTGCGGTGGGGACCGCGCTTGCTGTCCGAAGGGGGGAAGGGAAGCTGCGCGGCACGTGGACGACCACGTCGACGAGGACACCGCTCGTGACGAGAGAGTGTGGCACTCATGAGGTCGGGACTCGTGTGCCTCCACCTCGCGTGTTGACCGGGTGGGAGTCTGAGATGAGAACGGAGGGAGAGCACATGTAAGCAGTCCGGCTGGCACTCGACGAACGACGGAAGGAAGAGTGTCACGGCGATCGCGCGGGGGATGGTCCTCGGCCCGTCCGCGCCAGGCAATGGGCAAACACGCGTCGGCGAACACAGGCTGATGTCTGTCGAACCGGTAGGCTATGCTTCAGGACGTGCGGCACACTGCTCCGGTTCTGCCGCATCTGGACACGTTCACGTCGTGAGGTGCCTATGGCCAGGAAATCTCCCGCCCCGCCCGCCGGTCAACCGCTCGAAGGAAGCGTCAGAATCGTCGGCGTGCGGCCGAAGATTTCACTCGCCGAACGCGATGTGGCCGTTGCAGACGTGGCGATCACGCTGACCGGTGGGTCCGACGTGGCGCGCACCCCCGCGACATTTTCCATTGGATTGAATGCTCCGCTGGCAGCGCGTGGCCGCGCACAGCTGATAGACGAGGCCACACAATCCCGAATCGCCGTGGCGACTCGCTCGGGGGGCGCGTATGTCTTCAAGAATGTGCCAGTGAATCCGTCCGGAAAGGGCCGCTCACGCACCTATCGCATTACGAACGTTCGCGCCAATGCGTCGGGCCTTGGGTCGGGGGGTCTGGGCACTCCAGGCCAGATCATGGCCTTCGTCGCTGCCTCGGCGCCGTTCAGAATCCCGCTGTCCGGGGCGCAGCAGAACGTCGCGGTAGTGCGGAGAAGTTGACCGCACCGAGGGGTGGCCGGCGCACAGCCGCATCTCCTGTCAACAGGCGTATCCTGTCCTCCGTTCGGGAGGGGCCATGACGCTCTGGCAGGACATCCGTTTCGCGGTCCGCCTCCTCGCGAAGGACCGCTGGTTCACCCTGGTCGCTACTGGCGGCGGAGCGCGCGATCGTTCACGGGGCTGGCGGCGTTCGGGAGCACGGTCATGAACGTGAGTGACCGCAGCCGCGCGCCGGAGCGATACGGCGGCCCGTATGTCTCCGCAAATGCGTTCCACCTCATCGGTCAGCGGCCGCTCCTCGGACGTGATTTCACCGCAGAGGACGATCGCCCCGGCGCCGCGCCGGTGGTCATCCTCGGGAACGGCGTCTGGAAGACGCGGTATGGGAGCGACCCGTCGATTATCGGGCGCGCGATCAAGGTGGACGAAGTGCCCTCGACCGTCATCGGGGTGATGCCGGAGGGGTTCAAGTTCCCCGTCAACGCCGACCTGTGGGTGCCGCTCGCGGTGCTGCCAAACATCGCCGACGCGAAGCGCGATACGAGATACCTGCAGGTGTTCGGCCGCCTCGCGCCCCGTGTGACGGTCGCCCAGGCCCGCGCGGAGCTCGAGGGGATCGCGGCCAGCCTCGCGCGCGACTATCCCGACATCAACAAGAACACTCGCGCGACGGTCATGACGTTCAACGAGCGCCACACCGGCGGACCTGTCAGGCTCCTGTTCCTCGCGCTCATGGGCGCCGTCGCGTTCGTGCTGCTGATTGCCTGCGCGAACGTCGCCAATCTGCTGCTCGCCCGATCGGCGCAGCGCGCGCGTGAAATCGCCGTGCGCGTGTCGCTCGGCGCCACTCGCCGCCGCGTCGTCCAGCAGCTGCTCGTCGAGAGCGTCCTGCTCGCCTCGATCAGCGGGGTTGTGGGGCTCGCTTTTCGATCATCGGGATTCGCCTCTTCGCGGCCGAGGTCGAAGGCGTCGGGCGGCCGTACTGGATCCAGTTCACGCTCGACGGACGCGTGTTCCTCTTCTCTGGAGGACGAACGCACACAGCTGGCCCGTAAACTGACTCGCCGCGTCCGGCACCCCGGCCGCCACGCGGACGTAGTACGGCTGCATCGCGGCCGGTCCCAGACCGGCGGTCAGCGGGAAGTATTCGTTCGCGTCGCCACTCGCCGCGCCGCGCTGCGGCGTCTGCCCGACGATAGCCGTGCGCCGGAGCACCACGTAGGGCGCCGTCTCCGGGAAGCGCTCCGGGAGGAAGTACTCGATCGGGCGCCTGAACGCCGCGCGTCACGCCGTGCGACTGGCGCATGTAGCTGATCCGGTGGCCGACGTCGCCCACGACGTTCGGCGCGGTCCGCTCGCGATAGAGCGGGTGCAGCGCGCCGTTGGACGCCATCACCAGGTCGGTCGCGAGGTCGGGCGTCCCGCCGTCCGTGTGGCGTCAACAGTCCGCAATTCTGGCGTTCTACGGCTTGACGAGCAAACAGCCATCGCTTACGGTGCGTGCATGTTCGACTTGACGTTGACCTTCGACAACGGACCGACCACGCTCACCCCGCAGGTGCTCGACCTGCTGGCCGAGCATGGCGTCCAATCCACCTTCTTCATGGTCGGCCAGCAGCTCGCCGATCGCCGGAGGATCGGCCCGACGGATCGGTTCATCCAGACACGGACGACCGCAGATGGAACAACACGCATGAGCCTCGCGATCGACGTCACGTTCACCGCCGCGCGCCACCGGCGCGACGACCTCGTCAAGCGGCTGCTCGACGTCGCGCGGCTCGCGGTCCTCGCAACGGCGATCGCCGGCGTTTGGCCAGTCGCGGCATCGGCGCAGGTGCGGGTCCCCGAGGGCGCGCGCGTCGTGTACGGCCATCACCACCTGAACGTCACGAGCCTCGCCGCGCACCGGAAGTTCTGGATCGACGGCCTCGGCGGGGTTGAAACGACCATGACCGGTCTGCCGACGATGATCGTCCGCCTGCCGGGCGTGCTGATTCTGCTCCGCGAGAAAGCGCCGTCCGGCGACATGCACGACAGCGTCGTGCCGACGATCGGCTTCGACGTCCGATCGCTCGCCGAGACGACCGCGACGCTGAAGGCGGCTGGGTTCGACGCGACGTCGGGAGTTGCGCCAGGCACGGCGACCGTCACGGCTCCGGATGGCCTCGCGATCGAGCTGGTCGAGAATCGTGCGATGCAGGGGCCAATCGGGCTGCGCGACCTCCAGTTCAGCGTCGCCGATCCCGCAGCCGTCCGCTCGTGGTACGCGCAGATGTTCGGTGCGATCGTGCAGTCGGACACGGCGCTGACGGCCGCGGCGCTTCCGGGTCTGCGGCTGATCTTCCGGCCGTCGGCCGTGGCGCCGGCCGGCACCGCGGGTCGCGTCCTCGATCACATCGGCTTCGAAGTGACGCACCTCGAGGACTTCTGCGCCGAGCTGCAGCGCAAGGGCGCCACGCTCGCGCGGCCGTACACGAAACTTCCGAGTGCCAACCTGGCGATCGCGTTCCTGACGGATCCGTGGGGCACCTACATCGAGCTCACCGAAGGGCTCGCCCGGGTCCAATGACGGGGAGGCGCAGCATGCGTGCGTGTGGTGTCCTGGCGGCGTGCCTGATTGGCGCCGCCGCCTGTTCGAGCAGCCGTTCGTCCACCCAGGCGCCGCCCACGCCGTCCGGCACGGTCCTCTTCGAGGGCGCGCGGCTGCTTGACGGGCAGACCGGAGCGGCGACCGACGACGCGGCCTTCCTCATCGAAGGCAGCAAGGTCGTGCGCGTCGGGAAGACAGGTGAGATCGATCTGCCGGCCGGTGCGACGCGGGTCGATCTCACCGGCAAAACGGTCATGCCGGCGCTCGTCAGCACGCACGTGCACATCGGCCTGCTCGACGGCATGAGCTTCGGGCCGCAGAACTACACGCACGACGTGCTGGTCGAGGACCTCCAGCGCTGGGCGTACTATGGCCTCGGCGCCGTGCTGAGCGCCGGCACGGACGTCGGCCCGGTGTCGTTCGACGTGCGGAAGGAACAGCCGGCCGCCGCGGCCCGGCTGTTGACCTGCGGCCGCGGCATGGCGGCGCCCGACGGCGGGCCCGGCATCCCGGTCATCGCGAACGTCTCGTATCCGATCTCCACGGTCGAGGAAGGACGCAAGGCCGTGCAGGAAGTCGCGGCGGCAGGCGGCAACGCCGTCAAGATCTGGGTGGACGACCGCCTCGGCCGGGTGAAGAAACTGACGCCGGACGTCTACGGCCCGATCATCGACGAGGCGCACAGACACGGGCTGATGGCGATCGCGCACGTGTACTACCTCAAGGACGCGCGCGGCCTCGTCGACGCCGGCATCGACGGCTTCATGCACCTCGTCCGCGACGAAGTGATGGACGACGCGCTGATCGTGACGATGAAGGAGAAGCACGTGTGGACCGCGGCGAACATCGGCGGCACCGAGCGGGGCACGCTCGCGGAACCGCCGGCCGCGTCGATCCCGCTGCTGGCCGAGTCGGTGCCGCCGAGCGTCATCGAGGCGTTCAAGGGCACGTTCCTGGAGCGGAAGCCCGAGGCGCTCGCAGCGTCGCGCGCGATCTACGCGAACATGAAGACGAGCCTGGCGAAGCTGAACGCCGCCGGCGTGACGATCACGCTGGGCGGCGACACCGGCATCCCGGGCGCATGGCACGGGTGGGCGGAACAGTACGAGCTGGAACAGATGGTGGCGGCCGGCATGACGCCGGCGCAGGTGATCGTCGCCTCGACGAGCGCGGCCGCGCAGGTCCTGAACCTGGACGACATGGGCACGATCGCCGCCGGCAAGAGCGCCGACTTCGTCGTGCTCGACGCCAACCCGCTCGACGACATCACCAATACCCGAAAGATTTCGGCGGTCTACCTGCGCGGGCAGGCGTTGAATCGCGCGTCGCTGCGCGCGCGCTGGACCGCGGAGAAGGCCGCCGCGAAGACGCAGGAGCGTCGCGACGGACGAGACACGGAGGAGCGATGATCAGCACGCGCGCGCGACATCTGGCCGTGGCCGCCAGCCTGGCCGCCGCGGCGTTCGTCGCACCGGCGACCGGCCGCGCCGTCCGAGCGCGGGCGCCGCGTCCGCCGCAGTTCAAGGTGGACCCGGACTGGCCAAAGCCGTTCCCGACCTTCAAGGATGACAAGGGCAACCTGCACCGCTGGTCGACGGGCGAGATCGGCGGCACGTGCGTCGACTCGCACGATCACATCTTCACGCTCAACCGCGGCTGGCAGCAGAGCCAGCTCGGCAAGCTCCAGCAGTTCGAGGCGATGTCCAGCGTGCCGGCGCCGCCGGTCGTCGTGTACGACCCGGAGGGCAACGTCGTCGCGAGTTGGGGCGACGCCTCGCTGCTCGATCCGCACGGCGGCACGAAGGTGATGCCCGAAAGTCTCCACGGCTGCTTCGCCGACGACGAGGACAATATCTGGATCGGCGGCAATTCCGACGGCATCGTGCAGAAGTACTCGCACGACGGCAAGCTGCTCATGCAGATCGGCACCAAGGGCGTCTGCGACGGCGAGGCCGCGCCGGGCGGCCCGCAGCCGTTCTTTCCGAGCTGCGTCAGCCCGGGCCTGAACACGAGTCAGACGATGCTCGACGACCCGGCCGACATCGCCGTCGATCCCCATCCCGATCCCGTAACGCACGAGCGCGGCAGCGTCTACATCGCGGACGGCTACGGCAACCACCGCATCGTCGTCTTCGACCGGAACGGCCACTACCTGCGGCAGTGGGGATCGGCGGGCACCGGCCAGGGGCAGTTCGCGGCGGACGGCGGCGGGCATCCGCACTGCGTCACCATCGGCAACGACAGCCTCGTGTACACCTGCGATCGCGGCAACGCGCGGGTGGAGGTGTTCGACCGGACAGGGAAGTACCTGCGCGAGATCCCGATCAACCCCGAGGGCTTCTCGTACCAGCCGCTGCGCACCAACGACATCGCGTTCTCGCCCGATCAGACGTTCTTCTACACGTCGGACGTCGGCAGCGGCACCGTCTGGATCGTCAACCGGGCCACCGGTGAGATCGTGGGCGGGATCGGCAGCATGGGCAATCACGCCGGCCAGTTCATCGGCGTCCATACGATGGCAGTGGACTCGAAGGGCAATCTGTACGTGTCGGAAGGCGGCGGTGGACGGCGCAGCCAGAAGTTCGTCCGGCAGTAGCGCGAGTTCCCTGGGCGGTAGTGCACGAGACAAGTGCCTTGATCGGTCGAGCCGGTGTCCACCCAGACCGCGCGTCGCCTGCGAAACGCGCTCGGCGACATCGTCGCCGCAGGACGGCGATGTGAATCAAGGACGTGCTCGCCGGCGGCGGCTGGCCCATCGCGAGCCTGGCCGCTTGACCGTCGCCAGGGCGTCGACTAATCTGCGTTGCCGGACGTCACGCGCACTCTTCCTGCCTTATCACTTCGAAAGCGGATGCTCAGGCACGCTCGCAACTGCCGTTTCGCGGCCTAAGGGATACCTTCATGCGCGCACACAGCCGAATCGGGTCGAAATGGTTCGTGTTGTCGACCGTTGTTGCCGTGGCGCTTCTCGTCGTGCCGGCAACGGCCCAGGCGAGCTCCAGTCTCTACGAGGGGATGCGCTGGCGCCTCATCGGTCCGTTTCGCAGCGGGCGGATCTCGGCCGTCATCGGCGTGCCCAGCCAGCCCAATGTGTTCTACATGGACGCCGAGAACGGCGGCCTGTGGAAATCGGTCAACTACGGCCTCACGTGGGTACCGCTGTTCAAGAGCGATGAGAACAATTCCCTCGGGTCGCTGGCCGTGGCCCCTTCCAATCCCGACATCATCTATACCGGGTCCGGCGAAGCGACGATGCGGCCGGATCTGTCCATCGGCGACGGCCTCTACAAGTCCACCGATGCGGGCACAACATGGCAGCACCTCGGCCTGCGCGACGGCCAGCAGCTGGCTTCGATCGTTGTGGACCCGCACAATCCGGACCGGCTGTTCGTCGCCGTGCTGGGTCACCCGTACGGGCCGAACGAGGAGCGCGGCGTCTTCCGATCCACCGACGGCGGACGGAGGTTCCAGAAGGTGCTCTATAGAGATGACAACACGGGAGCCGCCGAGGTCGCCCTCGACCCGTCGGATCCGAACACGGTCTACGCCGTGCTGTGGGCGGCACGGGAGCTGCCTGCGGTAGCGGCCGGTTTGCAGACGGCCGCAGTGCCAGGCAGCGGCCTGTTCAAGTCGACTGACGGCGGCAGTACGTGGCATCCGATCGGCCAGGGGCTGCCGACGGTGGCGCGGGGCCTGGGCCGGATCCGGATGGCCATCGCCGCCGGCAATCCCGACCGCATCTACGCCAGCGCTGACGGCGGCATCTATCGCTCGGACGATGCGGGCCAGGCCTTCCAGCGAGTCAGCCAGGACCGGCGCACGGTCGGTGGCTTCCTGACGGTCGCGCCTGACAATCCCGACGAACTCTATGTCAGCCAGACCGGCCTGTACCGTTCCATCGATGGCGGCAGGACCTTCACCGCCATCAGGGGTGCCCCCGGTGGGAACGACTACCACCACGTCTGGATCAACCCCCTCAACACGAACATCATCGCGGTGGGTGTCGACCAGGGCGCGACGTTGAGCGTGGACGGGGGGAAGACCTGGAGTTCCTGGTACAACCAGCCGCTCGCTCAGGCCTATCACGTCGTCACCGACAACCAGTTTCCCTACCGCGTCTACAGCGCACAGCAGGACAGCGGCTCGTTCGGCATCCTGAGCCGCAGCAACGACGGTCAGATCACCTTCCGTGACTGGCACCCGGTTGGAGCGGACGAAGACGGCTATATCGCGCCGGACCCGCTGCATCCCGACATCATCTACTCCAGCCACGTCGTCCGCTATGACTGGAGCACGGGCGAGAGTCAGTTTGTCGGCCCACAGGTGGCGCGCTTCGACGGCAAGTACCGCTTCAGTCCCTATGCGCCTCTGCTGTTCTCCCCGGCGGACCCGCACGTCCTGTATCTTGGGGGAAACGTTCTGCTGAAAACCACCAACGGTGGCGACAGCTGGCAGGCGATCAGCCCGGATCTCTCGGCCGCCAACCCCGGCATACCAGTCAACCTCGGCCCCTTCGGCGCCCACGTCGAGCCGCCTCATCATCGCGGCGTAATCTACAGCATCGGCCCCTCGTTCAAGAACGTGAACACGATCTGGGTCGGGACCACGGACGGACTGATCTGGGTCACCCGCGACGGTGGCGCGCACTGGCACGATGTGACGCCGCCAGGCATGACGCCCTGGAGCACCGTCACGCAACTCGAGGCCTCGCACTTCGATGACGAGACCGCCTACGCCTCCGTCAGCCGCTTCTTTCTCGATGATCTGAAGGCCTACATCTATCGCACGCATGACGGCGGAAAGACCTGGCAACTGATCACGAATGGACTGCCGGACAACGCCCCGGCGAACGTGGTGCGCGAGGACGCGGTGCGCAAGGGCCTGCTCTTTGCCGGCACCGAACGTGCGGTATGGTTGTCGGTGGATGACGGGGATCACTGGCAGTCGCTGCAACTGAACCTGCCCGTGACCTCGATGCGGGATCTGGCCGTTCACGATGACGACCTCGTGGTCGCGACCCATGGCCGTTCCGACTGGATCCTCGACGACATCACCCCCCTGCGCCAGCTCCCTGCTGCGGCGGCCGCCACGCCGGCGTTCCTCTACAGGCCCGAGCCCGCGTACCAGATCCCGCGCAACACCTACACCGACACCCAGTTGGAGCCGGAGTTTCCCGCGGGACAGAACCCGCCGAGCGGCGCCATCATTGATTACTACTTGAAGGCAGCGGCGAGCGGGCCGGTGACGCTCGAGATCTTCGATGCCGCCGGCACCCTCGTGCGCCGCTACGCCTCGACGGACGAGCCGACCCCGGTGGCGCCCGATACCCTGAACTTCCCACCCTACTGGCTGCGCCCGCCCGAAGTGCTTTCCGCGCAGACCGGCATGCACCGGTTCGTGTGGGACCTGCATTATCCGTCCCCTCACGTGCTGCGCGCGACGGTGTCAATCTCCGTCATCCTGCACGACTCGCCCATCGAGCCGCTGGGCCCTGCGGCGCTGCCCGGACGTTACACCATCAAACTGACGGCGGACGGACACACGTATACGCAGCCGCTGGCCGTGCGCATGGACCCGAGGAACAAGACGCCCGTGGCCGGGCTCACAGAACAGTTCGAGCTGGCCACCGAGCTCAGTCAGGACCTCGACCGGACGTACGCGGCGCTGCAACGGGCGGAGGCCAGGGGTGAGAAGACACCCGCGCTGCTGAAACTGAATGGCGAACTCGTGGCTCAGTACAATTCCCTGTACGGCGCCTCGTATGGCGGCACCGATGGCAACTCATCGACCATGGCCACTCCCACGACACAGCAAGTCGCCGCTGTTGCCGATCTCCATCACCAGGTTGTCGCCATGCTGAAGAACTGAGAGCGGCAGCGGCTTGCATAAGAGCCACTCGGGGCCACGCCGGGGAGCGGTCATCTACAAGCGTGACGGCCGAGCGGCCCCGTCCGCTCACTCTTCCACCGTGCAATCGTTCGCCCGGATCCCCCACCGCCCGGTGCAGCTGGCGACCACTCCATGGATGGCCTGCAGTCCGAAGTGATTGGCCGCGGGCTTTCCGATCGTCAGGGTGATATTCGAGAACTTGACCACCGTCCCTCCCAGGACGCAGACGGTCAACGGCGACGGATTTCCAAAGGGCGCTCCGCTTCCGTTGCCTGTCACGAAGACCGAACCGGTGACCACGAATCCGTCGGTCGCCGCAGGGCTGAACTTCGGGCAACTGGTCACCCAGTCTGCGGTGACGACACCGTCCGTCATGCTCATGTGGTGCGTGTGGGCGCCCCTGGTCGTCGGGTCATCTTTGTTCACCGTGCCTTGCGTAATCCCGTAATCCGAGGTCTCCATGTTCATGACCGCCGCAAACGTAGCCGTGCCCCGTCGTTCGTCCAGATCCAACGACCATTTGCCGTGCATTTCGTAGGGACCGCCGCCGACGACTGCGGCCGATGGCGTGTAGTCGTTGATCAAGCCGCTGAAATGCCGTGTCGGCGGCGATGGCCGATTGCGATCGCCCGCCTGATGACCAGTCCATCCGCTTCGGCGCTCGATCTGCTGGCCCGCCTTTCGGACATCGGGCGGAATGAGCTGGTTCGTGACGTCGATGTCGCCGGAGCGGCCGAAAGCGATGGGGGTGCCGGCGAACCCGGCGGCGGGCGTCGCCTGGACGGGCCTTGCAGAGAGCGCCGCGGCCGCGATTGCGACGGCGAGCAGAGCGGCGACCGTCAGTCCTGGGCGCATGTCGATCTCCTTTTTCAATGGCGTCCCGGTATTGAGACGCGCGGATACGATCGACCGGGCGGGAGCAGGCGATCAAACGGCGAGACGAGGGATTGGCCGCCGTTCCGCGAGATGCCGTCGAATGCCGTCTTTCGCCTCTACCGGCGGCGGCGCTACAATTAGCGCCCGCCATGCAGGAAGACCGTCTGGATTCATGGAAGGAGATCGCGGCGCACCTCCACCGCGACGTCACGACGGTCCAGCGCTGGGAAAAGCGCGAGGGCATGCCCGTTCACCGCCACCTGCACGACCGGATGGGTTCGGTCTACGCCTTCCGAGCGGAGCTGGAGGCCTGGGCCGCCAGCCGCCAGCTCAAATCCTCGACCGGGGGTGCGCCGGCCGCGCCTGCACTCCCGCCGTCGAGGTTCTCCGTCAGGCCTGGCGTCGTCATGGCTGCAGCCGCGGCGGCGGCGCTGACGATTGGCGCGGGCATCTGGCTTCGCGCCATCGAATCCTTCTGGCAGAGCCCGCTTGCCGGAGCGCGCTTTCAACGCGTGACCGACTTCGACGGCACCGAGCAGGCCGCGGCGGTGTCGCGCGACGGCCGCTTCGTAGCGTTTCTCGCGGATCGCGACGGACCGATGGACGTCTGGGTGACGCAGGTCGGCTCCGGGCGGTTCCAGAACCTGACGCGCGGCAGCGCGGCCGAGCTCGTGAACCCGTCCGTACGCATGCTCGGGTTCTCCCCGGACGGCTCGTTCGTCACGTTCTGGGTCAAGCGGCCGGACGGCTCCAGCACCGGGACGATCAGCGTCTGGTCGGTCTCGACATTCGGTGGCCAGCCGCGGCCGCTCCTCGAAGGCGTCGCCGAATCCGCCTTCTCGCCGGACGGCGCGCGGCTCGTGTACCACACGGCCGGACCGGGCGACCCGATGTTCGTCACCGACGCCGGCCGCACGTCCGATGGCCGCCGCATCTTCACGGCGCCTGCTGGGACCCACGCGCACTATCCGCTCTGGTCGCCCGATGGGCGATTCATCTACTTCGTCCTGGGGTCGCTGCCGGACAAGCTGGACATCTGGCGCATCCGCGCCGAGGGCGGACCTGCCGTGCAGATCACGTCGCACCATGGGCGAGTCGAGCACCCGGTGCTGCTCGACGCGCGGAGGCTCGTCTACCTGGCCAGCGATCCCGACGGCTCGGGGCCCTGGCTGTATAGCATGGACGTCGAGCGGCGCATTCCACACAGGCTGAGCTCCGGCCTCGACCGTTATACGTCCCTCGCCGCCAACATGGACGGCTCCCGTCTCGTGGCGACGCTTGCAAGCCCGAGGCGCACGCTGTGGCGCGTGTCGATTGACGGTCCGAAGGAGACGGCGGCGGACGCCGCCAGGCTTCCGTTGACGACCGGAACGGGATTCTCGCCGCGCTTCGGTCCCGGCTATCTCCTGTACGTCTCGGAGAACGGCGCGGGCGAGAGCATCTGGAAGATCGCGGACGGCGAGGCGAGGGTGCTCTGGAGTCGAGCGGGTGCGCGAATTTTCGGCGGTCCCGCCGTTGGGTCCGATGGGCGGCGCATCGCATTCTCGGTCCGACAGGACGGGCGGACACTGCTGTACGTCATGCAAGCCGATGGCACGAACGCGCGAGTCGTCAGCCGGTCGCTCGAGTTGCAGGGCGCTCCGGCATGGGCGCCGAATGGCGAATCGATCACGTCGGCGGCGGTCCAGGGCGGCATGCCGCGGCTGGTTAGCGTGCCACTGGACGGGCGGGCCCCGTCCCCGGTGGCGAACGAGTACGCGCTGGACCCAGTGTGGGCGCCCGACGGGCGTTTCGTGGTCTACTCCGGACCCGACATCGGCACGGCGTTCACGGTCCGGGCCGCCACGACCGACGCCGCGCCGTACGCGCTGCCGTCGCTTACGCTCACGCGCGGCGCCAGGCACATCGCCTTCCTGCCCGGACGCCGCGCTCTCGTACTCCTGCGCGGCGAGATCCAGCACAAGAACCTGTGGCTCGTCGATCTGGAGACCGGCGCCGAACGGCAGCTCACGAACTTCCCGCCGGCCTTCGACGTTCGCGACTTCGATATCTCACCCGACGGCCGCGAGGCGGTCGTCGAGCGCGCGCAGGAACAGTCGGATGTCGTGTCGCTGGATCTGACGAAGCGCTGATGCGCCGCGATCATCCGTGCGATCGCTGGCCGGGTATTCCGGGCTGAGCGTCCGGACGCTGCGGACTTGGGCGCGAACGGCTACCGCTGCGGCCCCTTGGGCGGCGCGGCGCCGGGACTGCACGGGGCCGGGCCGGTGACCGCCACGGGCGCTCAAGGGCGGCATCACCGACTGGCGACCGGCCGGTTCGTCGAACGGCAATGTCGCATGACGCCGTTCCGTTCCAACATCCGGGCGGCACTCCGCTCGCGGGGACGAAGTCGGCAGCCGAAGGCCGGCGCATGTCGGGGGAGGAGACCCATGACGAAAGATCGACTCGCTTCCCGCACGGTGGCGATTGTGGCGGCCTGCCTGGTGGTGCTCGCGTCCTCCAGCCGTGCTCCCGAAGCAAGCGGCGGGCGCACCGTCGGGCAGGCCGGCACCACGGAGTACCCACGTGTGGATGCCGGCTTTCTGGCGGCACTCCAATGGCGGCTGGTCGGTCCGTTCAGAGGCGGTCGCGCCCCGGCGGTGGTCGGCGATCCCGACGACCCGATGGTCTTCTACATGGGGGCCGCGCACGGCGGCGTGTGGAAGACGGTCGACGCCGGCGCGAACTGGCGCAACGTGAGCGACCGGTTCTTCACACTCGCCTCGGTCGGCGCGATTGACGTCTCGCACAGCAACCCGAAGATCATCTACGTCGGGACCGGTGAAGGGAACGCGTACCAGCACACGACGCCAGGCGACGGCGTGTGGAAGTCGTCCGACGGCGGCGACACATGGACGCACGTCGGCCTCGAGAAGACGCGGCACATCGCCTTGGTCCTCATCCACCCGACCAATCCCGACATCGTCTACGTGGCGGCGCGGGGCGACATCTACGGCGCGAATCCGGACCGCGGCATCTTCCGCACGAAGGACGGAGGACGAACGTGGGAGCGCGTGCTGTACAAGAGCGACAAGGCCGGCGCGATCGGCCTCTCGATGGACCCGGCGAACCCGAACATCCTGATCGCCTCGCTGAACGAGTACGCGCGGCTGCCCTGGGACGAGGTCAGCGGCGGCCCCGACAGCGGCATCTACAAGACGACCGACGGCGGCGCCACCTGGACGGAGATCACCCACACCCCGGGGCTTCCGAAGGGCATCATCGGCAAGAGCGTGCTCGCGATCTCGCCGGCACGACCGACCCGCTACTACGCGATGGTCGAAGCGAACGACGGCGGTCTCTTCCGATCCGATGATTCGGGCGCGACGTGGACGCGAATGTCGGCCAACGTGGCCATGCTGTTCAATCCGATGATGTACTTTCAGATCGCCGCGGACACGGGTGACGCCGACACGCTCTACGTGCTGTCGCAGGCGTTGTACAGGTCGACCGACGGCGGCTCGACGTTCACGACTCTGCCGATGCGGCACTCCGACCACCATGACCTGTGGATCGACCCCAAGAACCCGAAGCGGATGATCGACGGCGGCGACGGCGGCGGGTCGATCACGCTCGACGGCGGTTTGTCGTGGTCGCCTATCGACAACCAACCCACGTCGGAGCTGTTCAGCCTGGCCATCGACGACCAGGATCCGTACTGGCTGTACGCCGCGCAGAACGACAACTCGCACATCGCGCTGCCCAGCCGGACCCGCAGCGGCGCCATCGGCTGGCCGGACGTCATCGACCCGGGCGGCGGCGAGGGCGGCCGCACGGCGGTCAAACCCGACGGCAGCGTCGTGTACGCCTGCGACCGGACGGCGATGGTCCGGTGGGACCGGAAGACCAGGCAGACGCTCAACATCAGCGTCTGGCCCGAGAACGAGTTCGGCGCGCCGGTCAAGGATGTGAAGTATCGCTTCTACTATACGTTCCCGGTGATGGTGTCGCCGCACGATCCGGACGTCATCTACACGGCGGCCCAGTACGTCTTCAGGTCGGCGAACGAAGGCATGTCGTGGGACAGGATCAGCGGCGATCTCACGCGCAACCGGCAGGACAAGATGCAGGACCTCGTCGGCCGGCCCCTGACGACGATCGAATCGTCGCTCTACTACGTCAGCACCATCCGCACGATTGCCGAGTCGCCGCTGAAGAAAGGCGAGCTGTGGATCGGCACCGACGACAGCACCGTGCAGATGTCGCCGGATGGCGGGAAGACCTGGCGCAACGTGTCGCCGCCCGATCTGCCGGAGTGGTCCACGATTCTCGCGCTCGACGTGTCGCATCACGCTCCAGGAACGGTGTACCTGGCTGCCGAGCGGCACCGCGTGAGCGATCTTCGGCCGTACCTCTACAAGACGACCGACTACGGGAAGACGTGGCAGACGATCACGAGCGGAATCACCGCCCCGTCATTTACGTACGTCATTCGCGAGGATCCGGTCAGACGCGGACTGCTCTTCGCCGGCACGGAAACGGGCGTGTTCGTGTCGTTCGACGATGGCGCGAACTGGCAGTCGCTGCGCCGCAACATGCCGCCCGTGTCGGCGAACAACATGCTCGGCAAGAACGACGATCTGGTCGTGGCGACGTCCGGTCGCGGCTTCTGGATCCTCGACAACATCAGCGCCCTTCGGCAGATCACGCCGGAGGTGACGTCGGCTCCCGCGCACCTGTTCACGCCACAGCCCGCGATTCGCAGGGGCGGAGGACGAGGCCTGTACCGCCCGAGCGGCAGGTTCGCGGGCCTCGAGTACACCAGCGGATCCGGCATGAGCGTCGCCTACCAGGACCTGCCGGGACCCGACGGCAGCGTCCGGCCGACATTCCTCGACGGGGGGCAGAATCCGCCCACAGGCGCGATGCTCGAGTACTACCTGACGCAGGCGCCCGCCGGAACGGTGACCTTGTCGATCGTCGACGCCAAAGGCCAGGAGGTCCGGCGCTTCTCGAGCCAGGTCAGGAGCGGCGACCCGGCACTTCCGGCGCGGGCCGGCATGAACCGGTTCGTCTGGGACCTGCGGTACGCGGCCGCCCGCACCGGCGACAGTGCTGTCGCGCTGCCGTCGATATCGGCGCCGAGGTCCGCGCCGCCGATCGCTCCGCCCGGTCGGTACGGCGTGCGATTGACGGTCGGGTCGCAGAGCTACGAGGCGCCGCTCGACGTGCGGCGGGATCCGACCGGGATCGCGACCGACGCGGATCTCCAGGCGCAGTTCGATCTCGCCGTGCAGATCCGCGACAAGCTGTCGGCCGTGAACGACGGCCTGAGGCGGGTGCATGACGCCCAGCGACAGCTCGCGAACCTGCCATCGAGCAAGGCCGCGTCGGCGCAGGTGAAGGGTCTCGCGGAGAAGCTGCACGCGATCGAGGGCGAGCTGACGCGCCTGCCCGGCAAGAACCCGATGTACCTGCCGCCGAAGGCGCTTGACAACAAGCTGTCGGCCCTGTCGTCGGTGGTGTCGGGGCGCGAAGCGCGGCCGACGCAGCAGATGTACGACGTGTTCCAGTATCTGTCACAGCGCGCCGATCGCGTGCTCGCTCAACTGAAGGAGGTCGTCGACAGCCAGCTGCTCGCCAGGCACGGCGCGATTGTCCAATTTCTCGATCGCCCGATCTCGTAGCCATGACGCGCGCGGTTCAACGATCGAGAGGATGATCAGCTCGGCCGATCCCTTCTCCGGTTCGCGATCCAGCATGCGCGTGTCTAATAGAAGTCACAGCCACGTATGCCAGAGACATGTCAATCGCGCCGCAGGCAGATGTTGCGTCCACGGAGTGCGGGCCGTGGCGGCGCGCCACTCGTCCAGATCGACGCAGGATTGTGCCATTCTGTGGCCGGTCTCGTGGTAATGTCGGCGCTCACATCAAGGAGATCGCGATGCCGAAGTTTCTCGTGAAAGGCTCGTACAACCCCGAAGGCGCGAAAGGTCTGGCAAAGGAGGGCGGAACCAGCCGCCGCGCGGCGATTCAAGCGATGGCCGAACAGCTGGGCGGCAAGATCGACGCCTTCTACTACGCGTACGGCGAGGACGATGTGTATCTGATCTGCGATTTCCCGGATCAGGCGACCGGCCTCGCGGTCAGCCTGGCCGTGAACGCGGCAGGCGCGGTTCGCATCTCGACGGTGCCGCTGATCACTGTCGAGGAAATGGACGCCGCCTGCAAGAAGGCCGTGTCATATCGAGCGCCCGGGGCATAGCAGCGAGTCGTAGCATCTTGGTCTAGGATTTCACCGGTCTTCGCGTGCGCGATGGGGTCGGCCGACGCGACGTTCTGACGCGTTTCAGCGGCCGTGTGTCTGAAGGATCCCTGAGAACACATCGCTAATGCGGACGACACTCCTCGCTGTTCGGCGGGCGCGCGAAGCGCCGCGCGGACAACGCTGATGCCTCGCGAACCTGTCATCGTCGTCGACTACGACCTCGACTGGCCGGCACGATTCGAGCGGTTGCGGGGCTTCGTCTGGCCCGCCGTGCGCCAGATCGCGCTCCGCATCGAGCATGTCGGGAGTACCCCGTTGGACGCGCGACGCTCACGTGGGTTGGCCGGCCGGTTGCGCGATCAGCAGGGGCGCGCGTGCAAGGAAGAGCCGGGAACCGTTCGCCCACTTCGTCGGCTCGGTTGATATCATCACTCAAAGCGGAGGGCCACGATGGGGTCCACCTTGACGGCGCGAGCGGCAGGCAGCCAGGTCGCCACAATTGTCACGAGGAGGACCACGCCTCCGCTGAAGGCGAACGAAAGCGGATCGGTTGGTCGGATTCCATAAAGCAGGCTCGACATGAACCGGGTGACACCAAGAGCAGCGACCAACCCTGCACTGATGCCGACAACGGCAAGCCTCAGCGCCTGGGTCAACACCGGTTGCAGGACAGCGCGCCTGTCCGCGCCGAGAGCCATGCGGACGCCAATTTCGTGCGTGCGCCGGGCGACTCCTTGAGCAATAACCCCGGAGAGGCCAACCGCAGCGAGAAACAGTCCCAGCATCCCAAGCACCGCGACGAAGGCGGCGGCCGTCCTGTCCTGCCAGAGGGCCGACGCCAGAACGTCGTCCATGCTCCGGACTGAAATGGGCACGTTTGCGTCGAGACTGTGAATCCGATCACGAACGGCGTCAATGACTCCCAGGTCGGCCTTCGTTGTGGTCCTGACAATCAGCGTGCCCTCGCCGCTCGGCGCCTCCGCAAGCCCGAGGTACATATAGGGTTCCGAGGGTTCATGAACGTCGTTGATCTTGACGTCCTCGACGACACCGACGACATCATGCTCCAGTCCGCCGATGATGATCTGGCGGCCGATTGCGTCCGCACCAGGCCAGAACCGGCGCGCCATCGTTTCGGAGATCACCACGGAACGGAGGCCGGAACCGGAATCAGCGCGCGCGAACGTGCGACCGCGCAGAACCCGGGTGCTCAGTGTCACGAAGTAGTCCGGATCGACGGCGTTGAACTTGACGCGGACCGTTTGCCCGCCGGGTAGCTGGCCGGGAATCTCCACATCGCGCTCCGCGCCACCGCCCGACGCGGAGAGCGGGACGCGAAGCGCCAAGCTCGCCCGCTCCACTCCGGGTATCGAACGCACCCGGTCCGCAATCTCCGTCAAGAATGCGAGGCTCCGTTGCGCATCGTAATCAACAGCGCCGGGCAGTACTTCGAAAAGCAGAATCTGTCGGTTGACGTCGATGCCGAGAGGGATCGTCTGGCTCTGTAGGAGACTCCGAACCAGAAGAACCGACGCGGTGATGAGTATCGCTGCCAGTGCGACTTCAATGGCCGCAAATGCGCTTCTGAGCCACGGTCGGTGCGCTGGGCGACTGCGGTCGCCCTTCAATCCGGCGACAAGACTTGAACGTGCTGCCTGGAGGGCGGGTGCCAGCCCGATTGCGAGAACCGCTATCGCGGAAATCGCGACTGTGAACGCAATTACCCACCCATCCATCCTGAGGTCCAGGCCGAATTCGCCGAACTGAAACGGCAATGGCGGCATCAGCACCGGCTGGAGCCGCAACAACAGCGAGGCGACCAGGAGACCTGCCACGGCACCTGCCATGGCGAGCAGCGCGCTCTCCGTGAGCAGCTGGCGCATCAGTCGCGATGGACTTGCACCGAGCGCGAGACGCAGTGCCGTCTCCTTTCGACGGGCTTCCGATCTGGCGAGAATCAACCCTGCCACGTTCGCGCAGGAAATCAGCAGCACCAGTCCGACCGCGGCCATCAGGAGCGTCGCGGGCACGATCGCCTCTCGGAGGCGCTCGCTGCCCGAGACCACCGTGAGGACGTTGTTCGGGTCGATATCGCGGCTGTTTCGAACGATCTGCCGACCCAGCAGCGCCAATTCCGCTCGGGCCTGCGTCGGGCTATTCCCCGGCCCCAAGCGGCCCAGGAGCTCGAATTCGCGCTGGCGCCGATCGCTCAATTCGGCATTGGAGCGTTCGGACGTGGTCTCCAGCCAGAGCTCGGTGGGGACCATGCGGTCCAGCCCGCGAAATCCACGGGGCATCACGCCAACAACCGAATAGGCGCGTCCGCTGAGGACGATCCGCTGGCCGATGATCGATGGATTCGCGGCGAAGGTGCGGCGCCAGAGCGAATCGCCAATCACAACGGCATCTTCGTGCCCTTCGTCCGATTCGAACGTGCGCCCGCGCACCGGCCTGATCCCGAGCACCTTGAAGTAGTTCGGTGAGACCAGGTCGTACAGGATCGCCTGCGACTCGCTTCCGACGCGAAGGAACTTGACGTGTCGTGAGCAGGCCAGCACACCGGCGAACGTGTGGCTCTGATCGTTGAGATCCCGATACTCCGCATACGAGAAAGCGGGATTCGAACCATTCTTCCTGAGCCACTCAATGCTGACCAGGCGTTCGGGTGCGGAACCGGGCCAGGACTTGAGAAGAGCTGCCCGGGCCACAGTGAACACGGCTGAATTGATACCAATTCCGACCGCGAGGGAGGCGATGGCCGTGATGCCGAACCGCGGATTCCGACGAAGCAGCCTGCCGGCGTACCTCAGATCCTGAAGCACTCCTTCGATAGCAGCTCCGGCCCTGACATCGCGAACCTGCGCCTTTGAAAGTTCGACACCGCCGAACTCCAGCGTCGCTGAGCGGCGCGCCGACTCGGGCGACAGGCCCGCCTGACTCTTCTCATGGACCAGCAGGTCGAACACCTCGCGAACCTCATCGTCCAGATCGCGTTCGGCTCGGCTGTGTCGCACCACGTTGCGCCACATGCTCACAACGCGGGACACGAACGACATGCTCGGATCTCCCAATTACACGGTGGACGAAACGGTGGGCCGGCTCAGGCCTCCAACGCGCGCGCGATGGCTACCGCGATGCGGTACCACTCATCGGTTTCCTCGCTGAGTTGCCGCTTCCCTCTGTTCATACGAAGAAGGACGCCGGTCGGTTGGGGTCGGCAGTCGACGTCGAAACGAGATGTCTTCCCCCTTGAGATTCCCGGGCATGGTTGGAGCGTCTCGACGCGGTCGCAGGAACTCACACCGTTTGAATCGTTTGCACCGGAAGCGGGAAAGGTCGAGGCTTCTCGTAGAGGGTCTTGGATCCTTGACCGGCACCGGGCGCACCCGTGTCCCAGGGGGCACGCCGCTTGCGAGATTACCTTCGGCCCCGTCACGCACGGCGCGTCCTCGAGGCCGATCAACCCAACTCTCACACGGAGGGATTCACAATGGCAGTCTCGATTACGAAGGGACAGACCTCGACCTCCGATCATCGCAGTTCGCGGCTGCAGGAAATGAGTTGGAATGACATCCAGCGTCCAGGGTCGTACCTGATCTGCGGCTCTGGCGATCTCGTGCGCGTGCCGCAGGACGCGCTCGCGCCCGGACACTCCCCGTTGATCACGATCACCTCGACAGGCGAGACGCGCGTTGCCAAACTGTCGGACAATCCCGCAGAGCCCATCTCGGTGTTACGCGCGTTCGCCGCCGACAACGACTACTTCGTCAACTTCTGATTCACGATTCACTCCGAACGTCCCCACGTCGCTGGCGAAGGGCGAATCCGGTGTTTCGCCCTCTTCGCCGGCACGGCGGCGGTCTGAGAACAGCCGACAAGGGTGACAGCCGCGCACCAGGCGAGGAATGCGCCCGCGTGAGCACGTTGCTCCATGCCAGCGTCGCGGCCTATCGCCGGGGTTCCGACGAACCCGCATGACCTAGCGCCTGTGGCTGCAGCAAGACCCGTACTGCGTCAGCTCCTGGGCGAGAGCTCCTCGCTGAGCATCCTCCCGCCGACGCGGCTGAAGTCCAGCGTTCGGATGGGGAACGGGATTGTGACCCCCTCCGCATCGAACGCGCGCTTGATCCGCTTCACCGCCTCGCTTCGCGCGGCAAGATAGTCCGGTTCACGGTTGTCGAACGGGATCCAGAAGAGCACAGTGAAGTTGATCGAGCTGTCGCCGAACCCCTCGTAAAACAGCTCGACGGGCTTCGCGGTATCGCGCCCCGGCACGTCCGAGAGCGCCTTCAGGGCAATCTGTTCGGCGCGCTCGAGGTCGTCGCCGTACGAAATGCCGACCGGCACGTCCACCCGCCGCCGCCCCTCGGCGCTGAAGTTCTCCAGGGGCTTCTGGAACACATCCTTGTTCGGGACGAAAACGAGCTGCCCGGTCAGGGTGCGAATCACCGTCGCGCGCAGGTTGATGTGCTCGACCGTGCCGTAGACGTCATTCGTCCGTACGAGCTGGCCGCGGCGGAACGGATGGCGGAGCTGCAGGAGGATGCCGGCGATGAAATTCGACGCCAGGTCCTGGAAGGCGAGCCCCGCGACGAGAGTGAGGATGCCGGCGCCCGCGATGAGCGAAGTAACCGTCTTGTCGAGCTGCAGAATGCCGAGCGCGACGAAGAGACCGGTCGCCATGATGGCGGTCCACACGAGCCGTGTGAGGAGTGTGTTGATCTCTTCGTAGGAGGTCGCGCGGCGCAGCACCCGCGCCGTGACCCCGGAGACCATGCGCGCGACCAGCCAGAACCCCAGGAACGTCAAGACGGCGGCCCCGAGGTTGGGCAGCATCAGCACGGCGGCTTGGATCCAGCCGCTCAACTTGGTTAGCAGCGCGCTCACGGTTCCGTTCAACACGGCTCGATCTTATTACGCTCGGCACGTCGAGGTCACACGATCCGGCGGTGCCCTCCCCTCGCCAACCCTGCCGGTCACGCGGCGCCGTTCGGCGCGCGTCACTGGCGCTCGGACGTCGTCGGCAGCGTATCGAGCACGATGCGGTACCGCCGCCGCGCGTCATCGAGCCGCTTCTTGAACTCCTCGTTCACCTGGACCTGCTGCGTCGTCGGCGGCGCGTCGGTCCCGTTCAGCAGGTTCTGCGCCAGGTTCACGATGCGCCCGTACAGCTTCATCGGATGCCGGAATGAGTCTTCGATGTGTCCGGTGAGCGAGAGATCGAAGAGCCGCCCCTCCACGTCGATGAGCTTGTCCTCTGCCGCCTTCGCCGCCTTGCGCTCCGCCTCCTTCCCCTCGCTCGCGTACATTCCCTGCGCGTCCTCGAGTTGCCGTCGCTTCCATTCGATCTGGTTGATCATGTCGACGGCGCCGTTGATCTCGTCGCGCAGCTCGAGCCCGAGCGCCACCTGCCGGGCGACATCCTGCTCGGACCAGCCGGAGTGGGGATCCTTGAGCACGGTGAGCGGCGCGGACAGCTCCCGCGCTCCGACTTTCACCTTCAGGGTGTATGTGCCCGGCCCCGCCGTCGGCTGGACGACGCCCCGTCCCCAGGTCACCAGCGGCCGCGATCCGTCCGGGCCGAGCGACACCCACGGCTCGCCGGGCGGCGCCGTCCGCAGCTCCGCGCGCTTGTTCCCGTCGTAGCGCAGATCCCACCACGCGCGGTTCAACCCGGCCTCGGCGGGCCCCTTCATGGTGCGAATCGTCTCGCCCTTCGGCCCGATCACGGTAATCTCGGCCCCGCCGGCGGCTGGTGTCTTCAGGTAGTAGTTGATCGACGCGCCGTAGGGCGGGTTGCGGCCGACGATCGGACTGCCGCCCAGAGCATGGATGCCCTGCACGCTGCGGAACCGGTACGCGGGCCGGGGCTCGAACAGGTGCGCGTCGCCGTTCCGGATCTGATCGTTCATCGCGCGCAACGGCGTGACATCGTCGAGAATCCAGAAGCCCCGTCCGTACGTGGCCACGACGAGATCGTTGAAGTGCTCCTGGATGGTCAGCCAGTAGACCGGCGCCGGCGGCAGGTTGTTCTGGAGCGACGCCCAGTGCGCCCCGTCGTCCCACGTCACGTAGAGCGCGTTGTCGGTGCCGAGGTACAGCATGCCTTTCCGCACCGGATCCTCGCGGACGACGTGCGCGTAGCTCGATTCCGACTTGGGCACCGACGCGCTGATGAGCGTCCAGGTGCGGCCATAGTCGGAGGTCTTGTAGACGAACGGATCGAAGTTGCCCACCTGGTGGAGGTCGATCGTCGCGTACGCCGTGCCGGCATCGAAGCGCGACGGCTCGACGTTCGAGACCGTACCCCACGGCGGGAGGTCCGGCAGGTTCTTCGTGACGTTCGTCCAGGTCTTGCCCGCGTCGCGCGTCAGGTTGATCTGGCCGTCGTTGCTGCCGGTCCAGATGAGCCCCTTCTCCACCGGCGACTCCGCGATCGCGTACAGTGTCGCGCCGTCCCAGGTCATGAGGTTGTCGGTGGTGACGCCCCCCGAGCTCCGCTGGTGCGTCTTGTCGTTCGTCGTCAGGTCGGGGCTGATCACGGTCCAGCTGTTGCCGCCGTCCGTCGTCCGGTGCACGACCTGGCTGCCGACGTACACGGTGTTGTGATCGTGCGGCGAGATCGCGATCGGGAACGTCCAGTGCCAGCGGTACTTGACGTCGGCCGGTGTCCACCCGTAGGTCGCATCCGGCCACACCTGCACGCTCCGCGCCTCGCCGGTCGTGAGGTTCGTGCGATCGAGTTGGCCATCGTAGCAGCCCGACCAGACGATGGTGTTGTCCACCGGGTCGGGGATGCCGAACCCGCTCTCGCAGCCTCCGACGCTGCGCCAGAGCCCGAGGGGAATGCCGCCGGAGACGAGCGGCCCGAAGCCGGTCTGGAGGCTGTTGCTCGGCCCCCGATACGAGCCGCCGTCCTGCCGGTTGCCGTACACGAAGTACGGGATCTGGTTGTCCGTATAGACGTGGTACATCTGGGCGATCGGCAGCACCACGTGCTCGTAGGTCTTTCCTTTGTTCAGGCTCACGCTGGCCCCGGCATCGTTCGCCACCATGATCCGGCTGGCGTCGGTCGGGTCGATCCAGATGTCATGGTTGTCGCCGCCGGCGCGCGTGGCATTCTCGAGCAGCGTATCGCCACCGTCGGTGGACACGCTCCACGAGACCGAGGCGAAGTACAGCCGGTTCTCGTCGTCGGGCGACACCGCGAATCGCGTGTAGTACGGCGCGCGCTCGGCCAGCACGTGCTGCTGGTTGACCAGCGCCCAGTTGCTGCCGCCGTCATCGGAGCGGTAGAACCCGGGCGTGGTGTCCTCGAGGAGCGCGTAGACGCGGCGTGAGTCATTCGGGGCCACGGCGACCGCGGTCTTGCCGATCGGGTGGTCGGCGGCCGGCAGCCCGTGACCGACGAGTTTGTGCCACGAGGTCCCGCCGTCGTGTGACACGTAGACGCCGCCCGCCGGACTGCCGCTCATCAGCCCCCACGTCTTGATCGTCAGCGGCCACATGCCGGCGAACAGCACCTGCGGATGGTTCGGGTCGATGGCGATGTCGGCGCAGCCGGTGTTCTCGTCGACGAACAACACTTGCTGCCACGTGGCCCCGCCGTCCCGCGTCCGGTAGATGCCGCGCTCGTGCTGCGGGCCGAACGAGTGGCCGAGGGCACAGGCGAACACCGTGTCCGGATCGTGCGGGTCGATCACGATGCGGCCGATCCGGGCGGTCTTCTCCAGGCCCATCCGCTGCCAGGTCGCGCCGGCGTCGTCGGACCGGTAGATGCCGTTGCCCATGGAGTTGTCCGGCCGGATGAGGAACGTCTCCCCGGTTCCGGCCCACACGATGTTGTGACGTCGTGGGTCGATGGCCAGCGAGCCGACCGAAGCGACGCCGTCATGGTCGAAGATCGGCTGCCACGTCGTGCCGCCGTCGGCCGTCTTGAAGATGCCGCCCGAGGCCGCGCCAACATACATCACCAGCGGGTTCCCGGGCTCACCGACGGCGGCGATCGCCCGGTTGCCGTCGGGCCCGATGAAGCGATATTGGAGCTGGTGGTACGGGCTGCCCTCCTGCTGGGCATGGAGCGCGAGACTCCCGGCCGCGACGCACGCAATCATGAGAGCTGACGCGGTCCGGCGCATGAAACGCATGTGACCTCCCTGATGGAACGCGCCGAGTATAGTCCCGTTTCGAGCCCGTTTGGCGCCGCTGCGGAAGCCGCACGGCGAACCAACATTCCCAATCCTTCGAGGCGTATTCGGGGTCTGCGAGAACGCCTCTTCTTGTTGTGATTGCGCGGGGGGGTTGCGTGTGCCTTCGCCGTCCGACCCGCGACTATGGTCGCGCGCGAGCGAGCGACGCCAACATAGATGGGAACGAACGTGTGGGTGAAGAACGGATCCTCGATCCGCAGGTGCACGGCGACGGCACCGCCAAGATAGCCCGGCGGATTCTTGTGCTGGACGTCGTCGCTCGTGGAGAGGTACAGGACGTCGGGCCGCATCGTCCGAACGACCTCCACGCCGCGTTCGAGCAGGCACGCTCACACGGGATCCTCGCACGCATGGTCGCCGACATTGACACCGCTCCGCCCCTCGGCAGGTGACATGGCCGCGGCGGAGTCCAGCTTCATCGGCATCTTCCGTCCACGCCGCGCAGCACGATCCGTGCGGACGTCAGATGGTGATCGTCGTGGTCGGCGACGAACTGCGCCCAGTCGATGAGCCGCATCCGAACGCCTAGTCGCGGGTGAATGGCGAGGCTCGCGATCTCCTCCGCGGTCGCGTTCTCGAGCCTGAGGACGAGCTGCCGGCGGTGGTCGTCGAGCGCCCTCAGGAGTTGACCGATGGGCGTGCTGCGGTGGTCGGCGTCCGCTGTCCGACGGTTGGTCATGTCAGCAGCGGTCAGCAGCGCCGCGCCCGCGAGGAATTCGTCAACCCGCTTCATGTCGAGGGGCGACAGATCGCTCAAGTGGCCGATGTGATCCTTCGCCGACCATCGTCGGTTCGGCCGGGCGGCCAGGATCCTCTCGGGCACGCCCGCGACGAGCGCCGCCGCACGAGCGGACGTGCCACGGAGCCGCTCGAGAACCGCGGGGAACGCCCCGACGGGCAGATCGAACGACCAGCGACGTTCAACCCAGGGGATGAGGGGCACCATGCGTCTGCCGGGTCCGTTAGGGCGCGCGAGACGCGCCGCCAGGAAGGCTAGACGACGCGTTATCACATGTCAACAGGCCAGGCGATGTGATAACGTGGACGACTCGTGGCTCGTCCCCAATCATTCACCACCGTCGAAGAGACGCCGCTCGTTGGCGGGAGTCTCTGTCTCGATTTCGTCAACACGACGGGGGCGCGCGCGAGCGGCCGGGCCCGAGAGCGATTGCTGCGCTATCGGGATCTGCTCACCTGGAGCCAGCGCGCGGGCCTTCTGGATGCGAAGGTCGCCGAACGGCTTCGACGAGCTGCGGCACGGCGAGACGCGGCTGCCACGGATGCGTTGCGCCGCGCACGCACGCTCCGCGAGGATCTGCACGAGCTCCTGTCAGCGCTGGCCGCCGGGAGCCGTTCGACTGCCCGGGCTGTGGCGAGGCTGGCGAGGCATTGGCGCGCTGCACGGCGGCATCAGGAACTGATGGCCGGCGAGCACGGATTCGAGCTCCGGATCGTCACGAGCGGCACCAATCTCACCAGCTTGATCCCGCCGATCGTCGCCTCCGCCGTGGACCTGTTGACCTCCGAGCGGCTCTCACTCGTGAAGCGCTGCGCGGAATGCGACTGGCTCTTTCTGGACACCAGCAAGAACGGCAAGCGGCGGTGGTGCAAGGCGGCGTGCGGGAATCGGGCGCGATCTCGCGAACGATACGAGCGCCTGCGACAACCGGGCCCTCGGCGTCCGCGGACCCGGACGCGCCAGAGGGGGTCCCGCACGGCGTTCGGCCGCCTGCACGAGAAGCCTCGCCGGTGAGCGCACCGCCGGCGGACTAGAGAGAAGGCCCTCGGATTTTCGATCCTTCGAGGAGGTCGCCGTGAAGCGTGCCGTCGCGATCGGGGTTGTCATGGTGGTGGCGGGCGGTGCAGGTCTGGCCCGATCGGCGCAGTCGGTCGAGGACCAGCTGGTGGCGCTGGATCAGGCGTCCAACGACGCGCAGGTCAGGAAGGATCGGGCCACGCTCGAACGGCTGTGGGGTGACGACTACCTGTACACACACTCGAACGGATCGCTGGCGACGAAAGCCGAGGACATCGCCGATACCATGTCCGGCATGTCGTGGACGGCTGCCCGACTCGACGACATGCAGGTGCGCGTCTATGGCAACGTGGGCATCGTCACCGGCCGGCTGACGATGGAGGGAACGTCGAAGTCCTACGCGAGCGGCGCGCGCCGCTTCACCGACATCTTCGTCAAGCGGGACGGCCGCTGGCAGCTCGTGGGGGGTCAGACGACGATGGCGCCGGGCCGGTAAGAGCGCGAGCCTGAGCCGCCAGGCATGAGCCTTCCGCCCGCGTAGGTCAGCGGCACGAGCGACAGGAGGAAGGTCAGGTGATACCAGACCGGAAACCTGTCCCAGAGTGCGACGTGTTCGGGAACGAACGCGACCAGCAGCAGCACGCCGGGGATCAGCGTGGCGATGGTCGATCGTGCGATGACTCTCGTCACGACGCCCGCGGCGACCGTCGCGAGCGCGCCGATTGACAGTCGCGCGATCATCATCGTCAGCGTGAAGGTCATCGAGCCGGCGACCCTGGCGTAGTCGGGCCACGACACGCGCATGAGGATGCCGGCGACGGTCGCGGTCATCAGCCAGACGGCCAGCCCCGCGACGACACCCAGAATCCCTCTCACCATCACCCTTCCTCCCGAACGATTCGGACGCGGGAGGTGCGGCGAACGCCTGTCGATCGCGCCCCGGCCCGATTCGTCGGACTGGAGTCTACGGGAGGTCGTCGCAGCGGGTCTTGGAAAAATCGGCCACCGAGCGGGACGCGAGCTGCCCGGGCGTTGCGCCCGCGAAGCGCCCGACCTCGACGGTCAGGTGCGCCTGATCGAAGTACCCGGTTTCGGAAGCCAAGAGCGCGGACGACCGCCCAGGCGCCTGCTCCATCTCGTGCAGCGTCGTTTGAAACCGGACGACCGTGGCGAATCGCTTCGCGCCGTATCCCACCCAGGTCCGCATCAGCCGGTTCAGGTGACGCGGGCTGGCTCCGCAGCGAGCCGCGACGTCGACCACTCGCAGACGTCCGCGCTCGCGCTCGATTTCGCGGATCGCGGTGGCCACGACCTCCTGAACGCTCGCGTTCGTCAGCCGCTCGATGAGCACGCGCTGGAGCGCCTCGATGCATCGCTCGGGCGTTGGCGGATGGGAATCGATCGAGGCCAGCGCGCGAAAGGCCGCGGCTCTCTTCAGACTGACGCGTCGGCCGACGATCGAGTGGGCGGCGATGCCAGTCAGGAGGAACGCGACGCCCGGACGCAGCCGCACCCCCACCATCACCGCCGGCGACGTGAACCGCCGCTCGGCAGGCCGGAGCATCGGACCGCGCAAGACCCAGTCAGCTGGC
The DNA here is from genome assembly GCA_963840225.1 of uncultured Acidobacteriota bacterium. Classification (GTDB taxonomy): domain Bacteria; phylum Acidobacteriota; class Vicinamibacteria; order Vicinamibacterales; family CAVVIG01; genus JBLMXQ01. Next base: position 115,831 of record CAWIYH010000003.1, read on the forward strand.
CGGCCGCCCTGCAACTGAACGGAAACGGCCGTGGTGCCGTCCGGGACGACGCGGATCGTCGCGCCACGCTCTGCCGTGGCCACCCAGAAGCAGCCCACATGGGGGCGCAGGACCTCGGCGGGGCCGTGAAACCGAATCTCCGCGCGATGGACCAGAGTGCTGCTGATGCTCATCCTCGAGACCAGTCCCGCCCGCGGACAGGCAGGCCGCCACACGTTCGTCGCGGCGAACTGGGACTGCTTCGGCGCGCCGGCCGCCCTGTTCCGCTCCATCGACCGTGACATGGCCTCGGCCCAGTGGGCCGGCCTCTCACGTCCGCACCGACCGCGCCCCGTTTGCCGAGACCGTCACGTTCCTCGACTGACGATCGGCGGCGAAACGAGGCGGCGATCCTCGCCGCGTCGATCGGACGGCGTCACGGCGTGCAGCCCCCTCACCGTTCCGCCAGCGCGTGGCCCGCGCCGGCGAGAACCGCCGTGAAGAACCGCTCCCACGCCTTGTGGACCGGCGACGTGCGGCGCTTGATGTCGAGGCCCATCTCGCCGTAGGTACGGTCGCCGCCCTCGGGAATGAAGATCGGGTCCCAGTTGAACGCGTAGTCGCCGCGCGCCAGCTCGGCGACCTCGCCGCGGGTCTCCCCCGAGAACAGGTGGACGCCCCGTCCGTCGCAGTAGCCGAGCACGGACCGCGCGGTCGCCGCCCGCGAGTCATCCGGCCGCAGAAACCCGCACATGCGGTCGCCAATCGAGTGCCAGATAATCTGACCGAGCCCGCCCGGCAGGCCCGGCAGCGCGTCCATGAACAGGCCGCTGTGCTCGACGACGCAGGGGAGGGCGAGCCGGCGGTAGGCCTCGAGCGCCTTGTTCGTCACGATGGTGTCGATGTCGCGGTGGAGCACCTCGGTCAGGTCGCTCGAGAACACCGGGATCTCGAGCGCCGCCGCCGCCGGGAAGGTCGAGACGAAGTCGCGGAGCTCGCCCGCCTTGTACGCGCTGCTCGTCACGAAATAGATCTTCATATCAGCGACTCCAGGAACGCCGCGGTGCTGTCCGCCATGTCGAGCGGGTCGAGCTCGATCACCGACACGTCCCACTGCGCGAGCAAGGTCCGCTGCACCTCGCCCGCGCTGAACGTCGCCAGGTACGCGCTCGGCGTCCGGTGCGCGTCGCGGCGCAGCTGGGTCCGCAGCTTGTGCAGCTTGTACAACATGTATCGGATGTTGATGTCGCTCAGACTGTAGCCGATGAAGAGCAGGCACTTGCCGAGCATGTCCGCGCGCAGCTTGATGTCGATGGCCGACTCGAACTGCAGCCGGTCGAAGTAGCTCGACTCGGTCAGCACCAGGCTCGCGTCGTCGTCGAAGGTGCCGTGGAACTTGATGATCTGGGTCGCGTCGGCCGGGACGGTGCCCATGTCGTCGATGCTCGTGATGGTGTGACAGGGCTTTTCGCGCAGCGCGAACGCCCGCTCGATGATCCGGTCGTAATTCGTCGTGTAGATGACCGGCACGTCCATGTCGACGAGCGCGTTGTGCGCGCGCGAGGCGCGAATGGAGTCGTCGGTCGGATTGAACAGCCGGTCCATCTCGCTCCTGAGCGGGCCGATGCTGCCCTTGACCGCGACGTAGTACTCGGCGAGCTGGTAGTTGTCGCCGGTCAGCTTGAACACGCGGGGATCGTATCCGAGCTGGCCGGCGATGATGTCCAACAGGTGCGACCACGACGGAAGGCCGAGCGGCACCGACAGCCCGGCGCCGATGAACGGGATCAGGTGGCCGCTGCGCCGGACGTCGCGGAGGGCGGCGTGCTCGGGTGTCGTGGACATCACGATGGATGCTCCTGGTCGTCAGCGTCGGTCGAGACTCGCGGCAGCCTTTGTGCGGACCTCGAACCGGGAGGTCAGTAGCCCGCGGCCGGCTGCTCGTCGCCGCCCGGCCATACCTGCCGCGGATTGTCGGTCGACGTCGCCTGGGCGCACAGCACGCCGTCGCTGTTGACGACCGCCGCCCACATCCGGGCGCCGTCGAAGATGCCGCCGGCGGGTCCGAACGTCGCGTCGCTGGCCGCCGACCGCAGCAGCGTCTTCAGCTGGCCCCGCCGGATGGAAGCTCGCCATCATACGCTCGGGGTCGAGCGAGGACAAAGGGACGGCCAGGCGGGCGTCGCGGCGCTCAGCGCTCCTGAAGGGCGCGCGTGACCTGAAGGACCATTCCACGCGGCGCGAAACGGACCGTCTGCGCGAGCAGCCTGTTCCGCCAGCCGGGGATGGCGAGCCGCGCGCCCCGCATCATCGCCTCGTAGCCGTCGCGCGCCACCGCTGGCGCATCCATGACGCCGCCCCGGAACAGCCGCGTCCCCTGCAGGCCGGCACGCTTCTCGAAGGCGGTCGCGGTCGGACCGGGGCAGAGCGCCGTCACGGTCACGCCCGATGCCTTCACTTCGTCGGCGACGGCTTCGGAGAACGAGAGCACGTACGCCTTGGTGGCATAGTAGACGGCCATGAGCGGGCCCGGCTGGAACGCCGCCGTCGAGGCCACGTTGAGCACGCGCCCGCGCCGCCGCGCGACCATGCCCGGCAACAGCAGGCCGGTGAGGCGGGTCAGGGCGGCGATGTTGACCTGGATCATCCGGAGCTGCTCCCCGAGATCGAGCTCCGTGAACGCCCCTCTGAGCCCGAAGCCGGCGTTGTTGACGAGCACGTCGACGACCGCACCCTGACGAGCGAGCGCTCGATCGATCGCGTCGGGAGCGGCGGCGTCGCCCAGGTCGAGCGCGATCTCGGCGACCTTCACGCCGTGCTCGGTCCTGAGCTCGTGGGCGGCCTGCGCCAGCCGCTCCGCGTGCTGCGCGACGATCACCAGATCGTGGCGATTGCGGGCGAGGAGCCGGCTGAATTCCAGGCCGATGCCGCTGGAGGCGCCCGTGACGAGGGCCACGGACCGTGAGTCTGGAGACATGACACCATTGTCCCGGATTTCGGGCGGGAGCGGCGGCCTTCGTGGCGTGCTAGACGAGCAGCTCCCCGCGCGTGACCGTGATGGCCCGCCCCGCGAGACGCACTCGATCGCCCGTGAGCGTCACCCTGAGGAGTCCGCCCCGAGGCGACAGCTGGCGCGCCACGAACGCGTTCTTCCCGAGGCGCCGGCGCCAGAACGGCGCCAGACAGCAGTGCGCGGAGCCGGTGACGGGATCCTCGTCGATGCCGCTCGCCGGCGCAAAGAACCGCGAGACGAAGTCGACCCCCGGCGTCGCCGACCGGGCGGTCACGATCACGCCACGCGCGGTCAGCGCCTGAAGTCCGCGCAGATCGGGCGTCAGGGCGCGAACCGCCTGCTCGCTCTCGACCTCCACGAGGTAGTCGAAAGCGCTCCTGCCGACATAGCCGAACGCGCTCCCGAGCGCGGCGAGCGCCGGCGGCGGCGGATCGACAGGATCATCGGGCGTGACCGGAAAGTCGAGCTCGATCCACTCGTCGCGCCGGGTCGCCGTCAGGACGCCGCTCCGCGTGCTGAACCGCGCGACACTCGCGGGCGCCAGCAGGCCGGTTTCCCACAGCACGTGGGCGCTTGCCAGCGTGGCGTGCCCGCAGAGATCCACCTCGACGGTCGGCGTGAACCACCGGAGGTTGAAGCCGTCGCCCGCCTGTTGCAGGAACGCCGTCTCGGCCAGGTTCAGCTCGCTGGCGACCTTCTGCATCCACGCGGCGTCGCGCGGATCGTCCAGAAGGCAGACCGCTGCGGGATTGCCGGTAAAGGCGCCGTCGGTGAACGCGTCGACGTGCATCAGCGGAACCGTCATCGTCGCGAATCCGCGGTGCCGCGCTCGAAGCTCTCATCGCGGCTCTCGAGCAGCCGCACGTCATCGGCGCGCCTCGACGGCGCGCCCGGGCCGGGCGATGGCAAAGGCCACATGTGACGATCCCTGGCGCACGGCGGCATGCCGTCCGCCCGGTTCACATCGTACACCGGGTTCGCCACGTGCGCGTCGTTGCCCGCCTGCCCGACCGGTTCCGAGCCGGTGCCCGGTAGCAGCGGTCCGCCGGCGCTATGCGAGGGCGCGCTGGACCGTCCAGTAGAGGGCGGCGCGCGCCGCGGCGATCGTCGCCTGGAGCTCGCGCCGCGTGGTCCCGGGCGAATGGCTGGCCACGAACCGCGCGCGGGGCGGGACCGGCGCCGGGCCGCCGTGCGCTCGATGGTTTGCGTATCCGACGGCGCCCGCCGCGGCGGCCACCACCAGGAGGCCGATCCCGTTCGAAATCCGCCGCTCCGTCCACGTCATCACACGGCACCTCGTGGCGATTGTGATTGACAGGCGGGCCGGCGCCTCACGCCAAGACCCCGGCCGCGGGTCCTCAGTGCTGGTGGTCGTAGCCCTGAGTGGGCGTGGCGAGACACGGGAAGGTTGACAGAAACGGCTTGTCGTTGGCATCGACGCCGTCGGCGAGCAGGGTGTTCGGCGCCAGGTTGAAGCCGGGCGTGAACGGCGTCCCGCCGGCGAGCGCGCGCAGCTCGATGTCCACGACATCGTCCTGGAGGCGGCGGCCGTTGGGGAACCCGTCGTTCTGGCCCGCCAGCAGACCGAGTCGATTCGGGGCGGCCGACGGCGCGTATCCCATGTTCAGGCGGATCATCTCGGAGGGGTGACGTGCGGCAGCTGGTTCACGCCGGGGATGCCGGTCAGGAAAATCGTCACCAGATCGTTGCGCGGCGCCGGGGAAACGGTGACGGCCGGGTAGATCACCGGAATCAGCCCCGCCAGGTCTCGCGCCTCGGCATGCCGCTCGTCAACGAAGTGGTCATCCCGCCACTCGTGACGAAGGATGCGGACGCGGCGGCGCAGGGTCGTCGAGTACACGCCGATAATCGCGCTCGGGTTCGCGGGATCGGATCCCGCGCTGCCGTCGCGCGTCAACAGCCGCTTGGGCACACCTGCAGCGCGATCGCGTGGACGTTGTAGCCCTTCAGGCCGTCGACGCCGGCCGCGGCCGGGTACAGGAACGTGTTCGGGTTCTGGATTCGGGTCTGGAAGCGGAACTCGTACACGATGTCGTCGCGCGCGTCCCCGTTGTTGTCGATGTTGATCTCGTAGAGCACCTCGTCGCCGAACTTGTAGAAGTTCGGGCCGCCCGCCGGCTCTTCGAGCGGAATCCAGTTGGCGACGATCGTGACCGTCTCCGGGTTGTCGGGACTGACGAACGCATAGACGTCGGTGTTGTCGGCGACCGGGTCCTCGCTGATGAGCGGCGCTTCGCGATGGCTGGAGGCCCAGAGGGTCCCCACAGACGCGGCGCCCAGCGCCAGGACAGCCAGCCCAAGGGCCCACCTTTTCACAAGCCACCTCCCGCCGCGAGGCGCGGCGCATAACGTACGCCTCCTCTACGGCGCGGCGCCTCGGTCGGATTGGAGGAGCAGGCGCGAGAGGATCGCGGACCGGCGACGCCTTCGGCGGGGAGCGGCCGTCGCGTTCAGCCGGGCGAGGGACCTGCAGGGGTGCGGGGCCCCGGGGAGGCCGCAGGAGATCGGGCGGTGAGGCTAGCCGCCGAAGTACCCGCTGCGGGCACGCACGGTCGCCGACGTCTGCTTGACGCGCACGTCGAGCCGGCGCCACTCGCGGACTTCCGCGGCTTCGATGGCGAGCACGTACTGCTGGCGCAGCTCGTTGATCAGGCTCGTCGCCGCCAGCGTGGTCTGGGTGAACGTGCTGGCGAAGACGAACTGCCCGCCGGTCCAGCCGGCCAGCTGCCGGAGGTCGGCCGACGCCGAGCGCGAGGGTCGTTGGGCGCCCTCCGACCCCTCACGCTGATCCGGCGACGCGAGCGTGGCCACGACGTAGACCGGCACGTCGATGGAGCTCGCGAGGCCCGACACCTCCGATGCCGTGAGCGTGCTGCTGGTGTCGATGCCGTCGGTCAGCACCACGATGGCCTTGCGCGTCGCGGACTGGGCGGCGAGGCCTCGCGCGGTCTCGGCCACCGCGTCGAAGAGCGAGGTCGTGCCGAACGCCTCGAAGGTCGACAGCGCTCCGTGCAACGCCGCCACGTCGCGCGTGAACCGCCGGCGTTGATGGAGGGCCGAGTCGAACGTGAACACCGCGATTTCGTCCTGACCGGGCCGCAGCTGCCCCAGCAGCGACTCGAACGCCTGGCGGGCCATCGCAATCTTCGGCCCGATGCGCATGCTCCCGCTCATGTCGACCAGGACCGCCAGGCTGATCGGCGAGCGGACATCGGATCGGAGCGACAGCACCCTCCGGAGCTGGCCGTTGTCGCGCACCTCGAAATCGCCCGCGGTCAGCCCCTTGATCGGATGCCCGCGCCTGTCGCGCACCGACGCCTGGATGGTGACCAGGTCGACAGAGCTCTTGAACGTCTCCCGGGACCGGTCGACAGGCGCCTGCGCCGATCCTGCTCCCGCGCCGGAGGCCATCGTGAGCAGCAGCGTGAGAATTTGAGACAGCCGTATCTTCATGAAGCGCTTGCTGGTTGTATCGGATGGTGACATGCCCGGAAACAGACGCCGCGCGCGCCAGCGGTGCCGCCCCTCGGGCGCGTCCCGCCGTGGGCTAGAGCGAGAGCGGCCGGGCGCGGCTCGCCTCGACCGCCATCAGGACGAAGTCGTCGGCGCTGATTCGCTCGACCACCCCGTCGCGCATCGCGTGGAGTTCCTCGATCCGCGGCGCGAGCCGGGACGCGACGCGCATCAGAATCGCCGCGACCGTCGGAGCGCAGCCGCGCGTCGCGCAGCGTCGTGCGGATGTCCACGAGAGCGGCGTTCAGGGTCATCAGCTCGGAGATCGCGCCACGAAGGCTGCCCGGCAGCTTCTCGGTCTCGAGCAGGCGCGTCAGGAGCTCGTTCTGGAACGTCACCGAGTGGTGCAGGACTTCATGGGCGTCGCGATGGTGCGGGGGGGGCGGCGCCTCGACGGCGGCGAGGCTCACGTCGTCGTTCCGTGCGACCACCGGGGACGCGGGAGCCGTCAGGGCCGGCAGCTCGAGACCGATCGATTCGTCGAACTGGAAGGCGACGTGGTACGCCATCCGGGCTCCCGCCAGGGACCCGACGTTGCACCGGACGATCCGCCCCGGCGCGCGAACCTCAGAGCCCGACGCGAGCCGGAACATCAGGCCGAGCCGGCTCTTGGGCTCGAAGCCGAAGCCCTTGGTCGAAGGCAGCATGGGCCGGATGAAGGTGCGGACCAGCGCGCCGGTCGCCGACACGTTGATCAGGTCGGCCCGCTCCCCGGCCAGTTCTCCGGTGACCAGCTTGACCGACGACACCCAGGGCACATCCTCGGGGGTCCAGCGGTGCCCCCCACGGCGATCCCCCTGGGATGCCGGTTCGAGCTCAGCCGTCCGCTCCTGCATCTGTTGCTTGAATTCTTGTGCACGCACGAGGTACTCCACGACATCCGATGCGAACAACTCTGGATCGCACCCCAGCCCTTGTATCGGCGCCGTCCGCCGCCTCAGGAGGTCCAGCCGAGAACGCCCGTGACGCTCGCCGCCGCCCGACGACCCCAGCTGGGGAAGCGTGATCACCTGCACGTGATCGGTGTGAGGAAGAGCCCGCAGATACGTCAGCAGATACTCCTCATCGGCGGGCGGCACCAGCGCGTGCAGGAGGATCAGATCGGGAATGTGCCGGTCGATCTGGGAGAGGGCGGCCTCAGTCGTGTCCACGACGAGGATCCCGTCCTTCACACGCGTCCGGAGCGCGCGTCGAAGCGCACCGGCCTGTGCCGAGTCGGGTTGAACGGCGAGGATAAGACCCGTCTGTCCCATGGTTCTTGCTGATGACAAACTCGGACGGCAGAGTCTCTATATGAACGTTATTATACTTCAAAGTCATATAAAGATCCGGCACAAACGATGCCCCGCTGGCCCTGCTGAGGCTTAACCCACACGTACACATGGGTTTGCGCGATACACTTTTTTCTGCCGTTCTCCCTCGACGGAGGTGCGGCGCGCTGCACGACGTCAGGCGCTCAATCCCCTGGCGCCTGACGGCAACCGCGCTCGCGCGCCGGATCAGGCCCGCGGGGTCCTCGGATACCGCTGTCCGAGAATCGCGTTGGGCAATCCCATCTTGAAGCGGATGTGGTCCAGCGCCTGTGCCGCCCGGAGCGCGTCCGGGACGTCGAACTCCCACAACCCGCAGGGAGCGGCCGCCGTCCCGCTCACGGCCAGGATGGCGTTGACGGCGCGTCTCGCCGCCTCGTTGGCGCCCTCCATCGTCGCCAGGTCGGTGTGGGTGCGGACGTAGTCGGACGCCAGGAACAGGTTGCGGATCTCCGTGAAGGCTTCGGGACGCAGGGCGAGCGATCCGGCGTGATTGATCAGCAGCGGCTCGAGGTTGGCGATGCCGGTCGGGTTGGGCAGCTCGATGTCGGGATCGAGGAACCACGCCAGGAGGTTCTCGTCCTCGATCTGACGCAGCCCGTCGACGTTGAGCGCCGCCTTCAACTGCCGCCAGACCTCCTCCTTCACCTCCTCGCGCGTCGCGCACTCGATGGCCGCTTTTCCGTTGAAGCTCCCGGGCGTCGTCCAGTTCGAGACGTCGACGGACAGGATGCCGCCGACCTGGCCGTTGCCGTACTGCGAGAAGTCGCGGTTGCGCCAGAACTGCCGCTGCGAGATCGAGGTGAGCGCCCAGCTGGAGTCCAGGTAGATCTGGTGCCCGTCGGCCAGCGGCTGGTCGGTCTTCAGGAAGAACTGGATGCCGTTCATCCACGCGGTCCGCAGCTCCCCGAGCCGGGAGATCGACGGCGCCGCCCGCGCGATGTCGGCGGTCACCAGTCCGTGCATGATCTCCACGGGAACCGCCGCCACGTAGAAGTCGGCGGTGATCTCGGCGGCCTGTCCGCGACGCTCGATCGTGACGCTGCGCAGCCGGTCGCCCGCCAGATTCAGCGACCTGACCGGCGCGCCCGGCACGAGCGTCACGCCCAGGCGCGTCAGGTGCTCGCACCAGGGATCGATCCAGACCTCGTTGGTCGGGCCGTTCAAGAGGCGGTCGAACGCGCGGCCCGGGATCAGGATGCCCAAGAAGAGCTGCCAGAGGATGCGCCCCACCGTGCGGGTGCTGCTCTCCTCGGCGCGCATCGCGACCAGCGACCGCGTGAATCCCTGTCCGAGGTATCGCTGGTAGTTGCTCGATCTCGCGGGGGCTTCGATGAAGTCCCAGAACGGTGTGAGCTCGAACTCGGCCAGATACCGCTCGTCGCAACTCGTGGCGAGACCCATCAGACGCGAGATGAAGAAGTGCACCTCGTCGAGCGGAATGTCGAGATGATCGAAGAGGGCGAGGAGTCCGGTCTCGAAGTCGCTGTCGGTTTCGGGAAAGCGGGCAACCCAGAGCCGTTCCGGCTTGCCGGCGCGCGCCAGCAGGATCCGGGTCGTCGTCACGAGATTGTCGAGACACGTCCGGCCGTGGTCGCCGATCGGGATCCGGCCCATCGTGTCGGTGACGTGCTTGTAGAAACCGGGAAAGAAGCGGAACCCGTGCTCGCCCGGCAGGTCCTGTCGCCCGCCCTCGCCCGAACCGGGCACTGGAATGCTGCGGGCCTTTCCGCCAAACCTCTCCCGGCGCTCGTAGACGGTGACCGCGAAGCCGCGCTCCGCCAGTTCGTGCGCGGCGCTCAACCCTCCGACGCCACCACCCAGGACCGCCACCGTCGGTTTGGTTGGCACGATGCCCCCTTTGCGCTCCACGCGGGATGCCCGCAGCGGTTCAGTCTATCCGATCGTGCGGAACGGACTGCGTCGGTTGCCGCCGACCTGTGTTCGATGGAGGCCGGGGGACGTGCGAGGCGGGCGGCCGGACCGGCGAGGGCCGGCCCGGCATGCTGCACGGCCGCGCTATTGCCCGGGCGCGACGCAGGAACCGGGCTCGGCGTGCGGAATCGCGGCGAGGTACTCGTAGATGGCGCGCAGGTCGCGGTCCGACATGTGGCGATACACCGGCCACGGCATCACCTGGAGGATGCGCCCGCCTTCGTCGGGATCGTGGCCCGTTCGTATCAACTGTTCGAACTGCTTGAACGTGTGGCCCTCCGGCAGACCGGTGCCCGGGTCGGGGGTGATGTTGGCCGAAACGACGCCTGGCGCGAGCGCCGTGCCGCCGGCCAGATAGTTCTGCGCGTTCACCTGGCCGTCGCCGCCGCCGGCGGGGCCAAACGGCGGGCCGTACGGATTGTGCCCCGGGGTGTAGGACGGACACGTGTGGCAGTCGTTGCAGCCGCCGACCGCGTTCACCAGGTAGCTGCCGAGCCCGACGAGCGCACGATTGCGATGGCGCAGGTCCAACCGGACCGGCGCAATCCGGAACCCCCGCTGGATCCGGCTCTCATCTCTCTCATCCTTCGAATGCTCGGCTCGACCGGAAATCGTTGCGAACAGCACGAACGAGACGAAACAGAGGCCGACGGCAACGGTACTCGACGTGGCGCGTTTCATGGGCACCTCCAGAGTGGGCAGGGGACTATACACCTGGACCGACACACCAGCGCCCTCTATTTTTCGGCGGGCACTGACCGGCACCAGTCGGCGCGCGTCCGTTGCAGAACGGTCCCGGCGAGCCTAGAATCCATCGGACCGCGCCAGATCGGCGGTGGGTGCGCCCCAGGGAGCCGGACACATGAAGAAACTCGCGATCGGTTGCGGCGTCATCATCCTCGTCCTGGGCATCGGAACCTCCATCGCGTTGTACGTCGTGGCGCACAAGGCCTCGACCTACCTCCGTGAATCAGGCGTGCTGGCATCACTGCAGACGCTCTCGAAAGGCGTCAATAACCAGACGCCGTTCACGCCGCCCGCCAGCGGCGAGCTCACCGAGCACCTGATGAAGCGCTTCGCGGCGGTCCAGGAGAGCATGTACGCCAAGATGGGCGGACGTTTTCACGAGATCGCGGCGATGCAGGACGAGATGATGCGGCGCGAGCGTGCCGAGCGGCGGGAGGCGACGGCTTCGGAGAGCGCGCAGAACGTCACGGCGATGATGAGCTTCGTCCTGCAGGCACAGGGCGCCTGGATCGACGCGCTCAACGAGCAGCGGTTCTCCATGGACGAATACCAGTGGGTGCGCGGCCGCGTGTACGCGGCCGCCGGCCTGCACGCGGTGGAGCTCGGCACCCGCAATCTCGCCGAGGCGATCCGCCAGGGCGGCGCCGCGATTCACCCGATTCCGGTCGCCGGGCCCGGCGATCCGGTGTCGGAACAGAACAAGAAGCTCGTCCTGCCGTATCTTCCGCGGATGAAGGACTGGGCCGTGCTCGGCTTCTTCGGCCTGTGACGAACGAACAGGCGATCCTGTCGCGGGCGCCGGCGTCCACCATCGACGAAGTGGTCGCCCTGATGACGGCGCTCGACGCGGCGCTGGCAGACCGCGACGGCGTGAAGTGGTTCAACCGCCTCTATCTCGAGGTCACCACGGCGGTCCGGACCGCGGTGGCGGGCGCCGCGTTCCGGGACACGCCGTTTCTCGAGCGGCTCGACGTGGTATTCGCGAACCTGTATTTTGCCGCCGCGGCCCGCGCGTGGCCGTCGGCGGGCGGAGCCCCCCGCGCGTGGCGTCCGCTGTTCGAATCGCGCTCGCGAACCGACCTCGTGCCGCTGCAGTGGGCGCTCGCCGGGATGAACGCGCACATCAACCGCGACCTGCCCGCGGCCCTCGTCGACACCTACACGACCGCGGGCGGCGCACCCACCGACCGCGGGCCGCGATACGATGACTTCACGCGGATGAACGACCTGCTCGAATCGGTGGAGGCGCGGGCCAAGGCGGAGTTCGCCACCGGCGTGCTCGCGCGAATCGACAGGGTCGCGGCGCCGGCCGACGATGTTTGCGCGATGTGGAGCGTCCGCTGCGCGCGCGAAGCGGCCTGGACGAATGCCGAGGTTCTCTGGACCCTGCGCGGGGTGCCCCGGCTGAGGGAAGAGTTCTTCGCCCAGCTCGATCGCACCACCGGCTTCGCGGGGCGCGGCCTGCTCGTCCCGGCGCCCATCGTCGCCGGCTAGTGGGCGGCATTCCCGGGTGTTGCGCCCGGAGGGCTGGTCCGGCCCACAATAGCCCCGATGGACGCAGCAACCCTCAGGCGGCAGGCGGACGGGATCCGCTGGTACCACACGATCGATCTCGGCGGCGGCATCGTCACCAGAGGCATCGACGACACGGCGATCCGACTCGCGCGCATCGACCTGCCGCCCTCACTTGACGGCCGCACGGTGCTCGACATCGGGGCCTGGGACGGCTACTTCTCCTTCGAAGCCGAGCGGCGCGGCGCGGCGCGCGTCGTGGCGACGGACTACTATTCGTGGCACGGAGCCGGCTGGGGCACGGGCAGGGGGAAGGCCGGCTTCGAGCTGGCGCGCGCCGCCCTCAGCTCCCGCGTCGAGGACGTCGACATCGACGTGATGGACCTGTCGCCCGAGCGGGTCGGCACCTTCGACGTGGTGCTGTTGCTGGGCGTGCTGTATCACCTGCGGCATCCGCTGCTCGCGCTCGAGCGTGTCGCGTCGGTCGCGCGCGACCTGCTCGTCGTCGAAACGGTGGTGGACATGGTCGGGTTCGGCCGACCCGCCATGGCCTTCTACCCGAGCCGCGAGCTGAACGACGACCCGACGAACTGGTGGGGGCCGAATGTTCCCGCCGTCGAGGGAATGCTCAACACGGTCGGCTTTCGAGCGGTCCGCCGGGTGACGCCGCTGCCGTCGCTGCCCTATCGGGCGGCACGGGCGGTGGTGCACCGGCTCCGGGGCACCAATCGGCTGGCCTGCGCGTTCCGACAGGATCGCGCGGCGTTTCACGCCTCGAAATAGGCTCCGGCCGACGGCCCGGCCCGACAGGGTGAGCGCGCCGCAACGAGCAAAGGACGGGAGCGCATGAGGAACACGTTTGTGGCAATCGCGGTTGCCGGCCTGCTCGCCGCCCCTCCGCCGACGCCGAAGCGCCCGGTCGTGGACGAGTACCACGGCACCAGGGTGACCGACGACTACCGGTGGCTGGAGCCGTGGGCCGATCCGACCGTGCGGGCCTGGACCGAGCGGCAGAACGCCCACACGCGAAGCCAGCTCGACCAGCTGCCCTTCATGGCGGCCCTCCGGGCCCGCGTCCGGGCGCTCGGCTCCGACACACATCGGCGGTGGTTCGGGCTCACCTATCGTCACGGCCGGCTGTTCGCCCTCAAGATGCAGCCGCCGCACGAGCAGCCCATGCTGGTGCTCCTCGCGTCGCCCGACGACGTCTCGAGCGAGCGGACCATCCTCGATCCCGCCAGACTCGATCCCTCCGGCAAAACCGCGATCGACTTCTACGTGCCGTCGCGTGACGGCCGGCGCGTCGCGGTGTCGCTGTCACAGGGCGGCAGCGAGCGCGGCGACGTCCACCTGTTCGATGTCGACAGCGGGCACGAGATCGGCGACGTCGTTCCGCGGGTCAACGGCGGGACCGCCGGCGGCAGCGTCGCCTGGACCGCCGACGGCGGCGGGTTCTTCTACACGCGGTATCCACGCCCCGGCGAGCGGCCCGCCGCGGATCTCGACTTCTACCAGCAGGTGTACTTTCACAGGATCGGGACGCCGACGGCCGACGACCGCTACGAGATCGGGAAGAACTTTCCGAAGATCGCGGAGACGGTGCTCCAGGCGAGCCCGGACGGCCAGCTGGTCGTCGCGACGGTGAGCAATGGCGACGGCGGCCAGAAGGAGCACTTCATCCGGCAGCCGGACGGCCGCTGGGCCAGGCTGGCGGCCTCCTCCGACAACGTGGTGACGGCCACCTGGGGACGCGACGATGCGCTGTACCTCGTCTCACGGAAGGGCGCGCCGCGCGGTCAGGTACTTCGCCTCGCCCGGGGCCGCATGACGCTCCCGGAGGCTCGCGTCCTGGTCCACGAAGGCGACGCGGCGATCGACGAGGTCCAGGTGACCGATTCGCGGGTGTACGTGAGCGAGATCGCCGGCGGTCCGTCGCGCGTGCGGGTGTTCGATCTGGAAGGCGCGCAGCAGCCGCCGGTCCCGGTCGCCCCGGTCTCCAGCGTGCGCGAGATGGTGCCGCTCGACGGCAATGAAGTCCTGTACGGCGAGGAGAGCTACCTGGCGCCGCGGGCATTCTATCGCGCGGCGCCCGGCCAGGCGCCGAGAAAGACGCGCCTGGTGGTCGATTCTCCGGCCGACTTCCGCGACACGGAGGTCACGCGGGTCGAGGCGATCTCGAAGGACGGCACTCGCGTGCCGTTGAACATCGTCGCCCGCAAGGGAGCGACGCTCGATGGCACGAACCCCACGCTGCTGTACGGCTACGGCGGCTTCGGCATCAGCGAGGTGCCGGGTTTTTCGGCGCTGCGCCGCATCTGGATCGAACAGGGCGGTGTCTACGTCGTGGCGAACCTGCGTGGCGGCGGCGAGTTCGGCGACGACTGGCACCAGGGCGGCAGCCTCACGAACAAGCAGAACGTCTTCGACGACTTCGCCGCCGCGGCGCGGTATCTCATCGATCGCCGCTGGGCCACTCCGGCCACGCTCGCGATCCTCGGCGGCAGCAACGGCGGCCTGCTCATGGGCGCGGCGCTGACCCAGCACCCCGAACTGTTCCGCGCGGTCGTGTCACACGTCGGCCTCTACGACATGCTGCGCTTCAACCTGTGGCCGAACGGCGCGTTCAACGTGACCGAGTTCGGCGATCCGTCGGACCCCCGCCAGTTCCAGGCCCTCTTCGCGTACTCGCCCTACCAGCATGTCGTCGACGGGACGAAGTACCCGGCCGTGATCCTCTTCAGCGGCACCAACGATCCGCGGGTCAATCCGTCGGACTCCCGCAAGTTCGCGGCCCGTCTGCAGGCGGCCACGGCGTCGGGACGGCCCGTTCTGCTGCGCATTTCAGGAAGCGGGCACGGCTTCGGCACGTCCCTGAGCGAAGGGCTCGCGCAGCAGGCGGATCAATACGCGTTCCTGTTCTGGCAACTCGGCATGCACGTGTCCTTCCCGCCGGCCCGCCCGCAGGGATAGCGTCCATCGACTCCTCGACGCGTGGCCGTGCCGAGCAGCGCGTCCTCCCGCGTCAATCGTTGCCGGATCGTGATTCGGCGGCCTCCCGCGTGAGCGCGAGCACGCCGTTCACCAGCACATGAGCGCCCGAACCGACGCCGAGCGTCCAGTACCGGCGGAACCAGCGCCGGGCCTGTCCGTCGGTCGTCGCGGTGCGCATGACGCCGGACAAGAGCGTCCGCCGGCCGTCGAGCGGGCGTACGGAGAGCGAGTAGATGGTCTTCGCGTAGCCGGGCTCGGAGAAATCGCGAAACTGGCCGGCGTCGACTCGCGCGTAGACGATCACGGGACGCCAGAACTTGCCCACGAGCCCGAGGGCGATCTCATCGCCGGGCCGTTCTCCGAGCAGGACCCATCCGCCCTCGTTCACGGGCAGGGCGGTCGTGTCGCGCAGGCGCAGCCGCCCCGGCGCGTGAGGCGGCGGCTCGCCGTGCAGCACATGGCTGACGACCTCGGGCAGGGAGCGGAGCGCGCCGAGGACGGCCACGAGGGGCCGGCGGCGGCCGACCTCCATGAGGTCGACTTCCATCAGCGCATTCCACGTCGTCGCCACGTCGGCGTCGACGACGGTCGCGACGCCGTCCGACACGTCGTAGGCGGGCAGGAACTCGTCAACGAGCGTATTCGGCATCTCGTCACCCCACCTGGCGGCGGTCGAGCGTCGTCCACCCGATTGCCGTCGCTCCTGGGACCCCTCGGCGACCCGGACGCCACCGCGTCGCGGTCATGAAGGGCTCGAAAAACCGCCGTCCGTGCCGGCGGCGCCCGGCGACGAACACGAGGTCACCGGCCAATCTCAGCGCCGCTCGGATGGCACGCGCTTCTGGTACGGCGGGCGCGCCGGAGGCGGTGGCAGCTTCGCGACCGCCTTCATCGCCTCCTGGATGGCCCGCTCGAGCTGCGGATCGGTCCCCCTGGCCAGCGCCGTCGGATCGTCCTCGACCTTGATGTCCGGATCCACGCCGTGGCCCTCGGCGAACCACTCGCCTTTCGGATCGAACATCCGGAACGTGGGGACCGTGACGAAGCCGCCGTCCACGAGCTGGGGCGCGCCGCTGATGCCGATGAGCCCGCCCCACGTCCGCGTGCCGATGAGCGGACCGAGGCCGACTTCGCGGAAGTAGAACGGGAACGCGTCGCCGCCCGATCCGCTCCACCCGTTGATCAACATCACCTCGGGTCCGGAGTGCGCGACGGGCGGCCACTGCTGGCTCGGCGCGTCGCGCACCGCCCAGTACGACAGGACGGGACGATTCAGCAGCTCGATGAACCGATCCGGGATCTGGCCGCCGCTGTTCCAGCGCTCGTCGACGATGAGCCCCGGCCTGGTCCACTGGGCCATGAACTGGCGCATCAGCTCGTCCTGCGCGTCGACGCCGGTGCTCTGGACGTAGATGTAGCCGACCTTGCCGCCGGTCGCCTTGTCGACGATCCGCCGTCGCGCCTCGATCCACTCCCTGAATCGGAGCGGCGTCTCGTCGTCGAGGCACCGGACCACGACCTCGCGTGCGCCGGTCGTCGTCGGCTTCGCGTTGACGGTCAGGACGGCCGTCTTCTTGCCGAGATTCTGGAAGGCGGCCCAGACGTCGACCTTCGGATCGACCGGCACGCCGTTCACGGCGAGGAGGTACTCGCCTTCATGCACGTTCGCGCCCGGGTCGTCGAGAGGCGAGTGGACGTCGCTGTCCCAGGGACCGCCGCCGACGATGTGGCGGATCCGATAGGCGCCGTTCGCCAGCTCCCAGTCGACGCCGAGCATGCCGACCGACCGGTCGAGGCCCTGCTCCTCGTCGCCGCCTCCATGGTAGGTATGCGACGAGCTCAGCTCTGCGGTGAACTCCCCGATGACCCAGTTGACGTCCCAGCGGGTCACCGACTGATCAATCAGCTTCTGGTAGCGATTGCGGAGGGCCGTCCAGTCGACGCCGTGCATGTTGGGGTCGTAGAAGAGGTCGCGCTCGAACCGGTACGTGTCGGCGAAGATCTGCCGCCACTCGGCGCGGGGATCCACCGGAACATCGATATCGGCGAGGTCGAGCGGCTTCTCGAACTTCTGCTTCTCCTTGACGTCGACGATCGCGTACTTGTCCTTGCTGCGGACCAGCATCTTCTTTCCGTCGAAGGTCACCTCGAACGCATCGGCGTCGTCGAGAACGGTCTTCTCCTCGCGCTCGTCGAAATCGAAGTAGACGATCGGGCTCTTTTCGCCGTGCGTCCCCGCCCGCGGCGTACGGCGGTAGAGCAGCTTGCCCTTCACGGCCTGCAGGTCGGCGTAGTTGCCGGAGGCGGGCGGCAGCACCACCCCGCGGGCTTCGAAGCCGTCGAGGGCGATGTCGACCGCCGCCGGGGCGGTCGGCCGGGCGCTCGCCGCCGGCTCGGGCTTCTTCGCCTCCTCCTCGGGGGGCTCGTGCTCGAGCACCGGGTTCTCCGAATCATTCCGCGCCGCCAGCGGCGAGGCTACGTCGGGCCGCAGCGGCACAGCGACGAACTGGGTGGGATTGGCGTAGGTCCAGCTGTTGTCGAACGAGCCGTAGACGGCATCGAAGGCGCGGTCGGACGCGTAGTAGAGGTACTTCCCTTCGGGCCCGAACACCGGCTGCGTGTCGTTCAGGTACCCGCTCGTCACCTGCTGCAGCTTCCCGGCGGTCGTGTCGTAGAGATAGATCGCGTTGTTCAGGGTCGACGCCGCGGGGTGCGCGAATGCGATCCACCGCGAGTCCGGCGACCATTGGAACCTGAACGCCTCGAGGCCGCCGTGGGCGATCCAGGCGGGACTCTGGTCGATGTCGGTGACGCGGTTCGCCGCGACGTCGTACAGGTGAATCCGCATGGCCTGATCGACGAACGCGATCTTCCTGCTGTCCGGCGACCACTGCGGCGGGTAGCGGAAGCCCGACTGGAACGACGTCACGGCGCGCGCGGCGCCGCTGCCGTCGGCGGGTCGCAGCGTCAGCTGGTACTCGCCGTTCTTGTCGCTCCAGTACGCGACGGTCTTGCCGTCTGGCGACCAGCGTGGATACCGATCGGCCACGCCGCTGCTGCGCGTCAGGTCGAGCGTCGCCCCGTGCTCGGCCGGCACGGTCACGACGTCGCCACGCGCCTCGAACGCCACGCGCCTGCCTGTCGGCGACACCGACGCGAACCCGGCAAGCTTGTCCGCCTTCTCGATCCGGGTCCTGAGCGTGGTCTCGTCGGTGACGACGCGAACCGGCACGTCGGTCGCCTTCTCGGAGGCCAGGTCGAGGAGGTAGAGCTGGGCGCCCGCCTGAAAGACGATCGCGTCGGGGCCAATGGAGGGAAACGTGATGTCGAAGTCGGTGAAGTGCGTCACCTGCCGCGCGGCGCCCGACGCGACGTCCTCGGCCCAGATGTTGTGGCGTTCGGCCGGGCCACGGTCCGAGAGGAAGTAGATCGTGTGGCCGTGCCACATCGGCTGGGCATCGTTCGCCGGGTTGTTCGTGATGTTCCGCGACGCGAACGTCGTCAGATCGAACAGCCAGAGATCGGGCGCCCATCCGCCGCGGTACCGCTTCCAGTTCCGGAAGTCCCGTGTCTCGGGCATGTAGACGATCTGCCTGCCGTCGGACGAGAAGGCGCCGAACTCGGCGTACGGGAGCGGGAGCTTCTCCGGCATGCCGCCGTCCGCGCTGACGAGGAAGAACTGGTTGAAGCGCTGGCGGCCGCTCTCCCGGCTCGACGCGAACAGCACCCGCTTGCCATCCGGGTGCCAGCCGACGACGCGGTCCGGCATCGGGTGATGCGTCAGGCGGACCGGCTCACCGCCCGACGCGGATACCACGTACACGTCGGTGTTGCCGTCGTAGTCCGCGCTGTACGCGATCCGGGTGCCGTCGGGCGAGAAGCGCGGGAACGTTTCCTCGCCGAGCGGCGAGCTGAGACGGGTCGCGGTGCCGCCCGTCCTCGGCACGAGCCAGATATCGCCCGCGTAGACGAAGGCGATGCGGTCGACCGACACCGCCGGATAGCGCAGCATCCGCGCGTCGATTTGCGCGCTCGAGCTCGTCGCGGAGCCCAGAATCAGCAGACCCGCCAACGCAATTCGCAGCATCGCTCCTCCGATTTCGAGAAGATTCCCATGATTGTAGCCCTCCAGGACTCCGGGGGTTCGCCATCCCACCTGTGGGACGGCGGCGGTCGGATTCGCACGGAAGGAGCCAACCCGGGCAGGGCCGGCAAGAACCGATCGGGGATCGGGGAGGGAGCCAGTCGCTCCGGGTCGACTCAGGGATGCGCCGGGGCCATGAGCCGGGCCTCATCGGCCGCCCGGCGGCCACCGCGCGGGAGCGTGCGGCAATCGTAGCGCGCCGGATTGCGTCGATCGCGGGACGGCAGCGCGGCGCCGAGGTACGCCGGCGCGGCGATGGCGATGCGGTCGGCGTGCTCGAAGAACGCCCCGGCGTCCTGGGTCTCGGACGCCAGCGCGATGTCGGAGTGGAGATCGAAGACGACCGCGCGCGTCGGCAGCTGCAGGGCGCGCGCGAGATGGACGAGATGTAACCCGTTGTATGCGCCGAGGCGCACCGAGATGACCAGCAGGTCGTACGGCCGCTCGCTCAGACGTGCGCGCGCCGATGGGAATCCGGCGCAGACGTCGACCTCGGCGCGCGGCGTCAGCGCGTCGGTGATCGCGGCGCGGAGCGAGGCCTGAGGCGTGACGAGGAGGACACGCACGATCGCGCGGCGTTGTGCAAGTGAGTGGCCACCTCGAGGTTGGGTGAGTTGGTTTCTGTGAAACACGCCCGTCGAATGAACGTTTCTTGACATCGATCAATAGAGCGACGATAGTACCCGCCTCCTGTCAGAAAGGATCTCCATGTTATCGACCCGTTGGCTTCCCCAGCCGTCATCGGGTTGGCAGACGATCGGCGTCGGACAAGTTGCAGACGCGGAGTGGCACATCGTCCTTTCGGGAGGCCCCCACGTACTTATTGAGGGACCGAAATCAGCCATCCAGCAGACAATTTGTCGCCTGACGGCGGAGTTGCCGGAAGGCGCTTCGTATTGGTCGGCCGGATTGACGTGGCCGTCGGGCCCGCGCACGCTGATCATCGAGGACGTCGCAGCCCTCGGACCCAGGGCGCAGCACGAGCTCCTCGAGCGAATCCAGTCAGGTGGAGCGTCGGTTCAGATCGTGTCCACCTCGTTCACCCCGCTGTACAACGCGGTGCTGCGCGGCGCCTTCAGGTCCGAGCTCTATTACCACCTGAACACCCTGCGGATCGAAGTCCGCTAGCCGGAGACCGACCCGCCGGCTGATCCCGGCGGCGCCGCCAGGACGACGCACGGCTCCGTGACTTCAACCGCCAGGGACGCCGCCGGCCAGCGCCACAGGCCCAGGCCGACCCTCGCGGAAGTGCCCGGCGCGAGGGGCGCGACGGCATAGTGTCCGATGAACATGACGTCGCGGATTGTACCCGCCGGGACCCGGTCGGTCAGGCCAGCCGGCGATCGGCGGCCGCGGCCGCCTGCCCGGCGCCGATGACCTTCGCCAGCTGCGCGGCGAAGATCGTGGCCAGCGCGCGGACCGAATCCCGCTGCTCGCTGCCCCGCCGCAGCTCGATCGCCAGGACGCCCGCGCACCCGAAGCCGGTCATGATCGGGGCGACAACGGCGCCGCTGACGCGGCCGCTGCCGGCCACCACGGACATCTGGCCCGCACGGAACGCGGCGGCAGTGGGATTGTCGGCGTCGCGTCCAACGCGGGGCAGTTGCGCGAGCATCCGGTCCGGATAGCCGTGGGCCAGCGCCGCCCTCAGCTCGGCGGCTTGTGGATCCCAGGCCCAGACGATAAGGCCGGGCGCGTCGAGGATTCGTGCCGCCTCGCCGAGCAGGGGACCCGCCTGGTTCGGATCGGCGACGCGACCGAACTCGGTGCAGAGCTCCGCGGCGGCCAGCAGATCGGGCTCGCCCACGGCCTCACTCCCCGGGGCGATCGTGTCGCCGCGCTCGTGCGCGGGCTCGGCGATCGGCCCGGGCGCCGGATCCTCGCTGACCTCGAGAACCAGCACCGCATCTGGATCGGGTTCGGGGCTCACGACTGATCCGGTGTAGCAGTCGGGCGCTGGCTCGGCGACCAGCGGCGCCTCGGCAATCGGTTCGGGGTGTTCCGCCACCTCATGGACGGGCCCGGGCTCGACGTCCGCCAGAAGCGGCATCCCGGGAGCGACGCTGCCGGGGCGGCAGTCGGCCTCGGCGAGATCCTCGAGGGGCACGCGCCTGCGGCTCGGCCGAAGCCGCGAGAAGGAATCAATCGCCGATCCGACGACATACCGGAACCGCGTGGGCGGCCGGGACGTGCCGCCGACCCGTGAGACGACGGCCGCCAGCCCGTCGCCCTGCTCGTTCGGATCGGGATAGCGCTCCAGGAACTCGCGCACGATCGGATCCGGGTCGAGGCCGATGGCCTGCGCGTACGCGCGCATGAACGAGCGGCGGAAGATGCCCGACGGCCAATGGGACACGTCGCCGCGCTCGAGGCCTTCCATCAGCGACACGCTGATCTTGGTCTGCTCCGCGATCGTGGTGAGCGCTATCTGCTGTTGTTCGCGCTGCTGGCGCAGTCGAGCGCCGAAACTCTCGGGCATGCGCTGTCACCTCGCGGCCACGCCACGCGCGGCCGGCACACTTGGTTGCTGGTGAGGGATTGCGAAGCGGTTCACCACCGGTGAGGGACATGTCACCGCGCAGCCTCTGGCGAGGCGGCCCCGCGCGATGAGGGTCGATGAACCTACCGGAGCGAGAGTAACACAACTGCGACGGAGTTGAAGCCCCGGAAACGACGTTTGCCAATGAGAAATCCGCCAGCCTCTGCCGTTCTGTCGCCGGCGCGCGGCCGACGAGGTCGACCGATGAGGTGATTCGACGCGGCGGCCGTGGGAAGCCTCGCCGCGCGGCCGACGCGATCCGACTACTCGGAAAACAGATCGCCCGCGAGATACTTCAAGCCGGTGTCGACCGCCACGGTGGCGACCGTCTGACCCGGTCCGAGCTCGCGCGCGAGCTGGACGGCGCCGAGAATGTTCAGGCCACTCGAGGTACCGACGAGCAGCCCTTCCTCTCGCGCCAGCCGCCTCGCCATGGCGCGCGCCTCGCCTTCGTCGACGGCCCGCGCCTCGTCATACGGCCGATCCTGCATGTGCGGGGGCACGCTGCCGGTTCCGATACCCTCGACCCGGTGCGCGCCGCCCCGGCCCTCGGTGAGCGCTGGCGACTGCGACGGTTCGAGCGCGACAATCCGCGCGCGGCTGCCCGCCTGGCGGAGCGCCCGCGACACGCCGCGCAGCATCCCGCCAGTGCCGACGGCACCGCAGAAGGCATCGACCCGTCCACCGGCCTGCAGGATCAGCTCGCGGCCGATGCCCATGTAGCCGTCGACCGCATCCGCGTTGTGGAACTGGTCGGTCCAGAACGTGTCCGGCTCGCTTGCGAGCGCGGCAATTTCCTTCTTGAACCGCTCGAAGAGAGCCGGCGTCACCTTGCCCCCGTCGCTCGGAACCATCCGCAGGTCCGCGCCGAACGCCTGCATCGTCAGCAGCTTCTCGCGGGCGAAGGCATCCGAGGAGAGGACGACGAAGTGATATCCCTTCGCCGCGCAGACCATGGCGAGCGAGGATCCGGTGCTCCCGCCCGTGAATTCCACCACCCGCATGCCGGGGCGGAGCGCCCCGCGGGCCTCGGCGCCTTCGATCATCGCGAGCGCCATCCTGTCCTTGTAGGAGCCGGTTGGATTGAAGAACTCGAGCTTGACGACGACGTCCGCACTGCCCGCGGGCAGAACGCGTCGCAGGCGCATCAGCGGGGTCTGGCCAATCGCCTTCAGGACGGATTCAGCAGCGGACGTGATCGACATGTCGGGTCGCCTCCGGTCAGGACGGCAGTGTACCCGATCGAGCGCCGCCGCGGAGCGGCCGGCGGCGGCCCGACGGTCGGCCCTAGAGCCGGCGTGCGGGCCGGGATGTCGAGCAAACCCGGTTCAGGCTGACGCGTTCGGCGACGCACGCTGCGCCACGATCGGCCGCGGTACGGCGGAGGCGTGGCTCGCCGTGAACGCGGCGATCGCGGCTTCGTCAGCGGCGATGAAGAAGATGCCTGCCCGATACCGGAAGGAGTGGCCGTTGGCCGGCGGTTCGAGCCGCGCCCACACAATCTTCCCCTTGCAGGACACGGGAACCGGCTCGGCGGGCAGCAGCAGCTTGACGGCGCGGTTCGGCTTCAGGGCCGTCAGCGAAATGACCTGCGCGCCGCTCACCGACAGATCGACCAGCATCGCGTCTCCGCCGTCGACCTGCACGGGCACCTCGTGCGTGAACGCCTGCCGGCTGGCTCGGCGGGCCGGACCCGGAAACACGTGCAGGGGCATCGGCGGCGGCGCGGCTGCGGCGGGATGATGCTTGTCGGTCGGCGGTTCGGAGGCCGCGGGACTCCCGTCGGTCTCGTCGGACTCGAACGAGCTGAGCAGGACCGCGAGATCCACGTCGCGGTGTTCGACTGGAGGGGCATCGCGGCGGGCGAGATTGAGCTCGAGGGTCCGGATGCGCTCCGCAGCCGCCTCCTGCAGCTCGTCGAACTGACGCCGGGCGACGGCGGCGGCGGCCACCGCGTCGGCGCGCAGCGCATCCACCTGCGCCGCGATGGCGTCCCGCTGCTGGATCGCCTCGGTCAGCCGGCGGGCGAGGTCCTCGTGTCCATGAGCCGTCTCGGCAACCCGGCCGTCGGCCTCCGTCCACCTGGTTTCGGCCTCCTTCGCCCGCGCCTCGAGCTCCCTCGCGTGCTCGTCGGTCTCTCTCGCGTGTTCTTCAGCCTGGATTGCCCGCTCGTCGGTCTGCCTGGCGCGCTCCTCGGCCTGCGAGGCCCGCTCCTCGGCCTGTCTGGCGCCCTCGTCCGCCTGCTTCGCGCGCTCGTCCAGGGTCCTGGCGATCTGGTCGAGTTCCGTGGCCCGATGCTCGAGGGCGGTGGCGCGCTGCTCCAGGGCCGCCGCCCGCTGCTCGGCCTCGGCCGCGCGGCGCTCGAGCTCTCTCGCGCGCTCTTCGGTCTGTTTGGCGCGGTGCTCGGCGTCCCGGGCACGCTGTTCGGTCTCGTTTGCGCGATGCTGGGTCTCGTTCGCGCGCTGTTCGCTTTCCCGGGCGGCTCGCTCCATCTGCTCCAGCCGCTGCGCCAGCTCTCCGGCGCGCTGCTCGATCTCTCTCGAGCGCACGTCGAGCTGCTTTCCACGCGTATCGGCTTCCCGCCAGCTCCGTTCGAGGTCCGCCCGCTGGCGCTCGACGTTTTCGGCGCGCGTGCGCGTGGCTTCGAGTGCGCCGCGCATCTCGTCGAGTTCGCGGCCGCGCGCGGCGGACGCCGCCTGTTCGGAGCTGGCTGCCGCCTGAACCTTCTCGAGCGATTCGCGCAGGGCGGCGACCGTCCGCCGCTCTCCGTCGAGCGCGGCGCCGGCGGCGTCGGCCAGCTCGCGCTGTGCGGCGGCGGTCCGGCGCTCGTCCTCGAGCGCGGCCTTCGCCGTCTCGACCGCTTTCCGAAGCGCGACCGACAATCGCTGCTCCTTCTCCAGCGCGGCCTTGGCCTTTTCGACGGCCTCCCGGAGCACGGACGCGGTGCGCTGCTCGCGCTCGAACGCGGTCCGGACGTTGACCAGCTCGGCTCCGATGGCCGAGGCCGCGTGCTGCTGCTGCTCGAGCGACGCGGTCGCCGTGGCCACTTCCGCGCGCAACGCGGCCGCGGCGCGCCGCTCCTCCTCGACCGAGGCGCGCGCGTTTCCGATCTCGGTGCGCAGCGCGGCGCTTGCCGACCGCTCCGCGTCGAGCGACGCCTGGGCGTTGCGCGCCTCGGTGCGGGCCGACGAGGCCTGCGTCTCGAGATCGAGCTGCACGTGCAGGATGGCCCGCTGGGTGGCTGACTCGGCCTCTTCGGTCGCCACCCGCGCCAGGTCGAGGACGAGCCGTTCGAGCGCGCCACCCGTGCCCGGGTTCGCCAGGGCGGCCTCGAGCGCCGCAAGACGCACCTTGAACGCGGACCTGAGCGCGTCGAGCTCCTGGCGCGCCCGCTCGGCAAGATGGCTTCTGACGGCGGCGTCGTCCTGCGAGGCGGAGTCCGCGCGGGGGGAGGCGGTGCTGTTCATAACGGTGGCTCGCGTCGACCGAGGTCCGAGATCTTAGCAATCCAAGAGCCAGGCGAGGCGCGGAATATGCTCGCAAAGACGAAGGATTCGTGGGCAACCGCCCGTTCTGGCGCCGGCGGCCGCCAGACCGGCCAAGAACCGTAATCGTCCTTGCAGTTTCGTAGGAAGCGATGTCGTTCAATCTGATCGATTCGACCGATCGGCCGCACCGAGAACGGCTGGAAGCCGCTGCCCGCGCGGCGGCGGCGTGGGCCCGCGGCCGCCAGACCGCCTGGGAGGACGAAGGCGCGGATCTCGTGGACCATCATCTTCCGGCCCTGCTGACGCCGGTCGGACGAAGGGAACCCGAGCCCCTGTCGCTCGTCGAGCCGCGGCCGGCGGTCGAGACGCCCCCAGCCGACCGGGCGGGTGCCGCCTCGTCGCCGATCGCGGCGCCCGTGCCGGCTGACAGCGAGGAGCGCCCGTCGCGAACGCCCGCCCCCTTCCCGCCGACGCTGTTTGCCGACGTCGGCGCCGAAGACGACCAGAAGGACCGCGGACCCTCGGCGCTGTCCCGTATGCTCGCCGGTGTGCGCGCCTCCGCCCCGACGCTCCTGCGATGGCTCGCCGCCGCCGCGGTGCTGGCCGCGCTCGTCCTCGGCGGTCTGAAGGGATACCAGGTACCTGGCAGCGCAGGGCCGCGAGGCCAAGGGTCGGCGTGGCCGTGCTCGAGTCGCTGCCGTCCGGATCGGAGGTCACGGTCGATGGCCGGGCGGTCGGCACGACGCCGCTCACGACGACGCTCGCGGCCGGCGTGCACACGGTCCTGTTCCACCTTCGTGACACCGAGCGATCGGTGCAGGTGACCGTTCCCGACGGCGGCCGCGTCTCGCAACTGTTCGACTGGACGCGGAAGCCGACCGGCGCCCTGCAGGTCACCACCACGCCCGCCGGCGCGCGCGTGCTGGTCGACGGCGAGCCCCGAGGCGTCACCCCGACGATGATTGCCGACCTGATCGTCGGGTCCCACAATGTCGTACTCGAGAGCGGCGAGGGGACGCTCCGGCGCTCGGTCGTCGTCAAGGAGGGCGAGACCGCGCAGCTGACCGAGGCGATCGTGCCGGGCTGGGTCAAGGTCTTCACCCCGTTCGACCTGACGATCTTCGACGGAGACCGGCCGCTGCGGCCCGACGACAGCGGGCAGGTGATGCTCCCGGCCGGGACCTACCACCTGCGGTTCGAGAACCGCCGCCTCGGCTACCGCGACGTCCGGCAGGTCGTCGTACAACCCGGCCAGCAGACCACGCTGTCGATCGTGCCGCCCCGGTCCCCCCTCACGGTGAACGCCAGCGTGGCATCGGAGGTCTGGGTGGATGGCACGCTGGTCGGACAGACACCGCTCGTCAACCAGCCGGTCGACCTCGGCTCGAGGGACGTGGTCGTGAAGAGCGAGGCGGGCGACGAGCGCCGGTTCACGATCACGGTGACCGCCAGGCCCACGACGCTCACGGTGGATTTCTCGAGTCCCGGCGCGCGCTGACGCGCGGCGCGCCGCGCCAGCCCGGCGTCAGGCTGCAGACGCTCCGGTTCGGGGCTCGAGCGCCAGACGGTCGCCCACTTTCACGCGGCACGATTGAAGCGTGCCGGCGGCGAGCTCGATGGTGGCGTACGCGCCCAGCCGGCCGGCGATCCGCCAGGGCCGCAGCTGGCTGACCATCTTCAGCACCCGGCCGCGGCGGCTGAGGAACAGGACGTCGATCGTGAAGCGCATGCCGACGGTGTGGACGGCCGCGCACGGGGCGAGCGCGAGGGCCGTCGACTCGGCGAGCGAGTCGCGCGACAGCAGCCCGCGCCGCCGCGACGATCTCGTCAGGGCGGCCTCCACGCGACGGGCGATCACGGCGCCCGTGTCGGCGTCGACGATCGCCAGCGGCTCAGCCGCCGCCGACCGCAGGCGCGCCGCGAAGTCGTTCGTCATCAGAACAGCCCGGGGACGAGATGCCAGTGGACGCGCCCGCAGTAGGCGCGGTACTGAAGGTCGCCGCGGAGCACTCGCTCTTCGATCAGCGCACGGACGATCAGCGCCGAATCGGCGATGAGCCAGACGGTGACGTTCCACGGCGTCGAATGGGCGAGCAGAAAGGCGACGTGCGTGATGAGGTAGCCGGTATAGATCGGGTGCCGCACCAGCGTGTACGGCCCCCGCACGACGACGCCGCGGTTGGCCGGCACGATCCCGAAGCTCCGGCCGAGCGACACCTTGCCGACGACGACGAGACCGAATCCGCCAGCCGAGATCGCCGCGGTGACCGCGTCGGGCAGCAGGGCATCACGGTCGGATACGCGGAGGAGCAGCGGGCCGACGAGCGACAGCGTCGTCACGATCGCCGCGACGGGCGATCGGTCCACGTGCTGGGCGCGCCGGCGCACCACGGTGAGGATGACGACCAGGCTCTCGCTGGCGAGCAGCATCAGCCCGGTCACGCGGTGCGTGTTGAGGAAGTCGGCGACGAGATAGACGCACAGGACGCCGAACAGCGCTCCGACCGCCAGGCGAGCGGCGAAGTCGCCGGCCAGATCGCGATGGAATCCCGTCATGGCTCAGTGCACGTTGATGCGCTGGTGGGCCGATCGCCGCGCCGCGGGCGGCGGCTGCGCCGGCGCCGGCTCCTCGTCCACGAAGTACGCGTGGCAGGCCGCGTCGAGCAGCTCGCGCGTAATCACCGGCTCGTAGCCCCGGTAGCGGCAGAGGGCCGTCACCTGGTCGAGGAGATCGCGCGGGTGGCAGGCGCGGAGCGGCCGATGCCGCGGCGCGTAGTGCCGGCGCTGCAGGTACGCCACCATCACCTGGTGGAACCGGAGGTTGCGACGCCGGCAGTTGAGCTCGAAGATGCGCGTGAACTGCTCGACGGTCGGGTCGTTGACCGCAACCTTGTACGGGATGCGCCGCAGGAACGCCTCGTCGGCCAGCGACGCCGGATCGAGGTTGGTCGCGAAGACGATGAGGACGTCGAAGGGCACCTGGAACTTCTTGCCGGTGTGCAGCGTCAGGTAGTCGACGCGGTTCTCGAGCGGCACGATCCAGCGGTTCAGCAGGTCCTGCGGCCGGATCCGCTGGCGGCCGAAGTCGTCGACGAGGAACACGCCGCCGTTGGCCTTCAGCTGGATGGGCGCCTCGTGGTACCGCGCGATCGGGTTGAAGGCCAGATCCAGCATCTCGAGCGTGAGCTCGCCGCCCACCATCACCACGGGACGGCGGATGCGCACCCAGCGGCGGTCGCGGGTGGCGTCGCTCAGGAGCAGGGTGGCTTCCTCGCCGGCCTCGAGCGACTCGTGGTTGATCGGGTCGAACATCGTGACCGTCTGGCCGTCGACGTCGATCGCGTACGGCACGTACATGTCGCCGCCGAGCGCGCGGCCCATGCCCTCGCCGAGGACGGTCTTGCCGTTTCCCGGCGGGCCGTACAGGAACACGGCGCGGCCGGCGTTGACCGCGGGACCGAGCTCGTCGAGCAGCTCGTCGGCGACGACGAGGTGCGAGAAACCGCGGCGCAGGCGGTCGCGATCGATGTACCCGCGGACGGCGGCCAGATCGCGCATGCCGGCGACGTAGGCCGCGAGCGACACGGGGGCCGGGCCGACGTACCGGCACGCGTCGAGGTACAGGCCCGCCCGGTCCCGCCCGAGGTCGGTCAGCGCGTAGCGGAACCCGGCGGCGCCGGTGCCGGTGGCGCCGCGCACCTCGATGAGCCGCTCGGCGCGGAGCCGCTCGATGAGCGGCTGGAGAATGGAGAACGACAGCCGGATCCGCTCCGCGAGCACCAGGCCGGTGGCTTCGCTCGAATACAGCGTCTTGACGACGAGCTGCGAGATCTGGTCGTCGCTCAGCCCCGTTTCCTCGATGGTCAGCGGCACGCGCGGCGAAGGGGCGGTCGGCAGGTCAGGCATCGGTCACTTCCCCGCCAGCGGCCCGATCACCTTGACGAAGCGGATCGCCGCCGGGCCGATGGTGACGACCCAGATCGCCGGGAAGATGCAGAAGACCAGCGGAAACACCATCTTCACGCCGGTCTTGGCGGCCGCCTCCTCCGCGCGCTGGCGCCGCTTGGTCCGGAGCGTCTCGGAGTGGACCCGCAGCGACTGCGCGACGCTCGTGCCGAACTTGTCGGTCTGCACGAGCATGGCGACGAGCGACTGGATGTCGTCGACGCCGGTCCGATCGCCCAGATTCCGCAGCGCCTCGCTGCGCGCCTTGCCGGCCCGCAGCTCCAGGTTGATCAGCCGCAGCTCGTCGCACAGGTCCTTGTGCGCGAACATCAGCTCGTCGCTGACCCGCTGAATGGCCTGGTCGATCCCGAGGCCGGCCTCCACGCTGACGACCAGCAGGTCGAGGGCGTCGGGCAGGCCAAGCCGGATCCGGTGCTGTCGGTGCTTGGCGAGCCGCGCGAGCACGACGCCCGGCATCACGTACGACACCCCGCAGCCCGCCAGCGCCAGCGCCAGGTTCGGCGAGACGAGGATCGGCGACGCGAACAGGAGGAACACGGCGACCGCGATCCCGACGCGCAGGCCGAAGAAGACGACGAGCGCCTCCTGGCCCCGGTAGCCGGCGGCGGTCAGGCGCTGGCGGATCTTGCCGGTGTCGGCGGCGGATTGCGGCGCGGCGCGGCCGATTCGCGCCAGCGTCTTCAGCATGAAGTCCGACGTGCCGCCGGCCTCGGGCTCGGCCGACCTCGCGCCCGTCACCTCGGCCAGGCGATGTTCGATGGCGCTCGCCGACGGCGACGCAAACACGAGAGCCACCGCGCCGACCACCAGCGACGCGAACACGAACGCGAGGAGCGGAAGCAGTACCGTCACGCTACACCTCGATCTTGATCACCTTTCGAATCCAGAAATAGCCGATCGTCTGCATGAACGCCGCGCCGACGAGCAGCATCCGGCCCATGGGCTCGTGGATGAGCACGCCCATCTGTTCGGGATTCACCATCATCAGCGCCATGCCGAGGACGGCCGGCAGCGCGAGCAGCACGTACGCGGTGAACCGGCCGTGCGCGGTGTGCACGCGCACCTGGCGGAGGATCTTGAACCGCTCGCGGACGACGTGCGCCAGGTTGTCGAGAATCTCCGACAGGTTGCCGCCCGTCTCGCGCTGGATGAGGACCGCCGTCACGAAGAACCGGACGTCGAGCAGCGGCACGCGCTCGCTCAGCTGGTTCAGCGCGTCGCGCAGCGGCAGGCCGAAGTTCTGCTGGTCGAACGTCTTCTTGAACTCCCGCGCGACCGGATCCTTCAGCTCGTCGCCCGCCATGCCGAGTGCGGTCTGGAAAGCATGCCCGGCTCGCAGCGCCCGCGACAGCAGGTCGAGGGCGTCCGGGAACTGCTCTTCGAACCGCCGCAGCCGTGCCGAGCGGCGGTGGCGGAAGTACAGCAGCGGCAGGAGCGCGCCGAGCGCCACGCCCGCCACAATCGCGTAGGTCTTCCGCAGCAGGATGGCGCCGGCGAGGCCGCCGACGACCGCGCCGACGATCGTCATCGCCGCGAAGGTGCCGACCGACGTCCGGCTCCCGGCCTGTTCGAAGAGCGTCGACAGGCTGGACCCCGCGCCGGTCCGCGAGAGCAGCCGATCGACGATCGGCAGCGGCCCGCGGGCCTGCGCCACGACCAGGCTGTCGTCGGCCGCCATCACCGGCACCGGCGACACGACGTCGCGCAGGCGCCTGTCCATCCGCCGCCGCTCGATCGTCTCGGGCAGATACATGACCGCGGCGTAGCCGCCGAGGACCGCGCCCGCGCCGAGGAGGAAGACCAGGATCGGCAGCAGCATCACCGCACCTCCGTGACCCCTTCGAACATGTCGGCCGGCAGGTGGATGCCCGACGTCTTCAGGCGCTCGCAGCACTTCGGACGCACGCCCGTGGCGCGGAAGCGGCCGATGACCTTTCCATCCTGCGTGACGCCCATCTTCTCGAACAGGTAGATCTCCTGCATCGTGATGACGTCGCCCTCCATGCCGGTAATCTCCGAGATGCTCGTCACCTTGCGCGAGCCGTCACTCAGGCGGCTCTGCTGGACCACGAGCTGGATGGCCGAGGCGATCTGCTGGCGCATGGCGCGCTCGGGCAGGTTGGTCGCGCCCATCGCGATCATCGTCTCGATGCGCGTCAGCGCGTCGCGCGGCGAGTTGGCGTGCACGGTGGTCAGCGACCCGTCGTGGCCCGTGTTCATCGCCTGCAGCATGTCGAGCGCTTCCTCGCCGCGCACCTCGCCGACTACGATGCGGTCCGGGCGCATACGGAGGGCGTTGACGACCAGCTGTCGCTGGCGGACGGCGCCCTTCCCTTCCACGTTCGGCGGGCGCGTCTCCAGGCGGGCGACGTGCTCCTGGTGCAGCTGCAACTCGGCCGCGTCCTCGATGGTGACGATGCGCTCCTTCTCGGAGATGAACCCGGAGAGCACGTTGAGCAGCGTCGTCTTGCCGGCGCCGGTGCCGCCGCTGATCAGGGAGTTCAGCCGCGCGCGGACGCAGTGCGACAGGAAGTCGAGCATCGGCTGGGTCAGCGCGCGCAGCGTGACCAGGTCGGCCGCCTTCAGCCGCTCGGCCGGAAAGCGCCGGATCGAGAGCAGCGGACCGTCCACCGCCAGCGGCGGGATGATGGCGTTGACGCGCGACCCGTCGGTGAGCCGGGCGTCGACCATCGGCGAGCTGTCGTCGACGCGGCGGCCGACGCCGCTGACGATCCGATCGATGACGCGCAGGAGGTGCGTGTTGTCCTGGAACGAGGCCGGCACGCGCTCGAGCACGCCGCCCCGCTCCACGAAGACGTGCTGATACGTGTTGACCAGGATGTCGCTGATCGTCGGGTCCCGCAAGAGCGGCTCGAGCGGGCCGAGCCCGAACACCTCGTCGATGAGGTCGACGAAGAGGGTGTCGCGCTCGCTCAGGCTGATCGGCGTGGCCTCCTCGGCGACGAGCGAGACGACGAGGGCGCGAATCTCGGCTTCGGCGCGGCTTCGCTCCGCGTGCGCGAGCGCCTCGAGGTTCAGCCGGTTCAGCAGCTTGCGGTGGATGTTGGCCTTGAGCTCGATGTACTGGGCGCGGGGCTGCACGGACGGGCGCCCCGCCGGCGCGCCTGGAGCACTCGCGCCAGGGCGGCCAGGTACGACCCGAGCCACGGTAGGTTCAACGGCCATCGTTCACTCAGTCCTTTGCGTCCGTTACGTCCGACGTCTGCCGTCCGCGCCTCACCAGATCGACGCGATCTTGTCGAGGCTGAGCAGCCCGCGCTTCGGCTCGGCGGGCGGCGCCCCGTTCGGCTCGAGAATGCCGCGCGTGAACCGATCGAACTGCGTGGCGATGTCCGAGTTCCCCGCCAGCGCCAGCGGCACGCCCGAATTGAGCGCGGTCGACACGGTCTTGTAGTCGCTCGGGAACATATGGTGAATCGGATGGCCGAGCGCATGCTCGATCTGCTTGGGCGGAATCGGAAACGGCTCGGCCGCGCGGTTCAGGAGCACGCGGACGCGCTCGCCGCACGCCCCGAGCTGGCGCACCCGCTCCAGCACGCGCTGCGCGTTCCGGACCGACGGCACGTCGGGGTTCGCCACCAGGAACAGGTTGTCCGCGCTGTAGAGCGCGGCCGACGTGCAGGAGTTGATCTGACTGCCGGCGTCCACCAGGATGTACCTGGTCCTGCCGCGCGAGCAGCCGGAACAGCTCCTCGATCGCGCCGCCGTCGGCGGCGCCGGGCCGGTCGAAGTGGTCGGAGCCGGCCAGGATCTCCAGCCCTGATTTGTGCTTCGCGACCAGCTCGCGAAGGAACTCGCGATCGAGCCGGTGCAGGTTGTCGATGGCGTCGAGCAGGCTGTACCGCGGCCGGACGCCGAGAAACAGGGCCACCTCGCCCAGACCCGGTTTCAGGTCGACGATCACCGTGGCGCGCTTGCTGAGGCGCGCCAGCTCCACGCCGCAGTTCACCGCGACGGTCGTCGTGCCGGCGCCGCCCTTGGCGCCGAAGAAGAGCAGCGTCGTCGCCGCCGCGCGGGTTCCCTGCGCGGCCTCGTGGCGCGCGGCGGTGCGGCGAATCGCGCCGTGAAAGGTCTCGTCGGGCGGAGGCCAGGTGAAGAACTCGTTGGCTCCGGCCCGCATCGCCTGCAGGATGAGATCGGGCTCCGCGGTGAGCGCCACCGCGAAGACGCCGGCGCCCGACGACGCGGCACGCAGGCGCTCGATCGTGGCGATGCCCGACGAGGCGTCGCCGCGGAGGTCGACGATGACGATGTCGGGTGGCGTGCTCTCGCGCGCGCCGCGTCCGTCGAGCAGGCTGACGGGCACCGCGGCGGCGCGCACCATCCTCTCTATCTGCTTCCGAAACCCGTCGTCGTCGCTGACGATGAGACCGACCAGTTGGGCCATGGCGAATCCGGCGAACGCACGCAGTTACGGTTTCTTGCCTTTAGTCTTCGCGAGCTCGGCCTCGTAGGCCATCTGCGCGTCGTGGAGGCGCGCGGCGGCGGCGTCCAGCTCTTTCTGGTGCTCGCGGTCGCGCTCAGCCTGTTTCCTGGCGTCCTCCTGCGCGCTCCGGGCGGCTTCCGCGTCGCGCCTGGCCTGCTCGCGCGCCAGCTTTTCCTGGCGCTCCCGCTCTTTCTTGACTTCCTTCTCGGCCTTCTTACGGTCGGCCTCGGCCTGCTTCGCGGCCTTCTTCTCCTGCTCGATGCGCGCGCGCTCGTCGGCGGCCGCCTTCTCGCGCTCCAGCGTCCGCGCGCGCTCCATGCGCTTCTGCTCTTCGCGCGTCAGGGGCCGCGCCGCAGGCTCGGTCTCCTGCGCGGGGGCGTCGGAGACGACGGGCGTCACGGCGTCCGCCGGTGCGACGGCGGGCGCCTCGGTCGAGGGCACGGCCTCGGCGGCCGCGGCCGGCTGACCGGTCTCGATGCTCGTGACGGCCGGTTCGGTCGGCACGACCCCGGCGGGAACCGGAGCCGCTGTCTGCGGCCCGGAGGCGCGCGGCTCGATCCGCGGGGCGGGCGGCGGCGCGCCAGGAGCGACGGCCGTCGGCAGAGCGCCCTCGGGCGTCGGGACGTCGGCCGACGGCTGGACGACCTGCGGCGCGCGCGGCGTCAACGCGGAGACGGCCGCGGCCGCTGTCGAGGGCGACGGCGCCGAACCACCGGCCGGAGCAGCCGCGGCGGGTCGCTGGTCGCCCGGCGCCCGCGGGAACGCAGGCGGCGGCTGCTCGAACGACTTGTTCGGCGGCACCGGCGGCAGGAATCGCTCGGGGATCCTCGGCAGAGTCGTCGTGACTCCGCTCGAGTTGCGCGGGAGGATCTGCGGCGTGATCATCACGACGAGCTCGGTGCGGTCCTTCTGCGCGGACTTGCTGCGGAACAGGAGGCCCAGGATCGGGATGTCGCCGATGCCGGGGATCTTCTGCATCGTGGACGACACGGTGTTGTTCAGCAGCCCGGCGATGGCGAACGTCTGGCCGTCCATGAGCTCGAGCTCGGTCTCGGCGCGGCGCGTGGTGAGGGCCGGGATGCGGAAGCCCTGCAGCACCACGCCGTTGGCGAAGTCGAGCGAGCTGACTTCCGGCCGCACCTTCAGGTGCACGCGATCGCCGTTGACGATCGGCGTGAAGTTGAGCCGGATGCCGAACTCCTTGTACTGCACGCTGACGGTCACGCCGCCGCCGGTCGGCTGCGCGATGGGAATCGGGATCTCGCCGCCGGCGAGGAAGCTCGCCTCCTTGCCGCTCTCCGCCACCAGGTTCGGCTCCGCGAGGCTCTGGAAGAGCCCCTTGCTCTGCAGCGCGTGGATCACGGTGCCGAGCTGGTGCTTCATGTCGAACAGGAACAGGTTCAGGTAGTCGTTGAACACCAGCTCGTTCCCGCTCGGCCCGTTGTTGTCGAAGGTCGGCGCCGAGAACTGCTGAGTGGTCGTCCGCCCGACGACGTTCTTGTAGCCGTTCGCGCCGGTGAAGAACGAGGCGCCGAGCTCGGTCAGGGCGTTGCGGCTCACTTCGGCGAACCGGACGTGCAGCAGCACCTGGTTGCTGCGCTCGGGCTCCTGCACGCGGATGAGCGACACGATCTGATCGTGCTTGTCCACGTAGCCGGCGGCCACGTCCGCCGCGTGGTCGGCGATCTCCTTGCTGGTCACCAGCCCCGCCAGGACGATGTCCTTGCCGTTGCTGTAGGCGTCGATGCTCTCGCCCGGGAACAGCTGCTTCAGCTGGGTGTCGAGCCGCGCCAGATCGCGCTGGACGACGATCTCGTACCGGCGGATGCTGCCGGCACGCTCCCAGACGAACATGGAGATCGTGCCGGGCGCCTTGCCGTTGATGAGGAGCTGCTCCGGCGTCGTGACGATGGCGTCGGCGATGTCGGGGCTGGTCAGCGACACCCGCGTGATGGGCGCGCCGACGTCGAGCAGGGTCGATCGGCCGACCAGCAGCCGGACGGCGCTCGACGCGGTATCGCTGTCGGCCGGCGCGGAGACGACGGCGGCGGCGGGCAAGGTCGGGGTCTGGGCCCAGACGGTCGTCGACCAGACGACCGCGATCATGAAGACCAGACTGCCGGCAAACGCGCGGAACGGACGGTGCGTCACCATGGCTACTGCTCCTGGCGCACGACCTCGTGTGCGCGCTTGTCGCCCCGGATGATCTCGACGGTTGGCGGTGGCGGGGGCTGCGGCGGGGGCGGGGGCGCCGCGGCGGCGGCTCCCTGCGACCCGACCGACGGGCGATGCGTCACCTGCGCGAGCCCGAGCAGCATGGCCGGACGCACGCCGCGCGTGTCGGGGGTCGCCGTATCGAGGGGATTGCGCAGAGCGAGCTGAATCTTGCCATCGATGCTGGCGAGCGTGAGGCGCTCGGCCTCGTCGGGCGTGACGAGGAGCGTGACCACGCTCACGGGCATCGGCTTGCTCCGATCGGTCTCGCGGTCGATCTTGGTCCCGGCGGCGAGCACCTCGACGTTGGAGAGGATGACCTTCGAGGTCATCTCGGCCGCCCGTTCGGTCGGATTGACCGTGGCGACGACGTCGACGCGCGTGCCCGGCAGCACGTAGCCGGCGACGCCGATGACCTCGTTCACGCGCACCGACATCGCGCGGAGCCCCTTGGGAATCACCGGCGGCAGGCCGGCGCCTTCTCCCTTGGACGCGAGCTTCATCGGCAGGATCGGCTCGTTCTGGATGACCGGCAGGACGAGGCCGCGCCCGATCACTTCGTTGGGGTCGCTGATCGCGTTCTTCGGGATGGCGTTCGCGGGCCAGTCGATCAGGCGGATGTCGTCGCCCGTGAGCTCGGTGCCCAGATCGAGATCGGCCGCCGCCACCACCACCGGTCGCGTGGGCATGGTGACGGTGCGGGTCGGAGCCCGCTGCATGTAGTTGTAGGTGCCGAACGCCAGCACGCCGCCCGCGCCGAGCGCCAGCACGAGCACGATGAAGATGCGCATCCGAGCCATAGGGAGTTCCTCTGTTGTCGGCCGCTACTGCGATCCGCTCTGACGCTCGACGACGCTCGCGACCCCGGCGTCCCTCACCACTTCAGCGCCGCGACCAGGGCGCCGATGGCGATCGCCGGCGCGTACGCAAACCCGTTGTCCGCCGACGCGTGCTCGACTTCGGCCACCGTCGCGCCGCGCGTGTGCAGCAGCGAGGCCGTGCGCTCGAGCGTGGCGCCGAGCCGCCCGCGCGAGGCCGCGACGAAGAGCGCCAGCACGCCGCCCGCCAGGGCCGTGTAGAGAAACGCCGCCGCGACGCCCGCAGGCCCGAGCAGCGTCCCCATGGCGGCCAGCAGCTTGACGTCGCCGGCACCGGTGGCGCCGACCAGGTGGCCTGGCAACATGATCGCCAGTCCGACCGCGAAGCCGGCGAGCGAGGCGCCGAGGCCGAGCGGCGTCACGCGCAGAGCGGCGAAAAAGAGGCCGACCGCGCTCAGGCCGAAGGTCAGCGCGTTGGGGACCCGCCGCGAGCGCAGATCCACGAAGGCGCTGGCGGCCCCGCCGGCGGCGACGGCCGCCACGACATAGACGTCAGAATCGGCGAGCAATGGCCTGCCAGAAAACCGAATTAATCGTGTTGCCGAGTGCGGCGATCGCCACCATCGCGACAATGGCGATGAGCGCGACGAGCAGTCCGTACTCAATCAAGTCCTGCCCCTTGTCACGGCGAACCAGCCGACCCACGAGGGCAAGTGCGCGTGCCATCACACCTCTCCTGCGGCCCGGCGAGGGCCGCGTGAGGCGGGACCATCACCCGCCCCACGGACTTGTTCGATGCCTAGGAGCCCGCCGCCGTCGTAAGGCTTCCCGCGATGTTGCTGAAGATGGTCTGAACGCTCGAGCCCGCCATCTGCACGGCACCGTAGGCAACGATAGCGATCAGCGCGACCAGCAGGGCGTACTCCAGCAGGTCCTGCCCGGAGTCGTCACGCACGAGCGCACGCAGACGAGTGATCAATTCCATTTCCCTTCCTCCAGCGCGTTCCCGCGCAATGCGATGTGTGCCATTTGCGATCACCTGGCCGCGACACAATCGCGAGACGACGACCTGAGCGCAACGGCTGTGCCACGCCTCGGGCGGGCGGGGGGGACCGGCGTCGCAACCACTTGTCCATGCGGTGGTTTGGCGGCCCCCCGTGGACGACAACGCCGGCCCCTCGCCGACCGGCGGCGCCGGCCCGCACCAAGCACATTCGTAAGCCAGCCCGCGAATTTGGTGTGAGCTCGGCTGTTTTGAAACGACACATCACACCGCCGGCGGCCGCGCGGCGCTGCGTTAAATCGCACGCGCGTCGCCGGTTGGCAGCTCCAGGTGCGCGTGTCTCGTCTGCGGAACGGCCTTTGCGATCTCAGTACGGATCGAATCTATGGAACGCTCCACGGTGAGACACCGAATCGAGAACGTCCTCATCGCCGGCGCCAGCGTGACGCTGATCCTTCTCACGCTGGCCGCCCTCGACGACCGCGTACGCACGGGCATCGGGGCGCTGGTGTCGGGCGAGCCGGTGGCCGGATTCGGCACCGTCGACGGCCGGTTCCACACGCTCGTGGCCGTCGTGTCGAACGTCGCGCGCGATCAGGCCTCCACCCAGGGCGCCCTGGTGATGTTCGGGATCGTCGCCGCCGTACTCGTCGTCATGATGCTGCGGACGTGAGATGCCGCTGATACTCGCCATCGAACCGGACGGGCGCCAGGCCTCGGCCCTTGCGTCGCTCGCGCGCCACCCGCTCGACGCGGAGATCGTCGTCGCCGACTCCGCCGAGCGGAGCCTCGAGGCGCTCGGCGCACGCGTGCCGGACCTGATCCTGACCTCGGCGCTGCTGTCGCCGCAGGACGAGTCGACGCTCGCCGAGTGGCTGCGGCGGCTCGACGCGGCCGCCGCGCACGTCCAGACGCTGACGATTCCGGTCCTGGCCACGAGCACCCGGCGCGCCCGCGCGTCGGGCGGCGTGCTCAAGCGGCTCCGCCGGAGCCGGACGAATCATGCCGCGCCCGACGCCTGCGATCCCGCACTCTTCGCGGAGCAGATCGCGCAGTACCTCGAGCGCGCCGAGCAAGAGCGCGCCGCGGCCGCCGAGCAGAACCGCAACGCCGCGAACGTGGAGGACCCGCCGCCAGCCGCGCCCGACGCACCAGCCCCGCAGGAGCCGATCGCACCGGCCGTCTTCGAGCGTGTGGCCACGCTGCCGGAACCGGCGGCGGAGCCGATCGACGACCCAGGCCTGCACGCGTTGATGGATCTGCTGGCTCGCGCGCCCGAGGACGATCCGGCCGTTGAAGGGGTCGAAGACGAACTCGGCACCGGGACGTCCGAACCGCTGCTGGCGATCGCTGCCCTCGGCGACGTGGACGCTGAAGAGACGCCCGCCATCGTCGCCGAGCCGCTCTCGACCGAGCCGGTCGAGGCTGAGGAGATCGATTCGGTCAGCGCGACCCGTGAGGAGCCGTCGGCCGTTTCGATGGACGCCTGGTCGCCCGACCCCGTCGAGGCGGCGATCACCGAGCCGATCGGTGTCGAGACCATCGAGCCGACCGCCGTTCCGGCGGCCGAATCGATCGACACCGTGGGGACTGAGCCGATCGAGCCGTTGTCGTTGCAGACCGAGATCGCGGCGAGCGAGTGTCGCGCGCCCGCAGTCGCCGCGTCGCTCGCGCCGGTCGTCGAAGGCATCGCTGACGCCGCGCCGGTCGAGGCGCACGTCCCGATCGCGGCGACCCTGGCCGCCGACATCGACGGTGACGACGATTGGGTGCTTGTCGAGGGCCTGACCGCGGGTGACGACGCGACTCCCGGGGAGAGGCTGCCGGAGGACCCGACGGAGCCGGAGCCCCCCGAGACGTTCGAGCTGATCGCCGCCGACCCGGAGGTCATCGACGGCGTCGTCGCCGACCCGCCCGAGCCCGCGGCTGGTGCTCCCGCCGACCAGATTCTGATCGACGTGGAGATGACGCCCTCGGCGGAAGGGGCGGCGTACGACGCCATGGCGCTCGACGCTCCGGACCTGACGTTCTCGATCGATCTGTCGGACGCCGAGATCGCGGCTGCGCTCGATCAGTTCACGGGCTCGACGGCGCCCTCGCGGCTCCCCGCGCCCGAGGCGCCGGCACCCGCGCCCGATCCGGGGTTCGACCAACTCGCGATGGACGAACTGGAGCTCGCCTTCGACCCGCACGACTCGTGGGAAGCGGCTCTTCCGCCGTACGCGACGACATGGCCGTCGCTCGACGGCGTTGCGGCCGAGGCGTTCAGCGACGCAGCCGCGGGCGTCGAAGAGGCGCCGGCTGTCGCAGACGCGATGGCCGGTTCGGCCGACGTCGCGCTGGCGCCGGTCGACGACGTGCCATCGGTCGTGGAGGTCGCGGTGCCCGCGACAACCAAGGTCCAGCAGGGCGAGCAGACCGCGAGCTGGCTGGACGCGCTCGAGCTTCTGCGCCTCGAGATCGAACGGCTCCGCATCGAGCGTGCCGCGCCGGTCGTCATCACGGTCCCGAGCGCGCCGCTGCCCGTGGTGGTGGCGCCGCCTCACGCGCCGGAACCGCCGGCCCGTCCGCCCAAGCGGCGCGCGAAGCCGTCGAAGCGGCCCAGGCAGCCGCCGCCGGCGCGCCAGAACACCCGGCGGGCGCACAAGAAAAGCGAGAAGCCCGTTCAGGACGAGTGGGGCTTCTTCGATCCCGAGCAGTGCGGATTCGCCGCGCTTCTCGCCAAGCTCGACGAGGTCACCGAAGGGGAGGAGACCCCTTCGGAGCGCGGGTCGCGGCCGAGGCGCTGAAACGAGGCGCCCGACAGGCCGCCCAGGCGCGGCCGTCGCCGCCCGGACGTGCACGGGCAATCCCGAGCCCGGCTGCGCCGGCCGGACCGGCGTTGGCTATGATCGGACTGTGGAACACCACCGCAATCTCGCTATCCTCGTCGGCGGCGGACCCGCCCCCGGCATCAACAGCGTCATCGGCGCCGCAACCATCCGCGCCCGCCTCGAGGACATCGAGGTCGTCGGGCTCCGCGACGGCTTCGAGTGGATCATGCAGGGCGACATCGAGCACGTCGTGCCGCTCTCGATCGACGACATCAGCCGAATTCATTTCCGCGGCGGCTCGTTCATCGGCATCTCACGCGCCAATCCGACCACCAGCACGGCGCACCTGGAGAATGCCGTCATCTCGCTCCTGCGCCTGAACGTGTCGCAGCTCATCACGATCGGCGGCGACGACACGGCGTTCTCCGCGATGAAGCTCGAACAGCGAGCCGCCGGCCGCATCCGCGTCGTCCACGTGCCGAAGACCATCGACAACGACCTCGACCTGCCCGCCTACGTGGATACGTTCGGATTCCAGACGGCGCGCCACTACGGGGTCGACATCCTGAAGAACCTCATGGTCGACGCCAAGACAACGTCGCGGTGGTACCTCGTGGTCGCCATGGGCCGCAAGGCGGGCCATCTCGCCCTCGGCATCGGCAAGTCGGCAGGCGCCACGCTCACACTCGTGCCGGAAGAGTTCCCGAAGCCAATCCGGCTGAAGACCATCGTGGACACCCTGACCGGCGCCATCCTGAAGCGCCTGAGCTACGGGCGGCTGGACGGCGTCGCCATGATCGCCGAGGGGGTGGTGCTCGAGGTCGAGCCCCAGGATCTGGAAGGCCTGCACGAAGTGGAACACGACGCGCACGGCCACCTCCGCATCGCCGAAGTGAACATCGGCGAGATCCTGAAGGCGCAGGTGCAGCAGCGCCTGAAGGCTTTCGGCGTCAAAACGACGATCGTGGCCAAGAACGTCGGCTACGAGCTGCGCTGCGCCGATCCGATCCCGTACGACATGGAATACACGCGGGATCTCGGTTACTGCGCGGCGAAGTACCTGCTGGCCGGCGGCAACGCCGCGATGATCTCCATGCAGGGCGGGCACTTCGTGCCGGTGCCCTTCTCCAGCATGATCGACGCCGACACGGGGCGGACGCGGGTCCGGATGGTGGACATCGGGTCGACGCGCTATGCGATCGCCCGCCGCTACATGATTCGCCTGCGCCGTGACGACTTCGACGATCCGCACGAGCTGGCCAAGCTGGCGGCGACGGCGCACGTGTCGCCGCTCGACTTCCGCCGCGAGTTCGAATATCTGGTCGCTTACGAGCCCCCGCCCCTGGCGATCGACGAGCGCGGCGAGCGCGACGAGGGTCAGGCGCGGGTTGACGGCGAGGCGCGCGAAAGCTGACCGGCGGTTGCCTCTCCGCCGCGGGGAGTGCTAGCGTTTCGTCGCATGACTCGCGCGATGGTCCTCAGTCTGACCGCGGCGGCCCTGTGCGGGGCCGCCCTGTCGGCG
The DNA here is from genome assembly GCA_963840225.1 of uncultured Acidobacteriota bacterium. GTDB lineage: Bacteria > Acidobacteriota > Vicinamibacteria > Vicinamibacterales > CAVVIG01 > JBLMXQ01. The sequence continues at coordinate 157,806 of CAWIYH010000003.1, forward strand.
GCGCCTCCGCTGGAAATCCGCGCCCGCCTGCCCAGCGCGCCGATGACGCCGCCCTGGAATCACGGCATCCAGCCGATCAGCCGGGAGAGCTACTACAACGCCATCGCCTGCGGAAAGCAGGGCGGCCAGAACCCGCCCTGCGTGTTCTGGGATACCGATCTGTGCAGGAACGAGGACTATGCACTCGCTTTCTACACGCCGTACAAGCAGGTGGCGTACGAGGTGTGGCAGGCAGTGCGGAACCACCAGGACCCGCCGACGCCGAGCTACGCGGCCGCCCAGCGCACGCGGATCATCATCGGCGTGAAGCCGGTTGCGGCGGCGAAGAATCCGATCGTGTCGCTGATCGTGAAGCGCGGCCGCCAGGCCGTCGAACCGGCCACGCAGTCGCTCGAGGGCGGCGGCGGCCGCTTCATCTTCGACTTTGCCGCGTTCGCGCCGATCTCCGCAGTCACGATCGAGATGACAGGCCGGACGCGCACCATCGCCTGCTCAATCGATCGCGGCGTCCTGGCGCGCCTCCGCTAGCATCCCTTCGACCACGCGAGCCACCAGTCGGCGACAGCCCCGCGCCAGCGGTCCGACCCTCGCGCTGACCGCATGACCCCGGCGGCCCTCGGTCGGCCTTGCAGCCGGCGTCGTTCTCTGGTACTCAAACCGACGGCGCCCGTCGCGTCCACCAGGAGGGACATAAACCATGCAGTCTGCCGCCACGGCTCCCGTCACGCCCGATCGCCTGATGGCCATCGGCCACGGATTCTGGCTCAGCCAGATTCTGTCGGTTGCCGCCCACTACGATTTCTTCACGCTGATCTCGCTCGGCCACCGAACCGCGGCGGACGTCGCCGTTCAGGCGGGCACGAACCAGACCGGCACGCGCATGGTGCTCGACTCGCTCGTCTCGGTCGACCTGCTGCGGAAGGAAGGAGAGACGTACGCGCTCGGCCCGGAAGCCGAGGCGTTCCTCGTCGAGGGACGGCCCGGCTGCGTGGCGCCGCTCCTTGCGGACCATCCTCAGCTGCTGTGGCAGGACTGGGGCCGGCTGCGCGAGGAGCTGAAGGACCATCGGCCCAAGGCGCAGTTCATGGATCAGGCGGAAGCGCAGAAGTTCTTCCCGCGGCTGATCCGTATCATCATGCCGCTCGGACTCGGGCCATCGGACGCGCTCGCCGAGCATCTGGGGGCGGGGACGACGCGCACGGGGCTTCGCATCCTGGACGTCGGCGCGGGCAGCGCGGCCTGGACGATGCCCTTCGCGCGGCGCGACCGGCAGGCGCAGGTGACCGCGTTCGACCTGCCGCTGGTGCTCAAGGACACGCGCGAGATCGTCGCGGAGGCGGGGCTCGCCGAGCGGTACCGGATGGAGGCCGGCGACCTGAACGACGCCGACTTCGGCGACGGCCACTACGACCTCGCGGTCCTCGGCAACATCTGCCACGGCCTCACGCCCGACCAGAACCGCAGCCTGTTCGCGCGCCTGCACAAGGCGCTGGCCCGAGGCGGGCAGATCGTCATCGCCGACATGATTCCCAACGAACAGCGGTCGGGACCGCCCTTTGCGGTGATGTTCGCGCTCAACATGTACCTGGAGACGGGCGGCGACACCTACACGCTGTCGCAGTACGGCGGGTGGCTGCGGGAAGCCGGGTTCTCACAGCCGGTCACGTTCGACACCAGGCGATCCCACTCGCCGATCATCCTCGCCGAGCGCTGAGCAGAGCACCAGGGTCGCCGTCAGCCATCGGCCACCATCAATTGCAGGAGACGCAGTGATGGTTGTTCTTCGAGCCGAGCTTCTCGAGCAGGGCGACGGTCTCCGGGAAGGGCTGCGTGCGCTGGACCGGGCCGTTGGCCATGTCGGCGACCGTCTGCCCTTCGCGCGTCACGGCGTTGACGTCGGCGCCCTTCGAGACGAGAAACAGGATCATCTCGTTGTCGCCGCGGGAAGCGGCATTGTGCAGCGCCGTGCGCCCTTCGTGGTCGCTGGCGTTGACGTCCGCGTGCAGGTCGTCGACCAGGTACTTCACCGCGGCCAGCATGCCGGTGGGCGCGTAGTGATGCGAGTTGGCGGCGAAGCCCTCGCTGTAGCCGGCGCCTGAGGCGGCCAGCAGGGGCGTCAGCGCCGGACCGCCGACCGGCACGGGCGGCATCCCCGAGACGTCCTTCACCTCGCGCGTCACGTCGCCGAAGCGGCCGCGGGCGGCCGGCTTGACGGTCGGGATGTTCGGGTCGGCACCGTAGGCAACGAGCGTCTTCATCGCCTCGACGTCGGCGCCGTAGGCGGCGCGCCAGAACGGCGTCGCGCCGGTCTCGTCGACGCCCGAGAGGTCGAAGCTGTAGCCCGAGTACCACACCTTCTTCGTCAGGCGCGCGTTCGGGTTCGCGCCTTTGTCGAGCAGCGCCTTCACGAGGTCCAGATACGCGATGTGCTGCTGCAGGAACGCGCGCGGCTGCGGATAGAGCGCCTTGGGGGACCACTCGCAGTTCAGCACGCCGTAGAGCGGCGTGACGCCGTTGTCGGCCGCCAGGTTGGGATCGGCGCCCTGGTCGAGCAGGAACTTCGCGACGTCGAACTGGCCGTTGACGACCGCGACCAGGAGCGGGCTCGACCGGTCGCCGGCGCTCACCTGGTTCACGTTCGCGCCGGCCGCCAGGAGCGCCTTCACCGAGTCGATGGATCCGTCGCGGGCCGCGAGGAGCAGCGGCGTCATGCCGCCCTGCGCGCTCACGAGCTCGTTGAGCTGGTAGCTCCGGGTCACTCCGGGCACCTGCGGCGCGCGCCCGTGCCCGCCGGCTGCGGGGCGGCCGGCCGCGGGACGTGCGGGCGACGGCGTTGCCGCGGCCTCCTTCGCCGGCTCGGCGCTCTCCTTGCCCGCGGGGCTGGCGGCCGCCGGCTCGCCCGGCTTCTCGCCTTCCTTGGGCGGCGGGGGCGGGTTGCCGCGGACGATCGCCTGGAGCGCGGCGGGATCGCGGCTGAGGCCAGCCAGATCGACCACCTTCGTCGACGCCTTGAGGTCCGCGCCGTGCGTGGCGAGCACCTCGATGACCGGCGCGCGATTGTACGCCGCGGCGAACATGAGCGGCGTCTCGCCGCGCACCGACTCGGCCGCATTGACGTCGGCGCCGTGCTCGACGAGCGCCGCCACCGCGTCGACGCTGCCGGAGGCGGCCGCCACCATCAGGGGCGTCGTGCCGCGCAGCGTGGCCACGTCGGGCTTCGCGCCGGCGGCGAGCAGCGTCTTGACGACCGCCGCACGGCCGTCCTTCGCCGCCAGGTAGAGCGGCGTGTACGCGCCCAGCCGCGTCGTGGCGTTCATGTTGGCGCCGGCGTATATCAGCACCTGCGCGAGCGCCGCGTCGCCGTGCATCGCCGCCCAGTGCAGGGCGGTCATCCCGTCGCCCTGGGCCGCGTTGACGTCGGCGGCGTCCTTCAGCAGCGCGCGCACCTCGTCCGCGTCGCCGCGCATGGCGGCGTCGGCGATCGTGGTGTCGCCCGGCGCCGCGACGAGCAGCGCCGACAGGCACCAGGCCGCGACCGCGCCGGCGCACAGACCAGCGGTGAGCTTCGTTCGCAACATACTCGTCGCTCTCACTCTCTGCTGGCGGCGGGGCCCCACCCCCGCCGCGAACTGACGCTGATGCTCGCCCTCGGATACCCATGTCCTGGGGCTCGCGTCGCCGCAGGCGCTCTCTAGACCGTGGTCCGCGCCGGGTGAACGGCGTTCAGATCGAACTCGCCCGTGCTGTCGCCGAAGCGGCTCAGGTCGTCGAGCCCGAGCACGTGCGCCACGCTCAGCATCGCATTGGCCATCGGCGTGCCATCCGCCGCGCGCACGTGCATGCCCCCCTTGAGCGTCCCGCCGGCGTGCCCGGCGAGGAACAGCGGACACCGCTTGTGGTTGTGCAGGTTCGAGTCGCCCATCGGCGATCCGTAGAGCACCAGCGAGTTGTCGAGCAGCGTCCCGTCGCCATCGGGCGTGTTCTTCAGCTTCGCGAGGAAGTACGGAACCATGCTGACGTGATAGCGGTTGATCTTCGAGAAATCGTCGATCCGTTCTTCCTTCTCCTGGTGGTGCGACGCGGAGTGGAACGCGGTCTTGACGCCGCTGTCCGGGTAGACGCGATTCGAGGCGTCGCGACCGAGCTTGAAGGCGAAGACGCGGGTGACGTCGGATGCGAAGGCGACCGCCTGCAGGTCGAACATCAGCTTGACGTGCTCCTCGAAGGAGTCGGGCACGCCGATCGGCGCCTCGGGCAGCTCCCGCGGCTCGCCGCTGCTGTTGTGCGCCTCGACTTTCTGGATCCGGCGCTCGATTTCGCGGACGTCGTCGAGGTAGTCGCTCAGCCGCGCGCGGTCCGGCGCGCCGAGCTGGCTCTTGAGCCGGGCCACCGATCCGCTGATCCAATCGAGGATGCTCCGGTCCTCCATCCGCCGCTCGGCGCGTTCCTCGGGCGTCGCCCCAACGCCGAACAACTGGTCGAAGACGACGCGCGGGTCGCGGATCATCGGCAGCGGCTGGCCGGGCGTCGCCCAGCTGATCGAGTCGGTGTACACGCACGAATACCCGTACGAGCAGCCGCCCGCCTGGTCGACGTTCTCGATGCAGAGCTGCATGGACGGAATCGCCGTGTCCTGCCCGAAGCGCTTCGCGAAGAACTGGTCGAGCGACGTGCCGGCCTGCACGTCCGATCCCTGCGTCTGCTTCGGGTGCGACTGGGTCAGGAACACGGCACTCGACCGGAAGTGATCGCCGCCGATCTCCGGTGCGGTGAACGCCTCGGCGTTCCGCACGTCGGTGTTGCTGACGATGGTCAGGTGATCGCCGAACGGCGCGAGCGCGCTGAGGCTCGTCGCGGACAGATCGAACTCACGGCCCGTGCCGGCCGGCGCCCACAGGTTCTTCTTGATGCCGATCGCGGTGCTCCCGGCGGCGCCGTGCACCATCTCGATGGCGACGAACCGGACCTTCCCGCCGGTCGTCTTGGCCCAGGCGGTCCCGGCCGGCACCATCGCCTCCAGCAACGGCAGCGCCACGGTCACGCCCATGCCCTTCAGGACCGTCCGACGGGAAATGTGCTTTTTCGTGATGATCATGCCCTTGTGCCTCGTAGAGAGTGTGCCTACCGCTCGCGACCGGCGCTGATCGTGGTCGTCTCGGCGGCGGGCGGCTTGCCCATCCGGAACGCCTGGCTGTCCACGACGCCGAGGATGAACGCGGAGATGTGGTTGTCGTGCGTCCCGGCCTCGCGGATGATGCGGCGGACGGTCGGCATGTCGTAGGTACTCGACCCGGCGCCCGAGCGCGTAGGTCATCAGGCTCTCGGTGAAGGTCCGGAGGAAGACGTCGGAGTGCTTCAGGAGCGCCGCCTCGAGTCCGGCCGGCCCGTTCATCGTCGTGCCGTCGTAGAGCTCGCCGACCGAGTCCACGGAGACCTCGTTGTCCTTGATCCGGTACGCGCCGGTCACGTCGAAGTTCTCGAGCGCGAGGCCAAGCGGATCGATGACCCGGTGGCACGAGGCGCACGCCGGGTTCTTGCGATGCTCTTCCATGCGCTCGCGCGTCGTGAGGCGCTTGCCGCCCTCCGACGCCTTGACCGAGTCGTCGAGCGCCGGCACATTGGGCGGCGGCGGCGGCGGCGGCATGCCGAGCAGCACCTCCAGAATCCACTTTCCGCGCTGCACCGGCGAGGTCCGATCGGCCACCGACGTGAGCGTCAGGATGCTGCCCTGGCCGAGCAGGCCCCGGCGGTACGGCGGCAGCGTCACGCGGCGGAATTCCGGACCCGTGATGTTCGCAATGCCGTAGTGCCTCGCCAGGCGCCCGTTGACGAAGCTGTAGTCGGCCGTCAGCAGGTCGAGCACGCTCCGGTCCTCGCGCACGATGCTGTCGAAGAACAGCTCGGTCTCGTGCGCCATGGCACGGGCGAGCGTGTCGTCGTACTGCGGATAGAGCAGGTAGTCGGGATGAATCTTCTCGAGGTCCTGGAGCCGCAGCCACTGCGCGGCGAAACGGGTCGAGAGCGCGTCGGCCCGCGGATCGGCGAGCATCCGGCGGACCTGCTTCGCCAGTCCCGCCGTCGTCGCGAGATCTCCGGCGTCGGCCGCCTTCACGAGATCGGCATCGGGCAGCGTGCCCCACAGAAAGAACGACAGCCGCGATGCCAGGTCCTGGTCGGACACGCGGTAGGTGCCGGCCGCGCTCAGCGCCGCCGGCGCCTGCTCCATCCGGAACAGGAAGCGCGGGCTCGCCAGGATGGCCTGGAGCGCGAACCGCACGCCCGATTCGAAGTCGCCCCGCTTGCGACCCTGATCGTAGAACCCCATCAGGTCGCTCAGATCCTGCGGCTCCAGCGGCTGGCGGTACGCCTCGATGGCCAGCCGGCCGACGATGCCCTCGGCGCAGGGCCGTTCCTCCTCCGCGGTCGTGGGCCGGCAGGAGAAGATCCGCCGGCGGCTCACGGTGTCGGACACGCCGGTGACCTCGGTCGGGCCGAGGACGGTGAAGTCACGCAGGTGCGGCAGCGCCGTCACGCCGAAGCTGATGGACACGTCGGCCAGGGTGTTCTCGAGCGGCACCAGGAGGTCGTCGATCGGCCCTTCCATCTGCTCGATGAACGCCGCGGACACGCGCTGCGGGCCGGCCTTCACGTGGATGGGCGGGCTCTTCAGCTCCAGCCCGTTCTTCGGGTCGGTCTCGCTCATCCGCGTGTTGAGGTTGAGCAGCGCCACCCGCTCGCCGTTGATCGAGACGTCCACCTGCGAGTGGAAGCCCATGGTGCTCATCGTGGTCCGGCCGTAAAGCCCGCCGAGCGGCTCGTTGTGCAGGTTCATCGAGAACACGTAGTTGCCGTCGGCCGGGAACACGTGCACGACCGAGATGCCGCCGCGCGTGCCCATGGGGGCGCCGTCGACGTGGCGCATCTGCGACATGGTGCGTCCGAGCTTGTAGGTCACCGAGGTGGGCGACGCGATCCGATCGCCGACGGCGAGGCGGCTGATCTGGCTCGCCGCGCGCAGGTAGCCCTCCATCAGCGTCGGGGAGAATGCCTGCACGTCGGCGACGTTGTCGAAGCCCTTGCTGATCGTGTCGGGCGGCAGGAACGCGGTCACGTCCACGTCGAGTCCGAGCAGATCGTGCACGGCGTTGGCGTACTCGGCCCGGTTCAGACGCTGGAACGGACGCCAGCCGGGATTGGGATGCGCCGCCGCCGCGGTGTCGATCTTCGTTTCGAGCGCGTGGACGAACGCCTTGACAGTGGCAGCGTCCGGCCGCTCCTTCGCAACGGCCGGCGGCATCATGCCGGCGCGCAGCTTCGCGATCATCTTCTCGGCGATCGCCGCCTGCTGGTCGGCCTTGTCGGGATAAAACTCCTGAAACGACAGCCCGCCGGCGCGCCCGTCGTCGTCGTGACAGCCGAGGCAGAAGTGATTGACGAGCTGATTCTGGGCCTCGACCGACATCGGGCTGGTGTCGTGCGACACCGCCAGCTTCGGGGCCGTCTGGGTCGGCGCTCGGTTCGATCGGTGGCTCTGAGCGGCGAGGCCTGGCGACGCCAGAGCCACGGCGATCGCCGCGCTGATGATGCTCTTCATCCGTCCCCTCGACGCTCGTGCGCTCACCCGGTAAAGCACGGGCTCCGTGAGCGTTACGCGCAGTATACGGGTGGTAGCGGGCGGTTGCCTGTGTAATTTGTTGTCACCCCCGATAAGGATACGAAGCGGCCGCCGGGCGCGCACCCCGGGCTGGCAAGCCAAACCCCAAGAAACAAACGATTTACGCCGACATTCAGGATGTCGACTCAGCGGCTGTCGTACGCCGGGCCGATATAGCCGGCCGCCGCGTCGGGGCGCAGCACGACCGACGTGTCCAGGACGCGGATCGTGTAGCGCCCCGTCGCGTCGCGGCCGATCGTCACCGGCTGACGATACTGGACGTGCCAGTCGTGAAGGGCAAACCAGACGTCGACGGCGACGTCGATGAAATCGGGGAGCTTGCCCTGCGCCCGCAAGAAGTCGACTTGCCTGGCGCGGATTCCGCTGAGCTCGCTGAAATGCCGTGGCGCCTCGATCGCCTGCCGGAGGTTCTTGAGCGCCTCGACGACTTCGCGCGCCAGCTGATCGGAGATGTCGGCCGGCTCCGCGCCCGCGCTGCCCGACGGCGCCAACGTGCCGGCGAGTCCTCCAAACAACGTGGCCCCTAGCACACGGCGTCGCGCGATCATGTCCGCCTCCTTCCCTCGTGTCGAATCGGTGGCCAGGCCCGCCTCCACGCCATTGTGGCGCCGGGTGCCGCCGTCAGCGGAAGTGAATCTCCTCCTTCACGTAGTGAGGCTTCATCAGCTCGCGGTACTTCGCCATCTCGGCGGCGTTGAGGTCGACCGGCGGCTTCTGGCCCGACGGCAGCAGCGAGCGATACGTCGACCCGGCCACCTCCTGAGCGAAGGTCTCCTTCGCCCTGGCGAGCAGCTCTGGTCTCGTGATCAGATCGATGATCGAGCCGGCCATCACCTTCGCGCCAACCACCTCGCCCTTGTGAGCAATCGAGGTCGCCTCTGCGACGGCCGCGGCCCAGTGATGGAACGGGACGCCGGGGATGTTGGCGGGGAACGTGATGCGTCCGTGCGGCACGGTCCAGGTGATGTCGCCCGAGTCGTTCGACGACGTGCTCTGGACGGCCGGCTGCAGCGGATGGAGCGCGGTCTCGAGCCCGGCCTCTTTCTGGCCGGCCGCGTGCTGAATCCGCCGGGCGAGCGCCTGTTCCTCGGGCGTCCAGGCCGGCAGCCCGACCAGGTCGATGTTCGCCTGGACGACTTCGGCCATCGTCTGGTTGTCGCGCGTCGGCCAGCAGGCCGAGAGGATCTGCTCCTTCCACGTCGTCGCTGTCATCAGGGCGGCGCCCTGCGCCACGTCGTGCGCCTTGTCGTACAGCGCCTTCGCGCCTTCGTAGGTGGCCTCGCGGAAGTAGAACCAGATCTTGCCGTAATCGGGAACGACGTTGGGCTGGACGCCCGCGTCGAGAATGGTCGAGTGGCTGCGCTGGGTGGGCGGCAGGTGTTCGCGCAGCACATCCCAGCCGACGTCCATCAACTTCACGGCGTCGCCGGCGCTCTTGCCGGTCCACGGCGCGACGGCTGCGTGTGCGGTCTTGCCGAAGAACTCGTACTCGACCGACATGACGGCGTACTGGCGTAGGCCGTAGCTCGTCGACAGGTCCGAGCCGACGTGCGCGTGAAAGGCGGCGTCGACGTCCTTGAAGTAGCCGTCGCGCACGAAGTACGGCCGGCTGACCCCCTGCTCCTCAGCCGGCGCCGAGAAGAGCTCGATCGTGCCGGCGAGGTGGTGCTGATCGATCGCCTGCTTGACGGCATAGGCCGCGCCAATCCAGAGCGCGGCGTTCGTGTTGTGCCCTTCGGCGTGGCCGGGCGCGCCGGCGACGATCGGCTGATGGTCGGCGACGCCTGCCGCCTGCGAGCCGCTCGGGACCGCGTCGTACTCGACGTGCACGGCAATCACCGGACGCCCCGATCCATAGGTGGCCAGGATGGCCGTGGGAATGCCGGCGACGCCGGTCTCGACCGTATAGCCCATGTCCTTGAGCAGGCGCACGCACAGCGCGCTCGTCTCGTACTCCTGCATGCCGAGCTCGGCGTAGCTGAAGATCGTGTCGCCCACCTTCGCGATTGCGTCCTGATTGCGATCGATCGCGGCGAACGCGGTCGCCTTCGGTCCGGTGACCGCCTGCGCGCCGGCGGATGCGGCGGTCGCGGCGAGGCCCAGGGCCGCGACCAGCAGTCGTGATTTCATGGCAGTCCTCCCGTCGGCGCCTACTCTACCCCGACGCGGCAATGCTAGACTCGCGACATGCTCAAGACGTCGTTTGCAGTGGCGCTCGTCGCCGCGTCGGTCGCCCTCAAGTACCCGGCGGCCCACAAAGGGGACGTCGTGGACGACTACTTCGGCACGAAGGTCGCCGATCCGTACCGCTGGATGGAGGACCTCAATTCTTCCGACGTCAAGGAATGGGTCGACGCCGAGAACCGCCTCACGGCCTCGTACCTGGGCGCGCTGGGGCCCCACGATGCGTTCAAGCAGCGCATCACCGAGCTGTGGAACTTCCCCAAGACCACCTCGCCGCAGTTCGAAGGCGGACGCTGGTTCTACAGCCGCAACTCCGGCCTCCAGAAGCAGTCGGTCATCTACATGCGCACGGCCCTCGACGGTCCCGACGCCGTGGCCCTGGACCCGAACACGCTCTCGCCGGACGGCTCGGTGGCCCTGTCGGACTTCGTCCCCGCCCCCGACGGCGGGCATTTCGTGTACGGGCAGTCGGAAGGCGGATCGGACTGGTCCACCCTCTACGTGCGGACGCTCCCCGACGGGCGTCAGCTGCCGGACGCCATCCGATGGGTCAAGTTCAGCAGCGTCCAGTGGACCAAGGAGGGCAAGGGCTTCGTCTACGGCCGCTATCCTGAGCCGCCGCCCGGCAAGGCGCTGCAGGTCGCGGTTCGTGACAAGAAGATCTACTACCACCGCCTCGGCACGCCGCAGTCGTCCGATCGTCTGCTCTACGAGCGGCCTGACGACCCCACACTGTTCATCGACGCGCAGATCGAGGAGACCGGCCGGTACCTCTTCTTCGTGACGAACAAGGGCACCAGCAACAAGAACGAGCTGTTCGTGAAGGATCTTGGTGATCCCCTGGCGCCCCGGCTCGATGCGCCCGTCGTGCCGCTCTACCCGGGGCACACCGCCGCCTACAGCCCGCTCGGCGTCGTCAAGGGCACGCTGTATCTGATGACCGACCGCGAGGCGCCCAACCGGAAGATTGTCGCCGTGCCGATCGACCGTCCCGATCCGGCCGGCTGGAAGACGGTCGTGCCCGAGAGCCGGAACGCCATCGACTCGGCGAGCCTGATTGCCGGACGAATCGTGGTGAATGCGCTCGAGGACGTCGCCAGCAGCGTGCGCCTGTATTCACTCGACGGATCGCCCGCGGCGGCGGTGAAGCCCCCCGGCCTCGGTACCGTGGCCGGCCCCTACGGCCGCTTCGATCGACCGGAGATCTTCTACTCGTTCACCTCGCCGCTCTACCCGTCCACGGTCTTCCGGTTCGACCCGGCGTCGGCGTCGAGCACGCCGTTTCTGCCGCCGAAGCTGACCTTCGACCCGTCGCGGTACGAAACCCAGCGCCTGTTCTTCCGCTCGAAGGACGGCACGCGCGTGCCGATATTCATCACGCACAGGAAGGGGCTGGAGAACAACGGCGCCAATCCGACGATGCTCTACGCCTACGGCGGGTTCGACATCGCGACCCTGCCGGCGTTCCGCCCCGACCTGCCCGCGTGGCTCGAGCGCGGCGGGGTCTGGGCGACCGCCAACATCCGCGGCGGCAGCGAGTACGGCGAGGCGTGGCACGAAGCGGGAATGCTGGAGAAGAAGCAGAACGTGTTCGACGATTTCATCGGCGCGGCCGAATATCTGGTGAAGGAGGGCTACGCGTCGCCGAAAACGCTCGGGATCATGGGCGGGTCGAACGGGGGGCTGCTGGTCGGCGCCGTGATGGAGCAGCGCCCGGACCTCTTTGCCGTCGCGCTCCCGGCGGTCGGCGTGATGGACATGCTGCGCTACCACAAGTTCACCGGCGGCGCGGCGTGGGCGACCGAGTACGGCTCCGCCGACGATCGGACCGCGTTCGAGTACCTCTACAAGTACTCCCCGCTCCACAACCTCAAGCCGGGGACCTGCTATCCGGCCACCTTTGTGACCACGGCGGACCACGACGACCGGGTCGTGCCGAGCCACTCGTTCAAGTTCACCGCAACCCTTCAACGGGCCCAGGGGTGCGATCGGCCGGTGCTGATCCGGGTCGAGACCGAGGCCTCGCACGGGTACCGGCCGACCGACAAACGCATCGAGGAACTGGCCAGCGAGTGGTCCTTCGCGCTGGCGAACATGGATCGGGGTCGGTGAGAGCTATTCGGGCGCGATCGAGGTCCGGCCGCAGTCGTCACACTTGAGGTACAGAACGGGCAGCGCCTCCGAACGGCCAATGATTTTGGCGCTCGGGACGCCACACCTCGGGCACACAACGCCGGTGGTGGAACGCTTCGCCATGATTTCTCCTCTTAGGTCTTTAGACCCCGAAGTGGCCAAAAGGGTTCACGCCGGCCGGACCGCCAGCCCTATCGCCCGTAACGGACGAGCACAACGGTCACATCGTCGTTCTGGACGGCGCCCGAACTGAAGCTCCTGACCCGCTCGAGCAGGCCGTCCACGACACGCGACGGATCCTCGTGCCGATGAGCTTGGATGGCGTCGAGCAGCCGGTCGTCACCGAACTCCTCGCCGCCGGGGTCGAGCGCCTCGGTGACGCCGTCGCTGAACGCCACCACGAAATCGCCCGGCGCCAGCATCACGGTTTCCTGCTCCCAGACGCTGTGCTCGAAGAGGCCGAGCACCGTCCCGCCCGTCTCGAGGCGCCTCACGCCGGTCGAGGTGACCAGGACCGGCGCATTGTGTCCCGCATTCGAGTAGCTGAACGCGCCGTCCGGGGCGATCATCCCGTAGAAGGCGGTCAGGAACTTCGACTCGATCGCGCGGCGGAACAGGCCGTGGTTGAGGCGGGTCACGAGGGCCGCCGCGGCGCTCTGGTAGCCAGCCTCCGCGCTGAACATCCCGAGTACGGCCGCCGCCAGGAGCGCCGCCGGCGACCCCTTGCCGGCCACGTCGCCGACGATGAACCCGAACTGCCCGGACGGCAGATCGACGTAGTCGAAGAAGTCGCCGCCCACCGACCGGCACGGGATCGACGCGGCCGCCGCCTGGAAGAAGCCGCCGCTCCGCCGCGGCGGCGGCAGCATGGCCTGCTGAATGCCGGCCGCGACCTTGAGCTCCTGATCCAGCTTGGCACGCTCGAGCGCTTCGCGGTACAGCCTGGCGTTCTCGATGGCCAGCGCGGCTTCCGCGCTCAACGTCTCGAGGGCCGCCCGGCCGGCGCTCGACTGCAGCGCGCCACGCTCACGGCTATCGAGGTACAGCACGCCGATGACGGCGTCATCCGACGGTTGATCGGCGCGCTCGAGATAGCGCACGAGGCGCAGCGGCGTGCAGAGCACGTGACGAATGCCGAGCGCCACGGTGCCCGTGTGGAGCTGGGCGAGGTCGCTGTCGAGCAGGTCCTCGACGACCGTCTCGCGGCCGGTGGCGAACACCGCCTCCGGAATCTTGCGGCTCGTGTCGAACGTCCGCCCCGACAGTGTCACCTTGCCGCGCGCGCGGGCCAGCTTGAACTCGAGCTCGCGGCGGTCGTTCGCGAGCATGATGAACCCGCGCTCGGCGCCGGTGACGTCGATGGCCGAGTCGAGCACGAGCGCCAGCACCTCGTCCAGCACGCGACCGGATCCGAGCGCCCGCAGTCCCTCCAGGAGGGCGGTAATCTGACGCAGCTCGCCGGCCGCGGCCACCGCGCTGCGCTCGACTGACGGCGTCTCGTCGCCGACGGCGAACACGATCGTGGTGTCGTCGGCCTGGCCGCACCGGATGTGATCGCCTTCCGCCAGGGGGTGCTCCGCGACGCGCACGCCGTTGACGAACGTGCCGAACCGCGATCCTCGATCGTAGAGGGTCCACGTCCCGTCGCCGGCGACGATTTCGGCGTGCAGGCGCGACACGTCGGCGCCGGGCAGGTGAAGGTCCGTGTCGCTCCGCCGCCCGATGGCAAACGTCGCCTTGTCGATGGGAACGATGCGCCGCCCGAGGGAGTCGGTCACGACGAGCCGCGGAGCAGGAGGGGCCATGGGGCCGCGTCAGTATAGCGCGGAGACTCCGGCGCCCCCTCCTCCCGGCCTGACCGGGACCGCCCCGGGAACCTATTTTTCTTGTCGGTCGTCTACAGGAGAAACATGAAGGGGCCCGCGAAAAGCGACCTCCTGCAGGGAACGCTGGACCTGCTGATCCTCCGGACGCTGGCGTCGGGCGAGATGCACGGCTGGGGCATCGCCCAGCGCCTGCAGCAGGTCTCGGAAGACGTCCTGCGGGTGAACCAGGGGTCGCTCTATCCGGCGCTGTACCGCCTCGAGCAGCAGGGGTGGATAGCGTCGTCGTGGGGCGATTCCGACAACAACCGGCGGGCGAAGTTCTATCGGCTCACGAAAGCCGGATGCACGCAGCTGGCGGAAGAAACGGCGAACTGGGAACGGGTCGCGACCGCGGTCGCCCGCGTCCTCCAGCACGCCTGACCGGGCGTCCTCCCTCAATCGCCCGGTCGGTGCGGCGCGGGCCTGGCGCCGCGCGAACGCCGCGGCCGTTCGACCATGAGGGTCTGTCATGCCATCGTTGCTGGTTCTCCTGCGCCGCCTCCGCGGCACGGTCCGGTCCGATCGATTCGAGTCCCAGCTCGACGACGAGCTGCGCCATCACCTGGCGCTCGAGACCGAGGCGAACGTGCGGCGCGGCATGACGCCGGCCGACGCGCGCGCCGCCGCCCTGCGCAGCTTCGGCAGTGTCGCCGAAGTCAAGGACGACTGCCGTGATTCGTGGGGCGTGCGCGCCCTCGACGCGCTGCGGCAGGACCTCCGGTTCGCCGTGCGCAGCCTCCACAAGCACCCCGGCTATGCCGCCGTCGTCGTCGTGACGCTCGCGCTCGGCATCGGGGCGAATACGGCGCTCTTCAGCGTCGTGCACGCCGTGCTCCTGGCCCCGCTCCCTTACGCCCACGGCGACCGCCTGGTCGAGATCCGCCAGGAGGCCCCGGGCATCGGCATCTCGGACCTGTCGCTGTCGGCCAAGGAAGTGGCCGACTACCGGGCGCAGGCCGCAACGCTGGATGCCGTCGTCGAGTACCACCAGATGTCGTTCAACCTGCTGGGTCGCGGCGACGCCTCACGCGTCCAGACCGGCGTCGTGTCGGCGGACTTCTTCGACGTGCTCGGGCTCCGGGCGGTTCTCGGCCGCACCTTCGTCGCGAGCGACGACAGCAAGGATGCGCCGCCCGTGCTCGTCCTCAGCTACGACTACTGGCAGCGCGCGCTCGGCGGCGATCCGCACGTCGTCGGGCGCACGTTCGAGATGAACGACAAGGTCCACACCGTCGTCGGCGTGCTGCCCCCCGTGCCGCAGTTTCCGCAGGAGAACGACGTCTACATGCCGGTGTCGGCGTGCCCGTTCCGATCGTCGCCGTCGATGGCCGAGGATCGGACGATGCGGATGGTATCGGCGATCGGACGGTTGCGGCCGGGAGTGAGCGTCGCGCGGGCCAGCGCCGACCTGGCGGTCATCGCCAGGCGGATGGCGGCCGCCGATCCGGCCGCGTACAAGGGAGCCGACGGCGCCGGCTTCACGACCGTGGCACTGTCGGTCAGGAACGAGCTGACGCGGCGCGCGCGTCCGACGCTGCTCGTGCTCCTGGCCATCACCGGCTTCGTGCTGATGCTCGTCTGCGCCAACGTCGCCAACCTGACGCTGGCGCGGCTGGGCGGGCGCGAACGCGAGCTGTCGCTGCGGGCCGCGCTCGGGCCCGGTCGGTTCCGAATCGCGCGTCAGCTCCTCACCGAGAGCCTGCTGCTCGCCGCCGGAGGCGGCGCCATGGGCCTGGTGTCTGCCGCGCTGGTGAAGGGCCTGCTGGTCGCCTTCACGGCGCGCTTCACGCCGCGCGCGGGCGAGATCGCGCTCGATCCGGCCGTCCTGGCGTTTGCCGCCGCCGTCACCCTGGCCACGGGCCTGCTGTTCGGGCTGATTCCGGCCTTCTCCCGCAGGACGGAGCTGACCGGCGGGCTGAAGGACGGCGCGCGCTCGACGGGCGGCTCGGGCGCCCGCGCCCGGTACGCGCTCGTCGCCGCGCAGGTCGCCATCTCGTTCGTGCTGCTGATCGGGGCGGGGCTCCTCGTCCGCAGCTTCATCCACCTCGCGGAGGTGAACGCGGGATACGACGCCGATCACGTGCTGACGGCGCGCGTGAACCTCGATTGGGTGAAGTACGACAGCGCGGCGAAGCGGCGCGCCGTGTTCGGCCAGATCCTCGACCGCGTGAAGGCCGAACCGGGCGTGAACGCCTCGGCAATCGCCATCATCTTCCCGCTCGATCAGTCGACCCCCTACAAGAACGACTTCATCGTGGAGGGCCATCCCGTCCCGGCCGACCGGCCCGCGCCGCAGGCCGATTTCCGCGTCATCTCGCCCGAGTACTTCCGGACGATCGGCATGCGCGTGCTGCGCGGCCGGGTATTCACCGACGCCGATCGGGCGGACGCGCCGAGCGTCGCGATCGTCAACCTGACGACGATGCGCCATCTCTTCGGCGGTGAGGATCCGGTGGACCGGCGCGTGTCCTTCGACAACGGCCGGCATTGGACAAGGGTGGTCGGCCTGGTGAACGACGTGCGCCAGTACGGCCTCGACAGCGCGCCGGTCGACGAGGTCTACCTGCCCCTCGGCCAGAGCGGACCGCTGGCGGCGACGGTCATGCTGCGGACGGCCGGCGACCCGCGCGCCCTCGGCCGGACCGTGCAGGATGTCGTCCGGCGGATCGACCCGAAGCAGCCACTCAGCCGCATCGAGACGCTCGAGGACGCGCGCACCAAATCGCTCGCCTCGCCGCGCCTCACGATGCTCCTCGTCTCGCTGTTCGCCGTGATGGCGCTCGTCATCACGGCAACCGGGATCGCGGCCGTCGTCTCGTTCGCGGTCAGTCGGCGCACGAGCGAGATTGGCGTCCGGATGGCGCTGGGGGCCCCGCGCGGCTCGGTGATCGGCCTGGTGGTCGGCCAGGGACTGGCGCCCGTGATCGCAGGCCTGTGCATCGGGCTCGCCGTGGCGCTTCCCCTGGCACGCACGGCCGCGCGCCTGCTCTTCGAGGTGCACCCGGGCGACCCCCCGACCTTCGCGGCGGTCGCCGCCGTCATCGCCGCCGTGGCCGTGTTCGCCTGCTTCGTGCCGGCGCGGCGCGCGGCGGGAATCGACCCGATGCAGGCGCTGCGGGCGGAATAGCGGAAACGGGCCGCCCGCCTAGAATTGACGCGTGGCCCGATTCAAGCTGACCATCGAATACGCTGGCACCCGCTACAGCGGCTGGCAGATCCAGAAGAACGCCCGAACGGTCCAGGGGGAAATCGATCGGGCGGTCCGCTCGGTGACCGGCCGCGTCGACTTCGAGTTGTACGGCGCCGGCCGGACCGACGCCGGCGTGCACGCGCTGGCCCAGATCGCCCACCTCGACGTCGCCGCGACCATGCCGCCCGAGACGCTCCGGCGGCGTCTCAACGACGAGCTTCCGGCCGACATCAACATCCTCGACGCGGTCGTCGTGCCGCACCGGTTTCACGCGCGCCACGACGCCGTCGGCCGCTTCTACGTCTACCAGATCGCGCGCCGCCGCACCGCGTTCGCCAAGCCGTACGTCTGGTGGGTGCGGGAACCGCTCGACGTCGCGCGGATGCGGCGCGCCGCCGCGGCGTTTCCGGGCAGGAGAGACTTCCGGTCGTTCGCCGCCGCCGACGACGGGCCCGACAAGCGCTCGACGAAGGTTGTGCTCGACCGGGTCGAGGTGGCGGAGGACGGCGCGCTCGTGCTGGTCGGCATCGAAGGCTCGCACTTCCTCTGGAAGATGGCGCGCCGGATCGTCGGCGTGCTCGTGGAGGTCGGCCGCGGCGGGCTCGACCCGTCCGATGCCACCCGCTTTCTGAGCGAGGCGTCCGATGTCCCGGCGCGCCTCACCGCTCCGGCCTCCGGGCTCTTCCTCGCCGCGGTGTCGTACGATGGCGACCGCCCTCAGAAGCTCGCCGCGCCGTTCTCACTTGCGTAGCGGAACCCAGCCGTCGCTGAAGCGCACGCCGAGAAGGAGCCGCACGACCGCCGCATAGCTCGCCGTCCCGGCTTCGACGCGGTTGGCCTTGAGGTACCGATCGTAGACCCGCCACCCCGCCATCGACACCGGCGGAGAGATGTTGCGGAGGGCGCGTTCGCGCATCGCGCGGATGTCGGCGCGGGGCCCGGGACCCAGCGCGGCGACGAGGGCCGCGCGATCGCGGCGGGGCACCGACGCGATGATATCTCCGAAGAGCGCCATCCAGGCGCTGTACTGAAACGCGGGCGGCCCCTGCAGGCACGTGATCCAGGCGACGAAGTTCGCCTCGCTCTCGTCGGCGTAGCCCGCGAGGTGGCCCCATTCATGGGCGATCACGAACGGACGCTCGAATGGCAGCAGATCGCTCGCGACCAGTGTCTCGAGGAGATACGGATCGATCATCCCGGCCACGCCGGCCCGGCGGAAGTACAGATCGAAGATGGAGCGCTTCGGCCGTCCGGGCACGGCCAGACGCGATGCGCCCAGCGCGCGCTCCGCACGCGCAAACAGCGTCGGAAGCTCGCGAGGCGCCTCGTCCCCGTTCGACAGTCCGGCGTGCGCGCGATCGTGCAGGGCGTTGAGGTCGTCGACGGCACGGACGGCGAGCGAGCGTGCCGCCGCGGCCGACACGCCGGCGGCCTCGAACTGCAGCTTGTCGGCCAGCGGCACGCGGCGATAGTTCAGCCCCCAGAGGACGATGAAGGCGACATAAAGGGCGGCCGCCCAGACCGCCGTCCGCACGGCCGCGCGTCCGGCTACCGCGAGCCACGCCAGGCCACCGCGCCAGCGATCGACGGCGGCCAGGCCGAACCACGCCGCCCCCAGGCAGAGCACGAGCAGGTCGAAGACCGCGAACGGAACGAGGTTCGAGGCCGAGGTCAGCCAGGGCTGCCATCGAAGATACAGGTCCGACGAGTACACGCGATCGATCCCCCCCGGGGGGAGCGGCGTCAGGCCGGCCGCGGCCGCCAGGACAAGGATCGATGCACGCCACAACATCGCCCGAACGGATTTCCGATCCATCACGATCCGTGAGCCGCTAGAATGAGACAAGATCCAATCTGATCAATGGTTTAGCTGAACCGCACGCCGCCGCGTCGGTCTCCGGGCAGCGGCGTTCTCCGTTGTTGCATTCCGGCAGATGTGCTAATATACTCTTAATGAACATTAAGGCACTTAAAGTCATCTAGAGTCCAGTTCATGACGGCTCTTCAGGGATTGCGGCATTCTGCCGATACCTTTGACGAGTCGGTTCTCGCTGCGAATGCTCATGCCTCGTCATTTTCTGACTTTGCTCCTGTTGCTCGCCGCCGGCGGCTCGGTCGCCGCTCAGGAGCCGGCGCCGGCTGCGTCGCAGGCGGGCTCGGGTCCGGTCTCGACGCTGCTGGCGGGAACCAGAGCCAGCGTGTTCGGCGTGATCCAGGGGAACGCGCTCAACTCGAACGGCGCTCGACTCGCGAAAGCCGGCATCCGGCTTCGCGACGCCCGCACCGGACGGATCATCGACGCACAGACCACCGACGAGGTCGGCCTCTTCGCCTTTCGCGCGGTGGACCCCGGCAGCTACATCGTGGAACTCGTGGCGAACGACCAGAGCGTGCTCGCCGCGAGCCAGATCCTGAATATCAACGCGGGCGAGTCGCTCTCGACGGTCGTCAAGCTGCCGTTAGGCTCGGCGCCCCTCGGCGGGCTGCTGGGCCGTTCGACGGGCTCGGCCCTCGTGGTGGCCTCGGCCGCGGCAGCGGCCGGCGTCCTGGCGACCGCCGTCACGGGACAGCCTGCCAGCCCGGTGCGGTGACCATCGATGTCCGAAACCACGCACACTGGCCCGCGTCCCGCATCCTCTCCCCATTCTGGCGGATCCGGTGCCGCGTCCGGCCAGTCGTCCCACGGCCAGGGCCAGACCTACCGTGCGGAAAACGACGTCCATCTCCTGGATCGTATCGCGGTGCTGTACCGCTACCGCCGCATCGCCGTGACCGTGTTCGTCCTGACGACGGCGGCGATGATGATTCAAGGGTACACGAGCATCCAGCTGTACCAGGCGCAGGCGCGGATCCTGATCGAGGACGAGCGGTCGATGACGGTCGTCCCGGGCCTGACCAACGCGGACTACTACGAAGATCCGGAGCCGTACTACCAGACACAGTACCGGATCCTGAAGGGCCGCGATCTGACGCGCCAGGTCGTGCGGAAGCTGAATCTGGGGAGCGTGCCCGAGTTCAACGGCACCGCCACGCCGCCGTCGACGCCAATCACGATGCTGCGCGACCTCGAGCACCGCGTGATCGGGTTCGTCCGTCCACCGGTCGAGCCGGTCGAGCCGCCGAGGCCGGACGAGACGCCGGACGAATCGGCGCTCATCAGCGCGTTCATCGGCCGGGTCGGCGTCGACCCGGTGCGCGGCAGCCGGCTCGTGGACGTGACGTTCGCGTCGATGGACCCGAAGTTCGCCGCCCGCGCGGCCAACGCGCTCGTCGACGAGTACGTGGCGCAGAACCTGGCCGTGAAGCTCCAGACCACCGAGAACATGGTCGAGTGGCTCGACAAGGAGCTGGCCCACCAGCAGAAGAAGGTCGAGGACTCCGAGCGCGCGCTCGCGGAGTATCGGGACAAGGAAAACGCGCTGTCGCTCGACGACAAGCAGAACATCATCGGCTCGCGGCTCAACCAGCTCAACGACGCCGTCATCCGGGCCAAGACCACGCGCGTCCAGAAAGAAGCGCTCTACAACCAGGTGCGCGTGCTGGCGCCGGGCGCGGCGGGCGACACGCTCCCGATCGTCGCGCAGAACGCGCAGCTCATCGCCATCCGGTCGCACCTGACCGACCTGCAGCGCGAGCGGGTGCGGCTGTCGGAGCGCTACGGCGAGAAGCATCCGGAAATCGTCAAGATCAACGCAGCCCTCCAGGACACGGAGCGGCAGCTGCAGACGGAAACGGCCAAGGTGCTGCAGTCGATCAAGAACGACTACGACACGGCGGTGCTGGAGGAGCAGACGCTCACGCGCAACCTCGAGGCCGCGAAGGCCGACGCCGCGGATCTGAGCCGGAAGGGGATCAACTACGGGATGATGGAGCGCGAGGCGAAGAGCAACCGGCAGGTCTCCGAAGCGCTGCTCCAGCGCGAGAACGAGCTCCGGGTCTCGAGCAACAGCCGCGCGAACAACGTCCGCGTCGTCGATCACGCCGAGGTACCGAAGGCGCCGATGGCGCCGACGGGCCGCCGGACGTGGCTGCTGTCGCTGACCGTCGGCCTGGTGCTCGCGGTCGGCGTGGCGTTCGGCCTCGACTACATGAACGACACGATCAAGACGCCGGAAGACGTGACCCGGCGCCTGAAGCTGCCGTTTCTCGGGTTGGTGCCGTCGGTCCGCGGCGACAAGCATCCGGTGCTGGCGTCCTCGGGCGTACCGCACGACTTCGGCGAGGCCTTCCGGGCGCTGCGCACGTCGCTCATCGCCCAGTATCCGGGCGAGGGCACCAAGATCCTGGCCGTGACCAGCGCCCAGCCGCTCGAGGGCAAGACGACCACGGCGTGCAACATCGCGATGGCGCTCGCCTTCGGCGGCGCGCGCGTCCTGCTCATCGACGGCGACATGCGGCGTCCGGGGCTGCATCGGCCCCTGCGGCTGACGAACGAGCGCGGCCTGTCGCAGGTGCTGATCGGGCAGGCCCGCGTGCGCGACGTGATCCAGCGGACCGTCGATCCGAACCTCCTCGCGATCACCGCCGGCCGCACGCCGCCCAATCCGTCGGAGCTATTGGCGTCCGAGCGGATGAAGACGCTCCTGACCAACCTGGCGCACGGCCCGTTCGACTGGATCATCATCGACACACCGCCGGTGCTCGCCGTGACCGACGCGGTGATTCTCGCGCCGTCGGTCTCCGGCGTCACCTTCGTGATCGGCGCCGAGATGACGCGCCGGCGCCTGGCCGAGCGCGCGCTCGAGACGATCATGTCGAGCCATCCGCGCCATGCGGCGGTCGTCCTGAACAGAGTCGATTTCGCGCGCAACAAGTACTACTATTCGCGCTATTACGGCCACCAGTACAAGAACTACTACGCGGAAGCGGCCTCATAGGCGCCCGGTCTCCCCGCGCGGCCTCGTCCTGCTGGCCGCGTGGGCGCTCTTTGCCTTCGCGGGCGTCTACGCATGGACGCTCGTGCCGCTCGTCGTCGGCGCCCTCCTGCTGACCGCCCGCGTCCGCCCGCCCGTCCTGAGCCCGCCCAACCGGCTGCTCGACCTCGCCCTGCTCGCGTGGTTCGCATGCGCCGCGCTCCAGCTCGTGCCGCTTCCCCCGGCTATCCGCCTCGCCGTGTCGCCACACGCGGTCGCAGTCGACCAGCAGCTGAGGCTCGACGCGGCGGCCGATCCCCTGCGGATGGCCCCGAGGCCTCTGTCGATCGATCCCGCGTCGACGGTCTGGGCGCTGGCCGCGGCCGGCGTGATGCTCCTGGCGTTCTGGTGTGCGCGCCGCGTGCTCGCGCGGCGCAGCCCGCGGGCGCTGCTGCGGTCGATCGCAGCGATGGGCCTCGCGGCGGGTGCCGTCGCAATCCTCCAACATGCCACGTCGCCGCGGCTGCTCTACTGGGTCTGGCGTCCGGTCGCAACCGACGCCCAGCCGTTCAGTCCGTTCGTGAACCGGAACGACCTGGCCACCTGGCTCGTCATGGCGCTGCCGCTCGTCATCGGCTACGTCGTCGCGCGATTCCGTGCGTTCGGCAGTGACGCCGCCGGCGCGCCGGACGTGGAGTCGGCGCTGGACGACACCGGCCTGTGGCTCGCCGGATCGGTCTGCCTGATGACCGGCGCCCTGCTCGCGACGACGTCGCGGTCGGGGTTCATCGGCGGCGCGGTGGGCCTGGCGGCGTTCGTCTGGCTGTCGCGCGGCCGGATGGCAGGCCGCGGGCGCGCCTGGCTCGCGGCGGCCATCGTCACGGTGGTGGCCGTCGGCGCGACCTATGCCAACGTCGGCGTCCTCGCCGATCGGTTTGGCGACGCCGTGACGCGCGGCCTGGGCGGCAGGCGCGAGATCTGGCGCGAGACCTGGCCGATGGTCGCCGACTTCTGGCGAACGGGCGTCGGCGCCGGGGCCTACGAACGCGGCATGCTCGTCTACCAGAGCAGCCCGCGCCGGTACTTCTATTTCAACCACGCGCACAACGAGTACCTTCAGCTCCTGGCGGAGGGCGGCGTGCTGCTGGCCGTTCCGGGCCTCGTCGCCCTCGTCGCCCTCACCTCGACGGTGGCCGGCAGGCTTCGCCGCGATCGCTCGTCGTTCTACTGGATTCGCGCCGGCGCCACCGGCGGACTGGTCGGGGCCGCGGTGCAGAGCCTTTGGGAGACGGGACTGCGTCTCCCGGCCAACGGCGTCCTGTTCGCCCTGCTCGCGGCGATCGCGGTGGCCGATACGTCAGACGTTCTGACGGGGCGGTCATCGGCACCACCTGGGCGCGCCACCGACGATGCGGCAGGCGTACGCGATCGGGGGCAGGGCGGCGGGCCACCGCCGGTCGGCTGACCGCAACGGCTCCACGCCTGTGCCGCCCGACGAGGCCGCCCGACGCCTCCGCGACGCGCGTCATCCGGACTGCTGCTTCCGGCTGCCGCCACATGTCGAGGAACCGACCCTCCACACACAAAAGGCCGGCCTCCGATGGGAGGCCGGCCTTTTGTCGCAGGCGAGGGTCGGGGCCTGTCAGTCGGCGTCGAACCGGGCAGCAGAGCCGCTCACGGCGTGGCGGACTGCCGGCGGCGGATGAGGCCGCGAGCCAGCATCCTGTCGGCGAGATCCAGCAGATCGCCTTCGAGGACGTCGGGAGCGACGTCGTAGTCCTCGATCAACGCGTCGAAGGCTGCCCTCAGCGTGTCGCCGTGGCGAATCGCCTCCCACATCGCGGTCGCCATCCTGTCGAGGCCGAAGTAGATGCCGGTATCCAGGTTCAGCACCACCGTCTCGCCCTGCAGCTCGCGCGACAAGACCACGTCGGGCACGCTCACGGCATCGTCGAGGGACAGCTCCGCCATCTTCACTCGTCCGTCCAGATCGTCGCAACACGGTCGACGGCGCCCCCGACGACCACGCGTCCGTCGTGCTCGAGCCACGCGTGGGCGTCGAGACGGCCGTCCGCACGCGCCACGCCGACCAACAGCCGGCAGGGCACGGCGAGTCGGCGGACGCGCGATGCGAGCGCCGGCAGCGGATCAGGCCGAAGGATCGATGGAGTCATCGGTCAGCCGGCGAACGCCCGCAGCAGGATGCGCCGCGCGGGCGGATGCTTGAACAAGGCGAAGATGAGATGGCGATGATGGTTGAACTTGGCCGTCCGCCGCACGATCGGCATGATGCCGTCCGTGCAGGCGAGGTCGAACAGGCTGTCGATCTCGGCGTCGGTCAGGCGGGTCACGATGGCCCGGAGCGCATGCTGCGCTTCGAACTCGGCGGCGAGCCGCGTCCGCCACGCGAGCTCGTAGGCCGACAGCGCGGCTGCATCGAGCCGGTTGTGCCGCAGCGCCGCGGCCGCCGTTTCGGCGGCGAGCCTGCCGCTGAGCACGCTGTAGTGAATGCCGCCACCGGTCGTGGGCTTCACGAGCCCGGCCGCATCGCCGACGACGAGCAGCCGATCCGCGTAGGTCCGCTTGATGGCGCCGAGCGGCAGCATCTTCTGTCGTGGCGGCGCACCCTGGTCGTCGATGCCCCACCGTTCTGCGATGCGCGCGATCATCCGTGCGTAGCAGCCGGACGCATCGGCCGACGCCATCGCGCCGACGCGGACGAAGCTTCCGTTCGGCCGGACGACCGGGACGGCCCAGGCGAAGCCGTCCGGCGCGACGCCGCGCCCGAAATGCAGCTCGACCCCGAACAGCCGGCGCGCCGGGAGCTCGAGCTGCGCACTGTGGAGATGCCGCTTCGGCAGCCCGAGGCCAAAGCGGCGCTGCAGGGCATAGCTGGCCCCGCACGCGAGCACGGCCATTCTCGCCGAGGCCGCGCTCTCGCCCGTCGACACGAGGACACCTCGGCTGCCGGGATGGATGGCCGACACGCGGGCGCCAAGGCGAAGCTCCACGCCGGCCGCCACAGCCCGATCGGCGAGCGCCTGATCGAACGCCGCCCGATCGATGACCGTCGCCAATGCGGTGTCGGTCGTGTACGGCACCGTGATGCGGCCCGGCGACACGAAGCTCACCCGTGTCAGGTCGTTGAGCGTGGCGTCCGCGGGAAGGTCGAGCTCCTGAAAGCTCTCGGACGCGAGCACGCCCGTGCAGTGCACGGGCTGCCCGACGGCCGGATGCTCCTCGAAGACGACGACGCGAAACCCCTCGCGAGCCAGCAGCGTGGCTGCGTGGAGGCCGCCTGGGCCGGCGCCCGCGACCGCGACGTCGTACTCGGGCTGGGGCATGAGCGGTGCCATTATAAGCGCGGCCTGCAGCGCTACACCTTCCGGCCGCGACTCTCCCAGTCGCCGCGGCCCGTGATCCAGAACGACAGCACGATGAGCTTCACGTCGAGGCACAGCCCGGCCCGTTTCATGTACAGCCGGTCGAGGCGGAACTTCGACACGCGTGAGATGTCGCGTGGCGCGTAGACCTGCGTGAGCCCGGTCAGGCCGGGGCGAATCCGGTGCCGCTCCTCGTATCCCGGGATCTCGGCAAGCGAGACGACCGTACCGTCGCCGCGCGCGTCGACTTCCCCCGGCCTGAGCGGTCTCGGTCCGACGAAGCTCATGTCACCAACGAGGATGTTCCAGAGCTGCGGCAGCTCGTCCATCGCCGTCGCGCGCAGGACCTTCCCCACACGCGTCACGCGTGGATCGTCCTCGGCGGCCTGCAGCGGGCCGCTTCGCGCTTCCGCGTCCGGGATCATCGAGCGGAACTTGAGGACGCGGAACACCCGGCCTCCCAGGCCGATGCGGTCCTGCGGAAAGAAGATGGCGCCGCCGTCCTCCAGCTTGATGGCGATCGCGATGGCGGCCCAGAGCGGACCCGAGATCGCCAGGCCGAGCGCCGCGAGGCAGCAGTCGAACGCGCGCTTGATCATGCGGCGGACCTGACGTCCTTCACGCGCAGGAACAGCTCGTGATACGCGCCGACGGCCGTCGCCCGGTCGAAAAAGGTTGCCGCGCGCCGCGCGGCTTCGCCGAGCGCGCGCCGGAGGGCCGCGTCGTCGGCGAGCGTGAGGATCTGGCGGGCGAGATCGTCGGCGTCGCCAGGGTCGGCGAACAGCCCGCAGTGCAGATCGCGCGCGATCGCCGCGACCTCGCAGCTCGGATCGACCGAGGCGACGAAGGGCCGGCCGGCCGCCAGGATGCCGTACAGCTTGCTCGGCACGATGTAGCCCTCGAGTCCGGGCTTGAGGGACACCAGAAATGCATCGGCAGTGGCGAAGGAATGATGGAGCTCTTCCTTGGGCTGGTACGGAAAGAACCGCAGGTTCCGCAGGCCGCGCGCGGCGGCCGACCGTTCCAGCGTCTCGCGGCGCGCGCCGTCGCCCACGACGGCAATCACCACGTCCTCGCGGTGGCGAAGGCGTTCCGCCGCGTCGACCAGCACGTCGAGATTCTGCGACAGCCCGACGTTTCCCGAGTGCATGAAGACGAACCGGTCGGTCAGCCCGTGGGCGCGGGCGAACGGGTTGTCCTTCCGGCCGGGCACGATGGCGCCACAGTCCGCCCAGTTGTGAATGACGGTCACACGTTCCGGGTCGGCGCCCTTCTCGTCGACCAGCCGCTGGCGCATGCGCTCGCCGAGCGCGACGACCGCATCGGCCTCGCGCAACAGGTAGCGGTTGATCCGGTCGAGCGTCCGGTTGACGCGCTCGTTGCGGAAGTCCTCGACGAGCGCGGCCACTTCGGGAAATACGTCCTCGCAGAGAAAGACGAACCGCGCTCCCGCG
This sequence comes from uncultured Acidobacteriota bacterium, assembly GCA_963840225.1. Classification (GTDB taxonomy): domain Bacteria; phylum Acidobacteriota; class Vicinamibacteria; order Vicinamibacterales; family CAVVIG01; genus JBLMXQ01. The sequence continues at coordinate 184,543 of CAWIYH010000003.1, forward strand.
CGCCGCGCGGCCCAGCGCGCGACGAGCCCGATGATCGGCGGATCGGTGAGCGCCACCACCACGTCCTGGGGCCCGACCGTCAACCCGGCAATCGCCGCCGACGCGAAGTAGCTGAGGTAGTTGGTGGCGCGCGCAACGAAGCGCCGGGGCCTCAGCCGCGTGCCGTTGGCCCGCCGGATGCGCACGCCGTGGTGCACCTCGGAGGTCACCGGGCCGAGGCGGCGCGCCTCCTTCTGCGACGCGTTCAGCGCCCGTCCCGCGACGACGGTCACCTCACACCCGAACCGGGAGCCGAGGTCCTCGGCGAGCTCGGTCAGCAGCTGCCCGGTGGCCGCCTGGTCGGGCCAGTAGGAGCGGTTGAAGAAGCAGATCCTCACGGGACGGCGGTGCGCGCCTCGCGATACCACTCGATGGTGCGCGCGAGGCCGGCGCGGAAGTCGGTGGAGGCCGTAAAGCCGAAGGCCTCCCGGGCGCGCGCGACGTCCAGGCGGCGCCTCGGCTGGCCGTCGGGCTGCGACGCGTCGAAAACGAGACGGCCAGTGAAGCCGACGAGCTGGGCGATGAGCTCCGCGAGCGCCCGGATGCTGATCTCGAAGCCGGCGCCGATGTTCACCGGCTCGGCGGCGTCGTAGCGCTCCGTCGCCAGCACGATCGCCTCGGCGCAGTCCTCGACGTACAGGAACTCGCGCGTGGCGCGCCCGCTGCCCCAGCACACAACCTCGGCCAGGTGGGCCTCGACCGCCTCGAGGCACTTGCGAATCAGGGCAGGTATCACGTGCGACGAGGCGGGATCGAAGTTGTCGTGCGGGCCGTACAGGTTCACCGGCAGCAGGTGGATCGCGTCCAGGCCGTACTGGGCCCGGTACGCCTGCCCCTGAACCAGCAGCATCTTCTTCGCGATGCCGTAGGGCGCGTTGGTCTCCTCGGGATAGCCGTTCCAGAGATCGGACTCGCGGAACGGCACGGGTGCGAGCTTGGGATACGCGCAGATCGTGCCGATGCCGACGAACTTCGCGACGCCGGTCAGCCGGGCCTGCTCCATCACCATCGCGCCCATCATCACGTTGTCGTAGAAGAAGCGCCCGGGTGACGCGCGGTTCGCGCCGATGCCTCCCACGACGGCGGCGAGGTGGACGACGACGTCGGGCCTGGCGTCGTGGTAGACGCGGAGCACGTCGGCATGGCGCGTCAGGTCGTAGTCGGCCTTGCGGGGCACGACAATCGCCGCCGGCCGGCGCCGGTCCAGGGCGGCCACCACGTGGCGCCCCAGGAACCCGCTGCCGCCGGTGACGAGCACGCGCTTGTCGGCGAGGTTCATCGCAGCGGACCGCCGCCGGCGACCACCGGCGCGCGCTCGAGGACATGGCGTCCGATGACGAGCACGTCCATGCTGGTGCGCAGGAAGCAGTCGATCGCTTCGTCCGGCTTGAGCACGATCGGCTCGTTCTCGTTGAACGAGGTGTTGAGCAGCATCGGTACCCCGGTCAGGCGGCCGAACGCCTGCAGCAGGCTGTAGTAGCGCGGATTGGACGCCGCGCTGACGGTCTGCAGCCGCCCCGATCCGTCCACGTGGGTGATGGCCGGGACGACCTTCCGCTTCTCGGGCCGCACCGGGTACACCTGGAGCATGAACGGATCCGCGACCGCGCCGACGAAGTACTCGTCGAGCGCCTCTTCGACGATCGACGGCGCGAACGGCCTGAACCGCTCGCGGAACTTGATCCGGGTGTTGATGATGTCGCGCATGTCGGACCGGCGCGGGTCGGCGAGGATGCTGCGGTTGCCGAGGGCGCGGGCTCCCCACTCCATGCGCCCCTGGAACCAGCCGACGACGCGGCCCGCCGCGATCTGGGCCGCGGTCCAGACGTCGAGCCCCCGTTCGTCCTTCCAGACGCTGCGGGCGCAGGCGGCGGCCTCGATGCGGCCACGCTCGGCGTCGAGGGCGGCGGCGACGGCCGAGTCGTCGAACGCGGGGCCCCAGTACGCGTGCTCCATCACGAAGCCTCGGGGACGTCCCGTCAGGTCGTGCCAGGCCTGGAAGGCCGCGCCGAGCGCGGTGCCGTTGTCGCCGGCGGCCGGCTGGATGAACACCTCGCGAAAGCCGGTCTGCTCGCGGATCTTCCCGTTAGCGACGCTGTTCATCGCGCAGCCGCCGGCCAGGCAGAGCCGCGTGCTGCCGGTCGTCCGCCGCACGTGGCGAAGCACGTGCAGCGCCGCCCGTTCGAACGCCGCCTGAAGCGACGCGGCCACCGCCTCGTGCCGGGCCGTCAGCGCTTCGTCGGGCCGCCGGGCCGGCCCGAGCAGCGCTTCGAGCCTGGGCGTGTAGACCGGACCGAGCGTCGGCTCGCCGTCCGCCCACGTCATCCGCACGCCGTCCGACCAGTGCCGGAAGTACGACAGGTCGAGCTCGAATCCCCCGTCGTCACGAAGGTGAACGAGCGACGCGATGGCATCGGCGTACTGCGGCTCGCCGTACGGAGCGAGGCCCATCACCTTGAATTCGTCGCCGTACTTCGGAAAGCCCAGGTACTGGGTGATCGCCAGGTACAGCAGACCGAGCGAATGCGGAAAGAACACGCGCGCCGTGACGTCGAGGCGCGGCCCGCGCACGGCGCCCCAGGACGTGCTGACGAAGTCGCCGAAGCCGTCGATGGCGCAGACCGCCGCCGTGTCGAACGGGCTGGCAAACGCCGCGCTCGCGAGATGGGCGGGATGATGCTCGATGTAGGCGGTCCGCTTCCGCACGAATCCCTCGTCGACCTGGAGCGATTGCGCGATCGCCGCCGGCAGCGCGCGGACGCTGGCCATGTTGCGCGCCCGGTCGGCGATCGTGCCCGACGGACGATGACGTGCGAGGAAGAGCGCCTTTCGCCAGAGGTGCGCGCGCGGATCGCGGGAGACGGCGAACAGGTCGACGTCGCGCGGAGCGAGGCCGCCGATCTCGAGGCAGGCCGCCATCGCGCGGTGGGGGAATCCGGAGCAGTGCTTGATCCGGCGGAAGCGCTCCTCCTCGACGGCGGCGACGAGCGCACCGTCGCGGACGAGCACGGCGGAGACGTCCCCGTGGTAGGCGTTGAGGCCCACGATGTTCATGAACGCGCGCCGGCTTCCGCGCGGGCCAGCAGACTGGCCACGCGTTCGCGGAATCGAATGTCGGTGAAGTGATCCTCGAAGCGGCGGCGGCCCGCGCGTCCCAGGGCCGCGCAGGCGTCGGGATTGCCGAACAGGTGGATGACGGCCCGGACGACCTGCTCCTGGTCGGACGGATCGACGATGAGGCCGGTCTCGCCGTCCACGACCACCTCCTCGGCGGCGCCCCGTCCGGCGATGCACGCTCTCGCGGCGCGCATCGCCTCCAGGAAGACGAATCCGAATCCTTCGTTCCGACTCGGCATGACGAAGAACGACGCCTCGCCGTGCAGCCGCTGCAGGGTCCCGGCGTCGACCCGGCCGGAGAACCGGATGGCGCCGTCCGGAACGAGCGCCGAGGCTTTCGCTTCGAGCCGTTCTCGATCGGCGCCGTCCCCGACCACCTGGAGGACCGCGTCGGGAAACCGATCGAGGACGCGAGGCCAGCCCTCAATGAGCTGGTCGTGTCCCTTGTAGCGCTCGTCGGCCGCCATCCTCGCGACAATCAGGGCGGTACGACGCGATCCCGGCAGGCTCGGCTGCTCGACGGGGGCATCGGGAAGCCCGGGGTGAATCACCTGGATGGTACGATCCTGGAATTCGGGATTGGCCTCCAGGAACCGGCGCGCGGTGACGCCGGAGATCGAGACGAGCTCGCCCGCGCCGAGCGCCCATCGCTCGCTGGTCCGGAGCGGCACCCACGCCTCGATCCCGAGGAGCACGGCGATCGCTCCTGCCGAGCGGCATGCGAACAGCCGGGCGACCGGGGCCAAATGCAGATGCACGCAGACGACGATCGTCTCGCGCGTGCAGAAGGGCAGGAGGCGTGCGACTTCCCCGCAGAACCGCGCCCGGCTTCCCCCCGCGCCGGTGACGGGGATGCCCGAGAACAGCTCGCCGTCGGCGTCGTGGAGGCTGACGACGCGCACGGGCGACGGCAGGCCCGCGGCAAACTGTCGCGCGAGCTCGGAGACGCCGTCGGCACCGCAGACGTTCGGCGTGACGACGATCGACCGCGGTGCCCTCATCGTCATGCCGCCGTCCGCGCCCGCGACAGGGCCCGCTCGTAGGCCTGCCGCATGCCGGCTGCGATGGCGCTCCAGCTGAATGCATGTTCCGCGAATGCCCGGCCGCGCGCGGACGTCTCGGCGACGTCCGGGCCCCGATCCAAGACGCGCCCGAGCCCCCCCGCCATCGCGGCGGCGTCGTGCGGCACGCGCCAGACGCAGCCGTGCTCCTGGAGGTCGTGCCAGGGCCCCCAATCCGTGACGAGCACGGGCGTGCCGACGGAGAGACCTTCGGCGACACTCATGCCGAAGCTCTCCGAGTCTGAACACTGCACCAGCGCGCGCGCCGCGGCGAGCCAGCTCCATTTGTCGAGTCCCTGCACCGGTCCGAGCCACCGGACACTCCCGGCGACCGGTGCCAGCAGCGGTTCGATTCTTCCCCGGTAGCCGTCCTCGTCCGGGCCGGCAATCACGAGGCAGGACTGCGGCCGCGTCCCGTGGAGGCGAAGGAAGGCGGCCGCCAGCAGGTCGAGGCGCTTGATGGGATGCACCCGGCCGAGGAAGAGCACGACTTCGGCATCGGCCGGCAGCCCGGCCAGTGTCAGCACGCGCGCGACATGGCCGGCCGAGACCGCGATCGGCGAGACGCCGTTGGGCAGCGTCACGACCGGCGGGCCGAACGGCGAGAGGACCTGCGCCTCGTCGGTCGACGTGGCGTGCAAGAACGAGGCGCCGCGCAGGTTCTGTCGCTCGACCATCGCGAAGGCGAGCGCCTTGGACGCGGCGTGGTGCGCGCGCGCCGCCGGCTGCAGCATGCCTCGAACCGAGATCGCGTACGGCACGCCCGCGGCCCGCGCGGTCCGGACGCCGGTCCAGGCCGCATGATTCCAGAGTCCGTGGACGTGCACCAGGTCGGCGGCCCGGCCTGCCGCCGCCAGCGCCTGCGCGAGACCGACCGAGCGCCAGGAGCGCCGCGGCCAGGTCAGCGGAAAGTAACGGGCGCGCACGCCGTCATAGACCCGACCCTCCGGCGCGGGCGCCAGCGGTTCGGGACCGTTGGCCGTCGTCGTGAACACCTCCACCTCGACGCCCGCCTCCAGCAGCCCCTGGCACAACCCGAGGATGCTCTGCGGCGGCCCGCCGTAGCGGAACGCCGGCGCGAAGTACGGCGTGACGTGGAGGACGCGCATCGCTCCGTCAGGCGCGTCCGACGCTCTCGGCGTCCGAGACCCCGGGATCCCAGGCCGGCTCGGGGCCGCCGAGCGACCGGTGGTGCTCCAGCCAGATCCTGTCGACGATCAGCGTGAACCCGCCGACGTAGATCATCAGCGTGCCGGCGAGCCCGACCGTCTTGGCCCAGGAGCGCTCGAACAGGTACAGCGACAACCAGCCGATCACGGTCACCAGCCCGACGGCGAGATCGCGATGGCGGATGAACCGCAGGAACCCGGCGTAGGCGACCCCCATGAACACCCCGAAGATGAGCATCGGCACGAACATGATCGGAATGCCGTAGTCGACGTACGACTCGGCGGCGTAGCCGAAGGCGATGTCGGTGTTGGACTCCTCTCCCGCGACGAGGACCCCCGAGTACTTGCGCACCAGCTCGCTGTCCGACATCAACCCCGGCTTGCCCGTGTAGAAGACGCGGGGACTGAGGATGTGGACGATCACGTCGTGCATCAGGGCGCCGTCGGTGTGGGGCAGCACGGTCGGGACCCGGTCGAGCGCAAGGGCCGGATAGTAGATCGCCCACATCCGGTTGACCAGCCGATCGACGTCCGACTGGACGTCCTCGGCGCTCTCGCTGGCGAACCCCGACGACAGCTGGCGCAGCCGATCGAGTCGCACGCTCCGCGACTCGGCGAAGTTGTCGTCCTGCCAGAACGCTTCGCGGTATCCGGTCCGCACGCTCATCCAGAACAGGCTCGTCACCGCCATCGCCGACAGGAGTCCGGCGACCGCCAGCCAGTGCGCGGCCTTCCTCGAGTCGAACACTTCGAGCGAGGCGACGGCGGCGAGGACGAGCGGCTCGCGGAACCGGGCGAAGTAGCCGGTGAACCCGAGCACCACCTCGAAGGACAGGAGGAGGAGCATCAGCGGCCAGTTGAAGGTCGGCGACACGAGGCGCCTGAAGACGAGATAGAGCAGGCCGAGCCGGATGTAGGTGAGGGCGATGATCACCTGCGTCAGCGTCGGCATGGACCAGGCGAGCTCCTGGCCCAGGGCCGACAGCGCGATGGCGACCGCGTAGGTCGCCACGAGCACCTTGAACGTGAACGCGTGTTCGGGACGCTCGACACTGGGGTCGTCGCGCGCGCTGATCAGGCGGATCCCGATCGCGATGCCGATGGCGATGAGCAGGACCGAGACGAGCCCGATGAGCACCATCTCGCGCCACCCCGGCGCGTTGAGCGCCTCGAGCTCGCGCCCGGTGGTCGGGATGTAGTACACACCGGCCGACACCTGAATCCACTGCAGCGTCATCGCGATCGCGAGAATCGGGGGGCCTTCGCGCGGCCGCAGCAGCACCCAGATCGCCCACAGCACCAACGTGCAGACGACGGCGAGCCAGTCGCCCGTGATCAGGTAGGACGCGACCGCCGCTATCAGCGGCACGATTGGTCTGGTCAGCATGGCAGGACCTCTGAGACGCGGTCGATCGGCGCTCCGCACGATCGGCGCAGCCGGGCGTCCAGGTGCGACCGGAGTCCGGCGTGGTAACACTCGAAAACGAACATGGCGCCGACGACCTGCGCGGGAGCCGCGGCCGCCCTCGCCCACCGCAGCATCAGATCTTCAAGGCGCCCGCGGCCCAGGATCTCGCCGCAGAGGGATCCGGTCGCCAGGATCGTGTCGACGATCCGCTCGTGCGCGCCGGGAAGGCGCCACACCCGATCGTCGTCCGAGTAGGCGCGAACGCGGGCCGGGCGTCGGCCGGCTGCCGGACCCAGCCGCGACCAGGCCCGCCGGCCGCCACGCCAGGCGCGGGCCACCTGGACGCGCCAGACCGGCGTCAGGACTGGCAGCCCGGTCCGTTGATGCGGGATCGATCGAAAGAAGGCCGGGTACGCGGAGGCGAGCCAGCGCGCGCCGAGCTGGCCGGACGTGCGCGCCTCGGCCGGCAGCCCCATGCAGAAATCGAACAGCTCGTGGTCGACGAACGGCTTCCGGACCCGGAGCCACGGACGCCACGCCGCCGTCCAGCGGTTGGTCGCCTGCGGGATCTTCTCCGCGAAGGGCACGTATCGCATCGGCGCGCCCTCGAGCGCAGCGACCGCCTCCCGCACCCGGGCGACGGCGCGCGGCGGGTCGAGGCCGATCTCGGTGCCGTAATACGGCAGGGCTCCAAGGACCCCGTCGACATCGGTGATGCGCGCGAAGGTCGGGCCGACGACGGCGTCGCCGACATAGCCCGACAGATGAATGTCGAACAGCGCCCGCTGCAGCGGGAGCGCCTCGAGGTGCATGAGATCGTGCAGGTCGATGAGGCCGTCGGTGTCCTGAATGTGCGCCGCGCGAGCGTCGAGCCAGTCGCCCTCGTACAGGGGCTGGAACACCCAGGTCGCGCTCGCGACGTCGGCCGCCCGCTTCGCGTATTCGGCATCGTCACAGCCCGGGACGCCGTAGGTGATGGCCGTCCAACGCGTCCGCGGCGCGGCTTCGGCCAGAATGGCGCGGCTGTCCAGCCCGCCGCTGAGCGTCTGCCCGTACCGCCCGTCGCCCGCCAGGCGTCGATCGATCGACCGCCGCCACCTGGCCTGGACCTCCGCGACGAGATCGCGCGGGTCGGCCGGTTCCGAGGCCTGGATGTCCTGCCAGCGCCAGTACGGCGCCGCTGTGCGATGGCCCTCGACGAGTGTCTGCTCGGTGGCTCCCGGCACCATCCGGATCCCTTCGACGTTGGTGCGGTCGCCGAGCCGGTAGCCGCCGAAGCTGACCGCTTCGCGCAGGGCCTCGGCGTCGGGCACCGGTCTCGCGCCGGGAGCGGCAAGGACGCCGCGGACGCCGCCGGCGAAGGCGAATCCGTCGGCGGTGCCCGCCCAGTACATCGGGAGGCCGCCGAACCGATCGTTCGCGATGGTCAGGCGGCGCGCGCGCGCGTCCCAGATGGCCACGTGGAACTCGCCGTCGAGGGCCGCGACCGCGCGCACGCCGACCTGCAGCCAGCGTTCGAGGAGCGCGCGGCGGAACGCGGGCGTCCGCGACTCGTCTGCGCTCCGCACCGGAAGATCCGGATCGGCGCTCGCAAACACCTCGCCCGCCATCCACAGAAGGAAGCGGCCGTCGACGGCCCCCACGGGGCGCGCGTCCGCCGGCTGGCCCGGAGGAACGGGCGGCTCGGCGACGCCGACGCCGACCCCGCCGGCGGCGAAGAGATCGAACCGCTGTCGGTCGTGAACGCGCAGCGTGGCCTCCATCCGCGCGAGGACGGGGGCCACGTCGCGATCGGCGTCGGCCGGGATCCATCCGAAGAGAAAACTCATCGCCCCCTCACCCGGCCCGCTCGAAGAGCGCCCACCACCGCCGTTCGAATTCGACGGGCGTCCGATCCTCGTCGGCGCTGACGCTCGCGGCCAGGCTCTGCACGCTCATGCGCGCACGCTCGTCGGGACGATCCAGGAGGTACCGCAGCGCGTCGATCAGGGCGTCGAGATCCGTCGCAGGACAGACGAGGCCGGTCTGCCGATCCTCGACCAGCTCGCCGAGCGCACCGAGATCGAAGGTCACGATCGGCAGCCCGGCGTGCCGTGCCTCGAGCAGCACGTTGCCGAAGGTCTCCTCCTGCAGGATTGGCGCGGCGAGCACGTAACTGGCCTGCATGATCGCGTGAACGTTCTCGCGGGCGCCGACGAAGTGCACGCGGCCACCGGCCCGCGTGCGCTCGACGAGATGCCGCGCGTACGCGGCCAGGTCCGCCGGCCACCCCGGCAGCGCGCCGACGACGATTCCCTGGACGTCGTAGCCGTTCGCAACCAGGCGCAGGACGGCGTCGGCCGCGAGGTGGGTGCCCTTGAAGGGGGCGATCTGGCCGACCGTCAGGATGGTCCGCCGGCGGGCGGCCAGGCGGACGACGTCCCCGTCGGTGCGGTCGTCGACCAGGCGTCGGCTCACGGCGTTCCGAATCAGATGGATCTTCCGCGCCGGCACACCGGTCTCCGTCAGGCGAGTCCGGCTGAACCGCGAGATCGGCACGAACGTGGTGACGAATCGCGGCAGCACGCGCCCCCACAACGTGTCGTAGAAGCTGCCGCGCTCGGGACCGTTCGCCATGCGGAAGATGATGTCGACGCCGAAGAGCCGAAGCAGCGCCAGCGCGGGGGCGTTGCGGATGACGGCCGTGTGGTCGGGTATGAACACGTGGGTAGCCCTGAACCGCCAGGCGTCACGGAGCAGGCCGCCGCTCGTCCGCAGAATGTCCCAGGCCATCCCCGCGAGCTCGATCGGGTTCCTGGAGCGCCGGCTGAGCGTCCGCCGGTAGGACCCGATGGACCAGCTGGCCCCGATGCGTTCGGCCAGCGGCGCTATTCGATGGTTCTCCCACGAGTTCACGATGCAATGGACCGAGCCCCCGTGCTGGCGCACGACCCTGAGCACCTCGAACGACATCCGCTCGAGGCCGCCGACGACGACCATTCCGCCGCAGCCGGCCACGACGCGCGGGGCGGCGCGCCGGGCGACGGCCTGGCACGCGGCGACGAGCCCGAGGCTCGCCCGCTCGAAGCCGAACCCGGCGACCTGCTGCCGGACGGCCCCGGCCAGTCCGGTCCGTCCGCCGCGGCTCCGGACGCGCGCCAGCGCGTCGCCGAGCGCCGCAACGTCGCGGGTCGCGAATCGCTCTCCGGTTTCCCCCGGCACCACCAGAATCGACCGCGCAGCCGACCGACTCGCTCGTCACCACCGGCAGGCCGGTCGCCATCGCCTCGTTCACGACGAGGCCCCAGGACTCCTCCTCGCTCGGGAGCACGAGACAGTCCGCCGCCGCGTACGCGCGCGCCATGTCGCCCTGGTTCAGGAACCCGGCCAGCGCCATGCGCACGCCGAGTCGCGCCGCTTCTGCACGCATCGCCGCTTCCTGCTCGCCCGTTCCGACCACGACCAGCAGCGCGTCGTGGCCGAGCGCCTGCATCGCGCGTACGGCGTCGAGCGGCCGCTTGCGGGCGAGCAGCTTGCCGGCGAACAGGACGAGAAAATCGCCTGACTGCGCGCCGAAGCGCGCGCGGATCCCGTCGCGCGCCGCCTCGTCGCACGCGCCCGATTCGTCGGCGAAGAACGCGTTGTCCACGGCGTGCGGCGAGGCATAGATCGCCGTGGGGGCGACGCCGTGGTGCATGAGATACGCACGCGCGCGGGTACCCACCGCCAAAAACGCCGAATAGAGCCCAAGCAGCGCGCGCGTGCGCACATGGGACGCCAACCCCCGAACGCCCGGCGACCGGAGCCCCAGGTGGGTGTCGCCCCGATACAGCAGCGGGATGCCGCGACGCCGGCACGCGAGCAGCGCTCGAACCAATGTCATCGAGTGCCATCCCGGCACGAGCACCACGTCCGGCCCGGTCGCGGCGATCGCCTGGCCGATCTCGGGCACGTCGAGGCCGCGGAAGGTGGCCGACGCGAAGGAGGCCTCCGGAACCGACTCGCGCACGAATCGGACGCGACAGCCGTCGAACAGGGGGCGATCCCATTGGAACGCGCGGCCGAATTCGACGCCCTGCTGTTCGGGACTCGGCCGGGCCGCGTAGAGCACGGTCAGGTCGACCTCCCGACAGTGGCGCGCGACGTACTGGAACCACGGAGACAGGTACTGCACCGGATGGGTACCGACGATGGTCAGGCGGATTGGCTTCACGTCCACGATCGATCCGCCGTGAGCGGCGTGGCCTCCCGAACGAAGACGGCGTCGCCGAGGCGCAGCCGCCCGTCGCGCGGCCGCCCGGAGAGCGCCGCGACGTCGTACAGCACGAACCCGCGGCTCCACAGCGCCTCGCACACGTCGCGAAGGGTCGGGGAGTCCGGAGCGCTCGGATAGAATGCGACCTCCGTAATCACCACGTCGGCGGCCGCCAGCAGGCGTTCGGCGCCCCGGAACGCCGCGACCTCGTGACCTTCCAGATCGAATTTCACCAGCACGCGATCGGCCGGCGAGATCTCCGCCGCCACGAGCGCGTCGAGCGTCTCGGCCGGAACGACCAGGTCCCCGGGAGCCGCCGCTTCGTCCCGCACGACGTGAGCGCCGGTCGACCCGGTTCCCGCGCCCGCCAGGCGCACCGCCCGACGTCCCGGCTCGGTAATGGCGACCGCGTGCACGGTCACGGACGCGTACTCGCTCGCCAGGCTCGCCAGCGCGGCCGCGCATTCCGGCTGGGGCTCAATCGCGTGCACGGCGGCGGACGGAAACCGACGGAGCGCCAGCCGCGCCCATGCGCCCACGTTCGCCCCGGCGTCGACGACGATGGTCGGGCAGAAGCCGCGCCCGGCGAGACCCGCCAGCGTGTCGGCCATGGCATCGAACCGGTTGGCCGGCCGATCCCGCGTAATCCGCAGGCCGACCTGGCTGGCGGCCGCCTTGAGCGCGTCGCGGATCATCGGCCCGCCACTACGCGATCGAACACGTTCGCCAGCCGGGCGGCGAGCGCAGGAGCAGACGAGGGTTCGAGCACGCCCGGGTTCACCCGGTCCGACCGGTAGGGGGGATCGGCCGCGATCTCCCGGAGATGACACGCGATGTCATCCACCGCCGTGTCGACCGGTCGCGCGGCGTCATAGGCGACGACGCGGACCGAGGGCGGCCGGCCGAAGCGCTGGAGGAGCGGCGTTGCCGTGCTGTCAGCGTGGTAGACGGCCAGCACGGGGCGTTCGGCGAGCAGCGCCGGAAACACCTTGCTCGGCGTGTAGTGCGGTTCGCCGCTGCCCATCAATAGGACGGCGGACGAGTCGCGCAGGACGCGAAGCGCGTCGAAATAATCGAGCCGCGCCGGAATCTCGGTCACGACGTCTGCCACGCCGATCTCCTGCGCGATCGGCATCACGCGCGACGGCGCGTCCGACGTGCGCTGGTTGCTCGTGCCGAAGAAGTCCAGCCGGACCCGGGCCACGGCCGGGTCCGCGGCGCGCGCGCGCGCCAGCGCCACGAGAACGGATCGCAGCGTCTCGAGGCCGGTCGGCAGGAGCGTGCCGACGTAGGACACGTGGATCAGCCCGTCGTGGGCCGGGTCGCCCGGCGCGCGACCGGAAACGAACGAGAGATCGCGCCGGTCCCATCCGATGGGGAGCTCCTCGGTCACCATCGGGCGCGCCTGCGGCGTGCGCGCCAGCGCCTGCTCGAAGGTCGTCCGGGACACCGCGGTGACCCCGTCGGCGGCGCGCAGCGCCACTGGTTCGAGCGCAGCGGCGAATCGCCGCGAGGCACGGCTCTTGAAGTCCGCCCGGCCGCCCGGACCGGCCCCGACCGATCGCCCCCACTCGCCCACCCAGGGATCCTGGTAGTCCAGCACGAACGCGACGCCGAAGCGGCGCTTGAGCCCCGGGCCGAGGAGCGCCGGATAGGTGGGATAGATGGTGATGTACACCGCGTCGTAGCCGCCGATCCTGAGCTCGCGCTGCGCGGAGCGCCGCAGACTCCACCACGATCGCAGCCCGAGGTCGCCGATGCCGACGGCCCGCGTCATCCTCGCCGGCCATGCGCGCGCGCGGATCACTCTGAGCCCGGACGGAACGCTCTCCGCCAGCGCGGGATCGAGCCGGCCCTCGTAGTCCCCGGCGTCGACCGTCAGGACGGTCGGATCCCACCCGTACGCGGGCAGGTGGGGGGCCAGCAGGCGGACGCGATGCGTCGCGGCCGTGCTGTCGGGCGGAAAGTGCGGCGAGATCATCAGCACCCGCCGGCACCCCTCACGCATGGACGGCCCCGCCGGTGCGAGCGAGGAGCTCGTCGTACAGGCGTTCGTACTCGTCGACGATCACGCGCGCGCTGAACCGGGCCTCGCAGTCGGCCCGAACGGCGCGGCGGTCCAGCATCGGCAGGCGGGCCACCGCGGCCACCGCCTCGTCCAGCGTCCGGCAGCTGAACCCGTTCAGTCCGTCGCGGACCACCTCCGGCACGCTGCCGCGCGCGAGCGCGACGACCGGCGTGCCGCACGCGAACGCTTCGGCCATGACGATGCCGAACGGCTCGTCCCAGTCGATCGGCATGAGCAGCGCCGCCGAGGCGCCGAGCAGCCGATCCTTGGCCGCGTCGTCGACCGGTCCGACGTAGTCGATCTGGCGTCCGTCGATGTGCGGGGCGATTGCCGCGTCGAAGTACCCCGCGTCCGGCCCGGCCAGGACCTTCGTGCCGGCCAGCACCAGGCGTCGGCCCGACGCGCGTGCAATCGCGATGGCGTGATGTGCGCCCTTGATGGGATCGAAGCGTCCGAGGAACATCAGCGGCGCGTCGGGAGCGATCGAGACGGTGGCCGTGTATCGGCCGGTGTCGACGGTGTTGAAGATGGTGCGCCACTCCCCGATTGGCGCTTCGCCGCCGGGTCGCCGGTAGACGCTCGAGGAACAGCCGGTGAAGACGATCGACGTGCCGGCGAGCCGCGTCGCGTGACCGACGCTGTCCCAGGGCACGCCGTCGCGCTGGTACGACTGGATCTTCGGGAGGCGCCGCAGCGGGAGAATCGGCAGCAGCGCCGCGAGGCGGCCGAAGCTGTGCACCAGGTCCAGGTTCCGACGCTCGCGCCAGAGCGCGCCGCTCACGTCGGCCAGCTCGCCAACCCGCCTGGACCAGCCGACGTGCGGCGGACGGCCGTACGGCACCAGGCGGGCGGGCGTTCGACTGTCAGGATGGGCGACCAGCAGCACGTCGTGGCCTCGCGCCGTCAGTCCGCGGACCAGGAGGTCGATGACGCGCTCGATGCCGCCGTAGTGCAGCGGCGGCACCGGCAGGTACGGATCCGCGGTAATCGCAATGCGCAGGGACGACGTCGTCATCGACCTGCCGCGACCGTCCGTCGCGCCGCTCCCGCGGCGAGCGCCAGCAGCGCGCCCCGGTCTTCCTCGTGCTCCCAGTGCCACCTGCGCCCGGCAACGTGCCGCGCCGCCTCGCGACTTCGGGCCCTGAGCGGCGGCGACGCCCACCACGCTCGGAGGCGGTCGGCCAGATCGCCGGCGTTCCCCGGTTCATAGAGCAGCGCGGCGGCGCCGACCGCGCCGGCGAACTCGGCCTGCGCGGGCGTCGCGCTGAGCAGAACCGGAACGCCGGCCGCCAGGCTCGTGAAAATCTTGTTGCCGAGACACAGGCGCCGGCTGAGGGTTTCGGGAAGCTCGCACGACACGCCGAGGTCGTATGGCTGTGCGAGCGTCACCATTTCGTCCGGCGCGGCCGGCGGTTGCACGGCGATGGTCAGTCGCGGCGCCACCTCGGCCTGCAGCCGACCGAGGTCTGCTTCAAATGCGGCGATCGGCCGTCCACGCAGGTGCAGCTCGGCGGCCATGCCGGCGCGGCCGATGCCCTCGATCACGTGCTCCAGGCCGCGCCCCGGCCCGAGGGTCTGGCTGACCCAGTACAGCCGCAGGGCCCGGCCGGGGCCGTCTGCAGGGCGATCGGCGAACCGGATCGAAAACGTGTTGTGAATCGTGGTCGGCCGGATGCCGTACCGGGCGCGATAGGCCTCGCTGATCATCGGACTGCCGGCCGTGACAAACGCGGCGTCGCCGAGCACGGCGCGCTCGATGCGCCCCGCGAGGGCGTCGGTGAGCTCGCTATCAGGCCCGCTCGACTCGGACGAATGCAGGTCCTCGAGATCGAGGCCGTACGGAACGCCGAGCTTGACCGCAGCCTCCGCGACGGCGGCCAGTGCCCCGGACGTCCCGCCGTACACGAGGTCGGTGGGCGCCTCCGTCACGGCCTCGACAATCTCGTCGTGGATGCGGCTGTACGCGCGCACGGCCACGCCGAACGACACGCGCGACGCCCCGGTCACGCAGACGGCCGCTTGGGCCGCGCGGCGGCGGGCGCCCGTCATCAGCTGCAGGCGGCGCGCGCGCTCCCGGGAATAGTCGATCGCGGTCCAGGCCCACGACCGCGACGCGCGCACGGCCGCGTCGGCCGCCGTCGCCCAGGCCGTGTGGCGCGCGCTGACCGTGCGGACCGACCAGCCGGCGGCGGCAAAGGCGTCGGCCGCCTTCAGCATGCGGGGGCAGGTCGACAGGTGACCGGCCGTCACGACGGTAATGCGGCGTGTCATCGAGGCCACGAGAACGCGAGGCGATGGACCAACTCGGGGGCCGCGAGGGCACGGCGGTAGTAGACAGCCTCGAAGAGGCCGCGCGTCAGCGCGCCGGCCAGCACCGGGTTCATGCGGCTTCGTAGAGGGCGAGATAGTCTGCAGCCACCTCGCGCATCGTCCGCACGGGCGGCAGTTTCTCGCGCCAGCCGTCCACGAGCGACCGACATCGCGCGACCTCGTCGAGGGCCGCCGCCAGCGCCGTCACGTCGCCCGGCGGGACCAGCCTGCCGCTGACGCCGTCGACGACGACCTCGGCGAGCCCGCCGGCGTTGGCGGCCATGACGGGCGTTCCGGCGGCAATGGCCTCGAGTCCTGACGTGGGCCCTCCCTCGAGGCACCGCGACGGGCAGCACAGAAGATCGAAGCGCCGCATCAGGGCGGGAATGCCGGCCGGCTGGACCGCGTCGGCGATTTCCACGCGAGGATCGCCGGCGAACAGGCCCTCGAGCCGCGCACGGGCCTCGCGATCGGCCGGCGTGTTGGCCGGCCCGCGCAGCTCGCAGCGCAGCGGAAGCTCGATCGGGAGCCGGCCCAGGGCGTCAGCGAGGTCGAACACGCCCTTGATCGGGTCGAACCGTCCGACGTAGCCGACGCGAAGCCACGGGGTCGGGTCGGGCCGCGGGCCGTCGAAGGGGCCGTGGCTCACGCCGAGCCGGTTGACGGCGATCCGTTCGCGCGGCCCGCCGTTGGCGCAGACGATGTCGGCCGCGCGGTCGGTCAGGACGACGAATCGATGCACCAGCGCGAACATCGCCTGCTGGCGGGCGAGGTTGTGTTCGATGAGGGCCTGCATGCCCAGTGCGGTTCCGGCCGGACCGGGAATCGCGCCGATCAGCCGCGCCGCGGCGGCTGGCACGGCGGCGAGCGTGGTCGCGGTCGTCCGGCTCGCGCCCCGGTGCTCGAGCTCGCAGGCGGCGCACCGGGCGGGCTCGACGATGCCGTCGCACAGCGTCTCGCCCCGGAGCATCAGCGTGCCGCGCTGGCAGAGGAATCCGAGGCTCGAGGAATGCGTCGTGACCACCACGCGCGCGCCCGCGCGCCTCGCGGCGGCGATCTCGTGCAGGCCGAGGCCGGTCACGAACGTGTGCAGGTGCACGATGTCGGGCGCCGTCACAGCCAGCCATTCATGGAAAAGCCCGGCGCCCCGGACGGCGACCCGCCCCTGCGCCTCGTCCCGCGTCGGGTGCCGTGGAATCGGATAACGGAAGACGGTCGCGCCACGCCACTCCTGCAGGCTCGAGGCCGGAGCGCCCGGCGAGGGCACGGCAATCGCGACGTCGTGCCCGGCCTGCTGCAGCAGCCCGGCGAGCGCCTCGACGTACACCTCGGTGCCGCCGACCGAATCGGGAAAGTACCAGCCGACGGCCTGGACGATCTTCACAGCGTGGCCGCCGGCACGACGAACTCGCCGGCCGCATCGAGCGGCGTTCCAGCCACCCGATCGACCCGCGGCCGCCGCAGGTAGCGCAGCCAGTCGGCGGCGCTCATGCCCGAATGGCGGAGCCGCCGCGACGCGAATCGCCAGCGTCCACGGCGCACGTCCTGCACGGTCCGTTTCGCGAGGTGGTACGCGCGGTTCCGCCTCGCCTGTTCCCGCTCCGCGGGGGTCAACGGACAGTCGGGCGCCTGGAGCGCGCGCCACGCCTCGCCCGCGACCAGGGCGTAGTCGTGCGCCGCGGCCGGCGACTGAAACGCCTGCGCGGGGTGGATGCGGTACCAGAACAGATCGGCCGGCATCAGGACGACGTTGACGCGGGCGCAGGCGCGGAGCCAGAACAGGTAGTCCGAATGGACGCCACGGTCCTCGAAGCCGCCAAGGTCACGGAACGCCTCGGCGCGGAAGATCGCGCCGGCCGGCCCGCAGCTGAAGAGTCCCGTGCCGAGGTACTCGCGCTGGTACGCCATGCGCGGAGTGAGGAGCATCGGGCAGGGTCCGCCCGGCCACGCCAGCTCGCAGGAGAGGCCGAAGCCGGCCGCCGGCGCCGCGGTGATCATCGAGACCATCACCTGCAGGCAGTGCGAATACATCACATCGTCGGAGTCGTGGTACTTGAGGAGGGGCGCCCGCGCGAGCGCCGCGGCGCGGTTGCGATTGCCGAACTGCCCCAGATTCCCCTCGTTGACGACGACGCGCACCCGTGAATCCAGACGCTCGTACTTCCGGGCGATGTCGAGCGTGCCGTCCGTGGAGATGTCGTCGACGATCAGGAGCTCGAAGTCGCTGAAGGTCTGGCCGAGGACGCTCTCGATCGAGGCCGCGATGTAGGCCTCCCGGTTGTACGCCGTCAGGAGGACGCTGACGCGCGGCAGGGTCATCGGGTCCTCCGCCGCACGGCCGATCGCACGGCGCGGACGATCGGGTTCGGCATCCACGCCCGATCGAGGCGGCTGCCGTACTGGAGCCGCGCCGCCGGCGACAGCGGCCGGTAGAGCTCCCGCCAGCGCGCATAGAGCGCCTGATATCCGGCCGTACGCGCGCGCACCTCGAACCGCTGTTCGACCGCGCGGCGGGCGACGGCGCTCATCCGGTCGAGCCGCCCGCGATCGGCGGCCAGCGCGGCGATGGAACCGGCGAAGGCATCGAGGTCACCGATGGGCGGCAGCAGGCCCTCGACGCCGTCGGTGACCAGGTCGGGCACGCCGCTCGGTATGTCGCTCACCACCGGCACGAGCCCTGCCCCCATCGCCTCGGCCAGGGCGACCGGCAGTCCTTCGGACCGCGTGGGCAGCACGAAGACGTCGTGATCGGCCAGCCGATCGAGGACGACGGCGTTCTCGAGCGGGCCGGTGAACTGGACGCCCGGCACGCCGGCCCACGCCTCGCGCAACGGTCCCTCGTCTGGTCCGCCGCCGATGACCGTCCACGTCCGGTCGACGCCGTGTGCCCGGAGCCGCGCGTCAATCGCAGGCAGGTCGAGCACGCCCTTCTGTCCGTTCTCGAGCCGGCCGGCGAACACCAGGCGGATCGGCCCCCCACCCGGACGCCGCACGCGGGGCGGCATCGGGATGCCGTACGGGATGTAGAAGATGCTCTCGTGGCGTCGGGGCAGCACGTCGAGGAGGCGCGCGTGCATCCGGCGGCTGTACGCCACGAAGGCATGGATGACCGGCTCGTGCTTGAGCGCCAGGTCGTAGTAGTAGTCGTGATCGCCGTGCAGAATCAGCACGACCGCGCGGCCCAGATCGTGAACCGACAGCGTGGCCAGGTCGAGCAGGTCGCTCGCCACCACGACGCCGGGTCCGCACGGGACGGCGCGCGAGAGACGGCGCATCACGGCGTGGAGGTTTTCGACCGGCAACGTGTATTCGACGGTGGTCTGGCTGTCGCAGACGAGACGCCCGCCGAACCGCGTGTCCTCGCTCAGGTGGTTGTGCGTGAGCACCGCGTGGTAGTCGAGGCCGTCCGCCTGCCGGTACGCCAGAAGATTGGCGATGATGTTCATCATGCCGCCCATCTTGTCGGGCACGACGTACACGACGCTCGGGCGCCCCTCGCCGGCGCGGGCAGTCCGTCCGCTCATCTCGCGTGTCTCATCGCCAGCTCCCGCGGCGTCGACCGGCGGGCATTGACGAGATCGGGCCGGTTCAGCGTCGGCTCGTCGCCGGCGCCCAGCAGGCGCTCGACGCACTCGACGCCCTGGGCGAAGCTGTGATCCTGGTTGGAGACCTCGTACTTCCACGCCCCGAAACGGCCGCGGGTGAAGACGCCGCGCGCCTCGAGCGCGGGGACGATCGCCCCGAGCGCGGCGTCGCGGCCGAGCGAAGGGGTCGGGTATCCGTGTTCGAGGCGCCGGTGCCACGTGTGGTTCACCGCGTCGGGCCGTTCAATCAGGCCGGTCGCCAGCATGCCGGCCACCGTCGCGGCGACGATGCCGCCCTCGTCGACCGGCTTGACCGGCGACTCCGACACTTCGGCCATCAGCGAGTAGAAGCGGCGGATGTCCGGCACGTTGTGCGGCGAGTAATGCGAGAAGATGGTCACGCGGTAGAACGGACAGTTGGATTCCGGAAAGTACATCCAGCACTTCCCCGCGAGCCCGGGGGGCCGCGCGCCGCGCACGCCGACGCCGATCACGTGCGTCGACGAGTAGCGGAGCCCGTCGAGCGCGGGTCCGAGCAACTCCAGCACGTCGCTCGCGCGGATGAACCGATCGACGGGCATCGTCGAGATGAGCCGGCGATACGTGACGGTGTCGCCCCCGGCGAACGTGAGGCGGCGACGCCGCGTGTCGACGTTCACGACCCGGCGTCCGAAGCGCATGCGGTCGGGATGCCGTCCCTGGAGCCGCCGGCTCAGTGCGCGCCAGATCGCGCCGGTGCCGCCGCGCAGCGGGAACCTGAACTCGTTGTTGGGCCCCCACGAGACATCGTCGCGCCCGCGCGCGAGGTTGCCGACGATGCGCGGGAGATCGGGCGCGGCGACGCGGTCGCCAATCCACTGCCACGACAGCGCCTCGAGCGGGTACGCCCACACCTTGACGTTGTAGGGGCGGAAAAACAGTCCGGCAATCCCGCCGCCGAACGCCCGTTCCACCCACTCGCCGAAGTGCGCCGGCACGGCGGAGTCGTCGGCGGCCGCGCGAGCCGCCCCGATCATCCCGAGCAGGCACGCGTGCTGATCGTCGGCCGGCAGCCGGTGGACGTTGAACTGGAACGGATACGGCACGAACCGCTCGCGCAGCCAGACCCAGGACTCGCGCTGGTGGTAGAGCCACCCGTCCACGCCGAGCAGGTCGTCCATCAGGTCGTCGAAGTACTGATAGTGGCTGAACTGCACGTGGCCGCCGAGATCCCAGGTGAACCCGTGGCCGTCGACCACCGACGAGGCGAGACCGCCCGCAGCCTCGCCCGCCTCGAAGAGCGCCCAGTCGGTCTGGCCGAGCGCGTCGAGGCGCCAGGCCGCGCCGAGCCCGGTCGGTCCCGCTCCGACGATCGCGATGTCGACGGCGGTCATACGGCGGCGGCGCCCGTCGCCGCCCGGTCGTACAGACTCATGTGACGCGCCCAGAAGTGGGCCGGCGTGAGCTCGCGCTCCCAGCAGTCCCGCGACTGTTCGCCCAGGGCGCGGATGCGCTGTCGCGGCGCGGTGAACATCTCCGACAGGCCGGCCGCCACCGTGTCGCGCTCGAGATCGGGCAGCAGGACGACGCCCGCGCCAAGACGCGCGAGGTGGCCGTTGCCGCCGACGCCGTGCAGCAGCATCGGGCAGCCCGCTTCCGCGGCTTCGATGGCGGACAGGTCGAACAGGCTGAAGCGATTCACGTTGACGACGAAATCGACCGCCCGCAGCAGATCGGACACCGCGCCCACGGCGCCGAGCGCGCGCACGCGCCGGTGCGAGGCGACCGCGCTCGCCGGAGGCCCGGCCACGGCCACCACGCCCGGCACCGAGTCGGCCAGGACGCGCGCGGCGTCCAGCAGCACATCGAGCCCGCGGTAGGGCTGGGCGCTGCCGAGAAACAGGCCGACGGGCGCCTCGGCCGGCAGCGTGAAGCGCTTCCGGAGCTGGCGCCGATCTTCGGTTGGATGCCTGGGCGACGGCCCCGCTCCACCGGTCAGCAGCCGCTCGGGCGCCGCCAGCGACGCGAACCGCCGGTCGGCGCGGACGAGCTCGCCGAATGCCTCCTCGCACGGGACGATCAGGCGGTCGACGCGTGAGCAGATCCCGATTTCCCACGCCGACCAGCGTTCCGTATCGGGCAGGTGGGCGATCTCCTCCCAGCCCCACTCGGGCACGCCCCACGACCACGCCAGGTACAGCGCGATTGGCATCGGCGTGTGCAGGAACAGCCAGACCTGCTGCGGCCGGCGCCGCGACGCGAGCAGCCGTTCGGCCACCGCGGCGTCGTGGGCGAAGAGGACGTCGGCACTGGATGAGAGCGCCAGGTCGATGCTGCGCGAGGCGTCGGCGCACGTCTGCTCGAGCGATGCGGTCACCAGCGCGTCGATCGCTCCCTGCGGCCGCCAGAGATCGGCCTTGCTCGGCCGGAACTGCACCGGCGGTCCGAGCAGGCCGCGCTTGGCGCGCCCGGCCGCGCGTTTCACGCGGTCGGTCAACGACCGCGGCCCAGGCGGTGGCGCCGGCCCCTCGCGGTCCGGCCAGGTCACCTCATGCGGCCGGCACGCGCCGGAGGCCTGCGCCGCCGAGGCGAGCTGCCACAGATAACCGGCCGGTCCGCCCCGCCGCGCGAGCGGCGGCCCGACATGGAAGATGGTCATCGTCGCGACAGAATGAAGGCGTTGCAGAACGTCCCGTACGAGCGGTAGTGAACGCCGTGCCACTCGCGATGGGCGTCGAGGAACTCGTCGAACGCACGCGACTCGCCTCTGCAGGGGTGGCCGCGGTAGTGAAACCAGTCGTCGAAGAGGAGCATGGTGCCGTCCTGGAGCGCCGGCGCGATGGCCTCGAGCGCCGAGCGCGTGGATTCGTACAGATCGCAGTCGATGTGCGCGACGGCGATCGCCGGATATCGCGACGGCACGACCGGAGGCACGCTCTCGTCGAAGAGGCCCACGTGCAGCTCGGGCGCCGGAAGGGCGCACGCCGCGAAGAGCCGCATCACGATCTCGGGCGTCACCCGCGCGCCGGGCCGGACAAAGGGATGCCACTCGGCGCCGCCCGTGCGGCACGCGCCCTCGCGCCACCGGGCGTGCTCCTCGGCCGAGGCCGGCAGGCCGTCGAAGGAATCGAAGCCGACGATGCGCCGCGTCATTCCCTTGGAGTCGAAGGCGTGCCCCTGGGCCAGCAGGGCGAGGCTCCTGCCCGTGAAGACGCCGAACTCGACGATGTCGCCCGGGATCCCCTCGTAGTTGGCGTAGTCGATGGCGGCGAAGAACGTCGTGGCGCGATCGTCGCCGCGGATGAGCCGCGTCATCACCGGCACGTCCGGCTTGCCGATGACGAGGTCGCGCGCCCGCGCGAGGCCGCGGCGGATGTATGTCCGCATCACGCCTGCCCGGCCAGCGATCGTTCGCCGACGGCCCAGGTGCACGGGACGTGCACGAAACCCTTGCGCTCGGCGGTGTTCGCGTAGAGCGGCGACGGCCCGTGCTCGACGGCGAAGGACAGCGCCGGCTCCTGGAGATCGAAGATGTCGGCGTGATCCCAGATGCAGACCGCGACGTGATAGTCGCCGACCAGCAGGACGTGCGCCGGGATGGTGACCGCCGCCTCGTATTCGCCGGGCGCGGCCGGCACGTCCATCGCCTCGTCTCCGGTGTTGCTCGTGAACAGCGGGATGCCGTCGGCCGACAGCACGCCGATGCCGACCAGGAGGCCGGACGTGCGATGCGGAATCCGGTAGCGCAGGCGGACGGTCACCTCGTCGGTGTTCAACACCCGGCTGACGGCGCTTCCCTCCCGGTTCACGACCTCGGCTTCGAGGAGCTGCGGCGTGTCGCGCGGCGGCGTCGTCGCCACGTACCGCGCGCGGCGCTCGCCGCCCAGATAGGCCGCGATGATGGGGCCGGGTGCGCCGACCGCCATGACCCGCCCCCGGTCGAGCCAGATGGCCGACGTCGCGAGCCGATAGACCGACGCCATGTTATGGGTCACGAAGAGCACCGTCCGGCCGCCCTTTGCCACGTCGTCCATCTTGCCGAGGCATTTCTGCTGGAACCGCGCGTCGCCCACCGACAGCACTTCGTCGACGATCAGGATTTCGGGCTCGAGGTGGGCGGCCACCGCGAACGCGAGCCGGACGTACATGCCGCTCGAGTAGTACTTGACCGCCGTATCGATGAACCGCTCGACCTCGGCGAACGCGACGATCGCATCGAACTTCCCGGCAATCTCGGCTCGACGCATGCCGAGGATGGCGCCGTTCAGCAGGATGTTCTCGCGGCCGGTCAGCTCCGGGTGGAATCCGGTGCCGACTTCGAGGAGCGATCCGACGCGGCCGACGATGCGCGCGCGGCCGCGCGTCGGCGCGGTGATTCGCGAGAGGATCTTCAGCAGCGTCGACTTGCCGGCGCCGTTGCCGCCGACGAGCCCCACGACGTCGCCCTGTCGGATGTCGAACGAGACGTCGTCGAGCGCCCACAGCTCGGTCGGATCCGGACCCTCGTGGCGCCGGCGGAAGGGCGAGGAAGCGAGCCGTGTCAGCGTGTCGCGCAGCGTTCGATAGGGCTCCTGCCGCGCGCCGAGGTAGTAGCGCTTCGAGAGGTGCTCGACGGTGATGACGGAAGGCATCAGATGGTGTCGGCGAAGACGCCTTCTTCGCTCCGGAAGTACGCGAGGCCGGCCGCGAACGCCACCGCCACGACGACGGCCGACAGGAGCACGATGGGACCGGGCGCCGGACCGCCCACGAGGGCCCAGCGGAATCCCTCGATGACGCCCGTCATCGGATTCAGGCCGTACAGAGGACGCCACCGCGCGGGCACGAGCGAGGCGGGATAGGCGACGGGCGTGGCGAACATCCAGAACTGGATCGCGAACGGCACGACGTACCGGATGTCGCGGAACTTCACCGTCAGCACCGACAGCCAGAGCGACATGGCGAACGCGGTCAGGACGGCGAGCGCCACCAGGGCCGGCAGCCACATCGCGGCGGCGCCAGGCACCACGCCGTACCACCACATCATCAGGAACAGCATGGCCATCGCGATCGCGAAGTCCACGAGCGGCGTCAGCGCCGCCGCCAGGGGGACGAGCAGCCGCGGGAAGTACACCTTCGAGATCAGCTGCTGACTGCTGACGATGGAGAGCGCGCCGCCGGCCACGGCCGTCGCGAAATAGGTCCACGGAACCAGCGCGGCGAACGAGAAGAGCGGGTACGGGAGGCCGTCGGACGGGACGTGCGCGAGCTTGCCGAGAAAGATCGAGAACACGCCCATGGTCAGCACGGGCTGGAGAACGGCCCACGCGGCGCCGAGCGTGGTCTGCTTGTAGCGCACCTTGATGTCGCGCCAGACGAGGAAGTACAGCAGCTCGCGATAGGCCTTCAGCTCGCGCAGATCGATCGGCCGGAGGCCGCGCGGCGGCTCGATCTCGACGACCGACGCGGCGCCGTGAGCGTCGGTCTGCGTGCGAACGGTCACCGGCCCCCCCATGCCTGCGACACATCACGCCGACGGTCAGCGGGCAACGGCGGTCGCAGACGTCGAGCTCGGCCGGCGTCAGATCCTGCGGTGTCAGCGCGCCAACTCATGAGTCGCGCGCGACTCCCGGGCGCGCGACGAGCAGGCCGAGCACGCCCAGGCCCCACGGGCGCGACCAGTGCGCGGCCCCCGATTCCCATGCCGACCACACCCGCCGGGGTGCGTCCGCCGCGATCCAGCCGGCCTCCGCCAGGCCGGCCATGCCGTCCCGGATCGCGGGCGCGAGGTCACCGGCCAGCCAGCGGCCGAACGGCAGCGTGAATCCCTGCTTCGGCCCGAGCGCGGTGGCGCGCGGGAGCGGGCGCTCGAGCGTCCCGGACAACAGGCGCTTGCGCGCGATGAGCCGGGGATGAAACCCAAGCTCGGGCCAGACCTGACCGACGAGCTCGTGGTCGACGAAGGGCGTGCGGACCTCCAGGCCGTGGGCCATCGCCATGGCGTCGGCATCCCGAAGGAGCTGCGACGTCAAGTACATCCGGCTTTCGAGGCGTGCCACGGAGGCCAGGGCCGTTTCCTCGGAGCACGCCCCGAGGCGTCCGGCCTCCGCCGCCCTCAGCGCGTCGACCGCCTCGCGCCAGCGATCCCGCAACGCGGGCCCTGCCAGCGCCGTCAGTTCGTCGAAGGGCAGGAAGCCGCGCTGGGTCCGATAGGCGTCGGCGATGAGACCGTCGCTGGCGGCGAACTGGCGGAACCGCGGCCGCAGGCGCTCCGGCACGACGGCGCCGCCCATGCGCGCCGCGATCGGCCAGAGCGGACCCGCCAGCCGCCGCGCCATCACGGCGCGGGGCAGTCTCGCGAACGACGGATACCCGCCGAACAGCTCGTCGCCGCCGACGCCCGACAGGACGGCCTTGACGCCCGTGGCGGCCACTGCTCTCGACACGTAGAACGTGTTGATTCCGTCGATCGTCGGCTGATCGAGCCGCGCAAGGATCGTCGGGAGCTCGTCCGCCACCCGCGACGCGTCCACCGGGAGCACGTCGTGCGGGATGCCGAACGCCGAGGCCGTTTCGTGCGCGCGGACCGCTTCGGACATCGGGCCGTCGAACCCCACGGTGAATGCGCGCAGGTCCGTGGCGCCGCCGGACACGGCGGCGGAGACGATCGCGCCAGAATCGATGCCGCCCGAGAGGAACACCGCGACCGGCACGTCCGCCACCAGGTGGGCCCGCACGCTGTCGCGCACGGCCGCGCCCACCCGGGCGCGGAAGTCGGGCTCGTCAGCCGAATGACGCCCCGCCGAGCGGTACGGGCACCGCGTGTCGGCGAAGGTCCCCCGCAGCTCCCGTCCGTCCAGGCCCCAGAGCCGCCACGTGCCGGGTGTCAGCATCTCGGCGCCCTCGATCCAGGTGAGGGGAGGCGGGACGCTGCCCCATGACAGGAACGCCAGCACGCCCGCCGGCGACGGCGAACCGGCGGCAAGGCCCGCGGCGCGCAGCGCGTGCAGCTCCGAGGCAAAGGCAAGTCGCCGCGCCGACGCGGCCACGTAGAGCGGCTTGATGCCGAATCGATCGCGCGCCAGGAGGAGCGATCCGGTCTCTCGGTCCCAGCAGGCGAGGGCGAACATGCCCCGTACCCGCGCGAGCCCCGACGGCCCCTCGCGCGCGATCAGCCGCAGCAGCACCTCGGTGTCGCTGCGGGTGGCGAACCGCTCGCCGCACGACTCGAACGCGCTGCGGAGTTCGGCGTGGTTGTAGACCTCGCCGTTGAACACGACGCGGTACCGGCCGTCGGGAGAGGCCATCGGCTGGGCACCGCCGGGCGTGAGATCGATGATCGCGAGACGGCGGTGCACGAGCAGGGCGTCGCCGTCGGGCGACGACCACCGGCCGCTGCCGTCGGGCCCGCGGTGCGCGAGCGCGGCGCTCAACACGTCGGCCGTCGACGAGGGATCCGCGATCCGCTCGCCCCGGCAGACCAGCCCGGCGATGCCGCACATGCGAAAGAGACCGCTCAGAAGAAACGCGGACGGATGCGGACCGTGTCGTTCGCCTGCACCACGTCGGTCAGCTTCGCGTCGACCTCGATACGCTGACCGTCGACGATCCGCTCGATCTTGAGGCCGCGGTCCGAGCCGCGCTCGCTGAGGCCACCCGCGACCGAGATCGCCTGCAGGACCGTCATGCCGGGATCGAGCACGTACTGACCGGGGTTCTTCACCTGCCCGGTGATGTAGAACTGCTGCGCCTTGGGCACGAACACCGTGTCGCCGTCACGCAGCAGGATGTCCTGGCCGATCTTTCCGAGTTGCAGGTCCTTGAGGCTGACGTGAACGCTCTCCGGCTCCTTGCCCGACGGCACGCCCGGCGCCGCCGGCTTGGGCATGTGCGTGATGATGACCTCGTTGCTCGCAGACGACAGCGGCGACCCCGCAGCCGCGAGCGCCTCGGGCAGCGTCATCGTTCCGCTCATCGTGACCTTGCCCGGCGCGCGCACCTCACCGCCGACGAAGACGCTCTGGCTCTTGTACCTGATCGATCTCGACGCGCACCTGCGGATTCTTCAGGTAGCCGGCGGCCAGCTGCTGCCGGAGTCTATCCTCGAACTCGGAGACCTTCAGCCCCCCGGCCGGCACGCGGCCGATGAGCGGGAAGGTCACCATCCCCTCGTTGTCCACGCGGTACCTGTTGGTGAGCTCAGGCTCGTCGAAGACCGTGACGGTCAGGAGGTCCTGCGGCCCGATGGTGTACACGCCCTGGCCCGCCGTTACCGCCGGAGGTGCGCCAGCCGAGGGTTCGGCCGGAGGCCGGACCGGGGCGGCCGGTCTCTGGGGCGCTGCCGTCTGCGGGGCAAGCAGGGTGGCGAGAAGGAGGGACACAAGCAGGTTCATGGCGACTTCCGTTCGCTTACTCGGTGATCTTCACAAGGGGAATGCCGAGCTGACGCGCTTTCCTGTAGAGATTGGGACGCTGGATCCCCAGCGCCAGGGCGGCATCCGACATCCGCCAGCCGTGGTGCTGCAGGACGGCCGCGATGTAGTCGCGCTCGAAGCGCAAACGCGCATCGCGCAGGTTGCCGGTTGGAACGAAGACCGCCCGCGGTCGATCGAGCTGCATCGCCGGCAGCACGTGCTCGATCTGCAGGGGGTCGTCGGCGGACGCCAGCGCCGTACGCTCCACGACCTCGCGCAGCTCGACGAGGTTGCCGGGCCAGGCGACCGCGCCGAACAGCGCGAGCGCCGCCTGGGTGAAGGTGCGCGGCGCGGTGCCCTGCGCGGCACACACCTCGTCGAGCAGCTGCCGCACCATCGCGGGCACGTCCTCGGCCCGCTGCCGGAGCGGGGGCAGATCGATGCGCACGCCGGAGAGACGTCGATACAGGTCGGCGCGGAACCGACGCTCCTGGAGGTCGGCGTCGATCGTTGTGACAGCGGTGGCAATCACGTGGAACTCGTTCGGGACGGGAGGGCCGTCGACGAACATCTCGCCGTCGCGCAGGACCCGTGCGAGCCGCCCCTGCAGGGCCGAGGGCAGCTCGGTCACCTCCTGCAGCAGGAGCGCACCGCCGCGAGCACTGGCGAGAAGGCTGTCGGCCGACACGTGCTCGAGGTCGCTTGGAGCGGCGTCGGGCGGCTCACCGAACAGGAGCCGCTCCAGCTCGGCGCTCGTCGCCGCGCAATTGACCGACACGAGCGGCGCGTCCGGCGACCGCCGCGCGTGCAGGTCCCGCGCGACACCCTCGAGATCGGCGCCCTGTTCGCCCACCAGCAGCACCGGGCCGTTCAAGGCCGCCGCCCGGCCGATGAGGGCCCGCAGGCGGATGGCCACCGGCGAGCGGCCGACCAGCTCGACAGGAGCGGGCGCGAGGCGCGCCAGAGCCGCGCTCAGCATTCCGGGTATCGTCATCGTGTCTGACATGACGGGCAGCTCACTCCAGCGAACGTGCAGTCAGGCGACCGATACAGCTCCGCCCCGTCACTTACGTGGAGGACGAGGCGGATGTTGGTCACAGTCGTCTCTATAATGACAATAGACGACTTATTATGACTTTTGTGGACTGTATGTGTCAAGCCAGATACGCGTCCGTCGGCTGGCAGATACAGCCTTGCCGTTGCGCCCCTGCCCGGTCGCAGCCCCCGTTGGCTGCTTCCTGACGTAACTTCTAATGGATGAGTGCTTTGACGAGATGTGGCCGGGGCGCCACGATGCAGGGGTTATCGGCAGGAGGAGGCTGTATCAATACGGATCCGGCTGCGCGCGCGCGGCGATACGATCACCCCTGGCGCGGACGGTCGCTTCCAGCGGGCGGTGGCGCCGGCAGGTCCTGATGCCCCTCGAGCAGGCTGATCGCGACAAAGGCCGCGCCGATGACCGCCAGGAATCCACCGACGCCGAGCCCGGTCTGGGGTGCGTCGCCAGCCACGCCGATCAGCACCATCAGGCCGATGCCCACGCCGATGAGCGTGATGCCCGCGCGACGGTGCCGGCCCGCCCCGCGGGACATGACGCCGGGCCAGACGCGGGGCTCGAGACGGCCCATGGCCCGATCGAAGCCGCCGGGATCGACTTCGGGCGGAGGCACGAGGCCCTTTTCGATCATCGCGATGCGCTCGCGGATTTCGAGCTCGCGGACCCGGGCCCTCGACAGCGTCGACACGATGCCCGAGGTGAACGCGCCGACGATCGCGAGGAGCGGAACGAGCACCCAGATCCAGCTGGCCAAGTCGTACATCACGCCTCCACAGGACTTGCTCGAACAGTTAGACTGGAACGGTTCTGGAATTGTTTCACACGTGTCGCTGAAACAATCGGCCGCGGCGGACGCTCTAATAAGATGGCGGTCACCCGAAGCCTCCGACCTCGATGAGTCCTGTGCAGGAACGCGAGCTCGTCGAGCGTTGCCGCCGTGGTGACGAAGGCGCTTTCCGCGCGCTGGTCGATCAGTACAAGGATCTCGTGTTCGCGCTGATTGCGCGCACGGTCCAGGATCGATCCAGAGCGGAGGATCTCGCGCAGGAGGTGTTCCTGCGCATTCATCGCGGGCTGCCGTACTTCCGCGGCGAAGCGCGGCTGTCGACCTGGATTTATCGCATCGTCGCGAACGTGTGCTCGCAGCAGCAGCCGCCTGCGGGGCGGACTTCGGTGCCGCTCGACGAGCAGCAGGGCCCGGCGGGCGACGATCGGCGATTCGGCGACCTCGAGCTGCGGGACCGGCTGGAGAAGGCCATCGCGCGGTTGCCCGCGAACTACCGGCTGCTCGTCGCCGCCCACTACCTGGACGGCGTGCGATACGAGGACCTGGCCGAAGCGCTGCAGCTGCCGCTCGGTACGGTGAAGACGCAGCTCTATCGTGCGAAGCAGCAGTTGCGGCGCCTGCTGGAGACGGAGCTGAAGTAGCCCGCTCACGCGGGTCCCGGGCCCTGGGCTCTCGGCGCTGGAGCGCGGGGGACGCGATCGCACGACAGGCGCGTGGGACGGCCCCACGCGGAGGAAGAGATGTTCTGCGACGAGGTGCTGGACGCCATCGAGCCGATCGCCGCCGGCGAACTGACACCCGAGGGGCGCGTCGCGTCCCATCTGGCGAGTTGTCCGAACTGCGCCGCCGCGCTCGAGGACGCCAGGCGCGTGGAACGCCTGCTGCGCGGGCGCGCCGTGCCCAAGACACCGCCGCAGTTCACCTCGCGCACGGTGACGCTCGTGAGGCGCCGCCGCTGGCGGACCGAGCAGTATCTGGACGCGGGATTCAACCTCGTGCTCGTCGTCGTCGCCGTCGTCGTCGTCGGCGGCGTGTGGATCCTGATGCATCGTTCGGGGATCAACGCGGTCAACGACGACGCCGTGGATCTGTTCGGCGCCGGTTTCTCGTCCCTGGCGCGGCGGATCGTGCCGTCGCTGCCGCTGTACGCCGGCGCGACGGCGCTGCTCGCGACCGCGCTCGGCATCTGGTGGTGGGCCGAGCGGGACACCGCGTTGTGAACGGCCGCGCGCCGTCGCCGTCCCGTCCGCTCCTGAAGTGGGTCGGCGGCAAGGGGCAGCTCCTGCCGCACCTGCGCCGGTTCTACCCCGCACGCTTCCGGCGCTACATCGAGCCGTTCTTCGGCAGCGGGGCCGTGTTCTTCGATCTGGCCGCGTCCGGACGGTTGCGCGGCCGTGAAGCGCTCCTCGTCGACTCCAACGCCGATCTGATCGGCTGCTACCAGGCCGTGCGCGACGCGCCGGAGGAGGTCGCCGACGCGCTCGATGTCCTCGAAGCCAGCCACGCGGGGGATCCGCGGGCGCACTATTACGCCGTCCGCGACGGCGAGTTCAATCCGACGCGCGCCCGGCTGCGGCAGCCCGACGGGCGCATTCCCTACACGCCGCGCCTGGCGGCCGTGCTCATCTACCTGAACCGGACCGGGTACAACGGTCTGTTCCGGCTCAATTCGAGCGGAGAGTTCAACGTGCCGATGGGACGCTACGCACGGCCGCGGATTGCCGATCGCCTGCGGCTCCTGCGTGCCGCGGCGGCGCTGGCCGATCCGCGAGTGCGGCTGGCGTACGGGTCGTTCGAGGGGACCGGCGCGGTGGCCGAACGGGGCGACTTCCTGTATTTCGATCCGCCGTACGCGCCGCTCAGCGCGACGGCCAGCTTCACCTCTTACACGGCGCCGCGCTTCGGCGACGAGGATCAGGTGCGGCTCCAGGCCATGGTCGTCGCGCTCGCCGCGCGCGGCTGCCACGTGCTGGTGAGCAACTCGACCGCGGAACGGATTGCGGAGCTCTACGACCGCAGCGCCGAAGCGCGTGCCGCGGGGCTGCGGGCGCTCCGCGTGCCGGCGCGGCGCGCCATCAACAGCAACGCCGCGGGGCGCGGGCCGGTCGACGAGTACATCATCACGAACCTCGCCTCGCGCTAGCGGGGCCGGGACGGCCCGGTCTCCTCCGCCGGGCCGCGTCGAGGCAGCGTCACCGTCACCGTCGTGCCGCGACCCGGTTCGCTCGATGCGCTGATGGCGCCGCCGTGCGCGAGGACCAGGCTCCGGGCGATCGTCAGGCCGAGACCCGAGCCGCGCGACTCCGGGCCCTTGTGAAATCGGTCGAAGGCGCGCCGGAGATCCTCCGGCGACATCCCCGCGCCGCTATCCGATACCTCGAGTCGAACGCTCGCGGGCGGAGCGGCCGCGACGCTCACCACGATTGATGCGCCCGACGGCGTGTGCCGCAGCGCGTTGGAGACGAGGTTGCCGAGCACCTGGCGGATGCGGACGAGATCCAGATCGACCGGAGGCACGTCGGCGGTGTCGACGGCGAGCGCGACGCCGCGCTTGGCCGCTTCCGGCTCGAAGGTGCGCGCGACCTCGCGCGCGAGCGCGGCGAGGTCGACCGCCTCCTTCTCCAGTTTCAGCGCGCCGGCGTCCGAGAGGGCGAGGGTCCGGAGGTCCTCGACCAGTCGCGACAGCACGTGCGTCTCGTCGAGCACCTGCGCGAGCTGGTCCGGTTCGAGCGGGTAGACGCCGTCCAGGAGCCCCTCGAGCCTCCCCTGCATGACCGTGAGCGGCGTCCGCAGCTCGTGGGCGACGTCGGCCATCAGATCGCGCCGCTGTCGGTCGTGCTCCTGGAGCCGCGCGGCCATGCTGTTGAACGCCCGCGCGAGGGCCAGAACGGGCGGCGGGCCGAATTCCCGGACGCGAACCGAATAGTCCCCGCCGGCGACCCGCTCCGCGGCGTCCATGATGTCGCCGAGTGGCGTGCCAATCCGCCGGAGGGTGCGGCCGAGCAGGCCGATGGCCACCACAGCACCGGCCAGACCGGCGCCGAACGCCACCGGCGCGACGCCCCCTCCGGCGCCGCGAGTCAGACCGACCATGCCGGCCACCGACCACCCGACGGTGACGAGGCCGATGAGGGCAGACCAGAGCAGCACGGCGGCGACCAAGGCGAACCGCCGGAAGAAGCGGACGCGCACCACCCGGTGCCGCCGCAGCGGACCGCTCGGGGGCCAGGCCTCGTTCTCGGGCCACCACGGGGGACGGCCTCCGCCGAACCGCCGGCCCCGCGCAAGAGGACGCATGATCAA
The DNA here is from genome assembly GCA_963840225.1 of uncultured Acidobacteriota bacterium. Taxonomy (GTDB): domain Bacteria; phylum Acidobacteriota; class Vicinamibacteria; order Vicinamibacterales; family CAVVIG01; genus JBLMXQ01. The sequence goes on from CAWIYH010000003.1 coordinate 217,052, forward strand.
TCGGCGAACTTGTAGCCGATGCCGTGAACCGTCAGCACGTAACGTGGCTGACGAGGGTCGGTCTCGAGCTTGCGGCGGAGGTTCTTGACGTGCGCGTCGATCGCCCGCTCGAACGATTCGACCTCGACGCCGCGAATCGCTTCGAGCAGCTGCGCTCGCGTGAACACGCGGCCCGGCTGACGCGCCAGCGTGGCGAGCAGGCTGAACTCGCTCGCCGTCAGCTCGACGGCCCGCCCGGCGACGCTCGCCTGCACGCGCCGTCTGTCGAGCACGACGTCGCCGGCCCGAATCGTGTCCTCGGGGCCGTGGGCGGCGTCGGCGCGGCGGAACACGGCGCGCACGCGGGCGACGAGCTCCCTGGGGCTGAACGGCTTGGTGACATAGTCGTCGGCGCCAAGCTCCAGGCCGGCGATCCGGTCCTGCTCGTCCACGCGCGCCGTCAGCATGATGATCGGGACGTTGGACCGCTTGCGGAGCGCCCGGGTGACGGCCGCGCCGTCCATGTGCGGGAGTCCCAGGTCGAGGACGACGAGATCGGGCTCGCGCGCGCGGGCCGCGCCGAGCGCGTCGACGCCGTTGCCTGCGACGGTCACGCGATAACCGGCGCGCTCGAGATAGTCGCGCACGATCTCGGCAATCCGCGGCTCGTCGTCCACGACCAGGATGTGCTTCACGTCAGGCGTGGCCCTCGGAGGGAGGGATCGACGGCCCGGACACCGCGTGCGCCCGCCGGTGCCACTCCTCGAACGCCGGGGGCACGCCTCCGTCCCTCCAGCCATGGTAGTCGCGTCCGCGCCAGAACAGGCCGCGGACGATCACCACCCAGAACAGGATGAACAGCAGCGGGAAGAACGGAAACCAGCCGAAGCCGGGTCCCCACCATGGGCGCGGCCACATCATCGCGACCGGCGGGCCGCCGGCGGCCACGGCCTGCGCGCTCGTGGCCACACCGTGTGCCACGCCGAGGTTGTACGAGAACAGGCCCACGGCCGCGAACGCCGCGACCGCGAGTCCGGCGGCAGCCAGCCGGGCTGCGAGTCCACCACGCATGACGTCCTCCTCTCCAATCGGGTCCGTGATCGAGTGTCGCAACCGCGGATGAAGAAATTGTGAAGGCGACGGCCGAGGCGCGATCGAGCCGTCATGAGACCGGAAAGATAGCGGTCGCGCCGGCCCGGCGGGCGTGTTACTCTGAACCGTCCGGGCCGGCCTTCCCGACGCTGCGGATTTCACGCGAAAGTGGCGGAACTGGCAGACGCGCCGGACTTAGGATCCGGTAGCCGAAAGGCTTTGGGGGTTCGACTCCCCCCTTTCGCACCACCCTCCGCTCCCGCCTTCGAACAGGCGCGCGAAGGTGGGCCTCGTCACCCGGTTCCACGAATAGCATCGCTCCCATGAAAACCGAATTCCTCGATGTCAACGAGACGCGGAAGAACGTCCGCGTGGAAATACCGAGCGCGGTCGTCGACGCCGAGATCGACCGGATCGCCCGGGAGTACTCGCGCAAGGCGCGCATCCCGGGCTTCCGCCCCGGCAAGGCGCCGGCCCGCGTGATCAAGCACCGGTTCCGCGACCAGATTCTCCACGACGTCGCGCACGACCTCATTCCCCGCGCCGTCGACGACGCGCTGCGCGAACGCGGCGTGGAGGCGGTCGACACGCCCGACATCCGGGACGTCGTCGTCGACGAGGGCCAGCCGCTCACCTTCACCGCGTCGTTCGACACGCTGCCCGGCTTCGATCCCGGCGACCTGTCGAGTCTCAGCCTCTCGCCGCACGTCACGGCCGTGCCCGACGACGCCGTCGATGCCGCGATGCAGCGCCTGCGCGAGCGCGCGGCGCGGTACGACGCGGTCGAGGACCGCGGCGTCCTCGAAGGCGACACCGTCGTGGCGGATCTCGAGCGGCGCGCCGGCGGCGGCAGCGATCCGGATCGACACGAGAACGTGACGATCGAGCTCGGCGCAAAAGCCAACCCGCCCGGCTTCGACGCACAGCTGCTCGGTCTCGAGACCGGAGGGCGCAAGTCGTTCGCGATTCAGTACCCCGACGACTACGTCATCAAGGAGCTCGCCGGCACGTCCGTCGACTACGCCGTCTCGGTCAAGGGCATCAAGCGGCGCGTCCTGCCGGAGCTCGACGACGAGTTCGCGAAGGACCTCGGCGAGTTCGACACCCTGGCGGCGCTGCGGCAGCGCATGCGCGACGACCTCGAGCACGAGGCGCGGCACGCGGCCGAGCGCGACGAGCGCGCCGAGCTCATGAAGCAGCTCGCGGCCCGCGTGCCCTTCGAGGTCCCCGGCTCGCTGGTCGACCGGGAGATCGACCGGCGCATCGAAGACTTCGCGCGCCGGCTGATGGAGCAGAACGTCGACCCGCGTCAGGCCGGCATCGACTGGCAGGCATTCCGCGAGAGCCAGCGCGAGGCGGCACGCGACTCGGTCGGCGCGGCGCTCGTCCTGGAGGAGGTGGCGCGGCGCGAGCACCTCGAGCCGAGCGACGACGAGATGGAGCGCGAGGTCGCCCGTTATGCCGAGTCGTCGGGGCGCACCCCGGCCGCCGTGCGGGCGCTCCTCGAAAAGGACGGCGGGCTGTCGCGGGTGCGTTCCGGGCTGCGGCGTGAGAAGGCGGTCGACTTCGTGAAGCAGCGCGCGGGGGTGGCCCGGTAGGCCGAAGGAGGCGGCCGGCTGTACTTTCCGCGCCGGCGGCCGATATACCAGGCAGAGGAAGGTGCCCGAGGGCTGCCGGCCGGGTGTGTGGCAGCGTTGACAACCGGAGGGCGCGTGTTACAATCGGAGCAGTCCGGAAATTCCTCGCTCCGCATCAATCCCTGACAATCGAAACCACACGATACCCTATGTTTCGTCAGTCGCCCGACCCGCGCATGCAGCTCGTCCCTATGGTCGTCGAACAGACCAATCGGGGGGAGCGCGCGTACGACATCTTCTCGCGCCTGCTCAAGGACGCCATCATCTTCATCGGCACGCCGATCGACGACTCGATCGCCAATCTGGTCATCGCTCAGATGCTCTTTCTCGAAGCCGAGGACCCGGACAAGGACATCCAGCTGTATCTCAACAGCCCGGGCGGATCCATTACGGCGGGGCTGGCGATTTACGATACGATGCAGTTCATCAAGCCCGACGTCCAGACCATCTGCATCGGCCAGGCGGCCTCGATGGCGGCCGTCCTGCTGGCGGCCGGGGCGAAGGGCAAGCGCTTCTCCCTCCCCAATTCCCGAATCGTAATCCACCAGCCGCTCATGTCGGGGCTGGCCGGGCAGGCGACCGACATCGACATCGCGGCGCGTGAAATTCTGCGCATGCGTGAGCGCCTGAACGATATCCTCGTCTCCCACACGGGACAGCCCCTCAAGCGGATCCAGGACGACACCGAGCGCGACTACATCATGTCGGCCGACCAGGGCAAGGAATACGGTATTATTGATGATGTCATCCGGAAGAGGGCGTAGATAAGCTTCTGTAGCGCAGGCCTTTAGGCTCGTCGCAGGCGGACCGTGCCTCCGCTGCGGCCCAGGACCAGAGCATGGTGAAAAAGAACGGCGAGACCGAAGTCCTTCGGTGCTCCTTCTGCAACAAGGATCAGAACGACGTCCGCAAGCTCATCGCAGGGCCGACCGTCTTCATCTGCGACGAGTGCGTCGAGGTCTGCAACGACATCATCGCCGACGACAACCGCTTCGAGAACCGCGGCACCCGGTCCTCGCTGCCGACCCCCCAGGAAATCAAGAAGTTCCTCGACGAGTACGTCATCGGCCAGGAGCGGACGAAGAAGAAGCTGGCCGTCGCGGTCTACAACCACTACAAGCGGATTGAGATCCAGAAGCAGCCGCGGAGCCGGAACGACATCGAGCTGACGAAGAGCAACATCCTGCTCATCGGGCCGACCGGCACCGGCAAGACGCTGCTGGCCCAGACGCTCGCCAAGCTCCTGTCGGTCCCCTTCACGATTGTCGACGCCACCACGCTGACCGAGGCGGGCTACGTCGGGGAGGACGTCGAGAACATCATCCTCAAGCTGCTGCAGGCGGCCGGCGGCGACATCGAGAAGTGCCAGCAGGGCATCATCTATATCGACGAGGTCGACAAGATCTGCCGCAAGGACGAGAACCCGTCGATCACGCGGGACGTCTCGGGCGAGGGCGTCCAGCAGGCGCTCCTGAAGATCCTGGAGGGGACGGTCGCCAACGTGCCGCCGCAGGGCGGCCGCAAGCACCCGCACCAGGAGTTCTTCCAGGTCGACACCACGAACATCCTCTTCATCTGCGGCGGCGCCTTCGTCGGCCTCGACAAGCAGATCGAGCGGCGGGTCGGCAAGAAGACGCTCGGCTTCAAGGCCGACGTCAAGTCGATCCGGGCGCGCGACATCGGGACGACGCTCGAGCAGCTCGAGCCGCAGGATCTCATCAAGTACGGCCTCATTCCGGAGTTCGTCGGCCGGCTTCCGGTCGTCGGCACGCTGCACGAGCTGGACAAGGCCGCGCTCATCCAGATCCTCACGCAGCCGCGCAACGCCATCACGCGCCAGTACCAGAAGCTCTTCGAGTACGAGAACGTCAAGCTCCGATTCACCGACGACGCGCTCGAGGCGATTGCCGAGTCGGCGCTCGAGCGCAAGATCGGCGCGCGCGGACTGCGGATGATCATCGAGGAGCTGATGCTGGACCTGATGTACCAGGTCCCGAACCAGAAGAAGGTCCGCGAGGTCAGCATCACCAGGGAAGTCGTGATGGCGAAGGACAAGCCGATTGCCCTGATCGAAAAGGCGGGCTAGAGGCCCCAGGAGTCACAGTTTGGAAGTCTACGAAACACTCCCGATCGTTCCGCTCCGCGACGTCGTCGTTTTCCCGCACATGATGATGCCGTTCGTGATCGGGCGCCCGAGCTCCACCCGGGCCCTCGAGCACGCGCTGATGAAGGACAAGCGCATCTTCCTGGCCGCGCAGCACGACGCCTCGGTGGACGACCCGCACCCCGAGGACATCTACACGATGGGCTGCCTCGCCAACGTCGTGCAGAGCCTCAAGCTGCCCGACGGGAACATCAAGGTCCTCGTCGAGGGCGTCGACCGGGCGCGCGCCGTCGAGTGGAAGGAGGACAAGGGCTTCTACCGTGTGGTCGTGAAGGTCCTGGCCAAGCAGCGCGAGACCGGCAGCGACGCCGAGTCGACGATGAGCCGCGTCGTGTCGCTGTTCGAGCAGTACGTCAAGCTGTCGAACAACCTGCACTACGACGCGATGATCGCCGCCGTCCGCGTGGACGATCCCGGCAAGCTCGCCGATACCATTGCCGCCCACCTGCTGGTCGGCGTGGACGAGAAGCAGAACCTCCTCGAGATCATCTCCCCGGTCGAGCGCCTGAACCGGATCGCCGGCATCCTCGAGATGGAGGTGGACAAGCTCCAGGTCGACCGCCGCATCCAGTCGCGCGTCAAGAAGCAGATGGAGAAGGCGCAGAAGGAGTACTACCTCAACGAGAAGATGAAGGCGATTCAGAAGGAGCTCGGCCGCAAGGACGAGAAAGGCAACGAGGTCGACGAACTGAAGAAGAAGATCGAACAGGCCAAGATGCCGAAGGACGTCGAGGAGAAGGCGATCCAGGAGCTGAAGCGCCTGGAGGCCATGCCTCCGATGTCGGCCGAAGCGACCGTCTCCCGCAACTACCTCGACTGGCTGATCGCGGTCCCCTGGCACAAGAAGACCCGCGAGAGCCGCGACCTCAAGCGCGCCGAGGAGATCCTGAACGAGGATCACTACGGCCTCGAGAAGATCAAGGAGCGCATCCTCGAGTTCCTCGCCGTGCGCGCCCTGGTCAAGAAGCCCAAGGCGACGATTCTCACCTTCTCGGGACCGCCCGGCGTCGGCAAGACGTCGCTCGCCAAGTCGATCGCCCGCGCGATGAACCGCAAGTTCGTGCGCCTGTCGCTCGGCGGCGTCCGCGACGAGGCCGAAATCCGCGGGCACCGCCGCACCTACATCGGCGCGTTCCCCGGCCAGATCATCCAGATGATGAAGAAGGCCGGGTCGATGAACCCGGTGTTCCTGCTCGACGAGGTCGACAAGATGTCGATGGACTTTCGCGGCGATCCGTCCGCGGCGCTCCTCGAGGTGCTCGACCCGGAGCAGAACCACACGTTCCTCGATCACTACCTCGACGTCGAGTACGACCTCTCGAACGTCATGTTCATCTGCACGGCCAACGTCCTCCACACGATCCCGCAGGCGCTGCGCGACCGCATGGAGGTGCTGCAGCTCGCCGGCTACACCGAGCTCGAAAAGGTCGAGATCGCCAAGAAGTTTCTGATGCCGAAGGCGATCGAGGGAACCGGTCTCACCGGGGACAACATCACGTTCACCGACGAGGCGATCCGGACCGTCATCGAGCGCTACACGCGCGAGGCGGGCGTCCGCAACCTCGAGCGCGAGATCTCGTCGATCTGCCGCAAGGTGGCGCGCAAGGTCGTCGTGGAGGGCGCCGGCTTCAGCGAGGAGATCGCGCCCGACAAGGTGACGCAGTACCTCGGCGTCCCCCGCTACCGCAACATGATGGCGGAGGAAACCAACGAGATCGGGATCGCGACCGGCCTGGCCTGGACCGAGGTCGGCGGCGAAATCCTCGTCACGGAAGCCACGCTGATGCCCGGCAAGGGCCACCTGACCCTGACCGGCAAGCTCGGCGACGTCATGCAGGAATCGGCGCAGGCCGCCATGAGCTACGTCCGGGCGAAGGCCGAGGAGTTCGGCATTCCGAAGGACTTCAACAAGCGGACCGACGTCCACGTCCACGTGCCCGAGGGCGCGATTCCGAAGGACGGCCCCTCGGCCGGTATCACCCTGGCCACCGCGCTCGTGTCGGCGCTGACCCGCGTGCCGGTGCGCAAGGACGTGGCGATGACGGGCGAGATTACGCTGCGCGGGAAGGTGCTCCCGATCGGCGGCGTCAAGGAGAAGGTGCTGGCCGCGCACCGCGCGGGCGTGAAGAGCATTGTCCTGCCGAAGGACAACGAGAAGGACCTGGCGGACATCCCGAAGAACGTGCTGGACACGCTGGACGTCTACATGGTCCAGACGATGGACGAAGTCCTGAAGATCGCGCTGGCCGAGCCGCTGGCAGGTCGCCTGCCCGCCGAGGCGCAGGCCGGGCCGGTGGACAGCGCCATCATCGACGACACCATTACGCACTGATTCCTGAGATTGCAGATTGCAGATTGAGATTGCAGATTGCAGATTGCAGATTACAGATTACAGATTGGGCGCACCTTCGATCTGAAATCCAATCTGCACTCTGAAACCTGCAATCTGCAATTTCATTGAGAATTTCCGCCGAGTTCGTCACGAGCGCCACGTCCGGCTCCGACCTGCCGGGCGGCCGTCCCGCCGCGGTCGCCCTGATTGGCCGCTCGAACGTCGGCAAGTCGAGCCTGATCAATGCGCTCGCGCGCCAGAAAATCGCGCGGACGAGCGCCGCACCGGGAAAAACGCGGCTGGCCAACGTCTACCGCGTCTCCCGGTCCGGCGCCGCGCCGGTCTACCTGGTGGATCTCCCCGGGTACGGCTACGCGCGGAAGGGCCCCGACGGGCCGTCGGCGTTCGGCGCGCTCGCCTCGGCGGTCGTCGACCGGGTGCCGGGCGCGCTCCTGCTGGTCGACATCCGGCACCCCGGGCTGGAGAGCGATCGGAGCGCGTGGGCGTGGGTACGGGCCGGGACCGCGGCGAGCGCCATCGTCGCGACCAAGGCCGACAAGCTGGCGCGCGCCCAGCGGATCCGCGCGCTGAAGGAACTGGAATCCGTTTTCGAAGGTCCCGTCCTGCCGGTATCGGCGGCGACGGGCGAAGGATTGGACGAACTGTGGAAACTGATCGACAGCCTGGCGAACAGCAGCAGCCCTCCCGCGGAGCCGCCGGCGCCACCGCCGCGGCCGCCCCGGAGAAGATCGAGCGAATCGACCTCGCGACGCTCAAGGACATGAGCGTCGGCGCGCTCACCAAGATCGCGAAGCAGCTCGACGTGCCCGGCGCCACGGGCATGCGCAAGCAGGAGCTGATCTTCGAGATCCTCAAGGCGCGCGCCGAGAAGAGCGGGCTCATCTTTTCGGAGGGGGTTCTCGAGACGCTGCCCGACGGCTTCGGCTTCCTGCGCGCCCCCGACTACAACTACCTGCCGGGCCCCGACGACATCTACGTGAGCCCGTCCCAGATTCGCAAGTTCGACCTCCACACGGGCGACACCGTGTCGGGACAGATCCGCCCGCCCAAGGACGGCGAGCGCTACTTCGCGCTCATCAAGGTGGAAGCGGTCAACTTCGAGCCGCCGGAGAAGGCGCGCGAGAAGGTCTTCTTCGAGAATCTGACGCCGCTCTATCCACAGTCGAAGATCTCGCTCGAGACCGAGGCCGAAAACCTCTCGGCGCGCGTCCTCGACCTGATGGTGCCGATCGGCAAGGGACAGCGCGGCTTGATCGTGGCGCCGCCGCGCACCGGCAAGACGATGCTGCTGCAGAACATCGCGAACAGCATCACGAAGAACCACCCCGAGGTGTACCTGATCGTGCTCCTGATCGACGAGCGGCCCGAAGAGGTGACCGACATGCAGCGGTCGGTCCAGGGCGAGGTGATCTCGTCGACGTTCGACGAGCCGGCGCAGCGCCACGTGCAGGTCGCCGAGATGGTGATCGAGAAGGCGAAGCGCCTCGTCGAGCACAAGAAGGACGTCGTGATCCTGCTCGATTCGATCACGCGGCTCGCGCGCGCCTACAACACGATCGTGCCCCCCTCGGGCAAGGTGCTGTCGGGCGGCGTCGACAGCAACGCCCTGCAGCGTCCGAAGCGCTTCTTCGGCGCGGCCCGCAACATCGAGGAGGGCGGGTCGCTCACGATCATGGCCACGGCGCTGGTGGACACCGGGTCGCGCATGGACGAGGTGATCTTCGAGGAGTTCAAGGGGACCGGCAACCTGGAGATCCATCTCGATCGCAAGCTGACCGACCGCCGCGTGTTCCCGTCGATCGACATCCAGAAGAGCGGGACGCGGAAGGAAGAGCTGCTCCTCCCGAGAGAGGACCTCAACCGGGTGTGGGTGCTGCGCAAGGTGCTCACCCCGCTGTCGCCCGTCGAGGCGATGGAGCTCCTGCTCTCGCGGATGGGAAAGACGAAGAGCAACCAGGAGTTCCTGGCGTCGATGAGCAACGGAAAGGGCTGAGTCAGTAGCTCCACCACGGCGTCGTCGCCCAGTCGGGCTTCTTCGACGCGATGAACTGCGCGATCTCCTTCAGGCGGTCCGCGGCGCTCACGGGGCCGCTCCAGCAGTGCGGCTTCTGGTCGCCGTAGAGGAAGAATCCTTCGTCGTGCGGGTGCTCGGTCGTCTTCATCCACTCCTGGAGCTGGCGCGTCGAGTTGTTCAGCTGGTACGTGTCCATCGTGCCCGTGTAGACACGGAGCTTGCCGGCGATCTGCGGCCCGACCTCGGGCCAGTTGCGCTTCAGATACTCCAGCAGGTCGTAGTGGCCCTTCCAGTACGCGGCGACCGACCGATCGATCTCGCCCGTCCGCTTGTCGAACAACGGCTTGAAGTAGCCGTCGTCGCCGAGGGGGCCGAACACCGCCGACCAGATGTCAATCTGCTCGCCAGAGCGGCCGTGCGTCCCGTTGACGAGCTCGAAGTGGTTGCGCTGCTCGGACGTCATCCGGATGCGGCCGTCGGTCTCGCGTGAGTTGACCGTCGGCTCCCTTCGCCACTCGTACTGCTTGTAGAACGCGTTCGCGTCCTCGTAGGCGTTGATGCCCTCCACGTCGGTGAAGGTCACCGAATCGGGGCAATAGGCCCACGTCCCGCCGAAGAAGTCCGGGTGCAGGATCTGGAGCGCGAGCGCCTCCCAACCGCCGGTGGATCCGCCGGAGAGCACGCGCGCGTACGGCTCCTTGATGACGCGGAAGCGCTTTTCCACTTCCGGAATCAGCTCCTGCATGATGGCGTCGCCGTACGGTCCGACGTTCGGCGAGTTCACCGCGTACGAGTCGTCGAAGTACGGGTTCGGGTGCTGGAACGTGACGAGGATCATCCGCGGGAAGGCGTCCGACAGCCAGGCCTTGGAGAAGTCGTTCGCCCCGTCGAAGCCGTCCGGCGCGTTCAGCGAGAAGTGCCCCTGGATGTAGTCGACCGGATAGTCGATCGTGGAACGAGCGTAGTCGCGTGGCAGGAGGACGGTGGCGCCCAGGTAGATCTTCCGCCCCCAGAATCTCGTGAGCGTCGGGCTCTCGAACTTGAAACGCTTCACGTACTGCGTGTCGGGAGGGATCGGGATCGGAGGGATCGCTTCCGAGGCCTCGAGCCTGATCGTGCCGCCGGCTTGCGGGTCGAGGTGCAGCTTCGTCACGGGAGACTTGAGGTTGCCCGGCGAGATCGTCCAGCGCTGCCCTTCCCACTGGTCGTCGTGCATCCAGACCACGTGGCCGTCGGCCCGCTTGAACTCCGAGTAGACGTTCACCATCGCCTGGACGAAATAGTCGCCGCCGGGGATGTCGCGCAGGCTCTCGACCGGCGACCCCAGATCGGAGGCGTCGATCGTCGCCGCCTGACCCGGCTGGAGCCCGGCGACGTCGCGGCCGAAGAACGGCGCGCCGAGGCGGCCGATCTGCAGGCGCGGCTCGCGGTCGCTCCTGCGGGAGATCATGACGTAGACGCGGCCCCTGATCGGAGCCGCGTGGGCCGACGCGGGAAAGGAGACCTCGAACCGCAGCGGCGCGGGCTTCGGAGCCTGTGCCTCGAGGGCCGCGGCGGCCGCCAGTACGGCGGCCGTGACGACATGCATCATTAGACGTCGCATCGGGTAGGTTATGGGCCTCCCGGCGGGGCGCTGTCAAGCGTTGAGCGCTATCAATAGTGCGCCAGCGTCCCTTCCCGGCGACCTTTCTGAACAGCCGCGTAGAAGACCGCGACGCTCAGCGGCAGCATGAGTACGGCGAGCGACGCCAGAACGGTCAGCGGCCTGGCGATCATCGAGACCGAGTCGCCCTTCAGCATCGTCTGGCGGAGTGCATCGAGCGAATAGGTGATCGGCATCAGCACAGCGAGCGTCTGCATCCACCCTGGCATCACGTCGACGGGAAAGAAGGCGCCGCCGACAATGCTGCCGAATCCCCCCAGGAGCCACGTGAGCGGATCGCCCTTCTTGAGCCACATGACGGCGGCCGCCGACAATACCCCGAAGGCCACGAAGATGAGGATGGACAGCGCGACGACGAGCAGGGTCGCCGGAACGTTGATGGCCGAGAAGTCGACGCCGAAGACCACGCCGCCGGCCGTCAGGATGACCAGCAGCTGGACCCCGCCGGCCAGGAGGCCGTAGAGCGACGACATCAGCACGATCGAGCCACAGCCGGTCTGGCTGCTCAGCATCGCCTCCAGGCACCCCGACACCTGCGCGAGGCGAATCGATTCCGAGAACATGCGAAGGGTGAGGTCGAAGTACCGTGCGAAGGCCAGCCCGATGATGGCGAACGGAAAGTAGCGGTACCCGTGGCCGCCGAGGCTGCCCGACGTCTGGGGCGTGATCAGCTGGCCGAGGAAGTAGAAGAAGACGAGCAGCAGCATCGACTCGCTGAGGCTCATGACGAAGTTCGCCTTGTAGCCCGACTCGATGCGGAAGTCCCGCACCACGAACGCCCACGCCTTGCGGCAGAGCGCCTTCATGCCTTCCCCGTCCCGACGTGACGCCGGTAGTAGGGCGACAGGCCGGCGTCGCGGGCGAGGACGGCGTCTATGGCGTCGAACGCCTTCAGCCTTCCTTCGTCGATGATCAGAACGCTGCTGCACAGCCTCGAAGCCTCCTCCGGCCTGTGCGTGGCGATGAGCAGCGTCTTGCCGGCGTCGCCGTAGATGCGCCTCATGATCAGCTCGATCAACTCGTCGCAGGCGACTGGATCGAGCGCCCGCGTCGGTTCGTCGAGGATGAGGACGTCGGGCTCGGCCAGCAGGCCGCGCGCCAGCGCCAGGCGCTGCTTCATCCCGGAACTGTAGTCGGCGATCGGCGTCTCCGACGCGCCGTCCAGGCCGACCAGGTGGATCAACTCGCGGATCCGGCCGCGCAGATCGCGACCCGAGAGGTTGTCGAGGGCGCCGAAGAACTCCAGATTCTGGACGGCGGTGAGCCGCCAGAAGAAGCTGCGCTCTTCGTTGAACACGAATCCGACGGAGCGGCGCGCCGCGGCGTTGTGGGCGAGCGTGCTGCAGCCGTTGACGCGGACCTCACCCTCGGTCGGCAGCAGCAGTCCCCCAATCAGCTTCAGGAGCGTCGTCTTGCCGGCGCCGTTGGGTCCCATCACGGCGATCCGGTCCCCCCGCTTGACCTCGAGATCGAGTCCGACCAGCGCGGTGCAGACGCGCCGCGGCCGGAAGGCATGCAGGAGCAGTTCGCGGTACCGCTTGGCGATGGGAAACCGCATCGTCACTCCCCGCAGGGAGATGATCGATTCCTGCGGGTGGAACCGCGGCCCGGCAGCCGGAGGAATCCACTCAGGCGATGCATTCACGATGCGGCAACTCCAACATGGTCCCCACAGCGAGATCCCGGCGCGCCAACGCACCCTGGCCGGAACTTCGGCAAAGGCCTGCTCGTTCAGGCGGATTTCGGGCGCGTGCGGATCCAGGATCGCGGCAGCAAGTTCGCCGCCACCGCGGCGGTTGCCGGCCGGCGCGTGCCACAGCGCGATTCGATCGTCAGAACTCCCGAAATCGCTCCGAGCAAGCGGCCCGGGCAGCGTGTTTTGTCTGCCAAACGCCGAACTAAAGGCTTCTCCGATCTGGTCAATCGGGACTTCCGCTTTACGGTTCTGCACACGACCATCCCGTTCGACCCGACTTTTATGGATCCCTAATGCGCGGCATCGATCGTGCTCGGTGAGTTCGAGTCTCTTCAACCGGCGAGCGTTCACCGCGCGCGATCGACAGTCGGCGGACGGCGGAGGTGTGTTGAAGAGGAGTTGAAACCGATGCCAGTGGACCCGCGTATGGCAGCAGCACAGGGATCGCTGACGACCGATTGCGCCGTAGACACCGATGTCGCCGCCATTCGGACCGTGCTGCTCTCACATCCGGCGGTCGCCGAGTGTGTCGTCGTCGATCGCGGCCCGGCGGACTCCCGCTTTCGGCTCGTGGCGTACGCGGTGCCGACGACGACGGTCTCGCCCGAGCGGCTGCGTGCGTACGCCGACGCGGCCGTCGGGCGCGCGCTGCCCCTGACCGTCGTCGCCATCGCACGTCTACCTCTCACCCCCGACGGTGATCTCGACGAGCCTGCCCTCGAACGCATCCCCGTGATCGACGAAGAGGTCGTCGCGCGCTGGCGCGAGGCTGTGGCCGCGATCCCGGACGTCTCCGTGACTGTCGGGGGATTCGCCGAACGGCCGGGGCGCCTGCACCTCTCCACCCTTCTGCCTGCTCGCGTCCAAGAACTCGCTCCAGACGATGCGCCCTCCGCCCCGTCGGCGCGAATCGCCCCGTGCGCCGACGTCGGCTCGCTCGCCCCGTCGGTCAGCCAGGGCGACGCCGTGCGGGAGGACTGTGCGGCGCCGGCGACGCTCGCCGGCGCGCTGCAGCGGGCGGCACGGCTCTCTGCCGACAAGGGACTGCGCTTCCTGCGCACGGACGGCACCGAGACACGGCTGTCCTATCCCGCGCTGCTCGCCCGCGCCGAGCGGATTTCTGGCGGTCTTCAGGATCTCGGCCTCCGTCCCGGCGACAAGGCCCTGTTCCAGTTCGACGACGCCGAAGACTTCACCGCGGCGTTCTGGGGCTGTGTCCTGGCGGGCATCGTGCCCGTTCCCCTGGCGGTCCCGCCCAGCTACGCCGTGGCGACCGCGGCCGCCACGAAGCTCCAGAACGTCAGGGCGATGTTGAAGGGCCCGGTGGTCCTCAGCAACGGGGCCGCCGCGGCCGACGTGCGGGCGCTCGCGAGCAGCCCCGACATGGCCGGCCTGCGGGTGCGCACGCTCTCCGACCTGCTCGACTCGCCGACCGACGGGCCGGTCCACGAAAGCGCGCCCGGAGACCTCGCGCTGCTGCTGCTCACCTCGGGAAGCACCGGCGTCCCTAAGGCGGTCATGCAGAGCCACGCCGCCGTGCTCTGCCGGTCCGCCGCTGCCACCCAGATGTTCGGTCTCACGCGCGACGATGTGCTCCTCAACTGGCTGCCGATCGATCACGTCGGCGGCGTCGTGATGACCGGCGTCCTGGGGGTCTGGCTCGGGTGCGACCAGATCCACGGGGCGACGACGAGCGTGCTCCAGGACCCGCTCAGATGGCTGGACTGGATCGATCGATACCGCGTCACGAGCACCTGGGCTCCGAACTTCGCCTACGCGCTGGTGAACGCGCATGCCGACGAAATCGACGGCCGAGGGTGGGATCTGAGCTGCCTCCGGGTGCTCATCAACGGCGGCGAAGCGGTCGTCGCGAAGACCGCGCGGCGTTTCCTGTCGCTGCTGACGCCGCACGGGCTCGGACCGCGCGCGATCCACCCGGTCTTCGGCATGTCCGAGACCTGCTCGGGCGTGACGTTCAACCGCGACTTCTCCCTGGACACCACGTCGGACGACGACGTGTTCGTCGACCTGGGCGGCCCGCTTCCGGGGTTTGCGATGAGGATTGCGGACGCCGACGACCGCCCGGTTCCGGAGGGCGCCATCGGCGGACTTCAGATGCATGGACCGTTCGTAACGACCGGCTACTTCGACAACGCCGCCGCGAACCGGGAGGCGTTCACGAAGGACGGCTGGTTCCGCAGCGGCGATCTGGGTCTGATGCGCGACGGCCGCCTGACGATCACGGGCCGGGAGAAGGACGTCATCATCATCAACGGCGTCAACTACTACAGCCACGACATCGAAAAGGGCGTGGAAGAGATTCCCGGCGTCGAGGTCTGGTACGCCGCTGCGTTCGCCGCTCGCGCCCGAGACATCGACACCGATCAGCTCGCGATCTGCTTCACCCCGTCGGCCCGGACGGCCGGCGACGACGCGCTCGCGGCGCTGGTCCGCGAGATCCGCGCGCGTATCGCGCAGCGGGTCGGAGTCCATCCGACGTACCTCGTGCCGGTCGAGCGCGACGAGATCCCGAAGACGACCATCGGCAAAATCCAGCGCTCCGAGCTGGCACGCCGGCTCAAGGCCGGCGACTTCGACGCCATCCTCCGGCGCGTCGATCTCCTGCTCGAGAACGCGCGGACGGTGCCCGACTGGTTCTCGCGCCGCGTCTGGCGCCCGCGGCGCCTCGCCGCGGCGTCAGCCCGTCCGCCTTGCCGCGTCCTCGCGTTCATCGACGAGGAGGGCATCGGCGGCGAGGCAATCGCGGCGCTGGCCGCGGCAGGGAGCGACTGCGTCGCCGTGACTCGGGGCTCCGGCTTTGCACGGGTCGATACGCGCGCGTACGTCGTCGCGCCAGGCGAGCCGGCCGGCTATGCGCAGCTGATGGACGCGCTCGCCCGGGACGGTTTCGCCCCCGACCTGATCCTGCACTGCTGGACGGCCGATGGAGGGCCCGCTGTCGATTCGGTGAGCGCGCTTGAAGCGGCGCAGCACGTCGGCCTCCTGTCGCTCCTCGGCCTGGCGCAGGCGCTGGCCCGGCGCGACGATGAGCGGCGCGTCGTCGTGATTGTCGCGTCGAAGTCCGCCTGCGTCCTGGAGGAAGGCGAGAGTGCCGGCCCCCACGCGACGCTGCCCGGACTGCTCAAGACGATTCCGCAGGAGCTGCCACACGTGGCGTGCCGCCACGTCGATCTCGACGGATCGGCGTCGAGCGCGGCCGCGGCGCGGGCGATCCTCGACGAGATCGAAGCGCTCGACGGCGAACCTGAAGTGGCGTACCGGGCCGGAGTGCGCTACGTGTCACGTCTCGCGCCGCTCGACCTGGCGGCAGGGGCGAAGGGCCCCCTGCGGGTCAAGCCGGGCGGCTGCTACCTGGTGACCGGCGGCCTTGGCGCCCTCGGGGCCCTGATGGCGCGCGAGCTCCTCGAGGGCTGCCACGCCCGCCTGCTGCTCCTCGGCCGAACCCCGCTTGACGGGCCGGACGAACTGTCGCGCCGGCGAGCGGCCGAGCTCGACAGGCTGCGCGCCGCCGGCGACGTCGTCTACGAAGCGGTGGACGTCGCGGACGCCGCCGCGCTGACCTCTGCGGTCAATCGCGCGCGCGAGCGGTGGCAGCACGACCTCGACGGCATCGTCCACCTCGCGGGCGAGCACGAGGCGCGTCTGATTGCCGAGGAGAGTCCGGCACACGTGCTCGCGGCGATTCGCGCCAAGCTCTCGGGAACCTGGGCCCTGCGACAGCTCGTGGCCGGGCGCTCAGACGCGCTCTTCCTCGCGTTCTCCTCGGTCAACGGGCTCTTCGGCGGTCTTGCGACCGCTGCGTACTCTGCGGCGAACGCCTATCTCGACGCCTCGGCCGAAGCCGAACGGCGCCGCGGCGCGCCGGCGGCGAGCCTGGCCTGGAGTCTCTGGGACGACGTCGGGGTCAGCCGCGGGTACGCGATGAAGGACCTGTCGCGTTCGCGCGGATACCTGCCAATCGGGACCTCGGACGGCCGCGCCTCCCTGCTGGCCGCCCTGCAGGCTGCCGATGGTCATCTGCTCATCGGCCTGAACCTCACCTCTCCGCACATCCGTCGCTTCGTCGACGGGCCGGCGCGTCCGGTCCAGCAGGTGGTCGTCGCAGCCCGCGGCGCCTCGGCTGATGTCGTCGACGAGCTCGCCGCGCTCGACGTGCGGGATCGGTTCGGACAGGCGGTTCCCGCGGCATTCGTACGCGAGGGGGCAGGATCGGGCGCATCGGACGCAGTGCCGGGCGCAAGCGGATCGACGGGAACCGATCTCGAGCGGTCGGTCGTCAGAATCTGGCAGCAGGTCCTGGAGGTCGGCTCGGTCGACCTCGACGCCAACTTCTTCGAGCTCGGCGGCACGTCGCTGCTGATGGCGCAGGCGTACCGACGCATCAAAGAGGTTGGTGGTCCGCACCTGGCACTGACCGATCTGTTCCGCTATCCGACCGTGCGGACGCTCTGCCGCTACCTGGCGGCGGGCGGCCACGCCGATCCCGAGGCTACGGCCAGGGCCGACCGCGAGCGCGGCCGCCGCCGCCGCGACGGCCTGCGCCGCCTGGCGCGGCCGGGCGCCCCGGACGGGAATCGCACGAGGACGCCGCATGACTGACACCGTCAACGATCACGACGTCGCCATCATCGGCATCGCCGGACGGTTCCCTGGCGCGCGCAACGTGGAGGAGTTCTGGGCGAACCTTCGCGCGGGACTGGATTCGGTCCGCGTTCTGACGCCGTCCGAGCTCGCCGAAGGAGGCGTGGACGGCGGTCTCGCGAGCGATCCGTCGTACGTGCCGGTCAGCTCGATGCTGGCCGACATCGACCTCTTCGACGCGGGCTTCTTCGGATACACGCCGCGCGAAGCGCGGCTGCTCGATCCGCAGGGCCGGCTCTTTCTCGAATGCGTCTGGGAGGCCCTCGAGAACGCGGCGTGCGATCCCGCCAGCTTCGGAGGGACGATCGGCCTCTTTGCCAGCCAGTCGCCGAGCACGTACCTGCTCTGGAACCTGCGCTCGCGGCTCGCACGGGACGAATTCATTCTCGCAGCCCGCAATCTCCAGACCGTCATCGCGACCGGCAACGATTTTCTGGCGTCGCGGGTCTGGTACAAGCTCAATCTGACCGGGCCAAGCGTGAACGTGCAGTCGGCCTGCTCGAGCTCTCTGGTCGCGGTGCACATGGCCCGCCTGAGCGTGCTCGCCGGCGAATGCGATATCGCGCTCGCCGGCGGCGTGTCCATCTACCTGCCGCAGCAGACCGGCTATCGCTACCAGGAGGGCATGGTTCTCTCGCCCGACGGTCGCTGCCGGCCGTTCGATGAGAACGGCCGCGGCGTGGTGTTCGGCCGCGGCGCGGGTGTCGTCGTGCTGAAGCCACTCGATCGGGCGGTCGCCGACGGAGACCGGATTCTCGCCGTCATCAAAGGGTCCGCCATCAACAACGACGGTGCGATGAAGGCCGGGTTCACCGCTCCAAGCGTCGACGGACAGACGCGGGTGATCGTCGAGGCGATGGCGAACGCCGGCGTCACCGCCGGGAGCATCGGCTACGTCGAAACGCACGGCACCGGGACGGCGCAGGGGGACCCGATCGAGTTCGCGGCGCTCGTCAACGCGTTCGCCACCGATGCCCCCCGGCCGCGCCGGTGTGCGATCGGATCGGTGAAATCGAACATCGGTCACCTCGACGCGGCGGCCGGCGTGACCGGCCTCATCAAGACGGTGCTCATGCTGCAGCACCGGGAACTGCCGCCCACGCTGCATTTCACCCGCCCGAACCCCCAGATGGACTTCGCCGGCAGCCCGTTCCGCCTGAACGATCGGCTCACCGACTGGGCGGGCGACGGCAAACCCCGCCGCGCGGGCGTCAGCGCCTTCGGTCTGGGCGGCACCAACGCCCACGTGGTCGTCGAAGAGGCGCCGGCGATCGAAGCGCCTCGCGCGGCCGCGAAGGTCGACCGGCCGTGCCATCTGCTCACGCTGAGCGCCAAGACGCCCGAGGCGCTCCGTGCCGTGGCCGCGGGATATGCGGATCATCTCGAGAGGTCGACCGACCGGCTCGCCGACATCTGCCACACGGCGACGACCGGGCGCGCGCACTGGAGTCACCGGGCGGCGGTGCTCGCCGATTCGCCGGATCGAACGGCGGAGCGGCTGCGCCTCCTCGCCCGGGATCAGGTGGACCTCGGGGTCGCGGCCGGACGGGCCGAGGGCGCGCCTCGCGTCGCGTTCCTGTTCGCGGGTCAGGGCGGCCAGTACCCGGGAATGGGACGCCAGTTGTACGAGACCCAGCCGGTCTTCCGCGCCGCGATCGATCGCTGCGCCGCGAGCCTCCGCGACTGGCTGGACCGGCCCCTCCTCGAGGTCATGTTCTCTGCCGATCCCGCGGACGCACGCATCCACGAGACGCAGTACACGCAGCCGGCGCTCTTCGCCGTCGAGTACGCGATGAGCGAACTCTGGCGGTCGTGGGGCGTCGAGCCGGCTGCGGTCATCGGCCACAGCATGGGTGAGTACGCGGCCGCATGCGTCGCCGGCGCCGTGAGCCTCGAGGACGCCCTGCCGCTCGTCGCCGCGCGTGCGCGCCTCACGCACGGCGCGCCCGGCGCCGGGGCCATGGCGGCGGTGTTCGCGCCGGAGCGGGTCGTCGCGCGCGCAATCGCCGACGTCGCCGATCGGCTGGCCGTGGCCGCGGTCAACGGCCCGGAGCACGTCGTGATCTCGGGCGACGAGGCGGTGCTGGTCGAACGCGCGGCTCGGTTCGAGCAGGCCGGCGTCCGCGTCACCCGGCTCTACGTCTCGCACGGATTCCACTCGCCGCTCATGGATCCGGTGCTCGATGAGTTCGAGCGCGCCGTCGCGTGCGCGCGGTTCGGCGAGCCCCGCATTCCCCTGATCTCCAACGTGACCGGGCGGCAGGCGGGTCCGGCCGAACTGGGACAGCCGTCGGTACTGGCGCAACCATCTGCGCGGGACCGTCAGGTTCCACGACGGCATCACCACCCTCCTGCAGCAGGGCTATCGCTGGTTCCTCGAGGTCGGACCGCATCCGACCCTGACCGGCGTCGTGCTGCAGTTCATCGACGACCAGGACCTGCACTGGCTCGTGTCGCTGCGCCGCGGCCAGGAGGACTGGCCGCAGATCATGGACGCGCTCGGTGCCCTGTACGTGGGTGGCGTGCCGGTGAACTGGCGGGCGTTCGATGCGGCGTTCCTGCGGCGCCGCGTCGCGCTGCCGACCTATCCATTTCAACGTGAACGCTATTGGATCGACCCGCCGGCCCCCGGCGGCGCGGTCGACGCCGCCGCGCCGGGACTGCCGGGACGCCGCATTCGCTCGCCGCTGTTGAGAGACGCGGTCTTCGAGACGTGCGTCGGCCTCGCCGCGCAGCCGTGGCTCGGCGATCACCGCCTGTTCGACAGGCCCGTCTTCCCGGCGACCGGATACGTCACGTCCGCACTTGGCGCCGCACTCGCCGCCGGGGCCGACCTGCCGATCGCAGTCGAGAACCTCGCGATCAGCGTGCCACTCGCGACCCCTCCGGGCAAGACGCACGTGGCGCAGTCCGCGCTCGCCGCCGAGCGGTCGGGCGAATGGCGCTTCCAGTTCTTCAGCCAGCCGGACACCTCGGGGCCGGGCGATCCGTGGACGCTGCACGCGACGGCCGGCGTGAGAAAGATGCAGCCCGACTCGTCGGTGCCTTCGATCGATCTGGCGGGTCTGCGCGCGCGATGTCCCCGCTCGGTCGACGCCACCGAACACTATGCGGGGCAACGCGAACGGGGTCTTCTGTTCGGACCTGCGTTTCAGGGACTGGTCGCGCTGTATCGGGGACGGGACGAAGCCGTCGGCGAAGCGCGCCTTCCGGACGTCCTCGAAAAGGATGCCGCCAGTGCGTGGCATCCGGCCTTTCTCGACTGCGCGCTTCAGACCGTCGTCCAGGCCGCGGGCGATCGATACGGAGACGCCGGCATTCTCGTGCCGGTGGCCATCGAACGATTGACCTTTTACGCGAAGGCACCGTCGACGGTATGGACGCACGCGTACGTGCAGCCCGCGGCCGGAGGCGGTTTGCGGGCCGAGGTGAAGCTGTACGGAGGAGACGGTCGTCTCGTCGCGGACATTGCAGGTCTGCTCATACAGCACCTGGACGAGCGGCGGCTGTTCGGACAGGCGGAATCGGATTCGACCGCCGGCTGGCTCTTCGGCGTGGAGTGGCGGCGCCAGCCCCGCCGGGGGGCATTCACGCGGGCGACGCGTCCGCGCTCCTGGATCATCCTGGCCGACGACGGTGGAACCGGCGACGCGCTCCGCGATGCGGTCGCGTCACACGGCGACACGGCGGTCATCGTGCGCAGGGGCGACGCCTTCGTGCGTCATCAGGACGGGCACTACGACGTCTCCCCCGGGTCGTCCGCCGATCTGCGCCGCGTGCTGGCGCTCATCCGCTCTGACACGGAGGATGTGTCGGGTATCGTCGATCTGTGGCCCCTCGACGCCCGGGTGGAGCCGGACGCGTCGGCGTCGGATCTCGATCACGCGCAGGCGTTGGCCTGCGGCACGGTGCTCGCGCTCGTCCAGGCCGTGGCCGGTGCGGCGATCGCAGACCAACCCCCCCGTCTCTGGATCGTCACGCGCGGCACTCAGCCCGTCGGACGCCTCGAACCCGCGGCGCTGCCGCAGTCGCTCGTCTGGGGACTCGGCCGCACCATCGCACTCGAGCACCCCGAGCTCGGCGTTGATCCGCGTAGATCTGGATCCTGACGAGAAGAGCGGCGCGAACGGCCTCTCCGCGCTGCTGCTCGGAGGCGACGCCGAGGAGCAGATCGCGATCCGCGGCGGCGAACGGTTTGTCGCGCGGCTCACGCGGATCGCCCAGCCCGCTGAGGACGGCGCAGACGACTCCGCCCCGGTCCGTCTCGATATCGCCGAGCGGGGCGTGCTCGACAACCTGGTGCTCGTGCCGTGCGCGCGGCGCGCGCCGGGACCGGGCGAGGTCGAGATCCGCGTTCTTGCGACCGGGCTGAACTTCCGCGACGTGCTCAACGCGCTCGGAATGTATCCTGGTCCGCCCCCCCTTCTCGGCGGTGAATGCGCCGGGACGATCGCCGCCGTGGGCGAGGGTGTGACGGACCTTCTGCCCGGCGATCCCGTCGTCGGGATCGCACACGGCAGCTTCGCCACCTACGCCGTCACGCGGCGCGAGTTCGTCGTCCGCAAGCCGGCGGCGCTCGAGTTCGAGGAGGCGGCCGCGCTGCCGGCGGCGTTGCTGACCGCCGCGTTCGCCCTGCACGAGCTCGGCCGCATCCGCCCCGGCGAACGCGTGCTCATCCACGCGGCGGCCGGCGGCGTCGGGCTTGCCGCCGTTCATCTCGCGCGTCGCGCCGGCGCCGAGGTCATCGCGACCGCTGGGAGCCCGGAGAAGCGGGCGCGCCTCCGGTCCCTCGGGATTGCGCACGTTTTCGATTCACGGAGCACCGATTTCGCTCAGGCGATCCGGGTGATGGCCGACGGTCGCGGCGTCGATCTCGTCCTCAACTCGCTGACCGGCGACTGCATCCCGGCGAGCCTGTCGGTGCTGTCGCACGGGGGGCGCTTCCTGGAGTTGGGAAAGCTCGGCGCCTGGGAGCCGGCCCGCATTGCGGCGTGCAGACCCGATGTCGAGTACCACCTCGTCGACGTCGCCGCCAGCTGCGAAGCCGACCCGGCGATCGTCGCCCGCCTGCTGCCGCCGCTCGTCGCTGCCGCGGCGGAAGGGCGGATCGGTCCGTTGCCGCTCACCACGTTCGAGCTCGCGAGGGCGGCCGACGCGTTCCGGTGGATGGCCCAGGCGAAGCACATCGGGAAGGTCGTGTTGACACAGCCTCGACCAGTCACCGGCCTCCGCCGCGACGCGACCTATCTCGTCACGGGCGGGCTCGGCGGCCTCGGCCTGGCGCTCGCGAAATGGTTCGTGGAGCACGGCGCCGGGCACGTCGTCCTGATGGGCCGCCATGCGCCCGACGCCCGGGCGCTGGCGCAGCTTCACGCGATCGAGGCGCTCGGTGGCTCTGTGACGACGGCGCTCGGCGACGTCGCCAACCCCGGCGACGTGCACGCGGTCCTCGACGGCATCGCAGGAGGGCAGGCGCCGCTCCGGGGCATCGTCCACGCTGCCGGCGTGCTCGACGACGGGGTGCTGCTCCAGCAGTCGTGGCAGCGGTTCGAGCGCGTGCTCCGGCCGAAGGTGGCCGGCGCCTGGAATCTCGACGTCGCGACGCGCGTTCTGCCGCTCGACTTCTTCGTCCTGTTCTCGTCGGCGGCTTCGCTTCTCGGGCTGCCCGGGCAGGGCAATCACGCCGCGGCAAACGCCTTTCTCGACGCGCTCGCGTTCTCGCGGCGAAACGCCGGACTGCCGGCCCTCACTATCAACTGGGGGCCCTGGCGAGACATCGGCGCGGCCGCGGCGGCGCCGGTCCTCGACCGGATTCGCGTTCAGGGTATGCGGCCGATCCCGCCGTCGGAGGGTCTCTCGCTCTTCGGACGACTCCTGCGGTCGGGGAGCGTGCAGGCCGCGGTGCTGCCGGTGGACTGGAACGTGTTCACTGAACAGGTGACGCGCGGCGTGCCGCCGTTCTTCTCGCTGCTCGTGGAACGGACCGGGGCGCCGGACGCCGCCGCGCCGGCCGCGTGCCGGGCGGTCGACGCCAACCCATTGCTCGCTCGCCTTCGGGCGGCGGGTGACGGGCGCAAGCGGTCGGTGCTCGTCGAGCACCTCCGCGAACAGGTGCGGCGCGCGCTCGGCTTCGAAAGCGGCCATCCGATCGACGACCGTCAGCCGCTCAGCGAGCTCGGACTCGACTCGCTCATGGCGGTGGAGCTGCGGAACGCCCTCGGCGTCAGCCTCGGTCTTGCGCGTCCGCTGCCGGCGACCCTGATGTTCGACTTTCCGACCATTGAGGCCCTCGCCGACTTTCTCGGGGCGCGCGTGCTCGGCTTCGCTCCCGCAGCGTCGGCCCGGCCCGACCGGCCGGGTGCCGCGCTGGTGGACGAAATCGCCGCCCTGACCGAGTTGGAGGCCGAGCGGCTCCTCATCGCGGAGCTGGAACGGGGCGCGAAGGACTTCCGACCGGACAGGAGTCGATGACCGACCACCACGATGCGATCGCCGAGCTGTCGCCGGTCAAACGAGCGCTCCTCGAACTCCGCGACACACGTGCGCGCCTCGACGCGCTCGAGCGTCAGCGCAGCGAGCCGATCGCCGTGATCGGCATCGGCTGCTGGCTGCCGGGCGGAGTCCGCGACGCCGCCTCCTATTGGACGCTTCTTCGCGACGGCGTCGATGCGATTCGGGAGGTCCCGCCCGAGCGATGGAACATCGACGAGTACTACGATCCCGCCGCCGACACCCCCGGCAAGATGGCGACGCGGTGGGGCGGATTCGTCGACGGCATCGATCGGTTCGACGCCGATTTCTTCGGCATCTCGCCCCGTGAAGCGGTGTCGATGGATCCCCAGCAGCGCCTGCTGCTCACGGTAGCGTGGGAGGCGCTCGAACATGCCGGCCAGGCCCCCGACCGGCTGAACGGCAGCGCGACGGGAGTGTTCGTCGGCCTCTCGACGAACGACTACGAGCAGCTCGAGATCCTCCACGGCGATCCCCGCGGCATCGACATGTACCTCGGCACCGGCGGCGCGCACAGCGTCGCCGCGGGGCGTCTCTCCTACATCCTCGGACTTCGTGGGCCCAGCATCGCCATCGACACCGCGTGTTCGTCGTCTCTCGTCGCGACGCATCTCGCCTGCCAGAGCCTTCGGGCCGATGAGTGCCGGATGGCGCTCGCCGGCGGGGTGAACGCTGTCCTTTTGCCGGAGCTGACGGTCGCCCTCTCGCAGGCCCGCACGATGGCCGCCGACGGTCGCTGCAAGATGTTCGATGCGGCGGCCGACGGCTTCGTGCGCGGGGAGGGCTGCGGCGTTCTCGTTCTCAAGCGTCTGGCGGACGCGCTCGCCGACGGCGATTGCGTGCTCGCCCTCATCCGCGGATCCGCCGTG
Source organism: uncultured Acidobacteriota bacterium (assembly GCA_963840225.1). GTDB lineage: Bacteria > Acidobacteriota > Vicinamibacteria > Vicinamibacterales > CAVVIG01 > JBLMXQ01. Next base: position 241,691 of record CAWIYH010000003.1, read on the forward strand.
AACCAGGACGGTCGCAGCAGCGGCCTGACCGCGCCGAACGGCCCGTCGCAGGAGGCGGTCGTGCGGGCCGCACTGGCAATGGCCGGGCTCGAAGCGGCCGCCATCGACTACGTCGAGGCGCACGGCACGGGCACCGCGCTCGGCGACCCGATCGAGGCCGGTGCGCTCGCGGCCGTGTTCGGCCCTGAACGGGACCCGGAGCGTCCGCTTCGCGTCGGGTCTGTGAAGACACAGATCGGGCACCTCGAGTCGGCGGCCGGCGTGGCCGGTCTGATCAAGGTCGTCCTTGCGCTGCAACACGGCGAGCTGCCGGCGAACCTGCACTTCAAGACGCTCAGCCCGCACATCGCGGCGGCGCAGCCGCCAATCGAGGTCGTCGCACGACGGCAGCCATGGCCGACCGGCCCCACGCCACGCCGTGCTGGAGTCAGCTCCTTCGGCTTCGGCGGCACCAACGCGCACGTAATCCTCGAGGAGGCGCCGGCCGCGACCGTTCCGGTGCCGGACGATTCGCCGTCGGCCGACCTTCTCGCGCTGTCGGCGAAGACGCCTGAGGCGCTGCGCGAGCTGGCGAGCCGATTCGCCGCTCGTCTGGCCGAGCCCGGCAGTCAGTGGCCCGCCGTCTGCTACTCGGCGAACACCGGCCGGGCACATTTCGATCATCGCCTGGCCGTAGTCGCGGGCTCCGTTGGCGACGCGGGCGGAATGCTGCGCGACTTCGCGGCCGGTGGAACGCCGCCGGCGCTCGCGACGGGATACGCGCCGATCTCGAATCGACCCGGCATCGTGTTTTTCTTCCCCCGCGAAGGAAATGAGTGCCCGGCGATGGGACGGACGCTCTACCGCACTGAACCGGCGTTCCGCCGCGCGATCGTTGCGGTCGCCTCAGCGCTGGGAACGGAGCTGGAGCGCCCGCTGGTCGACCTCCTGCTCGGCGAACCGGGCACCACCGATCTCCTCACGGACCAACGATACGCGCATCCTGTTCTCTTCGCGTACGAGTACGCGCTCGCGGAGCTCTGGCGATCGTGGGGCGTCGAACCAACCGCCGTCGTCGGCCACGGCCTCGGCGAGATCGCCGCCGCGGCCGTGGCGGGGGTTCTCTCGCTCGAGGACGCCCTCGCGCTCGTCTCGGCCCGACGGCGCCTGGTGCAGGCGCCGGCCGATGGTGGCGCAGCCGGTCATGCCGACGGTCCGCCGGTCGAACGCTTCGAACGCGCAGCCGCGGCGCTCCACTACCGCGAGCCTCGAATCCCGTTCATCGCGAGCCTGACCGGCTCGGCCGCTGGTACCGAGGTGACCGCGGCGTACTGGCTCCGGCAGGCGCGCGACGGGCTCCGTGTGCCCGTCAGCCTCGAGGCGGTCTCGATGCCAGACAATCACGTGATCGTCGAGCTCTGTCCGCGGCAGAGCGACGAGCCGGCCGTGATGCTGACCGCGCTCGCGACGATGTATGTGCGCGGCGTGGACGTGGACTGGCCCGGCATGTACGGTGAGCGTCGGCGACCGCGAGTCGAGCTGCCCACCTACCCGTTCCAGGCGGAGCGGTACTGGCACGAAGCCCTGGCGCCGGACGTGTCCGGGAACGTCGCCCGCCGCTGGTCGCACATCGTCGACGCCGGCCGGCGCCAGGCGGAGACCGGTCCGCTCGAACTCCGTCTCGAGACATACGACGCCCGCTGGAGCGCGCTCAATCGACTCACGGTCGAGCACATGATCGAGACCCTTCGCACGCGCGGCGCCTTCGATCGACCCGGAACGGCGCTCGATGCCGCCGAGGTCGTGGCGCGCTGCGGCTTTGCGCCTGCCTATCGGCACCTGATGGCGCGCTGGCTCTCACGGCTGGCGGATGAAGGGCTGCTCGTCAGGCGCGAAGACGGCCGCTTCGCGAGCCCGGAGCCCCTGCGTCCGGCGAGCCTCGACGACGCCTGGATGCAGGCGCGGAAGGCGAACGCCGACCTGCCCGACCTGCTCGAATACATGGAGCGCTGCGGCCGGCTGCTGACGCCGGTACTCACCGGCGCCGAGAGCGCCCTCGAGACAATTTTTCCAGCCGGCGACTTCCGAACCGGCGAATTCCTCTATTCGGACTGGGCGCTGGCCCGCTATTTCAACGGGATTATCCGCGGCGCCGTCGAAGCGGCGGTCGCGAGCCTGCCGGCCCGGCGAATGGTGCGCGCCATCGAGCTCGGAGCCGGGACGGGCGGCACGACCGCTGCGGTGCTGTCCGCGCTGCCGCCGGAACGAACGACGTACGTGTACACCGACGTCTCCGAGGCGTTTTTCGACCATGCAGGCCGGAAGTTCGGCGCCTATCCGTTCGTCCGCTACGGCCGCCTCGACGTCGAGCGGACGCCGGTGAGCCAGGCGGTGCCCGAGCATGCCTTCGATCTGGTGGTGGCCGCCAACGTCATGCACGCGACGCGGGATCTCCGCGCCTCGCTCGCGAACGTGCGGGCGCTCGTCGCGCCTGGCGGCGTGCTCGTGCTGTACGAAGTCACGCGGCATCTGCCCTGGTTCGAGATGTCAGTCGGCCTGATCGAAGGCTGGGAGCGGTTCGCCGACGATCTCCGCCGGGACCACCCGCTGCTGACGCCGGCCGGGTGGGCGGAGGCCCTGGCTCAGGCCGGATTTGAAGCCGTCGAGATGCTCCCCGCCGCGGGCTCGCCTGCAGAGGTCCTCGGACACCATGTGATCCTCGCACTGGCCCCGGCCGACAGGCCCGCAGCCGTCGCCCGGCCGGCCGATCCGGCGGTCGCGGCGCCGGCCGATACGGCGGCGGCACACGCCCTGTCTCCGATACGAGCGCAGAAGGTCATTGAGGCGGGCGCCTCGTTCGTCGGGGATTTGATGACCGCGAATTCCGAGAATCGGCAGGATCGGCTCGTCGAGTTCGTCCGCCAGCACGTGATGCACGTGCTGCGGCTCCCGAAGGGCCGCGTGGTCGACCGTCGTCACCGCCTGATGGATCTCGGGCTCGACTCGCTCATGGCCGTCGAGCTGAGAAACCGGCTTCAGCGGGGCCTGGACCTGCCCGTTCCGGCCACCATCGTCTTCGACCACCCGACCATCGAGGCGATGGCCCGCTTCCTCGATCGTGAGCTCGTCGCACGGCACGGCAACGGCGGCCGGCGCACGCCGGCAGACAGCGGACGGGAGCAGCTTCCCGGTGCGGCAGCCAACAATGGGAACGATCGCGTCGCGCCTTGGCAAATCGCCGATCTTCCCGACGAGGAAGTCGAGGCCATGCTCCTCAGAAAGCTGGAAGAGCTATGAGCGGACGCTCGACCGGCCAGTCTCCCCTTTCGCCCCTGAAGCAGGCGTATCTCAAGCTCGAGGAGCTCCAGGCGCGACTGGCCCGCAGCGAGCGGCGCGTGCACGAGCCGATCGCGGTCATCGGCATTGGCTGTCGGCTGCCGGGCGGAGTCGTCGATCCCCTGACGTACTGGCGCCTTCTGAGCAACGGCATCGATGCCACCTGCCAGGTGCCGGCCGGCCGATGGGACCTCGATCGGTACTACGACCCCGATCCCGATGCGCCAGGCAAGACACACGTCCGCCGTGGGGGATATCTCGACGGCGTGGACCTGTTCGATCCGCAGTTCTTCGGGATCTCCCCGCGAGAGGCGGCCGAGATGGATCCTCAGCAGCGGCTGCTGCTCGAGGTCGCGTGGGAGGCCTTCGAGCATGCCGGAGAACCGCCGCGATCGCTGGAGGGAAGCCGCACGGGCGTCTTCGTCGCTGTGGCGACGAACGACTACCTGAATCTCCAGGTGCGCCAGGACGACCTCACGCGGATCGGCTTGTATCACGGCGCGGGAATCGCACGCAGCGTGGCGTCCGGACGCATTGCGTATGTGTTCGGACTGCAGGGGCCGGCCATCTCGGTCGACACCGCGTGCTCGAGCTCCCTCGTGGCCATCCACCTCGCCTGCCAGAGCATCAGAGACGGCGAGAGCCGGATGGCGATCGCCGGGGGCGTGAACGTCATCCTCTCGGGTGAAAACAGGGTCATCTTCGCGAAGTCGAAGCTGCTCGCCGCCGACGGCCGCTGCAAGACATTCGACGCGTCGGCCGACGGCCTGGGCGAGGGCGAGGGCTGCGCCCTCGTCGTCCTCAAGCGCCTGGCGGATGCGGTCGCAGACGGAAGCCGCGTGCTCGCCGTCATCCGTGGCACCGCCGCCAACCAGGACGGGGCCAGCAGCGGCCTGACCGCGCCCAACGGAACGGCCCAGGAAGCGCTCATCCGCCAGGCTGTTGCCGCGGCCGACGTGAAGCCGGCCGAGATCGGGTACGTCGAGACGCATGGCACCGGCACGACGCTCGGCGATCCGATCGAGGTCCGGGCACTGGCGGCCGCCCTTGGCGACGGACGCGACCCGCGCCGTCCGCTCTGGATCGGATCGGTCAAGACCAACTTCGGCCATCTCGAGGCGGCCGCCGGCGTGGCCGGCCTGGTCAAGGTCGTCCTCTCGCTGGCCCATCGCACGATCCCGCCGCATCTGCACTTCCGCACTCCCAACCCGTTGATTCCGTGGTCGGAGCTGCCGGTGGCCGTGCCCACGAGCGAGGTCGCGTGGACGCCGATTGGCGGCCGCCGAATCGGTGGCGTCAGCGCGTTCGGGTTCAGCGGCACGAACGTGCACGTCGTCCTCGAGGAGGCGCCGCCGCCGGCGAGCGATGAGGGGACCACGCGTCCGGCCCACGTGCTCGCTCTCTCGGCCAGGACCCCATCGGCGCTCAGGCAGCTCGGCGGCCGGTTCGCGGAACGGCTCCGCGACTTGTCGCCGGCGGACGTTGCGGACGTCTGTCACAGCGCCAACCCGCTCCGCAGCCACGAAGGGTGTCGGCTCGCCGTGGTCGGCGCCACCGGCAACGAGATGCGGAAGACGCTCGAGACCTTTGCCGAGACCGGCGAACCGGCGGAGGCCAGCGCGGGCGCGCTCGAGTCGAGCGATCGTCCGAAAATCGCGTTCGTGTTCGCCGGGCACGGCTCCCAGCATGCCGGCATGGCGCGCCTTCTGTACGACACCGAGCCGACATTCAGACGCGCCCTCGAGCGCTGCGCCGAAATCCTGGCCCCGCACCTGGACGAGCCGCTCCTCACGGCGATGTATCGTGGCGGTCCGGAAGCTGGCGGTCCCGATCGGGTCTCATGGGCGCAGCCGGCGATCGTTGCGGTCGAGTTCGCGCTTGCCGCGTTGTGGCAGTCGTGGGGCGTTGGTCCCTCGGCCGTTGTCGGTGTCGGCCTGGGCGAATACACTGCCGCCTGCGTGTCGGGTGCGTGCCCGCTCGAGGAGGTGCTGCCGCTCGTAGCGGCTCGCGCGCGCCTCCTCGAGTCCCTGTCGTCTGACGGCGCGAGTCGGCCGGAGGAGATCGCGGCCTCACCGGCATCGCACGCGGCGTTCCCGGAACCTGTGCTCGACGCCCTCGAGACGGCCGCACGAACGGTTCGGTTCGGCGCGCCGCAGCTCCCGATGGCGTCAAGTGTGACCGGCGCGCTGGTTCGCGACGCACTCGATGCCGGGTACCGGCGCCGTCACATGGGCGGAGCGCCACGCGTCGCGGACGCCCTGCGGACGCTCCACGGTGCCGGCGTGCGCGTGTTCCTGGAAATCGGCCCGGATTCGACCCTTGCCGATGCGGGACGGCGAGCGCTTCCAGCCGACGGGCACGCCTGGCTGTCCTCCCTGGAGAGGGGGCGCGACGACTCCCGGGCGATGCTCCGAACGGTCGGCGCGCTCTACGTGCGTGGCGTGGCGATCGACTGGAAGGGCCTCGATCGCGATCATCGGCGCGCCCTCGTCGACGTGCCCGGCTATCCGTTCGAACGTCAGCGCTACTGGTTCGACATGGGGGCCGCGACCAGCCCGCGTTCAGCTCGGCGCGAGGGCTGGCGTGAAGATGCCCATCCACTGCTTCAGCGCCGGCTGCAATCGGCAATCGGCATCTTCGAGGCGGATCTGAACCTCCAATCGGTGCCGTTCCTCGCGGACCACCGGATTCGCGGGCGTGTGGTTCTTCCCGCCGCGGCCTACCTCGAAGCGCTCCGCGCCGCGTCGGCCGCGACGCTCGGCTGCGAGGCAATCGTGCTCGAGGACGTCGTCATTGGCGAACCTCTCGCGCTCGCCGACGACGAGCGTCGGACGATGCAGGTGGCCGCGATGCCGGCGGGCAGCGACGAAGCGGCCCTCCGGGTGTTCAGCGCCGGACCTGCCGGCGGCGAGGCGTGGCGACTGCATGCGACCGCACGTGCGCGGGCGGCAGCACCAGCAGCGACCGTCCGGGTCGACGACATGGCGCACGTGCGCTGCGCCGAAGGGACGGCTCCCGAGCATCTCTACCGCGCGATGAGCGAGCGCGGACTCGATCTCGGCCCCGCGTTCCGGGGAGTCGAGGCCCTGCGGTGCGGCCCGCTCGAGGCGATGGGCAGGCTCGTCGCCACCGAGGAGGTCCGCGCCAACGCCGACCGGTACGGGGTGCATCCGGCGCTTCTCGACGCTGCCCTTCAGGTGCTCGGCGCGGCGCTGCCGGACGCCGCGGGCACGACCGCCAGCCGCGACACGTACCTGCCCATCGGAATCGATCGCGTGGCGTTCCACCGTTGTCCCGGCGGCGGTCGACTGATCAGTCACGTTTCCCTCCACCCCTTCTCCGATCCGAGCCCGGAGACGCTCGCCGGCGACGTCCGCCTCGCAGACGAGACCGGCGCCGTGCTGGTCGAGATCCTGGGGCTGCGCCTGAAGCGACTTCGACCCGACGCGCTGACCTCGGGCGACGAGATCGACGGGTGGCTATACCAGGTGGAATGGGAACGCCGCGAGCTGGACCGCGGCGGCGGCGCTCCGGCGGATGGCCTTGCCGATCGGTTCCGAGCGGGAGCGCAGGACGGAATCGGGTCGCCCGGAATCCATCCTGGGCTGGCCCGCTACGACGAGCTCCTGCCCGAGCTGGCCGCGGCGGCCGGTGGCTGGGTCGCGCGGGCCATGCGTGCGCTCGGCTGGACGCCGGCACCTGGCGACCCCGTCTCGGCGGACCAGCTCGCCGCGCGTCTGGACGTCGTGCCGCGGCACCGCCGGCTGCTCGGGCGTCTCCTGGAGATCCTCGCGGAGGATGGATTCCTCGAATCGAACGGCCGCGACTGGATTGTCAGGCGCGAGCCGGATGCCGCCGATCCGGCCGGATCGGTACGGGCGCTCGCGACGCGGTTCCCCGAGTACGAAGCCGAGATCGCGCTGTTGCAGCGATGCGGGCCGGCCCTCGCCCAGGCGTTGCGCGGCGAGGCCGACCCCCTCGAGCTGCTGTTCCCCGGCGGGGACCTGAGCACGGCCGAACGGCTGTACGAGCAGTCGCCAGTCGCTCGCGCGTACAACGGGCTCGTCCGGACCGCCGTCCTCTCCGCCGTGGAGTCGCTCGGCCCGAATCGTACGGTGCGCATCCTCGAGATCGGCGGCGGCACGGGAGGAACGACGAGCGGCGTACTGCCGGCGCTCGCCGGGCGCTGCGCGGAGTACGTCTTTACGGACATCTCGCGCGCGTTCACCACGAGCGCCGCGACCAAGTTCCAAGAGTACCGCTTCGTGCAGTATCGGACGCTCGACATCGAACACGACCCGGGCAATCAGGGCTTCGACGGCGAGCGCTTCGACGTGGTCCTCGCGGCCAACGTCCTGCACGCCACGCGGGACCTCCGTGAGACCTTGAGTCACGTCAGGCAGCTGCTGGCATCCGACGGTGTGCTGGTGCTGCTCGAGATGACTCGGCCGCAGCGGGACATCGAGGTGATCTTCGGCCTGACCGACGGCTGGTGGCGCTTCACGGATGACGATCTTCGTCCGGCGTCGCTGCTGATGCCTTCGCGCGACTGGGTCGCGCTGCTCCGGGATTCCGCGTTTCGCAACCCGCTCGCCCTGCCTGAGGAAACGGACCGAATCGAAGGTTCTGCGGCCGGCCAGACGGTCATCGTCGCAAGGGCGCCCGCAGCCGCCCTCGAGCAGCAGCCCGTCGCTCCCGCGTGGCTCATCCTCGAAGACGCGGGCGGATGCGGGCGCGCGCTCGCACAGGCGATCACGGCGGCCCGAGGCCGGGCGGTGCGTGCGGGACGCGGCCCTTCGTTCGCCCGTCTCGCCGATGACCACGTGGTGATGAACCCCGAGGATTCCGCCGACTACCGTCGGACCCTGAACCTGGCCGACACCTGGCGCGGCGTCGTGCACCTCTGGAGTCTCGACGCCACGCCGGGCGAGGTGACGGCCGAGATTCTCGCGTCCGAGCAGCGGCTCGGCATGCGAAGCGTGCTCGCGCTCATCCAGGCGATCGCGAAGGCGGGTGTCGCCCCTGGACGGCTCGTCATCGGCACCCGCGGGGCGCAGTCCCGCGGTCCGGAAACCGGGCTGCGTCTGTCGCCGGCGACCGCGTGGGGACTCGCGAAAGTCGTCGCGCTCGAACATCCCGAGCTTCGCTGCCTCCGGATCGACCTCGATCCCAGGGGCAGCGGCGAGGAGATGGCCGAGTTCGCCGCAGAACTTGCGGCCGACGGTCCGGAAGATCAGGTCATGCTGCGCGGAGGCGAGCGGTTCGTGGCGCGGCTGTCACGAGCGCCGGCCGTGCCGGAGCGCGAGCAGGGTCGGCCCATCCGCTTCGAGGTCGGGCGGCGCGGTCTGCTCGACACGATCGCGGCCCGTCCGGCGGAGCGTCGGGCTCCAGGCGCCGGCGAGGTTGAGATTCGGGTCCACGCAACCGGCCTCAACTTCCGGGACGTCATGGGTGCCATGGGTGTGTATCCGGGCGATCCCGGGCCGCTCGGAAGCGAGTGCGCCGGCACGATCGCCGCCGTGGGCCCTGGCGTCGACAGCTTGCACGTCGGCGACGAGGTGCTCGCGATCGTGCCTGGATGTCTCGCCACGTACGTGACGGGACCGGCCCATTTCGTGAGACGCCGGCCGCCGGGACTCAGCGTCGAGCAGGCCGCGTCGTTCGCGATTCCGTACCTGACGGCCGCCTTCGCCCTGGATCGCGTCGCCGGGCTTCGGCCGGGCGAGCGCGTGCTGATCCACTCGGCGGCGGGCGGCGTCGGTCTTGCCGCGCTGCACCTGGCGCAGCGCGCGGGAGCCGACGTCTATGCGACCGCCGGCAGCGACGAGAAGCGCGCCTACCTCGCCTCGCTCGGTGTGTCGCATGTCTACGACTCCCGCTCGACGGTCTTCGCCGGAGCGGTTCTGGCCGAGACCGGCGGCCGCGGCGTCGACGTCGTCCTCAACTCGCTCGGCCGGGAGTTCGTCCGGCCCGGCCTGTCGGTGCTCGCGCCCGGCGGCCGGTTCGTCGAGATTGCGAAGACAGGACTGCTCTCGGCCGACGAGCGCAGGGCGCTCGGCCCGGACATCCGGTACCACGCGGTCGACTGGAGCGAGACGGCTCGCGAAACGCCGGCGGTCATCCAATCGATGCTCGAGGATCTGATTGCCCGTGCCGCTTCCGGCGAGCTCAATCCGCTGCCGGTCCGTACGTTCGCGGCGGCCGACGCGTCGGAAGCGTTCCGCTTCATGGCGCAGGCGCGCCACATCGGCAAGATCGTGATTACGCAGCCGCACGAGGGCGACGCAAGCGCCTGGAGCGTCCGTCCGGAGGCGACGTACCTCGTCACCGGCGGGCTCCGCGGGATCGGCCTGCTCGTCGCTGAGCACCTCGCGGCGCGCGGGGCGCGCCATCTCCTGCTCATGGGACGCCGTCCACCCGAAGCGGGCGCGCTCGAGACGATCGCGCGGCTCGAACGGCAAGGCGTGACGGTAATGGCCGCGCAGGCGGACGTCTCGAAGCGTGACGAAGTCGCGCGCGAACTGGCACGCGCCGCTGCGTCGCTGCCTCCGCTGGCCGGCGTGGTTCACGCGGCCGGGGTGCTCAGCGACAGCGTCCTCCAGCGCCTGGACTGGGCGCGGGCGGCCGAAGTGCTCGCCCCGAAGGTCCAAGGTGCATGGAACCTCGCCGAGCTGACGCGCGGAGCGTCGCTCGATTTCTTCGTCCTGTTCTCGTCAATCGCCGGGCTGCTCGGCTCGCCCGGACAGGGCAATCACGCGGCCGCCAACGCGTTCCTCGACACGCTGGCGCATCACCTGCGCACGAATGGCGTGCCGGCGACGAGCATCGACTGGGGCGCATGGTCGGAAGTCGGCGCGGCCGCCGAGCGCCATGTCGGCGGACGACTCGCGACTCAAGGCGTCGAGCCGATCCCGCCGGCGCTCGGCCTGCGGGCGTTCGACGCCGTCGCCGGCCGGGGCGTTCCGCAGGTTGCCGTCACCCCCATGCGCTGGCCGGCGTTTCTCGAATCGTTCGCTGCGGGAAGCCGCCCGCCGTTCCTCGCCCGGATGGTCGAGGAAGGCCGGCGGGTCCGGACTAAACCCGCACGGCTGGCCCGCGCCCCCGAGCAGGCGCCTGCCGACATCCGATCGCGGCTCGAGAGTGCCCCGCCCTCGAAGCGGCGCAGCCTGCTGGTCGGCTACGTGCGTGAGCGCGCCGCGCGCGTGCTGGGGCTGCGCGCGCCAGAGAGCATCGATCAGAACCAGCCGCTCAGCGAACTGGGTCTCGATTCGCTGATGGCAATCGAGCTGCGAAACCTGCTCGCCTCCGGCCTCGGCCTGAAGCGGGGCCTTCCGGCAACCGTCGTCTTCGACTACCCGAGCGTGCAGGCGCTCGCCGGCTTCCTCGAGACCGAGCTGGCGTCTGAGTCGACATGCGGCCAGGGACGCGCCGCCGGTCCGTCCCCGGCCATCCCGGCTCCGGCGGATGCGCTCGACAGCATCGAGGAACTCTCCGATGAGGAGGTCGACCGGCTCTTCGCCGAGCGGGTCGGGCAGCATCGATGAGCGATCTTCTCCAACGCATCACGCGGCTCTCCCCCAAGCGGCTCGCGCTGCTCGCGCTCGACCTGCAGCAGCGTCTGGACGCCGCCGAGCGCGGCGCGGTCGAACCGGTCGCCGTGATCGGCCTTGGCTGCCGCTTCCCCGGCGGCGCAACCGGACCCGACGGCTACTGGAGCCTGCTCCGAGAAGGGCGCGACGCGATCCGGGAAGTGCCGCGCGACCGGTGGGACGTCGACGCCTGGTACGACCCGGATCCCGACGTCCCAGGCAAGATGGCGACCCGCTGGGGCGGTTTCCTCGACGAGATCGACCGTTTCGACCCGGGGTTCTTCGGCATCTCGCCGCGCGAGGCCGCGAGCATGGACCCGCAGCAGCGGCTGTTGCTCGAAGTGGCGTGGGAAGCCCTCGAACACGCCGGGCAGGCGCCCGATCGGCTGGGCGAAACGCGCACGGGCGTCTTCGTCGGCATCTGCGGCAACGACTATTTCAACCTCCTCATGCGGAGCGCCGCGGGTCCGAGCAACACCTACCTCGCGAGCGGCACCGCGCACAGTGTCGTGTCGGGGCGGCTCTCGTACGTGCTCGGGCTGCGGGGCCCGAGCGTCTCGATCGACACGGCGTGCTCGTCGTCGCTCGCCGCCGTCCATCTCGCCTGCCAGAGCCTGAGGGTCGGCGACTGCCGGATGGCGCTCGCCGGCGGTGTCAACGCCGTGCTGCTCCCCGAACCGACCGTGGCCCTCTCGGTCGCCCGCATGATGGCTCCCGACGGCCGGTGCAAAGCTTTCGACGCCTCGGCCAACGGGTTCGTGCGGGCCGAAGGCTGCGGCGTCGTGGTTCTCAAGCGCCTCGCGGATGCCAGGGCGGACGGCGACCGCGTGATCGCCGTGATCGCCGGCAGCGCAATCAACCAGGACGGACGCAGCAGCGGTCTGACGGCGCCGAACGGGCCGTCGCAGGAAGCGGTCATCCTCCAGGCGGTCGCGCAGGCCGGTATCGTGCCGGCGGACGTCTCATACGTCGAGGCGCATGGCACCGGCACGGCGCTCGGCGACCCGATCGAGGCACGTGCCCTGGCCGCCGCGCTCGGTCAGGGTCGTCCCGCCGATCGTCCGTTGACGGTCGGCTCGGTCAAGACGAACTTCGGCCACACCGAGGCCGCCTCGGGAATCGCCGGCCTCATCAAGGTCGTGCTGTCGCTCGAGCACGGGTTCATTCCGCCGCACCTGCATCTGCGCACGCTCAGCCCGCAGATACCCTGGCGCGATCTCCCGCTGCGGGTCTCCTCATCCGGACTGCCGTGGCCCGCGGGGGAGCGCCGCTTCGCTGGCGTCAGCTCGCTCGGCTTCAGCGGCACGAACGTGCACGTCATCGTGGCGGATCCACCCGCGGCAGCTCCCGACGACGAATGGCGGGTCGACCGGCCGCTGCACGTGTGCTGCCTGTCGGCGAAATCGGCGTCCGCGCTGCGCTGCGAGGTCGCGCGCCTTGCCGACCGCCTGCGAGCCGCGCCGGAGCTGGCCGTTGCCGACGTCGCCTTCACGGCCGACGCGGGCCGCGCCCACTTCGCCCATCGGATCGCCGTCGCGGCGGGAACGAGACAGGAGCTCGAAGGCGAGCTGGCCGACGTCCTCGGCGGCGAGCCGTCGCCGCGCACGAAGAGCGGCGTTCTTGACACGACCGACGAGCCCGAGGTGGTGTTTCTCTTCACGGGACAGGGCGCCCAGTACCCGGGAATGGCGGCGGGGCTGTACGCGACACAGCCGATCTTCCGCGACGCGCTCGACCGATGTGCGGCGGCGCTGGAGGGCCAGATGGACGCGCCGCTGCTTGCGGTGCTCCACGGCTCCGAGACGTCACGGCTGAACAGCACAGCGTACACACAGCCGGCGGTCTTCGCGCTCGAGTACGCGATCGCCGAGCTCTGGCGCGCGTGGGGGGTGACGCCCGCGTTCGTGGTCGGCCACAGCCTGGGGGAGTACGCCGCCGCGTGCGTGGCGGGAGTGATGAGCGTCGAGGACGCGCTCGGGCTCGTCGCCGCACGCGGGCGGTTGACGGGAGGGCTGCCGCCGGGCGGCGCGATGGCGGCGGTCGAGGCCGACGCGGCGCAGGTGGAACGCGCGCTGCGTCCGTATGGGAATCAGGTCGTCATAGCCGCAGTCAACGGCCCGAGCGGACACGTGATCTCGGGGCACGCGGCTGCCGTCGAGGCCGTGTGCGCGGCGATCGCGTCGACGGGGGCCCGCACGCAGCTTCTCGCCGTCTCGCACGCCTTTCACTCGCCGCTGCTGGAGCCGGCCCTCGACGCGTTCGAGGCGGCGGCCGCGCGCGTCCGCTTCTCGGCGCCACAGATCGGCTACGTGTCGAACGTGACGGGGCGGCTGGCAGGCGCCGACGAGGTCGCGAATGCCCGCTACTGGCGCCGGCACGCGCGCGAAGCGGTCCAGTTCGCGGCCGGGATGCAGACGCTCTGGGCGCAGGGGTGCCGCGTCTTCGTCGAGATCGGCCCGTCGGCCACGCTCCTCGGCATGGCGCGGCTCTGCGTCCCGGACCTCCCGGAAGTCGCGTGGCTGCCCTCGCTGCGCAAGGGGCGGCCCGACTGGGATCAGCTTCTCGAAACGGTCTCCGAGTTGCACGTGCGAGGCGTGAAGATCGACTGGGCTGGGTTCGACCGCCCGTACCGACGCCGGGTGGTCGCGCTTCCCACCTATCCGTTCGAACGACAGCGCTACTGGATTGAGGACGCCGAGCGCGCACGACGCAGCACGGCGCCAGCGCTTGTCGAACCGTCGTCGGACGCCCATCCCCTGCTGTCGCGGCGGACCGCATCGGCCCGCGGCGAGATGCTCTTCGAGACGAGCGTCGGCGTTCACCGGCTGCCGTTCCTCGGCGATCACCGCGTGCACGGTCTTCTCGTCCTGCCGGGACCCGTGTACCTCGAGATGGCACTCGCGGCCGCGGCCGATGCCCTGGGAACGAATCGACCCGTTGTCGAGGAGGCCGCGATTCACGAACCGTTGCACGTTCCCGAAGCGGGCGACGGGAACGGCCACGCCATGCAGATCATCGTCTCTCCCCGGGCGGACGACGGCGCGTCGTTCGAGATCTTCGGCGAAGACGGCGAGGCGCCGCACGGCTGGCGCCTGCACGCCAGCGGCCACGTCAGGACCGGGTGGGTCGAGCCAGGCGGCGTGGACCTCGACGAGGCGCGCGGCCGGTGCATGGAAGAGATGGCAGGCCGCGAGTACTACGACCAGCTTCGAGCCGTCGGCATCGATTTCGGTCCGGCCTTCCGCGGGATCGAGCGGCTCTGGCGGCGCGACGGCGAAGCGGTCGGACGGATCGCGGTCCCGCCGGGACTCGCCACGTCGGCCTATCGACTGCATCCGGCCGTGCTGGATGCCTGCCTGCAGGTCGCGGGGGCTGGATTGCCGGGCAGTGGCGACCAGGCAGGCCTCGCCCCGACCTATCTCATGGTCGGACTCGGACGGTACGTCTGCTCGCGCCCCGTCCCCACCAGCTTCTGGGTTCACGCGAGACTGCACGGCACCGAGCATCCAGGCGAGATGCTCACCGGCGACGTCGCACTTGTCGACGACGAGGGAGGGCCCCTGGCGTCGCTCTCCGGCCTGCGGCTGAAGCGCGCGCGCCACGACGCGCTCGTCAGGCGCACGGGATCGGACCAGTGGCTCTACGAGCTCAGGTGGCAGCCCATCGAGACCGCCGTCCGACCGAGGGCGGATCGCGATTCGACGGTCACGGGCGTCGGCGCTCGCCGACCCGAGGCCTCCCCGGGCGGCGACTGGCTCCTCGTCGGCAACGGCGACGGGTTGGCCGATGCGCTCGACGCCCATCTCTCCCTGCTCGGCGCCGGTGTCCTCAGGGTCGATCGCGGCGGGCGCTTCGCCGTCGCCGGCGACCGGCGGTATGCCCTCGATCCCGCCTGCGCCGCCGACTTCGATCGACTCATGGCGCTGATCGGAAGGCGGACGAGGCCAGTCACGAACGTCGTACACCTGATGGCCGTCGACGCCTCGGCGGGAGAACCAGCGAGCGCCGACGCGCTGGACGGTGACGTCTCGGCGGGACTGCGCAGCGGGCTCCACCTGGTGCAGGCGCTCGTCAGAGCGGCCCTCCCGGCCAAACCTCGCCTGTGGATCGTCACGCGCGAGAGCCAGTCGGTCGAGGAGGAAGCGCCGGCAAGAGGCCTCTCGCTCGGCCAGGCGGCGGTCTGGGGATTCGGCCGCACCGTTGCGGTAGAGCATCCAGAATTCTGGGGAGGACTCGTGGACGTGGATGCCGGCGAGCCCTCTGCGACCGCCGCCGCGCTCGTCGCGCGGATCGGGAGCGCGGAGAGCGGCGAGGATCAGATGGCCCTCAGACAGGGTCGCTGGTACGTGCCGCGGCTCGCGCGCATGCCCCGCCGCGCAGCCTCTGGATCAATCGCGATCCGTCCAGACGCCACGTATCTCGTCACGGGCGGCACGGGTGGAATCGGAACGAAGGTGGCGCGGTGGCTGATCGACCGCGGGGCGCGGCACCTCGTCCTGACCGGCCGGACCGGTGCACGACGGTTGTCGGTGGAAGAGCGGCAGCGGCTCGCAGACTCGGACGCCGACGTCCGGGTCAAAGAGGCCGACTCCGGCTCGCCGGCCGACATTGCGAAGGTGCTCGCCGAGATCGACCGCGACATGCCTCCGCTTCGAGGCGTCATCCATATCGCCGGAACCTTCGACGATCGGGTGCTGGCCCGCCAGGACTGGGAACGCTTCCAGGGTGTGCTGGCGCCGAAGGTGCGCGGCGGCTTCGTCCTCCATCAGCTGACGCGGGAGATGCCGCTCGACTTCTTCGTGCTGTTCTCGTCAGGCGCGTCGTTTCTCGCGCCGGTCGGCCTGGGCAACTACGCTTCTGGCAACGCCTTCCTCGATGCGCTCGCGCACCATCGGCGGCGGCTCGGGCTGCCGGCGCTCAGCATCGACTGGGGCCCCTGGCAGAAGGTCGGCATGGCTGAAGCCGTCGGTGAACGGCGCGAGAGCCAGTGGACGCAGGCCGGCTTCGCCACGATGCCGCCCGTAGAGGCGCTCGACGCGCTGGAGCGGCTCCTGGCCGGCGCGCCGCCGCCGCCGCAGATCGCGGTGCTCGCGGTCGACTGGTCGAAATACGTCGAGCGCTTCGGACCCGACTGTCCCGCCTTGTATGGGGAGCTCGTACGCGGCGGCGCGCACCGCAGCCCATCCGCCGCGACGGGGACGAGCGCGGTTCCGGCGCTCCTGCGGACGCTCGGCGGCGCTTCTCCCGCCGAATGGCCGCAGCGGCTGATCGAACATGTCGAGACGCACGTCGCCGACGTGCTCGGGTTCCGCCGCGGCTTCGCCATCGATCCCGATCAGCAGCTCTTCGAGCTCGGCATGGACTCGCTGACCGCCGTGGAGCTGAAGAACCGTCTGCAGCTCTCCCTCGGCCGTTCGCTCTCCTCGACGCTGGTGTTCGAGCATCCCAGCGTGCGCGCCCTTGCCGGGTATCTGGCTCCACTGCTGGCCATGCCGTCGCCGGCTGGTGGCGAGCCCCCGATTCCCGCACAGCCGGTTGTCGACGAGGACGGCCTCGCTCCGGAGGAGGCGGGCGAGATGCTGACCCACCTCTCCGATCTGTCGGACGAGGAAGTGGCTGCCCTGCTCGCGCGGATGACGCCTGAGGACCGCCGATGAGCGCGACGACCCACGAGAAGTCGGCGCGGGAGCTGGCCGACGCGCGTCGCGCCGCGCTCGCCGAGATGCTCAGGGCGCGCGCCGAGATCGGTGGCCGGAGCGGAGCGCTGTCAGAGAACCAGCGCGGCATGTGGTTCCTGCACCAGCTGGCGCCGACGAGCGCGGCCTACAACATCGCGTTCGCGATTCGGATTGGCGCCCGCATCGACGTGGAGGCGCTCAGGAAGGCGCTGCAGGCACTGGCCGATCGCCACAGCATGCTGCGTACGACGTACGCGGCCGGCGGCGGCGAGCCGGTGCAGTGCGTTCACGCTGGTCTGTCGGTCGCGTTCGAGCAGGAGGCGGCGGCGCAGCTCGACGATGCCGCGCTGAAGGCGCGGGTGGACGCAGTCATTCAGGAGCCGTTCGATCTCGAGCATGGGCCGGTGCTGCGCGCACGACTGTTCACCCGTTCGGATGCCGAGCACGTGTTCCTGCTCGTGGTCCACCACATCGCATTCGACGGGTGGTCGACCTGGCTCCTGCTGGACGAACTGCGGGCGCTCTACCAGGCCGCCGCGACGAATTGCATCGCCTCGCTCGCGCGTCCCGGCTCCGAGTACCGCGATTTCGTCCGGTGGCAGACCGCCCTGCTTGCCGGGGAGCGCGGTGCGCGATCCCGCCAGTACTGGCACCAGCAGCTCGCCGGCGATCTGCCGACGCTGGATCTGCCGACCGACCGGCCGCGGTCCCGGGTGGCGCTGGCACGGGTGGGCGCATCAGAGCCGTTCGCGCTGAATCGGAGCACGGTCGACAGAGTCCGCTCCCTGGCGCGCAGCGAGGGCGCGACGCTGTACATGGCGCTCGTCGCGGCGTATCAGATCTTCCTGCATCGCTACACCGGGCAGGAGGATATTCTTGTCGGCTCACCCGTGTCGGGCCGCAGCGCCGATGCGTTCTCGGGAGTGGTCGGCTGCTTCGTCAATTCGATTGCGCTCCGTGGCCGCCTGCACGGATCGCCCACCTGCCGGGAGTTCTTCCGCCGCACGCGCCAGACGGTCCTCGAAGCCCTCGAACATCAGGACTACCCCTTCCGCCTCCTCACCGAGGAGCTGCGGCCGGCGCGGGACCTCAACCATCCCTCGCTCTTCCAGACCGACTTCGCGCTGCACAAGCCACACCGATTCAAGGAGATCGCCGAGATCTTCTTCGCCCGCGGCCAGACCCGCGGCCAGCGGATCGATCTGGGCGGCTTGCCGATCGAGTACTACGAAGTCCATCAGCAGGGAGGTCAGCTCGACCTCTCGGTCGAGATGCTGGAGACCGGCACGGACGTTCTCGGCGTCTTCAGGTACGACGCCGATCTCTTCGACAGGACGACCATCGGGCGGATGATCGACCACTTTCAGATCGTCCTCGACGCAATGGCGACCGAGCCGGATACGCCGATATCGACGCTGCCGATGATGGCCCGTGACGAGCGGCAGACGATCGTCGTGGAATGGAACGCGACGGCGGCTCCGTTCCCGGAACGGCGCACGGTTCATGGGCTGTTCGAAGAACAGGCAGAGCGAACGCCCGACGCCGTAGCGGTGATCGAGCCGGGTCCCGCCGGCCCCGATCGGCGGACGCTGAGCTATCGGGAGTTGAACCGTCTGGCGGGTGGTGTGGCCCGCCGGCTGCGGACGCTGGGCGTCGGACCGGACGTCCGCGTCGGGCTGTGCCTTGGACGCTCTCTCGAAATGATCGTGGGAATGCTGGGCATTCTCAAAGCCGGCGGCGCGTACGTCCCGCTGGATCCGGCTCACCCCACCGAGCGGCTGCACGCCATGCTGAGCGACTCCGGCGCGTCGGTGCTGCTGGTGGCCCGCGGCGGCGAAGCCCGGCTTCCCCGGTTCGGCGGGGCTGTGATGGTGGTGGACGTGGACGGCGAGCCAGCCGTCCCGTGTCCCGCCGGCGGGACTGCGATCACTCCCGCGTCCACCTGCCTCGCGTACGTGATGTACACCTCGGGCTCCACCGGCCGGCCCAAGGGCGTGATGATCGAACACCGCGGCCTCGTGAACTACGTCACGGCAGCTGCCGCGGAGTTCGCGCTGCGCCCCGGCGATCGCGTGCTGCAGTTCGCCTCGGTGGGCTTCGACACGGCCGCCGAGGAGATCTTCCCCTGTCTTGCGACCGGCGGGACGCTGGTGTTGCGGCCGCAGGGCGCGGCGCCCGGCGTCGACGAGTTTCTGGAGGCGTCCGAGCGGCTCGGGCTCACGGTGTGGGACCTGCCGACGGCCTACTGGCACCAGCTCGTCGACGAGTTGGCACGGCGCACGCTGGGACTGCCCCGGGCGCTCCGACTGGTGATCCTCGGCGGAGAGCGGGTGCGCCTGGACCGCGTCAACGCCTGGCACGCGCTCGCCGCCGGGCGGGTCCGGCTGCTCAATACCTACGGACCGACCGAGGCGACGATCGTGGCGATCGCCTGCGAGCTGACGCCGGACGCCCCCTGCGCGCGTAACGGCCATGTGCCGATCGGCCGTCCGGTGAAGAACGTGCGGGCGTACGTGCTCGATTCCGAGCAGCAGCCGGTGCCCGTCGGCGTGGTCGGAGAGCTGTACTTGGGCGGTGTCGGCGTCGCGCGCGGGTATCTGCACAATCCGGAAGAGACCGCGGCGCGCTTCGTCCGCAATCCCGTGGCCGCCATCGACGGGTCCCGCCTCGAGCACGACCGCTTGTACCGCACCGGAGATCGCGTCCGGTATCTGTCCGACGGCAACATCGAATTCGTGGGCCGGGCGGACGACCAGATCAAGATCCGCGGCGTGCGCGTCGAGCTGGGCGAAATCGAGGCGCTGCTCCTCCAGCACCCCTCCGTGCGGGACGCCGCCGTCGTCGCGCTCGGCGAGTCGCAGGGCGACTGCAGGATCGTGGCGCACGTGGCCGGGCCGGCGGGCGCCCTGCCTGCAGCCGCCGACCTGCGCGAGCACCTCCGGACGCGGCTGCCGGCCGAGATGATTCCGGCGGCGTTCGCGTTCCATGAGACGCTGCCACGAACGGTCAACAACAAGATCGATCGACTCGCCCTCCATCCGCCCGTCGATCGCGGCGAGCGCGGCGAACCGTCCCCTGTCCCGCCCCGCACGCCGATGGAACGCGCGATCGCCGACATCTACGCGCCGCTGCTGCGGCTCGACGACATCGGCGTCGAGGACAACTTCTTCGATCGCGGCGGCCACTCCCTGACCGCCATGCAGGCGGTCGCGCGGATGCGGGAAGCGTTCGGCGTGCCGGTGCAGGTGCGCGCGATCTTCGACATGCCGACGATTGCCGAGATGGCGGCGCACGTCGAGGCACTTCGGTCGGAGATGCGCGACGAGATCGAGCTATGAGCGATCGCTCCGCCGCGGCGCTCCTGATCCGGCTGCGCGGGCTGGATGTGCGGGTGTGGGCCGAGGGCGACCGGCTGCGTTGCAGCGCGCCGCGAGGTGTGCTGACCGAACAGCTCACGACCGAGCTCGGGGCACGGAAGGCCGAGGTGCTCGCGCTGCTCCGCACGCCACCCTCCGAGCCCGCCGGGGACGAAATGCCGGAAACGGCGCACGCGCCGCTGTCGTTTTCACAGCAGCGGCTGTGGTTCCTGGACCAGCTTGATCCCGGCAGCGCCGAGTACAACATCGCCGGCGCGACGCAATTGACCGGGCAGCTGGACGTCGACGCGATGAAGAGGGCGATTGCCGAGATTGTTCGACGCCATGGCTCGCTGCGGACCGTCTTCGCCGCCCTCGACGGCGCGCCGGTGCAGGTGATCGGCCCGCCCGGACCCGCGATGCTTCCCCTGCACGATCTCCGGGACGTTCCCCGAGTCGAGCGGGAGAGCCGACTCCGGCGGCTCCTGCAGGACGAGGCGCGCCGGCCGTTCGACTTGAAGCAGGGACCGCTGTTCCGCGCCACGCTCTACCGAACCGACGACGAGGAGCACCTGTTGATGGCGACGACCCATCACATCGTCGCGGACGGGTGGTCGTCGGGCGTGTTCGTGCGCGAGCTGTGCGCGCTCTACGAGGCGTTCGTCGCCGGAGACTCCTCGCCGCTGGCCCCGCTGCCCATCCAGTTCGCGGACTTCGCACGGTGGGAGCAGAAGCGGCTGCAGGGCGAGACGATGGAACAGGAGCTGACGTACTGGACGCGCCGGCTCGAGGGATATCCGCCGTTTCTGGAGTTGCCGACGGATCGTCCGAGGCCGCCGATTCGGACGCACAACGGGACCGTCCTCAAGACGGAGCTGCCGCCCCGATTGTCAGGCGCGCTCGCCGCCTTGAGCCGGCGCGAGGGCGTCACGCTCTTCATGACGCTGCTCGCCGCGTTCGACGTGTTCCTGTGGCGGTACACGGGCCAGACCGACATCCTGGCCGGCACGCCGGTCGCGAACCGGACGCGTCGGGACACCGAGGGTCTCATCGGGTTGTTCGCCAATACGCTGGTCCTTCGCACGGACCTCTCGGGCGACCCCACGGTGCGCGACCTGCTGGGTCGGGTACGGGACGTCGCGCTCGGCGCGTACGGCCACCAGGACGTCCCGTTCGCGAAACTGGTCGAGGCGCTGAACCCGGAGCGTGCGCCGGCACGCTCGCCGCTCGTGCAGGTGCTGTTCGGGCTGCAGAACGTTCCGCCCGCGGAGTTCACCGTCTCGGGGCTGCGTGTCGCGCCCATGGCGATCGACACAGGGACGGCGAAGTTCGATCTGAGCGTCACGGCCATCGAAACGGGCGCGGGCGTGCAGCTCTGGTGGGAGTACAACACCGACCTCTTCGACGCGGCCACGGTCGGCCGGATGAGCGAAAGCCTGGAAGCGATTCTGGAGGGGATCGCCGCCAATCCCGATGCGCCGATCGGAGACGTTCCGGCGATGAGCTCCACCGACCGCGAGAGACTGGTGCACGACTGGAATGCGACCGGACGCGACTATCCCCGCGACGCCCGCGTTCACGAGCTGATCGAAAGACAGGCGCGGCGAACCCCCGACCGCGTGGCCGTCGAAGACGACGGCGGCCGGCTCACCTACGCGGAGCTCGACCATCGTGCGGACGCGGTCGCGGCGCAGCTGCAGGCCCTGGGAATAGGAGCCGGCGCGCTGGTCGGACTCTATCTCGAACGGAGCATCGATGCCGTCGCGGCGCTCATCGGCGTGCTGAAAGCGGGAGCCGCGTACGTGCCGATGGATCCTTCGTATCCGAGCGAGCGGCTTTCGTTCGTGGGCCAGGATGCCGGCCTGAGCGCCCTGCTGACATCGCGGGAGCTGCGGGGCCAGGCGCCGGCCGGCCCCTGGCGGATCGTGACGCTGGAGGCCGGGTCCCGCGCCCGCCGCCAGCGTACCGACGAGGCCGTCCTCGATCGGCCGGACCTCGCGTACGTCATCTACACCTCTGGATCGACCGGAACGCCCAAGGGCGTGGCGATTCGCCATACGTCGGTCGTGAACCTTCTGACCTCCATGCAGCGCGAGCCGGGGCTCACCGGCAAGGACGTGCTGCTCGCCGTCACGACCCTGTCGTTCGACATCGCGGTGCTGGAGCTCTTGCTGCCGCTGACGGTCGGAGCGCGCGTGGTGATCGCGAGCCGCGCCGCCGGCATGGACGGAGGCGCCCTGGCGTCGCTCATCGCCGAGTCCGGCGCCACCGTCATGCAGGCAACGCCCGCCACGTGGCAGATGCTGGTCGAGAGCGGCTGGAGCGGCACGCCGGGGTTGAAGGTGCTCTGCGGGGGCGAGGCGATGCCGCCCGATCTCGCGACCGCGCTGCTCGAGCGGGCCGGCGAGGTCTGGAACATGTACGGCCCGACAGAGACAACGATCTGGTCGAGCGTGGAGCGCGTACAGCGCGGAGCGCCGCCGACGATCGGACGTCCGATCGCCAACACCCAGATGTACGTGCTGGACGGGCAACGTCGGCCGCTACCCATCGGCGTCGCCGGCGAGCTCTATATCGGCGGCGATGGACTGGCGTCCGCCTACTGGAACCGGCCCGGGCTGACGGCGGAGCGCTTCGTTCCAGACCCGTTCGGCGGCCGGGAAGGGGCCCGCCTGTACCGGACTGGCGATCGCGCGCGGTACCGGTCCGACGGCCGGATCGAATGCCTTGGCCGAGCGGACGACCAGATCAAGCTGCGCGGATTTCGCATCGAGCCGGGCGAGATCGAAGCGGCCCTGCGCGCGCATCCAGGGATCCGCGACGCGGCAGTCGCAGCGCAGCCGGATGCAATCGGGAGCACACGGCTGGTGGCGTACGTCGTGGCGTCCGGCGCGTCGGCGGTGCAGCCAGAAGACCTGCGGGCGACGCTCAGGGCGATCCTGCCCGAGTACATGGTGCCGTCGGCGTTCGTGCCCCTCGAGGCGCTGCCGCGCACGTCCAACGGCAAGATCGACCGCAGGGCGTTGCTCGCCGCCGAGACCGCGCGTGTGGAGACCTCGGCCGACGACCCGGGACGGAGGCCTGCCGGCTACGCCCCTCCCGGGAACGACGTCGAGCGGTTGATGGCCGAGATCTGGGGCGAGGTGCTGGGCCTGGACAGAGTCGGCGTGTTCGACAGCTTTTTCGAGCTGGGGGGCCACTCGCTCTCGGCCGCGCGGCTGGTGGCGAGGCTGCGCACCGCGTTCCACGTGGACCTGCCCGTACAGAGCGTGTTCGTCGAGCCCACCATACGCGACTTGTCCAGACGCTTCGTGTACGACGCAGGAACCGGAGCGTATCGATATGTGAGCGAGTTTCCCGCCTGGAAATCGCTCGTTCCGGTGCAGCCGAGAGGCACGCGGCCTCCGCTGTTCCTCGTGGTCGGCTACACCAGCCAGGACGAGACCACGCTGATTGCCTCGCGGCTCATTCCTCACCTCGGTCTCGAGCAGCCGATCTACGGGATCCGTCCACGCTGGCTCGATGGATCCAGCAGGCCGTACGAGAGCGTCGAAGAAATGGCGCGCGAGTGCCTCGACGAAATACGCAGCGTCCAGCCGAGCGGCCCGTACCGGCTCGGCGGCTTGTGCGTGGCCGGCAGCGTGGCGCTCGAGATCGCTCAACTGCTGAAACAGCGAGGCGAGGAGGTGAGCCTGCTCGCGCTGATCGACGCGGGACGGCCCTGCGCCCTGCGCTCGTGGCTCGCGGGCACCGTTCACGCGTGGCATCGCGGCTGCCACATCGCCGGCGTCGTCCGCAGGTTCCTTCAGCCTGAGACCGGCGACAGGTGGCGTCGCGCGCTGCGGACAATCAAGCGGAAGCTCGGAGCCTGCGATTCGATCGACAACGGCCGGCAGTCCCACCGCTGGCTCAATCGCTCCGTCGAACATCACGGGAAGGTGATGCTCGACTACCGCGCCCGGACGTACCAGGGCGACATGATCCTGATCGTGAGCGACGAATACTACCGGGTGAACAGGTACATGGGATGGAACCGCATCGCCAAGGAAGGCGTGGCTCTCCACCAGCTGCCCGGCGACCACCAGATGCTGCTGGCCGGCCATATCGGCACGGTCGCCCAGCTCCTTCGCGAGGGCTTCGACGAAGAACTGCGGACCGAGCCTGCCCGCCCCGAGCGTGCGGCGGTCGCGGCGTTCTGAAGGAACGGCAATGTCGATCGAATGCGAGCACATCCAGGCGGTCGGGTCCAGAACGACGCGCTGGCTCGTCGGCGTGCAGCCGGCAGCCAGTCCCAGGATGCGGTTGATCTGCGTGCCCTACGCGGGTGTCGGCGCTTCGGCGTTCCGCCGATGGCGCGGCGCGTTCGCCCCCGAGGTCGAGGTCCTCGCGCTGCAGACGCCCGGACGCGAGACGCGGCTCTGTGAGCCGGCGTTCACGCAGATCGGACCGCTCGTCGCGGCGGCTGCGGCGGCCATCCGCCCGCATCTGGACCGTCCCTTCGCACTTTTCGGCCATAGCGTGGGCGGCCTCATCGCCTTCGAGCTGGCGCGGCACCTGCACGCCACCGAAGGCCTTGCGCCGATGCATCTCTTCGTCTCCGCCGGTCGCGCGCCGCACCTGCCGCCGCGGCACCCCGCGATTGCCCACCTCCCGGACGCCGAATTCGTCGACGCGATCGGTCGACGGTACGACGGCATTCCGACAGAGGTCCTGTCGGCGCCGGAGCTTCTGGCGCTCCTCGTGCCCGGCCTCAAGGCCGACATCGCGCTCTTCGAAGGCTACCGCTACGAGCGGCTGAAGCCGCTCGCCTGTCCGATATCGGCATTCGGCGGACTGGAGGACCCGGAAACGACGCCGGCCGACCTGGCGGGCTGGCGGCAGGAGACGACGGGACCGTTCGGTGCGCGCCTGTTCCGGGGCGGGCACTTCTTTCTCCAGAGCGCACATCCGGAGGTCGTGAGCAGCATCGCCGCGTCCCTCGCCGGTCGCGCCGAAGGTCGGGCGGCCGAGCGAGACGAGGCCACGCCGGACGTTCGGCCGCCGGCGGCCGCCGGGGCTTCGTGATCGCAGGAAGCAACGCGGCGGCTCGCTGTCGTCAGGAATCACCGCCGATCAGGTTCCCGATCGCTCCGAGCGCTCCACCGAAGTCCCGCTTGGTCTCGCCTCGATCGCCCTTGTACGCCGACAGGATGCGGTCGGCGAGCCGCGAGAACGGCAGCGTCTGGACCCACACGTGGCCCGGACCGGTCATGGTCGCGAAGAACAGGCCTTCCCCGCCGAAGATCGCCGTCTTGATGCCGCCGACGAACTCGATGTCGTAGTCGACCGTCGGGTCGAACGCCACCAGGCAGCCGGTGTCCACCTTCAGCCTCTCGCCCGCCTTCAACTCCAGGTCGACGATCGTCCCGCCGGCATGGATGAACACCTCGCCCGTGCCCTCGAGGCGTTCCAGGATGAACCCTTCCCCGCCGAAGAAGCCGGCGCCGAGGCGCTTGGTCAGCGCGACGTTGATGTCGATGTTGCCGGCCGCGCAGAGGAACGAGTCGCGCTGGCACAGCATGGAGCGATTGTCGAGGGGAAAGCGCACGATCTTGCCCGGATACGGCGCGCTGAAGGCGACGCGCCCCTGCGGCGTGCCGCACCGGAAGAACGTCAGGAAGAGGCTCTCCCCCGCGAGGAGCTTGCGCTTCAGGCCGCCGAGCAGCCCGCCCTGCATGCGGGCGTCCATCTGAATCCCGTCGGTCATGTAGGTCATCGCGCCGGCTTCGGCGCGCACCTCGTCGCCCTCCGCCATCGTGATGACCACCGCCTGCATATCGTCGCCGATAATTTCGTGAGTGATCATGATTTCTCCTTCAGGACCGCTGGATTGTACACTTCCCTGCATGCACCAGCGAACGTTCGGTCGCCTCGGGTGGCACGTCTCGGAAGTGGGCTACGGCATGTGGGGAATGGGCGGGTGGACGGGATCCAACGACGACGAGTCGCTGCGGGCGCTCGATCGGGCCCTGGCGCTCG
Organism: uncultured Acidobacteriota bacterium; assembly: GCA_963840225.1. Lineage (GTDB taxonomy): Bacteria > Acidobacteriota > Vicinamibacteria > Vicinamibacterales > CAVVIG01 > JBLMXQ01. The sequence goes on from CAWIYH010000003.1 coordinate 267,647, forward strand.
GGTGCACCTTCTTCGACACGGCGTGGATCTACGGCAACGGCCACAGCGAGCGGCTGCTCGGCCGCGCCCTCGCCGCCCACACCGGCACTCCTCCCGGCGTCGCCACCAAGATTCCGCCGAAGAACCTGCGATGGCCGGGGCGGGGGAGCGACGCGGTGGGCGACGTCTTTCCGCCGGACCATATCCGCGAGTACACCGAAAAGAGCCTGGAGAATCTCGGGGTCGACACCATCGACCTGCAGCAGTTCCACGTGTGGAGCGACGCGTGGGCGGACGATCCTGGCTGGCAGCGGGCCGTGGAAGCGCTGAAACGCGAAAACCTCGTGCGCGGCATCGGCATCTCCGTGAACCGCTGGGAGCCGGTCAACGGGCTGCGCGCGCTTCGCACGGGGCTCGTGGACAGCGTCCAGGTGGTCTATAACATCTTCGACCAGGCGCCCGAAGACGAGCTGTTCCCGTACTGCCAGGAGCATGGCATCGCCGTGATTGCGCGGGTGCCCTTCGACGAGGGCAGCCTCACCGGCACGCTGACGGCCGGGTCGCACTGGCCCGAGGGCGACTGGCGCAACAGCTACTTCAGCCGGGACAACCTGGCGGTTACGCTGTCGCGTGTCGAGCGCCTGCGCCCGCTCGTCCCCGAGGGCATGGACCTGCCGGAGCTGGCGCTCCGGTTCATCCTCCATCATCCGGCGGTCGGGACCGTGATTCCGGGCATGCGGCGCGTCCGCCATGTTGAGCGGAACCTCGCGACAGGTGATGGCGAATCGCTGCCTCCGCGCCTGCTCGACGCGCTGCGCGCGCACCGCTGGGATCGCCTGCCGGACGCCACACCGTAGGGATGCCGAGGCCGTGACGGTGCTATAATAGAAGTTTCCGGAAAAGCCCAAGGAGTTCGCCGTGAAGGAAAGCATTCACCCGAAGTACTACGAGGTCGAGGCGCGCTGCGCGTGCGGCAACACCTGGAAGACACGCTCGACGAAGCCCGAGCTGCACCTCGAAATCTGCTCCAACTGCCATCCGTTCTTCACCGGCCGGCAGAAGCTCATCGACACCGAGGGCCGCGTGGAGCGGTTCACCAAGAAGTTCGGCGCCCAGACGTCCGAGCAGCGCAAGAAGGCTCAAAGGGCCGGCCAGGGAAAGAAGCCAGCCGCGGCGACGACCCACTGAGGCGGGTCCGGAAGGACCCGCCTGCCTCCGGCTTCTACGCCGTTCCGCTTCCCGGTCCCCAGTCCAGAAATCCCAGTTTACGTTCGATGCGCGCCAGGCGGTGACGGGCCGCCTCGGCCCATCGCTCTCTCGAGGCGCCGGCCGCCAGCGTCTGCAGCGCAAAGGACCGGGCCGCCGCCAGGTCGCGCGCCCGGTGCTCGTGATGCACCGCGAGCGCCCGGGTGGCTTCGCGCGCGACGTTGGGCGGGCAGCGCTCCTCACCGAGCAGACGCCGCCAGCAGGCGGCCGCCTCCTGGTAGCCGCGCGCCCGCCGCCAGGCGAGCGCCAGCGCGCGGAGGGTCTCCACCTGGACGGCCGCGAGCCCCTCGATCTCGACGCGGGACATCGAGCCGCCGTGCAGGTGCCGCGTCGAGTCGACGATTGCGGCCGCGTGCTGAAGCGCCGCACGCGCCTCGAATCTCGCGTCCGGCGCGCGCATAGATCCGGCCGAGGGCGAGCGCCTCGCGCGCGTCTGTGGTTCCGGCATGTCCGGAGCGGACGAGGCGCAGCAGGCGTGCCGTCAGGGCTGCCAGAGACAACAGGTCCTGGCGATTGTGCTCGAGGACGCCGGCCAGCGGACGGGCGTCGCCGGTGCGGACGAACTCGAAGTAGCGCGCCGGCGCCTCGGCGCCCGACACGTCGTCCTCGCGCTGGTAGGAGAGCAGGCGGCGCTCGAGCGCCGGCAACGAGCAGGCGTCGCGCCCCGCCGCGACGCCGCTGTCGCGCGACGGCCGGCGCCCGGTGTCGATCTCGGGCGTCCCTCCCGCTGGCACGGCCCAGAAACGCCGCGCCGGGTGGAGCACGTCCAGGTGAGGCCGGTCGCCGTCCCACGACAACCGGTGAAACGAGCACCGGGTCTCGAGCATCGGGGCGTCGAACGATCGGCCGTTGAAGCTCACCAGGCTGCCGGCCCGATCGAGCTCCGCCGCCACGGCTCGCAGGATGACCGGCTCGTCGGACTGCCGCGTCAGCACGAACTGGCGCGTCACGAATCGGCCGCTCCCGTCGAACCATCCGCACCCGACCAGGAAGGCCAGCGTGCCCGCGCCGCCGTTCAATCCGGTCGTCTCGAGGTCGAAGAACGTGAAGGGCGGCCGCACAGACGCCGCGCCCGCCAGAAGCGAAGCCGAATCGGCCGACGCCACGAGCTCGGCGGCAATCCGCCCGACGGTCTCCAATCCGTGAGCCCGCGTCGGCTCAGCGGATCGCTCGACCAGAAAGCACCGGCCGGCGGTCATCTCCTGCCATGCGCCGCCCAGCGCTTCCTCGAGGCCGCGCAGATGCCGGGCCGTCGACGGCGTCGCCGTCGACACGGGAGGGCCCGGCCGTCCCCCGGGCGGCACGATGATGGCGCGGAGCCGATCGGCCAGTCGCGCCGGGTCCATCACGCGACCGGTATCACGGCAGCCGCCGCCTGCGTCATGCTCTCGAGAATCCGGAGTGCCGCGGCCTTCGCAAGGGGACCGGTGTTGCCGACCGGGCCGACGCATCCCGGACAGCCGTTCTCGCAGTCACACCCGGCGATGAGCTCCCGGGTCCGATCGAGCAGCTCGTCGTTCATCCGGTACAGCGGCTCGCTGAAGCCGATGCCGCCCGGATACCGATCGTAAATGAAGATCCGCGGGGCGCGCTCCTTCCGGGTCGTCTCCGTCGAACCTTCATGTCCCATCGAAGCGGCCGGGCCTTCCGCCTCGTCCTCCGACGCAATCGACACCCCGATGTCGTGGCGATCGCACATCAGGAGCAGCTGCGCCACGTTGCCCATCGCGAATGAGAGGCCGACGACGCCGTCGCGCCGGTCGTCGGCCGCGAACGGCAGTGACGCCATGATCGAGGGCGGAATGGTCAGCCAGTACGACGTCGTGTGCATCTGCTGCTCGGGCAGGTCCAGCTCGCCAGACCCGACGTTTTCGTTCGTATAGAACTTGATCTTCTTGAACCCCACGACGCGCGAGACGACGTGGACTTCTCCCCATGCTCGCGGGGCCCCACCCCCGCTCGCGCGCGCTGCGGCGCTCCCAGACTCGCTCTCCTCGCGCGGGCCGCCGGCGCTTCCCCATGCTCGCGGGGCCCCACCCCCGCTCGCGCGCGCTGCGGCGCTCCCAGACTCGCTCTCCTCGCGCGGGCCGCCGGCGCTTCCCCATGCTCGCGGGGCCCCACCTTCATGCTCTTGCGCCGGGGGCCCACCCCCGGCGCGGCCGCTCAGCCCCTGCGCGCTTCGCAGCGGCTCAAGGCTGTCGCTCGCGCGCGCTGCGGCGCTCCCAGACTCGCTCTCCTCGCGCGGGCCGCCGGCGCTTCCCCATGCTGCGGGCGGCCGGCCGCCCGACGACTGGTCGAACGTGTCGAGGATGGTCACGCGATCGTAGGTGATCGCGTCGGTGTAGTAGTCGCAGTCGATCTCGCGCACGAATGCCTTGCGCCCGTCGAAGTCCAGCCGCTCGACCTGATAGAGCTGACCCTCGACGAGGTAGATGGCCTTGGGATGGAGCGTCGAGGGCCCGCTCGTGAAGTCGGTCTCGCCGATCACGCGCGGCTCGCGTGTGGTGTCCACGACGACAAAGTTGTCGGAAGAAATCGACCGCAGGCTCACGGCGTCGGCCGGATACGACTCGCTCGTCCACGTCCAGCCGCCTTCGTCCTGCGGATCGCCGGGATCGACGACTCCGCCGGCGCGATGCACCAGTCCCTGTTCGGCCAGCAGGGCGAGAATCTGCTGCACGTCGTGGCGCCCGAAGGCTTCAGCGGTACCAAACGGCAGCTCGAAGGCCGCGCACTTGACGTGATCGACCAGGAGGTGAAGGTTGTCGGCATCGATCAGGGCGCGCTCGGGCGACGCGTCGAAGAAGTAGGACGGATGGCGCACGACGAACTGGTCGAGCGGCGCGCTGCTGGCGACGAGCACGGCGGCCGAGCGGCTGGCGCGCCGGCCCGCGCGGCCCGCGCGCTGCCACGTCGCGGCAATGGTGCCCGGATACCCGGCGAGCACCGAGACGTCGAGCGCACCGATGTCGATGCCGAGCTCGAGGGCGCTGGTCGACACCACGGCGCGCACGGCGCCCTCGCGCAGGCCTTTCTCGATCTCGCGTCGGCGGTTCGGCAGGTAGCCGCCACGATAGCCGCGAATGCGCTCGGGCATCCCCGGCTCGCCGTCGAAGTCGTCCTTCAGGTAGGTCGTCAGGATTTCGGTCGCCAGTCGGCTCTGCGCGAAGACGATGAGCTGAAGGCTGCGCTTCAGGAACTCGGCCGCGATGCGCCGGGTTTCGCCCAGGTAGGAGCGCCGGATGCCGAGCTGATGGTTGACGACCGGCGGGTTGACGAAGACGAAGAGCTTCTCGCCGCGCGGCGCGCCGCTGCGGTCGACCAGCTCGAAGGGCTGCTCGGTCAGCCGCTCGGCGAGCTCGCGCGGGTTCGCGATGGTCGCCGACGAGCAGATGAACACCGGATCGGATCCGTAGTGGCGACAGATGCGGCGCAGCCGTCTGAGGACGTTGGACACGTGGCTGCCGAAGACGCCGCGGTACGCATGAAGCTCGTCGATGACGACGTATCGCAGGTTCTCGAAGAGCTTCGCCCAGCGCGGATGATGCGGCAGGATTCCCGAATGCAGCATGTCGGGATTGCTCAGGACGAGATGGGCGCGCGACCGGATCGACCGGCGTGCGTCCTGCGGCGTGTCGCCGTCGTAGGTGAAGACGCCGATCTGCGCGTCGGCGTCCGCCGCGAGCGTCTCGCACATCGCGTGGAGCTCGGCGAGCTGGTCCTGCGCCAGCGCCTTGGTGGGAAACAGGTACAGGGCGCGGCTCGACGGGTCCTGCAGGATGGCGTGCAGGACGGGTGCGTTGTAGCAGAGCGTCTTGCCTGAGGCGGTCGGCGTGATGACGACCACGTGCCGGCCGGCCAGCACGTGTTCGATGGCGTCGGCCTGGTGCGTGTACAGCTGCGAGACGCCGCGCGACTCGAGGGCGCGTCTCAGGCGCCCGTCGAGCGCCTCGGGAAACGGCGCGAACCGCGCCGGAACCGGCGGCAGGCAGCGGACGGCGGTGACGTACGCGTCCGGCGCGTCGGCGGCCTCGGGACGCTCGGGCAGCCGGCCGGGTGCCAGCCGCTCCAGGGCCGCGTCGAGCGCGCGTCCGCGCCGCGTCTCGGGTGCGGGCAGCATGGCGAAGCATCGTAGCAGCGGGGCGAATGGATGGCAAATGTGAAACGCGGCATGGCAGCTGAAGAGGGCTGAGCGGCTGGCAGCCGCCTTGCTCCGCGTCGGCGTCATGACACGCAACCAGGAACTCGCCCTCGCCGCCGGCGCGGCGACGGTCGGTGCGGCGCTGCTCGCGCGCGGACTGCGGTCCGCCGGCTCGCTGGACCTCAACGGCCGGTCGGCGCTCGTGACCGGCGGATCGCGCGGGCTCGGCCTGCTCGTGGCGCGCGAGCTTGGCCGGGGCGGGGCCCGCGTCACCATTGCCGCACGCGATCGGGCCGAGCTCGCGCGAGCGCGCGACGCGCTCGCGGCAGACGGCATCGACGCCGCGACCGCCGTCTGCGACGTGCGGAACCGTGCCGACGCCGAGCGTCTCGTCGGCCAGACGGTGGACCGGACCGGCAGGATCGACGTGCTCGTCAACAACGCCGGCGTCATACGGGTCGGGCCGCTCGATCACATGCAGCCCGGCGACTTCGAAGAGGCGATGGCGGTCCACTTCTGGGGGCCGCTGCACACCATGCTCGCGGCGGTTCCCGCGATGCGCCGCCAGGGGTGCGGGCGCATCGTCAACATCTCCTCGATCGGCGGCCGCGTCGGCATTCCGCACCTGGTGCCGTACTGCGCGAGCAAGTTCGCCCTGACGGGCCTGTCCGACGCGATCCGGGCAGAGCTCGCCCGCGACGGCATCGCCGTCACGACGGTGGTTCCGGGCCTGATGCGTACCGGCTCGCCGTTCAACGCCTGGTTCAAGGGACGCCACCACGACGAGTTCACGTGGTTCGCGATTGCCGACTCGCTGCCGGTCCTGTCGATCGACGCCGAACGCGCGGCCGCCCAGATCGTGAACGCGTGCCGCCGCGGCGACGCGGAGCTCGTCGTGACGTGGCCGGCGCGCGTCGCGCTCGCGGCCGCCGCGCTGGCGCCCGAGGTCCTGGCCAGCCTGATGAAGATGGCCAACCGGCTGCTACCCGGCGCCACCGACGAATCGGGCAGCCAGTCGCACAGCGGCTGGCAGAGCCACTCGCGGTGGGCGCCATCGCGCCTCACCCGCGCCAGCGAGCAGGCCGCCGCCCGCAACAACGAGCTGCCCCACTGAGAATGGCCGGGTGGGTTCGCCGTTGTCCAATCGTGCAATTCGGCGCATCCTGCCATTCAATCCCCGAGCCGTCGCGACACATCCCGTGTGTTAGGCTTGCCCGGCGCATCGGCTGACGCGCGCGTCTTCCCTTGCTCGAGCGACATGCCCGATACCACCCGCAATGCCGACGGCACCCTGCCGCGTACGCTCGGGCTCTGGAGCTCGGTGGCGATCGTCGTCGGCATCACCATCGGGTCGGGGATCTTCCGGTCGCCGGCCGGCGTGGCACGGCTCGTTCCGAACCCGCTGCTGGTGCTGGGTCTGTGGGCAGCCGGCGGCGCCATCACCGTCTGCGGAGCGCTGTCGCTGGCCGAGCTCGCGGCGGCGCTGCCTGAAACGGGTGGGTTCTATGCCTATCTCCGCGAGGGATGGGGCCGGTTGGCCGGGTTTCTGTTCGGGTGGTCCCAGCTCGTTCTCATCCGCGCCTCCGCTCTCGGCGGCATCGCCATCGCGTTCGGCGAATACTTCCTTCGAACCGTCGGAATGGATCCGGTGGCACACTATGTCGCCGCACGGGGGGTCTCAGCGGGAGCCATCGCGTTTGCCGCCGCCGTGAACATCGTCGGCGTGAACCTGGGAGCGGCGATCGTCGGTGTCTCGACCCTTGCGAAGTACTCGGCCCTGGCGGTCCTCGTGGCGGCGGCGCTCGTCCTGGGCGGCAGCCACGGGGCCAGCGCCGCGAACCTCACGGCGGGCAGCGCCGGCCCCATCGGTCCGGGCAGCATCGGCCTCGCGCTCGTCGCGATTCTCTGGGCCTACGACGGGTTCGGCGACCTGTCGTTCGCGGGGGGCGAGGTCCAGAACCCGCAGCGCAACCTGCCGCGGGCCATCCTGCTCGGCACCGCCGCCATCGTCGTCATCTACCTGCTGACGAATCTGGCCTACCTCTACGTCATTCCGGTCGAGGGCGTCGCGCGGTCGCCGCTCGTGGCCGCCGACACGATGTCGGCGCTGTTCGGCCGCACCGGCGTCGTGCTCGTGTCGTTGTTCGTGATGGTCTCCTCGTTCAGTTCGCTGAACGGCAGCATGCTGGCTTCACCCCGCATCTTCTTCGCGATGGCCGACGACGGCCTCTTCTTCCGGCCCATTGCACGGGTGCACCCGCGGTTCCGGACCCCGCATGTCGCCATTCTGCTCGCGGCTGCGCTCGGGATCGCGCTGGTTCTCAGCCGGAGCTTCGAACAGCTGACGAGTATGTTCGTCCTCGCCATCTGGCCGTTCTACGCGCTGAGCGTGGCGGCGATCTTCCGGCTGCGGCGCCTCCGTCCGGACCTGCCGCGTCCGTATCGGGTGGTCGGCTACCCGGTCGTGCCGGCCGTCTTCGTCCTCTCGGTCGCGTGGTTCGTCGTCAATGCGCTCGTCACCCAGCCGATCTCGACCGGTGTGACCTTCGCGCTCATCCTGGCAGGCGTGCCGGTCTACTATCTCGCCTTCCATCGACGCCGCGGCGCGCGCGACTGACGTCGCGCCGACGCACTTTTTACACGCGCGCGCGTCGATTTCTGTTGTGAGGCGGGGAATCGACTGTTACTTTGGTGATGGAGGTCGATAAGAAACTAAAGGAGCTCTGGAGATGGATGCAGCCGAGCCGCGCGTGCGGCGACGAGGATTCTTCCTGCACTCGGATACCGGCGAGGCGGAGAGTCCCGAGCTCGACAACCCGGAGGGATTCGTCGTTCGCGTTCGTACCGGCCACCCGGCAGTTCAGCGGCGGCCGGTCTCTCGGTTCACCAGCGGCCGGTCGCGCTCGACGAGCGCGACGGCGGTCGAAGAAGGGCCCGAGATCAGATCAGGGAGCGTGACTGGCAGCCGTCAACGGGCACACTCGCCCCGCTGATCCAGCTCGCGCGAGGCGACACCAGGAACGCCACGACCGCCCCGACCTCTTCGGGGCGGCCGAAACGTCCGAACGGCAGCTCCCGCCGAACGAACTCCGCAATTCCGTCCGGATCGTCCTTCCTCCGCCGATCCCAGGATCCTCCCGGAAACAGAATCGAGCCGGGCGCCACGCTGTTGACACGGATATTGTCGCGCGCGAGCTGCTGCGCCATCGACTTGGCGAGGCTGATCTCGGCCGCCTTGACGGCGTTGTAGGTCATCCGGCCGCCGGACTCCCGCCCCCAGATCGACGCAATCATGACGATGGCGCCGCCGCCGCTGCGGCGCAGATGGGGAACGGCGAGGCGAGAGGCGCGGATCGCGGGGAAGAGCGTCTGGTCGAAGGCTTCGTCCCATTCCTGGTCGCTCGTGTCGACAATCGTCCCGCCCCGGCCGAGCCCCACGTTGTTGACGAGGATGTCGAGCCGCCCGAATGTCTCGACCGCCCGCGTCACCACCAGCTCCACCCCCGCCGGCGATGCCAGGTCTGCGGCCACGGCCAGGACGCGGTCGTCGGCCCCGGCGAGCCGTCGCAGCTCTCCGGCGGCTTCCGCCAGCCGCGCCTCGCCGCGGGCGGAGATGGCGACGCGGCAACCCTCGGCCACCAGTGCCGCGGCGCTGGCCAGGCCCAGGCCGCGGCTCGAGCCGGTCACGATGGCGACCTTGTCGGTGAGCTGGAGGTCCATTCCCGATGCCGCCGTCAACGCCCCCCGCGGCCGGTCAGGTCGTTCAGGGTCCAGTCGAACGGCTTGAAGGTGGTCTGGAACGCGTTCTTGTCGAGGAATTCGCGCTCCGTCGTCAGCAGCTTCGGCCCGACGAAGCCGAGGACGGCCCGCTCGACTGGGCCGCGGTCCGCGAACTTCGGCGTCGCCGCGGGCGCGTAGGCGTCGATGAACTCCTGATCGTGCCACGAGAAGATCGAGCTCACGCGCACGATGCCGGCCGCAGAATCGGCCTCCCAGCACTGCGGCCGGCTGACGCATTCGCCGCGGACCTCGTTGAGCTGCTCTTCGAGCCGGGCCGGCGTGAACGCCTCGCTGCGCAGCCTGCCGCCACCGACGGCGCCGCGGCCGAGCGCGAAGTACAAGCGCGGATCGTGGAACCCGGGCAGGATCGTCTTCTCGATCTGGTCGAGGGTCACCATCCGGCCGCCAAGCCGATGAGTGGCCCGCTCGAAGGCTCCGGGGATCTGCCTGATGCTGTGCGGCGGGTAGTCCTTCGACGATCCACCGATCGGATAGCGCGTCACGATGGTCTGAAGGACGACGGCGTTGTAGGCGTTGAGCCAGAAGGCCAGCTGCTGGTCGCGTGAAAGCGCCTCGACCGGCACGGTGGCGGCTCCGGCGACGTACGCGTCGAGCTTGGCGCGGTCCTGCTTGAGCGCGCGATAGTAGACGTAGCCATCGCGGACGTAGAGGTCGAGAATCGAATCGAATCCCTTGCGGCGCGCGGCGTCCGCCTCGCGTTCCTGCGCCCGTGGCGCGGCGGGAAGAAGCCCGGTGCCGACGAGCGCCGCAAGGATGAAGGACGCGATCGCCGTGCGCATCACCTTGCGACTATACCCGATGCGCGAGAAAACGGGCGAGCCGCGCCGTGAACGCCAGAGGCTGCTCGAAACTCGACAGGTGCCCCGCGCCGGCAATGATCGCAAGCTCGGATCCGGCGATCGCACGCTGCATGTCCTCGGCGACCTCCGGCGGCGCGATGCCGTCCTCGTCGCCGGCCAGCACGAGCGTCGGACATCGGATGCTGGCGAGCGCGGACGTCGAATCGGGCCTCGACATCATCGCCGTCACGGCCGCAGCGATGGCCTGGGGCGGATTGGCGACGATGAGCGCACGCACCTCCTGTTCGAGACGGGGGCGCTCGCGGCGCGTCGTCGGGCCGAGGAGCTTCGGGATCATCGAATCGGCGACGGCCGACGGACCCTTCTCCGCCAGAAGCTGCAGCATCTGCCGCCGCCCTTCGACCGCCTCGCGCGAATCGGCCTGCGGGCGCGTGTCTGCGAGCACCATGCCCCGGAAGTAGTGCGGCGCAAGGCGGAACAGCGCGAACGTGACGTACCCGCCCATGGAAAGGCCGCCGATGACCGCCTGCTCGATATGGAGCGCGTCGAGGAGGTCGACGACGTCGCCCGCGTAGTCGTCGAGCGACGCCACCGGGCTGTCGTCGAAGCCGCCGTCGAAGCCGCGGAGCTGCGGCGCCACGACGCGCCAGCCCTCGTCGGCGAGCGAGAGCTGTGGCTCCCACATCCGGGCGTTGAGCGGGAAGGCATGGACCAGCACGAGCGTGCCGACGGGGCCGCCGCCAGGGCGAGAGGTGGCCGCACGCGGTTCGGCTTCGAGGTAGCGCAGACGACCGATGGCAGGCACGCTCAATTGTGAACCGGTCCGCCGGGTGAGTCGAGCCCGGCGACAAGTGCGCGATCGGCCGAGCGGCCGGCGCGGTCCAGCTCCGGATCGACTGGACGGACCCTGTTCGTGCAGACTGATGGTGATGCTGACGCTGGCGACCCTCGGACTGGTCGGCTACGGCGCCTATTCGGTGGCCTGGGCTGTCGCGGATCTGGCGCGCGGCGCTCGCCTCGAGGTGTGGGCCGATCTCGGCCTGGTGCTATTCGGCCTGCTGCTCGTGCTGGCCGCGGCGTTCGTGCGCGTCCGGCTGCCGGGCGGGCTGGCGTTTGCCATCGGCGCCCTGCTCGGCCTGCAGGCCCTGGCTGTCCACGCGGCGGCGCATCTGTCGGCAGGCCTGGCGCCGCAGGTGGCGCGCGCGGCCCTCGCCGTCGCCCTGATCGGGCTGGCGTGGGCCGGCGCGACCGCTAACGACGCTCGGACCTGACGAGCGCGGCGAGGACGCGGTTCTGGTGGAACGAGGACGCGATGCCGTCGGCCGCGTGCAGGAACGCGGTCCTGACCGGTCCTTCGATCGGCTGCGATCGTGCGAGCGCGACCAGGATCTCGGCACGGTCGAAGTCGGAATGCATGTTCCCGGCCGACCCCACAAGCGCCTCCAGCACCGCCGGATCCGACGTGCCTTTTGCGATGACGGCGTCGAGCGTGCGGCGCCGCTCGAAGTCGGAGTCGAGCGTGCCGGCGGCCCTGAAGAAGGAGCCCGCGATCGCCGAAGCGACGCCGTATTTCTCGACGAACGCCACCAGCGTGGTCGAGCACTCGAAATCGGACGACACCTTGCCGATGCTCTCGAGCAGCGCCTTCTGGTCGTCGACCGACAGCTGGGACTCGTTCATGGCGCGCGTGAGCACGGCGCGCTTCTCGAAATCGGAGGCGATCGAAGCAGCCGAGCGCAGCGCGAGATTTGCCGTGCCGCTCGAAGCCGGCCTCGCGTCGAGCAGTGCGACCAGCGCGCGGCGATGTTCGAAGTCGGACTTGATGGCGTCGGCGGCGGCGACGTACGCCGAGGCCGTCGCCTGATCGGCCGCCGCGGACGGCGCCGCGGCCACCAGCGTCTGTGACAGCTCGAAAGCGGAGCGGATCAACTGGCGCGCGAGCGCCAGCGCCCGGGTCATGTCGGACGCGGTGAGCGTCGTGCTCTCGAAGAGCGCCTTGAAATACCGCCTTCTGGCGAAGTCGCTCTCCAGGCGTGCAATCTCGTCGAGCACGCCCGAAACGCCGTGCGCGGCCAGGATCTGCCTGGTGCGGGTCTCGGCGGCAAAACCGCTGCGGCGCACGAAGAGCGGAAGCTGCTCGGCCAGAAGCCGCTGCGCCTCGTCGGTCCAGGGTCGCTCCACCCCGGCGACGTAGTACTCGCGGGTCAGCGTCCCGTGCTCGTTGCGGATCTCGACGGTGTGCGGCACGAGGCCGCTCCACATCCTGAGCTTCAGGTAGCCGGCGCCGGAGATTGACCGGACGTCGGTGAGATCGTCCGTGAACACGATGTCGCCGTGGCCCGAGGCGTCCATCCGTTGGCGCCCGTCGCTCCACTGCACGTCGAAGGTTCCGTTGTGGATCAGCGACAGCCCGGGTTCCGGGGGCGCTGGCGGCGCTGGCGGCGCCGGGACCCCGGGCGGTGCAGGCGGTTGCGGCACCGCGAGCGGCCCGGTGCCGCCCGCAAGCACCGGCGCCGGCGGCGGCTCGGGAGCTTGGGGCGGAGTCGGCGGCGGCGCTTCCTCAATGCTGCCCGCAATGCGCGGCGCATCACCGACACCGGGGCCAGGGGAGGCAACGCCGTCGGCCTGATCGAGAACGCGAGCGCTCAGCACCGCCGCCGCCCGCTCGCCCGCCCGCGCGACGGCGACCGGCACGCGCTGCCATCCGCCGGCGCCGGCAGCGAGGAGCGCGGTGAGCGCCAGCGTCACCGACCAGTGGCCGGCTCGCGGCTGCTCGTCGATCGGCACGCGGAGGATGCGGCGGACGCGCTCCAGCAGAGACCCATCGGTCGCGGCGAGGGCCAGCGGAGTGGCCGCGCTCCGCCATGTCTCGAGGGCCGTCAGCGCGCGGGCATAGCCGAGGGCGTCACCCGACACCCGGACCGCCACCTCGTCGCAGCAGTGCTCGCGCTCGGCGCGTATCCGCGCCGACACCCACCAGACGCCCGGTTGGTAGAAGAGCAGCGTCTCGGCAATCGTCTGGAGCAGGTTGACGAGGTAGTCGTGCCGTCGAACGTGCGCGAGCTCGTGAGCGAGGATCGCTTCGACCTGCGACGGCGTCAGGTGTGCCAGCGCGGCCACCGGCAGGAGGATCGCCGGCTGCAGCCATCCCAGCACGACGGGTACGTCGACCGCGACCGATTCGACCACACGCACGGCTCGTCCGAGTCCCAGCCGTGCGGCGATGCGCTCAGCGGCCGGCTGCCAGGGACTCGGGGCCGCGACGATGGCCGACCGCTGCAGATCGCGCACGCACCACCACCCCGCGACCATCCGCCCGACGAGCAGGGCCACACCGAGCAGCCAGAACCCGACGACCATCGGCATCACCCGCACCGGATCGAGCCGGGCCGTCCATGCCGACACGGTCGAAGCGATTGGAGCCAGCCGATCGGCGCGGCTGCCATGCGCGTCCGCCCCCTGCGTCGCCAGGTCCGCGTGCGCGGCAATGGGGCTGACCGGCGGCGCGTTGCGGCCGTCGACGCGCGCCCGTTCGCCTGGTGCATGCATCGGCCGCATCGACAGGAACACGGCGGTTCCCACCGGAGCGACGAGCATCGCCGCGAGACCGGCGCAGGCGACGAGATACCGCGCGTTGGCAGCCCCGCGCGCAAGCAGACGAAGGGCAATCGCGCACGCGACGGCGATGGCGCCGCCCTCCCACACGAAATGCACGAGCGTCCAGCCGGCGATTTGTGTCATTGCGAGTCCCCGTGGCTCTCGAGCAGTTTCTTGATCGCCGCCATCTCTTCAGGCGTGGCCGGACTGGTCGACAGCGCCTGGAGGACCAGCGTGGCCGCCGACCCGCCGAACGCGCGATCGAGCAGATCCGTGACGAGCTGGCGCTGGGTCTGCTCCTCGCCGACCGCGGCCTGATAGACGTGGGTCCGGCTGCTTTCGTTCCGGCAGACGAGGCCCTTCTCGGTCATGATCTGCAGCAATTTGAGCGCGGTCGTGTAGCCGGTGGTCTTGCCGAGCGTCTCGGCGACCTGGCGCACGGTGCTCGGCCCGCGAGACCAGAGAACGCGGAGGATGGCGAGCTCGGCGTCGGTCGGCTTGCGACGGAAAGGCTTCATGCGGCCGATTATCTACGACGCTCTTCGTAGAGTCAATACGAAATGGTTCGTAGGCAGCCGAACCGTGAACGCCGGGCGCGCTCTTGGCGTGTGAACCGATCGGCGGCTCGTGAAGTCGTGAAAGTGGGGGGTTCGACCTGTGGCCCGGCAGCAGGTGGTGCGGCTGGAGGCCGGGGCCTCCAGCCCGCAGCTACGCGGCGCGAGTGTTCTTGCCGCCGACGCGAATCTCGCCCGTCACGGAGCAGTCGGCGCGGTCGGCCGGCGTCGAGAACCGGCGCGACCACCAGTGAGCACGGCCGAACAACGTCAGAATCGAGCAGTCCGCTGGATTGATCTCGAGACCGACGAGACGTCCGAGCTCACGAGAGCCTTGTCGAATACGGGTCGGGCGGCTCAGAAGAGCCACGTCGGGGATCGACGGCATCACGTCGACCTGCGACTCGGGTCGCAACTCGACCTCGCCATCGTCGTGGACGAGCGACACGGAGCAGAGCGGGCGCATGTGCGTCCCGGAGCCGAGGTCGCCGTCGGGGCTGTAGATGATGCGGCGGATGCGGAGCGAGGCGGGCTCAAGCTCGAAACCCGCCAGCTTCCCTACGCGGTTTCCGTGCTCGCGAACGTGGGACCCCAGCATGAGTTCCATCGGCGGCCTCCGTTCCCCTTTGGTACGGCTTATTCTAGCCCAAGCACGCCGTACGGGACAGGCTCGAGTGCCGCTAGCTCAGCCCTGCGCTTCGTGCGACCACGTCGGCGACCGCGCTCCAGTCGGCATCTTCGTATCCTTGCGCCACGCCGGCAATCATGTGATCGCGAACGAGGCTCGCCACGGGCATCGGAACCGACGCGGCGCGCGCGGCATCGAGCGCAAGGCCGACGTCCTTGAGTCCCAGCGGCAGCCGGAATCCAGCAGGACGGTACCGTCGATTCGCGATCATGTCGCCGTAGACCCGGTAGATCGGCGCGTCGAACAACGTGCTTGTGAGCAGCTCGAGGAGCGCATTCGGATCGACACCGGCCTTCCTCGCGAGCGCGAACGCTTCGCCGAGGCTCTCGATGACGGACGCAATCAGGAAGTTGCCGGACAGCTTGACGACGTTGGCGGCCTGCGGGCGGTCGCCGAAGCGGAACGTCCGCTGTCCGATCGCGTCGAAGATCGGCTGGCAGCCGTCGAGCGCGGCGCCGGGCCCGGCCGCCACGATGAAGAGCTTCGCCGCGGCGGCCGCTTCCGGCCGCCCGAACACAGGAGCCGAGACGAACGCCGTGTCTCGCGCGGCGTGGGCAGCGGTCAGCCTTTCGGCGAGCGCAACGCTGATGGTGCTCATCGACACGTGGATCGCGCCGCGCGGCAGCAACTCGACCAGCCGCCCCTCGAATGCCACCTGCTCGAGCGCGGCATCGTCGGCCACCATGGTGACCACGACGTCCGCACGGCTCGCGTCGGCGACGCTCGCCGCGCGCGCGGCGCCGGCGGCGACGAGATCGTCGGCGCGCGACGAGGTGCGGTTCCAGACCGTCAGTTTGAAGCCCGAGCGGATCAGGTTTGCCGCGATGCCGCGGCCCATGTTGCCGAGACCGATGAAGCCGATGTGCAATACTGAGCGTCCCATATGGTCTCCACGATACTCGCATTGACGCTCGTCACGTCAGCGGCGGTCGGCACGCCCGGCAATCAGCCGGTCGAGCCGTACAGGATCGCCGACAACCTCTACTATGTCGGCGCGAGCGACATCGCCTCGTACCTCGTCGTCACGCCAGCCGGGGACATCCTGATAGACGCCGGGTACGAGGAGACCGTGCCCATCATCCAGCGGAACATCGAGAAGCTCGGGTTCCGGATGACGGACGTCCGGATTCTTCTGAATACGCAAGCGCACTTCGATCACGCGGCCGGCTTCGCGCAGCTGAAACGGGTGACCGGCGCAACGCTCGAGGTGAGCGACGCCGACGCCACGCTGATCGAAGCCGGAGGGCACGGCGACTTCCGGTGGGGCGACACGGAGACGTTTCCGCCGGCGACGGTTGATCGGAGGCTGCAGGACGGCGATCGGATCCGGCTCGGCGGCGCCGTGCTGACCGCGCATCTGACGCCAGGCCACACCAAGGGCTGCACGACGTGGACCTTCACCGTCCGCGATCGCGGAAGGGCGCTGCGCGTCGTCGTCGTGGGCGGGACGACGATCAATCCGGGCGTGCGCGTCAGCGGGATGCCGGCGTACCCGGATATCGGCCGCGACTACGCGCATACGTTCGAGGTGCTGCAGGCGCTGCCGTGCGACGTCTTTCTCGGCGCGCATCGCTCGTACTACGGCGGCGCGGCCAAGGCGGAAAGACTGCGGGCGGCCCCGAACGGTCCGAATCCCTTCGTCGATCCCGACGGCTATCGCGCCGCGCTCGCGCGCTGGCGCGCGGCGTTCGAGCAACAGCTCGCAGACGAGCGCCAAATAGGTCGAGGCTCTCGAAGCGGCCCAAGTCGATGACGCTCGAGGAATTCAAGGCC
This sequence comes from uncultured Acidobacteriota bacterium, assembly GCA_963840225.1. Lineage (GTDB taxonomy): Bacteria > Acidobacteriota > Vicinamibacteria > Vicinamibacterales > CAVVIG01 > JBLMXQ01. The sequence continues at coordinate 284,246 of CAWIYH010000003.1, forward strand.
ACCGTGAAGGACGGCGAGCAGCCGCGCCTCATGCCCACGCTGGTGGCGCTCTGGTGCGACGCGCGGGGCGACTGGGATGGCGCGCATCGAGTCGTGCAGGACGTCGCCGGGGTCGACGCGGCCTGGGTGCATGCCTACCTGCACCGGAAGGAAGGCGACCTGGCGAACGCCCGCTACTGGTACCGCCAGGCCGAACGGCCCGAGGCGACCGAATCGCTCGAGGCCGAGTGGGAGCAGATCGCCACCGCCCTGCTCCGCCGGAGCTAGTCGAGCCGCCTGCAGGGGCGGATCCTTTGGCCCCCGGCCCGGGCGCGACCCAGGGCAACGCTCACGGTCGGCTCTGTTCGCTTAGTGAGAAAGACCCCGCGGGACCCTTCGCCGTTCAGTCCCGCATCGCCGCGACCGGCTCGACCCGCATTGCGCGACGGCAGGGAACGGCGGCGGCCAGCAACGCCACGAAGGCCAGCAGCAGCGATACGGCCGCGTAGACGGCCGGGTCGGTGCGGCTGACGCCGAACAGCAGTCCGGACAGCACGCGGGTCAGGGCGAGCGCCCCGGCGAGCCCCACCGCGATCCCGGCCAGGGTCATCGCGCCGGCCTGCCGCAGCACGAGCGCCAGCACGCTCGCCCCGGTTGCGCCAAGCGCCATCCGGATGCCGATCTCGCGCGTGCGCTGCGCCACGACGTACGCCATGACGCCGTACAGCCCGGCGCCCGTCAGCGCGAGGGCCGCGATCGCGAACGCGCCGACCAGCAGGAGGTTCAGCCGTCGCGGCGCCATCGAGTCGCTCAGCAGGTCGTCCATCGGCCGCACGACTCCGACCGGCTGATCCTTGTCGAGCTCGCGCACCGCGGCGCGCAGCGTCGCCGACACGGCCTCGAGGCTGCCGCTCGTTCGCACGACGACCGACATCGCGCGGGTCTCGGGGTCGTAGGACGTCTGCAGGTACGGCAGGTAGGCTTCCGGCTCGGCATCGACATCGAGGCCGCTGTGCTTCACGTTGCCGACGACGCCGACGATCTGCAGCCAGACGGGCGTGTCGAAGGCGAAGCTGATGCGACGGCCGATGGGATCCGCGCCGGGCCAGTACCGCCGCGCCGCCGCCTCGTTGATCACCACGACGGCCGGCGTGCCTTCCCCATCCCGGTCGGTGAGGTCGCGTCCCCGCAACAGGGGGACCTGCATCGCCGCCAGGTAGCCGGCGCTCACCGAGCGCGGATGCGCACGCGTCGGAAAGGGCGACTCCTCCGCCCGCCCTGCGATGAGAAACCCCGATCGCGAGTCGGCGCCGCTGAACGGCAGGATGTTGACGACGCCGGCCGCCTGAACCGCGGGCATGCTGCCGATCCGATCGAGCAGCGACTGATAGAAGGCGACGATGCGATGGTGATCGCCGTACCTGGCCTGCGGGAGCGTGACCCGCATCGTGACCAGATGGTCGGCCCGGAAGCCGGGCGACTCCTCGATCAGGTGCCTGAAGCTGGCGAGCAACAGGCCCGCGCCGACGAGCAGGACGATCGACAGCGCGACCTCGGCGACGACGAGCATCGCCTGCCCGCGCCGCGCCGATATGCCGGTCGTCCCCGAACGTCCCTCCTCGTTCAGCGCCGACCGGGGCGCGTCGTGCGCCGAGGCGAACGCCGGCAGGAGCCCGAACAACAGGCTGGTGGCACACGTGAGGACCAGCGCGGCAGCGAGCACGCGCCCGTCGACGGCGACGCGGTCGAGGCCTGGCAGATTCGCCAGGCGGGTCGACACGACGACGCGGAGGGCCGGGACCGCCCAGGCAGCGACGAGCACGCCGACGCCGCCGCCGAGCCCGGCGAGCAGGAGGCTTTCGGTCAGCAGCTGCCGAACCAGCCGCGCCCGCCCGGCGCCGAGCGCCACACGGACGGCCAGTTCCCGGCGCCGCGCCGCGCCCCTGGCCGTCAGCAGCGTCGCGACGTTCGCACAGGCGATGAGCAGCACGAGCCCGACGGCGCCGAGCAGCACCAGCAGCGCCCGCTCGGCGTGGCCGACGAGCGCGTCCCGGACGGGCCGCACGCGCGGGAAGTGCCTGGCGTTGGCCTCCGGGTACTCCTCGGCGAGCGCGTTGCCGATGACGCGCATGTCCGCGGCCGCCTGTTCCGGCGAGACCCCGCCCTTCAGCCGGGCGAACACGTCGAACTCGTGCAGAAAGCGCAGCTCGCGATCGGCCGCCGACAGGGCCAGCGGCACGAGAACGGCGGGGTGCGTCGGCCACCAGAAGTCAGCCGGGAGGACGCCGACAATCTCGTGCGGGACGGCGTTCAGCAGCACCCGGCGGCCGACGATGTGCGGGTCTGCGCCAAAGCGGACCCGCCACACCGCATTCGACAGGATGGCGACGTGGCTACGGTCCGGAGCCTCCTCCGAGGCGGCAAAGCCCCGGCCGAGCACGGGCGTCACGGCGAGCACGCGAAGAAAGCCCGGCGACGCGGCAAGAGCGTCCAGCCGTTCCGGCTCGCCCGCGCCCGTCAGGTTGAGCGCGAACGGCGAGGTCGCGGCCATCGCCGTGAACGAATGCGATCGGGCGCGCCAGTCGACGAAGTCGGCCGGCGCGACCAGACCGGCGCTGCGCCCCTCGGTCGGACGCTGCTCGACCAGCGACACGATGGCGGTCGCGTCGGGAAACGGAAGCCTGCGCCAGAGCACGGCATCCACGAGGCCGAACATCGCGGTGCACGCGCCAATCCCGAGCGCGAGCGTGGTGACCGCCATGACCGTGAACGCCGGCTGACGACGGAGCAACCGGACGCCGAAGGTCACGTCCTGCGTCAGCGCTTCGCCGAACCGGAGACGTCGCGGGGCCTCGTCGGCAATCGGCGGGAGATGCCGCTCGCGCAGCGCGGCCTCGCACCCGAAGGACACGGCGATGCGTGCCGCCTGCCACCAGATTCCCACGGCGGCCCGCCAGCCGCCCGGTCCGGATCGTGCGTAGTCCTCCTCGAGATCGCCGGCGATCGACTCGAGGATGTCGCCCGGCACGACGAGGGCCAGGAAGCGTTCCATGCCGCGCGGCAGGCGCCGGCTCATGCGTCCTCCAGGCGCGCTTCGAAGCCGCGCCAGAGCGCCACGAGGGCCCGGCGGCTGTCGCGGAGGGCCTCGAGCGCGCGGGGCCGCAGTGCGTAGTACCGCTTCGCGCGTCCGCCGCGCTCCGCGGTGGGATCGCCGAGCCGGGAGCGCAGGTATCCCTTCGTCTCGAGGCGATCCAGCGTCACGTAGACCGACCCGCGCGAGACCGAGCGTCCCGTGCAGCGCGCGATCTCGTCGAGGATCGGCACGGCGTACGCGGCGTCGCCCAGCCGGAGGACCGCCAGCAGGACGACCTGCTCGAACTCGCCGAGGTTGAAGGGTTCGCTCATGCTGCGCATCGGAATGCCTCCGCGGTCAGTCGTGCCGCAGTGCGGCCAGCGGATCGATCGCAGCGGCGCGCCGGCACGGCACGGCGACGGCCAACAGGCCGACGACCAGCAGGATGGCCGAGACCGCGACATAGACGAACGGATCGGCCGCGCTGACGCCGAACAGCAGCGACGTCATCGCCCGGCTCAGCGCGAGCGCCGCAACGACTCCCGTGCCGATCCCCGCCATCATCATCAGTCCGGTCTGCGCGAGCATCAGGATGGTCACCTGCCCGGCCGTTGCACCAAGCGCCATCCGCACCCCCATCTCGCGCGTCCGCTGACCGACGAGGTACGCCATGACGCCGTACAACCCGGCGGCCGTGAGGACGACCGCCACGACCGCGAACGCGCCGAGCAGCACCAGGTTCAGCCGGTACGGAGCGACCGACTGGGCGATCAGTGCATCCATCGTGCGAACCGGGCCGACCGGCTGCTGCGGGTCGACCGCGGCCACCGCGCCTCGCAGCAGCGCGGACGGGTCCGTGCCGTCCGCCGCCGCGCGGACGATGATCGTCAGGCTGCGCTCGTATGCGGTTCCGAGCTGGTCGAAGCCCTGCGCCAGCGGAATGAACGCCTCGGGCTCGAGCTCGGCGTCGAGGCCGCCGTGACGGACGTCGCCGACGATGCCGACAATCGTCATCCACTCGCCGCCCGCACCGAGGCGGATGCGTGTGCCGACGGGATCCTCGTCCCGCCAGTAGCGCCTTTGGGCCGCCTGGTTGATCACGACGACCGCGCGCGCCGAGCCGTCGTCGTGAGCGTCGAACGTGCGGCCGCGAAGCAAGTGGAACGCCCATCGTGGCGAAGTAGTCGGCCGACACGAGGCGCGGGATGGGCGCGAAACGGCGTGGACGGCGGTTGCACGCGCCGCTCGATCTCGAGGTCCAGGCGATTGTCGAGACCGCTGAACGGCGGCGCCGACGTCGCCGACGCCCGGGCGACGCCCGGCGCGGCGTCGAGCCGGTCGAACAGCGCCGCGTAGAACGACGTCACCTGCGCGTGCGTCCCATAGCGCGACCATGGAAGCGTGATGCGCGCCGTGACGAGCTGGTCCGGCCGGAACCCGGGCGCGACGCCGATGAGATTGCGAAAGCTGATCGTCAGCAGCGCCGCGCCGACCAGCAGGACGACCGAGAGCGCGAGCTCGGCCGCGACCAGCATCGACCGGATGCGCGCTCCTCGTGCGTGGCCGGCGCTTCCACGCGTCTCCTCGGCGAGCGACTGTCCAATCCGCCGATCGGAGGCGGCCAGCGCCGGCACGATCCCGAACACGACGCCGCTGGCGATCGACATGGCGGCGGCCCATCCGAGAACGCGCGGGTCGAGGCCGACCGACGCCAGGCCGGGAAGCTCCTCGAAGCGTGCCGGCAGGAGCGCGAGGAGCGCCGTCAACGACCAGTGGCCGAGCAGCAGGCCGGCAGCGCCGCCGGCGGCCGAGAGCACCAGGCTCTCGATCAGGAGCTGACCGACGATCCTGCCGCGGCTCGCTCCCATGGCGAACCGGACGCTCAGTTCCTTCTGGCGGCCAAGCGCGCGGGCCAGCAGGAGCATGGCGACGTTGCCGCACGCAATCAGCAGGACGAGCGCGACGGCGCCGAACAGCACGAGCAGGGCGGTCCGCGTGTCGCCGACGAGTGCCGTCCTGATCGGACGCATCGCCGGGAGGTGGTCGTCGTTCTCGACCGGAAAACGGAGCGACAGACGGTCGCCGACAATCGCCAGCTCCTCGCGCGCACGCGCCTCCGGTACCCCTGGTTTCAAACGGCCGACCACGGAGAGAAAATGCGCGCCCCGCAGCCCGCGGTCGTGTCCGCTCAGCGCGAGCGGCGCCAGGAACTCCGGCTCGCCCGGCCACCAGAAGGCCGCCGGGAGGACACCCGCCACCTCGTACGGCTCGCCGTCCAGAAGGACGCGCCGCCCGATCGTCGATCGGTCCGCGCCGAACGCACGGCGCCACAGGCCGTCGCTCAACAGGACCACGCGGTTCCGCCCGTCGGTATCCTCCTCCGCCCGGAAGTCGCGGCCGATCGCCGGCTGCATGGCGAGGACGCGCAGGAATCCGTTGGTCACCAGCAGGCCGCCGATACGCTGCGGCTCGGCCGCGCCGGTGAGGTTCACCGTCACGGGCCGGTACGCCGACATGTCGGAGAAGGATGACGCCTCGCGCCGCCAGTCGAAGAAGTCGGCCGGCGACACCGGTCCGTGCTGCATGCCCTCGCGCGGGCGCCGCTCGCTGAGGGACATGATCGACTGCGCGTCCGAGAAGGGGAGCGGACGCCACAATACGGCGTCGACGACGCTGAAGATCGCGGTGTTCGCGCCGATGCCGAGCGCCAGCGTCAGGACGGCGACGGCCGTCAACCCGGGGTGACGCCAGAGCAGCCGGACCGAAAACGCGACGTCCTGCCGAACGGAATCGATCGCCCTCGCGCGCTGCGGCGCCTCGTCGGCAATGGGCGGCAGACGGCGTTCGCGCACGAGGCGTTCCCAGGCGAAGGCCGCCACGATACGCGCGGCGTGCCACGAGACGTCGGCCGTCCCGCGCCTCGCGCCGGCGCCCCGTCGCAGGCGCTCTTCCTCCAGGTCCCCGACGATCGAATCGACGAGGTCGCGCGGAACCGTCGACCGAAGCAGCCACTGAACGGCACGCGGGAGCCGCCGGCTCATGTGTCCTCCAGACGCGCCTCGGAGCCACGCCGCAGAGATCCGGCGCGGCGGCGACGACGTTGAATGCTTACATAGTCGGCATAATGGCGTCAAGGGCCAGTCTGGGTGTGGTGTACAGGCCGACGAGCGCCTGCGCGGGTGGATCCGCGCGGCTCCGACTTCGCGGCCACGTCAGGGTCGGGCGCGACCGACCGAGCACACAAAAAAAGGGCGGGCCCGGCGTGGACCCGCCCGCGATGTTCGCTCGACCGGCGAGCAACGACTGATTCTACGCGCAGCCGCTCGTGTTCCCGCAGTTGACGCACTTGTAGCAGGCGCCGCTGCGGATCATGATCGAGCCGCAGGTCGAGCACGGCGGCGCGTCCTCCTGATTCTGAATCGTCGAGAACGGCGACGCCGACGGCGCGGGACCGGCGGAGGCAGGCTGCGGTGCGACGGGAGGCGCTTGGGCGGTCGCGGTGAGCTGGCCGTTGCCGGTCACCTCCTCGAGTTCGCGGCCGTTGACCCCGGCGTAGTACTGCGCCTCGGGGGAGAGGAACTTCGTCGCGAGCCACCGGAAGATGTAGTCGACGATCGACTTCGCGAATCGGATCTCCGGGTTGCGCGTCATGCCGGACGGCTCGAACCGGACATGGCTGAACTTGTCGACCAGCGCCTGGAGCGGCACGCCGTACTGCAGCGCGTAGGAGATGGCCTGCGCGAAGGCGTCGGCGAAGCCGGAGATCGTCGATCCTTCCTTGGCCATCACCAGGAAGATCTCGCCCGGCTGGCCGTTCTCGAAGAGGCCGACCGTGATGTAGCCCTCGTGCCCCGCGATGTCGAACTTGTGCGTGATGGCCCGGCGCTCGTCGGGCAGCTTCCGGCGGACGGGCTGCGTCACGAGCTGCGTGGCGGCCTGCTGCGCGATCTCGGCCGGCGTCTTGTCCTTCGACGTGTTGAGCGGCTGCGTCCGCTTGCTGCCGTCGCGGTAGATCGAGATCGCCTTGGCGCCGAGCTTCCACGACTGGACGTAGGCCTGCATGATCTCGTCGACCGTCGCCTCCTTCGGGACGTTGACCGTCTTGCTGATGGCGCCCGAGATGAAGGGCTGCACGGCGCCCATCATCTTGATGTGACCCATGTAGTGGATCGACCGGCTGCCCTTGGCGGCCTTGAACGCGCAGTCGAACACCGGCAGGTGCGACTCCTTCAGGCCCGGCGCGCCCTCGATGGTCTCGTTGCGATCGATGTAGTCGACGACGGCGTCGATCTGGGGCTGCGCGTAGCCGAGCTTCCTGAGCGCCATCGGCACGGTCTGGTTGACGATCTTCATCAGGCCGCCGCCGACCAGCTTCTTGTACTTGACGAGCGCGATGTCGGGCTCGACGCCGGTCGTGTCGCAGTCCATCATGAAGCCGATCGTGCCGGTCGGCGCGAGCACGGTCGCCTGGGCGTTGCGGTACCCGAACTGCTCGCCGAGCTCCACGGCGTCGTCCCACGAGGCCTTCGCCGCCTGGAACAGCTCCGACGGCACGTTTCGCGAGTTGACGTCGCGCAGCGCGTCACGGTGCTTCCGCATCACCCGCAGGAACGGCTCGCGATTCCGGTCGTAGCCGCCGAACGGGCCGCCGTGGTCGCGCGCGACGCGCGCCGACTGCGCGTACGCCTCGCCGGTCATCAGCGCCGTGAGCGCCGCCGCGTAGTCGCGGCCCGCGTCGCCGTCGTAGGGCAGGCCGCGCGACATCAGCAGCGCGCCGAGGTTCGCGTAGCCGAGGCCGAGCGGCCGGTAGGCGTGGCTGTTCTTCTCGATGGACGGCGTCGGATAGCTCGCGTTGTCGACGATGATCTCCTGGGCCGTGATGAGGGTTCTGACCGCGGCCTTGTACGACACGACGTCGAACTCCCCGTCCGCCTTCACGAACTTCATGAGGTTGATCGACGCCAGGTTGCACGCCGAGTCGTTGAGGAACATGTACTCGGAGCACGGATTGCTGGCATAGATCCGATCGGTGCCCGGGCACGTGTGCCACTCGTTGATCGTCGTGTCGAACTGCATGCCCGGGTCGCCGCAGATGTGCGTCCCTTCGGCGATCAGGCGCATCAGATCGCGCGCCTTGTAGGTGTCCATCATGTCGCCGCTCGTCACGGCGCGCGTCTCCCACACGGCGTCGTCCAGCACCGCACGCATGAAGTCATCGGTGACGCGGACGCTGTTGTTCGAGTTCTGGAAGAACACCGACGAATACGCCGGGCCCGTGAAGCTGCCGTCGTAGCCCGCGTCGATGAGCGCCCAGGCCTTCTTCTCCTCCTCGACCTTGCAGTTGATGAACTCGACGATGTCCGGATGGTCGGCGTCGAGGATGACCATCTTCGCCGCGCGGCGGGTCTTGCCGCCCGACTTGATGACGCCGGCAAACGCGTCGTATCCCTTCATGAAGGACACCGGACCCGAGGCCGTGCCCCCGCCCGCCAGGAGCTCCTTCGACGAGCGGATCGGCGACAGGTTGGTGCCCGTGCCCGAGCCGAACTTGAACAGCATCCCCTCGGTGCGCGCCAGGGTCAGGATCGAGTCCATCGTGTCGCTGACCGAGTTGATGAAACAGGCCGAGCACTGCGGCTGCTTCTCAAAGCCGCAGTTGAACCACACGGGGCTGTTGAACGCCGCCTTCTGGTAGACGAGGATGTGCTTGAGGTCGTCGCTGAACGCCTGCAGGTCGTCCTCGCCCGCGAAGTACTTCTGGCCGCGCGCCCACTCGGTGATGGTGTCGACGACGCGGCCAATCAGCTGGCGGACGCTGTGCTCGCGCTCGGGCGAGCCGAGCTGTCCCCGGAAATACTTGGAGACGACGATGTTGGTGGCCTGCTGGGACCAGGACTTCGGTATCTCGACGTCGCGCTGCTCGAACACGACCTCGCCGCGCTCGTTGCCGATGACCGCCGCCCGCAGCTCCCACTCGATCTCGTCGAACGGATCGATCCCCGGTTCGGTGAAGAAGCGCGGGAAGGTCAGCCCGGGCGCCGCCGGGGCGCGCTTCGCACGCGGCTTGTCCTTCTCGCCCGCCACCGCAGGCGCGTCGCCGTGCGACACGGCAGGCGTTCCACCGCTCTCCACCATCTGCTGGCCGGCACTCGCGGCGTGGTAGGCAGCGCCTTCTTTCATGACCCCTCCGATCCTCGATGCGACCGCGTCCCTGCCCCGGGGACGCCAACCGCGGTAGCTTGATGGATTGCGCCTGGCAGGCCTGATCCCGAAGCCCGTCGCTTCGGGGTGCGTCGCCGAGAATCTGGGAGGTTCTCGCGCTGCTCGCCTGTCGCGCTACGGCCGACCAATATGAGCCCAGGCTGCCGGTTTGTCAAGCGTGTAACACCATATATTGTGCCTCTCTTTTAGGTCAGTCGCAAGATGTTGACGATTGTTGGGGATTGTGAAGGCGAGAGCTCGAGCACTGGCGACCCGGCCGACGCCCCGGAACCTCCGCACTTGTCGCCCGGATGGTCGAGCGGATTGACAGGCGGGAGGCCGCTTTTCGCCGGCCTCCCGTGGGTGCACAGGCAGGGTAAACGGGCAGATGTTGTTTCCCTCCGCAGGCCGCGGAAGGAACGAGGTCGCCCGGCGTAACAGCAAGCAAAATGCCACGGGGCGGGGGGTCGAAGGGGTGAAGAACCGGCTGAAAAACGGGGCCAGGCAGCAGCCCGGCCGCGGCCCACCGACGCGGTGGGCAACCGGCTTCAACCGAATAGGTAGCGCGCTACTTCCCCGCGAGCTGGGCCGCGAGCGCGGCCGCTTTGTCCGCGACCGTCTTGGCGAACACCAGGTTCTTGGCCCGCAGCGCATCCTCGGCCTGCGCGATGAACCGCTTGGCGGTGTCGTACTGTTGACGCGCGTCGGCGTTCAGCACGCGGTAGTCGATGTGGCTGAGATCGCCGCTCGCCCGGTTGAGCAGGTCGCGGATTGATCGTTCCAGCTGGCCCTCGGCGCCAGTCGGGGTCGTCTGCAAGGTGGTCGCTGGCTTCGGCGCCTCTTCTGCCGGCTTGGGCGCTTCGGGCGGCGCCTCCACCTTCGGCAGATCAATCTTCTCCTGGCGCGCCGGCTCGCGCTTGGGCGGCGCGCCGGAACCAGCCGGAGGCGCGTGGCGGGCGGGCTCTTCGGGCAGCGCCATCGGCGCCGGCGCCTCGTCGCTGCCGGGCTCGACGCTGCGCGGCGGCGGCGCGGGCACGGCGAGCGGCGGCGTGTCGCTGGGCGTCTTGGCGCGCGCATGGGCGCAGCCGGACAGACCGAGGGCGACCGCGGTCAGCGCAACGGCCAGAGCCACGGATCGAATCTTCATACAGTCTCACGCCTCCGGATACAGTCTCACGCCTCCGGCAGCAGCAGGCGGAAGGTCGTTCCCGCCCCTGGTGTCGACTGTACTTCAATCTCGCCGTCGTGCATCTGCACCGTCCGGAACACCATCGAGAGGCCGATGCCGCTGCCCTTCTCCTTCGTGGTGAAGTAGAGCTCGAAGATCCGCTGGAGGTGCTCCGGCTTGATCCCGACGCCGGTGTCGGTGAACGACACCGCCACGCGGCGGCCGCGCGCCGCCTCGCACGCGATGCGCAGCGTGCCGCCGTCGGGCATCGCCTGGCAGGCGTTCAGCCCGAGGTTGAGGAACGCCTGGCGAAGCATGGCCGGATCGCCGTTGACGTCGGGCGCCGCATCGCACGCGGTCACGATCGTCACCCCGAGCCGGTCCGCTTCGGGGCGCAGCGTCGGCAGCATCTCGCTCACGAGCGCCGCCACCTGGATCGGCTGCAGCTTCAGATCCTCGGGGCGCGTGAACTTCAGGAACCCCTGGACCACCTCGTCCAGCCGCTTGATCTCGCGCGCGATGACGTCGACGTGCTCGAGCGCGGGAGGCGGGTCGGTGGTCGCCGTTGCCAGCGCGGACCCGTGCGCCAGGGCCCGCGCGGGAAGCGCCCGCGAGGCGAACTGCTGCCGCAGCAGCTCGAGGTGGATCATCATCGCGTTGAGCGGGTTCTTCACCTCGTGCGCGACGCCGGCCGACAGGCGGCCCAGCGCCGCGAGCTTGCGGGAGTAGCGCACGGTCGACTGCACCTGGCTCAGGTACTCGAGGTCGCGCGCCACCATCATGACGCCGACCAGCCCGCCGTTCCGATCGGTCACGGCGTGCGTCATCATCAGCCGCTCGCCTTCGGCGAAGGTCGCCGACGTCGGACCGCGCGACTGGCGGCTGACGAGCGTGTCCCGGGCGAGCTGCCCGAGCGGGTGGCCGACCGGCACCACATCGTCGAGCATCGCCCCCGCGACCGCGTGCGGGAGCAGCGTGCGCATCGCCGGGTTCGCAAAGAGCAGCTCGCCCGTCGGGCTGACCAGCGCGACCGCGTCCTCGAGCCGCTCGACCGCCGATTCGAGCTGCGCCATCTGCGAACGATCGGCAGACACCTGCTCGCTGACGGCGTTGAAGAAGGTTCCGAGCTCGCCGAACTCGTCGTGGCGGTTGAGGTCGAGCCGTACGCCGAACTCGCCGCGCCCGAGGCGCGTCAGGCCGCTCCGGATGACGTGGATCGGACGCAGCAGGAGCTGCGCGAGCAGGACCGCGACGAACACGCTCACCCCGAGCGCGATGAGCGCGGTCACCGTGGCCGGCCGCAGCGACAGGTTGAGGTCCCGTCGAATGAGCAGCGTCGATACCCCGATCCGGATCGACCCGAACTGCGTGTCGCCGAGGAGCAGCGGCTGGCGGAACTCGAGGTTGCGCCCCTGCCCGGAGTAGATGCGAACGAGCTGCGAGAACGAGGGGCGCTCGAGCAGCCGCCCGAGATCGCCGCCCGACGGCATCGGGCGCCCTTCGAGCGTCGGGTCGGTGTGCGCCACCGCAATGCCGTTGACGTCCACGATCGCGGCAAACGTGACGTTCTGGGAGTAGAGGCTCGACTCGAGGATCGAACGAAGCCCGGAATCCGACGTGAGCGCCCGATACGGATCAGCCCCCTCGCCGACCACTTCGCGCGCGCGATGGTAGATGGCGTTGGCCAGGAGCTCCGAGCGGGCCCGGCTCTCGAGCAGGCTGACCTGCGCGAGACGCGCCAGATGCAGCAGGCTGAGGACGACGACGACCGTGGCGACGATCGACGTGACGCCGAGGACCTGCTTGCCTTTGATGCCGAGGCGCAATCCTACTCCGGTCGCTTCGGCCTGAGCCGGAGCTTGTTCAGCTTGTTGTGGAGCGTCTTCAGGCTGATGCCGAGGATTTCGGCCGCCCGAGTCTTGTTGTGGCGCGTGTGCTCGAGCGTCATCATGATGAGCCGGCGCTCGGCCTCCTCGACGGTCGTCCCGGGCGACAGCGCTACCTGCGGCTTGTCACTCGCCTGCGGCTCGTCGTGCAGCGTCGGCGGCAGGTGCCGCGCCTCGATGAACGGCCCGGTGGACAGGATCGTCGCCCGCTCGATCACGTTGCGCAGCTCGCGCACGTTGCCCGGCCACCCGTACTGCTCGAGCATCGCCATCGCCTCGTGATCCACGCCCGCGATCGCCTTCTGGTTGCGGGTGTTGAACTCGGTGATGAACGCCTGGATGAGGAGCGACAGATCCTCGCGGCGCTCGCGCAGCGGCGGGAGCCGCAGCGAGAACACGTTCAGGCGGTAGTACAGATCCTCGCGGAGCTTGCCGTTGCGCACGGCCTCCACCGGATCGATGTTGGTGGCGGCCAGGACGCGCACGTCGACGGTCTGCTCGGTGCGGCCGCCGAGCCGCCGGAACTTCCGCTCCTGCAGCACCCGCAGCAGCTTGACCTGCGTCTGCGGCGTCATCTCGCCGATCTCGTCGAGAAACAGCGTGCCACGATCGGCCAGCTCGAAACAGCCCTGCCGGCGATCGGCTGCGCCGGTGAACGCGCCCTTCTCGTGGCCGAAGATCTCGCTCTCGAGGAGTGTCTCGGGAATCGCGGCGCAGTTGATGGCGACGAACGGGAACGACGCGCGCGGGCTCAACTGGTGCACCGTCTGCGCGACGAGCTCCTTGCCGGTGCCCGACTCTCCGGTGATGAGCACGGAGGCCTGCGTGGGCGACGCCTGCTCCACGACTTCGTAGATCTTGCGCATGCCGGGGCTGTTGCCGATCATCGGCCCGAACGTGCCCTGCTCGCGCAGCTGGCGCCTGAGCGCCTTGACCTCGCGCAAGGTCTCGAGCCGCTCGACGATCTTGTCCAGCAGGATCTTCAGCCGCTGCAGATCCACCGGCTTGGTCAGGTAGTCGTAGGCGCCTTCCTTCATCGCGGCGACGGCGGTTTCGACCGTCCCCTGCGCGGTCAGGATCAGCGTCGTGGCGTCGGCGCCTTGGTGCTGCAGCGCACGCAGCAGCTCGAGGCCGTCCATCCTCGGCATCACCAGATCCGTGATCACGATTGCGGGACGGAACGACGTGACCTTCTCGAGCGCCTGCTCGCCGTCGCTGGCCGACTCGGCCTGGAACCCCCAGCTCTTGACCAGCTGCTCAAGCCCCACCCGCGCCGACGAATCATCTTCGACGACCAGGACGCGCTCGGACGCAACACGAGTGGAGGGTGCCAGCTCAACCGGTGTGATGTCGCCTGCGAACAATGTCATTTTTACATTGTGTGCGCGGGCGTTGTGCGACGCAAGCTGAACCTTGAACTCTTTTTTGTCATCTTGTGGCTGGCCGGCTCCTTGCTAATACCAGAGCTGGCAAAGGAGACCCCATGCGACGCGCTATTCTCGTCGGTCTGCTGAGCGCCGGGCTCGCCGCCGGCTGCGGCCAGGGCGCCGGCACGACCACGACCACTACGACGGCCACAAGCGAGACGGCCCAGTCCGCGCCTGCGGCGAGCCCTTCGACGTCGGCGGCTCCCTCTTCTCCGGCAGGAGCCGCGGTCGCACCGGCTGCGCCGCCGGCCCCCGCGCCGACGGAACCGGCGCCTGCGCCCGTCCGGCACGTGACGCTGCCGGCTGGAACCGAGCTGCCCGTCGTGCTCGACACGGCGATCGGCTCGGACACGAGTCGCGTCGAGGAGGCGGTCCGAGCGCATCTCGCGCGCTCGGTGTCGCACGGCGGCGAGATCGCGCTGGCCGAGGGCAGCGTCGTGTCGGGCGTGGTGACGAGCGCCATCCGCTCGGGCAAGGTGAAGGGGCGGGCGCACGTGGCGGTGCGATTCGACGCCCTCACCCCTGTCGGCGACAGCCACAGTTACCGGATTGACACGGCCGCGGTCGGGCGGACCGCGCCGGCCACCAAGAAGAAGGACGTCCTCGAAATCGGCGCGCCGGCCGCCGGAGCAGCCATCATCGGCGGGCTGATTGGCGGCAAGAAGGGCGCCCTCATCGGCACCGCCGCCGGCGGCGGCGCAGGGACGGCCGTGGTCCTGTCGACGCGGGGCCGGGAAATTCACCTGGTCCGGGGCGCCCGCCTGACGCTCCGGCTGCGCGAGCCCGTCACACTCGACATCCGATAGACGCCCGCGGCTCATCGGCTCATCGATTGGTTCCGGCCCCGCACGAGCGTCCGTCCCGTGCCGCTGATGGAGTACGCTTGGCGGGAGCATGCTGCCCGACCCGCAGGGCGAGGAGCCCCTCGGCCGCGTCGCCGGCGAGGAACAGCCGCCTCGACTCCCGCTCGCCGGGCGCGTCGTCGCGCTGCTGGAAGTGCTGGTCTGCTCCGACTATCCCACCCAGCTCGCCATCGCCGGCACGTTCGGGTCTTTCGGTTGGCGGCCGCTCGGTCCGGGAGGCGACCTCTCGGTCGCCTACGTCGTTGCGTTGTCGCTGGCGGACACGGCGCTCCTGGTCGGCCTGATGTTCCTCTTCCTGCGGACGCACGGGGAGCGTCCGCGCGAGGTCTTCCTCGGACGCCGGCCGGCCGGCGCGGAACTGCTGGCCGGCCTCCCGCTGGTGTTCGTCGCGCTCGGTATCGGCATCGGCCTTCTCGCCGTGATCCAGTACTTCCTGCCGTCGCTGCACACCGTTGCCCACAACCCGCTGCAGGAGATGATCCGGCGACCACGCGACGCCGCGCTGTTCTCGGTGGTGGTCCTGGTGGCCGGCGGCGTGCGCGAAGAGCTGCAGCGCGCGTTCCTGCTCCGGCGATTCGAGACGTGGCTGGGCGGCGGCACCGTCGGCATCGTCGTGACGAGCGTGATGTTCGGCGGCGGCCACCTGATTCAGGGAGTGGACGCCGCCATCACGACGGGAACGCTCGGCGCGTTCTGGGGCATCGTCTACCTGCGCCGCCGATCGGCGCTGGCCCCGATGGTGAGCCACTCGGGCTTCGATCTGCTGCAGATCGTGCAGTTCCTGACGTTGGGCCACTGACCTCGCCAGGCGATCCGCGGCCGACGGCGGCGAACGAACTGCCGCTGGTTCGACCTATCGCCCGACGACGTACAGGTCGACGATGTCGGCGCGGCGGCGCAGTCCGGTGGTCCAGTCGGTGACGAGCGCCTTGCGGCGTTCGGCCTTGAGCGCCGCGACGATCTCGTCGCGGACCGCGTCGTAGGGCTCGAGCCGTCCGTCGCGGACGAACTGCGCGGCGTGATCGCGGTAGTAGGCGGCCGCCTCTTCGTCGGTCGGCTCGACGACGGTGAACCGCTGATCCTCGTATGCGTCGATTCGGAGGTTCTGCCGGACGATCCCGCGCAGGTGGGCACGGTCCATGCCGGACCGCTCGAGCGCCCGTTGGAACCCCTGCTCCGAGGCGAACCGCGCCCGCACCGCCGCGACGCCGCGCGTGACGGCGTCCTGGGACGGCTCGGGCGGGGCGTAGCGATCGACTTCGGCGAGGACCAGCGCGCGGTCGATCAGGACGGACAGCACCGCGCCGACCGGGTCGGCGCCCGCCGGCCGGGACACCAGGCCCAGGTCGCGGGCCGCGGTCACGTCGCTCAGCGTGATCACGTCGCCCGCGACGACCGCCAGCACGCGATCGATGACCTCGGCGCGCGCGGGCGCCGCCACGGCGGCCACGATCAGGGCGGCGCGGATCAGGGTCGGGACGCGCTCGAGCCACCACTCAATCATCACGCGGCAGTCAGCAATGCAATCGGTCAGAACGCCTGCCCCAGGCTGATGTGCAGGGCGGTCAGCGCCTCGCGCTGCCCCGGCACGATTTCATGGCGGTGGAGCTTGAACCCGAGGTCGATGCGGATCGGTCCGACCGGCGACTTGTAGCGGACGCCGAATCCCATCGCGCTGCGCAGCTCGCCGAGCGCGATGCCGGCCGGACTCTTGAACACGTTGCCGGTGTCGAAGAACCCGACGGCGCCGAGCCCGCGCCACACCGGGATCCTCAGCTCGGCGTTGAAGATCACGAGGGCGTTGCCGCCGATCGGGAACCCGTTCTTGTCGATCGTCTGGGGCGATCCGAGCTCGTCGAGACCGAAGCCGCGCACCGTCGTGTCGCCGCCGGCGAAGAACCGCTCGCTCGGGGGCAGGTCCTTGATCGTCTGCGGCAGTCCGTCGTCGCCGAGGATCGGCCGCGGAAAACCGGCGGCCATGCCCAGCCGCGCGTCGCCGGCGAAGATGATGCCGCGCGCATGCGGCAGCGTACGGAACAGCTCCGCGGACATGAACGTCTTGCCGAACCCCACCTGCGACCCGATGGCCCGCCCGGCGAGCTGGCCGTTGGCGCTGACGTAGTTGCCGCGCGTCGGATCGATGGGATCGTCGCGCGTGTCACGAATGACCGAGGCCGAGAACGAGGAGAGGCGCACCTGCGGAAACAGGCGATCGATGAGCAGCTTGTCGGCCGGGCTGACGACCTCGTTGAACACGCGCACCCGTTGGATCTGGTAGTCGCCGCTGACGCTCAGCGTCCGCGTCAGCTTCTGGGCGACGTCCGCCGTGAGGCTGCGGCGCGAGAAGTCGAAGCTGGATCGCAGCTGCTGCTCGAGCGTGGCGGTCAGAACCGCGTCGGCCGGCGAGCCGATCAGCCGCGGCTCGCGAAACGTCCCGAGCAGACGGTATTCGGTGAAGCCGGCGCGGCCGGGGGTGGCGTTGAGCAGCTGGCCGACGCTGGTGAACAGATTCACCGATCGCCGCTTGCCGAAGAGGTTCGCGCGGCCGATGCTGAAGGAGGCGCGCGGCGCGAACTCGAGCTGCGTCGACGCAGGGGCCTCCGCGGCCGTCTGCACGATGATCGGCCGCACCTCGAAGCCGCCCCCGTAGGTGATCGTCGTCGCCGGCGCTTCCTCGACCGTCACCAGCACGTCGCGCCGCGACTCGTCGCCGTGCGCCAGCTCGGAGATGCGGACGCGGCGGAACAGGCCGAGCGACGCCAGGCGGCGCTGGCTCTCGTTGACGGCGGCCAGCCCGAGGGGATCGCCCGACTTGAACTGGAGCTCCCGCAGGATCGTCTGGCGGCTCGTGCGGACGTTGCCGACGAGGAGCACGTGATCGACGAACACCCGCGGGCCCTCCTGCACCTCGAAGACGACGTCGGCCCGGGTGCCGTCGGCGCTCAGCCCGGGTCTGGTGGTCACGCTCGCGTTGGGATACCCGAGGTTCGCGTATCGCAGCTCGATGGCGTCGCGATCGACGGGGACGGCGCTCGCGTCGAATGGACGTCCTGCGACCAGCATGAGCCCCTGGCGCAGCGTGTCGGAGGGAACCGACGCGTTGCCTTCGACGCGAACCGACCCGACCACGGTCCGTACCCCCTCGCGCACCGCGATGCGCACGTCCACCGGCATCTCGGCTGGAGCGCCTGAGGCGGGCGGGGTCTCGACCGCCGCCTGGACCCTGGCCGACGCAAAGCCGTTGCGATGGTAGAGGGCTTCGATCCCGGCCACGTCGGCATCGAGAGCGGACGCCGAGAAAGGCTGGCCGACGCGCGTGCGCAGGCGGTCGCCGAAGGAGGCGAGCGGCAGCGCCTCGTTGCCGGACACCTCGACGCTGCGGACCCGGTACAGCGGCCCCTTCCTGACGTTGAAGGCGATGGTCAGCTCGCCACGGCTCTCCGTCCTGGTGTGCGGTGACGTCGCGTCGCGGTAGCCCTGAGCCCGCAGGTAGTCTTCGATCCGGTTGCTCGAGTCCTCGAGCAGGTCCTCGTCGGCCGAGCCCTCGCGCTCCACGGGAACGAGATCGGTCCGGACGCCGGACGGGAGGGCGTCGCCCGTGAACACGACGCGCGCGTGCGGCCCGGGGTCCACGGTCAGCGTCAGGTTGGCGGCGCGGTCTTCGTCGGCGAGCTGCACGCTCGGGGTCAGGCGCGCCTCGTAGTACCCCTTGCGGCGACGCCCCTCGATGAATTGATCGATGCGCGTGCCGAGCGCTTCGCGCTCGTACGGCGCACCCGTCTTCAGGTCGAGCGCGTCGAGGAGTGCGGCGCGCGTAACGCTGGGATTGCCGGCGATCTGCACGGAGCCGATCCTGGTGCGCGCGCCGAGCTCGACGGTCAGCACGAGCGTCGCCCGATCCGGGTCGTGGTGGAGCTCGGCCCGCGGCGTGACCTGCGCGTGCAGGTACCCGCGCTCGCCGAGCGCCTCGACGGCCGCCTGCGCGACGTCGACCGCGCGGCCGAGCGGCGGGGCCGATCCGTAGCGCTCGGTGGCCGCCTCGCGCAACCGGCCTTCGTCGACGCCCCCGGCGTCACGGATGCCGACGAACTCGATTCGGGTGACCGGATGGATGGGGCTCAATTCGTACACGAGGGCGACGCCGGCGCCGGCGAGCGTCGCGTCCACGCGCACGTCGTCGAAGCGGCCGAGGCTGAAGAGGTGCGTCACGCTCTCGCGGACCTGGGCCATGGAGAGCGGCGCCCCGGTACGCGTCTCGACGAGCCCCAGGAGCATCGGGTCGCCGGTGTCGCGTCCCTCGACGACCAGCCGCACCGAGCCGACCGGCTTGCCGAGATAGGTGCCCACGTCGGCGCCGGCGGCGCCGGCCACGCACATGCCGACGAGCGCCAGGGTCGCGATCGCCGGACCCCTCATCAGAAGGTGTGCCTCACGCGGAACTCCAGCGCGTAGGTCTGATCCTCGTTCTGCGACAGGATCCACGAGAGCCGATCGGTCGCGTCGTACTCGAGCAGGATGATCTGGTCGTTGACCACCGAGTTCAGGCTGCGCGAGTAGGTCAGGTACACCCGGTCGGAAATCCGCTTGCCGATCGTGACGCGCGCCGACGGGTTCACGCGGGTCGTTTGCAGGCTGTAGGGGTCGATGAGGGTCGGCGTCAGCTGAAACGTGTCGACGCCGAAGGTCTGCTCCACGACCTTGCCGACCTCGGACGAAATCGGGTTGGCGAGCAGCTGCGTGGCTCGGGTGGTCAGGATGTCGGCCTGCCGCTGGTTCGGGTTCTGGACCGCGCGCAGTTCGACGTCGCCGAGCCCGCCCTGCTGGTCGCGTCGGACGTCGCTGAAGAGGAGCGCCAGCACGTCGGCGGCGGGCAGCGGCGGGTCCGACTCGAGCGTCGGCTGCAGCCGGTCGGTCGTCCCGGCGGCGCGGACGGTCACGCGGTAGGTCTGGCCGGGCACGCGCACGCTCGTCTCGGCCTCGACGTCGAAGAACGGCTCGATCCGGGTCGGGTTGGTGAAGTCGATGGTGCCGCGCGTCACCTTGTACCGCCGCCCCTCGAACGTCACTTCGCCGCGATCGACCTCCGCCCGGCCGAACAGCGCCGGCTTGTCGTAGGTGCCGCGCAGCTGCAGGTCGGCGCTCGCCACCAGGCGCGCGAGGTTGTTCTCGATCCGGAGCGCCGAGGGGACCAGCACGCGGATGTCGAAGCGCAGCGGCGCGGCAGGCGTCGCCTCGCCGCCTCCGCCCCCTCCCGCGCCCGACGAGGAGCGGTCGCCGCCCACGTCGAACAGACTGGCGGTCGGATCGATCCGGCGGTTCCACGTCGCGCTCTTCACCGTCACCGTGCCGCCGAGCGTCGGCGAGGCGAAGTTGCCGCGCACCGACAGGTCGGCGTCGACGATCGAGCGCACGCCCTCGGGATAGCGGAGATGCATGTCCTCGCCCCGGGCGGTCACGTTGAGATCGCCCGGCACGAAGCCGTCGAACCCGATCCGGCCGCCGAACTGCACGTTGCCGCCGCCCATCGTCGCCGTGACGTCGTCGAGCCGGATGCCGCGCGCGTCGAAGTTGATCGTGCCATTGACGGCGTCGAGCGAGTTGGGGAGCGAGAAGTGGCGGATGCGCCCGTTCGCAATCGTCGCGCTCCCGGAGAACACCGGCTTCGACACGTTGCCGGTGACCGAGGCGGTCAGCTCGGCGTGGCCCGATCCGCGCACGTTGCGGAAGAACCCCTGCAGCACGCCCAGGTTCGCCTCGCCCGACGCCTGCATGGCGATGCGGCGGTCCTTCAGCCCGACCGATCCGGACAGCCGCAGCTTCGTGTCCTCGCCGACCAGCTGGAGCTCGCCGAGCGTGACGCGGTAGTGGTCGAGCGCCAGCCGTATCGGGGCGGCGTTCTTGAGCGTGTAGTCGAACAGCCGCAGATCGAGCGAGTCCACCGTGCCGTCCACCAGGAGATGGTCCATGTTCTTCAGCTCGCCGACGACCCGGATCGACCCGGTGGCCACGGCGGTGGTGAACGGCGACAGCTTCGGGACGAACAGCCGGACGTACGGATCGAGCGAGCTGTCGTGAAACCGGAAGGTCATCTCGGCGTCGGTCTGCGGCGTGAGCGAGATGCGTCCGGTCCCGGTCACCGCCAGGCGCGGCGAGGCGGCCTCGACTTCGCCGCTCAGCTCCTTGCCCCGCAGCTGCATGGACGCCGTCACCTGCCCGATCCCCTCCTCCGCGATGAACAGGTCGTTGACGGTGAACCGTACGTCGTAGCGAGGCTGGTCGAAAGTGCCGCTGCCGCCCGCCGAGAAGGCCGCGATGCCCGAGAGCGGCGCGCGCGGGTAGTTGAGCGACGCGATCTTCTCGACCGGGAGCCGGCGGCCGTCGGCGTTGAACGAATAGGTGCCGTCCCAGCCGACGAACGCCGCGCCGGTGACCGTGCCGCCCGCCTTCGCCAGCTGCATGCCGTCCACGCGCACCCCCTTGCCGTCGAAGCGGAGCGACGCGGCGCCCTTCTCGAACGGCTCGCCCCAGGCGGTCCCGTCGTCGATGGTCATCCCGCCGAAGCCAATCGGGTGGGTGTACTCGCCGGTCAGGTGGAACTCGCCGCTGAGCCTCCCCGTGAGGGGATAGTCGTCGAGCTGGAACGCGTGCCGCAGGCTGTCGAGCTCGCGCTTCGCGACGCGGACGCGCGCGTTGATCTCCTCGCCGCCGTCGGCGCGCGGATACCCGAGCGAGAAACGCCCGTCGGCACGGATTTCCGACCCGTCGAGCCGCACCACCCCGCCGGTGACATCGACATAGCCGTTCTGCACGACCACATGCGCGCGGCCCGCGCCCCACAGCGTGTCCCAGGCCCGCAGCCGGTCGCCGGTGAACTCGCCCTCGACGCGCGGCCGCCGGAACGGCCCGGTCATCACGCCGTCGAACTCGCCGCGTCCGGCAAAAGCCACCGGACCGGTCCGCGATCCGAAATCGGTGAGGATGCCGGCCAGGACCTCGTCGCTCTCCTGCCAGTCACGGCTCGTCACGTGGAACGTGAAGTTCGCCTGATCGGCCCACGCCGTGGTCCCCTCGAACCTGACGTACGAGGCCCGGGTCGCAAACGAGCTCGGCGTCACGTCGACTTCGTTGCCCGAGTACCGGTAGTCGATCGACCCGGCGACCGGCACGTGGCCCGGCAGGGGCGAGGGCCCGAACGGTCCCCATTCGGCCGCGCGGCTGGCGGCTCGCCCTGGGCTGCCCGGCGGCGTGCCCGCGCGGGCCTGCGCTCCGCCGGCGTCCGGCAGCGGCTCGAGCGACGGCCCCATCGGCTCGATGCCCGACGGGGGCGTCACCACGATCCGTCCGTCCCCGCGGTGCTCGGCGAAGCGGCCGAGCGGCCATTCGAGCAGGTTGCGGCCCGAGGCGATGCCCGCCGGGCGCAACCCGACGAATCGATGGAAATCGGAGAAGGCCGCCAGATCCACGCCCTCGTAGCTGGCGTCGAAGCGCGCGGTGGGCCGCGTCTTCTGCCCCAGCGGCTGGATGGAATACGTGAACCGGGCGCTGCCGCCGAAGAACCGCGAGCCGGCGTCCCACACCTTGAACGCCTTCGGCGTCCACTGCAGCGACCCGAACGTGTCGGGAAAGCGGTAGTCGTTGACGCCGGCGAGCGCGCTCGTGAAGGCGCCGTGCAGATCGTGTCCGCCCTTGAACAGGTGGAACACGCCGTCGAAGTGTCCGTCGCCGGAGAGCGAGAAGGTGTCGTGCTCGAAGAAGAGCTCCCGCATGCGTGGAAAACGGACGCGCGACTGCACGCGGTAGGTCTGCTCGGGCCAGTGCTTCAGGTCCACGTCGCCAACGGCGACCGACGTCGCCCCGTCCGACTCGAGATCGATCCGGTCCATGTGGACGATGCTCTTGTCGATCCGGAAGCGGGCGTGCATGTTCGCCCACATCGGAGGGTGGCTTTGAATGCGCACCGTGCCGCCGGTGAACGTCGCCTCGCCGCGGTAGGACGGCACGTTGGTGATGGCGATGTCCATGTTCGGGGCGACGACGCTCCACGGCGCTTCGTGGTCGTCGTAGGTAAACTCGCCACGGGAGGCGTGCAGATACCTGAGGGTCGTCCTGATCCGCTTCGGCTGGTCGGGGCGCTCGGGCTCGTCGTTGCCGAACTTCGGGAAGTTGTGGCGCCCCGGCCACTTCTCGACGACCATGTGCCAGTCGGTCATCTCGACCGACGAGATCGTGATCTCCCGACGCAGCAGCGTCGACCAGTCGAGCCCGACCGACAGGCGCCCGGCCGTGAAGAACGGCCGGTCGGTCGGCTCGAGCCCCTCGATCGACAAGTGCTCGACGACGACGCGTCCGCGCGCGAGATGGATGGAGAGGCGGCCGATATGAACCGGCCGCTTGAGCTGGCGGCTGCCCTGCCGCTCGGCCATCGCGCGCAGACTTGGGCCGAGGTCAATCGTCAGCGTGCTGACGATGGCCGCGGCGAGAATCGCCGCCGCGATCGAAAGGCCGATGCCGGCCAGCCGCCGCGCCCGAAGACCGCGCAGCCGGGTGAGCAGTTTCACTGAATGACGACCAACAGGGTACCGGCGTCGACCGACTGGCCCTCGCGCGCGTGGATTTCCGACACGGTGCCGTCGCGCCCCGCGCGCAACTCGTTCTCCATCTTCATCGCCTCGACGACGACCAGCGCCTGCCGCGCCTGTACCGCCTGGCCCGTGGCGACCAGCACGCGCACGATCTTGCCCGGCATCGGCGCCGTGACGCGCTGGGGGCCGGTGCCCGACGCGCCGTCGTCGGTGTGGCCCCACCGGCGGCGCGAGTTCACCCCGACCAGCAGCGGCATGGCGCCGACCTTGACGGCCATCTGTCCGCTCGCCGCGTCGGGCACGAGCGTCACCTCGTAGCTGGCGTCGCCGACCAGGAGCGACAGCGTGTGCCCGTCCACGCGCACGGCATCCACCCGCCACTCGCGGCCGTCGATGGCGACCGTGAACGTGTCGCCGGCCCGCTGTACGGCCACCTGCCGCGGACGCCCGTTGACGTCGATGTCGTAGTGCACCTCAGCGCAGCCCCTCGCGGCGGGCCTGGGCCTTCCAGCGGCGGACCGGCTCGTCCGACGCCGCCCCGCCGGTCGAGCCGGCGCCGAGCATGGCGTTGACGGCGGCGGCAATGGCCGCGACGTCCTCTTCGCCCAGATCGGCCTCGACGAACGGCCGCCCGGCCCGGGCCCGCAGGAGCTCATCGAGATACGTCGTGTGGAAGCGTCCCTCGAGAAACTCCGGCTGCTCGAACAGCCAGAGGAAGAACGGAAGCGTCGTCCGAATGCCGGCAACGAGGTACTCGCCGAGGGCCCGCCGCATGCGGGCGACGGCCTGCGGGCGATCCTCGGCCCAGGCGACGAGCTTCGAGATCATCGGATCGTAGAAGATCGGCACGTCGAGGCCGGGGGTGGCGCCGCTGTCGTCACGGATCCCGGGACCGGACGGCGCCCGCAGCTCCACGATGCGCCCGGGCGAGGGCAAGAAGTTGTTGTCCGGATCCTCGGCGTAGATGCGGCACTCGATCGCGTGGCCGCGCGGCGCGAGCAGGGCCTCCGGGTCCAGATCGAGCCGCTCGCCGCGGGCGATTCGAATCTGCCAGCGCGCGAGGTCCAGGCCCGTCACCATCTCGGTGATCGGATGCTCGACCTGCAGCCGCGTGTTCATCTCCAGGAAGTAGAAGCGGCCGTCCTCGTCGAGGAGGAACTCGATCGTGCCGGCGCTCGTGTAATCCACCGCCCGCGCGACGGCGGCCGCAGCCGACGTGATCGCGGTCCTGATCTCGGGCGTCACCGCCAGCGACGGCGTCTCTTCGACGACCTTCTGATGCCGGCGCTGGATCGAGCACTCGCGCTCGACGAAGGGCAGGACGGTGCCGTGGTGGTCGCCGAGCAGCTGCACCTCGACGTGACGGGGACGGGTCAGCCGGCGCTCGAAAAAGACGGCCGGATCCCCGAATGCGGTGCCGGCCTCCGACCGGGCGGCCCTGACGGCGTCCGCCAGCTCGGACCGATCGGTGACGGTCCGCATGCCCTTGCCGCCGCCGCCGGCCACGGCCTTGACGAGGAGCGGATAGCCGATGGCCGCGGCGGCGCGGCCGATGTCGGCATCGGTCGCGTCGGACGCCAGCGCCGCCTCTGTGCCGGGCACCACCGTCACGCCCGCCCGGTGCGCCGCGGCGCGCGCGGCCGTCTTGCTGCCCATGAGCGCGATCGCCTCGGGTGCCGGACCGATGAAGGTGAGCCGGGCGTCGCGGCACGCCGCGGCGAACTCCTCGTTCTCGGCCAGGAAGCCGTACCCCGGATGCACGGCGTCGGCGCCGGTCGCACGCGCGGCGTCGATGATGCGATCGATTCGGAGGTAGCTCTCGCGCGGCGCGCTCGGACCGATGGCGACCGCCTGATCCGCCAGCCGCACGTGCAGGGCGGCGCGATCGCAGTCCGAGTAGACGGCAACCGGTGAGATGCCCATCTCCCGGCAGGCGCGGATGAGTCGGACCGCGATTTCGCCGCGGTTGGCGATCAGAATTTTCTTCACGATGGAGCGTTCTATTCTACCGGGAAGAGCGCGCCTGCGGCCATGCGCGCCCCGATACGGGGCATCCGAGCGGCTCGCCCTTCCTCAATCGGCGGTCAATCGGCGCCCGGCGTGCGCTCCTGCTGGCGGAAGGAACGAAGCGGCGGGGTCGAGACGGGCGGACGCCGGTGGTGCGTGGCCTGCTCGTAGCCGTAGGCGAGCTTCAGGAGCGTCGGCTCGCTCCACGCCCTCCCGAAGAACTGCAGCCCTGCCGGCAGCGTGCCGCCGCGCGTGAAGCCCATCGGGACCGTGATCGCCGGGAAGCCGGTGCTGGGCGAGAACAGCTGGTTGTTGTCGCCTCCCGGCGTGTTCAGGTCGCCGATGAGGCGTGGCACGTTGCTCCAGGTCGGATAGACCAGCGCGTCGAGGTGCTGCGCGTCCATGAGCTGCAGCACGGCCGCCCGCAGCTTCCGGCGGAACTGCTCCCGCGACCGACAGCCCGGCGATTCGCCCGGCACGTCGTCGGCCTTGTCGGCGGCCTCGAGACGGCCCTGGATGGACGGGTGGAACTTGTGCGACTTGACGATCTCGTCCAGCGAATGCATCGGCGCCTTCCCGCCCAGCCCGGCGAGGTACCGGTTCAGATCGTACTTGAACTCGTTGCAGCCGCCGGTCTGCGCCTTGCGCATCTCGTCGAGCCCTTCGACCGCGACCGGATCCACGACGGTCGCCCCGTGCGCCCGCAGTTCGTCGAGCGCGGCCGCGAAGACGTCGCGCACGTCGGGATCGAGGGTCGGCGTGTCGTACGCCTGGTGGAGCACGCCGAGCCGCGCGCCGGCGAGGCCGTCGGCCACGAGCGACGCGGCGTAGTCGGTCGAGAGGTGGCCGCGGCTGTCGGCAGTCACCGGATCGTCGGGATCGGGTCCTGCGATGACCTGCAGCACGGCGGCGGTGTCGGCGACGGTTCGCGTCAGCGCGCCGGCGATGTCGGCGCCGAGATTCAGGGGCACCACCCCGGCGCGGCTGACAAGGCCCATCGTCGAGCGAAGACCGACGAGCGCCTGGTGCCCCGACGGCCCCCGGATGGAGTCGCCGGTGTCGCTCCCGAGCGCGACGGCGCCGAAGTTGGCGGCCGCGGCCGCGGCCGAGCCGCCGCTCGAACCGGCGGTGACGCGGCTCGTGTCGTACGGGTTGCGGGTGTAGCCCGGAAGAATCGAGCTGACGGTCTCGACCGGGCTGAAGGCGAACTCGGCCATGTTCGACTTCGCCAGCATCACCGCTCCAGCCGCGCGCAGCTTCCTGACGACGAACGCGTCCTTGCCGGTCATCATTCCCTCGAGCGAGAGCGACCCGGCGCTCGTCGGCATGTCGACCGTCTCGTAGTTGTCCTTGACGATGACCGGCACGCAGTGCATCGGGCCGACGGGACCGGACTGCGCGAACCGGCGGTCCAGCTCGTCGGCGTCGTCGAGCGCCTTCGGATTGATCAGGATGATCGCGTTGAGCGCAGGACCGTTCTTGTCGTATGCATCGATGCGCTGGAAGTAGCGTTCGACGAGAGAGCGACAGGTGATGGCGCGGCTGCGGAGCGCAGCCTCGATGCCGTCGATGGTCGTCTCTTCGAGGGTGAAGCGCGGCGATCGGCGGGCGTCCTGGTTCGGCTGCGGCTCGGTTCGAGCGGCTGCGGCGACGGATGCCAACGCGACCGCCGCGAGTCCGGCCTGCAAGGCTGTGATGGTCATCTCGCGAACCCTCTCGCCGTCCGGAGGTGCATTCGCAACTCTCGCGTCCGCTCCTACAGCGGGATGTTCCCGTGCTTCTTCGGCGGGTTGCTGTCCCGCTTGTTCTCCAGGTTCCGGAGCGCCGCGATCAGCTTCCGCCGCGTCTCGCGCGGGTGGATCAACTCGTCGATGTAGCCTCGCGCCGCGGCGACGAACGGGTTGGCGAACTTGTTCCGGAACTCGGCCACCTTCTCCGCGCGCATCGCGTTCGGATCGGACGCGGCTTCGATCTCCCGCTTGAAGAGGATCCTGACCGCGGCGTCCGGGCCCATCACCGCCAGCTCCGCGGTCGGCCATGCGTAGTTGAAGTCGGTGCGGATGTGCTTGCTCGACATGACGCAGTACGCGCCGCCGTACGCCTTGCGGGTCACGACGGTGACCTTGGGCACAGTGGCTTCGGCAAACGCGAACAGCAGCTTGGCGCCGTGCCGGATGATGCCGCCGTATTCCTGCGCCGTCCCCGGCAGGAAGCCGGGCACGTCCTCGAAGGTGACCAGCGGGATGTTGAACGCGTCGCAGAAGCGCACGAACCGCGCGCCCTTCACCGACGCATTGATGTCCAGGGTGCCCGCGAGCACCGCCGGCTGATTGGCCACGACGCCGACCGGCCGGCCGTCAAGCCGCGCGAAGCCGACGATGATGTTCCGCGCGAAGTGGCGGTGCACCTCGAGAAAGTACCCGGTGTCGACGACGGCATGAATGACGTCGAGCATGTCGTACGGCTGGTTCGGGGAGTCGGGCACCAGTTGGTCGAGGACCTGGGCCTCGCGATCCGCCGAATCGCCGCTGGCCGGGCGCGGCGGGTCGTCCAGGTTGTTCGACGGCAGGAAGGAGAGCAGCTCCCGGATGAGCGCCAGGCACTCGCGGTCGTCGTCGACGGCGAAGTGCGCGACGCCGCTCGTCTCGTTGTGCCGCATCGCGCCGCCGAGCTCCTCCTTCGTCACGTCCTCGTGCGTCACCGTCTGGATGACGTCCGGTCCGGTAACGAACATGTAGCTCGTGTGCTTCACCATGATGGTGAAGTCGGTAATCGCGGGCGAATAGACGGCGCCGCCCGCGCAGGGGCCCATGATCGCCGAGATCTGCGGCACGACACCCGAGGCCAGGGTGTTGCGGAGGAAGATGTCGGCGTAGCCGCCGAGCGAGACCACGCCCTCCTGGATGCGGGCGCCACCCGAGTCGTTCAGCCCGACGATCGGCGCGCCGAGCTTCAGGGCTAGGTCCATGATCTTGACGATCTTCGCGGCGTTGGTCTCCGAGAGCGAGCCGCCGAAGACCGTGAAGTCCTGCGCGAAGGCGAAGACCTGACGGCCGTTCACCAGGCCGTGACCGGCGACGACTCCGTCGCCCGGCACGAGCTGCTCGGACAGGCCGAAGTCGAGGCATCGGTGGGTGACCAGCTTGTCCACCTCCTCGAAGGTGCCGGGATCGAAGAGGAGATCGATGCGCTCGCGCGCGGTCAGCTTACCGGCGGCGTGCTGGCGGTGGAGACGCGCCTCGCCGCCGCCAAGCTCTGCGCGCCGCTCGAGATCGGCGAGGACGTCGTGTGGCTTCATGCAGCCGGCTACACCTTCGTGGTCGCGTGCACCTTTTCCCAGTC
The DNA here is from genome assembly GCA_963840225.1 of uncultured Acidobacteriota bacterium. Taxonomy (GTDB): domain Bacteria; phylum Acidobacteriota; class Vicinamibacteria; order Vicinamibacterales; family CAVVIG01; genus JBLMXQ01. The sequence goes on from CAWIYH010000003.1 coordinate 312,774, forward strand.
CTTCAGGAATTTCTCGAGCCCGATGCTGGTCAGCGGGTGGTTGAAGAGCGCGTCGATCACCGCCGGAGGGCAGGTGCAGATGTCGGCCCCCATCCGTCCGGCCTCCACGACGTGGATCGGATGGCGCACGCTCGCCACCAGTACTTCGGTCGTGAACTCGTAGTTGTCGTAGATCCCGACGATCTCCCGGATCAGATCCATGCCGTTGGTCGCGATGTCGTCGAGGCGGCCGACGAACGGGCTGACGAACGTCGCGCCGGCCTTCGCCGCGAGAATCGCCTGGGCCGCCGAGAAGCAGAGCGTGACGTTCACGCGGATGCCCTCGCCCGAGAGCGCCTTGCACGCCTTGATGCCGTCGCGCGTCAGCGGGACCTTGACGACCATGTACGGGTCGATGCTCGCGATGTCGTGCCCCTGGCGCATCATGCCGGCGAATTCGGTCGCCGTCACTTCGCCGCTGACGGGTCCCTTGACGATCTGGCAGATTTTCTTCAGGTTCTCCCGGTAGTCGCCCGACTCCTTCGAGAGCAGCGACGGGTTCGTCGTGACGCCGTCGAGGATACCGAGATCGGCAATCGCCTCGATGGCGCTGATGCTGCCTGTGTCGACGAAGATCTTCATGGTTGCCTGCCTTCCTCCGCGACCGGGTTCGTCAGCTCGCCGATCCCTTCCACCTTCACGGTCACCGAGTCGCCCGCGAGGAGCGGCCCGATCCCCTCGGGCGTACCCGTCGAGATGATGTCGCCGGGCTCGAGCGTCATCACGAAGGTGACGAACTCGACGAGCTGGTCGATTGGAAAGATCAGATGGCCGGTGGACGAGGCCTGCCGGCGCGTGCCGTTCACCCAGCCCTCGACCGCCCGAGGTTCGCCGTCCAGGCCGGCCGCCACGCAGGGGCCGATCGGCGCGAACGTGTCGAATCCCTTGCACCGGGTGTACTGCGACTCTTTCATCTGCAGATCGCGCGCCGTCACGTCGTTCACGCAGATGAGGCCGAGAATGGAGTCCCACGCCCGCGCCCTGGGCACCCGATGCGCGCGACGGCCGATGACGACGCCGAGCTCGGCTTCGTGATCCACGCGCCCCACGCCGGGCGGCAGCCGGATCGGGTCGCCCGGGCCGATGACCGCCGTCCGCGGCTTGATGAAGATCAGCGGCTCGGCCGGCAGAGGCTTTCCCTGCTCGACCGCGTGATCCCTGTAGTTGAGCCCCACGCAGACGATCTTGGACGGCATCACCGGGGCGAGCAGCGTCAGCCCGTCCAGGCCGCCGGGGAGCGCCACGCCCGGACGGTATGCGCCGAATACATCACCTTCGACCCGGCTCACCGCGCCGCCGCGCTCGACGACGTGGAACGGCTCGCTGCTGCCCTGCCTGACCCGATACAGACGGTCCATCTCTTCCTACCTCTCGGGCGCAATTCTAATGGACGAGACCCGCAAATGCCTACCGCGCGACTTCCTCCACGCGGTTCGAAAGCGCGCCCGCGTTGCCCGTCTTGTCCACCGCCCGCACGGCGTAGACGAAGCGAACGCCCGTCGCGACCTCGTCGTGAAACGTCGTGCCCGTGATCGGGGCCGGCGTAATCGGCTCGAGGGCGCCACCCGCCGTTCCGCGCAGCACCAGGTATCCGGCCAGGTCCGGTTCCTCGTTCGGCTGCCAGATGAGGCTGATCGCGCGCTCCGTTGCGACCGCCGTCAGCCCCTTGGGCGCGGCGGGCGGAAAGGTGTCGGTGAACGTCACGCAGGCCGGCGGGGCCGCCTGACTCTCCACCGCCAGACCCGCGATGGTCTCGACGGTGCGGACGGTGTAGCAGCGATGCTCGCCCCATGCGACGTGCGGGTCGCTGTACTGGCTCTTGTCGACCGGGTCGGCGGTCAGGAGTGTGGCGGCTTCCTCCGCCGGCTCCTCGGGCACCGCGTACACCTTGAAGCCGAAGGTGGGCGGCTTCATCCCGATCGGCGTCGACGGCAGGACGTCGGTGTCGGTCGCCGCGGACGCCGAGGAGCCGGTCGGCGTCCAGGCGATGGTGACGTCGTGCTCGTCGTAGGTGACCTGGAGCGAGGAAGGTGGAGGAGGCGGCGGCACCAGTGGCACCGCGACACGCTTCGACGGCGGTCCCTTCCGCCCTCGGGTGCTGATGCCGACGCTCAGGTAGGTGCGCGTCGGGACGCCCGACGCCGGTCCGAGCAGCGGGCCTTCGGTGGCGCGCGCGGGCGGCGACGTCTTCCGGTCGGACGCGAGGTCGACCGGCGCCAGCGTCTCGGGCGTGATCGTCTCGGTGAGACTCGCCGCGGCCCCCTGGTCCAGCCCGGGCCCCTGCGGCGGCTCGACCTCCTCCTCGGCTCCGGGCTCGACGGCCGCCTCCGGCTCGGGTGGCGCCTTGACGGCCACGCTGCCGATGCGCGTGCCGTGTTTGAGCAGCTGATCGTCGGTCACGCCGGCCGGACCGGTGAAGCCGTATACGTCCACGCGCTCGACGTTCGCCGGCCTGGTGCCGTCGCTGTTGGCCCCCGGCACGGTGAACTGCAGGTCCACGACGTCGCCGCGGCGCTCGGCGGTGAAGCCGCCGGGCGGCTCGGGCAGCCTGACGAGCGGCGGCAGCGGCGGCCCCTTCTTGCCGCAGGCTCCCGCCAGCGCCGCGGCCGCCAGCAGCAACGCGAGTCGCCTCACAGAATGTACCGGGACAGGTCTTCGTTGCTGACGATCTCGGCCAGCATGCGCGTGACGTACGCGTCGTCGATGGTGACGTCCTTCTCCCGCAGATCGGGCCCCTCGAACGAGATCTCGTCGAGCAGCTTCTCCATCACGGTGTGCAGCCGGCGCGCGCCGATGTTCTCCGTGCGGTCGTTGACGATGCTGGCGAAGTCGGCGATGCGGTGGATGGCGTCCCCCGTGAAGGTGAGGCGAATGCCCTCGGTCTCCATGAGCGCCGTGTACTGCTTGACCAGCGCGCTCCGGGGCTCGGTGAGGATGCGGACGAACTCGTCCCTGCCGAGGGCGTCCAGCTCCACGCGGATCGGGAACCGGCCCTGCAGCTCGGGGATCAGATCCGACGGCTTGGAGACGTGAAACGCGCCGGCGGCGATGAACAGGATGTGATCCGTGCGCACCATCCCGTGCTTCGTGTTCACCGTGGTCCCTTCGACGATCGGCAGGATGTCGCGCTGCACGCCTTCGCGGCTGACGTCGGGACCGTGGCCTCCCTCGCGGCCGGCGATCTTGTCGATCTCGTCGATGAAGATGATGCCGGCCTGCTCGACGCGCTGGACCGCCGTGCGCGCGACGCTCTCCATGTCGATGAGCTTCTGCTCCTCTTCCTGCGTCAGGTACTCCAGCGCTTCGGGCACCTTCATCCGGCGCTTCTTCGTCCGCCCCTGGAAGAGGCCCGGCAGCATGTCCTTGAGGTTGATGTCGACTTCCTCGACCGACGAGCCGGCGATGATCTCGAACGACGGCATCGACCGCTCGCGCACCTCGACCTCGACGACGCGCGAATCGAGCCGGCCGGAGCGGAGCTGGTCGCGGAAGCGCTCGCGTGTCTGGTTCTGCTGGTCGCGCACGGCCGTCGCGTCCTCGTCGGGCGCAATGGGGCGCGTCGGCGGCAGCAGCAGATCGAGCAGCCGTTCCTCGGCGTTCTGCGCCGCCTTGGTCCGCACCTCCTCGAGGCGTTCCTCGCGGACCATGTCGATGCCGAGCTCCACCAGGTCGCGCACCATCGAGTCGACGTCGCGCCCGACGTAGCCGACCTCGGTGAATTTCGACGCCTCGACCTTGATGAACGGCGACTGGGCGAGCCGCGCCAGCCGCCGGGCGATCTCGGTCTTGCCCACTCCGGTCGGCCCGATCATCAGGATGTTCTTCGGGGCAACCTCCTCGGCGAGGTCGGCCGGCAGCTTCTGGCGGCGCATGCGGTTGCGCAGCGCGATCGCCACGGCTCGCTTGGCTCTGCCCTGGCCGATCACGTACTTGTCGAGCTCGGCCACGATCTGCCGCGGCGTGAGCATCTCGATGGTGGTCTGCGTCGTCTCGGGAAGGTAGATGGGCACTTACAGCTCTTCAAGGACAATGCTGGAATTCGTGTAGACGCAGATGTCTGCGGCAATCGCCATCGCTTTCTCGGCAACCGCGCGGGCGTCGAGCGCCGTGTTCTGAGCCAGCGCGCGGGCGGCCGCGAGCGCGAACGGCCCGCCCGATCCGATGGCGACGATGCCGTCGTCGGGCTCGATGAGATCGCCGTTGCCCGAGAGCAGGAAGGTCGATTTCTTGTCGAGCACGATGAGCATTGCTTCCAGCCGCCGCAGGATTCGATCGGTGCGCCAGTCCTTCGCGAGCTCGACCGCCGAGCGCTCGAGGTTGCCGCGGTACTGCTCCAGCTTCGACTCGAAGCGCGAGAACAAGGCGAAGGAGTCGGCCGCCGACCCGGCGAACCCGGCCAGAATCCTGTCGTTGTAGAGGCGGCGGATCTTGCGCGCGTGCTGTTTGAAGATCGTCTGGCCGAAGGTCACCTGACCGTCACCGGCCAGCACGGCGCGATCCTGGTGACGGACGGCGAGAATCGTGGTGGCGTGAAACATGAGGGGCTGTTCGGAGTCTATCGGTCGCCTGAAAACAGTGTCAAGAAAACGGGACGGATGAACTCGCACGGGGACAGCCGGCGCGTGAAAATCTCACCCGATTCCCGTGTTTTGGCCGATACTGATTCGGGCTGTCCTGGCAAAGGCGTTGCTCGTTCGCTTACGGAGGCCTTATGAGACGTAACTGGTCGGCAATCGCGATGGCGGCGCTCGTGCCCGTCTGGCTGCTGACCGTGGTGCCTTCGGCGTCCGCCCAGCAGGCAGTCCCGCGTGGTGGCGGCGGCGGTGGCGGCGGCGGAGCGGCTCCTCACAGTCCCCCGCCGTCAGGCGGAGGCGCCGGGGGCGGCGCCGGCCAGCCCGCAGGAGGCTCGAGCGGCGGAGGCGGAGCGGTGAGCGCGCCCCGCGGTGGCGGCGGTGCCGCTCGCGGCGACGGCGGCGGACGCTGGAGCGCCGGCGGCGGCAGCGGATTCAGCCGTGGCGGGGGCGAGCGCCATCGCGACGGCGGGCGCACCGGCGGAGCCGTCGAGCGCGGTGGCACGGCGGGGTCGGGCGGCGGCAAGACGAGCGGATCGGCCGCCGGAACCACCAGCACGTCAAATGTCGGGACGCGCGACCGCGCCCACGCCCGCGGGGAGAGCGGCGTCCGAACCGGCAGCGACGTCGGCGGGACCGGCGAGGGCGTGCCGCCCTACAGCCGCCCGCGTGAGGGCAAGCCGCAGGTCGGCACGGCGGTGCCGCGTGGTCAATCGCCGGCGCCTCCCGGATCGGGCGGCGGCACGATCTTCGTGCCCGGCTACTACGGCTGGCCGTGGCTGTACGGCGGCCTCGGGCTCTATGGCGGCTTCTACGACCCGTGGTACTCCGGGTACGGCGGCTATGGCGGCGGCTACGATCCCTATCCTCGGTACTCCACTGAAGACGGCGACGGGGCGCTGCGCCTGAAGGTCAAGCCGCGCGAGGCCGAGGTGTTCGTGGACGGCTACTACGCCGGCGTGATCGACGACTTCGACGGGGTCTTCCAGCGGCTGCATCTCGACAGCGGGCCGCATCGGGTCGAGATTCGGGCGCCCGGCTACGAGCCGCTCGTCTTCGACGTGCGCATCGAGCAGGGGCACACGACCACGTACACCGGCGGGCTGCAGAAGATCCAGTAGTTGACGAGACTTCGAGTCGTCGCGGCCGTCTCGGGCATCTACGACGCGCTCATCGGCGTCGTAATGCTGGCGGGACGGCCGCTCTTCTCGCGGCTGTTCGCCGTTCCACTCCCCCAACCTCCCATCCACGCCGATCTGAACGGCCTGTTCCTGCTGGCCGTGGCCGTCGGCTACCTGATTCCGTATCGAGATCCCGAGCACGGCCGCGGCTACCTGTGGGCGATGGGACCCTTCCTGAAAGGCGGGGGCGCGGTGCTCTTCCTGCTCGATTTTGCCCTGCGGCACTCGCCGGCCTCGTTCCTGCTGTTCGCCGGGAGCGATGGCACGCTGGCGCTGGTCACGCTGTGGGCGCTGCTGACGGCCCCGCGCCGCGACTCGTAGTCCACCAGTAGAGCGGCACGCCCGCCGCCATCACGCCGAGGCCGGCAAAGGCGACGCGCGGCGCTTCGGCCATGGTGTTCACGACGATCGCGAAGCTGACGAGACAGAAGAGCGCCGGCGCCCAGGGATAGCCCCAGGCGCGGAACGCACCCGGGGCAGACCCTCCGCGGCGTCTCACGACGAACAGCGACAGGACGGCCAGCCCCGAGAAGAGAATCACGGCAAAGCCGGTGTAGGTGAGGAGCTGCTCGAAGGTGCCCGAGAGCACGAGGAGCGCGCTCCACGCCGCCTGCGCGAAGATCGCCGCGGCGGGGGTGTGCCAGCGCGGGTGCACGCGGCCCGCGGCCGGCAGGAACGCGCCGTCGCGCGCCATCGCGAAATAAACGCGGGGACCCGCCAGCGTCATCGCGCTGAGGCTGCCGAGGACGACGACGATCGCCAGCGCGGCGAACGCCGTGGACGCCGCCGCGCCGAACAGGCGCCCGGCGGCCACCTCGCCGACGCCGATCGTGCCGACGAACGCGTCTGGCGGAACCACCCGGAGGTACACGGCATTCAGGGCGAGATAGAGCGCCACGACTGTCGCCGTGCCGAGGGCGAGGGCCCTCGGCACGTTCCGCGACGGATCGCGGATTTCCTCGGCTACGTAGACGGCCGCGTTCCAGCCCGCGTAGCTGAACATGACGGGCACGAGCGCGAGCAGCCAGGCGTCGATCGACACGGGCGCATGCAGCGTCGCGACGGGCGCCGCGTGCGGCGCGACGGACAGTCCGACGACGACGAACGCCACGAGGGCCCCGACCTTAAGAATCGTCAGCCCGTTCTGGACGACGCGGCCCGGCCCGAGCCCGCGCGCGTGCACCACGGCCAACGACGCGATGATCGCGATGGCAACCGCCGAGGTGTGCCGTGCCGCGCCCGGCACCAGCCGATCGAGGTACGCGGTGACGCCCACGGCGCCGGCCGCAATCGCGCCCGAGAAGCCGGCGACGAACGACGTCCAGCCGGTGAGAAAGGCGGCGAGGCCGCCGAAGCTCTCGCGCAGGTAGACGTACTCGCCGCCAGCCTGGGGCCGGCGCGCCGCGAGCTCGGCGTAGGCGAGGGCGCCCGCGAAGGCCAGCGCGCCGCCGGCGGCCCACACGGCGAGCATGGCCCAGCCGCTCGGCACGATGGTGGCGATGATGCCGGGCGTCGTGAAGATGCCGACGCCGATGACGTTGGAAACGACAATGAGGGCGGCGTCGACGGGGCCGAGACGCCGATCGAGCGCAGGCCGCGCGGTCGCGATCACGCCCGACACGTCGGCCGCGTGGCACGCCGCTCCGGCCCGTGCCGCCCGGCCAGCGTCGTCTGCCGTGGCCGTCTGGCGATCACTGGGTGATGAGCTGTCTGGAGATCGGGTACTCGCCGACCTGCTTCCACTGGGCCGAGCCGTACTTCGCGAACAACTGCACCTTGACGTCGACGAACAGCTTGTTCTGGAGCATCTGTTGGCGCGGCTCGGTGCCCGTGTAGCCGAGCTGCGACTTGATGGTCAGCGGAGCCGTGGTGGTGCCCGGCTTCAGGCCGTCCGAGCCGGCGGCGGTCACCAGGCCGGTTCCCCATTCGTCCTGCTCGGTGACCCGGCGGAAGAGGGCGTTGACCTGGAGGACGTTGAGCGGCTGGTCCGAGAGGTTCTTGAGCTGGAACGTGATCTCGGGAACCAGCTTGTTCTTGCCCTCGAAGACGCCGGCGTCGAACCAGCCGGTGCGCACGACGGTGATCTCCAGGCCCTTCGACAGATCGACGGCAGGACCGCAGCTGGCGATGGCGATCGGCACCAGCAAGAGGACGATCCAGGCGGGAACGCGCATGCGGATATTCTAGAACACCCGCACCTCGATGCGCTTGAGCGCCTCCTCGCGGGTGATTCGCGCGGCCCGGAAGGCGGCGAGATCGCCGCCGCGGATGCGGATGGTCATCGTGTGCGCGTCGCTGTCGCTGGCCGCCAGGGGCAGAGGCGAACGATCCTGGCTTCGTCGCGCCGCCACCGTGAGCCATTCCTCGGCACCGACCGCGAGCGGACCGCTGTAATCGAGCATTGCGTCCATGAGCGCCTGGCGGATGTCGCTGCGGTAGGTCTCATCCGGGTTGTCGAGGACGCCGTCCGGGGGCGCACCGGCCGATTCGGCGGCCATCGCCGGCGCACCGGTCTCGTTCCGCGCGCCGGTGGACACGGCCGGCGTCGTGGCGGGAAGCGGTCCGAGCTGCAGCTCGACGCGCTTGAGCGCCTGCTCCAGATTCTGGTCGCCGACCGAGTCGATGTGGTTCTTGATCGCCTTGAGCGCGCTCTGCAGGCCGAGGTCGTTCTTGTCGAGCGTGCGGAAGCTCCAGAGCAGCGGTCCCTGCATGTCGGGGACGACCACGTCGAAGAACACGCCATAGCCGTCGAGGCGGAACCCGCGGACCCGCGCGTTGTCGGTCAGGAGCATCGCCGCCGGGACGACTTTCTGCAGGCGGTCGCGCGTCATCGAGGCGCCGTGCTCCACCGCGCCTTCCAGCACGCGCTCCATGACGCCGATCTGATATCGCGACTGCTTCTGTTCGGCGTCGGTCGGCTCGGGCTTCGGCGCCGGCGCCGCCGTCTGCGCCACAGGATCGGCTGCCGGCGCGGGCGCCTGCGCGCCGACGGGCGCCGCCATGCCGAAAATCACCGCACCGACCACGCCCGCCAGGTTCGATCTCATCGCTCTCTCCGAATTCCGGACGTTCATGAGTCCCACCGCACCACCGGCGGTGCGAACGGCTACTGTCGTTGTGACACGCGCACGAGATAGTTAAGCAGCTCGCGCTGCCTCATGACTTCGACGCCCGTGTCGTTCTGCACCTGCCCGAGGCTGCGATCGATGCGCACCAGGTCGGCGCGGCGCTGCGCGTCGGACTCGCGCACGACCTGGGCAATCCGGAGGGCGAGCTCGCGTTGCTGGCGGCGCTCGCTTTCGTCGACGAGCGCGCGCACGCGCCGGAGCAGGTCCCCTTCGTCGACCGCCCGGCCGGCCGCGGCCGGCGTGGCGACGACGGGGGCAACGGCCGGGTGGAACTCGGTCCGGAGCCGCTGCTCGAAGGCGGTCAGGTCGGCGCGCCAGGGCGCGGCCGATCCAATCGACGCGGCCACCGCGGGCTGGCGCGACCAGCCGGTCCGAATCGACAGGCCGGTTCGATCGTAGTGGATGTCCAGGTTCGCGATGCCGGCCGCGACGCCGAACACGAGCAGGGCCGCGGCCACCTGGGTCCACACCGGAATCTCACGCCACCATCGGCGCGTGGGAGCCGATACGGCCGCCGGCGCCCGGCCCGGCTCGGGCGGCGCCCAGCGGGCGAGCTGGGTGCGAACCCCGCGCAGCGCCTCGAGCTCGCTGCGGCAGGGCATGCACGTGAGCAGGTGCGCCTCGAACGACGCCCGCTCGGGTGGTTCGATGTCGTCGTAGAGATAGGCGACCAGCACCTCGTCGCGATCGCCCGGAAAGCCGCAGTAGGTCTCAGGATCAGTCATGACAGTCATGCCGCTAGGATGCGCGCGTCGCGCCGGTGGCCTTCAGCTCGCGTCGGAGCACGGACAGGCCCTGATAGAGCCGCGTCTTCACCGTGCTGAGCGGGCATCCGACGAGATCGGCGATCTCCTGGAACGTCAGCCCGTGGTACTCCTTGAGGATGATGGCCGTCCGCTGCTCATCCGGCAGCAGGGCCATCGCCTGCTCGACGACGCGGGTCAGGTCGCGCCGCGCCACCAGCGTCTCGATCGACTCGGACGGCTCGCGCGCTGCCGCCAGCTCCACCAGATCCATCTCGTCCGGCGCCTGGACGACCGGCGTGCGCCGCTCGCGGCGCACGAAGTCGCGGCAGAGATTGAGCGCGATACGGTACAGCCAGGAGGAGAACTTCGCCTGGCCGCGAAACCCGGGAAGCGCGCGAAATGCCCGGAGAAACGTCTCCTGGCAGACGTCTCGCGCATCCTCTTCGCGGCCGATCGTGCGGTACGCGAGGGCGTAGATGGGCCGTTCCCATCGAAGCACGAGCTCGTTGAAACTGTCCGCATCGCCGCCAACCGATCGGGCGACGAGCTCTTCGTCCGTCCACGTCATGCGGAGCGCGGCGGGCCTCTCTTCTGATTAGGTTAGACGGCGAACGCCGGCGGAGAGTCGGGGCGGCCGGCCGCGCGGGGCCATTATACCGCCGTCGTACCTAACCGCCAGTCGGTCCGCCACTTACCGGAGCCGCAGGGCAATCCGGGAGCGCCGCGGTCGGCTTTGTCACCCGAGCGCCGTTGGCGTACAATCCCCGCCGGCCGCTGGCTTCCGGACCTCCGAGGCTTCGCGCCTATCGCATGCCGAACACGGGACGTCGCACGACGGGCGCCCATCGAGCGGGGCCCGGCACCGGAACCGCCGCGCCGACCTTCCTCGCGCTGCTGGCCCACACGCCGCGCCTCATCGACGCGCTGCCGGAGCTCCACCAGCACGCGGCCGCGCTGACCGGCGGAATCTGTACCCTCCTCTTCGAGCACAACCCGCGCAACGGCGCCCTGATCGCGACCTCCGGCTCCGGGATCGACGCCCTCCCGACCGATCCGCTCGCCCCGGGGGACGCCGAAGCGGCGCTGATCGAGACGGCGTTCGCCACGCGCACGCCATCGCTCGTCGAGCGCGCGGTCGCGCGCATGCCGGATCTCTCCGCGCGCCTCGGCACGTTCGCCGCGCTGGTCGTGCCCCTCGTCAGGGGCGACGAGCGCGTGGGGCTGCTGGCGATCGGATTCGCCGAGGTCCCGCCTTCGTCGGTGCTCGGGGCCGCGCCGACCGTCGCCGACGAGTTCGTCGTGGCGCTCGAACTGTTCCGGCTGCGACAGTCCGAGGAGATGGAGCGGGACGTGCGGGCGCTGCTCGCCGAGTTCGCCGAGAGCCTGTCGGCGACCTTGAGCCTCGCCGCCGGCCTCGACATCTTCTGCCACGGGGCGAACCGCCTGTTCGGCGCCGATCGGACGTCGGTCTGGATCCACGAGCGCCGGGCGCGGCACCTCGTGCTCAAGGCGTCGTCGGACCCGGCGCACGCCGCACGCGGCGTGCGCGTCAGCACGGACGACGCCGCGGCGCCGACGGCCGTGGCGATGCGCCGCATCCGAGCCGAGCTCGTCACGCCGCCGGAGGGATCCGCGACGGCGGTCGTGACGGTCCCGCTCCGCGGCTGCCGCCGCGCGCTCGGCACGATCGTCTTCGAAGGGGTGCGCGTCGAGCCGGGTGGCGAGCTCGCGCTGCTCGATCGAGCCGACGAGCTCGGTCGCCAGCTGTCGAGCGCCGTCGAGAACATGCAGCTGCTCGAAGATGTCATGCGGTCGCGTCGCGAGCTCGAGAACACCTTCGACTCGATCACCGACCTGGTCGCGGTGTCGGATCGCCGGGGGCGGATCGTCCACGTGAACCAGGCGTTCGCCGCCCGGGTGTCCCAGTTGCGGGGCGACCTGCTCGATCGGCCGCTCGCCGACTACGTCGGACCGGACCTGGCCGCCTGGCTGGCCGAGCACGCCTCGAGCGAGGCCCACGACGCGGACACGTCGACGCGCGAAATCGTCGATCCGCGCCTGAACGGATCGTTCATCGTCACGATTAGCGACCTCCTGAACGCGGAGAGCGAGCGCGGCGGCAGCGTGATGGTGGCCCGCGACCTGACGCCGCAGGTCCGGCTGGAGACCGAGCGCGAGGAACTGCGCCAGCGTCTCACCCAGTCGGAGAAGCTCGCGGCGCTCGGCCAGTTCGTCGCCGGCATCGCCCATGAGCTGAACAACCCGCTGCAGGGCGTGCTCGGCCACCTCGAGCTGATGCGCGCGACCGGCGCCTTTCCCAAGCAGCTGCGGAAAGAGGTGCAGACAATTTACCGTGAAGCCGACCGCGCAGCGAAGATCGTCCGCAACCTGCTGGTTTTCGCCGGCTCGCGCCGGCTCGCCCGCCGTCCGGTCAGCGTCAACGGCGTCATGCAGAAAGTGCTGGCGCTCCGCTCGCCGGCTTGCCGCGCCGCCAGCATCGAAGTCGTGAGACACTATGACGAGAAGCTGCCTCGTGTGCAGAGCGACCCCCTGCTCATCCACCAGGCGTTTCTGAATATCGTCATGAACGCCGAGCAGGCCATCGCGGCGACCGGGCGGCCCGGCCGGATTGACGTGACCACGGCGACGGCGGGCGACCGCGGCATCATCGTCACGGTGCGGGACACCGGCGGCGGCATCTCCCCGGACGTGCTGACGCGGATCTTCGAACCGTTCTACACGACCAAGGAAGTGGGCAAGGGCACGGGACTCGGCCTGGCCATCGCCTACGGTATCGTCCAGGAGCACGGCGGGCAGATCGTGGCGGCAAACCATCCCGAGGGCGGCGCGGTGTTCACGATCGAGCTGCCTGCCGCGCCAGAGCGTAGACGCAATGATTGACGAGACTTTTCTGACGACCGAGGAAGTCCTGGAGTATCTCCAGGTGAACCTGCGGACGGTCTACCGGCTGATCAAGGCCGGCAAGATCCCGGCCGTCCGCGTCGGACGCCAGTGGCGCTTTCGCAAGCGCGACATCGACGCGTGGCTCGACAGCCAGCGCCCGCGCGGCGCCGCCCGCGCGGCGGCGACTCCGCCCCGTCCCGCGAGCGTCAACGCCAGGCCCCGCGTCCTCGTCGTCGACGACGAGGCGAGCATCCGCGATCTGCTCGCCAAGACGCTGGCCCTCGCCGAGTACGACGTGGACGTCGCTCCCGACGGCCGCTCCGCCCTGGACCGCATGCGCATGTATCCGTACGACCTGCTTATCGCCGACCTCAAGATGCCGGGGATGGACGGCCTCACCGTCATTCGCGAGGCGAAGCGGTACAAGGCCGACCTGCCGGTCATCATCATCACTGGGTTTTCCACCGAGTCGAGCGCCATCGAGGCCGTGAACCTGGGCGTGGCGGGCTATCTCACCAAGCCGTTCCGCGTCCCGCAGGTGCTCGCTGCCGCGGCAAAAGCTCTGGGCGAATAGCAATCGCGCACCCGAGAGGGTTCTGCCGGGCCTTCCCCTCGTTCGATTTCACCGGGCATGACGCCGGCGGGCTGCGGGGCCGCGCCTCAGGCCCCCGAACCCACTCGCAACCACGAGCCCACCGCGTGTTAGAATAAGTGGTTCCCTGTCAGCATGATCCAGCTTTCTGAGCTCACCAAGTCGTTCGGCGACCGGGTCCTCCTGGACCACGTCACCTGGCAGATCACGGACCGCGAGCGCGTCGGCCTGTGCGGGCCCAACGGGGCGGGCAAGACCACCCTCTTGCGCCTGATGGCCGGCCTCGACGAGCCCGACTCGGGCGGCATCCTCAAACCGGCAGCGCTCACCGTCGCCTACCTGCCCCAGGATGGCCTGACCCATGCCGGGCACACGCTGTTCGAGGAGGCGTCGGGCGCCTTCGCGGAGCTGCTCGCGATCAAGGCCGAGATGCACGGGCTGGAGGAGCGGCTGGGCGATCCGGCCATTCCGGAGGCCGACCACGACGCCATGCTGTCGCGCTACAGCGACCTGCAGGACCGGTTCCGGCTCCGCGACGGCTACAGCATCGAGCTGAAGACCGCCACCGTGCTCCAGGGCCTCGGGTTCAAGACGGGGGATTTCGAGCGTCGCACGGAGACCTTCTCCGGCGGCTGGCAGATGCGCATCGCGCTGGCCAAGCTCCTGCTCGGGCAGCCGAACCTGCTGCTGCTCGACGAGCCGACGAATCACCTGGACCTCGAGGCGCGCAACTGGCTCGAGGAGTACCTCATCGGCTATCCGCACGCGGTCATCCTCGTCTCCCACGATCGCTTCTTCCTCGACGCCGTCGTCACGCGCATCGCCGACCTGACGCTCAGGACGCTCACCGACTACGTCGGCAACTACAGCCAGTACCTCGTCGAGCACCAGGCGCGAATCGAGGCGCTGCGCAAGGCCAAGCGCGAGCAGGACGAAGAGGTCGCCCGCGTCAAGATGTTCATCGACCGGTTCCGCTACCAGGCCACGAAAGCGTCGCAGGTGCAGAGCCGGATCAAGCTGCTCGAGAAGGTGGTGCCGATCGAGGTGCCGCCCGAGCGGAAGAAGATCCACTTCACCTTCCCGTCGTGCGGGAAGAGCGGCCGGACGGTCCTCGAGCTGTCGGGCGTCCGCAAGGCGTACGGCGATCTCGTCGTGTTCCGGAACCTGAGCCTCCACATCGAGCGCGGCGACCGCATCGCGCTCGTCGGCCCGAACGGCGCGGGCAAGTCGACCTTGATGCGGATGCTGTCCGGCGAGGAAGCGCCCGACGCCGGCCGGCGCGTCGAGGGCCATCACGTGGTGCCGCAGTACTTCGCCCAGGACGAAGCGACGCGGATGGATCCGGCCCCGACCGTCTACGAGACGCTGGCGTCCGGCTCGCCGACCCAGATGGTGCCGGCCGTCCGCAACATCCTCGGCGGGTTCCTCTTCTCGGGCGACGATGTGTACAAGCGCGTGCGGGTGCTGTCGGGCGGCGAGCGCACGCGGCTCGCCGTCGCGCGCATGCTCCTCCGGCCGTCGAACACGCTGCTGCTCGACGAACCGACCAACCACCTCGATCTCGACTCGAAGGACGTCCTGCTCGACGCCCTCGCGGACTACAGCGGCACCCTGATCTTCGTCTCGCACGATCGCTACTTCGTCGAACGGCTCGCGACGAAGGTCATCGAGGTCGGCGACGGTCACGCGGTCGTGTATCCCGGCACGTATGCCGAGTTCCTGTGGCACAAGAGCCATCCCGACGAGCGGATCGGCCGCGCGGCAGGCGACGGTCGCAGGGCCGCGACGCAGGAGGCCGAGCGTCGACGGCCGGCGCCGGCCGCCAGGAGCGTGCATGGCGCGGGTCCGACGGCGGCGCCGCCGCGCGCGGAGAACGTCGCGAATCACGGCAGCGTGCCGCGGCGCGAGCCCGGCCCCGCAGCGCCGTCGCGAGAGGACCGAAAACGCGCCGACGCAGCCGCGCGGCGGCGGCAGCGCGCCGAACAGGCGCGACAGACGCGCATCGACGACCTCGAAGCCCGCATTGCCGAGCGTGAGCGCGCGATTCGCGATCTCGAGGCGGCGATGTCGGCTCCCGGCTTCTACGACGACCGCATCGCGGCGCAACCGCTCGTCGATCGCCACCAGGCGCTGATGTGGGAGGTCGGCGACCTGATGCACCAGTGGGAGCTGCTGCAGACCGCCTCCGAGACGGTCTGAGGATTCCGGCTCCGCGCTCGGATCTGTGATTTGATTACATTTTTGTTATAATCGGGTCGGGTTCGACGACCTCAACCGGATGATTTCCGGCGGCATTTCCTCGTCTTTCAGCGGCCCGCTGCGGGCATACGCTTTGCCCTTTCGGGCATAGACGAGCTGACCTCGAAGGCGAAGACTGCGCGTCGATTATGCCCGACATGCCACAGCGGTCTCACGCGCGTGCCGGCCGGCGCGCGGCCTCTCCGCCGGGCGCGGTACGGCGATCCAGGCCGGCGACCGGAGGTCCTGCCGCGCCACCCGAGGATCGATTCTTCCGCCAGCTGGTCGGCAGCATGCGGAACGGCGTGCTCGCGATCGCGCGCGACGGTTCCCTCATGCTGATGAACGACGACGCGTACCGGATCTTCGGGCTCGTGCGCCGGGCCGACGACCTGGGACGGCCGTTCACCGAGGTGCTGCGGGCGCGGCACGACGTGATCCGCGTGTTGACCGGTGCGTTCGAGTTGAGCCACCTGCCCAACCGCGCCGAGCTGCGACTGAAGGAGCTCGACCGGGTGATCGGCTACACCCTGTCGAAGGTGATAGACGATGCGGGCCGGGCGATAGGCGCGGTCCTGTTCTTCAAGGACCTCACGCAGGTCGAGCAGATGGAAGAGCGCGAGCGGCTCCGCGACCGCCTCGCGTCGCTGGGCGAGATGGCGGCGGGCATCGCGCACGAGCTGAAGAACCCGTTGGCCGGCATCGAGGTGATGGCGGGACTGCTCCGCCGTCAGGTCCCGGACTCGAAGGGCGCGCAGTCGCTCCTCGCCGACATCATCTCGGAGGCCAAGCTCGCCAACGCGATTGTCGTGGAAATGCTGGAGTTCGTGCGGCCGATCCGGCTGCAGGTGGAACAGACCAACGTGGCCGACGTGTTGCAGCAGGCAGTCACGCTGGCCGAGTCGAAAGCGCGTCGCGGCGACGTCCGGGTGCAGGTGGAGATCGCGCCCGACGTGCCGGTGCTCGAGGTGGACAACCACCAGCTCTGTCAGGTGTTCACGAATTTGATCGCCAACGCGTTCGAAGCGCTCGAGGGGCGCGGCGCCATCGTGCTGGCGGCCCGCGCGGGTGCGCTCGAGGAGGATCCGGCGTTCGCCCGTGAACCACAGGCGGCGACGCCGACCGTCATCGTGGAGGTGTCCGACGATGGACCGGGGGTGCCGGCCGAGCTGACCGACCGGATCTTCAACCCGTTCTTCACGACCAAGCCCCAGGGGTCGGGGCTTGGGCTCGCGATCGTTCGGAAGATCGTGGACGCCCACGACGGGCGCATCGACGTGAGCAGCACGCCGGGCGCCGGTACGCGGTTCCGGGTGACCCTGCCCGCCTCGAACGGCGGGGCCTGGTTCAGATAGCACCAGCCGGTTCAGCGCAGGATACAAGTTATGGGACGCATCCTTATCGCCGACGATCACGACGCGCTCCGGCGCGGGCTCGCCCGCGGCCTCTCGGAGGCGGGCCACGATGTGGACGAGGCCTCCAACGGCAATGCCGCCATCGAGAGGCTGCACGACGGCTACTACGACGTCGTGCTGAGCGACCTCAAGATGGGCGGGAGCGACGGCCTCGACGTCCTCCGCACCGCGCGCGCGCTCCACCCGACCACCGCCGTGATCCTGATGACCGCCTTCGGGTCGGTGACCACGGCGGTCGAAGCGATGAAGATCGGCGCTTTCGACTACGTCCAGAAGCCGTTCGAAATCGAGGAGATGGAGGTCAAGATCGACAAGGCGATCGAGGTCAAGCGCGTGAAGAACGACCTCGAGTACCTCCGCGGCGCCCAGCAGGATCAGTACGAGTTCGACCGCATCGTCGGCTCCAGCGCCGCCCTGCAGCGCGTCCTCGACATCGTCCGCAAGGTCGCCAAGAGCAACACGACCGTGCTCATCCGCGGCGAAACGGGGACCGGCAAGGAGCTGATTGCCGGCGCCATCCACCACAACTCCCTCCGCTCGTCGCGGAGCTTCGTCAAGGTCAACTGCGCGGCGCTGCAGGAGAACCTGCTCGAGTCCGAGCTGTTCGGCCACGAGAAGGGCGCCTTCACCGGGGCGGACAAGCAGCGCATCGGGCGCTTCGAGCAGGCCGACGGCGGCACGCTGTTCCTCGACGAGATCGGCGACATGTCGCCCAGCACGCAGGCCAAGATCCTGCGCGTTCTGCAGGAGCACGAGTTCGAGCGCCTCGGCGGCACCCGCACCCTGCGGGTCGACGTGCGGCTGATTGCGGCGACCAACCGGGACCTGTCGATGATGGTCCAGAACGGCCAGTTCCGGGAGGACCTGTACTACCGCCTCAACGTCGTGTCGATCGAGATGCCGCCGCTCCGCGAGCGGAAGGACGACATCGTGCCGCTGGCGCACGCCTTCATCCGCCGCTTCTCGGCCGAGCTGAAGAAGAAAATCGAAGGGATCGAGACCGACGCCCAGAAGATGCTGATGCGCTACAACTGGCCAGGCAACATCCGCGAGCTCGAGAACACGATCGAGCGCGCCATGCTGCTGGCCGAGACCGCCGTGATCGCGACGACCGACCTGCGGCTCGGCGAAGTGGCCAGCACCGGCGGAGCCCGCGACCAGGCGTCGGTCGTCAAGATCCCCCCGACCGGCATCCCGCTCGAGGACATCGAGCGGCACGCGCTCATCGAAGCCTTGAGGATGTCGAACTGGGTGCAGAAGGACGCGGCGGAACTGCTGTCGATCAGCCCCCGCGTGATGAACTACAAGATCAAGACGCTTGGCATCGAGTTCCCGCGCGGGCGGCGGGCGGCCCCGCTGAACCCGCCCGTGGCGGCCGCGTCCTAGACCGACGAGGTCGGCCGCCGGTCCGCCGCTCGGTCCGTTGGCGCGCTGTCGCGCCGTGGGCCCGCCCTCGGTCAGCGAGCCGCCAACGCGCGCCGCCCCGGCGGGGCCGTTACCGTCCGCGGCCGCGCGCGCGCGGATGCGACTTCCGGTACACCTCGAGGAGCTGGGCGGCGTTGACGTGCGTGTAGCGCTGCGTGGTGCTCAACCGGGCGTGACCGAGCAGTTCCTGGATGGCCCGCAGGTCCGCGCCACGCTGCAGCAGGTGCGTAGCGAATGAGTGACGCAGCGCGTGCGGACTGATGCCTGGGCGCATCGTCGCCGCCGCCGCGTACCGCCGGACCAGCCGGTCGATGCTGCGGATCGTCAGCCGCGACCCCCGGTAGTTCAGGAACAGCGGGTTCGAACGCCCGGACGGCCGCGGGGCGCGGGTCCGGCCCCCATGCCGCCCTCCCGACGCCGTCCGGCCCCCCCCCGCGTGGCCCTCGCGGCCGCGCACCAGGTCCGCGCGATCCTGCAGGTACGAACGCAGCGCCCCGGCCGCGCTCGAATTGAAGGGGACGATCCGCTCCTTGCCTCCCTTGCCGAGCACCCGCACCATTCGTGCGCTCAGGTGGACGTCTTCGACGTCGAGGCCTGCCAGCTCGCTCAGCCGGAGGCCCGACGCGTAGAACAGTTCGAGAATCGCGCGGTCGCGGCGGCCGAGAGGCGCCTCGCCGTCGGGGGCGTCGATGAGGGTCGCCATCTCGCGCTCGGAGAGGTGGGCGGGCATGCGCACTTCCCGCTTCGGCGTCGGCACGAGGGCGCCCGGATCCGTATCGATTGAGCCCTCACGCCGCAGATACCGCAGGAAGGTGCGGATGGCGGCGAGCTTCCGTGCGGCGGTGGCGCGCGACTGCCCCGCCCTGTGCAGCTCGGCCAGAAAGCTCCGGAGGGCGGCGAGGTCGAGCTGTGCGGGCGACACCTCGCGCGGCGCCGTTCCCCCGACTCGCGCCACGTGCGAGATGAACTGCGTGAGGTCGCTCTCGTACGCGAGCACGGTCCGGACCGACGCGTTGCGGTTCAACTCGAGAAAGGCCAGGAAGGCCTTCAGGTGCTCTCTCACCCGATCACCTGGGTCATCGGCGGCGAGGGACCCTCAGGGGCGGTCGCCTCGTGCCGCCACGCGTCGAGCGCCTCGAGCGCACGGTCCGCGATGGCGAGCTTGCGAGCCGCCTTGTCGCGCGGCGGCCGATCGAGCGCCGGCATGATGCCGAAGGTGATGTTCGACGGCTCGTAGTGCGCGGGGTCGGCGTGAGACACGTAGTAGGCCAGCGCCCCGATGGCGGTGGTCCGCGGCAGCGTCGCCGTCGGCCGGCCGCGGGCCAGCGCCGCGGCGTTGATGCCTGCGAGCAGCCCCGACGCCGCCGACTCCACGTACCCCTCGACTCCCGACATCTGGCCGGCCAGGAGGAGCGTCGGCCGGCGGCGCACCTGCCAGGTCTCGGCCAGGACCGTCGGCCCGTTCACGTACGTGTTGCGGTGCACCATGCCGAAGCGGACGAACTCGGCCTGCTCCAGCCCGGGAACGAGGCGCAGCACGCGCGCCTGCTCGCCCCATTTGAGCTGCGTCTGGAAGCCGACGAGGCTGTAGTGATCCCCGGCGATGTTGTCCTGCCGCAGCTGGACGGCCGCGTACGGCGGGCGGCCCGTGCGCGGATCGACGAGGCCGACCGGCTTCATGGGGCCGAACCGGAGCGTATCGCGGCCGCGGTGCGCCATCACCTCGATCGGCAGGCACCCTTCGAAAAACCGCTCCTTGTCGAAATCGTGCACCGTGGCCGACTCCGCCGACACGAGCGCGTCGTGGAACCGATCGTATTCCTCGCGCGTGAGAGGACAGTTCAGATAGTCGCCCTGTCCGTCGTCCACGCCGCACGCCGGACCGGCGGCCGGCGGCCGGATCCCGGAGAGGCTCCGGTCCCACCGCGACTGACGGAACACCTTCGATCGATCCAGGCTGTCGGCGAGCACGATCGGGCTGATGGCGTCGTAGAAATAGAGGTGCTCGGCGCCCACGAGCCGGGCGACATCGGCGGACAGATCGTCAGAGGTCAAGGGCCCGGTCGCGAGGATGACCGGCGACTGCTCGCTGGAATCGGGAATGGCCGTCACCTCGCCGCGGACGATGGTGACGAGCGGGTGGCCGGCAAGGACGCGGGTGATCGCGTCGGCAAAGCGGTCGCGATCGACGGCGAGCGCCGCGCCGGCCGGCACGCGGCTCTCTTCCGCCGCGCGCATGACGAGCGAGCCGAGCCGCCGCATTTCCTCCTTGAGGAGGCCGACGGCGTTGTCGAGCTTGTCGCCCCGGAACGAGTTGCTGCAGACCAGTTCGGCGAGCCGGTCGGTCTTGTGAACCGCCGTCGGACGAACCGGCCGCATCTCGTGCAGGCGGACCGGCACGCCGCGGGACACGGCCTGCCACGCCGCTTCGGAACCGGCGAGCCCCCCGCCGATGATGGTAATGGGCAATTCAGCGCCTGGTCAGGCGGGCGTCTCGACCAGCTCCTCGCTCCGCACGTAGTCGCAGTCGTCGTTGTGGCAGAGAATCTGCCGGCCGTGCTTCTTGGTCGTCTTCTCGACCAGGTAGGGCGCGCCGCAACTCGGGCACTTCTCGTCGACCGGCCGGTTCCACAGCACGAAGTCGCAGTCCGGGTAGTTCGAGCAGCCGAAGAAGACCTTGCCCCGCTTCGACTTGCGCTCGACAATCTCCCCGCCCTTGTCGGCGTCCTTCGGGCACTTCACGCCGGTCGTCTTGTGCTTCACATACCGGCATTCCGGATAGTTGGTGCACGCGGTGAACTCGCCAAAGCGGCCCTGCTTGATCACCAGGTTGGAGCCGCAGCGCGGGCACTTCTCGTCGAGGATTTGGTCCGGCTTGGCCGCCTTGAGGCCGCCCTGCTTGGTCGCGATCAGCTTGCGCGTCGTCTTGCATTCCGGATAGCCGGTGCAGGCGAGGAACTGGCCGAACCGTCCGCGCTTGACCACCATCGGCCGTCCGCAGTTCTCGCACGGCTCGATCTCCTCCTCGCCCGTGTCGGACTCCGGCTCGCTCGTCTCGAGTTCGCGCGTGTTCGTGCAGTCGGGATAGGCGCTGCAGGCGATGAAGGGACCGAACTTGCCGACCTTCTTCAGCATCGGCGCCCCGCACTTCTCGCACGCCTCGCCGATCTCGATGCCTTTCTTGAGATCGATCATGTCCTTGTCGGCGCGCGCCAGGTCCTTCTTGAACTTCTTGTAGAAGCCTTCCAGCGTCTTCACGTAGTCGGTCTTGCCCTGCTCGATCTTGTCGAGATCCTCCTCGAGGTTCCGCGTGTACTCGACGTCGATGATGTCGTCGAAGCTGGTGACGAGCAGCTGCTCGATGATGCGTCCGAGCGCCGTCGGCTTGAAGCGGCCTTCGAGCTTGTTGACGTAGTCGCGATCCTGCAGCACCGCGATGATCGACGCGTACGTGCTCGGCCGGCCGATGCCGTTCTCCTCCAGCTCCTTGACCAGCGTGGCCTCCGTGAAGCGCGGCGGCGGCTGGGTGAACTTCTGCTCCGGCCGCAAAAGCTTCAGGTCCAGCCGATCGCCTTCGGTGAGAGGGGGCAGCACGCCGGAGGCGGCCTCGTCATCGTCCCCGCCGGCCGGCACGCCGCCGGCCCCCGCGTCGGTCGCGCGCGGTGCTTCGGCGCCGTCCGTGTCGGCACCCTGCTGCCCGTAGGTGGCCAGCCAGCCGGCGAACTTCGGCACCGTGCCCTTGACGCGGAACAGATACGCCCCCGCCGCGATGTCGACGGTGGTCTCGTCGAAGGTCGCCGGCGTCATCTGCGACGCGACGAAACGGTTCCAGATCAACCGGTACAGCGAGTACTGATCGGGCGTCAGGTGAGGCCGGACGGTCTCGGGGTCGTACTGCATCGAGGTCGGCCGGATCGCCTCGTGCGCGTCCTGGGCGTCCGCCTTGGACTTGTAGAGGTTCGGCTTCTCGGGCAGGTACTCATCGCCGAAGGTGCCCTTGACGAAGTCGCGCACGGCCGTGAGCGCCTCGTCGGCGACGCGCACCGAGTCGGTCCGCATGTACGTGATCAGGCCGACCGGCCCGTCCACGCCGAGGCCCGGCAGCTCGATGCCTTCGTACAGCTGCTGGGCCAGCATCATCGTCTTGCGGACCGGGAAGCGCGCCGTCTGCTGCAGCTTGCTCGTGATGAAGGGCGGAGGCGGATTCCGCTTCCGTTCCCTCGTGGTGACCGATCGAACCGTCCACGCCGCCTGCTCGAGATCGGCGAGGATCGCCTTAGCCTGCTCCTGGTTGGCGACCCGGAGCGTCTCGCCGTCCTTCTTGACCAGCTTCGCCTCGAACTCGGGTGGTTGCGGCCCGGCCAGCCGCGCGAACAGGAACCAGTACTCCTCGGGCACGAACTGTTCGATTTCCTGCTCGCGATCGCAGACCAGCTTCAGCGCGACCGACTGCACGCGCCCCGCGCTCAGGCCCCGCCGGACCTTGTCCCAGAGCAGAGGGCTGATCTTGTAGCCGACCAGCCGATCGAGCACCCGGCGCGCGCGCTGCGCCGCGACCATCTTCTCGTCGATGCCGCGCGGGTGCTTGAACGCCTCCTGCACGGCCCTCTTCGTGATCTCGTTGAAGGTGAGCCGGTGGATCTTCCGCTTCCGCCCGGCGAGCTCGTGAATCAGATGCCAGCCGATCGCCTCGCCCTCGCGATCCGGGTCGGTCGCGATGTAGATGTCGGTGGCGTCCTTCGCGGCGTCCTTGAGCTCCTTGATGACCTTTTTACGCGAGGCGATCGATTCGTACTGCTCGGTGAAATCGTTGTCGACGTCGACGCCCAGCTTGCTCTTCGGCAGGTCCCGGACGTGCCCCATCGACGCGACCACCTTGTAGTCGCGCCCCAGATACTTGTTGATCGTCTTCGCCTTGGCCGGCGATTCGACCACCACCAGTGCTTTCGGCATCATTTCAACTTTCGGCTCCGGGCTCCCTCAGCCCTTAGCCCTGAGCCTTTCTTTCACCCTAGCATGGACTGTCAAACCCGGACGAACCGGCCACCTCCCGCCCGCCGGACCCACCCCTGCAGTTCCAGGTCGAGCAGCCGCGGCAGCGCCCTGGCCACGGTCAGCCCCGAACGCTCGCAAATGCTTTCCAGATCACAACTTTCGCCGTGAGGCAGACAGTCGAGAATGGGATCGGGACGGTTCCGGACAGACTCCCGCGCCAGGTCCTTGGACGCCGACCGGCTCTGTTCGGGGTCCGGGACCATCCCGAGCTCTTCCAAAATATCGTCTGCGGTCTCGACGATCTTTGCGCCGTCCCTCAAGAGGGCGTGGGCCCCCCGGTTCCTGCCGGTGAGCACGTTTCCGGGCACCGCCAGGACGTCGCGGCCCTGCTCGAGGGCGGCCCGGGCGGTGATGAGCGACCCGCTCCGTTCGCCGGCCTCTATAACGACCACCGCGCGCGACAGACCGCTGATGATCCGATTGCGAAGGGGAAAGCACCACGGCAGCGGCGGCGTCCCGGGCACGAGCTCGGACACGACGATTCCGTTCCGGCAGATGTCCTCCGCCACCGCGGCATGCTCAGCCGGATAGACGATGTCGGCTCCGCAGCCGAGGACGGCCACCGTGATGCCCCCCTCGGCCAGGGCTCCACGGTGCGCCGCGCAGTCGACCCCCCGCGCCAAGCCGCTGACCACGGCGAGGCCGCGGCCGGCGAGGTCCCGGGCAAGGCGCGCAGCAACGGCGAGGGCGTACGGCGATCCGGCGCGCGACCCGACAATCGCCACCGCCGGACGCTCGAGCGCGGCCGGCGTGCCCCTGAACCAGAGAACCGGCGGCGGATCGGGAACGGCGGCCAGCGCGGCCGGATACGCCGCGTCGGACCAGCCAATCGCTCCGATTGCCCGCTCGGCCGCGCGACGAATCGCTCGCTCGGCCGCGGCCGAGAGCTCCGCGCGTTTGGCGGGCTGCCCGGCGCAGCAAATCGAGACCAGCCGCTCGAGAACCGTGGCCGGCGAGTCGCGGTGGCGAAGCTGTTCGGCAGCGAGGCGGCGCGTCCAGGATGGAAGAAGCGAGAGCGCGACGAGGTGGTCCAGATCGGCCATGGCCAGTCCCGGCGCGGAGCGGCCATGTCACAGAAGAACCACTCCCCGCGTCGATACGCCGGGCCCGACCTCGTCATCATTATAACTGACGGCAATCGGCATAACCGACGGCAATCGGCGTCCTCGCGTACCGTCGATTCAGGACAGGCATTGACGGGATTGGTAAACGCGACAGGCCCCGGGCGAGCACTTTCCGGGGATTCCGTCCACGACTGCGTGGCATATGCCTTGCTCCGAAGACGCATAATTTTCAGCAAATACCTTGCAAGTGGCCGACACCAATAGCTATAGTGAGCGTTCACCCACCATGAATCTTCGTCTGGCAATCGTCGCCGCGTGCCTCGCCGTCGTGTCGGCTTCTCCTGCGCTCGCCGACGCGAGATCGGATGCGAAGAAACAGGTCGAGTTCGGCATCAAGGTCGCCCAGAAGGGGCTCTGGCGCGAAGCGATCTACCGCTGGGAAAAGGCCGCGGAGCTCGATCCGACCTATGCCGCGGCGTTCAACGATCTCGCCATCGCCTACGAGCACGAAGGTCAGTTCGACAACGCGCGCAAGGCTTACGAGAAGGCGCTCAATCTCGATCAGAACAATGCCGAGATTCGGCAGAACTACGAGCTCTTCAAGGAAATCAATGACCGGACGGGGCACGGGAAAGAGAAACCGTAGGCTGGCGTTCGCGCTCGTCGCGGCCGCGGCGGCCGCGATCCCCATCGCCTGCGGCGCCGATTCGTTCGAAATCCCGATCGAGACGCCCATCCAGCCGAAGCTGGACGTCAGCGCCTTCCAGCGCGTCCTGGTGGCCGGCTTCATCGCCGGCGGCTCGGAGGACGTGGACACCAATCAGGAGACCGTCAGGCTCCTGCGCAGCCAGCTCCGCACGAAATCGTCACTCAAGGTGATCGATGCCGACCTCCTGCCGCTGATGGCGGTCGCGCAGAGGGACGAGACCAAGTCGGTGCCCTCGGAGGACAAGACCGACGGCCTCGCCACGGGCGCCGCCGACCTGCCAAAGACCATCGAGCAGCTGCAGCTCCCGGAGAAGATCAAGGACGAGAAGGACCTCGAGCCGTACGAGCGCCTCTTCGCCAACGCCGCCTACTGGAAGAAGATCGGCGAGGAATATCAGAATCCCCTCATCGTCACGGGCACGGTGCTCTTCACGCCGCACACGCGCTCCGGCATGGTCCAGCGCGAAGTCGAGGAGTACGACGCCATGGGCCGCCGTCGGGTCGTGCCCGTCCGGACCTATCAGGAGCGCAAGGGCTTCATCCTGCGGCCGAAGTTCATCTTCATCGACGGGCGCACCGGCACCACGATGTACTCCGAGTCGCACCGGGAAGAGGTGCTGTACAACGCGCAGCAGAACACGCCCGCGCTCTCGTCGTACTTCGAGCTCATGGACCGGATCGTGCCCGATTTCCTGAGCGCGCTCAGCAGCCAGAAGATCCGCGGCACGCGGGTCCTGTTGAAGTAGGCCGGTCCGCTCCGGAGTGGAGCGGGCCGATCAGATGATCACGGGCGCGCACTTCCTCTTCTACAGCACCGACCCGGACGCCGATCGGGCGTTTCTTCGCGACGTGCTCGGCTGGCGGCACGTGGACGCCGGGCACGGGTGGCTGATCTTCGCGCTGCCGCCAGCCGAGACCGCGGTGCACCCGAGCGACGAAGTCTTCGCGCAGCGGCATGGCGAGCGCACCCTCATGGGCGCCGTGCTGTATCTGATGTGCGACGACCTGGCGGCGACCATGGCCGCGCTCGCGGCGAAGAAGGTGGCATGCTCGCCGGTCGACGAAGCGCCGTGGGGCAGAAAGACGACGATCCGCCTTCCGAGCGGCGGCGAGCTGGGGCTGTACCAGCCGTCACATCCGACCGCGGTCTGACCCGCCCAAATCCTTTACAACTGAGCCACTTCGCCTGTACACTACCCCCTTTGCACAGGTGTCGACTATGTACGCAATCGTTCAGGCCGGCGGCAGGCAGGTGAAGGTGACGCCCGGCGCGGTCGTGGTGCTCGACGGGACGGCGGGCGAGCCGGGCGCGGAGCTGACGCTCGAACAGGTGCTGTTGGTCGAGAAGGACGGCGGCGACGTCGTGGCCGGCGCGCCCTACGTGGCCAACGCCCGGGTCACGGGCGTGGTGGACGGCGAGGCGCGCGGCCCGAAGATCCGGGTCTTCAAGAAGAAGCGCCGCAAGGGCATGCGCCGGACCAAGGGGCATCGCGCCGTCTACACGCGAGTACGAATCACCGAGATCGTGATCTGAGCGCGAGGGAGAGCGAAGTCACGGCACGCGAGCCGGGGTAGGGGCCCCGCGCCGACACCCGAGCGCGAGAGTCTACGCTCGAGCGCGAGGGACAGCGAAGTCACGGCACGCGAGCCGGGGTGGGGCCCCGCGCCGACACCCGAGCGCGAGAGTCTACGCTCGAGCGCGAGGGACAGCGAAGCCACGGCACGCGAGCGGGGGTGGGGCCCCGCGCCGACACCCGAGCGCGAGAGTCTACGCTCGAGCGCGAGGGACAGCGAAGTCACGGCACGCGAGCGGGGGTGGGGCCCCGCGAGCAGTAAGAAGGTCACGCAATGGCTCATAAGAAAGGTCAAGGCAGCTCGCGGAACGGCCGCGACTCCAACTCGCAGCGGCTGGGCGTGAAGGCGCATGACGGCAACGTGGTCACCGGCGGCACGATCATCGTGCGGCAGCGCGGGCGCCGGTTCCGCCCCGGCCTCAACGCCGGGCTCGGCAAGGACGACACCATCTTCGCGAAGGTCGCCGGCCGCGTCCGGTTCGAGGACCACGGCGCCCACGGCCGCGTCATCAGCGTTCGCCCTGTCGAGTAGTCGAGCACCGTGTCCCGATTGCTGATTCGTCACCGACTCGGCAATCGGCAATCTGCGATTCTCTGATTCACCTGTGTTCGTCGACGAAGTCGACATCCATGTCGCCGCGGGCAGCGGCGGCCGCGGCTGCCTGGCCTTCCGCCGGGAGAAGTTCGTCCCGCGCGGCGGTCCGAGCGGCGGCGACGGCGGGCACGGCGGCTCGATTGTCGTCGTCGCCAGCCCGCACACGAACACCCTCATCAACTACCGGTATCATCCCGAGTTCACCGCCGAGCGCGGCGGCCACGGCGAGGGGTCGAACCGCACGGGATCGAACGGACACCACCTCGAACTGGCAGTCCCGATCGGCACGCTGGTGTACGAGCGGACCGGCGACGCGGACGCGCCCCTCCGCCTCCTCGCGGATCTCGCGGCGGAGGGCGAGCGCGTCGTCGTGGCGCAGGGCGGCCGCGGCGGACGCGGCAACGCGCGCTTCGCCTCGTCCACCAATCGCGCGCCGCGGCGGACCGAGCCGGGCGAACCCGGCGACGAGAAGGACCTCCGCCTCGAGATGCGGCTGCTGGCGGACGTCGGCCTGGTCGGGTTCCCCAACGCCGGCAAGTCGACGCTGATCGCGCGCATCTCGGCCGCGCGGCCGAAGATCGCCAACTACCCGTTTACCACGCTGACGCCCAACCTCGGCGTCGTGGGCATGAGCGACGATCGGAGCTTCGTCGTCGCCGACGTGCCGGGGCTCATCGAAGGCGCGCATCGCGGCCATGGACTGGGCGATCGGTTCCTGCGGCACCTCGAGCGCACGAAAGTGCTCCTGCATCTCATCGACGTCAGCGGCGAGACGGGACGCGATCCGGCGGCCGACCTGGACACCGTCCGCCGCGAGCTCGATCTGTTCGACCCCGGACTTGCGCGCAAGCCGCAGCTGGTCGCGCTGAACAAGATCGACGTCCTCGACGACGAGGGGCGGGCCGCCAGCGTGGAGAAGCGGGCGCGCGATCTCGGCCTGCCGTCGTTCCGCATCTCCGGGGCCACCGGCGCCGGCGTGCCCGAGTTGCTCGAGGCCGTCTGGCGGACGCTCGCGGCGGAACGTCGCGCGGCGATGGCCGCCGTCGACGTGCCGGCCGCGTCGCCTGCTGACGCTCGCAGGTAATGTCGCGGCGCATCGGCATTCTCGGCGGCACGTTCGACCCGATTCACCAGGGACATCTCGACGCAGCCGACGCCGCGGTCCAGGCGCTCGAGCTCACCCGCGTGTACGTGATCGCCGCCAGCATTCCGCCGCATCGATCGCGGCCGGTCGCATCGACCTATCACCGGTTCGCGATGGTCGCGCTGGCGGTTGCCGGCCGGCCCGGCTGGCGGGCGTCCGATGTCGAGCTGCTCGACCCCGTGCCGTCCTACACCACCGCGACCCTGGCGCGGTTCCGCGATCGCGCGTACGCGCCGACCGAGCTGTTCTTCATCGTCGGCGCCGACGCGTTTGCGGAGATCGAGTCGTGGAAGGACTATCCGGCCATCGTCGACGCCGCCAACTTCGTCGTCGTGTCGCGGCCCGGCAGCCCTGTCGATGCCCTTCCGGATCGGCTGCCGGCGCTGGCTCCTCGAATGGAGACGGCAACGGGCGCGGCGCCGCCGGCGCGGCCGACGATCTTTCTGATCGATGCGCCGACGGCCGACGTGTCGTCGACTGCCATCCGACGCCGGTCGGCGGCGGGACAGTCGATCGCCGGCATGGTGCCGCCAGCCGTCGGGCAACACATTGAACAGCACGGACTTTACACGTCGACACTCGGGGACCGCGATGCCGTCGATGACTAGACGGCTTGCCGCGGCAGGCAGGTTGCATGGCCAAGACTGACAAGATCCGGAGATCTTCGCGCCTTCCGCAGGAGGTGGAGTGGACGATCGCCGCGGCCGGGGACAAGAAGGCGACCGACCTCGTCGTGCTGGATCTGCGAAAGGCGGCCGGGTTCACCGACTATTTCGTGATCTGCTCCGGCCAGAACGCCCGCCAGATCCGCGCCATCGCGGACGCGGTCATCGACACGCTGGCGGCGCACGGCGTCAAACCAGCGCACGTCGAAGGCTACGATCGATCCGACTGGGTGCTCGTGGACTGCTTCGACTTCATCGTCCACATCTTCGCGCCCGAGACCCGTCTCTTCTACGGCCTCGAGCGGCTGTGGGGCAATGCCGACCGCGTTGACCTCCCGGCTGCGCGTCCTGGCTGACGCGCTCGTCTCGGTCGCCCTGGCGCCCGCGTGTGCGGCATGCGGCGAGCTGCTCGACTGCCCCACGCGGGGTCCGGTCTGCGACCGGTGCTGGAACGCCATCCTGCTGCTCACGCCGCCGCTCTGCGACGCCTGCGGCGATCCGCTTCCCGCCTGGCGCGTCGTCAGCCTGCCCCAGGCGCGCTGTCCCCGTTGCCGGCGGACGGCGCGAGCCGTGGATCGCGCCCGCGCAATCGGGACGTACGACGGCGCCCTGCGGGCCATCGTTCATGCCCTCAAGTACGACGGCCGGCGCTCGCTGGCGGGTCGCCTGGCCGCGCTCATGCGCGCGCAGGGCGGCACACTCCTGGCGGAGGTCGCGTGCGCCGTGCCGGTGCCGCTCCATCGGGCCCGGCAGCGGGAGCGCGGCTTCAACCAGGCAGCCGACCTGGCCGGTCACCTCGGCGTGCCCGTGGTGCCGGCGCTTCGCCGGGTCCGCGCCACGGCGACCCAGACCGCTCTCCCTGCGGCGCAGCGGCACCGCAACGTCCGCGGCGCGTTCGCGGCGACCCGACGCGGCCGTCGGCTTGCCGGCGCGATCGTCGTGCTGGTGGATGACGTCTGCACGACCGGCGCAACCCTGGAAGCGTGCGCCGTGGTGCTGAAGGCAGCAGGCGTGCGGGAAGTGCGGGCGCTCACAGCGGCGCGAGTCGTCGCGCCACCTCGTTGAAGACGTCCTCGGCAATCGCGTCTTTGGCGCGTTCGCCGTCGAGCACGACCCAGGCCTGCTCGTCAGCCTGCCGGCGGTAGCTCTCGCGGACGCGCTCCTGCATCGCCAGGTCCCGCTCGTAGCGGTCGCGGTCGACGGCCTTGCGCTTGACCGCGGTCGCCGGGGCGATGTCGAGCATGATCGTCAGCGCCGGCACGGGCAGGAACTTCTGCATCTCGACCAGCCACCTGGCGTCGAGGCCCTGGGCCTCGCCGTACGCGATGCTCGAGGCGGTGTACCGGTCGCAGACCAGAATCAGGCCGCCGTCCAGCCAGCGCCGCAGGTCCGGCTTGCGCTCGTACCGGTTCGCGACGTACAGCAGCTGCATGACGTCGGCGCCGTACTCGCGCTCGCCCTGCAGCGCGCGCGCAATCTCCTCGCCGATCGAGGTGCCGTAGTCGGGGAACGAAACGAGTCTGGCCTTGCGTCCCTCGGCCTTGAGGCGGTCGCGGAGCAGCTCGGCCTGGGTCTGCTTGCCGCTCTGGTCGAGCCCCTCGAACACAATCAGCATGCCCGCCACGTTCGCTACTCGCTCTCGAGCGACGTCATGTCGTCGATCGTCTGCCGCCGCCGGATGACGCGCCAGGCACTGCCGTCGACGAGCACCTCGGGCGGCAGCGGCCGGCGATTGTAGTTGGAGGCCATGGCGGCGCCGTACGCGCCGGCATCGCGCACGAGGACGAGGTCGCCGGCTCTCAGCTCGGGCAGCCGCCGATCGCGCCCGACGACGTCGCTGCTCTCACACACCGGACCGACGATCTCGTAGTGGTGCAGGGAGCCCGGACGCGGCACGACCGGCTCGATGGCGTGATAGGCCCCGTAGAGCGCCGGCCGCATCAGCTCGGTCATCCCGGCGTCGACGACGACGAACTGGCTCGATGCGTCGCGCGGCTTCACGTCGATGACGCGCGCCAGCAGGCCGCCGGCAGGCCCGACGATCGAGCGCCCCGGTTCGACGACGACCGGAAGGCCGGTCGCACGAACTGCGGCGACGAGCGCGGCGGCGTAGTCGGCCATCGAAGGGGCATCTCGCCCGTCGTAGGAGATGCCGAGGCCGCCGCCGACGTCCAGGTATTCGAGCGGCAGGCCGCCGCCCGCCAGCTCGGCGGCGAGCCGCGCCAGGACCTCGGCCGCTCCGGCCAGCGGCTCGAGGCTGGTGATCTGCGACCCGACGTGGACGTGGACCGCCACCAGCCGCAGCGCCGGCCGCGAACGGAACGACGCGAAGATCTCGCGCGCCTCGTCGAGCGGCACGCCGAACTTGTTGACCCTGAGCCCCGTAGAGATGTGCGGATGGCTTCCCGCGTCGATGTCGGGGTTGACGCGGACGGCGACGCGCACGACGCGCGAGTCGCGGGCGGCGATCGCCTCGATGCGGGCGAGCTCGCCGGCCGATTCGACGTTGAGGGCTTTCAGGCCGAGCGCCGAGGCGCACTCGAGCTCGTCGGTGGACTTCCCGACGCCGGTGAACACGATGTCACGCGGGTCGAAGCCGGCCCTGCGCGCGAGCTGGATCTCCCAGATCGAGTTCGCGTCGACCGCGGCGCCGAGCTCGCGGAGCAGCCGGGCCAGGGCGAGCGACGAGTTCGCCTTGAGCGCGTAGTGCAGAGCGTGCGGATAGGCGCCGAACGCGGCGTCGAGCGCGCGGTAGCGGGCGCGGACCGTCGCCGCGCTGTAGACGTACAGGGGCGTACCGACCGCGTCGGCGATTGCAGCGAGGGGCACGCGGTCGCAGGCGAGTTGGTGGTCCTCGAGGGGCGCGAAGGCGGTCACGGTCGACTGACGACTATACCATCTGCTATGATCTTTTGGCCGTTTTGCCCGCCGTTCACGCGATCAGCACCGCATGCCTGACTTGCCGGCCGCGTCGCCCGACGCCATCGAGACGCTCATCCAGCGCTGCCTGAACGGCGATCAGGCCGCGTGGGACGCCATCGTCCGGCAGTACTGGCGGAAGGTGTTCAACGTGGCGTACAAGTTCGTCGGCAAGCACGACCAGGCCGAGGATCTCGCGCAGGACATCTTCCTCAAGATCTTCAAGTCGCTCGACACGTTCGATCGCCGGGCGAACTTTCAGACGTGGCTGATCAGCGTCAGCCGCAACCTGTGCATCGATCATTACCGGAGCGTGCGCAAGGAACGGGAGACGATCGACCGCGACGTGGACGCGAACGAACTGTCGCCAGTGTCGCACGCAATCGGGCCGATGGCGGCGCTCGAGCAGCGCGACCGCGTGGCGCTGCTGCGTCAGGCGCTCGGCGCGCTGCCCGAGACGCTGCGGACGGCGGTCCTGATGCGCGACATCCAGGAGCTGTCGTACCAGGAGATCGCCGACCGGCTCGACCTGCCCGAGGGGACGGTGAAATCGCGCATCAACCGGGGGCGCACCGAGCTCGCGCGGCAGATCCGCAAGCTTCGAGGCGACGACTACAGCCCGAGCGGCTCGAAAGGGTCCGATTCGGACCGCTCAGGCACGGGAGCCTACTGATGAACGTGACAACCGACCAGTCCAACGGCGTCTCGATCGTGCGCGTCGGAGAGACGCGGCTCATGTATCCGATCCTCTCGGATTTCTCGTCCGCGGTCACCACGCTCATCGCCGCCGGCAAGAAGGACATCCTGATCGACCTGACGCCGGTCACCTACGTCGACAGCGCCACGATCGGGTGCCTCATGGACCTGTACCGGCAGGTGCACGGCGCCGGCGGCCACCTGAAGCTGTCGGGCGTCCAGAAGCGCGTCGAGACGATGCTCACGATGACCGGCGCGCAGAACTTCCTCGAAATTCACGCAGACGAGCCGGGCGCGCTCAGGAGCTTCGGGGCCTAGCCATGCGCACCATCAAGACGACCACCGGCGCCGAGATCACGCTGGATGGCGACCTGCTCGCCGTCATGGAAGTGCTCCACCAGGAGGTCACCGCCCGCCAGAAGCTGGATCGCTCGTTCGAGGACATGGTCCGCGAGATCCACCATCTGATCGAGCAGATGACCGACGCCGAGCGCCGCAGGTATCTGGCCGAGAGCCTGTTCCTGAACACGGTCAAGTACGAGAACGACAAGCTCGAGGCATACATGAAGAAGCTCACCAAGCGATAGCGGGTGCCGTGTCGCTCAACTTCCTGGCCACACGCTTCCGGTGCTCCTGGCCGTGGAGCACGCTGGTCATGCTCTGCGACGGCCGCGTGGTCTGCGGCTGCGCGGATCCGTACGGACACCGCGTCCTCGGCGACGCGCGCGCCTCGACCCTCGGCGGTGTGTGGACCGGTGCCACCGTCCGCCGGCTGCGCCAGGACCTGAACGCCGGCGGCTCGCGCTTCTGCGGCGACTGCCCGCTGAAGCTGCCGCTCGGGAAGGACGACGCGCCGGCCGAGCGGCCCCTCGACGCCGGCGCCCTGCCCTCGCGCCTGTACGTGGAATGCACGGCCGCGTGCAATATCTCCTGCACCGAGGCCTGCTGCGCGCCCGAGACCGGCATCACGCGCACGCGGCAGGCCGGCATGCTCGATGTCGACCTGTTCCGCCGCGTGATCGACGAGGCCGGCCCGTCGCTCGTGCGCATCGACTTCTTCAACTACGGCGAGGCCTTCCTGCACAAGCGGGCGGTCGAGATGTGCGAGTACATCAAGACCCGCTTTCCGCACGTGTACCTTTACACGAGCACGAACGGCCTGGCGTTCGACGAGGCGCGCGCCCGCCGGCTCGTGCACTCGGGCATCGACGAGGTCACCTTCTCCATCGACGGCGCCACGCCGGAGAGCTACGTCAAGTACCGCCAGCGCGGCGACTTCCACCGAGCCGTCGCCAACCTGCGCGCCATGGCCGACGAAAAGCGGCAGGCCGGCCGGGACCTCCCGTTCCTCAACTGGCGGTACATCCTGTTCGTGTGGAACGACAGCGACGCGGAGATGGCTCGCGCGCGCGACCTCGCGGCGGACATCGGCGTCGATCGGCTGTGCTGGGAGATCACCGATCACCCTGAAGGGGCGTACTCACGACGCTTCGTTCCAGGCTCGCCGGACCTTGCGGCCATCCGTCACGAGATCTGGGACGACAACAACCTCGGGAACGCGATTCCGGGCGCCACGCCCCACGCGGCCATCGACGTCAGGACGCTGGTGCCGGGCGCGCCGCTCGTCGTGCGCGCGGGCCGGCCGCTGCGCGTGCGCACGCGCGTCCGGAACCTGTCCACCCGTCCGTTCCCGGCGCAGGCGACCTACGGCCGCCGGCTGGTCCGCCTCGGCGCGCAGCTCTGCGAGCCGGGGGGCGCCCTCCTCAATCGCGACTTCGCGCGCGCGTGGCTGCCCGAGTCGCTCGGTCCGGGCCGGCGGCTGGACGTGCCGATTGAGATTGCCGTGGACAGTCCGGGGCGCTACGCGTTGAAGTTCGACCTGGTCAGCGAAGGGATCGACTGGTTCGAGCGCTGCGGTTCGCCGACGACGACCAGGCCGCTGATCGTCTGGTAGCGCCCGCCCCCCGTGGGGCGAAGGCCGGCAGCGGCGCTAGTTCGCCAGCCGCGGCGCGGCGTCCTTGACCGGCAGCGACACCGGCCCGGCCGACGCCTCTCCCGCCTCGACGAAGCGCCACGCCTCGGTTTCTTCCAGCACCTTCGCCGCAAACTCGGTGTGCAGCGCGTGTCCGGCCCGATGCGCGACGAGGTGCCCGATGACCGGATGGCCCACCAGCGCGAGGTCGCCGATCGCGTCGAGGATCTTGTGACGCACGAACTCGTCGTCGAAACGCAGCGCGTTGTTGAGAATGCCGGTCTCGCCGAGCACGATGGCGTTCTCGAGCGACCCGCCGAGGGCCAGGCCGTTCTGGCGCATCATCTCGACGTCCTTGAGGAACGTGAAGGTGCGCGCCGGCGCGATCTCCTCGACGAAGGACTCCTCGCTGATGCGCAGCGTGCGCGACTGATGCCGCAGGAGCGGGTGATCGTAGCTGATGCTGTAGGTGACCTTGAAGTGATCCGACGGATACAGGGCGATGCGCTTGTCGCCGCGCGACATCGCAATCGGCCTCACAATCTTCAGGTACTGGCGCGGCACGGTCAGGCGCTTGACGCCGGCTTCCTGGATCAGGTAGATGAACGGCGCCGCGCTGCCGTCCATGATCGGCACCTCGGGCGAGTTCAGCTCGACGAGCACGTTGTCGATGTTGGTGCTGGTGAGCGCCGCCAGCAGGTGCTCGACCGTTTCCACCGACACTTCGTCGCGCGAAAGGCCGGTCGCCAGCTGGATGCCGGCCAGGTGATGCACGGTCGCCGGAACCTCCAGGTCGCGGAGGTCCGTTCGCCGGAAGCGAATGCCGAAGCCGGCCGGGGCCGGTTTCAGTGAAAGGGTGACTTTGTTGCCGGAGTGAAGACCGATTCCGACGCAGGAGATTTGGCGTTTTAGGGTTCGCTGTGCGTCCATGTGCCTCTCGGGCGGGCGGGGGCCAGCCCAGATAAGCTCAGCAAACACGATGCCCGTTGCCGTGACGCCCGTCGACGATCATGAAATGATTGATTATCAAGCACTTAGAGATATCTGGCAGGGCACGCCCGAGGTTCGGTGTCGACGATTTGTGGCGCGCGTACCACAGCGGCCGTCGCCAAAGCTGTGGTGATCTTACCACACACATGAACCCTAGCCCGCCGCCGACCGGAGGGCCCGTTCCTCGCGAGCCAGGATGGCGGCCAGGAACCGGCCGGTCGCCGATCGCTCGTGCGCGGCGACCGCCTCCGGTGTGCCCTCCGCCACGATCCGTCCTCCGCCCGCTCCGCCCTCGGGCCCGAGATCGACGATGTAGTCAGCCGACTTGATGACGTCGAGGTTGTGTTCGATGACGACGATGGTGTTGCCCTGATCCACGAGCTTGTTCAGGACGTCGAGCAGCTTGCGGGTGTCCTCGAAGTGCAGCCCGGTCGTCGGCTCGTCGAGGATGTAGAGCGTCCGGCCGGTGCCGCGCTTGGACAGCTCCTTGGCCAGCTTGACGCGCTGCGCCTCGCCGCCGCTCAGCGTCGTCGCCGACTGCCCGAGCTCGATATAGCCGAGCCCGACGTCCTGCAGCGTGCGGAGCTTGTTCGCGATGGCCGGGAAATTCTCGAGCAGCGGCAGCGCCTGGTCGACCGTCAGATCCAGCACGTCGGCGATCGACTTGCCGCGGTACTTGATCTCCAGCGTCTCCCGGTTGTAGCGACGCCCCTTGCACTGCTCGCACGTGACGTAGACGTCGGGCAGGAAGTGCATCTCGATGGCGATCACGCCGTCGCCCTGACAGGCTTCGCAGCGGCCGCCCCTGACGTTGAAGGAGAAGCGTCCCGGCCGGAACCCTCGCGCCTTGGCGTCGGGCATCATCGCGAACAGGTCGCGGATGAAGGTGAACAGCCCCGAGTAGGTGGCCGGATTCGATCGCGGCGTCCGGCCGATGGGCGACTGATCGATCTCGATCACCTTGTCGATGAGCTCGATGCCTTCAATGCGATCGTGGGGCGCCGGCTCATCGCCGGCGCGATAGAGCGTGCGGGCGAGCGACCGGTACAGGATGTCGTTGACCAGCGTCGACTTGCCCGAGCCGCTGACGCCCGTGACCGCCGCGAACACGCCGAGGGGAATCCGCACGTCGAGGTTCTTCAGGTTGTTTCCGCGCGCGCCCCGAATCACGAGCTGGCCCCTCGCGCCGTCCACCGGCCGCCGCACGGCCGGTGCCGCGATGGTCCTGGCGCCCGTGAGGTACGCACCGGTGAGCGACGCGCAGCCGTCATCGGCCGCGCACGCGCTCAGCAGCTCGGCCGGCGTGCCCTGGAAGATCACGTGGCCGCCGAGATCGCCGGCCCCCGGACCGAGATCGACCACGTAGTCGGCCGTTCGGATCGTCTCCTCGTCGTGCTCGACGACGACGACCGTGTTGCCGAGATCGCGCAGTCGCGACAGCGTCGCCAGCAGCTTGCGGTTGTCCCGCTGGTGGAGGCCGATGGACGGCTCGTCGAGCACGTAGAGCACGCCGGTGAGATTGGCGCCGATCTGGGTGGCGAGGCGGATGCGCTGGCCCTCGCCGCCCGACAGGGTGGCGGCGCTGCGGCCGAGCGTGAGATAGCCGACGCCGACGTCGTGCAGAAACCGCAGGCGCTCCTGGATTTCGCGCAGCACCCGCTCGGCGATCAGGGCCTCGCGGTCGGTGAGCTGGAGGGTCTCGAAGACCTCCAGCGCTTCGGCAATCGGCAGGTTGACGTAGTCGGCGATCGTGCGGCCCTTGACGCGGACCGCCAGGCTCTCGGCCTTGAGGCGATCGCCGCGGCACACGGGGCACGGGCGCAGGGAGCGGTAGGGCTCGAGCTCTTCCTGCTCCGCCCAGCTCCCCTCGTCGAAGCGGCGGCGCAGGTTCGGAATCAGCCCCTCGAACCTCGAGGCGCGTGAAGCCCCGCTCCCGCGCGTCCTCGCGCCGGCGCCTGGCGTCTCGCCGTCCTCCCGCGGTCCGCCGGCGCTCCGCCCCGAGCCGAACAACACGATCTCGCGCTGCTTGCGCGGCAGCTTCGCGAAGGGCGTCGTCAGGTCGATGCCGAAGTCGTGCGCCAGGTTCGCCAGCGCCTCCCGCACCAGCTTCCGGTCGCCGCGCGCCCAGGGAACGATCGCGCCGTCGGCCAGCGACTTCGAATCATCGGGGATCACACGCCGCGGGTCGAAATCGACCATCGCGCCCAGGCCCTGGCATTCCTGACAGGCTCCGTGGGGCGAATTGAACGAGAAGGCGCGCGACGTCATCTCCGGCATGCTGAGGCCGCAGTCGACGCACGCCAGCCGCCGCGAGAAGAGCCGGTCGCCCTCGTCGTAGGTGTTGATGACGACGATGTCGTCGGCCAGGTGGAGCGCGACGTCCACCGATTCGGTGAGCCGCCGCTCGATGCCGCCGCGCACGATCAGGCGATCGACGACGACCTCAATCGTGTGGTTGCGCCGCCGGTCGAGGCGGATGTCGTCGTCGAGCGACCGGAACTGCCCGTCGATGCGCGCCTTGGTGAAGCCGCGGCCGCGCAGCCCGGCGAGCTCCTTCTTGAACTCGCCCTTGCGTCCGCGCACGATCGGCGCGAGCACGTTGATGCGCGCGTCCTGCGGATAGATCATGACCATGTCGACGATCCGCTCGAGCGACTGGCTGGCGATCTCCTTCCCGCAGTGCGGGCAGTGCGGCACGCCGATGTTCGCGAAGAGCAGCCGCAGGTAGTCGTAGATCTCGGTCACCGTGCCGACCGTCGAGCGCGGGTTCGAGCCGGTCGTCTTCTGCTCGATGGAGATCGCCGGCGAGAGGCCGTCGATCAGGTCGACGTCCGGCTTCTCCATCTGCTCGAGGAACTGGCGCGCGTAGGCCGACAGCGACTCGACGTAGCGCCGCTGGCCCTCGGCGTAGATCGTGTCGAAGGCGAGCGACGACTTGCCGGAGCCCGACAGCCCGGTGATGACCACCAGGCGGTTGCGCGGCAGGTCGACGTCGATGTTCTTGAGGTTGTGGACGCGGGCGCCGCGCACCGCGATCCAGTCGTGCGCCATGGCCAACTCGGAATGCCGGTGTTAGCCGGGCCGCCCTGCTCGCTTCCTGCGAGCGGCCCGAATCCCCTATCGTAGCACGGCAGGGCGCGGCGCCGGCGCGCCCGCCCGGCAATCGCCGGCTCCCTCGACCCGTGGGCGTCGGCGACCCGGATCGACGCGCCCGGGATGTCTAGATCAGCTTCCGAGACCGATAGGAGGCGCGGGCCTCGGCCGCGATCCCCGCCGCCTCGAGGACCTCGTCGGTGTGCTCGCCGAGCGCCGGCGGCCGCCCGACCGGTGTCGCGCGCGCCGCCAGCCAGCCCCGCTCGGAGACGTCGGCGGTGACGGCGATCGGCGTCGTCAGATACGTCGTCCCGCCCGAGCGCGCCACGGCGTGGCGCGCGGCGACATGGGGATCGGCCAGCGCTTCGGCGACCGTGTTCACCGGCGACAGGCAGACGTCGACGTCGGCGAAGAGGGCGACCCATTCGTCGAGCGTCCTCGCGGCGACCGTTGTGCGCACCTCGTCGAGCAGCCGGACCTGCGACTCGCCCCTGGCGTCCTGCAGTTCGACGAGATCCGGGCGGCCGATCCGATCGCAGAACGCCTTCCAGAACTTCGACTCGAGCGCTCCGAGCGCGAGGTGCCGGCCGTCGGCGGTCCGGTAGACGTTGTAGCAGGCGTCCTGGCCGTAAATCGGGAGATGCCGCGGATCGTCGTGGCCGCCGGCCACCAGATCGCGCGCGGCGGGAAACAGGAGCCAGGAGAGCGCCGCCTCGTGAATCGCGACGTCGACCGCTGCGCCCGCTCCGGTGCGCTCGCGCGCGTAGAGCGCCGCCAGGATGGCCGCCACGCCGTTCATGGCGGCGCCGATGTCGCCGATGAGCGTGCGCGGGACCTCCGGCGGCCGGTCGGGGGGCCGCGCCGCGCTGAGGATGCCGCTGAGCGCCTCGTAGTTGATGTCGTGGGCGGCACGCTCCGCGTACGGGCCGGTCTGGCCGAACCCCGACAGCGACGCGTGAATGAGGCGCGGGTGGCGCTGCCGGAGCCGCGCCGCGTCGACGCCGAGCCGCCGCGCGGTCCGGGGCCGGAAGCTCTCGATGAGGACGTCGCAGGTTCTCAGAAGCGGGTCGAGCACCGCGCCGGCTTCGCCCGACCGGAGGTCCAAGGTGATGCTGCGCTTGTTCCGGTTGAGGAGCGTGAAGTAGACGCTCGTCCCTCCCGCGAGCGGAGGCATCGTGCGCGTCGGATCGCCGCCCCGCGGATCCTCCACCTTGACCACGTCGGCGCCGAGATCCGCCATCAGCAGCGTCGCGAACCCGCCGGGGAGCAGACGGGTCAGGTCGAGGACGCGAACGCCCTCGAGCGGTCTAGACACCTGCAGGGGCCCGACGCAGCTGGCTGTGACGGAATCCGTAGCTGAAGTAGAGGATCAGGCCGAGGGCCAGCCAGACGCCGAAGCGCACCCATGCCTGGCTCGGCAGCCCCTTCATCACGAACGTGCAGGCGGCGGCGCCCGCAACGCCGACCACCGTGACGAACGGCACGCGGAACGGACGCGGCCGCCCGGGATCGGTCCGGCGCAGCACGATGACGCCCACACAGACCAGCACGAACGCGAAGAGCGTCCCGATGTTGGTGAGATCGTAGGTCTCGCCCGCGTCGCCGATGAGCGACCAGCTCGCGACGAACACGCCGGTGAGGATGGTCGTGATGTGCGGCGTCCGGAACCTGGGGTGAATCCTGGCGGCCCACGGCGGGAGCAGGCCGTCGCGCGCCATCGCGAAGAAGATGCGCGGCTGGCCGTACTGGAAGACGAGGAGCACCGCGGCCATCGACACGACCGCGCCGAGGGAGATGATCCAGCTGAACCTCGTCAGGCCCGCGACGTTGAACGCCTGCGCGAGCGGATCGTTCGCCAGCAGCTGCCTGTACGGCACCAGCCCGGTGGCGACCGCACCGACGATGACGTAGATCAGGGTGCAGATGGCCAGCCCCCCGAGGATGCCGAGCGGCATGTTCCGCTGGGGGTCGCGCGTCTCCTCGGCCGCCGTCGAAACGGCGTCGAAGCCGATGTAGGCGAAGAAGACGATCGCGGCACCCTGGTGGATGCCGGTGAAGCCGTTCGGCGCGAACGGGTGGTAGTTGCGCACGTCGATGTGCTGCGCGCCCACCACGACGAAGAGCGCGAGGACGGCGAGCTTGATCGCCACCATGATGTTGTTGGCGCGCGCGCTCTCGCGGACACCGAGCACGAGCAGCCACGTGATCAGCCCGACGATGACGAACGCCGGCAGGTTCACGAGGATGGGGACCCCGAGCACGCGCGGTGCCGTGTCCATCAGCGCATGCAGCTGCGGATCGGGGCTGAGCAGCACCTCCCGGTAGCCGTGGACCATCCAGTCCGGAAACGCGAGGCCGAAGCCGGACAGCAGCGACAGGAAATAGCCGCTCCACGCGATCGCCACGGCGACGTTGCCGACCGCATACTCGAGGATCAGGTCCCAGCCGATGATCCAGGCGATCAGCTCGCCCAGTGTCGCGTACGAGTAGGCGTACGCGCTCCCGGCCTGCGGGATCATCGCCGCCAGCTCGGCGTAGCACAGCGCCGCGAACGCGCAGACCAGGCCGAGCAGCAGGAACGACACGACCAGGGCCGGTCCGGCGCCGTAGCGGACGACCGTCCCGTCCGGCAGCACCTGGCCGGCGGCGGCCGTGCCGATCGAAGAGAAGATCCCGGCGCCGATCACCGCCCCGATCGACAGCATGATCAGATCGCCCGCCCCGAGCGTTCGCTTCAGCCCCGACCCGCTTTCGGATTCGGCGACGAGCGCGGCGATCGGCTTGCGTTGGAAGAGTTGCGACATAGGTGGGGGATTCTACCTCTGCCGGGCACCCCGGAGCCGGTAGGCCGTCTCGTTCGAGCAGACAACGAGGCTGCCGTCGGGCCCGAAGGCCAGCCCGATCAGGCCGGGTCCGGCGAGCGTCAGGACCGGCGCCCCGCTCTCGGGCAGCTCGTACAGGCCGCTGACGCCCGCGAGCGCCTCGACGACGAACAGCGTGCCGCCCGGATCGAACGCCAGCCCCTGCGGACGACCGAACCCGGTGTGGCGGGTGGTCCTCGTGCCGTCGGGCGCGATCTCGTGGACCTCGTCGTACGACGAGAGGGTGGGACCGGTCACGAACAGCGTGCCATCGGCGCGCGACGCCAGATGAAAAGCAGCGACGCTCGGCGGAAGCGACGCGAACGCGACGGCGCGGCCGTGCCCGTCCACCCGGAAGATCGTCCCCGACCGATCACCGACGAACAGCGAGCCGTCGGGCCCGAATGCCACGCCGCAAGCCACGCCGAGGTCGGTCGCGTACGTCTCGAGCGAGCCGTCGGGGCCGACCCGGTAGACGGTGCCCTCGAAGCGGCTCGAGACGTACAGGCGTCGGTCCGGCCCCATCGCCATCGACGTCGGGTTGACGATGCCCGACGCGAAGGTCTCGCGCGTGCCGTTGGGCCGGACCCGGAAGATCGAGACCGGCACCTGCTGTCCGCGCGTGCCGCTGTAGGTCACGTACAAGTTCCCGTCGGCGTCGAAGACGGGGTTGTCGACCTGATGCAGGCCGGTCGCAAACGGCGTGGCGATGTCGACGAGCGGCGTCTCGCCGGTGACGCCTTCGATGTGGACCGGAGCCGGTCCGCTCTCGGCGAGGCCGGAGGGCACCGTGACGGCGAGCCGCGTCGGCGAGGCGAACACCACGCGAGCTGGCACGCCGCCAATCCGCACGACCGGCAGGCGCGGTCCGGCCGGCGGAAAATCGGATCCTTCGAGAGTGATGCGACCGCCTTCGAGCGCCCGGTGAGGATGGATGGCGGTAACGCGTGAGGACATGAAAAATGTCGGCGCCGCTTAGGTGTCGTCGAGCTCGACGTTCCAGTAGAGGTAGTCGCGCCAGCTCTCGGGGGCGTTCCGCAGCCCGACGGTAATCCGAATCGCAGGCGCCGATGCGGGCCGGCGCGCGGAACGCAGCAACTGCATGCCGGCCTCGGCCGGCGTGCGCCCGCCCTTGCGGCGGTTGCACGTCACGCAGCAGGTGACGATGTTCTCCCAGTCCTTGCGGCCGCCATGAGCGACCGGCACCACGTGGTCGAAGGTCAGCTCGCTCGTCGGGAAGGCGTCCCCGCAGGTACTGGCAGCGGTGGTCGTCCCGCGCGTAGATGTTCGCGCGGGAGAACGGCACGTAGTCGAACCGGCGCTTGATCTTGATGTAGCGGAGCAGGCGGATGACCGAGGGCAGTTTGAAGCTGACCGAAACCGCGCGGATCTCGCGGTCGTAGACCGAGATGACCTCAACCTTGCCCTGGCACCAGAGCGTGATGGCTTTCTGCCAGTGGACAATCTTGAGGGGCTCATAAGACGCATTGAGGAGAAGCGTCTGCTCCATGGACAATCGGGGCCCCACACCCACGGCGCGCGTCCCCGGCCATTGTGACCGATGGGGTGAGGGGTGTCAAGAACGTGACGCCGTAAACGTCCTGAAAACTGGCGGTTAGCGGCATGTGGACAGCCGCGAGGCGGATCGGTAGCATCAGCGGGATGTCCGCTTCGTGCGATGTTCGTCGCGTCGCGGTCGTGGCGATCCTGGCCGGGGCGCTCGGCTCCGGAGGCTGCGCCTCGAGCGGCGCCCTGCCCAGGCCGTTCCCGGTTCCCCGCGGCGGCGGCGGCCCACCATCCACGACGGGAACGCCCCCGGGGGGCGCCCCGAACGGCTACGCCATCTCGTCGGCAGCCCTGGCGTTCAAGGGCATCCCGTACCGAAACGGCGGCTCGGATCCGAGCGGCTTCGACTGCAGCGGCCTCACGCAGTACGTGTTTGCGGAGTACGGCATCGCCCTGCCCCGCGAGGTGCGGGATCAGTATCGAGTCGGGCGGCCGGTGAACGCGGCCGATCTCGCGCCGGGCGACCTGCTGTTCTTCAGCACGGTGAAGGGGGGCGCTTCTCACGTCGGGATCGCCATCGGCAGCGATCAGTTCGTGCATGCGCCCAGCTCGCGCGGGGTGGTGCGGGTCGAGCGCCTCAGTTCGCCGTACTGGCGCCGTCGTTTCATCGGCGCGCGGCGCATCCCGTGACGGCACCGTCGGCGCCGCTGAGGCCGCGCTCTTCCGGATGGACCTACGCCGCCCGGTGCTGCCCCTTGCGAATGACGCGGCGTGAGGTCTCGTGCATGAACTGCCGGACGTGCAGGTCGTCCTCGGTGTATCGCGGTGCGTGTGGCGCCCCGCGAAGCGGCTCGACCCGCACGCCCTCGGCGTCCAGGTCGCACGGCAGCTGCTCGGGCAGCGCCTCCACGTAGCGCTGAGGGTACGAGGGGAAGGACCTGAAGGCGGTGCCGACCACGCCGCCGTGCCGCTCATCCAGCCGGTCGAAATCGTCGCACAGGAAGTCGTAGGTGGCAGGGTCGGGACGGCTGTCGAGATATGCGGTCACCATTTCGGCGACCTGCTCGAAGAAGCGCTGACCGTGGCAGTGGGCCGAGTAGGTGCCGTCGCCGCGCTCGATCAGGCGGATGCCTTTCTGTTCAGGGTCGATGTGAAACAGCTCGTGCACGACCGTGTCGAGCTTGGCCATCCACGGATCCGCACCGGGATAGAAGCGTCCCTTCCGCGATCGATCGAGCGACTGATCGCAGAATCGCGGGAGCGCGAACGAGATCATGTAGTTGATGCGACGCGTTCCCAGCGTGACCGTCGGGGACTTCGTGACGAACCACTCGGAGCGGCGCGTGATCAGATTCGTGTGCCGGTCGCGCCAGAAGTAGTAGCCCGGATCGCTCGGCGGAAGGCTGAGACAATGGCAGGTCGCGAACGCGCCCTCGGCCCCCGACCGGCCGGCGCGAGCGAACACGAGGACATTGGC
Source organism: uncultured Acidobacteriota bacterium (assembly GCA_963840225.1). GTDB lineage: Bacteria > Acidobacteriota > Vicinamibacteria > Vicinamibacterales > CAVVIG01 > JBLMXQ01. The sequence goes on from CAWIYH010000003.1 coordinate 357,332, forward strand.
GATGTCGATGAAGGAAAGCGTCGGAACGCGACTCACGATGTCCTGCATGAGCAGCGTGATCCGTTCGGTGTAGTTGATCATGCGAGACGAACACCACTACACGATCGTCCGCGCTGCGCACACGCCGCCCCGGGGGAAGGCCTGGAGTGGACATGACGCGGTCAGATTGTGCGAAAGAAAAAAGTCGTAAGCCTGTCCGGACTATAGCGCCCGGTCAAGGGGGTGTCAAGCTGAACGGCCCAGAAACCTGGGCATTTCAGGCACTTTAGCGCAATTCAGACGAGCGCTCTTCGGGCGGCGCGACCGCGCCCATCCGGCGCAGGATGATCTGCTGGCGGCGCAGCAGCCGCGTCGTCGGACGCGCGGGATTCAGCAGGCGCGGGTTGACGATCGCGCCGGCGAGGAGGGCCGCCTGGCTCGGGCCGAGCGCCGCGGCCGGCACGTGGAAGTAGGCGCGCGCCGCCGCCTCCGCGCCCCAGACGCCGTCGCCCCATTCGATCACGTTGAGATACAGCTCGAGGATGCGCCGCTTGCTGAGCTCGGCCTCGAGACGCCGCGCGATGATGAGCTCGCGCAGCTTCCGCAACGGGTTCTTCGACGGCGACAGGAACAGGTTCTTCGCGAGCTGCTGCGTGATCGTGCTGCCGCCGCGCAGCAGACGGCCGCGCGTCCAGTCGACCTCCAGTGACTCCTGCAGCTGCTCGAGATCGACCCCCTCGTGCTGCCAGAACGCGTCGTCCTCGGCGACGAGCACGGCGCGCTTGAGATCCGGGGAGATGCTCCCGTAGGCCACCCACCGCTGGAACTTCCGCGGAGACCCACCGCGGGCGCGGGCCTCGCGCGCGCGCATGTCCATGAATGCCGTGGTGGACGGATTGAGGGTGCGGAGCGGACGGACGTCCGGGAGTGACAGGTACGCGTACGCGAGGCAGCCGAACAGGACGGCCGCCACGCCCGGCAGGCCGCGGCCGAGATACTTCACCATCACCCCGCGACAACGATCTTCAGGCGATCGCCGGCACGCGGCTGCTCGTTGACGTCGCGGCCGTTCATGATGGCCAGCGTGTCCGGCTTCACGACACCGCGTCCACGCTGCTGCGCGATGGACTGCCAGGTATCGCCCTGGCGGGCCGTGTACAGGTCGATGCGATTGGGATGGACGTCCTCGGCCTGGGCGGCCGAGAGCGGCCGGAAGGTCTGGAGGCTTCGCGAAAACGTCGGCTCGACCTGCTGGAAGCCGTCGACCGGCGCAATCCCGCCGACGAGATACACGTTGCGGTTCTGGCTGACGAACGCCGCACGCAGCCCGACCTGCCCCATCCCCTGCAGCGATCCCTGGAAGGTGCCGACGAATGCCTCGAGCCCGTTGATCGTCGTCGGCGCGCCGCTCAACTCCCGGAACCCCGCCCGGTTCATCGACGCGAGCGCGGTCTGTTCGAGCGACCCGCCCGGCTGGGCGACCGGCTGCAGGAGCATGAGCGCATCCTGGTTCGGCGCCTTGGCGACGACCTGGGCCTGGCCATTCTGGACGGTCCAGCCGCTGGGGAAATCGATCGCGAAGCGCAGATCCGGATGAAGGAACGTGCTGCCGCGGACGATGCCCTGATCGGGATTGTCGCCATAGATGATCCCGTCGATCCGATTGAGATAATCGGCGCGATCGCTCGTGAACCGTCGATCGCCGCGCTCTGTCTGCTGGACGGCGGCCCGCACGCGCTCGATGCGGTTTTCGGGCGGCGGGTGCGTGGCCAGCCAGTTCGGCACTCCCTTGTCGTCGGACTGCTGCTCGATCCGGTCCAGCGTGCGCAGCATGTCGGGCACGCCCTCGGGATCCCAGCCGGCGCGCGCGGCGTAGCGGACGCCCAGGCCGTCAGCCTGGGCCTCGTCGTCCCGGCTGTACTTGAGGAAGAGGAGGCTGAGACCGGTTTCCCCGAGCTGCGCGAGCGGCCGCGCCTCGGGCACGAAGATGCTGCCAAGGAGCAGGCCGAGCTCGGCGCCGGTCGAGCGCGAGTACTGCTGGGCGGCGTGACGCGCCGTGACGTGGCCGATCTCGTGACCGAGCACGCCGGCCAGCTGTGCCTCGTTGTCGAGGAACGGCATGATGCCGCGCGTGATGTAGATGTAGCCGCCCGGCAGCGCGAAGGCGTTGACGGCAGGCACGTCGACGACCGTGAAGTGCCACGGCAGGCCGGGCCGTTCGGATACCTGCGCCAGCTTCAGGCCGATGCCCTCGACGTACTGCTGGAGCGCCTGATCCTTGTAGACGCCCATCTCCTTTCGGACCTCGACGTCCTGCTGCTGTCCGATCTGGATCTCCTGCGCCTCGCTCATCAGGTTGAACTGACGCTCGCCGGTGGCCGGGTTCGTCGCGCAGGCGGCCACGAGGAGGCACACCCCCGCCGGGAGGACCAGACCGGACGCCGATGAGGCTTGCCGCGGCGTGTTCATGTCAGACCCGCGCCACCCGCCCCTGCGCCGCCAGGGCTCCGGCGAGCGCGCCGAGCAGCAGCACGATCAGTCGAGGCGACGAGCTGGCGCCCATCAGGCCGACCCTCCAGATGCGGCCGGCGAGCGGCCCGAGTCCCGAGCCGATCTCGATGCTGAACTCGCTCAGCAGGTGTTTCCGGACGGCCGCTTCGTCCACGCCGTCGGGCACGCGCACCGCATTCAGGGTCCACAGCCGCTCGGCTTCGGGTGGCAGCAGGGTGAGGCCGAGCCGGCCGAGCCCCTCGACGAGCGCCTGGTGATTGCGCTCGTGCCGCGCCCAGCGGGCCTCGAGTCCCTCTTCCTCGACGACCGCGAGCGCCTCGGCCAGCGCGCAGGCGAGCGCGGAGGACATCGTGTGATGGTACTTCCGGTCGATCCAGTAGCCCTGCAGCAGCCGAAGGTCGAGGTAGAAGCTGCGGCAGGCCACGAGTCGCTCGAGCGCGCGCGGGCCGAAGACGACCGGGGCCAGCCCGGACGGCGCCCCGAGACACTTCTGCGTGCAGCTGTAGCACGCGTCGATGCCCCACGCGCCGACGTCGAGGCGATGGCCGCCGAACGAGGTCACGGCGTCGACGATCGTCAGCGCGCCTCGATCGCGGGCGATCGGGGCGAGCCGATCGACCGGGTTCAGCACGCCGGTCGACGTCTCGGCGTGCACCATCGCCACCACATCGGCCGGCGACCCGTCGAGCGCGCGCCGGAGCGCGTCGGGATCGCACGCGCGGCCCCACTCGACGTCGAGCCGGCGGACGCTGGCCCCGTATCGCTCGCACATCTGCGCCAGGCGATCGCCGAAGTACCCGCTGACGACGACGAGGGCGCGCGTCCCCTGGCCGACCAGGTTCGCGACCGCCGTCTCCATGCCGGCGGTGCCGGTGCCAGAGACAGCGCAGGCGAAGGACCCGGCCGGCGCACGGAACAGCCGCATCAGGCGTTCGCGGATGTCATCGAGCATCGCGATCATGGCCGGGTCGAGGTGGCTCACCGTCGGGGAGGCCATCGCCCGCATCACGCGGGGCGCCGTCATGCTGGGTCCGGGTCCCAGCAGGATGCGTTCGGCATCTGGCAGACGTGTCATAGCGTGACTTCCTCGAAGGTGGCGAGCGCGTCGCGGAGCGCGGCCACGCCGGCGTCCGGCACCGGCGCGAGCGGCGGCCGAGGCACGCCGACGTCGTAGCCGGCAAGCCGCAGCGCCGCCTTCAGGCCGGGGACGCCCCAGGTTGGACCGAGCAGCCGGGCGAGCGGCGCCAGCTTCTCCTGCATGCGCCTCGCCTCGTCGTGGCGGCCGGCCCGCACCAGGTCGAACAGCTGGACGCAGGCCGCGGGCACGACGCAGCCGAGCGCCAGGATGCCGCCGCGACACCCCACGCAGAGCGCCGCGTAGAAGGTCGTTGTCGTGCCGGCGAGCACGGTGAAGTCGTCCGGCGTCGTCGCCACGAGCTCGGCGATCTGGGCGATGTCCCCGCCCGATTCCTTCATGCCGATGATATTCGGGTGCGGGGCCAGGCGCGCGACCGCCGCCGGCAGCAGGTTGACGCCGGTGACGGCCGTGAAGTTGTACAGCATCACCGGCACGGGCGACGCGTCGGCGATGGCGGTGTAGTGCCGGACGAACGCGTCGCTCGTCATCTGGTTCTTGAAAAACCCCGGCGTGCGCACGAGCACGGCGTCGGCTCCGAGCTCGGCGGCCCGCCTGGAGGCGCGGATCGCCGCGGCGGTCGACTCGCGTCCCGTGCCGACGATGAGCGGGCGCCCGCGCGGGACCGACTGCCGCGCGGCTTCGACGACGCGGTCGGATTCGGCCTCCGACAGCAGAACCGCTTCGCCGTTGGAGCCGAGGACGATGAAGCCGGTGAGTGGCGTCGCGATCCAGCGGGCGAAGGCGGCCTGCAGCCGGCCGACGTCCACCGAATCGCCGTCGTCAAACGGCGTGGGAATCGGTGCGAAGACGCCTGATAGGTCCATCCGCATCATTGTAGTGCACCGCCGCGCCCGTCCCGAGGCCGGGCGACGCGCCCTGCAGCACGAGGTTGAGAGCGAGCACGACGAGAAAGATGGCGGCCGCCGGCGCGAGCAGCCAGGGAAACTGGGTCATCGCCTGCAGGTTCGCGGCATCGCGCAGCATCGCCCCCCAGCTCGGCGTCGGATCCGGAAAGCCGAGCCCGACGTACGAGAGCGTCGCCTCGGCCACGATGAAGGCCGGCACGAGGAGCGTCACCTGGACGACGAGGAAGCCGACGGTTGCGGGCAGGAGGTGGCGGAAGAGGATGCGTGCGTGCCCCGCGCCGAGCGAGCGGGCGGCGACCACGTACTCGCGGCCGCACTCGGCCCTGACAATCGCGCGCACGCCGCGGGCGACGAACGGCGCACCGACCACCGCGAAGATGCCCGCCAGCCAGAAGAAGACGACCGACGGGCGGAGGACGAGCGGCAGCACGGCGCGCAGCGCGAGCGCGACGTAGATGAGCGGGAGCACCAGCACGAAATCCGACACCCGCATCAGCCATTCGTCGAGGGCTCCTCCGCCGTAGCCGGCAACGCCGCCGGCCAGGAGCCCGAGCAGCACGGCGCCGAGCGCCGCCGCGCCGGCCAGCCCGAGCGAGACCCGCGCGCCGGACAGGAGACGGCTGAGCACGTCGCGGCCGAGCGCGTCGGTGCCCAGGAGCACGAGTGCGGCGCCCGGGTCGTTCGACTGGACCAGGCGGCCGTCGCGGAACCACACGAGCGGAGATCGGACCGATCGATCCTGTTCGTACCGCTGCTCGAGGCGGCTGGCGAGCACCAGCGGATAGATGAAGGGGGCGTGCCATCGCCCCGCCGCGTCCACGAGGTGCGGCAGGCTGGGCGGCGCGTCGACCAGCGTCCCGATTCGGGCCTCCGGCGGGTACGGCGAGATCCACGGCGCCGCCGCCGCCAAGGCCACCCAGAGAGACAAGAGCGCGAGACCGACGCGGCGCATCAGCGTTCGGCCTCCGCCTCGACGCTCCGCGGATCCAGCGCGGCCAGCGCGATGTCGGACAGCAGCGTTCCGCAGGCCAGGAACACGGACCCCGCGGCCGCGCAGCCGGCCACGAGATACACGTCGCGCGCGAGCAGCCCGTCCAGCATCAGGCGGCCCAGTCCCGGCCAGGCCGTCACGATCTCCACCGCGAAGGACCCGCTCAGCAGCGTCCCGACGACCAGGCCGTAGATGGCCGCCACCGGTCCGAGGGCCGGCTTGAGCGCGTCGCGCCAGGCGATGCGCCGGCGTGGAACGCCGCGGGCCAGCGCCGCCAGGACGTAGGGCTCGGCAATCACGGCCGACGTCGCCTGCGACTGCAGCCGCTCGAACATTGCCGCGAGTGGAAGGGCGAGCGCGATTGCCGGCACGACGAGGTGCTTGGCGATGTCGGCCGCCTCGGAGGCCCCCGACGCGGATCGCATGCCGCCCACGGGCAGCCATCCAGTCCTGGCGGCAATGAAGACGAGCACGAGCGAGGTCAGGAGCGGCGGGAGCGAGAGGAGCACGATCGAGCAGAGACGAATGGCCTCCGAAACCGGACCGCCGCGCCGGCTGCCGGTCAGCACGCCCAGCGGAAGGCCGATGACGGTGGCGAGGACGAGCGCCGTGACGGCGAGCAGCGCCGTATTGACGGCGCGCTGCCGCACCAGGGGTCCCACCGGCGCGTCGAAGAGCAGCGACCGTCCGAAGTCCAGCCGGACGGCCCCGACGAGCCAGTCCCGGTACTGCGCCGCGATCGGGCGATCGAGGCCGTAGCGGGCGCGCAGGTGCGCGGCCGTGTCCTGCCTGGCGTCGATGCCGAGCGTGGTCGTGACGTAATCGCCCGGCGCCAGGCGGGCGAGCACCAGGGACGCCGACGAGACCGCGAACACGAGCAACAGGGCGAAGACGAGGCGCTTCGCGAAGTGTCGGACGCCCGGCGCGCTGAAGTGTGCGCTCAATTCACTGCGTGGTCCGCGGGCCGCCCCCCACCGCGATCGTGTCCGCCGCCCAGAGAAGCTGCGGCGGCATGACGGCCGGCGTGACGTGCGTCACGCGCGCGGAGGTGGCGACGTAGATGCGCGGCGCGACGAAGTACAGCACCGGCTCGTGGTCGGCAAAGATCTCCTGGACCTCGTCGAACAGGCGGCGCCGCTCGTCCTCGTCGTTCGAGGCGACCTGCCGCGCCATCAGCGTGTCGATGCGGGCTTCCCATGCGGTCGCCGGCCGTGCCTGCGCCATGTTCCAGAAGTGGCCGCTGCCCGAGCTCAGGAAGAAATCGAGGTTGTTGGCGGGATCCGTATCCGTCATCTGGACGTTGAAGTACACGGCGTCGTAGTCGCCCGACAGAATGCGCTGGATGACGGCCGCCTGATCGAGCGTGACGATGTCGACGTGCAGGCCGATCCGGGCGAGGTCGCCGCGAATCACCTCCGCGCCGCGGACGAGCGATGTCAGGCGCCCGTAGACGACCAGGGTGAAGTGCGCCGGGCGGCCGTGCGCGTCCTCGAGCGCACCATCGCCGTTGCGGTCGGTGAGCCCGATCGACGCCAGCAGCGCCCGGGCCTTCGCCGGGTCGGGAGCGGGCCGCGACAGGCTGGCGTCGTACCACTGCCTGTTGGCCGGCGTAATCGGACCGAACACCGGAACGCCGGCGCCAAGGAACACCGTGTCGGCGAGCGCCTGCCGGTCGACGGCGAGCGAGATGGCCTGGCGCAGCTCGTCGCGCTGCAGCCAGCCGTTCCGCGGGTCGTTCGCAAAGGCTCCCGGCTTGAGGTTGAACCAGAGCGCGTCGGGATTCAGCCCCACGCCGAGGTCCATCAGCTTCACGCGGCCGGCCTCGGTCGCCCGCTTCAGGGGCGCGTAGTCCTCGGGCCGCACGGCTCCCGCGGTGAGGTCCACCTGGCCGGCCTCGAGGCGCAGCATTTCGGCGTTCTGATCCGGAACGACCTCGAGGACGACCCGATCCAGGTACGGCAGCGGCGTGCCCGCCGAGTCGGTTCGCCAGTAGTGCGGATTGCGCGTGAGCACCAGACGCTGCCCCGCCTCGTACCTGGCCGGGACGAACGGGCCGAGCCCGACGACCCGATCGGGCGGCGTGCCCATGCCCCACGCGCTCGCGAAGGTGCCGGACCGCTCCGCCGCGCCGAGCACGTGACGCGGCACGATCGGCAGATTGTCCAGCATCCGGAGGCCGGGCGCGAACGGCGACGGGAACCTGACCACCACCGTGTGCGGGTCGGGCGCGGAGACCTCGAGCGGCTTGCCTCCGACCATGAGCGCGTCGGCCAGGGGGCTGTTGTTCCGCGCGTCGTACGCCGCCTCGAACGAGAACAGCACATCGTCGGACGTGAACGGCTGGCCGTCGGAGAACCTCACGTCGTGACGCAGGGCCAGCGTGTACTGGAGGCCGTCGGCCGACCGCGTCCAGCGCTCGGCAAGCCATGGCTCCACCTCCTGGGTGGCGCGGTCCAGCCGGACCAGCTTTGCCTGCGTCAGGAACGTGACCAGGTCGGTGACGAAGTCGCGGGTGGCGAAACGGTTGTAGGTCCGCGGCTCGGTTCGGACCGAGACGACGAGATCCCCGCCACGAAGATCCTGGCGCCCCGCCTCGGGAAGGGATCGGCGGCCGCGCGCCAGGCCGATGGCGGCGACGATGGCGGCGCCGGCGATCAAGATCGCAATGTTTCGCGCCTGTCTGGTCAAAATCTGACTCGCCGGCCAAGAAACTGGCCGCTCAGGGTACGGTCTGTTACGGGCCGTTTAGACGTTGTTGGCCGCGAAATGCTCCCGCGGCGGGCGTCGCGCGGCGGGCAGGCCAAATCGTTGGCCTCCGGATCGCCGCGCGCGTCCCCGGGCATGACGTCCCATCGATCACCTAAGTCCATTTGCGGCAATGCCTTGCTGCCTCACTCAGGCGGCAAGTCGCGCCTGGCATCGGCCGTGCGCTTCAGATTGCCGCGGAGGAGGGCAACCTGATGTCGCTCGGTAACGAAGCAGATTGCAACGCACAACCACGTATCGGACGCAGCGTATCACTGGACCACGCGGCGGAACTGCTCGGGGTGTCACGTCGCACGATTTATAACCGCATTCGCGAGGGCCGGCTTCAGACCATCCGGACCATCGGCGGATCGCAACGGGTGCTCATCGACTCGGTCATGGACATCCGCGGCGCGCTGCCGGAGGGCGGGCCGTTACACGGGTCGCCGCCAATCGTCCGGCATTCTCACTGAACTGGCACCTCGCACGGGGTGCTCGCATGACTCGATCCTGCTCCTGCTCATGGCGGCCGGTCATTCTCGTCGTCGCCACAGCGGCCTGTCTGGCCGCGGCGGCGGCGCCGGCCCACGCCGCGCATCGGGCGCGGCTCAGCGCCGACCTGACCGACGGGCTTGCGGCGGGATCGGCGGCGATGAATGTCATCGTCCACGGGGATCGGGCGACGGTCGAAGCGCTTGCCGCCCGCTACAACCTCACGGTCCGGCGATACCTGAAGAGTGGAGCCGTGCTGCGGGTGAACGCCGGGCAGCTCGAGGCGCTGCAGCAGGACGAGGGGGTGGACCACCTCTCGGGCGACGTCGCGATTCGCGCGTCGGACGTGACGGCGGAAGCCGTGGGCGCCGATCAGGTCTGGCTCGGCGAGGGTCCGCTGCGAGCGCTGACCGGGCGTGGCGTCACGGTGGCGGTGATCGATTCGGGCGTCGATCCAGGCCACGTGGCGATTCAGCACCGGGTGCTGGCGTCGGTCGACTTCACGGGCGGTGACGGGATCGATCGGTACGGGCATGGGACGCACGTGGCGGCGATGGTGGCCGGGCAGGCGGCGGCCGACGCCAACATCCCGGCGTTCAGCGGCATCGCGCCGGGCGCGTACATCGTGAGCCTGCGCGCGCTCGGCGACGACGGATCGGGGACGGTCAGCAGCGTGATGGCGGCGATCGAGTGGGCGGTCGATCACCAGCGCGAGTACGCGATCGGGGTCATCAACCTCTCGCTGGGCGCGCCGGTGCTGCAGCCGTATCGGGACGATCCGCTGTGCGAGGCCGTCGAGCGCGCGTCGCGCGCCGGCATCATCGTGGTGGCCGCGGCGGGCAACTACGGGCAGACGGTGGACGGGCAAGCCATCGTCGGCGGGATCGTATCGCCGGGCAACAGCCCGTTCGCGATCACGGTGGGAGCGATCGACGCGCACGGCACGGCCCAGCGGTCGGACGACACCGTGGCGTCCTACAGCTCGCGCGGGCCGACGCGGTACGATCTGGTGCTGAAGCCGGACGTCGTGGCGCCGGGCAGCCACATCGTGTCGGCGGAGGCGCCCGGGTCGTACATCGCGACGACGTTCCCGGAGCGCCACGTGGCGGGCGAGGGGGAGGCCGGGTACATCCAGCTGTCGGGCACGAGCATGGCGACGGCGGTGGTGAGCGGGACGACCGCGCTGCTGCTGGAGGCGCGGAGCCACCTGACGCAGGGCCAGGCCAAGGTGGCGCTGCAACTGACGGCGTCATTTCTGCCGTCGGCCGGGCTGGTCGGATGCGGTGCCGGCAGCGTGAACGCGCTTGCCGCCGCCCAATTCGTCCAGGGAGGTCATACCACCGCCCCTACCACGATCGCCAACGAGACGATTAGCCCGAGCCAAATCACCTTCAGTTCCCGCCTTCTTACAGACGCACGCACTGTTCCGGACAATCGGACTCCTCTAGCTCAGGCAATACTCTGGACGAATGCTATCTTGTGGACGAACACAGCCAGATCGAGCGCCATACTGTGGACGAACGCCATTGTATCTCCCGAGGCTTTCAGAACACTCCAGCAGCGGACCAATAAGTCGGCGGACGAAGCCATTCTGTGGACAGACGACAGCGGCGCCGACCCGGTCTGGGGAAATGGCGCCAATACTCCTGCCAATTTGTGGCCGGATGCAATTCTGTGGACTAATGCGATCTTGTGGACAAATTCGACAACTGAACAGGCAATCTTGTGGACTGACGCAATTCTCTGGACGAATTCCGTTCTTGAAAATTAGGGCTCATTCGAGCCTCACATTCTTGGGGGATTCAATGTCACGACGTCTAATCGTTTGGGGCGCTTAGTCCGATAAGATACGGCGATACGGCCGAGGTCTGCCGCGGGCAGAACCCTCAATGACTGCTGAGAACGGAAGCCTACCGCCGCGCGTGCCGCTCTATGTGGGCGTGGTTGTCAGTGCAGGAACCGCTGCACTGGTCCACGCCCTGTATTCTCTGTACTCTCACCCCGTCGATTCGCGGTGGCTTCTCCTAGCAGTCCTGACGCTCCTCAGCGGCTCCTTCACAGTCAAAGTTCCCCAAGTTTCGTCCTCGATTTCTGTTTCTGAGACGTTCGTCATCCTCTTGGCACTTCTGTACGGTCCTGCGCCAGCGACCGTCACCGTAGCGCTAGAGGGACTCGTGATCTCTCTCTGGCTGCTCAAAAATACCCGCCAGGTCTATCGCGTCTTTTTCAACATGGGTTCTGGAGCGCTTTCTATTTGGCTCGCAGCCCACCTGTTTCTAACACTTGCCGGCGTAAGACCCTTACTGCAGCACCCAGAAACAATCTCTGATCTTGTTGCTCCACTTGTACTGTTCACAGTCGGTTACTTCCTCCTCAATAGCTGGACGGTTGCGTTTGCTATAGCCTTGCAACATAAGAAGTCCGCCTTACGTGTGTGGCGAGAGCACTTTGCTTGGCTCTCGCTGAACTACTTCGGCGGCGCATCTGTCGCAGTGTTGCTCATTCCTTACACGCAGCGTTTTAGCCTCAGCGCAATCGGTTTGATTGCTCCGCTATTGGTGATCTCATATTTGACGTTTAAGACTGCAATGGGTCGAGTGGATGACAGCAATAAACATCTTAGCGAACTGAACAGACTCTACTTATCGACGATTGAAACCCTCGCAATGGCGATTGATGCGAAGGATCAGATCACGCACGGCCATATCAGGCGCGTCCAGACGTTTGCCGTCGGGCTGGCAAAACACGTTGGGGTTACAGACGAATCACTAATCAAGGCGATCGAAGCGGCGGCGCTTCTCCACGATATGGGAAAGCTGGCCGTTCCTGAGTACATCCTGAACAAGCCGGGAAAACTCACACCGGCCGAATTTGAAAAGATGAAGCTTCACGCAAGCGTCGGAGCAGATATCTTGACGGCAATTGAGTTTCCCTATCCGGTTGTTCCAATCGTGCGTCACCATCATGAGAACTGGGATGGAACAGGGTATCCGTTCGGACTGAAGGGAACAGACATTCCGATTGGTGCAAGGGTCTTGTCGGTTGTCGATTGTTTCGACGCTCTCACCTCAGACCGCCCATATCGGCCACGACTCCCGACCGAAGAGGCGCTTGCGATTCTCACCGAGAGAAGAGGAAAGATGTACGACCCTCTCGTCGTAGACGCGTTCATGAAGGTTCATCGAGAACTATCTCCCGGACCGATGCCTAGCGGCCCGCCGCGTCAAGCGTTGGCCGAGATCACTGGCTCGATAGCCGGCACGAGTTCAGGAAGCGCTGCCAGTCTAGACGAGATCGCGGCCAGTTCAGACGAGATGCTGACGTTGTACGAATTGGCTCAGGCGCTTGCTGGCCAGGCGAGCATCGGTGACATCGGTGATGTTATCGCGAAACACTTACGCCGCTTGATACCGTCGTCGCTATGCGTGTTCTTCTTGTATGACGCCACGGCCGACGAACTAGAGGCCCTCCACGCGGTCGGCGACGTCGACTCCATCGTGAAGGGACTCCGAATCCCACTTGGCCAGCGCCTCAGCGGTTGGGTCGCAGCCAATCGTCAGACGATTGTGAACTCGGATCCGATCCTCGACCTCGGCGAAATTGCGCGTTCTGCAGCGCCCCGCCTCAGAAGCTGCCTCAGCGCGCCCCTGTTGTCTAATGGCTCGCTGGTGGGAGTGATCAGTCTCTACTCTTCCAGGAGCGATGGTTACACCGAAGATCACAGACGAATACTCGAGATTGCGGCCCATCAGATCGCGGGCGCGATCAAGACAGCGGCGGAATTTGACCGGAGTTCAGGTCGCCGCGATGCAGTCACGGGCCTGCCACACCTTGAGCACCTCGAACACGTTGTGACTGGCTCTCACGTTGGCGCCGGTCTGTCGATTCTTCTGATCGATGTGATAGACCTGAAGCGGATCAACGCTAAGCATGGACGGGCCGTCGGTGACGACGTCCTTCGACACGTCGCGCGACATGCGCGTACGCCACTGCGTGTCGCCGATTTTCTCTTTCGATCCGACAGCGATGAGCTTGTGGCGCTATTGAATGACAGCAACTTCTCAACCGCTGAGACGGTGGCGAGCGCAATCAGAGACACGATTCTGCAGCGTCCGCTATTTCTTCGAAGTGGTGGAGAATTGCCGATTCGAGTCAAGGTGGTTGCGGTTTCCTCACCAACCGACGGCGATTCCCTCGTCGAACTGGTGGCTGCTGCTCGTGCCATCATCTTCTCCAAAACAGTGGAAAACCGTGGGCCAAGCGTCCACTAGGTGTCTCTGCTCCCTTGGCTTTTCCTTGCCGCTTGAGCTAGGCTGTCGGAACCCCTCAGATTGAAATCGAATCCGGAGGACGTTCCATGAGTTCCCTCGCGGTCCCTCAGCGATTGGTAGCACTGGGTCGCTTCAGAGATGCTGCTCGGGCGCTGGCCTCCACAGCGATCGACGCCAACCTACGTGTAGCCGTTCAGATCCTGGACTGCGAACTCTCCGAACGTCTCGGGAATCTCGGCCAAGCGCGCTCCATCGCCCCCCGACTCTTGAAAGCAAACCGATTAACAACGGAACACAGAAGTGCTTGTGAGCTCGTGGTCGGCAAGTTGGCCCTCGAAGATGGTTTGGCCGACGACGCTTTGGAGCACATTCAGCGAGCTGTCGAGTACGCTCGATCGGCGGGTGACCGAAACCGCGCCTGTTGGGCTCAACTCAGACTGATGTTGCTGGTAAGTGATCTCTGGGCCCTCCAGGGCAGCTTTCGGAATCTTGTCCGCTTTGCGATTCGAGGTAATTGTAGCGGGGGACCGACAATCCGAGATGATGCCCGTTGAACCCGACAATATTGAATCCGTCTTGGAGTTCATCTTCTTCGAGGTAGGCCACGGGCTTACCTGACCACATGTAGATAGTCAGGTTGTCCGCCCAGCGAGCGTCGCGGCGTCGTGCAACTCCTGGCTCCGGATCGTCAATGATCGCCAAGGGATAAGGCTGCCGGATGGCGACCACTGTGGTCGGCTCAGTTCTCAGATCCTCACTAACACCAATCTCCCTATATGGCAAATCAGCGTAGTGTAGTTCTCAGTGTTCACCGTCATCGCTCGACGGACCTATGACATCGCTATCGGTCGATAGTCCAGTTTCAATTATCGTCTGTAGACGCCCTAACAGTGGCTGGCCTATTTGATACAGTTGCCTGACTTTGAGAATGCTCAATTTCATCTTGTCGAGTTCTGCCTCTACCTGTGTCGTCTTTTCGGGGGCCCTATCCAAATAGAACAGTCGCCAACGAGACATCGCCATCGTGGCCACATTGTAGAGTTCCTCCGCCGCTAGATCCACGTCAGACACCTTGGCAACTGTTCCATCGTTGTGGAGCTCGTATATCTGACTCGGGCCTCCGCAGTACGGAGCATACTCTTTCGTCTCATGTAGTACATGAACAGTCAACCGTCGTATGTTCGACATGGTGATACTCGCCAGACCTCCGCGCGGGTACAGCGTGGCAATGACGTAGTTGGCGAGATGTTCGCCATAACCCACGGCTTCATGCTTCTTGATTAGGACCGTCGTTGCTCTGGCCGTTTTCACTAGAATGGGATGCGCACTTTCAGACCAGGCCGCGACTAGGAGCCGAAGCTCAGGCCGCTCTTGGAGCGGCACGGAATCGGGAAGGTTGTCAATGTTCTCCGCGTAGATCCGTTTGATCGCCTTCGTAATTCCCGCTCGAATGCTCGACACATTGGACGCCTTCTCAATGGCATCGCCAATATACTCCGTTGCGAGCACTGAGAGATCGCCGTCGCCTGCGCCCGCAACGATGCATGTCGCAGATGGTGTTGTCAGGACGTCGATCTTTGGCACCGACACTTTGATTAGGCAAGCTCTGTTCTCCTCAGAATCCGCGCCAATGATGATTCCGTCATCACATACAAATCCAACCAAAATGGTCATGTCGTGCCTCTGTCCGCTAATGAATCGGAATCGGCGCACAGCATACGCTGAGGCATCCTACACGAGCAAGTAGATCGTTTATTGCAAGGCTATCACTTTGACACAGGAAACAGCAGCCGCTAGACTCGGGCCTGTCGCCAGTGTCTCCTACGACGCGCAAGCCGATATTGAGCGGCTTGCGCCAGCCGTCTACTTCGGACATGGCGACCAGCCTATGGGGAGGCTTGAGCCATGTCAGTTCGTAGCGACCTATTTTCAAATCTTGCCGCCGACGCTTTATGGGACAGCGCGAAATTGAGCGTTGTTTGGGTTGGTGCTCTTATGATACCAAGACTCGGCATGACGATTCCGTGGATGATCGCGGCTTCGGTCGTGATCCTATATGTTGGGGCATTCTGTCTCGTATGGTTTCAGCGAAACAGAGAGGTGCCACAAACTACCGAGCCGCTTGGGTCAGTTAAGGCGACACCTGTCGATATGTCCGCGTCAATGACTTCAGCACGTTCAAATCTCTCGCTGAGCGATGAAGCCGCATTCAGACGTATTGTGTCTGAACTCGTTAAGAACGCTCATAAGGCTAGTTGCAATGACCAGCTTGTTAAGAAACTTGCGGATTCAGTTAGAAGTCATTTGCCTTCTGGCTTAGGCGAACTCTTAGCGACTACTATTATTGAAGAGTTTTCAAGACCTTATTATCTCGCTAGCTGGTTGTATTCGAGGGCGTCTACTATTCCGCATGAAGATCTTGCTCGAAAATTGACCGAGTTGTGGGCCAACTACCGAAAGCAGCGGAACTTTATTGAGACTGGTGCCGCAAGTGTCGAAGAAATGCGGAAATGGCCTGAGTATGACAAGTGGCGCCGCGATGATGCTGCGTTTGTCGATAATGTTGCCACCGCACGTCATCTGCGCGGGCTAGAAGGCGTGTTTCCAGATTAGTAAAGAGTTGAACAAGTGACAACAATTGATGGCGTTCCGGCAAGTCTCTTGATTCGAGCCTATTGATTCGGCACTTTCAATTGAGAGAGCCACTTCAGAAGTGATTCGTCGTTTGTATCTCCGTTTAGTTTCCGCTTCATTTGATCTCAGGACGTCGCATGAGCGAGATGCTCGAGAGCCAGCTGTTCGGCTACCGGCGCGGCGCCTTCACCGGCGCCGACCGCGACCACCCCGGCCTCATTCGCACGGCGCGCGGCGGAACGCTCTTCCTCGACGAGGTCGGCGAGCTCGGCCTCGATCTGCAGCCCAAGCTGCTGCGCTTCCTCGAGTCGGGCGAAATCCTCCCGCTCGGCGACGCGAGCCCCACGACCGTCGACGTCCGCATCATCGCCGCGACCAACGCGGGCCTCGAACAGCTGGTCGGAGCAGGACGGTTCCGCGAGGACCTGTACTACCGCCTGAACGTCATGCGCCTCGAGGTGCCGCCCCTCCGCGATCGGCGCGACGAGATCCCCGCGCTCGTCCAGTACTTCGTCGGGCGTGCGGCCGACCAGTTCAGCAAGGGCGCCGTCCGGCTCGCCGAGGACGCCATGGAGCAGCTGCTCCTCTATCACTGGCCGGGCAACATCCGCCAGCTGCAGAACGAACTGCTCCGGATGATCGCGATGGCCGAGCCGGGCGCCGTGCTCGGCGTGTCCGAGCTGGCCCCCGACATCGCGGCGGCGCGGCCGCCGCGCCAGATCGATCCCCGCGGGTTCGAGATCGCCGTGTCGCTCACGGGCAACCTCAACGAGACCCTCGCGCGCGTGGAGCGCGAGATGATCGCCTTCGCCCTGCGCCACCACAAGGGCCGCGTCGACACGGTCGCCGCGGCGCTCGGGATCTCGCGCAAGGGGCTGTACCTGAAGCGCCAGCGGCTGGAGCTCTAGTTCGACTGTGTCAGATCGCACGCGCGAAATCGGCCGGAAACCGCGTCGGAGGCGCCTCGCGCTTCGACGGCTGTCCTATTCCTCGCGCAGGGCGTCGGTCGGATCCAGCCGGGCGGCCCGAAGCGCCGGCACGTAGCTCGCCACGACCCCGACGGCCGCGAGCAGACCGGCCGACATGAGCAGCGTCGACGGATCGCGCGGTCCGAGGCCGAACAGCAGGGCCCGCGCGGCCTGCGCCGCCCCGAGGGCCAGCAGCACCCCGACGACCAACCCGACCGCCACCAGCATCCCGGCCTCGCGCATCATCATTCCGACCACCGTTCGCCGATCGGCGCCGAGCGCCATCCGGATCCCGATCTCGTTGCGCCGCCGTTCGACAATGTAGGACATCACGCCGTAGAGACCGACGATGGCGAGCACGGCCGCGAGCGCCCCGAAGAAGCCGGAGAGCATCGCCATCAGCCGCTCGCGGACGAGCGAGTTCTCAATCTGCGTCCGCAGCGCCTGGAAATCGACGACGATCCGCGGACTGACGGCCGCCGCGGCCCGCGTGGCCGACGCGGTCAGCGACAAAATCGGCAGCCGCGACCGGACGAGAAACTTCGCGAACGGGCCGGGATGCGCGTCCTGCGTGGCGGGCACGAACGCGGTCGGCGTGAAGTCTTCCCGCAGGTCGCCGTACTTCATGTCCTTGACGAGCCCGACGACCTGAAACTCGTCGCCCGGTCCGCCGCGCAGCGCTTCGAGCCGGAACGTCCGGCCGATCGGACTCCCGGGACCGAGCACCTTTCGCACGAACGTGGGGCTGACAATCGCGACCTTCGGTGAAGCGGGCCGATCGTGCGCGTCGAAGTCGCGACCGGCGACGAGCGGCGCCCCGAGCGTGCGGAAGAAGCCGGGGCTCACCTCGTTGAAGTTGACGAGCTGCTTCGGCTTCCGCCCGGCCTCGCCGTCGGTCAGCACCCTGTCGTTCCAGCCGCCGCCGCTGAGCGGCACGATGCGCGACATCGCCGCGGAATCGACGCCGGGAATGGCTCGCAGGCGATCCAGCAGCTCGCGGTCGATCGCCGGATAGCGCTCCTCCACCGCGTCCATCCCGCGCAGGTCGGCTCTGACGATGAGCACGCCGTTCTGCTGGAAGCCGGCATCGACCGTCAGCAGGTTGCGCAGGCTGCGGACGAAGAGCAGGGCACCGACCACGAGGACGAGCGAGAGCGCCACCTGAGCCACGACGAGCGCGCGCCGGAGGCCGAACCGCTCGCCTCCGTCCGTCACGCCCCGGCCCGCCGCCCTCATCGCCGCACCCGGCGTCGTCCGTGTCGCACGCAGGGCTGGCGTCAGCCCGAAGACCAAACAGGTCGCCACCGACAGCGCCGCGGTGAACGTGAGCACGCGCCAGTCGGTCGCCACCGCCAGGAAGAACGCCTCGCTGGCGCCGCCGAGAAAGGCGACGAGCGCCTGGCTCAGCCAGCCGGCCAGCACCGCGCCGGCCGCGGCGCCGACCGCGGCCAGCAGGGCGCTCTCCGCGAGGAGCTGCCGGACGACGCGCAGACGCGACGCGCCCATCGCCAGGCGGATGGCCATCTCGCGCTCGCGCGCGCTGCCGCGCGCGAGCATCAGGTTGGCAAGGTTGGCGCACGCGATCAGGAGCACGATACCCGCGATCCCGAGGAGCAACCACAGCGGCGTCTCATACTCGCGCCGCAGCGACGACACCCCCGTGGCCATCGACGAGGCGGTAATCGTGAAGGCCAGGTAGTTCTTCGTGTCGTCGGGCGTGTAGGCCTTCGGCAGGGTGACCCGCATGATGCCGCCCGAGAGGGCGCCGAGCTGCGCGGCGGCCCTGGCGGGCGCCCACCCCGGCTTCAACCGGCCGACCGCGGCGACGAACCAGCCGTCGGGCCGGTCGAGCATGCTGTCGGCGCCGCGGATGATCGCTTCCGAGCACATCGGCACCGCGACGTCGAACGTATGTCCGACCTCGACGCCGAAGAAGCTGGCCGGCGCGACGCCGACGACCCCGAAGGGATGGCCGTCGAGGTTCAGCGTGCGTCCGATTGCGGACGGATTGCCGCCGAACTCACGCTGCCAGAACCCGTAGCCGACGACCGCCGCAGGCGACCCGCAGCCGCGCCGGTCGTCGTCGGGCGTGAGCACCCGCCCGATGACCGCCGGCACCCCGAGCACGTCGAAGAAGTTGCCGGTGACCCACAGCCCTTCGGCCGGGCGCATCGCGCCGCCCGAGGCGAGATTGAACGTGTGGATGCCCCACGCGGCCAGACCGGTGAACGCCTGCTGCTCTTCGCGGATCTGCTGGAAGAGCGGCCAGGTCAGCTCGATGTGGCGCCCCTCGAAGTGTCCCGTGAAGCCGTTGTCGTGGTTGTCGATCGTGACCTCGGCGAGCGCGCCGGGGTCCTTGACCGGGAGCCGGCGCAGGCGCACGGCGTCGAGCAGCTGGAAGATCGCCGTGTTCGCGCCGATGCCGAGGGCGAGCGACAGCACCGCCACGGCGGCGAATCCCGGATTCCGCCGCACCAGCCGAACGCCGAATCGCACGTCCTGCCACACGCTGTCGAGGAAGCCGATCGTGTTCATGTCGTAGATTTCCTCGCGCAGCCGGGTCGGATTGCCGAGCTTGCGCCGTGCGGCCGCGCGGGCCGCGTCGGGACTCATGCCCCGGGCGACGTTGTCGTCGGTCTCGTGCTCGAGATACGACTCGAGCTCTCGCGCGCGTTCCTCGTCCCAGCGGCCGCGTCGAAAGAACCTGACGAAGGACATCGGCGCCTCCCGTGAGTCAGTCGGTGGCCGGGCGGAGGACGCGGTTGACGGCGCCGGCGATCCGGTCCCACCGGCTCGTCTGCTCGACGAGCTGGCGCCGGCCGGCGGGCGTCAACCGGTAGTACCGCGCGCGGCGGTTGTTCTCGGACGTGCCCCAGAACGAGGCAATCCAGCCGCGATCCTCGAGGCGATGGAGCGCCGGATAGAGCGAGCCGTGCTCGACCTGCAGCACCTCATCGGACCGCTGGGCGATGAGGTGCGCGATCGTGTGGCCGTGGGCGGCGCCGACGGCCAGCGTCTGGAGGATCAACAGGTCGAGCGTCCCCTGGAGCAGCTCGCCCTGAATGGGCTGACTTCCGCGCTTCGGCATGCCCGGCGATCATACTCCCATAGATCATCTACCGGAAGGCTTGGACGGGCGCCCGGGGTGGACGGTTGGCCGGGCGCCCGACGGAAGGGGCGCAATCGCCTAGCGGGCCGGGAAGAACGACGGCAGCGGCAGATCCCGCATGGTGTGCAGCCCGGGGGCGGCGGAGAGCACCCTCGGGATGGAATTGACCACGATCGACGCGGTCGCGATGTCACCGTGGATGCCGCCGGCCGTCTTGACCGACAAGGCCGGCGACCCCTCGATGTCAATCGAATCGAACGTCTCGGGGGCTCCCAGATAGGCTTCCATGTGCAGCCGGATCGCCGGCTCGCCCTTCCGGTAGCCGACGCCGTCCTGGATGATGCCGCACACGTAACCGGGATCGACCGCGAGGAACTCGCTCGAAATCGTCACGGCGGCGAGCTTCGGCTGGATGTCGTCCGTGATCCGGTCGAGCGTCCACCCCAGCGCGTCGGCGATCATGGCGATCGACTCGGTGAGACCGACGTGGCGGACGCTCCCGTCCTCCACCTTCTTCTGAAACTGCTCGGTCGTGAGCCCGGCCCCGATTTTCTGCTGGAACGGCAGCCGGCGGATGCGCGCATCCTGCACGCGGTTGACGGTGACCCGATCGACGCGCTCGCAGACCGCCGTCAGCGCAATGGGGAGCGCGTCCATCGCGAAGCCGGGATTGACGCCGGTCCCGAGGACGGCGACCCTGGCCTTCTTGGCCCAGGCGTGAATCTGGCGGGCGTAGCGGATGTGCGTGTACCCGGGATACGCGAGCTCCTCGGTCGTCGACACGATCGGCGTCTTCGACTTCAGGATCGTCTCGATCTGCGGCATCACCTTCTTGATGGACGAGCTCGTGCAGAGGACGACGACGTGCGGCTTCGTCGACTTCAGCGTCCTCGTCGCGTCGCCCGAGACCTTGACTCCCAGACGCCGGGAGAGTCCGACCACGTCGCCCACATCCCGGCCGACCTTCACCGGATCGATGTCGACGCCGCCGACGATCTTGAACCCCGGCCTGGTCGCCACCTGCTTGACGATGGCCGCGCCAATCGGCCCGAGTCCGAAGTGCAACACACGAATGAGAGGCATAGGGCGGATTATAGCCCGACCCCCGGCACGGGGTTGCGCACGTCGGCACGGGAAAGCGGCTGTCGCGTCTGTCGTCTCGCGCGATGGGACTGCTCGACAGGTCGGCCGTATTGCGTGCGGGCTGGCTCGACCGCTGCGCGACGCGGGTCGAGCGCCCCGTCAGCGACGATCGGGGTCTGTGAGGTAGGATGGGCCGCGCACCCGCACCGAGGTGGAGGAGCCGATGCGATCGATTGGGCTCGCGATCCTGGTCCTGGCCGCCGCCGCTCCGCCCACGGCCGCTCAGACCGCAGCGACCGGCGCGCTGGCCCCGCCGCGGTCGCCGCGAAACGCCAACTACTCGATCGAGGCGCGTCTGGACGCGGCCAGCCATACCATCATCGGCTCGGAGGTCATCACCTGGCGCAACATCACCGCGCGGCCGACGTCGGAGCTTCGCTTCCACCTGTACTGGAACGCGTGGCGGAACGCCCGATCGACCTGGCTGCGGGAAGCGGGCCTCGGCAGTTCGCGCAACCTGGCGAACCGGCGGGAAGGCGACTGGGCGCGGATGGACGTCAACTCCGTCACCCTCCTGGGCACCGGCGACGCCGTGCCGCGGGACGTCACGGGATCGCGGCGCTTCGTGGCTCCCGACGACGGCAACCCGGACGACGAGACGGTGATGCAGGTGCCGCTCGCCGAGCCGGTGGGCCCGGGGGGGACGGCGACGATTGCGATCAAGTGGACCGCCCACGTGCCGAGGACGTTCGCGCGCACCGGAACCATCGGCAACTTCTTCTTCATCGCTCAATGGTTCCCCAAGCTTGGCGTCCTCGAGAACGAGGGATGGAACTGCCACCAGTTCCACTCGGGGACCGAGTTCTTCTCCGACTACGGCGTGTACGACGTCTCGCTGACGCTGCCGCGCGGCTGGGTCGCGGGCGCCACCGGAGTCGAGCAGCAGCCCCGGGACAACCCGGACGGCACCACCACGCACCGCTTCTACCAGGAGGACGTGCACGATTTCGCCTGGACCACGAGCCCGGACTTCCTCGTGCGCACGGCGCGCTTCGAGTCCGACGGCCTGCCGCCCGTGGACATGCGACTGCTCCTGCAGCCCGAGCATGCCGGTCAGGCCGGGCGCCACTTCGACGCGACGCGGACGACGCTCAAGTACTACGGCGAGTGGTACGGTCCGTATCCCTACGGCCACATCACGATCGTCGATCCCGCGTACCAGAGCGGCGCCGGCGGGATGGAGTACCCGACGCTCTTTACGGCGGGCACCCGGTGGCTGGCGCCGGCGGGGGTGACGACTCCGGAGGGCGTGACCGTCCACGAGGCGGGCCACCAGTTCTGGTACGGCATCGTGGGGAACAACGAGTTCGAGGACGCCTGGATGGACGAGGGGTTCAACACGTTCTCGACGGCCCGGGCGATTTCACAGGTCTACGACCCGAACTACCTCGCGCTGCGCTACTTCGGGGGGTTCATTCCCTGGCGATTCACCGACATCGTGCTGACGCGCGAGACCGACGGCAACCGGCTTGACGGCTACCGCCAGGCCGCCAAGAGCGACGCGCAGGCGACGCCGACCTTCCGCTACTTCCCCGGGACCGGCGGGGCCATCACCTACAACAAGACGGCGCTCTGGCTGAACACGATGGAGCGCTGGCTCGGATGGCCGACGCTCCAGAAGATCATGGCGACGCAGTTCGACCGATGGAAGTTCAGGCATCCCACTCCCGAGGACTTCTTCGCCATCGTCAACCAGGTGTCGGGACGGGATCTCGGCTGGTATTTCGATGAGGTGTACCGGAGCTCGAATGTCTTCGACTACGGCGTGCAGGAGCTGAAGAGCGCGCCGCTCGGGAAGGGCTATCGGACGAGCGTCGTGGTGCGCCGGTACGGCGAAGCGCTCTTCCCGGTGGATCTCGTCGTGACGTTCGAGAGCGGCGAGGCGGTGACCGAGCATTGGAGCGGACGCGAGCGGTGGAAGCTGTACACGTACGACCGCCCCGCGCGGGCGGCGCGCGCGGAGGTCGATCCGCACCACGTGCTCCTGCTCGACGTGAACTACACGAACAACTCGCTCACGCTGAGGCCGAAGGGCCCGGCGGCGGCGACGAAATGGTCGATGACGTGGATGGTCTGGCTGCAGGACGCCCTGCTCTCCTACGGATTCTTCGTATGACGCCCTTCCAGGCCCTGCGAGACGGCATCCAGCGCGTCGTGCGCGCGCCGGCGATCGTCGCCGGCGTGTGGGTCCTGACGCTGCTGGTCAGCCTCCCGCTCGCCCTCGGCCTGCGGACCATGATCGCGCAGCACCTGGGCGGGAGCGTCGCGGCCGAAACGGCCGCCAGCGGCGTCAACTACGAGTGGTGGCAGGAGTTCAGCGACCAGGCCGCCGGGCTCGGGGTGACCTTCACACCGACGATCGTCGGATTCGGCGCCGTCCTCGACAACCTCAGCGCGTTCCTCGACAACGAGCGGCGGCCGGTCGTGATCGTCGGCGCGGCGGCCGCGTACGTCGTGCTGTGGCTGTTCCTGGCGGGTGGCATCATCGATCGCTTCGCGAGGGATCGCGCCACCCGGGCGCACGGGTTCTTCGCGGCGTGCGGCGTGTTCTTCTTCCGGTTCCTCCGCCTCGGCGTCGTGATGGGCCTGGTCTACGGATTCCTGTTCCGGTACCTGCATCCGTGGCTGTTCGAGCGGCTGTATCCGGGGATGGTCCGCGACGTGGCCGTCGAGCGGACAGCGTTCCTCGCCCGGCTCGTCCTCTACGTCGTGTTCGGGGTCGTTCTCGCCGCGTGCAATCTGCTGTTCGACTACGCGAAGGTGCGCGCCGTCGTCGAAGATCGGCGGAGCATGCTCGGCGCGCTTCTGGCGGCGATCCGCTTCGTCCGGCGCAACTACCGGGCGGCCGTGGTCCTTTACGTCGCCGACGTCGGCCTGTTCCTCGCCGTCGTCGCCGCGTACGCCGTTGTCGCGCCCGGCGCCGGACGGGCGGGGCTCGCGGCCTGGCTTGGCTTCGGCGTGGGGCAGGCGTACATCCTCGGACGGCTGATCGTGAAGCTGGTGTTCTGGTCGTCCGAGACGGCGCTCTTCCAGGGCCGCCTCGCGCACGCGGGCTACGTCGCGGCGCCGCCGCGGCCGTGGCCGGAATCGCCGGCGGCCGAAGCCATCGCGCGAGGCTAGAGACGCCGTGCCCCTTCATCCGCTCCCGCTGGCGGCCGCCGTCGTCCTGGCGTCCTCGACGGTGGTCGCGCGGCAGGCGCCTCGATCGGCCGTTCGCGAGGCGGCGGCGCTCGAGATCGACACGCCGATCGAGATCGACGGGCGTTTCGACGAAGGCGTGTGGAGCAGGGCCGAACCGATCGGCGCCCTTCGCCAGCGCGAGCCCGACGAAGGGCTGCGACCGACCGAGCGCACCGAGGTCAAGGTCCTGTATGACGCCGACGCGCTGTACGTCGGCATCCGGTGCTACGACGACGAGCCGGACGAAATCGTCGCGACGCAGCTGACGCGCGACGCCGAGCTTCGCGCCGACGACTCGGTCACCGTCGTGCTGGGGCCGTTCTTCGACCATCGCAACGGCTTCTTCTTTCAGGTGAACCCCGCCGGCGCGAGGACCGACGGGCAGGTGTCCAACAACGACGAGCACCTGAACGAGGACTGGGACGGCATCTGGGACGCCGCGGCGCGCACCACGTCCGCCGGCTGGCAGACCGAGATGGTCATCCCGTTCAAGACGCTGCGGTTCCGGCCGGACGCGTCGGTCTGGGGCTTCAACGTCGAACGGCAGATCAAGCGCAAGAACGAGAACGACCGGTGGTCGTCGGCGCGGCAGAACGTCTGGCTGGGCGATCTGGCGCGGGCCGGACGCCTGATCGGCTTGCACGGGCTGCGCCAGGGGCTCGGCCTCGACGCGAGGCCCTACGTCTCGGGCGGCCGCGAAAACGGAGACGGCCATTTCACGGGCGGCCTGGACCTCTCGCAGAACGTCACGCCGAACCTGAACGCCTCCTTCACCGTCAACACCGACTTCGCGGAGACCGAAGCGGACGTGCGACAGGTGAACCTCACGCGGTTTCCGCTCTTCTTCCCCGAGAAACGGTCCTTCTTCCTCGAAGGCTCCGGGGTGTTCGAGGTCGCGGGCGCTGGAGGACGCGACCTGCGACCCTTCTTCAGCCGGACGATCGGACTGCTCGACGAGGTGACCATTCCCGTCGCGGCCGGCGCCAAGCTCGTCGGCCGCGCGTCGGACTACAACATCGGACTGCTCGACGTGCGCACCCGGGCCGCGCACGACCCGGCGCTCGACGGCGGATTCGTCGACGCGGAGAACCTCTTCGCGCTGCGCGTCAGCCGCAACATCCTGCGCCAGTCGTCCATCGGGGCGATTGTGACGCACGGCAACCCGTCGGGCGACGGCCGGAACACCCTCGTCGGGGGCGACGCGCGGTTTGCCACCTCCACCTTCCGTGGCAGCCAGCACCTGGCGTTCGACCTGTTCGCCCTGGCGAGCGACGACGGGGCGAGCGGCAGGCGCGACGGGGCGTTCGGATTCCGTCTCGAGTACCCGAACGATCTCTGGGACGGGTCCGTCAGCTGGAAGCAGATCGGCGACGCGTTCCGTCCGGCGCTCGGCTTCGTCCCGCGGACGGGCATCCGCAAGACGAGCGTGGACCTCGCCTTCCAGCCCCGGCCCGGACGCTTCGGGGTGCGCCAGCTCTTCTTCGAGCTCCATCCCGACTACATCACCGATCTGCACGGCCGCGTCGAGAGCTGGCGGGTCTTTGCGGCGCCCTTCAACGTGAGGACCGGGTCGGGCGAGCACGTCGAGTTCGACGTCACGCCGCAGTTCGAGCGCCTGGACGAGCCGTTCGAGATCGTGGAGGGCGTTGCCGTTCCCCCCGCGTCGTACCGCTGGACGCGGTACCGCGCGGAGGCGAATTCAGCGGACAAGCGGCCGTGGGTCGTGGACGCGTCGCTCGAATGGGGCGGGTTCTACGACGGCATCCGGCGCCAGATGCACGCCGGCATCACCGTGAAGAGCGGCCGGCACCTCACCGCATCGGTCACGACGGAGCGGAACGACGTCTCGCTTCGGGAAGGATCGTTCGTGACCGTGGTCAACTCGGTCCGGGTGACGTGCAGCATCTCGCCCGACCTCTCGTGGGCGAACCTGCTGCAGTACGACAGCGAGTCCCGGGTGGCGGGGGTGCAGAGCCGGCTCCGGTGGATCCTCAGGCCGGGGAACGACCTGTTCGTGGTGCTGAACCGCGGCTGGTACCGCACCTTCGACGGTGGGTACCGGCCCGCGTTCGATCGCGGGTCGGTGAAGCTCCAGTACACGTTCAGGCTGTAAGCGACGGCCCACGCGGTTGCCGCCGCGCGTGGCCTGGCCGGCAACTACGCCCGCAGCGCCGCCGAGGCGATGACGCCGCGGATGCCCTCGGCGTCGAGCGACTCCACCGCCAGCAGCTCCTGCGCGAGCGCCTCGACGGCCGCGCGGTGCTTGCCGACGATCTGGCGGGCCGTCTCGTAGCCGCGCATCACCAGCTCGCGGACCTCCTCGTCGACCCGCTGCGCCGTCGCCTCGCTGATGCCGGCGCCGCGGTCGGTCTCCCACGCACCGCCGGCCGCCTTGAAGGCCAGCGGCCCGAGCGCCGACATCCCGAACTCGCACACCATCCGGTGCGCGATCTCGGTCGCCCGCTCGATGTCGTTCCCGGCGCCGCTCGTCATCTGCCGCAGGAACAGCTCCTCGGCAATCCGTCCGCCCATGAGGATGGCGATCTGCGCCTCGAGGTAATCGCGGCTGTGCGTGTGGCGATCCCCCTCGGGAAGCTGCATGGTCACCCCGAGCGCCCGCCCGCGCGGGACGATCGTCACCTTGTGGAGCGGGTCGGCGCTCGGGAGGAGCGCCGCCACCACGGCGTGGCCGGCCTCGTGATACGCGCAGGTCAGGCGGTCGTGCTCGCTCATGACGAGCGAGCGGCGTTCGACCCCCATCAACACCTTGTCGCGCGCCTGGTCGAGATCCGACATCGACACCTGCAGGCGCCCGCAGCGGACCGCGAAGAGGGCGGCTTCGTTGACCAGATTCGCGAGGTCGGCGCCCGAGAACCCGGGCGTCCCGCGGGCGATGGCGCGCAGGTCGATACCGGCATCGAGGGCGATCTTCTTCGCGTGGATGCGCAGAATCTCCTCGCGGCCCTTCATGTCGGGCGCGCCGACGGTGACCTGCCGGTCGAACCGGCCCGGCCGCAGGAGCGCCGGGTCGAGGATGTCCGGCCGGTTGGTCGCGGCGATGACCACGACGCCCTCGTTGGGCGCGAAGCCGTCCAGCTCGACGAGCAGCTGGTTCAGCGTCTGCTCCCGCTCCTCGTGGCTGAGCGAGCTGCCGCCGCGGCTGCGCCCGACGGCGTCGAGCTCGTCGATGAAGATGATGCACGCGTCGTGGCGGCGGGCGTCCCGGAAGAGCTTGCGGATCCGGGCGGCGCCGACGCCGGCGTACATCTCGACGAAGTCCGACCCGCTCGCGAACAGGAACGGCACCTGCGCCTCGCCGGCGATCGAGCGCGCGAGCAGGGTCTTGCCCGTTCCCGGCGGCCCGACCAGCAGCACGCCCTTGGGGATGCGGCCGCCAATGGCGCCGAAGCGGGCCGGCTCGCGGAGGAAGTCCACGATCTCCTTCACCTCTTCCTTCGCCTCGTCGACGCCGGCGACGTCGGCGAAGGTCACCGTCATGCCCTCGGCGCCCGCCTCGCGGGTCTTGGTCTCGATGGCGGGAATGCGGCCGGTCGTGATCCGATAGAGCGTAAAACCGAGCAACCCGATGAAGGCGAGCCCGATGACCATCGCCCCGTAGCTGTACGGCGTGTCGCCGCCCGCGCTCCGCACGTCGATCCGCACGTGCCGCCTGGCGAGATCGGCGACGAAGCTCGCGTTGACCGCGACGTAGTTGAGCGGCGCGGTGGTGCGCACCACCCGGCCGTCGGTCAGCGTCACGTCGAGCGTATCGCCGCTGACGGCGACCGCCGACACCAGTCCGCGATCGACGTCACGCAGGAGGTCCGAGAAGGGCACCTGCCGCGGCGCTTCGCCCCGGCGTGCATACACGACGGCGGCGGCCGACGCGAGCAGCACGACGGCGAGCGCGGCGGCGATCCAGAGACTGCGGGGGCGAGTCCACTTGCCAGACACCACGTGACGCTCCGTTCGCTTCTCGAGCGCTCCAGGACCGGCGCGGACAGGCCGCGGCCGGATACGCGAATTGCTTGAGTTCCGAGTTGTACGGGGATTCCGCCGGGGACGCGGAAACGTCTTTCATGGTACACAGCCGACGAACGAATGTAAATGCCAATGCTTCAGCAACTTAGAACCCCATCCGTACGCATCGGCTGCTCCGGCTGGCAGTACCGCCACTGGCGCGGCAACTTCTATCCCGCCGGCCTGCCCGCGAACCGATGGCTGGAGTTCTACAGCCGCCGATTCGACACGGTCGAGATCAACAACACCTTTTATCGGCTCCCCGAGGCTCCAACATTCGCCGACTGGAAACGGCGCGTGCCTTCCCGCTTTCAGTTCGCGGTCAAGGCGAGCCGTTTCCTCACCCACATGAAGAAGCTGAAGGACCCGGACGACCCGCTCGACCGTTTCTTCAGCCGGGCCCGGGCGCTCGGCGGCCGCCTCGGGCCGGTCCTCTACCAGCTGCCGCCCCGCTGGCCCGTCAACATCGAGCGCCTGGACGCGTTCCTCCGCGCGCTGCCGAAGCGTCGGCGGCATGCGGTCGAGTTCCGGGATCCCAGCTGGTACTCGGACGCCGCGCTGGCCCTGCTCGAACGCCACCGCGTCGCGCTCTGCCTGCATGACATGGCCGGGTCGGCCTCCGGCCGCCTGACGGTGGGCCCGTTCGTCTACGTACACTTCCACGGCACGACGCGCTACGGCGGGGGCTACGGGACGGCCGCGCTCGAAGACTGGGCCCTGTGGCTCGCAGGACGGGCACGTGCCGGCGCGCCGGTGTTCGCGTACTTCAACAACGATCTCGGCGGCCACGCGCCGCGCGATGCTCTGCGCCTGCGCGAGATGCTGGCGGGGTAATCCCGAGAGGGGCTCGGCCTCCCGAGGCTCCTCCGGGTTCTGGCCTCCCGCACGTATAGAATGCCCCTATGGGCCGTACGGAACGAATCGCGGGCTGGATGCGCGAGCGCCTGCACGAGGCGACTGCGCGGGGACTGGTGGTCGGACTGAGCGGCGGGGTCGATTCGGCGCTCGTCGTCCGCCTGGCGCAGCTCGCCGCGCCGAACGCCGTCGTCGGCGTCCTGATGCCGTGTCACGGCGATTCGCAGGACGAGCGCGACGCCGCGCTGGTCGCCTCGCATTTCTCGGTGCCCACCGTACGGGTCGATCTGGCGGCGCCCTACGACGCGCTCGCCGCGAGCCTGAAGGCGGCGGCCGAGCATCTGCCCTCCGCCGCGCATCGCGAGAAGCCGCACGACGAGCCGAGAGCACGCGTGCCCCTGGCGAACCTGAAGCCGCGCCTCCGCATGGCGAGCCTGTATTATGTCGCCAACACGCTGAACTATCTGGTGGCGGGCACCGGCAACCGCTCGGAGCTGTCGATCGGCTACTTCACCAAGTACGGAGACGGTGGTGTCGACCTGCTGCCGATCGCCGACCTGGTCAAGAGCGAGGTACGGAGCATGGCGCGCGAGCTCGGGGTGCCCGACGCGATCGTCAATCGCACGCCGACCGCCGGGCTCTGGACCGGCCAGACCGACGAAGCCGAGATGGGCTTCACCTACGACGAGATCGAGCGGTACCTGAAGGAGGGACCGGAGAGCGTCGCACCGGCGGTGGCCATGAAGATCGAACGGCTCGTCCGCGCGAGCGAACACAAGCGGCATCTTCCACCCTCGCCGCCGGCGTGACGGCATCGGCAGTCCGACTGATGACCCTGAGGGCTCTCGCCGCGGAACTGGCGCTGGCACTCGCCGTGCTCGCCGTGGCGTGCGGCCGCCACGCGCCGCCCCTGCGGTCCGGCTCGCTCCGCGGCGCGAACGTCCTGCTCGTCACCGTCGACACCCTGCGCCGCGACCGCCTCGGCGCGTACGGCGCCACGGGCGGCCTCACGCCGACGCTCGACCGCCTCGCGGCGGGCGGCCTGCGGTACACGCGCGCGTACTCGCACGTGCCGATGACGCTGCCGGCGCACACCTCGATTCTCACCGGGCTCCTGCCCGCTCATCACGGCGTGCACAACAACGTGTCGTACCGGTTGAACGAGACGGTGCCGACTCTCGCGACCGCGCTCGAGGCGGCCGGCTATCGCACCGGCGCGTTCGTCGGCGCGTTCGTGCTGGATGCGCGATTCGGACTGAACCGCGGATTCGACGTCTACGACGATCGCATGCCGTCGAATCCGGACCAGGTCTCGTTCCGTTTCGTTCAGCGACGGGCGGACGAGGTCCTGCAGGCGGCGGGCGACTGGATTCTCGGCGCCCCCGGTCGGCAGTCAATCGACAATCGACAATCGACAGACGGCACTTCCCAATCCCCGTGGTTCGCCTGGGTCCACCTGTTCGATCCCCACGCGCCGTACGACGCGCCCGAGCCCTACCGCGCCGGCCGGTCGCCGTATGACGCCGAGGTCGCATACACCGACGCGATGCTCGGGCGCTTCCTCGATCGGCTGCGCGGGAGCCACGCGCTGGATCGGACGCTCGTGGTGATGACCGCCGATCACGGCGAGTCGCTGGGCGAACACGGCGAGAACACGCACGGCCTCTTCGCCTACGACGCGACCATCGCCGTGCCGCTCGTCCTCGACGGCCCGCAGATCGGCGTCGGGGTCGTCGACGCGCCGGTCTCGCACGCCGACATCACGCCGACCGTTCTCGACCTCACCGGAACGCCCGCGCCGTCCGGCTTCGACGGCCAATCCCTCGTCGGTCTCCCCGATGGCTCGCGCGCGATTCCCTTCGAGGCGCTCGACGCCAACCTCACGCGCGGCTGGGCGCCCCTGACCGGCGTCATCAGCGGCGGCTGGAAGTACATCGACCTGCCGATCCCGGAGCTGTACGACCTCGACGCGGATCCGCACGAGACGAGGAACCTCGCGTCGCGCGAGCCCGGTCGAGTGACGACGCTCGCGCGGCTCGAGCGCGAGACGCGCGGGACGTCGCCCGGCGCCCGACGGCCGCTCGACCCCGAGGCGGCAGCCCGCCTGAGGGCGCTCGGCTATACGGGCGGCGCGGCCGCGCCGCGCGCGCGGCCGTACACCGAGGCGGACGACCCGAAGCGGCTGGCGCCGCTCAACGAGTCGTTCAACGTCGCGCTGGACGCGTTCAGCAACGGACGCGCCGCCGAGGCGCTCGATCGGTTCCACGACATTCTCCGGGCGCGCCCGGATTTCGTGACCGCCCGCACCAGCGCGGCGACGGTGCTGCTGGCCCAGGGTCGCGCCGGGGAGGCGGTCGCGCTGCTGCGGGCCGCGCCGGCCGACCAGGCGGGCTCCCCCGAGCTGTCAGCCAAGCTGGGCGCGGCGCTCCAGGCGGCCGGCGATCTCGACGGCGCCGCCGCCGCCTTCGAGCGCGCCCGCGCGGCGGGCGACGGGAACCCGGATCTCTACAACGCGCTGGGGGTCGTGTACGCGCGCATGGGCAAGGCCGATCGAGCCCGCCAGATGTTCCAGGCGCTGCTCGATCGCGATCCGAACGCGGCGGGCACGTGGTACAACCTGGCGCTTCTCGAGCTCGATCATCGCCAGGTCGATCAGGGCATCGCGGCGCTGCGCCGCGCGGTGGCGGCGAACCCCGCGTACGCCGACGCCTGGCAGGCACTCGGGGCGACGCTTTACGGGCGCGATCCGTCGGCCGCCATCGACGCCTGGACGCGTGCCGAGCGGCTCAGGCCCGGGGACTACGACCTGCTCTACAACCTCGGCGTGGCGCTCTCGGAGAACAACCGGCGGGCCGAGGCGCTGCCGTACCTGGAACGGTTCGTCCGCGAGGCGCCGCCCGACCGCTACCGGGACGACCTGCCGCGCGTGCGCGCCCTCATCGCGCGCGCCAAGCCATGAAGCGCCTGGGCCTCCTGCTCATCATCGCCGGTCCCTTCGCGGCCGCCGGCCTCGGGGTCTGGCTGATGCGGCGTCCGGCCGATCGTCCGCAGCCGTTGCCCCACGGCGCGCTGAAGGGCCACAACGTCCTGCTCGTCACGATCGACACCCTGCGCGCCGATCATGTCGGCGCCTACGGCAGCGACGGGGCGCTCACGCCGACGATCGACGACCTGGCCAGGAGCGGCCTGTTGTTCGAGCGCACCTACGCGCACGTGCCGCTGACGCTCCCCTCGCATGCGACGCTCATGACGGCCAGGTATCCGTTCCACGACGGCGTCCGCGACAACGGCACGTTCCGCCTGGCGCCGGGCCTGCCCACGCTGGCGGCCACGCTCAAGGCGTCCGGCTACCGGACCGGCGCGTTCATCGGCGCGTTCGTCCTCGACGCCCGCTTCGGCCTCAACCAGGGCTTCGATCGCTACGACGACCGCATGCGCGGCAGCAGCGCGGACCTGAACGTCGTCCAGCGAACCGCCGACCAGGTGCTGGCGCCCGCCTACGAGTGGATCGTCGGCGCCCGCGGTCAGCCTCCGGCAGCCGGCAATCAGCCCTGGTTCGTGTGGATCCACCTGTACGATCCTCACGAGCCCTACGCGCCGCCCGAGCCCTACCGATCGCGATTCGCGAGCGAGCCGTACGACGGCGAAGTCGCTTACGCCGACGCGGCGCTCGGCCGCTTCGTCGGCCGGCTTCGCGCCGCCGGCGCGATGGACGACACCTTCGTGGTGATCACCTCGGACCACGGCGAGTCGCTCGGCGAGCACGGGGAGCGGACGCACGGCCTCTTCGCGTACGACGCGACGCTGCGGGTGCCGCTGGTCATGTGGGCGCCGGGCGTCGTCGGGCCCGGCATCTTCAGCCGCACCATGCGCCTGGTCGACGTGGCCCCCACGATCACGGATCTGGTCGGCGTCCCGGGGATGGCCGAGACCGACGGCCGCAGCATTCGTCCCTTTGTCGCCGGCGAGCAGCCGTTCGACGATCCCGGCTCGTACTTCGAGGCCCTGAACGCCAACCTGACCCGCCACTGGGCGCCGCTGTCCGGGCTCGTGCGGGACCGGACGAAGCTGATCGACCTGCCGATCCCCGAGCTCTACGACCTCGCGGCCGATCCAGGCGAACAACGCAACCTGTACGCACCACAGCGGGACCGCGCACGCGATCTCGAGCGGCGGCTCGACGCGCTCACGCGGGGGGCCGCCGCTCCCGCCCCGTCGAGCGTGGATCCCGACGCGGAGGCCCGCCTCCGGTCGCTCGGGTACGTCGTCGCGCCGGCACCAGCCTCATCGCGCCGCTACACCGCGGAAGACGACCCGAAACGACTCGTCGCGTTGAACCAGGCGCTCGATGCCGCCGCCGACGCGTGGTCGCGCGGCGAGGCAGACGGCGCCATCGACACGCTGCGCCAGGTGCTCGGCCAGCGGCCCGACCTGACGGTCGCCTACGATCGACTGGCGTTCATGCTGCGTGCGACGGGGCACCCGGCCGAAGCCGTGGCGCTCCTGGACCAGGCGGCTCGCCAGGGCCACGCGGACCGCCGGCTGCTGAAGCTGCTGGGGGAGATGGCGCGCGAGGCGGGCGACCTGCAGAAGTCGGAGAGCGTGCTGCGCGAGATCGTGCGGAGCGACCCGGCCGACGTCGATGCAGCCGACAGCCTGGCACAGACGTACGCCCGGCTCGGTCGCGGTGAGGAGTCGGAGGCCCTCTTCAAGCGGGCGCTCGCCCTGTCGCCCAACGCGGCCGCGACCTGGACCAATCTCGGCGCCCTGTACCTCGCCGAGGAACGAAACGGCGACGCGCAGGCCGCGCTCGAACGCGCCGTCGCGATCAACCCCGATCTGGCCAGCGCCCACAACGCCCTCGGGGTCGTCCACGCCCGCGCGGGCGACGTCGAGGGCGCCGCCGCCGAGTGGCAGCACGCGCTGGCCCTCCGCCCGGGTGACCCCAACGCGCTGGCCAATCTCAAGCGGATCGGACGATAAAGAAAGGGCGGGCCCGAAGGCCCGCCCCCCTCGGCAATCGACAGGGCTTTCAGAATTCCAGCCTGAACCCCATCTCGAACACGCGCGGATCCAGCACGGCGATCACCCGCCTGTAGGCGTCGGCCTGCAGGTTGAAGTTCGTGACCGGATCGGCGTTCAGCAGGTTGTAGACGTCGAGCATCGCCGTGAAGCGGGCCCGTCCGTGGAGGGGGATCGTCTTGTCGATCCGGAGGTTCATCAGGTTCACCGCCTCGGATCGGTTCTTGTCCAGGTTCTCGGTGAAGAACGGCGCCCCGAAGTTCGACAGGTTCAGCCCGGGCGTCGTCGCGCCGTCCGGGATGATGCGCGCGTAGGGGAACCCGCTCTGGAACCGGTAGTTCACGGCGAAGCCGATGTCGTAGGGGAACGTGTACCGGCCCAGCAGCTGCGCGTGGTACATCGTCGTCTTCTGGCGGTTCGGCGCGGCCGGATTCGGCGTCAGGTCGGGCCCGACGCCGATGGGGTCGGTCGAGAGCGGGCTGGTCGTGCCCCAGTCGGAGATGTCGGCCGAACGAAGCTCGTTGCGCCAGATGTGATCGAAGCTGCTCTGCACGAAGAAGCGGTCGCTGAAGCGCTTGTTGAACGCGACCTCGACGGTGTCGTAGTGGAAGTCGCCGCCAGGCCAGTTGTCGAAGTAGCCGTTGGTCTGATCGGCCAGCGCGTCGGGCACGTCGAGCAGGTTGTAGACCTCGGGTCCGTTCGGACCGTCGTAGGTCTGCGTCGTCGGCACGTTGATGTTGCCGATCCAGGCCGGGAGGAGCGGCGTGAAATAGAACGGCACGTAGTCGTACTGGCTCTTGCGGACGTAGGTGAACCGGAAGGACGACTCGCCCCAGAACTGGCGTTCGAAGGTGCCGCTGATCTCGTCGGTGTGCGGCGTCTTCAGGTTCGGGTTGACGCCCGCCGACGCGCCGCCGATCCGGGTACGGAGGGTGCCCAGCTCCTGCGGGCCGTCGTACAGGTTGTTGTGGTTCTGGTCGAGGAAGTTGTATTCGGCATAGTTGGTGCCGCCCGGGTTCGCCGACGAGAAGCCGTCCGCGAGGTTGTTGTAATACCGTCCCCAGAACGCTTTCAGCACCGACTGGCCCTTGCCGCTCAGGTCGTAGCTGAACCCGACGCGCGGCGCGAGGTTGACGTTCTTCACGAGCGTCGCCCCCGTGACGCTGGTCTGGGCGGGGAAGATCTCGGTCCCGTCGGCGAGCGTGTCGTGGATGAGCGGGGTGCGCGTGCTGTCGGTGTAGTAGATCCGCTGCGAGTCGACGCGGACCCCCGCCGTGATGGACAGCCGGTTGCTCGGCGCCCAGCGATCCTGCAGGTAGCCGCTGTAGTGCTGGTCGATGATCGGCGACACCGTCCAGCCGTTCTTGTAGTCGGCCGGCGCGCCGACGTCGGCGAAGCGGATGCGCGTCGCCTGTCCGGAGGCGAAGCTCGGATAGCGGTACTGGATCGGCCCGGAGGTGCCGTTGATGCCGAACTCGTACGAGTCGTAGATGTCCTCGAAGCCGAACTTGAAGTCGTGGCTGCCTTTGGTGGTCGGCAGGTAGTAGGTGAGCTGGGCCTTGACCTGCGGCTTCTTGCGCAGCGTCGAGAAGTCGTTCCAGCCGGCTCCGCGCACGGCGGTCGTCGCCAGATCGAGGGCCGGGGGCTTCACCGCCGGATCGACCGCCGCCACCATCGGCCAGTCGAGCGTGAAGTTGCCGGCGTTCACGTCGAGGAAGGCGCGGCTGCTCACCACCCACTGCCATTCGCCCTTGTACATGGCGGAGATGCTGTCCTGCGCCTGCACCGACTCCGGCGGGCGGAGGGTCGACAGGCCGCGCTTCGGCTTCTGCTTGCGTCCGCGCTGGTAGTAGCCGATGAGCGTGTGGTTCTGACCCAGCTTGCCGGTCGCCTTGCCCGTGTAGTTGTCGAAGATCCCGAGGTCGGTGGCGACGCTCTCGGCGACGCCGGAGACGGCCTTGTTGATCTTGAAGTGGTTGTACGCCCCGTAGAACCAGATCTTGTCCTTCATGATCGGCCCGCCGAGGTCGACGTGCCCCTCATAGAACACGATCGTGGGGTTCGCGCACTGCGGCTGCCCGGACACATTGGGCGGACAGCTGTAGCCGCGGCTCGAGACGTCTGCCGGATCGCCGTTGGTGCCGACGAACTTGCCCGGCTCGTAGGTGATGTTCTCGAGGCCCTTGAACGTGTTGGCGCCGCTCTTGATGTTCGACACGATGGCGGCGCCCGGCGAGTTCATCTCCACGTCG
Organism: uncultured Acidobacteriota bacterium; assembly: GCA_963840225.1. Classification (GTDB taxonomy): domain Bacteria; phylum Acidobacteriota; class Vicinamibacteria; order Vicinamibacterales; family CAVVIG01; genus JBLMXQ01. The sequence continues at coordinate 393,508 of CAWIYH010000003.1, forward strand.
GCGCCGAGCGCGCTGATCGAGACTTCCTCGCTCGCGAAGTAGTCCTCGTAGAACCCGGTCCCGCCCGTGCCCTCGGTGTGGTCGACCCCCTCGGTGACCACCCGCGACTGGTTCTGCACGCCGAAGACCTCGTACCCGGACTGCTGGCTCTTGTGGCTGCCGCCGACGTCGAATCCCTGCATGCGCACGCCGGGCGCTTGCGAGAGCGCGCCCCACGTGTCGGTCGAGTTCGGCACGGCGGTCAGCGTCTCGCCCTTCAGGCTGGTGCCCACCTTCGTCGTCGAGACGTCGACCAGCGGCGCCGCGCCGGTCACCGTGACGTTCTCGGCGAGCTGGCCGATCTGGAGCTGCGCGTTGATGGTGATCGTCTGCCCCAGGACGACCTGGATGTTCTCCCGGACCGTCTGCCTGAATCCCTGGAGGTCGAACGTCACCTTGTAGATTCCCGTGGGCAGCGCCGGAAACAGGAACTTGCCGTCAGCCTCCGAGACCGTGGTCCGTGGTCCGATCAAGGCGGGCGAGGTGGCCGTGACCGTTGCGCCGGGCAGAACCGCGCCCTGCGCGTCGGTGACGGTTCCGGTGAGACGGCCCTGGCTGATCTGGGCATGTGCCGGTGCCGCCGTCAGCACCGCCGCCAAGAACCCGACGACGATCCACATCGTTCTCGATCTCATAGGCGCCCTCCAGTGAGAACAAGCGATCGACCGCCCGAGAAACGTAAAGGAGTTGTCGGATACTAGCAGCGCGGCATCATCCGAGAGGCTGAAAGTGCACGACTTGAAACAGAAAAGGCACGGCAGGGGATCGATATCCGGAAATCCGGATGTCGATCCGGCCGGTTGTCCGGATCGGGGAAAATCGGTCCGTGAGGGCTGGGTCAGACGTCGGCGAACTTGTAGCCGACGCCCCACACGGTGAGCAGGTACCGTGGATGCGAGGGGTCTGGCTCGACGCGCCGCCGGAGGCGTTTGACCAGGGTGTCCACGCTGCGCACGGTGACGAAGGTGTCGCCGCGCCACACCTTGGACAAGAGGGCCTCGCGGCTGAACACGATGCCGGCATGCGACGCCAGCAGGTGGAGCAGCCGGAATTCCTGGTCCGTCAACTCGACCTCCCGCCCCTGCACGCGAACCCGCCGGCGGGTGGGATCGACCTCCACTCCGTGCACCCGGACGATGGCGCTGGCGTCGGGCGACACAATCGGCAGGCGGGGCCGCCGCAGCAGAGCTCGGGCGCGCGCGACCAGCTCCCGGACCCCGAACGGCTTGGTCAGGTAGTCGTCGGCGCCGCTTTCCAGGCCGACCACCTTGTCGGATTCCTCGCGGCGGGCCGTGAGCATCAGGATCGGCACGTCACGGTTGAGGCGACCGTTGCGAACGGCCCGGCACAGCGACAACCCGTCGAGGCCAGGGATCATGAGGTCCAGCACCAGCAGGTCGTAGGTGTCGGATTCGGTTCGCCGCAGGGCGTCCTTCCCGTCGCCGGTCCCGTCGCAGGTGTACCCCTCGAGTCCCAGGTGCAGGCAGACGAGCTCCCGGATGTTCGGTTCGTCCTCGACCACGAGCACACGGGCCGGCCGGGTCACTGTTTTGTCACACTTTCGCCACCCCTGCTCCACGTCGATCCCGTCGAACCGGGTAGTGAACGCGGCGAGAGGGGTTCCGGGTTGCCGCTTCCAGGGGGTACACCATGACTCAGAAGGTTCGTCGTTTCGGGCTCGGCGTCGGCGCCGCGCTCATCGCAGTCGGGCTCGGGGCGGGCGTCTATGCGGCCCAATCCCAGAATACTGATCCGCCGCCGGCGCCGTTTATGGGCCGGCACATGCGCGGGCCGATGGGGCCCATGGGCTTCCTCGGGCCGATGGGTCGGCTGGGCCGACAGCTCGGCATTACTGACGCCCAGCGGGACCAGATCAAGGCCATCGTGCAGTCGCACCGCGGCGAGTTGAAGGCGCTCGGGGATCGCGCGCGCCAGGCGCACCAGGCGCTGGAGGCCGCGGCCACCGCCGACACGCTCGACGACAACGCCATTCGCCAGGCCAGCTCTGGCGTCGCGGCCGTGCAGGCCGACATGGCCGTGTCCCGGGCGCACATCCGCGCGGAGATCTGGCAGATCCTGACGCCGGACCAGCAGGCGAAGGCCAAGCAGCTGCGGACCCAGTTCGAGCAGCGGATGCAGCAGCGGATGCAGCGGATGAAGGAGAGGAGTCAGGGCTAGAGGCCGAGGCTAGGGGACGGCGGCGGTCGCGTGAGACCGCCGCGGTTCCGCGCCGCCCTCCACCGTATGCCGTTCGGGATTCACGATCACGAGCGACGCGTAGCCGTAGCGCACCTCTCCCTTCCGTCCAATCTTCTCGAAGACATGGCCCCGCGCCATCAGGTTCTCGAGCGTCGGCCGCGGGATCCGATCTTCAATCTCCACGCGCTCGCGGGTGCCGGCCGGGTCGGCCGGATCGCGGCCGATGAGAAACCGGGGCGCCTCGATGGCGTGCTGCGCGTCCATGCCGCCGTCGACGACGTTCGCGATGATGCTGTAGATGGACGCGCTGATCCAGGCATTCCCGGCGCAGCTCACGCCGAAAAAGGGCACCTTCCGCCCGCCGTCGTCGGTGAACACGAGCGTCGGCGAATTGGTGGTGCTCGATCGCTCGAGCGGCACCAGCTGGCCGTACCCGCGCGCCAGACGACTCGACCGCAGGTGGTTGTTGTACAGGAATCCCAGCCCCTTCGACACGTAGAACGTGCCGCCCCAGGTGCTCAGCGTCTGCGTCACCGCGATCATGTTGCCGTCGGCGTCTGCGACCGCGAAGCCGGTGGTCCCGTGGCGAATCCGCGTCGGCGGCCCCGGCTCGGGCTCCTCGAACGGCTCGGAGGCAAGGGTCGCTGCCTTGCGCGGGTCGATCCGGGCGAACAGGTCCGCCGCATGCCCGGGTGACAGGTGGTCGCCGAGGTCGATCGGCCAATGCGCCGGATCGGCGATGCGCACGTTGTCGCGGGCCTTCCAGCTCTCGATGAGATAGTGGAAGTAGTCCGGATCGGTCGTGAACCGGACGCCGGGGCGCGGCGTGTAGTGATCCAGGATCTGCAGCGTCTCGATCATGCGGACGCCGTCGGACACCGGCGGCGGCGGACCGTAAACGTAGTCGCCTCGAAACCGGCCGGCGAGCGGCTTCCGCTCGACCGCCCGGTACTGCGCGAGGTCGTCGAGCCCGATGATGCCGCCGTTCTCGCGAAGATCGGCGGCGATCTTCTTCGCGATCTCGCCGTGATAGAAGGCGTAGGCGCCGTCCTTCGCGATCGCGCGCAGGATCTCCGCGTAGTCCTTGTTGACGAAGCGGTCGCCCGGCGCCGGCACGCGCCCGTCAGGCATGAACAGCTGCTTCGCCGCGGGCCACTTCTCGAGGTACTGCCGCCCTTCCGCGACGGTCGTCGGCAGGGCGTCGTCGAGAACGAAGCCGTCATCGGCCAGCCGGATGGCCGGCGCAATGAGATCGGCCCACGCCACCTTGCCGCTGGCGTAATGCCGGTAGAGGTACTCCAGGCCGGCCACCACGCCGGGAATGTTCATCGCCGCCGGACCGTCGGCAACGATGTGGCCGTCCTGGACGATCGCCGGGTTGTCGGGCGTGGCGTGAATCGGCGTCTGGTCCTTGTACTCGACGACGGTCGGCTCGGCCATGCCCTTCAGGAAGAGAATCGCCTGGCCGTCGCCGCCGACGCTCGACGCGTCGGGCTCGACGACGCCCAGCGCAAAGGAGGTCGCGATCATCGCGTCGACGACGTTGCCGCCCTTCTCGATGGCGAGCCGGCCCGCAGCCGAGGCGAGCGCGTTGCCCGAGACGACGACCGCCCGACTGGAGGTGACGGCCGGCTTGATGAGCGGCTGCTCCAGAATCATCCGGTCCACGACGGTCTCGAACGCGGCCGAGTCCGACGCGCGCGCCGCGTCGGCTCGGTACTTCGTCCGCAGCGCGTCCCAGGCCGGGGCCGACGGCCCCGCCGAGTAGTACAGCTCCTTGAGCGTCCCCCAGACACGATCGAAGGCGCGACCGAAGCGATCGGCCTCGGGGCGTGCCGCGAGCGCGACCTCCCGCGTGCCCGTATCGATCGGCGCGGGCGCCGGCACCGTCCAGAGGTTGAAGGCGGCCCCCAGGCCAAACGCCGGCGGCGCCTCGGCGCCGGCCCGGGCGGGGTTGCCGTTGTAGTCGGGTCGCGGGTCGGGCAGCTCGCCGATGACAAGCGTGCGGCCGTCGGGCGACCACGACGGACTGCCGCCATGACGGGACACCAGAATCGGTCCCGCGGACGGACGCTGCCGCGTGACGCGCGCACCGGGCCGATCGCGTTGGGGAATCGGGTCGACCGGCGCCACCCACACCGACGGGACCCCTTCGCGGACGGCGAAGTACGCCATCCGCAAGCCGTCCGGCGCCCAGGCCGGATAGGCATCCGTCCCAGCCTCGTGCACGACTCTCACGGCCGCCCGCGAACCCTGATGCGAATGCCGCGCACCCGGGGAATCCCGCGGGCCCTCTTCGACCGTCATCTGCCAGATATCGAGGTCGCGATCTTCGCTGTCCCGATCCGACGCGAACAGAATCCGCGATCCGTCGGGCGAGACCCTCGGCTGGATGTCGTTCGCGGGCGTATCGGTCAGCCGCTGCGGCGGCTGCCCGGGAGCGACGAGGAACAGGTCCCACTCGGCGAGGCCGCTGTCCCGCGCGCCCGTCGCGCCCCTCTCGCCCTCGCGATGCGCGAACACGATCCGGCCGTCCGGCGTCCACGACGGCCACCGCTCGTCGCCGGCCATCGTGGTGACGCGCTCCGCGAGGCCGCCCCCGGCCGCGGACACGAAGAGATCGAAGCCGTCCCCCCGGTCGGCCGCGAAGGCGACCCTCTTCCCGTCGCGTGACCACGCCGGTTCGCGTTCAAAGGAGGCGACGGCCGGCAGGGCGTCGCCGTAACCCGATGCGACCGGTCGGGCGCCGGTGCCGTCAGGAGAAAAGATCCACAGCCGATCGAACCACGAGGCGGCGATGCGCTTGCCGTCCGGCGACCACGCCGGATCGCGGATGCCGTTCGTGTGGTGGGGAGCGGCGTGCAGAAGCACGAGGAGGGCGGCGGCAAGCGGCAGCGCGGCAGCCCGGCGGGCGAGAGACATTCCTGGTTCCCGATCCCCGATTCCTGGTTGTCAATTCCTGCTGTTCATTGCGAGGTTTCCCTGACGGCTTCGACGATGTGGCGGGCCGAGATGCCGAACCGGTCGAGGAGTTCGTCCGGCTTGCCGCTGCGCGGAATCTTCCGCACGGCCAGCCGGCGGACGGCCAGCCCCGCGCCGCTCACCGCGTCGGCGACTGCGTCGCCAATCCCGCCGGCCTCGTAGTGGTCCTCGACCGTAATCAGCCGCCCGTGCGTGGCCGTGCCGGCCGCCACGAGCCCCGCCCCATCGACCGGCGCGACCGAGTACAGGTCGATCACGCGGATCGCGATGCCGGCCGCCTTCAGCTCGTCGTAGGCGCGGAGCGCCTCGAAGACCGTCACGCCGGCGCCGATGACGGTGGCGGCGTCGTTGGGGCTCTCGCGCAGGACCTTCAGTCCGCCCACGACGAAGGTCTCGTCCGGCCCGTAGATGACCTCCGTCTTGGGGCGGCTGGTCCTGATGTAGGCCGGTCCGGGGTGGTAGGCGGCCAGCGCGACGAGGCGCTCCGCGCTGACGCCGTCGCAGGGGTAGAGGACCGTGACGTTCGGCTGCGCGCGGCACATCGCGAGGTCCTCGAGCGCCATCTGAGACGGCCCGTCCTCGCCAATCGAGATCCCGGCGTGCGATCCCGCCATCTTGATGCCGACGTTGCTGATGGCCGCCATGCGGATGAAATCGGCGGCGCGCGACAGGAAGCAGGCAAACGTCGAGGGAAACGGAATCGCGCCCCGGGCCGCCAGACCCATGGCGGATCCGATCATCGCCTGCTCGGCGATGAAGTTCTCGTAGAACCGATCGGGCAGCGCCTTTTCGAACTTGTCGCTGAAGGTGGAGTTCTTCACGTCGGCGTCGAGCGCGACGATGCGCGGGTCGGCCTCGCCAAGCTTGGCGATGGCGACGCCGTACGCCTCGCGCGTGGCGACCAGGTCGCCGAGCTTGTAGGACGGCGCCGACAATGGCTTGGGCGCCGGGTCGGGCCGGACGACCGACGGAGGCTTCTGGATCTGCTGCGCGAGGTTGAGGCCCGGTGGCGCCGGGACGAACTGCTTCTCCAGCTCGGCGAGGGCGCGATCCAGTTCCTCGCCCTTCTTGAACGCCTTGCCGTGCCAGCCGTCCTTCCCTTCGACAAACGAGATCCCCTTGCCCTTGATCGTTCGCGCCAGGATCATGGTCGGACGGCCCTTGGTCTGGCGCGCTTCCTCGTAGGCGTCGAGGATGGCGTTGATGTCGTGGCCGTCGATGACGATGGCGTGCCAGCCGAACGCGGTCCATCGGCGCGCGAACTGATCCATGTCGTGCTGCCACATGGTCGGACGGCTCTGCCCCAGGGCGTTCACGTCGGTGATGCCGCACAGGTTGTCGAGCTCGTCCATCGCGGCCACGTCGGCGGATTCCCAGACCGACCCTTCGGCCGACTCGCCGTCGCCCAGCAGCACGTAGGTGCGGTAGTTCGAGCGGATGCGCCGGGCATTGAGCGCCGAGCCGACCGCCGCGCAGATCCCCTGGCCGAGCGATCCGGTGGCGACGTCCACGAAGGCGAGCCGCGGCGTCGGGTGCCCCTCGAGATCCGATCCGATGGTCCGCAGCTTCAGCAGTTCGGAGCGGTCGAACGCCCCGGCTTCGGCCCATACGGCGTACAGCAGCGGCGCGGCATGCCCCTTCGACAGCACGAACCGGTCGCTGTCGGGGTTGTGCGGCTCCCTGGGATCGAATCGCATCTGGGCGAAGAAGAGCGCCGCGACGAGATCCGCCGCCGACGCGCAGCTCGTCGGATGGCCACTGCCGGCCTCCGACGTGGACCGGACCGAATCGATGCGAAGCCGGGTGGCGACGTTCTTCAGGGCGGGAACGAGCGAGGAACGATCCATCGATGATCTCATCGTTGAGCCGCAAAGTTTACCACGACCCATCCGGGCCAACGCCGCCCCGCGCCTCGGGTGCCGGGCGCGCGGAGCACTCGACGAGCGCCAGTCCGCAGGGCGCGGCGAGCCGGCCGTAGTCGCGCACGACCGCGGTCTGAGTGGCGAGCACGCGCCGCGCGTCCTCGCCGTACGCGGCGTCGGAGGCCAGCACGGCCGTGCGCCGGTAGCCCTCGTCCTCGTGCAGCACGGCCAGGCGGCAGAGGACGCGCGCCGCGTCGCAATTGGGGCCGAAGGGCCTGACAGGACGCGCCAGCAGCCCGATCGCACGATCGGGCGGCGTACGATCGACGAATCCACCGGGCTCGTCCCAGAGATACCGGCGCGCCCACTGCATCAGTTCCTCGGCAAGCATCGCATATGGCAGGCGGCCGGCAATCCGGTATGCCGTCAGCAACGCTGATGCCGCACGCACGTGGTCGACGAGGAGGCCGCGCACCTCGTCAGGACGCTCCATGAGGTGCCCGACGCCGTCGCCCGGACGATAGGCTGCACCGACGATGCGCTCGAGCGCGTCGACGGCAAACGACACGAGGCCGTGGTCGAGCGCCGACGCGGTGAGACACGCCTCGATGAGCGTGCAGGCGACGTCCACGCAGCCGAGAGCGCCGGCGTCGACGAGCGCGCGCAGTCGACGGGCCACCTCGAGCGCCCGCGCGCGCAGGCGTGCATCGTCCCACGCCACTGACGCCTCGACCAGGAAGGTGACGAGCGCCGCGTTGTCCTCGGGACGCTCCCACAGCACGTCGCCCGCCAGCGACTCGACCCAGCGCCCCAGGGCATGCGGCGGCTGAGCGCCGTGCGCGGCCGAGTGCCGCAGCAGGAACAGCAGGGCCGTCGGATCGGGCGGCTCGGGAGATGGAGCGGCCACTTCAGCCGCGATCCAGTCGGCCAGCGAGGGATCGGGATCGCCGATGGCGGGCGGCGACGCGGGCACGAGGCGCGCGAGCGTCGCCCGCTGCTCGATCGTGTCGCGCTCGGCGGCAAACGCGCGGCTGACCTGATCGAGCGCCGTGCGAAGCCCGTCGGCCTCGAGAAACGTCGCGCCCCACAGGATGTCGCCGGCAGGCGTCAGAAACGCCGTGGTCGGACAGCCCCCGAGGTTGTAGCGCTCGTTGATGTCGGGACGGCGGTCGGCGTCGACCCGCACGGGCACGAATCGGCTGGCGACGAGGTCGCTCACGCGCGGATCGGCGAACGCGCTCCGGTCCATCTCGGCCGACGCCGCGCTCCACGGCGCGACGAGCGAGAGCAGCACCGGCTTCCCCTCGCGGGCGGCGCGATCGAACGCCGCAGGGCCCCAGCCGTTCCAGTCAATCCGGTTCATGGCGCGATCGCGGTTTCCGGGGCGCCTGTCTCTACAGGAGACCAGGAGATCGGAGGCTACAAGGGAGACTACAACAGGAGGTCTGACTTTCGTGCGGGGATCGCCCTCAACTTATAATGACCGGATGTTGGTGGTCCGCTACGTCGCCCTGGTCGCGCTCGCGATCTGGGTCGGGGGCACGATTGTCGTCGGCCTGGTCGCGGCGCCCGAGACCTGGCGGGCACACGGCGACATCGTCGGCGTGGCCTGCGGAACGGTCCTTATCGTTTCCTACGTGGTCCTGAAGCTCGTCGGCCCGCCGCCGCACGCCTTCGTCCTGCGTGTCGGCCTCGCCGTCGCCATGCTGGCCGTGACGCTGGCGGCCCGCTTTCTGGCCGCGGCGGCCGCGCCGATCGCGATTGAGGCGGCGCTCGGCCTCGTCCTGCTGTCCTGGTACGTCCGCGAATGACCCACACCATCACCCTGATTCCCGGAGACGGCATCGGGCCGGAGGTCACCGAGGCGGTCGTCCGCGTCCTGAGCGCGGCGGGGGTCTCGATCGACTGGGACCGCCAGATGGCCGGCGTGCTGGCCTTCGAGCGGACCGGCCAGGCGCTGCCGATCGAGCTCATCGACTCGGTCCGCCGCCACAAGGTCGCCCTCAAGGGGCCGGTCACGACCCCGATCGCCGAGGGCTTCACGAGCGTCAACGTCGGCCTCCGCAAGACGCTCGATCTCTACGCGAACCTGCGTCCGGTCTGGAACCTGCCCGGCGTGCCGGCGCGCTTTCAGGGGGTCGATCTGGTGATCGTCCGCGAAAACACCGAGGATCTCTACGCGGGGCTCGAGCACGAGGTCGTGACCGGCGTCGTGGAGAGCCTGAAGATCATCACCGAGCGCGCCTCCACGCGGATCGCGCAGTTCGCCTTCGCCCACGCGCGCCGTCACGGCCGGTCGAAGGTGACCGCCATCCACAAGGCGAACATCATGAAGCTGAGCGACGGGCTGTTCCTCGATTGCGCGCGCGCCGTCGCGCGCACGTACGCGGACATTGCCTACGAGGAGCGGATCGTCGACGCGGCCTGCATGCAGCTCGTGATGCATCCCGAGAAGTTCGACGTCCTTCTGCTGCCGAACCTGTACGGCGACATCGTGTCGGATCTCTGCGCGGGCCTGGTGGGGGGCCTCGGCGTGGTGCCGGCGGCGAACCTCGGCGCCGAGATCGGCGTGTTCGAGGCGGTGCACGGCAGCGCCCCCGACATCGCCGGCAAGAACCGGGCGAACCCGACGGCGCTGCTGCTCTCGGCGCTCCTGATGCTCCAGCACATCGACGAGCGCGCGGCAGCCGACCGGATCATGGCCGCCCTGGCGCGCGTGCTGTCGGCCGGCGAGGTCCGGACGCGCGACCTGGACGGCACGGCCTCGACGACCGAGTTCACCGACGCGATCTGCCTGGCGATGGACCATGCATAACCGATCCGGCCGCGCTCCACGTCGGCGGGCGGGCGGCGCGACGCCCGCCGTGTTATAGTCCGACGGGGTTCGATGCTGGACGACATCACCCAGGCGGTCCTGGCGCGGGCAGAGGTCGCCAAGTACCTGCGTGGCGAGGACGGCGAGAGCGGCGCACGCGAGCGCATCTACGCCTATCTCGACGAGATGCGGACGACGCAGCGCTACAAGATCTACCGGGCGCTGCAGCACCCGCTCTATCCCATCCTGCGGAAGATCGAGCGGACGCCCGAACAGCTCCACCACGTCACCGCCGCGGAGCGGACCCGTCGCCTGGTGTACGCCTCGAATCACAAGAGCCATACCGACTATCTGGTCGAGCCGCTGGTGCTCGACGACAACGGCATCCGGCCGCCCGTCATCGCCGCGGGCATCAACCTGTTCGGCGGACCGCTGGGCCTGCTGCATCGGCACGTGACCGGCGCGATCCCGATCCGGCGCAACACCAAGGACCCGGCGTACCTGATCACGTTGAAGGCCTATGTCGCCGAGGTCCTCAAGCGCCACGACCTGTTCTTCTATCCCGAGGGCGGACGGAGCTACAGCGGCGAGCTGAAGCCGGCGAAGACCGGGCTGCTGCACGCCGCGCTCAGCGCCGAGCGCCCCGACCTGGCGATCATCCCGGTCGCGATCGCCTACGACCTCGTGCTCGAGGACCACATCCTCGCGCGCCAGCGGGTCAAGAAGCACCAGCGGCCGTTCACGCGCGAGCTGGCGGAGATGGTCCGCTACGCCGTCGGCTACCGCTCGCGCGCGTTCGTGACCTTCGGAGCGCCGATCCACGTCGGCTCGCGCGACGCGCTGTCGCGCAGCGAGGTGCTGGATCTGGCGCGGCTCGTGCGCGCGCGCATCGGCGCCCAGTTCAAGGTCCTGCCGACGGCCCTCTTCGCCGCGGCGATGCGGCCCTCGATCACGCGCCGCGACCTCGAGACCCGCATCGATCAGCTCGTCGAGGAGCTCGCGGTCCGGCACGCGAATCTCGGGGTCGCCAGCGGACGCGAGGCGATCGAGGCCGCCGCCGAGCCGCTCGAAACCCGCGGCATCGTCGTGCTCGAGCGCGGACGATTCCGCGTCCGCGAGCGGAGCGTGCTCCGATACTACGCCCGGACGATCGAACACCTGCTCGTGACCTCGGGCCGGACCCACTGATGCTGGACAGCGCCTCCAAAGCCTTCTTTCACACGCTCGCCCACAGCACCACCCTCAAGCGGCTGGCCTCCTCCTACGGGATGCGGCGCCCGAACAGCTTCGCGAGGCGCTTCATCGCCGGGGAGACGATCCCGGAGGCGATCGCGGCCGCCCGCGGCGTCGAGACGCAGGGCCTGATGCACACGCTGGATCACCTCGGCGAGAGCGTCGCGACCCTCGCCGACGCCGAGGCGGCCACCCGCGACTACCTCGCCGTGATGGCGGCGATTGTCGCGGCCGGCGTCGAGCGGAACATCTCCCTCAAGCTCACCCAGCTCGGGCTCGACGTCGACAAGGCGAGCACCATCGACAACCTGAGGAAGATCCTGGATCGCGCCGAGGGGTTCTTCGTGCGGGTCGACATGGAGAACTCCCCGTACACCGACGTCACGCTCGAGATCTTCGAGACGCTGTGGCAACAGGGCTACCGGCAGATGGGCCTGGTGCTGCAGTCGGCCTTGTACCGCAGCGAGGACGACCTGCGCCGGGTCAACGCGCTCGGCGCGCGCGTGCGGCTGGTGAAGGGCGCGTACCGGGAGCCGAAGGCGGTCGCCTACCAGAAGAAGGCCGACGTCGACGCCGCGTACGCGCGAATGACGAAGACGCTGCTCCTCGAGGGCCAGTACCCGGCCATCGCCACCCACGACCCGGCCATGCTGGACCTGACGCGGCGGTTCGCCCGGGACCGGGCGATCCCGGCCGATCGTTACGAGTTCCAGATGCTCTACGGCATTCGCCGCGACCTGCAGACGGCGCTCGTCGCCGACGGCTACCGGCTACGCGTCTACATTCCATTCGGCCGCCAGTGGTTCCCCTACTTCATGCGCCGGCTCGGCGAACGACCCGCCAATGTCGGTTTTGTCGTGCGGGGGATCCTGGGAGAAGGTCGGTAGGCGGCTTCCCTTAGTCGGCCCTGGTGCAGTAATTAGGGCCGCGTCCGGAAGCAGTCGTGGCCCTGCCGGATGCCAGTTCTGTCAGATCCACCGTCGAGCTCCGCCCCAACCCCACGACGCTCAGCATTTAGCAAAACGGCTCAGCACCGGCACGTCTCTTGATATCAGCTGAACCGCGGGAGCCACCGCGGGCGTCGTTGAAATCGGGACCCGCGGGGCCGGAGGGAGCAGGAACCATGGTGGAAGGTGGAATCGGAGCTTTCGTGCTCAATCGTGTGCAGCAGACGTGGTGCGCCATGCACGGACACGACGACATGCTGCAGTTCGAGAGCGACCGCATGTTCCTCAGATGCGCAACATGCGGCCATGAGTCGCCCGGCTGGGCGGTGGACAGGATGCGGCGCATCGCACTCGACAGCGAACGACAGCGTCCGTTGGTGCGCCCCCTGATGGGCGCTCGCCGCGCCGCGTAGCAGAAGACGACAGCTATCGCTCGGTTCGAGCGTGACGCGCCGGGTCGGCGCTGCCCTCCGTGTTGATCACGAGGGCGCGCCACCCGGGCGCGAGCCCCGCCGCCTCTCGGGCCGCCAGCCAGCCGGCGCCGTCCAACCACTCGAGCAGCGCCGCCAGTCCGCAGGCGCCTGATGGCCCCGCGTCGATTCGCGGATCGCCGGAGAGCGGCGTCCGCAGGCGCTCGACCGCCGACCGCACCGCCTCGTCGTCAACGGTGACGCAGTCGTCGACCGCCGCGGCAAGTGGCGGCAGCGCGATCGGAGACATCTCCCCGCAACGAAGTCCCGCCATCACGGTGTCGCCGACCGGCACGGTGACCGGATGGCCGGCGGCCAGCGAGGCCCGGACGCAGGCCGCCGCCTCCGGCTCGGCACAAATGAGGTGCGGACGTGGCGCGCGGACCGGGCGTGCGAGGATCCAGCTCGCCACCGCGCCAGCCAGGCCTCCGACGCCAGCCTGAACGACGACCAGTTCGGGCGGCGCGGTCCCCCACCGCCGCGACGCCTCGGTCAGAATCCATGTATAGCCCGCCATGATGGCGCGCGGGATCGTCTCGTAGCCGCTCCAGGACGTGTCCGACACGATTTCGGCGCGCGGCATCGAGGAGGCCTCGGCGGCCATCCGACGGACGGCATCGTCGTAGGTGCCGGGGACGGACACGACGTCGGCGCCTTCGCGACGGAGCGCCTCCAGCCGCCACCCTTCGGCGGAGCTCCGGATGTAGACGACGGCGCGCAACCCGCGCTGGCGGGCCGCACGCGCGACCGCGCGTCCGTGGTTGCCTTCGGTCGCGCAGACGAGCGTCTCCACCGTCCGATCGCGCAGCAGGCGATCGACGGCATACGCGACGCCGACGATCTTGAAGGCGTTCAGGCCGAAGCGATGCGATTCGTCCTTGACGAGGATGTCCGCGAGGCCCACGCGCGCGGCGAGCGCCGGCAGACGCACCAGCGGCGTCGGCGCCAGCTCAGGGTGCGACGTGAAGAAGGCCTCGACGTCGTCGAGCTCGGCTGCGGAGAACATGCGGCTGTTCAGGAGCGGCAGAACCGGCGCGCCAGCTCGGCGAGCGCTTCCTGGCAGACGAGGACGTCGGCGAGGTTCACGTACTCCTCGGTCGAGTGGAGTCCGGCCCCGCCGGGGCCGAACAGCACGGTCGGGATGCGCGCATCGCCGAGAACCGCGGAGTCGGCCCAGAAGCTGGCGCCGGCAAACGACGGCACGCCGCCGACGTGTCGGAGCGCGTCGGCAAGGGCCTGCGGCAGCAGGTGATCCTCGGCGAGCTTGTACGCCGGACGCTGGAACAGCAGCCGGACCGCGGCCTGGAAGGTCGGATCCTCGAGGCGCAGGCCGTCGAGAATCTGCTGGACCTCGGTCAGCGGCCGTGACGGATCGTCACCCGGCAGGGTGCGACGCTCCATCTGCAGGACGGCGCGGTCCGGATAGCTGCTCAACTCACGCCCGCCCTCGACGATCGACGCGTGCAGCGAGCCGGATCCGAGCCGTGGATGCGGCGTCCGCCGCCGAAGATCGCGGTCGAGGGCCTCGAGATGCCCGAGCACGCGCCCCAGCCGCAGAATCGCGTCCTGCCCTTCCGCCGGCCGGCTGCCGTGCGCCGAGCGTCCGAGCACCTCTATCGCGAGCCAGGCGAATCCCTTGTGCGCCACGACGATCTGCAGATCGGTCGGCTCGGTGACGACGGCCGCGTCGGCGGTCCATTCGGCGACCAGCGCATCGGCACCGATGCTCGAATGCTCTTCGTCGACGACGGCCGCCAGGATGAGACGTCCGCCATCGAAGCCGGCGCCGGCAAGGACGCGCGCGGCGCCGATCATCGCAGCGACGCCGCCCTTCATGTCCTGCGCGCCGCGGCCGTACAGGCGCCCGTCGCGTTCGACCGGCGTGAACGGCTCGATCATGCCGGCGACGCCGACGGTGTCCAGGTGGCCGCAGAGCATCAACGTCGGCCCCTTGCGTGCGCCCTCGAGCACGCCGATGACGTTCGGCCGGCCTGGAGCGGCCGGCTGCAGCGAGACGTCGAGACCGATGCGCCGCAGCTCTGACGCGACGAGGTCGGCAATCTCACCCTCTCCCGACGACCCGGGCACGAGCGTCGGGTTGACCGAGTTGATGGCGACTAGGTCGCGCAGCAGTTTGATCGTTGGATTCATTGGATCGCGAGGGGGTTCTACCGGGTTCCTCGGGTTCGCCGGGTTCTCGCGGAACTCCGCCGACCATTCTGCGGCAATCCCGTTGTGCTCAGATGCCGCCGGCCTCATCCTCTTCGGGCAGCCAGATCAGGGATCTGCCCTGCCGGCAACTCTTTGGGAACCTGCGCGTGGAGTCGGTGCCGGGTCGTCGGTGTCGCCGATCAATTCAAAGGCTTTCATGGCAACGTGTCTCTGGCGATTCGGACGATCCGATCATAGCAAACGCCGGCCTGGAACGGAGGCATCGGGACAGAACACGGTCGTGCGCACCGTCGGAGCCTCCTCGACTGGAATGCCTCACTGCGTCCGCCGGCGCGGCTTCCAGGTGTCGCGGTGTCGCAGCAGATGGAGCACCGCGAGCACCGTGATGATGTCGCCTTCCACGGTGAAGAACACGCCGTACGGAAAGTCCCGGATCTCGAGCTCGGCCTCGGACGAGACGTCGAGCCGCCACATCTAGCGAACCGTGCGCAGGCGGGCCAGCAACTCCTCGCGGATCTCCGACCACGGGCGCGCGGTGATCTCGCCGCGGCGGTATGCCATGAGGCGCTCCGCAATCACTTGGCGGTGCCAGTCGGGGACCGGGACCTCTTCGGGGTGCTCGGCGAAATGATCCCAGAGTGCCTGAATGTACTCGAGCTTCTCATCCGGCGAGAGCTCGTCGAAACCAGGTGGCGGAATCGCGGGTTGCGCCATGACCCAGTATACCGGGACGGGCGCGCTGGCGGACCCGTTCATCGCAAACGCCGGCCTGGAACGGAGGCATCCGGTTCTCGCACGGTTGGGACGATCTGCCGTGGGCGGCGCACCACGTCACGCCGGGGTTCGATCGGGACATCTTCATCTGATACCATCATTGAATATCACAATGGAATACCATGGCGGCCATTTCGCTGAAGCTTCCTGAAGCCCTGCTCGAGGAGTCGGGGCGTTACGCCGACGAGCTGCACCTGACGCGCGCCGAATACATTCGCCGCGCCCTCGAACAGATGAACCGCGGGACCCGCGCGCGCCTGCGCGCGCGCCGGCTCCGCGACGCCTCCCGCAAGGTGCGGGGCGAGAGCATGCATGTCAACGCCGACTTCGCCGCGATCGAGCGGGACGTCGATGCGTAAGCGCGGCGAGATCTGGCTGGCTGACCTCAATCCTCGACGGGGGACGCAACCGGGAAGGACCCGTCCAGTGCTGATCGTTCAGGCCCAGGCCCTGCTCGACGCCGAGCATCCGTCGACCCTCGTGATCCCGCTCACGACACAGCTCGTCGACGGGGCCGAACCACTCCGGATCCGCATTCGCGCGTCCGGTTCGTTGAAAAGGGACTCGGACGCCCTGATCGATCAGCTGCGCGCCATCGACAATCGCCGGCTGATTCAGGGCCCGTTATCGCGCCTTCAGCCGAAACACATGGACGTTCTCGGGCATGCACTGCTCGAGGTGCTCGATCTGACGGGCGATTGACTCATGCTCACGATCGCCATCACCGGGGCGTCGGCCGGAATCGGCCGGGCGACCGCCATTCGACTGGCGCGCGACGGCGCGCAGGTCGCCCTGTGCGCCCGCCGCGCCGAGCGGCTCGAGCGCGTCGCCGACGAGGTGCGCCGCGCCGGAGGACAGGCGCTCGCCGTCACGGCCGATGTGACGTCGGACGCCGACATGCAGCGGTTCGTCGAGCAGGCGGTCGCGGCCTTCGGCCGGCTCGACGTGATGATGTGCAACGCCGGTTTCGGCGTCGCGGGGGCCATCGACGACATCACGCCGGCGCAGGTGCGGAAGCTCGTGGAGGTGAACTATCTCGGCACGGTCTACGCGATGCAGGCCGCGCTGCCGCTGTTCCGGCGCCAGCAGCGCGGCCACGTCATCGTCGTCTCCTCGATCGTGGGGCGGCGCGGGGTGCCGTTCATGGGCGCGTACGCCGCGACCAAGTTCGCGCAGGCCGGACTCGCCGAGTGCCTGCGAGCCGAGTGCGCCGGCTCCGGCATCCACGTCACGTCGGTCTTCCCCGTCTCGACCGAGACCGAGTTCTTCGAGGTGATGCAGCACGAATCGGGGGCCGCCACCCGCGCGCGCGGACCGCGCCAGGAGCCGGGCGTGGTCGCCGAGGCGATCGCCCGGGCGATTGCCCGGCCCGTGCCCGAGGTCTATCCGTACGCGAAATCGCGCGGCCTCGTCCTGCTCAACGCGGTGGCGCCCGGCGTCTGCGATCGATTCGTGCAGAAGTTCGGCCGGGAGCGGATGCCGGTGCCCGGACCGTCCGCGTCATGAGCGCGCCGCTCGAACGGGCCGTCCGGCTGGCCGAAGCGGTGCGCGAAGCCGGCGGCCGGGCGCTGGTCGTCGGCGGCTGGGTGCGCGACCGCCTGCTCGCCGGGATGGCCGGCAGCGAACAGACCGGGCGCGAGGCGTCCGCCGCGCCGGCGGTCAACATCGACCTCGAGATCTTTGGAATCCCCTCGGACCGCGTGCGGGCGCTGCTGGAGCGGTTCGGCACGGTGGAGACGGTCGGCGCCAGCTTCCAGGTCTACAAGGCGGGCGACCTCGACGTGTCGCTGCCCCGCCGCGAATCGAAGGCGGGCCGCGGGCACCGGGGGTTCGACGTCCGGGGCGATCCGTTCATGTCGATCGAGGAGGCGGCCCGGCGCCGCGACTTCACGATCAACGCGATGTCGTGGGATCCGCTGACCGGCGCCTATCTGGACCCCTTCGGCGGGCGCCGCGATCTCGAAGCGCGCATTCTGCGCGTCGTCGATCCGGCCACCTTTCCCGACGACAGCCTGCGCGTGCTGCGCGCGCTGCAGTTCGCGGCTCGCTTCAACCTCCGTCCCGAGGCTGCGACCGCCGCGCTCTGCCGCGACATCGCGCTCGACGACCTCCCGGCCGAGCGCATCTGGGGCGAGATCGAGAAGCTGCTGCTCGCGCCGCGGCCGTCGATCGGCTTCGCGCTGGCGCGGGATCTCCGCGTCCTGGACAGGCTGTTTCCCCAGCTGAAGGCGCTCGACGGCTGTCCGCAGGAGCCGGCGTGGCATCCGGAAGGCGACGTCTGGGTGCACACGCTCCAGGTCATCGATCAGGCGCGGCGTCTGATCGACGGCCGTCCGCGCGGCCAGCAGATCGCGATCATGCTCGGCGCCGTGTGCCACGACCTCGGCAAGCCGGCCACGACGGCCGTGATCGACGGCCGCATCCGCTCGCTCGACCACGAGGAGCAGGGCGTCGGACCGGCCCTCGCGCTGCTCGATCGCGTGAACGTCCACTCGATCGACGGCTACGACGTGCGTCGGCAGGTCGTCGGCCTCGTCGCCCAGCACCTCAAGCCCGGGATGTGGTTCAAGGTCCGCGACCAGGTAGGCGACGGCGCCTTCCGGCGTCTGGCCCAGAAGGTCGACCTCGAGCTGCTGGCGCTCTTGGCGCGTTCGGATTGCCTCGGCCGCGAGCCGGGACGATTCGACTGCACGGCCATGGACTGGTTCCTCGAGCGCGCGCGCACGCTCGGCGTCGAGCACCGGCCGCCGCCCCCGATGCTCCTGGGCCGCCACGTCCTCGCGCTGGGCGTCGCACCGGGACCGCGCGTGGGCGAAATCCTGAAGGCCGTCTACGAGCAGCAGCTCGACGGCGCCATCCGATCGCTGGACGAGGCGGTCGCCGCCGCGACCGCCCTCATTTCGTCGCGGTGACGTGCGCCGCGTCGCCACGCCAATTCCCACGTAAGATCCCTCAATGGCGCGATACACGCTCGTTTATGGGCTCCGGCTCATTCCTGAAGGCTCGCTGAAGGGGGTGGAGGAGGGCACGCTCAGGCTGGCCGACGGCTCCACCGCGGGGCTGACGCTGCACACCTTCGACGGGACGATCCCTCAGCTCCGGCGCTCGCTCGACCGCAGCCTTGACGCGTTCTTCGACCTCCTGCCGGGCGCGGCTGAAGAAGACGTCGAGCGGTTCGGCGAGTGAAGGCGACGCTCAAGGTTCTGGCGTCCAACCGGCTGAACCTGCTGCTCATGGCCGCGCCGGTGGCGTGGGGGCTCGACCTGAGCCAGCCCGACTCGCCCTGGGTCTTCATCGCGGCGGCGGTGTCGCTGGTCCCGCTCGCCGGGGTGATCGGCCGCGCCACCGAGGAGCTCGCCACCCACTCGGGTCCCGCCCTCGGCGGGCTCCTGAATGCGACCTTCGGCAACGCCTCCGAGCTCATCATCGCGGTGGTGGCGGTCAACCAGGGACACATCGGCCTCGTCAAGGCGTCGTTCACGGGCAGCATCATCGGCAACCTGCTGCTCGTCCTCGGCCTGTCGTTCCTGGTCGGCGGCATCGGCCGCACGTCCCAGCGCTTCAACCGCACCGCGGCGACCAATGCGACGGCGATGCTGTTTCTCGCCGTTGTGGCGCTGGTGATGCCAGCCGTCTTCGACCTGTCGCAGTTCGGCAGCCTGGCGGCGCGGCCGCCCGTCATCGACGATCTCAGCTTCTGGAGCGCGGTCGTCCTGATCTGCGCGTACGTCGCGAGCCTGGTCTACGCCTTCACGGTCCAGCGCGATCTGTTCCGGCCCTCGGGTCACGAAGAGCCGGCGGCGCTGTCGACCTGGCAGGCGGTCGCGCTACTGAGCGCCGCGACGGTCCTGACCGCCGTGCAGGCAGAGCTCCTCGTCGGCTCGCTCGAGCCGGCCCTGACCGACTTCGGCCTGACCGAGCTCTTCGTCGGCGTCATCGTGGTGGCGACCGTCGGCAACGCCGCCGAGCACTACTCGGCGATCACCTCGGCCCGCCGGGACCAGATGACGCTGGCGATCGAGATCTCGGTCGGCAGCAGCGCGCAGATCGCGCTGCTCGTGGCGCCCGCGGTGGTCCTGTACCTCGTTTGCCATCGGTCGGCCGATGACGCTGCTCTTCAACGCGTTCGAGATTGCGGCCATCGCGCTCTCGGTGATGGCGACCTCGCTGGTCGTCATCGACGGAGAAAGCAACTGGGTGGAAGGCATGCAGCTGGTGGCCGTGTACCTCATCCTCGGCCTGGCGTTCTATCTGGCGCCGGCGGCTGGCTGAGCTTGCGGGCATGCGCGATAATGATCGCGATGAGCGAACTGAACGATCGCCTCGTCGCCGAACTGGTCGACGCCGTGCGCGCGCAGCTTCGACGCGAGCAGAACGAGCGGCTTCGCGACGTCTACCTGGTGGGCGACATCGAGAAGGACACCGCCCGGAGCTGCATCGAGCGCCTGCGCGAGCTCGCGGGCGAGAACGAGCGGCCGATCACGCTCTACATCAACAGCGCGGGCGGCAACGTCACCGACGGCCTCGCGATTCACGATTCCATCCGCCACATCGTCAGCCGCGGCATCGAGGTGACGACCGTCGTGCAGGGCATGGCGTACTCGATGGGCTCCATCGTGCTGCAGGCGGCGAGCGAGGGGCGGCGCCTCGCCTTTCCGCACTCGTGGATCATGATCCACGAGCCCGCGAAGTGGGCCGGCTGGCAGTCCACCACCGCCGCGGCCCAGCACCTCGAGCGGCTCAAGCAGATGCAGGACCAGATCTACAAGATCCTGTCGACGCGGTCGGGAAAGCCCCTGCGGCAGATCATCCGCGACACGAAGCGGATCGACTTCTACCTCGACGCCCAGAAGGCGCTCGACTATCGCCTGATAGACGCCGTGCTGGCGGGCGAGCTCCCAGAACCGAGGCCCGCCGCGCCCGAGGTACGGGAGATCGACGCCACGAGCAACGGCGACCCGCAGCTGGCCGAAGCGGCGCGCGAAACCGAGTAACCCGCCCGGTCCCCGGATCCCGGCCGCCACCCCGAACGACCTGACGTGTGGACCGCAGGCTCGTGCTCCAGCGCGAGCGGCGACGGCACGGGCGCGGTGTCAGTTGCGCGCCGCGCGCCACTCCCCGAGGAGGCGGGCGGCGTTGCCGGACACGGAGTGCAGGGTGGGCGCCCAGCCGAGCGCGCGGGCGCGCGGGCTGCGCACGATCTGGTCGAGGGCCAGCGCATCGGCGTACCGATCCCATCTTGGCGCGCGCCTCCTCGATGGGGACGTGCCGCACGTCGGGGCGGACCGCCAGGTACGGCGCGATCGCCGCGACGATGTCGTTGACCCGCTCGTCGCCTTCGTCGTTCGCGTGATAGACGCCCGACGCGGCGTCGGCGGCCGCGAGCCGCCCGTACAGATCGGCGAGATCGCGGTCGTACACGAGCGGCCATCGGTTGTTGCCGTCCCCCACCACGCGCACGAGCCCGTTGGTCGCCGCCTTGAACAGATCGCCGACGATGCCCTCGCCGCCGCCGTACACGATGCCCGGGCGCACGACCACGGTCCGCACGCGCTCGCTCGCGGCGGTCAGCACCATCTCTTCGTGCGGCCCGCGCCACGCCACGTGCGCAATGGGGTTGACGGGCGCCGTCTCGTCGACCGCCTCGGAGGCGCGGCCGAGCACCCAGATGCCCGACGTGTAGATGACGAAGCGCCGCGCCGGACTGCCGGGCCCCGCCGTGCGGGGCCGGCGCGCGGCGGCGAGAATGGCCGCCAGGGCGCCCTCCTCGATCGTGGCGCCTCGCCCCGAGGCGGCGTCGAAGGCGGTGTAGACGTAGCCGTCCTGCGCCTCGGCGGCCGCGCGGAACAATCCGACGTCGGCCAGCGTGCCGACGACGGGCCGCGCGCCTTTTGCCGCCACGCGCGCCGCCTTCTCGTTGTCGCGCACCAGGGCCGTGACGTCGTGCCCGGCGCGCACGAGCGCGTCGAACACCGACGAACCGATGTAACCGGTCGCGCCGGTCAGGAAGATCCGCATGGAGCGCTCCAGCTTATCTCAGGTCGGTCACGCCGCTCACACGCGCACCTCGGCGACGCCCCGGGGGCGTCAGGGATGCGTCGCCGGCCCGGCGGCCGCCGGCGCGCCCAGAAAGGCCTGGAACCCGCGGTAGAGCTCCCAGAGATCGACCTTCGCGGAGACGTCCATGGGCGAGTGCATGCTGAGGATGCCGATGCCGACGTCGATCGCGTCGATGTCGGCGTTGGCGAACCACTGCGCGATCGTGCCGCCGCCGTAGCCGGCCTTGTAGGTGTGGGTCTGCCAGGCCACGCCGGCGGTGTCGAAGATCTTCCGGACCTGCGCGAAGTACTCGCCGTCGGCCTGCCGGCCGGCGCCGTACTCCTTGAACACGAGGCCCCAGCCCAGCCGCGCCGCGCTCCCGACCGCGCCCGCGAACGGCTGCGGGAACTCGGGATTCACCGCCGTCGTGCAGTCCGACACGAGCACCTGCGAGTTCCTCAGCGCATGCCGCAGCACGAGGTCGCTGTACGGCTCCTCGGCCGCGATGATCTCGGCCAGCAGCGTCCGGAACCACTCCGAGTTGACGCCGGTCGTCCACGAGTTCACTTCCTCGTTGTTGACGCCGTAGGCGATCGCCGTCTTCTTCGGGCTCTTGACGGTGGCGATCGCGCGGACGGCCGCAAAGCCGTTGGAGCGATCGTCGTGGCCGTAGGCGGCCACGAGCTGCCGATCGAGGCCGATGTCCACGGGCATCTGGGCCGGGACGATCTGCAGGTCGGCCGAGAGGAAGTCGTCGCGGGTGAGGTGGTACTTCTCCTTGAGGGCGTTGGTCGCGGTCTCGGCCGTCATCGCGAGGATCGGATCGAGCTCCTCGGTCTGGATGACGTCGCGATTGCGGCGCTCGAGGAAGTCCTTGTCGACGTGCGGCGCGAGGTCGGGGATGATGATGGCCGGATCTCCCGGATCGTTGCCGATGTCGATCCACTGGCTCGTGCCGTCGACCTTGTTCACCTTCCCGATGATCGCGAGGGGCCGGTTCACCCACTGATAGTTCTTCAGGCCGCCGTGCGGCCGCGTGTCGAGCAGCTCGACGTCCAGGCTGTCGCGGAACGGACGCGGCTTCAGCTCGAGTCGCACCGAGTCGTTGTGCGTGTTGACGATGCGCGCTCCAGACGACAGCGGATCGGTGCCGATGACGAAGATCGCGATCGTCCGGTCGCGGTTCACCGCGTACCATCGCGAGCCCGGCTTGACGTCGACCCGGGCCGGCGACGCCGGCCACTTCCTGAAGCCCTGCGCCTCGGCGAACGTGACGGCCTCGCGCACGAAGGTCATCTCGCTCTTGGCGCGGCCCATGAAGTGCTTGAAGTCTTCGCCGAAATGCATCACGTCGTCGCGCTGCGCGGCCGTCAGCCTGGGCCAGACCGGGCCCGGCTGCGGCTCCTGCGCGCGGAGCGGGATGACGAGCAGGACGATCGCGACCGCCACGATTGAGCGCCGGATGAATCGCGAGCACGAGCCGTTCATTGTGGTCCCCTTCCGGGATACATGATAATTCAGCCGTGCCCCGCGACACGTTGATTGATTTTTTCGAGGATCTCTCGCGCACGCGCGGCGAGTTCCTCGTCTACGACGACGGGTTCCGGAGCCACGCCTTCAGCTACGCGGACGTCGCGCGCGGCGCCCGGGGGTTCGCCGCACGGCTCGAGGCCGCGGGCGTCCGCCAGGGCGACAAGGTCCTTTTCTGGAGCGAGAACCGCCCGGAGTGGATCGTCGCCTTCTGGGGCTGCATCCTCGCCGGCGTCGTCGTCGTGCCGATCGACTACCGCGCCTCGCCCGACTTCCTCGCGCGCGTCGCGCGCATCGTCGCCGCCAGGATCGCCCTGGTCGGCCAGGACGTCCCGCCGGTCCACGCGCCCCTCGACGCGGCCGTCTGGCGCCTCCACGAGATCGACTGGCCGGACGGGACGCCGCCCCGTCCGAGGGTGGCCCGCGGCGACGTCGCCGAGATCATCTTCACGTCGGGCGCCACGGCCGAGCCCAAGGGCGTCGTCATCACGCACGGCAACATCCTGGCGAACATCGTCCCGGTGGAGCGCGAGGTGCTCAAGTACCGCAGGTGGGGACGCCCGTTCTTCCCGCTGCGGTTCCTCAACCTCCTGCCGCTCAGCCACATGTTCGGCCAGGCCATGGCCACCTTCATTCCACCGATGCTGCCGGGCACCGTGATCTTCATGCGCGGGTACAGCCCCGTGGAGATCGTCGAGCAGATCAGGAGGCGCCGGATCTCGGTCGCCGTGTCGGTCCCGAAGATCCTGGACGTGCTGCGCGAGCACGTGCTGCGGATCGCTCCCGAGGCCGCGCAGGCGGCGAGCCTCCACGGGGCGCACGTCATCAGGCGCTGGTGGCGGTTCCGCCGCCTCCATCGGCTGTTCGGGCTGAAGTTCTGGGCGTTGGTCGTCGGCGCCGCACCGCTCGAGCCGGCGCTGGAGGCGTTCTGGTCCGAGCTCGGCTTTCTGGTGGTCCAGGGATACGGCCTGACCGAAACCGCGCCGATTGTGAGCCTGAACCATCCGCTGTTCGGGACCAAGCGGGGATCGGTCGGCAAGGCCATCGCCGGCGTGCAGGTGAAGATCGCGCCCGACGGGGAGATTCTCGTCCGCGGCGAGAACGTGACGAGCGGGTACTTCAACGCGCCGGACGAGACGGCGCGCGCCTTCGAGGACGGCTGGTTCCACACCGGCGACATCGGCGAGGTCGGGACCGACGGCCAGCTCTACATCCGGGGCCGCAAGAAGGAGATGATCGTCACGCCGGAGGGTCTCAACGTCTTTCCCGAGGACGTCGAGCGCGTCGTCAACGACATCCCGGGCGTGCGCGAGTCGGCGGTCGTCGGCGTCCCCGTGGCCGGCGGCCGCACCGAGGAGCGGGTGCACGCGGTCGTCGTCCTCGATCCCGGTGTCGATCCGGAGGCGATCGCCCGCCAGGCGAACGCCAGGCTCGAGCCGCACCAGCAGATCCGGCGTGCGCTCGTGTGGCCCGAGCCGGCGTTGCCGCGCACGGAAGGCACGCGGAAGCTGAAGCGGGCGGCCGTCCGCGACTGGGTGAAAGGCGGCGGCGTCCCGCCGCAGGTCGCCGCCGGCAGGGACGCCCTCGCCGCGCTCATCGCCAGGTACTCCGGCCGCGGTGACGTCTCGGCAGAGACGACCATCGAGGAGCTCGGCCTGAGCTCGCTCGAGCGCGTGGAGCTGATGGTGGCGCTCGAGGACGCGTTCCAGACTCGGATCGACGAGGCCGCGTTCGCCGGAGCGCGCGATCTCGGTCAGCTCCGCCGCGTCGTCGAGCGGTCCGCGACGAGCGAGGCGCCACCCGCCGAACCGGTGGAGTTCCCGTCGTGGAACCGGTCGTGGGCCGCGCGCGCGATCCGGCGCGCCAGCCTGCCGGCCTGGATCCTGCCGCTCACGCGCGTGTTCGCGTGGATACGCGTGGAGGGAGGCGAGCACCTCCGCGACGTGTCGGGTCCGGTGGTCTTCGCCGCGAATCACCAGAGCCACATGGACACGCCGGTCGTGATGGCGGCGCTGCCGGTCCCCTGGCGCTACCGGCTGGCGACGGCCATGGCGAAGGAGTTCTTCAAGCCGCACTTCTTTCCCGGCGAGTACGGCCGCGGCGCGTGGCTGACCAACAGCCTGAACTACTATCTCGCGGCGCTCTTCTTCGATGCCTTTCCGCTGCCGCAGCGGGAAGCGGGCGCGCGCCAGACGCTGCGCTATATCGGCGAGATCCTCGAGGACGGCTTCTCCGTGTTGATCTTCCCGGAAGGCAAACGCAGCGAGACCGGCGCCATCGACCGCTTCCGGCCGGGCATCGGCATGATCGCGTCGCGGCTGTCCGTACCGGTCGTGCCGGTGCGGATCGACGGGCTTGACCGGGTGCTGGCGCCGGCCTGGCGGATGGCCCGGCCGGGCCGCGTCCGGGTGGCCTTCGGTCCTCCGCTGCGGCTCACGGGCGACGACTACGAGACGCTGGCCAGGCAGGTGGAAGACGCCGTTCGCGCTCTGTGACCGGGCGGCTTGAACCTGAATGCCTTATTCGGAAGTCCGGCCGGGAGCCGGGCCGCTGGCGCCGCCCGCCGCGTCCTCGCGCGGTCCGGGTGCGCAGCAACTCCGTTTATACAGTAAAATGTTAGAGAAGAAGGAAAGGACAGCTAGCAGTTGAGCAAGGACGATTTGATCGACATGCAAGGCACCGTCGTGGCGGTGCACAGCGGTGGACTCTATCGCGTGCAGTGCGACGCGGGCCATGAGGTGTTGGCCCAGCTCAGCGGCCGAATGCGCCGCTTCCGCATCAAGGTGGTTCCGGGCGATCGCGTGACCGTCGGCGTCTCGCCGTACGATCCGGTCCGGGGTATTATCACCTTCCGGGCACGCTAGCCAGAACACGGTTTGAATTCCAATACAACTGATCGACACCATTCACCAGGGCGGCGCCGCCGCTCTCCCAGAGGCCGCCAGACCGGCCGACCGGCGCACGCGCACCGCGCCGTCCGCCCCCAGTCACCGACCCTCGAGCCGACGCCCTGCGACACCGCGCCGGCCGCGTTCAGCTCGCTGCCGCTCGACCCGCGGCTCCTCGAGGGCATTCGGGACCTCGGCTACGCGGACACGCGACCGGTCCAGAGCGCGGTGATCCCGCGGGCCCTCGCCGGCGACGACCTGATCGTCTGCGCCGAAACGGGCACCGGCAAGACGGCCGCCTTCGTCGTCCCGATGCTGCAGCGGCTGATCGAACGGGCAGCGGCCGACGAGAGCGAGGCGCCCGCGCGGCGCTCCCGCGTGCTCGTGCTCGCGCCGACGCGCGAGCTCGCGGTCCAGATCGAGGACGAGATCCACGGCCTCGGCTATCACACCGGCGTCACCAGCGCGGCCGTGTTCGGCGGCGTCGAGATGGGCGGCCAGGAGCGCGCCCTGCGCGCCGGCGTGGACGTCATCGTGGCGACGCCCGGACGGCTGATGGACCACATGCGGCAGCAGAACGCCGACCTCGGGGGCGTCGAGCTGCTCGTGCTGGACGAGGCCGACCGGATGATGGACATGGGCTTCTGGCCCGACGTCCGGCGGATCATCGCCGCGCTCCCCACGGCGCGGCAGACGCTGCTCTTCTCCGCGACGGTGCCCGAGGAGGTGGTGCGGGACGCCCTCGAGATCACCCGGGAGCGCAAGTACGTCCAGATCGGCCAGCGCAGCGCGCCGGCCCGCACCATCACGCACCAGTCGGCGTCGGTGGCGTCGAGTGGCGCCAAGCTCGAATGGCTGATCGACCACCTGCGCCGCCCCGCGGGGCCGGTCCTGGTGTTCTCGCGCACGAAGATCGGCGCGGATCGGCTGGCGCGGCGGCTCGCCGCCGCCGGCATCCGGTGCATCGCCCTGCACGCGGACCGCACCATGGACCAGCGCCGCCAGGCGGTCGAGGGGTTCCGCGGCGGGAAGTACAAGGTGCTGGTCGCCACCGACATCGCGGCGCGCGGCCTCGACATCGACGGCATCCACACCGTCATCAACTACGAAGTGCCGGCCTCGGCCGACGCCTACGTGCACCGCGTCGGCCGGACGGGACGCGCCGATGAGGCGGGACACGCCATCACCCTCGTCGCGCCCGAGGAGCGGCGCGCGCTGGCTCTTCTGGAAAAGACCGTCGGCGTTCGACTAGAATGAACTTCTGATGTCCGATCAGTTCTCCATGTCGAACGCCAGGGAGGAGCCGCAGGCCGTCGACACGACGACCCTGTCGCCGGCGGTCGCGAGGTTCAAGTCGTGCCGATGGCGCCGTCCGCCGGAAGACGGCCCGGAGTGTTGCGGCCACCGCGACGTGCTGCCGATTGCCGGGACGACGGGCTTCGATCCGGAAGCGTGGTGCCCGGACTGCACCTTCTTCAAGCTCCGCCGCACGCCCAAGAAGCGCAGCCACGACGACTACCGCTACTAGGCGGACGACCCATCACGTCCTGCTGCGCGAGCCGCCTGGCGTCAAGGCGATCAAGGCGGCCCGCTCGGGCCCGGCCGCGCGCTATTCGGAGAATTCCCGGGCGAGCTCTACCCATTCCCCCTGTGGAGCGAGCTGCTGGTAGGCGCGCCAGTGCGGCCGCGCGTCCTGCGACAGGCCCGTCTTCTCGAAGGTGACCGCGAGATAGAAATGGGCGTCGGCATAGAGGGGATTGAGGCGCAGCGCTTCGAGATAGCACGCCTGCGCCTCGCCGAATCGTCCGAGGTCGTGATAGATGTTGCCGAGGTTGAAGTGCGCCTCGAAGAAATCCGACTCGAGGCCGATGGCGCGCTCGTAGAGAGCCTGCGCCTCGGCCAGCTCGTCGCGTGTGTAGTGAAGGTTGGCCAGGTTGATCAGCGCCGCGACCAGAAACGGGTCGAGCTCCAGCGCCTTCCGGTACGCCGCGGCCGCCTCGTCGTGGGTCGATTCGGTGCCGTCGTCGAGCGCGGAGGCGGCGCGGAAGTGTTCCTCGGCGAGCGCCCTCTCTGACGGAGCGATGGGCGGTGCCGCGGCGGACGGTTTCTGCGGCGGGCTCGGACGGCGCAGGGTGATGATCCTGGCCGGCTCGGCGTCCAGCCGGAAATCGAACGCGAGCTGCCCTCGCCGCGCCGCCGTCAGGCTCCGCACGATCCGGCGGAACGGCACGCCGTCGGCGAGCTCGTCGTTCGCCTGCTTGACAATCGCGACGTCCTGGAACGCGAAGAACGTATCCGCGTTGGTGCGAAGCACCGGATGGAGAACGCCGCACGTGACGAGATAGCGGACGTGATCCTCGCGCAGGGCGCGGTACCGTGCCAGCAGGTCGCGCAGCGCGTGGTACTGCTGCTTCAGCGCGGCCGGCGTCGGCACGCCGGCCACGCCGCAGAAGTCCGCCTCGGGGACGATCCGGATGTTCGCGCCCGCCTCGTTCAGCTCCTCGGCGCGTCTGAGCTTGTGGCTCTTCTCTGCGGCCCCGAACCCCTCCTCGCCCACCACGAGCATCGTCGTCCTGGCATTGACTTCGTCGGCCGACGCGCCTCCGAGACGCGCCACGAGCGCCCGCGCGTCGCGTCGACCGAGTGAGCTGAGTTTACCGGTGAAGACGACAAGCTGCCCCGCGAGCGGGGGAGAGCCCGGCAGGTCAGGCGAGGGTGAGGGCAAACAGCCTCCGCGTCGACTGCAGCGCTGGGGAACGGCCATCAAGATGAAGGAGAATGGGACGAATGTCAACGCCAAAGACATCGAGCCATCTCCTCGCCGGCGACATCGGCGGCACCAAGACGCTCCTCGGACTCTTCGCTGTGGCGCCGGGGCGCCCGCGACCGATCGTCGTGCAGACCTTCGCCACGCTCGACTACCCGGATCTGGGATCGATGATCGCCCACTTCCTGGCAGACCCGCGCGCCGGGGGAGCGCGGATCGAATCGGCCTGCTTCGGCGTCGCCGGCCCCGTGCTCTTGACGACGGCCGTCCTGACCAACGTGCCGTGGAAGGTCGATGCGCGGGCCGTGCAGGAGCGGTTCGGATTCGAGCGCGTGCGGCTGCTGAACGATCTCCAGTCGATGGCCTACGCGGTCCCCGTTCTGCGGGCCTCCGAGCTGCACGGGCTCCAGGACGGCGTCCCGCTCGACGACGGCAACGTGGCGTTGATTGCCGCCGGCACCGGGTTGGGCGAGGCGCTGCTGCACAGAGTCGACGGACGCCTCGTGCCGGCGGCATCGGAAGGCGGCCACGCGGACTTCGCGGCGCGCACCGAGCGCGAAATGGCGCTCGTCGGCGAGCTGACCCGGCGCTTCGGGCGCGTCGACGTGGAGCGCGTCGTATCGGGACCAGGCCTGGTGAACATCTTCCCGGTCGTCCACAAGGCGCCGTGCACCGCCGACATCCGGCTGGATGACGCCGATGCGCCCGCGGCCATCTCGACCGCGGCGCTCGAGCGGCGCTGCGCCGGCTGCGTGGAGACGCTGCAGCTGTTCGTCGAGGCGTACGGCGCGGAAGCCGGCAACCTGGCGCTCCGGACGGTCGCCACCGCGGGCGTGTTCGTCGGCGGCGGCATCGCCCCGAAGATCCTCCCGGCGATCGCCGAGGGCGCCTTCATGCGCGCGTTCCTGGCGAAGGCGCCGCTCGAGTCGCTGCTGTCCCGGATGCCGGTCCGGGTGATTCTCAACGCGGAAGCGGGACTGCTCGGCGCGGCCGTGTTCGCTGATTTCGCCCGCGGGCGGTAAAGTTCTGTCTCTCTATCTGACAGAAGCGACAGCGAGCGCGCACCAGCGACTCGTCACGAAAGATTCACGATCCTCGCGCGCGCGGCGGTGTATTCTCGAACCGATGATCTGGTTTTTCGATCGAGACGGCGAGCGCCTGCGCTACGAGATCAGCCGCGATCGCACCTGCGGCCGGTATCGCGTCGTCATCACCCACCCCGATGGGAAGGAGTCCGTGGAAGAAGTCGACGAACCGAACGAGCTCATCGAGCGCTCGGTCCGACTGATGAACTCGCTTCGCGGCAAAGGCTGGCACGTCGCCTGACCCTCCGCGTCACCACCATCACATCGCGTCCTCCCGGCGTGGGCGTGCCGCGTCCGAGCCGGCGCCCGATCCGGGTTCGCGCCCGGGCGGCGTTCGGTCTAAGATGCGCTGACCTTCCGGTCAGGAGGACCTGCGTGCGTCACATCATCCCCGCCCTGCTGTGCCTGGGACTGGGCCTGCCGTCTGCCGCCGCCCAGACCGGCACGCCCGCGACATCCGAGCCGGCACGGACCGTGACGGCTGCCGACTACGCGCATGCCGAACAGTTCATGCCGTACCACACGACGCCGCTCGTCCTGCACGCGCTTGCAAAGCCGACCTTCCTTCCCGACGGCCGCTTCTGGTACCGCACGCGGACCGACAAGGGCGTCGACACGGTGCTCGTGGATCCGGCGGCGGGGAGCCGCGGCGCCTGCGACCTGTCGGCGTGCAGGGAGGCGGCGCGGGCGGGCGACCAGATCGGACAGCCTCCGCCGCCGCCGCGCCCCGACGTCCCGTCGCCCGACGGCAAACGGACGGCGTTCATCCGCGACTGGAACCTGTGGGTCCGCGACGTCGCGACCGGCCGCGAGACGCAGGTCACCACCGACGGGGTCGAGGACTTCGGCTACGCGACCGACAATGCCGGCTGGAGCCGGAGCGATCGCGCCATCCTCGTGTGGTCGTCCGACTCGACGAAGATCGCCACCTTCCAGCAGGACCAGCGCGGGACCGGCGAGATGTACCTCGTCGACACGCGGGTCGGCCATCCCCGTCTCGAGGCCTGGAAGTACCCGCTGCCGGGCGATCCGGTCGTCACGACCATTCAGCGCGTCGTCATCGATCTGACGGGCGCGGCTCCGCGGGTCGTGCGGCTGCAGATGCCGGCCGATCAGCACCGCTCCACGCTGTGCGACGACGTGGCCTGCCGCGGAGTGTGGGGCGACGTGCAATGGAGCCGGGACGGATCCGAGCTCGCGTTCATCTCGACGTCGCGGGATCACAAGCACGAGACCCTTCGCGTGGCCGATGCCCGAACGGGCGCGGTGCGCGACGTCCTGCACGAGGACGTCACCACGTTCTACGAATCGGGAAACGGCCGCGCCAACTGGCGGTTCCTGCCGGCCTCGAACGAGGTGATCTGGTTCTCCGAGCGCGACAACTGGGGACAGCTGTACCTGTACGACCTCGGGACGGGCGAGCTGAAGCATCGAATCACGGGCGGTGACGGCAACGTCGTCCAGCTGCTGAACGTGGACGAGAAGGATCGGCTGCTCTACTTCACCGCCGTCGGCAAGGAGAAGGACCGCGATCCCTACTTCCGGCAGTTCTACCGCATCGACTTCGAGGGGAAGCACCTGCAGCTCCTCACCCCGGAGGACGGCGATCACGAGATCACGGTGTCGCCGGCCGGCACGTACTTCGTCGACGTCTGGTCGAAGCCGGACGTGCCGCCCCTCGCCGAGCTGCGCCGCGCCGACGGGAAGACGGTGATGCCGCTCGAGCGCGCCGACATCTCACGGCTCGTGGCCACGGGATGGAAGCCGCCGATGCCGATCGTCGTCAAGGCACGGGACGCCGCGACGGATCTGTTCGGGCTGCTCTATCGGCCCACGAGCTTCGACCCCGCGAAGAAGTACCCGATCGTCAACCACGTCTACCCGGGGCCGCAGACCGGCAGCGTGGGCGGCCGCCAGTTCTCGCCGTCGCGGGGCGACGCGCAGGCGCTCGCCGAGCTCGGCTTCGTCGTGGTCGAGATCGACGGGATGGGCACGCCGTGGCGATCGAAGGCGTTCCACGAGGCGTACTACGCCGACATGGGCGACAACACGCTGCCCGACCAGGTGGCCGGCATGAAGGAGCTGGCGGCGAAGTACCCCTGGATCGACCTCGATCGCGCCGGCATCTACGGCCACTCGGGCGGCGGCTTCGCCACGGCCGACGCGATGTTCCGGTACCCGGACTTCTTCAAGGTCGGGATCTCGGAAGCCGGCAACCACGACAATCGCGACTACGAGGACGACTGGGCCGAGAAGTGGCAGGGCCTGCTCGTGACGAACCCCGACGGCACGACGAACTACGACAACCAGGCGAACCAGCTGCAGGCGAAGAACCTGAAGGGCAAATTCCTGCTCGCGCACGGGACGATGGACACGAACGTGCCGCCGTACAACACGCTGCTGGTCGTCAACGAGCTGATCAAGGCCAACAAGGACTTCGATCTGATCATGCTGCCGAACCGGAGCCACGGGTTCGGCAACGAGCCCTACATGGTGCGGCGGCGGTGGGATTATTTCGTGAAGAACCTTCTCGGCGCCGAGCCGCCGAAGGAGTACGAGATGCATCCGCCGAAGCGCGCCACGCCGTCGACGCAGGATCGATGACGCGGGCCTTCCGCCGGCCGGGTCCTTTCGGACCCGGCCAACCAAGAGCGGAGCGCTCCACGTTGCCCCAGCCTCCAGCCTCCAGCCTCCAGCCTCCAGCCTCCAGCCTCCAGCCTCCAGCCTCCAGCCTCCAGCCTCCAGCCTGTGTTACTCTGACTGAAGAGCCGCCCCGATCAGCCCCCCAGCGATCCGTCCGGCCCCGGCGTCACTCCTCATCTGCGTCGTCGTTTCAAACCGTGCCGGAGGTGTCCTCATGAAACGCATCGTCATTCTCATGACCGCGTCGCTCGGCGCGCTTCTCGCCTTCGGGTGCGCGACGGGACCGCACCCGCCAGCGTGGGAGCAGGCCAATCCGATTCAGCCGGTGCCGGAGCCGCCGCTCGGGATCGATCAGACGTTCTCGGACCTGCCGGCCGCCGATCGACCGACCGCCGCGACCGCGCGGCTCGGCCGCTGGCTGTTCTTCGACACGCGACTCTCGGCCGACAACACGGTGTCCTGCGCCACCTGTCATCGGCCCGAGCACGGCTTCTCCGAGCCGACACCGCATTCGACCGGCATCAGGGGCCAGCAGGGCTCGCGGAAGGCGCCGTCGTTTCTGAACGAGGCGTGGACGCTCTATCCGCACTTCTTCTGGGACGGCCGGGCCGCGTCGCTCGAGGAGCAGGCGCTCGGACCGGTGGCGAACCCGATCGAAATGGGCAACACGCACGAGGCGATGCTCCGTTCGCTCAGCGCGATCGCGGGCTACAGGCCGTATTTCAAGGAGGCGTTCGGCACCGACGAGATCACCACGGATCGGGTCGCCAAGGCCATCGCCGACTACGAGCGCACGTGCATGAGCGGCAACTCGGCGTGGGACCGCTGGAAGAAGAACCGCGACGAATCGGCGGTGACCGAGGACGTGAAGGTGGGCGACCGGCTGTTCTTCGGCAAGGCCGGCTGCAACCAGTGCCACCTGGGCCAGAACCTGACCGACAACGCCTTTCACAACGTCGGGATCGGCTACGACGCGGAGTCCGGCCGGTTCGCGGACGACGGACGCTTTGTCGTGACCAGGAAGCCGGAGGATCGCGGCGCGTTCAAGACACCGGGACTGCGGGACGTGGCGCTCCGCGCGCCCTACATGCACGACGGATCGGTTCCGACGCTGCGCGCGGCGGTCGAACACTACAACCGGGGGGGCATCGCGAACCCCGCCCTCGACCCGAAGCTGCAGCGCCTGGCGCTCACCGACGCCGAGATCGCCGCGCTCGTCCGCTTCATGGAAGCGCTGAACGGCCAGATGCCGACGGAAGCTGCGCCCGCAGTGTTTCCGCGATGAGGCTGGAGGCTGGAGGCTGGAGGCTAGAGGCTAGAGGCTAGAGGCTAGAGGCTAGAGGCTAGGGGCTAGAGGCTAGGGTCGGCGAGCTTGCGATGCAGCGAGTTGTAGAGGCCGCTCAGGAGTCTGCCGACGTGGTCGCTCAGCTCCTGAAGGTGTGTGGCGGGTTCACTTGGGAGAAAGCCAAGTCGCACGGCGAGTTCGATGCACGTCTCCAGTTCGCCGTGCGACCCGAGCGCGATGCTCACGTGGTTCGCGTATGCCTTCGTCGTTCGACGACAATGCCCTTCCGCGACGTTCGAGGGAATCGACAGGGCCGCACGTCTGAGCTGGCTCGCGAGGCCATAGACCTCCCGCGCAGGGAAACCAGCCGTCGCGCGATAGATCTCGGCCGCCAGGGCCATCCCCTGTTTCCAGGCGTCGAGGTCGCGGTATGTAAACACGCGATGACGACAACGCACGAAGTCGGCCGGTCATTTCTCGCATGTTTTCGCAGGGTCCACACCGGGCGTCGCACTACCCGCCACACGTGACTGCTCTCGTTAGCGCGTTTTCAGCACCCCCCGCCCCCCGTCCCCAGCCTCCAGCCCCCAGCCTCCAGCCTCCAGCCCCCAGCCCCCAGCCCCCAGCCCCCAGCCCCCAGCCCCCAGCCTCCAGCCCCCAGCCTCCAGCCTCCAGCCTCATACGTGCGGCAGGATCTGCCGCGCCAGGAGATGGTCGAGCCACATGTTGGCCATCTTCTCCTGGACGGTGTTCTGTCGCAGCCGTGCGCTGAGGTTCGGAAAGTCCACGCGATCCATCTCCTGGTCCTGGTTGAAGCAGGAGAAGATGATCGTCTCCTTGCCGGTCGCCGGGTCGACGTGCTTCTGGAGGCACTGCGCGCAGACTTCCTTCATCATGCACTGCATCGGCGAGTTGATGCTCGCGATGCCGACGTGATCCTTCTTGAGATGGGCCTCGAGCACGCCGTGGCGCGCCGCTTTGACCGCCGCCATCATGCGATCCGAGCCGATGGCGATGATCCGGTCGACGGTCTCGAGCGGCACCAGCGGCCGGCCGAGCTCGCCTGACTGGTAGGCGAGCATCGCCTGCACGATATTGCCGCGGAAATGGGCGTCCTGCGGCCGGCCCGGCGGGATGACCGCACCCGTGTCGGTGCTCCAGATGACCTGGTCGGTCGCGGCCTCGATTTCTTCCCGCTTGAACAGATCCTCGCCGCGCTTGTATCCCGCGAAATAGATGACCCGGTTGCCGGCGTCGCGCATGGCCTTCGCGATCGAGAAGAGCACCGCGTTCCCGAGCCCGCCGCCGAGCAGCAGCACGTTCGAGCGCTCCGGAATCTCGGTCGGCGCGCCGGTCGGCCCCATCACGACCACCGGCTCGCCCTTCTTCAGGTACGCGACCAGCCGGCTCGAAACGCCCAGTTCGAGCGCGATGAGCGACAACAGCCCCCGCTCCTTGTCCACCCACGCCCCGGTGAGCGCGATCCCCTCCATCAGCAGCGGCGTCGAGCCGACGCGGCGCGCCACCGTCTCGTAGTTCTGGAGCCGGTAGAACTGGCCGGGATGGAAGTGCCGGGCCGCGGCCGGCGCCTTGACGATCACCTCGACGATGGTGGGCGTGAGGCGGATGACGTCCTCGAC
The DNA here is from genome assembly GCA_963840225.1 of uncultured Acidobacteriota bacterium. Classification (GTDB taxonomy): domain Bacteria; phylum Acidobacteriota; class Vicinamibacteria; order Vicinamibacterales; family CAVVIG01; genus JBLMXQ01. The sequence continues at coordinate 428,878 of CAWIYH010000003.1, forward strand.
GTGCGCGGTCAGATCGGCGTCGAGCCGGGAGGCCAGCGCCGACCAGGCGCGATCGCGCGCCTCCTGCGCCGCTGGATCGAGCGCCGCGATCTCGCGCGCGAACAGCCGCACGACGTGCGGAAAGCCGTCTTTCGCCGATGCCATCGCCTTGACGACGTTGCCGGCGTAGCGCGGATGGTTGTCGCCGTAGTAGGTCACGAACCGGCCGTCTCGATCGTACGAGGTGAAGAAGCCGTTCGGATCGGGCGTGAGATGGAACCGGCCGTCTCCCTGCGGCGACGCCGAGAAGGACTGGAAGAACTTCCTTTTCGCGTCGAGCTGGAAGTGGCCCGGCGCCTCTTTCTCGCAGGTGATGTTCGGCGTCGTGCCGGCCGCGACGAGGACCGTGCGCGCCGGCAGGGTGACACGCGCGACGCTCTCAGCGTGCGCGGGGGGCGTGGCCGCAGGCGCGCCTTCGCGCGTGAAGACCATCGCGTGCACGGCGCCCTTCTCGTCGGGCACGGCTTCGACCGGGTTCAGCAGTTCGGCGAACGTGACGCCCTCCTCGAGGGCCTTGATCACCTCCTCGTGATTGAGGCGGTAGGCCGGCGAGTCGATCAACCGCTTGCGGTAAGCGATGGTCACGCCGCCCCAGCCGCGCACGAGGTCGATGAAGCTGGGCGCCTCGCCGGCGGCCGCGGCGCGGGCCCGCTCGCGGCGGACCTCGGCGCCGTGCGCGAGATATTCGTCGACGAGCGCGAGCTCCTCGGCGTCGTACATGCCGCGCACGCGCGCCTCGCCGAGCTCGCCGGTCAGCGCCTCGTACTGGCGAAGCGTCTTCTCGACCTGCAGCGGGTAGTAGGCCATCAGCTCGGTGGCCGTGTCGATGGCCGTGAGGCCGCCGCCAATCACCACGGCCGGCAGGCGCGCCTGCAGGTTCGGCAGCGCCTCCCGCTTGAACGCGCCCGTGAGCTGGAGGGCCATCAGGAAGTCGCTCGCCTTCCGGATGCCGCGGATCAGGTTGTTCTTCATGTCGATGATCGTCGGCCGGCCCGCCCCGGCCGCGATCGCGACGTGATCGAATCCGTAGCTCCACGCGTCGTCGATCGGCAGCGTGCCGCCGAACCGGACGCCGCCGTACATGCGCAATCCGCGCCGCCGCGCCAGCGTGAGGTGCAGCAGCGTCAGGAAGTTCTTGTCCCACCGCACGGTGATCCCGTATTCCGAGACGCCGCCGAAGCCCTCGAGCACGCGCTGGTCGAGCGGCCGGTAGACGTCGGCCCAGTCCTTGACCGGCTCCGGCGGCGTCGTGTCGGTCCCGACGAGCGCCTCGGGCAGCGGCTCGATCTTCAGGCCGTCGATGCCGACGACCCCGAAGCCCTCGTTCACCAGGTAGTGGGCCAGCGTGTAGCCCGCCGGTCCGAGTCCGACGACGAGCACGTTCCTGCCGTTGTACGGCAGGGCGTACGGCCGCCTCACGTTGAGGGGATTCCAGCGCGTCAGCAGGCCGTAGATCTCAACACCCCACGGCAGCGCCAGCACGTCGGTCAGGACCCCGGACTCGATTTGCGGGATGTTGACCGGCTCCTGCTTCTGGTAGATGCACGCCTTCATGCAGTCGTTGCAGATCCGGTGGCCGGTGCCGGCGCACATCGGGTTGTCCACCGCGACCAGCGCGAGGGCGCCGACGGCGTCGCCGCCCTTGCGCAGCGCGTGCATCTCGGAGATCTTCTCGTCGAGCGGACAGCCGTTCAGCTCGATGCCGAGCGGGTTGGACGAGACCCTCCCCGTCTTGTCGGCGATGCCCTTCGCGCACGAGTCCTTGTCGCGCTCGTGGCAGAGGACGCAGTAGTGAATCTCGCTCAGCACCTCGCGCCCGTTCATGCGAGGGTCGGTCAGCTTGAAGCCGTCGCGGCGCCGCAGGCGCCATTCGGGACCGATCATCGCCTCGGGCAGGGACGCCGACGGATGCTCGACGGCGACGAGCCGGAAGTAGTCGAGCGTCTCCGGAAAACGGAAGACGACCCAGCTCCGATAGTGCCGGTCGTGCACCCTGGCGGCGCACCATCGCTTGAGCGCCTCGACGTCGGCGCCGGCGGCGTCGGGTTCGAGCTTCTCGCGATCGAGCAGCGCGCAGCCGGCGCGCGCCACCGCCAGCTCCCGGTCGGGCGTGTTCGTCTCGCGTATCAACCGCTCGACCGCGGCATCGTCGGCGGCGCTGGCCGCCACGGGCCCTCCCTTGAGCAGCCCCAGCGCGCGGCGGCGCACGAAGTCGACCTTGAAGCGAAACAGATCGTCCTGCCGTCGCGTCGCCTCGACGAGCGCGTCGCCGGCGGCGCCGATCGAGAACAGGCGCTGCACGAACCGGCTGACGAACGGCGCCATTCCGACCAGCAGCCGCGAGATCTCGAGGGGCGGCCGGGGCGCGTCCGGGGCGCGGCGGTAGGCGTCCCACTCGCCCCAGAACGCCGGGTCGGCAGCGGCAACGTCCTCGCAGAACCGGTCGTAGAGCGACGCGAGGCGGTCGGGGTGGTGAAGGTCGGCGAACGTGTAGCCGGGAATGCCGAGTGTGTCCGACGAAGTCGCACCAGGCGCGAACGGGCGAGAGTCCATATGGCGTCAAATGAATGTCGAAAAACGAAAAAATCGGGGAAACCGGATCAAGAAAAGGTACTCGGGTTTTCGGAAGCGAGTCAAACGTCGCGACGGCGCACGGCATTACCGGACGCGGGCGGGCCTTTCACTATTCGTCAGCGCCGGTGCCCGCATCGCCCCTAAATGCGGCATAAACAGCCCGCGCCGTGGCACGCCGCTTGCCAAACGGGGCGCGGGAGGAAACGACGTGCGAAATCTGTTGTCACTCGGATCGGCGAGGATCGCGGCGACCACCCTGGTGCCCCTGCTGCTCATCGCAGCGCTGGCGGCCGGCTGCAGCGGCAAATCCGGCTCCCTGTCACCGGCTGCGCCCACTCCTTCGGCGCAACCCGCTCCTCCGGGCAGTCTCTCGGGCGGAGCCAGCATCAGCGGCACCGTCGTCACGGGCGCCGGCACGGCGTCGTGGCGGCCGGCCGGCACCGCGCCGCTCACGGTCACGGCGATGGGCACCGGCATGTCGACGACGATCGGATCGTCGGGCACGTTCACGCTGAACAACGTGCCGAGCGGCCACGTCGTGCTGCAGTTCAGCGGCACCGGCATCCAGGCACAGGCCGATCTCGGCGACCTCGCCGAGCACCAGACGATCCGGATCATCGTGACCATCAGCGGATCGACCGCGGACGTCGACGAGAGCGAGAGCGAGATGCCCGACAACGAAGCGGAGGTCGAAGGGCGCGTCACGAGCGTCAACGCCGGCGCCGGCGTGCTCGCCGTCGGCTCGATCGACGTGACGGTGCCGTCGGGGACGACGATCCGCCACGGCGACACCGAGATGACCCTGGCCGACATCCACCTCGGCGATCGCGTTCACGTGAAGGGCATGCGCAGCGGATCGGCGGTCGTCGCGTCGGACATCCAGGTGCAGACGGCCAACGGCAACCCCGCGCCCGGCGCGCCCGGGGACCCTGAACCGGGCCACGGCGACGACCACGGCGAGACCGAGCTGAACGGCGCGATCGCCGCCCTCGGCGGCACGTGTCCGTCGATTTCCTTCAAGGTGGGCGGCACGACGGTGAAGACCGACGGCAGCACCGAGTTCAAGGACTCGTCGTGCAGGAGCCTCGCCAACGGCCGGAGCGTCGAGGTGAAGGGCACGCGCCAGAGCGACAACAGCGTGCTCGCCGCGCGCGTGGAGGCGAAGAACGGTCACGACGACTGAGCCCCGCGCGTTCGATCACCGCTTCTCGAGGAACGCCATCACCGTCGTGAACACCGTGTCGTTCCAGCGCACGACCATGTGGGGCGTCTGGTACGGGTTGCCGTACAGGTCGATCGCCTTGTAGGTGTAGCGCGCGTAGACCGATTCGTCGATCGGCTCCACGAGGCGCAGGTCCGGCCGGTCGAAGAGGTCGTGAATCTCGGCCGGCCGGAACACCTCGTCGTGCGGCGGGCCCGACAGCAGGTACTCGGTGGCCAGGGCGAGGATGCCCCCGGGCTTGAGGGTCCGCGCCATCTCGTCGATCGCCCGCTTCGCACCGGCCAGCCCGCCGAAGTGCTCGACCGACGACAACGAGTAGGCGACATCGAACGCGCCCGTGCCGAGGCCGAGGGCGAGGGCGTCCATCTTCAGGAACGCCAGGCGCTCGGTCCGGTACGGGAAGGGCGCATACGCGGACGGGTCCGACAGCACGCGCGCGTCTCCCTCCGCCGCCTGCACCGTCTGCCATGCGCCCTCGTACAGGTCCGTGGCGACGACCAGGCCGACGCGGTTGGCGAGCGCGTACAGCACCGGCTCGTGGCCGGCGCCGACGCTCAGCACCTTCACGTCGTCGCGCAGGCGTCCGAGTCTGGAGAGCCCGAACAGGAGCTGCGTGAACTCGTAGCACTTCCGGTGCATCGAGAACTTGTCGGCACGCCCGACGTGCAGCTCGCGCAGGAAGAGCAGCCACTCGGGGTTGTCCCACTTGGCGGGATTCGCCAGCTCGCACAGCTGCGTGTCGCAGGGAATCACGCCGCCTTCCGGAACCACCTGGGCGTAGCGATCGGCGAACTCCTCCGACGCGAGGACGGCCCGTACCGCTTCGGCGCGGGCCGTGCCGCCGGCGAGCGCCGCCAGGTACCCCGCGCGTCCGGTCGCGTCGGCCGGCCGCCCGAGCATGAGCTCGTACATCCGATCGACGAACCGCTGGTCCGATCCGATCGACGCGAGCCCGGCTTCGAGGGCCTCGAGGTCGAGGATCGGCGCGCGGTTCAGGCGATCCCGGTAGTACACGCGGAACTCGCCCGACGCGAGAACGCGGCCGGCCAGGCCGCCGAGCTGCGAGGGCTCGAACACCCGCAGCTCGTTGCGCAGTTCGACGGGCGTGATCTCGCGGCCGAGCATGAGCCAGAAGACATCGCGCAGCGTGCGCTCCGACGGCCGTACGGGAGCGGCGACAGAAGTCGACATGGCCGCGAATCAGGGAGCGGGATCGATCGTCACACCGCTTCGACGAGCGTCAGCGCGAAGCGATCCTCGGTGTGAAACCACTGGCGCACCAGGCGGAAATCCGCCGCCGACAGGGCGGCGACCAGCCGATCGGGATCGTACTTGTACCAGCTCTCGGTCCACACCGTCTCGCCGGCCTCGATCGTGAAATCGAGATCCGCACCGGGCACGCGGACGCGCTGCCGCGCCAGGCTGACGAGGTGCATCTCCACGCGGGATTCGGCCGCGTTCCACGTCGCGCGGTGCTCGAAGCGGTCCAGATCGAAGTCGCCATCGAGCTCGCGGTTGATCCTTAGGAGGAGGTTGCGGTTGAAGGCGGCCGTCACGCCGAGCGGATCGTCGTAGGCCAGGATCAGCTCGCGCTCCGGCTTCACGAGATCCGCGCCGAGGAGGAGCAGGTCGCCGCGTGACAGCGCCGCCCGGATCGCCCGCAGGAACGCGCCGGCGCCGGGCGGATCGAAATTGCCGATGTTCGACCCCAGGAAGAGCGCCAGCGTCGGGCCGGCGACGGGCATCTGCCGCACCTGCTCCAGCCCCGCCTCGTAGGTGGTCTCGTGCCGCACGATGCGCAGGACCCCGAGCGCGGCGAGCGCGCGGCTGGCCTGATCGAGCGCGCTCGCCGAGATGTCCACGAGGTGCACCTCGAGGCTGGCGGGTGCGGCGCCGCCGCGCGCCAGGAGCATCGCGAGCTTCTCGCCGCTGCCGCTCCCGAGCTCGACCAGGCGCGAGAGCCGGCCCGTGTGCGCGAGGACGTCCCGCGCGTGCCGGTCGAGGAGCGCGAGCTCGGCGCGCGTGACACGGTACCACGGCAGCGCGCAGATGGCCTCGAACAGCGCCGAGCCGAGGGCGTCGTACAGATATCGCGAGGGCAGCTGGCGCGGGCTGAGCGTCAGGTAGTACTGGACGTCGGCTGCAAACTCGTCAGCGGCGGTCGGAGCGGTCCTGGGCGCAGCGGAACGTGGCATAGACGTAGGGATACCTCGGACGGAACCAGTTGCGGAACGACGGGCGCAGCAATTCGCGCGCCGTCGCCGTCGACGCGCCTTTCATCACCATGTGCTCGCCGTCGAAGAAATCGGCGGAGTATTCGGGATACGACGCCATCGCGCGAAAGCCGGGGAACGGGGCGAACAGCGTGCCGGTCCACTCCCATCCGTTTCCCACCAGGTCCTCGGCACCCCAGGCGCTCGCGCCGGAGGGATGGCTCCCGGCCGGCTCCGGATCCCAGCTCGAGAAGTCGAAGACGCCGCGGTCCGGCGTCGGCGGCTCGCTGCCCCAGGCATACGGCCGCTCGCCGTCGGGACTGCCGAAGGCCGCGCGCTGGAATTCCGCCTCGGTCGGGAGGCGCGCGCCGCGCCAGCGCGCAAACGCCGCCGCTTCGGCCTGGCTGACGTAGACCGGCCATCCCGGCGGCAGCGGGACGAGCCCGAACATCCCGCGCCAGCGCCACTCGCGCCCGTCCCGCTCCCAGAACAGCGGATGCGCCACCTGCTCGCGCTCGATCCATTCCCAGTCGAGGGGACGCCACCACCGCGGGTCCCGATAACCGCCGGCCTCGATGAACTCCATGTACCGCGCGTTGGTCACGTCGTGACGCTCGAGCGCGAACGCCGGCACCATGACGCGGCACGCGGGCCATTCGTTGTCCCATCCAAACGGCTGCGTGCCCCGGTCGACGCCGAGCGTCGCGCGCCCGGGCGGCAGCTCGATCCACTCGATTCCTGGCGCCGGACCGTCCAGACGGGGCATGTAGTCGGTGGGCGCCCGCTTGTGGTCCGACGGCAGCCGGTGCCACATGTACAGCAGGGTCTCCTGGTGCATCGCCTCGTGCTCCAGGATGGCGTAGACCGCCTCGGCGCCATCGAGCAGCGGATGACCGGGCCGGTCGATGTCGCCGCGCTCGATGGCATCGAGCACCCGCGCGTCGGCCTCGCCGCCGAACGCGCGCACGGCGGCTCGATCCGGCCACTCGAGCTTCGCGCCCGCGCCCGCGGACTCGTGCGGATCGATGCCGCGCGCGAACAGGCGCTCGAGCCGCTCGTCGATCGAGGGGCCGCCCATCCCCTTCTTGATCACGGTGTTGAAGCTGAAGGCCGGGAGATGCCCCTCGTAGAACACGACCGGGTGCCGCAGGGCGATCGGCCGGCTGTAGTACGCCTCGTCGGTAAGGAGGTCGAACAGCGCCTGCGATCGCGCGCGATTCCGTCGGTACCATTCCGCGAGCGCCGTACGGTCCAGGCCACGGGTGGCTGTAAGGCTGGTTGAGGTGGTGACCATTGGCATGCAAAGCCTATCGAATTCGGGTCCCCGAGTCTCGCCGCGAATTTAGATGCGAGGATCGCGCCGCTCGTCCCCAACCGCGCCGGATCCGGCACGTAAAGCGCTCTCTCGCAGGGGCTTAGCCTTGACGACACGCGAGGTGCAGCAGTACGCTGACACGATTTGCTCATTACCGTGAACGGCGAGGCGGTCGAGGTGGACGGCCCGTTGACAATGCGGGCGCTTCTCGATCGACTCGAGATCGACCCGCGCCGGGTCGCGGTCGAGCACAACCTGGTCGTGCTCAAGCGCACGACCTTCGACGACGCCATCGTCCGCGAAGGCGACCAGATCGAGATCGTCAACCTCGTGGGTGGAGGTGTCGTGGGAGCAGCCTTGGATACGTTCACGATCGCTGGCAGGACCTTCACGTCGCGGCTGTTCGTCGGCACCGGCAAGTACAGCTCGCCGGCCGCCATGGTGCAGGCGCACGAGGCGTCGGGCGCCGAGGTCGTCACGGTGGCCGTCCGGCGGGTCGACCTGTCCGGCCGCACGGGCGCCGGCGGACCGGGCGGGGGGAGCGAGGCGAGCCTCCTCGACTACATCGACGCCTCGAAGTACTTCATCCTGCCGAACACCGCCGGCTGCTTCACGGTCGACGAGGCGGTGCGGACCGCCCGCCTCGGGCGCGAAGCCGGGCTGTCGAACTGGGTCAAGCTCGAGGTGATTGGCGACCAGCGGACCCTCTACCCCGACAACGAGGCGCTCGTCGAGGCCACCCGCGTACTCGTGGAGGAGGGCTTCGTCGTCCTCCCCTACACGAGCGACGATCCGGTGGTGTGCCGCAAGCTGGAGGACGCGGGGGCCGCGGCCGTCATGCCGCTTGGCGCGCCGATCGGCTCGGGCCTGGGCATCCAGAACGCCAACAACATCCGGATCATCCGCGAGTTCTCCCGCCTGCCGCTCGTCGTGGATGCCGGCGTCGGGACGGCGTCCGATGCGGCGCTCGCCATGGAGCTCGGCGCCGACGCCGTGCTGATGAACACGGCGATCGCCGGAGCGCAGGACCCCGTGTCGATGGCGCGCGCGATGAACTTCGCCGTCCAGGCAGGGAGGCTGGCGTATCTGGCCGGGCGGATCCCGCGCAGGATGTACGCGACCGCGAGCAGCCCGGTCGAAGGGCTCGTGGGCCGCTGATTCATCCATGACCACGCGCGCGCTGGGCGACGCCGACCGCGAACGGCTGCAGAAGGAGCGCGCGGACGCCGATCGCGCCTACAACGACGCGCTGACCGCGCTCGACGCGCTCGTGCAGGCCGGGCCGCCGGCCCTCCCCGCGCCGGTCGCGCGCCTCGACGACACCCTCGTCGCCGCCGTCAACGAACGATGGCGGGCGGCGTCGTCTCCGCCCGACTTCGGCGCCGGGTGGCGCGGCCGCCTCGCCCGCTTCGTCTGGCGCGCGATCGAACCGGTCATCGAACGGCAGCAGGCGTTCAACGCGGCGCTGGTCGAGCACCTGAACCGCAACATCGAAGGCGACCGGCGCACGCGCGAGACGCTGAACGCGACGAACGCGGCGCTGGGCGAACAGCTCGCCGCTGCGATCCGGTTTCAATCGCGTCTCATCCAGTACCTGCAGCAGATTACCGCCTACATCGACACGAGGGATCGGGCCTCCGCCGCATCGGCGCTCGCCAACCCGCACGAGCAGGTGCGCGGCTTCGAGACCGCGCTGGGCCTGATGCAGCGGCAGGTGGCGGCGCTCAAGCGCGAATTCGAGCGGCGCACGAACACGACCCCGAGCCCCGAGCCCCCAGCCCCCAGCCCCCAGCCTCCAGCCTCCAACCTCGACGCCTACAAGTACGTTGGATTCGAGGCGCAGTTCCGGGGATCGGAAGCGCAGATCGGCGAGCGGCTCGCGGCCTACGCCACGCTGTTCGCGGGCGCGCGCGACGTGCTCGACGTCGGCTGCGGCCGGGGCGAGCTTCTGGAGCGGCTACGGGCGGAGGGCATTCCGGCGCGCGGCGTGGAGCTCAATCACGAGATGGCCGAAGTCTGCCGCGGGCGCGGACTGGCGGTCGACGAGGGCGACGTCGTCTCGTATCTGGAGCGGCTGGATGACGGCTCGCTCGGCGGGCTGTTTGCGGCGCAGGTCGTCGAGCACCTCGAGCCGGCGTATCTCATGCGCTTTCTCGATCTGGCCTACGACAGGCTGCGGCCGGGTTCGACCATCGTGCTCGAGACGATCAACGTGGATTGCTGGTCGGCGTTCTTCGGGGCCTACCTGCGGGACATCACGCACGTCCGGCCGCTGCCGTCGGCGACGCTCAGGTTCCTGCTCGAGGCCAGCGGCTTTCAACGCGTCGAGATTCGCGCCAGCGAGCCGGTCCCCGACGCCCGGAAGCTGCAGCCGCTTCCGGCGGTCGATCTCGAGCCGGGCGTCCGTCCGCTCGCCGACGCCTTCAACGCCAACGTCGAGCGTTTGAACGCGTTGCTCTTCACGCACCTCGACTACGCGGCTATCGGGGAGCGGCTGTAGTTCGACCTTGTCGGATGCGTGATATCGGCCAGAAACCGCGCCGCCGCGAACCGGCTCCGGCACGCGGGAAACTGCGTCTCCGGCAGCCTGTCACCACAGGGCTGGGGCCCCACTGCGTCACCCCAGCCCGGACTCGGCGCCTCCGACGCGGTTTCCGGCCTCCGTGAAACGCGTGCCTCCGAACGGTTCGCTTGCGCCGCGGTTTCTGGCCGATATCACGCGATCGGACGAAGTCGAAGCAGGGCCGCCGGTCAGGAGACCGCGGACAGCGGCTTGAGGTTGACGTGCAGCCGCAGCAGCTCCACGTCCGCGTCGCGGCACGCCTCTTCCAGGCGCTGCAGGTGGTCGAGATCCAGCAGGTGCGTGTTGAGGACGACGCAGTCGACGTGTCCGCCGGCAACCAGGCGCGAGAGCACGTCGAAGCCGCCCAGCACCGAATAGCCGCCGACCCGCGTGCGCCGCGTCATCGGGTTGTCGTCGATGAACCCGACGATCTTCAGCGGGACGGCTCCGAACGCCTCGTGGATCGTCGCCAGGCTGGCGTCGCCGGTGCCGTAGATCGCGCAGCGCTGTCCCTGTGACTGCCGACGGTGGACGAATTCGCCCATCAGGCGGAACGACGCGCGCGTCCCTGCCAGCAGCAGCAGCAGGATCACCCCGTAGATGACGAACACCGATCGCGAGTAGCTCCCGAACCGGTACAGGTAAAGGATGACCAGCTCGGCGCCGACAGTCCCGAGGAGGACGCCCTTGGCGAACACGACGGCGTCCATCATCCCGAAGTAGCGCCACGTGCCGCGGTAGCCGCCCACCGTGAACAGCGCGAACAACTGCGAGGCCAGCACGACCGGCAGCGACTGCAGGAACAACGGATAGCTCGCGGCGAAGAGACGCCCTTCGAATCGCAGACGGTAGGCCGTGTAGTACGCGAGCGGAACGAGGCACAGGTCGAGCAGGACCTCGGCCACACGCCGCTTGTACATGAAGTTGACGACCAGCGGCGTCGCCGAGTCGCCGAGCTCGGCCGGATCGACGTGGTCGTAGACGCGAATCCGGGCCAGATAGACGGCAAAGATGATCATCCCGAGGACGAAGGTCAGCGACACGATCAACGGCCAGCTCTGATCGCGCCGCTGCAGCAGGAGCGACGCGGCGCCGCCCGCCGCCGCGAGCATGCACAGGGTCGCCACGGCCCGCGGTTCGGACAGGCCGACGGCGACGAGGCGGTGCGACGAGTGATCCCGGCCGCCCTGGGAGGGACGTCGTCCGGATAGCAGCCGCGCGGCGGTCACCAGGGTGGTGTCGAGAATCGGCACGAGCAGCAGGAGCACCGGCGCGGCGACGGCGGACAGGACGCCCGACTTGCCGACGGCCTCGGGGCGCGACAGGAGCGTCAGCGCTGCGAGGTTGAAGCCCAGGAACAGGCTTCCCGCGTCGCCGAGGAAGATCGACGCCGGGTGCACGTTGTAGACGAGAAAGCCGGCGGTCGCGCCGAGCAGCGTCGCCAGATAGAGTGCCGCCGGCCCCATGTCGGGCTGCCGTGCGAAGCCGACGAGCAGAAAGCCGCCCGCGACCAGCGTGACGCCGCCGCAGAGCCCGTCCATGTTGTCCAGCAGGTTGAGCGCGTTGGTGATGCCGACGATCCAGAAGAGCGTCAGCATGGCGTCGCCGACGAGCGATTGGGTCCAGTTGAGTCGGAATCCGAAGAACAGCAGCGCGGACGCGACGACGATCTGGATGATGAGCTTCGTGGAGGCCTTCAGCCGCAGCAGGTCGTCGATCAGACCGAAGGCGGCGATCGCCACTCCGCACGCGACGAGCTCCCACAGTTCCATCGTGACCGCGCCGGCCGCGAGAACCACCGCGAGCGTCGCGAGCACAATCGCAACGCCGCCGAACAGCGCCGTCGGCTTCTTGTGCCAGCGGTCTTCCTTCGGGCGTGCGATGTACCCGAGACGGTGCGCGACCGCGCGGCACAGCGGCGTCAGCGCGAGAGCGAGCGCGAATGCGATCAGAGAGTGACGGGCGAGTGCGATCATCGGCACGCTACCGACATCGGCGGATTCTAGTACCGAAGGCCCCACGTGCGCCAAAGAAATCGGCCCCGTCTCAGCAGTGGCGACCTCACGGCGAGGTAACGCCTGCCGACTCCCTCGGCGCCTCGACGAAGTCCCAGTGGACGAAGAGCCCGAGATCGCGACCGTCGGGCACGCCGTAATCGCGCGGACGGACCACGCGGTCGACCCACGTCTGCAGCACGATGCCGGCCTGACCCTCGGGTACACGAGCGTAGGTCATGACCGGCGCTGTCGTCCTCAGCGTCGTGTCCAGCACCAGACGAGTGCCACTCCAGATCTTCGCGTGAACGGGCCTGGACGCGATGTCGAAGTGGTTGACGAGCGCAATCACGCGCACCCAGCGCTTGTCCGCGCGCACGGCCGCGACCGCGGTCTTGCCGGCCCACCTGTACACGAGCCCGCCCGGTCCGTGCTCCGGCGTGGAAAACCCGTACGAATACGGCCATCGGTTGGCGAGGGCCCGCTCTGCGGGACGCAGACCGTGGCCGGCGGCGTACCACGTGCCGGCCGCGAACAGGAGGAGCAGAATCGGCACGGCGGTTCGCGTCGCGGCTCCTGGTGGCGGCGAGGCCTGCGAAAGGTGGCCGACGCCGGCGACCGAGGCGAACCAGAACGCTATCGTCCAGAACGCGATGGCCACGGCGGCATTCTGGGTCGGCATGCCGACGAGCGAGATCAGGGTCAGGCCAATCAACGCGGCCCGCAGCATGCCGGCGGCTGGTCGATTCGGCAATGGGGCGACGGCGCTCAGCACGAACCAGCCGAACAGCACCGTCCACGTCATCCAGCCGACGCTTCCGAGCAGGCCGAACTCCGCAAGCTGATGCCGGAACCAGTTCTGCGCGTTGTCGGTCGGGAGCTTGTAGCCGAGACCAGCCGCATCCGAGTAGTCCCCGACCATCACGTAGAAGGTTCCGACGCCGACCCCGACGAGCGGATGCTGACGGATCATCGCGTCGGCTGTCGAGCCGTATCCATTCCGGTCCCACAACTCGCGGGCGAACTGCCCGACCGACTCGAGCGAGGCATCTGGCAGGGAATCCCTCAGCCGCTTCACGACGCCGACGGCCGGCACGTCCACGGAGGCCAGCAGGGTCGCCAGAAGAAGGCCGGCCGCCGCCGCGCTCGCAACCTCCCAGCGCAGCAGCCGATTGGTCGCCGACCTCGACGCGATCGGCCGCCAGGCGACAGCCACCAGGATCGCGATCCCGAGCGTCAACGCCGTTCGCGATCCCGACCCCCAGAGTCCGAGCCACGCGAACCCGACCAGCGGTGCGATCAGCCACCATCGCGGTCGATCGGCGTCGAGCGCCCACGCGAAGAGCCCGCCTGACGCCAGCGCTTCCATGACGCCAAACGCGTTCCCGTCGAGCATGGTGCCCGAGGCGCGGCCCATTCCCCCGAAGATGCTGCTGTTCAGGAACAGCAGGTCGCCGAAGAGCTGGTACACCGCCACCAGAGACGCCACGAGCCAGCTGACGGCGAGCGGCGCGAGCACGAAGCGTCGAAACCGCGACGGGCTCCCGGAGAACGCCACGAACAGCCAGTCGAACCACAGGATTCCCAGACCGAGCACGCTCGCGACATTCAGCACGAAGACGACGGTCGTGAGCGGCGTGCCTCCCGTCGAGGAGCTGGCGAGGTAGTTGTTGTTCAGGAGCGATAGGCGCCCGTCAATCTCGCGCAGCGCGACAATCGGCCATGCGACGGCGACCGTCAGGGCCCACAGCACGAGGGCGGGGCGCCAGCGCCGCGGCACGCTCCAGCCCGTATGCGCCACGCGCGGCGCGATGGCGCCGAACAACGCGGCCCGCCACAACACGCTGTACTCGGTGACGTAGTGTCCGTGCGCTGCGAGAACGGCGCCCGGCACGACGAAGGCGAACGGCAGCACGATGGCCACCGCCAGTTCATCGGAGGCCACCCCCAGGCACACGGCGGTGAAGAAGATGATCGCGGTCAGGAGCTGCAGCTGTCCCCACCCGCGCGCTGCCAGCGTCGCCAGCAGCGCGAGGGCGGCGCCCACGGACACGAGGATCGTGAGCCGCACTGTGCGCTCGATCATCCTTTCGCGCGCCTTCCGCGCTTGTCCGCCAGGGCGCCCGCGTAGAGCCGCTCGATGTCGTCGACCAGACGCTCGTGGCCGAACGCGGCAGCCGCGCGTTGCCGGCCGAGGCCTCCCATCCGGCATCGCGCGGCCGGATCGGCGGCGAGCCGCGCCATTGCCGCCGCCAGGCCTTCGGCATCGCCCGGCGCCACCAGCAGCCCCGTCTCGCCGTCGTCGACGACGTCGGGCACGCCGCCGACGCGGGTCGCGATGACCGGTCGGCCGGCCGCCATGGCCTCGATGATCGCGACCGGCGTCCCCTCGTTGCGCGACGACAGCACGCAGACATCCAGCGTCGCATAGAGGTCGACGAGATCCTCGCGCCAGCCGAGCAGCCGGACGCGGCCGCCGGGCACGCGGGCGGCGATGAGCGCCTCGAGCCCGGGCCGCACTGGACCATCACCCGCAATCAGGAGCCACGCGTCGGGAATTGTCTCCAGGAGGCGCGAAAAAGCGAGGACGAGTGTCGGAACGTCCTTGATCGGCACCAGCCGTCCCAAAAACCCGAACACCACGGAATGTTCGTCGATGCCGAGCTCGGCCCGGAGCGAACGCGCGCCCGCGCCGTCGACGAGCCCCTGCAGGTCGAGCCCGAGCGGCACGACGACGGTAGCCCCGGGCCGGCCGACGCCGAATCGACCGACGATCTCGTCGCGCTGCGATGGCGAGATCGTGACGATTCGATCCGTCGTGCGCGCGAGCAGCCTCTCGGCGGCGCGGACGAACCGGTTGACGGCCGGCGAGAAGTAGCCTTCGAGCACGTGCCCGTGAAAGGTGTGGACGACAACCAGGCGCCGGCCGCGGCCGCGCGTGGCGTTGAAGGCGGCCGCCGCGATGCGCCCCAGCGTCCCGGCCTTGGCCGTGTGCGTGTGGACGACGTCCGGCTGTTCGCGGAAGATGGTCCGGACGAGGCGCACGAGGGCGCGCGCGTCGCTCAGCGGACTCACGCGGCGCCCGAGATCGGCGATCCTGCGGGTCGGCACGCCGGCCTCGACCGCGAGGTGCTCGAGGCTGGCCTCGTCGTCGCCGACCGTGCCGTGGACCAGGAGCGTCTCGTGCCCGCGCGCGCGCAGGCCGCGGTCGAGCAGAACGACGTGCCTGGCCGGCCCGCCGACGTTGAGGCGCGCGATCACGCGGACGATTTTCACGGATCGTTACTGGCCGCGTCGATCGTGACGGAAGCGGCGTCTCGTAGTCCGCGGCCGCCACAGGGGAGGCGTGGAGGCGCCACACCTGTGCTCAGTGACTGCCTGACGGGGATGCCGGTCGTGTGAGGAGATGAAGAGCGCCATCAACGAAGGTTGATGGCGCTCCTGAAGCCGAAGGCTGAACGAACCCCTATGGTGTGTCCGACAGCATCCAACCGGTTGCGGTCGACTTGACGAACTTGCCCTGGACGATCGTTGTGCGATTCATGATCCAGACGACGACCTGCCCGGTCGGGCTGAGCCACAACAGGTCCGGGTGGCTGTCGCCATTGATGTCCCCTACGCTGACGATCCGCCACATCGATCCCGCGCCGTAGACGGTCAGGCTGCCGGCCTGAACCGCTCCATGCATGATCCACGCGATGGCATTGCCGGCTGGACCCTGCCACACGATATCCGGATCGCCGTCGCCATTGAAGTCGTCCGCGCCGACGATACGCCAGTTCGACACGCCCGACCAGATCTGCTGCACGCGGAATACGGTTGTGCCGTGCATGAACCAGATGACGGCCGCACCGGTCGGGCTCTGCCAGATCAGATCGGACGTCCCATCCTGGTCCATGTCCGCGACGGCTGCGATGCGCCACGTGGAGGCGCCCGTGTAGAGATTCACCGGAATCGGCGCCGAGGAACCGTTGTTCAACCACGTGGCGATGGAACCGGCGGTGTTCTGCCAGACCAGATCGGGTTTGCCGTCGTTGTTGAAATCGCCGACGCCGGCGATGTTCCAGGGCGTGACGACGTTGTTGTACGGAGACTGCAGCTGGCTGAACGTCGTGCCGGCACTGAGAGCCAGGGTCACCCGCCCGTTCTGCTCCTGCGCGATGAGGTCGGGCTTGGTGTCGACGTTGAAGTCGCCTGCCAGGAGAGTGCGGGTCACCGGTCGATCGGGGAAGGTGAAGACGCCGGTGTCGTTGGCGGGGAGATTGACGGCCACGACATTCGACCGTTCACGGACCGAGGTGACACTTCCCCAGTTTCGGGCATCACCGGCGGAGACGAAGAAGCCCATCAGTTCGCCGACATGCGGCTGATAGTGGTTCATCGGGCCCCAACGTGCATCGTACGCCCAGTTCCTGGCAAAGTCCGTCAGAATGGGTGCCCCGGTGCTGGCGCGATCCCGCCACATCTGGATGAACCCCGAGGTGTACCAGTGGCCGTTGACGTTCACGACCGCCCAGACCGTGTACTCGAGCGGCCCCTGCCACCCGGGGGGAGTGTAGTTGGGCCAGCTGCTCTTCGTGGTGAAGTCGAAAGACAGTCCGGCCGGTGTGGCCATCGTGAGTTTGGTGATGGAGGCGGTCACGGGCCAGCTCGCGATATCGCTCGGCGAGTTGTAGACGGTTGCCTGCGACAGGTTGATCTGATCGAGCGCCACCTGAGCACTTGCCGGACCCGCGGTCAGCAGGCCGAGCGCGAAGACCGCTACGAGAGGCGAGAGATGGACGCCACGAACCGAGAATCTCTGAACATATCCACTTCCTGGAGTGATCCACCGAATGGCCGAAGAGACCGAACTGCGGATGGCGTGTGCGAAACTGCACACCTCAGGCCGCACCGCTGGCGGACCTGAACGAGATGGCTATTCGCCAGCAAAAACAGTTACACGGCAATAACTTAGCGGTTGAAAGAGGCGCGTTGCCGCGCTCGGCCCGTGTGACGAGAACTAACGAAATCTGTACCGTGAATTACAGCCTCGTAGCAAAAATTCGCCGAGCTAAGCAGCGTTCATAACCGGTCCTACCCTGACCTCGCACAGCCCTTCACGACCACCTCGGTTCACGCATAGGCAAAACCATCCGGGGCGCCCAGGGCCGCCGAGGGCGACTTCATTGCACGGCCCGGTTCGACGAAGCCGGGTCAACGAAAACGAGAGCCATCAGCTGTCACGTTTAATCACGTAACGGCGCTTACGGTAGTGTAAAAGTGCAACCCGGCTGCATCCGAAGCGTACAGAGCCCAGTTCGTCAATTACCGTGCAAATGGAAGTGTGATTATGGAAGAGGTCATGGCACACGCCTTGCCGTTCGCAGCAATTCATGACGCGCAGATTTCTTGCGATTGCGACGGCGTTTCTGGTTGCAGCGGGGCTCGCGAGCCGGGTCGACGCGGCCTCATTGATCGTGGCGTGGAATCCTTCCGCTGGAGCGACCGGCTATATCGTCCACTGGGGCACCCAGTCGGGCTCGCATCCGAACCAGATCGACGTCGGAAGCGGGACGTCCCACCAATTCACCGCGTTGACGCCGGGGACCAGGTACAACTTCACGATCGCAGCGTATAACGAGGCCGGAACGAGTCCGGAAACCCCGGAGGTCAGCGCCAGACCGGTCGCCATCGACCTGAACCACGACGACCGTCCGGATGTGCTCTGGGAAAACCAGGTGACCGGACAGATTGGCGTCTGGTTCATGGACGGTACGAGTCAGGCTTCGGCGGCGATGCTGGGCGCCGTGGCGCCCGCGTGGAAGGCGGTGGCGTTCGCCGACTTCGACCGAGACGGGTCGACCGATATTCTGTGGCGGAACAACCTCACGGGACAGCTCGTCGTCTGGTTCATGGATGGCGCGAGCGTGATCAACACCGCGTTCCTGAGCCCAAGCGCCGTCTCTGATCTCAAGTGGAAGATCGTCGCAGTCGCGGATTTCAATCTCGATGGCTACCCGGATCTCCTTTGGCGCAACGACGTCATGGAGACTTCGGCGTCTGGTTCATGCAGAAGACGACGCTCATTTCGAACGCGATGCTGAACCCGAAGGGGTTTGCCGATACGTCGTGGAAGGTCGTTGGTGTCGCCGACTTCGATCAGGACGGCAATCCCGACCTCCTCTGGCGTCACGATCGAACCGGATCGTTCGGGGTCTGGTTCATGAATGGGACAGACCTCAAGTCGACGTCGATGCTCAGTCCCACGGGCGTCAGCGACGTCACCTGGAAAATCGTGGCCACGGCCGACTTCGATGGTGACGGCCATCCCGATCTTCTCTGGCGAAGCGAGCGGACCGGTGATTTCGGGGTGTGGTTCATGGGCGGCCGGCTGGGTGTGACCCTCCGGAACACGTCGATGTTCAACCCGACTGGAATCGGCAATCTCACCTGGACAATCGCTGCCGTTCGTTAGCTACTTCGGGCGGCTCTCCGGCCGGCAGCCCGATCCTGAAGGCGCGAAGTGGACCGTTCCACACGTACCGGCGCTCCTCCACCTCGAGCTGCTGATAGGCTATCAGCGGCAGGAGACAGACGAGAAGCCCGGAATACAGGACTTCCTTCGGCAGGCTCGCGTCGCGCTCCCAGAGGGTAGCCGCCGCGAAGCACACGAACGCGACCGCAAACCTGGCCAGTCTTCCCCCACTCGTGATGAACCGCCCGGATATCGACGATACCGGTTCCAGCCCGACTGCGCCATTGCCAGCGCGCAATAACTGGCCACCGACGACACCGCCGCTCCGACGATGCCGAACACCGGAATCAGAACGAGGTTGCTGACGAGCCCGACCACGGCGGCGATTCCCTGCAGCACGCCTGAGAACTGCACTTCCTTCGAGATGTACAATTCCGGGCAGCAGAATCGCGTAGACGCCGGCGAGGAATTGAGCGCTCGCTCGAGGCCGACGACCGTCCACGCGGCATGGTACGCCGGCTTCGTCATCAACAGGACGAGCGGTCTCGCCAGGGCAAACACGGCCATGGTCAGCGTGCCCACGGCGATGACGTTCATTAGTCAGCACCCGCCCGAAGGTGATCCGGGCTTCAGCCGGCTTCCCCGCAAACGACATGAAGTACGGAATCCACGCGCTCTGAAACGCGGTCACAATCAGGCTGATGACCAGACCGATATTCCAGCCAACCGAATAGATGCCGACCTGCGCCAGACCACCGAGCCACTGCAGCATGTATTTGCTGCCATGCTGGAGGACGAACAGGCACCCGAACGCCGGCACGAGCGGAAGGCCGATGCGGATCAAGTCCCTGGCTGTCGCTCGATCGAATGAAATGCGAACGTTCTTGACGGCTGGGCCGAGAGGAAGAGGCAGAAGCCGGTGGCCTGTCCGACCAGTCCGGCCATCAGCATGCCGTACACGCCACGCTTGAAGACCACGACCAGAACGACACTGAGAATTGTAGTGGTCAGGATCGAGATCGTCGACAGCACCACGTAGACGCGCGCGCGTTCCTCGAACTGCAGGTACTGCCTGAATGGAATCGTCAGGATCGTGAACGCCGTCGTGACCAGCGCGATCACAACCAGGGACGAGTACGCGGTCGTGCCAAGCAACGTCGCACTGATCAGCCCGGCCGACGCCCGGCCAGCCCCCAGCAGCAGCGTCACGCTGGCGGCCAGGATGAAACCGGTCGCGCAGATCGTCGCGTCTTTCGTCTTCCGGCTGTTCCCGTCGAAATAGACGGGAGCGATTGCGGCGCCCAGCCCCAGCGAGAACACCGGAATCAGCAGCAGGCCCAGGGCGCTGAGTATGGAGATGACACCATAGTCCTGCGGTGACAGGTACGCGGTGAACACCGGCAGGAGCAGCAACGTCATCACGCGAGCGAGCACTTCGCCCAGGCCGTACAGCACGGTGGCTCGAGCGAGACTGACCACGCTGCTCTTCACTGTCGGCCGGCCGATCTCAACCACTCATCGAAGTGCTTCGCGAGGTACTCGCTGCCAAACACGCTCAGATGATTGCTGTCCCGGTAGAGAAAGCGGTCTCCTTGAAGCGCGTAGCACAGCCGAGCATCACACAGGTACGGGATCGGGTCGAATGTTCGAAGCGTCGGGTGGGCGCGTTCGAGCCGAGCGATCAGCTGACGATAGACGGCCTGGCGGCTCATCACCCGGGAGCGTTCGACACCACACGGCGTGCGCACGTGTGCTCCCGGCAGGTGAACGGGCCGGTTGTCGATGCAGGACTGGGGTTGGAAGTCAAGCTCGGGAACATCGATAAACAGCACCACGTGTTTGCCGGACCCCTCGAGCCGGGAGATCGTGTCGGAGAGCCCGCGCTCGAACACCGCCGTCTTCGAGATCCCTGGATCGGGCGCGACAGGCTGCAGGACGACGCGTGACGCGTCGAAACGGCCGTGGTGATCCGCGGCGAAGCTTTGCCCACTGAAGTAATAAGGGCCGAGCGACGTCAGAACGACCGTCTTGATGGAGCGGTCAGCGATGAGAAGGTCGACCGCGAGCTCGTTGGCTGCCACGCACTTGTCCTGGCCGCCCGCGAGATAGGTTTCGACCTGCGAAAGCGGCGCGCAGGCCGTCTCTCCGATGACCAAGACGTTCAGACCGTCGGCGGCCGCCGCCTGCACCATCCCTGGAAACAGATAGTACGCGTGGCTGTCCCCGAAGATCGCCAGCTGGGGATCGCCCGAACCGGCGGTGTAGCACCAGCTCAACGTGTTGCCGGCGGCGAGCGCGCCTGAGCACCGCGGGTAGGCATCGCCGAACGTGCGGAGCTCTGTCAGGTCGCTCAGCGCGCGTGCGCGTGCACGCTCGGTCCGTGCAAGTGCGCGTGCACGCGCCGAGCCGGCCGGTCTGGTGCCCGTCACGTGGGCTGCGAAGGCGGCCCCGGCCAGACCGCACGTCATGGTTGCGACGCAGCCCCACATCAGCCGGCGCGAGCCGCCAAACGCAAATGTCCGCTGGCGGAGCGGCGTCTCGATGAATCGCCACGTCAGCAACGCCAGGGCAATCGCCGCCAGGACCAGGGTGGCTCTTGTCCACCGCGAGGGTTCGCTCTTGTCGACAATCCGCGCCAACGACAGAAGGGGCCAGTGCCAGAGGTAGAGGGGGTAGCTGATCAGGCCCACAATCACGGCAGGTCGCCATGACAGAACCGATCGATTGAGCACGGCGGTGGGGCCCGAGGCGATGAGTGCCACAGCCGCCAGGGTCGGTACCGCGGCGCGCCATCCGGGAAAGGCGCTGCGACCGTCAAGAAGAAAAGCGGCACCGACAATCGCGATCGCAGCGACCGCGGCCATGACATTGCGCCCACGCGCGCCAAGGGCCCCGTGAGCGATGCCTCGCGTCGACTGGTTCGGGTCGCGCCGGCGCTCGACATGAATCAGCAACGCGCCGACCATGAGCTCCCACAGCCGGGTCGGCAGGAGGTAGAACGTCGCGATGGCGTGGTGAGAAACGGCGACGACGTTCAAGGTGAAGCTGGCTGCCGCGACCAGAACCACGAGCGCGAGCGTGTTGACGTTCCTCCGGGCGGCACCCCAGAGCAGCAACGGCCACAAGAGATAGAACTGCTCTTCGACGCCAAGCGACCAGAGGTGAAGCAGCGGCTTGGACTCCGCCGCGACATCGAAATACCCCGCCTCCTTCCACAGCACCAGATTCGTCGTGAACGTCGCGCCCGCGACGATGTGCCTGGAGAGGCTTTTCAGCTCGCCCGGCAAGAGGACATACCATCCCAGCAGGCACACCGAGAACAGCACGAGCGCCAGCGCGGGGACAATGCGCCGAAAGCGGTGGGCGTAGAACTTGAGGAACGTGAAGCGATCGCCGTCGAGGTCGTCGAGGATGTTCTTGGTGATCAGGTACCCCGAGATGACGAAGAAGATATCGACGCCGATGAATCCTCCTGGAACGGCGACCGGAGACGCGTGATACGCCACGACGAGCAGCACGGCGAGAGCGCGCAGTCCGTCGACGTCCTTTCGATATCCCTGGACAGTATTGGACAACACTGTCTGCCTGGTCACAACCTGATGGAGGCTGCGGTCATCGAGGGGAAACAGGCCGTCCCCGCAGCGCCGCCGCAACCCTGTCGCGGCCGGGAAAGCGGACGTGCCTGGCCGCCAGTAGCCGGCCCTTCATCTGACGCAGCAGGCTGCCCCGCCCGAGGCGGCGATCAACCGCCAGGCGCTCTTCAGGAGTGAGGCCGCTCGAGAAGCCCCCGGCGACGAGCGCTTCGTCGAATCCGGTGACGAAGCGCTCGTAGGTCCAGAGCCCCGACGCTATCAGGTCATCGTACGCGCGATTGGCGATCGTCTCGCGCAGCGCGGAATTGCCGAACGCCGCCATCACGCCGTCGAAGTTCGAGAAGTCCTTCTTCAAGGGCAGATAGTGGACCCAGGGCTTCAGAATGCCGTTGTAGTCGCCCTCGAAGAGAATCTGCACGACTCGGAACGCGGCGGCTTCGAAGTGTCTCGGACTGATCGTGCGGTACGATATGACCCCGTCGTCTCTCACCAGGGCCTGTTGCCAGACCTGCTCGAAGGACAGGGAGGGATGCTCCCGAAGGAGCCGGTCGCACTCGGCGCGCGCGCGGCCGCTGAGATCAAACAGGGAGACGCCCGCCTCGACGCCGAGCACTCCCCGGCAATTGGCCAGGAACGTCCACCACTTGTCGCCGTGGATGCGGCGGCTCTCGCCGACCGAGACATCGAGGACGAGGTCCGTCCCACGACACCGCGCGCAGAATCCTTCCGCGATCGCGACCTTCTCCTGGCCGCCCCGGCCCGCGTCGAACGGCAGGCGGCGCGCGCGGTACCCGACGTCGACGGTCCGCTCCGAATCCGGCCGGGCGAGGACGCGCGCTCTCTCGACCAGCCGGTCGCTGACGTATCCGGTCAGGGTATGCACCAGGTCACGGACCCGGGTGTGTCCGCGATAGACCGCGTCCCAATGGGCGGGATCGAGGAGCGTATACACGCAATCGACCTCGCAGGCGTTCAGCAACGCGAAGCGCGGCTGGCAGTAGTGATGCTCGTCCTGGAAGAAGGCAATCTTGTAGCTGCCGCGCGACCCGGTCATGTACGCCAGGAATTCGGCGTCGAGCCCGTCGGGCCAGGATCCGAACACGGTCGGCGGCCCGAAGAGCGAGTAGTGCAGCACGATGATTCGAAAGTCGAGGTCACGAAGGCCACGCGGGAATCCGAGAGCCGTGTTGACGGTCCAGACCGCGAACCTGGAATGGCTCGGAATGGCCGACACGTGCTCGAGGATCGTCGGCGCGCCGGCCGTGAGCGGACGGTAGTAGAGGAGCAGGATCCCGTTGACCATCGATTACTTGCGGGCCGTGATGTAGAGGTCCAGACCGGCCCGGCGGCCCAGCGAAGAGAGCAGGCGCTGTCGCAGCGAGAGCAGGCGGCCGCCGGGAAGAATGTCGTCGCAGTTCTCGGTCTGGATGGTCACGGCGGCGTACTGGCCGAACAACCGACGCACGGCCGTCTTCGAGACCAAGACCGTCTCTGGCGCGGCCTCGCCCTTCGAATTGACGTCGTACATCCGGCGCTCGGCGGCCGTCGCCGGCTCCGGCAGGATCGCTCCGTTGAGCTGACGCCACAATGCGCCGGCCGTCCGGAGCGGCGATCGGAGCCAGTTGCGGTACGAGAACCGGTTGTACAGCATCACGATCGTGGCGCCGCCAGGCTTCAGCACCCGATGCACCTCGCGAATCGCCTGAGCCAGATCTCCCGTGTGGTGGAGGCAGCCGATGGACACCACGTAGTCGAAGCTCTCGTTGGCGAATGGCAGCGCCGCGGCCGTGCCCCTCAGGGCGCCCAGACCGGACGCCACACGAGGCAGGCGGGCGCGAACCAGACCGAGTGGCCGATCGGAGAGGTCGATCGCACAGTAAGCCGCGCCGGCCGCGGCAACGCGGGCGGCCACCGTACCGTAGCCCACCCCGATTTCCAGAACCGAGCAACCGGCCATTCGTTCCGGTTGCACGTGCTCGAGCAGGTACGGATAGAAAGCCAGGTAGGCGGCGTCGTATCGAGCCAGCGCCTCGGGCGACGCGCCCTGGACGCCCTGTCGCGCGGCAAGCGTCGTTCCGCACGGCTCGTTCCAGAACGCCTCGTTCGCGCGATCTACGCCCTGCTGCATGGCTTCACGGCGCCGACCTCGCCTCCGATCGCGAGCGGACACAACCACGCGGGAGCGGCAATCATCAGCCGGAGGCGAAAGAGCGTGCCGAAGTTCGTGACCACGTAGGCGATGGCCGCCGTGGAAACGACGAACAGCACGAGCAGGAACATCAATGCGGGAATGTCGCTCCGGGTGGCCGGCCGGGCTCTCCAGATCACGAGGCCGATCAGCAGCAGCGTCCCGTCCAGGAACACGGTGTCGAGGTCCGTGATCGCGAGCAAGCCCTGCCCTCCGTGAATGCTCACGATCGATGCGGCCTGCAGGGCCGAGATCGGCACGAAGATCGTGAGGACACCGGCGCCGAGATCCCTGACCCAGCCCCCCGCACCGGCAGGCTGCGAGCGCACGAGATTGGTGTTGCCGCCCGATCGGACGAAGCCGGCCCGAGCGGCATCCAGCGCATCGGCGAGCTCGGCGGGACCCCTGGGAGCGGCGTGAGATGCCGCCGTGGCATCAGGCGACGCTCCGGGCGGTTCGGTCCGAGCTCCCAGCGACCGGGAGACCACTCGAGCGTAGTAGCCATAGTACGGGCCCGCGCCGATGGCGAACGCCCCCCAGAGGATGGCGAGGACGCTGAGCCCGAAGACGAGAAAGGACAGCCGCCCGGCGCGCCGCAGCGCGCAGGCGACCGGCAGGGCGATCGCGAGCGCCCCCCAGATGAACAGTGCGTAGTACGCGCGAATGCCGCTGACGGCCGCGACTCCCGCGGCAGCCAACCCGACGGAGGACAGGAGCACGTACGGATGAGCGACGAGGCGCCCTTGCGCACAGCGAAGGGTGGCGACGACGGCGAGACAGGCCATCACCACCACGAACACGAAGAAGGAATCCTTCAGCACTTGGCTGTTCGTCAGGATGAGCGCAGGAGAGAACGCAAAGCTGAACAGCACGATCGCCAGGATGCGAGGCGACAGGCGTCCGGCAGCCGCCACAAGGGCCACTGTCGTCATGAGATAGCAGATCGGATTGAACAGCACCGCGGTGAGCGGGCTCAGCCCGGTCGCGCGAAGCCACAGGCACAACGCGATCAGGTAGGCGGGCGAAGGGCTCGATCGAGAGACTGACGTCGCGTGCCTCGCGGCACTCTCGGCGATGCCGTAGTACACGGTCGCATCGGGAGCGAGCGCCCAGAATCCGCCCCCCCGCTGCAGGGTCGCGAGAATCGGCCACTGGAAGAAGGAGATCGAGAACAGGCCGATCCCGGCCCCGAGCCTGACGGCCAGCCCGGCCACGACGATGGCGGCAAGCAGCGGCGATCGTCGATACACCCAGACGCAGCCCGCGACGGCCGCACTGACGGCGAGGGCAAGGCAGGTCCCGTGGAACAGGGGGCCGATCACAGGCGGATTCTCGACGACTCAGGCGGGTGTGGCCGCCGCTCGGACTTCCGAGCATGAGACGGTGTCGACGAACTCGGCGATCCGGTGGTCGTACGTGTGACGGCTCATGACGTGCTCGTACGCCGCCGTCGTGATGCCCCGCCGATAGGCCGGATCCTTGAAGCGGTCGATCGCCTCACCGATGTTGGACAGGTCGGGCTTCACGGCGATGTAGTGGCGGTCCGCCTCGAGGATGTCGTTGTAGCGGCCCTCAATCAGCAACTGGCACGTCCTCGTGCCGATGGGCTCGAAATGCCGGGACGAGACCGCCTTGCCGTTGAGCACGTGCTCTGCGCCGGCGAAGCAGTGCCGGAAGACCTCGTCGAACGACGCGTCCGGTCTCCTCCTCAAATACCGCTTCGAGCACTTCAAGGCGTCGCCGGTCCGCTGCAGGTAATAGGTCCCGGATTCGGCGCCGACGATGCCATGGCAGCCGTTGAGGTATCGGGCCCATTCGTGCCTGGGAAGGCGTCGCGTTCTGATGTCGCAGGTGAGCCCGAGCCGGCCGCCTTCCCGCGCGACGAACTCGACGATTCTCGTCCGTTCCTGGTCCCCAATCGTCCGGTCGTACAGGTCTCCCACGAAGCCGATGTCGATGGTCCGGGATTGGCCCGGATGCGCCGCGTACACCGTCGGATTGAGGGCGTGCGGCATGGGAATCACGGCGGCTCGGCACCCCGCGTACATCGCCCTGGCGGTCTCGAGCGTGAGCTGCGAGCAGACGTAGTCGGCTCCCGATCGCTCGAGGAAGCCAATCTTCTCGTCCATCAGGTCGTACTCGTTGCCGATGAAGACGGCCAGCTTGCCGCGCCGTCCCTGGAACCATCCGGCCGTCCGGCTCAGAATGGACATCCGGTCGCCTGCCGCCGAGTGCAGCACCACGACAAGGTCGAACAGCCTGATCTTCTGCCGGTTCGAGGCGAACTCGAGCAGATTGGTGATATTGCAGGTCTCGACCGCCAGGGCCGGCGATCGGGAAAACGCCTCGCGCCAGTCGGCGAGGTAGGAGGCGTCCGCGTACCGGTCGGCAAACAGCTTTCGCAGGACGCGCGACCTGGAGATCCACCGGGGAGCGGTCTCGCGCGCGGTGAACAGGCCCTGG
Organism: uncultured Acidobacteriota bacterium; assembly: GCA_963840225.1. Lineage (GTDB taxonomy): Bacteria > Acidobacteriota > Vicinamibacteria > Vicinamibacterales > CAVVIG01 > JBLMXQ01. The sequence continues at coordinate 455,499 of CAWIYH010000003.1, forward strand.
CCGAGGGTATCGATGGCGACCGCCGCCCAGTGCGTGCCATTCGCTTCAAGCAACAGCGTTCTGATGCGACTGCTCATATGCCGCCAGCGCGTCGGCGTGCCGCGCCATGGAGGCTTCGATGGCACCCAGGTGTTCCCGCGTCCACGCAATCGTGCGCGCCAGGCCCTCGCTCAGCGCCACGGTCGCCTCGAACCCCAACCGCTCCCGTGCCTTGGCCGGACTGCCGAAGCGCCTCCCCGACCGATCCCAGTCGCGTCCCGGCCGCTCGGCCGGCGGCGTCGTGTTGCCGGTCAATTCGTTGATCAGGGTGCGAGCCGAGCGATCGAAGTCTCGTGGCCGCTGGCCAGATTATAGACGTCACCAGGCGAACCGTTGGTGGCACACAGGATGAGCCCCCGCACGATGTCGTCGACGTAGATGAAGTCTCGCGTCGCCGCGCCATCGCGAGCCTCGACCGGCAGGGCTTCACCGTTGAGCGACTTGTAGATGAATGTGGGGACGACGTTGCGCCAGACCGTTGCCGGCGTGCCTCGCCAGCGACCGGCGCCGAGAATCTCGCCCGGTCCGTAGATATTCTGGAACCTCGCGCGGACCGTCGGCAGCTGGAGTTGCGGTTGTAGTAGTAGACGGCGTAGAACTCGCCCACGATCTTGGAGATCGAGTAGGGACTGTCCATCTGTAAGGAGATCGGCGGCGTCCTCTGCCGTGGCGTGGGCGCGACGTCAAAGGTCTTGTCCGCCACGGCGCAGCCGGCCCCGGCGTAAACGATCTTCCGCAGCCGCTCAAAATCCTTGAGCCGCTCGAAGAGCTTGAGCGTCGTGAGCTGGTTGTGCTCGTGGTCGGCCAGAGGATCGTGAATGGAGCTCTGGTTGCCGTGATAGGTGCTGAGGTGAAAGACGTAGTCGTACTCGTCTCTCACATCGGCAAGGACTTCATCGGCGGCGATGGATCCTTCGGTGAGAGCGAACGCGGGGATCCTCGGGGAGGTTTGCGCGCTCCGCCGACAGGAGGTTGTCCACCACGTGGACAGTGATGACGTCGGAGGGCAAGGAGCGAACGCACCAGGTTGCTCCCAACAAACCCGGCGCCTCCCGTGACCAGGACCGAACTCACCGCTGATGGATGGCATGCTGCCCTATTCTGTCGCGACTTTCAGATGCGTGTAGGTCTGGCCGACTCCGACCAACCGGGTAGTTGTCAATCGTTCGTGACAAACGCCGCAGGCGAGTGGGGTCGTTACCCGCCAATCGAACTCCGGTTGGTTTTCTCCGGATCGAGCAAGATCGAGAAGACGTCGTCCGGCCCGGGCTCGAAACCTCGACGGCTTCCTCTAACTCGATCGCGAGGGCTCGCACGGTTTCATCGAAGAGGTCCTTGATGGAGTAGTCGGTGCCGGAAGAAATGTGATAGTACCCCGGCGTGCCGGCCCCATCGATGGCCTTGACGACAACCTCGAGCAAATCGTCGACATAGACGAAGTCGCGGCGCGTGTTCATGGCGAAGCATTTTTTGCCGTCGGTCAGGCGTTGGTAGAACGTTGGCAAAGGACCGCTCAGGTTACGCGGACCGTAGGCATTGGCCAGGCGAAAGGAGAAGAACTCGAGGCCGCTCAACTCGATGTACTGCTCGCCGGCGGTCTTGCTGATGGCGTAGCTGCTCTCGGGCAGATCGGATGCGAGAGCGTGATCGGCTGCTCGAGGGGGTGAAGACCGTAGCAGAGCGCGGTTTGGAAATAGATAAGCCGGTCGACCGCCTGCTGTTGCGACGCGCGCACGACGTTGGCCGTGCCGATAGCGTTGCTCCGGAATCTTCCTGGCCAGTTCTCCGGGTCCTTATATGAGGCGGCCGCGTGCACGACCGCCGCGGTCTGAAATCGGCAAACGTCCGCTCGACCAATTCGGCGTCCGCGATCGTGCCCTCGACGGTGGTCAGGTTGGAGCCACTGCAGATTCTCACGCCGGCCGGTGGCGTAGTTGTCAATGACCAGGACTTCGTCGCCACGCGCCAGCAGTTGATCGGCGAGATTCGAGCCGATGAAGCCGGCCCCGCCGGTGATCAGAATACGCATTGCTGCGGCACCTCCTCATCAGGTGCGGGCGCAGCCGCGCATTCCATCCGCTCTTGAACCGCGCTTCCTGGTCGTGAAATTCCTGCTGCCAGAGCTCCAGGCAGAGTAGGCCCCAGACGGTGCGGCCAAACTGCGCCTCGCGATCGATGTTGTCCACCACCACATCGTTATTATGAGATCTCGCTGCCGAGCGCTCGGCTGTGCATAGGGTGTCGTGGACGAACTCACGAGCGACCACGCTGATCCATTCCTGCAGTGGCACCGGGAACCCCATCTTGTCCTGCCGTCCGAGGACCTCGGTGGCAGCACACCACCCAACGACTGCTTGAGGATGTGCTTCATCTCGCCGTTCTTGAACTTCACGTTGGATGGCATGGTCGCGGCGAACTCCACGACCCGGTGATCGACAAAGGGTACCCGCGACTCCAAACCGTGGGCCATGCTCATCCGATCCTCGACCTGCAAGAGGGCCGGCAAGAGGGTCTTGAAGTCGAAGTGGGTCATGCGATCGAAATATGACTCTTTCTTGACGTTGTCGGCCTGGAAGATGGTGCGGAAGGTCTCGAATGGCGAGTAGTGATCGCCGAGTGCATCCCAGTTGATCTCATCCCCGAGCGATGGCGCGCGGTTGATCAGCCGGAAATAGCGTTTGTCCATCATCGAACAGACCGTCCCGCCAGAACTCGCTGCAGCATCGGCTTGTAATTGCGCAATGACACGAGATTCGGCAGGATCGACTCGTAGGTGACGATGAAATTGCCGTTCTGCATGGTGCCGTCGATGGCGGCTTTGATGCACTGCTCGAAATAGGCCACCAGGTAGCGGGCGTAGCCGCCAAAGATTTCGTCCCCGCCCTGGCCGCCGAGGACGACCTTCCTGTGCTGGCTGGCCAGCCGGGAACCAGATACTGCGGGAACGAGCCCGGTCCGGCGACCGGAAAGTCGAGGTGGATAGACCAAGTTGCGGATGTGATCGACGAAGTCGGCAGCTCGACGTCAACTGGAGGCAGAAGCCGTGTCGCTCCACCGCACGGGCGTAGCGGCTCTCATCGTAATCGGGCCGTAGCCAAACTTGCCGGTGAACGCCTGACAGTCGGGGCCGACCTCCCGCGCCGCGAGAGAGGCGACGATGCTGGAATCGAGACCACCGCTGATGTACCGCCGATCGGGACGTCGCTCCGCATATGAATACCAACCGAGTCACGAGACGCAGCCGATCCTCGAAGTAATCTCGGTGTGATTGAAGTCGAGATCGTAGTAAACGTCCCAGTAACGACGGACCTGACCTGCGCCGTGGCGAGAGAAGAATGGCCGGGCAGAAATTCCTTGATGCCCTGGAAGAGGGTCTTCCCGGCCAGGCAGAACTGGAACTACAGGTAGTCCTTGAACGCATCGCGATCGGTTTCGATCCGCGGCAGGAACGGCAAGAGCGCCTTGGTTTCGGATGCGAAGGAGAGCACAGCGTCGACCTGGGTGTAGTAGAGCGGCTTGATGCCGAAACGATCGCGGGCGCAGAAGAATCTCTGCCTCTCTTCATCCCAGAGGTAAAGGCAAACATCCCCCGGAGCTGATCCAGGCAAGCATCGCCCCACTGCTGATAGGCGCGGAGGATCACTTCCGTGTCAGAGGTGGTGCGAAACGACTCGGCGCCAGCTCCTTGCGCAATTCGATGTAGTTGTAGATCTCGCCGTTGAAGGAGATCCAGTTGCCAGCCTCATCAGTCATCGGTTGTTCGCCGGTGCCAGGTCGATAATGCTCAGGCGGCGGTGAGCGAAGCCGACGAACGAGCGGGCGTGCAGCCAGACGCCCCGGCCGTCGGGCCCCCGATGCCGCTGGAGCTCGTTCATCACGGTCAGCGGCGCGGCGGGATCGGGAAGCGGGCCGCCCGAAAGGCTGACGAATCCAGAGATTCCACACATGTTCGCGTCGTTCCGGTAAGACTAGGGGCGCACGCCTTTGGCGTACAGAAACCAGCCCCACTGCCGTTCGAGCCGGTGGCGCACCCGCCCCGGGACGAGCCGCCCCGCCGCGCCCATCGCGTGCCACGGCAGCGAGCCGGCAAACATCTCGAGGCGCCCGACGCCGCTCAGGAGCGCGGCCAACTCGCCGCGGGAATAGACGTCCCCCTTGGGATTGCCGACGCCGTCCACCTCATTGACCGACTGGCGGAGCGGCGTGCCCCTCAACCAGCGACTGAACGGGAACTTCAGCCGGTACTGAGGCGAATTGCGATGGTAGAACATCAGAATCACGCGCCCGCCCGGACGAAGCACGCGGAGGACCTCCGACACCGCACGGGACGTGTCGGGCGTGTGGTGCAGGACGCCCATCGAACAGACGCAGTCGAATGCGGCGTCCTCGAACGGCAGCTGCTCCGCGTTCCCGACGAGGAAGCTGCCGCGCAGCTTCATCAGCTCGAATCGGCGTCGACAGAGCCCGATCGCCGTTCGCGTCAGGTCCACCCCAGAGACGCGCGCACCCGCGCGAGCATACCGGCTCAGAACATACCCGTTGCCACTGCCGACATCGAGGACCCGTTTCCCGCAGAATGCCTGGTATTCGTGCAGATCGTCTGAAAACGCCGGGCTCTCGTTCGCTTCCCTCAGCGAATCGTAGTGCGCAAAGTACGCCGCCGAGCCGAGTTCGAACGGAACGCTCCTGGCGGCGACCGGGTTGTGTTCCCAGAAGTCACGGACCGCGCTCAACTCGGGCCCGGGACTCACAGGGGCTCCCGGAATTCGACCTGAAGCGGTGGGCACTCATCGGCGCGCTCGGACCCGACCCGCTCCAGGATCTGCACGCACCGGGACGCCACACCCGCGTTGCCGTACAGCTCGGGATGCCTGGCGGGAGGTCGCAGCGTGCTGATGGCCGTCAGGATGGCGTCGGTGTCGGCGCCGGCCAGCACGTTCCAGCCGCTGTCGACCGTCTCGACCCACTCGGTCTCGTCGCGCATGGTCACGCACGGCACACGGGCCCAGTAGGCTTCCTTCTGCACGCCCCCGGAATCGGTCAGGACCAGCCGGGCACCGGTCAAGAGTCGGATCATGTCGATGTAGCCGACGGGCTGGGTCAGCAGGACGTGGGGCGGCGGCCGATAGGCCATCTCGTCCAGCACCCCTCGGGTACGCGGGTGGACGGGGAACACGACGGTCTCGGCGGCGGCGTCGAACGCCCGCAGGATGCTGCCCAGCCGCTGGCGATTGTTGGTGTTCTCGGCACGATGCACGGTGGCGAGCAGGTACCCTGTCGCGGACAGCTTCAGCGTGTCGAGGATCGACGATCGCGCGCGGGCGACCTCGATGCCCCGGGCAAGGGCCTCGGCCATCACGTCACCGACCAGGTGGACACCTTCGCGAATCCCTTCGTTGGCGAGGTTCTCGACCGCGGTTGCGCTGGGACAGAACAGCGCCGCCGAGAGTTGGTCGACGAGAACCCGATTGATCTCCTCAGGCATGTCGCGGTTGAAGCTGCGCAGCCCCGCCTCGACATGTGCGACCCGCATGTGGAGCTTCGCGGCGGCGAGCGCCCCCGCCAGCGTCGAGTTGGTGTCGCCGAAGGTCAGCACCCAGTCGGGTCGCGTTTCCATGAGGACGCGTTCGATGCCGACGAGCATGGCGGCTGTCTGCTGCGCGTGGGTCCCGGACCCCGAGGTCAGCTGGACGTCGGGCGCCGGTATGCCCATCTCGTCGAAGAACACCGACGACAGAGCCGCGTCGTAGTGCTGGCCCGTGTGGACAATCGTCTCTTGGTGCCGGACGCGAAGCGCGCGGCTGAACACGGCCGCCTTCACGAACTGCGGCCGGGCGCCGACAATCGAGACGACGCGCAACCGATCACCGATCATTCGCCGTCACCTGCCGCGTCACTCGACCGTCGCTCGCCGCGTACGACGCCCCGCACGCGTCGCAGCGCAGCACCGGGCCGGTCACATGGGCGGCAGACAGTTTCACGCCGCACTCGCACATCCAGCCGACAAGACGCGCGGGGTTGCCGACGACCAGGGCATAGTCGGGCACGTCGCGTGTCACGACCGCGCCCGCCCCGATGAAGGCATACCGGCCGATGGCATGTCCACAGACCACCGTGCTGTTCGCGCCCAGCGTCGCGCCGCGGCCGACGCGCGTCTGGCGGTACTCGTCCCGGCGTGACACATGGCTGCGCGGGTTCACGACGTTGGTGAACACCATCGACGGGCCGCAGAACACGTCGTCTTCGAGAACGACGCCCGTGTAGACCGAGACGTTGTTCTGGATCTTGACGTTGTCGCCGATCACGACCTCCGGCGAAATCACGACGTTCTGTCCGATGTTGCACCGCCGCCCCACCCGGGCGCCCGACATGATGTGGCTGAAGTGCCAGATCTTCGTCCCGTCGCCAATCGTGCTGCCATCGTCGACGAACGCAGAGGGATGTGCGAAGTAGTCCGATGCGCGCTCGGTCATGACTGTGTCGGCAGCGCATGCGGGACCGCCGACGGCGTGACCCTGGCGTGGCGGATCCGATGGGCGAGCTCGATGGACGCGCGGGCGTCCGCGATGCGGGCCCCAAGACCGGCCAGCGTCTGCTCGTACACCCGGGTGTGAAGATCGCTGAAGCCCTCGCTGAACTCGACCTCCTGCCCGTCGACCACGATCGAACGCCAGGTCGTCCTGACCCCTGGCTGGGGGACAAACGGCAGGTCTGCCGCGTCGGTGGACAGGAACCACCGGACCGTGGCGCGATCCAGCTGCAGTTCGCCTCCCATCTTCATCGGCTCCGAGAGGTGGACCTGGCAGTCGACGACGCCGCCGAACAGCCAGAGGAGGAGGTCGAAGAAATGAATGCCGATGTTCGTCGCAATGCCGCCGGAGCGTTCGGCCGACCCTTTCCAGGACACGTCGTACCAGCGGCCGCGCGAGGTCACGTAGCCAAGGCTCACGGCATGGTGCGACCCCGAGGCGGCGAGTCGCTGCTTCAGCGCGATCAGCGAAGGGTGCTGGCGCAGCTGGAGGACTGTGTACACGCGGCTGCCGGTCTCCTCCTCGAGCTCCTGAAGGGCGTCGAGGTTCCAGGGATTGATGACCAGCGGCTTCTCACAGATGGCGTCCGCGCCCACGCGAAGCGCCAGCCGGATGTGGGAATCATGGAGGTAGTTCGGCGAGCAGATCGAGATGTAGTCGACCTGGTCACCCGATCGGCGGCGCCGGAGCTTCTCGAGATGCCGGTCGAACCGCTCGAATTCGGTGAAGAAGCGCACGTCGAACGAATAGCGGTCGAGAATGCCGACCGCGTCGTGTGGATCGACGGCGGCGACGATCCGGTTGCCGGTCTCGACGATGGCCTTCAGGTGGCGTGGCGCCACGTAGCCGCCGACGCCTGTGATCGCGAAGTTCTTCGGCCTGCCTTCCGCCGTCACGATGTCCGCTCCGCGCGTGTCACGTGTGCCGCTCCCACGGGCTCGCGCAACGATACCAGCTTTTCCCGGGCGATGCCGAGGGCCTGGAGGTCGAGGAGCAGCCCCTGCGGATTCTCGAGCGTCGCGACGACCATCGCGTCGAAGGGCACCCGTCCGACGTCCTGGATCTGAACGACTGGAATTCCGAAAAAGGCCGTCGCCGGCAGGTCTGCGAACACGGCCACCGGCTCCAGGCCGAACTCTTTGAGGCAAAGGTATGCCAGCTCGGCCGCTTCGCCGGTGCCGTAGATGGCGACACGCAGGATCTGACGGGTGGCGAGCGGCTCGAGCACCGTGCGGAGGCGCTGCCTCGCGTCGCGGTACAGCCGGAGCGAGTAGTCCATGAACTCGTACGTCAACCGCGTCTTCTCGGCCACGCCCTTCGGCGTCAGCAGATAGCGGACCCGGTTGGACTGGACGTTCACGCACTTGATGAAGCCCTTGCGCGCCAGTCGTTTGAGGTACAGGTTCGTCAGCCCCAGGGCGATCCCGAGCTGGGAGGCCAGGCCCCGTTGCGTCGTCCGCTCGTTGGCGGCGATGGCTTCGAGCACCTGAAGCTCGCGGTGGGGTTCGATGTCCATGGGCAGGCTCCCGCCCTGTGACTTACATTCGAGACCGCGGGTCCCAAACGACTCGGGTGGGAACGAACTGACGAAGGTCGCAGGTACGCTGGGTCGCACCGATCCGTCAGGCTTGAAGCGTTCAAAGATTGAACGACTTGTGCCGTTTTGTCAATACGACTTCGAGGAACCGATGGGTTGGGCCGCGGACAACGCCGGCCGCCGGCCGTCCGTGCGGAATCGACGCGCCCATGCCGCCAACACGAACATCTGCCACAGCAGATCCGAACAATGCGAACGCCGAGCTGAAGTCCTTCCAGAGCGCGCGGACGGGACCTGGATCGACACCAGTTGCTCAAGGTCCGGGCGGCGCGATCATCAATCATGCGATCGCGCAGCGGGCCCCTGAACCATTCGTCGAGCGGCACGCCGAATCCCATCTTGGGTCGTTCGACAACTACACGGGGAACGCGCTTGTAGAGCAGCCTGCGGAGAAAATGCAGCTCGTCGATCCCCAGCGATACTTTGCCGAGAGCGGCAGGCCCAGGGCCAGTTCGACCACGCGGTGGTCGAGCAGCGGGGCGCGAACCTCCAGGCCCACGGCCATCGACGCACGATCCACCTTCGTCAGGATGTCCTCGGGAAGATACGACGCTCGATCGAGCAGACCGGGCCGTTGTTTCGGTTCGACCTGTCCGCTCCGGCCCAGGACGTCCGCATAGAGCGGCCCCTCGCCGGGCGGTTCGCCGGTGAGACGGGCGATCTGCTCAGGCGTCCACCAGGTCACGAAACGGGCGTACCGGTCCGATCCATCGTTCCGCAGCACGTCAGCGACCCGGCGAAGACGCCGCGTCGGCATCCGCGCGGCGCCGAACGCGGCCGCCCGCGGGATCACGCGGGGCAGGGCCAACAGGGCGCCCGCCTGAGCGTGGTAGCGGTAGCGCGGGTACCGAAGAACAGCTCATCGCCCCCGTCGCCTGACAGCGCCACCGTAGCGGGGTCCAGGGCGATCCTCGAAACCAGATAGGTGGGCACCGCCGAGGAATCAGCGAACGGCTCGTCGTACATGTCCACGAGCCGATCGACCACCGCAAGCATCTCGGGCCCGGCGCAGGTCGCCTCCGAGTGATCCGTTCCCAGGCAACGGGCCCGGCCGCCGCGTGGTCCGCTTCGTCGAACTTCGCGTTCGTGAAGCGGATGGTGAAGGTCCGCACCCGGTCTCGAGACTGCTCGCACATCAGGGCCACGACGAGCGAGGAATCGATCCCTCCCGACAGGAATGCGCCGAGCGGAACGTCGGCGATCAACCGCTGGCGCACCGCCGTCGCGAGCCGAGACTCGAGGGCCGCTTCCCACGGGAAAGGTCGCCGCGTGCCTGCTGATCCGACGCGAACGGGAGCAGATCCAGTAGCGCCTGATTGTGGCGCGGCCGTTCTCGAAGAGGAGATGGTGTCCGGGGAGGAGCTTGCGGGCTCCGGCGAACACGGTCGACGGCGAAGGGACGTAGCCGTACCGAAGGTACATCCGAATCGCGGCGGGATCGACGTCGCGACTGAAGCCCGGATCCGCGACAAGGGCTTTGAGCTCTGACGCGAACCGGAAGGTGCCGCTCGACGACGTGTCGTCCCGGGGCTTCTTCCCGAGGCGATCGCGCACCAGCCACAGCCGCCGGCGCGGCGAGTCCCAGAGCGCCAGGGCGAACATGCCGGCGAGCCGATCCACGCAGTCAACGCCCCACTCGTCGTAGGCGGCGAGAATCACTTCCGTGTCGCTCCGCGAACGAAAGCGATGACCGAGCTGCTCGAGCTGGCCTCGCAGCTCGAGGAAGTTGTAGATTTCTCCGTTGAACGTGATCCACAGCCGCCCGCCGTCCCACGCCATCGGGTTGTGGCCGAGCGGCGAGAGATCGATAATCGACAGCCGCCGCTGCGCCAGCGCGACCGACCCGTCGTCGGCCTGCCAGACGCCTTCGTCGTCGGGGCCGCAGTAAGCGAGCGTCCTGACCATCGCGCTCGCGATGTCTGTCGCCGAGGGCCGCTGCCCGTTGGCGCCGTCCAGCCTGACGAGCCCCGCTATCCCGCACATACTCGGTCCACGACCGCGCCGGACGCGGCAAGCTCCTCGTAGAGCCGCTGGTACTCGCCAATCATGCGCTCGAACGGGAACTCGGCGGCGATCCGGTGGCGCGCCAGGGCGCCCAGTGCGGCTCGCGCACGCGCGTCCAGGCTGAGGATGTCGAGGAGCCTCGCGCCAGAGGCTCGGGGTCGCGCGGCGGCACGACGCGTCCCGTCCCGCCGACGATTCGCGCGGAATCGCCGGCGTCGGTCACCACGCACGGCGTGCCGCACGCCATGGTTTCGCCCACGACGTTTGGAAAGCCTTCACTGTAGGAGGAGGAGACGGCCACGTCGAGCCCCGCCAGGAATCGCGGCGCCGCGGCCTGTTCGGGGAACAGGCGCACACACCCGGTGAGCCCCATCTGGGAGACCGTCCGCATCAGCGCCGCGTTGTCCGCAATCCCCAGTCCGGCCATCACGAACAGGACGTCACCGCGTTCGCGGGCCACGATCCGGGCAGCGCGCAGAAAGGTCGCGTGGTCCTTCATCGGGTGGAATCGCGCCAGCAGTCCGACGATCGGCGTCGTCGAATCGACACCCAGGCTGCGCCGCAACTCGAATCGCGCCGCGGCGTCCGGGTGAAACAGCTCCGTATCGAAGCCGTTGGGGATGACCGCCCATCGTCTCGGCTGGTACCCGAGGCGTTCGTGAGCCCGCCGGCCCGCGTGGGCGTTGCAGACGACCGCCGACGGGACCCGCGAGACGGCGGCGAGCAGGCGAAGCACCAGCCGGAGCGGCAACCGATGGTCGCGCGGATCGAGGGCCGCACACCGGAGATTCCAGACGATGGTGCGGACTCCCGCGAGGCAGCCGGCCACGATACCCGTCAGGTCCGCGTGGTAGAGCCAGGTCTGGAGCACGTCGGGTTTCAGACGCCGCAGCAGCGCGACGAGTCGTATCAGCCTGACGCCGGCGAGCATCCGGGGTCGAACGCCGAGGACGATGACCCGCGTTCCTCCTTCCCTGATCGTGCCGGCCAGGGCACCGCCGTCGCGCAGGGCGATCACCGTGTTGTCTACGGACGCCCGATCCCAGCGCTGCACGAGCCTGGCGAGGACGACTTCGGTGCCCCCGACCTGGAGGTCCGTGATCAAATGGACGACGCGGAGCGGTCTGGGAGGCGCCCAGTCGGCCGCGAGAGGCCTGCGGCGGTCGGTTGTCCGGGCCGCAGGTCTTTCCCCGCCCGGGGCCGACGGCCACGGCGGGGCGTCGGCGGGCAGTCCAAGCCTCGCCACCGCCGCCCTTGCGATGACGTACACGACGAACACCGCCGCAAGAATCGCAGGGGCGGTGATGAGCGTGACGAGCGCGGTCATCAGTCAGTCAGTCGGACGTCTCTCGAAGACGAACTCATTGCACCCGATGCCTGCCCTGGGCACGAGCCGGACGAGCCCGAATCCTCTCGCCCGGCAGAAGTCGATGACGCCGGCTGGCGTGGCCACGGCAAACGGATATCCCCCCACCCAGTCCCTGGCGTCGACGCCCGGTGACATGCCGCGTTCGCGCGCACGCATGCGCCAGCTCTTGAGCGGGTCGCCGTGGAGGGCATCCCGGACGAGAGTAGGCGCCCACAGCCGGACGAACGCCGGCCAGAACACGACGAACCGAAGGCGCGGCGGCAGGACGTTGTAGACGAGCTTTACCATCCGCCATAATCGGCTCGCCCACCCCTGATCGTTGTAGACGGCGACGCACAACCGGCCGCCGGGTCCCACAAGGCCTGCGACGTTGTCCATCGCCGCCCACAGGTCCCCTGTGTGGTGCAGGACGCCCCACGAATAGACTACGTCGAACGTCCCGAGAGCTCCGAGGTAATCGTCGTCCAGCACCGAACCGCGCTCGACGGTCCATGCCGGGTCGTCCGGAGCATACTTGAGCTTCAACGCCCGCGTACACTCGACCGACTCCTCGTCGACGTCGAACGAGTGGACGACGGCCCCCAGCCGGCGGGCGGCAAGGCTGAAGATCCCGCTGCCCGATCCGACGTCCAGAAAGCGTCGGCCGTCGAGCGAGGCGACCTCGAGCAGATCGCGAACCAATCGCTCAGCGCGCCGGATGTGGTCCTCTCGCAGCGTCGACGCATATCGCAGCCAGTTGCGGCCGAACCGGAAGCGAAGGTCGGTGCCGCGCGCGAGGGTCATGGCCGTGAGCCCATGCGGTTCAGGGCAGCCCGGGCTCCGCGGTCGGACAGCCCTTGATGAAGAACCCGCCGCCGACGGGCAGTGCGACCATCTTTTCGGGCGCATCGGCGAGAAATTCCTGCACGGCCCTGGTCGCGCCCGGGCAGGTCGAGAACCCGTAGTCATCGCACACGACGATGCCGCCGTGCTGCATCCGCGGATAGAAGAACGCCAGGCTGTCGAGGGTAGGCTGATAGAGATCGACGTCGATGTGCACGAACGAGAACGTCCGGCCCTCGGCATGGACGAAACAGTCGGGGATCCACCCTTTGTGCAGGCTGACGTTCTCGAACGTCGACAGGTGCCTGCGAACCGTGTCGACGTCACACGCGAGATCGCCACGCGACCACCAGTCGCCGTCGACGCCGGCCGGGTTCGACAGCCCGTCGAACGAGTCGAAGACGAAGTGACGGCGACACGGACGGAACCGGTTCGTTGCGCTGCAGATCAGATACGAGCCGGCTCCACGGTAGGCGCCGCACTCTGCGGTGTCTCCGGGCACGGCCGCCACGAGCCGCGTGAGCTGGTACAGGGTCCAGCGCCGGCCAGTGTTCATCCCGTCGAGCTCGTCGAATCGGCCGAGATATCGATTGAACGCCTCGTCGTGCCACCAGTCAACCTGCGGCCACTGAAACCGGTAGCGGGGAGCGATCCACGTGCCGACGCGCCGCAGCATATCGACCCCGAGGGCCTCACGTGCCGCTCGGCTTCGCGTCGCGGCGACGAGGCGCTGAAGACGTCTCATGGCTGGACCTCGATGCCGGGCTGAAAGGGGTCGGCGTCCTCGTTCGTCAGCCGCCGATACGCGGCGGCCGTACGCTCGACCATCAGCCAGCTGGGGTACAGGCTCTCGATGCGGCGACGCGCACGGCCACCGAGGATGGCGCGATCGGAAGGCGACAGCATGGCCAGCTCGACGAGCGCGCGCGCCAGGCCGTCGCCGTCACCGGAACGGACGACCAGACCGGTGTCACCGACGATCTGCGCCGAGTCACCGACGTCGGTCACCACGCAGGGCACGGCGCACGACATCGCCTCCCCCACCGAGTTCGAGAACCCCTCGCCGGAGCTCGACGAGCACACGATGTCGAAAGCCGGGTAGATGTCCTCCATGCGGTCCTGTTCGCCGAGCCAGCGCACGCAATCGGCAATCCCGAGCTCGCGGGAGAGGCTCCGCAGCTGTTCCAGATGGTTCTCGGGGCCCGTTCCGCAGCACATGATCGTGATGCCTGCCCTCCGGGCCATGACCCGTTGCGCCGCGACGAGCAGCGCCTGCAGGTCCTTCATCGGGTCGAGACGAGCGGCCACTCCCACGATGACGTCGCCGGCCCCGACGCCCCACTGCTCTCTCGTCCCCGTCCGCGCGTCACAGGAAGGCCGAAACCGCCCGGTGTCTATGCCGTTGGGAATCGTCACGACACGCCGTGCCGGAAATCCGCGCGTGACGTGGTAGCGCCGACCGGCTTCCGAATTGGTGACGATCAGATCGACGAGCGTCGAGGAAATCGCCGCCACGCGAAACGTCAGCCCCGTGGCCGCATCGTCCTTCGAGAAGTCGACGTTGGAGGTCCTCATGCCCCACACGATTCTGGGCACCCGCGCCAGTCGCCCCGCGATGAGCCCGAGGATCGACGGCTCGACGAGATAGCTGTGGAGAATCGTCGGCCTCCACCGGCGGAGCGCCTGCGTCAGACGCCACGAAAAGGCGGTCAAATCCCACCGACCGCGCTTGTTCAGCGAGTCGAGCCTGACGCGGCCGCGCGCCTCCAGCTCCCCCCAGATCGGCCCGCCGGGATAGAAGGTCAGGACGACCACGTCGAAGGACCGCGGATCGAGACCGCTCGCGAGCTCGGCGAGCTGCCGCTCGGCGCCGCCACGATTGAGCGATCTGATGAGGAAGGCGACACGGATCCTCGCGGCATCCATGGACGGGCGACGACCGGGACTGCACCGGGCCGTCATGCGACTGAATCGTCCGAGCGTCCGGAGCCAGGTCTGAACGAGGCCAACATGGAAATGCCGGTCATCCGTCGTCGGTCGGCTGCGAGGCACAACCGGACAAGAGCCAGCGGATACAAGAGCAGGCGAATCGCCCGCTCGGTCGCCCGCCGCCGCGTCCAGCCGGCCTCCCGGAGCCGGCGATATGCCGGAAAGTGGCTGGCGACGGACCATAGCGCCGACCGCCAGGAGAAGGGCTGGAACGCAAGGCGGTCGAGCCGCCAGCCGTGCCGCGCGCCGATCGCCTCGAATGCCTCGGCCGTCCACTTGGTCAGATGATGCGGCGGGTCGTCGAACGCCTCGGGGAGCGACAGCACGCGGCTGACGCTCCGGTCGCTCGGGACGGAGACCCACAGGACGGCATCCTCGGCGGCGACCTCCCGCGCGTGACGGAAGAGGTCGTCCGGCCGCTGCAGATGCTCGAGCACCTGGAAGCAGACAATCACCGCTGCCGGCCTCGACGGCTTCCCGTGAAGGTTCCCGATGTCCACCACCTCGGCGTGGAACCCCTCGGCGCCGCAGGCCTCGACCGAACGCGGCGAAAAGTCGATGCCGACCGCCTCGACTCCGCGCTCCCGGCACGAGCGGAGGAACTGGCCCAGGCCGCAGCCGATTTCGTAGACACCGTCGCCGGGCCTCAGCGTCCGCAGGACGACGTCGAACTCCCAGCGCTCCACGGGCTTCACCTCGAGGGCCCTGTACGCCAGCTCGTACCACGCGCTCGTCGGCGCGACCATGGGCGCGGCGAACGTCAGTCCGCACCGGTCGCAGAGCCGCATGTCATAGATGCCCGCCTCGTTTCGCGTCTCGCGCGCGAGCCGACGGTGCAACGAGCGCGCACCTGGAAGGTACGCCGAGTGCTGAGCCGAAAGGTCGACGCGGCCGGCCGGCATCGACGAAGCGCACGTGCACGCGGGGCACGCAAGGCAACCCTCGGACCGCCGACCGGGACGGTCGCCCGCGTTCAGGTCGACAACCGAGGTTCGAGGCCTCATCTACGCAGGAGTCTCGGCTGGAACGTCGAAGGCGCGCGAGCCGAGTCGGTCCAGCCGCAGGTGAAAGATCCCCATCAGGAGAGCGGACGAGAAGGCAAAGGTGACGGCGGTCGACGCCGCGAGCCCAACGACCCCGAACCGTCGGATCAGGAGCAGGTTCAGGCCGACTTTCGCGATCAGGTCCACGACGGCAACGACGAGAAGCCAGTCGGAGCGCTTGAGGACGACGAACGCGCGTGAATAGACAAGGCCGGCGACGTAGATGGGGGTTGCGGCGACGAGCGCGGTCAGGCAGCCCGTCAGCATCCGGAGCTCGCCCGGAGTGAATCTGCCGAAACGGAAGAGCGTGGCCATCAGCGGCTGCCGAACAGCATAGAACACGAGACACGGCGGGCAGAGGATGGCCGCGGCCGACCAGGCGACGCGGGCCGTGTCTTTCGACAGGCGGTGCACCGAGCCACCGGCGTGGAGCCGGTCGCTCCAGTGCGCAAGGCTCGTCACCATGAATCCGGAAATCGCGAAGCCGAGCGGCACCTGCCAAAGCCGGTCGGCATAGTCGAGGATCGAGACGGCCCCGAACGCCAGGCGCGTGGCCATGGTCCGGTCCAGCAGCGGCAGAAACGCCAGCATCCCGGACCCGAGCATTTGAGCGACGGCTGTTCCGGAGAACCCGGGGAGGCTCGCCCGATCGGGCCACGCACACAACCTGATGCGATCGCGCCTCCGGGCGTTACGCAAGAGGTAGAGGAAGCGGACGAACTCGCCCAGCACGTAGCCGCACACGACCGCGTACAGGCCCGCGAGCGGAGCGGCCAGCATCGCCGCCAGGACGATCGAGGAGCGCATCGCAGGCGAGGCGGCCACCCGGACGTATTTGTGGTCGGCGTTCAGGGCACCGGAGCAGACGCCCGCGAGCACGGAGCAGGCGATGAACGGGATCAACGCCAGCAGGAATCCGAGCAACAGCCTCTGCTCGTGCACCGGCCAATGCGCGCGGTGTTTGACGTAGGCCAGCGCGACCGAATCGAGCGCCACGGTCGAGAGGGCGGCGAGCAGGAGCAGAGACACCGAGATCCCGCCGATGTATCGGCCGAGGTCGATCTCGCGGCGGCGCGCCGACACGAGAAAAGGTATCGACGCCTGCTGAGTGGTCGCGCCGAGCGAGTTCGTCACGAGCGAAGCGACGGAGAGGGCGAGGAAGAACGCATCGGTGGCCGCGTTCGCGCCGAAGCAGGAGCCGATGGCGAGCGGGACGAAGAAGCCCGGAAGATAGCCGGCAGTCGCGGCGACCGTGGCACGCGCAGACGCGACCGCGAGCGTCGGGCGCGCGGAGGCCTCGCCGCGCTGGACGCCATCGGGCACCGGCGCCCCAATCACGAGCTCGACGTGTGGATGCGCGCGAGGTCAAGCCGCAATCGGGGCACGTCGGCGGCTGCGTAGTCGGTCTCCGCGGCCACGAGATCCCCGGCATGCTGTTCAGCCCGGGCGCGAAAATAGAGCAGGCTCTTCCGCCATGGCGTCTCGGGGTGGCGTCGCAGCTCGTCGCTGAACGACCTCACGGCCTCGGATGGGTCTCCCTCGTCGAGGAGCGCCGTACCGAGGAAGAAGGCGGTCGACTCGGCAATCTCCTCGTCCGGCTTCGCCGCCAGGAGCGAGCGGTACAAAGCGACGGCATCCCGATAACGCCCCTCGAGATGAGCGCGGCGAGCCCGGTCGAGCAGCTCGCGCTCGTCGATCGGCGGTGGCGGTGGTTCCTCCGACTCTGGCAGACCGGGAACGGCTTGCGCCGAAACGGGCGTGGCCGAGCTTGGCGCAATCACCGCGCCACGTGAAGTATTCGACGCGAATCTCCGCCACACTCTCCAGATGAGGCTTTTCGCGTCCACGTACGGGAAGGTCTCGAACGGCGTGCCTCGCTCGAAGTCGTCGACGGTGAGGCCCTCATAACCGTAGCGATCGAGCACCGCCGGGTCCGCTATCAGATCCTTGACGGTCAGGGGCAGACCGGCAACGCTTCTCGGAATGACCCCCATGAACGGATCGATGATGATCCACCGATTGTCGAGCCGCACTTGCGCGATGCTGTGCGGAGACACCCCGTCGGCTCGCCGCAGGAACCACATCCGTGACTGATAGCCCGCATAGGCGGCGAGCGTCGCAAACACGTGCGCCGCCTGATCGCAGTATCCGAATCCGCGTCGGACGATCCGGTACCAGTTGTCGGAGACAATGCGCGGCGGCGCGGCGTAAGGAGGCCTGACGTTTTCGTAGGTCCACTCCATCAAGGCCGAGAGCCGGGACAGGTCGCCAGTCTTCCCGGCGACAACGCGTTTCGCGACGCCCCGGAAGAGCTGGATACCGGACGCCGTCTCATAGACGTCGAGCAGGACCGAGTTCCGGTCCGCCAGGTCCGACGTGTAGCTGACCGAGGCCGCAGACGTGGACGACAGGCGGGACCGCGCGACGAGGGTCGTCACCAGGCTCACCGAGCCAAGAGCAACGAGTCCGATCAGCACCCGACGTGTCGATCTCATGGTTCAGGCAGGAATAGCCTCGAAAGCGTACCACGGCGAGCCGCCGCGTCAAAAGGTCAAAGCGGGGCAACGTGGCTCACCTCACAACGCAAACACCGACGCCGTCCGGACCTTCTTGAGCGCATTGCGCGTGTCGACGACCAGCGGGACCACCGCCGCCAGCCGGGCGTAGTCGAACGCCGTGTGATCGGTGGCGATGACGGCGCAGTCCATCGCGCCCGTGGCGATCGCCGCGTCGAACGGCACCGACTCCAGCCGGTGCCCGGCGTGCTCGAACGACGGCACCCAGGGGTCGGTGTAGGTGACCTCCGCGCCCCGCCGCACGAGCAGCTCGAGAATGTCGAGCGCGGGCGATTCCCGGAGGTCGTTCACGTCCTTCTTGTACGCGACGCCGAACAGGTGGACCCGGGATCCGTTGATCGACTTCTTCACCGAGTTCAGCGCGTCGCCCACCCGCTGCACGACGTACTCGGGCATGGCGCTGTTGACGTGCCCGGCCAGCTCGATGAACCGGCACTCGAACCCGGTCTGCCGCGCCTTCCACGACAGGTAGTACGGATCGATCGGGATGCAATGGCCGCCGAGGCCCGGGCCCGGATAGAACGGCATGAAGCCGAACGGCTTGGTCTTCGCCGCCTCGATCACCTCCCAGACGTCAATGTCCATCTTGTGGCACATCAACGCGATCTCGTTCACGAGGCCGATATTCACCGCGCGGAACGTGTTCTCGAGCAGCTTCACCATCTCGGCGACGCGGGTCGAGGTCACGGGGACGACGTTGGAGACCACGGCGCCGTACAACGCCGAAGCGACCTCGGTGCTCGCGGGCCCGATGCCGCCGACCACCTTGGGGATGGTGCGCGTCGTGTACTGCTGGTTGCCCGGATCGACGCGCTCGGGCGAGAACGCCAGGAAGAAATCGACGTCCGCTTTCAGGCCGCGCTCCTCGAGCATCGGCTGCACGACCTCGTCGGTCGTCCCGGGGTAGGTCGTCGACTCGAGCACGACGAGCTGGCCGGGCCTGAGCGTGGCGGCCACGGCCTCGACAGCCTTGACGACGTACGAGAGATCGGGGTCGCGGGTCTTGCGGAGCGGGGTCGGCACGGCGATGTCGACGACGTCCATCCGCCCCAGCTCGCCCATGTCGGAGGTGGCTCTCAGACGGCCCGCGCGCACGGCCGCTCCGAGCTCGGATTCGGAGACGTCGGGAATGTAGCTCCGGCCCTCGTTGATCTTCGCCGTCTTGGAGACGTCGACGTCGAAGCCGGTGACGCCGAACCCCTGCTTCGCGAATTCGACGGCGAGCGGAAGGCCGACGTAGCCGAGGCCGATCACGCCAATCCGCGCCTGGCGGGCGGCGATGCGATCGAGCAGCGTTCGGGAGTGAGTGGTCATATGTGTGGGACACCGGCCGTGGCGTCAGCGCCAGCCATCGGGCGCGGCGGTCCTGAACGGACGTCGCCCGGCATCGGAAGTGTCGGCAGTCAGCGTACCGGGGCGCGCGCGGCCGCGGGCGCCACCGAGGAGAGCCGCTCCAGATCCGCGTCGACCATCATCTCGATGAGCCGCCTGAAGTCGACCCCCGGCGTCCAGCCGAGCTGCTGCTTGGCCTTCGACGCGTCGCCCAGCAGGTGGTCGACCTCGGCCGGCCGCAGGAGCGCGGGGTCGACTCGCACGTGCTTCTGCCA
Source organism: uncultured Acidobacteriota bacterium (assembly GCA_963840225.1). Classification (GTDB taxonomy): domain Bacteria; phylum Acidobacteriota; class Vicinamibacteria; order Vicinamibacterales; family CAVVIG01; genus JBLMXQ01. The sequence continues at coordinate 475,075 of CAWIYH010000003.1, forward strand.
GTCGAGGCCGGCATGGCCGAAGGCGATCTCGATCAAATCCCGCACGGAGTGGCTGATGCCGGTGGCGATGACGAAGTCCTCGGGCTGTTCCTGCTGCAGCATCAGCCAGATGGCGTGGACGTAGTCGCCGGCGAAGCCCCAGTCGCGCCGCGCCTCGAGATTGCCGATCGAGAGCGCGTCGGACAGGCCCACCTTGATGCGCGCGACGCCGTCGCTCACCTTTCGCGTCACGAACTCGAGACCCCGCCGCGGCGACTCGTGGTTGAAGAGCATCCCGGAGACGGCAAACAGGTCGTAGCTCTCGCGGTAGTTCACCGTGATGTAGTGAGCGAACACCTTCGAGACGCCGTAGGGGCTGCGCGGGTAGAACGGCGTGAGCTCGTCCTGCGGCATCGCGCGGACCTTGCCGAACATCTCGCTCGACGAGGCCTGATAGAAGCGGATCGACGGGTCCACCCGCCGGATGGCGTCGAGCAGGCGCGTGACGCCCTGCGCGTTGAACTCCCCGGTCAGCATCGGCTGGTCCCACGACGCGGGCACGAACGACATCGCCGCGAGGTTGTACAGCTCGTGGGGCCTGACCTCGTCGATGACGCGCAGAAGCGACAGCTGATCGAGCAGGTCCGCCGGCCTCAACGTGATGCGGTCGAGAAGGTGCTCGATCCGCCAGAGGTTCGGCGCGCTCGAGCGGCGCATGATGCCGAAGACCTCGTAACCCTTCTCGAGCAGCAGCTCGGCCAGATACGAGCCGTCCTGGCCGGTAATCCCGGTGATCAGGGCACGCTTGGACATGGACTGTTGATTGTACCCTGAATCGCTCGCGGTTCGTCGGGGCCGCCAGGGCACGCGTGACGACGGCGCCGGCCGGATTCGGCGACCGCAGCCGATTTCCGCCGGGGCGATTTTCCGCTATGCTCAGACGCTGACCCGATGGAATCCATCGACGCAGCCGTCATCGGCGCCGGCGTCACCGGCCTCGCTTCCGCGCTCGAGCTCGCGGCGCACGGGCTCTCGGTCGTCGTCCTCGAGCGGCATCCCCGCGGCGGCATGGACACCAGCACGCACAACAGCGGGGTCATCCACGGCGGGATCTACTACCCGGCGGGCACCCTGAAGGCGCGGCTGTGCGTCGAGGGCCGGGAGCTCCTGTACGAGTTCTGCGCGGCGCGGGGCGTGCCGCACGCACGCTGCGGCAAGCTGATCGTCGCCGCGACCGATGCCGAGGCGCCCGGGCTCGAGAGCCTGAAGGCGCGCGGCGAGGCGAACGGCGTCCGCCTGGAGCTGGTCGACGCCTCCTTCGTCCGCCAGCGGGAGCCCCACGTCCGCGCCACGGCGGCGCTCTGGTCGCCCGACACCGGCATCCTCGAGCCGGAAGCGCTGGTCCGCGCGCTCGAACGCGAGGCGCAGGCGCGCGACGTCTACCTGCTGCCGGGCACCCGGCTGCAATCGGCGGACCCGCACGCCGACGGGATCGTGCTCAGGACCGATCAGGAGACGATGCTGGCGGCAGCGGTCGTGAACGCGGCCGGACTGTACGCGGACGAGGTGTCACGGCTGCTCGGGGGCGAACCGTTCACCATCTATCCCTGCCGCGGCGAATACGCGGAGCTGGCGCCGGCGACGCGCCGGCTGGTCAACGGCCTGGTGTACCCCCTGCCCCACCCGTCGGGCCACGGGCTGGGCGTGCACCTGACGCGGTCGACGGGCGGCGACGTCTGGATCGGCCCGACCATCCGGTATCAGGATCGCAAGGACGACTACGAGGACGGACGCCTGCCGCTCGAAGCGTTCGTCGAGCCGACCCGCGAGCTGCTGCCCTCGGTCACGATCGACGACCTGCGGCTGTCGGGCAGCGGAATCCGCGCCAAGATCAACCCGCCGGCCGAGTCCTTCGCCGACTTCCTGATCCGGAGGGACCGGAACAATCCGCGCGTGGTGCACGCGGCCGGCATCGAGTCGCCAGGGCTCACGGCCTGCCTGGCGGTCGGTCGTCTGGTCCGCCAGATCGTCGTCGACGAGCACTGATCGGCGGTTCCTGCCGGCTGCCCCTCCGGCGGCGCCGCGCGTCCCTGACCGTTCGCGCGTCAGACCCGCGCGCGCCCGGCGCGCCGGCGGACGTAGCGCTCGAGGGCGGACTGCCAGTCGGGCATCGCGATGCCGAGCGAGGCCAGCTTGCGGTTGGACAGGGCGCAGAACTTCGGGCGCGACGCGCGCAGCTTCTGGCCGTCCAGGGTGATGGGGACGAGGCGCGGCTCGACGCCGAGGAACCGCGCCGCCGCCTCCGCGAACTCGAGCCACGTGCATTGTCCCGAGTTCACGCAGTGATAGGTTCCGGCCGGCAGGCCGCGCTCGACGAGCGTACGCACGGCTCGGGCGGCGTCCCCCACGTGCGTCGGCGACACCGTGCGGTCGACGAACACGGGCACCTCCTCGCCAGCCACGAGCCGCCCGACCATCGCGGCCACGGTGCCGCGGGGCGTGCCGCCCACCGGGCCGAACAGGCTTTCCACCCGCACCACGTACGCCCTCGGCGCGTCGGCGGCGAACCACTCGCCAACGAGCTTCGACGCGCCGTAGGTGCTGCGAGGATTGGGGGGATCCTCCTCGGCGTACGCGCGCGACGCGGTGCCGTCGAAGACGAAGTCGGTGCTGAAGTGCACCAGCGCCGCGTCCAGCTCCGCGGCGGCCCTGGCCAGGGCGCGCACCGCGAACGCGTTGACGCTCAGCGCATGGATCGCGCGGTCCTCGGCGCCGTCCACGTCGTTGTAGGCGGCGCAGTTCACGATGGCCTCGGGCCGCAGCCGGCCCATGACGTCGTAGACCGCCCGGTCGTCGCTGATGTCGAGGGCGGCGCGATCGAGGGGCCGCACGTCGTGGGCCGATCTCCAGCTCGCCGACGATGGTCGCGCCGAGCTGGCCGCGCGCGCCGATGACGGCCACCCGCATCAAAGCGCCCTGGCCGGCTCGGCTTCGAACGCGCGCATCCGGTCGTCGTCGAGCACGCCCTCCCACCTGGCCACCACGGCGGTCGCGATGCAGTTGCCCATCACGTTCACGGCGGTGCGGCCCATGTCCATGATCTGGTCGATGCCGAGGAGGATGGCCGCGCCTTCGAGCGGCAGGCCGAACTGGGTCAGCGTCGCCGTCAGGACCACGAGCGCCGCGCGCGGCACCCCGGCGACGCCCTTGCTGGTCAGCATCAGCGTCAGCATCATCACGAGCTGCTGGCCGATGGTCATCTGGACGCCGGCCAGCTGCGCCACGAACACGCTCGCCAGCGACAGGTACAGCGTCGTCCCGTCGAGATTGAAGCTGTAGCCGGTCGGCAGCACGAAGCCGACGATGTTCTTGGGCACGCCGAAGCGCTCCATCACCTCGAGGGCGGCCGGCAGCGCCGCTTCCGAGCTGGCGGTCGTGAACGCGATCAGGAACGGCTCGCGGATGGCCTTGACGAAGGTGAGGAACGGCACGCGGATGAGCAGCGACACGCCGCCGACGACGATCAGCACGAAGATCACGAGGCCCCCGTACATCAGCGCCACGAGCTTGCCGAGCGTCAGCAGGATCCCGAGCCCCCGGCCGCCGACGGTGGCGGCGATGGCCGCGAACACGCCGAGGGGCGCGAACGCCATCACGTAGCCGGTGAACTTGAACATCGCGTGCGACGTGGCATCGAGCACGTCGATGACCGGCTGCCCCTTGGGGCCGATCGCGGCGAGCGCGATGCCGAAGAACAGCGAGAAGACGACGAGCTGCAGGATGTCGCCGCGCGCCATCGCGTCGATGACGGAGGTCGGGAACAGGTGCAGGAAGATGTCCCAGGCGTGCTGCTGGTTCTGCGACATCGCCGTCAGCGCTTCCGTCCCGCCGATCGGCATCGTCAGGCCGGCGCCGGGCCTGAAGACGTTCACGAGCGCCAGGCCGAGGAACAGCGCGACGGTGGTCGCCGTCTCGAAGTAGACGATCGCCTTCAGGCCGATGCGCCCCATCGCCTTCAGGTCGCCGGTGCCGGCGATGCCGACGACGAGCGTCGCGAAGAGCAGCGGCGCGATGATCATCTTGATCATCCGCAGGAACGCGTCGGCGAGCGGCTTGATGGCGACGCCGAAGGCCGGCCAGAGATAGCCGACGACCACCCCCAGCACCAGGCCGATGAAGATCTGGGTGGTCAGGCCCGGCAGTCGAGACCGGCGAGCTGGCTGCTCGTTCCGAATCATGACCCGGCCTGCGAAGGCTGGCGGCCCCCGACAAATCCCGCGATGGCCCCGACCACCGTCTCCTGCTGCTCGCGGGTGAGCTCACCGTAGATCGGAATCGCCAGGCTCTCGTCGGCCGCGCGCTCGGCCTCAGGAAACGCGCCGCGCGGGTAGCCGAGATCCTTGAAGCACGGCTGCAGGTGGAACGGCACGGGATAGTAGACCTCGTTGCCGATCCCCTCGGCGTCGAGGTGCTGCTTGAGCGCGTTGCGCTCCCGGCAGCGGATCACGAACTGGTTGTAGATGTGGCGGCGTCCCTCCGGTTCCACCGGGACGGTCACGAGGTCGCCCACGTACGAGTCACGAAAGAGCGACACGTAGCGCCGCGCGTTGACCCGCCGCCCCTCGGTCCACGCCTCGAGATGCGGCGCCTTCACCCGCAGCACCGCCGCCTGCAGGGCGTCCATCCGGAAGTTGGCGCCGACGACGTGGTGGTAGTACCTGGGCTGCATCCCATGGGTGCGCAGCAGGCGCGCCCGGTGGGCCAGCGTCGCGTCGTTCGTCGTCAGGAGGCCCGCGTCGCCGAACGCGCCGAGATTCTTGCTCGGGAAGAAGGAGAAGCAGCCGAGCGCGCCCATCGCGCCGGCGGTCCGCCCCTTGTACGTGGCGCCAATGGCCTGCGCCGCGTCCTCGATCACGGGCACGCCGGCGCGCGCGGCCGCCTCGAGCAGCGGATCCATGTCGGCGCAGAGCCCGAACAGGTGGACCGGAAGAATGGCCTTGGTCTTCGGCGTGATCGCCGCGACCGCCTGCTCCGGATCGATGTTGAACGTCACCGGATCGATATCGACCAGAACGGGGCACGCTCCCAGCCGGACGACGGCGCCGGCGGTGGCAAAGAACGAATAGGTGGTGGTGACCACCTCGTCGCCGGGCCCGACGCCCAGCGTCATGAGCGCCAGCAGGAGCGCGTCGGTCCCCGAGGAGACCGACACGGCATGCTCGACGCCGACGAGCGCCGCGATCTCGGCCTCGAACGCGCTGATGTCGGGGCCCATGATGAAGCGCTGGCTGTCGCACACGCGCGTGATGGCGGCCAGAATCTCGTCGCGGAGCGGTCGGTACTGGGCCTGAAGGTCGAGCAGCGGAATCGACATCTGGTCATTCTAACCGCGAGAGGGTCGGTCGCAACGGGAGAGGGGATCAGGCACCCACCCTCTCGACATCATCGGCGCCTCGACTTGATCGCGGCGCGCGTCTCGCGGTCGGCCTCGCGCCGCTTGATCGTCTCACGCTTGTCGTATTCCTTCTTGCCCTTGGCCAGGCTCACCGCCACTTTCACCCGTCCGTTCTTGAAGTACATGCGAACCGGGACGAGCGTCATGCCCTTCTCCACCGTCTTGCCAATCAGCTTGCGGATCTCCTCCCGGTGCAGCAGGAGCTTGCGCCGCCGCATCGGATCGTGGTCGGCGTACCCGCGATGGCTGTACGAGCTGATGTTCACGTTGTGGAGAAACAGCTCGCCGTCCTCCACGCGCGCGAAGCTGTCGCGCAGGTTCACGCGCCCTTCGCGGATGGCCTTCACCTCGGTGCCGAGCAGGGCGATGCCGGCTTCGAAGGTCTCGATCAGGTGATAGTCGTGAAACGCCTTGCGGTTCTCGGCGATGTTCGCCTGCGCCGCCTCGCGTTCGGTCTTGGTCATGGAAAGGAGCTCGAGACTAGCGCGAACCGGCCGGAGGGACTCGCACCGAGCCGGCGGCGCGCGAGGCGGCCAGCCGCGCCGCGAGGCGCACGGCAGCGACCAGGCTGCCGCCGTCCGCGACGCCCCGGCCGGCGATGTCGAAGGCCGTGCCGTGGTCGACCGATGTCCGCACGATCGGCAGCCCGAGCGTGACGTTGACCGCCCGGCCGAACGCCGCCAGCTTCACCGGAATCAGCCCCTGATCGTGGTAGCAGGCGACCACCAGATCGAATTCGCCGCGGCTGGCGCGGACAAACAGCGTATCGGCGGGATAGGGTCCGGCGACGTCGATGCCGCGCCTCCGGCACGCCTCGATCGCCGGCGCCATCACGTCGACTTCCTCGCGGCCAAACAGCCCGTGCTCGCCGGCGTGCGGGTTGAGCCCGGCCACCGCCATCCGGGGCGCGTCCACGCCGAACCGCGGCAGCTCGCGCGCGGCGAGCGCGATCGTCGCCTCGAGCACGTCGCGGGTCAGCAGCCGCGGCACGTCGGCGAGCGCGACGTGGACGGTGGCGAGGACGACGCGCAGCACGTCGGAGTGGAACATCATCGCCACATGCCGCGCCCCCGTGAGGTGCGCGAGGAGGTCGGTGTGTCCCGGCCACGGCAGGCCGGCCAGCCGGAACGCTTCCTTGTTCACCGGGGCGGTCGCGATCGCGTCGACACGGCCGGCGAGCGCCGCGTCGACCGCGCGCACGATCGCGTCGTAGGCGGCGCGCCCCGCCTCGGCGCTGAGCACGCCGGGCGCGAACGACTCGGGGTGCTCGGGCCCGTACAGGATCGGCTCGCAGACGTCCAGGACGTCCGCGTCGGCGGCCGCCTTGCGGGCGATCTCGGGACCGATGCCCGCCGGGTCGCCCATCGTGATGGCCACGCGGGGCCGGATCGTCATGCCTCCGGCTCGGCACGGCCGCAGGTGCAGGAATGGCCGCACGTGCCGCAGCCGGTCGGGTTGTCGCAGCCGCCTTCGCTGCCGCAGCCGCCATGGACGACGCCCTTCGCGTTGGGCAGCTCGTACCGAAGGCAGCACTTCAGCCGGCCGCACAGCCCCGACAGCTTCGACGGGTTGAGGCTGAGATCCTGCTGCTTGGCCATCTTGATCGAGATGGGCTCGAACCCGTTCAGGAACGTCGTGCAGCAGAGCGGACGGCCGCAGGTGCCGTACCCGCCCAGCATCTTCGCCTCGTCGCGCACGCCAATCTGCCGCATTTCGATTCGCGTCCGGAATTCGCCCGCGAGCTCCTTCACCAGCTCGCGGAAGTCGACGCGGCTGTCGGCCGTGAAATAGAAGATGAGGCGCGAGCCGTCGAACAGCTGCTCGACGCGGGTCAGCTTCATGGACAAACCCCGCTCGCGGATCTTGAGCGTGGCCACGCGCAGGGCGTCGCGCTCGCGGTGCTGCTGCTTCAGGCGCGCGACCAGATCGTCGCGCGTCGCCATGCGCAGCACCTCCTGTCCGGCGTCGGGCGCCGGCCGCCGCCGCTCCTGCAGCTCGGGAATCGACCGGACGACGGTGCCGAGGGCCGGGCCGTGCTCCGTACGCACGACGACCGACTGGCCGGGCGCGGGCGGCTCGGCGCGTGGAAGGTCGCCGAGCAGAAAGGTCTGCGCCCGCCCGACCGGCGAGAACTTCACCGACACGAGGCGGGTGGAGGTGTCCATCAGATCTCGAGCACGAGCCAGTCGGCCACGATCTTCACGCTGGCGTTCCGATCGAGCGCCACGAGCGCGCGGTCCACCGCCTGAAACGCACGAATTCCGCGATCGCCCCCGTATGCGCGCGTCAGGCGCTCGAGGGCCGCCCGCCGATCGACGTTGGCGAGGCCGCGGTCGTCCGCGCACGTCGACAGCAGCTCCACGTCGCGCAGCAGCGTCGACATGGCGCGAAGACAGGACGCCAGCTGCTCGCGATCGGCCGCACCGCTCCCGCTCGTCTTCCCGAGCAGGTCCCGGGCGCCCTCGATGCGCCGCGCGGGATCGCTGGAGGACGCCGCCTGCATCAGCACGCGCTCCGCCACGTCGCCGACGGCGTGCAGATCCTCGGCGCCCTCATCGAGCGCCGCCCGGAGGCTGCCGCCCGAGCGCGACGCGACCGCCCGCGCGTCGGCCTCCGCCGTACCGCGGGCCATCAGCGCCGCCGCCACGTCGCCCTCGCCGAGCGGCTGGAAGACCAGCCGGGGGCAGCGCGACCGCACCGTCGGCAGGAGCACGTCGGGACGCGGCGTCACCAGGATGAAGACCGACGAAGGCGGCGGTTCCTCCAGCGTCTTGAGCAGCGCGTTCTGCGCCGCCGGCACGAGCGCGTCCGCCTCGTCCACGATCACGACGCGGCGGCGTCCCTCGAACGGCCGATACGCCGCGCGATCGATGACGTCGCGCACCTGCTCGATCCTGATCGCGCCGGTCTCGCCGGGCTCCACCACGAGCACGTCCGGGTGCACCCCGCGCGCGATGCGCGAACAGGGCGCACAGACGCCGCAGGCGTCCACGCCCGCCGCCTGCTCGTCCCGTTCCACCCGCGAGGTGCAGTTGAGCGTCTGGGCGGTCGCGGTCGCGACGAGCCGCTTGCCGACCCCGGAGGGCCCGGCGAAGATCAGGCTCGGCGGGAGCGATTCCCGCTGGATGGAGCGCCGAAGGAGCGTCACGAGCCGACGGTGGCCGACCACGTCGCGGAAGGGCACCTTTCGATATCGTATGCACTCGGGGAGGCTGGAGGCTGGAGGCTGGAGGCTGGAGGCTGGAGGCTGGGGGCTGGGGGCTGGAGGCTGGGGGCTGGAGGCTGGGGGCTGGAGGCTGGGGGCTGGAGCCCTCCAGCCTCTAGTCTAGGAGGCCGCGGAAAAACGGCTGATTATGCGCGATCGTCTGACGACCGGCGCGCCGTACGAGTTCAACAGACCCGGCTTGGTCTTGAACGGCCTCGGTGTGGCGGCGGCACCGGCGAGCAGGGACCACTCGAGCTCCTCACGCTGGCTGCGGCAGCAGCTTCGGCAAGCGGATCAGATTGAACGCGGCGCTCGCGAAGACAAACAGCCAGTCGACGTTCGCCAGGCCGCACCACTTCACCGTCGGATCCAGGCGATGGTCTTCAGCCACCCAACCGCCGGCTCGATCCGCGGGCGGGCATGTTGGCTCATCGCATAGCCGACGTGCCGTGTCGTGCGACCGTCGATGGCGCTGCCCGCGTCGCGTGAGGTTCTGCGTGACATGCGGTGTCGCTCCCAACGCCCGCGTGGTGTCCACGAAGTCCCGCACGTCGTACCCCTTGTCGGCGCCAACGGTGCGACGGCGGCCCGGCGCGCGCTTCCACTGCGCGTGCAGCATCAGCAGGCCGGCGTCTCGTTCGGCGTAGCCGTCGGCCTGCGTCGCCATGGCGTCCACGATCAGCCCGTGGCGATTCTCGATCAACAGGTGTCCCAGATAGGCCAGCCGAGACTCGGCATTGTTCGACTTGCGATACAGCCGGGCCTCGGGGTCCGTCTTCGAAGCGTGCGTGTCGTTCGTGCGAGTCTGCCCGCGGAAGTTGCTCCCGTCCCCGTCCGTGTCTCCATCCTTCCGTTGAAAGCTCTTCTGACTCGTCCATCTCCAAGCCGACACACCAGCGAAAGAGCAGGTTGTAGTCCAGCTGCTCCATCAACAGCCGCTCGCTGCGAATCGAATAGCAGATTTGTAGCAGCTGGGCCCGCAGCAAGCGCTCGGGCGGAATCGACGGGCGTCCGACCGTCGCGTACAGACCGTCGAATTCCCGCGACATGTCGCGCAACACCCCGTCGACGAGCGTCCGGATCGCACGGAGCGGGTGGTCCTTCGGCACGCGCCGCTCGGCCGAAACATAACTGAACATCGTGTCGGGCTGGCGGTCATCTCCTCGCATGCTCGGCATGGTGGGACGGGATCGCCCCGGTGTCGATCCCGCATGGCGAACCGTTTTTCCGCGGCCTCCTAGCCTCCAGCCTCCAGCCTCCAGCCTCCAGCCTCCAGCCTCCAGCCTCCAGCCTCTAGCCTCTAGCCTCTAGCCTCCAGGCTTCTTGTCCTTCTTCTTCTTCTCGTCCTGCTTCTTGTCTTCGTCCTTGCCGAGGCCGAAGAATCGCGCCCAGAAGCCGCGCTTCTTCTTCTTCGGCGCTTCGGCGTGGGCGGCGTCGGCGTCCGCCCGGGCGGCGGCATTCGCCGTGGCCGCGGCCGCCGGAGCGGGGACGTCCGCCACCACGTGCGGCGGGGCCGGCTTGTCGCCCCCGCCGAACAGATCGGCGATCTTGCCGAACAGCCCGCGCGTCGGGTGCAGATCGCAAAACGTGGTCGGCTCGGTCCCGCGGGCGAAGTATTCCGTGTAGACCATCGACCGCGTCACGAGCTGCCCGTCGGCATCGGCGACCTGCACGTGCTCGCACCCCTCGGTGGCGAGCTTGCCCGACAGCCGGCACACCCGGGCGGTCGTCACGGTGTCGGGCGCCTCGAGCCACTCGGGCTTGTCGCCCGCCGTGGCGACCTTCATGAACCTCGCCCACACCGGCACGGCGATTTCGCTGGCGAACCCGTTCGGCAGGATCGTCTGCGGCTGGTCGAAGCCGACCCAGACGCCGGTCGCCAGCTTCGGCGTGAACCCCACGAACCACGCGTCGTCGAAGTCGTTGGTCGTGCCGGTCTTCCCCGCCGCCGGCAGCGTGAAGCCGATCCGGCGCGCCGGATACGCCGTGCCGGCGTTGATCACGTCGGCGAGCATGCTGCTCATCAGGAACGCGGTGGTGTCGCTGATGGCCTGCGTGCTGGCGTCGTGCGCCTCGAAGAGGACCGTGCCGTTCTCGTCCTCGACGCGGCGAATCAGCAGCGGCTGGGGCACGCGCCCGTGGTTGGCGAACGCCGCGTAGGCGGCGGTCATGGACTCGAGCGTGACCTCGCCCGAGCCGAGGGCCAGCGACGGCACGCTGGGCACGTCGCCCACCCCCATGTCCTTCGCGCACCGGACGGCCTGCGGGATGCCGATGTCCTGCAACAGGCGCACGGCGGCGCGGTTGCTCGACGTCCGCAGCGCCGTGCGCATGGTGAGCGAGTCGGAGTCGAGGTGCTCGTCCTCGGGCGTCCAGTCGCCCTCGAGCGTCGCCACCGGATCGTTGAGATGGTCGATGACCGTGGCTGGCGTGTACCCGTTCTCGAGCGCCGCGGCGTAGACGAACGGCTTGAAGGCCGAACCGGGCTGCCGGTGCGCCTGAATCGCTCGGTTGAAGTGGCTCTCGGCGAAGTCGCGGCCGCCCACCATGGCGAGGACATGGCCCGTCGCCGGATCGATGGCGACGAGCGCGCCCTGCAGCTTCTGCGGGGCGGGGGCGGCCTCGCCCTTCCGTCCCCGGCGCGCCATCACCTTCTGGCGTTCGAGGTCGATCGCGTCGAGCGAGCGGCGCATGATGTCCTCGGCGGCCGCCTGCATCTTCATGTCGATCGTCGAATACACCCGCAGGCCACCCTGGTAGACCCGCTGCCAGCCGAAGCGGTCGACGAGCTGGCGCCGCACCTCTTCCTTGAAGTACAGCCCATGCGGCTCCTCGGCGCGCAGCGTGTCGTGCAGGGCGAGCTTCGACCCGCGCGCCTCCTGCCATGTCCGGCGATCGATCATGCCGGCGTCCAGCATCGCCTGCAGGACGATGTCGCGGCGGGCGGTCGCGCGCCCGGGACTGACGGTCGGCGCGTACGTGGACGGCGACTTCACCAGCCCGGCGAGCAGCGCCGCCTCGGGCAGCGTCAGTTCCGACGCGTGCTTGCCGAAGAAGCCGCGCGAGGCCGCCTCCACGCCGTACAGCCCGTCGCCGAAATACACCTTGTTCAGATAGAGCTCGAGAATCTGCGACTTCGAGAACATCCGCTCGATTCGCGCGGCGAGGATCAGCTCCTGCAGCTTGCGATGCAGCGTCTTGTCGAGCGTCAGAAAGCTCTGGCGCGCCAGCTGCTGCGTGATCGTGCTGCCGCCCTGCGCGGCGCGCCCGTGGCGCAGGTTGGCCAGCGCGGCCGACGCCATCCTGATCAGATCGAACCCGTGATGCTGGTAGAAGCGCTGATCCTCAATCGCGACGATGGCGTGAAGGAGGTTCGGCGACATCGCCGAGATCGGCACCTCGATGCGCTGTTCCTTGTAGAGCGTGAACGCGAGGTCGTCGTCGACGTCGAAGATGGCGGTCGCCTGGTCCATCTCGCCGATCCGGCGGATGGCCTGCTGGTCGGGCAGCCCGCGTCCGAGGCCCACGACGAAGGACACACCCGCCACGATCGAGAGGAGCGTGAGCAGCAGGAAGCCCCCGCCCACGACGGCCACGAGGCGCGGGTACTGCCGGGCGGCGGCGCGCGCCTCCGCCATGAGCCCGGCGACACGCTGACGAAGAACGCTCATGGACATGGCCATCGACCCTGCAAACCCTGCAACAGAGGCGCCACCCTGACTCGCGTGGCACCCGCGTTGCACCGAGGCGCCCCGGAGGATCGGAGATGTCACTGGCGGCTCGGCTCGGCCTCCGGACGGCGCTCGGGGCGACCCTGGCGATTGCCGTGACTTTGACGATCTCAGCGTACGTGCATCGGACGCCCGCCGTCCACCCGTCGGCCGGCGTGCGCGGCGGCGCCCCCGTCACCTCGAGCGTTCCCGCGCCCGGCCCGACATCGCCTGACACACCTGACCGCCACCCGTTCACGGATTGGGTCGAGCCGGCACCACGCGACCTCTACGGGAACCCGGTGACCGATGCCGTGGCGAAGTACCGCCTGGACGCCACCGGCAGCCTGTACAAGCTCCATTCGCCGGACACCGAGCTGCCGCGCCTGCGCTCGCCCATCAGCTGACCCCTCCCGCCCCTCAGCTGACCGCTCCTGCCCGTCGCTTCTCCTGAGCTCACCTCTGTTCCGCCGGAACCCGCCCCGGCGTTGGAGAGTGCACGGTCTCGTGGCGCGACCGATATTTCGTGCAACGGGGATTGACCCGCCGCCCGCTGCGGCCCATGTTGCCGTCACTTCCCCGGCGCCGTTTCTCCTTGGAGGTGACACATGCACCGTCTCGGGGTCCGTCCCACGCTGCTCCTTCTGATCGCCGCGTCGCTGCTGACGTGGCGGGTCTCGGTGGCGGCCAATCCGCACGGCGAGGGCTCGTCGCGGTTCCATCTGGTCGAGGCGACCATCGCGGACATTCAGAAGGCCGAACAGACCGGTCTGGTCTCGGCGCACCGCCTCGTGCAGATGTACCTCGCGCGCAGCGCCGCGTACGACGACGCCGGTCCGGCCCTGAACGCGTATCTCACGCACAATCCGAATGCCCTCGACGCCGCGCGCGACGTCGACCGTCATCACGGCCGTGCGCGCAGCTTCATGGACGGCATCCCGATGCTCCTGAAGGACAACGTGGACACGTTCGACATGCCGACCACCGCGGGCTCGGTCGCGCTCACGGGCTCGGTCCCGCCCGACGACGCGTTCATCACGCGGCGGCTGCGCAGGGCGGGCGCGATCATCATGGGCAAGGCGACGCTGACCGAGTTCGCGAACTTCCTGACCAACGGCATGCCGGCCGGCTACAGCTCGCTCGGCGGCTACGGCTTCAACCCGTTCGACCCGCGCGTCGATCCGCGCGACGTCGCCCCGTTCAACGACGGCCGGCCGGTCCTCTCGCCGGGCGGATCGAGCTCGGGCCCCGGTATCGCGGTCTCGGCCAATCTCGTGACCGTGGCGATCGGCACCGAGACGTCGGGCTCGATTCTGAGCCCGGGCACCCAGAATCTCGACGTGGGCATCAAGCCGACCCTCGGCCTGGTCAGCCGCGACGGCATCATCCCGATCACGGCGGACCAGGACACCGCCGGTCCGCTCGCCCGCACGGTCACCGACGCGGCGAAGCTGCTCAGCGTGATCGCGGGGTTCGACCCGAACGATCCCGCGACCGCGGCATGCCTGACGCCGGGCACGTGCTTCGACGACTACACGCGGTTCCTGAACCGCCACGCGCTAGGCGGCGCGCGCATCGCCGTTCCGCATTTCGGGTACTGGACGAATTCGAGCAACGTCGTGACGCTCAGTCCCAGCCAGATCGCCGTCATGGAGAACGCCGTCGCGGTGCTGCGCGCGAAAGGCGCCCACGTCGAGGATCCGCTCGACATCCCGACCCAGACGCAGCTGAGCGCGTTCGGCATCTGCACCAGCGCCCCGCCGCCGTCCGATTGTTCGACCGTGCTGCTCTTCGGATTCAAGCGCGACCTGAACAGCTACCTCGCCAGCCTCGGCCCCTCGGCGCCCGTGCACACCCTGGCCGACGTCATCGCCTACAACAACGCCCACGCCGCCGTGGCGCTGAAGTACGGCCAGGTGCTCGCGCTCGCCGCCGACCAGCTCGACACGACCCCCGGCAGCGCCGACACGATGCGGTACGAAAGCGACCGCGCCATGGACCTGGCGCTGTCGCGGGGCGGCCTCGACGCCATCTACAACGGGCCGGACGGCATCCCGGGGACGCGCGACGACTTCGACGCGATCCTCTTCCCGGCCAACCGCGGCGCGAACATCGCCGCGCGGGCCGGCTATCCGAGCATCGTCGTGCCTGGCGGCTTCGTCGACAACACCGCGTCGCCGCCATTTCCGCCCGATTTCGTGCCCGAGCCGGCGCCCTATGGCGTGACCTTCTCCGGTCCCGCCTTCAGCGAACCGCGACTGATCGGCCTGGCATACGCGTTCGAACAGGCCACCCACCATCGCGTGCCGCCGGCCAGCACGCCGCCGCTTCCAAGCGACACCGTCGGCCGCCGCTAGTCCTTCCTGCCACGGAGATCGGACCGTTCCGGTCTCCGTGGCGCGCTCGATGAGCGCGCGGACCGCCGGCCCTGAACGCCGGCGACGACCGGGTTCACGCGGCTCGCGGGGTCAGGCGAGCGCCTCGCGCAGCGCGAGGCGGGCGGCGAAATAGCCGCACATGCCGTGCACGCCCACGCCGGGCGGGGTCGACGACGAGCAGAGGTACAGGCCTTTGGCCGGCGTGGCGTAGGTGCGCCAGGTCGGTCGTGTGAACAGCTGTCGCAGGTCGGTCACGCCAGCCGCGATGTCTCCGCCGACGAGATTGGCGTTGTCGCGCTCGATATCGGCCGGGCGCCGGATCGATCGGGCCAGCACGCGGTCGCGGAAGCCCGGCGCGAAGCGCTCGATTTGCGCCTCGACGGCCCGCAGCATGTCGGCATCCGAGCCGTGAGGGACGTGGCAGTACGCCCACGCGGTGTGGCGGCCCTCCGGCGCGCGGGACGGATCGAACAGCGAGGGCTGCGTCAGGAGCACGAACGGCCGGCTGGCGACGAGCCCGCTCCAGGCTTCGCGCTCCGATCGGGCGAGATCGTCGAAGGAGCCGCCGACGTGCACGGTCCCCGCCTCGGCGCACGCCGCGTCGCGCCAGGGAATCGGCGCGTCGAGCGCCCAGTCCATCTTGAAGACGCCCATCCCGTAGCGATACCGCTCGAGCTTCCGCCGATACCAGGCCGGCAGCCGCCGCCCGGCCACCGCCAGCAGCGGTCGCGGCGACAGGTCGCACAGCACGGCCCGCGCCGGCGGCAGTTCGTCAATCGACTCCACGCGCGCGCCGGTGACGATTTCGCCGCCGAGCGACCGAAGATGCGCGACCAGCGCGTTGGTCAGGTTCTGGGCGCCCCCCCGCGGCAGGACCCACCCGGCGACGTGGGCCATCGCGCCGAGGACCAGGGCGAACGCGGCGCTCGGCCTGCGCTCGAGCGGCAGCATGCCGTGAGCCGCGATGCCGGCAAAGAGCGCGCGCGCCGCCGTCGTCTCGAAGGCGCTGGCAACGGCCTTCGCCGACCGGACCGCCTGGAGCCCGAAGCGCGCGATCGCCAGCGGGTGCGCGGGCCACATGGGCGGCCCGAGGATCGAGTCGCCGATGAGCGGCCACGAAGCCGCGACGGATCCGACCAGTCGTCGGTACACCGGGCCGTCGCGCCCAAGCCCGCGGGCGGTCGCGTCCAGGGACCGGTACGACACGGCGGCGGGCTCCCCGTCGAGGGGGTGGGCGATCATCGCCGGCGGCTCGATCCATTCCAGTCCGTGCCGCGACAGCGGCAGCGTCCTGAACAAGGGTGACGCAACGGCGAGCGGATGGACGGCGGAACAGATATCGTGCGTGAAGCCGGGGAGCGTCAGCTCCCCGGAGCGCACGCCGCCGCCCACGACCGGCCCGGCCTCGAACACCGTCACGCTTCGTCCCGCCTGGGCGAGGACTATCGCGGCGGCCAGGCCGTTCGGTCCGGATCCGATGACGATGGCGTCGGGCTGGCCCACGGAGCGAGCATAGGCGGTACTCCACGCGTTTGGCAATCGCGGGTGCGCCGTTCGACGAGCACCGAATCGCCGAATTCGTGCGTGCGGTAGCCGCGTTGGTCCATCAGCCGATCGGCCTCCCTCAGGGCGTCGGACGCCGCGAAGGCACGCAGCAGCTCGTAGTGGCTGGTGCCAGGCTCGTGCACGCCGGAGACGATCGCGTCCACCACGCTCAGCCGCGTGCCCGCATTGATCCGTTCGGTCGCCACGCCCGGTCCGGCTCGCACGATGCCGTCGGCCAGCGCCGCGTGCTCGAGCGCCCGCACCACCGTCGTGCCGACGGCGATGATGCGGCCGCCGGCCGAACGGGTTCGGGCGACGGCGAGAGCGGTCGCGCGCGGGATGTCGTACGCCTCGTCGAAGGGAAGGCGCGCGTCGAGCGCGGCGTCGCCGGTCGAGGAAATGCCGGCCGCATGCGTCAGGGTGGCGAACCGGATGGCGCGTTCGCGGAACGCCGCGAGCACCGACCAGTCGAGCACGAAGCCCGCGGACGGAGGCTCGAAGGCCACCGGTCGACCGGCCACAGCCGTCCAGACGTCCCAGAGCGCCAGCGGCGCCGTCAGGTGCGCATACTGGATCGGACGTCCGTGCCGCGCGATCCCGTTCCAGATCTCGCCGGCCGTGCCCTGAAAGCGCAGTGACACCAGCCGCGGATGCCCGAGCCGGCCGTCGACGGTTGCCCGGAGCGGGCCGAGAACAAGAGAGTCGCCGGGCATCATCGGCGGCGGAGGCGGCCGGCTTTCGGTCGGCGTGCGGAAGTCCCCGGCCCCGAACACGAGGGCGGCAAAGCGCTCGACGTCATCGGGCAAAAGCGAGCGCCGGCCCGCCAGCCGGACCTCGACGGGCGCGCCGGTCGCGAGATGGATGCCCGAGAGGCTGGCCGGCAGCGTCGCCGCGTCGTTGGCGATGACGAGATCGCCGCGACGCAGGTAGCCGACGAGGTCGCGCCGCCGCGCGTCGGTGGCGCGCCCGTCGGCATCGACCACCAGGAGCTTCGCGTCGGCCGGCCGTTGAACGGGTACGGTGGCGGCGATCACGAGCGCCCCGCTCCTGCCTTCGCCGGCAGCGCTTCGCCCGGCGCCGGCGACGCCGGCAGGGCGTTCACGACCGCGTCGATGATCTCGAGCGCCGCCGCCGACGGCCGCTTCAGGGAAGAGGGATCCGCCTCCGGTACCGCCAGCGCGTGAAAGGGCGTGTCCATGTCGCCCGGGTCCAGCGACAGAAAGCGGACGCCGTCGGCGGCGAGCTCGGCGTCCCAGATCGCGCTCATGTGCCGCAGGGCCGCCTTCGACGCGCCGTACGCACCCCACGCCGGATACGGCTCGACGGCGGCGTCGCTCGAGATGTTCACGACGAGTGCGCCGCGCCGCTCCCGCGCCGACGCCGCCAGCGCGCCCAGCACGGCTCTGGTGAGGCGGAACGGGCCGACGAGATTGGTCGCGAGCGCGCGCTCCAGATCCTCGCAGTCCGTGTCGGCCAGCAGGCGCAGTCCGGGCGGACCGAGGTCGGAGGCGTTGTTGACGAGGACGTCGAGGCCGCCGAGCTCCCCGAGCATCTGCACCGCGATGGGATAGACGTCGTCTTTCCGCGACACGTCGCCGACGATTCCGAACACGCCGGCGCGCTCGCGCGCGACGCGCGCCACGCGCCCGCCTCCGCGGGCGACGAACGCCACCCGCGCGCCGCGGCGGGCGAGCGCGTCCACGAGCGCCAGGCCGAGGCCCGAGGTGCCGCCGGTCACCGCGACCCGCAATCCGTTCAGCCGATCCATGACTGGCTCCTTTCTAAATATATTTCTTTATCAAGTGCCAGCATACCGGACGGCCGTTGACTTTGTAAAGCTTCTACTTTACAAATAAGGCATGGCCGAGACCTCCCCGCGCCCGGCCGGCACGACGCGCCGCGCCATCGTCAAGCTCCTCAAGGCCGAGGGGCCGCTCGACTCGGCCAGGCTCGCCAGGCGGCTGCGCCTGACGCCGATGGCCGTGCGCCAGCACCTGTACGCGCTGCAGCGGGAGAAGCTCGTGACGGCCGACGAGCGGCCCGTGCCGCTCGGCCGCCCGGCCAAGCACTGGCGCCTCACGCGCGCCGCCGACCGCCTGTTTCCCGACGCGTACGCGGAGCTGAGCGTCTCGCTCATCGATGCCATCGGGAACGCGCTCGGACCCTCCGGGGTCGACAAGGTGCTCGAATCGCGTCTGGCGCGCCAGACGGCCGCCTATCGCGCGCGTCTCGCCTCGGCGGCCTCGCTGAACGACAAGGTTCGGGAGCTCGCGCGCATCCGGAGCGAAGAAGGGTACATGGCCGAGGTGCGGCGCGACGGCAGGGCGTTTCTCTTCGTGGAGCGCCACTGCCCCATCTGCGCCGCCGCGCAGGCCTGTCAGGGGTTCTGCGCGACGGAGCTCGAGCTGTTCCGCGCCGTGCTCGGACCGCGGGTGTCGGTCGAACGAACCGAGCACATCGTGTCGGGAGGCCTGCGATGCGCCTATCGCATCGAGCCGCGTCGAGCGGCGTGAGCGGCTGACTGCCGCCGCCTCAACGGACTTCGAGCCAGCACCCCAGTTCCCGCGTGTCGGTGCTGGCCGGGTTCACGTCGCTCGGCCGCACGCCCGCCGACGACTCGACGTGCACCGCGATGGAACGAGGGGCGCTCGAGACCCTCTCGAGATCGAACGTGCGCTCTTCGCGCGGCGTCAGGTCGAGGATCTCCTGCCACGCCCCGATCCCGAGCGTCACGTGATTCGGCTTCGAGATGTTGCGGACGAACAATCTCGGGTGCGCGCCGGGGTCCGGAGACACGATCAGGTCGGCGCTGCGGCCTCCGGGAATCCACATCCCGGGCTTCTCCAGGAAGGGCCGCCCGGCGCGGACGAACACCACCGACGGGCCGTACCGCGCCACGCGGAGGGCGACCGCCTCGTCCGCGTGGAGATCCACGCCGACGGCCCGCATGGTCAGTCGCCGGACGGTCCGCCGCGCGGCCTCGTCCGCGTGGACCTCCAGCCCTCCCGTCGCCTCCGCGATTCGGAACCGCGCGCTCCAGAAGGTGCGCGAGCCGTCGAGGGTCCAGGTCCATTGCGGCGGCGACTGGGAGTCGAGCCAGAGCGAGACGACGCCCGCGCCGTCGCCGTCGAGCTCAGCCGACAGCCGGTAGGTGCCGACCGGCGGTGCGAAGAGGGCGACCAGCGGCTGACCGGCCGCATGCTCGCGCGGCGTGGTGTCCGCGAGCGCCAGATACGAGGGCACGAGATCCCCCCGCAGTTCTTCGAGCGGCGGAAAGCGGACGGCGACCCGACCGGGCGATTCGCTCTGCGCCTTCAAGAGCAGGATCGCCGCGTCCATCTTGAGCGCCTGGACCCGATCCGCGCGCCAGATGACTGAGAGCGCGGCCATCGCCGCAGTGGCGCCGGCGATTCCCTGGACGGCCGCCAGGCTGTAGCCGGACCGGGTCAGTCGCCCCGCCAGCCGTCCTGCCAGCGCCGTGACGCCGATCGCGGCAATCCAGACGGCCGCGATGCCCAGCGGCGGCACAGGATCGTCGCGGAACATCGACGGAAACGCACGAGTCAGGTCCACGCTCGGACTGATCCAGGCGAGACGGGTCGAGAATCCGTCGCGAAGGTTGTAGAGGAGCGTGCCGCGGCCGGCCAGGGCGATCACCGTCGGTACTGGCCACGGTGATTGCCAGCAGCGCCGCCTCGATCTGACGCGTCGCCCCTCGTCGTGCGGCGTGGAACGCCAGCGCGGTCGGGACGGCGAGCGCCGGCAGGACCACGACGAGGAAGCGGGCGGGCGCGCTGAAGCCGGCCCACCACATGTAGTACATCGCCGCCACGAGCGCCGCCGCGCCCAGGACGGCGGCAAGCTCCACGCTGAGGCGTCGTGCCGTCCTCCACAGCGGGACGAAGCCGGCCATCGCGCACAGGTAGACCGGAGCGACAATGAGCAGCCCGAACTGCTGGTCGAACAGGAGTCCCGCGACGCCGCGCGGCACGTTGAGTAGCGACGTGCCGGTGGCGCCGGCGCCATAGGCCGCCGCGGGGCTCGGCGACCCGTACAGGACCCAGTAGTAGCCGAGCCACGCCAGCCAGCTGATGACCGGCATCGTGGCGAGCAGGAGCGCGCGTCGGAGCCCGCCGGGACGCTCGACCAGACGCCACGCCAGCACCAGCAGGAGGACTCCGGCCGGCACCGACAGCCGGGGATGGAGCCAGGGCAGCAGCCCGAGAGCCGCGCCGACCGCGAGAAGCCGCCAGGCCCCTCGCCACTCCTCCATCAGCGCGAGGATACCGAGCACGAGGCAGGCGCTGGCGGGCCCCTCGGGGTAGACGGCAAAGGCATGGAAGCAGAACGGCACGGACAGCGCCACCGCGGCCCATCCGAACCACGCGGCCGCGGCGTCGGCGGTCACGACCCAGGCCGCCCGCCACGCCAGGGAGGTGGCCGCCGCGGCGACGAGCGCGAGGAACACGACCACCCCGGGGTATCCGGAGACGGCAAACGCCGGAGCGACGAGAAACGGCAGGCCGGGCGGGTGAACCGAATAGATGACGCCGGTCTGCGCACGTCGCAGGTAGTCGGCCTTGAGCGGCAGTGGATAGAAGGCGTGATAGTCGCCCTGCTCGTAGTTGTTTTCGATCCGGATGTCGTGGTCGTGGACGATGCTGTCGGCGACCACCAGGTAGGCCGGTTCGTCGCCCGTCGGCATCTGGGACCTGACGCGGTCGTGCACGCCGAGATAGACGACGAACGCCAGCAGCCCCGCGATCCAGGGGGCACGACGTGGCGACCGGAAGGCCTGAACGCTCGCGCAGGCACGCTGGAGCGCCGGCCACAGCAGTCCCAGGGCGACCATGGCCCAGAGTAGCCACGAAACGGGACCGGCCCACACCAGCGCCGACGCCGGCATCCGGACGGGCACCCACGGCAGCGCCGTGGGCAGAGCGAGCAGCAGCACGCGCGAACGCCGCAGCCGCGGCGTGTCGGTGACGGCTGACACCAGCGCGATGGCCAATGCCGCCGTCAGGAGAGCCGGGGAAGAGAGCAGGCCGACTCGAGCGGGATGGGGGCGCGCGCTCGCGACAGCGAGGCGACCGGCCGAGAGCCACAACGCGACTGCGGCAGCGAAGTGGATCGTGAGCGCCGCAGCCAGGCGCGCGCCGCGTCGCACGTCCGCTCTCCTCTGCGGCGATACGGTGATCATCCGGAAGTCAATCGCGGCACCCGCGAACCGTTCGGAGGCGCACGTGGTGTTGCCTACCTCGTGTTCCCGAGATACCGTTGCAGCAGCGTCTGCCACTCGGGCATCGCGATCCGGCGGAGCAGCACCTGGTTGATCCGCTCGCGCAGCGGGCTGCCGGTCGGCAGCGCGATCCCGTAGTACTGACGTTCGAACACGCCGGGCAGCACCGACAGGTTCGAGCCGAAGTGCTGGCGGACGTCGTAGCGCAGGATCGGCGCGTCGTAGACAACGGCGTCGATGTCGCCGCGCGCGAGCGCCTGCAGGGCCGCGTCCGGCGTCGCAAACGACGTGAACGGCAGCTGTCGCCAGCCGAGATACTCGGCGCTGGTCGACCGCGGGACCGAACCGACGCGGGCCTGCGACAGGTCGTCTGGTCCGCGAATCCGCCCCTGCAGGGCTCCCACCGTCAGGCTGGTCGTGATCGACGCCGTGAAGCTGGAAATGACGATCAGCGCGGTGAACATCCACACGAGCGCGACGATGCGCCCGCCCGCGGTGCGCGGCGCCTTGTCGCCGTATCCGACCGTCGTCATCGTGACAGCCGACCACCAGAAGCTGGCGGCGATGCCGTGCGCCGTGCCGCCGCCGAACTGCTCCGCATTCCGGCGTCGCTCGAACAGCCAGACCAATGTCGCGACGACGAGCAGCAGGCCGGCGAGCGCCAGCACGACCTGGAGAAACGCCGGCGAGAAGAACTGCCGCGCCACGGTCAACCAGCCGGCGCGGTCGTTCCCGCGGACGGCGATGGCGAGGCCGGACACGTGAAACGGGTGGGTGAAATCGAGCTCGGTCTCACGGTCGGGGGTAATCGTCAGCGCCGCCACCGCCGCGTCGAAGCGCCGCGTGCGGACGCCGTCGATGAGGCCCGGCAGATCGGTCTCGCGGAGCTCGTACCGATAGCCGAGCTCGGCCGCCATCGCGCGCCAGAGATCGATGCTGATGCCGGTCCACGAGCCGTCCGGCCGCTTGAAGGAGAACGGCGGCGCCTCCTTGGTCCCGACGACAAGGGGGAGGCCGTCGGGCGCCCGCTCGTCGGCCCGCACCACCGCCGGGCCTGCGGCGAGCAGGCCCGCGATCACGATGCTCGCGCTCGCAACCCGAAACATGGCCCGCGGTCATGCTAGCACGCAGGCGCCGGCGCCTCCTTGTGCGCGCTGCTCGGTCGCCGTTAGGCTGTCGTCGAGGAGCGCGCGATGGAATCCGCATCGGTACGACCGGCAGAGGCGGACGACCTGCCGTCGCTGACGGCGATCTACAACCACTACGTCGTCCACACGGCCGTCACGTTCGACACGCGCCAGTTCTCCGTCGGGGATCGCCGGCCGTGGTTCGACGACCACATGCGGGGCGGGCCCTGTCGGCTGCTGGTCTGCGATCTGGAGGGCGACCCCGCGGTGGCGTACGCGACGACGAGCCGCTTCCGGCCGAAGCCGGCCTACGATACGTCGGTCGAGGCCAGCGTCTACTGCCGGCCCGACGTCGTCGGCCGCGGCATCGGCCGGCTGCTGTACGAGACCCTCTTCGAGAGCATCGCGGGCGAAGACATTCACCGGATCCTGGCAGGCGTCAGCCTGCCCAACGCCGCGTCGCTCGCGCTCCATCGACGCTGCGGGTTTCGCGACGTCGGCGTGTTCACCGAGGTGGGACGCAAGTTCGACCGGTACATCGACGTCGCGTGGTTCGAGCGGCCGCTGCGCCTGCCGTCGGACTGACGGCGTCCGGCTCCAACAGCCCCTGCGGCTGGCCATCGATCAGGCTTCCGAACAATTGCCGATGGCATCAGTGGGGGAGCGTGCCGAACGTCACCCCGAGGTAGTACGGCCACAGGAGGATCGCCAGGACGGCCTTCCAGAAGGTCAGGTGCAGATAGCCGATTGAGAACAGCCATCCCCCGAACCACAGCGCGCCCGAGACGCTGTGCTGCTCGATGCGGATCTTCTCCATCTGACTGGACTTAGTGAATCAGCGATGTGACGATGGCCTTGAGGGACGTCCCGCTCCAGGCCAGCGCGGAGGCGAGAAGGGCTGCCATCGCCAGCAGCATCCCGACCCACCGCCGGGACGCCCCGCTGCCAGGCTGCGATTGAGGTTCGGCCATGCGTTCGTCGCCTTGAGGAAGCAAAGAGAGGTCCGTTGAGCGCCGGCCGACTCAGGGGCTGCGGCCGCGGCCGGTCATCACCAGTTCTCCAATATAGCGCCAGATAGTCTCCCGATCGGAGGACTTTTGTTCGACACCATGGAGTCTGGGTGAGCGGCTGCTGCTCGACGCCGGCGGTAGCTCCCGATTCCCTGACGGTTTGGCACGCCCGGCCACGCATGAGGCGTGGATGGATCCTTGCTAGTAGGACAGTCGCCCATTGCCATGCCTGAAGAGTCGTCCCCTCCTGTAGTGTGGGAGCCTGTCGGTCAGCGCCCCAGCCTCGCGGTGCTGGCGGCCGCTCTCGCGGTCTTCGCCATCTGCTACGGGACCGTCATCGCCTCCATGGTCGACATCTGGTCGGCCAATGCGCTCTATTCCTACGGATTCCTCGTCCCGATCATCTCGGCGTACATCTGCTGGACCATGTGGCAGGAATCGCCGGCCGTCGTCGACGGACCGGACTACCTGCTCGGCATGGCGCTCACGCTCGGCGGCGTCGCCATCCTGATGGTCGGCCGCGTCGCGTCGATGATCAGCGTCGAACAGGCCTCGCTGGTGGTGACGCTGGCCGGTTTCGTCCTGCTCATCTTCGGCCGGCGCGCGTTCAAGGAGTACTGGTTTCCGCTGGCGTACCTCCTCCTGATGGTCCCGATGTGGAACGCCCCGATCGAGCGGCTGCAGGAGCCGAGCCGGTTCGTCTCGGCGCGGATCGCCTCCGACGTGCTGGACGTGATCGGCATTCCGGTCCTGCGCGAGGGGACGAACATCGTGCTGCCGCGCCACACGCTGGCCGTGATGCGCGAGTGCAGCGGCGTCAACCAGCTCGTCGCCATGATCGCCATGGTGGTGCCGGCTGCGTACCTGTGGATGACCGGCCGGATCCGGCGCATCGTGCTGGTGGTCCTGGCGATCCTGATCACGTACCTGAGCAACGGGTTTCGCATCGCGCTCGTCGGCTGGCTGGCATTCAGGGGGCTGGGCGACGGCAACCTGCTCGGCTCGTACGCGCACGTGTCCGAGGGCCTGGTCGTCGCGATGCTTGGATATGTGGCCGTTGCGGCATGTTTCAGGTTGCTCGCGCCATCCGGCGCCACGGCCGCCAGCGTCTCGACGGCTGCCGCCCCTCCGGCATCGGCAATACGCCGCCGCGCCTGGCTGGACGCCGTCGTCGTAGTCGTCATGATCGCCGCGGGCGCATCGCGCCTGCTCGCTGTCTCGCGCGACGTCGCTCTCAACCGGGACCTGCGTGAACTGCCCGCCAGAATCGGCGACTGGACCCTCACGGCGTCCGGCCGGTCAGCGCCCTTCCGAGGAGTGGACGA
This sequence comes from uncultured Acidobacteriota bacterium, assembly GCA_963840225.1. Lineage (GTDB taxonomy): Bacteria > Acidobacteriota > Vicinamibacteria > Vicinamibacterales > CAVVIG01 > JBLMXQ01. The sequence continues at coordinate 500,048 of CAWIYH010000003.1, forward strand.
AGATCTGGTCGACGCCTATCCGACGCCCGAGGGTGAATCCCGCTTCGGGGCAGCCGACGACGAGCTGATGCGGGCGTACCGAAATCCAGCCGGGATTGAGGTGCAGCTCTACGTCGCGTACTACAGGCACCAGGAGCAGGGAAAAGAGCTGGCGGGCACGGCCGCCGATCAGCTGGGACTCGCCGCGTCCAGGATCGGCCCGGGATCGAATGCGCCGTTCGACATCGCCGAGGTGACGCGCGAGAAAGACGGCGTCAGGCGCGGGATCCTGTTCTGGTACGACATCAACGGCCGGATCGTGTCGCAGATTTACCAGGCGAAGGCCTACATGATTTGGGATGGTCTGACGCGGCGGCGTACGGATGGCGCCGTCGTCATGCTGGCCTGGCAGGGCGACTCCGGCGTGAGAAATCCGACGAAGCGCGACGACAGGCGCTCGAGTTCGCGGGGAAACTGATCCCGATCCTCCGGCAGCATCTTCCGTCCTGACGCTCGCCTGCAGCGGCGGCCTCTTCCGCGACGCCTTTACGGAATCGGGTGCTGCAGCAGATCCAGGATCAGTTTCTGCAGCTCGATCAGTCCCGTCCGCTCGCCGGTCCAGGTCGTCCACCAGGTGTCGGCGTCGAACGACGAGTACCGGGACGGCCGGACGGCAACCTCGATGCGACGAGGCGCCATCGCGCGGCGCATCATCCGACGCATACGCCGCGAATGGTCGGCGGTGGTGACTACGACCACCGTCCTGACCTGATGCGCCGCGCACCAGGCGGGCAGGATCTCGCTCTCGGTATGCGTTCCGCTCACGCCTTCCGAGATGATCTCAGCCGAGACGCCCAGGGATCGCAGGAGGCGGAGCTTCCACGTGGCCTTCGGGTTTCCACGCGCCAGGCCGCGCCGCACGAGCTCTCTGTCGGCCGCGTCCTCTTCTTCCGCGAACACCATCACGCGGCTGCCGACGCCGGCATGGACCAGGTCCGCCGTCTCGAGCAGCCCCGCGGCGCCCGTTTCGACGGTGACCGCGATCAGATCCACTTGCGAGGGAAGCGGGTCCTGAACGACGAGGGCGTGGCCGAGGGCTCGCCGGATGGGCGTGCGCAGGATCAGAATCGCCAGCGCGGCGGCGACGGCGATTGCCGCCCATCGAATCCAGCGGCGGCGGGAGCTCATGGGAGAAACGCGCACGGAGCGCACACGATCGGCTTACGGCATCGCGACGACGGCCTTCCGGACGTAGAAGGCTTCGGCATAGCCGCCCGGGGCCCGGCACTCCATGCCGCGCAGGCGCATCAGTCCCATGAAGGTTTCCGACGAGAACCAGTGCTTGTCGCGCTGGGTGCCGAAGGCCTGGTCCAGATACTTGACCTTCCGGCGGCAGGTCGCCGGGTCGAGCGCGACGAAGCAGTTCGGCGAGCCCAGATCGCCGTCGTACTTGGGGATCTCGTATTCGAGCATCCAGTGATCGCGCCAGGTGTTCCACGCGAGATCGGAGAGCGCGCGATGGTCCTGGTGGCGGTCGTGCCGGTGGTGCGTGAGCACCAGGTCCGGGTTGACGTCCCGCTTGAGATCCTCGAAGACCTCCTTGATGGCGGGATCGTAGGGGAAGAAGCCGTCGCGGAACTGGTGGATGTCCACGCGGCAGCTCGCGGCTCCCTTGAGGAACAGCGAGGCGCCACCCTCGGCCTCCCGTTTCCGGCTCCCGGCCGCGGAGAAGACGACCCAGTTGACGTGCACCCGGCGGCGTCCGTTCAGAAGCGACAGGATGAGGCCGCCGCAGCCGATTTCGAGATCGTCGGAATGGGCGCCCAGGCAGAGGACGCGAAGCGGACCGCGCCCTGAAGGCAGCTGCAAGGCTAGCATTGGACCGCTCCGGTCGGGCGATTGAGCGTCCGGCTAGGCACCGACGCCGGCGTACGCGGGCGGCGTTGCGGCGTTGCCGTTCCAGACCTGCCAGGGCGCGTGGCCGCGCGCGTAGATCTCCTCGAGCTGCTGGCGATCCTTGAACGTGTCCATCGACATCCAGAAGCCGTCGTACTCGTACGCGGCCAGGCGCCGCGCCTCGACGAGACGGCGAAACGGCTCCTGGACGAGCTCCTCCCCGTCGCCGATATGATCGAAGATTTCGCGCTTGAAGACAAAGAACCCGCCGTTGATCCGGATCGGAGAGCTTCGGATGTCCTCGATCCCGCTGACCAGCCCGCTCGGGGCGGTCGAGACGATATGGTAGCTCAGGTTCGGCTTCACGCTGACGAAGCTCCCGACGGCGTCATGGCGCCGGAACTGGTCGATGTGCGCCGCCAGCGGCAGGTCGGTCAGGCCGTCGCTGTAGTTCGCCAGGAACTCGGGCTCGTCGCCGACCACCCGCTCCACCGCCTTGAGCCGCTGCCCGATGTTCGAGGTCAGGCCCGTGTCGACGAACGTGATCTTCCAGTCGTCGATGTCGCTCGCCATCAGCTCGAGCTTCTTGCCCCCGTGCGACAGGACGAAGTCGTTCGACAGCGTCTCGCTGTAATTGAGAAAGTAGTTCTTGATGACGTCGCCGCGGTAGCCGAGACACAGCACGAAGTCGTTGTGGCCGTAGTGCGCGTAGTACTTCATCACGTGCCACAGGATCGGCCGGTAGCCGATCGTGACCATCGGCTTGGGAACGTTTTCCCCGGCTTCGCGGATCCGCATGCCGAGACCGCCGCAGAAGAGCACTACTTTCATCGTGACCGTCCTCGTTTACTCACCGGCGGTGGGGCCCCACCCCCACCGCGAACTGACGCTGATGCCTCGCCTCGGATCTGGATGTCCTCGGCTCGGCATGGCCGCAGGCGCCGCTTCTCTCACGAACGGCGGGGCCCACCCCACCGCGACCTGATGCTGATGCCTCGCCTCGGATCTGGATGTCCTCGGCTCGGCATGACCGCAGGCGCTACACACTCACCGTTGTGGGCCGCCAGTGGAGCGACGGGTCGAGCCGGTTGTCGTGGAGCAGCTGCTGGATGCGCGTCAGGCGCACGTAGCTCGCGAACATGTCGGCCGTCAGGCCGTTGCGCACGAAGCTGTCGTAGAGCTCCTGCGCGCCGCGCCGTACCGTCCATTCCGTCCTGAACGCCGGAATGTGGCGCGTCAGCTTGTCGCAGTTGACGCGATAGCACCGCGGATCGGGGCCGCCGCCCTCCATGTACTGGACCGAACAGCCGGGGACGACCTCCTGCACGATCGCCGCGACGTCGCGAATCTGGTAGTTCTCGGCGCTGCTGCCGACGTTGAACGCCTCGTTGTGCACGGCGTCTCGGGGCGCTTCGAGCACCGCGAGGAAGGCGCGGGAGATATCCTCGATGTGCACGAGCGGCCGCCACGGCGTGCCGTCGCTCTGGATGACGATCTTGCCGGTGGTAGAGGCGACCCCGACGAAGTTGTTGACGACGATGTCCGCGCGCAGGCGGGGGGAAGCACCGTAGGCGGTCGCGTTCCGCAGGTAGGTCGGGCTGAACGTCTCGTCGGCGAGCTTCGCGACGTCCGCTTCCACCAGCACCTTCGACCGGCCGTACGCCGTAATCGGGTTGAACGCCGCCGTCTCGTCGAGCATCCCTTCGTCGGCCGCCTTGCCGTAGAGGCTGCAGGACGAGGCGAACAGGAAGCGCGGCACGCCGGCCGCCTTCGCGGCCCGGGCAAGCGACACGCTGCCTTCGTGGTTGATGCTGTAGGTGCAGGCTTCGTCCAGGCATCCCAGCGGGTCGTTCGAGAGCGCGGCCAGGTGGACGACCGCGTCGAAGCCGCGCAGGTCGGCCGACTCGACATCGCGGAAGTCCTTGCGGATGGAGGGAACCGCCGGCGCGTCTGGTCCGAAGTCGCAGCCCTCGTAGAGATACGTGTCGAGCCCGGTGACCGAGTGGCCGGCGTCGCCGAGGACGCGCGTCATGACCGAGCCGATATACCCGTGGTGTCCGGTGACGAGTACCTTCATCGACGAGCCTCAACAGCAGCGTGCATTCCGCCGCAATCCGAAGAGTTTTCGAGGGGAAGCGTTCGATTCCGGAGGGGTTGAGAGCAAGGAGCTGGCCAGTCGATACCCGGTGTCATTGAGGCATCAACTGGCGCAGCAACAGAGAGTTACGCGAGGCTTGATCGCGAAAGGCCAGTTCGTCGGAACAGAGTCTGCCGGACGGCAGACTAATGTCGGCCGTCCCGCCATCTAAAGAACCTGGCCGCCTGCGATCGGCGCACGCCGGGCGTCCGGCAACAGGCGGTCACGGCAGCGGATCGTTCATGACCGCCTGAATCTCAGCTGGCGACAGCGCCCGGTTGTAGACGTGGATTTCGTCGATGATCCCTTTGAAATAGAAACCACCGGTTCGTCGCCCGATGTTGACGTTGATATTCGGCACCGTCATCGCCGCCGGAATCGTCCCTCGAAGCACGCCATTGTCGAGTGCGCCGTTGACATAGATGTCCAGCGTCCTCGCTGCCGCGTCATAGACGCCGGCCAGGTGATACCAGGTATTCAACGATCGGATCGCATTGCTGTAGCGCTGTGCAATCCCGCTGCTGCCCGAGACACCGATCGCAAAGGTGTGGGGTCCAGTATCGGGACTCGTCTTCAGTTGCCAGCCGCTGTTGTTGTTCGACTTCGCGATGATTTGGCCATCGTCGGGCGGGTTGCCGGTCGCGTACACCCACGCGCTCCAGGTCATGCTGCCCGTGCCCTTGAGCGCTGCAGGGTTCCCCAGATCCACGTAGTTGTTCGTGCCGTTGAAGGAGACCGCGGCGCCGTACTTCCCCGAGGAAGTCCAGGTGGCGCCAGACAGGGTGCCCGTAATGGCATTGGGTGAGCTGTCGTGGACCGTTGTCCCGCTCCCCTCGTTGAAGCCGTACCCGAGGAGCAGGCCGCCCGGTGCCGAATTGGTCACCGTGATGGCGACGTTTGCCGACACAGCCGAATTCCCTGCGGCGTCGCGTGCACGCGCCGAGAGGGTATGCGCCCCGTTGCCGCTCGTGGCGGTGTTCCAGGTGAACGAATACGCCGGACCGGGGCCTGTCACTTCCGACCCGAGGTTGGCTCCGTCCACCAGAAATTGGACGCCGGCGACGCCCGTGTTGTCGGTTGCGGACGCGACGATGCCGACCGTTCCGGCCAGATCGGATCCCGCCACCGGCGAGGTCAGCGATACTGTCGGCGGCGTTGTGTCGCCCGCAGCAACGGTCACGTTCACGGTGGTAGCGAGCGCGGTGTTGCCGGCTGCGTCCCGCGCCCGGGCCGACAGCGTATGCGGGCCCAGCCCGACGGACGCGGTATTCCAGCTGTAGGTATAGGTCGGGCCGGAACCGGTGACTTCTGCCCCGAGGGCGGCTCCGTCGAGGAGGAACTGCACGCCCACGACCCCGACGTTGTCGGAGGCCGAGGCCGTGAGCGTCGTGGTGCCGGTGACGGTGGCGCCGTTGCCTGGTGCCGTCAACGAGACTGCGGGCGGCGTCGTATCGGGCGGCGGCGGAGCGCTCCCGATCGGCGCGTTCATGTCAGCCTGGATCTCAGGTTGAGTGAGGGCACGATTGTAGATCCGGACTTCGTCAATCAGACCGTTGAAATAGAAGCCACCGGTGCGTCTTCCGATGTTGACGTTCACGGATTGATTGAATTGCGCCGCGGGGATCGTTCCGCTCAGCGTGCCGTTGTCGAGCGCGCCGTTCACATAGGTGCTGAGCGTCCCCGCCGCGGCATCGTAGACGCCCGCCACGTGGTACCAGGTATTCAGCGACCGCACCGTGCTCGAATACCGCTGTGTCGACGTCCCGGAATTGGGCGAGACCGCCATCCCGAACGTCTGCGGTCCGGTATCCGGACTCGTCTTGAACTGCCAACCTGCCCCGTTGGACTTCGCCACGATCTGACCGTCGTCGGGCGGGTTCGCCGCGGCGTTGATCCAGGCCTCGATCGTCATGCTGCCGGTCAACTGCAAGGCTGCGGGGTTTCCCAGGTCGACGTAGCTGGTGCTGCCGTTGAACGACAGCGCCTTCCCGTAACGACCGGTCGCCCACGCGGCTCCGACGACCGTGCCTGTCAGGGCGTGTCCGGAGCGATCCGAGACCGTGGTACCGCTGCCCTCGTCGAACGAGTACGCCGCCAGCGGTCCACTCACCGTGTTCGCGACGGTGACGCCTACCGAGGCGCTCAGCCCGGTATTTCCGGCGCCGTCTCTCGCGCGGGCCGACAAGGTGTGCGAACCGTTGGCCGCCGTCGTGGTGATCCAGGTCACGCTGTAGGTTGGGCCGGAGCTCGACACTTCGGCGCCGAGAGGGGCGCCGTCGAGCAGGAACTGCACGCCCGCTACGGTGACATTGTCGGATGCGGACGCGGTCACCGTCGTGACGCCGCTGACCGTCGAGCTCGAACCGGGCGAAGTGATGGCCACCGATGGAGGACTCGTGTCGAGCGTGACGGCGGCCGATGCTTCGTTCGAAGGCGGACTGCTGTTGCCTTTGGCGTCCTGGGCGGTCACCAGGTAGTAGTACGTGCCGGCCGCCGACAGGCTGGTGTCCACGTAGGAGTTCGAGGACGCTTGACCAATCCTGTTCGCCGGCGCCGGCGTGAACCCGGACGCGGTGGAACGGTAGACGCTGTAGCCTGACACGCCGATGTTGTCGGTTGAGGCCGTCCACGTCAGGCTGACCGATCCGACCGAAGGCGCGGCCACCAGGTTGGTGGGAGGGGTCGGCGGTTGAATGTCCTCGCCCGGAGCCGGCAGGCGCACCATGGCCGCGACCGAGGGCACTCCCGTTGTGTCGACCAGAAACAGCATGTAGGGCCCGGGGGGCGCCGTGTTGCCGTCGACGGGCCCCTGCACCGTCATCGTCCCACTTCCCTGCTGGAACGTCAGCGGCACGAATCGCTGGTTCTCGTTGAAGGCGTGTGTCACGGCCCCGAGGGCGATGAGCGAAACCGCTCCGATCCGCGCTGCGTCCGGCGTCGCCACCTGGAACCCGGTCGCGTAGGGAATCACGGCCGGCGCCGACGTCATCACCGGACGGGGCCCCTTGAACAGATAGGGCGGCGAGAAGATCTCCGCGTTGGGTTGTCCGCCGGGTCGCACTTGGAGATGCCGTTATATGCCGCCACGGCGCCGAGGACCCGCGCGGCGGGCACAGGAGAGCCGTGGAATGATACTCGCGCGGGATTCGTTCGCGCGCCATGGTCGTCCACGTCTTCGTTGCCGGAGACCAGAGCTCGGCTTCGTAGACCGCGTCGGCATGGGTGGAAGGATTGGTCGTTGTGCTGCCCCCGGTGGCCAGCACCTCTCCGTCGGGGAGCACCGTGAGGTTCACGTACGAACGCGGGAACGCCATCGGTTGCGTCGCCTGCCAGGTGGGACTCGGCTGGCTCATGTCCAGGACGTACGTGGTGGCTGCGGCGGGATGGCCCGGATCATCGGCCGTCGCGGTGCCAGCCTTGATGAACTTACCAGGGAGATACATCGCCGAGCTGTGGCCGTCGATGATCCGCGAGTCGATCGTCGTCCATCGCTGGCTGTTGAGATCGAGCACGCGCGTACTGACCGCACGGTCGTCCTCGGCTACCACGATGACGCGTCCGTCCGGCAGCAGATAGGCGTGCGGATAATATTGAAACGCCATCCTCGCCGTTGACGCCATCTCCGTCCATATGCCGGTCGACGGATCGTAGATTTCCGGCGTGTTCGCGATGCACGACACGCACGTGGTCGTGCCGCCCTGAACGAGCACGCGCCCGTCCCCGAGCGTCGTCGTCGTCGGATAGTACCGCCCGTTGGACATGAAGCCGCCTGCCGACCAGCTCTCCGTCACCGGATCGAATATCGTCGTGTCCTGGGGGCCGAGGTCGTCCTGAAGCCCGACGATGCCGCCGGCGATCAGGAGGCGGCCGTCCGCGAGGAACGAATGGCCAGCGCAGAATAGACTCACCGCGTTGTAGGTCTTCGACGTGAACGTATTGGTGGCGGGCCGCCAGATCTGTGCCCCTGCATTGGCGGTGTAGTCGGTCCAGGCGAGGACGTTGCCGGTCGGCAGCAGGGCGGCGTGTACCGCCACGATGGGCCAGTTGGTGACTCCGGACCACTGCCCCACCAGGGCCGGTGAGGGACCCGAAACGGTGACCGCGTGGACGGCACTCGTCGTCGTGTTGCCGGCGAAATCCCTGGCGACTGCGGAGAGTGCATGGGGTCCGATGCCCGCCGTGGCCGTGTTCCACTGGATGGTGTACGGCGCGCCGACTTCGCCGCCCAGGTTCGCGCCGTCCAACAGAAACTGCACGCCCGCGACGCCGATATCATCCGAGGCGGCAGCGGTGACGCCGATCGTGCCGGTGACCGTCTCCCCGTCCAATGGCGAGGTCAGCGACACGGTCGGTGGCGTCGTGTCGGGCGGCGGTGGCGTTCCACCGACCGGCGTGTTCATGTCGTTCTGGATTTCCGACTGCGTCAGGGCGCGGCTGTAGATGCGCACGTCGTCTATGACGCCGTTGAGGTAGTAACCGCCGGTCCGCCGGCCTATATTGACGTTGACCGACTGGTTGAACTGCGAAAGCGGAATCGCTCCGCTGAGTACCCCGTTGTCGAGCGCCCCGTTCACGTACGTGCTCAGCGTTCCGGCCGCGGCATCGTAGACGCCCGCGACGTGATACCAGAGATTCAGGACGCGGACCGTGGTCGAATATCGTTGCGTCGCCAAACCGGCGGCTGGCGAAACGGCAAAACCAAACGTGTGAGGACCCGTATCAGGGCTCGTCTTGAACTGCCAGCCGCCACTATTGTTCGATTTGGCGACGATCTGACCGTCGTCGGGAGGGTTAGCGGCAGCTTTTATCCACGCTTCAACGGTCATATTGCCGGTCAGCTGCAATGCAGCCGGATTTCCGAGGTCCACATAGTCGCTGCTGCCGTTGAACGAGAGGGCGCCGCCACTATGTCCAGACGTCCACGAGGCGCCGACAATCGTGCCGGTCAGGTTGTGCCCCGACGCGTCCGCCAACGTCGTGCCGCTGCCGTCGTCGAAGCTGTACGCGGCGACCAGCCCCGGCGATTGAGCCGCCATCCGGCTCGGGTGGCTCAACAGGAACGCCGCACACGAGATGGTCAGAACGCCAACAACTCGTCTGAACACAGCTCCCCCTCGCAACAGATCAGAAACCCTCCACCGCAACAGGCTGGCGGTCCGTCCGGGCCGCGAATTGCTGCGATGACTTCCAGAGGTGATAGACGGCCGGGTACACGACCAGCTCTAGCACGAACGACGTCAGCAGCCCGCCGATCATGGGCGCTGCGATCCGTTTCATCAGATCCGCGCCGGTGCCGGTCGCCCACATGATCGGCAGCAGGCCGACCGCCATCGCCGTGACCGTCATCAGCTTCGGCCGGACTCTGCCCGACGCGCCGTCGAGCACGGCTCGCGTCAAATCCGCGGGGCTGTTCAAACGGTTCTCGCGCCTCGCCCGTTCGTAGGCGTCGTCCAGGTACAGGAGCATGAACACGCCTGTTTCGGCATCGACGCCCATGAGCGCAATCAGGCCCACCCAGACGGCGACGCTGAGGTGATACCCGAGCAGATACAGGGCCCAGACCGCGCCAACCGCCGAAAACGGAACGGCGAGCAGCACGATGAGCGTCTTGGGAAACGACCGCGTGCTGAGATACAACAGGAGGAAGATGATGGCGAGCGTGAGCGGGACTATCCGGAGCAGGCGGGCCCTGGTTTCTCGTGATGGCCTCGTACTGACCGGTCCACGACACGGAGGCTCCCGGCGGCAGCACAACTCTGTCTTGGATGACCCGTGCCGCCCGTTCGACGTAGCCGAGATAGTCCGTTCCCGAGATGTCGACGTATACGTACCCGGTCAGCATCCCGTCTTCATTGCGAAGCATGGCGGGACCGGCCGTCGTGGAGATCTCACAGAGGTCCGCGATCGGCACCTGGCCCGTTCCGTCTGGTAAAGGAACGAGCATACGATTCAGCGATTCGAGATCGCTGCGAAAGTCCCGCAGGTAGCGAATGTTGACCGGATAGCGTTCACGCCCGTCGATCATGGTGGTGACGTCCTCACCGCCGATCGCGTATTGGACGGCGCTCTGGGCCTGATCGATCGTCAGGCCGAAATGGGCCAGGGCGACGCGGTTCCAGCGAAAGTCGAGGAAGTGTCCTTCTCCGACCCGCTCCGAGAAGACGCCGCGGGTCCCCGGCACTGATGGCAGAATCTTCTCGATCGCTGTGCCAATCCGTTCGACCTCGTCGACGTTGTCACCCGCGATCTTCATCCCGAGGGGCGTGCGCACTCCGGTAGTGAGCATGTCGATTCGTCCCCGGATCGGCATGGACCACGCGTTCGACACGCCGGGCAGTTTCAGGGCCCCGTCCATCCGGGCAACCAGGTCGTCCTTCGAGATGTGATCCGGGGTGATATGACGGAGCGCCGGCTTCGCCCATCGAGGCGCCCACGATGAATACCAGGTCGGCACCCGCGGCCACGCGTCAACAGGCTTCAGCGTGATGACGGTTTCGAGCATCGAAAGAGGAGCTGGATCGGTCGAGGTGCTGGCCCGTCCTGCCTTGCCCAGCACGTGTTCGACCTCCGGAAACGCCTTCAGCCTTCGATCGGTCATCTCCAACAGCCGCCTGGCCTCGGTAATCGAGATCCCGGGCATCGTCGTCGGCATGTAGAGCAGTGTTCCCTCATCGAGCGGCGGCATGAATTCGGTGCCGAGCTTCTGCCATACAGGAATGGTCGCGACCACCAGGAGGGCCGCGATACCGAACACCGCGGGTTTGTGACGTAGCCCCCAGCCCGCGACCGGTTCGTACACCCGCATGATCCGGCGGGTGATCGGATGGTCTTCCTCGCGGTGGATCTTCCCCACGAGCGCCGCATTCAGGACCTGGTTCAACCACACCGGACGTATGTGCCACCGGACAACTCGCGTGAGGAGGAGACGAAGGGCCGGATCGAGCGTGATCGCCAGCATGGCCGCGACCGCCATCGAGAGGCTCTTGGTGTACGCGAGCGGCTTGAAGAGCCGCCCCTCCTCGGCTTGAAGGGTCAGCACGGGGAGAAAGGAGACGGCAATCACCAGCAGGGCGTAGAAGCTCGGCCTCCCGACCTGCTTGACCGCGCGGACAATCACCGCCCGCGGATCATCCCGACGTCCGGACCGATCCCATTCCTCGAGTTTCTTGTGCGTCTGCTCCGCGACGATGACCGACGCGTCGACCAGCGCACCGACTGCGATCGCGATGCCGCCGAGCGACATCACGTTGGCGTTGACTCCAAGGAGCGCGACAGGGACGAACGCAATCAGCACGGAGAAGGGGATCGTCAGGAGCGGGATCAACGCGCTTGGCAGGTGCCGGAGGAACAGGAGGACGACGATGGCGACGGCCGCGACAACTTCGAGAATGGTGCCCTTCAGGTCGCCGATTGACCGTCGAATCAGTTCCGAGCGGTCGTACACGGGCACGATGCGCATGCCCGTTGGAAGAGACGGCTCGATCCGCTTCAGCCTGGCCTTGACCCGGTCGATGACTTCCAGGGCATTCTGCCCCTGGCGCATGACGACGATGCCGGACACCGCTTCCCCCGCGCCATCGAGGTCGCTGGCGCCCCGGCGGAAGTCGCTGCCGACGGTGACCCGCCCCAGGTCCTTGACGCGGATGGGCGTGTCCTGATCGCGCATGGCGACCAGAACCTGCTCGAGGTCTCCCTCGGACCGGGCGTAACCGAAGCCGCGTACCATGAGCTCTGCGCCGCCGGCTTCGACAACCTCGCCCCCGACGTCGCGATTGCCGGCCTTGACCGCGTCGACCACCTGCTGAATGGTGATGCCGTACGCGCGCAGCCGGTTAGGATCCACGCTCACCTGATACTGCCGCACGAACCCGCCCACTGTGGCGACTTCCGCGACGCCGGGCACGGCCTTGAGGTAGTCGTTCAGGTACCAGTCCTGATAGGACCGCAGCTCGGCGAGGTTGTGCGTGCCCGAACGATCCTCGAGCACGTACTGAAAGACCCAGCCAAGGGCCGTTGCATCTGGTCCCAGCTCGGTGTGGACGCCCTCGGGCAGCTTCGGCAGGACGCTGGAGAGGTACTCGAGCGTGCGTGATCTCGCCCAGTACAGATCGACGTCGTCGTCGAAGATGACATAGACGAACGACGATCCGAAATCCGACAGACCGCGAACCGACTTCACACGCGGCGCACCCATCAGTGCGGACACGATGGGATAGGTGACCTGCGCGTCGACGAGGTCGGGGCTTTGATTCCACCGTCGAGTACACGATGACCTGCCGATCGCTCATGTCCGGCAGGGCGTCGAGCGACATCCGCGTCATGAACTGCCACCCGATCAGAGCCGCGGCCACCGCCAGCATGACGACCAGCACCCGGTGGCGGGCAGAGAGCTCGATCAGGCGATCAATCATCTCGGGTCGTCGGCCTGTTTCATGCGGGTTTCTGAGTCGAGGAGAAAGTTCCCCGACACGACAATCGTCTCTCCGGGCTCGAGACCGCTGAGGATTTGAACCCGATCTCCCGAGCGCCATCCCGTCTGCACAGTCCGCGGCTCGAACACACCATCGCCTTTGGCGACGAAGACCGTCTCGCGGCGGCCCGACTCCACGACGGCGTCGGCAGGCACGGTCGTCGCCTCGGGAAGGGTGATACTGAAGTCGAGATCGACGAACATCTCCGGCCTCAAGACGAGGTCCGGGTTGTCGACGTTCAGACGCAGCTTGAGCGTGCGGGAGCGGCCGTCGAAGAGCGGCAGCGCCTGATCGATGACCGCCGGAATGCTCGAATCGGGACGGTCAGGAAGCGTCACCCGGGCCCTGGATCCGGTGACGATGTACCGGGTGTCATCACCGAACAGGTCTGCAGAAATCCAGACGCGACTCAGGTCGGCAATGCGGAAGAGCTCCGCGCCTTTGTTGAACTGCTGCCTCGGAAATGCCGTTCGGGCCACGATGACGCCAGCGGCAGGAGCCGCAAGTGGGATGTCGAGACGCACCTGACGCGTTTTCCTCAGCTCGTCGATCAGGGCGTCTCCCACTCCCATGTCGTGAAGAACCAGGCGCGCTTCTTCGAGATTGACGATTGTCTCGTCCTGAGGACCGCCAGGATAGACGGGCGGCGCATGGTCTTTCGCGCGCAGGGAGAACAGAAAGGTCCGCTGGGCGGACGCGTAGTCACGCCCGTACACGGAAATCAACGGCTGCCCCTTGCGCACGATGCTGCCGGTTGTCGCGCCGGGAAACACCTCGTTCACCCAGCCGTCGCTGGCGGCGCTCAATGGAAAGACACGATCGTCGTCGACCAGGACGCGCCCGAGCGTGCGCAGCGTGCGAACGGCGCACGACCGCTCGACGCGACCGAGCGTCACGCCAATCATCTGCTGTCGTTGCGGGCTGACTCGGAGAGTGTCGGGAAGGACCTCGGTGGGATGGCCCGCATGGCGGGGACCCTCGTCCGCGTATACGGGTACGAGGTCCATGCCGCAATCGGGCGCTTTCCCGGGTGAGTTCGAGGTATAGGACGGATGCATCGGATCGCGGTAGTAGAGCACCCGCCGCGATGCCGCCTTCTGCGGGACGGCCGTTCCGCCCGTGCGCTTCGACATCGCCGCGATGGCGCTGACAAGCGCGATGGCCGCGAACCCGACGATCAGGGTGGAACGCACCATCATTGAACCAGCCGATGTGCCAGCCGGCCGAAGCGAAGATGAATTCGGGCGGCTAATTATGCCTCGCGGGCAGTCCGCTGGCGCCGCGAATCGCCAGTCTTTCAGATCTGACGAATTGAAAATCGAGCTACGCCAGCAGATAGTCTGCTCTCGGGATGTCCTTTGTCTCTATGAACAGCGACTACGGGACTGGCACCCATCGAACGACCGACCATCCCCGCCCGTCATGCGCCATTCCCTCGTTGGCCGGGACTTATAAAGGGAGCAAACCGACCGCCATTTACCAATGGCGCGGTTCAAACTGAATTCGCGACGATCATCCGGCAAGCACAGCCACAATCTTGTACGATACGCGCGACAAAGGTCGCTACTGAGAGCGACTATTCCAGGGCGCTCAGGGCTACCATTACGGAGACTTCCCTTTTTCATCGGGAGAATGGCCGACCGGGTCGGCGAGTCCTTTGCTCCGGGAGGCTGCATGATTTTCACCGAGACCAAGCTCAAAGGGGCCTTCCTGATCGACCTCGATCGCCACGACGACGATCGCGGATTCTTTGCGCGCGCGTTCTGCCAGAAGGAATTCGCGGAGCATGGGCTGAAGCCCGTCATCGCGCAGGCCAACATCGGCTTCAATCGCCACAAGGGCACCATTCGCGGCATGCACTTCCAGTATCCGCCGGCGGCTGAGACGAAACTCGTCCGCTGCAGTCACGGCGCGGTGCTCGACATCATCGTCGACCTGCGGCCCGAGTCGCCCACCTACCTGCAGCACATCTCGGTGGAGCTGTCGGCCGACAACCACCGGGGCATCTATATCCCCGAGCGCTTCGCCCATGGCTACCAGGCGCTCGAGGACCACACGGAAACGACGTACCAGGTCGGCGAGTTCTACACGCCCGGATCCGAAGGCGGACTCCCCTACGACGACCCGGCCCTCGGTCTGTCGTGGCCCCTCCCCGTGACGCAGATCTCTGACAAGGACCGGCAGTGGAAGCCGCTCTCGGCGGTCGAGGCGGAGCTCAAATCGCGCATGGCGGTCGCCGCCGCCTCGAGGACCTAGACATGGTCATCATCGACACCGCACTGAGAGCACGCGAGGAACAGGGCAAGCCGATCCGCGTCGCGATGACCGGGGCGGGATTCATGGCCCACGGGCTGGCGAACCAGATCGTCAACAGCGTGCCGGGCATGCGCATGGTGGCCATCTCGAACCGCCGGATCGAGCGCGCGCTCGACGCGTTCCGCTACGCCGGACTCGACCCGGTTACGGCCGACTCGCAGCCGGGGTTCGAGGCCGCCATCGAGGCCGGGCGTCCAGTCGCCACCGACGACGCCATGCTCCTCGCCCGATCGCCCCAGGTCGACGTCATCGTCGAGACGACCGGCTCGGTGGAGTTCGGCGCGCGCGTGATCCTCGAGGCGTTCGCGCACGGCAAGCACGTGGTGCTGCTCAACGCCGAAATCGACGCGACGATCGGGCCGATCCTGCAGGTCTACGCCGCCAAACACGGCGTCGTCCTGTCGGCGTGCGAGGGCGACGAGCCGGGCGTGCAGATCAACCTGTATCGGTGGGTCCGCGGCCTCGGGCTCATCCCGCGCGTGATCGGCAACGTCAAGGGCCTGCAGGATCCCTACCGGAACCCGGACACCCAGAAGGGGTTTGCGGAAAAGTGGGGACAGAACCCGGCGATGGTGACCAGCTTCGCCGACGGCTCCAAGATCAGCTTCGAGCAGGCAATCGTCGCGAACGCGACCGGGTTCGTCGTCACGTCACGCGGGATGTCGCGCGGCCTCGAGTACCGCGGCGACGTGATGTCCATCGGCACCCTGTACGACATCGACGAGGTGCGGCGCCTGGGCGGGATCGTCGACTACGTGGTGGGCACCCCGCTGACCAAGGTGTACGTGCTGGCCGAGCACCCGGATCCGAAGCAGCAGCACTACCTGAGCCTCTACAAGATGGGGCCTGGTCCCCTGTATTCGTTCTTCATCCCGTACCATCTCGTGCACTTCGAGGTGCCCAACGCCATCGCTCGCGCCGTCCTCTTCAACGACTCGGTCGCCAAGCCTCTGGCCGGACCGGTCGTGGAGGTCTGCGCGGTGGCGAAGCGGGATCTGAAGGCGGGAGAAGTGCTGGACGATTACGGCGAGTTCATGACCTACGGCGAAGCGGTCAACTCGGACGAGATGCGGAGCGCGCGCTACCTGCCCGAGGGCCTGGTCCAGGGCTGCACGCTGCTGCGGGACGTGGCGAAGGACTCGGTCATCGCCTACGACGACGTCAGGCTCCCCGCGGACCGGATCGCCGACCGGCTTCGTGAAGAGCAGTACGCCAAGTTCGGGCAGCCGGCCGCCGTGCCGGCGTCGGTCTGAGGCCGGCCGCTAGCCCCCTTCCCGTACGAGCAGCAGGGCCCAGTCGCCGTCCCCGGGAGCCGGCGGAGACGTCCAGCTGCCGCCCGCCACGTCCGGCAGCGCGACCGTCTTTCCGTTGGCTGCACCGAACCACGTGCCTCGATACCGGCCCGCCGCGAGCGAGGCCGTCACGACTCCGCCCTTCGGCAGATAGATCGCGTAGATGCGGCCCGGGGCCGCCAGGCAGTAGTTCCCTCCGCTCACGAGCTCGTCGTGGGGCTCGGTCTCCCACCAGGCGAAGCTGGTGAAGAAGTCCACCATGTGCGCGTACCCCTCCAGCATCGTCATGGTGTCGTCGCCGCGTCCGTTGATCCATCCTCCGCCGGTGTCGGGCCAGATGTTCGTCCCCCGGCGCGCCGACTCACCTGTGGTCTGGTAGCCGCCGGCCATGACGATGTCCCACGCCGTGCGTCGCAGCGTATCGGCCGAATCGCCGGGCGGGTGCGGGGCCCACGACGGATAGTGGTCCTCGTAGCCGTACTCCTCGTTGGTCTGCGGGATGATGCGCCCCAGCTTCGCCTGTTTCTGCCGCTCGGCCAGCATGAACGCATGCTGCGTCCGCGACCATTCCTGGAATGACGTGAAGTCGAACCAGTCGGACCGTCGATCCTGGTGTGCGTTCTCGATCGGATGGCTCGTCGCGAGGTGCCGGTACGGATCCCATCGCTTCAGTAACGTGCCCGTGTCATGCGTCCACGCGTCCGTGCGGTAGGCGTCCAGGTCGTCGCCGAGGTCCCAGGTGACGTTGGAAAAGGCCGACAGGCGGTTGACGGCGTAGTGGATGAAGCGCCGCTCGTCGCCGCTCGCGGGATCCGGGTGGGCCTGGCTGTCCCTCATGTCGAGCACGACCGAGACGACCATGTCCCTGTCTCGCGCGAACTGCAGCATCCGCTCGAACTTGCGCCAGTAGGACAGATCGAACCGCGTGTAGTCGAACTGCGGGTGATGAAGGGACTCGGGGAGTCCGGCCGGCCAGGCGGTCGTGAGCGACGTCCATTCCCCGCCGGCCATGACCGGCTCGCCGTAGAACACGGTGGTTCTGCCCGCAAGCGTCACGCGGAGGCGGTTGATCTTGAGCCGATGCAGGCGGTCGATCGCGTCCTGGATGACCTGCTCGTCCTTCCAGCCGGCAAGCCAGTAGGCGGTCGTGCCGTTGAAGAAATAGTGCTCGCCCGTGCCTTCCCAGACGAAGTGCCACGGATGGTCGCGATCGACACGGATCGGTCCGCGCCGATGGCCGCTCGTGGCCCGGAAGACGCCGCTCGACGCCGTCCGGAAGGCCCCCTCGGTGTACTCGAGGAAGTAGCGGTAGTCGCCGGACGCGGGCGGCATGAAGCGGATACGAAAGACGCTGCCGTCGGTCGAGTCGCAGAATCCGCCTACGCGCCACTGCCGGCCGTCCGCAACGTTCTGGAACGTGCCGTCGAGAGTCGCGCCGGTGAAGCAATTGGATACCGATGGCAGCGTGATGCGGGCGGCGATCTCGACGTGGTCGTAGGCGTCGACCGCGGCCGGCGGAGGATCGAAGCGGACCTGCAACGGTCTGTTGAAGCTGCAGGCGCCGCAGAGAAGAGCGATGCCGAGCAGCAGCAGGCGCCGGACGACCGACGACGGGAATCCGGAAGACGTGACGTCGCGCCTGGCCGCGGAGGCCGGCTGCGCGCGGCGGCGCTTCACCGCAGGCGAGCCAGTCTTTGCGTGTCCAGGGTACACGTGCTCTCCCCCGAGCTCCCCACGAACACGATGGTCGTTGGTCGCTCCGATGTAAACGCGTCCATCGGGAACGCGAAGAAGCCTCTCGACAGCTGGCGGGTGGCTCCGTCCGCGCGCTTCAGGATCCACGGCGCGACGGTCGACGTGGTCGGCTGAACGGTCCGGGGGCCGCGTCTCAGGAAGACGCGCTGGATTGCGTCCCCCTCCTCGCTGTCGTCAGGCAGCACGTAGATGCCGACTCCCCAGCCGTTCGCCGCTCCCGGAGTCATCGGGCGGACACGGTTCCCGTTGCGGACCGCCTCGGCCACCCCATACGCGACGCGTGAGAACGGCGTCGCCAGCCTCGCGACGAACCGGTGCTGCGCGTCGGGACAGAGTTGATAGGGGGTGATCGCGCAGTCGGCGCCCTGCCGGCCACACGCGATGGCCTCCGCGTGAGCCTGCAGACTCAGCCGCCGAATCCCGCGGGATGGCTCCCGCGGCGTCCGCTGCTGGGCCGTGGCACCGCCGGCGGCCAGCAGCCCGGCGGTGCCGAGAAGAGCGATGGCGACCCCTCGCATGGTCCGATGATACGGCACGACGAACGCGACGGCCCGCTACTGGAGCAGGCCGAAGATCGTGAACTTGCCCGTCGAGGCGACGTAGACCTTGCCGTTGGCGACGAGCGGGGCGCTGAACTTCGCGACCTCGCCGATCGAATCGCGCGAGCCGGCCTGATCGGAGTTGTACAGCTCGATGGAGAGGTTCGTCGTGTTATAGGCCCTCAGCGCGCCGTTGGCCGTGCCTCTCTTCTCGAGCGCCCAGAGGATGCCGTTCGAGGCGCCGCTGGCCGAGATCGACAGCGTGCCGCCCGGGTAGGCGTAGATTTCGGACGACCTCGACGTGGCCGACGTCGACAGCAGGCCGTTGGTGAGCGTGAACGCCTGGATGTTGTCGGCCACGGGGCTGAAGTACACGCGGCCGTTGAAGTAGACCGGCGCGCTGTAGTTGCCCGGCTCCGGCGTGCCGAACGGGAAGATGTTGACGAGCGACTGGACGATCTGGTTGTCGTTGCTCGCGTTGTAGTGGCCCATGTTGTCGCGGTCGATGAGCGCGATCGTGCCGTTCTTGCCCGAGCTCAGCATCAGGTGCGGATGCGCTCCGGGCTGATCCGGCAGCAGCACCATGCCTCCGGCTCCCAGGTCGATGTTGTTGACATCGAGAGTGCCCTGGTTGTGCGGCGTGAAATAGTCGAGGACCGTTCCGGCCGGGCTCATCTTGACGTAGCTGTCGCCGTAGTCCTTGCCTCCCGTGTTGGCATCGAAGGTGCCGTCGGCGCTGACATAGTAGATGTTGCCGGCCGCGTCCACGCCCAGACCGGACCCGCTCATCCACAGACCCGCGCCCTCGCCGTTCGCGGTGACGCAGTAGGCGAGCGTCTGCTGGAGCGTGCTGGCGCTGTAGCCAAGCAGCCACCCGTGGTACGGCTGGATGTCGCCGTGGCTCGAGAACGCCATGTAGACCACGCCGTTGGTCAGCGTCAGCGCAGGCCGCTGGTTCTCGCGCAGCGAGACGAACGTCAGCTGCCCGCCGACGGAGCCCCCGCCCGTGCCCGGCACGGTCGCCTGAATCACGACCGGACCGCCGAGTTTCTCGGCTCCCGTGGCGATGTCGAGTGCGTGCAGCCGCTGCACGTAGTTGGTCGAGCCGCCGGAGACCTCCTTCGTCTTCGCGACGACGTACAGCGTTCCTGTCGCGGGATCAACGACGGGAGTGCTGGTGATCCCGATTTCGGGGGCGATGTCACAACACTCGCCCGTGTCGCTCGCGGGAACCGTCGTCACGCCGGCCGTCGGGTTGATGAAGCTCACGTGCCACAGCGGGGTGGCGCTCAAGGCGTCAGCGTCGAATGCGTAGACCGAGTCGTGTTCCGTCGCCACGTAGACGACGTTGTGCACGCCCTGGCCGGGAATGGTGACGGCCGGCACGTACAGCGGCGACGCGTGCGGCGTGCCGTCGACGGTGAACGACTGGAGCTTCCCGAACTGGCTCGAGTTGACGTTCGTCGGAGTCAGGACCGTCTCGTTCAGGTTTGCGCCGGTGCGTGCGTTGTCGTTGTGGAACGTGAAGGTCCCGGCGTAGTTCACGACGAAGACCGACGCGCTGCCCGACTTCGACAGGTCCGGCGTCATGGCCATGACGGTATGGGTGCCGGCCCCGGAGGGCGCCGTGTAGAGCCCATTCGTCGAAATCGTGCCGGTGGACGAATTGCCTCCCGTCAGCCCGTCGACCGACCAGATGTAGCTCGTCGTCCCTCCGCCGCTGGCGCTGAACTGCTGGGTCCGCCCAGGCGTGAGCGTCGCGGTATTTGGCGTGACGAGCACCGCGACTCCCGTGCCGCTCAGCGCGATGGAATGAGGCGCTCCGGGCGCATCGTCCTGAATCGTCACCGAGGCGGCCCGCGAACCCAGGACCGACGGCGTCAACGTGATGCTGATCGTGCAAGATCCTCCGATCCCAAGGGACGTGCCGCAGTTGTTCGACTGCGCGAAGTCCGCCGCATTGGGTCCGGACAGCGCGATGTCGTTGATCGTCAACGGGGCATTCCCGATATTGGTGAGAACGACGTCGCTCGCTTCGCTCGTGACGCCCACGGCCTCCTGGCCGAAGTTCACGGCGCTCTGGCTCAGACCCACCTGCGGCGCCGTTCCGCCGATTGGCAGCGTCATGTCCGTCTGAATCTGCGTCGGCGTCAGAGGCACGTTGTAGACCCGGACCTCGTCGATCGAGCCCGCTGGAAATACTGTCCGAAGATGTGGTCGCCGCCAATCTCCAGCGGGTTCGTGGACGTTCGAAGCGGTCCGCTGACGGCGGCGCTGGATACCTGCACCCCGTTCACATAGAGGCGCAGGGTGGCTCCGTCGTAGGTCTCGGCCAGGTGAGTCCAGGTGCCGAGCGGAAGCAAAGCCGTCCCGTATGCGTTTCCGGTCGCGCCCGAACCCAGCGTCACTCCCGCCGCGGGGAACCCCCCGGGCGACGACGTCGACTCGAGATAGTAATTGTCATTTCCTTTGTAAATGACGTCCCGCCAGCCGCTGTTGACAACGGACGGATTGACCCAGGCCTCGAGCGTCATCCCGTTGGTCAAATCCAGCGACAGGCTGTCGGGAGCCGAGACCAGCGCGTTGCTGCCGTTGAAGGAGAGAGCTCTCCCGAACTTGCCAGCCGTTGTCCAGGTCGCATTGCCGATCGATGCGTTGTTCCCCGTGCCCGACTGATCGAGAGCGGTCGCACCCGTTCCCTCGTTGAACGAGAACGCCGCCACCAGCTCGGGGACGCTCGCGCTGGTGGTGACGTTCACCTGGTTCGAATAGGCGCCCAGGTTGCCGGCGCCGTCCGACGCGCGCACGATGTAGCTGTATGCCGTGTTCGGCGTGAGGCCGGTATCGCTGAAGGTCGTGAGCGTCGGCGTGGCCAGCTTCACGAACACCGTGCAGCCGACGCCCTGGCAGCGCTCGACGCGATACCCGGTGACGCCGACATTGTCGGTCGCGGGCCCCCAGCTCAAATCGACTTGCGTTCCGCTCACCACCGTCGCGGTCAGGGTTCCAGGCGCGGAGGGCGGTTCCGTGTCGGGGCTCTGCGTCGTGGCGCTCGCCACGGTCGAGTAGCCGCTCAGATTTCCGGCGGCGTCAGCCGCCCGCACCCGGTAGCTGTAGCTCGTGCCCGCGGTCAGCCCGGTGTCACCGAAGCTCGGCGTGCCCGGCGTGCCCACCTGTGCGAACGTCGTGCACCCCGTTCCCTGACACCGTTCCACCCGGTAGCCCGTCACCCCGACGTTGTCGGTTGACGCCGTCCACAAGACGCTGATCTGACTGCTCGACGTGGCGGTTGCACCCACCCCGCCCGGCACCGTCGGGGCCTGCGTGTCGGGCACGCCGCTTCCGCCCCGGAACGCCACCAGCTGCATGATCCACGCGCCCGACGCCATCGACGCCGTCGCGTTGTAGCTGCCCGCCGTCGCGACGATCCGGTCTTCCAGGATGTCCCGGTCCGGCGTCGTGATGATCCGGCTCGTGAACGACGCTCCCGCTCCCGTCGTCAGCGACTGCACCAGATTCGCTCCGACCAGCAGGTCGTTCGCGTTCGTCGTGGCGACCAGGCCGCTGTTGCTGGACGTGCCGCTTCCCTGCGCGGCGGCCACGCCGTCCACCGGATTGGCGGGGTCGATTCCCGCGTACTCGGCAATCCGGACGTCGGCGTACCGCGCGGCGCCGTCGAAGGTGACCGTTACCGTATTGCCGTTGGCGCCGGCCGGCGCGATGTTCGCTGCGTAGTAGATGCTCTGGGTCGCCGTGCCTGCCTGCACGGTCGGTCCCACGGCCCGCAGATAGGCATTGCCCTTCGTGTCGCTGACCGTCAGCACCTGGCGCGTCGCGTCGTTCCAGCCGACGACGACCACGTTCAGGTGTCCGGCTCCCTGTGCGGCCGTGAACGGGACAGACACGGACGTCTGCGCCGTTTGAGGCGCGGCGTAGTTCACCTGGACGAACGCGATGGGCGCCGCGGCGGCGGGCGTCGTGGCGCTCGCCACGGTCGAGAATCCGCTCAGGTTGCCGGCGGCGTCGGTCGCGCGCACGCGATAGCTGTAGCTCGTGCTGGCGCTCAACCCCGCGTCGGTGAAGCTCGTTCCGGTCGGTGTGCCCACCTGGCCGAATGTCGTACAGCCGGCACCCTGGCAGCGTTCCACCCGGTAGCCGGTCACCCCGACGTTGTCGGTCGACGCGTTCCACGTCACGCTGATCTGGCTGCTCGAAACCGCCGCCGCGTTCACGTTGGCCGGCACCGTGGGCGCCTGCGTGTCCGGCGTGGCCTGAGTCGTCGCGCTCGCCACGGCCGAATATCCGCTCAGGTTCCCCGCCGCGTCCGTCGCCCGCACCCGGTAGCTGTAGCTCGTGTTCGCGCTCAGCCCCGAGTCGTTGAAGCCGGGAGTCGTCGGCGTCCCCACCTGGACGAACGTCGTGCAGCCCGCGCCCTGGCAGCGTTCGACCCGATATCCGGTGACCGCTACGTTGTCGGTCGACGCCGTCCACGTGACGGCAATCTGGCTGGTCGAGGTGGCAAGGGCTCCGATCCCGCCCGGGACGGTCGGCGCCTGCGTGTCCGGGGTGGTCGCCGACGCCGTGTTCGAATAGGAGCTGAAGTTGCCTGCGGCGTCGGTCGCGCGCACGCGATAGCTGTAGCTCGCCCCGGAGGTCAGCCCGGTGTTGCCGAAGGTGGTGCCGGTCGCCGTGCCGACCTGCGCGAACGTCGTGCATCCCGAGCCCTGGCAGCGCTCGATCAGGTAGCTCGTCACGCCGACGTTGTCCGTGGACGCCGTCCAACTCAGGTTGATCTGGGTGCCTGAGGCAGCCGTGGCCAAGAGGCCGGACGGGGCGGTGGGAGCCTGCGTGTCCACGGGACCGCCCAAAGCGGCGCGGAAGGCCACCATCTGCATGATCCAGGAGCCGGCCCACAGAGACGCCGTGGCGCTGTAGCTGCCCGTGGCGGTCACCGTGCGATCCTCGAGGATATCGCCGTCCGGCGACGTGATGCGTCGCGACGTGTACGACGTGCCGGGAGCCGTCGTGAGCGTGGACACAAGATTGGCGCCGACCAGCAGATCACTGGCGCTGGTCGTCGTCGCGTTGCCGCTGTTGGAGGTCGAGGAGCTGCCCGACGCGGCCGCCACGACGTCGACCGGATTGACGGGATCGAGGCCCTGGTATTCCGCGATCCGGAGGTCGACGTAGTTCGCCGGCTGGTCGAACGCCACCGTCACGGCGTTGCTTCCGGCTGCCGCCGCCGGGATGTTCCTCGCGAAGAAGATCGACTGGGAGCCGAACCCGGCGCGCACGGTCGGTCCGACGGCCAGGGTGTAGACGTTGCCCTGGGAGTCGGTCACCGACGACACGTGGGCGACCGAGTCATTCCACCCGACGACGACCACGTTCAGGTTCCCGGCAGTCTGAGCGGCCGTGTACGACGGCGACGACCGTGGCGCTCGGGCTCTGGGGAACCGCGGCGTTGCTCTGAATGAAGGCGATCGGCGGCTGGGCATCCGCCCTCGATGCGCCGGTCAGCCAGACGAGAGCGGCGAAACCGCCCAGGAGAGCGGTGCGGGAAACGTGGCGTCGCGCGGCAAGCATCAATCGACCCTTATGTCAAGTACAACGAACTCCGACGACTGCAGCGATGGGCGCATCGCCAAACCGATGCCAATCCAACGGGAATCATGCCCGGATCGTATCGAACAGTCGGAAGGCTCGTCGACGAACAAGCTTCCTTGCAGGTGACTTTCTTCCGCCCCCGTCGCGCACCAGATGCACTCTTTACGAACCGTATTTCGCGCCAGACCGGCGCGGCTCTCTCGGCGTGTTCCAGCGGGTGACGAAGCAGGCGCGTGCCCACAAAGCCCGCAAGTATCGGACACTCGACCGGTCCCTCCAAGGGTCGTACGGGTGCGGCGGTCACCGGCGCCACAGTCCAAGGTCCCTGGCGACCTTCGCGTACCGGACCTTCCTGTTCATGCCGAACAGCAGGACCAGCGCGTATGTGCCCCACAGGATCGCCGTTTCAGCGGTCAGTCGGACGAACGCGAAGTTGAGCCGGGCCGTGAGCGTGCGGCTCGCCAGGGCCAGACCCACCGCCACGGCAATCGAGCCGAGTGCCGGCGCGATTTCCTGGAGCACGTCGTGCGTCGTGATCAACGTACCGCGCTTCGCCCACATGATGAGCGGGAAGGCCAGCAGCACCATCGCTCCCGAGAAGCCGATCGCGACGCCGTTGGCCCCTGAGGGAAGACCGAGCGTGTAGCCGAAGATCACGACCGGGGCGATGACGAGCGCCATGGCCAGGCTCCGGGCAGTCCGGCCGACGGCAACCATCAGCGAGCCGAACGGATTGAGGAGCGCGAAGGCGAGCATGGTCGGCGCGAGCAGCCGAAAGATGACGGCCGCGTCGGTCCACCGCGGCCCGAGGAACACCCGGATGATGTCGTCGGCGAACAAGGCGCATCCGCAGGTCACCGGGACGGCGACGGCGAAGAAGAGGCTGTATCCCTGAAGGAAATGGCTCCGCAGCCGGTCGGGATCCTTCTGCACCCGCGCGAGCGCCGGCAGGGCGACCTGCGACAGGGTCGAATTGAAGTTCTCCGTCGGGATGCTGATGAGTTGATACGCGCGGCCGTACAGGCCCAGCACGTTCGCGCCCCAGAATCGCCCGAGGAGGAGCTTGTCGGTGTTGTACGCCACGTAGACGACGAAGCTGTTCAAGGTGACGGTGCCGCCGAACCAGAGCATCGAACGAACGCCGGAGTGCCGGCGCGGCGGCCCCGGAACCCAGCCGGTGACGATCCACGTGCAGATCGACCCGATCGCGGGCGGCGCGATCGTCATCACGACCAGAGCCCAGTAGCCCATTCCCGACGCCGCCATCGCGACGGCGGCCACGATTCCGATGAAGATCGCCGTCGTGTCGATCGCGGCGACCGCCGAGAACCGCAGGCTCCGCTGCAGCAGCGCGCGGTGCTGGACGCCGGCCCCGTTGAAGAAGAACCCGGCGCCGATCACCATCGTGATCGGCAGCAGCCGCGGTTCGCCGTAGAACCGAACGAGGACCGGCGCGATGAACACGCAGACGCCCGCGAGCAGGGATCCGGCTGCGAGGTTCAGCCAGAAAAGCGTCGACACCTGCTCGTCGGTCACCGACACACGCTGGATCGACGCGGTGGACAGCCCGAAGTCGTGGAAGAAGTTCATGAACCCCGTGGCCGCCGTGACCATGCCCACCAGCCCGAAGTCGGCCGGGAACAGCAGGCGGGCCAGGATCATCATCGACCCCGTGCGCAGGACCAGCGTCGTCGCCTGCGCCGTCCCGGCGGCGAAGGCTCCGCGGACGGTCCGACGTCTCAGGTCGTGCGCCTCGTCGTGGGCCGCCGCCGCAGCACGTTCAGCGGTCGTCGCCACGACCGGTCCGGACGGAGACTCGAGGGTGTTCGAGAGAGTTGACATGGATTGGCTGCTGACGCCCGGCCCGGCCCTCACGCCGAGGGGCCCGGCACTCCCGCTTCGCTCCGCACCTCCGAGCGACGTGGCGAGACTGACGGAGCAAACGGCCGGCCGCAGACGGCCCCGGCATCCTTGCGCCATAAATCGCGCTTAATCTGTCAGTTAGAGTCGAGGCCCGCGGGGAGCACGGGCGCGGCAGGCGGCGGGGCTTCTCGGTAAAATCGACCGCGACTCGGATGTTAGTCGTCCTCAGGGAAGACTTTGGCTCGCCATCCCTGCGACAGAGCCTGTCAGACATTCCGGAAACCGACCGGCCGACTCTTGGCACACGGCTCGCTTAGCCGGCCCGCAGGGGCTTGTCGCCCTCTGTGATCTCCGCATGTCAGACACGATATCCGCGTTCCGTTCGACTCGCGTGCTCGTCCTGGGCGACGCGATCATCGACGAGTACCTGTCCGGCGACTGCTCGCGCCTGTCGCCGGAAGCGCCGGTGCCTGTCCTCCGGGTGACCTCCAGCCGCCAGACCCTCGGCGGCGCCGCCAACACGGCCGCCAACGTCGCGTCTCTCGGGGGCTTCGCGCAGCTCGTGGCCGTGACCGGCGCGGATGCCGCCGGCGAGCAGCTCGCCGCCCTCTGCCGCGACGCCGGAATCGACCTGCAGCCGATCCAGGACCCGCGGCCGACCTCGCGCAAGGCACGAATCATCGGCCAGCACCAGCAGCTCGTTCGACTCGACTTCGAGGAAAGCCAGCCGATCGCCGAAGAGACCGAAGGGCGCGTGCTGCCGGTGATCGCAGAGCGTCTCCGCGACTGCGACATCATCGTCATGTCGGACTACGCCAAGGGCTTTCTCACCCGTCGCGTCTGCGAATTCGTCATCGCCGAAGCGCACCGCGTCGGGAAACAGGTGATCGTCGACCCGCGGCCCCAGCACGGCGCGTACTACACGCACTGCGACTACCTGACGCCGAACTGGAAGGAGTCGCAGGGTCTGCTCGGCCGGCCCGAGGAGCCCCCGACCGAACAGCACATCGAAGAGAGCGCGCGGGCGCTGGTGCGGCTGGTCGACGCGAATCTCCTCCTGACGCTCGGCTCGCACGGCATGGCGTTCTTCGGGCGCGACGGGAGCGAACGGTTCGCCGTGCCGACAGAAGCGCGCGAGGTGTTCGACGTGAGCGGCGCCGGCGACACGGTCGTCGCCACCTTCGCGCTGGCGCGCGGCGCCGGCGCGTCGCATGAGGAGGCGGTCAGGCTGGCGAACCGCGCGGCCGGCATCGTCGTCGGCAAGCTCGGGACTGCCACGGTGTCACAGGAAGAGCTCGCGGGCCCCGAGCCCGAAGGGTCCAGGCTGGTCGCGCGCCGGGAACTGGCGCCGCTCGCGGCGGCCCTGCGCGCGCGGGGCAAGCGGATCGTCACGATCAATGGGTCCTTCGACCTGCTGCACGCGGGACACGTCCACATCCTGCGCGAAGCCAGCCGTCAGGGCGACGTGCTGATCGTCGGTCTCAACAGCGACGCGTCGATCCGGAGCTACAAGGGCCCGACCCGGCCCTACATTCCCCAGTCCCAGCGGGCGGAGCTCCTGCTCGCCCTGCGCTACGTCAACTACGTGCACATCTTCGACGAGCCGGTGCCAATGCCGTTCCTCGACGAGATCAGGCCCGACGTCCATGTCAACGGCGCCGAGTACGGCGAGGAGTGCATCGAGGCGCCTCTGGTGAGGCGCTTCGGCGGACGCATTCACGTCATCAATCGAATTGGCGGGCTGTCGACGAGCGATCTCGTTCGGCAGATCTCCGCAGCCCCGGAAGTCGCGCAGACCGTGTAACGGCGGTCCGCCCATCTATCGCGACGCCACCGCCGGCGCCATCGCGGCCCACTGCCGCTCGACGGCGGCCTCGACCATGTCGGTCGTGATGAGATCCATGCAGTTGGGTACGAAGTCGCAGGTCGGCTTATAGCAGCCGAGGCATTCCATCTGCGGCACGACCTTCTCGCCCAGACCGTACAGCTCGATTTCCGGCGCGCTCGTCGGCCCGAACAGGACGATCGTCCGGCGGCTCAGGGCGAGCGACAGATGCATCGTCAGCGTATCGCCCGTCACGATCGGATCGCACGCCGCCACGATGGCGGCGAAGTGCCTGACCGGGTTATCGCACCCGGCATCGATCAGCGGCACCCTCGAGGCCGCCTGCAGCCGCTCGTGCCGGTCATGCTCTTCAGGACCGCCGAGCAAGACGAACTGGACGTCGCGCTTCTGCGCCAGCCGCGACACGAGCTCCAGGTAGCCGTCCTCGCGCCACTGTTTCAGCGCCCATCGACGACCGGCGCCGGTGTTGAGGCCCACCACGGGACGTCCCAGGTCGACGCCCAGACGTTCGAGGTGCGATCTGCCGCGCGCCCGCTCCTCGTCGCTCAGGTTCAGGACGTAGCCGTGCGGCGCACCGGAGAGCCCGATGATCTCCGCCATGACGTCCTGGTAGGTTCTTCGTCCCTGACGCTTCAGATCGTCGAACAGCCCGAGCTCGAGCCAGCGGCGAGCGGCCTCGTTCGTGGGCTGAACGTAGCCGCGCGGATCGAGCACGAACCCGTCCTTGACCGTCGCCCGCGCGGCGGTCGCCAGAGCGGCGCTCGTCCGTCCGGCGTCGAGATTGATGACGCGATCGAACTCCTGCACCTGCAGCTGCAGCAGCGCGTCGGGACCGTATTCCAGCACCTGGGCGATGTAGGGGTTGCGCTCGAGGAGCGGCCGCGACTCCTTGCGCGTGATCCAGATGATGGCGGCGCCGGGGTGCGCCTGCGCCAGTGCCGGAAGAAGGGCCGTTGTGCGGAGCACGTCTCCCATGGCGTCGAGCTTGACCACGAGCAGCCGCTCGGTGACCTTCTCGTAGTAATCACAGCGGCAGAGCACGCCGGTCGCCTTGTGCCAGCTGCAGGGCCGGTCGCCCAGAAAATGCCTGCAGTCGAAGGACACCTCGCGGGTGCCGCCGGCGGGACGGGTCGGCTGATTCGGTTCGGAGGGCACGCCTTAACTCACCCTTTCTTCCACCAGCTCGCAGATGGTGTGGCCGATCGTGATGTGCATTTCCTGGATGCGCGGGGTCGATGCTCGAGGGCACGCAGAGGCAGACGTCGCAGAGCGGCCGCATGCGGCCGCCCTCGGCGCCCGTGAGCCCAATCACGGTTACGCCGCGCTCGCGGGCAACCTCGATGGCTTCAGGATATTCGGGACTGTTGCCGCTCGTCGAGATGGCCAGGAACACGTCGCCCGGACGTGCATGGGCGGACAGCTCGCGCGCAAACACCTGGTCGAACCCGTAGTCGTTGCCGATCGCGGTCATGGCCGACCCGTTGGCGTGCAGCGCGATCGCTCTCAGGGCCGGCCGTTCCTTCCTGAACCGTCCGGTCAGCTCCGCCGCGATATGCTGCGCGTCGGCCGCCGAGCCGCCGTTGCCGGCGATGAGCAACTGGCCGCCAGCGCGAAGGGAGGCGCTGACGGCTGCAGCCGCCGCCGCGACATCCGGTGCAATCCCGAGAAGAAGTCGAGCGACCTCGAGGTGTTCGTTCCAGATCGCCTCGACGGCGCGGACATCATCATGCGTCACAGGCGCAGCCATGCTCATGCTCCCCAGTCCGGATCCAGGGGCCGGAGAGCGCCCGGTCGGCCGGTATTGCCGTGTGGACCGTCAGGCCGTCTGAGCAGGACACGTACCACATGGCTTGGGACGTCGCGAAGCGGCCGGAGAAGGCTCTCGGAACGGCTGAATACGGCCGCGCACCCAGGGAAGGTCTCCGACAAGGAATACAAAGTCCACCAGAGCTGAGACATTCTTGATCGAATTTCGCCGAGAAAAGGCTGAACACGCACTGGATGTCGACGGCACGGGCGATGCTAAGTCATCCGGTCATGGGTATGAGAAGGCGGATGGGCGCCGTGCCGAAGCTTGCCCTCGTCATCATAGTCGCGTCTCTGCTGTGGGTCGGCCTGCGGCTGCCACGCCGGTCACGTACACGTTCAGCGGCAGCGTGAGCTCGCTGAACGTCCTGAGCACCGACCCTGCCTCCCGGAAACATCGATGCCTGGTTGCCTGGCTTCGCCGAAGGGATGTCTCTCTTCGGCACGCTGATCGTCGATCCGGTTGCGGAATCGAGCTCGATGCAGGTGACGGTCGGTTCGTATCTGTTCGAGTCGGCGGGCTTTTCGTCGTTCGTGGTCAACGACTCCTCGTTCGTCGTCAACGACACGCCGAGCTCTGGCGACGCGGTCACGTTCTGGGACCCGTTTCCAAGCCTCATGACGGCCACGCCGACGCCATTTCTGGCCGACGATCTTTATCTGAATCTCTGGGACCTCTCAGGGACGGCCCTGTCGAGCGCGGACTTTCCGACCTGCGATCTCAGCATCTTCACGAACCGCCTGATCACCTTCGACGGACTCGGCTTCGCGCCTACATCGTCGGCCACGATCGATTGGCAGGGCACCATCGATTCGTTCCATCCGGTTCCCGAACCGTCGAGTCTCCTGCTGCTGGCTTCGAGTCTGGCTGGACTCGGCGCGAAGGGCTGGAGGCGCCGGCGACGGAGCTGATCGAACGACCGTCAGGCCGCTCTCAACGCAAGCGGGAGAGATGGGGCGGGAGGGGTCGCCGCCGGTGCGCCGTTCGCGTCGGTTGAACGGCCACGGCGAGCCTTCTTGTGCGGGATCTCGAGGGTTCTATCGCCAGCGTCTCAGCGGCCTTCTCCGGCCATCGGTACTGAGAGCAGCAAGAGGACGAAGAACATCAGGGTTGTCGCCTTGTACTCCGCCTCGGTGATGTTGTACACGAGGAAACATGAACAACGTGACGAGCTGGAGCGTCGAGTATTTGATTCCAGCCATAAGTCCCCTTCTGGCATTCCAGAAGGTGCTCATCAGCACAAGGCCGAGAAGAAGCAGGCCGACAAGTCCTAGTTCCAGGTACACCTCCAGATAGCCGTCGTGCGCTTCGTTGACCTGGTGTTTCCTGACGAAGTACTCCAGCCGATCGCCGATCCAGAAGCTGTCATACCCCACTCCGACCAGCGGGTTGGTGTTCATTGCGAGCAGGTCGCTCCACACGTACGTGCGGTCGGTGAACGTCATATCGCGCCCGAGGCGATTCACGAAGATCTGCGCGAAATCGACTGTGGACGCGAGGATGACGACTCCGGCGAGCGCCGCAATCATGAATGGGACGACATGTTTCTTGATGACCGGGACGCTCAGCACCAGCATCAGCGTCGCACAGAGCACGAAGGTCCCCAGGGACGTCGCGCTCTTCGACTTCTGCAGGAGCCACAGCGTCATGATCAGCCCGGCAGCGCTGGCCGCGCGCGTCGAGAACGTGTGATCGTGCTCCTGGTCCCGGCGATGCAGAAGGTCCCACAGGATGAACACGCCCGAAACCAGACAAAGGCGGCCGAGCGCGTTCTTGTCGGTGGTGACCCCGACGAGGTATTCCTCTCCCGTCCAGGGATTGTAGGCGACGGATAGCGCTCTGTAGTATTTGACCGTCAGCACCGAGAACGGAACGAGGATGAATCCGCACCGGCGGACGAGAGCTTCGGCCGCGGCAACAGCGTTCGACTCCGACAACACGACCAGAATCATCTCGATGCTGCCGATCGCGCGTATCCATCGCTTCAGGGCAACCAACGGAAAGTCGGACCAGAGCACGCTCAGCCCGCAGTACAGGAAGAACACGGCCAGCCAGCGGTTCGCTCCAAGCCAGCGACTCCAGGGTAATCTCCGGCGCGCCAGGATGAACGCGCCAACCAGCATGAGGCCCGACAGGATGATCCGGTCGACAGGACTGCCGTCTTCCACGTTCAGGCTGAGACTGCCTGTCGGATTCAGCCAGCTGGTCAGCGGCCTCGAGGCCAGCACGGCGAGCCAAATCGTCGGAATCCACATCGCCGCCGAGAGACGCGGTCTCCGGCGCAGATCGACGACGAGAAGTCCGACGACGAGCGCGCAGACCAGCAGGAAGGCTATGAACGGAGGCATGGTCAGTCGTCAGAGCAGCTGAGAGGAGCGGGAGCTCCACCCGAGTCTCCCTCCGATCGCCGCCAGGGCCTTGCCTGCCGCAATGGTGGGCCGTCTGGCTTCTGCCAGAGCCTCGCGCATCGCGCACCGGGCCACGCGGCCCCAATCGAGACGCATCCCGATACTCTGCAGCCGATTGGCCTGAAACGTCCAGAACGACCCCGGCTTCAGTTTCAGGAGACTGCCCCCCAGATACGCGCAGTACCGCTTCATCACGGCTTCATGCCTGGTGTCGAATTCTTCCTGGGTCAGATACGTCGGTCCGTATTCGAGGAACACCTCCAGGTACGCGACGGTTCCTCCGCCAAGTTCCTCGACGGTGGAGCTGACCTGGCCGGAGTGGACCCGCTCGGTCGACAGCACCTCGTGCACGATGCCGAAATCGCATACTGGAGCGCCTGATAGCAGGCGCTGGTGTCTGCGTGCGGACGCGAGTTCGGAAAGAACGGTCGTTCGCGCCTCAGCAGGTCGGACCGGTAGAGAAAGGCCGTCGGAGCACCGAAGATCTGGGCGCCGGTCAGGAGAGCGAGACGGCACGCATCGCGCCCCGAAAGAACCTGAACCGTTTCCGGAAGCTCGCGCCATCGGAACTTCTCGCCGCTGCGCTGATAGGAGCTGATGATGCCGACTTCCGGGTGACGGAGCGCGAAGCGGACCATCGTGCCGAGACACCGGGGCTCAATCCAGTCGTCAGCCGAGACGACTTTCGTGTACTGGCTGTCGCTCGGAGATCAGACTGAATGCGTTGTTGTGATTCCCGGCCACGTTGAGAAACGATGCGATTCGTATGGACGCGAATTCTGTGATCCTTCCGCGCGTACGCCTTCGCAATCTCGGCGGTTGAGTCAGTGCTGCAGTTGTCGACGATCAGGTACTCCCAGTTGTCATAGTCCTGAGCAAGAACGCTTTCCACGCATTCGGCGAGAAACGCTCCTCCGTTGTAGACCGGCGTGAGAACGCTTACGAGCGGCTCCATCGGCTGATTCCTCACACAGTCACGAATGCTGATGACCGGCGCCGTCGGTCGGATCGACTCGCTGGAGCCAGATCTCCCGCCAGTACGGATAGATCGACCTCGGGCAGAACATCCGACACCTGCTGTAGCGCGACTGGCAGATGACGCCATCGAGAATGATGCACGGGTTCTGCATCGTCATCATCGTTCCGGTCCTTTCATTCACGATCTTCGTGACGCGATCGAGCACCCGGGACGTGCCGCCGCAGGACGGAACCATCTCGGCGTCGAAGCCCATTCCGCGGTTCTTGTTGTCAGAAGTGCAGGTCGCGCGAATCTCCTCATAGCTCCTGATGCGGACCAGTTCACCGCTCTGGAGGTTCAGGCGCCCTGTCGGCGTCGCCTGCCCCGCCGGGATGATACCGGGCCAGCGCGGGTAGGGAACCCCGCCCCAGACCCGTTGAAAACGATCGTACAGCCATCTGAGCGCCGCGCCTATCCCGATACCGGAGTTCATCACGTTCTCGTACGCAAGATAGACGAGACCGCGAATCCATCGCCACAGCGACACGTTGCCCGACGTATAGTCTTCGAGGTACTGGCGAAAGTCGTACGGACTCAGCTCTTCGGACACGTACGGTAGCCGGGTCGCCTGGCACACATACACCGGTTCACCGGCATCCTCGACCGACCGGTCGCAGGTTGCGAGGAGGAGCGCTTCCTCCGAGCATCCTCGCGACGCCCCTGCGCCCTCGGCACCGGTCCGCCGTCGGGCTGGAGCAGACCCTGGACTCACCGGGGCAATCCTCAGGCGGACCGACCCGTTTGAGCCACGCATCCTTCCAGTACAGAAGACACCTGGCCTGACACCCCCCGTGAGCCTGCCCTGAGCAGCGCGTGTCAAGGTGGACTGCGTTGGTCACCCGGCGGGACCGGATGGGAAAGACGGTGTCGCAGGCCTTGTGAGCGCGGCGGAACACCTGAAAGCGCTGGCCGCAGTACGCCAGCATCTCCGGCATGAACGGCATGCCTTCGAAGCAGCCATGCGCGTCGAGAGTGCGGAGTATCTCCTCCTTGCGGCGAACTTCGACCCAGTCTCCCGCGTGTAGCTTGGATGTGTTACGCATGACTCTTCTTCGACTGTTGAAACGGCTTTGACGAGCGCGCGAGCAGAATCAGGGGCGGCTGGAGGACGACGCCAGCCGTCCCAGAGCGCAACTGCGCGCATTGAACTGGATCGCCCTCGTGAGGAGGCTATAGTGTATTCAGGATATCGGTTCAGCGACTTCCAAACGTGATCGAACGCGCAGGAGGTCGAGAAGAAACGCGTATGGGCGTGTGTCGACCGGCCTGGATTCTAACGGCGAAGGACCGGACGAATGACGACAAGGGCAAAGCCGCCTCGGCCATCGTCAGGCTCTGGTCCCAGGCGCGCACGGGCCTGCAACCCGTGCTGGCGTCATTTGACGATTCTGACGTTCGTAGGCGCCTGCGGGGCTCCGGTCGTGGGTGGAGGAACGGACCGGCCTTCGTAGCGTTCCTTCGCCGGAATCGTCCCCGCCAGCGGAGTGACGTCGGGCCCGATGGAGGGCCACGCGAGCGCCCCGAAGAACGCCGGCTTCGCCGTCAAATACAGAGAGGGCGGTAGCGAGTGATCCGAAATGGTCGGATCCCATTTGGCTGACGCGGTCGAATAGTCGTAGTTGCCGTGCCGAAGGGCAGTCGCTTTGGACTGAGGATCCGCGCTCGAGCTCGAACCATCGGTCGGATAGCCCCAGGTAAAGACATATCGTCCGCTGGTGGTTCTGGTGCCGCTGTCCTCGTACGCGGTCCAGGTCTGACCGGCCCGCCCGAGGATGTTGCCGACAATGTTGTAGTAGTGCTGACCCTTTTCGATGTCGACGGCCCTCAAGGCGTTCGTGATCGATCGTGCCGAACTGTCACGGATGGCGTTGTTCCTGAAGAACGTGTTGTACCAGCTCGACCCGTGGGTGAAGTCGGCGTGGATCTTGTCGCCGATGTTTCCCTCGAACAGATTCATGTGCGAATGCGCGCCGTGGGGCATCATGTCCGGGGCGAGCCAGTCTTCACCCTGATAGGTCGCAAGGGAATAGTTGTAGCCGTAGACGTTGCCGGCCGCCCCCTCCTTCACGACCATGCTGTGCCGGAGGTGGTAGAAGATGTTGTTCTCGATGAGATTGGCGGTCGACCTGTTCGCCGAAACGACGCCGTAGGCGAATCCGCCAAGATCCCAGTGCATCCCGTCGTTGAAGAAGCTGTTGCGAATCTCGCATCGAAACGAGCGGTCGAGATCGACGTGCCTGAATTGCGCCAATTTGCTTTCGACGTTCTTCACCCAGCAGTAGGCGCACCCGACCATCTTGATGTTGGAGTATCCCTCGGTGCCGGTCGGGCTGACCCGCTCGATGTACAGGTCCTCGATCCCCGCGTAGGTGGTCATCGAGATCCCCTGGTTCAACTTCCACACCTGAGGGTTCTGCGCCGCGACGTACGCGTGGTACAGCGGCGGGTCGATCGTCAGAGTCTTGCTGTTGATCGCGGTGATCTTGGTGATCTGGCTCAACGAACGCGTATTGCCGTCACGACTCTGATCGTCGACGTTGATCACTTCGACCCCATCGTCGATCTGATCGATCACGATGTAGTCGCCCACCGAGAGAGACGGGCTCGTGGTGCTCGCGACGGTCAGAGTCGTGGCGTCCTTGGCCGGGCTTCCCGACACGTTCGTCGCGACCGGCGAGGACGGCCAGTTTCCGACCTGAATCCCGTGCCAGTTGGCGTATGTCTTCAGCCGCGTGACGTCCGGGCCGGCGCCTCGCAGCACGATGCCCTTGGTGATCGTCAGCTCGCTGTTGAGGCGGTACGTGCCGGCCGGGATGGACACGACCTGACCCGCCGGACACGCATTGATTGCGCTCTGAATCGCAGACGTGTCGTCGTGTGTTCCGTTGCCGAGTGCGCCGTAGTTGGCCACGTTCGCGCAAACCGTCGTCCTTGCCGGAACGCCGCCGGGAACTCCGGGCTGCCACACAATCCGCCTGGACGTCGGGATGACCTGTGCAGTCGAATGGACAGGAAGCGTGGCGACGAGCGCGCTGACGAGGCACGCAACGAACGGGACTTTGTTCGGCATCGCGGCTCCTATTTGATCACCCTGACATTCTGAGGAGCCGTCGGAGAAGTGATGGCCTGCCCGTTCTGCAGCGGATGCGGATACACGAACGGGGTATAGCCGGGCTTGGCAGACTGATAGAAGTCGCGGTTCGTTTGCACGTTGGAGCTACCAGAACCGACGTGCATGGTCGAATCGTTGTTCCAGACGTACGCCGGAACAAGAGACTGATTCTTGCCGCGTCCAACCTGATAGAGCGCTGGATAACCGCTATCCTCCTCGTACAATGTGACCGATCCGCCTCCCTGATTCGTCGAGCCACTCGTGTGGTTATTGAAGACAACGCCGCTACCCGCCCGAAGGACGATGTAATCCGACTGGTTGCCGTTTGGGACGATGTTGAAGGTGTTGTCGTAGATCTCCCACCAGCGGGCGCCAATCATTCCCGCGGTGCCGTGCTGGTCCACCTGCGCCATGTTCATCGTGTTGTGGCGCACGACCGTGCGCGCACCGTAGTACGCCTGCACCGCAGACCCGCCCCAGAAGTACGCGGGATTGCCCGAAACCTGATTAGTAAAGGTATTGTCCTCGATGTAGACCGCCTGGTCACTCCCCGGCAGGACATCGTTCGACCATCCCGCCGTCGACCCGGCGCCGTACGCCTCGTTGTGGATCACTTCGTTGTTCGAGCTCCACGTAAACGTATCGTGATCGATCAGACCGTACACTGGCGCGCTGATTTTGACGTGAGTCAACAAATCGAGCCCGGTAAACGTGCAGTGGTCGATCCGGAACTTGGCGCTGCTCTCGTTGCCGCTGTTGATGGTAATGAAGTAGCCGGCGCCCGACTTCGTATCGGTGAACGCGAATCCCGTGATACGCGAGGAAACCGACGAGCTGGGCGCCAGGGAAATCAGCGCGGTTCCGCTCGAGAGGCTTCCTCGAGTGATCCTCGCGTTGTTGCCGTTCAGGGTGATGCCCTTCGAGCTGGGAATGCTGATCGATGCATTCCAGGTGGCCGTACACGACGCCGGGAGCGTGACGGTGTCGCCGCTCGACGCTGAATTGACGGCGTTCTGCACGTCGGACTGCGAACAGCTGCTGGCGGACACCGTCGCGGCGCGGGCCGAAGCCGAGGCGAATCCGAGCAAGACAACAAGAGCGCACCCTGCGATTTTCAACATGCTGACCTCGGGCCCGTGAAAGGGAGGCAGTCGTGCGGGCTGCCGCCCCCGGGGTCAGCATAATCCATGCCGCGGTGCGCACCTGCGGCGAAGGCCGCGTGCAACTCGCCGCCACAGCGTGCTGTTCCTTGCTCCTGTACGGTTTAAGGACAGTCTGCTTTCTCAGGTTCACCCGGTTGCTAGCGCCTTGCCCCCTGCCCCGGACGGGGAAATTTCAACGCTGTGAGGCGCCCTACAAATCCGGCGCGACACCCGCGCTATCGGGGACTCAGAAGGTGCCCGCCCGCAGCCCCGGACGGATTCAGCAGTCCAGCGTACACCCGCCCGGTCGCGTCCGCCACGGGCTCCCACGAGTACCGCGATCGTGCGTACGCCGCGATGTCGTGACGTCGCCCCTCGAGGTCCCGAAACAGCTCGCTCCCGAAATAGGCGTGAATCGCCCGCGCCAGATCGGCCGGGTCGCGGGGCGCGAACACGAACCCGGTCCGGCCCTCGATGATGTCTTCCTTGAGCGAGCCGACATCGGCGGCCAGGACCGGAAGTCCGAAGCTGTACGCGAGGAAGAGGACGCCGCTCTGGAAGATGCTGGTGTACGGCAGCGCGAGCGCGTCGGCCGCCTTGAAATACAGCTCAGTCTCGGACTCTGGAATGTACTCGCTTCTCACGGTGATCCGGCCACCCGCTTCGCCTGACAGACCCGACTCCCTGATCGTCTGCCAGTAGTCCTCGAATCCCTTCTTCGGGCGGCCCGCGACGATCAGCCGCAACGCGGTGTCTGTCTGCGCCGCCCGCCGAAACGCGTCGAGCAGGTACTCCAGCCCTTTGTAGGGGGCGATGTTGCCGAAGAACAGAATCACCTTCTCGCCGGGCCCGATCCCCAGCCGGCTTCTGGCTTCCGCCGGCGTCGCCGGCGTCTGAGGCGCCGCGTTGTTGATGCCGAACGGAATCACCGTCACGACCTCGGCCGAGACGTCGAACCGCTCCACGACCTCGCTCTTCATCTTCTCGGTGTGCACGAAGATGTGATCGGACAACCGATACTGAAACCGCAGCGTTGCGCGGTTGTACCGCGTGTCCGTCGCGTCGCGGGCGCCCGTGTTGACGTTGTGCAGGGTGAGCACGACGCGTTTTCCGAGCGCCCGGTAGTACAACATGAGCCACACGCGGTCGATCGTCTCGAACTTGTTGTTCCAGAGCAGGTGAAACACGCTTGGCTTCGCCGTGGCCGCGTACCGGATGAGGCGGGCGTAGTAGAGCAGGATGCCGGCGGCCTTCCTGAACAGACCCGCCGTCGGCGACGGCTCGCGGCGCAAATGGAGCAGTCGCACCCCTTGAACGTCCAGGAAGTCTTCGGGGGTCAGATTGTCGCCGCCAATCACGTCGAGGCGGATCCCGGCTGCCGCGAGGGCCCTGGCCAGGCCGAACGCATACGGCCGGTCGCCGCCTCCCGTCAGAAGGGCAACCTCGATGTCGGATTCCGTTGCCGCCTGCATAGACCTCGCGTCTCGACGAAAGCGTGCTTCCGTGGCTTGTTAGGGGCGCGCCGCAGGTCGGGGATGCGTGGCCGCCGCACCCGTCCGACGCTGCTCTGTCACACTGCGCCCAGACCAGCGCAAGTCTGAGACATCAGTTTCTGGTGGCTCCCGCAACTTGCCGAATCAACGCACCGAGCGCCTGGCTAACGGCTTCTGACCCGTATTGCTTGAGGGTGGCCTCGGACGCAACCTGCTCGAAACGACGTTCCGCCACCACTCTTCGCAGGGTGGCGTCGATCGTCGCGGGCGCGTTGTCCGGCATGTACGTGATACCCGCTTCCAGAGCCGGTTCGAGCGGTCCCATGGGAGTGGTGACGCAGTGGGCACCTGCGGCCAGGTACTCGATAATCTTGAAGGCGAACACGTTACCCGGGGTGCCGCTGATGGCGTGCGGATTGATGCAAATGCGCGCAGATGACAGCAGCCGCACCAGCTCCTGCCTGCTGACGAGTCCGTGAAAGACGATGTTCCGCTTCCCGGCCGCCATTTCCTTCAGCCGTTCCGTCAGCTGACCCTGCCCCGTGATGTGGAGCTCCCAGTCGGGCAGGGCATCCCCCCACGACTGAATCAACCGGTCGACGCCGTTGGACGGCACGTGAGTACCAGAGAACACAACCCAGTTCTGCTTCGCGGAAGCCTGGGCCGAAGCCGACGCAATGTCGTCGCCGACCACTCCGCGGAGGAGCAGCTTCGGTATGTGCGGCGGCAGCTGTGATAGCAGGTGAGGTGAGACGGCAATACCTCCAGCCACCCGATCGATCACCTGCTTGTACGAGCGTCTATGCCAGGCCTCGATGGCGCCGTGGACCTGAGTACCGACGACATTCACGAATGAGTCATCCTCGTATTCGAAGACCACGGGGATGCCCCAGCGCCGAATGGCGTAGTTCGCGCACGCGATGTGCGGCCGCTTCAGGTTGAAGATGATGACCAGATCGAACGGTTTCGCTCTGTGCTGGGCCTTGAGATGGTCGAGCATCCACATGCTCGACCAAAACCCGTTCAAGAATCTGATCGGCATCGAGGAGGAATAGAACACCGGAATCGACGGGTCGAACAGCCGATTCTCGTGCCGACCCGGATAGACTCGCAGGCGCGGTTCGACGACCTCGCCCAACGAGACGATCTCCACCTCATGTCCGGCCGCGCGCATCAGCTTGGCGACCAGCTCGATCTTGACCGTGTTCGACAGGCTCAAGCCCTTTACAATCGGGCGCTGCTCGAGAACGGTTGGTCCCTTGTATGGGGCGAGATACGCTATCCTCATCCGGACTTCCGCCCGTCAGACTGCAACGTACTCGCCGCGTCGCCGTGCTTCGAACTGC
This sequence comes from uncultured Acidobacteriota bacterium, assembly GCA_963840225.1. Lineage (GTDB taxonomy): Bacteria > Acidobacteriota > Vicinamibacteria > Vicinamibacterales > CAVVIG01 > JBLMXQ01. The sequence goes on from CAWIYH010000003.1 coordinate 540,075, forward strand.
TCCTTGATCCAAGCAAACGTCTTCGACAGCCCGTGATCCAGCGGTGTCGAAGGTTCCCACTGGAGCACATGCTTGATGAACGTGTTGTCGCTGTTCCGGCCGGCGACGCCGCGCGGAGCCGTGGGATCGTAGGTGCGTCTCAGCTTGGTGCCGGCGATCCTCTCCACGCGCGTGACCAGTTCGTTGACCGACACCAGTTCGCTGGAACCGAGATTGATGGGTGTGGCGATCAAATCGTCGCAGTGCATGATCATGTCGATGCCCTTGGTGCAGTCGTCGATGAACATGAAGCTTCTCGTCGGCGTCCCGTCGCCCCAGATGTCGATGGTGCCGCTGCCGCTATCGAGCGCCTCCACCACCTTTCGGCAGATCGCCGCCGGTGCCTTCTCGCGCCCGCCGTCCCACGTCCCGTGGGGGCCGTAGACGTTATGGAATCGCGCAATGAACGTCTTCATTCCGCGCTCGTGCCAGTACTCCTGACAGAACATCTCGCTGATGAGCTTTTCCCAGCCGTACCCGCGTTCTGCCATTGCCGGATACGCGTCGGCCTCCTTGAGCGCCAGAACCTGCGGATCCTGCTGGAGCAACGTGTTATACGCGCACGCTGAAGACGAGAAGAAGTAGCGGCGTGCACCAGCCATGAACGCGGCTTCGATCATGTGCGTGTTGATCAGCACGCTGCGAAGACATTCGATCCGGAACCGTTCGATGAAGCCCATGCCTCCCATGTCGGCCGCCAGGTTGTAGACTTCAACGGCGCCTTCGCACACGCGCCGGCAGGAGTGGGGATCGCTGCAATCGAGATTCAGGTTCTCGACGTCGGGCACCCGGACGTACCACTCGCTCACCGGCTTCTTGTCGACAGCACGGATTCTCGTGAATCCCTTGTCGTGGAAGTACTTCGCCAGGTTGCCACCGATGAAACCGCCGGCGCCGGTTATGACGATCAAGTCGTCCTTCTTCAGCTCGTCCTCAATCATGACTGGTCTGCTTCTCTCCATGGTTACACCTCTATATTCGACCGAGCGGCAACGTGCGCTGCGGCCGGAACAGCTTCATCAACGCGTTCGGCGGTTGCATCCGCTTGCCTGGCACGTTCGCCATCTACTTGGATCGAGCCGCTTGAAGATTCGCCCCCGCTCGTCCCGACCTCAACACAGTGCGGTCTCCGGCCGGTGGTCGGCCTGCGCGCGAAGCCACTCCTCGAAGACAACGAGACTGAACAGAATCTTGTGGTGGTCGCTTCGGCCGGAGCGATGCCCTTCAAACAGCGACCGAACCGCCGACGCGTCGAGATATCGATACATCCGCGAACCCCGGTCGAGGAACATCTCCTCCATTCGGCCGCCAATGGCATTCGTGAACCAGCGAATCCACGACGTTCACGGCGAATCCCCGTTTCTTGCGCGTGAGAATGTCGCCAGGCACGTAGCCGGACGCGACCTGTCGATGGGCCCACTTCCGCGTCGCGCGCCTGATCTTGAGATTCGCCGGAAGCCGCTCGACGTACTCGACCAGCTCCTTGTCCAGATACGGCACCCGCACTTCGAGGCCGTGCGCCATCGACAGCTTGTCTGAGTACATCAACAGCTCGTCGGGCAGCGTCGACCGGAGCTCGAGGAACTGGAAGCCGCCGAGTTCGTCGGTGTGCTCCATCAGGCCGGCCATGTCGCTCCAGGACTCGAGAATCGCATCGCCGGCGCCGGCGTCGATCTGGTCCCGCTTGAAGAGCCCGTCCACCTCGTCCCCGGGCACGATCGACAGCACGTGCTGGTAGCGCCGCAGCCGATCGCTCACCGCGAGCGCGTACGCGCCGCGCTTGAGCGTCTCGTTCCGCGGCAGCGCCGACACCGCCGTCGCCAGCGGCCCCCGCATCCATCCGGGCAGCGCAGCCCACGCCGCGCCGTACCGCACGCCCAGGTGCCGCTTGTAGCCACCGAACAGCTCGTCGGGTCCCTGGCCCGTCAGCGCGACCTTCACGTCCTGCCGCGCCCGCTGACACACGAAGTACATCGGCACGATCGACGACGAGGCGATCGGCTCCTCGAGGCACTCCACGATCTTCGGCAGCGTGCGCTCGAACGTCGATCGATCGAGCAGGACCTCGTGGTGCGCGGACGAGAACCGTCGCGCGGTATCGGCGGCGTCGGACAGCTCGTCGTCCGCGAAGCTCGATCCGTATCCGACGGTATAGGTCGGCCACTCCGAGCCGTTGCGGTTCATGAGAGCGAGAAGCAGCGCCGAATCGACGCCCCCGCTGAGGAGCAGTCCGACGGGTACGTCGCTCAGCAGGTGCCGTCTGAGCGCCGACTTGTACAGCTCGCGGAGATCGTCGACGACCTCGGCATCCGACTTCGGCCGCGCGAACGGCTCGGGGCGGTACTGGTACCACCGCCGCGTACGGCAGACGCCCCGCTCCACCGTCAGCATCGTGCCCGGCGCGAGCTTCCGGACGCCCTTGACGATGGTGTGGGGCGACGGCGTGAACCGGTAACGGAGAAAGAGATTCAACGCCAGCGGGTCGACTTCGGGCTCGTCTGAGCCCCCGGCCAGAACGCCCCGCATTTCTGACGCGAACCGCAGGCGGCCGTCGGCGACCTGGTAGTAGATGAGCTTGATGCCGAAGGGATCGCGCGCGACGAGCAGGCGCTCGTTCCGCACGTCCCAGATGGCGACGCCGAACATGCCGTTCAGATGGTTGAAGACGTCGTCGCCCCACTGCTTGTATCCGTGGACGATGACCTCGGTATCACTGCGCGTCTGAAAGACGTGCCCGTGCGACTCGAGCTCGGACTTGAGCTCCGGAAAGTTGTAGATTTCGCCGTTGAAGACGACCCACACGGCCCCGTCGCGGTCCGACATCGGCTGGTGGCCGCCGGCCAGGTCGATGATCGACAGGCGCCGGAACCCGAGCCCCACCGGACCCTCGACGTAGGACCCTTCGTCGTCCGGTCCTCGATGAACGAGACTGGCGGTCATCGCCTCGACGGTCCGTCGCGCGACAGGCGCACGGTCACCGAAATTGAACTGTCCGCAGATACCGCACATGAAATCGACTCGCTAACTCAGTTCCGGACGCACGCCCGGGCGGTCGTCGGCGACCAGGAAACAGAGGCTCCGGAACACCTGCGCCTGCGCCCAGCGGTGCATCGGCACGTTGTCCCACCCGACGAGCAGCTGCCTGGCCCTGAACGAGCCGTCGGCGTTCTGCCAGCGCCCCAGCAGGTCGTCGACGACGACGGGGCGCAGCGCGTCGAGCCGGGGGAACCGGCCGCGAAGGAGCACGGCCAGGTTGAGGCACTCGGCGTAGTCGTACAGCTCGCGTGTGTAGACGGTGAGCCGAGGCGCGCGGGAGAACGGCTTCGGCAGCCCCGGCGGATCGAACAGATGATCGACGTAGTACGCCACGCCCCGCTCGATCGCGCTGGTGCAGGCCGTGGACGGCGACAGCCGCTCGATCTTCGCGAGCGCCTTCAGCACGAAGCAGGTGTGAAAGTGGTCGACGAAATCCCGCTGGCCGTCCATGGCGTAGAACCACGAGCCGTCGGCGTTCTGCGACTCGAGCACGAAGTTCAGGTTCCGCCGCGCCGCGTCGCCGTACTCCTCGCACCTGAAGTCGGCCGCGGCCTGGGTCAGGAGAGACGCCCGGTACGCGCTCGCGTTGATCACGCCGCGCAGATCGACCGGCCTGGGCACGTAGGAGCAGGTCGCCGCGTCGGGCGACGACGTCTCGAAGTCCTCGTAGTCGTGGCAGCCGTGCTCGGCGATGGAGCGCATGATCTCGCACCACCGGCGATCCTGATCGAGCTCGTAAACCTGGCGGAACGCCTCGTACACGTACGGAACGGTCGTGATGAGCGGCGTGCCCGCGGCAATAGTTCCGCGCACGGTGACCCAGTCGAACGGATACCCCCAGGCGAAGTTGGCGAGGCCGGGACTGCGCGTCTCCACGAGCACATCGAGGAAGTGGACGGCGCGCCGCCGGTGGGCCTCTTCGCCAGACGCCGCGGCGAGCAGCGCGAAGCCGCTCGCGTAGTGTGCGTCCGCGATCGGGAACCGCTGGCGCTTCCAGAAGAGACGGCGGGCGGCGGGCAGGAAGGCCTCTGACGCGATCATCGGCGCGACCGCCAGCGTTCCCAGCGCCTTGTTGCGATAGTAGAGGGCCTTGGCCGCCCTCCCGAGCGGTCCCGCGAAATAGCTCTGATGGTCGTACGACGTCTCGCCGTACCGGTCGAGCCAGTCGACGAAGCGGCCGATCGCGCTCCGAACCTCTGAGGTGCTCACGAAAGAGTGCCCTCGCGTCCCGGTCAGTGCGGCACGACCTGGAAGTTGTCGACGCGCTTCAACCGGAGCAGCGAGCCGAGGATCGTCTTCAGCTTCGCCAGCTGCTCGCGTCGATGGAATTTCATCAGCTCCGGGGTGACCGGACGATCGATGCGCCGGACGGCCGCGGACAGATACCCGAAGCCGAGGCACAGGCCGACGAGCAGGTACGGCCGGGTCGTCAGCTGGAACGCTACCCTGAACAGCTCCCAGATCGGGCCTCCTCCGAGGTAGTAGTCCTTCTCGCCGTACGAGAACGCGGCGGCCAGGCGGCCGCGTTCCGCGGTACCGAGGCTGCGGTGATGGAAGAACGCCTTCTCGCGAAAGGATCGCGTCTTCCATCCCTTCATCCGGGCTGTCGTCACCGCGATCCAGTCGACGCCGCCGGCCTTGTTGGGCACGTAGCCGCCGACCTCCTCGAAGCATCGACGGCGGAACAGCTGACAGCCGCCGGCGACGTGGATCTGGCCCTCGAAGCTGTTGGTCGCCGAGCTGTAGCCGTTCTCCTCGAACACGGTGCCGGCGACGCCGAGCTCGGGATCGCTCTCGAACTTCTCCATCAGGAATTCGAGGTATCCCTCGTCGAACGAGATGTCGGCGTCGAGATTGCCGATCACGTCATACGGGAGGTGCTTGACGTGCGCGAATCCCGCGTTGAAGCAATGGGCCTTGGCCGCGAAGCTCCTGTCGCGGTGCACCGGCATCTCCAGGAGCTCCATCCAGGGATGATCAGGCAGGTACTTCCTGACGATGTCCGGTGTCGCATCGGTCGACCCGTCGTTGACGATCAGCCACTTGAGCGGCCGTGCCGACTGGGCGACGACCGACCGGATGGTCGTCTCGATGAACCGTTCCTCGTTGCGGGCGGGGGTGATGAGAATGTAGTTCATGGTATCGGCAGCATGAAAGGGCGGTCGACCTGTCGACCTATCCTCGTCCGACACCAGCCGCCTCCAGGGCGGGCGGACGCGCGGAGTCATCGACGGCCGGACGATTGATCTGTTCGAAGACGGCATCCATGATCCGCGAGGTCAGGACGATTTCGCGGTACGAGATCGGCAGCGGCTCGTTCGCGGCAATCGAGCGGTAGAACGCTTCTATGAGGTTCTTCATCCCCTCGTTCATGTTGAGCCGGCCCGAGACGAAGCCCTTGACGTTCCGCAGCGCGTTCGCCAGGTAGTCCTTCGACATGGCGGCTGGCGGCACGAAGTTGTCGAGATAGCTCTTCCACTTCCTGCCCGACAGCTTCACCAGGACGTGGTGGTTGTCGTCGACCAGAAGGCCGTTGCGGGGGCCGAACAACCGAAGCTGCGACACCTGGGGCCGCATCTGACTCGAGAAGGTGAAATACGCGGTGGTCGCCTCGTCGCTGACGAGGACGCGCAGTTCGTCCTTGATCCGTGTCTCGCCGACGCTTCTGAGCAGGGGGCTCGTGAACCCGTGCGCGATCACGGTCGGGGCGTCCGTCGTCATGTGCTCGGCGATCCGCGCGATGCCGTGGCTGATGATGTTCTGCAGCAGGCCGCCGGGGAGCGACCGCACCCAGTGGCTGGTGTCGCTCAGGAACGCTTTCGCGTAGGCAGAGTCGCCCAGATCGTAGCAGTAGTAGCTCTCGAGATGGACCGGGGCGCCGCCCAGGAACCCGTCCTGCACGAGCCGCCGCATCCGAAGGGCGGGTTCGGTGAACTGCAGATTGTGATCGACGCTGACCTTGAGGCCCCGCCGCGTGGCGACGTCGAGGACGGCTATCGCCTCCGCGGCGCTCATCGTGAACGGCTTCTCGACGAAGACGTGGCACCCGGCATCGAGGCAGCGAAGAGCGACGTCGGAGTGGCTCTGCGGCGGCGTGGTGACGTGCACGACGTCGGGCGCGGCCTGCGCCAGCATCACGCCCAGGTCGTCGAAGCAGGGCACGAAGTCGAACCGCTCGTGCATCTGTTTCGCCATGAGGGGTTCGGCGTCGTAGACGGCGACGAGGGTTGCGCCCGGGATGCGCCGGATCTGACGTGCGTGCTCGTCGGCTATCTTGCCGCACCCGACAATGGCAATCTTCAGCGTCATGCGTGCGACCGTTGCTTGATGAACTGGAAGTAGGCCCGCGATCCCTCGGCGAAGGTCACCTCCGGCTTCCAGCCGACCAGCTCCTTCAGCTTCCTGTTGCTGTACCGATTCCCCTTCCAGTACGCCGCGCACCGACGGCGGTTGAACGCCGCCGGGAGCTGCCCTTCGGACCAGCGCGAGTACCGTTCCCAGAGGAAGCAGAACGCGTAGAACACCGGATATGGAACCGTCAGATGCGGCAGCCGACCCACGTGCTTCCGGTACGCCCGCATGAACTGCCGGCTGGTGGGCAGATCGTCGTCCACCACGTTGAAGATCTCGCCGTCGATGCCGTCCGTGATCCCGGCCAGGACGATGGCCTGCGCGCAGTTGCGAACGTGCGTGAACGGAATGCGGTTGCCGCCGCCCAGGTGCAGGAAGATCCCGAACGTGTCGATCCCCACGCGACCCGTGATATCCGCCTTGCCCGGGCCGTACACGGCACCCGGGCGCAGCATCACGCAGGGAATCGAGAACCTTTCGGCGTAGTCGCGAACGATCTCCTCCTGCTTCAATTTCGCGTACGCGTACGGCTCGTTCCGCCACACATGCTCGGTCTCGAGCGCGCAGGTCTCGTCGAGAAGAGCCCCCCGCCTGAGCCCGACGTTCGAGTAGACAGCAAACGAGCTCACGTTGACGAACCGCTTCAGCGGAGACGAGCGTCGGACCGCTTCGAGCAGGTTCCTCGTGGTCACGACCGTGCTCAGGAAGCTGCCCGGAAACGACTTCTCGACGCCAGCCGCCAGATGGAACACGACGCTGACGCCGCGCGCGGCGCGGGCGCAGTCGTCGGCCGACTTGAGGTTGCCCTCCATCAGCTCGACGTCCGCGTCCGGAAAGCGCTCGAGGACCGACCGCAGGCGCTCGGTCTTGAAGGCGGACGACCGGACGAAACACCGAATCCGGCGGAAGCCGCGCGACAGCAGCGCCTCCACCACGTGCGTGCCGATGAACCCGTTGGCACCGGTCACCAGGATCGATTCGTCCTGCCCGACGATGAATGGCGGCTGTCGCTGGTCGCTCACGGCTGATCCCCGACTAAGCGGCTCGCCTGCCTACGCCACGGACACGGCCGACTGCCGGCGGACGAACTGCGCCAGCGTCTCCGACACGTAGGCGACCTCGCTCTCGGTCAGCTCGGCAAACATGGGCAACGAGACGATTTCCGCGGCGGAGGCGGTCGCCACCGGGAAATCCTCGGGCCTGTGCTTCAGGTACCCGTACGCCAGAAGGTTGGGCAGCGAGATCGGGTAGTGAATGCCCGTGCCGATGCCGCTCGTCTGGAGATCGGCGCGCAGATCGTCCCGCAGCGCGGCCCGCACCCGGACCACGTACAGGTGATACACGCCGGTGCTGTCGGGAAGCTCCACTGGCGTCTGCACTTCCGCACCCGCCAGCAGCTCGCCGTATTGCCGTGCGTGACGCCGGCGCGCTTCGGTCCACGCGGGAAGGTGCCGCAACTTCACGCTGAGGATCGCCGCCTGCATGCCGTCGAGGCGGCTGTTCACGCCCTCGACCTCATGGTTGTACTTGTCGATCCGGCCGTGATTGGCGAGCATCCGCACCCTGGCGGCCAGCGCGGCGTCGCTCGTGACGACGGCGCCGCCGTCGCCGTACGCGCCCAGATTCTTGCCCGGATAGAAGCTGAAACACGCCGCATCGCCGATCGACCCGACCGTCTTGCCCTTGTAGGTCGCGCCATGGGCCTGGGCGGCGTCCTCGATGACGCGGAGCCCGCGCCGGCGGGCGATCTCGAGAATGGGGTCCATCTCAGCCGGCTGGCCGTACAGGTGGACCGGGACGATCGCACGGGTCCGATCCGTGATCGTCGATTCGATCTTCGAGACGTCGATATTGCAGGTTCGCGCGTCGGCGTCCACGAACACGACGCGCGCGCCCGCGTTGGTGACCGCCTCGGACGTCGCGATGAAGCTGTTCGCCGGAACGATCACCTCGTCGCCCGCGCCGATCCCCATGGCCTTCATCGTGACCGTGAGCGCGTCCGTGCCGTTGCCGACGCCGATGCAGTGACTGGCCCCGCAGAAGGCCGCGAACGCCGCCTCGAACGCCTCCACGTAGCGGCCTCCCACGAAGGCCGTGTCGGCGATGACGTGCTGAATCGCCTCGTCGATTTCCGTCTTGACGTCCGCGTACTGCTTCTTCAGGTCGAGAAAGGGAACGTTCATGCGTTTTCACCGTACGGAAGCCGCTCGATCATGTTGATGACTCGTGCGGGGTTGCCAACCACCACTGCGTTCCGGGGCACGTCCTTGACGACGACCGAGCCCGCTCCAACCAGCGCATGCGCGCCAACCTGCACGCCTGGCAGGATCGTGGCGTTCGCGCCGATCTTCGCGCCCCGGCCGATATGTGGTCCCTGCAGGCTGTCTTTGACTCCCGGCGAGACCGGGTATCTCGCGTTCGTCAACACCACGTTCGGCCCGATCCAGCAGTCGTCCTCGAGCACCGAGAACTCGGGGATGAAGGCCTGCGTGTGGATGCGGACCCGGTTGCCGATGCGGACGTGGTGCTCGACGACCGACAGCGTGCCGACGCTGACGTCGTCGCCAATCTCGTTGAGCTCGCGGATGTTCACCTTGTTGCCGGTCACGAAGTTCCGGCCGATGGTATTGCCCGCATAGATGACCGTGTGCGAACGGATCCACGCGTTGGCGCCGATCACCGTCGCATGGGCGCCCGCCGCCGTTCTCCCGACCGGCACGCCGATCAGACAGAACTCCTCTATCCTGACCGGCTCGCCCAGCGTCACGCCGTCATAGATGGTGGAAAAGGGCGGCGATGCCACGCCGCGGAGAATCTCGGTCAACGGCTTACCCCACCGACGCCGTCAGCGCCGGCTCGTGCGCCGCGAACGCCTCGTCGCTGACGATGGCGCCGCTGTTCGCCTGCGACCGGTAGATCATCTGGATCGCCTTGACGACCCGGTGCCCGTCGTCCCACCCGGGAATGCGCGGCACGCGGTCGGTCAGCGTCGCAATCACGTCCGCGATCACCTTGTCGTGGTTCGACGCCGAGCCCGAATACGACGAGTACTTGTTCGGCTTGTCCGTGAACTGGACGCTCCGCGGCAGCGGATACCCTTCCACGTTCCAGAACTCGATCGTGTTGAGGTACTCGCCGCCAATCTTGATCGTCCCCTTCTCGCCCACGATCGTGATGCTGCCCTCGTAGTTCTTGTTGTGGACGCACGTCGTATAGGACAGGGTGCCGAGGACGCCCGAATGGAACTGCAGGATCGCGGCGCCGCAGTCCTCGACTTCGATCGCGTGGTTCTTGGTGTCGCCGACCGAGTTCACCGTCTCGATCTCGCCGAAGAAGTGGATCAGGAGGTCGACGAAGTGGCTGCACTGGGTGAACAGCGCTCCTCCCTCGAGCTTCCGACTCCCGCGCCAGGGCGATGAATCGTAGTAGTGCTGCGGGCGATTCCAGAGGACCGAGCAGTTGACCATGAAGATGCGCCCGAGCCTCCGCTCGCGCAGCGCGTTGTAGGTCAGCTGCACCGGTACGTTGTACCGGTTCTGCCACACCATCATCAGGTGGAGGCCCTTGTCCGCGGCCGCGCTCTTCATGCGCAGCGCGTCGTCGACGGTCAGCGCCATCGGCTTCTCGACCAGGACGTGCCGGCCGGCATCGATGGCCTCGATCGTCATCGGGGCGTGCAGGGCGTGAGGCGTGCAGATGCTGACGACGTCGAACTGCGACTCCTCCAGCATCTGATCGTACCGGGTGAAGCCCGGCACCCCGTGCTGCGACGCGTATTTCGAGCAGACCGCCTCATCGCTGTCGCACAGGGCCACGAGCTCGGCGCCCGGATTCGACGTGATGTGATGGAGGTGACGGGACCCGATGTTGCCGCAACCCACGACGGCAAAGCGAATTCGATTCAGTGCGCTGCCCCTCATACCATCTCCTTTAGCACGGTCAGTTGGCGCCAATCCATCGGGTGGAGTAAAGCTTCGCCCTCTCGGTCACATCAACCCGCCTCCCAATACGGTGACGGCGATGAAAGGGCGAGCCGCTGGTCAATGAGCAAAGAGTCGTCCCGTATGTCCCGTGGGCGAAGATGAGTCGTAACTGCTTGTTTTTGAACGACTTGAGTCGAAACATGGCATCAAGATCGGCTCGGGAACTGCGCGGAATGTCCTCGATTAGGCTGACTTTTATATCGAGAAAAGCGACTCTTGGTCAGACCGCCGGCAGCCGGGTCGGAAGGCCCTAGCTGGCTCGATACAGCTCCAACAGGCTCGCCTTGTGGGAGTTCCAGTCGTACCGCGTGAGAAACCCTCGCGCGTTCCGCGCTCGGCGGTTCCGCTCCTCGGGGTCGCGCGCACGCTGGACGGCGTCGCACATCGAGCCCACGTCGCCCGGCTCGAACAGAAACAGCATGTCCTCGCTGAAGTAGTACTCGATGGCCCTCAGCCGCGGCGCGACGACGGGAATGCCGACCGACAGGCATTCCATCAGCTTCACCGGGAGCATCAGGTCGGTGGCCGGGTTGCTGTCCAGCGGCACGAGACCGAGGTCCATGCTCCGGATGACCGGGATGAGCTGCTGGAACGGCACGCGGTCGTGAAATCGAACGAGATCGCCGAAATCCCGCTCCTCGCACGTCCGGATGAGGCGCTCCTTCGCGTCGCCGTCACCGATGATGTGCAGCTGAATCTCGGGAATCGCGGACCGGCAGCGCGCGACGGCATCGACCGCCAGGTCGACGCCAAGGCGGCCCGACACGGTGCCGTGGTACACGAGGTTGAACCGATCCGAGAAGCGGCCCCTGACCGCGGCAGGCCCTCCGGCGCCGAACAGCCGCGGGTCGGGAACGTTCATCGAGACGATCGTCTTCGGCCGCGCCCGCGGCTGCCGCCCGAGAATCGCTTCCTGCTGGACATGGTTGACCGTGATGATCCGGTCCGCCAGCGCCCCGCAGATCCGCTCCTCCATCTCGAGAATGGGCAGGCAGATGCGCCGATACGCGGGCGAAAACGTGGCGGAGAAGGTCTCGGGCATCGTGTCGTGAATATCGAGGACGACGGTCTTCCGCTGCAGCATCGGCACGATCGCAGCGACGATCAGAAAGTTCGGCATGTTGTGAACGTGAACCACGTCCACCGCCTTCCGCATCGCCAGCCGCGTCACCGCGAAGAACGCCCGATAGGTGAACCGCACGTACGACCAGATGTACTTCAGGGGGTTCTTGCCGCGGAACTTCTCGACGTCCAGCTGCCGGATCTCGACGCCGTCCACCACGTACTGCCGCGGCTCCTTGCCGTCCTTCAGCGTCAGCACGCTCACGCGGTAGGCGCCGGTGGAGACCAGCGTCTCGGCTTCCCTCCGGATGCGGGCGTCCCCGTCGTAGAGCGTGTACGCGATCATGCACACGCGCTTGACCGGGGCGGTCTCCGGCGAACCGGCGGCTTCAGCGCGCGATGCTGAACGTGAGAGCGCGTGGGCCATCGATCGGAACCTCGAACGCTGATGCCGGTGTGCCCGGCGCACCGGGTGTCGTGGATGACGGCGGCAGGACGCGGACGAACAGGGGGGGAAGGTCGTCCGCCCGGCCGCCGGCGACCGGGCCTGTATTCGCGAGCTCGACGACCAGCCGATCGTCCTGGAGTTCGACGCGGGAGAACTCGACGGCACGTCGCCGCCGGAACCAGCTGACGGCCTGTTCGGCGCGGGCGAACCACGCGCCGGCGTCCGTGAGATCGCGGATGAGATCCACGTACAGCCGGTCCCAGTTGCGCTCGGGCGCCAGACTGCGGTCGTGCCAGTTAATCGTCAGCACCCCTCCGAATCGCTGCGCGTTCCTGATGAGGGCGCCGCACAGCGAGGCGGCAGCGGCCGTGGACAGGTTCATCCGCCGCGGGTACAGCAGCGCCGTGTCCTGGATGTGCAGCGGCAGCTCGAGCAGCGTGGACGCGCTGGAGGGTCGGAAGACCTGGGCGGTGCCGTTCCGGTAACCGACCGCGTCGTTGAATCCGAGCGTCGAATCGTACGAGTAGCCCGCCTCCTCCAGGACCTTCGCGGAATCCTTCGAGTAGTACAGCCAGTGCATGCGGACGCCGAGTTCCCGCCGGCCCGTGATCCGTCTGATCGTCTCGAGCTCTTCACGGGCCGCCGACGCGTCGGTCCAGGCGTCGATGCCGTGGACGCCCACCTCGGTCGACCTCCCTTCCAGCCGCCTCAGGTCTTCGGCATACTCGTGAACGTCGTAGTGAACCCCGCGCGGTCGGGGAGCGTCGCCGTTGGACGGCGACTTGCCAGCGCGGCCGGCGAACGGCACGAAGAAGTACGTGGACGGCAGCGAGCCTTCCACCTCCGCGTAGCGATCGAGCGGGTACCAGAAGTCCGGCAGCCACCTGAGATAGACGCCGGGAAGCGACAGCAGAGCGGCGAGGTTCCTGCGAATGGCCCTCCAGTCGCGTCCGCCCACGGCGATGAACGATCGGAGCGCGCGGTACACGAACCCCCAGAACGAGCGGTCGAACCAGTGGTGGCGGATCCCGATGAAGTCGATGTCGTGGGTCAGACAGGCGATGAACGAGTGTTGATGGGGGCAGGGAGGGATCTCGACCACCGGAATGCCCTGAGCGAGCAGGATGTCGCGGATGATCGAGAGATGAATCTCGACGGCCGGGCTCATGGCCTCGTCGGCCGCCAGCCCCGTCGAAAGAAGATGCTCGACCTCGTCGAACAGGTCGTAGCCAACCCGCACCACCGTCCGGCCTGCTCGGTGAACGACGCGCCCGATCGACCGGCCGGCGTCGTCGGTCGGACCGATCGGCTCGCCCTCGCCTTCGAACGCTGCGCAGTCCGCATGCAGGGGCAGTCGCATCCCTCTGTAGCTCGCTCCCCGCCCGCGCGGCAGCGGAATGTTCTGCAGGTTCAGGATCCGGTCGATCGCTCCTCCGTCGGGCCCGAACGCCAGGGTCAATCCGGCGTCCGGCAGACTCGGCATCGGCACGGTCGCGAGCGTCGCACCGAACTCCTCCGGAGCACGACCCTCGCAGAACGCCCAGGGAGTCTTGAAAAGCTGGAAGAATTCCTCGGCCGTGCGACGCTGGCGCGCCGGCACGACGACGCCCAGGCGGAGACTGGGGCGGGCGCTGGTAGGCATCTGGTTAAGCGGCGCGCCCCCCTCTGGGGACCTGTCCGTCTGCCCGGCCGCGGTCATCGTGCGAGGCCGCCGCCCGCCGGGCTCAGAGCGCGATCAGTTGGCCGCGGGCCTTCAGCGACTCCTCGGCCGCCTCGAGCAGCCTGACGACCCGCAATCCTGCCTCGCCGTCGTTGTGGGGATTGTGGCCGCTGCGAATGCACTCGGTGAAGTAACCCAGCTCGACCTTGAGCGCCTCGGTCTGCTCGACTCTCGGCGACCAGACGTCGCCGGAGCGGTAGCTCACCAGCAGATCGTAGAGGCCCTGCCCGTTCGCGATCTTGACGCCCTTGTCGTAGATCTTGATCTTCTCGTCCGCCTCGAGATCGTTCCAGACGAGCATCTTGTCCTGGCCCCCGATGAGAGTCGTCCGGACCTTCACCGGCGACAGCCAGTTCACGTTGACGTGACCGATGATCTGGTTCGGGTAGTAGACGGTGATGAACGCCATGTCGGCGTGGCCGTTCAGGTGCTGGCCGCCGGTCGCGACCACCGCCTCCGGCCTCTCGCGGATGATGTGGTCCATGATCGACAGGTCGTGCGGGGCGAGGTCCCACACGACGTTGACGTCGTGCTGGAACAGCCCGAGGTTCACCCGTGTCGAGTCGAAATAGTACAGCGGCCCGAGCGTGCCTGCGTCGACGACCTCCCGGATCTTTCGCACGGCGCCGCTGAAGAGGAACGTGTGATCGACCATGATCCGCAGGTTCCTGCGGTCGGCCAGCTCGATCAGTTCCTCGGCCTGGCGCGAATTGGACGTGAAGGGCTTCTCGACGAACACGTGCTTGCCGTTCATCAGAGCGGCCTTCGCCAGCTCGTAGTGCGTCCAGACCGGCGTAATCACCGCCACCGCGTCGATGTCGGGCGACGTCAGCACCGCGTTGAAGTCGGCCGTGCACTCGACCGACGGATAGGCGCGCTGGACGCGTCGGAGCGCGTCGGGGCTCTTGTCGCACACCGCCGCCACCTCGCAGCCGTCGAGCCCGTGGAGGTTCCTGACGATGTTCGGACCCCAGTACCCGTAGCCGATGACGCCGACGCGAACCGTGTCCGCGCGCTGTTGCCGCTCGATTCGCCCCAGACCGCTGGTCTCGACGGCCGCCACGCGGTCGCCCATCGGCTGGTCCAGAACGGGCGTCGTGTTCGTGCTCATTCTCGGCTCCCTGCTTCTGCATCCACGGCGCGCAACACCCGTGCGGGGTTTCCCGCGACGATCGTGCGCGGGGGGACGTCGCGGGTCACGACGCTTCCCGCGCCGACGATGGCGCCTTCGCCGATGGTCAGGTTCGACAGAATCGTGGCGCCCGATCCGATCGACGCCCCGCGTTCGACGACGGTCCGCTCGACCTTCCAGTCGCTCTCGGTCTGCATCTCGCCGGACGGAGCCGTCGCGCGCGGATAGGTATCGTTGATGAAGGCGACGTTGTGGCCGACGAACACGTAGTCCTGGATCGTCACGCCTTCACAGATGAACGTGTGGCTCGAAATCTTGCAGCGCTTGCCGACGGTCGCGTTCTTCTGGATTTCGACGAACGCGCCGATCTTCGTCTCGTCGCCGATTTCGCATCCGTAGAGATTGATGAAGCGCGACAGCTTGACGTCCTTGCCCAGCTTCACGCTCGGGGCGATACAGAGGTACTGATCCGACGACACCGTGCTCATGCGGCACCCTTTCCGGCGATGACGGCGGCCGGCGTCGCGAGGAGAATCTTCACGTCGGTCCACAGCGAACGTTTCTTCGCGTAGCGCAGGTCGAGGCGGACCATCTCGTCGAACGTGGTGCGGCTGCGGCCCTTCACCTGCCACAGCCCGGTGATGCCGGGCTTGGCGTCGAGCACGCGGCGGCAGTGCCACGACTGGTACTGGTCCACTTCGTACTGCAGCGGCGGACGCGGTCCGACGAGCGACATGTCGCCGCGGAGGACGTTCCAGAACTGCGGCAACTCGTCGAGGCTCGTCTTGCGCAGAATTCCGCCGATCGGCGTCACGCGGGGATCGTTCGTCAGCTTGAACATGCCCTGCTTGCCGGCTTCCTGCGCCTGGGCACCCGACTTGATGAACGAGCTCACGAACTGGTGATGGATGGCGCTGTCCGAGTTGACGTGCATCGACCGGAACTTCAGCATCCGGAACCGCCGCATCCCCTGACCGATGCGCTCCTGCCGGAAGAAGATGGGGCCGGGCGATGTCAGCTTGATGAGTGCCGCGATGACGGCGAAGATCGGCGAAAGCACGGTGAGCAGCGCGAGGCCGCCGGCGATGTCGAGCGCCCGCTTGGCGACATCGCGGACCGTCGTTCGCGCCTGGCGCGGCTGGATCGCCTCGATCAGCCCGTCCACGTCCCGGCCCGCGTCGGCCCGCTCGGCCGTGCGCGGCGTCTCGACGTGATAGCGCATCGAGGCTTCCTCGATGACGCTGGCGATCAGCCGGCTCTCGATGGCCCCGCGGAAGCGTTCCTCGATGCCGCCTGGAACCTGATCGTCGGCGGGCGAGACCTCCGGCATGATGACGGCGAGCGTCCTGCCGTGCTCGAACCAGCCGACGATGTCGGTGTCGCGCTTCGCGCTGATGAGGGCGGAGATGACCTCCTGAACCCCGTCGGGAGCACTGGCCGTCGCCAGTCTCACGAGCAGCAGCGCCAGCGGCTCGTTGGAGCGGTCCGCCCGGCGCCGCTCTCTGATCAGCGCGCCTCTCAGCAGGGTCTCGCCCAGCACGTGGAGCCCGTTCGAATGCGGCGCCGGATGCGGTGCGTGAATACGCGGCAGCGGCTCGGTGGCAATCGTCGTCAGCATTGATTAACTCGCGCCTTGAAAGGCAGCCGGCAGCCGGAACACACGCGCCTGGACCCGTGACGCCAGCCGCGGCGGAAGATTCGTCCGGACAATCTCCAGGACCCGCTCCAGGACCGTCTCCTGCGCCGCCAGCCCCACCGAATCGGCATGCTGGGTCAGCACGGCTCCGACGACCGACTGAGCCCGATACCAGCCGAAGAAGTCCGTGTCGCGCAGGCAGGTGGCCAGGGCGGCAAACAGCTGCTCGGCCGACGTCTCGTCGATGTCGACCGTGGCAAGCGACTGCTTCTTGAGATCCAGCAGCAGCAGCAGGAACGGCCGGTTGGCCATCTCGGCGCGCCTGCGCTCGATATCCAGGAAGTACCGGAAGGCTTCCTCGTTGTAGACGTGTGCCTGGGCGTCGCCGGCGACCAGATCGCACGAGCACGCCTCGTCGACCCGCGGATTGTCACCCCCGATGCCGGCGGGCCGAGAATCGGGCGCGCCGAACACACGATCGAATTCCGGCCTGGGTGCCATCGATTGTCCTGCCGCTCGTTTGAAGGAACGAACGAGGACAGAAGCGCAATCCTCACGCCAGAGGCGACGGTACGGGGGCCGCTGACCGTCGTACCGGGCGACGACGCCAAATCAACGCCAATGAGGCGGTTAGCTGGCCATTCCAGCTCCGCGGTCGGCGCTGCGGGCGTGTCGCCGAAGACCCGTACCGGAAAACGGCCTCCGACGACGTGACGAAAGTCAGCTTGTGACGCGATATCCCGACTTGTGGCGGCCGGGTGACCGGTCCCAATCAGGTCCGAATTGAGGATGGGGAGCATCGAAGGCCGGGCGGTGTACGGAGCTTCGCCCTCTCAGTTACAGGGAACCGGGATAACAGGTGGGAAACCCGCCTAGCGGGCGCCCAGCGTGCCGAGCAGCGCCCGGGCGTCCTGGGCTCCGCTGAAATCCGACTTCAACGCCAGCGCACGCGTTAACGCCTCCCGGGCGTGCACAGCGTCACCCGCTCCGGCGTACGCGAGGCCCAGGTGATACTGGAAGGTCGGGTTGTCCGGGTCCTTCTCGACGCTGGTCTTCAGCGTCGAGACGGCGAGCGATGCGAGGTTCTTCTTGTAGTAAATGAACCCGAGGGTATCGCCGACCGCCGCGTTCGCCGGCAGCCGCTTCTGCGCCGTCTGCGCGAGCTGCAGCGCGACGTCGAGGTTGCCGCCGCTTTGCGCATAGATCCACGCCAGGTTGTTCGCCGCCACTGCCGCGTCCGGGTCGATCGAGAGCACGTGCTCGAACTGCCGGCGGGCGCTGTCCTCGTCGCCTTTCGCCTGCAGGAGGAGACCGACCATCGTCAGGGCCCCGACGGCTTTGGGCGATCGACCGGCCAGGGTCTCGAACTCGGCTCGCGCCTCGTCGAGCCGGCCCTGGGCCACGAACACCTGGCCGAGGGCCGCGTAGGCCGGCATGTAGTCGGCGTCGGCCTGGATGGCCCGGCGCAGGTCCTGCTCGGCGGCCGGCAGGTCGCCGCCCGCCGCCTCGACCCGCGCCGCCAGCGCAAGCACCGGAGCGCTCGTCCCCGCCTCGAGGCGAGCCTTGATCCGGGCGCGCGCCGAGGCGACATCGTGAACCGACAGATCCAGGGCGACGAGCCCCGCAAACGGCTCGAGCGCCGCGGGCTGGAGCTGCAGAGCCCGCTCGAACTCGCGCCTTGCGCCGGCGGCGTCCCTGGTGCGGCCAAAGAGCATTCCCTGTTCGGTGTGCACGGCGGCTGAATCGGGAAACCTCTGCGCCAGGTTCTTCAGTTCGACGGTGGCACGCTCGAAATCGCCCCGCGCCAGCAGGTCGCGCACGAGCACCAGCCGCGCGTCGGCGTTGCCGGGCTCGTTGGCGAGCGCCTCTTCGGCGAACGTCAGCGAGGTGTCGGGCCGTCCCTGCGCCAGGTGGAGATTCGCCAGGGCGACCTTGGCGGCGGTCGCCCGCGGGTTCAGCCTCAACACCTCGTTGAAGGCCGTCACCGCAGCGTCAGGCTGCCGGCGGGCCGCTTGGACACGACCGAGGGCGAAGAAGGCCGCGGCCGACTCGGGATGCCGGGTCGTCGCCGTCCTGACGTTGGCCAGGGCTTCGTCGACCTTCCTGTCGGCCATGAGCAGGGACGTCTTCAAGAGGAGCGCCTGCAGGTCTGCCGGATCCCTGGCGAGGACACCGTCGATCCGGCGGAACGCGGCGGCGTGATCGCCGCCCTTGAAGTCGAGCATCGCAAGGCGGACTGTCGATCCCGAGGCCGCGCGTCCGTCGCCGAGCATCGACTGCAGCAGCGTGCGGGCCGCGGCATCGTTGCCGACGAAGCTGTAATAGTCGGCAAGGGCGAAGCCGGAGGCCGGCGATTTGGTCGCCGCATACACCGTCTTCAAGGGCTGCTCGGCCGCGGCCGGACGCTTCGTCGAAATGTAGAAGTCGGCGAGGGCCCGATTCGTGAGTGGATTGCGCGGGTCGAGCGCCAGGGCGCGTTGCAGGGATGGCTCCGCCAGATCCGGCCGCGCGGTCAGCCAATAGAACGTCCCCAGGGACACATGCGCGGCAACCGACCTGGGATCGAGCGCCACCGCTTTTTTGAACGCTTCCTCCGCGGCGTCGCGGCGGCCGCGGGTGAGCTCCAGTGCGCCCAGACTTGAATAGGTGTTGCTGCGATCGGGATCGACGCGGAGGGCATCTTCGACCTGTTGGATTGCCCCGTCCACGTCCTTCAAGGCCGCGAGGGCATTCGCCAGCAGGATCTGCGCGTCGACGTTGCGGGCGTCCTTCTGCAGGACCTTCTGCGCCCGCACCTTCGCGTCGTCGAACCGGCCGGCGAGGAGCAGCAGGTTGCCCGCCTTGAGCTGGACGGTCACCTCGTCTGGCAGCAGATCGGCGGCGCGGACGTACTCGCTGATGGCCCGTCCAGTGTCCCCCGCCTTCAACAGAGCATCGGCGAGCTTCTGGCGCGCGTCGCCCGCCGAGGGCACCCGCTCGACCGCGTTCCGATACTCGACGACCGCCTCTGACACCTTGCCAGCGGCGAGGTATCGGTCGCCCGCCTCGATGTAACGACCCTTGGCGGCGTTCGGGTCCCGATGGCAGCCGCCCGCGACCACCGCGATTGCGAGCAGGCTCAGGATAGAGAGACGGGCCATTGCCATTCTCGTGTCAGGGCCTCTCATGAACGATCCGGATAGTAGCGACCGTAGTAGTGGCGCACGGGAAGGGCACGCGGGTCCACCCGATTCAGGACCGTGCCCACGATGCGTTCGGCGCCGATTTCCGCAATCGAACGCTGGGCCACGGCGCAGGGAGTCACGCCGGCGCCGATGACGAACAGCACGCCGTTGGCCAGTCGCGCGACCAGTTGTGCGTCGGTCAACAGCCCGACCGGCGGTGTATCGACCAGCACCCAGTCGAACCGGGAGACCGCATCGACCAGGACGCCGCGCATCCGATCGGAGCTCAGCCCGGCAATCGGGCTGCCGTGGGTCCTTCCAGCCAGCAACACACTCAGGGTGGCCGAGACCTGGATCGGCTTCATGGGAGATTCGGGCCTGCGAAGCAGTTCCGCGAGCCCACTGTCATTCGGTACGCCCAGCACCTCGTGCACCGAAGGGCGCCGGAGGTCCGCATCGACGAGAAGTACGCGGCGTTTGTACGATTCGCTGAGCGTCAGAGCCAGATTGACGACGGTCAGCGTCTTGCCTTCGCGCGGGAGCGCGCTCGTCACCATCAGGCACTTGAGGCCGGCCTCGGCCTGCATCTGCTCGAGGGCCGACGCGAGCCGCCGGTACTGCTCGAGAGAGGCCGGTTCGATGTCACGGTCGAGCACCAGCTTCGGGTGCCGTGCGATGTGCACGTCGGAAGGGCGTTCGTGGTCGATCGGTCGCTGGGAAACGATCGCGTGCGGGCGTTCGCGCAGAACCGGGCGAACGGCCTGTCGCTCCGCCGCGTAGCGGTCCAGTCCAGCCTGGGACGCGTCGGGCTGCTCGGCCACGGCGGCGACCGCGGGGCCGTCGGTCGCCGAGCCACTCTCCGCCCGCCTCAACGCTTCGTCAATTCGACTCATGAGTGTCTCGCTTGCCCCTCATTGCACGCCAAACATCCGAAATCGTCTCGGTTGGGAAGAGACGGCAAACATCTCCCGGTCGGCGGGCGCCGGGTCGTCGGCTTCAGTGGCCGACTCAGACGGAACGGCGTTCTCGGGCGCGGCGGCTTCCCCACCGGCCTCTTCGCCGGTCTGGTCTGCGGGGCCGGCCAGATCGAAGTCGCGCACGACCTCGAGGACCGTGGCCTTGTCCACGGGCTGGCGTCCCGCGCCAAAGCCGGTGAGGAGCGCGTTGTCGCAGATCACGCTCACGACGCGCGGGATCCCGTGCGAGCGTTCGTGAATCAGCGCGACGGCGTCGCGAGTAAATATGCGACGAGCGTCGCCGCCAGCCGTCCTGATCCGGGCCGCGATATAGGCGGCGGTCTCTTCGACCGCGAAGGGCGCAATCTCGCAGCGGAGCGTGACGCGCTGTTTCAACTGCCGGAGGCCGGGCTCGTTCAGCCGGTCCCTGAGCTCCGGCTGGCCGGCCAGAATGACGGGCAGCAGCTTGTCGGTCGTCGTCTCGATATTGGCGAGGAGGCGTACCTCCTCGAGCAGCTCGCTGCTCAGGCTCTGCGCCTCGTCGATCACGAGGGCCGTGATTTCTCCGCGCGCCCGTCGATCGCGCAGGACGGCTTCGAGCTCGCCGAGGAGCGCCGCCTTCGAGTCCTGGGCCCGCTGGCTCAAGCCGAAGCGCCGGGCCAGCAGCTCGACGAACTCGTTGCGCGTCAAGGCCGGGTTGTGCAGGTGTACGGCATCGACCCCGCGGCAGCGATCGGACTCGACGGCCGCTCGGATCAGGGTCGTCTTCCCCGTGCCGGCCTCGCCCAGGAGCACCGTCAGCCCCTTGGCCGACGACAAGCCGTACTGCAGGTTGCTCAACGCTTCGCGATGCCGCGGCGTGAGAAAGAGGTACCGCGGGTTCGGCGTCAGCTCGAACGGCAGCTCGCGAAGACCGTAGAAGCGCTGGTACATGAGGTATCCCGCCCGTCAGAACCGCTGCGTCGACAGCACGATGACGACCGCCGCGGCGACCACCACCAGGGCGGCGGCGACGTTGAACGTCACTCGGCGCCGACGCGTCACCCTGCGCTCGTCGTCGGTCGTCATCACCGGAATCAGGGCCAGCACCGGCAGCTGGCACAGTCGCACGACCTCGTCTTCGGTCGAGAAGGTGCTGTCCCGGTACTCGAGAAACGCGATGAGCAGCACCCCCATGAACAGGCCGAATCCCGAGCCTCCGGCCGTAATGAGCCTGACGTTCGGGCTGAACGGCCTTTCAGCCGCGCGCGCCGGATCGAGCACCCGGAACTGCTCGCCGATGTTGCGCCGCTCCAGATTCGCGGCGAGCATCGAGTCCTCGCGCTTCGCCAGCAGGCTCTGGTACTGCGCCTGCAGTGTCGTGTAGTCGCGCGTCAGCGCGACCAGGTCGGATTCACGCGACGGGATCGCCTCCAGCTTCGCCTGGTAGGTCGCCAGCTGGTCGCGCAGCTGCTTCTCGTGCTGCTGCTTGTCCTGCAGCTCACGGTCGAGGACCTCGAGCTCGGCGTTGAGGTCGCGTCGCCGCTTCTCCTTGATCGCCTGGGCGGCCGTCATCGGCTGACTGACGGTGGACCTGCCACCGGCCTCCGTCTGCGCCTCAGCCCGCTGCTTCGCTTCGAGATCGCGAATCCGGCGCTGCATCATCCGCACGTCGGGGTGATCCGGCGTGTCGCGCAGCAGGAGCATCTGAAGCTCGGCTTTCGCTCGTTCGAGCTGTTGCGCGGTCGTCTCGCCGGGCTGGGCCGCGTGTGTCGATCCTTCTGTCGGCGCGGGCGCAGCCGTGACCGGGTCCGGGAGCTGCAGGTCGGCAAGCTGCCGCTCGAGGAGCAGACGCCGCTCGCGCGCACGGTCGCTCGCTTCTCCGAGCGTCTGCAGCTGCATCTGCAGGCTCTGGATGGCCTGCATGTTCGAGTTGGCCTGGGTCGGGAGCTCACCCGAATACCGGCGCCGGTATTCCTCGAGCTTCTTCTCCTGATCGACCAGCCGGCGCCGCGCGTCCTCGAGCTGCGACTCGAGGAACTGCGTCGTGTCCTGCGCAATGTTCTCGCGGTCGCGCAGGTTCTCCTCGATGAAGAGCGACGCCAGGCGCTCGGTCGCCTTCTGCACGATCTTCGCGTCGCCGCCGACGTACTTGATGCGGAACGAGGCCGAATCGTTGCCGTTGCTTCTGGCAATGTTGGTCTGGATCGTGATGTCCTGGCGCATCCGCTGGATGACGTCCTCCATGGGCAGCGTGGACCTGAGCACTGGATACAGGTCCAGGTCGAGGACGATGCGCTCGAGCCGCGATCGGCTGAGGATCTGATCCTGCAGGGTCGCCAGGCGATCCTCGATGTTCTCGGTGCCTCCGGCCTTGACGTAGCTCTGAGGGATGCGCTGCGGCACGACCATGATCAGCGTCTCGGAGCTGAACTTCTTCGGCAGCCGTTTGCCGACCACGAGCGCGAGCGTCATGCCGAGCGCGAGCGGGAGCACGACGAGCCACGCGCGGCGCGTCAGGATTCGGACGATGTCGTCGGGCGTGTACGTCTTTCCGGGCAGCACGGTTACCGTGACCTCATGGGAAGCCAGAACGTCAGGCCGGTGCGCGATGCCGTTTCTGGCGAAATGCGACGGCAAGCCCGGGAGCAGCAGGTTCTGATCGAATCCGTAGTCGGTAGTACAACCCTTCGACGAACGCCGCCCATTCACGGGTCAATCCGACCCGGAGCCGCACGTCGCCGGTGTAGGTCGTGAACTTCCCGCTCGCCGGACTGCGCCGGCATGTCGCCGCGTGCTGTAGCCCGCAGAAACCTGGAGATCGGTGCGCCGGTTCAGGAATCCGGCCGCCTGAAGCTTGCCGTGTCGTTGTACACCGGCCCTGCGAGCCCGGCAATGTAGTTGAGACCCGCGGTTGTATCCGCCGCGCGCGGACCACGATCGCCCGATCTGGCGTTCCAGAAATACGTTGCCCCGGAATCGATACTGCCGGCCGGCGTCCTGCGCGCACCGGGGGGCCGACGACCCCGAGACGAGCGTCGGACCGAGGCCCACCCCCGCCGCCCACTGGCGCGTCTGGGAAATGGGTCGAATGTAATCGATGCCGATCTCGACGTCGTGCTCCGCTGGCAGGGCATTGGCTGAGGTGAACGCTCCCGACGATAGGTGTAGCCGAGGCGAAGCGTCACCCCTGCGGTTCACCGCATACATCCAGCGTCCGCCGGCATCGTAGGCCGCGCAGGTCGGTGAGACCGGGGCTGACCGCGAAGTTCGTATAGTTGAAATCGGTGTTGAACGACAGCGACGCGCGATTCGAAATCGCGTGCCTGAGGCCCGCGTTGGTCGCCGACGAGTAGGACTTCCCGAGGTGGTCTGGTAGTCGGCGCCGCCCGGCAGGAGATCGCCGATGCTCGGGGCAAGCCGGGTGGCGCAACAGGCCGTACAGGTAGCTCGAGGCATATCCGGCCGCTTCGTTGACGGTAAGGCTGGTGGATGGTCCAAGCTGGGCGCTGAAGACCGGCCGCCCCATCGTGGCTCGTCGCGAGCACTTCGTCGAAGCTCGCTGTAGTAGCGGAAGTTCGAGCCGGCATTGGCCCTGAACTGCAGACGCTCGCCCCGCGATTCGTAGCTGATCTGAGGCGTCAGGACCGTATAGAACCCACTGACCTGAAACGGCGACGTCGGCGTAGCGCCCCCCGCGTCGGCCAGGATGTTGTCGTCGTACGCCTCGGCGATCGTGAGGAGCAGCTCGGCCGACTGTCGCGCATTGGGATCGACAGCCGCGCCGCCGAACACCGCCGGATAGCCGGAACGCGGCTGCTGCGCAGATGCCGTCCGGCCGCAGACGGCCATCAGCACGAACACGATGGACGCGGCAATGATCGGTTTCACGGACAAGTCCAGTTCCTGGATGCGGCGGCTAGGGCACGACGACGGTGTCGCCGGGCCGCAGCGCGATGTTCTGCTGCGGGTTCTTCCGCTTCACCACGTCGCTGTAGTTGAAGCTGTGATACTGCTGCCGGCCGCCCTCGGTGCGGATGATGACGATATGGTCCTTGTCGGCGTATTCCTGGACCCCGCCGGCGAGCGCGATCAGCTGCAGGACCGTCATGTTCGCGGAAACCGGGTAGGTGCCCGGCTTCGTGACGTTCCCGGTGATGAAGGCGTTGCGGCTGTGAATCTCCTTGACGATGACGGTGGCGTTCGGCTCCTCCACGAACTTGCCGGCGGCCTGGACCAGGTTGGCCCTCAACTGCTCGGGCGTGTATCCGGCCGCCTGCACCTCATTGAGGAGCGGCAGCGAAATCTTCCCGTCGGGTCGGACCACGACCTCCGCCGACATGTCCTTGTCGCGCCAGAACACGATCGACAGCTGGTCGGACGGGCCGATGACGTAATCGGACGGCGGGGTCACCCCTTTGACCGCCGCGGAATCGGGGCTCGTGGCGCCGGCCGCCGCCTGCGCGCGCGGCGCGGCCGGGACCCCCTGGGCCGCCAGCGGCGAGGAGGCGCACAGCGCCGCCGACAGGGCGATGGCAGACGAGATCTTCAATTGGTGCATGGTTTCCCCACCCCGATGCCGACCTAGCGGTACTCCTTGAACGGCAGCTGGCAGTCGTGCTTGCGGAGGAAGTTCAGGAACCGCTTGTAGTCGGTCGACTCCATGTTGAACAGCCGCAGCACGATCTTGTAGTTGCCCCGTGCCTCTTCGAGCCCCTTGTGCACGAGATCGCGGACGTTGCCACGCGTGATCTCGCGGTTCATGTACAGCGGATACACGGCCGTCCAGAACGACTCGCGCTCGTCGACGAGCTTCTTGAACAGATCGTCGGAAATCGTGCGGCGCCGCTCGCGGCGCGGCCGGAGGTTCTGGCCCGGCGTGCGGAGCTGGTACGGCAGATCCTCGGGCTGGATGACCTCGCGCCGTCCGGTCACGATGAGCCGCTCGATGACGTTCTGCAGCTGGCGGACGTTGCCCGGCCAGGCGTACTCCCGCATCATCGCGATCGCCTCGGGCGAGATGCTGCGCACCAGGGTGGGACCTGTGTATCCGGCGGCGTTGCCGTTCCCGTTCCCGTGCCCGTTGCCGTTCCCATTGCCGTTGGTGACGGCGTGCGCATCCTGGAAGATGCGCAGGAAGTGGTCGATGAGCAGCGGGATGTCCTCGCGGCGCTCCCGGAGCGGCGGGACGATCAGGTGAATGACGTTCAGCCGGTAGAAGAGATCTTCACGGAACAGGCCCTGCGAAATCAGATCCCGCAGGTTGCGGTTCGTGGCCGCCATCACGCGAACGTTGGGCGCCATGCCGACCCGTTCGGCGCCGACCTTCTGAATCTCGCCCGTCTCGAGGAACCGGAGGAGCAGCCCCTGCATCCGCAGGGTCATTTCCCCGATCTCGTCGAGGAAGATCGTGCCGTCGCTGGCCATCTCGAGCTTGCCCGGCTTGTCGCGATACGCGCCGGTGAAGCTGCCCTTCACGTGCCCGAACAGCTCCGATTCGAGCAGCGCCTCGGGAATGCCGGCGCAGTTGACCGGGACGAATGGTCGCTGGGCCCGTGGGCTCGCCTCCTTGATGGCGCGCGCCACGACCTCCTTGCCGGACCCGCTTTCGCCGGCAATCAGCACCTTGGCGTCGGAGCGTGCGACGCGCTCGACTTCGAGTCTGAGCTCGTTGATCGCCGCGCTGGTCCCAATCAGCTGGACTTGTTCTATCTGTCTCATCGTGTCACTCGATTGACCCCGTGGTCTCGCGCTCGGGGATCGATCCGACCCTTCGGGAGATGAAGGCGTCAGCCACGTCGGTGATTTGCAAGGGAATGGACCAAAACGGCCGACCTCAGACAGATCGCCCGTTCCTGCTGCGGACAGGGAACTTAAGGCCTGACATCGCGAGACTGGAGAGCATCGGGAGGAGGCGGAAGGTCGGCAAGAGGTCTGGGTTTGGTCGAAGAAAGTCGCCTGATTAGATGACTTTGGACGGCGGCTCAGAGCCCCAAAGGTCCGCCTGGCCCAGCTTTTCGTTGCCGTCGCGGGCCATTCTGTAAATGGGACTCGGCGATATTCGAGGCGACCGCATTGACGGTGACTCGGCCGTTCGGTAGTATTGAGTGTTTCCAGTTTGCAACGAGAGCGCCGCAAGGCGGTCGGTCACGGTTGTTGAGAGGGACCAAGCTTGTCCACCTTCGCAAGGCAGGGCGGGTTTGTGCTCGTCGGACACAGCGACGCCATCCGGGCCGTCGACACCGAGCTGGACTGTGCCGCCCGCACTGACGCCAAGGTTCTGATCACCGGGGAGACGGGCGTCGGCAAAGAGGTCGTCGCCCGGCTCATCCACACTCGCAGCGCACGTGCCGCCGCGCCGCTCGTCACGGTCAACTGCGCGGGACTTCCCGACTCCCTGCTCGAATCCGAGCTGTTCGGCCATGCCCGCGGCAGCTTTACCGGGGCGTACCGCGACAAGCCAGGCCTGCTCGAGCTGGCGCCGAACGGCACCGTCTTCCTGGACGAAGTCGGCGAGATGAGCATGCGGATGCAGGCGGTCCTGCTCCGGTTCCTCGAGACGGGCGAGCTCCAGCGCGTCGGCGCGGATCGGCCGCATGCGCGCGTCAACGTGCGCCTGATCACCGCGACCAATCGCGATCTGCACAAGGAAATCGGCTCGGGCGCCTTCCGCGAGGACCTGTACTTCCGCCTGAACGTGATTCGGATCTGCGTCCCGCCGCTCCGCGAACGGCGCGAGGACATCCCGGCCCTGGTCGAGTACTTCGTGGAGAACTACAGCCGCCAGCATCAGCTGCCGCGACCGGAGTTCTCGGCGGCGACGATGGACGTCCTCGTCACCTACGGGTGGCCGGGCAACGTCCGCGAGCTCAACAACGTGATCGAGCGGGCGATTCTCCGGGCGCAGAACCGCGTGGTCAAACCGAGCGACCTGCCGCCGGAAGTGGCGCCGAAGGCTCAGCCGCCGCAGACCACATCGTCGACGCCCGCGACACCCGCCACTCGGACCACTGCCGATCAACTGGTCGAACGGATGTTGAACCACGGCGAGTCGTTCTGGACCGCCGTCTACCCGTTGTTCATGGCGAGGGATCTGACGCGCGACGACTTGCGCAATATCGTGCGCGTCGGGCTGGAGGCCAGCAACGGGAGCTACCGGATCGCGATCGGGCTCTTCAACATGCCGCCCGACGACTACAAGCGATTTCTCGGCTTCCTCAGGAAGTACGACTGTCACCTCCCGTTTCGCAGCTTCAGGATGGTGCCTCGACGCCCTTCGGACCGCGACGTTCCCGCCGCCGTCAGCTGATCGCCGTCACTCACAGCGCCCGGGCCCGAACGGCCGCACTCAGCGGAACGTCCGAGCGCCGGCGGCCGCCACGATACGACATCCTGCGGTCGGGCGCCGTCGGATCCCGGCGGTCGAGGGCCGGCAGATCCGCGTCGATGTAGGCCGGCAGGCTGTAAATCAACCGGACCATCGGCTCGTAGAACGCGCCCGCCTGTTGCGCCTCGCGGGCGACGAAGGGATCCACCGAGTCGCTGTAGACGACCGCGCGGGTCGGCAGACGCGCCGTCTTGATCAGATAGACCAGGTGCAGCCCGTTGTAGGTTTCCAGGCGGATGTTGGTGGCCAGAATATCGAACCCTCCCTCGAGCAGACTCCCGCGCGCGTGCTGAAAATCAGCCACGGCGGCGAGGTCGGCGATCGGCGCCGTGACCTGGCTGAGAACCCGCCGGGTGGAGGGGTCGGTCTCGACGAGCAGCAAACGTTTGGGCCCAGTCTCGCGTCTCATGGTTCCGCCGATCACGTGCGCGAATCCGGATCCGTTGCGACTGTATCCGGGACAAGCAATCCGCCGCTGGCGGACGAAGTTCAAGCCGCCGGGCATGCAACAGAATTGCAAGTTGCCGGCCATGCCTCGGGTGCGCGATATTCGTAACAACTGCACGAATGCTGATGCTGCAGGCCGCAGCAAAGGTTCTTGGCGAGGAGACAAAAACCCGCTGAAACGCGCGCCCCGGCGCTTTCCCTTCGGGAAAAGCGCCGGGGCGTGAAGACGTCGCCTGGGCGGATTAGGAGGCCACGCCGGCCCGCTGGACGGAGTCAGGCTTCGCCTGGCGCCGATCGCTGACCCGGTACGCGCGGAAGCCGACCTGGCAGTCGTACTTGCGGAGGAAGCCGAGAAACCGCTTGTAGTCCTCGGCCTCGATATTGAAGAGCCTCGTCAGCATCCGGTAGTTGCCCGACGTCTTTCGCAGGCCGGCCGCCACGACGTCCCGCACGACCTGGCGCGTCAGATCGCGCGACATGAACGGCCCGTGAACGGCCGTCCAGAACGGCTCGCCGTCGCGAATCAGACGGGTCACCAGTTCGTCGGCCGCCTTGACGTCGCGCTGCGAGCGGTGGCCCGACGCCTGGTCGTCCACCCGCACGGGCTCGCAGAACTCGCGCGGCAGGTCCGCCATGCCGATCGTTCCGCCTCGAGACCGGATCGTCAGCCGCTCGATGACGTTCTTGAGCTCGCGGATGTTCCCCGGCCACGAGTAGCGCACGAGCGCGTCCATCGTGGTCTCGTCGATCGTGGGCTCGGGCACATGATGATGGGCGCTGAAGATCGCGAGAAAGTGCGCGATGAACGCCGGGATGTCGTCCCGCCGTTCCCTGAGCGGCGGCACGGCGATGCGAATGACGTTGAGACGGTAGTAGAGGTCGGCGCGGAAGGCCCCCGAGGCGACCTGGCTGGCCAGGTCGCGATTCGTCGCCGCGAGCACCCGGACGGCCACGCACTTGTGCGCGCGGTCGGCGCCGACCCGCTGCAACTCGCCGGTCTCGAGAAACCGGAGGAGCATCGCCTGCATGCGGCTGCTCATCTCCCCGACTTCGTCGAGGAACACCGTCCCCTCGTCGGCCATCTCGAGGATGCCGGGCTTGTCGCGATACGCGCCGGTGAAGCTGCCGCGGACGTGTCCGAACAACTCCGATTCGAGCAGCGTGTCGGGGACGCCCGCGCAGTTGACGGTGGTCAATCTTCGCGACCGCCTGGAGCTCCGGCCGTGAATCAGGCTGGCGATGACTTCCTTGCCGACGCCCGTTTCGCCAGTGATGAGCACTTTCGCGCTCGACAGGGCCGCGGCATCGACGTCTTCCGCGATGCTCTGGATAGCTGCGCTATTGCCGATGAGTCTGGGTTCGGTCTGGGGGAGGATCATGCTTGAGCTCCGTGGGCTGAAACTAGATTACCCAAACCGCACAGTTGACGCAAGACAATACTGAACTGATTAGGACAATACTGAACGGACACGCGCAATATGACGGCAGTGTGCCGTTGACCTTCCCGGTCATTCGAGACCACAGAAGTCCATGATACGGTTGTGGTTCGGTCATTCGCCTGGTCCGTGCAGCCGGGACTCCAGTCCGCGGCGCGAGGTTCAAGTACCGATGAGCCCGCATGCCGGCGCTCAGATTCCCATGAGCATCCCATGAACATCTGCGTGATTGGCACCGGGTACGTCGGCCTGGTCACAGGCGCGTGCTTCGCCGAGTTCGGCGTCAACGTCATCTGCGTCGATCGTGACGAGGCCAAAATCGCCGCACTCAAGCGAGGCGAGATCCCGATATACGAACCAGGCCTCGAGGCCCTCGTCAGCCGCAACATGACTCAGGGACGCCTGGCGTTCACGACCGACACGCCCGAGGCCGTGCGAGCCTCGCTGGTCGTCTTCATCGCCGTGGGCACGCCGCCGCGGGACGACGGCGGGACCGACCTCACCTACGTCGAGGCTGTCAGCCGCGAGATTGGCAGTTCGATGAACGGCTACAAGGTGATCGTCACCAAGAGCACCGTTCCAGTGGGAACCTCCGTGCGCGTTCGCGACCTCATTCAGCGCGAGCTCGACGCCGCGGGCAGCGACACGAGGTTCAGCGTCGCGTCGAATCCCGAGTTTCTGCGCGAAGGAGCGGCGATCAACGACTTCATGCGACCGGACCGCGTCGTGCTCGGCACCGACGACGAGATGGCGGCCGCCATCATGCGGGACCTGTACCGCCCGCTGTACCTGAACGAGACGCCGTTCGTGGTGACGAATATCCAGACCGCCGAGCTGACCAAGTACGCGGCGAACGCCTTTCTGGCCACCAAGATCTCCTTCATCAACGAGATTGCGAACCTGTGCGAGAAGATTGGGGGCGACGTGAACGCGGTAGCCCGGGGCATCGGGCTCGACGGACGGATCGGCAGGAAGTTCCTCCACGCGGGACCGGGTTTCGGCGGCTCCTGTTTTCCGAAGGACACCCGGTCGGCCGCCCACTTCGCCCGTGAGTTCGGCGAGAAGCTCGAGATCGTGGAGGCCGTGATCCGCGTGAACGAACAACAGCGGAAGCGGATGGTCGAGAAGATCCGGAAGGCTCTGGGGGGTGACCTGTCCCACAAAACCGTGGCCGTGCTCGGGCTGACCTTCAAGCCCGAAACCGACGACATCCGAGACGCGCCGGCGCTCGATATCATTCGCGGCCTCCAGGCTGAGGGTGCCGCCGTGCGTGCGTTCGATCCGGTCGGCATGCCGGCCGCGGGGCGGGCGCTGACGAACGTCCAGTTCTGCGGCGATGCGTACGAGGCGTGCGAACACGCCGACGCGGTCGTGATCGCCACCGAGTGGAATCAGTTCCGGATGCTCGAGCTCGAACGAGTCCGCGCGTCACTCGAGCGGCCCGTGCTGATCGACCTGCGCAACGTTTACGAGCCCGGCCCGCTCGCCAGGGCTGGCTTCGAGTACCACGGCGTCGGCCGCGCCGCGCGAGTCGACCGGGGCGACGTGCCGCCGCGGAACGGCCGCTGAATTGGCCACAGGTAGCGGTCGAGCCATGTCCGGGGACGACCGGCGTCTTTGCCGTCGAGGTGCCGTGCTACGCCAGCCACGCGCAGACGAGGACCCGTTGAACTGGCTACTTGTTCTGCCTGCGGATCTCCGCGGCAATCTCCGTGGTGAACTGCGTCACGAACTTGAGCACGGCGCCGGCATGTTCGGAGGCGCTGCTGCCGGCGAGCCCGCCCTTGTGCAGCAGCGCGACCTGCACCAGTGCCGGCCGCTGCTGGTACGGCAGCGTCGCCTCGGTGTTCGTGAGCAGCGACACGTCGTACCGCGTCACGCAGACGCCGTTCGACATCGTGGCGGTCATGACGTTGACGTAGACGTAGGTCTCCTCGTCTGTCCGCCGCACCACGGTCAGTCCCGCGCCGGAGAGGATCGGGGTCACGGCGTCTTCGAGGCCCTTCTCGGTCAGGCCGCAGGCGGTCGACTGCTGCCCGACCCCTTCGACGACGACGCCGAGCGTCGTGAGGCCCTTGAGCTCGGAGCCGGGAGGCACGAGTTGTGGAGGCGCCGCGGCCTGCGCTGAGCGTGCGGGGTCCGGGACCTTCGCCTCGGTCGCCGGCCCCGCCGGTCTATAGACACGAACGACGGAGTCGCCACCGCCCTGCTGGACGAACTCCACGTCGACCTCGAGCCGCGACGGAACGTCCGTTCTGGAGTACGTGTAGCGCAGCTGACGCCCTTCCTCGACAGCGTACACGACAACGAGCGCGGCGCGCTCCCAGCGGGCGGAGGCCAGGACCGTCACGTCGCCGAGATCGATCACGTCCTGTCCCGCGCCAGGGTGAAACGTCCGCGCGAGGCCGTTGCCCGTGATGGTGACGGCGTCCACCGTCTCGGCGATGGTCAGGGTTTCGGGAGGATTGCGCACCTCGCCGGTCAGGACCTCGACGCGCCGGCCGTCCTCGGCGCTCTCGCGCTCGATCGTCAAGGCGCGGGACGTCGCGCCCGTGGACGCCCCTCCGGGGCGCGCCCCGCCACGACTCGCGCCGCGGACCTCCGCCTCCGATTCACCGCCCGACGTCATCCAGGCGGCCGAGAACCCGATTTCACGCGGAAACTCGCTCGCCGCGCGGTCGATCGTCCAGCGGCCGGCCAGGCCGCTCGGACCCGCTGCGGCGGCCTCGGCCGATGTGCAGACGCCGACCATCGCGAGGACCAGCGCGGCCACAACAGCACGACACATGACTGCACCCCTGCCGGTACCGTAGCACAGCGCCCTGCGACAGACGATCTTCCGGGCGGCCGGGCGCGCTAGGATATCGCCATGGCCGGGTGCGTCCACGCGTCCTGCGACGGTGCCGCGCGGGAGATCGCGTGACCGCCCGCATCGCGATCGTCTACGTGATCGGGTTCGCGTCGCAACAGGCCTGATGCCGCCACGGGGCTGCCCGGTCGCGGCGTTCGAGCGGTAGACTAATGGGCGATCGCGAAGGCACGTTCGACGTGCTTCGTGGTACGCAGCGCCGTCGGGAACGCGCCCGTGCGCGCAGACGAGGAAGCCATGAGCGGGACGAACGAGACGGCACGGCCTGATTTGTCGAACGGGATCGCCGCCAGTGCGCTGCCTGACGGCGCCATGGTGCTGGGGCGCGTCGGCGAGACCGACGTGGTGCTGGCGCGGTCGGGATCGGACCTGTTCGCGGTGGGCGCCTACTGCACCCACTATCACGGACCGCTCGCCGAGGGACTCGTGGTCGGCGACACGGTCCGATGCCCGCTCCATCACGCCTGCTTCAGCCTTCGCACGGGCGAGGCGCTGCGCGCGCCCGCCTTCGATCCGATCGCCTGCTGGCGGGTCGAGCGCCAGGGCGAGACCGTGTTCGTGCGCGAGAAGTTGACCGGACCGCCGCGCGCCCCGCATGGTCCGGAGCAGACGCCCTCATCGGTCGTGATCGTGGGCGGGGGCGCCGCGGGTGTTGCCGCCGCCGACATGCTGAGGCGCGAAGGCTACGACGGCCCCGTCACCGTGATCAGCGCTGACGAGGATCCACCGGTCGACCGCCCGAACCTGTCGAAGGACTACCTGGCCGGCGAGGCGCAGGATGACTGGATCCCCTTGTGGTCTCCAGACGTCTACGCGGAGCGCAATATCGAGTTGCGCCTCCGCCGGCGCGTGACGTCGCTCGAGACGGTCGGACGTTCGGTCGTGCTGGACGACGGGTCGCGGCTCCCCTTCGGCGCGCTCCTCATCGCGACCGGCGCCGAGCCGGTCCGTCTGGCGATTCCCGGCGCCGACGCCCGGCAGGTGCTCTACCTCCGCTCCTGGGCGGACAGCCGCGCGATCGTCGACCGGGCCCGAACGGCGAGCCATGTGGTCGTCATCGGCGCGAGCTTCATCGGCCTCGAGGTGGCGGCATCGCTCCGGACTCGTGGCATCGCCGTGGACGTGGTCGCACCGGAGCACGTGCCACTCGAGCGGATCATGGGCGGGGAGGTCGGCCGCTTCGTGCAGTCACTGCATGAAGCGCACGGCGTGGTGTTCCATCTTGGGGAAACGGTCGGCGCGCTCAACGGCCGAACGGTCACGCTCAGTGGAGGGGCCACGCTCGATGCCGACTTCATCGTCGCCGGCGTGGGTGTGAGGCCTGCGACCGCGCTCGCCGAGGCGGCCGGTCTCACGCTGGATCGCGGTGTTGCCGTCAACGAGTACCTCGAAACGAGCGCGCCCGGGATCTTCGCCGCGGGCGACGTGGCCCGCTGGCCGGACCCGCACACGGGCGAACGCATCCGGGTCGAGCACTGGGTCGTGGCCGAACGGCAGGGCCAGGTCGCGGCGCGCAACATGCTGGGCCGTCGTGAACCGTTCGACGCGGTCCCGTTCTTCTGGAGCCAGCACTACGACGTCTCGATCCGGTATGTCGGCCATGCCGAACGCTGGGAGGCGGTACGGGTTGACGGCGCCCTCGAGGCCCGGGACTGCTCGGTGACCTACACGCGCGGGGGGCGGCGCCTTGCCGTCGCGACGGTGTCGCGCGATCGCGAAAGCCTCGAGGCCGAGCTGGACCTCGAGCGGACGGCACCGCGCTAGCCTCTGGGCGCCACGGCCTCAGCCTCGAAGCCGGCGCGTTTCAGGAGCGACTCCATGGCGCTCTTGTCCACCGCCTTGGCGTACGCCTCGGCCGGGTCGACGAGCTTCTTCGCGACGAGGTCCATCAGCGCGTCGTTGAGGCTGACCATGCCGACGGCCTTGCCCACCTGCATCATCGATGGAATCTGAAAGGTCGTCCCCTCGCGAATGAGGTTGCTGACGGCGGGGGTCACGATGAGGACCTCGAGCGCCGCGGCGCGGGCCGCCGCCGATTTTTCGACAGAGCGTCTGGGCGATGACGCCGCGCAGCGCTTCCGACGGCACGACGCGGATCTGCGCCTGCCGGTCCGATGGAAACTGATCGATCACGCGGTCCACGTGGATGCCGCCGTGGTCGTGTGCAGCGTGCCGAGCGCCAGATGAGCGGTCTCGGCGGTCTCGATCGCGATCGCCACCGTCTCCAGGTCCCGGACTCGCGCTGCGCTTCCGGTTCGGACAGCGTCACCGTGACGACGTTCGTCGGGTTGTAGAGCCGGTGGTCGGGGTGGCGCGATCCGTTCGCTCGAAGGGAAAGAAGCCCGGCACGGAGTTCAGCAGTTCGTCCTTTGCCTCGCGGATCACGGGGCGATCGTAGAATGATGTCGAATGTCCTTTGGTGCGCCAGGGCGGAACGATCCGTGTCCATGCGGCAGCGGCCGAAAGTTCAAACACTGTTGTCTCGAGAAGCACTCGACGGAGGACTCAGCTCGGGTGCGGCTTCGCAGCGCCGAGGGCCGTGTTGTTGACACGCTGCTGGACTTTACGCTCAAGAGGTGGGGCAAGCCGCTGATCGATCACGCTTGGGCGGACTTTTGGATCTACGACGACGTGCCGGATGACATGCCGTCGACGCCGGAATTCGACACGATGTTCGTCCCGTGGCTCGTCCTCGGATTCGTGCCAGACAAAGAGTCTGAAGAGGCGCGTGACGATTGGCCGACGGAGCCAATCGGTCTCCACTGGCTGGCGACGACGGGGACTGGCGCCGCGGAGCTGGATCGCGCCTTTATCGAGACCGCCTGTCGCAGTCCGCTCAGCGCGCTCGTCGTGGAACAGGCGACGGCGGCGCGGAGCCTCGACCTCAGGGACGTGCTGACCGGAAAGCGATTCCACGTGCTGGAACAGGGCGCGTCTCAAAGGCTTCGGCCGGCGGATCTCTTGTTTACGCGCGTGGTGACGCTGGAGGGATCGAGCATCATGTTTGGTGCGTCGCCCTTCATCGTGCCGCCGCGCTGGCACACGCACATCATCGATTGGCGCGAGCGGCTGTTTCGCAAGCGGAAGCTGACGAGAGAGGATCTCGATGACCTGGGCATCGAGATTCGCGCCGTGTACCACCACATCGCCGCGGAACTGCTCGATCCAACACCGCCACGTCTGTCCAACACCGACGGCGATCCGCTCGCCCTGACGACGATCATCTATGAGCTGACCACGACAGCGGACGAAGCGTACAGGAAACTCGCCCCCCTCGCGACGGTCCGCGGCGAGAATCACATCGACGACGTCACCTATGACGCGTCGGGTCTCGTGACGAGCGCGAGCCTGAGTTGGGTCAAAGCAGGAAACCGGCAGCACAAGGGCTGGGACAACACCATCCTCGGCACGCTGCGACTCGAGCGGCGTCGCCTGGTGGCCGATGTGAATTCCGCGCGACGTGCCGATCGGCTGAAGCGTGAGATCGCCAAGCGCCTGGGCAAGGCGGCGACATTCGTCGACATGACGGTCATCGATCCCAGCCAAGCCGTTGCCGAGCGACGGCTCCAGCGTGCAGCACGCGACCCGCATGGGAAACCGGAGCGGGAAGCACCGCCCGAGCTTCGACCGATCGAAGAGGAAATGGTCCGCCGACACTGGGAGGAGTGGCTCGACACGCGGGTCCCCGCATTGGGGAACAAGACGCCACGCCAAGCCGCGCGGACTCCTGGCGGTCGCGAGCGCCTCGAAGCGCTCCTCGCCGTGTTCGAGCGCGACGCTGAACATTCACCAATGCGCGAGGCGACTCACCTCGTTGACATCCGGGAAAGACTGGGCCTTGCGAAGCAGCCCTGACTCGAGTTGCAGATCTTCGCAAGGGACGTGCACACGACCCTTCAGATCGAACAGATCACCAGTCGTAGCGGCGTCGGACACGTTCCGCAACCTGTCGACACAGACCGACCTCAATCAGCGTCGAAGGACCGGAACGGAGATCGAGGGACTATAGCGCCGCGGCGGCGACGAGGAGAGTCAGGCCGACGAACACCGGCACGGCTCGATATCCGCGGTCGCGGAAGACCGCCGACACGATCCACGGGCCCACCGACACGGCGATCGCCAGCCCGAAATACACGCGGCTCTGCTGCAGCCAGACGTAGGGAAGGAAGTGCGCGCCGAGAATCGACGCGAACACGGCGGGCACGTGCGCCGGCATGTGCCGGTAGACGAAGAAGACCGCCGGCAGCGCCACCAGCTGGGAAGTGGCCAGGTAGATGGCGAGCGGCGTCAGCGGGTTCGACGGATCGGCCGGCGGAAATCCGAGCCAGCGCTGGAGGAGAAAGGCGAGCGGCAACCCGATGGTGCCCTGACAGAGAACGACCAGCGCCGCCCTTCGAGGCGTCAGCCAGCACGCCGCGACGCCGCACAGGATCCAGCAGATGCCGAATGCGAGGAGGAAGGCGAGCCCCCGGTGCGAGGACGCGGTGACGTCGCGCAGCGCCGTGCTGATATCGGTCATGACGATCCGGGCCCAGCGGCCCTGAGGGTCAATACGTCGGCGGCCGTCCGATGGTTCCGCCTTCGCCTTCTTCATCAGCTTGCCCTCGCGGGTCATCGGCTCTGTCGTGAGGGGGAGGGGCTGACGAGGATCCGAGAATGGGCGTTACACCAACCGCGAGACGGCCTTGGTGTTTCCTATCGTCCCGGCGCTCGAGCGGCCGAACCAACCGTCGGCGACGGCGGCTTCAGCATGGTGATCGCCGATCTCGAGCGCGCGGTTCGCGTTGCCCGTGCGCACGATGGGCTGTCGGTGGTCGAGGTCATGATCGATCCCGCCGAGTACCGCGCGGGCGTGACGCTAACCGCGATGATCTGGCGTTCGATCGATTGAGTCGTGCGATCTCGGCCACCAGGCCGTGCGGCCCGGCCATGCGCCCTCCCCCTCCTGTTGATTCTCGCGGCTCGTCCGGCCGGCATCGGTCGGCGGCCGCGGCTCCGTTGACACGCGGGGCCGCTTTCAATAGGCTTGCGGCCCGGCCGTTCGCCATTCTGACCGTGACACGACCCCCTTTCAGGGAACGGGAGTGACGCCATGCCGATCCGCAAGCCGCTCGTCTTCACGATCCAGGTGCCCGAGCAGGAGCATCATAAGACGTTCACGGTGTACCCGTCGGCGCACGGACTCATTCGTCACTGGGTGAGTCGCGCGCAGGAGAAGGGCACGATCGAGCCCTCCGACGCCACGTTCTGCGAGGCGGCGCTGACGTCCGCGGCGGTCCTGAAGGCTCACGAACGGGGATCGTCGACGGTCCTGGCCGCCGACGTCGCCCAGGGATGGTCGGGCCTCCGCGCGTACGGCCTGTGCGTGCCGGCGTTTCACTGCATGCAGCGCTCGATCGTGTCGCGCGCCGACGAGTTGAAGACCAGCCTGCCGATGCTGTCCGACATCTTCGAACGCATCAGGTAGACGTCGGCTGGTCGAGGGGGCTCGTCCCGATGGCTGACGTTTCCACGTCCCCGTTCACGTTCCGCGACTTCATCCAGCTGATCTTCCCGACCATGGTGGCGCTGGCCATGTTCGTGCCGTTCGACGGCGCGCTGGCCGGCAAACTCAGCGTGACGGGCCTGGTGTTCGCCGCCATCGTGCTCGGCTATCTTATGTCGTCGCTCGTGACGGCGATCGCCAACTGGGTGACCGCGCGGATTCCGTTCTTCGGGCGCCGGCTCGACGAGCGCAAGCGCCAGAGCGCGTGGCTCACGGACAACTGGGATCTCGCCGCGCTCCACTCCTATCTCACCAAGGACGAGAACGACTTCATCGATCTCCTGAGCAGCCTCTGGATCTTCTACCGCATCACGGCCTTCTATCTGCTCGCCTACGCGACCGTCAACGTCGTGCGCGTCGCGCTCGCCGTGCATCATCGGCCCGGATGGCTGGCAGCGGCGAGGCCTGGCGGCTGGACGACCGCCTGGGAGGTGGCGCGGACGCTGGACACGCCGATGCTCGGCAACTGGTCGTTGCCGACCCTCGTAGCGATCGGCGTCTCGCTCCCGTTGATGGGGCTCGCGCTGCGCGACTGCCTCCAGGAATACGAGCGCGTCTTCCTGGAGGGCGGCCTCTACGACCAGTACGCGGCGAAGTACCAGCGGAAGGAGAGAACGATCGCCAGGCGGGTCTGGGGCCAGGTGCTCGACGGAGGGCGTCCCCTGGGCGACGCGACCGTGCGGGTCCTTCGATATGGCGCGGAGATCGTCCGCGCCTCGAGCGACCAGTCCGGCCGCTTCTTCTTCAACCGGCCGCCCGACGAACTGGAGGGCTATCTGGTCGAAGCCACCTCCGGCGACCGATCGGCTTCTTGCACCGTCCGGGCGGACAATCCCCGCATGACGCTCGTGCTCGAGCACGACGCCGCGCGCCGGACCGAGCCGGCCTGACGCGCGGACACCCTCTGGTTGGTGATTCCTATCGTCCTTCGTGCCGCTCTGACCGACGATGTGACGGCGATGCCGGACGACGTCGAGCTCGCCTGGCGGTTCGCCCGCGCGACGCTGGCGCATGACCCGGCCGCGGACGGGTTTCGCCGCGAGATCGTCACGCGGTGGGGACCGAGGGCCGTGGGTCACGTTGGCTGCGCCGTGGGCGCTGTCGCCTCGACAGTCGACGGCGCGGGCCTGATGCTGCGCTCAGCGACGAGCCGCACTGGCGCCCGCTAGGACTCAAGGGTGCAGATCGAGTAGTGCTGGAAGACGGGTGAAGAGGTCGAACACCCACGATACGTCCGATACAGCTCGTCGGTCGTGACGTTCTCGACGACCCGCATGTCGAGTTCGCGCGCGAGGCCCTGGATATCGTCGATACCGGACAGCCACGGCGCGCCCATCGCTTCGAAGCTCTCGACGAGAATCGTGAGGCCCGCATCGCCCGTCGACTTCGTGACCACCGACTCGCTGAGATAGTCGAACGACAGCCGGAACCGCGACACGTGCCGCTTCAGATGCTGCATCACGTGTGTGTCGTCCGCGAGCCGCATGTACATGACGTTGCCTTCCCAGATGAGATACGTCGGCACGTCGCAGTCGAAACCGTTCGGCCGCAGCAGGTCGATCAGGCCATCCGTGACGTAGTTGCCTGGAATGAGCGTCACGTCGGCGTCGATGCACGCGTCCGAGTAGCAACGCCGCTTCAGTTCCATCGTGGCCGGATCGTCGATTTCGAAGTACCGCACGTCGGATGACGGCTTGCGGACCGCACGCGTGTCGAGCCCGGCGCCGAGAATCACGACCTGGCGGATCCCGGCCGCGATCTCGGCGTCCAGCATGTCGTCGAAGTAGCGGGTCCGCGTCTTGACCATGTCCTTGACGGCCGGAAAGCGCGACGAGACGCGCTCGGCGGCCTGACGGCTCGCCTCGCTCAGGAAGAGCCCGACCACCGGATCCTGATAGATGGGGGTGGGCTCCCGATTCTCCTCGGCGCGGTACTCAGCGACGACAAACGCGGTGCCACTGACGTTCGTGATCGTTGACATGAGTGCCTCCTGTGAATTCACTCTTCTTCACGATTGGATGCGCTCTGCGGTTGTCTTTCAGGTCGCATCGTTTGGCCCTTCCTCACAGCCCCACTTACTCACCCGGGGGGCTCTTTGGGCGGCTGCCCGGCCGGTCCTCCGAAAGACTTTGCCGGTTTCGTCCTATCAAGTGGGGCTCGTGCGACCGTGTCGGCGCGTCTGTCGTGAGGGGAGGGGCTGACGAGGATCTGAGGACGGGCGTTACGCTAACCGCGAGACGGCCTTGGTGGTTCCTATCGTCCCCCGACAGCTTCGAGATCGAGATCGGCAACCGCGTCTCGTACGCCGTGCTGTTCGATCGGGTCGGGCCTGCGTTTGGTGCGCTTCAGGCGACCTGGCTGCCCTACTATGGGACGATCTTCGCGAGCGCCGCATGGCGATGGCGCGCGAGGCATGTCTGCGCGATCTGGACCGCGCGACGTTCGTCCTGCAGCGCGGCCTGCATTCTTTCAGCCTTCGACTACCGGCGGAGCGGCACGACACCTGGACGCTGAGGGCGTCACGATCGCCGACAACGCGGCGAGCATCGCGCTTCAGCAGCGCTCCGGCTTCCGCATCGTCGGCCGCCGCTAAGTTCGCGCACTCGTCGGGGATGAAGAGACCGAGGGCCGCGGCGAGCCATTCACACACGTGATCGAATGTGCGTGGGCGGAACGCGCGAAAGAACGCTTTCAATTTGGCGAACGCCTGTTCGATCGGATTGAGGTCGGGGCTATAGGGCGGAAGAAATCGCAGCATCGCGCCGGTCTGCTCAATGGCCGCGCGCACCTCGGGTTGTTTGTGCGCCGCGAGATTGTCGAGCACGACGACATCCCCTGGTCGGAGCGTCGGCACGAGGATTTGGTTGATGTAGGCGCGGAACGTATCGTTGTCGATCGGTCCATCGAACACGGCTGTGGCCGTCAGCTCCGTCGGGCGGAGTGCGGCGACCACGGTGTGCGTCTGCCAGTGACTGTAAGGCGCGTGATCCGCGATGCGGGTGCCACGCGGACTGCGGGCATACCGACGGAGCAAATCTGTGGTGACGCCCGATTCGTCCACGAACACGTACTGGCGGGCATCGTGGAGCGGCATGGTCGTCCGCCACTGGCGGCGATCGGCCGCGACATCAGGGCGACGCTGTTCGTCGGCGTGTACGGTTTTTTTTAACGGTCAATCCCAGCCGATCGATCTCCAACGACAAGGTACTCAGTGCCGCGGTGGTCGGCAGAGCGTCGCGCAACTCGGCCAACGTGAGGTCGGGCTGCGCGGTAATCAGCGCGGCCAGCCGCGCCTCCTGGCCCGCCAGCACCCGCGACCGAAACTTCGTTTGCTGGCGCGGCGTAAGCGACCCGGTTTCCCGGCGGCGCTGAATCAACCGGTGGACCCACGCGCGGCTGACCTGAAACGTCGCCGCGATTTCGTCCGCGTCGCCGATCTCGTCCCACGCGTTCGCCACGCGCTCGCGCAAATCCATCGAGTAGGCGGCGGCCATCGTCACCTCCGCCGAGAGGAATACCATGACCGCCGACATGTACAATCAAAAACGCTAGCGCATCGGACGCGCGTCGCGTGTGGCGCGTCACGATCCTGACCGAGCGCCGAAGCCCGACGGTCGGCCTCGACCTCTGAACCGTGAAACCCTGAACCTTGACGTCCATGTGCAGGAACATCAAGACGCTCGCGAATTTCGAGCCGCCGGCGACCGGCGATGAGGTCCGCGCGTCCGCGTTGCAGTTCGTCCGCAAGCTGAGCGGGACGAACCGCCCGTCGCGGGCGAACGAGGAGGCGTTCAACCGCGGGGTCGACGACAGTCCTTGTAGAAGATCGTCGCGCCATCCTTCGCCTTGACGGTGCTCATGTGCGTGCCTCCTGAACCACGCTCAAGACGCTCATTCCTGCATGGGTGCCAGC
Organism: uncultured Acidobacteriota bacterium; assembly: GCA_963840225.1. Lineage (GTDB taxonomy): Bacteria > Acidobacteriota > Vicinamibacteria > Vicinamibacterales > CAVVIG01 > JBLMXQ01. The sequence goes on from CAWIYH010000003.1 coordinate 582,178, forward strand.
CGACATCGCGCGTGACCTGTCCACCGGGGAGCTCGCGCCCGCTCGGGCGGCCATCCGCCGTGAGCTCAACGTCCTCGAGACAGCTCTCCATCATGTGGCCGCGTACGCCGTTCGCAGCTGTCAGGACAGATGTGCCGGAACGGAGCCCGCCGAACTGTGTGCGCTCTTCGAATCGGCGGCGCTCACGCGTCAGCAGTTGGCTGTCGTCAGAGAGGCCGAGGGAAGGCACCCGGGGATCGTCTTCGTAGCGTACCGCCGTCCTTTGAGTCGACGAAAGAGTCAACGCATCGGGACGACGCTGCGGCGCTGGCAGACATGGAGAACGCTGGCGGGATAGGTGGGCCCACTGGCACCTGCGCGGGTACGGACCCTACGCCGTGGTCGAGGGTCCAGTGGAGAGATGATCGGCCCCGTCGGGCTGCCACCGAGGCCAGGGCCGCGGTCAAGACGATGGTGGCACGGGACCTCGGATAAACCCGGTTGATCAGCCTGATCCGCGGTCGTGCCGCGTTTTCCTATCGCCCCTCTGCCCCGCGTCAGCCTTGCTCAAGTAGCGTCGCCCGAAAGTGCTTGAATGAAGGACGCGCCTCGAGCAGAGGAATGAGCTGCTCGCCGATCCTCTTGACGACAGGCCCTTTTCGGTAGGCCGCGAAAGCCTCCTCTGACTCAAACTCGCCGTAGACGAACACCTCGCGTTGAGCGTCAGGAGAACGGTACCAGTCGTACCGGCTGCACCCGGCTACGCCACGGGCCTGTGCCACGACTTCGCGCAGCACGTGGTTGCGCCGCTCGGAAACTAGGCCAGTACGCCGCTCGAGAAGTAGGCCACCTGAAGGACGTTCATTCTACCGTTTCTGACGCAGCGCCTAAAACGGCCCCCCTTCGTACGTCGTCGTGAGGACAGCGCGAGCCGGCATCGCCGGCGAGCGCCCAGAGAAGGCTGCGAACCTGTACGCCTCGATAAGAGCCATCGAGTCTCGACGGATCACGAGGGTTCCTCGCGGCCGCGGCGCTTTCGCATGCGATAGCTTTTGCCTTTCGTCGTCAGCACGGTGGCGTGATGCGCCAAGCGATCGAGAAGCGCGGTCGTCAGTTTTTCGTCGCCGGCGAACACCGTCACCCATTCAGCAAACGCCAGATTGGTGGTCACGACCGTCGCCCGCCGCTCGTACCGATCGGTGATCAGATTGAAGAGCAGCTCGCCGCCGATGCGGTCGAACGGCACAAACCCGAGCTCGTCGACGATCAGGACGTCGACGCGCAGGAGCCGCTGCTGCAGCCGGGTCAGCTCGCGGGCATCGCGGGCTTCAATCAGCTGACGCACGAGGTCGGCGGCCCGGGTGAAGAGCACCCGTCGTTTCTGCTTCGTGGCTTCCACGCCGAGCGCGATCGCCAAGTGCGTCTTGCCGGTCCCGATCGGGCCGGCCAAGTCAGATTCTCCGGCGCCGTGACCCACTCGCCACGTGCCAGCGTATGAATCTGCGTCGCGCTGACGCCGTCGGCCGTCGTGAAGTCAAAGGTGTCGAGGGTCTTCACCTCGGGGAAGCGCGCCTCGCGAAGCCGCTGACGGATCACGGACTCGTGCCGCGAGGCCTGCTCCGCCGTGAGCACCTCGTGCAGGTAATCCTCGTGTGGCCAGTGCGCGTCGCGCGCCTGGCGAGCGAGGGCTTCGAAGGTGCGCGCCACGCCCGGCAACTTCAACGCCCGCGTCTGCGCGACGACGAGATCGCGGGCGAGGGTGGCGGTGCTCATGCGACGCCGCCCAGGAGCCAAGCGTCATAGTCGGCGGCGCAGCCGCTCGCGACGTCGATCTCACGGAGGGGCGCCGGCAGCGCGTCAAGCGCGACACGGACGGGCGATCGGGCCGGTGTGAGCGCGAGCAGCAGCGGCGCCCCAGTCGCGAGCGCGACGCGCAGCGCGGGCACGACCACGGCGGCGCCGTGTGTCTCCAGCTGGCCGAGGACTTTGGCGAAGTGCCGCGCCGCCTCCCGCGGCCCGTGCGCGCCGTGCAGCTGCGCCCAGACCGCCGGAAATGGATCCCCGAGATCCCACAGGAGATCCGGCAGCACCTGGCGCACCGCCTGCGGCTTGCGCGCGAGCTCCGCCAGGTAGTGTCGATAATCAATCGAGCGCTCGCCGAAGCGTTTGCGCGGATGCGTCACGCAGACGCCGTCGCGTCCCACCAGGGTCACCATCGTGGCGCCAGGCGCACGACGAGATTGAGGCCGACCCAGCGCGTCCACACCGAGTAGACCGCGCCTTCGAGCCGGACCAGCGCGCGCGGCGACACGGTGGCGAACGTCGTGGCCTCCGGCGCGAACGGCGTGGGCGCCCGCCGACACTGGCGCTGCTCCTCGGTGAAGCGGTCGCCGATCGTGCGACCGGCCGCATCCCGGGTCGTGTCGAGCCGCGCATCCACTGCGCCAGCAGCGTCGCATTAATCGCCGCGAGCGTCGGCCCGCTCGGAATGGGGACGAGCGCTTGCTGCCGGATGGCTTTGCCCCGCGACTCGACGCCGCCTTTGTCGTGGCCTTCGCCGGGCCGACAGAAGCACGCTTCGAGCAGGTAATGCGAGGTCAGCGCCTCGAACCGCGGCGTCAGCGTGCGCGCGCCGCCAACCAGAATCCGCACGACCGCGGCGCGCAGATTATCGTACGCGACGCGCGCGGGCACGCTATCGAAATGCGCAAAGGCGCGGACGTGCCCGTCGAGAAAGCTGATTTGATCTTGGCGCTCGTAAATCCAGGCGAAGTCGCGACCGGAGTACATCAGCCGCATCAGGAAGAGCCACGCTTTGCGCCGCGTGCCGTCGATGTCGACCAGGACCTCGAAGAAATCGACCTCGGCGAGATCACCCGGCCGATACGTCAGCGGGACGAACACCTCTCGCCGCTGTCGCTTCCACTCGGCGACCGCGTCTTTGACGACCGTCACGCCCACGCGTTTCCCTTCCGCCAGCAGCATCTCGTGCAGCCGTGTGGCGGTCAGCCGCTGTTTGCCGGCCGTCCATCGCACGGAATCGGCCAGCAGCGCCTGCACCCGATCGGCCACCGCATCCCAGACCGGCCGCGGTCGCGGCGTCGCCGGCTTTCGACTCGGGACCGCCTGATGCAAGTACTTACGGACGGTGACGCGCGCGATCCCCAACTCACGGGCGACCGCCCGCTGCGTCCGCCCCTCCACCAGCACTTTGTGCCGGACAACATGCACTTGATCCATCCTGAGCATCCTCCAGCGAACCCCGGATCCCTCGATCCGGCAAGCTCGCCGTCACACCCTCAGGTGGTCTACTTTCTGAGCGGCGAATGGCCTAGTTTCTGAGCGGCGCGCCCACGTCCTCGAATCGCTCGGCCTCTTCGGCCTTCGCCTTGACCGACACCTGAATCACGACCACATAGCCTCCGCTACGTCGTCCAGCCGCTCCGTCGTTCCCTGGGTGCGCGTCCTCCCCGCCAAACGACACGCACTGAGCCGCGGGCGCCGAGCCTCCACTGCCGTCTCAACCCCATCCACGGCATCCGGGAACTGCCGAAACTCGGTCGAGCGATGCCCTTGATGAAACTGCGTGATCAACTCATTATGCGTCTCGCCGCGGCGTGGACTCCAGCGTTCGGACGATGACCTGCTCGATTTGCTCATCGCTGACCTGCCGCGGCGCCCCCGGCCGCGGCTCGTCGCACAACCCGTCGAGGCGCTCGCGCACCCAGCCGTACCGGCCAAAGGCATACTCGCTGACCAATCCGGAACGACGGAACGAATTCCGAACTGAGCACGTGCAGGCTGGCAGGCAAGGCGAGCGCCGCGATAAAGCCGGCGAGCGCCGCACGAGCCGCCTCCACGGAGATGGTCGAAGCGTCGAGGGGCGCCGACACGTCGGCGCTCATGCCGGTGCGCTCCCCGACTGAGCCGCCGACAGCAGACGTTCTAGTCGCGCGAAGCTCGTCTCCATGCCGGTTTCCATCCCGGTGGCGAGCATGGCCGCCCTCGTCTGCGCGTCGGGCAGCGTCATGCGCATCGTCATCAGCGTGCCGCCGCCGCCGTCGGGCTCGAACCTCGTCTCGATGTGGTTCTCGGGCGTTGGATCGGGGAGGTGCATCCGCTGGACGTGCACGATCCGGCTGTAGGGCTGAAGTTCCAGGTACCGGCCCGTGAGGTGGAATCCGCCTCCCTTGCCGTTGGTCCATTCGTACCGAATGCTGCCGCCGGGCTGCGCCTCGCTGACGCAGACGGGCATCGTCCACCCTTCAGGGCCGAGCAGCCATTTCTGGATCAGCGCCGGCTCCGTGTGGGCGCGATACACGGCCTCGGGCGGCGCCGCGAACCGCCGGGTCACCAGGACGTGCGTGTCACCTTCGGTTTTCAGGGTCATCCTGCTCATCGCTTCACTCCTCGTTTCCGCCGGGGCTGATCCATGCCCGCCAGGACGTCGTCCAGGCGCGCGTAGTTGGTCTCCAGGACCCGTCTCAACGCCGTGAGCCATTCGTCGATGGCCTCGAGGCTGGCGGTCGCCAGGCGGCGTGGCCGCTTCGTCCCGTCGACCCGGCGCACGACGAGCCCCGCCTCCTCCAGCACCTTGAGATGCTGGGACACGGCCGGTTGCGTCATGTCGAAGGGTTCGGCCAGCTCCGTGACGGTCGCTTCGCCCTTGGCGAGACGCGCGAGAATCGCGCGGCGCGTGGGGTCGGCGAGGGCGGAGAAGGCTGCGTCGAGACTCGGTCGAACAAACATAGATACTAACTTATATAAGCCATTACTTGCTGTCAACAGTTTCCGCAAAAGTCGGTGCGGCCGACGAAGACCTCGACCCGTTACCTCAACACGACCGGTCGCCGACTTTGTCTCGCGCTGCTGCGAGTCGAGCAGGCGAGAACGCAGTCCGAAAGTCCTGCGTATTTTGGGGTTTGGTGCGGAAGGGGGGATTCGAACCCCCACGGTATTGCTACCGCCAGCCCCTCAAGCTGGTGCGTCTGCCAGTTCCGCCACTTCCGCGAGGAGGGATGTCGATGTGGCGACCGCACAACGCACATCGGCGCGCGGCGGTGTCGCCCAGACTGGCCGTTCAAGTATATGGCAAGCCTCGGCGACCGACAACGAGCGGCCGGGCGACGTCCGCCGGGGACGAGCCGGCCCCGCCGGGACGATGCCGCGGAGCTCGCATGGCCGACAGAAGTTGCTGCAGCAACGAATCTTGCGCGTCCGATGGCTCGGCGCCCGGTGCGGCCTGCCGTCCTCGCGAGCGTGGGACGATCGAGTGTATGGGAGCGCAACCAATTGGGAGATGCGCACCGGACCGTCAGTCTTTTGTGACAGTGCGGGCCAACTTGGACGTTCTTGGTTCGTCATGTTTGCTACAGGACTCGACCCGTGACATCGGGCAAATCGGTGAATTTGCCTGCAGAAATGCGCAATTCGGACGCCGACTGCAGCTCAGGGATGAAAAAGATCTGAAGAGCTCAACTAGGTGTTGATTCACTGCGGTCCGCAGTTTAGTGTGTCCTTACCTCCCTCGCAGGCCCGGCGACGTCGGTCGTGGTCATGGTTGCAGGCACCGCCCGGCATCGCTCGTTGCCCTGGCGAGTCACGATGAACATTGGCGATTCTTCCCGTCCGGAGGACGGCGACCTGGTGCTCGAGGAGACGCGTCGCGAAGGACAGCCCGTCTACCTCCTGCGCACGGTTCCCGGCCTCGCGCAAATCCTGATTCGCTCGCGCGAAGACGCCGTCGCGCGCGCCGTCACGGTCGGCAGACGTCGGCGCGTGCGCGTCTGGGTCTACAGCGACGACCAGTTCGCGCTCGTCGACGACTTTCGATTCATCGGGTCGAACTAGGCCGCTCCGGTCAGGGGCACGATCCGATCCTCGCCACGTGAAGGTCCCGGGAGGTCAGCATGCCGGACGACAAGCTGGTCGGAAGGATTCGCGCGGAATATCTGGAAATGCCGGGGCTGCGGCTGACGCTCGAACAGGCGCAGCGCCTCTGCGGAGTCGAACGGACGCTCTGCATGTCGATCCTCGACGCCCTGGTGGAGTCGCGCTTCCTGTGCAGGCATCCCAGCGGCGCGTACGCGCGGCTCACCGACGGTGCGCTCCCGAAACCCCAGCCTGCCAGGGCGGGCCTTGTGAGAAGGCCTCAGGTCCGCCAGGCGTCGTAGCGCACGTCGACCGACGCGCTACTTCGGCTGGCCGGGCGGGGCCGGTCTGGCGGGAGCCGGCGCCGCCGGCGGCGCCGCCGGTGCCGTCGCGCCGCTCATGAGCGATCCCGGACCGCGCTGTCCGATGATGGCCAGCGCCATCGCCCCCAGCATGAACAGGATCGCCAGCACCGTCGTCGCTTTCGTCAAGAGGGTCGCGCCACTGCGGGCGCCGAACGCCGACTGGCTGCCGCCGCCGCCGAAGGCGGCCGCCATGTCGCCCTTGCCCTGCTGCAGCAACACCACGAGCAGCAGCACGAAGCAGACGACGATGTAGAGCGTCGTCAGGAGATAGTACACAATCATGGGAAACCCTGATTATACAGCAGCCTGCCGGCTTTTGGCGACGATCTCCGCAAAGCTCCGCACGTCCAGGCTCGCGCCGCCGACCAGCGCCCCGTCGACGTGGGTTTCGGCGACGAGCTCGCCGATGTTGTCGGGCTTCACGCTCCCGCCGTAGATCACGTGGCACCGCTCGGCGGCGTCGCCGCCGAACCACTGCTTGAGGCGCATTCTGATGTGCCCGTGCGCCTCGCCCGCCTGCCGGGCGGTCGCGGTCCGCCCGGTCCCAATCGCCCACACCGGCTCATACGCGACGACGAGCTCCGCCACCTGCTCGGCTGCCAGCGCGTCGAGTCCATCCTTGATCTGGCGATCGAGCACCTCGAAGGTCTCGCCGCGTTCGCGCTCCTCGAGCGTCTCCCCGATGCAGACGATAGGCGTCAGCGAGGCGGCCATGGCCGCCACGACCTTTCTGTTGACGATGGCATCGGTGTCGCCGAACAGGCGGCGGCGCTCGGAGTGTCCGATGATGACGTACTCGGCGCCCGCTTCCTTGATCATCGGGCCGGAGACCTCGCCGGTGAACGCGCCCTCGCGCTCCCAGTACAGGTCCTGGCCGGCGACGCCGACGTTCGAGTTGCGTGCGGCCTCGGCCACCGCATGGATCGCCGTGAAGGGCGGCGCCAGCACGATTTCCACCGCGACGAGGTCCTTCACGAGGCTGCGGAATTGCTTGGTGAAGAACACCGCCTCCTGGACGGTCTTGAACATCTTCCAGTTGCCGGCGATGAATGGAGTGCGCATGGCCTACCTGGCGTCCGGGAGGGCGGCCACGCCTGGAAGCGTCCGGCCGCCGAGGAACTCGAGCGAGGCGCCGCCGCCCGTGGAGATGTGCGTGATCCTGTCGGCCACTCCCGCCTTCCTCACGGCGGCAATCGAATCGCCGCCGCCGACGATCGTCGTGCCCTGCACCGCGGCCACCGCGCGCGCCACGGCGATCGTGCCCCGCGCGAAGGCCTCGATCTCGAAGACGCCCATGGGTCCGTTCCAGACGACGGTCCTGGCCGCGGCGATGAAGGTCTGGTACGCCGTGATCGTCGCCGGACCGATGTCGACGCCAAAGCGCCCGCCGATCGCGGGATCGTCGATGGCCAGGGCCTCGTTGGCCGATCCCTCCTGGACGACGTCGGTGACGATGTGATCGACCGGCAGCTCGAGCCGGACGCCCTGGCTGCCGGCGTCGGCCATGATCGTCTTCGCGGCGTCGAGCTTGTCGTCCTCGACGAGCGAACGGCCGATCGGCTTTCCCTGCGCCTTCAGGAACGTGTAGGCCATCGCGCCGCCGACGAGGAGGCGATCGACGCGGCCCAGCATGTTCTCGATGACCTCGAGCTTGTCGGACACCTTCGCGCCGCCGAGAATGGCGACGAAGGGCCTGGCGGGCGCCGCGAGCGCTTCCCCGAGGTATTTCAGCTCCTCCTCCATGAGGAACCCGGCGGCCGCGTGCGGCAGGAACTCGACGATGGCCGCCACCGAGGCGTGCGCCCGGTGGGCCGCGCCGAACGCGTCGTCCACATAGGCGTCGGCCGGTGCGGCGAGCGCGCGGGCGAAGGACGGGTCGTTCTTCTCCTCGCCCGGGTGGTAGCGCAGGTTCTCGAGCAGCACGACGCCGCCTCCCGCGACGTGGATGCGGTCCACGGCCAGCTTGACGGCATCGCCGATGCAGTCGTCCACGAAGGTGACGTCGCGCCCGAGCAGCTCGCCGAGGCGCGCCGCGACCGGGCGCAGGCTGTCCTTGGGAGCGGTGTTGACCCCCTTGGGCCGCCCCAGATGGCTGGCGACCACCGCCGTCGCCCCGTGCGCCAGGGCGTACTGAATGGTCGGGAGCGACGCGCGGATCCGCGTGTCGTCGGTGATCCGCCCCTCGGCCATCGGGACGTTGAAGTCCACGCGGATGAACACCTTCTTCCGGAAGAGGTCGAGGTCGTTGATGGTCAGTTTCATCGCCCGGCTCACGCCTCGCGCCTACAGCCCCTTCTGGACGAGGAAGCGCAGCAGATCGACGCAGCGGCTCGAGTAGCCCCACTCGTTGTCGTACCAGGAGAGCACCTTGACGAAGTCGCCGTCCATCACCTTCGTATAGGGCGCGTCGACGATCGACGAGTTCGCGTTGCCCTTGAAATCGACCGACACCAGCTCCTCGGTCGAGTACGCCAGGATGCCCTTGAGCGGCCCCTTGGAGGCCGCCTCGAGCGCCGCGTTCACTTCCTGGCCGGTCGTCTTCCTGTCCACGATCGCCGCGAGATCGACGACCGAGACGTTCGGCGTCGGCACGCGCATCGCGAAGCCGTCGAGGCGGCCCTTCAGCTCGGGCAGCACCTCGCCGACCGCGACCGCCGCGCCGGTCGTCGTCGGAATCATCGACAGCGCCGCCGCGCGCGCGCGACGCAGGTCCTTGTGCGGGAGGTCGAGCAGGTTCTGGTCGTTCGTATAGGAGTGGATGGTCGTCATCCAGCCCTTGCGGATGCCGAAGGCCTGGTGGATGACCTTGGCGAGCGGCGCGAGGCAGTTCGTGGTGCAGGACGCGTTCGAAATGATCTGGTGCGTCGCAGGGTCGTACTTCTCCTCGTTCACGCCGAGCACCATGGTGATGTCGGGCCCCTTGGCCGGCGCCGTGATCACGACCTTCTTGGCCCCGGCCGCGAGGTGCTTGGCGGCGTCGTCCCGCTTGGTGAAGAGGCCGGTCGACTCGAACACGATGTCGACGCCCAGGGCCTTCCAGGGCAGCTGCGCCGGATCGCGCATCGACAGGACCTTGAACTCGTCTCCGTCGACGGCAATGCTGCTCTCCTTCGCCTCGACGCGTGCATGGAGATTGCCGAGCACCGAGTCGTACTTGAGCAGGTGCGCGAGCGTGTGGGCGCTCGTCAGGTCGTTGACGGCGACGAAGTCGATGTCGCGGTCGCCGAGCGCCGCGCGCATGATGTTGCGGCCGATGCGGCCAAAACCATTAATGCCGACCCTGACAGGCATCGATCCTCCTGGTCTGCCGCTCAGTGATGCGCAGAGGCGGCCGGGGACAAACACTCATTCTAATGAACGCGCTTGCGGAGGGTCAAACCGTGCGGCTATACTCAGATGCTCCTAACTAGTTGCAGGAGACGGCCTTAAGGTCCGTCCGTAGAGATGTATCTCGCGTACAGCTTCTTCACGCTCCTCGTCTTCATCGCGGCGTCGCCGTACTTCGCGTACCAGGCGATTCGCTACAAGAAGTACCTCGGGAGCGTCCGGCAGCGGCTCGGCCACCTGCCGATCTCGCTCAACGTCGACGGCGAGCCGTCCATCTGGATTCACGCCGTCTCGGTGGGCGAAGCGCTCACGGCGCGCGCGCTCTGCGCCGATCTCCGGGCGCGCTATCCCCGTCTGCGCCTGTACCTCTCCACGACCACCATCGCCGGACAGCAGGTGGCCCGTCAGGGGCTCCAGCACGTCGACGCGGTGTTCTACTTCCCCTTCGACTGGGCGTTCGCCGCCCGGCGGACGCTCGACGTCGTCAGGCCGCGGCTGTTCGTCATGGTGGAGACCGAGATCTGGCCGAACCTCCTGCGGCTCTGCCGCCGGCGGGGCGTGAAGACGCTGGTGATCAACGGCCGCATCTCGGCGCGATCGTTCCCCCGCTATCGGCTGGTCCGCCCGTTCTTCCGCCGGGTGCTCGCCGACGTCGATCGCTTCTGCATGCAGAGCGAGGAATCGGCGCGTCGGCTCGTCGATCTCGGCGCCGAGCCCTCGCGCGTCACGGTCACCGGCAGCCTGAAGTTCGACTCGCTGCCGGCGGCCCCCGCGCAGGTCAGACCGCGCGGCCGCGTCCTCCGGTTCTTCCGCGTGTCGCCCACCCGCACGGTCATCGTCGCCGGCAGCACGATGAAGGGCGAGGAAGGCCCCGTCCTCCACGCCTTCGCGCGCGTGCGCGCGACGGTGCCCAACGCGCTGCTCGTGCTGGCGCCGCGGCATCCCGAGCGGTTCGGCGAGGCGGAGCGGCTGGCGCGCGACGCCGGTTTCGCCACGGCGCGGCGCTCCGAGCTGCCGATCGACGCCGAGCCGCGCGCCAGCGTCGTCGTGCTGGACTCGATCGGCGAGCTGGCCCAGGTCTATCAGATCGCCACCGCGGTCTTCGTCGGCGGGAGCCTGTCCGACTACGGCGGCCACAACATCCTCGAGCCCGCGGTCTTCGGTAAGCCGATTGTCTTCGGGCCCCACATGCAGAACTTCAGGGAGATCGCGGACGCGTTCCTGACCAACGCCGCTGCCGTCCAGGTGCAGTCCGAACGGGAGCTGGACGACGTGCTCCTGCTCCTCGTCACCGATCCCGTGCGCCGCGCCCGCCTCGGGGCGGCGGCGCGCGCGCTCGTCGAGGCCAATCGGGGCGCCAAGGACAAGACGATCCAGGTGGTCGAGGATCTCCTGCCGGCCGGCGGCGGCGCGGTCGTGCGGCCGTTCCGCCTGGTGCAGTGATCCTGCGAGCTCTCGGCGCGGTGTACGGCGCGGCTGCGGCGAGGCGGCGGCGCGGCTACGCTGCCGATCCGGCGCGCCGGCGCCGGCTCGATCGGCCGGTCGTCAGCGTCGGCAACCTCCGGGTCGGCGGCACGGGCAAGACTCCGATCGTGGCGCACGTCGTGCGGCTGCTCGCCGAGCGTGGCGAACGTCCGGGCGTCCTCTCCCGCGGCTACGCGCGAACGGCGCCGGCGGACGGCGTGACGGTCGTGTCGGACCGCACGGGCGTGCTGGCCGGCGTCGCGGCGGCCGGCGACGAGCCGCTGATGCTCGCCGAACGCCTGCCCGGCGTGCCGGTGCTCGTCGCCGAGAGCCGCTATCTCGCCGGCCGCCTGGCCGAGCGCCGCTTCGACGTCACGGTCCACGTGCTCGACGATGGGTTCCAGCATCACGAGCTGGCGCGCGACCTGGATCTGCTCGTGATCGGCGAAGAGGACCTGATCGACCGGCCGCTGCCGGCCGGACGGCTGCGCGAGCCGGTGTCCGCGGCGGCGGCGGCCGACGCCGTGCTCGTGCCGGGGGGCGACGAGGCCGCCGCCGAGCGGGTCGGTCGAACGCTCGGGGTCCCCGCAGCCTTCCGCGTGCTAGGGTCCCTCGGACGGCCCCGCACGATCCGCGGGGGCGAGCCGGTGGTCGTCCCGCCGGGAGCCCGCGTGTTCGCCGTCGCCGGCATCGCCGGGCCGGACCGCTTCTTCGCCGATCTGAGGGCGGCCGGCTGGGAGATCGTAGGCAACCTGACCTTTCGCGATCATCACCCGGTACTCGACCGCGGACGTCGCGCGGATGGGCGCCGCCGCGAAGTCGTGCGCCGCCGCCATCATCCTGACCACCGACAAGGACGCGACGCGGCTGGCGTCTCTCGAGCTCGGCGGGCTCCCGCTGGCGGCCGTTCCGCTGACGATCACAATCGAGCCCGCGGCCGCCTTCCGCCGGCTGCTGGACCGCGTGGCGCCGGCGATCGGCGCCGAGCCAGCCCGGTGAGACACCGCCTCGAGTACCTCGCGGTGCGGGCCGTCATCGCCGTCGTCGCGGTGATGCCTGGGCCCCTCGTCCGCGGCTGCGGGAGCCTGCTCGGACTCGCGTTCTACGTCGTCGACGGGGCCCATCGCCGGATCGCCCAGCGCAATCTCGCGGCCGCCTTTCCCGTCCGCTCCGCGCGCGAGCGGCGCGGCATCGTCCGCGGCGTGTTCACGCACTTCGGCCGCCTGCTCCTGGAGCTGCTGAAGTTCAGCACGCTCTCGCCGGAGGCGATGCTGGCGCGCGTCGAGTTCGACGGCGAGGAGCGGGCGCGCCTGGCCTATGCGCAAGGCAAGGGGGTGCTGTTCGTCACGGGCCATTTCGGCTTCTGGGAGCTCCACGCCATCGTCCACGCGCTGCGGCTGCACCCGATCGGCGTGCTGGCGCGTGCGCTGGACAACCCGTATCTCAACGGGCGGCTCGAAGCGATCCGGTGCCGCACGGGCAACGTCGTCATCTACCGGCAGGGCACCATCCGGCGGGTGATGCGGATGCTGCAGGCCGGCGAGGGGGTGGCCGTGCTGATCGATCAGCACATCCAGTCGCGCGACGCCATCTACGTCGACTTCTTCAACCGGCCCGCGGCGACGACGTCGGCCGTGGCCGCGCTCGCGCTGCGGACCGGCGCGCCGGTGGTGCCGGTGTTCGCCGTACCCCTGGGCGGCGGCCGGTACCGTATGATCTACGAGCATCCGGTCGAGCCGCCGCGCGCCGAGAGCGAGGACGCCGTGCGCGAGTTCACCCAGCGCTGCACCGACGTCCTCGAGATGTACGTGCGCCGCCATCCCGAGCTGTGGCTCTGGATGCACCGCCGCTGGCGCGACAACGGGCCGTCGAGCGACCGCGTCCCCGGCATGTTCCCCTCCGCGGAGCACGAGGCCGAAGAGCTGTGAGCCGCCTTCTCGTCGTGGCGCCGAACTGGCTGGGCGACGCCATCATGGCGCTGCCGGCGATCGCCGACGTGCGCCGCGCGTTTCCCGCGGCGGAGGTGGCGATTGCCGCCCGGCGGTCGGTCGCCCCGCTGTTCGCGATGGCCCCGGGCGTCGACGAGACGATCCCGGGGGTGACGCGCCGGGCGCGCGCCGACGTCGCGCTCCTGCTGCCGAACTCGTTTCGCTCCGCATGGTCCGTCCTGCGCGCGGGCGTTCCGGAGCGCTGGGGCTATCGCACCGACTGGCGCGGCCGCCTCCTGACGCGCGCGGTCGATCGCCCGGCGCGCGTCCACCAGGTCGAGTACTACCAGCACCTCGTGCGCGCGCTCGGCGTGCCGACCGGCGACGCGACGCCGCGTCTCGAGGTCCCGCAGGCATCGCGCGACGCGGCCGCGGCCCTGCTGCGCCTGGACGGCTGGACGGCCGGAACGCCGCTGGTCGGCCTGGCGCCCGGCGCGGCGTACGGCGGCGCGAAGCGATGGCCGCCCGAGTACTTCGCCGAGGTCGCACGCGCGCTGGCGAACGACGGCGCCCGGACGGTGGTCGTCGGGACCGCCGCCGACGCCGGTACCGTGGGAGAGATGATGGCTGCACTCGGATCGGGCGACGAACCGATCAACCTGGTCGGACGCACGAGTCTCGAGACGCTCGCCGGCGTTCTCGCCGCCTGCCGCACGGTCGTCTCGAACGACTCGGGCGCCATGCACCTGGCCGCCGCGATCGGCGTCCCGGTCGTCGCGATCTTCGGTCCGACCGACGAGGCGGTCACCTCGCCCGGGTCTCCCTCGGCCCTGAGCCCTCCGCGCCTGGCGCTCCTCACGCATCCGGTCTGGTGCCGCCCGTGCCTCCTGCGCGAGTGCCCGATCGACCACCGGTGCATGCGCGAAATGGCGCCTTCGCGGGTCCTGAGGGCCGTTCGCGAGGCCGCATGCCTGTAGGCGCCGCGTTCCTCGACCGCGATGGCACCGTCATCGAGGAGGTCGGCTACCTGGATCGCGTCGAACGCCTCGAGCTGTACCCGTGGACCATCGAAGCCATTCGCGCCCTCAACCGGGCGGAGCTTCGAGTGGTCCTCGTGAGCAACCAGTCGGGCGTCGCGCGAGGCTTCTTCACCGAGTCGGTGGTCGAAGCGGTGCACGCCCGCCTCGCGGAACGGCTCGCCGAAGGCGGCGCCCGAATCGACGCGTATTACTATTGTCCGCACCACCCCGACGGCCGGGTCGTCGAGTACGCGCGGAGCTGCGACTGCCGCAAGCCGTCGCGCGGGCTCGTGGACCGTGCCGTGCGGGAGCTCGGCGTCGATCCCGAAGCCTCGTTCGTCGTCGGCGATCGATGGCTGGACGTGGGCCTCGCGCGGACCGTCGGGGCGCGCGCCGTGCTGGTGCGCACCGGCTACGGCGCCGCCGAGGAGCTCCGGCCGCCCGCGGGTCTTGCGGCCGACGCGATCGTCGACAACCTGGCCGAAGCCTCGTCCTGGATTCTCCAACAGTTATGATCATCGCCCGTTCAGTACATCCGTTGCCCGGCGAGGCCGAACGCAAGGAGCGGCTGCGCGGCCTGGTCGACGGCTTCGCCGGTCGCCGCGTGCTCGTCGTCGGCGATCTCATCGCCGACGAGTTCATCTACGGCGAGGTCGCGCGCGTGTCGCGCGAAGCGCCGGTGCTCATCCTCAAGTACGACGCCACCGAGATGGTGGGCGGCGGCGCGGGGAACGCCGCCAACAACGTCGCCGCCCTCGGCGGACGCGCCCGCCTCGCGGGCCTGGTCGGCGCCGACGCGGAGGGCCGCCGGCTCCTGACCGGGCTCAGCCGCGGCGTCGACCGCGCGCACGTCGTGCGCGCGCGGGCCTACCGGACGCCGGTGAAGACGCGGATCCTCGCCGGGGGCGTGCACTCGGCCAAGCAGCAGGTCGTCCGCATCGATCGCGAGCCGGGATGGCCCATCGACGATCGCGTCAGCCGCGCGTTTGCGGCCAGGTTGTCGCCGCTGGCAGCCGACTGCGACGCGGTGATCCTCTCGGACTACGGCTCGGGCCTCGTCACCCCCGCGCTCGCCGAACGGCTGCGCGCGGCCCTCGCGCGGCGCCGGCGGCGGCGGCCGGTGCCCATGCTCGTCGACTCGCGCTACCGGCTGCTCGACTACCGCGGGCTCACGACCTGTGCGCCGAACGAATCGGAGGTCGAGCACGCGCTCGGCGTCTCGATCGACGATGACGCCGGGGCGCTCGAGCGGGCCGGGCGGGCGCTCCTGCGGCGCACGGGGATGCGGGCCGTCCTGGTCACCCGCGGCAGCCGTGGCATGGCGCTTTTCGAGCCCAATCGCCCGACCGCGCACATCGCGATCTTCGGATCGGACGAGATCGCGGACGTCACGGGCGCCGGCGACACCGTGATGGCCGCGCTGGCGCTGGCGCTGGCCGCGGGCGCGTCGTTCTACGAGGCGGCCCGCCTTGCCAACTACGCCGGCGGGATCGTCGTGATGAAGCGCGGCACGGCCACCGTGAGCACCAGCGAGCTCGCGGCCGCCGTCGACCGCGATCACGACACCTCGACTGAACGCTGGTCGCAGGAGGGGAAGGCGCAGGGAAGGCACTCGTAGGGCTCACGGCTCGTGGTGGAAGGCCGAGGGATGAGCGGGAGAACGGAAAGGTCGGGATGGCCGGGCGCGTGGTGACCGAATCCGAGCTGGTCGACGTGGTCGCTCGCGAGCGGGCGCGGGGGCGGACCTTTGCCTTCGCCAACGGCT
Organism: uncultured Acidobacteriota bacterium; assembly: GCA_963840225.1. Lineage (GTDB taxonomy): Bacteria > Acidobacteriota > Vicinamibacteria > Vicinamibacterales > CAVVIG01 > JBLMXQ01. The sequence continues at coordinate 597,896 of CAWIYH010000003.1, forward strand.
GCTTCGACGTGCTTCACGTGGGGCACGTGCGGTACCTGCAGGGCGCGGCGGCGGAGGCGGACGGGCTGATCGTGGCGATCAACGACGATCGATCCCTGGCAGCGCTCAAAGGAGCGGGTCGGCCCATCATGGCGGCATCGGACCGCGCGGAGCTCGTCGCCGCGCTGCGCGGTGTCGACTACGTCGTGCTGTTCGGCGATGCGGACGTCGGGCGCCTGCTGCGGCTGCTGACGCCGGATGTGCACTGCAAGGGCACCGACTACACCGTGGAGTCGGTGCCCGAGCGCGCGGTCGTCGAGTCGTACGGCGGGCGCACGGCGATCGTCGGCGACCCCAAGCGGCATTCCACCCGCGAGCTCGTCGACCGGGTCGGCGGCCGGTGAATCGCGTCCTCATCGTCCGGATCGGTTCGCTGGGCGACCTCGTTCACGCGATTCCCGTGGCGGCGGCGCTGCGGCGCGCGTTCCCCGGCATCGTCATCGACTGGCTCGTCGCCGCAAAGCACCGGCCACTCCTCGATCTGGTGCCGGTGATCGACCAACGGCTGACGATCGGCGACGCGCCGTTGCCGGACCTGATCCGCCGGCTGCGGCGGGCACGCTACGACGTGGCGCTCGACCTGCAGGGGCTGTTGAAGTCGGCCGTGCTCGCGCGGGCGTCGGGCGCGAGGCGCGTCGTCGGCTTCGGAACGCGAGACCTGCGGGAGCCGTTCGCCCGCCTGTTCTACACCGAGACCCGCGACACTGCCGGTCGTTCACCCGGCCGCCCCCCGCACGTGATCGTCCAGAACCTCGCCCTTCTTGAATCGCTCGGCGTGCCGCTCGGAGAGCCCGAGTTCCCGATCGACGTCGGAGATTCGCCGGTGGCGCGCCGCGTCGCCGACGAGACGGGCGGCCGATACGCGCTGCTCAATCCGGGCGCGGCATGGCCGAACAAGCGGTGGCCGCCCGAACGATTCGCGGCGGTCGCGACGGCGCTCGGCGACCGGCACGGACTGACGTCCATCGTCTTGTGGGGACCGGGCGAGGAACCGCTCGCCCGGCAGGTGGCGGCTGGCGCCGGCGGAGCCGCGCGCGTGTCGCCGGCCACGACCATTGCCGATCTGCTGGCGCTCTCCCGCGGCGCGTCGCTGATGGTGTCGGGCGACACGGGGCCTGCGCACCTGGCCGCGGCCGTCGGCGCACCGATCGTGGGACTGTACGGGCCCACCCTGCCGGAGCGCAACGGCCCCTGGTCGTCCGGCGACGTCACGGTGTCGCGCGCCGACGTGTGCAGGTGCCATCTGCGCCGCCGCTGCCACCTGCCGATCATGTGTCTGCTCGACATTCACGTGGACGACGTGCTGGCTGCCGCCGAGCGGCGCCTGCGGACGGGGCGGGAGGCTCCGTCAGATGCGCGGCAGTCCCGATGACCCCGGGCGTCCATCGCGCGGCCGCAGTGCTGGCCCGGCGGCGGGTGCCGCTCGGGTTCGTGCTGGCGGCGCTCGTCGCGTGGCTGGCCTCGCCGACGGCCCGTTCGCTCGCGATGGGTGTGCCGGTGGCCGCGCTCGGTGAGGCGCTGCGCATCTGGGCCGCCGGTCACCTGAACAAGTCACGCGAAGTCACCATGTCGGGGCCGTACCGCTGGTTCGCGCACCCCTTGTACGTCGGCTCCTCGCTGATCGGCCTGGGGCTCGGGATTGCCTGCGCGAGCCTGCTTGTGGCGGCGATCGTCGCCCTGTACCTGGCGTCGACCATCACGGCGGCGATCGACAGCGAGGAAGCGTTCCTGCGCCTGAAGTTCGGCGACCGGTACGATCGCTACCGGCGCGACGGACAGGTGGACCCCGCGCGACGGTTCAGTCTCGGTCAGGCGGTGAGGAACCGGGAGTATCGTGCGCTCGTCGGACTGCTGCTGGCCGTATTGCTGCTGACGTGGAAGGCAACGTATAATGGGACGTTTTGGCGGGCAGCCGGAGCGCACGCCGTCAGGCCGGACCGTTAGCATCGCAGGCCACGGGCGGTTAGCTCAGTGGTAGAGCACCGGCTTTACACGCCGGCTGTCACAGGTTCGAATCCTGTACCGCCCAATCAACTTCGGGTCGGCGTGACAGACCGACCGACGGAGGGTGGGCGATCGCGCTTCTCACGCATCAGTCCTCGTTCGGGGTCGTAGTTCAGTTGGTTAGAACGCCGGCCTGTCACGCCGGAGGCCGCGGGTTCGAGTCCCGTCGACCCCGCCAACTAAAGCACGCTAGCCGTTGGAGTTCTCCGCTTCCTGGGATCCCGTTGCCGCCATGTTGCCACGGTGGATCAGGATTCCCTGTCCATCGAGCAACCTGATCGCTCCTTCGATCGCCGCGGGACTGAAGTGCATGGACCGCCGCGTCGTCGTCAGGTCCTGGTGTCCCGCCAGTTCTTGAATCGCCCTGGCCGGCGCCCCCCGCATGGCCAGATGCGAACAGAACGTGTGGCGCTGCCGATGGACGCCGTTCGTGTCGAGCCGCATGTGTCGAGCCGCGCGTGTCGCGCCGCCCGTTCGACATGGTGCTTCACGACGTTGGCGCTGAGCGGTGATCCGTCTGGTAGATAGAGCACGCGAGGCCCTCGCAGATGCCGATGGTCCCGCAAGGCCGCCGCCAGCCGCACGGTCATCGGCACGTAGCGACGCCTGCCGCCCTTCGGAATGGTGACGTGACTCTTCCATTCCGAGCGCTGCACGCAGATCTGCCGCTTGGTCAAATCCACGTCGCGCCATTCCAGCGCCATCATCTCGCTGCAGCGAAGGCCAGCCTCGCCGCCCAGGAGAACAATCAGCAAGGCGTTCGGCGATCGTTCCGCGGGCCGCAGACCGAGTCGATGTTCGCGAGGAGGCCGCCCCGGAAGACGGGGACGCGAACTGCGCAACGCCCTCCAGGACTGCCGGGTATCAGTGGGCCGAGTTGATGCGCCGGACGTTTGGCGTCGACGTCCTGGCCTGTCCGCGCTGCGGGGGGCGGCTGCGCCTGGTAGCCCTGATTGACCAGGCGTCGGTGATCCAGCGCATCTTGCGACATCTTCCCCTGCCGATCATCTTCCCTTGCCATCTTCTGCCAGCCTGCCCAAAATCGACGCCGACAGCGGTCTCATCCGCGCTGTCGCAGGGGGAAGGGAACTGAGCTGCGTCCGAGAAGGTGCGTTATGCCAACCAGAAGACAGCCCTAATCTGTCCTTCTTCTATCGTCTAGCTGGATGACGCGGACAACCCTCGGGAGGACCCGAGTCGGAAAGCCGCATGCTCGGATCTGTGGGGACGAAGCCGAATGGGCTAGCTACCCGACCATCCCCGGGTGTAGCGCCGACTTTGCGTCACGAGGCCGTGAAGTCGGCGGTCATCTTTGCGGACTTCCGGCACGCAGGGTTCCATTCCGACGCAATTCGATTCTCTTCATGTTTCGCACGGCCGCTGCTGACGTCGGCGCCGTTGCAAGGGGTCGACCGCAGGAGATCCACATGAAGCTACAGCATCGGGCGGCGACCGTCGTCGTCTGTCTCTTCGCGTCCGCGGCCCTCGCGGCCGCACAGCCCACCGCGACCCCACGCGTCGAGGTGGCGCAGAGCCGTGTGCTGCCGTTCCACGGCGTCGCGCTCGGCTTGAACGACTACGGTGACGTGGCTGGCCACAGCGACTACCACGCATTTCTCTGGACGGCGGACTGGGGTTATGTCGACCTCGGCACGCTCCCGGGGCTGGCCCTGTGCGAGGCGGCTGCTGTGAACAATCGCCGCCAGGTCGTCGGCTGGTGCTGGGGCGGAACTGACAACGGTGGACGGGCCTTCTTGTGGACGGCACTGCGAGGCATGCGCGACATCGGGGACGGCGCGGCGTTCGCCATCAACGATCTTCGTGAGGTCGCCGGCTGCGGCGGCGGTCTGCCAGGCCAGGTGCAGGATTCGTGGCGCTGGGTCGGCGGCCAGCGCGAGCTGCTCGGCGTGCCCGGAACCGGAAGCACGGCGTTCGCCATCAACGAGTGGGGGCACATCGCCGTGTCCGGCCCCGACTGGAGCTCCACGCGCATCTTCGTGTGGCGTGAGGGCACGGGCCCGGATGACCTTGGTGTCATCGGCATCGCGATGGACATGAACGATCACGGCGAGATTTCGACGGGAGCGCCGTCGTGGAACCCGACTCTGCTGCGTCCTGGCCGAGTGCCCGCGGACATCGTGATGCCGGCGGGCAAGTACGGGACCGCGTATGGCGTGAACAACATGAGCGTCGTCGTCGGCGCCGCGACCGACAATGACACCGAGAAGCTGTTTGCGTTCATGTGGACCGACAGAGACGGGTACACGGAGATCGGCGGCGAGCAGTCAAGGGCAGAGAAGATCAACACGGTCGGCGAAGTCGCCGGATACATCACAGGTGAGGACGGCCAGACCTACCCGGCGGTGTGGCGCCTCCGCACACCGGTCGATCTTCGCCTGGATGCGGCCGCCGCCGTCCTCAGGGCGCACATCGGCCGCGGACTGGTGAAGCATGGCCCCGGCGGCAGCCTCCTGAGGCAGATGAACCAGATTGCAACGGCTGCGAGAGACGGAGCCCGGCCAGCGGAGCTCCGCCGCCAGCTGCGCTCACTCACCAGCCATCTCCACGGCCTGCTCCGAGCGGGGCAGCTGCCGGCGATCGAGAGCTGGCTTATCCGCACGATTGCGTTTGCCGTCGCCGATCTGATGGCGGCTCACTGAGTAATAGTGCAGACCTTCAGGTCTGCTTGCGCACGAAATTGCGAATCGACAGTTTGACCGCGGTAGAATTCCGGTCAATCTGTCCGCGCGTACGCCAGCCAATGGAAGGTGTGGCATGACGAAAGTTGCCATCCTGCTCGTGACCCTCGCCGGAGCAACCTTGCTGCCGATGCCTGCCGGTGCACAGGCGGCCGACGACGGACAGCGACTCAAAGAGGTTTAGCAGCAACTGGCCAGAGCATGGATAGACGGGTTGCCCCTTCGGCTGTTGAAACTCAGCGGCGGCTCGGTGACATTCTACGCGACGTTCTCCACTGACACCGTGATGCCGAGTTGTTGATCGCGAGCGCGAAGGCCAGCGACGAGCTTCGGCATATCCTTGTGGCCTTTCAGTCGGCGGAGACCCTTCACGGCTTCCAGAATGGCGGCGGCGGTCCATCGCAGGATCATGTGTCCGCCGCGCCACCGTCTGACGTTTCGCTTCCGTGCCTCGTGCGGCTGATCAAGCTTTCGATCGCGTTCGTCGTCGCGACCGACTGCCGGAGGCGATCGGACAGGCCAAGCGTGAGGATGGCGAGTGTACGGCCGCACGAGAATTGGACAGCGCGTTGAGTCTAATCAGGCCGCGGGCGTGAGCGCAAACGCCCGCCGCGCCTGCGCTGGCGAGCGATAGCCGAGTCGCGCGATCAGCCACTCGCGGTTGTAGGTCTCCTTGAAGGTGATCAGCGGCTGGCGCGGCTCCTCGATCGTCGAGAAATGCCGGACCCACAGCAGTTGCTCGTTGAGCGTGCGAAAGAAGCGCTCGATGCACCCGTTGCCTTCGGGCTGCCGGACGAAGGCGGGCGACGACGTCATGCCCAGAAACGTGACTTCCGCCTGAAAGTCGGCACTGAGATAGACACTTCCGTGGTCGTGCCGCAGCGCGAGCCCCTGGGCAATCGCGGGGCCGAGCACGCCGAAGTGATCGCGGACGCCTTGTCGCAGCGGCTCCAAGGCTTCGAAGCGATCGCCGTGGTGCGCCGCATGAATGCCGACGCACTCGGCGGTGCAGTGATCGATCGCCGCGAAGATCGTGGCGGCGCCCTCGAGCACGGTCACCGCCGCGGTCGCATCGGTGCCCCACATCATGTTGGGGCGGTCAGTCACGATGGTGCCATCGTGCGGATGCTCGACGACGGGCTCTGGCTGACGAGCCGGGGCCAGGAGCTCGGCCTCCCGCATCACGCGCAGCACGCGGCGCATCGAGGTACGCACGCCCTTCAGCGTGCGCAGGCGCGCCCAGATCTTCCGATGGCCTTCGCCATGGAACGGACTCTCGGCAATGACGACGCGGATCGGGGCGAGCAGCGCCACGTCATCCAGGGTCGGTGTGCGGCCTCGACGCCCGGTCCCTGGCTGAGCACGCCGTGCGCGCTGCGCGGAGAACGTGGGACCGCGGCACGTCCCACACGCGCAGGACGCGCGCGATCCCGTCCGGCTGCTGCGTGGAGGGCGAAGTCTGCTGACTCATCGCTTCGACCTCCACCACCCCAAAGGGCCGCTGGCCTCCAGGTGACGAATCTTCTCGTTGAGGAGATCCTTCTCGGTCGCGAGATCCGCGACGGCACTCTTCAAGCGACGAGTCTCCTCGTCGTCCACCGCCACCTCGCGCGCCTTCAGGTGGGCCTCGCCGCCCGCCAGGAACGCGTCACGCCACTCCGAGATCTTGGCGGCGGTCACGCCATGGCGACGACTGAGTGTTTCGAGATCGACCCCGCGAAGCAGCTCCAGCACGACCGACACCTTGCGCCGGGCCGGCCATCGCCCGGTAGGGCGCGTCGGCGAGGCCTTCACGGACGCTCGCCGCGGGGGACGGATACCGGTCCTCGAGTCGGCGCGCCAGATTGTGTAGAAGACGACGAGCGGGGGCGACCTCGACCTCGGGCGGGGGCGTCGGCCCTTCATCTGTCGCAGGGGGAAGGGACTGAGCCGCGTCCGAGAAGGCGCGTGAGGCTCACCGCGAGACGGTCCTAATGCTTCCCTTCTATGAAGCGGCATGCTGAAGTCAAGATCGTGCTCGAGAGAGGTCGCCTTTCTTAGCCCGTCCTTTCCGAGTTCTTTTTCGGTCAACCGCGCAGCCGCAGCGGCGAAGTCCCTCATCCTTCTATTCGCGCTCGTCGTGGCGATCGAAATCGCCGGCGCAGCATGGGACACGCTGGCGTGGCGTGCGATCTATCGTTCGGCTCTCACGTGCGGCCAGGAAACATTTCGCACTGCCACACCATTCTGTTGACTGTCGCTGCCGGCCGGGCCGTTGACCGACGCCGTTACGCCGCGGCGGCGGTCACGCGCACCCGCGTACCGTCAAAGTCTCGGCCGTCCCGCCACATCGCATAGAGGCAGCGCGCCAGTCGCCGGGCGAGCGCGACGAGCGCGATGCGACAGCCGCGACGTGCCGCCAAGCGATGGACCCACGCGTGCAACGCGGCCGCGCCGCCGCGGCCGCTGCGCCAGATGTGCCAACTGGCTTGGACCAACAGCGCCCGCGGCCGACCGGGCCCCGCTTTCGTGATCGCGCCGCGATGCCGCCGCTCGGCCGAGCTGTCTTCGCACGGTACCAACCCGAGGTACGCGGTGGCGCGACCCGCGTCCGGAAATCGGTCGACGTGATCCAGCGTGGCGCGATAACTCAGGGCGGTCACCGGCCCGACCCCCGGCGCCGTCATCAACCTCCGCGCCACCGGATCCGCGGTGGCGGCCTGGTGCGCCCAGGCCTCGGCCTCGCGCAGCGGCATCGCGAGCCCCTCAAGGAGCTCGGTCAACGGGCGCAGAGCCTCCCGCACCGGCGCCGGCAGCTCGAGGGCGGCGAATCGACGAGCGAACGTTTCGGCGACGCCCGTCGTGACGCGTCGACCGGTCGCGCGCACTTGCGACCGGAGCAGATTAATGAGCTGCGTCCGCATGCGTACGAGCTGGTCCCGCACCAGCAGCCGCTGCCGAATCGCGCGTTGCGCGGGACTGACCCGATACGCCCGCGGTACACGCCGGTGCGGGTCGCCTCGGCCACGCCGCCACGTCGCGCCGATCCGTCTTGATCCGCCGCGTCCGCGTCCCATACATCGCCGCGAAGTTGGGGTCAGCCACGATGACCTCATGGCCCAGCGCCTCGAGGCAGGTGGCCACCCACTCGCTCTCGGTGCTCGACTCGAGCAGAATGCGCATCCGGTCGCGTCCGCCAAACACCGCAGCGAACTGATCGGCTCGCGTGACGATGCGCCGTTCGAAGACCACCGCGCCGTCCGCCGTCACGATCCGGATCTGGCGATGCTTCGTATGCAGATCGATGGCACCATAGTCCATGGCTGGCTGCGCCTTTGCGCCGTGAGCGCATCTAATCTGGTGGAGCCGTACGCTACCACCCCGGATCAGCCAGCCGCTTCATCCCATCTATCGTCTTCGTGGCCAGCAACACAGCCGAATCATTCGTACCGCAGCGCCTGGATCGGTTCGACGCGGCTGGCGCCGAGCGCCGGGACCCACGCGGCCACGAGCGCGACGGCGCCGAGCAGCGCGGCGACGCCGGCGATTGTCAGCGGATCGCTGGCCGTCACGCCGTAGAGGAGGCGGCCGAGCAGGCGCCCCAGCGCGAGCAACAGGCCGATGCCGATCGCCAGGCCGCCGAGCGACAGCCACAGCACCTGCCTCAGCACCAGGCAAATCACGTCGCCGCGATCGGCGCCGATCGCGAGGCGAATCCCCATCTCCTGCCGGCGCGCCGACACCGAGTACGACATCACACCGTAAATCCCGATCGCCGCGAGGACGAGCGCGACCGCGGCGAAGATCCCGATGAGCAGCGACGAGACGCGCGCCTGCTCCGATGAGGTCGCGATCGCCTCCTCGAGCGTCTGGATGGCGTAGACCGGCTGCTCCGGATCGATCGAGGCGATCGCCTGCCGGATCGACGCGAGCAGTCCTTCGCCGGTGTGGTCCGCGCGCACGAGCAGGAAGAGCTGATTCCACTGATCGCGGCCGTGCTCCATCGAGACGAAAATCTCGGGACGGGGCGGCGCCGCGATGCCGCCGTTGCGGGCGTCGCCGACGACGCCGATGACCTCGGCCCAGGGGCCATGCTGCTGTCCGCGCCCGGCGATCCTGACGCGCGCGCCGATCGGATGTCGGCCGCTCAGATACCGCGCCGCGAACGCCTGGTTGACGAGAAATTGATGCGGGGCGCCCGGCTGCGGCCTCCGATCCGCGAAATTCCGGCCGCCGACAAGCGGAATGCCGAGGGCTTTCATGTACTCCCGCGACACGATCGTCGTGTGCGCGGTCGGGAGTTGATCACCGGACGTCGCGAGGCCATCGACCTCGATCCGGCTCGAAAAGGGCTCGTCGGGAGGGAACTGCGACGCCATCGCCGCCGCGTGCACACCCGGAACGCTCTCGACCCGGCGGATCAGCTCCTCGAAGAAGCCCACGATCTGCTCGCCCGTCCGATACTGCTCTATCGGCAGCGTCAGCCTCATCGTCAGCACGCCGCGCGCGTCGACGCCTGGATCGACGCGCTGCATGTTCGCGAAGCTGCGCAGGAGCAGCCCGGCGCCGAGGAGCAGCACGACCGACAGCGCGATCTCCGCGACGACGAGGCTCTGGCGGAGGCGGCCGGCGCCCCGCGCGTGGCCGGTGCGCGTGTCGGCCTTCAGCGACTCCTGTGGATCGGTCCGCGAGGCGCGCCAGGCCGGCAGGAGTCCCGCCGCGATGCCGGTTGCGATCGCGAGCAGGCTCGCGACGGCGAGCACTCGCTCGCTGACCGTCGCGTGCAGGCCGAGCAGCGCGAGCCGCGGCGGAACGAATGCGGCGGCGGCGCGCAATCCGGCCCATGTCAGCAGGAGACCGAGGGCTGCGCCGGAGAGGCCGAGAAGAAGACTCTCCGTCAGGAGGAGGCGTGCGACGCGCGATCGTCCGGCGCCGAGCGCGACACGCACGGCCAGCTCGCGCTGGCGCGTCGTCGAGCGCGCGAGCAGAAGGTTCGCGAGGTTGGCGCAGGCGATCAGCAGGACGAACCCGACGGCGCCGAGCATGACGAGCACCGCGGGTCGCACGTCCTGCATCAGCGCGTCGGCCCACGGCGTCGCCGTCAGGCGCCAGCCGTCGTACTCCTTGAATTCGGATCGATGCGCGGAGTCCGTACGGGCCGCGGCGAGGGTCAGCTCCGCGTTCGCCTGCTCGAGGCCGACGCCGGGCGCAAGCCGCGCGAGCACGGTGAACTGGCGCGCGTTTCTCGGCACCTGCGCCGGATCGCCGCCCCACGGGCTCCAGAGATCGGTGCCGATCAGCAGCATCCCGGGCGGCATGACGCCGACGATCGTCGCCGTGTTGCCGCCGATGCGGATGGCGCGCGACAGGATGTGCGGGTCGCCGTTGAAGCGCGATTGCCAGAGGCGGTGGCTGATGATGGCCGCGTGCGCGTCGGTCGAAGCGTCCGGCGCGAGCTCGTCGCGCGTGAAGCCGCGGCCGAGCGCCGGCGCGACGCCGAGGACCGGGAACGGATCGTCGAGGAGCAGCGCCGTGAACACCCGCTCGGGGACGTCGCCGCCCGACAGGTTCCGATTGCCGAGATCGAAGGCCGCGATGCGCGAGAACGCGCGCCCGGCCTTGATGTCGTCGTACTCGGCCGGCGACATCGCCTCGACGTACGTCGTATCCGACGAGACCTTCGGGAACGTCGTGCCGATCGAGACCAGGCGATCCGGGTTCGGATACGCGAACGGATGGAGCACGAGGCCGTCGACGAGGCCGTAGACCAGCGTGCTGCCGCCGATCCCGAGCGCGAGCGAGATGACCGCGATTGCCGTGAATCCCGGCTTGCGGACGAACTGCCGGAGCGCGTGGGCGATGTCTTGCAGGATCGTGTCCATTTCGGTCCTCTTCATCGGCGGCGGCAGGTGGGGGCGCCGCCGGCGACTGACGATTCGACTGATGTACCGCGTGCGCTGACGCGCGGCGCTCGCCAGGAGGTCGCCGGCGACGCCGACGGCAAGGGCGGCGCGGGGAAGCGCAGGACGGCCGCGTGCCGCGTCCATCTCGAGACGGGCGGCTTCGAGCACGTCGCGCCCGTAGCGCTCGCGGAATCGAGCGGGGAAGAGCAGGAGGACGAGCCGGCCCCGCCAGGTCATGCCAGCTCTTTCCTCAGCCGCGGGTTGGCGCGCGCTTCGTCGACCAGCCGGGCCCACGGCCGCAACTCGTCGCGGAGCGTCTGCCAGCCGCGCGCCGTCAGGTGGTAATAGCGCCGCTGCGCTTCCTGTCCGTGCGCCGGCGTTGCCGGCGCCTCAGTCTCTTCGATCAGCCCCGCGTCCTCCAGGCGCTCGATCGCTTCGTACAGCGTTCCAGGCCCCAGCCGGATCTGACCGCCCGTCCGCTCCTCGACCGCCTGCTTGATGGCGTAGCCGTGCAGGTCCGCGTCCCACAGTGCAAGCAGAATGTGCACGACCGGCAGCGACAGCGGCTTCCGGCCCGGATCGGAGCGCCTCCGCGTAGACATATCGTTAGACGATACGTTACCACAATCGGTGCGCTCGCCTCGCTCGCAGCCCGCTCGCGTCATTCAGGGCGATCAACAGAGGTTGACGTCCATTTCGAGCGGAGTCGAGACGCAGGTCGGCGAGGCCACGGCGACGCTGCCGCCCGACAAAGCGGGCGCCTGTGCCCGCGCGGCTGGCACGAAGACGACGGGCGAGACCGCGCAGGCCACTGCGGCCCGCGCGAGCGCGTTCTGCCGCTCCGATCGCGCGACTGGCCGAACAGCGTACAGTGCCCTGCGGCGGTTCATGAAGAGAGCGTGTCGGCGGCGAACGCGATGCAGTTGAGCCGACGTCGAATCGGCCCCGGTCACCCGCAAGCAACGGGCCGTCGTCGAACACGCGATCGACCGGTCGTTCGTCACGGCGTTCCGGCGCGTGACGCTCGCCGCGGCGGCGCTCGCGCTGCTCGCGGCGGCTATTGGCGCGGCGATCCGCTGAGTCTGGGCGACTGCCGTGGCGGGCGCCAATTGCGGGATGGGGCTCGAAACGTGCCGCCAGCCGAGCAGAGTCTATCGTCCCTTTTCACGTCTTCGAGGTGGTGTGATGAGTCCGACAATGCGAGCGGCGGTCTGTGTCAGGGCGGGTGGCCCGGAGGTGCTGGAGATCCGGGAGCTGCCGGTACCAGAGGTTCGAGAAGGCTGGAGCCTGGTGCAGGTGAAGGGCGCGGGCTTGAACCGGTCGGAGCTGAGAACACGTCAGGGGCATTCCCCAAACGTGAAGTTCCCCCGGGTGCTCGGGATCGAATGTGTGGGAATCGTGGCCGTCTCGACCGATCCCATGTTGCCGGAAGGAGCGACCGTTGCGGCGGTGATGGGTGAGATGGGCCGCGAATTCGACGGCGGCTATGCGGAGTATGCGTTGTTGCCGAATTCGCTGCTGATGCCTGTCACGACCGCGTTGCCTTGGGACGTCTTGGCCGCACTACCCGAGACGTACTTGACCGCACAGGGCTCGCTGAACGCGTTGGGGGTCGTGCCGGGCGGGCGATTGCTGATCCGTGGTGGCACCTCGTCGGTGGGGATGGCGGCCGCGTCGATCGCGTCCGCTGTCGCAGGGGGAAGGGACTGAGCCGCATCCGAGAAGGTGCGTTATGCGAACCGCGAGACGGCCCTACTGCTTCCTATCGTCCTCTGGCCCGCACGCACCATCCGATGCGTGCGGCAGAACTCAGTGAAAACGACTTCTCCTCGCTGGATTCAGCCGAAGTACGACTGGCCGAACTGCCGCTGCCTGGCGACGATCAGCTCTTCGATGTTGTCGATCAGGAACTCTGAAGCGATCTGCGTCAGGATCAAAGCGTTCAGGAGCGCGTCCGAGTGGCAGATCAGACGCAGCCGAGCCATCTGGCAGCACGTGGTGATCGTGATCTCACGGTGAAAGCGCTCCACGAGTCCCTTGACGCCGGCGCGATCGCCGCCGCACGCCCAGAACATGTTCAGGTACACGCGAATGACCATATCCTCGACAGACATGAGCGGATGCACGCCTTCGAAATACGGCCAATACGTCTTCCCGAGCTCGCAGTGGTACAGCACGCTCAAGAGCGACACGTACTGGAGCGCCCGCTGAAGCGTCGTCTCCGTCGTGATCGTCAGTCGTCGATCGCCGTGCGCGTCACAGTAGGCCGCCGTGACCGGCGCGTGCGACGAGTACGCGTCGACGCACTCGAATACCGCGAGGATCGGCCGGATCGCGTGGCACGTGTCGCCGCTGCCGCGTTTTGGACAGATGGTGCACAGCTGAAACGCCTCGGCCTCAAGCACCGCCGGCGGCACCTTCTCGCAATCGTCCAGGACACGCCTGCTGCGCTCCTCGACCCCCTGAAACGTCAGCGGCAACCGCGTGCCGTCTTCGAACGCGAGATACAAACCGCTCGCCGTGATGTCGGGAATGGCTGTGGCCATGCCCGGCGGGTCGTGCAAGACACATTCCGCGCCGACGGCGCGTGGCACCAACACATTGACGGCTGCGCGCCGGATTTCCGGTCTGCGCTGCCGACAATCCGTCAGCTGCGCCGGTCGAACACTGGACGCTTCCATGTCGTGTTCGTTGCAAGCGTCGCGTCGATCGCCGCGCGCATGTTCACGGACAGCTGACCTTCGGGTTCCAATCAGCGAACATGTCGACGGGATTGTGCGTCCAGATCCAGGCGTGTTCGATGTACCAGTTGAGAACGGGATTGAGGACGTGCAACGAGTGGCCAAACACAACGGGCGCGTCGGTATTTCCGGCCTGTTCCCAGAGCGCCTTCGGAACGACCCACTCGACTGCTCCGAGGACGAGCGTGCCGTCGTTTGCCCTGTGATAGACGAGCACCTCCGGATCGTCTTCTACAATCGTTGGATCGTCCATCTTCGTCCAGTTGAAATAGTGAGATCCCATCGCTCCCGCAGTCGGATTGGAAATGCAACCGGTGACGACATCGTGGTACCCGAGCTGATAACCGTCCGCAAGTGCCGCCGCGATGTCGTGGTACTTTGCGGTTGCCGCACGCACGGCAGCCAGCTGCGACGCTACGGCTGGCGATTTGGCTGATACTGCGCCGCCCTGGGCATATCCGACGCCGCTGGCCGCCGCGAACGGCGAAGGATTGGTCGGAGCGTTCTGCCGTGAGCATCCCGCGACCCAGATCGTGACAGTGAGACAGCCAAGAGCAAACCTCAACCACCCGCGCTTCCTTTCAGTCGACGGCCCGTGCGATCTCATAGTGGTCCTTCTGGTCCGTACGTGGGATCGGCGCGCCGCGCTCCGGTGCTGTCCCGTCACGGCTGGGCTCCTCTTGCAATAGAGGAGCAGTGCGACGGATCGCCGTTCCTCAGCGTTGGCCTCGCACGGAGAAACTAGGCAGCGAGGCGGTCAACAGCAAGCGTATTGGGGTTGAAAAGAGCGTTTCATACGACTCTTGCCCGTCGCGGAATCGGGAGATATCCTGCCGGTGTGGCGAGCGTTCACGTCGACGATCCCGCGTGGGAAGCCCATGTCCTGGACGCGTTGGCGCGCGTCCTTTCGAGTCCGGGTTTCGCGCGCAATGAGCGCATGTCTCGGTTTCTGCGCTTTCTGGTAACCCGCCACCTCGACGGCAGAGACGACGAGCTCAAAGAGTCGGTCATTGCCGTAGAAGTGTTCGGGCGGCGGCCCGACTACGATCCGAAGGCGGACTCGATTGTCCGGACCGAGGCCGGCCGGCTTCGCGCACGGTTGGTCGAGTACTACGCCGCACAGGGCAGCTCGGATTCGGTCGTCATTCGCGTTCCGAAGGGCGGCTAGGTCCCAGTCGTCGATCGGCGCGCCCCGCTCGCCGCCGGCCGTGCTTCGTCTTGGCGGCCGTGGCTGATAGCTGGGGTAGGGTTCGCTTCAATCCTGCTCGGTGGCCTGACGTGGCGGTCCGTCGCCTATCACCCGTCACCCATCCCCATTGCCGTGCTCCCGCTCGAGAACTTGAGCATCCAACCAGGCGGTGAACACTTCGCGGACGGCCTCACGGACGAGATCATCCGCGATCTATCAGTCATCGACGGCCTCGCGGTCCGATCGCGGACGTCTTCGTTCGCGCTCAAGGGACAACCGCGCAATGTGCGCGCGGCGAAGCAACTCGACGTGGAGTATCTCGTCGAGGGCTCGGTGCTGCGCGAAGACGGGCGATTGCGGATCAACGCGCAATTGATCCGCGCGCGCGACGATACCCCGCTCTGGTCGGCGCGCTACGAACGCGAATCGAAGGACGTCTTCGTCATTCAGGACGAGATCTCGCGATCGATCGTCAACGAGCTGCGGTTGGCCTGCCGTTGAAGTAGCTGTTACGGAACGAGCACGACGCTGAAGACGCGGTTCGGGACGCCTGCGTGCGAGCGCTTCGATACTTCCACACGTTCTCCGGCGGGAACGGCCGCGCATGGTTCCTGCGTTCAGTGCCTCAGCCTCACCGCGCCGGTCGATCCGGCGTGCGTAGCAAACGCGGCGGTGACCGCGGCAAACGATCTTGTCACCATTCTCGGCACGCTGCGAACGTATGCGCCGCACACATTGATCGTCGGCATGAACTACAACGACCCGCTGGCGGCGGCTGGGTGTTCGGCCCGGCCGGGCGGCGGCTCGCTGCTGCATCGCTGCTGGCGACTCACAGACGAAAACATCGCTCCCGACGTCGTCGCTGGTCTGCGAGCACGAGGTCTTGACCCCGCACCGCGTGGGACGAACAGGTGATTGGCAGGCCAGAAATACTCCAACGCGCCTCCGCCCAGAGCCGTGTCGTCGTCACGCACGACTTGGCCTTTGGCCGTGCCGCAATCCGCGGAACATCCTTTGTCGGGATCATCTACCTGCGCCCGGGACACAGCTCGGCAGAGTTCGTGCTCGAGATCGTCGACGCCCTGCGCGCGTCCACGGTGGACGTCCAACCGCCGTTCATCGCCGTAGCAGAACGATAGCAAACCACTGTTCGCGTTCGAGTGCGAACCGCGCCTCCCTGGTAGCTGGCGTTGCCACGATGTTGCCACGCCCTGAGCGGATCCCAGAGGATTCGAGAGAATCACTGAGAACGTCATGCGCGTTGCAAGTCGATGACTCTGAGGGCTTTGTGCCAGAAGTCCTCCGCCATCTCCAATTTAAGAGAATCGCTCTACGAACAATTGCGGTCAGAAAGACGAACGTGATGGTTCGCAGTGCCTGGACGAACATGGCTCGCTCCCAGGGAATGGCGGTTTCCCGCGGATGGATTTCGAGCTCCTCGGCGGGTTGAAAATGTCGAGATGATTGCTGCGGGAGCTTCGATTCGAGAGCTTCCCCAGGCTGCGACGCTTGTATGGGAAGGGCCGCTGGAGGAAGATGAAGGGCATCGCGCGTATCCGCCTCAGAGACGGCAGGGTTCGCCTCGCCGAACGGCACTGGTATGAAGCACACGGCATCGGCAAAAAGGAGTTCAAGCACAAGAGGTACCTCGACTAGGGCGCGGAAAGGCGCGGCTGGCCGCCGTTTCGCCGTCTGCGTGAACAACGACGGCTACGAGGCTTCACTCGAGCGCAATAAGATTTACGTCGTTGTCCCTGACAAACACGCCGAGAGGGACGGCGACCTGCGTATCGTGGACGAGAGCGGTGAGGACTACCTGTTCTCCGCCGACCGCTTCGTCGCGATCGACGTACCCGCCGCGGTCAAGACTTCGCTTCTAAAGGCCTCCTGAACGGCCGACGCCACTGTGCCGGTGGGTGTGCCACGTTCACCCGCGAATCGCTGTCGTCGGGTGTCGGTCCGCAGCCGACGGCGGCGTGTGAAGTCGTTTGGTGCCGCCGCGGCTGAAGCGGCGCGTTGATATGACTTGGGTTGTCAAAATGAATCGAGGTCCCGAACGAAGAATTCTTACCCGTCAGCGCTCTTTTCTGTGTTCGTGTCTGGACACACCCGGGTCAGCGCCGAGGCGGAGCCAGTAAGAGCGACGGTTGATCCTGCTGATATCCGTGGATTGGGTACCACCGGTACTGTGATCCGTCGCGCGCCTGCCTCGCTCTAGGCACGAGGGTCAGCCGAAGCCGCCTCTTAACGTCGTCGAGGGTTACGCGGAAACCGGGGCCGCACCTCGACGCCGACCCGAGACTTGTGGTGACGTGATCAGGCGGTCACAGCGACCTCCTTTGCGATCGCCCACATGAACGCGATCAATTCACGCGCGATGGCGGTGACTGCGACGTTCGGATGCTTGCCGCGCGCGGTCAGCCGGCGAAAGCGCTTACACAGCCGGACCTGTGCCTTCCACCCGATGTCTTGAATCGGCTTCGGCAAGGTGTCGATCCGAGTCTGGATGTGTTGCGACACCTTGGCCGGATGGCGATATGCCCACGCCGCTTCGATGAGCGCGCGCCGGGCGCGGCCGTTGCCCGCTTTGGGGATACCGCCTTGGCGACGCGCCGGCCCGCTCGAGTGCTCCGACGGAATCAGGCCGACGAACGCGGCGAGTTGGCGCGGCGAGTCGAAGCGCGTGAGATCGCCGAGTTCGGCGACGACGGTGAGCGCCACGAGGAATTGGACGCCGCGCAGAGCTTGCAGCGCCTGGACGACCGGATAAAGGCGCCACGCGGGCGCGCGCTCCAGCAGCTCGGCGTCGAGGCGCTGGAGGCGATCGACTTGCTCGTCGACGGCTCGGACGGATTCCTGAAACACGATCTGCTGCGCCGGCGTCGGACACACCACCTTCGCCAGGTACCGGCGGTGGGCGTCGTTCCAGGTGGCGCGCCCGACGTAGTGCCGACCCAATCGCAGGAGGAATGCTTTCAATCGCAGCTTGGCATCCTTGCCGGTGACGCGTGCGGCGTCCCGTGCGCGACAGACATCGCGGAGCGCTTCGTCCTCGACCGACGGCACGTAGACGGCGGTGAGATCGCCAGAGCGCAGCAAGCGTGCGAGCTCGACGGCGTCGCGGCGATCGGTCTTCACCTTGTCGCCTGGCTTCTTCGGGATCAGTGAGGGCGCCACGACGTGGCAGGCGAATCCCTGGCCGGTCAGGTCGCGATAGATGGTGTAACCGCACGGTCCGGCCTCGTAGGCAAAGACCAGCGTTCGCGTCTTCGTCTGAAGCCGCCGGATCAATTTATCGAGGTCCGTCTGGCGCGTCCCGATCGCGCCAACGAACACGGGCGGATCGGCGCTCTGTCCCAGTGCATGGGCAACCGCGATCGAATCTTTGTGGACGTCCAGACCGACGAACAACGGAGTAGACTGCGCCATGGCTGACCTCCGGGAACACAACGCCGCGCTCCATGCGGCGCTGCGGCTCTGGCCGGCACAGGCTAACCCGCGACGATACCGGAGGTCAGCCGTGTGCTGTTGCCGAAGTCATACTGTCTAGACGGTCGATGCATAATGCCAGGATTCAAGCTGAGATTCCCAGAAGCCAAGATTCCGTACTGGGCGGATCGGTACTGGTATGCTGCGGAAGCTGCGTTCGAGGCGGAAATCGCGCCGCGGGCGCGGCAACGCGGGTATCTGACTCGCCAGGAATTCATCGAGCTTTGCAGATGGAAGACGCCCCGGACTCAGCCGCTGGTCCGGCAGAATCGCGCAGACTTCGTGGAGGCCGCGACCCGAGCTGCTCTTGAGAGCCGGCATGAAGACGTTAAGATCAACGTCCTACGCATGTTGCGGGGTGTATCGTGGCCAACGGCCTCGGTGATTCTGCACTTCTGCGACCGCAAGCCATATCCCGTGTTGGACTTCCGGGCGTTGTGGTCGCTCGGAACCCCAGTGCCGTCAGCTTACACATTCGCATTCTGGCTTGCCTACACGCAGCACGTTCGGGGCATCGCGCAACGAACTCGTCAGTCCATGCGCATTGTTGATCGGGCCCTCTGGCAGGTACTCAAACGAACGGCAGTCACCATGAATCGCCGCGATCACGCGCGAGACCAAAGGTCACTGGCAAGAGGAACCATGCAGAACAAGGCCGTTCCGATGTTCCACCTGCCGGCGTGCAGAAGACCGTCGACTGGTACTGCGACGTCGGTTTCTCGGTGACTGCGAAGTCACGTCTGGCCCTCCACCGGCCCGGTCGCGTTGAAGAGGTAGTCGAGCGTGCTGCCAGCCGGCGGAACGCCCGGCAGCTTCTTGAACGACAACTTCAGCACCGGCGTGTTCCCGCTGTCGAACGCCTCCTTCAGCGTCGCGGACAGCGGCGCCAGCAAGGCAGCGAACCGCTGGGCGCCCTCGATGCGCCGCGCCCTGAACGGATCGGTCACGACGTATCTCATCCGGCGATCCCAGATCGCCCGGCTGCGGCGGTCCCGCCGGATCACCTCTGCCAGCAGGTAGTGAAACCAGTAGTACGGGTACACGCGCAGGCCTTTTGTCACCGGACGCGAGAACCACCACCGGGTCCTGGAGGAGTTGACGTTCAGCAGACGTGAGAGGCGGCGAACGGCGTGCCGGCCGATCCAGGTTCGCTGGTTGGCAAATTCGTTGTGTTGCCAGTACGCGTTCACCGCGTCTCGGTAGGCGATCGTCAGATCGCAACCGTCGGTTGACGCCATCAACCAGCTGCACAGCAGCCTGTCGGGGCCGGGGTTCTGAAACGCAAAGAACCCGCTGGCCAGGCTTTGGGGGAGCCACGCGTCCAGCCCCTTGCAGCAGAAAGACGTCGCGTCCACCCAGACGCCGCCGTACGTCGCCAGCAGGTTGATCCTGACGATGTCGGAGAGCGCCTGCGGGCTCAGATCGGGCCGAGCGCGGCTGACGATTGCCTCGACGTCGAGCCAGTCTCCCAGGTTGTCTTCGTCGAGTTCGACGATCTCCCAGTGCGGATTGTGGCGTTTCCACGAAGCCAGGCATTGCCGCACCACGAAGGGCGCGCTGGCGAAACCCTGCAGCCACAGAATCCAGATTGTCCGGCGGAATTGAACCGATGTTGCAGGCACAGGATCTCGCTCGGTCCGCTGAGAGGCGGCTGCCCGTTTCGTCCACCCAGGTAAGCAATCGCCAGACCGGTGGTCCGGTCCTTCCACCGACTGACTGATCGTAGCGCCGCCCGTGCGAAACGGCGAAGGTAAATTCGGATCCGGTAAGGACTTTCGGGATCGGAAACCGAGCGACTGGACCGGTTGAGCCGAGCGACTTGACTCGTCCTCGGTCGGCGATGACGCGCGAGGGCCGGCCCCGATTTTCCGCGGTCGGCCGCGGTGTGCCGTCAGTGGCCGCTGGCTGTCACGCCGGAGGCCCCGGGTTCGCGACCGGGCGGCTCGGGTCGTTGCCGCACCGCGGTAGCGGGATTCCTGCCGAAGCGTCCGCGCTTCACGGCGACGTTGAACATAGCGTTCACGATCGTGCGGTGGTGGTTCACGCTCGACGCTGATAACTTCCGTTCCGTGGCCAGATGGTCGAGGAAGGCATCGACAAGGAGCAGACGGTGTGTCGAAGCTCGCCTCTTGCGGCTCTGCTCAGCGCTCGGTGCCGCCGCTTTCGCGGTGCGCGTACCGGATCACGTCGACATCGGACATGGCAATCAGGCCCTCGCCGACCATCTTCTCCAGCGTGGGTAGGAAGCGGTCGATCTTGTCGGCGGCATCGATGATCGCGACCATGATCGGCAGGTCTCCCGACCTGAACAGATGCGGTCGGTGGATTCGTGAACTGGCGCCGTATCCCTCGAAGCCTCGATAGGCTGTCGCGCCTGCGAGATCCTGCCGGCGCGCTTCCTCGATGATGGCTTCGTACAAGGGCTTCCCCTGCCAGCGGTCGTCCTCGCCGAAATGAATGCGGATCATCTTGGCCCGGCCACCCAATGTCATGACGCGCCCTCCGTCGCATCGGCGCGCGCCTCGAGCCGATGCGTGTACTTGATCACGTCGACATCCGAGAGGACGACGAGGCCTTCCGCGACCATCTGCTCGAGGATCGGCAAATAGGCCCTGAGCTTCGATTCCTCGTCGACGATCGACAGGATGATCGGCAGATCGTGCGAGAGGCTCAGCCGCCTCTCCTTGTGGAACCGCCGATGGGCGCCGTACCCGCAGATGCCGCGATAGACCGTGACGCCGGCGATGTCATGGGCACGGAGGCTTTCGATGATGGCCTCGTGCAGCGGCTTATCTCTCCAGCGGTCGCTCTCGCCGATGAAAATCCGCATCAATTTCGCCTTGCCGGTCAGTGCGACGTGGGAGCGCAACGCGTCCGGCGGTCGGGTCGGCGCCGTCACGATCGTGGTGTCCTGCATCTCCACGAGGCCGGGACTGACCATCTGGACGAGCTTCGGGAGGATCACGTCGAGCTTCTCGGCCGTCTCCACGAACTCGATCTTGACGGGCAGGTTCTCGCTGGCCACGAGAATCCGGGCCGTGTGCATGTGATGACGCGATCCGAACCCCGCGACGCCCTTCGTCACCGTGGCCCCGGACACGCCGTGGTAGAAGAGGTAATTGAGCAGTGCGAGGTAGAGGGGCTCGCCGTGGTGGTGCACGTCTTCCCCGACGTACACCGTCACCTTCTTTGCAGGTCCCTGTTTCAGCATGCCGCCTCCGTCAGACGCTTTCAAATCAGCACGCGCGCCACGACAAAGCCCGCCCAGAGCGCGGCGTACCCGGCGACGACACTTCCCATCGCATTGGCCGCCGCCATCAACCAGGCCCCTTCTGACGCCGCCCGAAACGTCTCCAGCTCGAACGTCGAGAAGGTCGTGTACGCGCCAAGGAACCCGATCGGGACGAGGAAGCGCCAATTCGGATGCACGACCAGGCGCTCCGCCAGGAGCGCGGTCACGAGCCCCATGATGAAGCAGCCCGTCACGTTGACGACGAACGTGCCGTACGGAAATCCTACGGGCACCCGGGCTTGAACAACCGCCGCCAGTTGATAGCGCGCCAGTGCTCCCAGCGCGCCTCCCAGCGCGATCATCACGTAACGACTCAATGCGCCTCCTCTTCCAGCCCGCGTGTCAGAAGCGCCCCGAAGGCAGGCTCGTGTGCGAGCCCCACGGAGAACGCCGATACCGTCGCGACCCACCGCTGCTGGACGATGCACGGAATCGTCGACTGCGCGACGAAGGAGACGGAAAAGAACACGATCATGAACACGGCTCGGCGAGAAAGCCGACTCGGCTTGCAGTTCGGCAGGAGGGGCATGCGGCGAACAGACCCCTGCGAGCGACAAGCCCGTAGGAGTCATCTGCCCCGCCGAGTGACGTCTAGCGGTGGGGCGGTTGAGGGTGAACTCCAACACCCGTCAAGCGCAGGTGTAAACTTCAACACCCCGTCAGTACGGGAGCTTAGCACCCCGCCCGCGGACGCTCAAGTGCCCCAAGCTTACGCAGGCCATCCAAGACGGCTCGAGCCGGTCGGTTTCCTGGTCGGCTCCATCGTGGACGGTCCAGGTGCCATACCGGTACGGTCACTGGGTGTGGATCGATCCGTGGGGGTGGACGTGGATCGACGATGCGCCGTGGGGGTTCGCGCCGTTCCATTACGGCCGCTGGGTGCGCCTCTCCACGGCCTGGGCGTGGGTGCCGGGACGCATCGTGGCGCGTCCCGTGTACGCCCGGCGCTCGTGGCGTTCGTCGGCGGCCCCGAGTGGCGGGCATCGATCCGCGCGGGCTCGGCGCCGGTCGCCTGGTTTCCGCTCGGACCGCACGAGCCGTTCAGTCCTGCCTACCGCGTCTCGTCCGGTTATCGGCGCCGCGTGAACGTCGGGCAGGTGAACGTGACCCGGGTCAACGCCACCAACGTGACCTACGTGAACCGGCGCGTCAACGGTGCGGTGACGGTCGTGCCGCGTGACGCGTTCGTTCGCGCCCACCCGGTGGCGGCGTCGGCCGTCGCCGTGCCGCGCGAGTCGATTCGCCGCGGACGGGTCGTCCCGACGGCGTCGGTCGCACCGCAGAAGGTGAGCCGCGTCGGCGCGGCTCCACGCGCTGCCGCGCCGCCGCCGGCCTCGGTGAATCGTCCGGTCGTCGTGCGTCGAGCGCCGCCTGACGCCGCGCGCGCTGCGGTTCGCAAGACCATCGCGCCTTCGCCGGCGCGCCCCGAGCAAAGACCCCAGGCGCAGCCGCGGCCAGCGCCACCGCCCGCGCCCAACACCGATGCGAACAGGGCCGCGCAGCAGGCGCGCGAACGGGCGGATCTCGCCGCGCGCCAGGCCGCCGAGCGCGCCCGGCTGCAGGCCCGCCATCAGGCCGACGACAGAACCGTGCGCAATCCGCGGCAGCGGCCAGCTCCAGCAGCAGCACCAGAAGGAGCAGCAGTCGATGCAGCAACGCCAGAACCAGGAACGCGAGGCGCTGCAGAAGCGGCAGAACGGCGAGCACCGCAAGAAGGGCGGCGTGTGACCGATGTCGATCGGCACGTCTGTCCCGCCTGAGGTGCCGGCATGACGCAACGGTCGACGGCATTCCGGCGCAACGAAGGGTCGCTGACAAGCTGCTGCCATCTGGCGGTGACGCCAACACCGATCCGACCGGACATGACGTGATTCGGCGTGGTGTTGGTCTTGCACCGTGCGGGAAACCGTTCTGGCTTTCCGGCAGTCCAATCCCTCACCAGGAGTTGGCGTATGGCACGCGCCTTCCCGCAACGGCGAGCGTTCCGGCTCTGGCAAGTTGGCGTTGCCCCGTTCGGCAGGTGTGTTGCACTCGTTGCCGCAGCGCTGACCCTCGCGCTCGCCGGCGAGCCGATGCGCGCGCAGACCGCCGCGCCGGCGCCAGGCGTTCGCGTGCTGCGCGACCTGCGGATGAACGGGGCGGTGTGGCCGGCCGACATGAACCGTGACGGCCAGACCGACCTTCTCTCGTCGTCCGGGGTCTGCAGCCCTCGCCGTTGCCCCACCGGCAACGTGCAGGTTTCGACCGGCAGAGGCGACGGCACGTTCAACGCGCCCGTCGTGTCTGCGGTCCAGGGACGCGGTACTGGGTTCGGCCGATTTCAACGGCGACGGGTTCCGGGATGTGATTGCCGCGTCGAGCGGCCTCGTCATCCTTCCTGGCAACGGCACGGCAACGCTCGGCTCGCCGGTCGCGGCCGCCCCGCTCGGCGACTGGAATCAGTTCGCGCTGTCGGGCGATTTCAATGGCGACGGCAGACGGGACCTCGTTCTGCCAGGCAACGTCGGCGGCTACGGCTCGAGCGTCGACGTGTACCCCGGCAACGGCAATTTCACGTTCGGCACGCCCACCAGCCTGACGACCGTCTGGCCGGCGACTGAAGGGATCGTTGCCGACCTCAACGGCGACGGCCGACCCGACGTCGTCACCACCAACGGCGAGGGCGGCCTGTTCGTGTCGGTTTTCCTCAATCAAGGGTCGCTGATCTTCACTGCCGCGGACATTCCCCTGGGTCCCCCGTCTCACTTGGATCGCTACTATGAGACGACGGACGTCACCGCCGGCGACGTGAACCGGGACGGCCGTGTGGATGTTCTGGTGTCGGCCGGCAGCCCGAACTCCCTGTACAGGTCCGGCGTAGGCTCGATGTTCGTGCTCCTTGGGAAGGGGAACGGCACATTCGATTCCGCAACGGAGTACGCACTGCCGCCGGGGCCGATGCAGATCGTGGTCGGCGACTTCAATCGCGACGGCATCGTCGACGTCGTGACGGGCAATCAGTCCGCGATCGTGCGGGATGACTGCTACATCCCGTGGAAAACGTGGGACAGCGTCTCGGTCATGGTCGGCCTCGGCGACGGCACGTTCGCCGGCCCCTGGAACTTCTCAATCGGTGATCAGAGCGTCACGGATCCCTGGTGGGATCCCGTTTCCGAACACTTCAGCAACACGCTCGTGTCGCTGAATACGAACGATCTCAATCACGACGGCGCGACCGATCTCATCGCGTCGCAGGGCGCCGTGCTGCTGAACATTCCGGCGGTCGCCAATCGCGCCCCGACTGTCGACGCCGGGCCGGACACGGTGGTGGGGGTCGATCACGAAAGCATCTCCGTCGTGCGCGCGAGCGATCCCGATGAAGATCTCCTCACGTGGAACATCCTCGATGGCAGCGGTCGGGTGATCGCGACGTACCCGAATGGGTGCGGGCCTCCCCGGAATCTCGGCACGAACACATTCACTGTCACCGTGAATGATGGTCATGGCCATCAGGCGACCGACACAGCCGTCCACACCATGCTCGTCGACGGCAAATTGTTCTTCGAGGACGGCGCCGACGTCGGAGCCGTCCGTGCGGCAGGATCCGATAGCTACGACCGGACGACGGACACTTACACGGTATCCGGCAGCGGCGCCGA
Organism: uncultured Acidobacteriota bacterium; assembly: GCA_963840225.1. Classification (GTDB taxonomy): domain Bacteria; phylum Acidobacteriota; class Vicinamibacteria; order Vicinamibacterales; family CAVVIG01; genus JBLMXQ01. Next base: position 622,869 of record CAWIYH010000003.1, read on the forward strand.
CATCTGGGGCACCGCGGATGCGTTCCATGTCGTGGCGCAGGACAGGCCCAGCACCGCGCTGAACGTGCGCGGCAACTTCCGGTTCACGGCGCTCGTGAACTCGGTCGAAGCCGTCCACGCATGGACCAAGGCGGGCCTCATGATTCGCGAAAACCGGAATCCGGGCGCCCGGCACGCGTCGGTCTTCGTGACTCCCTCGAAAGGCGTGGCGTTCCAGCGGCGGACCGTGGAGAACGGCACGAGCATTCACACGGCAGGCCCCGCGACGACCGCGCCGGTGTGGGTGAAGCTCGAGCGCCTGGGCGACGAGATCACCGCGTATTTTCGCATCTCGAACACCCACTCCTGGACCGTGATCGGCAGGCAGACGCTGGCGAACTTCGGCCCGAACGCGGTTGCGGGTCTTGCCGTCACGAGCCATGCGGATGGGACGGTCGCGACCGCAACCTTCTCGCACGTGGAGATCGAGATGCTGTCGACATTCGCCGGCGCAGCGATCGGCGCCGGATCCGGCTCGGTGACCTACGACGGCCAGCAGTTCACCGTCAACGGGCGCGGTGCGGACATCTGGAACGCCGCCGATTCGTTCTTCTACGCCTACACGCGCGGATCCGGCAATCTCACCATCACGGCGCGCGTCGGTAGCCTCACCAGCACGGATCCCTGGGCAAAGGCCGGCGTCATGCTGCGCGAGGATCTCACGGCCGGGTCGAAGCAGGTGATGACCGTCGTCACGCCGGCCCGTGGCGTGTCGATGCAGTATCGGCCCACGGTCGGTGGGACGAGCCGTCAGGCGGCGAATGTGCCCGCCACCGTGCCGGGCTGGGTGCGCCTCGCCAGGCACGGCGACACGTTCACGTCCTCCTGGTCGACCGACGGCGTCAACTGGACGACACTTTCGGCGATAGACGTGCCGTTCGCGACCGACTTCTACTTCGGCCTGCCTGTGACGAGCCACAAGGCGTCGCGGACGGCAACGGGCCTCTTCGATGGCGTGTCGTTCGGGTACAACTGACCCGCACCGAAGGCCTGGGTGGCCTGCGCCCATTTCCAGACTGGATTCTCGGCACTCGCGTAGCGTTCAGGTTCGGCCGCCATCCCACAAGACAAGCGGCAGGACCAGGTTCTTCTGGCGCGAGTCGCCGACGCGTCCTGATGGTTTGCTTATGACGAGCCCGGTTACAATGACCCGAAACGGTCTCTCACTAGATTCTCGATCCTTGCTGGTTCCATGCATTTGCGGCCGCGTGACACCCATTCCACCGTGGGCCGCATCCTCGTCGCGACGAGCGACGCCGATCTGAACCGGGAACTGCTGCACCTGCTGGCGCCGCAGGCGCCGGAGGGGACGTCTCGCACTGGCGCGGCACTCGTCGACGAGGTCGGACGGCAGCCCTCGCTCCAGCTGCTCATCATCGCTGAAACTGAAACCGACTCCGGCCTCGACCTCTTGGAGACCGTACGGACGCGCCGACCGGATCTCGCGGTGCTCCTCTTCAGTGGCCGGCCGACCGTCGAGCACGCCACGGAGTCGATTCGCCGCGGTGCCGAGGACTTCATCCCGATTCCGTACTCAGCCGAAGTCGTACGCAAGGAGGTCGCACGGATTCTGGAGGCCGCCGAGCTGCGCGACCGCATCCGGCACCTGGATCAGACCGTCTCGCAGCGGTTCGGATTCGAGTGTCTCGTCAGCGACTCGGCCTGCATGCACGCGGTGTTCGAACGCGCGAGGGCGGCGGCGCAGAGCGACACGCCGTCGCTGATCGTCGGCGAGACAGGCACGGGCAAGGAGCTGCTGGCGCGCGCCATCCACACCAACAGTCGCCGGGCGAAGCGGGCGTTCGTGCCGGTCAACTGCGCGGCGCTTCCGCACGACCTGGTCGAAAGCGAGCTGTTTGGGCACCGGCGCGGTGCGTTCTCGGGCGCGTGGACCGACCACCAGGGCCTGTTCGGCGCCGCCCACGGCGGCACCCTCTTCCTCGACGAAGTCGGCGAGCTGCCGCTCGATACCCAGGCGAAGCTGCTCCGCGTGTTGCAGGACGGCGAAGTGCGTCCGGTCGGCGGGCTCGAGAGCCGTCAGGTCGACGCGCGCATCGTCGCCGCGACCAACCGTACGCTCGCAGCGATGCGGGACGGCGGCATGCGGCAGGACCTGTTCTTCCGGCTGAGCGTGCTCGTCATCGAGATCCCTCCGCTGCGGGCGCGCCGCGAAGACCTGCCGCCGCTCATCGCCCATTTCCTTGGCGCAATGCGCGAGCGCGGCGGCCGGTCCGTCGATGGCGTCGATCCAGGGGCGTTCGAGCTCCTCGCGTCGTACCGCTTCCCTGGCAACGTGCGCGAACTGGTGAACATGCTCGAATCGATCGCCCTGTCGCTTCCCCCCGGCCGCCGCACGATCCGCGCCGAGGATCTTCGGGTCTGGCTGCGGCGGTGCGGCGCCCACGGCACCGAGCGCGCGATCGACACGTCGGGCATGCCCCTCAACCTCGCCGATCTCGAGGCCTGGGCGATCACCGAAGCGCTGCGTCACGCCTCCGGGAACAAGACCGCAGCCGCCGGTCTGCTCGGCATCTCCCGGGACACGCTCTACCGCAAGCTGCACGACCTGCATCTGTCCGATTCTCTGACGTAGTTCGCGAAGCTCCTGTCCTGCAGGTGGTTGCAGGCCGACTGTCCGACTCTCGGACAGACACCCGCCGTCAGCCTCCCCTCCGCGCCTCGCAGTTCCTCGAGATTCGAACGACCGCCGCCTGCGCCGACTGGCCCGGCGGTTGCCTTGGGCGAGGCAGCCCCTGCAATCAGCGGGGGCGGCTTGGGGGCATCATGATTTCAGTTCAACGGGCGCGGCGCCTCGCTGGACGCGGCGTGCTCGTCCTCGCCGTCCTCGCTCTGACGGCCCTTCCTGCCCGGGCGGTTCCCGCCTTCGCCCGCAAGTACCAGACGAGTTGTCAGACCTGCCACATCGTCTTTCCAAAACTGAACGCGTTCGGCGAAGCGTTCCGCCTCCGCGGGTATCGCATGCCGGGCGAGACCGAAGAAATGGTCAAGGAGAAGCCGGTCAGCCTGGGCGCCCCGGCGTACAAGCGGCTCTGGCCGCAATCGGTCTGGCCCGGCGAGATCTCGCCAGCCGTACCGCTCGCGGTCAACATCAAGCTTGCCGACATGAACACCTCGACGCTCAACGACGATGGCAGCGCCACGACGATCCACAACGACCTGCAGTTTCCGCAGGAGCTGAACGTCTTCGGCGCCGGAACGCTCGGCGAGCACGTCTCGTACTTCAGCGAGGTGACGTTCGGGCAGAACCCGGACGGCTCCGTCGAGGTCGAGCTCGAGCATGCACACATCGCGTTCGATTCGCCCTTCGGCCCCGAGGACGCGTTCCACTTCCGGGTCGGGAAGATCGCGCCGAACCTGGCCGACGGGTTCCAGGAAATGTGGATCTCCACCGACGCCGGCATCGACTCGCTCTTTGCCTACAACCCGATCGGCATCGACGGCGGAACCGGATTGGGAGGGGACGAGTCCACGCCGCCGTCGATCTCGCTGCCCGCCCTGGTCAACGGCATCGAGGGCTACGGCATCATTCGCCATCGCGCGCTGTGGGTCGCGGGCGTCATCAACGGCATCGGGCCGTCGGCCGCCGACGAGACGGGACGGTTCGACGGAAACAACGCCAAGGACATCTACGCGCGCTTCGACTACAAGGTCGCCGGCATGGGACTCGACGGCGACACCGGCGGGGAGCCCTACGTGCCGGAGAAGAACTGGCGCGACAACTCGCTGCGCGCCGGCGTCTTCATCTATCGCGGCGACGGATCCGGCATCGACTTCCCGCTCACGACAGCCGAGGGGCTCGACACGAACATCCAGGACGAGCACTTCCTGCGAACCGGCTTCTACGCCAGCGTGTTCTACCAGGACCTCAACGTCTTCGGCGCCTTTCTCCACGGCAGCGACACGCTCCAGGTGTTCGACGCCGCGACGGCGCTGCCGCTGAGCGTCGCCACGCCGACCTACCGCGCGTGGTTCACGCAGGCAGACTACATGGTCTACCCGTGGCTCGAAGCGTCGGGACGGTACGAGACGGTCGCCCCAGGCGACCGCACGGTGGCGAGCCTGCGCACCGGCGTCCTGAGTCTGAGCGCGCTCGTCCGCGCCAATGTCAAGGCGATGCTGGAATACCAGCGCGACCTGCGCGAGGGCACGAACCACTCGCTCAACGCGGTCGTGCGCTTTGCGTTCTGAGCCGAAGGGAGCCACGTCATGATGCGTTACGTTCTCGTTGCCGCGACAGCCGCCGCCCTGGTCACCGTTCCCTCCGGCGTGTCGGGCGCCGGGGGCGCCATCACCGGCACCGTCACGGTCACGGGTGCCTCGTCGAGTGCCGATGCCGTCGTCTACGTCGAGCAGACGCCGGGCGCAGCCGCTCCGTCGAAGCCGGTCCAGATGGACCAGCGGAAGATGCAGTTCATTCCGCACGTCCTGCCGATCGTCATGGGGACGACGGTGAAGTTCCTGAACTCCGATCCGACGCCGCACAACGTGTTCTCGCCCGACTACGAGAAGTACAACCTCGGCACGTGGCCGCAGGGGCAGACAAAGGACTACACCTTCGACAAGTGCAAGAAGCTTCCATGCGTCTACACACAGCTCTGCCGCGTGCACCCGGAGATGGAGGGCTTCATCGTCGTCCTGCAGAATCCCTATTTCGCGGTCACCGAGCGTGACGGGAAGTACGAGATCACGGACGTGCCGCCAGGGTCGTACCGGCTCGGCGTGTGGGCCGAGAAGGGGAAGGCGTCCGCCAAGCCGGTGACCGTGGACGCCGCCAAGCCAGCGGTCGTCGACTTCATCGTCAAGAAGTAGCGGGTCCGACGATGGCCACTCGCGCCTATCACGCGGTCGTCCCCGACTTCCGGTACTTCCTGGATCTCGTGCCGTGCCGCGCCGCCTGTCCGGTGCGCACCAACGCGGGAGGGTACGTCCGGGCAGTTGCGGACTGGGACACGCCCCGCGGGTACGCGATTGCCCGGGCGCCGAATCCCCTGGCGTCGATCTGCGGGCGCATCTGCGCGCATCCCTGCGAGACGAAGTGCCGACGCGGCACGATCGATGATCCGATATCCATCCGGGCGCTGAAGCGGACGTTGACCGAGCGCCACGGCGTAGAGAACACGATGGGCGACCAGCCGGCGCCGCTGCGGCCCCTCGGCCTCGCGGCCGCCGATGCCTCGGGGCCGTACCGGCATAGGGATCGTCGGCGCAGGGCCGGCGGGCCTCAGCTGCGCACACGATCTCGCGCTGCTCGGCTACCGCGTGACGCTGTTCGAGGCGTCGCCGGTCGTCGGGGGGATGCTGTATCAGGGCGTGCCCGAATACCGGCTGTCGCGCGATCTCATTCGCGCCGAGGTCGATCAGATCCTGTCGCTCGGCGTCGAGCTGAAGCTGGAGTGGCGGCTCGGGCGGGACTTCACGGTCGGCGACCTGCGGCGCAACGGGTACGCGGCCGTCTTCCTGGCCCTCGGCGCCTCACGCGGCCGCGATCTGAGCATCCCGGGCCACGATCTCGACGGCGTCGTCAACGGCGTCGATTTTCTGCTCAATGCGAACCTCGGGTACCGCGTCGTGCTGGGCGAGCGCGTCATCGTCATCGGGGGCGGCAACGTCGCGATCGACGTCGCGCGGACGGCGCTGCGCTACGCGGGATCAACGGAACCTCCGCTATCCGGCGGCGCGGAGCAGCTGCTGCACACGTGGGGCTACGACAACGCGTTCATCGACGCCGCCCGAACGGCGCTCCGCCTGGGCGCGCGGCACGTCCAGCTCGTGTCGCTCGAGTCGCGCCCCCAGATGCCGGCGCATCCCGACGAGGTGCGCGAGGCCGAGGAAGAAGGCATTGCGCTGGTGGCGGGGCGCGGACCGAAGGCGATCCTGGGGCGTCACGGCAAGGTGCGCGGTCTCGAGACGCTGGCCGTCGCGTCGCTGTTCGACGTGAACGGCCGGTTCAATCCGTCGTTCGTGCCCGACAGCGAACAGGAATTCGACGCCGACACCATCATCCTCGCCGTCGGCCAGCAGCCCGACACGCGCTGCCTGGCGGCGGACACCGAGATCGCGATCACGCCGCGCGGCTTGGTCAAAGTCGATCCGCTCACGCTCGCCACGACGCTGCCGGGGGTGTTCTGCGGCGGCGACCTGGCGTTCGGACCGCGCATCGTCATCGAGGCGGAGGCGGATGGCAAACGCGCCGCGCTCGCGATTCACGAATGGCTCGGCGGCGGCGCCGTGCCGAGGGCGCGGGCGCGCTTCCGCCCGATCGATCTCGATCGCGGCGGCGACCGCTACGACCGCGTTTCGCGCCAGGCGGTGCCCTCGCTCGCCGTTCCGCGACGCACCGGCTTCCGCGAAGTCGAAGAGGGCTTCGACGAGCAACAGGCGCGGCTCGAGGCCTCGCGCTGTCTCTGGTGCAACGTCGAGACGATCTTCGACTCCGAGCGCTGCATCCTCTGCAGCGGCTGCGTCGAGATCTGCCCCGAGGCCTGTCTGGCGCTCGTGCCGGCGGCCGGCCTCTCCCGATCCGACGCGCTCGACGCTGTGCATGCGGCGATCGGCGGTGACCTGGCGTCGCTTGGCGCGATCGTCAAGGACGAAACGCGGTGCATCCGATGCGGCCTCTGCGCCGAGCGCTGCCCGACCGGCGCGATCACGATGGAGGCGCTCGAGCTCGACGAGTCGCCGCAGACCGCTCTCGGCCTCTATCACGAGCGCATGGGTGAGGGGCGGCCATGAGCACCGACGAGCGCACCGTCCGCCCCCCGGCATCGCCCGGTCCGATCCCGCGGCGCGCCTTCCTGGTCGGCTCCGTCGCCCTGGGCGCCGCCACCGCCGGGTTCCTGGCCGCGACGTTCCGCTTCCTGGTGCCGAACGTCCTCTACGAGCCGTCCCGGCGCTTCGACGTCGGGCCGCCCACCGACTTTCCCCCCGACTCGGCAACCTTCCTGCCGGATCGGCGCCTCTTCGTGTTCAACAGCGCGGATGGCTTCTACTGCATCTCCTCGGTGTGCACGCACCTGGGCTGCAACGTCAAGCACACGACGAGCGGCTTCGACTGCCCGTGCCACGGCAGCCGGTACGACCGGAATGGACGCGTGATCAGCGGTCCGGCGCCTCGACCGCTGCCGTGGTTCGCCGTCAGTCTGTCCCCCCGCGAAGAGCTCGTCGTCGACCTCGACGAGACCGTCGGACCAGAGTTCCGTTTGCGGGTCTGAAAGGAAGGCTCACGTGAACCTTGCGATCCAGCAGCGGACGTCGGCATGGCTGAGCGCCGTCCGCCGATCGGTCTGGCGCGTGGGCTGGCCGGCGACCGACAAGGACCGCGCCGCCGCGATGATCTCCAGTCTCTTCCTGCACGTCCATCCGGCGCGCGTCAGCCGCCACGTGCTCAGGCCGACCTTTACCTTCGCCCTCGGCCTGATTGCGGCGATCCTCTTCGGCGTGCTGTCGGTCACAGGCCTGGCACTGATGCTCTACTACGTGCCGCACCCGCCCGAGGCCTACCGCAGCATGAAAGACCTGCAGTTCGTCGTGACGTTCGGCATCGTGCTGCGCAATATGCACCGGTGGTCGGCGCACGCGATGGTCGCCGTGGTCTTCCTGCACATGTGCCGCGTCTTCTGGACCGGATCCTACAAGGCGCCGCGCGAGTTCAACTGGGTCGTCGGCGTGGCCCTCCTGTTGCTCACGCTGGCGCTGTCGTTCACCGGCTATCTGCTGCCGTGGGATCAGCTCGCATATTGGGCGATCACCGTCGGCACGAGCATTGCCGCCTATACGCCGCTCGTCGGCGATCGAGTCAAGTATCTGCTGCTGGCCGGCCACGTCATCGGTCCGATGACGCTCCTCCGGTTCTACGTGCTGCACTGCGTCGTGCTGCCGCTCGCGATGCTGGCCCTCGTCTCGATGCACGTCTGGCGCGTGCGAAAGGACGGCTTGAGCGGCGCGCAGCCGCAGTCCGCTTCCGTCGAAGAGGTGGCCGGCGTGTTTCCTGGCTCCATGAAGACGCACGGCCTGATGGCGCTCGCACGACGGCCGAGCACGTCGGTGGAGGCGCGCGACCCGGAGGACGAGGTCTTCGCCTGGCCGCACCTCCTGTACCGCGAGCTCCTCGTGGCGATTGGCGTCGTGATCGTCATGCACATCGTGTCGCTGTCGTTCATGGCGCCGCTGGAGGAAATGGCCGATCCCACCCGGACGCCGAACCCGGCCAAGGCGCCCTGGTACTTCCTCGGCCTCCAGGAGCTCGTGCACTACTCGGCGCTCATCGGCGGCGTGATCGTCCCGACCGTACTCGTCGTCGCTCTCATCGTCCTGCCGTACGCGGACCGCACGCGCGGAGGCCAGGGACGGTGGTTCGCACCGGAGCGTCGGTGGATCAACACGATCTTCACGGCACTGGTCACCGTCTTCCTGATCCTGACGACGATCGGCACGCTTTTCAGAGGCGCGAACTGGGCGTGGGTGTGGCCATGGAAGTGAAGCAGACGGCTCCCCGGCGGCTGCACATCCTCTTTGCGTGCTTGGCCGTCGCCTTCCTGCTCATCTTCTCCTGGGTACTGCTGCGGGAGGAAACCGCCGAGTGGCGAACGACTCAGGCGCGCTTCTCCAGCCTCGAAGCGAGCGTCAAGAACCCGCACCAGCTCGCGCAGTCGGCCGCCGTCAGCGGCTTGCGCCAGATCTGGTTGGAGAACCTCGGCCGCATCGATCGCTGCACCACATGCCACCTCGGAATCGACGATCCGGCGTTCGCCAGTGCGCCGCAGCCCTTCACGGCCCACCCCGGCACGTGGCTGGCGACGCACCCGCCGGACCGGTTCGGGTGCACCGTGTGCCACGACGGACAGGGGCAGGCGACCGACTACACCGATGCCGCGCATCGGCCGCAGCCATTCGTGCTCCGGCCGATGCGCCCTCTCGAGACAATCGAGGCGAACTGCGGCACCTGTCACCGGGGCCTCGAACCGCCCGATGCGCCGAGGGTGACCGAGGGCCGCGCACTCATCGTCGACTCTGGCTGCGTCGCCTGCCACGAAATCCCGGGCTTCGAGGGCGTGACGTTCCGCGGCCCGGCGCTCGCCAGCATCGGCTACAAGGTCCGGCCCGAGTGGCTGCGCGAGTGGCTGAAGGACCCGAAGAGCTACCTGCCGCGGTCCAAGATGGGCAACTTCCGTCTGTCGGACGAGGAGATTGCCGGACTACAGGCGTTCCTTCTGTCGGAGCGGGCCCAGTCTCCAATCGACGCCGCCGTCGACTGGCCCAAGGCGGACTCGAGCAACGGTCGCGCGTTGTTCGGTGAGCTGCGCTGCGTCAGTTGCCACGCGGTCAACGACCGAGGAGGGACCATGGGTCCGGAGCTGACTCGCATCGGCGACAAGGTCCGCCGCGCCTGGCTTTTCAGCTTCCTGAAGAACCCTCATCGTACCCAGCCCGACACGCCGATGCTCCAGTACCGCCTCTCCGACGTCCAGGTGCGCGACCTGACGGCGTTTCTGCTGGACGAGTACCGCACGACCGATGCGCAGGAAACGGCCCCCGCCGCCTACCAGGATGCCCGAGCGGTCGCCGCAGGGCGCGCCGTGTTCGAACGACGTGGATGTCCAAGCTGCCACCAGCTGCCTGGCATCGTCCAGTCCGCCCGCATCGGACCGAGCCTCACGGGTATTGCGGATCGCGACCCGGACGAGCTCCCGTACGGGCCGAACCTCGTGCGCCACACGACCGAGAACTACGTCTTCCTGAAGGTGCTGATGCCAGACGCGCTCGGCCAGCCCTCGTCGATGCCGACGTTTTCGTTCACGCCCGATGAGGCCGCGAAAATCGCCCTGGCGCTTGCCGGGATTCGGAAGGCCGACCTGCCGGCCTCCTACGTGCAGCGACCGCCTCCGGCCGTGCCGTTCCGGCCCGCCGGCCCGCTTCGGCGCGCTCGTGGACCAGTACCGCTGCCTCAGCTGCCATTCGGTCCGCGGATATGGCGGAACGCTCTCCACGGTGCCGTTCGATCGGATCGGCAGTCAGCTCAAGCACGACTACCTCGTGTCGTACCTCCTGAATCCCGGCGCCGTGCGCGTCAGCATCGAAGCGCGCATGCCGGTGTTCCACATGCTGCCTGACGAGGCGAAGACAGTCGCCGACTACTTCTCGACGGTGTTTCTCGACGATGGGTTGGAACACTACGACGGACGATTCGACGAGTCGGAGGCGCGCCGCGGCGAACAGCTGTACGGGCAGCTCGGGTGCGCGGCGTGCCATCAGCTGGGGATGACCGGCGGATACGTCGGTCCCGAACTGTCGCACAGCGGCGACCGGCTCAAGCCGGGCTGGATCGCGGCGTTCCTGAAGTCCCCGGAGCGCTACAAGCCCCGGACCCTTCAGCCGGACTACAGGCTGTCGGATGCAGACGTCCGTGCGCTGACCGCGTATCTGAGCGGCCTCCATGGCAAGGCGGCACCGGCGGCGAGGGAGGTGCGGCGATGACCTTGCCGGAATGGCTCGTCGTGCTGGCCTCCGGCGCGGCGCTGACGCTGGGCGGCTGCGCGAGGGCGACGCCGCATCCCGGCGATCCTCTGCTCGACGCGATTCGCGCCGAGGAGCGCGGCACCGGTAATCTGAGCTACGCTGAGAGCCAGGGCAGGGCGCTCTTCCTCCACTACTGCGCGACGTGCCACGGCGACGAGGGGCACGGCGACGGCCAGAACGCGTCGAACCTGACGCCGGCGCCGCCCGATCTGGCCTCGTCGAAGAGTGCCGGCGATGCGCGGCTTCTGAGAAAGGTGATCGCCGAGGGAAGCGCGTCCGTTGGCCGCTCGCCGCTCTCGCCGCCGTGGGGACGGAACTTGAGCCGCCAGGAGATTGATTATCTGGTGGCCTATTGCCGGACCCTCAATCGGAAGAAACAATAGCTCGTCGTTGAGGAACGGGAACCGCCTTCACCGAGGGCCGCGCCGGAACCACTTCGGGGCGCCGAACGCGATTCGATGCGCGTAGGCGAGCGGCAGCAGGATGTCCGGCCAGAGCGGATAGCGCGAACGCATGTAGTCGACTGACGGAAAGAGATGCTCGGCCAGCACTCGCAGGCGCGCCCGCCAGCTCGAGAGCGCGGCCAAATCAGCCTCGAGGACGCCGACGAGGGTCAGTCCGCCCAGAAACTGCGCCGACGGTTCACGTGTCGGCACGCCGGGGTCGAGACGCGACGCGAGTTCCGCGGCGGGTGTCTGGAACAGCGCGGCGCACAGCTCGAGGCCTCGTCGACACACGGCCGACATCGCCGCAGCGCGGGCGAGCCCGACGAAGTCATCGCGCTCGGCGTCGGACAGGCGCTCGACCAGCAGGTGGATGTCCCACAGCCACAGCAGGTCGAGGGCATCGTCGTGGTGCGCCACACGATGCATGCACGCGAGCAGCAGCGCGTCGGGTCTCGACAGCGTTCGCGCCGCAGGGCCGAGGGGCGCTACCGGCAGCGCCGCCGGCCGCAACTCGTCGAACGATCGGGCGCCGGCAAACACCAGCGGGTTCGCGATTCTCCAGTGAACGTCCAGGGCGAGCGGACCGCCGGTCCGGCCGGTCTTCACGTACTGGCGCTGGGAGCTCGAGAGCGTGGCGTCGCGCTGCACGGAGGGAACCCAGCCGAGCGCGCCGACGACGCACGCGGCGCGGTCGAGCATGGGCTCGCGGATGAGCAGATCGACGTCGGCGCGCGGCCGGAGATGCGGCGCGCCATAGATGGTGTACGCGAGCCCCGTTCCCTTCAGGATCAGCGCGTCGACGCCTCCCGCGGCCAGCGCGTCGAGCGTTTGCGTCAGCTCGAGCTGGTGTGCGGCGTCGAGCGCGGCGGCAGCCCTGAGATCGCTGACGAGCGACGCGGCCTCGCCGTGTGCGCTCCGCTCTGCGGATGTCAGGGATGCGGCCACGAGCAGATGCACGCGGTGCCTGCGCGCGGCCGCGATCAGCGCCGCCGAGAGCGGCTCGCTCGCGCCGGTCAGCCGCCGACACAGCGAGCGCTCGGCCCGGTCGAGCTGTACGGGCGTTCGCGAGATCGCGTCTGACGTCACGAGCGGTGAATGCGGGTCGGGCACGGCTCGGGTGAAACGGCACACCCAGCATATCGCTTGCGGCCATGCCCGGTTCCGACCCTATGATCGGGCCCACCATGAGACCCATCGCCAGCGTTTGTCGTCCACGTTGGCGGCGTCCCGGTGCGCCTCAACCTCACTGATGCTGCTGGCTGATCGAGTTCGACCTCCGCGCCCCTGTCCCGCTTCGCCCGAATCGCCGCCCTCGCCCGTGCCGCCCCATTCGGGATATCGTGTGCAGCCTGGAGGAGAACCTCTTGGCTATCACGCGCATCGAGGTCGGCCCCGGCCGGGAACGCCTGGCGATTCCCGTCAGCACGCTGGCCAGCGGGTACGCGCTGTCGCTGCCGGTGCTCGTCATTCACGGGAGACGCCCCGGTCCGCGCATCGGCGTCTCGGCGATGGTCCACGGCGACGAGATCGAAGGACTGCTGATCATCCGCGAGTTGTGGCGGACCATCGCGCCGGACGCGCTCGCCGGATCGTTGTGGCTGATGCCGGTCGCCAACCCGCTCGCCATGGAGGCGATGACGCGCAACACGCCGATCGACATGCTCGACATGAATCGCCTGTTTCCGGGGCAGCCGGACGGCTGGCTCAGCGAGCAGCAGGCGCACGCGATGGCCACCGGCTTCATCTCCGAGGTCGAGTACCTCATCGACATTCACGCCGGCGGCACCTTTCCGTGGGTGGACTACTGCTACGTGCTGAACGACGAGGCGCTCTCGCGCGCGTTCCTGTCCGCCCTCCTCTACAAGCCCAGGCAGATGTATCCGGGCACGACCGCGGCCGCAGCGACGGCGCGGAACGTCGCGATGACCGTCGTGGAGATCGGCGGCGGGTACCAGGACCAGGACGAGCACGTCCGCAATGGCGTCCGCGGCGTCCTGAACATGATGCGCCATGCCGGCGCGCTCCAGGGGGAGGTCGAGCGACGGCCGCGCCAGCTCCTGCTCCATGACATCACGGTCATGCGTCCGCGCCACGGCGGCCTGTGCGTGCCGCATCGCAGGCTGACGCCAGGCTCGTGGATTGACGGCGGACGCCAGCTCGCCGATATCGTCAGCGCCCATTCGCTCGAGACGCTCGAGACCATGGTCGCCCCCTTCGCGAAGAGCGTGGTCGTACTGGCGCGGAACTACGTCACGCGCATCAACCCTGGCGACTACGCCTTCATGATGGGCGACGGCGACACCGCGACCTGGTACGACTGAGTGGCTCGCTGGCGCCGCCGCATCGGGGCCGCGGGGCTGTCTGCGCTGCTGTCGGTCGGCGGCGCCCTCGCCCAGGGGCGGACGTTCCCGTCGCATGACGTCGGTATCGAGGTGTCGGTGGCCGACAGGTCGACCGCGAGCGTGGTGGAAACCTACGTGCGCGACGGCGGGACGCGAAGCGCCGCGTTCGAGTTCCTCGACAATCCGTGCTCGACGGTCGGACCCGTCGGCGCGACGATGGCGGGAGCGCCGCTGGCGCTCGACGTCTCGCGCCGGGGCCCGTGGACCCTGCTTGACGCGCCCGACCTTCGACCGGGCGGCGGCCCCCTGCAGGTCCGATACCGCGTCCGGCTCGAGTCGGCCGATGCGGCGGTGCCGATCGTGCTGCCGGCCGCCGCGCTCGAAGCGGCGGAGGGACTGCGCGGGGCCGAAGTCACGCTGCGCGTCACCTTCGCGCGCCCGATCGAAAGGGCCTCCGTGCTCCTGCCACGGCTCGAGCCGTCCGGCGATCGTCAGGTGTGGGAGGCGCGCCTCCTGGCGATTCCGTCGATGGTGCGCCTGCGCCTGCCCGCCGGCCGCCCCCGGACGTGCGGCCGCGTTCTGCCGGGGACCGCCGGCGGTCTCGAATGGCGTTTCTGGGTCTTCGTCGCGACGATGGCGGCGTGGATTCCGATCTATTTCTGGTGGTTCAGCCGCCGGGACGACTCGGAATGAGCGGTCTGACCGCGTTCTGGGTCGCGGTGGGCGTCTACCTGGCGGTGGTCTGCGTCATCGGCATGTACCACTACCGCCGCGCGTCGCGGGAAGAGGGGTTCCTGGTCGCGGGCCGATCGCTCGGACCGATCGTCGGCGGCGCGACGCTGATGGCCAATCAGGTGAGCGCCGGCGCCACGATCGGCATCGTCGGCTTTCACTACTTCTCCGGGTTCAGCTACGCGTGGTCGTGGCCGCTCGTCTGGATCGGGTGGGTCGTGTGTGCGCTGTTCGTCGCGCCGAGGATCCGGCGGCACTCGGGCTTCACGCTGCCCGATTACTTCGCCGCCCGGTACGAGAGCGAGTCGGCGCGCGCGGTGTCGGCCGTCTTCATCCTGATCGCCTACACGGTGATGCTGTCGGCGCAGTACCAGGCCGGCGGCCTGCTCTTCACGTTCGTGAGCGGAATCCCGTTCGGCAGAGCCGTGATCCTCGTCGCCGGCCTGACGACCGTCTACACGTTTCTGGGCGGCATGTACAGCAACGCGTCTGTCGGGCTGATCAAGGCGTCGCTCCTTCTGGCCGGCTACGTGCTCGCCGTCCCCTTTCTCTGGACCGGGGTCGGGGGCCTGCACGGACTGGGCGTGGCGCTCTCGGCGCTCGACCCGCGGCTGACGGCGAACTGGTTCGGCTGGCGGCAGCTGCTGTCGATCTCGATGGCGATCGGCCTCGGCCTCGCCGCGGCGCCGTACGAGATCTCGGCGATTTACTCGATGCAGAGCCGGCGGGCGGTACGGCTCGCCATCGGGTGGTCGTTCTTCTTCCAGGCGTTCGTCGGGGTCGGCGTCCTGGTGTTCGGCCTGTCGATGAGGGTGCTCGTGCCGCACCTCCTCGAGCCCGACCTCGCCACGCCGATGCTCGGCATGAGCGTGCTGCCGTTCCCGATCGGCCTGCTCGTCCTGCTGGCGGCGGTCGTGACGTTCTCGCGGACGGGCGGCGCCATCCTCCTCACGGTGTCGGCCGCGGTCTCGCACGACCTGTACGGGGGGTTCTTCGCCCGTCAGGCCAGCGACCGCGCGAAGGTGCGCGTCGGGCGGGTGGCCGTGATCCTGTTCAGCGCGATCCCGGTGGTCCTGGCGTTTCACGAGCTGGCGCTCGTCAACTTCATCGTGATCTACGCCGCGCGCCTCATGGTCAGCTTCCTGTTCGTGCCGGTCGTCATCGGACTGCACTGGAAAGGCGCGACACGAGCCGGCGCGCTCGCGTCGATGCTGGGCGGGCTGTCGGTCTGCGCGGTCTGGAGCGTGCTGGCGCACCCGTACCTGATCGGGCTCGATCCGGCGGAGGCCGGGACGCTCGCGAGCGCGGTGCTGTTCGTCGGTGTGAGCGCCGCCACGCGACCGGTCGGCGCCCGCGCGATCGCCATCTTCTTTCCGGATTCGACGCCGCGGTCCGGCGAGGGGAAGTCAGGCGATTCCCGTCCCCCGGTCACGACCTGACGAAGACGTAGTTGTACACCTCCGGGAACTTGGCCACGTTGAACGACGGCGATCGCTTCCTGTGCAGGAGCCTCAGCCCGGCGCGTTCGATCGACGCGATCGCCCCGACGTCTTCCGCGTCCGCGCCGTTGAACTCGACGAGCATGGACCTGAGGCGGCCGTCGCGGAGCGTCCGGTCGGCGCCGCGGACGATCCGCGCCTCGATGCCGTCGACGTCTATCTTGACGTGCGTCGGGAACGGCTCGGGCTGGAACTCCAGAAAGGCGTCCAGGGAAAAGGAGAGGCTGCCCTGCCGAAAGATCGGCGCGAACGGCCGGTGCTGCCAGTCCTGCGCGCCCCCGAAGTTGTGCATCGATTCGCCGGCCCGGAACCGCGAGACGTAGATGTCGTCGACGCCGTTCCGGTCGGACAACGCGACGGCGACGCACTTCACCCTGTCCGCCACCCCGTTCGCGAAGATGTTCTGGTTGATCAGCGCGTAGTTCTGCGACTCGGGCTCGAACGCCATGACGCGAACCGATCGCCTGGCCGCGTAAATCGAGTAGAGGCCGATGTTCGCGCCGATGTCGAACAGGACGTCGCCGCTTTGGAACGTGTCGATCCACTCGAGCGTCTCGGGCTCCTTCGTGAAGAGCGTCCGGGCGCGCCAGGAGACGACGCGATTCGGGCACACGAAGGAATAGGTCTGGCCGTTTCTCCTGATCCTGCGGATCGGACCGAGCTTCCGGAGGTCGTCGCGGGCGGTCCTGGGCCGCGAGCGCCGGCGCCACGCGTTCAGGGCGCGGCGGACTGCGTCGTTCGAGACAAGCCAGTGTGCTCCAGACATGTTGACGGTGTTCCCGAAAGTGGCAATGGTCGTGTTCGTCGCGGGTCTGCGAGGGGTTGCCGGCCATTATCGAGCAGGCTGTCGTCGATGGGCAAGGACGATCGTGGGCACAACGGCCGTCGGGCATGCCCGCCCGCTGGTCTATGCTGGTGCAGCTCGATGGACGAGGTCGCATGTCGCTAGTCCCGCCGCTCCTCCCAGCGTCGTTCTCGGACGTCGACATCGCCGACCTGTTGCCGCTGTCGCCGGACGGATTGCTGCGCGATCCCGGCCTGCTCCGTGTTCCGGACGAGTCGACGTGGCCCGCGCGCGCCCTGAGGTACGCGCGCGCGGGGTCTTCCGACACGTACGACGAGATCGGCTTTCGATTCGTGGCGGCCACGCCGTGGAACGATCGGCTGCCGCTGCAGACGCGACGGGCGATGCAGCACGAACGCGATCGGCACGAGCGCTCGCTGCAGGACGAGGGATTCGAGACGCTTCGCGAGCAGCAGGCCCTGCTGCGGCACCGTCCGCTCGATCTGCCCACCCGGGCGATCGATGCAGACGTCTCGCATGACGGCCGGCTGCTTCACGTCCTGGAGCGCGTGGACACCCAGGGCCGACCCCGGACCGACGCCTGGGTCTTCCCGCTCTCGGCCCCTCCCCCCGCGGTCTTGCGGAGCGCGCGGCCCGCGGACGTCCCGCTGATTGGATCGCAGCGGTATCCCCTCGACATCCCGGGCGCGAACTGGATTCCGCTGTCGGCCGTGATCGACCGGGGCGCGTTGCTGCGGCTGCAGGAGTGGGGCACGGATCTGGTCAGCACCTTGCAGCCAGGGTTCTTCCATGCCTTCATCTCGCACCGCTGGCTGACGCCAACGCACCCGGATCCCGACAAGCGACAGGCACAATACCTCGCCTGGCAGCTGGTGGCGGCGTTGTGCGAGGCCATCGCCGTGGCGCGCGCGCGCGGCCTGCGGGAGCCGAGACGCATCAACGAACAGGTGCATGCGGTCGTCGGTCCGGCCGGAGGGCCCCTGGCCGAGGCGCTGCTGGTCAACGTCCTGAGGCCGACCCTCGACGACGCGGGGCTCGTTGCGGCCGCAGACGAGGTGGCGGCGCTGGAGACGCTCGTGGCCGATGCCGGCGTCTCGCAGGCACACACGGATGACCGTCTCGAACGGCTTCGCGCAATCCTGGCGGATCGCCCCGTGCTGAAGGGTCTGGTGGCCCGGGTCCTGCTCTGGTACGACTACGCGTCGATGCCGCAGCAGCCACGGAGCGCGGCCGAGGAAGCGCGGTTCCGCGAACACCTGCAGTACCTGGTCGCGATTCAGGCGGTGGCGTACACGCTGGTGCTGCTCGACGAGCCGGCCGACTACTTCACGCGCGCCTGGTGCACGCTCGAAGCCCTCTTCGCGAGAAGCGAAGTCGGCCTCTGCGAGCCGCTCGTCGGGTCGGCGCGGCGGACGGCGCGCGACGGCCGCACCGAACGGTACTTCACGTCTCTGCTGATCGACCATCCGCACATCGTCTGGAGAGCGCTCCTGGATACGGAGGTGCTGGGCGTGCAGTCGCCGGACGACTGCCTGCGGCGGCTCCAGCTTGGGGCGACCGATCCCCGCGACGTCCCGTACATCTACGATCGGCTGTGCCACCTGCACGCGCCGAGGTCCGTTCACAGCGACCGGTCCGAGGTCGTCACCGGCGTGTTTCCGGTGCCGATCGTCAACGAGGGGAACGACGCGCTCGTCCCCCGACAGCAGGGCCGCGACGTCGCCAGGCACGTGGATCGGTCCGACCCGTTCACCATCGACTGGAGCGCCGCGATCCACCTCGCGTCGTACCGGCAGCGAGCCACGGGGGCCCTCACCCTCGAAAGCGTTCCTCCCTTCGTGCTCATGGAGCCGCTCGCCGAGGGGCACGCCGCGTGCCACATCGCCGTTGTCGCCGGCTGCGAGGGCGAGGCGCTGCTGCTCGGCCGCTGGATCCTCGATCGAGGGGCGGAACTCGGACGGATGCTCGACAACGTGACGGTGGCGTCGCTGTCGTGGCTGGCGAGCGACGTCGCGCCGGTCGGTCACATCGTCCATGGCCGCCTCGCCGCGCGGCCGGTGCACGCGCAGCTGTGGGCCGTCGTCGCCTTTTCGGCCCGGTTCGACGCGTGTCCGACGACGGTGGCCCTGACCGAGACCTTGCGCGCGTGCGCCATGCCGTACCTGGAGATGCGAATCGACGAAGCGAGCGACAACGTGGCGCTGGTCACATCGCGGCCGCAGTCCGCCAGACCCCGGTCGCAACAGGACGCGGGCCGCTTTGCGCTCCGGCGCCTCGACGCGGCGTTCCCGTCACACATCGGCGGGTTGTTTCAGGCGGACGTTCCGCAGGGCCTGTAGACACGTGAGCACCGAGGACTCCGACCAGAATCAGCCGGCCTCGCCGGTCGCAGATGATGCGTTGTGGGCGGAGCTTTTCGCTGCGGCGTCGCACGGCAACGCCGCCCTGCTCGCGACCCTGTGTGCCGCGCATCTCGACGACATTGCGGCACGCGTCGACGCCTGGGTGCGGGCGCCCGAGTGGGCCCGCCGGAACGCCCTCACCTTGAGCCGCTGGGCCAATGCGATGATGGCCATCGCCGAGCAGATGAATGCGCTCGGCCGCCCGGAGATGCTCGACCGGATTGCCGGCCGCGGACGCGACAACCCCGCCGTGCGCGCACGGGACACCCTGGCGCAAGCGCAGCAACTGGCTGCCGCGGGAGAGCGTGAGACGAGCACCTCGATGCTGCGGGCCGTGATCGCGGACATGGACGGGGCCGCCGGACCGCTCGTCAGCGACCTGCGGTCGAAGGCCTTCGGCACCCTCGCCGAGAACGCCCTGCAGGATCACGACTACGCCGCCCTCAGGGAGTACACGCGGCGGGCGCTCGATGCCGCGCAGGAGGCGCGCGACGACGACGGGGTGCGGACGTTCACCGAGAATCTCGACATCGTGTCGGCGATCGAGGCCTATGTTCGCGAGGGCGGCCTGACCGGCGATCTGCTTCGGTGCCGGCAACGGATTGCGAGGGCGCAGCAGCTGAGCGACGAGACGCGGTACGAGGCGAGCAACGAGATCCTGCGTGAGGTCGACGCGGAGTTGGAGGCCCGCCCGGACAGCGACGGCTGTCGCTACCGGGCGAAGGTGTGGGGGCTCATGGGGCTGAACTGGTTCCGCCTCAAGGACATCGCGAAAGCGCTCAGCTCCACGGAGCGGGCGCTGGCCGAATGCCGGCGCAACGGCGACCGGGATGGCCAGCGGATTTACGACGTGAACCTGGAGGTCATCCGGGCAGGCCTGCCGGAACCCCGGGAATAGCCAGCCGAAGGCGTTGCCGCCGTCCGGCCGTCAGGCCGGCTCGATCGCGAGCCCCGCGGCCGCCAGCTCCTTCAGGCCGCCGGCGTTGTACACGGCCGTGTATCCCATCTCCTGCAGCGCCCTGCCCGCGAGCGCGGACCGACCGCCCGACGCACAGTAGAGGACGATGGTGCGGTCCTTCCGGAGCGCGGGATTGTGATAGGCCGTCGCCGGGTCGGCGCGGAACTCGAGCATCCCGCGCTGGATATGGAGCGCGCCGCGAATCTTGCCGGTCTGCTGCACCTCGGGCGCATCCCGCACGTCGATCACCACGACATCGGACCGCGTCATCATCTCGCGGACCTCGTCGGGTTGGAGCTTTGGAACGGTCGCATTCGCCGTCACCAGCAGGTCCTGAACGCTCGCCCCCATCAGCCACCTCCCCGCGCCGCCCGATGACGCGGCCGGGTGTCCGGCCGCTGGCTGGCATCGTGGCGCCGCGATCCAATCTGATTGCCTCCGCCCTGTCGTTGTGGCACAAGGTACCGGGCGTGCGGGCCGGAAGTCCCGGGATCGGGCCGGGTATTCTCCGGAAGAGTGCCGTGACACGCCGGAGCGCTGCCAGAAACGCATGGAGCGACAGGTCAGCTTCGATGGCTACCGGTTCGAGCCGCGGACGGGCCGGCTGTGGTCCGGGCAACAGGAAGTGCGACTCACACCCAAGGCGTCCGCCGTGCTCAGGGAGCTCCTGGCACACGCCGGGACGCCGGTCTCCAAGGACGAGCTGTTCGCGACCGTGTGGAGCGGAACCGCGGTCAGCGACGACGCGCTGACGTCGTGCGTGCAGGAGCTGCGGAGAGCGCTGTCGGACGATCCGAGGCGCCCGCGGTTCATCGAGACGCGCCACCGGCGCGGCTACCAGTTCGTCGCCCCGGTCTCGCAGTCGAAGGCCGTCGACGACGGCTCGCCGCCGCAGGCGGCGGGCGCCTCGACAATCGCGGTGCTGCCGTTTGCGGACATGAGCCCGGATCACGATCAGGACTATCTCTGCGACGGCCTCGCCGAGGAGCTGATCAACGCGCTGACGCACATCGACGGCCTGCGCGTGGCGGCGCGGACCGCCTCGTTCCAGTTCCGCGGCGCCGGCGCAAACGTCGGCGACATCGGCCGTCGTCTCGGCGTCGAAACGCTGCTCGAAGGCAGCGTGCGGAAGGCCGACGATCGCCTCCGCATCACCGTCCAGCTGATCGACGTTGAAACCGGCTATCACCGCTGGTCTCAGCGATTCGACTGCACGCTCGACGACATCTTCGCGATTCAAGACGAAATCGCGGAGAGCGTTGCGATTCGGCTGCGCGGAGGGATGCTCAGCCTGCGCGAAAAGCAGGGCCTGACGCGGCCCCATACGGGCATCGCCGCCTACGAGGACTACCTCCGTGCGCGGCAGCATCTTCCGCGCATGACGCAACCGGATCTCGAGAAGAGCGGCGAGTGCTTCAGGAGGGCGATCGACCTGGACCCGGGCTACGGCCCCGCCTACGCCGGGCTGGCGACCGTGCATGCCACCCTGTTCGAGTGGTTCGGCGCACAGGACGTGGACCTGTCGGCAGCCGAGCGCGCCAGTCAACGCGCGCTGGAGCTGGCGCCGGACCTCGCCGAGGCGCACGTCGCGCGAGGGTGCGCCCTGTCGCTATCGCGGGGCTACGGCGAGGCCGCGACCGAATTCGAAGCCGCCATCCGTCTCAATCCCCATCTGTTCGATGCCTACTACTACTTCGCTCGCACGATGTTTGCGTGTGGCGAGGTCGCCCGCTCGGCCGACCTCTTCGGCAAGGCGGCCGACGTGCGCCAGGAGGACTTTCAAAGCCCGATCCTGCTCGGGCAGTCCTTGCGCATGCTGGGACGACCCGACGAGGCCGAACGCGCGACGAGTGACGGCATTCGGCGGGCCGAGCGCATCCTGGCGCTCAATCCGGTGGACGCACGCGCGCTGTCGATCGGGTCGGTGGCGCTCTTCTCAGACGGCCAGGTGACGCGCGCCATGGAGTGGTCGCAACGCTCGCTCGATCTCTATCCTGACGATCCGAGCGCCCTCATCAACGCCGCGTGCGTGCAGGCGAGGAGCGGCGACAAGGAGCGGGCGCTCGGGCTGCTGGAGCGCGTGTTCGCGCGCGGCTGGGGCAAGCGGGACTGGGTGGAGCACGATCCGGACTACGATGGCCTGCGCGACGATCCGCGATTCGTGCGACTGCTGGAAAAGCTCAAGTAGCCGCGGGCGGAGGCAACGAGGAGCCGGACGGACCGGAAGGCCCTCCCCGGGGCGGCCCGTTGAGGGCCGTCATTCGTTGAAGTCCGCCTGGACCTTCTCGAAGCATTGCGGGCAGATGCCGTGGCTGAACTGGGCCTCCGAGTGCTCGGTGATGTAGCCCTCGACCTGCTGCCAGTAGTTCTGGTCGGTGCGGATGCGCTTGCAGTAGCTGCAGATGGGGAGCAGGCCGTGGAGCTGCTTCACCTTGACGAGCGCGTCCTGCAGCTCGGCGACGCGCTCGCTGAGGCGCTGCTGCAGGGTGACCACCCGTCGGCCGACGTGCACGCGGGCGCGGAGCTCCTCGAGGTCGAACGGCTTCGTGAGATAGTCATCCGCGCCGGCGTCCAGACCGGCAACGACGTCGCTCCGGCTGGTCCGGCCGGTGAGCAGGATGACGTAGAGCTGCGAGCGGTCCGGGGCCTGGCGAACGCGCCGGCAGATTTCGAGGCCGTCGACCCCCGGCATCATCCAGTCGACAATCGCCAGCTGCGGCCCGGGCGGCGCGACGATGGCGTCCCACGCGGCGGCGCCGTCGTGGGCCAGCACAGGCTCGAACCCCCACCGTTCGAGCGTCCGGCCGAGCATCGTCGAGGTCACGCGGTCGTCGTCGGCAATCAGGGCGCGCATGGTGGAGGTACCTGCGTCATCTCGTAGCGCCGGAGCGAATCGATGACGTTCGCCGCTTGGGTGGACAGCACGCGCCAGGCCGCCTCGGCGGCCTCGAGGCGGCACTCCGCACCAATCCGTTCGAGCGTTCTCGCCGCTTCGAACAGTCCGGTGGCGGAGAGGTTGCCGGCCGCGCCCTTGAGCGCGTGCGCCGACGTCCTGATGCGTTCCGGGTCGCGCCCCTCGATGGCCGCGTGGATGTCGGCCAGGCGCGCGGGGCAGTCTTCCAGGAACAGGTGGATCACGTCGCCCATCAGTTCGGCGTCGCCGCCCACGCGCGCGCGGAGCGACGCTTCGTCGAACACGGCGTCGCCCGGCTCGGCAGCAACCGGACCGGGGACGCCGCTGTCCCGCGTGCCGGTCGCGCGGTCCTCGACCACGGCGTACAGCATCCGGCTGTCGATCGGCTTGGAGAGATAGCCGTCCATCCCGGCGTTGAGGCACCGCTCGCGGTCGCCGCTCATGGCGTACGCGGTCATCGCGACGATGCGCGTGTGGGTGCCCGTACGGCGATCGCGCTCGCGGATGGCCGCCGTCGCCTCGAACCCTCCCATCACCGGCATCTGGAGGTCCATCAGCACGAGGTCGAACGACTCGCGATCCAGCAAGTCGAGCGCCTGCCGGCCGTCGCCCGCCACCGTCACCTGATGTCCGCGCAGCGCCAGCATCCCCGTGGCCACCCGCTGGTTGACGACGTTGTCCTCGACCAGGAGGATGCTCGACGATCCGCCGGTGCGGGCGCGATCGCCCTCGGGCACGTGCACGTCTGCGGCGGCGTCCGGCCGGACGCCGAGCGCGCGGGCGATCGCGTCGCGCAGCTCAAGGGTCCGGATCGGCTTGGTCAGATAGGCCGAGATGCCAAGGTCCCGGCAGCGCGACTGGTCGCCGTATTCGCCCGATGAGGTCAGCATCATCACGGTCGCGCCGGCGAGCTCCGGGCGGCGCGCGATCTGTTCGGCCACCGCGAAGCCGTCCATCTCCGGCATGTTCGCATCGAGGACGACCAGGCGGAACGGCGCGTCGGATCGCGCGGCGGCCAGCAGGGCGTCGATCGCCGCCGCCCCGCCGTCGACCGCGGCCACGCGGACATGCCACCGGGCGAGCTGTTCGGTCAGGACGCGTCGGTTCACCTCGTTGTCGTCGACGACGAGCGCCCGGACACCGCTCGGGATGGAGAGTCGCGGCGGCGGTTCCGGGGCCTCGGCGATATCGCACGACAGCGTGAAGTGGAAGGTCGTTCCGCACGTCGGCTCGCTCTCGAGCCAGATGCGGCCGCCCATCATCCGGACGAGCGTCGCCGAGATGGTGAGGCCGAGGCCGGTGCCGCCGTACCGCCGGGTCGTCGAGCCGTCGGCCTGGCTGAACGCTTCGAAGATGGTGCCGTGCTTCTCCTTGGGAATGCCGATGCCGGTGTCGGCGACGCTCACGTGGAGGCGGGTGGCCATCGCGGCCCGCGCCTCTTCCCGGATCCCGACGACGACGTGGCCGCGGTCCGTGAACTTGATCGCATTGCCGACGAGGTTGGCGAGGATCTGACGGAAGCGCACGGGGTCGCCGACGATTGCTCCGGGGACATCGGGGTGGATGTCGGCGATGAGCTCGAGGCCCTTCTGGTCCGCCCCCAGGGCAAAGGGCCGGAGCATGTCCGCGACGGTATCGCGCACGGAGAATGGAATCGACTCGAGCTCGAGCTTGCGCGACTCGATCTTCGAGAAGTCCAGGATGTCGTTGAGGATCGTCAGCAGGGTGTCGGCCGAGCTGCGGACGGTCGCCAGGCCCTCGCGCTGCTCGGTGGTCAGGGGCGTGCCGAGCACGAGCTCCGTCATGCCGATGATGCCGTTCATCGGCGTGCGGATCTCGTGGCTCATGTTGGCCAGGAACTCGCTCTTGGCGCGGCTCGCCTCCATCGCCTTGTCGCGGGCGGCCGTCAGCTCCCGGTTCGCCGTGCGCAGCTCGGCGGTGCGCTCGTCGACCGTGCGCTCCAGGTCCTCCTGCTGGAGCAGCAGCTGCTGGTCCCGCGTCTGGATCTGCGACAGCATGTCGTTGAAGCCGTCCACGAGCTCGCCGATTTCGTCGTCGGTCGTGCGATCGGCGCGGACGTCGTAGCGTCCGGCGTCGCGCACCGTGCGGGTCACGTCGATGAGCCCGCCGATCGGGCCGTAGGTGAGCCGCGCCATCACTTGCGACAGGGTGAACGCCAGCCAGCAGGCGCCGACGACCACGATGCCCATGATCATGCCAAAGCTGGCGAGGCGGTTCCAGATCTCGTTGTCGCTGGACTGGACGCCAATGCTGCCGACGATTTGATCGTTCAGGACGACCGGACGCAGCACGTTCAGCGTCGAGGAGGCGAAGCGCGCGGTCGGGACCGGCTCGCGGAGCAGGGGCGCCTCGAACGCGGCCGCGAGCGAGGAACGGGCGCCGGCGCGCACGTAGCTGGCCACGACCGCGCCGTCGCGGCCGTACAGGCGCGCCTCGACGATGTGGTCGTTGACCGAGACCGCGCGCAGCGTTTCGGCCGCCGCCCGCGTGTCGCCGAACTCGAGCGCCGCGGTGCTGTTGCTGCCGACGACGTCGGCAATGGTGGTGACGTCACGAACGAGGCGCGTCCGCGACGTCGAGTAGTCGTACACCGCAAACACCGTGCAGGCGATTCCCAGCGTGACCACGGTGGTCAACAGGACCGAGACGATCAGCTTGCGCGCGAGCGGCTGACGGACGAGCCAGCGTTGCACACTATTGGACATGGCCATCCCGCACGATCTTGGCCAGCCCGAGCACCCGGGAGCTCACACGGACACGGGAGCGCTGCACCGCGTCGACGTTGACGGCGAAGCGCATGTGGCCGCTCTCGAGGAACAGCTCGACCATCCCACCTTCGTTCGCGAATCGCGTCTTGTCGCTGACGGTGAAGACCGGCGCGCCCTTGATCGCGTCGATCGTCTCGGCGAGCCTCGGCTCGCTGCCCGAGACGAACAGGACCTGGCACGATCGGGTCGAGTCGCCGGCCCGGAGTCGTCGCAGCGCCAGCGCATGGGCGGCCACGACACGGTCTCTCGCCGTCGTCTCGAAGGCGCTGGCGACCGCGTCGTCGCCGATCACGCACACCGCGATCGGGGCATCGCTGGGAAGCGCGTCGGCGGGCCACTCGACGAACTGGGCGAAGTGGAGCAGGAACGCGGCCTTCAGGGCCGAGGCCGGCACGGCCTCCGCCCGCGTCGCTGCCGGCACCCCCACGGCGAGGAGCACCACGAGCGCGATGCGGCGGGCCTGCGCCAGCGGGCCCGGGCGCGACGTCATCGGCCGGATCCCAGCGTCCATCGCAGGCCGAAGCGGACCGTCCGGCCGTTCTGAGGAATCACGTCCGACAGGTGTTCGTCCGAGGCCGGATCGAACAACGGCCGGTCGAAGAGGTTGCGCGCCGCGCCGACGATGGTCACCGACCGCGCGATGGGCGCTTCGACCGTGACGTTGACGGTCGACGCCGGCGAGACTTGGGTGCCGGCCGGCGTCGTCCGGCCGCTGAGGGCCTGCCATTCGATGCCCCACGAGCTGCGGCGTGGTCCGGGAACGGCGACCCGCGCGTTGAACAGGTGGCGCGGCGAATTGGTCAACTCGACGCGCGTATCGCGGTCGGCCGCGCGCTGCAGGACGTAGCTGGTGAGGGCACGCACGCCGCGCTTCGATCGGATCTCAGCTTCGAGCTCCAGACCGTCCGCGTCGATCGCCCCGGAATTGACGAAGGTGTAAGCGACACCCGTCGCGGCCGTGGGCTCCGTGTCCGAAATGTCCAGCAGGCTGAGGAGCTTCGTCGCGCTGTATCGATACGCGGACACGGAAGTTCTGAGCCATTCGCCGGTGTACTGCTCCCAGACAATCTCGTGCGTGTCGATCGACTCGGGCTCGAGGTTCGGCCGCTCTGTCGAGTAGTAGTACCTGTTCGTACGCGTTCGGCGCCCGGAACGCCTGGCCGTACAGGTACTTGAACGACTGATTCGGCGTCGGCGCGACGATCACGGCCCCGCGCGGCGTCGTCCGCCTGAACGAATCGTAGTTGTCGGTCCGCAGGCCTCCGTTCAGGATCAGCCAGCGCGTGATCTTGACTTCGTCCTGCACGAACAGGGCGCTCCGGTTCGACCTGCCGAATGCCTGGATGAGCGGCTCCTGGCCGTAGTATTCCCATTGATTCTGGCGGAGGTTGTCGACGAACTCGCCGCCGGCCACGATGGTCTGGTGCCCGGCGATCGGACGCGTGACGCGGCCTTCGATGCTCCACTTGGTTCCGAGCGCGCCGTCCTCGTCGATCTCCGACGGCGCGTCGGGCGTCGCGCCGGCGTACGGATAGACGCCCCCGTAGCGGTAGCGATCGAAGGCGGCGTCGACGGCGACGCGGGTCTTCCCGAACGCCGTCTCGTACCGGGACTGGATCATCGCGCGGGTGTCGCGGGTCTTTTCAGGCGTTCCGTGCTCGTTGAACAGGGTGCCGAACGACGCGGTGGGTACGTACTTGTCGCGGCGCCCGAACGTGGCGGTGATCGCCAGATCGTGCGCCCGCAGCTGCGCGTACAGCTGCCCGTCGCGCTCGCCATCGAGA
The DNA here is from genome assembly GCA_963840225.1 of uncultured Acidobacteriota bacterium. Lineage (GTDB taxonomy): Bacteria > Acidobacteriota > Vicinamibacteria > Vicinamibacterales > CAVVIG01 > JBLMXQ01. The sequence goes on from CAWIYH010000003.1 coordinate 650,115, forward strand.
TTCTCGGCGACGCCGTTGTTGGTGTCCTGCGAGTCGAATGCGGGAAAGTACAGGCGGGCCATGCCGTCGCTCCGCTCGTAGGTCCCGGACAGCGCGAGGTCGACGCCATCGGCCAGGCGCCGCCCGGCACTCGCCCGGACCAGTCCCGTGCCGAGCGACCCGCCGTCGAGCGCGAACGAGGCGCCGTCGAGCGAGGCGCCGCTTTTCGTCACGACGTTGACCACGGCGAAGAAGGCGCTCGTGCCGTAGAGCGCCGACGCGGGGCCGCGGATGATCTCGACGCGATCGAACATCGCGACGTCGATCCCGAGGTCGGCGCCAATCGCCGCCATGTCGTAGACGTCGTCGTTCACACGGTGGCCGTTGACGAGCAGCAGCACCTTCGTGCTGTAGTCGCCGGGGCTCGAGAACCCGCGCACGCCGATGTAGCTGTAGTTCCGGTCGTCGGTGACGTAGAAGCCGCGCACCCCGCGCAGGATGTCGGCCAGCGTGCGGTAGCCGAAGCGCGAGATCTCGGACGCCGTGACGATGGTGACCGACGAGGGCGCCTCGGTGACCGGCTGGAGGCGCTCCGACACGCCGAAGACGCGCAGAACCTCGACGCGCATCAGATCCTCGAGCGCCGCCTGCCCGAGGTCGACCTGCGCCGACGCGCGCGTCGACAACCCGATCGCGAGGAGAATGACGAAGCACGCACGCTGGCGAATCGGGTGGCGCGGGGCGTCGCTCAGGGGATGCTCCGGCGGAACTGAAGAAAGGCCGATCGAGACACCTCCGTCGGCATGACGGGGGAGGGATCGGCGTATTCGAGGCGCGACTGGAACAGCCGGTTCTGCCCGACCGCGGCTATGGAAAGAGACCGCGTCAGATGAAATCCGACTCGACCTCCCGTCGACGAAGACGCGTCGCATCAGCGCAGCCTCATCCTGGCCTGCACGCCGATCGAGCGCGGAACGGGGCTCGCCCGCATGAACTCCGGCGTCGCGTCGAACTCGACGTGCGACGAGTCGAAGATGTTCTGGCCGATGAGATCGATGCTGAGCGCCCGGAGGGCGTGCCACTCGAGCTGGAGGTCGGTGCGGGCATAGGCCGGGATCGCGAGCGATCGAATCGCGCCGCCACCCGACTGGGCCGCGTCAGCGGTGAGCCTCCGCCCGAGGTCCGCCGACACGTGGAGCCGCCACTGATGGTTCGGCACGCTGGCGTCGGACGTCCCGGCCAGCGGATCGGTGCTGGCCGGATCGAGATGCGGGACCACCCGGAGCACCGAGTAGCTGCCGTCGACGCGCACCGAGGAGGCCGGCTGCACCCGGCCGGCAAGCTCGAGGCCCCGGGTCTGCGCGCGCAGAAGGTTCGCGAACTGACGCGGGACGACGATGTGCGGCGCCGGCGCGAACTCGACGACCGGCAACAGCAGCTCGTTCGTCTGAAGACGGTCGTACCACGCGCCGAAGCCCGTGATGTCGACCGCCGCCACGGACCGCAGGGCAAGCCGGTACCCCGCCTCGATCTCGTCAACCGTCTCGCGCTGGAGCGTCCGGTTGCCGCGGACCTCGTACACGATCGGCAGCCCGCTCGCATCGATCCCGTACGGCATGTCGAACACCATGTTGCGGTCGACCGCCGATGACGGGCGGGCGGCGCGCGACACCGCAGCCCATACCTGCTGCGCGTCGGGGACGACCGCCCACAGCACGCGGGCGGTCGGCGAGATCCCGCCGCCGGTGATGTCGCTGTGCTCGGCCTTCGCCCCCAGCGTCAGCCGCACGCCGCGATCGCGGCCGAACGCGATCTCGTCCTGCGCAAAGACGTTCAGCACCTGCTCGTCGATCTGGTCCGGCGAGATGCGGATGCCCGTGCCGTCTGTGAATCGCTCGTCGACGAACCGGTAGCCGCCGCCGACGACCACGTCATGCCGGGGTGCGGCGGCGAAGTGTTCCTGGAGGTCCACGTCGAGGGTCCGCCGCCGGTACATGCCGATGGGGTCCTCGTGGTTCATCGCGTCGACGAAGGACTGGAGCTGCAGCGTCGAACCGCCGCCCCCGGTCGCGATCCACCGGGCCAGCACGTGGCCGGTACGGATCCGCGACGCCTCGGCGAACGACGCCACCTGCGACTGGCGGAAGTCGATCCATTGCTCGTGGAGGTCGGCGTCGGTCACCGCGCCGTCCAGCGTGAACCGCGGCCAGTCGACCCGGGCGCCGGCGACGAGCGAGTGGGAGCCGCCGGGGCGAGGGTCCGCGCCGGGCGGGTCCGCGAAACGGCCGTTCGAGTCCCACTGCGAATAGACGCGATACGGCGTCCCGTCCGCGGTCCCGCCGTAGCGCGCGAACCCCCCGCTCGAACCTCTGGTCCCGGCGCCCGCGCGTGCCGCCAGGCCCTGGGTGTCGCGGGCGCGCTTCGTAATGACGTTGATGACGCCGTTGAGGGCGTTCGCGCCCCAGAGGGCACCGCCCGCGCCGCGGATGACCTCGATCCGCTCGATGTCGTCGATCGGATCGTCCTCGCTGTCCCAGAACACCCCGCCGAACAGCGGGTTGTACACGGTGCGCCCGTCGATCATCACGAGCAGCTTGTTCGAGAAGAGGCCGTTGAAGCCGCGGACCGAGATCGCCCAGTTGTTCGCGTTGATACGGGCCACCTGAACGCCGGGCACGAGCCGGAGGAGGTCGGGCAGCGTCTGCATGCCCGATCGGCGGATGTCGTCCTCGGTGATGACGAACACCGCGGCCGGCGTATCGGTGGCGCGCTGCTCCTTGCGCGACGCCGAGGTCACCTCGACGTTCATCAGCTCTTCGAGCGTGGCGCGGGCGAGGTCGACCTGCCCGGGCTGCGCCCGCGCGGCGACTGCCGGCAGCGCCGACAACGCGATGGCCAGCGCGGCGGTCGTCGCCGGGCCTCGTCCGGTCCGCCGGCGGCCGTGGAACATCCGTGGCATGGTCAGGCTGCCGCCGCCCGGAGGCGGCGAAACACGGCCTGCGTCGCGGCGACGACCTCGTCGGTCGAGAGCACGCGGCTCACCTCGTCCATCGACGTGACCCCGCTCTCGACGAGCTTGAGCGCCTGGTCCTGAAGCGCGGGGAACCCCGCCCCGCGCATCGCGGCGCGGATCTCGTGCGCGGTGGCGCCCCGCGAGAGCGCGTTGCGCAGCTGGTCGGAGGGCGTCAGGAGCTCGGCCACCGGCACGCGGCCCGCGTAGCCGGTGTGCTTGCAGTACTCGCACCCCGGACCGGCCACGAACGTCCGCCGCGCGCCCCGGCGCTGCATGCCGCGGCTCGTCGGGACGATTTCGTCGCGCTGCTGCTTGCAGTGCGGGCAGAGCGATCGGATCAGCCGCTGCGCCAGGACGGCCGAGAGGCTCTCGGCGATCTTGTAAGGCTCGAGGCCCAGGTGCTGGAGGCGCAGGATGGCGGTCGCGGTGTCGGTCGTGTGCAGGGACGAGAGCACCAGGTGGCCGGTGTACGCCGCCTGGCCGACGATTTGCGCGACCTCGCCGTCGCGGATCTCGCCGACCATGATGATGTTCGGGTCCTGGCGCAGCAGCGAGCGCAGCACGGTGGGAAAGGTGTTGCCCGCCTTGGCGTTCACGGGAATCTGCGTGACGCCCGCGATCGCGCGTTCCACGGGATCCTCGACGCTGACGATGTTGATGTGTCCCGTCCGGAGGTGGTTGAGCGCGGCGTAGAGCACCGTGGTCTTGCCGCAGCCGGTGGGCCCCGTGACCAGCACGAGGCCGTCGGAACGCGCCAGCGATCGCCGGAACCGCGTCAGCGTGGCCTCGTCGTACCCCAGGCGCTCGAGGCTCTGGAGCGGGCTGATGCTGTCGATGACCCGCAGCACCATCTTCTCGCCGTCAATCGTCGGCAGCGTCGACAGGCGGACGTCGATCGGCCGACCGTTGACCTTGATCCGGAAGGCGCCGTCCTGCGGGCGGTTCCGGATGGCGATGTCGGTGCGCGAGAGAATCTTGAAGCGATTGCGGATCGGCTGGGACGCCTCCGCCGGCAACGACAGCACCTGCTCGAGCACGCCGCAGATGCGGTACCGGACCGTCGTGCCGGCCAGTCCGCAGTCGAAATGAATGTCGCTGGCGCCCATGTCCACGGCGCGCCCGACGATGTGATTGCACAGGTCGATGACCGCCGACGTGGTCTGCGCGCGCTGGTCGTCGGCGTCGTTCTCGACGGCCGGCCGCTCGGCCAGGATCTGCTCCGCCAGGACGTCGAGCTGACGCCGCCTCGGGTAGCAACGGTCCAGCGCCTCGAGGATCTCCGATGCCGTGCACACCACCGGGAGCGCGCGGCGGCCGGATGCGAAAGCGAGATCCTGCTGCGCCTCCGGGTCGAACGGGTTCGCCGTGCCGTAGGTGAGCGTGCGGTTGTCGACCCGCAGCGGCACGGCGCGGTGGCGGCGCGCGGTACGCTCGGGGACCAGCCGGATCGCCAGCTCGCTCGACCTGACCCCGTCGAGCGACATGAATGGGACCTCAGCCGCCTTGGCGAGCAGGCTGAAGGCATCCCCCTCCGAGACGAGCGAGAGCGCCACCAGGGCGTCGGCGAGCGTCAGGTGCTCCCGCGCGGCGTGCTGTTCCGCCACCGACAAGTCGTTGAGCGACAGCAGGCCCGACTCGATGAGGCGCGCCGGGTATGCCGCGCGTCCTGCGGAAGAAGAATGTAAGACCACGATGTTCCCGATTCTCTGTGTGCAAGGGCCCCGAGAGGTCGGTCCGCCGACGCCGCTCATGACAGATGTGTCGGTGCGACGACCTCTCGAGTCCAATTTCAGTAGCCAGACGCGACGATTGAGTCTTGCGCGGGCAGGGAGGGCAAGAGGTCTGCCACCGGTCGATCACCGAAACGGGATGGCGGAGGTCCGGGTAGCGAGCGTTGTTCGAGCCCCTTCGAAGGCCGGCGGGTCGTGGCGGCATGAGCCCTTTCGCGTCGTTTCGTGGCTTTGTCTGTCGATGCCGGCACTGCGGTACAGGCGCGGTCCGGCCGCCCGAACGTGAGGAGGGATTCGATGACAACCAGCACTGCACGAAGCACTTCGAGGGAAGCCGCGGGGGAGGGGGTCGAGGCCCGGGCCGCCGGGAGCCTGTTGACCGACGACATGCTGGCGCGCTTCTCGGGGCGCGCGCCGACCTACGATCAGGAGAACAGCTTCTTCGCGGAGGACTTCGAGGAGCTCCGTCGGGCCGGATATCTGAACCTCGCCGTTCCGACCGACCTGGGCGGCCTGGGGCTCGCCCTTCCCGACGTCGTCCGGGAGCAGCGGCGTCTCGCGTACCACGCACCGGCGACGGCGCTTGCCGTCAACATGCACCTGTACTGGACCGGCGTGGCCGCGGATCTCCTCCGGACGGGAGACACCTCGCTACGGTGGCTGCTGGAGGAGACGATCCGGGGCGCGGTGTTTGCCGCCGGCCATGCCGAGAGCGGCAATGACATCCCGGTGCTGCTGTCGACGACGAAAGCCGAGCGCGTGGAGGGCGGCTACCGGTTCACGGGCCGCAAGTCGTTCGGCAGCCTGACGCCCGTGTGGACCTACCTGGGGCTCCATGGGATGGATCTCGCCGACCCGGCCGCGCCGAAGATCGTGCACGCCTTCATGCCGCGCGATACCGAGGGCTACCGCATCGAGGAGACGTGGGACGTCCTCGGCATGCGGGCGACCCGCAGCGACGACACGCACCTCGACGGCGCCTTCGTGCCCGATCGCTACATCGCGCGCGTCGTGCCGGCGGGAGCGGCCGGCATCGACCTGTTCGTCCTCGGGCTCTTCGCGTGGGCGCTGATGGGATTCGGCAACATCTACTACGGCCTGGCGCGGCGCGCGTTCGACACGACGATCGAGTCGGTGAAGCACCGGCGATCGATCGCGCTCACGCGTTCGATGGCCTACCACGCGGAACTGCAGCACCGGGTCGCGGAGATGGCGCTGGCGCTCGATCCGATCGAGCCGCATCTCGAGCGGGTGGCGGCCGACTGGGCGGCGGGCGCGGCGCACGGCGCCGCATGGCCCAAGGTGATCTTCAGCGCGAAGTACCACGCCGTCGAGAGCTCGTGGCGAGTCGTCGATCTCGCGCTCGAGGCGGCGGGAGGCTTCGGGATCTTCCGCCGCAGCGGCCTCGAGCGGCTGTTCCGCGACGCACGCCTCGGCCGCATCCACCCGGCCAACTCCATGCTGACGCACGAGATCGTCGCGAAGACCGTGCTCGGGATCAGTCCCGACGAGACGCCCCGGTGGGGATAGACGCACCCGCTAGACGAACATCGCCGGATTGATTTCGAGCGCGATCTCGGAAATCCGATCCACGGGAAGCCCCGCGCGCCTGGCGTGCTCGATGATCGCGTCGGCGCTCGGGGCGTCGTACTCGCAGTAGATCTTGCCCTCGGCGTCCGACACGTAGCTCCGGATCCAGCGGACGTCGGGCATCTCGTTGAGCGCCCCGACGGAGCGGCGGCCGGCGGCGAAGAGCTCCTCGCGCGTGAGGCCGGGGACGGAGCGTTCGATGATGTAACGGGGCACGGCGCCTCCCGGGACGCTAGTGGGCGAGGACCGCCGGGCCGCAGGCGGCGGTCAGGGTGGTGTCGCCGGTTTCGATGCCGATCCGCACGGCCGCGGCGGCCGCCTCCTGCGCCGCCGCCGTGTCGCCCAGCGCCGACCGCGTTTCGGCGATGCGGCAGAGCATCCACCCTTCGCCGGCGCGATCGTTCAGCGCGCGTCGGAGCGCCAGCGACTGCTCAAAATAGAGGACGGCGCGACCGAGCTGGCCGACCGCCCGCGACATCTGGCCGAGCGCGGCCAGGGCGTGCGCCTCGAGGAGCGGCGCCCCTGCGGCGCGGCTACGCGCCAGGCTCTCCTCGAGCGCCGTCCGCGCTTCCTCGGGCCGCTGCAGCCTGGTCAGCGTCACGCCGAGGCTGTTCAGGATCAGCGCCTCCTGAACCGGCGCGCCGTGCTCGCGGACGAGGTGCAGCGCCGTCTCGTAGTGCTTCAGCGCCTGAGCGTCGCCGCCCCGCTCCCACTCGAGAATTCCGAGCGCGTTGTGCAGCGCGAGCGCACGGCGTCGGTCGCCAAGCGTCGCCGCCAGATCGAGCGCCGCTTCGAACGCGGGGATACAGGCGACAGGCGACCCGTCGAGCTGACGCCGCGCCCGCGCGGCCCCTTCGAGCGCATCGAGCCGTCCCCGTTTGTCGCCCGTCCGCTCACACAGGACGTCGACCCGCTGCCACGCGTCGAGCGCCTCGGCTGGCCGCCGCCCGTGTTCGAGAATCGTCGCCGCGCGATTCCACATCTCGGCTTCCGACGCCGGGTCCTCGAGCTGACCGAACAGGTGCGCCGCCTCCTGCAGGAACGGCAGCGCCTCGTCTCCCTTGCCCAGTCCGAACAGCACGTCGCCGAGGGTCCGCAGCGACTGCGCGAGCCCCTCCGCATGACGCGCGCGGCGGCTGAGCGCGACCGCCTGCTGATAGGTCCGGAGCGCGGTCTCGACATGACCCTGCTGCAGGTGGATGTGGGCGATCGAGGTCAGGTGGAAGGATCGCTGGATCGGGAGCAGGTACGTGCGGGAGATCTCGTCGGCACGCTGGAGGCAGGCGAGCGCCGACTCGAGGTCCCCCATCGCGCGGTGGACGTTCGCGAGGTTGTGCAGGGCGAAGCTCAGCTTCTTGGGATCCTGCGCGAGCGACGGCATCGCCAGCGCCTCCTCGAGCCGCGGAAGAGCCGCCGCATAGTCCCCCATGCTCTTGAGGATGTTGCCCAGGTTCGTCAGGTCGCCGGCCACGGCGAGCTCCGCGCGACACTCTCGATCGATGGCGAGCGCGTGCTCGGTGATCGCGAGGGCCTCGGCGAACCGGCCCTCGTGCCAGCGGAGCAGGCCGATGCTCCGCAGCGTGTTGCGCTCGAGCGCGGCGTCGCCGCGCTCGCGGCTGATTCGCAGGGCGGTGCCGAGCGCCCGATCCGCCGGCCCGAACCGCTTCAGCAGCGTCAGGAGATCGCCCTGCCGCAGGTACGCCTCGGCCAGCCGCGCCGACTGGCCGCGCGGCGCGAGGTGGTCGATCAGCTCGCCGACGATCTGGCGCTGGCGGCCCCGCAATCCGAGCGTCTCGCACTCGCGTTCCTGCTGGAAGAGGAGGTCCGCCTTCAACTCGCGCCTCGCCTCGTCGTCGGGAAGCTCGCCGAGCCAGGTCAGCGCCCGATCGAGCATGCCCAGTGCATCGCCGAACTGACTGAGGGCGCTGGCGTGTCCCGCGGCGCGCCGTGCGTATCGAACCGCCTCGGGCCACGCCCCGGCGCATTCGAAATGGTGGGCGAGGAGCGCCGCCTTCTCGTCGATGCGCCGCGCATGGCGCGATTCGATCGCGCGGCCGATCACCTCGTGGAGCGACTTGCGCTGATAGCCGAGGAGGCTCTCGTAGCTCACCTCCTGGGTCAGCACGTGCGTGAAGCGGTAGGCGACCTCCGGCACGGCGCTCGTCTGCTGGATGAGCCCGACAGCCATCAGGCGGGCGACGGCGGCATCGAGATCGACGTCGGTCCCGAGCACCTGCGCCAGGAGGGCGTGCTGGAACTCGCGCCCGATCACCGCCGCGACGCGAAGCACCTCGCGCGCGTTCGACTCCAGCTTGTCGAGGCGGGTGCGGATGACCGCCTGCACCGTGTCGGGCAGCGACAGCGTCGCGACACCGACGATCGCCTCGCCGTCGCGCGCCGTCACCGCGCCCTGCTCGGCGAGCGCGCAGCAGACCTGTTCGAGGAAGAAGGGATTGCCCCCTGAGCGCTCGAACACCTGCCGCGCCAGCGCACCGGAGACGCGGTCCACGTGCAGCACCGCGCGCATGATGGCCGTGGACGCCGCGAGGTCGAGCGGTTCGAGCTGAATGCGCGCCCCATACGCCGGCCATTCGTCGCCGCAGGCCCGCTCGGGCCGGCTGGTCACGACGAACAGGAGGCTGTGGGCGGCCACGATTTCGGCCAGGCGGTCGAGGGCCGCGCACGACGCGGCGTCGGCCCAGTGCCAGTCCTCGAACAGCACCACGACGGTCGTGTGGCGCGACAGCGCCTCGATCAGGGTCGCGAGGGCGTCGAGCAGGGCGGCCTGCAGATGCTCGCCGCGAAGGTGGCGCGGGAGCGGATGCGAGTCGCTCGGCACCGACAGCAGGTGCAGGTAGAGCGCGACGAACGGCTCGAGCGATGGATCGATCGCCCGGATGCGGTCGACGACGTCGCCCGACTCGCGAACGGCGAGCGTCCGCAGGCCCAGGGCGTCGCGCACGAGCTCGACGAAGGGCGCGTAAGGCGCGACGTCGCCGTAGCCGCGGCAGCGGCCACTCAGAAGGCGAACGCCGCTCGCGGCGGCGGTCATGCGCTCGCGCAGCTCGTAGAGGAGCCGGCTCTTGCCGGCTCCCGCCTCCCCGATGACGACCACCACGCTGCCCCTGCCGGCGCGTGCACGGGCGACTTCAATCTCGAGCAGCGCCAGCTCGGAATGCCGGCCGACGTAGGGCGTCAGCCCCGATCGTTCCGACGCCTCGAGCCGCGTCTCGAGGCCGGTCTCGCCCGAGACGCGGAAGGGGGTCATCGGCCGCCCTTCGGGCTCGAGCGTGACCGCGGCGCACGGATCGGCGCGGACGAACGGCGCCACGAGGCGCTGGCAGTCCGGGCTGATCACGACACTGCCCGGCCCGGCGGCCGCAGCGAGCCTCGACGCCACCTGTGCGGGGGCCCCGACGATGGCGTATCGTCGTGGCCCGTCGCTCAATCGCTGGGCGACGACCGGTCCGACGTGGACGCCCGACTGGACCCTGACGGCGGCGCCGCGGCCGGCGCCCGTCTGCAGTTCGCCGACGCGCGCGTGCAGCTCGATGGCGGCCCGCACGGCGCGCCGCTCGTCGTCCTCGTGCGCCGCAGGGACGCCGAAGAGCGACACAATCTCCTCGCCGATGGCCTGGTTCACGAGACCGCCGTGACGCCGGACGACTTCGACGGCGGCATCCCGAATCTGCGATATGAGACGCTGCGCATCGGCGGGTGCGAGGTGCTCGACGAAGGCGCCGTAGTCGGAGACGATCGTCACGAGCACCGCGGCCCGTCGCCGCTCGCTCGGCGGCGGCTGGAGGTCGTGAGCGGCGGAGGAGCCCCGCCCCGCGTCCGGCTGGAGCGCCCTCAGATCGGCGACGAGCGGCACCATCGACGGATAGCGATCCTCGGGGCGCTTCGCGAGCGCTCTGCGCAGCACGGCGTCGACGCCGGCCGGCACGTCGGGATGCGAGGTGGCGACGAGATCCGGCTCCCCGGCCAGGATCGCCCGGGAGACCGCTTGCCGATCGTCCCCGCCGAAGGGCCGCACGCCGGTCAGCATCTCGTGGAGGAGCACCCCGAGCGACCAGATGTCCGCGCGATGGTCGACCGTCGCTCCACGCACGTGCTCGGGGCTCATGTAGGCGATCGTGCCGAGGGGCGCGCCCTGGCCGTCCGGCGACAGGTCGTCCATCCTGGCGATGCCGAAGTCGAGGATCTTCACCGACCCGTCGGCCAGCAGCATGACGTTCGACGGCTTCACGTCGCAGTGGACGATCCCCTGGTCGTGCGCGCGGGCGAGTCCGCGCGCGACCTGGACGGCGATCGGCGCCGCGTCGGGAAACGAGAGACGGCCCCGCTTCAGGCGCGCCTGCAGCGTTTCGCCCGCGTACAACGGCATGGCGATGAACAGCTGGCCGTCGGCGGTCTCGCCGATCTCATGGATCGTGCAGAGGTTCGGATGATCGAGCGCGGCGGCGGCGCGGGCCTCCACGAGGAACCGCTCCTTCGCGGCCGGTTCGGTGCGGAGATGCGGGGAGAGGAACTTGAGAGCCACGTGGCGACCCAGCCGCTCGTCCTGGGCCCGGTAGACGAGCCCCATGCCGCCGGCTCCCAGAAGGTCGTGCACCACGTACTGGCCGACGCGCTGCCCCTCGCGGCCGGTGGCCTGCGCCCGCACCCACGTCGCGGCCGGCGCGACCGCATCGGCCAGGCGATCGACGAACCCGTCATGCTCGTGGGCGTCGAGCAGGGTCTCCACTTCCCGACGCAGATCGACATCGTCGCCGCAGCGATGGGCGATCAGCTGACGGCGGGCATCGGCGTCGCAGTCGATGGCCGCCGCGAGCACGTCCTGGATCCGCTGCCAGCGCTCGGGCGACATCGCGCGCGGGCGGCCGGACGGCTCAGTCACGCCTGCAGCTCCCGGTTCAGCCAGGCGCGGGCGGTGGTCCATTCACGCTTGACCGTGGCAGGCGACACGCCGAGCGCTTCGGCCGTCTCCTCGACGCTCATCCCGCCGTAGAAGCGGCACTCGACGATGCGAGCCTGACGGCCGTTCAGCGCGGCCAGGCGCTCGAGCGCTTCGTCGAGCGCCAGCAGCTCCTCGCCGCGCTCGTGGGCGATGGCCAGCGCATCGCCGTCGTCGAGCGATTCGATCGGCTGGCCGCCGCCCCGCTTCTGCCGTCGCCGCGCGACGGCGTAGTCGATCAGGATACGGCGCATCGCCTGCGCGGCCACGGCGAGGAAATGCGCCCGGTTCTGCCACTGGATTCGATTGAGCTTGGCGAGCTCGAGCCAGGCCTCGTGCACGAGCGCCGTCGTGCAGAGCGTGTGGCCATCGCGCTCGCTCCGGAGCTTGCGGGCAGCGATCTGCCGCAGCTCCTTGTACACGATCGGAAACATCTGCTCCATGGAGAGCACCGGCGCCGTCACGAGGCCGATCATACGTCCCGGCAGAGCGGACAGGAACTCGACCGTAACGAATTCTCAGGTCCCGATGGCACGTGCCGCTGAACGGGTTTCCGAAGTTCAAGGCCTACGCGCCATTGGTGAAATTGAGGACCCCGATTCGAACCGACAGGTCCACCCGCCGTCCACGATGCAGGCGCTGGGTGACCGTCGCGTCGAAGACCGTCCGCGGCCGCACGCGGCCGGCGGCGAAGTCGACGAGGGCCGTACCGGGGCGCCCCGACAGGTCGGCAAGACCACCGGCCGCGACCTCCAGCGGCGTGCCGCTTCCATGGCGGCCGGCAAGCGACACCGACACGCCGTGGGCCGGGCTGTGATAGGTGACGCCCGCGGCACCACGTGGCGCTGATCGTGGTCGGGGACGAACCGGACGCCCGGAGCGATGTCGAGGGTGTTGTCGTCGAGGAACAGCCCGCCGGTGAGCGGCCCCTCCTCGACGACCTTCGACAGCGTGTAGCTGACGTAGGACGACCACCCGCGATGGGCGGGCAGCTCGAACCGCAGGTCGAGTCCGCGGGCCTGTCCCCTGGCGACGCTGTTCGGAAAGATGGTCGTCGTGCCGAAGAAGACGTTCGGGTCCGCATAGTGGCCACTCGAGTGACCGTGCAGGCGGCGTTGCCCATCGTCGTCGACCTCAGGCTCGACGCGCACGTCGCCGAACGTCACGGTCCGAGGCACGACCGATTCGCCTTCCGGCACGTACGCCGTGTTTGCGGAGGTCCCGCCTGACCGGTCGAGCGCACGCATCGTGTGCGACCTCTTCGAAGGCAAATCGACCCGCGGGCCCGGTCCGCGTCGCGGCCACCCGAACCCCGAGCTGATCGAGGAGCGTTACTGTCGCGCCGATGACCGGCTGCCCGTCGATGCCCGCGACCGTCCCGCGCACAGAGGCAGATTGCGGCTGAGCCAAGAGCGCGGCCGGGAGAGCCAGCAAGCCGGCGGCAACCAGAAACCCAAGGACGAATGCCTTCATGTCGACCAGATCAAGAGCCCGCGGCGCCGCCGCACCGATCAAGAAGCCGTATTCGCACGTGTTCAGGCTGGGAGCACCCAACCGCCCGGCGAATGTGACGGCCGATCGCGGATCGATCGAAAGGCAGAATCGGGCTGGCGACCTGCCCGGCCAAGATCTGGAAAAATACGAGGCGTCCGAGCATCTGGCGGAAGGTTGACCGGGCCGGACCTTCTCAGGCGTCCGGCTTCTTCGAGCGCCTGTGCCGGACCGCCACTCGGGCGAAATGAATGGCGCCCGCGGCTCCCCCGAGGACGGTCATCACGGTGGCCGGCGACGGCTCGGGGACCCTGACCAGAACCGCCATCACCGAGTGAGAGAACGGCGCCAAGGCCGTGACGACATCGATAGCCAATGCAAACGTATGGATAACCATCGTCGAAAGCTCTCCCAGAAATGTGCCGGACAGCCTCACGCCGGCATCGAGAATCGCCGCCGCCGGAAGAACGCGATGGCGCCGGTGGCCATCAGGAAGAGAGTCCCCGGCTCGGGGACGCCCGTGATTTGATCCTGACCCGCGCCGCGTGGGGGATCGAGGGCATCCAGCCACACGGCCGTCGAGGTGTGGTAGACACCGGGGGCGTAGTAGAGCGCCTGCAGGTAGGAAGTGGCCGCCAGCGCGACATCGCTCGAGAGACCGCTGAATGTCACATTGCCGGTCGTGAGACTGGCATCGGTGTCGTACAACGCCTTCCAGATCGCGATCTGCAGACCGGCCGCCTGGGCATCGGTGCCGCTGGAATCGACGTCAGCCGCGAACGTGTTGAACAGCCAGGCCGCCTTCATGCCTGCGTCGGGAGTGACGTCGGTCGACGTCGCGGGCGTGAGCAGATCCGTTGACAGCACCGTCATGTCCTGCGTGCTGGTGACGTCATTCAGGATGTCGACACAGTAGGTGACGATCGAGGAGTCGAATCCCGCTGGTGGCGCAGAGAGCCATGTCCAGTCGAGTTCTCCGGCAAAGACGTTGCTGATGTTCACCAGCGACCCGCCGATGGTGATTCCCCCCACGCCCTTGCCCGTGCCCGCGAACGCGAGGGAGTCGGCGTTCGCCCGCGAGGGACAGGCCAGGGTCAGCACCACCAGCCCGAGTAGCAGGATTTTCCTCAACGTCGCCTCCGGTACTTATACTTGGTTAGTCGCCCGCCGGTCCTCAGCTCCTCCCCGGAGGCAGGATTCCGGCACCACGAGTGCACGTGCCGGGGCGAAGTAGCAAAGTCCGAGCCCGGACTCAGGCGTGGAAATCGTAGAAATCAGAAGGTTTATGGGCCGCTGGCGCACACGCGGATCCGACGGGGATGACTTTTGTCAGGCCGCGGCCTTGTTGTCTGCCTCCGGGATCCTCCTCGCGGCCGTCCTGTCGGCGATCGCCGGGTGCGGTGGTTCGGCCTCCCCTCCGACGGTCCCGACCGGGCCGATCACGGTCGCGGGCGACGAACACCTGGCCTGGGATCAGACGTCGGCGGACGGGGCGGTCCTCTCGTACGGGTACGTGGCGTACGTCGACGGCGTTCGCCAGCCCCTCGCCGATGCGAGCTGTGAGGGGTCGGACGCTGGCACCCGGGCGCAGTGTCTGGCGCAGCTTCCCCGGATGACGGCAGCCACCCACACCCTGCAGCTGGCCGCCGTCGCGTCGGTCTTCGGAGTCGAGCGCGAAGGCCCACGCTCGGCTCCGCTGCTGCTGGTCGTGACCGGCACGCCGGCTGGAGCCTCGGCCCCGGCCGCGACGTCGATCGGAGCCCGGTCATCGCACAGCACGAACGATGGCACACCGTACGTCGTCGAGACGATTGCGGCCGGCCTCGATCGACCCAGTGCCATCGTTCCTCTGCCCGATCGGTCAATCCTCGTCGCTGACGCCTCGGGTATCGTCCACGTGTGGGAAGGCGATGCGCTCCTCGCCGATCCTGCTTTCGAACTCGGCGATGCGGCAGCCACACGGGACGTGGGTCTCGTCGCGATGACACGGCATCCGCACTTCGAGGAGAACCATCAGCTCTTCCTCGCGTACACGGCGCTTCGCCACGACGGCGCGCCGGTCAACCGCGTCGTTCGCCTTCGCGAGGTCGGCCATCGTCTCGGCGAAGCCGCCGTCCTGCTCGACGAAGCTGTCACGAGCGTGCCCCTCCGAACGCCGCGCATCCGGTTCGGTCCCGATGGGAAGTTGTACGTCGCGTTCGCGGCCGGAGTCGACCCGTCGGAGTCGATGGATCCTTCGTCATACGCCGGCAAGATCCTTCGACTCAACGACGACGGGACGACACCATCGGACAACCCGCGCCTTTCGCCAATCATCTCCACCAATCACAGGGCGCCCGGCGCCTTCGCCTGGCAGATCGGAACGGGTCGGCTGTGGGTCGGCGAGCGGCTCTGGGACGGTCGAGACGTGCTTCATGCCGGCGCCTCTCCGTCGCCCGGCGACTATGCGTTCGACTCAGTGCTCGATCCGTCGGCTGCAATCTTCTATTCGGGAAAAGCAATCGCGCGATTCCAGGGGGACCTCCTCATCGGCGCGCTCGACGGCCAGCACATCCGCAGAGTCCGCTTCGACGAGCAGGATTCCGGGCGTGTCGTGGCGACCGAGCGCCTCGTCGACGGCGATTTCGGGCGCATCGGCGACGTGGCCGAGGGCGCTGATGGTGCGATCTACTTCTCCACCAGCAACCCTCGCGGACCGTCGTTTCCTGGAGGCGACCGACTGCTGCGGATGGTCCCCCAGGCGACCGCCGTTCCGCGACCGGGGCGCTGACGCCACGACCGTCGCCTCGCTCATGGATCGGAACACCCGCCAATCGCCTGCTGGAATGACAAATGGCTCCGCGAGGCCGCCAGTCAGAGCCAGGATCGCGGACGCGTCAGCGGCCTGCGCCCGCCGTTTGGAACGAGACCTGCGGCATGCCATTTGCGGCTCCGGGAAGCGCATGGGCGAGACCCCGACCCCGTACGTGGTCGTCTTCAGCCCCGAGCCGCGGGTGGCGTATTTTCTGAAGGGCGTACTCGACTCGGCCGGCTTTGCAGCCACCGCGACATCCCTGCAACCCGACGACGTGCTGCTGGCGGTGGAACGGACACGGCCGGATGTCATCGTGTTCGACGTGACTCGGCGCGTGGCCGGGACATGGGACTCGCTGGAGCGTCTCCGGCGGTGGCCACTCGTTCGAGACATTCCGGTGGTGATCGTGACGAGCGACGCGCTGGCCGTCGATGGCGACGCCGACATCTGCCCTGCCATCGAGCTTTCCGGACGCCCCGACGACGTGACGCACGTGCGCGAAGCCGTTCGGCGCGCGGTGGAGACCGGCTCGGCTCGGCCTGCGGCCTAGTTCGACTTTGTCAGATCGCACGCGCGAAAATCGGCCAGAAACCGCGGCGTACGCGAACCGTTCGGAGGCACGCGTTTGACGGAGGCCGAAACCGGCCGTGCCGGACGATCGGTTTTTGTCGAAGGAATTCGGGAGAACGGGCGACCGCCGATGCCGGCTGGCGATCGCTCCTTACGTGCTCAGTGCCGAGGCGGTGCGTCGAGGACGTGCGGCAGCGATGTCCACGCCGGCCTGGCGGTGGTCAGGGCTGCGAGCGCATCGCCGACGGTTGCTTCCGGAAGCACGTGAAGGACCAGGGTGTCGTCCGGCTCGCCATTCCGCGCGATCTGGACCCAGAGGTCCGACCCCGCGCTGTGCACGCCCAGAACCTCTACAACCCAGCTGCCGGCACCCTCACCGACACGCTGATGGTCCAGAGCAACGATCACATCGTCAAACTGTACTTCGGTAGTGGGGAACGCCTCACGCTCCAGGGAAGCAGCCATAGACACTCCTGATGCGTTGCATCAGAGCATAAGCTGTGCCGTGGGCAGATCCTGGCCGTACGCGAATTTCCTGTGATTTTGCTAGAGTAAATTCCAAGCCTCGGCTTGTATCTCGTGATAAATGTTACGGACTGTGAAAAATTTACCTATATCTCTGTCTGGTTCAACTACTTTTGCTCTGGCCCTCGAATAAGAGTGTCCTTAGGACCGGGTTCGCCGACAGAATCCTGGAGAAGGCCGAGGCCAGGCCACAAAGAAAAGGGCTTGCAGCCAATGGCTGCAAGCCCTTCTTGGATGCACTCCGAACGATCCGCCTTTACGCGCGGCAGCTCCGGGCGGGGAAGAACCGGCGGCTGACGGCCGATCCGCCGAGACCGAGTCCAAGCAACAGGATCGATGCCGGCTCCGGAACGGTCGTGCCGGCCGGATCGCCTGTATCGACCTGTCGAAGCTCGAAGACGGCGCTGATCACAGCGGAGCCCGGAAGTCCAAAGACCGCGTTGGTCAGGGAAATGGCCAGCAGGCCCGTGTTCCCGAAGGACACCAGCAGCGGGTTGTCCCAGGCGACGTACCCGAAGCTCTGAAGGAACCAGGCCGCCCCGGTCAGCCCGTAAATCTCACCCGAGAAGCCCGGGTTGGGCGTGCTGAACGACATGGCCACGTCGATGGCCTGGGGAAGCAGGTCGTCGAGATTCAAGGCGCTTTCGTTGGTGCCAATGGTAAACAGTTGCGCCGTCACCGAATCTCCGACGTTGGTCAGATCGAAGGGGGCCAGGGCGGAGAGCGGCGACTCCCAGAGAACAAGCCCAGGATCTGAGGTGTTCAGGTTGACCGATACGGTGTCGAGGGTGAAGGTGCTGGCATGCACCGGGGCCGCGACGGTCAAGGCGAACAATGTGGCGATGAAGGCGGTGACTTTACGGGTCAAGGGTTCTCCTCGGAAGCCGTCTTCGAACCTGCCCAGGATGGCACACCAGAATCAGGGACGAACGGGAGCCACCATACAAAGATCGCTCCAGTCGAGTCTGATATATTAAATAGCTGAATACAAATGACTTATATGCTTCTGACGGGGAGGGATCCAATCGGAGAATCCGCCGTCAGGCTGCTTCTAGGCTTCCGGAGGGAGGACTGGCAGACTTCCGGCCAGCCTCTAGGACGAAAGGCCGCGCACGTACTCGAGGTAGCTGCGGTACACCATCACATGGAAACACGGCTGGCCGAACTCTTCGAGCGCATAAAGGACGCGACGCTCGCGCAGGTCGTACAGCACCCGGCGCATCCACTCGAGGTGCGGACGCTTCAGGAACCGCTTGGAGATGTCGATCGTCGCCCCGGTCAGGTGCGACGATCGCAGGGGGCCGGAGGCCGCGGCCGCGTTGGCATTGCTGGCGTCGAGCACGCGCTGGTAGCGCGCGTCGCGCACGAGGGCCGTGACGCGCAGCCGCCCGCCGAAGCGCGCGTGGAACTGCCGGCTCAACCGCGTGAGGAACAGGCGGGTCCAGGGGCGCAGGTAGCGGAAGCGCCGCGGCACCTGATGCAGATAGAAGAACGGCGTCGAGCGCGCGACCGGCACCAGCAGCCCCGCCCGCCGGAACCGCAGCAACATCCGCCCGTCCATCATCCGTGAGAGGTCGTCGGCGTCGGCCCGCGCGTTCTGTATCCGTTGTGACAGCGCCGTGGCGATGAGCACGTGATCGTCGCTTGCCGCCACAGCCGCCATCGAACCGACCAGCGCCACGAGAACCAGAGCGGCCGCCGACCGAGTCAGCATCGAGAATGTCCTCCTCTCAAGGGGCGAATGAGGTCACGCCGATTATCAACGTCACAGGCGCCCTGTCAACCCCGCTCGCTGGCCTCCGGGCCGTCCGGCGACCCTGACGGTCCCAGTTTGGCTCGCGTTCGACCGTCACCTTTCCGCGCATCCTGCATCTCTCCTGCGCATATGCCATTGTTCGAGTTCACCTGCCGGGCCTGTGGCAAGCCGTTCGAGGCGCTCGTCATGGGCGCCAGCAAGCCCGCCTGCCCGCAGTGCGGGTCCGACGACCTGGCGAAGGCGTATTCCGCGTTCGGCACGCGCGGCTCGCGGGGCGGCTTTGACCGGGGCGCCGCCTCGCCTTTCACCTGAGCGTCGCGAGGCAGGCCGGGAGCCTGCTGATTTGGAGTCCCGAGAGGAAGCCCGGCGGGCGCTCGACGCCGCCTGTCCGGCGTACGGCTCGACGGCGGCCATCGACAATCTGCGGGCCCGCGACTTCACGCGGCTCGATGTCGCGGGGCATGTGTACCTGGACTATACGGGCGCCGCCCCGTACCCGGCGTCGCTGGTCAGGCAGCACGCCGACAGGCTCGCCGCGGAGGTGCTCGGCAACCCGCATTCGGCGAGCCCCGCGTCCCGCCGCGCGACCGAGCTCGTCGACCAGGGGCGGGCGCATGTGCTGCGATTCTTCAATGCGCCTCCCGACGACTACACGGTCGTCTTCACGGCCAACGCCACGCACGCCCTCAAGCTCGTGGGCGAGGCCTATCCGTTCGCGCCCGGCGGCCAGTTCTTGCTCACGTTCGACAATCACAACTCGGTGAACGGGATTCGGGAGTACGCAAGAGCGCGCGGCGCGCGCGCCGTCTACGTGCCGGTCACCCCGCCCGAGATGCGCAGCGACGGGACGGCCATCGACCACGCCCTGAAAGACCGCGCGACATCCGATGCGCCGCATCTGTTCGCCTACCCGGCGCAATCGAACTTCTCGGGGGTGCAGCACCCGCTGGAGTGGATCGATCGGGCGCACGACCATGGCTGGGACGTCCTGCTCGATGCCGCGGCGTTCGTGCCGACCAACGCGCTCGACCTGGCCCGGTGGCGGCCGGATTTCGTGACGGTTTCCTTCTACAAGATGTTCGGGTACCCGACCGGCGTCGGCGCGCTCATCGCCCGGCGCGCCGCCCTCGAGAGGCTTCATCGGCCCTGGTTCGCCGGCGGCACGATCACGGTGGCATCGGTCGACCCGGATCGGCACTACCTCGCGCCGGGCGGAACCGCCTTCGAGGACGGCACGGTCAACTACGCGAGCGTGCCCGCGGTCGAGTACGGGCTGGACCTGCTGGAATCCATCGGCCTCGACACGATTCACACACGCGTCGACTGCCTCACCGCGTGGCTGCTCGACCGCCTGGCCGGCATGCGGCATGCCACAGGGAGACCGCTCGTCGCCGTCTACGGGCCGCGCACGGTCGATCGCCGCGGCGGCACCATCGCGATGAACTTCCGCGACGCCGATGGCCGGTTCATCGACCACGACATCGTCGACGCGCGTTCACGCGAGCGGGGCATCTCGCTCCGAACCGGCTGCTTCTGCAACCCCGGTGCGGGGGAGCTGGCGCTCGGCCTCTCGTCCGGCGAGCTGGCCAGCTGCTTCGCACATGCGGAGCACCCGCTGACGCCCGACGACCTGCGGCACTGCTTCGACGGCCGGAGCACGGGCGCCGTGCGCGTGTCGGTCGGCTTGGCCAGCACGTTCGACGACGTCTACGCGTTCGCCCGGTTTGCGGAGACCATGCTGCAGTAGCAGGGTCGCTCGCGCGAGCCCGGCGCGGGTCCGATCCCCGTCGCGTTCCGGACGCGACACCGCGGTGGTAATCTCTCGCCCGTGGATTCCGACCGCCGGCAGTTCCTCGGCATGGTGTCGCTGGGTGTTCTCGGCCTCGCCCGGCAGCCAGACCGCTACGACACGCTCATCAAGGGCGGTCACGTCGTCGATCCTTCCGCCGGACTGTCCGCCGTCCGCGACGTCGCCATCAGGGACGGCCGGATCGCCAGCATTGCCGCCGACATCCCCCGCCCGAGCGCCCGCACCGTCGTCGAGGCCGGCGGACGGCTGGTCACGCCCGGCCTGATCGACCTCCACGTCCACGTCTTCGAGGGCATCGCGGGCGTCGCCCTGGATGCCGACGCCGGGTCACTGGCGCACGGCGTCACCACAGTGGTCGACGCGGGATCGTCGGGCGCGACGACCTTTCCCGGATTCCGGCGCGACGTCATCGAGCCGTCGAGGACGCGGGTCTACGCGGCCCTCAACATCTCCACCATCGGGCTCGTCACCCTGAACGAGCTCGACGATCTCGCCCTGGTCGATCCGGCCGCGGCCGAGCGCGTCATCGCCGCCAATCGCGACCGCATCGTCGCCATCAAGGTGCGGTTGACGCCGAGCCTGCCGCCCGGACGGGATCTGGAGGTCCTGCGCCGCGCGCGCATGGCGTCGGATCGGACCGGGGTCGGCCTGATGGTCCACGTCGGCGGGTCGCCGGCACCGCTCGGGGAGATCCTGGCGATGCTGCGCCGCGGCGACGTGGTCACTCACGTTTTGCGCGAGCAGCCCAACGGCGCGGTGGACGCGGCCGGGCAGGTCGTGCGCGCGTTTCGAGACGCCCAGGCGCGCGGCATCGTCATGGACGTCGGACACGGGTCGGGCAACTTCTCGTGGAAGACCGCCGAGCTCGCGTCGGCACAGGACTGGTGGCCCGACACGATTTCGAGCGACCTGCACTCGAGAAATGCCAACGGTCCCGTGTTCGATCTGGCGACCACGCTCTCGAAGTTCCTGCTGCTCGGCCTGCCACTCGAGAGAGTCATCGCGAGCGCAACCGTCACGCCGTCGAAGGTGTACCCGCTTCCACCCTTGTGCGGCACGCTGCAGGCTGGCGCGCCAGCGGATGTTGCCGTCTTCCGGCGCGACGACACCCCGTTCACCTTCACCGATTCGCGCAGGCAGACCCGCGTGGGACCGCGTGGGCTGGTGCCGGAGGCCACGTTCGCGAAAGGCGTGAAGGTATAATCGACGGTCGTGGCGAGCCTCATCGACGCGATCGATCTCAAGCGGAAGATGTTCTTCGAGCTCGAGAGCGCTCCGTATCACTGTCTCGACGTCGAGATTGCCAGGCCGACGGCCCGCGGCGGGCAGACCCTGGTACGGGTCAAGATGCGCAACCTGCTGACGCACGCCGTCTTCGACCGCACGTTCAAGGCAGGCGACCGCTTTGCCGAGCCGGATCTGGCCGTGGTCCCCGCCACCTATCTCTACGCCGACGCCAACGGCTACCACTTCATGGACCAGGAGACGTTCGAAACGCTGACGCTCGGCGCGGACATGCTCGGCAACGACGCGCAGTTGCTTGTGGACAACGTGCTCGTGCAGATCCAGAAGTACAACGGCAACCCGATCGGAGTGCAGTTCCCGCCGCACGTCGAGCTGACGGTGGCGGAGACCGAGCCGGCGGTTCGGGGGGACACCGCCAGCGGCGGCGCCACCAAGCTGGCGACGCTCGAAACAGGGCTTCAGGTCCGCGTGCCGCTCTTCATCAAGGAAGGCGAGAAGGTGAAGGTGCACACCGAGACGCGCGAGTTCGCCGGTCGAGCGTAGCCGACCCCCGCCGGCGAGCCGTCCGCCGGAGTGACCTGGCGCCCTTCAGCGCGCTCGCTTGATCAGCTCGACGCGCAGCTCGGCGTCGCCCGTCGCCTCGTAGTACTCGACCCGCAGCGCGTGGCGTCCACCGCCGATGGACGCCACGTCGGCGGTCGACTCGTGCGGACTCCAGTCGTCGATCGCCAGCCGGCCGTCCACCCACACGCGAATGCCCTCGTCGGAGATCGCGCGCAGGTCGTACCGACCGGCGGGCAGGGTCACCCGGCCGTCCGCAGCGACCGCCACGTGGTCGGCCGGCACCCCGGCGGCGAGGGCGCGCGACGCGAGGTAGTCGAGGCGCTCGGGATGCTCCGTGCGCACGGGCCGTCCCTTCGCAACCGTCGCGAGCGACGCCAGCGTGCCCATGGCATCCCCGGCGGCGCCGGCGTCGTAGAACCGCACGGTCCAGTCGACCGGGATGTGGAACCGTGAATAGCCGAAACGGTACGGCCGGCCCGCCGGCGTCACCTCGCCGGTGCGCGACACCACCTCGGAGCCGACGTACGTGAGGTCCACGTCGAAGTCCACGACGCGGCCGGGAGCCGGCTCCATCGTCACCTCGCCGGGCACGTCGCCCGAGGCGGCCGACAGCGTGCCGCCTCGAACCGATTCGACGCGCCATCGGCCGGGCGGCCCCATCACCCGGAGGCGCAGCGGCGAGGCGTCGGATCTTGCCGCCGGCCACAGCTTCGGCGAGCGCCAGTCGTAGGGGCCCCACTCGTCCACGACGATCGCGTCGCGGCCTCGCCGGTGCCCCGCGGGCGTCATCGCGTCGATGCCGTCGGGCATCGGCGCCGGCGGCGTGACTCCTCGCAGGCGCGAGGGGACGGCGGCCTCGCTCAGGTAACCGCCGGTGTCGCCATGCCGCTCGACGACCGACGTCACCCCGTCGAACCGGTTGCCGGCGTCGACGACGCCCGTCGTGTCGGTGAGCTGCAGAGCGACGCGGCTGCGCGTGAACGTGTTGCCGGCAATCAGATAGTCGCGACTGCGGGTATCGTGGCGCTTCGGGTACGCCCAGGCCGGGTCCTGCCGCGCGTTCATCCACAGGCGCACGGCCACGCCGTCGCCGTCGAACGTGTTGCCGGCGATCGTGTTGTCCTGGCCGTGCTCGATCGCGATCGCCTCGTCGTTTCGGACGAACGTGTTGTCGGCGATGAGGGTGTCGAAGCTGTACCCGCCCCACACACCGTGCCAGTTGCCTTCCACCCGGTTCGCGACGAACGCGTTGCGGCTGAACGTCGCCTCGATGCCGTTTGCGGGCGCGAAGCTGACATCGTTGCCGTAGAAGACGTTGTCGTTCGATCCGCCCTGGCCCGTGTCCATGGTGCTCTGCCCGGCCCAGAGGAACAGCCCGTCGCCGCCGTGGGTGATCGAGTTGTACGCGACCACGTTGCGGCTGCTCTGCTCGTACATCAGCAGCCCGGCCGAATCCTGGCCCCGGTTGTAGAAGCCGTCGCTGTAGCCGCGCACGCACCAGTCGATCCGGTTGTGCATGATCGTGCTGTCGGTCGTGCGGTACAGGCCGATCCCGACGCCCGAGAGGAACGAGAACTCGTTGTTCCAGATCTTCAGCGCCCGCGACCTCGTGGCCATCAGGCCGTTCTGTCCCTGCACCGCGCGGCTGCGATCGACCTGGGCGCCCTCGACGTCCGACAGGTAGATGCCCGCGCCGTAGCGAAGCCACTCGTCGCGCTCGTTGTGGTGGTACGACATCCAGTCGGCGAAGCTCTCGTGCTCGACGCCGCTGTAGAGGCGCTGCTTCCAGTTGTAGCTGACGTCGTCGCCGGTCAGCGTCAGGCCGCGAACGCCGCGAGCCAGCAGGCCGACTTTGTAGCCGCGTATCCTCGCGTTCCGGATCGTGATGCGCTCGCCGCCGTCGACGAGCACGCCGAGGCCGGCAAAGCCATCGGGCGCGGCGTTGCCGGGCGAGCCGACGAGAACGGCGCCGCCGAAGTCGACGACGATGTCGTGGCCACGGATGACGATGGCCGGAGCGTCGAGCGCGGGGCTGGGGATGCGGTACGTGCCGGGCTCGATCCTCGCCGACCCTTTGATGACGAGCCCGTCTGTGAGCTCGACGCGGGTGGCGGTCTGGGCTGGAGACGCCACCGCCAGAGGCTCCCGCCCGCGCGGCCCCGGCCGCGCCGCGGCGGCGACTGCAAGGGCCACGAACAGAGTGAGCGCGACACGCGAACGCCCGGACACGTCGACGGCATTATACGGAACTCCCGGCCGGCGAAGGCGCCTGGCACGGGCCCGGCGGGTGGCGTAAGCTACGCAGGCGGGAACACGCCGTTGAACCTGATACCGCGCGACCTCGGACGATACCGCGTGCTCGACCGGCTCGGGGCCGGCGGCATGGGCGAGGCGTACCGCGCGCACGATTCCCGCCTCGAGCGCGACGTCGCGATCAAAGTGCTGCCGGCGGACCTCGTCGCGGACGAAGAGGCGCGCAGGCGCCTGCGGCGCGAGGCCCTGTCGCTCTCGAGGCTCAACCACCCGGCCATCGCGACCGTCCACGATTTCGACACCATCGACGGCATCGACTTCCTGGTGATGGAGCTCGTCGACGGCGAGCCGCTGAGCGTCCGGGTCGCCCACGGTCCGCTGGCGCCGGCCGACGCCGTCGCGTACGCCCGCGAGGTGACCGAGGCGCTCGCCGCCGCGCACGCCGCCAACGTCGTCCACCGCGACCTGAAACCGGGCAACATCCTGATCACGCGGGCGAACCACGTGAAGGTGATCGACTTCGGCCTGGCTCGAGTCCTGGAGGCCTCCGAATCGACCGACATGACCCGATCGATCTCCCATTCGGCCGAGGTCGTCGGCACGGTTCCCTACATGTCGCCCGAACAGCTCCGCGGCGATGCGGTCGACGGTCGCGCCGATTTGTACGCGCTTGGCGTCGTGCTCTACGAGATGGTCACCGGCGTGCGCCCGTTTCGCGATTCGGGCACACCCCAGCTGATCGCGGCAATCCTGGACCGGGAGCCGCCAGCCCCGAGTTCCCTGAAGCCCGATGTTCCGCCATCCCTCGAACGTCTGATCCTCAGATGCCTCGCCAAGGATCCCGACCGCCGGTTTCAGTCGGCGCGCGAGATGGCCGCGGGTCTTGCCGACACAGGCACGACCGCATCACCCGTGCCGCTCGACAAGCGCCCGGAGTCGGACGCGGCACGCCCGCTGTCGCTCGTCGCCCTGCCGGCCCGGGTGTTCGGCCCCGAGGCGGATGCCTTTCTGGGCGACGCGATTCCGAACACATTGACCACCGAGCTGGCGCGCGACGGCGGACTCGACATCCGGTGGCCCCCCACGACCCAGGACGTGGAGCGAGTCGGCCATGACGTGGCCCGGGTCGCCGCCGCCTATCTGGTCTCCGCCTGCATCCTCACGACCGTGACGGCGACGCGGCGGGCCCTGACGCTCGACGTCCAGCTCGTCGAGGCGTCGACGCGGCGGGTCCTCTGGGCCGACCGGTACCAGGGGTCGCGGAGCAAGTACTCGTCGCTGGTGCGGAACGCCGCCGGCGGGCTTCGGCGACGGTTGAACCTGCCCGGCCACGAGCTTGGACGGACCGGACCCGGGACGGCGCCCACCTCCGAGCTGGCGCTGCAGCGCGCCATCTACTTCGCGAACCGGTTCGTCAACCGCGGCCATCCCGGGGATCTGGAGCGCGCCGCCGACGGATTCAACGCCGTCCTTCGCGCCAGCCCGCGATCCGTTCCGGCGCTCGAAGGGCTGGCGATCCTCGAGCTGTCGCGGGTCGTCGTCGGGGCGGCCATCGGCGCCGTGGCCCCGGCCGTGGAGAGCTACGCGCGGCGCGCGCTGGCGATCGACGCGCGATCGGCGCGCGCGTGGAGCGCGCTCAGTGAAGCGCAGCCTGACACGCGCGAGGGCTACCGCCTGCGGCTCGAATACGCGCTGCGCGGCGCGGCGCTGGATCCGACCGACGACTTCACCCACACGCGCCTGGTGGCGCCGCTCGGCGTCGTTTCGGCGCGCCTGGCGCGCGAGGCGGCCCACGAGGCCGCGCGCCTCGATCCGCTGGTCCTCACGGGCCATCTCTACGAAGCCATCACGAGCGCGCTGGTGGGCGAGCCCGAGCGCGGCCTGCGGTCGATCGACGCGGCGCTGGCGCTCGAGCCCGACGCGCCGTTCAGCCTCTACATCAGAACGCTGGTGCTCGTCATCGGCGGCCGCGAGGAGGACGCGCAGGCGCAGGCCGACGCGCTGAAGCCGCTCGGCGACGCCGGGCGCCTGCATCCGGAATGGGTACGATTCGCGGAGTCGATCGCGCGCGCGCGGGCCGCCATTGCGGCCGGCGGGCGTCAGGCCGACGATATCTGCGCCTATCTGTCCGACGTCGCGAAGGGCAACGTGCCCTTCCCGCGCTGGCAGTCGACGACGTCGGGCGTGGCGGCGCTGCTGATGCGGTACGGCCGTCCCGACACCGCGCTGGATCTCCTGCAGGCGCGCCGGGCCGCAGGGGTCCGCGAGCCGCTCGATCTGCTCGTGCTCGACCCGGGCGTCGCGGCCCTGGAGAACGACCCGCGCTACGCGTCGCTGGTGGCCGACGCCTCCGCGCAGTTCTCGATCATGCTCGACGTCGCCATGGGCGCGCGGGCGCGCGGCGAGATGCCCGCCTACATCGGACGCGCGCTCGACGCGCTCGTCAGCCAGCGCCGGATCGCCGACCTGCTGAACGCCGCGGCGCCGGTACACGCGCCGATCGCCCCACCAGGTCGAGGAGCGCCGCTCCGATAGGCGTGCCGAGCCCCGTGCACGGATTCCAGCCGCGCGCCGCTCGATACGTCCCGTTTCCGCCGCTGGTCACCGCGTACAGCGCGCCGCGCGCGCGTTCGCTGTACAGCTGCGGTGAGATGCAGCCAACGGGGCTTCGAACCGCGTCGTTGAGCCGCGCGACCAACGCCGCCCAGGTCGGGGTGGCTGCGCTGGTGCCGCCCAGGGCGACGGTGCGCCCGCCCGCGACGATCCGGTAGCCGTGTCTGAAATCGGCTTTCGCGGCCACGTCGGGAACCGCGCGCCCGCTCCGTCCGCCGCCCCGGCGCTTCACGCGATCCCGCTGCCACCATGGACGCGGAAACACCCGGCTGAAACCGCCGCTCGACGACATGTGCTTCGGCCCGACCTGCTCGTTCCAGACGCTCTCGCGGCGGACGCCGGCCGGATCGGGGAAGGTCGATCCGCCGCAGGCGAGCACGTAGGGGCTCGACGCCGGAAAGTGCACCCGACGACGCTCGCCGGGCGCCGCACCGTCGTCGCCCGACGAGCAGCAGATGGTGATGTTCCTCAACGCCGCGAACATGAACAGCCGGTTCAGCACGCCGAGGAGGCTCGGCGGGACGTCGTGCTCGTGCGCGCTCCAGCTGCAGGAGATCACGGTCGGGCGCGTCGGATGCGTCATCGTGCGGGCGAAGCCCTCGAACTGGCCGCGCGGATTGTCGGGCATGAAGCACAGGAGGAGATCGGAAGCCGGCGCAAGCGCGCCGGCGAGCTCGATGTCGAGCGCGGCCTCCATGCTCCACAACACGTTCCACCGCGACGAGCCGGGCCCGCGCGCGCGATCGCCGGCCAGCACGTCGAGGAGGCCGGACTTGCCCCGCAGCTGGTCGCCGAACTGCCGTAGCGCGTCGGGCGGCGCCGGCTGGTTCGAGTGCCCGTCGATGTTGAGGTCGCGGATGACCGGCACGCGACGTCCCAGTCCGGTGAAGAACCCGACGAGGTCGCTCTCGCGATAGCCGCCGTACGGAAGCATGATGGCGATGCTCTGCCGTCGCGCTCCATCCCTGACGGGCGCGAAGCCGTACGCCCGCGCCACCGTGTCGGGCCCGACGCCGCGGCCCCGCCCGGCGGTCGCGGTCTCGGGCCTCGCAAGCGGTCGATCGTCGAAGCCGAGAACGGCGGCGACCGCTTCGGACAGCGGCGACGGCACGAACATGGGCGTGGAGTGCCCGATGAAGTGCGCGTCCCCCAGCGCGTAGTTGGCGAACCCGACCCGGAAGGCCCGGGCGAAGCGCTCGAGCGTGCCCGACAGGATCACCGAATGCCGGGCGCTGCTGATGCCCACCACGCGCAGCCCGTGCGATCGGGCGTGCGTGATGACCATTCCCATGTCCGAGCGCAGCGGTCCGTAGCGGTGGACGAACTGCAGCGGCGTGAGGCGTGGCCGATCCAGCGGATCGAGGCGAATGTGCCGGTCGACCTCCCTCCGCAGCTCGGGATCGCGGCAGCGCGAGTGCACGACGACCGTGGCGCGGATCACCTGCGCGGGATCCGGCCTGCCGGACACCGATCGAATGCCCGTGCCGTGGTGCGGCGAGCTGTCCGGAACCCTGACCCACCGCATCAGAAGCAGGTCAGATTCGGGTCGTCGAAGTGCGCGGATTTCTTTCCGGCGAAGCGATGCTTGACGACGGCACGCAGCTCGGCCTCGGTGAACTCGAAGTGATGCTTCTTCGCCACCGCTTCCAGGTTGCCCTTCGCAGCCTTGACTTCCGCGACGAGCGCCTTGTCGTGTTCGAGCTTCTCGACGAACTTCTTCGCTGAGGCTTCAGACATGTGTGTCCCCCTGGCTGCCGGCAACGTTAGGCTTCGCCGTACACCTTGTCAAGAATCGTGACTCAGACCCGCTCCCGGCGCCCGGCGCGACGGCCTTCAGACGAGGATGAACGAAGGATTCAGGTCGCGTTCGTCGGTCGGCTCCGCCCGCCATCCCATGCGAAGCGGCACCGAGAACAGCCGTCCGGACGCAAACCGCGGCCAAAAGTGCCGCAGGCCCGGCACGATGACCCGCGCGACCGGAACGCCGACGTCCGGACGCGTCTGGTCGAGCACGAAGACCTCGAGACCGTGCGCGGATGCCACCGCTTGAACGCGCTCGAGGTTCGCCGGCGAAGAAACCTGCGAGGCGCCGGTGCCGCTCAGGGCGGGCCAGGAACGAGTCGCCGACGGCTCGAGATACGAGCCACGCGGCTCGGGGCCGCCGAAGAGAACGCGGCGGCGCCCCGCCGTCAGCTCCGGGAGAAAGAGGCTCAGCTCCCGGAGCGCGTGCTTGAGCGCTGACAGGGGGTCGAAATCGGCCCCGAATCCGAACGTCAGCCCGCCGCCGGACGGATCCGACGACAGGGCGGCAAACACGGGCACCCCGAGATCGGTCGTGATGTCGAGGACGACCAGCCGGCGATCGATCCGGCGATGGTGATCGACCAGCGCGAGCACGAACGGGTCGGGAACGGTCGCAAGGTCCACGCCGGCCCGCGACAGGCGGTTGTACCACCAGATGCCGACGGCATCGCGCTCCACCAGCTCGAGAAAGCCACCGACGATGGCCGCGTCGAGCGTTCCGCCGGCGGCACAGCCGTTCGAGTCGCTGAAGCAGGCGCGTCGCTCGCCGTCAGGCCTGGTCCCGAAATAGCAGAGCGCCGTCGGCAGCCACCGAACGTCCTCGCGTCCGAGTCGGGAGACCGCCGTCCACCAGAGCGGCGCCTCTTCGTCGAACATCTCCGCAACGGCCGCCGGCTTGGACGGATGGCAGCGGTTCCACGCGCGCCGGTCGGCGAACTGCGCCGGACTGAAGCCCATGACGGCGTTCGGGTGGATGGCTGCTTTGCCGAGCGCTGCGCAGGTGGTCCGGCGGCCGCGGTCGGACTCCCGGTAGACGCCCGAGTAACGCTCGACGCTTTCGGCAATGGCGCTCACGCGGGCGTCCCGGTCCGTGCCGCCACAGGCGGCCGTGCGGCGCCGGAAGCTTCGCCAGATCGCGTCAGGCCGTTCGACCTCCGGCGGGAACACGTGATCGGCCGTGGCGATGTGCGCGGGCCCGTGCGCCGAACACGCGATGCGCGCCACGACTCCCGTGACGGGACTCACCTGCCGCGCCAGGCGCGCCGGCACTCCCGTCTCCGCATCGGTGTGCCCGACGGATCCGGCGGCAGGCGGCGAACCACTCCCACCGCCGCACGCCGGACAGCCCGGCCGCGCCGCCACGTGATGCGGCTGGATCGACCCGGTTCGCATGTCGATGGTCCGGACGAAGGACGCCGTCTCCCCGTCCGGCTGCTGCACGCACCACTCGGCAACGACCTCCGCGGCTCGCACGATGGCCGCGCGTTCTGCGGGCGGCACGTGTCGAGGCGCCCGCACCCCGGGATAGTGACGCCGCAGGAATTCGCCAACCGGAAGCGTCTCGCTCAACCGCGCGGCAAGACACTGCCAGCACGGCGTCCCCCGCTCGGGATCGAACATCGGTCCCACCCATGGGGCGACGCCCAGCGGCTTGACGATGAGCCACGGCGTCGCGGCGGTGAGGCATTCGCGATTGATCGCGTCGAGGTCCTCGTGCGCGTAGTCGTCCACGAGCACCACCCGCGGCGTGGCGGCGGCCGACGGATCGACGTGCACGCCAGCCCGCCGCATCGCCGCCGCGAAGACCCCAACGATCCCGCCCGCCAGCCCCTTCACGGCCTCGAGCGACACCGTTGTGCGCGCGTCGCCCGCGTCGGTTCCGGATGCGACGAGCCCCTCCGTCAGATCGACCGGCTCGGGACGGTGCGCCAGGAGCACCTGGGCTTCCACGAGCTCGGTCACGCCGACCGCGACGTCCGCGACCGTCGCCCGGCCCGCGAGCGCGTCGGCAATGTCGAGGACCGATCGGCAGCCATCGACGAGCGGCAGGATCATCGGGCCGAGCCGTCCCGGGATGGGCCGCGCGCCGTCGGCGTCGAGCGCGAGAAGGAGCTCGCCTGACAGGATCGTGACCGAGACGTGGGGATGGCGCGCGGGGACGGGCCAGGACATTGTGAAGCGGCGACCGCTACAGTACACTGGCGGCCTTTGCCCGGCAAACCGGGCCGGCCGAGGAGACCTATGGCGCGGTCGGCGGGACGGCAGGTCATCGTCATCGGCGCGGGCATGGCGGGGCTGACGGCACTCGACCATCTGTCCCACGCTGGCTTCCACGTCACCGTCCTCGAGTCGAGGCCCCGGGCCGGCGGCCGGATCCGAACGGTGCGCGAACCGTTCGCCGACCGGCTCTACGCGGACGTCGGCGCCACCTACGTGGTGGATTGTCACAGGCGCCTGCTCGCCTACATCGGCGAGCTCGACCTGCCGCTGCAGATCGTCGATCCGCGCCACCTCGCGTCGCTCTTTCACCTGCGCGGACGCAACTACCGCTTCGACGAGACCGGAAGGGTCGACTTGCCCCTTCGTCTGACCGCAGCCGAACGGCAGCTCGGATTCGCCGGCATCTTCCAGACCTACCTGTCGCCCGGCGTCAGCGACATCGGTCAGCCGGCCCTGACCGGCTGGCCGGACGCCAAAGGAGCGGCGCTCGATCGGCTGAACGGCTGCCAGATGCTCCAACGGGCGGGCGCTTCGTCGGCGGCAGTCGAGCTGCTCGGCACGAGCCTGCTCGGATTGTTCGGCGAGGGGCTCGATTCGACGTCGGCGCTGTTTCTCGCCACGCAGCAGAAGCTGACCGAGTACACGGTCACCTACACGATCCGCGGCGGCATGGATCGGCTGCCGACCACGCTGGCCGCCCGTTACCACGACCGGATCGCGTACGGCCGGGAGGTCACGCGCATCAGGCACACGCCTCGAGGCGTCAAGGTGACGGTTCGCGATGGGCGCGGCAGCGGGTCGGTCGCAGCCGACTTCGCGATTGTGGCGGTGCCGTATGCGGCGCTCCGGCACATCCGGATCGCGCCGGCGCTATCGCGCGCCAAGCGCCGCGTCGTCGACGAGCTGCCCAACACGTCGGTCGTCCGCGGGTTCGTGCAGTGCCGCGAGCGTTTCTGGGATCGCATCGACGGATCGGGCACGGTCTTCACCGACATCCCCGGCATGGCGGTGTTCTGCGGCTACCCCCGCCCGGGCCGGCGGGGGATCCTGGAGGCCTATTTCTCCGGCCCCGCCGCGCGACGGCTGGCCGGCATGTCCGAGACGCGGCGCGCACGGACGATCGTCGGCGCGATGACGCGCGTGTTCCGCGAAATCCCCGAGTACGTGGAGTCGGTGGTCACCCAGTGCTGGGACCGCGACCCGTGGGCGCGCGGCGCCTATGCGTGGTACGCGCCCGGGCAGCTGATGTCGTTTCTGCCCGACCTGGCGCGTCCGGAGGGCCGGCTCCATTTCGCAGGCGACCACACGTCGCTCGCGCCGGGCTGGATCGAGGGAGCCATCGCCTCCGGCGAGCGGGCTGCCGCGGAAATCCTGGAACGCGCCTAGAGTGACCCACTAGTCGGAAGGCGACGCCTGTCCGCTGAGGGCGAACTCGGCCACCGAGGTCTCCTCGAACGGGTCGCAATCGGTCAGCGCCGCGAAGAGGGCGGGATCGCCGTTCCCGACGGCGCAGGGAGCCAGTCCCATCGCCGTCGCCACGAGATACATCATCTCCAGCATGACCCCGGCGTCGAGCAGCACCACGCGATAGGCATTTCCTTCGTATTTCCACGCGACGCGCGGCACGCGCGCGGCAATCGTCAGGAACACGTCCGGGGGCGGATGCTCCCGCCCCCAGGAGCGAGACGCCTGGTCGACGAACGCGTGGGCCAGCGTCTCGTCGAGGCTGAGGGTCTCGAGCTCGTGCCGGTACGCAGTCGTACCAGTAGCAGCCGGCCGGCAGGCCGGCGCACTGGCGGACGGCGAGGTAGGCCTCGAGCTCGTGGAGCCCTCCGCCGGACGGTACCGGGCGCCGGACCCGCTCGGCCGAATCGCCAGAGTCCACGCTCGACGCGTGGAAGGTTCGAAAGAGAAACTCCGACAGCTCGTTCACGGCCAACGGGATGATGGCGCGCCGGATCGAGCGTCGGCGCGCCGCGACGATCCCGAACGGCAGGTCCGATGCCGCCAACGCGTCCCGATCGGGAACGGCGAGCCTGACCCTCGCGCCCGTGCCGCCACGCTTGATCGCCGGCCAGGCTGGAATGCGGCCGCGCATGCGGTACGTCGCTCCGCTCGCCGTTCCCGCGCGCAGCCGGCTGGCGTGGTGGAACAGCGCGTCGTGGAACTCCCACACCAGCGACGCCGGCGAGGCGTCTCCGCCCGGCGGCTCGAGAAATCCGTACTGACCGAGAAGAGCTCCCAGACAACCTGGCGCGTCGCCGCCGTTGGACGCCGCACGGGGCGGCCCGCCGATGATGGCAAGCGCCGTCGGGCCGACCTCCAGGCTGGCGCTCGCCAGCGGAGACTCGAGCAGCATCCTCTCGCCGTCGCGCCGCAGCCATGCGAACCGAGACAGACGCCAGCCGGCGGACGCCAGCCGACGGGCGGGCGCCTCCACGCCGCTGCCGTGCGGCACGACGGTCGCGAGCCACGCCCCGTCGCATTCCACGCGGTATTCGATCAGGCGTCGATCCAGACAGAGCGCCAGGAGGTGCTGCCAGCGAAGCAGGGATTCGACGTCGTCCGACTCGGCGACCCGCGCGCCGAGCGCCCGCTCGTCGGCGTCCGGCCGGTCGAGCGCGGCGAGCGCCTCTTTCACGGCCGCCGGCTCGGCCTCCTGGCGCAGGACGAGGCGGCCGTCGGCCTGCAACACCAGGCCGCCGTCGGCACCGGCGGCCATCGTCACCGAGGGCCTGAGCCGCAGTGTGACCTTCACCCGCCCGCGATACTAGCACCGGCGGCCGATGGGCTGCCGCGGGTCGAGGAACGGCCGACCCGGGCGTCAGTGCGTCAGGCCGTAGACCAGATAGTTGACACCGAGCTTGTAGGCCTCGTTGGTCTCGCCGATCGGCCGGAAGCCGCGCCCCGACCATTCCCAGAACTGCGAGATGTCGGTGTTGTAGTTGACGATCGCCTGCAGGCGGCCGTTCGGATCGTTGTTTTCGAAGAGCCCCCGGAAGATCGGGCGACCCCGGTTGTACGCCTGCGGCACGATGTCCAGGTCGTCGATTTCGAAGAAGCAATGAAAGATCGGGTGGCTGGCCTTCATCTCGAAGAACCGGGCGCCGGGCAGCACGCGCTGCATGTTGTCCTCGAAGGGCGTCCACCCGGCGCTGCCGAAATCGCCGGTGGCCTTGAAGTCGTCGACGATGAGGAATCCACCCTTCTGGAGGTACGCCCGGAGCCCCGACGCCTCCGCGTCGGTCAGAATCCACCAGCTCGGCTCGATCAGATACGCGATCGGATACCTGAAGAGCTCCGGGTCGTCGAGTGCGACCGTGTTGATGGCGTCGTCGTGCGCGCCGAGGTCGCTCACCTCGTTCATGATCTTCATCAGGTTGCGCTCGGCGAGCGGATAGCCGTGCGCCCAGGCGGGAAGGCCGCGGTACCAGTAGCCGCCCGGCGCGGTCTCGTATCGCACCCGGACGAACGTGAAGCGACCGTCGTACGGGATGTTCGGGTGAACGGTGACTGCCCGCCCCGAACCGAAGAAGCCAAAGCCGCGTTGCGCGGCCGCCGCCGCGGCCAGACAGAGGAGCGCAGCACACAGCACCGGACCGACGAGGCGGAGCCGCACGAGCCGAGCATAGCACCCGCGCTCGAAAGGCTCTAATGTCGCGGTTCGACGCGCCGCCGATCAGTCGCCCAGACCGACCGACCGGCGCAGCGCGTCGAGCAGGCCGGCCGGATCGCAGGGCTTGGAGAGATGACGGTCGCAGCCGGCGCGCATCGAGCTGATCCGCTCGTGCGGGAGGTCGGCGCCGGTCAGCGCGATGATGGGAATGGCGGCGGTGCGAGGGGCAGCCTTGAGCTGCCGGGCGACTTCCCAACCGTCGATGTCTGGAAGGCCGAGGTCCAGGACGACGACGTCGGGCGTGCAGGTGTTGGCCAGATTCAAGGCCTCTTCGCCGGTGCCGGCAGTCCGGACGTCGAAGCCGAGCGCGGTCAGATACTCACAATACCCCCGCCGTGTATCGGCATCGTCGTCGACGAACAGAACGCGCCGTGCGTTGGAGCTCCGTTCAGTCATGGCGACCTCCGGGGGAAAACCGCTTGTCAGGCGGCTGATTCAGAGCGCCACCCGACCGCCTCCCAGGCGGCGCGATGTTCGTTGACCCAGCGATAGGCCTCGCTTTCGTCAGCGCACACCTGGTTTCGCAGCGGCAGCCCGTCGCAGTAGATGACAATCAGCTCGGACCCCGAGCCGAGGGGCCGGCTGATGCAGCTTAGCCTTGTGGATCCATTGGAGAGCGTCCAGCGGCACAGTTCCGTGCTCATCCCACACCTCGCCCGTCGCTACTGCAAATGGCGGGGCACAGAATACAGGGCGATCACGGCGGTCGAGCTGCATAGTTTCTTGACGCCAGCCATGTAATCTTCGCCCCATGTTGGGCAACAGAGCCGTCTGTTCCGGCGTGCAGCCGGCTTCCCTCTGGGCTCGCCGGACGCCGGAAAAGCCCGCGGCGTCTTCCCCGGCGAGTCCTCAATGGGCTCCAGGCAGGGGTAACAAGAGATGAACAGGATGTCCTCGGATTGGTTGACATGTCATCTATTGACCTGACATGCTCGAAACAGTGAGTCGCCGTGCCACGCCGCTCCAGCGCGATCTCCGACAGCGCCGGCCGTTCAAGTCGCCGGCGCACGAGGCGGTCGTCGGCCTGCTCCACACCGCGGACGTCGTCCGGCGTCGCCTCGCCGACGTCGTGGAACCGGCCGGGATCACCGTCCAGCAGTTCAACGTGCTGCGCATCCTTCGAGGCGCCGGTGACGAGGGGTTGCCCACGCTCGAAGTGGCGGCCCGCATGATCGAACAGATGCCCGGAATCACGCGGCTCCTCGACCGGCTCGAAGCCAAGAAACTCGTGCGCCGCCAGCGGTGCGAACGGGACCGGCGCCAGCACCTGTGCTGCATCACGCCTGCCGGCCGCGCGGTGCTCGATCATCTCGACGGCCCCGTCCGGCAGGCGGGCGAAGCGGCGCTGAGCGAGCTCGCCTCGCCCGAGCGTCAGAAGCTGATTCGCCTGCTCGATGCCGTCCGGACCAGGCCGTGAGGCGGCTGCATTCGATGCAGTAGTTCACCTATCGACGTTATATCGGTCAACCAAAATACAGGAGCTCCCACCGATGGAATCAGCCGCTTCGGGCAAGACCTTCGTCATCGACAAGGCACATTCGGAAGCCGTGTTCCAGGTCCGCCACCTCGTTACCAAGGTGCGCGGCCGTTTCTCCGACTTCGAGGGCACGATCGAATTCGACGACGCGCATCCCGACAGGTCGTCGGTCAACTTCATCATCCGGACGGCGAGCGTCGACACGAACGAACCTGACCGCGACAACCACCTCCGTTCGGAGGACTTCTTTTTCGTCGAGAAGTTCCCGACCATCACCTTCAAGAGCGCACACGTCGAGAAGATCAAGACCGACCTGTTCCGGGTCGCGGGCGACCTGACCATCCGGGGCGTGGTCCGGCCGCTGACGCTCGAGGTGAGCTACCTGGGAGCGATCAAGGATCCCTGGGGCAACCTGAAGGCCGGGTTCGAGGCGGAGACGACGCTGAACCGCAAGGACTTCGGGCTGATGTGGAACGCCGCGCTCGAGGCCGGCGGCTTCCTGGTGGGCGACGAGGTCAAGGTCGCGCTGTCGATCCAGGGCGCCGCGAAATAGCGCGGCCGGAGGGTCCATTGACTTCGTGCCGGCCGACGGCCTACGCTCGTCGGCGGTGATCCGCCGGTTTCGATTCTGGGGCTTCAAGTCGCCGCAGGAGATCCTGCACAACAGCCTCGGCGCGCTCGAGCGCGAGGTGATGGGTGCGGTCTGGACCTCCGGCGACCTGAGCGTGCGCGAGGCGTGCGCGCGCTTGGATCCCGACGTCGCTTACACCACGGTGATGACGACGATGGACCGGCTCTTCAAGAAGGGACTGCTGACACGCCGCAAAGTCGGGCGCGCATTCGTCTATCGCGCGACGGCGTCACGTTCGGAACTGGAGGGGGCGGTCGCCGCCGAGCTCGTGCACAGCCTGTTCAGGCGCGAGAACGGTGAACCGCTGCCCGTCCTGTCGTCGCTCGTCGACGCGGTGTCGGACCGCGACCGCGACCTGCTCAGCGAGCTCGAGCGGCTGATTCAGGAGAAGCGCAAGGCGCTCGGACCGGAGGAGACGTCATGACGTACGTGCTGCACGGCGCGACGCTCGCCCTCGCCTGGTTCGTCCTGCTGAACGTCGTGCTGTCGGGCGCGGTCGCCACGGCCGGCCGCGTGCTGCCGCGGCGCGCGGGGAGGGCGAACCGCCAGGCGTCCGCGCGATGGCTCGCGCTGCGGCTGCTGCCCTCGGCCGCGTCGGCCGCGTTCGTCGCCGGCGTGTTCCTGCCTTCCTACTGGCGCTTCGAGCCGCGCGATTTCACCGAAGGATTCGATTTCACGGTCGCGGCGCTCGCCGTGCTGGGCCTCGTGCTGCTCGTCGCCGCGGCGGCCCGCGGTGCCGCCGCCTGGACGCGGGTCGCCCGCCGCACCGGGCTGTGGATGGCCGCCGCTCGGCCGCTTGCCGTCCCGGGGGTGGACCTGCCGGCCTACTGCGTCGACGTGGCGCAGCCGACGATGGCCCTGATCGGGATCCTCCGGCCGCGGCTGCTGATCACGCGCGGTCTGCTCGACGCGCTGACGCCGGAGGAGCTCGCCGCCGCGGCGGCGCACGAGATCGGGCATTGCCGGGCACGGGACAACCTGAAGCGCCTCGCCATGTGCGCCGCCCCGGACCTGATCGGATGGTCGCCCGCCGCGCGCGCGATCGAGCGGGCCTGGGCGGCGGCGGCCGAGCATCGAGCCGACAGCGCGGCGTCGACGAATCCCCGCCTGCGGATCGCGCTCGCCTCTGCGCTCCTCAAAATCGCCCGCCTGACGCCCGATGCGGGGCTCTCTTCCGAACCGGTCAGCACGCTCGTCGGCGGCGGGGCGATTACCAGCCGGATCGAGGCGCTCATCGAGCCGACGCCGCGCCTCGAACGGTCTGGCGCCGGGGCAAGGGTTGCCGCCGCGCTCGGCGCCGCCACGTTTCTCTACGCCTACGCGCCGCTCCTCGTCTTCGTCCACGGCATCACCGAGACCGTCATCCGCCTGGTTCCCTGATCGGACGGCAGGACACTCCGGCGCCGGGACCGACTACGGACAGTGGTAGTAGGTAACGCCCGGCTCTACAGTGATTGGATGCTCCGGCCCACGAGAGCTCTCGTGCACGTCTGCATCGCCGTCTTCCCGACCGTCCTGGCCGTCCCCGCATGGGGCCAGACCCCCTCCCAGCCGCCGGCCGTGCCTCCCATCCACGAACAGGTGGAAGTGGTGGCGACCCGGACCCCGGAAGCGCCCGAGAAAGTGCCGGTGGCGATCGAGGTGATCGACGGCTCCGAGCTGGCCGACCGGGGCGTGACCGATCTCCGCAGCGCACTGGCGCTCGCCACGGGCGTCGACATCGCCCCGGGGGGCGACGGTGGACCCGCGAGCGCGGTTCCGGGCCTCTGGGGCCTCAAGGAGTTCGATGCGTTCCTGCTCGTCGTCGACGACGTGCCGTGGGGCGGGGCATTCAATCCGGCGCTGAGCACCCTCGACCTGCACGATGTCGAGCGGATCGAGATCCTGCGCGGACCGGCGCCGGTCACCTACGGCGCCACCTCCT
This sequence comes from uncultured Acidobacteriota bacterium, assembly GCA_963840225.1. Classification (GTDB taxonomy): domain Bacteria; phylum Acidobacteriota; class Vicinamibacteria; order Vicinamibacterales; family CAVVIG01; genus JBLMXQ01. The sequence goes on from CAWIYH010000003.1 coordinate 688,736, forward strand.
TCGTCGGCGTCATCCACATCGTCCACAAGAATCCGGCGACGGCGACCGAGACCTTCTCCGGGCGAGTCGGCAGCTACCAGAGCGGCGGCGGCTCCGCCTCGTTCGCACTGCCGCACGGCGTGTGGCAATCGCGCCTGAGCGTCGACGGCGAGCGTCAGGGCTTCCAGGACGACCGGACGTCGTACCGCCGGGGCCACGCCCTGTGGCGGAGCTCACGGACGTTGTCCAGCGGGCGCATGTGGTTCACCGGCGACGCCACGTGGCTCGATCAGGACCCGGCCAGCCCGCATCCGCGCGCGGGGGCGAGGCTGACCGCTGAGGTGCCGCTCGACGCGAACCACAATCCGGCCGGCGCATTCTTCAACGACAAACGCATCCTGGCCGCGTTCGGGTGGGAGCGTGGCGCCGGCCCGCACACCTGGACGACGATGGCGTCGGTCTCGCGCGCGTCGCAGGACATCCTGCGCGGTTTCCTCGGGGACATCACCGATACGGGACTGAACGCACGCGGACTCCGGGAAGAGATCGACCTGACCGATCTCTACGTCGACAGCCACGCCGCCTGGTCCCTGCGTCCCGACCTGCGCGTCCTCTTCGGCGGCGACTACCTGCACGGCAACGGGGACGCCTCGGGCGCGGATTTCGACTATCACGTGCCGCTCGACGGGTCAGCGAAGGTCGCGGTGACGCCGCCCGACGTGCTGGACGTCACGATGACCGACCGGCGTGAGTTCGCCGGCGGCTACCTGTCGGCGGAGTGGACGCCGCTCGCGCGGCTGCGCGTGGACGCCGGCGTGCGCCTCAACCTCACCAGCGAAGAGCGCGAAGGCGACGAAGGCGGCGGGCCGAAGCCGGCCGAAGATCCGGGTGCGCAGACCCACGTCCGGCCGAGCGGCAGCCTCGGCGCGACGTGGTCCGCGTGGAGCGAGGGGCCCGACGCGCTCCGGCTGTTCGCGAACTATCGCGACACGTTCAAGCCGGCCGCGGTCGACTTCGGAATCGGCGAGAGCGAGGGCGAAGGCGAGGGGATTCTCGATCCGGAGACCTCGCGAAGCTACGAAGCGGGCCTCAAGCTGCGCGGATGGCAGGGACGCGCGACGCTGGAGGCGACCGCGTTCGTGATGAACTTCGACAACCTGGTCGTCGCGACCACGGTGAACGGCCTCCCGGCGCTGACCAACGCCGGCACGGAGCGCTTCGCGGGGTTCGAAGCGGGCGCCAGCTGGTACGTCCCGGGGGTCTGGACGACCGTGCGCGGCACGTACAGCTTTCACGACGCGACCTTCCGCGACTACCTCACCGAGTTCGACGGCGTGCCGACCCAGCTGTCGGGCAAGCGGCTCGAGATGTCGCCGCACCAGCTGGCCTCGGTCGGCGTCGTATATGCGCCGCCGCACGGGTGGGTCGGCTCGGGCGAGGTGCAGGTGACGGGATCGCAGTATCTCGACAAGCGCAATCGCGCGCTGCAGGACGGATACGCGACGATCGCGCTGGGGGTTGGATACCGGCGCGGCATCTGGGAGGTGCGCGTGGACGGACGCAACCTCACCGATCGCCGGCCGGCGGTCAGCGAAAGCGAGCTAGGCGACGCGCAGTACTACCGGCTGCCCGGCCGTCGCGTCGACGCGAGCTTCACGGTGCGGCTCGGCGGGTGAGGGGTTGGCGGGAGCTGGCGCGGGCAGGCGGTGCGCCCGCCCGCGCGGTCAACTGGCTGGGAAACGTTCCCGGACTACGACGCCGCCGCTTTCTTGCGCGGCGCGCGCTTCTTGGGAGCCTTGACGGGCGGCGGCTCGCTGGTGGCCTGCAACACGACCAGACGGGTCGAAAAGGTGCGCCGGCCGTGCTCGTCGAAGTCAATCACCGTGTGCTGCTCGTTGACTTCGACCAGGGTGCCGGGCCCGTAGGTGGGCTGCACGACTCGATCGCCTTTGGCCCACGCCTTCATCGCGGCGTTACCAGCGGGGCTCGCGACGGCCACCGCCGCGCCCGCCGCCGAATCCGCCGCCGCCGCCGGAGAATTCCGGCTTCGGGCGCGCCTCGTTCACCGTCAGGCTGCGGCCGCCCATCTGGTACTGGTTGAACTCGGTGGCCGCTTTCTGGGCTTCTTCGTCGGTCGCCATCTCGACGAATGCGAAGCCGCGCGCCCGTCCGGTCGCGGCGTCCCGCATCACGCGCACGGACTCGACCTGACCCGCGCGGCTGAAGAGCTCCTGCAACTCCGCCTCGCCCGTGGAGTACCGGTAGATTCCCGACGTACAGCCTTCGACCCATACAACTCTCCTCACGCAGGGTGGTCCGACGCGTCGGCTCGACATTCACGTGGAGAAGAGAGCGAGTCAGGACGGAGGCTCGAATCGACTCGTGACGCGGGCGAAGCAGGCGGGACAGGCCACCAGGAAACCGTAGTGTATCGAACCGGCTCCCTCAGCGCAAGTGCCGCACCGCCCGCCGCCGGCCCTGTCGGCCGGCTGCGGCGCCACCTTCTATAATCACGCCGTGGCGCGCGTCAGGCTCGGCTCCGAACGGCTCCTCGACTCCGGCCTCCTGGACGGGCGCCGGGTCGGCCTCGTCTGCAATCCGGCATCGATCGGGGGCGACTGGCGGCACGTCGCCGACCGCCTGGCGGCGCATCCCCGCGCGCGCCTCGGCGCCCTGTTCGGCCCGCAGCATGGCTTCCGTTCGGACGTGCAGGACAACATGATCGAAACCGGGCACGCCGAGGATCGGATTCGCCGCGTGCCGGTCTACTCGCTCTACAGCGAGACGCGGGAACCGACGGCGGAGATGCTCGCCGGCCTGGATCTGCTCGTCGTCGACCTGCAGGACATCGGCGCGCGCATCTATACGTTCGTCTACACGATGGCGAACTGCCTCAAGGGAGCCAAGCGACACGGCGTGAACGTGATCGTGTGCGACCGGCCCAATCCGATCGGCGGAGAGGCAGTCGAGGGGCCGATGCTCGTCGCGGGCTACGAGTCGTTCGTCGGCCAGTATCCGATTCCCATGCGCCACGGCATGACGATCGGCGAGCTGGCCAACCTCTTCAACGAGCGATTCGGCATCGGGGCGGACCTGGACGTGATCCCGATGGACGGCTGGACCCGCGGGATGTACTACGACCACACCGGCCTGCCCTGGGTGATGCCGTCCCCCAACATGCCCACCCTTGACACGGCCCTTGTATATCCGGGCACGGTGCTGCTGGAAGGGACCAACGTGTCGGAGGGCCGGGGCACGACCAGGCCGTTCGAGCTGGTCGGCGCGCCGTGGACCGTCGCCGAGCGGTTCGCCGACTCGATGAACCGCCTCGACCTGCCCGGCGTCCACTTCCGCCCGGTCGTCTTCGAGCCGACGTTCCAGAAGCACGCCCGGACCCCGTGCGGCGGGTGCCAGATCCACGTGCTCGACCGCCGCGCCTTCCGCCCGGTCGAGACCGGCGTCGCAATCATCGCCGCGCTCCGGGCGGGCGACCGCGTGCAGTTCCTCTGGCGCGAGCCGCCCTACGAGTACGAGACGGTGAAGCCGCCGATCGACATCCTTGCCGGATCCGGGGCGCTGCGCGACGCCATCGAGGCGGACGCGTCCGCCCGGGAGATCGCCGACAGCTGGACGGGCGGCATCGAGGCGTTCAACCGGACGCGGCAGGAGTTCCTCCTGTACTGAGCGACGGAACTAGGTTGCCTTCCGGGCCGAGGCGCGCGCGACCCGGATCTGGGTGGCGTGGTCGTGGGCGTGCGCGGCGTAGATCTCGAGCCAGCGCTCGACGGTGTACGGCCCGTGCTCGGTGTGCGTGCCGCCCCGAGCCCACTCGCTGGGCGTCAGGCGGTCCAGGATGTCGGCTGTCGTCCGCCGCGCGGCCTTGAACGCCTTCAGCGACGCTTCGATCGGCCGATCGTAGTACAGCCGCCGCGCGAACTCCTCCTGGTCGTAGCCGACGATGCGCGGGTTGTCGATGGCGATGAGCAGGCGCAGGCGGACCGCGGAGATCATCTCGCTGTCGGCGAGATGATGGACGATCTCGCGCGCCGACCACCGGCCGGGCGCGGGGTGCGCGTCGAGCTCCTCGTCGGTCGCTCCGGTCAGCGCCTCGGCGACGGCCTGGTAGCCGTCCTTGTATCGATCGACGAGCTTCTGCCGCTCTTCTGTGGTCATCGCTCTTCTTCTCTCGCGGGGCCCGCCTCCGCGCCCGCTAGCCGCGAGTCTTGGCAATGCCCGGGGCAGCCGCCTCCTGCTCGTCCCGCGGCTCGAGGTGGTGGGCAACCAGGTGCGCGCGCAGCCGCTCGAAGGCGTCGGCCGGCGTGTCGGCGTAGTGAAAGAGCTCGACGTCCTTCTCCGCAATCGCGCCCCACTCGGCCATCGGTCCGAAGTCGAGGACGTGATTCCAGTAGTCCGGCCCGTAGAGGACGACCTCGATCTTCTTGGAGAGCTTGTCGGTCTGGACGAGCGTCAGGATCTCGAACAGCTCGTCGCACGTGCCGAAGCCGCCCGGAAAGATGACGAGCGCCTTGGCGAGGTAGGCGAACCAGAACTTCCGCATGAAGAAGTAGTGGAACTCGAAGTGCAGGCCGTCGGTGATGTACGGGTTCGCGCCCTGCTCGAACGGAAGGCGGATGTTCAGCCCGATGGTCTTGCCGCCCGCCTCGCGCGCGCCGCGGTTCGCCGCCTCCATGATCCCCGGTCCGCCGCCCGACGTGACGACGAATCGATGGTTCTCCGACTTGAGCGACAGGCTCCAGGCGGTCAGCATCCGTGCGAGCTCGCGGGCGTCCTCGTAGTAGCGCGCCCACTCGACCGCCTTCCGGCTCTTCAGCAGCTCGCGCTCGTACAGCTCGTCGGCATCGCGAACGCCGCGCGCTCGAAGCGTCCGCAGCGCCCGCTCCGCGCGTTCGCGGCTGTCCACGCGCGCCGAGCCGAAGAAGACGACGGTGTCCTGGATCTTCTGCTGCCGGAAGCGCCTCAGCGGCTCGAGGTACTCGGACAGGATGCGAATCGGCCGCGCTTCGGCGCTGTCGAGGAACTCGGGATAGAGATACGCGAGCGGCTGCTGCGCCATATGCCGCCACTTTACCATCAGCGCCGATGCTATGATGCGGACGTCCCATGCTCGGATCACGCTCCGCCGCCCCGGACAAGCAGGCGCAGCCCGGGCTCGACGTCTCGATCGCGATCGCGGCGCCGGCCGGACGCATCCTGAAGGCGTTCTTCGACGCCGAGGCCCTCGGCGCCTGGTGGCGGACCGTGCGCGCGGTGACGGCGCCGCGGCCGTTCGGTCCGTACGCGATCGAGTGGCCGCCGACCGATTTCCGAGACGACATCCTCGGCCGGCTCGGCGGTGTGCTGCACGGCACGGTCGTCCAGTTCACACCCGACCGCGGGTTCTTCGTCGCGGACCTGTACTGGCTTCCGCCCGACGGCGAGCCGATCGGGCCGATGGCGCTCGAGGTGACCTGCGCGCCGGCCGACGAGGAGCCGGGCTCGATTCGCGTCCACGTGACCCAGGGCGGCTTCGACGAGAGCGAACGCTGGCGGCGCTACTACGAAGTCGTCGCCTTCGGGTGGCAGCGGGCGCTCGTCTCGTTGAAGTCGCTGCTCGAGACGTGAAGGCCTAGAACCGCTGGATCTTCAGGTAGTTCGCGTCCTGGCGGGTGAGGTCCGGGCTGATGCTGATCAGGACGACCGCCGAGCCGGGCGGAACGAGCCCGCCGGCCAGAATCTGGCGGCCGACCTGGTGGCCCGCGGCCGAGATGTCCGTGCCGATGTCGGTGCGGAAGGGGAGCACGCCCCAGTAGAGCGACAGCCGTCGCGCGGTGTCGGCGCGCTCGGTGGCGGCGATGATCGGCGCGCGCGGCCGGAGCGCGGAGAGGCGGCGCGCGGTGCTGCCCCCGCGCGTGATGGCGATGATCGCCTGCGCGTCGCCCCGGTTGGCGAGGGTGACGGCCGCTTCGCACAGGGCCTGCACGTGGCTGTCGCTCATCGCCTCGGGCATCGCGATGGTCGCTTCGGCCGACGGGCTGGTCTCGGCGTCGCGGATGATGGCGTCGAGCGTCTGGACGGCCCGTGCGGGGAACGCGCCGATCGCCGTCTCCGCGGCCAGCATGATCGCGTCGACGCCGTCGTCCACGGCGTTGGCGGCGTCGTTGACCTCCGCCCGGGTCGGGCGCGCGTGGGTCGTCATCGACTCCAGCACCTGCGTCGCGACGATCACCGGCATGCCGCTCCGCCGCGCGGCGCGGGTGATTTCCTTCTGCGCCCGCGGCACGCGCTCGAGCGGCATCTCCAGGCCCAGGTCGCCGCGCGCCACCATGACCGCGTTGCACGCATCGAGGATCTGGTCGAGGTGCTCGAGGGCGGCCGGACGCTCCAGCTTCGCGATGAGCGGCATCTCGGGAGCCGCACCCGCTTCCGCCATCGCGCGCCGGGCCTGACGCAGGTCGGCCGCCGTCTGCACGAAGCTGACCGCCACCATGTCGACGCCGAGCGCGATCCCGAACGCCAGATCGTCGACGTCCTTCGGGGTGATGGCCGAGGCCGGCAGCACCACGCCCGGCGCGTTGATCCCCTTGTGCTCGCCCAGTTCGCCGCCCTCGACGACGGTGGTGGCAATCTCGGTCCCGTCGCTCGACTCGACGCGCAGCTCGATGCGCCCGTCGGCGAGGAGCAGGCGATCGCCCGGGTGGACGCCGTGCGCGAGGCCGGCGAACGAGGTCGAGACACGGCCGGGGCCGCCCGCGAACGTGCCGGTGGCGATGTGGAAGGCCTCGCCGCGCTCCAGGTGGAGCGGCCGTCCGCCTTCGAGCGCGCCGGTCCGGATCTTCGGACCTCCCAGGTCCTGGAGGACCGCCACCTCGCGGCGGGCCCGCGCGGCGGCGGCGCGGATCCGTCGGCAGGTGGCCTGCTGCGAGTCGTGCGTGCCGTGCGAGAAGTTCAGACGGATGATGTCGGCGCCGGCGGCGATGATCGCGTCGAGCGCGGCGTCGGTGTTGGTCGCCGGCCCGGCCGTGGCGATGATCTTGGTATGACGCATAGGTATGACGAATAGAATGGAGCGCGAGGCTCCGGCTTTCGCGACCGACGGTATTATGGGCCAGATCATTCCTGACGCCATCGAACGGTACCTCGCGCATCTCAACCATGCGGGCGACCCCGTGCTCGACGACATCGCGCGCGCCGGAAGGGCGGGCGGCCTGCCGATCGTCGACGCCGAGGTGGGCGCGCTGCTCAGGGTGCTGGCCACGGCGGTGGGCGCGCGCCGGATCCTGGAAGTCGGCGCCGCGATCGGCTATTCGGGCGTGTGGCTGGCCGGCGCGCTGCCGCCCGACGGCCTGCTCCTGACGCTCGAAATGGAGCCGGCGCGCGCGCAGATCGCGAAGGACAACTTCGCCCGCGCCGGCGTCGCCGACCGGGCGAACGTCATCGTGGGCGACGCCCAGCTCACCATTGCAAAGGTGGCCGGGCCCTTCGACCTCGTCTTCCAGGATGGCAGCAAGAAGCTCTACAACCCGATGCTCGAGCGCCTGATCGAGCTGCTCCGCCCCGGCGGCCTGCTCGTCACCGACAACGTGCTGTGGGACGGCGAGGTGGCGCCCGGCTTCACGGACAGCCCGAAGCGCAGCCCCGAGGACACGCGCGCCATCGCGGAGTACAACGAGCGGATCAACGCGCACCCTGCCCTGCTGACGACCACCGTGCCGCTGCGCGACGGCGTGGCAGTCTCGGTCAAGAAAGGCCGCCCATGAGCCTCAGCGAGTTCCGTGCGTTCCGCGAGCGGATGAACGAGCGCATCCTCTCGTCGGGCAATCTCGACATCAAGCGCTTCTTCGCGCTCGACGCGCGCGCGTACGAGGCCGGTGCCCTGCCGGTCAAGACCAAGGAACTGCTCGGCCTCGTCGCGTCGATGGTCCTCCGCTGCGACGACTGCATCACCTATCACGTCGTCCGCTGCCGCCAGGAAGGGGCGACGCGCGAGGAGCTCCTCGAGGCGTTCGACGTGGCGCTGGTGGTGGGCGGGTCGATTGCCATCCCGCACCTCCGCCGGGCGGTCGCGACGCTCGACGAGATCGAGGCGCTCGAGAAGGCGCAGTCGGGAGCGGTGGAGCTATGACGATCGACGGCTGGCTGAAGGCGGCGCTGGCCGATGCGGAGCGGCGCGGCCTGCCCGAGCTGAAAGCGCTCCTGGAAACGCTCGCGCGCGCGACTCGCGCCCTCCGCGCGGCGGACTTCAACGACGACGCGTCGCGATGAGCACGGCCATTCAACCGCTGACCATCGAGGAGTTCGGCCGGCGGCTGAGGGCGGGCGAGATCTCGTCGCTCGAGGTCACCGAGCAGTGCCTGCGGCGGATCGAGGCCGACAACCCCCGCCTGAACGCCTTCATCCTCGTGACCGCCGACGAAGCGCGGCGCCAGGCGCGCGAGGCCGACGACGAGCTGGCGGCCGGCCACGACCGCGGCCCGCTGCACGGCGTGCCGATTTCGCTCAAGGATCTCCTCGACGTGCGCGGCCTCCCGACGACCGCCGCCTCCCGCGTGCGTGAGGGCCACCGGGCCGAGCACGACGCGCCGGCCGTCACCAACCTGCGGCACAACGGCGCGGTGTTCGTCGGCAAGACGAACCTGCACGAGTTCGCGTTCGGCACGACCAGCGAGGACTCGGCCTTCGGTCCGGCGCGCAATCCGCGCGATCCGTCGCGCTCGCCGGGCGGTTCGAGCGGCGGGTCCGCCGCCAGCATCGTCGCGGGCATGGCGCTCGCTTCGATAGGCACCGACACGGGCGGGTCCATCCGGATTCCGGCCGCTGCCTGCGGGACGGTCGGCCTGAAGCCGACCTACGGCGAGATCCCGGCCGAGGGCGTCGTGCCGCTATCGCGGACGCTCGACCACGTTGGACCGCTCGCGCGCACGATCGGCGACGCCTGGCTCGTCTACCGGGCGTTGATGGGCGCCCCGTCCAGGACGCTCACGTCACGTCCCGCCAACGGGCTGAAGCTGGCCGTGCTCCGGCCGTACTTCTGCGATCTCCTCGACGACGAGGTGCGGGCCCGCTTCGACGCCGCTCTGTCCCGGCTCGAGGCGGCGGGCGCGCGAATCGACGAAGCGGCCATCCACCATCACGAGGCCATCGCGACGATCTACCTGCACCTGTCGTTCGCCGACGCCGCCGCCTATCATGCGGCCACGCTCGACAGCGCTCCCGATCGGTACACGCCGCCCGTCAGGCTGCGCCTTGAGATGGCACGCTACGTCCAGGCGGAGGACTACGTGCGGGCGCTGCGGGGACGCGAGCTCCTCCGCCGCGAGGTCGACGCCGCGCTCGCGGGCCATGACGCGCTGCTGCTGCCGTCGCTGGCGATCCCCGCGCCGCCGATCGGCGCGACGACGGTGCCCGTCGGCTCGAGCGAGGAGCCGGTCAGGAGCGTGATGCTGCGGCTGACGCAGCTCTTCAACCTGACCGGCCACCCGGCTGTGTCGGTGCCCTGCGGTTCGACGAAGGTCGGCCTGCCGTGCGGACTGCAGCTCGTCGGCGCGCGTGACGCCACCCAAGAGCTGCTGCGCACGGCGCTGGCCTGCCAGCCTCACATCGGCTGAGGCAAGTCGGGCCGTGGCGGACGAATGTCCGGTGGGCCCGGGGGCGGCGGAATATCGGGCGGCGGCACCGGCTTGATGTCGGGCGGCGGCTTGTCGATCGGATCCGGCGGCCGCGGGATGTCCGGCGGCGGTGGGTGTTCGATGGCCATGCCCGCGCCGCGCTGCAACACCTGCGCCGAAAGATGCCGGTCTCGCTCGTGCTCAACGGTCACTCTACGGTCAGACAGCCGCCTCGAGCGGAAGCTGGCCGATGAACTTCTCGAATCCGCCGCTCTCGCACGTGATCTCCTGCAGCAGCAGCCGGTAGGGCGCCTCGACCTGCGGCTGGCTGCCGTGTCGTACAGCTCGACAGCCGGAAGCAGGTTCCGCGCGCGCGAGGCGCGCAGGCACACCGGATAGACGCGTGAGCGTGGGAAAGAGCGTCGCCGACGTGCTACGCGCCGACGGCCGCGGCAGGATACGGAAACCGCGCCGGCGGCGCGAGAGTCGGGTCGACATGCGCCCGCATGGCCGCGTCGCACACGGCGTAACCCCAGTTGATCAGCCGCTCCTGGGTGACGTCGGGCACCGAGGCAAGGCGCGTCGGGTACTCGGCGAGGGCAATGGTCTCGGCGACGGGACACGGCAGCGTCCCGGGCGCCGGATATGCGCTGATGTCGCTACGACTGCCCCAGTACGTTCCCTTGCGCTCCCCGCTCTCGAAGGAGCCGATGACCTGCCGCTTGCGCAGGCTCCGCACCTGATTGTCGATCAGCCCGTTGATCCGCAGGGCGTGGCGCGCCCAGTCCGTGTGCGGCGCCGCGTCGGGGGCCATCTTGCCGCCGCCGTCGCTGACGAGGATCGTGTCGTATTCCTTCCAGGCGGTCTCGAGGCCGAGGTTGTCGTAAACCCCTCCGTCGGTCAGGTAGACGTCCTCCGTGTACGGCGGCTTCTGGAGGTCGTAGCCGGAGCCCGGCTCGAAGTCGGCATTCGCGAGCTTCAGGCGTGCCGGCGAGAGCACCGGGGGAAACGCCGACGACGCCCCGACGGCTGCGGCGAGCTCGGTCTTCGGCGTCGGCACCTTGCCGACGCGCCAGTCCCACATGTACGGCTTCGAGAACCGCCAGAGTGCGCCGGACTGTACGTTGGTCGCGTTGATCACGAAGCGCGGCGCGTCGGGCAGGTCCTGGAGCGACGCGTGGTCGAACAGGAGCGCGTTGTAGCTGGCCACGACCTTGTCGGCGATCGTGCCGGGCATGAAGATGCCCTTCAGGACGTCGCCGACGTCGATGGTGTGACCGGCCAGCGTTCTGGTGGTTCCGACGACCTCACGCTCGAAGCCGGCCGCCACGCCGTTCGCGAAGGCAAGCCGGCTCCACCGATGGCCGAGCACGCCGGCGGCAATCGAGCCGCCGGAGACGCTCGAGATGCGGGACAGCTTCGGCAGGTAGCCGAGCTCGTTCAGCCGCCACAGCGACCCGACGTGAAAGAGCATCGCGCGGTAGCCGCCGCCCGAGAGGCAGAGCGCGATGCCGGGACGCGGACCGGCCCCCGTGTCGGTCGGGATGGAGCGGATCGGAGAGCCGGCGTGCACCTGATCGTCAGACATCTCGTCCTCCCTCGGCGGGCGGATGTTCAGGGAAGCCCCAGGAACGCGGCGTCTTCCACGCACTTCAAGTACTCGGACGTCGCCTGCTCCCCGTCCAGCTGTCCCAGCGTCACTGCCGTGTCCAGGACCTCCAGCTTCGCCCGACACGCCTGAGCGCGCGCGACGCGCTCCTCGATGTTGTTGGACTTGAGCAACTGCGTCGCCACCGTCGCCAAAACGGAGGAAACCGACGCGGCCGCGCACAGGAGCCGCCATGACGGCGACTGCAGGCCCAGGGTCGCGGTCAGCCAGGCCGTGAACGGCTGCCCGCCGGCGGCGGGACCGGCCGTCAGCGCGGCGGCGAGCGTGCCGCCGACGATGGTGGTGTTGAGCAGGCGCCGCTTGCGAGGCTGGGTGCGGGACAGGAAGGCGTCGACCACGGTCCGCTTGTCCCGAATCCGGCTCAGAAGCTCCTGGGGGTTGGACGCCACATCGGTCATAGTGGGGCCGCCGTTCGCACAACGGGTCGGCGGCAGCTTACCGCAGTCACGTCTGATTTGAACCGGCACTTTTTGTCCGGGGGCCGGCGCGGTTGACGCCGAACCGACGTATGATCGCCGCTCGCCGCCGGCGCTCTCGAGCCCCCGCCGGACAGGAAGGAGCCGCGATGGCCAAGAAGAAGCGGACCGCCCGCGCGTCGCCCCCCCGCGCGCGCCTGCAGTCGCGCAGCCTCAGAGGGTACGGCTGGGTCCCCGATCTGCCCGATCAACGGGATCGCATCTACCAGGCGCCGCTGCGCCGGCTGGCCGCGCTGCCGCCGAGCGTCGACCTCCGGTCGGCCTGCCCCGACGTCTACGACCAGGGCGAACTGGGCAGCTGCACGGCGAACGCGATTGCCGCGGCGCTCGAATTCAACCAGATGAAACAGGAGGTGGCCGACGTCTTCGTGCCGTCCCGCCTGTTCATCTACTACAACGAGCGGGTCATCGAGAACACGGTGGACGAAGACGCCGGCGCGATGATCCGGGACGGCATCAAGAGCATCGCCAAGCAGGGCGGTCCGCACGAAGCGCTCTGGCCGTACAACATCTCGAAGTTCAGGAGCCGGCCAAACACGCGCACCTACCGCGACGGGGCGAAGCACCGGGCAATCCTGTACCAGCGGCTCGTGCAGACGCTCGATCAGCTCAGGGGGTGCCTGGCCGACGGCTATCCCTTCGTCTTCGGCTTCTCGGTGTACGAGAGCTTCGAGAGCGACGCGGTCGCCAAGACGGGCCGGATGCCGATGCCGAAGCCGAAGGAAAAGCAGCTGGGCGGCCACGCCGTGCTGGCCGTCGGCTACGACGATGCGTCGCAGCGGATCATCGTGAGGAACTCCTGGGGCCCGAACTGGGCGCTGGACGGCTATTTCACGATGCCCTATGCGTACATCACCGACGACAACCTGGCCGACGATTTCTGGACGATCAAGCGGATCTGACGACGAAGCTGAACGTGAGAGCGCGCGCGGTCTCCGACCGGCCTTCCCAGGGCCGCTCAGACCGCACGCGCAGCTCGCCGGCGCCGGGGGCGCCGGCGCGGAGCACGATGGCGCGGCGGCCGCCGGCCCCCGGCCGATCGTCGGCGGGGGGCTCGAAGTCGGTCGAGACCAGCGTGAGATTGCCGGCGACCGCTTCGATCGCCCACTGAAAGCCGGCCGTCCGGTTCTCGGACAACGTGACGACGATTTCCTCGTCCGAGCGCACGGAAACGGGCCGGCCCGCCGCGTCGGCCGTCACGGTGATCATGACCTGGACGTTACGACGTGGGGCACGGCAGGGCAAGCGCGATCTGCGGGCGACCGCCGGGCACGGCACGCCGGCTGCCCGACCGCCGAACTGAGGAGGCCTCCATGACGCTCGATCATCTCGACATGGCCATCGCCTTCGCCGTCGTCATGCTGACGGTGAGCCTGCTGGTGACCATCTTCGTGCAGACCGCGTCGGCAGTCCTCGGGCTGCGCGGCACGAACCTGCGGTGGGGGATCGACCAGGTGCTCCGGATGGTCCACCCGGAGCTGGGCGATCGCGCGGCCGCGCTGACGGATCGCGTCCTCCAGCACCCGATCATCTCGGACTCGGCGATGTCGCGATTCGCGGGCGCCCGGCAGATTCCCGTGATCGGCCGATGGTTCGCGCGGCTGCACTACGCGAGCGCGATTCGCGTGGAGGAGCTCATCGGCGTCATGGATGTCCTCGCCGGCAGGACGACCGCGCCGGATACCCTGGCGCAGGCCGCCACCGACGAGCAGCGCATGGCCTACATCGTGGCGGCGGCACGAAACGTCCCGCCGCGGGTCGAGGCCATGGCCGTCCAGGCGGTAGGCCCGCACGATAGGCTGGCCATCCAGTCGACGACGAGCGGCGAGCCGCGGCCGATCGCCAGGTGGGACCTGCCGGGGTGGTTCGACGCGACGATGGACCGCGTGTCGCAGCGGTTTGTCACTTACATGCGGTTGTGGACGGTCGCGTTCTCGATCGTCGTCGCGTTCGGGCTTCACCTCGACACGTTCCATCTGCTGTCGCAGCTTGCCACGAGCGCCGACGCCCGGGCGCGCCTGGCCGGCGTGTCCGACACGATTCAGCGGGTTGCCGACGAGACGGCGAACGCCGGCGCGAACGGGCGCGACGCCGAGGTCCGGCGCCTCTCCGATCAGGCGACGACGCTGCGCGGCCTGGCCGGCGACGCCGGCTTTCAGCTGGTGCCCGACCCGTACCATTCGTGGGACTTCTCGCCGTGGTGGCCCACGCCCGTGTGGGCGGGCGTGAGCCTGGCGACCGTCGGCAACCTGGGTCGCGCCGCGCTGTTCGTCCGCCCGTCGAACCTGCACTTCTGGGGCATCCTGTTTTCGGCCGGCCTCCTCAGCCTGGGCGCACCCTTCTGGTACAACACCCTCAAGAGCCTGAGCGCCCTCAAGCCGATCGTGGCCAACAAGGAGGACCGGGAGCGTCAGGGCGCCGACGCCGCGCAGCAGGGCTAGAGGACAGGCCACGCGCTCGCTGTCGATCGCCGTGCGCGCAGCCGACGGCACGTGGCAGAATACGGGCGCTGACGCACGAATGCAGCCCCCAGACTGGCGCGCCGCCCGCCGCGGACGCGGCCACCCGTGGTGTGACGCCGATGGAACGCGACCGCATCGAAGAATTGTTTTACGGCCGGCCGGAGCACCAGCGCCGGTTCACGCAGGACTTTCCGATCCTGCCCGACGTCTGGATCGCGTACGGCGGGACGCCGTCACAGCGCATCGAGCTGCTCTTGACGCCGCACAACGAGTCGGACGCCGCGACGGCCGCGTCGGCCCTGCGCGTGCGCCTCGAGCAGGATCGCACCGCGGCCGGCGACCGGTGGCAGGCCACCCACCCGGGGCTGGCGGCGCCGCGCGTGCTGTTCAATGAATCGGTCGTCCTCGCCACGCTCTCCTTCTGGGAGCTTCTCCGGGGCGCGCTGCCGCTGACCGACTGGTGGCGGCGCGCCGTGGCGCCCGTCGGCAACGAGTGGACCCGAGACAGCCTCGTCGCGCTCGCCTCGCGGCTGAACGACGCAGGGCCCCAGGGACGGCCGCACATTCCCGGCGTCGAGTCCAGGCTTCTCGTGAAGCTGATTCGGCTCGCCAGCTGGATCGACGCCGAGGGGCGCGGACGCCCGATCGAAGAGGGGCCAGTCGATCGCCCGACGCTCACCGACGCGGAGATCGGCGTCTTCGCCGAGCTGTACGACGGCCTGGTCCGCCCCGATGGGGCTGCGGCCGGGGTCGTGTGGAGCATCAGCCTGAATCGCCGGGCGAGCACGAGCATCTGGCGCTCGCGGCTGACGGTGAAGGCCGACGCCGCCGGACGGCTGTTCGACGCCAAGACGTCCGGCATCCGATGGGCGGTCCTCGACACCGGCATCGACGCGCGCCATCCGGCGTTCGCGCGGCGCGACGCCAGCGGAACGATCCGGGCGGCGGCCGGCAATCCCGACGATGGCTTCGACAGCCGGGTGGTGCGGACGTACGACTTCCTTCGCATCAAGGAGCTGCTGGATCCCGATGCGCCGATTCCGGCGGCCAGCGGCGTCGACGCCGCCCGGCTGCAGCCGGTGCGCGACGAGCTCGTTCGCAGCCTGAAGATGGGACGGGCCGTCGACTGGACCCTGATCGAGCCGCTGCTGCGCGTCACGCACACTCGGGAGGCGTACCTCCCGCCGCAGTACCGATTCGCACGGCACGCACGTGGCCGGCATCCTGGCCGCCAACTGGCCGGACGCGCCCGGGCACACGCCACTCCTGGAGCCGCTCGTCGGCATGTGCCCCGACCTCGAGATCTACGACATCCGCGTGCTGCCCGACAACCCGGAGGACACGGCCGACGAGTTCACGATCATCGCCGCGCTGCAGTTCATCCGCCATCAGAACGCGCACAAGGACCTGATGATGATCCACGGGGTGAACCTGAGCCTCTCGGTGCCCCACGACGTGGCGAATTACGCCTGCGGCCGCACGCCGGTCTGCGAGGAGTGCGAGCGCGTCGTCGCCAGCGGCGTGGTGGTGGTGACCGCGGCCGGCAACCGCGGATTCGAGAAGCGCGAACGGGATTCGGCCTTCGGCGACTACCGGTACATCAGCATCACCGATCCCGGCAACGCCGACGGCGTGATCACGGTCGGATCCACGCATCGGATGCTGCCGCACAACTACGGCGTGTCCTATTTCTCGAGCCGCGGTCCGACCGGCGACGGACGCCGCAAGCCGGACCTCGTGGCGCCCGGCGAGCGCATCGACTCGTGCGCCCTCGACGACTACTTCGGCACGATGGACGGAACGAGCATGGCGGCGCCGCACGTGAGCGGCGCGGCGGCGCTGCTCCTGGGGCGGCACCGCGAGCTCATCGGGTTCCCGCGGCGGGTGAAGGAGATTCTCTGCGACACGGCCACCGATCTCGGCCGGGAGCCGCGATTCCAGGGCGCGGGCATGGTCGACGTGCTCCGCGCGATTCAGTCGATCTGATCATGCGATTCGCGCTGGAAGCCCTTCAGGCCCTCGACGGCGACTGCCTCCTCGTCCACTACGAGCGAGCGGGAGCGCCGCCCGTGCACATCCTGATCGACGGCGGGTCGCGGAGCGTCTACCCGTCGGTGCTGAAGCCGCGCCTCGATCAGCTGCGCGGCCAGGCGACGGCGCTGGACCTCAGGATGGCCATCGTCAGCCATATCGACGCCGATCACATCACCGGCGTGCTCGATCTGTTCCGGGATCTCTCGGACCGGCAGGACGACGGCGTCGCCCCGTACTGCCGCATCCGGACGCTGTGGCACAACAGCTTCCAGCAGGTCCACGGGCAGACGCCAGCGCGCTTCGAATCGAGCGCGGTGGCGGCGTCGCTCGAAGGACGGCCGGTCGCCGGGCTCGACGCGTTCACCGGCGCGATCGTCGCGAGCATCCCGCAGGGGAACCAGCTGCGCGGGTATGCGACCAAGCTGGCCGTCCCGGTCAACCAGGGCGTGACCGGACCGCTGGTGCTCGCGCCCGAGCAGGGCCGGCTCCGGATGGACGTCGCCGACGGCCTGCGCTTCACGATTCTCGCGCCGCACCGGGCGCAGCTCGATCGCCTGCAGGCGGAATGGATCAAGGCAAAGTCGGCGCATCCGGCGGATCCGGCGGCGCAGGCCGCTGACTACCTGAACAACACCGTGCCGAACATGTCCAGCATCGTCATCCTCGTCGAGGCGGAGATCGCGCCGGGCGAGAAGAAGGGCATGCTCCTGACCGGCGACGCGCGCGGCGACGTGATTCTCGACGCGCTCGAGGCCGCGGGGCTGAGCCAGAACGGCCGGAGCCACTTCGATCTGCTGAAGGTGCAGCACCACGCCAGCTCTCACAGCACGACGCAGGACTTCTTCGAGCGCGTGACGGCCGACCGCTACGTCATCTCGGGCAACGGCAAGATGGGGAATCCCCACCCTGACGCGCTTCGATGGCTCTCGAAGGGGCGGCGCGGACAGCCGTTCGAAGCCTGCCTCACCAATCGGACCGGGGTGGGCGACCTCG
Organism: uncultured Acidobacteriota bacterium; assembly: GCA_963840225.1. Classification (GTDB taxonomy): domain Bacteria; phylum Acidobacteriota; class Vicinamibacteria; order Vicinamibacterales; family CAVVIG01; genus JBLMXQ01. The sequence continues at coordinate 705,954 of CAWIYH010000003.1, forward strand.
GCGCCATGTTCGACGCGTTCCTCGCCGAGGAGGCGCGGAGCGAACCGACCCACGTCTATCGTTTCCGACAGGATCCCGATCTCTCGATTGCCGTCGACCTGGCGGGCTGACTCCTGGTCATGTCTGGATCCATCGACCCTCCGTTCGGAGATATCTGGGACGGGCTCCGTGAGGGCCGCGTCATCCCGTTCCTCGGCGCCGGCGCGTCGCTCACGGGGCGCGACCCGGCCGCGGCGTGGCGCTCCGCCGACTCGCCCTTTCCGCCGAACGGCTCCGAGCTGGCACACTACCTCGCCGAACGTTCGGGCTTCCCCGCCCAGGATCCGCGCGACATGGAGGATCTGGCGAAGGTGTCGTCGTACGCCGCCGACGTCTCCGGTCGTCCGCTCCTTCGCAGCCGGCTGCGCACGGTGCTCAACCGGTCGTATCAATGCGGCACGCTCCACAGGATGCTCGCCGAGATCCCCGCGAACCTGCTGATCGTCGTCACCAACTACGACACGCTCGTCGAGGACGCGTTCCGCGCGGCCGGCCGGCCGTTCGAGCTGATCGTGTATCCGGCCGAGCGGTCGGCGTACGGGAACTCGCTGCTGTGGTGGCGGCCGGGCGAAGCCGAGCCGATTGCGATCGAGGCCAAGGAGCTCGACCTCGATCTCGGTCAGACGACGGTCATCTACAAGATGCACGGCACCGTCTGGCCGGCCGGCGACCAGTGGGACAATTTCGTCATCACCGAGGAGGACTACATCGAGTTCCTCTCTCGCATGACGACGAACACGAGCTCGGCCGTTCCCGCGCAGTTCTACCAGTACTCCAGGAACCGCAGCTTCCTGTTCCTCGGCTACAGCCTGCGCGACTGGAACCTCCGCGTGGTGCTGCGCAACCTGCGGCGCCAGTTCGAGCTGGCCGGCGCGGAGGACCGGGACGCCGTGCCGTCGTGGGCGATTCAGTGGAAGCCGTCGCCGCTCGAGCAGCGGCTGTGGGACCGCCGGAACGTGAACATCTTCGACATGGACCTCGGCGAGTTCGTGACGAAGCTGACCGCGTGGAAGGACCGTGGCTGAGGCCGCCGCCGGAACGTTCTGTCCGTACGTCGGCCTGCAGCCCTTCACGGCGGAGCAGCAGGAGTACTTCTTCGGGCGCGAGCGGGAACAGCGGATCATCGCCGCCAACCTGTTCGCGGCGCCGCTCACCATCCTCTACGGACCGAGCGCCGTGGGCAAGAGCTCGGTGCTCCAGGCAGGCGTCGTCCCGCGCCTGTCGGCCGAACCCCACACCGCCGTCCTGTACTTCGCCACCTGGCAGGGCGAGGACTACCTCGCCCAGCTGAAGAAGGCCTGTCGCGCGGCGGTCGAGTCGGCGCACGGCCTCTCGATCGACGTCGACGACCGCCTGCCGCTCGACGAGTGGATCCTCGCCGCCCAGGAGACGGTCCGCGGAACGCTGCTGCTCATCTTCGATCAGTTCGAGGAGTACCTGCTGTACCACGCCGAGAACGACGAAAAGGCGTTCGACGGCGAGCTCGCCCGCCTGGTCAACCGGCCGGAGGTGCGGGCCAACCTCCTCATCGGGCTGCGCGAGGACAGCCTGTCCAGGCTGAACCGGTTCAGCAAGCGGATTCCCAACCTGATGGGCAACACGCTGCAGCTCCGCCGCATGACGCCGGAGGCCGCGCGGCGCGCGGTCGTGGGGCCCATCGAGCAGTTCAATCGCCGGTTCCCGTCGGAACGGCCGGTGCGCATCGAGGAACCGCTGGTCACCCGCGTGCTCGAGGAGGTCTCGACGGAGAAGGTCGCGCCCAGCCTCTCGGGCGGCGTGGCCGGCGTGCAGTCGGGCGAAGACCGCGGCCTCGTCGAGACGGCGTTTCTCCAGCTCGTGCTCACCGAGCTGTGGCGCGCCGCGGAGATTCGCGACGGCGCTCGCGTCCTTTCGCAATCGACGCTCGACCGACTCGGCGGCGCCAAGGCCATCGTCCGCCGCCACGTCGACGTGGAGCTGGGACGGCTGTCGAAGGAAGGCCGCGCGACTGCCGTCAGGCTGTTCCAGCACCTGGTCACGCCGAGCGGAGCGAAGTACGCCCTGCGGACGGAGGACCTGATTGGCATCGCCGCGTATCCGGCCGAGCGCGTGATTCCGGTCCTGGCCGCGCTGACCGCCGCGCGCCTCCTGCGACGGATCGACCCGCCCGAGCGCTACGAGATCTTCCACGACGCGTTCGCGGTCGCCCTGCTCGAGTGGAGACAGGACTACCTGCAGCACCGCCGCCAGCGTGCCGGCGTCATGCGGGCCGCGGCGGCGGCGGTCGCCGTCGCCGCTATCGCCGGCACGGCCGTGTATGTCGTGCACGAGCGCCGCGATGCCACGCAGACACGGCTGAACCTGCAGGTCGCGAACCTGCGCGCCGACCGCGGGACGCAGGCGACCGAGGCCGCACGGGAGGCGCAGGCGGCCGCCGAGAACCTCGCCCGGGAGGCCGAGCTCCGGCTCGAGGCGGGCCAGCTCGCGCTCGAAGCCGACCGCGCGAAACTGAACGGCGAAGCCCAGAAGGCGACGGAGCTCCAGGCGCAGCAGCAGGCCAAGGAGCAGAGCGCCAATGCGGCCAGAGCGGAAGCCGTCAGGCAGTCGGCCGAGTCGAGGACCAAGCTGGCGGCCGCGGAGGCGTCCCAGAGCAGGGTCGAGGACCTGACGAAGTACGCGAAGGCGCAGGGAATCACGGTTCTCGGCTCGTCGCAGAACGCCCCGCCCGCCGCTGCGGCGGCACCGCCCAAATCGGAGCCGGCGCCTGTCGCGCCGCCTCCGGTGGACGCGTCGCGGCCCCCCTTGACCACCAAGCCGCCCGGCGGCGGCGACTACAAGGAGACCTACCGGCAAGCCATCGAGGCCAAGAACCAGAACCGGTGGCGCGACGCGGCCACGCTCTTCCGGGCCGCCCTCGCCCAGAACGCCACCGAAAGCACCGAACGAATCAACATCTCGGGACCTGGAAACGTTGAGCCGTATGTCCCTCACTATTACCTGGGGGTCGTGCTGAAGAACCTGAACGATTGCCCGGGAGCCCTCAAGGAGTGGGAGGACTCCGAGCGCGAGGGCGCCATTCAGCACACGAGCCTGTACAAGGCCCTGCAACAGAATCGCGCCGCGTGTACGGGCAAGTCCTGACAGGAACCGCGGCTCCTCACACGTCGATCCCGAGCGCCCGCATCAGGGTCAGCGCGTTGCTGTGCGCCACCACGCCGGGCCGCATGCGATAGTCGAACACCATGCGCCCGTCCTCGACGCGGTCCTCGAAATGCACGTTGGCGATGCCGTCGAGCCCGGTCGTCAGCTCCGTCAGCGCCAGATCGTGCGTCGTCACCAGGCCGATGGCGCCGGCGGCGACCAGCGCGCGGACGATCGCCGCGGCCCCGATGCGGCGATCGTGCGAGTTGGTGCCGTGCAGGATCTCGTCGAGCAGGAACAGCACCGGCACCCCGGCGCCCGTCAGGCCGAGGATGTCGCGAATCCGGAGGATCTCGGCGTAGAAGCGCGACTGTCCCGCCTGGAGGGAATCCTCGATTCGAATCGTGGTGCCGAGCGCGAGCGGCGACAGGCGCAGGCGTGCCGCCCGCACCGGCGCTCCCGCCTGCGCGAGGACGACGTTGAGTCCGATGGCGCGAAGGAGGGTGCTCTTGCCGGACATGTTGGAGCCGCTGACAATCAACGCGTGGTTGAAGCGCCCCGGCTTCTCAGGCCCGTGATCGGAGCGCGGTTGGGCGCCGCCCGCGAGATGAACGTCGTTGGGCACGGCCACCGACGCGTCGATGAGCGGGTGCGCGAGGCCGGCGGCATCGAACAGCGGACCGCCAGTCCCGGCGGCGATCTCCGGAAACGGATCCGATGGATGTTCGTACGCGTACGCGGCCAGGCACGCGAGCGCGTCGAACTCGCCGACGACGTCGATCCAGCCGACGATGCCGGCGCCGTACGCCGTGCGCCAGCGATCGATGGCCACGGCGGTGAGGCTCCGGACCATCAGCGGGTAGGCAATGGGCGCGAACATCTCATTGCGGGTGGAGTCGAGCACCGCGATGAGACGCCGCAGATGCCGCACGATGCGGGAGGGCATGGCGCCTCGTACCGACAGCGCGTCGCGGAGCGCCTGCAGCCTCGCCGCGCGGAACGGCTGCCGCTCGACACGCTCGAGCACCTGCGCGAGCAGCGTGAGGTCGCGTTCGGCGAGCTCGATGCCGCCGAGCGCGCCGCGGACGCGCTCGCGCGAGAAGAACACGACGGCGTATTCGACCGCCAGCCAGACGAGCAACGCGTCGAGCCACTCCGGCCGGCTGACGACGAGCGCGACGAGCGCCGCTGTCGTCGCGGCGCAGGCGAGGAACAGCCATGCCGCGCCGGCACCGAAACCGGCGGGCGCGGCCGCGGCCCAGGTGGCGAGCGCCGTGGTCCGCCCGACGCGCGCCTCGGAGGCGAGGACGGCCAGGTCCTCGCGCCAGTCGAGCATGGCGCGCAGATCGTCCACCGCCTGCTGGCGCGCGAGCGTCTCCGCCGGCCCCGCCCGCCCGCCGATCCACCGGGCCAGCGTCTCCTCGCCAGCTTCGGTGCTGGCGACGTTCAGCAACTCGAAGAGCGACGCGCGCCCGAAAAGGTCGAGGTCGCGCGCGTAGCGATGTCCGTCGGCGAAGCGCGTCCCGTCGCGGGCAGGCGCGCTTCCGGGCCAGCGTCCGGCAAGCCGGTCGAGGGCGATCTCGTACCACCGGCGCGCCCGCCGCGCGCGATCGCGCCGCGCCAGCGTCCGGGCGTGCCCCGCCACGAGCAGGACGAAGGCGGCCAGCGGCACGAGCAGCCACCACGGCGCGAAGAGATCGCGCCCGACGGCGAGCCACAGCATCACGGCCGTCCCCGCCGCGACGAGAAGCCGGGAATTGGAGAGCGCGAGATGGGCGCGGTCGAGCGCGGCGATGCGCGCCGTCCACGACGTCACGCGGCGTCCGTACTCAGGGCGTGGATCGCCGTCAGCCGGCACGCCCGACGAGCTCTCGGGCGATGGCGACGTTGGCGTCGACGGCCGACGTCAGCTCGGCAATCGACACGAACTCGTCCGCCGTGTGCGCGACGTGGATGGAACCGGGACCGAACAGGAGCGGCTGTCCCCAGCGATCGAGAAACGGGATGTCGGTCGTGTACGGAAACACCGCCGTGTCGTAGCCGGGAACCGTCGCCATGCGGATCGGCGGCACCTCGAGCACCTGCTCGACGGCGACGCGAGACGCGAGCGGCCGGATGGCGGCGCGCACGTCGGCGGCGGCCCCGACCGTGCGAAACATGATTTCCGCCTCGGCCGACGGCGAGACGACGTTCGGCGCCACGCCGCCCGAGACGAGCCCGATCGTGTAGTGCGTCCGGCCCAGCACCGGATCGGACGGCAGCTCGATCGCCCGCAGTGCGACGAGCGCGTCGATGAGCGCGTCGATGGCCGACACGCCCAGCTCCGGATACGACGAGTGCGCGGCGCGGCCGGTCGCCTTCAGCCGCAGGCGCAGGACGCCGCGCGTCGCGGCGCCGAGCCGGCTGTCGGTCGGCTCGCCGTTGACGAGGTACCGGCACGTCGTGGCCCGGGCGTTCGCCGCGCGGGCGCCGTCGCTGCCGCGCTCCTCTCCGACGAGAAACAGCAGGCCGACCCGCGTCTCGCCGGCACGGCGCAGCCGTTCGGCGGCGGCGACCTGGGCCGCCAGGATGCCCTTCGCGTCGCACGACCCGCGGCCGTACAGGCGGTCGCCCTCGACGCGGCTCGGGAAGAACGGCGGCACGCAGTCGAAGTGGGTCGAGAAGGCGACGACGGGATCGTCGAGGGTCGCGAGGACGTTGAAGCGCCCCCCGTCCACCGCCTGGCGCGACACGCGATAGCCGCGATCGGCCAGGTGCGACGCCAGCCACCCGCCCGCTTCCGCTTCGCGCCCGGTCGTCGAGTCGATGTCGACCAGCGCGCGGGCGAAGCCCACGAGGTCTAGCGGATCCACGCCTCGAGCTCCGTGCGCGTGTCGGTGCGGGAATCGCGGTACTTGACGATGACGGGCGTCGCGAGCGAGAGGCCCCACTCCGGCCCGCGGCCCCCGCTCACGGCGCGCGCCCCGGGCACGACGACCGCTCCCTCGGGGATGACGAGCGGCCGGTCGGCCGTCGGCCGGATGACCTCGCCCCTGACGAGATCGTAGACGGGGGTCGACCCGGTGAGCACCGTGCCCGCGCCGACGACCGCGCGCGCCTTGATGATCGCGCCCTCGTAGATGCCGGTGTTGCCGCCGACCAGCGCCTCGTCCTCGACGATGACCGGCAGCGCGCCGACCGGCTCGATGACGCCGCCGATCTGCGCGCCAGCGCTGACGTGCACGCGGGCGCCGATCTGCGCGCACGACCCGACCAGCGCGTGCGAGTCGATGAGCGACGCCTCGCCGATCCACGCGCCGATGTTCACGTACATCGGCGGCATGCAGATGACGCCGGGCCCGAGGTAGGCGCCGTCGCGGACGGCCGATCCGCCGGGCACGATCCGCACGCCGGCCCCGGCGGCGAACTTCCTGAGCGGCAGCGTGTCCTTGTCGTAGAACGGCCAGCGCCCGTGATCCATCGAGGCGTCCACCGTGTCCCCGGCGCGGAAGCCGATCAGGATCCCCTGTTTCACCCAGGCGTTGACCCGCCACCCGGCCGGCGCCGACGCGTCCGGTTCGGCCGCTCGAACCGCTCCCGACGACAACCCCTCGCGCAGGCGCCCGAACGCCTCGCGCAGGGCGCCGCGGTCGGCCGACGAGCCCTCCGCGACGAGCCGCTCGATGTCGGACCGCAGATCGCTAGACATGCACCGGCTTGTCGATCAGGTTCAGCGCCTTCAGCACCGCGCGGATCTTCTGGCGCGACTCCGGCCGCGGCGGGACCATCGGCAGGCGATAGACCTCCTCGACGAGGCCCATGTCCGCCATCGCGGCCTTGACCGGCACCGGGTTGGCCTCGACGAAGTTGACCTGCATCAGCGGCAGGATGCGCCGGTGCACGGCGCGGGCCGCCGCGAAGTCGCCGCGCTCGGCCGCCTCGACCATCTCCACCATCTCCGCCGGAATCTCGTTCGAGGCCACCGAGATGATGCCGCGTCCGCCGATCGCCATCAACGGCAGCGTCAGCGAATCGTCGCCCGAGAGGACGATGAACTCGGGCGGCACGGCGTTGCAGATCTCGCACATCTGGGTGACGTTGCCGGACGCCTCCTTGACGCCGACGATGTTCGGGATGCCCGACAGCCGGACGAGCGTCTGGACGTCGATGTTGACGCCGGTGCGGCCCGGCACGTTGTAGACGATGATCGGCAGCGACGTGCTCTCCGCGATGGCCTTGTAGTGCTGGAAGAGGCCGTCCGGGGTCGGCTTGTTGTAGTAAGGCGTCACTGACAGCAGCCCGGCGGCGCCCGCCCTGGCCATCTCGGAAGCGAGCTGGACGACGTCCTGCGTGTTGTAGCCGCCGGCGCCGGCAAGCACCGGGACGCGGCCGGCGGCCTCGTCCACCAGGATCTCCACGATCCGGACGCGCTCGGCGAGCGTCAGCGTCGGGTTTTCGCCGGTCGTGCCGCACGGCACGAGGAAGTGGACGCCCGCGTCGATCTGGCGGCGGCCCAGCCGCCGGACGCCCGGCTCGTCGAGCGCGCCGTTCCTGGTGAAGGGCGTGACGAGCGCCGTGCCGACTCCTGTCCAACGTGTTCGCATCATGACACCCCCAGAACGTCCTGCATCGTGAACCAGCCGCGCCGCCCCTTGATCCACCGCGCGGCCGTCAGGGCCCCGCGCGCGAACGTGCTGCGATCGCGCGCCGCGTGCGTCAGCGTGACCGACTCCACCGGGCCGTCGAAGCCAATTGTGTGCGTGCCGGGGACGTGTCCGGCGCGCGTCGACGAGACGTCGATGCCGCGCGGGTACCCGGCCGCCTCCATCGCCCGCTTCAGGGCGAGCGCGGTGCCCGACGGCGCGTCCTTCTTCGTGGCGTGATGGGCTTCGTGAAGCCACGCGCCGAAATCGGCCTGAGCGGCGAACAACCGGCCGGCGTGCGCGACGAGCGCTTCGAACAGCACGACGCCGCTCGAGAAGTTCGAGGCGGCGACGACGCCGATGCCGGCTTGCTCGACGGCCGCCCGCACCGCCGGCTCGTGCGCGCCCCATCCCGTCGTCCCGACGACGAGGTTGATCCCCCGCCGGGCGAGCGCGGGCACGTTGACGGCCACTGCCTCCGGCAGGGAGAAGTCGATGGCGACGTCCACGTCACGCCATCGCTCGGAGCCGGGGCCGTCGGGGCCGGCCGCCGATCGACGGTCGATGATGCCGATCACCTCGCAGCCGTACTCGCCCGCCAGGCCCGCGACGAGCTTGCCCATCCGGCCGTGCCCGACCAGGAGGATACGCATCAGGTCGTCTCCACCGACCGCCGCCTCATTGTCCCTCGAAGAAGGTCCGGTGCAGCAGGCCCATCGCCCGCGGCAGATCGGCGTCCCTCAGCACGAACGTCGCGTTGCGCCGCGAAGCGGCCTGGGACACCAGGCGGAGCGGGATGGTGCCGAACGCCGAGACGGCGCGCGCGAAGAGGGTGGGGACCGCGTGCAGGTTCTCCCCCACCACGCACACGATGGCCATCTCGCGCTCGCTCGCGACCTCGGCGAATCGCCGCAGGTCGGTGACGATGGCGTCGAGCCGGCGGGTGTCGTCCACGGTCACCGACACGCTCACCTCCGACGTCGTCACGACGTCCACCGCCGTCCGGAAGCGCTCGAACACCTCGAACAGGCGCCGCAGAAAGCCGTGCGCCATCAGCATCCGCGTCGAGGTGATATCGACGACGGTGACGTCGCGCTTGCACGCGATGGCCGTCAGGCGTCCACCCGGGTGCTCGGCCTCGGACGTGATCAGCGTGCCGGTGACCTCGGGCCGGCGCGCGTTGAGGATCCGCACCGGGATATTCCTGGCGACGGCCGGGAGAATCGTGCTCGGATGCAGCACCTTCGCCCCGAAGTACGCCAGCTCGGACGCCTCGCCGAACGTGAGCTGCGGCACCAGCCTGGGCGACCCGACCACGCGCGGGTCGGCGGTCAGCATGCCGTCGACGTCGGTCCAGATCTGGATCTCGTCGACCCGGAGACACGCGCCGACAATCGCGGCCGAATAGTCGGAGCCGCCCCGTCCAAGCGTCGTCGTCACGCCGTCGGCCGTGGCGCCGACGAACCCGCCGAGCACCACGACGCGGCCGGAGGCGCGCAGCGGCGCAACCCGCTCGGCGACCCGCGCGGCGGTCGCCTCCATGTCGGGCGCCGCGCCGGTGTGCTCGGCGTCGGTGACGATCACCTCGCGCGGGTCGATCCACGCCGGCGCCAGGCCGCGCTCCTCGAGCGCCGCCGCGACAATCCGGCTGCTCGCCAGCTCGCCCACGGCGACCGCCGCATCGAGCGAGCGCGGCGAGACCTCGCGCAGCACGGCCAGCGCGCCGACGAGCGCGATCAGGCGATCGAAGTCGTCGCGGACGCGGCTGGAGAGCGCCTGCCGCCGCGCTCCCGTCGTCACGCCCTCCACGACCGTCAGGTGACGGTCGACAATCGCCTGGAGACTGGCGGTCGCGCCGGCGGCGTCGCCGGATTCCGCCAGGCGGGTCGCGGCGATCAGCAGATCCGTGACGCCGCCGAGCGCCGACACGACGACGGCCGGGGGCTGGTCGGCGGCGCCCTCCGCCGGCATCGCGCGCGCGACGATGACCGCCAGCCGGTCAATCGCGGCCGCGTCGGCCACCGAGGTGCCGCCGAACTTCATCACGAGGTTCACAGCAGGCCCTCGCGATGCATCAGCTCGGCGTTGAGAATCGCCGCGCCGGCCGCGCCGCGGATCGTGTTGTGGCCGAGGGCGACGAACCGGTAGTCGAGCACCGGACACGGGCGCAGCCTCCCGATCGTCACCGTCATCCCGCCGTCGCGGTTCACGTCGAGCGCCGGCTGCGGCCGGTTGCGCTCCGTCAGGTAGACGACCGGCCGGCGGGGCGCCGACGGCAAGTCGAGCTCCTGCGGGCGCCCGCGGAAGGACGCGAACGCGTCGACGATCGCGTCGAGCTCCACGGTCCGGTCCAGTCCGACGGCGATCGATTCGGTGTGGCCGTCGTGCACGGGCACGCGCGTCGCCTGCACGCTGATGGTCATCGGGTGCGGCACGACCGACCCGCCTGTCAGCGTACCGAGAATCTTCTTCGGCTCGGTCTGGATCTTCTCTTCCTCGCCGTCGATGAACGGAATCACGTTCCCGAGGATGTCCCAGGAGGGGACGCCCGGATATCCGGCGCCCGACAGCGCCTGCAGGGTGGTGACGCTGACCCTCTTCAGGCCGAACGGCGCGAGCGGCGCGAGCGCCATGCACAGCACGACGGTCGAGCAGTTCGGGTTCGTGACGATGCGGCCCTTCCACCCGTGCGCCCCCTGCTGCGCGTCGAGCAGCCGCAGATGATCCGGGTTGATTTCCGGGATGAGAAGCGGCACGGCCGGATCCATGCGGTAATTGCGCGCGTTGCTGACGACGATGTGGCCGGCTGCGGCAAAGGCCGCCTCGATCTCGCCGGCGGCCGACGCGTCGAGGCCCGAGAAGACGAGCCGCGGAGCGCGGCCCGGCGCGGCGGCGTCGACCGTCAGCGCGGCCACCCCGTCGGGCAGCGGCGCCGGCAGCCGCCACGCGGCCGCGTCGCGGTAGGCCTTCCCTTCCGAACGCTGGCTGGCGCCGAGCCACGAGACGCGAAACCAGGGGTGGCGCGCGAGCAGCGCGACGAACTGCTGGCCGACCATCCCGGTCGCCCCAAGGATGCCGACGTCGATGAGCGGCATGGTGACTATCTGCGCATGGCAAACAAAAAGAGCCGATGCGGCACGGACCGCATCGGCTCGGTTGATCGCTTCGCTGGTCTGTCGACTAACGCTCGCGCACAACGCCACCGACGCGGCAGGCCCGCTTTCGCCAGCTGCACTTTCGCGTGTCGGAGGGGCGGTGCATAAGCGACAGGGATTATAGCATGATGTGATCCGCATGCTCGAAGCCCTTTTCCACCGCTGGGAACGCCGCCTCGCCGCGGTCACGACCAATCGCGTCGTCCGGCCGTTCGAGTGGGGACTCGAATGGATCGCGCCGAATGGACACGATCCGTCGACGCCCGAGGCCGTGCTGGGGAAGTGGGTCGACGGCGTCATGGCCGACACCGACGCCTTCTTCACGCCTCCGCCGTGCGAGGACTACCGCGTGTCGGCGGGACGCGACGGCGAGGAGCACCTGACGTTCGCGAGCGCCCTCACCACGCCTCACCCGGAGAACAACGTCGTGCACGCGCGATGGTTCGAGGCGCCGGGGGCGGGCGCGGCCGTCGTCGTGCTGCCGCAATGGAACGCCGACCCGGACGGCCACGTCGGGCTGTGCCGGCTGCTCGCCTGGAGCGGCCTGAGCGCGCTGCGGCTCAGCCTTCCGTACCATGACGAACGGATGCCGCCCGAGCTCGATCGCGCCGACTACATCGTCAGCGCCAACGTCGCGCGGACGGTGCAGGTCTGCCGGCAGGCGGTCCTCGACGCGCGGCGCGCCGTCGCCTGGCTCGCGGCGCAGGGCTACGAGCGAATCGGCATCCTCGGCACGAGCCTCGGGTCCTGCCTGGCGCTGCTGACGACGGCACACGAGCCGCGCATTCGCGCGCAGGCGCTCAATCACATCTCGCCGCAGTTCGCCGACGTCGTCTGGCGGGGGCTCTCGACCGAGCACGTGCGCGAGGGGCTCGACGGGCACATCGATCTGGATCGCCTGCGGGCGCTCTGGAAGCCGATCAGCCCCCGCTGGTATCTCGACCGCCTCCGGGATCGACGGACCCTGCTCGTCTACGCGCGGTACGACCTGACGTTTCCCGTCGACCTGTCCCAGGCGCTCGTGCGCCAGTTCCGCGACGAGAACGTGCCGACCGAGGTCGCCGTGCTGCCGTGCGGGCACTACACGACCGGTAAGACGCCGTTCAAGTTACTGGACGGGTGGGTGCTGACGCGGTTCCTGAAGCGCGCCCTGACGCAGGCCTGATCGCGCTGGTCCCGCACACCACCGTCGCCTCGGCACCAGGCAGCCAGCACCTGGTCAGAGATATCGCAACAACCCGCCGAGCGCGCGGAGGAGGACCTGGGCGAGGTCGCGGACGAACGGCGACACGTCGCCTTCGTTCACCGCGTTTGCGACCGTCACGGGATTGGTGAGGAAGAGCCAGATCGTCGCGCTCGCCAGGACGGCGCTGACGATGGCGATGAAACTGAACAGGCTGACGCTCAGGCGCTGGTAGCGCACTTAAACCTCGAGCACGATCTTTCCGAACTGCCCCGACGCCTCGAGCCGCTCTTGCGCCGCAGCCGCCTCGGCGAGCGGATACGTCCGATCGATCGCCGGCTTCAGCTGTCCCGTGAAGAAGTACCGCGCCGCCCGCAGGAGCTCGCCCTTGGTGCCCATGTACGACCCGAGGACCGACAGCTGCTTCGCAAACAGGACCCGCAGGTTGAGCGCCCCGTCCGGGCCCGTCGTCGCCCCGCAGGTCACCAGGCGCCCGCCGCGCGCCAGCGCCCGCATGCTCTGCGCCCACGTGGCCTGGCCGACATGTTCTAGGACGACATCGACCCCCCGCCGGTTCGTCAAGCGGCCGATTTCGGCCGCGATGTCCTGCGTCCGGTGGTTGATGACCTCCGACGCCCCGAGCGCCCGCGCGCGCTCCAGCTTCGCCTCGCTCCCGGCGGTGGCGAAGACCCGTGCGCCGTGCAGGGAGGCCACCTGAATCGCCGCCTGCCCGACGCCGCTGCCGCCCGCGAGCACGAGGACGTCTTCGCCGCGCTCGAGCCGCGCCCGCGTCATCAGCATATGCCACGCCGTGAGAAACGTGAGCGGAAAGGCCGCGGCTTCCTCGAAGTCGATCCCGTCGGGCAGCGGCACGAGGTTCTGGACCGGCACCTTGACGAGCTCGGCATACCCGCCGGCGTGATGCTGATAGCCGAGCACCTCGTATTGCGGGCATTCGTTGTCGCGTCCCGACAGGCAGGCCGCGCAGCGCCCGCAGCTGACGCCCGGCTGCACCATGACCCGCCGGCCGGCTGTGACGTCGGGAACCGTGGAGTCGGCCACTTCCCCCGCGACGTCGCTGCCCGAGATGTGCGGCAACGGGATGGCCACCCGCTCGAGTCCGCGCCGCTGCCAGAGATCGAGGTGGTTCAACGCGCAGGCTCGGACCCGGACCAGCACCTCGCCCGGCAGCAGGCTCGGATCCGGCGCGTCTTCGTAACGGAGAACGTCCGGTCCTCCGTGCTGGTGGAAGCGAACGGCTTTCATAGGAGCGCGGGGCTTGCCGCCGTCGCGGAGGCCGCGACGGACCGCGACACCTCGGCACGAGGTGGTCAGCCGAGCGATCGTATCAGAACGCCTCGGCGGACAGGACGGCAGGCTCGCCGAGCCCCAGACCGGCCAGGTCGTTCCGGACCGCCTCGTAGTCGCCGACCACCAGCGTCGTCAGGCGCGCGGGATGAAGGTGGCGGGCCGCCGCGGCGGTCGCCACCTCGGCGGTCACGCGCTCGATCGAGGGCACGAACTGCGCGAAATAGTCGTCGGGCAGATCGTACATCGCGATCTGCGTGGCCGCCCGGGCGATCTGCTCGGCCGTCTCGAAGTTCCGGGCGTAGCCGCGGGTCAGGGCCGCGACGCCGACCGCCAGTTCGTCGGCAGTGATCGGCCGTGCGTCGCGAATCTCCGTGATCTCGCGAATCGACTCCGCAATCGCGTGCGCCGTCGCTGCCGTGTGGACGCTGGCCTGCAGGGCGAAGGGGCCGGGGCGGCGCCGGAAGTCGAAGCCGGTCCTGGCGCCGTAGGTGTAGCCCTTGTCCTGCCGGAGGTTCAGGTTGATGCGGCTCACGAACTGGCCGCCGAGCACCATGTTCGCGGCGACGAGGGCGTGGTAGTCCGGGACGTGCCGCGCGACGCCGACGTGGCCGATCCGAAGCTCCGACTGCGGCGCGGCGTGCCGGGTCACGACGTTGAGCCGCGCGGCTGCGGGCGGCGGCGCCTCGACCGGCGGCGGCGCGGGAGCCCGATCGGACCAGCCGCCGAACGCCTCGCCGGCCAACCTCGCGATCGTCGCGTGCTCGCAGTCGCCGACGGCGAGCAGCACGGCCGATGAGGAGACGAACATCGACGCGTGGAAGCGCCGCACGTCCTCGACGCCGAGCGCGCCGACGGTCCGCTCCGATCCGATGGCGGTGTGGCCGTACGCATCGTCGCCGAACAGGAGCCTGGCGAAGACGCGATCGGCGACCGCTCCCGGGACGTCGCGCAGCTGCCGCAGCCGATGCAGGCGGAGCTGCCGGACGCGCGCGAAGTCCTCCTCGGCCAGCGAGGGGCGCGCCACCATGTCGGCGAGCAGGTCGAGCGCGCGGCCGGCGAAGCGCGACAGGACGGACACGGTCAGCGCCGTGCCGTCGGCGCCGATGTCGGTGTCGAGCTGCCCGCCGATGCGCGCCAGCGCCTCGTGCAGTTCGATCGCCGACCGCCCGCCGCTCCCTTCGTCGAGCATGTCGGCGGTCACGGCGGCCAGGCCGTCGAGGCCGGGCGGGTCGTCGGCAGCGCCGCGGCGGACGAGCAGCATCAGGCAGACGACCGGCACCGCCGCGTGCCGCACCGTCCACACGCGCAGGCCGCTCGCGAGCGTCGATTTGTCGATGGCGGGAAACTCGAACTGCTTGACCGCGCCGGGTTCCGGCAGGCGTCGCCGATCGACCTGGACGGTCACGCCACCACCGCGGGCGTCGAGCCGGGCAGCGCGAGCGACAGCTGCCCCCGCGGCACGACGCTGAGCGCGACGCGGCGCGAGGGGTCGAGCAGCGGCCCCACGGTCTCCCGCAGCGAGCGACGCGTGGCCCGCTGGTAGCGGTCGAGATCCTCGTCGAAGTACCCGGGATTGCGCAGGAACACGTTGTAGGCGTTGAGCTGATCGGATTTCCCGCCGAAGCCGCCGACCGTCTGCAGCCGGAACGTGAAATGCGCCTCGGTCTGCACCCGTCCGCGCTCGACCTCGTCGTCGGTCGGGCCGTCGGCCGCCATCCGCGCGATCTCCTCGGTGATGGCCCGGTCGATCTCCTCGAGCGTGTGGCCGGGCGCCGCGGTCGCCGCAATCTGCAGGAAGCTGGCGATCTCGCGCGAGTTCTGTGCCGCCGACACGTCGGTCGCGACGCGCTCCTCGAACACCAGGCGGCGGTAGAGCCGCGAGGTCTTGCCGTTGGCGAGGATGTCGGCCGCCAGATCCAGCTCCGCGTCGAGCGGTGCGAACATGGGCGGCGTGAGCCAGGCCAGATACAGCCGCGGCAGCTCCACGCGGTCCTCGAGGCTCAACCGCACGTCGCCCGACAACGCGGCGTCGGCCTCCACCCCCTGGACGCGGGGTCCGGGAGGGATGTCGCCGAAGTACGCGCGCGCGAGCGCGAGCGCCTGGTCCGGGTCGATGTCGCCCGCCATCGCCAGCGACGCGTTCGCGGGATGATAGTAGCGGCGGAAGAACGCATGGACCTCGTCGAGCCCGGCAGCGTTGAGGTCCGGCACCTCGCCGATGGTCATCCAGTGATACGGATGCTCGGGCGGGAACAGCGCCGCGAGCATCGCCATCGACGCGAGGCCGTACGGCCGATTCTCGTAGTTCTGCCGGCGCTCGTTCAGGACGACGTCGCGCTGGTTCGCGAACTTGGCCTCCGTGAGCGCGGGGAGCAGGTAGCCCATGCGGTCCGATTCCATCCACAGCGCCAGCTCCAGCGCCGCCGTCGGCACGACCTCCCAGTAGTTGGTGCGGTCCGCGTTGGTCGAGCCGTTGAGCGCGGCGCCGGCGGCCTGGAGCGGATGGAAGTAGCCGCGGTCGTAGTGTGCCGACCCCTCGAACATCAGGTGCTCGAAGAGGTGCGCGAATCCCGTGTGGCCGGGGCGTTCGTTCTTCGATCCGACGTGATACCAGAGATTGACCGCCACGATCGGGCAGTCGTGGTCCTCGTGGAGCAGGACCTCGAGCCCGTTGTCGAGCGTGTGCTTGGCGAACGGGATGTTCACTTCTTGATCGAGCCGCAGGTCGGCATCTCGGTGCCGTAGTAGGGGTTCGAGATGACCGTGCCGGCCTGGAGCCACGGCTTGTTGGCCATCGGACAGTACGCGATGTGGAACCGCCGGTCGAGCGCCAGCTTGTTGGCGTCGACGTAGCCGACGAGCGCCGTGCTGAGGTCGCCGAACGCCTGGCGCGCATCGGCGAGCGTCGTCGCCACCTGCAGCGTCCGGGCGGCCTTCGCGATCTCGGGCGACGGCGGGCTGAGCTCGGAGGTCGCCGCGTCGGCGAGGATCTTCGCGTTGCCGCTGACCCCGGCCATCGAATCCTTCGCGAGCGACTTCTGAATGGCGACGGCCGGATCCACGACGGCCATCGACAGCTCCGTCGACGCCGCGCGCGACGCGCACGCGCACGACATCGCGACCGCGGCGGCAACGGCAACTCGTGCGAACATCGGCTACCTCACGATCGTCAACGGGATCGTCGGCCTCTTGTAGCTGGCGATCGACACCTGCGCGGCCGTGCGCTCGGCTGCCGCGACGAAAGCCTGCGCCGCCGGCGAGTCCGGCTCCGTGACAATGAGCGGCACGCCCTTGTCGCTGCCTTCGCGGATCGGCTGATAGATCGGAATCCGGCCGAGGAAGGGCACGTCCATCTCGGCGGCCATCCGCTCCCCGCCGCCATGGCCGAAGATGTCGGCCTCGTGCCCGCAGTTCGGGCAGAGGAAGTAGCTCATGTTCTCGATGACGCCGAGCGTCGGGATGTTGAGCTTCTTGTACATCGCCACGGCGCGCCGGCTGTCGGCGAGCGATACCTGCTGCGGGGTCGTGACGACGATCGCGCCCGCGACCGGCACCGTCTGGCTGAGGCTCAGCGCGACGTCGCCGGTGCCGGGCGGCAGATCCACCACGAGGTAGTCGAGATCGATCCACTTCACCTCGCGGAAGAACTGCTGCAGCGCGCCGTGCAGCATCGGCCCGCGCCAGATCACCGGCGCGTCGTCGCCCGTGAGGAACCCCATCGAGATCACCTGCAGGCCGAACTTCTCGGCCGGGATGATCTTCTGGCCGTCGGTCGTCAGCTGGGCCGTCATGCCGAGCATGATCGGCACGTTCGGGCCGTAGATGTCGGCGTCGATGACCCCGACCTTGCCGCCGCAGTTGGCGAGCGCCAGCGCCAGGTTGACGGCGACCGTCGTCTTGCCGACGCCGCCCTTGCCGGCGCCGACCGCGATGACGTTCTTGACGCCCGCCGGCATCTGCCGTGCCCCCTCGCCGCCGACCGCCTCGCGCACGCGCGCGGTCATCTGCACGTCCACGTCGGCGACGCCGGCGACCTGCCGCACGGCCGCGCGCGCCTGGTCGGCCATCTGGTCCTTGACCGGACAGGCCGGCGTCGTGAGCTCGATGGTGAACGCGACCCGCCCGCCGTCGATCTTCAGATCCTTCACGAATCCGAGGCTGACGATGTCGCGGTGGAGATCGGGGTCCTTGACCGCCTTCAACGCCTCCAGTACCGCCCCCTGTTCGACCTGCATGTCCCAAGAATATCGGCTTTGGTGCACGGATAACAAGGATGGTACACTCCGCCGCGCATGGCCGATCCGGCGCCGAACCGGGGCGTGATGATCGTGCTCGCCTACCTCTGGCTGCTCGCGGTCGTCCCGCTGCTGGTGGAGAAGAAGGACGCCGAGGTCCAATGGCACGCGCGTCACGGCATCGTCCTGATGCTCGCCGAGCTCGGCGTGCTGTGCGCCTACGTCCTGCTCACCACCATGGTCAGCGTCGCGACGCTCGGCCTAGGCTGCGTGATGGGACTCGTGCTGGTGTTCGCGTGGATCGGGGTGCTTGGCCTGCACGTGATCGCGATCGTCAAGGGGCTGAACGGCGAGCGGTTGATCGTGCCCGGCGTCAGCCACTACGCGAGCCGGTTCTGACCGCCATCACCCGCTTCGCCGCGTGCGGGATCGTTCTGGCGGTGGTGGGCGGCGGGGCGGCCGCCGGCGCCGGGCCCCTCGCGATCGGCGCCATTCATGTCTACCAGCGCACGCTTGCGCCGGTTGCGGCGCGCGCGGGCGCACGCTGCCGATTCGTGCCGACCTGCAGCCGCTACGCCGAGGACGCCATCGCGCGCCAGGGCGTCGTGCGCGGCGGATGGAAGGCGCTGAAGCGGATCGCGCGATGCGGGCCCTGGACGCCGATGGGCACCGTCGATCTTCCTTAGGCCGAGGTCCGCGCCGCGCCGGCCCGTTCCTGGCGGCGACGCCCGCGGATGCCGGTCATCCCTTCTCCACCGTCGCGAACATCTGCCTGCTCTCCTCGTGCAGGAGCACCCAGAGCGCGTACACGCCGAGCGCCGTTCCGTACGGCAGCAGCAGGAGATCGACCGATCCCAGCATCAGCGCGGCGAGGCGCGCCCATGGGCGATGAAGGCGCAGCGGCACGCCGACAGCGGCGTGGGCCACGCCCCAGACGATCGCGATGACGGCGAGCGCCGTGAAGACGGCCGCCGTCAGGCCGGCCGCAAAGTTGCCGCCGCCGTTCCGGTTGGTCGACGTGATGATCGCCGCGGCGCCGACGCCGAGGGCCAGCGTCGACAGGCCGATGAGCGTCGTCAGGACGCCCCAGACGACGAACAGGACGCCGACGAAGTCGACGTGGGACCGCACGGGAAACGGATTCAGGCGGCGGAACGGATGGCGACGCGCAGCTCGACGCGCACGGGCGCCGCGTGCGGCGAGCTCAGGCGGAACCGGAAGCGCGTGCCGTCGGCGACACCGGCCGGCACCGCGACGCGCACGGCGTGGCGGAAGACGGACGCGCCGGTGCCGCGGCACTCCGCGCACGGCTCGGTCCACGTCTCGCCGCGGCCGCCGCAGCAGGCACACGTGCCGCGCACGGGGACCTCGAGCGGCACCACGAGCCCGTCGCGCGCCTCCCGCGTCGACAGCCGCAACTCGGCGGCGAGCCGATCGCTCGCCTCGGCTTCCTCGTCGCCGAGCAGCGATTCCCGCATGCGCTCGACGACGTGACCGACCGACGGGAAGTCGATCGCGATCTCGTCGGCGAAGCACTCGTTGGGTGCGCCGCTCGCGCAGAAGAGGTCCCAGCCGGCGGGTGCCGGCGGCTCGGGCGAATCGTGCCGGAAGTGATCGCGGCTCACAATGAATTCCCGCTAACGATAGGAGGCGGTCCGAAGCTTGTCAAGGCGACCCTCGAGTGCTACGGTGGAACAAGAATCATGCCCGAAGAGGTGAAGGAATGCCCGATGTGCGGCGAGCACATGCACCTCCACGAGCGCTCGTCGGTCGTGCAAATCCCCGGGAATCCAGAGTCGACGGCGCGGCCGTGGCGCGAATGGGTCTGCCCGGAATGTGACTACTTCGAGGAAGCCGAAGAGGATGGGACCTAGGACCCGGCGCCCGCCTCAGCGCGCGCCGATCGTGAGCAGCACTTCCTTGCGGAGCGTGTCCTCGAACTCCTCGAACTTGAGCGCGGTCTCGCACTCGTCGCAGAGCACCTCCAGCACGGCCGGGCGACTCTCCTCCGACACCTCGACACGGCCGTCCTCGAGATGAACCACGTGCATCTGCAGCGTTTTGACCAGAAAATTCCGGTCGTTGCCGCAATTGGGACAGGTCAACGCCACCGAAGACTCCCTTCACCCGATCGAGGGCGATCGAGCTTCCAAAAACCTGATTCTATGAAATGGCCGGGACGGACGCAATCATAAATTCAGGCGCAGGAGACGTTTATGGCCGAAATCCTGCGAAATTTGATTGCTGTCGACTACCTGTTCTAAGCTGGCCCCCGAGGAGCTGAGGCGTGTCCGACATCGGTTCGTACCAGGTACACTCCGAGGCGCACGGCCCCCACTGGGTCGCGTGGATTACCCGCAGCGGAGACGCCAGGCCGTATTGCTCAATTCTGCTCGTGGCTGCCAATCAGGAAGAGGCCGAGGCGCGGGGCCGGCAGTGGGCCGAGAGTTCGGCGGCCCGCTACTCGGCGTACACGAGCAAGCCGTCCACCTCGACGCCCGGATAGAGCGCTTGCGCCGCGGCCACGTACACCGCCAGCTGCGCCTCGTGCTCCGTCCGCCGCGCCCCCGTCTTCAGTTCCAGCACGGTGACCCGTCCCGAAGCGGACTCGACGAGGCAGTCGATCGACCCGCGCACGACGGTGCGATCGTCGAGGCGAAGCGAGAACGGCACTTCGTAGAACGTGCGGCCGCCAGCCAGCCGCGACGCGACGCGCGGGTCGGCAGCCAGACGCGCCGCCAGATCGAGTCCACGGTCGAGCGCGACGCCGGACGTGCCGTCCTCGAGGAGCTCGAGGCGCGCACGCACGCCTGACGGATCGATCTCCCCCAGCATCTGGAAGGCGCGATGCGCCAGGGTGCCCGCCTGTCGCGCGTTCTCGTTCGGCGATCGCGGCCCGCCGGCCGCCCCCTCGGTCGGCGCGACGTAGTCGAGCACGCTCAGCCGCCGGACCACGCCGGCGTCGGCGACCGGCCCGAATAGGTCGAGGGTCGGAACCGTGTCCGGTTCGACGCCGAGCCGCTGCGGCGCCGGCTCCGCGGCCGCCGGGGCCGCCGCCGCGGCTTCGAGGCTGGCGCCAAGGCTGCGCGGCAGCACGTCGCCGAGACTGCCGCGGCCGGGGCGGAACGCGCCGTCCTTGACGACCGACGACAGGTACAACCGGTCGCGCGCGCGCGTCAGGGCGACATAGAGCAGCCGCTTGGTCTCCTCGCGATCCCGCGCCTGCTGATCCGCGTCGGCATCCGATTCGAAGTCGCCGACCGCGACCGACGGCGTCCCGCGTCCGTCCGTCAGAACACGGATGGGCGCCGGCGGGCCGCCCGTTCCCCGGTGCAGGTTCACGACGAAGACGACCGGAAACTCCAGCCCCTTGGCCGCGTGCACCGTCATCAGACTGACGGCGTTCAGCGCGTCGATGACCGCGTTGGACTCGTCGCCGAGCGCCAGCTGCTCCAGATGGTCGGCGATGCGGGCGAGCGTCGCGTAGCCGCGGTTCTGGATCCGCCGAACGAGCGCGCGCAGCTTCTTCAGGTTCTCCCGCGCCTGCAGGCGGCGCGGACCGCGAATCTCGCAAGCATACGCGCTCTCCGCGAGGACCGCGTCGAGGAGCTCGGCCGGCGTCACGCAGTCGACCATCGCCAGCCAGCGCGCCAGCGACGCTCTGGCGTGCCCCAGCACGAGTCGATCCTCGCGATCGAGCGCGGAGAGGGCGGCGGGCGGCTCGGGCGATCGGAGAGCCAGCGCAAGACGCGGGCTCAGACGCGCGACGGCGCCGTCCGAGAGCCTGACGAGCCGCGACCGGAGGAGCGCCCCGGCGCGCAGGTCCGACGTCGGGTCGGCGAGGTACCGGAGCAACGCCACGGCGTCCTGCACTTCGTCGGCATCGAAGAAGCCGAGCCCTTTGTAGACATAGGTCGGCACCCCCCGGCGATCGAGCGCCGCCTCGTACTCCCGGTGGCTGTCGCGCGACCGGAAGAGCACGGCGATGTCACCCGGCTGGACGCCGCGCGCCTCGCCGGTCTCCCGGTCGCGCACCGCCACCCGATCCCGGATCAGCCGGACCACTTCGTCGGCCACCCGAGCGGCGGCGGCCTCGACGGTGGCGCCGGCCAGAAACGTGACGGGCGATTCGGCGGGCGCCGCGTCCTCGTCGATCGGAAACCTGTCGGTGCCCGCGTACCGGAACGCGTCCCGCCTCGTCGCGTCGCTGGATCCGGCGATCTCCTCGAACAGCTCGTTGACGAACGCGAGCAGGCGCGGTCGGGCCCGGAAACTGACCGAGATCGCCTGCTGCGGCTGGCCCTCGGGGCGCAGCGCGCCAATGAGCTCGGCCGCGTCGCCCAGCACCGCGACCTCGGCGTCGCGGAAGCCGTAGATCGACTGCTTGCGATCGCCGACGACGAAGATCGACGGCGGCAGGGCGTCGGCGGCGGCGCCGACGCCTTCGCCCCAGCTCCGGACGAGCAGCGCCACCAGCTCCCACTGGCCGCGGCTGGTGTCCTGGAGCTCGTCGACGAGCACGTGGCGGTACCGCGACTCGAGCTTGTAACGGCTCCTGGAGAACTCTTCCATCCGGCGCAGCAGCTCGAGAGCGCGCGAGAGCACCTCGGAGAAGTCGAGCACGGCGTGCGCGTCGAGCGTCCGCCGGTACTGGGCGACGGCGAGGCCGAACATGCGCCACACGCCGCGCGACAGGACGACGTTCAGGTCGCGCCGGAAGGCGCGAAGCGCGTCGGCCACCTCGGGCGCGATGGCGGCGGCGGCGTCCCGGTGCCGCTTCCAGGCGTCCTTCGAGTCGCAGTCCTCGGCCTTGAAGCCGGTGCCGGCGAACCCGCTGCTCCTCGGCTCGCCCTCCTGCGTCAGGAAGTAGCGCCGCAGGCGATCGACGAGCGCGCGAAACGCCGCCTGCGCATCGCGCGACTCGAAGCGCTCCGTCTGACCCGTGCACAGTGCCGTCACGTCCCGGGCGAGCATCGCGAACTCGGGACGCCCGCACGGACCGTCGGACAGGAACGTCGCGAGGCCGCCCGGCACGGTCAGCAGGACGTCGCGGAGCCGCCCGGCGGCGCGTTCGCACGCGAGTCCGGCCGTCAGATCGCGCGGTCCCGACGCGAGAAAGCGACCGAGCACGTCGCCGGCCACCAGGCGCCGCTCCACGAGCGCGGCCAGGCCGCTCCGCAGCCGCCGCTCGCCGAGCTGCACGAACACCATCGCGACGTCGTCGTCGGTGCGCGCGAGGAGCCGCCCGAGGCGAAGCGCCCGATCCAGGGCCTCGCCGACGAGGCGCGGAATCTCGGTCGCGTCGGCGAGATCGAACCCCGGATCGAGGTCGGCCTCGAGCGGGAATTCGCGGATGAGCGACAGGCAGAACGCGTCGATCGTCGAGATCGCGATGTCGCCCAGGCGCTCCCGGAGGGCCCGCCACCGCGCGCGGTCGATCTGCAACGTCCGGCTCGCTTCGCGCAGGCGGTCGAGGATGCGCTGCCGCATCTCGGCGGCCGCCTTGCGCGTGAAGGTGATGGCGAGGATGTTGTCCGGATCGACGCCGGCGAGCAGCAGGTTGACGTAGCGCTCGACGAGCACACGCGTCTTGCCGGTCCCCGCCGACGCTTCGAGGACGATGTTCTCCGACGGGTCGACCGCCCGCGCACGGGCCCCGGCGTCGGCGAGCGGCCGCTCGTCGGCCTCGAACGGCAGGCGCGGCTCAGACCTCACCGACGTAGTCCTTGCGGCAGACGGCCGCGTAGCTGCACCAGCCGCAGATGAAGACGTCGGTCGGGGTCGGGGGGAACGCGCCGGCCCGAATGCCGTCCACGGCGGCAACCAGTCGCGCCTGCGCCGCTGCCATCACCTCGTCGCGCCCCGACCGCGGCGTGAAGAGCGGCGTCACGCGCCTGGCGCCCCTGAACGCGATGTACGCCGCTTCGCCGAGCCGCCAGGGTCCGCCCCGATACGTCCGCAGCCGCTGCTCCGCGCACAGGCCATAAATCGGCAGTTGCAGCGCCCGTGACTTGTTCGGCGCCGACGAGAGCTTGTAGTCGATGAGCCGCATCGTCCCGTCCTGCAGCAGATCGATGCGATCCGCGACGCCGCGCAGCGCGATTCGCCGGATGCCGTCGGGGGCGTCGAACTCGAACTCGCCGTCGAGCCGGAACTCGAGTAGCCGCTCGACGACGCCGACCGGCCGCTCGGCCTCCATCCGGAAGACGATTTCGCCCAGCCCCGAAGCGACGGGAGACCCGAGGAGCCGCGTGCGCTCGAGGTCGGCTTCGGCGTCGGGCAGCCAAGCCAGGTGCTCTTCGACATCGGCGGCAAAGAGCGCGCGGGCCGCGTCGAGGTTGTCCGGGGTGATCGCGCCGTGCCCGCGCGCCTGCCACTCGCTGAAGAAGGACTCGAACACCGTGTGGATGAACTGCCCCTGCCGCTTCGGGTCCATCACCTCCTCATCGTCGGGCTCCTCCTCGAGGCGAAGGACGCGCTGGGCAAAGAACTTGAACGGGCACGACAGGTAGGTCTCGATGGCGCTCACCGACAGGGGCCGGGGCGGTTGAGCGCCGGCGGCGCCGTGGTAGCGGGCGTCGGCGGCCCCGGTCCGGGCCAGCCGCAGCTCCGCCCATTCACGGGCGGCTTCGTCCAGCGGATCGAGTACCGACCGGCGTCAGCGACAGCGCCTCGTCGGGGAACACGCGGACCGGCGGCGCCGCCGGTTCCTCCAGCTCTCGAAGCCCGGCGCCCGCGACTTCTTCGCCGAGCGACGACACCTCCGCGAGCGCCTCCTCGTCCAGGGTGAACGTGGACAGCGCGACGCGCGAGGACGGGGACGACAGGAGGTCGAGGAACGCCGCGGTCGCGGCGCCCCGTCGATCCTGCTCCGGCGGCCACCCCAAAGCGGCCAGCAGGCCGGGCGGGTAGAAGATGTTGCGCCGCGGCCGCTCCGGCCATTCGCCTTCCACGAGGCCCACGATGGTCAGGTCGTCGAAGTCGCCGTACCGGGCGGCCTGCGCGTCCACGAGGTGCAGGCCGGGGCCGCCCACGGCCGGCGCGAAGGTCTGTTCCTCAATCCATCGCCGGATATCGGCTGCCAGGTCGTCGATCGCCACGTCGGGGTCGTCGTGTGCGGCGCGGGCGGCGGCCAGCAGGCGAAGAAGGTCCGCGACGGCCCGACGGGCGCGGAGCTGACGCGACTGATGGGCATCCTCGACGTGGGGCGCCCGGCCGAACGTCTCGAAGACGTGGACCAGTCGGCGCAGCTGCGTCGAGGCCGGCGCCGGCTCGGACAGCGGCTTGAGCTCGTCGGCGGCAACGAGGGCCGCAGCCAGCGCGGGCCGGGCCGCCGACACCCGCTCGTCGTCGGCCGCGACGTCCCAGCCGGCAGCCAGTTCGCGAAGCCGGTCGAATTCACCCAGGTACCGCGCCTCGCTCAGCGCGCGGTCGAGCGCTGCCACGGCGTCGACGCCGAAGCGCGGGTCGCCCGAGGCGAAGTCGTAGTGCGGCGATCGAAGCAGCGCGACGAGCGCGTCGCGCGAGAGCTGGGAGGAAGCCCCGTCGACGAGCAGGTCGAGCGCCGCGCTCGCCGGCTCCGCCGCCAGTGGGAGCGCGTCCTGTGTCTGATACGGGATGCCCGCGTTTCCGAACACGCTCTGGGCCAGATACAGGTACGGCAGCGGACGCCGGAACACGACCGCCGTGCGGTCGGACGGCGCGCCCCCCTGCCGCGTCTTCATCCGCCGCGCAATCGCGACCAGCTCCTCTTCGCGATCCCGGGCGACGAACAGGGGCCGCGCATCCGTCGACGGCACCGCGAGCGCCGGGAGCGCCCGCGTCTCGATCGGACAGACGTCACTTCCGCTCACCTCCTCGATGCCCGGCAGCCAATCGTGGATCCGCTGGTGGAGACCCGACGCCAGCAGCCGCTCCGTGACGACCAGATCGAGCGCTTCGAGGCGAGGCAGCCGGGCAAGCAGGTCGAAGTCGGATCGATAGAGCCCGTTCGGATCCGCGATCCAGTCGCCGACCGTCACCACGACGTGGACGACAGGATCGGGCGCCGCGTCGTGGATCAGGCGGTCTCGCAGGGCGTGCTCGTCGAGCGCGTCGGCCCCCGCCACGCGCCGCTCGTAGCCCCGGAACGCCCCGGCGAGGAAGCGTGTCTGCGCCAGCATGCGGCCGGCGCCGCGGTCGAGATCCGCGTCGCGCACCAGGGCGTCGGCGAGGAGCTCCTCGAACCGCGCGACGCTCTGCTCCCGACGCCGCAGATCGTCGTAGAAGCCGACGATGGCCGCGATGAGACCGGGGCGGATGTTGAACGGCGGCGGCGCGCCCGCCGGCCCCGACGCCCGGGCGGCGGCGTGCATGATGGCTTCGCGGTCCGGCCCGGAAAGCCGCCGCGGCGGATCGGCCAGCCGCGCGTGCAGCCGGTCGTACAGCTGCTCGCGGGTCACCAGCTCCGGGAGGGCGACCGACGGACGCGCCGCAAGGTTCTCGATCGTGATCCGGAGCTGGCGAGCCGCCGCCCGAGTTGGCACGACCACGAGGCGCGAGCGCGTGCGCGCGAGGTCGCCGCCGACGGCCAGCGCGGTGGAGACGGTGCGGAAGGCGTGCAGGTGGGGAACGCGGACGAGACGGGTCGCGCGCGGGGTGATCACTGGTAGCGCGGCGGCTGCATGCCGGATTCGATCTCCGCCGCCGCCCGCGCGGCGAGCATCATGGCGCCGGCGGCGGCCGACGAGGCGTCCCACGCGCGCGGCATGCTGTTGGCCAGCATCGCCTCGCGCCGGATCGCGGCCGCCTGATCGGCCAGCTGCGCGGCGCTGACGAGCAGCGCGTGGGCGGCCGCGAGCTCGTCGGGCGGGTTGATCGCCCGAGCGATCTTCAGCAGCTGGGCGACCGTGCGGTCGATCGAGGAGAGCTCGCCGGGCGAAGAGCCGGCCAGGCTCTTGATGTCGTCGAGCGCCGGCGTCAGCCGGGTCATCAGGCTGAGCGGCCGGGCGATCTCCGCGCGGTAGTGGTACAGGACCGGGGAACGGAGCGCCCAGCGGTCGCGGGCCAGGCGGAAACGCCGCGCCCCGTCGAGCTTGGCCTGCACGGCGTCGACGAGCGCCGCGACGGCCTCGGGTCGCCGACCTCCGAGCTCCGCGTCGCGCAGCGGGAGGCTGGCGGCCACCGCCTGGACGCCTCGCACGTCCGCCTCGCGGGCGCGGCGATCGGCCGCCGCCATCACGCGCGCCGTGAGCGCCTGGTACTCCTGGTCGATCGCTCGCTCGACGTCGAGGCTCGCCTTCGTGCTGGCGCGGATCGAGGTGCTCCAGGCGTCCGGCAGCCGGGCGGCGTCGCGATCCAGCGCGACCAGCGCGGCGCTCAACAGCGCCGAGCGATCGGCCGGCGAATCGACCAGCCGCGCCGCCAGGAGCGTCTGCTCGATGGCTTCCTTCGGCGTGGGATCCGGCTCCGTCGGCACGTTCGCGGCCGGCGGCGGCTGCGAATAGGCCGAGAGCGCCAGGTCGAACCGCTGGCTGCCCGCCGCCACGCGCAGATCGGCGATGGCTTCGTCGAGCATCGAGAGCAGCTGCTGGACGTCCTCCCACCGGTAGTTGTAGTGGGCGGCCGGCCATTCGGCCAGCGCCTTGCGCGCGCCCTCGACCAGCTTGAGCCGCTTCGAGGCGTCGGTCGTCAGCGCGACGTCATTGAGAGTCTTGGCGACCTCGTTCGTCAGCGCGGCGTAGTCGTCGGGACCGCGCGTGCTGATGTAGTGGGCCGCGCGCACCGAGTGCGCGTACTGCTGCGTGCGCGGCCAGTCCACCTTGTCCGCGGCCAGATCGACCAGCTGCAGCGGCGTATCGTCGGACGCCGTGGTCGGCATGGAAAAGACAACGTGATCGCCCACCAGCGCGAACTCGCCGTAGCTGACGAGCGATCCGCCGTCCTTCAGGAACACACGAAAGGTCGTCGGCGCATCGACGGCCGAGCCGGGCACGGGGATCAGCACGCAGGTGACCAGCACAACGCCCGCCAACGCTCGACTGTTCATGAAGTTTCAAGCCTAGTGGCGGCCGAGGCGGAGCGTCAAGCTGAAGGCCGGGCCGGGCCGAGCGCCACGGGCCCGGGGACCGCCGGGTGCCTGTGTGCAAAACCTGTGGACGGCCGGTGAATTTCCTGTTGAGGGACTGCCATCGCGCAACTTTTTCGCGAGCGCCCGGAGGGAAAGTGCGGACGACTCGATTGTGCGCCGGTCTTCGCGTGCTCCTTCGCTTGAATCACGGTGCCGAACACGTACAATGCGTCCCCGTTCCCATTTACATTCTCTTTCGCCGACGAACCCGTGAATACCGTCGTCCATCGTTTCGAGCAATCCATTGCCGGCCGCCCGTATCTGATCGAGGTGGCTGCGGTCGCGCAGGATCGGTGGCGGGCCTATATCGTCCGGCTGCCGGGCGTGCCGACGGCGCTGATGCCTTTCTACGGCAGCACTCCGGACGAAGCCGCCGGACAGCTCCGGGCATGGCTCGTCCGCGCCTACGAGCGCGCAGCAAACGGTCCCGCTCCGGTATAGGATCGGGGGCATGCACCGCACCGAATCCCGCCTGCACGAACGGCGTCCGGGCTCAGATTCCTGTTTCGCCAGGTACTCGCGGCTTCTCCCTTCCAGATCGTGGCGCCTTGGCGCGCCGGGTGCGGCGCTCGCCGTGGCGATGGCCCTCTCGATGGGTGCCGCACCGCTCGCAGGCCAGTCGCCGGCCGCGGGACAGCAGCCCGCGGCGCCGGGCGACCGCGTGCCCGGGCAGTTCCGCCCGCCCGACTTCGAGAAGATGGCGCAGGACCAGGTCGAGACCGACAGGAACTGGCGCGCGGCCGGCCCCGGGTACATGCAGGTCGACAAGATCCGTATCCGCAGCAAGGCCGACGGTCTCGAGATACCCGCCTGGGTGTTCCAGCCGCTGACGCTGCGCGGCGACAAGGGGCATCCCGCGCTCGTGTGGGTTCACGAGAACATCCGCGGGCACCTGTACAACCACTACATCCCCTACATTCGCGAGGCCACGGCCAAGGGCTACCTCGTCATCGCGCCCGAGTACCGCGGCAGCATCGGCTACGGCAAGGCGTTCTACGACGCCATCGACTACGGCGGCAACGAGGTGGACGACGTGGTGACGGCCGTAGACGTGCTGAAGGAAAAGTATCCGCAGGTGGATCCCTCGCGCATCGGGATCATCGGCTGGAGCCACGGAGGGATGATTACGCTCCTGTCGATCACCCGCAACCCAACGACGTTCAAGGCGGCGGTGGCGATGGTGCCGGTGACGAACCTCTTCCAGCGGCTGGCCTGGAAGGGGGTCGAGCGCCAGCATCGCGCCATCGACCCGGCCAACCGCTACGGCGGCCTGCCCAACGAGCGCCACGACACCTACAAGGATCGCTCGCCGCTCTACAACATCGACAAGCTCCAGATTCCGCTGTACGTCGGCGTCACGCGGAACGACGAGGACGTGAACTTCGAGGAGGACGAGCAGATTGTCGACGCGTTGCGGTCGCGGAAGCCGTTTCTCGCGCAGACGATGATCTACGACAACCCGCCGGGGGGCCACACCTTCGATCGGCGCGTGGACCCCGGCACGTGGCAGCCCGAGAACACGCGCGAGCAGCGCGATTCGTGGAACCGGGTGTGGACGTTCCTCGACTGGAACCTGGATCCGTTCCACGACGCGAGCACGAGCGCGGTCAGCAGCTATCACCACCAGGAGCGCTGACGTCCTTGTGCTCGGGGCCGCGACGTTCCCGTTTCAGCCGTGCCGACACTGGGCCGCGGGCCGGACGACCGCGCGGGGCCGTCGAGCGATCGATTTGAAAACGGTCCTGCGCCCGGCTACAATTGGCATTCGCTTCCTGCACGTGGGCCAGTAGCGCAGTTGGGAGCGCGCATGAATGGCATTCATGAGGTCGCGGGTTCGACTCCCGCCTGGTCCACCACTCTTTCATTTCCGGTTTCAATTCCCCGCAAGTAGCTGAAGGCCGGTGCGGTTACGCGGGTTCCAACAAAGCCTTTTCCGTCGAACGCGATTCCGTCTGGAAAGAACAGTTGTTGGAACCGCTGGCGCTGTTCGAGCGATGCCTGCACCCAGAGGTCGGCGGCGCGCGGCAGGACGCGTTCTGCGAACGCGAGGATGCCCTCTACGTCGAGTTCTTCGAGCTGGCCTGAGTGTCGGTCGATCCGGGCGAGCGTGAGCTCTTCGCGCAATTTCTCGGCGTGGCGGTCGTACGTCTCGATGTCGATCGAGCGTTCGAACAGGAATGCTTCGTCCAGGCGGTCCAGCTTTGTCTTGAATCACTTTGGCAGCCCGTTCGGTAGTTCGCGATTCGTCTCGCACGGCTGCTTTCCGCGCCTTCCAAATCTGCAGCACGGACTCCTTGAGTAGCCGCATGTAGCCAGGCGTCGGCTGCAGTAGGGCGAGTTGGTCTGCGAACAGGCCTTCGAGCATAGCTTTCGTGACGTTCACCGCACGGCAACCAGGGCGGCAGTGGTAGTAGGCGTAGTACTCGCTGCGCCCCTTCGACCAGCTGCCGGTGAGGCGCCGACCGCAAGACTCGCAGCGCACGAAGGCGCGCAATGGGAAGTCCGGGTGCGCCCGCTGCTGTGGCGTGGTGCTCGGAAGCCGCCCGGACAGGACCGCCTGCACGCGGTAGAACAGGTCCTCGGAGATCAGCGGCTCGAAGTCGCCGCGTTTTCCGCGAACGCCGTACTCGGTGACGTCCACGATGCCGGCATAGAGCTGGTTGCGAAGCAGCACACCGATCGCTTGTGACGTGAGCGGCCTGCCGCGCCGGTTCGTGAGGCCCCAGGTTCTGAGGTGCTTGAGCAGCTGTTCCTTCGTGAATCGGCCACTCGCGTACTCCTCGAATGCGCGCCTAATCAGCGGCGCCCGCTCAGGGTCGTGCACCAAGCTCTTGCCCATCGACCGCGGCGCATTCATGTAGCCGATTGGCGCAAGGAATACCCATCGACCGAGTTCGAGCGCGGCCTTCAGGCCGGCTCGCGTGCGATCGGAACGCACGTCGTTGTCGAACTGGGCGAACGCTGCGAGGACACCCTCCATCAACTTGCCGGTGGAGGTGTCGTCAATCGGTTCGTCGCCGAGCGCAGCGAGAGATGCCAAGCGACTGCAGATGGAAGCGCAGCGCGAAGTGGTCGTACTTGTCCCGCGCGAAGCGCGTCAGGTTGAACACGACCACGAAATGCACGCGGCCTTGGTTCAACCGGCAGAACGTGAGCCGGTTCTGAAGCTGGCTGCGATCCGTGGACTTGGCGCTCTCGCCTTCCTCGTGGCCTGCGCGATACCTTCATTGTTAAACAGAGTCTCGGCTGACCGGCCTATAGCTCAAGCCGACCTTCTCGGGAGTGGTGGAGCGCCCTCACTTGAGCGTCGCGTCATGTTCCGGGGACGTGTCGCCAAGCTTCGGCATCGTGCTGCTCGACACGATGGCGGTCGAACCGCCTCAGCGGCCAGCTGGCTGGACGGCTATTCCGCGGCACCTCGAAGCAGCGCGGTGCGCGACGCTCGTCGACGACATCGACGCCTCCAGCGGCGTTGCGGACGCTTTTCGCGAGTAGGTGGATTGCCAATCAGCTCCGCGCGTGGGCGGCCAAGTCCGTTTGCGATTCAAGCGTGGCGCCTCAGCGTCGAAACGGTTCAAAGGGAGCCACCGGAAGTATTCAACGATAGACTACGCCCATGAGGCTTCCGCCCGATTCGGTGAGCGCGTGGCTAACAGCCGCGCCAATCGCACACCGAGGGTTGCACGGCCGTTTCGGCGATCGCTATCGCTCGGAGAATTCACTCTCCGCCTTTCAATTCGCCGCCGAGCGCCGCCTAGCTATCGAGCTCGACGTCCGTCTGACTTCCGATGGCTGCGCCGTGGTGTTCCACGACAGGGATTTGGAGCGCATGACCGGAGTTCACCGCGCCATCGCCGAAACCAGCCTTGGCGAGATCCGGGGGCTCCGATTGGACGGGACGGATCAGAGCATCCCCACCCTCGCCGAGGTGCTCGACCTCGCGGCCGGGCGGGTTCCGGTGCTGATCGAACTGAAGAGCGATAGACCCGTGGGCCCACTCGAATCCGCAGTGTTGGACGCGATCACTGAGCGATCGACATTGCTGGCGGCCGTTCAGTCATTCTCGCCGGAATCGGTCGATTGGTTCAGGCGCCGCGCCCCTGCGATCCCTCGTGGTCAGCTCGCCAGCCGCCGCGTCCAAGGGGTTTCGGCTGCACGACAGTGGCTGCTCCGCCGCTACGCGCTCAACTGGCTTACAAGGCCGAACTTTATCGCTCACGACCTGGCTGACCTACCGTTTTGGGCGGCATCGCTCTGGCGCCGCGCCGGCATCCCGCTGCTTGCCTGGACGGCGCACGGGATCGATGATATCAGCGCCGCGCTGGCGGTGGCCGACAACTGCATCTTCGAGGCTGCCGGCGATCGGGAGTTGAACGAGGTGCTTCAGTCATGCAGATTGATCCCGCACAGTTCCCGGAATGGGTAAGTCGGCTCGCCGAGCACGTCGCGTCGTACTTCATTGCGGAGCTGGTCATCATTGCGCTGAGCGCGCTGCTGGCGATCAGACGCTGGCGCCGGGGGGTGGCGCGTGCCTTCCGCTACCTCTGGCTCGCGCTTCGTCACGTCTTCAATCGCGCGGGCGTCGTGCTGCTGTATGCCGACCTGTTCGACGAAGCGGCTGCCAAGCGGCTCGGCGACGCCCTGAACAGCAGCTCCAAGACGTCTCCTTACGACGTGACTGTCCTCAATGACAGCGAGGCCTTCCTGAGATGGCCGCTGTCGAGCAGATCCATCCAGGCAGTCATCGTGCTAATCACGGACGTGACGAAACTCGGATCGAGCCGCGAAGAGATTGATCGGGTCCAAAATCAGCTGATCGCGTTCTGCAATGCTGGCGGCATCTTGATCCTCGGCCACGACGCGCTCTACCGTCGGGCGGGAAACGCGAAGCTCCAGCAACTCGCCGGGAGCACGATTGTCTCCTACCAACTGCTGACGGCGAGCCTGGATTACACGAAGTCGACCGGGGGAAACGCGGCCTCCGGTGAGTGGTTCAACGCTCTGCCCGCCACACTCAAGCTGGACGATGGCGAACTGCTCATCCCAAAGGACTGGCCAAACGACGTCAAGTGGGTCTACCAGGCCACCAACGGCGGTCAGACCGCGCCAACCGTCGTCATGCGGCGCCGCGAGAAGGGCGTTTTGTTCTGGATCAATTCCGGCGACAAGTCGAACGACGAAACGCCGAAGTCGATCGTGACCCCAGAAGCCAACTTCGTCACGCTCTTGAACGCGCTCATTCATTACCGAGCGTGAAGGGCACTCTACCGAGCGGCGCCGAAGCCTTCGCGGACACGGTCAACGCACCCAGCACCGTTTCAACCTGACGCGTAAGCCTTCTCGAACCTCGTTTGGCAGCCCCGAAGCGCAGCTCCCACGCCACGACGACGCTCGTCAGCACGTTGTCCTCGTCCACCTCCGCGAGTCGATCCTTGACGGGCCCCTGGGGCTGGCGGACGAGGTTCGAGAGGATGTTCGTATCAGGTAGAACCGCGACACGCTAGATCTCGACTGGTTCTGCCACGGACCGTGGCATCGGCGGGAACTCCTCGTCGAGCGGCTTCAGCGTCGCGAGCACCGCAAGGAGCGACGGTCCAGCCACGGGTTCCACGATCAGGCGAGGACCCTCTTTTCGCAAGATCGCCTCGCGCCCGGGCAATTCCAGATCACGGGGAATCCGCAGCGCCTCATAGCGGCCATTCTTGAAAAGGCGTACCAGACGTTCCGCGCTCACGTGGTCATCCGCCTTCTGGCATATGCCAAGCCTGTGCTAACAGAGACGGCTTGTACCCGCAAGCACGCTCACACTCGGCAGTGGCAGCTGCAAGATCCAGGCGAACGACAGCGTCAGCCTGCAGGAGTCGCGACTGCTCGGGAACAGGCAGGTCCATGCTCACGACAGGCGACGTTATAGTGGACGCATGGCCGGACCCAGGGAACAGGAAATCCTGACAGCGGCGGGGCGCGAGGTCGCGATTTCGAACCCGCGGAAGGTGCTGTTTCCCGACGCCGGGTACACCAAGCTCGACGTCGTGCAGTACTACCTCGCGGTCGCAGACGGCGCGCTGCGCGGGGCCGGCGGCCGCCCGAACGTCCTCGTGCGCTATCCCGATGGGATCACGGGCGAGTTCTTCTTCCAGAAGCGCGCGCCGCGCTCCAGGCCGGCGTGGCTCGAGGTCGTGGCGCTCCAGTTCCCGTCGGGCCGGACGGCCGAGGAAATCGTCCCGCGCGACGCGGCGGCGCTCGTCTGGATGACCAACCTCGCGTGCCTCGAGCTGCATCCCCATCCGGTCCGCGTCGGGGATCTCGACCACCCCGACGAACTGCGAGTCGATCTCGATCCGGTTCCCGGCGTCGAGTGGCCGCAGCTCCGAACGGTCGCCGGCGTCGTACGCGCGACGCTGGACGAATTCGGCCTGGTCGGCTGGCCGAAGACGTCCGGGTCGCGCGGCCTGCACGTCATCGTGCGCATCGAGCAGCGGTGGACGTTCGACCAGGTCCGCCGCGCGGCGCTCGCCCTGGCGCGCGAGGTGGAGCGCCGCGCGCCCGACCTCGCGACGAGCAAGTGGTGGAAGGAAGAGCGGCGCGGCGTGTTCCTCGATTACAACCAGAACGCCAAGGACCGGACGGTGGCGAGCGCGTATTCCGTGCGCCCGCGGCCAGATGCCCGCGTCTCGGCGCCGCTCGCGTGGGAGGAGATCGACGACTGCGACCCGGCCGATTTCACGCTCGCGACGATGCCGGCGCGTGTGGCCGCCGTCGGCGACCGCCACGAGGCGATCGATCGCCATGCCGGATCGCTCGAGAAGCTCCTGGAGCTGTCGGCGCGGCAGGACGCCGAGGGCCTGGGCGATGCCCCGTGGCCGCCGCACTATCGCAAGCAGGCGGGCGAGGGTCCACGCGTGGCGCCGTCACGGCGCCGTGAGCCGAAGCACCCACTCGTGGAGATTGCCCGGTCGCAAAAAAAGGACGACGCGCTCGCCGGCCTCGAACGGTGGCGGGCCCGCCATCCCGAGGCGAGCGCGCACCTCGAGCCGGCCGATGTGCTGGTGGACGCCATGCGCGGGCGGTTTCACACCTGGACGCGGATTCGCGTCAACCTGCAGCACGTTCCCGCGACGCTCCGTCCTGCGCCGGAGCCGCTCGATCCCGACGACGCACCCGACGACTGGAGCGGCGTGGCGCAATCCGACGCGCCGCGGCGGACGCGGTCACGTGCCCGCAAGGCACCGTAGCCGCGACGCGGCGTCAGCGGCCGCGAGTCCCCGCCCCGAATACCTTCTCGAGCTCGTACGGGGTCGTGACCTCGAGCTGGTCGTAGCGGCAGTCGAGCGGGCGCTTGTCCGGACGCCAGCGCTGGAAGACGGCGGCGTGGCGGAAGCGCGCGCCCTGCATGTGGTCGTACTTCACCTCGCAGACGCGCTCGATCCGCAGCGGCTCCCATGACAGATCCTTCCCCGCGCTCCACCGGCTCTGCCCACCTGGCATGCGGGAGGTCGCGGCGGCGCCGGCGTCGGCCCACTCCCGCCAGGGATGGCCGTCGAGCGCGTGCTCGCGCAGCGGCGCCAGTTCCTGCGCGAGCTGCTTGCGGGCGGCCATCGTGAACGACGACGTCACGCCAACGTGTTGAAGCCGCTGGCGGTCGTCGTAGAGTCCGAGCAACAGCGAGCCGACGAGCGAATCCTTCCCGGTCTTGTGCCAGCGGAAGCCTGCGACGACGCAGTCGGCGGTCCGCGAGTGCTTGACCTTGATCATCACGCGCTTGCCCGGCTCGTAGATCTGGCCGGCCGGCTTGACGACGACGCCGTCGAGGCCCGCCCCTTCGAACTGCGAGAGCCACTCGGCGGCCTTCGCCGGGTCGCGCGTCATCGGCGTCAGGTAGATGGGTGGACGGGCCTGCGCCAGCAGGCGCTCCAGCCGCTCGCGCCGCCGGATCTGGGGCTGGGCGCGGAGGTCCTCGCCGTCGGCGGCGATGGCGTCGAAGGCGACGAAGGCCGACGGCGCCTCCTTCGCGAGCTTCGCCACCCGCGAGGCGGCGGGATGAAGCCGAAGCTGAAGGGCCTCGAAATCGAGGCCGTGCGGCGTCGCGATGACGATCTCGCCGTCGACCACGCACTGGTCGGGCAGGCCCGCCAGGAGCGCGGCATGGAGCTCGGGAAAATACCGGTCGAGCGGCTTCAAGTCGCGGCTCTGGATGAACACGTCGCCGCCGCGGAACACGATCGCGCGGAACCCGTCCCATTTGGGCTCGTAGAGAAAACCGTCGCCCTCGGGCAGCTCGGTGGCAAGCTTCGCGAGCATGGGCTCGATGGGCGGGGGGATCGGATAGGGGGCCTGCGGCATGCCATAGGGTAGCGCGGCCGGCCGCCCGGCGAGGTCACTTCTCGAGCGGCTGCATGGTGAAGGCCGCGAGCTGGCAGACGTTTCTCTTCGCCCTGTACACTCAGAGCATCACGGCGTCGAACTCCCTGTGCTCGCCGCCCTCGTGGTAGCGGTTACCGGGCCGCGTCCCCGACGCGCTGCATCGCGTCGGCGACGACCGCCTCAAAGGCGGCGTCGCCCCGAAGGGGCGCGAGGTCGGTGTCGGTCCGGATCTGCCCGAGCTTCTCGCGCGCCAGGCCGTGCTGGACCGCATCGCGAAGGACGGAGACCGCTTCATCGTGCCTGCCTTCGGCCGCAAGGACCACGCCGAGGTCGTACGCGGCGTCGGCCGTCCTGGCGTCGGACGCGCCGAAGACGCGCCGGGCAACGTCGACGACCTGGCGCTCCAGCGCGTCGGCCTCGACGTACCGGCGTTCCCGGAACAGGCACGCGAACAGCACGCGCATATCGTTGATGGTGTTCGGATGCTCGGGCCCCAGGCTGCGGCCGGACAGGTCCAGCGTTTCCCTGGCCAGCGCCTCCGCCTCGCGCAGCTTGCCTTCGGCGGTGAGATCCACGGCGAGGTTGATCATCGGCGCCAGAGTATACGGATGCGCCGGCCCGAGCACGCGGCGATCGATCTCGATCGCCGTCCGGTTGATCGCCGCGGACTCCGAGTGGCGCCCCTGCTGCTGGAGGTAGAGGGCGAGATTGATCATCAGCGATACGGTGTCCGGATGCTCCGGACCGAGCGTGCGGCGGGCAATCTCGAGCGACTGGCGATTGAGCTGCTCCGCCTCGGCGTACCGTCCCTGCCTGCCGATGTCGCGGGCGAGCTCGAGGCGGGCCGACAAGGTCTGCTGGTGCTCCTCGCCGAAGACGCGACGGCGGATCTCCACCGTTTGCCGGTCCAGTTCTTCCGCCTCGGCGAACCTGCCCTCGCCGCGAAAATCGCCGGCGAGTCCCTGCATGGAGATGACCGTCAACGGGTGCTCGCGACCGAGCAGCCGCCGGCGAAGAGCCAGGACCCGCGAATGATACTGCTCGGCCTCGGCAAAGCGCGCCTGCCGCCGAAGGACGTTGCCGAGGCTGTTCATGGGCCTCAGGGTGTCAGGATGCTCCGGGCCGAGGGAGCGGCCCGCCAGCTCGATTGCGTCGCGATCGAGGCGCTCGGCCTCCTGCAGGCGCCCTTCGTTCTCCACGGTGATGGCCAGGCTGGCCATCGACCGCAGCGTGGCGGCGTCGGAGGGTCCGAGGACGCGCCGCGAGGCTTCCAGCGTCTCGCGCTCGAGCCGCTCGGCCTCGGCGTAGCGGCCCTGGCGGCCGAGCGTGTCGGCCAGATTGTGTTTCGATGCCAGCTCGTTCGGGCTGTCGGCGCCCGCGGTACGCCGCCAGATCTGGACCGACCGCTCGAGCAGCGGTCGTGCTCTCGAATGCAGTCCAAGGCTCGAATAGACGCTGCCCATGACGTCCATCATCTGGGCCTGCAGCCATGGATCCTTCGCCAGGCCGATCTCGACGTCGTTCGACGCCCGGTCCAGAATCTCCCGGGCGGTCACGCTGTTGCCGCGCGCCTCGCTCGGATCCGACACCCTGAACATGCTGGTCATGAAATCGGTGATCCGATTCGCCCGGTCGCGTTCCCGCGTGATCCGCTGCAGCTGAACGGCCTGCACGATGGCAGACGCCGTCAGCAGGGTCGCGATCACGGCCGCCCCGGCGACGCCCAGTCGATGGCGCCGGACGTACTTCCCCAGCCGGTAGCCCCGGCTCGGCGGCCGCGCCACGACAGCCTGATTCAGCAGATGACGTCGGAGATCCTCGGCGAGCTCGGCCGGCGATCCGTATCGCCGCGACCGGTCCCGCTCGAGCGCCTTCATCGTGATGGCGTCGAGGTCGCCGCGCAGCTGCCGCGCGAGGGCTCCGGGATCGGTCCCACGCTCCGCCGCCGCCGCCGAGGACGTCGGGCCGACCCTGGCGCTCGGCCGCGGCGGATCCTCCTCTCGCAGCTGCCGCAGCACTTCATCGAGGGGCCGTTTGCGGTCCGGTTCGAACGGCAGCGTCCCCGTGAGCAGTTCGTAGAGCACCGCGCCCAGCGAGTACACGTCCGTCCTGGTGTCCACGTCGTCGGTGCCCGGATCGCCCTGCTCCGGGCTCATGTAGCCCGGCGTGCCGACGAAGGTCCCGACTCTCGTGAAGGTCGCCTGATCGCCGGGCGGCGGCGTGGCCGGCTTCGCCAGCCCGAAATCGATGATGCGCGGCGTGGGCCGGCCGTCCACGTCGACGACCAGAAGATTCGCCGGCTTCAGATCGCGATGGATGATGGCCTTCTGGTGGGCGTGCTGCACGCCCTCGCACGCGGCGAGCATCAGCTCCAGCCGGCCGCGGATTGTCAGCGTCCTCTGGTTGCAGTAGTCCGTGATCGGGGAGCCCTGCACGTACTCCATGACGAGGTACGGCTGGCCATCGGGCGTGGCGCCGGCGTCGAAGACCTTGGCGATAGCCGGGTGATCCATCATCGCCAGCGACTGGCGCTCGGCCTGGAAGCGCTGCAGCACCGCCTCGTCGAAGAGGCCCACGCGGACGAGCTTCAGCGCGACCTGGCGCCGCACGGGCACGGTCTGCTCGGCGAGCCAGACCTGGCCCATCCCGCCCTGCCCCAGCTTGCGCACCAGCCGGTACGGACCAATCTGACGGCCTTCGACGGTCGCGTCGGCTCCGGAAGGGTCGGGCCACGCCGGGGACGATAACCCGTCAGCGGTCTTGTAGGCGGAGATGAGCGACTCGACTTCCAGCCGCAGCGCATCGTCCTGGCCGCAGGCGTCGCGCAGGAAGGCCTCCCGCGCTCCGGGATGACACTCGAGCGCCGCGGCGAAAATGCTCTTGGCCTTGTTCCACTGTTCAACGTCCATCGCGACCCTTCTTCATTTCACGGGACAACCACGCACGCGCCATTGCCCAGTCGCGTTTGACGGTCGCGGGAGACAGATCGAGCGCCTCGGCCGCTTCCTCAATCGTCAGGCCGCCGAAGAAGCGCAATTCCACGATCCGCCCCTGCTGCGCATCGCGTCGTGACAGGGCGTTCAGCGCGTCGTCGAGCGCCACGATGTCGGCCCGCGGCGCCTGCGGCTCCTCGATGCCCAGCGTCAACTCGACGGTCTGTCCCGCACCGCGCTTTGCCGCCTGGCGGCTCCTGGCGTAGTCCACGAGAATCTGTCGCATCAGCCTTGCGGCGACGGCGACGAAATGCGCGCGGTTCTCGGTCGGAACGGGCCGACCGTCGAGGAGGCGCAGGTACGCCTCGTGGACGAGCGCCTCCGACTGCAGGGTGTGCGACGGGCGCTCGCGCCGCAGGTAGCGGTGCGCCACGGCGCGCAGCTCGCCGTAGACGAGCGGCACGAGAGCCTGCAGCGCGTCCTCGTCGCCTGCGCGCCACCGGACCAGCAATTCGGTCACGCGATCCGACGGCGAAACCACGGGCCGGAAGATAGCCTCGCGACGACTCCAAGTCAACGAGAACGGCGACCGGGAGGGCCCCTGTCCGACGCCTTGAAAGATTCCTGAGCCGATCGGCGTCCACTTTTCCGCAACTGTCAGTAGGGACACGCGGATTTGGACCATCTCGGTGGAGGGAGGAGTCATGCTGCCTCGACGTCTCACGAGCCTCGCCATACCTGTCGCGACCGGCGCGATAGCGGCCGTCCTGACCCTGATCGGGCGGTCCACGGCGGCGCACCCGGCCCACGACCTGATCGCGTCGCGCGATCCGTTCGGTCAGCTGCGCACCTACACGACGAACGGCAGGTTCGATCTCGACAACCCCTTCTTCAAGGTTCTCGGGACGAACGGCCGCGCCTGCATCACCTGTCACCAACCGGACCAGGGCTGGACGATCACGCCTGACGGCGTGCAGCGCCGGTTCATCGAATCGGCGGGCCGCGACCCGATCTTCCGCAACAACGACGGATCGAACTGCGAAGGCGCCGACATCAGCACCTTGAGGCGGCGGCGCTCCGCGTTCAGCCTGCTGCTGGCACGCGGCGTCATCCGGATCGGCCTCGACGTGCCGGAGGGCGCGGAATTCGTCGTCGACGAGGTGGACGACCCGTATCGGTGCAGCCCCGGCACGACGGCCGTCTCCATGTATCGCCGGCCGCTGCCCGCGACGAACCTCCGTTTCCTCAGCGCGGTCATGTGGGATGGCCGCGAATCGGCCGCCACCAGCACGATTCTGCAGGATCTGGGGCAGCAGGCCGACAACGCGACGACCGGGCACGCGCAGGCCGCCAGGCACCTGACCGCCGAGGAGAAGCAGGCGATCGTCGAGTTCGAGACCGGGCTGTACACGGCGCAGGCATTCAGCACCGCGGCCGGGTCGTTGCGGGGCGACGGGGCGGCGGGCGGGCCCGTTGCACTCTCGACCGAACCGTTCTTCATCGGGATCAACGACCCGGTCGGGCTGAATCCGACGGGCGCCGCCTTCGACCCCAGGGCCTTCAATCTCTTCGACCTTTGGACCTACGCCTCGGGGCCGCGCTCCGAGGTCGCCCGCGCGCGTCGTGCGATCGCCCGCGGCCAGGAGGTCTTCAACACGAAGCCGATCGCGATCACCGGCGTCGGCGGGTTGAACAACCAGACCTTCCCGAACGGCGTCACCGTGCCCGAGCCGTTCGTCGGCACCTGCACGACGTGCCACGATTCGCCGAACGCCGGCGATCATTCGGTGAAGGCGGCGCTCAACATCGGCGTGTCGGACGCCGTCCGGCGCGCGGCCGATCTGCCGCTCTATACCCTGCGAAACACCTCAACGGGCGAGGTCGTCCGGACGACCGATCCCGGCCGGGCCATGATCACCGGCAAATGGGCCGACGTCGGGAAGTTCAAGGGGCCGATCCTTCGCGGCCTCGCGGCGCGGGCGCCGTACTTCCACAACGGCATGGCCGCCACGCTCGAAGAGGTCATCGACTTCTACGAGAGCCGGTTCAGCCTCGGACTCACGCCGCAGGAGCGCTCGGATCTGATCGCGTTTCTCAGGGCGCTCTAAGACGGGGAGGCGCGGTCGGGGCGAAGGTCGCGAAGTCGATACGTGCCCGGCGCGACCATCGTCGCATAGCCTTCGGCGACCAGCGTGCGGTTGCCGCGTCCGGCCTCGGGACGCGACAGCCCGGTCACGCGCGCCAGCTCGCCGGGCACGGTCATGCCCGCGCCGGACAGAAAGCAGCGGGCGATCTCGCGCAAGGCGGCGTCGCGGGCGGCGCGGCGCCGCAGCGCGTCGGGAAAGCGGCCCACCGCGAGCGTCCAGATGTACGTGAACTTCGGCTGATAGAAGACCGCGCTCGGCACGACGAGCATGGCGGCCTGGAGCTCATCCAGCGCGCGAAGAAATCTCGACCGATCCTTCACGCCGGATTCCTCGCGCAGGTCCGCGGTGCTCATCTCCCATTCCTTCCGGAGCACCTGCAGGATGGAGCGCGCCGGTTTGCTGAGCCGCCGCGGTTCCTCGGATCGGCGGACGCCCCACACGGCGTGAAACCAGGGGACCATGCGCGGCGCGATGAACGTGGATTTACCGCGGGCGAGCTTGGCGTAGTAGACCCTCCCCCGCGCCAGCATCTCATCCTTGATCGTCCAGGTCAGCGACGATTCGGGGTCCTTCTGCACGTTCCGCGGCATGACGGCGTCGCGCCGGCCGCAGACGGCAACA
Source organism: uncultured Acidobacteriota bacterium (assembly GCA_963840225.1). Classification (GTDB taxonomy): domain Bacteria; phylum Acidobacteriota; class Vicinamibacteria; order Vicinamibacterales; family CAVVIG01; genus JBLMXQ01. The sequence goes on from CAWIYH010000003.1 coordinate 747,792, forward strand.
TAGAGCGATGGTCCGGGACGCCGCGAGTCGGTCATGCAGGCGGCAAAGCCGACGCGCTCGACGAACCGCTCGGCGTCGAAGGCGGTCTCGACCTGCCGGGCCCCTTCGCGACACCAGCGATCGTCCCGGTACTCCTCGATCTCCGGGGGGAGGTGTGCTCTCGCTCTCGTTCGCACGGACGATCCGACAGGATCGGACCCGGAAGGCCTGGCCCGCGCTGAGGGCACAGCTCGTTATCCAGCTGGGGTCGCCACGCAACCCGACCCGGCGCGCGCGCCGGCCGCCCCATCAGCCGCGAGCGCCGAATCCAGATCGGTCCGTTCGAGGATGCGCCCACCGATGATCACGGTGCGGATTCGGCGGACGCTGTCGATGTCCGCCAACGGGGCCACGGCCTGCGGCGGTCGATCGGACTGGGAGCTCGCCGTCGCGGCCAGCATGTCAGCGAACGAGAAGCCGAGGAGAAAGCGACTCACAGGAAGAAGGCGCCTTCGTGCACTCTCGGCACGACTCGGAGGCGCTCATAAGGATAATACACACGGCGGGTCAGGTGGTCCGCAGCAGCGCGATGCCGACGACGATCAGGGCGATCGCGCAGAGCTTCGGCAGCGTCATCGGTTCGGCGAAGAGGACCCTCCCGAACACGACGGCGAGCGCCGCCTCCAGCCCCAGCACGATGACGTACGTCGTGGCCAGCTCCGCGCCCCGCATCGCGAGCGACTGCAGCGCGGCTCCCGTCCCGAAGAGCAGCAGGAACAGCAAGGTCGACGGCGCATTCCGGAGACCGTCGGCGTACTTCATGAACACGCCGCCGACGGTGAAGCAGAAGGCGGCCAGCGACGCGAGCACGAGCGGCATGGTCGTTCCATCTCCCCGTGGCCGGCTGCCTGTGGGTAACGGCGCAGACCCCCAGGAGAACCCGACGTCGGCAGCGCGGCACGTCGTGTTACAGGGGTATAGACTACTGCCGCGACCGCCTCACCCGGAGGACCGACATGTGCACCCGGCTGTCAGTCCGTTTGGTCCGCCCGCTGGTTCCCCTCGCCGTCGCGTGCATGGTCCTGTCGCTCGTCACGGCGGGAATCGTCGACGCGAGTACCGACTGGGGAGAGGCGCGATGGGACCTTATCGTCCTCAGCTACGTCGGGGCGCGCGAGTATGCTGCGACGGTCGTGCGCGTCGTGCGCCTGGCGGCCGTGAAGCCAGAGTCCTGATCGACCCGATCGGCCAGTCGGGAAGGTTTCGGCGGCGCGAGTCGAACGATATACTCTCGGCGATCGCCCGACCCATGGATGTCTATCTCATCGACGGCACGTACGAGCTGTTCCGTCACTTCTACGCCGTGCCCTCGGCGCGCGACCGCGACGGCCGTGAGGTGGGAGCGGTGCGGGGCGTGCTGACCTCGCTGCTCGGCATGATGACGGTGGGACGGACGTACATCGGCGTTGCCACCGATCACGTGATCGAATCATTCCGGAACCGCCTGTGGCCCGGCTACAAGACGGGCGAAGGCATCGACCCCGCCCTGCTCGGGCAGTTCCCGTTGCTCGAAGAGATGGTGCAGGCGCTCGGCGTCGTCGTCTGGCCCATGGTGGAGTTCGAGGCCGACGACGCCCTCGCGTCGGCCGCAGCCGCGGCGGCCGCCGACCCGCGCGTCGAACGGGTGCTGATCTGCACGCCCGACAAGGATCTGGCGCAATCGGTCCGCGGCAGCCGTGTCGTCCAGATGGACCGCCGGGCGCGCACGATCCGCGACGAAGCCGGCGTCGTCGCCAGATTCGGCGTGCCGCCGGCCTCGATTCCCGATTACCTGGCGCTCGTCGGCGATGCGGCCGACGGCTATCCCGGCCTTCCCGGCTGGGGTGCGAAATCGACGGCCGCCGTGCTCGCCAGGTACGGGCACCTCGAAGCGATTCCGTCGGATTGGACCGTGTGGGGAGTCAACGCGGCCCGTCCCGCGGCCCTGTCGGCCACGCTGGCGCGCGAGCGCGAGAACGCGCTCCTGTTCCGCGAGCTGGCGACGCTCCGGACCGACCTCGCCCTGTTCGAGACCGTCGAGGAACTGAAGTGGAGCGGACCGTCGCCGGAGTTCACGGCACTCGCCGCGAAGCTCGATGCCGCCGCGACGTCGCCCGCGCCGGCCGACGCCTGATCGGGCCCTCAACGCCAGCGGACTATCCGCCGGACAACCTCGAACAGGCCGGGCGCATGCGCGTCGATCTTCGCGAGGCCGCGGGCATCCAGCCCGCCCAGCGCGGCGTGCCTCTCCTCGAGCACGGCGTCCACCTCACCGGGCGGCAGCGAGACGCCGAAGCGGCGCTCGCAGTCGAACGCCGGCTCGAGAGACGGTCGTCCGGTTCCGCGAACGGCAGGCGCGCAAGTCCCGAATCGACCGGATCGGTGCGTCAGAGCGCCGCGAAGTCGTCGGGCGTGTCGAAATCCCTGAACGCCCCCTCGTCGTCGACGTCCACCTCGCCGACCGGCGACGCGTGCGCGCGGATCACCGGCTTCACCCCGACCGCAGGATCCGCGGCGAACACCGCGCCGAACAACGAACGGTCGATGATCAGCGGGTGCCCGTGCCGGCGGTCCCGCGCCGGCCGCACGATCGGCGCGTGCGTGGCGCGATAGCGGTCGAGCACCGCACGAACGGTCGCCGTGGCGACCTGCGGAATGTCGACCAGCGTCACCAGCGCCGCCGCGACGCCGGGTCGATCGACGGCGCGGAGTCCCGCTACGAGAGACGAGAGCTGTCCGGCGTCGTAGTCGGGGTTGACGACGACGCGCGCCTCGACGTCGCGCGCCTCCAGCGAGGCCGCAATCGCACCGGCCTCGTGCCCGAGCACGACGACCACATCGTCGACCCCGGCCGAGCGCAGCGTGGCAATGACGCGGGTGAGAAACGTCCCGGCCTCGCCGATGGGCAGCAGGGCCTTGGGGCGTCCCATGCGCGAAGACCGGCCGGCCGCCAGCACGATTCCCGGAATCACGCTCACGATCGTAATCCGAACGCGCCCGCCGGTTTGTCTGCGGCCCCGGAGGGCGATGCGCTAGAATCGCGGGCATGACCGACGTCGACCTGCACATCAGATGTCAGCGCTGCGGCGCCGAGATGGAGCTGCGCGACCCGGCGCCGAACATGCCCTGGCCCCCCGATCAATACTGGGTCTGCCCGCGCTGCGGCCGTCATTTCTGGTCGACGTATCCACCGCCAGCTCGCGAGAAGCCGAAACCCCCAGCGACGGAGCCCGCGTCGTGACAAACGCACACAACTCTGACTCGCCGCTTCCGATCTACTTCCAACTCGATGACGATCTCGACGACGATGTCGCCGACGAGGATGACGACGACTTCGACGAAGACGAGGATCGAGACGAAGACGACGAAGAAGACAACGACGACGCAGATGACGAAGATCCCGAAACCTGGCAGGTTGGCCGGTTTGGCTGAGCGCCTCTAAATCTTGCCGCGTGCTTGACTTCCGGCCCTGAACTGCCTAGACTGGCCGGGATTTTCCAGCTCAGCCTCGAGCTGGACCGACTCAGCTGGCCTCGCGTCCCGATGGCGTTAGTCCCTTCGCAGGCGCCCCGTAACCGGCTGAGTCCCCTTGGGATGTCCCTGGGGGTTCGGAACGGAGGGGGTTCGGGTATGCCGACCGGGACAATCGCACGACTCCTGATTGACAAGGGGTTCGGGTTCATCCGCGACGAAAGCGGAATCGAGCACTTCTTTCACCGGAGCTCCGTTCGGGGAGCGGTGTTCGAGCTGCTGCGCGAAGGGCAGCGCGTCGAGTTCACCAACGAGGAATCGCAGAAGGGCCCGCGCGCGGGCGACGTTCGGCTGATCGAAGGCTGAACGTCCCGCTCTCCCTCCGAGTCCGGCCCGGTACGGCGCTGGTCAGTCCGGGCCGGCACTCGTCCACGAGCTGGCGCGCCTGCGCCACAGTCCTTAAGATAAGTCTTCGGCCCGATCGGGAAGCGAACGGGGCCCGGTGGCCCTCCCGGTCTTCAAAACCGGTTGCTCCCTGCTCACACGGGGAGGCTCGGTTCGACTCCGAGGCGCTTCCGCCATCTTCGCGCGGACCGGGATGGCCGTCAGGCGCCCAGCCCGAGCGCCGCGAGCACGGCGTCCGTGTCGGTCAGATCGGTGAGGACGAGGTCCGCGCCGGCGGCCGAGAGCGCTCCGACGTCGTAGCCGCCGGTCGCCACGGCGACTGAGCGCGCGCCGCCTGCGGCCGCGCACGACACGTCGAGCGGCGTGTCGCCAATCAGGACCACCTCCGAGGCGTCCACCGCCGGCCCGCCGCACGCACGGACACGATCGAGCGCCCTGGGCAGGAGCCCGTTGCGATCGGGCGCGGCGTCGCCAAAAGCGCCGCACCGGAAGTACCGCCACAGATCGAAGTATTCCAGCTTCACGCGAGCGGCACGTTCGTAGTTGCCGGTCAGCAGCGCCAGGTACACATCGTCGCGGTCCGCCAGCGCGTCGAGCAGGGGACGTACGCCCGGCATGATCCCCTTGCGGGGACCCGGCGCCTCGATTTCCCGCGTGAGATGCGCGACGTAGACATCGACGAAGCGATCCAGGTCCTCCGGCGCGATGCGGTGGGCCGCGGCGGCGTCGGCCAGAATCCACGCGTCAGTGCGACCCGGCATGTGGACGCCGGCGAACGCGTCGCCGACGCCGTACAGATCGTCGAACGCGCGCGTCATCGCGCGGACGCCGGCTCCGCCGGTCAGCACAAGAGTACCGTCGATGTCGAAGAGGAGGAGTCTGGCCATATCCGGAGTCCGACGATTGTACGTCCGGCTCCGGATGGACGGGAAAGGCGACGCCGCCGATCAGCCTTCGTTCCGGATGTTGCCGGCCCGGGGGCCCTTCGCCGACGGTTCCTCGTCAAAGCTGACGCGCTGGCCTTCGTTCAACTGGTCGAAACTGCCTTGCACGGCGCTCCGGTGGAAGAACCACTCCTGTCCGCTGTCGTCGCGAATGAATCCGAATCCCCTGTCACGAACGAGTCGCTTGATCGTGCCACTCGGCATCCGAGTCTCCTTGGGGGCGCGTTGCCCCAGGCGGCAAATATCAATATCCGTTCCACCTCAACGTCTTGCGGGGACTCGGCGGTTTGAGGCCGAATTGGCGGGAAATTGGCCCAGAGCTCATCAGAAGGCGGACACCAGATGCAGTGCCTGGATACAAATTCGCTTGCGGATCACCGGCGTCGAAACCAGCCTTTCCGGGACTCCGACAGCCGGCCGGATGCGGCCTCGTGCGTCAGGACCCGCCCAGCCGCCGCACCGGCGAAGGACGGGTCGGCCGTCGCCGCCAGGAGCGCCAGATTTCGAGCCTCAGCGATCCTGCGCAAGTCCCGACCGAACGGGGCGGCGCGCGGCCGCGAGAGGCGGGCCGACGCGTGTTCGACGAGCAGCACGCCCGGCGCGAGCGCCAGCGCCCGCGCCAGCCGCACGCGTACGCGCTGCTCCTCGTCGAGCTCGGCGATCGGACGCTCCCAGGTCCGATCGGACAGCCCGACTTCGAGAGCCAGCGCGATCGCGCGCTGCCGCACATCGTCGGGAGGCGGGTCGATCTCGAGCGTGAAGGGCACGGCCAGGTTCTGCGTCACCGACAGGCCGTCGAGCAGGACCGCGCGCTCGGTCACGATGCCGATGCGATCGACGGTCGCGAGCCAGTCGGCGCTGTCGGCAATAGCGGAGGTGTCGCGCCCGAACAGGCGCACGCGTCCGCGGTCCGGCAGCGTCGCGCCGGTGACGAGGTTGACGAGCACCTCGGCCGACGGCGAATCGAGGCCGACGATGGCCACCTGCTCGCCGGCGGCGACATCGAGTCGCTCGATTCTGAGCGGACGGAGGCCCCGATAGTCCTTGGAGAGGTCGATGATTTCGAGAACGGATGGGCTCACGAGCCGAGGCGCCGGTTCAACTCGTCGACCGCGCGGCTCGACAGGTTCAGGGCGTCGACCTCGATTTTGAGCGCGGCCAGATTGCACGCGATGGCGCCGTACACAATCGCGGCGTGGACCATCGGCGACAGCAGGCCCGTGTCCACGCTGGCGCCGAGCAGCGCCGTGATCATGGTCACGGCCATCGCGACGGTCGCAATGGAAAAGACCGGTTTGCGTGCGGCAGCCACGCGCTGGTAGTAGTCACCTGACACGTGTTCCTCGGCCATCGCGTCCTTCACGGCCTTCCCCTTCCCGATCAGATAGAACATCATCATCGAGTGCGAGAGGAGGACGACCAGCGTCGAGAAGATGCCGAAGGAGATGTGCCGCGCCACGTCGATGCCGCGGAGTCCGAGTACCGCCGTGGACACGAGGCCGGCCAGGCCGAGTCCGACCCCCGTCAAGAGCGCTTGAGCCACGGCGGTTATTGTAAGTCGTGCGACGTTGGGGGCGCGGGTCGGTCAGACGCGCCGGCGTCCGGCGCGGGCCTCGAGGCGCGCGAACGCCTCCGGAGGGAGCGCGATGCTCCCGAGATCGCTCGACCCGTGGGACGGATCGCCGTGATAGTCCGAGCCTCCGGACACGGCAACGCCCAGTCGCTCGGCGATCGCCAGGTATCGATCGGTCGACGCCCGATCGTGGTCCGAATGGTACGCCTCAATCGCGTCGAGGCCGCCGTCGACGAAGGCCGGAATCCACTCGTCGCGGCAGACGAGGCCCGGATGGGCGACCGACGCGATGCCGCCCGCACGGTGGATCTCTGCGAAGACCTCTTCCGGAGCGGCTCCGACGCGCGGCACGAAGGCCGGCCGTCCCCGCGTCAGCCATCAATCGAAGGCGTCGTTGGTCGTCTCGGCGATGCCGGCGGCGACCAGGGCGCGCGCAATCCACGGGCGGCCCACGGCGCGTCCGCGATCGTCGAGAGCGGGCCGGAGGATCGCGTCGGCGTCGAGCCTGATGCCGAGGCTTGCAAGCCGGTCGAGCATCTGGCGGACGCGGTCGACGCGTCGGCGACGCTGCTCGGACAGGAACGCCGCGAGATCGGGCGCGGCGAGGTCCACGAAGTAGCCGAGGACGTGCACGTCGACGCCGTCCTTCACCGACGTGATCTCGATGCCGTTGACGAACTCGACCCCGGTGGCGCGGCAGGCCTCGGCGGCCGCGGCGCAGGCGGCCAGGGTGTCGTGATCGGTGACGCTCATGACCCGGACGCCGGCGGCGGCGACGCGCGCGACCAGGTCCGCCGGCGCCAGGCGGCCGTCGGACGCCGTCGTGTGCATGTGGAGGTCGATCACCGGGACCGCTGGCGCTCCTGGAGCAGCCGGTACTCGCGGATCAGCAGGTTGAGGTGCGCGCGCTCTTCTTCGGCGAACTCGAGGAAGATCTGCTTGCCTTCGGAGTCCTCGAAGCGCTCGCCGTAGCGCTTGAAGAACTTGTGCGAGCCGCGCTCGCACTTGATCCCGATGAGAAGCGCCTGCTGATCGTCCACACCCTTCTGCAGCTTCTCGCTGCCCTCGGCGAAGAGGCCGCTGGCCGCGCCCTTGAAGAAGAGGAACGTGGGTCGGCTCTCGAGGTCGGGGTCCTTCGCCGACAGGTCGCGGTAGCGCTGCTCGAGGGTGCCGAGGTGCTCCTTCTCCTCCGCCGCGAGCCGCTGGAACACCGTGCGGCCGCGGGGATCGCGGGTGCTGGCGGCGGCCCGGGTATAGAAGGCGAGACCGCTCTGTTCGGTGGCAATCGCAATCCGCAGGGCGTCGCGCGCGAAGACCAGCTCGGTCGTGGCGCCGTCGAGCGTGCCGCTCGGGCGGCCGGTGCCGCACTCCTCGCACGTGCCGTGCACGTGGACGACGGTCTGCGTCGGCGTGAACCGGCGGGCGGCGGCGATCTCCTCGACGAGCGATTCGATATCCGAGCTGAGAAACTCTGACGAGCGGTGGCAGACGTCGCAGATCAGATGGAAGTGGCGGGGATGGCGGTACGACGGTTCGAAGCGGAAGCGCCCTTCGCCGAAGTCGACCTTGTTGGCGATTCCCGCGTCGACCATCCACTGCAGCGTGCGATAGACCGTGGCGCGACCGATGCCGCGATCCTCGGCCCGCACCAGCTCGAAGAGATCGTCCGCGCTCAGATGCCCCTGATGACCGAGGAATATCCGGAGGATCCGATCGCGCTTGCTCGAACGTTTGCCGCCAGCGGGGCGGAGCGCAGACAGATCGGGGAGCTGGCGATCCATGCTGGGGGGGTGAACCGGCGGACGGGCGATCCGGCGAGGGGGCCCGGTCGCCCTTCACCGCTCACCAACCCGCCGGATCGTCCATGCAAGCGGCGTTATTCGACGCTGAACGACTGGCCACAGCCACACGTCGAGGTGGCGTTCGGATTCTTGATGGTGAACCCGCCGCCGGTGATGGTGTCGACGAAATCCACCTCGGCGCCCTTCAGGTAGCGGACGCTGATCGGGTCGACGAACAGCTTCACCCCGTGCGACTCGAAGACCTGATCGCCGGCGCCCTGGCCGTTTTCCTCGATCATCAGGCCGTACTGGAAACCCGAGCAGCCGCCGCCCTGGACGAACACCCGCAGGCCACTGCCCGCCTTGTTTTCCTCGGCCAGCAGTTCGCTGATCTTGGAGGCCGCCACTTCAGAGACGTTAATCATTGAGACTCCTTCGACGAGGGGCTGGAACCCCACGGGATTATCACATTATAGCAACATCCCGGTTGATATACTGCACGGTGCGTACCGACCTAAACTCAGATAGATCAACGATATGCCGTACGCCGCCCTGTCCGCTCCCGACCGTGGCGCGATTCTGGCGGCGGCCCGTTCCCGCTGGGCCGCGGTCGGGTCGTCGCGCCCGGATCTCGCTCCCGCCCTCGAGCTTCAACGGCGGCTGCTGACCCTGGTCATCGACCTCACCGACGCTGTGCGCCAGAACCGGCTGCCGCGCCTCTCGCTGCCGCCCAGGTACGTCGCGGCCAAGCTCGCCCGCGGCGTCCCGGCGCTGGCCGGCGAACCGATTCCGCTGCCCGTCGGACCGCTGACGCCGCCCCTCCTGCGCTTCTGCGACGAATTGGCCGAGGGCGGTGCGCGCGAGCCGGCCGAGCATATTCGCGCCGCCATCGCGAGCGGCAACATCGACGCCGGCGCCCTCCTCGCCGCGTCGCTCGCCCGCGACCAGCACGCCATCAGAAGCGGCAGCGTTCATCGCGGCCTCGCGCCCGACCTCGTCTGGCTGATTGCCGAGCTCGCCGTCAGCCCGGTCGCGCACGGCCTCCAACAGGCCTTGTTCGGCGCCGCCGTGCCGGGAACGCCGCTCGGCGACGCCCTGGCAGGATGGACCCATGGCTACTGCCCCGCGTGCGGCTCGTGGCCGGCGCTGGCCGAAGTGGTCGCCGGCCACCGGCTGCTCCGCTGCTCGTTCTGTGCGACGGCCTGGGAGCTGCCGACCTACGCGTGCGTCTACTGCGGAGAAGGCGGCGAGAAGTTCGTGACCGCCGCGCCGAATCCTGAACGGGCGGACCGCCGCGTCGAGGTTTGCGGCGCGTGCGGCGCGTACCTGAAGACGGTGGAGGTGACCGAGGCATCGCCCTTCCCGCTCCTCGCCATCGCCGACCTCGAGACGATGGACCTCGACGTGGCGGCGATGGAGCACGGGTACGCGCGGCCGCCTCTCAAGGAGTTCGGCCGCGCGAGGGGGCAGGACTGAGACATCGCGGGTCGCTCTCGGCTACACGCCCATCGCCTCGAGACGCTGGCCCGACGCCTGCTCGACGTCCTCGTGCAGGCTGTTGCCGTGCGCGTCCATGGTGACGATGGCCGGGAAGTCCTCGACGGTCAGGTGCCACATCGCCTCCGGGGTACCGAATTCGAGGAGCGAGACGCCGTCCACCCTCTTGATCGCGCGGGCGTAGAACTGCGCGGCGCCGCCGATGGCGTTCAGGTACACGGCGCCGTGCTCGTTGAGGGCGGCCAGCGTCTTGGCCCCCATTCCGCCCTTGCCCATGACGGCGCGGATCCCGTACCGCTTGATCACGTCGCCCTGGTACGGCTCCTCGCGGATGCTCGTCGTCGGTCCGGCGGCGTTGATCCTCCAGCCGTCGCCCTCCTTCACGGCGACCGGCCCGCAGTGGTAGAGGACCGAGCCGTCGAGATCGACCGGCGGCTCGTGCTTCATCAGATGCGAGTGGACGGCATCGCGGCCGGTGAACATGCGGCCCGAGATCAGCACGACGTCGCCGACCTTCAGGTCGCGGACCTGGGCTTCGGTCAGCGGCGCCTGCAGGCGCACCTCGCGTCCCGTCCTCGCGAAGCCGGCCTGATCGAGCATCGGCACGATCGGGTGGGACGGATCGCGGTACAGCCACCGCTCGATCGCGCCGGTCGACGCGTTCAGCACGACGCCGAGGCGCCGGAACGCCCAGCAGTCGTACGCGACCGAGACGAAGAAGCTCGCCGGCAGCCGGTTGAGCGCGCCGATCTTGCAGCCGATGAGCGTCACCTTGCCGCCGAAGCCCATCGGACCGATCTCGAGATCGTTCACCGTTCTCATGATCGACGCTTCGAGCTCGCCGAGCCGGGGGTCCGGGTTCACGTCGTCGAGCGTGCGGAACAGCTGTGCCTTCGCGTGCAGGTACCCCGCCGTGCGATCCCCGCCGATGCAGACGCCGACCGCGCCGGGGCTGCAGCCCTTCCCCTGCGCCTGCCAGACCGCGTGGAGCATGCACTTCCGGACGCCTTCGAGCGTTCGATCGGCGCGGCCAAGGTGCGACAGCTCGATCGGCACGGCGTACTGCGCGTTGGTGTTCTCGCAGCCGCCGCCCTTCAGAATCAGGCGGACGTCGATCGCGTCCTGCTCCCACTGCTCGAAGTGGATGATGGGCGTGCCGGGGCCGAGGTTGTCGCCCGAGTTCTTGCCGCTGATCGAGTCGACCGAATTCGGCCGGAGCTTGCCGCGGCGCGTGGCTTCGGCGACCGCCTCGCGGATCTGCTGCCGCATCCAGATCTGGTTCGCGCCGACCGGGACCTTCACTTCGAAGGTCGGCATGCCGGTGTCCTGGCAGATCGCGCCTTCGCCATCGACCGCGAGATCGATGTTCTGCGCGATGATGGTGAGGGCCTGGCCGGCGCTCGTGCCGGGCGCTTCGGCGCCGAGCGCGGTCTTCATCGCGGCGCGCACGTCGGGCGGAAGATCGGTTGACGTCCGGATGACCAGTTGGAGGACGCTCTCGAAGAATGACGGCAGCATACGGGAAGTATACTGAGTCACAGGGCGAAAGGGCTCACGGTTCAGGGCTCAGGGCTCAGATGCGATTCCGGACCGAACGCGACCCGCTTGGCGAGCTGCAGGTGCCCGCCGACGCCTACTACGGCGTCCAGACGCTGCGCGCGGTCGAGAATTTTCCCATCAGCGGCTTGCGGGCGCCCGCCGAGCTGGTCGCGGCGACCATCCTCATCAAGAAAGCGGCCGCGCAGGCCAACATCGATCTCGGACGTCTCGACCGGGAAGTCGGCGGCGCGATCGTCCGCGCCGCGGACGAGATCCTCGCGGGAGGGCTCAGGGATCAGTTCGTCGTCGACGCCTACCAGGCCGGCGCGGGCACGTCCCACAACATGAATGCGAACGAGGTGCTCGCCAACCGCGCGGCCGAACTCCTCGGCGAGCCGCGCGGCCGCTACACGCGCGTGCACCCGAACGATCACGTCAACATGGGACAGTCGACCAACGACGTGTTTCCCGCTTCGACCAGGCTCGCGCTGCTCCTCGGGGCGGAGCCGCTCGTCGGCTCGGCCGACGCCCTGGCCTCCAGCTTCGAGCGCAAGAGCGAGGAGTTCGCGCGCGTCCTCAAGACCGGGCGCACGCACCTGCAGGATGCGGTGCCGATGACCCTCGGCCAGGAGTTTGGCGGCTACGCCGCGTGTCTCGCGCGCGGCGCGCGGGACGTGGCCGATGCCTCCGAACAACTGATGGAGCTGAACCTCGGCGCCACCGCGGTCGGCACCGGGTTGAACGCCGGAGACGAGTTCCGGCACGCCGTCGTCGCGAATCTCGCCCGCGAGACCGGACTGACCCTGCGCCCGGCCGAGAACCTGTTCCGCGTGACGCAGAGCATGGGCGACGTACTCGCCTTCTCCGGCGCCATGCGGCGCCTCGCCGTCGAGCTCGGCAAGGTGGCGAGCGACCTGCGCCTCCTCAGCATGGGACCGCGCGCGGGCCTCTCGGAGATCGCGCTGCCGGCGGTTCAGCCGGGATCGTCGATCATGCCGGGCAAGGTGAATCCGTCGGTGCCCGAGATGGTCAACCAGGTGTGCTTTCAGGCCATCGGCTGCGATACGACCGTCATGATGGCGTGCGAGGCCGGCCAGCTCGAGCTCAATGTGATGATGCCGGTCATCGCCTGGAACGCGCTGCACGCCTCGGCGATTCTGCGTGCCGCGATGCGCGTGCTGCGCGAGCGGACGGTCGACGGCATCACGGCGAACGAGGCCCGCGCCAGGGAACTCCTCGATCGCAGCACCGCCGCGGCGACGGCGTTGAGCCCGTACATCGGCTACGCCGCCACGGCGGAGATCGCCAAGGAGGCGGTGAGGACCGGCCGCACGATTCGGGATCTGGTGCTCGAACGCGGCCTTCTCGACGCCGCGCGCCTCGACGCGATCCTGTCGGTCGACGCCATGACCCAAGGCGGGGTGGTCGGCAAGCCCGGCGCGGCGGGACGGGCGGACAGGGCAGGACAATCGTGATCGGCAGAGGAATCGGGCGGGGCCGGGTCGGCCGTGAAGGTCACGGGCGCGCGCTCCTGGCTGCGCTCGGCCTGGCCTCGGTCGTGGCCTCGGCGCCGGCCCTGCCGGCGCAGTCCGGCGTGCCCGCCCCGCCCGCCCTGCCACGGGCCGCCCCGCCCATCCGGACCGCGCCGCCCGACCGCTCCCAGCCGCCGGCGAAGACACGGCTGTTCCCGCCGCAGGACCTCGGCCTCATCGAGCCGCCGGACCGCGCGGAATGGAGCAAGCCCGATCAGATCATGGACGCGCTCGGGATTGCCGACGGCGCGATCGTCGCCGATCTGGGCGCCGGCAGCGGGTGGTTCACCGTGCGCCTGGCGAGGCGCGTCGGCCCGAACGGGTTGGTCTACGCCGAAGACATTCAGCGGCAGATGATCGAGGTGATCAACCGGAACGTGCTGCGCGAGCAGCTGTCCAACGTCCGAACCGTGCTGGGCACCCCGCGCGATCCGCGGCTGCCGTACGGCATCGATACCGTGCTGATCGTCTGGACGTTCCACGAGATCGAGGATCCGGTGGCGCTGCTGAAGAACGTCGTCGGATCGCTGAAGCCCCAGGGCCGGGTGGGCATCGTGGACTTCACGGCGGGCAGCGGCGGACCCGGACCCGCCGCCGACGAGCGCGTGAATCCCGACGCCGTCGTGAAGGCCGCGCAGGCGGCCGACCTGCAGCTTCTGGCGCGGGAAACCGTGCCGCCCTTTCAGTTCCTGCTGATCTTCGGACGTTCGGCGGGGGGAACGGTCAGTCGGCCCGATGCCCGATGAGACGCCAGAGTGCCGGCATCACCGCGGCCGCGGCCAACAACTTCAGGCAGTCCGCCAGGACGAAGGGATAGAACCCGGCCGCGAGCGCGCCGCCGACACCGCGCGAGGGCTGCGCGACGAGCGCCAGCCACGCCACGCCGCCCGCGAACACGACGACCAGGCCGGCGGCCATGGCGAGTACGGCCGTGAGGTAGCGGCGATCGAGGCCGCGCTGGGCGAGCCAGCCGGCCACGAACGCGGCGAGCGGATAACTGAGGAGATAGCCGCCCGTCGGTCCGATGATGCGCGCCACGCCCTGCGGCAGGGGGGAAGCGGCGAAGACCGGAAGACCGGCGAGACCGAGCGCGAGATAGAGTAGCTGGCTGGCCATGCCGAGGCGGGCCCCGAGCGCCGCGCCGGCCAGGAGCACGACCATCGGCTGCAGCGTGAACGGCACCGGCGTGAACGGCAGGGGGACGCTGACTCCGGCGGCGACGACCGTGAGCACGGTCGCGAAGGCGACGGCGGCGCTCCGCTCCGCCACCCGCGCCGTCGGCGAGTCGGCGGCGCGAAGCATCGAATCGAGCAGCGTGGCCGATGGACCGGGTGGCGATCCCGCCTGCAGCATGAGCGAAATCTTAGCGTATGCGTGTGGCGCTGACAATCGCGGGCAGTGACTCGAGCGCCGGCGCCGGCATCCAGGCGGACCTCAAGACGTTCGCCGCCCACGGCGTGTACGGCGCGAGCGCGATTACCGCGGTCACCGCGCAGAACACCCTCGGCCTCGCCGGGGCCGTGGCGCTGTCGGCCGACTTCGTCACGGCGCAGATCGAGGCGATCGCCGGCGACCTGACCGTGCACGCCACGAAGACCGGCATGCTGGCGACCGCCGCGATCGTCGAGGCGGTCGCCGCGGCCATCCGCGAGCTCGAGCTGCCGCTGGTGGTCGTCGATCCGGTGATGGTCGCCAAGAGCGGCGATCGTCTGCTCGACGAGGACGCCGTCCAGACGCTCCTGGCGGAGCTGCTGCCGAAGGCGTTCGTCGTCACGCCCAACATTCCCGAGGCGGAGACCCTGACCGGGCGGGAGATCGCCTCCCTGGGGGACATGCGCGACGCGGCGTCGCGCATCCATCAGCTCGGCGCGGCGGCTGTGGTGGTCAAGGGGGGGCATGCGGCGGGCGACGAGGTCGTGGACGTGCTCTTCGACGGATCGACCTTCGCCGAGCTGCGCACGCCGCGCGTCGTGTCCACCAATACGCACGGCACCGGCTGCACCTACGCGGCCGCCATCGCGGCAAACCTCGCTCTCGGACGGACGCTCCGGCAGTCGGCGGAAGCCGCCCAGCAGTACGTCGCCGGGGCGATTCGACACGGGATCGCGATCGGACACGGCCACGGGCCGCTCGATCATTTCTGGAACCGGCCTGTATACTGAAGATGCTCGCCCCGCGGCCATGCGCGCCCGAAGCCGCGGTGTGCGTCGAGAAGCCATGACGCCTCTTCTGACCATCGGGCCGGAGCCGCTCAGCCTGGAACGGCTTATCGAAGCCCTGGCGGCGCACCGGGGCGAAGCGGCCGGCGCCGACGGCGCCACGGTCGGGTTCGTAGGCCTGGTACGCAACCACACCGCCGACCGGCGCGTCCGATATCTCGAGTACGAAGCGTTCCAGCCGCTGGCGCTGAAGGCGTTCCGACGCATCGCCGACGAGGTGGCGGGCCGCTGGCCCGACGCCATTCTCGGGGTCCACCACCGCGTCGGACACCTGACGATTGGCGAAGCCAGCGTGGTCATCGCCGCCGCCTCGGCCCATCGCGGGGACGCTTTCGCCGCCTGCCGCTACGCGATCGAGCGGGTAAAGCAGATCGCTCCGGTCTGGAAGCGGGAGTTCTTCGAGGGGGGCGATGTCTGGATCGAGGGCGCCACGGCCGACCCCGCTGACGCCGGCGCGATAGAAGCGGCGGCCGCGAAGGCTGGTCCGGGGGCGGGCCCCCACGGGAAGTAAAAGGCGTGCGCGTGAGGATTCGACTGTTCGCCCGTTTGCGTGACATCGCCGGCGGCGAGCTCGCGCGCGAGATCGCACCGGGTACGACGGTGGCGGCGCTGTGGCGGGGACTGGCGGTCGAATTCCCCGGTTTCGCGCCGTACGAACGCTCGATCTCGGCAGCCGTGAACGAGGACTACGCGCGCATGGAGCGTGTCCTCCACGACGGCGACGAGGTCGCGTTCCTGCCGCCGGTGTCGGGGGGATAAGAGAGGGTCACAGGGTTTCGCGGGGTTCTCGAGAGTGCCGGGTCTCTTTATGTTCGACAAGCTGCAATCGGTCGAAGCGCAATACGAGGATCTGCTCCGGCTCCTGGGAACACCCGAGCTGCAGGGGAATCCTGCGGACTACGCCAAACAGGCGCGGGCGCTCGCCGAGATCGAGCCGCTCGTGGAGAAGTTCCGCGAGTACAAGACGACCGAGCGCGACGTCGCGCAGACCGAGGAGCTGGCTGGCGCCGCCGACGCCGACATGCGCGAGCTCGCACGCGAGGAGCTCAAGTCGCTCGTCGCCCGGCGGGACGCGCTCGTTGGCGAGCTGAAGATCCTGCTCGTCCCCAAGGACCCGAACGACGAGAAGAACGTCGTCCTCGAGATCCGCGCCGGCACGGGCGGAGACGAGGCGGCACTCTTCGCGGGCGAGCTGTACCGGATGTACAGCAGGTACGCCGAGCGGCAGGGGTGGCGGCTCGAGGTGATGTCGAGCAGCGACACCGGCATGGGCGGCATCAAGGAAATCATCGCCACCATCGAGGGCCGCGGCGTCTACAGCAAGCTGAAGTTCGAGAGCGGCGTTCACCGCGTGCAGCGCGTACCGGCGACCGAGGCCAGCGGGCGTATCCACACGTCCACGGCGACCGTGGCGGTGCTCCCCGAAGCCGAGGAGGTCGACATCCAGATCAACGAGAAGGACCTCCGCGTGGACACCTTCTGCTCGAGCGGCCCCGGCGGCCAGAGTGTCAATACGACCTACTCGGCCGTCCGCATCACCCACATTCCCACGGGCCTGGTGGTGTCGCAGCAGGACGAGAAGTCGCAGATCAAGAACCGCGCGAAGGCCATGAAGGTGCTGCGTTCCCGTCTGTACGAGATGGAGATGCGGAAGCAGCAGGAAGCGATCGCGAAGGACCGCCGCAGCCAGGTGGGCACGGGCGAGCGGTCAGAGAAGATCCGGACGTACAACTTCCCGCAGAACCGGATCACCGATCATCGGATCAACTTCACGACCCATCGGCTCACCGAAGTCCTCAACGGCGACCTCACCGAGCTCGTCGGCAACCTGGGAACCTACTACCAGTCCGAAAAGCTGAAGGACGCCACCACGGTCTCCTGAACCGTGGCGTCCATCCAGGCACGTGTGGCCGAAGGGCGCGAGCGTCTCCGCCTCGCCGGCATCGCGACCAACGAAGCCGACCTGGACGCCCGCCTGCTCGCCGAACGGGTGCTCGGCTGGGACGCCGCGCGCTTCTTCGCGTACGGCCACGAGCCGGAGCCGCCGGCGTTCCGCGACGCCTATTTCGAGCTGATCGGGCGTCGAATGGCGCGCGAGCCGATCGCGTACATCATCGGACGCCAGGAATTCTGGGGCCTGACGTTCGAGGTCTCGCCGGCCGTGCTCATCCCACGGCCCGAAACCGAGCTCATCGTCGAGATCGCCCTCGGCGAGTTTCCCGATCCGCACGCGCCGCTGAGCATCGCCGACGTCTGTACGGGAAGCGGCTGCCTGGCCGTCGCGCTGGCGCGCGAGCGTCCGCGCGCGCGCGTCGTCGCGGTGGACATCTCGGAGGCTGCGCTCGAGATTGCCGGCAGGAACGCCGCGCAGCACGGCGTCGCCGACCGCATCGAGCGCCGGCTCGGCAACCGGCTCGAGCCGGCGGCCGGGCCCTTCGACCTGATCGTGTCCAACCCTCCCTACGTGCCCGAAGGGGACCGCGCGAAGCTGCCGTCGGAGGTTCGCGATCACGAGCCGGCCGTCGCGCTGTTCGCCGGCGCCGAAGGCCTGGACATCATCGGCCCCCTCATCCGCGAGGCCGCCTCGAAGCTGACCCGCGGCGGCCGCCTCGTGGTCGAGATCGGCTACGGCCAGTCCGAGCGCGTCCGCGGGTTGATCTCGGACGCGCCCGGCCTGACAATGGTCGACGTCCGCAAGGATCTGCAAGGTATCCCGCGAACCGTCCTGGCCCGGCGCGACCGGATGAGGGAGACTGGATAATCCGGGCGGCGGGGCCATCAGGGTTCACCTCCTCACATCCCTACATCCTCAAATCCTCAAATGACCATGGACTGTCTCTTCTGCAAGATCATCAATCGCGAAATCCCGGCTTCCATCGTCTTCGAGGACGATCGCGTGCTGGCGTTCAGCGACATCAATCCCCAGGCGCCCACGCACGTGCTCGTGGTGCCGAAGCGGCATATCGCGACGCTGGACGATCTGCTGCCGGGCGACGATGCCCTGATTGGCGAATTGGTGCGCCGGGCGGGTGCGATCGCGGCCGAACGCGGGATCGCCGCCGGCGGTTATCGCACGGTCTTCAACACGAACCGCGATGCCGGCCAGACGGTCTTTCACGTGCACCTGCACCTCATCGGCGGGCGGCCGATGCACTGGCCGCCGGGTTGAAGCGTTCAGGCTGAGGGGCTACGGGAGGGCCGATCCCGGTCGGAGCAGGTACCAGCCGCGCCGTCCCGGGCGATCCAGGAAGAACTCGATGGCCCGGTACCCGCGCCCGAAATAGGTCGAGAAGATGTCCCGCGTCGCGTAGCGCCACGCGAGCGCGAGATCGGGGGTGCGGGTCAGCATGTCGGTGAAGCCGAGCGGGATCTCGACGCCGAGCCGTGACGCCTCCAGATCGAGCGAGGCGTCTCCAGGCTCGAGCCATTCGCCGGCGGTGCGCGCTCGGTTGACGGGCTCAACGGTCATGACCGGAGCGAGCGGGGTCTCGCCCGCGACCCGCCGCGCCACGCGGTCGCCGCGGATCCACCACTCGGCGACGAATCGATCGGTCGGGTTGCCCTTGTGCAGGGGACTGGCTGACGCGCCGTAGAGGTTCTCTTCGTACGTGCCCGCGGTCACCCCGAGCTTGGCGAAATTGAAGTGCGCGTTCATCGCCTGAAGGGGATCGAAGGTCCACTCGATGAGATCGATTCCCAGGGCCAGCGCGCGCTCGCGCTGCAGCCGCTTCAGCTCGTATCCGACGCCGGCGCTCCGGTACTCGTCCACCACACCGGTCATGTGCGACCACTGGGTCGGCCGGCCGTCCCGGATGGCCGGCAGCGAATACACGAACCCGACCATGCCCTCGTCGGCGAACGCGCCGATCAGGATGCCGCCGGTGTGCGCGCTCACCACGAGAACGGGCACCGGCACGACGTCGTCGTACCCGGGTCCCCAGATGAGGCGCTCCAGTTCGACGACGCGGGCGAAATCGTCGAGCGTCGCGAGATCGCGGTACGTGACGGTGGGCATCGCGAGCATCAGAGGAGCGCGGGCAGCTCGTCGAGGGATCGGATGACGGGCACGCCGCGCACACGGACCTGATCGATGGGGTCAGACCTCCGATCGGCCCGTCGAAGGAGCACGGCACGCATCCCGGCCCTGAGAGCTCCCTCCACGTCGTGATGGAGGCTGTCCCCGACCATCACGGCATCTTGGGCCGCCACGTCGGCCTGTTCGAGGGCGGCGTCGAAGATGCTCGGATGAGGCTTCATCCAGCCGTGCTCGGACGATGACACGCCGGCGGCGATGAGGCCCTGCAGCTCGAAGTGCGCCTGGAACGACTCGAGACACCGATGGGAGTTGGAGATGAGGCCGATGCGGACGCCCGAGGCGGCGAGCGCCCTGAGCACCCTCGGCACGTCGTCGTAGAGCTCGAAGTGACGGCAGGCGGCCCATTCGGCGTAGATCTCCCGCGCGCAGGCGTCGAGCGACGGGCCGCTGCCGCCCATCTGCTCGATGATGTGCCGCGTGTAGGCGACGAACATCTCCGCGTCGTACGGCGCATCCTCGGGTCCGTCGAGGAGCGACGCCGCGCCCGCCACGGCGGCGTCGAACCTCGAATCGTCCACGTCGATTCCGTGGCGCGCACCGAAGTCGCGGTACCCCTGGCCTCGAAACGTCGGGCCCGGATAGATGAGCGTGAAGTCGACGTCGAAGAACACCGCACGCGCCGTCATCGGACCTCCCCGACCGCCTTCCCCGCTCCTTCTTCGTAAGGGCCGGCAACGACGAGGGTGGCGCGATCGGGATCGAGCAGGCGCCGCGCGACGTCGTGGGTCTGCTCGAGCGTCACCGCGCGGAGCAGACCGGGCAGCCTGAGGTCGTAGTCGAGCCCGAGGTCGAAGAACTCCACGTTCTGCAGGAAGGCGGCGATCCCCGCGTTCGTCTCGAGCGCGCGCGGCATCGAGGCGATCAGATAATCGCGCGAGTCGTTCAGCTCCTTGACGCTGAGGCCGTCGTGCGAGACGTGCCGAAGCTCCTCGTCGATCGACGCGACGGCGCGCTCGACATTCGACGGGCTCACGCCGGCGCGAACGACGATCGGCCCGGGGCCGACGTTGGCGTCGAGCGAGCTGAAGACGTAGTACGCCATGCCCTGTCGCTCGCGGATGCTGTCGCCGAGCCTCCCGCCGAGCGAGTACTGGCCGAGCGCGTTGTTCATCAGCCAGCACGCGTAGTAGTCCGGATCGGCGCGCGTCATCGCGACGAAGCCGTACGCGATGTCCGCCTGCGCCTTGTTCATCATCGGAATGACGAGCCGCCGTCGTGGGCCCGCCGGGCCGATGGCCGGCAGGGGCGCCGGCCGCGGCGACGGGCCGCGCCAGTCCCCGAAGACACGGGAGGCGGCATCGATCGCCCGCGCGGACGCCACATCGCCCACCACGACCGCCGACAGTGCGGAGGGGCCGAAATGCCCGGCGTGCAGGCGTACCAGGAGATCGCGGCTCAGCGCCTCGACCGACGCGATGCTCCCTTTGGTCCGGCGCCCGTACGGATGGCCGTTCTCGTACAGGAGCGCCATCAGCGCCTCCGACGCGCGGACCGCCGGGTTGTCCTCGTCCTGGCGGATCGCCGTGATCACCTCGCCCTTGCGCGTCGCGATCTCGCCGTCGGGGAGCGATGGGGCCCGCACGATGTCGCCGAGGAGCGCGAAGACCGGCTCGAAGTCTTCCGCCAGGCAGGTGCAGGCGACGGTGAACTGATGCCGCGTCACCGTGATGGTGAGCGCAATCCCGCGGCTGTCGAGCTCCTCCGCGATGGCGTCGGCGGTTCGCGCCCCCGTGCCGCGATCGATGACCCGCGCCAGCAGATGGACGGCGCCGGGACGGTCGGGAGGATCGCAGATGGATCCGGCGCCGATTGCCAGGTTGATCGTGACGGCGGGGGTCGTCCGCACCTCCTTCGCCAGGACGACGGCCCCGTTCGACAGGGAGAGCCGCTCGGGCGAGAGTCCGGCGAAGACAGTGCCCGGCGTCATCGCGATCCGACCGTGAGCGGCTCGAATCGGCCGACCGTCAGGTTGCTCGATCGGAACATGTCGGCCGCCGCGCGCGCGACCTGATCGGGCGTCACCAACGCGATGCGCGCCGCCATCGTCAGGTACCGGTCGACGCCCCCGATGGTCTCGAAGTACCCGAGCTGATGCGCGAGGTTCGTGATGGAGTCGACGTCGAAGATGAGCCTCGCGCGGAGCTGCGCCTGCGCCTTGGCGAGCTCGGCCGGCGTGATCCCCTCGCGAGCGATCCGCTCGAGCTCCGCGACGAGCGTGGATTCGACCCGATCGAGCGGCGTTCCTTCGGTGGCCGTGACCGAGACCGTGTAGATGAATGGATCCTCGGTCGGGAGCAGCAGACCCGACACGCTCGAGGCGATGCCGCGCTCGACGAGCGCGCGGTACAGGCGCGCGCTGCGTTGCGGCGGCGGCAGGCGGAAGCTCGACCAGAGGTTCACCCCCTTGGCGCCCGTGAGGATCGCGTCGAGCACCAGCGCGGGACAGAAGGCCGGATCGCCAACCGCCGGCGCGTGGTAGCCGACCTTCAGGTACGCCGCGGTGCCCTCGCGCCGGATGGTGACACGCCGCTCGCCGGTCTGCTCGGGCTCGACGGTCCGCTGTCGCGGAGGAAGCCCGGCCCGCTCGATGTCGCCGAAATGCTGCTCCACGCGCTGGAAGGCGTCGCCTGCGTCCACGTCGCCCACGATGACCAGCGTGGCGTTGTTGGGGACGTAATAGCGGCGGTAGTGGCCGTACAGGTCCTCCCGCGTCATTGTTTGAAGGTCGGACAGCCAGCCGATGGTCGGATGCTGATACGGATGCGCCTTGAACGCGGTGGCGGTGAGCTCCTGATCGAGCAGCTGATCCGGGTCGTTCTCGCCGCCCGCGAGCTCCGAGATGATCACGGTCCGCTCCGACTCGCAGTCGTCGGGATGATAGAGGCAGCGCGCCATCCGTTCCGATTCGATGAAGAGCATGCGGTCGAGCGCGTCGCGCGGAGCGGTCTCGAAGTAGGTGGTCTGATCGATCCAGGTGTACCCGTTCCACGTCCCGCCGTACGGCTCGATGATGCCCTTGACCTGGTCCCGCGGGATATTGGTCGTGCCCTTGAAGTTCATGTGCTCGACCCAGTGGGAAATCCCCGTCAGCCCGGCGCGTTCGTCCCTCGAGCCGACCCTGTACCAGCACCAGACCGAGGCGAGGGGCGCCGTGTGCTCTTCCTGGACGAGCACCGTCAGGCCGTTGGCGAGCACCGTGCGCACGGGCGCGGCACTCGGTCGAGCTTCCAGAGTCGAGGCCATCGGATCATTATAGAATCGACGGATACCCATGCCTGAGTGGAAAGACACCGTCAACCTGCCGCATACGCAGTTCCCGATGAAGGCGAACCTGCCAACGGCCGAGCCGGAAACGCTCGCCCGCTGGGCCGCCATGGACCTCTACGGGAAGATCTGCGCGCGCCGGAAGGGCGCGGCAAAATTCGTGCTGCACGACGGCCCGCCGTACGCCAACGGCAACATCCACATGGGGACCGCCCTGAACAAGGTCCTGAAGGACCTGGTGGTCAAGTCGCGCTCGATGGCGGGGTTCGACGCGCCCTACGAGCCCGGATACGACTGCCACGGCCTCCCGATCGAGCTGCAGGTGGACCGGGAACTCGGCCCGAAGAAGCGTGAGATGAGCGTCGCGGCGTTCTGCCGGGCGTGCCGCGCCTACGCCGAACGCTACATCGGCGCGATGACCGAGCAGTTCGAGCGGCTGGGCATCCTCGGCAACTGGAGCGACCCCTATCTCACGATGGATTTCCGGTACCAGGCGGCGATCGCGCGCGCGCTCGGGCGCTTCGTCGAGCAGGGGCTCGTCTATAAGGGCAAGAAGCCGGTCCACTGGTGCATCCACTGCCGCACAGCCCTTGCCGAAGCCGAGGTCGAATACGACAACCACACCTCGCCGTCGATTTACGTCGAGTTCCCTCTGTCGGCCGACAGCGCCGGCGAGCTGGGGTCGCGCGTGCCGGCGCTCGCCGGCCGGACCGTCTCCGTGCTCATCTGGACGACCACGCCATGGACGATCCCGTCGAACCTGGCGGTGGCCTTTCACCCGGAGTTCGACTACGCAGCCTACGACGTCGACGGGCGCGTCGTCATCGTCGCCGAGGCGCTGGCGCAGTCGGTGGCCGCTGCGGCGGGACGCCAGTTCGGCGCGCCGCTCGCGCGCATGAAGGGCGCCGAGCTCGAGGGCATCCGGTTCCGGCATCCGTTGTACACGCGCGACTCGCTCGGGGTGCTCGCCGACTACGTGACGCTCGAGGCCGGAACGGGCGCGGTGCACACCGCGCCGGGCCACGGCGCCGACGACTTCGCCACGGGCATGCGCTACGGCCTCGAGATCTACGCGCCTGTGGGACCGGCCGGGCACTTCCTCGACACGGTCGAGCTGGTGGGTGGCATGCGCGTGTTCGACGCGAATCCGGTCATCGAGCGGGCCCTCGATGAACGCGGGCGCCTCTGGCATCGCGAGGCGTTCTCGCACCAGTATCCGCACTGCTGGCGCTGCCACAACCCGGTGATCTTC
Source organism: uncultured Acidobacteriota bacterium (assembly GCA_963840225.1). Taxonomy (GTDB): domain Bacteria; phylum Acidobacteriota; class Vicinamibacteria; order Vicinamibacterales; family CAVVIG01; genus JBLMXQ01. The sequence goes on from CAWIYH010000003.1 coordinate 771,383, forward strand.
CTGGCGACGTCGCAGTGGTTCATCGCGCTGGACAAGCCGGGCCTGGAAGGGGCTTCGGGAGCGGGCCAACGCACGCTGCGGGAGGCCGCGCTCGCGAGCATCGACGGCCAGGTCCGCTGGGTGCCCGCATGGGGCCACGACCGCATGTTCAACATGGTCGCCAACCGGCCCGACTGGTGCATTTCGCGCCAGCGCGTCTGGGGCGTCCCCATTCCGGCCGTCGACTGCGCGTCCTGCGGCCAGGCCATCCTCACCCCCGCGCTCATCGAGCAGACGGCGACGGTCTTCGAGCGCTACGGCGCTGACGCGTGGTACGAGCGCCCGATCGAGGAGTTCCTGCCCGCAGGCCTGACGTGCCCGTCGTGCGGGCGCTCCGCGTTCGAGCGCGAGATGAACATCCTCGACGTGTGGTTCGACTCCGGCTCGAGCCACGAAGCGGTCCTCTCGGTGCGCCCGGAGCTCACGTGGCCGGCCGACATCTACCTGGAGGGGAGCGACCAGCATCGCGGGTGGTTCCAGAGCTCGCTGCTCGTCGGGCTCGGCACGCGGGGACGCCCGCCCTTCGAGCAGGTCGTCACCCACGGGTTCATCGTCGCCGAGGACGGCCGGAAGATGTCGAAGTCACTCGGCAACTCCATCGAGCCGTCCGAGATCATCAAGGCCAGCGGCGCGGACATCCTGCGGCTCTGGGTCACCATGAGCGACTATACGCAGGAGGTCCGCCTCGGACGAGAGGTGTTGCAGCGGGCGGCCGAGGCGTACCGCAAGATTCGGAATACGATGCGGTACCTGCTCGCCAACCTGTTCGACTTCGACCCCTCCGTCGACCGCGTGAAGACGCGCGAGCTGCTCGAGGTGGATCGGTATATCCTCGGCCGGTACGCCGAGGTCGCGCGGCGGGTGCTCGACGCGTACAATGACTACGACTACCCGACGATTTTCCAGGCGCTGAACGCCTTCACGACGGTCGACCTGAGTGCGTTCTACAACGACATCTCGAAAGACCGGCTCTATACGCTGGCCGCGCGATCGCGCGAACGTCGATCGGCGCAGACGGCGATGAACGTGATCGCGGACGGGCTTACACGCCTGATGGCGCCGGTGCTGCCCTTCACCACCGATGAGTTGTGGCGGTTCCTCTCCGGCGCGCGCGAGGAATCGGTGCACATCGCCGTATTTCCGTCGCCCGGAGAGCTGGCCGAGCTGGTCGATCGGGACCTGCTCGATCGCTGGGCAAAGCTGCTGGCGGTCCGCGATCAGGTGCTGGCCGAGATCGAGCCGCTCCGGAAGGACAAGCAGATCGGCAGCTCGCTGCAGGCCAAGGTCGTGCTGACCGCCGCGAAGGCGCAGCTCGCGTTCCTCGAGGCGTACGAGGCCGACCTCCCGATGCTGTTCATCGTCTCGGAGGTCGAGCTCAGGCCGGCGCCCTCCGACGCTGCCGCGCACGAGGAGGCGGCGCCGCGCGTCTCGATCGAGCGCGCGCCCGGCGTGAAGTGCGAGCGCTGCTGGCGGTACGTGCCGGCCGTCTCGAGCGATCCGGCCTGGGCGGGATTGTGCCAGCGCTGCCTGGAAGCGCTGGCGGAACCGATCAATGGCTGACGGCGAAGAGATCGCCGCCCACGCCGCTCCGCACCACGTGCCGGCCGCGTCGCGACGGCTCGAGCTGTGGCTGCCGCTGACGATCGTGATCCTCGATCAGCTCACCAAGGCGTTCGTCCGCGCGCTGCTGCCGCTGCACTCGAGCGTCACCGTCGTGCCGGGCTTCATGGACCTGACCCACGTGCTCAACAGCGGCGCGGCGTTCGGCATCCTGAACGGCACCGACTTCCCGTTCAAGACGGTCGTCATCGCGCTCATTGCCACGGCCGCGCTCGTCGGCGTCGGGCTTTACGCCGCGAGCCTCGCGCACCACCAACTGGTGGCGCGAATCGGCCTTGCCCTGATCATCGGCGGCGCGGCCGGAAACCTGATGGACCGCATCGCGTTCGGCTCGGTCGTCGACTTCATCGACCTCTACTGGCGCTCGTACCACTTCTGGGCCTTCAACGTGGCGGACTCGGCGATCTCGGTCGGGGTCGCGATGATGATGCTCGACATGATGGGCGTGGGCACGCATGCATCCCCTGCTGTTTGAGCTCGGACCGGTTTCCGTCTACACCTACGGCGTGCTCCTGGCGACGGCATACCTGCTGGGGCTGAAGCTCGCCATGGTGCGCGCCGGCCGCCGCGGCCTCGACTCGGCCCGGATCCTCGACCTCGGCATCTACATCATCATCGCCGCGCTGGTCGGCGCGAAGCTGCTGCTGCTCGTCACCGATTTTCGGACGTTCACGTCCGACCCGCGCGCGCTCCTGATGCTCGCGCGCTCCGGCGGCGTCTTCTACGGCGGCCTCATCCTCGCCGTCCTCGTCGCGCTCTGGTACATCCGCCGGATCGGGCTCCCCCTGTGGACCACCTGCGACGTCTTCGCGCCCGGCATCGCGCTCGGGCACGTCATCGGTCGGTTCGGCTGCTTTTTCGCGGGCTGCTGCTACGGGCGCCCGACGCGCGTCCCGTGGGCCATCACCTTCACCGACCCGATGGCGGCCGCCAACGTCGGCACCCCGCTGGGAGTCCCGCTGCACCCGACGCAACTGTACGAGGCGGGCGCCGAGTTCCTGATCCTGCTGCTGCTGTTGTTCACCGAGCGGAAGGGCCGGCCGTTCGCCGGCCGGACCTTCTGGCTGTACATGCTCCTGTACGCGGTGTCGCGGTACGTGATCGAGATCTTCCGCGGCGACGAGCGCGGCATGGTCGGCATCTTTTCCACCTCGCAGTTCATCTCGATCATCCTCGTACCGCTGGCGATCATCATGCTGGTGTACCTCTCCCGCCGGATCGCGCCGGTGCCCGAGCCGGCGCGCAAGCCGCGCAAGGCTGCGGCCTGAGCGCGGCAGGGCGATCGTGGTCCCGCTCCGAACCGTTCTGCGGTGGCGCTGAATGGACGACCTGACGCTGACGGTGTCAGACGAGGCGGACGGCACCCGTCTCGACCGCTTCCTGGCGTCGGTGCTCCCGGGACGATCGCGATCGCAGCTCCAACGGCTCATCAGGGACGGACACGTCCACATCGCCGGCAGGACCTCGAAGCCCGACCAGCCGGTGAAGTCCGGCCAGCAGATCGCCGTCACCCTGCCTGAGCCGGCCGAAACGGCCGTCGAGGCTGAAGCACTCGACCTGCCGATCCTGTACGAGGATGCCGATCTCGTCGTCGTCGACAAGCCGGCGGGAATGGTCGTGCACCCGGCGGCCGGTCACGCCACGGGAACCCTCGTCAATGCGCTCCTGCACCACGTGACCGACTTGAGCGGTATCGGAGGCGAAAAACGCCCGGGTATCGTGCACCGGCTCGACCGCGGCACGTCCGGGCTCATGGTGGTGGCGAAGAACGACGCGTCACATGAGGAGCTGGCGCGGCAGTTTCACGATCGCGAAGTGGAGAAGGACTACATGGCGCTCGTCTGGGGCGTCGTGCAGGCCGGGCGGCGGATCGACGCCCCCATCGGGCGCGATCCGGTGCATCGCAAGAAGATGTCGTCTCGCGCCAGGCGCAGCCGCGAGGCGGTCACGCGCATCGTCCGCGCAGAGCCCCTCACGGCGGCGCTGACGCTCGCCCAGATCGCCATCCACACAGGCCGCACCCACCAGATTCGGGTTCATCTGAGCGCCATCGGCCACCCGATCGTCGGGGACCCGCTCTACGGCGGCGTCCGCCGCCGCGTGCCGGGCGATCTGAGGGCGGTGACTCACCTGGACCGGCCGTTTCTGCACGCGGCGAGGCTCGTCTTCAAGCATCCGCGCGACGGCCGTCGCATGGAATTCGAGAGCCCGCTGCCCGAGGACCTCCAACGCATCCTGGACGATCTCCGGCCGGCAGAATAGAGAAGGCGCCTGCGGCCACGCGAGCCCGAGGACAAGGACATGCCAATCGTCTTCAAGAGCCGGGTCTTTTCCGTCGAGGTGACGACCGAGCCGCTGCCCGACGGCCGCGATCATGAAGTCGTCACCGTGCGCCATCGCCCTTCCGTCGTGCTCCTGCCGGTCGAAGACGATGGCCGGATCGTCCTGATCCGCCAGCTGCGGCGAAGCATCGGCCGTGAAATCTGGGAGCTGCCGGCGGGCAACGTCGACGACGGCGAGTCGCCGGAGGCGGCCGCGGCCCGCGAGTGCGAGGAGGAGATTGGCCGTCGGCCCGGCACCATCGAGCGGCTGGCAGCCATGTATCCGACGCCCGGCTATTGCGACGAGCTGATGATCTTCTTCCGTGTCTCGGACCTCGCCGCGCCGCCGCCGGATTCGCCGCATCGACCGGACGAGGACGAAGTCATCGAGCCCCGCCTCGTCACCCTGTCGGAAGCACGGGCCATGGCGGCGCGGGGAGACATCATCGACCTCAAGACGGCGTACGGCCTGACGCTCGCATGACCTCCTCGACCGTCGCGCAGTGGATGGCGACCGTGTCCTCGACCGAGCGGGCGTAGCCGCCGGCGAGCGTGACGACCAGCGGCGCGTTCGCGCCGCGGACCGCGTCGATGACCAGCCGATCGCGCTGCCGCAGGCCGAGCTGCGTCAGGCGAAGTCCGCCCAGCTGATCGTCCTCGTACGGATCGGCGCCGGCCAGATAGAACACGCACTCGGGTCTCGTCCCGAGCACGACCGGGAGGGCCCGCTCCAGCTCGCGCAGATAGCGCGCGTCGCCGGTGCCGTCCGGCAGACCGATGTCGAGGGAGCCTCGCGGCTTCCAGACCGGGTAGTTGTGCTGCTGGTGGATCGAGCACGTGAAGACGCGCCGATCGGCGGATGGCTCCCCGCCTTCGACCGGCGGGGATTCTCCTCCAGGATTGAAGATGAAGGCGGTACCGTTGCCGTGGTGTACGTCGCAGTCGACGATCGCGACCCGATCGACGCCTGCCTGCTGAAGAACCCGGACGGCGACGGCCACGTCGTTGAACGGGCAGAACCCCTCGCCGTGATTGGGGAAGGCGTGGTGCAGTCCGCCGCCGAGGTGGACTGACCATCCGCCCCCGGCCGGGCCGGCGTCGAGGCCGCACGCCTGACGGGCCGCGTGCACCGTGCCCCCGACCATCAGCCGGAAGCCTTCGACCATCGGCTCCGACCAGGGCAGCTCGAGCTGCGCGAGGTCCTCGAGCGTGAGCGCGCCGGTGCGAAGCTTCGCGAGGTACTCGGTGGTGTGGACGAGCGCCAGGTCGTCCCAGCCGGCGGCGACCGGCTCGACGAAGTCGGCCGGCTGGACGAGACCGTCGGCCATCAACCGATCCCGGACCAGCCGGTACTTGCGGGTCGGAAAGACGTGCAGGCCGATGTCGAAGTCGTATCCCGGCGAGTAGACAATCGAGGGCACGTCCCGCCGTCCGGTGCTACGCCGAGGGAGACGCCGGAGGGCGGCCACCCTTCTGGCGCTTGGCTTCGTCCTTGGCGCGCGGCGGCTCGTCACGAGGCGCCTTCGACTCGGGCCGCACGTCGGTCGACATCGGGGCGAGCGCGAGCGCCAGCACCTCGTCGATGGTCGTCACGAGGTGGACCGTCATGTCCTTGCGCAGCTCGTCGGTGAGATCCTCGTTGACGTTCTTCTCGTTCTGCTTCGGCAGGATCACGTCCCGGATGCCGACGCGCCGGGCGGCCAGGACCTTCTCCTTGACGCCGCCGATGGGCAGCACGCGGCCGGACAGCGTGATCTCGCCGGTCATCGCGAGGTCGCCGCGCACGGGCCGCCCGGTCAGCTCGGACGCCATGGCCGTCGCCATCGTGACGCCGGCCGAGGGTCCGTCCTTGGGGATCGCGCCCGACGGCACGTGGACGTGCATCTCGGCGTTCTTGAAGAACTCCGGGTCGATGCCGTACTCGCGGGCGTGCGTCCGGAGCCACGACAACGCGGCCCGCGCCGACTCCTTCATGACGTCGCCGAGCTGGCCCGTCAGGGTCAGCGTGCCCGAGCCGGCCATCCGCGACGCCTCCACGAACAGCACCTCGCCGCCGGCGGCGGTCCAGGCCAGGCCGATAGCCACGCCCGGCTCCTTGGTCCGTTCCTCCATCTCCTCGTCGAGGAACTTCGGCGCGCCCAGCATCTCGACGACGACGTCCGGCGTGATCTGAATGGGCTGGTCGTTGCCCTCGGCGCGCCGGCGGGCGACCTTGCGGCACAGGGCGGCGATCTCGCGCTCGAGGTTGCGCACGCCCGCCTCACGCGTGTAGCCGCGGATCACCTGCCTGAGCGCTTCGGGCGTGAAGGTGATGTACTCGGGCGTGAGCCCGTGGTTCTTCACCTGCTTGTCGACGAGGTGATCGGTCGCGATCTGCAGCTTCTCTTCCTCGGTGTACCCGGCGATCTCGAGCACCTCCATCCGGTCGCGCAGGGCCGGGGGCACCGGATCGAGGATGTTCGCCGTCGTGATGAAGAGCACCTCGGAGAGATCGAAGGGAACGTCGAGGTAGTGGTCCCGGAACGTGTTGTTCTGCTCCGGGTCGAGCACCTCGAGCAGCGCCGACGAAGGATCCCCGCGGAAGTCGGATCCGAGCTTGTCGATCTCGTCGAGGATGAACACCGGGTTCTTCGACTCGGCGCGGCGCAGGCCCTGGATGACCTGGCCCGGGAGGGCGCCGATGTAGGTCCGCCGATGACCGCGAATCTCCGCCTCGTCGCGCATTCCGCCGAGGGAGACCCGCACGAACTTGCGGTCGAGCGACTGGGCGATGGAGCGCGCGAGCGACGTCTTCCCGACGCCGGGGGGGCCGACGAAGCAGAGGATCGGCCCCTTGACCGACGGATTGAGCTTGCGGACCGCCAGGAACTCGAGGATGCGATCCTTCGCCCGCTCCAGCCCCGAGTGGTCGGCGTCGAGCACGCCCTTGGTGCGCTGGAGATCGATGACCTCCTCGGTGCGCTTGTTCCACGGGAGCGCGACGAGCCAGTCCAGGTACGTGCGCGAGACGGTGTATTCGGCGGCGGCCACCGGCATCTTGGAGAGGCGATCGAGCTCGCGGAGCGCTTCCTTCTCGACCCCTTCCGGCATGCCGGCCGCCTCGATCTTCTCCTGGCAGCTCCTCGATCTCCTTGGCCTGCTCGTCGCCCTCGCCGAGCTCCTTCTGGATGGCCTTCATCTGCTCGCGAAGGAAGTACTCGCGCTGGTTCTTGCCGACCTCGGACTGGACCTGCGACTGGATCTTCGACCCGAGCTCGAGCACCTCGAGCTCCTTGATGAGGATGCGGTTCAGGTTGTCCATCCGCGCGCGGATGTCCAGCGTCTCGAGGACCTCCTGCTTCACCGCCGTGCTGATCGTGGACAGCGAGGAGGCGATGAAGTCGGCGAGCCGGCCCGGCTCGGTGATGTTCGCCGCCAGCGTCTGCAGGTCGTCGGAGAGGAGCGGCGACAGCGACACCACCTGCTGGAAGTTCGTCTTGATGTTGCGGGCGAGCGCGTCGATCTCGAGGTGGTCTTCGGCGCTCGTCGCTTCTGCCGCGGCGGTGACCCGCCCGCGGAGATACGGATGCGTGCTGACCACCTCGTCGAGCGACAGCCGCGCGAGCCCCTGCACGATGAGCCGCAAGCTGCCGTCCGGCAGCTTGAACATCTTGTGGATGTGCGTCGCGGTGCCGATCGTGTACAGCTCGTCCTGCTGCGGCTCCTCGATGGCCGCGTCGCGCTGCGTGAAGACGGCGATCAACTTGCCGTTCGCGATGGCATCGTCGATCAGGCGCACCGAGCTCTCGCGCGCCACGGCGAGCGGCATGAACGAATTGGGAAAGAGGACCGTGTCCCGCAGCGGCAGGATCGGCAGCTCCGACGGAATCGACAGCGGCCGATCGCCGTTCGAGGGATCCTCGGCCTGGAGGTTCTCGGTGTGATCGCTCATGGTGACCGTTTTCAGTGAATTGGAGAATTTGAGAATTGGAGGATTGAGGATTGAGGATCGGGCGATCCGCAAATCCTCCAAATTCTCGAATTTTCTGGTCTAGACGCTTCGGGGGCCGGTGGGGAGGGTCGGGCTCCGCCACCGGCGGAGCCCGTGTTTCGGACGCCGGGTGCTTACATGTCGAAGAAGAGCGACGAGGCGCCGCGCCGGGCCGCCTGACGCTCGCGCTGCTCGGCCACTTCCCGCGCTTCCTCACAGTCCTTGCAGCGGACCGCGAAGGGCAGCGCCCGGAGACGCTTCTCGGCGATCTCCTCACCGCACTCGTAACAATAGCCGTAATCGCCTTCATCCAGCCGCGAGAGCGCGTCGTTGATCTTGTTGAGCGTCTCCGCCTTCATCTGGATGAGCGCGAATTCGATGTCCTCCTGGATGTCGGCCTCAGAGCTCTCGACCGCGTCGAGCACGTCGTTCATCTTGCCGCCCCAGGACCCCTCCGCACGGACATCGCGCATCTTACCCTGCACTTCGCTCTGGAGTTCGCGCCGACGCTCCTCGAGCATCTGCTTCAGTTCCGTATAACGCGAGCGGCCCATCTTCTCCGCCGCCGCCTTGTGATTGTCCTTCATGACGCCGCTCCTTCTCGCCCGACATCGGGCTGCCGCCGGTAAGATTGCTGTGCGCTATGCAAATGAACTGCCAATCATAACCCGGACTCAGTCGTATAACAAGTCTCAGCATGACCTGTCTTCGGCCCCCGCCCTGGACGCTCGAGCGCGAACGAGGATGACCGATGGCGCCCGTCCTGCGCGAGTCTTCATTCGCTAACCATCAGAAGATGAACCGTTTGGCCGCCCGTACGCGAATGTCTCGACCGTCCGTTCAAAAACTCATACCCGTTAGACGCCACGGCCCGTGCGACGGTTCGGGCAGGAGGAGCGACACCGGGCGTCACCGCCTGAGGACGATCGATGTGTTGAAAAAATCGCAGAGGTGTGACCAATCCGCAATGTCGTCGGCGGAATGTCACTCGAGGCCGGCCGGGCGGGGCGCCCAACGGCCGGGATGGCGGGCCTACTGGACGGTCGTCGGACCGTTCCCCGGCGGAACCGGCAGGACGCCATGCTTGAGCAGCAGCTGCCCGCTCCGCCGGCTGCCGGTCTTGAGCCACTTTTCGTAGAGGCGCAGCAGGTCGGCGTTGGAGCTGCACCACGTGCGTTCGCTGACCTCGGACAGTACGTCGGTGAAAGCGACGAATTTGTCAGCCAGCTCCGCAAAAACGGGAGCCAGCAGATCGCCCTCGGCGTGACTGAGCGACCCGTACGCGAAGCCGCCGATCGCGGCGTAGTAGTCGATGTCCACCAGCTTGCGGCGCAGCGAGTCCGCGAAGAACCCGGCGACGAAGAGCGACAGGTCGCCGATCTGTCTGAGGCCCGCGCGTTGCGACGCGCCGCCCCGTTCGAGCGCCCGTGCCAGCTGCAGCGACAACGGCTCGTCGCTCGACGCGGGACGCTGCAGGAACTCCGCGAGCAGGTTCACCACGTAGAAGGCGGTCAGGGCGTCGGCTTCGACGCGCTGATGGGCGAGCGCCTCTTCCACCTGCTCCTTGAAGTATTCGACGGCCGACTCGCGATGCACCGATCCCATCGACTCTCCTCCAGGCGGCACGCACAGACTTGCCGTTGCAAGGCCCGTTCCGATGAGTTCTGGTGGGTTTTCTGGCCGATTATACAATAATGGAGTCGTGCTTTGTCCCCTCTGCGGCCGCCGAAAGGCGCGCCGGGCCTGCCCGGCGCTGGACAAGACCATCTGTGCCGTCTGCTGCGGCACCAAGCGCCTGACCCAGATCCCGTGCACGCCGGACTGCACCTATCTCGCGTCGGCGCGCGAGCATCCGCCGGCCGCCGTCGTCAGGCGACAGCAGCGCGACGTCGGCGCCGTCGTGCGCGTCATGCGCGATCTCAACGAGCGCCAGTCGAAGATCTTCTTCCTGGTTGCCGCGTTCCTGCTCCGGTACACGCCGCCCGAATTCCAGGCACTCGTCGACGACGACGTGGCGGAAGCCACGGGAGCGCTCGCGGCGACCTTCGAGACGTCGATCCGGGGCGTCATCTACGAGCACCGGCCGGCGTCACTGCCGGCGGATCGGCTGGCTGGAGCCCTGAAGCCGCTCCTCGCCGAGGCCGGTCAGGGCGGCGGCACGGCGTTCGAACGCGACGCAGCCGTCGTGCTGCGCCGGATCGAAGAGGCGGCGCGCGACGCGCGCGGGGAGGAGCCGGACAACCGGCGCGCGTTCCTCGACCTTCTCCGGCGCGTCATCCGGCGCGACGAGGGCGACGCCGACGCCGAAGCGCCACCGCCCACCGACGTGCCTCGCTTGATAGTGCCCTGACCCCACGCTATACTTTCTGTTTTGCGGTCAGGCTCGAAAGTGGTCCGCGCGCGCGGCCGACCGGGATGCCCGACCGCTTCAAGACAGAAGGCACAAATGGCGAAGCGGTGCGAAATCTGCGGCAAAGGCCCCGTCGTCGGGCGTCAGGTGAGTCACGCGCACAACGTCAGCGCGCGCCGGTTCGAGCCGAACCTGCAGACCGTGCGGGCGATCGTCAATGGCGGCATCAGGCGGATCCGGGTCTGCACGCGCTGCCTGCGATCGCAGAAAGTCGTGAAAGCGGCGTGAGACCGGCTCGAGGCGCCCGATGAAGTCGTCGGTGAATTCTCCGAACGCTCCACGCGCGATCGGACCGTACTCGTCGGCCGTTCGCGCCGGCGACGCGCTGTACCTCTCGGGGCAGATCCCGCTGGATCCGGCGACGGGCCAGATGGTGGACGGCGACATCGCCGCCCAGACCCGGCGCGTCATGGAGAACCTGAAGGCGCTCCTCGACGCCTCGGGTCTGAGCTTCGCTCACGTCGTGAAGGTGACGATCTTCCTCGCCGACATGAACGACTTCGGCCAGGTCAACGAGGTGTACGGCTCGTATTTCAGCGAACCGTACCCGGCCCGTGCGACGGTGCAGGTGACGCGGCTTCCAAAGGACGCCAGGGTCGAAATCGATCTCATCGCCAGCGTGTCCTGAGACGCTCTACATCGCGCGCCCCGCCCGCTGAACGCCAATCACGCCCTCCACACCGCGCAGCGACTTGATCACCTTCTCCAGGTGCTTCAGATCGCTGATCTCCACCGTCATGTCGATGCGAGCGTGCTTGCCATCGTCGGTGCGCGCCTCCATGTTCCGGATGTTCGTGTTGATGTCGGCGATCTTCGCGCTGACGGCGGCCAGCAGCCCCTTGCGGTCCTCCACCTCCATCGTCAGCTTCACCGTGTAGCGCGACTGTTCGGGACCTGATGCCGCCTTGTCCCATTCGACGTCGATGCGGCGCTCGGGATCGTAGAGCAGGTTGACGACGTTCGGGCAGGCCGCCGAGTGCACCGACACCCCCTTGCCGCGGGTGATGTAGCCGACGATCGTCTCGCCGCGGATCGGATTGCAGCAGCGCGCGCGGAACACCATCAGGTCGTCGAACCCGTGCACCTTGATCTTCTCGTCGCCGGCGCCGAGCACCCGCCGGACGGCCGCGACGACGGGCCCTTCCGGCGCCTTCTCGCGAAGCGTATCGGCCGGCACCAGCCGGGCGAACACCTGCTTGGGCGCCATCTTCCCGTACCCGATCGCGGCGAACAGGTCCTCGGCCTTCTGCACGCCGAAGTCGGCCAGGGCCCGCGCAAAGCTCTCGCCCTCGACCAGCGTCCTCGGGTTGAGGTCGTAGTGCCGCGCGTCCTTCTCGAACAGCTTGCGCCCGAGCTCGGTGGCGCGCGCCTTCTCCTCCGAGTGGATCAGGTGCTTGATCTTGTTCCGGGCGCGCGACGTCGCCACGAAGTTGAGCCAGTCGCGGCTCGGCCTGTGACCGGCCGACGTCACGATCTCCACGATGTCGCCGTTCTTCAGGCGCGTGCGGAGCGGAACCATCTTGCCGTTGACGCGGGCGCCGACGCACTGGTGGCCGACGTCGGTGTGGATGGCGTACGCAAAGTCGATCGGCGTCGCGCCGCGGGGCAGCGCCTTGACCAGGCCCTTCGGCGTGAAGGTGTACACCTCTTCCGGGTAGAGGTCGACCTTGAGGTTCTGAATGAACTCCCGCGGGTCGCGCACCTCCTGTTGCCACTCGAGGATCTGCCGCATCCACTGGAAGTAGCGATCGTCCTTCTGGTCGCCGACGCGGCCCTCCTTGTACTTCCAGTGGGCCGCGATCCCCTCCTCGGCCATCCGGTGCATCTCGATCGTCCGGATCTGGACCTCGAACGGCGTGCCGTGCTCGCTGATGACCGACGTGTGGAGCGACTGATAGCCGTTCGGGCGCGGCATCGCGATGAAGTCCTTGATGCGCCCCGGCACCGGCGACCAGGTCTGGTGGATGATGCCGAGCGCGGCGTAGCAGTCCTTCACGCCTTCGGTCACCACGCGCAGCGCGATCAGATCGTAGACCTGATCGAGATCGATCTTCTGGCGGTCGAGCTTCTGGTAGATGCTCCAGAGGCGCTTGATGCGCCCGTCGATTTCGATGACCGGCACCTGCGCTTCGCGCAGCTTCGCGGCGATGGTGGTCTTGAGCTGCTCGATGAGCCCCTCGGTCGCCCGGCGCTTCGCGTCTACGCGCGCGCGCAGCGACTCGTACTCCTGCGGCTCGAGGTAGCGGAACGAGAGCTCCTGCAGTTCGTTCTTCACCTTGCTCATCCCGAGGCGATTGGCGATCGGCGCGTAGATGTCGCGCGTCTCCTGCGCGATGCGGACGCGCCGCTCCTCGGACAGGTGATTGAGCGTCCGCATGTTGTGGAGCCGGTCCGCCAGCTTGACCAGGATCACGCGGATGTCGTCGACCATCGCGAGCAGCATCTTGCGGAAGTTCTCCGCCTGCCGTTCCTCGCTCGACGAGAACGGGATCGCGCTGATCTTCGTCACGCCTTCGACGACGTGGGCGACCTCGGGACCGAAGAGCTCCTCGATCCGGGTGATGGTGGTGAGCGTGTCCTCGACGACGTCGTGGAGGAGGCCGGCGGCGATCGTCACGGCGTCCAGGCGCATGTCGGCCAGAAAGTCGGCGACGGCCAGGGGGTGAATAAGGTAGGGTTCGCCTGAATGGCGGACCTGTCCCCGGTGTTCGAAGGCGGAGAAGACGTAGGCCCGCCTCAACAGCTCGACGTCGCTGTCCGGGCTGTAGGCCCGCACTTTTTCGACGAGGTCCTCGAATCGAATCATCGAAATCGGTGTCTAACCGGTTGGAGGGGTATCGCTTAGCGCCCGTCCAAATGTCTGCCCTGGCGGCCCGGATGTCGGCCCGGACGCCGCCCGAATGTCGCCGTTGTCAATGATAGGGACCGGCCAGGGACGGGAGCAAGAGGACCGCCGGTCTGCCAAGACAATTGCTGACGTTACCAGTTCTTGACTTGCGTTTTTTTGGTTCACTATACTGGCGCGGTTTCGCCAGCGGCAATATTTTGAGCAGTAATCAAGGATCATCAGATGCTGAACATCGGCCATAGAGGGAGCGCAACCCGCACGCGGCTGGAATCGTGGACGGCGCTGGGGGTCGTCGCCGTCATTGGACTCGGGTCGACCGCGGCCTGCTCGAAATTCGGCGAGCTGAAGGCGATGAAGTCGTTCAAAGAGGCCAACCAGGCGTACCAGCAGCAGGACTACAAGAAGTCCGCGGCCCTGTACGAGGACACCGTCAAGGCGAACCCCGACATGGCGCAGGCCTATTTCTTCCTCGGCAACAGCTACGACAACCTCTACAAGCCAAGCCGCAAGGGCGACGCGGCCAACGACGAGCTCCTCCAGAAAGCCGTCCAGAATTACGAGCTGGCCGCCCAGAAGCTCACGACCGGCAAGCCGGAAGACCAGAAGCTGAAAAAGCTCTCGCTCGAGTACCTGGTGGCCGCCTATGGTGCCGACAAGCTGAACGATCCGGCGAGGGCCGAGCCGGTCGTGCAGAAGATGATCCAGCTCGATCCCGGCGACACGTCGAACTACTTCGCGCTCGCGAAGATCTACGAAGACGCCGGCGTGTACGATGCCGCCGAAGAGATCCTGCAGGACGCCCGGAAGGCCAAGCCGAACGACCCGGGCGTCTACATGCAGCTCGCCGGTTACTACAACCGGCAGGGGGAGTTCGACAAGGTCGTCGACGCGCTGAACCAGCGCGCCGAGAAGGAGCCGAACAACCCGGAGGCGTTCTACACGATCGCCACCTACTACTGGGACGAGGCGTATCGCGACTACAAGCTGAAGGACAACGAGAAGAAGGACTACGTCCTGAAGGGCATCGGGGCCGTCGACCACGCGCTGCAGATCAAGCCGGACTACATGGAGGCGCTGGTCTACAAGAACCTCCTGCTCCGGCTGCAGGCGAACCTGGAAAAGGACCCGAAAAAGCAGCAGGAGCTCATCAAGGAAGCTGATCAATTGCGCGACAAGGCGCAGGAGCTCCGCAAGCAGAAACAGGCCGGCGTCGGCGATTAGCCGGCGGACGCCTCCGAGGTTTTGGATTGCGGCCGCCGGCGCCCGCCGGCGGCCGTTTTTTTGTTTCCGCTCCAGCCCGCCACCCCGGTTAAAATCTCCGCGTCCCAACCGTTTCATCATCCGTGCTTCCGGTAGCTTCCGAACTGTGTGCGGCGGTGGTCCGCGCGTTCAGGCCGAGCGCCCGACTACCGGTGTCGGTGCGCCGGGGGCGCGTCAAACCGTCGTTACACCTCGTCTGTAACATGCCGTCTTCCTCCCAAATACCCAGAGATGGAGATCACATGAATCGCTTCAGAACCGGCTGTCTTGTGCTCGTTCTCGCGGCGGTCTGTCTCGGACTGTGGTCGACCTCCGACGCCAGTGCGCAGGGCGTCACGACCGCATCGATGACGGGCATCGTCAAAGACGCCCAGGGCGGAGTCATCCCGGGCGCGAGCATCGTGGCCATCCATGAACCGTCCGGCACCACGTACGAAGCGGTGACGCAGGGCGACGGCCGCTTCTTCATCCAGGGCATGCGGGTGGGGGGGCCTTACAAGGTGACGGCTGAGCTCAGCGGGTTCAGCACCGAGGTCAGGAACGACATTACGCTGAGCCTCGGCGTCGCCCAGGACGTGGACTTTTCACTGAAGGTTGCCGCCGTTGCCGAGACGATCACCGTCGTCGGCAAGAGCGATCCGGTGTTCAGCTCCAGCCGCACCGGCGCGGCGACAGCGGTCTCGCGCGAGCAGCTGGCGACGCTTCCGACGATCTCGGGTCGCCTGAACGACATGGCGCGTTTATCGCCGGAGTACAAGCCGTCCGGCTTCGGCGGAAGCTTTGCGGGTCAAGACAACCGGATGAACAACATCACGGTCGACGGCTCCTACTTCAACAACTCTTTCGGTCTTGCAGGACAGCCGGGCGACCGCACGAACGTCGCGCCGATTTCGCTCGAAGCGATCGAACAGGTGCAGGTGAGCGTCGCCCCGTATGACGTGCGACAGGGCAACTTCGTCGGCGCCGGCGTGAACACCGTGACGAGAAGCGGAACCAATCAGCTCACGGCTTCGGTCTATCACCGGTTCCGCAACGAGTCGTTCGTCGGCAAGGAAGCCGCAGGCGAGGCGTTCAGCCCTGGCACCTTCGACACCCTGGACACGGGCGAATGGGCGGGCGGCCCGATCGTGAAGAACAAGCTGTTCTTCTTCGAGAGCTTCGAGAGGCAGAAGGACACGCGGCCGCTGACGACCTACGTCGCCAACCCGGGCGGGGCGGCCGCCACCGGCAATACGACGCGCGTGCTCGCCTCCGATCTCGACGCCTTGAGCTCCTTCCTCAATTCGAGCTTCAGCTACGCCACCGGCGGCTATCAGGGGATCGACAAAAAGACGCCCGCCAAGCCGTTCCTCGTCAAGGGCGACTACAACGTCAACAGCTCGAACAAGGTCACGTTCCGGTACAATCAGCTGCTCTCGAGCACCGACGTCAACCTGTCGAGCTCCTCGTCGCTCGGCTTCGGGCGCCGCACGTTCACGACCGACTTTCTCAACTTCTCGAACTCGAACTACGCGATTCTGGAGAACATCCACTCGGGGATCGGCGAGTGGAACTCGGTTCTCGGCAGCAACATGTCGAACAACCTGATCGTGGGCTACACGAAGCAGGACGAGAGCCGCGGCCAGCTCGACAAGCTGTTCCCCTTCGTGGACATCCTCGAGAGCGGCAACGCCTACACGTCGTTCGGGTCCGAGCCGTTTACGCCGTACAACCTGCTGCTCTATCACACGTTCCAGGCGCAGGACAGCTTCACGCGGTTCGGCAACAAGCACTCGCTCACCCTCGGCGCGAGCATCGAGAAGTACCACTCGGACAACTCCTTCTATCCGGGCGTCCAGAGCGCGTACGTGTTCAACTCGCTCGACGACTTCAATACCGCGGCCAACGCGTACCTGGCGGACCCGGGGCTGACGGTCTCGCCGGTGCAGATCCGCCGCTTCCAGGTCCGCTACTCGAACATCCCCGGCCAGTCGCAGCCGCCCTTCCAGCAGCTCGACGTCTGGTACACCGGCGGCTACGCGCAGGACGAATGGCGCCCGAAGCCGACTCTCACGGTGACGGCGGGCGTCCGCGTGGATGTCGCCAACTTCGGCAACACAGGGTACGACAACCCGAACGTCGACGCGCTGACGTTCCGGAACCGCGACGGCAGCCCGGTCCAGTACAACTCGGGGGCGCTGCCCAAGGCGTCGCCCCTCTGGTCGCCGCGGGTTGGCTTCAACTGGGACGTGGCCGGCGATCAGCTGACCCAGGTGCGCGGCGGAACGGGCGTGTTCACCGGCAAGCCGGCCTACGTGTGGATCTCGAACCAGATTGGCAACACGGGCGTCCTCACCGGATTCATCCAGGCCGACAACACGACGGCGTTCCCGTTCAACCCGAATCCCGATGCCTACAAGCCGACGAACGTCACGGGCGCACCGGCCACGAGCGTCGACCTCGCGGTGACCGATCCGGATTTCAAGTTCCCGCAGACCTGGCGGACCAACGTCGCGGTCGACCGGAAGCTGCCGTGGGGGCTTATCGGAACCGGGGAGTTCATCTACAACCGCGACGTCAACGGCATGGCGTACATCAACGCCAATCTTCCGGCAGCGCAGTCCGCGTTCACGGGCGTCGACACCCGGCCCCGCTGGACCAGCAACCGGATCAACAACGATCAGGGCAACCAGATCGTCGAGAACATCGTCTTGCTCAACCAGAACATCGGCCGGTCGTGGACCGCATCGACGAGCGTGACCAGGCCGACGACGCGCGGCTTTTCCTTCAAGGCCGCGTACGCTTTCAGTCGGTCGAAGAACGCGGTGGACCCCGGGTCAATCGCGGCAGGCTCGTGGACCAACAACCCCATCGTCAACGACGCGAACAACCCGCAGCTTGCCTATTCACAGTACTCGCCCGGCCACCGCTTCTTCCTGTCGGCGTCCTACAGCCGCCAGTACCTCGGTTTCGGGGCCACCACGGTGGCGGCGTTCTTCGATGCCTACACGAACGGCAATACCAGCTACATCTTCTCGGGCGATGCGAACGGAGACGGCGCCACCGCCAACGACCTGATCTACGTCCCGCGCGATACGTCCGAGATGAACTTCGTGCCGTTCACGAGCGGCGGCAAGAGCTTCAGCGCTGCCGACCAGGCGGCGGCGTTCGAAGCCTACATCCAGCAGGACGACTATCTGAAACAGCACCGCGGACAATACGCGCAGCGCGGCGCCGTGTTCTATCCGCTGGTCAAGCGCCTCGACCTGAGCATCATGCAGGACATCTTCCACGACCTCGGCCATCGCCGCCATTCGGGACAGATTCGCCTCGACATCACCAACTTCGGAAACCTGCTGAACCACAACTGGGGCGCCGCCCGGTCGATCATCCAGAATCGCATCCTGACCAACCCCACCGCCGACGCTCAGGGTCGGCTGGCTTACCGGCTGGCAACGGTCAGCGGCGCCAGCGGCACCGAGCTGGTCAGCCACACCTTCCAGACCACCGCCGAAATCAGCGACGTCTACGTGATGATGCTGAGCTTCCGCTACACGTTCCAATAGCCGGCGGGATCAGCACGGAAGCCCCGGGGCGAGGAATCGCCCCGGGTCCTTCTTTCATTCGCTCCGCAGCGCCACGACCGGATCGACCTGGGTCGCGCGCCTCGCCGGAAGCCACGCCGCGACGAACGACACGCCGGTCAGGACGACGGCGGCAGTGGCTAACGTGATCGGGTCGGCTGGCCCGACCTCGAACAGCAGCCCGCGAATGACGCGGCCCAGGGCGAGCGCGCCGAGCAGGCCCGCGCCAACGCCGACGAGCGTCGGCGCCAGCCCCTGCCAGATGACGAGCCGGATGATGCTGGCGGGCGCCGCTCCGAGTGCGACTCTGATGCCGAGCTCCTGCGTGCGCGAAGCGACGGCGTAGGCACGCACCACGTACACGCCGGCGGCGGCAAGAATCAGCGCCACCGCCGCGAACAACGCCAGCAGCCACAGGTTGAACCGCTGCCGCCGCGTGGAGTCCCTGAGCGCGTCCTCCATCGTCTGGAGCCGTGTGACCGGCTGATCGGGATCGATCGCCGACACCTGCGCCCGCACGACGTTCTCGATCGCGGCTGGACCGGTCTCGAGGCGCATCGCGAACGTCATGAAGTTCCATGGCTCGCGATTCTGCGTGTAGGGCACGTACACCTGTGCCGAGGGCGGCTCCTCGAGGGCCTGCTGCCGGACGTCGCCGACGATGCCGACGATCGTGCGCCAGTAGTCGGGCGACGAAGGATCGCCGAGCCCGATTCGACGGCCGATCGCGACCTCGCCGGGCCAGTACCTGTCTTGCCATCGTCGCGCTGATGAGAGCGACGCGTGGCGCGTTCAGGTCATCGTGCTCGTCGAACATCCGGCCCTGAACGAGCGGAATCTGCATGGTCTGGAAGTAGCGCGCGCTGACCAGCTGAAAGTCGACGTTATAGCCGCCGCCCGGCGCCTTCGACGGCCGCCCTTCAATCCAGAACCCGCGATCGACCCGTCCGCCGGCCACCGGCAGCGTCAGCGCCGCGCCGGCGCTCGACACGCCCGGCAGGTTCTGCAGCCGAGCGAGCAGATCGTGGAAGAAATGCGCCCGGGCCGCGGGCTCGGGATACCGGGCCGTGGGCAGCGCGACGCCGAACGTCAGCAGCCGATCCGGATTGAATCCCGGGTTGACCGTGGTGAGGTGGAGAAAGCTCCCGAGCACCAGACCCGCGCCGATGAGCAGGACTTCGGCGATCGCAACCTCGCCGCCAGCCAGCAGATTCCGCAGCCGTTGGCCCCGAGAATCGGTCGTGCGCGACCCGCCGCTCCTGAGCGCATCGCCGGCGGGCCCGCCGGCAAGGTGAACCGCAGGAGCCAGGCCGAAGATGACACCGGTCGAAAGCGCGGCAAGGACCGCGAACGCGAGGACGCGCAGGTCGACGGACACTTCGGCCAGGCGCTGCGTGCCCGGAGGGGCCAGCGCTTTGAGGCCGTCGAGTCCCCACGCGGTGAAGATCAGTCCGAGGCCGGCTGCAGTGAACGCCAGGAGCAGGCTCTCGGCCAGGAGTTGCCGGACGATATGCCGCTTCTCCGCCCCGAGCGCGACCCGGATGGCGATCTCGCGGTGTCTCCCTGCCGCGCGCACGAGCAGCAGGTTTGCCACGTTCGCGCAGGCGAGCAGCAGCAGGAACGCCACCGCCCCGAGCAGCACCAGCAGGGCCGGACGGATGTCGCCGACGATGGCCGTGCGGAGCGAGAGGACGTGCGCGAGCTGGTTCGCGTTGGTCTCCGGATACTCGGCGGCGAGCCGCCCGGAGATGGCCAGCATCTCGGCGCCGGCCGCCACGCGCGACACGCCGGGCTTGAGGCGTCCCATCACATGGAAGAACCGCGAGTCGCGGACAGCCGTGACGTTCGTGAAGGGGAACCCGTTGGGAATGCCCTGCTCGCCGAGCGTCCAGAGATCGGCCTGGGCGAAGAAGTGGAAGTCTTCCGGCATGATGCCGATCACCGAGTACGGCAGGTCGTTCAGCGTAATCGCCGTCCCCAGCACGGCCGGATTCGACGCGAACCGGCGGCGCCAGAGCTGTTCGCTCAAGACGACCTCCCGTCCCGCGCCGGATCGGTCCTCCGCAGGCAGGAACGTGCGGCCGCGCAGCGCCGTCGCCCCCAGCAGCGTGAAGAAGTTGCCCGAGACGGACATGCTGACGAGCCGTTCCGGCTGACCGCCGCCGGCCAGGTTCACGCCGACCGGATCGAAGGCAGCCAGCCCCTCGAAGCTCTTCGCCAGCCGCCGCCAGTCCAGGAAGTCGGCTGGCGCGGCGTAGCGGTAGGGGGCGACGCTGTCCCAGACGAGCACGAGCCGGTCCGGACTGCGGTACGGCAGGGGCCTCAGGACGATGCCGTCGACGACGCTGAACATGATGGTCGCGGCGCCGATTCCGACGGCGAGGATGAGGACGGCCGTCAGGGAGAACCCGCGCGCCTTGAGCAGCGTGCGGGCGGCTATGCGGAGGCTGGACATGCCCGGTGCGTCGCACGTCCCGTGCCGGTGGGTTGCCCTCGGGAACGCGTGCGCTGTGGCCGGATCGGCCTTTCGGGAGCGGAGGAGCAGGCGCCCGCTGTCCGATTCCGGGACTCGCCCTTCCCGTGGCCGAACGGCCTGGGTGGCGAGTCTGGTAGCCGGCGGCTGGGGGAAAAGAAAACGGCCGCGCCCTCGACAGGAGGAGCGCGGCCGGAACCGGTGAAGGCGATCGTGGCGCGGGGAGGACCGCGCCGCGCGAACCTAGTTGCCTCCGCTCGTCGCGCCGCCAGCCTTCCGCATGGCCTCGGTCACGATGCCGACCTTCTCGACTCCCGCGCCCTTGGCCGCGTCGATGACCTCGATGATGTCCCTGTAGCGGAGCGTGCCCGCTCCCATGATGAACATCGTCTTGTCCTTGCGCTGGTCGAAGATGTCGCGGAGCTTGGTTTCGAGGCCGGTGATCGTGACGTCCTGGTTGTTGACGGTGATCTTCTTGTCCGCCGTGTAGTTGAGCACGATCTGGGAGACGTCCGGGGCCTCCTGATTCTGACTCTTCGTCTCGGCCGGCAGGTTGATGTCGATGCCCTTCTGGGTCAGCGGCAGCGCGGCCATGAAGATGACGATGAGGACCAGGAGAACGTCGATCAGCGGCGTGATGTTCATGTCGGCGCTGGCGTGCAGGACCTCGGCCCTGACGACCTTCTCGGCGCCCAAGTGCTGATGCGCGTGCGCCATTACTTGCCTCCCGTCCCCGCGCCCGGAGCCCTCTTCGGGTCGGCCACCAGGCCGATGTCCTCGATGCCGGCCTGGCGGAGCTGGTCCATGGCCGACATCACGGCACCGTACTCGACCTCTTCGTCGGCCTTGATCAGAACGACCTTCTCTTTCTTGTTCTCGAGCAGCTCGTTGATCTTGGACGCGAGCTCGTTGTCATGAATCGGCTTGGCGTTCAGATACATCGACTTGTTCGCCGCGATGGCGATCACCGTCTGGTCCTGCGTCTCGGGCTTGTCGACGGTATTGTCGGCCTTCGGCAGCGTGACGCTGACGCCCTGCTGCAGCAGGGGCGCGACGATCATCATGATGATGAGCAGCACCAGCATGACGTCGCAGAGCGGGGTCACGTTGATGTCGGACTTGACGCCGCCCTTGGCGCCGCCCAGATCCATTGCCATAGGTCTATCTCCTGAAATTGCAGATTGCAGACTGCAGATTGCAAATTGGTGATGGCCGATTGCGACGAAAATCTGCAATCTGCAAAATCTGCAATGTCACGTTCGCCTATGCGGTCTTCTTGATGAAGTAGTCGACGAGCTCGGACGAGGAGTTGTCCATCTCCACGTTGAAGTACTCGATGCGGCCGGTCAGGTAGTTGTAGAACCAGACGGCGGGGATGGCGACGACCAGCCCGAGCGCGGTCTCGACGAGGGCCTCGGCGATACCGGCCGAGACGGCGCCAATGCCGCCCGAACCGCTGGCCGCGATGCCCTGGAACGCGGTGATGACGCCGACGACCGTGCCGAGCAGCCCGACGAACGGTGCGGTCGAGCCGATCGTCGCGAGGGCCGAAATCCCCTTCTTCAGGTCGGACGCGGTCAGCGCCGAGGCGCGCTGGATCGACCGCCGCACGGTGTCCATCAGGTCCTCACGCGTGAGGCCTCCGCCGCTCTCCTGCTGGAACTGGTACTCCTGCAGCCCGGCCAGCACGACCTTCGCCAGGTGGCTGTAGCGGTAGTTCTTGGACGAGGAGAGCGCGATGGCGTCCTTGAGACGCCCTTCCTTGAGGTGCTTGGCCACCTGCGGCGCGTAGAGCTTCGACTGGTTGCGCGCCTGGGTGAACGTGAAGATGCGCTCGATGGCGACGCCGAACGACCACATCGACATGAAGAAAAGCACGAAGGCCACGGCCTTGGCCACGATGCCCATCTGTTGCCACATTGCGACTAGATCCACGGTCCATCCTCCATCGTCATCATCTGACGAGATTGCTGATTGCTATTGCTGCTGATTGCCCCTCTACTGCAGCGTGAAGTTGACGGTCACCGTCATGATGACCGGCACCGGCACGCCGTTCAGCAATGTCGGCGTGAACTGCCACTGCTTGACCGCATCGAGCGCCGCCTGGTCGAGCAGCGGAATCGAGCGCAGCACCTTCGCTTCCTGCACGCGGCCATCGGGGCCGATCGTCGCCTCGATGATGACGACGCCCTGCACGCGGGCCGACTGCGCGATGGCCGGATAGACCGGCTTGACGTCCTTGATCTTGCTCGGGGGCTTGATGTTGCCGCCGACGCGCACAGGCGCCTGCGGCGGGGGGGGTGGCGGCGGGGGCGCTTCCGAGAGGCCGCCGACCACACCGCCCATGACGCCGCCGGCGACGCCGCCTTCCACGCCGCCCACGATGCCCTTGCTCTGCTCCAGGCCGGTCTCCGGCTTGATTTCCTTCGGCGCTTCGGTCGGCGCCGCCGCCGGGTTGACGTCGGTCAGCGGCTTCGGAGCCGCGGCGGCCTGCGGGGGCGGCGGCGGCGGGGGCGGCGGCGGCGGCGGCGGCGGGGCCGCCACGAAGGCCATCATGGCCGGAGGCGTCGGCAGAACGTCGGCCGCCATCAACGGAATGATCACGACGGCGGCGATGATCGCCGTATGCACGATGATCGAGACCGGTACGGTATACCACTTCTTGCTGCCGACCTTGATCGACGGCTCGACGACATCCCCGAACATGTCACGTGGCACGGGCTTCTCCTCTTTACGCCGCCGCACTCGACCGCGCCGGCGTAACTCCTCCTCAAGAAAACGCGCAAGTCAACCGGCTAAAGACGCCGATTATAGTCAGTCCAAAATTTGAGTGTCAACGAACACTCTTGGGGTTAGACACCGGAATTCTTCAAATGGCCGAACGTCCTAGCCGGACACATTGTGAAAAGTTGTCTCTTTTTGGACCACAGCCGGTGCCGACGCGATACGCATTCTGTAAAACGACCGCCACACGAACAGCATGGACAGCGCCAGAAAGCCTGCCGACAGGAGCAGCGTCACACCGGTTCCGGCCTCGCCGGCCAGCTTGACCGCCAGCTCGACGGCCAGCAACCCGAACAGCGTCGTGAACTTGATGACCGGATTGAGCGCCACCGACGAGGTGTCCTTGAACGGGTCTCCCACCGTGTCGCCCACGACCGTCGCGGCGTGGAGGGGCGTCCCTTTCGCCTTCAGCTCGACCTCGACGATCTTCTTGGCGTTGTCCCACGCGCCACCGGCATTGGCCATGAAAATCGCCTGATAGAGGCCGAACAGCGCGATGGAAATGAGATACCCGATGAAGAAGTACGGCTCGAAGAAGGCGAACGCCAGCGTCGCGAAGAACACGCCGAGGAAGATGTTGAGCATCCCCTTCTGCGCGTACTGGGTGCAGATGGCCACCACCCGCTTGCTGTCCTCGACCGAGGCCTTTTCGACCCCCTCGAGGCGGATGTTCGCCTTGATGAACTCGACCGCGCGGTAGGCGCCGGTCGTCACCGCCTGGGCCGACGCGCCCGTGAACCAGTAGATGATCGCGCCGCCGGTCACCAGTCCGAGCAGGAACGGCGGATGGAGCAGCGACAGCTTGTCCAGATTCTCCGTCAGCCCGGCCGTGAGCGCGACGATGATCGAGAAGATCATCGTCGTCGCGCCGACGACCGCCGTGCCGATGAGGACCGGCTTCGCGGTCGCCTTGAACGTGTTGCCCGCGCCGTCGTTCTCCTCGAGCAGGTGCTTCGCGCGCTCGAAGTCGACGTCGAAGCCGTAGTCGCGCCGCAGCTCGGCTTCCACCCCCGGCAGCGTTTCGATGACCGACAGCTCGAAAATCGACTGCGCGTTGTCGGTGACCGGCCCGTAGGAGTCGACGGCAATCGTCACCGGGCCCATGCCGAGGAACCCGAACGCGACGAGGCCGAAGGCGAAGACCGCCGGCGCGTGCATCAGCGCGGCAAAGCCGAACGTGCTCACATAGGCGCCGATGCCCATCAGGGTCACGATGCTGAGGCCCAGCCAGTAGGCGCTGAAATTGCCCGCGACGAAGCCCGACAGGATGTTGAGCGAGGCGCCGCCTTCCCGCGACGAGGTGACCACTTCCTTCACATGGGTCGAATCGACCGACGTGAAGACCTTGACCAGTTCCGGAATGATCGCTCCCGCGAGGGTGCCGCACGTGATGACGCTCGACAGCTTCCACCAGAGCGTCCCGTCCCCGAGGCCGGGCAGGAGCAGCCAGGACACCAGATACGTCAGGCCGACCGAGATGAACGAGGTGAGCCAGACGAGGGAGGTGAGCGGCGCCTCGAAGTTCATGTGGCTCGCCTCCGCGTACCGCGCGCGCGCGTAGGCCGCGTTGATCAGGTACGAGAGACCGCTGGTGATGATCATCACGATGCGCATCACGAAGATCCAGACGAGCAGCTGCACCTGGACCATCGCGTCCGGCACCGCGGTCAGGATGAAGACGATGAGCGCGACGCCGGTGACGCCGTACGTCTCGAAGCCGTCGGCGGTCGGCCCGACCGAGTCGCCCGCGTTGTCCCCCGTGCAGTCCGCGATCACGCCCGGATTGCGGGCGTCGTCCTCCTTGATGTTGAAGACGATCTTCATCAGGTCCGACCCGATGTCGGCGATCTTGGTGAAGATGCCGCCGGCGATGCGCAGCGCGGCAGCGCCGAGCGACTCGCCGATGGCGAAGCCGATGAAGCACGGGCCGGCGTAGTCGCCCGGCACGAACAGCAGGATCGACAGCATCATCAGCAGCTCGACGCTGATGAGCAGCATGCCGATGCTCATGCCGGCGCGCAGGGGAATCGCGTAGACCGGGAACGGCTTGCCGCGCAGGCTCGCGAAGGCGGTGCGCGAGTTGGCGAACGTGTTGACGCGGATCCCGAACCACGCCACGCCGTAGCTGCCCGCGATCCCGATGAGCGAGAAGATCAGGATGATCGGCAGCGTGAGGGCGATCGGCTTGCCGGCCACCGGCGACAACCAGCCGAAGTACGCGGAGATGATGACGGCGATGAACGCCCAGAGGAACAGGATGAACTTGCCCTGCGTCAGCAGGTACGTCTTGCAGGTCTCGAAGATGAGCTCCGACACGTCGCGCATCGTCGGGTGCACCGGCAGGTTGCGCGTCTGGGTGAACACGGCGAGCCCGAACAGCAGCCCGAGGCCGCAGACGAGCAGTCCGCCCATGAGGAGCGTCCGTCCGTTCACGCCGCGGAACGTCGCCAGCGACATGTCCGGCAGCCGCAGGTTGGCTTCACCACCCGCCGCCGGCGCCGGTGCCGTCGTCGCCGACGCCCCGGCTGTCGACGGCTGCGCCGCCAACGCCGGCCGCGCCAGGGCGCACGCTGCGGTCACCGACAGCAGCAGGACGACGATTCTCACGGCGCGCGGCCCGCTCCGGCCAGGGCGCTTCATCGCTCTCTGAACGATCACGCTCACCTCACCTCGCACAAAAGCCTGGATTATACCCGGAAGTCCTTCACGCGGTCGTTACCCCGCTGGCCGCGGAGTCGATTGGGGAGCGCCATGCCCCCGGTCAGGAAGATCCGGATGCCCTCTTCGACGGAAAGGTCCGGAAACATGGCCCGATCGCGCTCGCAGACGACGATGTCGCCCAGATACAGGTGGTTGGTCGGGACGTACACGGCGATCAGATCTTCGGCGCCGCTCCCCCGATCGATGGTGAACTCCTTGGTGAGGAACCCGAGCACGTACCCCCGCCGCGGGTCCTCGATCATCACGACCCGCTTGAACCCGTACTCGTTGTCGGGCGAGAAGGCGACGACGAGCTGCTTGACCGGTGCGTAGATGGTGCGGAACACCGGCACGCGGAGCAGGTAGCCCTCCGCGCGCTGGAGCATGCGCTTGCCGATGACGTTGGTCGCGAACGCGCCGACGAGCACGATGGCCGCCGCGGTGGTGGCGATGCCGAGACCGGGAATGCGGCGGCCGAGCAGCCGATCGTAGAACGGCGTGGTCAGGCCGTCCACGACGCCGAAGATCCAGATGAATGCCGCGACGCTGATGAACAGCGGCACCGTGACGAAGAAGCCGGCGATGAAGCTACGACGCAGCCACTGCACGCGTGGGCCGAAGCTCTCGGTCCGATTCGCGCTACGACGCGCGCGCCTTGCGCTGCGGCTTGGACCGCCGCGTCGGCTGCTGCGACGCCGACTTCTCGACCACCGAGGCCGGCGCGTGGGCGGCCGCCTTGGTCGGTCCCGAGCCCCGCCACAGCGAGACGACGGCCGCCGCGACGAACACGCTCGAATAGGTGCCTGTGATGACGCCGATGATCATCGTGAACGCGAAGCCGCGCAGCACCTCGCCGCCGAACACGAAGAGCGCGACGGCGCTGAGGAGCGTCGTGCCCGCGGTGATCACGGTCCGGCTCAGCGTCTGGTTGACCGACCTGTTGATGATGTGATTGAGCGGCTCCCGCCGCATCAGGCGCAGGTTCTCGCGGACGCGGTCGAAGATGACGATCGTGTCGTTCGTCGAGTAGCCGGTCACCGTCAGGATGGCCGCGATCACGTTGAGCGACAGGTCGTAGCGGAAGAACGCCAGGAACGCGAGCGTCACGAACAGGTCGTGCACCGTGGCGATGACGGCGCCCACCGCGAAGCTCATCTGATACCGGAACGCGATATAGATAAGGATGCCGCCGAGCGACAACACCGTCGCCCAGATGCCCTTGCTGGTCAGCTCCCGGCCGACCGCCGGGCCGATGATCTGCGTGCCGGCGACCTCGAAATGGCCGATGTTCGTCTTCTGCAGGGCGGTGACGACCTCCTGCTTCGTGGCGCTCAGCGATCCGGCCGACTCGGCGCCCACCTGCGGCACGCGGATCATGACCTGGTGCAGCGCAGGCGTGCCGAACGCCTGGACGACCGCGTTCTGGCCCGCCGACCCGAGCGCCCTCCGGACCTGCTGCACGGACGTCGGCTGGTCGAACTTGAGGATGACGATCGTGCCGCCCGAGAACTCGACGCCCTTCGGGATCCCTCGCGTCGCCATCGTCGCGATGCCGGCGAGGATCACGACCCAGGACAGCACGATGGCGTGCCAGCGCCACCGCAGGAAGTCGTAGTGGGGATTGTGGAAGATTTGCATGGCCTTAGATGGAGAGCGCCGCGACCTGCTGGCGGCGCGAAAGCGCGAGCTCGAAGAGCGTCTTCGACACGAAGGTCGAGGTGAAGAGGTTCGACAGCAGGCCGACCGACAGCGTCACGGCGAAGCCGCGGATCGGCCCCGTGCCGAACTGGAACAGGAACGCCGCCGAGATGAGCGCCGAGATGTGCGTATCGAGCAGCAGGATCAGCACGCGGCTGAAACTGCCGTTGATCGACGCCCGCACCCCCCGCCCGTGCGCGAGCTCCTCCTTGATGTGCTCGAAGATCAGCACGTTCGAATCGACGCCGATGCCCATCGTCAGCACGAAGCCGGCGATGCCCGGCAGCGTCATCACCGCGCCGATGTACGCCATGAGCCCGAGCAGGATGATCAGATTCAGCACGAGCGCGACCACCGCGTTCACGCCGGAGAGCCGATAGTAGGCGAGCATGAACATCACGACGAGCAGCAGGCCCACCACCGACGCGATGACGCCCGAGCGGATCGAGTCGGCGCCCAGGCTCGGCCCGATCGTCTGTTCCTCGAGGTACGTCAGCGTCGCCGGAAGCGCGCCGGAGCGCAGAATCAGCGAGAGGTTCGCAACCTCCTCCTGCGTGAAGCTGCCCGTGATCCGCCCGTCCGTGTTGATCCGCGAGTCGATGCGCGGCGCCGACTGGACGCGGCCGTCGAGGACGATTGCCAGCTGCTTCCCGATGTTCTCGCCCGTGACCTTGCCGAACTTGCGCCCGCCCTCGCCGCTCAGCGTGAAGCTCACCGCCGGCTGGTTGTTCTCGTCGACCGTCGGCCGCGCGTTGCGGAGGTCGCGGCCGGTCACCGCCGCCACTTTCCGCACCAGGTAGTAGACCGTCGCCGCGTCGCCGCCGCCCGGCCCTTCGCTCGCGCCCGGCACGATCTCCATGCCCGGCGGCACCTGGCCGTTCTGCATGAGCGCTTCTTTGGTCGCCGCCGGACCGCTCTCGACGATCTTCAGCTCCAGCAGCCCCGTCGAGCGGATGATCTCCTTCGCCCGATCGACGTCGGTGACGCCCGGCAGCTGCACCAGGATCTCGTCGCCGTTGGCCCCCTGCTGCGCGATGCTCGGCTCGGTGACGCCCAGTTCGTTGACCCGGCGCTCGATGGTCTCGCGCGCCTGCGTCACGGCCTCGTCGCGCAGGTTCTGCTGGATGTTCGGCTTCATCGTGAACGTGTACGAGCCGTTCACCCCCGGGCTGCGCTCGAAGTTGGCCGTCAGGTCGGCCGCCGCCTGCCGGAAGGTCGAATCGGCCGCCGGCGGCACTCCCTCCACCTTGAACTGCACCGGGCTCGTCTGATTCAGGCTGGCGACCTGCACCTTCTGATTCGTCAGCTCCTCACGCAGCCGCTCCATCTCCTGTTCGGTCTCCAGCCGCAGGGCATCGTCGGTCTGGACGCGCAGGACCAGGTGGACGCCGCCCTTCAGGTCGAGGCCGAGCTTCAGCTGCTTGTCCATCAGCCAGCCCGGCGAGCGGACGCCGTAGTGCGCCGCGACAATCGGGTACACGCCGACGGCGCTGAACAGGGTCAGGACGACGAGAATCGTGATGATCTTCCAGCGGATGTTCTGCATTGGCTTATTGGTTCTGCGGCTCGACGACCGGCGGCTGTCCCTGGTAGCCGCCGACGGCCGCCCGTGCGACTTCGACCCGCACCTTGTCGGCAATCTGGAGCTGGATGCTCTGCTCGGTCAGCTTGGTGATCTGGCCGTGGAGCCCCCCGGTGGTGATGACTCGATCGCCGACCTTCAGGCTGCCGAGGAACTTCTGCACCTTCTGCTGCTTCCGCTTCATCGGCAGCAGGATGATGAAATAGAAGATGGCGAGGACGAGCGCGAAAGGGACGAGCTGCAACCACGCACTTCCGCCCTCGGGCGAGGAGGCCATGGCAAACAGCGGTCCGAGCCTGACGGACGCGGCGAACGGCATCATGAGTCGATCGACTGGCGGGACAAGCTCTGGTGGAGCGCTAGCCTGAAACGTTCGAACCGCCCAAACGCTATAGCGTCCCTAATCCCGCGCATAGTGTCAAGGTAAAAGTTGAGGTTATGCAACGTGTTAAGGGTAGCCGCCCCGATCTCGCCGCTCACGAAGAGGTGTCGCAGATAGGCCCGGGAACAGGTGCGGCAGGTGTAGCATCCGCACGACGGGTCGGCCGGGCGATCGTCGTCCGCGAAGCGGGCGTTCTTAATATTGATGCGGCCCTCGCTCGTGAACAGCTGGCCGTTCCGGGCGTTGCGGGTCGGCAGGACGCAGTCGAACATGTCCACACCCCGGGCCACCGACTCGACCAGGTCCTCCGGCGTCCCGGTTCCCATCAGATAGCGGGGCCGGTCGGGCGGCAGGAAGCCGGTCGTGTGCCCGACGATGTCGTACATCACGGACGGCGGCTCTCCGACGCTCAATCCGCCAATCGCGTAGGCCTCGAAGCCGATCCCGACCGTGCCGCTCGCGCTTTCCTCGCGCAGCTCCGGGTAGGTGCTCCCCTGGACGATGCCGAACTGAACCTGCCCGGGGGTGGTCATGGTCACGCCCGCCACCGGACCGGCGCGAAGCGCGAGCATCCGCTCGCGCGCGCGGCGGCCCCAGCGCAGGGTCCGCGCCATCGACGCCCGGGCCGCGTCGGCCTCGGCGGGATAGGCGAGGCACTCGTCGAGCACCATGGCGATGTCCGAACCGAGCTGCGCCTGAATGTCGGCGGCCCGCTCGGGCGTGAGCAGATGGAGCGAGCCGTCGAGGTGCGATCGGAACTGCACGCCCTCCTCGTCGATCGTGCGCCGCGCCGACAGGCTGTAGACCTGATAGCCGCCGCTGTCGGTCAGGATCGGCCGGCTCCAGCCGATAAACCGATGGAGGCCCCCCAGGCGGGCGATGAGATCGTCGCCGGGTCGAAGGTACAGATGGTATGTGTTGCTGAGGATGATCTCGGCGCCGAGCTCCACCAGCTCGCGGTGCGTCACGCCTTTGACGGCGCCCCGGGTCCCCACGGGCATGAACGCCGGCGTGTGGACCTCGCCGTGCGGCGTCGTCAGGACGCCGCGCCGCGCGCGTCGGTCGGTGTGCGTCACGCGAAAGCCGGAGATCGATGCGTCCATGGTGGGAGTGAACAGTTTACAATCGCCCGGATGTTCCCTCCTCTCCCGGCGTCGTCTCCATCCTGCGGCGAGTGTCCGTGAAGAAGCTCCGTATCGGCGTGATCTACGGCGGGCGATCCGGCGAGCATGAAGTGTCGCTCGCGTCGGCGGCCGCCGTGTTCCAGAACCTGGATCCGGGGCGGTACGAGCCGGTCGCGATCCGCATCGAAAAGGACGGCCGGTGGACGCTGCCGTCCGAGCCGCCACGCCTCGCCTCGGCCGCCCATGCCATCGAAGCGGCGAAGACGGCAGCCTCGGGCGGCGGCCTCGAGGCGCATCTGATCGCGCATCCTGGCGGGGACACGCTGATCACGGTGGAGCGCCAGCCGGATCGGTCGTCGGTGGTCTCGGGTCTTGCCCTCGACGTCGTCTTCCCGGTCCTGCACGGGCCGTACGGCGAGGACGGCACGGTGCAGGGTCTGCTGGAGCTGGCCAACGTGCCGTACGTCGGCGCGGGCGTCCTGGCCTCGTCGGTCGGGATGGACAAGGCGGTGATGAAGCTCGTCTTCGCCGCCTGCGGGCTGCCGATCGTCGACTACGAGACGGTGCTGAAGCGGGACTGGCGGCGCGAGCCGCCGTCGGTGCTGCACCGCGTCGCGTCGCGCCTGGGCTTCCCCGTCTTCGTGAAACCGGCGAACCTCGGATCGAGCGTCGGGATCTCCAAGGCGCGGCATGCGACGGAGCTCCGCGCGGCCATCGACCTGGCCGCCCAGTTCGATCGGAAGATCGTCATCGAGGCGGCCGTACCCGAGGCCCGCGAAATCGAGTGCGCGGTTCTCGGCAACGACTCGCCCGACGCCTCGGTCGCGGGCGAGATCGTGTCCTCGCGCGAGTTCTACGACTACGAAGCGAAGTACCTCGACCAGGGATCGAAGCTGCTGATTCCGGCGCCGATTACGGAGGCGCAAATGGAAGAGGTGAGAAGCCAGGCGGTCGCGGCGTTCAAGGCGCTCGACTGCGCCGGGATGGCACGCGTGGATTTCCTCCTCGCGGGCGACAGCGGGTTGCTGTACGTGAACGAACTGAACACGATCCCCGGCTTCACGACGATCAGCATGTACGCGAAGCTCTGGGCGGCCAGCGGCGTGACCTATCCGGAGCTGCTCGATCGTCTGGTGGCGCTGGCCCTGGAGCGCCACGCCGACAAGCAGCAGCCGAGGACCAGCATGTGAGGGCCTCGCCGATCGGCGCCTTGATTCTGGCGCTCGCCGTCGCCGCGCCCGCCCGGGCCGGGCTCACCGGAGGTTCTCGGCTCGCGGCGATCTACGACACCATCCTGGAGGCGCGGTTCGAGGCCGCCGAGGCCGAGCTGCGCGAGGCTTGTCCACCGGCACCGCCCGAAGCGTGCCAGGCGCTCGGCGTCGTCTCGGTCTGGTGGCAGATCCAGCTCGACCCCGACAACCGATCGTTCGACGACCTGCTGACCTCGCGCGCCGACGCCGCCATTGCCGCCAGCCGAACCTGGACCGAGCGAGAACCGGATAACGGCGAAGCCTGGTTCTACCTGGCCGGCTCGTACGCGCCGCTCGTGCAGTGGCGGGTCCTGCGCGGCCAGCGCGTGACAGCCGCGCGGGAGGGCAACAGGATTCGCGAGGCGCTCGGGCGCGCCCTCGCCCTCGATCCCACGATCCAGGACGCCTATTTCGGCATCGGCCTCTACCACTACTACGCCGACGTGGTATCGGGGGGTGCCAAGTTCCTGCGCTGGCTGCTGTTCCTGCCCGGCGGCGACCGCGTCACGGGACTTCGCGAAATGCTCCGGGCGCGCGACACCGGCGAGCTGCTTCGAGGCGAGGCGGACTACCAGCTGCACCTGGTGTATCTGTGGTACGAGCAGCAGCCGGTCCGGGCCCGCGAGCTGCTCGAGATCCTCGACGGGCGCTACCCGGCCAATCCGCTCTTCCTCGCCCGCCTGGCGACGATCGACGACGAGTACTTCCACGATCACCTGGCGAGCGCCGTCGATTGGCGGCGGCTGGAGCAGCGGGCGTCGGAGCGCCGGGTCGGCGCGCCGGAGCTGGCGGCCGCGCGCGCCCGGCTCGGGCTCGCGCGCGAGCTCGACGCCGTCGACGAAACGGATCGCGCCGTCGAGCCGCTCGAGGCGATTGTCGCGTCTGGCGCGGCCGCGCCGTACGGCGTCCAGGCGTCGGCGCACCTGCAGCTCGCGGCCGCCTACGGTCGGCTCGGCGAGCGGGCCGAGGCGGTCGCCGAGTACCGGGCGGCCATCGCCGCTGTTCCCGCCGGCGATCCGACCGATATCAGAAAGGAAGCTGACAAGGGGCTGTCGCACGCGCCCGACCCGCGGCGCGCGCTCGCCTACCGCACGTCGCTCGAAGGATGGCGGGCGCTGCAGCGCGGCAATCGCCGCCGGGCGGTGGAGCTGCTGGCGCAGGCGCTCGACGCCGCGCCGCAAGATCTGGTGGCCCGTTTTCGCTACGCCCGTGCCCTCGGCGCTGCCGGACGACAGGAAGACGCGCTCGACGCGCTGGAAGCAGTCGTCGCGGCGCGGCCCCTCGCTCCGGCGTTCGTGCGCGCATCGGCGCTGGCCGACCTCGCGTGCGCCGTCGAGCGCACCGATCGCACGCGCGCGATCGATCTCTATCGCGCGGCGACGACGATCGTCGGCGGCGATCCGCGTGCGCACGAGGCCGCGCGGCGCGCGCTGAAACGACTCACCACGACGACGAACCGGTGACGCACTTTTTTTGACATTTTGTGGATTTTGTGCTTGACATCCGTGATCCCTGAACCGTAATCTACATCTGGTATGAGGGGGCTGAACTCAGGCCATCCCTTGTGAGGTTGAAATCGACCTCGCTCTTCCGGTAGCTCGGCAGCGCCGGAAGATGCCCCGAAGCGAGGAGCGCCGGCATCGGGTGAGCGTGCCAGGCGGCAGCCACTGGATCGGTGACGCGAGCGTTCCCGCAATCCAAACCCACATGAAGGGGGGGATAAGAGACAATGGCGAAGAAAGCCAAGGGCGGGAAGAAGAAGGCCGGCAAGAAGCGGTAAGCTGACCTCGCCCGTCAAAAAGGGGGCGGCTGTCGCCCCCTTTTCAACGTACGCTCTACTCTCGACCGACGCGTTCGGTCCCACGCCTCAAGCTCCCAGCCTCTAGTCACGACTCATCTGCTGCCCGTCCCAGACGCGGACGCGGCGCACGACGTCCCACGCCTGCAGGTGGTCGACGACCTCCATGCCCGCCACGACGCGGCCGAACACGGTGTACTTCGCGTCGAGGTGCGGCTGCGGCGACGCGGTGATGAACCACTGGCTGCCGCCCGTGTCGGGCCAGTCGAGCGCCATGCCGACGGCGCCCCGCAGGTACGGCCGCTCGTTCAGCTCGTCGCGGATCGTGTAGCCGGGCCCGCCCTCGCCGTCGCCGCGCGGATCGCCGTCCTGCACGACGAAGTCGGGCACGACGCGATGGATGCCGAGGCCGTTGAAGAAGCCCTTGCGGGCCAGCATGAGGAAGTTCTGGACGGTGAGCGGCGCGTCGAGCATCGCGAGCTCGATCTGAATCGTGCCGCGATCCGTGTCGAGGTACACCGCGGTCGACACCTGGGGGTCGACGACCGCCGGCGCCTCGTACACGGCAGCGGTGAACGTCGTGGGCGCCGGCCGAATGGCCGCCGCGGCGGCGGTCGACGGATCGAGCGGGCCGAGCAGCGATGCGGCGCGGACGCGGACCGCCCATTCCTTGTCGGCGAGCGCTTCCTTGAGCACC
This sequence comes from uncultured Acidobacteriota bacterium, assembly GCA_963840225.1. Classification (GTDB taxonomy): domain Bacteria; phylum Acidobacteriota; class Vicinamibacteria; order Vicinamibacterales; family CAVVIG01; genus JBLMXQ01. The sequence goes on from CAWIYH010000003.1 coordinate 805,902, forward strand.
GGCACCGCATCGGCGGCACCGTAATTTGCCAGCGCGGCAAGCGCCGCCGCGCGCGCCACGTAGGTCGTGTCGCGGGTGCCCGCCCGATACGCTTCGGCCAGGGCGCCGGCGGCCCCCTCCGGCTTGAGCTCCCCCAGGCCGCGTGCCGCGGCGGCGCGGACGACCGGATCGTCACTCTTCAGGTGATCGACGAGGATCGCGTCGACCTTCGGGGCGTGCAGCTGGACGAGCGAGGCGAGCACCGACGGGATGACCCGCTGATCGCTGTCCTGGAGCATGGCCATCAGCCGCGGGATCCCCCGCTCCGGCGACAGCGTCCCGAGGAGGTGCGCCAGCGCCGCGCGAACGCTCCAGTGCGGGTCGGGATCGAGGCCTGACAGGACGATCATGAAGTTGTCGGCATCGGCGGCGGCGGTCGAGCGGAGCGCGGCCGCCCGCACCGCGGGACTCGGGTCGGCGAGCGTATCGAGGAGCGTCTCCACGACCTCCTGCGTGTCGAACCGCCCGAGCGCCGAGGCGGCTTCCAGCCGCAGCTGGGGATCGGCGCGCGGATCCCTGACGATCTTGAGCAGGGGGCCGGCGTCCTGGGGCTCGCCGATCTGACCGAGCGCGCGAATGGTCTCGACGAGCACGCCGTGATCGCCGCTCGACAGGAGCGTCCGCAGCACGGGCAGCGCCGCCTGCGCCTTCATCGCGCCCAGCCCCTTCACCGCGAACGCGCGCGCGTAGGAGCCCGCGTCGCGGGCATAGGTCAGCAGCGCCGGCACCGCGCGCGGATCGTTCAGCCGCTCGAGGGCGAAGGCGACCGGCCACCAGTGGACCAGCGGCTGTCCGGACTGGTCGAGCACGGCCGACGCGAGCGCATCGTACGCCTTGAGGCGGACCAGGGCGAACACGCCGAGGCGGAAGGCTCCGGCCGGCGTGTCGCGTCGCGCTTCGTCCTCCTCCCTCGGCGTCTGGGCCAGGGCGCCGGACTGGACGACGTGGCCGACCATCTGCGCGATCGGGGCGGCCGCCGACGCGTCGCCGAGGAGGCCGAGCGCCTCGGCCGCGCTGCCCTGCATCAGGGGCGACGGGTCGGACAGCGCCGTGACGAGGGGATCCCGCGCGTGGCGATCGCCGATGAGGCCGAGGGCGAACGCCGCCATCTGCCGGACCTCGGGGTCGCCGTCGTCGAGCAGCGTCACGAGCGGCTGGACCCCCTCGGCCAGGCCGACGCGCCCAATCGCGAGCGCCGCGCGGCGCCGCACGCGCGCCTCGCCGTCCTGGAGCAGCCGGACGAGGTCCGCCGTGGGCGCCACGACGGCCGGCGGCGTCTTTCGACCGCGCCTGGCGGGCGGGGCGGGCGCCGGCGGCGGCGGCTGCGGATCGCGCAGCAGGCGCCGATCCTCGAGCCGCAGGATCCACGACATCTTCCGCTCGAAGGTCGGCGCGGGCGGTCCGGCCGGCGCCGGCGGTGCGCTCGCGCAGCCGGCGAGGAAGGAGGCGAGCACGAGCGCGGGAACGGAAGCCCTGATCGATGGCATGCTCAGGAATGCGCCGGCACCGAGGAGCGGTCGAGCGACAGGCGGCGCAGCGTGGCGCGCTCGACGCGCGCGTCGACGATCGCGACGCCGATACCGGCGGCGGTCGGCACCGCGATCGTGCCGTCGGAGGCGACCTCGATCGGCGGGTCGATGAGGTCGGGATCGAAGTAGCGCCGGCTCGCCGCCACGTCGCCCGGCAGGGAGAAGTTCGGGAGCGTCGACAGATGGACGTTGGCGGCGCGGCCGATCCCCGACTCGAGCATGCCGCCGTGCCAGACCGGCACGCCGTGCGCGGCGCAGAGGTCGTGAATCCGCATCGACTCGCGGATGCCGCCGACGCGTCCCGGCTTGATGTTGATGATCCGGCAGGCGCCGGCGGCGATGGCCTCCTCGGCGATCCGGACCGTCTTGATCGACTCGTCGAGGCAGATCGGCGTCCGGATGTGCCGCTGCAGGATCGCATGATCGGCCACGTCGTCGTACTCGAGCGGCTGCTCGATCATCATCAGGTCATAGGCGTCGAGCCTGGCGAGGTGCCCGGCGTCGGCGAGCGTGTACGCCGCGTTGGCGTCGACCATGAGCGGAATCCCGCCGAACCGCGCGCGCACGGCCTCGACCGCCTCGATGTCCCACCCCGGCTTGATCTTGATTTTGATGCGCCGGTAGCCGGCGGTCAGCTCGCGATCGACCTTCGCGACGAGGTCGTCGAGCGAGTTCTGGATGCCGATCGACACCCCCGAGGCGATGCGGTCGCGCGTGCCGCCGATCGCGCGGCTGAGCGGCTCGCCGCGCTGCCGCGCGTACAGGTCCCACGCCGCCATCTCGACCGCCGCCTTGGCCATGTTGTGGCCGCGAATGGCGCGGAGCGCCGGGAAGACGTCGCGTGGATGCTCGAAGTCGACCCCGAGCACCCGCGGCGCGACGAAGGTCGAGATGATGTGCCAGACGGTCTCGTTGGTCTCGGCGCTGTAGTACGGCTCCTGCTCCGCGACCGACTCGCCGTGCCCGGTGCAGCCGTCGCCGTCGAGGCGCACCAGGATGAAGTGCTTGTCGTGGATGCGACCGAAGCTGGTCTCGAAGAAGTGAACCAGCGGGAGCTTGAGCAGGCGCAGCTCCAAGCGTTCGATCTTCACGCCGCGATGATATCATCGGCGCCTTGCAGTTCCGCCACATCGCCATCGAAGGGCCGATCGGCGCCGGCAAGACTGCCCTCGCCGAGCGCCTCGGGGCACGGCTCGACGCGACGCTGGTACTGGAGGACGCCGAGAATCCGTTCATCGGCGATTTCTATGCGGACCGGCCGGGCGCGGCGCTGCAGGCCCAGCTCTTCTACCTTCTCAGCCGGCACCGTCAGCAGGCCTCGCTTCGACAGGCGGACCTGTTCAGCCAGATGACCATCTGCGACTACCTGTTCGACAAGGACAAGATCTACGCGTACCTGAACCTGGACGACAACGAGCTGTTCATCTATCAGCGGCTGTACGAGCTGCTCGCGCGCGACGTACCGCCGCCCGACCTCGCGCTGTACCTGCAGGCGCCGACCGACGTCCTCCTGCGCCGGATCCGGGCCCGGCGCGCCGACCTCGAAGCCGCGGCCCTCGAGCCGGATGGAGAGTACCTGCGGGAGCTGAACGAGGCCTACCACCATTTTTTCTTCCATTACAACGCGACCCCCCTGCTCGTGGTCGAGACCTCGGAATTCGACTCGGATGCCAGCGACGAGGCGCTCGACGACCTCATAAAGCAGATTCGCGGTATGGGACCGGGCACCCGCTACTACGTGCCGCGCACGCGATAAGCCAACGCGGTAGGCGCCCGAGGTTTCCGGAGCCCCAGACCCAGCCCCCAGCCCCGAGCCTCCAGCCCCCGCTTTTGATAAGCTGAAGCGCGATGGCCTGGTTCAAGAAGGCCCGCACGCCGATCGCGCCCGCGAAGGAAAAGCCGAGCCGGGTGCCCGAGGGCCTCTGGGTCAAGTGTCCCGACTGCTCGCAGATCATCTACAACAAGGATCTGGCGACCAATCTCAGCGTGTGCCCCAAGTGCGCGCACCACTTCCGCGTCGGCGCCGGCGATCGGCTCCGCATGCTCTTCGACGAGGGCGCCTGGGAGGAGCACGATCGCGATCTGGTGTCGACCGATCCCCTGTCGTTCACCGACACGAAGCCGTACAAGACCCGGTTGAGGTCGACCATCGAGCAGACCGGCGCGAAGGACGCCGTGATCACCGGGGCCGGGCGCATCGAAGGCATGCCGGCGGTCGCGGCCGCCATGGAGTACGCCTTCATCGGCGGCAGCATGGGCGTCGTCGTCGGCGAGAAGATCACGCGGGCGATCGAGCGGGCGATTGCCGCGCGGCTGCCGGTGGTCATCGTGTGCTGCTCGGGCGGCGCGCGCATGATGGAAGGCGCGCTCTCGCTGATGCAGATGGCGAAGATCAGCGGCGCGCTGGCGCGGCTCGATCGCGCGCGCCTGCCGTACGTCGCCGTCCTCACCGACCCGACCACGGGGGGCGTGACGGCGTCGTTCGCCATGCTGGGCGATCTCAACATCGCCGAGCCGAAGGCGCTCATCGGCTTCGCGGGGCCGCGCGTCATCGAGCAGACCATCCGTCAGAAGCTTCCCGAGGGCTTCCAGCGCAGCGAGTTCCTCCTCGAAAAGGGCATGATCGACCTGATCGTCGATCGCCGCGAGATGAAGGCGACGATCGCCAGGGCCCTCCGCTTCATGGGCGCCGTGCAGGCCGAGCCGCACCCCTCGACCGCCGCCGCCGAACCAGCGGGCGAGCCGGCCGCACAACCCTGATCGCGGCGCACGCCGTGGCGTCGAGATCTTCGCGAGCCCCGAGCACCTCGTGAATCCCGTGAACCCCGACGACCCCCTCGCCTTCCTCTTCGGACTCGAGCAGTTCGGCATCAAGTTCGGCCTCGACAACATCCGCGCGCTCGTCGAGCGGCTCGGGCATCCGGAGCGGGCGTTTCGGACGATTCACGTGGCCGGCACCAACGGCAAGGGTTCTGTGACCGCGATGATCGATGCCTGCCTGCGCGCGGCGGGGCACCGGTCTGGACGCTACACCTCCCCGCACCTCGTGGACGTTCGCGAGCGCTTCACCGTCGACGGGACGCCGGTCGATCGAGCGGCGCTGGGGGACGTGCTGGGCGTGATTCGGGACCTCGACACCGGCATGCGCCGGTCGGGGGCGCTTCTCGCCGAGCCGACGTTCTTCGAGGTGGCCACCGCGGCCGCGTTCGAGCTGTTCCGGCGGGCACGCGTCGACGTGGCCGTCGTCGAGGTCGGGCTCGGCGGCCGGCTCGACGCGACCAACGTCGTGGAACCGATCGTGACCGTCGTGACGTCGATCGCCTTCGACCACGAACAGTACCTCGGGCGCACGCTCGCCGACATCGCGCGGGAGAAGGGGGGCATCGTCAAGCCGGGCGTTCCCGTCGTCGTCGGCGCGCTCGCGCCGGAAGCCGACGAGGCGCTCGCTGCGATTGCGGGCGAACGCGGCGCGCCGTACGTGCGGGCGCATGAGGGGGTCGTCGCGGCGTCGAGTGAACGCGGCATCCGCGTGCGCACGCCGGGGCGCGACTACGGCGGGATGCGGATGGCGCTCGCTGGCGCGCACCAAATCGACAACGCGATCGTGGCGATTCGAGCGCTCGAGCTCGCCGACCGCGCCGGGCTCGGCGTGCCGGGTGCAGCCGTGGCGGAAGGACTCGCCGGAGTGGTCTGGCCCGGGCGGCTGGACTGGCGGCGCCTGCCCGACGGCCGCGCGGCGCTGTTGGACGCGGCACACAACCCCGAAGGAGCTTCGGCCCTCGCTGCGTACCTCGCGGCGCGCGGCGCACCCATCCCGATGGTCTTCGCCGCGATGCGCGACAAGGACGTGCGCGGGATTCTCTCCGCGCTCGCGCCGCACGTCAGCGCGCTTCTGCTCACGCGGCCGTCGAACCCTCGCGCCGCGGATCCCGACGAGCTGGCCGCCGTCGCGCGCCTCGTCGCTCCCCACGTGCCGCGTGCGGTCCGTCCCTCTCCGCTCGGCGCGCTCGCGGCGGCGTGGCGCCTGTCGCCCGAGATCGTCGTCGCCGGGTCGATTTTTCTGCTCGGCGACGTGCTGCCGGCGATCGAAGCCGGCCGAGCGTGATACCCTTCGAAGTCACCCACTTGCTGGCATGGCGCGAACCGTCTTTCGAACTCTATGTGCTGCATTTCTGTTGTGGTCGGTCGCGGCGCCCTCAGCCGCTCAGATCGCCGGCTGGACCTCGGCAGCCGAGCGCACCGAGCGGATCGGCGAGAACCACTACCGGCTCTCGGGCAACGTCGCCATGAAGCGCGGCGACACGGAGCTCTACGCTGAAGTCGTCGAGGCGTTCACGGACCGCAACCGCGTCGTCGCGACCGGCAACGTCGTCTTCACGCAGGGCACCAACCGCATCTCGGCCGATCGCGCCGAGTTCGACACGAGGACCCGCCTGGGCACCTTCTACAACGCGAGCGGCATGGCGACGTTCCAGCCGCCGCGGCAGCCGCTGCAGGCGAGGGGATTCGCGGCCCCGCAGCTCACCACCAAGGACAACGACGTCTACTTCTTCGGCGAGACGGTCGAGAAGATCGGCCCGCAGAAGTATCGGATCACGCACGGCGGCTTCACCACCTGCGTGCAGCCGACCCCCCGCTGGGACCTGCACGCCGGCACGGTCGTGCTGAACATCGACCACTACACGCTCCTGCGCGACGCCGTGCTGAAGGTGAAGGGCGTGCCGATGCTGTACCTGCCCCTGATGTACTACCCGACCAAGAAGGAGAATCGGGCGACCGGCATCCTGATTCCCACCTACAGCAACTCGACGCTGCGCGGCCAGACCATCCACAACGGGTTCTTCTGGGCGATCGACCGCAGCCAGGACGCCACCCTGATGCACGACTGGTACTCGAAGACCGGACAGGGGCTGGGCAGCGAGTACCGCTACAACTTCGGCGCCGGCGCGAACGGCACCATGCGCGCCTACTGGCTGAACGAGCACGACGCCACCTACGTGCAGCCGAACGGGACGGCGACGTCGCTGCCGGGCTCGCGCAGCTACGAGCTCCGCGGCGACGCCAGTCAGAACCTGCCCTTCGGGCTGCGCGCGCGCGGACGCGTGAACTACTTCTCCAGCGTGACGACGATGCAGACGTTCAACACGAACATCTACGACGCCACGCGCAACCAGCGCACCTTCGGCGGAAACGTCGTGGGCGCGTGGGGCACGTACACGCTCAACGCCACGTTCGACCACACGGAATACTTCTTCAACACGACCAGTTCGTCGCTGACGGGGAGTGCGCCCCGCATCGCCCTGACCCGCAACGACCGGCCGCTCGTCGGCGACCTGTACTTCACGGCGAACGGCGAGTACGCGAAACTGCTCTACGAGAACAAGACGACCGCGTCGGACGGCACGCCGATCGACTACAACGCCGGGCTGATGCGGTTCGACTTCAGCCCCCAGATCCGGTTTCCATTCAAGAAGTGGGAGTGGTTCACGGTGACCTCGGCGCTCAGCTGGCGCGACACCTACTACACCCGCAGCCAGGATCCGGGCGCCACCGACGCGTCGACCGGCCGTCCGACCATCCTGGACGACGGCCTGAACCGCCGCTACTACACGCTTCAGGCGCAGATGGTCGGCCCGGTGTTCAACCGGATCTGGGACACGCCGGGCAGCGGCTACGCCAGCCGGTTCAAGCACACCGTGGAGCCGTTCCTGAACGTGCAGCGCACCTCGTCGATCGACAACTACCAGCAGATCGTCACCATCGACAGCACCGACGCGATCGTCGGCGGCACGACCTACACCTACGGAATCAACAACCGGTTCTACGCCAAGCGCCGCCTCACACAGGCGCAGCCCGGGCAGGCCCGCGACATCCTCGACCTTTCGATCACGCAGAGCTACTACACCAATCAGCTGGCGGCCCAGCTCGACCGCCAGTACGCCACGAGCTACACGGGCGCGCCGCCGAGCCATTTCTCGCCGCTGGCCCTGACGGTTCGCGCCGTGCCGGCCGACGCGCTGAACGTGACGATGCGCGCCGAGTTCGATAGCCGCTATCGCTCGCTGCGGACGATTTCGATGACCGGCACGTACAACTGGTCGACCCTGCTGCAGACGAGCGCCGGCTGGAGCAAGCAGGGGTACATCAAGGACCTGCCCGGCTACAACAACAAGAGCCAGCTGACCCAGGGCGTCAACGCGTCGGCCAGCCTGCACACGAGCGACAACCGCGTCGGCGGCCTCTACGCCTTCAACTACGACGTCCTGCACAAGTCGATCGTGCAGCAGCAGATCCAGTCGTTCTACAACGCGCAGTGCTGCGGCATCGCCTTCGAGTACCAGACCTACAGCCTGGCCGGCCTGAACGTCGGCGTGCCGTCCGATCACCGGTTCTTCTTGTCGTTCACCCTCGCCGGCCTCGGCAACTTCTCGCCCTTCAACGGCGCGATGGGCAACGTGCCGCGATGAAGGTGGCGTCGGGCCGCTGACGTGAGACGGGAGGTGGTGGTCACCGGCGCGGCGGGATTCGCGGGCGGTCATCTCGTCGATCAGCTCGCCTCGGAGGGCGAGTCGGTCGTCGCGTGGCACCGGCCCGGCGGCTCGCCGCCTCGTCCTGCGGCCGGGGTCCGGTGGGAACCGGTCGACATCCTCGACGCCTCATCGGTGACCGAAGCGATCTCCGCCGTCCAGCCGTCGGTCGTGTACCACTGCGCCGGCGCCGCGCACGTGGGCCGCTCGTGGCAGACGACGGCCGACACCCTCGCCGTCAACGTGCGCGGCACGCACCGGATCCTCGAGGCGCTGCGACGCTCGGCCCTCCGGTCGCCCGTCCTCATCCCGGGCTCGGCCATGGTCTACGCCAGCGTCGACGGGCCGCTCAACGAGGATCACCCGCTCGTGCCGGGCAGCCCGTACGCCGTCAGCAAGCTCGCGCAGGAAATGCTGGGCCTGCGCGCCGGCGGCGACGGCCTGCCCGTGTTCATCGCGCGCGCGTTCAACCACTTCGGTCCACGTCAGGACGCCTGGTTCGTCGCGTCGGGCTTCGGCCGGCGGATCGCCGACGTCGAGGCCGGCCGGTGGGACGCCGAGATCACGGTCGGCAATCTCGAGGCCCGCCGCGACCTGACCGACGTGCGCGACACCGTTCGCGCGTACCGCCTCATCGTGGAGCGCGGGCGTCCCGGTCGCGCGTACAACGTGTGCACCGGACACGCTGTCAGGATTCGCGATCTCCTGGACCTTCTGCTGGCGCGCGCACGGGTGCCGATTCGCGTCCGGGTCGATCCGGCACGCTACCGGCCGAACGACGTGCCGCTCGTCCTCGGCGACCCGGCCCGGATCCGCGACGAAATCGGCTGGGCGCCGAAAATCTCGCTCGAGCAGTCGCTCGACGACCTGCTGGCCTACTGGCGGCAGGAGGCCGCGCGCGCCTCCGAAGCCTAGCGTCGAGGAGACGAACGTGAAGATCCTGGTGACCGGCGGGACGGGATATCTGGGAGGCGCGGTCGTCAGACACCTGGCCGCGCGGGGACACGACCTCGTGCTCTTCTCGCGCGCCGCGTCCGGGAGCGGCCTGCCGGGGCGCGCGGTGGACGGCGACGTGCGCGACGCGGACGCGCTCGCGCGCGCGGCCGACGGGTGCGACGTCATCTGTCACATGGCGGCCCTCGTCAGCATCTGGCGCCGTCGCCCGGCCGATTTCGACGACGTCAACGTCGGCGGCCTGGCCAACGTCGTCGCGGCCGCCGCCGCCCGGGGTGTCCGGCGCGTCGTCTACACGTCGTCGTTCCTGGCGCTGCCGCCCGCCGGCGCCACCGACCCGCTCGAAGTCAACGACTACCAGCGCACGAAGGTGGCGGCGGATCGGCTCGCGGAGCGGGCGGCCGCCGACGGTGCGCCGATCGTGCGCGTGTATCCCGGCGTCGTCTACGGACCGGGGGCCGTCACCGAGGGCAATCTGGTCGGCAGGCTGATCCGGGATCACCTGCGTCATCGGCTGCCGGGCCTGGTCGGACCCGAGCACGCCTGGTCGTATTCGTTCGTGGACGATGTGGCGGCCGGACATGCGGCGGCCGTCGAGCGCGGCCGCGTCGGCGCGCGGTACATGCTGGGCGGCGTCAACGCGACGCAGCACCGCCTCTTCGCGGTCGTGCAGCAGATCACCGGCCGCCGGCCGCCACGCCGCATCCCGTACGCGCTGGCCGACATGCTCGCCGCAGCCGAGGAATTCCGGGTCGGCCTGTTCGGTGGGACGCCGCTCATCACGCGTGGCGCGGTGGAGATCTTTCGGCACGACTGGACGCTCGACAGCGCGGACGCCGAGGCGGAGTTGCGCTACACGAAGACCCCGCTCGAGGCGGGGGTCGCCCGGACCATCGCGTCGATTTCGGGCGCCGAGGCCGCGCGGCCGTGACCGCGCACGCGGAGGACGCCCGGCAGCGGGTACATGTCGGGTCGGTCGGGTTCGCGTTCCTGCTGCGCGTGCTGACCTGGCCGCAGGCGGCGGCGCTCGCGGGCGTGGCGTTCCTCTTCAACCTGTTCGTGCTTCCTCGGGTCGGCGGACGACAGCTGTACCGCCCGGCTGATGCGGAGCGCGGCTACCCGCTCGGGATTCTGCTGTACCCGCTCGCCGTGCTCGCGCTGATCCTGACGTTCCGCTCGAGGCTCGACATCGCCGCGGCGGCCTGGGCCATCCTCGCGTTCGGGGACGGCATGGCCACGCTCGTCGGCCGGCGCGTCGCCAGCCGGCGCTGGCCGTGGAGTCCAGACAAGACCGTCGGGGGGACGGCGGCCTTCGCCCTGTTCGGGGCAGTCGGGGCGGTCGCGCTCGCGTTGTGGACGCGTCCGTCCGTCCATCCGGCGCCGAGCCTGTGGTTCGCGATCGCGGCGCCTTCGGCGGCGGCGATCGCTGCCGCCTTCGTCGAGACCGTTCCCGTCCGGCTCGACGACAACATCTCGGTTCCCGTGGTCGCGGCTGGCGCCCTGTGGCTCGCAAGCCTGATGACGCCTGGCGCGTCGCGCGCCTCCTGGCCCTCCGCCGCCGCGGCCCTTCCGTGGGCCGTCGCCGTCAACGGGGTCGTGGCATGGGCGGGCTACCGCGCGCGCACCGTCTCCCGTGCCGGCGCGATCGTCGGCGCGGCGATCGGCGTGGTCGCCTACGCCGGAGGTGGCCCCGGCGCCTGGCTGTTCCTGTTCTCGACGTTTCTCGTGGCATCCATTGCGTCGCGCCTCGGCCTGCGGCGCAAGATCGCCCTTGGCATCGCCGAAGAGCGCGGCGGCCGCCGCGGCGCCGGCAACGCCATCGCGAACTGCGGCGTGGCGACGCTGGCGGCGGTGGCCGTCGCCACGACACCGTACGGTTCCGAGGCGCTGGTCGGACTGGTCGCCGCGCTGACGGCCGGGGGAAGCGACACCGTGGCGAGCGAGATCGGCAAGGCGTGGGGACGATCCGCGTTCCTCGTGACGGGCCTGCGGCGCGTGCCGCCGGGCACGTCCGGAGCGATGTCCCTCGAGGGAACGGCCGCCGGTCTGGGTGCCGCCGTGGCGCTGGCGGCGCTGGCCGTCCCGTTGCGCCTGATCGCGGCACCGGCCATTCTTCCCGTCGTGGTGGGCGCCACCGCCGGCGCGCTGGTCGAGAGCGTGCTCGGAGCCACGCTCGAGAGACCGGGTATCCTGAACAACGACATGTTGAACTTCATCAACACGGCGGTCGCGGCACTGGTTGCACTGGCGATCGTGTGAGCGCGAACGTGGACGCCTCCGCTCCGCCGTCCGGCGTCCGGGCGTACGTGGACCTCGGACGGCCGTTCACGCTGGTCGCGCCGGCACTCGGTTTCCTCTCGGGCGGCCTGACGGCCATCGGCGCCGCCCCGCGCGAGCCATGGAGCGCGGGCCTGCTCGCCGCGCCCCTTATCGGGTCCGCCATGGCCGCCCTCCTCAACGCGGGCAACAACGCGCTCAACCAGGTGTACGACCTCGAGATCGATCGCGTGAACAAGCCGACCCGACCCCTGCCGAGCGGCAGGCTGGCCATCGGCCAGGCCTGGGTCTTCACGATCGCGACCTACGCCCTCGCGCTCGTCCTCGCCTGGCTGGTCTCACCGGCCGGCCGGCACGAGTGTTTCTGGCTGGTGCTCGTCGCGGTGGCGTGTACGTTCCTGTATTCCGTCCCGCCCTTCCGTACCAAGCGGCTCGGCATCTGGGCCAACGTGACGATCGCGATCCCGCGCGGGACGCTGCTGAAGGTGGCGGGCTGGTCGTCGGTGAAGACGATCTTCGGCCTCGAGCCGTGGTACATCGGGGCGATCTTCGGCCTGTTCCTGCTCGGCGCCACCACGACCAAGGACTTCGCCGACATGGAGGGCGACCGGCGCGGCGGCTGCCGGACGCTGCCGATTCAGTACGGCGTGCGGCGCGCCGCCTGGATGATCTCGCCCTCGTTCGTCATCCCGTTTCTGATGATTCCCCTGGGCGCGTGGCTCCACGTGCTCACCGGCAACTTCTGGCTGCTGCAGGCGCTCGGGCTGCTGATGACCGCGTACGGGATCTACGTCTGCTACCTCATGCTGCGGCGCCCCGAGGAACTGGCGGTCGAAGCCAACCACGTGTCCTGGGCGCACATGTACCGCATGATGTTCGTTGCGCAGATCGGCTTCGCGATCGCCTACCTGCTCTGAATCCTTCAGGCCCGTTGCGCGGGCCCGCCGCCTACGCGTGAGGCGGCGGGATGGGTGGACCGCCTCATGCCAGCACGCGAGCCGCCGTCAGCGCGTACACCTTCGCGCAGTCGAGCATCCGGCTGATCCGGACGAACTCCTGCGGTCCGTGCGAGACGGCGAGAATGCCGGGGCCGTAGGCGAACGCGGGGATGCCGCGCGCGGCATAGAAGCGCGTCTCGAGCAGGCCCGGACATACCTCGAACGCCGGCGGCGCGCCGACGACCGCGGTCGCCGAGTCGGCGAGCGCCGTCGCGAGTGGGCCGTCGGGGGGCGAGAAGGCCGACCGTCCTTCCTGCAGGATCCGGATCTCGAAGTCCACCCCGTCGGCGCGTGCCTGGTCGAGCCGCTCGAGGAGCCGGCTCCCTTCCGCGTCGAAGTCCTCGTCGGGGTTCATGCGCCGATCGACCGTGAAGCGGCAGACGTCGGGCACGACGTTGAAGTTGGATTCCGGCCTCGACGCGCCCGCCGATGAGCAGAATGGATCCCCGCGCGTCGGTTTCGCGCTTGAGATCGCCCAGCCGCTGGACGACCCGGATGGCCCGCTCGAACGCGTTGACGCCCTGGTGCATCAGGCCGACGTGGGCCGCGCGACCCTTGACCGTGATTTCGAGCGACAGCGCGCCCCGGTTCGCGTGCCACACACACCCGCTCGTCGGCTCGGGCAGGAGCATCCCGACGGCGTCGCCCGCGATGGCGCCGGTCGACGCCAGCACGCCGGTTCCGCGCGCGCCGCCGGTTTCTTCGTCGGGCACGAGCAGCAGCTCGATCCGGCCGCGAATCGACGGGACCGACCGCAGCGCCCGGACGGCATACAGCATGGCAACCAGCCCGCTCTTCATGTCCGAGCTGCCGCGCCCGAAGAGCGTATCGCCCTCGATCCGCGGAACGAACTGATCGGGGGACTGCGCCGGCACCACGTCGTAGTGGCCGTGAAAGTACAGTGTCGGGCCCGGGTCGCCGTACCCCGAGGCAATCGCCCACCGCTCGACGCCGTCAGGACCGGGGATGCGCAAACGGCCGCTCGGCAGGCCGAGCGCCGCGAGGGCGCGCTCGAGGATTGCTAGGCACTCGTCGGTACTGGCGGCCGGGAGGGTTCTCCGTGGGCGCGGCCACCAGCGAGGCCAGCAGGTCGCACATCGGACGCCTGCTGGCGTCGATGAAGGCACCGATGGCGGCGGCGGTGCCCGGAGCCGGCTCGGACATGGGACATTATCGTCCGCGTGCGGGGCTCCGGAAGATGAGGAGGGACGCGGGAGAACGGCTGTTGACAGACGACGGCGGCTCCCGCATGATGTGAGACGAATAAACGACGAAACATGATCTGTTTGCTGAATGTTTGCGGCAATGTCCACGCATCCTCTCCTGTTTGATCTGGGCCCCCGCCTGCCGACCACGCGCGACGTCGCCGCGGCGGTGAAGCGGGGCGGGGCGGCGGCGCTCACCGAAGCCGGGCGGCGCGCAGATGCGGCGCGCTATCAGGAGGTGACGTGCCGGTCGGCGCTCAACCGCGTTCAGGGGATGCCCTTCGAGTGGACGCTGAATCCCTATCGCGGATGCACGCACGGCTGCCATTACTGCTTCGCACGCCGCTATCACACGCAGTTCGAGCTGGATGCCGACGACGAATTCGCGTCGGTCATCCTGGTCAAGCGCAACGTCGTCGACGTCCTGGCGCGTGAGCTGGACCGTCCCGGCTGGACCCGCGAGCTGGTCGCAGTGGGCACCGCTACCGATCCGTATCAACCGATCGAGGGGCATTACCGCCTGACCCGGCGCGCGCTCGAAGCGCTGGCAAAGGGGCGGACGCCGGCGGGGATCGTCACCAAGGGACCGATGGTGGTGCGCGACAAGGACGTGCTCGCCGAGCTGGCACGGGCTGCCGGCTGCAACGTGTACATGAGCGTGCCGACCGTCGACGAGAGCGCCTGGCGCACGCTCGAGCCTGGCACCGCGCATCCCCTCCAGCGCCTCCGCGCGGTCCGCGAGCTGGTCGACGCGGGGATCGACGCCGGCGTCCTGATGGCCCCGATCGTTCCCGGATTCTCGTCCTCGCGCGAGCAGCTGGAACGGACCGTCAAGGCGATCGCCGACCACGGCGCGCGGTTCGTCGGCGCCAACCTGATGTACCTGCAGGAGGGGACGCGCACGCATTTCATGCGCTTCGTGGCGCGCGAGTTTCCCGCCATGCTCCCGCGATTCGAACGGCTGTACGTCGGCAAGTACCCGCCGGAGGCGTATCAGCGGCAGGTGAAGGCGATGGTGCGCGTCCTGCAGGACCGGTACGGACTTGCGCCGCGCCGACGAGCGCGGGCAGAACGCGACGAGGGCGAGGACCCGCGCGGCGGCTCGACCGGGTTTGGCGCGACGCAGGTCGGTTTCAGCTGGTAGCCGGGACGCTCAGGCGACGTCGCCGTAGAGCATCGCGTCGCGCGCGGACACGATGCGGGCCGGAGCGGGTTCCGCCGTCACCTGGCCGTCCCTCAGGCGCACGTGAAAGTGCGACCCTTCCCGCCACCGCTCGCTGATCGGCAGCTTCACGCGTTCGTCGATGATGCGCTTCAGGAACCGGGCGCCGTACGCGAGGCTGTAGCCGTCGGCGACGATCTGGTCCAGGGCGTCCTCTTCGATCTGGATGGTCTTGCCCGCGCCGGCGAGGGCCACGCGCACCTGCAGCAGATACTGCTTCGCGATCTCGCGGACCTCGTCGTGGGCGAGCGGGGCGAAGAGCACCGTCTCGTCGATGCGGTTCCGGAACTCCGGGGGGAACCGCCGCTCGAGCTCCCGCATGATCTCGGTCTGCACCTGCTCGATCCCGATCTGGTTCGAGAAGAAACCGAGCGGGTTGGTGAGCTTCCGGAAGCATTCCGACCCGATGTTCGACGTCATGATGACCACGGCGTCGCTCAGATAGACGCGCCGGCCGCGGCCGTCGGTCAGCCATCCCTCGTCGAACGCCTGCAGGAAGAGATTCAGCAGGCTGGGACTGGCCTTCTCGACCTCGTCGAGCAGGACCACCGTGTACGGGTTGTCCTTGAGCTGATTGGTCAGGAGCCCGCCGCGCTCGCTGCCGACGATGCCGCGGGGCATGCCGATCAGCTTGTCGACCGACACCGAGCCGTCCTGATACTCGGACATGTCGATCCGGACCATCTTCTTCTCGTCGCCGAACAGGAACTCGGCGACCGCCTTCGCCAGTTCGGTCTTGCCGACGCCGGTCGGGCCGAGGAAGAGCAGCACGCCGTCGGGCCGATCGAAGCCGTCCTTGAGCGGCCCCTTGTTCAGCACCATGCGCCGGGAGACCGCCTGGACGGCGTTGGCCTGCCCGACCACGCGGCTCTGGAGCCGTTCCTTCATGTCCTTGAACCGGTCCGTCACGTCGCGGAAGACCATGTCCTGCGGGATCTGCGCGGCGTCTGAGATGACCGACACGACGTCCTGCTTCTTGACCTCCCAGCGGCGGTCGATCTCGGCGCGGACCGCGGCCGTATCGAGCCAGCCGATGACCTTGTCGGGCAGGTGCAGGTGGCGCATGTACCGCGGCGACATGTCGAGGGCGGTCTCGAGCGCCTCGTCGAGCAGCCGGACCGAGTAGTTGCGCTCGAGGCGCGGGCGCAGGTTGTACAGGATGCGCCGCGTCTCGTCGACGGTCGGCTCCGGGACACTGACGCACCGGAAGCGGCGCGCCAGAGCCTCGTCCTCCTGGATGTACTCCTTGTATTCGCTCAGCGTGGTGGCCGCGATCATCCGGATCTCGCCGCGGGCCAGCACCGACTTGAACACGTTGGCGGCGTCCGACGGCGCACCGAGCGCCGATCCGGCGCCCACCATCGTGTGCGCCTCGTCGACGAACAGCACCAGGTTCGGCCGCTCTTTCAGCTCGCGGATGACGTTCTGCATCCGGTCCTCGAACATGCCCCGCAGCATCGTCCCGGCCACCATCGTGTTCATCTGCAGGTTCACGACCTGGCAGTCGCGCAGGCGGACCGGCACGGTGTCGGGCTCGTACTCGATCCGGCGCGCCAGGCCTTCGACGATCGCCGTCTTGCCGACGCCCGGCTCGCCGACGAGCATGACGGAATTGGCGCGCTCGCGGTGGCAGAGGATCTCGAGCACCTGCTGGATTTCGTGGTCCCGGCCGAAGACCGGCGGGATCTTGTCCTGCCGGGCCAGGAGATTGAGATTGGTCGCGAAGTGCTTCAGGAACGGCGGCAGCTCGAAGCGCTTGCGCAGCCGCTCCTCGCGCAACTCGATATCGCGCATCCGCGCGGTCAGCCGCGACACGAGCACGTCCGGCTCCACGCCGTGGCGGCGCAGGATCGACACCGCGGTTCCCTGCGTTTCCTCGAACACCGCCGAGAACAGGTCGGCTGCCTCGATCATCTGCCGGCCGGCACGGCTCGCATGGTGCAGCGCCAGCTTGAACACCAGCTTCGTCGCCGGCGAGACGCGCAGATCGCGCCCGGAGAACGACGGCATCATGTGCAGGTGCTCTTCGATCGCCTGCAGGATCGTGTGAGGGTTGAGTTCGACGTCGCGCATGACCTCGGCGAACATGTCCCATTCCACCTGGGCGAAAGCCAGGAACAGGTGCTCATTGGTGAGCAGGGCATGGTCGCGGCGGCGCGCTTCCTCGACTGCGCGGTCCACGATGCGCTGGGCGCTTTCACCGATCTTGCTGGGCGAGATGTCCAAGTCTTCAACGTGTAACACGACAGCCTCCGGTCATCGCGCGGAAGAACAGCAAGATGCAGGCCACTGCGCAACGGGTCCTTCGACAGGCGATTTCCGGCTCGCAAGGGGTTCATGAGGAACAGGTTGTCCACAGTCTGTTCAAACCCAGACGACGGGGCGGACAGCGCCGGAAGTGTCGGTGTGGGAAAATTTCGTGACGGGCCGACAGGCTACGGACGGGCCTGATGCAGGAGCGCCGCGATTCGATCGTCGGTCGGCGGGTGCGTGCTGAAGAGGGACATCAGGCCGCCCGAGAACGGCTTGATGATGAACATGTGCGCAGTTGCGGGATCGCCCGCCAGCGGAACGGCTCGCGATCCGGCTTCGATCTTCCGCAGCGCGCTCACCAGCCCGAGCGGAGTGCCGGCGACTTTCGCCCCGCCCGCATCGGCCGCATATTCGCGCGAGCGCGAGACGGCAGCCTGAATGAGCATCGCCGCCACCGGCGCCAGGATGATGGTGGCCAGGAGCGTCAGCGGGTTGCTGCCCTCTCGATCGGTGCTCCGTCCCGTGC
The DNA here is from genome assembly GCA_963840225.1 of uncultured Acidobacteriota bacterium. Taxonomy (GTDB): domain Bacteria; phylum Acidobacteriota; class Vicinamibacteria; order Vicinamibacterales; family CAVVIG01; genus JBLMXQ01. The sequence continues at coordinate 823,432 of CAWIYH010000003.1, forward strand.
CGAAGAACATCGCGAAGCGCGAGAGCATCATGATCGCCGCCGCGAGCGTCGCGGCCACGGAGCTGATGAGGATGTCGCGGTGCTGAACGTGGGCCAGCTCGTGCCCGAGCACGCCCTCGAGCTCCTCGTCGTTCAGCAGACGCAGGATCCCCTCCGTGGCCGCCACCGCCGCGTGACGCGGATCGCGGCCGGTGGCGAACGCGTTCGGCGACGCCTGCGGGATGACGTAGCAGCGCGGCTGCGGCAGCCCGGCGCGGCCGGCCAGAACGCTCACGATGCGATAGAGCCGGTCGCCGGGACCGACCTCGCGCGCCCGGTACATCGACAGGACGATCCGGTCGGACAACCAGTACGCGCTGAAGTTCATCGCGGCCGCGAAGAGGAACGCGATGACCAGCCCCTGACTGCCGCCGAAGATCTCGCCGACCATCAGCACCAGCCCCGTCAGGGTGCCGAGCAGCAACGCCGTCTTGAAGGTGTTGGCCATTTTCTCGCCGGTCTCATCCCGCCGTCGCGATCAGGCCCGCAACGAGCGCCGCGCGACCGGCAAGCGCGTCGAGGCGGACGTGCTCGTGGAGCGCGTGCGCGCCCTCGCCGATCGCGCCGAGCCCGTCCAAGGTGGGGACCCCGAGCGCCGCCGTGAAATTCCCGTCGGATCCGCCACCGGTTCCCCCCTCTCCCAAGGTCAGCCCGAGCTCTCGCGCAACCGCGCACGCCTGATCATAGAGACGCGCGACGGCGGCCGTCCGTTCCAGCGGTGGCCGGTCGAACCAGCCGCGGCTTTCGAGGCGGGTTCGCGAGTCGGCCGGGGTGAGACCGGCGAACGCCTGCTGCAGGTCCTTCCATGCGGCGGCATCCGGAACGCGGACGTCGACCAGGGCGTGTGCCTCGTCCGGGATGACGTTGCCACGGGCGCCGCCCCACACCTGCACGACGTTGACGTTGACCCCGCGCGCGAGATCCTGGAGCGCATTGATTCTCGGGATCTGGAGCGCCAGCTCCTGGACCGCGCTCGCCCCCTTCTGCGGCTCGATGCCTGCATGCGCCGCCACGCCCCGGACGATGACCTCGAAGCCGGCGCACCCCTTTCGCGACGTCTTGACCGCGCCGCCCGGCAGCGACGGCTCCAGGACGAGCACCGCGTCGCTGTGTCTCGCCTCGGTCTCGATCGCCGCCCGGGACGTGCCGCTGCCCACCTCCTCGTCCGTCGTCCACAGCATGACGATCCGGCGGGCCGGGCTGGACGACGTGGCGGCGAGCGCCCGCACCGCCTGCATGGCGATGGCGATGCCCGCCTTCATGTCAAATATCCCGGGGCCGTGCAGGCGGCCGTCGCGCCGCTCGATCGGCATCCGGTCGAGCTGTCCGACCGGCCACACCGTGTCGAAATGGCCGAGCACCAGGATGGACGGCGGGCGCTCCAGCGTGCCATCGCTCTCTCCGGCGTGGCGGGGCGCCGACCGCCCGACTGCGAACTCGGCGCGGAGATGGTCGCCGCGATCGCTGCGCGCAAGACGGGCGACCGTTCCGCCGATCGCCTCGAGGCGCGCCTGCAGTTCGCGGCCGCATCGATCGACCGCCGGCTTGTCCAGCGTCGGCGATTCGAGCCGCACGAGCGCCTCGACGGTCTCGATGAGCCAGTCGCACTCGCCGGCGCAGAAGTCGGCGAGTGTACGTATAATCGAGGACATGCTGATGATCGTTCTGGCCCTGTCGACGATCTTCACGGCACAACCGCCGCCCGTGCCGCAGCCGTTTCCGCAGCCGTCGGGGAGCACGGCAGCGCCGGCCCAGCAGCCTCCCCGCGCGCCGGCGCCCCAGGCGCCGACCACGCCGGCGCCCGCTCCGGCGCCGCAGCCCGCCGGCGCCCCGACCGAGGCGATGCTCGGCGTGCCCCTCTATCCCGGCGCGCAGTTCATCGCGTCGTACGACGCCGGACGCGGCCAGCGGTATTACCTCTTCGGGACGACCGCGTCGTATGCCGATCTGGTGGCGTACTACCGGAATGTCCTGCGTCAGAAAGGCGACGAAGTCTTCGAGGTCCCGGCGACCTACGCGTTCGACATCGGCAAGTTTCGAGAGGACGCCATGGCGTTCCCGCCGAGCGTGACGATCAAGGACTTCCAGTCGGACGTCTCGCAGGGCTACCCGAATCCGAAGCCAGCCGGACAACCAGCCCGGTTCCCGACCGTCATCCAAATCGTTCCCGCGCCCGCGCCGCCCGGCCAGTAACCCGCCGTCGCGGCGTGACCTTCACCAGGCGGGGCGACTTCGGGAGCTCCGTGAGCCCCGTTCATCCCTCCGCGACGTAGATCTCGTGCTTCTTCCTGAACTCGAGCGACTTCTCTTCCATTCCAGCCTTCAACGCCTCGTCGGCGCCCACGCCTCTTGCGCTGGCGTAGTCGCGTACCTGCTGGGTGAGCTCCATGCTGCAGAATTTCGGTCCGCACATGGAGCAGAAGTGCGCGACCTTCGCGCCCTCGGCCGGCAGCGTCTCGTCGTGGAAGGCGCGGGCGGTCACCGGGTCGAGCGCCAGGTTGAACTGATCCTCCCAGCGGAACTCGAACCGCGCCTTCGACAACGCGTCGTCCCACTCGCGCGCGCGGGGATGGCCCTTGGCGAGATCGGCGGCGTGCGCGGCGATCTTGTACGCGACGACGCCCGCCTTCACGTCGTCGCGGTTCGGGAGGCCAAGGTGCTCCTTCGGCGTCACGTAGCAGAGCATCGCCGTGCCGTACCAGCCGATCATGGCGGCGCCGATCGCCGACGTGATGTGGTCGTATCCCGGGGCGATGTCGGTGGTCAGTGGGCCGAGGGTGTAGAAAGGCGCCTCCTCGCACCATTCGAGCTGCTTCTCCATGTTCTCCTTGATGAGGTGCATGGGGATGTGGCCCGGCCCTTCATTCATCACCTGAACGTCGTACTCCCAGGCGATCCTGGTCAGCTCGCCCTGGGTTCGGAGCTCGGCGAACTGCGCCTCGTCGTTGGCGTCGGCGATGGAGCCCGGACGCAGGCCGTCGCCGAGCGAGAAGCTGACGTCGTAGGCGCGCATGATCTCGCAGATGTCCCGGAAGTGCGTGTAGGTGAAGTTCTCCTGGTGGTGCGCGAGGCACCACTTGGCCATGATCGAGCCGCCGCGCGAGACGATGCCGGTGACACGGCGCGCCGTCATCGGCACGTAGCGGAGCAGGACGCCGGCGTGGACGGTGAAATAGTCGACGCCCTGCTCGCACTGCTCGACAAGGGTGTCGCGATAGATCTCCCAGGTCAGGTCCTCGGGCCACCCGCCCGCCTTCTCGAGCGCCTGGTAGATCGGCACCGTGCCGATCGGGACCGGGCTGTTGCGGATGATCCACTCGCGGGTCTCGTGGATGTTCGACCCGGTCGAGAGGTCCATGACCGTGTCGGCGCCCCAGAGGGTCGCCCACCGGAGCTTCTCGACTTCCTCATCGATCGACGACGAGACGGCGGAGTTGCCGATGTTCGCGTTGATCTTCACGAGGAAGTTGCGGCCGATGATCATCGGCTCGAGCTCGAGGTGCCTGACGTTGGCCGGGATGATCGCCCGGCCGCGCGCGACCTCGTCGCGGACGAACTCCGCCGGGAGGCCTTCACGAATCGCCACGAACTCCATTTCCGGGGTGATGTCGCCCCTGCGCGCGTAGTGGAGCTGGGTGACGCACCCGGAGGCGGAGCGGGGCGTCAGTCGAGCCTCCACCCACGCGTCGCGCAGCCTGGGCAGGCCCCGTCTGGCGTCGTGGTCGTGCGGGCCGCTCGTGTCGTACACGCGAATCGACGACGCGCCGTGCTCGAGTGCAATCTCGCGCATCGGCACGTGGACGCCGCGCGGTCCGTCGACATGGATCTTCCTGGAGTTCGGGAACGCTGTTGCGAAGTCCGACATCCGCTCTCCCTTCGCCGGTCTTGAACCGGACCCGCCTACGCTCGTCAGGCTTCGGCGGACCCGCCATCGTGCTCGCGACGGCGGGGCAGGTTCCAAGGGTGTGCTCTCAATCCCGTCGGCCCGTGGCGGGCGCCGGCGCCCGCTCTCGGCGAGGGATACCCCTGGCGGTCAAAAGCGGACTATAACATGGGACACGGCGCGCCCCGGGCTGGCGCCGGCCTCCACCACATGCCGACATCTCGACCGTACCCGGACGCGCGCCTCTCCTGGCGCGTCGCCCTCGTGGTGTTCGCCTCGTTCCTGGCCGTCACGATCGCGCTCACGTGGCCGCTGGCCACGCATCTGTCCTCGACGCTGCCCCACGATCTCGGGGACCCGCTGTTCAGCACGACCGTGCTGTGGTGGAACAGCCACGTCACGCCGCTGACGTCCAGGTGGTGGACCGGTTTCTTCTTCCAACCGGCGACCGGCACGCTGGCGTTCTCGGATCACCGCCTGGGCGAAAGCCTCATCGCGTCCCCGCTCCTGTGGCTCGGCGCGTCGCCGGTCGCGGCGTACAACCTCACGCTCCTCCTCACGTTTCCGCTGAGCGGCCTGGCCGCCTACTGGCTGGGTTTCGCCCTGACGCGGCGTCACGACGCCGCGATCGTCTGCGGCATGGCGTACGGATTCGCGCCCTACCGGCTGGCCCACATCGAGCATCTGGAGCTGCTCGCCGCCTATGGAATGCCGGCCGCGCTTGCGGCGCTTCATCGGCTGCGCGACACGCGCCGGTTCGGATGGCTGATCGCGTTTGCCTCGGCGCTGGTCGTCCAGTGGCTCTGCTCCGGCTACTACCTGCTGTTCTTCGCGCCGTTTCTCGCGTTGTGGGCCTTGTGGTTCCTGGACTGGCGCGATTGGCGCCTGGCAATCGGCGTGGTGGCCGCGGGAACGATCGCCGCGCTGGCGCTTGCGCCAATCGGGCTCGCGTACCTCCGAATCCACCGGTTCTACGGCCTGCAGCGCGACTACGGACAGATCCTCGAGCTGAGCGCCGACGTGACGTCCCTGGTCACCGCCTCCCCGATGCTGGCGCTGTGGGGCTGGACGTCGCGGCTCAACGGGCCGGAGCGCCAGATCTTCCCCGGGCTGACGATCGTCGTGCTCGCCGGCGCAGGCGCCGTGTCGGCCTGGTGGCACGGCAGGCGCGCGCGGGCGTCGCGTCCCTTCGATCGATTCTGGCTGGTGCCGCTGGCCGTGGCCCTCATCGAACTGTCCGTGGCGGCCGTGACCCATGTCGTCGGCCCCTGGCGGTTCGGCCTGGGACCGCTGGTCGTCTCGGCCGACGTGGTCTCGAAGCCCGTGTCGGTGGCGCTCGTCGCGCTGCTCGTCGCGGCGGCCGTCTCGCCTTCCGGGCGCGCGGCGTGGCGTGCGCGATCGCCGCTCGCCTTCTACGTCGCCGCGACCGTGTTCCTGTTCCTGTGCAGCTTCGGACCACGGCCGACGTTCCTCGGCCGAAGGGTGCTCTACCAGCCGCCGTATGCCTGGTTCATGCACCTGTCGATCTTCGCTCACGGCGTCCGCGTCCCGGCGCGGTTCGCGATGCCGGCGATGCTGGCGCTGGCGGCGGCCGGCGGCCTCGCGTACGCGCGCTTGACGGTCCGGCCGCGCTACGCGCTTGTCGCTGTCGTCGCGGCCGCCGTTCTCGCCGACACGTGGACATCCGGCATCCCGCTTCCGCAGGTCCCCGCGGTCTGGCCCGCGCACTACGCGTCGATGGGCACGGCCGTCGTCGAGCTGCCGCTCGGCGAGGTCTTCGAGGACACCGCCGCGATGTACCGGGCGGCGGTGCACGACCGGCCGACCGTGAACGGCTACAGCGGCTACGAGCCGGCGCACTACGTCGCCCTGCGCCTCGCGCTGGCCGCCGGCGACTCGACGCCGCTCGATGCCGTCGGCGAAGGACGGCCGCTACTGGTGGCGGTGGACCTCGGCGCCGACACCGACGGGCGCTGGCGCGCGCTGATTGACGCTCGACCGGATGCCGTACACGTCGGCCGTGAAGCGGGCTGGGCGTTCTACGAAGTGCCCACCGCGTCGGGCGCCCGGCCGACCTGCCGCGCTCCGTCGCTGGCCGTGCGCGGCGCGGTCGATCGATCCGGTCCGGTGCCGATTGCCCGCCTGACCGACGGTAATCCCGACACGTACTGGTCGACGGAGGGGCCGCAGAAGGCCGGCGACGCGCTCACGCTCGACCTCGGCAGAGTTGGAACGCTTTGCGGCGTCGAGTTGTCCCTCGGCCGGGCGGCGGTGCTCTTTCCGCGCTTCTTCACGGTCGAGACATCGGCCGACGGCGGATCGTGGGAGGTCGCGTGGTCAGGCGCCGGCGGCGGCCCGACCACGCGGTCGGCGCTCGCCCACCCGATCGACGTCCGGCTGACGATCGACTTCACCCCGCGGCCCGCTCGCTTCGTCCGGGTTCGGCTGGATCGGTCGGACCCGATCTACTCGTGGCTCGTCACGGACGTCGGCGTACGAGGCGTTCCCCGGCCCTGACCACGCGCGCCAGGCGTCGACCTGGATCCCGGGTTCCGCGGAGGAGCGCCCGCCGGCGCGCGGCCACGCGATAGCGGAACGCACGATCACCCGCCGCCCCGGAAGGAGCGGCTCTAGGCGAGCTTTCTCAGGATGAAGCACTTCAGATAGTACGTCTCGGGCACGCCGAGCAGGACCGGATGATCCCGTCCCTGCATCCGCTTCTCGACCACGGTTACGTGAGCCGGTGCATCGATCGCGGCCTCGTACACGATTTCGGCGAACCGCGCCTCGTCGACATGGTAGGAGCAGCTGCAGGTGACGAGGGTGCCGCCCGGGTTGAGCAGCTTCAGCGCGCGCAGGTTGATCTCCTTGTATCCCGCGGCGGCCTTTGGAATCGACGCCTTGTTCTTGGCGAAGGCGGGCGGATCCAGCACGATGATGTCGAAGCGTTCGCGTGTCCGCTCCAAGCCTCGAAGCTCGTCGAAGACGTTCCCGACGCGCGCATCCACGGCGACGCCGTTCCGCCGCGCGTTGGCGCGGATCCGCTCCACGGCCTCCTCCGAGGCGTCGATGGCGATCGTCTCCCGGCACGTCCGCCCGAGCGTCAGGGCGAAGCCGCCGTTGTAGCTGAAGCAGTCGAGCAGGCGTCCGCGCGCGTACTGCGCCGCCGCCTGCCGGTTCTCCCGCTGATCGAGGAACAGCCCGGTCTTCTGTCCGCGGCGCAGGTCGACGTCGTACTCGAGGCCGTTCTCCACCGCCGTCACCGACTCGGGAATCTCGCCGGCGAGCACCTCGACCCTCTGCTCCAGCCCCTCGAGCAGGCGGACCCGTGGATCGTTGCGCGCCAGTATCCCGAGCGGGGCGACCGTCTCGGCGAGCGCCGAGACGACCAGCGGCAGCAGGCGGTCCATCCCCTGCGAGAGAGCCTGCACCACCAGGTAGTCGCCGTAGCGATCGACGATGAGGGAGGGCAGCAGATCGGCCTCGCCGTGCACCAGCCGGTAGGCGCTCGCGTCGATCGCCAGCGACCTGCGGAAGCCGACGGCCTGGTCGATCCGGCGCCGCAGGAGGTCCTCGCCGGCCGGCTCGTCGCCCAGGGTCAGCATCCTGATCGCGATCTGCGACCGATCGCTGTACAGCGCCTGTCCGAGCGTGCGGCCGCGCGGCCCCCGCACCTCGACGCGGTCGCCCGCGGCCGCGCGGACGTCCACCACGTCGGCCCGGTAGATCCAGGGGTGGCCGCCCTGCAGGCGCTGCTCCCCGCGAGACGAGATGACGACGGTGGATGACATCGTGTCGGGCCTGCGCCCACTCCTCCTGCGGCCGCCCGCGTCCGAGACCGGGGAGCCCCATAGATAGTACAATCGGTCTTCGTGCGCATCGCGATCGGGGCCGACCACGCGGGTTTCCTCCTGAAGGAACACGTCAAGGGCACGCTCGACCGTCTCGGCCATACGGTCGAGGACCTCGGCACCGACTCGGAGAGGGCGGTGGATTATCCGCCGATCTGCTTTGCCGTGGCCCGGGCCGTTGCGTCCCGCCGGGCCGAGCGCGGCATCGTCATCGGCGGCAGCGGCCAGGGCGAGCAGATGGCGGCCAACAAGGTCCGCGGCATCCGCGCCGCGCTGTGCAACGACCTCTTCACGGCGGTGCTGTCGCGTCAGCACAACGACGCCAACGTCCTGGCCATGGGCGGGCGCATCATCGCGTTCACGCTGGCCGACGAGATCCTGTCCCTCTGGTTGAACACGAAATTCGAGGGAGGACGCCACCAGCGCCGCCTCGATCAGATTGCCGCGGAAGAGGACCTCCGGACCTAGCCATGCCTGCCGAGACGCTTCCCATCTGGCGTTCGCTCGCGGAAACCGACCCGGTGATTGCCGACGCGATTCGGCGCGAGCGCCACCGGCAGAACAGCGGCCTCGAGCTGATCGCATCGGAGAACTTCGTCAGCCGGGCCGTGCTCGACGCCACCGGCTCGGTCTTCACGAACAAGTACGCCGAAGGCTATCCCGGCCGCCGGTACTACGGTGGCTGCGAATGGGCGGACGTCGTCGAGCGCGCGGCGGTCGATCGGGCGAAGGCGCTGTTCGGGGCCGAGCACGCCAACGTGCAGCCGCACTCGGGTGCCCAGGCGAACATGGCCGTCTACTTCACGCTGCTCCAGCCGGGCGACACCGTGCTCGGCATGAATCTCGCCCACGGCGGCCATCTCACCCACGGGCACCCGCTCAATTTTTCCGGCAAGCTGTACACGATCGTCCCGTACGGCGTGCGCAAGGACGACGAGCGCATCGACTACGACGAGCTCGACCGGCTCGCCGACGAGCACAAGCCGAAGATGATCATGGTCGGCGCGAGCGCCTACTCGCGGATCATCGACTTCGCGCGGATCCGCGCCGCCGGCAACCGCGTCGGCGCCCCCGTCGTCACCGACATGGCGCACATCGCGGGTCTGGTGGCCGGCGGCGTGCACCCGAGCCCGGTGCCGCACGCCGACTTCGTCACGAGCACGACGCACAAGACGCTCCGGGGACCGCGGGCGGGCCTCGTGCTGTGCCGCGAGCGCTTCGCCAAGGACCTCGACCGGACCGTGTTTCCCGGCGTCCAGGGCGGTCCCCTGGTCCACGTGATCGCGGCCAAGGCGGTCTGTTTCAAGGAGGCAGCGGAGCCCGGCTTCGGCGCCTATCAGCGCCAGATCGTGGCGAACGCGACGAGGCTCGCCTCAGTGCTGGCCGGCGCCGGCTTCCGCCTCGTGAGCGGCGGCACCGACAACCACATGATGCTCGTCGACGTCTTCTCGCGCGGCCTGACGGGCAAGGTCGCCGAAGCCGCGCTCGGCCGCGCGGGCATCACCGTCAACAAGAACGCGATTCCCTTCGACCAGAATCCGCCGATGGTGGCGAGCGGCATCCGCATCGGCACTCCGGCCGTGACGACCCGCGGCATGCGCGAGCCGGAGATGGAGATCGTCGGCGAGCTGATCGCGCGGGCCCTGCGCGCGCCCGACGACGAGGGCGCGCTGATCATGGTCCGCACCGAGGTCGAGACGCTGTGCCGGAAGTTCCCGCTGTACCCGGACGTCGAGGCCTGACCGCCTCGAGCCTCCCCGAGCAGGTGGAGCGCGCCTTCGCGGTGGACGGCCCGCTCGTCCGCGCCGTCGCGGACTTCGAGCCGCGCGCCGGCCAGGCGGAGATGGCCGCCGCTGTCGCGCGGGCCTTCGAGGCCGGAGGCGTGCTGCTGGCCGAAGCGGGCACCGGCACCGGCAAGACCCTCGCGTACCTCGTACCGGCCATCCTGAGTCGTCAGCGTGTGCTCGTCTCGACCGGCACCAAGAACCTCCAGGAGCAGATCTATTTCAAGGACGTCCCCGCGCTGCGCGACGCGCTCGGCGTACCCTTCACCGCGACCTACATGAAGGGCCGCGCGAACTACTTGTGTCTGCACCGCCTGGATCAACTGTGCGGCGAAGAACTGGAAAACGACGTGTTCCTGCCGGTCATCAAGGCGTGGGCCGGCCGGACCGACACCGGCGACCGTGCCGAGCTGGAAGACCTGCCGGAGGATCTCGCGTTCTGGAGCGAGGTGTCGGCCACCGCCGAGACATGTCTCGGCACGGAGTGTCCGCGCTACGACGACTGCTTCGTCACCCGGATGCGCCAGCGCGCCGCGGCCGCCGATCTCGTCATCGTGAACCATCATCTGCTCTGCGCCGACGCGGCCGTCCGTCAGAACGCCTTCGGCGAGGTGATTCCGTCGTGCGCGAACGCCGTGCTCGACGAGGCGCATCAGCTGGAGGACGTCGCGACCCAGTACTTCGGCCTGTCGATCAGCACCTATCGCCTCGAGGACCTCGCGCGCGACGTCGAGCGGTTCGTTGCCACCGTCGACGACCCCGTGCGCGTCGAGGAGACGCAGCGGGCGGTGGACGGTCTCCGCGACGGCGCGCGCACGTTCTTCTCCGAGCTGGCGTTCGCGCATCGCGCGCCGGGCGCCGGCGACCGCGTCCGCGGCGAGGACAAGGTCCGCGCGACGGCCGGGTCGCTGGCCGGGGCGGCGGAGGCCGCCGCCGACCTGAGCGGCGCGCTGGACCTCCTCGAACGGGCGCTCGGCGCGCCAGCCGGCGCGGCAGCGGGCCAGGACGAGCGCGAGTCGACCGACGATCGGGGCGCGGTCGCGCGGCGGGCGGGCGAGCTTCGCGACGACCTCCGCCGGCTGCTCCGCGCGGGCGATCCCGAGTTCGTGTACTTCGTCGAGTTCCGCGGACGGGGCATCTTCCTGCGCGCGTCGCCCATCGACGTGTCGGCGATCGTACGCGAGCTCCTCCTCGACCGGATGCGGACCACGGTCCTCACGTCGGCGACGCTGACGGTGGAGGGCGGCTTCGACTACATCCGCGATCGCCTCGGGATTGCGCGCGCCGAGGAGCTCCGGCTGCCGTCCGAGTTCGACTACGCCCGGCAGGCGATCCTGTACCTGCCGCCGCGGATGCCGGACCCGCGCTCGCCGGAGTTCGCGCTGTCGGCGGGACGGCAGGTCGTCGAGATTCTCCGACGCACGCACGGCCGCGCGTTCGTCCTGTTCACGAGCTACGCGACGCTTCGCGCCGTGCAGGCGGTCGTGGAAGTGGCGATCGACTACCCGATATTCGTGCAGGGCTCGGCGCCACGATCGCAGCTCCTTGCGCAGTTCCGATCGACGCCCCATTCGGTCCTGTTTGCGACCGCGAGCTTCTGGCAGGGCGTCGACGTCATCGGCGAGGCGCTGAGCTGCGTCGTCGTCGACAAACTGCCGTTCGCGTCGCCGGCCGACCCGGTGACCGCCGCGCGCATCGACGCCATTCGCGCGCGCGGCGGCGAGCCGTTCGCCGACTATCAGGTTCCTCTCGCGATCCTCGCGCTGAAGCAGGGACTGGGGCGCCTGATCCGGCACCGGCGGGATCGCGGGGTGCTCGCGATTCTCGACCCCCGCCTGCGGACCAGGGGCTACGGCCGCCGATTCCTCGCGTCGCTTCCGCCGGCCCCTGTCGTCAGCGACCTGGACGCCATCCCGGCCTTCCTCGGCCGCCAGTAGAGCCATGGCCGCCTCCGATCCCTCAGCCGTCCAGACCCGCCTCGCCGGGGTGCATCGCCGAATCGCTGACGCCGCCGGCCGCGCCGGACGGTCAGCGGATGAGGTCCGGCTCGTCGCGGTCTCGAAAACCTTCGGCTCCGACCACGTCCGCGCGGCCGCTGCGGCCGGACAGGTCGATTTCGGCGAGAACAAGGTGCAGGAGGCCCTACAGAAGAAGAGCGAAACGACCGACCTTCAGATCAAGTGGCATCTCGTCGGCCACCTGCAAACGAACAAGGCGCGAAAGGCCGGCGCGAGCTTCGACGTCATCCATTCCGTGGACGATGCGGCGCTGCTGCGCAGGATCGACGACGCGGCGGAAGAGGCGGGCCGCCGGGTCGATCTGCTGGTCCAGGTCGACCTGTTCCACGAGGCGACCAAGCACGGGGCGGTGGAAGACGAGCTGCCGGCGGTCTTCGAGGCCGCCGCCGGCGCGCGCGCCGCGCGCGTGGTCGGCCTGATGCTGCTGCCGCCAGCGGTCGATAACGCAACCGACGCCCGTCCCTTCTTCCGTGGTGTGCGGGAACTGCGGGAACGGCTCCTGACGCGCGGCGTCGATCCGTCGATGCTGCGTGAGCTGTCGATGGGAATGAGCTACGATTTCGAGGTCGCGATCGAAGAGGGTGCGACCATCGTCCGCGTCGGGACTGCGATATTCGGCAGCCGTTCCAGGATCGGCAGCTAGGGGGCGGAGCAGGATCGAATGCCTGCCCAAGCAGCCCGATGACGCAATCAGCACGGCGAGCCCCGGGCGAGCCGCGACAGGAGTAAGAAATGAACGTCAGTCCTCTGGACCTCCGGCAGCAGCGCTTTCGCTCCGCGTTCCGCGGCTTCGACAAGATCGAGGTGACCTCGTTCCTGACGGCGGCCGCCGACGACTACGAGCAGGCGCTCAAGGAGGTCGACAAGCTGCGGCAGGATCTCGCCAAGATGGAGGCGATCCTCAACGAGCACCGTGAGCACGAAAAGAACCTCCGCAACACGCTGCTGACGGCCCAGAAGCTGTCAGAGGATATCCGTGCGAACGCCGACGAGGAAGGGCGCCGCATCATGCGGGAAGCCGAAGGGCGAGCCACCCTGCTCATCGAGAAGGCTCAGGCGCGCCTCGAGGACATCCAGCGCGAAATCGACGGGCTGCGGCTGAAGCGGCGCGACGTCGAGACCTCGATCGAGGGCACCATCCAGACCCTCCGCAACACGCTCGAGTACGTCCGCGAGCAGGAAGTGCGCGAGCGGGAGGAGAAGATCCTGCTCCACCGGCCTCGGTACCAGGAGTCCCCGCTCGTCGAGGAGCCGGATGCCCCGGGATCGCTCGGCGTTTCGGTGAACGTGCGGCCGTCGCCGGGCGACGGCAAGCTCCGGGTCAACTCCTGATCGCGTCCCACCGGTGGTCGAGCTGGACGTCCGGGTGATCCCGCGGGCGAAGAAGTCCGAAATCGGCGGCATCCGCGACGGCGCCGTCCTCATCCGGCTCGCGGCGCCGCCCGTGGAGGGCGCGGCCAACGACGCCCTGATCGCGTTCCTCGCCGACCGTCTCCATCTGCCGCGGCGGAACCTCCGCATCGTGAGCGGCGGCCGATCGCGGCGGAAGCGAATCGCGGTCGACGGTCTCACGGCCGAAGCGCTGCGCGCCTGCCTGCGCACCACCTGATCGGGCCCCAAGCACTCCGCTTGCCCGACGTTCCCGCGCCGGATCAGTACACGAAGGGAATCAACCGCTTGCGGCCGCGCATGAAATCTCGGTATCGCTCCCCAAGGGCAGCCTGGAGCGCGCGCTCCTCGACGCGGATCCGATAGCCGTAGACGAGCAGCGAGGCTGCGGCGAGCACCAGCACCGATGCCCAGCTGCCAAACGCAAGGCCGACGCCCGTGTGCATCAGCGTGCCCCCGAGATACGAGGGGTGCCGCACGAGGCGATAGGCCCCCCGTGTGATGATCTCCTGATCGGGCCGCGCCTGGACGTCGCCGGTGAAGGAGGTGCCGAGCAGCCGCCAGCAGTGGCGGCGAAGGAGGCTTCCTCCGACCAGCACCGCCAGACCGATGCCGAACGTCACGGCACGGTATCGCGCGGGAAAGGACAGGGCCGGCACGAACGCAAGCGGGCTCGCCACCAGGTAGGCGGCCCACGTCCCGAACATGATCACGTTCATCGAGCCCGCATCCGCGGAGTCCTTCGCCCGTGCGCGGTGGCGGGCCGACCTGATGATGCGGAACTCCGGCCAGAACGCCCACAGGAAGACGGTCCAGAAGACGAGCGCGTAGAGGCGCGAAGATGTCACGGCCGATGCTCCACGATACACCGGGCACAACGGTTCCGTCAGCGTCGTTTTCCAGCCCCTGCCCCGCCTCGCGCGGTGCCCCTCCCCGTTTCGCATGGAGGCCGGCCGCGCCCGAGGGTTGGACGATTGGCCGGCGCCGCACACCTGCACTACACTCGTGGGTCGTGCGCGCGGACTTTCTGATCTCCCACGCCTCGGAAATCCTGACCTGCGCCGGTCCGGCGCCGCGGCGCGGTCGCGATCAGGCCGACGCGGGCTCCATTCCGGACGCCGTGGTCGCCGCGGCCGACGGCCGTATCGTGTTCGTGGGACCGGAGGCCGACTGGAACCGCATCGGCGAGCTGGCTGAAGGGGCGACCCGTGTCGACGCCAGCGGCGGCGCCGTCGTGCCGGGCTTCGTCGATCCGCATACGCACGTGGTGTTCGCCGGCGATCGGCGCGCCGAGCTCCGCCGGCGCCTCCATGGCGCGACCTACGCACAGATCGCGGCGGAGGGCGGCGGCATCGTCGGCACGGTCCGGGCGACGCGCGACGCCGACTCCGGCGAGCTCGCGGACCAGACGCGGCGGCGGCTCGACGAGATGCTCCGGTGCGGCACGACGACGTGCGAGGCCAAGAGCGGGTACGGGCTGACGGTCGAATCGGAGCTGAAGATGCTGCGCGTCCTCGCCCGACTGGCGCGCGAGCATCCAGTCGAGATCGCGCCGACCTTCCTCGGCGCCCACGAGGTGCCGCTGGAATATCGTGATCGGCGGCGAGCCTACGTGGACCTGGTCGTGCAGGAGATGATACCGGCCGTGGCGGCCGGGCGCCTGGCCGAATGGTGCGACGTCTTCTGCGAGACGGGCGTCTTCACGCCGGAGGAGTCGCGCGAGATTCTCGAGGCCGGGAAACGGGCCGGCCTGCGGCCACGCATCCACGCCGACGAGCTCGCGGCGAGCGGCGGATCGCAGGTGGCCGCCCTGGTCGGCGCGCGATCGGCGGATCACCTGATCTTTGTGGACGAAGCGGGCGCCGCGGCGCTGGCGGGCGCCGGCGTCGTGGCCACGGTGTTGCCGATCGCGGCGTTCTACCTGAAGCTCGGCCGGTTCGCGCCCGCGCGGCGGCTCATCGACCGCGGCGTCGCCGTGGCGCTGGCGACCGACGTCAACCCCGGGGGCGGCTTCTCGCCCTCGATGCCGTTCGCGATGACGCTGGCGTGCTTCGGCATGGCGCTGACCTTCGAGGAGGCGCTCGTGGCAGCCACCCTGAACGCGGCCTTTGCGCTCGACCGGCACGACCGCGTCGGCAGCCTGGAAGCCGGCAAGCAGATGGACGCCGTCATCGTCGGAGGGCCGGCCATCGACTTGATGCGGGTGGGGGCGGAAACGATCACGACCGTGGTCAAGAAAGGGCGCGTTGTCCATGCTGGCCGATAGAACCCTCCGGGACTTCCTCGCGGCCATCGCCTCGCCCGACCCGACGCCCGGCGGCGGATCGGCCGCGGCCTTCGCCTCGGCGATGGGCGCGTCGCTGCTGCTGATGGTCGCCGGGCTCCCGAAGACGCGCACCGGCTCGGAGGAGGATCGCCGCGCGCTCGACGCCTGCGCCGCCGCGTTGACCGGCCCGCGCCAGCAGCTCCTCGAAGCGGTGGACGCGGACACGGCCGCGTACGACGCGGTGGTCGCCGCCTACCGGCAGCCGAAGGGCACCGACGCCGACCGGACCGCGCGGGCCTCGGCCATCCAGCGGGCGATGCGGGGGGCGACCGACGTCCCGCTCGCCGTCATGCGGCTCTCCACGGCGGCGCTCGCGCAAGCCGCCGCGATCGCGACGCACGGCCACGCCGCCGCCGCCAGCGACGTCGGCGTCGCCGTGGGCCTGCTCGGCGCCGGACTCCGCGGCGCCGGCATGAACGTCGAGATCAACCTGAAGCAGATTCCCGACGCCGGATACGTCGATGCGGTGAAGTCGGAGGCGCGGCGGCTTGCGGCACGCGCCCAAGAGGACGCGGGGGCCTGCGAGCAGCTACTGGCGGGGTGACGACTCGGTCGTCGTCGTGACCACGTCGCTCGCCCAGCTGAAGGTCCACGGGTACTCGTAGCCGGGCAGGATGGCGATCGGCTCGGTGTACTCGCCGTCCACGAAGATGTGCGATTCGACGCGCTTCACCGTGAACCCGTCGTCGGTGAGCGGGAGGTCGAACTGATTGGCGAGGTCGAGCACCCGCTGGCGCAAGGCGTCCACCGGCCGATTGCCGCTGAATCGCGTCGATTCCTCGACCGCGTCCCTGAATCGATAGAAGGCCGCATACGCCGTGCCGACCCGCCACGTGGCGTTGACGATGAGCGCGGCGAGCGCGAGCTTGACGAGAAACTTGATCAGGCTCACTACCGGATCTGGTGCAGCATGCGGTCCCAGCGCGTGCGCGTGAAGAAGTGGACGAAGACCGACGCCATGCCGCGCAGCGTCGCGCCCGTGCCCTCTTCCTCGTAGTCCTGCCGGTCGGCCTCGTACGACCAGTAGATGACGAGCGCCTTGCCCTTGACGTAGCTCCTCGGCAGGAATCCCCAGTACCGGCTGTCCTGCGAGTTGTCGCGGTTGTCGCCCATGACGAAATAGTGGTCCGCCGGCACGGTCACGGGGCCGTAGCGCTCGCGCACGTCGTAGGCGGTGAGCTCCCGGTACGCGGACGGGCTCTCGGGCGCCTCGAGGAAGTGCACGTACGGCTCGTCGAGCGGCTTGCCGTTGATGTACACCTTCTTGTTGCGGAGCTCCAGCGTCTCGCCAGGCAGGCCGATCACCCGCTTGATGAAGTCGCGATCCGGCTCCTCCGGGTACTTGAACACGATCACGTCGCGGCGCTTGATGGTGCCGACCGGCAGCAGCAGCCGCTCGAACCGGGACTCGGTCGGCCCGAACACGAACTTGTTCACCAGCAGGTGATCGCCGATGAGCAGGTTGTTCTCCATCGACCCGGTGGGGATCTTGAAGGCCTGCACGACGAACGTCCGGATGAACAGCGCCAGGATGACCGCGATGACGATCGACTCGAAGTACTCGCGCGCGGTCGACTTCTTGAAGGTGTCGGCCATTTCTACCCTTCCGGCTCCGTCCCCATCTTGAGCACCGCCAGGAACGCCTCCTGCGGAATCTCGACCCGGCCCACCCGCTTCATCCGCTTCTTGCCTTCCTTCTGCTTCTCGAGGAGCTTGCGCTTGCGCGTGATGTCGCCGCCGTAGCACTTCGCCAGCACGTTCTTCCTCAGGGCCTTCACCGATTCCCGGGCGATGATCCGGCTGCCGATGGCCGCCTGGATCGCCACCTCGAACATCTGCCGCGGGATGAGCTGGCGCATCTTCGCCGCCAGCGCCCGCCCGCGGTCGTACGCCATGTCCCGATGGACGATCACGGAGAGCGCGTCCACGGGGTCGCCGTTCACCAGGATGTCGAGCTTGACGAGCGGCGAGGGCCAGTAGCCGGTCACATGATAGTCGAGCGAGGCGTAGCCCCTCGAAATCGTCTTCAGCCGGTCGTAGAAGTCGAGCACCACCTCGTTGAACGGCAGCTCGTAGGTGATGAGCACCCGATCGGTCGAGAGGTACTCGATCGTCTTCTGCACGCCGCGCTTGTCCTGGCAGAGCTGGAGGATCCCGCCGACGTGCTCGGCCGGCGTCAGGATCATCGCCGTGATGACCGGCTCCTCCATCTTCGCAATCCGGCCGGCGTCGGGCAGCTTGGCCGGGCTGTCGATCTCGTGCACGTCGCCGTCGGTGGTGGTCACCCGGTACAGGACGCCCGGCGCGGTCGTCACCAGGTCCATGTTGAACTCGCGCTCGAGCCGCTCCTGGACGATCTCCATGTGGAGCAGCCCCAGGAATCCGCAGCGGAAGCCGAACCCGAGTGCCGCCGACGTCTCGGGCTCGTAGAAGAACGAGGCGTCGTTCAGCCGCAGCTTGTCCAGGGCCTCGCGCAGCTGCGGATACTCGTGCCCCTCGACCGGGTACAGGCCCGCGAAGACCATCGGCTTCAGTTCCTTGAAGCCGGGAAACGGCTCGGCCGTCGGCCTCGCGCTTTCGGTGATCGTGTCGCCGATCTTGGCGTCGGCGACGTTCTTGATGTTCGCGACGAGGAACCCGACCTCGCCGACGCCGAGCTCGTCGACCTCGACCGCCTTCGGCGTGAAGACGCCCAGCTGGAGCGACTCGTAGTCCTGGCCGTTGGCCATCAGGCGCAGCTTCATCCCCGGCCGGATGGCGCCGTCGATGACGCGGATCACGATCACGACGCCGCGGTAGGCGTCGTACCAGGAGTCGAAGATCAGCGCCTTGAGCGGCGCGTCTGGATCGCCGGCCGGCGGGGGCAGCCGGTGGACGATGGCCTCGAGGATCTCCGGCACGCCGGTGCCGTCCTTCGCGCTCGCCAGAATCGCGCCGGCGCCGTCGAGGCCGATGATGTCCTCGATCTGCCGCCGCGTTTCCTCGGGCTGCGCGCTCGGCAGGTCGATCTTGTTGATGACGGGAATGATCTCGAGGTCGTTGTCCACGGCCAGATACGCGTTCGCGAGCGTCTGCGCCTCGACGCCCTGCGAGGCATCGACCAGGAGCAACGCCCCTTCGCAGGCGGCGAGCGATCGCGTGACCTCGTACGAGAAGTCGACGTGTCCCGGCGTGTCGATCAGGTTCAGGACGTACTTGTCCCCCGACGCGGCGGTATACGCCAGACGCACCGGGTGCGCCTTGATCGTGATGCCGCGCTCGCGCTCGAGGTCCATCGCGTCGAGGACCTGCGCTTCCATCTCGCGCGCCTGCAGCGCGCCGGTCGTCTCGAGGAAGCGATCGGCCAGGGTCGACTTGCCGTGATCGATGTGCGCGATGACCGAGAAGTTGCGGATGTACTGCCGATCCATGCGAGCGAACACGAACTTTCAATTATAGCTGGCACGGACCCGCCCCGGGCCCGGCGGCGTCGCCCGCCGGGAGCCGAACCCGGAACCGCCCGTCTATCGGGCCTCCAGCGGCACGTAACGCTGAGGATAGGCCGGACCGACGTAGTCGGCGCGCGGCCGGATGAGCCTGTTGTTCGCGTACTGCTCGAGCACGTGCGCCGTCCAGCCGGACACGCGGCTGACGGCAAAGATCGGCGTGAAGAGATCGATCGGAATCCCGAGGGCGTAGTAGGTCGACGCGGAATAGAAATCGACGTTCGGGTTCAGGCCCTTCTCGCGCCTGACGAGCTGCTCGATGCGCGCCGACAGCTCGTACCAGACTGCCTGCCCCGCCTTCGCCGTCAGCTCCTTCGACATCCGGCGCAGGTGCGTGGCGCGGGGATCCTCGGTGCGGTAGACCCGGTGCCCGAAGCCGGGGACCTTGACCTTCCGGGCGAGCTTGCCGCGCACGACCTCCTCGGCCCGCTCGATCGGCGCGTCACCGCCGATCTCGAGGAGAAGCCGCATGACGTCGGCGTTCGCGCCGCCGTGCAGCGGGCCCTTCAGCACGCCGATCGCCGCCACGATCGTCGAGTGGATGTCAGTGAGTGTCGCCGCCGCCACGCGGGCCGCAAACGTCGAGGCGTTCAGCTCGTGGTCGGCGTGCAGCACCAGCGCCATGTCGAACGCCCTGGTGGCCAGACCGCCGGGCCGCTCGCCGGTCAACATGTAGAGGAAGTTCGCCGCATGCCCCGCCGCCGGATCGGGATGGATCGGTCCTCCACCCGCCGCCATCCTCCCGATCGTGGCGACGATGGAGGCCGTCTGAGCGGTGAGGCGGACCGCCTTGCGGTAGTTGGCCTGCGGCGAGCCGTCGGCCGCGTCCGGATCGTAGTGGCTCAGCGCCGACGTCAGGGTCCGCAGGAGATCCATGCCGTCATTGGCGCCCGCGCCGGCCGGCAGCTGACGGAGCAGCCGGATGATCGGCTCGGGCACCCTCCGCGCCGCGGCGAGCTGCGACTGCAGATCGCCGAGCTCGGCGCGCGTCGGGAGCCGCCGATGCCACAGCAGGTAGCAGACCTCCTCGAACGTCGCCTTCTGCGCCAGGTCGTGAATGTCGTACCCGCAGTACGCCAGAACGCCCCGAGCGCCGTCCAGGTAGCAGATCGCCGACGAGGTCGCGACGATGTCCTCGAGTCCCGCCTTGGGCCTTTCCCCCGTGGTCATCACGTTGAATCATACTCCGGCCGCCCGGCGTTTCGGCGACGCGGCCGGCCCGTGGTAGAGCGCTCCGATCACGACGCCGACGACGAGCCACTCGACGAAGCCGGCGGCGGCGAGCGACGCCGCCAGCCGGCGGCCGATATTCAGGATGGCGTAGTTGACGCCGACGTAGTAGCCGACGTCGACCACGCCGAGCAGGATCCCGAAACGGAGCCCTTCCCCGAGGCCTCCACCGCCGTCGTATCCCTTCGCGTAGATGAACGCCGCCGCGCACAGGGCCACGAGAATGCCGACGAACATCCCGGGCAGGTAGGCGTTCCCGACCTCGGCGGGACGAAAGACGCCCGGATACTGCGCGAACGCGCCGCCCAGCATCACGCCGTACACGACGTATCCGTACACCGCATCAACGACTGTGGCGACAAGGGCGGCGAGCACGAGGCGGCCGTAGTTCATGGCGCTCTCCTTTCGCGTCACGTCATGAGGATGGCGCGTTGACCGCAGCAGTCTACACCGGCCTTCGATCGCCGGAGTGTCGGCGCAGGGCGGCGCACCCGGCGGATTGCCGGAACCAGCTGCCGAGGGACCGGTGGCCAATCCATTGAAACGCGGGGAGTTGCCCGCGCCCGCTCGAATGCGCGGGCGGCGCGGACCTTGCTCCGCTGCCGTCTTCGGCCACATCGCCAAGGAGGTCTGCCATGCTCGACGGCTCCATCCCACTCATCGGACAGGATGCGCCAGCCTTCATCGCGGAGACGACGCAGGGCCCCATCAACTTCCCCGCCGACTACCACGGCAAGTGGGTGATCTTCTTCAGCCACCCGGCTGACTTCACGCCGGTCTGCACGACCGAGTTCATGACCCTCGCGCGGATGCAGCCGGAGCTCCGCGCCCTCAACGCGGAGCTGGTCGGCCTGTCAATCGACAGCACCTACAGCCACATTGCCTGGCTGCGCACCATCCGCGAGAAGATCCAGTACAAGGGGATGAAGGAGGTCGAGGTCACCTTTCCCGTGATCGCCGACATCAAGATGGACGTGGCGCGGAAGTACGGCATGGTGCAGCCCTCCGCCGACGATACCAAGGCGGTCCGAGCGGTCTTCTTCATCGACCCTCAAGGCAAGATCCGCGCGCTCATCTACTATCCGCTCTCGAACGGCCGCAACTTCGACGAGATCAAACGCCTGCTCGTCGCCATGCAGACGACCGACAAGTACGGCGTGGCGACCCCGGCCGACTGGCGCCCGGGCGACGAGGTCATCGTACCGCCCCCCGGGTCGTGCGGCGCGGCCAGGGAGCGCGTCGAGTCGCCGACCAAGGACTACGTCTGTCTCGATTGGTTCATGTGCCTGAAGAAGCTGCCGATCCAGGGCCCGCCGGCCGGACCGACCGTCAACTGATCCGGCGGGGTGTCACCTTTTGCCCGGACCCGCATCCATCGAACAGGGCCCGTGAGGGGTCCGGGCTTTCGTCACAGGAGCAGCGACATGCAGAAGACGGCCGTCGTCAAGCAGCTACAGGGATTGACCTTTGCCGCGAAGACCGACTCGAATCACTGGGTCGTGATGGACGGGCCGGCCGAGTTCGGCGGCAGCAACGCGGCGACGCGGCCGAAGGAGCTCGTCCTGGTGGCGCTCGGCGGCTGCACGGGCAGCGATGTCGTCTCCATCCTGCAGAAGAAGCGCGTCCGGCTGGACGGGTTCGAAGTGCGGCTGACCGCCGAGCAGGCCGAAGAACACCCGCAGGTCTTCACCAGCATTCACGTGGAGTACGTCTTCTTCGGCCAGGACATCAAGACGGCGGACGTGGAACGGGCGATCGAGCTGTCGGAGACGAAGTACTGTTCGGTGAGCGCGATGCTGCGCGCGTCGGTCAGGATCACGCATTCCTACCGAATCGAGCCGACGCTGGTCGCCGCCTAGCGGCCGCCGAGGTCTCCGCCTTGCCGCTAGTGCACCGGGGTGGAGGCGGGCGCCGCCGGAGCGCGTACGTCGACTGCGGGCGGCGCGCCCTGCGGTCCCATCTGCGCGTACCGCAGGAACAGCTGCCCCCAGTCGGTCGTGTCGCACCAGCGCTCGAACACGCGGCGGTCGACGAGCGGCCAGCGGTAGAAGTCGTGGTAGACGTCGCTGGCCAGGATGAAGCCGTTCACGAGCGGCGTGTGGAAGAACAATTTCTGAAAGCGCTTCAGCGGCCCGAACCAGATCAGATCGCCGCCGCCCACGCGCACCAGGTTCTTGCCGACGTGAAACGTCCAGTTCTCGCGCGCCGCGTCGCTGTCGCCGACGATCTCGATGTCGCGCGGATCGCCGACGCCCAGGCCGTCCTCGTGCGCCATCCGGATGTACTGCAGCGACATCGGGTCGAAGCCCATCATCTTGGCCGACACCGCGTCGATCGCCACCTGGTCGGCTGACGCCAGCATCACGTTCTTCACCACGGGATACATCGTCCGCGGACCGGGACCGTTGCCGGCCGTCGTGCCGTCCATGACCGCGAAGAGCCCCGGGTGAATCTCCTTCTGAATGGCGAGCAGATCGACGAGCGTCTCGTGAATCCACGAGTGCGTGTAGTGCCGGCGCGTGTTCAGCAGCCCGCCGAACGCGTTCTTCATGGCGCCGGTCGTCGTCGTGTAGATGTGGCACTTGGTCGTCGGCAGGTGGACGATGTTCTTGCCGGCGAAGTAGTCGGGAATGTGGATGCCTTCGGGAAAGATGCGATCGAGGACGTGCATGCGGGCCTTCGGCCGATGCCGCACCCACGTCATGTCCTCGTCCTTGAAGTTGTAGAGGACGGGGACGCCGTACTGCCTGAAGATCGGGACGTAGTGGTTGAGGTCCTCGCCCTTGAAGGCGTTGGTGACCACGGTCTTGTTCTGGACGCAGACCAGATCGATGAAGCCCCGGCGCGCCAGCGCCTGGATCGTACCTTCGAGCTGCCACGGCGTCGTGTTCGCCGCCGGAAACGGGAAATGCCAGGAGATGTTGTCCTTGAGGATGGTCGTCCGGCCCGGAGCGAGCGCGCGGCTCGCGCCGCCGAGCTCGAGCAGCCGATCGATGTCCTGAAGGATGGTGTCCGGAGCGACGCGGAGAACTGCGACCCTTGCCTTACTTGCCACTCGCCACCTGGGTGTTGAGCACCACGGGATCGCCCGCGTACTGCTGGACGATCGACAGGAGTCCCGTGTAGAGGAAGCCGATCTGGAAGAGGACCAAGAACGGCAGCGTGCCGTAGATCTGGTTGGCCAGCGCGTAGAACACCGTGGCGGTGAAGTAGAGGCCGAGCGCGAGCTCGACCAGCGGCTGCACGGCCACCGACTGGCGGTACTTCTTCCCGACCCACTCGTCGGCGTCGCCCTCGATCCGGTACTTCGGCGTGCGGGTGAACTCGGTTTTCTTGTTGAAGAGCGCCTCGAAGACGGCGCGCGTGTTGTTGATGGACAGGCCGATGCCGATCGACATCAGAAACGGCAGGTACTTGAGCCGGGCGCGCCAGTCCTTGTGAATCTCCCGCTGGCAGACCATGTAGAAGTTGCAGACAGAGAACGTCGCCGCGAAGAAGAGCGGGACGTCGATCAGCAGCATCTCGTACCAGCCCATGTTGTAGCGAATCACCATGGACGGAAACATCAGGATCGAGAGCACCACCATGAGCGGGTAGTTGAAGTTCGCCGTGAGGTGGAAGAACGCCTCGGCCTTGATCGCCAGCGGGACGCGGGCCGTGAGAATCTGGGGGAGGAGCTTGCGGCAGGTCTGGATGGAGCCCTTCGCCCAGCGGTGCTGCTGCGACTTGAAGGCGTTCATCTCGACCGGCACCTCAGCCGGCGCGATGACTTCGGACACGAAAACGAAGCGCCACCCGCGCAGCTGCGCGCGATAGCTGAGGTCCAGGTCTTCCGTGAGCGTGTCGTGCTGCCAACCCCCGGCGTCGGAAATCGCGTCGCGCCGCCAGATGCCGGCGGTGCCGTTGAAGTTGAAGAACCGGCCCGACCGGTTGCGTGCCCCGTGCTCGAGCACGAAGTGGCCGTCGAGCAGGATCGACTGGATTTTGGTCAGCAGCGAGTAGTCCTGGTTGATGTGGCCCCAGCGGGCCTGGACCATCCCGACCCCGGCATCGGCGAAGTGCGGCATCAGACGCTGCAGGAAATCGGGCGACGGGATGAAGTCGGCGTCGAAGATCGCGATGAACGCGCCCCGGGCCACCTTGAGGCCGGCTTCGAGGGCGCCGGCCTTGTATCCGATCCGATCCGTGCGGTGGTAGTACTTGACGTCCAGGCCCTGCTCGGCGCACCGCCGGACCGCCTGCTGCGCGATGGCGCGCGTCTCGTCGACGGAATCGTCCAGGACCTGGATTTCCAGACGATCACGCGGGTAGTCGAGGCGACAGACCGCGTCGATCAGGCGATCGGCGACGTACATCTCGTTGTACAGCGGCAGCTGGACGGTGACGACCGGGACCGGATCGAGCAGCGGCCCGGGGCGCGGCTCCTTGTCGCGGTTCCTCATGTAGAGATACACGAGGTAATAGCGATGCCAGCCGTAGACCGCGAGGATGATGAGGACGAAGAAGTAGGCAGAGAGTGTCAGGGTTTCAGAGGGCGTCATTGGTCACTGGTCGGACGAGCCACAGGAAGCCCCGACGGCACAATCGCTTATATTACTGCCGGGTCCCGGGAAGGTCAACAAAAGGGCCTGCCTTTGCACGTGATGCGTCGAGCATGAACACGACCGAACTGCAGCAACTCATCGACGACCTCGGCCGCGGCGTCATCGACGCCGACGTAGCTCATCAACGTCTGCTCGACGCGCTCCGGGCTCGTCCGTTCGAAGATCTGGGCTTCGCCCGCGTCGACCACCACCGGGCCGTGCGCCAAGGCTTCCCCGAAGTCGTCCTGGGTCTAGGCAAAACACCTGCCCAGATCGCCGCCATCGCCGCCGAGATCGTCGCGCGCGGATCGACGTTGCTGGTGACGCGCGCCGAGCCGGCGGCCTTCGACGCCGTCCGCCGGGTCGTGCCCGGCGCAGAATACCGCGCGGACGCGCGGACCATCACGCTGCGCCAGTGCGACGTCGCGCCGGGCAAGGGCACGATTCTCGTCTGCGCGGCCGGCACGTCGGATCTGCCGGTCGCCGAGGAGGCCGCGGTCACCGCCGAACTGATGGGGAACACGACCGGGCGTCTCTACGACGTCGGTGTGGCGGGCCTGCACCGCCTCCTCGGCGAACGGGCCCGGCTGGCCGCCGCGCGCGTCATCATCGTCATCGCCGGCATGGAGGGCGCGCTGCCGAGCGTGGTCTCCGGGCTCGTCAGCGTGCCGGTGATCGCCGTGCCCACGAGCGTCGGGTACGGCGCGAGCTTCGGAGGCCTGGCCGCCCTTCTGGGGATGCTGAACAGCTGCGCCTCGGGCGTCTCGGTGGTGAACATCGACAACGGCTTCGGCGCCGCCAATATCGCCTCGTTGATCAATCACTTGTAGGGGCTGGCCTCCAGCCCCTGCACGTGTTAGATTGGGTGGTTGCCCGCCTCCCCGGCGGTATCTTCGTTTCCGGCCGGTTTTCACGATATGCAGCCTGGAGCCCTGCGGGCTCTCGAATTCGATCGGATCGTCGAGGCCGTTCGCGGCTTCGGCCTCACGCCGATGGGCGAGGAGCGGCTCGCGCGGCTGGCGCCCTCGTCTGACGCAGCCAGGGTGGCCCATCTGCTGGCCGGGACCACGGAAACGGTCCGGTACCTGGCGGCCAATCCGCTCTTCCCGCTGCGCGCGGGGAGCGATCTGCCGCGGGTGCTGGCCGCGCTGGCCGTCGAGGGGCGCGCGCTCGAACCGGCGCGGCTGCTGGCGCTGGCCGCGTTCCTCGACTCGGTGGACGAGGCGCGCGCCGCCATCCGCCGGGCCCCCGGCGCCTTCCCGCATCTGGCGGCGGCGTCCGGTGGCGCCGCGTCGTTCAAGGGCGAGACGGCGGCCGTGCGCGACACGATCGACCCGGCCGGCAACGTGGTCGACCACGCCAGCCCGGAGCTGCGGAGCCTCCGGGACCGGCTGCGGAAGCAGCGGTCGCGGCTGCGCGGCACGCTCGAGTCGTATTTGCGGGGCAAGGAAACCGTCAAGTACCTCCAGGAGCAGGTCGTCACCGAGCGCAACGGCCGCTACGTCCTCGTCGTCAAGGCCGAACACCGCGCGGGCATCCCCGGCATCGTGCACGGCGCGTCGACGAGCGGCGCGAGTGTGTACCTTGAGCCGCTGAGCACGGTCGAGATCAACAACGACATCGTCGCGCTCGAAGAGCAGGAGGCCGAGGAGATCAGGCGCATTCTTCTCGCGCTGACCGACGCCTTCAGGGGCCGCGCGGTCGACATGCACCGCACGATCGAGTCGGCGGTCGAGCTCGACGTGCTGCAGGCCCGCGCGCGCTTCTCCGAGGCCCTCGGCGGCGTCGAACCGGTGCTGACGAGCGACGGCACCTTCGAGCTGCTCGCGGCGCGGCATCCGCTGCTCATCCCGGGCATCGGCGAATCGGCCGCGAGCCTCGCCGGCCCCGTGCCGGTGACCATCCGGATCGAGCGGCCGGCAACCTGTCTGCTCGTCACGGGGCCGAACACCGGCGGCAAGACCGTGGCGCTCAAAACGGCCGGCCTGCTCGCGCTGATGGCGCAGGCGGGCCTCCGGATTCCGGTGGCGGACGGGTCGCGGCTCCCGGTCTTCCGCTCCCTGTTCGCCGACATCGGCGACGAGCAGTCGATCGACCAGAGCCTCAGCACCTTCTCGGCACACGTCGCCAATCTCGCGTCGATGGATCGCGAGCTGACGACGCCCGCGCTGGTGCTGCTCGACGAGGTCGGCTCGGGCACCGATCCGGTGGAGGGCGGCGCGCTCGGTGTGGCCGTCATCGACCACTTCCGGCGCCGCGGCGCCACGGTCATCGCCACGAGCCACTACGACGCGCTGAAGACGTATGCGTCGACGACCGACGGCGTGGCCGGCGCGGCGTTCGGTTTCGACGAGCAGACGTTCGCGCCGACCTACGAGCTGGTGTACGGCTCGCCGGGCCGAAGCCTCGCGCTCGAGATCGCGGCGCGCCTCGGGCTGAATCCGGCGATCGTCGAGGCGGCCCGGCAGAACCTCAGCCAGCGCGAGGCGCAGCTCTCCGAACACCTCGCAAAGGTGGATCGCGACATGCGCGCGCTCGAGCACGAACAGCGGCTCGCCGCGCGCGAGCGCGAGACGCTTCAGACCGCCGAAGCGCGAATCCACCAGCGCGAGGACGCCCTGCGCCAGCGGGAGGAGACGTTCCGCCGACGCCTGACCGAGGAGCTCGAGGCACAGGTCCGCCAGGCACGCCGCGAGATCGATACCGTCATCGGGGCTCTCAAGAGCCGCACCGACACGCTGGCGCGCGAGGCCGCCCGTCATCCGGTGTCGACCGGCGAGACCGGTACCCTTCGTGCCGAGGCGCGCGCGGCGGTGGACGCGGTGGCCAAGAACACGATCGAGCCGGCGGCTGCCGACGTTGCTCCCCAACGCACGGCGACCGGCCGCGCGGCGGAAGTGGGCGACCGCGTGGTGGTGGGCGGTTTCGGGCTCGAGGGCCTGGTGACGGCGGTCCATGATGGACACGCCGAGGTGGACGTCCGCGGCAAACGGATGCGCGCCCGGATCGGCGAGCTGCGGGTGGTTGGCGGCGTGGCGCCGCCGACGCGCGTGAACGTGAGCGTCGCGCTGCAGCCGCGCGAGGCGGTGGCCTCCGAGCTGAACGTGATCGGGTGCACGGTCGACGAGGCGCTGTCGCGCGCCGAGCGCTTCCTCGACGAGCTGCTCCTGGGCGACGTCCGCACGGTCCGGCTGATTCACGGGTACGGGACCGGTCAGCTGAAGCGGGCGCTCGCCGGCTTTCTCCAGCAGCACCCTCTGGTGGCACACTTCGCGAGCGCGCCGCCCGAGCAGGGCGGCGGCGGGGTGACGGTGGTGGAGCTGAAGGAATGATGAGGGCTGATTGAGCATGGCCCTCTTCCCCCAGTCGTTCATCGACGACCTGCGCCTTCAGGCGAACATCGTGCAGGTCGTGCAGGAGTACGTGCCGTTGAAGCGCGCGGGGCGGACCTACAAGGGGCTCTGTCCGTTCCACGGAGAAAAGACGCCGTCGTTCCACGTCGATCCCGACAAGGGGTTCTTCCACTGCTTCGGCTGCGGCGCCGGCGGCGACGTCTTCAAGTTCCTCGAGCTGCACGAGAAGGTCGGCTTCCAGGACGCCCTCCGGATGCTCGCGCAGAGGTTCGGCGTGGCCCTGCCGGAGCCGACCCAGGACGACCCGGACGCGCGGCGCGACGCGGCGGTCCGGGAATCCCTGCTGAAGGTGCACGAGATGGCGGTCTCGTACTTCCGCGAGCAGCTCGCCGCGCCGTCTGGCGCCCGGGCCCGGCAGCAGCTGGCCGAGCGGGGCCTGACGCCCCAGACGATCGAGCAGCTCGGTCTTGGCTACGCCCCGGCGGCCCGCGAGGGGCTGAAAGGCCGGCTGCTCAAGCAGGGGTTTACCCAGGGGCTGCTGCTGCAGAGCGGGCTGCTGGTGCAGCGGGAGAGCGGTGAGGTGGTTGACCGCTTCCGGCACCGGCTGATGGTGCCGATCTGCCGCGACATCGGATCGGTCATCGCCTTCGGCGGCCGGCAGATGGACAGCCAGCAGGGCGGGCCGAAGTACCTGAACTCGCCCGAGACCCCGATCTACTCCAAGGGCCGGACGCTGTACGGGCTGCACCTGACGAAGCCGGCCATCCGGCGCCAGGGATACGCGCTCCTGGTCGAGGGCTACTTCGATTTCGCTCAGGTCTTCCAGTCCGACGCGTTTCAGGCCAACGGCGCCCCGGTCATCGCCTCGTGCGGCACGGCCCTGACCCAGCAGCAGGCTCATCTTCTGCGCCGGTTCACGACCAACGTGAAGTTGAACTTCGACCCCGACGGGGCTGGTGAGAACGCGGCGGCCAGGTCGAGCGAACTCCTCGTCAGCGAGGGATTTGAGGTCAAGGTCGTCCTGCTGGAGCAGGGGGACGATCCCGATACCTTCATCCGACGCCACGGGGCCGAGGCCTACCGGGAAAGACTGCGCAATGCCCGGCACTATCTGGAATATCTGCTCGACCGGGCGGCCGTCGGGGTGGATTTCGGTCGCGCCGAGCAGCGCCGTCAGTTCCTGACCACCATGCTGGCGGTCGCGGCGCGGATTCCCGACGCTGCGACCCGGGACCAGTTCGGCGACCGTCTGGCGCACAAGGCGCAGGTGACCGAAGAAGTCGTGCGGGCGGAGGTCCGGAAGGCGGCTGTAAGTCGCCGGACCACCCTCTCGACGCAGGAATTGCCCGGCTTCGGCACGGTCAAGCCGGCCGAGCGCGGCCTGATCTGGGGCCTGTTCCATCAGACCGCCAGCACGCTGGCCCTCCTGGCCGAGCTCGAGCCGGCGGACCTGGAGAGTCTGGCGGCCCGCGATGTCTTCGAACTGGCGCGCACCCTGCAGGTCGAGCCGCTGGATCTTCTACCGTCGGAGCTACTTCGGCGTCTAAGTACAATGCAGGCCCAGCTGGTCACCCAGGTCGCGGGGGAGTCGAGGCCTCCGGCCACGGAGCTGGGCGACTGTGTGAGGATGCTGAAACGGTTGCGCTGGGAACGGGAACGCGCCGCGGTCCAGCGAGAGATTGACCGGCTGCAGGAGCTCGGGCCGGCTGGAGACGGGGAAGCAATCAATCTGCTGCTCACCCAGAAGCGGACATTGGCGCAGCGGATCGAGGAATTGACGTAGGAGGAACGCTCTTGTCGATCGAAGAAAAATACGATGAAGTCCGGCAGCTGATTAACATCGGCAAGGAGAAGGGTTACCTGCTGTACGACGAGGTGAACGAGCTCCTGCCGTCGGAAATCACCTCGTCGGACGAGCTCGACGACCTGTTCAATACGTTCGGCAGTGCAGGCATCGAGGTCATCGACTCGGATCAGAAGTACCTGCGCGACGACAAGGCGATCGACCGTACGGGTGAAGGCGCCGAGGAGCTCGAGCTCGACCTGACGCCGGGCGCCCTGGACAAGACCAACGACCCGGTGCGGATGTACCTGCGCGAGATGGGCACGGTGCCCCTCCTGACGCGCGAGGGGGAGGTGGAAATCGCCCGGCGCATCGAGCGCGGCAAGCTGGCGGTCGTCAAGTCGATCTCGCGGACCCCCCTCATCGCCAAGCGCGTCATCCAGCTCGGCGACCATCTCGAGAGCGGCGAGCGGACCATCCGCGAGCTCGTCATCTTCAATGACGAGGAGATTACCGACGAGCGCATCGAGGAGCGCCGCCGCCAGGTTCGCAAGCAGATCGAGGCGGTGAGGAAGGCGCTCGCGATCGCCGAGAAGCTCGAGGAGAAGCTCGCCGGCACGCCGAAAGGGGCGACGACGCGCGACAAGCGCAAGTACCGCCGGGCGAAGTGGGCGGCCATGCGGGCGCGCGTCGAGGTGTCGAAACTCATTCGCGAAATCGAGTTCACCGAGTCGGTCAAGCGGCGCCTGATCGACGACATGAAGGAGGCCGTCGAGAGCGTCAAGGCCGTGCAGCGCGACATCGACGGGCACGAACGTCAGCTCAATCCGAAGAACAAGAAGCAGAGGCTCAAGGAAGAAGACCGCAAGAGCGTCCAGCGGCAGAGCAAGGAGCTGAAGCTGAAGCTCAAAGGGATGACCGACACGCTCGAGCAGGCGCCCGACGAGCTCAAGCGCACCCTCGATACGATTATCCGCGGCGAGTGGCAGGCCGAGCAGGCCAAGAAAGAGCTGGTCGAGGCGAACCTCCGCCTGGTGGTCTCGATCGCGAAGAAGTACACGAACCGCGGGCTGCAGTTCCTCGATCTCATTCAGGAGGGCAACATCGGCCTGATGAAGGCCGTCGACAAGTTCGAGTACCGGCGCGGCTACAAGTTCTCGACGTATGCCACCTGGTGGATCCGCCAGGCGATCACCCGCGCGATTGCGGACCAGGCGCGCACCATCCGCATCCCGGTTCACATGATCGAGACGATCAACAAACTCATTCGGACCTCGCGCGCGCTCGTCCAGGAGCTCGGCCGCGAGCCGACGTCCGAGGAGATTGCCAAGCGCATGGACATTCCGGTGTCGAAGGTGCGCAAGGTGCTGAAGATCGCTCAGGAGCCGATCTCCCTCGAAACCCCGATCGGCGAAGAGGAGGATTCACATCTGGGCGACTTCATCGAGGATCGCCAGGTGGTGTCGCCGGCCGAGGCGGTCATCAACCTCAATCTCAAGGAACAGACCGAGTCGGTGCTCAAAACGCTGACGCCGCGCGAAGAGAAGGTCATCAAGATGCGTTTCGGCGTCGGCGACGGCAGCGAGCACACGCTCGAAGAGGTGGGTCAGAGCTTCGCGGTGACCCGCGAGCGCATCCGCCAGATCGAGGCGAAGGCGCTGCGGAAGCTGCGGCACCCGTCGCGCAGCCGCAAGCTGCGCGCGTTTCTCGAGGGCCGGACCAGCTGATCGCACATTGCTGATTGCTGAACTGAAAATAAATCTGCAATCGACAATCGGCAATCTGCAATCATGTTACGGGCCCATAGCTCAACGGTGAGAGCCGCCGGCTCATAACCGGCCCGTTCCAGGTTCGAATCCTGGTGGGCCCACCTTCGCCCGCCCTGCCGCGAGACGGCGATGCGGGCCCCCGAACGACGAATGGCCGATTGACGCACTATGAACGGTCGTGTGATGACAGCACAACCTGGGACGCCTGCTCATGCGGCCTCGCCTGCCGCAACTGATCCAGCCCCGGTGCGCGAGCGCCGGGGCTTTTTTCTTTTCTGCACATGCACGCTGATCTCGAACGCCTGATCACGCTTCAGAGGATCGACCTGGCCGTCGCCGACGCCAGGCGCCAGCTCGCCGCCGAGCCCGAGCGGCAGGAGGCGCTCGACGCCCGGATCGAGACGGCGCGCCAGGCGGTCGCCGACGCCAAGGCGCGGCTGGCCGACAACCAGGGCGCCCGGCGCCAGATGGAAAAGGAGGTCGCCGTCCACCAGGGCCGGCTCTCCAAGTTCCGCGAGCAGGCGATGGCGGTCAAGACGAACCAGGAATACCACGCGATGCAGAAGGAGATCGGCTTCGCCCAGGACGAGGTGAAGGCGATCGAGGACAGGATGCTCGAGCGGATGCTCGAGGGCGACGAGTTGACCGCCGCCGTCAAACGGACCGAGGCGGAGCTCGCCAGGGAGCAGAAGGCGGTCGAGGCCGAGCGGCAATCGTTCGCCGCCGAGCTCGCCGAGATGAAAGCCTCGATCGATCGCCTGGCGGCCGAGCGTTCGGCCGTCGTCACCGCCGTCGATCCCGGTGTCCTCGCCACCTTCGAGCTGGTCGCCGGCCGGCGCAACGGCGTCGCGGTCGCCGAGGCGCGCGAGGGCCATTGCACGATCTGTCACGTCCGGCTGCGCCCGCAGGTCTTCAACACGATCCGTCGCAACGAGACGATCGTGCAGTGCGACAGCTGTCAGCGCATCATGTACTTCTCGCCTGCCGCCACGGCCGCCGCCGGCGACATCGCGTCGTCGCCCAAGTGATGCCGGCGGCCCCGGGGACCGGCGACGCTGACATCGTCGCCTACATCGACGGCGGCGCCCGCGGCAATCCCGGTCCGGCCGGGTACGGCGTCCGCATCGAGCGTGCGGACGGCTCGCTGATCGAGGAGTTCGGCGACGCCATCGGCGTCGCGACGAACAACGTCGCTGAGTATCGGGGGCTCATCGCCGCGCTCGAGTGGGCGCGCGCACACGGCTGCCGGCGCACCCGAGTCCGCTCCGACTCGCTACTGCTCGTCCAGCAGATGCGCGGCGCCTACAAGGTGAAGAACGCGGGACTGCAGCCGCTGCACGCCAGGGCCACCCTCCTCGCGCACGAGATCGGCCGCGTCACCTTCGAGCACGTCGGCCGCTCGCTCAACGCCCATGCGGACCGGCTCGCGAACCGCGCGATGGACGATGCGGCCGAGCCGTAGCCGGCGCGGGCAGCGCCTCACTGGTCCGTCGGTCGTCGCGTCCGCGTCACAATCATCGGCAGGTTCGCCCCCCGCAGGCGCTCGTTGAGGCCCCCGAGCTCGCGGCCGAACACCTCGTCGAGCCGGCGCTGCAGGGCGGCGAGGCGGCTTTCCAGATCCTTCAGCACGGCGGCCTGCTGGTCCGTCGGCTTGAAGTCGGCATCCTGCAGCCCGTTGGCGAGATAGCCGAACTTCTGAACGAGCTTCGAGCCCCACCGGACGCCGTCCTGGCCGTGGCCGGTCGCCCGCAGCTCGACGAGCTCGCCCTCGATCGCGGCGACCTTTTCGGCGAATTCCTCCGCCGCCTTCTTCATCTCCGCGCTCGTTGTCAGGGTCTCCAGGTTGTCAATCTGCGCGCGCACCACTTCCGCGTCGTTCACGGCGTTCACCGCCGTGTCCAGGTCGTGCCGCAGCGAGGCCAGCAGCTGCTGCTGCGCGGCGATGTCGGCCTCGGTGCCCGCCGAATGCGGATCCTTGACGACCCGAAGCGGCGCCGTGTAGTCGCGGCCCCCGGCCGAGAGCTTGACCGTGTAGGCACCGGGCGGCTGCAGGACGGCCAGGCCGCCGCCGCCCGACCCGAACCCGCCTCCTTCCCGGATCCCGTCGGGACCGACGCGGATGTCAGGCGCATACAGCGGGCTGGTCCGGAACACGACGCGCTCCGACGGCGCATCGCGCAGGTCCCAGTTGACGCGATGGAGACCGGCGCCGCCCGGCCCCTTCAGGGTTCGCACGGTGCGGCCCCGGGCATCCTGGATCGCGATCGTCACCTCGTCGTGCTGCGCGGCCTTCAGGTAGTAGTTGATGTCGGCGCCGTAGGGAGGGTTTTCGCCAATCGTCTGGTCGTCATAGGGAACCGCCGGCGCCGTGATCTGGCGGAAGCGGTACGCGTTGCGCGGCGCGAACAGGTGCGCGGCGGCGTCGGCCACCTGCTTCAGTTCGCGCAGCGGCGCGACGTCGTCGAGGATCCAGAGGCCTCGGCCGTAGGTGGCGAGGACGAGATCGCCGAACGGCTCCTGGACCGTCAGCCAGTAGGCGGGCGCGTGCGGCAGGTTCATCTGCAGCGGCTGCCACCCGGCGCCGTCGTCGAACGAGACGTAGACCGCGTTCTCGGTGCCCAGGTACAGCAGTCCGCGCTCGACGGGATCCTCGCGGATGCAGTGCGCGTAGCTCAGCATCGAATGCGGAATGCCGGTCGTGATCGACGTCCACGTGCTGCCGTAGTCGGTCGTCCGGTACACGAACGGATCACGGTTGTTCACCTGGTGCAGGTCGACGGTGACGTAGGCCGTTCCCGCATCGAATCGCGACGGCTCGATGTTGTTGACCGTGCCGAGAGGCGGCAGGCCGGGGATGTTCTTCGTCACGTTGGTCCAGGTCTTGCCGCCGTCGCGGCTCACCTGCACCAGGCCGTCGTTGGTGCCGGCCCAGATGAGCCCCGCCTGCTTCGGCGACTCCGCGATCGCGTGCACGACGTCCGCGTACTCGACGCCGATATTGTCGGGCGTCAGGCCGCCGGAGCTCTGCTGGTGGCTCTTGTCGTTCAGCGTGAGGTCGGGACTGATCTGCTGCCAGCTCTGGCCGCCGTCGGTCGATCGGTGCACGTACTGGCTGCCGGTGTAGATCGTGTTGTGATCGTGTGGCGAGATGGCGAACGGCGCGTCCCAGATGAACCGATACTTCAGGTCGGCCGCCGGCCCGTTTTCGTCGTCGGGCCACACCTCGACGTTCCGCGTCTGGCGTCGGCTCTCGTCATAGCGCACGACGATGCCGCCGACGCTGCCGGAGCCTGACGCGGTGGACCAGATGATGTTCGGATCGACCGGATCCGGCGTCGCCCAGCCGCTCTCGCCGCCTCCAATCGAGTGCCACATCGCGCGCGGAATGCCGCGCTGGAACGGACCGCCGCCTTCATCGAGCCGGCTGTTGCTCGGTCCCCGGTATGACGGCCCGTCCTGTTTGTTGCCGTACACATCGTACGGAATCTGGTTGTCGACGGTCACGTGATAGATCTGCGCGTTGGGCAGGCGCTGCTTGAGCCAGGTCCGGCCGCGCGTCTCCGAAATGGAGACGCCTTGATCGTGCCCGACGATCATCCGGTTGCCGTCGGTCGGGTCGATCCACATGTCGTGGTGGTCTCCGCCCGGCGCTTCGAGGCCGCGCTGGGGCATGAGCGTGGCTCCGCCGTCGATCGATTTGCTGAACGAGGCGTTCAGGAAATACGTTTCGTTCTCGTTGTCGGTGGAGACGGCCATCCGGCCGTAGTAAGCCGTCCGACCCATCGCGTTCCGGTCGGCGCTGACCATCTTCCACGTGTCGCCGCCGTCGTCGGATCGCCACACCTGCCCGCGATCGGTCGGCTGTTCGTGCCACGGAACGCCGTCGCCGGTCTCGATGGTCGCGTAGACGCGCCGCGGGTCCGACCGCGCGATCGCCGGCATCACCTTGCCGACCGGCCGGCCGGGCAGCCCGTGGCCGGTCAGCTTCTTCCAGGTGAGACCGCCGTCGCGCGACATGAACAGGCCGCTGCCCGGGCCGCCGCTCTCGCGCCCCCACGTATGAAGCTCGATCTGCCACATGCCGGCGAAGAGAATCCTCGGGTTGCCCGGGTCCATCGCGAGGTCGGAGCAGCCAGTGTTCTCGTCGACGAACAGCGTCCGCTGCCACGTCTTCCCGCCGTCGGCCGTGCGGAAGACTCCGCGCTCGGGCTGAGGGCCGTACGCCGTGCCGAGCGCGCACGCAAAGACGATGTCGGGATCGGCCGGATCGATGACGACCCGGCCGATGCGACCGGTCTTGTCGAGGCCCATGCGCGCCCACGTCTTGCCCGCGTCGGTCGACCGGTAGATTCCCTCGCCGATGGAGATGTGGCTCCGAATCCACGGCTCTCCCGTGCCGGCCCAGACGATGTTCGGATCGGAGGGCGCCACGGCCAGCGCACCGATCGACTGCACCGGCTCGTCGTCGAAGATCGCCGTCCAGTGGACGCCGCCGTCGACCGTCTTGAAGATCCCCCCCGACGCGCTGCCCGCGTAGTACACGAGCGGGTCGCCGGCCACGCCGGCAACGGCGGACACGCGGTTGCCCTCGGGGCCAACGTACCGCCAGTGAAGATCCTTGTAGACGTCGGGATTGATGCGCGGTGCCTGCTGAGCGCGGCCGACCGCGATGCATGCGGCCGCAACCGCCATCGCCGCCGCCCTGATCACGACCGACCTGCCGGGATGAGAGGTGAGCAACATGGACCGCCTCCACTGATCGGCGCACGCTACTCCCGGCGACCGGGCCGGTCAAGCCGCGCAGCCCGCCGGCGTGAATCCCGGCAGGATCTCGACGCCGATCTCAGGGCCCCATCCGGATCGCCGCAGCCATCCGGCCGGCGGATCGGCCCTCGCGCCGGTACGAGCACAGCAGGCCGGGGTGGCTGGCCGTGCAGAGGCGCGCGATGTGGATCTGTCGGTCCGGCACGCCGGCCTCGACGAGCTGGTCGCGCGTGGCGGTCCAGCCGTCGAAGTACCAGTGGCCGGACCGCGGCGGGTGGGGCAGACCGGGCATCGGCGGATTGCCGTCGATCGTCAGGGGACGCTCGTGGAACCACCGGCCGAGGGCCGCCGGGGGGAACCCCGCCGCGGCGAACCGCTCGCGGACGTCCTCTCCCACCTCGTAGCAGCAGGCGCCGATCGCAGGACCGATGGCGGCCACGAGATCGTCGGGGCGGCTTCCGAGCGCCGTCCGCAGGCTCTCGACCGCCACCCGTGCCACGCCGAGCGCGATGCCGCGCCATCCGCCGTGCACCGCTGCCACCACGCGCGTGCGCTGATCCGCCATCAGAAGCGGCACGCAGTCCGCCGTCTGGACCGCGACCGCGGACCCCGGCTCGCCGGAGAGGATGGCGTCGGCGGCCGGCCGGACGTCGGGCCCCGGATCGTCCGCGCGCGCCACGACGACGTCGGCGCCGTGCACCTGGTGGAGGCGCAGAAAGCGCGCGGCGTCGAGCTGCAGCGACCGGGCGACCTCGTCCCAGGCGGCCGCCTCGTCATGAAGCGTCGCGGAACCGAGCCGCCACTGCGCCGTCGTGAAGAGATGCGGCGCGACCGACGCCAGCCGGTCGCACACGAGCGCCGGACCCGCGGGCCCGGACGTCCACTGGAAGTCAGCAGCCACGCCGGGGTCGCGAGCCGGGCCGGCGCCACGCCTGGTGAATAATCATCGTCATGCCCGACATCATCGGACTGGGTCTCGACATCACGGAGATCGATCGTATCTCGGACACGATTGAACGGTACGGCGAGCGATTCCTGCACCGGATCTTCACCGAGGGCGAGGTGGCCTACTGCCTGCGGCGGCGCGTGCCGGCCATCCACTTCGCGGGGCGCTTCGCAGCCAAGGAAGCGGCGATGAAGGCGCTCGGCACGGGGCGCTCCCAGGGTGTGTTGTGGCGGGACGTGGAAGTGGTGCGGCAGGGGGGCCCGCCCCATCTGGCCCTCCACGGGGGGGCCGCGCGCCGTTTCACGCTGATCGGCGGGGGCTCGTCGCTCCTGACGATCACGCACTCCGACGATATCGCCCTTGCGGAGGTCCTGCTCCTGGGAGCGTGACGCGATCCGGGGCAATCCCGCGGCGGGAGGTTCGGCAACCCGGGTTGTCAGGCGAAGGCCATCGCGCCGGCCGCCCGCCGGCCGAGTCCCCGGCCGGCGACGCAAGTCGCCTGTTCCCTGATGGTTCCAGTCCCGGAACCGGCGTTCGCCCGCCGGCATCTACCTTGAGAGAACGACGGTCACCTGCCAATCGAAGACGAGGAGCGCATCGTGACCGTCAAAATCACACCGAACGACAAGGGCAACCCGCCCGGGAAGCTGGCCGACGCCGAACTGCACTTTGGTGAGGGACCGCTCGACGGCCTCAAGCTCATCGGGTTCAGCATCTGGGAGCGTCGCGGCGGCAACGGCCGGAACGTCACGTTCCCCGCGCGTCAATACAGCGTCAACGGAGAACGCCGCAGCTTCGCGCTGCTGCGGCCCATCGTCGACTCGACGGCGCAGGAGAGGATCCGCGAGCTGATCCTGGCGGCGTACCAGGACTTCGAGGCCCAGGCGGCCGTCGCGTCGTGAGTCGCGCGACCTGACGGAGCGGGGCGGCAGCGGGGCGGGCGGCCTCGGACGCGTGGCCTAGGACGCGTGGCCTAGGAAATGACGGGAAGCAGGCGGGCGTTTTCCTGCTGCCGTTTGGGCGGGAGCGTCCATTCTTCGCGAAGCGACTTGGCGAGCTCGTTCTGGAAGAACGACGCCTTCATGCCGCCGTCGATGATGTCCCACGGCAGCACCGCGTCCCGGCCGCGGTCGCGGAAGATGTAGAAGTCGGCGTCCACGCCGGCGGCTGCGACCGCCGCGCGCCAGTTCTGTCCGTTCCGCTCTGCGGCCTCGATGGCGGGCGCAACACGACGATCGCCGAGGGACAGGAGCGCCTGATAGTAGGAGTGTCGCTGCGACTTGATCGTGAAGTACACGTTGTCGATGCCGGCGGTCAGCGCGCGCAGCCGCTTGATCTTGCGGTCGATAGACGCATCGTCCTCCATCGGCAGCCACTGATAGGCGGTCCCGGGCTTGGGAACCAGGGGGTTCACGCTGGCGGCAATCCGGCCGATGTGGCCTCGCGGCCTCGCATGCTTCACCATGCGATCGCGCATCTGAAGGGTCAGGTCGCGGATGGCCACCAGGTCGTCGTCTGTCTCCGTCGGGAGGCCGATCATGTAGTACAGCTTCAGGTTCTCGATGCCGCTCGCGAAGATAAGGTCGGCGCGGTCGAGAATCTCGTCGTTGGTCACCGTCTTGTTGATCACGCGGCGGAGGCGATCGGATCCCGTTTCTGGCGCGATGGTGATCGACCGCTCTCCGCTGGCTTGGAGCGTCGACACGATTGCCGGGGTGAGATCGTCGAGCCTCAGGGACGCGGGGCTGATCCCGTAGCCCATCTCGCACAGACGCGCCAGGATGCGTTCGATGTCCGGGTGATCGCACAGGGCGATGGAGACCAGGCCGGCGCGTGACGCGAACCGCCTCGCGTCCTGAGCGAGCTGCAGGATGCGATCGGTGGGGAACGCGCGCACGGGGAGGTAGTTGTAGCCCGCCCAGCAGAACCGGCAGAGGTTCGCGCAGCCGCGCACGACCTCGATGAGGAACCGGGATCCGAATTCGGTCTCGGGCGTGAAGATGCCGGTCGACGGCGGGTCGACGGCGTCGGTGGTCCTGAGCGCGGCCTTCCTCACCGGGAGGGGCGCGTCCGCCACGGTCGGAACGACCCGGCTCAAGGTGCCATCGGGCGCGTACTCCGGTTCGTAGAACGCCGGCACGTAGAAGCCCCGTTCTTGGGCAAGGCGGCGCAGGAGATCGCCGCGATCGGCGGCCGAGGCGAACGCCCGCGCGATCGGCGGAACCAGCGCCTCGCCTTCGCCGGCCGCGATGAGGTCGGCGAACGGCGCGAGCGGCTCGGGATTCACGAACGTCACGGCGCCGCCGATGAGGACGAGCGGGTGTGCGTCGGTTCGTTCGGCGGCGTACCGGGGGACGCCGGCGAGACGCAGGAGCGTGAGCACGTTGACGTAGTCCCACTCGAAGGACACCGAAAACGCGATGACGTCGAAGTCGGAAACGGGCGTCTGCGATTCGAGCGTCAGCAGTGGCGCCCGGTGTTCGAGCTGTTCGGCCAGCTCCTGCTTGGGCGGCAGGAAGAACCGCTCGCAGACGATGTCCGGCTCCGAGTTGAAGAGCTTGTAGACCGTCTGGAAGCCGAGATTCGACATCCCCACCCAGTAGGTGTTGGGGAAGGCCAGCGCCACGCGCAGCCGGTTCCCATGCGGCTTCACGGTGTAGCCGGTCTCTTTCGAAAGGATCGTGCGTGCGCGCTCGCGCTGCTGCCAGGACTTCATGCGGCGTGGGGCCCCTACGGACCCTGAAGCTCAGACGTCGGCGTTCTCGACTGCCGTGGATCTACTTACTCTACCACCGAGAACGCCGATCCGGCTGAGGCCGTCCCGCCGCCGCGTCAGCCCTCCTGGCGCCGCAGGAAGGCCGGCACGTCGAAGCTCGCGCTCAGATCGGCGTCGGCGGTCGGTTCGCCGTGCGGCAGCTCGGCCGCCGGCGCGGCCGGGTTCACGGCGCTGCCGGCCGCCGCGGCCAGCGGCAGGTCCAGCAGCGGCCGGCGCGCGATCGTCAGCCGCGGTAACGACAGCCGATCGAGGCTCGCGGCCACCGCGGTCGGCACCGCAGGCTCGCTGGCGCGCAGCCGGGCGTGATCGGCGTATGCGCTCATGTCGACCGGGGTCTGCGTGGCGGGAACGCCCGCCGCCCGCACGGTGCCCGGCGGGCCGAAGCCGGTGGCGATCACGGTGATCTTCACCTTGCCGGTGAGCTGCGGGTCGACGACGGCGCCGAAGATGATGTTCGCATCCTCGTCGGCCGCCTCCTGCACGATGAGCGACGCCTCGCTGACCTCGACCAGGGAGAGGTCCGGACCGCCGGTGACGTTGATGATGATGCCGCGCGATCCGTTGACGGACGCGCCTTCGAGCAGCGGGCTCGAGATGGCCCGGCGCGCGGCTTCCATGGACCGGTTCTGCCCCTCGGCGACCCCCGTCCCCATCATGGCAAGGCCCATGCCCGACATGATGGTCTTGACGTCGGCGAAGTCGAGGTTGATGAGCCCCGGCACGAGAATCAGGTCCGAGATGCCCTGGATCGCCTGGCGCAACACATCGTCGGCGGTCGCGAAGGCGTCGGTCAGCGGCGTCGTGCGATCGATGATCGTGAGCAGCCGCTCGTTGGGAATGGTGATGATGGTGTCGACGCAGTCGCGAAGCGCCTCGAGCCCGCGCTCGGCCTGGAGCTGCCGCTTGCGCCCCTCGAACTTGAACGGCTTGGTGACGACGGCGATGGTGAGGGCGCCGAGCTCGCTGGCGAGGCTCGCGATGACCGGCGCGGCGCCGGTGCCGGTGCCGCCGCCGAGTCCGGTCGTCACGAAGATCATGTCGGCCCCGTCGAGCGCCTGGATGATCTTGTCCGTGTCCTCGAGCGCCGCCGATCGGCCGACGTTCGGATCGGCCCCGGCGCCGAGGCCCTTGGTCAGTTTGCTGCCGATCTGCAGCTTGACCGCCGCGGGGTTCTGCTTGAGCGCCTGCAGATCCGTGTTGGCAACGATGAACTCCACGCCGTCCAGCCCGGACTTGACCATTCGGTTGACGGCATTGCTGCCGCCGCCTCCGACGCCCACGACCTTGATGCGCGCGCCCGCGCTACTCTCCTCGTCCAGCCGCAGTCGCAGTCGGCGAATGTCTTCGGCATCGGATTTGTACAGATCGGCCATCGTCGCTCCCCCTCGTGTCAGAAGAATTCCTTGAACAGGCCGCGCAGCCGTCCGGCCACGCGGCCGAACGCGCCCGCGCCGACCGGCACGCGCGCGGCGTCCCCCGCGAGATTTCTGTGTCCGTACAGCACCAGTCCCACGCCGGTGGCGAAGGTCGGGCTGTTCACGTGATCCGACAGACCGCCGACGCCGGCCGGGCAGCCCCGGCGGATCGGCAGGTCGAAGATCTGCTCGGCGATTTCCGGCATGCCGTCGAGGATCGCGCCGCCGCCGGTCAGCACGATGCCGGAGTTGAGGCTCTTCTCGTAGCCCGCGCGGCGGATCTCGTCCCACACCAGGTGGAAGATCTCCTCGGCGCGGGGCTGCAGGATCTCGGAG
This sequence comes from uncultured Acidobacteriota bacterium, assembly GCA_963840225.1. Lineage (GTDB taxonomy): Bacteria > Acidobacteriota > Vicinamibacteria > Vicinamibacterales > CAVVIG01 > JBLMXQ01. The sequence continues at coordinate 865,162 of CAWIYH010000003.1, forward strand.
AGGATGCGCCGGGCCATCACCCTCGGCTTGCGGCCGCCGACGCTCGCCACTTCGATGGTGTCGTCCTCGTCGACCATGCCGGACAGCGCACAGCCGCACTTGCGCTTGATCTTCTCCGCGTCGGGCACGGGGGTCCGCAGCCCGACGGCGATGTCGTTCGTGAAATGATCGCCGCCGACGCCGATGACCGCGGTGTGCCAGAGGCTGCCGCGCTCGTGGATCGCGATGTCGGTCGTGCCTCCACCGATGTCGACCAACGCGACGCCGAGCTCCTTCTCGTCGTCGGTGAGGACGGCGTCGCTCGCGGCGAGCTGTTCGACGACCGTCTCGGTGACCTCGACGCCGGCGCGGTTGACCGAGGCCACGATGTTCTGCGTCGAGCTCTGGCTGCCGGTGACGATGTGGACGTTCACTTCGAGCCGCGCGCCGGTCATGCCGACCGGCGCGCCGATGCCGTCCTGCTCGTCGACGACGAAATCCTGCGGCAGGACGTGCAGGATCTCGCGCCCGGTCGGCAGCGACACGGCCTTGGCGGCGTCAATCGCGCGGCGCACGTCCTCGCGCGTGATCTCCCGGTTCTTGCCCGCCACGGCGATGACGCCCCGGCTGTTGAAGCCCTTGATGTGGGGCCCCGAGAGCGCGAGGTGGACGGAGTCGATCTCGACGCCGGCCATCAGCTCGGCCTCCTCGATCGCCTTCTTGATCGAGTCGACCGCCGCCTCCAGGTTGACCACGACGCCGCGGCGGATGCCGCGCGATTCGGCGACGCCGAGGCCGACCACGTCGAGCCCCCCGCGGTCGAGGATCTCGCCGACGACCGCCGTCACCTTGGATGTGCCGACGTCGAGCCCGACCAGGTATCGCTCTTTGCGCGCCACGCTGCCTCCGAGGTCCGTTGGTTACGGCCTGCCGTCCCCGCCACTGTGCCGTCCGCGCCGCGCCTGGCCGCCGGGTTCGCCCCGCCGGGCCGCCGGCGCCGGCCGCACGTAGATCCGATGATCGAACCGCAGGTCCACGTAGTCGATGGCGTGGACCCGCTCGCGCAGCGCGGACGCGAGCTCCAGGTACGAGTCGAGGCGCGGCAGGAAGCGCTCGTCGCCCAGGTGGATGACCGCGGGGTCGCCCTCGAGGATGATCGCCGCGTCGTGCGCGTCGCTGACGTCGACCTGGGACAGACGGCGGGCCACGTCCGGCCGTCCGCGCAGCGCGTCGATGACGTGCGCGGCCAGCTCGGCGCGGTTCGCGTCGGTCGTTCCGCCCGCCGATTGCCCCGGTGCCGCCAGGCCGTCGACGATCGGGAGATCGAGCTCCGCGTAGTGCGGCCCGTACTGATCGATGAGCGTCCCCTGCTCGTCCACCAGATAGAGATCGCCGCCGAGCCGCGCAATCCCGACCGGCTGCCGCTCCGACACCACCACCTCCACGGTCGCCGGCAACGACCGCCTGAACGCCGCGTCCCGCACCCAGGCCGACGCCAGCAGCCGCTGCCGCCATGGCTCGAGGTCGGTCCAGATCAGGCTCCGGCCGCGAAGGCCACCGAGCACGGCCAGCACCTCGCCGCGCGACAAGTGGTCGTTGCCCCGAACGACGAGGCGACCGATCTTCAAGACGCTCGCGCGCGCCACCGCCTGCCATCCCACCCACCCGATGCCGGCCAGCACGATGGTCACGACCGCGTACCGCGCCAGCGGCACGACGAATCGCCGCCAGTCGTCGCGACGCCGTGACGGCCTGACGTGCGCGCGCCGGAACCGTTTGTCGGCCGGCGCCGCAACCGGGCTCATGCCCCACGTCCCGCCAGCGCGGCGATCAGCCGCTCGGCCACGGTGCCGATCGACCCGGCGCCAAGGGTGATGACGACGTCGCCCGGACGGACGGCGGCGACGACGGCCGGCACCAGGTCTTCGAGGCGCGGCACGACGTCGACCCTCGCGTCGACCGACCGCCGCACCGCGGCGGCGAGCGCCTCGATCGTGACTCCCGGAATCGGCGCCTCGCCCGCCGGGTAGATGTCGGTCAGCACGACGTGGCCGGCGCCGGAGAGGGCGGGGCCGAACGCCTCCATCAGCACCCCCGTCCGCGTGTAGCGGTGGGGCTGGAACACGACGACGATGCGCCGGCCCAGACCCCGCGCGGCCGCCATCACGGCGGCGATCTCCGTCGGGTGGTGGCCGTAGTCGTCGACGACGAGGATCCCGCCCGGCTCGCCGCGCACCTCGAACCGCCGTTCGGCGCCGCGGAACTCGCGCAGGCCGGCGGCGATGCGCGCGAACGGCAGCCCGAGCTCGACGCCCACCGCGACGGCCGCCAGCGCGTTCTGCAGGTTGTGACGCCCCGGGACCGGCATCGACAGCCGACCGAGCGTCGTGAGACCGGCCGCGGGATCGTCCGGGCGGCGCGCGCGCTGCACGATCGTCGCCTCGACGGCGAGCGGTCCGAGCTGCACGCCGGTGGCCGTGACGTCGGCGTCGGGCGCGTCGAGGCCATAAGTCGTCACGCGCCGCGTCACGCGCGGCAGGACGGCGGCCAGATGGACGTCGTCGGCGCACGCCACCACGGCGCCGTAGAACGGCACCTTGTTCGCGAAGTCGACGAATGCCTGCTGCAGGTCGTCGAACCCGCCGTAGTTCTCGAGGTGCTCCTGGTCGATGTTGGTGATCACCGCAATTGTCGGAAACAGCTTCAGGAACGATCGATCGCTTTCATCAGCCTCGGCCACCATCAGCTCGCCCCGTCCGAGCCGGGCATTGCTGCCGAAGGCGCTCAGCCGCCCGCCGATCACGGCCGTCGGATCGAGCCCGGCGCGCTCGAGCACCAGCGCGATCATCGAGGTCGTCGTCGTCTTGCCGTGCGCCCCGGCCACGGCGATCGCGTACCGGAGCCGCATCAGCTCGCCGAGCATCTCGGCGCGCGGGATCACCGGCACGTGTCGCCGGACCGCCTCCAGGACCTCCGGATTCGCCGGCTTGACCGCCGACGAGACGACGACGACGTCCGCGTCTCCGACGTTCGCCGCGTCGTGTCCGGTCGCGATGCGGATGCCCAGCGACGACAGCCGATCGGTCACCGCGGAGCGCTTCTCGTCCGATCCGCTGACGGCGTATCCGAGATTGGCGAGCAGCTCGGCGATGCCGCTCATGCCGATGCCGCCGATCCCGATGAAGTGCACGCGTCGCGTCTTACCCAGCACGCCCGTTCCCGTCCGACCGACCGGCCCGCCCGCCGCCTGCCACCAGTTCGAGCGCCCGCGCCACAATCGCCTTCGCGGCGTCGGGTCGCGCCTGCGCGCGGGCCGCGGCCGCTATCTGCGCCCGGCGTGGCGCGTCGCCGGCGAGCGCCTGAATCCGCGCGGCGAGCGTGCGGCCCGTCATCTCCGACTGCAGCAGCACCTCGGCCGCCCCCACCCGGGCCAGCGCCTCGGCGTTCCGCCGCTGGTGATCGTCGGTCGCCGTCGGCAGCGGCACGAGAATCGCCGCCTTGCCGGCCGCCGTGATCTCCGCCAGCGTCGTCGCGCCCGCGCGGCTGACGATCAGCTCCGCCTGTCCGAGCCGTCGTCCCATGTCGTAGAGGAACGGCTCGACCGCGGCCTGAAGCCCCGCCGCGTGATAGGCGGCGCGGACCATCTCCACATCTCGCTCTCCCGTCTGGTGCGTGAGACGAAGACCGAGACCGCCCCTCGCCAGCTCCGGCGCTGCCTCCACCATGGCCAGATTGATCGCGTGCGCGCCCTGAGAGCCGCCAAAAACTAGAACCCTCGTCTGGTCATCGGCCGCCGACTCCTGCGGCTCCCCGGCCTGGAGGAACTCCGGCCTGACCGGGTTGCCGCTGACAATCGCCTTCGAACCGAAAAACGCCTTCGTCTCGTCGAACGTCACGGCCGCCGCACGGACGAAGCGGGCCAGCAGCCGGTTGGTCAGGCCCGGCACGGCGTTCTGCTCGAGAATCATCGTCGGCACGCCGCGCAGTGCGGCCACCAGCACCACAGGTCCCGAGCTGTATCCGCCGACGCCTATCACGAGATCCGGCCGGCGCTTCGACACGATCCTCCAGGCGTCGGCGATCCCCAGGGGCACCAGCGCCGCGCCGCGCAGACGATCGCGCGCCGACTTGCCCTTGAGGCCACCGCTCCGGATCAGATCCAGGTCGAAGCCTTCCCGCGGCACGACGCGCGACTCGATGCCACGCGCGGTCCCCGCGAAGGTGATCCGGGCATCGGACTGGCGCACGAGCAGCTCGCGCGCGACCGCGACGCCAGGATACAGGTGGCCTCCCGTGCCCCCTCCGGCAATGACCACGCGCAGAGCCATTTCGTCTCACAGGCGGCGGGAGCCCACCCCCGCCGCGAACTGACGCCGTTGCTTCGCCCCGGATCGCCATGTCCCCGGGTCGGCATGGCCGGAAGCCCTGCTGTCCAGGCACGCGTGCTGGTCCAGCCCAACCCGTCCTGCGCACCCTGCCTGCCTGGCCCGCGTTCATGCCTGCGACGACGCGTGCTGGGAGACGTTGAGCAGGATGCCCATGCCGAGCAGGCTGATGAGCATCGACGATCCGCCCGAGCTCACGAGCGGCAGCGGAATCCCCTTTGTCGGCATCAACCCGAGAACGACGCTGATGTTCACGAAGGCCTGGACGGCGACCATCGTCGTCAGGCCGACCGCAAGCAGCGCGCCGAAGCTGTCCGGAGCCCGCAGTGCGATCCGCAGGCCGCGCCAGGTGATCACGCAGAAGCAGACCAGCACCAGGGTGGCGCCGATGAGCCCCAGCTCCTCGGAGATGACCGCGTAGATGAAGTCGGTGTGCGGCTCGGGCAGGTAGAACAGCTTCTGGACGCCGTTCATGAGCCCCTTCCCCCACACGCCACCGGTGCCGACCGCGATCAACGACTGGATGATCTGGAAGCCGTCCCCGAGCGGGTCCTCCCACGGATTCAGGAACGTCAGCAGCCGGCGCCGCCGATAGCTCGCCCCCATCGCGAGGAGGGCGACGGTCGGCAGCGCGCACAGTGCCACGGCCAGGATGTAGGTGTAGTTCAAGCCTGCCGCGAACACCATTACCGCCGCGATGAGCACGATCGACATCGACGTCCCGAAGTCCGGCTCGAGCACGATCAGCCCGACGAGGCAGACGACAACGATGCCGATCGGCAGCAGGGCGTAGCCGATCTCGTTGATCCGGTGCATCCGGCGCTCGAGGACCGCCGCGATGAAGAAGATCGCCGCCGGCTTCGCCAGCTCGGACGGCTGCATGCCCAGCGGTCCGACGGCGAACCACCGGCGCGCGTTGTTCACGGGCGGGCTGAAGAGCACCGCCACCAGCCCGAGGACCACGAAGCCGAGGCACGACCAGATGAAGACCGGCTGGCGATATATCCGGTAATCCACGCGCATGACGAGGGCCAGCACGGCCATGCCGAGCGCCGCCCACATCCCCTGCTTGATCAGGAAGAAGTAGGGGCGCTGGTACCTCTCCATAGCCATCACCGCCGACGCGCTGTACACCATGACGATGCTCAGGCCGACCAGCAGGACGGTCGCGACGAACAACACCTTGTCAGACTTGAGTTTCCGGGCCATTCGTCCTCTACTTGGTCGTGGGGCCCACCCCACGACCAGTCGTCGCTCGCCCTCGACTCGGCCGCCCCTCTACAGCTGAACGGCATTTCTTCCGAAACATTGCCTGGCCGACGATCTACGATTGCCGTGAGCGGTCAGCAGTCATCAGTCGGCTCCGGATGGAGGCACCAGCTTCACAGGCCGGGGCAGCCTGTGTTCCCAGCAGCCAGTCCTTCACCGCGCAAAGCCGACTGACGACTGCTCACCGCTCACCAATCCGCTTCACCTCTTCCTTGAACGTGCGTCCGCGTTCCGCATAGTCGCGGAACATGTCGAAGCTCGCGCACGCCGGCGCGAGCAGCACCACTCCCGACGGCCGTGCCAGCTCATGCGCCTGCGCGACGGCGTCGGCCATCGAGTCGGCGTCGTGCACAGGAACCGCGCCGGCCAGGGCCTCGTGCACCAGCCCTCGCGACTCGCCGATCGCGACCACGGCCTTCGCCCGCGCCGCCAGCGGCGCGCGCAGGCGCCCGAGGTCGCCCCCCTTGAACCGTCCGCCGACGATCGCCACCAGATCGCGGGGGAAGCTCTCGATCGACCGCAGCGCCGACTCGACGTTGGTGGCCTTCGAGTCGTTGACGAAGCGCACGCCGTCGATCTCGGCCACCAGCTCCATGGCGTGCTCGAGTCCAGGAAACGCCTCGACGGCGGCGGTCATCGCGCCCGGCGTCGCCCCGGCAAGGCGTCCGACCGTCGCGGCGGCTATCACGTCCGTAACGAGGTGCGGGCCCAGGAGCCGGATGGCGTCGAGCGGCACCAGGCGCTCGGAGCTGTCGCGCCGGCGATCGACGATCCACCTGTCAGCGACGACCGTTCCCTCATCGATCGCCTCCCGCACGGCGAACAGCCGCTGGCGCGCGCGCCCACGCCGCGCCAGCGCGAGTACCGCCGGATCGTCGGCGTTGATCACGGCCCAGTCGTCCGGCGCCTGGTTCTCGAAGACCCGACCCTTCGCCGCCGCGTACGCCTCGACGCTCGGATGCCGGTCCAGATGGTCGGGCGAGAAGTTGAGCATCACCGCGATCCAGGGATGGAACGTGTCGATCTGCTCGAGCTGAAAGCTGCTGGTCTCGACGACGTGCAGCGTGTCCGGGGTCGAGGCCTCGACCTGGGCGCTCAGGGGCGCGCCGATGTTTCCGCCGACCGTGACCGCGAAGCCGGCCGCCGCGAGCATCCGGCCTGTCAGCGCCGTCGTGGTCGACTTGCCCTTGGTGCCGGTGATCGCGATGATGCGGCCCTGCAGCCATCGTGAGGCCAGCTCGATCTCCCCGATTACGGGCACTCCGCGCTCGCGGGCCTCCCTGAGAAGCGGCCGATCGGGCGGCACGCCTGGACTGGTCACCACGAGGTCGGCCGACAGGAACGTCTCGCGGACGTGTCCTCCGAGCTCCAGCCCGACGCCGGAGTCGGCGAGCCATAGGGCCTCCGGCACGTCGTGGCGAACGTCCGACAGCGTCACGACGGCTCCGCGCGAGGCGAGCAGCCGCGCCGCGGCGATGCCGCTCCGCGCCGCCCCGACCACGACGACCCTCTGCCCGCTCACGTCGAATTCCACCGCTCAGTCCTCCACCCCTTCAGTCCCGGCCCCCTACGCTCTACCCTCCAGCCCCTGGCTCCAGCCTCCAGCCTCCGCCCATCACCGCAGCTTCAACGTGGTCAGACTGAACAGCGCGAAGATGATGGCCACGATCACGAACCGCGTGATGACCTTCGGCTCGCTCCAGCCGATCAGCTCGAAATGATGGTGCAGCGGCGCCATGCGGAACACGCGTTGGCCGGTCAACTTGAACGACGCCACCTGGATGATGACCGACAGCGCCTCGAGCACGAAGACGCCGCCGACGATGACGAGCAGCAGCTCCTGCTTGATCAGGATGGCGACCGTGCCGAGCGCGGCACCGAGCGCCAGCGACCCGACGTCGCCCATGAAGATCTCGGCGGGGTACGAGTTGTACCAGAGGAACCCCAGCGCCGAGCCGACCAGCGAGCCGCAGAAGACCGTCAGTTCGGCCGACTGCGGAAAGCGGACCAGCAGGAGGTACTCGGCCAGCACGCGGTTGCCGCTGACGTACGCCAGCGCGGTGTAGGCGGCCGACGCGATCGCGAAGATGCTGATTGCCAGCCCGTCGAGGCCGTCGGTCAGGTTCACGGCGTTCGACTCGGCGACGAGCACGAAGACCGCGAACGGCAGGTACATGAGCCCGAGGTCCGGGATCAGCCGCTTGAAGAACGGGAAGACGAGGCGCGTGTTGTAGTCGCCGTAGTGCGCGAGAACGAGGAGCGTCGCCCCCACCGCCGTCGCCACGAGCACCTGATACAGCATCTTGTAGCGCGGCAGGAGGCCGTGATGCGACCGCCGGACGATCTTTAGGTAGTCATCGGCGAATCCGATCGCGCCGAACCCGATCGTCGTCAACACGGCAATCCAGACATAGATGTTCGTCAGGTCCGCCCACAGGAGCGTCGGCACGATCGCCCCGGTCAGAATCAACAGCCCGCCCATCGTCGGCGTGCCGGCCTTGGGCCGGTGCGTCGACGGGCCCTCCTGCCGGATCACCTGTCCGATCTGGAACTCGCGCAGCTTGCGCACGAGCCACGGACCGAACGCGAGGCTGATCGCCAGCGCCGACAGGCTGGCGGCCGCCGTGCGGAACGTGATGTACCGCGTCACGTTCAGCGCCGACAGCTCGGTGTGGAACGGGTAGAGCAGGTGGTAGAGCATCAGGCGAGCTCCGCCACCAGCCGCTCCACGACGCGATCGCTCTTCACCCCGCGCGACCCCTTCACCAGGATCAGGTCGCCGGCGCGGACCATCTCCGCCATCGCCGGGGCCGCCTCGTCGCTGTCCGCGAAGTGCCGCACCGCCCCGGGCGACAGGCCCGCCGCCACCGCGGCCTGCCCGAGCGCGGCGGCGGCCGCGCCGCCAATCGTCACGAGCAGGCCGATGCCGTTCCCCGCCGCAACGCGACCCACGTCCTCGTGCAGCGCGAAGGACCGGTCCCCGAGCTCCAGCATTTCGCCGAGCACGGCGACCCGCCGGGCCGGCTGCTCCGCGCCGAGCACCTCGAGGGCGCGGCGCGTGGCCGTCGGGTTGGCGTTGTAGCTGTCGTCGACGACCACCACGCCGCGCGACAGGCGGATGATCTGGCCGCGGTGCGGCGCCGGCTCGAGGCTTCGCGCGCGGTCGACGATCGCCGCGAGCGGTATGTCGAGCTCCAGCGCGACGGCCGCCGCGGCGAGGACGTTCGACAGATTGGCCCGGCCGACGAGCGGCGTCTCGAGCGCAGCCGATCCGCGTTGGGTCGTCAGGGTGGCCGACGTCCCCGCGATCCCCCGGTTGCGGACCTCGGTGGCCCGCACCTCGGCGGCCCGGTCGATCCCGAACGTGACGACGCGGCCCGCGAACCGCCCGACCCGCGCGACAATCCGGTCGTCGTCCGCGTTCGCCACCAGCAGGGTCGAACCGCTGGCGCGCTCGAGGATCTCCGCCTTGGCGTCGGCGATCGCGTCGATCGACGCGAAGAAGCCCAGGTGGGCCTCGCCCACGTTGGTCCAGACGCGCACGTCCGGTTCGGCGATGCGAACCAGCGTGCTGATTTCCCCGGCGTGGTTCATGCCCAGCTCGACGACCGCTACCTCGGGCTGCCGCCGCAGCTCGACGAGCGACAGCGGCAGGCCGATGTGATTGTTGAAGTTCCCGCGATTGCGCATCACCCGGTAGCGCGTCGCCAGGAACTCCGCCGTCACTTCCTTCGTCGTGGTCTTGCCGGCACTCCCGGTGATCGCCACGACCTTCGATCCCGACTCGAGACGCACACGGCGGCCCAGGGCCTGGAGCGCATCGGTCGTGTCGTCCACCTCGATGACGACCGGCGCCGACGAGGGGTCGCCCGTTGCCGGCCGTTCCCAAGCGGCGGCCGCGCGCCGCCGATCGAGCCATCCCCGCGGCACGACGACCCCGGCTGCGCCCCGATCGACGGCGACAGGCGCGAAGTCGGCGCCGTCGAAGCGCTCCCCGCGAATGCCGACGTACAGTTCGCCCGGACGGATCGTCCGCGAGTCGATCGAGACGCCATCGAACGCGCGCCCGGCGTCGCCGGCTGCAATCGTCCCGGCCGCCGCCCGGGCGACCCACGCCGCCGTCAGGAGGATGGCCACAGGCCCGCCCTACACGACGCCCGAGTTCGTGCGGCGCCGCACGAGCGCCTCGCGCGCGACCGCCACGTCGTCGAACGGCAGCACCTGATCGCCGATCACCTGGTACTTCTCGTGCCCCTTGCCGGCGACGAGCACGAGGTCGCCGGGGCGCGCCAGCTCGACGGCCCGCCCGATCGCCTGCCGACGGTCGACAATCGCGAGAATCCGCTGGGCGGCGTCACGGCGCGTGTCGGGCGTGATGCCCCGCTGGATTTCCTCGATGATTCGCGCCGGATCCTCGCTGCGCGGGTTGTCCGACGTGATCACGATCAGGTCGCTCAGGCGGCCGGCGACCGCCCCCATCAGCGGACGCTTCGTCCGATCGCGATCGCCGCCGCAGCCGAACACCGTGATGACGCGGCCGCGCGCCAGCGGCCGCGCCGTCTCGAGCAGGTTCCTCAGCGCGTCGTCGGTATGCGCGTAGTCGACCACGACCGTCACGTCGTCGGTCGCCTGCGAGACGACCTGGAAGCGGCCCGGCACGCCGTCGATGGCGCGCAGGCCGCGTTCAATCGCATCGAACGGGAGGCCGAGCGCCGTCGCGGTCGCGACGGCCGCGAGGATGTTGTAGACGTTGGGCCGGCCGACCTGGCTGGAGCGGACGTGGATGGTCCCCCGCGGCGTGCGCACGTCGAACGCCAGACCGTCCAGCGTGAACGACACCGGACCGGGGATGATGTCGGCCGCCCGGTTGATGCCGTACGTCACCGGGCGGCCGACCGACTCCACGAGCGACGCCCCGCGCGGGTCGTCGACGTTGATCAGGCTCGGCGCGTCGCGCGGCAGCATCTCGAACAGGCGGCGCTTGGCCCGGAAGTACGACTCCATGTTCGCGTGGAAGTCGAGATGGTCGCGCGTGAGGTTGGTGAAGACTGCCGCCGAGAAGGTCATTCCGTCGACGCGCCTGAGCGCGAGCGCGTGCGACGACACCTCCATCGCGCAGGCGCCGCAGCCCCGATCGACCATTTCGCGCATGAGCGCCTGCAGCTCGGGCGCCTCGGGCGTCGTGCGCGTCGCCTCGCGCACCTCGTCGCCGACCCGGTACGCCACGGTTCCCAGCACGCCGCACCTCACGCCGGCCGCCTCGAAGATCGCCGCCACCAGATACGCGGTGGTCGTCTTGCCGTTCGTGCCCGTGATGCCGACGACCCGCATCTCGTCGCTCGGGTGACGGTAGAACTCCGCCGCCAGCAGCGCGAGCGCCAGACGCGCGTCCTCGACGATCGCCCACGGCGCGTGGACGTCCGGGGGCGGCGGCTGCTCGGCGACGATGACGGCGGCTCCGCGATCGAGCGCCTGCCGCGCGAACGTGGTGCCGTCGGCGTGCTGTCCCCTGAGCGCGACGAAGACCTCGCCCGGCGCGACGCGGCGTGAATCGTAGGCGATGCCGGTCACCGGGCCGACCGCGGCCTCCGCCCGGAGCGCGGCGTCGGCGCGGATGAGCCCGCGGCCCGTGAGCATTCCGTGCAGCTCGGCCCATGTCATGGCTGCACGGCTTCCACCCGGCGGGCCGCGACGCGATCGAGCGTCAGCCGGCACGAGTCGACGCGGTCGAGCGGCGTGCCGGGCGCCGGCTGCTGCGACACCACCGACCCGTCGCCCGAGGGATGCGCAGTGACGCCGAGCACCGCGAGGCGGCGGACGGCTTCGCGGACGCTCAGGCCCGTCAGGTCGGGCATCGTGCCCGGCTCCCCGTCGGCCACCAGGCTCACCGTGGGCTCAAGTGGCGCCCCGACTGCGGCGGGGCCTGAAGACGAATCCGGCCCCCGGGCGACGAGCACGGGCGCCGACGGATTGAGCGTGGGTCCGACGCCGAGATGGAGCATCGCCGCCTCGGCGATGCGCTTGAAGACCGGCGCGGATACCGATCCGCCGTAGTACCCGTGGTGCCCGTGCGGCGAATCGGTCACGACAATGATCGCCACGGCCGGGTTGCGGGACGGCACGAAGCCGATGAACGAGGCGTTGTAGTCGGAGTGAGAGTAGCGGCCGCCGACCAGCTTGGCGGCCGTCCCGGTCTTGCCGGCGACCGTGTACCCGGGGATCTGCGCCGCCGTTCCCGTCCCGCTGTCGACGACGCCTTCCATGATCGAGGTGAGCGTGGCGGCCGTGTCGGCCGTTACCGCGCGCCGCAGGACCTTCGGCTCGATGCTGTAGCGGCGCCCGTTCCTGTAGATGGCGCGGATGACGCGCGGCTGGACGTACGCGCCTCCGTTGGCGATCGAGGCGACCGCGCCGATCATCTGCAGCGGCGTCACGCCGACCTGGTAGCCGATCGACACCGATGCCAGCGCGCTCTCGGTCAACGTGTCCGCGCTCCACACGATGCCCGGGCTCTCGCCGGGAAAGTCGGGCGACACGGGATGGCCGAAGCCGTACCGCTCGACGTACCGGCTCAGGCGCTCGGAGCCCACCCGGAAGCCGATCTTGATCGCGCCGACGTTGCTCGAGTCGGCGATGACGTCGAAGAAGGAGAGCAGTCCGTGGTTCCTGGTGTCGTGAATCACGCGCGAGCCGATCCGGATGAGCCCGGGGCTCGTGTCGATCATCGCGTCGAGGGGAAGGATCCTGTTCTCGATGGCGGCCGACGCCGTCACGAGCTTGAACGTCGACCCGGGCTCGTACAGGTCCTGGACGGCGCGGTCGCGGCGATCGGCGTCGTCGAAGTCGCGGTAGACGTTGGGGTTGAACGTCGGCTCGTTGGCCAGCGCGAGGATTTCCCCCGTGCGGGGGTTCATGACGATCGCGCTGCCACCGGCGGCGTGGTTTTCGGTCACGCCGCGGTGGAGCTCGCGTTCCGCGACGTACTGCAGGTACTCGTCGATCGTCAGCTCGACGGTGGACCCGGAGGTCGGCGGCCGCTCGGCGCGGCTGAAGGCGTGCCGGCGCGCGTCGGTCTGGACCAGGATCGTCCCGGGCTTCCCGCTGATCTGGGAGTTGTACGCCGCTTCGACCCCGGCCAGTCCCGTGCCGTCGATGCCGACGTAGCCGAGCAGATGCGCCGCGAGCTGACGGTTCGGATAGAACCGGCGGCTCTCCTTGATGAAGCCGATGCCGTCGAGGCCGAGGTCGGCGACGCGCCGGGCCTGGTCGGGCGACACCTGGCGGCGGACGTAGGCGAACGCCCGCTGGCGGCCGAGCCGTTCGGTCAGCGACTGCCGCTCCTTGGCCGTGCAGTCGCGGAACGCCGCGCACAGCCGCGCGACAGCGGCCGGCGGATCGTCGATGTCGGACGGCACGGCGTAGATCGAGTCGGCGTCCACGCTCGTCGCGAGCACCCGGCCCTTGCGGTCGAGGATGTCGCCGCGCTCGGCCGGCGCCGCGATCGTGCGCAGCTGCTGCCGCTCCTGGCGCGCCACAAGGTCCGCATGCTCGACGACCTGCAGGTAGACGAGGCGCACCTCGATTCCCATGGCCCACAGGGCGAAGAACACGGTGGTCGCGAGCACGCGTCGCGTCAGCGTGCCGTGCCAGCCCGGCGCCGGCGTGCGGGGCCCGGCCGTCCGTGCGTTGTCGCGCGTCCATGCGCGCCGGAGTCGATCAATCACCCGTTGTCACCGCAGCGCCACCACCGATTTCGCCGGTGGGTCGGCCGGCCTGGCCCGCTCGATCACGATCGCCTCGTCCTGGGTCGGCGCGACGAGGTGGAGTTGATCCGTCGCCAGCGCCTCGATCCGCCCCGGCGACTTGAGCGTTTCGATCTCGAGCCGGAGCTGCCGCCCGATCTCGTCCTCGGCGGCTTTCTCGTGCTGCAGCTGCTCCACCTCGTAGCCGTGGCGCAGGAGCTCGAAGTGCTGCCAGGCCGAGCACAACAGCACGAGCACCAGCACGCAGGCGACCCCGACCGATTTCCAGAGATCGCGCTGCCGAGCCTCGTCGACCTCGCGGACGATCGGATTGTTCCGGACATCCTTCTTGATCGCGTATTCGAAGGGCTCGACCATCGTTCGACTCCCGCTTCGCCGCCGTGGGCGCCAGCCGCCCGTCAGGCGAGCCGCTCGACGGCTCGCAGCTTCGCGCTGCGGGCTCGCGGATTGCGCGCCAGTTCGTCGTCGCCGGCCACCACCGGCTTCTTCGTCAACAGACCCACCGAGCGCGCGTCCCCGTGCGCCAGGCCGCGCATCGTGTGCTTGACGACGCGATCCTCCAGCGAGTGAAAGGTGATCATCACGAGGCGGCCGCCCGCGCGCAGCCGGCGCGCGGCCGCCTCGACGAAGCGATCGAGCCCCTCCAGCTCGCGGTTCACCCAGATGCGCAGCGCCTGGAACGTGCGCGTGGCGGGATCGATCCGCGTCCGGCCGCGCCGCGGCACGACCCGGCGGACGATCGCCGCCAGCCGCCCGGTCGTCGCGATCGGCGCGTCGCGCCGCGCCTGCACGATCGCGCGGGCGATGCGCCGCGAGAAGCGCTCCTCGCCATACCCGTAGATCGCATCGGCCAGTTCCGTTTCGCCCGCGCGGGCGACGAGGTCGGCAGCCGTCTCTCCGGCGCTCTGGTCCATGCGCATGTCGAGCGCTTCGTCCCGCTGAAAGCTGAACCCCCGGCCGGCCGCCTCGAGCTGCAGCGACGACACGCCGAGGTCCGCCAGCGCGCCGTCCACCCGATCGATGCCGCGCGCGTCGAGCACCGCCTCGAAGCCGCGGTAGTCGGCGTGCACCAGCTCGACTCGATCGCCGAACGGGGCGAGCGCCTGCCGCGCCAGCGCGAGCGCCTGCAGGTCGCGGTCGAGGCCCACGAGACGGGAGGCGCCGGCGTCGAGGAGAGCCCGCGCGTGTCCGCCAAGACCGACCGTGCAGTCGAGGAACAGACCGCCGCGTTCGGGCTGGAGATGCCTCAGCACCTCGGCGGTGAGCACCGGTTCGTGCAGCCGCGCCGCGACGCCGCTCAAATGCCGTGCTCCGACAGCGCGCGCGCGTCGTCGTCGGTGAACGGCTCGCGCTGCAGCTTGGTGAGGAACCGATCGTGGTTCCACACGTCGAGATAGTTGTACTGTCCCAGGACATCCACATCGCCTGCCATCGTCGCGGCGTCGCGCAGGCGCACCGGAATCAGCACGCGGCCCTGGACGTCGAGTTCGGCCGGAGATCCGAAGTAGTTCACGCGATCGAGAAAGCGCAGCCGCGCCGGATGCGTCGACGCCATCGCGCCCAGCTTCTGTTCGATCTCCAGCCAGACAGGCATCGGATAGATCCGCACGTACTCACCGGTCAGGCTCGTGAGGAAGAGCTCGCGGCCGTACTTACCCTCGAGCAAGGACCGGAAGGCGTTGGGCACCTTCAGGCGTCCCTTGTCATCGATGCGGGCGGGCGCATTGCCCCTGAGCACGAGGCACTACTCCATTTCCATCCACAAAAATCCACCCGATGGTAAGAGGGGCAGGTCGGGATGTCAACAGCAAACGGCACCACATCAGAGAGTTACGTCTGATCTTCGCCTTTTACTCGCTCTCTAGGTCGTATGCCAAATCGATGTGGAAATAGGGTCAAAAGGGCTGAGCTCGCGCGTTTCTCCCCCCGAGCGACGGGCACTGCGGCGCATCCCGGGGCCCCGGAACGCGCGCGTGTTACGATGCGGGGTTTGTCATGCTCAGGGCAGCACTCATAGGCTTCGGATCGAGCGGCAAGACCACCCTCTTCCAGCTCATGACCAGCGTCCGTGAGACCGCCCGCGCCGCGCACGGCAAGGGCGACGCGGTCGTCGGAATCTCCAGGGTCCCCGACCCGCGGCTCGATCGCCTCACGGCGATCTACAACCCGCGGAAGCGGGTTCCGGCGACGGTCGAATTCTCGGACCTGGCGGCCCCGGCCGGGCCGAGCGGCGCGCAGATGCTCGTCGACGTCGTCGCCTACAAGAACGCCGACGCTCTGGTTCACGTCCTGCGGGCGTTCGACGATCCGGCCGTCCCGCATCCGTCCGGGTCCGTCAATCCGGCCCGCGACGCCCAGGCCATGGAGGACGAGCTCATCCTCGCCGACCTGGGTGTGGCCGAGCGCCGCCTCGAGCGACTCGAGAAAGACCTGAAGAAATCGCGGTCCGCCGATCTCGAACGGGAGCGCGACGTGCTCCTGGCCTGCAAATCGGCGCTCGAGGAGGGCCGATCCCTGCGCGCCATCGACCTCGCGGGCGAGGACGTCAAGCGACTGCGTGGATTCCAGTTCCTGTCGGCAAAACCGCTGCTGCTCGTGATCAATCTCGACGAGGCGCAGCTCGCGCGTGGCGAGGGGACGGCGACCGACACGGCGCACGCCGCGGAGGCCGCGGGACTGGCCGGGTTTCTTTCACACGCCCGCACGGCGGCGGTCGCCGTCTGCGCGAAGATCGAGCTCGAGATCGCGCAGCTCGACGCGCCCGATGCGTCCGCCTTCCTCGCGGACCTCGGGTTGAAGGAGTCGGGTCTTGACCGCGTGATCCGGGCCAGCTACGAGCTGCTCGGGTACATCTCCTTCTTCACGGTCGGCGAGGACGAGTGCCGGGCGTGGTCCATCCCGCGCGGCACGGCCGCCCAGATCGCGGCCGGCGAGATTCACAGCGACATCGCGCGGGGGTTCATCCGCGCCGAGGTCGTCGGCTACGCTGCGCTCGTCGGAGGCGGGTCCATGGCAGCCTGCCGCGAGCACGGCGAGGTCCGGCTCGAGGGCAAGGAATACATCGTCCAGGATGGCGACATCATCAACTTCCGCTTCGCGACGTAGGCCCCGCCCCTAGCCGATGGCGACCGCCCAGACCTCGATTGTCATCCCGGCTTACAACGAAGCGGGCTCGATCGGGCCGCTCGTTGCGGCGCTGGCCGCGGCGACCGGGTGGCACGAGATCATCGTCGTCGACGACGGATCGTCGGACCGGACCGGGATCGAAGCCGCCGAGGCCGGCGCCCGCGTCGTCCGTCATCCATACAACAAGGGGAACGGCGCGGCCGTGAAGACCGGCATTCGGGAGGCCAGCGGGACGTTCGTGCTCATCGTGGACGCCGACGGGCAGCATCGGCCGGCGGACGCCGAGCGCCTGACGGCACGGCTCGACGCGTACGATCTGGTGATCGGCGCACGGGCGCCGTCGACGCAGGCCACCCTGCCGCGCCGTTTCGGCAACGCGTTCCTCAACGCGCTCGCGACGTACCTGACCGAGCGGCGCATCCCGGACCTGACGTCCGGCTTCCGGGCCGCCCGGCGCGATCGCCTGCTCGAGTTCCTGCACCTGCTGCCGAACGGCTTCTCCACGCCGACGACGACGACCCTGGCGTTCATCAAGGCGGGCTACAGCGTCTGGTTCGAGCCGGTCCAGGCCGAGCGCCGGCAGGGACGGTCGAAGATCAAGCTCGCACGCCACGGCGTGAGCTTCCTGCTGATTCTGCTCAAGGTGGTCACCATCTACAGTCCGTTGCGGATCTTCCTGCCCGTGAGCGTCGCGGCGTTCCTCGTCGGCGCCGGGTATGCCGCCTGGACCATCGCCACGCAGTCGCACGTGACCAATTCGTCGGTCCTGCTCATCCTGGCGAGCGTCCTCATCTTCCTGGTCGGACTCGTCTCCGAGCAGATCTCGACGCTGTGGTTCGAGGGCCGGCGCTGATGCGCGAGCGCGTGATCGTCATCGTGCCAACCTTCAACGAGCGCGAGAACCTGCCGGTGCTCGTCGAGGCCCTGCTGGCGTACGACGCGGTTCGCGTGATGGTGGTCGACGATCGCTCGCCGGACGGCACCGGCGAGGTGGCCGACGCCCTCGCGCGGCAGCATGCCGGCCGCCTCGACGTGATGCACCGCGCGGAGCGCCCCGGCCTCGGCCGCTCGTACATCGACGGCATCACGCGGGCGATCGGGGAGCCGGTCGATCTCATCTGTCAGATGGACGCGGACCTCTCCCACGATCCGCGGCACCTGCCGGCGCTCGTCTCTGCCGCCGCTCACGCCGACGTGGTGATCGGCTCGCGCTACGTGCCGGGCGGCCGCATCGTGAACTGGCCGCGGCGGCGGCAGATCCTGAGCCGCTTCGCCAACGCGTACATCCGCGCGGTGACCCGGCTCGCGGCGCGCGACTGCACGAGCGGGTATCGCTGCTGGCGGCGCGAGGCGCTGGCGGCGCTGCCGCTCGATCGATTCATCTCGGACGGCTATTCCTTTCTCGTCGAGATGCTGTACGTCGCGTCCCGGCAGGGCTGCCGGATTGCCGAAGTTCCCATCACGTTCGTCGAACGACGGCTGGGCGAGTCGAAGCTGACGTCGGGCGTGCTGCTGGAATCCGCCGTGACGCCGTGGCGACTGGTGGCCACGCGCGACCGCCTGCGGTGACGAACGCCTGTGCTAAGGTCGTGGACGCGGGCAGGGAAGGCCGGATCGACACGGTCTCGGCCGCCATTCTCGAAAGGACGCATTCGTGCGAGCGTTGATCACCGGCGGCGCCGGCTTCATCGGGTCTCATCTGTCGGAGGCGCTGCTCGACCAGGGCCACCAGGTGCTGATTCTCGACAACCTCTCCACCGGCTCGATCGAGAACATCGCGCAGCTGAAGGGCCGGCGCGGCTTCGAGTACTTCGTCGACTCGGTCGACAACGAGCCGCTGCTCGCCGAACTCATCGATCGCAGCGACGTCGTCTTCCACCTGGCGGCCGCCGTCGGCGTGAAGCTGATCGTCGAGCAGCCCGTGCACACGATCGAGACCAACGTGCACGGCACGGAGGTCGTCCTCAAGCACGCGAACAAGAAGAAGAAGCTCGTCGTGATCGCGTCCACCTCCGAGGTGTACGGCAAGAGCGAGGACGTCCCGTTCCGGGAGGACTCGGATCTGGTGCTCGGACCCACACCGAAGCACCGCTGGGCGTACGCCTGCAGCAAGGCGATCGACGAGTTCCTGGCCCTGGCGTACTGGAAGGAGCGCAAGCTGCCGGTGATCATCGTGCGCTTCTTCAACACCGTCGGCCCGCGCCAGACAGGCCAGTACGGCATGGTGATCCCGAACTTCGTGCGCCAGGCGCTGGCGGGCGAGCCGATTACCGTCTTCGGCGACGGAACGCAGTCGCGCGCGTTCACTCACGTTCGCGACGTCGTGGACGCGCTGCTCAAGCTGGTGGGCGAGCCGTCGGCCGTCGGCGAGGTCATCAACATCGGCAACGTCGAGGAGGTGACGATCGCGCGGCTCGCCGAGCGCGTCCGCGAGATCAGCGGGTCCCAGTCGCCGATCAGGTTCATCTCCTACGAACAGGCGTACCAGTCGGGATTCGAGGACATGCCCCGGAGGGTTCCCGATCTGACCAAGATCGAGCACATGATCGGCTATGTCCCGCGGCACACGCTCGACGACATCCTGGTGGAGGTCGTCGACTACTTCCGGCGCAAGTGACCGCTGTCGTCCCGGCGTCCGCGGCCACGGGAGCCGGGAACGGTCCGGCTGGCTTCTGTCGTGGCACGGCGTATACGGCGTATACTGAGAACAGCCATGCGCAACATGCACGCTCTCGCCTTCGGCGTCGTGTTCTCCCTCGCCGTCGGCTCGACCGCCTTCGCCGACGTGCACGTCTCGATACAGAACGGCCACGTCTCGATCCAGGCGACCGACGCGACGGCCGCCCAGATCCTCGCCGAGTGGTCCAAGGTCGGCCAGACGCGGATCGTCAACGGCGATCGCGTCCCGGGCGGCCTGCTCACCATCGAGCTGACCGATGTCCCCGAGCAGGACGCGCTCGACGTGATCCTGCGCGCGGCGAGCGGATACGTCGCAGCGCCCAGACCCTCGCCGGTCGCCGGCGCGTCCATCTACGATCGCATCATGGTCCTGCCGACCAGCCAGGCGCCCCCAGCCGTCGCATCGCAGACCCCGGCGCCGTTTCAACGCGCGCAGGCGCCGCCCTTCCCGCAGCCCGATGACGACGAGGAGGACGCGGCGCCCTCGCCGAACGTCGTGATGCCGGCCAATCGCGGCCCCGTGTTCAGCCCGTTCCCGCAGCCGCAGGTCGTCAACCCGCAGCGCGGAGTCGGGCCGGCGCCGGGACCGCTTGAGCTGCCGGCTCCGGGCGCCGAGCCAGGGCCGACGCCGACTTCGCCCTACGGCGGGGTGCCGGTGCCCGGCATGGTCGCGCCGCCACCGCAGCAGCAGCAGCCGGGGACCCAGGGACCGCCGCAGCAGCCGCGCCGTCCCGGCGGTCCTGGTGGCGGTCAGGACCCGGACTGAACGCGCCGCATCCGTCCGTTCCATGACGCTCGCTGACGATCTGCAGGCGGCCATTGCCGATGCGATGCGCAAGCGCGACTCGGTGCGCCTGGGCGCCCTGCGGATGCTCAAGGCGGCCTTGATGAACCGCGAGGTCGAAAAGCGACGTCCCCTCGACGACGCCGAGGGGCAGCAGGTCGTCAGCGGCCTCGTCAAGCAGCGGCGCGAATCGATCGAGCAGTTCAGGCGCGGCGGCCGGCAGGATCTGATCGACAAGGAAGCCGCCGAGATTCGCGTCCTGGAGGCCTACCTGCCACCGGCCGCCGACATGGCCGCGGTCGAACGCGCCGTCGCCGAGGCCATCGCCGAGACCGGCGCGACCTCCGCGAAGGACATGGGCCGGGTGATGAAGGCGGCGCTCGCTCGCCTCGCCGGCCAGACCATCGACGGCAAGATCGTCAATGAGCTCGTGCGCAAGCAGCTCGGCAGCCGCTAAACTTTTCGGCCGGGCCAAGCGTCTAACCTCTGGGAGACGGCAGACACTGCCCTCTCATCCATCCTCCTTGAGGCCCTCGGCGACGAGGGCCTTTTTTCTGTGCGCCAATGAACAGGGGCGTGCGCGGTCTGCCGCCAGCGAGCGGCCGCGCGCGCCGGCCGCGCGCTTCGGCACCGGCGCGCGATGACGCGATCCGACACAGCGTCCGATTCCGACCAGCACGCGCGGACGCGGACCGTTCACCTCGCGCGGTCGGCCGGGCTGGCGGGCGCCGCGACCCTGGCGAGCCGCGTGCTCGGGCTCGTCCGCGATCAGGTGCTCGCCGCCTTGTTCGGTGCGGGCAACGAGATGGACGCGTTCATCATCGCGTTCCGGATTCCCAATCTCGTGCGCGATCTCTTCGCCGAGGGCGCGATGAGCGCGGCCTTCGTGCCGACCTTCACGCGCTACCTCGCGCTCGAGGGCCGCGACGCCGCCTGGCGCCTGGCCACGCACGTCATTAACGCCCTCATCGTCACGACCGGCGTGCTCGCCCTGCTCGGATTCGTCTTCGCCCATCCCCTGGTCGGCCTGTACGCGGCCCACTTCGCCGACACGCCCGGGAAGCTCGAGCTCACGGTGCGGCTCACCCGCGTCATGCTGCCGTTCCTGACGCTGGTGACGCTGGCCGCCGCGCTCATGGGCATGCTCAACTCGCTGCACCACTATTTCATCCCGGCTTTGTCGCCGGCGATGTTCAACATCGCGATCATCGTGGCCGGGCTGGCGATCGTGCCGCTGATGCCGGCGCTCGGCTTGTCGCGGATCACGGCGATCGCGATCGCCGCGCTCGCCGGCGGGGTCGGCCAGATCGCGGTCCAGTGGCCGTCGCTCAGACGCGAGGGGTTCCGGTACCGGTTCGCGCTCGACATGCGCGAGCCGGGGCTGCGGCGCGTGCTGCTCCTGATGGGACCGGGCACGATTGGCCTGGCGGCGACCCAGGTCAACGTCTTCGTGAACACGCTGCTGGCGACGACGCAGGGGCGCGGCGCGGTGTCGTGGCTCACCTACGGGTATCGGCTGGTCCATCTGCCGATCGGGCTCGTCGGTGTGTCGATCGCGACGGCGGTGCTCCCGGCGGTCTCGCGGCACGCGGCTTTCGAGGACGCCCAGGGCGTGCGCGAGACCGTGTCGCGCGGGCTCGCCCTCATGCTGATGCTGACGGTGCCCGCCACCGTGGGGCTGCTCGCGCTCGCTCCGGCCATCATCCGGCTGCTGTTCGAGCACGGGCGCTTCCTGCCGGCCGACACGGCCCAGACCGCCGCGGCGCTCAGGCTCTACGCGGTGGGCCTGGTCGGATACGCCACCATCCGCATCGCGTCGCCCACCTTCTATGCGCTCGGGCGCAGCCACGTGCCGGTCGCCATCAGCTTTTCGACGATCGCGCTGAACGTCGCGCTCAGCCTGGCGCTCGTGCGGGTCATGGGATTCCGCGGCCTCGCGCTGTCGGCATCGCTCGCCGCCCTGGTCAACGCGGCCGCGCTCGTGTTGCTGCTGCGCCGGCACCTGCACGGGATCGGCGCCGCACGACTGGCCGCGTCGTTCGTCCGCATTGGAGCGGCCGCGCTGGCGATGGGCGCCGTCGTCGTTGCGGTCGAGCACGGCATGTCCGCGCTCGTTCCGGGAGGCGGCGTCCTCCGCCAGACTTTACGCCTGGCGTCGGAAATCAGTGCAGGGGTTGCCGTCCTGGCGATGGCGGCGAAGGTGTTGCGGGTGCGGGAGTTCGATGAAGCGGTCGCGACCGTCAGGCGACGGCTGCAGCCTCTGGCGGGTACAGATGTTGCTCCGTGACGCCCAACCGGTCACCTGATCGGTCCGATCGGATGTGGTACGATCCGGATGCCGCACCATGCGCCGCACCGCAACACCGTATGCCTCGTCGTTCTCCTTCGGCCCGGGGCCAATCTCGACCGCTCTCAAGGCGATCATCGGCGCAAATATCGTCGTCTTTCTCTTCACGACCTTCGTTCCCTCCGCCCGGCTGACGCTCGGCCTCGTGCCGACTTGGGTCGTGCACCAGTTTGCGATCTGGCAACTGGTCACCTACATGTTCGTGCACGGCGGGCTGCTGCACATCCTGTTCAACATGCTGGCGCTCTGGATGTTCGGCACCGAACTGGAGCACGTGTGGGGCACTCGCTACTTCCTCAAGTTCTACTTCGTCACCGGCGTCGGCGCGGGCGTCCTGACCATCGTCATCGCGCTGCTGCCATTCGGGTTCACCGAGCCGCTGTACTACGCCGACATCATCGGCGCTTCCGGCGCCATTTACGGCCTCCTCCTCGCGTACGCCCTCTACTTTCCGGATCGACCGATCTACATGTACTTCCTCTTCCCGATCCGGGCGAGGACGTTCGTGATCATCATGGGCGCGATCGCCTTCTACGCGTCGATCGCAGACAGCGGCAGCGGCATCGCGAGCGCGACCCACCTGGCGGGCCTGCTGGTCGGCTATCTGTACCTGAAGAGCGGGCGCGCGCACCCTCTCTCCGAGCTCAAGTACCGCTACCTCAAGTGGAAGATCAATCGTGTGCGCCGGAAGTTCGACGTGTACTCGGGCGGGCGCGCCGACGACTGGGATCGCCGCGTTCACTAGCGTGAGCGTTCCCAGGGGCAGTCCGGATTCGCGACGGCGTCGATCCGATCGACTCTCGGGGCGCCCGACCGCTCCGGTCGAGGTTGTCGGTCCCAGGCGCCCGTCGGGTCAGCCGCGGACGCTCCAGGGCAGCCGCACCGCGCCAATCGCCAGTCCCAGCGTCGCACCGAGCACCGGCAGTCCGTAGCCGTTCGTCAGGAAGCTGTAGCGGAACAGCACGCCGCTGGCGACGTGGAAATTCACCACCATCAGGAAGGCGACGAGCGCCGCCGGCCGTGTCCAGATCCCGGCGACGAGCGCCAGGCCCGACAGCATCTCCCCGAGCGGCACGAGCCGGGCGAAGATCGAAACGCCGGGCATCGCCACGTGGCGCAGGTACCACTCGCTCATCGAGCCGGCGGCCACTGCGTGCGCCCAGCCGTTGAGCTGCGCCGCAAGCGGCGCGCTCGTCCCGAACCACCGCCATTTCCCCAGCGCTTCGAAGATGAAGAAGACGCCGATGGCGATCCTGACGATCGTCAGCCCGGTTCCCTGTCTGTCCAGCGCCACGTCTCTCCCTCTGAGTCTATGACGGCCACAGCGCGCGCTCCGCGTCGATCAGCTGACGGTTGACCCGGGCAAGCGTCGGCGCGCCGCCATCCCCGCGGCCGCCAGCGCCACGATCGCGGCCGCCGCGACCGACGGTCGCACGCGTGTGATCAGTGCTCTCCCTGGAAAGCCATGGCCTTGAGCGCGGCGATGCGCGCCGCCATCGGCGGATGCGACGCGAACAGGTTCGACCAGCCGCCTTCCTTGAGATTCGCCGATCGCCCCAGCGGATCGGCGATGCACATGTGCGCGGACCCCCGGTTGATCGCGCGCGTGGGCGCCGAAGCGTCCTCGATCTTCTCCAGCGCGTGCGCGAGCCCGAGCGGGTTGCGCGTGAGCTCGGCGCCCGACGCGTCGGCGAGGTACTCGCGCCGGCGGGATACCATCATCGCCAAGAGTTGCGCCGCGAGCGGCGCGACGATGATGCCGGCGATCCAGATGACGAAGAAGACCAGGCCGAACGCGCCGCTGCCGTCCCGATCGTTCTCTCGTCGTCGGCGGCCGCCGCCCCATAGCATCCCGCGGCGCGCCCAGTCGGACAGGAGCACCACCGCGCCCACCAGCGCCGCGACGATGGTCATCAGGCGGATGTCGAGGTTGCGGACGTGGCTCATCTCGTGCGCGACGACGCCCTGCAGCTCGTCGCGGTCGAGCGCGTCCAGCAGGCCGCGCGTGACGGCGATGGAGGCGTGCTCCGGATCGCGCCCCGTGGCGAAGGCGTTGGGGTCCGCATCGGGCACGACGTAGACCTTCGGCCGCGGCAGGCCGGCCGCGATGGCCATCTCGTCCACGACGTTGTCGAGCCGCTGCAGTGTCAGCCGCTCGTCGCCGCTCGCGCCGGAGGCCAGCTCGGCGATCGGCCGTGCCCCCGTCGAGAGCAGCACGGCGCGATCGCCGCGATAGTAGCCGACGAGCGACGACACGCCTCCCACGCCGAGCGCCACGATGGATCCGATCGGCACGTAACCGCCGGCGGTGCCGAGATAGAACGCGTCGAACCCGGCGCCGAGCAGGAACAGGAACGCGACGAACCCCGCCATGATCAGCCACGTTCGGCGGCGGTTCGACGTCTGCTGCTCGTAGAGGTTCATGTCGTTCTGCGCGCGACAGGTTCTACGGGTCCCCTGGAACCCTCTCGCCGATCACTTGCGCGACAGATCCACCGTCGGCACTTCGCGCTCGGCTTCGTTGGTGATCTCGAACAGCTCGGCCGGCTTGAAGCCGAGGCTGCCGGCGAGCAGGTTCGTCGGGAACACCTGCTGGGCGGTGTTGAACTTCGTCGCGATGTCGTTGTAGAACTGCCGCGCGAACCCCACCTTGTTCTCCGTCGCCGACAGCTCCTCCTGCAGCATCCGGACGTTCTCGTTCGACTTGAGCGTCGGGTAGTTCTCGGCGACGGCAATCAGCCGGCCGAGCGCCTGGGTGAGCTGGCCTTCCTTCTGCGCCGCGTCGGCCGGACCGGTGGCGCCCATGGCCGTCGCGCGCGCCTCCATCACGGCGGTGAGCGTGTCGCGTTCGAAATCCATGGCGCCCTTGACCGTGTTGACCAGGTTCGGAATCAGGTCGTGGCGCCGCTTCAGCTGCACGTCGATCTGCCGCCAGCCGTTCAGCACCTGGTTCCGCAGCCCGACGAGCCGGTTGTAGCCGGCGATGGCCCACACGACCACGAGGGCGACGACGACGAGCAGGACGATGACAGTCACCTGAAAACCTCCCGCGTCAGAAGACGCCGCGGACGAATCCGCCGTCCACTTGAATGGTGGTCCCCGTCACGTAGCTGCTGCGATCCGACGCGAGAAAGGCGATGAGGCTCGCCAGCTCGCGCGGCTCGCCGAGACGGCGCATGGGGACCTGGGCGACCATCCGCCGTTCGACCGCGTCGGGTGTCAGCCCTTCGCGCGCGGCGGCCGCCTCGGCGAGCGCAGCGATGCGCTCGGTCCGCGTGAAGCCGGGCGCAACGTTGTTGACGAGGATCCGGTCGGGCGCCAGCTCGGTCGCGAGCGTCTTGGTGAAGCCGGCCAGCGCGCCCCGGACCGCGTTGGACAGCATGAGGCCGTCGACCGGCTGCTTCAACGTCACCGACGTGATGTTGATGATGCGACCGCCGCCCCGCGCGCGCATCGGCGGCACCGCGGCGCGGCACAGGCGGACCACGCTCATCAGCAGCGAGTCGACGGCGGCCCGCCAGTCGTCGTCGGTCAGCGCCATGAACGGCGCGGACGGGGGGCCGCCGCTGTTGGTGACGAGCACGTCCAGGGCGCCCATGCGCGTCACCGTGGCCTCGACGACGCGCTCCGGATCGCCGGGTCGGGCCAGGTCCGCCGTCAGGCCCACGACCTCGGCGCCGGTCTCGCGCGCGATCGACGCCGCCGCCTGTTCGACCGCCTCGCGGCGGCGCGCGCAGATCACCACGCGCGCTCCCTCGGCGGCGAGCGCGCGCGCCGCGGCGCGACCGAGGCCCTGACTCGCGGCGGACACCAGCGCCACGCGTCCGTCGAGATCGCGGGTCATCGTGGTGCAGCCCCAGCCCCTGGCGCTCGGCCCTTCCTCCCTGTCACCGCCTGAAGTAGTCGTCGGTCTTGTCGAGCCAATCCTGGCGTATCGGGCTGAACAGATCCAGCTCGAAGGTGTCCTCGATCGCCTCGGCCTGGTGCTCGACCCAGGACGGAATGTGCAGCACCTCGCCCTCCCGGACCGTGAGCTTCTCGCCCGCGATCAGGAACTCGAGCGCGCCCTGCAGGACGTAGGTCATCTGCTCGCTCTCGTGCGAGTGGTTCGGAACCAGGCAGCCGCGCTTCAGATAGATCTGTGCCAGCATCTCGCGCGCGCCGGTGACGATTTTGCGCGACAGCATCTCGGTCACCTTCTCGAGGGCGATCTCGTCCCAGCGGTGGAGGCGCACGGTCTGGGTGCTCATAGGGGAGAGAGAATATACCATCCGGCCCGGATGCTATAATTTGCTGTTCATCCAGCCCCGCGGGCTCGCCACGAGGAGCGGAATGAAGGCACCGGCCGTGAACGGAACCGCCACTGTCACCCACGAAGGCCTCGACCGCGCGGCGCTGGTCGAGGTATATCGCACGATGCTCCTCTCGCGCCGCCTCGACGACAAGGAGATCCAGCTCAAAAACCAGAGCCAGATCTTCTTTCAGATCAGCGGCGCGGGTCACGAGGCGGTGCTGGTTGCCTCGGCGCTGAACCTGAAGCCGTCCTACGACTGGTTCTATCCGTACTATCGCGACCGGGCGCTCTGCCTGCAGCTCGGGATGACCCCGCTCGAGATGCTGCTCTCGGCCGTCGGCGCCAAGGACGACCCGAACTCCGGCGGGCGGCAGATGCCCTCGCACTGGGGTCACAAGGCGCTCAACATCGTCTCGGAATCGAGCCCCACCGGCACGCAGATGCTCCAGGCGGTCGGCGCGGCCGAAGCGGCTCTCATCTACTCCCGCGTCGCGGCCATTCCCGACGCCGCCGAGCGCGCCCGGCCCGACGAAATCGTGTACGCCTCGATCGGCGACGGCGCGACGAGCGAGGGCGAGTTCTGGGAATCGATCAACACGGCGTGCACGAAGCGACTGCCGCTCCTCGTCCTCGTCGAGGACAACGGGTACGCCATCTCGGTGCCCGTCGAGGTGCAGACGGCCGGCGGAGACATCTCGCGCCTGGTGCGGTCGTTCCCCGGCCTGCACGTCGATTCGATCGACGGGACCGATTTCCTGGCCAGCATGCGCGCGATGCGCACTGCGGCCGCGTACGTCCGCGGCCGCAGCGGCCCGGCGCTGGTCCACGCACGCGTCATCCGCCCCTATTCCCACTCGCTCTCCGATGACGAGAAGCTGTACAAGCCGCAGGCCGAGCGCGAGTCCGAGGCGCGCCGGGATCCGGTCCGCCGCATGGCCGAGTTCCTCCGCGACCGCGAGCTCGCGACCGACCAGGATCTGGCGGCCATCGCCGGGGAGGTCGACCGGGTCGTCAACGAGGCCGCCCTGGCCGCGCTCGCCGCGCCCAAGCCGGCGAAGGACACGGCCGAGCAGTGGGTGTACTCGCCCGACGTCGACCCGACGTCGGCCGCGTTCGACACCCCGGCGCAGAGGGACGGCAAGCCGGACACGATGGTCGCCGCCATCAACCGCACGCTGAAGGACGAGATGTCCCGCAACCCGCGGATCGTCGTCTTCGGCGAGGACGTGGCCGACGCGAGCAAGAAGGAGGCACTCCCGCTGGTGCCGGGCAAGGGCGGCGTGTTCAAGCTCACGCACGGCCTGCAGCGGCTGTTCGGCGACGACCGCGTCTTCAACTCGCCCCTGGCCGAAGCCAACATCATCGGCCGCGGCATCGGCATGGCCACGCGCGGGCTGAAGCCGGTGGTCGAGATTCAGTTCTTCGACTACATCTGGCCGGCGATGATGCAGCTGCGTGACGAGATGTCGATGATGCGCTACCGGTCGGCGAACAACTTCTCGTGCCCGATGGTGGTGCGCGTCCCGATCGGCGGCTACCTGCGCGGCGGCGGCCCGTACCACAGCCAGTCGGGCGAGAGCATCTTCGCGCACTGTCCGGGTATACGCATCGCGTTCCCCTCGACCGCGGTCGACGCGGCGGGGCTCCTTCGGACCGCGATCCGCTGCGACGACCCGGTGATGTTCCTCGAGCACAAGCATCTCTACCGCCAGACCTACAACAAGGGCGAGTACCCGGGCAACAACTTCATGATTCCGTTCGGCCGCGCGAGCCTGCGTCGCGAGGGCACCGACGTCGTCGTGGTCACCTGGGGCGCGCTCGTGCAGCGCTCCCTGCTCGCCGCGCAACAGGCCGAGAAGGACGGCATCAGCGCCGCCGTGCTGGACCTGCGAACCATCGTGCCGTACGACTTCGACGCGATCGCCGACCTGGTCCGCCGCACCAGCCGCATCGTCATCGCCCACGAGGACCAGGTGATGTGCGGGTTCGGCGCCGAGATCGGCGCGCGGGTGGCCGGCGAGCTGTTCGAATACCTCGACGCTCCCGTCCGGCGGGTCGGCGCCCTGAACTGTCCCGTGGCGTACTGCCCGGATCTCGAGGAAGCCATCCTGCCGACGTCGGCCGACGTCCTCGCGGCCATCAGGGAAACCGCGAAGTACTGAGCGGCGGGGTGCGGAAGGCCCCTGTGGCAATGCGCCTGTTGGCCCTCACGCTCACCGTCGGCGCCCTGCTCGCGATGGCGACCGTCTCGGCGCGCACGCCCGACGTCCTGCGATCGGTTGACGCCGTGCCGGCGAGCGTCGCCGGCCGCTTTCGCGAACCGGCCGGCTTCGAGCAGGCCTCGTCGGGCCAGTACTTCGTCTTCGACCGCCGCGCGCACACGGTCTACGGCGTGGACGCCGGGCATTCGAGCGCGTGGGAAATCGTGCAGATCGGCGCCGAGCCCGGCCGCATCCTTGATCCCACCGCCTTCTCGGTCGCGCCCGACGGCACCTTCGTCGTCGCCGACGCCCCGAACAACCGCGAGCGCATTCAGATCTTCACGCCGGCCGGCTTCCGCATCGGCGGCTTCCGGCTGCCGGGGCGCGTGGAGCCGCGCGTCGTGCTCGGCAGCCTCGTCCTGAACGGCATCGGCTCGCTGCAGTACACGGGACGGTCGATCCTGATGAGCCAGCCCGAGACCGGGGCGCTCGTCAGCGAATACACCCTGGCCGGCGGCGTGAACCGCACCTTCGGCATCCTGCGCCAGACGGGACACGAAGACGATCGCGAGCTGCACCTGGCGCTCAACAGCGGCATCCCGCTCGTGGATCCGACCGGCGGCTTCTACTTCGTCTTCCAGACCGGCGTGCCCGTGTTCCGCAAGTACGACGGCAAGGGGCAGCTCGTCTTCGAGCGCCACATCGAGGGGCGCGAGATCGACGACGCCATCGCCGGGCTGCCGAGCGTCTGGCCCCGGCGCCGGACCGAGCGCGGCGAAATCCCGCTCGTGTCGCCGACAATCCGGACGGCGGCGGTGGATGGTTCCGGAAAGCTCTGGGTGTCGTTCGTCGCGCCGTACACCTACGTGTACGATCCGGACGGCGACAAGATCCGAACGGTTCAGTTCCGCGCGGCAGGAATCGTTGCGCCGTCGGGTCTCTTCTTCGGGCTGCACGGACGCCTGCTCGCCGCCCCGGGGCTGTTCATCTTCGATCCCCGATCGTGACCGTGCGGATATCGAGCGTATACTGACCTCCGCGCCTCCCGGGGAGACACACATGCGACTCTTCGATCGTGCACGGCGAGGATGTATCACGGCAGTCGCCGTGTTGATCGCGATCACGCCGGCCCGGCCGGCGCTCGCGCAGGCATACGGACTGTACGAGGTGGGTGCGTGTGAAATGGGACGGGGCGGCGCCGGCGTGGCCGAGCCGTGCGACGACGGCTCGGCGATGTACTTCAATCCCGCAGGCCTGGCGCTCGAGAAGACCCCCGTCGTCAGCGCCGGCGTGACCGGCATCGCGCCGCGGGGAAGCTTCGTCAACGACACCACGAGCCTGGTGAGCGCGCTGAAGGACCGGACGTTTCCATCACCTCATGCCTACGTCGCGGCGCCCCTCGGCACGCGCCTGGTGGTCGGCGCCGGGTTCTTCGTGCCGTACGGGCTGACGACGGACTGGCCCGACACGGCGCAGGGGCGGTTTGTCGGCTACGTCAGCTCCATCCGGAGCTACTACGTCCAGCCCACGGTGGCGTATCGCGTGACCGATCGCGTGATGGTCGGCGGCGGCATCAGCATCACGCACACGAGCCTCGAGCTGCGCCGTCGCGTCGACCTCGCGACGCTCCCGATCACCGGCACCTCGCTGACGTTCGGCCGGCTCGGCGTCCCGCGTGGAACTGACTTCGCCGACGTGGACCTGACCGGCTCGGGCACCGACGCGGGGGCGCATCTGGGCGTGCTCGTCAAGGCGAACGACAGGGTATCGGTCGGCGCGCGGTACCTCGCGCGGCAGACCGTCGGCGTCGGCAACGGCCGGATCGCGAGCCAGCAGATCGCGACGCACCTCGTCCTTCCCGTGCCGCTGCCCGGCCTCCCCGCGGGCACGCCCCTCGACGCCATCGTCGCCAGCGCCTTCGCGAGCGGCGCGGTGCTGAGCAGCCAGACGGCCACGACGGACATTCCGCTGCCCGACCAGTTCGTCGCGGGCGTCGCGGTGCACCCGTCCGACAGGCTGACCCTGCTCGGCGACTATCAATACGTCCACTGGACGCTGTTCGACACGGTGACGATCGCCAATCAGTTCGCGCCGCCGACCGTCCTGGTCGAGTCGTACCGGGACACGCACGGCATCCGGATCGGCGCGGAATACGCTCTCCGTCGTGCGGTCCTGCGCGCCGGATTCGACGGCCACACGGCGGCCGCCCCCGACCAGACCGTGACGCCGATCCTGCCCGATGCGCCGCGGCGCGAGTACTCGTTCGGCGTCGGACTGCCCTTCCAGAACGCGCGTCTCGATCTGGCCTACCTGTACGTGGATCAGCAGGACCGGCCGGGCCGCAGCACCGACGGCGGCCTGGCGGTGCCGACGACGGCCGTGAACGACGGGTCGTACACCTTCCACGCACACCTGTTGGCCGGCTCGATCGTCGTGCGCTTCTGAGGCCGGGGCGCGAGTGATTGCGGCGACCGGTCTCACTCGCCGGTTCGGAGCGCGCGCGGCGGTCGAGGACGTGAGCTTCGCCGTCGAGCGCGGCGAAATCGTCGCGCTCGTCGGCCCGAACGGCGCCGGCAAGACCACCACGCTCCGGATGCTGGCCGGGCTCATCGCGCCGACGAGCGGCGTTGTCACTATCGACGGCGTTCGCCTCACGCCGGCGCGCGCGAGCGAGATGAGAGCGCGCATCGGGTTCCTGACCGAGACGCCTGGCGTCTGGGATCGCCTCACCGTCCGGGAGAACCTGCAGGTCTACGCGCGCCTCTACGGCCTGGACGACCCCACGCGCGCCGTCGACGGCAGCCTGGACCTGTTCGAGCTGGCCGATCGCGCGCGGACGCGCGCCGTGGAGCTGTCCAAGGGACTGCGGCAGAAGCTGGCGCTCGCGCGGGCGCTCATGCACGATCCACCCGTTCTGCTGCTCGACGAGCCGATGTCGGGGCTCGACCCCGAAATCACGAGGACGGTGCGACGACTCCTGGAGGATCGGCGCACGGCCGGCTGCGCGATCCTGATGTCGACGCACAACCTCGATGAAGTCGAGCGCCTGGCCGACCGCGTCGCCGTGCTGAGCCGACGTCTGATCGCCATCGACCAGCCGACGGCGCTCCGCCGGCAGCTCGCGAGCGGCCGGGTCGTCGTGCGCGTCAGCGGTCCTGCGGAGCGGTTTCTCGGCGCGGCCCGGACCGTGTCGCCGGATGCGACGTCGGACGGCTCGACCATCGTCGCGCCCCTCGCGTCGCCCGAGCGTGAGGCGCCCGGCCTCGTGCGCGCGCTCGTGGGGGCCGGTGCGGATCTGGTCGAGCTCCGGGCCGAGACGCCGGACCTCGAGGACATCTACCTGCGCCTGGTCGGCGCCGAGCCGGGAGACCAGCGGCGATGAGGGTGCCGAGAGTGCGCGCGCTCCTCAGGAAGGAGCTGATCGACATCTCACGCAACCGCTCGGCGCTCGTACCGGTCGCGATCGTGGCGCTGATCTCGGTGGTGCTGCCCTTCACGATCGCGGTGCTCGTGCCCCGGATGACGGGAGAGCCCCTGAGCGGCGACGCCGATCTGATGCGCATGGCCGGCCGCATCGCGGCGGGCGCCGGACTTCCGTGGGAGGCCCGGATTCAGGCGTTTCTGTTCGAGCAGTTCCTCGTGCTGTTCCTGCTGACGCCCGTGACCGGCGCGATGGCGCTGGCGGCGCATGCGGTCGTCGGCGAGAAGCAGGCACGCACGCTGGAGCCGCTGCTGGCGACGCCGATCACGACCTCCGAGCTGCTGGTGGCCAAGGTGCTCGGCGCGCTGCTGCCGACGGCCGCCCTGACCGTCGCCGCGCTCGGCGTGTACGCCGGCGGCGTGTGGTGGCTGGCGTGGCCCGGCGTCGCGTCGGCAGTCTTCGACGCGCGGGCGTTCGTGCTGGTCGGCGGCGTCGGCCTGGGGGTGGCGCTGGTCGCCCTGCAGGCGGCGATCGTGATCTCGTCGCGCGTGAACGACGCGCGAACGGCCCAGCAGTTCGGGGCGCTCATCATCCTGCCGATCACGGCACTCTTGGTCGGCCAGTTCACCGGCACGGTCTCTCTGTCGACCTCGACGCTCGCGCTCTCGGCGGCCGGCCTCCTGGCGCTCTGGGTGCTGCTGACGCTGGTCAGCGTGGCCACCTTCGATCGCGAATCCATCCTGACGCGGTGGCGCTGAGCCGTCGGCCGCCTTGACACCCGCGGCGGCGCTGAATGAGCATTCATTCAGAGATGCCGGTCCCCGCCGTCCCGGTCGCCTCCCGCCGTCCGCGCCGGGCCCTCCCGCCGCCCGCGCCCAAGCGCGAGGCGATCCTGCGCGCGGCGATCGACGTATTCGCCAGCCGCGGCTTCTTCGGCGCGCAGGTCGCCGACGTCGCGCGCGCCGCCGGCGTCGCCGCCGGGACCGTTTACCTGTACTTCCGCGGCAAGGACGACCTGCTGGTGTCGATCTTCGAGCGCACGATGCGCGATGCGCTTGCCGAGGGCCGCGCCGCCGCCGCTGCCGTCGCCGACCCGTGCGACCGCCTGCGCTCGTTCGCGCGCCTGCACCTGGCGCGCCTGGGCCGCGACCGCAGCCTCGCGGTCGTCTTTCAGGTCGAGCTGCGCCAGTCGACCAAGTTCATGGAGCGGTTCTCGGCCACCCTGCTGCGCGACTACCTGGGGCTCATCCGCGCGGCCATTGCCGACGGCCAGGCATCGGGCACCTTCCGTGCCGATTTCAACCCGACCACGGCCGCCAAGATGTTCTTCGGCGCGCTCGACGAGATGGCGACCAACTGGATTCTCAGCCGACGGAAGTACTCGCTCGAATCCGACGCCGACTCGGTGGCCGACCTGTTCATCAACGGCGCCCGTGCGCGGTGACACGATGTCCATCCGCTCTGCCGCCGTCCTCGGCGCGGGAACCATGGGCGCGCAGATTGCCGCGCATCTGGCCAACGCCGGCGTTCCGACGCTGCTGCTGGACCTCACGGCCGACATCGCGCGCCAGGGCTTCGAGCGCGCCCGCGTTCTGAAGCCCGACCCGCTCTTCACGGCCGAGGCCGCCTCGCTCGTCACGCTGGGAGGCTTCGACGCCGATCTCCCGCGAATCGGCACCGTCGACTGGGTGGTCGAAGCCGTCGTCGAGCGGCTCGACGTCAAGCGATCGCTCCTCGAGCACGTGGATGCGGTGCGCCAGGGCGAGACGATCGTCTCCTCGAACACGTCGGGCATTCCCATCGCGGCGCTCGCCGAAGGACGCAGCGACGGCTTCCGGCGGCACTGGCTGGGCACGCACTTCTTCAACCCCCCGCGATACCTGCACCTGCTGGAAGTGATTCCGACCGGCGAGACCGATGCGGCCGCGATCGATCGGCTGTCGCGCTTCGCGGACCTGACGCTCGGGAAGGGCGTCGTCATCGCGAAGGACGCGCCGAATTTCATCGCCAACCACGTCGGCCTGTTCGGCGTGGTGCAGATCCTGCGCGCGGTCGAGCGCGGCGAATACACGATCGAAGAGGTCGACGCGATGACGGGGCCCGCGCTCGGCCGTCCGAAGAGCGCCACCTTCAGGACGATGGACATCGCCGGCATCGACGTCCTGGGCCACGTGGTCGCCAACCTCGCGGAACGCCTGCCGTCCGACCGGGCCGCGGCGTTCGCGCTGCCCCCGTTCGTCGAGCGCCTGATCGCGCGCGGGTCGATTGGCGAGAAAGCCGGGGAGGGATTCTACAAGCGGCAGCCCCACGCGGACGGCACGACGGACATCCTGACGCTCGACGTCGGGTCGCTCGAGTACCGGCCGCGACAGGCGGCGAAGCTGCCCGCGCTCGATGCAGCGCGCGGCATCGAGGAGGTGGGCGAGCGGATCCGGGCGCTGTTCCTCGGCCGCGACCGGGTGGGCGCCTTCCTCCGCGCCACTCTGGGTCCGACCCTGCTCTACACGGCGCGCGTCGCGCCGGACATCGCTCGCACGATCGATGACGTCGACCGCGCCATGCGGTGGGGTTTCGGCTGGGAGCTGGGGCCGTTCGAAATCTTCGATGCGATCGGCGTCCGTGACGTGGTCGATGCCTGCGGCGCGGCCCTGCGCGACGTGCCGCCCCTGGTCGGCGGGGTCCTGGCAAGCGGGAGGAACCGCTTCCGTGAAGGACGCGTGCCGATTGCCGGCCCGGGTCTGCAGATCCTTCGCGCGGCGAGGGAGCGCGAGCGGGTGGTGCGGCGGAACGCCGGGGCCAGCCTCGTCGATCTGGACGATGGCGTCCTCGCCGTCGAGTTCCACTCCAAGATGAACGCGATCGGCGGCGACACGATCCAGATGCTGCAGGCGGGTGTGGCCGAGGCGTCGCGC
Source organism: uncultured Acidobacteriota bacterium (assembly GCA_963840225.1). GTDB lineage: Bacteria > Acidobacteriota > Vicinamibacteria > Vicinamibacterales > CAVVIG01 > JBLMXQ01. Next base: position 900,322 of record CAWIYH010000003.1, read on the forward strand.
AACTTCTCGGCGCTCCTCGTCGGCAACGACGCGCCGAACTTCTCGGCCGGCGCGAACCTGATGCTCCTCCTGCTCGAGGCGCAGGAGGGGAACTGGGAAGAGATCGACCTGATGGTCCGCGCGTTCCAGGGAGCCGCCTCGGCCCTGCGGTACGCCGACGTGCCGGTGGTCGTCTGCCCCGCCGGCCTGACGCTCGGCGGCGGGTGCGAGATCGCCCTGCACGGCGACCGGATCGCCGCGGCGGCGGAAAGCTATGTGGGGCTCGTCGAAGTGGGCGTCGGCCTGATTCCCGCGGGCGGAGGCACCAAGGAAATGCTGGCGCGCGCCGTCGAGAACGTCCCTCGCGGCGCAGACCTGCTGCCGTTCGTGCAGCGCGCGTTCGAGACGATCGGCTTCGGCAAGGTCTCGACGAGCGGGGCGCACGCCCGCCAGCTCGGATATCTCGACGAAGCGGATGCCATCGTGATGAATCGCGATCGCCACCTCGCGACCGCCAAGGCGCTGGCGCTCGAGCGCGTGCGCGAAGGATATCGGCCGCCGGCGCGGCGCACCCTCCCCGCCGGGGGCGCGGGGCTGCGCGCGGCACTCGAACTGGGCGTACACCTGGCGTGGCGGGCGGGTCGGCTGAGCGATCACGACGCGTTGATCGGCAGAACGCTGGCGAACGTGCTCGCCGGCGGCGCGTTGCCGCAGCAGGCGGCGGTATCCGAAGAGTACGTGCTCGACCTCGAGCGCGAGGCGTTCCTGAAGCTCTGCGGCGAGCGGAGGACCCTGGAGCGGATTCAGTACACCCTGAAGACGGGGAAGACGCTCAGGAACTGACGGGCTGAAAAGGCGTGGCACCTCCAGTGGACGACCCGAACCAGTCCGACGACCAGCCGACGCTGCTGCTGGTCCCCGGCATACAGGGCCGATGGGAGTACATGCGGCGCACCGTGGACGCCCTGGGCGCCTTCTTTCGGGTCGTCACCTTTTCGGTGCGGAGCGGCGACATCGACGGCGCCGCCGCCGAAGCAGGGCGGGCGCTGGATGCGGCCGGGGTCGACCGTGCGGTGATCTGCGGCGTTTCGTTCGGCGGGATCGTCGCCCTTCGTTTCGCCGGCAGTCAGCCGGAGCGGACCGCGGCGCTGGTGCTCGCCTCGACGCCAGGACCCGACTGGCACCTCGTGCCGCGACACGAACGGTACGCACGGCACCCCTGGCTGTTCGCGCCGTTGTTCGCGGCCGAGACGCCGCTGCGCCTGCGTGAAGAGGTGCGGTCGGCGCTCCCGTCGTGGCGCGAGCGCCGGCGGTTTGCGCTGGCGCAGCTCGCAACCCTGGTCGCCGCTCCGGTCTCGTTCACGCAGATCGCCGAGCGCGCGCGTGCGATCGAACGGTCGGATCGGCGCGCCGACTGCGCGCGCGTCGGCGCGCCGACGCTGGTCGTCACGGGCGAAGCGGGGCTCGATCACGTCGTGCCCGTGGACGGCTCCTCGGCATACGCCGATCGCATCCGGGGCGCGACGCGCGCGACCATGCCGCGCACCGGGCATCTCGGCTCGATGACGCGGCCCGACGAGTTCGCGTCGCTCGTCGACAGGTTCGTCCGGCGGCTGGCGCCGGCTGCCGATCGGACCGACGCCCGGGAGGAAGGCGTGTCGACATGCCGCTGAACGAGATCGCGGGCCCCGCCGGGCGGCTCGAATCGCTGCTCGACGAGCCGGCCAACGGCCTGCCGCTTCGCGCCGCGGTCGTCTTCGGACATCCGCACCCGCAGTTCGGCGGCACGATGCACACGAAGGTGGTGTACCAGGCGGCGAAGGCGCTGAGCCGCATCGGCTGTGCGGTGCTGCGCTTCAATTTCAGGGGAGCCGGGGCGAGCGCCGGCGAGTTCTCCGACGGACCTGGTGAGATGGACGACTTCCGGGCGGCGCTCGAATTCATGGCCGGGCGTTACCCGGGCTTCAGGCTGTGGGCCGGCGGCTTTTCTTTTGGCGCGTGGATCGCCCTGACGGTCGGTGCCGAGGACCCGCGCGTCTCGACGCTCGTCGGCATCGCGCCGCCCCTCGATCGCTACGATTTCGACGCGGTAGCCGCCAGCTCGAAGCCGAAGTTCTTCGTCCAGGGCGAGCGTGACGAGATCTGTCCCCTCAGCCGCATGCGCGAGTTCTACGCCCGCGCCGCGGAGCCGAAGGAGTTGATTGTCATCGACGCAGCCGACCACCTGTTCGACGGCAAGGTCAGTGAGGTCGCCGACGCCCTCGAAGATCTGCTGGGAGACTGGACCGGCTGAAAACCACGGGTGTCGGAAGGTGCATCATGCTGGAAGCTGTCATCGTCTCGGCCGTGCGAACCGCCGTCGGGAAGGCCCCGAACGGCACGCTCCGGGGCACGCGCCCGGACGATCTCGGCGCGGCGGTCATCGCTGAAGCGTTGCGGCGCGCGCCGGGCATCGAACCGGCCGAGATCGACGACGTGGTCCTCGGCTGCGCGATGCCCGAAGCCGAGCAGGGCCTCAACGTCGCGCGGATTGCCAGCCTGCGCGCCGGGGTGCCCGTGACGGCGTCGGCCGTCACGGTGAACCGGTTCTGCTCGTCCGGCCTGCAGGCGATCGCGTCGGCGGCCGAGCGGATCATGTGCGGCTTTGCCTCGGCGATTGTCGCCGGCGGGACCGAGTCGATGAGCCTGGTGCCGATGGGCGGCCACACGATCGCGCCGAATCCCGGCCTCGTCGAATCGTACCCGGACGTCTATCTGACGACCGGCCTGGTGGCCGAGAATCACGCACGCGAATCGGGCATCTCGCGCGACGAGCAGGACGCCTTCGCGCTCGGGAGCCATCAGCGGGCGGTCGCCGCCATCGATCACGGGCGGTTCGCGGAAGAAATCGTTCCCGTGACCGCGTCGCTCGTGGAAGGCCGGGTCGGACACCGCCCGGCCACCCGCGACGTGACGTTCGACACCGACGAAGGGCCGCGGCGCGACACGTCAGCCGAGGCGCTGGCCGCCCTGCGCCCCGCGTTCCACGTCCGCGGCACGGTGACGGCGGGCAACTCGTCGCAGACGAGCGACGGGGCTTCCGCCGTGATCGTGACCTCGGCGACTCTGGCGCGCGACCGCGGTCTCGAGCCGCTCGGGCGATTCGTGGCGTTCGCGACGGCCGGCGTCGAGCCGGAGCGCTTCGGCATCGGGCCGGTGCCGGCCATCAGGAAAGTTCTGAAGCTGGCCGGGCTCCGCCTGGAGCAGATGGATCTGATCGAGCTCAACGAAGCATTCGCGGCGCAGGTCCTCGCCTGCCTGAAGGAGCTGCCGATGGATCCCGAGCGGCTCAACGTCAACGGCGGCGCGATCGCGCTCGGCCACCCGCTCGGCTGCACCGGCGCCAAGCTGACGACGACGCTGCTCCACGAGATGCGCCGGCGCCGATCGCGGTACGGCATGGTCAGCATGTGCGTCGGCGGCGGAATGGGCGCGGCCGGCATTTTTGAGAGAATATAGCCATGGCACCCCCGACGGCCTCCTCACCCGGCGCGGTGCTTCGCGGCGGCGCCTGGCTGCTCGAGGCGAGCGATCCCGCGGCCATCTTCACGCCCGAACGGATGACCGACGAACACCGGCTGATCGCCAGGACCGCGGACGAGTTCATCGACCAGGAGGTCCTGCCGGTGCTCGACAGGCTGGAACAGAAGGACTGGGGACTCGCGCGCGAGCTCGTGAAGCGTTGCGGCGCCCTCGGGCTGTTCGGGGTCGACGTCCCGGAGGAGTACGGCGGCGTCGCGCTCGACAAGGTCACCTCGCTCCTCGTCAGCGAGCGCATCGCGCGGTCGGCGTCCTTCGGCGCGACGTTCGGCGGCCAGGCCAACCTGACGGTGCTGCCGCTGCACCTCTTCGGCACCGAGACGCAGAAGGAGAAGTACCTGCCGAAGCTGCTGTCCGGCGAAATGATTGGCGCCTACGCGCTCAGCGAATCCGGCTCGGGGTCCGACGCCCTGGGCGCGAAGGCGCGTGCGACACGCCAGCCCGACGGCACCTTCGTCCTGAGCGGCGAGAAGATGTGGATCACCAACGGCGGCTTCGCCGATCTGTTCGTGGTCTTCGCGAAGGTCGACGGCGAGGCGTTCAGCGCCTTCCTGGTCGAGCGGGAGTTCGCCGGGGTGTCGAGCGGCAAGGAAGAGCACAAGATGGGGCTGCACGGCTCCTCTACGACGCCGCTCATCCTGCAGGATGTGCCGGTCCCGGCGGAGAACCTGCTGGGAGAGGTCGGCAAGGGACACAAGGTGGCCTTCAACGTCCTGAACTTCGGCCGCTTCAAGCTGGGCGGCATGTGCGTCGGGGGCTCGAAGGGCGCCATCACCGAATCGGCGAAATACGCCGCGACGCGGAAGCAGTTCGGGCAGCCGATCGCGTCGTTCGGCGCCATCAAGCACAAGCTCGCCGAAATGGTGGTCCGGACCTACGCGGTCGAGAGCCTGGTCTACCGGACCGCCGGGCAGATCGACGCGCGGATCGCGGCCGCGCCGCACGCGGCGACCGACGCCGGCCCGGCGCTGGCGGCGCTCGAGGAGTACGCCGTCGAAGCCTCGATCGCCAAGGTCGCCGGCAGCGAGGTGCTGGATTACGTCCTCGACGAGAACGTGCAGATTCACGGCGGAAACGGGTTCGTCAGCGACTATCCCGCCGAACGCCACTACCGCGACGCCCGCGTGAACCGGATCTTCGAGGGGACCAACGAGATCAACCGCCTGCTCATCCCCGGGATGCTGGCGCGGCGCGCCGTGAAGGGCGATCTGCCGATCATCGCGGCGGCCAGGGCGCTGCAGGACGAGCTGCTCGGCCCGGCGCCGATGCCGGCGCCCGCCGAGGGGTACTCGGCGCCGAGCGTCACGCCGTCGATGCGCTGAAGAAGGCGGCCCTGATGGTGTTCGGCGTGGCGATGCAGACCTACGGACAGCGGCTGGCCGACGAGCAGGAGGTCCTGATGCACACGGCCGACGTGCTCATGGACGTGTTCGCGGCCGACAGCGCGGTGCTCCGCGCCGCCGCGGCGTCCGGAAGCGGCGCAACTCGCGCCGCCCTGCACGTGGACGCCGCCCGCGTCTTCGTCAACGACGCGGCGCTCCGCGTCGAGGCGTCGGCGCGGCAGGCGCTGGCCGCGATGGCCGACGGGGACATGCTGCGCACGCTGCTGGCCGCGCTGCGCCGCCTCCTCAAGATCGCCCCCATCAACACCGTGGCGCTCCGGCGCCGCATTGCCGACGAGGTCGTGGCGGGCGGTGGCTATCCCTTCTGACCGCCGGCGTCTTGCGGCAACGGCGCTGGCGCTCGCGCTCGCCGCGGCGTGCAGCGGCCGTCCGCCGGAAGACCGGAACTACGCGGGCCGAATCGCCGCCGCGCGCGCCCAGAAGGACGACGCGTTCATGAACGCGTCGGATTCGCCGATCCCGAAAGGCGAGCGCGGCACCCTGCTGCCGCTCGCGTACTTTCCGATCGATCCCGCCTACAGCGTCCCGGCCATCCTGCGTCCGACCGCCGACACGACGGTGATGCCGATTCCGACTTCCACCGGGGCGCCGCGTCAGATGCGCAAGGCCGGCACGCTGGAGTTCACGCTCAAGGGACAGCCGCTCAAGCTGACGGCCTTCGTGGACCTGAGCGATCCCGACCTGAACCACCTGACCGTGATGTTCAGCGACCTGACGAGCGGCACGGAGACGTACGCGGCCGGCCGCTACCTCGACCTCGACCGCAACGCGACCGGCATCTACGAGCTCGATTTCAACCGGGCCTACAACCCGTATTGCTACTACAACGCCAGCTACGAGTGCCCCTACCCGCCGCCGGAGAACCGCCTGAAGATCCCGATCCGCGCCGGCGAAAAGCTCAAGCACAGTGAGCGCTGAGCTCGCCGCCATCGTCTTCGATTTCGACGGCGTCATCGCCAACAGCGAGCCGCTGCACTGCAGGGCCTTCCGCGAAGTGCTCGCCGCGCACGGCGTCACGCTCACCGAATCGGAGTACTACAACCGCTATCTCGGCTATGACGATGTGGGGGCGTTCCGGGCGATCGGCGTCGACCACGGTGTCCGCTGGGACATCGATCGGATCGCCGCGCTGGTCGACGAGAAGGCCGACCGGATGGCCGCGCTCGAGCGCGACACCTCGGTGCTCTTTCCCGGCGCCGCCGACGCCATCCGGCGCGCGGCCGCTGTCGTGCCGATCGCCATCGCGTCGGGGGCCCTGCGGGCGGAGATCGTTCGGACGCTCGACGCCGCGTCGCTCGGCGGCCTTTTCGCGGCGATCGTGGCGGCCGAAGACACGCCGGCCAGCAAGCCGGCGCCGGATCCGTACGTTAGGGCGGTCGACCTTCTCGCGCGATCGACGGGCGTGCCGGTCACGCCGGGTGCCTGCGTGGCGATCGAAGACTCACGCTGGGGCCTCGCATCGGCCCGTGCGGCGGGGCTGCGGACCGTCGCGGTCACGAACACCTACTCCGAGGTCGAGCTGGCGGGAGCCGCCGATCTCATCATCGGGAGCCTGGCGGCTCTCGACGTCACCACCCTCCGGCATCTGATTGCACGTCGCGCCTGAGTCGCCGCGCCTCTGACGAGCGCGGCCGCCAGCGCGGCCAATCCTTGCAATCCCATCCATCCAGTGCGTTCAAAAGATTGAATTGGACTCAAATGGTTGGATCCGCAACGATTTCCGTGACATTCGGTGGCACTTGCCTCTTTACAGGGTCCCGCGCCGGCACGATACTCCCCGCCGCGTTTGAAATTCATTGCAAGACAAACGACTTCGGGGAGGAGGAGCGTGATGAGAGTTCGGATACTCACGACGGCGATCGTGGTGTGCCTGGCGGCGGCGGCGGCGCCGGCCGGGGCGCAGCAGCAGACAGGCGAGATCTTCGGCAAGGTCACGGACCAATCAGGCGCGGTGCTGCCTGGCGCGACGGTGACGCTGACCGGGCCGGTGCTTCTGCAGCCGCTCACCGCCATCACGAGCGGCACCGGCACCTACCAGTTCCCGCGGCTCGAGATCGGCACCTACTCGGTGAAGTTCGAGTTGCCGGGCTTCAAGACCGTCGTCCATCCGAACGTGAAGGTGACGGTCGGCTTCAGCGCGCAGATCAACGTCCAGATGGGCGTGTCGGCGGTCCAGGAGACGGTGACGGTCACCGGCGAGGCGCCGGTCGTCGACACCAAGGAGACCGGCACCAAGCAGACGTTCACCAACGAACTCCTGCAGACGATTCCTTCGGCGCGCGACCCGTGGGTCATCCTCCAGCAGACGGCCGGCATCGCCATGGACCGCGAGAACATCGGCGGCAACATGTCGGGACAGCAGTCCAATTACGTCTCGCGCGGCGGCAATCCGACCAACAACAAGTGGTCGCTCGACGGCGTCGACATCACCGACATGGCCGCCACCGGCGCGTCGCCCTCCTACTACGACTTCGACGCCTTCGAGGAGATGACCATCAACACGGGCGGCGTCGACGTCACGCAGCAGACCGGCGGCGTCGGCATCAACCTGGTGACCAAGAGTGGCACCGATACCTTCCGGGGCAGCTCCCGTTTCCTGGTGACCGACCAGAAGTTCGAATCGCAGAACGTCACCGACGCGATGCGCGCGCAGGGCGCCACCTCCGGCAACCCGATTCAGAACAACCAGGACTACGGGCTCGAGATGGGCGGCCCGATCAGGCGCGGCCGGGCGTGGATCTGGGGCAGCTACGGCAAGCAGAACATCAAGGTCGGCGTGCTGGACTTCTACAAGCCGACCGCGCAGTGCCAGGCGTTCAACGACGAAGCGACGGCGCTCGCGGCGTCGATCGAGGAGGTGAACAACTGCCTCAACACCGACCTCACCGCGCTGACCGACACGAACCTGAAGGCCGAGGTGATGCTCTTCAAGGGCAACAAGCTGACCCTCTTCAACAACTTCGCGAAGAAGGACCGCAACGCGCGCGGCGCCGACGACCTCCACCCGATCGAGACGACGACGCCGCAGGGCGCCGTGCCGGCCTCCTTCGGGAAGCACTGGTGGAACACCGGGCCGAATCCGACCTACAAGTTCGGCGACCAGTGGGTGCTGAGCGATCGGCTGCTCGTCGACGTGCAGTAAGCGCACGTCGGCAACAACTTCGTCCTCGACTTCCACGAGCCGGCCCTCGCCGACGTCCAGCCGACGCTCATCACGTCCACGAGCCTGAACGGGCGCTCCGGGAACCAGAGCGTGTTCATCCGGCCGGTGAACAGCGTGACGGTCAACTCCAACTACTTCGCGCCGGGCATCCTCGGCGGCGATCACGCCTTCAAGCTGGGCGGCTACTGGAAGGACGCGGGTTCCGAGTCCTACTCGCACCGCGGCGGGTTCGCCACGGTGCGGTTCCCCGACAGCCTGAACGACGACTGCTCGACGCTCGACGCCGGCTGCGAGGTGGACCTCGTGCGGGATCGCCACACGCTGTACGACCTCACCAACATCGCCGTGTACGCGCAGGACACGATCACGCACAGCCACCTGACGCTGCAGCTGGGCGTCCGCTACGATCGGACCCACGACCGCGCGCTGCCGACGAGCATCGCGGCGGACCCACGCCCCCGGCGGCGTCGTGCCCGGCGGGCGCGAACTGCTCGACGGTCACCTACTTCCAGCCGTCCTTCCAGCAGCCGACCGTGGTGACCGAGACGAACATCCCCGACTACCACCGCTCTTTCAGCGGCGTCGAGTTGACCGGCCGCAAGCGGCTGTCGAACCACTGGCTGATGAACACGAGCCTTTCCTACAACAGCACGCTCGTGCACTTCGGCGCGTTCCCGGGCAGCCAGCCGAGCACGACCAGCGCCACGATCTCGGAGGACCCGACCAACCGCGACCAGCGCGACGGCTTCCAGTACGACTACCTGACGAGCGGCAGCGGCATCGGCAACGTCTACGTGAACGCCAAGTGGCTCTTCAAGTTGGGCGGCATGTACCAGGCGCCCCTCGGCCTCAACGTCTCGGCGTTCTACAACGCCCGCCAGTGGTATCCGCAGGAAATCACCGTCCAGACACCCTCGCGCCAGCACGGTGCGGGCCGCGTGGACGTCCTGCTCGATCCGGTCGGCGATACGCGGCTGCCGACGTTCCAGAACGTCGACCTGAAGTTCGAGCGGCCGGTGAAGGTCGGACACCTGACGTTCCGGCCGGAGATGAGCCTCTTCAACGTGTTCAACTCGAACACGATTCAAGCCATCCGGAGCCGCCAGAACGCATCGAACGCCAACGACATTCAGGGGTGGTGGCGCCGCGCGTCATCCAGTTCGGGATGAAGCTGCTCTGGTAGATCGCACGTCGGACGGGGAGTGGAGGACTGCGCCACTCCCCGTCTGTGGCTGACTGGGACCGGCAGCGTCTCCGTTCTTCGTCCAAGTCGTTGGATTGCAGACAACCGCTTGGATCGATCCACGTTCGCTCGTGAACGTTCTGCAACTCTCCTGCTTCAACAGGCCGACATCCTCCCATACTCGCCGGTAACCGCTCGCGACGTGCACGTTCGGACGTCGCGAGCGTCCGCCGGGAGTCCTTGCAAGTTTTTCTGTGGGAGGAGAGGCATGAGAATTCGGGCATTCGTCGTATCGCTCTGGGTTCTTGCCACCCTGGGCGCGGTTCCTGCGCTGGCGCAGCAGCAGACCGGTGAAATCTTCGGCAAGGTGATCGACCAGTCGGGCGCGGTGCTGCCCGGCGTCACGGTCACCCTCAGCGGACCGGTGCTGCTCCAGCCCCTCACGGCGGTGACGAGCGGCACCGGCACGTACCAGTTCCCCCGACTCGAGATCGGCACCTACTCGGTGAAGTTCGAGCTGCCCGGCTTCAAGACGGTGGTCAACGAAGGCATCCGGGTGACGGTCGGCTTCAGCGCGCAGATCAACGCCCAGATGGGCGTGTCGGCGGTGCAGGAGACGGTGACGGTCACCGGCGCGGCGCCGGTCGTCGACACCAAGGAGACCGGCACCAAGCAGACGTTCACCAACGAGCTCCTGCAGACGATTCCCTCGGCGCGCGACCCGTGGGTCATCCTTCAGCAGACCGCCGGCATCGCCATGGACCGCGAGAACATCGGCGGCAACATGTCGGGACAGCAGTCCAATTACGTCTCGCGCGGCGGCAATCCGACCAACAACAAGTGGTCCCTCGACGGCGTCGACATCACCGACATGTCGGCCACCGGCGCGTCGCCCTCCTACTACGACTTCGACGCCTTCGAGGAAATCACGATCAACACGGGCGGCGTCGACGTCACGCAGCAGACCGGCGGCGTCGGCATCAACCTGGTGACCAAGAGCGGCACCGACCGCTTCCGCGGAACCTCGCGCTTCAACGTCACCGACCAGAAGTTCGAGTCGAACAACATCACCGACGCGATGCGCGCGCAGGGCGCCAGCTCGGGCAATCCGATCCAGAACAACCAGGACTACGGGTTCGAGGCCGGCGGCCCGCTCCTGAAGGGTCGGGCGTGGATCTGGGGCAGCTACGGCAAGCAGAACATCAAGGTCGGCGTGCTGAACTTCTACAAGCCGACCGCGCAGTGCCAGGCCTTCAAGAACCAGGCGACGGCGCTCGCGGCGTCGATCGACGACGTGAACAACTGCCTCAACACGGACCTCACCGCGCTGACCGACACGAACCTGAAGGCCGAGGTGATGCTCTTCAAGGGCAACAAGATCTCGCTCTTCAACAACTTCGCGAAGAAGGATCGCAACGCGCGCGGCGCCGACGACCTCCACCCGATCGAGACGACGACGCCGCAGGGCGCCGTGCCGGCCTCCTTCGGGAAGCACTGGTGGAACACCGGGCCGAATCCGACCTACAAGTTCGGCGACCAGTGGGTCGTGAGCGACCGGCTGCTCGTCGACGTGCAGTACGCGCACGTCGGCAACAACTTCGTCCTCGACTTCCACGAGCCGGCCCTCGCGTCGGTGCAGCCGACGCTCATCGTGTCGACGGGGCTCGCCGGACGCTCGGGCACGCAGAGCGTGTTCATCCGGCCCGTGAACAGCCTGACGTTCAACTCGAACTACTTCCTGCCGGGCACGCTCGGCGGCGATCACGCGTTCAAGCTGGGTGGCTACTGGCGCGACTCCAACACGTCGTCGATCAACGCCACCGGCGGCTTCGCCACGGTGCGGTTCCCGAACGAGGCGACCTTCAGCAACGACACCTGCGTGACCGACGCCGGCGGGTGCCAGGTCGACGTGACGCGCAACGGCTACAGCGTGTACGACCTCTTGAACATCGCCGTCTACGGGCAGGACACCTATACGCGCGGACGATTCACCGGCCAGTTCGGCCTGCGGTTCGACCGCACGCACGACCAGGCACTCGCGTCCACGATCGTCGCGAATCCGCTCGTGCCCGCCTACCTGCCGGGGATCGACTTCCCGGGTGCCGATCCGGGAGTCGTCTTCAACAACTTCTCGCCGCGCGTCGGCTTCACCTATGACGTCAAGGGCGACGGGAAGATGCTGGCACGCGCCAACTATGCCCGCTACTACGGCCAGGTCGGCAACGGCGGCATCGCCTCCACGATCAACCCCGTCGGCACGACGACGCTGCGCTTTCCGTGGATCGACCTGAACGGCGACGGCGTGGCCCAGGGGAGCGAGATCCAGGCGAGCTCCAAGCCGATCTCCGTCGTCGCGGGCAACTGGTCGGCGGCCAACCCCGGCAACACGGTGTCGGCCAACTCAGTCGATCCCAACCTGAAGAACGACACCACCGACGAGATCATCGTCGGGATCGATCGCGAGATGGGCGCCGGATTCGCCGTCGGCGTCAACTACATCTGGCGTCGCTACGGCAACTTCTCGTGGAACGACCGGCCGGGCATCACGACCGCCGACTACGTCGCGAAGACGTTCACGCCGGCGTCCTCGGCCTGCCCCGCGGGCGCCAGCTGTCCGACGATCACGTACTACGAGCCGGGCTTCCAGCAGCCGACAACGCTCTTCGAGACGAACATTCCGGGCTACAACCGGACGTACAACGGCGTCGAGGTGACCGGCCGCCGGCGGCTGGCCAACCACTGGCTCATGAACACCAGCTTCGCCTACAACAGCACGATCGTGAACTTCGGGTCGTTCCCGGGCAGCCAGCCGAGCACGACAAGCACGACGATCTCGGAAGACCCGAGCAACCGCTCGCAACGTGACGGGTACCAGTACCGACTACCTGACGAGCGGGAGCGGCATCGGCAACGTCTACGTGAACGCGAAGTGGCTGTTCAAACTGAGCGGCATGTACGAAGCGCCGTACGGACTCAACCTGTCGGCGTTCTACAACGCGCGGCAGGGCTATCCGCAGGAGATCACCGTCCAGACGCCGTCGCGCCTGAACGGCGTGGGGCTCATCGACATCCTGCTGAACCCGGTCGGCGACACGCGACTGCCGAACTTCCAGAACTTCGACTTCAAGATCGAGCGTCCGGTCAAGCTCGGGAGCGTGAACCTGCGGCCGCAGATGAGCGTCTTCAACCTGTTCAATGCGAACACGATCCAGGCCATCCGCAGCCGCCAGAACGCGTCGAACGCCAACAACATCCAGGCGGTCGTGGCGCCGCGCGTCATCCAGTTCGGGATGAAGATCGCCTGGTAGCCGGCGTCCCGGTCCGAAGACCGCAGGGGACGGAGGCCGAGCCTCCGTCCCTTTTTTTTGCGCTATCCTGTAGGCGGGCCACGGCATGAACGACCATCTGATCCGTGCGTTCACGCACGCCGCGCTGAGCCCGGATCCCGACCTGGCCATCGCGGCGCTCATGATCGCACGCGTCGAGTACCCCAGGCTGGACGCGGGACCGTACCTCGACCAGCTCGACGCGCTCGGCGAGGAGGCGCGGGTGCGCGTCGCCGCCGCGGCGGTCGTGCCGGGCGATGCGCCGCCGCGGGTCGACCCCGAGCGCTACGCCCGCGTGATGGCGCTCAACGCGTACCTGTTCGACGAGATGCGCTTCGTCGGCAACGAGCGGCAGTACCAGGATCCCCGCAACAGCTTCCTGAACGAAGTGCTGGACCGGCGGACCGGGATCCCGATCACGCTCGCGCTCCTCTACATGGAGGTGGCCCGGCGGGCCGGCCTCAAGGTGGAAGGGATCAATTTTCCCGGCCACTTCCTGCTGCGGTGCCCGGCGCGGCGCGGCCTTCCCTATTCGGAGGATCTGATCATCGACGCGTTTCACGGCGGCGCCCTGCTCTCAGAGGACGCGTGCCGCGAGCTGCTGCGGAAGCACGTCGGCGACGAGGCCGTGTTCGACGACCACCTGCTCGGCCACGCCACGAAACAGCAGATCCTCGCCCGGGTGCTGCTCAACCTGAAGCGGGTCTACGTGCGGATGCACTCCTTTCCACAGGCGCGCGACATCACGGAGCTGCTGCTCGCCGTCGATCCTTCGGCCATCAACGAGCTGCGCGACCGGGGTCTGCTCGCCTATCACCTGAAGGACTTCAGCGCGGCGCTTCGCGACCTCCAGGACTACCTCCGTCTCACGGCCTCGGTCCGCCTCGACGACGACGAACGCGAGGAGCACGAGCAGATCTGGGAACACGTTAAGACGCTACGGCGACGGGTTGCGTCCCTGAACTGACGAGCCATCGGCGGCCCTGCCTGCCGTACGTCCGGAAGCAGGCGGCTTTTTGCCGGGCTTCCGGCAGCCCCATCCTGCCGCCGCGGCGCCGCCCGGCGCCAGACCATCAGGTAAACCACTCACCTTCATATACTTAGCCGACATCTTGGCGCCGGAGCGGCCCGCTCGACTGCGTGGCATGGGTTGTGGGGATGTGAGGAAATCCTTGCGTGTCGTGCCTATGGCTCATTAGGAGGATCGGAATGAAACGACTGCTCTTATCCATCGTCTTGCTGCTCGCCGGCGTCGCCACTGGCGCCGCGCAGGTGCAGACGGGCCAGATCTTCGGGAAGGCCACCGACAGTTCAGGCGCCGTGCTTCCGGGCGTCACCGTCACGGTTTCGAGCCCGGTCCTCCTGCAGCCCCTGGTTGCAGTGACCAGCGAGACCGGAACTTTCCAGTTCCCGCAGATTCCCATCGGCGTGTATGCGGTCAAGTTCGAGCTCGAAGGGTTCAAGACGGTCCTTCGCGAGAACATCCGGATCGAAATCGGCTTCAACGCGCAGGTGAACGCGCAGCTCGAGATCGGCACGCTCACCGAGACCGTGGAGGTCACGGCCGCGGCCCCGCTCGTCGACATCCGCGACACCGGGCGCGGCAGCCGCTTCAACCAGGAAGCGCTGCAGTCGGTTCCCTCGGCGCGCGATCCCTGGGTCATCATCGAGCAGTCGGCGGGCGTCGCCATGGACCGTTCGAACGTGGGCGGATCGATGTCGGGCCAGCAGTCCAACTTCGTCGCGCGCGGCGCGCTCATGAGCCAGCAGAAGTGGAACCTCGACGGGATCGACGTCACCGACATGTCGGCCACCGGCGGCTCTCCGGTGTACTTCGACTTCGACGCCTTCGAGGAGATGCAGGTCTCGACCGGCGGCAACGACGTGACGATGCAGTCGCCCGGCGTGTCGGTGAACCTGGTGACCAAGAGCGGCACGGACACGATGCGCGGGTCGAGCCGCTACTACGTCACCGACCAGAAGTTCGAATCGGTGAACCTGAACGACACGCTGCGCAAGCAGGGCGCCACGTCGGGCAACCCGATCCAGAACATCAAGGACTACGGCATCGAGCTCGGCGGCCCCGTCAAGAAGGGGCGCATGTGGGCCTGGGGCAGCTACGGTAAGCAGGACATCAGCATCGGCGTCAACAACTTCTATCAGCCGACCGCGTCGTGCCAGCAGCTGAAGGCCGCCGTGAAGGCCGACCCGCTCAGCCACTCGATCAGCGACATCTGGGACTGCCTCAACAGCGACCTGACCGAGCTGAAGACGGCCAACCTGAAGCTGAACGCGCAGGCCAGCAGGAACAACCAGGTGTCGTTCTACTTCAACTACGCCGGCAAGATCCGCAACGCGCGAGACGCCTCCGACACGCGGCCGATCGAGACGACCTGGCGGCAGGGCGGCGTCCTCGACACGCAGTACGGCTCGACGGCGTGGAAGACCGGCGTCCCGAAGACCTACAAGTGGAGCGACCGCCACATCTTCAACGACCGCTTCCTCGTTGAAGCGCAGTACGCGCACGTCGGCAACAACTTCGCGCTCGACTTCCACGATCCGAGCCTGGCGGCGGTGCAGGCCTCCTACGATCAGAACACCGGGATGTACGGCCGGTCGTACGAGGGCGTGACCTACGTCCGTCCGACCGACAGCATCGACGTGACCGGCAACTACTTCGCGCCGGGCTTCGCCGGCGGCGACCACGCCTTCAAGTTCGGCGTCAAGGTCCGCAACGACGAGGCGCTGAGCGTCACGCACTTCGGCGGGAACGCCTGGTCGGTCTTCTCGAACGGCACGCCCTACCAGGCGTGGATCTTCCGCGACGGCCAGACCGACTACTTCCTGCGCAACCGCTCGGCATACATGCAGGATACCTACACGCACCAGCAGCTGACCGTCACCGCGGGCGTCCGCTACGACCACCAGTCGGACTACGCAGGCGGCGCGACGGTTGCCGCCGTGCCGTTCTACGGCCAGGTGACCGAGTACGGGCAGGTGTTCAACCAGCTCCCGTCGGTCACCTTCGACGGCGCCAATCCGGGCATCGCGTGGAAGGACTTCTCCCCGCGCGCCGGGCTGTCGTACGACCTGACGGGCGACGGCCGGAACGTCGTGAAGTTCAACTACTCCCACTACATCAACCAGCTCGGAACGGGCAATCTGTCGAGCCCGTACAACCCGGTCAAGGTCACCGAGCTCGACTACCCGTGGGACGACCTGAACGCCGACGGCTTCGTGCAGGCGAACGAGATCGACCTGAGGGGCGCGCCCGACTACGCGACGGGCGGCTACGACTACAACAATCCGTCGCAGCTCTCGACGACCGGCACCACCGATTCGAACATCTCGGCACCGAGAACCAACGAGTTGATCTTCACCTACGACAAGCAGGTGAGCGACGACTTCGCGGTGAGCGGCAGCTACATCTACAGGAAGTACACGAACTTCACCTGGACCTCCCGGCCCGGGCTGACCTCCGCCGACTGGACGGCGAAGACCTACACGCCGAACTGCAGCACGGCGCCGTCCGACGCGCGCTGCCAGCCGGTCGCGTACTACTCGCCGAACTTCCAGATCCCGGTGAACACGGTCTTTACCAACTGGCCCGACTACTACCGGTCCTACAAGGGCCTGGAGTTCTCGTTCCGGAAGCGGATGTCGAAGAGCTGGCAGATGAACGGCAGCTATTCGTACAACACGGCGCCGCAGTTCTTCCCGACTGCCGCGTCCTACGGTCCGGAGGCCAACAACTCGGGCGGCATCGCGACCGATCCGACCAACCTCTCGGTCTACAACGGCTCGCAGTACGCGCAGGAGTCCACGTCGAGCGGCCTCGACAACGTGTTCGTCAACACCAAGTGGATCTTCCGCCTGTCCGGGTCTTACACGCTCCCGATCTGGCAGGTCGGCCTCGCGGCCAATTACAACACCCGCGGCGGCTACCCGCTCGAGCAGGCGGTCCGCACCGGGTCTCGCGGCAACGGCGCCGCGTCGGCCTTCATTCCGCTCGATCCGATTGGCGACGTCCGGCTGCCGAACTTCCAGCAGCTCGACTTCCGGGTGGACAAGCCGTTCACCGTGGCGAACCGCGTCAAGGTCTCGGCCAGCATGGACGTGTTCAACCTGCTGAACGAGAACACCATCATGGCCCAGCGCCGCACCCAGAACGCGTCGAACGCGAACTACATCGCGAACATCCTCGCGCCGAGGGTGGTCCGCTTCGGGTTCCGCCTCACGTTCTGACGACGACACAACGGGGCCGGGCTCGCGCGAGCCCGGCCCCCTCCCCACGGGCGCGATCATCGTCGCTCGACAATCAGCCGAAGAGATAGCCCTCGCCCAGCGGACACCAGAACACGTCGAGCACCTCGGCGCTCGTCTCCGAGTACGGATTCCGGGTCCAGCTCCGGAGCAGATGGGGCACGGTCGAATCGATGTAGCAGGAATCTCCGGCCCGCAGGTGGTCGCGGACCTGCTCGCCGCCGGCATACGTGGTCAGCTCGAGCTCGCCCTCCAGAACGTAAATGAACTCCTGGCCGTGATGCTCGTGCAGCGTGAGCGTCTCGATGTCCACGTTGAGCATCCGCAGGTAGTAGGGATACATCTCCTTGCCCGGAAAGCCGCTCACCAGCGGCTGGCATGTCTTCGACGGCGGCGCGCTGGGCCGCTCCACCGGCGTCCGCCGCCTCCTGCTCGGAATCGACGCGATGTCCCGGGAACGCTGGACGACGTAGTACGGCCGCCGCGCACCGAGGCCGATCAGCTCGCGCAGCGGCTTGCCGAAGGCTCGCGCAAGATTCAGCAGCGCGTCGAGCGGCACCGGCCGCTCCGCGCGCTCGATGGCGAGCACCTGCCGCGGACTGAGGCCCGCCGCCCGGGCCGTCCGTTCCACTGACCACCCGTGGCCTTCGCGCATCAGCATCAGCTTGTCGCCGATGTGGGACGGGACACTCGATCCGTTGGCCTCGGCGTGCGCGATGGCGCGCGTCCGCCCGCCATCGAAGCCGCCATCGACCGGCGCGGAAGCGGAACAGAAGACGTGGAGGCTTTCGGCCGGGTCGGCGTCGAGCGACCGGAACGCGTGCGGCAGACTGGATCGGAAGTACACGCAATCCCCACGCGACAGCGTCTCACGGCATTCGCCGTCGGGCGTCTTCAGCCGGAACTCCAGCGTCCCGCGAATCGCGAACACGAACTCTTCCTGATGGTGATAGCAGAAACGCAGGTCGCCCTCATCCATCGGCATGATGCGTCCAAGCATCGGCTCGAGGTGGCGGCCGATGAAGAGGGACGACAGCGGCCAGTACTCGTGCGGCGAGGTCACGTCGGGCCCGCCCGCGGGACTGGCGAGCACGGTCGGCTGCGGCGCCCCCGAGCGGGCGTCGGCGTCGCGCGTGATCTGGAACGGCAGCACGACGTCGGGCGGAATGAGGGCATCGAGCCTAATGCCGAGCACGTCGGCGACCTGGAGCATGTCCTCAAAGTCGAGGCGCAGCCGCTCGTTTTCGATCTGCGACAGGCGCGCAGGTGAGGTCTGGAGCCGGTCGGCGAGCTGGCGCAGCGTCAGCCCGGCCTGCTGCCGTGCCTGGCGGATCCGTTCGCCGAGCCGAAGCTCCGCGTAGGTGAGGGTGTGCGAGCTGTAGACTACTTCGCGGGCATCGAGCGTCTCGACCTGACCTCCTCCGACGTGCTGGGGATCTCGGACTACTGGAGGCAATCGGTCTCCGATACGGTCGTACCGACGGGTCAGCGCGAGACGGTCGGGATCGCCAAGGTCGACGTGAACTTCAACGAGCGCAACATGGCGTACTTCCGGTACACGAACGACCACAACCGGTATCCGAACGTCGGCGGGACGTCGCCTGGAGCGGCGGCGCCGCTCGAAACGGTCGAAACGCGTCAGACCTTCGGTGGACCGCTTTGGAACGTCCTCGCGAACTGGACGACGACGCTGTCGAACTCCGCGTTCAACGAGCTGCGCGTCAGCTACGGTGTGAACAAGCCGTGGATCCTCGCCAACATCGCGGGCGGGCTCGGCGGGTCGGACCTGCTGGCCGCGGCCGGGTACAACACGACGACCGGCAACCCAACCGGCCGGTACGCGCGCATCAGCTATCCGGGCGCGCATTTCGGGTCGACCTCCTTCACCGGCCTGGAGGGCGAGGGCAACCTGTTCATCATCGACAACTTCTCGTTGATTCGCGGCCGGCACCAGCTGAAGTTCGGCGGTGTCGTGGCGAGGCAGCAGATGTACATGGATGTGGAGGCGGCGCACGTCGGCAGCTGGGGGTTCACTCAGGACAAGGCCTTCGACATCGGCGACCCCTCGACGTACCCGTCGACATTCAGCGGCAACATCGGCAGCGGCGTGGCCAATCCGGCCATCTGGAATCCGTCGGTGTACGCGCAGGACACCTGGCAGATCCACAGCTCGATCACGGTCAACCTCGGGGTCCGCTACGACCTCGATCGCACGCCGACCTCGGTCAACAAGCACATCGACGCGTACAACCAGCGCATCGTCGATCGTCTCGGCGGGACGCCACCGCTCCAGAAGTCGGCCGCCGACAGGAACAACTTCTCGCCGCGGCTCGGCCTCGTATGGGTGCCGACGAAGGACCGGCAGACGACGCTGCGCGGCAGCCTCGGCTTCTATTACGACCAGAACCACTGGACTTTCACCGACATCTACCTGAACGAGACGCTGCTCGCGCTGCGGCGCATCTCGCTGAACGCGAACACGCAGGGCGGCAACCCGTTCTGGACGCCGGGCGATACGGCCGCCGGCATCGGCCAGATGCGGGCGTTCCTCGCGAAGAACTTCCCGGCGTATCCGGACTTCACCGGCCTGCCCTACCAGCAGGAGACGATCCTCGGCGTCGATCCGCACTACAGGATTCCGTACTCCGCGAACGTCGCCGTCGGCGTGACCCACGACTTCGGCACGGCGCTCAGCGCGCGGGTCGACTACGTCCACACGCGCACCTACGACGCGAGCTCCGGCAAGGACATCAACTGGGTGCCGAACGCCGACGGCACCTATGCCCGGAAGGATCCCCGCTACGCCAACATCACGCTCGTTGGAAACGGCGCGTCGATCTGGTACAACGGCGTCGAGTCGCGCGTCGAATACCGGCCATCGGACAACGCGCGGGCCGGCCTGTCGTACACGCTGTCGAAGACCCGGTCGAACACCTCCACGGGCCTGAGCACCGGCGGGACGACGAACCCGTTCGACCTCAGCGAAGATCTCGGTCCCGACGACAACGACCGGCGGCACAATCTGGTGGTCGACGCCTCGTATCTGATCCCGCGGATAGACGTTCAGGTGGCCGGGACGACGTCGTACCGCAGCGCCCTGCCGTACAGCGCCACGACCAGCTTCCAGCTCGACTCGGATCCGTTCTCCGATCGCCCCGAGCCGCGCAATTCGCGCCGTGGCGGCGCCGAGAAGATCACGAATCTGCGGATCAGCAAGATCGTGCGGATAGGCGCACGGGTCAGGGGCACCGTGTTCTGGGAGATGTTCAACGTCTTCAACGTCGACAACTGGCTGCGGTATCAGGGCAGCCTGCAGTCGGCGCAGTTCGGGCTGCCGCTGACCGAAGGGCCGAAGCGCCAGCAGCAGCTCGGTTTCCGGCTCGATTTCTGAAGGAGAAACGCATGACGAAGCGCGTCCTCTTCGCCGCCGTCCTCGTCGCGGCCGCATGTGCCACCCTCGCCGCCCAGCGCGGCGGGGCGGGGCTGCCGACGGCGCCCCAGAAGGTCACCGCGATCCGCGCCGGACGGCTCATCGATCCGGAGACCGGCACCTCCGCCACCAACCAGATCATCCTGGTGCAGGGCGAACGCATCCAGGAAGTCGGCCCGAACGTCGCCGTTCCGTCGGGGGCCGAGGTCATCGACCTGTCGCAGCTCACAGTGGTGCCCGGGTTCGTGGACACGCACACCCACGAGGCGATGACCTACAAGGAGGTGCCGGAGAACAATATCTATTACTACACGTACATCGCCGATCCGACGCCGCTGCGGGCCATCCAGGCGGCGTCGAACGCGATGCAGCTCCTGTCGGCCGGCTTCACGGTCGTGTGCGACGTCGGCAACAACGGGCTCTACGCCGACACGTCGCTGCGGCAGGCGATCGAGCAGGGGTGGATACCGGGCCCGACGATCATCCCGTCGGGCCTGATCATCAGCACGACCGGCGGTCAGTTCACGCCGTCGCCCGAGATGTACAAGTTCCACGACATCGTCTATCCGGAGTACCTGGAAGCCAACAGTCGCGACGAGATCGTCAAGGCGGTCCGCGAGAACCTGCTCTTCGGCGCGAAGGTGATCAAGATCTGCCTCGATTGCAAGCCGTGGGGCTATTCGGTGGACGACATCAAGCTGTTCATCAGCGAGGCGGCCAGGGGCGGCGCCAAGGTGAACGCGCACGTGCAGACGCGCGACGGTGCGCAGCGCGCCATCGACGCCGGGCTCCACGTGATCTCGCACGGCCAGCAGATCACGCCCGAGCAGCACGCGCAGATGGCCCAGAAGGGCATCTACCTGGCGAGCACCGACACGCCGTTCACGCCCTATCGCGGATCGGAGCAGGGGGAGAAGCACGCGGCCGATCAGCTCCACTCGGCGTGGGAGAAGGGCGTGGGGGTGACGTTCTCGACCGACATGGACTACTGGAACGACCGGATGAAGCGCCCTGACGGCGAGTGGATGGACCGCGGCGATCTGACGATCGCCTTCCTCAAGACGTGGAAGGCGGCGGGCATCCCGCCGAAGGACATTCTCAAGGCGCTCACGATCACCGGCTACAAGGCGGCGGACGTGGAGAAGGACCAGCGCGGGCCGATCAAGCCGGGCTACTACGCCGACCTCGTCGGCATCCAGGGCGACCCGCTGACGAACATCGACGCCGTGCGGAACGTGCGGTTCGTCATGAGGAACGGGCAGGTGTTCAAGCGCAACGGCACGATCACCATCGACAACCTGCTCCACCCGGGACCGGTCAACGGCTTCCGGAGACGATGAGCACGACGAAGACGTTCGGGCTGCTGATCGGCGGCGCCTGGGTGCCCGGCCACGGGACGATCGAGGTGGCCAACCCGTTCGATGGCGCGCACGTAGCCACCATCGCCGCCGCCAGTCGGACCGACGTCGCCTCCGCCATCGACGCGGCGGAGGCGGCGCTCCGCGTCGAGTTTCCCCTTCACGAGCGCTGCGACGTCCTGATGCGCGCCGCGGCCCACGTCGAGGCGCGCCAGGACGAGCTCGCCCTGTCAATCGCGCGTGAGGGCAGCAGGACCATCCGCGAGGCCAGGCGCGAGCCGCTTCGGGCGGCGACCATCCTGCGGCTGTCGGCCGAGGAGGCGCGACGACTCGCGGGAGAAACGCTGCCGTTCGACAGCCGTCCGGGCTCGGAACGCCGCGTCGGCTACTACTTCCGGTTCCCCGTCGGCGTCGTCGCGGCCATCACCCCCTTCAACGATCCGCTCGCGATGTTGGCGCACAAGGTGGGACCGGCGCTCGCGGGCGGCAACGCGGTCGTGCTCAAGCCCGCCTCTGCGACGCCGCTCTCCGCGCTTCGTGTCGCCGAGTGCCTGATCGAGGCGGGCCTGCCGCCGGGCCGCCTGAACCTCGTGACCGGCCGCGGCGAGGAGGTGGGCCAGGCGCTCGTCGCGGATCCGCGCGTCCGGCTCGTGACCTTCACGGGCGGCGTCGAAACCGGCGCGGCCATTGCGAGGACGGCCGGGCTGAAGAAGCTGTCGATGGAACTGGGATCGAATTCTCCGGTGATCGTGCTCGCCGACGCGCAGCTCGACCGGGCCGTGCCGGCCAGCGTCGCCGGCGCGTTCGCGCAGGCGGGACAGAACTGTCTGGGCGTGCAGCGCGTCTTCATCGAGGGCGCGGCGTACGACGCCTTCGCCCGGGCGTTCGTCGCCCAGGTCGAGAGTCTGACCGTCGGAAGCTCCCTTGACGAAGCGGTCGACGTCTGCCCGATGATCGACGTGAGGCAGGCGGAGCGGATTGCGCTCTGGGTCCGGGAGGCGATCGACGGCGGCGCGCGGCTGCTCGTTGGCGGCCGGCGCGAGGGCGCCCTCGTGTGGCCCACGGTCCTCGAGAACGTCCCGCCCGACGCCCGACTCAGTCGCGAAGAGGCCTACGGTCCGATCGTGGCGCTGTACCGCGTGTCGTCCCTGGACGAGGCCATCGAGCGGGCGAACGGGGTCGCATACGGGCTGCATGCGGCCATCTTCACCGAGCGCCTGCGCGACGCGTTCACGGCCGTCGCGCGCCTGGCGGTCGGGGCCGTCATCGTCAACGACTCGACCGACTACCGACTGGACGTGATGCCCTTCGGCGGCACCAAGCTGAGCGGTATCGGCAGGGAAGGCGTGAAGTTCGCGATCCAGGAGATGACCGAGACACGCGTGGTCTGCCTGAACCTGTAGGACCGGACCGGCCGCATGGTTCAGCGCCCGCCCCTCCCGGACCGTTGCGCGTCGGGACAGTCCTCCAGCAGCGGACAGACCGTGCAGTGCGGATGCGTCTCGGTGCAGGTCGTCGCGCCATGATGAGACAGGTACAGGTACGCGCGACGGTAGTCCTCCGGCCGCGATGGCAACTCGGCGGCCACCGCTTCGCGAACGGACCGGGCGGTCCGGGCGAATTGACGATTCACTTCACCGTATCCAAGGCGCGTGGCGGTTCGGCTGACCCGCGCGTCCACCGGCAGCACCGGATGATCCGCGGCGAACAGGAGCATTCGGTATGCGCCACCCTCGCCCATCTGGGGGAGCGGCTTGAGCGCTCGCCGCGCCGCCGTCACGGGACCGCGGATGACGTGGGGCAGGCGCGGTGACCGCCTGAAGACATCGACGCCGGCCCGCAGCGCCCGCAGCCGCTGCTCGAGGTAGGGTCCCGCCAGCAAGACGCTCGCCTCGAGCTTGGCCTGCGGTGCCCGCCACATCGCATCGGGAGTCAACGCGCGGATGCGCTTGAGCGCGGCGAGCGCGGCATCGCGCTTCCTCGGGGTCGAGTGGACCCAGAGCACCTCCCAGACGAACAGCGTGAAGGGGTCGCGCGGAGGGGGAGGAAGGATGCCGTAGAAGGCGCGCAGGCGCTCGAGTCGTTCTTCGAGGCTGGACACGAGGACACTGTAGCAGAGGCTCGAGAGGAGGCAAACGAACGAGAGCGGTCCGTCGATCCGGTCGCGGAGGCGGGCCGTCTCTCCAGATTATTGTCGCGCCACCCGCTCCATGGCCGTGGATTTTGGATCCATCGATTCAATCCGCCGTTCTCCAGCACGTCCTCTATGGAACGCCGTCCCCGCATCTCGTTGAATTTCCCAGATTTCGACAGTGCGCGAACACTGCACCGGATGGCACACCCCGTGCTGAATCGAACAGGCGTTCAATTGTTCCTCAAGGAGGGCACTGCTCGATGAAACGACTCAGTCTCGTGTGCGCGCTGGTTCTCGCGATGGCCATTCCCGCCTTCGCGCAGATCCAGAGCGGCAGTATCAGCGGCACCATCAAGGACGAGCAAGGCGGCGTGCTGCCCGGCGTCACCGTGACGCTGCAGGGCGTGGATGCCACTCAGACGTTCACCACGGAAGCGAACGGTGAGTTCCGCTTCCTCAACCTCGCTCCCGGACCCTACAAGCTGACGGCGACGCTTCAGGGCTTCTCGACCGTAGTCCGCGAGAACCTCGTGGTCGCCGTCGGCAAGCACATCGACCTGCCGATCGGGATGAAGGTGGCCGGCGTGGCCGAGACGATCACGGTCAGCGGCGAAGCGCCGATCATCGACACGAAGGCGACCGGCACCGCGACCAACTTCAACTCGGAGGAGCTCACCAAGATCCCGACCTCGCGCGATCCGTTCGCGCTGATGCGCTCGGTGCCGGGCGTGCTCGTCGACCGCGTGAACATCGGCGGCAACGAGACCGGCCAGCAGTCCAACTTCGCGTCGAAGGGCACGCGTCCGCAGGACGCGGTCTGGACGATGGACGGCATCAACATCACGGACATGGCCGCCACGGGCGCGTCGCCGTCGTACTACAACTACGACAACTTCGACGAGATCCAGGTCTCGACCGCGGGGCAGGACATCAAGCAGCCGACCGGCGGCATGGGCCTCAACCTCATCGTCAAGCGCGGCACGAACCAGTTCCACGGCGGCGCCCGCGGCTACTTCGACAACCACTCGATGGAGTCGTCGAACGTGCCCGACGAGCTGAAGGCGCTCGGCGTGACTCCCGAGACGGCCGATCACAACAAGCAGATCTCCGACTACGGCTTCGACGTCGGCGGCCCGATCCTGAAGGACAAGGCGTGGTTCTACGGGTCCTACTCGATCCAGGACGTCCGGCTCGTGCGGCGCGCCGGCCAGCTGGTGGACCGCACGCAGCTCAAGAACCCCGACGTCAAGTTGAACTGGCAGGCGACCCGCAAGGACATGCTGAGCTTCCTGTACTTCGACGGCTTCAAGATCAAGGACGGCCGCAGCCCCGGCACGAGCGGCATCCTGTTCGACGCGCCGACGGCCACGTTCCACCAGGACAACTCCTACACCGACAACCCGCTGCACGGGCTCTGGAAGATCGCGGACGACCGCGTCTTCTCGCCGAACCTGTTCGTGTCGGCCAAAGCCGCGTACTTCAACACGGGCTTCGTCCTCGACCCGGTCGGCGGCCTCGATCAGCAGGCCGGCCGCAGCTTCACGACGGCGTCCTCGTACGGATCGATCAACCAGAGCCTGAACGTGCGTCCCCAGCACGTCTACAACGTGGACGCGAACTCGTTCCTCAACCGGCTGGGCGGCTCGCATGATCTGAAGTACGGCGCCGGCTACCGGACGGTCGAAGCGACCAGCGGCACGCTGTACCCCGGCAACATGATTCTGGCGATCGAGAACTCGCCGAGCGACCTCCGCGCGCAGGTCTTCCGCCAGGGCCTGGGCGGCAATCGGGCGAACTACCTCGATTTCTACGCGGGCGACACGATGTCCAAGGGCCCGATGACGCTCGACCTCGGCGTCCGGTACGACCGCCAGTGGGGCAAGGCGCTCGCGAGCGACACGAAGGCCAACGCCGCGTTTCCCGATCTCGTGCCGGGGCTGTCGTTCTCCGGCTACGACTCTCCGTTCACGTGGAACAACGTCTCGCCGCGCGCGGGCATCACCTACGCGCTCGACGACTCGCGCAAGACAGTGGCGCGCGCCAGCTACAGCCGCTACGCGGGGCAGCTGAACACGGGCACGGTCGGCTTCACGAACCCGAGCTCGACGGCGGGGTCGGCGACCTACCGCTGGACCGACCTGAACGGCGATCACTTCGCGCAGGCCGACGAGGTCGATCTCAGCCAGTTCATCACGTCGGGCGGCGGCTTCAACCCGGCCAACCCGACGGCGGTCAGCTCGGCGAACGTCGTCGACCCGAACCTGAAGGCGCCGATCACGCAGAGCGTGGTGGCCGGCATCGACCGCGAGCTGATGGCGAACCTCGCCCTGCAGGTGAACTACAGCTACACGCGGACGAGCGACCTGTTCGGCAACTTCTCCGGCTCCATCACCCCGCGCGTGGGAGTGACGCCTGGAGCGAACGGCGACTACAGGGCGGGACCGACGCTGACCGGCACCCTGCCGGACGGCTCCACCTTCAGCGTGCCGACCTTCATTCCGGACGCGACGAAGGTGAAGGCGGGCGGCAACGGCTTCCTGGTGACCAACATCCCCGGCTACACCACCGACTACCACGGCATCGAGGTCAACCTCACGAAGCGGCTCTCGAACAAGTGGATGGGCCGCGTGGGGTTCGCGTGGAACAACGCCCGCGAGCACTTCAGCGACGTGAACGGCGTCTACGACACCAACGGCAACCCGACGCCGACCGTCACCGAGCCGCTTCAGGACGGTGGCCAGTTCGCGCCGCAGAGCGGCGGCAGCGGCTCGGGCTCGATCTACATCAACGCCAAGTGGCAGTTCAACGCGAACGGCCTCTACCAGGCGCCGTACGGGATCGAGCTGAGCGCCAACGTGTTCGGTCGCCAGGGCTATCCGATGCCGCTCTTCCAGCAGCAGTCGCTCGGCAGCGACGGCGGCCTGCAGGTGCTGGTGTCACCCGAGATCGACTCGTTCCGCTACGACAGCCTGTGGGACACCGACATCCGCGTGGCGCGCGAGTTCCACGCGAACATGGTGAAGCTGCGGGTCATCGGCGACGTGTTCAACCTGTTCAACGCGAACACGGTGCTGCTCAGGAACAACAACGTGCTGTCCACCAGCTTCGACACGATCGCGCAGAACCTCAGCCCGCGGATCTTCCGGATCGGCGTGGTCGTCGGGTTCTAGTCGAAGGCAGCGGGGAACGCTGCTGTCGTGCGTCCGGCAACGGCCCGGATCCCCAAAGGATCCGGGCCGTTGCTCTTCCGCGATGGCGCGGCGGTCACTCCGGCGGCCGTCGCGGCGTCCTCGCCCGCCCGAAGTCGGGACGACGCTTGGTGACGAACGCATTCACGCCCTCGCGTCCCTCCGGGCTGGCGGCGCACGCGACGATCGCCTCCCGCTCTGCGGCCAGTTGCGCCGCGAGTGGCCGCTCGTAGCTCTCGTTCAGCAGCCGCTTCGACCGGGCGAACGACTCGAGCGACCGCTCCGACACGGCGCGTGCCAGCGCGATGGCTTCCGCGACGGCATCCCGATCGACCACCCGCGTCGCGAGGCCCAGCGCGGCGGCGCGGGCCGCGGGAATCGGCTCGTCGAACGTCGCGATCTCGAGGGCCCTCGCGGATCCCACCAGGCGCGGCAGCATGAACGTCGAGCCGCCGTCGGGGCTCAGACCGGCCGACGTATACCCCTGTCGCAGCGTCGCGTCCCGGCCCATCACCCGAAAGTCGCAGGCGAGCGCGAGCGCGAACCCGCCGCCGGCGGCAACCCCTTCGATCCCGGCCACGACCGGCTTCCCCGTCTCGCGAATCTCGAGAATCGCCTGGTGGAACTCCCCGGCCAGCAGGTGGAACGCCGTGCGGATGCCGTCGGGGAAGCCGGCCGCCCAGGCCAGATCGCCGCCGGCGCAGAACGCCCTGCCACGGCCGGCGACCACGAGCGCGACGACGCCGTCGTCGTGGGCGAGCCGCTGCAGGCGCCTCTTCAGCTGGACGGCGGCATCGAGGTCGAGGGCGTTCAGGCGCGCCGGACGGTTGAGAAACACAGTGGCGATGCCGTCAGCGTGGTCCGTGTACACGACGTCTTCCACGGCGCCTCCAGTCTGCGCTGCCGCAAGACTCTGTCATCCGAGTGCGAGGCCCGTGAGATAGGGTCATCTCGCGGCCAATGAGAATCTATGTGCTGCTCGCCGTCCTTCTGTCAACCGGCGCGCCCGCGCGCGGCATTCCCCCGGCTTCTGGCGTGCCGTCGTCGCGGACCGGTACACGCCTCCACCGGCGCGGACGTTCCCGCCCTCGCCGCCGAGCTGACCGGGCCGTCGCGGGCGCGAATCTGCGCGCGCGCGGGCACGCTAGCGGAGAAGGAGGCAGGCGATCGCGGCGAACCGACGAGCGGTAGGAGGGCTGGCCGACATCGGCGCGGCCTATGGCAAGGCCGGCGCCCCGTCCGTTTTCACGTTCTTGGTCGGCCCGTTCCCGGTCGGCTACCCTCGGGCGCTGGCGATCTCGTCGTAGAGGAATGCCGACGCAATGATCCCGTTGTGGAAGTTCGAGACGTCGAGCTTCTCGTTCGGCGCGTGGGCGTTCTCGTCGGGCAGACCGACGCCGAACAGCACCGAGGGAAGCCCGAGCTCCTCCTGGAAGGTCGACACGACCGGAATCGACCCGCCCTCGCGCGTGAACACGGGCGTCTTGCCGAAGCCCTTCTCGATGGCGCGCCCGGCCGCCTGCACGAACCTGTTGTCGAACGCCGTCATCCACGGTTTGCCGCCGTGCATGCGCGTCACCTTCACCTCGACGGTCTTCGGAGCGATCTTCTTGATGTAATCCTCGAACAGCTTCGCGATCTTGTCGGGATCCTGGTCCGGCACGAGCCGCATGCTCACCTTCGCCATCGCGACGGCCGGGATCACGGTCTTGGCGCCCTCGCCGGTGAATCCGGAGAGGATGCCGTTCACCTCCGCCGTCGGGCGGCCCCAGACGCGCTCGAGTGTCGTGTAGCCGGTCTCTCCGAACAGCCGGGGCGCGCCGAGGTCCTTCCGGTACCTGGTCTCGTTGAACGGCAGCTTCTTGAACTCCTCGCGCTCGGCATCCGACAGCGGCCGGACGTCGTCATAGAAGCCGGGGATCCGGATGCGGCCGCTGCGATCCTTGAGCTGGGCGAGGATCTGGGCGAGCACGAATGCGGGGTTGGCCACCGCGCCGCCGAACGAGCCGGAGTGCAGGTCGGTCTTCGTGCCGCGCAGGTCAATCTGGAAGTAGGTCAGGCCCCGCAGGCCGTAGCAGATGGACGGCACGCCGCGGTCGAACATCGGCGAGTCCGAGATCACGACGACGTCGGCGGCGAGCTCCGCCTTGTGCGCGCGAACGAAGTCGTCCAGGTTCTCGCTGCCGACCTCCTCTTCGCCTTCGAGAATGAACTTGATGTTCACCGGAAGCCGGCCGTTCTGCTTGAGGTGCGCCTCGACGGCCTTGAAGTGCATGAACACCTGCCCTTTGTCGTCGGCCGCGCCACGCGCGTAGATTTCGCCGTCGCGGACGGTGGCCTCGAACGGCGGCGAGTCCCAGAGCTCCACCGGATCGACCGGCTGCACGTCGTAGTGGCCGTAGAAGAGAATCGTCGGCGCGCCGGCGGCGCCGGTCCAGTCGCCGTAGACGACCGGGTTGCCGGGCGTGTCGATCAGGTGCACGTTCTGCAGACCGATGCGTCGCATCTCGTCGGCGCACCACTCGGCGCACTTCTTGACATCGGCGGCATGTTCCGGCAGCGCGCTGATGCTCGGAATCGCGAGCAGCGCCTTCAGCTCCTCGAGGTAGCGATCCCGGTTCAGGTTGATGAAATCGATGACGTTCTCGATCACGGCGTGCTCCTTTAGCAGATCCGGGGGGCTGCGCCCCCGCGGACCCCCTACACGCTCGCTCGCGGGGCCCCCTCGCCCCACGCCGCTCGCGTGGCTCACTCGCTCCCGCTCCTTCGCGCTGCCGGGGGGCTGCGCCCCCGCGGACCCCCTACACGCTCGCTCGCGGGGCCCCCTCGCCCCACGCCGCTCGCGTGGCTCACTCGCTCCCGCTCCTTCGCGCTGCCAGGGCGCTGCGCCCCCGCGGACCCCCTACACGCTCGCTCGCGGGGCCCCCTCGCCCCACGCCGCTCGCGTGGCTCACTCGCTCCCGCTCCTTCGCGCTGCCAGGGCGCTGCGCCCCCGCGGACCCCTTACACGCTCGCTCGCGGGGCCCCCTCGCCCCATGCCGCTCGCGTGGCTCACTCGCTCCCGCTCCTTCGCGCTGCCGGGGCGCTGCCCCCGCGGGGACCCCTTACCCGCTCACGGCGTCCAGATGCCGTCCCTGCATGCGACGCGCGCCTCGGTCCTCAGCTTCTCCAGATGGGCGCGCACGTTCTCACGGGCTGCCGCCATCAGGCCGGGGTCGAGTCCATCATAAATGGATTCGGCGATCGCCTGCACGGTCCGTCTGCCCTGCCGCACCGCGGCGAGCACCTGATCCTCCCGGAGACGACGATGCGCCAGGTAGTTCTCGATGAGCGCCTTCGGATCGGCGACCGCCGGGCCGTGCGCCGGGAGGAGCCGCGCGGGTTGGAGATCGGCGACACGCTCGAGCGCCCGGAGATACTGCTGCAGGTTGCCGCCGCGGCTCCAGTGGATCATGACGCTGCTGCCCAGCACGACCAGATCGCCGGTGAACACGGTCCGGGTGGCCTCGTGGAAGAACGCGAGGTGGTCGGGAGCGTGGCCGGGTGTCTCGACCACGATCAGTTCGTCGTCGTCGAGAGCGATCCGGTCGCCGTCGGCGAGCGGCCGCCAGTCGACCGCATACTTCCGATCCTCTTCGGGCCAGGGGCGCTTGGCGAAGGCCGCATCGGGAAACCTGGCGGCGAGCGACGGGGCGCCCGACGCGTGGTCCGCGTGTCCGTGTGTGACCAGGACGATGTCGAGCCGCGCCCGATGCGCGGCCAGCGCCCGTTCGAGCTCGTCGACGTGGAAAGCGTCGCCAACGCCGGCGTCGACCAGCGCCGCCGATCCGGTCGGGCCGACCAGCAGGTAGGTGTTGTTGCCGCGGCCGGTCATCGGACCGGGATTGCGTGCTTCGATCAGGATGGGATCCATCAGAAGCTATAGCGAAGCGTGACGGCGGCGTGGGAGTTCAGGCGGTACTCGCCGAGAAAATCGTCCGGCGAGCCTCTGACGACGACCGCGAGCAGGGTCGTGCGCCAGTGTCCGCCGCGGGCCTGCGAGTACTCCCCCTTCACGTACGCCCCGTCGCCCGTCTGCCGCACCGCGCCCTCGACCGCCACGCTCCTGTTCGTGTCGATGGTGTACGACGCGCGGCCGATCACCGCGCGAGTCAGCCCCCGGTCGGGGGCGAAGGTGCGCACGGCCCGCCGCCTGGTCACCACCTCGCCGGCGTAGCCGCCGACGAGCAGCCACTCGCCGCTCTGCCGCTCGAGCTGGATGACATACAGCACGTACTCATCGGTCGTCCCGGCGTCCGACGTGAAGTAGGCGGTCTCGCCCTTGAGCGTGACGAGCGGCGTCGGAACGGCGGCGGCACCGCCGTACGTCCTGATGGCAGGGTACTCACGCGACACGGCGACTTCAATTGGAGCGCCCATGGAGGGAGGCCGGAGCGCCGTGGCGGTGATGTCGGGCAGATAGTTGAAGCCGTCGAAGAAGGAAATCGCGTAGTCGACGCCGCTGCCGACGTGACTCCATCGAGCGCCGAACTGCGAACCGTCGGGCAGGCGGCTTCCGGCGTCCTTCAACGTCACGGCCCCTCCCGGCGGCACGGGCGTCCAGCGCTGGTCGAGAAGCGGCACCCGGCTGGGCGTGAAGCGCGGCACCCAGACGCCCTCGAATGTGTCGGCGCCCCCGCGGACGGACGCGCGGACACCGTCCACACCGAGGAAGTCGTTGTCCACGACGTTGAGGAAGTCGCGTGGCGCGAACCGGTCCGTCGGCGTGACGATGTCGGTCTTGCCCCAGCGGATGAACTGCTTGCCGACCTCCACGTCGAACGGGCCCCGATGGATGTCGGCCGACAATCGCCGGACGGACACGCGCGGCCGGCGGACACCGCGGTCCGAGAAGTCGACCCGCCATGAGCGCTCGACCTGGTCGTGCGAGTTGGCGCGCAGCTCGACGCCACCCGCCACCTGCAGCCACGCCGCCGGTGTGACGAACACCTCGTCGCGCGCCAGCAGGTCGCCCACGAGCCGCGTGGGATCGGCCGGCGTCGGCTGGGGAAACGCGAAGCCGGTTCCCTCGACGAAGCCGCGCTGGGAGATCGTCTGGGCAGACACGCGGGGGCACACGCTCGCGACAACCAGGCATATCGCGGCCACCTGTCGCGGCATTTCTTGCTTTCTCGCGGGGCCCCACCCCCGCTCGCTGATGCCGCGCGCTCGCGGCCGCTGACATGGCCGCAGGCGCTGCTGTTCGCGTTCGAACATCACGCGCTCACTGCCGCCTCAACGCCTGCAGCGTGAAGTCCTCGTCGCGCATCGGGACGTCGTACTCGAGCTTGTCGAGGGTCAGTCGCGTGCGGCTCCCGCGACCCAGGTCGGCCATCTCGAGCTGCCTGGCCGTCCAGACGCCCTGCACGTTCTCGATGTCCCGGTACACCAGCCGGCGGACCACCTCGCTCCTGACGTAGTTCTCGATTCGAGCGAACGCGTAGTTGTCCTTTCGAATCCAGACGATGGATCGCGTGTACTGTGACGACTTCGACTCCTTCGGCGTGGACTGGATCTTCCAGCACGCGGCGCCGTCCACGCTCTCCTCCCCGAGGAGCTGCGTAGTCGTACTGGTTCACGTCGCGCTCCTCGAGGTCTTCGAAGCTGAAGTCGGTCCCGAAGAACCGCGTCGAGCGATCCTGCAGGGCGATCCGGCGGTCCCGCTCGATCGCCGGCGTCCACATCCACTGGTCCGACGCCCGGTCGGGATGGTTGACGACGAGGAGCGCGACGCCCTTGACCTCGGCCGGCGCGGTGAAGCGCAGGATCGACTTGCTCCGACCGTGCGCCCCGAGGCGCTCGAACACCCAGCGCTTGTCGCTGATCCTGCCCCTGGCGTCCAACACCTGCAGCAGCCCCTCGTAACGTTCCGACTTCACATCGGTCCGCTTCTGCGCTTCGTCCACGATCTGGCGAGCGTGGTCCGCGGCCGCGGCGAGCGGGCCGGACAGGACGAGAAGGCCGGCCAGCGCGACAGCGAGACCGCGGCGCGGCCGTCGGCGGCTACTCATATTCCAGCGCCTCGACCAGTGATCCCCTCACCGCGGCCTCCGCCGGCCAGATCGCGGCGACGAACGCGGCGCCCAGAATCGTCGGAATCAGCGCGACGGCAACGCCCGTCGGAAACTCGTAGGCGAGACGCATGCCCGCGATGTCGCGATGGACGACCTGCAGGATGTAGTACAGGTTCACGGCCCCGAGGGCGAACCCAAGGACGAGCCCGAGGAGGCCGATGCCGATCGCCTCCATCCAGATCGTCCGGCGAATCTGCCCGCGCAGGCCTCCGACCGCCTGCAGCACGCCGAGCTCCCTCCGGCGGTCGATGATCGACACGGTCAGCGTATTCACGATGCCGAGAATCGCCACCAGCACGGCGACGGCGATCTGCACCGACGTCAGCCCGAACCACTGGTCGGTGATGCGGAGGATGTAGGCCCGCAGCTCGCGGTTGGTCAGGACGAAGACCTGCCGGTCGCCGGCGTAACGCGCGAGAATGCGCTGCCGGACGTCCGGCACCCGCGCGCCTGGCTTCAGATAGACGCGGAAGACGTTGATCGGTGTCATCGCGCCAGTAGCGGACGAACAGGCTGCGATCGATCAGGATGGTCCCCTGCTGGTCGGAGTAGTCGACGACGATGCCGACGATCGGCAGGCGGATCACGCCGTGTGGCGCCGGAATGTCCAGCACCTCCCCGAGCCGGAGGTGCTGCAGCTGCGCCAGGTTGTCGCTGACCATCAGCCCCCGGCCCGCGGCCGTCCGGCGATACATCTCGTCGGCGTCGCCGGCGACCGGCGTCCGCCGTGCGGTCTCCGCCAGGCTCAGCACGTCCACGGCAACGATCATCACCGGCGTCTTGCGGAACACGACCCGGGCGTCCCGCACCATCTGCACGCGCGCCACGCCGTCCACCTCGGCCAGCTCGGGCCCCATCGACGCCGGAAACCGGAGCGTGCGCAGGACGATGTCGTGCGACGGCAGGACGAACAGGTCGGGATTGAGGGCCGTGTCCATCCAGTCGATGATCGAGTCGTAGCTGGCGCGCGCCATCCCGGCGAACGCGACCACCAGCGCCAGCGACAGCATGAGAGCGGCGACGCTCGCCGAGGTGCGGCGCGGGGACTGGATCAGGCTGTCGGCGGCGAGCGCGCCCTCGACCGGACGCAGCCACTTCAGCGGCCGCCGGATGAGGCGCGCCAGGCCCAGCGCGCCGAGCGGCGCCAGCAGCAGCGCGACCACGATCGCGAGGAGGTAGCCGGAATAGAAGACCACCCTGGAGCCTCCGGCGATCAGGCAGGC
This sequence comes from uncultured Acidobacteriota bacterium, assembly GCA_963840225.1. Taxonomy (GTDB): domain Bacteria; phylum Acidobacteriota; class Vicinamibacteria; order Vicinamibacterales; family CAVVIG01; genus JBLMXQ01. The sequence goes on from CAWIYH010000003.1 coordinate 934,664, forward strand.
GATCGAGACGACGCCGAGGGTGCCGCCCACCGCGGCACGCAACCGGCTCTCGCCGGCCGACAGCACCTGGTCCTTCCCCTTTTGCAGCGCCCGCACCGGATCGATCCGCGCGGCGCTCCTCGCCGGCACGAGCGCCGCGACCACGCTCGTGGCGACGCCGATCGCCAGCGCCAGTCCCAGCAGCCAGGGGCTGGCGGCGATTTCCCCCGCGCGCTGCGCGACACCGTAGACGTCGCTGATGAGCCCGCCGATCGTGCGCCGCGATGGCGCGCGCAATCAGGAGCCCGAACGCGAGGCCGCCCAGGGAGCCGACGACGCCGGTGACGGCGCTTTCGCCGAGGAAGAGCCACCGGATCTGCCGCCGCGTCGCGCCGAGCGCGCGCAGGATCCCGATCTCCGAGCGCCGCTGGGTCACCGCGATCGCGAAGGAGTTGTAGATGATGAACATCCCGATGAACAGCGCGAACAGGCTCGAGATGTTCACCATCATCGAGTAGGCCGCGGTCATCGACTCGAACTGCTGTCCTCGGGCCGACGGCGGCGCAATCTGGAACCCCGGCCCGAGAAGGCCGCGCAGTTCGCGCTGGCAGTCCGCAATCGTCCGACCCGGCTTGACGGCGAGGTCGATCCGGTCGAAGGTGCGCCCGCGCCCGAACATCTTCTGCGCGGCGTAGATGTCCATGACCGCCAGGTTGCCGCCGAAGGCGCTCGACAGACCGGACGCCTTCATGATGCCGCGCACGGTGAACCGGCGCGGTCCGAGCGCGGTCCCGAGCGTCACGCGGCTGTCCGCGTGCAGCCCGTTCGACCGGGCGAACTCGCGCGTGACGATGATGGAGTCGGGCTGGGCGAGGAACACCAGCGGGTCCTCGATGACCGCCTCGTCGCCGCTCTCGAGGTCGTAGTCGCGGAGGCTGCGATCGCCGGTCATGTCCACGCCAAGAACGAGCAGGCTGCCCTCGCCCCTGACGGTGGTGTCGACGACCGCCTCGATGACCGGCACGGCCACCCGCACCGACGCGGCCGACTGCACCGTCTCGAGCACGCCTTCGTCGAATCCCGTCTCCCCCGCCGTCACCTGCAGCTCCGTCTTGCCGGCGATGCGGTCCACCGTGCGGTTGAAGGCGTACATGACGCTCTCGTTGGCGGTGTGCATCCCGACGAACACGGCCACGCCGAGCACGATGCCCGCGACCGTCAGCAGGGTGCGGAGGACGTGCTTGCGGAAGTACGGCCAGCTGATCAGACCGAGCAGGATCACGAGACGACACCCGCCCGAACGCCTGACGGCGCCTCCCGCCGGATGTCTTCGATGACGCGTCCGTCGCGCAACGTCAGCGTCCGCGCGCAGCTCCCGGCGACCTTGAGATCGTGCGTGACGATGACGACGGTCGACCCCAGGCGGTCATGGAGATCCCGAATCAACGCCAGGATCTCGTCGCCCGTATGGGTGTCGAGATTCCCCGTCGGTTCGTCCGCGAGCAGGATCGGCGGATAGATGGACAGCGCGCGGGCAATCGCCACCCGCTGGCGCTCGCCGCCCGACAGCTCGTCGGGCAGGTGCTGCAGCCGGTGGGCGAGCTGCACGAGGCCGAGCAGCTCGCGCGCCCGCGCCTCGACCTCGCGCCTCGGCCACCCGCGCAGGTGCAGCGGGAGCCCGACGTTCTCGAGGCAGGAGAGCGTCGGCAGCAGGTTGAAGAACTGGAAGATGAAGCCGATCTTGTCCCGCCGCACGCGGGTCAGGTCGTCGTCGGAGAGTCCCGCGAGCGTCTGACCGTCCACACACACTTCGCCGCTCGTCGGGCGATCGAGGCCGCCGATGAGATTCAGGAGCGTGGACTTGCCCGAGCCGGACGGCCCGACGATCGACAGCATGTCCCCGCGCCCGATCGTGAGCGTCACCGAGTCCAGCGCCGTGACGTTCCGCTTGCCCTGGAACTGCTTGCTGACGCGGAGGAGTTCGACGGCAGGGTTCACACGGTTCACAGGGTCACCGCGCCCCCGTCCACCGGACACCGATGCGCCCACGCACCTCATTCTCCGATCCTCGGAGGCGCTACACGCCTCAGGTGCCGCCGAAGCCGATGGTCACCGACCCGTCCTCGTCGACAATGACGGGAACCGCCCGGCGGCCGTCGCTGAAGCTCAGCATGCGCTCGAGCTCGGCCGGGTTCTTCTTGACGTTGATGTACTCGAACGCAATGCCGCGCCGGGCGTAGTCGTCCCGCGCCGCCTGCGTGTAGGGACACGCGTCTTTGCCGAAGATGTAGACCATTCTCCTGTTTCTCGCGGGGCCCCACCCCCGCTCGCAGCCGTCGCTGACGCTCGGGATCGAGATTCGACGACCTGCCTGCTCCGCTGCTCTTCATTGTACCCGCGCCGCTTCGAGCAACGCCCGCGTGGCAGCCGGGACGGGAATCGACGATCCCGCGGCGTAGTCGTACGCCACCAGAACGGTTCGCGCGTCGGCGACCGTCCGGTTCCGTGTCGCGTCGACGATCCGGTAGGTCAGTGTGAACGAGGAGCGGCCGATCTCGCCGACGCCGACGCCGACGTCGAGCAGGTCGCCGGGACCGGCGGGCGCCCGGTAGTCGCATTCGACGCGGGCGACGATGATGCCGGCGCCGGGTTCCTCTGTCGCGCCGGTCAGCCGGCGCCAGAACGCAAACCGGGTCTGCTCGAGGTACGTCAGGTAGACCGCGTGGTTGACGTGCCCCATCGGATCGCAATCGCGGAAGCGGACCTCGATCCGATAGGTGAACGCGAATCGTGAGGACGACATGAGAGGTAGAATACCTGACCATCATGCCGGCATCTCAGGCGCCCGTCGAGGCGTTCACCGATGAGGAGACGCGGGCGCTCGCGCCGCACTTCTCGAACGTCGATCGGCCGGTGTTCGCGCTGATGAACCTGTCCGAGACGGTCAAAGGGGCGCTGTTCGCGCGGTATTCGCGGTCCGCAAAATCGCTGCGGCGCCTCTTCCTCGACGAATTCAGCGGCGATCTGACCGCGGCGGCCGCCTCGGCGGCGCCTTCCTCCGGCGCTTCGCGGGCCGACAGGCTGTACGCCAGAGTCTTCAGCGAGTACGGCGACGATTCGGTGGCCCAGCTCGGCGCCGCCCACCTGGCGTGCGAGGGAGTCTCGAACGTACTGACCAAGGTGCTCGAGTGGGGCCGCCTGATGGCATACCTCGAACAGTCGACGCGCTATGTGCCGTACACGGCGCGACCCGACGGCCGGTGGAAATACCACGTGCCCGCAGAGCTCGACGGATCGCCGATCCGGACCGAATACGTGGCGACGCTCGACGACGCGTTCGAGACCTACGCGCGATGGATCCCGCAGATGGAGGCCTTCTTCCGCGCCAGGCACCCGCAGTCGCCGGAGGACTCCGACGGCGTCTATCGATCGGTCATTCGCGCGAAGGCCCTCGACACGCTCCGCGGGCTGCTGCCGGCGGCGACGCGCTCCAATGTCGGCCTGTTCGGCACCGGACAGGCCTTCGAGGCGCTTCTCCTGCGGATGTTCGGGCATCCGCTCGACGAAGTGCGCGCGCACGCCCGGCTGATCGCTGATGAGCTGGGGGCGGTCATCCCGGCCTTCCTCGCACGCGTCGAACAGCCCGACCGCGGCGGCCGATGGACGGCATACCTGGCCGGCACGCGGCGCGCGTTCGCGGCGGCGGCGCGCCAGGCCGTCGCGGGCGTCGAGCCCGAGTCGTCAGACGAGGTGACGCTCACCGACTTCGACCCGGAAGGCGAGACGAAGCTCGTCGCGGCCGCGCTCTACGCCGTCTCGGACCTGCCCGACGATCAGCTGCTGACGATCGCGCGGCGCCTGTCGGTCGACGAGCGCACGGCGCTCTTGCGGGCGTACGTCGGCGATCGGGCCAATCGCCGCCACAAGCCCGGACGCGCGTTCGAGCGCACGACCTACCGCTTCGACGTCCTCACCGACTACGGCGCGTTCCGCGATCTGCAGCGCCACCGCCTCCTGACCATCGAGTGGCAGCCGCTCACCACCGGCCACGGCTTCACCGAGCCGGCAGCCATCGAGGAGGCGGGCGCGCTCGACGACTGGCGCGCCGCGATGGCACGCTCGGCCGAACTGCACGACCGGCTCGTGGCCCGGGGCTTCCAGGAGGTCGGGCCCTACGCGGTGCCGATGGCGTACCGCGTCAGGTTCTACATGGAGATGAACGCGCGCGAGGCGATGCACGTCATCGAGCTTCGGACCGCTCCGCAGGGCCACCCCGCGTATCGGCGCGTCTGCCAGCGGATGCACCGGTTGATCGAGGAGGTTGCCGGCCACCGCGCGATTGCCGCCGCCATGCGCTATGCCGACCATTCCGAGGTCGCGCTCGAGCGGCTGCAGTCCGAGCGCGTGATGGAGAAGAAGCGTCAGTCCTTCGCCCAGTAGCGCGCGTACTCGTCGAGGAAGGTCAGCGACTCGAACGACCGCATCCGGTCGAAGAACAGGATGCCGTCGAGATGGTCGGACTCGTGCTGGATGACGCGGGCGGCGAAGTCGTGCGCGCGAAGCTCGACCCGCTCGCCCGTCCGGTCGAAGCCGACCGCCCTGATTTCCCGCGCGCGGGACACGCGGCCGCGGACGTCGGGAATGCTCAGGCAGCCCTCCCAGTCCTCCACGGTGTCCTTCCCGACCGCCGTCAACTCGGGATTGATCAACACGAATGGCTCGGCGTCGGCCTCGTCCTGCGCGTCGCCGAGCGCGGCGACGAACAGCCGGAGTCCCTGGTGCACCTGCGGCGCGGCCAGCCCGGCGCCGTGATACTCGGCCATTGTCTCCAGCATGTCGTCGATGAGCCGCTGGACGGCGGGGCTCGCGATCTCCGCGCGGTCGAGACCTCGCGTCTTCTGGCGGAGCACGGGGTGGCCCATGCGCGCGACTTTCAGAATCGACATATCGATTGGATTATAGCGCCTGGGCTCGGAAGCCTCGCCGTGTCCACCGGGGATCGAGCGCGGTTGAAACGACCGCCTCAGTGCGGTCATCATGTCCGGACGTGTCCGAGATCAGGCTCCACCCGCACGACGACTCGCACGCCTACCGCTTCTGCCCGCGCTGCGGGGGCGAGCTCGAACGCCGCCTGCTCAAGAGCACCGAACCCGAACGCCTCGTGTGCACGGCATGCGGCTACGTCTTCTATATCGACCCGAAGATCGCGGTCGGCACGATCATCCGCACCGCCGAGTCACGCATCGTGCTCGTGCGCCGCGCCATCGACCCCGGCTACGGCAAGTGGGTGTTCCCGGGCGGCTACGTGGACCGCGGCGAGCCGCTGGTGACGGCCGCGGTACGCGAGGCCCGGGAGGAGTGCGGGCTCGACGTGCGGCTGGACGGGCTGGTCAACATCTATTCGTACGCCGGGCGCGCGCCGGTCATCGTCGTCTACGCCGCGACGGCGACCGGAGGCGCGCTGGCCGTGGACGACGAGGGCCTCGAGACGGGCGAGTTCGAGCCGGCCGACCTGCCGTGGGACGACCTCGCCTTTCGCAGCACGCGCGACGCGCTCGAGGACTACCTTCAGGGCCTCCTGCACCCGGTCCGGGCCTAGACGCCTCGGCCCGTGAAACGGGCGCTCAGGCCACGGTGATCTCGCGGCTGAGATAGACGTCCTGGATGGCGTTCAGGAGCCCGACCCCTTCCTTCATCGGACGCTGGAACGCCTTGCGCCCGGAGATGAGGCCCATGCCGCCGGCCCGCTTGTTGATGACGGCGGTGCGCACGGCCTCCTTCAGGTCGCTCTCGCCCGACGAGGCGCCGCCCGAGTTGATGAGCCCCATGCGTCCCATATAGCAGTTCGCCACCTGGTAGCGCGTGAGGTCGATCGGATGGTCGGTCGTCAGGTCCGTGTAGACCTTCTTGCTGGTCTTCCCGAAGTTGAGCGCCGTGTAGCCGCCGTTGGTTTCGGGCAGTTTCTGCTTGATGATGTCGGCCTCGATCGTCACGCCGAGGTGGTTGGCCTGGCCGGTGAGGTCGGCGGCGAGATGATAGTCGGCGTCCTTCGTCTTGAACGCGCTGTTCCGCAGGTAGCACCAGAGGACCGTGAACATGCCCAGCTCGTGGGCGTGCTGAAACGCTTCGGTGACTTCCTGCAGCTGGCGCTTCGATTCCTCCGAGCCGAAATAGATCGTCGCGCCGACGCCCATCGCGCCCATGTCGAACGCCTGCTTGACGCTGGCGAACCGGATCTGATCGAACGAGTTCGGGTACGAGATGAACTCGTTGTGATTCACCTTCAGGAGAAAGGGAATCCTGTGGGCGTACTTGCGCGCGACCGATCCGAGCACGCCGAGTGTCGAGGCGACGCCGTTGCAGCCGCCCTCGATCGCGAGCCTCACGATGTTCTCGGGATCGAAGTACGCCGGATTCGGCGCGAACGACGCGCCGGCCGAGTGCTCGATGCCCTGGTCGACGGGCAGAATCGAGACGTATCCGGTCCCGCTCAGCCGCCCGTGGGAAAGCAGCGACTGCAGGCTCGCCAACACGCGCGGCGAGCGGTCGGATCCGAGGAAGATCCGATCGACGGAGTCGGGACCCGGCAGATGCAGCGACTCCTTCGGAATCGTCTTGCACTGATGCTGCAGCAGCGTCGCCGCATCGTTTCCGAGGATCTGCTCGATCTGTGATGTCTGTTGAGTGGCCATAGATACCTCACTCACCGCGTCTTCGCTCCCGGCCGACCGGATATTCTAGCACCGGGAAACGGAACTCCTCCACCGCCGCGCGCTCGACCGCCGCGGCGACCATCTCGCCGATCGGCAGCGCCCGCTCGACCGCCTCGATCTCCTCCAGCCTGACGCGGGTCACGGGATGCCGCGGCGTGAACAGCTGGCAGCAATCCTGGTCGGGGATGACCGAAACGGGATAGGTCCCGATCCGCTCGGCCTCCGCCGCGATCTCGTCCTTGTCCATGCCGACGAGCGGACGGAGCACCTCGAGCGTCGTCGCCTCGGCAATGACCGTCAGGTTCTCCAGCGTCTGGGAGGCCACCTGTCCGATGACCTCGCCGGTGACGAGCGCCCGGGCGCGCCAGCGCCGGGCGATGCGCTCGGCGATCCTCAGCATCAGCCGGCGATAGATCACGACGCGCGGACCGGGCGGCGTCGCGAGCAGGACCTGCTGCTGGAGCTCGCCGAACGGCACGAGCACGAGCCGCGAGCTGAGCTGGTGCCGGGTCAGGAGCGCGGCGATCTCGCGGACCTTCTCCTGGGAGGCACGCGACAGGATCGGATAGCTGTGAAAGTGGATCAGCAGCACCGAGCAGCCGCGCCGCATCATGCGGTACGCCGCGACCGGGGAATCGATTCCGCCCGACAGCAGGCACGCCACGCGGCCGCCCGTGCCGGTCGGCAGGCCGCCGGCACCGCGCTCCTTCCCGAAGAAGTAGAACGAGTGCCCGGGGAGCATCTCGACGAAGACGGTCAGCGCCGGATGGTCGAGGTCGACCGGCCAGCCCTTCGCCTGCTTGATGCGCCCGCCGACGTGCCGCTCGATGTCGGGCGAGGTGAACGGCAGGCGCTTGTCCGCGCGACGCGCGGTCACGCGGAACGTCGGCGTCTCGACGCCGGCGAGCTCGGCGACGATGTCGGCGGCGAGCGCGTCCAGGTCGAGCGGGCCGCGGTTGGCCGACGAGAAGTTCGCGATGCCGAAGACGCGCCTCACTCGCTCGCGCGCTTCCGCCCACGTGGCGGGATCCCCGAGCTCGATCTCGAGGCGCCCCATCACCGACCGGACCGACCGGACGTCGAGATCGGCCAGGGCGACCCTGAGGTTGCGCACGAGGAACTTGATGAACCAGGGGCGGTTCCGCCCCTTGAGCGCCAGCTCCTTGTAGTGGACGACGATCGAGGTCATGGGTGCGCGATCGCGGCGGCCGCGCGGTGGCCGCTGCGCACGGCGCTCTCGATCGTCGCCGGCAGGCCCGTATCGATCCAGTCGCCGGCCAGCAGAAGTCCCCGGATCGCCGTCACGGCGGCCGGCCGCGGCGGCTCCCCGGGCGCGAGCGAGAACGTCGCGCGCGGCTCGCGGACCACCGCCGCCTTCAGCAGACGGGCCTCGCGCACCGCCGGTATCGCGTCGAGCAGTTCGCCGTGCGCGAGGTGCACGAGCGCGTCGTTCGTCAGCCGCAGCGCCGATTCGGCGCCGCTCGACACGAGCGAGACGTGGGACGCCGAATCGCCTTGGACCATCCGCTTGTCGAACGCCCACTGCATCGCGCGGCCGGGCAGCCCGACGAATGCCTCCTGCAGGATCGGCCGATCGAACCAGAGATTGACCGTGACGATGGGCGAGGCGTGCATGCGACGCGTGTCGGCGATCGTGCCGTCGATCGCCCTGGTATCGCCCCGGACGAGGTCGGCGAAGGCGAACCATGGCACTGCGGCCACGACGAACCGGGGCGCGAGCGTCTCGCCGTCGGCATGCACGCCGACGATCGTCTCGCCGCCCAGCTCCACGGTCGCCGCGACGCCCGTGCGGACGGCGCCTCCCCTCGCCTCGATGAACGTCCGGGCCGGCTCGGCGTACGCCTCGTGCAGCGGCCGGACGGGCAGCGCGATCGCGGAGGCGCCGGGTTCGCCGAACATCTCGGCGAGGACGCGCGCGAAGGGCGGCGCCGCCGCTTTCCTCGCCGGCTGATTCAGGGCGGCGAGCGCCAGCGGATCCCAGAGCAGCTCGCACAGACGCGGCGTCTGGCCGTTCCTGACCAGCCACTGCTCGACCGTTTCGCCGGGCGAGGCGGCGGCCACCCGCGATCCGGGCTCGAGCGAGCGGCGCGCGAGACGGAGCGGCGCGGCCATGTGCAGCGCACCGAGCCGATCGCGCCAGTCGAGCGCGTCCCATTCGAACAGACCGGCGACGAGATCGAAGGGCGGCGGAAGGGCCGGACACTCCAGCGTCGACGCCCGTCCGGTCCGGTCGATCATGGTCACCCGGAGCCGGCGCTCCAGCCGGACCCGATCGAGCGCGTCCACGTCGCGGAGGAACTCGAACGTCGCGGTGTAGGCGCCGACGAGCACGTGCTGCCCGTTGTCGACCAGCTCGCCGGTCTCGCGATCCGGGAATGCCGTCGCCCGTCCGCCGAGCCTGGCCCGCGCCTCGAGCACCAGTACCCGCGCCCCGCCGCCGGCGAGCCGGGCGGCGGCGCTCAGCCCGGCGAACCCGGCGCCGACGACGACGACGTCATAGGTGGCGTTCACCGCGTTCGCACCCACTGGTTGAGCGCAATCCACGCCTGCCGCGGCCGCGGCACGCGCGTTCGCGCGGAAAACACGTCGTACTCGTTCAGCTCGATCCGCCGCAGCGTCTCGAAGTAGACCGCCCGCATGATCTCGGCGGCGACCAGCCGGCGCCGATCCTCCGGCGGCAGGTGGGCCGCCGCGCGCGCGTAGAACTCGTGCGCGCGCCGGCATTCGAACTCGAGCAGCCTCCGCACCGGCGGGGTCACGACGCCGGCAGCCAGGTCGTCCACCGTGCAGCCGCTCGCCTCGAGATCCTCGAGCGGCAGGTAGACGCGCCCGCGCGCCAGATCGTCCTTCACGTCGCGCAGGATGTTGGTGAGCTGGAGCGCGAACCCGAGGTTGAGCGCGTAGTCGCACGCCCGGCCGTCGCGGCAGCCGAACACGCGGATGCAGATCATGCCGACGGCCGACGCCACGCGCCGGCAGTATTCCGACAGTTCGACGAAGGTCCGGTATCTCGTCGTGTCGAGGTCCATCGCGACGCCGTCGATGACGTCCTCGAATGCCGGCCTCGGCAGGGCGAAGGGGCGGACGAACGGCTGCAACCGCCGACCCTGCACCGTGGCGGGCGCCACGCCGTCGTAACATCGCGCGAGCTCGGCGCGCCAGAACCCGATGGCCGAGCGGCCCGACGGCCCGGCGCCGGACGCCGGGCGCTCGTCCACCGAGTCGTCAACGGCGCGGCAGAAGTCCCACACGGCGACGATGGCGCGGCGCTGCTCGGGAGGCAGGACGAGAAAGGAGTAGTAGAAGCTCGTCTTGCGCGCCATCAGAACCGCAAGCCTTTCCACCTGAAGGCCCGCCACGCCACCGCCGGCACGTCGGCCGCCCCCAGCGCCGGCCGCCAGTCGAGCAGCTCGCCTCGCCGCGCGTCGACCAGATCGAGGATGCGCGACCCGCCGAGCCAGGTGAGGCGCAGCTCCCAGCGCAGGCGTCCCGACACATTGTCGCAAACGGCCCGCCCCTCGGCGAACAGGCCGCGGGTGAACGCGACGGCGCGCGCCAGCGCGTCGCTCCAGCCGGCCGGGAGCGGTCCGCGCCACAGGTCGTCCTCTCGCGCCGCGCAGGCGTCCGACAGCTCGCGAGGCACGTACAACCGTCCCGCCCGCCAGTCGCGCCCGAAGTCCTGCCAGAAGTTGGTCAGCTGCAGCGCGGTGCAGAGCGCGTCCGACGATCGATCGAGCCGCGCGTCGCGGTAGCCGCCGATCCGCAGCACGAGCCGTCCGACCGGGTTCGCCGATCGCCGGCAGTAGTCGAGCAGCTCGTGCCAGGAGGCGTAGCGGGTCGTCATGGTATCCTGACCGAACGCGCTCAGGAGATCCTCGAACAGGGTGACCGGCAGGTCGAGCGATCGAATCGAGTGGCTGAGCGCGACGAAAATCGGGCCGTCCGCGGCCTCGTCGGCGCGTCCCTCCGCGGCCCGGTGGAGGCGCGCCCGCCAGTCGGCCAGCCCGGCCTGCCGCTCGACGGCCGGCGCCGTCCCCTCGTCGGCCACGTCGTCGGCGCCGCGCGCGAAGGCGTAGACGGCGGCGACGTGCGGCCGCATCGGCGCGGGCAGGAGCCGCGACGCGACCGGGAAGTTCTCGTAGTGCGATCGGGCCAGCCGCTCGCACGCCGCGTAGGCGCGCGCGATCGGCTCGGGCAGGGACATCCGAGGCATTCTACGCTAGGGCAAACTGGTGCGTGACGTCGTCGCCGGGGTGGTCGCGGTCGCACTGCTCGTCGTTGCCGCCAGCCTGGGCACCACGCTTCAGGCCCTGCGCCGCCGCCGGCGGCGGGCCCGCGACGCCGAGCGCGCGCTCGGACGACGGATCGTCGCCGAGCTTCCCGCCGACGAGGACTTCCTGCTGTTCAGCGAGGACGCCAAGCGGTTCTACTACGGCGAGGAGTCGATCGACAAGGACCTGATCGTGGCCGTGCGCGTGCTGATCAACGGCGCGCCGATCGCCTCGACCGAGTCGCCGCGCCGCGCCGCCGACGATCGCCCGCGCCCGGCGCCCCCGCCGCCGACCGCGTTCGAGGATCCTCCCGAGGGCATCGCCCGCGATCGGTGGGACGTCGCGATCGAGACCGTGCGCGGCACGACGCTCGTCGAGTGCGGGGCCATCCGCGAGCGCGTGTCGCAGGAGCTCGCGCGCGCAATCTTCGACGCCGTCAGCCGGAGCGTGACGAGGCCGGGACCGGCGTGAGCCGAGGGCGCCGCTACGCCCGGCCGTCGTGGCCGCCGACGGCGCGGATGCCCGCCAGCGAGAACTCGGCGATGTGATTCGCCACGCGTTCGAGTTCCAGGTCGTCGGGCGGCCAGTGGCCGACCAGGCGGGTGGCGACGGGATTGGGCGCATACAGCAGGCACTGCCCCTGGATGCTGGCCACGACGTGCATGACCCGCGGGTCGTCGGGCGCGCACCCCATCAGATCGGCGACGATGCCCCCCACGTACGCCAGACGCGGCTTGATGGCCTGCTCGACGACGAGATCGAGCGCCGGCGTCGGGTCCGCCATCTCGCGCGACATGAGCTTGTGGATCCACGAGTCGCGGCCGCTGCCGACCAGGCGCCGCAGGAAGATCCGGATGAAGCTCCGCAGCTTCTCCTCCGCGCCGGCGCCCTCCGCGGCCTGCATGGACAGCTCGCTCGTGCCGCGGATCGCCTCGATCGCCATCCTGACGACCTCGGTGTAGAGGCCCAGCTTGTCGCCGAAATGGTAGTTCACCGCCGCGACGTTCGCCTCCGCCTCTCGGCAGATCTCGCGGACCGTCACGCGCTTGAACCCGTGCGTCGAGAAGAGCTGCGCCGCGGTGTCGAGCAGCCGCCGGCGGGTCTCCTGGTCGGTGCTCACAGGGTGCGCTTGAACAGCAGCGTCGCGGCGGTCATCGCCACGATCGAGAAGGCGGCCAGGTACATCAGGTCGCCGGTGATTGCCATCAGCCCGGTGTCTTTGAGCAGCAGGCTCTTGAACGCGTGCACGGCGTAGGTGAAAGGATCGGCAACGGCGATGACCTGCATCCAGTGCGGAAATCCCTGCTGCGGGTAGACGGCGCCGCTCGGAAAGTACAAGAGCGTGTTCAGCACGCCGAAGGTCATGCGCGGCAGCAGCGGATCGTTGACGCGCACCATCATCAGGAACATCAGGCTGATCAGTGCGAAGGCCGTCACGCAGATGACACCGAACAGCCGCAGCAGCCGCAGCGGCTCGAAGGGGTTCGGGATGCCGGCGATCAGCGAGCCGATGGTCATCAGCACGATGCCGGCGAGCACGGCCTTGATGGTCCCCGAGAGATTGAAGCCGGCGATCAGCTCGAACTTGGTGATCGGCGTGACGAGATAGCCCTCGTGCAGCCCGCGCGCCTTGTCGTCGATGTAGATGATCCCGCCGCCGATCATCACCATCATGAAGATGGACATGACGATCGTCCCCGGCAGGAGGTACTGCAGGTAGGGCACGTAGGGATACACCTCGACCACGTCGAGCGTCGCCTCCCCGTCCATGCGCCGGGCGTCGAGCGTCGGCCGGTTGAACGCGGCGACGAGCCCGTTGACGGTCGCCGCCAGCGTGTTCGCGACGAAGTTGTCGGTGTTGTCCTCGATGAGCGCGACGCGCGGCTCGGTGTTCGACAGCGCCCGCCGCGAGAACTCGGGCGGAATGGTGAGCACGCCGTTCACGCGGCCGTTCCGCAGATCCGTCAGCGCCTCTCCCTGATCAGCGTACTCCACGGTCTCGAACGTCTGGGCGCCTCCGGCGATGGCGTTCGCCAGCTCGCGGATCCTGACTGCTGACAGCCCGTGGTCCTGGTCGACGATGGCGACCTTCAGGTGCTTCACCGTCCCGCCAAAGGCGTAGCCGAGCACGATGAGCTGCACGAGCGGGAAGATCATCGACACGACCATCAGCGTCGGGCTACGGCGAAACCGGCGAAGCTCGCGCTCGACGATCGCCCACATGCGGTGCATCAGCGGTTCCTCATGAACGAGAAGTCGTGGACCGGCGCCTCCTGCAGGGCGTCCCGGAGCTGCCGTCCCGTGTAGTGGACAAAGACATCGTCGAGCGACGTGCTCTGGACCGACAGCGACTGCACGGAGACCCCGGCCCTCGCGGCCTCGTCCATCAGCGCGAGGGTTGTCGCCGGTCCGTTACGGGACGCGAGGCGGAAGACGTGATCGTGGCCGTCCACGCTCTCGACGTCGGGGAGCCTCCTGAGGCGCTCGCCCCAGCCATCGGGCATGTTCGAGAAGCTCGCCTCGAGGACGTTCCGCCCCGGCACCGACGCCTTCAGCTTCATGGGCGAGTCGAGCGCCGCGAGCTGCCCGTGATCGACGATGGCGATGCGGTCGCAGAGCTTGTCCGCCTCGTCCATGTAGTGCGTCGTCAGGAGGACCGTGAGGTCGCGCTCGGCCTTGATCTTCTCGAGCATCTCCCAGACCGCGACACGGGAGACCGGATCGAGTCCGGTCGTCGGCTCGTCGAGGAAGAAGATGCGCGGCTCGTGCACGAGGCCGCGCGCAATCTCGACCCGCCGGCGCATGCCGCCCGACAGATTCTTGACCTGCTTGTCGGCCCACTGCGTGAGCTCCACGGCGGCCAGGAGGTCGCGTATCAGCTTCGTGCGCTTCTCACGCGGCACCCCGTACAGCTTGGCGAAGATCAGCAGGTTCTCCTCGACGCTCAGCTCGAGGTCGCTCGTCATCGCCTGCGGGATGACGCCAATCGACTTCCGGACCTCGTCCTGCTCGGCGATGATGTCGAAGCCGTTGACGCGCGCCGTCCCCGAGGTGGGCGTCAAGAGCGTCGTCAGCATCCGGATGAGGGTCGACTTGCCGGCGCCGTTCGGGCCGAGCAGCCCGAAGATCTCGCCGTCGGCGACCGAGAAGGAAATCCCCTTGACGGCAGTGAAGTCGCCAAAGGTCTTCACAATCTGCCGCACGTCGATGGCCAGCACTGGCTCGCGAGAGGGTTCCACGAGTTCCTCAGGTTCTACGGGTTCGGGGTCCAGCAGTTCGCGGCTTCGTTCGTCTTCGCCCGGGGGCCGAACGGTCTGGTGTCCTCGCTTCAGGGGCTCAGCACGGGAATTCGTGATCCAATCAGCCCACCCTCAGCAGCACGTACGCCGTCATGCCGACCGCGAGCCGGCGGTCCGCGTTGTCGACGCGGATGCGCACCTCGAAAGTCTTGATGTCGCGCTTGGTCCGGCTGACGTCGCGCTGTGTCGCAAAGGAGGCGTCGACCCCGCGATAGAAGACCGTGCCCTGCCGCTCGACGCCGGACGGCAGGCGAACGGTCAGGTGGTCGCCGACGCGGACGCGGTCGATGTAGGTCTCCTCGACGTCCGCACGCACCCAGAGGTCGTCGGGATTGATCAACGACACGATCGGCTGACCCGCGCTCACGACCTCGCCCGCGCGCGCCGCGCAGACGTCCACGATGCCGTCGATCGGCGCGTGCAGTTCGGCATAGGCGAGGCGGACGTCGGCCTTGGCCCGCTGGGCGACGGCAGCGGCCTGCTGCTGCTCGTTGGCGACGACCTGGCTGCGGCGCATCGCAATCTGCTCGGCGTTGGATCGAGCCAGCGCCACGGCGGCCCGCTGCGCGTCGGTCTGCTTCTTGAGCGAGTCGAGCTTCGCCTGGGCGGCGGCGAGCGCGGTCCGGGCCTGATCGAACTGCTCGGTCGGCACGATCCCCTGCTTCGACATCTTGTCGGTCCGCCCGAAGCTCAGGCGGGCATTCTCGAGGTCGGCCTGTGCGGCGTCGCGCTGCGCCTCGGTCGAGGCCAGGGTCGCCTCGGCCTGGCGAATCTGATCGGCCGTCTGGCGCTGCTGATAGCGCAGGGCCGCTTCGCTCTCCTTGACCTGCGAGACGGCCCCCTCCGCGCTGTGCGCGTAGTACGCGCTGTCGGCCTTGAGCTCGTCAGGCGCGATGACGGCGACGAGCTGATTCCGCTTCACCGTGTCGCCCTCCTTCACGAGCAGGCGGTCGATCTGTCCGGCAATGAGCGGGCTGACGATGACGTCGTTGGTCGTGACAATGCCGGTGAGGACGAGGGCAGTCGGACGGGCGCGCAGGACGGCGTAGGTCGCCCCGCCGAGGACGACGATCGCCAGGAAGAGCCAACCCAGACGCTTCTTGACCATGCAAACAAGTGTATAAAACACACGTTTTAAACGTCAACAGGAATGATCGGCGTCCGCTCGCGGCGCCTTACCACTCGGTCTCGGGATGGCCGGCTCGATGGTTGGCCGCGCGGGCCAGGGCGAACAGCAGGTCCGACAAGCGGTTCACGTAGCGGAGCAGGACCGCGTCGACCGGCGGCGTCAGCGCGACGATCCGGCGCTCGGCCCGCCGGCAGACCGTCCGCGCGACGTGCAGCGCCGCCCCGCCCGGGCTGCCGCCGGCCAGGATGAATCGGCGCAGCGGCGGCACCTCGGCGTCGAGGCGATCGATCAGGCGCTCGAGCCGCTCGACGGCGCCCTCGTCCAGGGCGGCCTTCGTCACGCGATCGGCAATCTTCTCGGCGGGATCCGCGAGGCGGGCGCCGAGGGCGAACAGGTCCCGCTGGAGTTGCAGGACCTCGGCGTCGAGATCGGCGTCCAGGCCCGACGCCCGCACGACGCCGAGCCACGCGTTCAGCTCGTCGACCTCGCCGTACGCGTCGACCCGCGCGTCTCCCTTGCTCACGCGAGTGCCGTCGAACAGCGAGGTCTGGCCCGCATCGCCCGTCCGCGTGTAGAGTTTCACGGACGAATTATACGAGATGCCTTCGAGACGCCCCTCCGCCCCGCCCCTTGGGAAGTCCGGGAACGCCGCGCCCTCGCGCCGGACGCGCGCACCGAAGACGACGGAGGTTCCGCCCGGTCGCGAGCGGCGCCGGTTTCGCGCGCGCCTGCTGACGTGGTACCGGCGTCACGGCCGTGACCTGCCGTGGCGCAGGACGAGCGACCCCTATCACATCCTCGTGTCCGAGATCATGCTGCAGCAGACGCAGGTCGACCGGGTGCTGCCGAAATACGCCGAGTGGCTGGAGAAGTTCCCGTCGTTCCAGGCGCTGGCCGACGCGCCCGAACGCGAGGTCACGGCGACGTGGTATCCGCTCGGCTACAACATCCGACCCCGGCGCCTGCAGACGATCGCGCGGGAAGCCGTGTCGCGCTACGACGGCCGGCTCCCCGCCGATCGCGAGACGCTGCTCTCCTTCAAGGGCATCGGGGAGTACACGGCCGGCGCCATTCGGAGCTTCGCTTTCCGGCAGCCCGCCGCGATCCTCGACACGAACGTCGCGCGCGTGCTCTTTCGTGTCTTCGTGGGCTCGGGCGATCCGAAGGGCCACACGATGAAGCGCCGCCTGTGGGCGATCTCCGGCTCGCTGGTTCCCCCGCGCGACGCCTTCGACTTCAACCAGGCGCTCATGGACTTCGGCGCGATGGTCTGCGTGGCCCGCAACCCGAAGTGCCTGGTCTGCCCGATGGCGAAGGGCTGCCGTTCCATCGCTCCCGCGTCCCGACCGGCCCGCTCGTGACGACGATCGTCGTCGCCGCCGCCGTGATCGAGCGCGACGGGCGCCTGCTCGTGACGCGGCGCCAGACGGGCGTCCACCTGGAAGGCTACTGGGAGTTCCCCGGAGGCAAGTGCGATCCGGGCGAGACGCTCGAGGCGTGCCTCGCACGCGAGCTGATGGAGGAGCTCGCCGCTTCCGCCGCCGTCGGCCGCAAGCTGCTGGCCACGCGTCACGCGTATCCCGAGAAGACGGTGGAGCTGCACTTCTTCGAGTGCACCCTGGCCACCGAGCCGGCACCTCAGCTCGGCCAGCAAATGCGATGGATTCTCCCCCGCGACCTCGCGGCGATGGCGTTTCCGCCGGCCGATCGGGAGTTGATTGCCCTGTTGATCGAGAGGCAGGGACGGCGTCAGGACCCGCCGACGTGACGTCTCGCAGAAGGCCCGCCTACCCTTTCGAGAACGGCAGCGCCGACACCCTCGCTCGAGCCTCGCCGACGGTCACGCGCGTGCCCGGCTCGACGAAGTCCCGTTGCACGTACGCGAGCGCCACCGACGCGTCGATGAGCGGCGACCACACGCCGCTCGTCACCCGGCCAATCTCGCGGTCGCCTTCGCGCACGACGGTGCCGGCGGTGGGCGGCCCGCCCGATTCGAGGGTGAGCCCGACGAGCTTCTTCGCCACCCGGCCGTGGCCGCGGTGCAGCACGCGAATGACGACCTCCTGTCCGACGTAGCAGCCCTTCGTGAAGCTGATCGCCTTCGACTCGATGCCCGCCTCGAGGGGAATCGTCTCCTCGTCCATGTCCCGGCCGAACCGCGGGATCCCGGCCTCGACGCGGATCACCTCGGCGGTGTCCTGATCCAGGCGCGGCAGCCCCGCCGCTCGAAGCGCGTCGGCCAGCGACAGCCCGGACTCGCGCCCCACGAACAGGTCGAACCCGGGCACCCCGATGTCGGCCGCCCGCACGACGATGGCCGGCTCGCCGCGAAACGCCGCGCGGGCGTTGCCGTGCTCGGGAAGCCCGGAGACGCGGTCGACGTCGATGCCGTCGAGAATCGGGGCAACCTCGGCGGCGGCATCGGGTCCGACGACGGCCAGCTGGACGAACGCGTCGGTCACGTCGCCGAGCTGCACGTCCTCGCTGAAGACGAACTGGTCGAACCGGGCCAGCACGCGGTCCTTCACCGACGCGGCGACGGTCACGAGGATCACGTCGCCCAGCTCGTACACGAACAGGTCGGCGATCATGCGGCCCTGCGGGGTGAGATACGCCGCGTAGCATCCGCCGCCGGGCGTCAGCGCGACGATGTCGTTGGTGAGGAGGCCCTGCAGGTACGTCCGGCGATCCGTCCCGGACACGACGATTCGGCCTCGCTCCGATCGATCGAGAAGCGCAGCGCGCCGATGCGCCGCTTCGTAGCATTCGCTCGAAAACATGATGCTATGCTGGAGTATGCCCTCGCCCCATTCTATCCGCGCGGGCGCGCTCGCTGCGGCGTTCGCCCGGCTCGTCGGCGCGGGCGCCGCGCTCGCGGCACTGGCGCTGGCCGCGCCCGCCGTGGCCCAAAGGCCGTCGGCGGTGCCAGAGCCGGCCGAGTCGAGCTTCACGGTCTTTGTCCGCGCGGTCCCGATCGGCAGCGAGCAGGTCGCCGTCAGCAGGGACGCGGACGGCTGGACCATCACCAGCAGCGGGCGGCTCGGCGCGCCCCTCGACGTCGTGGCGCGGAAGGTGCAGGTGCGGTACGACGCGGACTGGAAGCCGATCGAGCTGACGGTCGATGCGACCGTGCGCGGACAGACGCTCGCGCTGAACACCTCGATCCACGGCCCGACCGCCACGAACCACGTCACCGCCGGCACCCAGCAGAGTTCGAAGACCGACACGATCGCGCCCGACGCCCTGCTCTTGCCGAGCCCGTTCTGGGGACCGTTCGAAGCGCTCGCGCTCCGGCTGGGGAGCGCCAGCGCCGGCGCGGTCCTCCACGCGTACGCGGCGCCGCAGGCCGCCTTCGACATCCAGGTTGGCGGCTCGACGGAAGAGAAGATCCAGACTGCGGATCGCCTCATCGTGGCGCACCGGACCTCGATCAGGATGATGACGCCAGGCACGCCGCTCGACGCCGAGGTCTGGAGCGACGAGAGGGGACGGCTCCTCCGCCTGAGCGTGCCGGCGCGGAACGTCGACGTCGCGCGCGAGGACATCGCCTCGGTCGCCGCGCGGCGCGTCACCATCTCCCGTTCGAATGACGAGCAGGTCACGATTCCCGCCGACGGCTTCTCACTGGCCGGCACGATCTCCCGGCCGCTCGACGCCGGCGCCAAGCGCCTGCCGGCCGTCGTCATGGTCGGCGGCTCGGGCCCGGCCGACCGCGACGAGACCGTCTTCGGCATCCCGATCTTCGGGCAGATTGCCGGAGCCCTGGCCGATGCCGGCTATCTGGTGCTGCGATACGACAAGCGCGGAATCGGCCAGAGCGGCGGGCGCCCCGAATCGGCGACACTCGAGGACTACGCGTCCGACCTGCGCGCCGTGGTCAAGTACCTCGACGACCGCAAGGACGTGGACGAGGGGCGTCTGGCCGTCGTCGGGCACAGCGAGGGCGGAGCCGTCGCGATGCTCGCCGCGGCGAGGGACAAGCACATCGATGCGCTGGTCCTGGTCGCGTCCCCCGGCATGACCGGCACGGAACTGAACCTCGAACAGGTTCAGCATGCCCTCGACCGATCGGGCCGGCCGCCCGCGGACAAGCAGGCCACGATCGAGCTGCAGAAGAAGATCCAGCAGGCGGTATTGACCGGCTCCGGCTGGAACGCCATTCCGCCGGCGCTCAGAAAGCAGGCGGACACGGCGTGGTTCCAGAGCTTCCTGCGCTTCGATCCCGCCAGGGTCGTGGAGGACGTGAAGCAGCCGATCCTCGTCATCCAGGGACTGCTCGACACGCAGGTTCCTCCGCAGAACGCCGACAAGCTGGCAGCCCTGGCCGACGCGCGCAAGAACGCTCCGAGGACCAGCGTCGTGAGGATTCCCGGCGTCAACCACCTGCTCGTCCCGGCCACGACCGGCGAAGTCGACGAGTACGGCACGCTCAAGGACAAACGGGTCAGTCCGCACGTCGCCGCCGGAATCATTTCATGGCTTCAAACGACCTTCGCCGGGCACACGAAGTAGCGGCCGCGCTCGAGCGGGCCGGCTCGATCGCCCGGTCGTTCGTCCTGGGGCTGCCCGATCGCCCGGTGGCCCGCGAGGTCGATCTCGCCGAGCTCCGGCGCAGGCTCGGCGGACCGCTGCCCGACGCGCCGTCCGATCCTGCGGACGTCCTCGAGGCCCTGGCGACGGACGCCGATCGAGGCCTCGTGGCGACCGCGGGCCCGCGGTACTTCGGCTTCGTCACCGGCGGCGCGCTGCCCGCGGCGGTGGCGGCCGACTGGCTCACGACCGTCTGGGATCAGCCGGCCAGCCTGTACGTGCTGTCGCCGGCCGCCTCGGTGGTCGAGGAAGTGGCAGGACGCTGGCTGCTTCAGCTCCTCGGCCTGCCCGCAGGCGCGAGCGTGGGATTCGTGACCGGCTGCCACATGGCGAATTTCACCGCGCTCGCCGCCGCCCGCCACGAGATGCTGCGGCGCGCGGGCTGGGAGGTGGAAGCCGAAGGCCTGCAAGGATCGCCGCCCCTGCGCGTCCTCGTCGGCGACGAGGTGCACGTGTCGGTGCTGGGGGCGTTGCGACTGCTCGGATTCGGCGCGCGACAGGTGGTCCGCGTCGCGGCGGACCTGCAGGGACGGATGGTCCCGGACGCGCTGGCGCGGGCGCTCGAGGCGTCCAGGGCGCCCGCGATCGTGTGCGCCCAGGCCGGCAACGTGAACAGCGGCGCCTTCGATCCGATCGAAGAGGTCGCCTCGATCGCGCAACGGCATGGCGCGTGGCTGCACGTCGACGGCGCGTTCGGTCTCTGGGCCGCCGCGAGCGCGGCGCTTCGGCATCACACGCGCGGCATCGAGCTGGCCGATTCCTGGGCAACCGACGCGCACAAGTGGCTGAACGTGCCGTACGACTCCGGGCTGGTGTTCGTCGCCAATCCGGCCGCGCACCGCGCCGCGATGAGCCTGAGCGCCGCGTATCTCGTACGGTCGGGCGACGAGCCCAGGGAGCCGATGGACTGGGTGCCCGAGGCCTCGCGCCGGGCGCGCGGCTTCGCCATCTACGCGGCCCTCCGGTCGCTCGGACGGGCCGGCGTCGCCGATCTCGTCGAGCGCTGCTGCCGCCTCGCACGGCGATTCGCCGACCGGCTGCGGCACGAACCGACGCTGCAGGTCCTCAACGAGGTCGTGCTCAACCAGATCGTCGTCCGCGTGCGACCGGCCTCGGGCGATCCGGACGCCGCGACGGCCGGGATGATCCGCCGCATCCAGCAGGACGGCACCTGCTGGGCCGGCGGCACCCGCTGGCACGGCATGGACGCGATGCGGATCTCGATCTCGTCGTGGTGCACGACGGACGAGGACGTCGATCGCTCGGTCGAGTCGATTCTGCGCAATCTCGCGGGAGGCGCGGTCTGATCCCTACTCGTCCCTCAACGCGGCCGCCGGATTGATCCGCAGCCCCTGCCTGGCGGCAGCGGCCGACGCGAGCAGGCCAACGGCGCCGACGAGCGCGGCGACGGCGGCGATGACGAGCGGATCGCGCGCGCGCACCTCGAACAGCAGGCTCGCGATGAACGTGCCGAGCGCCAACGCGCCGGCGCACCCGGCGGCCAGGCCGACGGCAACCGGCGTCGCGCTCTGGCGCACGACCAGCGCAAACACCTGGGACATGCGCGCCCCCAGCGCAACACGAATGTTCATCTCCCGCCGGCGTCGCGATACCCCGTACGCGGTCGTCGCGTAGACGCCGACCGTCGCGATCACGAGCGCCACGATCCCGAAGGCGACGAACAGCCACATCTGGTAGCGCCGGCCCTCGAGCGAGCGATCGACGACCCGCTGCAGGGGACTTGCATCGGCGATCGCGATCTCCGGGTCGACCGCCCGAATCGCCTGGCGCAGCTCGGCGACCACCGCGGCGGCGTCGCCCTTCGTGTGCACGATCAGGACGGACTTGCCCTCGTTGTTGAACCAGTAGGGAACGTACACCATGAGCGGCGACGCAGCGTCGAGCTCGGTCATGTGGCCGTCGGCGACGACCCCGACCACCCGGAAACGCTGGTCGGGGTTCCCGCGGCTGAACTGGTGGCCGATCGGATCGCGCCCCTTGAACAGCGTCGTGGCCGCACGGGCCGAGATGACGGCGGGCGTCACGGCGTCGTTGCGGTCCCGCTCCTCGATGCTGCGCCCCTGGAGAATCGGAATCGACATCGCACGGAAGTACTCGGGGCCGACGAACCGGTAATTGGCGCTCGGCGGCTGACTCTTCGCGAACACGGCGACGCCGTCGGGCCGGTCGATGACATCGACCCAGGTCTCGCCCGTCAGGGGCAGCGCCGAGGTCCAGGACGCGCTCGTGATGCCCGGCAGCGGGTGCACCCGATCGAGAATCCGGTCGTACAGCCCCGCGCGCGTCTTCGCGTCCGGATACCGAGCGGCAACCGGCGCGATCTCGACGGCCACGACGCGGTCGGGCGAAAACCCCGGATCGACGGCGAGGAGGTGGACGAAGCTGGCCACGAACAGCCCGGTCACGACCAGCAGTGTCACCGACAGCGCCACCTGCACGCCGATGAGCGTCGCGCGGGTGCGGAGCCCGCCGCGATCCGTCGAGCCGTGTCCGCCGGCGCGCAGCGCGGCCTGGACGTCGCTGCGGCCCATGCGCCACGCCGGCAGGAGGCCGACGATCAGGCCGGCGGCGATCGCGACCACGGCGGTGAAGGCGAGCACGCGCCCGTCGATGACGACGTCGCCGACGCGCGGCAGGTCGATGGGAGCGGTCCGCACGAACAGATCGAGCGCCTCGCGCGCCACGAGCACGCCGAGGGCTCCACCCGTGACGGCCAGCGCCAGCTGCTCGAGGACGACCTGCCGGACCAGACGTCCGCTGCTGGCGCCGAGCGCCGAGCGGACCGCCGCGTCGCGCATCCGGCCGAGCGTCCGCGTGAGCGACAGGTTCGCGAGGTTGGAGCACGCGATCAGGAGGACGCCGCCGATGGCGGCGAGCAGCAGGAGGAGCCCGAGGCGCGCCCGGCCCACGATCGATTCGCCGAGCGGCGTCACGACGGCGCGGAGCTGGGCCGGCTCGTGCGTCTCGCGCTCGGCGATCTGCGCGATCGTGTGCTGGACGACGTTCATCTCGGCGCGCGCCTGCTCGAGACTCACCCCGGTCCTGAGGCGGCCGACGACCGGAAAGTTGAACTCGCCCATCCAGTCGTACTTCGTCAGATCGAGGCGCATCGGCACGATGGCGTCGAGCTTCGACGTGAGCGACCCGATGTCGCTCAACACGTCGAAGGTCGGCAGCTCGTAGCCGGCCGGCAGCACGCCGACGACGGCGTACGGCTTGCCGCCGAGCGTGAGCCTCCGGCCGAGCACGCCGGGATCATGGCCGAGGCGCTCGCGCCAGAGCCGATCGGAGACGACCGTGACCTCCGGACGATCGGCCCGTTCGTCGTCATGCGTGAGCCCCCGGCCGATCGCGACCGGCGTGTCGAACACGTCGAACAGCGAGCCGGACGTCCGAAGCACGACAATCTGCGCCGGGTCGCCGGCGCCGGTCAGGTTGGTGGTGGTCCAATAGAGCTCGGCCAGCGACGAGAAGGAGGTCGTCCGGGTCCGCCATTCCTCGAAGTGGCGGGGGCTCGCCGGCAGCGTCGGATACTGCGCGGCGACCTCGGGAACGACCTCCCGGATCGACGTCAGCCGCCCCGGATCGCGGTAGGCCAGCGGCTGGAGCAGCACCCCGTTGACGATCGAGAAAACCGCCGTCGATGCGCCGAGCGTGAGCGCCAGCGTCCCGACGACCGCCGCCGCGTAGAGCCGATCGCGGCGGAATCCCCGGAGCGCGTCACCAAGGTCGAAGAGGAGGTCGTCCATGGCGTCTTAGACGACAGGTCGCGTTGCAGGGTTGACGAGCCGCCGCGGTCGGCGCGCCCGTCTACTCGTACCTCAGGGCCTCGATCGGGTCCAGCCGGGAGGCCTTCAGCGCCGGCAGCAGACCCGCCACCAGGCCGACCGCCATGAGGATGCCGGAGCAGATGGCGACGAGCTGGAGGGTGAGGGCCAGATGGATGTCGGTGACCCGGCTCGCATCGTCGAGCAACTCGGCCAGGAACGGGCGGGGGCTCAGCAGCCAAACGAGCCCGTAGGAGGCGGCAATCCCGACCGCGCCGCCGACGAACGTGGTGACGAGCCCCTCGAGCAGGAACTGCAGGAGGATTTCGCGCCGCCGCGCGCCGAGCGCCTTGCGCACGCCGATCTCGCGGGTGCGCTCCTGGACGTTGACGAACATGATGTTCATGATGCCGACGCCGCCGATGGCCAGCGTCAGCACGCCGATGAACGTCAGGACGATCTTCAGGCCGCCGACGATGCCGCCGGTGATCTTCTGCGTCTGCTCGGAACCGAAGATGTTGACGGCGCGCTCGTCGTTCGGGTTGTACCGGTAGCGCTTGGCGAGGAACTCGCGCACCTGGCGGGTCGCCTTCGCCTCGACGACCGGAGAGACCGCCTGGTACACGAACGTTCCGACGTACCGGTTGTCGGACAGGACGTCCATCGTCGTCCACGGAATGAAGACGCAGTATCGGTCCGGACGTTGATAGTTGGAGAGCTGCACCTTCTCTTCCATCACGCCGATGACGTCGAACGGCTGGCCGGCGAGCCGGATGGTCGAGCCGACCGGCGGCATGTTGCCGAACAGCTTGCGCTGGATTTCCGTCCCGATGAACGCGACGCGGCGGTGCAGCCGGATGTCGTCCGGTTCAAGAAAACGGCCGCCGCTCTGCGGCCGCTCGGCCCGCATCTCGCCGTAGCTGGCCGCCACGCCGCGGACCAGATAGCTCGCCTGCTTGTCGCCGAGCGCGACCGGCACCTCCTTGAAGAACTCCGGGCTGGCGTTCTTCACGAACGCCAGCTCGCGGATCGCGAGCACGTCGTCCGCGGTGACGCGGACACGCTTGCCGGCCCGCTCGCCTCCGGCCTGAAGGCTCGTCTGGCCCGGCCACGCGACGTCGGTGCCCGACGAGAACGCGCCACGGAAGCCGGCCTCGAGGGCGGCGCCGAACCCGTTGCCGTAGGCCAGCAGCACGACGACCGAGATGATGCCCCACGAAATCCCGAGCATCGACAGCGCGGCGCGGAAGCGGTGGTGATAGAGGCCGTACAGCGCTTCGCGCACGATTTCGGGAAGAATCAGCGCTCGGCGCGAACGGCCCGCGCTCATCGACGGCAGCAACGGCTGGCGATCGGCCGACGGATAGGCCATGGTGACGAATCGCTCCGGGCGCTACATCTCGAAACGCAGCGCCTCGACCGGCGGGAGCTCCGCCGCGCGCCGCGCGGGATACGTCGACGTGATCACGCCGATCGCGATCAGGGCCGCCAGCGCCAGGAGCCCGGACTGCCACGACAGGATCATCCCCGAGAAGCGCTCGGGCATCGGCGCCAGGTTCACCAGCTTGCAGAGGCCGAGCGCCAGCAGCATCCCCAGGCTCCCGCTGGCGAGCGTCAGGAAGAACCCCTCCATGAAGAACTGGCGCTCGATGACCGCCGTCGTCGCGCCCAGCGCCTTGCGGACGCCAATCTCCCGCGTGCGCTCCTTGACGGCGACGAGCATGATGTTCATCACGCCGATGCCGCCCAGCATCAGCGTCACGATGCCGACGATCGTGAAGAACTGCTTCATGTGACCGATCATGCGCCCGAACATCAGCGTCTCGAGCGAGGTGTCCCACATCTGAATCGCCTGCCGGTCGTCGGGATCGAAGCCGTGACGGCGCGCCAGGATGCCGCGGACGTTGCGCTCGAGCGGCCAGTCGACGTCTTCGATG
Source organism: uncultured Acidobacteriota bacterium (assembly GCA_963840225.1). Taxonomy (GTDB): domain Bacteria; phylum Acidobacteriota; class Vicinamibacteria; order Vicinamibacterales; family CAVVIG01; genus JBLMXQ01. Next base: position 960,391 of record CAWIYH010000003.1, read on the forward strand.
CGGCCGGTGCGCTGGTCGAGCGCGCGCGGCAGGTCGTCGACGACCCGCTGTCTGGGCGAGACGATGATGTCCGACAGGGTCCCGGGCTCGGCGTCGGTGCGCGGCAGGTCGCGCGCCATGGCCGAGAAGGGCACGAAGATCTTGTTGTTGTCCGGCCCGCTGTAGTTGCTGTCCTGCTCCTTCTTGCGGATCTTGCCGATGACCCTGTACGGCCGTCCGTTCAGCTCGAGGAGCTCCCCGACGATCCCGCGCTTGCCGAACAGCTGCTCGGCCATGTCGAACCCGACGATCGCGACGCGCAGGGTCTGATGCTCGTCGGCCCAGTTCAGCAGCCGGCCGCTTTCGAGCTCGATGGTCCGGATCTCCTGGTACTGCGGCTCGATGCCCGACACGCGCGCGGTCGCGGAGTTGTACGCGCTCTTGACCTTCACGGCCGAGCGCTCGAGCTCCGGGCTGACGACGGCGATCATCGACGACTCGGCCGCGAGCGCATGAGCGTCGCCGATCGTGAGCCTGACGACCCGGCCGGCGCGCTCGCCGCCGGCCTGCAGGCTCGTGCGTCCGCCCCAGATGATCCCGATGTTCTTGCCGAGCTCCCGCAGCACCTTGTCGTTGCCGCGCCGGAATCCTTCGCCGGTCGCCGACAGGACGACGACCGACACCATGCCCCAGAGAATCCCGAACATCGTCAGGAAGCTGCGAAGCTTGTTCGCCCGGAGGTTCTGGAAGGATTGGATGACGGCTTCACGCATGGCTGGATCGCCCGGCTGGAGCCCCTCGTTCCGCCGTGAGACCAAGGGCTCGCGGCCGGCGTGAGGCCCGCGTGGCTGCGGGCGCCTAGGACGGCAGGACGACGCTGTCGCCCTGCTTGACGCCCTCGAGGACCTGAATCTTCGTGCCGTTGCCGACGCCGAGGGTCACCGTCACCTTGCGGCGGCCGTTGGACGCGCCCGGATCGGCGAGGTCGACGAACGGCCGCTTCTTCGAGTCGTAGTTGATCGCCGCCTCGGGCAGGATGAGGGCGTTGGGGTGCTCCTCGAGCACGATCTCCGCGTTCGCCGTCATGTTCGCCCTGAGCGCGTTGCCAGGGTTGTCGATCGACACCTTCACCTCGAAGCTCGTGACGTTGTCCTTCTCGACGCCCATCGGCGAGATCTGCGTCACGCGGCCGTTGAAGACGCGATCCTTGAACGTCTCGACCCGGATGCGCGCCTCCTGGCCCAGCCGCACCCGACCGATGTCGGCCTCGTCCACCTTCCCGCGCACGAACACCTGATCGATGTTGCCGATGGTCATGACGGGCGTCGCGTTGGCGCCCAGGTTCAGGATGGAGGACACGGGACTGCCCAGCTCGACGTCGCGCGAGAGGACGGTGCCGCGAATCGGGGCTCGAATGGTCGCGTTGGCCAGATCCTCGGCCGCGCGGTCGCGCGCCGCCTTCGCCTGGGCGACCTGGGCCCTCGCCTCGTCGACCTTGGCGCGGCTGATGGCGAGCTGCGACCGCGCCGCGTTGCGGCGGTTCTCCGCCACGTCCAGACCGCTGTGCGCGTCGTCGAGCGAGGACTGCGCGATCAGGCTCTGCGAAAAGAGCGACTGTGCACGCTCGTAGGCGCGGCGCGCGAACTGGACGTCCGGTCCTTCGGCCTCGACGACGTTCTTCTTGAGTTGCGCTTCGACGCCTTCGAGCGCGGCCGTGGCCGCCTGGAGGTTCGCCTCCGCCCCGCGAAGCGCGGCGCGGAGCTGGTCCTTGTCGAGCTCGACGAGAATGTCGCCCGGGTTCACCACGCTGTCGACGTCGACGTCGAGCTGCTGGATGATGCCGTTCGCCTTGGACTTGATCTCCACCTTCGTGATTGGCTCGATCTTGCCGGTCGCGACGACCGACTTGACCATCGTGCCGCGCTCGACGGTGGCGAGCCGCGACGGATCGATGTCGGTCGAGGCGCCCTTGAGCGTGACCAGCCCGTATGCCCCGACGGCCAGCACGGCGGCAACCGAGGCCACGACGATCCACGTTCTGGACTTCCGGGGCAATGCGGCCATACCCCGTGTGTGACGAGAAACCACCACACGAAGTTCAAATCCGGACACCCTGTCCCGCCTCCGGACGAAAGCCGCTAAGATACGCCGGCATGTGGATCCTGCAGAGCGCCGGGCCCGACGACGCGGTCGCGTTCAGGCTGGCGTCGGGAACGATCAGGACCATCGGGCGGGCGCCCCGTGCCGACTTCATCGTGGATGCCGCGCTGGTGTCGCGCCTGCACTGCCGCCTGGAAGCCGCCGACGAGGCGGTCGACGTCATCGACCTGTCCAGCACGAACGGCACGTTCGTCAACGACAGGCGCGTGGAGCGGGCCAGGCTGGGCCACGGCGACCGCCTCAGGGTCGGCCGAATCGAGCTGACGCTGCAGAAGTCCTAGTTCAGGAACGGATTGGTCCGCCGTTGCTCGCCGATCGTCGTGGCCGGTCCGTGCCCCGGGTACACCCGGGCGTCGTCGCCGAAGGAGAAGAGGACCGTCCTGATTGAGGCGATCAGGGTCGCGTAGTCGCCGCCAGGCAGGTCGGTCCTGCCAATCGATCCGGCGAACAGCGTGTCGCCGACGAACAGGTCCTTTCCGGCCTCGCCCGTCCGGCCGACCTGCAGACAGACGCCGCCGGGGCAGTGTCCCGGCGTGTGGTGCGGGCGCGCCCAGTAGCGCCCGAACTCGATCATCTGCCCGAGGGTATAGAAGACGTCGATCGGCGGAGGCGGCTCCACCCGGAGACCGAACATGGTTCCCTGCCGCTCGGCCGCCTCGTAGAGAAACAGGTCGTCGCGGTGCAGGTGCACCGGAACGCCGAGGGCGCGCTTCGCGCGGGCGACGCCGGTGACATGATCGACGTGCGCGTGCGTCAGCAGGATGTGGCGGATCGTCAGCCGCTCGCGGCCCGCGAACTGGAGGAGTCCGTCGACCTCGTCGCCGGGATCGATGAGCACCGCCTCGCGGGTCTCGTCGCACGCCACCACGAACCCGTTCTTGAAGAACGGCGCGACTGCCTGCGTCTCGATTATGATCACCCGGTGATTCTAGCAATCCTCGACGACCTGATGTTCACCTCGAAGATCAAGGCCGCCGCCGGTCACGTCGGCGTGCCGGTGGCGTTCGCGCAATCGCGGGCGGCCGCGCTCGAGCACATGCGGGCGAGTGCTCCCACGCTCGTCATCCTCGACCTCAACAACCCGCGCACCGACCCCCTCGGCGTCGTCTCCGAGATGAAGGCCGAGCCGCCCCTCGCGTCGATTCCGACAGTCGGCTTCGTCTCGCACGTGGACACGACAACCATCGACGCGGCCCGCCGGGCTGGCGTGGGCAGCGTGCTCGCGCGATCGGCCTTCACGACCGGGCTCGCGGAGATCCTGTCGTCGCACCGTTGAGCGCCAACTCTCCGCGTCAGGCCGGCATCGGGGATACAGCGGCTGTGCAGCTCATCGACGTCTTCCACGCGCGTCGGCGCATCGCGCCGTTCGTCCGCCGCACGCCGCTCGCCGCCTCCGACTGGCTGTCGCGACGGACCGGCGGACGGATCGAGCTCAAGCTCGAGTCGCTCCAGGTGTCGAGCTCGTTCAAGTCGCGCGGAGCCTTCAACGCGGTCGTGGCGCGGCTCGAGCGCGCCGCTCCCCCGCGGCGGTTCGTCACCGCATCGGCCGGCAATCACGGACGCGCGCTTGCCGCGGCCGCCGAGGCGTTCGGCGTGCCCGTGACGGTGTTCACGCCGGCCGACGCCCCCGACGCGAAGATTTCGGCCATCGTCCGCCACGGCGCCGAGCTGCGCGCCGAGGCCGTGGACTACGACGATGCCGAGCGCCGGGCGCTGGCATTCGCGAGGGAGAGCGGCTCCGAGTTCGTCTCGCCCTACAACGATGCCGACGTCATCGCCGGCGCGGCGACGATCGCCCTCGAGATCTTCGAGGAGGCGCCGGACACCGGGACCTTCGTGGTGCCGATCGGCGGCGGCGGCCTCGCGAGCGGCATCGCGTCGGCCGCGAAGGCGGTCGATCCGGCCGTCGAAGTGGTTGGCGTCGAAGTCGAGGCGTCGTGCGCGTTCCTGACCAGCCTGCGCGCCGGCCGGCTCGTGCCGATCGTCCCCGGCCCGACCCTCGCCGACGGGCTCGGCGGCAATCCGGATCCGGAGACGATGACCTTCGCCCTGATTCAGCGATTCGTCAATCGCATCGTGACCGTCAGCGAGGACGAACTGGCGGCGGCTCTCGTCGGGTTGATCGAGCACGAACACGCCGTCGCCGAGGGAGCCGGCGCGGCGGCCGCGGCGGCCGTTCTGGCCCGCCGCATCGACCTCCAGGGGCGCCGGGCGGCCGCAATCGTCTCCGGGTCGAACATCGATCGGCGGCGGCTGACGCAGCTGCTGTCGCGGTTCGCAACGGCCTGACGGCGATTGCAGCGTGCTCCCGGCTCGGGGACCCTACCGGAACGTCCCGATCAGGCGCAGCAGCACGTCCCGCTCGAGCCAGGCACCGGCGGCTGCCGCCCCGAGCACCGCCGCGACGAGCGCCCACAGCCACACGCGCGGACCGGGGGTGTCGATGCCGAAGTTCGGCGCCTGCTCGGCGACCGTGTTGGCGCGCTCGTCGAGCATCGCGGCCACGCCGCGGAGCTCCGCGGCCAGCGTCACCGCCGTCTCGTAGCGATCCCGGAGGCTTTTCGACAGGGCGTGTGCGACGATGGGCTCGAGCTCCGGCGGCAGCCCGGCGGTCAGCGCGGTAATGCGCTCGGGCTGCACCCGCGCGATCTCCATCACCATCGCATCCGTGGTCGTGCCGGCGAACGGGACGCGGCCGGTCAGCATCTCGAACAGGATGACGCCGGCCGAGAAGATATCGGCGCGGGCCCCGCCCCGCTCGCCGATCGCCTGCTCCGGGGCGAGATACGCGATCGTGCTCTGGACGACGGCGGCGTCGGCCGGCTGCAGCGTGGCCGCCGAGCGCCGGGCCGCTCCGCCGCGCGTCCACGCCGACAGCCCGAAGTCCAGAATCTTCGCAGCCCCCTTGGGGGTCACGATGATGTTTTCGGGCTTCAGAATCGCCGTGGACGATGTCGGCGGCGTGGGCGTCGGCGAGGGCATCGGAGAGCTGGATGCCCAGATCGACCGCACGCCTCGGGTTCAACGGCCGGCCGTCGATGAGGTTGGCCAGGGAGGTGCCCGGCACGAACTCGATGATGAGGAAGATCGCATCGCCCTGCTCGATGATCTCCCAGAGCGCCGCGATGTTCGGGTGGGAGAGCGCCGACGCGGCGCGGGCGTCGCGTAGCAGCGGCTCCCGCCGCGCGGGATCGGCCGCGATCTCGGACGGCACGACCTTGATGGCCACCGTCCGGCCGAGGCTCGTGTCCCGGGCGCGGAACACCTCGCCGAGCCCGCCTGCCCCGATCCGGTCGAGAATCTTGTACTGGCCGATTGTCTCAAGCATCGTGATTCCGCACGGCGCCGCGTCCGCGCGCGATTATAGCGGCCCTCGCCCGTTCTTCATCTCCGCCATCGCACTCTGAACGAGCTGCTTGGCGTCCTCCAGCTGCTCGAGCACCAGCGCGACGTCCAGCCGGGGCCGGCCGGGAAACCGCTCACTGCGACAGTACACCCCATGCTGCCCGACGAGCGCCAGCGAATCGGTCAGCAGGTCCAGAGCGACCGCCAGCCGGCCGCGGGCCGGCCCCATCATCGTCTCGTGGCGTTCGAGGGCGTCGGCATGCTTGTCGAACGGCGAGGTCATTTCCGCGGCCTTGACGGACGCAGCTCGACGCGGCTGGCCAGGCTGCGGTCGGGAACGAGCAGCAGGTCGACCACCACGTCGGCGACGTCTTCGGGCGCGGTCTTCCAGTCCGCGCCACGGGTCTCGTCGCCGCCCGAGAAGCCGGTCGCCACCGAGCCGGGCATGACGTAGCTGACCCTGATGTTGTCGTAGCGGACTTCCTGCATCAGCGACTCGCTGAACGCGTTGAGCCCGGCCTTCGACGCACAGTAGGCCGCGGCCGTCGTGAAGGAGTTCTTGCCGGCCAGGCTGCTGATGTTGACGATGAACCCCCCGCCCCGTCTCCGCAGGTGCGGGAGAGCGGCGTGGCACGCGTTGAACACGCCGGTGAGGTTCGTGTCGATGACTTCGCTCCACTGCTCGGGCGTCATGTCGGCCACGTCGGCAAAGATGCCGACCCCGGCGTTGTTCACGAGGACGTCGAGACCCCCGAAGCGCGAGACGGTCGCCTCAATCGCCTGGGACATCTCGGGATACCGGCGGACGTCGGCCCTGAATGTCTCGACGGCACCCGGACCCGCGCCTTCGATTGGATGCCGCGCCGCTGCCAGGTGCTCGTCGCGGCGGCCGGTGATCGTGACGTTCATGCCCCTTGCGACGAGCGCGCGCGCCACCGCCAGGCCGATTCCCCGCGATCCGCCGGTGACGAGAGCGACCTTCCCCTTCAAGTCAGTGGTCATACTCTATTCTCGTGGGGCCCCACCCCCACTCGCTGACCGAACTTCGCTGATCCCTCGCGCTCGAGCGTAGACTCTCGCGCTCGGGCCCCCGCCGCGAACTGACGCTGATGCCTCGCCTCGGAGTTCCAGGTCCTCGGCTCGGCATGGCCGCAGGCGCTTCATCATTACTGGCGGCGGGGCCCCACCCCCGCCGCGAACTGACGCTGATGCCTTGCCTCGGAGTTCCAGGTCCTCGGCTCGGCATGGCCGCAGGCGCTTCATCGTTACTGGCGGCGGGGCCCCACCCCCGCCGCGAACTGACGCTGATGCCTTGCCTCGGAGTTCCAGGTCCTCGGCTCGGCATGGCCGCAGGCGCTTCATCGTTACTGGCGGCGGGGCCCCACCCCCGCCGCGAACTGACGCTGATGCCTTGCCTCGGAGTTCCAGGTCCTCGGCTCGGCATGGCCGCAGGCGCTTCATTACAATAGCCCAGCATGCGCGAGGCGGCCATCATCGGTGCGGGCGAGCTGGGCGGCGCGCTCACCGTCGCGCTGGCGCGCGCCGAGGTGGCCGGCGTCCTGCGTCTGGTCGACGAAGCGGGCCAGATCGCGGCCGGCAAGGCCCTCGACGTCATGCAGTCCTCGCCGCTCGACCGGTTCTCGACCAACGTGACTGGAAGCGCGGATCTGCTGGCGGCGAGCGGGGCCGACCTTGTCGTGGTCGCGGATCGTGCGGATGGGGGCGGGGAGTGGCGCGGCGAGGAAGGCCTGACGCTCTTGAGGCGGCTCCCGCTCGCCCCGGGCGCGATCGTGGTGTGCGCGGGCGCCATGCAGCGCGAGCTCGTCGAGAAAGCCGTCCGCGAGCTCGGCTTCAGGCGCGAGCGCGTGCTCGGCTCGGCGCCCGAGGCGCTGGCCGCCGCGGTGCGGGCGATCGTCGCCCTCGAGGCCGATGCGTCGCCGGGCGACGTGGCGGTGACGCTGGCAGGGATACCGCCCGATCGGCTGATGATTCCTTGGGACGCCGCGGCGGTCGACGGCTATGCGGCAGAACGCATGCTGGACGAGCCTGCGCGGCGGCGCGTCGCGGCCCGCCTGCCGGCGCTCTGGCCTCCGGGACCGCTGGCGCTTGCCGCCGCGGCGGCACGCATCGCGGTCGCCCTCGCGGGCCGGTCGCGGCGCTCGGCGTCGTGCTTCGTCGCGCCCGACGATCGTTCGGGCCGCCGGGCGCGCACGGTGGCGCTCCCGGTTCGCCTGACGCCTCGCGGCATCGGCCGCGTCCTCGTGCCCGAGCTGAGCCCCCGCGACCGCGTCGCGCTCGACAACGCGATGCTGCTGTAGCGGCCCGCAATCATCCCTCGCGCAGCGCAGCCATCAAATCCACGCGCGCGGCCCGCCGCGCCGGGAGATAGCAGGCGGCCGCGGCCGCCACCGCGAGCAGCGCGGCCGCCGCCGCCAGCACGGCCGGGTCGTGCTGCTCCACGCCGAACAGCAGCGAGCGCACGGCCCTCGTCGCGACGAACGACAGCGCGATTCCGAGCAACGCGCCGGCGCCTGCGGTCCGGAACCCGTGCAGGAAGACGAGTCCGACGATCTGCCGGCTGTCGGCGCCGAGCGCCTTGCGGATGCCGAGCTCGTGCCGGCGCTCCGTCACGCCGAAGGCAATCACGCCGTAGACGCCGATCACGGCGAGGGCGAGCGCGACGGCGCCGAAAAGCGTGATGAGCGCCATCGGCGTGCGCCGATCGCCGAGCGAGCGGGCGATCCACTCGTCCATCGTCCGGATGTTGCCCATCGCCTGGTCGGGGTCGATTCGCTGCAGCGCGGCCCGCAACAGCGGCACGATGGCGGCCGGCTCGACCGCGGTCCTGACCGTCAGCGTCATCGCGCGCGAGGGAATCTGCGATCCGATGAAGTACACGCGCCCCTCGGGGACCGCTTGTGCGAGATCGGCGTCGCGAATCGTCCCGACAACTCCAACGATCGTGTAATTGCGCCGGCTACCGAAGTTCAGCCGCTCGCCCACGGCCGGCCGTCCTTGAAACTCCCGTCGGGCCAGGAACCGATCGACAATCACCACGCGTTCCGATTCCGCGGAGTCGCTGGCGTTGAACAGCCGCCCGCCGACGAGCGGAATCCCCATGGCCCTGAAGTACTCGCCTCCCACTTCGTCCATGCGACCGTGCGGCGGTTTTTCGTCGGCGCCGAGCGTGCGGCCAACCACCCGGTACGTGCCGGAGCTGACGCTTCCGCTCAACGGCAGCGTCGAGATGAGCCCGGCTGCCGTGACCCCCGGGGCTCCGCGCACGCCCTCGAGCAGCCGATCCCAGAACTCACGAAGCGCGGTCTCATCCCCGTAGGGCGCCCGTGGCAGCGAGATCTCCGCGGTCATGACGTGCGACGGGGAGAAGCCCGGATCGACGCGGGAGAGCCTGACAAAGCCCTTCACCAGCAGGCCCGCCAGGACGAGCAGCACGACGGCGAGCGCCGTCTCGGCGACGACGAGAGCCGAACGCAGCATTCTGGTGCCTCGGCTCGACGAGCCGCGCGTCGTCTCGTCCTTGAGCGCGGCGGAGCCGTCGGCACCAAACGCCAGGAGCGCGGGCGCCGCGGCCAACGCCACGGTCGCCAGCACCGCGACCGCCAGGGTGAATACGGCAGCGGCCGGCGGCAGCATCGCCGCGGGCCCCTGAGGGAGCTGGTCGGCCGCCATGGTCCGGAGGCCGCCAACGCCAGCCAGCGCGACGACGAAGCCTCCAATCGCGCCGAGCGCGGCAAGGACCGCCCCTTCGCTCAGCAGCTGCCGGACGATGTGCCACCGGCTGGCGCCGAGGCTGAAGCGGACGGCCAGGTCGCGGCGGCGCGCTGCGGCACGCATGGCGAGAAGGTTGGCCACGTTGACGCAGGCAATCAGCAGCACGAGCGCCACGCCGGCCTGCAGCAGGTACAGCCAGGGGCGGACATCGCCGACCAGCTCGGCCCGAATCGACGTCGCGATGCCGGTGAAGCCGGAGTTGCGCATGTAGGCCGCGCGGGCGGGAAGGCGATCGATGAGACGCGCCACGATCGCGCGCATCTGGGCGTTGAGCTGTTCGATGGAAGCCCCGGAGCGCAGCCGTCCGATCATCAGGTTGAACTCGTTGCCCCGCTCCTCATCCGAGGTCTGCGCCTGCGTGAACGCAAACGGAACCAGCAGCGACACGTCGCACCACGGCGCTTCGAAGTCGCGCGACATGACCCCGGCCACCGAGTACCGGCTCGCCGTTCACCCGCACCGTGCGGCCGACAATCGAGGGGTCGCCGCCGAACCGCGAGACCCAGAGCGCATGGGTGAGGATGACGGCACGGTCCGCGCCCGGCTGCGCCTGTCTGTCCGCAAAGGGCCGACCCAGTACCGGGTCGCGTCCAAGCGTGGCGAAAAACGACGGCGTCACGGCGAGCGCGAGAAGCGGTTGCGGCTGGTTCCCTCCCCCCAGCGTGACCGGCCGCGGGGTGAACAGCGCCGAGTCTTCGAGCGCGGCGGCCCCGGCGCGCCGATCGAGATAGTCGGGAATCGACACGCGCGCCGGCTCTCCGCCGCCGCGCGGATAGGAGTTCCAGATGAAGACGAGGCGCCCCGGATCCTGGTAGGGCAGCGGACGGAGAAGCGTCTGGTAGACGATCGAGAAGATCGCGGTGTTGGCGCCAATTCCAAGGGTGAGCGTAAGGGCGGCGACCGCCGTGAAGACCGGCTGGCGCCGGAGGGAGCGGAGGGCGTATCGCAGATCGCGCATACGCCGTTAGACGGCCGCGGGCGGCCGGGTGTTGATCGACCCCGTGCCGGCCCGCCGCCCGACTGTCTGTTACATGCCGTAGGCGTGATGCAGCGTGAGGCCTCCGGCGAACTCGGCGAGCTGCTTGCGCAGGATCAGACGGCCGCGATGGAGGCGCGACTTGAGCGTCTGGTCCTTCACGCGCAGCATCGCGCTCGCCTCCTCGGTCGACATGCCCTGAATGTCGCGCAGCACGACCGGTGCCCGGTAGATGGCCGGCAGGGCCAGGATGGCGCGCAGCACCCGGCGCCGCACCTGCGAGCGGAGCACCCGCTCGTCGGCCATGTCGGACCAGTCGGCGACATCCGGACGGACCGGCTGGTTCATCTGATCGCGCGTGGCGGAAGCGAGCTGCCGCTCCTCCTCCTGCAGCCGCTGATAACGCGCCGTCCTCAGCCGTGACATGGCCGCGTTGAAGGTGATCCGGTAGATCCAGGAGGAGAGCGCCGCGTCGCCGCGGAACTCCCCGACCTTGCGGTAGACCTTGTACAGCACGTCCTGGGTCACTTCTTCCGCGTCTTCCTTGTTGCGAAGATATCTGAACGCAAGCTGGTAGATCTTCGAGCCGTACGTGTCGGCCAGCTCGGAGACCGCCTGTTCGTCGCCCGCCTGCAACCTGGTCAGCAAAGTGTCCTGATCCCGCATGAGGTTCCTCTCGTCGTTGCGATTAAAGAACCCCGGGCGTCAATAAAATATTCCACACGTGAACTAATTCATGTAAATCGCTGCAGGGTCATAGGTTACAGCACGATCTAGCTCATCTTGACACCTGCCAAGTGCCTACCTCAACAGAAGCGTGAGATGACCGGCGGGATGACAACGCCGACCATGAGGAGGAAGCCCATGAGGATGACCGCCGCCGGGCGTCCGAAGTTGAGCGTCCAGCCAGGAGCGCGCTCAGGCGGGCCACGGCATGTCTGGCGCGCCCTGGGCGGCGGCCACCACCAACGTCCGGTCGAACACTTCGGCGAACCTCGCGGCGATCCGGTCCTCCACCTCGGCTCGGGCCGGCGCCCGACCGAGCTGTTCCGCCAGCGACGTCACGCCGCGATCGGCGATGCCGCACGGCACGATCAGCCTGAAGAAGTCGAGGTCGGTCGTCAGGTTGAAGGCAAAGCCGTGGCTCGTCACCCAGCGCGAGATGCGCACGCCGATGGCTGCCAGCTTGGCCTCGGCCACCCACACGCCGGTGAGGCCGGCGATCCGTCCGGCGGTGACGCCGAAATCGGCCGCGGTTCGAATCAACGCCTCTTCGATGTCGCGTACGTAGCGGTGCACGTCGCACCGGTCCGGTTTCAGATCGACGATCGGGTAGCCGACGATCTGGCCGGGGCCGTGATAGGTGACGTCGCCGCCGCGTCCGGCTTCGAAGACCTCGACGCCCCGCGCGCTCAGGACGTCGGAGGACGCGAGGATGTGCGACCGCCCCCCGTCGCCCCGCACGCCGAGCGTCAGCACGTGCGGATGCTCGACAATGAGGAGCACGTCATCGACGCGGCCCGCCTTGCGCTCTTCGACGAGCGATCGCTGCAGGACCAGCGCGTCGGCGTAGGCCATCGTCCCCAGCCGTCTGAGTTCGAGCGTCCGCTTCACTCCACCCCCGCGCGAACCGCCTGCCCCGCGTTCACGCCTGTGCCGGATCCCAGTTCTCGAGCGTCTTCTTGACGTGCGACATGAACTGGTCCGCGACGGCGCCGTCGATCAGCCGGTGATCGTAGCCGAGCGCGAGGTACGCCATCGGACGGATCGCGATGGCGTCGCCGATGACCACCACGCGCTTCTCCACGGCGCCGACGCCCATGATCGCGACCTGCGGCTGATGGATGATCGGCATGCCGAACTCCGCGCCGAAGACCCCGGGATTGGTAATCGTGAACGTGCCGCCCTGGACCTCGTCCGGCTTCAGCTGCTTGCTTCGCGCGCGGCTGGCGAGGTCGGCGACGGTCCGGCTCAATCCGAGCAGGTTCTTCTCGTCGGCGTTCTTCACGACGGGCACGATGAGCCCCCAGTCGAGCGCGACGGCGATGCCGACGTTGATGTCTCGGTGGTACACCACGTTCTCGCCGTCGATCGACGAGTTGACGACCGGCACCGCGCGCAGGGCGTCCACGGCCGCCTTGATGATGAACGACATGTACGTCAGCTTCGACCCGGCGCGCTCGTAGTCCGCTTTCCTGGCGCGCCGGATCTCGTCGATGCGCCCGAAGTTCACCTGGAAGATCGAATGGACGTGCGCGGAGGTCCGCCGGCTCGCGATCATGTGCTCGGCGATCTTGCGACGCATCACGGACATCGGGACGACGTGGTCGGCGGCGCCCGGCTTGAACGTCGGCATCTCGATCGCCGGGCCCTTCGGCGCGGCCGCGCGTCCGGGCTCGCCCGCCCCGGCCGCCCGGCCCGCCTCTGCCGCTCGTCCGCCTGCGCCTCCGGCCTGAATGAACCCCAGGATGTCGTTCTTGGTGACGCGCCCCGCGATCCCGGTTCCGGCAATCCCGGCGATATCCACGTCGTGCTCCTTGGCGATCTTCCGGACGAGCGGCGAGGAGCGCTGGCGAATCGCCTCTTCGGTCGTCGAGGGCCGTGCGGCGTCCTGGCGCGGAGCAGCAGGCAGGGGCACCGATGCCGCCGGGGTGGCTCGCGCGTTCGGTGTCGGTGCGCCATCGGCCTGGGGCGAGGGGGCGGGCGGTGGGGTCGCGGCCGGAGGCTGCGCCGCCGGTGCCGGCGCGCTCTCGGCCGCGGGAGCGGCGACGGCCTCGCCGGCCTGGCCGATCGTCGCGACCACGCTGTTGACGGGCACCGTCTCGCCTTCCTTGACGCGAATCTCGGTCACGACCCCGGCCGCGGGCGACGGGATCTCGGCGTCGACCTTGTCGGTCGAGATCTCGAACAGCGGTTCGTCGCGGTCGATCGTGTCGCCGACCTTCTTGATCCAGCGGACGATGGTGCCTTCGGCGATCGACTCGCCCATCTGGGGCATTACGACTTCGGTAGCCATGGAGTCCTCACAGGTGAATCGCCGCCCCGTGGACGGCGTGCGCCGCTTCGCCGATCGCCTCCGACATCGTCGGGTGCGCGTGAATCGTCCGAATCAGCTCCTCCACCGTCGACTCGAGGCCGAGGGCGACGGTCGCTTCGCCCACCAGCTCGGTGGCGCGCGGACCGATCATGTGCACGCCGAGCACCTCGTCGAACCGCCTGTCGGCGACGATCTTCACGAATCCTTCGACCTCGCCCGCGATCTTCGCGCGGCCGAGGATGCCGAACGGAAACGTCCCGATCCGGACATCGTATCCCCGACCCTTCGCTTCCTCCTCGGTCAGGCCGACGCTGCCGATCTCCGGGTCGCAGTACGTGCATCCGGGAACGTGATCGTAGTTGAGCGCCCGGGTCTGCTGTCCCGCAATCCGCTCGGCCGTGATGATTCCCTCGGCCGAGGACACGTGGGCGAGCTGCGGGTGCGGACCGCCCATCGTGATCACGTCGCCGACGGCGGAGATGCCGGGGACGCCGGTGCGGTACATCGCGTCCACCTTGACGTAGCCCTTCTCGAGAGGGAGGCCGACGCCTTCCGCGTTGAGGCCCGTGGTCACCGGTCCTCGACCGGTCGCGACCAGGAGGTAGTCGACCCGCATCTTCTCGGTCTTGCCGTCCGCCAGGAGCGCCTCCACGTCCACGCCGTCGCCGTTCACGCGGGCGGACGTCACTCTGGCGCCGGTGTGGCTGGTGATGCCCTGCTTGCGAAACGACTTCTGCAGCTCGGTCGAGACCGCTTCGTCTTCGAGCGGCACCAGACGCGGCAGGAGCTCGAAGATGGTCACCTCGCTCCCGAAGCGCCGGAAGATGGACGCGAACTCGACGCCCACGGCGCCGCTGCCCATCACCGCCATCGCCTTCGGCACGTCGCGCAGCGCGATGGCTTCGTCGCTCGTGATGATGCGCCTGCGGTCGATCTCGACGCCGGGGACGCTGCGAGGCGCCGACCCGGTGGCCACGATGATGTCGCGCGTCGCCCGGAGCGTCTGCGTGTCGCCCTCGAACACGTCCACGCCGCCGTTGCCCGTGAGCCGGGCGGTGCCCTTGATCCAGTCGACCTTGTTCTTCTTGAAGAGGAACTCGACCCCTTTTGTCAGGCCGGTGACAATCCGGTCCTTGCGGGCCTGGACCTGGGCCATGTCGATCCCGACGCTGAGCCCTGAGCTCTCCAGCCCTGCGCCCTTTCGTGATTCGAGCGTAATGCCCCATTCCTTCGCGTTCTGAGCCACCTTCAGGGCGTGCGCGTGTTCGAGCAGGGCCTTTGTCGGGATGCAGCCCCACAGCAGGCACGTGCCGCCCAGGGCCTTCTGTTTTTCGACAACGGCGACCCTGAGACCGAGCTGGGCGGCGCGGATGGCGGCGACATAGCCGCCTGTCCCGGCCCCGATGATGATGACGTCGTATTCGTGTGGCACGGTGAGCCCGTCTATCGCTTCAGCGATGAGAGAGGAACGAAGGCGGTGGCGCCCGGCGCGGGAGCGGGCCCCGGCGCCGCGGCCTCCTCGGTCGCGGGATCGAGCCGGGCCACGCGGGACCGGAGCTGCCCGTACTCGTAGCGCAGCTCCCAGTACCGAGTCGGTGAGGCGCTCGAGGCGCCTCGAGACCCGCCGCGCCCGGAGGAGGGCGGCAGCGGCCGTCAGAAGGGCCGCGCCGGTGAGGAGCCAATGAAAGGTCAACAAAACTCGTACCATATCGAACGGCTTGCAACAGTGTCAACCGCCTGAGAGAATACCCGCGGCCGTCCCTCAGCTGCGATGAGTCACAAGCCGAAGACCGTCCTGATCGTCGACGATGACGAGGGCATGCGGGACACGCTGACGGCGATCCTCAAGCGGGAGTATCGGGTCCTGCGTGTGGCCAGCGGCGAAGCGGCGCTGCCGGTCCTCAATCGCGAAGATGTCGACCTGATGCTGCTCGACGTGCGCCTCCCCGGCATCAGCGGCTTCGAGGTCCTGCGCATCGTCAAGGAGAACTACAGCCTGATCGAGGTCATCATGATCTCGGCCATCCAGGAGATCGAGACCGCCGTGCAGGCGATGAAGCACGGCGCGTATCACTACGTCACCAAGGACTTCGACTACGATCAGCTCCGCTCGCTCGTCCGGAACGCGGGCGAGCGCCAGGACCTGAACCGTCAGGTGCTGACGCTGTCGGCTCAGGTCGCCGACCAGACCGAGCGCGAGTTCATCGTCGGACCGAGCCGCATCACGCGCGACATCGTCGATCTGGTCCACAAGATCGCCAAGCTCTCCGCGACCGTCCTCATTCTCGGCGAGAGCGGCACGGGGAAAGAGCTCCTCGCCCGGCTGATCCACCGCGAGGCGGGTGACCCCGAGGCGCCGTTCATCGCCGTGAACCTCGCGGCGATCCCGCGCGAGCTCGCCGAGAGCGCGCTGTTCGGCCACGAGCGCGGCGCGTTCACCGGCGCGCACCGGCAGCAGCTCGGGAAGTTCGAGCTGGCCTCGAGCGGCACCCTGTTCCTCGACGAGATCGGCGATCTCCGGCTTGACCTTCAGGCGAAGCTGCTGCGGGCGATCCAGGAAGGGGAGATCGAGCGCGTCGGCGGCAGCAAGCCAATCAAGACCGAATTCCGGCTGATCGCGGCCACCAACATCGACCTCGAGAAGGCGGTGAAGGACGGGCGGTTCCGGGAGGACCTCTACTATCGCATCAACGTCATCCCCATCAAGCTGCCGCCGCTGCGCGAGCGCGCCGAAGACGTCCAGCCGCTTGCCGAGTTCTTCCTCCGCCGCTACAACGCCAAGTTCCGCAAACGCATCCAGGGCATCACGGACTCGACCATGACCGTGCTGAAAAAATACTGGTGGCCGGGAAACATCCGCGAGCTCGAGAACCTGATCGAGCGGCTGGTGGCGGTGAGCGACAAGGACTACATTTCCGAGGAGGATCTGCCGCTCGAATTCCATTTCGCCCAGCTCGACCCGCTGGCCTCGCGGACCGAGAGCCTCTTCGAGGAGGCGACCAACACCTTCGAGCGGAACTTCATCCTGCGCGCCCTCGAGAAGTGCGGATGGAACGTGACAGGCACGGCTGAGTACCTTGGAATTCCATTGAGTACACTCAAGTACAAGATGGACAAGCTCGATGTGCGACAGCTTGCGAAACGACTGCGCGGCGCATGAGCTAGCCAATAAACTGTCTTCTTCGGCCAACCTCTTGCCCGATCACCTAATCCGCTGACAGCACGAAAGTAAACGCGATCGCCACCTGGCCCGTGCGACGCGGCGGGCAGTTCGTTGTCCCCTCGCGTCTGAGTGCCGCGCACCTCACCCAGCCCATCTGTAGCACTCTTCCCCGGATACGGACGGAATTCCGTGCGACCGACCTCGCGGCGATCGATCGGCATTTGCTGGAACACGCGTTGCAGCCCAACGGGAACAACGGCACGTCGATCAATCAAGAACCGGTCCGAGCCGCGGTCTCATCGTCGCAATCTGAGCCACTTCCTCGTGGGAGCGTGATGCAGCCTTCCGTCTTCAATCTCCGTGTGCCGCTCGCCGGGCGCGACGAGATGTTCCTGATGAACACGCTCACCGACGCGCAGCTCGTCGTGTCGTCCGACGTCGCCGCCCTGCTCGACCGGTCGGCCGACCCGGATTCTGGTTTCACGACCGAGGAGAAGGAAGCCGTCGACGTGCTGCGCGAGAACGGGTTCCTGGTCGAGGATCGCAACGAGGATCGGCGCTCGCTGGACGCGTTCTTCCATTCGGTTCAGAACAACGATTCCCACCTGAGGGTCACGGTCCTGACGACCCTGCAGTGCAATTTCGCGTGCGACTACTGCTACCAGGGCGACCACGGCGATTACAACAAGTTCGCCGAGAAGATGACCCTCGAGACGGCGGGCCGGGTCGCCGACTGGATCGATGACGAGCTGGACCGGCTCCAGCCCGAGGACTTCACGCTGATGTTCTTCGGCGGCGAGCCGCTGCTCAACCTGCCGGTCATGTACGCGCTGGCCGAGCGCGCGCACCGCAGCGCCGAGGCGCGCGGCGTCACCCTGGTCATCACGCTCATCACTAACGGGATGCTCCTGACGCCCGAGATCGTGAATCGAATGCTGCCCCTCGGACTGAGGGGCGTGAAGATCACGCTCGACGGCGATCGGGACACGCACAATCGCATGCGGCCGCTGCGGGGCGGCCAGGGCACGTTCGACCGCATCATCGAGAACGTGCGCCGGGTGGCGGGGCTGGTACCGATCACCATCGGCGGCAACTTCGACGAGACCTCCGCGGACAGCTACCCGGCCCTGCTCGACTTCCTCGCGAAGCAGGAGTTCGCCGACAAGCTGGTGAGGGTGAACTTCAAGCCGATCATTCGCACGCAGCCGCTGGCGCCGAAGGGAGTTCTCCCTCTCACTCCGGTCGACGCCAGCGGCAACTCGCTGAACGGCACGTGCATGACGTCAGCGGGAGCGGGTTCCGGATCGATGTGCGACAACTGCACGTTCCTCGACGAGAAGATGGCCTACCTGCGTCAGGAGACGCGGCGCCGCGGGTTGCCGACCCCGGACGGCATCCACGTGGGACCGTGCCAGATCCACGAGAAGAACTCGCAGACCGTCGGGCCCGACGGGTCGCTCTACGCCTGTCCCGGCTTCACGGGCGAGCTTGGCCATTCGATCGGCCATGTCGACGGCCGCCGCGAGAGTCGGCGGGACGAAGCGCGTCGACGATTCCATTCGCTCGGTCCCTGGGAAAGCTGTGGGGACTGCGCGTTCATCCCCGTGTGTGCCGGGGGCTGCCTGGTGGCATCGCACACCCAGCTTGGTGACGTGAATACGCCGACATGTCACAAGCCGAGCTTTGAATCGGCGCTGATATCGCTGGCACACGAATGCGCCAGCGTGGCTTAGGAGACTACAATGAAGATCCAGATCATCAAGAAGGCCGTCAAGAACGCGAAGCCCCAGGGTTTCTGTGCGTTCATGGTCGAAGTGCCGATGATCGAGAAACGCTAGGAGAACGAGTGCGCCAGCCCGGAAGAAGACGGTCAGCGGCATCCGCCGCGCTCCCAACAGCCCTGCTGATCCTTCTTCCGGTCGCGGCTCTCACTGCGTGTGGGCGTCGTCCGAGTTCGGCCAGTCGCATCGAGCGGCCTCAGCTCCGTTTGGGAGTCGGACAGTTCAGCTCCTCAGATCCGCTCGTAGGGCTGCGGGCCATCGTGCAGCTCCTCACGGTCGAGTCATTGGCAAACGTGAACGAGGACGGGAGGATGCGGCCCTGGCTCGCAAGAGACTGGTCAGTAGGGCCAGATGGTCTCTCGGTGACTATCGAACTCAGGTCGAACGCCAAGTTCCACGATGGCTCGCCGGTCAGCGCGCAAGCCGTTGCCGAGATTCTCAACAAGGCTTTGCCCCGGATGCTGGGGGCGGTGTTTGAGGACGTTCAAAGCTTGTCCGCCGTCGGTGACCATCAGGTACGGATCGTCCTGCGTCGACCGTCACCATTCGTAGTTGAGGCACTGGATGGCGAAACGCCGATCAGGAAGGGGGGCGATCGCGCGATCGGCACCGGCCCATTCAAGGACGTTCAGACGGCATCCAAGATCGACCTTCGAGCCAACGACGACTACTACCTCGGTCAGCCGAATGTCTCTCGAATTGAAATCGAACCGTACCCGTCGGTTCGGGCCGCCTGGGCGGATCTGCTTCGAAATCGCGTGGACATGCTCTTCGAAGTACCCACGGATGCCCTCAGTTCACTGGAGGCGTCGTCGAGCGTGTCGGTCTTCACCATCTCTCGGCCGTTTCAGTACGCGATCCTGCTGAACACTTCATCCCCGACCCTGGAATCCAAGGCAATCCGGCGTGGCCTGAATGCGGCTGTCGACAGGCCGACACTGGTCCGCGAGGCGCTGGACGGTCACGGAGTTCCTTCCCTTGGACCGGTCTGGCCGCGGAACTGGGCGTTCGATACGGCCCTGCCTACCCTGGGCCTCGACTACTCTCGGGCGAAGGCAGAACTGGCGAGTATCCGGAAACCCGAAGCGGCCCTCCGCCTTCCAACCATTCACTGTCTCGTGCCGGCCGACTCCGTCTACGAGCGTATCGGCCTGGTCGCGAAGCAGCAGCTCGAGGCGGTCGGCGTTGAGCTGGCCCTCGAAGAGCGGCCCCCAGCCGACATTTCGGCTGCGGTTGAGAAGCGCGACTTCGAAGCCGTGTTGATAGACTTGGCCAGCGGGCCCAATCTGTTCAGACCGTACCAATGGTGGCATAGCAAAGGGCTCTTCAACTTCAGTCGCTTTTCCAGTCCCGCTGTCGATGTAGCCCTCGACCGGATCCGTCACGCGGCGAACGACGACGAATACCGGGCGGGCGTTGCGGCATTCCAGCGAGCCATGCTCGACGACCCGCCGGCGATATTCCTGGCCTGGAGCCAGCGCGCCCGGGCGGTGACCAACCGATTCATCGTTCCCCAACCGGAGCCCGGACACGATATCCTCTCGACCGTGTACAACTGGCGGCTGCGGCCGGACGCGGCGCAGGCCGATAGAAACTAAGGCGATGTAGCCATGCGCCTCCGGTTCCGGCATCTCTGGACACGATTTGCGGTCCTCCTGGCCGCCGCCGCGATCATTCCGCTCGTCGCCTACGGCGTCGTCTCGCTCCTCTCGCTGCAGCGCGGGACCCGCGAATCGGTCGTCGCGGGCAGCCTGAACGTCGCCACCCGCGCGGCGGAGGAAATCCGCCGCTACGTCACCGCCAACGCCGAAATCCTCAAGGCGCTGGCCGCCGACCTGCAGAACACGGGCCTCGAGCAGTGGCAGCAGGATCGGGTCCTCAAGAACTACGCCCTCGAGTTCCGCGAGTTCCGCGAGATCACCCTGTTCGCCGAGGACGGCACCTCGATTGCCACGAGCCGCGTCGGCGCGGCCAGGGTCGCCATCCCCCGCGACGCGCCGATCCTCACCGACGGCGTGCAGATGTCGGCCATGCACGTCGACCCCGAGGGGCTGCCGACCGCCACCTTCGCCGTCCGGTTGCACCGCCTCGACGAACCGGCCGGCTGGCTGGTCGGCGAGTTCAGCCTTGAAGAAATGTGGCGGATGGTCGATCAGATACGTATCGGGGAACACGGCTTCGCCCTGGTGGTGGCCAGGGACGGCCGCCTCGTGGCGCACGGCGACCCCGACAAGAAGGCGCTCGTGGCGCAGGAGCGCGACTTGGCGGGCCACCCGCTCATCCGCGCGGCGCTGAGCGAGCAGGGGGCGACGCCCATTTCGCGGGAATACGTGGACACCGACGGACGCCGCGCGCTCGGCGTCGCGGCGCGCATCGTGCCGCTGGGGTGGACGGTCGCCGTCGAGCAGCCGACCAGCGAGGCGTACGCCAGCGCCACCCAGCTGCAGCGTCAGCTGGTGGTGGCGATCTCCGCGGCGCTGCTGGTGATGGTGTCGCTCGGCTACCTGTTCAGCCGGTCGTTCATCAACCCGATCCTCGAGCTGCAGCGCGCGACGCACGAGGTCGCCAAGGGGCAGCTCGAGACGCGCGTCCAGCTCGATCGGGCGGACGAATTCGGCGCGCTCGGCGCCGACTTCAACACGATGGCCGACCGGCTCGTCGAGCTGCAGGAGAACGTCAAGCGGCAGGAGCGGCAGGCCATGTTCGGGCGGATCGCGGCCGGCCTCGTGCACGATTTGTCGCACCCGATCCAGAACATCGGGAACAGCACGCGCCTGCTCCTTCGCGACGACGTGGACGCCGAATCGCGGGACATGTTCCGCAAGACCATCGAGCGCGAGCTCGCGACGCTCAAGCGCTTCATGGAGGACCTGCGGAACATCGTCAAGCCGAAGCCGATCGAGCGCTTCGCGATGGATCTCAACGGGTCGGTCGCCGAAATCGTCGACACGATGCGCTCGGAGGGCGAGCGGAACGGCGTGACGGTGGAGGCGCGCTACGCCGAGATGCCGCTCGTGATCGAGGGCGACCGGTTCGCGCTCGGACGGGTCTACCGGAACCTCATCACCAACGCCATCCAGGCGACGGCGCCGGGCGGCCGCGTGGAGGTGGTCACGGCGCGTGCCGGCGATCAGGCCGAGATCACGGTGGCGGATACCGGCTCGGGAATCCCGCCCGATCGCCTCGCGGCGATCTTCGACGACTTCGTCACGACGAAGCGCCGGGGCCTCGGGCTGGGCCTGGCGATTTCGAAGCGGATTGTCGAACAGCTCGACGGCACCATCACGGTCGCGAGCGAAGTGGGACGCGGCACGACGTTCACGCTGCGCTTCCCGGCGCGCGACGACCGGAGCGTGCAGGCGGCTGCCAGCTGACACTGGCCCGTCGCGTCCGCGGGGGCGCCTGCCCGTCTTCGAACCGGGCGCGACTCTGCGGATCGACCGAGGGCAGACTGGCCGGGACGGCTCGAGGGATCTGGGATTCAGCCGGGCGGCTTTGATCGTGGAGGAGGAGGGACGGTCATGTTCAGGACACTCGTGAAGACCGATGCGCTGGCGATCGACGCCCGGACGTTTCCGGTGCGCTATTTCGAGATACGGACGCTGCGCGGCGCGCGCCGCTACAGCGCCGAGGTGCTCCTCGCGCCGGACGATCGCATCATTCTGGACGACGACTCGATGACGACGCTGGAGGCACGAGCGACGCGGCTGGTGCCGGCGACGTTGTACAGCCGGCTGCTCGCAGCGAGGGCAACGGCGGCCTGAGAGACCCCTTGTCGGCCGGGGTCGTGACGACCCTTTGAGGGTGCGCAGCGGCAGGTCCGAAGGCCGGCCGCCGCGCTGCGCTCAACGGGGAACGCTCGAACGTCAAGTGTGGGGAAACGGCAGACCAGACGGTCTGCCCGGCGCGCGCCGGCGCTACTTGCGCGGCAGGACCGCGTCCTTGAGCTGCTTGGCGATCCGAGCCTTCACGACGGTCTTGGCCGGAATCTTGATTGCCTCGCCCGTCGCCGGATTGCGGCCCATCCGCGCTTTGCGCTTCTGGACCACGAGCTTCACCATGCCGGGCAGCACGAACTCGCCCGAGCGCTTCAGCTCCTTTTCCGACAACGCCGTCAGCTCGTCGAAGAACTCGCGAGCCTGGGTCCGCTTCATCTCGAAGCGCTCGGCGAAGTGCGAAAAGAGCTCAGATTTGCCCATCCTGCGGGCGTCAGCCATCGTCGTGCCTCACTTGACGCGCAGGTGATCTTCACCGCCGATCGTCGCGCGCGCAGGGGCGACCGCGGTTTTGCTCGAAAAATCGAGGTATCCTAGCGCGCGCCTCTCGCCAGTGTCAACGACGGCACCGGGGAAAACCGCTGAATTCCGGCCTCCGGCCCGCAAGCAGGCTCCGGCACGGATGCTAGAATTTTCGGCATGTCAAGCTCGACGATCGAGACGTTCCCGAACCCGCGCCCCGAGCGCGAGTACGAGATCCACATCAGCTGCCCCGAGTTCACCTCGGTGTGTCCCAAGACGGGACTCCCCGATTTCGGCGAGATCCGGATCACCTACGTGCCCGATCGCCACTGTATCGAGCTGAAGGCGCTCAAGTACTACCTCATCGACTTCCGCAACCGCGGCATCTACTACGAGCAGGTGACCAACCAGATTCTCGACGACCTCGTCGCAGCCTGCCACCCGCGGCGCATGACCGTGGTCGGCGACTTCTCGGTGCGCGGCGGCATCAAGACCAGCGTCACGGCGTCGTACGCCGCCGGGTGATTCGTGGTGGACGAACCGGTCCGCCTACCCATCGAAGCGGAGATCGACCTGCACCCGTTCGCGCCTCGCGATATTCCCTCGGTCGTCGACGAGTACGTGGAGGCGGCGGCCGCCGCCGGGCTCCGCGAGGTGCGCCTGGTCCACGGGCGGGGCCGCGGCGTCCAGCGCGGAATCGTGCAGGCCGCCCTGGATCGCCATCCGCGCGTGGAGGAGTTCTGGGACGACCCGCACGCGCATCTCGGCGCGACCATCGCGCGTCTCATGCCCGGTTCATAAGCCACGCCGGACCGGCGTCGCGCGCCCGGAGCGCCGCGCGCGGCCCGGCCCTCTCCGGCAGCGTCACGGCATCGTCGTTGCCTCGCCTGTGGTCGTCGCCTCGCCCGATCGCTTCCTGCAGGCCCGATCCGGCCGCCGTCGCTCGCGCGGCCGCAGATCCTGCAGTCGGGCGGCTGGACGCACGATGCAATCTCTGCAACCGTTCCCGCGACCGGGCGACGAGGTCGTCGTCCGCCGGCAACGCTGGCGCGTGCAGGCGACACGAGTGTACGACGACTGCCTGGTGGTATCCCTCGCCGGCACGGAAGCCTCGAACCTGGGGATCGAGCGGCAGCACCTGTCGCCGTTCGAGCGGATCGATCCGGCGGCACGGCGGCCTCGGCTGCGTCTGGTGCGCGCGGCGCGATGGCGGCGCGCGTGTCGTGCCGCGCTGGCGGCGACCGCCCCGCCCGGCGCGCTTCGCGCGGCTGGCGGCGCGGCCATCGCGCTGCTTCCGCACCAGCTGGAACCGGCCCTCGCGGTCATCGCGGGCAAAGGCACGCGGCTCCTGCTGGCAGACGCCGTCGGCCTCGGGAAGACCATCGAGGCCGGACTGGTCATCGCCGAGCTGCGCGCGCGCGAGGCAGCCGATCGCGTCCTCGTCGTGGCCCCGCCCGGCGTGTGCGACCAGTGGCGTGACGAACTCGCGCGCCGGTTCCACATCGAGGCGACGGTGGTCGACGCCGCCGACGTGCGGCGGCGGGCTGCCGAGCTCCCTCCGGCCGTCAGCCCGTGGTCCACGGTTGCGACCGCCATTGCCTCCCTCGATTACGTCAAGCGGCCGGAGACCAGGCCGGCGGTCCTCGACCGCTGCTGGGACGTGCTGGTGGTGGACGAAGCGCACCTGCTCGGCGCCTCCACCGATCGCCGCGCCGTTGTCGAGGACCTGGCCGGTCGCGCGGCGTACGTCCTTCTGCTGTCCGCGACGCCTCACGACGGCAACCGCGATCGTTTTCTGTCGCTCTGCCGGATCGGCTCGCACGGCGATCCGCTGCTCATCTTCCGCCGGACGCGTGAAGAGATCCGCGGCGGCGCGCGCCGGCGCGTTCACCGCCTGCACGTGCGGCCCACGCCGGCAGAGGAGAGCATGCACCGCGCCCTCGCGCGATTCGGGGCCGCGGTCCGGGCCGAGCGGGGCGACGCCAGCCGCGAGATCTGGCTCGCGCTGGCGGTTCTCCACAAGCGCGCGCTCTCCTCCGCCAGGTCGCTCGAGCTGTCGGTCGAGCGGCGGCTCGCTTCGCTCGACCGAATCGACGATGGGGTGCAGCCGCAGCTCGTGCTGCCGCTCGACGCGGCCGCCGAGCTCGACGAGGCCGACGCCGCACCGCCGTGGCCACAGCCGCTGGCGCTGCGGGATCGCGGGCACGAACGCCGGCTCCTCGAAGCGCTCCGGACGGTGGCACGCAGCGCGGCGCGGCGCGAGAGCAAGATCGGCGCGCTGACCAGACTGCTCTCGCGCCTTCGCGAGCCGGTCATCGTCTTCACGGAGTATCGCGACACGCTGGCGCACCTTGCCGAACGCCTCGCCGGCTCGTTCGTCATGGTCCACGGCGGCATGTCGCGGCGGGAACGGCAGGCCGCCCTGCGGGACTTCGAGGCCGGCCGGCGCCGCTGGCTCCTGGCCACCGATGCGGCCGGCCAGGGTCTGAACCTCCAGTGCGGGTGCCGTTCGGTCGTCAACCTCGAGCTGCCGTGGAATCCGATGCGGCTCGAGCAGCGGATCGGACGCGTGGACCGCATCGGGCAGCGGCGCACGGTGCACGCGTTCCACTTCATCGCCCGCGGGACGACCGAAGAGTCGGTGCTCAACAGACTCCGCCAGCGGCTCGCCGCCGCCCGGGAAGACATCGGCACCCTCGACCCGCTCGGCGACGACGACGCCGACGTCGCGCGACAGGTCCTGGCCGGCTTCCCTGACAGCCGGCGGCCCTCGGATGCAACGGGGAACGCGGCGCTGCGGCGCTCGTTCGACCTGTCCGTGGAGGCGAGGAGGGAAACGGAGCGCATCGCCGCTCTTCGCCGCCTGGAGGGCGAGGCCGAGCGGCGCCTGCTGCTGGTACTCGAAGCCGACGCGCCGTGGCTCGCCTGGTCCGGCAGCCGTCGCTCGCGGGAGCGGCTCGCCTGGCGGGTCATGGTGCTCCTGCGCTGTACGCTCGAGGACGCATCGGGGCGGCCCGTGGACCGCATGTTCGCGGCAGCGGCCATTCACGGCGCGTCGGCGGCCAGGCTGTCGCGGCTCGATGTCGACAGCCTGTGGCAGTCGTGTCAGGCCGAGGTCGCCAGCCGCGTCGTCGACGCCATTCGAGAATGGCGGGCAGACGCGACGCGCGTGGCCCTGTCGTTTGCCACGGCTCGCCTGGCGCGCGCCCGCGCCGGCCTGGCGCAGCTCGAACGGCCCGCCGGTCTCTTTCAGCCGGGACTCTTCGAACGGCGCGCGGCCGTCGAGCGGGAGGCCGTCGAATCGGCCGTCAACGCCGCCAGGTCGGACATCGCGCAGCGAATCGCCGACGCCGTCGTGCGCACCGAACTCAGGATCCGCGGACCCGAGCTCTGGCTCGCGATCGCGCGCTGAGCATGCTGCCGGGATACAGCGGTCAGCTCGTGTCCGAACTGTTCCTCGAGGCGCAGCTCGGCCAGCTGATGGGACACCATGCGCAGCTCGACCGGCGCCTCCTGGAATGGCAGCGCTCGGCGGGCCGCTTCGGCCCTGCCTCGAGCGTCCGCGCGCTGTTCGAAAGCGCCGCGGTGCCGCTGCTCCGGGCACTCGGCTTCGACTATCCGTCTGGAACCCGCCTGGCCGATGGCGTCGTGGCGGCCAGGTTCCCGGCCGACGCCGGTACCGAACGGGGCGGGCGCACCTCCGATCCGGCGCTCGTTCTGATCGTCACGCCCTTCGGAGAACGCCTCGATCGCTACTGGCGTACGGCGGTTGTCGAAGCCTTGAAGGCCGCCGTGCCGTGGGCGCTCATCTTCAACGGCACCGCCGTCAGGTTGGTCGACGCGAGCCGGCTGTACACCCGCCGGTTCGCGGAATTCGATCTCGCCGTCTCCTTGGACGACGCTCGAGCGTGCGCCGCGCTCGTCTTGCTGACCGAAGCGGCCGTGAAGTGCCCCGATGGCGACGCGGCGACAGCGCTGCACGCCCTCGTCGCCGGCTCCGATCGCCATGCCGCCGGCGTGTGCCGATCGCTGCGCTTCGGCGTCCTGTCGGCATCGACCGACATCCTCAGGGCCCTGACGAGTCGGCAGTCGAAGGTGCCCATCGCCGCCGCCTTCGAACAGTCGTTGACCATCGTCTATCGCCTGCTGTTCCTGCTGTTTGCGGAAGCGCGAGGCCTCGTGCCGCTCTGGCATCCCATCTACCGTCAGAGTTACAGCATCGAGGCGCTGCGCGCCGCAGCCGAAAGACCGCAGCGTGCGAGAGGCCTCTGGGACGCGATCGGGGCCATGGGCCGGCTCGCGCATGCCGGCTGTCGTGCCGGCGATCTGCGTGTGACCCCGTTCAACGGCCGCCTGTTCGCGCCCTCAGGCGCGTCGCTCGCTGAGCGGCGCGGCCTCGACGACGGCGCCGCCCGGAAGGCCATCCTCGCGCTCTCCACGCGCGCGGCGCCGGGCGGCGGGCGCGAGCGGATTTCCTATCGCGACCTCGGCGTCGAACAGCTCGGCGCCGTGTACGAGACGCTGCTCGACTACGAGCCACGCCCGGCGGCCGACTCGCCTCGAGCCTCCGGGTCCGGGACGGTCCGCCTCGAGCCCGGATCGGGCGTGCGCAAGGCGACCGGGTCCTTCTACACGCCGCAGCCGATCGCGGAGTACCTCGTGCGGCGCACGCTGGGACCGCTCGTGCGCGACGCTCCGCCCGAGCGCATTCTCGCCCTTCGCGTCGTGGATCCGGCGATGGGGAGCGGCGCGTTCCTGGTGGCGGCGTGCCGGTTTCTCGCCGCGGCCTACGAGAACGCGCTCGTCGAGAGCGGCGCCTGCCTTCAGACCGACGTCGACGAACGGGCCCGCGCCGGCATGAGGCGCCTGATCGCCGAGCGCTGCCTGTACGGCGTGGACCTCAATCCGATGGCCGTGCAGCTCGCCCGGCTGTCGCTGTGGCTCGCCACGCTCGCCGCCGATCGTCCGCTGACCTTTCTCGATCACCACCTCCGCATCGGCGACAGCCTGATCGGCGCGTCGCTGTCCCGGCTGTCGCGGCCTCCCGTCGCCCGACAGCGGCTCAGACGGCCGGATCTTCCGCTGTTTGGCCCCGCGGAGATCGAACATGCGATCCGGACCTCGCTGCCCATTCGCCTTCTGCTCGAGGAAACACCGGACGACACCATCGAGCAGGTGCGGACGAAGGAGCGTGCACTCGCGGAGCTCAACGGGCGCGGCACGCCGCTCGCCGGCTGGCGGCGGATCGCGGATGCCTGGTGCGCGCCGTGGTTTGCGGCACGCGATCTGCCGGTGCCTGCCGCGGTGTTCACCGCGCTGGCCGACGCGGTCCGCTCGGGCCGCGGCGCTCTGCCGGCGGCTGTGGCCGACGCGTACCTGGGCCGCGTCACCCAGATCCGGGACCGGCTCCGGTGGTTTCACTGGGAGCTCGAGTTTCCGGAGGTGTTCTTCGATCGGGATGGCGCGCGGGCGCCCGACGGAGGGTTCGACGCGGTGCTGGGAAACCCGCCGTGGGACATGCTCCGCGCGGACCCGGGGGCGCCGCGCGCGGACACGTCGGCCATCCTGCGCTTCACCCGCGATTCCGGCCTCTACACCTCGCAGTCCGACGGGCACGGGAACCGCTACCAGCTGTTTGTCGAGCGCGCCGCCGGGTTGACGCGTCCAGGCGGACGGTTCGGGCTGGTGCTGCCCTCGGGCTTCGCGACCGACCACGGCAGCGCCGCCCTGCGACGGCGGCTGTTCGCCGATTGCGCCGTCGATGCGATCGTCGGACTGGACAACCGCGATGGCGTGTTCCCCATCCACCGCAGCATCCGCTTCCTCCTTCTGACGGCGGCCGCCGGCTCGCCGACCCGCGTCGTCGCCTGCCGGTTCGGCGAGCGCGACCCGAGGGCGCTGGCGGAGGCGGGCGACGAACCAGGCGGCTCGACCTGGTTTCCCGTGCGGCTGACGCCTGCGCTGCTGAAGCGGGTTTCGGGAGACGGCCTGGCCGTGCCCGACGTCCGGGCGCCGGTGGACCTGGCCATTCTCGAGCGCGCGGCTTCGCTGTTTCCGCCGCTCGGCAGCGAGGACGGCTGGGGCGTGCGCTTCGGCCGGGAGCTGAATGCCACCGAGGACCGCGAACACCTCCGGGCCGGCGGCGGGGCGGGACTTCCGATCGTCGAGGGAAAGCACCTCCGGCCGTTCGGCGTCGACCTGTCGGCTCCGACGTTCAGGATTCGCGAGCAGGCGGTCGCACGGCTGCTGCCGGCGCGCGATTTCGAGCGGCCGCGCCTCGCATACCGCGACGTGGCGAGCGCGAGCAACCGGCAGACGCTCATCGCGGCGATTCTTCCGGCCGGATGTGTGTCCACGCACACGATCTCCCGGTTGCGTACGCCCCTGCCGCTCGCCGCCCAGCACCTGCTGTGCGGGCTGTTCAACAGCCTCGTGATCAACTACTTCGTGCGCCTCCGGATCACGACGCACGTGACGACGGGCGTGGTGGAGCACCTGCCGATTCCGCGCCGGGACAGCGCGCCGCCGATCTGCCGCGAGATCGCCGCGCTCGCCCGGCACATCGCGCGCAGGCGCGACCCGGGCGCGGCGGCCCGTCTGGACGCCCGCGTCGCAGAGCTCTACCAGCTCGGCGCAGACGAGCTCCGGCACGTGCTGGGCACGTTTCCCCTGGTGCCCATGGCCGACCGGGACGCGGTGTTGAAGGTATATCTCGCGCGCAACGGCCGGTGATGATCCGACCGGGAGACTGCCGATCCCTACGAATGGTCGCTTCCGTCGAGCTGCTGCGTCAGATAGCGCTCGTATCCGAGCTGCTTGATCTGATGCATCTGCGTCTCGAGGAAGTCGACGTGCTCCTCTTCGTCCTTGAGCAGTTTCGCGAAGAGATCGCGGGAGGCATTGTCGCCGGCGTCGATGGAGACCTTGATGGCCTCGTTGTACATCACGACCGCCTTCAGCTCGAGATCGAGGTCGTTCTGGAGCTGGACCTTGACCTCGTGGCCGATGGTGAGCGGCAGCGGCTGCATGTTCGGCATGCCGTCGAGGAAGATGATGCGTTCGAGCAGCTCTTCGGCGTGCTTCATCTCGCCGATCGACTGCTTCTGGATGTAGGCGCCCAGCTTGTGGTAGCCCCAGTTGTTGCACATCTCAGCATGGACGAAGTACTGATTGATGGCCGTCAGCTCCTCGCGGAGCGCTTCATTCAGCTTCTCGATCACCTTGTCGTTGCCGCGCATCGACCCTCCTTCGCGGGCGGCGCCGGTCGTGTCAGGCGGCCACCCAGCCGTTGCCCTCGAACGTGTCCCGGAGCCGGCCGGCGAATGTGAGAGCCGCCGTCCGCCCGTCGAACCGATAGGTGCCGTACACCCGCATGTTGCGCATGACCTCGAGCTCGAACACCTCGTCGCCCAGGCAGTGCATCTGGCAGCGGAGGCGTGTCGGGCCCCGGCCGCACACCCACAGACATTCAATATCCTGCACGACGTTCTCCCTGCACCACCCCGGCCACCGCCGCGGCGGAGTTCTCCGTGCCGACGCTGGAAATTTCCCGGCAACTCGGGAACAATGGCCCGGCAGATCGGCCGATCGGCCCGGGCTGCGCCCGCCAGAGCAAGGAAGATGCCTCGAGGCCCGGATGACCGGGAGCGGGCGGATTCCCTGAGACTGGGATTCAATCTCAATTTTACACGCGGCCACGCATGTCGCCACGACTTTTCGCTCGGACCGCGCTGCGCGTGCGGCCGAGCCCGCCTCGGGGGCGAGCCCCGGCGCTCCCCGCGGGCGTGGCGGCCGACACACCGAGCGTCCCGGCGGGAGCGCCGGCCGCCCCTTCGAGATCGCGGACAGCTCCTTCCTCGTCGAGGAAGCGTTCACCGGGAGCGCGGACATCCGGCGTGAACCTCGTCGCGGCGAGCGCGCGCGCTCAACGATCGCGCCGCGAGTTCTGGGCGGCTGGCATGGCGGCTCCGCGCAGATCACGGTCGACCTCGACGCGCCGTTGACGTCCGTCGAGCCGAAGGCCCGCTCCTTTTCCGCGTGCTATAGTCGGTGCCGCCTCGGGCATGCCCAACTACGGCTTCGCCATCGATCTCCGAAAATGCATCGGCTGTCACGCCTGCACGATCGCGTGCAAGGCCGAGCACCAGATTCCGGTCGGCGTGAACCGCTGTTGGGTGAAAACGGTCGAGAAGGGCGTTTTCCCCTCGACGCGGCGCTTTTTCTTCCCGGTTCTCTGCAACCAGTGCGACGAGGCGCCGTGCGCGCGCATCTGCCCGACCAACGCCCTCTTCAAGCGCCGCGACGGCATCGTGGATCTGCATGGAGACTCCTGCATCGGGTGCCGCGCGTGCATGATCGCGTGCCCGTACGATCAGCTCTTCATCGATCCGAACACCCATACGGCCGAGAAGTGCAACTTCTGCGCGAACCGGATCGAGAACCGCCTCGAACCCGCGTGCGTGAGCGTGTGCCCGACCGAGTGCCGCATCTTCGGCGACCTCGACGACCCGACGAGCGAGGTCGCGCGCCTCGCGCGGCACGAAGCGGTCACGGTCCGGAAGCCCGAGAAGGGCACCCAGCCGAAGGTGTTCTACCTGGCCGCCGAGGAGAGCGCGATCCAGCCGGAAATCGCCGCGCGCCCGTTCCGGTTCAAGGAAGGACAGGTGCTGCTGCGGCCACT
This sequence comes from uncultured Acidobacteriota bacterium, assembly GCA_963840225.1. Taxonomy (GTDB): domain Bacteria; phylum Acidobacteriota; class Vicinamibacteria; order Vicinamibacterales; family CAVVIG01; genus JBLMXQ01. The sequence goes on from CAWIYH010000003.1 coordinate 991,542, forward strand.
CGGGTCGCCCGAACCCGACCCCGAACGCCCGGGCGATCCGCGCGTGGACTACGACGTCCCGCACGGCAACCCCTGGGGCATCGACATGGCCGTGTACCTGCTGACCAAGGGCGTCGGCACCGGAGCGATGCTGCTGAGCGCGCTCTTGTGGCTCGCCGGCGTCAGGACTCCGCTGACGAGGTATGTGGGACCGGCAATCGGAGCGCTGTTCACGGCCCTGACGGCGGCGATTCTCGTGTACGACCTCGAGCGGCCTGAACGTTTCTACTACATCCTCGTCCGGCCGAACTGGCGATCGTGGATGGTGTGGGGCGCGTATTTCCTGACGGCGCACGGCATGCTCGCAGCGCTCTGGGTTGTCGCCGGATGGCTCGGTTTCGACGGCGTGCTCACCGCCCTGACGGTGCCGGTCATCCTCGTTTCGATGCTCGCGACCAGCTATACCGGATTCCTGTTCGCTCAAGGCCTTGCGCGCGACCTCTGGCAGGGACCGCAGGCCGCCTTCGACCTGCTGGCCCAGGCCACCGTCGAAGGCTCGTCGGTGCTGCTGATCGCGCTGGCCGTCGCTCCGGGGCTCGCCGCGGCCGGCGGCGTCGCAGCCACGCTCGTGGTCGCGTTCGGCTCGGCGCTCGCGCTGCACCTGCTGTTGCTGGCAGTGGAGCAGCTGACGCCGAGCGCCACGCGCCATCACGAGCTGGCGGTCCGCGCCGTGCAGCGGGGGCCGTTCGCGTCGATGTTCTGGGGCGTCGCCGTGTGCGCCGGGGGCGCGGTGCCGCTGGCCGTCCTGGCGGCCGCGGCCGCGGCCCGGGTGATGCCTCCGCCCGCGTTGACGGCGATCGTGGCGCTGCTCGCGCTCGCGGGCAGCTTTGCGTGGGAATACGTCTGGGTGGAAGCGGGACAGTCGGTCCCGCTGTCCTGAACCACCGGCGCACGACGTTCGGCAATCAGCCATGACGAAGTTCCGCTCCCATCCCGATCCGGCCGAATGGGACGACTACGTCGACTACGAGTCGACGAGCTGGCCCCGGAAGGACAGGCGCCACTACTGGATCATTCCGAGCGTCTGCTTCAACTGCGAATCGGCGTGCGGCATCCTGGCCTATGTGGACAAGCAGCAGCTGACGGTCCGCAAGATCGAGGGCAACCCGCTGCACCCCGGCAGCCGCGGCCGCACCTGCGCGAAGGGCGTGGTCACGCCGAACCAGCTCGAGGACCCCGATCGCATCCTGTATCCGTTGAAGCGCGATGGCCGCCGCGGGGACGGCAAATGGCGGCAGGTGTCGTGGGACGAGGCGCTCGACGACATCGGCGCCCGGGTCCGCCGCGCGATCGTCGAGAACCGGCGCCACGAGATCATGTACCACGTCGGGCGGCCGGGAGAAGACGGCTTCGCCAATCGCGTCGTGCAGGCCTGGGGCCTCGACGGGCACAACAGCCACACGAACGTGTGCTCCTCGTCGGCGCGGCTCGGCCACTTTTTGTGGACGGGCAACGACCGCCCGTCGCCCGACTACGCGAACGCGCAGACGATTCTCCTGCTCTCCTCGCACCTCGAGACCGGCCACTATTTCAATCCCCACGCGCAGCGGATCATCGAAGGTCAGGCGGGCGGCGCGACGCTGATCGTCGTCGATCCGCGGCTGTCGAACACGTCGGCGAAGTCGGACCTGTGGCTGCCGGCGTACTCGGGCACCGAGGGCGCGCTCCTGCTGGCGATGGCGCGGGTGCTCCTGGACGAAGAGCTCTACGACCGCGAGTTCGTCCGGACGTGGGTGGACTGGCGCGGCTACCTGCGCGCCGAGCGTCCCGATCTGGCCGTCACGTTCGACAACTTCATCGTCGCGCTCAAGGAGCTGTACGCCGCATTCACGCCGGAGTACGCCGCGGCGGAAACCGGCGTCGCCGCCGAGCAGATCGTTCGGGCGGCCCGCGCCGTGGGGCGCGCGGGCAGCCGATTCAGCACCCACAGCTGGCGATCGGCGGCCGCCGGGAACCTCTGGGGCTGGCAGATCACGCGCTGCCTCTACCTGCTCGTCGTGCTGACCGGATCGGTCGCCACGCCGGGCGGCGTCAACCTGCACCTGTCGAACAAGTTCGTGCCGAAGCATCCGCTGCCGCCCGATCCGCCCGCCTACTGGAACGAGCTGCTGTTCCCGAAGGAGTACCCGCTCGCCTTCTTCGAGATGAGCTTCCTGCTGCCGCACTTCCTCAAGGAGAACCGCGGCCGGCTTGATGTGTACTTCACGCGCGTCTACAACCCGGTCTGGACGAACCCGGACGGCTTCTCCTGGATGGAGATGCTGACCGATCCCGAGAAGGTCGGCCTGCACGTCGCCTTGACGCCGACCTGGAGCGAGACCGCCTGGTTCGCTGACTACGTGCTGCCGATGGGCCTCGGGACCGAGCGCCACGACACGATGAGTCAGGAGACGCACGCGGCGCAGTGGCTCGGGTTCCGCCAGCCCGTGCTGCGCGTCGCGCGCGAGAAGCGCGGCGAGACGGTCGCCGCGACCTATGAGGCCAATCCGGGGGAGGTGTGGGAGGAGAGCGAGTTCTGGGTGGCGCTCTCGTGGCGCATCGATCCCGACGGCGCCCTGGGCATCCGCCGGCACTTCGAATCGCCCGACCGGCCGGGCGAGCCGGTGACGATGGACGAATACTACGGGTGGATGTTCGAGCACTCGGTGCCGGGCCTGCCCGAAGCCGCCCGCCGGGAGGATCTGACGCCGCTCGCTTACATGCGCAAGTACGGCGTGTTCAAGGTCCGCGACCACGTGTACCGCCTGCACGAGGAGCCGCTGCCGCCGGACGCCCTCGACGGCGCCACCTTCGATGAACAGGACGAGACGGCGGTTCGCGACGGCAGCATCGTCGGCGTCGTCGTCGGCGGCGTCGCCCGCCGCGGCTTCAACACGCCGTCACGGCGGCTGGAGTTCTACTCGCGGACGCTCGTCGACTGGGGCTGGCCCGAGCACGCCGTCCCGCGCTACGTGCCGGGCCACGTGCACTGGCGCACCCTGGACAGGAACGAGCACGAGTTCGATCTGCTGCCCAACTTCCGGCTGCCGACGCTGATTCATACGCGATCGCCGGTCAAGTGGCTCTACGAGATCTCCCACGAGAATCCGCTCTGGATCGCGACGGCCGACGCCCGTCGCGTGGGCGTCGCGACCGGCGATCTGGTGAAGGTCCGGACGCGCATCGGCTATTTCGTGACGCGGGCGTGGGTCACGGAGGGCATCCGGCCGGGCATTCTTGCCATGTCCCACCACCTCGGACGCTGGCGGCTCGACGAGGAGACCGGCAACCGCGCGGCGTCCGCGCTGGTGCGCATCGAGCGGCAGGGCGGCGGCTACAAGGTGTCCCAGGTCCACGGCGCCCGGCCGTTCGCGACGAGCGATCCCGACAGCATGCGGATCTGGTGGAGCGAGGTCGGCGTGCACCAGAACCTCACCTTCCCCGTCCAGCCCGACCCGGTCAGCGGGATGCACTGCTGGCACCAGCGCGTGAAGCTCGACAAGGCGGGAGGCGACGACCGGTACGGCGACATCTACGTCGACACCGACGAGGCGCACGCGGTCTACAAGGAGTGGCTCCATCTGACGCGCCCCGCGCCCGGACCCGGGGGCCTCAGGCGCCCGTTGTGGTTCGATCGGCCCCTCAGGCCGGTCGAAGGAGCCTATCGCGCCGGCGAATAACGCGGGGAATTGCAGATTGGAGGTGCCATTCGTTCCAATCTGCAAGCTGCAAGCTGCAATTTCTTCAAATCTTCGTGTGGAACACGATGGCCGCGACCGCGCCGGCGATCAGCTCGATCAGCACGATGGCGGTCAGGGTCACGAACGTCCAGTCCCGATCGAGCGGGTACTCGGTGAAGGACAGGACGACGCGCGCGGCAGGCGTCGCGATCAGGACGACGATTCCGACGTTCAGCAGGGTCGAGCCGCCGCCCGGATGCAGAAGCGCGATGGCCAGGCCGATGCCGAGCAGCACGCTGCTGATGGTGACGCCGATGCGCAGCACGCGGCCGATCAGCGTCTCGATCGTGGCGTCGCGCTGCCCGGTCATCTCATGCCCCGGATGAACATGAGCACGGCGACGATCGCGAGGACGGCCGCCAGCAGCACCTTCAGATAGCGCACCGGCACGCCCGCCGAGATCCGGAAGCCGAGCCACGATCCGAGCTGCACGCCGAGAACCGCGGCGGCGGCCGCCGCCGGCAGCAGCTGGCCGTTGCCGAAATAGATGATGGCGCCACCGGTCGCCGTCACCCCGATCATGAAGGCGCTGGTCGCCGCCGCCGCCCGCAGAGGCACCCCGCAGTAGGCGTTCAGCACCGGAACCTTGATGACGCCGCCGCCGATCCCGAGCAGCGACGAGACGTTGCCCGCCACGAACGACACGGCGAGCCCGAGCGGCAGTCGCTTCACCTTGTAGACAATCGTGCCGCCGCTCTCGTCTTCGTGATACCTGCCCCCGAGCGGCCCCGGATCCATCGACGGATCGAGGATCACGTTGCGCTTCTTGAGGCGACGGATCGTCACGAAGGCGGTGAACGCGGTGACCAGCCCGAACAGCTTCTGCAGGGTCGCCTGCGCGAGGAGCTGCGCCGTGATGCCGCCGAGCACGCTGCCCGCGGCGGTCGCCACTTCGAGCACCATGCCGAGGCGGAAGTTCATCAGGCGCTTGCCGGCGCGGCCGGCGGTGACGGTGCTCGACGTCGCGATGACCGTGGCCAGACTGATGGCGGCGGCCACGGTGATCGGAAAGCCGAGCGCGAGGTTGAGGAGCGGAACCAGGAATACGCCGCCGCCGATGCCGAGCGACGCGCCGAGGCCGCCGGCGACCACGCCGGCGGCGAAGATGATGGCAGCGAGCGGGGCCGTGACAACCGGCATCAGCGCATCATCTTGTCACGAGTCGACCGACCGGCCAATGTTCAGGCCGGTCCGTTCGCAGACGGCTTCAGCACGGCGCCGGTCGATGAGGGAGTTGAGAATCAGGAATTGACGGTCATCGCAGGTCTTCGAACGGCGGATCGCGACCAATACCAGTATGCCGGCAGGCCGAGGCCGACGAGTCCCAGTCCCATCAACGACTCCAGCGGCTTCTCGACGACGGTGTTGAGGACGAGCGCGCCGAGGCCGGCGACGAAGAGCGCCGGCACCCAGGGATATCCCCAGGTGCGGTAGGGGCGCGGCACATCGGCCCTGGTGCTCCTGAGGCGGAAGATCGCCGCGCCGCCGAGCACGCCGAACACGACCGACGCGAACGTCACCCAGGTGAACAGCTGCTCGTAGGTCCCGGTCAGGGTGAGCAGGGCCGCCCACCCGCACGTCGCGAGGATGGCGACGTGCGGCGTCCGATGGCGCGGGTGGACGAGCGCGACCGATCGGAAGAAGAGGCCGTCGCGGGCCATCGCAAACGCGGCCCGCGAAATCGTAATCACCGCCGCCGCATTGCAGCCGAGGGTCGACACGACCACCGTCGCCGCGACAATTCTGGCACCGCCCGCACCGACGAGCGCCGTCACGGCCTTCTCGGCGATGCGATCGACGCCGCGCATCTCATCCAGCGGCAAAGCGAGCATGTACGCGACGTTGGCGGCCACGTAAATCGCCACCAGCGCGAGGATCCCGACGATGAGCGCCCGCGGCACGGTGCGCGGCGCGTCCTCGATCTCGCCGGCGCAGAACGGCAGGTAGTACCATCCCTCATAGGCCCACATCACGGCGATCATCGCGACGCCGAACGCCGCCGCCGGGTGAGCCACCCTCGGCACGATCGGCGTCAGCGCCGGGATGGACGGATGCCGCACGACCGCCACGACCGGCAGCGCCGCCAGTGCGGCCACCTTGATGAGCGTCAGCGCCGCCTGCACGAAGTTCCCGGACTCGACGCCGGCGTAGTTCACCGCGCCAAGGGCGATGATGGAGACGGCCGCCGTGATCTGACCTGCCGAGATCGTCGCCGCTCCCCAGGGCAGCGGGATCGACAGGACGATGCGAGTGGTCGACAGCGCCGGAACGAAGTAGCTGAAGTACGTCGCAAAGCCGACGGCGACCGCCGCGATGCTGCCGGTCCCGACGACGAGGATGACTGCCCAGCCGAACAGGAACGCGACCAGCGGGCCGTACGCCTCCTCGAGGAACACGTAGAGTCCGCCCGACCGGGGATACATGGCCCCCATCTCGGCGTACGTGAGGCCGCCGCAAAGGGCGATCGCACCGCCCGCGATCCAGGTCGCGACGAGGAGCGGCGCCGACGGCAGCACCGCCGCCATCGTCCCCGCTGTGAGGAAGATGGCCGATCCAATCACGTTCCCGACGACGAGCAGGGTCGCCGAACGGACGCCGATGGCGCGGATGAGACCCGCGTCCGAAGCGGCGACGGGCGCTGTGCCGGCCTCCATCCGGCGGACTCTAACACGGCTGCCTTTCTGGATTAGAATCGCCGCCTTACGAGAGGCCCATCATGAACATCCGCGCGTCCGGTCTCCTCCTCGTGTCCGCTGCCGCCGGGGCCGTGGCCTGGACGGCCGCCCCGCAGCCGCCGGCGCCGTCCGACTTCGCCGCCATCCGCGACGAAGCGGCGAACACGCTGTCGCAACTGGTGCGGATCGACACGAGCAACCCGCCCGGCCAGGAGACGAAGGCCGCCGACTATCTGAAGGCGATCCTCGACCGCGAGGGAATTCCCTCGAAGATCGTCGAGGCGCAGCCCGGTCGCGGCAACCTGATCGCCCGCCTCAAGGGCTCGGGCAGGAAGCGGCCTCTCCTGCTGATGGGCCACACCGACGTGGTCGGCGTGGAGCGCGACAAGTGGACGGTCGATCCCTTCGCCGGAACGGTCAAGGACGGGTACGTCTACGGACGCGGCGCCTCCGACGACAAGGGCATGACGACCGCGTGCTTCGAGGCGTTCCTGCAGCTTCACCGTCAGAAGGTGCCGCTCGACCGCGACGTCATCTTCCTGGCCGAAGCCGACGAGGAAGCCGGCGGCCGCGCCGGCATCGACTTCCTGGTCAAGGAGCACTGGGACAATATCGCCGCGGAGTTCGCGCTGAACGAAGGCGGCTGGATCTACGAGAAGGACGGGCGGGCGCAGTACGTCGGCGTCGCGACGACCGAAAAGGTGCCGCGGGGCATGGTCGTCCGCGCGACGGGCACGAGCGGCCACGGCTCGATGCCGCGTCTGGACAACGCGGTCACCCACCTCGCGATCGCCATCGGCAAGATCGGCAGCTGGCAGCCGCCGATGCGCATGAACGAGACGACGAGAACCTTCTTCGACCGGCTGGCGGCCATCAGCCCGCCCGACGAAGCGCGGTTGTACCGCGATCTGGCCGACCCGGCGAAGACCGACGCCGCCCAGGAAACGCTGCGTTCGGCCAACATCATGTACAACTCGATGCTCCGCACCTCGATCGTGCCGACGATGATCAAAGGGGGGTTTCGCAGCAACGTGATTCCCGGCGATGCCGAGGCGACCCTGGACGTGCGCGCGCTGCCCGACGAGGACATCCCGGCGCTGATCGAGACGCTCAGGCGGCTCGTCGACGACCCGGCCGTCACGATCGAGCGGACGTCCTCGGGCGGGCGCCCCGCGCCGCCGCCGTCGGGGCTGCAGAGCGACATGTTCCGGGCGATCGAGGACGCGCAGAAGAAGGTGTTCCCGGGCATCACGACGTTGCCGCTGATGCTCACCGGCGCCACCGACTCGGCGCAGCTGCGCGTGAAGGGCGTGCAGGCCTACGGCCTCGGCAGCGTCGTCGGCGACCGCGAGCGCGGCGCGATTCACGGCAACGACGAGCGGCTGAGCGTCGAGGGCCTCGGCAAGTTCGTGGAGTTGATCTACACGGCCGCGATTGAGGTCGCCGGCGCGAAGTAGTGGAGAGGGCCGGGGTCACGCCGTCAGCAGGGTCGGGCGGTCCCGGGTGATCACGAGCGTGTGCTCGTGGTGCGCGGCGCGGCTGCCGTCGCGGGTGCGGACCGTCCAGCCGTCGCCGGCGGTGATCGCCGTTCCCGACCCGGCGCTCACAATCGGCTCGATCGTGATGACCAGGCCCTCGGTGAGCACGTCGCGCTGCAGCGGATCGTACTGGTTGGGGACCGACGGCGGTTCGTGAATCGTGCGGCCCACGCCGTGGCCACCCAGCCCGCGGACGACCGCGAAGCCGCGGCGCCGCACCTCGCGCTCGACGGCCCGGCCAATCTCGTTCACGCGGTTCCCGGCGCGCGCGACGGCCAGCGCCGCGTCGAAGGCGGCCTCGGCGCACGCCACCAGCTGCCGGCTGCCTGCCGAGCCGGACCCGACAATCATCGTCCGCGCCGCGTCGGCCACGTAGCCGTCCTTCTCGACCGTTACGTCCAGCGTCACGACGTCGCCAGCCGCCAGCCGCCGGGGACCCGGAATGCCGTGCACGACCTCATCGTTCACGCTGATGAGCACGTGGCCGGGGAAGCCATACACGAGCGTCGGCGCGGAACGGGCGCCATGGCGGGCGAAGATGGCCGCGGCCACGACGTCGAGATCCGCGGTCGCGACGCCCGGTCGTGCCTGGCGCTGGAGCTCGTCGAGCGTCAGGCGGGCGACCCGGCCCGCGCGTCGGAGTCCGGTCCAGTCGGCGGGCGATTCAATCGACATCACCGCTCCTCGTCACCGGCCGGCATCAGCCGCGAACGCGCCGGCTGAACTCGTCGTACGCGCCGGGCGCCTGGTTGTTCCACCAGGTGATGTACGCGGTTCCGGCCTTCTGCAGGTTGATGAGCTCGAGCGGGTTCTTGTACGCCGCGCGGATGTCGGGCACGAGGTCGCGCACGCGCTCCCAGCAGAAGAGCAGCTCGCGGCCGCTCTGGTAATAGAGCTCCGGATTCAGCACGCCGCTCGTCAGGAAGGATGAGACCATCTCCCAGTGCGTGATCACCATTCGATACGACGCGTTTTCATCGGAGCCGGCGGGAATGAGGGCGAGCGCCTCCTGCCAGCTCTTCACCTTGAACTTCGCGCTGAACCAGGAGCGAGCCTGGCGCATGCGCGGCTCGCGCCGCATGTCGTACAGGCGCAGGATCAGGTTGACGTCGTCGAACGTGGGAATGGACGCGAACGTCTTCATGGTTTCACGACTCCGACATTGGCGATGGTCTGGCCCTTGGCGAGCGACGGCACGGCCCGCACGAAGGTGATCACGCCGGTCGCCGGCGCGCGGGCCTCGAAGATGACGCGATTGACGTAGTCGGTCACGTAGCCGATCTTCATGCCCTGTTCGACGTACATGCCCCGACGGACGAGCGGGTGGAAGATGCCGGTCACCCCGCTCGCGAGCGTCACCACCTTCTCGAGCCACACCGGGTGCTCGACGGCGGTCGGCTGCCCGGGCAGCATCTTCAGGAGACGCATCACGCTCAGCGATCCGTTCACCAGCGCGTCGACGTCGTCGGTCTCGACCGTGCCCGCGTAGCCGGCCTCGGCGGTGAAGGAGGCCTTCCCCCGCGTCGAGGCCGTGTTCTCGAGAAAGCGCGACGCGCCGGGATCCGTCGGGCGATCCGCCGAGATGATGATGTGGTCGAGGCCGAAGGCGAGCACCATCTGCTTCGACCGGTCGTCCTGTGTCTGATTGCCGGTCACCGTCCAGTAGCTGTAGGGACGGAGGCTCTCGTCGAGATCGCCGCCGTGCAGGTCGATGAGATGATCGCACTTCTCGACCACCTCCTTCGTGATGACGTACGAGGCCCGCTCGGTCTGCGTGCCGTCGGGCTTGCCCGGGTACGCGCCGTTCATGCTCCGGTTGTCGACCGGGTTCACGTGCGGGACCATCTTCTCGAACGACTGGACGTTGACGAGCGGCACCAGCACCAACGTGCCGGAGAGCGACGCCGGATCGACGGCGTCGATCAACTGCTCGACGGCGATGATCGACGTGTATTCGGTGCCGTGCGCCCCCGAGACGATGGCCAGCGTGGGACCGGGATGGGCGCCGTGAAGGACGGCGACTGCGATGTCGGTGGCCGGATCGGACCCTGCGGGGATCGTCAGTACGCCGTAGGCGCGCTGGCCGCGGGCTGCGGTGGCCGTACCGACCGAGAAGGTCGGATGGGGATCCTGCGCCGCCGAGACCGCGGACAACGTGAACAGGAGAGCCAGGGCCGCCGAACACGTTCGTGCGAGTTTCATCGCCAGCTCCTTCGCGTGTTGGCCGAGGCGCCAACTTTACACCGGTTCGCGGGCGCCTGCAGTATAGTGGCCGTTCGGCCTGTTGCCGGCCCGCACTCCGGTGTCCGGCGCGACGGACCGGTTCGTCTCACGCACGACGCTTTTCTCACGGAGGGGACATGACGTACTACGGTGGAAAGGAACTGGCGGCCAGCTTCCGGACCGTCCGCAAGAACACGCTGCAGATCGCGGAAGAGATTCCGGAGGACAAATACGGCTTCAGCGCGTCGGGAGACACCCGTCCCGTCGGGAAGCTGTTGACGCACATCGCGCTCGGCACGGAGTTCCAGAGCTACATTCATCAGAACCGCATCGACAGCCTGATGAAGGTCAACTTCCCGGAGATGCTGGAGAAGTTCAACGCCGAAGAGGCGAAGGCGCGCACGAAGGACGAGATCATCGAGATGCTCCGCACCGAGGGACAGGAGTTCGCGGAGTACCTCGAGGGCCTCGACGAGGCGTTCCTCGCCGAGCGCGTCGCCATGCCGCCAGGCGCGGAGCCGGCGTCCAGGAGCCGCTTCGAAATGCTGCTCTCCGCGAAGGAGCACGAGATGCACCACCGCGGCCAGCTGATGCTGGTCGAGCGGATGATCGGTCTGGTGCCGCACCTGACGCGCCAGTTCCAGGAGCGGATGGCGCAGGTCCAGGCGGCCGAACAGAAGTAGCCGTGTCAGGTCGTTCGATGGAGCAGCGTTTCACCTGCTTCCCGCCCAAGGCGCTCGCGTTCCTGCGGGCGCTGAAGCGGAACAACGACCGCGAGTGGTTCCGGGCGCGCAAGGCGCAGTACGAGCTGCTCCTGCGCGCCCCGATGATCGCGCTCATCGAGCGGCTGGCCGGCGACTTCACGCGCTTCGCGCCGGATCTCGTGGCGACCCCGAAGGCGTCGTTGTACCGGATCTACCGCGATACGCGCTTCTCGGAGAACAAGGCGCCCCTCAAGACGCACCTCGCCGCGGTCTTCCCGCCGCGGGGCCTCCCCAAGCACCAGGGCGCCGGTCTGTACCTGCACATCGCGCCCGACGAGGTGTGGATCGGCGGCGGGATGTACACCCCTGACACCGCGCAACTGCTCAGCGTCCGGGAGCACATCGCCGCGAACCTCAGGCGATTCCGCGCGATCGTGGAGTCGCCGGCGCTGGGGCGCGTCGGCGGCCTGCACGGCGAGCGGCTGCAGCGCGTCCCTCGAGGCTTCCCCAGGGATCACGAAGGGGCGGAGTACCTCAAGTTCCGGCAGTTTCTCGCCGGCGGCGAGTTTCCCGCCAGCCTGGCCACCAGTCGCAGGTTCTATCCCGAAGTCATCGGTGTGTTTCAACGCGTCGCGCCGCTGATTCGCTTTCTCAACGAGCCGCTGCTGAAGGACTGACGGACGCGGGGCGGCGCCCCCAGATCGCGAAGAGCGCCGCACCCGCCGCGAGCGCCGCGACGCCGCCGATCAACTGGTCGCGGGTGGCGCCGGCAACCACCGCGACCGAGACGACGATCGCGACGAGCGGGACCACCGGGCCGAGCGGCGCCACGAAGGCCGCCCTCCCGACCGAGCCGGCCAGCGCGGGCGCGCGCAGCCGCAGCGTCGCGGCGCTGACGCCGGTGTAGGTGACCAGGCGCGCGAGCGCGCTGACGACCGCGAGCCGGCCGAACGATCCGCTCAGGGCGAGCGCGAGCGCCACGGCCGACGTGAAGACGACCGCCACCGCCGGCGTGCGGTACCGCGGGTGAATTCGGCGGAAGATCGCCGGCAGCTCGCCGTGCTCCGCGAGGGCGAACAGCATCCGCGATCCGCTGAGCACCTGGCCGGCGTTGTTTCCGGTCATCGACACGACCGATCCGATGCCGATCAACAGCGCGCCGCCGGCTCCGAGCAGCGCCGCCGCCGCGTCGGCGAGCGGCGTGCCGTGGTGTGCGAGGTCGGGGAGAACGCTCTGGGCAGCCACCTGCGCGGCCGTCATCACCGCCGTCACGATCAGGATGGTGGCCACCAGGGCGAACGGCACGTCGCGCGTCGGGTCGACCGCCTCCCCGGCCGGCACCGGCACCACGTCGTAGCCGCCGAACACGAAGATCAGCAGCAGGGCCGCGGTCGACGCCTGGTTGACGCCGACCGGTCCGCTCGCCGGGAGGACCGCCGGACGGCTCCACAGCAGGCCGGCGACGATGAAGATCGCCAGCGGCACGAGCTTCCCGACGGTCAGCGCGTCGACGAGCCACGCGCTCTGGCGGATGCCGCGCACGTTGACGACCGTCAGCGCCGCCGTCACCGCGGACAGGACCAGCGCCCGCGGCCAGCCGGCGGTGACGGCGGGCCAGTAGTAACCGAGCGCGAGCGCGATGCCGGCCATGATGCTGGCCTGGCTCGCCGCGCGCGTGAACCACTGCATCCACCCGACCTCGAAGCCGACGAAGCGGCCGAACGCCGCCCGCGTATACAGGTACGGCCCGCCCGTCGCGTCGAAGCGGCTGCCCGCCTCGGCAAAGCACAGCGCCACCGACAGCGACGCGAGGCCCATCAGGACGAAGCCGACCGGCGCCCAGCCGCCGATCTGGGCGGCGACCTGCGAGGGCATGAGGAAGATCGCGCCGCCGATGACCTGGTTGACCCCGATGGCCGTGAGGTCCCATCGGCCCAGCGCGCGGTTGAGCGTCGGCGTCCGGACGGACCCGATCATGCGGGGTATCATAGACGCGCCGGGGCCCCATGCACACGACGCTTCCGCGGCGCTTCTACGCCGACCCGGAATTCTTCGATCGGGAGCTGGAACGCTTCTATTTCGAACGCTGGCTCTGCGTCGGACGCGCCGATCAGATCCCGAACGCCGGCGACTACTTCACGCGGACGGTCGGCGACCAGAGCGTCATCCTCACGCGCGACGCCTCCGGCGCCCCGCGCGCGCTGTTCAACGTCTGCCGCCACCGGGGCACGCGCTTGTCCGACCGGTCCTGCGGACACTTCGACGACCGCATCCAGTGTCCGTACCACGGCTGGACGTACGGGCTCGACGGCCGGCTGCTCGGCGCTCCTCACATGTCGCCGGACTTCAACCGCGGCGACTATCCGTTGCTCCGCGCCGCCTGCGATGTCTGGGACGGGCACGTGTTCGTCCATCTCACTGCTCGCGGGGCCCCACCCCCGCTCACCAATCAGGCTGCGAACGCGTCCCTCGGCCTCGAGCGTGGACTCTCGGCCTCGGGGGGGCCCTCGGAGGCGGCGCACGCGGCCGGGTTGTTTGATCAGCTCGGCGATCTCCCCGGGCGGTTCGCCGCCTGGCGCATGGCGGACCTGCGGCTCGGTCGGCGCATCGTGTACGAGGTCAGGGCCAACTGGAAGCTGATCGTCCTCAACTTCAACGAGTGCCTGCACTGCCCGACCCTGCACCCGGCGCTCAACCGGCTCCATCACTATCTCGGCGCCGACAATGTCGCGCCGACGCCCTGCTACTGCGGCGGTGCAATGGGCTTCCGCGCCGGCGTCGAGACCATGAGCCTGGACGGCCGGCGCCGGCGAGACTGTCTGCCAGGACTGAGCGACGCGCAGCGGCAGCAGGTCGTCTACTACAGCATCTACCCGAACCTGCTCCTCAGCCTGCACCCGGACTACATGATGACCCACACGCTCTGGCCGCGCGCGCACGACCGGACCGAGATCGTCTGCGAGTGGCATTTCCATCCCGACGAGATGGCGAAGCCGGATTTCGTGGCGGACGACGCGGTCGAGTTCTGGGACCTGACGAACAAGGAGGATTGGTGGATCTCCGAGCAGTCGCAGGCGGGCATCAGCTCGCGGGCCTACCGGCCCGGACCGTACTCGGAGCGCGAGGAGCTGCTCTGGAGCTTCGATCGCGTCGTGAGGGAATCGGCCGAGAGCGACCGCGCCCGTTCGGGCGACCAGGAGCAGTGAGGGTAGCCCGCTTCCGTCAGGCGAACTCGGCGTCCGCGGCGTACTCCGACGAGGTCTCGCACAGGATGAAGTCCGCCTCTGGGAAGGCCGCACCTGACACGCCGCGCCGACCTCATCGCCTGATGAGCCACTCCGCGTAGAGTTCGGGCCGGCGATGCTGCAGGAACAGCTGCCGCGCGTGCGACCGATCGTTCTGCGACAGGTCGACGTCGGCGATCAGAACCTCGTCGGTGCCCTGTCCGGCGCGCGCGATGACGTGCCCGTCCGGCGTGCAGACGAACGACTCGCCGGCGAACGTCAGCCGATCTTCCTGCCCGACCCGATTGCACAGCGCCACGGCATAGCCATTCTGGAACGCGGCGACCCGCATCTCCGCCTCGTAGAGGCCTTCGGGCCACTCACCGACCGAGCCGGCCTGCGGCACGACGACGAGATCGGCGCCGCCGACCGCGAGCGCGCGCATGTACTCCGGATAGTGCCGGTCGTAGCAGATGCAGACGCCGATGCGCCCGGCGCGCGTGGCGTACACGGGCGCGCCAGTGTCGCCCGGCGCGTAGTAGCCCTGTTCGTGAAAGCACGCGTACTCGGTGATGTGCACCATCCGCGTGCGGCCGAGGAGCGTGCCGTCGGCGTCGATGACCGGCGAGCAGTCGAACGTGCGGTCGCCGTCGCGTTCGAAGAGGTTCAGCACGGCGGCGACGCCGAGCTCGCGCGCCTTCGCCGCGAATGCGTCGGTTGTCGGGCCGGGTACCGGCTCGGCCGCCGCCCGGGACGTGGGACCGGCCGGGCGCTGCGGATAGAAGGGCTCGAAGGCCAGCTCCGCGAACGCGACGAGCTCGGCGCCGCGTCCCGCGGCCTCGTCGAATGCGCGGAGGCCGCGCGCGAGGTTGTCGGCCCGGTTCGTGGTCGCGCGCTGCTGCACCAGCGCCACTCGCATCGGAACGATAGTAAACTGAAAGGCCAAAGGGGGCCACTGATGGCTCAGAGGACATCCGACGCGACCGATACCCTCGTGCTGGCCGAACCCTCGGCACACGGGTCAGCTGTGCAGTCATTTGCCGCATTCAACGGCCACCGGCGCGTGCCGCCGCCCGTCAATGAACCCATCCGCTCGTTCGCGCCGGGCTCGGCGGAGCGTGCCAGCCTCAAGGCGACGCTGTCGTCGATGGCCGCCGAGAAGATCGAGATCCCGCTCATCATCGGCGGCAAGGACGTCCGGACCGGCAGTACGGCCAAGTCGGTGATGCCGCACGATCATCAGCACGTGCTCGCCGAGTACCACAAGGCGAGCGAGCAGCAGATCACGCAGGCCATCGAGGCCGCCCGCGCGGCCCACGACGAGTGGGCCGGCTGGTCGTTCGACGATCGCGCCGCGGTCATCCTGAAGGCGGCCGAGCTTCTGACGACGACCTGGCGGGACACGATCAACGCCGCCACGATGCTCGGGCAGTCGAAGACCGCGTTCCAGGCCGAGATCGATTCGGCGTGCGAGATCATCGATTTCTGGCGCTTCAACGTCCACTACGGGCAGGAGCTGCTCGACGAGCAGCCCTTCAGCGATCACACGATGTGGAACCAGCTCGAGTACCGCGGGCTGGAAGGCTTCGTGTACGCCGTGACCCCGTTCAACTTCACCTCGATCGCGGCCAACCTGCCGACCGCGCCGGCGCTGATGGGCAACACGGTGGTCTGGAAGCCGGCCTCGAGCGCGATGTACTCGGCCTACTGGCTGATGAAGCTGTACGAGGCGGCCGGCATGCCGCCCGGCGTCATCAACTTCGTTGCCGGCGACTCGAGCATGATCTCGAACGCGCTGCTCTCCGACCGCAGCCTGGCCGGCGTCCACTTCACGGGCAGCACCGAGGTCTTCAACAGCATGTGGAAGACCATCGGCGCCTCGATGAGCAGCTACCGCTCGTATCCGCGCATCGTTGGCGAGACGGGCGGGAAGGACTTCGTGCTGGCGCACCCCTCGGCCGATCCGGCGGCGCTCGCGGTCGCGGTCGTGCGCGGCGGCTTCGAGTTCCAGGGGCAGAAATGCTCGGCGGTCAGCCGCATCTACGTCCCGCGATCGCTGTGGAACGAGGTGCGCGACCGCATGATCGCGATGATCGACGAGATCAAGATGGGCGATATCCAGGACTTCCGAAACTTCATGGGCGCGGTCATCGACAAGCGGGCGTTCGAGAAGATCAGCGAGTACGTCGATCACGCGCGCAAGAACGCGAAGGTCCTCACCGGCGGCCAGTGCGACGCCGCCAGGGGCTACTTCATCCGGCCGACCCTCGTCGAGACGACCGAGCCGGCCTACAAGCTGCTCTGCGAGGAGATCTTCGGGCCGGTCGTGACCGCCTACGTCTACGACGATGCGAAGTGGGAGGAAACGCTCCGGGTGGTCGACTCGACCTCGCCGTACGCGCTCACCGGCGCGGTGTTCGCGACCGACCGCCGGGCGGTCGTTCAGGCCACCTCGGCGCTCCGGCACGCGGCCGGCAACTTCTACATCAACGACAAGCCCACGGGCGCCGTCGTCGGGCAGCAGCCGTTCGGCGGGGCGCGGGCGTCCGGCACGAACGACAAGGCGGGCTCGAAGCTGAACCTCGTGCGGTGGGTCAGCGCGCGCACGATCAAGGAGAACTTCAATCCGCCGACCGACTACAAGTACGCGTTCATGAACGCGGAATGAACAGGGGAAATTGCAGATTGCAGATTGCAGATTGCAGATTGCAGATCGAATTGCTGATTGGTGATTTGGCGGCAAGGCATCCGGGAGCTGCAATCATCAATCTGCAATCTCACCTCTCTTCCGCGGCGGGTTGAAGAACGGCGTCTTGACGACCGTTGCCGGAACGCGGTGGCGGACGGCTTCGACGGTCACCTCGCACTCGAGGGAGGTGCCGACGGCGAAGTGAGGCGCGGCGATCGTCGCCAGCGCGATGAGCTTCTTCAGGATCGGCGACCAGGTCGTGGTGGTCGCGCGGCCGACCTGCCGGCCGGCCCGGTACACCGGCACGGCGGCCCGCGACGCAGTGGACCCGACCTGCGGGGCGAGTCCGACCCGCTCGTACAGCCGTTCGACCGTCGGCCAGTCGATCTCCAGTCCGACGATCTGCCGCGAGGGTCCCCGGCGCTGCTCCTCGACGAGCGCGGCGCGTCCGACGAACGGCCCGGCCTCGGTCTGGACGAGGCGCCCGAGGCCCATCTCGAACGGAGAATACTTCTGCGATTCGATCAGCGCCTTGCGGCTGCCGTGGAAGTCGACGTCGATGAGCAGCAGCCCGGCCTCGACCCGCGCGACGTCGAGCGCCAGCATGCCGGCGGCGTGAATGTCGAACGGACGCCCCGCCGCCACGAGCGCGTCCCACACGTCGACCGCTCGATCCCATGGCATCCAGATCTCGTAGCCGAGATCGCCGGTGTACCCGGTGCGAGAGATGTCGACCGCAACGCCGGCGATCCGGCCGCTGGTCATCCTGAAGTACTTCAGGCTCCGGACGTCGGCGTCGGCGATCGCATCCAGGAGCCGGCCGGAGGTGGGGCCCTGCAGCGCCAGCGCCGCAACCCGCTCGGACACGTCCTCGATGGCCACGTCGAGGCCTGACGCGTTCCGGGTGAACCACCGCAGGCTCGGGTCCGCGGCCGTCCAGCGGAAGGACGTCTCGCTCAGGCGCGTGACCGTGCCGTCGTCGATCGTCCGGCCGTGCTCGTCGCACCAGGGCGTGTAATACACCTGGCCGACGGCCAGCTTCCTCGCGTCGCGCGTAATCACGCGGTCGACCAGCCTCTCGGCGTCCCGGCCGCTGACGATGTACTTGAAGAGTGGTGAAACGTCGATGAGCGCGGCGGCGTTCCGGATGGCGCTGTATTCGTGCTCGTGGTGGGCCTCGTAGGCGCTGACGGCGTAGTAGCCGGACCACTCGCGGTAGTTGAGGCTCTCGCAGAGCGGAAACGTGCGCGCATGGACGGCGGTTCCGATCGGCATGGGGCGTATTATAAGCGCCGTCATGAAGCACCTCATCGCGTGTTGGGCCCTCGTCCTGACGGGCGTGGCCCTGCTCTCAGCACAGGCGCCGGCGCCGGTTCTCGCCATCCGGGCGGCGCACCTGATCGACGGCCGCGGGGGCGAGCCGGTGTCGCCGGCGGTCGTCCTCGTGTCCGGCGACCGGATCCGGGCGGCCGGCAGCCAGATCGCGATTCCCTCCGGCGCGCGGGTGATCGATCTCGGCGGCGCGACGCTCTTGCCCGGCCTGATCGACCTGCACACGCACCTGACCAGCACCGGCGTCCACTGGGAGGACGAGCTGCTGAAGACCACGCCCGGACAGGCCGCCCTGCACGGCGCGCAGAACGCGCGCCTCACCCTGCTCGCCGGCTTCACGAGCTGCCGCGACATGGGCCCGACCTGGCCGTATACCGACGTCGACCTCCGGACGGCGATCGATCAGGGGGTGGTGCCGGGGCCGCGCCTGATGGTGGCCGGCAACTACGTGTCGGCGACCGGCGGCGCGGGCGACGCCCGTCAGTTCTCGATCTACGTCGACGTGCCGATCGTGCAGAACCTCGCCGACGGCCCCGACGCCATCCGCCACGTGGTGCGCACGAACCTGAAGCAGGGCGCCGACTTCATCAAGATCCTGGCGACAGGCGCGATCCTGTCCAGGGGGACGCCGCCCGGGGCGCAGCAGTACACGGAGGAGGAGATCCGGGTCGCGGTCGAGGAGGCGGGCCGGTGGGGCCGGTTCGTCGCCGCGCACGCGCACGGCACCGACGGCATCAAGGCCGCCATCCGCGCCGGCGTCCGGACGATCGACCACGGCAGCATGATGGACGATGAGGCCGTCGGGCTGATGCGCACGCACCACACCTACTTCGTCCCGACGCTCTACACGAGCGAGTCGATCAAGGAGGCCGGGAACATCCCGGCGTCCGAGAAGGAGCGGTCGGAGCAGATGACGCAATGGAAGGACCGGTCCTTTCAGCTCGTGCTGAAGTCCGGCATCCCGATCGGCTTCGGCACCGACGCCGCGGTGGTGCCGCACGGAGAGAACGCGCGCGAATTCGGCTACCGCGTGCGCCTCGGCCAGTCGCCGATGGACGCCATCGTCTCGGCGACGCGGACCGCCGCGGAGATCATGCAGTGGACCGATCGGGTGGGCACGGTCGAAGCCGGCAAGTTCGCCGACCTGATCGCGGTCGGCGGCGACCCCCTGCGCGACATCACCGAGCTCGAACGGGTCGCCTGGGTGATGAAGGGCGGCGTCGTCTACAAGGACGACGTCGGCAGGCGCTGACGCGGGGCGGCGTTCGACCGGGGCCGCCGCCCGTAGTAATATCGCCGCGTGATGGCCCGCTTCGACGCCGCCGTCTTTCTCCTGCACCACGCGCTCGTGCTCGGCAACGAGACGCGTTCCTGCGGATTGTAGCTCCCGCGCCAGCGTCCGAAACGTCCGTCGCCTGGACTCCACGTTCCGCGGCCTGCACTCTGCCATGAAGTACGACGCCATCGTGATCGGCGGCGGCCACAACGGGCTGACCGCCGCCGCCTATCTCGCCCGCGCGGGGCGGCGGGTGCTCGTCCTCGAGCGTCGGCACGTGCTCGGCGGCGCGGCCGTCACCGAGGAGGTGTTTCCCGGCTTCCGCGTTTCGGTCTGCTCGTACGTCGTGTCGCTGCTCCGGCCGGAGATCATCCGCGAGCTCGACCTGCCGCGCCACGGCCTGGAGATCCTGCCGCTCGACGGCACGTTCACGCCGATGCCGAACGGCGACCACCTCTGGCGCGTCAACGATCACGCGAAGACGCGCCGGGAAATCGCGCGGCACTCGAGGCTCGACGCCGAAGCCTACGACGAATACGGCAGGGCGATGGTCGAGATGGCGCGCTTCGTCAAGCCGATCCTCGACATGACGCCGCCCGACCCGATGACACTCCGCCCGCGCGAGCTGCTCAAGCTCGCGGGCCTCGGCCGCCGGTTCCGGGGGCTGGCCGACGAGGACCGCTACAACCAGGTACAGCTCATGACCATGAGCGCCGTCGATTTCCTCGACCAGTGGTTCGAGACCGACGTGCTCAAGGCGACGATGTCGGCGTCGGGGATCATCGGAACGTTCCTCGGCGTGCGATCGCCGGGGACCGCGTACGTGCTGCTGCACCACTACATGGGGGAGATCGACGGGGCGTTCCGGTCGTGGGGATTCGCACGCGGCGGCACCGGCGCCATCTCCAACGCGATCGCCGCCGCCGCCCGCGAGGCGGGCGTCGAGATCCGCACCGAGGCGCCGGTGGCGCGCATCGCGGTCGCCGACGGCCGTGCGACCGGCGTCGTCCTGGCCAACGGCGACGAGCTCCCCGCGGACCTCGTGCTGTCCAGCGTCGACCCGAACCTGACGTTTCTCACGTTCATCGACCGGAAGGAGCTGCCGTCCGAGTTCCTCGACGAGGTGCGGCGGTACAAGTTCCGCGGGTCGTCCGGCAAGGTGAACCTGGCGCTCGACGCGCTGCCCGACTTCACGTGCCTGCCGGGAGCCGGACCGCACCTGCGGGGCGCCATCTCGATCTCGCCGAGCGTCGACTACATGGAGCGCGCGTACGACCAGGCCAAGTACGGCGAGTTCTCGCGGCGGCCGTACATCGACATGGTCATCCCCACGCTGACCGATCCGTCGGTGGCGCCGCCGGGCAAGCACATCCTGTCGTGCTTCGTGCAGTACGCGCCGTACAAGCTGAAGAGCGGGACGTGGGACGAGCAGCGCGACGCGTTCGGCGACGCGGTCGTGTCGACGCTCGCCGAGCACGCGCCGAACATCCGCGACATCATCCTGCACCGCCAGGTGCTCACGCCGCTCGACCTCGAGCGCGAGTTCGGGTTGACCGAGGGCAACATCTTCCAGGGCGAGCTGACGCTCGAACAGCTCTTCTTCCTCCGTCCGGCGCCGGGCTGGGCGCAGGTACACCACTCCCGTCCGCAACCTGTGGATGTGCGGCTCGGCCACGCACCCGGGCGGCGGCATCATGGGCGCGCCCGGACGCAACGCGGCGCGGCGGATCCTGGGGCAGGCCCGGTGAGCGCCGTCGACGCCGTCGTCATCGGAGCCGGGCACAACAGCCTGGTCGCCGCGGCCTTCCTCGCGAAAGCGGGGCTGAAGGTGGTCGTGCTCGAAGGGGGAGAGAGAGCGGGCGGGTGCGCCGTCACGAGCGAGGTGGCGCCGGGCTGCCACGTGCCCACGCTGGCACACCACGTGTCGATCGACCCCGCGATCGTGCGGTCGCTGGCGCTCGAGCGTCACGGGCTCGACATCCTCCGACCCGCGGTCCACGCCTGCGCGCCGACGAAGGACGGGCGGCCGCTCCTGTTGTGGGCCGATCCGGCACGGGCCGCCGGTTCGATTGCGACCTTCTCTCCTCACGACGCCGAGCAGTACCCGCGGTTCCTCGCGGCGTTCGCGCGGATCGCCGGCGTCCTCCGCGCGCTGAACGCGGCGCCGCCGCCCTCGATCGATCGGCCGTCGGGCGGCGATCTGTTCGAGCTGCTGAAGACCGGCCGGGCGTTCCGCGCCCTCGGGCCGAAGGACGCCTACCGCCTGCTGCGCTGGATGCCGATGGCCGTCGCGGACCTCGTGAGCGAGTGGTTCCACAGCGAGCCGCTTCGCGCGACGGTCGGGGCCGGCGGGATCCTCGGCGCGTTCCTGGGTCCGTGGTCGGCCGGATCGGGCGCCGCCCTGCTGATTCTCGGCGCCACCGCAGGGCACCCGATCGGCACGGGCTGGTCGGCGCGGGGCGGAATCGGCGCGGTGACGAAAGCCATCGCCGACGCCGCCGCGAGCGCCGGCGCCGTCATCCGGACCGGAGCCCCTGTGCGTGAGATCAGGGTGGCGGACGGCGCGGCGATCGGCGCGGCGCTCGACAACGGCGAGACGATTGACGCCCGTGTCGTGGTGTCGGGCGCCGACCCGCGGCGCACGCTCCTCGACCTGATCGATCCCGTTCACCTGTCGCCGGACTTCGTCCGGCGCGTCCGCAACATCCGGATGCGCGGCACGCTCGCGAAGGTCAACTTCGCCGTCTCGGCACTGCCGCCGTTCGCGGGGCTCGCGTCGCTCGACGACGCCGGCCGGCGGGCGGCTTTGTCGGGCCGCGTGCGCCTGGCGCAGGACGTGGACGCGATCGAGCGCGCGTTCGACGCCGCGAAGTACGGCGGCCTGGCCGACGAACCCTGGATCGAGCTGACCGTTCCCTCGGCGATCGATCCGGGGCTCGCACCTGATGGGCGGCACGTCGTGTCGGCGTACGTGCAGTTCGCGCCGTTCGATCTGCGCGGCACGACCTGGGACGCCGAGCGCGACCGCCTCGCGATCGTGGCAACGCGAGCGATCGAGCAGTACGCGCCGGGATTCGAAGCCACCATCGTCGCGCGCGAGGTCGTCACGCCGCTGGACCTCGAGCGGACCTATCGGCTGACCGGCGGCCAGGTGTTCCACGGCGAGCTGGCGCTCGACCAGTTCTTCGTCACGCGCCCGCTGCTCGGATGGTCGCGGTACCGAACGCCGATCCGGAACCTGTTTCTCTGCGGCTCGGGGACGCATCCCGGGCCCGCCCTGGGCGGCGGCTCTGGGGCGCTCGCGGCCAGGGAAGTCGAGCGGACCCTGCGATGACCCGACGCGGCAGGCTGCACGTCTCGATGCTGACCGCGCTTGGCGTGACCGCCGTCTGCTTCGTCAGCCTGTTTCATGCCGACGGAACCGCCGCGGTTCCGGCCATCTCCGGTTTCACCGCCCGATCCGCGGCCGCCCAACGACGCACCGAGCAGCGGTTCGTGCGCCTGCCTTCGCCGGACAAGGCTCGCGCCGCGCACGCCTTCCTCACCGCCGAGCCGCACGTCGCCGGGTCGCCGCGCGATCGCGTCCTGGCCGAGTGGGTGCGCGATTGCTGGCGCGAGGACGGCCTCGAGGCGATCGAGATCACCGAACACGACGTCCTTCTGCCCTATCCGATCGAGGTGCGCGTCGAAATGACCGCCCCGAAGCCGTGGCAGGCGTCGATGAAAGAGGATCCGGTCGAGGGCGACCCGTTTTCGGCGCGCGATACCGGCCTGCCCTATCACGCGTACTCCGCATCGGGAGACGCCACCGCCGCGGTGGTGTACGCGAACAGCGGCAACCCGGCCGACTACGACTGGCTCGCCGCCCACGGCGTGGACGTCCGCGGCAGGATCGTGCTGGTTCGCTACTCCGTGCCGTACAGCTACCGGGGCTTCAAAGTGCTGACCGCGCAGCAGCGCGGTGCCGCCGGCATCCTGATCTACTCCGACCCCGCCGACGACGGCGCGGGCAAGGGGCGAACCTACCCGAACGGGCCGTGGGGACCGCTGAGCCACATCCAGCGCGGCGGCGTGCCGTACGACTTCAACGTCCCCGGCGATCCGTTGACGCCGGGATGGCCGTCGATTCCAGGCGCCAGGCGCATCGCCGCCGAGGACGCGGCCTCGCTGCCGCGGATCATGAGCGCGCCGTTGTCGGCGAAGGACGCGGCGCCAATCCTTCGCGCGCTTCGCGGGCCCGCGGCCCCGGCGGCGTGGCAGGGCCGGCTGGGTTTCGCCTACCACGTCGGACCGGGTCCGGCCGTCGTGCGCATGCGCCTGCGGATGGACGACGGCGTGCGGCCGATCTGGACGGTCACGGGGCGCATCACGGGCACCACGCATCCCGAAGACCTCGTCATCGTCGGCAATCATCGCGACGCCTGGGAGTACGGCGGTGTCGATCCGTCGAGCGGCACGGCGGCCATGATGGAGCTGGCGCGATCGCTCGGCGCGCTGGCAAGAAGCGGGCTGCGGCCGAAGCGCACGATCCTCTTCGCGAGCTGGGACGCCGAGGAGTTCACGCTCACCTCGTCCACCGAGTGGGGCGAGCAGCACGAGCGCGAGCTTGCGCAGCACGCCGTCGCGTACCTGAACGTGGACAGCGCCGTGTCCGGCAAGGCGTTCGCCGCGTCGGCGGTGCCGTCGCTCAACCGGCTCATCGCCGAGGCGGCCGATTTCGTGGTGGACCCCGATACGGGCACGTCCATCGCGGCCGCGATGCGCGCCGAAGGCCCCCGCCAGGCGAGTGCGCTGCCGACGGCCGGCGGCGCGGAACTGGTGAACAACCGGCTGGGCAGCGGCTCGGACTACACGGTGTTCCTGAACTTCATCGGCGTGCCGGTCGCGGATCTGGCGTTCACCGGTCCGTACGGCGTCTATCACTCCGCCTACGACAATCACGTCTGGATGACGAAGTTCGGCGACCCGACCTTCCGTTATCACGCGGCGATGGCGCAATTGTGGGGCATCCTGGCGCTCAGGCTGGCGAACGCGGACGTCCTGCCGCTCGACTTCCGCGCCTACGCCGCGCGCATCGGCCAGTTCGTCGTCGAGACGACGCGCGGAGCGCCCGCGAGCGAGCAGGCCAGGCTGGCGCCGCTCCGCGAGGCGTCGTTGCGATTGGCGGCCGCCGCGAAACGGGCGGCCGCCGCCGACCGGCAGGCGCTCGCAGCCGACCCGCCGGACGCCGATCGCCTTACGGCCCTGAATCGAGCGTCGATGGAGGTCGAGCGGGCGTTCATCGATCGCCACGGCATTCCCGGGCGCCCGTGGTACCGCCACCTGATCTACGCGCCTCGTCCCACCTACGCGCCTGAAGTGCTCCCCGGTGTCACCGAAGCGCTCGGCGGCGACGCGTCACGGCTGGACGAGCAGGTGCGCCGGCTCGTGGCGGCCCTGGACCAGGCGACGGCGATCCTGGCACTCCGAGCCGTTGCGGCGACCGGTCGCAAGGACCCGCCGGCAAGCTATACGGACGCCCAAGCTGGACGGCAACCGGCTGTCCGCAGGTGAGGTCCAATGAACGACGACCAAGAGAGCATCGCCCTGATCCGCCGGTTCATCGACGCCTGCGTTCGCGCGGATGCCGACGAGCTCGCCGGGTATTTCTCCGAGGACGCCGTGTGGTGGAACGCGCCGTGGAAGCCCGTGGTCGGACGCGAGGCCATTCGCGAGACCTTCCGCCGGGGGGCCCAGCAGATGACAGCCCGGCCGTGGGAGATCCGGCATATCCTTGCCCGCGACGGGGTCGTCCTGACCGAGCGAGTCGACAGGTTCCTGGTCGGCGACACACCGGTCGACGTGCCCTGCATGGGCGCCTTCGAGCTCCGCGACGGCAGGATCGCGGCGTGGAGGGACTACTGGGACCTGCGGCAGTTCGAGAGCCAGTTCAAGCCTGCCGGAGCCGAGTGAAACCATGACCCGACACGAATTCCTCAGGCTGGCGTCGCGCGGCGCCGGCGCCGCCGCGGCGTGGTCGGCGGCCGGGCCCCTCGGCGAGGCCCGCTCTGCAGACGACGGCGGCACCCAGAAGATGCCGCCGCCCTCGGGAATCACCGATGCCGTCGTGAGCTTCATCGACGCCGCGCGCTTCGAGCGCATGCCTGAGGCCGCCGTGGTCCAGGCCAAGCGCTGTCTCGTCGACGGCCTCGGCGTCGCGCTCGCCGGCACGACGACCCGCGGCAGCGGAATCGTCCGGCAGTACGTCAAGACGTGCGGCGGACGCGCCGAAGCCACGGTGCTCGGGCCCGAGCCGCTGTCGGCGACCGCCGCGCAGGCGGCGCTCGCGAACGGCTCGGCGGGGCATGCGATGGACTACGACGATACCCAGCTCTCGACGACGCCCGATCGCGTGTTCGGCCTGCTCACGCACCCGACGGTCCCGGCGATGGCGGCGTCGCTGGCGCTGGCCGAGCGGGCCGGCGCGTCGGGCCGGGTGTTCCTGGAGGCCTTTCTCACCGGCTTCGAGGTCGAGTGCAAGATCGCGGAAGCGATCGATCCCGATCACTACCTGCGCGGCTTCCACAGCACCGGGACCATCGGGACGCTCGGCGCCGCCGCCGGCGCGGCCCGGCTGCTGCGACTCGAGCGGCCGGCGATTGCGCACGCGCTGGGCATCGCGGCGAGCATGAGCGCGGGCATCCGGGTGAACTTCGGATCGATGACCAAGCCGCTGCACGCCGGCCGCGCCGCCGAAAACGGCGTCGCCGCGGCGGAGCTCGCCGCCCGCGGGTTCACGGCCGGCGCCGCCCCGCTCGACGGCGAATGGGGCTTCTTCGAGGTCATGGGCGGCGGCGCCGACCTCTCGCGCATCGTCGGCGCCCTCGGCGCGCCGTACTCGATCGTCAGTCCGGGCGTGTCGGTCAAGCCGTACCCCTGCGGGTCGCTGGGCCATCCGACCATGGACGCCATGATGAAGCTGGTGACCGAGCACGACCTGAAGCCCGAGCAGGTTGCGCGGGTGCGCGTGAAGGCGGGATCGAACATCCTCGATCCGCTGCGCTACAGGGCGGCGAAGACCGAGCTCGAGGCGAAGTTCTGCCTGCCGTTCATGATGTCGGCGATCCTGCTGCGGCGCCGGGCCGGCATCCGCGAGTTCACCGACGAGTTCGTCTCGTCTGCGCCGGTCCAGGCCATGATGGCGCGGGTCGAGACGGTATTCGATTCCGCGATCCAGGCGCGCGGCTTCGACAAGATGCGCAGTGTGGTCGAGGTGGACCTGAAGGACGGACCGACGCTGGTGCAGGCATCCGACGAACGTTACCGCGGCGGGCCCGAGCGGCCGTTCACCCGCGAAGAGCTGCACGACAAGTTCACCGACTGCGCGAGCCTGCTGCTGCCGGCCGACGGGATCCGGCGCGCGCTCGACGTCATCGAGTCGCTCGAGCGCGTCGCGAACGTCCGTGAGCTGGTGGACACCCTCCGGGGGTAGCGCTCCCACAGGGGTTCAGGAGAATCACGGAGCGAGCGCGGCACCGAGAACCCTGCTACTTGCGGTAGTCGAGCGGCGGCTTGCGGTCGGCGAGCCTGGTCTTGTACACGAAGCCGGGCCCGCGCTTCTTCTCGAACTCGGTCCTCGCCTGCTGGATGTTGGCGGGATCGCTGAACAGATCCACCGTCGTCAGGGCCATCGTCTTGGCGGCGACGATCATGCCCTTCATGCCGATGCTGCCGCCGGTGCACGCCGTGGCCTGCCAGCTGTGCGCGGGCACGCCCGGCACGAAGGTCGCCGCGTTCATCGAGACCGTCGGGACGTTCCAGCTCACGTCGGCCAGATCGGTGGACGCGCTGCCGACGCCACCCAGGCGCTCGGGCTGCACCTCCTGCTGCGAGCCGATGGGCAGCGACGGCGGCGAGGTGAGCGTCTTCCGGAGCTGCTCGGCGAAGGCGGCCTCCTCGGGCGTGTAGGCGAAGCCGCCGACGCGCTCGAGATTGCGGTGCATGAGGCCGCTCAGATACTCGTTCGGCAGCACGTTGTACACGGCGCCGGTGAGCTCCATGTCCATGGTCGTCCCGGTGCCGAGCGCGGCTCCCCTGGCCGCTTCGACGATGCGGTTCCAGATGCCGTCGAGGACGCGCATGTCGGGATGGCGCGCGTAGTAGTACGCCTCGGCGAAGTCGGGGACGACGTTGGGCGCCGCGCCGCCGCGCGTGATGATGTAGTGAATGCGCGTCTCCTGGGGCACGTGCTCGCGCATCATGTTCACCATGTCGTCCATCGCCTCGACGGCGTCGAGCGCGGATCGCCCCTTGTCGGGCGCGGCGGCCGCATGCGCGGCGATGCCGTGAAAGCGGAACTTCGCGCTGATGTTCGCGAGCGTGCTCGACGGGCTCGCGTCGTTCCTGTCGCCGGGATGCCATGAGACGGCGACGTCGACGTCCTTGAAGAGGCCCGCGCGCAGCATGTACACCTTGCCGGCGCCGCCCTCCTCGGCCGGCGTCCCGTAGAAGCGGAGCGTGCCGGCATGCCCCGTCGCGCGCAGCCAGTCCTTGACCGCCACGGCGGCGGCGAGCGCGCCGGTGCCGAGCAGGTTGTGGCCGCACCCGTGTCCGGGCGCGTCCGCGACAATCGGCTGCCGCGTCGGGGCGCCGGCGGTCTGCGACAGCCCGGGCAGCGCGTCGAACTCGCCGATGATCGCCACCACCGGCGTTCCGCTTCCGAAGCCGGCGACGAACGCGGTGGGAATGCCCGCCACGCCCGCCTGCACGGCGAAGCCGGCGGCCTTCAGCTCCGATTCGAGCAGCGCGCTGCTCTTCTGCTCCTGGTATCCGACCTCGGCGAAGTCCCAGATCTGCCGCGCCACCTCGGCGTAGTGGCCGCGGTTCGTGTCGATCGCCTCCACAACCGACGGCGTGGACTGCGCCGGCAGCTGCGGCGCACCGAGGACGAGGAGGCAGCATGTGGCCGCTGACAGTCTCTTCATGCGCGTCAGCCTAGCACGAGGTGGTAGACTGCACCGTTCAAACATCGCGGTTTTTCCCCAGGATTGTCCACCATGACTACGCGATCCGCATCCGTCCGGTGGCTGGCCGCCGCGGCGCTCTGCTCGTTCGCCGCCGCCGGCGACCAAGCAGCCGTGCGCGCCCAGGCGAAGAGGGCGCCGTCGACGCCGGTCCCCTACACCCAGGCCTTCGTCCGCGATCCGAAGATTCCGGTCGACCGGGAGTACACGGCGAAGATCAAGGAGTACACGACCGAGCCGTACTTCACCTCGCCCCTCGTCGACTACCTGCCCGCGTCGAAGTCGGTGCCGACGCCGAAGGCCGTGCTCGGCGATGTCGCCGGCGCACCCGGCAAGCTCCCGTACGCCGAAGAGGTGTACCAGTACATGCGCATGCTCGAGAAGGCGAGCCCGCGCGTCAAGGTGTACTCCATCGGCAAGACGGAGGAGGGCCGCGAGATGGTCGCGGTCGCGGTCTCGTCGGAAGCCAACATCGCGAAGATCCCCGACATCAAGGCGCGGCTCGCGAAGCTGGCCGACCCGCGCTCGATCAACATGGACGACGCGCAGGCGGAGCAGATCATCGACGGGGCGGTGCCGATCTACTACATCACCGGCACCATCCACTCGCCCGAGACCGGCGCACCAACCGCCCTGATGGAGCTGGCGTACCGCCTCGCCGTCGACGACCATCCGTACGTCCGGACGATCCGCGACAACATGATCACCTTGATCACGCCGGTCGTCGAGGTCGACGGGCGCGACAAGATGGTCGACATCTACAAGTGGCACCTGGCCCACCCCAACGAGAACTACCCGCCGCTGGTCTACTGGGGCAAGTACGTCGCGCACGACAACAACCGCGACGCGATGGGCGTCACGCTCAAGCTGACCGAGAACGTGCTGAACGCGTACATGGACTGGCACCCGCAGGTCCTGCACGACCTGCACGAGTCGGTGCCGTACCTCTATGACAACACCGTGGGCGACGGCCCGTACAACGCCTGGATCGACCCGATTCTGGCCGACGAATGGGAGATGATCGGCTGGAACAACGTGTCGGCGATGACGAAGTTCGGCATGCCGGGCGTCTTCACCCACGGCAACTTCGACACCTGGTCGCCCGGCTACCTGATGTTCATCGCCGCGCTCCACAACGGCATCAGCCGTCTGTACGAGACCTTCGGGAACGGCGGCGCCGACACGGTCGAGCGCGAGCTGCGGCCCGACGAGTACGCGCGCACGTGGTACAAGCAGAATCCGCCGCTGCCCAGGACCATGTGGTCGCAGCGCGACAACAATAACTACGAGGAGACCGGGCTCCTCACCTCGCTCCAGTACTTCTCCAACAACACCCGCCTGTTCCTCCGCAACTTCTACCTGAAGAGCAAGCGCTCCGTGCTCAAGGCGAAGACCGAGGGCCCGGCGGCCTACGTGCTGCCCGCCGACGAGGGCCGGCCGGCCGCCCAGGCGGACCTCCTGCGGGTGCTGCAGAAGCAGGGGGTCGAGATCTCCCGCGCGACCGCGCCGTTCACCGTGATGGTGCCGGCGAAGAAGAAGGCGCGCCCGACGACGACCGAGGATGGAGGCGGCGCAGCGGCGTCCGCCGGCCGGGACGGCCAGCAGGCCAGGGACCGCGAGGCTTCAACCGAGAACAGGACCGAATCCCGCACCTTCCCCGCCGGCTCGTACGTCGTCCGCATGGACCAGCCGTACAGCCGCATCGCCGACGCCCTGCTCGACTACCAGGTACCTGGAGTCCGGAGGACCCGCAGAAGACGCCGTACGACGATACGGGCTGGACGTTCCCGGAACTGTTCAACGTGCACGCCGTGCGCGTGACCGACGCGAAGGTGCTCGACGCGCCGATGGAGAAGGTGTCGGGCGGGGTCCACGCGCCGGGCGGCGTGTCCGACAGCGGCCCGGTGGTGCTCATCAACAACAACGCGGAGACGGCGCTCGCGACGCTCCGCTACCGCTTCAAGGACGCCGCCTTCGAGGCGGCCGAGGAGCCGTTCGAGGCGGCCGGACACACGTTCGCGCGCGGCTCGTTCGTCGTCAGGAACGCGCCGGCCGATCTGACGATCGCGATGACCGATCTCGGCCTGCAGGGATACGCGGTGGCGGCGGCCCCGTCGGTCAAGACGCATCCGCTGCGCGCACCGCGCGTGGCGATCCTCCATACGTGGCTCTCGACTCAGGACGAAGGCTGGTGGCGCCACGCGTTCGACGACGCCGGGGTGCCGTACACGTACCTGAACACGCAGGACGTCGCGAAGGACGGCGACCTGAACGCGCGAGTCGACGTCATCGTCTTCCCGCCGGTCGGCCGCAATCCGGAGGCGGTCGTCAACGGCCTGCCGTCCTGGGGCAACCCCCTGCCGTGGAAGAAGACCGAGCTGACGCCGAACCTCGGCTCCGAGGACGAGACCGACGACATGCGCCAGGGGCTCGGCTGGACCGGCGTGGCTCACCTGCAGGACTTCGTCCGCAAGGGCGGTCTCTTGGTGACGGTGATGGACACCGCCACTCTCGCCGTGTCGAGCGGCTTCACGCCGGGCGTGTCGCTGGGGCGTCCGCAGAAGCTGAAGATCGTCGGCAGCGTCGTGCGATCGAAGATGGTCGACGACACGAGCCCGATCGCGTACGGCTACGGCGACAACCTGGCCATCTGGTGCTTCAACGGACCGATCTTCAACCTCAGCGACATCGCCGGCGGCCGCGGCGGCCGCCGGCTGGGCGGCGAGGTGGGCGAACGGCCCACGGGCCGGGGAACGCCGCAGGACGCCGACGTGCCGCAGGGACGGCCCGACGTGGCGGCGCCCGAGCAGCCGAAGGTGGAGACCTGGGAGGCGGCGCCGCCCACGATCGAGCAGCTCCGCAACGGCATCAACGTGATCCCGCCCGCCATGCGTCCGCGCGTCGTGCTCCGGTATGCGGATGCCAAGGACCTGCTCGTCTCGGGCCTCGTCGAGGGCGGCAACGAGATCGCGCAGCACGCGGCGGTCGTCGACGTGCCGGTCGAGAAGGGGCACGTCGTGCTGTTCTCGAACAACCCGATCTGGCGTGGAGAGACCCACGGAAGCTACTTCCTGGTTTTCAATGCGCTGCTCAACTACGACCAGCTCGATGCCGGGAGGAAGCTGGACGCGAAGTAGGGGTTGGGAGAAGACGTCACAGCGGCCGCGGTTCCTCCGAGGGGGAGACGACCACGCGGAGGCTGGAGTCCGAGGTGCTCTTCGTCCGCGTTCCCCGCGAAGACACGTGGCTGCTGGCGCGCCGCGTGAAGGACGTGGACGGCCGCCCGCCCGCGGAAACGTCGGCCGCGCTCGACACGTTTCTGGCGGGCGGAATCGCCGCGCCCCTGCCGCGCCTCCGTGCCCTCGCCGACGGCAACGCCCGCTACAACCTCGGCCACATCGAGCGCAACTTCAATAGACTGCCGAGGTGTGTATGACGCGACTGTTCGCGTGTCTGGCGGCGCTCGTCCTCGCCTTCCCGGCGCACGCATCCGGTCAGACGATCACGGCGCCGCAGCCGCCGCCACGCGACGCCGGGCCCGGGACCGGCACCGCCCGCATCAAGGGGCGCGTGGTTGCCGACACCGGTCAGCCGTTGCGCCGCGTCGTGATCCGCGTCTTCTCGCCGGAACTGCGCGACGGCCGCGTCGCCATCACCGATCCGGACGGCCGATACGAACTGAAGGACCTGCCCGGCGGACGCTACAACCTCTCGGCCATGAAGGCCGGGTACATGTCGGTGTCCTACGGGCAGAGGCGGGCGTTCGAATCGGGCCGGCCGCTGCAGCTCGGCGAAGGCCAGACGATGGAGAAGGTGGACTTCTCGCTGCCGCGGGGAGGCGTGGTCACGGGTCGGATTCTGGACGAGTACGGCGATCCGGTCTCGGACGTCCAGGTGATGGTCATGCGCTACGCGTACGCCCAGGGGCGGCGGCGGCTGATTCCCACGGGGCGCGGCGGCTCGACCAACGATATCGGCGAGTTCCGTGTGTACGGCCTGCCGCCGGGTCAGTTCTATCTTTCGGCCGTCCTTCGGGCGTTCGGGATGGACGAGGGCGCCGGCGGCGGCCATTCCGGCTATGCGCCGACCTATTACCCGGGCACGGCCGACGTCGCCCAGGCGCAGCAGCTGACGGTGGAACTGGGTCAGACCGTAAGCGACATCACCATGTCGCTCGTCACCGTTCACACGGCCCGCGTCAGCGGAAGCGCCGTCGGCGCCGACGGGCGCCCCCTGACGAGAGGGTTCGTCAGCATGGTCCAGCGAACTGGCGCGTCGTTGTTCGGCGCCGCGAACGGCGCGCCGCTGAAGCCGGACGGCACGTTTTCCGTCGCGAACGTGGCTCCCGGCGAATACACGATGCAGGTGAACTCGGGCGGCGGGCCGATCGCGAACACCGAATACGCCACGGCGCGCGTGACGGTGGCCGGCCAGGACGTGTCCGGCGTCCAGCTGGTCGCTGTCAAGCCGACCGTCGCGCACGGTCGGATCGTGTTCGCCGATCCCGCGACGGCCAAATCCCTGCCGGCGGGCGCCGTCCACCTCGGCGCGCAGCCGATCGATCCCGACAACCAGATGTTCGGCGGCGGAAACAGCACGGTGAACGACGACTTCAGCTTCGAGCTGAGGGCGCGTCCGGGCACGGCGGTCATCAGGGTCGGCGTCAGCCAGCCGGGGTGGAGCCTGAAAGCGGTTCGCTTCGGCGGCGTCGACGTCACGGACTCCGGAATCGAGTTCCGGCCGAACGAAGCCCTGGACGGGATCGAGGTCGAGTTGACCGATCGGCCGTCGATGCTGTCCGGCACCGTCACCGACAGCCGCGGCGAGGCTGTGAAGGACTTCACCGTCGTCGTCTTCGCGCGCGATCGCGCGCGCTGGAACGACGTCTCGCGATATTTCGGCTTCGGGCGTCCGGATCAGGACGGCCGCTACACGATTCAGGCGCTGCCGCCGGGCGAGTACTACGCCGTCGCGCTCGACTCGATCGATCAGGGCGAGATGCGCGATCCCGAATTCCTCGATCGGCTTCGCGACCGCGCGACGGCGTTCACGCTCGGCGAGAGCGAAGCCAGGGCGCTCGACCTGAAGCTGCAGAGACAGCCCTGACTCCAGGACCTGACGCGTCGGCCGTTACCGCATCGATCCGGCGCCGGGCTCTCCCGAAGTGTGCTGCACGGCCAGGGCCTCCCGGACCATGCCGGCGTCGGTGAGAGGGACTTGACGGCCGGACTCCCGGCCGTAGTCGACGTCGGCCAGGAAGTACACGCCGTCGACCTTGTCGAAGATCAGCTTCGGCGTCCACGAGCTTCCGGCCGGCGGTTCGGATGCCGGCGTCGTAATCGTCAGCGCCACACGATGCCCGTCCGCACTCCCGACGGTCAGGACGCCTGTTCCATCCGACCCCGCGTTGCTGACGACGTACTTGCCGGCCGGCAGACGATCCCCGTTCACGAGAAACGGGAATGGTACCTTGGCGACGACGAGATCGTTGGCGCGCGCGACCGTCGCGCTGCACATGCCCATCACGGCCACCCCGACGACAATCATTGATGCTTGCCTCAAATGTCTGCTCACGATGCGTCCCTCCTTGCTTACGACTACTTCACGCAGGGATGCAGCGCGGGTGCCACCTTCTGCGGAAGCGCGTGCGCACTCTGTCCCTGGCCGCCGCGAACGCGACGTCGCGAAAACTGTCGCCGAACGAGGGCGCCTGCTGTTCGTACTGGTGAACATCTGAACCACGCGGATTCGTCAGGATTTCTTTGCGCCGCGGCGGCCGCACGGCTCGCCGCGGCCGGCACTTGCGCCACGTGGAGCGCCACCGTCCCGGTTCCATCCGCGACTGGTCGCAAATCGCGCCGGCTGCTACGCTGTGATATGCGCGTGATCCTGTGCGCCGCCTGCCGTCACATCGCGGCGCTGTTCGTGGTGCTGGCGATCGGCGTCACGGCGGCGGGCGCCGAAACGGACGCCATCGTCGGAACGGTTCGCGATCAGCTGGAGTTGGCGATCGTCGATGCCGACATCGACGTCCTCACCAGCGATCGCACGATCGTACGGTCGGCGCGGACCAACGCCCGCGGCGGATTCTCCATCCCGGACCTCGCACCCGGTCCCTACCTCGTCGTCGTCCGCGCGGCGGGCTTCGTCGAAGAGCGGCGCGCGGTCCGCGTACGCGCCGGCGCGACAGAGCGCCTCGACGTCGTGCTCTCGGTTGCCGGTCTCGTGGAAGAGGTCACCGTGACGGCAACGCGGGACGAGGTGGAAGGCGTCCGCATCGCCGGACAGCCGGTGAACGTCATCTCGAGAGAGGACATCGACAACCGGGTGAAGACCGTCGTCGCCCAGGCGGTGCAGGGCGAGACCGGCGTGGCGCTTCAGCAGACGAGTCCGTCGATGTCGGGAGTCTTCGTGCGCGGGCTCACCGGAAACAAGGTGAGCGTGTACGTGGACGGCGTCCGCTACTCGAACGGGGCGCAGCGCGGCGGCGTCAACACCTTCCTCAATCTGATCGAACCCGCGCTGCTCGATTCGATCGAAGTGCTGCGCGGGCCCTCGAGCGCGCAGTACGGCAGCGACGCGCTCGGAGGCAGCGTGCACTTCCTCTCCAGGGCTCCCGCGCTCGCGGTCTCCGGCGGTCCGCGGTTCGGCGGGATCGTCGGCGCCAGCGCGGGCACCGCCCAGCGCTACGGCAGCGGCAGCGCGCTCGTGTCCTTCATGCAGCCGTCGTTCGGCGCAGAGCTCGCCTTGTCGGGTCGCGGCACCGGGCGGCTGCGCCCTGGCGGAGGCATCGACTCTCATGCCGCCGTGACGCGCTTCTTCGGGATTTCCTCGAGGCGCTTGATGGACGACCGCCTGCCCGACACGGGCTTTCACCAGATGGGCGGTTTCGCGCGCATGAACTGGACGGGCGGTCCCAATACGCAGGTCGCGGCCACGTATATGCGCGCCACGCAGGACGGGGCCGCCCGCTATGACCAGCTGCTCGGCGGTGACGGCAACCTGATTGCCGATCTCGCCGACCTCTCGCTCGACCTGTTATCGGTACGCCTGGAGCGCCTCGGCGGTCGGCTGTTCCAGCACGCGTCGCTCGCATATTCGCTGAACAGCCAGCGCGAGGAGCGCGTGAACCAGGGTGGCAGCGGAAACCGGGCCGCCGCAATCGGCCACGAGCCCGAGCGTACAGACCGTCCACGGATTCCAGGCTTCGGTATCACGCCAGCTCTCGGCGCGGCAGACGCTGTCGATCGGCGCTGATCTCTACTTGGAGCGCCTCCGGTCCGAGGCCTTCAATGTGAGCCCGACGACCGGCGCGATCTCGCTGCGGCGCCCGCGTGTGCCGGACCGCGCGGGCTTCCGGCAGGGGGGCGTGTACGCGCAGACCGCGATCGATTTTGTACCCGATCGGCTCCGGGTGACGGCCGCCGCCCGCGTCGGCGGCGCGCGCTACGAGGCGCGCGCTGCGGACAGTCCGCTCGTGAACGGCAGGCCGTTGTGGCCGGACGATTCCCTCGCCGCGGGAAGCCTCACCTTCCGGACCTCCGCGATCGTGCAGCCCGATGATCGCTGGACGATGTCAGGTTCCCTCAGCCGGGGTTTCCGCGCGCCCCATATGACGGACCTGGGGACGCTCGGCCTGACCGGCTCAGGCTTCGAGGTGGCGGCACCCGACGTGGCCGGTCTGGGCGGCACGATCGGATCGACGGCCGACGAAACCGCCGTCTCGACTGGACGTCCCGTCGAGCAGCTCGGCCCCGAAACGAGTCTCGACGTAGACGGCTCGATAGGCTATCGGACGAACCGTTGGCGGACCGATCTCACCGGGTTCGTCAACCACATTCACGGCAACATCCAGAAGCAGGCCCTGGTCCTCCCGCCGGGTGCAGTCGGCCTGACGCTGGGCGGCCAGGCGATCACCGCTCAGTCGTCAGGGGGCGTGGTATTCGTGCCGGCCGCCACCACGCCGGTCCTCGTGCGGGCGAACTTCGACGACGCGCGCGTATGGGGCGTCGAGCACACCCTGCGCGTCTCCCTCGGATCGAGCTGGTCGGCACGCACCGCGGTCACCTGGCTGCGCGCAACGGACACGGCAACGGGGCGGCCGCCGAACATCGAAGGCGGCACGCCGGCGCCGGATCTCTACGTGAGCGTCCGCTGGCAACGGCCGGGCGGCCACCTGTGGACCGAACCGTACGTGCACATCGGGTGGAGGCAGCCGCGCTTGTCGTCGCTCGACCTCGCCGATCGCCGTACGGGCGACAGTCGCTCGCGCCAGGGAATCCGTTCGTTCTTCGTGAACGGCGCGACCGCGCGAGGGTGGATCGGTCCAGGCGCAGACGGCCTCGCGGGCACGGCCGACGACGTGCTGACGGTCACGGGCGAGACGCTCGCGCAGATCCAGGATCGCGTTCTGGGAGCCGGTATCAATGCATCAGCCTTGTTCACCTCAATTCCGGGGTACGCAGTCGGCGGGCTTCGTGCCGGTTATCGGGCGGGGGCGCACGATCTGACGGCCGAGATCGAGAACGTGACCGACCGCAACTACCGCGGCGTCAGCTGGGGCGTGGACGCTCCGGGACGAGGCGTCTCGGTCCGCTATTCGGTGCGTTTCTGACGCGCGGGATTCCGGACTCGAGCGCATGCAGGCGCGCGGAACGAACGAGCACGGAAGCCCGCCGGTCTAGAAGACGTCGCCTCGCCAGTACAAGACCTCATCGGCCGCGAGCCCCGGGACCTCGCCGCGTAAGCCGCGGATCATCATCACTTCGCGCGACCGGCGGCGCTCGACGATCGCGACCTGCGGCGGCAGGAAGCCCGGCGGGAGCCAGGCGGTGACGAGCGGCGGTGGAGCCGATGGTTCGCGCGCGACAAGGGTCTGCAGGATGGCGCCGAGGCGGGCGCCGGCGGGATCGCGGTCGCCGCACTCTTCGATCGTCCAGAGATCGCGCGCGCCGGCCGCGTCGCGCGTGATGGACATCACGGCGTAGGCAACCGCCATCGCCCCTTCCTCGGCGACGACGAACTCGACCTGCCGCTCGCCGGGAGCGCCGAGCCGGGCCAGCAGCCGCTTCTTCGCGATCGCGTACTGGATCACCTGCGGATCGCGGCACAGGTGGAACGCAAATCGACCCGCGCGCGCGGCGCCGGCCGCCGCGATGAGCGGCAGATCGCGGTCGTCCCCGCCGCGGACGAGCATCGCCGGCGCGCCGTGCCGGGCAGGAGGAGCGATCTCCAGCGTCAGATCGAACGTCGGCACTTCGACGAACCCGAACCGCTCGTAGTAGCCGCCGCCGATCTCGGAGAAGAGCAGCGACAGCCCGCATCCCTCCGCGGCCGCCCGGTCGATCAGTCGCTCGATGAGCTGGTCCGCGTGCCCCCGGCCGCGGACGGCAGGCTGCGTGAAGACAGCGCCGATGCCGGCCGTCCGGACGCCGCGACCATCCAGCGAAACCGTCAGGTCGTAGACCTTGGCGCTCGCCAGCACCTCGTCGCCCTCGACGAGCGCGAAGCGGCGGAGGTGCCGCTCGCCCCAGGGGGTGCGAAGCTGAGCGGCGAAGTACCGGGCGTAGGCAGAGCGCGTCAGCCCGTCGCTCCAGAGGTCGTGCGACGCGTCGAGGATCTGCTCGAGGAGCCGGCCCTCGGCCGGCACCACCCGGGTCATGCTGCGATCCTACTGCCTGCCGGCACGGCGCCGGCCTCCGGGGGTGAACCGGCGGAGCGTTTTGCCGGTATCATCCGCAACGCCGTGAGCACATGTGCCGAAGTCCTCGCCGCCACGCTGGCCGACGCCGGCGTCGACGTGATGTTCGGGCTGCCGGGCGGAGAGATTCTCGACTTCGTCGAGGCCGCCCGCCGCGCCGGCATCCGGTTCCTCCTGACGCGCCACGAATCGCACGCGGCGTTCATGGCCGACACGACCGGCCAGCTGCGGCGCCGTCCGGGCGTGTGCGTCTCGACCCTCGGACCCGGCGCGGTCAACATGACGCTCGGCGTCGCCAACGCGTTCCTCGATCGCTCCCCCGTGCTCGCGATCACGGCGTCGCTCTCGACGAGCTCCGTGCCGTATGCCACGCATCAGCAGCTCGACCTGAACGCCGTCTATCGGCCGTTCACCAAGGCGGCCCTCACGCTGGACGGCCGGGCCACACGAGCCAGCGTGCGCGCGGCGATCGCCACGGCCGTGGCGCCGAGGATGGGGCCGGTGCACATCGCGCTGCCGAGCGACGTGGCGCGGGCGCGGGACCGGCCGGCCGACACGACGGACGCCGACCTCTTCACGGCCACCGGTGAATCGCCGGCGTTCTCGCACGACGCGCTGGATCGCGTCGCGCGCGCCATCGACGCCGCCCGGCGCCCCGTCCTGATCGTGGGTCTCGATGTCGACCCGACGGCCGACACGGCGGCCGTGCGCGCGTTCGTCGACCGGCTCCGCGTGCCGACCTTCGTGACGCCGAAGGCGAAGGGAATCGTCGCCGAAGACCATCCGCTGTTCGGCGGCGTCTGCGCCGGCGTCGCCGCCGACGGTCTGTTCGTCGACTTCTTCAGTCGGTCGGATCTGCTGGTCGGCCTCGGCTTCGACCCGGTGG
Source organism: uncultured Acidobacteriota bacterium (assembly GCA_963840225.1). Classification (GTDB taxonomy): domain Bacteria; phylum Acidobacteriota; class Vicinamibacteria; order Vicinamibacterales; family CAVVIG01; genus JBLMXQ01. Next base: position 1,030,549 of record CAWIYH010000003.1, read on the forward strand.
AATCGGACAAGCTCTGGCACCAGACGCTGCCGCTGGTGTCGGTCGGGCCGGTCTCGATTCGAGCCGGCGCCTTCGCGCCGGGGATCGAGGTCACCGGCCCGCTGCGGACCATGCTCGAGGATCTCGAGCGTCGTCGGTGGCGGCGGTTCGAATGGGAGAGCGACGCGGTCGACCGCTTCCGCGCCCGGCTGGACCGGACGCTCCGCCCCGAGCGCCCCCCGCGCCATGGCCTCTCGGGGTACGAGCTGACGCGGGCGCTTCGCGCCCTGTTTCCGCGCGACACGATCGTCACGACCGACGTCGGCTCGATCAAGATGATCGTCTCGCAGGCGTGGACCGCCTACGAGCCCTCGACCTTCCTGGAATCCAACGGGCTGTCGGCGATGAGCTACGCGCTGCCGGCCGCGATGGCGGCCCGGCTGCGGTTCCCCGATCGGCCGGTCCTCTGCACGGTCGGCGACGGCGGATTCGGAATGGTCATGGCCGAGCTCGAGACCTGCGTGCGCGAGCGGCTGCATTTCGTGACGGTCGTCTACAACGACAGCGCCTTGAGCCTGATCGACGTGGCGCAGCAGAACCGCGGCTACCCTTCGACGGGCGTGCGCTATGGACCGGTCGACTTCGCGGCCGCCGCAGCCGGCTTCGGCGCTTGGGCGCGGCGCGTCGAGCACCTCGACGGGCTCGAAGCTGCCGTCCGCGAGGCGATGCAGGTCGACCGCCCGGCGGTCATCGACGCCGTCGTCGATCCGGCCGAATACCTGGTGCACCACCCGCGCCGTCAGCCCGCTCCGGGCCGCGGTTAAACCCCCCGTTCGATCCCCGGTCTAATGGGCGGATGACGAAACGAGCATTCGCCCTCGCGGCAGGCGTCCTCCTCGCCAGTCAGGCGGCCCGGCCCTCCGCGGGAGCCTTCGGACATCGGGAGACATCGGCGGACGCCGCCCGTCACAGCGACGATGTCGTCGACGACGTCGTCGTCGAGCACGTTCTCGACCGGATGGCGTTCGGGCCCCGTCCGGGTGACGCCGAACGCGTGCGGGCGATGGGGCTCGAGCGCTACGTCGAAGAGCAGCTTCACCCCGAGCGGATAGACGACGCCTCGACGGACGCCCGTCTGGCCGGCTTCGCGACGCTTCACCTGACCTCCCGCGAAATCGCCGAGCGGTACGAACAGCCGCTTCTCGCGGCGCGGCGGGCGCGGAAGGTGCGCCGGCGGCGACCTCCGCGCGGTGACGCCTCGGCGGCCCGGACTTTCAACGGAAGTAGCGGTTGCGGTTGTACGAGCCCGAGGACAGCGAGCATGCTCTCCAGACGCATCTTCCTCCGGAACGGCGCCTTCGCGATGGTGAGCCTCGGCTTCGCGCCGTCGTTCCTGGCACGCACCGCGTATGCCGGCAGCCGCAGGCGCTCCAGGCGGCTCATCGCCATCTTCCAGCGCGGCGCCGTCGACGGACTGACCGTCGTCGTGCCGTACGGCGAGGCCGAGTACTACCGCGCGCGCCCCGGCATCGCGGTCGCGAGGCCGCGACAGGACGACGGCGCCATCGACCTCGACGGTTTTTTCGGGCTGCACCCGCGGCTCGCGCCGCTCGAGCCGCTCTGGCGGTCGCGGGCGATGGCCGTCGTTCATGCCTGCGGGTCGCCCGACAGCACGCGATCGCACTTCGACGCGCAGGACTTCATGGAGACGGCGACGCCGGGCGCAAGGGCGACGCCGGACGGGTGGCTGAATCGCTACCTGCAGGCGCGCCGCGACACTCAGCCGACGCCCTTCCGCGCGGTCTCGCTCAGCGGCCAGATCCCACGATCGCTCTCGGGAGCGGCGCCGGCGCTCGCGCTGAGCGACCTCTCGCAGTTCGGCGTCCGCGGCGGCCCGGCGGCTGCGGCGCTCCGATCCGCGTTCGAGGCCGCCTATCGGGCGTCGGCGGATGGCGTGCTGAACGACAGCGGCGGCGAGGCGTTCGAGGCGATGCGCATGCTCGCCCGCGCCGATCCGGCGCGGTACGGCCCGGAGCACGGCGCCGACTACCCGCGCAGTCCGTTCGGTCGGGCGCTCAGATCGCCCAGCTTGCCAAGGCCGACCTCGGATTGGAGGTCGCATTCGCCGAAGTCGGCGGCTGGGACACGCACGTCAACCAGGGCTCGGCGCAGGGCCAGCTGGCCGCACGCCTGGACGAGTTCGGACGGGGTCTGGCCGCCCTCGCGGCCGACCTCGGCGACCGTCTGGCTGACACGGTGGTTCTGACCATGTCGGAATTCGGCCGGGCCGTGAACGAGAACGGCGACCACGGCACCGATCACGGGCACGGGAACGCGATGATCGTCATCGGCGGCGGCGTTGGCGGGGGCCGCGTGCACGGACGCTGGCCGGGTCTCGCCGTCGAGCAGCGCCCCGAGCAGCGCGACCCGGCTGTCACCACCGACTTCCGCGACGTGTTCGCCGAGATCGTGGTGCGCCACCTGGGCGTCGCCGACCCGCGACCGATCTTTCCGGGGTACCAGGTGGACGAATCGCGGTTCCCTGGCCTGTTCGACTCGTGATCCGCGAGGGGTGGTAAAGTTACGGCACCGTGCGCCTGAACGAGCTTCCGACGCCTCAAGTCCTCATCGATCAGAAGCGTCTCTCCGCAAACATCGACCGCGTGCAGGGCCTCGCGTCGGCCGCCGGACTGCGGCTGAGGCCGCACTCGAAAACGCACAAGTCGCCGGTGATCGCGCGGTGGCAGATCGACCGCGGGGCGGTCGGGATCTGCTGCGCGAAGCTCGGCGAGGCCGAGGTGATGAGCGCCGCCGGCATCGAGGACATCCGCCTGCCCTATCCGGTCAACCCGTCGAACGGGTCGCGCATGCTCGCGCTCATGAACCGCGCCGCGATGTCGATCGTCGTCGATCATCGCGGCGTCGCGCGAGGGTGGTCGGAGGTCATGGAGCGCGCCGGCCGCCGGCTGGACGTCCTGGTGAAGGTGGACGTCGGCTTCCACCGCTGCGGGATCGATCCCGACGATGACCCGCTCTGGTTTCTGCGAGCCGTGACGGCGATGCCGGGGCTCCGGCTGCGCGGGCTGCTCAGCCACGCCGGCCAGGGCTATCACGCCGCGTCGGAGGACGAGCTCAAGTCGGTCGCGGCGCGCGAGGCCGAGATCCTGACCCGAATCGCGGCGACGGCGAGGGCCGACGGCATCGAGATCGAGGAGCTGTCGGTCGGGGCCACGCCGACCCTGCGCTTCAGCGCGGCGGCGCGAGGGCTCAGCGAGCTGCGGCCCGGCAACTATGTGTACCTCGATCGGACCCAGATCGCGCTCGGCTCGGCGTCGCTCGCCGACTGCGCGCTGAGCGTGCTCGCGACCGTCGTCTCGAAGCCGAAGCCTGATCGCGTCGTGCTCGACTGCGGCAGCAAGACCTTGACGAACGATCAGGCGCGCGGCATCACGAAGGCTCCCGGCTTCGGCGCGGTGTTGACGCCGGACGGAGAGGCCATCGATCAGACCCTCACCATCGAGCGCCTGTCGGAAGAGCACGCCGTCGTCCGCGTCGAGGGAGCCACGTCGCTCGAGCCGGGCGATCGCGTGCGGGTGCTGCCGAATCACTCCTGCGTCGTGTCGAACCTGGTGGACGTGGTCCGGCTGGTGGAGGGCGACGAGGTGGCGATGACGCTGCCGGTCGCGGCACGCGGGAAGATCCAGTAGAGGCGGCGAAATCCGGTAGACTAGGCGGGACGCGGACATGGCCGACAAAGACCGGCAACCCATCGGCGACGCGCTCGGCATGATCGAGACCCGGGGCCTCATCGGGATGATCGAGGCGGCCGACGCGATGTGCAAGACGGCGAACGTCGTGTTCGTCGGCTGGCAGAAGGTCGACGCCGGCCTCGTCACGGCCATCGTCCGCGGCGACGTCGGGTCCGTCAAGGCCGCGACCGATGCCGGCGCCGCCGCCGCCCGGCGGGTGGGCGAGCTGGTCGGCGTGCATGTCATTCCCCGGCCGGCCGACGACCTGGAGAAGGTCTTTCCCATCCGGTAGCGGCGACGTCAGGTCGACTTCGCGCGCGGCTTCGCGCGCCGCCGCGGGCGGATCGACGCGCCGAGCTCCTTGAGCAGCCCGTCTTCCCCGATGGCCAGCAGCGGCTGCGCGGGAGTGCGCAGCACGCTGAAGACGTCGCCGCCGTCGGTGCGCGCGTACACGTCGCGGCCGTCGGTCAGCAGCCGCACGCGCCCGCCGCCGCCCGTCGCCTCGAACAGCCGCAGACCGAAGCGATCGTGGAGCACCCGTATGATCGTGTGGAGCTGCTGGACGGAGAAGCCGCGGTTCCGCAGCTCGGCCAGCACGAGCAGCTCGAACAGATCGATTGGCGTGTAGCGCCGCTCCGTGTATCCGCCGGCCGGCGTCCGGTGCGGCGCAATGGCGGGCGTCAGCAGGCCGCTCGCGTGCCAGACCTGGAGCTGCCGGGCCGTCAGTCCGGTGAGCGACGCGACCTCGCGCGACGAGTACGTCTTCTTGAGCCGCACAGGTCGAGAGTATACGTTGAGCGGCTCGCGTCCCACGTCCGGGATCGGGCTGTTCGCAGGCGGGCATCGCTCATCGGCCCCGACGCCGATCGCCGCCAAAACAGCCGGGGCGCTCCCGGCGCGCGCGGCACTGCCGTTGCACACGCCGGCCGGACACCATGCTCGAAAGCCTCTGGTACGACGTCAAGCACGCGGCTCGGGTCCTGCACCGATCGCCGCAGGCCAGCGCCGTCGCGATCGGCATCCTTGCCGTCGCCATCGGCTCCAACACGGCGATGTTCAGCGCCGTCAACCACGTGCTCTTCCGGCCGCTGCCGTTCGCCGACGCGGCCCGCCTCCTCCGCGTCCGCGACCAGGTCACGGGAGCCGACGGCCAGCGGCACGCCTACAACATGTCGGCGCGCCATGCGCTCGCGCTGCGCGAGCGGGCCGCCGCCTTCGACGGCGTCGTCGCGTTCGCCGCCGACAGCATGACCGTGACCGACCAGGGTCGGCCCGAGCGCGTCAGCGTGGTGCTCGAAAGCGACGGCGACGGCGACACGCTCGGGGTGCTGCCCGTGCTCGGCCGCGGCTTCTCGAGCGCGGAACGCCGGGCGGGGCTGGCAAGCGGCGCGGCGCTGGTCAGCCACGCCGTCTGGCAGGCCCGGTTCGGCGGCGACCAGGCGGCCATCGGCCGCACGGTGCGGCTCGACGGCCGGACGTTCACCCTCGTCGGCGTGATGCCGCCCGGATACGCCTTCCCCTACGACGCGCAGTTCTGGGTTCCTGTCGCGCTCGATCCCGCCGATCAGGCGCACGACTTCGCGGTCGTCGGCCGCGTCCGGGCCGGTCTGACGGTGGCGCAGGCACGGCAGTCGGTGAAAGGGCTGGCAAACGGGATCGCCGAGGAATCGCCCGACACGCCGCCGGGCTACGGCCTGGAGGCGATGACCATTCGCGAGAACGTGGTTGGCGATCAGAGCGCGCCGCTGCGCGCGCTGACCGATGTGGTGGCCTTCCTGCTGCTCGTCGCCTGCGTGAACGTCGCGACACTGCTCCTCGCGCGCTCGGCCGCCCGCCGCCGGGAGTTCGCCATTCGAGCGGCTCTGGGCGCCAGCCGGAGCCGTCACGTGCGGCAACTGCTGGCCGAGAGCCTGGTGCTCGCCTCCGCCGGCTGCGGCGCGGGCCTGCTCCTCGCCGAATGGCTTGCACCGCTGACCTCCTCGCTCCTTCCGTCCACGCTGCGCGGACAGCTCGGCCTGACGACGCCGTCGTTCGACGGCCGGGTGCTCCTCTTCGCCGCCACGGCCTCGTTCGCCAGCGCCGTGGTCGCGGGCGTCGTGCCGGCATTCGACGGCTGGCGCGCCAGCCCACAGCGCGCGCTGTCGGACGGAGGACGGACCGCGAGCGGGGGCATCGGACGCCGACGGCTGCTCGGCGCGCTCATCGTTGCCGAGACCGCGCTGACCCTCGTTCTGCTCTCTGGGGCGGGGCTGGTGATCCGGCACTTCGTCAGGCTGCAGACGATGACGCTCGGATTCGAGCCCCGCGGTCTCCTGGCAGTCGAGGTGACGGTGCCGCGCGAGGACTCGGCGGCCGCGGCGCGGAGCGCGCTCGTCAGTGCCATCGTGGAGCGTGTGCGCGGCGTGCCTGGCGTCGCGACGGCGGCCGTCACGACCGTCAATCCTCTCGGCGGCGGCACGTGGGGCGCGACGGTCGTCACCGATGAAATGGCCGCGCGCGATCCGGACGCCGCGATGAACGTGAACCATCGTCTCGTGACGCCCGGTCTGCTCCGCACGATGGGCATCCCGCTCGTCGCGGGCCGCGACTTCGGCGGCGCCGACCGGCAGGAGACCGCAGGCGTGGTCATCGTGAGCGACCGCCTCGCTCGGCGCTTCTGGCCGGGAGAAACCGCCCTGGGCAAACGCATCCGGAGCGTCCGCCGTGGAGCGCCCTGGCTCACCGTCGTCGGGATCGCGGGCGATGTGAGCGATTCGCACGACCCCGGCGTCCCGCTCGAGACCTGGTACGTGCCCTACGATCAGTACGCAGCGACCCCGGCGGCCGAGCATCTCTACGTCATGGCGCGCGTGAAGAGCGATCCCCTGTCGGCCGCGCCGGCGGTCGAACACGCCGTCGCATCGGCGGGTGCCGCAGTCGCGCCCTACGGTGCGGTGGCGATGGACCGCTACTACGCCGCCACGATCGGCCGGGAGCGGATCGGCGCGCTGTTCATGTTCGGATTCGGATCGTTCGGCCTGATGCTCGCCGCGCTGGGCGTCTACGGCGTGATGGCGTTCAGCGTGGCCCAGCGCACGACCGAGATCGGCATCCGCATCGCCCTCGGCGCCCGCACCGGCCAGATCGTGCCGCTCGTGCTGCGCCACGCGCTCGCGCTGGTCGCGGCCGGCGTCGGCCTGGGAACGGCCGGCGCGCTCGCGCTCGACCGCGTGCTCGCCAGCGTGCTGTCGGAGGTCGGTCCGGCCGACGCCCGCGTCCTCGCGAGCGCCGCCGGCCTCATCCTCGCCGCCGCGGTCGTCGCGTGCCTGATTCCGGCGCTGCGCTCCGCGCGCATCGATCCGGCGGTCGCGCTCTCCGAGAACGTCGGCTGAGCGCGGGCGCCGCCCGACGTGCCACGCCGGCTCAGGCCAGACGATCCGCCGCCGCCGCGCCTTCGAAGTCCCGGGTCGTGAGCCCCCCCTCGCTGTGGGTCGAATAGGTGAGGGTGACACGCTTGTAGTTGATGAGGATGTCGGGATGATGATCCGCGCGCTCGGCTTCGGGAGCGATGCGGTTCACGAAGGCGACCGCCTCGGGAAATCCGGCAAAAGTGTACTGCTTGCGGATGGCGTTGCCGTCCAGCGTCCAGCCGTCGACGCTCGTCATCCGTTGCTCGATCTCGGCAGCCGACAGTTTCGACATGGCGATCACCTGCGATTATTCGGGCTTCCGGGCGCGCACCTCGTCCAGCCTGAGCCGGGCGGCCTCGACGACGTCGAGCGCTGCTTTCTGCATCTCGACCGCGCTCGGACCTTCGGTGGGGCTGGCGAACGCGCTGCCGGCGATGGTTCGGTGATAGGCGTGCTCCGCCTCCTGGAGCGCCTCGAGGGCGGCGGCGTGCTCGGCCTGCCACGCGAGCCACCGCGCCAAGCGTTTGCCGGCCGCGTCTTCAGTCGGTCCCGCGCACTCGATCCCGAAGCGCTCGCCGTCCTCCACCCGCACGGCGTACGCAAGCCACTGGCCCTCACGCTCCCGCGAGATGATGCGATAGGCCGTGCCGGAGATGGTGAGCTGATCCATGCGTCGTGCCCCGCCTGCCGGTCGCCTCCCGCGGCGGACTACAGCTGAAATCGTCCCGGGGCAGTTGCCTGCAATGCCGGATCCGCAAGCTGACCCTCGATCATCGCATCGGCGACGAGCCTGGCCGTGAGCGGTGCGAGCAGCACGCCGCTGCGATAGTGGCCGGTCGCATACACGAGGTTCGGAACGACGGCTGACGGGCCGATAATCGGCAGGCCGTCGGGAGTCGCCGGGCGCAGACCCACGCGTGCGCCGAGAAACCCGGCCGACCACGCGTGCGGCACGAGTTCGCAGGCAGCCTCCATCAGGTCGCGGACACCCGCGACCGTCGCGCGTTCGTCGAAACCGGCCTCCTCGACCGTCGCCCCGACGAGCACCCGGCCATCGTCCCAGGGGACGAGGTAGCAGCGCTCGCCCCAGACCACGCGCCGGAGCGCAGAGCCGTGCCAGGCCAGATAGAGAAGCTGCCCGCGGACCGGGCGCACCGGGAGAGGCCGCACGCCGTCGATCGCAATCTGCCCGCACCAGCTGCCCGCGGCGAGCACGACGGCGTTGCCGGTCAGCGGGCCGCGCTCGGTCTCGACCACGAGGTCGGCGCCGTCGGACGCCACGCGGCGGACGCGGCTGTGCTCGACGAACTGCGCCCCGTGGCGGCGCGCCGCGACCGCGAGCGCGCGCGTCAGCTCGGCGGCCGCCACGAATCCATGCCCCGGCACCAGGAGCGCGCCGATCACGTCGTCGGCCACGTGCGGCTCCTCGGCGTGAGCGGCGCCGGCCTCGAGCAGGCCGAGCGACACGCCCTGCGCCTCGAGTCGCGCCGCCCTGTTGCGGAGCGCCACCAATCGCTCATGGTCGGTGACCACTTCGAGCGTGCCGGTCCGGTGATACGGGATGGCGATGCCGCTGTCGGTCGCCACGCGGGCGACGAACTCGTCGAAGGCGGCGAGGCCGCGCACGGTCAGGTCGAGGAAGGGACCGGCCGCGTCGGCCTCGATGTACGGCGCGAGCACGCCGGCCGAGGCCTGGGTCGCGCCCATGCCGACGCGGCGCTCGTCGACCACCTGCACCGACACGCCCCGGCGGGCCAGTTCGTAGGCGACGGCGCATCCCACGATTCCGGCGCCGACGACGAGGACATCGGAGGGACGAGCACCCATGCGAATTCAGCTTACTACGGGGCGATTCCGCTCGGTCTTCGACCGGCGCCGACGCTTCGCGCCCGGGATCAGCGCGGCCCCGCCGACGGCTCGCGCTCCTTCGCCGGCTTGCCGGCGTCGAGATCGTTCCAGTTCATGATCGCGTTGAAGCCGAGCGAGAACGTGCCCTGCGTCTGCCAGCGCCAGAACGGTCGCAGCGCGAACATGACGACGTGGCCCCGGCCGAGGGGCACCTCGAGGGCGGCGGCGCGGTTGGCCAGAAACTGGCCGTTGGCGAGCGTGCCCGAGAGCAGCATGTCGTTCGGGTTCTGCGGGAACCGCAGCACCACGCGCGGGGGGACGGTGTCGAAGTTGAGGCCGAACTGCCGGGCGAGCGTGCGGAACGCCGCCACCTGGTCGGCACCCGGGCGCTCGGCGGGGTGGGTCGCCTGGCCCGCGCTCTCGTCCTGCTCCCAGGGCGAGATGTGCACCGGCACCGCGTTGGGCGTGACGTTCTGGCCGAGACCCGCGTTGGCCGAGCCGCCGCCGAAGAACGCGGCAAACTCCGGAGGAATGCCGCCTCCGCCCGCGTTCAGCACGGGATCCTGGTTGAAATAGATCGGCAGGTCCGCGTCGGCGTAGCCGTACGCGATCGGGCTCTTCCGATCGTCGAATTTCCCGCGCAGGATCGATCCCCGCACGAAGAGCTGCGCCGGGCGCTCGACGGTCACCCCGGTCGTGATGCCGTACTCGGGCAGGATGGTCGCCGTCGATCCCTCGGTGACCAGCGTGCCGCCCTCCTCGACGAACTTCACGAGCTCGAGCAACCCCTCGAGGCCCATACCGCCGCGGATGTCGTCGCTCTGGTCCACGTACCCGAGGTTCGGCGTCTCGGCGGTCTTCCTGTACGGCAGAGGCGTGCTGCCGACCATCGGCATGCCGTTCACCTGCTGCTGCGGCGAGCCCCCGACATGCGGAAAGACGATCACGTCGTACTTCTCGCGGAGATGGCCCTCCTTCAGCTTCTGATCGGCGAAATAGGTGTACGGGACGCCGTAGGTGTCGAAGGCCGCGCGCCACCAGCCTTCGTCCTGCGTGCGCGTCCAGCTGTGGACGTAGCCGATGCGCGGAAGATCGAGATCGTGGGTCTTCACGGACGGCCCGGCGGCGACAGCCCACGCGGACAGGCCGAGGTCCTTCAGCATCGGCTCGAGCGCGGCGCGGTTGGCGGCCGGGACGATGATCGTGCCGGCGCGGAACGTGTGGCCGCCGACATCGAAGTCGTCCTCGGCGGCGAGCATCTTCACGCCGGCGTTCTTGAACCGGAACGTCACGAGGTTGTTGTCCGCCGTGTCCTCGACGACGAGCACCGGCCCCTCGCCGGTGACGCCGCCCGGCGCCTTGGCGTCGGCGGTCACGAGCGTCATCGGCTGGTCCAGGACCGACTTGTCGGTCACCGGAACGACCCGGATGTCGCGCATCAGCTGGAACGTCCAGCCGGTGTCGTCGTAGGGCCGCGGATTCTGCGGTGGATAGTTCTGGATCGCGAAGTACATGTCTGCGAGGGTGCGGAACGGCTGGTCCGCCCGGGCCACGTAGTCGCCGGCACGGACCTCGAGATCGCCGGCTTTGAACGTCGACGTGGCGCGGCTGATCTCGAGCCCCTGCGCCCGCAGCTCGTTCACGGCGTCAGCGGCGTCGGCCTTGCGGCGCTGCCCGGCGGGAATCACCCAGGCGTAGGTCGGACCGTTCCGCCCCTTCTCCACCGACCGCTTGTTCTTCAGCCAGTAGTTCTCGAGATAGATGTCCTTGTTGCGCGCGACGTGATGCAGCGAGAACAGGAGCGCCGATTCCTGGATGTTGGTGTTGTTCCGCGGTCCCCACTTGATGTCCGGCAGCGGTGGATTCGGCCGGAACCACTCCCGGCTCGTCGTCGTACGCGGCGGCCGGACCTCGTACGGATCCGGGCCGTAGCTCTGGACCTCGTAGAAGCGTCCGATGGCATTGTGGGTGTGCGCGATGAAGAACAGGTAATTCGGCACCCAGCCGTCGTAGAACCCGTAGGTCCAGACGCCCGGCACGCTCCGCTTGGCCATCTCCATGACGTCGTTCTCGGCCAGCATCCACCACTCGTCGACCGTGATCGGATCGAGCGCCTCGTTGTACGGCCCGGTGCCCGTGGAGGTGTAGAGATAGGTCTGGGCCTCGTGCAGGTCGTGCAGGATCGTCGGATGCCACTCGAGCGTCGTCTTCGTGATGTTCTGGGTGAGCTTCAGGAACTGGCCCATCCCGTCGCGATTGTTGTCGTGCTGCACGTACTTGCCCCAGTACATCAGGGGCAGCCGCGCGTCGCCCTGCTTGCGCTTCTTGTTGAAGTAATAAGTGTCGACCTCCTTCTCGCGGCCGTCGACCTCCACCACCGGCGTGATGAGCGTGATCACGTTGTTGCGGATGCTCTGGATGAACGGCGTCTCCTCGACGATGAGGCGGTAGGCGAGCTCGAGGAGCATCTCGGGCCCGCCCGTCTCAGGCGAGTGGATGCCGCTCGTGATGTAGTAGATCGGCTTGGCGGTCTTGAGGAGCTGCTGCGCCTGCGCCTCGGTCGTCTTGCGCGGATCGGTGAGCGAGCCGAGCATGTCGCGATACTTGTCGAGCGCCCTGATGGTCGCCTCGTCGGCAATCGCGAGCGCCACCATGTCCCGCCCTTCCTCGGTCGTCCCGATCTTCCAGAACTTCGCGCGCGGCGACGCCTTGGCCAGCGCGTCATAGTACCGATCGATGTCCTTCGCGTAGGTGAGCTCGCCCGGCGTGCCGACCGCCCTGCCGAGGAACTTCAGGGGTGAGGGCACCGTGTCGGACGCTGGCAGGTGATCGACCAGCTCGGTGGTAATGCGCGGATCCTGCAGGTTCCGCCGGATGGTCGCGGTGTACTGCTCGTCGACCTTCTGGGCCGTGGCGGGCCGGGCTTGGGCGGCCGTGCGCACCGTTGTCGCCGGCGACAGGAACGTCAGCGCCAGCAGGACGGCCCCGGCACGCGCGAAGCGGTGTGACATGGGAGCTCCTTTGATGAAAAAGCCCCCACACTGTCCGTCCGCTCAGGGCGTCATGTCAACGAAGACGACAATCCGGTCGGTTCAGGGCTTCGGATGCCGATGAGCGTGCCGGGCCGGCGGCGGCGGCGCGGGCGCCCCGAACGGCGGGAAGACCGGTCCGACGTGGAACGGAGACGGCGGCAGCTCGGGCCCCACGTGGAAGGGCGAGGGCGGCAGCGCCGAACCGGCGGGACCTGGGGAGACGACTGCGCCTCGATGGTCGCGGTACCGGGCGCCCGAGACCACGACCGGCGCAAAAACCGGATACGGGACGAACACGACGGGAGCCTCGTAGGACGCCGGGCCACCATTGGGCACGTCCGGGCCATGGCCGACAATGACGATGTCGGGCGGAGGCGGGAGCACGGGCTCGGCCGCCTCAGGCGCAGCGGACGGCGCTTCGGCCGCAGGAGCGGTCGACGGCTCGCGACCGCTTCGCAGCATTGCCAGCACAACCGGCTCGCTCACCCCCGCCGCCTTCAGCGCGACGAGATCCTCGGCCCCGATGGTGAAGATGGTCCGATCGCGTTGGATCATCGCGATAATCACCTGGTCCGACATCCCGGCCCTGCTGAGCGACACGACCTCTTGCAGAGTCAGAGCGGAAGCCGACACGGGCACCGCGATTCCGAGGGCGGCGACAGCACAGGCAATCAGGATTCTGCGCATAGGATGGCGCAGAACCGTGCAACGCGCTCGCCAATCGCCTGGCGCGGGACTGGGCCGATAAACGAGGCCTGCCGACGACCCTCTCCTGCGAATTGCTCTCGGGCCAGGACACATTCCGCGGCAGGGGACAGTCCGTGCGCGCCCGGGCTCAGCGTAACTCACTGTTGGGCAACCGTTTCTGTCGAGGCCCGAAGGCGATTCCCGGGCACACAGCTTGCGTGGTCGGGGTTGACCAAGGAGATTCCGTCATGCTGTCGAACCGACTCGCCTTCACTGCCCTCGCCGTCGTCTGCATCGCGGCAGCCGGCACGGGCGGTTACCTGGCGTCCCGGCAGAACGTCGCGCCGGCGCCGGTGGCGGCCGCCACCCCGGCGCCTGCGCCGGCCGCGACCGCGCAGGACGAGCATCCGGTCGAGGCGACCGAAGGCGTGGTGAAGCCGACCAAGGTCGAGGAGCCCGCGCCGGCCCCGGCGCCCGTACCTGTCAGGCAAGCGGAGCCGCCTGCGCGCACCGCGCCGCCTGCGTCGACCAAGGCGGCGCGCGCTAGCGCGCCCGCGGTTCCACTCCCCACGCTGGAGCGGACGTGGCCGAGCGGCGGCGCCACCATGCCGCCTCCGCCCCCGTCGGGGACCGATCAGGCTCCGCCGTCCGCGAGCGATGCCGGCGCGATTGCGCCGGAGCCCTCGAGGGCTCAGTACGAGGAGCTCGTCGTGGCCGCTGACTCGGTGATCGGGCTTCAGATCGACCGGGCCGTGTCGACCGAGACCGCGCGGGTCGAAGACCGGGTGGATGCCCGGGTGACGCGCGACGTGCGGGTCGGCAGCGACGTGGCGATTCCGGCCGGCACCGAGGCACTCGGATCGGTGACGCAGGTGGACCGCGGCGGCAAGTTCAAGGAGCGGGCGCGGCTCGGGATTCGCTTCCACACGCTGGTGCTCGCGGACGGCACGAGGCTGCCCATCAGCACCGAGACGATCTACCGCGAGGGTGAGGGACCCGGCAACGGCGCAGCGTCGCGCATCGGCGGCGGCGCGGCAGTGGGTGCGATTCTGGGCGCGATTCTCGGCGGCGCGCGCGGCGCCGCGATCGGCGCGACGACCGGCGCGGGCGCGGGCACGGCGATGGTCGCCGCCGGCGACCGGCAGGACGTCACGCTTCCAGCCGGCTCGCCCATGACCGTGCGCATCCTGTCGCCGGTCACCGTGACGGTCGAGAAGTAAGGGACGGCTCCGGGCCGTCCCTCCCGTTCATCGCCTCCACGGAACATACCCGATCCGGTCCCGTCATACCTTGTGACACAAGGTATGCCGCTCGAAACCTGGCAGGAACGCCGCGGGCGACGCGGGCGGAGACGAACGGGCCGCGCTCGAGCGGATCCTCGCCGAGCTCGGCCCGCCGCTGAAGGTCGCCCAGGCCTATTCGACCGAGCGCATCATCGACGAGGCGGTGACCACGGGACGGTTCGTGCCAATGGTGCGCGCCGTCTGGCACCTGGCCATGACCACGATCTCCGGCTTCTTCATCGGGCTCGGTCTGCTCATCGGCTATCTCATCGGCGGCAGCCTCGTGCTGGTGGCGGCGATGAAGCCGATCTTTCCGGGCAACACGGGCATCTGGGTGGGGCCGGACACGTTCTCGATCGGCACGCAGTTCCCGCCGCCGTCAGATCTCACGCTGTACGGCGGCTACTGGTTCATCCCGCTGGCGCTGGCCGCCGGTCTGGCCATCCTGGTCGCCACCTACCGGCTGACACGCAGGCTGCTCACCCGCTGGCAGGGACGCCGGGCGCTCGCCGGCTGATCGGCGCCTCCGCTGGCCTCGTCCGGCCGATCCGTAGCATGATGGACTCTCTCATTCCGCGCTGTGGAGGGTCCCATGACACGCGCTAGCATTGTCGCCGCTGCCGTGGCGTTCGCCGTCACCGCGACGCCCGTCTTCGCCGGGCAGGTCAGGAAAGGCGAAGTCCCCGGCGTCAAGAACTTCGCGCGCCTCGAGACGACGGTCGCCTGCGGCGGCGCGACGGACCCAGGCTCGGTCGCCGAGATCAAGCAGATGGGGTTCAAGTCAATCTTCAACCTGCGGCTGGCCAGCGAGCCGGGAGCCGACGTCGAGCAGGAGGAGGCGGCGGCAAAAGCGGCCGGCGTGAACTACGTTCATGTCCCGTTCACCCCGAGCTCGCCCGACCTCGCGTCGGTCGACACGTTTTTGGCCGCCATCAAGGATCCGGCGAACGACCCGGCGTTCATCCACTGCTCGGGTGGCAATCGCGCCGCCGGGTTCTGGCTGATCAAGCGCGCGCTGGTCGACCACTGGGACGTCGATCGCGCCGTCAAGGAAGCTGAATCGCTGGGCCTCTCCGACACCGGCGCGATGAAGAAGTTCGCGCTCGAGTACATCGAGTCACACAAGAACCGGTGAAGCGGCGAGCCGAGAGGCGAGCCGCGAAGCGCCTGCGGCCCTCGCGAGCGGCGTGCCCCGAGCGAGGGGAGCGGGTAGGGCCCCGCGAGCGTTGAAAAACGTCGCGGGGGTGGGGCCCCGCGACAGAGTAAACAATGACCTCCGACGAATTCCGGCGGTCCGGTCACGCGCTCGTCGACTGGATCGCCGACTACCTGGAGCATTCGGACAGATACCCCGTGCTGGCGCGCGTCGCGCCGGGTGACATCCGCAATGCCCTCGCGCATGACGCGCCCGAGGACGGCGAACCGTTCGAGGCGATCATGTCGGACTTCGAGCGCGTCCTGGTGCCCGGGCTCACACACTGGAACCATCCGGGTTTCTTCGCGTACTTCGCGATCACCGGCAGTGCGCCGGGCGTTCTCGCTGACTTCCTGTCTGCCGCCCTCAACCAGCAGGCGATGCTCTGGCGCACCTCGCCCGCGTCGACCGAGCTCGAGGAGGTGACGCTCGGCTGGCTGCGCCGCCTCATCGGACTGTCCGACGCCTTCGAAGGCGTGATCTACGACACGGCGTCGATTGCGACGATGCACGCGCTCGTGGCCGCGCGGGAGACCGCCGTGGCCGACGTGCGCGCCAGGGGCCTCGCCGGCCGGACCGACGTGCCTCGCCTCCGCGTGTACTGCTCCGAGCAGGCCCACTCGTCGGTCGACAAGTCGGTCATCGCGATCGGGCTCGGCCACGAGTCGCTGCGCAGGATTGCCGTCGACGACGCCTTCCGGATGCGTCCCGAGGCCCTCTCCGCCGCCGTCGCAGACGATCGGGCCGGCGGGCTGCTGCCGGTCGGCGTCGTCGCCACCGTAGGGACCACGTCGACCACGAGCGTGGATCCGGTGCCGGCCATCGCGGCCGTCTGCGGCCGTGAGAAGCTGTGGCTGCACGTGGACGCGGCCTACGGCGGCGTCGCCGCCATGCTGCCGTCCCATCGCCACATCCTGGACGGAGCCGAGCGGGCCGATTCCCTCGTCGTCAACCCGCATAAGTGGCTCTTCACGCCGTTCGATCTGAGCGCGTTCTACTGCCGCCGGATGGATGTCGTGCGATCGGCTTTTTCGCTCACGCCCGAGTATCTACGGACCTCCGATCCAGGATCGGTGAAGAACCTGATGGACACCGGGATACAGCTCGGCCGCCGGTTCCGGTCGTTGAAGCTGTGGATGATCCTGCGGTCCTTCGGCGCCCGCGCAATTCGCGAGCGCCTGGCGGAGCACATGCGGCTGGCCCGCGACCTGGCCGGCTGGGTCGACGCGCACCCGGATTTCGAGCGCATGGCGCCGGTGCCGTTCAGCGTCGTCTGTTTCAGGTGGAAGCCCGCCGGCGCGTCCCTGCCGGACGAGGAGCTGGATCGGCGCAACGAGCAGCTGATCGACGAAGTGAACCGGACGGGCGACGTGTTTCTGTCCCACACCCGGCTCAACGGCCGGATCGCGTTGCGGATCGCCATCGGGCACCTGCGGACGACTGAAGAGCACGTGCGGCGGGCCTGGAACCTGCTGCAGGAAAAGGCGCGCCGATGATCACGATCCGGCCGGCGGCCGCCAGGCTGCACACGCAGATTGGATGGCTCGACAGCCGGCACACGTTCTCCTTCGGCCAGCACCACGACCCGCGCTACATGGGCTTTCGCGCGCTGCGGGTCATCAACGAGGATCGCGTGGCGCCGGGCCAGGGCTTCGGCACCCACCCGCATCGCGACATGGAAATCCTGTCGTACGTGGTCGACGGAGCCCTGCGGCATCAGGACAGCCTGGGAACCGGTTCGGTGATCAACCCAGGAGACCTGCAGCGGATGACGGCCGGCACGGGCGTGCTCCACAGCGAGTTCAACGCCTCGGACACCGAACCGGTACACTTCCTTCAGATCTGGATCGTTCCCGAACGCAGCCGGCTCGAGCCCGGCTACGAGCAGCAGGCCTTTCCGCCGGCCGCCCGACGCGGACGGCTGACGCTGGTCGCGTCGCGCGGCGGGCGTCTCGGCTCGCTCACTATCCACCAGGACGTCGACCTTTTTGCGGCCGCGCTCGCGGCGAAGGACGGGGTCGCTCACGCACTTCGGCCGGGGCGGAGCGCCTGGGTGCAGGTCGTGCGTGGAGCCATGCAGCTCAACGGCAGGCAGCTGTCGGCGGGCGACGGAGCGGCCATAACCGATGAGCTGTCCCTGGATCTGTCCTCATCCGGCGAAAGCGAAGCTCTGTTGTTCGACCTCGCCTGAGGAACTCCGGGGCATATCGATTGCACCGTCATACCCTGAACGCCTGAGCGGGCTCGACCGCCCGGGCAGAGCGAGGAGTGACGAATCGATGCGACACGCAATCAAGATCCTGGTCCTGACAGCCGCGGTGGCGCTCGTCTCTGCGACCCAGGCTCGCGCCGACGCGTGGGTCAGTCCGTGGGCGGGCGTCAACTTCGGGAGCGACATCGACAACGGACGGGGCGCGTTCGGTCTCGATGCCGGAGGCATGGGCGCGGGCATCTTCGGCGGAGAGATCGATTTCGGCTACAGTCCCAGCTTTTTCGGGACGACCAACGACTTCGGACACAACACCGTCATCGACCTGATGGGCAACATCATCATCGGGATTCCGATCGGCGGCACGCGGGGCGCGGGCGTGCGGCCCTATGTCACCGGCGGCATCGGGCTGATTCGCTCGCAGATCGACGGCGGCACCGCCTTCGACGTGAAGTCCTCGAACAACGACTTCGGGTTCAACCTCGGCGGGGGCGTCATGGGCTTCGTGTCCGACCACTTCGGCCTTCGCGGAGACCTCCGCTACTTCCGGAGCACGAACAACCACCTCAGCGACCTCGGGCTCGGCGACCTGAAGTTCTGGCGGCTGTCGGGCGGGTTGGTGTTCAGATAGAAAGCTGCCACTCCTGGCGCCACGTTTTCCCCTGGTCGTCGCTCGCCAGCGCGACGACGCCGTGGGCGGGGAAATCGACGGGCGCCTCGCCGCGGCCGGTCAGCGCGAGGGCAAGCAGCTGCGGGAGATGCGGAAAGTGGCCGGCCAGCAGCACGTCGCGCGTCTCGCCGCGCAACCGGTCGCGCATCCACTCGGGATTGTCGGCCGGCTGCAGATCCCGCGCGGCTGAGAATTCCGCAAACGGGTTGCACGCGCGCCGGAACGCGTCGGCGGTCTGGCGCGCGCGCAGCTTTCCGCTGTGCCAGATCGCCGCGGGCCTGGCGCCGCGATCGGCGGCCTGCTGCGCGAGACGCTCGACCGCCTGTTGCCCTCCCTCCGACAACGGACGCCGGGCATCCACTTCCGGCCCCACAGCTTCGCCGTGATGGACGAGATAAAGGTGGATCAACGCACTCAAGCACCCGGGTCCCCAGGCACATTACGGCGCCTCGACGCGGTGGCCGGCGTAGTCCCTCTCCCCGGCCTCGATGCGCGCCTTCATCCGGTTCTCGGGGGGCGGCAGCGGGCACGTGGTGAAGGGGTTGAAGGAGCAGGGCGGGTTGTACGCTTCGTTGAAGTCAACGACCGTCGTGCCGTCGGGCCGCAGGTCCGAGTACAGGAACCGCGCCGCGTGATAGGTCTCGTGTCCGGTCGTGCCGTCGGTGAAGATGAAGAAGAAGCGGTTCGGCCTCGTCGTCATCGGGCGCAGCCGTAGGGTCTGGCCTTCGAAGGTGAACTCGACGAGCCCCTCGGTCTTGTAGGTCGCCAGGTCGCCGGTGATCATCGGCACCTTGACCTCGTGCGGCTGCGGATCCCTGATGAAGCGGCCCACGACGCGGTACTTGGGATCGATCGGAAACCACGTGAAGCCGGCGAACGTGCGCGCCACTTCGCCCTGCTCGTCCCGGATGCGGATGGCGCGACAATCTCCGCTCGTGTGCACCCACATCGCCACCGATCCCATCGTCAGTTCGTCGGGCGGCTCTTTCCCGCCGTCGTTCCCGAGCGCGAGAGGTGCAGTGACCTTCTTGCCCTTCAACATCACGTCGGCATTCGTGGTGGGCACGAAGCGGACGTCGCCGCCCTCGAGGTCGAACGTGCCGACCTCGGGAGGTGTGGAGGCCGGCAGGTGCACGGCGTTGCCCTCGGCGCTGCCGGCGGTGTTGGTGCCAGGCTGCAGGAAGGCCAGACCCGCCAGCGAGACGTACTCCTTCCGGTAGTCGGCTTCGTGCTTGGCGCGGAACTTTTCGATTTCCTGGCGGTAGTCTTCGGGCCGGGGCCTGCCGCCGCAGGCGGCGGCCGCCATCGCCAGCGCGCCCACTACAATGACCGTCCGTGCGTACATCGCGCTTCCCCCGCAGTGAGGCATCCTAGTCCCCGGTCATGAAGCCGGTCAAATCGGGCGTGGGCGGCTGGCTGTTGCTGCTCTGCGCGCTGCTGCTGGTCGGACAACCGTTGAGCCTCGGACTGTCTGCCTCGGCGGCCGTCGACGCGATCGCCCTCCGCGGCCTGCCGCTCGCGCTCGTTCTTATGACGCGGGTCCTCGTCGCGGCGTTCGGAATTGCCGCGGGCCTGGCGCTCGCCGGGCGGCGCCCCGGGGCCGTGCCGATTGCGAAATGGTCGCTGCTGCTGTCGGCCGCGACCGACACATTTGTCTACGTCACGCCGTACTGGCCGAACAACCGGCCGCCGGGCGATACGCCGTTCTACGTGGGGGCGTCGCTGGTCTACTACGCCCTCTGGCTCGGGTACCTGTTCAGATCCGACCGCGTGAAGCGCACCTATCGGTGACGCGGTCCGGCCGCCCGGCCCGGCACACCCGCTGTTCGCCCGGCGGTCGGTGCGTGCATAATCTGCCTCATGAAGAAGCTGCTGATCGCCGTTCTGTCCGCCCTCCTCGCGATTTCGCTCGCCGCCCAGCAGAAGGCGCCAGCGAGCGACTCGATCCGCCAGTCCGACCTGAAGGCGGACCTCTACTTCCTGGCCGGCGACTCCATGCAGGGCCGGCTGACGGACACCGAGGGGAATCGTGCCGCCGGCGACTTCATCAAGTCGCGATTCGAGCGCCTCGGGCTGACCGCCCCGGCCGCGGATCATGCCTATTTTCAGCCATTCAACCTCGTGACGGCGACGCTCGGGCAGGGCAATGCGCTCGAGATCGCCGCGGAGAGCGGCGTCCGGCATCTCGACCAGGGGCAGGAGTTCTATCCGCACCGCTACTCGGCGAGCGGACGCGTGACGGCGGCGGTCGACTTCGTCGGCTTCGGCATCCGGGCGCCCGGGCTCCAGTGGGACGATTACGGCGCTGGCGACGTGCGCGGCCGGATCGTCCTGGTGCTCGATCACGAACCGGGCGAGAAGGATCCGAACAGCCCCTTCGACGGCCTCGTGACGTCGGAATGGTCCACGACGTGGCGGAAGGCGCTCACCGCGCAGTCGCTCGGCGCCGCCGGCGTCCTCTTCGTGGCGGACGTGCAGAATCATCCAGGGCCCGACGGCTTCTATCGGTCCGCCCGCGCCTACTGGCCCGCCGAGCCGCCTCGCATCCCGGGCTACACGCTCGAAGCCTGGGCCGACCGCATTCGGATCCCGGTCGCCCAGGTTTCACCGGCGCTGGCCGACTCCCTCGTGGCGGGCACGGGCAAGACCCTCGAGGAGCTTGCGAAGGCCGCCGACGCGCACGCCGCCCCGCCGCTGCCGCTCCCCGGCGTCAAGCTGGATCTGCGCACGGCCGTCGAGCGGCACGTCGTGCCCGACAGAAACGTCGTGGCCTTGATCGAG
Organism: uncultured Acidobacteriota bacterium; assembly: GCA_963840225.1. Classification (GTDB taxonomy): domain Bacteria; phylum Acidobacteriota; class Vicinamibacteria; order Vicinamibacterales; family CAVVIG01; genus JBLMXQ01. The sequence goes on from CAWIYH010000003.1 coordinate 1,051,371, forward strand.
GGCAGCGATCCCCGGCTCAAGGACGAGTGGGTGATCGTCTCGGCGCACTTCGACCACAACGGCGCCGACGGGCGCGAGATCTTCAACGGCGCGGACGACAACGGATCGGGCACCGTGGCGCTGCTCGAGATCGCCGAGGCGTACTCGCTCGCGGCGAAGGACGGCCACCGCCCGAAGCGCAGCGTCCTGCTCGCGGCGTGGAATTCCGAGGAACGCGGCCTGCTCGGCGCCTGGGCATACACCGAACGTCCGCTCGCCCCGCTCACCTCGGTCGCCGCCGTGCTGAACATGGACATGATCGGCCGGAACGAGGAGATCCCGGTCGGCGGCGGCCGGCGCTTTCTCGGCCTCGAACCCCAGACTGCCGAGTCCAACGCCAATGCGGTGAACGTCGGCGGGCTCAAGTGGGCGGAAGGGTTGAAGTCCTCCGTCACGGAGGCGAACGCGGGAATCGGCCTCAAGCTCGAACCGCGGTACGACAACAACGCGTCGAACCTGGTGCGGCGCAGCGACCAGTGGCCGTTCTTGCAGCACGGCGTCCCGGCCGTCGGCTTCTTCACCGGCCTGCACCCCGACTACCACACGCCGTACGATCGTCCGGAGAAGATCAACTACGTCAAGCTGGAGAAGATCGCCCGGCTGGTCTATCAGGCGAGCTGGAATCTCGCGAACGCGCCGGCGCGCCCCCATCGGGCAACGAGCGCCGCGCTCCAGCCGTGATTGTCGCCTGAGGCGCGCGGCGGCACGCGCGAGCGCGATCCGCGAGACCCGACGGCTCACGACCCGTTCATACGTCCCGGACCGCCCGGTCGGTCATCTCCAGTCCGCGATCGATGATCGCGAAGGCCTCGCGCAGTTCCGGCTCCGTGATGCAGAGCGGCGGGTTGGTGAAGAACGTGTTCCAGCGGATGAAGGTGTAGAGTCCTTCCTCCCTGAAGAACCGCGAGAGCGCCGCCATCTCGTCCGAGGTGCCGTTGAAGGGCGCCAGCGGCTCCTTCGTCGTGCGGTTCCGCACCAGCTCGACCAGTCCGAACAGCCCGATCGATCGGACCGCGCCGACCGAAGGATGGCGCAACGCCAGATCGGTCATCAGGTCAGACATCAGGAGGCCCATCCGCTTCGCGTTGTCGATCAGCCGATCCTCCTCGTACACCTGCAGCGTGGCCAGGGCCGCCGCGCACGCGAGCGGATGGCTGTTGTAGGTCAGCCCTCCGTAGAACACGCGATCCTTGAACTGATCGGCGACCGCGCGGCGCATCCCGACCGCGCCGAGCGGCACGTACGCGCTCGTCAGCCCCTTGGCCATGGTCATGATGTCGGGCACCACGCCCCAGTGATCCACGGCGAACCACGCCCCGGTGCGGCCGAATCCCGACATCACCTCGTCGCAGATCATCAGGATGCCGTGCTTCGTGCACAGCTCGCGCACGCCCTGCAGGTAGCCGTCCGGCGGGACGAGGACGCCGTTGGTGCCGGTGACCGTCTCGAGGATGAACGCCGCGATCGTCCGCGGCCCTTCGAGCTGGATGATCTCCTCCAGCATGGCCAGCGACGCGTCGGTCGGCTCCCAGCCGCGCTCGATGCCGTGGTACGGGTCCAGCACGTGGACCACCCCCGGAAGGCCCGGTTCGGCGGCCCATCGACGGGGATCGCCCGTGAGCGAGATGGCGCCGGCCGTTGCGCCGTGGTACGAGCGGTAGCGCGCCAGGATCTTGTGCCGTCCGGTTGCGAGGCGTGCCAGCCTGATGGCGTTCTCGTTGGACTCGGCGCCGCCGTTGGTGAAGAAGAACACGTCGATGTCGCCAGGCGCAATCGAGGCCAGCCTGGCGCCCAGACGGGCCCGCGCCTCGGTGGCCATGAACGGGCTGGCGTAGGCCAGCGTCGACGCCTGCTCGTGAATCGCGCGCACGACGCGCTCGTCGCCGTGCCCGATGTTCACGCACATCAGCTGGCTGTTGAAGTCGATGAACCGCTTGCCTTCCGGCGTCCAGAAGTAGATGCCCTTGGCCCGCGCCACCGGAATCGGGTCCACTTTCGACTGCGCGGACCACTCAAAGAGCGTGTGCGCCTTTGCGCCCGCGATCATCTGCTCGCCGGTCATCGTGCCGACGGTCGTCTCGGTTGCCATGGCCACTCTCCCGCCTCAAGCTCCGGCCCCCAGCCTCCCCCAGCCCCTAGCCCCTAGCCTCGAGCCTCTACTTCTTGAGCATCTCCTCGCGCTTCGCCTTGAACTCGTTGCCCGGCTTCCACTCGGGATACCTGTCGGCCTGCGCCACGCGGTAGCCCACGGCGAAGAGAAGCTCCAGATCCTCGCGCGCGCCGCCCAGGTCCCAGTCGGGCTTCACCTCGTCGGAGGGCTTGTGGTAGTCGTGCTCGGTGAAGTCCTCGCGCACCTTCTCGCCGTACCCGGCCGGCTTGCCGATGAAGTCCACGCCTTCGTCCGGATCGAGCGCCGGCACGCCCTGCTTCGCGAAGTTGAAGTGGTCCGAACGGTAGTAGAAGCCCTTCTCCGGCTCCGGATCCGGACGGATGATCCGTCCCTGCTCGCCCGCCACGGCCCTCGTGTAGTCGTCGAGGTCCGACGCTCCGTATCCGACGAGCGTCAGATCGCGCGTGCGACCGTGCACGTTCAGGCCATCGATGTTGATGTCGGCCAGGGTCTTCGCCAGCGGGTAGATTGGCGTCGTCGCATAGTACTGCGAGCCGAGCAGGCCCTGCTCCTCCGCCGTCACCGACAGGAACAGCATGGACCGCTTCGGCCTGGTCGGCAGCCTGGTGTACGCCCGCGCGATCTCGAGGAGGCCGGCCACGCCGATCGCGTTGTCCTTGGCGCCGTTGTAGATGCGGTCGCCGTTGATCGGCTGGCCGACGCCGAGATGGTCCCAGTGCGCCGTGTAGACGACGTACTCGTCGCGCAGGGCCGGGTCGCTCCCCTCGACCTTCGCGACGACGTTGCGGGAGTCGATGGTCCGGAGCCTGTTGTGGAGCGTCATCGAGGCCGTCACGCCGAGCGGCACCGGCTTGAAGTCGCGGGTCGCGGCCTGCGCCTTCAATGCCTCGAAGTCCTGGCCGGCCATCTTGAACAGGTTCTTCGCGCTGTCGAGCGTCACCCATCCTTCGATCGCGGCGCGGCCCATGTTCTTGTCGGGCGTCACGAGATCGAACTTCTCGCCGAGATTGCCCTGGACCACTGCAAACGGATAACCGGCCGGACCGGTCTCGTGCACGATGAGGACGCCGGCGGCGCCCTTCTGGGCGCCGATCTCGTACTTGTAGGTCCAGCGGCCGTAGTAGGTCATCGCCTTGCCGCCGAACGTCTTCGGATCGAGCTGATCGGGATTGGACGGATCGGGAACGGGCGGATCGTTGACGAGCATGACCAGGGTCTTGCCCGTGACGTCCAGTCCCTTGTAATCGTCCCAGTTGTATTCCGGCGCGACGACGCCGTACCCGACGAACACCAGTTCGGAGCCGTCGATGCCCGCCTCGGGCGCGACGTGCTTGGTCCACGCGACGACGTCGTCCTTCCACTTGAGCTGGACGGTCTCGGATCCCTTCTTGAGCACGAGCGGCGCCGGCGCCGCCGTGATGCCGACGAGCGGGACCTTCTGGATATAGCTGCCGTCGGTGTTGCCTGGCGCGAGGCCTATCTTCTTGAATTCGCCCGCGATGTAATTGACGGCCAGGTCCTCCCCCTTCGTGCCCGGCGCGCGCCCCTCGTATTCGTCCGACGAGAGCACGCGCGTGCGGGCGAGCAAGGTGGCCTCGTCAATCTGGGGCAATTGTCCGATCGGCACGTGATCGCCCGACTGGACCGTGGGAGCCGGCGGAGGGGCCTGGCGGGGAGGCGGCTCCGACTTGGAACAGGCGAACGACGCCGCGAGCGCGGCGAGACACGCGGTCTGGACGACGGTGGCTGTACCCATAGCGGGTGATTATCCCGCGCCGATACCCATCAGGTCGAGCGTGGCGAGCGCCAGGACCTTGGTGGCGTTGACGAGGTCGTCGATGCGGCACCACTCGTCCGGCTGGTGGGCCAGCTCGAGCTCACCGGGCCCGTAGGCGACGCAGTGCGCGACGCCGGCGATGCGGGCGACGTGCTTGTGATCGTAGGTGCCGGGGCTGGCGATGATGGCCGCCCGCCGGCCCAGCACGCGCTCGATGGATGATTCGAGCGCGGCGACGAGCGGCGAGCCGTCCGGCGTCCGCGTCGGGTGGACGACCATCAGGTCGCGCACGTCGAACCGCACGCCGTCGGCCTCCTGCTGAACGCGCGCGACGAGGGCCGCGATCTCGTCCTTGGCGGCGTCGAAGTCCTCCTCGAGCAGGAACCGCCGATCGAACACCGCGCGGCACCGGTCGGCCACGCAGGGCGTCTGGAGGCCGTCGACCCTCTGGCCGCCCTTGATCCCGTTGACGTTGATCGTCGCCTGGCGGGCTCGGTCGGGGACGACCGGCACGGCGGTCCGGCGCGAGGCGAGACGCGGCATCAACTCTTCGCGGACCGCCTGGAGCAGGCGGCCCATGCCGTCGATGGCGCTCCGGCCGAGGAACGGCATGCTGCCGTGCCCCATGCGGCCGTGCGCGTCGACCTCGAACCAGTACACGCCGCGGTGGCCGATGCAGATCCGGTCCACGTTCAGGGGCTCGGGAATGATCACGAAGTCGGTCCGGCCTTTCGCGATCCGTCCCGTCTCGGCGAGATAGGCGACGCCGGCCCAGCCGCCGCTCTCCTCGTCGACGGTGCCGCTGATCTCGACCGCGCCCGGCAGCGCGACGCCCGCCCGGCCGATGGCTTCGGCGGCAAAGACGGCGGCGGCGATGCCCGCCTTCATGTCGCAGACGCCGCGGCCGTAGATCCGGCCCTCGCGGACGAGGCCGCCGAACGGATCGACGGTCCACCCGGATCCGGCCGGCACGACGTCGAAATGCCCGTTCAGGTGCACGACCGGGCCCGGTCCGCCCCGCCGGCTGCCCATGACGTTGACCCGCGGGTGGCGCGCCGTGTGCTCGGGCCGCCCCTCGGCCGTCACGTACTCGACGTCGAATCCGGCACGGGCCAGGCGGTCGCCGATCAAGCGGGCGCAGGTCTCGTACTCCTCGCCGGGCGGGTTCACGGTGGGGATGCGGACGAGATCGGCGGTGAAGCCGACGACCTCGTCCGTCGCGCGATCGACCTCGTCGAGCACCCGATCGATCAGGGAGGCGCTCACTGTCCGAAGAAGTACCGCAGCCCGAACTGGATCTCGCGGCCGCCCAGGTACGTGACCGGCGTGCCGAACTGCGGACCGGAGACGTTCGACACCGTGGCCACGTTCGCGCGGTTGAAGAGGTTGAAGGCCTCGACGAGCACGCTCGCCGACTGGCTGCCGAACACCACCTTCTTTTCGACGCGAACGTCGACGTCGGCGTACGGCTTGATGCGGAACGAGTTCCGCGACTGCGTCAGGTCGCGCTGATCGACCAGTCCGTCGCCGTCGCTGTCGACGAGCCCCCGGGGGTTGAATGCCGTGCCGCTGCGCCAGAAGGCGATGCCGCTGACGTTGATGTCGTACGGCAGGACCGCCACGCCGTTGGCGACGAAGATATGCCGCGCCGACTGGTTGGACGGCCCGTAGTCGAACTCCGGGTGGTTGTTGTTGGCGAAGGTGGATCCGACGGTCCCCGTCAGCAGATTGTCCCGGGCGCGCGACCCGGTGTAGGACACGCCGAACTGGTACCGGTCGCTGAACCGCTTGCGCGCCGAGAGGATGATTCCGTCGTAGTTGACGAGACCGTCGTAGGTGACCTCGCTGACCTGCGGCCCACCGTCGGTCGTCTTGCCGAAGTTCGGGTCGCCGGGCGGAACGTCGAAGAGGTTGATCACCCGGCGCGTCAGCAGGTCGCGCGACCGCCGCCGCACGTACATCGCCGACACGGCGAGGTCGCCGGGGAGCTGGTGATCCACGCCGAGGCTGAAGGCGTTGGTGTACGGCACCTTGTCGCCCGAATACTGCGAGACCTGCCGCGTGACGTCGAGCGAGCCGCGCGGGAAGAACGACAGCACGCGGTTGCCCACGATGGACCCGCCCGGCACGTCGAAGAACCGCCAGTCGGTGCCGGGGTACTTCTGCTCGAGGATCGCAATCGCCTGGTCCGCCGTCTTGCCCGACAGCTGCTGGATGTTGTCGGCGGTCACGAGCGGCGCGTGCGCGGCGTCGGAGACCGAGATGCCGAGCAGCCTGTAGATCGCCAGCGGATCGGCGCGCAGGTCGGCCGCCATCGGCTGATACAGCCGGTTCTCCGGCGGCCCGAAGGTACCCGGTCCGGTCGGGAACCCGCTGGTGATGACGTAGTCGATGAGCGAGTTCGTGTAGTCGGCGCCCAGCCGCGGCAGCGCCACGTCGAAGACCGACTTGGTGAACACGCCCCCCTTCTCCGGCACGGTGCTCGCCGCGAGCAGCAGGTTGCGGTCGAAGAAGAGGCCGTAGTCGCCCTTGACGATCGTCCTGTGCGTGCCGCCCACGTCCCAGGCGAAGCCGAGGCGCGGCGCGAGCGCCTTCTTGTAGTCGCCGAACAGGCTCGAGTGGTCGTACCGCACCCCGGCGTTGATCGTCACGTCCGGCAGGACCTGCCACTGGTCCTGCGCGTAGCCGGACACGTCGTTGCTCTTGATGTCCAGGTTCAGGTTCCCGTCGGGATTCGACGACAGGGTGAAGAAGCGCGCGGCCGACCACTCGAAGCCGTAGAGATTGAAGTCCTGCGCGAAGACGTCCGCCTGGTTCGAGGCCAGGTAGGCGGGCGAGTACTCGACGTCGTTGGTGACCTGCTGGTACCCGGTCACGCCGATGTGGTTGTAGTCCCAGCCGAACTTGAACGTGTGATCGCCGCCCATGCCGGACAGGTAGGAGGTGAGCGCCTGGGAGGCCTGGAACCGCTTGCTGATCTGATCGGTCTGGCCGCCGAACGGCGCGCCCGTCTGGATGAAGCCGCTCCGCAGCAGCATCAGCAGCGGCTCGGATCGCTCGGACTGACCGAGGTTGTTGCCGGTCTCGCCGCGCGTGAAGCCGAACGTCGACTCGAGGAACCTCGACCCGCCGAACACCGCCGTCTCCCGGATCACCCCGCTCGTGGCCGGCGTCTCCCGCGTCGCGGCGGCGCTCGGCATCGCAATCGTGCCGGCGACCGGCGAGCTGATGAGGCCGCTGTTCGTGTTCGTGCTGCGGTTGAACGTGCCCGTCAGGCGGTTCGACCTGTTCAGGTTCGCGTCCACCTTGAAGTTGCCGGTGAAGCCGGCGGTCTCCGGCGCGATGCCGAAGTCTTCCGTCTGGCTCGGCGTGGCCAGTCCGCTCAGGACGAACGCCGGGATCTTGCTCTGGTCGAAGTTCACGCCGCGCGTCTCGTTCAGCTTCTCGAACGACCCGAAGAAGAACGCCTTGTCCTTCACGATCGGCCCGCCGAGCGTGCCGCCCCATTGATACCGCTCGAGCTTCGGCGGCTTCGGCTCCACGTAGTCCGCCGGCAGCGGGCTGGGGGCCGGGATGTTGTTCGAGTCGAACCGGTCGTTGCGCGCGAACCAGAACGCGCGCCCGGAGAAGGTGTCGGTCCCCGACCGGGTCACGATGTTCGCCACGCCGCCCTGCGCGCGGCCGAACTCGGCGGCGTAGCCGGTCGTGATGACCTCGAACTCGCGGATGGAGTCCTGCGTATAGCGGACGAGCGCGCCGCCGTTGACCGGGTCGTTGTTCTCGGCCCCGTCGACCAGATAGGAAACCGCGCTCGCGCGCTCGCCGAAGATCTCGACGTTGGTCGTGGACGTGAGGTTCGGATCGGGCTTGGCGCCGGGCACCAGGGCGACCAGGTCGGTGAAGTTGCGGCCGTTGAGCGGCAGGGCGTCGATCGTGCGCTGCGACACCGTCGTGGTGACGTCGGAGCGCGTCACCTCGACGAGCGGCGCTTCGGCCGACACCTGCACCGACTCGGAGACGCCGGCGACGGGCAGGGCGAAGTCGAGCGTCGTCTGCTGGTTCAGGACGACGTCGACGTTGTGCCGCGCCTGAACGGTGAAGCCGCTCAGCTCGACGGTGACGTCGTAGGTCCCGGGCGGGACCAGCGGAATGCGGTAGGTGCCGTCGGCCGTCGTCGTCGTCGTGACGCTCTGCCGCTGGAGCGACGGACCCTTGATCGTGACCGTGGCGCCCGGGAGCACGGCGCCGCTCGAGTCCTTGACCGTACCGGCGACCGATCCTGTCACCTGCGCCCACGCTGCCGGGGCAAGGGCGGTGAGCACCACGAGAAACAACACGACCTGCCGCGTACGACGGTGCCGCATGGCATCCCTCAACTTTCACTGGCGGCGGGGCCCCACCCCCGCCGCGACTGACGCTGACACTCGCCCTCGGATCCGCATGTCCTCGGGCTCGCGTGGCCGCAGGCGCTCTGCTCTTAGCCTTGGGCCCTTGACCCTGAGCCCTCTCGTCTTCTCGCTCCCGCTTTCGCGCCTGCTCTATACCTGCCTCGCGGTCACGACCTTCTGTTCCGTGTAGAACCGCACGCCGTCCTTGCCGTGGGCGTGGAGATCGCCGAAAAACGAGCCCTTCCACCCGCTGAACGGGAACACCGCGTAGGGCGCCGGCACGCCGACGTTGACGCCGACCATCCCGGCCTCCACCTCGCTCACGAACCGGCGCACCGCGGTGGCGTCCTGCGAGAAGATCACGGCGCCGTTGCCAAGCGACGACCGGTTGACGACGGCGAGCGCTTCGTCGAGATCCCGGGCGCGGACGATCGAGAGCACCGGGCCGAAGATCTCCTCGCGGGCGATCCGCATCGACGGCGAGACGCGGTCGAAGATCGTCGCGCCGACGAAGTAGCCTGCCTCCGGCCCCTTCGCCCGGCCGTCGAGCGCGAGCGCGGCGCCCTCGTCGATCCCGATCGCGATGTAGGACAGCACCCGCTCGCGTTGCGCCGCGTTGACGACCGGGCCGAGCTCGCAGCCGGGCGCGTCGCCTGGCCCCATCCTGAGGGCCGCCGCGCGCTCGGTGAGCCGGGCGACCAGTGCGTCGTTCGGCTCCACGACCACAACGACGCTGCCCGCCATGCACCGCTGCCCCGACGAGCCGAACGCCGATCCCAGAATCGCCTCCACCGCCGGCTCGCGGTCGGCGTCGGGCATGACCACCATGTGGTTCTTGGCGCCGCCGAGGGCCTGCACGCGCTTGCCGAGCCCCGCCGCGCGGGCGTACACGGCCCCGGCCGCCGCGCTCGAATCCGACAATCGACACGGCGCGGACGAGCGGATGGTCGATGAGCTGCTGGACCTGCCGGCCGCTCCCGTGGACCAGGCTGACGACGCCGGGGGGGAGCCCCGCCTCGGCCACGAGCTCCACGAGCCTGATCGCGGTGAGCGGGACCTTCTCCGACGGTTTGAGGACGAACGCGTTGCCGCAGGCGACGGCGATCGGCAGCATCCAGAGCGGCACCATCGCGGGAAAGTTGAACGGCGTGATGCCGACGCACACGCCGAGCGGCTGGCGCAGGCTGTAGGCGTCGACGCCGGTCGCGACGTTCTCCAGCGTTTCGCCCATCATCAGGGTCGGGATGCCGCACGCGAACTCCACGACCTCGATGCCGCGCTGCACCGAGCCCCGCGCGTCGACGAGCGCCTTGCCGTGCTCGCGCGTGACGAGCCGGGCCAGCTCCTCCTTGTGCGCCTCGAGGAGGTCGCGGTACTTGAACAGGTAGCGCGCGCGCACGGGCGTCGGCACACGGCGCCAGGCGCGGAACGCGCGATCGGCGGCCGCGACGGTGTCGTCGATCTCCTGCGGCGTGCAGAGCGGCACGGCGGCGATGAGGTCGCCGGTCGCCGGGTTGCGGACGTCGAGCCGCTCGCCGGCCGTCGACTCGCGCCACGCGCCGGCGCTGAAATAGCGGCAGCTGGCCGCCTCCGATCGTGTGGCCACACTCATGGCTGGACTCCCGGAAAGGGGAAGTTTCTACTAGAAACCTGTAATGTTGTCAAACTTTGCAGGTTTCTTGTAGTATCCCGGCACCGTCCGTCATGGCCCGCTCGAGCCGCCTCGGCTTCCTCACCGTCGGTCAGACGGCGCGCATCCTCGGCGTCAGCCCGTCCACCCTCCGGCTCTGGGAGAGCGTCGGCCTCGTCGTCCCCGCCAGGAGCGACGGCCGCTACCGCCTGTACAGCCCCGACCTGCTGAAGGTGCTGAAGCGGATCAAGTACCTCCGTGACGTCAAGCAGCTCAACGTGCCCGGCATCAAGCAGGCGCTCGGCGGCCCGGCCGTCGGCAACGGCCACCCGGTGACGCCGAACCTCGGCCCGAAGCTGCGCAAGCTGAGGCAGCGCAGCGGCCTCGGCATCACGGCGGCCGCCCGGCGCGCCAAGATCTCGGCCGGCTTCCTGAGCGCGGTCGAGAGGTCGCACGCCAACGCGTCCGTCGCGACCTTGCAGCGGCTCGCCCAGGGCTACGGCACGACGGTGCTCGAGCTGTTCAATCTGCCGCGCCAGGCGTCCCGGCTGGTGCGGCCGCGCGACCGCCGCCTGCTGCAGACGCAGGCCGGCGTCTCGATGGAGCTGCTGTCGACCGGCACGACCATGCTCGAGTCGATGCTCTTCCGCGTGGCGCCGGGCGGCGGCAGCGACGGCGCCTATTCGCACCAGGGCGAAGAGTTCATCTACATGCTGAAAGGCGCCCTCGAGGTCTGGCTCGACGAGCTCGAATGCTACAAACTGCAGGAAGGGGACAGCTTCTGGTTCGAGAGCACCCTCGGCCACCGCTGGTTCAACCCGTCGAAGGAAGACGCCGTGCTGCTGTGGATCAACACACCGCCGACGTTCTGACGAGAAGCACGAGGACCACACCATGCGTTCGACGATTCTCACGGCCACGGCGTTCGCCGCGGCCGGCGTGGCGCTGACGGCCGTCTGGACGGCCGGGATCTCGGCACAGGCGCCGGCCAACCACACCATTACCGCCGTCGCGGGCATCAAGGTCGGGTCGCACACCCTCACCGAGCGCCCCACCGGCTGCACGGCGATCGTCGTCGACGGCGAGGGCGTGGTCGGCGGGGTGTCGCAGAAAGGCGGCGCGCCGGGCACCCGCGAGACCGACCTGCTCAACCCGATCAACATGGTCGACAAGGTCAACGCGATTTCGCTCGCCGGCGGCAGCGCCTTCGGCCTCGACGCGGCCAGCGGGGTCGTCCGCTGGCTCGACGAGCACAACATCGGGTACGACGTGCGAATCGCGAAGGTGCCGATCGTGCCGGCCGCCATCCTGTTCGACCTGCCGGTCGGCGGGAACCCGAAGGTGCGCCCGACCGCGGACTGCGGGTACGAGGCCGCCGAGGCGGCGACGTCCGACCCGGTTGCCGAAGGCAGCGTCGGGGCCGGCGCTGGCGCCACGGTCGGCAAGCTCGGCGGGTTTCGCGAACACCCCGGCTATCCGTCGGGACAACGGGGCCCGATGAAGTCGGGTCTGGGCAGCGCGGCGCTCGTGATGCCGAACGGCCTGGTCGTCGGCGCGATCGTCGCGGTCAACGCGGTCGGCGACGTCATCAATCCCGACACCGGCCAGGTGCTCGCGGGCGTGCTGAATCCCGACGGCTCGCTGGCCGACGCACGGAAGATCCTGCGCTCGGGCGCCCTCCTCGCGCGCGCCAGGCCCGGCGAGAACACGACCATCGGCGTCGTCGCCACGAATGCGAAGCTGACGAAGGCCGAGGCGAGCCGCATGGCGCTCATGGCCGACGACGGGTATGCGCGCGCGATCTATCCGTCGCACACCAACGGCGACGGCGACACCGTCTTCTCGCTGGCCACCGGCCGCTGGAACGGCCAGGCCGACATCACCATGGTCGGCGCCCTGGCCGCCGAGGCGATGGCGCAGGCCGTCCAGCGCGCCGTCACGCAGGCGACGGGGCTGCCCGGGTTGCCCGCGGTGCGAGACCTGGGCAAATAGGCCGAACCCTGGTGAACAGTTACCTCGCGCTGCTCTTGATCTACTCCGGCCTGCTGATCGCGATCGGGCTCTGGATCGGCCGGAGGGTTTCGAGCACCAGGGACTTCTTCGTCGCCGGCCGGCGCCTCGGCCCGGGCCTGCTCTTCTCGACGATGCTGGCCGCGAACATCGGGGCCGGGTCGACGGTCGGCGCGACGGGCCTCGGCTATCGCGACGGGGTCGCGGCGTGGTGGTGGGTGGGATCGGCGGGCATCGGCTCCATCGTGCTGGCTCTGTGGATCGGCCCGGCAATTCGTCGACTGGCGGAGGCGCACGACCTGCGGACCGTCGGCGACTTCCTCGAGTTCCGCTACAGCCGGAGCGTCCGCGCCGTCGTGGCGGCGCTCCTGTGGATCGGGTCGCTCGCCATTCTCGCGGGCCAGTTGATCGCGGTCGCCTGGATCCTGAACGTCGTCACGGGCCTGCCGAAGGCCGCCGGCTGCCTGATCGCGGGCATGGTCATCACCATCTACTTCACCGCCGGCGGGCTCCTGACCTCGGCGTGGGTGAACATGATCCAGCTCACCGTCAAGCTCGGCGGGTTTGCGATGGCGGTGCCGCTCGCGCTCGCCGGCGTCGGCGGATGGAGCGCCGTGCGCGCGGTGCAGGGCAGTCCGGCGTACTGGAATCCGTGGCAGGGGGGCGCGTCCGGGTGGATGTACCTCGCGATGCTCGGGCCGGCGTTCGTGATCTCGCCCGGGCTGCTCCAGAAGATCTACGGCGCGCGCGACGATCGCACCGTACGAATCGGCGTCGGCGCGAACGCCATCGGGCTCCTGCTGTATGCGCCGATCCCCGCGCTGATGGGCATCATCGCGCGCGCGAAGTTCCCGGCGCTGGCGAACAACGAGCTCGCGCTGCCGATGATCCTGATGTACGGCGTGCCGGCGGCCATCGGCAGCATCGGCCTGGCGGCGGTGTTCTCGGCGGAAATCAGCGCCGCCGACGCGGTGCTCTTCATGCTGACGACGTCGCTCGCGCAGGACCTGTACCGGCGGTTCGTCAATCCCTCGGCGAGCGATCGGCGCGTGCTGAGCGTGACGCGGGGAGCCGCGGTCGCGTCCGGATCGCTCGGCGTCGCGCTGGCGATTGTGTCGCCGACGGTGATCGGCGTGCTGAGCATCTTCTACACGCTCCTCGGCGTCAGCCTGTTCGTGCCGGTGGTGGCGGGACTGTTCATGCGGCGCGCGTCAACCATCGAAGCGCTCGCCGCGATCGCCGCCGGAGTCGCGGCCATGCTCGCGGCGCAGCTGGCAACCGGCGGCCGGGGATTCGGCAACCTGACCCCGGCCATGATCGGCCTCGTGGCCGCCCTTGCGGGCTTCGCGCTGGTGCTGGCGACGAAGCGGCGAGAAGGATAAGCCCCGGGGCATGCCGAGCCGAGGACGAGCCATGGATCACATCTTCTCGCTGACGAACAAGATCGCCGCGATCATCGGCGCCGGATCGGGGATTGGGGAAGCCGTGGCGATGGGGGCGGCGGCCATGGGCGCCACGGTCGCCTGCCTGGACGTCCACGACGAGGCTGCCAGGGCGGTCGCGGGCCGGATCGGCGAGCGGGCTTCGGCGGCGGCAATCGATATCTGCGACGGTGCCGCCACGGCCTCGGCATTGGGCGCCGTCGTCGCCGCGCACGGCAGGCTGGACATCGTCGTCTGCACGCCCGGGGTCAACGTGCGGAAACCGATCCTCCAGTACACCGAAAGCGAATTCGACCGCGTCGTGCGGGTCAACCTGAAGGGCAGCTTCAACGTGCTGCAGTCGGCCGGGCGCGTCATGACACGCCAGCGGAGCGGCAGCATCGTGATCTTCTCATCGATCCGGTCGCAGGTGGTCGAGCCCGGCCAGTCGGTGTACGCCATGAGCAAGGCGGGAATCGTGCAGCTGGTACGGACGGCGGCGGCCGAGTTCGGGCCCTCCGGCGTGCGCGTCAACGCCGTCGGGCCCGGCGTCGTCGAGACACCGCTCACGACGCCCATCAAGGCCAACGCCGCCTGGTACGAGGCGTACGCACAGAAGAGCGTGTTCGGCCGCTGGGCGCGGGCGGAGGAAATGGTCGGCCCGACGCTGTTCCTTGCCTCCGACGCGGCGAGCTACGTGACGGGTACAATCCTCTTTGCCGACGGCGGCTGGCTCGCAGCCGACGGGCGCTTCACGCCGCCGGGGATGTAGAACAGAGGCTGGAGGCTGGGGGCTGGGGGAGCCATGAGCCGATTTCGAGTGGCGGTGATCGCGGGCGACGGGATCGGGCGGGAGGTCATTCCGGCGGGCATCGACGTGCTGCGGGCCGCCGCGCGGGGCGCGGGCGTCGACCTGCAGTTCGACGCGCTGCCGTGGGGATGCGAGTACTACCTCGCGCACGGCCGGATGATGGAGGGGGACGGCCTCGATCGACTCGCCGGCTTCGACGCCATCTATCTCGGCGCCATCGGCGCGCCCGGCGTTCCCGATCACGTCTCGGTGTGGGAGCTGATCCTGCCGATCCGGCAGCGCTTCGATCAGTACGTGAACCTGCGGCCGATGCGGCTTCTGCCCGGCATCCGATCGCCGCTCGCCGGGCGCACGGCCTCGGACATCGACATGCTCTGTGTGCGCGAGAACTCCGAGGGAGAATACGCGGGAATCGGCGGGCGCCTGCACGTCGGCACGCCGCACGAGGTCGCCGAGCAGACCGGCCTGTTCACGCGGCGGGGCATCGAGCGGATCCTGCGGTTCGGGTTCGAGGCGGCGGCCGCCAGGCCGCAGCGCCTGCTCGCGAGCGCCACGAAGTCGAACGCGCTGCAGCACTCGATGGTGTTGTGGGACGAGGTGGCCGACGCCGTGCGGACGGACTATCCCGGCGTCGAGTACCGCAAGTACCACGTGGACGCGCTGGCGGCGCGGATGGTCACCCACCCCGAGACCCTCGACGTGATCGTCGCGTCGAACCTGTTCGGCGACATCCTCACGGACCTTGGCGCCGCCATCTCGGGCAGCCTCGGCATCGCGCCGGGTGCGAACATCAACCCCGGGCGGGCGTTCCCGTCGATGTTCGAGCCGATTCACGGGTCCGCGCCGGACATCGCGGGGCGCGGTATCGCCAACCCGATCGGGGCCATCTGGGCCGGCGCCCTGATGCTCGACCATCTGGGCCACCGCGACCTGCACGATCGCATTCTCACGGCGATCGAACGGGTGGTGGCCGACGGCCGCGTGCGGACGCCCGACCTGGGCGGACGCGCGACCACGACCGAGATGACGGCGGCCGTGGTCGACGCGCTGGCTGTCTCGCCGTCAGCGTGACGAGATGTTGAACGACGCCCACTGCCACTTCTTCTCCACGACCTTCTTCACGTCGCTCGGACGCGGGCTGCGCGACGCGCGAGAGGCGCCGGCGGAGACGGCGCTGGCCAGGCTCGGCTGGGAAGCGCCCGGATCGCCCGAACAACTGGCCGACCGTTGGATCGCCGAGCTCGACCGGCACGGCGTCGGGCGGGCGGCCATGATGGCGAGCGTACCCGGCGACGCGCCGTCGGTTGCCGCCGCCGTCGCTCGGCATCCAACGCGCCTGGTCGGGATGTTCATGGTCGACGCGACCGACGCCAAGGCGCCGGTCAGCGCGGCAGCGGCGCTCGACCTGGGGCGCCTGCGAACGATCTGCCTGTTCCCGGCGATGCACCGCTATTCGCTGCACGACGACCGCGTCAGCCGGCTGCTCCAGGTCGCGGCCGACCGACCGGGGACGGCGGTGTTCGTCCACTGCGGGGCGCTGTCGATTGGCGCCCGGACCCGCCTCGGCCTGCCGAGCCCGTTCGACGTGCGATTCGGCAACCCGCTCGATCTGCACGCCGTCGCGCTGGCGTTCCCGTCGGTCCCCTTCATCGTGCCGCATTTCGGCGCGGGGCTCCTGCGCGAGGCGCTGATGCTCGCCGACCTGTGCCCGAACGTCCATCTGGACACGTCGAGCTCCAACAAGTGGATGCGCTACCATCCGGGGCTGACGCTCGACGCGGTCTTCGCCCAGGCGCTCGCCGCCGCCGGCCCCGACCGGATTCTGTTCGGCACCGACTCGTCGTTCTTTCCGCGCGGCTGGGTGAAGGACGTCTTCGACGAGCAGTCGCGCACGCTCGACCGGCTCGGGATCGCGCCGGAAGTGCGCGACAAGATCGTCGGCGGCAACTTCGAGCGCCTGTTCGCCTGATCTGGCGGCCGCTCACGTGGGGAAGCTGACCGCTTCGGTGTTCCCGCCGCACAGCAGCACGGCGACCCGTTCGCCCGGCTCCGGGCGGTAGCGACGCGACATCAGCGCTGCAAACGCCGCGGCGCCGCCCGGCTCGACGACCACGCGAAGGGCGTCCCACAATCGCCGCTGCGCCTCCTGGATGCCGGCGTCGGAGACGAGCACGGCGCCCGAGACGAACGCCTGTGCGAGCGGGAACATCAGCGCGCCGACCTGCCGCGGCGCGAGCGAATCGGCGGCGATGCCACCGGCGGGCGCGTCGACCGGCCGGCCGGCCGCCAGCGCCGCGGTGAGCGTCGGGGCGGCCTCGGGCTCGACCGCAACGACGCGGACGCGGCCGCGATACCAGGCGGCGATGCCGCCGATGAGGCCGCCGCCGCCGACCGCGACGAGCAGGGTGTCGAGGTCGGGCGCCTGCTGCTCGAGCTCCAGCCCCACGGACCCCTGGCCGAGCAGCGTCTCCGGTTGATCGTAGGCGTGCACCGCCATCGCGCCCGACTGGGCCATCCAGCGCTCGCTCGCGGCCAGGGCGTCCGCGTATCGGTCGCCGCTGACCACGAGCTCCGCGCCGTAGCCGCGAATCCGTGCGATTTTGGCCGGAGACGCCACGCGGGGCACGAAGATGCGCGCCGGCACCCCGAGGCGCATCGCCGCGAACGCGACCGCCGCGCCGTGGTTCCCGCCCGACGCTGCCACCACTCCGGAGGGCGGCACCGGCCGGGTCAGGAGATTGGCGAACGCGCCGCGCGCCTTGAACGAGCCGGCATGCTGGAGCGATTCCAGTTTGAACACCACACTGGTAGAATCCAGCCCCACGTCGGCGCCGGCCACCTCGACGAGGGGCGTACGGCGGATGTGAGGGCGGATCGTCCGTTCGGTGTCGGCAATCCGTGCCGGCGTGATGTCGCCGCTGCTCGTCACGACCCGCGATGGTACTCGTGGGAGCCACTCGGTCACCATTCAATTCGAGGAGCGCACGTCATGGCCGCGCGTCCGACATGGAAGGGCTACCTGAAGATCAGCCTGGTCAACATCCCGATCAAGGTCTTTCCCGCAACCGATGCGGCGGCCACCCTCAGCTTCAATCAGCTGCACGGCGAGTGCCGCACGCGCATCCAGCAGAAGCGCTGGTGCCCGCAGTGCCAGCGCGAGGTGCCCAACACCGATCTGGTCAAGGGCTTCGAGTTCGAAAAGGGCCAGTACGTCGTCGTCGACGAGGAGGACGTCGAGAAGGTGCGTGTGCAGTCGACGCGCGTCATCAGCCTCGAGAAGTTCACCGACGACACCGCCATCGACCCGATTTACCTGGAGCGCCCCTACTACCTGGCGCCGGACGGCCCGGTGGCAACCGAGGCGTTTGCGGTCATCCGCGAAGGCATGAAGGGCAAGGCCGGCATCGGGAAGGTCGCCCTCTACGGGCGCGAGTACCTGGTGCAGGTGCAGCCACGGGAGCGCGGACTCGTGATGTACACGCTGCGCCATGCGTCCGAAATCAGGAGCATGGACGCCATCGACGAGCTCGGCGGCGTGCCAGAGCGCGTCAAACCGGACGAAGTCACGCTGGCCCGCCAGGTCATCGGCACCTTCGAGGGCGACGTCGACCTCGCGTCGTATCGCGACGAGTACCAGGACGGCCTGCGGGCGGTCATCGACGCCAAGATCGAGGGGCGCGAGGTCGTGACGCAGGAGGTCGAGGCACCGCCCAAGGTGGTCAACCTGATGGAGGCGCTGCGCAAGAGCCTCGACACGATCAGCGCCGGCAGAAAGAAGGCGGCGCCGGTCGAGCGGGCCTCGCGTGCGCCGGCGCGCCGGAGGCGGGCGTGAATGCAGGGGCTCGGCTGGAGGCTGGGGGGATCATGCGCAGCATCATTCGTTGTCTGGCCGTTGTCGTGCTCATCCACATCGCGGTCCCTGCCGGCGCGCAGACCCGCGGCGTCACGGCCGAGGATTATCTGGCGTTCGAGTTCCTCGGCGATCCGCACTTTTCGCCCGACGGGTCGGCGATCGTGTACACGGTCACGACAATCGACCGGAAGCAGAACCGCCGCCACACCGACCTGTGGATGGTGGCGGCCGACGGGTCGCGCGACCCGATCGCGCTGACCGACGCCGTGCCCTCATCGACCCATCCGCGCTGGAGCCCGGAGGGACGAGCGATTGCCTTTCTTTCCGCGCGGACGACG
Organism: uncultured Acidobacteriota bacterium; assembly: GCA_963840225.1. Lineage (GTDB taxonomy): Bacteria > Acidobacteriota > Vicinamibacteria > Vicinamibacterales > CAVVIG01 > JBLMXQ01. The sequence goes on from CAWIYH010000003.1 coordinate 1,069,769, forward strand.
CCGGGCGAGACCGGCGATCCGCGGGCGCAGGTCTGGGTGATGCCGATGTCGGGCGGTGAGCCCCGACGGGTGACGGCCCTTCGAAACGGCGTGTCGTCGTTCCAGTGGTCGCCCGACGGCCGGCGCCTCGCCGTCGTCAGCCGCAGCGGCCCGGGCGACGAAGGCAAGTCCCCGAGCGACGTCCGGCACTACCGGCACGCGGGCTACAAATTCAACGACAGCGGCTGGTTCGACGACAGAAGGACGCACCTCTGGATCGTCGAGGCGGACTCCGGCCGCGCGCGGCCGATCACGTCCGGCGACGACTGGAATGACAGCGATCCGCAATGGTCGCCCGACGGCTCGAAGATCGCCTTCGTCTCGAACCGGAGCGGGCACGAGTTCGACGGCAATCACGACGCCGACGTCTGGGTCATCGGCGCCGACGGGGGGGCGCCGGTCAGGATCTCCGATCACCAGGAGGCCGATCGGTCGCCGCGCTGGTCGCCGGACGGCCGCACGATCGCGTTCCTCGCGGCCGTGCCCGAGAAGTCGCACACGAAGATCTGGCTGGCGCCGAGCGCAGGCGGTCCGTCGCGTCTCGCCGTCGACGGCCTCGACCTGCTGCCCTCAGGGCTGCGATGGACGGAAGGGGGCCGGGCGCTCTATTTCGAAACCGGGGTCAAAGGCACGACCAGGCTGTATCGGGCGGACCTCGCGGCCCGGCGGGCCGCGCCGATCACGTCGGGCGAGCGGACCGTCCACCTCTTCGACGTGGACCCGAAGAGCGGCCGCCTCGCCTTCGCGCTGAACGACCCGCAGCACATGGATGATCTCTACGTCGCCGAGGCCAACGGCTCCAGCGAGAAGCGGCTCACGCACCTCAACCAGTCGCTCTGGAAGCAGCTCGATCTGGTACCGGTCGAGCGGGTGCCGTTCAAGGGCGCCGACGGCTGGGACGTGGACGGCTTCTTCATGAAGCCGGTGGGCTGGCAGCCCGGCCGGACCTATCCGATGGTCCTGACGATTCACGGCGGACCGGCCGGCATGCTCGGCTACGACTGGTATCACGAGTTCCAGGTGTACGCCGCGCACGGGTGGGCCGTGTTCTTCACCAACCCGCGCGGCTCCACCGGCTACGGCGAGAAGTTCGAGCGGGGCATCGAGGGCGAGTGGGGCGGCAAGGACTACGTGGACATCATGAACGGCGTGGATGCGGTCCTCGCGAGATACCCGTGGATCGACAAGAACCGGCTCGGCGTCACGGGAGGCAGCTACGGCGGGTACATGACGAACTGGATCGTGAGCCACACGACCAGGTTCAAGGCGGCGGTCACGCTCCGCGGCATCTCGAACTTCCTGAGCGACGACGGCACGCGCGACGGCATGTACGGACATGCGGACGACTTCGGCGGCGACATCTTCGAGAAGTTCGAGGCCTTCTGGAACGCCTCGCCCCTCAAGTACGCCCGCAACGTCAAGACGCCGACGCTGATCCTCCATTCCGACATGGACTTCCGCGTCCCGATCGAGCAGGGCGAGCAGTGGTTCCGCGCGCTGCAGCACTTCGGCGCCCCGAGCGAAATCGTCTTCTTCCCGAGGGAGAACCACAACCTGACGCGCACGGGCGAGCCGAACCATCTCGTCGAGAGCCTCCGCTGGCAGATCTACTGGTTCGAGCGGTATCTCGACGGCAACGCCCACGCCGTCCCGCCCGATGCGCCCGAGCGCGCGGCGGAGAAGACCTCGAGCCGATAGCAGCCGGCTATCATATGCACCCATGCCGATTCCGCTTCGAATCGCGTCATTGCTCGCGGCGCTCGCCCTCACCGGCGGCGGTCGCACCGCGCGCGCCCAGAGCGCGGAGAACGCCACCAGCGGGCTGACCGACGGCAAGGCGATCTTTCAGGCCGGGTGCGCCGGCTGCCACGGCCCGGACGGCAAGGGCGCGCCGCAGTCCACCATCGGCTTCGACAGGCCCGCCACCTTTCCCGACTTCACGGCCTGCGATCAGACGACCCCCGAACTCGACGTCGACTGGATGGCGACCATCCACGACGGCGGCCGCGGCCGCGGTTTTTCGCGCATCATGCCGTCGTTCTCCGCGGCGCTCACCCGCCGGCAGCTGGAAGCCGTCATCCGCTACCTGCGCGGCTTCTGCCGGGAGCCCGCATGGCCGCGCGGCGAGCTCAATCTGCCGCGTCCGTTGACCACGGAGAAGGCCTTTCCCGAGGACGAAACGGTCATCACCACCGCGGTGGACGCGAAGCACGCGCCCGACGTCGGCAACGAGCTCGTCTACGAGCACCGCTACGGCATCCGCGACCAGCTCGAGGTGTCGGTGCCGTTCAGCTCGTTGCACGACGCCTCGAGCTCGGTCGTCAGCGGCGTGGGCGACGTCGGATTCGGCCTCAAGCACGTGCTCTTCTCGAGCCACGACTCGATCCTGAGCGCGCAGGGCGAGCTCATTCTGCCGACGGGCAACAAGGACAAAGGTCTCGGCAGCGGCGTCACCGTGATCGAGGCGTTCGCGTCGTACGGCCGCATCCTGCCGTCCGAGTCGTTCATCCAGCTTCAGGGCGGCACCGAGCAGCCGACGTCGACCGAGGACGCGCCGCGCGCCGCGTTCGGCCGCGCCGCCGTCGGACGCAGCTTCCGCCAGGAGGACGGGCTCGGACGGATGTGGACCCCGATGATCGAGCTGCTGGCCGACCGCGACTTCGAGACGGGCGCCAGGACCGACTTCGATTTGTTGCCGCAGTTCCAGGTGACGTTGAGCCGCCGCCAGCACGTGCGCGCCAACATCGGCTGGCGACTGCCGATCAACGACACCGCCGGCCGCCCGAAGCAGATCGTCTTCTATCTGTTGTGGGACTGGTTCGACGGCGGTCTCCTGGAGGGTTGGAAATGAGCCGCATCGCCCGATTCGGCGGTCTGCTGGCGTGCACGGCCGCGCTGGTCGGCGGAACGGCCCGTCCCGGCCGCAGCCAGCCGCCGCGTCCGGCCTTCCAGACCTCCGATCGCTGCATCGCCTGCCACAACGGCCTGACCGCGCCGTCTGGCGAGGACGTCTCGATCGGCTTCGCCTGGCGGGCGAGCATGATGGCCAACTCGTCGCGCGATCCGTACTGGCAGGCGAGCGTCCGCCGCGAGTCGGTCGATCATCCCGAGTCGCAGCCCGACATCGAAAACGAATGCTCGGTGTGCCACATGCCGATCCCGCACTACGAGGCGTCCGTGCGCGGCGAGCGCGCAGGCGTCTTCGCCCATCTGCCGTTCGCCGCCGACGACAAGGAGGGGCGCCAGGCGGCCGACGGCGTTTCCTGCTCGGTGTGCCATCAGATCACCGAGGAACACCTTGGCACGCCCGAGAGCTACAACGGCGGATTCGTCGTGGCGCCCCCGGGCGCCGACGGCCTGCGGCCCGAATACGGTCCGTACCCGATCGAGGACGGCCAGAAGCGGATCATGACGACCTCCACGGAGGGCTACCACCCGACGCAGTCGGATCACATCCGCGACTCGAAGCTCTGCGCGTCCTGCCACACGCTGCTGACGAAGGCGCTCGGTCCCGACGGCAAGGTGATCGGCGAGCTCCCCGAGCAGGTGCCGTATCAGGAGTGGCTGCACAGCGACTTCAGCGACCAGCAGAGCTGCCAGTCGTGCCACATGCCGGTCATCAACCAGGACGTGCCGATCACGCGCGTCTTCGGCGTGCCCCGACCCGGTGCGGCGCGCCACCTGTTCGTGGCTTCCAATTTCTTCATTCAGCGGATCCTGAACCGCTACCGCGGCGACCTCGACGTGGCGGCACTCCCCCAGGAGCTGACCGCGGCAGCCGACCGCACGATCCAATACCTCGAAACGCAGGCGGCGCACCTCGGCATCCCGCAGGTGCGGGTCGCGGCAGGGCGCCTGGAGGCGGACGTGGCGGTCGAGAACCTGGGCGGGCACAAGCTCCCGACCGCGTATCCGGCGCGTCGCGCGTGGCTGCACGTGGTGGTGCGCGACCGCCACGGCCGGACGGTGTTCGAGTCGGGCGCGCTCAACGCGGACGGCTCCATCCAGGGCAACGACAACGACGCCGACGCCACGACGTTCGAGCCGCACTACACCGAAATCCGGCGCAGCGAGCAGGTCCAGATCTACGAGAGCATCCTGGGCGGCCCCGGTGGCGAGGTGACGACGGGCCTGCTGACCGCGGTCCGCTATCTGAAGGACAACCGGCTCCTGCCTCGCGGCTTCGACAAGACGACCGCCGACCGACAGATCGCCGTGGTCGGGGCCGCCCTTGGCGATGCCGACTTCACCGGCGACGGCGATCGCATCCGGTACTCGGTGCCGGTGAACGACGCCGATGGCCCCTTCAAGGTCGACGCGGAGCTGCTGTACCAGCCCATCGGCTACCGGTGGGCGAACAACCTGAAGCCGTACGACCGGCACGCGGAGCCGAAGCGCTTCACCGAGTATTACGACGCCATGAAGGGCGAGACCGCCGTCACGCTGGCGCGCGCCTCGCGATAGCGCCAGCCGGGCGTCAGCGGCCCCACAGGAGCTCGAACACGCTCCGCACCTCGCGGGGAACCGGGTTGTAGGTCGAGCCGTAGTCGGCGCGCGCGACGTCGCGCTGGATGTCTCGCCAGTTGCCGGTGCCGGTCAGGTTGTACAGCTGCACGCCGACCCGCGCCTCGGGCAGCCGGTGCGGGAGCCTGACGATCTTGTTCACCGACAGATCGAACGCCGCGAAGGAGGGAAACCTCGCCCCGTTCCGCCGGCCGACGAACCGCCAGCCGTCGTCGATGGGCGAGTACGGAAACCCGCTGCGCACCTCGAGAAACGGCGCCAGCGTGATCCGCGACGGCAGCGAGAGCAGCGCCCAGGTCAGCACGCGGTCGGGCACGTCGGTGGCGAGCGGCCCTCGCGCGTTCGGCTGCACGAACGGCTCCATCAGGTTGCCGAACAGGGAGGCGAAGTCGTTGAGGTCGCCGGTCGCCGAGGCCCGGACGTACGAGACGTACGCCGACTCGCGGCCGCCAGGCGACCGGTAGCCGGCCGTCGCGTCCAGGCTTCGCGCCTCCGAGCGCCCGCCGTTCGTGAGGACGAGCTTTCCGCCGGCCGTGTCGACGTCGACGATCGGTTCGTCCGACCCCGATCGCTCCTGGTACGACAGCCTGACGAGGAAGCCGGTGTCGAACCGCCGGTCGAACTGGACGTTCCACGCCCGCGCCCGGGGCATTCCGAGCGCGCCGCCCGGCACGTTCACGAGCGTCGTCCTGCCGACGAGCGCGCCCTGGCCATCGTCTTCGACAATGGTGCGTGACGCGAGCGACGGGAACGCCGCCGCCGCGAGCATCACCTTGTCGCCGAAGACGCCGGCGCCGCCGGTGATGGTCGTTCGCGCGTCCAGCTTCCACGTCAGGCCGACCCGCGGAGCCAGCACGCCGCCTGCCGCGATCGACGTGCGGTCGTATCGCACGCCGGCCTCGATGGACAGCATCGGCCTCACGGTCCAGGCGTCCTGCACGTACGCCCCGATTTCGGCGGCGCGAGCCGCGACGTGCCCGCCGCCGGAGAAGTCGATGCTGCGCGCCTCGGTGCCGTCGGACCGGAGCTGGACCACCGGGGCCGCGACGTCGGTCCCGCGATAACCGAGGGCGCCCACGGTACCGCCCGCCTTGACGAGGTGGGCCCCCGCGATGTGCGTGAACGCGCCCGTCCCCTCGAGGCGAGACGCGCGCCGCTCCTGCCGGTCGAAATAGCTGCCGCTCGCGTCGTCGTGGGCGACGAAATAGGGCTGCCCGCCATTGGGCGTCACGTCGGTCGGCAGCGAGGCGGCCTGCAGCCCGGTCTCCAACGTGGAGCGTGATCCCAGAACCAGGCGGTCCTGCACCGCCGCCCGCAGGCCGCCACGGCGCAGGGCCGGCACCGACGCGGCCGGCGTGAATGCGCCGATGTCGAGCCGATCGGTCCGCTGCGGGTCGTCGTCCACCCAGATCGACACCTGGTGGCCGGTGGCGGGCCGCCAGTCGACCGACGTCCACGACAGCGCAGCCGTGTACCTGCTGGATTGCGTGCCGCCGCTCGTGTCAGAGTAGTTCCGGACGAAGCGGTAGTCGATCCCCTGCGCGTACCACAAGCGCCCCTTCACGATCGGCCCGCTGAAGCCGAGATTCGGCTCCCAGGCTTCGACGCCGTCGATGCCGCCGTGCGAGAAGTGCAGCCGCGGATCGAAGCTGTTGAAGTTGAACCGGAAGGTGTCGGTGCCCGACCGCATCTGCACGAGCGTCACGCCGCCGACGGCGCGTCCGTACTCGGCGCGGTAGCCGTTGACGAGGACCTGCACCGAGCCGATCGGGTCGAGGGGCAGCTGGATGTCCGGCTCGCCCAGAACCGGATCGTTCTGGCTGAAGCCGTTGACGAGGAGCTGGCCCTGGGGTGCCCGCGCCCCCGCCATGCTGATGAGGCCGTCAGGGCCGCGTACCACGTTGGGCAGGAGGGGCAGCACGTCGTCGAACGTGTTGTTCTGTCGCGGCGCGGCCTCGATGACCTGACGCGACACCGTGGCCCCGGCCGTTGGCGCCGGCGCGCCCACCATCGGCTCCGGCGCAGCGGTCACCGCGACCTGCTCGCTGAGCGCCACCATCATCGTCAGGTCGAGGGTGCCCGGGGAGCCCGCGGAAACGACGACGGTACGATCGAGGGGGGTGAAGCCCGCAAGGTCGGCCGCGACTCGATAGGTGCCGGGGGGAAGGTCGAACGCGAACCGGCCGTCGGCGTCGGTGGTCGTCGCCCGGGTGGCTCCGGGCGCGACCACAATGGTCACACCCGGCAGCGGAAGCCCCGATTGATCCACCACCCGGCCGCTCAGGGCAGGGGACGGCTGGGCAGCGCCAGGCGCGCACAGCCCCAGCACGAAGGCGGCGCACAGACCGAGCCATATCGGGCGCATCGATGATCGCCCGGCCCCGTGCACGAACGGGGCCGGTCCACAACAAGGGAATACGTCCGCCAGCCGGCGGGTGATTACCGCAAGCTGGCCGGGCGGCGACTGGCCGACATCCTCCACAGGCGTCAGGCAGGCTGTCCCTCCCACGCCGCATTGCCGTGAAAGGCATCTCCCGCTCAGTCGATAAGGTCCTGGATTCGATAGTAGGCGCCAACCAGCGGCAGAAACCACGGATTCCCGCGGTACAAGGGAAATTTCGCAAAGCGATCGCTCAGGAGCGGGTGCGCGACCGTTTCGCCCGTGACGCGACGCGCGAGGGTGGTGCCGAGGTGAGTCGCCATGGCGATGCCGTGGCCGCCGTACCCAAGGGCGTACCACACGCCGTGCCGCCCGGCGTGTGGCAGGCGGTCGCGCGTGAACGCGACCGAGCCGCCCCAGCCGTGGCTGATTCGGACCTCTGCCAGATCCGGAAACAGCCGCAGCAGGTCGCGATGGAGGATGGCGGCGGCGTGACGCGCACCCTCCGGCGATGGCGCGGAGAACGCGGCGCGGCCGCCGAAGATCAGTCGGCGCGTGGCCGTCAGACGGAAATAGTGGAGGAAGTGCTTCGAGTCGAACGCCGTCCGGCCGTGCGGCAGGAGATCGAACGCCAGGTCTTCGGGCAGGGGGTCGGTCGAGATCGCGTAGCTCCCGACCGGAACGACGCGGGCCTGGAGCCACGGCGTGAGCCGGCCGGTGTGGCCGTTGGTGGCGACGAGCACGTCGGCGGCGTCCACACTGCCCTGCGACGTCGCGACGGTCCAGCGCGATCCGCTTCGCTGGAGCGCGCGCACCTCGCAGTTCTCGATGATGCGCGCGCCGGCCCGCTGGGCGGCCGCGGCGAGTCCCTCGGCGAACTGCGCCGGGTTGAGCGCGCCGCTCGACGGATCGATCAGCAGGCCGTGATACGCCGTCGTGCCGATCTCGGTCCACTGCGAGGACCTCGGCACGAGCTCCACCCGGTGATCGAACGTGCGCGCCAGCAGCGATTGCTCGTGGCGGAACTCGTCGAAATGCGACGGCTTGGCCGCCGCCTGGATGTGTCCCCGGCGGGTGTAGTGGCAGTCGATCTTCTCGTCGAGGAGCAGGTTCTCCAGCTCCGCGATGGCCTGCTTCGACAGCTCGAACATCTCCCGCGCGCGCGTCCCGCCCATCGTCTCGACGAGCGTCGCGGCGGCGACGGCGAGGCCCGGCAGCACCTGACCGCCGTTGCGGGAGCTCGCGCCCCACGCGACGTGTTCGCGGTCGAGCACGATCGTGACGGCGCCCGATCGCGCGAGCTGCCGCGCGGCGGCGAGGCCCGTGTATCCGGCGCCGACCACGACGACGTCGGCGTGCGGCGGCGGCACCCGGGGCCTCTTCGGGGGATCGACGGTGTCCCACCAGTAGGGATGCTCGATCATCGGCGGCTCAGGCGCGCGCCATCCGCTACTCGATCGTCTTCTGCATCCGGATCTCGTCGCACACGGGGATTCCCGCGAATCCGGCGGTCTCGCGCTTCGTGTGCTCGATGACGTTGTCGGGAACGAGGGCGGTGAGCCGGTAGCCGCGGCGCTGATAGAAATAGAGCGCCGGCAGGTTGTCGTTCGTGGTCGACACGAGGACGCGCGCCAGTTTGAGGCGGCGCGCGAGCAGCTCGGCCTCGGCGACGAGATGGCCGCCGACGCCGGATCGCTGCCACATGGGATCGGTCGCGAGGGCAACGATGTGCAGCGCGTCGCCGAGGAGGCGGTACGCCAGCGCACCCGAGGGATCGTCGCGCATCACGGCGACGAGGGCGGGCATCTGATCGATGTCCATGACCTCGCCGAACGCCACGATCTTCGTCCGGCCGTAGTCGCGCTCGAACAGCTCGCGCGCGGCGGGGCGGTCGACGTCGGTCGCCTCGCGGACCAGGACCGGTGGGAGATCGAGCCGGGGACGACAGGTGCACACGATCTGGAGCCGGGCCTCTGCCCAGTCCACGAACCTCCCGCAGCGGGAGCAGCGCAGCACCGCAGGCTTGGCGCCGAAGGGCATTGACATGGCGGTTCCTCGTTCTTCAGGGCTCGCGGGGCTCCTCCGCTCGCGTTCGCGGGCCCGTGCGTGGTCGCGCCGGCGCGGGCCGCGGACGCTCAGGGCGCCGGGGCGTGCTCGACCCTGGCGCCGCGCCGCAGCACCAACCAGATGACGATCCCGAACGTGAGCGCGACGGCGAGCATGGTCGCGCCGAACAGCCACAGCGTGCGATAGAGGATCGACTGCGTCTCCATCCGCGCGTCGAGCATCAGCGGAGCGCCGCGCAGCCGGTCGGCGAGCGGCTGTTCCCAGACGACGACATTGCCGCGCCGGACCGGCTCGGTGTTGTTCTGGTACACGATGCGGCTCGGGAGGTGCAGCCGGAACGCCACCAGCTCGTCGCCGCTCCAGCCGACGTCACCGACGTCCTTGCCCGCCGACACGCCGATCGCCTGCCTGTACACGAACAGGTTGCCGTCACGGCCGAACTGATAGTTGGACCACGCGAACGGCGCCGATTCGCTCAACCGCCGGATGTCGTCGACGTCGAGGCGGACGTGCACGAAGCGCCGTCCACTGCGCCGCGAGGTGGACACGCGCCGGACGTGGGTGACGGGCGAGGAGAAGTACGCGCGCACGGCGGCGCGGTCCACCCGCGCCGTGGGGGCGGTGTCGAACGACGCGCCCCGAAGCGCGTCGAGCGCCGGGACGGAGCTGTTCACGTACACCGTCGCGCTGCCGTCGAGCGAGAGGTAGATGTCCTCCTCGTATTCGTACTGCCGGAAGAACCGGACGCCGTCGCAGCCGGACGCCGTCGCGACGGTCGCCAGCACGAGGAGCGCGGAAACCGCGCGGAACCGCATATGCGAATGATATAGTAAAAATTTCCCCACTCTGATGCTCGCCACTCCGGTGCTCTACCTCGTCGACGGCAGCTCGCAGATGTACCGCGCCTATCACGCCCCGGTCCGCACCGCCGAGGGCGGCCTCCTCCGCAACGCGCAGGGGCGCCCGACCAACGCGGTCTACATCTTCGTCACGATGCTCAGGAAGCTCTTGAACGAGCGGCGGCCGGCCTACATCGCCGCGTCGTTCGATCTCCCCGGCCGCACGTTCCGGGACGACCTCGCGGCCGATTACAAGGCGAACCGCGCGCCGATGCCCGACGAGCTGGCCGAGCAGATCCCGATGGTGCACGCGGCGTGCGAGGCGCTCGGCGTCCCGATCGTCACCTCCGAGCGCTACGAAGCCGACGACGTGATCGGAACGCTCGCCACCCAGGCCTCGGCCGCCGGCTTCGACGTCGTGATCGTCACCGGCGACAAGGACTTCTTTCAGCTCGTCCACGACGGCATGCGCGTCTTCAACCCGCGGGACGAGGGCCTCTGGTACGACGCCGCTGCGGTCAAGGAGAAGTTCGGCGTCGCGCCCGGCCAGGTGGTCGACGTGCTCGCGCTCATGGGCGACACCATCGACAACATCAAGGGCGTGCCCGGCATCGGCGAGAAGGGGGCGAAGGATCTCATCGGCACGTACGGCGACCTGGAGAACCTGATCGCACACGCAAAGGAGATCCCGCAGAAGCGCTACCGCGAGGGGCTCGCCGCCCATGCCGAGCAGGCGCGGCAGAGTCGCGAGCTCGCGAGGATCCGCGTCGACGTTCCGGTCGCCTTCGATCCCGAGGCCCTTCGCTACCGCGGCGTCTCTCGCGAGCGCTGCTTCGAGATCTTCAGCGAGCTCGGCTTCCGGACGCTGGTGACCGAGTTCGCGCCGACGGCCGAGACGGTCGTCAAGACCTACCGCGTCGTGAACACGCCCGATGCGCTCGCCGCGCTCGCCGCGCGCCTCCGGGCCGCGCCCCGCTTCGCGCTGCGCGTCGTCCCGGATCAGGGCGCCGCGATGCTGGCCGCGATAGTCGGCCTGTCGTTCTCGATGGCGCCGCGCGAGGCCGACTACGTGCCGATCGGTCACCGCGCGCTCGGCGAGTTCGCGTGCCTCCCGCTCGCCTCGGTGCTGGAGGCGCTGCGGCCGGCGCTCGAGCGCGCGTCGATCGGGAAGATCGGCCACGACCTCAAGTTCGACGCCGTCGTGCTCGCCCGGCACGGGGTCGCGCTCCGCGGCCTGGACCTCGACACGATGATCGCGAGCTACCTGATCGACGCCACCCGCTCCACGCACCGGCTGGAGGACCTGGCCCTCGAGCACACCAGCTACAAGGCGCTCAGCGAAGAAGACGTGTGCGGCCGCGGAGCCAAGGCGCTGTCGCTCGCCGAGCTGCCACCCGAGGCGGTGGTCAACTACGCGGGCGAGCGCGCGGATCTCGCCGGCCAGCTCGCGCCGATCTTCGAGCGGCTGCTGGACCGGGACGAGGTTGCCGGCGTGTATCGCGAGATCGAGCGCCCCCTGATTCCGGTGCTCGTCGACGTGGAGCGGGCCGGGGTCCGCCTGGACGCACCGGCGCTGGCCGCGCAGTCGCACGCCGTCGAGCAGGAACTCGTCAGGCGGACGGCCGACATCTACGCGCTGGCCGGCGACGAGTTCAACATCAACTCGCCGAAGCAGCTCGCCGAGGTGCTGTTCGACAGGCTGAAGCTCCCGGTCATCAAGCGGACGGGCGCAACCCGGACCGCCTCCACCGCGGTGGAAGTGCTCGAGGAGCTGGCGCTGGCTCACGATCTGCCGCGCCTCATCCTCGAATGGCGCGCGTTGATGAAGCTGAAGGGCACCTACATCGACGCGCTGCCGCAGCTCGTGAACCCCGAAACCGGCCGCGTGCACACCTGTTTCAACCAGGCGGTCGCCGCGACCGGGCGCCTGAGCAGCAGCGACCCCAATCTGCAGAACATCCCGATCCGCACCGAGCTCGGCCGCCAGATCCGCCGCGCCTTCATCGCCGAACCGGGCCACCTGCTGATCTCGGCCGACTACTCGCAGATCGAGCTGCGCGTCCTGGCGCACCTGGCCGGCGACGAGGCGCTCATCGAGGCGTTCCGCCGCGGCGAGGACATCCACGATCGGACGGCGCTGAAGGTCTTCGGGGCCGACAGCGGCCTGTCGAAACACGAGCTGCGCCGGCGCGCGAAGATCATCAACTACGCGCTGCTCTACGGAAAGACCGCCTTCACGCTGGCCAAGGACATCGGCGTCACCCCGCAGGCGGCCCAGGCCTTCATCGACGCCTACTTCGCCGGGTTCCCGCGCGTACGCGCGTTCATCGACCGCACGCTCGAGGACGCCCGCGCCACCGGCATCGTGCGGACGATGTACGGGCGCCGCCGGCTGGTGCCCGAGCTGAACAGCCGCAACGGCCAGATCCGATCCGCGGCGGAGCGCGTCGCGGTCAACCTGCCGATCCAGGGCACCGCGGCCGACATCATGAAGCGGGCGATGATCGACGTGCACGCCGCGCTCGGGGGCCGCCCCGACGCGCGGATGATCCTGACGGTGCACGACGAGCTGCTGTTCGAGGTTCGCCGCGAGGCCGCCGACGCCGTCGCGGATCTCGTCCGCGAGCGGATGCAGTCGGCCGCCGTCCTCCAGGTGCCCCTGACCGTCGACGTGGGTATTGGCGAGACCTGGAAGGACGCGAAGGCCTGAGGCCGTCTATTTGGACCAGGCCTGCTTGAACTGATCCCACGACGCCCGCAGGGCGTCGGCCGGCTGGGCCAGGGCCCTGGCCCGATCTGGAATGATGGCGCGCGTCATCAGCCGATCGAGATCGGCGCGCAGCGCGGCCCCGTGGTCCGCCGCGAGCGGCGCGCGAACCCACCCGGCCTTGGCCGACTCCCACGCGCCCTGCAGATCGCCCGCGCCGCGCGCGGCCGCCGCAATCCAGTACGCCGCCGCCGAGCTGTCGGGATGGGCCAGGAGCTCAACCCGCATGCGCTCGCGGATCCGCTCGTACACCGCCTGTCGATCCAGCCCGGGCCGCGATCCGGCATCGCGATCGAGCGCGCTCGCCCACCAGTCGAGCACCCGTTCGCGATCCGGCAGGGGCACCTCGCCGTCGATGACGCTGCGAAACGTGTCGGCCGCCGCGCCGTAGTCCCGCTCGTAGTAGAGCGCCTCGCCGAGGCCGACGACGAGCTCGGAACGCTCCCGCAGCGTGAAGCGCTGGGGATCGATGCGCCGCAGATGGCTGCGCGCGTTGGTGAGGTCGTCCTCCGAGGCGCTCTGGCGATAGCGCTCGAGATAGGATCGCGCGGCGATCAGGTCCGCCTGGTCCGCGAGCGCGGGCGTGCGACGTGCTTCGGCGGCCGCCGCAATCGACGCGTCGTAGTGCGCCTGGTTGTACAGCTGGCGCGCGCGGCTGAGCGGATCGCGGTCGTCGGCCCCCGCCCGGGCCGCCATGAGGACCGCCACCAGCACGAACGTCCAGCGCCAACGCGTCATGAGGGCGATGGTAGCACAGCCCCGCAATTGCCCTAACCGGCTGAAAAGACAGATGTTGTCGGCCGGCTTCCGCGCATTTGGTACAATGCCGTGCAATGGCCGAACCGCGAGTGGTCCCGCGCGCCGAACATTCCCTGTCGCGCCGCGACGTCGATCCGGACGCCTTGAAGGTGCTCTACCGGCTCCGGCACTTCGACTACACGGCATACCTGGTGGGCGGCAGCGTGCGCGACCTGCTCCTCGGGAGACGCCCCAAGGACTTCGATATCGGCACGTCGGCCCATCCGTATCAGGTCAAGAAGCTGTTCCGCAACTGCTGGATCATCGGGCGCCGCTTTCGCCTGGCGCACGTCAAGTTCGGCGCGAAGACGGTCGAGGTCGCGACATTCCGTCGACAGGTGCAGCCGGGCGAAGAAGTGGTCCAGGACGGCGTCCCGGCGCCCGACCCGCACGCGCCGGGCGGCGAGCTGCTGATCCACCACGACAACACGTTCGGCACGCCGGAGGAGGACGCGTTCCGCCGCGACTTCACCATCAACGCCCTCTTCTACGACATCGCGACCTTCTCGATCATCGACTACGTCGGCGGCCTCGAGGATCTGCGGGCGGGCGTCGTGCGGTCGATCGGGGATCCCGAGGTGCGGTTCCGCGAGGATCCGGTTCGCATGATGCGCGCGATCGCGCTGGCATCCCGGCTGGACTTCTCGATCGATCCGCCGGCGCTCGAGGCCATTCGCCGCCGCCGGCATGACATCGCGCTCAGCTCGCCGCCGCGGCTGCTCGAGGAGTATTACAAGATCCTGCGGTCGGGCGCGGCGGAAAAGACCTTCCGCGCGCTGGCCGCCGTCGGCCTGCTGGAGCCGATCTCGACGGAGCTGCAGGAAGGAGCGGCCGAGCCCCTCTGGCGCTCGCTCGCCGAGCTCGATGCCTACCGCGCCCGCTTCGCCTCCATTCCCGACACGCTCTCGAACGCGGTCCTGCTCGGGGCCATGCTCGTGCCGCTCGGTCTCGCTCCGGGCGCGCCCCGGGGCGCCGCGAGGCCGAGGGGCGAGGATGGGGAAGCAAAAGCCGAGCGGGAGGTGCCCGGGCCGCGACTCGGAGCGCTGCCGCTCGCCAGGCGGGACGTCGAGCGCCTCGGCCACCTGCTCGGCCTCCAGCGACGCCTGCGCGACACGGGCGCGAGCCCGCGGGGGCAGCGCGGTCTCGTTCACCGCAGCATGTTCCGCGACGCGCTCACGTGGCTCGAGATCCACGGCGGCGCACCCGATCTGGTGGAGCATTGGACGGCGCTCGCCGGCGCAGCCGGATCGGACGCGCCTCCACCAGCCGCCGACCTGCCGGCCGGCGAGCGACGGCCGCGCCGCCGGCGGCGGCGCCGTCGCAGACGCGGCAATCAACCGGTCCCAGGGGGCGACGTCTAGCCGACCCGGAAGAACCGCCGCGACAGCTCTGCTGTCGGACGCCGGCCGTCTATGCGGCGGCGGCGCTCTGTTCGATGGTCTTGTAGGGCTTGGCCAGCCTGAGGGCAACGAGGAGCTTGATGATCGGCCAGGCCGGATCAATCTCGCTCGTGCGGAAGCTGAACTTGGGCGAGCGAGGATAGCCGTGATGGTTGTTGTGCAGGCCTTCGCCGCCCGTCAGCAGGGCGATGAAGCGGATGTTGGTCGCGGTGTTGTCGAAGTTCCGATAGCCGACGTGGTGGCAGAGGCCGTTGATGGAGGAAGACAGCACGAAGACGTACATGACGGCGTGAATGAGGGCCGCCAGCAGGCCCCACCCGAGCCCGAGCACCGCGCACAGACCGACAATGCCGATCGTCAAACCGAGCCAGCCGTGCTTGAACACGTGGCGATCCCACCACCCCTCGTCGATGTCGCGCGCGTAGCGCTCGATGACCTCCGCGTTCCGGACCTCGCGGATGTAATAAAAGACATTGCCGAGCTGGACGTTCCAGAAACCCTCCAGCTTCGGGCTGTGGGGATCGCCCTCTTCGTCGGTGAACGCGTGGTGCTTGCGATGGACCGCCACCCACTCCTTCGTCGCCAGCCCCGTCGTCAGCCAGAGCGCGAACTTGAACATCCAGGCGACCCGCGGATCGAGCGCCAGCGCCTTGTGCGTGGCGGTCCGATGAAGGTAGATGGTGGTGCTGAACACCGCCACCTGGATGACGAGGGCCGAGACGACGAGCGTCAGGACGAACGAGTAAAGCACTACATTACCCTCCGAAAGAAATCCTGGGTGACCGCGGGGGGTGAAACGTTGGATTATAGCATGCCTAGCGGGCGCGCTCGAACTCGTGCATGAACCCGACGAGCGCGTCGACGCCCGCCTCGGGGAACGCATTGTAAATGGACGCGCGGATACCGCCGACCGAGCGGTGGCCTTTCAACCCGTCGAGGCCCTCCCGGGCCGCCTCCGCCACGAACTGCTTCTCCAGATCCTCGGTCGGCAGGCGGAAAGTGACGTTCATGAGCGACCGGCACGCCTTGTGGGCGGTGCCGCGATAGAAGCCCGTCCGGTCGATTTCCGCATACAGTTTCCCGGCCTTGCGCACATTGGCATCGGCGATCGCCGCGAGCCCTCCCTGGGCGCGCAGCCACCTCATCACCAGGCCGAGCGTGTACACGGCGAAAGCCGGCGGCGTGTTGTAGAGGGACCCGTTTTCGGCATGCACGGCGTAGTTGAGCATCGTCGGCAGCGTGGCCTTCTTCTCGACCGAGCGCGGCAGCAGGTCCTCGCGGACGATCACCAGGGTCACGCCCGCCGGGCCGAGGTTCTTCTGGGCGCCGGCATAGATGAGGGCATGGCGGGCCACGTCGATCGGACGGCTGAACATGTCCGACGACGTGTCGCTGACGAGCGGCGCGTCGCCCACGTCGGGCAACTCCTTGTACTCGGTCCCTTCGATGGTGTTGTTCGACGTCATGTGGACGTAGGCGGCGCCGGGCGTCAGCCGCAGCTCCGCCTGCGCGGGAACCCGCGCGTAGTTCTCGGCCTTCGTCGACGCGGCGATGTTGACCGTTCCGACCTTCCGGGCCTCCTTGGCCGCCTTGTCGGCCCACGAGCCCGTGTCGATGTAGTCGGCGGTGGCACCCGGCCCGAGCAGGTTCATGGGCACCATCGAGAACTGCAGGCTGGCGCCGCCCTGGAGGAAGAGCACCTTGTGGCTCGACGGAACGTCGGCCAGCGCGCGGATGTCCGATTCGGCCTGCGCGAGAATCGACTCGAACGTCTTGGAGCGATGGCTGATCTCGAGCACCGACATGCCGACACCGGGCAAGGCGATGAGATCCCGCTGGATCTCCTCCAGCACGGGCAAGGGCAGCACGGCGGGGCCGGCGGCGAAGTTGTGGATGCGGTGTACGGTCGGCATGATGCGATGTCCTCGGCGTGTCTCGATGTCGGCTCAGATGGTGACCAGATGGAGGTCGATGATCTCCCGGCACCCGTCCGTGATCTTCGACAGCACCGGGTCGGACGGGGCGCCGTCGAGGTGGATGCGGGCGACGGCCGCCTCGGCGCCCTCGAAGATGATGTTCTCCGTCTCCTGCACGTTGATGTCTCCGGCCCGCAGGCACTCGAAGACGTGCGCCAGCACGCCGGGCCGATCGCAGTGCCGGACGACCAGCAGATGCGTGGCGGGCGTCTTCTTCGCGAGGTTGACGACGTTCGGGACCTTCCCGGTCTCCATGTAGCTCGTGATGATGCGGACGGTCTCGGCGGCAATCGCCTCCTGCGCCTGGTCGGTGGACGCGCCGATGTGATGCGTGCCGTAGACGTTCGGCAGCGACACGATGTCGTCGGCGAACTCGCCCGTGCCGCCGGCCGGCTCGGCGGCGAAGACGTCGAGGCCGACGCGGATCTGGCGTTCGCGGACCGCGCGGGCGAGTGCGTCGTAGTCCACCACCTCGCCACGGGCGGTGTTGACGAAATAGGCGCCGGGACGCATTCGATTCAGAACCGACGCGTTCACGATCCCGCGGGTGTCCGGGTTGAGGGCCAGATGGACGCTCAGCACGTCGACGGCTTCGGCCACCTCTTCCGGCGCGTCGGCAATGGTCATCGGAAACGGCGGCGTCCCGGCCGCGCCGGTTGGCGGCCGGTCCTTCGTGAACCGGCGGCTCCAGACGACCAGCGGCATTCCGAACGCGTGCGCCCGCCGCGCGACCTCCTGGCCGATGTTGCCGTATCCGAGCAGGCCGAGCGTGCGGCCGAAGAGGCCGCGCGCCTTCGAGTACTCCTTCTTGTTCCAGCGTCCGGCGCGCAGCTCGACGACGTTGTCGGGAACGCGCCGGTCGAGGGCCAGGATCAATGCGAAGGTCAGCTCGGCAACCGCGACGGCGTTCTTCCCTGGACAGTTGGAGACGTAGATCCCGAGGCGCGACGCCGTGGCGGTGTCGATGGTGTTGTAGCCCGCGCCGGCGCGCACGACGAGCGACAGCGACCCGGCTTCGAGCATCGGACCGGTTACCGTCGTGCCCCGAACCACGAGCACGTCGGCCTCCGTGTCGCGAATCGCCTGCTTGAGGGCGTCGTCTTTGAGATCGGGCTGAGAGACGACGTCGCAGCCCGCGGCCAAGAGCGCGTCGAGGCCGCTTTGTTCGAACTTGTCGGCAACGAGTATCTTCATCTTCGCGTCTCGCAGGGTGCCACCCCCGCCCGGTGGCGGAACCTCGCCGCTCCCTCGCGCGCGAGTACGGATTCTCGCGGCGTGCGTCCGTTTCTTCGTTCGCCGTGCTCAGATGGCGTGGATCAGCAGACCGTCCCTGAGCTTGGGCTCGAACCAGGTGCTCTTCGGCGGCATGATCGCGCCTTCGTCGGACACCTTCATGAGGTCGGCGACGCTCACCGGGTACAGCGAAAAAGCCGCCGCGGCCCGGCCGTTGTCAACGAGCGCCTCGAGCGCGGCGCTGCCGCGAATCCCGCCCACGAACTCGATCCGCTTGTCGGTCCGGACGTCCGCAATGCCGACGACCGGCTCGAGCAACTGCTCCTGCAGGATACTGACGTCGAGCGAGCCGATGGCGTCGGCGCGATCGGGTGTCGCCCGGGGCCGCAGTGTATGCCAGCTGCGCTGGATGTACATCGACAGTTCGCCCCGCCGGCCGGGCGCCGCCGGTCCGGGCGCCACCTCGAACCGCTCCGCGACCGCCTTCAGGAACGCCTCGGGCGAGAGCCCGTTGAGGTCCTTCACGATCCGGTTATACGGCAGCACCTGCATCTGATCGTGCGGAAACGCCACGGCCAGCATCGTCGGGTAGCCCGCGCCGTCGTGCAGCGGATTGTCGGGCGCGCCCCGCGCGCTCAGCTCGGTCCGCGCCCGCGCGGCGCTCGCGGCGCGATGATGGCCGTCGGCGATGTACAAGGCCGGAATCCGGGCGAACGCCGCGACCAGCCGGTCGCGGTCGGCGACGGTCGCCCGCCAGATCGTATGGCGCACCCCATCGGGCGCCTCGAAGTCGTAAAGCGGGACCGCGGCGGTCGCCTCGCCCGCCACGTCGTCGACCTCGCGCGCCGCCCGATAGGTCAGGAAGACCGGGCCCGTCTGAGCGCCAAGCGCGATCATGTGGCGGGTGCGATCGTCCTCCTTGTCCCGGCGCGTCCGTTCGTGCTTCCTGATCTGATCCGCGTCGTATTCGGCGAGCGAGTAGCACCCGGCCAGGCCCGTCTGCTCGTGCGAGCCCATGCGGAGACGATAGAAGTACACTGCCGGCTCCTCGTCGGTCACGAGAGCCGTCTCTTTCAGACGGACGAAGTTCTGGCGCGCGCGCTCGTACACCTCCGGCGAATACGGGTCGGTGCCTGGCGGCAGGTCGATCTCGGCGCGGGACACGTGCAGGAAACTCAGGGGATTGCCGGCGGCGAGCGATCGAGCCTCGTCGGTGCTGACGACGTCGTAAGGAACGGCGGACACACGAGCGGCGTCGGCCGGACGCGGACGCACTGCCCGAAACGGATGAAGCTTCGCCATGACGAACGAATTATGTCATGGCGGAGGCCCGGGGCCCGGAGGGCGGGCGATCGGGCCGCCGGGCTATCGCGGTTCGGATGACGCGGCCGTCGATGTCACCGTCCAGACGCCCCACTTGCCGTTGCGCCCGCTGTGAAACGCGACACGGCGGCTGTCTGGTGCCCACGCAAACGCCGTCGCGGTCGGATCAGCCAGCACGCGGCGCATCGACCCATCGTGAAGGCTGAGCAGCCAGGCCCCGTTCCGCGCGACGTGGAACATCACCTTGCGGCCGTCGGGCGCAACGGCCACCGGGCCGAGCGCGGCGTCGGCAACCGGCGACCGGTATTCCTGGGTCTTGCCCGTTGCGACGTCGAGCACGATCAGCTGGTCGGCGTGGCCGTAGCACAGCCGCCGGCCGTCGGCGAACCACGACGCCATCTGCGTGCGCCCGGCCGTATAGTGCGTCAGTCGCTGCAGGATCCTGGAGTCGATCGAGGCGAGCCACAGGTTCCACACGCCGACGTGGCCCGGCTCCGCCTTCACGAATGCCAGCCGCCGGCCTTCGGGAGCCCAGGCCGGCAGCGCCGCGTAGCCTTCGCCGCTGATGCGCCGGACCTGCGTGCCGTCGCGCTGCGCGACGTAGACCGCGCGCTCGCCGTCGCGATCCGAATCGAAGGCGATCAGCCGGCCGTCGGGTGAGGTCTGAACGTGCGCGCCGTGCGAGCGGCCGTCGGCGATGGTGACCACGTGAAGCTGGCCGTCGAACACGGCCGACCCGCGGGGAAGCGGCACGGCGCCGCCGGTCGCACTGAGAGCGGTCGGCATCATCACCGCGTCGCGGTCCGCATCCGTCGAAGCGGAGTCGAGCGGGTCGCCCGGCGCCTTCACGCGGGCCGCATCCACGGCGACCGCAATCGGCGCCGGCGAGGGCGCCTCGACACGCCATGCGTGCATCACCTCGCCGGCGGTGATGAGCGCGAGTCCGGCGGCGATGCCGAGAGCCATGGCCGGCACTTGAACGTGCGGCCGAATCGACCGCCTGACGGGCGCGACCACCTCATCGTAGTAGCGGGCGTCGGCGTCGCGGAGCTGGCGGCGCAGCTCGTCGCGCGAGGGGCCGCGACGCCGGTCGTGCGTCCGCACGATGTACGCCTCGGACGGCGGCTGAGCGCGGCGCCATAACGCCGCGACGACCTGCGCGCGATCACCCTGCTCGAACGGCTCCAGCACGGCCGAGAACTGGGCGACCGAATCAAACGGCGGCTCGTCGACCTCGAGCAGGCCGCGATCGAGCGCCCGCCGCAGCCCGGCAGGCACCCCGGTCGCGCTCCGAGGGATGATATGCCTCAGCAGCGCCGCCATCTCGAGGACGACCGGCGTGACCGCGCACGCCGCGCACTCCACCAGCCCGTCCCTCGTGAGCTCGACGTTGTCGAGGGTCGGCGGTCCGAACGGGGGCCGCGGTGTCTTTCCGGAGCCGGGACTCCGGCCGATCAGCGTCTGGACGATCGCGATGGCTTCGTGGGGTGCGACTGCAACCCCACGGGCGAGAACCTCTGCAAGAACGACAGTGTCCGACATGCTGGGGTGTAACGTTGCGAAATGCGGGCCAGACCAGACCGGCCGAAAGGGAACACGGGAAATCGCCAGTCATCGCGCTCGAGGTGCGCCGGCGCGGCTGGCTGGCGTTCGAAAACACGACGCCCCGACTATCAAGGCTGATGATCGGCGACGGCGGCGGCCGGCTGCACGAGCGACGGGCCGAGCTCTGCCATTACTCGATCGCGGATCGAAACGAAGGCCGCCATCTCGTCCGGCGGCACGGGGTCGCCGGGTGGAAGCTGTCGCTGCGCGACGAGCGGGTTGACGAACATCCCGTGCTGTTTGATTCGAAAGTCGAGGTGCGGGCCGGTGGCCAGGCCGCTCATCCCGACGCGGCCGACGAGCTCGCCCTGCTGCACGCGCTGGCCGACGTGCACCGCGATCTGCGAAAGGTGCAGGTATTCGGATTCGAAGCCGTTGTTGTGACGCAGGTGCACTATCCGGCCGGACCCGCCGAAGCGCCCCGCCTGGACGACGACGCCGTCGGCCACGGCAATCACCGGCGCGCCGATCGGCGCGCGGTAGTCGACGCCGAGGTGCGGCCGGTACTCGCGCAGGATCGGATGGAGGCGGTGCCGGGAGAACCCCGACGTGACGACGGGCGTGAACTTCAGCGGCGATCGCAGGAAGAATCGCCGCACGGAACGGCCGTGTTCGTCATAGTACGCGGCCCGCCCGTCGTCGGAGGCGAATCGAATCGCGCGATAGGCCCGGCCGTCGTTGTCGAACTCGGCGGCGAGGATCGGGCCGTAGCCGGACAGGACCCGCTCCTTCCCTCCCTCGCAGGGCGCCAGCGCGTTGCACGCACGATACTGCTTCTCGACGAGCAGCTCGAAGGTATCGCCGGGCTGGAGGTCGGTGTTGAAGTCGATGTCGCCGCTGAAGATGCCGGCCAGATCGATCGACAGGTCGGTTGTCTCGCCCACTTCGTCCATCGCCGCGAAAAGCGACGGCGTGTCTCGATCGATAGTGCCACGGACGACTGCCGCCGATCTGGTCTTCTCGATGGGAACCAGCTGCGCCACAAACGGAATCCCGCCGTCCGTGGATCGGCTGACGCGCAGGAGCCGGTCGCCGTCCACTTCGGTACTCGAATCGCTGGAGCTGGCCGTCGGCGGTCTGCTGGATTCGATACGGCTGGGCCGCCCGGACCCTGCGCGGGTCGAACACCTCGGCCGTTCGGGCGACGATCTGGGCGACATCGGCATCGCCGACGTCGTTGTCGCGAAGCAGCGAGGCCAGCGTGTCGCCGGGAGCAACCCGGGCGGTGACGATCTGAAGTTCGAAGGGCAGCTCGACGTCGTGCGCCAGGGCGGTCGAAAGCCGCGGCGGCCCGGCGGGCCGCCCGCATCCAGCGGCGAGCGCGGCGAACGCGACGGCGAATCCGGGAACGAGCCTCAGGCGTATCATTCCCGCCCCGGCGACTGGGTCCGCGCCGTCGACGGCGGGACGTGTCCCTTCAGCCGCATGTAGGTAACGATGTTCCCGTAGTGCTCGTTGTCGTGCGAAATGTTGGTCAGGAGCGGCACCGCACGCGGCCGTTCGACCGCGCGGGCCGAGGGCCCCATCTTGATCATCTCGGCGATCGAGGCATCGGTCTGCGCCGCGTAGATCCCCTCGCAGTACGCGATCGACTCGTCGAGCGCCTTGACGAGATCCGCTTTCGCCGTCCGCTTTTCGAAGTTCTGCGCGGACGGGCTCCGTTCGCCCTTGGCCGCCGCGCAGTAGCTGAAGTTCGCGTTCGCCAGGTGGCCGACGAGCTCGCCGAAGCTGCGCACCTCGGGAGTCGGCCTGTAGCTGTATTCGGCCTCTGGCATCGCGGCGGCAGCCTCGACGACGTTGCGCTTCACGCTGTCGAACATGGCCTTCATCGACGACGCGAGCGGGTTGGCCGCAGGGGGCTGCGCGCCAGCGGGCATCGCCGCGAGACAGAGGGCGAAGAGCGGGGAAATCGTGCGCGTCATATGGGGCGTCCCCTTGCGGGTTCGTTGGGCTGTATCGGTCTGACGAGGTAAGACGAACATCCCCCGGCCAGGGTCGGCATCCTATCACGTGGACGGCCCGGTACACGGTTGACCGGGACTGCCTCAGCCGCTAGAGTCCTCCTCGGGAGGCTTGCCCGTGATGAAGATGCGCTCCACCCTCGCCCTCGCCGCGGTCCTGTCGGTGCTCGTCGGGCTCCCGCTGGCGGCCCAGTGGCCATCGGCCGAGAAGGTCGACCTCGACGCGCTGTACCGCATCAAGGACCAGGGCCTCCATCACTCGAAGGTGATGGAGATCGAGAGCTACCTGACCGACGTCTACGGACCGCGGCTCACCAACTCGCCCGACATGCGCGAGGCGGCCGAGTGGGCCGAAACGACGATGAAGGGCTGGGGCCTGGCCAACGTCCACGGCGAAGCGTGGCCGTTCGGCCGCGGCTGGCAGAGCGATCGCTTCGTCGCGCTCGCCGTGAAGCCGCGCGCCTATCCCCTCATCGGCTTCACGAAGGCCTGGACGCCCGGCACGAACGGCCCCACGACGGGGGAGGCAGTCCTCGCAGCGATCGACAGCGAGAAGGACTTCGACGAGTGGCGGGGCAAGCTCCGCGGCAAGTTCGTGCTCACGACGCCGATGCCCGAAGTGGACGCGCACTTCGAGGCGCTCGGCCGTCGCCTGGGCGATGACGACCTGGCCAAGCTGGCGATGCAGCCCGACATGTCGAAGCCGCCGCGCCGCTTCGGCGCCTCGCCCGAGCGGCGCGAGTTCGAGAAGAAGAGGACGGCGTTCTTCGTCGCCGAGGGGGTCGCGGCGCTGATCGATCCGGGACGCCACGACGGCGGCACCTTCATCGTGGCGTCGGGCGGCTCGCGCGATCCGAAGGACCCGCCAGCGCCGCCCCAGGTGGTCCTCGCGGTCGAGCATTACGGCCGCATCGCCCGCATGCTGGAGAAGAAGATCCCGGTCACGCTGGAGATGGACATCCACAACACCTTCTACGATCAGGATCTCGACTCCTTCAACATCCTCGCGGAGATTCCGGGCACCGACAAGGCGGACGAGGTCGTGATGCTCGGCGCCCATTTCGACTCCTGGCACGGCGGCACGGGCGCGACCGACAACGCCGCCGGCTCCGCCGTCATGATGGAGGCGATGCGCATCCTCAAGGAGAGCGGCCTCAAGATGCGGCGCACCGTGCGCCTCGGCCTGTGGACCGGCGAAGAGCAGGGGCTGCTCGGCTCCAAGGCGTACGTCAAGGCGCATTTCGGCGACCCGCAGACGCTGCAGCTGAAGCCCGAGCAGGCGAAGCTCGCGGCCTACTTCAACGTGGACAACGGAACCGGCCTGATCCGCGGGGTCTATCTCCAGGGCAACGAGGCGGTCGCTCCGATCTTCCGGGCGTGGATGGAGCCGTTCAGGAACGTCGGCATGACGACGCTCTCGATTCGCAATACCGGCGGAACCGATCACCTGTCGTTCGACGCCGTCGGGCTGCCCGGGTTCCAGTTCATCCAGGATCCGGTGGAGTACGACACGCGGACGCACCATACGAACATGGACGTCTACGAGCGGATCCAGCCGAACGACATGATGAACAACGCCGTGATCGTGGCCTCGTTCGTGTACGACGCCGCGAACCGCGACGAGAAGCTCCCGCGGAAGGCGCTGCCCAAGGCGCCGACCCGGAGCACCTCGCAGCAGTAGCGACCCGCGGCTACAGGCGGCCGTGCTCGGTCGCCCACTCGCGCAGGGTGTCCCGGCGCTTGCGGGCCTCGTCGATGTCGCCGAGCCGATCGGCCGGCCACGGCAGGCGCCACGTCCAGTTGGCGCTCGAGATCGTGGCCGGCTCGTTGACGCGGTCGCGCCATCCGAACACGTCGGCGATCGGGAGCAGCAGGAGATCCGATCCGGACGCGAACAACGCTTCGAGGAGCACGTCACGGACCTCGGGCGTGTACGGTTCGTCCGACAGATCCCGGCCGCCCGCGAGGCGTCGGATGGTCTCGACCAGGGCCACCGCGCGGCGGTCCGCGGCCGGCGCGCCGTCCCACCACACGGCCATCGGCTCGGTGTCGTGCGTGCCGGAGGTCGCCACGGAGAGAGCCGGATACTCCGACGGATCCACGAACGGCTGCCCTTCCTCCTGCCAGTGGCGCTCCCATCGCAGCACGCGGTATCCGGGCACGCCGAGCCCGACCAGTGACTCGCGGACGAACTCGGGCACCGTGCCGAGGTCTTCCGCGATAATCTCCGGGCCGGGCTCGCGGAAGATCGCGAGCACCCGCTCGCCGAGGGCGGTCTGCGCCGCCTGGCCGGCCGGCGTGAAGAATGGTTCGCGGTCGTCCTTGGGCCGGCCGTAGGTTCGATAGAACCCCACGAGGTGGTCCACGCGGTAACCGTCGTAGAGGTCCGCGCTACGGCGCGCGCGTTCGCGCAGCCACCGGAACCCGTCGGCTTCGATCGCGTCCCAGTCGTAGACCGGCATGCCCCAGTCCTGCCCGGTCGCGCTGAAGGCGTCGGGGGGCACCCCGACCGAGACGTCCAGCCGGAACTGACGCTGGCGGGCCCACACGTCGGCGCTGTCGCCGTCGACCATGAACGGCAGATCGCCGAACAGGGCGACGCCCAGCCGGTTGGCCGCCGCGCGCGCCCCGTGCCACTGGGTGTCGGCGATCCACTGCAGGTACTGGTGCTGCAGGACCTCGTCGGCAAGGTCGCGCCGGGCCGCCGCGATGGCTGCCGGCTGACGCCGCTGCAATGCCTCATCCCAGGTCGTCCACGCCCGCTCGTGCGCCCGGGCCTTCAACGCGCGGAAGAGCGCGTAGTCCTCGACCCACCACGCCTGAGCGGCGAGGAACTGCCTGAGCGCGGCCGCGCGGGGCGTGTCCCGCCGCCATTCGGCGTCGCGGAAGCGCTCGAACGCCGTGCGAAGCGCGCGCTCTTTCGCCGCCCGGACATTGACGTAGTCGATTCGCCCCGAACCGCGCGCGGCCGCCAGCGCCCCGCGAGCGGCGCCGTCCAGCGTGCGCTCGCCCCCTTCGGCCGCGAAATCGGGCACGTCGGGCACGCGAATGTAGATGGGATCGATGGCCATCGCGCTGATGGCCGAATACGGCGACTGCTGACCGCTGGCCATCTCGTTCATCGGCAGCAGCTGCAGCACCCGCTGTCCCGCCGATGCGAGCCAGGCGGCAACCACGGCGACGTCGCCGATGTCGCCGATGCCCCAGCTCGCCTCCGAAGGACACGAGAAGAGCGGCAGGAGCAGGCCTGCGCGTCGGCGGTCGGACCGGTCATTCATGGACGGCAGGTGCGCTGTCGAAGTGCCCGAGCACGCGATCGACGGCCGCCAGGAAGATCGCCGGCGGCGACAGGAGACTGACGACGAGAAACGCCTCGCTCGGAAAGTCGAAGAAGTACCCCGGATGGACGACGACGTCAGCGCGCTCGACGAGCTCGAGCACGAGATCCTCCTCGCTCTGGAGGCGCGGCACCTGTACGACGGCGTACCAGCCGCCCTGCGCCGGAAGGACCCGGCACGAGGGAGTCGACGCGACACGCGACAGGAGGCGCGCGAGATTGGCCGCGATACGCGCCTGGATCCGGGACCGGACGGCCGCCCCGCGTTCGATCAGCCCGCGGGCCGCGAGCTGCACGGGTGTCGACACCGACAGGTAGGTGTCGCACAGGAGCTCGAGGCGCTCGAGCGCCGGCTTGACCAGCGCGTCCGGACCCGCCGTGGCGATCCACCCCAGTTTGACCTGCGGCAGGCCGATCGACTTCGACAGCCCGCCCAGAGCGAACACGAGCGCGTCGGTCCGATCGAGCACGCGGCCGGCGGCCGCCGCGGCGCCTGGCGCGAGCTGGTACTCGGCGAACACTTCGTCCGCGATCAACGCGATTCCCCCTGCCGCGCCGAGGCGCGCCAGCGCCTCGACCTCCCCCGACGTCACATACGACCCGGTGGGGTTGTTCGGACTGACGAGCAGGATCGCCCGCGTCCGCGGCGACAGCGCCCGCTCGATCGCCGCGAGGTCGACGGCCCAGGCGCCATGCAGATCCAGATCGTATGGGAGCGGTGTGACGGCGTCGAGACGCGTCAGGTGATCGAAGAGCGGGTAGCTCGGCCGTGGCACCAGAATCTCGTCGCCCGGATCCGCCAGCAGCTTGAACAGGATCGAGTACGCCTCGCTGGTGCTCGCCGTCAGGGCGATGCGATCCGCCGCCACCGAAATTCCGCGGCGGGTGTAGTCGGCGGCGATCGCCTCGCGCGCCGCGGGCAGGCCGAACGGGCGCGGGTCGTAGCCCAGACCGCGCGCGTCAGCAAGCCCCGCGAGCAGGTCCGGCGGGTAGTCGAAGCCGGCGCGCGTCGGGTTGGACTCGGTGAGATCGAGGAGCGGCCGGCCGTCGCGCCGGGCGCGCGCGAGTGCCAGCGCGAACCTGTTGGGCGCCAGGCTCGAAGGGGTTCGCGACGAGAACCAGGTCACGGCGCCAGGATCTCGACCTTGTCGATCACGTCTCCCTCGAGAAGGCGATCGACCACGTCCATGCCGTTCAGCACCTGCGCGAACACCGTGTACTGGTGGTCCAGGCGCGGGTTGTCGATCAGGTCGATGAAGATCTGGGCATCGCCCGTATCGCGGCCCCTCGTCGAGATGCCGACGGCGCCGCGTACGTGGGGCCAGAGCCCGGTCTCGTCGCGCATGAACGAGCGGTCTCCGACGTATTCGTTCGCCCCGGGGCTTCCCCCCTGCACGACGAAATTGGGCACGACCCGGTGGAACGTGAGGCCATTGTAGTAACCGGAAGCGGCGAGCGTCGCGAAGCGGATGACGGTGGCGGGGGCCTCCCGGGTGAACAGGGCGAGGTCGAACGTGCCGACGTCGCGGATGGCGACGCGCGCCCGGGCGCCGGCCAGCCGTCCGAGGTCGGCGGCGCTCACCTGCGACACGATGGCGGTGGGCCCGGGCGCCTTGACGGGCGACCCGGCCTGCCTCAGGGCGTCGGCGATGGCATCGCGCGCGTCGTGCGAGTTGTCGTGGCCCTCGTCCACGAGCCGCTGCCAGGCCGCCCGAAGGGCCTTCAGCGCGTCCGGCGACCGCGTCCCGTCGAGCGCGAGCGCCGCCGCGCGGACGGCCTGATATCCCGAACGGCCGAGGGCCTCGGCGTACAGCGGGTCGGCGTCGTGTCCCGCCAGCTTCCCGAGCGCCTCGATTGCCCCCTCGACCACGTTGTCGTCCGGGTCCACGGCGAGCCGCTCGAGCGCCGCGCGGCTGTGAAGCGCCGCGGCCGCCCGCGCGCCGTACATCCGGAGCTGCCAGACCGTTGAGCGGGTGAAGCCGTCGAGCGCCGCTGACGCGCGCGCGGGATCCGCCTTCGCGAGGGCGACGACGGCGTGCGCCGCGCGGTGCCAGGCTCTCGAGGGGCTCTCGGCTGGCAGCGTCGCCACCGCGTCCGCGAGGGCCTCGACCGCCTCCGGTGTGCCGCCGCATCCGGCGAGCTCGTCGATGGCCAGCAGCACGACGTGCGCGTCGTCGTCCCGGCTCGCGGCCACCGCTCGGCCGCACGCGGAGTTGTCCTTGCGCGAGGTCAGGGCGTGCAGGGCGTCGTAGCGCACCATCGCCGCCGGGTCGTCGAGTCCGGCGCGAATCGCGGAGAGGCCGGCTTCATCGTCGGTCGCGGCGGCCGCCCGCATCACCAGACGGCGCACCTGCGGGTCCGGATCGGCCAGGGCGCGCGTCAGCGTCGACGGGTCGACGGCGTCCGCGTCGACCAGGGCCTGGAGGGCGAGGCGGCGGACGCGCGCGTCCCGCGGCAGGTCGTCTCGGAAGCCGCCGGCCC
The DNA here is from genome assembly GCA_963840225.1 of uncultured Acidobacteriota bacterium. Taxonomy (GTDB): domain Bacteria; phylum Acidobacteriota; class Vicinamibacteria; order Vicinamibacterales; family CAVVIG01; genus JBLMXQ01. The sequence goes on from CAWIYH010000003.1 coordinate 1,098,499, forward strand.
GTTCCGCCGCCGTCGTCTGGACGGCGGCGCTGTCGGCCGGCCGGGGCGCGGCCAGCGACGTCAGCGCCGCGACCGCGTCCGCGCCAGGCGGGCGAATCGCCTTCCCCATCCGGACGAGCGCCTCGAGGCCCTTGGCCGTGCCGAGCTGATCAACGATCGTGACGCCCTCGCCCCCAAGCGCGCCGACGAGCGCACGCTCGGCACGCTCGACCTCGGTCGCCGTCGAGTACCGGCAGGCGCCCGATGGTCTCGAGGAGGGCTGCCCGGACGTCTGCGTCGCGCTCGACGCCGAGACGGCCGATCAGGAACGCCGCGGCGTCGTCCACCTGTGCGACCGAGCGGCCGCCCTGGCCTTTCAGCGGCTGCACGGCCTGCCCGACAGCGTTGGCGGCCTCGGCGCGCACCTCGGGAAAGGACGACTTCAACGCGGTCGCGATGTCGCCGACGAGCGAAGGACGCTCGAGGCGTCCGAGGGCCCCGACGGCCACCCGCGCCGTGTCGCGATCGTGGCTGCGGAGGCCGGCGCGGATGACGGCGAGATCGCGGGCGGTCGGCGCGCGACGGTCTTCCGCCTGGATGATCTCGGCGCGGCGCGCGGGCTGCGCGCCTGCGCGAGCGGCCAGAACGAGCACGATGGCCGCCGCCGCGCGCCCGAGCCTCGCCGGCTGCATCACGCCGGGTCCCGGAGCTCCCGCGTGGCGCTCGAATACTCGAGCATCTGCGCGGTGAGATCCTGCGGATAGCTGATGACGACGTCGACGATCTCGCCAGAGCGGCCGATCACCGCCTCGAGCCGGGGCATCACGAAACCGGTGTAGGACGGCAGACGCAGGCGATCGACCCGCGCGACGACCTCGTCGCGCAGCTCGGGATCGAAGTGGACGCCGTAGGCGTCGAACAGCCGCCGCGCCGCGTCGTAGTCGGCCTCGGCCTTGATGCGCTGCACCTCGGCGAGGAGCCGGCCCACGCCCTCGCGGAACGCCGGGGGGTCCGTCATGACGTAGAAGGTCCGGCCGTCGCGGCGCCTGACGTCGATGGCCGACGTATTCGCCATCAGCCAGCGGACGATCATCTGGCGGTTCCGCATGTGGTCTTCTTCGATCGTCGTGCCTTCCCTGATCCGGCGCAGCTGCACGAGGGCGTTGCGGGTGTACCCCTGGTACTCGGCGCGCACGATCTCGTCGTGATCCGCCGCGGCGACGAGCCCCAGATCGACGAGCTTCCGATCGGCGAGGAAGTAGAGCGCGACGAGATCGGCGCGCGACTCCTCGAGGGCCGAGAACTGCTCGCGGAGGGCCGCCTGGGGAGCGCCAGCCAGCCGCTCGTCCACCCTGCCGGACCCGTGGCCAATCACCTCGTGGAGATTGGTCGTCAGCTCGCCGGCAAACGCGCTCCACTTCTCGGCGCGCGCCGCCTCCTCCGGCGTCCAGGAGAACTCGCGGCGGAACTCGGGCAGGGTCGACCGCTCGTAGGCCTCGGTCACGTTCGACAGCGACACCGACTTGCTGCCGTAGCGCTCGCGGATCGCCTGATCGTTCGGCAGGTTGATGCCGACCGGGGTGACCGGCCCCGAGTCCCCGGTCTCGACCACGACGTCGATGGCGTTCGCCGTCACGCCCCGGACGCCGGCCCTGCGGTACTTAGGGTCCCAGGGCATGTGGTCCTCGAACCACTGCGCGTGTTCCGCAATGGCGCGGATCCCGGCCGTCTTCTCGTGATTGACGAAGTACACGAGGGCCTCCCACGCGCCCTTGATGCTCCTCGCGTCGAGGTACGCCTCGACGAAGCCGTTGATCGTATCGACCGCCGCGTGGGCGTCGTTGACCCAGGCGATGTCGTACGCCTCGCGATCCGCGGTTTCACCCGTCCGGTAGAACCGGATGAGGGCGTCCAGCGCCCTGGCCGTCGGCTCGGGCGCGACCGCGGCGGCCCGCTCCAGGTGCCCGACGATGGCCGCGATCTGACGTCCGTAGCGGCCGTCGATCCGGTACACCTCCTCGACGAGCCGGCCGTCCCGCCGAACCAGCCGCGAGTTGAGGGGGTGGGCCTCGGCGAAGCCCGCGAGATCGTCCATCGCGACGCCGACGTACAGGTTGTTCGCGCTCGAGGCGAGGATGTCCAGGCCGGGCGGGGGCGTCTTGCACGTCACCATCGGGTCGACGGTGCGGTCGAAGAACATCGGCTGCAGGCGCGCGAGGAGCGCGTCGAGCGACTCGTCCTGCGCGAGCGGCATCGCGGCGCCGTCGCGCGCCGCCGCGTCGGCCGCTTCCGCGAACGCCCCGGGGGTGCAGGTCAGGACGAACTTCCGGGCCGTGAGGTTGTTGTAGGGTCCCGTGTTGATCCAGAAGAGCTTCGCGTACCGCTCGATCTCGGCCAGGGTCTCCGGGTCGACCGCCTGCCGGTGCCGCAGGATGGCCTCCAGGAGGTCCCGCATCTCGAGGTTGTGGGCGTAGCGCTGGTCGTAGAAGATGTCGCGCCCGGCGATGGCCGCCTGATAGAGGTGCCAGGCGAGCTGCTTCTCCCCGAGCGACAGGCCGCGAAACCCGTCCGCGTAGACCTGCACGACCGCCGCGTCGTCGATCCGCTCGAGAAGGTACCGCCGCGTGTCGGCCGCAGCCGGGGACGCGACGGCCAGGAATCGCGACTGCATGGCCAAAATTGTATCAGGCGCCGCCGCACTTCCCGAGCCCTTCCATCGGACCCGCGGAGGTCACAGGTCGACGGGCACGCTCTCCAGGTATTCCGCAATGTGGGTCGGCCAGGCGAACCGCTCGGCGATGCGCGCCTGGAGCCCGTCGAGACCGGGCGGCTCGCCGTGCACGAGGAAGCTCCTGGCCGGAGGGCGCGCGAAGCCCGACAGCCAGCGCAGGATCTCCTCGGCGTCGGCGTGCGCCGACATCGAGTCGATGCGCTCGATGCGCGCCAGGACCCGAACCATGTGGCCGTGCATCTTCACCTGGCGCGCGCCATTGACGAGCAGCCGGCCCCTCGTGCCGGCCGCCTGATATCCGACGAAGAGCACCGTGTTGCGCTCGTCGGGCAGCACGGCCTCCAGATGATGCAGCACGCGGCCGCCGGTCGCCATCCCGCTCGACGCGATGACGATGGCCGGTTCGCGGGACGCGACGAGCGCCTTCGACTGCTCCACCGATTCGACGGTCGTCATCCGCTTCGTGCAGAAGGCGCACACCTCGCGCGCCCCGGGTGTCATCCTGGGATCGAGCTCGTTGGCGCGCGCGGCGTAGAACTGCAGGCCCGCGATGGCCATCGGGCTGTCGAGGTACACGGGCAGGACGGGCACCCGCCCCTCGTCCTCCAGCCGCTTCAGCCAGTACAGCACCTCCTCCACGCGGCCGATCGCGAAACAGGGAATGAGCAGGCGGCCGCCCCGCTGAACCGTCGCCCCGATCGTCTGCGCCAGCCGCGCGCCGCCATCGTCGGGTTCGTGGAGGCGATCGCCGTACGTCGATTCGACGAGGAGGATGTCGGCCTCGGCCACCGGCGACGGATCGGGCAGGACCGGCCGGTTGTAGCGGCCGAGATCGCCGCCGAACAGGACCGTCTTGCCGTTCACCCGGACGCGGGCGTAGGCCGATCCCAGCAGATGCCCCGCGTTGACGAACTCGACCTCGACGCCCTCGGCGATCGGCACGGGCCGGTCGTACCCGACGGGCTGCAGCCGGTCGAGCGCGCGCGCCGCATCCACCTCGGTGTAGAGCGGCAGCGCGGGAGCGTGCTTCGAGTAGCCGTGGCGGTTCGCGTGGCGCGCGTCCTCCTCCTGAATGCGCGCCGAGTCGGGCAGCACCAGCGTGCACAATTCGCGGGTGCCCGGCGTGCAGAACACGCGGCCACGAAAGCCCTGCGCCACCAGGCGCGGCAGATACCCGCAGTGGTCGAGGTGGGCGTGCGTCAGCACCACCGCGTCGATGGACGAGGGGTCGATCGGCAGCGCGGCCCAGTTGCGCAGGCGCAGCCCCTTGAGTCCCTGGAAGAGGCCGCAGTCCACCAGCACGCGATGCGATCCGGTGTCGAGCAGGTGCTTGGAACCGGTCACCGTGCCGGCGGCCCCGAGGAACATCAGTGTCGGCATGGGATGACTATACTGGACGGATCCAAGGAGCGCTCACATGCGCACGCCCCGCCTGCGTATCTGGCTGCCCGCCGTGCTGCTGCTGGTCTCGTCGATCGCATCGGCCCAGTCGAAGCGGCTCACCATCGACGACCTCTACGATCCGCAGAAGAAGATCGCCTTCGGCGGCCACCCGGCGGGCGGTTTCATCTGGATCGACGGATCGCACTACGCGTGGCCGCGGAGCAGCGCGCCGGGGCCGGCGGCGCCGGTGGACTGGATGCGCGTCGACGCCGCGACCGGCGACGCGACTCCGCTCTTCGACGCCGCCCGGATGGTGGCGGCGCTCGCGAAGCTGCCGGGGATCACCGACGAGGAGGCGCGGCGGGTCGCACACAGCCGCACGCTCGCCTTCGACGACCGGTTCACCCAGGCGCTTGCGACGATCGCCGACGACCTGTACCTGTACTCGTTCGCGACCGACCGCGCGCTCCGCCTCACCTACACTCCGGAGACGGAACGGCTGCCCTCGTTCAGCCCCGACGGACGGCTGGCGGCGTTCGTCCGCGGCAACAACCTCTTCGTCGTCGACGCCGCCACCGGCCGCGAGAGCCAACTCACCACCGACGGCTCGGACGATGTGCTGAACGGACGGCTCGACTGGGTGTACGAAGAGGAGATCTACGGACGCGGGAAGAATGGCGCCTACTGGTGGAGCCCTGACTCGTCCCGCATCGCCTTCCTGCAGATCGACGATCGGGAGGTCCCGGACTTCGTCACGGTCGATCACATCCCGTACGATCCGGACGTCGAGCACTGGAAGTACCCGAAGGCCGGCGATCCCAATCCGGTCGCGAAGCTCGGCGTCGTGCGGGCCGCCGGCGGGGGACCGGCGTGGATCGACACGTCGCGGTATTCGGCGTCCGACCACCTGATCGTCAGCGTCTCGTGGACGCCCGACGGCCGCCGACTCGCCTACGCCGTGCAGAATCGCACGCAGACGTGGCTCGATCTGAACGTCGCGGATCCGCGGTCGGGTGCCGGCCACACGGTGCTTCGCGAGACGAGCCAGACCTGGGTCGACTCGAACGACCTCGAGCCGCCGACCTGGCTGAAGGATGGTTCCTTTCTCTGGCTGAGCGAACGCTCAGGCTGGAAGCACCTGTATCACGTCGGAGCCGACGGGCGCGTGATCAAGCAGGTGACCGACGGGAAATGGGAGGTGCGGGAGCTCCACGGCGTCGACACGGCGAACGAGTGGATCTACTTCTCGGGCACCGAGCGCAGCCTCATCGGCGGCGACGTGTACCGCGTCAGGCTCGACGGCACGGGGATGGAACGCCTGTCGAAGACGGCGGGCACTCACGCCGCGACGTTCAGCCCGACGCTGGCCTATTACATCGATCGCTGGAGCGATGCGACGACGCCGCCGCAGGTGCGGCTGCACGCGAACGACGGTCGCGAAGTGCGGGTCGTGGATCCGAACACGGTGCCCGCGCTGGCGGGGTACCAGCTGTCGAAGCCGGAATTCCTCACCGTGGCCACGCAGAACGGCTTCGCGATGCAGGCGGAGATGATCAAGCCGCCGGACTTCGATCCGTCCCGGCGCTACCCCGTGTACCAGTTCACCTACGGCGGGCCGCACGCCCCGATGGTCCACGACGCGTGGGGCGGCGACTCGTACATGTATCACCAGCTGCTCGCCCAGCACGGCATCATCGTCTGGATCTGCGACAACCGGACGGCCAGCGGCCAGGGCGTCGAGTCGACGTGGCCGCTCTATCGGCACTTCGGCGAGGTCGAGCTCCGCGACATCGAGGACGGCCTGACCTGGCTGAAGCAGCAGCCGTACGTGGACGCCGCCAGGATCGGGCTGCACGGCTGGAGCTACGGCGGCTTCATGACGAGCTACGCGCTGACGCATAGCACGAGCTTCGCGATGGGAATCGCGGGAGGGACCGTCGCCGACTGGCGCGACTACGACAGCGTCTACACCGAGCGCTACATGGGGCTGCCGCAGGAGAATCCCGACGGCTACCGCAACAGCTCGCCGCGCTGGTCGGCCGCGAACCTGCACGGCGCCCTTCTTCTCCTGCACGGCGCGGTCGACGACAACGTACACATGCAGAACACGCTGCAGTTCGCCTACGAGCTGCAGAAGGCGCAGAAGCCGTTCCGCCTGATGCTGTACCCGAAGTCGCGGCACGGCGTCACCGATCCGCTGCTCGTCAGGCAGATGCGCACCCTGATGCTGGACTTCACGCTGGAGCATCTGCTGCCCAACGTGGCCCAGTAGGAACGTTCGTGGTCGGCCCGGTCGTTCGGACCGGGCGCGGAGCCCTCATGACCTCACTTCTTCGCGAGACTGAGCGCGGGAGGGATCGATGACCCATTCGATACATCGAGCGGTCGACCGCCACTATGGCGGGCTCGACCTGCGGGCCCGCATCCTCGATCGCCTGCGTGCGGCCGGGAAGGACCCGCGGGCGATCACGCGGGACGACCTCGCGTCGTTCGACGAGCTGCACACGGGCGGCCGGCCGTCGACGCGCGCGCTCGCCGGGCTCGCGGGCCTTCGCCCCGACGAGCGCGTCCTCGACATCGGCAGCGGGATCGGCGGGCCCGCGCGGACGATTGCCGCGGAGTCGGGCTGCACCGTGGTCGGACTGGATGTGACGACCGAGTTCTGCCGCGCCGCGGCGATGCTGACCGAGCTGGTCGGCCTGTCGCGGCGCGTCGCCTTCGTCCAGGGCAACGCCGTCGCGCTGCCGTTTCCCGATGCGACGTTCGACGCGGCCTGGTCACAGAACGCCGTCATGAACGTCGACCGCAAAGCGGCCGTCTTCGGCGAAGTCCGGCGCGTGCTGCGACCGGGCGGCCGCTTCGCGCTCGAGGTCACGCTGGCCGGACCGGTGGCGGCGCCGCACTACCCGACGTTCTGGGCCTCGGAGCCGGCCTTCAGCTTCCTGATGTCCCCGGCGGACCTGCGACACCTGCTGGCGGCCGCCGGCTTCGTCGAAACCGTCTGGGAGGACACGACGGAGGAGACGCTCGAACAATCCAGCGCGCGGCGATACGCGGCCAGGAGCGGCGAGCCGTCGCCGCTCGGCCGCTCGACGGTGGTGGCCGAGGACGTCGACGCGAAGATCGAGAACGGGTTCCGCAACCTCGACGAGGGCCGCGTCCTGACGGCCCGGGCCGTCCTCCACACGCAGTGACGGGGCGGCGCGCGCGGTCAGGCAAACAGCGCGACCTGACCGCCCGTGTGCCAGAAGAGCACCGTCTGCTGTTCGACCAGGCGCTGCTGCCGGACGGACGCGACCAGGGCGGCCATGGCCTTCGCCGTGTAGGTGGGATCGAGGAACAGGGCCTCGGTGCGCGCGGCGATCTCAATCGCCTCCTGCGACGACTCGGTCGCGACGCCGTATCCCCCGCCGACGAACCGGTCGTCGACCTCGATCGCGGTGCCGCGCGCGAGCGATGCGTCATCCACCTCCAGCAGCTGGCCGATGCCGTCGACGATCGCGCGCACCTCCGACTGGATCGCCGCCGACGGATCGTCGGCGCTGACGCCGATGACGCGCGTCGACAGGCCCAGAAGCCGGCAGGCGGCGACGAGGCCCGCCTGCGTGCCGCCCGACGAGGTGGCGTGCACGATGACGTCGGGAGCGCCGATCTGGTCGAGCAGCTCGAGCATGCCGCGCACGAAGCCGAGTGCGCCGAGCGGCGTCGACGCCCCTACAGGAATGGTATAGGGTCGGCGGCCATCGGCCCGGAGCCGTGCGGCGACCTCCCGCATTCCGGGCGCGCGGTCGTCGCGCGAGCCGACGTACACGATCTCGGCGCCGAGCAGCCTGTCGAGCCGCGCGTTGGCGGTCGGCGTCTCCGGCGGCGCGCCGTTGACGACGAGGACGGCGCGAAGACCCAGCCTGGCCGCCACGGCCGCCGTGACGCGCGCATGGTTCGACTGCACGCCGCCGGCCGTGATGAGCGTGTCGGCACCCTCCGCCAGCGCCCGGCCCGCCACGAACGACAGCTTGCGGACCTTGTTGCCGCCGAAGGCGAACGCCAGCGCGTCGTCGCGCTTGACCAGCAGGCGCGGGCCGCCGCCGAGAAGATCGGACAGGCGGGGCATCGGCTCGACGGGCGACGGCTGGTCGGCCAGGGGAACCGTCGCGAAACGCGCAAGCGCGTCGCGCAGGGCGTCCCGGGTGAGCATCGGACGGCATTGTATAGTAGCGGTTCGGCCATGACACACGCCGATCTGATGGGTGCGCTCCAGTCCGGCGGCTCCGTGTTCGCCGCCGAGCTCCGGCCGCCGCGCGCGGAACTGGCGCTCGGCGAAGGCATGGACGCATGGATCGACACCTACCATGCGGTGCGCCGGCTCACCAGCCAGGGCACCTTCGTCTTCCTGACCGACAGTGCCGTCGGCGCGCAGGAGGAGGACAACCTCCGGCATCTGGTGACGAACCTGGGCACCGACGTGCCGCGGGCGCGGATCGTGCCGTTCCTCACGACCAAGCATCCGATCGAGTACTGCCTGTCCTATGCCGAACGGGCCCACCAGAGCGGATTCCCCGCGCTGGTGGTCCTCGGCGGCGACAAGACGGTCGGCACGCCGCGGTCGGTCGAGCACGCGTGGGAACTGAGGCGGATGCTCCGGGCGCGCGACCATCGGCTCGCGCTCGGCGGGTGGGCCAATCCGCATGCAGACCCCGAGCGCCAGGTCGATTTCCTGACGGCCTCGACCTTCGACGCGGAATTCTTTCTGACACAGGTCGTCAGCCACCACGACCTGCCCGCCGTCTCGCGCTTCGTCGAGACCGCGGCGCGGCGCGGCGTCACGCTGCCCGGCCTCTTCGGCGTCTTCTTCTATCGCAGCGCCAATCCCCGGACGCTCGAGCTGCTCAGCCAGTTCCTTCCGGTGCCGGCCGAGGGGCTCAGCCGCGAGTTCGGCGCCGGAGCGACCCCCGAGGAGGTGTGCGCGCGATCGATCCGCGGCCTCCTGGATGCCGGCGCCCGTCATGTCTATATCAGCAACCTGCCCATCGGCCGGGCCCAAACGGTGCTCGCCGATGTCCTGCAGCGGGTGGGAGTCACCGCATGAAGCGCATCGCCGCCGCGTTGAGGGTCGCCGCATTGCTCCTGGTCGCGACGACGGCGACCGTGACCGGGCGCCGGCAGCCCGCGCGCCAGGCGCCGCTCGATCGCCTGCGCGAGTCGATCGCGCGCACGACGAGGAGCGTCGGCGCGACCTGGGGGATCTACGTCAAGTCGCTCGAGACCGGCGAGGAGGTGGCGCTCGACGCCGATCGGCCGATGGAGACCATGAGCACGATCAAGATCCCGCTCATGATCGAGGCATTCGAGCAGATCAAGGCCGGCCGCTTCGCGCTGGACGACAAGTACACCTGCACGCAGGCGGACATGCGGGGCGGCACCGGCGTCATCCGCAGCCTCCAGCCGGGCGCGGTGCTGTCGGTGCGGGACCTCATCACGCTGATGATCATCGTCTCGGACAACACGGCGACCGACGTCATGTACCGGATGGTCGGCGGACCGGACGCCGTCACCAAGCGGATGCAGGCGATCGGCCTCAAGGAGACGCACCCGTTCACGAATGCCGAGGGGTGGTTCGCGGCGCTGCGGGCGGCCCCTTCCGTCGACGCGTTCTACCGGGAGGGCAAGCACCCCTTCGGGGTCACGACGGCCCGCGAGATGGGCCGGCTCCTCGAGATGATCGAGCGGGGCGAACTCGTCGACAAACCGTCGTCCGAGATGATGCTCGAGATCATGCGCGCGCAGCTGTACCGGACCAGGATTCCGCGCTACGTGACCGGCTACCGGATCCCCCACAAGACGGGCGACTTTCTTCCCTACGTCGGCGACGACGTGGGCGTCCTGGAAGCACCCGGCCGGACCATCGTCCTGAGCATCTATACCGGCAGCCATTTCGGCTCGGGCGAAATGCTCGAGGACGCCATCGGGCTCGTCGCCCGAGATGTCGCCGACTACTTCGCGTTCCGGGCGCAATAGATCTCCCGGCTCCGGCGCGCGCACGCCCCGCAGGGGGCAAATCGCATTCGGCCGTGCGCGATGTCTGATAGCATCTGGTCCATGGCTTCGTACCTCGACAACGTGCCGTTCTCGGGCATCATCCGCATCCGCGACATGATGTACGGCGTCAAGGACCCCTATCGCCTCGACCAGGGCGACGTCAGCTTCGACGCGCCCGCCTCCGTGAAGGAGGCGATGATCCGCGCGGTCGAGGAGAACAAGACCCACTACCTGCAGACCAACGGCGTCCCGCGCCTGCGCGAGCTCATCGCGAAGAAGCTGCGCGAGAAGAACGGGGTCCCGGTGAACGACCCCGAAGACGTGCTCGTCACGACCGGCGGCATCCACGCCGTGTACATGCTCGCGCAGGCACTGCTCGAGCCGGGCGACGAGGTGCTCATCCCGGATCCGGAATGGCCACCGTGCGCCGGCTGCATCCTGACGGCCAGGGCCGTGCCGGTCGGCGTGCCCCTGCACGAGTCGCTCGCATGGCGCTGGGACCTCGACGAGCTCGAACGCATGGTCACCCCGCGGACCCGCGTCCTGTACGTCAACTCGCCGAACAATCCGACCGGAGGCGTGCTGAGGCGGGCGGATCTGGAGCGGATCGCCGAGATCGCGCGCGAACGGGACCTGTGGGTCATTGCCGACGAGGCTTACGAAGACGTCGTCTTCGAGGGCGAGCACGTCAGCATCGCGTCGCTGCCGGGGATGTACGCTCGGACGATCCCGCTCCATACCTTCAGCAAGTCCTACGCGATGACCGGGCTCCGGCTCGGGTACGTCGCGATCAAGGACCCGAAGGTCCGCGAGCGCGCGAAGAAGATCCTCCTCTACACGGCGAGCAACGTCGCGTCGGTCGTTCAGTTCGGAGGCATCGGCGCGCTGGAAGGATCGCAGGCCTGCATCGGCGAATTCCGCGCGGAGCTGGCGCGCCGGCGCGATCTCTTCTACGCGGGGATCGCCGAGGCCGCCCACGGCGTGCTGTCCGGCAATCCGCCGCACGGGGCGTTCTACGCCTTCCTCCGGATCGACCCCTCGTGGCCCGAGGGCGACAGGAGCACGCCGTCCCTGTCGTGGCGGATGGCCGAGTTCCTGATCGAGCACGGCCGGATCGGCTGCGTCCCGGGCGTCGATTTCGGCGCGAACGGCGAAGGATACATCCGGTTCTGCTTCGCCCGCGATCCCAAGGACATGGCAGGCGCCCTCGAGTCGATGAAGCAGCTGTTCGGGGTCAGGGTCTGAACGCCTGACCGTGCCCGACTGACGCGCCTTCCGTTGGACGCTGACCCCGGGCAGGTCGATCACGAGGTCCGGATCGTCGAGATTGCCGACGATCCAGGTGAGCGGACCGGGGCTGCGCTTCACCAGCGTCCCGCGTGACGCCTGGTGGCAGGGCGAACAGCCTGCCGGGTGCGTCCTCGATGAGGCGGATTAGCCCGGCCGTAGCGTCGTGTCCAGTCGGGCGCGAACGCCCCACTTGCGTCTGGCGTTACGATGTGGGCGCATGCTCTCCACCGCCGTGCGCCGCTTCCTCGAGCGGCGTATCGACAACGTCGAGCAGCTGGAGATCCTGCTCCTCCTCCAGCACCGGTCCGAACGTTCGTGGAGTCCCGCCCGCGTGGCCGACGCCCTGCAGCTGACGACGCGCGCGGCCGCGGCGCAACTCGAGGCGCTCGGCCAGCGCAACCTGCTCGACGTCCGGATCGGCGCCGACGTGTTGTATCGTTTCAGCCCCGCGACGCCGGAGCTGTCCGAGGTCGTCGCACGGATGGTCGAGGCGTACCGCGATCACCGGACGGAAATGCTGAAGATCGTGACGGCCAGGCGCCTCCGCGCGCTGCGCGACTTCTCGGATGCGTTCCGGCTCGGCCAGGACGAGGATGGCTGAGGCCGTCTACCTCCTGTGTGCGATCGCGAGCGCCGGCTGTGCGCTGCTGCTCCTGCGCATGTACTGGAGACGGCATACCCGGCTGCTGCTGTGGAGCAGCATCGGCTTCACGGGCATCGCCGTCAACAATGCCATCCTCTTCGTCGATCTCGTGCTCTTGCCGGCGATCGACCTCTCCGTGGCCCGCGCGCTCGTCGGAGCCGTCGCCGTCGTCCTGATGGTGCTCGGGCTGATTCTCGATATCGACTAGGAGCGCCCGATGGTGGAATTCCTGAACGGGGTGGCGGCGACGGCAAGCCTGATCGCCGGCGGCGTGTTCCTCCGCTTCTGGCGCGAAAGCGGCGACCGCCTCTTCCTCTGGTTTTCCCTCGCCTTCGCGATGTTCGCGATCAACTGGGCCACCGTGTCGCTGTCGCAGCCGGCCGCAGAGACGCGTCACTACGTCTACGCCATCAGACTCGTGGGCTTCGTCCTCATCCTCATCGGCATCATCGGCAGGAACCGGAAAGCGGCAGGGGGCAAGGTGTAAGTGGCCCACCCCTGGAGACCGTGCGTGCGGCCGGGACTAATCGCCCGGCATCACCATCGGCAGGCAGACGGTCACCGCGGTTCCCCGCCCGCGCGCGCTGGTCAGCCATACGAACCCGTCGCTCTGCTTCACGATGCCGTAGACCGTCGACAGGCCGAGGCCGGTGCCCTTGCCGATCGGCTTGGTCGTGAAGAACGGCTCGAAGGCGCGCGCCCGCGTCGTCTCGTCCATGCCGATGCCGGTGTCCTGCACCGTCATCGACACGTACTGGCCCGGCGTGATCCAGGGGCGCTCGACCCGATCGGCCTCCGTCAGCGCGCGGTTCGCCGTGCTGATCGTCAGCGTGCCGCCGCCGGGCATCGCGTCGCACGCGTTCACGACGAGATTGACGACGACCTGATCGAACTGACCGGGATCGACCCGGACCTGCGGAATCCCCGGATCGAGATCGAGCACCACGACGATGTTCTCGCGCGTGAGCCGCCGCAGCATCTCGTGGACGCCGCGCAGCGCGCTGTTCAGGTCGAGCAGCCGCGGCTGGAGGACCTGTCGCCGCGAGAAGGCGAGGAGCTGCTGGGTGAGGGCCGCCGCGCGCTGCGCCGCCTTCCGCAGCTCCTCGAGCGGATCGCTCGATCCCGCCGGCCGCGCGGTCCGCTCGGACTGGAGCAGCTCCGAGCAGCCGATGATGACGGTCAGGAGGTTGTTGAAATCGTGCGCGATCCCGCCGGCCAGCTGTCCCACCGCTTCGAGGCGCTGAGACTGGCGAAGCTGTTCCTCGAGCGCCCGTTCCGCCGTGCGATCGACGATGAATCCCGTGATCTTGACGAGCTCTCCCCGCTCGTTGAAGGTACCCACGGCATTCTCCAGCACCGCGAGCAGACGGCCGTCCCGCCGGCGGATGGTGCCCTCGTAGCGGCGGAGGCGCTTGTGGACGCGCAGCCCGTCCAGGAAGCGCTCCCGGTCTCCGGATTCGGGATAGAAGCTCGCGGCCTCCGACGTGAGCGCCTCCTCCACCGAGCTCACCCCGAGCAGCTCGGCGAAGGTGCGGTTGCACGCGAGGATGCGGCCCTCCGGCGTGCTCACGAAGTTGGCGCTGACCGTCTGTTCGAACAGCTCGCGGGCCTCGGCGAAGAGGCGCGCGTTCTCGAGCGCCAGCCCGATACGGTGTCCGACGTCCTGCGCCCAACCGAGGTCCTCGTCCGTAAACGGCGCGCGGCCCGCGGTGCGCCCCAACGTGAACGCGCCGACGGTGGCCTGGCGGGCCTTCAGCGGGACGACCACCCACGACCCGATCTCGAGGAGCGCGGCGAGGCCGCGAAGCTCGGGCGTCTGCCGCGCGAGCATCTCGGGCGTGAGCGCGCCCGACACCTCGGCTTTGCCGCTGCGGATGACGCGGGCCGGAGCGCTCGGACCCTCCGGGTCGAATTCGAATTCAGAAAACCGCCGGACGAGCTCACGCTGGAGCTCCGGGTCGGCGTGGATGAGGGCCGCGCGCCGCGGCCCCTGATCGTCGAGCAGGTGCAGCGCGCACCAGTCGGCGAAGGTCGGGACGAAGAGGCGGATGGCATCGGGCAGAACGGCTTCGACGTGGAGCGTTTCGGTGAGGAGCCCGCTGACCTGAGCGGTCACGGCCCACCGTGACGTGGTCTCGGCATTGCGGCGGCTGCGGCGAACGAGGATGACGATGGCCGCAGCTTCCGCGGCAACGAGCGCGACGAGGAGGGCGATCGCCATCGCCGAAATTATTTCACGTGCCGGCCGCCGTCCACCCGGATCGTCTCGCCCGTGATGAAGTCGGCGTGCACGACCGCCATGACGGCCTTGGCGATCTCCATTTCCCCGCCCCAGCGTCCGAGCGGCGTGGCCTGCTCGACGGCACGCGACTCCTCCTCGGTGGTGGCCGGCGGCGGCAGGATCGGCCCCGGCGCGATGGCGTTGACGAGGATGTTGTCGCCCGCCAGTTCGAGCGCGAGCGCTTCGGTCAGCCCGATGACGCCCGCTTTTGCGACGTAGTACGGAAGGTATCCCGGATAGCGGGGCCGGCCGCTCGCGGCGATCCAGTCGCTGAAGTTGACGATGCGTCCGCCGCCGCGCGCGCGCAGGTGAGGCACGGCCGCGTGCGCGCACAGAAACGCGGCCCGGAGGTCGACCGCCATGACCGAGTCCCAGGCCTCAACGGTCAGCTCGTCGAACTCCTTGTGCACGTAGACCGATGCCATGTTGACCAGCACGTCCAGGCCGCCCAGGCTCATCACGGTCTCGGCGATCAGGTGCTCGCAGTCGGCCGGGCGCGACAGGTCGGCCTGGATGACCGACACCCGCCGACCGAGTTCCCGGATCCGCGATGCCGCGCGCTCGGCCTCGTCGTGCAATCGCGAGTAAGCCAGGGCGATGTCCGCGCCGTGCCCGGCGAGCACCTCGGCCACCACGGCGCCGATCCGCTTGCCGCCGGTGACGAGCGCGACCCGGTTGTCGAGATTCATCGGGATCTCAGGGCTGAATCGTGCCGACGAGGATGAGCCCGAAGCGCAGGGCGCCGGCATCCTTCCCGCCCCGTGACACCGCCACCGAGAAGACGAGGCCCTGCTGGCCGGCGTCGTTCTTGTACACCGTCCCGGGGTCGCTCGACGCGACGGGGGGATCGAGGCTCCAGGCGGCCGGATGCGACGTGCCGTTGGCGCGCTTCGACAGGTCGACGGCCGCATCGTGCGAGAGGGCCGCGTCGGCCGTATCGGCACCGGCGGGCGCCAGCAGGAGGAACTCACGATACGGCGAGACGCCGAGGTGGTCGCCGTTCTGCGGTTGAAGGGCGTAGCGGAGCGTGTACACGCCGGCTGCGACCACCTTGCCGCGGACGTCGGTGTCAGGCTTTGACAGCCGAACGGCGCCGACGATGGTGCCTTCCTGAACCGACTCCCACGAGGTCTCGGTCGTCGCGGCCTCGAGCGGCAGCGTCTGGACCCACCAGAATTCGAGCGACGTGCCGCCGACCGTCACGGTCTGACCGCCGGTCCCGAGGACGGCGCGCAGCGGCTCCGACAAGGCGGCGGGCGGGGCGTCGGTGTGCTTCGAGACGACGGGCGTCTGGGCGGCGGAGGGCGCAGCGAGCGCGACGAGCGCCGCCAGGGCGAAGGCGGGGACCGGGATAGGAGTCGGAATGCGGCAACCGCGCGATCGCCGAACCCCGACTCCCATCGTCCTCAATAGGTGAACGGACCGAAGAACGCAGACCGTTTGTCGGGATCGCTCCACTTCTTGCCGAGCGCCGATCCGGCGAACGCATTCTGCAGCGTCACGCCCATGGTGGCCTGGTCGAGCGAGGACAGCGGGTGAAACCACTGCATTGCGCCGCAGCTCGGATCGTGCGTCATGTGCTTGTTGACGTCGAGCCGCACCGGGCCGGTCGCCACCGAGATCTCGTGCCCGCGATCGGCGAACGCGATGGGCGCCGGCGTCACCTGCACGACCGTGCCGACGATGCCTTTGGACAGCTCGTGAGCCACCGCGACGAGCGCCTCGCGCTGTGCGGCGTCGGCGCGCTCGTCGACGAAGATCGCCGAGCGGGTCGCGGCCGGCTCGCCGCCGATCTCGCGGATGCCGAGGTTGCGATCGCCGGCCACTGCGGCGACCACGCTCAGGCCGTCGAGCGAGACCCCGTTGAAGCTGCCGCGATCGATCTTCCAGGCGAGCAGGGCCTCCTTACCAATGGTCTCCGCCTCGCTGCTCATGATGCAGCCCCCGGTAAACACCTCGGCGGTCCGGGCCTCGACATACTCGCCCGACAGCGTGCCCTTGTGGCCAGCCACTAGGGGCGAAACCGTCAAGCCGACCAGCGCCGCGATCATCATCGCTCGTGTCATGATTACTCCCCCCGCATCTGGCGATTATACCGCCGGAAAGGATCCTCGGGACATGCCGGATACGATTGGGTTCATCGGGCTCGGCGTCATGGGCCGACCGATGGCCAGGAACCTCCTGAAGCACGCGTTCACCCTGCTCGTCCACAGCCGCAGCCGTGGCCCGGTGGACGAGCTGGTTGAGGCGGGCGCCCGCGCGGCTGCCAACCCGACCGAAATCGCGGCCGGCGCATCGGTGGTCATCACCATGCTGCCCGACACCCCCGATGTCGAACGCGTGGTCGAGGGGCCCGGCGGGCTCGTCGAAGCGCTCCGGCCCGGCACCCTGGTCATCGACATGAGCAGCATCTCGCCGGTGGCCACCAGGCGGCTGGCCGAGCGCGTCGCCTCGAAGGGCGGCGCCCTGCTCGACGCGCCGGTCAGCGGCGGGGAAATCGGCGCCGTCAGCGGCACCCTGTCGATCATGGTCGGCGGCGATGCCGATGCGTTCGCCCGCGCGCAGCCGATTCTCTCGGCGATGGGCAATCCCGAACGCATCGTCCACGTCGGCGAGAGCGGGGCCGGGCAGGTGTGCAAGGTCTGCAACCAGATGGCGATCGGCGGCGCGCTCGCCGGGGTCAGCGAGGCGTTCGCGCTGGCCCGCAAGGCGGGCGTCGACGCCGGACGCGTCCGGCAGGCGCTGCTCGGCGGCTTCGCCGCGAGCCGCGTCCTCGACGTGCACGGCGAGCGGATGCTCGCCGGCAACTACAAGCCGGGATTCCGGGCGGCGCTCTACCAGAAGGACCTGCGCATCGCGAACGAGACCGCGCAGGCGCATGCCGTGGCCATTCCGGCCACGGCCCTGGTGACGCAGATCGTCAACGCGCTGGTGGCAGCGGGCGGCGCCGATCTCGACTACGCCGCCATCGGGACGGTGCTGTTCGAGCTCGCCGGCCTCGACGCGTGACGGCCACTCGGCCGTCGACACGGATGGCTTCAGTCGGATCGACCACGCCCTGACCGCCGCCGTACAGGTCGACCAAGCGCTGGTTGACCATTGCCGAGCGCGTCGCGCATGGCCGCAATCGAGGGCCAGCTGCCCCCGGCGGCCACCCGCATCGACTTTTCTCTTGACACGCCCGCGCCGGCCGGCACAGAGTGCTACTGTGCTAGTTCACTAGTACAGCTGCATGCTGATCCTCCGGCCCAATCCCTCCTCCGGCGTGCCCATCTACCTCCAGCTGATGGAGCAGGTGAAGCACGCCATCGAGACCGGAGCGATCCGATCGGGCGAGCAGCTGCCCGGCATCCGGCCCCTGGCCGAAGCGCTTGTGGTCAATCCGAATACCGTCGCCAAGGCGTACCGGGAGCTCGAGCACGAGGGCGTCATCGAGCTGAGGCACGGCGCCGGCGCCTTCGTGTCGGACCGAGCGGCGGCCATGAGCGGCGCGGGGCGCTTCCGCGCGGGACAGACCATCGTCGCCGCGGCCGTGACGCGCCTCCGCGCGCGCGCCATCACCGACGAGGAGATCCGCCGGCTGTTCGAGGCCGAGCTGGCCGGCGTCACGAGGATGGGAGGGCATCGTGCCTGAGACGCTGGCGATCGAGACCTCGGATCTGTACAAGCGCTACGGGGCCGTCGAGGCGGTGCGCGGTCTGACCCTGCAGGTGCCCACGGGCTCCATCTATGGATTCCTCGGCCGCAACGGGGCGGGCAAGACGACGACGATCAAGGTCCTGCTCGGCATGGCGCGGCCGGGCGGCGGCCACGCCCACGTCTTCGGACTGCGGGCGGACGAGGCGACAGCGAGCGTCGAGATCCGTCGGCGAACCGGCTTCGTCAGCGAGGAAAAGGACCTCTACGACTACATGACCGTGGAGGAGATCGTTCGCTTCACCGCCGCGTTCTACCCGCGCTGGCGGCGCGATCTCGAGCGGCGCTACCTGAGCGCGTTCTCCCTGCCGCTGGCGGCGAAGGTGAAGACGCTGTCGCGCGGCACGCGGACGAAGCTCGCGCTCCTGCTGGCACTGTGCCGTGGCGCCGAGCTCCTCGTGCTCGACGAGCCCACCTCCGGACTCGATCCGGCGATGACCGAGGAAGTGCTGCAGGCGCTCGTTGCCCATGCCGGCCGGGAAGAGATGACCATCTTCTTCTCCTCGCACCAGATCGCCGAGGTCGATCAGATCGCCGATCGCATCGCGATCGTGGATCGCGGCCGCACGGTCGTCGAGGGCGCGCTCGACGACCTGCGCGAGAGCTATCGGCGCATCCGGCTCGTCTTCGATGGCGACGCACCGGCGCCTGCGCTTCGCACGCCCTGTGTGGTGCGCGTCGTGCGGGAGGGGCGGGTGCTGACGATTCTGTCCAGCGCGGGCGCCGAACGGCTGCTCGAAGAGACCCGGGCGCTCCGGCCCGCATCGGTCGACGTCGTACCGGTCACGCTCAAGGAGATCTTTCTCGAAACGGTCTCGGCCGGCGGGTAGCCGCGCCGGGGGTGCCTGCTGACCTCGTCGGGTCCACAAAGGAGGGCGATCATGCTGCCATCACTTCTCTGCTCAGGCCTCGTCGCGTTTCTGCTCGGCGCCGCGCCGGTCGGAGCGCAGACGCCGACTCCGGCCGGATTCGCCGGCCACTGGCAGGGCGCGATCCAGACGCCCAGGGGCCAGCTTCAGTTCGAGGTCGACTTCGCCGGCGCACCCTCGGGCGGCTACGTCGGCACGATCAGCATCCCGGCCCAGCGCCTGAAGGGGCTGCCGCTCGCCCGGGTCGACGCCGACGGCCGCACGATCCGCTTCTACGCGCGTCACGATCAGACGCTCGACGGCGAGCTGTCGGCCGACGGCGGGACGATCGCGGGGTCCTTCCGGGTGCAGGGCTCCAATGTCCCGTTCTCGCTCGCCCGCGCCGGAGACGCGCGCATCGATCCGCCGCTTCGCAGCGCGCGCCTCGGCAAGGCGCTCGAGGGCACGTGGAACGGCGCGCGCCAGGGCGATGGTGTCACGCTGCACCTCGTCCTCACGATGGCGAACGCGGTCGACGGCGGCGCCACGGCCCGCATCGTCAACCTCGACGAAGGCGATCTCGCAATCCCGATGGTCGTCGCCCAGGACGGATCCAGGGTCACGCTCGAGACGCCGGTGGTCGCCGGGTCGTTCACGGGCGTGATGAGCGCGGACGGGGCCGAGATCGCCGGGACGTGGACCGAAGGCTCCGCAGCCGTGCCCGTGACGTTCCGGCGCGACGGGACGCGCTGACGCGAATCGGTCGGTCTCTGCCGGCCGTCGCACCCGCGGAGGACTGAGATGCTCTGGTACAAGACGTGGCTCGAAACGCGCTGGCGGTTCCTCATCGGGCTCGCGATCCTGCTGGTGTCGGCCGCCGGCACGGTGACGAGCTACCGCGCCGTGGAGCAGCTGATGCCGCTGGCGGCCCACGGCTTCGCCGCCGCTCAGGTGCAGGGCGACGGCGTGATGGCGCGTCTGATTCGCACCGGCATCGACGTGCAGCGCGACTACCGCGGCTTCGTGTGGTGGCAGTGGTTCCGCCAGAATCTGGCGCAGCTGTGGACGCTCTTCGCCATTCTGCTCGGCTCGGGCGGCCTCATCTCGACCGGCTCGGACGGTGCGGCGCTGTTCACGCTGTCGCTCCCGATGTCCCGCAGCCGCGTTCTCGGCGTGCGTGCCGCCATCGGGCTGGGCGAGCTGCTCGCCCTCGCGATCGTGCCGTCGCTCCTCATTCCGCTCCTGTCGCCGGGCGTCGGCCAGCACTACGCGCTCCTCGACGCGCTGGTGCACGGCGCCTGCCTCTTCGTCGCCGGCGCCGTCTTCTTCAGCCTGGCGCTCTTCGTGTCGACCGTCTTCGGCGATATCTGGCGGCCGCTGCTCCTGGCCTGTCTGGTCGCGGTGGCGCTCGCGGCGTCCGAGATCCTCGTGCCGGCCATCCAGCAGTACGGGCTCTTCCGCGTCATGAGCGCCGAGAGCTACTTCCGCGCCCGCGCGCTGCCCTGGCCGGGCCTGTTCGCGAGCGCCGCGGTGTCGGCCGCCCTGCTGTACGGCGCGGCGCGGAACTTCGCGCAGACCGATCTCTGAGCTTGACGCGAGGGTCGCCGTTGCCATCTACTGCCGGGGACCGTGCTGAAGTCCACCGCGACCGAGAGGCCCGCGCCCACCCGGGCGTATCGCTGGCTCGTCCTGCTCGCCTTGAGCGTGGCGGTGTACGGCGGCTACTACGCGTTCGACTACATCGGGCCCCTCGCCCCGGTCCTCAGCCGCCAGCTGCACTTCTCGGATTCCGATATCGGGCTTCTCCAGGCCGTCTACAGCCTGCCGAACATCGTCGCGATGCTGGTGTGCGGGGTCATCATCGACAGGCTGGGCACGCGGAAGGCGATGGCGATGTTCGCGGTCCTGGTGTTCGTGGGCATGGGGGTGACGGCGCTGAGCCCGCGGATCGGCGTCATGGCGACCGGCCGGCTGATCGTGGGGTCTGGCGGAGAAGCGCTCGCGCTGGCGGCCAATGTCGCCGTGGCCAGGTGGTTCTGGCACGACCAGCTGAGCCTCGGCTTCGGCCTGAGGGCCTCCGCCGCCCGGCTCGGCTCGCTGACCGCACAGACGTCGCCGACCTGGGCGGCGGCCGCGTATGCCTTCTGGCGCTGGCCGCTCGTGATGGGAGTCGGCTTCGGCGCCCTGTGCCTCGTCGGCGCGGTGCTCTACTGGGCGATCGACGCGGCCGGCGAACGGCGGTTCGCGCTCGGACATGTCGCGCGCGAAGAACGGATTCAGATGGGCGAGGTGTTCCGGTTCGACCGATCGTTCTGGCTGATCGCCGCCCTCTGCGTCACGTTCTACGGCTGCATCTTCCCGTTCGAGACCTTCGGCCAGAAGTTCCTGATCGAGGCGCGCCACGTCTCGCCGCAGACCGCGTCGCTCCTGGTCGGCATGGAGCCGCTCTTCTCGATGATCGGGATGCCGATCTTCGGCCTGGTGGTCGACCGGTACGCACGGCGGTCGCTGCTGATGATCTTCGGGTCGCTGCTGATCGTGCCGGTGTTCCTGATGCTCGGGTACACCGACATTCCGCCGGTCGTCCCGATGGCGATGATGGGCGTCGCCTTCGCCCTCGTGCCCGCGGTCATGTGGCCGGCGCTCGTGTACGTGGTGGACCACTCGCGCCTCGGCCTCGCCAACGGCATGCTCGACACCATTCAGCAGATCGGCCTGGTCGCCATCAATCTGCTGATCGGCTGGGCGAACGATCGATGGCTGGCAAGCGCGACGAACACGGCCGGATATCACGCGAGCATGTGGATGTTCACGGCCATTGCGGTGCTGTCGGTCGTCTGCGCGCTGGCGCTGTGGCGCGTCGAGACCGGCCCGCACGCGCACGGCCTGGAGACGATTACCGCGACCTAGGGTCCGGTCGACAGCGCGAGGCCGAGCGGCAGCGTCAGGTCGCCAGGCGAGCCCGGGGGGCCCAATGACGCGCGCGGCCGAGCGTCTACGCTCGAGGCCGAGCGACAGCGTCAGTTCGGCAGGCGAGCGGGGGTGAGGCCCCGCGAGAACAAGATAATGAAGATCACCGACATGAACTGGATGCAGGTCGAGGGTGCGCTGAAGGGGGACCCGCGCGCCGTGGTGCCGATGGGCAGCACCGAGCAGCACGGCTATCTGAGCCTTTCCGTCGACGCCATCCTCTCGGAGCGGGTCGCCGCCGAGGCGGCCGAGCCGCTGGGCGTACCCGTGTTTCCGGTCCTCGCCTACGGCATCACGCCGTACTTCCGGCAGTACCCGGGCACCATCAGCCTCCGGCTGGAGACCTATCAGCGGATTGTCGGCGACATCCTCGACAGTCTGGCCGGCGTCGGGTTCACCCGCATCCTGTTCGTCAACGGCCACGGCGGCAACATCCCGGGCGGATCGGTCCTGCAGGAGTGGATGAACGCGCACCCGGGCGTCGTCGCCAAGTGGCACAACTGGTGGAACGCGCCGCGGACCTGGGCCGCCGTCGCGGCCATCGATCCCGACGCCTCGCACGCCTCCTGGATGGAGAACTTTCCGTGGACGCGGCTGGCCGGCGTCGATCTGCCGGAAGGGAAGAAGCCGATGATCGATCTGGCCCGCATGCGCCTGATGGACGCCGGCGCCGTCCGCGCGCAGCTCGGCGACGGCAATTTCGGCGGCGCCTACCAGAAGCCGGACGAGGAGCTGATGAAGGTCTGGCGCGCGGGCGTCGAAGAAACGCGTGAGGCGCTCGAGGGGCCGTGGGCGTGACCGACGGCGGGCGCCCCGGAGCGGTCGGAACGGATCGCCTCCTCGTCTGGGGCGCCGGCGCCATCGGCGGGACCGTCGCCGCGTACCTGCGCCGCGCGGGGCTCGACGTGACCATCGTCGACGCCAGCGCCGATCACGTCCGGGCCATTCGTGAGCGCGGCCTCGCCATCACGGGGCCGATCGAGACCTTCACGCAGGCGATGCCCGCGTTCACGCCGCAGGAGCTCGAGGGGGTCTGGGAGACGATCTTCCTGTGCGTGAAGGCGCTCGACACCGAGGCCGCCGCGCGACAGCTCGAACCGCATCTGGCCGCCGACGGATTCGTGCTGTCGCTGCAGAACGGCTTCAACGAACTCGCCATTGCGGGCGTCCTTGGCGGCGCCCGGACGATGGGCGCGTTCATCAACTTCGGCGCCGACGTGCTCGAGCCGGGCACCGTGCACTTCGGCGGCCGCGGAGCCGTCGTGGTCGGCGAGCTCGACGGTGGACAGACCGACCGCCTCACCCGCGTCTGGCGCGCCCTCCGGCACTTCGAGCCCGACGCGGTTGTCACCGACAACATCTGGGGCTATCTCTGGGGCAAGATGGGATACGGATCGATCCTGTTCGCGAGCGCGCTGACCAGCGCGAGCATCGTGGACGTGCTGGAATCGCGCGCGGCGCGTCCGGCGCTCACCATGCTCGCCCGCGAGGTCATGGCGGTCGCGCGGGCCGAAGGCATACGGCCGATGGGCTTCAACGGATACAATCCCGACGCGTTCGGCGTCGTCGGCACGCCGGACGCGGTGGACCGCTCGTTCGACCTGATGGCGGCATTCAACCGGCGCTCGGCCAAGACGCACACCGGCGTCTGGCGCGACATCGCCGTTCATCACCGGAAGACGGAGTGCGACGCGCAGTTCGCGCCCATTCTGTCGCTCGCGGCCGGGCACGACATTCCTGTTCCGCACCTCCGTCGACTCGTCGCCCTGATGAAGGAGGTCGAGACCGGCGCGCGGCCGCAGGCGTGGGACAACCTCGCCCGTCTCGCCGAGGTGTCGGGCCGGGAGACCGATGCACATTCGATTTGACGGCCGGACGGCCATCGTCACGGGAGGCGCGCACGGATTCGGACGTGCGATTGCGCTCGCGCTCGCCAGCCTGGGCGCGCGCGTTGTCGCCTGCGACGTCCTGGAAGGCGAGCTCGCCGAGACGGCCCGCCTCGCGGCGGAGCGAAACCGGCCGATCGAGACGCGCGTGCTCGACGTCAGCCATCGAGCAGCCGTGCAGGCGGCGGCGGACGCCGTCCTCGGCGCTCACGGCCGCATCGATATCCTCGTCAACGACGCCGGCGGCGTCCTCGGTCAGGTGGGCCGCCCGCTCGAAGAGGTGTCGGAAGCCGACTGGCGCGCCATCTTCGCGGTGAACCTCGACGGCGCCTTCTACTGCAGCCAGGCGGTCGCGCCGGCAATGAAGGCGGCGCGGTACGGCCGGATCGTGAACATCTCGAGCGGCGCCGGCCTCGGCATCAGCCTGACCGGAATCCAGGCGTACGCATCGGCGAAGGCCGGACAGATCGGCCTGACGCGGCAGCTCGCCCACGAGCTCGGCCCCTGGGGCATCACGGTCAACAACGTCGCTCCCGGATTCGTCCGGTCCAATCCGACGACCGAGAAGCAGTGGCAGTCCTACGGTGAAGATGGACAGCGCCGCCTCGTGGACAACATCGCGCTCAAGCGCCTGGGATCACCCCAGGACATCGCCGGCGGCGTGCTCTTCTTCGCCAGCGAGCACGCAGGATGGATTACCGGCCAGACGCTCGCAATCGACGGCGGGAAGTAGACTGGCGGCAGGCTGCCTGAGCTCGCCGATCAATCCTCCACGAGCGCGGTCAGCGGCGAAAGGCTGGCTGCCCGCCAGGACGGCAGCAGGCAGGCGACGAAGGCCGCCACCGACAGCACCGCGGTCGCGCCGGCGACAACAGCGACGGGCATCGCCGCGACGTCGAACAGAGCGCTTCGCATGACGCGCTCGGCCAAGAACGCCCCCGCAACGCCGAGGACCATGCCGATCGCGAGGAGGCGCAGGCCGCGCACCAGGAACTCCCGCCCGATCTGCGACGACCGCGCGCCGAGCGCCAGCCGAATGCCGATCTCCCGCCGGCGCTGGACCACCGAATAACTCATCACCCCGTAGATGCCGATGGCGGCCAACAGCAGCGAGATCGCCCCGAAGATCCCGGCGACGAGCGCCGGCGAGCTTCGCGCGACGAGGCTGTCGGCGACGCGCAGCTCCATCGGCCGCAGATCGTCAACCGGCAGCTCGGGATCGACGCGCCGGACGAGGGCCTGGAGCGTCGGCGCGAACGACTCGGGCGCCTGACGGGTGCGGGCGGCGACGAAGACGTCCGGGCTGGCGTTGTACCGGTAGGGAAAGTAAATCGCCCCGCGGGCCCGGCTGTCGGTCAGCCCGTTCTGCTTGATGGCGCCGACCACGCCGACGACGGTGAAGGCTTCCGACGGCTTCCTTCCCTGCGGCGGGCCCTCGAAGACCCGCTGGCCGAGAGCTCCTCCCGTCGGCCAGTAGTGCCGGGCGAAGTCGACGTCGACGACGCAGACGCGCGCCTCTCCGTGCGAGTCCTCGCTGGTCAGGAAGCGTCCTTCCCGGAGCGGGATGCCCATCGCAGAGAAGTAGTCGCCGGTCACGCCGTACCGGCCGTGGAGGATCGGCGAAACGCCCGGCTGTGGACGGTAGCCGACGACCGTCATGGCGTCGCTCTCGCCCTGGCCACCGAGCGGCACCGCGTTGATGACGCCCGCCGCGACGACGCCGGGCTCCGCCGCCAGCCGCTCGAGCAGGCGGTCTGCCAGAGCGAGCCGTGGGGCGGCGCGAGGATAGGTCGTCGCCGGCAGCGAGAGGCGCCCCGTGAGGACGTGATCGGCCCGGAAGCCCGGCGAGACGGCCATGGCATGTTCCAGGCTGACGCCGAGCAGGCCGGCGCCCGACAGCAGCACGAACGCCAGGGCCGTCTGAGCGACGATGAACGTGTGGCGCACTCGCAGCACGCCGGCACTCGCGGTGGCGGCCCGCGAGTCGGATTGGAGGATCCCGGTCAGGCCGCCGCGCAGGGCGGCTGCGGCGACCGGCAGGGCGGTCCCCAGGCCGGCGATGACGGACGTCACGGTAGCAGCCAGCATCAATCGGCCGTCGAGCGCCACCCGGAAGCCGAGCGGCACATGCGTCGCCCCGAGCGCGGTCAGCAGACGAATGCCGGCAGCCGTGACGAGCAGACCGCACGCGCCGCCGGCCAGTGCCAGCAGCACCGACTCGGCCGCCAGATGCCTCGTGACGTCGCCGATGGTGGCGCCGAGCGACCGCCGAATCGCCAGTTCCCGGCCTCGCCCCGTGGCGCGCACGAGGAAGAGGCCGGCCAGGTTGACGCCGCCGATGAGCAGCAGCAGGACGCCCCCGGCCTGCAGGAGGAGGAGCACCCGGCGGGCACCCGCGACGTGATCCGCATGGAGCAGCGTGACGGTCACGTGGAAGCCGGCTTCGACAATCTCGGTCTTCCACGGGTACTCGGAGGCGTGCGCGGCGTAGTGCGCCTCGACCTGCGATTGCGCCTGGCCGAGCGTCGCGGCAGGCGCAAGCCGGCCGACCACCTCCGTGCCGCTCACGTAGCGGCTGTTCACCGCCCGATCCCCGGCCGTCGAGACGAGCGGAAGAAGCAGGCGGGCGTCAGACGACAGGAATTGAAAAGCGGAGGGAAGCACGCCGACCACCCGCACCGGACGACCGTCGACGCGGAGGGTCCGCCCGAGGACGCGTGGGTCGGCGCCGAAGCTCCCCCGCCAGGACGCGTCGGTCAGGATGGCCTCGTCGCCGGTCCCGGGGCTCATTTCCGCACCGGTGAAGGCGCGCCCCATTGCCAGCGGCACGCCGAGCGTCGTCAGAAACTCCGGTGTCACCCTCAGGACGTCGTACCGTTGGGTCGCACCTGGATCGCCCACGATCGCGGTGCCGTACCGAAACGCCGAGAGGGAGGCCAGGGCCGGGAGACGCCCGCGCCATTCGTAGTAGCTGGTCAGCGACGCGCCGTCGCGATCGACGCCGGCCCTCGGGAAGCTGTTGTAGATGGTGACCAGTCGATCCGCGTGAGGAAACGGGAGGGGCCGCAGCAGCACGGCATCCACGACGGCGAAGATGGTCAGGTTCGCGCCGAGGCACAGCGCGAGCGTGGCCAGCGCGACGCCGCTGAACGCCGGCGTTCGCGCGAGGTTCCGCATGCCGTGGCGCAGGTCGCGCCAGAGCCCCTCCACCAGCGGGCCCCGGGATCGATCGCGGTGGACGGGTGTGGCCATATGTCGATGGATTGTAGACCGTGAGGGCAGTTCCTGGATCGGCCGGTTGTCGACGAGGGCCGATCACGCTAAGCTCGGTCGTTCGCGCGACGCCGGCGACGGAACGCGGGCGGTCGGCGGAAGGAGGACGGACATGGCGGATTCGAGCCTCGCGGTCGGATCGCTCGCGGCGGAACCCGGGGCGAAACGATACGGCGTGAACGAGTTCACCGTCGGGGGACGGCCGTATCGCCTCCCGATGTGGCTCGTCAACGGGCGCACCGGCGGCCCCACGCTCGTCGTCACCGCGGGGGTGCACGCGGCCGAGTATGCAAGCATTGCCGCGGCGCTCGACCTGGGGCGGACCGCCGATCCGGCGGCGCTGCGCGGACGCCTGATCGTCATCCCCGTGATGAACCTGCCGTCGTTCACCGCGCGGTCGATCTACGTGTGCCCGCTGGACGGCAAGAACCTGAACCGCGTCTTCCCGGGCAACCCGGAGGGAACCCCGTCCGAGCAGATTGCGGCCTGGGTGTTCCAGCACGCGATCTCGCGCGCCGATTACTACGTCGACCTCCACGGCGGCGATCTGATAGAAGCGCTCGTGCCGTTCACCATCTTCTTCAGGACCGGCAACGACCGGGTCGATCGGACGTCGCTCGAGATGGCCGAGACCTTCGGCATCCATTATCTGGTGTGCAGCGAGACGCCCGGATCCACGTTCTCGGCCGCCTCGCGCGCGGGGATTCCGTCGATTCTCGCCGAGTCGGGCGGCCAGGGCATCTGGACGCCCGAGGACGTGGCGTGCCACACGAACGGGCTCGATCGCGTCATGCGTCACCTCGACATGATCCCCGGCGGGCGGCCGGAGCCGGCGTCGTTCACCCTGCTCGAGCAGTTCCTGTGGCTTCGCAGCGATCACGATGCCTACTGGTATCCGGCGGTGCCGGTGGGCGCGGAGGTCCGGAAGGGGCAGGACCTCGGCAGCGTGAAGGACGCCGAAGGGCGCGTGCTGCAGACGGCGGCCAGCCCGGCCGACGGCCGCGTCCTGTTCATCGTGACGTCGCTCGCGATCAACCGGACCGATCCGCTGCTGGCCGTCGGGGCCTGACGCGCGCGAGGCCCGCGGCGACCGAGGCCCGGAGAGGACGCATCGCATGGACGCCGTGCTGCAGACGCTCGCCGACAGCCACGACCGCTACCTGCGCGAGCTCGCCGAACTGGTCGCCATCCCGTCGATCAGTACCGACCCGGCGCACGCCGGGGACGTCCGGCGCGCGGCCGAATGGGTGGCGGCGCGGCTCCGGCGTGCCGGTCCGATCGAGGTCGAGGTGTGGGAGACCTCCCGCCATCCCGCCGTCTACGGCGGCTGGAGCGGCGCGCCCGGCGCACCGACGGTGCTCGTGTACGGCCACGTCGACGTGCAGCCTCCCGATCCGATCGACGCGTGGCAGTCGCCGCCCTTCGTTCTGACCGAGCGCAACGGGCGCCTCTACGCCCGCGGCGTCAGCGACGACAAGGCGTCGATGCTGCTCCCGATATTCGCCGCCGAAGCGTTCTTCGCGTCGGGTGCGCAGCCGCCGGTGAACCTGCGGTTCCTGTTCGAGGCCGAAGAAGAGATCGGCAGCCCGAGCCTGCCGGGCCTGGTCCGCAGCCGATGCGACGCGCTCGCCTGCGACGTCGTGCTGTCCGCGGACGGCGGCATGTGGCGCGCCAGCACGCCGAGCATCACCGTCAGCGCGCGCGGCCTCGCCTCGCTCGAGCTCACCGTGCGCGGCGCGGGCAAGGACCTGCATTCGGGACGACACGGAGGTGGCGTGGCCAATCCGCTGCACGCCGCGGCCGCTCTCGTCGCGTCGCTCCACGACGGCGGGCGCGTGGCGGTCGACGGCTTCTACGACGACGTCGAGCCGATCGAGCCCGCGCTGCTCGACGCGGTGAACCGCCTGTCGTTCGTCGAGAAGGACTACCTGGAGGCGGTCGGCGCGCCCGCGGCCTTCGGCGAGCCGGGGTACGGCACGCTGGCGCGCCAGTGGTATCGACCGACCCTCGAGGTCAACGGCTTCTACGGTGGCTACGAGGGCCCGGGCAGCAAGACCGTGCTGCCGGGCGAAGCGCACGTCAAGATCACATGCCGCCTCGTGCCGCACCAGCAGCCGGCCGACATCTGTACAAAGGTCCGGCGGCACCTCGAACGCCGCAGTCCGCCCGGCGTGGTCCTGACCGTCGAAGACGGGGGACACAATGCGCCCGCGTATCGAGTGTCGCCCGACAGCCCGTTCGTGCGGGCGGCGGCGCTGACCCTGGCGGAGATCTTCGGCGCGCCGGCGGACATCGTGGGTATGGGAGGCACCGTGCCGATCGTCACGACGTTCCGGGACGTCCTGAACGTCGACACGGTGTTCTACTCGTTCAGCGTCGCGGACGAGGACATCCACGCGCCCAACGAATTCTACCGGCCCGACCGCATCCGCCTCGGCCTGCGGGCCTGGGCGGGGGTCTGGCGGCGGCTGGGAGAGGGCGTCACTTCTGACCGAGCTGCTCGCGCAGGCGCGCCTCGCGCGCTCTGAGCTCGGGCGTGAACTCCTCGCCGAAATCGTCGGCTTCGAACACCTGCCGGAGTTCGACCTCGGTCCCGCCGTCGAACGGCGCGCGCTTGAGCCATTCGATCGCGTCGTGCTTCGACTTCACCTTCCAGATCCAGAAGCCCGCGATGAGCTCCTTCGTCTCGGCAAACGGACCGTCGATGACGGTCCGTTTGTCGCCCGAGAAGCGGACGCGCGCGCCCTTGGAGCTCGGATGCAGTCCGTCGGCCGCCAGAAGCACGCCGGCTTTCGCCAGCTCTTCGTTGAACTTGCCCATCTCCTCCAGGATCTTCCGATCCGGCATCACACCGGCTTCCGAGTCCTCGTTCGCCTTCACGATGACCATGAATCGCATCTCGATCTCCTTGTCACATCGCGGTCGGTGCCGGCCCCTGCGGGTCCGCCACGGCTCCTTCCGCGGTTTCACTGACTGGTCGAACGGGAGGCGACCGGATCGACAAGGCCGCGAAGGAGGGGAGCGCGGGCTATCCGCCGGCGATGGCGCCGACGACGAGGAACGGCTCGGCGCCGCTGGCGATGGCCTCCGGCAGAGGTCGGTCGGGCGGGTCGTGCGACAGAATCTTCCTGGCAGCCGAAGAACCTCAGGTGCGAGCGGCGCCGCGCCGTCGAGTACTCGCGGATGGTCCCGCAGAGAACGGGATACCGGGCCTCCAGCGCGTCGAGAATCGCGCGCTGTGTGACCCGGCCGTTCACCTCGAGCAGCACTTCGCCGTCCACGCGCGCCAGCGCCCG
Organism: uncultured Acidobacteriota bacterium; assembly: GCA_963840225.1. GTDB lineage: Bacteria > Acidobacteriota > Vicinamibacteria > Vicinamibacterales > CAVVIG01 > JBLMXQ01. The sequence goes on from CAWIYH010000003.1 coordinate 1,128,811, forward strand.
CAGGTGTGCCGGAAGCTCCACTCGAATCATCGGTCCCCCTCCGGTCGGGCGGGGCGGGGCCCGCCGGACCTTCCGGCGATCATACGCCGGCCGACGCGGGAAGCGTCTGCACCTCGACCGACAGCACGGCCGGCAGGTCGTGGACGATCGCCGTCCAGTTGTCGCCGCCGTCGGGCGAGACGTACACCTGGCCGCCGGTGGTGCCGAAGTACACGCCGCAGGGATCCAGCGCGTCGATCGACATCGCGTCGCGCAGGACGTTGACGTAGCAGTCGCGCTGCGGGAGCCCCCGGGTCAGCGGCTCCCAGTCGTTGCCGCCGGAGCGGCTCCGGTAGACGCGCAGCTTTCCGTCGGGCGGGTAGTGTTCGGAATCGCTCTTGATCGGAACGACGTAGATCGTCTCCGGTTCGTGCGCGTGGACATCGATCACGAAACCAAAATCGGTCGGCAGGTTCCCGCTGACTTCCCGCCACGAATCGCCGGCGTCGTCGCTGCGCATCACGTCCCAGTGCTTCTGCATGAACAGGACCGCGGGACGCGACCGGTGCATGGCAATCCGGTGCACGCAGTGGCCGACTTCGGCGGTCGGGTTGGGGATGTGCTCGGACTTCAGTCCGCGGTTGATCGGCCGCCAGCTCTTCGCGCCGTCGTCGGTCCGGAACGCGCCGGCCGCGGAAATCGCGATGAACATCCGGTCCCGATTGCTCGGATCCAGCAGCATCGTGTGCAGGCACAGCCCGCCCGCCCCCGGCTGCCAGCTCGCTCCGGTGCCGTGGCCGCGCAGCCCGGGCAGCTCTTCCCAGGTCGTGGCGCCGTCGGTCGAGCGGAAGATCGCCGCGTCCTCGACGCCGGCGTAGACGGTGTCCGGGTCGCCCAGCGAGGGCTCGAGATGCCACACCCGCTTGAACTCCCACGGATGCGGCGTGCCGTCGTACCACTGATGCGTGCCGGGCACGCCGTCGTAGACGAACTTGTTCCCGGTCGCTTCCCACGTCCTGCCGCCGTCGTTCGAACGCTGAATCACCTGGCCGAACCAGCTGCTGCTCTGCGAGGCATAGAGGCGGTCCGGATCGGCAGGCGACCCCTTGACGTGGTACATCTCCCAGCCGCCGAAGTGCGGCCCGCTGACCTCCCAGCGATCGCGCGTGCCGTCCGACGTGAGCACGAACGCCCCTTTGCGCGTGCCAACCAGCACCCGTACTCCGCTCATCGCTCAGTCCTTTCTGCTGCGGCGCGCCTTGCGGCCGCCTTCGAAGCCGAACCTGGGTATCACCGGCGTGGGGTCGCGCTCGCGCCACCGCCGCCGCACCTCGCCGAGGAGCGCCTCGCGGCTGGCGGCCATCCGATCGATGACGCCGCACGGCGCCGCGGTCCGTTCGTGCCGGGCGCCCCAGATGAGCAGCTCGAGGAGTGCCGGCGCGAGATCGATCCCCTTCTCGGTCAGCCGGTAGTTCACCCGGCGGCGATCGGTCTCCTCGCGCTCCATGCTGACGATGCCGGCCGCCTCGAGGCGCTTCAGGCGATCCGCCAGCACGTTGCTCGCGATCCCCTCGCCCGAGGCCTGGAACTCCTTGAAGGTCCGGAAACCCCGGACCATGAGGTCGCGCACGATCAGCAGCGACCAGCGATCTCCCAGCACCTCGAGAGCAACACTGACCGGGCACATCGACCGATGTGTCGGCCTCGGCTTCCGGCGCACGTCCCGGGGACAGTACCAGATATCACTTTCAATCTGCAAGTAATCTTCTCTCGGCGCCGCGCGGCTCGCGTCGAGCTGTCATCGCGGGTGGTCATCCGCAAAAAGCCGCGGTCTTGCGAGCTGATGTGCGGCCGTGCGGCCTGGTGGTTGCAGGGCATCGCGCCGAGGAGGAAGCATGAGGATGAGAATCTGGACTGGACTGTGCTCGGCTGTCGTGGCCGCTTCTGCCACGGCGGTTTTCGCCGCACAGACGACCCCCCCGACCCCGCAGACCAACACGTCGACCCAGAACCAGCGGGTCACCGTGACCGGGTGTTTGAAGGAAGCGCCCGCGGCGCCGTCCGGCGAATCGACGGCGACAGGCACGACGGGCACCGCCGGCACGACGGGCACCGCCGGCACGACGGGCACCGCCGGCACGCCGGCCAATAGCGCTCAGGCCCTGCAACGGTTCGTGCTGACCGACGCGACCTCTTCGTCGTCGGCCACGCCGGGGGCCACGGGCACGGCGGGCAGCACGCCGCCTCCCGCAGGAGGAGCGACCGCGCCGGGCGCAGCCGGGGCGTCCGCGGCCCAGACCTATCGCCTGATCGCCAATCCGGCCGCGCTCAGTCCGCACGTCGGGAAGAAACTCGAGCTGACGGGAACGCTGGAAGCTCAGAGCTCGGCGGGAACGGCCCAGTCCGCGGCGGATCCGAATGCCAACGCCCCGACGCTGAAAGTGGAGTCGGGCAAGATCATCGCCGCGTCGTGCGAGCAGAAGTAGGAGCTGAAGTAGGAGTGTGAAGGGGTGATTGCCGACTGTCGATTGGGTGATAGTCGAGGGGGTGATGGCCGTATTCGGCTGACCTTTCGACGACCCGTCGGCTGATCAGTCAATTGACGGTCGGCGATCGGCCATTACCCGCCCCAAAAGAGACTAGTGGTTGCAGCAGCCGCGCTGTCCCGTGCAGGCATCAGGGTTCACCGGCTGCCCGTCGGGTCCGAGACCACGCATCGTTTCGGTACACCAGTAGGCGGTCGCGTCGTACGAATCGTAGAACTTGTGCTCATCGGGATCGGGCACCGAGGTGACGTACATTCCCTTGTGACGCAGATTCAGGCAGTGCACGCCCGGCTGCAGCTTCGGCGACGTCAAATCATGCATAGCAGCTCTCCACCACGGAGGGTCACACCGTCTTGATGCCGGCCGCGCGCAGCACAGCGCGCTTCACGGCGGTCTTCGCGACGCGCACCTTATAGCCGTTGTGGCTCATCGGCCGCGCCCCTTCGAGCGCCGCTTCCGCCGCCTCGGTGGCGGCGTGCTCGTCGAGGGCCTTGCCGGCGAGCGCCTGCTCGGCCGCGTGCGCGCGATAGGGCACCGGCGCGACGGCGCCCATCACGACGCGCGCGGAATCCGATGCGGGCGCCGCTCATCGCCAGCACCACCGTGGCGAAAGCGATGGGCCAATCGTGCGACTGCTTGTAGCGGACCTCATAGTGCCCGTGCTTCACGTTGCCCGGCGCGGGCAGGATGACGTGGGTCAGCACCTCGTCGGGCCCGAGGACGTTCTCGGTCCGCACGTTCTGCATCGTCGGCATCGTGAAGTACTCGCCGGCGTCCACCACGCGCTCGCCCTTCGGGCCGAGGAGCCGGAACTTCGCGCCGTACGCGACCGCCGGCACCGCGAGGCTCGACGGGTGCACGATGTGGCTGGGGCCGTTGCCGAAGATCGCGTGGAACTGGTTCTCGCCGGCTGGGGCGAAACAGCGGTTGCCGCCCTTCTTGAAGCAGACGAACTCCTCGTTCCGGAAGTACCAGCATCGCGGCCGCTGGTTGATGTTGCCGCCGACCGTGCCCTGGTGGCGGATCTGCGGCGTGCCGACTTCGCCCGCCGCCTCGACGAGCGCCGGGTAGAGGCGCCGGACCTGGGCATGCTCGGCGAGGTCGGCGATCCTGGCGGCCGCGCCGATCTTCATCCCGCCATCCGGCGTCGACGCGATGGTCGCGTCGAGCGCGTTCTTGACGTTGACCACGCGGTCGGGCTGCGCGACGTAATCCTTCATCCGCGCGAGCAGATCCTGTCCGCCCGCCAGGAGCATCACCTTGTCGCGATCGGGACCGAGCGCGGCGGCGACCTCTTTCTCGTTGGCCGGATTGACGTAGGCAAACGCTTTCACAGCGTCCCTCCTGCTTTCTCCTGCTCGATCGCCTCGAGTACCCGGGCCGGCGTCAACGGCAGGCTCCGGAGCGTCACGCCCGTGGCGTTGCGCACGGCATTGGCGATGGCCGCCGCCGTCGAGACGGTGGGCGGCTCGCCGATGCCGACGACGCCCCGCTCGCGCTGCTCCGGGCCGTCATTGAGGATCATGTCGATCTTCGGGATGTCCGACATTCCGGCAATCAGGTACCACTCCATGTTCGGGTTCACCATCTGCCCGGTGCGGCGATCGAGGATGCGATCCTCGAACAGGGCGAAGTTGATGGCGCCGACGATGCCGCCGTACACCTGGCTTTCGGTGGTCAGGCGATCGACGATGAGGCCGCAGTCCTGCACCGTGAGGACGCGCTTCAGCCTCACGATACCGGTCTCCATGTCGACCTCGGCTTCGGCGAACTGCACGCCGCTCGTGCCGGTCGACGACAGGCCCTCCTCCCACTTGCCGTCCGCCGTGATCGGCTCGGTGCCGATCCGCTTGCAGGCGTCGGCCCAGGACATCCCCTTCGACGGGGTGCCCTTGACGAAGATGCGGCCGTCTCGCGCCGCAAGGGCGGCTGGCTCGGCGCCGAGCGCGGGGGCCACCTTCTCGAACAGCTGGTCGAGCGCACGGCCGGCCGTGATGCGCAGCGCCGGCGAGATTGACGCCGTCGTCGTGCTGCCGCCCGAACCGCCGCTGAACGGATAGATGGTGTCGCCGATTTCCGGCTTGATCTGGGAGACCGGCACGCCGAGGGTCTCGGCCGTGACGACGGCGACGACCGTGCGGGCGCCGGTGCCGAGGTCCTGCGTCCCGATCCTGATCACGACCGAGCCGTCGCCGGCGATTTCGATGTGCGCCTGCGACCCGCGCCCACCGCCGCCCCACCGATGGGCCGAGCAGCCGAAGCCGGTCTTGATCGGTCCCGGTGTCGGATCGCTGGTCGGATGCCGCTTGTCCCAGCCGAACGCCTTGGCGCCGGTCTCGAAGTACTCGCCCCACATCGCGTTCGGCGCGCGCTCGGGCAGGTTCTTCACGCGGAACGCGACCGGGTCCATCTTCACCTGATCGGCGAGCTCGTCCATCAGGATCTCGGTCAGGAAACATCCCTGCGGGTGGCCAGGGGCGCGCATTGCGCGCTGCAAGCCGGCGTTGATGTAGACGTCCTTGTGGACGCGACGCCGGTTCGGGAAGACGTAGATATAGGGCAGCGGGAATCCCGCGCCCGCGCCCGCGCCGCCCGTGCCCCACGACTGGCCGTCGAACGCCGTCAGCTTCCCGTCGGCCGACACACCCGCGCGAATCTTCGCGGTCGCCGACGGCCGGTTCCCGGTCGCAAGGTGATCTTCCTTGCGATCGAGCATCAGCTTCACGGGCGCCCCCGCCTGCTTGGCGAGCTTGGCGCAGATGATGCCCTGGACGTCGGGGCCGAACTTGCTGCCGAACCCGCCGCCCATGTACTGCGTGATGACGCGGATGTTGGCGGCCGGAATGCTCAGGCCCTTCGAGAAGCCGTCCTTGGTGCCGTGCACGGCCTGCGTCGAGACCCAGGCGGTCAGCTTGTCGCCGTCCCACTCGCACACGGACCCGTGCGTCTCCAGGCACACGTGCGTGATGACCTGCGTCGCATAGGTCGCCTCGACGACGTGCGCCGCCGCCTTGAAGCCGGCGTCGAGATCCCCGACCTCCTCGGCCGCGCCCTGTTTGGTGTTCCCGCCCTCGAAGACGACCGGCGCGTCGGGGGCCATCGCCTGCTCCACGGTCGCCAGGTGCGGCAGCTCCTCGTACTCGACCCTGATCAGCCGCATCGCGTCTTCCGCGTGCTCTTCGGTGTCGGCGGCGACCGCCGCCACCTCGTCCCCCTGATACATCACCTTGCTGCCCGGCTCGCGCCACGCGAGTGCCGCCTTCACGCCCGGCGCCTTCTGCGCGGCCGACAGATCGACCGAGACGACGCGCGCGTGCGGGTGCGGCGACCGCAGGATCCGGCCCCACAACATGCCGGGGCGGCGGACGTCGAAGCTGTACTCCGCGCGCCCCTGGACCTTGTCGGGACCATCGAGGCGCTTGATCTTCGTGCTGAGCAGCGCCGGCTTCTCCGGCCACGCGTACTTCTTCGCGTCGGCGGTGACCTGCGGGCCGGCCTGCGGGGCCTGTGCGTTCTCGTTAGCCACGCGCCACCCCCTTCGTCGTCATGGCGACTTCCATGATGCGGGTGAACGTGCCGCAGCGGCAGATGTTGCCGTCCAGCTCGCGGCGCGCCTGCTCGACCGTCGGGCTCGGGTACTTCTCCAGCAGCGCGACAGTCGCCATCACGAAGCCCGGCGTGCAGAAGCCGCACATCAGGGCGTCGTGATCGCAGAACCCCTGCTGGACCGGATGCAGCCGGCCGCCGGCCGCCAGGCCGTCCACCGTGCGAATCGGCTTCCCCTGCACGTCGATTGCGAGGGTGGAGCACGAGTACACCGTGCGACCGTCGACGATCATCGTGCACGCGCCGCACGCGCCGCGGTCGCACACGCGCTTGTTGCCGACGATGCCCGCGTAGTTGCGGACGGCGTCGAGAAGGGTGACGCGCGGCTCGATCTTCAGATCGACGCGCTTGCCGTTCACCATCAGCGACACCGGCACGGCCCCGGGCCCGAGCTCCCGCGGCCCCGTCTGCGCCCCGGCTTCGGCAACACCCGCCGTCGTGACCGCGGTCGCCAGGCTGCCGACGCCGGCCGTTTTCAGGAAGTCGCGGCGACTGACGCTGAATCGCCCGCCGTGTTCAGGATCCTGTCCGTCTTTCGGAGCCATCTACAAGCCCCCTCGGCACTTGAAGGAAAACGAATCGGCCAAGGATAGTCAATTCGGATGTCGGATGCCAGCACGGAGGCGCACCGGGGACTACCTCGTCCTTCTGTGACAATTACTTGCAATCGGGGCGTGCGGCGGGCATGCTGAGCGCGCGCAGGCCCGAACGCGGGAAACCCGGGGTCGCGGGGCGATGGTGCGTAGAAGGAGGCCGTCATGTGGCAGCGGCGTGAGTTCCTCAAACAGATCGTGCCGGCGGGTGCCGGCGCCGTGGCGGCGCTGAAGTCCGACTGGTTCGAGCGCGTTGTCGAGGCGTCGAGCGCCGTCGCGGACCGGCCGGCCGCCGACGTGGCGGCCGACGAGAGCTACTGGCGCGAGATTCAGCAGGCGTTCACCCTCGATCGCACCATCACGAACCTCAACAACGGCTATACGTGCCCGAGTCCGCGCGTGGTTCACGAGGCGCTGAAGCGGTACCTCGACGAATCGAACCAGGCGCCCATCTATTACATGTGGAACCTGCTCGAGCCGAACATCGAGTCGGTGCGCCGTAAGCTCGCCGCCGAGGCCGGCTGCGATCCGGAGGAGCTCGCCGTCACGCGGAACGCGAGCGAGGCGCTGCAGATCTGCCAGCTCGGCCTGGACCTGAAGGCCGGCGACGAGGTGATCACCACGAACCAGGACTACGGGCGCATGCTCGACACCTGGGATCAGCGGGTGCGCCGCGACGCCATCAGCGTGAAGAAGCTGTCGTTTCCGGTTCCGACGACCGCATCGGATCTCAGGCAGCGTTTCGAGCGGGCGATCACGCCGCGCACCAGGGTGCTGCACTTCTGTCACATCACGAACCTCACCGGCCAGCTGTTCCCGGTCCGCGATCTGTGCCGGCTGGCGAGGGACCGCGGCATCCAGACGATCGTCGACGGCGCGCACGCCTTCGCGCACTTCCCCTTCAAGCTGTCCGATCTCGAGTGCGACTACTACGGCACCTCGCTTCACAAGTGGCTGCTCGCGCCAGTGGGCACCGGGTTCCTGTACGTGCGCCGCGAACACATCGAGACGCTGTGGCCGCTGACGCCGGCGAACGTGGCGAAGAGCCGGGACATCCGGAAGTTCGAGGAGGTCGGGACGCACCCGGCTGCGAACCACAACGCCATCGCCGAGGCGCTGGCGTTTCACCAGGCGATCGGCGTCGAGCGCAAGGCGGCGCGCCTGCGCTATCTGACGGATCGCTGGGCGAACCGCCTGGCCGCGAATCCGCGCGTGAAGATGCTGAGCAGCCGCGTGCCGAACGAATCGTGGGGACTGGCCAACGTCAGCCTGCAGGGGGTCGACGTGTCGAAGGCGTACGAGTTCCTCTGGACGAAGTACCGCATCATCACGGCCGCGATCAAGCACGCCGAGTATCAGGGCCTGAGGGTGACGCCCAACATCTACACGACGCTCGACGAAATCGACACTTTCGCCGAGGCGGTCGAGACACTGCTGAAGGAGCCGCGCGCGAGCGTCGCGTAGCGGCGGGCCCGTTGCGGACCTGCCTGGCCGGCCTGCCCCAGGCCGGCCGACCACCCGCCCGCCGGCAATTCCGCTATCCTCAAGAGAGCCGGCCATGCGCCCCGCCGCCCTGTTCGTGCTCCTCGCGCTGCTTGCGTCGCCCGTCCGGGCGGAGCGTCGCGGCCAGCCGTCCCCAACGCCGCCGGCAGGCCGTCGCATCCACACGCCCGAGGCCGGGGATCTGCTGGCGTGGGTGCCGGCTGCGCCGACCGATCATGTCGTGCTGGTCATCAGCAGCGAGGCCGGCTGGACCGCCGCCGCGACCGACCTTGCGCGCCGCATCGCGGCGACGCCGGCCGTGGTCGTCGGCGTCTCGTATCCGGTCCTCCGGCGTCACGCGGCGCGCGGTGGCGGCTGCTGGTACGTGGCGTCCGACCTCGAGCTCATCTCCCACGCGGCGCAGAAGACGCTCGTCCTGCCGCAGTACCACCCGCCCGTGCTCGTCGGCGTCGGCGCGGGGGCATCGGCCGCCTACGCGGCGCTGGCCGGAGCGCCGGCCGTCACATTCGCCGGCGCGGTCAGCCTGGCGTTCTGTCCGACGCTGCGCGTCGCCCACGAAATCTGCGCCGGCGACGCGTGGACGCCCGACTACGACGACCGCGGACACGTGAACGCCCTCCCGCCGGCTGGGGCGCTGCCGCGCGACTGGTTCGTGCTCCAGGGCACGGCCGATCGCGTCTGTCCGCTCGACGCGGTGCGGCGCTTCACCGCCGGCATGCCCACGACGCACCTCGTCGAGGTCCCCCACGCCGCGCACGCGATGACGCGCGCGGCCGTGTGGCTGCCCGCCGTCGGCCGGGCGCTCCACGATCTCTGGACGGAGCGGGCGCCGCGGCCGTCCGCGGCGCAACCGCGCAGCCAGACGACGCGGGCGCTCGAGAGCGAGCTGCAGCAGCTCTCGCTGCCGCTCGAATTTCGCTGGCCGGCGCAGGTGTCGGCGCTGCTCCTCTTCTACTCCGGCGACGGCGGCTGGGCGTCGCTCGATGAAGCCACGGCCGAGCTGCTCGTCGCGCACGACGTCGGCGTCGTCGGCGTGAGCTCGCTCCGGTACTTCTGGAACCGGAAGACGCCGGCGCAGGTCGCCGCGGACATGCGGCGCCTGGTAGGCGCGCTGGCGCGCAGCGGCAAGCCGGTGTTCGCCGGCGGCTTCTCATTCGGCGCCGAGATCGTGCCGATTGCCCTCGGCGAGTGGCCCCCGTCGGAGCGGCGCGCGCTGAGCGGGCTGGTCCTCATCTCGCCGGGCCCGAGCGCGAGCTTCGAGATCAACCCGCTCGACTGGATCCGCCGGCCGCCGGACAACCCGGCCACGCGCGTCGCGCCGGCGGTCCGCGCGGTCGGCCTGCCGACGGTCGTGCTCTGCGGGGCCAGCGACGAGGACACGCCGTGTCCCGAGCTCGAGGGCGCCGCGGGAGTCCGCGTCGTGCGCCTCCCGGGATCCCATCATTTCGACAGCGACTATACCGCCGTCGCCGACGCCGTACTCGCGTTCCTGCGCGCGCCGGCCGGCGGGCGACGTCCGTGACGCAGCCCTCCCCGACGCGCGGCGTCTCTTCGGGTGTCAGAACCGGCCTCGTCTGGGCCGTCGGCCATGCCTCGCGCTTCCTGCCGGTGATCGTCCTGGCGACCGTGGTGGCCGCGACCTGGCAGGCGCTGCGCGAGATTCACCCCCACGAAGTGGCCGCCGTGCTGCGCGCCATGCAGGCGCCGTGGCTCCTCGCGGCCGGCGTCGCGACGCTCGCCAACATCGGCGTGATGGGACTCTACGACGTCGCGGCGTTCGGCCACACCGGGACGCACGCGACCGAGCGCTGGCGCTACGGCGCGGTGGCGTTCGCGTGGAGCAATTTCCTGACGCTCGGACCCTTCGCCGGTCCGGCGATCCGCTTCTGGCTCTACCGCGGATCGGTCGAGCACAGCTCCGATCTCGAGACCGGCGTGCTGTCCATCACCATCGCGTTCGCGTCGGGGCTGGCCGGCTGGACGATCTCGGCGGTCGTCGCGCCCGATCTGGGCCCGGTGGCCGAGGCCGTCGTGGTGGCCGTCCTGGCGGCCGCGCTCGTGTACCTCGCGGTCTTCCTGGGGCGGATGGCCGCCGTGCGGATCGAGCGCTTCGACGATCTGGACCCGAGCCCCCGCGCGTCGCTCGTCCCGGCGCTCGTCGGCTGGCTGGACTGGCTGCTGGCCTCGCTCGTCTTCGTCGCGAGCCTGCGGTCGACAGGACGGGCGATCGTGGCCATCGATGCGATCCGGGCGTTCTTCATCGGACAGGCGATCGGGCTGGCGAGCCTCGTCCCGGGCGGCTTCGGCAGCAGCGACGCGTTCTGGATTGCGCGCCTGCCGCTGGCGTCGGGCGCCGCCGCGGCGGCGCTGGTCGCCTATCGCCTCATCTACTACGTGCTGCCCTGGGCGGCCGCGTCGCTCGTCCTGCTCTCCTGGGCGACGCATCGCACCTCGAGACGCGTCGAGCTGGCGCGGCGCCTCCTGGCCGGACTCGTCGCCGCAGGCGGCGCGCTGATGCTGCTGAGCACGGCGTCGCCGGCGATGCACGCGCGCCTCGTGGTGCTCGAGCAGGTGGTGCCGCTGCCGGTCGTCGAGGTGAGCCACATCATGGCGGCGCTCACCGGCGTCCTGCTCCTGGTGCTCGCGCGCGGCCTCGCCAAGGGATACCGCGCAGCGCTCGGCGCGACGATCTTCGTCCTGCTGCTGGCGGCGATGTCCGCGATGCTCAAGGGGCTCGACTACGAGGAAGCGCTGATCCTCGGCGGTCTCGCGGTCGCCGCCTGGTCGCAGAGCCTGCTCTTCGACCGCGCGAGCCACGGCGAGCTGTTCACGGCGCGCGACCTGGCGGTCGCCGCGGCCGCGCTCGCGGCGTTCCTCGCCTTCGGCGCCTTCGCCAACCAGATCCGACCCGAGACGCTCGTTCGCATTCAGTACTTCGGGTACCGGTTCGAGCGGGCACGGTACCTGCGGACCGCCGGCACCCTGCTCCTGGCCGTGTCGGCCGGCGCCATGTACGTCCTGCTGCGGGTGCCGGTGCGGTTCACGCGCCTGAGCGAAGGAGAAATCGACCGGACGCTGGAGCTGCACGCGGCGATCGGCCGCGGGACGTCGGCCCTGATGGTGGCGAACGGCGACAAGGCGGTGCTCCGCTTCGACGACCGCGGCTTCTGCCTGTACCGGACGATCGGACCGTACCTGATGGTGTTCTCCGATCCGGTCGTCGGCGCCATCGAGCAGCGCGACGAGCTGCTGACGGCGCTGTTCGCGCACGCGGCCGAGCTCGATCGGCGGCCGGTGTTCTATCAGATCTCCCTCGACTGGATTCCCCCGCTGCACGATCGCGGCTATGCGTTCTTCAAGCTCGGCGAGGAGGCGCACGTGCGTCTCGATCGCGTCACGCTCGAGGGGCACGCGGGCAAGCTGTATCGCCAGATCCTGCGCCGCGGCGAACGCGACAGGCTGCGCTTCCGCGTCGTTCCGCCGTTCGAGCTCGAGGGGCTCCTGCCCGAGCTCCGGGCGATTTCCGACGCCTGGCTCGCCGCGCGCGGGCAACGGGAGCGGCAGTTTTCGATCGGCTTCTACGACGACGTGGCGATCCAAAGGTTTCCGTGCGCGATCGTCGAGGACGGCGCGCGCGTGCTCGCCTTCGCCAACCTGCTCCGGGGGCCCCGCCGCGAGGAGCTCTCGGTCGACCTCATGCGGTACCGCGCCGACGGCCCGGGTGTCATGGACTTCCTGTTCGCGTCGCTGTTCTTCTACGGAAAGGATCAGGGCTACGGGCGCTTCAATCTCGGCATGGCGCCGCTCGCCAGCGTCGGCCGCTTCCAGACGGCGCACGCGCGCGAGCGGCTCGCCAAGGTGCTCTTTCAGCACGGCGAGCAGTGGTACAACTTCCAGGGGCTGCGCTTCTACAAGGAGAAGTTCTCGCCGGACTGGGTGCCGCGCTACCTCGCGTACCCGAACGCGTGGGAGTGGCCGGCGGTGATCACGCACGCCAGCGCCCTCGTCGCGGGGGGGTGGAACAAGGTGGTCTTCCCACGCCGGCGCGAGGGGAGGTCGCCCTCAGTCGGCCGGATCGAGAACCTCGAGAAGCTCGGCTAGCTCCTCCTGGTGCTGGCGCGCCGCGTAGATGATCGCCCGGCGCTCCTGCAGCGTGGGTAACCGCCAGTCCTCCCCCTCGAGGCGCACGCGGCCGTCCGCGCTCACCTCGACGACCACCGCATCCATCGGCTCCACGTACAGGCGCATGGAATTCCGGGACCGCCGAGTGAGGGGCCTAGACTCCGGCGGCGGCCGACGCGCGCTGCGCATCGTCAACGCCGATGACGACCACCGGCTGCCCCGCGACGTCGCCGGCGCCTCCGTAGGCGTAGTCGACGTTCACGCCGGCGTCGGCGATCAGCCGCAGCACCGGCTGCAGCGCGCCGACCTGGTTCGCCAGCGGCACGAAGAGCACGTCGCGCTCGGTCACCTGATGATGATGCTCGCGCAGGGTGGCCCCGCCGTGCACGTGGTTGTCCACGACGAGCCGGAGCTGGCCGGCGCTGTCGAGCGACAGCGCGAGGATGTTGACGCGTTCGTTCGCGAGGAGACGAGACACGTCGGCGAGCGCTCCGGGGCTGTTCGCCAGGCGCAGGTTGAGCTCGGTGCGGATAGCCATGCGGACGAGCCTAGCACGGAGGCGAGGCTGGAGGCTGGAGGCTGGAGGCTCGGGCGAGGGGCTGGGGAGGGTTGGGCCTTAACCTCCAGCCCCAGCCCCCAGCCTCTCAGGTTCTTACGCGAGCACCTTGATGACGACCCGGCGGTTCTGCGCGCGGCCGGCCTTCGTCTTGTTCGGCGCGATCGGCTTCTCTTCGCCGTAGCTGATCACGTTGATCTTGTGCAGCGGCACCTGATACTGCTCGTAGAGGTACATCTTGACGGCTTCGGCGCGTTCGAGACCGATCTTCTGGTTCACTTCCTTCGTGCCGACGTTGTCAGTATGGCCCTCGACCTCGATGTAAACGTTCTTCGGATCCTGCTTGAGCTGCGACACCATCTCGTCGATCTGCTGCTTGGCGGCGTCGGGCAGGATGGTCTTGCCGAACTTGAAGTTGCCTTCGTCCTCGCTCAGGACCACCTCGTAGACGAGGCGCCGGCTGGCCTTGTCGATCGCCTCGGCCTTGGCGTCGGCCGTGCTGGCGGCCTTCGCCGCGTCGTCGGCCGCGCTGTGTGCCTGGTCGGCCGACTGCTGCGCCGCCTGCGCCGCCTGGTCGACCTGCGTGATCTTGGTCTCGTTCTGGCGCGTGCGCTCCTGGGTCTCCTCGACGGACTTGCCGAGCGAGTCGACCTTGTCGTTGACCTCGCCGACGCTGGTGCGCACGAACTTCTTGGTGGCGCACGCCGTCGAGCCTCCGATCGCCAGCATTGCGATAGGAATCGCTACAAAGAGTTTCCGCATGAGATTTCCTCCTCCTACTCGGAATTCGGGCGAGACTGCCCGGCAATATACCCGCTCCGGGCTCGAACGACGAAGTCCTTGCCGTGCGCGCGGACCACGAGCGGATGCCAGCCCGGTCGACCGCTCGATTCGAACGCCAACAGATACTGATGCCTCAGCTCCTGGATGATCTGCCGCGCCGCCAGGCTGCGCTGTGCTGGCGTACTGGCCACGAACACGTGGCCGCCGGTCCACTGCGCCAGATCCGCCAGCGGTCCCGTGAGGGCCGACTGCTCGGAGGACACCGTCGAGACGTCAGCCTCGGGGTTGTCGATGCCCGAGACGAGGCCCACGATGTACACCGGCACGTCGATCGAACTGGCAATGCCCGATACCTCACCGGGGGTGAGGTGGCTCCAGTTGTCGCGGCCGTCGGTCAGCACGATGACGGCGCGGCGCCGCGCCTCGCCTTTGCGCTGGGCCACCTTCTCCGCAGTCTGTGCGATGGCGTCGTTCAGCGACGTCGCGCCGAACGGCACGACGGACGCCATGGAATCGGGCAGGAGACTGAGCCCGTCGGTGAACGGTGACACCTCCGTCAATCGGGTGTCGAAGGTGAAGACCGCCGCCTCGTCGCGGTCCGCCGACATCCAGCTCATGAGGTGTTGCGCTTCCTCACGCGCACTGCCGAGCTTGGCCTCCATGCTGCCACTGACGTCGAACAGCAGCGCGACGCTCACGCCTGCTTCGTCCCGCTTGAACTCCGCGAGCGTGCGCGGCTGCCCGTTGTCGAGGATCTCGAAATCGTGAGCCGACAGATCATTGACGAAGCGCCCCTTGCGATCGCGAACGACGGCGCTGACGCGCACGAGATCGATACTCGACTTGAACGTCGCGACGGGTGCCGATTGCTCCGAAGGCGGCTGCGCACCTTGTGCGACCAGAACCGCTGATCCGGCGATCGCCAGCACGACAGCGCCCGGTAAGGTTCTGTGCCTCATGCTCCTGGCTCACTTGTTATCAAGGCTGCTGCCACACCTGTAGATCATAGTAATGCAACGGTTTAACAAATCTGTGATTCGGGGGGCAAACGCCGGAAGAGGTTAAAATAGCGTAAAAATTACGCAGCTGGCCGGTGCGGCGCGGATCGCGCCATGTCGAAATTACACTGACTGGCACTGCGCGCGTAAGCGCCGCCAGAAGGGTAAGATCGAGGGCGTGTCCTCCGCTAACACATCAATTCCTATCGCCGGCCGCGTCTCTCAGTTCACGTACGCCATCCGCAACATCGTCGCCGAAGCGCAGCGGGTCGAGGCCGCTGGGATGCACGTGCGCTATCTCAACATCGGCGACCCGGTGGCCTTCGGCTTCCGCACGCCACCGCATCTCATCGAGGCCGTCGAGCGAGCCATGCGCGACGGTCACAATACGTACGGG
This sequence comes from uncultured Acidobacteriota bacterium, assembly GCA_963840225.1. Taxonomy (GTDB): domain Bacteria; phylum Acidobacteriota; class Vicinamibacteria; order Vicinamibacterales; family CAVVIG01; genus JBLMXQ01. The sequence goes on from CAWIYH010000003.1 coordinate 1,143,894, forward strand.
CCGTCGGCCGGCCTGCCCCTTGCCCGCGAAGCGATTGCCGTCGAGTATACCTCGCGCGGATTCCCCGTGAGCGCCGATCGCGTCTTCGTCACGGCGGGCACGTCGGAGGGGATCGAGCTGGCGCTCAACGCGATCGTCGACCAGGGGCGCGACGTCCTCGTGCCGATGCCGACCTATCCGCTCTACACGGCGGTCATCGCCAAGATCGGCGCGCGGGCGCTCTACTATCGTACCGACCCGTCGAACGCCTGGATGCCGGATCTCGATCACCTCCGCAGCCTCGTCACCCCCGACACGCGCGCGCTCGTGGTCATCGATCCGAACAACCCGACCGGCGCGGTGTATCCCGAGGCCGTACGCCGCGCGCTGCTCGACTTCGCCGATCACCACGGACTGCCGATTCTCGCCGACGAGGTCTACGGCGATCTGGGATACGACGGTCCGATACCGCCTCTCGGGCGGCTCGATCCCGACGGCCCCATCCTCTCGTTCTCCAGTTTGTCGAAGGCGTACCTCGCGCCGGGCTGGCGGACCGGCTGGATCGCAGCCGGCCGTACGCCGCGCCTCGACGAGGTCGTCGCCGCCATTCGGAAGCTGGCCGACGGCCGTCTCTGCAGCACCGTGCCGATGGAATACGCGATCGAGCCGGCCCTCGCCGGGGACCGCTCCCATCAGGGCGCGTTCCGCCTCGCGCTGCGGGAGCGCGCGGACGTGACGCTGCGCCACCTCACCGCGATGCCGGGAGTGACGTGCGTGGCGCCGACCGCCGCGTTCTACGCGATGCCCCGGATCGCCCTGCGGCCCGGCCGCACCGATCAGGACTACGTGCTCGCTCTGCTGCGCGCGACCGGTGTGCTCTGCGTGTACGGGTCGGGATTCGGACTTCCTGCCGGCGACGGCTTCCTGCGCATCGTGTTCCTGGCGCGGCCCGACGAGCTCGCTGAGGTGTACCGACTGATGGGCGACTTCACGCGCGACTACCTCGCGCATTGAGGCGTTGTCCGCGGCCTGCTTTTTGCTGAGTTCCACGACGTGCTGTCAGACCGCGAGTTCACCCGGCGCATGCTCCAGACCGTCTGCGCGGTGGCGGGCGTGGCGATCGTCATGGCCGCGCTGTGGGTCGCCCGCGACGCCCTGCTGCTCGTCTACGTGAGCGCGCTCGTCGCGATGGGCTTCTCGCCCCTCGTCCACCGCATCGAGCGGCCCAGCCGGCAGATCCCGCGCTGGCTGGCGATTCTCGTCATCTACCTCGCCGTCGTCGGCGCTTTCTTCGTTGTCGGCCTGCTGGTCATCCCGCCGCTCGTCGCGCAGGCGGTGGCGCTCTGGGCGAGGCTCCCGACCGAATTCAACCGCGCCCAGACCTTCCTCATCCGCCACCGGCTGATGACGCATCGCGTCACCCTCCAACAGGCGGTCCAGAACGCGCCGAGCGGCGCGGGGGGCAACGCCGTCGGCACGGTGCTCATCGCCATCTCGAGCGTGATCGGCGGCATCTTCGGGCTCATCACGATCGTCATCCTCAGCTTCTACCTGCTCATCGAGGCCGGTCCGCTCTTCGATTACTTCGTCCGGTTCGTACCGGCCGGGCGCCGCGCGGACGTGGCGTTCGCGTCGCGCCAGGCCGTGGCCAAGGTCAGCGCCTGGCTGCGCGCGCAGCTGATCCTCGCGGGTGTGATGGGCGCATGCGCCGCGATCGTGCTCGGCCTGATGAGCGTCCCCTACTTCTACGTCGTGGCGCTGATTGCCGCGGTCGGCGAGATGATCCCGATCGTCGGGCCGATCATCGCCGGGATTACCGCGGTGGCCATCGCCGTCAGCGTCTCGACCAAGCTCGCGCTTGCCGTCGGCGTCTTCTTCGTCGCGCTGCACCAGCTCGAGGCCAACGTGCTCGTGCCGAAGCTGATGGAACGGCGCGTCGGCGTGAACCCCGTGGCGGTGATCATCGCGCTGTTGCTCGGCGGATCGCTGTGGGGCCTGGTCGGCGCCATCCTGGCGGTGCCGACCGCGGCGATTCTCGCCGTGGCGATCGACGAGCTGGCCGGCGCGGCCGAGACGACCGGTGTCTGACGGGCGGCGCGCCTTCGTCGTGTACACGCTGGCGATGACCGCGCTCGCCGTCGCCATCGTATGGTCGCTGTACCTGGCACGCGGGGTCCTGCTGCTCGTTTACGTCAGCCTGCTGCTCGCCATCGGATTCAGTCCGCTCGTCCGCGCGATCGAGCATCAGCGATTCGTGCCGATCGGCACGCGCATTCCCCGCTGGCTGGCCATTCTCGTCGTCTACCTGCTCATCGTCACCGTAGTCGTCGCGATCGGGGCGATGGTGGTGCCCCCGCTCGTCGAGCAGGCGCAGGAGCTGTGGCGGAACCTGCCACGGTACGCCGACCGCGCGCAGCGCCGGCTGGTCGAGTACGGCGTGCTCAGCCGCCCGATCACGCTGCGCGAGGCGGTCGAGCGCGCGCCGGGGTCGCCCGGCGGCGCCGTCGGCACGCTGGCTGCCGCCGTGGGCAACGTCGCGACCGCGGTGGTGAGCACGGTCACGGTGCTCATCCTGACCTTCTACCTGCTCGTCGAGGGCAATTCGCTGTTCGCGGCGTTCGCGCGGCTCTTCCCGCCGTCGAGCCGACCGCGTATGGTGGAAGTCTCGCGCGAGATCTCGCGCAAGGTGAGCGCGTGGCTCACCGGGCAGTTGATCCTGGCCGGCACGATCGGCGCGAGCTCGGCGGTCGGGCTGTACCTCCTCGGCGTGCCATACTTCTACGTGCTGGCGCTGATCTCGGCGATCGGTGAGCTGATCCCGGTCGTCGGACCGGTTCTCGCCGCGGTGCCGGCGACGCTCGCGGCGCTCACGGTCTCGCCGCGCACGGCGCTGTGGGTGCTGGCGTTCTTCGTCGCCCAGCAGCAGGCCGAGAATCACCTGCTCGTGCCCAACATCATGGGCCGCCAGGTCGGCGTCAACGCCGTCGTCGTCATCGTGGGCCTGCTCGTCGGCGGATCGCTCCTCGGCGTCATCGGCGCCGTGCTGGCCGTGCCGACCGCGGCAGTCCTCCAGGTGATAGTGGAAGAGTGGATCGAGGAGCGCGATCGGCGACAAGGGGGCCAGCTGCCCTCGTGACCGGCGCCGTCCGCGACGTGCACGAGGTCCCGCCTCACGCGCGCCCTGGGATCGTGCCGCGGGGATCCCGGGGCTCGACGACAGCGGCGTGCCTGGCCTTCGCCGCCTTGACGATCGTCATGACGTGGCCGGTCGCGCGAGGCCTCGCGCGGGATGTGCCGACCGACCTCGGAGATCCGCTGCTGAACGCGTGGATCCTGGCCCGCGACGCCGCCCACATCCTGCGCGCGCTCGGCGGGCACCTCGGCGCGCTCTCGACCTACTGGCACGCCGGCATCTTCTACCCGCAGCCTTACGCCCTGGCGTACTCCGAACACCTGACCCCGCAGGCGCTCGAGATCCTGCCCGTCTACGCGCTCACGGCCAACCCGATCCTCTGCTACAACCTGGTGTTCCTGTCGACGTTCTTCATCTCGGCCCTGGGCACGTTCCTGTTCGTGCGCGAGCTGACGGGCGACACCGCCGCGGCGTTCGTGGCGGGACTGGCGTTCGGGTTCGCGCCGTACCGCTTCGGTTCGCTGTCGCACGTGCAGGTGCTCTCATCGTGCTGGGTGCCGTTCGTCCTGTACGGGCTGCGACGCTTCTTCGTGACCCGCCGGACGAGACCGCTCGCCTGGGCATCCGTGGCGTGGTTTCTTCAGAACCTGTCGTGCGGCTACTACCTCCTGTTCTTCAGCCCGGTCGTCGTCGCGTACGCCGCCTGGGAGGTCGCCACGCGGCGCCTGTGGCGCGACCGGAGAACCGTTGGCGCGCTCCTGGTCGCGGCGGTCGCCGTCGCGGCGGCAACGGCGCCGTTCATGCTGCCCTATTTCGAGCTGCGCCGCCTGGGCTTCGGTCCCCGTCCCCTGGCCGCAGCCGACCAGTATTCGGCGGAAGTCTGGTCGTACCTGACCGCCGACGTCACGTTGCGCATCTGGGGGCGGGTCGCGCGCGCCTGGCCGCACCCCGAAGCGCAGCTCTTTCCGGGACTGACGATTGTCGTGCTGGCATTCCTCGCGGCGGTTCGCGCCTGGCCGGACAAGACCGGGCAGGCACCCGCGATCGGCGAGCGTCCGCTCGCCGCGGCGTTTCTGGCGGCGACGGCGGCGGTCGTCGCCCTTGCCGCCGGCTGGACGCTGAGAACCTCGTGGCTGAGGGTGACGGACCTCGATCGCGCCGTCATCGTGGCTGCCGTGCTGGGCCTGGCGCTCGTCGCCCGGTCGGCCCGGGTGCGGCGGGGGCTGGCGACCTGGCTGAAGGAACCGGCCGGCTTCTTCACGCTCGTCGTCGTGGTCGCAGCCATTTTGACCCTTGGACCGCACGTCCGCGCCCACGGTCGGCTCGTCGACGATCACAACCTGTATGTGCTCTTGTACAGGTATGTGCCCGGATTCGACGGCCTGCGCGTGCCCGCACGGTTTGCGATGGTCGTCGCGCTGGGGCTGGCGGTGCTCGCGGGCTGCGGCGCGTCGGCCGTGAAGCGGCGCCGGGGCGGCTCGATGGTCGTCGCCGCCGCCGGGGCACTCATCCTGATCGAGTCGCTGGTCGTGCCCGTGCCGGTCAACCTGCGCACGATTGGATTCAAGCAGAGCGGACTGGTGGCGCAGCTCGGCCCGGTCCGGCTGGGCGCCGAGATGCCCGACGCCTACCGCTTCGTCGCGTCGCTGCCGGCCGACACCGCGATCCTGGAACTACCCTTCGGCGAGCCGGCGTTCGAGGTGCGCTACATGCTTCACACACTCGATCACCACCACCCGATTGTGAACGGCTACAGTGGCGGGAGCCCGCGCTTCTATGACCGGTTGAGCGACGTGCTGGCCCAGGCCTTCGTCGAACCCGATCGCGCGTGGGCGGCGCTCGCAGCCTCGAAGGCGACCGTCGTGATCGTCCATGAAGAGGACTACCAGCCCGGCCGGGGTGAGCGGGTGAGCAGGTGGCTCGCAGCAAACGGCGCCCGCGAGGTGTACCATTCGGGGCCGGACCGCGTGTTCGATATCCGGCATCGATCTTGACACATGTATCCATGGAGGGGTCCCAGGCCCGCACCTCGGGTGTGTAGTGAGCGGAACCGGGACCCAAAGTCGGCATGTGGGTGGAAATCCTGGGCAGTCGGAGGACGCTGCCGCGGAGCCGCTTTGGAGACTTCGCCGTCATCTGTTTCGTGCTCGTTCAAGGGCTCGACGGCGTCTTCACCTATCTCGGCGTGCGCGCGTACGGGGTCGGAGTCGAGGCGAATCCGCTCATCAGCGCCGCCATCGCGACCGTCGGTCTCGCCGCCGGATTGACGGCGGCGAAGCTCGTCGCCGTCGCCTTCGGGATCCTGCTGCACCTGCGTCGCGTCCACGCCGTGGTGGCGCTGCTGACGGCCGTGTACTTCACGCTGGCCATCGTGCCCTGGGCCGCGCTCTTCTTCGGCCGCTAGCCGACCGTTGCGCCCGGCGCGGCCGTCCAAGAGAACTACGGAGTCCTCCGGGCTGCGGCAATCGGGGCTTCGTTGTGCTCCGCCAGCACCGCATTGAGACCGGCGACTCCGCGGGTGGTGAGCTCGTCGAACTGCGGCTTGAGGCGGCGGATCTCTTCGGCGAACTGTTCGTGCACGGCCATCTGCTGGGCCGTCGGCGGGAAGTCCGATTCCTGCAGACCGCCAGCGAGGTGCGACAGCTTCTGCAGCAGTTGACCGCCCCACCGCATCCCGTCCTGCCCGCCCGTGACCTTCAGCTGGTAGAGTCGACCTTCGAGGTCGATCAGCTGTCTCTCGAAGGCGCCCTCGCGCTCGCGCACGGCCCCCGGTTCGGGCTTCGCCGCGCGATCCTCGATCTGGCGCCGCAGGTCTTCGATCGTGTTCACCCAGGCGCCGACCGTAACGATGTCGTCGCGGACGGCCTGCGCCAGGGTGAACGCCGCCTGAATGTCGGCGTCGGTGCCGGCTGAATGCGGATCCTTCAGGACCGTCAGCGGCTCGGTCTGCGACGTGCCGCCAGACGAGAGCCTGATCGTGTAGGTGCCGGGCGGCATCAGGAGCGAGATGCGGCCGCCGGCCGGCCGCCCCTCGGGGCCAATCGTCATCCATGGCGCGTAAATCGGGCTCGTGCGGAGCCTGACCGGCTCGCTCGGATTCGAGCGCAGATCCCACCACACGCGATTCAGGCCGGCGCGATTCGTGCCGCGCAGCGTCCTCACCGTCGCGCCCTTCTTGTCGAGCATCGCGATCTGGACCTCGCCCGACGCGGGCGGCAGGACGTAGTTGATGTCCGCGCCGTACGGCGGATTCTCTCCGTCGACGAGGTCGAAGGACGGCGCGGCCGGCGGCGTGACGCCGCGGAACCGATACGCCGGTCGTGCCGGGAGCAGCCTCGGCGCGCCGACGTCGGCCTCGGCCGCCATCTGCTCGAGCGGCGTGATGTCGTCGAGAATCCAGAACCCCCGGCCGTAGGTCGCGACCACCAGATCGTGGAACCGCGGTTGGACGGCGAGGCCGTACACCGGGACGTGCGGCAGGTTGTTCTGCAGCGGCTGCCAGTGGTCGCCGGCGTCGAACGACACGTACAGCGCGTTCTCGGTGCCGAGGAAGAGCAGGCCGCGGCGCGCCGGGTCTTCGGCGATGCTGTGCGCGTAGCTCAGGGGACCGCGGGGAATCGTGGCGCTCAGGCTCGTCCAGGTCCTCCCGAAGTCGGCGGTCCTGTAGACGTAGGGGTCGCGGTCGTTCTCCTGGTGCAGGTCGACGGTGATGTACGCCGCTCCGGCGTCGAAGGGTGAGGGGGCGATCGTGTAGATGGTTCCCCACGGCGGCAATCCGGGAATGCCCGCGGTGACGTTGGTCCAGCGCTTGCCACCGTCGCGCGTGACGCTCACCTGGCCGTCGTTGCTGCCGGCCCAGATGACGCCGTCCTGCTTGGGCGACGCCGCGATCGAGATGAGCGTGTCGGCGTACTCGGGACCGATGTTGTCGCCCGTCAGCCCGCCCGACGACCCCTGGCGGGTCTTGTCGTTGAGGGTGAGATCGGGGCTGATGACGTGCCAGCTCTGGCCGCCGTCGGTCGTCTCGTGCACGTGCTGGCTGCCGACCCACACCTTGTTGTGATCGAATGGCGACATCGCCACCGGGAAGGTCCAGTTGAAGCGGTACTTCAGATCGCCGGCCGGCCAGCCTTCCGGGTTGTCCGGCCACACTTCGACGCTCCGGTACTGCCGCGTGCGCTCGTCGTAGCGATCGATGCTGCCGCCGAGACTTCCGCTCGCCGTGCCGCTCGACCACACGACGTCCGGATCGCTCCAGTCGGGAATCGTCCAGCCGCTCTCGCCGCCGCCAACGGTCTGCCACAGGCCGCGCGAGATCGGCCGGACGAACTGGCCGTAGCCCATCACCCGGCTGTTGCTCGGACCGCGGAACGACGGACCGTCCTGCCGGTTCCCGTACACGTCGTAGGGGACCTGATCGTCCACGGCCACGTGGTAGACCTGCGCGTTCGGAAACTGCACGCGCTGCCACGTGCGCCCGCGGTTCAGGGTGAAGCCGACGCCGCCGTCGTTCGAGACGATCATCCGGTCGGCATTGGAAGGATCGATCCAGATGTCGTGGAAGTCGCCGAGCGGCGGCGCCCCGAGCGCGTGGCCGCCCGCGGTCGCGGGATAGCCGCGCATGGTCCGGAGTGTCGCGCCACCGTTCTCGGAGCGGCTGAACGAGGCGGTGAGGAAGTAGAGGTCGTCGGGGTTGTCGGGCTCGACCGCCATGCGGAAGTAGTAGTGCGGCCTCCCGCCGACGTCGTGGCTCGGCGTCATCATCCGCCAGGTTCCGCCGCCATCGTCCGATCGCCAGAGCTCGCCTTCGGCGGTGGGCTTGCCGTGAAACGGCTCGCCGGTCCCGGTCTCGATGAGGGCGTAGACGCGACTCGAATCGCTCGTCGCGATGGCGAGGCCGATCTTCCCCACTTCCTGTTCGGGCAGCCCGTGCCCGGCCAGACGCGTCCACGTCGTGCCGCCGTCGGTCGACCTGAACAGGCCGCTGCCCGGCCCGCCGCTCTCCTGGGCCCAGGTGTGGATGACGAACTGCCACATGCCGGCGAACAGGATCCGCGGGTTGTTCGGATCCATCGCGATGTCCGAGCACCCGGTGTTCTCGTCGACGAAAAGGACCTTCTGCCACGTCCGGCCGCCGTCGGTCGTCCGGTAGAGCCCGCGATCGGGCTGGGGACCGTAGCTGTGCCCGAGTGCCGCGGCAAAAACGACGTCCGGGTCGTGCGGGTCGATGACGATGCGCCCGATGCGGCCGGTCTTCTCGAGCCCCATCAGCGTCCAGGTGCGGCCCGCGTCGGTCGACTTGTACATCCCCGCGCCGAGGGAGATGTGGCTCCGAATCCACGTCTCCCCCGTGCCGGCCCACACGATGTCGGGGTTGCTCGGCGCGACGGCGAGCGACCCGATTGAGGCGACCGGCTGTCCGTCGAAGATGGGGCTCCACGTCGCGCCGCCGTCGTCGGTCTTGAAGATGCCGCCCGACGCGGCGCCGGCGTAGTAGACCTGCGGATTGCCCGGCACGCCCGCCACGGCGGACATGCGGTTGCCCACGGGCCCGATGTAGCGGAACCGAAGCGGCGCGAACGGGGCGGCGGACAAGGCGCGCCCGGCCGCCCCCTGGGTGGCGACGAGCGGACGGCCGCCGCCGGCGGCCATCAGCAGGGCGCCGAGGCCGGCGGCGGCGCCACATCGAACGACGGCGGTCACGGTCGGACGCCGGCGACTACCGACCGCGACTTGACGACTTGTGCTCCCCCGCATCCGATTTGGCTCCACGCGCGAGATTCTCGACCACCCGGCCGCCCTTCATGACGAAGATCGCGCGGCGCATCGCGGTGATGTCCTGGAGCGGGTTGCCGTCCACCGCGATGATGTCGGCCTGCAGTCCGGGCGCGAGTGAGCCGATCTGATCCTGCAGGCGCATCGACTCGGCCGAGACCGACGTCGCCGACTCGATGGCGGCCATGGGATCCTGGCCGCCGTCGTGCACGCGCACGATCATCTCTTCATAGTTGCGACCGTGCGCGCCCGCCACGGCGTCGGTGCCGTACACGATCTTCAGGTTCTTGTGCGTCAGCGCCTTCTTGAAGGTGTCGAGCGTGATCTGGATGCCCTTCTCCATGAAGGCGAAGCCTTCTTCGTTGTAGTTGCCGATGCCGAAGAACTTCGCCTTGTTCTGGATGTAGTTCTGCAGCACCAGGCCGATGTTCGGATCGTAGTACGTGCCGTGCTGGGCCATCAGGTCGAACACCTCGTCGGTCACGTACGCGCCGTGCTCGACCGCCGTGCAGCCGGCGAGCGTCGCCGCCTTCGCCGAGGCCGCCGAGTGGGCGTGGACCAGCGTCCGGAGGCCGAGCGACTTTGCCTCGCCGCAGGCGGCCTGGAGCTGTTCGTCGGTCATCGTCTGCTCGCCGCCTTCGCGGATGCTCTTGGAGGCGAACAGCTTGATGAAGTCGGCGCCCTGGGCCTTGCGCTCGCGCACGAGTTCGCGCAGCTTGTCGGGCGGGCCGCTCCGCTCGCTGAGCGGCTGCAGCGACGTGAGGATCCGCGGGCCGGGAATGATGCCGCGCGCAATCGCGTCGCGCAGCCCCTTGTCGGCAAGCGCCCCGGGACTCTGGATCGTGGTGAAGCCGGCGTCGAGCGTGGCGACGGCGTTCTCGACGTCGTAGAGCGTCGCCTCGTCGGGCGGCTCGCCACGCCCACCCCCGGCATACCGGCCGTCCGGCCCGAAGTGATAGACGATGTGCGTATGCGTGTCGATGAGCCCCGGCAAGACGGTGAGGCCGGTCAGGTCGTAGGTGACCGCTCCGGCCGGCACCGCGCCGCCGATGCGCGCGATGCGCGCGCCCTCGACCACGATGATGGTGTTCCTGAGGACCTGCCCCTTGCCGTCGAGCGCGGTGGCCGCCCGGAGGACAATCGGATGACTCTGCTGCTGCGCCGTCCCGAAGGACGGCGTCAGCAGGATCGCGAGAAACAGAAGCCGCGTCAGTGTTCGCATGACCGCCTCAGAACGTGAGGTGTCCGCCGATGCGGAGCAGACGACCCATGACGATCGCCGACGGCCGGCCGAGCGACGGCCCCACGGTCGTCACGGCGCTGGTCACAGCGTTGTTGTTGAACACGTTGAACAGGTCGACCGTCGGCTCGACCCTGACGCCACCGAAGCGGAACGACTTGGTCACGCGCAGATCGACCAGGTTGACCCATGGATAACGGAACTCACCGTTGGGCGCCACCTTTACGGTCTGGTTCACCTGCGTCAGGCCGGGCACGATCGACGTCGTGACCACGTAATTGCGCACCTGCGGCAGCCCTTGCGCCTCGCGGATCGATCCGGAGAACTGGAATTCGGCCGGCAGGCGGTAGCTGAACCCGCCCCGAATCTGGTACCGCGAGTCATAGCCGATGGCTCCCCGGTTGTTGATCAGCAGGTTCGGGTTGTTCAGGTCCCCGCTGTCGTTGTCGCCGTAGTCCCGGCCGATGGTGAAGCCGCCGAACACGGTCGCCTTCTCGAACCGCGTGTTCACCTGGACTTCGGCGCCGTTATAGGTCTGCTTCAGATCGGGGAGGGTGGTCAACAGGTTGCTGACCTGTCCCCGCGTCGCGGGATCCTGGTTGTACACGGTCAAGGCCTGACCGGTCAGCGGATTGGTGATGGTGGCGGGGCTATACGCCGAGGCCGGCACCGCGTCGTTGACGGTGGTGTACAGATCCGTGAACCGGCGGCCGTAGTAGCCGAGGCTCACGGACGTATTGCGGCCGACCTGGCGCTGGATCATCAGCGTGTACTCCCACTGGTGCGGCCGCTTCAGGTTCGGGTCGACGTGCCCAAGCGAGGGGACGAGCGATCCGCTGCACTTCGCGAAGTTGATCTCGCTGTTCTGCGCCCGGATGTCGCCGTTGTCGTCGGACCACGGACACGTCTGACGGGAGATGTTGCGCTGGTTGAGCGGCTGCACGATGGTGATGCCGGCCATCCGATCGTAGCGGCTCACGCCGCCCTTCAGCGCCGTCTCGCCATTGCCGAACACGTCCCAGGAGAACCCGAACCTGGGCGACACCGTGTTCCAGTTGACGATTCCGTTCTGCGCCGGGAAGTCGCGCGCCGGGGCCCACGTGCCGGCCGGCGCGCCCTGCGCCGGAATCGACATCACGAAGCGCTCGTACCGCACCCCGGGATTCAGCGTCAGGCGATTGAAGCGCCAGGAATCCTGGACGTAGATCCCGGCGTTGACGCCCGACTCCTTGTGGCCGCTCGGAGTGTTCATCAGGTACACGGAATTCGGCTTGTCGTTCACGATGACCTGGACGATGTCGCCGCGCGTCGTGAACAGCTCCTCCGACCAGCCGGTCCGCACCTGCGTGCCCACCTTGAAGGCATGCGCGCCGGTCACGTAGGTCGCGTTGCCCGCGTAGGTGAACATCCGCGCCGTGTTGTGGTCCTCGCGCGGGGACACGTTGTAGATCGCCGACCGCGTCTGGTCGTACGTCGAGAGGGCGTCGGGCGCCGCGTCCGGCTCGAACGACAGGCTGTAGTTCACCGGCAGGGTGAACATGTTCGCTTCGACCAGCAGCTTGTTGGTCAGCGTGCTCGTCCACTTGATCTCGCCGATGTAGTTGAGCTGCGTGGTCTGCACGACGTCGGAGAGCGGATCGTTGGTCGAGACGCCGATGTAGTTGTTCGGCCGATGGCCGCGCCACTTAATGCTGCGGTCGTAGTGGAGCGACAGCTTGTTCTTGGAGCTCACCTGGGTGGTCAGCCGGATCGTGGCATCGGTGATGTGCTGGTCGTCGACCGCCTGGTCGCCGCCAAGCGTGAAGGTGTTGCCCAGGTAGTTGTTCGCGCTCCAGCGGCGCAGCGTCGCGAAGAACCAGAGGCGGTTCCGCCGGATCGGCCCGCCGAAGGTGCCGTTGATGTCGTAGACGCTCTTGACCCGGTTCTGCTTCTTGAACCCGAGCTTGACGAGATCGTCCGACAGGTTGTCGCTCTGCATCGAGCTGTTCGCGCCGGTCGAGAAGAAGGTGCCGTGGAAGACGTTGCCCCCGTCGCGCGGGACCATGTTGATCTGCACGCCGCCGACGGGCGCTTCGGCCGGCAGCGAGCTCGTCTGATAGCTGATCTCCTCCATCAGGCCGTCGTTGAAGTAGAAGCCGGTCTGGTTTCCGCCGAAGCCGATGTGCTGGATCTGGACGCCGTCGACCATGAACACGTTGTCGTTGTTCGAGGAGCCGTGCACCTGGAGCGTCGGCTGCTGCATCAGCTGCGTGCCGCCGACGTCCGGCGTGGAGGTCGTGATGCCGGCGATGAGCTGTGCGACGGCGAACGGATCCTTGCCGGTCGGAATCGTGTCGAGCACCTCGCGGTTCATCACCGACTGGCTGACTGAGTTGCGGACGTCGACGAGCGGCGCCGCCGAGGTGACGGTGACCGTTTCCTGCAGCTGGCCGACCTGTAGTTCGGCGTTGACCGTCGCGGCGAAGCCGGCAGACAGCGTGATGCCTTCGCGCTTGACCGTCCGGAAGCCGGGCAGCGTGAAGGTGACGATGTACTGGCCGGGCCGCAGATCGGTGATGCGGTACTGGCCGGAGCCATCGGTGACGGCCGACCGTGTGCCCTCGATGAGCGCCGGGCTTGCCGCCTCGACGGTCACGCCGGGCAGCACTGCGCCCGAAGCGTCCTTGACCACGCCGGCGATCGTGCTGCCAATCTGGGCCGATGCCGATGGCGCGACGGCAAGCGTCGCCATCAGCGTCAGCGCGAGAGCCTGCCACAAGCGGTGTGAACCCATCGCCCTCCTCCGTGCCAGCACCTTGCTGGCCGCCAAACCCCCATTCGGTTGCTGGTCCAAGAAGTTGCCCGATTGTAGTCCCTGACCTTCTCTTGTCAATATTACGTTTGCATGTGCATATTTCTGTGATTGATGGTTTCCTCTGTTGATTCATAAAATTGAATCCAGCAGGACGTGCGGGGGATAGTCGATTCCCAAAAAGGGAGGATGCCCGATCGTGCCCGTGTACAGCAGTTCGGCGGTCGACTACGGCGACCTCCACCTGGGGCGGACCATCCGGGAGCGGAGAAAACAGCGGGGCTGGACCCTTCAGGAGCTGGCCGCGCGCCTGTCGATTTCCGCCGCGAGCTTGTCGGCAATCGAGAACGAGAAGGCGAAGCTCGATCTCGAGCAGCTCGTGACAATCGCTGACATCTTCGGGGTCCACCCCGACGAACTGCTCCCACGGTCACCGAGCCAGCATTACCTCATCACCGCGCGCTCGGAATTCGAGGCGCTGCCGCAGGCGACGCTCAGGCTGATCGACCGGACCAGCGGCGAGAACGCGGCCCACCATGCCCGCGTCATCCCGCTGGCCGACGCGTTCGTCGGCAAGCACCTCGAGCCGTTTCAGCTCGAAGTCCCGCCGGTGCCCGACGATCGGCTGCGGTTCATCAGCCACGATCGCGAGGAGTTCCTGTTCGTGACCCGCGGGGAGCTCGAGTGCCTGCTGCGCACGCCCGACGGACAGCTCGGCGAGCGGCTGCAGCCGGGCGACTGCATCTACTTCCGCTCCTACCTACCCCACTGCCTTCGATCGGTTTCCGGCGGCGTGGCAACGGCGATCGACGTCATTCACTCGCCATACGCGGCCGACGAAGCGCGCGTCGGACGGACGGCCACCTACACGAGCAGCGGCCAGCCGGGGACCCTCACCGAGCGGATCGCCGACCAGATCGCCGCGCTGCGGCAGTCGGCCGGGCTCTCGATGAACGACTTCGCGCGGGAACTGGACGTGAGCCCGCGGCAGCTCGCCGACCTCGAGCGCGGACGCCGATCGATGTCGATCGACCTGCTGCTGCGCGCGTGCCGCCGCTTCCGCAAGCCGCTCGAGTATTTCCTGTCGCGGGCGGTCGTCGAGCGCCCGTTCTACCAGGTGCAGCGCGCGGCCGACATCGCCCGCCTGCCGCCACGGACGCGCAAGCGGCTCGTCGACGGCAGCTGGGGGAGCATGGAGTTCAGGTCGCTCGCGGCGGAGTTCGGGCCGCGCGGGATGTACCCGTACTACGTGAAGCTGAGGCTGCCGTCCCAGGCCGATCTGACCCTGCACGAGCATCACGGCCAGGAGTTTGCCTACGTGGTCAACGGTGAGGTCACGCTGGTGACGCTCGTCAACGGCCGCACGGTCAGCGAACGGATGACCACGGGCGACACCTGCTTCATCGACTCGACGGTGCCGCATCGCTTCGTCGGCCAGGGCGTCAGCCCGTACGACGAATCGAGCGCCGAGATCATCGACGTCTACTGGTGTCCGCTCGGCGAGAGCTATCTGTTCGACGATTGAGCCCGAGAGAGGGGCGCGCTCCTTCTTGCCGCTATTCGCTGCGCAGCGTCCGGATCGGATCGAGACGGATCGCCCGGCGCACGGGTACCCACATCGCGGCCAGCGCGGCACCCAGGACGACCGCCGTCACGCCGGCGTAGGTCGCCGGGTCGAACGGCGTGACGCCGTACAGAACGCTCGACAGGGCGCGGGCCACGGCGAGCGCGCCGGCGAGGCCGATCGCCGCGGCCAGGCCGACCAGCGCGAGGCCCTGTCCGACGACGAGCCTCCGGATATGGCCCGGCAGCGCGCCGAGCGCCATCCTCACGCCGATTTCCTGCGCCCGCTGCCCCACCGAATACGAGATGACGCCGTAAAGGCCGGTCGTCGCAAGAACCAGGGCCAGGGCCGCGAACGCGATGAACAGGCTCGCGAGGATGAGCGTGCTCGAGGCCTCGTCGGCCATGGCGACGACGAGCGTCCGCACGTGGAAGAGCGGGATGTCGGCGTCCACCTGGCGCATCGCCTCGCGCAGGCCGGCCGACAGCTCGTCCGGGCGGAGACCGCGAGCGGCCAGCGCCGCTTCGCCCGGCGGCGCCTGCGAGGCCGCCAGGTAGACGGCCGGATCGGGCGGCGCCTCGAGATCGGCGTTCGCCGTGTTGCCCACGACGCCGATGATTTCGGCGAATGACGCCGTTCGGTCCGTCGCGGGCAGGGCGATGCGCGCCCCGACCGCGGCGTCGACGGTCGGCCAGTACCGTCTCGCGGTTTCGAGCCCGATGACCGCGACCCGCCTCGTGCCAATCGTGTCCCCGCTGCTGAACCAGCGGCCGCGCAGGAGCGGCAGCCCGATGACGGCCGGATAGCTGTCCCCGGCCGTGAACTGCTGCGCCCATGGCCGCGCCGCCTCCGACGCGACGGGACGGCCGGCGATGTCGAAGTGCACGCGCGCGCCGAAAGACAGCGTCGGCAGCCCCGTGACGATCGACGCGCTTGAGACGCCCGGGATCGCCCGCACGCGCCCGAGCAGCCGCTCGTAGTATCGGGCGCGGTCCCCGGCCTCGCCGTACTTCCACGGAGGCAGCTCGACCTGCGCGGTCAGCACGCCCTTGGGATTGAAGCCCAGGTCGATCCGGTTGATGGCCAGCAGCATCCGGATCATGAGACCCGCGACGATCAGCAGCACGAACGCGAGGCTGACCTGCGCCACCGTCAGCACGCTGCGGCTGCGGCCGGCGCGCTTCGATCCGGTCGTCCGTCCGCCGTCCTTGAGCCCCTCGGCATAGGCGTCTTGCGACGCATACAGCGCGGGCAGCGTACTGAAGAACATCGGCGACAGCAGCGAGAGCACGAGGGCGAAGCCGAACACCTGCCGATCGATCACGACGAGGGCGAAGAACGGCTCGTAGGCCGCGGCGCGGATGATCCGAAGCCCGGCCTCGGCCACCGCGACGCCGAGCAGGCCGCCCGCCGCCCCGATGACCAGGCCCTCCGCCAGGAGTTGCCTGACGAGCGCCCATCGCGTCGCCCCGAGCGCGGCGCGCACGGCGAGCTCGCGGCGCCGGCCGAGCGTGCGTGACAACACGAGATTGGCGATATTGGCGCACGCGATCATCAGCACGAACGCCACGACGAGCCCGAGCAGCACGAATATCAGCTCGGTGTTCTCGCCGACCATCGCGTCCCTCGTCGGCAGGGTTCGCGTGGTCCAGCCGGCGTTGGTGTCGGGGTGTTCCCGCTCGAGCGCGGCGGCAATCGTGCGCAGCTCGGCGCCCGCTTCGCCGACCGTGATGCCGGGCTTCAGCCGGCCGCAGACGGCATACACGCGCTGGTCCCTCGGTGCGCCGGACGCATCGGCGGCGACCGGCATCCAGAGATCGACCAGGCTCAGGTTGCCGATCTCGATGGACGGCGTCATCACGCCGACCACGACGCACGACTCCCCGTTGAGGGTGAGCGACCGGGAGACGACCGACGGATCGCGCTCGAACTTCGAGGCCCAGAGATGATCGCTCAGGACCAGCTCGCAGCCGTGCCGCGCGACGGGGGAGGCGCGGTCGAGCGCCAGCAGGCGCCCGGCCTCGGGCCTCAATCCCCACACGGCGAAGAGATTGGGCGTGACCCGCCGCGCCTGCAGGCGTTCGGCGTCGCCGCGGCCCGTGAGCGTGACGTTCTCGTCGGTCCATGCCGCCAGATCGGCGAACGAGCGCGACCGCTCCCGCCAGTCGAGGTATTCCGGAAACGACGTGCGGCCCCGCGGCATGCTGTGCGGATCGGTGGTGTAGACGAACGCCAGGCCGTCGGGCTTGGCGAGCGGCAGGGGTTTCAGCACGAGCAGATTGGCGAAGCTGAAGATGACCGTATTGGCCCCGATGGCGACCGCGAGCGTCGCGACGGCGACGATGGAGTAGGCGGGGCTCCTGACCAGGCCGCGCCAGCCGTAACGGAGGTCCTGCCAGAACGTTGCCGTCATCCCGTCCCCCTTCGCCCGTCGCGTCCCGTGCCGGCGTGGGCCGCCCTTCGTGCGCCGGGGAAACGCGACGACGGCCCGCAGCACCTCGCGCCGCGCCCAGCGCCGCGCGCCGCGCGGGTCGTCGACGGCGCGCCGTGCATACTCCTCTTCGATGTCGCCGGCGAGGAATTCGTAGAGGTCGCCGCGCACGAACGCGCGCAGGACCAGCATCGGCAGGCGCGGCGTCGTCACGACTGTCTCCACGACCAGGCGAGCTCGGCCGTCATCCGATCCAGCGCCCACAGTGCGTGACGGAGCGCCCGCGCGCCGGACAGTTCCACCCGGAAGAACTTCTTGCGGCGCCCGCCCCGGGCCGCCGTCGGTTCACCGAGTGTCGCCGAAACGTAGCCCTTGTCTTCCAGCCGTTCGAGCGTCTTGTAGACGGCCGCCAGCGACATGGTCCGGCCCGTGCGCTCGGCGATTTCGGCGTGCACCGAGACGCCGTAGGCGAGATCCCCGAGCCGGAGGAGGGCCAGGAGCACCAGTTGCTCGAACTCGCCGAGCGCAGGCGGGAGTCCACCCCGGCCCGCGCCTCGCGACCCCCTGGGCATCGGATTAGTTTGACGATGTCGAACAAATAAAGGTTCGGGGCCGGCGGACTATACTGAATCCCCTATGCGCACCGATCCCCTGGCCTATCTGACCGGAGAGCTCGAGTCCCTGAAGCAGCAGGGACTGTATCGCCGCCTCCGGATTCTCGAGGGAGAGCAGAAGGCGAAGACGACGTTCGACCACCACCAGGTCGTCAATCTCTCGTCGAACAACTACCTCGGCCTGACCACCCACCCGCGTCTCCGTGACGCGGCGCTCGAGGCCACCCGGCGCTACGGCGTCGGCTCGGGGTCGGTCCGGACGATCGCGGGCACGATGGAAATCCACATGGAGCTCGAGCGCCGGCTGGCGGCGTTCAAGAAGACCGAAGCGGTCGTCGTCTTTCAGAGCGGCTTCGCCGCCAACGCCGGGACCGTCTCGGCCGTTCTGGGCAAAGACGACGTCATCGTGTCCGACGAGCTGAATCATGCAAGCATCATCGACGGCTGTCGGCTCAGCCGGGCGGCCATCAAGATCTTCCCGCACAAGGATGCGGTCGCGGCCCGTCACATCCTCGAAGAGCTGCCGAGGGACCAGCGCAAGCTCCTCATCACCGACGGCGTTTTCAGCATGGACGGCGACCTGGGCGCGCTGCCCGCGCTCTGCGAGCTCGCCGAGGAATTCGGCTGCATCATGATGGTCGACGATGCGCACGCGAGCGGCGTGTTCGGGGCGAACGGCCGCGGCACGGTCGACCATTTCGGCATGCACGGGCGCGTGGATATCCAGGTGGGAACGCTGTCGAAGGCCATCGGCGCGCTCGGCGGCTACGTCGCCGGCTCGCACGACCTGATCGAGTTCCTCTACCATCGCGCGCGCCCGTTCCTTTTCTCGACGTCGCATCCGCCGGCCGTCGCCGCAACCTGCCTCGCGGCGCTCGACGTCCTCGAGCAGGAGCCGCAGGTGATCGAGCGGCTGTGGGACAACACGCGGTTCTTCAAGGCCGGGCTGCAGGCGCTCGGCTTCAACACGGGCGACAGCGAAAGCCCGATCACGCCGGTCATCGTCGGCGACGGCGCGCTGGCGATGAAGCTGTCGGATCGGCTGTTCGAGGACGGCGTCTTCGCGCAGGGCCTCGCCTTTCCAACCGTGCCGCGCGGCAAGGCGCGCGTGCGGACGATCGTCACCGCGACGCACACGCGCGACGAGCTCCAGTTCGCGCTCGACGTGTTCGCCAGAGTCGGCCGGGAGATCGGGATCTTGCGATAGGTTCTCGGGGTTCGCAGCCGCACGCTGAAGCGTCCGGCATCGGCGGCGGCGAGTGAACCGGCGGGGTTGAACAACCGTCCACAACCGAAACGGGGCACGATCGACGACATCATGACCGCCCTGAACGCCGGAGACCCTGTGAACCTCGTGAACCTCGTGCTCTCGTGACCCGCTCGTTTTTCGACACCTACACGCGGGATTTCAGGGCCGACGACCTTCACCGGCTCTTCACCCGGGACACCCGCGAAGCCTACCGGTTCTTCACGCGCCATCTCGACCTGACCGAACTGGACGGCCTGCCGCGCCATCGCCGGATTGCGCGTCGCATCCGGCTGGTGTTCCTCGCGTTTGCGATGAAACTGTCGCCGGCGAGGCGGGTGGTGTACGCGGCCGCGCTCGTCTGCGCCCTTCTGGGAATGTTCGACCTCTTCCGGGGGATCGGCTTCGTGTCGCTCGGCCTGCCGTTTGGGTTCGGCGTGCGGGTCGACGTGCCGGCCCTCGTCTTCCGCCAAGGCGCTGGATCCCTGCTGATCGCATTCGGATTAATGAATCTGCTGGTCCTGCTCGAGCTGGCGGATCGTCTTTCCCTCAAGAACGACCTTGAGATCGCGCGTGACATCCAGCAGGCTATGCTTCCGAACGGTTTGTACCGTGCAACCGGCGTCGAAACCGCCGGGGTCAGCCGTCCGGCCAACACCGTCGGAGGCGATTTCTACGACATCCTGCCGCTGCCGGACGGACGCCTGGCGGTGGCGGTCGGCGACGTCGCCGGAAAGGGCAGCCCGGCCGCGCTGCTGATGGCGCTGCTGCTGGCGATCCTGCGCACCCTGGTCGACGAAGGCCTCGGGCCGGGAGAGCTGGTGACACGGCTGAACGCGCAGGTGTCGCGGCACGCGCCGGCGAGCCGGTTCATCACGCTGTTCTACGGTGTCTACAACCCGGCGGACGGCGAGCTGGTGTTCGTGAACGCAGGGCACACGCCGCCCCTTCTGCTGCGCAGGAGCGGCGCCTGCGATCGGCTGGCCGAGGGCGGCATCGCCCTCGGGATGTTCGAGCGCTCGACTTACACAGCGGGACTGGCGAATCTCGGGCCCGACGAGCTGCTGGCGATCTACAGCGACGGGATCACCGAGGCCGAAAACGCGGCCGGGCAGCCGTTCGACGAGGCGGGGCTCGAATCAGTGCTGAAGGCCCGCCAGGACGCGGCGGTGCCCGACCTCGCCTCACTCGTGCTGGGCGCGGTCGAGCGTCACACGGGCGACGCGCGCATGGCCGACGATCTGACGGTCCTCCTCCTGCGGCGTACGACCGATCCGGCTCCGGCCGGTGTCTAAACGAGGGGCTGCGGCAAAGCTCAGATCCAGAACCATGAAGATGCGGGCGCTCTCGCTGCTCGTCGTCCTGACCACCAGCATCGGCGCGGTCCGCCTCGACCCGCCACAACCCGCGCCGCCGGCAGATCCGGTTCAAGTCCTCCTCACGAAAATCGAACAGGCGGTGCGCACCGGCAGTGCTCCCGCCTTCATGAACCTGCTGACCGACTCGGCGGATCGATCGCTCGCCGAAGCGTTCGCCGCGACCGAGATCCAGTCGGGCGCCACCACTGCCGTGCTCCGCGAGCGCGATCGGCAGCCGCTGACCGGCACGCTGGCCGGGAACGGGCATCGGCTCATCGCGGAACTCTTCGCCCAGTACGGGGCGCGCGCGCGCGTGGCGACGTGGCGGCTCGACGTGAAGCACGTGCAGGCGTCGGACGGGTCGAACGCCGGGGAGTGGCGCCTGGCAGAGGCCTCGCGGGTGACCTCCATCGATAACCTGTACCAGCTGGCCATCGATCCGGCGCACGAGTTCGACGCGCACGGCCTCACGATCTCGGCGGAAGACATCGACATCACCCTGGCGAGCGGGTCGGTGCTGGTGGCCAACACGGACCAGGGAATCACGGCGGTCGTCCTGCTGGGGCGGGGCGAGATGCATTTCCATCCACGCCCGGAGACGGAAAAGGGGCAGGTCAAGATCTTCTGCGGCTCCGAGACGCTCCACGAGCGATTCGACGCGGCGTACATCCGGATGAACCCGTACGACTTCGACTCGCTCGTGGCGATGGACCAGCTCAGGCCGCGTCCGGTCGACCCGCGCGATCTGAAACGCGCCGACGAGGTGCTTCGCGAGGACGGACCGAATTCCTACGGGCTCGACCTGGGCGACCTGAGCTCCGGGTGGTGGACGCTGCTGCCGGCCGGCGGCGACCTGCTCGCCGAGATCCACACCAGACGATTCGACACGCTCACCTACGCGCATTCGGCTGCCGAGCCGGAAGACATCACGCTGTTCGACCGCAAGCACCGGCGCAATATCGCGATCTACCCCTCAAGACGGAAGCTCGCCACCGTCGGGCGCTCGTACAACGAGGACGACCTCGCCGACTACGACGTGCTCGACTACGACATCGACGCGGCGATCACGCCAGACCGGCTGTGGATCGACGGCCGGGCACGCCTGCGACTGCGCGTGCGCGTGCCATCGCTCAACGCGCTCACCCTGCGCCTGGCCGGTTCGCTCGACGTGCGCTCGCTCGTGAGCGATCGCTTCGGGCGACTGTTCAGCCTGCGCGTGCGCGGCCAGAACAGCGTTGTCGTGAACCTGCCGGCCCCGGTGCCGCAGGATTCGGTTCTGAGTATCACCATCGCGTACAGCGGGCGGCTCCAGCCACAACCGCCGGATCGCGAGACGGTCGCCACGCAGTTCCGACAGCCGATGCCGCAGCAGGACGGGCCGATCGTCCTGCCCGAACCCAGCTTCCTCTACAGCAGCCGCACCTACTGGTACCCGCAGAACATCACGACCGACTATGCGACGGCGCGGCTGCGGATCAGCGTCCCGGCTGCGCTCGGCTGCGTGGCGAGCGGCGATCTCGAGGGACCGCCGACCGTGCAGCCGGCGAGCGGCGAGAACGAAGCGCGAAAGACGTACGTCTTCACGTCGATGCAGCCGGTGCGGTATCTGGCGGTGATCCTCAGCAGGTTCGTGCGATCGGCCACCCAGAGCGTCGTCTTCGCGCCCGACGAATCAGAAGATGACGGCCCGTCGCCTCCGGGGGTGTCGTACGGCGGGCTGGAGGTCACCGTCGAGGCCAATCCGCGCCAGGTCCAGCGGGGCCGTGAACTGGAGGATCGTGCGATCGACATCGCCCGGTACTACTCCTCGCTAATCGGCGATTGCCCCTATCCGAGCTTCACGCTGGCGCTCATCGACAGCGACCTGCCTGGCGGGCACAGCCCCGCGTACTTCGCGGCGCTCGATCAACCGCTCCCGACCTCGCAGCTCCGCTGGCGCAGCGATCCGGCCGCCTTCAACAACTATCCGGAGTTCTTCATCGCGCACGAGCTGGCGCACCAGTGGTGGGGCCAGGCCGTGGGCTGGCGGAACTACCACGAGCAGTGGCTGAGCGAGGGCTTCGCGCAGTACTTCGCCGCCCTGTACGCCGCGCACCATCGAGGCGACGAAGTTTTCGACGGCGTGCTGCACCAGTTCCGCCGCTGGGCGATCGAGGATTCCGACCAAGGGCCGGTCTCGCTGGGCTATCGTGTGGGACACATCCGCGGCGACAGCCGCATTTTCCGGGCGGTCGTGTACAACAAGGGCGCCGCGGTGCTGCACATGCTGCGCGAGCTGGTGGGCGACGAGGCGTTCTTCCGCGGGATCCGGCGGTTCTATCGGGAATCGCGTTTCCACAAGGCGGGCACCGACGAGTTCCGCGCGGCGATGGAGGCGGAGACCGGCCGGCCGCTCACGCGCTTCTTCGAGCGCTGGATCGACGGCACCTCGCTTCCCACGCTGAAGTTCAGCTACCGCGTGGAGGGTTCCGACGCCGGCCGGGACGTGGTCCTGCACGTCGAACAGGTCGGCGAGCTCTTCGACGTGCCGCTGACCGTCACCCTTCAATACGCCGACCACGCGGCGGTGGACGTCACCATTCCGGTGACCGACCGTGCCATCGACATGCGTGTCACGCTCGAAGGGTCCCTGCGCGGGGTGAGCGTCGACGAGGACAGCACGCTGGCGGACGTCGAGAAGGGCTAGGCGGATTCCTCAGCGAAGGTAGATGCCGGCGACGCGCGGCTCGCCGTTCTGCTCGAAGGGTTCGAGGATCAGGATGAAGCGCGTTCCGCCGAGCTCGTAGGATCGGATCGCGCGCGCACCGAGGGGACCGCGCGCCCGGGCCTCGCTGACGAGGACCGCGGCCGCGCCGATCCGGCGGAGCGCGTCGGCGGCGCGGTCGCCCACCTTCACCTCGTCGGCCGTTCCCTGCATCAAGGCCGGCACCGACACGGCATCGGCCGGCACTGCCTCGTTCGCCGCGGGCGCCGCGGCCACGGGTGCCGGCGGGGGGAGCGTCCGGAGCTCGCGGACCACGAGCGTGCCCACCACGAAGGTCGCAACCAGGAACAGGCCGGCAGTGAGCCATTCACCGGCGAAGCTGATGCGGGTGCGGATCGCATCCATGGCGGGCTCCTCAGGCCAAGACACACGCCGAGTACCTCGAATCTAGGGGCCCGCAAGGAGGTTGTCAAGCAATCCCGCGGACCTCCCCGATCACCCGGGCCCGGCAGCGTCCGGGAGGCGTTTGATATGATCCGTGCAATGGATACGGTCACGCTGACGATTGACGGCCGCCAGATCACGGTGGAAAAGGGCAAGACCGTTCTCCAGGCGGCGGTCGACCACGGCATCTCGGTTCCGTACTACTGCTACCATCCCGGCATCGGCATCGACGGATCGTGCCGGGTCTGCATCGTCAAGATCGAGAAGATGCCCAAGCTGCAGACCTCCTGCTCCACGGTCTGCACCGAGGGCATGGTCGTGCACACGCGCGCGCCGGAGGTGATCGAGGCGCGGGCCGGCGTGTTCGAGTTTTTGCTGATCAACCATCCGCTCGACTGCCCGGTGTGCGACAAGGGCGGCGAGTGCCCGCTTCAGGACTTTTCGTATACGTTCGGACCGGCCGAGAGCCGCATGGAATTCCCGCGGCGCACCTTCGACGGCGAGGGCGTCAGGGCGGACGTCGACTTCGGCCCCACCCTGATGCTGAACCGCAACCGCTGCATCATGTGCACGCGGTGCGTCCGCTTCATGCGGGACGTGGACGGCGACGCGCAGATCAACATCATCGATCGCGGCTACGCCAGCGAGATCGCCACGTTCCAGGATCAGGGCGTGCACTCGCTCATCTCGGGCAACCTGATGGACGTCTGCCCGGTCGGGGCCATCACGACGCGCGACTACCGCTTCAAGTCGCGGCCGTGGGACAACCCGAACGCGGTCGATACCATCTGCACGCAGTGCTCGAAGGGCTGCAACACGACCGCCTGGATCAAGGCGAAGCCGGAGTGGGCCAAGGGCGCGCGCCTGGTCCGCTTCACGCCGCGGCTGAATCCCGACGTGAACGACTACTGGATGTGCGACATCGGCCGCTTCGAGTACCACTGGGTCGAGGGCGAAGACCGCGTGCGCCGGCCACTCGTGCGCGACGAGGCCGGCGCGCAGAACCCGGCGACGTGGCGCGAGGCGCTCTCGAAGCTGTGCGAGCGGCTCGCGGCGGCCGGCACCTCGAATCCCGACGGCGTGCAGTTCCTCGTCTCCGCGCACGCGTCCCACGAGGAGCTGTTCCTGTTCCGCCGCCTCATCGAAGCGCTCGTCGGCCCCGACGGACCCGGATCCATCCACGTCGGCTGGCGCCATCGCCCGAAGGCCCAGCCGCCGAACACCAGGTTCAAGGTGCCGGCGGTCGAGGCGCCGAACGTCGCCGGGGCGCGCCTGTTCGGCCTTGCGCCGGGACAGCCCGGCGAGGAGGTCGGCGAGGCCGACGTGGCGGCGCTGCGCCAGGCGGTGCTGGACGGCCGGGTGGCGGCCCTGTACGTCTTCGATCCCGGGCCGGACGGGTCGCTCGGGGACGTGCGGTGGATTGTCGACGCGCGCGCCCGCGGCGCGCTGCCGCTGCTCGTCGTCGAGGGCGTGCTCCTGACCGGCCTCGCCCGCGCCGCCGACTTCGTGCTGCCGGGCGCATCCTTTGCCGAGAAGGAAGCGTCCTATACCAACGAGGCCGGTCGCCTGCAGGGCGCGGCCCGCGCCATCCCGGCGCCGGGCGAGGCGATGGAGGACTGGCAGATCCTGGTGAATCTCGGCGCGGCGCTCGGAGTCGTCTTCGACTACGCGAGCGCGGCCCAGGTGCGGACCGACATCGCCGCGCGGTACCCCGGCGTCGCGGGTCTGGACGGAATCGCGACGCTCGCATTCGGCCGGCCCGTGACCGCGCGCAGCTGGCTGCAGGCATCGAATCCATCGGAGCGCTGGAAATGGGACTTCATGTTCCAGGATCTGCCGCCGGTGAAGGGCTCGGTGGATCCGTCGGCGCTGCCGATGCCGCCGGGCGCGATTCCGCTCAAAGAAGTGAAGTAGGCGCGACGCCGGGACGCGCGAAATGGGACGGGGCACACCGCGCCCGCTGTCTATGACCATCACTCGATACCTGTTCGCGGCGGTGACCGCGGCGCTGGTCGCCGCCGCGCCCGCGGGCGCCCAGCTGCGCGGCATCAAGGCCGATCTGACTCCGGTCCTCGCCGCCGACGGGGTGCATCCCGGCTCGGAAATCCGCGCGGCGCTCCAGGTGACGCTGCCCGACGGCTTTCACGTGCAGTCCGACAAGCCGCGCGACCCGTCGTTGATTCCCACCGTTCTCACAGTCGATCCTCCAGCCGGCGTGTCGGTCGCCGAGGTGGTGTTTCCCGCCGCGACCGACCTGAAGCAGGCCGGCCTGGATCAGCCGCTCGCGGTGTTCGAGCAGACGTTCGCCGTCGGCATCCGTTTCGCCGTCGCGGCCAGCGTGGCGCCTGGCGACGTGGTCGTCCCGGCTCGCCTGCGCTATCAGGCGTGCGACGCGAACATGTGCTACATCCCGGCCACGGCGGCGACGTCGTGGACGCTGCACGTCGTGGCTCGAGGGGCGCCGGTGACCGGGGCGCACGCCGATCTGTTCGGCGGGATCGCGTTCGGCCGCGGCGAAGCGCCCGCGGACGCCACGAAGGGGGCCGCGAGCGGAGCTCAGGCGGCGGTCGGCTCGGCGCCGCGCGATGCGGCGGCGCTGGCCGGCCTCGACGACTTCACCGTCGCGGCCACGACCGGCGGCTATTTGCCGTCGAGCGACTTTCTGAAGTTCCTGCACGACGCCGAGACGGGGGTGCGCGAGAAGGGTCCCTTCGAAGGGCGCGGGCCCCTGATGATTCTCCTGATCGTCCTCGTCGGCGGGCTCGCACTGAACCTGACGCCGTGCGTGCTGCCGATGATCCCGATCAATCTCGCCATCATCGGCGCCGGCGCCCAGGCCCGCTCGCGACGGCGCGGCTTCCTGCTCGGACTGGCCTACGGCGGCGCGATGGCGGTGGTGTACGGCCTTCTCGGCCTCGTGGTCGTCCTGACCGCCGGCACGTTCGGGACGATCAACGCATCGCCCTGGTTCAACCTCGCAATCGCCGTCCTCTTCGTCGTGCTCGGGCTCGCCATGTTCGACGTCGTCACCATCGACTTCTCGAGCTGGTCGTCGAGGTTCAACCCGTCGGCCGGCCGAGGCACGTTCGTGCTGGCGTTCAGCATGGGCGGCGTCGCGGCGCTGCTCGCCGGAGCCTGCGTCGCGCCTGTGGTGATCGAGGTGGTCCTCTTCTCGAGCAACCTCTATGCGGCGGGGACGACCATCGCGCTGGCGCTGCCCTTCTGTCTCGGGGTGGGCATGGCGCTCCCCTGGCCGGTTGCCGGCGCCGGTCTCGCGTCGCTGCCCAAGCCCGGGATGTGGATGGTCCGCGTCAAGCAGGTCTTCGGGGTGCTGATTCTCGCGACCGCCGCCTACTACGGCTACGAGGCGTACGGCCTGTTCGCGAACCGCTGGGTCGATGCATCGGCCGTGACGTCGAGCGTCCAAGAGAAGATCCGTGAGGGATGGCATCCCTCGCTCGCCGAGGGGCTCGCGGTCGCCAGGCGCGAACGGAAGCCGGTCCTCGTCGATCTCTGGGCGACGTGGTGCAAGAACTGCCTCACCATGGACAAGACGACGCTCGAGGATCCGGCGGTGACCTCCGCGTTGACCGGCTACGTGAAGGTGAAGTTCCAGGCCGAGCAGCCGGACGAGCCGCCGGCCAGTGCCGTCATGCAGCGGTTCGGCGCCGTCGGCCTGCCGACCTACGTCATCCTGCACCCGAAGCGGAACTGACTAGAACACGCCGGCCTTCCTGAGGGTGGTCAGCACGTTGTACGTGATCACGGCGTCGAACCGGGTGCGGTTCGAGATCGTGTACGGCGCGTCGAGCGCTTGCGTGGCGAAGAACTGGACGGTCACCGGGCCGGTAACGGGCACGTCGGCGACGGCGAAGACGCGCCGGCCCCGCACGTAGCGATCGCCGTTGATCGGCCCATCGAGCTCGTCGATCGACGTGTAGCCGACCTGCAGACGAACGCGGTCGTCGAACCGCCGCCCGGCTTCCACGGCAAATCCACTGGCCGGATGATTCGTCGTCCGGCGATACTGTTCGTACCGCACCTGTTCGATCGGCGACGGCTCCGGCAGCGTCACGAGCACGGCGGCCCGGAGCGTGTCGCTTCCCCCCCGCGTTTCGTATTCGGCCGAGGCCGCGAGGGCCGGCGCGAAGCGCTTCTGGACGAGCACCTGCGTGTAGTTCGCGTGCGCGAGGCCGTCGAAGCGATCGATGACGTCGGGGCTCTCGGTGACGTCGACGCGCGACCGAGTCACCGTGACATCGTCGAGGTACAGCGCGGACGGCTTCCGGACGCTCACTCTCTCGCCCACCATGAACGCATCCAGATCGTACGCCGTCACCTCCGTGGCCAGCCCGTTCTCGAAGTACAGCCCGCCGTACTGGAGCTCCAGCCCCTTCACCGGGACCGCATCCGCGAACAGCTGCTTGAGATAGTGCTGGCCGACGAAGCTGCCCGTGCCGGCGCCCCAGTTGTCCCAGGAGCCTGTGAAGCTGGTCCCCGTGAAGAAGCCGGCGTTGATCGTGTAGCGGTGATCGGCATCGATGTCGAACCGTCCGCGAACGACGGTCTTGTACTGAAGCTGGTTCGACGTCACGACGCCGCGGTTGTTCTCGATGACGCGGTATCGCGTCGAGAAGGTCAGCGCCTGGACTTCGATCCAGCGGCGGAGCGGACTCGGAGGCCGTGCAGTCTGGGCGTCGGCGAGAAGCGGCAGCGCGACGAGAAGGGCCAGCGTGAGCGACGCGAGACGGTATCTGATCATCGGAAGAAGCCGGCGGTCGGACCGAAATCTGCGAGCGGAATATGATACTCTGGCAGCGTTCGCGCAGCCTCGAAGGGCAGCTGATGCGCCTACGTGCGGCCAGAGTCACATTCGGGGTGGTGGCATCGATCGCCATCGGCATTTCTGCGTTCTTCCTCATCCAATCCGAGCAGCGCATCGCGGGCGCCCGCGCGGTCCTTCGAACCTTCGATCGTCAGGGCGGCGAGGCCATCGACGCGCTCGCCGAGGTTCGCGCGGGCCAGCAGGCGTACGTCGCGGCCGGACAGGGAATCGCCTTCTGGATGCCAAAGGTGGCCGCCCGACTCGACGCCGCACGGGCCACCATCGTCGCGCTCGGTCGGGAAGCGGCGAGTGGAAACACGCACGCCGCCCTCGAGGAGGCTTCGAGCGCCATCGATCAGTTCGCCGGAGCGGATGCGCGCGCGCGCGACTACCTGAAGTCGGATCAGCCCCTGATGGCGGCCGACGTCATCTTCACCGAGGGCGGCGAGGACGCAGCCAGCGCGGCCCGCCTCGTGGAGGCCGCGCGCCTCGCCGAACACCAGGCCGCCGACGCGCTGGAAGCGACGCTGCGCCGGCAGGAGGCGCTGGCCCTCGGCGCGACGGCGGGTGTGATCGCGTTCGTCCTGCTGCTGCTCGTGCCGCTGCCAGGGACCGGGACGACGCGGGCGATCGCGCCGACCGGTGTGGCCGAGAGCGGCGAGCTCATGCTGCGCGAGCCGCCGAGGCCTGCGGCCTCCAGGCAATCGGCGTCAAGGAGCGAGGTGTCGGCCGCGAGCGCATCGGGGCATGCGGCGTCGCCCGTACTCAAGGCGGCCGCCGAGCTCTGCGCGGACTTCAGCCGTATCGTGGACATCAACGGCCTGGCGCTCGTCCTGGGGAAGGCCGCCCACGTCATGGATGCGGGCGGCCTCATCGTGTGGCTGGGCACTCCCTCCGGCGGCGACCTGCGGGCCATGCTGGCGCACGGCTACACCGATCAGGCGCTCGCGCGCTTGCCGCCGGTGCCACGATCGGGGCACAACGCGGCCGCTGCCGCGTACCGAACCGGCCGCATGCAGATCGTGGTCTCGCGGCCAGGCTCGCCGGTCGGCGCGGTCGTCGCACCGATCGTCGGCGCCGAGGGCTGCATCGGCGCGCTGTCCGCCGAAATCAGCAATGGGGGCGAGAGCTCGGACGCGGTGCAGGCCCTGGCGACGATCTTCGCCGCGCAACTTGCCGGCATCCTGGCCGCGGGCGCCGAAGCGGCGAACGCGTCAAGCGCTGCCGCGAACGGCAACTGATCGCGCCGTCGCCCGCCCACCTGGAACCCCGACTCTCGCGACGCCTCTGCTGGCGTGTGGCTTGCAGCGCGAACCCGCCGAGCCGGCAGCACTGGGAGGCTACCCATGTTCTCTCTATCGGTTGTCGACCATCTGCGTCTGGATTCTGAGCACACCGACCAGAATTACACGATTCACGCCGAGGCAGCCGAACGGTTCGCCCGCCTCGCCATGGTCGCGCGCCTCGCCATCGCCTCGCTCCTCGCCGCCGCCACCGCGGCCGCCAGCGCCAGCCTCTGGCTTCAGACGCGTCCCTACGCCATCCTCACGGTGGTGGCGACGGCTGTCGCGCTGGTCACCTTCGCGCTCTACGTCGCCACGGGTCTCGAGGGGCGCGTCCACGCGCATCGCGCCTTCGCGCACCGGATCTGGATCGTCGCGGAGCGATATCGGTCGCTCCTGTCGGAGATCGACGAGGGTCAGGTGGATCGCGTCGTCCTGCTGCAGCGGCGCGACGATCTGATCCAGCAGCTGCACCACGTCTACGAGCACGGGTTCGGCCTGGACCAGTCGGGACACGAAACGGCGCGCCTGCGGCAAGCCGCTCCGGAACGGGCCGCCTAGGCGCCTCGCGTCACCGTCACCGTGATCGCCTTCCGGTCACGAAGGACGCCCAGCGTCACGTTCTCCTGATCGCCTGCCCTGACGAGCGCGCCGACCAGTTCGGCGCGCGAGCGCACCTTCTCGCCGTTCACCGACGTGATCACGTCGCCCGCCCTGAGCCCGGCACGGGACGCCGGCGCATCGTCCCGGACGGCCGCCACGAGCACGCCGCCGTCCGCGGCACCGAAGTACGCCGCCAGCTGATCGCCGAGCTCGGTCGTGGTGATGCCCAGACGCGTCCGCCCGGCGAGGGCGCCGCTCGTCTGGAAGTCGAAGTTCAGCGGCGGGATCCGATCGGCGTACCGGCCGAGGTCGCCCAGTTCGTCGCGCAGCCGATTCATGTCGAGATTGAAGGTCAGCGCCTCGCGTTTCTGCGGCGTGATCTCGAGCTCCTGACGCCGGTCGTCGCGAATGACGGTGGCCTTTACCCGACGGTCCGGCGGCGTCTCCGCCACGAGCCTCTCGAACTGGCGGGCGCTCCGCACGCGTTCTCCGTCGAACGCGACGACGATGTCGGAGCGTCGCAGTCCTGCCATGGCCGCCGGCCCGTCCGGTTCGACCTCGTCGATGGCGACGCCCTCTCCATGCGCGGAGTCGGCTTCGGACGGCTCGAGGTCCCTCACCGAGACGCCGATCCGCGCGCCGCCGTCCCAGGGCAGCAGCCGTCCATGGAGCATGGTGAGATGCCGGTCCGGTTCGGGGCGGTGCGCCGGACCTGTCGAGGCTCGGGCAGGATCCTGGCTCGAGGACTGTGCGAATGCGGACGGTGCGACCGCGACCGCGAGCGCGGCAATCCCGGCGGCGGCAACCAGAACGCCGAGGAGCGTGAGCTGTTTCATGGCCGGCATCCTTTCGTCTTCCAATGAGACGAAGGCCTTTCGGGAAAAGTTGGCTAGAATCTCGACCATGGCAAAAACGCACGTACCTCCCGGCGCGGCCCGCGAGACCAAGGCGCAGATTTTGGAGCGCACCGAGCGGGAACGGGTCAAGTTCATGCGCCTGCAGTTCACCGACATCCTCGGCACGATCAAGAACGTGGAGATTCCGGACCGCCAGTTCGAGGAGGCGCTCGACGGCAAGATCATGTTCGACGGCTCCTCGATCGAAGGCTTCGTGCGGATCGAGGAGTCCGACATGTATCTCCGGCCGGACCTCGCCACGTTCCGCGTCTTTCCCTGGGCGGGTCAGACCGGCGAAAAGGTCGCGCGGATCATCTGCGACATCTACGCGCCCGACGGGGCTCCCTTCGCCGGCTGTCCGCGGACGGCGCTCAAGAAGGTGATCGCGATGGCCGCGGCGCGGGGCTATACCCTCAACGCCGGACCGGAGGCCGAGTTCTTCCTCTTCCAGACCAAGAACGGCGTGCCGACGACCGAGACCCACGACGCCGCGAGCTACTTCGACCTGAGCCCGATCGACATGGGCGAGGACGTTCGGCGCGAGATCGTGCTGGCGCTCGAGGCAATGGGGTTTCACGTGGAGGCGGCGCACCACGAGGTCGCGCCGGGACAGCACGAAATCGACTTCCGCTACGACGACGTGCTGACGACGGCGGACAACGTCAGCACGTTCCGCTTCGTCGTGAAAAACGTGGCGATTCGCAACGGCCTCCACGCGACCTTCATGCCCAAGCCGATCTACGGCATCAACGGGTCGGGGATGCACACGCACATGTCGCTCTTTTCGAGCGGGGCGAACATCTTTTATGACTCGAAAGGCGACTATCAGCTGAGCCGCATCTGCCTGAACTACATCGCGGGCGTGCTCCGCCACGCCAAGGGATTCTGCGCCATCACGAATCCCCTGGTGAACTGGTACAAGCGCCTCGTGCCGGGCTACGAGGCGCCGACGGCGATCTCATGGTCCGAGAAGAACCGAAGTCCCCTGGTTCGCGTGCCGGCGGCGCGGGGCACCGCGACGCGCATCGAGCTTCGCATGCCCGATCCCTCGTGCAATCCCTATCTCGCGCTTGCCGTGATGCTGCGCGCCGGCCTCGACGGCATCGAGAAGGACCTCGATCCGGGCCCGCCGATCAACAAGAACATCTACAAGATGAGCCATCGCGAACGTCGGCACCTGCGCATCGACGAGCTGCCAGGAAACCTGAGTGAAGCGCTCGATGAGTTGGAGAAAGACGATTTGGTGCGGGAGACGCTCGGAGAGCACCTGTTCGAACACTTCCTCGAGGCCAAGCGCGAGGAGTGGTTCGACTACATCAAGCACGTGTCGCCGTGGGAGACCGAGCGCTACCTCGAGATGTACTGATGCGGGGGAAGGGCGTCCGGTCCCAGGCAGGCCCGGCAAGAACGCTGGCGAGCGGGCGGCGAACCGGCCGCCGCGCCAGCCACAAATAGAGGTCAGCAGGACGTCTATTGAACAGGACGGTGGGAACACCCGACGGCGAATTTGGGCCGATTTCCGGCCCGTCCTCCGGGCACGCGATTTGATGGACTTGACGGCGGTCGCGCCGGACCACCGGGATACGTAACTTCAGGCAGGCGCTGGCATCGCCGTATCCCGTCCGAAGTTTCACGGTCCGTGCGCGGCCTCTCTTTTTGCAGGGGCGCTCATGAAGGGGCGTGTCGCTGTCGCAGTCCTCCTAGCCGCTTCCCTTTCCGCCTGCGCCCTGTCATTGCGGCACGCGGCGATCGCCGACCTGCAGCGCCATCCCGGGCGCTATCAGGACCGCACCGTCAGCATCGACGGCGTCGTCACCACCGCGTGGGGCGTCCCGATGGTCCCGTTCCGCATGTACACGGTGGACGACGGAACCGGCGAGCTCACCGTGGTGTCGCAGGGTACCCGAATACCGGCCCGCGGCGAGCGCGTCCGGGTCAAGGGCCGCGTGGAAGACGTCGCCGTGTTCAACGGTCGGCCGCTCGGCCTGCACCTTCGCGAACAGGATCTCTCCGTGAAGCGGTGAAATACTCGTACGTTGCGCGCGCCATCGCCTCGATCGTACGTTCCCCTTCGGCGTCGCTCTCCAGCGAACGGGTCATGATCGCGATCGCGTACGGGCCGGGCCTGGCGAAGACGATGCCCGCGTCTACGCGAATCCCGTCCAGCTCGCCCGGCTTGTCGGCCACCATGACGCCGCGAGGAACGCCCGCGCGGAGGCGGCTCGCTTTCGGCTTTTCGAGCAGAGCCATCGCCTCGTCGCGGCCGGCCGGGGAAAGTCCCTGGCCCCTGTTGAGAATCGTCAACAGTCGAACGAGCTCGGCGGGGGTGGAGACGTTCTCGTCGCCCCGCTTCCTGGCGGCCGCGTCCATCATGTGCCGCCTAAGCTTCGTGTCGCGAAGGCCAAGCGACTCCATCCGCCGCGTGACGCTGTCGAGGCCGAGCCGATCGATGAGCACGTTGGTCGCGGTGTTGTCGCTGACGATGACCATCAACGTCGCGTAGTCGCGGATGGACAGCGTCGGCGTCCCGAGCTCGAACAGGACGCCGCTCCCGCCGACGGCCTGTGCCCGGTCGAGCGTGATCGCCTCCGCCAGGCGCACGTTGCCTTCGTCGGCGCGCTTGAACAGCTCGTAGAGTATCGCCAGCTTGATCGTCGAGGCCGTCGGAAACACGGTCGTCTCCAGACGGGCGATCTGTCGGCCCGAGACGAGGTCCGCCACCGAGTAGCCGATGGTCCCGTGCAGGCGCGACGCCAGGGCGTCGAGACGGGATCCCAGGGCCGCGAGGTCGCGGCTCGCGCCCGGAGCGGTCTGCTGCCCTTCGGTCGGGGCGAGCCGCGCCGCGCGCGGCATGGGCGCCGAGAGCCCCAGGCAGGCGAGCGCCGCCAGCGCCCGGACGGCGGCGCCGAAGGCACGCGGCTTCAACGGCACGTGCGCGGGTCCGCGGCCGTGCACGTCACGTCGCCACCCTGAGCGCGACGGCCGTCATGTCGTCGTTCGGCGGCGTGTCGCCGCGGAACTCCTGCACGGCGTCGAAGATCGCGTCCACGATTTCGCGAGCCTGCGCGTGGCGCTTCTCGGTCACGACCTTCAGGAGCCGCGCCGCGCCGAACTCGCGACCGATCGCGTCGTTCGCCTCGAAGACACCGTCGGAACAGAACACGAACAGATCGCCGGCCGCCAGATCGAAGGTGACCTCGTCGTAGGTCGACCCGGCGAACGACCCGAGGGGCACGCCGGGAAGCTCCACCTGCTCGACGCGATCGCCGCTGCAGCGGATGGGATACGGCAGTCCCGAATTGGCCATGGTGACGGTCCGGCGCTTCAGGTCGAACACGGCGTAGCACAGCGTGCAGTAGTACTCCTCGAGCTGCCGCTCGTGAAGAATGGTGTTCATCGACGCCAGCACGCCCGACGGGCTGAAGCGCTCCGGGGCGTACCGCCGCCGGAACGTCCGCGACCGCACCAGTTCGCCGGCAAAGGCGCTGTAGAGAGCCGCCGGCACGCCCTTTCCCGACACGTCGCCCACCGCAACGACCAGGCTGTGGGGCTCGGGCGCCAGAAAGTCGTAGAGATCGCCTCCCAGCTCGCGGGCCGGCGCGAAGCGGGCCGCGACGTCCACGGCCTTCAACCGCTTCGGCAGCTCGGCTGGCAGGAGCGCGGCCTGCACGCGCTGCGCGAACCGAATTTCCTTCTCGAGGCGTACTTCGTTGGTCTGGATCGTCTCGTAGAGCCGGGCGTTCTCGATCGCCACCGCCGCCTGGCTGGCGAGCAGCGTCAGGATCTGCACGTGGCGGGTCGTGAACGCGTCGAGCTCCGGGCTCTCGAGATCGAAGACGCCGATGCAGCGGTCCTGCAGCAGCAGCGGAATCACCAGCTCCGACCGCGCGTCTTCGACGATGCGGATGTAGCGCGGGTCGGCATTGACGTCGGGGACGACAACCGGCGCCTTGTGCAGCGCGGCGTAGCCAACCAGGCCGTGCCCGAGCTTGACGCGCGGCACGGTGACCTTGTCGCCGTAGCGCACCGCCACCTTCATCTCCAGCTCGCCCGTATCGTGGTTGAGGAGCAGGATCCCGAACGTGCGGTAGTCGATCACGCGGCGCGTCAGGTTGGCGATGCGCGTGAGCAGCTCGTCGAGATTGAGAATCGCGCCGAACTCGCGGGCAATCTCCGACAGTGTCTCGAGCGTGCCCGTGTACTCGCGCTCGTGCTCGAAGAGCCGCGCGTTCTCGATCGCGACCGCGACGTGCGCCGCGAACTGGCGCAGGATGGCTTCGTCGGTCTCGGTGAACTGGCCGGCCGTGCTGCTGAGCAGGTTCAGCGCGCCGATGACCCGGCCCTGGCGCCGCAGGGGCACGACGAGCTCGGCCTGCGAGCCGGGCACCGCCTCCACGTACCGTGAATCGGCGTGGACGTCGTTGACGAGAAGAGGCCGGCCCTCAGCCACCGCGGTGCCGACCAGTCCCTGGCCCACCTTGAGGCGCATGCGGGCCGATGCCGGCGGATACCCGACCGAGTAGGCGACGTGCAGCTCGCTGCCCCTGCCGTCGAGCAGGTAGACGGCGAACGCGTGGAACGAGGTCAGCCGCGCGATGAGCCGCGGGATCTTCTGCAGCAGTTCGTCCAGATCCAGGACGGACGTCACCTCGCGCCCGAGCGCGAAAAGCGTCGTCAGGGCCTCGGTCGTGTTCGCGGCGATCGAGCTGGACTCGGTCACGGGTGACTCGTGCTCGCAGGGGCGCCGAGCGTGTAGTGCGTGATCCAGGCATGCTGCCGCTCGAGCCGATCGAGCTGGTGATAGTACCTCGCGGAATCCGTGGCCCTCACGCGGATAGAAGACCAGCTCGGCGGTCTTTCCCCGGTCGCGAAGCGCCCGGTAGAATTCCATGGGCTGGCCGATCGGCACCCGTTCGTCGCTGCCACCGTGCAGAATGAGCACGGGCGTGGTCACGCGGTCGACGAAGGTGAAGCCGGATCGGGAACGGTACAGGGCCAACGTCGTCGCGTTCGGCGTCCCACCGAAGAATGCGGCGAGGTAGTTGGAGCTGTCGTTCGTGCCGTACATGCTGACCAGGTTGGTGAGGCCGGCGCCGATCATCGCGGCCTTGAAGCGCGGCGTCTGGGTGATGGTCCAGCACGTCATGTAGCCGCCGTAGCTCCAGCCGAGAATGGCGAGCTTGTCGGGATCCGCAATGCCGCGGGCGACCATGGCGTCGACGCCGGACATGACGTCGCGGTAATCGCCGCCGCCCCAGTCGTCGACGTTCGCCCGCTCGAACGCCTCGCCGTAGTTCGTGCTGCCGCGCGGGTTCGGATACAGCACGGCCCACCCCTCCCCCGCCCAGTTCTGGCCGCCATCCCCGTAGCCGACCCAGTAGCTGTCCAGGTACGCGCCGGTCGGACCCCCGTGCGGCACGACCAGAAGCGGATACCGCCGGCCCGGCTGATAGTCGACCGGCTTCAGGAGGACGCCTTCGATCGTGAAGGCGTCGCTCTTCCACGACACCACCTCGGTGCGCCCCAGTGCGAGGCCACGCGCCTGGGGGTTCGTATCGGTCAGCTTCGTGAGGCGTCCGCCGGCCGCTGGCTGCATCAGGAAGACTTCGGCGGGCGCCGAGGAGGACTCGATCACGAGGCCGAGCCCGGTCCTGCCGACCGAGCCAATCCGCGCGACCTTGCCGGTCGTCATCCGGGTGTACGTCCGCCCGGCGACGTCGTAGGCGAAGAGGTCGGAATACGCCTTCGCGCCGGCGTCGAAGAACAGCCGGCTGCTGTCGGCGGTCCAGTAGGGACGGCCGGGCGACAAATCGAAGTCCCGTCGTGCCGCGTCGGTCGCGCGCCGGCTCGCCACGTCGTACAGCATGAGGTGCTCGTTGCCCAGCGGGTCGATCGGAATACCGTCGCCGAGCGGCTTGCTCGCGCTGGGGGTCGACAGGTACGCGATTGTCCGCCCGTCAGGCGACCAGGCCGGGCTGCCGTCGGGACCCGGGTTCGCGGTGATCTTCTCCACGCCGCCGCCGACCGGGGCGATGTAGACGTCGGACCGGGAGTCGCGCACGAGCGGCGTCGGCGCCGCGGCGAACGCGACGCGGCGGCCGTCGGCCGACCAGCTCGGCTCGCCCCGGATCGTCAGGTGCGGGTCGTGGACGAGCTCGGTCGCCGCCGCGGCCTGTGGGTGCATCTCGGTCCGCGCGGCGCCTCCGGTGGCCACGTTCGGCGCCACGCCGACGATCCACAGGTGCGCCATCCGGAAATCGCCTTCGAACACCTTCTCGTCGTCGCCCCGCTTGTGCTGCGCCTGCACGTCCTTGGCGACCGCGTCCGCCGCGACGTACGCGATTGTGGTGCTGTCGGGCGACCACGCGTAGCTCGCCACCGACTGGGCAGCGTCGGTGAGCCGCCACGCCTCGCCGCCGTCGGCGCGCATGAGCCAGACCTGCGCGTGCGGATCGTCGCCGCTCTCGGATCCCCGATCCGCGCGCGCGGACAGGAAGCTGATCCACGTGCCGTCAGGCGACCAGGCGGGGGCGCTCTCGCCTCGATCGTCGAAGGTGAGCTGCCGCTGGCCGGTGCCGTCGGCGTTCACGCGCCAGACGTGTGTGCGGGACTCCTTCTTTCCGGCGTTCTTTCCCGTCTGGTCCTCCCATTGACGCACCACGTAGAGCAGGGAACGGCCGTCGGGAGAGAGTTCTGGTCCCGAGACCTGGCGGATGCTCAGGAGATCCTGCAGGGACACGGGATGCGTCTGGGCGCAGACCGATCGCGGCGCGCCGGCCAGCGTCGCGATCGCGACGAGAACGACGAACGGCGGTTGGCGCATGGCAACTCCTTGCCCATATAATCTCACGATCCATGGACCTCACGCTGCCGCTCGATCACGCTGCCATCGAACGCATTCTGCCGCATCGCTATCCGTTCCTGCTCGTCGATCGCATCACCGAGCTCGACGTGGACAAGCGGATCATCGGCATCAAGAACGTGTCGCTCAACGAGCGGTACCTGTCGCACAACACCGTGGACGGGCGCCCCGTGCTGCCGCCGACGATTCTCACCGAAGCGATCGCGCAGGTGGGGGCAATCCTCGTGCTCGCCAAGCCGGAGAACCGGCAGCGCCTTCCCTTCTTCGCCGGCATCGAGCGCGTCCGCTACCGCAGGCCCGTCCACCCCGGCGACGTCGTCGTCATCGAGGCGACGGTCATCCGGCTGCGAAGCCGGATGGGCCTGCTGAAAGGCATCGCGCGCGTCGAGGGGAAGGTCGTCGTCGAGGGCACCATGACGTTCGCGCTCGGACCGGTCGCACCCGCCAGGGCCGACGCGCCGGCGCCGCCGTCTACTTGATCACCAGGAGCACGGTGCCCACCTTCACCGCCCGCGACGACCAGCGGGCCCACCGCGAGTCGGGGCGGAAGTAGCGGTACGCGTCGAGAATCGCCGGCGCCAGGACGAACGCGCCGATCGCCGGTTCGGAGATGCCGATCGACTGGGCCATGCCGCGCGTGTCGCGCTCGGACGGCCCCGAGCGGGCCAGTGCCGTGGCAGCGTAGCCGACCGACGTCAGCACGTCGAAGGCCAGCACCCCCTTGGCGAAGGGCGCCCGGTCGTGACGAAGCTCGGGCCGCCTCGTCAACAGCCACTCGCTCGTGCCCTCCTGCACCCAGAAGCCAGCTGAGGAAATCGTGAACTCGCGTCGCGGCGACAGGTCGCCGCGGTGCGTGATGGCGAAGAAGGGGAATGGCCCGTACGTCACCTTCTTCACCGACGCGTCCGCGTCGAAGACGGCGTCGCCAATCAGGTGCCCCGTTTCGTGCAGCGCGAGCGCGAGCGCGGCTCCTGCAAGGAACTTCACAGTGGGAACGGCGCGACACGATCTCGGCTGAGCTTTGGGAGGCACGTCCGCCTGCGCTCGCGCCGGACTCGCAGAGACCGTGACGACAACGGCCAGAAAACAGACGGTCGCGATTCGCCGTCTCGTGGCACTCAAGTTGCATTTTGACGGAGCTGGAGGCATCGCATGCTGGAAACAATCGCGATCATCCTTATCGTGCTCTGGCTGCTCGGACTCGTCAGCGGATACACGATGGGCAACTTCATCTACGTGCTGCTGGTCATTGCCATCGTGCTGTTCCTGGTGCGCCTGATCGGCGGGCGAAGAGTCGTCTAAGCCAGCGCGAGCTGCCGGTGGCCGATGACGCGCGGGGTGGCCGCGGGTCCACCCGCTGTCGATCGAGCAATCGGCTGCCGACATCATCGCCTGACCATCCCCACGCCCGCCAGGACCACCGCGGCGGCCACCGCCGTCCGCGCAGTGAAGGGCTCGTCGAGCACGACGGTCCCCAGCGCGACGGCAATCACAGGATTGATGTAGGCGTACAGCGACACGGTGGCGACCGGCAGATGCTTGAGCGCGTAGGAGTACGCGGAGAAGCCCGCGACTGCACCGATCGCAATCAGGTACCCGAGCGCCATCGTCGTCCGCGGCGTGAACACCAGGATCGTCCATTCCCTCCGGAGCGATCCGGCCGCCACGAGGAACAGGCCGCCGAACAGCATCTCGAACGCCGCCGTTGTGAGCACGTTCTCGCGCGGGTCGTGGCGTCGTGCGTAGGACGAACCCAGGGCCCATCCCAGGCACGCGAGCTGTGTGGCGCCGAGGCCGACGAGAAACGCGCGCCCGCTGGCTCCGGGCCCGATCTCGGGCCACGCGAGCGCGACGATGCCCCCGAACCCGAGGACGAGGCCGGCCACGTTCCGAACGGTCAGCGGCTCGCCGTCCGGCATCAGCGCCTCGATGCCCACCATCCAGAACGGCGACACCGCCACGAGCACCGCCGTCAGGCCGCTCGGCACGGTCAGCTCCGCCCAGACCACACCGCCGTTGCCCATGCCGAGCAGGAGCAGGCCGAGCAGCGTCAGCGCGCCCCAGGATCGCCGCGCCGCCAGGCGTTCGCCGCGGATCTTCAGAATCGCCAGCAGGATGACTCCGGCGGCGAGCCAGCGGAAGCCGGCCATGAGCAGCGGTGGAATCGATTCGAGCGCGATGCGGATGG
The DNA here is from genome assembly GCA_963840225.1 of uncultured Acidobacteriota bacterium. Taxonomy (GTDB): domain Bacteria; phylum Acidobacteriota; class Vicinamibacteria; order Vicinamibacterales; family CAVVIG01; genus JBLMXQ01. The sequence goes on from CAWIYH010000003.1 coordinate 1,183,830, forward strand.
CGAGGTACGTCGTGCCCCACACGACGCAGACCGTCGCCCAGGCCGCATAGGCTGTGCGCTGTGAAGCCACCGGATCAGGCGAGCGCCGCTTCCATCGACAGCCGCACGCAATTGCGTCCTTCGTCCTTGGCGCGATACAGCGCGCGGTCGGCGCGGCCGATCAGGGCTTCGGGGTCGACCTCGGCCGGGAAGGCCGCCGCCACGCCGAAGCTGGCCGTGATCCGGATGGTCTCGGCCTTCCAGTGAACGGCCAGCTCCCCCATCTCGCGCCGCAGCATGTCGGCGACGCGCTTGGCTCCGTCGAGCGGCGTCTCGGGCAGCAGCACCAGGAACTCTTCGCCGCCGTACCGGCACTTCAGGTCGCTGCCGCGCAGCACGACGCGCATGCGGGCGCCGACGGAGGCGAGCACGGCGTCGCCGCACAGGTGGCCCTGCCGGTCGTTGACCTCCTTGAAGTGATCGAGATCGAACATGATGAGCGAGATCGGCATCTGCGATCGGCGCGCGCGCCGCAGCTCGGTGCCGATGACCTCGAGCCCGTGCGTGCGGTTGAAGCAGCCGGTCAGGCCGTCGCGCAGGCTGTGGTCCCGCAGTTCGCGAAAGAGCTGGGCCGTCCTGACCGAGATGCCGAGGAGCGTCGCCGCGGCGGCCAGCGTGCGCTGCCGGCCCTCGCCGAGGCCGCCGAGGTCCTCGGGCACGCCGAGCACGCCGACCGCGTTGCCGCCCGCCGTCATCGGCAGGCAGACCTGACCGTCGGCCAGAACGGGGTACGCGGCCCATCCCTGACCGTCGCCACCGAGCGCCTGATCGGCGATCGCGCTGCGCGTGCGCTCCAGCTCGCGCCGGTCGGCTGTGGCGGTGCCGACCAGCGCCTGCCACTGTCCGTCCACCCGTACCATGACCCACGCGTCGTCGGTGCCGGCCAGCTTCGGCAGATGCTGCGATACGACGTCACGAATCGTCTCGAGATCCAGCGCGCGGCCGAGCGCCTGGCCGAACAGGACGAGGCGCTCCATCTCGATCGCCCGCGCCTGCGCCTGCTGCGCACCCGCCTCGGCGGCGGCGGCCTGGGATTTCGATTCCTGCCGCTTCGCCTGCTGATGGAAGACGAAGACGGCTGTGAGGATGATGAGCGCCGGGAGCAGCGCGAGCCCGGACGATTTCTCCACGTCCTGAGCCAGATCCAGCAGATACTGAATCGGCCGGGCGAACACCACCACGAGGGCGATGGCGAGGCCCACGAGGAGGATCCGGTCCTGGCGCCCGACGAGGTTCATGGCAGCGGCTGTCGTCGAACTTTAGCCCAAACCTCGCGGCACGGTAAAATGAAACCCGATCGACGCAGAGCGACTCCATGTCCAGAAAGCCCTCGACGCCAACGCCTGCTCCACCGCCGGCGCGCCGCCGTTACACGACGCTGCTCACCGCTGCGCTGATCGTAGTCGCAGCCGGTGTCATCTATTATTCCGGCCGCGCTCGTGCGCCGGAGAGCGGCGCGGCGGCAGCGGCGACGCAGCCCGAGGCGAGCCAGCCGCCCCACGCACGGCCGCCAGACACCGGGCCGGTTCCAACGGAGCCGCCGGCGTGGGCGAAGTTCGGGCCGCACGCGCAGGCCACTCTCCCGCCGCTCGACTTTCCGGCGTACGACACCCCGAGACCGCGGGCGGTCGTCGAAGCGGCGTACCACTTCGCCGCCGAGCACCCGGAGGTGCTCACCTACGTGCCGTGCTTCTGCGGCTGCGAGCGCGCCGGCCACCGCGGCAACGAAGACTGTTTCGTCCGGGAGCGCGCCATGAACGGCGATGTCCTCACGTGGGAGCCGCACGGCATGGAATGCACCGTCTGCATTGACGTGGCGACCCGCGCGGCCGAGATGTTCCGATCCGGCGCGACGCTGCGCCAGATTCACGACGCGATCGACGCCGACTTCGGCGCCCGCTACCCGACGATGACGCCCACGCCCGTGCCCCGCTGAGCGGGCCGGCGCGCGCCTCGCGGTCTCCTGAACGCACCATCGATCGCCACCGGGCGTCTGTATAATCGCCCTCGTGGATCGCCGTGCCGCCGGGTTCGCGCGCCTCTTCGAAGCCGTTCACGAAGGCGTCTACATCGGCACGATCGGGCCCGACTCCTCCGCCACCATCGCGGCCAACCCGCACCTGAAGCTGATCTTCGGCTACGGCAACGAGACGCCGGAGGACACGGTACGTCCCTTCGACGGCGACCGCTTCGTCGATCCCCTGGCCCGCGAGGCGCTGCTCGAACGGCTGGCCATGAACGGCTCGGTCGCGGACTATCTCCTGCGCCTGCGCCGCGCCGACGCGACGCCGGTGTGGGTGGAAGTCACGGCGCGCGCCGATTCGCCGGCCGGTGACGGCTCCCTGCGCGTCGAAGCGCTCGTGCGCGACGTCAGCGAGCGCAAGAAGCTCGACGACGAGACGCGCGACCTCTATCACCAGCTCCTCCAGGCAGAGAAGATGGCCGCCCTCGGCCAGACGATCTCGGGCGTCGCGCACGAGCTCAACAACCCTCTCGCGACCATCCTCAGCTGGGCGGAACGGCTCTCGCGACGGACGTCGCTCGACGAAGACGTCCGGCGAGGCCTCGACACCATCCTCGGCGAATCCGAACGCGCGGCGCGGATCGTCAAAAGCCTTTTGACCTTCGCCCGCAAGCGCCAGACCACCCGGGCGATGGTGGACGTCAACCAGGTCATGCGCGAGACCATGGCGCTGCGCTCGTACGAGCAGCACGTGTCCAACATCGTGGTGATCGACGCCCTCGCTGCCGGTCTGCCGCCGGTCTTCGCCGACGGCTACCAGATTCAGCAGGTGCTGCTCAACCTGATCATCAACGCGGAGCAGGCGATGATCTCCGCGCACGGCCGCGGCGTGCTGGTCGTTCGCACCTGGCACGACGCCGGGCAGGAATCGATCGTCCTCGAAGTCAACGACGACGGCCCCGGAATTCCCGACGACCTGCAACCGAAGATCTTCGACCCCTTCTTCACCACGAAGGACGTCGGTCAGGGCACCGGTCTCGGGCTGACCGTCGCCTACGCCATCGTGCAGGAGCACGGCGGCCGCATGCGTCTGGAGTCGAAGCCGGACGCGGGAGCGTCGTTCTACGTCGAGCTGCCGGCGACCGGGGCGACCCTCCCGCCCCCCATGCGCCTGACGATGCTGGCCGATGCCGCGGCGACCGTCGCCGGCGCGTCGATCCTCGTGGTGGAGGACGAAGCCGCGCTCGCGGCAGCGGTCATGGACGCGCTGCGCGACGCCGGCTACGTGGTGGAGCGCGCGGCGGACGGGGAGGAGGCGCTCGCCAGGATCAACGAGCGGTCGTTCGACATGGTCGTCTGCGACCTGAAGATGCCGCGGCTGGACGGAAAGGCGTTCTATCGCATGTTGTCGGCGGGCGCCCCGGCGCTGGCGCGGCGGGTCGTCTTCGTCACCGGCGACCTGGCGGGCACCGACGCCGAGGATTTTCTGGAAGCGAGCGGCTGCCGCTGGCTGGCGAAGCCGTTCAGGCTCGGCGATCTGCTGCGCGCCGTGCGTGACGTGCTCGCGTGAGCCTCCGAGCCCCGTCCGCCAGAGGAGCCGGCTAGCGCGCCGCCGCGATCGCCGGCTGGCGCTCGCGGGCTGGCTTCAGCGCCGTCCGCACGTGCACCCGTTTCGGGGCCGGCTTGTACGGGAGGACGACGGCGGGGCGCGATCCCGTCTTCTCGGCCGCCTGCGGCAGCGTCGCCTTGACCATCATCTTCGGCTTGCGCGACGCGAGGCTCACGAGCGCGTGTCGCAGCTCGGCCATGTGCTGCGGGCCCATCTGGCCGAGAGCTTCGCGCAGCCGGCGGATAGCCCGCGCGTGGAGCTGCGAGACGCGCGACTCGTTGACGCCAATCTCGGCGCCAATCTGCTTCATCGTCGCCTCGCCGTAGTAGTACAGGCCGATGACCTTGCGCTCGCGCCACGGCAGCGACTGAATCGCGGTACGCACGCGATCCCGGGTCTCGAGCCGCTCGTACGCGGAGTCGGGAGCCTCGGGTTCCGAGGGCACGAGCGCGGGCGGCAGCGACGCCTCGTCCACGTGCTCGCCGGTCGCGAGCGGTGAGGTGGACTCGATGGTGTTGATGCGGACGATCGTCCGGCCCAGCCGCTTCTCGTCTGATCCGACGCGCGCCGCCAGCTCCGCGAGCGACGGCTCGTTGCCCAGCTCGCGGCGCAACGCCTCACGCGCGGCCTCGAGCTCGCGCCGCTGGCGGCGGACGCCGCGGGGCCAGGCGTCGCGCCGGAGCGCGTCGATCATCGCGCCGCGGACGCGCCGCTCCGCGAATGTCTCGAACTTGATGCCGCGCGCCTCGTCGAACCGATGCGCCGCGTCGATGAGACCCAGCACCCCGTCCTGGACCAGGTCGCCGATGTCGATGGAGTTCGGCATCGAAGCGGCCATCCGCCGGGCGAGCGCTTCGACGAATGGAAGGCTCGCAACGATGCGATGATTCTGGCTGGCAGCGACAGGCTGGGCGCGCATCTCGGCTCCTTGAATTCGACTTGGAAGTCGCGTCGCGGAGTGAAGCCACGACTGCAGACGCTTGCGCGCTATCGCAACCCGGATACCAACGGTTGAGGCGTTGTGTTTTGTTAGCACACCTCCGTCGATGTTGTCTGCACAACAACCACAAAACAAACGACTTATTTAATTTCTCTGGATTGAACAGCCGCGGATGAGGTAGGGAGAAAAATCGTGAATTCTGTCAAAAATCTGACAATCGGAGCAGTTGTGATGTCAAGTATTTGGCGTTGGACTTACGATTTTGGCGCGAATCTCTTTGGCCGTCGTCATGGCTTCGAGAGCGCTGGCCACCACCTGCCCCGCGCGGGCACGGTTCGCGTCGTCAGCGCCTTTCGACTCGAGCAGCTCGGCGTGCGCGAGGATGATCCCGAGCTGGTTGTTCAGGCGGTGAAAGAGGAGCCGCAGTTCCGGCGATTCATCCATCGGTCTCCTCTCGAGCAGTTCTTCGACGGTCGGCGGACGAGGAATCACGCCTGATTGGGCCCTTCCGTCGTCTGCCACGCCGCCTCGACCGCCGGCCGATCGGCATGGTGTGGATCGCGCCACAGCGTGTCCACGAAAATGCGGACCGAACCGCCCGCCGTGCGGACGTACTCGATTTTGCCGCTCGACAGCCAGTTGTAGATCGTGCGTCGGCTGACACCAACCAGCTCGCACGCTTTCATGATCGAGATCGTTTTGCGTTCCACCGGCAATGCCTCCGTGAGCATCTATCGGAAGAACCGGGACTCGGGATTAGAGACGAGCGTCCTGCCGCGAATTTAGGCCGGATTTGCACGCGTCGCTCGGGGGCCCCCGGCAGGAGATTTCGAATTCGAGATCGCGCAAAGACTCGTGTCAAACTGTTGGCGCCGATCGAAACCGTCATAGGCCATGCCTGATTCAGCGAAACATCTTCTCCTGGTCGAGGATGAGGTTGCCTTGCGCGAGGCGGTCGCTGAACAGCTGAGCGACCGTGGCTACCAGGTTGAACAGGCCGGATCGGCCGAGGCGGCGCTCGCGCGGCTGGCCGATTTCGCCTTTGACATCATCATCACCGACCTGCGGCTGCCCGGAATTGACGGGACGTCGCTGGTCGAGTCGGCGGTCCGGCGTTATCCGGAAATCGTCGCGATCGTCGTGACCGGCTACGGAACGGTGAAAGACGCCGTCGAGGCCATCAAGCGCGGCGCGTTCGACTTCGTGAACAAGCCGTTTCAGATCGACGAGCTGCTGCACGTCCTCGACAGCGCTCTTGAACAGCGGCGGCTGAAGTCGGAAAACGCGTACCTGCGCGCGCAACTCGAGGAGCGCTACAGATTCGAGGACATCGTCGGCAAGAGCCCCATCATGCGGCGGCTGTTCCAGCTGCTCGAGACGGTGGCCGCCACCAGCAGCACCATCCTCGTCACCGGCGAAACCGGCACGGGCAAGGAGGTCGTGGCCCGCGCGATTCACCACAACAGCCAACGCCGGATGCACCAGTTCGTCGCCTTGAACTGCAGCGCCATCCCCGAGACGCTGCTCGAAGCGGAGCTGTTCGGCCACGTCCGCGGCGCGTTCACGGGCGCTGTCGGGAACCGGCAGGGGCGCCTCGAGCAGGCGCACCGCGGCACCATCTTCCTCGACGAAGTGGGGACGATGAGTGCGGCGCTGCAGATGAAGCTGCTGCGGGTCCTGCAGGAGCGCGAGTTCGAGCGCGTCGGCGACTCGCACACCACGAAAGTGGACGTGCGAATCATCGCGGCAACCAACAGCGATCTCGCCCGCCTGGTCGCCGACGGCTCGTTCCGGGAGGACCTGTTCTACCGCCTGAACGTCATCCCCGTGCACCTGCCACCCCTACGCGAACGCAAGGACGACATTCCGCTGCTCGTCCAGCACTTTCTCGGGAAGTTCGACCGACTGGCGGCGGCCGCTACCCGCGCGGCGTCGAGCGGGTCGGCCGGCGGGCATCGAATCGCTGCCTCGGAGCGCGGGACCGCCGCCGATCGCGACCGTGCGCCACTCACGGTATCGCAGGAAGCGATGCGACGTCTGATGGCCTACCAGTGGCCCGGCAACGTCCGCCAGCTCGAGAACGCCATCGAGCGCGCGGTGGCGTTCAGCGCGGGCAGGGGCCAGATTGACGTGGTCGACTTGCCGCCCGAGATTCAGCAGGCCGAGGAGGCGGTGCTCTCCTCCTCGGTATCGCTGCCTGAGGATGGACTGGACCTCGAGGCATTCATCAATGGCATCGAGCTGGACCTGATTCAGCGGTCGCTCGAACGGACGGGTGGAAACAAGGGCAAGGCCGCGAGACTGTTGAATCTGAAGCGCACGACGCTCGTCGAGAAGCTGAAACGGCTTCAGAGCTGAGCCGGTCGCCCGGAGCCGACAGCTGTCGTCACCAAAAAGGGACGAGGGACGCCTCGGCGGATAGTGAAACAGTAAGAATCCTGAACATTCGGCCGCATTCCGACTTGGCAGCCCCCTTGCCCCTCGTTCGTCTGTCCGCCGAGCCTCGCTCCCGGACGCCGCTTGGGGGGTCGCTATGAAACTCAAGTCGATTGTCACGTCTACCGCCGTCCTGATCGCGCTGTCGGTCGGCCCGCCGCCGGCCCGCGCCGACCAGCCGCAGAACCGCGGCGGCGACCACGCGCGTCACGCTCAGAACCGGACGCCGCCGAGGTCCAACGGGTCCAACCGCGGCTCGGCTGCCCAACCGGCGCCGCGAACGCAACGCGTCGAGCCGCGAGCGGGAGCGCCACGCGTTCAACGCACGGAGCCGAACCGGGCCGAGAGACGCTCGCCGCGCAACAACGTGCCCTACCGCTACGGCTCGCAGTCGCGGAGCTACGACCGCGACCGGCGTGACGACCATGACCGCGACCACCACTTCGATCGTGGCCGGACGATCATCGTGGCGCCACGGCCCTATCGCTACGCGCCGTATGCGTATCGTTCGCACCGCTATTACCGGCCGTACTACAGCTTCCGGCCTCGCCTGAGCATCGGCTTCGGGATGTTCATCGGCTACCCGGTGGCCTACCCATACACGATCTACCCGACGCCGGCACGCGTATACGGCTACTACCCGCCGCCGGGAACCGTCACGGCCGCGCCGTCTTCCTACGGTGGCATCAGCCTCGAGATCGGCCCGCCCGATGCCGACGTCTATGTGGACGGTGAGTACGTGGGTCGCGCCGGCGACTTCGGTCCGGCCCTCGCGCCGCTGACGATGATCCCCGGACGGCACCGGATCGAGATCGCCGCGCCCGGATACGAGACGCTCGCCTTCGACGTCGACGTCATTCCAGGCCAGGTGATCCCCTATCAGGGGACGCTGAGGGCTTACTGAGGTTCACCGGCTTCACCAGGTTCACGGGGTCGAACCCCGTGAACCCCGTTCAAAAAGGCTGCTCGACATAGTCGAGCAGCAGCTTTTCGAGCTCGACGATCCCCGCCCGAGCCGTCGTCCTCGACCGCCACCAGGTATCCGGCCGGAAGTCGGAGTACCTGCTCATCCGGATCGCAATCGACGGCCCTTTCGAATCCATCTCCCGCTCCAGGACGCGGTGCACCCTCGCCGAATGGTGTGGGCTCACAATCACGACCATCCGGCTGATCGAATCTGGGCCGCAATGAGTCTGGCACCACGCGACCAGGGCGGAGAGGCCCTGGGTCGTGCCGCCCTCGCCCGCGGGAATCGCAATCAGCGCCCTGCCAGGAATGCCGAGCCTGGCGAGTATCTCCGCGCGCCGTTCCGGATGGACGCCGCGACGCGCGAGCTCCGTGTCCGACGTGGTCTTGGCCGGCACCAGCACGGCGACGCGCGGCACGATGTGGTCGTGATACAGGTCGGCCGATTCGAGCTCGCCCGCCGAACCGGAGTCGGCAGTGAGGACGGCCAGATCCGCAGGACGCAGCGGATCCTCGTACGTGAGAAGGCGGCCAACCCGACCGAGAAGCGGAGCGCGGAAGAGACCGAACGTGATGACGAGTGCCACCACGCACGCGAGGCCGAAACCGGTCCGCACGGCTGCTCGGATGAGACCCATCGATGGGGCGATCTTAACCTGTAGTACGCTGGTGACGCCGCGCTGCGGCCATTCATATGCCGCCTCGTTTCGCATTCTGGACGATTCTCATCGACAACGCGCCGACGGCCTTCCGGGCGCGCGAGCGTGGCGAGCTGTTGCCGACGCTGAACCAGCTGCGACGGACGAACAGGAACGTCGATCTGCGCTGGTTCGCCCACGGGCGCCTCTGGTCGTCGCCCGAGGAAGAACGCGCGGCGCGTCAACGGCGAAAGCCTGCCGAGACACGGGGGCGCGATTGGCGCCCGGGCGGCGAGCACAAGGATCCGCGCGAGCACTTCAGGGAGCTGGAGCGGAAACGCCGGCAGGAGAAACGCAAGCGGAGTTTCGAGCGCAAGCAGCGCGAAGGGCGGCCCGCCGGCAAGGCGTTCGCCTCAAAGCCTTCCGGTCTCGAAGCCAGGCGACGAAAGCGGCGTGACGAGGGGCGCGAGTCGTCGCGCCCGCCCGCCGGGACGCTCAAGCCGGAACCGCCGGAGCGTGGATGATTGTCGGGGCCGATATCGTCCGGTACCTGCTGTCGGGCAGCGGCCTGACGCTCCTCGTCCTCGCCGGCGCAATCTGGCTGAGAGTCCGCCCGGGCTCCGCGGGCGCGCGCCGGCTCCTGATTGCCGTCGCGGTGATCTTCACCCTCGCCAGCACCTACGCCCTCGACTACGCCGTCTCACGCGTGCTGCTCATCGGGCTGCGCCCGTTCGCCGCAGCCGACGCCCCCTCGGGCGGCCGCACCGCGATCGTGGTCCTGGGCAGCGGGAGCACGACGGTCGCCGACTGGGAGGGGCATCTCCTGTCAGTCGTGGACCGCAATGCGGCCGCCCGCGTCCTCGAAGCGGCCCGCGTCTTCCACATGATCCGTCCTGATGTGGTCGTCAGCTCCGGCGGCCTGCCTCATCCCGATCACGTCGAGGAACCGAGCGGCGAGACGATGCGCGATGCGCTGGTCCGCCTCGGCATTCCGGCGTCGCAGATCGTGGTCGAGACCCGATCCACGACCACACATGACGAAGCGATCATCGTCAAGCCGATTCTGGCATCCCTCGGCGTGACGCACGTCGTGCTGGTGACCTCCGAGGCGCACATGCGCCGCTCGCTCGGCACGTTCCGAGCCGAGGGAATCGTCGCGACGCCGGCCATCGCGCGCAGCATCGGGCCGGTCGGCTCCTGGAGCCAGTGGGCGCTCCCGAGCGATCTGGGGCTGTTCGTGGCCTCGGAGATCGTGCACGAGGTGCTCGGCATCGGGTACTACACCATCCGCGGATGGTATCGGTGGTAGGCGTGGTCAGTCACGTGGTCCTGTTCACGCCTCGTCCTGATCTATCACGGGACGGCCGGCGGGCGCTGGTCGACGCCTTCGAGCGGGCGGTGCGCGACATTCCGACCGTCCGCGCCGTCCGGGTCGGGCGCCGGGTCGTCCACGGCGCCGGCTACGAATCCGGCGCGGCCCCGGCCGAGTACCTGGTCGCCATCGATTTCGACGACCTCGAAGGGCTCCGGACGTACCTCCAGCATCCCGCGCACCAGGAGCTCGGGGCGCGGTTCGGTCAGTCGCTGGACTCAGGGTTCGTGTACGACTTCGAAGAGATTCCCATCGAGCGGATTGGCAAGCTCCGATAGGGCCGGGGCGGCCGATGGGATGGCCGCAGGAAGGTCAGCCTGGCAGCGACGCGCCGGCTGCCGACTTGAGGCCGAGGAGTCGGCGAATCCGGTCCATGACGCCTTCCTCGTCGAGATTCGGCGCGGCCGCCTCCGCCAGGACGTCCAGGCAGTCGGCCACCGACTTCACCACGCCGATGCCCAGCCTCCGCGCCGTGGCGGGCAGCTGGCGCTCGTCGTCTCTCCAGATCAGGAACGCACGCGCACGTGAATCGACGACCACATCGAGGCAGTTCTCCGGGCGATCGTCGACGACGATGTCGAGGGCAAGAGCCGAGGCGATGTGCCCGCGCGATCCCTGCACGACATAGACGCTTGGCAGCGGGAAGCCCTTCGACTGCAGCCAGCGCTGGGTCTGCACCTGCGCCGTCGAACCGGCCGAGTCGGGACGCCTGGTCAGGAAGATGACCTCCCAGCGGCGCTCGGCGGCGAGGGAGCCGAGCCGGGCCACCGCGCCCTCTTCGATCTCGTGCAGCGACTCCCAGAAGCCTTCGATCTTCTCGACGTGGCGCCACAGGCGCCGGGTCTCGCGGGCCGTGAGCCGGAGCTTCTCGAGGGGCGGCACACTGTCGGCGCTCACCGTCGCATCGCCGCCGCTCTCGCCCGCCTCCTCGCCGGCGCCCGCGTCCCGATCGAGCGGCACGTCGGCGTCGCGCATCCGCCTCGTGATTCGCTCGCCGAACAGGGTTTGAGCCTGTCGGGCCAGTTCGGCTTCCATGTCGGCCAGAACGCCGTCGAGATCGAATGCCAGGCGCAGCGACATGTCAGTCCGGGTTCGAAGCGGTTCTCATCGTGCGGGCGCGCCCGGCGGGTTCAGAATCCATAAGTGACGGACACGCCCATTCTGAGGCCGTTGTATTGACGCACGTCCACCGCCGACGAGCGATGCGCGTTGTCGACGTTGAATGCGACCCGCAGGTCGCGGCTGGTGCGATAGCCGACGCTGCCGCCATACGTCCTGACCCGATCGGTTCGATCCGGGGCGGGGACGACCGCGCCGACCCGATCCCGATAGGCCAGCTGCTCGGCGCCGGCGCGGCCGGCGACGTCGATGGGGCCGAAGAGCCGCTGGTCGATCTCGCCCGAAACGCCCGTCAGGACGTAGTACGGCTGGAGGACGTCGAACGAGGTACTCGACGTCACGCCGGACCCGTACCGAGAGCTTGGTCGCGCCGAACGCGACGTAGGACAGATCCGCGCTGCTGGTCAGTCCTTGGTACCGCTGGAGGTCCGGGCTGAACGGCTTGTAGTCGCGGTATCCGACCTTCGCCGAGCCCCTCACCAGGGCGAGCGGATCGAAGGTGACCCCGACCACCGCCTCGGTCGAATCCGCGTCGCGATCGTGCGAGAACTCGAAGCGATCCTGGGTCCTCGATCCGGAGAAGGTGAGACTCGTCAGCGGCGTCAGCTGATGACGGACGTCCAGCGCCTCGACCGTCACCACGCGATTCAGCTCGAGGCGCAGGTCGTCGCCCAGGAAGACGACCCCTTGGTCGTAGTCCACCCTCTGCCGCGAGGCGTGCACGCCTGCGAACGTCTTCGAGAGCAACCGCAGCTCCGCCGAGCCGTCGAAACCGAGCTCCATGCGCTGGGCCCGTGTATCGATCTCGAACCCGGGACGTTCGTGCGTATTCAGGTAGGTGGCGTTGGCGTTGAGCACCAGGCGATTGAACGGCGCCAGCCAGCCGACCTTCAGGCTGCTGTTGGCCGACCGCTCGCTCGTGTACTTCTTGTAATAGACCAAGTCCTCTTTCACGGACCCAGTCAACCACGTCGACCCCATCCGGAGCCACAGGTCGGTGGCTGGTGTCACGGTCAGAGTGAAGTCCTGCTTGGGTGAAAGCTGATCGGGCTCGTTGAACACGTTGTTGTCCACGCCCATGTTCGTCAGCGCGATCGTCGGCGTCATGAAGAGCGGACCCAGGCGCACGCGGGCCGTCGACGCGGGATCGGGGATCGAGGACTGAGCCGCTGCCGGCCCGGCCAGGAACGCCCAGATACAGGCGAATACCAGGAGGTGTCTCGGGGCGACCCCGCCGCATGCGCAACGTTGACCACGACTCATCGTCTTCGGTCTCGAAGGAGACGAAGGGAGCGAATCTTGCGATACAGATTCGTCCGCTGAATGCCCAGGGCCTTGGCCGCTTCGCTGATGCGGCCGTGATGCTGCTCCAGAACGGCAGCGATGTACTCGCGCTCGAAGCGGGCGCGCGCCTGGCGCAGAGTGCCGCCGTTTGCATAGACGACGGCGCCGCCGTCAAGCCGAACGTGGGCGAGCACGTCCTCGAGCGCGATGGCCTTGCCGCTGGCGAGGCCCGTCACCACGTTCTCGAGAAGCGCCCGCAACTCCACGGCGTTGCCGCGCCAGGGAAGCGCGGAGATGAGCGTGAGTGCCGCCCGAGACAGGGTCTTCGGCGGCATCCTCAGCGACCCGCAGATGTCGCGGACAAAATGGTTGGCGAGGGCCGGAATGTCCTCGCGCCGGCCGCGGAGGGGGGGCAGATCGATTCGAATCACCGAGAGCCGGCGATACAGGTCCTCTCGTACGCTCCCGTCCTGCAGCGCGGCGTCGAATCCGGGATCGACGCCGGCCATCGGCCGCACATCCAGGGTCGTCACCTCGCCCGTTTCGGCGAGAACGCCTTCCCGATCGCGCAATACCCGCGCCAGCCGCGCCTGAACGCGCGTCGGCGCCTCGCGGAGGTTGCGCAGATAGAGCGTTCCGCCCGAGGCCTCCGAAAGCCGGCCGCTGCAACTCACCCGCTCGAGCCCGCGCCCGCCGAGGTCGCCGCCACTCGACCGGGCCGTCGGCCCGAACAGGACGACGTCCAGGTCGTCGCCGTCGCACGCGGCGCAGTCCACGACGACGAAGGCGCCGGCGGAGCCCTGCGCGGCATGAATCGCGCGGGCCGCCACCTGTCGGCCGGTGCCGTCCTCGCCGCGCAGCATGACCCCTGCCCGCATCGTCGCGGCGCGCTCGATGAGCGTCATCACCTCGCGCATCGCCGGCGAGTGGTTGTAGAGGTCCTCACCGACCTGTCCCGACGGGCGCGACGGGTAGCCGAGCTCGCGCTCGATGGCGTGCGCCACACGTCGCGCCCCGAGCGGCCGGGCGAACACATCTGCCATCCCGGCCAGGACGGCTTCCGTCGTCAGGTCGGGCCGCCGTACGTCGACCACCGCGAACGTCAGCGTGGACGGCGCGCGCGCGCGCAGTTCGCGCGCCGTTTGCAGCACCGCCGCGCCACGTGAGAGGTCGAGGAGCACAGGCATGTCGTGACGCTTCAGCTCGACCAGGGCGGACGCCGTGTTGTCGGCCCAGACCACGGAGAGGTCCGCCGATGCCAGGAGGCGCTCCGTCTCGGCCCGCTCGGCCGAGGGGCAACCCAGGTAGAGAACGGTCTTCATGTCCTTATCGGCTCGGCGGCCGGGAACCGGAATGCGTCCGTCCGGAGGGCTTTGCGGCCGCCGCCGCGTCGGTCTCGGCGACGAAGCGGCCGCTGCCGTCTCGGTCGAGCTCGACCCGCGCCGACCCGTCCGGCCCATATACGAGCCGGCAATCGGGCTTGCCGGAACCGATGGTGTCGAACGCCACTGAGGTCAGCCGACCTCGGTCGTAGGTGTCCCACTTGTCCGGCCGGCCGTCGCCGTCGGTGTCCTCCTCGGCGCGCGACAGGGCACCCTTCTCGTAGTACTCCTTGCGATCGACCGTACCGTCCCGCTTCGTCGAGATCTCGATGCGTGCGGTGGAGCCGTCGTCGTTGGGGAACGACCACGCGTCCACCTTGCCGTCGTTCGCGCGCGAGAACCCGACCTTCCGAAGCTTCTCGTCGGGCCCGTAATACTCCCACCGGTCGATTTTGCCGTCCTCGTCCTTGTCGATTTCGATTCGGACGATCCGGGGACCATCCATGTAGCTCCAGGTGTCGACCTTGCTGTTGCCGTTGGAGTCGTACTTGAGAAGCTGCAGGCGGCCAGTATCGCGGTCGTAGACCGGCTCGATGCGTTCCGGGTGTCGAGACCGGCTGCAACCGCCGAGACATAGGGCTAACGCCAGAATTACGCCCAGCAGTCCGATCGCAATCGACGGTATTTTCTGGTGCTTGACCAACATTGCCGGAAAATGGGCCGGGGCTCCGCCTCGTTCCTTACAGCCTACTCGGGACGCGACACGAACCCATCAGGTTGGCGACGTCAGGATTTGTGGCTGGCTCAAGGAGTACAACAACGATTGTACGCCTCGTCGGTTTTGTGTCAAGAAAAATACAAGGTGGCTACAAAACGATACGGATTTGCCCGGTCTCGCATCCGGAAGCCGATCGCGGTGGGACCGGGGACGACAGGAAGAACGCTTCGATGATCTCCCGGACTGCGGCGAGCGACTCGGCGCTGTTGATGGCGGTGCGGAGATGGGAGCCGTTGTCGAGCCCCTTCGTGAAGTACGACCCCAGGGCTCGAAGCTTGTTCACGACCCATCGCTCATGGCGATCCACGCCAGAGGCCCGGTGCGATGCCTGGGCGGACCCGGCCCCTGGCGCCTGATGACGGAAGCCCTCGGGTTCACGGACGCGCTCGCGCAGCAGCAGCTCGATGTACTCGAGGAGAAACCTCGCCCGGTCGACCGGTGTCACCTCACGCGAGGGACGGCCGGCCGCAAGATCGGTCGACTGCGCGAGGATCCATGGATTGCGCAGCACGCCGCGCCCGACGAGCACCCCCTCGATGCCGAGCCGGAGCTTGTCCACCACCTGGCCCGGCTCGACGCAGTCGCCGCTCCCGAACACCGGGATCGCGAGCGAATCGGCGACCTCGGCGACCAGGTCCCAGTCGGCGGTGCCGCTGTAGCTCTGCGCGGCCGTGCGGCCGTGGAGGGCGACCGCGGCGGCGCCGGCGTCTTCGACCATTCGCGCGAGCATCGGCGCGTTGCGGTCTCCCTCGCTCCAGCCGGCGCGCATCTTCACGGTGACCGGAATCGTGACGGCGCTCGCCATGGCCGCGATCACGCTGGCGGCGTGTTTCGGCTCGCGCATCAGGCTGCAGCCGGCGTTGTGCTTGGCGATCTTCGGCACGGGACAGCCCATGTTGACGTCGACAATGTCGGCGCCCATGCCTTCGACAATCCGCGCGGCTTCAGCCATCCGATCGGGATCGCCGCCGAAGATCTGGATTGAGACCGGCCGTTCTTCTTCCGTGTACTCGGCGTACTCGAGCGTCCGGTCGATGCCTCGCACCAGGCCCTCCGAGCTGACCATCTCGGTGACGACCAGGCCGCACCCGCCGTGCCGTTTGACCAGCCGCCGGAACGCCGTGTCGGTCATGCCGGCCATCGGCGCAACGGCCAGCGGCGAGTCCAGTTCGACCGAGCCAATGCGCACGGCGGTCGGGGATCGTGGGTGGGTCGCCTGGGGATCGGGAGGGGCGCCGTTCACGATTCTATTCTCATGGTGTTGTGTGTCGCACTCACCGAGTCGCCGCCGCCGCTGCACCTCAGTACCGGCTTCACGTCCGAGGCATCCACTTCGACTGAAACGGCCTGACCGATCAAATCCACCGACAGCACGAGACGGGCCTTCTGTGGGTCCTTGCGCATCAGGCGCCCGATGACGCCGCGCAGCGGGCCGTGCACGACTTCGACCATCATGCCTTTGTGGATCAACGGGCAGGGGTCGAACTGCAGGTCGCTCCCGACGAGCAGCCGGATGCTCTGGAGCTCATGCTCGGGGATCGGCGCCGGCTTCCCCTCGAAAGACACGATGTTGACGACGCCCGTGCATTTGAGGACCGGCAGGGTGTCGGCGGGATCGAAGCGCACAAAACAATAGCCCGGAAACAGCGGCCAGTCGATCTTCTTCCTGCGGTCCTTCCATCGGCTCCACCGCGTCACGGTCGGAAGGAACGCCTCGAGCTGCTTGCGCTCCAGCTGCTCGCGAACCACCTGCTCGTGGCGGGACCGCGTCCAGATCGCGAACCACTCGCGCGCGTCCCGTGGCAGGGGCTCCTCGTCCGGGTGTCGGTCCGGCGTCGGCAGGGAGCGATCGGCGCTCATATCGGCGTGTCGCGCGAATCTCTGCTCACTTGGTCGCTTGATGCTCTTCGGCCGCCAGTCCCTCCTTGTAGGCCTTCTCGATATCGGCGTTCTTCCATTCGATGATGGCCTCGGACCGCAGCTTGGCGAGATATTTCAGGTACTCCTCCTGGCGTTTGCCGGTGAAGACCCGGTCGCTGATCCGTTCGCGCGCCTGGTCGAACGGCATCGTGTCGGCCTTGGTCTCCGACTCGAGCTTGAGGATCTGGTAACCGCGCGGCGTGCGCAGCACCTGGGTGACGTCGCCGACCTTCATGTTCGAGATGAGCTTCTGCACGTCGCCCGACAGATCGGTCATGTTGATCGGGCCGACGAGGCCGGCGTTGGCGCGGGAGGGCGCTTCGGAGAGATCCGCGGCGAGCTTCTCGAAGCTCTCGCCGTTGACGATCCGGGTTCGAATCTGTTCGGCCTTTTCCTTGGCGGCATCGTCCTGCGCCACGTTGACGCCGTTGCCGCCGGTCGGCACGGAGACGAGAATCTCCCTGAGCGTGATCGACGCCGGCGTGGTGAACTCCGACTGGTGCGAGGAGTAGTACTGGCGCGCCTCGTCTTCGGTGACGCCGATCTTGCCGAAGACCTCGTTCTGCTGGACGCGCGAGATGATCATCTGGCGCTCGAGCTGTCGCCGCAGCTCCGGCATCGTCAGGTTCTCCTGCTTGAGCGCCGCCTCCCACTGTTCGTCGGATTCGATCTTGTTCTCTTTCTTGATGTTGTCGACGATCTGATTGAACTGTTCGTCGCTCAGTCGGTACCCGAGCTCGTGGCCGCGCTGGACGACGAGCATCTCGTCGACCGCGGAGACGATGATCTGCGGCGTCACTTCGTCGAGCGCCTGCCTGAGCTGCTGGTTCGACGGATCGGCCTTCAGGTCGATCTGCTGGCCGCGCTGACGGAGGGCGGCCACCTGACGGGCTTCGAGCTCGGTCTTGGTGAAGATCTCGCCGTTCACCTTGACGAGAATCTGCTCGATGATGTCGCCGCGGGCGACGCCGATCGACGCGAAGAGCAGCATCGGCAACACGGCGCCGGGGAGCAGGCGGCGAAGGAATCTCTGGCCCATTGGCACATCCTGCCTGAGCAGACCTAAAGGTCTGCATTAGAAACAGTTAGAGTATCTTAACCCTGATCGAGGAGCTCGCTCAACAACCCGCCGACGCGCTCGAAGACGCCGCCGGGCGCGCGCGGATCCTGCTTGGCGGGTTTGAGGATTTCGGCCTTCGTGAAGCCCGGCCGGACCTCGCCTTCCCGGGCACGCGCGGTCCACCACGACGGCGCGGAAGACTCGCGGCCGCGCCGGGGACCCGGCGGCCGGACGCGGAGGCTCGACTTCGAGGCGTGGCCGGCCTCGCGTCCAGCGGTCTGGCCCGGCCCTCCGTCCATCGTCAACCGGAGACCGCTGGGAGGGACGAGCGTGAGGTCGCCGCGCTGCCGCACCAGCGCGACGAGCCGCACAGGGTCGACCTTTCCCTGCGGTCTGAACTTTAAGACGACCGTACGGCCTTCGCGGTCGATCGACTCGATCGCCAGCCGATCGGCCATCACCCGGATGCGGCCGTAGTCGGCCAGGTTGAGGACCGAAACGGGCGGCGGCCCGTACCGATCGGCGGCCTCGTCGAGCACGCGATCGATCTCGTCCTCCCGGCGCGCCGCGGCGACCTTGCGGTAGAGCATCAACCGCTGGTTCATGTCGGGCACGTACGAGTCGTCGATCCGGAGGTCGATCCCGAGATTGACGGTCGCTCGCAGCTCGTCTTCGATGTCCTCGCCCTTGAGCTCCCGGACCGTCTGCTCAAGGAGCTTCATGTACATCTCGAAGCCGACCGCCTCGATGTGCCCGCTCTGCTCGCCCCCGAGCAGGTTGCCCGCGCCGCGGATCTCGAGATCCAGGGCCGCCACGCGGAAGCCGCTGCCGAGATCGCTGAATTCCTTGATGGCGGCGAGGCGCTTCTTGGCGACCGGCGAGAGGTTGTCCTCGGGCGGGATGAGGAGGTAGGCGTAGGCCGGCCGGTCGGACCGGCCGACCCGGCCGCGCAGCTGGTAGAGCTGCGACAGGCCGTAGCGATCGGCCCGGTTGATGATGATCGTGTTCGCGTTCGGGATGTCGAGACCGTTCTCGACGATCGTCGTCGCCAGGAGGATGTCGAACTTGCGGGCGACGAAGTCGAGCATCGCGCGCTCGAGGATGTCCTCGCTCATCTGCCCGTGGCCGATCACGACGCTCGCTTCAGGCACGAGACGCTGGACGAGGTTGCCGATCGAGAAGATCGACTCCACCCGATTGTGCACCAGGTACACCTGGCCGCCGCGTTCCAGCTCGTGGCGAATCGCCCGCGCGATGACCTGCTGATCGAACTTGACGACGCTCGTCTGGATGGAGAGGCGGTCCTTGGGCGGCGTCTCGATGATCGACATGTCGCGAATTCCCACGAGCGACATGTTCAGCGTCCTCGGGATGGGCGTCGCGCTCATGGTCAGGACGTCGACCTTTCTGCGGAGCTGCTTGATCTTCTCCTTGTGCCCGACGCCGAACCGCTGCTCCTCGTCGACCACCAGGAGCCCGAGATCGCGGAACTCGACGTCCTTGGACAGCAGCCGGTGCGTGCCGACGATGATGTCCACCTTGCCGGCGCCGAGGTCGGCGATCACCTCCTTCTGTTCCTGCTTCGTCCGGAAGCGGCTCACCATCTCGATCCGGACGGGAAACCCGGCGAAGCGCTCCGTCAGCGTCTTCTGATGCTGGAAGGCGAGCACGGTGGTCGGGGCCAGGACCGCGACCTGCTTCCCGTCCATGACCGCCTTGAACGCGGCGCGCATGGCCACTTCGGTCTTGCCGTACCCGACGTCGCCGCAGAGCAGGCGATCCATCGGCGTCGGCGACTCCATGTCGCGCTTGATGTCTGCGATCGCCGACCGCTGGTCCGGGGTGAGCTGGTACTCGAACGCGTCCTCGAATTCCTGCTGCCAGTGCGTATCGGCGCTGAACGCATGGCCGGGAACCGCCTTGCGCTGGGCGTAGAGCTTCAACAGCTCTTCCGCCATGTCGCGCATGGCCTTCCTGACCTTGCTCTTGGCGCGCTCCCACGACGTGCCGCCCAGCCGATCGACCGGCGGCCGGGAGGCCCCCGTGTACTTCTGGACGAGGTCGAGCCGCTCGACCGGCACGAAGAGCTTGTCGTCCCCCGCGTAGTGGAGCTCGAGGAACTCCTGCGCCGTCTCGGTGCCGACGCCGATCTGCTTGAGGCCGACGAAGACGCCAATGCCGTGGTCGACGTGGACCACCAGGTCGCCGACCTTGAGATCGCGCAGGTCCGAGAGAAACGTCCTGCTGGCGGACGGCCGCCGGTCGGCGGCGCGCCGATCTTCGTCGAAGACGTCGGCCTCGGCGTAGATCTGGAGGCCGGCGTCGGGCAGCCGGAAGCCGCGCGAGAGCCCGCCGACGGCGACGAGGACCGCCGCATAGCGGGCCTCCTCGGCGCGCTCGACCGGCGTGGCGAACACGCCGTATTCCTTGAGCAGCTCGATGGTGCGCTCCGCGCGCCCCGAGGTCGCGGCGACGAACACGGTGGTGTCGCCGTGCTCGCGCAGCGCCTTGATTTCCGCGACCCAGTCGCCCACGCGTCCGCGCAGCTCGACCGTCGGCTGACACCTGATTGAGCGTCGGTCGGGACTGCCGGCGGGTGACCCGGCCACCCCGAGCTGCGACAGGGCGGTCCCGGCGGACAGGCGCGCTTCGACCAGCGGCCACTCCGCGAAGAGCTCCGACGGCGTCGGCAGCCGCGCACCGGGCGCCTCGACCCCGGGACGGCCGCCGCGGGCCTTCGCGTCCTGGTAGCTCTGCGCGAGCTGATCGAGGAGCTTCGTGACGTGCGCCGAGACCTCGTCCGGTTCGGACACGACAATCCGCGACTCGCGCGCGAGCGCCAGGTAGTCGATGACGGTGGCGGACGCGTCGGACCGCCCGCGCGACGGCAGGACGTCGCGCAGCGGCACGATCGTCACGCGATCGATCGGCGCCGTGGACCGCTGCGTCGCCGGGTCGTAGCTGCGTAGCGACTCGATGGCGTCCCCGGCGTATTCGAGCCGAACCGGCTGCGCCTCGGCGGGCGGGAATACGTCGAGAATGCCGCCGCGCAGCGCGAACTCGCCGTGCTCGTCGGCCGGATCCTCGCGACTGAACCCGGCATCGACGAGGAGATCGGCCAGCTCGTCGGGAGCGACCTCCTGACCGGGCGACAGATCGATCGACGCCTGCAGCAGCCGTTCGGGCGGGCTGACGCGCGGCAGCAGCGCGGCAGACGAGGCGACGATCACGCGCGCGGCGCCGGCCGCCACCGCGTGCAGCGCCCGCGCGCGCGCCGACTGCACGCCGAAGTGCGGCGCGAGGCCGCGGTAGGGATCGACCTCGTGGGAGGGGAGCGGCAGCACCGCCCTGTCGACGCCCGCCTCCGACAACCCTTCCATTGCGGCCAGGAAGAACCGGACGTCACCAACGGTCAGGTCGAGCTCTCCGTCGCTCGGCACCACGTACAGCACGACGCCGTGGGGCAGCGCCTGAGCCGCCGTGGCTACGAACAGCGCCTTGGCCGAGGGCGTGAGCCCGTCCACGGCACGGACGGACGCGTCCAACCCGGTGCGCGCCGCGGCAGCTTTCAGGACGGCACGGAGAGTCAGCGAGGTCGACGTGGACACGGGCAACTACTGAGTGTACACCGCGCGATCGCGATCCGGAGGCACGCGGAGGTCAGCGGGCGATCGAGCGAATCCGGGCCACGATCGCGCTGGTGGAGTGGCCGCTGTCGACCGGAATGCGGACGACCGCGCCGCCCCGGGCCTCGACGAGATCGCGGCCGACGATGGCGTCGGCCGCCCAGTCGGCGCCCTTCACGAGGACGTCGGGTTGGACCGCGTTGATGAGCTCGTACGGCGTGTCCTCGTCGAAGACGACGACGTGATCGACCGACGACAACGCGCCGACGAGTTCGGCCCGTTCGTGAGCGGGGGTGATGGGGCGTCCCTCACCCTTGTTCGCGCGGACGGATCGATCGGAGTTGACGCCGACAATGAGAACGTCGCCGAGGCCGCGCGCCTGCTGGAGGTACCGCACGTGGCCCGGATGGAGGAGGTCGAAGACGCCGTTGGTGAACACCACGCGTTTCCCGTCCGCCCGCGCGCGTGCCGCAAACGCCGCCGCCGCCTCGCGCGTCATCGGGCCGACTTCTCGACCTCGTCGGGCGCCTTGAACCGGATGTTGGACGAGAAGATCCACCGGTGCCGCGGCCGGTAGATCCCCACGTCGTGCGTGCGCGATTTCACCCGGAAGGTGTAGAGCAGGCGGTGGTAGTCGTACGGCGCGCCGTCCCGCTTGTGGACCGCCACGTCCAGCTTGTAGGTGCCTTCGACCAGGTCGAGCGCCTCGATGGCGAACGTCACCTCGGCGTCGCCGGCGAGCCGGTCCGGGATCATCTCCTCGAAATACGTGTTCGTGCCGTAGCAGCAGATCCCGTCCGCGTTGAACAGCCCCACGCCGAACACGAAATCGTCGGTCGGCTGATGGGGATGCACCTTCAGGTGGACCGATACCGGGTCGCCCGTGTGGAACACGTAGGAAGGATGTCCCTGGGCGTCGAACATGCCGACCTCGGTGATCTCGATTTCCCGCGACCCCCAGCGGCCCTCGACCGCGCGGAACATGTCGGCGGGCGGCGACTCGCCCGGCGGCGCGTCGCCGTCGACGGCGGGTTCCCCGGTGATCGCAACCTCGCGGGCCGCCGGCTCCTCGTGCGGCGGGGCGTCGCTCGCGACCCGGAGCGCGCGCGCGGTCTCGGCAGCCAGCAGCTCCTGCTCGCTCGCTTCGACCGCCGTCAGATAGGCGCCGACGACCCGCTTCGGGTCGCCATGGGCGCGGGCCTCGCCCGCATCGAGCCACAGCGCCTCGTCGCAGAAGCGCTCGATGAGGTTCAGCGAATGCGTGACCAGGAGAATCGTCTTGCCGCGGCGCCTGAACTCGCCGAACTTGTCGAGGCACTTGTGCGTGAACGCCTCGTCGCCGACCGCCAGCACCTCGTCGACCAGCAGGACGTCCGGATCGACGTGGATGGCCACGGCGAAGCCGAGCCGCATGTACATGCCGGAGGAATAGGTCTTGACCGGCGCGTCGATGAAGTCGCGGATCTCCGCGAAGTCGACGATCTCGTCGAAGCGCTCCTGGATCTCACGCTTGGACAGGCCGAGCATGATGCCGTTGATGAAGACGTTCTCGCGCCCGGAGATCTCGGGATGAAAGCCCGCGCCGAGCTCGATGAGCGCGGAGATGCGGCCGTGGACCACGACGGTGCCGCTCGTCGGCTTGGTGATGCCGGCCACGAGCTTGAGCGCGGTGCTCTTGCCGGAGCCGTTGCGGCCCATCACGCCGTAGGTGGCGCCCGCCGGGACGCTGAAGGTCACGTCGTGGAGCGCGGGAAACGTCTCGCTCGGCTGCAGCTCCCGCAGGATGCTCCGCTGCAGCAGCGCGCTCTTCAGCGTGGCAAACTGCTTGCCGCTGTAGCGACGGTAGATCTTCGAGACGTTCGTCAGCTCGATCGCGTTCATGGCGCCTGGGTCCCCCTTCGGCGGCCGGCGGCCGCCGGCCGGCGGATGCCGCTCACACCGCCTCCGCGAAGGAATCCCGCAGCCGGTCGAAGAGCCAGTAACACGCGAGAAACAGCCCCACCGAGCCGACGCCGAGCGCGGTGAGCCACTTCCAGTGGCCGATCGCCTCGTGGAAGAAGAAGATCTCCTGGTACGACACGGCCAGGTGCGTGAACGGGTTGGCGTCGAACAGCGGCTTGAACCGCTGCAGTCCCGGTTGAAACCAGGGATAGATGATCGGCGTGGCGAAGAACCAGAGCGTGAGCAGGTTCGCCAGGATGTCGCGGATGTCGCGGAAATGCACCGCCAGCGCCGACAGCAGGAGCGCCAGCGCCGAGGTGAACACGAGCTGCACGAGCACCGCGGCCGGGAATACCGCCAGGTGCCACAGGGTCGGCGGGCGGTAGATGACGAGGAAGATCAGCAGGATGGGCAGGCCCAGGAAGAAATGGACCATGTTCGCCAGGACGTTCACCAGCGGGAGCACCTCGGCCGGGAACATCACCTTCTTGATCAGATTGCCGCCCGAGATGAGCGCGTTCGAGGCTTCGGTCAGCGACGCGGAGAACCACGTCCACGGCAGGATGCCGCAGAACATGAACAGGAAGTACGGCTGCACGCCCGCCTGCGTGTTCGGCATCACCGTCGTGAACACGAATGAGTAGATGAGGAGCAGCAGGAGCGGGTTGACGAACGACCAGATGAAGCCGAGCACGGAGCCGCGGTAGCGCGCCTTCAGCTCGCGTGCGACCAGGCTCTGGATCAGCCCGCGGTACCGAAACAGGTTGGACAGGTTACCCAGCATGGCAGGATTGCAGGATTGCAGGAGTGCAGAACGTTGCGGGATCGGGGGCGATCGCGCCCGTTCTGCACTCCTGCAATTCTGCCAGTCTGCAATTCAGGACCGAATTCTAGCGCGGCTGGCGACCTGGAGCCGAATCAGCGACTTGAGCAGCGCGATGCGCGCCCGCTCGAAATCCATGTCGACGACCGGCCTGGTGAGCCGCTCTTCAGCGCGCTTCTTCGCCGCTTCGGCGCGGGCGACGTCGATGTCCTCGCCCTTCTCGGCAATCTGGGCCAGAACCGTCACGCGGTCGGGCTGCACCTCGGCGAAGCCGAATGCCGTCGACAGGTAGTGCCTGTCCTGGCCGATCCGGTACCACAGCTGCCCGACCTCGAGCGCCGCTAGAAGGGGCGTGTGCCCCGGCAGCACGCCGAAGTAGCCGTTCGAGCCCGGAATCTGCACCTCGTCCACCGCCTCGTCCACGAGCGCCCGATCGGCGGACACGATTCGCAGATGAAGATGGGGGGGAATCGCCACGGCCTACGCCGCCTTCCGCTTCCGGGCCTTCTCGACGACCTCGTCGATCGTGCCGGCCATGTAGAAGTCCTGCTCGGTGATCTCGTCGTGGCGGCCTTCCACGATCTCCTTGAAGCCGCGGATCGTCTCGCCGATCGTGACGTACTTGCCTTCGAGCCCCGTGAACTGCTGCGCGACGAAGAAGGGCTGCGACAGGAACTTCTGGATCTTGCGCGCCCGCGCCACCGTGAGCTTGTCTTCCTCCGACAGCTCGTCGATACCGAGGATCGCGATGATGTCCTGGAGATCCTTGTAGCGCTGCAGGATCTGCTTCACCTGGCGGGCGACCTCGTAGTGCTCGTCGCCGACGATGCGCGGATCGAGGATGCGGGACGTGGAGGCGAGCGGATCGACGGCCGGATAGATGCCCAGCTCCGAAATGGCCCGCGACAGGTTCGTCGTCGCGTCGAGGTGGGCGAAGGTCGTCGCCGGCGCCGGATCGGTGTAGTCGTCGGCCGGGACGTAGATCGCCTGCACCGAGGTGATCGACCCCTTCCGGGTCGAGGTGATGCGCTCCTGCAGCTCGCCCATCTCCGTCAGCAGCGTCGGCTGGTACCCGACCGCCGACGGCATGCGGCCGAGCAGCGCCGACACTTCGGAGCCCGCCTGCGTGAACCGGAAGATGTTGTCGATGAAGAGCAGCACGTCCTTGCCCTCGGCGTCTCGGAAGTACTCGGCGACGGTGAGGGCCGACAGGCCGACGCGCAGCCGGGCGCCCGGCGGTTCCGTCATCTGGCCGTAGACCAGCGCCGCGCGCGACTTGGACGAGTCGTTGATGTCGATGACCCCGGACTCCTGGAACTCGACCCAGAGATCGTTGCCCTCGCGCGTGCGTTCGCCGACGCCGCCGAAGACCGACACGCCGCCGTGCTTCAGGGCGATGTTGTGGATGAGCTCCAGGATGATCACGGTCTTGCCGACGCCCGCGCCGCCGAACAGACCGATCTTGCCGCCCTGCAGATAGGGCTCGAGCAGATCGATGACCTTGATCCCGGTCTCGAACATCTTGAGCTCGGTCGACTGGTCCTCGAGCGTCGGCGGCGCACGGTGGATCGACCAGTGCTCTTTCGCCGCGATCGGTCGATCGGGAAAGTCCACCGGCTCTCCGAGCACGTTCAGCACACGGCCGAGCGTCTCGGGACCGACCGGCACCTCGATCGGATGGCCGAGGTCGACCGCCTTCATGCCGCGCTGCATCCCGTCGGTCGGCTTCATCGCCACCGCGCGCACGCGGTTCTCGCCGAGGTGCTGCTCGACCTCGGCGATGACGTCGATCGGCTCGCCCGAGCGACCGGCGTCGGATTGGATCCGCAGGGCGTGGTAGATCTCCGGCAGGTGGCCCGCCTCGAACTCGACGTCCACCACGGGCCCGATCACCTGGACGATCTTTCCGGTGTGCTGCTGGTTTGTCATGTTCATCTTCGCGGGCGGACGGCCGCTCCGCCTTACAGCGCTTCCGCGCCCGACACCACCTCGATAATCTCTCTGGTGATCGCCGCCTGGCGCACCGTCTTCACGGCTCGCGGGGCCCCACCCCCGCTCGCTCGCGCTCGGCGGCGCGGCGCCTCGCGCTGGTCGCAGGCGCTGTTCCGTTACAGCGCTTCCGCGCCAGACACCACCTCGATAATCTCTCTGGTGATCGCCGCCTGGCGCACCTTGTTCATGTACAGCGTCAGCTGCGAGATCATCTCGGCGGAATTCTTCGTCGCCGTGTCCATGGCCGTCATCTGCGCCGCGTAGAAGGCCGCGTTCGACTCGAGCAGCGCCCGGAACACCTGGACCTCCACGTAGCGCGGCAGGAGCTGATCGAAGATCGCCTGCGGCGACGGCTCGTAGAGGTAGTCGACGCCGATCTCGGCCGGCGTCTCCGGCACGTCCGCGCGCCGGATCGGCAGGAGCTGATCGACGACGATCCGCTGCTGGATGACCGACTTGAACTCGTTGTACGCGAGGACGACGCGATCCGCCTGGCCGGTGATGAACGCGTCCATCGCCTGCTGCGCGACCGCCTGGCCGTCCTCGAACCGCAGCTTCTGGAAGAAGTTCGCCAGATCGAACAGCACCTCGAAGCCGCGCCGCGCGAAGAAATCGCGGCCCTTCCGGCCCACGAGGCTGAGCGCGCACGGGTGGGGGCTCTCGGCGATGAAGCCGCCCGCCGCCTTGATGATGTTCGTGTTGAAGCTGCCGCACAGCCCCTTGTCGGCCGTGACGACCACCAGGAGCGTCCGGCTGTCCGGCCGCTGATCGCGGACCGCGAGCAGCGGGTGAAGCGACGGATCGACACGCGTCGCGACGCTGCCGAGCACGCGGCGCATCTGCTCGGCGTACGGCCGGGCGTGGAGCATGCGGTCCTGCGCCCGGCGCAGCTTGGACGCGGCGACCATCTTCATCGCCTTCGTGATCTGCTGCGTGTTCTTGACCGCGCGGATCCGGCGCCGAAGATCGATCAGGGACGGCATGGCTCAGGCGGCCGTCGCCTTCCGCGACGCGAACTCGGCGGCAAACTCCTTCACTGCCGCGTCCAGCGCCGCACGCAGGTCGTCGTCCAGCTGCTTCTTCTCGGCGATGCCGCGAAACACCTGTGGATGGCGCGACTCCATGAACTGGTAGAGACCCGCTTCGAACGCCCGTACCTCGGCGACGCCGATCTGGTCGAGATACCCCTTGGTGCCGGCGTAGATGATCGCGACCTGCCGCTCGACGGCGAGCGGCTGATACTGCGGCTGCTTCAGGATCTCCACCAGCCGGGCGCCGCGATTGAGCTGGGCCTGCGTCGACTTGTCGAGATCGCTGCCGAACTGCGCGAACGCCGCCAGCTCGCGGTACTGGGCAAGATCGAGCCGGAGGGTGCCGGCCACCTGCCGCATGGCCTTGATCTGCGCCGACCCGCCGACGCGCGACACCGAGTTGCCGACGTTGATCGCCGGCCGGACCCCCTGGTGGAACAGGTCGGCCTCGAGGAAGATCTGGCCGTCGGTAATCGAGATGACGTTGGTCGGGATGTACGCCGACAGGTCGCCGGCCTGCGTCTCGATGATGGGCAGCGCCGTCAGCGATCCGGCGCCGAGCCGGGCGTTCAGCTTGGCCGCCCGTTCGAGCAGCCGGGAGTGCAGGTAGAACACGTCGCCGGGATACGCTTCACGGCCGGGCGGCCGGCGGAGCAGCAGCGAGATCTCGCGATAGGCCTGCGCGTGCTTCGACAGATCGTCGTACACGCAGAGCGCGTGGCGGCCGCTGTCGCGGAAGAACTCGCCCATGACGCAGGCGGAATACGGGCTGATGTAGAGCAGCGGCGCCGGATCCGCCGCCGCGGCCGCGACGACGATCGTATAGCGCATCGCGTCGGCTTCCTCGAGCGTGCGGACCACCTGCGCGATGGTGGACTGCTTCTGGCCGATCGCATTGTAGATGCAGATGACGCCGGTGTCCTTCTGGTTGAGGATCGTGTCGAGCGCGACGGCCGTCTTGCCCGTCTGGCGGTCCCCGATGATGAGCTCGCGCTGGCCCCGGCCGATCGGCACCATCGCGTCGATGGCCTTGAGCCCGGTCTGGAGCGGCTCCTTGACCGACTGGCGGTCGACCACGCCGGGCGCCAGACGCTCGATCGGCGAGAGCTGCTTGGTGACGAGCGGGCCCTTGCCGTCGACCGGCTGCCCCAGCGCGTTGACCACGCGACCGAGCAGCTCGTCGCCGACCGGCACCGAGATGATCCGGCCGGTGCGCTTGACCAGATCGCCTTCCTTGATCTCGTTGAACTCGCCGAGCAGCACGGCGCCGACGCTTTCCTCTTCGAGGTTCAGCGCGATCCCGAAGACGCCGTGCGGGAACTCGAGCATCTCGCCCGCCATGGCGTTCTCGACGCCGTGGACGCGCGCGATGCCGTCGCCGATCGAGATGATGCTGCCCACCTCGGCCACGTCCACGTCGACCGCGTAGCTGCCAATCTGTTCGCGGATGATCTTGGAAATCTCTTCGGCTTTGATGTCCATCGTATTCTTCTCGCTCGCGGGGCCCCACCCCTGCTCGCCTGGCCGAACTGACGCTGTCCCTCGCGCTCGAGCGGAGACGCTCGCGCTCGGGTCTCAGGCCGGAGCCGCGTCCGCCGCCGCCCTACACGCGCTCGACGAGGCTTTCCCGAATCTTCTGCAGCTGTCGCGAGACGCTGCCGTCGTAGATCGTGCTGCCCACCCGCGCCACCACCCCGCCGATGATCGCCGGGTCCACCTTCGTCTCCAGCCGCACCCTTCGCCCCGTCAGCGTCGCGAGGCTCCGTTCGACCGCGCGGGAGCGATCCTCGGACAGCGGCACCGCGGTCGTGACCTCCGCCCGCACGATGTTCAGGTGATCGAGCAGCCGCTCCCGGTACGCGCCGACGAGATCCGGCACCAGCACGAGCCGATCGCGCCCGGCGAGCAGGACGAGCAGCTTGACCACGACCGGCAGCATGCCGGCGCGGGCGGTCAGCTCGGCGACGGCCGCTCGCTTGCGCGGCACCGGCACCGCGGGGTTCACCAGCACCCTCTCCAGTGCCGGGTACCGCCTGAACAGCTCGTGGAACTCGGTGAGCTCGGCCTCGACGCGCTGGAGATCAACCTTCTCGGCGATGGCGACGTCGAGCAGGGCGCGCGCGTAGCGGTTGGCCGCCGTCTTGTTGGTCATCTACCGTCTCAGTTGCGTGACGTACCGGTCCACCAGGCGCTGCTGGTCCTCGCTCGTGATGCTCGCCTTGATGCGCTCGGACGCGACGCCGACCGCCAGATCGGCGGCGTGGCTGACGAGCTCGCGTTCCGCCACCCTGACCTGCAACTCGATTTCACGCCGCGCCTGCTCGAGCAGCCGATCGCGATCGCCTGCCGCCGCCGCGCGGATGCGGGCTTCCTCGGCCGCCGTTTCCGCGGCACTCTGGGCCCGCAGGGCCTCGAGTTCCCCGGGCAGCGCCTTCAGGCGCCGGTCGATCTCAGCAATCTGGTCCGCGGCCGCCCGGCGCATCTCGGCGGCCTCGACCAGGTCCCGGCGAATCGCCGTTCCGCGATCGCTCAGGTACCGACCGAACGGGGACCGCAGCAGGTACCACAGCGTGCCGGCAAGCAGAGCGAAGTTGACCAGGCGCGCGATGACGGCAATCATGCGCGGTCCCGGTGGGCGCACGTGCGCTTGCGCGGAGTTTCACAAGCGAGGCGCAGGCGTGGCGTCGACGGCACTCGGCGCATCACGGACCTCTGAGTTAGGAAGCTTTCCTGCCGAGCACGCGCTCGACAATGGTGGCAGCCAGGGCGTCGGCATCCCGATCGAGCTGCACCCGAGCGGCGGCCGCCTGCGCGGTCAGTCGCTTCGACGCCTCGGCTGTCGACTGCTCGATCTGCCGGCGCGTCTCCGCGATCGTTTCGGCGCGAGTTCCGAGGGCGGCGCGCCGCGTCTCGTCCATCTGCCGGTAGACCTCGGCGCGCGCCACTTGCCTCTTCGCCTCGAGCTCGTCGGCGGCGGCCTGAGCCCGGGCGCGAGAGGTCTCCGCCAGTTCGCGGGCCGACCGGATGACGCCTTCGCGCTCCTGCATCACGCGCATGAACGGCCGCAGGAGCAGCCGATCGAGCGCGACCGTCAGGAGCAGCACGAAGACGATCACCCACAGGGTGGACAGATCGGGTATCACTCAGGGGCCTCTCGAAGCCGCGAGAAAACAGGCCTTTATACCATTCGCACGCGACGCTCGACAAGCGGATAGGGCTTACGCGACGATCTCGAGGCCTGCCGGGGCGCCGGCAACCACCTTTCCTATTCGCGCCGCCGGGACCTGAGCAGCGGCCAGAGCCGTTTCGACCTCGTCGGCGGACCCCGGAGACGAGGCGATTAACAGGCCGCCCGACGTCTGCGGATCGTAGAGAACGGCCAGCAGTGCCTCGTCGGTGCCGTGCGTCTCGACCTGACCGCCGAAGTGCTCGCGATTCGAGAGCATGCCCCCGGATCGGTTATCTGTCGCCATCTCCTTGACCCCACTGAAGATCGGCAGTCGGCTCGCGTCGATGACGAGCCTTGCGCCGCTGGCTCGCGCCATCTCGGAGGCATGACCGATCAACCCGAAACCGGTGATGTCGGTGCACGCATGGACGCGGCCGGGCGCCAGCCCCGCGAGGGCCTCGGCTGCCGAGCGGTTGAGCGTCAGCATCGAGGCGACAGCCTCGTCAACGAGCGCCCGTGGGGCGCGGTCGAACTTGATGGCCGTTCCGACAATGCCGGTACCGAGCGCCTTGGTGAGGAAGAGGACGTCGCCCGGCCTGGCGCCTGCGTTCGACAGGATGCGCGTCGGGTCGATGGCACCGGTGACCGCGTAGCCGAACTTGATCTCGGCGTCCTGCACGGTGTGACCGCCCAGCAGGACGGCGCCCGCCTCGCGCAGCTTGTCGAATCCGCCGCGAAAGATGGCCCGGATGACGTCCGGCTCGAGGCCGTCCTTGGGAAACGCTGCGATGGCCAGCGCCGTGAGCGGCCGGCCGCCCATCGCGTACACGTCACTGACGGCATTGGCCGCGGCGATCTGACCATAGACATACGGGTCGTCGACGATGGGCGTGAAGAAGTCGACCGTCTGGACCAGGGCCGGCCCCGCTTCCCATCTGTACACACCCGCATCGTCCGAGGTGCGGAAGTCGACCAGCACCCGGTCGTCGATCGGCGCGGGTATGTCACTCAGCACCTGAGCGAGCTCGCCTGCGGCGAGTTTACTCGCTCAACCAGCGCAGGCGACCATCTGGGTCAGTCGCTTGGCCACCCGTCCTCCTTTCCCATGTGCCTGCGTCGCCGGTCGGTCATCTCCGCTCGGTCAGCTGCTCGTAGATTCGAATCAGCTCGTCTTCGGAATTGAAGTCCACCTCGATGCGTCCGCCCCGCCCCTTGCGCACGATGCGCACGCGCGTGCCGAGCGCGAGTCGAAGCCGTTCCTCCGCGGCCCGTGTGTGCACGTCGACGGCGTTCGACGGCGACGCCGCAGGCGCGGCAACCGGCGTCACCATCTTCTTCACGGCCGCCTCGGTCTCGCGGACCGACAGATTCCGCGCCACGATGTCGCGCGCCACGCGTCGCTGCGCGCCCTCGTCTGGCAGCCCGAGCAGGGCTCTCGCATGGCCCATCGACAGCGACCCTGACGCGACGTTGCCCCGGACTTCGTCGGGCAGGCGCAGCAGCCGCAGATAGTTCGCGACCGACGCGCGATCCTTGCCGACGGCGGTCGCAATGGCGTCCTGGGTGAGGTGGAACTCGTCGGCGAGGCGCTTGTACGCGAGCGCCTCGTCGATCGGGTTCAGGTCCTCGCGCTGGATGTTCTCGATGAGCGCCATCTCGAGCAGCGAGCGCTCCTGCCCCGCCGCTACGTCGCGCACCACCACCGGCACGCGGAGGAGGCCGGCCTTCTGCGCGGCGCGCCAGCGGCGTTCGCCAGCGATGATCTGGTACCGATCGCCCGTGCGCCGCACGACGATCGGCTGGATGATGCCGCTGGATCGGATCGACGATGCCAAAGCCTCGAGCCGCGCATCGTCGGCCTGGAGGCGCGGCTGGAAGCTGCTGGGCGACACGCGATCGACGTCGACCTCGATCGGCGACGACGGCGCGGCTTCTGGAGCGTCGGGAATCAGCGCGCTCAGCCCCTTGCCGAGCGCCGGCCGTTTCGGTGTCTGCATGACTCTGACTCGCCTCGCGGGCGTTCTAGGCCGCGGTCGCGGCGGAGCGCTCGAGCAGTTCGCGCGCGAGGGCCAGGTACGCCTCGGCGCCGCGCGACCTCACGTCGTAGAGGATCACCGGCATGCCGTGGCTCGGCGCCTCGCCGAGGCGGACGTTGCGCGGGATCACGGTCCGGAACACCTTCTCCTTGAAGAAGTCGCGCACGTCGCGCGCCACCTGCTGTCCGAGGTTCGTGCGCTCGTCGAACATCGTGAGCAGCACTCCTTCGATATCGAGCGCGGGATTGAGTGCCGCCCGGACGCGCCGCATCGTGTCGACGAGATCCGCGAGCCCCTCGAGGGCGAAGTACTCGCAGTGCAGCGGAATGAGCACGGCGTCGGCGGCGACGAGGGCGTTGAGCGTCAGCAGACCGAGCGACGGGGGGCAGTCGACGAAGACGTAATCGTAGCGATCGCGCTGCGGTTCGAGCAGGTGGCGCAGGCGCTCTTCCCGGTGGGGAAGGGTGACCAGCTCGATCTCCGCGCCCGTCAGATTCCGGTCGGCCGGGAGGAGGTCCATGCGGTCGACGCCCGTCGGAACGATGAAGAGGCTGGTGTCGGGGACCGGCTCCGCGGTCAATGCCTCGTAGATGGTGCCACCCGAACCGGCCTGGCCCTTTTTGCCGACGCCGCTCGTCAGATTGCCCTGCGGGTCGACGTCGACGAGCAGGACGCGCCTGTCGGCGAGAGCCAGGGAAGCGGCGAGATTGATGGTGGTAGTAGTCTTGCCCACCCCGCCCTTCTGGTTGGCGACCGCGACAATCTTGCCCATAAGTCTAGCGAAATCAGTGAGTTACTGTCGGCGACGTAGTTTTCTGGTGTTTGCCCAATGCGATGTCACGTCCCCGGCCGGCCTTGGAAGCATACTAAACCCTCGATCTGGAGGCCAGGAAATCGCGGCTGATTCTCGATGGCCTGAAGGTTCCACGTGGAACATCGCCCAGCGCCCGGGTCTGCCGTGCTCCGAGAGAGTCACTTCGGCAGAGTCTCACAAGCATCTATAATCGAATGGTTTATTTCGGACTCAGCGCGACGCTCTCAAGTGTTCCACGTGGAACAATAGGGCCTGCTATTTCCTGGACAGCACAGCCAGCCCAGGAGGCGCTGCGGTGACGACAAACCCGCAGCGCGGAGGCACATCGCCGTCACGTCCAAAGATCAGCAGCCGGCCGCCACTCACGAGGAGCGCTCCGGCCGCATCCAACAGGTCCGAATCAGTCTTTACAGCACGGGACGTGACGAGACGCGCCGACCCAGTCATGCCCGACGTGGCTGGCACCGTCTGGTAGCGTCCCTCGAAGACGGTCGCCCGAGGCAGTTCCAGTTGCCGGATGGCTTCTCGCAGGAACGACGCCTTCCTCCCTCGCGACTCGACCATTGTCAACCGTGCTTGAGGGCGAGTGAGCTTGATCGGCACGGCAGGCGACCCGCCGCCCGAACCGAAGTCGAACCACCCCAGGGGCCCTTCGTCCACCCACGAAATCGCCGACAGCGGCTCGACGATCAGCCGATCGATTGCCTGGTCGCTCGGAGGATCGAGGGGGAGGCCTGTCAGGTTGATCTGGCGATTCCACCTGGCGAGCAGGTTGAGATAGTCGCCGAGCCGATCCACCACATGAGGAGCGAGCGCCAGCCGGGCTGCTTCGAGTCTTTGAATCAGCTGTCGCCGAGCCGCACCGGTCACGGCTGGGCGCTGTAGCGACCGAGAAACACCGACAGGACGGCGACGGCCGCAGGCGTCACACCGGGAATCCTGAGCGCTTGACCCAGGGTGTCCGGTCCGACCTGACTGAGGCGCTGGACGACCTCGCGCGACAGGCCCGGCACCTCGTGGAAGGGGAATCCGCGTGGAATCCGGCGTCGCTCCTCGCGCCGTGCACGCGCGATTTCGGCCTCCTGCCTCCGCAAATAGCCCGCGTACTTCACCGTGGTCTCGGCGCTCGCGATGTCCACCGCGGCAGACCGGCCGAGCTCGAACGGCACCGCGCCCCGCGCAATCAGCGCTTCAAGACGGACGTCGGGTTGGCGGAGCAGCTGGCTCGCGGCGACGCGGTTGCCTCCCGGGGTTCTGACAAAGACCGTCTCCAGCGCCCCGATGTTCCGAGCGAAGCGTGCGCGTCGATCCTCGAAGATCGACCAGCGCCCGTCATCCACGAGTCCGGCCGAACGGCCACGCGGCGTCAGGCGCAAATCGGCGTTGTCGATGCGAAGCAGCAGGCGATGCTCGGCCCGCGACGTGAACATGCGATACGGCTCCAGGCAGCCCTTCGTGATCAGATCGTCCACGAGAATGCCGATGTAGGCCTCCTCGCGACCCAGCTCGAGACCCTGGCTCCTGCCTAGCGCGGCACGCGCCGCGTTCGCTCCGGCGATGAGCCCCTGCGCGGCCGCCTCTTCGTACCCGGAGGTGCCGTTGATCTGGCCGGCCAGGTACAGACCGGCAATCCGCTTCGCTTCCAGGCGCCGTGTCAGCTCCGTCGGTTGGATGAAGTCGTACTCCACCGCGTATCCCGGGCGCAGCATCACGGCCTCTTCGAGGCCGGCAAGGGCTCGAACCAGGGCCAGCTGCACGTCGCGCGGGAGGCTCATCGACAGGCCGTTCACGTAGATTTCCCGCGCGTCGATCCCCTCTGGCTCGAGGAAGATCTGATGCCGCTCCTTCTGTGGAAACCGGACGATCTTGTCTTCGAGCGACGGGCAGTAGCGCGGGCCGATGCCTTCAATCTGCCCGTTGAAGAGGGGAGAGCGGTCAATATTGGCGCGTACCAGCTCCCTGACCCGGTCGTTCGTGTGAACCAGATGGCACTCGATCTGGCATCGGTCGATGGTGGAGGTCAGGAAAGAGAACGGGACGGGCGGATCGTCTCCGCGCTCGACCTGAAACGTTCCGTTCGCCACGCAGCGCGCGAAGTCGATGCTGTCCCGGTCCAGCCTCGGGGGCGTGCCGGTCTTGAGCCGGCCCAGGGCAAATCCACACGCCTTCAGCGACTCCGCGAGCTCGTGCGAGGGAGGCTCCCCCGCACGCCCTGCCGGGTGCTGCTCGGGCCCGATATGAATCAGCCCGTTGAGAAACGTGCCCGTGGTGACGACGAGCGCGCGACAGAAATGCGCGTCGCCGTCCTCCATCGCCAGACCGACCAGACGGCCATGCTCGACGATCAAACGTCCGGCCCTGCCAACAATCCACTCGATCCCGCTCTCCGCCGCGAGCGCGTCCCCCACCCACGCGCCATAGATCTTCTTGTCCGCCTGGGCGCGCGGCGACCATACTGCCGGACCGCGGCTGCGATTGAGCAGCTTGAACTGAATACCCGTGGCGTCGATCGCCCGTCCCATCAGCCCGCCGAGCGCGTCGATCTCGCGAACGAGGTGCCCCTTCGCGGTACCGCCGACCGCCGGATTGCACGGCATGTGCGCCACCGTATCCAGCGAGAGCGTGCACAGGCCGACGTGGGCCCCGACCCGCGCCGCGGCGTACGCCGCTTCGCAGCCCGCGTGGCCGGCGCCGATCACGATCACGTCGAACCTACTTGCCAATGCAGAACCTCGAGAAGATGTGCGCCAGCACGTCGTCCGACGTCCGGCGCCCGGTGATTTCCTCCAGGGCCGCCCTTGCCGCCTGCAAGTCGGCCAGCACGAATTCCTCCGACAGCGCCCCGCCCGATTCGCTCAACGCGCGCCGCGCGCGAGCAATCGCGTCGTGCGCTGTCTGAACGTGAGCGGCGTGACGGATGTTGGTCAGCTCCGGCCGGTCGCGAAGCGGCTCGACGTCGAGCGCGCGTGCGACCGCGCGGCGCAGCTCGCCGATCCCCTCGAGCGTGACGGCCGAGACGGCCACGCCCTCAAGGTCGTCCCACGCGCATCCCAAATCAGACTTACTCTTGACGATAAGTCTCTTTTTTTCAGTTATTTGACCGGCTATACTCCAGTCGGATGGCTCGAGCGGCTGCGAGCCATCCATCACGACGAGAACCAGGTCGGCCACCTCGTGCGCCCACCGCGCGCGGAGAACGCCTTCAGCTTCCACCGGCTCGGGCGAGTCACGGATGCCGGCGGTGTCGGTGAGCGTGACCGCCAGGCCGTCGACGTCCACGGTTTCCGTCACCAGATCGCGGGTCGTCCCCGGGACGTCGGTGACGATCGCACGCGCCGCACCGGCAAGCGCATTGAAGAGGCTCGACTTCCCGACATTTGGCTTGCCGACGATGGCGACGTGCAGGCCTTCGCGGATGAGCCGGCCACGCCTCGCGTCGCGCACGAGCGCGGCAGCGCGTTCGAGCAATGCTTCGAGCGTCTGCGCCGTGGCGCGCGGATCGGCGAAGTGATAGCCCTCCTCGGGGAAATCGACCGATGCCTCGAGCCGGGCGATCACGTCGAACAGTTCGCGGTCGATCGCCGCGATCGACCTGGTCAGCGTGCCCTGCAGCTGGTCGAATGCGGCGCGGGCCTGCAGCGGCGTCACCGCGTCGACGAGGTCGGCGACCGCCTCGGCCTGTGCGAGATCGATGCGGCCGTTGAGGAACGCCCGGAGCGTGAACTCTCCAGGCTCGGCGAGCCGCGCGCCCTCGCGCATCGATGCCCGGACGATCGCTCCGAGCACCACCGGGCTTCCGTGCGCGCTCACTTCGACGACGTCCTCCCCGGTGTACGAATGCGGCGCTGGAAAATAGGTCGCGATTCCGTGGTCGATAATTTCGCTGGTGGGCGCGTCCCCGCCGGCCCGGCGCTCGTCGGGAAGCGCGACCCGGACAAACGTCGCCATCCGCGGTTCGAGCGGCGCGGCATGAGAGACCAGCCGCCCGGCGATGGCCAGCGCCTCGACGCCGCTCAGGCGAACGACGCCGATGCCGCCCCGGCCCGGCGGCGTCGCTACGGCGACGATGGTATCGGTGGTGGAGAAGGCCAGCTTCCATCCCCCGGCTTCCGACGCCTCGAGAACCTATTTGCGCGCGGAGATGTGGACCGTCTTCGAGAACGCGTCGCCGATACTCTCCGTCGTGGTGCCGGGAATCTCGGCCACGGCCATGTGCACGATACGGCGCTCGTACGGATTCAAGGGACCGAGCTGTTGATCGACGCCCGTCTGTTTGGCCTTTTCGGCGAGGAACTGCGCCATGCGCCGCAGCTCGAGGTCCTTGCCCTTCCGGTAGGTGAGCGCGTCGATGAATACCCGCTGTCCGTCGGGCAGATCGCGACCGTACGCCATGTCGACGATGTGCTGCAGCGCCTTCAGCGGCTCGCCGCGATGTCGGACGATGAGCTCGGCGTCTTCGCCGACGAGGTTCAGGCGCGGGCCGTCGGCGGTCTGCTCCGTCTGCACCTCGCCGGCGATGCCGAGCGCGGTCGTGAAGCGATTCAGAAACTCGAGAATCGGTTGTGTGTCGTTGGACATAATCGCCGCCGGGCCGCCCGCCTCGGGGCCGCCCTCGCCGGGACCGAAGCCCCGCTCAAGAGGATGATTCCCGGCTGGCGGCTTCCGTCTTGCCGCCGCCGACGCGTTTGACCCGGCGCTCGGCTGCCGGCCGAACGTTGTGCACGGTCGGGGGCCCGATGAGCCGATTCGTCAGGTACTGCTGGCCGATCCCCCAGAGGTTCGTCACGCCGTAGTAGATGGCGAGTCCGGCGGGCGCCCACAGGAACATGAACGTGAAGACGACCGGCATCACCATCATCATCTTCTGCTGGGTGGGGTCGGCCCCGGCCGTCGGCGTGATTTTCTGCTGCCACAACTGGGTGACGCCCATCAGGACCGGCCAGATGTACAGCGGATCGTGCGCCGACAGATCGTGAATCCAGCCGAACCAGGGCGCGCCCCTCAGCTCGATGGCCGTCGAGAGCAGCGACCACATCGCAAACAGCACCGGCATCGTCAGCACCATCGGGATGCAGCCGCTCGCGGGGTTGACGCCTTTCTCGCGGTACAGCCCCATCAACTCCTGGTTCATCTTCTGCTTGGCCGGGTCCGTGGCCTTGAGCTTCGAGTAGCGGTCCTGAATCGCCTTCACCTGCGGCTGAATCTCCTGCATCTTGCGCATCGAGACGACGCTCTTGTGCCGCAGGGGGAACATGATCGCGTTGATGATGACCGTGAGCGTGATGATCGACCAGCCGTAGTTCCCGATGTAGGCGTTCACCCATTCGAGCGAACGAAGGAGCGGCACGACAAGGATGGCGAAGATGCCGAAGTTGATGGCGCGCACCAGGTCGCGATCGATCGCCGCGAGGACGTCGAAGTCCTTCGGTCCGACGAAGAACTTCATCGGCCGGCCGGCGGCGGCCGGGGTGATCGAATAGGCGACCAGGTCGCGCTGGGATTCCGTGGTTCCCCCGCGCGGCGGAATCACGACGGGCTGGAACGCGATGGTCGCCTGGCCGGGAACGAGCGCCGTTGTCACGAAGTAGTGGTCGTCGACGCCCGCGTACCTGAAGTCGCCCTGATAGGTCGACTGCTTCGCGATGTCCTTCGGGCTGACACGCTTGACCTTGCCGTTGTCGAAGTACAGGCCCTCCGGCTTCTGGACGTACC
Source organism: uncultured Acidobacteriota bacterium (assembly GCA_963840225.1). Taxonomy (GTDB): domain Bacteria; phylum Acidobacteriota; class Vicinamibacteria; order Vicinamibacterales; family CAVVIG01; genus JBLMXQ01. The sequence goes on from CAWIYH010000003.1 coordinate 1,222,420, forward strand.
GGCTGCTCTCGTTCCCCGAGTCGCCGACCGCCGGGCCCCAGGCGACGGCCGGATTGAGCGCCGTGTCGCCCTGAGAGATCGACGCCCGGAACACGATGATGTAGGAGGTCGGCTCGAGATGGAACGTCTTGATGGCGTGGACGCCGGCACTGTTGCGGTACTCGAACGTCAAATCGACCGGCGCCGATTGCGCCGCCGTTCCGGCCGGCGCGCCGCGGACGCTGTAGAGCGCCGTGTTCAAGGCCGCCGCCACCTGCCGGTCGTCGGCGCGCAGGGTGAAGGGCAGCGCGTGGGCCGGACCGAGATCGTTCGCGACGAGCTCGAGCGGTGAACCGGTCGTCTGGTTGAGGTAGTGCTTCAATCGCCAGCTCTTCAGGACCGCACCGCGGTTCGTGAAGATGGCGATCACGTCGCGCGTCTCGACGCGCACGTCGCGTTCCGCCGTGTCGCCGACGACAGTCGAGGCGCTGACCTGTGGCGCGGATTCGGGCGGTGGCGTGACGGCCTCTGGGGCCGACGACGCCGGCGCTTCGGTTTTGACACCCGGCGCTGCCGGTGCCGGCGGCGTGGCGCTGGCCGACGCGTCGGCCGGATTCGGCGTCGGCTTGACGAAGTACGCCTGGTACACGTACAGCACCAGGAAGGACAGAAAGATCGCGAAAAGAACCCGCTTTTCCATTACCGTTTCGCCGGCACGGGATCGTAGCCAGCCTCGCAGAGCGGATGGCAGCGCCCCAGGCGCCGCGTCGTCAGCCACCCGCCTCTGAGGACGCCGTGGCGCCGGAACGCCTCCGCGGAGTAGTCCGCGCAGGACGGCAGAAACCGGCAGGAGCCTCGGAAGAGCGGTGAAATCAGGAGCTTGTAGCCACGAAGGAGGACGAGTACAGCACGAACGGCGACCGATGGCTCATCGCCGTCGGCTGAATTGACGTTCGAGGGTGCGGCGATAGTCGGCTTCAACAAGGGCAAGGCTGGCGTCGAGGAGCTCTCGCTTCGGCACGACGACAACGTCGAAGCCCGACGCGATCTTGTTGCGACGGAAAACCTCTCGTACCAATCGTTTAGCACGATTCCGCCTTACCGCGCCACCCAGTTTTCTCGTGGCGGCAATCCCGAGCCGCCCGGGCCCGCCGACGTTGGGCAGAAGAAAGACCGTGCTATATCGGCCGTGGAGGCGGACGCCGTTCTCGTAGACGCGCCGAAAGTCGGCATGGCGCCGGATCCGCTCCTCGGGTCGGAACACTACTCGCTGCTGACCGTGAGACGCTTGCGGCCCTTCGCCCGGCGCCGCTTGAGCACGAGGCGGCCGTTCTTGGTGCTCATCCGAACCAGAAATCCGTGCGCCTTCCTGCGGTGACGCGTGTTCGGCTGGAACGTGCGCTTTCCCTTCATGGCTCCCCTCTGAGTGAACGCGAACTGTCAATGGTAGCGAACGCGTTCCAGAGGTGTCAATGCGAGTGTCTTTGTGTTAGAGTCGGGCTCCTTCGCCGGTTTTCGACTGTCCACGACGCTCCTCAAATCGCATGCGCGTTTGGTCTCTCCCCAAAGTTTTCCACACCTGTGGAAAAAACTGTGGAAATTCCCACGATTCGGCTCCGGCTCGCTCGTTTGGGCCTGAATTCATGCGGTTCGCGCCCGAGGCGAAAACCTGAAGCGTTGAAAAACCGGGGCTTCACGGCCTCCCGAGGGCGGCAGGCCCCGTCATTTCACGACCGGAGGCGGGCGAAGCTTTGCCAAATGCGAATTTGTTGAGCAAATGAACCTCTGGGACCAGGTCCTGACGCGCATCGAGAGCAAGGTGAACCGGCATAGCTTCTATACCTGGTTCAAGCCAACCAGCTTCGTTTCGGACGCCGGCGGGCTGCTGACGGTCCGTGTCCCCAATGCGCTCTTCAAGGATTGGCTCACCAAGCACTACTCCGGCATCATCGGCGAAGCGATGACCGAGCTCCGACAGGGCGGCGTGACGGTGGCGTTCGTGGCCGAGGGACAAGGCGAGGCTTCCGCCGTTGCGCCCAGCGCCGATGAAGCGACCGCGCTCGACGCTGGACCTCCGCAGACGCCGGGGCCGGGACCCGCCGGACTCAATCTTCGCTACACGTTCGACACCTTCATCGTCGGCTCCTCGAATCAGTTCGCGCATGCGGCCTGTCGGGCGGTGGCCGAGGCGCCATCCCGTTCCTACAATCCGCTCTTCATTTACGGTGGGGTGGGTCTCGGCAAGACACACCTCATGCATGCCATCGGGCAGTACGTCCTCCTGCACGACGGCAACCTGAAGCTCACCTATATCTCGGCCGAGCGCTTCATGAACGAGATGATCAACGCGGTGCGCTACGACCGGATCATCGACTTCCGCGAGCGATACCGCACGGTCGACGTCCTGCTCGTCGACGACATCCAGTTCATCGCCGGCAAGGAGGGCACGCAGACCGAGTTCTTCCACACGTTCAACGCCCTCTATGACTCCCAGAAACAGATCGTGATCAGCAGCGACTGCCCGCCGCACGAGATTCCCCAGCTCGAGGAACGTCTGCGATCGCGTTTCGAGTGGGGGTTGATCGCCGACATCCAGTCGCCCGACCTCGAGACGAAAGTCGCGATTCTCAAGAAGAAGGCCGACGCCGAGGCCGTGCCGCTGCCCGACAACGTCGCGATCTATATCGCCGGCAAGATCAAGTCGAACATCCGCGAGCTCGAGGGGTCGCTCATCCGGCTGATCGCCTATGCATCGCTCACCGGACAGGAAATCACGCTGTCGCTCGCGCAGAACGTGCTGAGGAACATACTCGACCACGAGGAGCGTGCGGTCACCATCGAGATCATCCAGAAGTCCGTGGCGGACTACTACAACCTCAAGCTGACGGACCTGAGGTCGCGCAACAACTCGAAGTCGATCGCGATGCCGCGCCAGGTCGCCATGTATCTCTGCAAGTCGCTCACGCACGCGTCGCTGCCCGAAATCGGGCGGAGCTTCGGCGGGAAGCACCACTCGACGGTTATCCACTCGATTCGGAAGGTCGAGGATCTCAGGAAGCGCGACGGCGATTTCAACAACCTGATCAACAACTTCCTCGAGAGTTTCCGGTGAAGAATCGCCTTTTCCACAGCCGCGGCAATCCAGCCCTGCGGAAATCCCGCGACGCCCGGCCTGCGTCTCCGGGACGCCTCCAACGACGCTTTTTCGTCCACGTTTTTTGCACAATTTAACTCATTGAAAATAAATCACTAACGGCGTTACGAGGCTTTTCAACACGCCTTCTTTTCCGATATAATTTGTTGTTCTCGAATCTTCCCTCACCTAAGGGGATCGCGGGCCCAGCCCCCGCCTTTTTCGAGGTCAGCACAGCCATGGAACTTGTCGTCCGCAAGAACGACCTTCTGCGAGAACTGCAACTTTTTCAGGGAATCGTCGAGCGCAAGAACACGATCCCGATCCTGGCCAACGTGCTGATGGAGGCGAACGGCGAAGAGGTCCGGTTCCTGGCGACCGATCTCGAGGTGGGACTTCGAAGCCGGTGTCCGGCCTCGGTTAGCAAGGGCGGATCGCTGACGCTGCCCGCCAAGAAGTTCTACGAGATCGTCCGATCGCTTCCGGAAACAGATATCCGGATCGCCGAGGACAAGGGTGGCGTGAAGGTGGCGGCGGAGCGGTTCGACTCGCGGATGCAGACGCTGCCGCGCGAGGACTTTCCGACCTTGCCCGAATCGGGAGGGGAGACCACCGCGACGCTGCCGCGCGCGGCCGTGAAGGAAATGGTCGCCAAGACCCAGTTCGCCATCACGGGCGAGGATACCCGGTATTTTCTGAACGGTGCGCTCTTCGTGCTGCGTCCGGACAGCATGAGCCTGGTCGCGACCGACGGTCACCGCCTGGCGCTGGTGACGGTCGGCCGCGAGGGCAAGGCGAGGACGGACGCCGAGGAGATCAAGGCGATTCTGCCGAAGAAGACGCTCGGCGAGTTGTCGAAGCTCCTCAGCGAGAGCGACGGAGACGTGAAGTACGAGCGCGGGGAGAACCACCTGTTCTTCGAGGTGGGCGGACGCATGCTCATCTCGAGGATGATCGACGGGCAGTTTCCCGCGTATGAGCGGGTCATCCCGAAGGGCAACGACAAGCACATCGAGTTCGAGCGGGATCGACTCACCAACGCCGTGAAGCGCGTCGCGCTCTTGTCCAACGAGCGATCGCGTGCGGTGAAGTTCCAGGTCGACAAGGGCCGGGTGGACGTCACGTCGAGCAGCCCGGATCTCGGCGAAGCGCACGAGACGATCCCGGTGGAGTATTCGGGCGCGGCGATGCAGATCTGCTTCAACGCCCAGTACGTCCTCGACTTTCTGGCCGCCGTCTCGACCGACGTCGTCTCGCTGGACGTCAAGGACGAGGTGAGCCAGGCCGTGATGAAGCCCGTTGGCGCCGAGGGGTACGACTACACGTACGTGATCATGCCGATGAGAGTGTGAGCCTCAGCGGCGCGGCGATTCGCGCCGGGACCGTTCGAGCCTGAAAGGGATGAAGCGCGGGCGCCGCGAAGCCCGCTGTGACCAATGGATCATATCGATCGCGACGAACAGCCCACCGAGATGCCCCGGACGCCGCAGGTGCCGGCGGACGACAACGGACATGCCGTCTCCGAGGCGGTCGACGACTACGGTGCCGACAAGATCAAGGTGCTCGAAGGGCTGGAGGCGGTTCGCAAGCGGCCGGCGATGTACATCGGATCGACCGGTCCAGCGGGTTTGCACCACCTGGTCTACGAAGTCGTCGACAACTCGATCGACGAGGCGCTGGCCGGCTTCTGCGATCAGATTAACGTCACCATCCACATCGACGGTTCCGTCACGGTCGTGGACAACGGCCGCGGCATCCCCGTGGACCGCCACGCGAGCGGCCGCTCCGCGGCCGAGGTCGTGCTGACCGTGCTTCACGCGGGCGGCAAGTTCGACAACGACAGCTACAAGGTTTCCGGCGGCCTCCACGGCGTCGGGGTTTCCGTCGTCAACGCCCTCTCCGAGTCGCTCGACCTCGAAATCTGGCGCAACAACCAGGTCTACCAGCAGAGCTACGATCACGGACGCCCGATCGCCGAGCTCGAACCGACCGGCACCACCAAGAAGCGCGGGACGAAGATCACCTTCAAGCCGGATACGGAAATCTTCGAGACGACGGTCTTCAGCTTCGACACGCTCGCCCAGCGCCTTCGCGAGCTCGCCTTCCTGAACGGGGGGATCGTCATCACGCTCGATGACGAGCGCGACGGAAAGAGCCACAAGTTCCACTACGACGGGGGAATCGTCTCGTTCGTCCAGCACCTGAACAAGAACAAGGCCGCCGTCAACGAGAAGCCGATCTACATGCGCGGCGAGCGTGAGAGCATCGACGCCGAGATCGCCCTGCAGTGGAACGACGGCTACGCCGAGACGATCTACTCGTTCGCCAACAACATCAACACCCACGAAGGCGGCACGCACCTGTCCGGATTCCGCTCCGCCCTGACGCGCACGGTCAACTTTTACGCCGGCAAGAACAGTCTCGCCAAGGACCTGAAGGAGAGCGTCTCCGGCGACGACATCCGCGAAGGTCTCACGGCGGTCATCAGCGTCAAGATTCCGCATCCGCAGTTCGAGGGGCAGACGAAGACCAAGCTCGGGAACACGGAGGTCAAGGGCATCGTCGAGGCGATCGTCAACGACAAGCTGGGAGCCTATCTCGAGGAGAACCCGGCGGTCGCCCGGAAGATCATCGGCAAGGCGATCGACGCCGCGCGGGCCCGTGAGGCGGCGCGGAAGGCGCGCGATCTGGTGCGCCGCAAGGGCGCGCTCGACAGCAGCACGCTGCCCGGCAAGCTCGCCGATTGCCAGGAGCGCGACCCCGCCCTGAGCGAGCTGTACATCGTCGAAGGCGAGTCGGCCGGCGGATCGGCCAAGCAGGGGCGCGACCGCCGCTTCCAGGCGATCCTGCCGCTGAAGGGCAAGATCCTGAACGTCGAGAAGGCGCGGTTCGACAAGATGCTGAGCAGCGACGAGATCAAGACGATGATCGCGGCGCTCGGGTGTGGCATCGGGGCCGAGGACTTCGATCAGTCGAAGCTCCGCTACCACCGGATCATCATCATGACCGACGCCGACGTGGACGGATCGCACATCCGGACGCTGCTGCTGACCTTCTTCTACCGGCAGCTGCCGTCGCTCATCGAGAGCGGGTACGTCTACATCGCGCAGCCGCCGCTCTTTCGCGTCAAGCGCGGCAAGTCGGAGACCTACATCAAGGACGAGCGCGAGCTCGATGCATACCTGATCCGACGCGCCACCGAAGCGCGCGTGGTCCGTATCCCGTCGACCGGCCAGGAGATCTCCGGCGCCGAGCTCGAGCGCCTGCTCCACCGGCTCATCGCGCACCAGAAGCTCCTGCAGACGGTGGAGCGGCGCGGGCATCCGCGCGAGATCGTCGACGCGCTCGTGGCCGCGGGGGCCGACCGCGAGTTCTTCGCCGACAAGAGCCGCCTCGACGACCTGGCCCGCGCCCTGACGACGGCCACACGCACGGTCGCGGTCCAGCGCGATGAAGAGCACAACCGTTATCTGCTGCAGGTCGAGGATCGGTCGAACGGTTATCCGCGGCATCACGCCATCGGCGTCGACTTCGTGACCGCCGGCGAGTACCGCACGCTCGTCGCAAACCGCCGCGACATCCCGCCGCTCGCCGGCGACATCGTCGTCTCGACCGTCGTGCCCGAGGCGGCGGGCGAAGGCGACGAGGCCGAGGCGGGAGAGAGCAGGAAGGCCGCACCGGCGGACGTCCGTCTCGAATCGGTCGATGCGCTGCTGGACTTCTTCATCACCGCCGGCAAGAAAGGCGTCGCCATCAATCGCTACAAGGGCCTGGGCGAGATGAACCCGGAACAGCTCTGGCAGACGACGATGGATCCGGCCGCGCGAACGCTGCTGCAGGTCCGCGCCGAGGATCACACGGAGGCGGACCAGATGTTCACGACGCTGATGGGCGACCAGGTCGAGCCGCGGCGCAAGTTCATCGAGGATAACGCGCTCGACGTGAAGAACCTGGACGTCTGAGTTTCAGGCCGCACGAAGCACCCTAGCACCCAAGTATCCCGATGCCAGACCTCGTTCCTCAGCAGCACCCGGTCAACATCGAAGACGAGATGAAGCGCTCGTACATGGATTACGCCATGAGCGTAATCATCGGGCGAGCGCTGCCCGACGCGCGCGACGGCCTCAAGCCGGCGCACCGCCGCGTGCTGTACGGGATGAAGACGATGGGGCTCTCGTCGACCCGGGGCTATCGCAAATGCGCGAAGATCGTCGGCGAGGTCATGGGGAACTTCCACCCGCACGGCGACGCGTCGATCTACGACACGCTCGTCCGCCTGGCGCAGGACTTCAACATGCGCTACCCGCTCGTGAACGGGCAGGGCAACTTCGGCTCCATCGACGGGGACCCGCCCGCGGCAATGCGGTACACGGAGGCCCGGCTCCAGGCGCTGGCCGACGACATGATGGCGGACCTCGACAAGGAGACCGTCGACTTCGTCCCCAACTACGACGAGACGACCGAGGAGCCGTCCGTCCTGCCGGCACCGTTCCCGAACCTGCTGGTCAACGGATCGGCCGGCATCGCGGTCGGGATGGCCACCAACATCCCGCCGCACAACCTGCGCGAAGTCGTCGACGCGTGCGTGTGGCTGATCGAGCGCACGCACCTGCGGCCGGCCGACAGCGACGAGGCGCCGCTCAGCCGCGGCGAGAAGCTGAAACAGTTGGTGCGCCTCATCCCCGGTCCCGACTTTCCGACCGCCGGCTACATCGTCGGACGCGCCGGGATCGTGCAGGCCTACAGCACCGGGCGCGGCGCCGTCATGATGCGGGCGCGATCGACGATCGAGACCAACAAGAAGGGCGACAAGATCGCGATCGTCGTGACGGAAATCCCGTATCAGGTGAACAAGGCCAAGCTCGTCGAGCGGATTGCCGACCTGGTGCGCGAGAAGACCATCGAGGGCATCTCCGATCTGCGCGACGAGTCGGACCGCGACGGCATGCGGATCGTGATCGAGTTGAAGCGCGGCGAGGTGCCGGAAGTCATCCTCAACAATCTTTACAAGCACACTCAGCTCCAGATGAGCTTCGGCATCATCATGCTCGCCATCGTCGGCGGCCGGCCGAAGGTCCTGAGCATCCTGGAGCTGATCGAGAGCTTCGTCGAGTTCCGCCGCGAAATTGGCCGGCGTCGCACCGAGTTCGAGCTGCGCAAGGCTGAGGCCCGCTACCACATCCTCGAGGGGCTGAAGATTGCGCTCGACCACCTCGACGCGGTGATCACGCTGATCCGCGCCTCGAAGAACGTCCCCGACGCGCGCGAGGGCCTGATCGCTCAGTTCGGCCTCAGCCAGGTCCAGGCGCAGGCCATCCTCGACATGCAGCTCCAGCGCCTGACCGGCCTGGAGCGGCAGAAGATCCTCGACGAGCTGGCCGACCTCCTCCAGACGATCGAGCGCCTGCGCGCCATCCTGGCGAGCGAGCGGCTGCTGATGCAGATCATCGTCGACGAGCTGAAGGAGGTCGCGGCCAGCTACGGCGACGATCGGCGCACCGAGATCGTCGAGGGCGAATCGGGCGAGCTGAGCATCGAGGATCTGATCGCCGAAGAGGACATGGCGATCACCGTCAGCAACACCGGCTACATCAAGCGGACGGCGATCTCCACGTACCGCAACCAGCGGCGCGGTGGCAAGGGTCGCATCGGCATGCGCACGCGCGACGAGGACTTCGTCAGCCACCTCTTTGTCGCGTCGACGCACGCCTATATCATGATCTTTTCGGATCGCGGCCGGGCGTACTGGCTCAAGGTCCACGAGATCCCCGACGTCGGACCCGGCGGGAAGGGCAAGGCGATCGCCAACCTGGTGTCGCTCGAGGAGGGCGAGAAGATCGCCGCCATGCTCGCCGTGAAGGAGTTCGAGCGCGACAAGTTCGTCGTGATGGGCACGCGCCGCGGCATCGTCAAGAAGACGGCGCTCTCCGCGTTCAGCAATCCGCGGGCCGGCGGCATCATCGCCATGGGCGTCGAGCCGGCCGACGCGGTCATCGGCGTGCAGGTCACCGACGGCGCGGGCGAGATCTTCCTCGGGACGCGCGACGGGATGGCGATTCGCTTCCACGAGAGCGACGTCCGCTCCATGGGCCGCGCCGCCTACGGCGTCCGCGGCATCTCGCTGCGCGGCGATGACTTCGTGGTGGCCATGGAGGTCGTGGGGCCGGGCGGCACCCTGCTGACGGTCACCGAGCAGGGGTACGGGAAGCGCACCGAAATCGAGGAGTATCGGGTGCAGTCGCGCGGCGGCGTCGGTATCATCAACATCTCCACCAGCGATCGCAACGGCCACGTCGTCGGGGTCGCGTACGTGCTCCAGGGCGACGAGCTGCTGCTGATCACCCAGCAGGGCATGATCCTGCGGATGCAGACGAACGACGTGCGCGCCATCGGACGCGCCACGCAGGGCGTGAGACTGATCGACATCGAAGGAGAGGACAAGGTCGTCTCGATCGCGAAGCTCGCCGAAAAGGAAGAAGAGGAGCCGCCCGCCGCCTAGAGCGTTTTCGGCTTTCATGTAGTTAAGCGGTAGCCGCAATGCCTGACGTAGTTCGCGCACTCGTCGGGGATGAAGAGACCGAGGGCCGCGGCGAGCCATTCACACACGTGATCGAATGTGCGTGGGCGGAACGCGCGAAAGAACGCTTTCAATTTGGCGAACGCCTGTTCGATCGGATTGAGGTCGGGGCTATAGGGCGGAAGAAATCGCAGCATCGCGCCGGTCTGCTCAATGGCCGCGCGCACCTCGGGTTGTTTGTGCGCCGCGAGATTGTCGAGCACGACGACATCCCCTGGTCGGAGCGTCGGCACGAGGATTTGGTCGATGTAGGCGCGGAACGTATCGTTGTCGATCGGTCCATCGAACACGGCTGTGGCCGTCAGCTCCGTCGGGCGGAGTGCGGCGACCACGGTGTGCGTCTGCCAGTGACTGTAAGGCGCGTGATCCGCGATGCGGGTGCCACGCGGACTGCGGGCATACCGACGGAGCAAATCTGTGGTGACGCCCGATTCGTCCACGAACACGTACTGGCGGGCATCGTGGAGCGGCATGGTCGTCCGCCACTGGCGGCGATCGGCCGCGACATCAGGGCGACGCTGTTCGTCGGCGTGTACGGTTTTTTTTAACGGTCAATCCCAGCCGATCGATCTCCAACCACAAGGTACTCAGTGCCGCGGTGGTCGGCAGAGCGTCGCGCAACTCGGCCAACGTGAGGTCGGGCTGCGCGGTAATCAGCGCGGCCAGCCGCGCCTCCTGGCCCGCCAGCACCCGCGACCGAAACTTCGTTTGCTGGCGCGGCGTAAGCGACCCGGTTTCCCGGCGGCGCTGAATCAACCGGTGGACCCACGCGCGGCTGACCTGAAACGTCGCCGCGATTTCGTCCGCGTCGCCGATCTCGTCCCACGCGTTCGCCACGCGCTCGCGCAAATCCATCGAGTAGGCGGCGGCCATCGTCACCTCCGCCGAGAGGATGACCATGACCGCCGTACTATGTACAACTCAAAAACGCTCTAGACACTCACAGACTGGAGGTTGGTATGTTCCGGCTGAGACCGAGCCTTGCGCTGCCGCTCGTCCTTGCGCTGACCACCCTCGATTTCGCCGGCTGTTCGAGTCGACCCGAGCAGCCCATCCTGAACCAGTTCTTCACGGCGTCGCGCCTCCGCGACACCACGTCGCTCGACGACTTTGCCCTGGTGATGTTCGACCCGCGGACCCAGGGCACCGTGAACACCTTCTCCATCACCAGCGTCTCCCCGGAGTCGAGGCGGCCGCTCGACCTCAAGCCGCTCGTCGCCGCGAACAACGAGGCCCAGGCCGCGGTCGACGACTTCAACCGCCGGCGGTACGCCTACCAGAGCGAGAACATCGACGCGATTCGGCGCGTGCTGAAGGCCGAGGAATCGCACGAGGAGCTGAAAGGGAAGGACGCCGACGTCCAGGCCGCCTGGACCAAGCTCCGGGACGAGGGGACCCAGGTCGACAAGCGGTTGAACGAAACCCAGGAGAAGCTGAAGGGCGAAACGGCTGCCGCAGGCCTCAGCGTCTACAGTCCCACGAACCGGGTCGACATCACCAAGTACGACGGCGACGTGATCTCGAAGGACGTCACCGTGTCGGCGTCGGTCAAGCAGCCGGACGGCCGGACCGCCCGGAAGAGCCTGGTGATCACGATGGTGAAAGCGGAGCTGAAGGGCGCCAAGCCGATCTCCGGGAAGTGGGTGATCACGTCGGTCAGGGAGGCCTCGGTGTCGGGCGCCACCAAGACTTCATAGCTCGCGCGCGCGCCCTCGGCGGCCGCGCGCGACCGCGTCACCCGGGCTCGAGGCGCGCGTAGCGGGCCCGGAGGGTCTTCTGGCCGACCGCGTTGAACCGCACCACCAGCTTGGTGTCGTCGTCGAGCGGCTCGACGCTCAGGACCGTCCCCGTGCCGAACTGGGCGTGCTTGACGCGCATGCCGGGTCTGAGGGTCATGCCGCTCGACTGATCCTCGTCTTCGTACGCGTAGGTCGGCTCGGCCTCGCGGGCGCGACGGCCGCGTCCGTACGGGTTGCTCCGGAACTCGTAGTGGGCGAAGTTGCCCTGGTAGGGCGACGTAGAGGTCGGCGCCATTCGCTCGAGCAGCTCCGGCGGCACTTCGTCGATGAATCGCGACGGCTCGCTCGCTTGATACTCGCCGAAGATGCGGCGCCGCGCCGCGCCGGTCAGCACCAGGCGCAGCCGGGCGCGGGTCATCCCGACGTAGCAGAGCCGCCGCTCCTCCTCGAGCTCCTCCTCGTCCCCGCTCGATCGCGAGTGGGGGAAGAGGCCCTCTTCGAGGCCAGCGAGGATGACCACGGGGAATTCGAGCCCTTTCGCGCTGTGGAGGGTCATCAGCCAGATCCGCGCGTCGCGCGACCCCGCTTCTTCGTCGGCGTCGGACAGGAGCGACAGGCGATCCACGAAGCCGCCGAGCGTGGGTTCGGCCTCGCGCGTCTCGTATTCACGCGCCGCGGAGACGAGCTCGGCGAGGTTCTCGATGCGCCCTTCGGAATCCTCGCTGCGGTCCTCGCGCAGGTCCTCCAGGTATCCGCTGCGATCGAGCATCTTGCCGATCGCGATCGACAGCGGGTCGACGCGGGCGATCTCGGTGAGGCCGACGATCAGGTCGCGGAAGGCGCCGAGCGATGCCGAGGCCCGGGCCGGGAACGCCCGTTCGTCGAGCCCCCGGACGAGGCGGGTCCAGAGCGAATTCGCCGAGAGCGCCGGCTGCAGGCCTGCGGCGAGCAGCGGCAGCCTGTCGGCGGCCCCGGCGTCCCAGGCGGCGCCGTCCGGGGCCGGCCGGAACTTCTCCACGCCGTCCATCACGCCCTTGCCTATGCCGCGCGAGGGTGTGTTGATCACGCGCCGCAGGCTCACGTCGTCGTGGGGATTGATGACGAGCCGCATGTAGGCGAGCGCGTCCTTGATCTCCTTCCGTTCGTAGAACCGCACGCCGCCGACGACCTTGTACGCCAGTCCCTCGCGCATGAGGGCGTCCTCGATCGTCCGCGACTGCGCGTTCGTGCGATAGAGGACGGCAGCCGTGGCCTCGACGTCGTCGGCGAGCGCCGAGCGCGCCGTCCGCGTGATGAAGTCGGCCTCCTCGAGCTCGTCGCCGCCGCGAAAGTACACAATCCGGTCGCCGCCCTTCCGCTCGGTCCAGAGCCGCTTGTCCTTGCGGTTGCGGTTCTGGCGGATGACGCCCGAAGCCGCGTCGAGGATGACCTGGGTCGATCGATAGTTGCGCTCGAGCTTGACCGTGGTGGCTTCCGGAAAGTCCTCCTCGAAGTCGAGGATGTTGCGCAGGTCGGCGCCGCGCCATTTGTAGATCGACTGGTCCGGATCGCCGACCACGCAGAGGTTGCGATGGACCTCGGCCAAGCGGCGGATCAGGAGGTACTGGGGGCGGTTCGTGTCCTGGTACTCATCGACCATCACGAACCGGAACTGCGTCGCGTAGCGCTGTCGCACCGCCGTCGACTGTTCGAACAGGTCGACGGTCTTCAGCAGCAGGTCGTCGAAGTCGAGCGCGTTGCTCTCCTTGAGCGCCCGCAGGTAGTACTCGTAGACCTTGGCGATCTGTTCGTCGCGCCGGTTCCATCCCGCCGCGGCCGCGATGTCATCCGGTCCTTCCATGCGGTTCTTCGCGTGGCTGATGCGCGAGAGCGCCGCGCGCGGCTGGACGAAGCTGTCGTCGATGTGCAGCGCCTTGAGCCCCTGCTTGACCACGGTCAGCTGGTCGGCCGAGTCGTAGATGACGAAATCGCGCGACAGCCCGATGGCCGGTGCGTCGCGCCGCAGCAGCCGCGCGCAGAGGGAATGAAAGGTCGACACCCACATCCGGCTGCAGTCCGATCCGAGCAGCGACTCAACGCGGGACCGCATCTCCTCGGCCGCCTTGTTCGTGAAGGTGACGGCCAGGATTTCGTCGGGACGCGCGTGGCCGTCGCCGACGAGAAAGGCGATTCGACTGGTGATGACGCGCGTCTTGCCAGAGCCCGCCCCGGCGAGGATCAGCAGCGGTCCGTTGGCGTGGAGAACGGCTTCGCGTTGTTCGGGGTTGAGGGACTCCAGGAAGTTCATGTCCGGACTAGAGACTAGAGACTAGAGACTAGAGACTAGAGGCTAGAGGCTAGAGGCTAGAGGCTCAACCAGTCTACCATCGTCTTAGGGCCCTCGGCCCCGAGCGCGCTGGCTTGAACTCAGCCCCCAGCCTCCGGCCCCAGCCTCCAGCCTCCAGCCTCGCTACTCCACCGTGACCGATTTCGCGAGATTGCGGGGCTGGTCGACGTCGCAGCCGCGGCGGACGGCGATGTCGTAGGCGAGGAGCTGGAGCGGCAGGACCATCGCGATCGGCGTCAGCAGCTCGGGTGCGGCCGGCAGCTCGATGATCGAGTCGTTCGCCGGATCGAGGAGCGTCGCGAGCTTGTCGTCGCCGGCGAACGTGAGCGCGATGACCGAGCCGCCACGCGCCTTCACCTCCTGGACGTTTCCGATCATCTTCTCGAAGACGTGATCGTGCGGCGCGAGCGTCACGACCGGCATCCGCTCGTCGATGAGCGCGATCGGACCGTGCTTCATCTCGCCGGCGGGATAGCCCTCGGCGTGGATGTACGAGATTTCCTTCAGCTTCAGCGCCCCTTCGAGCGCAATCGGGTAGTTGATGCCGCGGCCGAGGAACAGGAAGTCGGTTCGCCCGTGGAAGCGGCCCGCGATGTCCTCGATCTGCGGCGCGATCTTCAGCGTGCTCTCGAGGAGCTGCGGCAGCTGCAGCAGCGCGTCCACGTGCGACCGGGACGCCTCCTCGGAGAGCGTGCCCCGCAGCTGCGCGAGCCGCAGCGCCAGCAGGTACAGCGCGACCAGCTGGGAGGTGAACGCCTTGGTCGACGCCACGCCGATCTCCGGGCCGGCGTGCGTATAGATGGTGCCGTCGGTCTCCCGCGTCGCCATGCTGCCGACGACGTTGCAGATGCTGATGCTGCGCGCGCCGGCTCGCTTCGCTTCACGCAGGGCCGCCAGCGTGTCGGCCGTTTCACCTGACTGGGTGATGACCACCGCCAGCGTCGTCGCCGAGACAATGGGCGCGCGGTACCGGTATTCGGAGCCGTAGTCGACCTCCACCGGGACGCGCGCCAGGCGCTCGATCATGAACTTGCCGACCAGCGCGGAGTGCCACGAGGTGCCGCAGCCGAGAATCGTGACCTTTTCGACCGCCCGGAGCTCGGCCTCGGTGAGCTTCATTTCCTCGAGGAAGACGCGGCCGGATTCCTGCGAGACGCGGCCGAGGATCGTCTCGCGCGCCGCGGTCGGCTGCTCGAAGATCTCCTTGAGCATGAAATGCTTGTAGCCGGCCTTCTCGGCCATGATCGGGTCCCAGAGGACGCGCTGCGTCGCCTTGGACACCGGTCGCCCGAAGAAATCCGTGAACGCCACGCCGGAGCGCGTGATCACGGCCATCTCCTCGTCGCCGAGGAAGACCACGTCGCGCGTGTGGCTCAGGATCGCGGGAATGTCGGAGGCGACGAAGAACTCCCCGTCTCCGAGCCCGACGACGATCGGCGGGCCGTTGCGGACGGCGACAATCTTCTCGGGGTCGTCGGCCGAGATGAGCACCAGAGCAAAGAGGCCCCGGGTCAGCATGAGCGCGCGCCGCACCGCGTTTTCGAGGCCATCGTCCTTCATCTCGCGCTCGACCAGGTGCGCGACGATTTCGGTGTCGGTCTCGGTGACGAACCGGTGTCCCTGGCGGAGCAGCTCGTGCTTCAGGTCGAGGTAGTTCTCGATGATTCCGTTGTGAACCACGACGATCTTGCCGGTGCAGTCGCGGTGAGGATGGGCGTTTTCCTCGGTCGGCCGGCCGTGCGTCGCCCAGCGCGTGTGACCGACGCCGTAGTCGCCGGTGATCGGATCCGATCCGATGACGGTCTCCAGGTTCGAGAGCTTGCCGGCGCTGCGCCGCAGATCGACGTGCCCGTTTCGCACGACCGCCACGCCGGCCGAATCGTACCCGCGGTACTCGAGCCGCCGCAGGCCCTCGATGAGCACCGGAACGACCTCTTTGGGTCCGATGTAGCCGATGATGCCGCACATGGCCGAGTTCCTGAAATGAGCGATTAACGAGCCGGAAGGAACGACAGCACGAGAACGCGTGCCTTACGTCACTTCTTCTTCCTCTGCTGGACCCAGCCTTCGATGTTGCGCTGCTTCCCGGCGCTGACGGCCAGCGAGCCGGCCGGCACGTCCTCGCGAATGGTCGAACCGCTGCCGACGTACGCGTCTCTGCCGATCGTGACCGGCGCGACCAGCTGCGAGTCGCTGCCGATGAACGCGCCGTCCTCGATGACGGTCGGGTTCTTCCTGCTGCCGTCGTAGTTGCACGTGATCGTGCCGGCGCCGACGTTCACCCCCGCGCCGATTGTCGCGTCGCCCAGATACGCCAGGTGCATCGCCTTCGATCCGGTTCCGATCGTCGTATTCTTCAGCTCGACGAAATTGCCGACGCGCGCCCGATCCGCGAGCGTGACCTGTCCGCGCAGACGGGCAAACGGTCCGAGCCGGGCATCGGCGCCGATGTCGGATTCGACGACGAGCGAGTGATCGAAGACGGTGACGCGATCGGCCAGCCGCGAAGAGGTGATGCGCACGCCGCTGTGGATTTCGCAGCCGGCGCCGATGACCGTCCGGCCTTCGATCGTGACGCCCGGGTGGATGACCGTGTCCGGGCCGATCTCGACCTCGCGCCCGATGTAGGCCGTCGCGGGATCCTCCAGCGTCACGCCGTTCGCCATCAGCGTGGCGTTCGTGTGGGCCCTCACGTGTCGACTCGCTTCCGCCAGCTCGGCCCGGCTGTTGACGCCGCGAATCTCGTCGGGGTCCTCCACGGTCATCGTCTCGACCACCAGCCCGCGCTGACGATAGATAGCCACCAGATCCGGGAGGTAGTACTCGCCCTGAGCGTTCCCGGCGGCCAGCGACCGGAGCGCCTCGAAGAGGCCGTCCAGTGCGAACGCGTAAATGCCGCTATTGACTTCCCGAATCTGGCGCTCGGCCGGCGTGGCGTCCCGCTCTTCGACGATCCGTGCAATTCGCTCGCCCGAGCGCACGATTCGGCCGTATCCGGCCGGATGGTCCACGACGGCGGTCACCACGGTCGCGGCCGCCGACCTGGCCGCGTGGCGTTCGGCCAGTGTTTTCAACGTGTTGGCCGAAAGGAGGGGCACGTCACCCGACAGCAGGATGAGCGTGCCGTCCCTCTCCCGGAGGCAGGGCTCGACGCACATGAGCGCATGGCCCGTCCCGAGCTGTGGCTCCTGCACCACAAAAGTCAGACTGACATGGCCCTTCAATTCGGCCTGCAGCGTGTCGGCCTGGTGCCCGACCACGACGATCGTGGACGCGGGGGCCAGCGTGCCCGCGGCCGTGACGACGTAGTCGATCATCGGCACGCCGGCGACTCGGTGCAGCACCTTCGGACGCGCCGACTTCATCCGCGTGCCCTTCCCGGCCGCGAGAATCACGACGTGGAGCATGGGCCCAATTATCGCGCGGTTCGCGTCCGGAGCGGACGACGGCGGTCGTTTCGCGGCAACGATGGCGTGTCGAGGGCCAGTCGGAAGGACTCGTCCGCCCGAAGCGGCTCCAGGTCCGGGTCGGTGCGGGCGAGGCCCCGGTTCTCGGGATTCAGTGCGATGGCGCGCTCGAGGTGGGCGATCGCTTCGGCGTGTTCACCGCGCTGCGCATGGGAGACGGCCAGCATGTAGAGCGCGTGGTCGTTGTCCGGGTCCTCGTCCCGAACCAGACGCAGGTGGTTGATGGCCTCGTCGTAGCGCCCGCCGTTGATCGCCAGGGTGGAGGCATACAACCGCTCCTCGATGGTCTGGGGAGTGGCCTCGCGCGGAGCGGCCTGACGCCGGCAGACGTTCAAGTACAGGCGGACGCGCTCGTGGAGCTCCCGCTCTTCAGGATACAGGCGGAGCACCGACGCCAGGAGATCCTCGGCCGCCCCGTAGTCGCGCCGCTGCAGCGCCTCGAGGCCCCGTTCGTAGAGGGCGACGGCCTCGACGTAGGTGGAGCGCCGCTGAGGCGCGGACGGCGCCGCCGGTGGATGGGTGACGTGAGGCGCCGCCAATGGCGGAGCCGCCTCGGACGGTTCTGGCGGACGCCCGGGGCTCTTCTGTTGTGGCCGGCGCTGCTTGGCCATGGAACTCCTGCACGCAGGACGCGAGGCAGTCGTCGGTGCGCGCCGAAAGCGGGCGGTAAAAGTAACAAAAGGTAACGGGGCGGTCAAGCGGTGCTCCGGTCGCTCGAGAGGCCCCGTAAACATGGTCATTCGACCGATTTCTTGGCGTCCTCCAACGCCCGATAAACCGCATTGGGCGGGAGCCCGTGGCGCCTGGCGACCAGATTTACGGCCTTCCGCTTGGTGAGTCCCGGCAATTTGGTCATTTCACCAATTTCAACCACCAACTCAGCTGGGTTCAGAAGAAGAGCGCTCGAGGTGTATTCTGTTGATTGACCAAGTTCAAGGATCACCGTGTACTCGCCACGCGGCTCTGACAGCAGGGGCAGGATCGCTGATATCGGTCCTCTGGCCCATTCCTCGTGCGTCTTGGTAAGCTCCCGGGCGACGGCGACCGGACAATCGCCACAGAAATCGTTCAACCGTCGCAGGGTTTCCTCAATGCGATGGGGTGCCTCGAAGAATACGACGGTGCCAGCCGACTTCGCGAGTCCGGCGAACCACCGTTCCCGATCGGCCGCCCGTGTCGGAGGGAATCCGAGGAAGCTGAACCGGTCCGCCGACAGGCCGGAGGCCGACAGCGCCGCCATGACGGCGCTGGGGCCGGGAACGGGCTCCACCCGGCATCCGCGCTCGAGCGCCGCGCGCACCAGGTGCTGACCGGGGTCGGAAATCGCCGGCGTTCCGGCGTCCGACACCAGGGCCACGTCCTCGCCCCGCCCGAGACGCTCGAGAAGCGTTCGGGTCTTGGCCGATTCGTTGTGCGCGTGCAGGCTCGTGGTCGGGGTGTCGATCGCGTAGCGGGCAAGAAGATGGGCCGTCCGCCGCGTGTCCTCGGCCGCAATCACGCTCACCTGGCGCAGGACTCGCAAGGCCCGGACCGTGACGTCTTCGAGGTTGCCGATCGGCGTGGCGACCACGAACAACGTGCCCGGCATGTCGGGTGAACCGCGTTTATTGTATTGTACCATTGGAAGATCGGGACTTGAGGAACGGCCCGGCTTGGCCCGGGCGCCATTGCTGCGCCATCACCCCATGATCGTTTCCGAACCGCTGCCCCATTTCGTTGACGATCTGCTCGCATATCTTTACGAGACCCATCCGACGCTGGCGACCCTGGACGGCGTGCACACGCACGACGACCTGCTCGAGGACTTCAGCCGCCAGGCGATCGAGGCCGAATCCCACGCGCTTGCCGGTTACCTCCGGCGGCTCGACGCCATCGGCCCCGAGGCGCTGACAGCCGTCGAGCGGCTCGAGCATCGCATGCTCTCCTCGCACCTGCGGGCGCGGATGTTCGAGATCGAGGAGGTCCGGACCTGGGAGCGCAACCCGCAGTACTACGCCGACATCCTGGCCTCGAGCATGGCCGGCCAGGCGCTCTTCACCCACGCGCCGGCCGCCGAGCGCGCCCGCCGCGTCCTCTCGAAGCTCCGTCAGACGCCACGCCTCATCCAGGCGGCGCGCGACAACATCAAGGACCCGCCGGGCATCCTGGTCAAGGTCGGCCTCGAGACGATGCGCGGCGCGATGACGTTCATCGACCGGGAGCTGCCGCGCGCCTTCGCCGATCTCGACGACCTGCACCTGCTCGGCGATCTCGCCGACGCGCAGACCGAAGCGTCGCACGCCATCGCCGCCTATCTCGCCCACCTGGAAGCGGAGGTCGCCCCGCGGGCCCGCGCCTCGTTCCGGCTCGGTCGTGAGAAGTTCGAGCAGAAGCTCCGTCTCGAGGAAGGACTCGCCCTGCCAATCGAGCGGCTGCTCGACATCGCGACGCGCGAGCTGCGCGCCACGCAGGAAGCGTTCAGGAGCGTGGCCGGCCGGATGAACGGCGGCGACCCGCTCGAGACGTGGACGCGGACCAAGCGCGATCATCCGAAGGCGGGCGAGCTCATCGCCGTCGGTCGCCAGCAGCTCGACGAGCTGCTGACGTTCGTCGAGCGGCAGGCGCTCGTCACCATCCCGGCGGGCGAGCCGATCACGGTGGCGGCGACGCCGGATTTCTACCGGTGGTCCTTTGCGAGCATGTGGACGCCGGGCCCCTTCGAGACCAAGCCGACGCGCGCGTACTACTACCTGACCGACGTGGAGCCGTCATGGCCGGCGGAGCGTCAGGAGGAGCACCTGCGCGACTTCAACTACCCGACGCTCTGGTCCATCTCCATTCACGAGGTCTTTCCGGGCCACTTCCTCCATTACCAGCACCTGCGGCGCGTCGAGTCGAAGGCTCGGAAGTCGATCATGTTCTCGCCGGCGTCCTTCGTCGAAGGATGGGCGCACTACTGCGAGCAGATGATGATCGAGGCCGGTTTCGGCCATCGCGACTACGGCATCCAGCTCGGTCAGCTCGCAGAGGCCCTCATCCGTCTCGCGCGCTTCATCGTCGGGATTCGTCTGCACACCGAGGACATGTCGGTCGAACAGGGCGTGCGCTTCTTTCGCGACGAGGCGTTCCTCGAGGAGGCGAGCGCCAGGCGCGAGGCCGAGCGGGGGACGTTCGACCCGACGTATCTCGTCTACTCGGCCGGCAAGCTGATGCTGCTCAAGCTCCGCAGCGACTACAAGCAGCAGCAGGGCAAGGCGTTCTCGTTGAAGGCGTTCCACGACGCCCTGCTCGGACAAGGAACGGCGCCGTTCTGGCTGCACCGCCAGTTGCTGCTGACAGACGCCTCCGGCGACTTGATCGAGTGAAGAGAATCCGGTAACCTCGACGGTTGGACAGACTGCAGAAATGCCCCTGTACGAGTACGAATGCGATGCCTGCGGTCACCGGTTCGAGGTGATCCAGAAGTTCTCCGACACGCCGATCGAGAAATGTCCTGCCTGCGGCGGCGCCGTGCACAAGCTGCAATCGGCCCCGTCGTTCCAGTTCAAGGGCTCGGGCTGGTACATCACCGACTACGCCAAGAAGGACGGCGCGGGAAGCGGCAAGGCCGACAGCAGCTCGAAGAACGGGTCGTCAGCCGCGTCCGACAAGACGGACAAGGCGCCGGCCGCCAGCGACGCCGCGTCGAAGAGCCCCTCCACGCCGGCGAGCCCCTCGTCCACTTCCACCAAAGACTCCTGATCGACAGGCCCGGGATCGACCCGGCCGATCACTGCCGTGCGGGCCCGTGCAGGTCGAGCGTCCTGAGATACGCGGAGAACTTGTCGGCGATATCCGGCCGGCGCAGCGCGAAGTAGACCACGGCCTTCAGGAAGCCCAGCTTGTTGCCGGTGTCGTGCCGGACGCCCTTGATCTGGCAGGCGTACACGGGTCGCGACTTGAGCAGCTCGCGCAGGCCGTTGGTGAGCTGGATTTCGCCGGTGCGATCGCTCTTGGTGGCGGCCAGGCACGCGAAGATGTCCGGGGTCAGGATGTAGCGTCCGATGATCGCGAGCTCGGACGGTGCCTCCTCGGGCGTCGGCTTCTCCACGAGATCGCGCACCCGATAGATGCCGGGACCGAGCTTGGCGTCCGGATCGATCGCCACCACGCCGTAGCTCGAAATCTCCTGGCGCGGCACCCGTTCCACGGCCAGCACCGGGCCGTCCACCTGCTGAAACACATCGATCATCTGCTTGATCGCGGGCGGATCGGCGTCGATCACGTCGTCGCCCAGGATGACCGCGAACGGCTCGTTGCCGACCATCTCGCGCGTGACGAGCACGGCGTGCCCGAGGCCGAGCGGCTCGCCCTGGCGGACGTACGCGAAGTTGATCATGTTCGAGATCTTGCGGATCTCTTCGAGCTGGGCGCGCTTGCCCCGCGCCTCGAGGAACGTCTCCAGCTCGACCGACACATCGAAGTGGTCCTCGATCGCATTCTTGCCGCGGCCCGTCACCAGGATGATGTTGTCGACGCCGGCGGCGACCGCCTCCTCGACGCCGTACTGGATGATCGGCTTGTCCACCAGCGGCAGCATCTCCTTCGGCTGAGCCTTGGTGGCTGGCAGAAACCGGGTACCGAGCCCGGCGGCTGGAAAGACGGCTTTGCGGACGGGAGCAGGCACCGGGGGATGGTAGCAGAAGAGTCGTTCGAGGCGCGAGTCTCCGGCGGCGCGGGCTAGAATGAATGCCCGAGGCATCATGCTCGATCCCGCATTCGTCCGCGATCACATCGAAGAGGTCCGCACAGGTCTGCGCAGTCGAGGGCTCGATCCCGACAAGGCGCTCGAGGAGATCGCCACGCTCGAGACCGCGCGGCGCCGGCTCATCCCGGAGCTCGAAGCGCTCAAGCGGCAGCAGAACACATCGGGCGACGAGGTGGCGCGCGCCAAGCGCCGGGGACAGGACACGACGGCGATCCAGGAAGCCGGTCGCACCCGCGCGCAGCAGATCAAGCAGCTCGGCGTACAGCTCGACTCGGTGGAGCACCAGCGGAATCAGCTGCTCCTGACGATTCCGAACCTGCCGCACGCGAGCGTGCCGGTCGGCCGGAGCGCCGCCGACAACGTCGAGGTGCGGCGGTGGGGGACGCCGCGCGCCTTCGACTTCGAGCCCAAGGCGCACTGGGATCTCGGCCCCGCGCTCGGCATCATCGATTTCGAGCGCGCCGCGCGCATGTCCGGCGCGCGCTTCTCGGTGCTGGCCGGAGCCGGAGCGCGGCTCGAGCGCGCGCTCATCAACTTCATGCTCGATCTGCACACGCGCGAGCACGGATACCGGGAGATGGAGCCGCCGTTCCTGGTGAACGCGGCGTCCCTGCAGGGGACGGGACAGTTGCCGAAGTTCGAGCAGGACCTCTTCAAGATCGCCGGCGAATGGGATCTCTACCTGATCCCGACCGCCGAAGTCCCGCTGACCAACCTCCACCGCGGCGAAATCCTCGACGGCCGCGACCTGCCGATCAAGTACGCGGCATACACCCCCTGCTTCCGGAGCGAGGCCGGATCGTACGGCCAGGACGTGCGCGGCCTCATCCGGCAGCACCAGTTCGACAAGGTGGAGCTCGTGACGCTCACGTCGGCCGAACAGTCGTACGACCAGCTCGAAGCGCTGACCGCCGACGCCGAGATGGTGCTGAAGCGGCTGGAGCTGCCGTACCGCACGGTCGCGCTGTGCACCGGCGATCTCGGCTTCGCGTCGGCCAAGACGTACGACATCGAGGTGTGGCTGCCGAGCCAGCAGACCTACCGCGAAGTCTCCTCGTGCAGCAACACTGAAGCCTTCCAGGCGCGGCGGGCGAACATCAAGGGCCGCGCCGGCGGCGGCGGCCGGGCCGAATTCGTGCACACGCTGAACGGCTCGGGTCTGGCCGTGGGGCGGACCCTCATCGCCGTCCTCGAGAACTACCAGCGCAAGGACGGGTCGATAGAGATTCCGCAGGCGCTCCGCGCGTACATGAACGGACAGGACCGCATTTCGAACCCCTGATCGCGCCTCACCTGGCGTCGAGCGAAAGGACCTGACGCGGAATGGCCGAGGGGCTTGCGCCTTACTGGTATTCACGGTTCCTGTTGGAGCGGGCGCTCGCGCTGGTCTATCTCGTCGCCTTTCTCGTCGCCGTCAACCAGTTCGTTCCGCTCCTGGGCGAGCACGGGCTCCTGCCGGCCACGCGCTTCATCCGGTTCGTGCCGTTCCGCCAGTCGCCGAGCCTCTTCTACCTGGCGTCGACCGATCGTGCCTTTCAGGCGGCGGCATGGCTCGGTGTGGCCCTGTCGGTTCTCGCGCTCACGTCGTGGCCCTCGCGCGCCGGGACGATCCCGGCGGCGCTCGTCTGGCTGGGCCTTTGGGTCCTCTATCTCTCGTTTGTGAACGTCGGGCAGACCTTCTACGCCTTCGGCTGGGAGACGCTGCTGCTCGAGGCAGGCTTTCTGGCCATTTTCCTCGGCGGGAGCGCCGCGGCGCCGAGCCGCGTGCTCGTCTGGCTGTACCGCTGGCTTCTGTTCCGGGTGATGCTCGGCGCGGGGCTGATCAAGCTGCGCGGCGATCCGTGCTGGCGCGACCTGACGTGTCTCGACTACTACTTCGAGACCCAGCCGATGCCGAACGCCCTGTCATGGTACTTCCACTGGCTGCCTCACGGCGTCCACCATGCCGGCGTGCTCGTGAACCACGTCGTCGAGATCGGCGTGCCGTTCTTCTTCTTCGCGGCGCAACCGTTCGCGGCAGTGGCCGGCTTCGCGACGATCGCCTTTCAGCTGATGTTGATCGTCAGCGGCAACCTGTCCTGGCTGAACTGGCTGACGATCGTCCTGGCCATTCCGACAATCGACGATCGATGGCTCTCGTGGCTGCCGGTGGCGGCGCCCGCGATGCAGGACGATCCCGCCCATCGCGTCGTCGTCTACGTGCTCGCCGCGGTCGTGGTCCTGCTGAGTGTCCCGCCGGCGATGAACATGGTGTCGGCCGACCAGGCGATGAACACCTCGTTCGAGCCGCTGCACCTGGTCAACACGTACGGAGCCTTCGGGGGCATCACGCGCGACCGTGACGAGATCGTCATCGAAGGGACGGCGGACGAGCACCCGTCGGCCGCGTCGGTCTGGCGGGCGTACGAGTTCAAGGGGAAGCCCGGCGACCCCGCCTGCAGGCCGCCGCAAGTGGCGCCCTACCACCTGCGGCTGGACTGGCTGATGTGGTTCGCGGCGATGTCGACGCCGGACGAGCACCCGTGGTTTGCGCGCCTGATGGCGAAGCTGCTGGCGGGAGACCGCGCGCTCCTCTCGTTGCTCCGGACCAACCCGTTCCCCGATCGCCCACCGCGCGCGATCCGCGCCAGCTACTACCGGTACCGGTTCACGACGCCCGAGGAACGTCGCCGTACCGGCCTGTGGTGGCACCGCGAGCGGCTCGGACTGTACTTCGGCCCGGTCACGCCCCGCTCGACGCAGTAGGGGTCCGAAGGCGATTCACGGCGTGGGGAGATCACGCAAAGCGCGTGTCGTCTGCCGAGGGCCCGTAGATCGCCGGCACCGCGGCGCCGTTCATTCTCAGATAGACCGTCAGCTGGCCGCGATGGTGCGACAGGTGCATGAAGGTGTCGCGCAGCACGATCGCCCGCTGGTCCTCGCTGACCATCCGCCCGGAGACCAGCAGCCGCCATTTCTTCATCAGGTGATCCTCTGTCGCGTTGCCGAGCGCATGCCGCGCCTGCGCCACCCCCTCGTCGTGCGCGCGCACCAGCTCCGCGCTGGTCCGAAGCGGCGTCTCGCCGACGTTCGATCCGCCGGGCGGGTTCAGGTCGAGATCGTCCCGCTCGAGGATGAGCGAGATCCACGACGGCATCCGCGCGACCAGCATCGCGAGCCGACCGAACGCCATCGACTTCTCGTGCGGCTTCCAGTCGTCGTGTCCGGCGGGCACCGCTTCGAGCGTGCGCCGCGTGCGCGGCGCTTCCGCCTCGAGCTGTGCCAGGAACAAATCGGTCATCTTCATGCGTCCCCTCCGGTTACATGTCGTGACAACTGAACATAGCGTTCCCCGGGCTCGGGCGCAAGACCGCGACATCAATGCGTGCCCGTTCGCCCGCGTTCCGCGCGCGCATCAGGTGCGGGCCGTCCGAGGCGCCGACAGAAGCGGGAATCCGACACGCTGTTTGTGTCTTCGCGGACACGACCAGGGCCGGAGCGAACTCAGCAATTGCCTGATTCCACAATGAGTTGCGCGGCGCCAGGGGCTGGGCTCGGCCTTTGCAACCCGCCCGGTCGGGCCCGGTTCAGAAGGGGAGATGGACATGCGGTTGAACACCGTTGCTCGTCGACTGGCTGTCGCCGTCATGCTCGGGGTCGGAGCGTTCGCCTGCTCCAATGGGGACTCGCCAGCCGCGCCCACGGCGGGTTCGCCCGCGTCGACTTCGCCGGGGGGCACGCACAGCTCCCCGAGCACGGTGGCGATACACATCACGGACAGCCCCTTCAGCGATGCCAGGGCGGTGCTCGTCACCTTTTCGGAGGTGAGCATTCACAGCGCCGACACCGGCGAATGGACGACGCTGCCCTTCGCGTCGGGATCGGCGCGCACGTGCGATCTCAAGAAGCTCCAGGGCGCCACCGACGTGCTCGGCGTCGGATCGCTGGCCGCCGGGAAGTACACGCAGATCCGGCTCACCGTGTCGAGCGCGGCAATCTATTTCGACGCCGCGTCAACGGGCGGAGCATGCGCGCCGGCGATCGCGGCGCCTGCTGGCGCGAGCGCGCCGGTCGACGTGCCGTCAGGCGAGGTCAAGCTCAATAACGAGTTCACGGCCGCGGGCTCAGCCACGACGATTCTGCTCGATTTCGACGGCGACCAATCGATCCATCAGACCGGAAGCGGCAACGGCCATGGCGGGGGCGCCGCCAGCGCCAAGTACATGATGACTCCCGTCATCCGCGTCGTGAGCGTGCAGTAGAGATCTGGACCTGCCCAGGAAGCGAGTGGCCTCGGCGCCGCGGCGGTGAGCCGAGCGATGTGGGCAGCGAGAAAGGCTGGTACACTCTTTATCTATGACGGCTCCGACCGGTCCGCGACCCGGGCGCAACCAGCCCTGTCCTTGTGGCTCCGGCCGCAAGTACAAACACTGCTGTCTGGAAAAGGACAACGCACAGGCCGCTGCCGCACGGGCCAAGTCCGCAGCTGAAGCGACCGCGCGATCATCCGAACCGACGACATCGGCTCCCACGCGACCACCCAGACAGCAGACCGAGCAGCCATGGAAGGCGTCCACCTCTCGCGGCTTTGTCCCGCGCACGCGGACCCCGCGAAAGGTCGGGGGCGGCTGAGCGACGCGAACCCGAACGCCCCGCGGGTGTAGTATGTCGTCCCATGAGCGAGCACAGCCGGCGGGAAGTCCTCAGGGGTAGCTTCGCCCTGGCCGGGCTGGGTCTGCTCGGTCTTTCGGAGTGGGCGCTTCCCCTGCTCGCGCAAGGGGAGACGCTCGTGCCCTTCACGGACATTCCGGACAACGTCCGCTGGGAGACGCCTCCCGATCGCCGGCTGCTGGATCTCCGCACGATCGACGGAC
Source organism: uncultured Acidobacteriota bacterium (assembly GCA_963840225.1). Classification (GTDB taxonomy): domain Bacteria; phylum Acidobacteriota; class Vicinamibacteria; order Vicinamibacterales; family CAVVIG01; genus JBLMXQ01. The sequence continues at coordinate 1,249,220 of CAWIYH010000003.1, forward strand.
CGTTCACGCCGATCGAGACCTTCGCCACGACGCAGCACTACGGGCACCCTGAGATCGATCCCGCCGCGTTCCGGCTGCGCATCTCGGGCCTGGTCGACCGCCCGGTGCAGCTCACGCTCGAACAGCTGAAGCGCCTGGCAACCACCGAGCTCGTCGTCGGCTTCGAGTGCTCTGGAAACCGTGGACCGCTCAACGGGCTCTGCGGTAACGGACGCTGGACCGGCGTCGCGCTCCGAACCGTTCTCGCGTCGGCGGGCGTGAAGCCGTCGGCGCGGGAGTTCGTCTTCTTCGGCGCCGACCACGGCGAAGAGGACGTCGAGTGGCGGGCGACGAAATTTCGGATCGACGTGCCGTTCGGGCGCAGCCTCACGCGTGAACAGGCGATGGCGCCCGAGCCGATGCTGGCCTGGGCGCTCGACGGCAAGCCGCTCACCGGGCACCAGGGCGCGCCATTGCGGCTGATCGTGCCCGGCTGGTACGGCGTCGCGAACGTCAAGTGGCTCTCGCGCATCCATCTCCAGGAGGAGGCGTTCACGGGCAAGTTCCAGACGCGCTGGTACCGGACCATCAGAGGGCAGATGATCGACGGCGAGATGACCTACATGGAGACGGCCGTCACCCGGATGCGCCTGAAGTCATTCATCGCGCGCGTGACGACGAACGGCACCGGCTGCAAAGTCCTCGGGGTCGTCCTGAACGACGGCACGCCCGTCAGGCTGGCCGAGGTCAAGGTGGACGAGGGTCCCTGGCAGCCGGCCACGTGGGATCCGACGACGACGAAGGACAAGTACGGCTGGAAACTGTTCACGTACACATGGAACGGCGCGACGCCGGGCGAGCACACGCTCGTCTCGCGCGTGACCGACGTCACGGGTCGCGTGCAGCCGACCGCCCAGGAGAACGCCACCAAGAAGTCGTTCCTCGAAGAGAACTCCCAGGCTCCACGAAAGGTGAGGATCGCCTAGCCGAAACCCTCGTGGCGCCGCCGCCGGGCTCCTACTTCTTCGGCCCCGCCAGCTTGACGAGCACGGCGTACTCCTGGTTCCTGACCGCGTCCACGCCCTTCGACCGCTCGGCGATGCCGTCCGCCAGCCGCTTCGCCAGGTCCTGCTCGCCCTGGGTCGGCGGCGCATCCGCCATCGAGGCGAAGTCGATCAGCCGAGCGAGCTTGCTGTCGATCCCGGTCGGGTAGTTGATCAGAATCCTGGCCGGCGCGCGCGCGGTACTGCACGAGGCGCTCCTCGAGTGGGTACAGCTTGTCGTTGAGAGCCTTCATCGCCTGGTCGAGCGTGGCGACACGGCGCGCGCTGTCGGCCGTCTTCTTCGCCGCGGCCACCATCTCCTCCGCCTTCGTGCGCATCTCGCGGATCTGACGGACCACGTTCATCGTCTCCGTCAGCTCGTCGCGCTGGGTCAGCAGGAAGCGCAGCTGCTGCTCGAGGTCGGCGTCGGTGTAGGTGACGCGCGGATCTTTGACGATGGCGAAGGACTGCGTGAACGTCCGGCCGCCGATCGTCAGCTCGACGCGGTACGTTCCCGGCGCCGCGAGCGGACCGAGCGCGCGGCCCTGGTGCACCACGCCCGGGATCTCGTTCGGGCCGGGATAGCGCATGTCCCACACGTAGGTGTTGGCGCCGGCCCGCACCATGGCCGGGCGCGACGCGGGCCGGCGGAACGGCGACTCCGGTGCCGCGGGCGCCGCGGCGGGCGGCGCGCCGGTCGGCTGCATGGTGATCGTCCGCACGTCCTCGGTCGCCCCGTCCTTGTCGCGGACGATCGTGAGCGTCACCGCCTCGGCCGGCGTGTCCTTCAGGTAGAAGGGGACGACGACGCCGCTCGGCGGGTTCTGGCCGTCGTTGGCGCCGGGGCCGCCGAAGCCGCCCGCGAGCGACGAGCCCTGGCGGAACCGGATGGTCGTCCGCGGCTTGAAGACCTCGACCCTCGCCGCGACCGTCGTCTGATCGAACTGCCGCAGGAGCGCGACGTCGTCGAGGATCCAGAACGATCGGCCGTGCGTCGCCGCCAGCAGATCGCCGTCCTTGACGATGAGGTCGTGCACGGGGACGACCGGCAGGTTGAGCCGCATCGACTGCCAGTGCCCCCCGTCGTCGAGTGATACGTAGACGCCGGTCTCGGTGCCGGCGTAGAGCAGGCCGCGGCGGACCGGATCCTCGCGGATGACGCGCGTGAAGTCGGTATCCGGAATGCCGGTCGTAATCGTCGTCCACGTCTTCCCGTAGTCCGCGGTCTTGTACAGGTACGGATGGTTGTCCTGCAGCTTGTAGCGCGTGGCCGCGACGTAGGCGACCGCCGGATCGTGCGGCGAAGGATCGATGATGCTCACCAGCGCGAACTCCGGCAGGCCGGGCGGCGTCACCTTCTGCCACGTCTTGCCGTTGTCCTGCGACACGTGCACCCAGCCGTCGTCGGAGCCGGCCCAGAGGACGCCCGCCTTCGCCGGGGACTCCGCGAAGGCAAAGATGGTCGCGTACCACTCAGGCCCGTACGCCTCGCGCGTGATCGGTCCCCAGGTACTGGCCCGGTTCCGGGTGCGTGTAGGACGGCGTGTGCTCGAGCGTCTTCGGATCGTGGCGTGTCAGGTCGGGGCTGATGATCTCCCAGCTCTGGCCTTCGTTCGTGGTGCGGTGCACGAACTGCGATGTCACGTAGAGCGTCTTCGGATCGTTCGGCGAGGTCATCACCGGATACGTCCACCAGAAGCGGTAGTTGATGTCGGCGCCGCCCCAGCCGTAGTGCGTTTCGGGATTGGGCGAGATGTCGCGCACCTGATGCGTCCGACGGTCGTACTTGTTCAGGAAGTGGTGATCCGCCGCGTACACGACGTTCGGATCCTCGCGGCTCGGCGCGACGTAGCCGTCCTCGCCGCCGCCGACGGTCTCCCACTCCTCGATCGTGATCCGGCCGTGGTCGGACCGGCTCGGCACGGACATCGTGGTGTTGTCCTGCTGCGCGCCGTAGATCCGGTACGGGAACTGGCTGTCCGCGGAGACGTGATAGAACTGCGCCGTCGGCTGATTGAGAATCGTCGACCACGACCGGCCGCCGTTGAAGCTGATGGTGGCGCCGCCGTCGTTGCCTTCGATCATGCGCTGCGGATCGGCCGGATCGATCCAGAGGTCGTGGTTGTCGCCGTGCGGGATTGTGACCTCCTCGAAGTGCTCGCCGCCGTCGGTCGATCGCCAGAGATCGACGTTCAGCACCCACACGGTGTCCGGCTCCTTCGGGTCGGCGAAGATGTGGTGGTAGTACCACGGCCGCTGCGTGAGATCGGCGTCATCGGTCAGGTGCTTCCACGTCTCGCCGCCATCTTCGGATCGATAGACGCCCTTCTTGCCGAGCTCGGCATCGACGATCACCCAGACGCGGCGGGGCCGCGTCGGCGCGACCGCGATGCCGATGCGTCCCCTGGTGCCGTCCGGCAGACCAGGCTTCCCGGTCAGCTCGGTCCAGGTCGTGCCGCCGTCGGTCGTCTTGTACAGCGCGGTGCCCGGTCCGGCGCTCCGGAAGCCCCACGGATAGCGCCGTAGCTCGAGCGTCGAGGCGTACAGCACGTCGGGATTCGTCGGGTCCATCACCAGGTCGATCGCGCCGGCGTCGTTGCTGCGGAAGAGCACCTTCTCCCACGTGCGGCCGCCGTCCCGGCTCCGGTAGACGCCGCGATCCGGACTCGGCCCCCACGGGTCGCCGAGCGCGGCGACGTACACCACATCCGGGTTGGTCGGGTTCACGCGAACGCGCGCGATCTGTCGCGTGGCCTCGAGGCCGAGGTGCGACCACGTCTTGCCGCCGTCGTTCGATCGGTAGACGCCGTCGCCGTACGAGGCGTTGCCGCGGATGCACGTCTCGCCCATCCCGACGTAGACGATGCTGGTGTTCGAGGGCGCCACGGCAATCGCGCCGACCGAGCCGGTGTTGAAGAAACCGTCGGAAACGTTCCGCCAGTTCAGCCCGCCGTCGTCGGTCTTCCAGACGCCGCCGCCCGTGGAGCCCTGATAGAAGGTGAGCTTGTTGACCGGATCGCCGGCGACGGCGACGACGCGACCCCCGCGCGACGGGCCGACCATGCGCCAGCGCAGCAGCTTCAGGTGGCCCTGATCCACGGCCGCGAGGAGCCCCGCGTCCGTCCCGCCGGCAGCCTGTGCGGTCGGTGTGGCCGGACCGGACGCGCCGCGCGCGGAGAGGTAGGTGGCTGGCGTCGCCAGGACGCCAATCAAGCATGCGCCAAGGGTCAGGAGTCGGCGGGTCATGACGGCCTCCGTTCGGATTGAGCCGAGCAGAAGATAGCACGCTTGACAGGCGGCGGCCGGCTTTCCGCTGACGCCATCGGTGACGCCGCGCCGGATGTCACAGGATTTCCTTCAGCCGGAGCAGGGAGTGAAGCTTTCTGCACGTTGGTTTCTGGTAGACAATGAGGCTCATTGGCAATCTCCGCCAGATGGTCCATGAACATTGCTCTGTCCGGTCGGTCCGTGTCACGGTACGCGGCGCTCGGGTTTGCGGGGCTCGTCGCCGGTGCCTGTGCGGGTCGCGTTCATCCGAAAGCGCCCGCTCCCCCGGTCGGTGCGCGGTTCATGGCGACCGCCTACTGCGGGGACGGCATCACCGCGAGCGGCACGAAACCGGCAAGGGGCACCGCGGCCGCCGATCCGTCCGTTCTGCCGATGGGTTCGACGATCAGGCTTCGCGGGTCGGGGCGCTACGACGGTCTCTACGTCGTCGAGGACACCGGGTCGAGGATTCGCGGGCGTCGGATCGACGTCTACATCCACGACTGCCGCGAGGCGCTCCGATTCGGCCGGCGATCGGTGATCGTATCCGTCGTCCGCCCCGTGGGCTTCTGACCGTCGACTCCGGCCGGCGACCGGCCACGCTCCCAATTGCCGGCGCGGCTCCCCGGATTTCCCGTGACCCCGCGTGGCCTACTTGATCACCACGAGAGGCACGTTCAACCGGGCCGCGCGCCCGTTGATGTCCGCGACATCGGTCGTCATGAACTGCCGCACGTCCGCTTCGAGCGCCGCCAGCTCCTGCTCCTGCGCCGACAGCACCTGCTTCATCCCGGTCGTCGGCGCGCCATCTCCTTCGACGGCCGACAGCTGCAGGAATGCCAGGCGCGAGTACAGTCGCGTGCCGCCGCGCATCGCCAGGATGTCGTAGACGACCTCCGCCGTCGGATTCTGAAGCTTCTCTTCGAGGGCGTCCGCCTTGCCGATCGCCGTGTTCGCGGCCTTGATCAACGCGTCGATGCCTTCCTTCGACTTCATCGGCTCGAGCGCGGCGTTCTCGGCCTTCAGCTGATCGCGCACCGACCGGATCTGGTTCACCGTGTCGGTCAGCTTGGAGATGTCGTCGCGCACCTTCAGCCCGAAGGCGGCCTGCTCGGTGAGGATCTGCTGCGGGAGATCGCCGCGGGGATCCGCGACGACGCTGATCGGCGCGGTCACACTTCTTCCCGCGGCCGTCAGGCGGACCGTGTAGGTGCCTGGCGGCACGCGCGGCCCTTCGGCCGGATCGCCCGTGTCGACCTTGCCGCTCTTGATCTTGCGAGCGCCGTCGTAGCGCAGGTCCCAGACCGCGCGCTGGACGCCCGCCTCGCCCGACAGGGCGGGCTCGGGCTTCTTCTCGTTGTCCGCGCTTCCCATCGGCTCTTCGGGCCTGCTGCTCAACTTCCGCACGAGCTGACGCTTCCCGTCGAGAACCTCCAGCGTCACTTCGCCCTTGTCCTGGTCCTTCAACGAGTAGTAGATCCTCGCGCCCTTCGGCGGGTTCGGGAAGCTGCCGGCCCGGACACCGTAGTTGCCGGACCCGTAACGCCGCCGCTCCGCCTCGGCGGGTGTGAAGAGATGGACCGGCTCCGCCGCGATCGTCGAGGTGTATTCCCGGACGGGCTGCAGGTCGTCGAGTATCCAGAGCGAGCGGCCGTGCGTCGCGAGGACGAGGTTGTCGTCCTTGACAGCCAGATCGTGGACCGCGACGGTCGGCAGGTTCAGCTGCAACGACCTCCACGTCTGCCCGTCGTCGGTGGAGCACATGACGCCGCGTTCGGTGGCGAGATAGAGCTGGCCGCGCTTCTTCGGATCTTCCCTGATCGAGTGCAGGTAGACGCCGCTGGCGAGCCCGCCGTCGAGGCGCGTCCAGCTCTTGCCGAGATCGGACGTCCTGTAGAGATAGGGATGCGTGTCGTCGAGGCGATGGGCGTCGATCGTGACGTAGGCGGTGTGGGCGTCGAACGGGGACGGTTCGATCATGCTGACCGTGGCCCACTCCGGGAAGCCCGTCATGGCGGCCGTCACGTTGGTCCAGTGTCTGCCCTCGTCGGTCGTCACCTGCACCAGGCCGTCGTCGGTCCCCGCCCAGATGAGACCCTTCTGCTTCGGCGACTCGGCGATCACGAACACCGTGTCGTACGTTTCGACGCCCGTGTTGTCGCCGGTGATCGGACCGCCGGCCCATTTCTGCTTCGACGTGTCGTTGCGCGTGAGGTCCGGGCTGATGGCCTCCCAGTTCTGGCCGCCATCGCGCGTGCGGAAGACGACCTGCGCCCCGTGATAGATGGTCAACGGATCGAAGGGCGACGCGGCGATCGGCGCGGTCCACTGGAAGCGGTACTTCATGTCCTCGGCGCCGTGGCCCGATGGATTGTCGGGCCATGCGCTGATGTTTCGGGCCTCGCGTGTGCGGTAGTCATAGCGCGTGATGATGCCGAGATATTCGCCGGCATACACGATGGAGGGATCGGTCGCCTGCGACACGACCCATCCCGCCTCGCCGCCGCCGACATCGTGCCAGTCGCTCAGCGCGATGTCGCGGGCGAGGCTGTCGCTCGGACCCTGCGCGGTGCCGAGATCCTGCATCGCGCCGGCGACCCAGTAGGGCTCCCGGTTGTCGACCGACACGTGATAGAACTGGGAAATCGGCAGCGGCGGTGTCGTCCAGGTTTCGCCGCCGTTGCGGCTGATATGCACGCCGCCGTCGTTGGCGACGATCATCCGCTTCGGATTCGCCGGATCGATCCACACGTCGTGGTTGTCGCCGTGCGGCACGCCGCGGACGTAGTCGACCGTCTTGCCGCCGTCGATCGTGTGCAGCATCGGCACCTGCGGGAACCACACGTCGTTCGCGTTGACCGGATTGACGGTCATCGTCATGTAGTACCAGGCGCGCTGGCGGAGCGCGTGCGTCGGGTTGATCAGGTCCCAGGTGGTTCCGCCGTCGTCCGATCGGTAGAGGCCGCCTTTCTCCGCTTCGATGAGCGCGTAGACGCGCTGGCCGTCGGAGGGCGCGACCGCGACGCCGACCTTGCCCCAGATGCCGTCGGGCAGCCCGTGACCGGTGAGCGGCTTCCAGGTGTCGCCTCCGTCGCGCGAGACGTACAGGCCGCTGCCGGGCCCGCCGCTCTGCAGGTCCCACGGAAAGCGGCGCGCCTGCCACAGACCCGCGAAGAGGATGCTGGGGTTCGACGCATCCATGGCGACGTCGGACGCGCCGGTGTCGCTGCCTTTCTTCAGGACCTGCTGCCACGTCTTCCCGCCGTCGCGCGTGCGATAGACGCCGCGCTCCGGGTTGGGGCCGAACGCGTGGCCGAGCACCGCGGCGAAGGCGATGTCGGCGTTCTTCGGGTTGACGACCATCGTGCCGATCTGCCCTTTCTGGGTCCACACGTGCGACCACGTCTTGCCGCCGTCGGTCGACTTGTAGATGCCGTCGCCCGAGGCGACATTGCCGCGGATGTTGGCCTCGCCGCTGCCGACATAGACGATGTTGGGGTCGCTCGGCGCGACGGCGATCGAGCCGATCGAGGAAACCGGTTGATCGTCGAAGGTCGACTTCCAGGTTGCGCCGCCGTCGCTGGACATCCAGACGCCACCCGAGGCGGTCGCGGCGTAGTAGAGGAGCGGATTGCCCGGAACGCCCGCGACCCGCGACACGCGCCCGCCTGCGGCGGGACCGATGTTGCGGTACTTGAGCGCCTTGAATTCCTTGGGCGAGTCGGCCTTGTTCGCGTCGGGCGCGTCCTGCGCGGAGGGCGTCGCCGTCAGGAGTGCCACGGCAGCCGCGGCGGCGACGAGCGATCGGGATGAGAACATGGGCGGAGTCTAGCGTACGCGCTGCCAGCGCGATTGTCCTGCCTTGCACCGCCTGGACCGCGGTCTGGCCGCGGCTGAACTCCCCGACGCTCTTTCTCGTCCTGTCGAACAGGCCTCGTCCGCCCCAGTGCCCTCGGCGGCCGGCTCAGGAACAGCCCGTGGACTCACTGCTGCAGGATCTCCGCTTCGGCGTCCGACTGCTCTGGAAGGACACAGGGTTCACGCTCGCGGCCGTCCTCACGCTGGCGGTCTGCCTGGGCGCCAACGCCGCGCTGTTCACGGTGGTGGACACCGTGCTGTTGAGGCCGCTGCCGGTCCCGGAGGCCGGGCAGCTCGTCAATGTCTACGACAGCTTCCCCAATGCGGGCATTCCGCGGGCCGGCGCCAGCGGGCCGGACTACTTCGACCGCGCGCGCGGCGTGCCCGCATTCTCGGAGGGAGCGCTCTACGGCGACCGGAGCGTCAGCATCAACGCCGGCGATCGCCCCGGGCAGGTGACGGTGATGCAGGTGACGCCGTCTTTCTTCCCGCTGCTGAAGGCCTCGGCGCTCCTCGGCCGGACGTTCAAGGAGGCGGAAGGCGAAGCCGGACAGGCGCACCGGGTCGTCCTCAGCTACGCGGCCTGGCAGGAGCTATACGGCGGACGCCGCGACGCCATCGGCCGCGACCTCAGGGTCGATGACGTGCCGTACGCCGTTGTCGGTGTCATGCCGCGTGGCTTTACCTTCATCGATCCCGACGTCCGAGCCTGGGTCCCGACGGCGTTCACCGCGGCGGACAGGTCCGACGATGCGCGGTACGACCAGAACTGGGACTACGTCGGCCGGCTGAAGCCGGGTGCCACGCTGGAGCAGGCGCGCGCGCAGCTGGCGGCGATCGATCGCGCGAACTTCGAGCGGCTGACACAGTTCCGGCAGCTCCTCAAGGACGCCGGCTTCCACGTGGAGGCCGTGCCGCTGCAGGCCGACCTGGTGCGCAACGTCAGGGCGATGCTCTATCTGCTCTGGGGCGGCGCGCTGTTCGTGCTGCTCATCGGCGCGGTCAACGTCGCGAACCTCGCGCTCGTGCGGTCCCGCGTCCGGCTGCGGGAGCTCGCGACGCGCGCCGCGCTGGGCGCCGGCCGTCTGCGGCTGGCACGCCAGCTCGTCACCGAGGCGCTGATGGTTGCCGGCTTCGGCGGGGGGCTCGGACTGTTCCTGGGCTACGGCGCACTGCGGGGGTTCAGCCTGCTGAACCTGAAGGAGCTGCCGCGCGGCAGCGAGATCCAGATGAACGGCGCCGTCGTCGTCTTCGTGATCGGATTGGCGGCTCTCGTCGGCCTCGTCGTCGCGCTCCTGCCCGTGCTCTCGATTGCGCGGACCGACCTCAGCGCGATCTTCCGCGAGGACGTCCGGACGGGGTCGGCCGGCCGTGGCGCCCGGGTGCTGCGCCGCGCCCTCGTCGTGGCGCAGGTCGCGCTCGCCTTCGTCCTGCTGTTCGGTGCGGGGCTGCTGCTCGCCAGCTTCCGCCAGGTGCTGGCGGTCGATCCCGGGTTCGATCCGGGCCACGTGCTCACGGCGTCGGTCCGCCTGCCCGCTTCCCGCTATCCGAACGAGCCGTCGACCGCGCAGTTCGTCGATCGTGCGCTCGCGTCGGTCCGCGGACTGCCGGGCGTGGTCGCCGCCGGTGCGACGACCGCCATCCCGCTCGGCGGGTCGTTCACCACCAGCGTGATCATGGCCGAAGGACGCCCGCCGCGGGCCGGCGAGTCGTTCGTCTCGCCCTACCGCTCGGCGGTGAGCCCCGGTTATTTCGAGGCGATGCACATCGCCCTGGTGAAGGGCCGCTTCTTCGACGAGCGCGACGGCAGGGACGCGCCGCGCGTGGTCATCGTCGACGAGCCGCTCGCGCGGCACTTCTGGCCGGACGAGGACGCGATCGGCCGGCGGCTGTTCAGGCCGACCAACCCGAAGGACCTGAGCGCGCCGCCGTCCGAGAAGGACATGTTCACGGTCGTCGGCGTGGTGCGCCGCGTGTCGATGCGCGGCATCGCGCAGGGGGACAAGACGGTCGGCGCCTACTATTTCCCGGTCGCTCAAACGGCGCCGAACCGGCTGACGTTCGCCATCCGCACGGCCGCCGATCCGGACCGTCTCATCGGCGCCCTGCGGGAGAAAATCGCGTCGATCGATCCCGAGCTGCCGGTCTACGACACCGAAACGATGGGGCAGCGGACGGACCACGCACTGGTGACGCGGCGATCGCCGCTGGTGCTGTCGATCGGATTCGGGGCCGTGGCGCTCTTCCTCGCGGCCATCGGCATCTACGGCGTGCTGGCCTATCTCGTGACGCAGCGGCGGAAGGAGATCGGTATCCGTATCGCGCTCGGCAGCACCCGCCGGCAGGTGTTCGAGCTGATCCTGGGTGAAGGGCTCGTTGTCCTCGCGGTCGGGTTCGTCGTGGGACTGGCAGGAGCGGCCGCCGTCGGACGCGGGCTCGGCAGCCAGTTGTACCGCGTGGAGCCGGCCAATCCGGTCGTGCTGGCCGGAGCGGCCGTTCTGCTGGCCCTCGTCGCTCTGCTGGCGTGCGTGGTGCCGGCCGGCCGTGCGACCCGCATCGACCCGGCCGTTGCGCTGCGGCAGGAGTAGCCCGCTCGGCCGTCGAGCGATGCCCAGGCGGCAAACCCGGCGGCTGCGAAAGGGAAAGAGCTCCAATACATGGTGTAGGCTTGCGAAGGCCGGAGGGATGGCCGAGCGGTCGAGGGCGGTGGTCTTGACTTGGAGGCCTTCCGTGAACGCCATCGGGAAACTGTTCTGTCTCGCGCTGCTGGCCGTGCCCGCCATCGCCGGGCAGCCGGCCGCGACCCCCACGCCGCTCGACAACCTGAAGGCGTCGATTGCGCGGATCATCGGCGGCACGAGCGCCCGGTGGGGCATCTACATGAAGTCGCTCGAGACCGGTGAGGAGATCGCCATCGACGCCGACCGGCCGATGGAAACGGCGAGCACGATCAAGCTCACGCTGCTCACCGAGGTGTTCGAGCAGATCAGGGCCGGCAAGCTGAAGCTGACCGACACGTACACGGTGGCGAAAGCCGACCAGGTCGGGGGGACCGGCGTCATCCAGGACCTCGATGTCGGTGACACGCTGACGATCAAGGACCTCGCCACGCTGATGGTGATCGTGTCGGACAACACGGCCACCGACGTCCTGTTCCGGGCGGTCGGCGGTCCGGCCGGGGTGGCGCGGCGGATGCAGGAGATGGGGTTCACCCACACGCGGCCGCAGTGGACGGTTCACGGCTACTTCGCCGCTCTGACCGCCGCGGGCGATCGCCTCAAGTTCAACAGCGATCCGCGCAACCGGTTCGGCCAGACGACGGCGCGCGAGATGGGCCGGCTGCTCGAAATGATGGAGCGCGGTCAGCTGGTCGACAAGGCCGCGTCTGACATGATGCTGCAGATCATGCGCCGCCAGCTCTATCGGACGCGGATCCCCCGCTACCTCGCCGGCAGCTGGCGGGTGCCGCACAAGACCGGCGAGCTTCCCCCGTACGTTGCAGACGATGTGGGCGTGCTGGAGCGACCGGATCACCGGATCGTCCTGACCGTTCTCACCGACCAGCAGGAGGGGGCCGGCTCGTACGGGATGCTGGAGGACGCGATCGGCCGGGTGGCCCAGCAAATCGCGGAGTATTACGAATATCGCTAGAGGCTAGATGGCGACGAAGAGAACCGCCACGCGAGACGCTCCTCTGATCATGAGCGGTCCCTTTCGGTCAGGCCGGGTCCTGGCACGGGACCAGAGGCTCGGGTGGGGACAACGTGGCAGGCTGGCGGTCAGATTGTAGCTGGTATTGGCAGGATCGTGTCAGCGCGGTCCGCCAGCTGAGCGGCCGGGCTCCGGAGCATCGGACTGACGTGTCGGCGGGCGCGGTGACTACGCCGACGTTGGGACCAAGCTGGAGCGGCGGTTTCCCGTCTAGATCATCCGGATGGCGCGTACGCGGCGGGGAAAGTCCTTGTCGTCGCTGTGGACGCGGCCGCCGTCCGCGAAATCGATGTGCGTGGACATATCGGCCGTGTCCTGCGACGAGGTCCAGTACGACACGTTGTCGGGCCGGCCGCCGTCGAGGAACCCGCCGAGGCCGGCGGCCTTCAGGTTGCGGTACACGAGCAGGAGCTCGTCGCGCGACGGCAGGAGCCAGCCGCCGATGCCGTTGAACGTCAGGTCGGCGCACAGGCGCGCGGCTATCGCCGGGTCGTCGCAGGCGGCGATCATGTCGGCGGTGTTCTGGCGTCCGGCGCCGATCCCCGTGCCGCGCGCGCCGTCGATGAGCCGCCGGAAACAGCCCCACTTCGCCCCGGCGCTCTGATCGAACGGCGCCACCTCCAGATAGCGCCAGCCGTCGCGCGCCGCGCGCGGGTTCTCATAGAAGATGACGCCGCCCGCCGGTCCGACGTCCCCGACCGCATAGCCCGCGATCGAGAGCCACACGCTCATCTCGCCGACGCCGCGATTGGCCCAGAGCGCATACGGGATCAGGGTGGCCGGTGCCGGTGCCTCGGCGCTCGCGACGCGCGTCGCGCGGGTGTCGATCACGATCACGTCGCCCAGCGGACCGTTCGACGGCTTCGCCGTGAGCGGGGCGTGTCGATCGACGAGCAGATCGAGCGCCCGGCCGTCCCGGACGTCGGGCCACTCCGCGCAGTACACGATCGGGCCGCGCTCGATCGCGATCCGCCGCCGATCTTCCACCACCCGCGCATCGGCGGCGATGCGCCGGGTCTCGATCGGGAGTTGCACGTCGATGGCGTCGCCGTCGGACCAGACGCGATCGACCGACACGTAGCCGAAGCCGTCGGGCGCGGCGGTCAGGGGACGCCCGTTGACGGAAATGGCCGGCCGCGTGTCGATCGCGTCGAGATATCGATACACGCCGCCGGGCGCCGGGCGCCCCGACGCCCATCCGGGAATCCTCAGTTTGATGGCGGCGCGCGTGGGCCGTTTCGCGCCGACGGTAATCCGCGAGTCGCCGCGCCACGGCATTCCGCTCTCGACCGCGAGGGACAGCTCGTGTCCACCGACCGGGAAGGTCGCCGCGCTCGAGACGTACAGGTTGACGAAGATGGATCCGGTCCGCGTGTCCTGGACGTAGATGAGCCCGGGCATCGACGTGAGGAACCGCGCGAGGTTCGGCGGACAGCACTCGAGCGAGGCGTGCGTCCATCGCGCGTCGCGGCCGTCGCCGGCGCTGGCGAGCCGGTTGACGTAGAAGAAATGATCGCCCGAGATCGACACGCCGTCGATCGCGTTGTTGTACATGCCGCGCTCCATCACGTCGATGTAGCGGGCGTCGCCGGTGGCCATGAACAGGCGGTGGTTCAGCGTCATGAACATCAGCACCGCGCAGGTTTCCGAGTACGCCGAGATGTTCGGCAGGACGTACGGCGCGCCGAACCCCTCGTTGCCGGTCGTGCCGACGCCGCCCGTCACGTACATCTTCCGCGCGACCGCGTCGGCCCACATCCGGTGGCTGGCGGCGTAGTACGGCTCGAGGCCCGTCAGCACGCCAACGTCGGCCAGCGACACCATCAGCGTGACGCAGTTCACGGCGTGCCCGACCGCCTCGCGCTGCTCGACGACCGGCAGGTACGACTGGTTGTGGCGGCTGCGGCGGACCGAGTTCGGCAGCCCGCGAATGTCGAGATAGTGCTTCGCGAGGTCGAGATGCGTCCGCTCGTGCGTGACGCGGTACAACTCCACGCAGTTCATCGCGTCGCGCTCGCCGCCGGAGAACGGCGGGTTGCGCGTCGCGAAGTCCTCGTGGAGCGCGGCCGCGCCGCGGATGGCCGCGTCCAGCAGATCGCGGCGGCCCGTCAGCCGGTACCGCACCGCGGCCAGCGCGAAGTCGCCGTTCCCGGGCGACGGCCGCTCCAGGAGGCGCTGCACGGCGGCCTCGACCTGCGCCTCCAGATCGGGATTGGGATGCGTCTCGAGCGATCGCATCGCCGCCTCGAGGATGTTCGCGTTCAGGCCGCGGAAGCGTCCCTGGGCCTTCTGGAACTGGAACGGAATCGTCACGCGCGCGTTGACGTCGATGCGCGGCCGCCAGAACCCGTCGGTGACGGCGACCTCCCAGTGCGGCTTCGGCTGGATGGGGTAGTCGGCGATCGGCGTGTACGCGGCGCCGGAGATGCGGGGATCCGCCGACGTCTGCGTCGCTTCGTGCGGCGCCTGCGCGGACGCGCTGGCCGCGTACGTGGCGAGCCCTGCGGCCGCGGGCGTCGCCTTGAGGAAGTCGCGGCGATTCATCCGGCTCATGGCGGGCAGTATAGCGCCGCCGGTGTCGCGCGTCGGCCGGGCGGGAATCCGGCGTTCCCCGTCTATAATCCCGCGATATGCGAAGCACGCGTCGCGCGTTCCTGGGCGGACTGGCGGCGGCTGCCGCCGCATCTGCCCTGAATCTCGATTTGGCCGCCTACATCGACTCGGATCAGGCGCTGCTGGTCAATCCCGAGCGCCTGCGCAAGAGCCTGGAAGACCTGAGCGTCCACGGCCGCCCGGCAGGCGGCACCTTCGCCGACGGCGTCAGCCGCACCGCCTATTCCGACGCCGACGTGGCCGGGCGCAGGTTCGCCATGGACCTCATGCGCTCCGCCGGCCTGGAGCCGCGCATCGATACCGCGGGCAACATCTCCGCGCGGCGCGACGGCAGCGACGCGGCGCTGAAGCCCATCCTCTTCGGCTCCCATATCGACTCCGTGCCGAGCGGCGGCAACTTCGACGGCGACGTGGGCAGCATGTCGGCCATCGAGATCATGCACACCCTGCACGAGCGGGGCGTGCAGACGCGGCATCCGCTGGAAGTGGTGATCTGGCAGAACGAGGAAGGCGGGCTGATCGGCAGCACGATTGCTGCCGGGGAATTGCCGGCCGCTGCCTTCGATCGCGTCTTCAGCGGGCTGAAGCTGGCCGACGGCGTCCGTAAGATCGGCGGCGATCCCGAGCGGCTGGCTGAGGCCAGGCGCGCTCCCGGATCCTTCCGCTGCTACCTGGAGCTCCATATCGAACAGGGCGGGACTCTCGCGAAAGCCGGCATTCCGATCGGCGTGGTCGAGGGCATCGTCAGCATCGACGAGTACGACGTCGAGATTCGAGGCTTCGCCAACCACGCCGGCACCACGCCGATGCCGGAACGCCGCAACGCCCTGCTGGCCGCGGCTAAGCTGATCGAGACCGTCCAGGACGTCGTCACCGGCGAGCCCGGGCGGCAGGTGGGCACCGTGGGACATCTGGAGGTGTCGCCCAACGCGCGCAACGTGGTGCCCGGGCTGGTGAAGTGCAGCGTGGAGCTGCGCGACCTATCCGCGGAGAAGATTGCCCGCCTCGGAGCGGAGATTCAGCGACGCGCGCAGGCGATCGCACAGCAGACCGGAACCGAGGTCGCGTTTCGCAAAGTGGAACACGACCCGCCGGCGGTGGCCACGCCGGACATTCAGTCGGCCATCGAGAAAGCGGCCGCGGAACTCGGCCTCGAGAGCATGCGCCTGCCCAGCGGCGCCGGGCACGACGCGCAGATGATGGCGCGCCTCGGTCCGATGGGCATGATCTTCATCCCCAGCGTCGGCGGCATCAGCCATTCGCCCCGGGAGCTGTCGCGCTGGGACGACGTGGCCCACGGCGCCGATGTGCTGCTGCACACGATTCTCCTGCTGGATCGAGCCTGAGAGAAACGCCACTACGGGTGACACATTGCGGACGCGCGCCTGACGATCCTTTGGCGAGCCACGGCGGAGCAAGCCAGAGTGATGTACGCTTGCGAAGGCGGGCTTGCCCGCCGCAGCGCGCTTGCGGGTTCCGCGAGCGCAGGCGGGAGGGATGGCCGAGTGGTCGATGGCGGTGGTCTTGAAAACCACTGAACCCGGAAGGGTTCCGGGGGTTCGAATCCCTCTCCCTCCGCCACAATAAACAACGTTGAATCAATGAATTGCAGCGATTACGGCAGCTACTGTACCTAAATTGTCCCTTCCGGCGATACTGCCGGAGTGCTCAGCATCTACAGGCGCCACCAGCCACCCTGCCGCCATCGATCTCGGCGAGTCCGCAACTGCAAGTGTCCGATCTGGGTCCAGGGCAGCCTTGGCGGCGAGTACATCCGGCGCTCGCTCGACCTGGGGGGTGGGAGGCGGCGTCGGACCTCGTGCACGGCTGCACTGGAGCCGATCAAGCACGTAGGTCGGGAGCGCGACAGCCGACGGCTTCGCGAACTGGTTTTACCTTACGAATCCCAAATTTCTGGATTCGACAGCAGGGCAATTCGAGGCCTCGACCGTTACTGCCGACGCCACCTTGTCGGACACACTCGACCCTGCCCAGCGCGGCACCAGCGCACCCAGCGGCGGTCCACTACCATGGGCGACTTCAGTCAGGGCCAGACCTGACCCCGGAGGGTCGGGTCCAAAGGGTCATTTCTGACCTCCTTCGCGACCTCAACACGGCCATTCACCGCGAGCTGCAGGCGGCCGACCACGTGGACCGGCAGGAGCGCTCCCTCACCGTGCTGATCGCTCGCCAGGACCTTACGGGCGTCGATCGCGCCTGGGCGAATCGCTACGACGTGGGGGACATCATTCGGTACACGAAGGGCATCCAGGTGCTCGGTCTGGACGCCGGCAGCTACGCGCGGGTCGTCCAGATCCACGGCTCCGACAACCGGTTGACCGTTCAGCGGGCTGTCGGTGGTGAGATCACCTACGACCCGCGGCGCCTGTCCGGCGTCACCCTCTATCGCGAGGCGGGACGGGCGTTCTCCGTCGGCGATCGGGTCCAGTTCACCGCGCCCCATCGCCGCCGGCATGTGGCGAACCGGGAGCTGGGCACCCTCGAACGCCTCGATGCGGATGGTCACCTGCAGATCCGTCTGGACCTATGTGGCTGTGTCGCGCGCCCGTTACGACGTGCAGATCTACACGAACGACAAGGCGCAGCTGATCGCCGGGCTGCAGCGACGTATCGCATCAGTCCGCGCTCGAGGCGACACAGCAGCGCTCCGGGCCCCAGATGATGGGATAGGACGCTGACAGCCGAGCGGCGATCGTTCAGCGCAATCCTGTGCTCGCTCGGCCTGGCCGTTCGACGTCGGCATACTTTGAATGGGCTTGCGGATATGTCCGATATGACATACGATGGCGTGCAATGAGTCCGCGCGACAAGCCGTTGGTTTGGTTGCGTGGCGAAGTCAAGTCGCCGCCCTTCAGCCCGGAGGCGCGCGTCGAGGCCGGGTTTCTACTGCGCCGGCTTCAGCGGGGAGGACCTCTTGAATTTCCGGCGTCACGCCCGATGCCGGACATTGGGCGTGCCTGCCACGAACTGCGAATCGGCGATCGCGATCAGGCCTGGCGAATCGTTTATCACGTAGCCGCTGACGCCATTGTGGTCCTGGAGGTGTTCAGCAAGAAGACGGCCGCGACGCCGCACACGGTGATTACGGACTGCCAGCGGCGATTGCAGACGTACCTGGCACTGACAACCAAGAAAGGAATCGGGCTTCGTGGAAAGAAGTAAACAGCGGCGGCTCGAACGAGCCGGATGGACCGTCGGCGATGCCAGCGATTTTCTCGGCTTGTCGCCCGAGGAGCGCCGGTTCATCGAAACGAAGCTGGCGCTCGCGGCCGGGCTGCGCCGCCTGCGCGAGCGGCTCGGCCTCACGCAGGTTGAGGTCGCGGAACGTTTCGGCTCGAGCCAGTCGCGCGTGGCCAAGATGGAGGCCGCAGACAAGTCCGTCAGTACCGATTTGCTCCTACGTGTGCTATTCGGGCTCGGTGCGAAACGGGAGGATGTCGCCCGTCTGCTGTCGCAGAAGCCGCGGACGCACGCGGCCTGACGCGCACGAACGGACGCCCGCTCTGGTGCGGAGTCACTGTACCTGTCTTGTACCTGGACCCCGGGTTTCGAGCGTTTCTGGCGGTTCGATCGCTTCGATTTCTCTAGCAAACTAGAATAGTTGCAGGTCCAAAGAGTTCGAATCCCTCTCCCTCCGCCAGATTGTCCAGGAAAATCGTCGATTCAACGGCTCGCCGTTGCGATGGAACACCAGCGGCTGGTCGAGTCGCCGCTCGGCCATTCGTCGTTTCAACACCTCCTTCACTGGCTGCGACATCGGCAGCACTCTGCCGGTCTTGTTCTTCGAACGTTCGGGGTCGAGTCTGATCACGCTGCCGGTGCGCCTGATACGCGCTGATCCGATAGGGCGTGATGTCGAGCCCGCGCATCTCGGCGAACGCTCTCTTGAGATGCAGCATTCGGCCAAGACGCGGACCCGCCGTTGACCGACCTGGAGGTGCTCGCGATGACATTCGACCGGCGAATCTGCGACGAAGTCATCGACGTGCGTGTCGTAGGCCAGCGGCGCCGCCGCGGCAACCGCCGGGTCGTAGTTCAGCAGCTGTCGGAAGAAGCGAAAGGCCTCAGTCTTCCCGAGGCGCTGGAGGCCGATGTCGCTGACCTGCACCTCGACGCGTCCGCCTGGGTCGCGATGGCACGATCGAGCTCGGTCTCGAGCGGCGCGATCGTGTGACGCGCCGACAGCCACCCGTGTAGCGCCTCCGTCGGCTTTCGAAACAGGTCCCGCCAGGTCGTCCCGGCGCACCGCGTGGCCGGCGCCTCGTAGAGGAGCACGAGGTACAGCGCGAGCTCGTACAGATCGTCCTGTCGCCGATTCAGGTACGCCGCCCGCTGCCGGATCGCCTCCGCGGGGACCGGCTGTGCGCAGCGGGCCGGCACGATCGGGTCGATGGTCCGCTTGACCAGGTACTGGTAGACACGGCAGCGCTCGTCGAGCAGCCGAAGCGCCGCCTCGAAGCGGTGCACGATGGCCGCCCGGGATTTGGACCGTCGAGAAGATGCGGGACTTGCCCCGTCCACCGAGGGTGTCGTGCCGGGCGTGCGCTAGCGCCGTTGATCTCCGATGTGAAAGCGATGGCTGCGTCGCTGGCTGGGGCTGATACGACACGGCCGGCCGACCTGGACAGCGCCGGGCGGCTGCGTGCATCGATGTTCGCGTGTCGCTCACGGGCGAACGCAGATGATCGTCTTCCCCTTGATCCGCGCGGTCGGGTTGAAGGCGGCGACCGCATCGTCGAGGGTCGAGACGGTGCCGATGTTCGTCCGCAGTCGTCCGTCCCGCACGCGCTGGACGATCTCGCTCAGTTGTGCACGATCGGACTCGACGACGAAGTCGACCGCCAGGCTGTCGGCGGGCCGCGCCTCGGGCGGCCCGACGATGGATACCAGTGTTCCTCCGGCTCGAATCAGGCCTGCGGACCGCGTCCCGATGTCGCCGCCGATGACATCGAACACCAGATCGACTCGGCCGACGTCTTCGAGGATGTCGTGTTCGAGGTCGACGAACTCCTTCGCGCCGAAGTCGAGCACCGTCTGGCGGTCGGCAGCGCGTCCGGTGCCGATGATGTAGGCGCCGGCCTCTCGTGCGAGTTGCGTCACCATCGACCCGACGGCGCCGGCAGCGCCGTGCACGAGGAGGCTCTGCCCCGCCTGAAGGCGGCCGTGCTGGAACAGTCCCTGCCACGCGGTCAGGCCCGAGATCGGCAGGCTCGCGCCCACTGTGAAGTCGACGTCGCCCGGGAGCGGCGCGAGGTTGCGTGTCTCGATCGCCACGTACTCGGCCAGGGTGCCGTCGCGATACCAGTCCGCGAGGCCGAACACCCGCTGTCCGACCGATAGACCCGTCGTGCCATAGCCGAAGGCCGTGACCACTCCGGCCAGCTCGTGCCCAGGGATCGACGGTGTTCGGTCACGGCCGCGGCGATCGGTCCAGGTCGAGGGCCACGTCAGCTCAGTCGGAACGAACCCCGACGCATGAACCTGAACGACGACGTCGTTTATCGCTGCCTGCGGCTCGGGCCGCTCCACCAGCGTCATCCCGGCTGTTCCCGCAGCCTGGTCCGTTACCACGATCGCCTTCACCGTACGCCTCCTGATCATCGATGTTCATGTGCTCGGCGGACACTTATCGCACTGATCTCACGTCACTCATTGCAACAGCTGACGAGCGGGGCGCCTCTCGAAAGTCTCGTTTGCTGTTGCCGGACCTGAACGATTGGCGACGCATTCGAGACGATCTGCAGGGCACTGCGATGGACGACATGTTCGGCGTGCGGCCGACGGTTCGGTTGCGCGCAAGGGGCGGTTCAGTCCTGAGTATCGGCGAACAGGGCCGCAGGGCTTTCGCCTCGACCACCGGTACTCGGCGTCGCACGGGTGCCCCGGTTCTGTCGACGCGGTCACTGACGCCCCTATACCGATGGCCGGGGTCCGTCGAGCACGTCACGGGTCTTCCGCAGCAGCGCGTCTCCCGTGAAAGGCTTCTGTATGAACGCGAGGCCCGGTTCAAGGACGCCGTGACGAACGATGGCATCGTCTGTGTACCCGGACATATAGAGCACGCGGACGTCAGGGTGCTCGGCGAGCAGCCGCCGGCCCAGTTCACGTCCGCTCAGGCCAGGCAGGACGATATCACTCAGCAGGAGGTGAATGGGGCCTGAATGGTTCCGGCTCGCCGCGATCGCGTCATCCGCATCCGACGCGAGCAGCACCGAGTACCCTTGTCGCCGCAGCGTTGCCGCGATTACGGACCTGACCTCTTCCTGGTCTTCGACAACCAGCACGGTCTCGGTCCCGGTCAACGGCCGATCTGGCGCCCGCGATTCGTCGAGCGCTTCCGTCCTCGCGGTCGTGGCCGGCAGATAAATCTTGAATGTCGAGCCCAGGCCCCGCTCGCTGTAGACCCACACGCTTCCGCGGCTTTGCTTGACGACACCATACACGGTGGCGAGGCCGAGGCCCGTGCCACGGCCAGGCGGTTTGGTCGTGAAGAACGGATCGAACAGGCGCCGTTGTGTCGCCTCGTCGATGCCTACGCCGGTGTCGGTGACCGCGATCAGGACGTGCCCGCCGGCAGCCGCCCCGCGATGACTCTTGACGTACGTCTCGTCGAGCTCAACTTCCGCGGTTTCGATCGTCAGTCGTCCACCCGTCGGCATTGCATCTCGAGCGTTGATCGCCAGGTTGATGATGACTTGCTCGATCTGAGTTGGATCAGCGTTGACGCGCGCGAGCGGCGATGTCAGGTTCATTGCTAACGTGATGTTCTCGCCAATCACGCGCCGCAGCAGCATCTCGACCCGACGCAGCACTCGGTTCAAGTCGAGAATCTGCGGCTGCAGAATCTGCCGCCGGCTGAACGCGAGAAGCTGACGCGTCAGGCTCGCGGCGCTGTCGACGGCGGCCTTGATTTGATCGAGGTCCTGCTGAGCGTGATGCGTCGACGCGAGGTCCAGCGCGATCAGTCCCGCGTAACCGCGAATGACCACCAGCAGGTTGTTGAAGTCGTGCGCGATCCCGCCAGCCAGTTGCCCGATGGCTTCCATCTTTTGCGCCTGGCGGAGTTGTTCCTCTGTTTCGCGGACGGCCGTGATGTCCTCGATGAGACCGACGACGCGGCTTACCCGCCCGTTCGGCGCGCGGACCGGAAAGGTTCGGGCGCGCACCCAGCAGATCGATTTGTCGGGTCGGCGAACTCGGAACACGTCCACTGCGGGCTCGCCAAGCTGCAGTGCCCGGAACGAGGCGACCACGGCTGCGCGATCGTCGACGTGAATGCCATCGAACCAGACCTGCGGATTCGCGTAGGCCTCGTCGACCGGAATGCCCCACAGGTCCTCCCACATGCGGCTCAGAAAGAGTGGGCGGCCCGTCGGCAGTTCGACAATGAGAAATGCCTCTTTGATGTTGTCGGCGAGGAGCCTGAATCGCTCTTCGCTGGCCCGCAGGTGCTCCTCGGCAGCCTTCCGATCGGTCACGTCGAGGAGCGCGGCCATCGAGGCGAGCTCGCCATCCCACGCAATGACCGACACGGTGCAATCTACCCATCGGACCCTCCGGTCGGGGCGGACGATCCGGAGCTGGTACCGCACCGGCGCAGCTTCCCCTTGTGCCCGCTGTCGCGCGTACTCGGACACGATTGGGCGATCTTCCGGGGCGATGAACGGCCACATCTCCTGGCCAACCATGTCGTCGGCCGAATCGAAGCCGACGAGCGCCGCGAGCGCCGGGTTCGCGAACCGAATCACCCCACCGACGTGGATCAGGATGCCCTGAGCGGCGCCCTCCACCAGACTCCGGTACCGAGATGCGGTCGTGCGCAGCCCTTCGCGGTGGCGATGCCGCTCGAGCGCGTAGCGAACGGCGGTCGTGATCGGCCGCTCTGATACGTTCTTCACGACATAGTCCTCGGCACCTCCACGAAGGACCGCGCCGACGACCTCCTCACTGTTGATTGCGGAGTACACAACAATCGGCATCTGCGGGACTACGGCGCACAGCTGTTGAAAGGTCGAGATGCCGCGGCTGTCCGGGAGATTCAGATCGAGAACGACCATGTCGAATGATGTCTGTCGAAGCTTTTCAAGAGCATCCGACAGGCGAGCGGTTGACGAGACCTGAAGCTGATATGAGCGTTCGGCATGTAGGGCATCCGAGACGGCTTGCGTATGGACAGGGTCGTCTTCGATGAGCAGGACATGCAAGGCGTTGGCGCGGTCCGTAGTGTCTGCGGTCTCCATGCGCCCATTGCACCGCGTACGCACGCCATCGCCAATTCGGGAGAGTGTGGTGACGGTGGCGGGAAAACACGTACGGAACTCTAAGCAAAACTACTGATGTCCCGACAAGGCGGCGTCGGTCGATTCGCGCGTGTGCGGAACGACAGGGTGACGTGGCGGTTGAGCTCGGCCGATCGACCCTCAGCAGACGAATCGGGTATAGAGTGGCCGTGATCGTGGCTTTGAATCCATCAGAGGACGGGACACTTCTCCTCGGCGAACGCAATGTCCTCGAGTTGATGACAACCGGGGCGGACCTGTCGGTCATCCTCGCGGCGCTGTGCAGCGTCATCGATGAGCAGTCCGGCCTGATCTCATCCATATATCTCCTCGACGGCGACGGCCGGCAACTCGGATTTGCTGCAGGACCACGCGTTCCCGACGCGTGGCGCCACGCGACGACCTCCTTCGCTGCGCTTCCCACCAGCGGCACGTGCGGATCTGCCGTTAACCTGCGCCGATCGGTCATCGTCGACGATATCGCCTCGAGTCCCCTGCTTTGTCCCGCGTGGCGCACCGCCGCAGCGGAAGCACGATTTGCGAGCCTGTGGTCGACGCCGTTCTTCTCGAAGGATGGCCGCGTCCTCGGAACGTTCGCGGTCTACGACGACGCGCGGGAGGCTCCCACCGACGAGCGCCTCCATCTCGTGGAGCGCGCCACACGCCTCGCCAGCATCATCGTCGAATGGCACGAGGCGGAGACGGGGCTGCGTGAGAGCGAGCACCGTTTCTCCACGGCGTTCTACTCGAGCCCCGCGAGCGTGGCAATTGCGCGCTTTGCCGACCAGCGTCTCATGTACGTGAACGATCAGTACGTCGCGCTGTTCGGACATCCACGGTCCGAAGCGATCGGAAAGACGTCGGTCGACCTCGGGATGTGGGCCGAGCCGGCTGACGGCGAGAGGCTGTGGCGCGAGTTGCAGGAACGCGGAGGGGTGCACCGGGTCGAGGTCAACGCCCGGACAAGATCCGGCGAGACGCTCGTCGTACTCGTCTGGCTCGAGCGCATTCAGATTCTCGGCGAGCAATGCGTGCTTGCGATTGCCTGTGATATCACCGATCTCAAACGCGCGGAGCAGGCGCTCGAGGAAAACGAGCGGCGCGTGCGAACCGTCGTCGACACGCTGCCGATCGGCGTCACGGTGACCGATCGCGAGGGCAACATCGTGCTCAGCAATCCTGCGGCGCGGCGAATCTGGACCGACACGATCCCGTCCGGTCCGGAGCGCTACGCGCGCAGCAAGGGATGGTGGCACGACACGGGGCGGCCGGTGGCGCCGGACGACTGGCCTTCGGCGCGCGCGCGTCTCAAGGGCGAAACGACCGTCAACGAAATCATCGATATCGAAGCCTTCGACGGCAGACCAAAGACCGTCGCCGTATCGGCGGCGCCGCTCCGCGACCTCGAAGACCGAATCACCGGCGCCGTGTTCTCGCTCGAGGACGTATCCGCGCAAAAGAGGGCCGAGCGCGAACTGCACGATTCGCTCGCGCAGATGCGCGCGTTGAGCGGTCGGTTGATGCGGGCACAGGACGACGAGCGGCGCCGCATTGCACAAATGCTGCACGAAACAACGGCCCAGGACCTAGCCGCGCTGAAGATGCTCCTCGCGCGACTTTCCCGGACCGTCGGGTCGACGCTGGCAGACGTCGACCGCTCCTCATTGACCGAAAGCATCGAGTTGGCCGAAAGGTCGATGACCGGCGTCCGCACGTTGTCATACCTTCTGCATCCGCCGTTCCTCGACGAAACCGGACTCGTGTCGGCGCTCCGGTGGTACGCCGAAGGATTTGCGGCCCGCAGCGGCGTCGTGGTCGAACTCGATCTGCCGTCGTCGTTCGAACGGCTCGATCAGGACGTTGAGACGGCGCTCTTCCGCGTCGTGCAGGAGGCATTGATCAACGTGCACCGGCACGCGAGCAGTCAGCATGCGACGATTCGGTTACGCCGCACCGAAGACGGTCTGACGCTCGAAATCGAGGACAGCGGACGGGGGATGCCGGCGGAGCTGCTCCAGCAGCTGCCGGAGGGCGGCGGCGCCCTCGGCGTGGGGGTTGCCGGCATGCGCGAGCGGCTCCAGCAGTTGGGCGGAATTCTCGACATCGAGTCCGGCGAGCAGGGAACGGTCGTGCGCGCCCGCGTGCCGCTCGTGGGCCAGCCCGCATGAACGCGGCGCCGCTGAGAATCGTCGTCGTCGACGACCACGCGGTCGTTCGGCGCGGCGTGCGCGCGTTGCTCGAATCACATGCCGGATGGGAGGTGGTCGCCGAAGCGACGACGGGACGCGAGGCGGTGGACGCGGTGAAACGGCATCAGCCGGAAGTCGTCGTCATGGATCTGAGCCTGCCGGACTTGAACGGGCTCGAGGCGACGCGGCAGATCGTCCACGAGTCGCCGCAGACCGAAGTACTCGTGCTGACGATGCATCACTCCGAGCAGCTCGCGCGCGAGGTGCTCCAGGCGGGTGCGCGCGGATACGTGCTGAAGTCGGACGCCGACGATTCGCTCATTACCGCGGTCGATGCCCTGCGTCGGCACAAACCGTTTCTGACCTCAGGCGTCACCGAATTCGTGCTGGATGGATTTCTACGCGAGGCCGGCACTGGAACGGAACAGATCTGGAAAGACTCGGTCACGCCACGTGAGCGAGAGATCATCCAGCTGGTCGCGGAAGGCTATTCGAACAAAGAAGCCGCCACGCGTCTGGGCGTCAGCACAAAGACGATCGAAGCACACCGCGCCAACATCATGCGCAAGCTTCGTCTCCGATCGGTGAGCGATTTGGTCCGCTACGCAATCCGCAACAACATCGTGCAGCCGTAGAGCGGGTTAGGGATCGCGTCCACTGTGGTTCCCGTCCGTCGTCGTCGACATCGAATCCGACTCTGCAGGATTGTCCGCTTCTTGTCCGTGTCCGCATACGAGAGGGCCTCAATCGCCACCAAGCCCATCTGCAGGAGAGGCTTGGTTCCATTGGCGGTTCATCGAAACGAAGCTGGCGCTCGCGGCCGGACTGCGCCGCCTGCGCGAGCGACTCGGCTAGTCCGGGGTTTCATCCCACAAATTACATGAGCTAGCCCGGTGGCCTCATCGCCAGCGGGGACCGTCCGCGCGCGCGCGAGCTGATAATTGACGGATGGTGCGCGGGTCCAGTGCGTTCGGTTCGTCCGGCACACGGAATCCGGCCACAGGGCACCCCGTCCGCCTGTATCGCTGCAATTCACACCGCTTCTGCACCGGACGAGGTGCCCACCTGCAAGAGGCGGGTTCACGGAATTGGATCCCCCGGTCGGGGCCTTGGCGGCGGGAAAGATCGTCCCTCCAGCCGCCCGAATTCGTGATAGATAGCAGACGGACCAAAGGACAGAGGCGTCGTCGTCCATGCAGCCAGGCGCACATTGAGCATCCGAGGCGGATCGGGATGCGCGTACTCTCCGGAAACTTCTGCGGCACCCAAGTGGCCCAACGGGAAATCGCGGGGCTGCACGTCGTAGAAGCCGTCTACCAGCCACACGAGAGCGTCCCTTGGCACGCGCATCAGTGGCCTTTTTTCACGGTCGTTCTCCGGGGCGGGTACACCGAAGATTGCCAGGGCCAGAGCTCGGACATCGCCGAAGGCGATGTCGTCCTCCACGAGGCAGGCGAGACGCACGCGGACCGTATCCATGGTGTCGACAGTTGTCTGTTGAACCTGGAGTTCTCGGAACGCTGGCTCGAGCGCATCGGGGGGTTTGGAGCCCGCCTGGCATCTCGCTCAATCGCGAGCGGCGACAGGTTTCTCCAACTCGGTAATCGCCTCCATCGCGAGCTCTGGAGGAAGGACGCAGCGTCGTCGCTGTGCATCGAGGCGCTGGCCTTGGAATTGATCGCGGGAATGGCGCGTCGACGGAGCGTTCCCTCTGGAAATCCGCCCTGGCTGCAGCGCGCGATTGATTACGTCCACGCACACTTCAGGAGTTGTCCGAGTCTCCGGGACGTGGCCGGAGCCGCCGGTGTTCACCCGGTGCACCTTGCGCGGGAGTTCCGACGCAGGAAGGGCGTTCCGGTTGGCGGCTACATCCGTAAGCTCCGCGTGGAGCTGGTCTGCCAGCAGCTCATCGGGTCCGATGAGACGCTCGTCGATATTGCCCTGAGGTCAGGTTTCTGCGATCACAGCCACATGACCCGGGTCTTCCAACGACACATGGGAGTCACCCCCAGCGAGTTCCGAAACCTGCGCCATCGGTCCTGACCTCATCGGGCACGGCATTTTCCTTCGCGCTAATCCTGTTCCAGCCTTAAGCACGTCCTAGACACCGCGTCCAGCGCGCGATGTAATCCGCTCCAACCGGCCCCCGTCTCCACGGGGTGCAACGACCGACTCTGGTCGGGCGGCTTCAACGATATGGAGTGGAGCGCAGCAATGACGTCAACGATGACCTCAACGTCCGTGGATCGAGCATCGAGGGTTACGCTGTTCGCGTTTGGCGCGCTCTTGTGCGCTGCGGCCGTGTTCGGTCAGGCCAACACCGGGGCGATCGTCGGAAGGGTCGTCGACAGCAGCGGCGGCGTGCTCCCTGGCGTGACCGTCACGATCCAAAACGAAGGAACCAACATCACCCGGACCGTCGTGACGAGCGCGACCGGCGATTACAGCGCGCCGCTCCTGCCTCCTGGCAACTACCAGATCTCGGCGGACCTTCAAGGCTTCAACAAGGCCGTGATTCGGCACGTTCAGCTGCAGGTGGACCAGACCGTCCGCATGAACGTCAAATTGAATGTCGCGTCGGTCGCTGAAAATGTGGAAGTCACTGCAGCGGCCCCGCTGATTCAGACCGACACCTCATCGCTCGGGCAGGTCGTCAACCAGGTCCAGATTTCGAACCTCCCGCTGAACGAGCGCAACTTTGTCAACTTCGCCTACCTGGCGCCAGGGGTTCAGATCGATGCCGAAGGCACGCTGGTTTCGAGCCAGGGGCTGGCGTTGAGCGCGAACGGCGCGCGGCAGATCTCGAACAACTTCCTGCTCGACGGTATCGACAACAACGACCTCGTGATCAATCAGTACAGCGCCGTGCCGTCGGTTGAAGCCATTCAGGAATTCAAGGTCCAGACCGGCACGTATTCGGCCGAGTACGGGCGCAGCTCGGGGGCGCAGATCAACGTGGTCCTGAAGAGTGGCACGAACGATTTTCACGGCAGCGGGTACGAGTACCTGCGCAACCGGCACCTCGATTCCAAGAATCCCTTCGATCTGCCGGACTGCGGCCCGGACGTTACTGGCGCGTGCGGCCCGATCCCGCGCCTCGATCGCAGTCAGTTCGGGGTCTCGCTTGGCGGCCCGATCGTGCACGACAAGACGTTCTTCTTCGCGTCGTTCGAGTACCTGCTGCTGCGGCAGGCCGACACGCGGTTCGCAACGGTGCCTTCGCAGGTCCAGCGCGCCGCAGCTCTCGCGGCCGTCCCGGAGAGCCAGCGAAACCCCGCCGGCGTGAACATTTTCAACTTGTACCCGGCTGCCAATGTTGGCGACCCTGCGACGTCGAACAGTTATCTGTCTGCCCCGATCATCAAGCAGAAGGAGCCGTATTTCACGGCGAAAGTAGACCAGGTCCTCGGGGTGCACGACAACATGTCGGGCCACTACGCCCTGTCTTTCGGCAATCGCGACAACCCGTTCGATCCCCTGTCCCCCTACACGCAGTTGCCGGGCTACGGCACAACCGTCATCACGCATGGCCAGAACGGCGGCGTCAGCTGGAACCACATCTTCAACGCGAACACGCTGAACGAGTTCCGCGCCGGCTTCAACGGCGAGCACGGAATCTTCACGCAGGCCGACAAGACGAACCATAACGAGCGGCTGGGATTTCCCACCGTGCTGAGCGATCCGATCGACCTCGGCTATCCCAACGTCAGCGTGTCCGGGTTCGACAACATTGGCCAGCCGACGAACACGCCGCAGGACCATCCGACGTACACGCTCCATCTCATGGACAATTTCGCCTGGAATCCCTCCTTCAACGGCGGGAGGCACCAATTCAAGATTGGCGGCGAGTTCCGCCGGTACCTCTACCACCTGCTGTTCGACACCAGTGCGCGCGGGATCTGGAATTTCAACGGCACCAGCAGCACGTCTCCGCTCGTGCAGCTGCTCCAGGGGATTCCGTCCACCGCTCAGTCAGTCGACTCCGGCGTGCTCATGGATCTGTACCAGAACTCGTATGGCGCGTATATTCAGGACGATGTCCGGGCGACGTCGCGGCTGACGCTGAACCTCGGCGTGCGCTGGGACTACTACGTCCCCGTCACGGAAGGACACAATGAACTGAGCGCTCCCGATTTGAGTCCGGCCTCGGCCACGTGCACGCCGAAGCCCGGCTGCGAGTTCATCGTCGCCGGTACGAATGGCCTTCCAGACGCGATCTACCTGCCGGACCGCAACAACTTTGCTCCCCGCGTCGGCTTCGCCTGGCGTCCGTTGGATTCTGACCGTCTCGTGGTCCGATCGGGCTACGGCATTTACTACGATCAGCTGTTGCTCAATGCGCAACTGGGAGCACGGTTGAATCCGCCTTTCCGGACGACGCAGTTCATCGTCAACCCGGGCGATGCGACGATTCAGAGCATCTTCAACGAGCCGGCGTCGCAGACGCCGCCGGGCGGGTCATTCATGGCGCTGCACTATAAAGACCCCTACATGCAGCAGTGGAACGTGGGGACCGAATTCACGCCGATCAGCAATCTGCTGCTCGACGTCAGTTATGTGGGAAGCCGTGGTGTGGGGCTCGCGCGCTTTCACCGTGTGAACCAGCCGGACCTCGGCCAGTCCATACCATACCCGCAGTTTTCGGCGTTTCTCCAGACGATCGACAACAGCGCAAGCAGCCGTTACAACGCCTTGCAGCTGAAGGCCGAGAAGCGCAACGCCGGCGGCCTGACGCTTCTCAGTTCCTACACGTTCTCACACTGCAAGGACAACGGGGCGTTCTTCGGCTCGGGCGCCTCGGGCGGAACCACACCACAGAACCCGTACGACCTCGGAGCCGAGTGGGGCAACTGCCAGTACAACACGAATCATCGATTCGTGACGAATCTCGTTTACCAGCTGCCCTTCGGAAGGGGACGCCAAATGCTGAACAGCGGGTTGCTCGGCGCCCTGTTCGGCAACTGGTCGGTCAGCGGCATCCTGACGCTGCAGTCGGGACATCCGTTCACGGTCACGCGCGGCGTGCCGCAGAGCGGAACGGTCCCCAGCGGCGGTTCCGACCGTCCCGACCTGGTGGGCGATCCGTTCGTGGCCGGCCCGGTGGCGGCCAATCCCAGCTGCAGCGCGCCGAGCGACATTCACACCACCGCGAACTGGTTCAATCCGTGCGCGTTCATGGCGGCTCCCGGCCGCTTCGGGAATGCCCCGCGAAGCGCGTTCTTCGGACCACGCTTCGACAATCTCGATGTTTCGGTCCTGCGCGATATTCCCATGAGCGGTAACTCTCAGCGGCTCCGAGTGGAGGTTCAGATCTTCAACATCTTCAACATCGCTCATTACAATCTGCCGGTCGCCAATTTCGACTCGGCCAGCCTTTCGAAGATTCAGCAGGCGAACGTCGGGTCGCCGCGACAGGTGCAGATCGGCGTGAAGTACATCTTCTGACCGCGGGCTGGCAGCGTCCGCTCACCAGGTCCGTCCGGGAGAGGACTGGACGTCGCACAGAGTACACGAGTGGAGGGGCCGATGGGTGCTCGGAAGGCAATTCAGCAACTGCTGCCGTTCGCGATCGTGGCAGCAACGTTTCTCGGGGCGCCTGCGGTTCGCGCTCAGCAGGAGCCGGCCCGAGGTCCTGCAACCGCCGGTGCGCAGGTCACAGCGCTTCGGTTCGGAAAGCTGTGGGACGGTGACAAGGTGACGACGGATGCCGTGGTCGTCGTCGACGGCGATCGCGTGAAATCGGTCGGCAGCGGCAGCGCCGCCGTTCCAGCCAACGCGCATGTGATCGATCTGTCCAGGTACTATGGCATCCCCGGCCTGATTGACGCGCACACGCACATCACATACTGGGCTCCGCACGACCTGCCGCCGGGCGTCAAGCCGACGCAGTATAGCTTCGGCCTGCCGACGGCTGAACGCGTGTTTCTGGCTCAGGAAAACGCCCGGAAGTCGCTGGAGGCCGGATTCACCAGCGTGCGGGATCTCAGTTCCCAGGACTACGCCGACCTCTCGATGCGCGATCTGATCAATCGAGGCGCCATGGTCGGCCCCCGGATTTACGGCGCCGGTTACGGTCTTCACGCAACGAGCCGCGCGCCGCGTCCGGGCGAGGTTCTGGTGCCGGGTAGTGGTGAGGCCAACGGCCGGGCGGCCGTCATGAAGGCGGTGCGCGAGCAGATTGGGGCCGGCGCCGACGTGATCAAGATGTTCGGTTCGACCGGCGGCTTCGACAATGTGAACACTGAGCATCAGACGTTCACCTACGAGGAGATGAAGGCGGCCGTCGAGGCGGCGCACGCCTACGGCAAGAAAATCGCCATTCACTGCTACGGCGGCGGGTGCGCGCGCGACGCGGTGCACGCCGCCCCCGACTCGCTCGAGCACGCGGTCGACATCGACGATGCGACGCTTCGGGAAATGGCGGCCAAGGGCATCGTCTATGTGCCGACGATCGCACACAACAAGGTCTACTGGGAGAACGCCGACTGGTACCGCTTCGCACCCGGGTACGCCGAGAAGTTCAAGGACTATATCGACCGGAACATGGAGACGACGCGACGGGCAATCAAGGCCGGCGTGCGGATCGGCATGGGGTCCGACGCGGTGTTTGTCAGCTGGGGACAGAACGCCCGCGACCTGCCACTGTACGTGGAATGCGGCATGACGCCGGAGCAGGCGCTGATCACGACGACGAAGATCAATGCCGCCCTGGTGCCCGACGACAAGTCGCTCGGCGCGGTCGCGCCTGGCTACTACGCCGACATTGTCGCGCTCGACGGCGATCCGCTGGCCGACATCAACGTCGTGCTGAAGGGCGTCCGCTGGGTGATGAAAGGGGGGCAGGTGGTGGTGAATAGAACCGGAACCGCGTCTTCCTCATCGAGCGCCAAGCGCCAGTAGAGCCCAGGGACAGGGTCCGCGTGTCGCAGGAGCTCGCATGGCTCAGCATTGATCAGGCCGCCTCCCTCATCGCGAAACGGGAGATCTCGCCCCGCGAACTGCTGGAGTCGCTGATCGGTCGCATTCAGGAGCACGGCGCCAGGGTCAACGCGTTCATCACGATCGACTGGAAAGGGTCGCGGCGCGCCGCGGAGCGCGCCGAATCGGAGATTCTGCGCGGTCGGTACCGCGGGCCCCTGCACGGGATTCCGATCGCGCTCAAGGACAACATCTGGACCGCGCGGCTGCGGACGACCGCCGGGTCCAGGATCCTGGCCGACTTCGTTCCCGCCAGAGATGCCACCGTCGTGCGCCGGTTGCGCCAGGCGGGAGCGGTCGTGATCGGCAAGACGAACATGAGTGAGTTCGCCTACGGTGCGACCAACAACAACCAGCACTACGGGCCGACGCACAATCCCTGGAATCTCGATCGCACGACGGGCGGCTCGAGCGGGGGGTCGGCCGCAGCCGTCGCCGCCGGCTTTGCCTCTGCCGCCCTCGGCACCGACACCGGCGGATCGGTTCGGATCCCGGCCGCGTTGTGCGGCGTTGTCGGACTGAAGCCGACGTTCGGTCGCGTCAGCTGCTACGGAACGATCCCGCTGGTGCCGGCCCACGACCACGTGGGACCGATTGCCCGGAGTGTGGCCGACGTCGCCGTGCTGCTCACCGCCATCGCGGGCCGCGATCCACGTGATCCGGCGACAGCCGCGGTGCCGGTACCTGATTTCGCGCGCGAGCTGCGTACGGAAGCCGGGCGCTTCAGGCTCGGTCGACCGTGCGAGTTCTACTTCGACCGCCTGTCGTCCGATGTGGCCCACGGTTTCGAGAACGTAGCTCGCATGTTCGAGCGGGCTGGGGCGGAGATCTGCGAGGTCCACCTGCCGAGCCTGCAGGAGGCCACGGAGCGCTGTGTCCCCTTCGCCTACGCGGAGGCGACGCTGGTGCACCGTCATCTGGGCTATTTTCCCGCCCGCGAGGCTGAATACGGTGACGACGTCCGGGACCGATTGGAGCTCGGCGACCGCGTGAGCGCAGCCGACTACGCGGCCGCGACGGACGCCGCGCGCGTTCTGAAGGAACAATTCGCGGCCGTTCTCCGCACGGTGGACGCCGTCATGACGCCGACCGTGCCTATCGACGCGCCGGTGATCGGTCAGAAGACGGTCGTGATCTGCGGCGTGGAGGAGACGGTCCGTTCGGCGCTGATCCGCCTGAATCGGCCAGCGAGCATTGCCGGGCTCCCGGCGATCACGGTGCCTGGCGGGTTCACGTCCGAGAAGCTTCCATTTGCCGTTCAACTGATCGGCCGGGCATTCGGCGAAGTCGAACTGCTTCGGATTGCTGAGGCCTATTTCCGGAACAGCTCGCTGGAGGTGCTGCGTCCTGCCGGCCTGCGGTCATCCGATCTCACTCCGGAGCACCTCACTCACGGTACTGGCTAGAGGAGAGTATCTCCATGACCCCCTACTCCCGTCGCGTGTCTCTCGTCTCCGCCGTGTCGCTGATCGCCTGCTGCGGCCTGACGGCGATCGCGTCGGTGAGCCCGGCCACGTTCAGCGGAATGCGGTGGCGGTCCCTCGGTCCGTACCGGGGCGGCCGCGTTCTCGCGGTCAGCGGGGTTCCGGGGCAACCGGACGTCTATTATTTCGGGGCCGTCGCCGGCGGCGTGTGGAAGACCACAAACGGCGGCGCAAGCTGGAAGCCGACATCCGACCGTTCACCAATCATGTCGGTTGGAGCCATCGCTGTGGCTCCTTCCGACCCGAACGTCCTGTACGTGGGCACGGGTGAGGCCTGTATCCGCAACGACATTTCGTTTGGCGACGGTGTCTACCGGTCGACCGATGGCGGGCAGCACTGGACGAACATCGGGTTGCGCGACACGCAGCACATCGCGAGGGTCCTCGTCGATCCAACGGATCCGGATATCGTGCTGGTTGCAGCCCTCGGCCACGCGTACGGGCCCAATTCCGAACGTGGAATCTTTCGTACCCAGGATGGCGGGAAGACTTGGCGGAAGGTGCTCTACCGGGACGAACGGACCGGCGGCACCGACTTGGCGTTCGATCCGAACAACGCCCGAATTGTCTACGCCGCGCTGTGGCAGACGGTCCGGAGTCCCTGGGGACTCACCAGCGGAGGCCCCGGCAGCGGCCTGTTTCGATCGACCGACGACGGCCTGACCTGGAAGGAACTGCAGGCCGGTCTTCCTGCGGGGCCCCTCGGCAAGATGTCGATCGCGGTGGGCGCCGACTCCAGCCGCGTGTACGTGCTCGTCGAAGCGGCCGAGGGCGGCCTGTTTCGATCAAATGACGGCGGAGACAGCTGGAGACGCGTCAACGCGGAGCATCGGCTGCGACAGCGCGGCTGGTATTTCACTCATCTGTTCGCCGACCCGAGAGACCCTGACACCGTCTATGTATTGAACTTCGCAGCATTCCGCTCCACGGACGCCGGCAGGACGTTCGGCGTGCTGCCGATCCCGCACGGCGATCACCACGCATTGTGGATCGATCCGAGCAATCCAGCGCGCATGATCGAGGGAGATGATGGCGGCGCGACGATCAGTGTGGACGGTGGACGGACCTGGACTGCGCAGGACAACCAGCCCACGGGACAGTTCTATCGCGTGACCACAGACAATGACTTCTTCTACCACGTCTATGGATCGCAGCAGGACAACACCAGCGTGGCCATTGCCAGCCGGACCGATCATGGCGGGATAGATCGTTCCGATTGGCATTCCGTCGGAGGAGGCGAGAGCGGGTACATCGCGCCGGACCCAGTCCATCCAGGAATCGTTTATGCCAGCGGCTACGCGGGGACCATTACGCGCTGGAACAGTCGCACCGAGCAGGCCCAGATGATTTCGGCCTGGCCCCAATTCATGGACGGACAGTACGCTGCGCAGGTCAGGCACCGCTACAACTGGACGTCACCCGTTCTGATTTCACCGCACGACGCCAACGTCCTGTACCACGGCGCCGAGCGCGTCTTCAAAACGACAGACGGCGGTATGAGCTGGGCGCCCATCAGTCCGGACCTGACGCGAAACGACACGGGCAAGCAGCAGACGTCGGGAGGGCCGATCGAAAAGGACAATGCCGGAACCGAATATTACGACACCATCTACACGATTGCGGAATCGCCGCTCCAGAAGGGTCTGATCTGGGTCGGGACCGACGACGGTCTGGTCAAGCTGACCCGGGACGGGGGTTCGCACTGGGTCGACGTCACGCCCAGGGGCCTGCCCGAATGGATTCGCGTGAACATCATCGAGCCCTCGCCCTTTGCTGCCGCATCAGCATATCTCGCCGCCGATCAGCACCAGCTCGACGATTTTCATCCGTACGTTTACAGAACCGATGATTTCGGGAGGACCTGGCAAGGGATCACCGCCGGACTGCCTCAAGACGCCTATGTGCACTCGATCCGCGAGGATCCGAAGCGGAAGGGCCTTCTGTTTGCCGGGACCGAGGTCGGGCCGTACATGTCGTTCGACGACGGTGCGGTCTGGCAGTCGCTTCAGCTGAATCTGCCGCGTGTTCCCGTCTACGATCTGCAGGTCAAGCGCGACGACGTGGTCGTCGCGACGCACGGTCGCGGGTTCTACACTCTGGACGCGATCGGTCCGCTCCGTCAGAACAGCCCCGACATCGAATCGGCCGACGTGCACCTGTTCCACCCGGCGCCCGCGTACCGGATCCGGTCTTCCGGCGGTCGCGCCGAAACAGCGGGCGAAAACCCGCCCGGCGGCGCGGTGCTGGACTACTACCTGAAGACCGCGGCACGATCTTCCGTGGTGCTCCAGGTACTGGACGCCGGCGGTCAGGTGATCCGGACCTATTCGAACGAGGAGAAGCCTGCGGGCGACCGGCCGCTTTCGGAACGGGCTGACGGGTCAAGGGCGCAGCGGCTGCCGGCGCATGCCGGGTTGAACCGATTCGTGTGGGATCTCCGGTACGATGCGCCCACGGGGGTCGACGGAGCGGTTTACATGGAGGGGAGCCAGCTCGCCGGGCCCACCGCTCTCCCTGGCAGCTATGCCGTACGGCTGACGGTCGGAGCGAGAACTGAGGCGCAGCCGCTGGAGATTAGGCGTGATCCTCGCGTGGATGCCACTTTCGCCGACCTGCAGAAGCAGCTTCAGCTGGGACTGAAGATCCGCGACCTGATCAGCCGTACGCATGCGGCAGTCAACGAGATTCGGTCGCTGCGACAGCAGCTCACCGCTCTGCAAGGCCGGGCGGCGGCGGCTCCGAAGGCCACGACGATTGTGACAGCTGTCCGCGAGCTGGGCGCCAGGGCCACGTCGATCGAAGAGCAGCTCTTTCAGGTGAAGAAGACCTCCGTCAAGGATTCATTCAACTATGGCGGGCGCCTGAATGACATGCTGATCGCACTCGCGGCGTCGGTGGAGCGTGCTGACGCCGCTCCGACTCAGGGGCAATACGCCGTCTTCGAGATGCTCGCACAACAGACCGAGGCGCAGCTCAGCGCCTGGGACAAGCTCCTCAAAGAGGACCTGCCTGCCCTCAATGATCAGGCTCATCGGCTCAACGTGCGAGCCATCGATATCCCGGTGTTGCGACCGCATTCCCCGCGCGAGCGGTAGCCGAGTCGGTCGCACGGTGCGGGTACATACGTGATGGTGTCGCAGAGAGATACGCCGGCGATCCGGGCGCGCGCGACGACTTCGCGAGGACGCTTCAGGCATCTGGTCGCGACTAAACCTTACAGCGTGCTGGTGCAGCAGGCGTCGGCTCGCGAGCATGGGCTGAAGCGATCACTGGGGGCCGTTGACCTGATCGTGCTCGGCGTGGGCGCGATCATAGGGGTTGGTATCTTCGTGCTCACCGGGCAGGCGGCGGCGGAGTACGCAGGACCTGCCATAGTGCTCTCGTTTCTGCTGGCCGGGTTTGCATGCACGTTCTCCAGTATGTGCTACTCGGAAATGGCCGCGATGATTCCCATCGCCGGCAGCGCCTACACCTACGCCTACGCCACCTTGGGCGAGCTCGTCGCCTGGATCATCGGGTGGGATCTCATCCTGGAGTATTCCCTGGCAGGCGCGCTCGTGTCGGTCGGCTGGTCCGGCTACGTCGTGAGCCTGGTCCGCGATTTCGGCGTTGATCTGCCAGCCTCCTTCACCACGGCGCCATACGCGTACGACACGGCCATTCATGCATGGCGGGCGACGGGATCAATCGTCAATCTACCGGCCGCCATGATCGTTGTGGTCATCACGCTGCTGCTGGTGATCGGGATCCGTGAATCCGCCACCGTGGCGACGGCCCTCGTGTTCGTCAAAGTGGCCGTCGTTCTCCTATTCATCGGCGTCGGTGCGATGTACCTTCGTCCAGAGAACTGGCATCCGTTCCTCCCACCAAATGCCGGGACCTTTGGCCATTTCGGCTGGAGCGGCGTGCTCAGAGGGGCCGGCGTCGTGTTCGTGGCCTACATCGGCTTCGATGCCGTCTCGACCGCAGCGCAGGAGACCCGAAACCCGCAGAAAGACATGCCGGTGGGTATCATCGGCAGCCTCGTCGTGTGCGCTGTCCTCTACGTGCTCGTTGCTGGCGTTCTCACCGGGATTGTCCCGTACACGTCTCTCGACGTGCCGGACCCGATGGCGGTGGGGATCAATGCAACCGGCATGGGATGGCTGCGGATCGTCGTCAAGATTGGCGCGCTGGCCGGGCTGAGCTCGGTCATTCTGGTGATGCTGATGGGCCAACCGCGGATCCTGTGGTCGATGGCCGTCGACGGACTGCTCCCGGATGGTTTCGCGGTCGTGCATCCGCGCTTCCGGACCCCATATGTGACCACGCTCGTCACCGGGACAGTTGTCGCAATCGCAGGCAGCCTGTTGCCCATCGACGTGCTGGCGGAGCTGCAGAGCATGGGAACCTTGCTCGCCTTCGTTCTTGTGTGCGGAGGCGTGTGGGTGCTGCGCCACTCGAGACCCGACCTGCCACGTCCGTTCAAGACCCCTTGGGTGCCACTCGTTCCGCTGCTGGGTATGGTCACCTGCCTCTATTTGATGTACGGATTGCCGCCCGAAACGTGGCTGCGCCTGGCGGTCTGGATGGCGGCAGGACTGGTGGTGTACTTCACGTATGGCCGGCGGAAGAGTAAGCTGCGCGCCGCAGGGTGACGGAACAGTCGCGTGCCGACGAGCAGTTCCTCACCCCACCGACGGCGTCCGGAACGCTTCGATCGCCCGCCCTCCGTCTGCCAGCTTGTGCGGCCGAAGAACAGGATGTGTCCGTGATATTCTTCGCACGGCAACTGGAGCGGGTCGAAGCACCGGCGCGACCTCCCCCAGCTCACGCCGTGGCGCACTCGGGGAGGACGACGTGGCGAGAGGACGAACGCAGCGAGCCGCGACCGTCGGCGTGGCCGAGCACGCGAACCGAGCGGTGCTCGTCACCGTCGCGCCAGACGGCAAATTCCTCGATCGCCGGCGCATCGACCTGACTGATCGCGGTCTGCCGACGCACCCGCATCACCATGAAGGGTCGTGGGCGGTGGGCCGTTACCTGAACGTCCCGGGAGCGCGGGCGCTTTCGCTCGCGGAAGCCGTGGCGCTCGTGGAGCGCGTGCGGGCGTCAGCCGCACGCGGCGCGCGTGAGGGCCTCGAGGCGCTGGCGGCGGCCGTGCGGGTACCGATTGCGGGCATCGCGATCCGCGTGTGCGGCAGTCTTCCGCCGACGACCGAGGAGCGGATCGCCGACAATCGTGCGCAGACCCACGCCGACTCCGTCATGTACCGCGAGGTTCTCGCTATTGCAGCCGAGGCTCGCGGCTGGTCCGTGCATTGGTACGACCGCGAGCGTGTGTTTCGCGACGCGGCGGCGGTGCTCAGCCGTGAGGACATCGACGCCTTCCTGTACGCGATGGGGCGATCGATCGGCCCGCCTTGGCAGGCCAGGCACAAGCTTGCGGCAGCTGCGGCGCTTGCGGCGATGGGGCGGCGCGCGGCGCGGCCCATCGCCGGATAGCCCGGCATTGCCGCTGAGGGACGGGTCGGTCGCGCCCAACTGCGGCGCGAGGTGTCTCTGATCATGCGCGCGCACGAATGCCATCACTGCAAGGAGTGGGTGGAGGAAGGTCAAGCGCACGACTGCTGGACGACGACCGAGGCCGCGCTCACCGGCGATCTGCCGGACGACCTGAAAGAGGCGTGGGAGCGGCTCCGGGAAACGGTCGTCGGGTTCGGCGATCAGCGCATCTACGCATCCGGCACGGCGATCATGTTCGCGCGGCGGGTGTGCTACGCGTTCGTCCGCCCGAAGCGCTCGCTGCTTGAGCTCGTCGTCATCCTCGGGCGGGCCGTTCGCGCGTCTCAAGTGCGGCGTGTCGATCGGAAGTCGAAGGCGAAGATCGCGCACATCATCCCGATCCGCCATCGCGACGAGGTCGAGCCGCCGATCACCGACTGGCTGCGCGAGGCCTACGAGTTCTGCGAGGCGCCGCGGGCAAGCGGCCGGCCCCGCAGGCCAGACCGTCCTCGTTCCGGCCACGGGCCCGGGCCACGCTGACGCCTCGGGATCCCGTGGCCGATCACGTGTCCTCGCACGCGTCGGTCGAGCGCAGGTCGTGCTGGTGCAGGTGTTCGCGCCTTCGGCGCTGCCCGTCGAATGGCGGCGTGACTGCACACTGCTGCGCAGCCCGCGCACGGTTCCGCATCGGTCCCCCAGCTCGACTCAGATCTTGCCGGCAACCAGTTTCGCCAGTACCAGCGCCGCCCCCGGCTGCCCCTTGTCGACCGAGATCTTCACCAACTTCCGCCCTTTGACAAACCACACGTCTTCCTCCCGCTCTCCGGCGGTCGAAACGAGCTCGTATCCGCCGTCCGCGACGGCGGCATCCTTGATGCTGATACCGGGCAGGCCGCCAACCTGGTTCTGGTCTCTCGCCCGCTGGTCCGTCAGCTGTTTGGGCGCGTCGCCGCCGAAGGTGTTCAGCTCGATGTCGATTGCGGCGCCGACGCCGCTCTTGGTTTGCGTGTACAGGCAGGCGTCGTAGGCGGTGGCCCCCTGCATCCCCCGGCTGGTCGGTCCGAGCGCGAAGCCCAGGTCGGACCCAACGGCGCTCTTGATGTCGGAGTCTGACAACAGCGTGCACGCCTTTCCGGCCAGTGTTGCCTCGCGACCCTCCGAGGACGCGTCCGCAGCCGAACCGGTACCGGACCCGCCCGGCTGGGCGCCGGCCGCAGGCGTGACCGCGTCGGGTGTCGCCGAGGCATTCGAGCGATCGGACGTCGAACAAGCGGTCGAGGCGAAGCCGAACAAAACCGCTGCAACGATCGCAGGCGCCGCATATTTTGATGCATGAAGACTCATCGTGACCCCCGGATTGCCGTGATCCGACACTCCCGATTCAACCGTCGAATCTCGGCGGCATGCTACACCCGCCGCCACTCGCGCCGTTGCCGATCTGCAGATCGACAGAGTCTGAATCGCTCTCCCTCCGCCAGAAATTGAGGCGGTTCGCGGCATCATCTGTTTATCGCGTCGATGACGGACTCTTCCAGGATCGCGCCGAGCAGTCTGACGATCTCGCGTCCTTCTTCGGCCGTCGCATCGGCCGGAGACCCGAAATATGCGTCGGGGCCGCCGGCCGCCGTGAACGTCCGCTCGCCGCGACCGATCGCATCCAGAAGCGATCGCGGATTCGGAGCCAGGCTGGCGAGCAGATCGCGGCGAACCAGATCGGGGCGTTCGGCGAGCACGATCGATCCCTCGTAGCGGCCCGCGTGGCAGGCGCCGCTCCGGAACTCCGGGGTCAGGCGTTCCGCCCAGCGGCGGCGCGTCAGATCCGGAAACACGATCGTGCCGCGTCCCGCCGCGTCGAGCTCGGCCACCGCGGCGCGCAGCGCACGGACGTGGTCGGGATCGAAATGGGCGTTCGCGATCGCCGTCACGCCGATGCCGTGCGCGTGCAGGCTGCCGACGACGCCGGTGACCGTCGACGACGTCGCCTCCGCGGACGTGTGAAGCGTGCCCGCGAACTCTGCGGCGAACGGCGCGGGCGCGAACGCGAGTGCGG
Source organism: uncultured Acidobacteriota bacterium (assembly GCA_963840225.1). Classification (GTDB taxonomy): domain Bacteria; phylum Acidobacteriota; class Vicinamibacteria; order Vicinamibacterales; family CAVVIG01; genus JBLMXQ01. The sequence continues at coordinate 1,290,176 of CAWIYH010000003.1, forward strand.
GCAGGAGCAGCACCTCGAAGCCGCGGGCGGCGAGCCGCTCCGCGCCCGTCCGGGCCATCGCCTCGGCGATGATCACGTCGGTCCCGAGCGGCAGGTGCGGTCCGTGCGCCTCGATCGCCCCGGCCGGCAGCACCGCCACGGTCCGGCCGGCCGCCAGATCGCGGACGGCGGGCCACGGCAACGACGCGAGGGTGTACACGGCCATCGGTCCGGTGGGAGTGTAGTCTAATCTAGGCACCGTGATCCCCCTCCGACTGAACCTGGCCGCCCACCTGCTTGACGCGCGGATCGCCGAGGGACGGGGCGGTCGGCCGGCTGTGCGCACCTCGTCGACGACCTTCACCTATTTCGAGGTCGCATCGCTGTCGGCGCGGTACGCGCAGGTTCTGGCTGCCGACGACATCCGGCCTGAGGAGCGCGTGATCGTCGCGCTTCCGGACGGGCCCGACTTCGTGGCCGCGCTCTTCGGCATCCTGCGCCGCGGCGCGGTCGTCGTGATGGTGAATCCCGAGGCGCCGCCCGATCTGACGCGCTACTTCTTCGAGTACACGAGGGCGACGGCGGCGTTCGTGCCCGCCGGGCGGTTGAGCGCGTTCGCGAGCGCACTCGCCGGCCTCGCGCGCCCCCCGCGCCTGTACGCCGTGTCGGGCGATGAGCTGCCGGCGCGGCTCCTCTCCATGCCGCCGGCATTCGCGCCGTTCGACTCGCACCGCGACGATGCCGCGATCTGGCTGTTCAGCGGCGGCACGACCGGCCGTCCGAAGGGCGTCGTCCAGACGCATCGGTCGTTCGTCAACACGACGGAGCGCTACGGCCGGGGCATCCTTCGAATCTCGTCCGACGACATCACGATTTCCGTTCCGAAGCTCTTCTTCGGATACGCCACCGGGACGAACGTCCTGTTTCCGTTCTCGGCCGGCGCCTCGTGCGTGCTGTTTCCGGAGCGCTGTACGCCCGACACGCTCTTTGCCCACATCGCGCGACATCGTCCGACGATCCTCGTCAACGTGCCGACGATGATCCACCAGATGGTGTCGTCCCCCTCGGCCGCATCGCAGGATCTCTCCTGTCTGCGGCTGGCCACGTCGGCGGGCGAAGCGCTGCCGCGGGAGCTGCACGAACGCTGGACGCAGACGTTCGGCGTGGAGCTGCTGGACGGCCTCGGGACGGCTGAGATGTGGCACATCTTCATTTCCAACCGCCCGGGCGACGTCGTTCCGGGCACGCTGGGCCGCGTCGTGCCGGGTTTCGAGGTCAAACTCTGCGACGCCGACGATCGGCCGGTCGATGACGGCGACGTCGGCGTGCTCTGGGTGAAAGGAGGCTCGCGCGCGATCGGGTACTGGCACCAGATGGACGACAGCGCCCGGGCGTTTCGCGGCGAATGGTACGTGTCGGGCGACATGCTGCGCCGCAACGCCGACGGAACCTTCACCTACTGCGGCCGCGCCGACGACATGCTGAAGGTAAGCGGCAAGTGGCTCGCGCCCGGCGAGCTGGAGAACTGTCTGCTCGCCCATGCGGCCGTGCGTGAGGTCGCCGTCGTCGGTGTCAGGAGCGCCGAGGGTCTCGTCAAGCCGTGCGCCTTCGTCGTCGTGGAGGCGCCTTCGCCGGCGCTGGCCCTGGAGCTGCAGGAATTCGCGAAGAGCCGGCTCGAACCCTACAAGTATCCTCGAGAAGTCGTGTTCGTCGACGCTCTTCCGCGGACCCACCTCGGCAAGGTCGATCGCGGCGCGCTCGCGAGAACCACCGTGCCCTAGCGGAATGACCAGGAGCCGGGAGAAGAGCTTGATCGAGCGGGCTCGCAGGGAGGCCGGATCGGCCTCGGACGGACCCTGGCTGGCATCGAGTCGGTCGACAATCCGATCGCCGACCTCTCGCAGGCGCTCGGGTCAGCGCACGACATCCGCCCCGCGTGTGTCATCGCGGGTGGTGAAGCGGCCGCCGTTCCCGGTCCCGTTTCAGTGTCCGATGGTGTCGCGCCAGGTGGCGGCGGCGCCGCTGATCTCGCTGGACTCCCGAATCGGGAGAATCACCCGAGTCGTGAACTTCAGGAACGGTGTCCACGGGGCCATCGTCTTGGCCAGGTCGGCGGCGCTGCCCGCCTCGATGAGGGCCACGCCACCGCCTCCGTCCGCGAACCCATAGAAGGCCTGGAACTGCCCGGGACCGGGCTGCCACTGTGAGAAGAGATTTAATGAGCGTCGCTGACCGCTTTCAGACGAATCGACGAAATCCCACGTCACGTGAAACAGCATGAATCCTCCCTCTCTTTCCTGTTGATGCACCCGGTTGCGTGCCAAGTTGTAGCACGGTCGTTCGGCGCCGTCACGCTGACTGGCGAACCGCCGTCTGGTCGGGACCGTCGGCTGAGTCCGCGGATGTCAGCGGCGGATGAACCGCGCATTCATCATCCCCAGCGCGTGCGGCCGTCCGTCCTGGTCCAGTACGAAGGTGACGAGACTTGGTCGCGCCGACGACGTGACCGTGCGGATGGTTCAGATGCGCGCATCCCCTCGGCGCTACCCCGGCCGGGCGACCGCGACGTCCAGCGCGGCGAACAGCTGCTCGATATCCGCCTCGGTCACGTGCAGGTGCGGCGAGAAGCGGATGGACGAGCCGCGCTGGCTGACGAACACCCGGTGCGACCGGAGGGTGCCGACCAAATCGCCCTCGAGATGGGCGGGCAGGCGCGCGCCGAACATGTGCGGGCAGCGATCGGCGACCGGCGGCAACGTGAAGCCCAGCGACTCCAGCCGCGCCTGAATCCGACCGTTGAGCGCTGCGAGACTCCGGGCCACGTCGGCCACGCCCCAGGCCTTGAGCTGTTCGAGGGCGGCCACGGCGCCCGGCAGAAGGGCGGTGCACGTTTCTCCGACGTCGAACCGGCGGGCGCCCGGCTTGTACACGTCGCTGTAGTTTGCCAGCGCGGTGAAATTCGCGGCGTTGGTCCGGGCCAGCCAGGTTTCCTCCAGAGGCCGTGCGCCCCGCCATCGCGGACCGACGTACAGCAGCCCGATGCCGTAAGGCCACAAGAGCCATTTGTAGCCGGCTGCGACCAGAAAATCCGGCTGCACCGCGTGCAGGTCGAAGGGCATGGCGCCGAGAGTCTGTGTGGCGTCGACGACAAGCGCGGTCCCCTCGCGGCGGCATGCCTCGCCGATCGCCGCAAGATCCAGCCGTGCGCCGTTGGTCCACAGCGCGTTCGAGAGCGCCGCGACCCGGGCGCCGCGGGCGATGACCTCCACAACCGCGGCGGTCCAGTCGCCGTCGGGCCTCGGCGCCACGGTGGTGACGACCGCACCGGTTGCCTGGGCGACTCGCCGCCAGGGGAGCACGTTGGACGGGAACTCCTCTTCCAGAACGACAATCCGATCGCCGGCGCTGAGCGTCGGCTCGAGGGCGCGGGCCGCGGCGCTCAACCCGTAGCTCGCCGCCGGCACGACGGCATAGCTGCTGCTGTCGCCGCCGAAAACCTCCGCCGACAGCTCGCGAAGCCGCTCGGCATCGGCAAAGAAGTCGGCGGGCGCCCGCTCCCAGGGATGGCTCTTGGCCGTCGCGGCGGCGACGAGCCGGTCCCGGCAGGCATTCAGCTGGGGGGCGTTGTAGGAGGTGTTGAAATAGGCGACGCCCGCTGGGACGTCGAAGAGCGGTCGTTGGGATCCAAGTGTCATGGATGTCGAGAACCGTGATAAGTCTGTGAGGCCCGAAGGGCGCCGGGAATCCGGCGTCGCCGATGATATCGTCGCACGGTCAGGGTCGGCCCCGCCGCACCCATCTGTCGAAGCGCCACCGATCGGTCGTGGCACCGGCGCTGCCGAGAATGTCGTCGCGATGGTCGAGGACGAATTGTGACTCCGGATGCCGACCTGTCGTCCATGCCCGCGGCCGTGGAGTTCGACCGGGTGTCGTTCGCCTTCGACGACAATCCCGTGCTCCAGGAGGTCACCTTCAGCGTGCCGAAGGGCAGCATGAAGATTCTCCTGGGCGCCAGCGGCGCCGGGAAGTCGGTCGTGCTCAAGCTGATCCTCGGCCTCCTCCGACCCGACTCGGGCACCATCCGGGTCAACGGCCAGCGGATCGACGACATGGCCGAGAACGACCTCATGCGCGTCCGCGCCGACATCGGCATGCTGTTCCAGGAGAGCGCGCTCTTCGACTCGCTCACGGTGGCCGAGAACGTCGGCTACCGGCTGTACGAAGAGACCGACATGCCCGCCGATCAGGTCCGGGCACGCGTCCAGGAGGTCCTGGGCTTCATCGGACTTGGCGAGTACATCGATCGCATGCCGTCGGAGCTGTCCGGCGGGCAGCGACGCCGGGTGGCGATCGCCCGCGCGATGGCGTCCAAACCAGGCCTCCTCCTGTTCGACGATCCGACCACGGGCCTCGATCCAATCACCGCCACGACCGTCGATGACGAGGTCGTGAAGCTCAGGGATCTGGAACACGTCACGTCGATCGTGGTGACCCATCAGATCAGGGACGCCGTCTACGTGGCGACGCACGGGGCGGTCCGCGACGACGGCGCGCTGACGATCCGGCCCTCGAGCGAGGCCACCGCGGTGTTCATGGTGCTCCACGACGGCCGGATCTACTTCCAGGGGACCGCGGCGGAGTTGACCGGGTCGCGGGACGACTACCTGCAGAAATTCCTCTTCATGACGCTTCCGCCGTGGTGACGGGAAGGTAAGATGGCATCGAGGACGCGATGACAAGCCGTTCGCTGCGCCGACTGCTCGTGGCTCTCGCCGTCGTCATCGCCTGCGGCCCGGCCGCCGGGCGGGCGCAGAGCCCGGATCCGCCGACCATCAGCCCTGCCGATCTCGCCGCGGCTTTGCGGGGGCCTGCCGGCCGGCGCCCGATCGTCATCCAGGTCGGGTTCCGGATCATGTACGACCAGGCGCACATTCCAGGGAGCGAGTACGTCGGGCCGGCGACCAGTCCTTCGGCCATCGAACAACTGCGGACGCGCGTCGCGCCGCTGAAGCGCGACGCCTCCATCGTGCTGTACTGCGGCTGCTGTCCATGGGAGCGCTGCCCGAACGTGAGGCCCGCCGCCGCGCTGCTGAGCTCGATGGGCTTCACCAACTTCAGGGTGCTGCGCATCGCGAACAACTTCGGCGCCGACTGGGTGGACAAGGGATACCCGGTGCAGAAAGGGAAGTAGTCCCGTGCGCCGCCTGGTTCGCGCGGCGTGCGTGCTGGCGTCGGGCATGGCGCTGGCCGCCGCGACCGCCGGTCCGGCCCGCCGTGCCGGACGTCAGGCGCACCGACGCCTCGAGGGCCGCGCGGCTCCCGCGCTCTCGCTGCGCGACCTCGACGGGCGCAGCCTCGATCTGACGGCGTACCGCGGCCGGGTGGTGCTGCTGGACTTCTGGGCCACGTGGTGCGTCCCGTGCCGCGACGAGGTCCCGCGCCTCGTCGCGCTGCAGGAGCAGGACCCGATCGAAGGGACTGACCGTCATCGGCGTCTCGATGGACGACGAGGACGCTCCCGTACGCGCGTTTTACCGGGCCTTCAAGATGAACTACCCGGTCGCGATGGGCAACGCGCCGCTGGCCGGGCGCTACGGCGGCATTCTGGGCCTGCCGGTCGCGTTTCTCATCGATCGGGGCGGGCGCGTGCATCGACGCCTCGACGGACAGGTCGCCGCCGGCGTGCTCGAGAAGGAAGTCGGCGCCCTCCTCGCGAAGTGACCGCCCCGGCGCCACAACGGCTGAGCTCGGCCGCAGGACATTCGAGAGAACGCCATTGATTCGGCGTCGGGAGCGGCTTATCGTAACGGGCCTACTCCTGCAGAGCATCGCTCGTCCCCGTGCCGAGAGGCGCGAGGAGGTCCACCCGTGGCGAACATCGCTGGCAACTCTTACGGCATGACGGCGTTCACCCCGATGTCTCCGCTGAAGACATGGGGCCTTCGACTGGCGTTCACAGCCATCCACTTCGGCCTGTTCAAGGCCGATCAGGTGCGGCTGCGCAACCTGTCGTTCATCCACTTCGCGCGATGGGTGATCATCGGTCGGCGGGGGTTCCCGCGTCTCTCGCACCATCAGCCTCCCGAGGATCTCCGGTACGACTACCTACTGTTCGAAAGCAACTTCAACGGGACGTGGGAGCAGTACATCGACGCCTTCTCCGACGTGATTCCCGGCGGCATGGATCACATCTGGATGTGGTCCAAGAAGTACCCCAAGTCGATCCCGGTGACCCCGTTCCTCGACTACATCCGCGCGAGCCAGATCGACACGACCTACTACTACAACGCGTACCCGGACGCCTCCACGAACGACATCAAGATGGCTCTGCGCTTCGATCGCGAGTTCCGGACCTTCGCCGCCACGGCCTCCGCCGGCCAGACCCCCGACGAATTCCTCCGCGGCTGGCGCCGGCTGATGCTCACCGTGCAGACGCCGCCGAGCGATCTCGACGAGACGACCGACCATCCACCATCCGGGCTCACCTTCCTCTCGCCGATCAAGCCGGACGATGGGAGCGGGCACAAGGTGGGGAACCACACGATGGCCATCCGGCGACTTCTCGACGCGCTGCCCAACGGCGCCGACGGGCCGCTGGCGCGCATCCCGACCACGCACCTGGCGCGATGGGTCGTGGTCGACGACCTGCCCGACGAGGGGCACCCGGCGGCGGAGGATCACCTGCGGTCGTCGTACCTGCTCTTCACCGTCAACTGCGACGGCGGCCCCGACGCGTACATCGACGCGCTCGCCGAGCGAATCCCCGACGTCGTCGACGGCCTGTGGCGCCACTGCGTGGCCTATCCGGGCCTCGAGGATCGATCGCGGTTCCGCGACTACATGAAGCGGTGCCAGGTCAAGACCACGTTTTTCTTTCCGGCCTATCCTCAGGCGACGCTGCTCGACGTGCGCGCCGCGCTCGTGCGGCAGCGCTCGGCGGTCGACTTCTTCTGCGCCACGCAGGGCATGCCGGCGCTCGAGATGCAGCAGCAGTTCGCGTCGTACCTCCGGCAGACGAAGTCCGGTCAGCCTGTTCCGACGTTCACCGCGGTGTAGGCGGACCATCAACGGAGTGCCTGTCATGACGACGCTCGAGCTCGCCGAGATCCAGGGCAACATCCTCCTCGGCTACCGCCTGCCGGTGGCGCGCTACACGTTCTTCCGGATCACCGATCCCGAGAGCGGCCGTCGGTTCATCGGCCAGGTCCTGCCGCAGGTCACCACCTCGGAGCTGTGGTCCGAGGGGAAGGCACGGGCCACGTTCAACATCGCGTTCACCTACCCCGGCCTCGAGCGGCTCGCCGTCCCGTGCCGCTCGCTCGGGAGCTTTCCGGCCGAGTTCCGCGACGGCATGCGGGCCCGGGCCGACCTCCTGTGCGACCGCGGATCGAGCGCGCCCGATCGCTGGGATCCGATGTGGCGCACAGGGCAGGTTCACGTCTGGACCTCGGTGCACGCCGCCGACGGCGCCGCGCTCGAAGAGCGGCTCGCATGGCTCGAGTCGTGCCGGCAGGCGAGCGGCGGGGTCGAGGTTGCCGGCACCCAGGACGCCGCGGCGCTCGTCATCGACGGCCGGCCGACACCGAAGGAGCACTTCGGCTACACCGACGGGTACGGCAACCCGGCGGTCCTCGGCGCGCCCGACCGCCGCCGCTCCGTGCCGGGCCGGGGCAAGCTCGTCGACGGTGAGTGGCGTCCCGTCGCGACCGGCGAGTTCCTGTTCGGCTACCGCGACGAAGGCGAGGAGCTGCCGAGGGCGCCGATGCCGGCGGCGCTGTCGCGCAACGGGACCTTTCTCGTGTACCGCAAGCTCCACCAGAACGTCGCGAGCTTCCGGCAGTTCCTCAGGACGGCCGGCGCCGCCTACGCGGGCGGTCCGGCCCTGCTCGCGGCGAAGATCGCCGGCCGCTGGAGCGACGGCACGCCGCTGGCCCTGTCGCCCGATCATCCGGACGCCGCGCTCGCCGCGGACATCGACCGCGCCACGGCGTTCACGTACGCCGACGACCCGACCGGCGTCAAGTGCCCGCTCGGAGCGCACGTGCGGCGCATGAACCCGCGCGACGCGCTCGGCTTCGACGGCAAGCTGACCAACCGGCACCGCATCCTGCGGCGCGGCCTACCGTACGGCTCGTGGATTCCCGAGACCGAGACCGGCGACGACTCCGGCGAGCACGGCATCGTCTTCATGGCGATCAACGCGAGCATCGAGCGGCAGTTCGAGTTCGTGCAGCGCCACTGGGTGAACCACGGCAACGACTTCTTCCAGAGCGAGGATCCGGACCCGCTCATCGGCTTCCACGACGGGCACAAGGCGATGATCCAGGGCGATCGCGCCGACGTGATGGCCCGTCCGCCGTTTGTCTGCACGTCTCTGCCGCAGTTCGTCGAGACGCGCGGCGGCGACTATTTCTTCGTGCCGAGCCTTTCGGCGCTGCGGCAGCTCGCCAGGGGCTTCGACTCGGAGTGGATCTAGGAGACCGGTATGTCGATCATCGCACGGCTCGAACACGACCTCGGCGCCTTCGCCGGGCAGGTGCACGGACGGCTCGACGAGCTCGGCCCGGACGTTCTCGACGAGATCGGCCGCAAGATCCAGGACGCGCACGAATCGTTCGGCGATCTGGCGGCCGGCATCAAGAGCTGGGCGGTCGCGCATCCCGAGCCGATCTTCGCGCTGCTGCGCCGCGTGCAGCCGATCCTGTTCGTCAAGGACCTGGCGCTCGTGACCCGATTCGACGACTGCCAGGAGGTCCTGTCGCGCGACGACGTGTTCCAGGTGACCTACGCCGAGAAGTTCAACGCGGTGACCGGCGGGCACAACTTCTTTCTCGGCATGCAGAACACGCCGGACTACACGCGTGACGTCTCGGCCATGCGGCTCGTGGTGCGGCGCGAGGACATCCCGACGCGGATCCTGCCGATCGTCGACCGCGAGGCCCGCCAGATCGTCGCCGCCTCGGGCGGCCGCCTGGACGTCGTCGCCGACCTCGGCCGGGTGGTGCCGGTCCGCCTGGTGAAGGAATACGTCGGCGTCTCCGGCCCGGACGAGAACACGATGGCCGACTGGGGCGCGGTGATCTCCCAGTACCTGTTCCTCGCGTTCCAGGAAGACCCGGCGGTCACGCGCGCGGCGCTGGCGGCTGCGGCCGGAATGCGGGACGTCATCGACCATGCGATTTCCGATCGGAAGCAGCGCCGTTCCGCGGAGCGCGACGACGTCCTCGAGCGGTGCCTGCGGCTGCAGGATGCCGGCGTTCCGGGGATGGACGACCTCGGCATCCGCAACAACCTGTTCGGCATCGTCGTCGGCGCGCTGCCGACGACCTCGGCCGCCGTCGCGCGGGCGATCGACGAGCTGCTCCGGCGTCCCGAGATGCTCGAGCGGGCTGCGCGCGCGGCCGGGGCCGACGACGACCGCACGGTCGCGGCGTACGTGTTCGAGGCGCTGCGGTTCAACCCGATCGGGCCGGGGGTGTTCCGCCTGGCCGCCGAGGACTACGCCCTTGCGCGCGGGCACGCCCGCTCCAAGACCATCCCGCGCGGGAAGGTGGTCGTGGCCCTGCTGCAGTCGGCCACCTTCGATGGCGAGCAGCTCGATCGTCCGGAGGAGTTCCGCGTCGATCGGCCGCCGCACCACTACATGCACTTCGGGTACGGTCTGCACACCTGCTTCGGGCGGTACATCAACGCCGAGTCGATCCCGCACGTGGCCAAGGCCGTGCTCAGATGCCGAGGGCTCGAACGCGCGGAAGGCGCGATGGGCGAGCTGACGCTCGACGGCCCGTTCCCGTCTGCCTTGAAGGTGCAGTTCGCAGTGTGAGCCATGCAGGCGCCCGAACGACTCCGTCAGCTCGGCGCATCGATGCAGGGTGCCTTCGGGCGCAACGGGCCGCCGGTCGACTACGAGGCAGCGCTCGAGGCCGAGTACGTGCATCTCTACGGCTCGCGGCCGGAGGCGGGCGTCGGTCCGGCCGCCGCCGATCGGAGCGCGCGGCTCAAGGCGATCTACCGGGCCGTGCACGCGCGGAACCAGTCGGCGCTCTGCCTGTCGGGCGGCGGCGTGCGCAGCGCGAGCTTCGCGGTCGGCATCCTCCAGGGGCTCGCGGCGCGGGGCCTGCTGTCATCGTTCGACTACCTGTCGACCGTCTCGGGCGGCGGCTATACCGGAGCCTGGCTGTCGGCGTGGCTGGTTCATGCCACCGAGCAGGGGTACGCGCCCGAGGACGTGTTCCGCACGCTCGGAGGCGCTGAGGCATCGGCCCTCAAGCCCGAACCCGAGCCGCTGCGCCGGATCCGCGACAACAGCCGCTACCTGGACCCGAAGATCGGCCTCTTCTCCGCCGACGTCTGGACGCTCGTCGCGACCATCGCCCGCAACCTGCTCCTCAACTGGCTCGTGCTGCTGCCGCTGCTGGCGGCGGCGCTCCTCGTTCCGCGACTGTACTTCGCGCTCCTCGGCCTCGGCGCCATGGAGTGGCTGCCGTACGCGTCGGTGGCGTGGTGGGCGAACGCGCTCGGGTGGGTCGGGATCGGCCTGGTGGGCCTGTCGCTCGGCTACATCGTGCTGGACGTGCCGAGCGGCGGCAACCGGCGCTGGCCGCAGTCGGCGTTCCTGGCGTTCTGCTTCGCGCCGTTGTGCGTGGCGACGGCGCTCTTCACGCTCCACTGGGCCTGGTCCCGCGAGCTGGATCCCACGCCGCTCAGGCTCGGAGGGATCGTCGGCCTCGGCGTCGGCCTGCACACGTCCGTGTGGGTGGTGGCCGGCCTCGCCGGGCGGCGTCGATTCCGGCCGATTGTCTGGGCCGCGGCCGCCGTGTCGGGAGCCGTCGCCGGAGCGACGGTCTGGTGGCTGGCCACCTATCCGTTCGCCAACCCGCTGGCCCGGGGCGCCTTGTATGCGAGCACCGGCGTCCCGCTGATGCTCGCGACGCTCGGAGGCGCCGGCACGCTGTTCGTCGGTTTGGCGAGCGGCGACAGCGGAGACGAGGACCGCGAGTGGTGGAGCCGGTTCGGCGCGTGGCTGCTCATCGGCGTGTTCGGCTGGCTGCTGCCGAGCGCCGTGGTTTTCCTCGGCCCCGTCGTGGCCGGCGGGGCCATCGACTGGCTCTCCCAGACGGTTCACGCGACGCCGGTGACCGCCAAGGCGCTCATCGGATTCGTGACCGCGATTACGGGCGGGCTGGCGGCCGCCACCGGCCGCGAGCCGCGACAGACGCCGGGCGTCACCGCGCGCCGCGTCGCCTTCCTGCTCGCGGCGCCGACCTTCGTCGTGCTCCTGCTGGTCCTGCTCGCCTCGATGAATGTGGCGCTGCTGGCGAAGCTCGACCAGCTGGCGCTGCTCCCTGAATACGTCCATCCCGCGGGCGCAGGGCTGCCGGAGGTCGCAGCGCTCTGCGGAGCGCTGATCCTGCTCGGGGTCCTGATGGGGTTCTTCGTCGCCGTGAACAAGTTCTCCCTTCACGGTATGTACCGGAACCGGCTCATTCGGGCGTTTCTGGGTGCCTCCCGGCCGCGGTCCGAACGGCGGCCGAACCGGTTCACGGGTTTCGACTCGCGCGACAACGTCTACATGTGCGAGCTCCGGAAGTTCCGGCGACCGCTGCACGTGGTGAACATGGCGCTGAATCTGGTCAGCGACAGCCGCCTCGCGTGGCAGGAACGGAAAGCGGAGTCGTTCACCGTCACGCCGCTGCACGCGGGAGCGAGCGGCCTCGGCTACCGCCCGGTGGAGGCGTACGGCGGATCCGACGGGATGTCGCTCGGCACCGCGATGACCGTGTCGGGAGCCGCCGCGAGCCCGAACATGGGTTTCCATTCGTCGCCGGCGGTCACGTTCATCCTGACGCTCTTCAACGCCCGGCTGGGCGCCTGGCTCGGCAATCCCGGCCCGGCGGGTGCGGCGTCGTGGCGGAACAGCGATCCGCTGGTCGGCGCGGGGCCGCTCGTCCGCGAGATGTTCGGCCGCACGACCGATCGCAACCCGTACGTGTTCTTGTCCGACGGCGGGCACTTCGAGAACCTGGGCCTGTACGAGATGGTGGCCCGGCGCTGCCGCTACATCGTCGTCAGCGACGCCGGCTGCGACGCCGATTACGCGTTCGACGATCTCGGCAATGCGATCCGCAAGATTCGGATCGACCTCGGCATCCCGATCGTCTTCCCGGAGGGCGTGCACATCGGCGCGCGCGTGGACGGCCGCCGCAACCATCACGCCGCGATCGGATCGATCCGCTATTCGGCCGTGGACGGCGGCGTTCCCGACGGCGTGCTCGTGTACATCAAGGCGACGCTCTCGGGGGACGAGCCGATCGACGTGATGAACTACGCGACGAGCCACCCGACGTTTCCGCACGAGACGACGGCCAACCAGTGGTTTGGCGAGGCGCAGTTCGAAAGCTACCGGGCGCTGGGCGTGCACACGGTCGACACGATCGCGGGATCCTACGATGGCACCGCCGGCCTGGCGGGGCTCGTCGTGGCGATTCAGCAGCGCCTCGAGTCTCACGGAGAAGTGGCCCCGCCCGCTGTCGAGAGACGCCTGCCGGTCTGACGGCCGCTGCGCGCGCGTCCCCGTCCAAACGCTTCGGGGGGGTGTCTAATCTCTCAGCCAGCGCCGACACATCTAACGCGGCGTCCGCCGCCTGGAGGTGCTCGTGCGCGCTCGCTTCTTCACATCCGTCGTTCTTTTCCTGATCCTTAGGTCCGCGCCCGGGGCCCAGCGGCCCGCCGCATCCGAGCCGGTCCAACTGCCCGTTCGGCGGGTGGTCCTCTACAAGAGCGGAGTGGGGTATTTCGAGCACCTGGGTCGGGTGACCGGGTCTGCCGATGTCGCCATTCAGTTCACGAGCGGGCAGCTGAACGACGTCCTGGCGTCGCTCACGGCCCTTGACCTCGACAACGGGCGCATTTCGTCCATCAGCTACAACTCGGTGGCGCCGGTTGCCCAGCGCCTCAACGCGCTGCGGCTGCAGCTCGGGCCCAACGCCGGACCGATGGATTTCTATCGGGCGCTCCGCGGCGCCCGGGTGGACGTCCGGGCGGGCGCGACGGCCATCGACGGCCGGCTGCTCGGCATCGAACGGAAGACCCGGACGTCGGACCGCGGCGCGGAACAGGTCGACGTCCTGACGGTCATCTCCGACGCAGGAGCCGTACGTACCGTCGTCCTCGGTCCGGAGGTCACCGTGCGCATCGGCGAACGGGACCTGCGCGATGAAATCGGACGGTACCTCGAGGTCGTCGCGTCCGGACGGGAAGAGGACGTGCGGCGGATGACCCTCACCTCGAGCGGCGTCGGCACGCGACGCCTGCTGGTCAGCTACGTGAGCGAGGTGCCGATCTGGAAATCCACCTACCGGCTCGTGCTGCCGGATACGCCGGGCGGCAAACCGCTGATCCAGGGATGGGCGGTCGTCGACAACACGGTGGGCGAGGACTGGACCGACGTCGAGCTGTCCCTCGTCGCCGGTGCGCCGCAATCCTTCATCCAGGAGATTTCGCGGCCCTACTACGCGAGGCGCCCGGTCGTTCCGCTTCCGCCATCCGTCATGCTGGCGCCGCAGACCCACGAGGCGACGCTGCAGACGGCGAACGCGCCGCCTCCGGCGGCGGAGCCGGAAGTCGCTGCGCCCGCCGAACGGGTGACGAAGTCGACGGCGCCAGGTGGCGCAGGCGGGCGGCTTCGTGTCGATCAGGCGGTGGACGGGCGCGATCGGACCGCGCTGATGAACGCCGTTGCGCCGGCGGCGAGCGCACAGGATCTGGGCGATCTGTTCGAGTACCGGCTCACCGAGCCGGTGACCATTCTCGAGAACCAGTCGGCGCTCGTCCCGATCCTGAACGCGTCGGTCACGGCGGAACGCGTGTCGCTCTGGAACCGTGCGGCAGGCAGCGGGCGGCCGCTCCGGGCCGTGTGGCTGACGAATGGGACGACGCTGACGCTCGACGGTGGCGCGCTGTCGGTGATCGACGGGAATGCGTTCGCCGGCGAAGGTCTGGTCGACACGCTGAAGCCCGGCGAGAAGCGCCTCGTCTGGTACGGAACGGACCTCGGAGTCCTGGTCGACGCCCGCCTCGACGAGCGATCGGGACGCTACACGCGGGTGATCGCGCGCGACGGCCTCCTTCTCGCGACGCGCGAAGAGCGGAACCGCTGGGTGTACCGCGTCCGCAACGAGGACGTGACCACGCGGACGCTCGTGATCGAGCGTCCGGTGGCACCGGGATGGACGCTCGATCCGGATCCCGCGCCCGCCGAGACGACCGCGGCGGCGGCGCGGTTCAGGCTGCCGATCGAAGCGAAGAAGGAGGCCACGCTCAGCGTCACCGAGCACCACCGCGGGGGAACGACGCTGAGCATCGGCGAGATCGACCCGAAGAAGATTGCCGCCACGTTCGAGGGGCCAGGAGTACCGGTCCAGGCGCTGCAACGGGCTCTGCAGCCGGTCTTCGACAAGCGCGCCGAGGTCGCCGCGGCCGAGACGCGCGCGACGGCCGTGCAGGCGCAGATCGCCCGAATCGCCCAGGATCAGGAGCGGCTCCGCGAGAACATGAAGGCCCTGCATGGAGGCGGCGAGGAGCGGTCGCTGGCCGAGCGCTACACGCGCGAGCTGAACGACCAGGAGGATCGCCTGGCCAGCCCGCACGCCGACCTGGAGAAGGCGACGGCCGATCGCGACGCGCACAGCGCGGAGCTCTCGCGCCTCGTCCAGCAGCTGGCGTTCGACATCCAGGGCGGGTGACGGGCGGAGCCGCACGCCGTAGCCGTGCAGCGGCCCGAGAACTGTCAAGGAGAGCCGGCCTATCGCTGCCAGCCGACCGTCAGCGCGTTCGCGCCGTCGCGCAGCCCGTGCGCGAAGTCGATCCGCAGCGCGCCGCGCGTCGCGGGAACGGCGATGCGGAGGCCGCCGCCGACGTCCACCTGCAGCCGAGCGCCGGCGCCCGAAAACCCGCGGCCCGCCCGTGCGGCGTCGGCGAAGCCGGCGACGGCGAACCGGATCGGCCGGCTGGCGCCCATCCATCGGTCGGCTTCCGCGCTCATGTAGGCGAGCCGGCGGCCGAATACGGCGCCGGCTATCGCGCCGTCGGTCACCAGCCGGTGGGCGCGCAGCAGCGGCGCGCGGCCCGGACCGGTGCCGGCGCCCGACCACAACCCGAGCGGGGAGCCGTCCGTCGCCGCCTGCAGTCCCGCGCCGAGCAGACAGGACGTGGCCGAAGCCGCCGGCGGCGACGCGAACAACCCGTGGAGATCGATGGCCTGAAACGCCCGGCTGCCGTCGACCGGCCGCCACGCGGTGGCGCCGGCAGACAGCGACAGCCGATCGCCCAGCCACCGGCGCTCGAGGCGCGCTCCCGCGAACGGTGCACGGACGCTGTTCCACGCGTCGAGGCCGGCCGAAACCTCGTACCTCACGCTGGGCGTGATCCAATCCGATATCGCGAGACCGCCGTGCACGCGCGTTTCGCGGGCCGCCGCGCCGGCCGGCGGCATGTAGGTCTGCGCTTCCCAGCTCGCGTCGACGCGCCAGATGCCGGCCAGCCTGCCCGCGTGCGGCGCCGCGAACGACAGGCCGATGCGCGGCCGCCCCGCCCACCAGCGCCAGCTCGCGGACCACAGACCGCCGGCGCCCTCGCCCCCGGGCACCGACGCCGAGATCTCGCGGGTGACCGCCGCCTCCGCGCCCGATGCTCCCCACTGCAGCGGCGTACGCGGCAGTGACTGCCGCTCGACCAGGGCGACGTCCACGGTTGCGTAGCCATCGGCTTGCGGTCGGTACTCGATCCGGCTCGCCGACCGATCGGGCAGCTCCTCGAGCCGCCGGCGGGCGAGGCCGAGGCTCTCGGGCGTCAGCAGCTCGTTCGGCGACAAATCGACCGACCTGGCGACGGTCGCAAAGCGAGTATGGGACAGGCCGTCGATCGTGACGCGATCGACGCGGGGCTTGCCGACATGATTCCAGGCATCGAGCGCGCCGGCGAGGTCGTCCTCGATGAAGCGCGCCGACCCGAGCACGTCCCACGCGTAGCCGTCCCCGGGGTCCTCGGCCGCCGCCTGCGCCGCGAGCGCGGCGGCGTCGCTCCAGTGCTGCTCGTCGAAGGAGACGCCGGCGCGGTAGGCCAGCCGGGTGCCCGGCCGGCGGTCCGGCGCCGGGCGGCTCGTCGCCGTCTGCGACCCTCCGGGCGGCGGCTGGATGACCGCCGCCCAGAAGCCGGCGCCGGCCCAGGCCCGCTCGAAGCGCCCAATCGGCAGGCCACGCGACGGCCCCCATTCCGGGTCGTGGACCACTGCCTCGCCGCTGCCAAGCCCGACGACGACGAGGTAGTGATAACGGCCCGGACGGTCCTCGACCAGGACGATGACCGGCCGCCCCGAGGCGAGCGCCGCCTGGATGAACGGCAGCGAGCCGGTGATCGCGTTCGCGCGCCAGCCGAGTCGAGCCACTCGCTCGAGGAGCCGATCGGCGGCAATGCCGCCGGCCCGGCCGTCGACCAGATCCGCGAACTCACCGGCCGTCGCGTGCCGCTCGCCGTAGTAGCGCAGCACCATCGCCGCCGCGGCGCCCCCGCAGAGATCCTCGGTCTGCGAGAGGTACGGCACGTCGAGCGTCGGCACGTCGACCCGTTTCGATCCCGCGGCCCGCACGGGTGACGCGGCGATCGACGCGAGCACACACGCGAGGCCGACGATCCGCGGCTGCCGGCCCATGACGATCACTTCAGCGCGACGATCAGCAGAATGACCACGAGCAGGATGACGATGATCGTCGTCGTCGACAGGACGACCGTCGACGCGCCCCCCACCAGGGCGCCGTTGACGTCGCGCGCGGCGGCCGCCGCACGGGACAGGTCCGTGCCCGCCAGTGTGCCGACCGCGGCGTCGAGCCGCTGGGGATCCACGCCCAGCCTCGTGGCCACTTCGCGAACCTGCGGCCGGCCGAGGGCCTCCCGAATCTCCGCGCGGTCGGCCGACTGTTGAGCAACGTGCCGCTCGACCGCGGCGGCCAGGGCGGCGGGGGTGGCGCCGGGCGGGACGACCTCCTGAGCCAGGGCCGGCGAGGCCAGGCCCATCAGGACGGTCAGAACGCCGGCGAGAATCGTGCGAGTCGTGTGCATCGAGCTCCCTCCATGAGGCGATCGGGCCTCAGCAATAAGCAAAGCCGATTCCCGCGTCACGGCCGAGCAGGAGGGGCACGATCGTCGCATTCACGGACACGCGGAGGTAACGGATGCATATCAAACACATCAGCGTCACGACGCTGTTGGCCGTGGGATGCATGGTCGGGCTGGGCGCGCAGAGCGCCCAGGTCGAGCGGCACAGCAAGATTGAGGTCAAAAATGGCAAGGAGGTGACCCTGACCGGCTGCGTGCGGCGCAGTGCCAGTGGCGCCGGCTTCATCCTGACGGAAGCGGCCGACAAAGAAGGGGCGCGGCATGCCTACATGCTCGTGACCGACGACCAGGACGATCTGGCCAAGAACGTGGGCCACCTTGTTCAGATCAAGGGCAGGGCCGCCGATCGCGGCGACGCGACGGTCAAGTCCGAGACCGAGACCCGGATGAAGGTCGAAGGAGGCGAGGAGAAGACCACCCACGCGAAGTCCGAAGTGAGCGGCAATCTGGCCGGACTGCCGCTCCTCGGCGTCGACTCCGTGAAGATGCTTGCGGGCATCTGCCGGTAGACAGGGAAGGGAGGCGGGACAGCCCGCCTCCCTTGAGGTATGCTCGGGCGCCTGTTCATTCAGTGACGCCCCACGACGACACGCTGTTCGACGCGTGGATCGCCTCGCTGGAGGCGAGGCACGTCGCCGATCTGACCTTTCCTGAAATCTCACGGGCGTTGCGCGCATTGTCCTCCGCCTACGTCGAGCGCCGCCAGCGGCTGGTCCAGGGCGAAGCCCTCGCCGGCGCCGGCAAGCGCGCGGCATTCGCCCTCTTCTACGGTCCCCTGCATTACCTGCTGGTTCGCGCCATCGTAGGCGCCCTGCCCCGGGCGCTCGTGCCACGTTCCGGGACGCTCGTCAATCTCGGGTCCGGCTCGGGCGCCGCGGGTGCGGCCTGGGCGCTCCGGACGCACGCACCGATTCTCGCCATCGACCGCCATCCCTGGGCGCTGGCCGAGGCCGCCTGGACGTGTCGCCAGTTCCGGCTCAAGGCCCGGACCGTCCAGGCCGACCTCGTCGCCGCACGGCTGCCACGAGCGCCTTGCGACGTGATCGCCGCGTTCGCGCTGAACGAGCTGCGGGATCGCCCGCGCGACGATCTGCTCGCCCGCCTCGTCGAGCGCGCGCGGCTGGGCGATCGCCTCCTCGTCGTCGAACCCCTGGCCGGGTTCGTCGCCCCCTGGTGGTCGCGCTGGCGCGACACGATCGTCGACGCCGGCGGCCGCGCCGACGAGTGGCGATTCCGGGTCGAACTGCCCCCGTTTGTCGCCAAGCTCGATCGGGCGGCCGGTCTCAATCACCGCGAGCTGAGCGGACGGTCGCTGTTCCTCGCCGGAGGCGACGCGGGACCCGCGTCGTGAGGGATGGTATCGTGTCCGCCGTGGCCGATTCAGCTGCCGGCGCTCCACGCCCCGCGGCGACCGTGATCCTGATGCGCGACGGCGCGCCGGGTCCGGAGATCTTCATGGTGCGCCGCCATGAGCGGACCGCGTTCATGGGCGGCGCCTGGGTATTTCCCGGCGGGCGTGTGGATGCGTCGGACGTCGGCGCGGCCGACGCATCGTGGTGTGACGGCGTCCAACGGGCCGCCGCCTCGTTGCCCGGCGTGGCGCCGGAGGAGGCGACCGGCTACTTCGTCGCGGCGGCCCGCGAGCTCTTCGAAGAGGCCGGCGTGCTGCTGGCGCGCCGTGTGGCGCGAGACTTCGTCCGGATCGCCGATCGCGACGCCGACGCGCGGATGAAGCCCCTGCGGCTCGCGGTGCACGATGGGTCGCTGACCTTGCGGGCGCTCGTCGAAGGCGAGCGCCTGCGCCTGGCGCTCGACGCGCTCGTGCCGTACGCGCACTGGGTCACCCCGCCTGTCGACTCGCGCCAGTTCGACACGAGGTTCTTCGTCGCGCGGGTCCCTCCCGCACAGACGCCCGGTCACGACGCGGCCGAGACGACGCAGAGCGCCTGGACGACCGCTGCGGCAGCCCTGGCGCGCTGCCGGGCGGGCGAGATCGTGCTGCCGCCTCCGACCTGGACGACGCTGCGCGAGCTCGAGCCGTTCGGGTCGGTCGACGATGCGATTGCCTGGGTGGCCGGGCGCCGAATCGTGAGGCGGGAGCCGCAGTTCGTGGAGCGGGACGGCGTCAAGATACTGCTCCTGGCCGGGGATCCGCTCCGGCCCGACCTGGGCGGCGACGAGAGACCGGCCGAGACCCGCTTCGTGCTGGCCGACGGTCGCTGGCGCGCCGAGCGTCCACCCGCGTAGAATCCCGCAGTTCTGTTCGGCCGCCCGCCGGACGAGGAGGCATCGTGACTCGGATCTATGCCGCGGCGCTCGCCGCGGCTCTTGCCGGTGCGAGCCTGGCCGGCGCCGGCGACGAGCCGGTGAACCAGGCGGTCGTCGCTCGAATCAAGACCGAAGGATTTCAGCATTCCGAGGTGATGGACACGCTCAGCTGGCTGAGCGACGTCTACGGGCCGCGGCTGACCGGGTCGCCCAACCTGCGCCGGGCGGCCGAGTGGGCCCGGGACCGCATGTCCGGATGGGGCCTCCAGCATGCCGCACTCGAGCCGTACGGATCGATCGGCCGGGGATGGGCGCTCGAGCGCTTCAACATCGAGATGACCGAACCGCAGTACCTCCGCATCACCGGCTACCCTCGCGCCTGGTCGCCAGCGACGCCGGCGCCCATCGTCGGCACCCCGATGGTCGTGGAGGTGAGCTCGAAGGACGACTTCGCGAAGTATCGCGGCAAGCTGCGCGGCGCGATCGTGATGAACGGGCGGCCCGAGCCGAAGGACATCGGCTTCGAGCCCGAGGCGCGGCGGCTCACCGGCGAGCAGCTCGAGAAGATGGGTGCCGAGCTCGATCCGGGCGCGCACGGGCTGAAGTCCTATGCCGACGAAGAGCAGGAGTTCGTCAAGTTCCTGAAGGACCTGACCGATGTCTGGAAGTTCTTCGGCGAAGAAGGGATCGCGGCGCTCATCTCCCCCAGTTCCATCCCCGAGGACGTCCGGGTGGACGGGTTCTACGACCGCGAATGGCACCCGACCTATCCCGGGTTCGTCATCTCGCGCGAACATTACGGGCGCATCGTCCGGATGCTCGATCGCAAGGTGCCCGTGAAGGTCTCGCTCGGCCTCGACGCGAAGATGACGGACGGCGTGGAGGGCTTCAACGTCGTGGCCGAGATTCCCGGCACCGATGCCGCCCTGGCCGACCAGGTCGTGATGCTCGGCGGGCACCTCGACTCCTGGCACTCGGGCACCGGCGCGACCGACAACGGCGCGGGCTGCGCGGTCGTGATGGAGGCGGTCCGGATTCTCGAAGCCATCGGCGTCAAGCCGCGGCGGACGATTCGGGCCGCGCTCTGGACCGGCGAGGAGCAGGACTACTTCGGTTCGATCGGCTACGTCGAGCAACACTTCGGCGATCCGAAGACGCTGACGCTCAAGCCGGATCACGCCAGGCTCGCCGCCTACTTCAATCTGGACAACGGCAGCGGACGGATTCGCGGCGTCGACCTGCAGGGCAACGAAGCGGTGCGCCCGATTTTCGAGGCCTGGCTGGCGCCGTTCCGCTATCTGGGCGCGACGACGCTCTCGACGTTGAACACGGGCGGAACCGATCACATGCCGTTCGACGCGCTCGGACTGCCGGGCTTCCAGTTCATCCAGGACCCGCTCAACTACGGAGCGCGCGTGCACCATTCCAACCTGGACGTCTACGAGGAAGCCCAGCCCGAGGACCTGAAGCAGGCAGCGGTCATCATGGCCAGCTTCGTGTACGACGCGGCGATGCGCGACGAGATGCTGCCGCGCAAGCCGCTGCCCAGGCGGGGTGGAAAGAGCCAGTGACGCGTGAGGCGGTGATGAGGGGCCGGCGATCGATCGGGGCGGCGTCGATGCTGGCGGCCGTCGCCGCCCTCGTCGCCCCGGCCGGGCGCGGAGCGGCGCAGTCGCGCCCGCTCGTCGATCCGACCGCGACGGCCGTCTACGAGCGGCTGCTGCCGCAGATCGAACAGATCAAGCTGTTCGATCACCACGCCCATCCGGCCCTTCCCGATGATCCCGACGTGGACGCGGCGCCGCCGCCGCCCGGCTCGACGATGCTGCGGCTGCGCGACGACAACCCGGAGCTGGCCGCGGCGGCGCACGCCCTGTTCGGGTTCCCGTATGCCGATCTTGCCGGTCCGCACGCGCAGTGGCTCGTCGACCGCAAGGCGTCGATGCGCGCGCAGTATCCCGGCCCGCGGTATTTCGACTGGGTGCTCGACAGGATCGGCATCGAGACGTCGATGGCGAACCGGGTGGCGATGGCCCCGTATCTGGATCCGGCCCGGTTCAGGTGGGTCTTCTTCGCCGACAGCTTCATGTTCCCGTTCGACAACGCCGGGCTCGCCTCGCGCAATCCGGACGAGGCGGTGTACATGCCGCTCCAGACGAAGATGCTGAAGCGCTGGGAGCGGCAGCTGGGGGTCGCCGCCCTGCCCGGGACCTACGACCAGTACCTGGCGTTCGTCACGCGGGCGCTCGAGGACGCGCGGCGCCGCGGCGGCGTGGCCGCGAAGTTCGAGGCGTCGTACTTCCGGTCGCTGGCCTTCGGCGATCCGCCGCACGACGAGGTCGCGCGCACCTACGAGAAGTACCGGGGTGGCGGGATTCCTTCGGCGGCCGGGTACACCGGTTTTCAGGACGCCGTGTTCCGGCACATCGTCACGGAGGCCGGCCGCCTGCACCTGCCGGTCCACATCCACTCGTCGGCCGGCGGCGGCGACTACTTCCACATCAGCGGCGTCAACGTGGTCAACCTGGAGAACATCCTGCGCGATCCGCGGTACGGCCGGACGGTGTTCGTCCTGATTCACGGCGGCTATCCGTTCGATCGCGAGGCGATCCTGATGGCGTCGATGAAGAACGTCTACCTGGATTCGTCGGCGACCGAGCTGATGCTCTACCCGACCGAGTTCAAGGGCGTGCTCCGCCGATGGCTCGAGCTCTATCCGGAGAAGATCACGTTCGGCACCGACGCGTTTCCCTTCGGCGAGGCGCTCGGCGTGGAGGAGGCCTACTGGCTGGGCGCCGAGACCGCCCGCACGGCGCTCGCGGCCGCGCTGGCGGAGATGGTTGCCGCCGGCGAAGTGACCGAGTCACGGGCGCTGCGCTTCGCCCACGGGTATCTGCACGATACCGCGGCGGGGCTGTACACCTTCCCGGCGCCGGCCCGGGGCCGGTGACCGTGGCCACCCAGCCCCGCCTGGTGCCCCAGCTGCGGAAGGCGCTCGGCTTTCGCGACCTCGTCCTCTTCTACGTCGTCACCAGCTTCAGCCTGCGGTGGATCGCCACGGCGGCCGCCGCCGGTCCGAGCGCGCTCGTCATCTGGCTGATCGCGGCGTTGGGCCTGTACGTGCCGCTGGTGTTCACCGTCCTCGAGCTGTCGTCGAGATACCCGCAGGAGGGCGGTCCCTACGTCTGGAGCAAGCAGGCGTTCGGCCCGTTCGCGGCCTTCATCACCGGCTGGACCTACTGGGGCTCGAACCTGCCGTACTTACCCGGGCTCCTCTACTTCGCCGCCGGCAACGCGCTGTTCATCGGCGGGCCGTCGTGGCAGGCCTGGTCGACCAACAGCGCCTACTTCATCGCCGTGGCCATGACGGGACTCGCGATCGCGGTCACGCTGAACGTGGTCGGGCTGAACGTCGGCAAGTGGCTGAACAACGTCGGCGCCCTCGCCGGCTGGATTCCGGCGCTGCTGCTGATCGTGCTCGGCGTCGTCTCGTGGAACCGGTTCGGCTCAGCGACTCCGCTGCCGCCCGAGGCGCTCGTGCCCAGCACGAGCCTCAAGGACGTGATCTTCTGGTCGACGATCGCCTTCGCGTTCGGCGGGATCGAGAGCGGATCGACCATGGGGGAGGAGATTCACGACGCGCAACGGACCGTGCCCCGCGCGATCCTGACGGCCGGCGCGGTCATCACCGTCCTGTACATCGTCGCCACCTTCAGCGTGCTGCTGGCGATCCCGAGGGACCAGATCTCGGGCCTGCAGGGCATCATGCAGGCCGTCGAGGCCATGTCGCGCCGCGTCGGCGCCGGCTGGCTCTCGCCGGTCGTCGCCGCGCTGGTCACCGTCAACGCGCTCGGCGCCGTCGGCGGCTGGTTCGCGGCGACCGCGCGCCTGCCGTTCGTCGCCGGCCTGGATCGCTACCTGCCGGCCGCGTTCGGCGCGCTGCACCCGCGCTGGCGGACGCCCTGGGTGGCGCTGCTGGTGCAGGCCGCCATCGCCGCGCTCTTCGTCTGGCTCGGCCAGGCCGGCACGTCGGTCGGCGGCGCCTACGAGGTCCTCGTCAGCATGGGGATCATCGCGTACTTCGTGCCGTTCCTGTTCATGTTCGCCGCGATGATCAGGCTGCAGCGCGAACCGGCCGGCCCCGACGTGATGCGGGTGCCGGGCGGGACGCCGGCGGCAATCGCCCTGGCGTCGCTCGGCTTCCTCATCACCTCGCTGTCCATCGTCCTCGCGTGTGTGCCGTCGGCGGACGAGCCGAACAAGGCGCTCGCGGTGACGAAGATCGTCGGATCCTCGGCGCTGCTCATCGGCCTCGGCGTCGTGGTGTACTGGCTGGGTCGCCGCCGGGCGTAACTTCGACTGCGGACGCGCGCGGAGCCTGGGAGACGCGGCGCGCCGCCGGGTGGAACGATGCTTCGAACCAGTGTCCTCATCGGTCTCCTCGCGGCCGCCTCCGCGGCGTCCGCCCAGCCACCGCACACGATGCGTGTGGACTACTACCACACGGGGACCGCCAACCAGGAGCGCTTCAGCCTCGATCGCGTCGTCGTCGAGCCGCTGCCGTGGCCGGGCAACCCGGCCCGCCCGCTCGACCCGACCAACCGCGGCAAGTACTTCTTCGACGTCGTCGATGCCGCGACCGGGACGACGTTGTACTCGCGCGGCTTCAGCTCGATCTACGGCGAGTGGGAGACCACCGCCGAAGCCAAGGGAGTGAACCGGACCTTTTCCGAGTCGCTCCGGTTTCCGGCCGTCGAGAAGCCCGTCCGAATCGTCGTCAGGAAGCGCGACGCCGCGAACGCGTTTCGCGAGATCTGGAGGTTCACGGTCGATCCCTCGAGCATGTTCGTCGAGCGGATGGGCGCCGCGCCGAAGAGTGTCGGGCCGCTCTACCGCGTTCACAACACCGGCGATCCGGCGGCCAAGCTCGACGTGTTGATCGTCGGCGACGGATACACGGTGGCGGACCGCGGCAAGTTCCAGCGCGATGCCAA
Organism: uncultured Acidobacteriota bacterium; assembly: GCA_963840225.1. Classification (GTDB taxonomy): domain Bacteria; phylum Acidobacteriota; class Vicinamibacteria; order Vicinamibacterales; family CAVVIG01; genus JBLMXQ01. The sequence continues at coordinate 1,314,589 of CAWIYH010000003.1, forward strand.
ACGGCTCAGCGGGATCCTGCTCGCCACCGAGCCGTTCAAGTCGCGCGAGGCGGACATCAACGTCTGGGGTCTGTCGCCGGCGTCCGACGAATCGGGAGTGTCCCGGCCGTCGCAGCACGTCTACCGGCGATCGCCCATCGGCTCCACCTACGATGCGTTCGGAACGGAGCGCTACGTGCTCACATTCGAGAACCGGGCGTTCCGCGATGTCGTCGCATATGCGCCCTACGATGTCGTGGAGATCCTCGTGAATGCGAAGACGTACGGAGGCGGCGGCATCTTCAATCTCTACAGCACCGTTGCCGCCGACAGCGAATGGGCGCCGTACATCTTCGTGCACGAGTTTGGTCATCACGTCGCCGGTCTCGCCGACGAGTACTACACGTCCGATGTCGCGTATCTGCCGCCGGAACATCCGGTTGAGCCGTGGGAACCGAACGTGACGGCGCTGCTGGATCGGGCGGCGCTGAAGTGGAAGGACCTGGTGGCCCAGGGCACGCCGGTTCCGACGCCCTGGCAGAAGGATCAGTTCGAGCAGTACACCCGCGCCATACAGGAGCGCCGGAAGGCGATTCGCGCCAACAACCGCCCGGAGACGGAGATGGACGCGCTCTTCAGGGAGGAGCTCGAGCGCGACACCCGGCTGCTCGACGCTGGACCGTACGCCGGCAGGGTCGGCGCCTTCGAGGGCGCCAACTACGAAGCGCGCGGCTACTATCGGCCCCAGACCGACTGCATCATGTTCACGCGCGACAAGGTGCCGTTCTGCGCGGTCTGCCGGCGGGCCATCGAAACCATCATCGATTTGTACTCCCGCAGATGATCGCGCGGCGGCAGGCGCGCTGAATGTGGCTTGACGAGGGGAGCCGGTTGCACCAGACTAGGCCCTCTTTCTCCAGATTGGAAGGCGCATCATGCAGGACGACTTCGACAACGGAATGGGACTGCCTGACGAAGACTTGATCGAGGGAACGCCGGTGTCGGGCGCCGGGATCGGCACCGCGGAGCCGGAGCCCGAGCCTGGGGCTGCCGGGCCGGCGGGTCGGCGCGCCAGTGGCGGCGCCCGCGCGCGGCGATCGCCTGCGCGAAAGACGGCGGCTCCCAAGCGCCCCGCCCGCAAGGCCGCGGTGAAGAAAAGCGCGGCGCGCAAGGGCGCCGCGAAGAAGAAAGGCGCGGCAAAGGGCAGGGCGGCTCGGAAGAGCGCACGGAAGGGCGCCGCAAAGAAGGGCGCGCGCAAGGCTGCCCGGGGCCGGAAGAAGGGCGGACGCCGCCGCTAGCCGGCGACCACCAGCACGCCGCCTTGGGGACGGGGCGCTGCGCGCCCCGTCCCCCTGCGCCCGTCCCGCTCTCATCCGTTCACGCCTCGGCATCCGCGTCGGGTGCGATGGTCATCGACGCTTCGCCGGGGTTTCCATCTTCAATGCCACGCGAGGGCGCCATCGCCAGGGGGCCTTTGACGTCTCTCGACCTCGACCAGGCGGTGGCTCGTCGGCGAAGGCACCTACAATCTCGACTGGTCGAAGAAGCGCGCGCGCAAGAGACGGTGGAGCTGGTTCGGCCGTGACGCGTCGAGCCCCCGGCCCGGAGGGGAGGATCCCATGAATGTGTGCAGGCCTCGATGGACCGTCCTGGGCCTCGTCCTCCTTGCTGCAGTCCCGACCGCGTGTGGCGGCCAGGAGCCCGCCAGCACGGCGGAGGGGGCCGGCGCGACACCGGCCCAGTCGAGTGGAACCTCGGCGGTGAAGGTCAGCCACGACAACCCGTGCTCCGTCCTCCTGCCGCAGGAGGTGGAGTCGATGCTCGGCGTCTCGGTGCCGATGCGAGAGATTGTCGATGAGGTTACGTGCCGCTTTCCGTTCGACGAGCCGCCGCCGGCCGCGTCCAAAGCCGCTCCGCCATTGAAAGCCCCGGCCAACGATCAGGAAGCCGAGGAGATGGCCAAATCGATGGCGGCGGCGATGAGCGGTGGACCCCGTCAGCTCGTCGTCAAGGTCTATTGGAAGGACGGCCGGACGACGATCGCGGCGACGAAAATGGCCGCCTCGCTCCTCGGATCGTTCGAGCAGCTCCAGGGCATCGGCGACGAAGCCTGGCTCGGGCCGATGGCGTCCACTCTGGTCTTCGTCAAGGGCGACACGGGCGTGGAGCTGGATCTCCGCATGGTGCCGGACGGCCGGAAGAACGGCATCCGGCTCGCGAAGCTGATTGCCAGCCGGATCTAGGCCAACGAACGTGAGCCCTCATGGTTCTGGCTGAACCTCACCCGCGTCGGCGAGCGCCACCAACCGGTCGGATGATGCCCGGTTCAGGAGGTCTTCAGGAACGCCGCGACAAAGAGCAGCCCCAGCACCACGTCCGGACTGGCAACCGCGGCCTGGCCGAGCTGCAGATATCCCTGCGCGTAGAGAACGGCGAGCGTCACGACGTAGCCGAACTTCTCGAGCATCGCCGCGATCATGATCGACCGGAGGCGGAGCGGGTCGGCCGCGATCAGCAGGAACGCCACCTGCCAGGCCAGCGTGATGGCGAGGAAGCCGTAGTAGAAGTCGGGGTGGCTGATCGGCGGGGGATACTGGCGGCCGATCGTATCGGCCAGCCAGTAGAGCGGCGCCAGGACGACGAGGCCCCAGATGCCGGCAATCGTGAAGACGATTCGGGCGAACTTCATGACGCTCCTTCTCACGCGATCCTGATGTCGGTCCGCTGCCCGTGGCTCGCGCGATCCAGCGCGTCGTTCAGCGTCAGCGCGCACTGGATGAGCGCCAGATGGGTGAGCGCCTGCGGGAAGTTGCCCAGATGCTCGCCGCCGGGACCGAGCTCCTCGGCGTAGAGGCCGAGGTGGTTCGCATAGCCTAGTATCTTCTCGAATGTCATCCGCGCGTGCTCGACCTCGCCGCTGACGGCGAGCGCCTCGACGTACCAGAACGAGCACGCCGTGAAGTCGCCCTCACCGCCGGCGAGGCCGTCCACGCCCGTGGCCGCGTCGTAGCGCGCCACCGAGGCATCGTCGGTCAGCCGCGAGCCGATCGCCGCGAGGGTGCCGATCCAGCGGGGATCGTCCGGGCTGATGAAATCGAGCAGCGGCATCTGCAGGACCGACGCATCCAGAGAGGAGCTGCCCTGGTACTGCACGAACGAGCCGAGCCGTTCGTCCCAGAACTCGTCGTGGATGCTCTCGTAGATCTGGTCGCGCGTCTCGAGCCAGGTGTGCAGCGGCGCCGGCAGCGAGCGCGTCTGGGCGATCCGGATGGCGCGATCGAAGGCCACCCAGCACATCAGCCGCGAGTGCAGGAAGGCCCGCCGTTCGCCGCGAATCTCCCAGATCCCGTGGTCCGCCGTCCGCCAGCTGCGCGACAGCGAGTTGATCACGGCGCGCATCGTTTTCCAGCGGTCGTACTCGATCATGACGCCCGCGTTGACCTCGAGGAGCGCGGCCCTGAAGAGCGCGCCGTAGACGTCGAGCTGGACCTGGGAGTGCGCGGCGTTGCCGATGCGGACCGGCTGCGAGCCGCGATAGCCGGCGAGCGTCGAGATCTCGCGCTCGGCCAGGTCGGTCTCTCCTTCCACGCCATCCATGATCTGGAGCTCGCCCCGGAACTCCGCCGTCGACGCCACCCGTTTCAGCCACGCCCGGAACTGCGCCGTCTCGTGACGGTAGCCCAGTTGGGTGAACGCGTTCTGCGTCATCGCCGCGTCGCGCAGCCAGGTGTAGCGATAGTCCCAGTTCCGCCCGCCGCCAATCGCCTCGGGCAGGCCGAAGGTCGGCGCGGCGACGATCGCGCCGCTCGGCTCGTAGGTGAGCAGCTTCAGCACGAGCGCCGAGCGGATCACCATCTCCTGCCACCGGCCGCGGTACCGGCACTCGGCCACCCACCCGCGCCAGAAGCGGACGGTCTCCTGCAGCGTTCGCTCGGCGGCCGCCGGCCGGCACCGGATGGCGCCGGGGTTCGTCCGCACGAAGGTGAGGACGAAAGTGGCCCGCTCGCCCGCCGTCAGCGTCACCTCCGCGAGGGCGGTCCCGCCCCCGGTCGACACCGGCCGGTCCGACTCGACGATGAGGAACCCCTCGCCGTCCGCCGCAAACACGGCGCCCGAGCGGACCTCGACGACGTCGTGGCGCACCGACGCGTAGCCGAACGCGGGCGTGCACTCGAACCGGAGCGTGACGCGTCCTCTCGTCACGCGCACGCGGCGGACAATCGTGCTCTCGTCGGGCCCGCCGTCGATCGGCATGAAGTCGACCAGCTCGGCGACGCCGTCCGGCGCCAGGAAGGACGTCGTGAGGACGTTGGTGTCCAGCAGGTAGATCTGCTGGCAGTGGTACCCGGTTCCGACCGGTCGGACCGAGCACGAGCCGCCCGGCCGCTCGTCGAGGAGCGAGGCGAAGAGCGTCGGCCGGTCGAACCGCAGCGGACAGAAGAAGTCGGTGACCCCTTCGACCGAGACCAGCGCCGCGGTCCGCAGGTCGCCGATGAGGCCGTGGTGCTCGATTGCCGGATACCTCGCCGCTCGTTTCCCGGGCTCCGCACCGGCGGGTTGGGCGATCAATGGATCATCACCGGTCCCCCCGCCTTCACCCGCCGCATCGCGAAGGTGAGCAGGGCGCAGGCCGCCCCGAGCACGGCTGACCAGACAAAGACATCGACGTAGGAGAGGAGCGCCGCCTGTTTGATCAGCGATCCGTACATCACGTGGAGCGCCGGCAGGCCCCGCACGCCGGAGAGCCGGCGGAGCAGACCGTGTCTGGCGGAGGTCGCCGGCAGGTCGTACGCGGTGAGGTGCGCGACGAGCGTCGTCTGGTGCACCTGCGAGCGCCGCGCCAGCACGGTGACGAGCGACGACACGCCGAGCGACCCGCCGACGTTGCGCATCAGGTTGATGATGCCGCTGCCGTTGCCCATCTCCTCAGGCGCCAGGTGCCCGAGCGCCACCGTGTTGACCGGGACGAACAGAAAGCCGATCGAGACCCCGTTGACGAACATCGGCCACAGCAGGCTCCACTGCGACATCGCGAGGGTCAGGCCCGCCATCTGCCAGCAGGACACGCCGAAGAGGACGAATCCGATCGCCACGAGTCGGCGTCCGTCCACCTTGTTGACGAGACGGCCCGCCAGGGGCATCGCGACGAGTGCGCCGATGCCGCGCGGCAGCATCGTGATGCCGCTCTGGAACGCCGTGTATCCCATCAGGGTCTGCAGGAACAGCGGCAGGACCGCGATCATGCCGAAGAGACAGACGCAGGACCCGCGTGATCAGGTCGCGCTCGACGAGGCACAGATCGGTAGTCGGAGGCGGATCGGGCGCCGTCGTACGCGCCGGCTCGCGGTTCAGCGACAGGTGTTCGGCTGTGATGAGGCCGCCTTCGCAGAGAATCGCGGCGCGCTCGAGGGCGTTCCTCAGCTCCCGGACGTTGCCCGGCCACCGATGCTGCATGAGCGCGTCCTTGGCGTCGCGGGTGAGGCCGGCCGGCGGCCTGCCGAACAGCTGGCCGATCTCGTGGGCTTATGTCTTTCAGAACATAAGCGCATTTATGTACGGGGAGCGGTTATGTGCGGTCGGATCGAAATCCGCGCATCGGCCAGGCATTCTTGCGCCTTGCGTGAAGACATAACGGGGCGTGCGACACGGTTCTTCCGGCTACGCACTGACGGGGTATCACGATGCCGAATCTGGACGAGCGCGTGGCCGAGCGCCATCGGCTTCTATTTCGGCGTCACACCTCTGTGACGGACCTAGGAACGCGTTCACTGTTGCTGGGGCAGCGACCCGATGAATTCGGCCAGCAACGCGTGATTGTGGTAATCGCGCGAGGAAACGACCAGACCATTACGAACTCTGAGCACCAAGACATTGCCGGTGGTGATGCGCTTTCCGGTCTGTTTCGATGTTATGCGCGACTCGAATTCGCCGACAATCACTTCCGGGTCGGCCGTTTCGTGCACCACGACATTGACGATTTCCATGGTGATCGGCAAAGTCTTCAGGTTCGTCGTCCGTTGCCTGAGCTGCTCCCGACCCTTCGTCGTGGTCGGTTCGGGAATCATGAATGGGTGCTCGACGACGACGTCTTCCGCGTAGCATTCGTCGAGGACCTCCGACTGCCTCCGTTCCGCGATCGCGTCTACGAGCCGGTGAAATACTTCGGTTGGGCTAGCTGTTTCAAGCATCTCTGTCCTTTTCGTTGAATGAGGAATTCGATTTACCGCATTTATTCGCTGGCATTGCCGCGCGGGCGGCACACGCTGATCGCCGGCGCTAGCGTTTATTTGTTTTCTGGAGAACGGCCGCGAGCCCTGCGCTGATGATGGTGCCGGCGGCGGTGATGAGGGCTACGAGAACGGTATCGGACACGGTCTCCTCCATTTGCTCGAGAAGACCAAAAAAAATTAGCACGAATTTCGCCCAGCGCAACAAGATGTTGCGCTGGGGAAAAATAATTGAGGGTCTACCCACGTCCAAGTGGCTCTAGTGGCGCTTGATTACGGAGAACCGTGCTCCTGGTCGCCGATCGGAACGTGTTCGGACGCAAGGTAGACGCGGTCGCCACGGGGCGATATGGCGACGTCCGGGTTGTAGCCCGTTCGGATCGTGCCAGCGACCTCGCGGCGCTCCGGGTCGAACAGCAAGATCCGCGATTTCGCGGTCGTCGCGTCGATGACATACATCCATCCCGTCTGCGGAGGCTGCCAGGTCTGGATGTCGACCCGGTCCGGCTCAGACCTCCCCGAGGCGCTCGCGCCAAGGGTTACGACGACGATGAGGACTGAAATGCGTGTTGTCCGCACGTGGTCATCTCCTCTCGGCCACTGATCAGCGACGCGCCCGTGGCATGCGGCTACTGAAGCCCAGGGGCCAACTCCTGGAATAGATCCCTCCCAGTTATCCCACCGACGGGGTCGGCGTTCCAGCTTATCTGTGCTCGACCTCAACCGCGCTCAGAGACTGCGCAAGAACTGCATCAGGGACGGGTCGTCCCGCCAGCGGCGTGTGGGTGCTTTGCCTGGAGTGAACGATCCGCACGCGGAGAGCATCTGGGCCTTCGTCTCCAGATCCACTTCGGCATACACGTTGGTCGTGTCGATCGAGACGTGGCCGAGCCAGGCGCGGATCGTGTTGATGTCCACGCCTGCGCGCAATAGATGCGTGGCGGTCGTGTGCCGAATGACGTGTGGGCTGATCGCTTTCTTGGCTAGCGATGGGCACACAATGGCGGCATCTGCCATGTACCGGGTGACGGTCGCGTGGACGACAAACCGCGTGATGGGCGCCCGCCGCCGGTTGCGGAACACCGGCTCGTCCGGCGACCGTCCTGATGTCAGCGCTCGCAACGACGTCATGGTCGTAGGCCAGAGCGGACAGTGTCGCGTCTTGCCTCCCTTGCCGACGAGCCGCACAGAACCGGACCCATCCGATCGCACGTCGAGATCGCGGATGGCGACGGCCGCGGCCTCGCTCGCGCGCGCGCCGGTGTTATAGAGGAACAACAGGACGCTGTGATCACGACGGCCCTGCTCGGTTGTCTGATCCGGCGCGGCTAGGAGCGCGTCGACCTCGGGTTTGTCGAGGTAGCGCAGGCCCGGCCGGTCATAGCGTTTGAACGGTACGGCACGGACCTCGCCGCACCAGGGAATCAACTCCGGGCAGCGCTCGCCGACAAACGTCGCGAGCGCATGGATCGCGGCCAATCGTTGGTTGCGCGTCCTGACGCCACAGCCGCGGCGCTCCTCGACGTGTCGAAGAAAGCCGCGCACCACGTCCGCCGACACCTCGGTCACGACCAAACGATCGACGGCCGTCTGGTGGTGGTCGGCCGCAAACGGGATCAGGAGTCGAAGGGTGTCCCGATAACTGCGCTGCGTATTGCGGGAAAGGTTGCGTTCCACCACGAGATGCTCGAGGAGGAACCGACGGACCCAGTTGCCCAGCGATGCGCCCTCATGCGTCTTCATGTGGCCCTCCAGGAATGGCGTACTTCAAGAACCGAAGGCCCGCCTCCATCGTCAACTCGGACGTCATGCAGAGGTACCGCTGCGTTTCCTTCACGCTGCAGTGGCCAAGGTACGTGGAAAGATGTGGCAGGAGCCGCTGCACGTTCTTGCCCTCGCGGTACCAACTGACCAATCGATTCATCGCGAACGTGTGCCGAAAGTCGTGCAGCCGCGGGCGAAACGTCCGGCAGGCTGGGCGCTCGAGTCCGGCTTGCTCTCGCACGCGTTTGAACACCAACTCCGCGGTCTGACGCGAGAGGGGCCGCCCGTGGCGATCGGACAGAAACGGCGCGTCGGCCCGGCGAGACTTCACAGTCTGATGGGCGCGATAGCGGACGAGGTACATCCAGCAGATCGGCGCCAATCGGGACGAGCCGGCTCTTGTAGAATTTCGTCTCGCGAATCGTCAGGATCGCCTCCCGCAGGTCCACGTCGGCCATCGTCAACGCCAACGCCTCGCTGATGCGCAGTCCCGTGGCGTAGAGGAACAGGAGCAGCGTGCGCGCCGTCTGTGGAAGGACGAGCCAATCCTCCTCGTGCCGTGCGTCGACGGCCGTCAGCAAGGCGCGCACGTCAGTCTCGGAGTAGATGTACGGAATGAACTCCGCTGGCGGCTTGGGCGGCCGCGGGGGTAGCGGCGCGCGCGTGGTGTACTGACGTGCGGTCGCAAATCGATAGAAGCCGGCCACGGTATGGAAGCGAGAGAACCAGGCGCGTGTGACTGGCCCCTTGCCGTCAATGTAACGGCGGATGGCCTCAGCATCGACCTCTGTCAACGCGATGTCGCCGACGACCTTGACGAAGGCGCTCAGTTGTACCTGCTCCCCGTGAAACTGGACGCCCAGGGATCGACGGTGCCGCACGTACTCCTCGATGCACCGTGAGAGCGTCATCGCACACCTCCCAGCGTGACTCGAGCTACTTCGCGGAGGGCACGGAGATCGCCCGCTTCGAAGAACGGTGTCGAGCTCGACGCGCACCGGCGCTCGTGCTCGACCAGCGCTGCCATGTCCATGTTTCCGAGCTCCCGGAGTGAGGCAATGTCGACCTTGGCGTACACCTCGGTGGCGCGCACCATCGTGTGGCCCAGGTGGTCCCCGATCTGCTTGAGCGTGAAACCCTCGCTGAGCAAGTACGTCGCGCTCGCGTGCCGCAACCCGTGCGGACCGTAGCGATGGAGCGTCTGGCCCAGGCGTAACTGACGAACTCGGACCATCGTCCCAAGGCCCCCGTCGGACAGCGGCCGATAGGGTCGTCTCAGCGTGACAAGGAGCACACGTGAAGCACAGTGCGGTCGGACGACGGTGACGTATCGCAGGATGGCGTCGCCGGCCTCGCGGACCAACGGGTACTCGCCGACTTTTCGTTGTTTCGGTCGTGGCGGATGAATCCGCTCGTGCTCCCAGTCAATGTCGTCGAGGGTTAAGCCGCGCACCTCGCCCGATCGGAAGCCGTAAACGGCCAGCAAGACCAGCATCGCGTAGTTGCGGATCTGGGTGTCGGTGTCGCCACGGTTGGCATCGAGGAGCCGTTGAACCTCGCTCCATTGGGGGCCTTGGGGCAGCCGCTCGTGCGTGTACAACCGAGGGGCCTCGATCGTCTCAGCGAACCCCGACCGACACCATCCGCGCGTGGCACCATGTCGAAAGAGCGTGCGCAGGGACTGCACATGAAACGCGATCGTCGCGCGACTCCATGTCGGCTGACTCGCCAGGGACTCGGATATGTCGTGGAGCGTGGTCTCCGCCCAGGGACGACCCCGCTCGGTCAGCCAGGCGAGGAACGGACGAAGCGACCGCTCGTGATTGCGGAGCGTGGCGGACGCAAGCCGCGTTCGTCGTGCAACGTGCGCACCAGATCCTCGAGGGCGTCATCGCTCGACACCGCCGGACGCGCCGCAGCCGGCGATCCCTCATCGCGACGCGCCGTCCCGTGCCAGGTGGCTCGGTGCTTGTCATGAAACATGCTCGGACCTCCTTGAATGTGGGGAGATCCGCAGTATCGTCCACGCTTATGTACGCTGGATCAGTGACCCTGACGACGTGGGAGGCTGCTCACCAGGGGCAAGCGTACATAACTGCTAGGCGTAATAAGTGAAGAAATGCCTCGCTGAGGGGCAGGATGTCGTCGGCGCGGTCGCGCAGCGGCGGCAGCCTGATGTCGAACACACGCAGCCGGTAGTACAGGTCTTCGCGGAAGTCGCCGCGCTCCATGGCCTTCTTCAGATCGCGATTCGTCGCCGCGACGATGCGGACGTTGGGCTGGATGGTGCGCGTGGCGCCGAGCCGCTGGAACTCGCGCTCCTGCAGCACCCGCACGAACTTCGCCTGGGCCGACGGGCTCATCTCGGAGACTTCGTCGAGAAAGAGCACGCCGCCCGCGGCCAGCTCGATCTGGCCCGGCTTGGCCTGCACCGCGCCGGTGAAGGCCCCGCGCTCGTAGCCGAACAGCTCGGCCTCGAGCAGTTGCTCGGGCAGCGCGGCGCAGTTGATCGCGACAAATGACCCGGCGTGCCGGGTCGACGCGCGGTGGACGAATCGCGCCAGCACTTCCTTGCCCGTGCCGGACTCGCCCACGAGCAGCACGGTCGTCTCGGTCGAGGCGACCTGGGTGGCGGACTTCAGCACGTCCCTCCACGCGGCGGAGCGGCCGGTCGCCCGGCCGTAGCCGGCCTTGGTGGCCAGCTCGTCGGACAGCGATCGCACCCTCGCCTCGAGGTGCTCGGCGCGCAGCCGCGCCTCCGCCGCCTGGCTCACGGTTTCGGCCAGGCGCTCGTGCGAGATCGCCAGCGCCACGTGATCGGCGATGCGGCGGGCGATCGGCACGTGGCTCCGGTCGAAAGCTCCGCGGCTCTTCGCCCAGAACTGGACGCCAAAGCGCTGCTCGCCCGCGCGCATACGGACACAGAGCACGGATCGGTAACCGCCCGAGCGGGTACGGGTCCAGAAGTCGGCCGGTTCGACCGACGGAAACGCCTCCGGCACGTCGGCGTCGTCGACGATGGTGAAGGTCCCGTCCTTCAGCAGGGCCGGATCGGCCATCGTCAGCCGTTCGCCGACGAATGTGGCGTCGTCCGACGCCGCCTGCACCACGAAATGGCCGTCCTCCTCGTGAAAGGTGAGCGTCAGCCGGTCGTGCGCGAGGACCGTCGACGCGATCTCCGAGATCTTCGGGAAGATCTCCCGGATGTCCAGCACCGAGGAGAGAGCGCGCAGCAGCTCGTCGGAGGCCTCGCGGTTCCGCGCCCGTTTGCGTTCGAGGGCCAGCGCCCGCTGCAGCGCGCCGTGGTTCAGCGCATCGTCGACCGCGCGGACGTCATCGTGGCACAACGCGAGCCCGAGAAAGCTGAACGCCACGACGCGGTGGAGTTCGCGTGCGAGACTCCGGAAGAGCTCGTCCGTGTCCTGGCACGCGCGGAGCGCTTCGGATACGCGGACGAGTGTCTCGTAGCGTGATGCTGCCGCCGCGGCTGACGATGCGGCACCGCCCGGTGAGATCGCGCGCAGGTCACTCTCGCAGGCGACCGTGGCGGGGCAATCCTGAAGACTGACGGTCGGTTCGGCACCACTCACTGTTGGAATCCTGCGTCGGAACGGCCGGCGCGCTTACTCAACGTGCGGACGGCTGCGGCGTAGGCGAACGTCGATGTCCCTGAGCGATGACGGTCTGCGCCAAGGCAAGGCAGGGGCCAGCGTCCGCGCGCGCAAGGGCGCGTCAAACTCGCCCGCCGAGCATCGCGAACAGGTGAGCTTGGTGCGCAGGAACACGCACATGATCAATCCTGTACAGACGACCGGCGCTGCCCAGACGGCGATCAGGGCGCCGCGCAGCAATCGCTCCAGGCGGTGCACGGTCGTCACGCCGCCGAATCCGCCGCCCAGCACGACCATGCGCATCAGTCCTCCCGTGTGAATGACCGGCGAGCCGTCGGTGCTCTTCGGAGAACCGCCCATACGCACGGCATCGCGCTGGCGTTCTTGCCCATGGTCAAAACGGGCCGGCGCGCCTAAGCTCTCAGTGGGCCGGTCTTCGGCCCGAAGAGGAGAGTTCGAGATGCTCACGCTTGCGCTGTTCGCCCGCCTCGAAGCAAAGCCCGGCAAGGAGGAGGAGGTCGCCGCCTTCCTGAAGCAGGGCCTGCAGCTCGCCAACCAGGAAACGACGACGCCGCTGTGGTTCGCCCTGCGGCTCGGTCCCTCGACGTTCGCCATCTTCGACGCGTTCCGCGACGAAACCGGACGGCAGCATCATCTGAACGGCCCCATTGCCCAGGCGCTCATGTCTCAGGCGCCCGACCTGCTCGCGTCGCCGCCAGTGATCGAGCGGCTCGACGTCCTGGGTGCCAAGGTCTCGTCATGAGGTGCGGCTGAACTATCTGCGGACGTTCGGGCAGGAACTGGGCTGAGGCCGCCGCCGGCGCGCTACGGACGCCGGGCAGGCGGCGGGGGGCGAGCGTGCCGATTGCCGTTGTCAGGCTGGGGTCGCCGCGAACTGCCGGCGAGGGCCTTCGGATTGGCACCGTGCGCCGGCCGCCGCGGGGCGTGCCGAAGACCGAGTTCGCCGCGCGCGACTACTACGATGTATGGCTGCCTGTCCTGTCGCCCAGCCCGGAGCTCGTGGCTCTCGCGCGGCGATCGGAAGACGCGCGCTCGTGGAAGACGTTCGAGCGCCGATTCCGGGCCGAGATGAACGAGCCGGACGCCGCAAGAGTGCTCGATCTGATGGCGGCGCTCTCCCGCCAGACCAGCTTCTCGATAGGCTGCTACTGCGCGAGCGAGGCGCGCTGCCACCGGTCGATTCTCAGGACACTGCTGGCGGCGCGCGGCGCCGAGATTCGGTGATTCACCGCCGGGAAGGCAGGGTCGCCCGTCTCGACGCTCCGGCGCGAGCCATCTGGATGAGCTGGCGTCGTCGCCAGGCTTGTTGCCCCTTCAACAAACCGTTGACTTCCCGTCGGGATCGGCCGTAAGGTCGCCCGAACCGGAGGGCGCGATCATGCCGGACAACAGAAAGAAAGGCGACAGCGGCGGCAAATCCCCCGACGAGTCATGGGTCGACCGTTTGGCGGGCCGCGGCTCGGCCGCGCCGGCCGGCGTCACGCCGTACATCGGTCTCCTCCGCCAGAGTCCCGACGACGAGAGCGTGTACCAGCTCTATCTCGGGCTCGACATGCGATCGTGCCTCTACATACAGAAGGCCGATGTCGTCCATTGGGAAGACCTGCCGAAGGAGAGCTCGCCGTTTGGCAGCCTCGGAGGCTCGCGCGTCTACGTCCGCAACGGCGCCAGAATCAAATCGGTCAGGACGACGGCGACGATGTTCGAGTCGGGCGCCACCGACGAGTTCGATCTGGACATCCGCCTGGGTTCGAGAGCCGCCGCCACCGGTGGCGGCCAGTTGACGATCCCCGACACCGGCTGCGGGCAGCAGTGCGAGACGATTCCGCCGTTCACCGATCCGGCCGCCTGCCAGCAGCTGACCGCGCAGAATACCTGCAACTGCACGCTGAACGACACCTGCATCTGCCCGCCGACCCAGGGCGGCAAGACGTGCGGCGTCAACTGTCAGGTCACCCGCGCGTTCACGTGCACCTGCCAGACGTGCGCGACCTGCAACACGAACTGCGGCACGTGCCAGACCCAGTGCGGCACCTGCAACACGCAGTGCGGCACCTGCCGCGTGAACACGTGCGCGACCAAGTGCGGCCAGGAGACGTGTGGACCCTGCACGCACATCTTCACGCAGTGCAATCAGCACGGGTGCGGCCCGCTCTGATTCGCCGCACCCGGCCGGCGCGGGTGAACGGATCCGGCCGGTGAGCGCCGAACCGGTGCTGAGCGGCCAGGCCGCCGGACGGGCGCTCGAGGCCGCGCTCCACGTCGCCGGAAGACTCAGGGACCCGCGCGACGCCGAAAAGGCCGCCGCCCTGGCGGCGGCGCAAAGCCGGTTTCCGGCGTTCAATCACTGGTGGCCGGTCAGCCTCGCCCAGGGCAACGCGGGGCTCTGCCTGCTCTGGGCCTGCCTCGATCGCTGCCGGCCCGGCGAGGGATGGGACGCCGTCGGCAGGGCGCACCTCGAGATCGCGGCAAGAAGCGCGGAGGCCGGCGCGTCGTTCGGGACCGGCATGTTCTCCGGGCTTGGCGGCCTGGCCTTCGCCGGCGTTCAGCTCTCGCGGGAGGGCGTCCGATACCGGAGGCTGCTGGCCGCGCTCGACGCGGTCATCGCGGCCGAGACGATGCAGCAGGCATCGCGCACGCGCAACGCCAGCGGCCTCCCGGTGGGCGACTTCGATGTGATCTCCGGACTGAGCGGTCTGGGCGCGTACCTGCTCTGCCGGCGCGAGGATCCGGCTATCGGCGTCGCCCTGGCCAACGCGGTCGACGCCCTCATCTCGCTCGTCGTCGGCGACCACGCACTGCCGCCGTGGCATACGCCTGTCCAGCTGCTCTACGACGACACCGCCCGCGAGGCGTATCCCCACGGCAACCTGAACTGCGGCCTCGCGCACGGCGTTCCCGGCATCCTCGCGTTCCTGTCGCTCGTTCGTCTGTCAGGCCTGTCGTTCGATGGCCTGGACGACGCGCTGCGCGCGACCGCCGACTGGCTGACCGCGAACCGGTTCGACGACGAGTGGGGCGTGAACTGGCCGACCGCCGTGCCGCTCGAGGCCGACGAGACGCCTGCGGGAACGAGGCTTCGTCCCGGAGATCCCCGCGTCTCGCCGGGCGGCCCGGGCCGCTCGGCGTGGTGCTACGGCAGCCCGGGCGTGGCGCGCGCGCTCTGGCTCGCTGGTCGCGCGCTCGGTCGGAGCGATTACTGCGATCTGTCCGTGTCGGCGATGGACGCCGTATTCCGCCGGCCGATATCGGCGCGCATGATCGATTCGCCGACCTTCTGCCACGGCGTCTCCGGGCTGCTGGCCATCGCCCTCCGCTTCGCGCGCGACACCGGGCTGCCGCAGTTCGTCGAGGCATCGCAAGCCCTGGTTGCCCAGGTGCTCGACGCCTTTCAACCCGATTCCCTGCTCGGCTTCCGGAACCTCGAGATCCGCGACCATCAGACCGATCAACCCGGTCTTCTCGATGGCGCCGCGGGTGTCGCCGTCGTACTCCTGGCCGCTGCGACCGACGTCGAGCCGACCTGGGACCGGGCGTTCCTGCTGGCGTAGACGTCATGTCGAGGCCGACCAACGAGCCGCCTCTTTACACGCCGCTGGGTTTCGCGATGGTGCGGGCGCCGCTCCTGCCCGTCGAGGCGTACTCCTCGCTCCGCAGTCGGGACGATGCGTTCGTCCTGCTCGGCGATCCGCGGGTGCGTCGCGCGGTAGCGGCCGGCAGTCTCTCGCTGTTGAGTGCGCTCGACAGGTTCGAGCGCTCGGCCCTGACGAGGCGTGACACCGAGCGGCTGATGGCCAAGCTCCTCCGCTACGAGATTCGCATGTCGACGCGACCCACGCCGTACGGCCTCTTTGCCGGCTGTGCCAGCGTCGCGATCGGCGATCGCACCAACCTCTCTATCCGCGCGACCTTCGGCGCCTGCCGGACGAGGCCCGACATGGCGTGGCTGATGCAGCTGGTCAAGGACGCTGAGACGGCTCCGGGAATCCGGCGCCGCCTTCGCCTGATCCGAAACCCGCTGATTCGACTGCAGGGCGACCGGATCTCGCTGCCCGCGCGAACGCCCGCGGGACGAGATGGCGGCGTGCAACCGGTGTCCGCGCGCGCAACAGCGGTGGTCGGGCACGCCCTCGAGCTGGCGGCCAGCCCCATCGACTACACGACGCTCGCGACCCGGTTGCGCGAGGCGTCGCCTGGGGCGACCCCCGACAAGGTCGACCGGCTGCTGACCGAGCTGTGCGAGCAGACGTTCCTCCTGACCGATCTGCGGCCGCCGCTGACGACCGAGAGTCCGGCCCGATACGTCTTGAACCGGCTGTCCGCCATCCCCGAGGCGGCGGCGGTGCGCGAGCGGCTGGACCGGATGATGCGCCTCGTTGCCGACTGGGATCGCGTCGCCCACGAGGAGAGCGTGTCGGCCCTTCGGACAATTCTCGCCGAGGCGGGGAATCCGGAGGACGGATCGAAAGAGGCGCCGGTTCAGGTCGATCTGGGGCTGTCGGTCGAGGGCCGGCTCGGGTCGATCGTCGCTGCCGAAGCCGCGCGGGCCGCGGAGCTGCTCATCCGCCTTTCGCCCTCGCCCCGCGGTTTGTCGTCGCTCGCCGCCTATCGGAACGCCTTCCTCGCGCGTTACGGGCAGGAACGCGAGGTGGGGCTCCTGGAGCTGCTGGATCCGGATCGCGGTCTGGGCAGCGTGGCCGCCCACGGGCACGCGTACGTCGGGCCGGACGCGGCGGCGGGCGCGAGGCGCTCGGCCGCGCTCCTCGCCTGCGCGTGCTCGGCGCTCCACGCACGGCAGCGCGTGGTCCACCTCGACGAGAAGACCCTCGAGGCGCTGGACACGTGGGAGTCGCGGCCGGAACGCGCGCCGCTGTCGCTCGACATCAACATCCTCGTCGCCGCTCCCGGCGCGAAGGCGATCGACACCGGAGAGTTCTTGGCCGTGGTCGGTCCGAATCTCGGGGCGTGGGCGGCCGGCAGGAACTTCGGTCGTTTCGCGCACCTTCACGGTCCGGAGGGCGTGGATCTGCTCCGATCGGCCGCATCCCGCGAGGAGGCCGACCACCTGCAGGACCGGTTGTGGGTCGAAGTCGTCTTCCTGCCGTCGAACGTGCGTTCGGCCAACGTCGCGATCCGGCCGCCGATCAGACCGTATGAAGTCGTGTTCGGCGTCTCCCCGGGCGTTCCCGACTCGAACGTCGTTCCGCTCGGCGAGCTGGTGGTCGGCCTCGACGAGGGACGCTTCTACGTCCGCTGGCCGGCGGCCGGGAAGCGGCTGCAGTTCGTGTCGGGCCACATGCTGAACCCGCACGGCGCGCCGGCGGTCGCGCAGTTTCTCATGCAGGTCTCGCACGACGCGACGATCGCCTTCACGTCGTTCGACTGGGGGCCGGCAGAGGGCTTCCCGTTCCTCCCGCGCGTGCAGGCGGGCCGCGTCGTATTGCGTCCGGCCGAATGGAAGATCTCGAAGGAGACGCTCGGACCCGACGAGGAGTCGGTCGGTGTATGGCGCCACCAGTGGGACGTGCCGCGCCGCGTCGCTCTGACGGTGGCGGACAACCGTCTCGTCCTCGATCTCGATCGACCCGATCAGGTCCGCGAGCTGCTGACCGAATCAGCAAGGCTCGCCGGAGGACAGTCGCTGACCGTTCAGGAAGTGGTGCCCTCTCTCGAGGAGGCCTGGCTCGAGGGGCCGGAGGGGCATTACGTCAGCGAGTTCGTCGTCCCTCTCGTGCGGCGTCCCTCGACGGGTCTCGAGGCGACCGAGCGCGCTCCCGCCGCCGCCGAGGCTGAAGCCCCGGCTGCAGCCGGACATGAACCGGGAACGGAGCGAAGGGATCTCCCGGCGCCGACCGTGCAGAGGAGGCATCCTCCCGGCAGCGCGTGGCTGTTCGTCAAGGTCTATGGCCCGGGCCACCGGGAGGACGCGCTGATCGCGGATTCGCTCGAGGAGTTCGCGGCCAACGTGCTGGCCTCCGAGTTGGCGGATTCGTGGTTCTTCATCCGCTATGCGGATCCCGAAGGCCACATCCGGGTCCGGTTCCACGGAGACCCCGACAGGCTGTCGGGCCGCTTGTTCGGTCACGTCTGCCGCTGGGCGCAAGGCTTGATGGACGCGGGCGCGTGCTCGCGGTTCGTCTTCGACACCTACGATCAGGAGGTCGAGCGTTTCGGGGGCCCGGACGGCATGAGCGTGGCCGAGCAGCTCTTTTGTGCCGACAGCCGCGCCGCGGCCGGGCTCGTGAAGGTGCTGCGGAGGAAGGAATGGGCCGAGGGCGACGATCGGACGGCGCTCCTGGCGCTGACCATCGACGACCTGCTTGCGGCGCTCGCCTTCGACGAGTCCCGGCGCCTGGACTGGTACGCCACGCAGACCGCGGCAGCCGGGGACCGTGACGTCGGCGGCCAGTATCGACGGATGAAGACGATCCTGCGCCACGCGCTGGGAGACCCGACCCGGTGGCTCAGGTCGAAGCCGTTCGGCGACCGGATCGAGGCGGCGCTGGACCAGAGGGCGCGAGACGTGGCCGGGCCTGCACGGATGCTTCGTCAGCTCTCGAGCGATGGCCGGTTGAGCCAGTCGATCGAGGCGCTCGCCGTCTCCTACGTCCACCTTCAGTTGAACCGCCTGGGCGCCGCGGCCGGCGAGCGTCTGTTGCTGGGGATCCTGCTGCGGACGAGAAGAAGCCTGGCGAAGGCGCCCGTCGGAGGGTGATTGCCCGCCTTCAGGACGTCGCCGCCAGCCGTTGACCTGCGACGCCCGGAGCTTCATGAGGTGGAGCAGGCCGGCCTCGATGCCGCAACTCGCACACGTATCGCTCGAGGCCGATCATCGCCTGGTACACGCCGGGCCCTGGGTCCGGTAGTCGATTCGTGGCTGTATCATGCCTCCTGGGACAGACGATCGATGGCGGGCGACACGGCTGCCAGCACGGCGGCCCAGCCCTGACGGACGCTTGGATATTCGGGCGCCCAGCCCGCGGCGTCGTGAAGCTTCCGATTGGAAATCCTCACCGAGCGCGCGACCAGCGTGCCCAGCGACCCGAACAGCGGCGTCGTCCAGCGCGGCGGAAGCCGCGGATGCGCGACGTCCAGCGCCTCGGCGAGGGAATCGCCGAAGATCGTGTGCGTCACCGGCTCGTCGTCCACCACGTTGTAGATGCCCCTGGGCAGGGCGACGGCGGCGGCGGCCGCCGCCGCCGCGTCGTCGTGGGACACCGACGAGATGTACGCGTCCGGCGGACCGGGCAGCGGAAGCCATCCCTTTCTCACCCAGGTGATGAAGTCGAGCGTCTGGCCTGCATCCGGCCCATAGAAGGCGCCGAATCGGAGCACGACTCCCGTGCCCCCGCTCTGCGAGAAGCGATCGGCGGCGGCCTCGGCGTCCGCAATCGACCGGTTGTAGCGCACCGGCTCGATGGGCGTCGTCTCGTCGATCCAGCGCTCGCCGCGATCCGGATACACGGGCGCGAACGACTCCTGGATGAACCGCGGGATGCCCCCCGCGAGGCACGCGTCGACCAGAAGCCCCGACGCAACCCGTCGGAGGCGATCGTTCTCGCGCCACGCCCACGGCAGGAACATCTGCGTGCTCGAGTGAGGGATGTGCGTGGCGAGGTTGATCACCGCATCGTGTCCGGTGACGGCGCGGAGCACGGCCGGTGCGTCGAACAGGTCGAGATCCAGCGCGACGCTTCCCTGACGTGCGAGCCGCGCGCGGCCGACGGGGGAGCGCGCGACGCCGGTGACATCGTGCCCCGCCTTGCGCAGGAGCGGGACGAGGCGGCGGCCGACGACTCCGGTCGCGCCGGTCACGAGAATCTTCATGTGGTAACTCCTGTCGGAAACCGAGCCCTGCCGGGCATTCCCCGCTTGTGCGGCCCCGCGCCGCACGCGGGCCTTCGACAGGCAGTCCTGGCAAGAAGGACGCCACGGCCCGGGAATCGGGAAACCGCAAGGACCGAGCGCCGCACCTCGACAGACCCGTCCTGCGTGCGCATGAATGCGCGGTCCCTGCGTCGATCTGCACGCCGCTCCGCTCCTCTCGGGCGACTCGGTCGGCTGGCGCGTGATTTCTGGAGGCGTCCAGCGGCACCGTCCTTGCCTTGCCTTGGGCGATCCGGCCGTGCGCCTCTGCCACGCGCCCGGCCGCGGCAGCGACCATGTCCCAGAAGACCGTTCAGTTGATCGCCGGCCGCCTGCTGACCGACGAGGAGTTCAGGCGGGGTTTTCTCAGCGATCCGCACGAAGCCCTGCGGGTGCTTCTCGACCAGGGCTTCGACCTGACCGCGGGCGAAGTCGAAGCGCTGGTGAGGACCGACCGGGCGATGTGGGCCGATGCGGCATCGCGCATCGATCCGCGCCTGCAGCGATCGAGCTTTCGCCACGGCTAGCGCGCGCAAACGGCCGGGCTCGCGGCTCCGGGGTTGAGGGTCCGGAGGCCGGGCGATAGACTGCAGCGTTATGGACCGAGGTGCTCATCCCGCAGCCGAAGCGTCGACGGCAGCGCGGTACAGGGCCCTCATCGGCGTCTCGCAGGCGCTCGGCGCGTGCAACGAGCGAGATGCCCTGTACCGCAACCTCGCCCACGAGCTGCGGTGCGTGGTCAGTTTCGACTTCCTCGGCGTCGGGACCTACGACGAGCCGACCCACACGATCGAGCCGCACGTCCTCGAGTCGGGCGGCCACGCGCTGCCGCCGCCGCAGATTGCCACCGAGGAGTCCATTGCCTGGTGGGTCATCCAGCACCAGCAGCCGCTGGTGATTCCCGTGGTCGAGGACGAGACGCGGTTTCCCCAGGTCATCGCCTACATGAAGAGTCAGGGCATGCGCTCGGTGTGCGCGCTGCCTCTGACGACGCCCCGGCGCCGCGTCGGGATGCTGCTGGCGGGCAGCCGCGAGCCGCACGCCTACGACGCCGAGGACGTCACGTTCCTGTCCCTGGTGGCGAACCAGGTGGCCCTCGCGATCGACGACGCCATCAATCACGAGGCGCTGCAGGACGCCTTAAGCGTCGAGCGCGAGCGCGCCCGCAACCTCGAGGCGTCCGACGATCTGCTGAGGGCGCTCTCGCCCGTGCTCGACATCCGCGAGGTCTTCCCGCGGATCTCGCAGATCGCGGCGTCGGTGGTCCCGCACGACCTCATGACCCTCATGTTCGTCGACGGAAGGGGCCGCGTGGTGGTGGAGGCGGTGTCCGGCGACGCGCCCTCGCTGGCGGAGCGGTTCACCCTGGACGACGCCTCGTACGTCGCCGACGACTGGTACACGATCATCGACGACCTCGAGAAGGAAACCCGCGCCGTGTCCGAGCCGGCCGACTTCTGGGATCGGCTTCGAGCGGCCGGGTATCGCTCCGTGCTGATCGTCCGGTCGAAGGCACACCAGCAGCTGCTCGGTCTGGACTTCTGGGCCAAGCGGCCGCACTCGTTCGCGCCGGCCGACGTGCCCCTGGCGCGCAGGATTGCCGATCACGTGGCGCTCTGTGTCTCGCACGAGCAGCTCGCGGAAATCGCGCGCCAGGCGACGGAAGCCAGGATGCGGGCGGAGCGCCTCGAAGCCCGCGTGCAGTCACTTTCCGACGAGCTCGCCGTCCGGACCGGACACGGCCGCGTCGTCGGGCCGTCGGCGGCGTGGCAGACCGTCCTGAAGGCGGCGACGCAGGTGGCGGCGACCGACACCACCGTGCTGCTGGTGGGGGAGTCGGGAACGGGCAAGGAGGTCATCGCCCGCTTCATCCATCGCGCGTCCACCCGGCAGGGAGGGCCGTTCGTGGCGCTCAACTGCGCCGCGCTGCCCGAGCAGCTCCTCGAATCCGAGCTGTTCGGCTACGAGCGCGGCGCCTTCACCGGAGCGCAGCAGTCCAAGCCCGGCCAGATCGAGCTGGCCGCGGGCGGCGTCCTGTTCCTCGACGAAGTCTCGGAGATGAGCGCCTCGGCGCAGGCGAAGTTCCTGCGCGTGCTTCAGGAACGCGAGTTCCTCCGCCTGGGCGGCACGCGCACGCTGAAAGCGAACGTGCGCGTGGTGGCCGCGACCAATCGCGATCTCAAGAAGGCGATGGAGCGCGGCGACTTTCGCGAGGACCTGTACTACCGGCTCCAGGTGTTCGACATCCGCCTTCCGCCCCTGCGGAGCCGCCCCGACGACATCCTGCCCCTGAGCGAGATGTTCCTCCAGGACCTCGCCCGCCTGTTCGGCCGCCCGCCGGCAGGCCTCACCCGCGAGGCCAAGGATGCCCTCGTCCAGTACCACTGGCCGGGGAATGTCCGAGAGCTGCACAACGCCCTGGAGCGGGCGGCGATTCTCTGCGAGGGCGGGCTGATCACGGGCGAGCACCTGTCGCTCACCGCCGAACGATCGCCGGCGCCGCCCCGCCGCGTCGAGCCGCAGACCACCGACCTGAATGCCGTCGAACGCGAGATCATCGGTCACGTGCTCCGCGAGTGCGGCGGGAACAAGTCCATGGCCGCGGCGAGGCTCGGCCTCTCGCGCACGCAGCTGTACGTGCGCCTCCGAAAGCACCAGATGGCGTGAGGGCCGGCGGCCGCCCGCTGGCGCGCGCGTCGAGGGATCACCGGCGATGCCATTCACCACTGCATGCCCTCTTCCTTGCCGCGCCGGCGGGGGCACGGGCAGGGTCAGGATGTGAAAGGGGGGCACGATGCGGTGGCTCTTCGTCGTGCTGTTCTTCGTGCACGGCGCGATACACCTCATGGGCTTCGCCAAGGCGTTCGGGCTGGCGGAACTGCCGCAGCTGACGCAGCCGATCGGGCGGGGCGTCGGGATCGTGTGGCTGGTCGCCGCCCTTGTGATCATGACCACCGCCCTCCTGCTCGCGGCAGGGATTCGCGGATGGTGGATGGCCGGTCTGGCCGGCGTGCTGCTGTCGCAGGCACTCATCGCGACCGCATGGAGCGACGCGAGATTTGGCACGTTCGCGAACCTGATCCTGCTGGCCGGCGTGATCGACGGTTTCGCGGCGCAGGGGCCGTTCAGCCTGGACGCTCGATATCGGCGCGACGTGCAGCTCCGCCTGTCACGAGCGGCGACCGCCGCGCCGCTCATTACAGAGGGCGATCTCGATCCGCTGCCCGCCCCGCTGCAGCGCTACCTCCGCCTCGCGGGCGCGGTCGGGCAGCGGCGTGTCGGTCACTTCCGCGCGCGCTGGCGAGGCCGGATTCGAGCCGCCCCCGGCGAGCCCTGGATGCCGTTCACGGCGGAGCAGCACAATTTCACCGCCGAACCGGCCCGCCTTTTCCACATGGAGGCGACACGGAGCGGCCTGCCCGTCGACGTGTATCACGCCTTTCGCGGAGAGGTCGCGACCATGCGCGTGCGACTCCTTTCGCTCTTTCCCCTCGTCGACGCCAGCGGGCCGGAGCTCACGCGCGCCGAGACGGTGACGCTGTTCAACGACCTCTGCCTGCTGGCGCCCGCCGCTCTCATCGATGCCCCAATCGCCTGGGACGCCATCGACGCGCGTTCGGTGCGAGGGCACTACACCGTCGGCGGCGACACGGTCAGCGCGGTGCTCTCCTTCAACGACGCGGGCGAGCTCGTGAACTTCAGATCCGACGACCGGCTGGCGCAATCCTCGGGCGGCACACGGTGGACGCGGCAGCCGTGGTCCACGCCCGTCGGTGAGTACCGCCGGTTCGGTCCGTGGCGCGTCGGCGCGCGCGGCGAGGGACGCTGGCATCCACCGACGGGTGAGTTCGCGTACATCGAGCTCGAGCTGCTCGATCTGGAAACCAGCGGGCGGTGAGCGGCCGGAGGGCGTGTCACTCCAGCGCGAACGCGACGATGACGTCGCCGGCGGCAATCGCCAGGTAGTCCGCGCCGTCGGCGGCATACATGATTGGCGCCGCCGCGACGGCTCCGCCCAGGCTGCGGTGCCAGACGTCGGCGCCCGTCCGGGCATCCAGGGCGAACACGTACCCGTCGATGCCGCCGCCGAAGATCAGCCCGCCGGCCGTCGCGAGCAGTCCCGCCATCGAGCGCGGCTGCAACCGGAACTCCCAGACGCGATCGCCGGTGGCCGGATCGATCGCCCGCACGGCGCTCAGCGCGCGCCCGTCGGGAGCCTCGTCGTCGGCGCCGCTGCCGAGATACATCATGCCGGGCGTGAACGTGGATTCGCCGGCGTAGAAGGCCCCGACCCCGTCGTACGCCGTCACGTAGAACCAGCCCGTCTGCGGACTGTACGCCGGCGACCACCAGTTCGTCGCGCCCCTGGACGGCGGCGACACGTACACGCCCGTGGGCGTCGGCGTCGTGCCGGGCTTCCGCACGGGCCGGCCACGCTCGTCGATCCGCTCGGCCCACGTCTGCTGAGCGAAGGGCCGGGCCAGCCTGAACGCGCCGGTCGCCCGATTGAGCACGTAGAAGAAACCGTTGCGGTTGGCGAAGTAGAGCAGCGGGATCGTGCGCCCCTCGACCTGCGCGTCGACGAGCACGGGCACCTGGGTGGCGTCCCAGTCGTGTTCGTCGTGCGGCGTGAACTGAAAGTGCCACCGCAGTGCACCCGAGTCGCCATCGAGCGCGACGACCGAATCGCTGTACAGGTTGTCGCCGCGGCGGGTCGATCCGTTCCAGTCCGGGCCCGGGTTGCCAACGCCCCAGTACACCAGGTTCAGCCCCGGGTCGTACGAGCCGGTCATCCACGTCGGCGCGCCGCCTGACGCCCACGAGTTGTCGGCCCACGTCTCGTTCCCGGGTTCGTCCACCCCGGGCACGGTATAGAAACGCCACACGCGGGATCCCGTTGCGGCGTCGTACGCGTCGATGAAACCGCGGATGCCGTACTCCCCGCCCGCGATGCCGGTGATGACCTTGTCCTTGACGACCAGCGGAGCTCCCGTGCTGCTGTAGCCCTCGTGCGGATCGGCGAGCTGCGTCCGCCAGACGAGCGTGCCGGTCGCGGCATCGATCGCCAGGAGCTGCGCGTCGAGCGTGGCGAGGAACAGGCGGCCGTCGAGCATCGCGAGGCCGCGATTCTGGCGACCGCAGCACAGGCGGATGTCGGGCGGCACCGGGTGGCTGTACGTCCAGGTACGGGCGTCCCGTCGCGGCGTCGAGGGCGATGACGTCGTTCGCGCGCGTGAGGTACATGACGCCGTCGACGACGAGCGGCGTCGTCTCGACCATGTCGGCCGTGCGCAGCTGATAGATCCACTTGACCTGCAGGCGCGAGGCCGTGGTTCCCGTGATCGACGCGAGACGGCTGTACCGCTGGCCGCTGTACTGACCCGAGTAGGTCAGCCAGTTCGCCGGATCGGCCTCGGCGTTTCGAAGGCGCTCGAAGGTCACGGGTCGCGCGCCGGTCGAATCGGCGTTCCGCAGACGAAGGCGGCTGCCGATGATCAGCGCCGCCACCGCGAGCGCGATCAGGACGCCGATCGACGTAACCCGGCCGACCCGTCGCACGCGATCACTTCCTCAGCGACCGGAGGTAGGCGACCAGGTAGTCGATCTCCACCGGGGTGAGCGTCGTGGCGTAGCTCGGCATCCGCGACACCGAGACGTGCTCGATCGACCGCACCGACGCGCGATCGAACGCGCGCAGCGTGCCGTCTTCCTTGAGGAGACGGACCGAGTAGGTGTCTTCGTCCAGGCGGCGGCCGACGTGAGTCGTCCCCCTGCGGTCGGTCACGCGCAGCACGAACCAGCCCGCCGTTGCCTTTTCTGGCGCGACGAGCGCGCGGCGCAGCGCCTCGGACGAGCGTCCCCGTCCGACGTCTGCGAGATTCGGTCCGCGCGCGCCGGTCCCGCTCAGCTGGTGGCAGGCGACGCAACCTGCCCGGCCGGCAAACAGGCGCCGACCGGCCGCGGCATCGCCCGGGCCGGCCGACTGCGGCAATCCGCCGCCGAGCGATCGAATGTAGGCGACGAGCTGCCAGATTCCGTCGGGATGCGTCGCCGCCGCTCCGGGCATAGCGGTCCCCGGGATGCCCGTGGCGATCAGCCGGAAGAGGTCCGCGTCGTTGCCGGCGTGGCGGAACGTGCCGCGGGTCAGATCCGGTCCGCGCCCTCCCGTGGCGCGCCGGCCGTGGCAGCCGGCGCACTCCCGGCGGAAGAGCGCCGCGCCGGTCACGACGTCGCTCGCGCCGGCCGCGAACGCGGGTGGACTGGCGACGACCCCGGCCAGGCAGAATGCCAGGGCGATGGAGATCCGCCGGTGCAGAAACGTGCGGCTCAAGATCATCACGCCGGCAGCCTGGATTCATCCGCCCGTGCAGGTGTTACGTCCCGCCTCGTATGAATCCGCTTCAGAAATGCTTTCCGGACCGTTGGCGATCCAGCTCTTGCGCGGCTCGTCGTGGACACAGAGTGCCGGCCAGCAACGGTCCTGCCATTTCGCGGCCAGCTCAAGCTTAACGCATGCTCGAGCGGCCCGCACGCCCTCCGCCGATGCTTTTCGTCCCCGGCCCCGCGCCGGCCGCCCTCACGGAACAGGCTATAGACTCTCTACGTCTTAAGGCTATAGAATTTCTATAACTCAGATGACCCTCCACTCTTCCCGACCCGACGCGCGCACCGACCTCCTCCACGGCACCCTCGACATGCTGATCCTCCGCACGCTCCAGTGGGGCCCCCAGCACGGATACGCCATCGGACAGACCATCCGCACGCAGTCGTCCGACGTGCTCCAGGTGGAGGCCGGTTCGCTGTATCCCGCCCTGCAGCGGCTGGCCAAGAAGGGGTGGGTGACCGCGAAATGGGGCCAGACCGACGCCAACCAGCGGGCGAAGTTCTATCGGTTGACGCCGGAAGGCCGCAAGCAGCTCGTTCGCGAGGAGTCGCGGTGGACCGAGCTGGTCAACGCGATCGGCCGCGTGATGAAGCCGGCCCTGGCGCCCGGCGGCGAGGAGTAGCCGATGTCGATGGCAGACTGGCTCAAGCGCCGCCTGCGGCGGCGGCTCGACGACGACGATTTCGCCGAGGAAATCCGCGCGCACCTGAGCCTCGCAGCCGAGGAGCTCATGGCCGACGGCGCCGACCGGCGGAGCGCCGAGCTCGCTTCCCGCAAGGACTTCGGCAACCTCACACTCGCCACCGAAGCCGCCCGCAGGGTCTGGACCCCGTGGTGGGTCGACGCCCTGCACGATCAATGGAACGACGTGCGCTACGCCGTCCGCGGCCTCGCGAAGAACCCGGTCTTCTCAGCCACCGTGATCGCCGTGCTCACGCTCGGCATCGGCCTGAACGCGGCCGTCTTCACGATGTTGAAGGGGATCGCCCTCAGCCCAATCGCCGGCGTCGACGGCTCGGCGCGCCTCGCCGTCATCTACGGCGAGACAGGCACGGGACGGGCGGTCGCCGTGTCGTATCCCGACTATCAGTACCTGCGGGATCACGATCGCGCGTTTGCCGGGCTCTTGGGCTCCAGCGTGACCACGGTCAACCTCGGGCGGGGCCGCACCGCCCACCACATCTGGGCCGAGCTGGTCACCGGCAACTACTTCCAGATCCTCGGCGTCCGTGCCGGCCTCGGCCGGACGCTCGTCCCTTCCGACGAACGCGCGCCCGGCCAGTGTCCGGTCGTGGTGATCAGCGATGGCCTGTGGAGGCGCGACTTCGACGCCGATCCGCGCATCGTCGGCCGCACGATCGAGATCAATAACACGGCGCTGACGGTCGCCGGCGTGGCCGATGCCACGTTCCACGGCACGACGGTCGTCTACGACGTCGACGCGTTCATCCCGGTGACGATGGCGCCGCAGCTCGGCTACACGTTCGGCAGCCGGGCGTCGACGCCGTCCGGAATCCTCGGCGACCGCCGCGCCGCGCTCTTCTATCCGCAGGGCTACCTGCGTCCGGGCACGACGCCCGCGAACGCCGCGGCCGAGACCGCCGCGCTCTGGACGACGCTGGCCCGCGAGCGCCCGTTGAGCGACGCCATCGCGCGGCTCAGGGTCGGGCCGTTCTCGGCGACGCCTGGCGGCGCCCCGTCGGTGCTGCTGCCGACCCTCGTCGTCCTGATCGCCATGGGCCTGCTGGTCCTGACCATTGCGTGCGCGAACATCGCGGGACTCGTCCTCGTGCGCGGCCTGTCGCGGCGCGGCGAGATTGGCGTCCGCCTGGCACTCGGCGCGACGCGCCTGCGGATCGTCCGCCTGCTGATCCTCGAGAACCTCGTGCTCGCCCTGCCGGGCGCCGTTCTGGGCGTCGTCCTCGCGTCGCGCGGGATTCCGGTGCTGGTCCACTACGCCGAGCGGCTCGCCGCGCCCGAACGTGTCTTCTTCAACGCCTCCGTGGACGCGCTCGTCGTCGGGTTCTCGGTGCTGGTCGCCTGCGGGAGCGCCCTCGTCTTCGGCTTCGTCCCGGCTTTGCGGAGCTCGCGGCTCGAGCTGGTGTCGGTCATCAACGAGGACGCGTCGGCGCGCGGCGGATCCCGCGGCCGGCTGCGCGCGGGCCTTCTCATCGCGCAGGTCGCGGTGTCCGTCCTGCTCCTGGTCGGCGCCGGTCTCGTGACCCGCAGTCTTGACGCGGCCCGTCGCGCGTATCCCGGCTTCGACGCCCGCCAGGTGACGATGGTCGCCGTGGACGTCAGGCAGAACGGGTACGACGAGTCGCGAGGCCGCGTGTTCTACCGACAGCTGCTCGAGGCGGCCCGCGCCGATGCCGGCGTCGAATCGGCGACCCTGGCGGCCTACGTGCCGATGGCGTTTCTCGACTCGCCCTCGCGTGCGGTCGCGATCGACGGCTACGAGCCGCGACGGGCCGACGACCTGGCGTTCATGTCGAACGTCGTTGGCCCCGGGTACTTCCGGACGCTCCGGATTCCGCTGGCCGGGGGCCGGGCCTTCGAGGATCGCGACGACGAGACGCACGCACCGGTGGCAATCGTCAACGCCACGCTCGCGCAGCGCTTCTGGGGCGATGCGCACACCGCGATCGGCAAGCGGATCCGCGTCGGCGGCGGCGACTGGCGAACCGTCGTCGGCGTGGCGGCCGACGTGAAGTACTCGCGCATCGACGAGTCGCCGCGGCCGTACGTCTACCTGCCGTTCCTGCAGGCGTACCGGGCGAACATGATCCTGCACACGCGCGGGCAGGCGCCGATCGAGGCGCTCGTCGGCGAGGCGCGGGCCGACGTCACGGCACTCGACTCCGATCTGCCGATTCTGTACGCCAAGCCGCTGACGCAGGGGATCCGCGGCGCCCTGATCCTGTTCATGCTGATGGCGGCCATGCTATCGGTGTTCGGCGTGGCCGGACTGGCGCTCGCCGTCTTGGGCACGTACGGGCTGGTGTCGTACAGCGTCAGGCAGAGCACGCGCGAAATCGGCATCCGCATGGCGCTCGGCGCGACCGCGCCCCTGGTCGTCCGCGCGTTCGTGGGCCGCGGGCTGCGGCTCGGCGGGATCGGGGCCGCGCTGGGTGTCGTCGCGGCGCTCGTGGCCGGCGGCCTGCTCCGGCGCGTGCTGTTCGGCGTCAGCGCGACCGACGCGCCCTCCTTCGCGCGCGCCCTGGCCGTCGTCCTGGGCGCCGTGATCGTGGCGTCGCTCGTGCCGGCGTGGCGGGCGGCGCGGACGAGCCCGCTGCGCGCCCTGCGGCATCAATAGCCGGGGACTTTGTTGGCTCCCGCCGTCATGATCGCCTCGATCCCCTCAGGCGACCGCGGCAGGTCGTCGGTGAACACCTCGTGGCCGCCGGGCGTGACGAGGACGACGTCTTCGATCGTGAAGCGCCAGCCGCGGTCCGGAATCTTGAACGCGGATTCGTACGCGACGACCTGACCCGGCACGAGCGGCGACGCGTAGTCGTCGTGGATGTGCAGGTTCATGCCGAGGAAGTGCCCGGGCGTGTTGCCGGCGAGCACCGTGACGAAGGCGGCGGCCGGCGTGCGGAGCCACTCGGGCAGCGTCGGCAGCTGGGCACGGAGCGCGCGCGACGCGGCGCGCGCGGCTTCCTGATACGGATTGCCCGGCTTGATCGCCGCGAGGCCGGCTTCGTACGCCTTCTGATACACGCGATAGGCGAGCCGCTGGTCGTCCGTGAAGTGCCCGCTCACCGGCACTGTCCGCGCCATGTCGGACACGTAGTAGTTCAGCTCCGCGCTGTGATCGATGAGTGCCGTCTCGCCCGCGCGCATCGTCCGGTTGCGAAGGTCGTAGGAGGCGTCGACGTCGATGAAGCTGCGCATGCCGTTCGGGCCCGACTGCAGATCCGCGCCGTAGGCGATGAGCTGCGCACCGCGCGTCTTGAAGGCGTACTCGATCTCCGCGGCGACCTCGCGCTCGTCGACGCCGGGCCGGACGTGCGCGATGCCGCGGCGTACGCCGGCCGCCGACACCCCGGCCACGCGCCGCATCGCGGCGATTTCCTCGGCGTCCTTCACCTTTCTCAGCGTCACCATCGCCGGCACGATCGACCGGATCGTGACGCCGGGATACCGCTTCGCGAAGAGCGACCGGACGATGTCCTCGCGGTAGGTGCCCGGTGCGGCGCCGGGGAGAAACGGGGCGAAGACGTGCTGCGGCTTGAACGCGGTCTCGAGCGCGTCGCTGCGCGTCAGGAGGTACACACTCCGCCCCTGGATGCGCGCCGCGAGGTCGTCTTCGAACCGGGCCATCGGCTTCGGTCCGGTCAGGCCGAGGCGCGCGACGGCCGCGCGGATGCCGGCGCCGCCGTCGGCATGGCCGGGCGGGGTCCCGGACGGCGCGTACACCTCGGTCTGGCCGCTCGACGGGTCGATGACGACGGCGAGATCCGGAAAGCTGAGGCCCGTCAGGTAGAAGAGGTTTTCCTCCTGGCGGAACGGCCCGACGCGGAAGAACGGGTCGTTCGCATGCTCCTCCCATGCGTCGATCGGGTTCTTCTCGCCGAAGAGCACCACGAGCGCGCCGTCGACGAGCGGCTTCAGCCGGGCCCGGCGCGCGGCGAAGGTGGCCGGCGTGAAGGCGTCGACGATCGTCGGAAACTTCCCGGCGTTCTCGGCGTCCTGGGAGGCCCGTGCCGCGCGGCCGGCCGGAGCGGCGGCGACGGCGAGCACGAGAACGGTCGCGACGAATGCGGACAGCCATAATCGCATGGACGTCTCCCGTGGTTGTGCCGGATAGTATCCTAGAGAGCGGACCGATGAGGCGGGGGATTCTTGCGGCGGCGCTCCTCGGTGCGCTCGGCGCCGCCGGCGCGCGGCCGGCCGACCGACCGATCGCCCTGCGCGATCTCGTGCCGGCCCGCGATCCCCTCGCCCGCCAGGACCTCACCTTCGACGCGCGCTTCGCGGCGATCGCCGTCGACTACGCCCGCCGCGGCGATGTCCGCCGGCTCGACGAGCTGGCGGCCCTCCCGGCGGCGCGGCATCTCCTCGACCACGCGCGCCAGTTCGACTACGGCGTCCCGAAGGATTCGACCGCGGCGCTCGTCCGGCATCTGCTGGCCCCGTCGCCGGCGCTCGCCGCCGAAGCCGACGAGGTCGAGCGGAGCCTCGCGTTCTTCACGGGTCCTCTCCTCGACGATCCGCACTGGGTGAACGACGTCCTGCGCGACCTGCCGTCGGGCTTCCGCTTTCACGGCGGTCTCTTCCTCACCTTCGGCTACGACATCGGCGTGGCGCTGGCGCCGACGGCGTCGCTGAACGGCGCCAGCCCGCGCTTCGACGGCAGGCCGCGCGAGCTCCTGTACTACGCGATCCACGAGCTGCACCACGTGGGCCTGATGACGTACCAGCCGCCGCCGCGCATCGCCGACATCCACACCTGCGCCGACCTGCTGCGCCAGATCGACTACTCGACGGAGCTCGAAGGCCTGGCCGTGCACGCCGCGCGTCCGCGCCGCGCGGCCGAGCACGCGCTGCAGGCCGACGCCGACTACGTCGCGCTCGAGGATCCCGCGACGATGCGCCTGCTCGAGCGGCGCTACGTGGAGCTGTATCGGTACCTCGAGCGCCGCGGCGACGAGCCGGCGGACAAGGAGGCGATCGCCGTCCTGGACGAGATGTCCTCGGGCGATCGCCTCTGGTACCGCGTCGGCGCCCTGATGGCCGAGCGGATAGAGAGGGCGCGCGGGCACGCCGCGCTCCTGGCGATCGTCGCACGGGATCACCCGACGCTCGTCGAGACCTACTGGGAGGTTCGGAAGATGCCGTGACGGAATCGTCGCGATGACGGGTGCCGAGGGTCGGCACGCCGGTCGGAGCCCTCAGCCTCCCCAGCGCGCTGACAGGCGGCGTCACCGACGCCAACGACGGCCGCGGCCGGTACTACGCAGCCACTTCAGCGGATTCGAGGCCGACGACCGCGAGCAGTACTCCCGCCCCTACCTTCCGCTGCCGGCCTTCACGAATTCAGAGAATGTCGGCCGGATTGTGGCCGGTGCGGGGGCCTGAGACCATGAGCATGAATCACGGCGCACGACCTCCGGCGCCGATGCGCCCTGTCGCTCGTCATGGCGCCGCCGGCCTTGGGTGGCTCGAGAGGATCTGGTCGAGGGCATCGGGCCGGCCATCGTTGAGAACGTCAATCCGAGGTCGATCCCTCGGTCTGAGTCGTTTCCATGCTCCCTTCAAGTTCGGCAATTCGCCGCAAGGCTCTCTCCCGCAATGCCTGTCCCTCACGAGCGATTTCGATCTCTCCAAGACGCTCCATGTGTGGCACGCGCCGGTCGAGGGCGGCGATGAGCTCGCGCAAATGACGAAGCTTGCGCGTTCGATCCGATTCAGTACTCTCCTCGTTACCGGACATCGCGATCCCCCGAACCATTACCTCACCATTACGGCAATCCGTCCGTCAACCGGTGGCGGACCGACGATGCCGTCCCGGATTCTGGACATTGTATGGCCCTTTCATGCCTCGCGGCGCGGAGGTTGCCACTTTGGGGGCGGGCGGCGCTGTGGCGCCCAGCCTCAGGATGAGCGGCGCCCCGCCCGCGGCCAGGATGAGCAGCAGGACCCACGAGCCCGACACCGCTCCGGAGCCGGCCAACGCAAAGAGCCCGAAGACGAGGAGCCACGCAAACGCGAGGACCTTGTGTGTGTACGGCATCGCTACCCCCACGCCCACGGGTACTCGCGCCCGTCGGACACGGATGTCCCGGATGAGACAGTGCGTCCTCTCAATCACGCGGCCGAGAACGGGCCAGCACTGCCGAACAACCCCGTGTGCGGTTTGGAACACGTTCACGGCGGTGAATGCCGTACACTGACCGTGTGAGCGGATCCACACCCGCATCGGCCATCGTCCACCGGCCGTGGGCCGCCGGAACCAGGAGTGCGGCGGGCCGCGTCTCGGCCAACGCGCCAGGCCACACCACGACTCCCGTGGCAGCGCACGCACTCCATGCGGTCATGGGGATCGTCGACGATGTATTCCTCTTGCTCCTGATCGTCTTCTTGATTCCTGTGACCATCCTCCTGATCGGCACGCCCATCGCGCTGCTCGTGCGGCTCGCGGTTGAGGTCGGACGCCGCCTCCTGTAGGCGGCGCGTGGTGTCGTCATGGGTGCGGATGGTGCGATCGTTGTGCCCGCCGAAGGGGTGATGCTCGACCGCATTCTCGACGAAGAGTCCGCGAACGGCCATACAGCGTTGAGTCGCGGGGCGTACGGTCGATTTGAGGCCGCGCAGATGAAGACGGCCTGGGGACGCAGTCATCGGCGACGGTTCGCGCTCGTAGACGGTGGTGCGGTGCTCGCGAGCGCGACAGAGTGTCATCTGGCCGGCGTGCTCGACCGACGGCCGGTGCGCATCTGCGGCGTCGGTTCCGTCTTCGCGCACCGCGCCTTCGGGCGCCCTGGCGATGCGGAACGCCTGGTCGAGCGATTGCTCGACGACGCCGCGCAGCGTGGAGTGGACCTGGCCCTCCTGTTCTGTGAAATGGACTCGACGTGGTGCGACCGCCTCGGGTTCCAGAAGCTGCCGACGATGGACGTCGAACTCGGCCTCTTCCAGTCGCCGCGCCATGGCGCCCCGATGACGCTGGTTCGCGGCGGGGAAGAGCGCGACCTCCCCGCGATCGCAGCGATGGGGGAGATTCGTGCGGCTTCGGTCCCGTTCCACCTCGATCGCGATGTCGACGTCGTGCAGCACGCGATCACGAAGAAGCGATTGCTCGCGGGGCTCGGGTCGGCTGGGGACCGGGAGCTGCACTTCTTCATCGCCGAAGAAGGCATCACCGCGGCCGCGTATGTGGTCGTGAGCGTCGAAAGAGGCCGATGGACGATCGAGGAATGCGGCGATCGCGATTCGTCCGGCGCCCGGGTCGGCGCGATCCTGCAGGGCCTCGTCGCCCGTGAACCGATTGAGCGTCGGCCGGCGATTCGAGGCTGGCTGCCTCCAGGGTTCGCCCCTCCCCAGGCAGAGATTCTGTCGGCGCAGCCGTCCACGGAGATCGTGATGATCGGTCCGCTCGGATCGGCCGCGTGGCGCCCCCCACTGGCCCAAGCCGATGTGCTGTACTGGCACAGCGATATCGGGTGATCCCGGCGCCCCCCGCCAGCTGCTCCAGCTCTCGCCACCCGCATCGGCCGAAACAGGCGCCGGTCAGGCTGCAGCTCGGCCGGCAAGGCCGGCGAGATCCCGGGGCCGTCCTGCCCGCGGGCCGTTGACGTGCCGGTTTCGCTTCCGGTCTGGTGATCGCCGGCCGGCGCGCCGACGCAGCGTGCGATATTGAACAGCGCCGCCCGGCCGAGGTGTGACATCTTCGCTGTCGTGCGTGCAGGGGGCCGTTACGCCGGAACGGCGGTCGCGCGTGGCGCCTTCGAAACTGCGTTCGCCCACGCGCCGATCGGCATGGCGCTCGTGGACATGACCGGCCGACTCCTGCGGGTCAACGACGCGCTGTGCCGGATCACGGGTCATCGGGCTGCTCACCTCGCCGGGCGGCCGTTCCGCGACCTCTGCGACCCTCGCGACCTCGAGATCGACGCCTCTCAGCATCTCGAGCTGCTCGACGGCCGCATTCCTTCCTATCAGGTCGAGAAGCGGTTCCAACATGCCCGGGACCACTCGGTCTGGGTGCTGTTGAGCGTGTCGATGGTTCGCGACGATGACGGGCGACCGCTGCACCTGATCGCGCAGGTCCAGGACATCTCTGCGCGAAAGGAGCTCGAAGGGCGTCTGGAGTACCTCGTTGATCACGACTTTCTGACGGGGCTGTTCACGGGCCGCCGCTTCGAGCAGGAGATGAGCCAGCGGACCAGCTCCGCGGTCCGCTATGGAGAAGGGGGCGCGGTGCTGCTGCTCGACCTGGATCACTTCAAGACGGTCAACGACCGGTTCGGGCACAAAGCCGGCGACGACCTGCTCAGAGCCGTCGCCGCGGCGCTGCGGGGCCGGATCCGCGAGACGGACGTGCTGGCGCGGCTGGGCGGCGACGAATTCGGCATCATCCTGCCCCACGTCGACGCGGGGCAGGCCGAGATCGCAGCCGACGGCATCGTGAAAGTGCTCCGCCGGCAGACGGCCGGCCTGGCCGCGGAGCAGATGCCGGTCACGGCAAGCGTCGGCGTGGCGCTGTTCGACGGCCTGACGAACGTCGAGATCATGGCGGCGGCCGATCTCGCGATGTACCAGGCGAAAGACGCGGGACGGGACCGGTTCGCGCTCTATACCCCGGCGGTCAGCACAGAGGGACACGTCTCGTCCCGTACTGCGGAGGCGGAGCGTATTCAACGGGCACTCGCGAACGACCGCTTCGAGCTGTACTGCCAGCCGATCCTCGACCTCTCGACGAACCAGGTCAGTCAGTACCAGTTGCTCCTCCGGCTTCGGGCCGACGATGGCCGCCTGCTTCCGCCGAGCGCCTTTCTGTACGTCGCCGAGCGGTTCGGCAGCATCCTCGCGATCGATTCGTGGGTGGTACGGCAGGCGGTGGCCCTGATCGCCACCGAGGCGCTGGCCGGCCGGCCGTTAACGCTCAACGTGAACATCTCCGCAAAGTCGATCGGCAGACCGGAGCTCCTCGCGGCCATCGACGGCGCGCTCGCTGACACGCCCATCGACCCCGCGTGCCTGGTGTTCGAGCTGACCGAAACAGCGGCGATTGGCAACATCGAGCAGGCGAAGCAGTTCACGGGAGAGTTGAGGAGCCGCGGGTGCCGCCTCGCGCTCGACGATTTTGGATCCGGCTTCGGCTCGTTCTACTATCTCAAGCACCTGCCGTTCGACTATTTCAAGATCGACGGCGACTTCATCCGCGGCTTCGGCGCGAATCGGATCGATCAGCTCGTCGTCGAGGCGATCGTGGGGGTCGCCAAGGGCATGGGAAAGAAGACCGTGGCGGAGTTCGTGAGCGATCAGGCCATGACGGATCGCCTGCGCCGCAGCGGCATCGACTACGCGCAGGGCTTTCATATCGGCGTACCCCGCCCGATCACCGAAGCGTTTGCACAGCCGTGAACGGATGCGGCCGGCACCGATCTGCCGCGGTTCGTGGCCTTCGGCGCCGCGCGGCTAGACAGTATGACTTCGGCAACAGCACACGGCTGACCTCCGGTATCGTCGCGGGTTAGCCTGTGCCGGCCAGAGCCGCAGCGCCGCATGGAGCGCGGCGTTGTGTTCCCGGAGGTCAGCCATGGCGCAGTCTACTCCGTTGTTCGTCGGTCTGGACGTCCACAAAGATTCGATCGCGGTTGCCCATGCACTGGGACAGAGCGCCGATCCGCCCGTGTTCGTTGGCGCGATCGGGACGCGCCAGACGGACCTCGATAAATTGATCCGGCGGCTTCAGACGAAGACGCGAACGCTGGTCTTTGCCTACGAGGCCGGACCGTGCGGTTACACCATCTATCGCGACCTGACCGGCCAGGGATTCGCCTGCCACGTCGTGGCGCCCTCACTGATCCCGAAGAAGCCAGGCGACAAGGTGAAGACCGATCGCCGCGACGCCGTCGAGCTCGCACGCTTGCTGCGCTGGCGATCTCACCGCCGTCTACGTGCCGTCGGTCGAGGACGAAGCGCTCCGCGATGTCTGTCGCGCACGGGACGCCGCACGCGTCACCGGCAAGGATGCCAAGCTGCGATTGAAAGCATTCCTCCTGCGATTGGGTCGGCACTACGTCGGGCGCGCCACCTGGAACGACGCCCACCGCCGGTACCTGGCGAAGGTGGTGTGTCCGACGCCGGCGCAGCAGATCGTGTTTCAGGAATCCGTCCGAGCCGTCGACGAGCAAGTCGATCGCCTCCAGCGCCTCGACGCCGAGCTGCTGGAGCGCGCGCCCGCGTGGCGCCTTTATCCGGTCGTCCAGGCGCTGCAAGCTCTGCGCGGCGTCCAATTCCTCGTGGCGCTCACCGTCGTCGCCGAACTCGGCGATCTCACGCGCTTCGACTCGCCGCGCCAACTCGCCGCGTTCGTCGGCCTGATTCCGTCGGAGCACTCGAGCGGGCCGGCGCGTCGCCAAGGCGGTATCCCCAAAGCGGGCAACGGCCGCGCCCGGCGCGCGCTCATCGAAGCGGCGTGGGCATATCGCCATCCGGCCAAGGTGTCGCAACACATCCAGACTCGGATCGACACCTTGCCGAAGCCGATTCAAGACATCGGGTGGAAGGCACAGGTCCGGCTGTGTAAGCGCTTTCGCCGGCTGACCGCGCGCGGCAAGCATCCGAACGTCGCAGTCACCGCCATCGCGCGTGAATTGATCGCGTTCATGTGGGCGATCGCAAAGGAGGTCGCTGTGACCGCCTGATCAGGTCACCACAAGTCTCGGGTCGGCGTCGAGGTGCGGCCCCGGTTTCCGCGTAACCCTCGACGACGTTAAGAGGCGGCTTCGGCTGACCCTCGTGCCTAGAGCGAGGCAGGCGCGCGACGGATCACAGTACGGTGGTACCCAATCCACGGATATCAGCAGGATCAACCGTCGCTCTTACTGGCTCCGCCTCGGCGCTGACCCGGGTGTGTCCAGACACGAACACAGAAAAGAGCGCTGACGGGTAAGAATTCTTCGTTCGGGACCTCGATTCATTTTGACAACCCAAGTCATATCAACGCCGGGACTGAGCCGCGCGAGCCTCCAGGAACGCGGCGACTTCGCGATTGTCGGGGAAGTCGGTCGCAAGCCGACGGGCGACCTCGGTGGCGCGCGTCAGGTCCCGTTCCCTGATCTCCATGTCCCACAGCGCGAATTCGGCTTCCGCGTGGGTGAAGACGTCCGATTGCGTTTGAGCGGCCGCGCGCACGTCGATCAGGGCCCCCTTTCTGTTGCCTCCGCCCAGCAGCCACTTGGTGCCCCAGGGCATCCTGGTGTCGACAATGTACTCGATCCACGCGTGCGCGACACGAGCGCGGACGTTCTGCGGATTGTGTGCGAGAACCGCGTCGAGGGACCGTCGAGCCTCCCGGTACTCATCCCAGCCCGTCTTCCGTCGCAGCGGTCCGAGCTGCAGCCAGACGTAGTTCAAGTCCAGCTTGCCCAGGAAGAACCGCGCGTCGTCGTCGCCGGCGTCGGCTTGGAGCGCGGCGCGCGCGAGGTCCTGACCGCGGCGCGTTTCCGCGAGGAATTCGGCGATGAGACGGGGACACGTCGCGCAGGTCCTTCGCGCGTCGTCCTGGTCACGACGTTGCGGCAGCAGTGCCTTGAGTTGAAACAGGAGCGCGGAGGTCCGCAGCTCGCTCGCGGCGAGGTTGTTTCCGTCTGCCGAGCAGAGCACCAGCGTCAGCGCGGCGGCTTCTTCGTAGCGGGCGTTGTAGAAGAGATACTGCGCATCTGCGAGCGTCGGCCGCTCGATCGGCACCGGAGGCTCGCCGGCCGGCACTGGAGGGTCGGCGGCCGACTGAGCAAGGCCCCAGGCCGGGGCAGACGTCATCGCTCCAACGCCAACAGCGACGGCGACAACACAACAGAACCTTCGCAAGCGCCCCTCGATTCTCGTTGTCGGTTCGCTGGCTCACCCTTCGCGCACCCCCTGTACGGCATCGATGCCGATGCCCTGGCGGACGCGCCAGGATCGGCACGGGCACGCTCAGAACAGGAAGAGGTAGCCGACAGCGGCTCCCACCGCTAAGGCGCCAGCCCACACCGCGAACCTGCGCCGTGCGCGCTGCTCGTGGACCAGCCCGCGGGCGATCCAGGCCGCCCAGCGCGCCTCGAAGGCAGGGTCACAGGCGCCGGTCTGCGCGGCGTGAAAGCCGGTGCCGGCTTGAGCCTGAACGGTCGCCTCGCGAATCGGCATGGATCATCACCTCTTCAGCCCCCTGCGAGCAGAGGCCAGAGCGCCACGGCTCCGGGCACCGACGCATCAGTATGACCACAATCAGGAGATTCGGCCTGTGCAATCGGGGACATGTGGTCTGAGCGCTCCGGCGTATGCTGATCCGGATGGTTCCGTCAGCGCCGCAGGACGGATGAAGGAGACCACCATGATGAATGCCCGCGCTCTCGCGGCGTGTGCCATCGGCGTCGTGTTTCTGACGAGCGGGCTCGAGGCCCAGGATCTGCTTGTGTCGCATCCGCTTGACGCCCAAAGCCCCGCGCAGTATCGGAGCTTCGCGTTGACATCCGATCTCGCGACGGTCTCCGCCGCGGCGGGCGTCGCCTCCGCCGAGGCGACGACGATCCATCAGCGCCCGGCGGTGCTGCAGGATCTGGCGTGGAGACCCTCGAGGTGGGTCAGCGGATCGATGTCGGCCTCGACGGATCCGGTCGAGCAGATCGTCTTCAGCTTTTACAACGACCAGCTGTTCCGGGTCGTCGTGGACTATGCGCGCGACCGGACCGAAGGGATGACGGATGCCGACATGATCGAGGCGATCTCGGCCGTGTACGGCGCACCGGACCGGCGTACGGCGGGAGTGCCCCGGGTCGCGTCGCCGGTCGAAACCGAATCGGGCTCGCCCGTGGCACGGTGGGGAGATGCCGGATGCGCCATCGTCCTGTACCGCAGCTCCCTGAACGGCGACGCGCTGCGACTGATTGTGACGGAGTCGGCTCTCAGTCGCCTGGCGCGTTCCGCCAGCGTCGAGGCCGCGCGGCTCGACGATCGGGAAGCGCCGCAGCGGGACCTTGCCAGGCAGAAGAAGGAACGAGGCGACCGTCGCTCGGCCGCTGAAATAGCGCGAGTCGTCAACAAGAAGGGCTTCAGGCCGTAGGACGCGAGCTGTTGCGGTGTGAGGGTGAAGCATGCGATCCAGGAACTCTTCCTACGCCGGCGTGAAGGCGGCCCCGTTCGATGCGCGGGCGTTTCTCGATTCGGCCGGATTCGAGAAGAGCGTCGCGGCTTATGGACGGGACGACACCATCTTCACCCAGGGCGATGCCTGCCATCACGTCATGTACATCCAGTCGGGCGGCGTGAAGCTGTCGGTGCTGTCCAAGGTCGGGCGGGAGGCCGTGGTGGCCATGCTCGGACCGGGCGAGTTCTTCGGCGAGGGATGCCTGGCGGGTCAGCCGTTCCGTATGGGGAGCGCGACGGCCATCACCCCGAGCACCATCCTGCTCATCGAGAAGCAGGCCATGGTGCGGCTGCTGCACGGACAGCACGCAATGTCCGACCGGTTCATTTCGCACATGCTCGCCCGCAACATCCGGATCGAAGAGGACCTGATCGATCAGCTCTTCAACTCGAGCGAGAAGCGGCTGGCCCGCGCCCTGTTACTGCTGGCGCGCTACGGTAAGCAGGACAAGCCGGAGCGCGTGGTGCCGAGCCTGTCGCAGGAGACGCTCGCGGAGATGATCGGCACGACTCGGTCGCGCGTGAACTTCTTTCTGAACAAGTTCAAGAAACTCGGCTTCATCGAGTACGACGGCGAGCGTCCGCTCAAGATCAACCCCTCGCTGCTGAGCGTCGTGCTGCACGACTGAGGAATCCCATTCAGTCCCCCGCGCTCGTGGGCGCCCTGCTCGTCGTGTTCGGCGTCAAGGGCCTCACCAGTTGGCGTCCGGCTATCAGATGAAGGAGCGCCACGAACAGGGCAGTCCCGACGATCGACCACTCGACCGGAAGACGGCTGGCCGCTGACGCGCAGCCCGGCGGTTCGAACAGGTGCGGCAGCGGCCGCAATCCCTGGCCCGAGGAGGCCTCCGATGAAACCGCGTGGTGGGGTGATGAACCTCATTGTTGGAATCGGTGTGGCGCTGCTCGTTGCGTTCGGCGCCGGTTGGGCGTGGGGTACGGCGGGCAAGGGGGAAATCAATCGCGCGCTTCGGAACGCCGAGGTGCGAGGTGGCCTGCTCGAAGCGCGCTCCGCGGTCCTCGACGCGCGCGTCGACATCTACGGCGTCAACTTCGGGGATGCGAGCCGCCATCTCGAAGGGGCCCGCCGTGCGTTGCGAGAAGTCGACACGCAGCTCAAGAGTCTCAACCGCCAGGACGACGCGGCCCGGCTGGAGAGCGCTTTGACGAAGATCGACGAGGCGCAGCGGATGGCCGGAAGTCTCAATCAGGATGCGAACGCCCTGGCCGCCGACGCGGCGAAGACGATCGACGGCGTCCTCACCGGCACCCCGAGGACTGACGGCGGCCAATAGAAGGGAAGGGGCAACATGAGATTGATGATGGCGACAACTGTGATGGCGACGATGGCGCTGACGCCGCTGCAGGCTGCGGATCTGGAGCCGGCACAGCGGCTGGATGCGGCGGCGACCGTGTTTGCGGACATCATGGCCACGCCGGACAAGGGCATTCCGCAGGACCTGCTGGAGACAGCGCATTGCATTGTGATCGTCCCGGACCTCAAGACAGCGGCGTTCGGCGTCGGCGGGAAATACGGTAAAGGGTACTTGTCCTGTCGCAGCAAGACCGGAGCCGGCTGGTCCGCGCCCGCCACGGTCCGCATCGAGGGCGGCAGCGTGGGCTTCCAGATCGGGGCGTCGTCGACGGATCTGATCATGCTGGTCATGACCGAACGCGGAGCGGACAAGCTGCTGTCGAGCAAGTTCACGTTGGGCGCGGAAGGCTCGGTGGCGGCGGGCCCGGTGGGACGTACGGCCACGGCTCAAACAGACGTCCAGATGAGCGCGGATATTCTGTCGTGGTCGCGCTCACAGGGCCTGTTTGCGGGCGTCGCGCTGGAGGGGGCCACGCTGCGCGAGGATCTCGACGACAACGCCACGCTCTACGGCAAGACGCTCGAGAACCGCACCATCGTGACCACGGCCGTGCGCGCCCCGAAGGCCGCGCAGAGGCTGATGGCCCTGCTGAACCGGTACTCACGCAAGGAGCGCACGCAGTAGCCGCCCGAAAGTCGCTCCGGCCTGGCGGACACCTGCCGAAAGAGGCGGGTGGGCTTCCAGCCTTGTGGATCTCCCTCAGCGTGGCGGCCGGTGTGGACCGTCCGCGTAGGCCAGCTTTGCGTACCAGTCATCGCGTCCCTGCGGCGTGAGATCGAGCATGTTGTAGACCGGTGTCAGCAGGTCGATGCCGCGCTCCTTGACATCGTCCGCCATCCATGGGTGTGCGGAGTACGAATGCCGCAGCGTGCCGTCGTGGTCTCGGGTGAAGACCGAAATGGTTGAATCCTGCGCGCCTTCCGCGTCCTCGCTTCGAAGGTCGTATTTGAACGAGCTGTCGCCGCAACTGAGCAGCCGCAGATTGCGCCACCCACGATTGCGGGCGTGCTGTCGAAGCATGGACGGATGCGCGGCGGCGGCGATCGCGAAGTCGACGTTCTGTGCGATATGGTGGCCGACGGCGTTGTAGCCGTCGATCCACATCGTGCACATCGGGCAGGGATCGGTCTGCCGCTTTCCATACATCAGGTGATAGATCACGACTGACCGGTTCGGCCCGGTGAACAGGTCACTCAGCCGGACAGTCGTAATCGGCGCGTCGTCGGCGTCGAGATTCGCCGGGCCTTCCTGGAAGACATAGTCCCGGACGACCAGCTCCTGGAGGAAGACGCCGGCGCATCGCGGCGACCCGTTCTCTTTGTCTGTGCGATTGTGATTCTGGTGAGTATCAACCGGTGCAGGGGGTCGCTTACGCACGAGGCGGTCGACGAGCTGCACACGCGAGGCCCACGTACGTCGGGGTCTTCATTATGCCCACTCGGTGTGCCGACGTAGAGGCTCACGTGGTTCGCTTGACGCCGTTCCGCTTCGGCGAACCTGAGGCAGGAGAAACGGCAAAAACCCTGCGCCGTGCCTCTATACCATCTGTCTACAAACCACGGGCCAGGCAGCGTCACTTCATGCATAAGCTCATCGCAACCGCGCCGCGCCGTCGCCCCTCGACCCCATCCCAGAATGGCCCCGATCGATTGTCTCGGTGGTCATGTTCGAACGACCGGATCCACGCGGTGCTCAACGAAATCGCGGTCACCGCGGTCGAACCAGCGCGCTTCCCGGCTGCTCGGTTCATCGGGCAGGAAGAACTTGCGGCGCAACGGCACCAGGCCGCCGGAGGCCGACCAGAGGACCCCAGGCATCGAGATCGCGCCCTGTGTCGTCCGTTAACTACGTGGCGAACTTCGGGTCGTACAATGCCACGTATGGCGCCATCGGCGGGACCCTGCCGAGCAGGTGGCGAAGTGGCAGGCCTCGATCGGCAGGCGCGCCGAGGCGGCCGGCCGCTTGAACGGTGAAATCGCCGCGACGATAATCGCCAGAGCTGGTGCCGCTCTCAGAAGGACACAGGTGAACGATCAGCGCCTCACGGTCGCGAGCGCCGGACGCGCGTGCCGGGCAGGACTGCCCCTCGCAGGCACGCTGGTCCGTCACGGCTGGCTGCTGGCCGCGGTGACGGCGGCGCAGCTCGGCACGGTGGCGGCGCTGCGCCTGATGCCGCTGGCGGCGCTGCGGGCCGGCACCGACCGCTGCCGTCGCGTCGCGCGGCTCATTGTCCACGATCCCGACGAGCGGATTGCCTGGGCGCTCGAAGCGACCGGGCCGCGGCTCGGACGTCTCAGCTCCTGTCTCGCGCGGGCCGTCGTCGCGGAAATGCTGCTCGCGCCGACCGGCGACCCTGTTCATCTGTGCATCGGCGTCAGGCTCGGCGGCGCCGGCGGCACGTTCCAGGCACATGCGTGGGTCGCGCGAGCCGATCGCGTGCTTGTGGGCGCGCCAGCTGAGGGGTACGAGCCGATTGCCACCTGGACCCGTTACTCCGAGTAGCGTGGACCTTCACGACGCTCCGCGCCATCGCTACTGCGCCTACGGCGTGGCCATCACGAGCGACACGCCGCTCGCGCTGCCGGAATACGCGCACGGCAGCCTCGGATCGGTGGAGTGCCTGAGCGCTCCGGCGTCGTTCTTCCGTGACATCGCCGATGGTGTTCCGCTCCGCTCGCATCCGGATTCGTGGTACCGGCACGCGTCCTTTCCGGACGGATCGACCTACGTGCAATGGGACGGCGTGGGCGAGTTCGTGGTAAGCGCCGGCGGGAGACGGATTCGCTGCCGACGCGACGCCGCGGCATCCAACGAGTCGTTCCAGGTGTATCTGCTCGGACAGGCGCTGTCGTTTGCGCTGGTGGAGCAGCGGCTCGAGCCGCTGCACGCGACGGCGGTGCTCGTCGACGGCGAGGCGGTGGCGTTCCTCGGCAGCAACGCCTTCGGCAAGTCCACCCTCGCGGCGAGCTTCCTCGACGTCGGCTGCCGCCTGATCACGGACGATTTGCTCGTCCTGAGGATGTCGGATGTCGA
Organism: uncultured Acidobacteriota bacterium; assembly: GCA_963840225.1. Taxonomy (GTDB): domain Bacteria; phylum Acidobacteriota; class Vicinamibacteria; order Vicinamibacterales; family CAVVIG01; genus JBLMXQ01. The sequence continues at coordinate 1,358,711 of CAWIYH010000003.1, forward strand.
TTCGTTCGCGTACCCCGGCCCGCCGCGGATCAAGCTGTTCGCACAGGCCGCCAGCCGCCTCTTCCCCCAGAGGTCCGATGCCGGGCCGATGAACCACGGCACGGACAAGATCATCCTGCCGCTCGACGCCGGACAGACCTGCACGGAGCCGGCACGGTTGAGGGTCATCTACGTGCTGGCCGCGCCTCGGGACACGTGTCGGCTCGACGCCGTCAGCGTCACGAGGCTTTCGCCTCGGGAGGCGTTCGTCGCGTTGGTGACGGGAACGTTCAATCGCCGGCTCGTGAACGCGGATCGGCTGGAACACCAGTTCGGGATCATGGCGACAGTGGCCGAGCGGGTGCCGCTGAAGCGGCTCGCGTACGGGCGGGCGCTCGAGCGGCTTCACGACGTGCGCCGCGCGGTGTTCGCCGATGTGCAGCAGGACCGAGCGTGAGCGGCATTGCCGGCCTGGTGAATCTCGACGGCGCGCCGGTCGACCGCTGCCTGCTCGAGCGGATCACCGCGTCGCTCGCCTTTCGAGGGCCCGGGACCCGCTGCGCGCAGCCGGCTCCATCTGTCGGCCTCGGCCACGCCCTGTTGGCCCTGACGGACGGGTCGGGACACGACGAGCAGCCGCTGACGCTTGACGGACGCGAGTGGATCGTGGCCGACGCAAGGATCGACGCCCGGCCGGATCTTGAGGCGGCGCTCGGCCGCCGCACAGGGCCCGCACCTGCGACGTGGGACGCGGAGCTGATTCTTCACGCGTATCGCGCGTGGGGCGAGGACTGCGTGACCCGCCTGCTTGGCGACTTCACCTTCGCCATCTGGGACGCGCCCCGACGCCGCCTGTTCTGTGCGCGCGATCACCTTGGGGTGAAGCCCTTCTACTATGCCGTGGTCGGCCGGACGGTCGTGTTCAGCAACACGCTCGATTGCGTCCGCCTGCATCCGGCGGTGTCGCGCGAGCTCCACGATCCGGCTGTGGCCGATTTCCTGCTCTTCGGCGTGAACCAGGACAGCGACACGACCGCGTTCCGCGACATCCGGCGGCTGCCGCCGGCACACTCGATCGCATGGTCTCGGGTCGGAGCACGACACCGTCGGTACTGGACGGTGCCGGTCGACGAGCCGCTCGACCTCCGGCGTGCCGATGACTACACCGGTCGATTCATGGAGTTGCTGCGGCCTGCGGTTGCCGACCGGTTGCGGAACCGGCGCGTCGCGGTGCTGATGAGCGGCGGCCTCGATTCGACGACCCTGGCCGCCGTCGCCCGTGATGTCCTGGCCGCACAGAGGGAGCCGTTCGTGCTGCGGGCAGTCACATCCGTGTACGACCGCCTCATCCCGGACACCGAGCGCCGGTATGCGGGCCTGGCGGCGAGCCACCTGGACATCCCGATTCGCTTCGACGTGAGAGACGACGAAACGTCGATCGCGGACTGGGAATCGGTAACGGTGCACACGCCGGAGCCGGTGGACGACCCGCCGGGGTTCGCCGCAGGCGTGGAGTTCCTGAAGGGTGTGTCGGACGACGCGCGGGTCATCCTGTACGGCGAAGGGCCCGACGACGCGCTGCGGTACGAGTGGCGACCCTACCTCAGATATCTGCTGTTCCGGCGTCAAACCGGAGCGCTCTTCCGCGCGATCTGGAGCGATCTGCTGATGCACCCTCGCGTGCCGCTGTGGTCGTCGCTCCGGCAGCTGGCAGGCGCGGGGCGCGCCGAGGCACGCTGGCGTCAGGTCTTTCCCGACTGGCTCGACGCCGACTTCGCGGCGCGGTGTGGCTGCCGCCAGCGGTGGGACGCGCACCAGCACCCGGCGCCCTCTTCTCACCCGATCCGACCGTCCGGCTATCGGGGATTCGGCGTCGCGCACTGGCAGCAGCTGTTCGAGGCCTGCGATATCCAGGGAGCGATGGCCCGGGTGGAGTTCCGCCATCCGTTCCTCGACGTGCGGCTGTTACAATATATGCTCGCTCTGCCAGCCATGCCCTGGTGCCGGAGGAAGCTCGTTCTCCGACGGGCCATGCGCGGTGTGCTGCCGCGAGCGGTGCTCCGGAGGAAGAAGGCGAGCCTGCGGGAAAGCCCCGACCTGGTGCGCGTGGCGGTCTCCGGATTCCCCAGGCTGGTGCCGGCGCCAGGCCTGTCGCAGTACGTGGACATCCATCGGATCCCGACCGCCCCGCGCACGGTCGTCGAGCTGCGCGCCGCGCTTCGACCGCTCGGTCTGAACTACTGGCTGCAGGATCTCGCCGGCCGTTGATGGAGGTCTCGTGACGAAGCCACAGATTGCGCCGGGCGCGGCCGACGATCGCCCGCCGGCCCGCAAGCCGTATCGGAAGCCGGAGCTGCAGCAGTACGGCGATCTCGCCGACCTGACGCGGACGGTCCAGGGTTCCAAGACGCGGGACGGGAGCGGCCACCCCAACAAGCACTTCACGTCGTAGCGCCGCGGGGGCTCTCGGGGAGATGGCCGCTCGCGCCGATTCCAGATCGTCCTGGCTCTCCCGCCTCATCGCGCCGGTGTCGCCGGACGACTTTCTGACCGGCTACTGGCGGCAGCAGCACCTGCTCTGCCACGGAGCGGCGGACCGCTTCGCCGGGTTGCTCTCGTGGCCCGGCCTCAACGTCATCCTCGAGCAACACTGGCGCGAGCCGTACCGCTTCCGCGTGGTGCGCGGCGGCCTAGACCTCGATCCCGCGTCGTTCGCCGATCTCGGAGGCTCGATCCCGCGGATACGTGCGCGCGACCTGACCGATCATCTCCGGCGTGGTGCCACGCTGTCCTTCGCCGGCGCCGACGAAGTGCACGAGCCGCTCAGGCAGCTGGCCGACTCCTTCGAGCGCCTGTTCCTCGGCGACACACAGATCAACATCTACGCCGGATGGCACGCGGCCCACGGCCTGGACCTCCACCGCGACGACGAGGACGTGTTCATCATGCAGCTCGACGGTCCGAAGCGATGGCTGCTCTACGGCCTCTCCCTGGACGGCCTGGACCGGACGGGACTGCGTCGTCGGTCCGTGCCGCCGGCGGGCGCCGTTCTCGACGAGGTCCTCCGTCCGGGCGATCTCCTCTACGTGCCCGAAGGCGTGTATCACGTCGCGGTGCCGATGAACGCGCCGACGCTCCACCTCACCGTGGGCGTGCGGAAGGCCGGGGGCGGTTTCAGGTCGCGCCCCGCTTTCAGCCTGCCGTGGAGTGCGACGCAGGCGCTGCTGCCACCGGGCCGGGACTTCGCGGTCAGGCTGCGCCTGCCGGCGGCGGCGCCGGCAGACGATCGGGGCGGCGCTGCCGCGTTCCACATCCGCTGCGGCGGACACACCTACAGGTTTCCCCGAAGCATGCAGCTGGTCGTCGAACGGCTGAACGAGAGCCTGAGCGTGAGGATGGACGGCCTCGTCGAAGTGCTGGCCCCGCAGCTCGATGAAGCGATGGTCCGTCTGCTGGTCGGCATGCTCGTCGAGGAGAATCTCGTCTCGATCTCGACGTGAGCGCGTGTGCGGCGCCAGGCAGGTCTACGCCATCGAACCGGACGATGTCGTGCAGCCCGGGATGGCGGCGGCCGTGCAGAACGGCGTCGACGCACGGGCAGACGATGCGCCTGCGACGTTACCCGAAGGTCAACCGTCCGCCGACTGAGACGTCGGGCGTGTGGACAACAGCCTGGTAGTACGCCAATGCGCAGATGCGAGCCTCGTTGCCGGCTCTCGACGCATCCGAAGGGCTCGCTTCTCCTGGGTTCTTGAATTCCGGATCGCGGACGCCGTGCTATATGGGTACGATGCGTGGCGAATTCCAACTCGACCATTGGACAGTCTGTCCCAACCTGAACGCCATCGTCTCGGACAGGCGAACAGTGGCCGTCCGGCCGAAGTCGATGGAAGTCCTGCTCGTGCTCGCGGCATACGCAGGCGACACTGTCTCGCGCGAAGCGATTCTCGCCGCCGTGTGGCCAGACGTGGCGGTGACCGGCGATACGCTGACTCAAGCCGTCGCCGATCTGCGCCGCGCGTTCGAGGACGATGTGCACAGCCCGCGGATCATTCAGACGGTGGCGAAGCGCGGCTACCGGCTCATCCCGATGGTGACGAGGGCCGCCGCGCCGGACGGGCGGTTCCCGACGGCACCTCCCACGACGGCGTCGCAGGAGACACTGGCGCCAACGGCTCAGCGTCCGATGCGCGCAGGGAACTCACGAGTGGCGGTGCTCACGGGGGAGCTCCTCGCGGTGTCCATCGCTGTCGCCCTCGCGTCCGCCTGGTCCGCTCACAAGCAGGCGGGACTGAATCGCGATCCGGTGACCGCCTCGTCACCGTCTCAATCCCGCGCGGCGGCCGCGAGCGGGCTCGCTCGAGACGAGGTCCGCTGGGGGATCCGGTATTTCACCAGATGGACGCCGGACGCATGGTTCCGCGCGCGCGATCTGTTCGTACGGGCCGCAGCGCGGGATCCTGACTATGCCTCATCGCACGCGTGGGCTGCTGTGACGTACTGTCTGCTGGGCTATTTCGATCTCCTGCCTCGCGACGAGGCGTATCGGCGCGCAAAGGCCGCTGTCGACAGGAGCCTGTCGCTGCAGCCAAACAGCAGCGACACGTTGTTTGCGAGCGCGGCCCTGCAGTTCGTCTTCGAAGGCGACTGGAACGCGGCCGAGGCGGCCTACCGGCGATCGCTGGCCCTCTCGCCGGATGCACCCTGGACTCATTGGGGACTCGCGTGGCTGCTGACATCAGAGGCCCGACATACCGAAGCCATTGCCGAAATGCAGGCGGCCATTCAGCTCGATCCCGTGAATCCGTATCTGCAGACGAGCCTTGGCGAGATGTACTGGTTTGCGGGCCGTCCCGACGCAGCCCGCGACCAATACATGCGGGTGGCGGCGCTCGAACCGTCGTTCATCCGTTCTTATGACCTGCTGGTCCTGTTGTACGAAACCGAGCGCGCGTACGCGGACGCCATCAGCGCACGCCGCATTCGCGCGAAACTGCGGGGCGAAGCTCCTGAGACAGCTGAACAATTCGCTCGGGCGTACCAAGCCAGCGGTGAAGCCGGATACTGGCAGATGCGCTTGCAGGAGGTACTCGCAAACGAAGATACGCGACAGCTTCCGTATGTCTACGCGTTTCTGGGCCGCACCGATCAAGCGATTGCTCTGTTGCAGCGACAATTCAGGCCACTGGCGCGCACGGCTCCGCAGTTTGCGCCCTTGCGGCGCGATGCGCGGTTCAAAGCCCTGCTCCGGCGTTGGCAACTGACGAATTAGGTCGGCTCCATCGCGAAACACGCGAATTCATCCAAATTTCGTCGATTCGTCAGGTCTTTCTGACTTCCTGAGCCGAAACATCACTGCGTTCATCAACCGGCTCGCCACCCCAATCCGGCGGCGAGCCCGAGCAGGAGGCGCAGCAACATGACCCCAACGGCTACGGCGTGTCTCGCGAGCGCACTCAGCCTCGTGCTGGCCAGTCCGCTGGCGATTGCCCCGCCATTCACCGCGGGCGAAAGCCCGGAAGGAATCGCTTTTGACCGGATCGGAAACCTGTACGTCAGCAATCGCCACATGGCCGGCGGATTTCGTGTGTCTGAGATCCTGCACGTCAGTCGCGATGGCCGCCGGGAGCTCGTGGCGACGCTCGATCCAGCCGTTGCTCCCGCAGCGCCTGGTGTGCTCGGACTGGCGACCGATGATCGTGGAAATGTCTACGCAGCGCTCGCGTCCTTCAACCTTGCGAGCCACGGAGTCTGGCGCGTCGACCCGCGCGACGGCTCGCGCGAGCGCCTCGCTGGGTCAGAAGGCATCCAGTTTCCCAACGCGCTGACCTTCGATCCACGAGGCAACCTCTACGTGAGCGACAGTGCCGGCGCGATCTGGCGCTTTCCTCGGCAGGGTGACGGCACGATATGGATTCAGGACGCCCTCCTGGCTCCCACCAATCCACAGGATCCGCTGCTCCCGCCCGTTGGCGCCAACGGCATCGCATTCGCGCCACCGAACCTCATCTACGTGGCCAACACTCAGCGCGGACTGATCGCGCAGATCACGATTGGCCCTGACGGGCATCCCGGCCCGCTGCAGGTCGTTGCACAGAGCTTCACGCTTCTCACGATTGACGGCATCGCCGTTGACGTCCTCGGGAGGATTTATGGCGTCGTCCCGGGCTCGGCCGCGCTTGGGACGCATCCACTCGTTACTAGGGACAAAGTCAGCGGAGCCGTGCACTCGATCGCCGTCGATCCGACGGTTCTCGACACGCCGCTGAGCATCGTGCTTGGCACTGGCAGCTGGGATCACCAGACGCTCTTCATCACCAACGGCGACCTGCCGATCGTACCGGGCGGACCGGGCCCGGGCATCGTTTCCGTATCTCCAGTCATCCCGCATGATGCTTCAACAGCCCCGTGTCCGCTGCTCCGAAATGGCCGGATTTGACCGGCCAGAGTCGGTGGACACCTCCTCGGAAATGGCCGGTCTTGGGTGTCCACCGAGGTCACGTCCGATCAGATGACGCGCCGCTCGCCCGCACCTGCGATGGCTGTCGCGCGAGTGTGCTCCCGGACCAAGCGCGACATCGGACTCCACATCAGCCAACGCGGGAACTCCCGGGCAAGAGCAGGGGGGCCATCGACGACCACGGCGCCCGATCGAAGCGCCACGTCGTATTCCACGTACCCCAGCCACAGGCGGTAGAAGAGCGCAAGATCCGCCCGCACGACGAGATCGGAATCAAAGCCGGGCGGCGTCACGCACACTGACACCTCCGATGGTTGCATGACCAGCCATGCGCGGTGCGGGCGAGGTCCCGTGAAGTCGAACTCCACAACCGTACGTCTCTCGGGCAGCAGGTCACGGTTGATCCGCTGGTGAATCTTCCACACGAGCAAGGCGGGGTCGAGCTCCTCCGGCCTCGGCTCGCCGAATGCGCATTGCACCCCCCATGCACCGAGCGCCTCTATCACTTTCTTGAGATCCCTTCCTGTCTCCGACAGGTAGTACTCCGCGAGCTTGGAACGCGCACCGGAGCACCGCTCGACGATGCCCGCCTCAACGAGGTTGCGCAGACGCGACGCGAGCAGCGATCGCGAGATTCCGGGCAGCCCTCGCTCGATTTCGTTGAAACGGTGACTCCCGAGAATCATCTCGCGGACGATGAGAAGCGTCCATCGATCTCCGAGAATTTCCGTTGCGCGAGAGACCGGGCAGTACTGGTTGTACTTCTGCATGGCGCATCCTTGCACGCACGAACCGCCAGACGCCAGTCCAAAAAAAGAACCGAGTCAGTCCGATTGTTGCACTGGCGCAGACGTCCTCCTGGCCATACGTTGGAGCCACCCGAAGCGGCACTTGCCGTGGGGCGCGAGTTGCCGCGCGTCGCACGGCTGTCGGCTTTTCGTCGTGAAACGGGATTTGGAGAGTGGCGCAGAGGAAAGGAAAACCCCATGCAAATCGGACAGCATCTGGGAATGGCCGTCATCGGCCTGGTGCTCGCGTCTCCGACCACGCCGCTTTCCAGGGCAGACACCACGCAGGGTGAACGTGCGGTTGGCCAGGCTTCGGTAGAAGCTCCAGCGGGCGGCCCGCGGCACGGACCATCGTCGACAGGCCCTTCGGTCGCCACGCAGTTCCAGCGCGTTCCTCCCAGCGCACCGGCGAGTGCGCACGGCATGGACGTGCCGCTCGCGTACTACAATCTCTCCTTCACGCTCTCGAAGCGGACGGGCGGCATCACCCCACCCGTGCAGGGTCGAATCTTTGCCTACATGGGCCTGGCTCTCTACGAGTCGGTCGTCGGCGGTATGCCGCACAACAGATCGATCGCGAGGTCGTTGCAGGGGATCGGGCCGCTCCCCAGAAACCACGGCACCAAGTACTGGCCTCTCGTCGCGAGCGCAGCGATGGCCGAGGTGATGCGTGGGCTGTGGGGTGACGCGACAAACGTCGCGGCGCAGAACATCGCGGACATAGACTCGCTCGAACAACAGATCGCCAACAGCGTCGACCTCCCGGGATCGCTCGCGCGCCGCTCGATCGATTATGGCCACGCGGTCGGCGCCGCGGTCTACCAGACCTCGCGCGACGATGGCGAGGATCGAAGCTACCTGACCAACTTCCCCACCAGCTATATTCCGCCAGTGTGCGACGGCTGCTGGGTGCCTACTGCGGCCGGCCAGATCGCGCTACAGCCGTTCTGGAAGGACGAGATGACCACGTTCGTGCTGACGCCCGGCGACTGCGGCGAGGACGGTCCACCCGCGTTCTCGACCGACCCGGCCTCGGAGGCGTACCGGGAAGCGTACGAAGTCTACGTCACCAGGAACAACCTGACGCCCGAGCAGGCCATCATCGCGAGGTTCTGGGCGGACGGCCCCGGCACGATTAACGGCCCCGGTCACTCGCTGTCGACTACCAGCCAGATCCTTCAACTGGTGGACGCGAACCTCGCTGAAGCGGCCGAGACCTACGCGCGCGTCGGGCTCGCGGTCGGCGACGGCGTATACGCCGTATGGTGGTCCAAGTACACGTACAACTGGATCCGCCCGGTCACATACATCAATCGCTACGTTGACTCGACCTGGACCACGTTCCTTACGACGCCACCGTTCCCCGAGTACACGTCGGCGCACTCGGGCCAGACCAGCTCCGCGATCAACACGCTGATCGCGCTCTGGGGCGACATCGGCTACACCGACCACACGCACGACAACGACGGCTTCGCGCCGCGCACCTTCGCGAGCCTGACCGACTCGATGAACGAGACGGCCGTGTCGCGCATCTACGCCGGCATCCACTACCACTCGGCGGTCTACGAAGGCATCGACCAGGGCCGCTGCGTGGCGGACCATGTCGACGCGCTGCCCTGGCGCAAGTGATCAGTCTCCGACCCCGATCAGGGCGGGAAGTGACACACCGTGATGGCGAGGTCCGTGCAATTGGCGGGTTGCTGCAGTTCCCCCTTCCAGAGCCGCAGGCGGGCGCCGTGCTGCCAGTTGGTTGTCGGCCTCAGACCGAGCGAGAGATCGCGGATGCCGGGGCGCGATTGTCAGCGCAGGGCGTCACGACGGCTTGGCTCGCGTGCGCGATCGGCAACGATCGAGCGGCTCGGTTCTACACCACACGCGGCTGGCATCTCGCGGGCACGATGGTGTTGCCGTTGGAGACGCCGAGCGGCGTCTTTCCCCTCGAGGTGTGGTGCTCTGAAAGACCGATCGGCGACCTCACGCCCGCTTCGTGAGCACGACGTGCATCGCGCTCGCCGACGTCACGTGTTCGCTGCATGCATATCCAAGCGCCGACAGGTCGATGCCGCCGAACAGATGCTCGCCTGAGCCGAGGAGCACGGGGCTGATCGCGACGTGCAGCTCGTCGAGCAGACGTGCCTGCAGATACTGTCGAATTGTCGACACGCCGCCACCCAGCCGAACGTCACGACCATTCGCGGCGTCCATCGCTCGCTGCAGGGCCGCGTGAATGTCGCCGGTCACGAAATGGAAGGTCGTGCCTCCCTCCATCGTGACCGATTGGCGAGGATGTCGAGTGAGCACGAACACCGGAAAGTGGTAGGGCGGGTTGTCGCCCCACCAGCCTTTCCAATTTTCGTCGGGCCACGCGCCTCGGACGGGCCCGAACATGTTGCGGCCGAGAATCCACGCGCCGACGTTCTCGAATCCGCGCGCCATGAACTCGTCGTCGACGCCCGCCTCGCCGCCAGTCCCGCCTTTCATCCGCTGAAAGGTGCGAGTGGGAACCATCCACGCGTGCAGCGTCAGACCGCCGACGCCCAGCGGGTTGTCGAGGTCCTGGCTCGAGCCGGCGCCGAAGCCGTCGACCGATATCGAGAAGTTGTTCACGCGGAGCTTCGCCATGAGTCAGCGCTCGCTGTCCAGTATCTGCATCTGAAATTCGCCGTAGCGCGTGCCGGCGATGTCGTTGCGCGACACCGCGCGTTCGATCGCCGCAACCTCGCCATGTGAGAACGACACGTCGAGCGCGCCTACGGCGTCCGCCACTTGCGCTCGGGTGCGCGCGCCAACCAGCGGAACCGCCGACGGCTCTTTCGCGAGCACCCACGCGATGCACAGTTGCGCCACGGTGACGTGCTTGTCGCGAGCCAGGCTGGCCAGCGTCGCGGCGGCGTCCTGATTGCGGTGCAGGTTTGCGCCGCTGAAGCGCGGCAGGTGTTGGCGGAAATCGGTGACCGCGGTCGGCCGCGATCCGGTCAGCAGCCCACGCGACAGCACGCCGTACGCCGTCATTCCGATGCCGGCGTCTCTGAGCAGCGGCAGAATCTTCGCTTCAGGGCCGCGGCTGATCAGCGAGTACTCGAGCTGCACGTCGGCGATCGGGTGCACACGGTGCGCGCGGCGAATCGTCTCGGGTCCCACCTCGCTGAGGCCGGCGGCACGGACGTAGCCCGCCGCGATGAGCTCCGCGATCGCTCCGACGGTGTCTTCGATGGGAACGGCAGGATCGAGGCGCGCGGGCCTGTAGATGTCGACGTGATCCACGCCGAGCCGCGTCAGCGAGTACGCGAGGAAATTCTTGACCGCTGCGGGCCGCGCGTCGACGCCGAGCCAGCTCGCGTCCGGTCCGCGCAGCGCGCCGAACTTCACGGAGAGGACGGCGCGATCGCGCCGACCTTTCAGCGCGCGGCCGATCAGCGCTTCGTTGTGGCCGGCTCCGTAGAAGTCGCCGGTGTCGATCAGGCCAACGCCCGCATCGAGGGCGGCGTGGATCGCCGCGATGCTCTCGAGCTCGTCGCTCGGGCCGTACATTCCCGACATGGCCATGCATCCGAGGCCGATCGGGAACACTGAAATCGCATCGCCTAACTGTCGGGGTGCATGATGCGTTGTCATGAGCCGATCACTATCACGACTGACGGTATCAAGGGCGAGGCACGCTGTCTTGAACGATCTGGCTGCGGCTCGCAGCGGCGACCGTGCACGCCGAAGAGGCAAACCGGGCCAGGATGGCTGTGCCGTTGAACATCTCCTGGTCGTGAACTCCCGCGCCCATTCGTGAACTGGCCAAACATGGGCTGACTCAACGTGCCGGTGCCACTGGTCGAAGGGTTCATGCTCCATTGGTGGGACTGCTGGGTGGCCACTGGGTGCGAGGCCGGGCGATTACCCTCTTTGCGGAAATGAAGAAGGGAGAGCAGATAGACCGGTTTGGAGCGGCCGTCCGCGCCCGGTTGGAGGACGTGCGGCGGTCGCTGCCAGCCGACCTCGTCATCGGCACGACCTCCGATCAGCAGCGTGATTGCGCTCTGCATCCCCATCACGTTGGCGATGACGTCTGGCTTGATGCGGGCCGTCGGTCTCGACATCCAGCAGATGTCGATCGCGTCCTTGATTATTGCGCTCGATTATTGCGCTCGGTGGCCGGTCGTGATCACGGTTGGTGCCACCCATGTCGAACCCCGAAACGCTTCCGCACTGGCTGAGGGCCCCGAACCCCTGCCCGGGCGCGTCGCTGGAGTGTCCCCGTGGCCACGCACTTATAGCCGCAGCGATGTGCGTGCGTCCTGAACAAATTGGTTGGGGCTCGAAGCGGCCGCCATCTGGCCCACTCGAATTCCCAAAACTGGCTGATGACTGCCAACAATGGCATCGCGTACGGTGAGACCAAATGCAGGTCATCGAACTGCGCACGTATCAGACGAAGCCGGGCAAGCGCGCCGAATTCCTCGAGATGTTCCGCTCGACGTCCGTGCCCGCGCATCGAGAGATCGGGATGAAGATCCTCGGTCCGTTCCTATCCATCGAGCACCCGGACACGTTCTTCTTCATGCGCGGGTTTCCGAACCTCGCGGCGCGTGAGCCGATGAAGGCGAAATTCTACGAAGGGGAACTGTGGAAGACGAAGCTCGAGGCTGTCCTGATGCCAATGCTGGACAAGTACGATGTCGTGCTCGTCGAAGACCCGGACGGCCTCATTCAGTGGTAGTGGCCGCGGCCCTGCTGCTCACCATAACGGTCACAGTGGCGCGCGCGCAGGAGGCAGCGTCGGCGTTCCGGACCGCTCGTCAGTCGACGACCGACGCTGGTGGACAGATCGGATGCTCGCCCCTTGTCGCGGCCCAATGTTATGGATACGCGCAGGCGTGCTCAAACGCCATCCGACGGCGCGCCACGTCTTGAACGATCTGGCTGGACCGCAGCTGCCGCGGCCGCCTCGAACACGTGCGCGGCCGAGACCAGTTGATTCAAGACGAAGTCGCGGTCCGTCAGGCAGAATTGTGTGCATTCGCGAGGCCGTCTTCACAAGGATGATTACACAAAAGCGTTTGACTCCTGCCCTGGCTCTGCTTGGGCTCTCGATTCTCCCCGCGCTGATCCGGGCTGAAGCGAGTCCCTCCAGAGCGTTTCTGGATGTGCAGATTCCGTTCGCGCCGGCGGTTGCCATTGTCGATGGTCGGCAGCAGCTGGTGTACGAGGCACACATCACGAATTTTGGATCGACGCCTGTGACGTTGACCCGTGTCGATGTGTTGCGCGAATCCGGCGCTGTTATCCGCAGGTTCGAGGGTGTCGAGCTCGAATCGAGTCTTGAAGGGGTCGGCCTGGGCACGCCGACGCCGAAGCCGCGGGAGCTCCAACCGGGACGACGAGTTGTCTTGTTCGTCTGGTTCGCGATCGATCAAGGGCCAATCGCGCGAATTTCACACAAGCTCTCGTTTCTTACGAGCGACGGGAGCACGGGCTCGATCGGCGTCGCGCCGACGACAGTCAGAACGGAGCAACAACTTGCGCTAAGCCCGCCGCTCAGAGGCGGTCCATGGGTCGCAGCCTACAATCCCGATCTGAAAAACGGCCATCGGCGCGTGATGTTCGCGCTTGACGGCAAGGCTCGCATCCCGGCCCGCTTCGCGATCGATTGGATCAAGCTCGGCCCGAACGGGAGCTTTACGCACGATGATCCGTCCGTCATCTCGAATTCCTACAGCTACGGTGAGGACGTGTTGGCGGTCGGCGACGGGGTCGTCGCGGCGTTGGAAGACAGGCTGCCAGAGCCCACGCCGGACATCTCGATCGACAACGAAGCCGGCAACTACATTGCACTCGACCTGGGCGGCGGCCGATTCGCGTTCTATGAACATTTGAAGCCGGGGAGTATCCGAATCGGTGTGAATGAGCGTGTGCACGCGGGGCAGGTCGTTGCTGCGGTGGGTGCCTCTGGCAGCGTCTTCAGCGGAGCGCATCTCCATTTTCATGTCGCGGACGCGAATGCCGTCCTGGCGGCGGAAGGCATCCCATTCGTCTTGCGCAAGTATCGACAGCTCGGCTCGTTCCCCTCGTTCGAGGCCTTGAGTCATCCGTGGGCTGTGCCCTCCGCTGGTGTGCCGAAACCACAGCTGATGGATATGCCCGCTCCGTTAACCGTTCTCCGCTTCGAGCGGTAAAGCCTGCGACACGCCACGATAACGGGCGCAGTCTCATTCGGGATCGGAGTATCGGCAGCGGTGCAGGGGCTTTCGATCGCGAGTCGCATGAAGGCAGGGACCGAACTTCGATGAAGACACACCGCCTGGCAGGTGCGATGGTAGCGCTGTGGCTCGTGGTTACGCTTCCGGCAGTCGAATGGACGCTCCGAGATAGGGTCGACGCCGCGGCTTCCGAGCGACGAGACGGGGAGCACGATTTCGACTTTGACATCGGCACCTGGAAGACGCACCTGCGCCGGCTGGCGCATCCGCTGACGGGCTCGGCGACTTGGATCGAATATGAGGGCACGACGGTCGTGCGAAAGCTGTGGAACGGCCGCGCGAACCTAGCCGAGCTCGAGGCGGACGGCCCCGGCGGCCATCTCGAGGTCCTGTCGCTACGCCTCTACAACCCCGCCTCCCACCAGTGGAGTCTCAATTCTGCCAACGTGACGGGCGGCACAATGAGCATACCCACCGTTGGCGAGTTTAAAAACGGGCGCGGCGAGTTCTATGACTGGGAAGAGATCGGCGGCCGCATGGTTCTCGTGCGCAACGTCTGGAAGAACATCTCGGCGAACTCGTGCAGGTTCGAACAGGCATTCTCCGACGATGGCGGCAAGACGTGGGAAGTGAACTGGGTCGCGGTGGACACGCGGATTCCAGCGATCAAGTGAACCGCCGCGGGCGGCCACCCGATTGGTTCTTGTGGAAGAACGCGCGTTGTGTAGCGTTGATGTGATGGATCGCTCACCGACGCTCGCAACAGAACGCGCATCGGAGAGGTGAACATTGTGAGAAAGCTCATCGTATCAGAGTTCGTAACACTGGACGGCGTCATGCAGGCGCCAGGCGGAAAGGACGAGGATCGCGACGGCGGTTTCGAACACGGCGGCTGGACGCAACCGGTACTGGCACGACGACATCGGCAAGATGTTCACGACGATGATGCAGGATGTCGACACGCTGCTGCTCGGCCGACGCACGTACGTAACGCATGCGGAGACGTTCGAGCCGATGGCACCCGGCGATCCGTTCGGCGACATGATGAACGCGCCGAAGAAATACGTCGTCTCCCGGACGCTGGAGAAACCCATCTGGCGGAACACGACGATTGTTCGGGACAATGTGATCGACGCGGTGCGCGGCCTCAAGGCCGAGTCGGGCAAGAACATCCTCATCGACGGCAGCAGCCAGCTCGTCCACGCGCTTCTCGCGCACGAACTGATCGATGAGTTGCATCTGCTCCTGTATCCGTTGACGCTAGGCGGCGGCAAACGCCTGCTGCCGGCCGGTGTTCATCAGACCTTCCGTCTGATCGCGGCGACTCCATATCCCTGCGGCGTCGTGGAGCTTTCATACGCGCGCTAGTCGGAGACGCCCGCATCGGCGGACGCCTCCGAACTGGACGACATGGCTCACCGCGAAGCGGCTGCGCACCTCACAATCGCGCTGGCTCGAGCGGTCAGGCGTTCATCAGCGGATGGCCGCAGGGTCGACGTGTATCGGGACGTAGTCGTTGCCGACTTCGGCCGTGATGCCCAGCCGGGCGGTAGACTCTCTCGGGTCGTATCCGATGCGTTGGTAGTAGGCCTGGACCCGGGTCACCGCGTTCGCCATCGCCTCACTGCTTTGCCAAACCACAATCGTGACGATGTTGAACGCCGAGCCGCCACTCTCCTTCGCGAAGGCCAGATGCGCGCGGAAGCCTGGCAGCGTCTCGAGAAATGCCACACTGCGCTGGACGCCGGCCTCGAACTCTGCTCGCGCTTCAGTAGGAACACAGTAGCTGTCGAGGCGAATGTGAACGTCTGGGTCTCTGTCGAGATCGACGAGTGAAGTCATAGTTTGGTCCTTCAATGCGCGGCGGATCGCGTCGGTCACGTCGGCGCGAGAGATCTGGTATCCGCCTTTGACGTTGCGGTCCACGGCAGTCCGGTACCGCCTGGTATGCGGACGGTTGAGTAGCCGCGTTGGCCGCGCGATCGTCCAGCTGAGCGCGGTCGCGCGTGCCTCTCCTTCCATGACGCGCAGGTCCGCAAAGCCGTCGCGGAACAGGAGCTGCACAATCAAGGGGTTTGATGATCGTTGGCTTGTTCCTCTCAACGAAGTCTTGACGATGGCATGATCGTCGGGGGCTGATCGCCGCCACCGCCATCTTCATCATCCCGACGTGAAGACCGACTCGAATACCGTTTCCGGCGCGACCGCACGCTAATCCTCGGCGAGATACCTGTGCGGATCTTCGTGGAAGGCGATGGCACACCCCTCACTGCAGAAGTAGTAGGTTCTGCCGTCATGCTCACGCCTAGCCGCCGGCGCGTTCTTGTTGACGCTCATGTGGCAGACCGGATCGACGGCGGTGTTCGCGTCTTCCGTGGACCTCCGCACAAAGGGGCCCGTGTCGAAGATCGTCTGGATCGACGCGATCCGATCGCCCTCGAAGCGGTACCACTCCACCATCGGAAAGCGCTCGACTTCGTGATCGACCACGGGCGTGAGGATGGCGCAGACCTCGTTGCGCTCGGCAAAGACAGTCTGGGTTTCCACCGATCTCACGATGCGCGCCACATGATCGGACGCCTTCAGGAAGTGCTCTGTGCCGCGATAGGTGGCGCCCGGCCCCGCGAAGATGAAATCTTCGACGAGCAGCCCGCGCAGGGACTCGAAATCCCCGCCGTAGTAGGCGGAGCGGTACCGCTCCGCGAGAGATACATAATCGGTCATCTTCATGGACGAACCTCCCCTGCACCGCAGTATCCGAGATCGTGTGACGGGCGCGCATCGGGTGATCGCCCGATGCGCTCAGGAACAGGAGCTACGAATAGAGCAGCCGGTTCTCGACAGCAAAAACCGCGGCCGCCGCGCGCGTCGAGACGCCGACCTTGTCGTAGATGTGTTGCACGTGATGCCCCACGGTCTTGGGCGTGATTCCGAGCGAGGCGGCCATTTCGCGGTTCGAGCGACCCTGTGCCACGAGGCGAAGAACCTCGATCTCGCGATCGGTCAAGTTGCCGGGACGCGACGGTGTCGTGCGCCGTGAAGGGGCACCCGCGCTGGCCAGCACAGCCTCCACGGCCTGCGGGTCGAGCTGGCCGGCCGATACGTCCCTCCGCAGCTCACGGGCCGCGTCATCGAGGGTGCGCGCCGGGCGATGTGGCCGCGGCTGCAGCATCGCACGGCACGCGTCAGCCGCCGCGAGCACGCGGGCCCGGCTATCCAGATCGGGCCCTCGACTGCCGCGGTGATAGCCTGACCCATCGAGACGCTCGTGATGCGCGGCGGCGATCGCGCCGATCGCCTGAAGACACTCGCAACGCATGAGGACACGTTCTGTGTAGTACACGTGGAGCCGTACGCGCTCCCACTGGTCGACCGACAGTGGGCCTTTCTGCTCCCAGATGGCATTGGGCACCCCGCTCCGGCCAATGTCGCGCAGCAGCCCCGCTCGCCGCACACACGTCGCATCGGCTGACGACAGGCCCAGATTGTGTGCGGCCGTTTCAGCGAGCTCTGCGACACCGCGGGAGTGGCCGAGCGTGAAGGGGGTCTTCGCATCGGCGAAGTCGGCGAAGGTCGTGAGGGTCTCGTCGATGCGTCCCGCGGGAACCCATCGAGGCACACCTGGCTCGCAACGCAACACTTCGCTCCACACGTCTCGAGCCTCGATGTCGGCCACGATGCGGGCACCGTGATCGAGGAAGGCGTCCACGATGTGCGGATCGAAGGCACGATCGCGCCGCCGCCGGAGCGCGTCGCGCGTCTCCTCGAGGCCGCGCGTCCGCGTGAGGACCTCGATATCCCGGGCCACGACGGCGAGCCGAATCGGCGAAGGCACCTCTTCTCCAGACTGTCCATGCGGAAAGCCCCGTCCGTCCCACCGTTCGAAGGCATGCTGCAATGCGTCGCAGACCGTGGGGCCGAGGCCAAGGCGAGTCGCCAGCATCGTGGCGACCTCGCAGTGCACGGCGGCGATCTGCGCGCCGATGCCATCCGGCGATTCGAGCGCCTCCCTTACCCGCGCCGGAATGTCGCCACGCGCGCCGACCGCCTCCATGAACCGCACGATGTGGGGCGCCATTTCGTCGGGCGTATCGTTGCCGATGGCGACCATCAACTGACGAAATCTCACGTCTTCGCCGGCGGCGAAGTCCATTAGATCGCGGGAATCTGACGTGCAGCCCACGAAGCGGAGCAGCGTCGTGTAGTACGTGTCCGCGAGTTGGCGTACCGGAAGGCCCAGTGCACGACCGAGGCCGACGGCGATGAGACAAGTGCGCAGCACATGCGCCATCGGCTGGCCCAACCCCAGGTCCGTGGCAAGTGAGAGGGCGGCAATCAGCTCCGCGAGACGCAGGCGATCGGGAGGATCCGCTCCCATAGAGCAATTGTACGGCTGCACCCGCCGAGTTCTCCCTGTCTGCTCGCGGTCGACCGATTGTCAGGGCTTTTCACGTCCTCGTGGGCGAGTGACGTACCGCCGCACGGCTCGCCGAGCGGCCCTCGCCGCGCGCCGAGTCGCGACGTCCGGTCTTCAGATATGAGTTGGCATGGTCACGAAATGCCGAAGATCTTGGCGATCAACGGGGTGTCGACAATCACGTGAGGTGCGATAGCGTGATAGGCGATGGCGTGGACCCAGGCATTGCCGGTGCGCAGCGTCACGAAGCTCTTGAACATGCCGGGACCAATATAGGTCATGAAGACGAAAATCAGCGAGAGGGCGATGTCGCGCGGTGTCGTGAACATGGTCCATCCTTCGACCAGGTGCATCAGCGCGTAGGTGAGGCCGCCCAGAAGAACAACTACGGTCGGAGATCCCGTGAGCTTCATATAACGCGGTAGCAGGATCGCATAGATCAGCACCATAGTCGGCAGCACGGTGCCGACGAAGAACACCAGAAAAGCGAGAGGTACCGCGAGTGCGGCGGCATGTGGGCTGAGCTTTAAGAGACCCGGGAAGACCGTCAGCTCATAGGCGCTTTCGATCAGCGCAATGGTCACGATCAGCCGGAAGTCGGCTCTCGGCGCGACGGACTTCAGGTTGAGCTGAGTCGCAGAATATCGACGCCGGAAGACGAGATAGGGAACGACGGCGAACACGACAAAGTTGTAGAACATCCACGTCCAGACGAACCCCGGCGAGACTGGCATCGACATGCCGAACAGAGTGCCCGCTATGTGAAAACTGAACGGGCGATAGCCAAGCGCGGGGCCCAAAAGCCAGCCACCGACCTGACCCAGCATCGCGTAAACGAGCACGCCGAAGGTCTCGAGCGCCGCTGTAGCCTTCGCCGGCGCCCGCGCGGCCAGGTCGGGTGGAGTGCGCCTGCGCGTGATCGCATAGACGACTCCCATTAACGCGAATATCTCCAGAAATCCCAGGGTCGGTGAGGCGACTTGCATGGCGAAGGGCATGCTGGCGACCGCTGGCCGATCGAAGGGCAGAGAGCCGCGCGCAAGTATCACGACAGCCAGGTTTGCGATTGTCCAAAGCGCAAGCGCCACCATCCCTGCCGGATGAAGCACCGACACGCGTGCGATCCGCATTGCCAACGATCGTTTGATCACGTCCTTTGCCCGGCGCAAGCTCGCCGAGGCCGCCGCTTGCCTACTCGGCGCTCCTTCCAGGCGAACACGTCATGCCCGCCACGCCAGAAGCCGGCTTCGCTCGACCGTATGGGGGCAGCGTGATTTCGTCGCGGAGGGCGCGGCCGATGAGGAACCAGCCAACCTCGGCAAAGGCGCTCTTCAAGACCGCCTTGCGCTCCTGGTCGCTCGAGGGCGTCGCAGTCGTCATGTACTCGAATTGCGCGGCCACACGCTCGTAGACCTCATCCGGCACGTGCGTGTCGGCCACGCGCGTCACGGCTTCGGTCCACTCGAGTGCGGCCCGCTCGCGGCCGGTGAAGAACGGCGTCTCACGCCAGCCGTTCAGCGCGTAGATCCGCTGCTCGGTCTCGCCGGCCGAGCGCGCGTCCTTGGTGTGCATGTCGATGCAGTACGCGCAGCCGTTGATCTGCGACGCGCGGATCTTGACGAGCTCGAAGAGCGGCCGGTCGAGGCAGGCCTCGGCCTGGCTCGAGAAGGTGAACAGCGCCCGGCCGATGGGCGAGTCGAGGTTCGCGGGAATGTCGATGCGCGGATTCATGGGCGGTCTCCTTTGTGAATGAACTACAGCGAAGACGCCCGAACCGCCCGAGTGTGACAGGTGTTAGCCGGCCTGATGGGCCCGCACGACACCTGGCAGGCCAAAAAGCCGGCACGACGACATCAGGCGAGCTTATCGGGGTTCACGACGGCGTACACATCAAGGATGCGCTCGCCATCGGTCGCGATCGTCAGGACCGCCGTCAGCCGCTCGCCGTCCCGGATGCACAAGCCGGTCTCGCCGTTCACGGTCGCGATCTCGAGGACGCGGTCCTTGGCCCAGAACTTCTCGCGCAGGCCGACGACCAGCTTCGCGAGGCGCTCCGCGCCGACGATGGGCTGCCGCGCCGCGGCGGTCTTGCCGCCGCCGTCCGCGGTCCAGGCGGCCTCCGGCGCGAAGAGCGCGGCGAGCGCGTGCTCGTCGCGCGCCTCCATGGCGGCGAGAAACTTCTCGAGCAGCCGCGCCTTCGCCACCCCAGTCGCCTCGAAGCGCTTCCGGTCGCCGCGGACGCGCCCGCGCGCCCGGTGCACCATCTGGCGGCACGCGGATTCGCTCCGCTCGAGTACCGACGCGATCCCGCCGTAGCCGACGTCGAAGACGTCGTGCAGCAGGAACGCCGCGCGCTCCTCGGGCGCGAGCCGCTCGAGCAGCGTCATGAACGCGATCGACAGATCCTCGGCCAGTTCGAGGTCGTCATCCGGCCGTGCCGGTGCCACGATCGGCTCGGGCAGCCAGGGCCCGACGTACGCCTCGCGCTCAATCCGCAGCCGCCGCAGCCGATCGATCGCCAGCCGGCTCGTCGCCGTCACGAGCCACGCGTCCGGGCTCTCGATCCCTTCTTCCTGGGCCTGATGCCACCTGAGGTAGGCCTCCTGGACGATGTCCTCGGCGTCGGCGCGGGAGCCGAGCATCCGGTAGGCCAGGCCGAACAGGCGGCCGCGAAGCCGCTCGAACGCGGCTGCAGAGGTCTCGATCGGGTTCACAGCTCGATTCTCCGATATGGAGACGGCTGACCGCGTGGGTTTGTGACAGCGACCGCACGTGCCAGGGCGGGTGGCGTTCTTCCGGGTCCGGAAGGGCTTTCGGAAGCGAATGCGACTCCTCAGATCCCCTCAATGGCTTTCTCTGTTTCCGAGGCCGGCCGCCTGGAAGCGATGTGATCGACGACGTGCTTGGCGTCCCGACCCACTCCGCCCAACAGCGCCGAGCTGAGCGAGTACTGGAATAGGAGTCCCATGAAGTACAGACCAGGAATCGACCCGACGATGCCTCGGTCGTGGATTGGGAATCCATGGCGGGTGGGGAGCGCGAGATCGATCCAACTGAAGTCAGGCTTGTATCCCGTGCACCAGATCACGTTCGACACCTCCAAGACCCGTCCGTCTTCGAGCAGCGGGTAACCGTCTCGCACTCCTGTGGTCCTTGGAACCCGCTCGATTCCCGCGGCGATGATGTCCGTTCGCCGTACTCGGCCGAGGGGAATGCCGCGGGGAGGATCGAGAAAGTGGTCGCGAAGTTTTCTTCCCGGCGTGGTTTTCACTGTCAGCCGTGTCGCCATCAACCAGATGATCGGTGTGAGGAGTCGATCGGCGAGGCTGCCGGCGCGTGTGGGTTCCTGGCCGGTGTCCGGGCCCGACAGCAAAATCCGATGGTGGGCGGCGAGCTCCGTGGCGATCTCGGCTCCCGAGTTGCCTGCGCCCACCACGAGGACTGGCCCCTCGCCCAGCTGGAAGCGGTTGCGATATTCCTTCGAGTGGATCTGGTAGATGGATTCGGTGAGGCTGGCGGCGAAGGCCGGAATTCTGGGATGGTGATACGCACCGGTAGCGACCACCACATGCGCGGCTGACCACATGTCCTCGCCGCACGATGCTTCAAACCGGTCGGCTGCGGCCGAGAGCCGATCCACCCTGACCCCTGTGCGAACCGGCAGCCCCAACTCGCGCGCGTAGGCCTCCAGATAGTCGGCTGTCTCGTCCTTGGTGGGGTACACGGAAGAGGAACCCGGAAACGGCATGCCGGGCAGCCCGTCATAGCGAGCCGGCGTGAACAGCCGCAAGCTGTCCCACCTATTCCGCCAGGCATCTCCGACTCTCTCGTTCGCGTCCACAATCACAAACGGCAGCCCGCGCCGTCGGAGGTGATAGCCAACGGCCAAGCCAGCCTGACTGCCGCCGATCACCAGCGTCTCTACTTGACGTCGATTCATCCTGCGCCCCGGATAGGTCAAAGATCGGGAAGGCGTCAACCCTCGATGCGGTAGATCTCCCGCCGACCGCTCTCCACGAGGTCGTGGTAGTCCGCCAGCGTCGTTCGAAGGCTCTCGTTGGCCATGAGGCGCTGTTCGAAGTCGAAGAAATCCTCGATCCTCTCAACCTTCGCTTCGGCGACAAGCGTCCAGTACGGTTCACCGGCGACATCGGTGAGCAGCCGAAGGGGCTCCTGGCCCATGTCCTTCATCACGCGTGAAATGGCTCCGAACTTCTCCATCATCGAGCGCACGCGTCCCGGCTTGCAGTTCAAGACTTCACGGATCAAATACATGACGCCCTCCTTTGAAATCGTGACTAGTGGACCTCGACATCCTTCGCAGCAGCCATGATGCGGCCAAGGTTTTCGCTCGACATGAAATCTGAGAGCGGAATCGCGCCGCTGATCGCGGATAGAAACGCATTGGTGGCGTCCTGGTTGCCGCGCAGCGCGCCAAACAGGGCTTGCATCTCGGGCGGCGGCGGCTCGAGGGCCGCGAGGTGCGTCGTGAACTCGTACATCGACCGCACGCGCTCGTTGCGGGCGGTTTCATGCGCGGCGAACAGTTCCTCGAACGTGCCGCGGCCCGACAGCCAGGGAACGAGCGCCTCCTCCACCAGCATCCCGGCGTCGATGAATGCGTCACTGATGCCCTGGGCGCTAATCGGATCTCGGTTGTAGCTGGCGTCACCGACGAGCGCCCATCCGGGGCCGTAGGGTTTGCGGAAGTACCCGGGCACGCCGGCCGTGCCGTACCACTTCTCCTGGCGACGGCCTTCGCGCACGCGAGCGGCGAAATCCGGACCTGACTCGAGCGCCCGCCAGACACACGCGTCCACATCGGCCCGAACGGTCGGAAAGTCGCTCGCGGGCCAGTTCACCATCACGAGGTGGAGGCCATCATTGGTCGGTGCGCCTCCGAACGCGTGGCGGTCGCGCACGTACAACTCGAGGTCGTCCTGTTCGATCCCGCTGAAGTACGAGTAGTATCCGCAGGCCGCTATCGGCTGACAGTCGTACGCGGGCGCGCGCACAGCACGCGCCACGAACGAGTGCACGCCGTCGGCGCCGATGACGATTCGCGCCCGTTCCTCGACGGATGGCGCGCCTTGGGCATGGCCGCGAATTCCCTCGACCACATCGTCAGGCGCGAGCACATCATCGACCGTGAACCCCTCCCGAACTTCGACGCCGGACTCCGCCGCTGCCTGCACCAGCAGGCTGTCGAGCACCGTGCGACGGGGACAGAATCCTCCCATGCCGTCGTTCGCGTCTGGAATCGTGCCGTGCAGCGCGAACGGCCCGACATCAAACGTCATTCGCCGACAGATTGGCGGCACGCCGGTGTCGGCCAACCTCGGAAGGAGCCCCCACCGTCCGAGAACCTCGGCGCCATGGGGCCACACGATGTGGGTCGAGATCGTGTCGCTCGGAAAGGTGGCCTTGTCGACCAGCAAGACCTTGAGCCCGCGCCGTGCCAGAAGCATTGCGGTTGGCGAGCCGCCACACCGCGCCCCAACGACGATCGCGTCGTACATCGTGACCTCCGCATCTAGACCGACAGTACGTCACGCGAAGCGGTATCCACATCGGACGAAATACCCAAATCGGTGGGGGGTTGAAATTGGGTAATTCTGGGTACTCGGCTCAGGTGACGTTGCGTTGGTAGGCCCAGGCCGCGGCTTCGGTACGGGTCGAGACGCCGAGCTTGTCGAAAATGTTGCTGACGTGGCGGGCCACGGTCTTCTCGCTGATGAATAGTTCTTCGGCGATGGCGCGATTCGTCTTCCCTGCCGCCAGCAGGCGCAGAACCTGCGCCTCCCGGTCGCTGAGCGGCCCGACCGGCTGCCGGGCACCGCGGTCGGTATGCTCCGCGATGCGTGCGAGGCACGCTGCGGCGTTGAGCCGCGCGAACAGCGTGCGCGCGCAATCGAGTTCCAGGCGGCGGCCGTCTTCATCACCCCGGCGCTCGCACACCGTCGCCATCAGCACACAGGTGTTCGCCTCTTCGAAAGGCATCTCGAGATCCCGCCAGATCTCAGCCGCTCGGCGCAGCCGCGTTGCGGCGCCTGCCACGTCGCCGTCAGCCAGGAGAACTGCGCCAGTCGCGTGCGCGGCCGTCGCCGTGACGAGCGGGGCACCCAGCGCACCGGCAATGTCCGACAATTCTGCGGCGGCACCGCGCGCAGGCTCGAGGTCGCATGCCGCCAGCAGGATTTCGACGGCTGCAGCGAGCGCTCTTGCGCGGGCCGGCTGGGCGCGTGTGTCGGCCAACACACTCTGGATCGACGCGGCGGCGGCATCGATGTGTCCCTGCCAGAGCCGCAGCAGCGACAGTCCCGGTTGCGGTTGTCGCCCGTATTCGTTCGCGCGCTTGTACGCGGCTTCAGCCTCGTCCGACTCGCCGCGAAGGCGATGAATCTCACCGACGCGATAGAACGCCGCACCCGCCGCCGGGCGTGACAGGAGCAGCTCGCAGGCGGCCTTGGCATCCCGGGCAGCCTCATTCCACTGGCCGCGCCACTGCATCACTTCCGCGCGATAGAGCAGACATTCGCCACGATACCGCACGAGATCGGGTTGACTGGCACACCAGCGCGTGAGCGAGGTCGTCCACTCGTACGCGCGGCGCAGGTCGAAGATCTCCTGACATCCCTCCAGCACGCTGCAGTAGATATCGCCCGCCCACACGGGTGAGACCTCACCGGCGACGACCGCGACCATCGCTTCGTCGAGCAGGGCAACGCCCTCGGAGATTCGTCCAAGGTGGATGAGAGCCCGGCCCCGGCCGTGACAGGCAGAGAACATCAGATCGCGATCACCGAAGCGACGGGCGATGTCGGCGACCTGGTCGAAGATGGCGTGACCTGCCGTCGGATCACCCTGCACGATCCGTTGAATGGCGGCCGGGATCAGCAGGTACCCACGCACGACGGAATCGAGGTGCGCTTCGTCGAGGAGACGTTCGGCTCGGGCGAACCAGCCCGAGGCGGGCGCCCTGGCGCCGCGCTGCAGCAGTCCATAGGCGAGCCAACCCGCGGATCGAGCGGCGCCTTCATGGTCACCTCGCTCGAGATATGCGTGATGGGCTCGCTCTCTGAGGGCCTCGCTCTCAGCATCCCGCCCCATGAGGTAGGCCGCCGTTGCGAATGGTTCGAGGTCTTCGGGCCCGAGGGAAGCTTCGCGGTCGACAGCTTCGAACAGTTGATACGCCTCCGTCCACGCCTTCTGCGCAAACGTCTGCCGGGCACGCTCGAGTATCTGCACGTCGTTCATCGGCGTCGTTGAGCATGTTAGCTCGATGAGGTCGGAAAAGGTGCTGCGACCCACCAAAGAGCCGCAACCACGCACAACGTGCGCCAAAGAGCGGCCGCAGATTTTCGGCTCTTTCCGGCGAGTGTGCCCAACGTCATTTGACGGGATCGCGAGTTTCTCGCCCAAATTCGGCGAAGCCGACGGTCTGAAGAACCGCCGCCTGGCGCGTTGTAAAGGTCGATCGGACAAGTTCCAATTCCGCGCCCACCAAGAGGACGTCTCTACAGCGGGAAACATCCCCCGGTTCGAATCCAGTCTCGGGTACACGGACGCCCGTGCGGGGCGGCGAGTGGAGGCCGAGGCGATCGCTGTGAGCACACGCTCCTTCAGCAACGCTTCCGGAGTGAAGGGCCGCCCCTGGCGGTCCGGCGCGGGCGCCACGTGCGTGAACACCGCCAGACGGGGCTTGACGTGCTCGAAGACACGAGCGGCGTCCCCGCAGAGGAATGGTGAGTGGCGCGGAACTGAACGCTCGGGTCACCTCGCACCTCCGGTGGGAACGCGAAGACCTCGTGAATGAGGACATCGGCACCGGCGGCATGGCGAAGCAGGTTCTCGGAAGAGCGGATGTCGCCGGAGATCACCACATTGCGTCCACCGTAGCTCACACGGTAACCGTATGCGGGGTTTCAGCTCGCCGCCATGGTCCACCGCGAACGCCGTCACCCGAACGCCGCACTCGTCGTACACAGTGGTATCGGCATCGAACTCATGGCTGTCGACGTCTACACCGCGGCGCGGCAGCCTTTCCGCTGCGAATCTGATGATGGCGTTGGTCAGCACCTCGCGCCCGGCCTCCATCGCGTTGTGTTCCTGACGGTCGAGGACGACGACCGTCTCGAACAGACATACCGCGGTAGGCGCGAGCCGCCCGCTCGCGACTCCGACCGTGAGCGGGCCGAGCCCTACGTCCGGCGATTCAGAAGCGAGCGCTTGCCGAGGGCCTGCCGTACCAGACGCTGATCTCGAGCCTGTTGCACAAGTACGCGTCCGGCCGCCTCAAGGGGGTCTGAAGAGCGGCGACGGAATTGAGATGCGTCCACGTCACATTCCATGTCCCGACATGGGCTGCGACATGCGCATGTTCCACATGCGCCCCATCTTGCCGACCGGCGGTCGGATGCGGAGGTAGACTTGAAACGACGCCGGGTGAGCGCCGTGGGTCGCCTCGAACACGGCGGGAACGGCATAGAACGTCACCGCGGCACCGAGGCCTCCTTCGAATCCGTGCCACCTGCTCACGTCGCGGACGGCTCCAACGGTGAA
Organism: uncultured Acidobacteriota bacterium; assembly: GCA_963840225.1. GTDB lineage: Bacteria > Acidobacteriota > Vicinamibacteria > Vicinamibacterales > CAVVIG01 > JBLMXQ01. Next base: position 1,385,105 of record CAWIYH010000003.1, read on the forward strand.
GGCCGCCACCATGTCCTCGCGGGCCGCCGCAGCGGGTGTTAGCGGGATCGCATCGTTCAGGAGCAGGTCGGTTTCGACCTGCAACACCTCGAGACGACCGACCAGAGAATTGCGCCCCACATGCCGTGTGGCTTCGCCGAACACGGCGTGGCGGGTCGCTTCATCGGTGACATTGACGCCATAGCCTACCGTGACGGCCGTGAAATCGCTCCCGTTCCGCGCAAACCACGAGCCCGACGCTGTTGTGCGCTGGATGTTGCCCGCCTCGAGCGCTTCCGGGTGCGTGAGATGCCCCGTCGATATCTGAAACTCCCATCGATCGGCCGGTTTGTACCAGAGACGCCCGGACACGGAATCCAGAGGGCCGACATCAAGGTCCCAGCGGTTCTGATCCGGCTCCCGGCCGTTGAACGCCGACGCCTCGACCACCCATGGTCCGCGATCGATCGCGGCCGTGATGACGCCGTACGCGATATGCGTCGAATCGAACGTGTGATGCGACAACGGAGCGAAGGGGTATTCGGCCGCGGAGGCGCGATGCATGAACGCCACCGGTCCCAGTGCGGGTTCGCCAGCGGGGCCACCCGCCACCGTGAAGCCGGTACCGGCGCCGATGGGCGTCCGCCAGATCGCCGCCAGCTGCATGAAGAAGTCGTGCGGGTGCTGGCGGTCGATCAGCGGATGGCCGTTGAGCGCCTCACCAACCTGAAAGAGTTCGGCGTATCCCGCAGTGCCGACTGTGGCGGGATCTAGGCTGAACATCCCGTTGAAGGTCAGTCGCGACGAACCAACGGTCCGCGTCGCCATTCCCATCCACCAGTTCGGCACTTTGAACTCGTCGGCGCCACGCGGTCCGCCCTGATGGTTGACGACCCCGAACACGACGCCATCCTGCATGAACTGCCAGCCGGCGTTCACGTTCATGTCCATGTGCATATGCTGCATGGCAGGTTCCGGCGATCCTGATTGGGTCTCAGCTGGCCGCGGTCCGGTCCCACTGGCGCTGGCGGACGGTGGCTGCTGGGCGGCGGTGGTCGACGCGAGCGCGAGCACGGCCAGAGACATTCGCGTCGCCCGCAGCAACATTCCCGATTGCCTTCCGTACATGCCGTCTCCTTCGGGATACTGAACACACACATCGAGGGCGGTCGCCGCGGTGCGCCGCGAGCCGCCGAGTGCAGCCGGATGTGAGGTCTAGATTCGAAGAGAAAGCGACCCTGAACGGCGTAGACGTGGGGGATGAGGTGCGGCCCGACCGTTGGCGCTGAGCGTCTGTAGGACTGGCGGGAGGGACAAAGGCGTCAACGGGAGCGTCACGACCGCAGTGCTCGACGCGGTGGCGCGCTCAGTGATCGCCGCGATGGACGTGTGATCGTAACCACAAGGCCTCGGCACCATGCCGATCTCCGGCAGAGCAGGCCCGCGTTCGTGGTGACAGGCCGGTGTCGAAGCCATACGATCCCGGACGAGGTCGCATGATGCGGCACACCGGGCCGCGAACACCGGACTCGCGACGAATGCGAAGACGAGTGCCACGACGATCAAGGTACGGCTGTGCGGCACGGCTTCCATTCTAGATCACACGTACGAGTGGCATTGGTCTTGCCACTCGTATCCTCATGGCGTGGCTGGCTTTCTCGCCCAACCGTGGTTTGTGATTCCCTGGTATGGAGGAGGTTTTGCCTGCGCCGCCTGGGTCGTGCACGACGAGTTCAGCGTGAACATCAATGTTCCTGCGGCGCTCAAATGGGCATGGCCGGGTCATCGTGCTCTTCCTTTCGGTGATCGGGCTCGCCTTCTATCTGTGGTCCTGCCGGCCGCCTGATATCGCACAACTCGAGGGGGCGGCCGCGAAGCGGAGGTTCGAGGAATACGCCGGCACGACGATGAAGAAGGCGACCGGCTCCGTCATTCACTGCGTGGGCGGCGACGGCCTCGGAATCATGACCGCCATGGTCATTGCGCGCCCCACGCGGATGGCATTCTGGCAGGAGTTCTGGTTCGAGTACGCCGTAGGATTTGCATTCGGTTGGTTCATTTTCCAGTACAAGGCAATGCGGAAGATGGGCAGCGGTCCGCTGATGGCGCTGTGGATGGGCGGCCGGGCCGAATTCTTCTCGATGATGACGGTCATGGCCGGCATGGGCGCGGTGATGGGGTACGTGACGCCGCTCGTCGTGGGCCAGCAGCCGTCAGCCGCGACCGTGGCCTTCTGGGGCTTCGGCGCCCTCGGGCTGCTCATCGGCTACTTCGCGACGTACCCGATGAACTTCTGGCTCGTGAAGATCCAGTGGAAGCACGGAACGGTTTCATAAAGGTCATGACATTGCGGATGGTGCTGCACGTTGCTGGAATGTTCGTGCTCGGGGCCGCCTCGCTCGTAGGTGCCGGTCTCCTTCACGCGGCGCGCCTGAATCGGCCCGTTCCGACTCTCGCGACGTCAGGTGTGGACGTGCCGCGAGGGACCTCCGGAACCATGGGCAAACGTCAGCCGGACGTCACGGGTGTCAGTGCCGTCGATCGGAGCGCAACGGGTGTCGCGGCCACTCTTGATGCAGCAGCGTCGGCATTGGCGAGCCATCGACGCACCGATGGTATCGTTGCGCTCGACGCGGCGTATCGCCTGTCCGACGTCCTTCACGCCGCCGCGGAGGGTGGTCCTCTGACGCAGATCCTTCCGTTGACGGTGGCTGCAAGGACCGCGCTCCAAGACGGAGACTCCGGCACCGCCGCCGCGATCGCCCGTGCGGCGGCGCAGACCGCGAGATCGGCGCAGACCGCGAGATCGTCGATCGGCGGTGAGGCGTCGAGGCGCGCCCCGCCCGATCTCGGCGCGTTCGTCGGCGCCACCGCGCTGAGCCCGACGGGCGATCACGTGGGCGATGTCGTGGCGGCGAACAGCGACCACCTGGAGATCGCGTCCGGCGGACTGCGCAATGTGCTCGGATTCCTCGATGTCTCGCCCGGAACGCGCCGAGCAATTCCAACGACACGGGTCGTCTTCGGGCAGCCGCGACGGATCGGCATGACCATGGTGATCATCGCGGCCGACTGACCGAATCCGACTGCCCCAGAGCGACCGCGGTCCATCACGATCTTTCTTGCCGTCGATCACAGCGGTCATCCGTGATGCGTCAAAGAGATTTGTCCATGGTCGAACGGACCAGCACAGGTGTTCGAACCCGAGTAAACGCCATGAATCTGGTCCATCAGATCGTCCATATCGACGAATCCGGTCGCGGTCGCCGTGCAACCTTGCATCATCATGCTGCCGGCCGGCATCGTCAGGGTATACGTCCCGCTGGTGCCGTTGATGGTGCCGGAGTTGACCATGTGCGTGACGCCGCACATCGCGTCGCCGACGGTTCCCGTCATCGTGCTGGCCCAGGCGCCGCTCGTGCCGAACACAACCGCCGCTGCGGCGATCAGCATCGTGGTTGTTCTCATGCGCATCACACACACTCCTTGGTCCCTGGGTGCCTTGTGTCAGTGGGCAGCAGCCAACTCGCAGACCGCCAGACGGCCGTCTTCGAGCGTCACCACGCGGTCGGCGTAGTGCGCGATGGCGGCGTCGTGCGTCACCATGAACAGCGTCACGCCTTCGCCGCGCAGCTTCAGGAAGAGCTCCATGATCTCGTGGCCGGCCCGCGAATCGAGGCATCCGGTCGGCTCGTCCGCCAGCACCAGCGCGGGCCTATTCACCAGCGCTCGGGCGATGGCGACGCGCTGCTGCTCGCCGCCCGAGAGATCGCGCGGCAGACGCGTGATCTTGTCGGCGAGGCCGACACGCTCGAGCGCCTCGCTCGCCAGATCGCGTTGGACGCGATCGGCGAGAGCGGCCGCCGCCAGTGGCAGCATGACGTTCTCGATCGCAGTCAGGAACGGCATGAGGTGCAGCTGCTGAAAGACAAACCCGAGGTACTCGCGCCGGAAGTCGGCGCGCCGTTCCACATCGAGCGTGTACACGTCGATGCCGTCGACAACCACACGGCCGGTGGTCGGCGGGCTCATCGCGCCGAGTACGCTCAAGAGCGTGCTCTTCCCCGATCCGCTGCGGCCCATGAGCGCCACGAATGCCTGCTCGTCGAGCGACAGCGTGACGTCCGCCAGCGCCTGGACGGGTGCCGCGGTGCCGTTATAGGTCTTGCTCACACCGGTCAGTTCCACCAATGCCATGGCTCCCTCAGGTCAGATCTGGCGTAGGGCGATGGACGGATCGAGCTGCGCGGCCCGAAGCGCCGGATACGCGCCGCCGGCGACGCCGATGAGCGCCGATGACAGGACGGCCGCGGTGGCCAGCAGCAGGTCGGCGCCGATCGGCGTCGAGATGTTGGCGACGAGCGGGCCCAGCACGCGCGCAGCCCCGACGCCCAGCGCCCATCCCACGAGGCCGCCCACCGCCGTCACCAGCGTGGTCTCCAGCAAAATCACCCGGACGACGTGCGTACGGCGGAAGCCGACGGCCCGCAGAATGCCGATCTCACGGGTCCGTTCCGTCACGGACGCCATGGTCGTCGTCATGACGAGCAGCATGCCGACCGCCAGGAGCAGGCCGGCGATCGCATACGCGAATTTGGTCAGGTGCTGAACGGACTGCTCCCGGGCGGCGACCGCCTGGCGGATCGGGGCCACCTTCGCGTGCGGAAGGACCGCACCGATCTGCTGAACGATGTCGTCGATCGGGCAACCGCGGCAGAGCGCGCTGACCTCAATCAGACTGACGGCGTTCGGGCGCTTCAAGAGCCGCTGCGCGACGCCAAGGTCGACGAAGAGGGATCGATCGTCAATGGAGCCCGTTGGCGCCACCGACCCTACGATCCGAATGTCAGATCCGTCTATCGACACAGGCGTATCGCACGGGATGCCCAATGCGGTGAGTACATCGCTGCCGGCCAGCGCTTCGGTCGACGATCGCGGCGCGCGTCCGCTGATCTGCCACCAGCTCTTCAGGCCGGGCTCCTGATCGACGCGTGTGCCGACAATGACGATACGGACGCCCTTCACGACCATCGTGCCGACCAGCTTGGGCGACACGGCGCTGATATTGCGGCGATTCGGGATGGTCCGAATGAGTCCGGCGTCTTCAACCCGTAATCGTTCCTGGTCGACCGCGACGTCGCCGAACTGGACGCCACCGTACGTGAGGTCGAGGAGCTCGGACCTTGGCGTCACAATGATGTTCGCGCCGAACTTGTCGAGCTCGTCGCCCACTTCTGCCTGCATGGCGCGCGTCAGCGAGACGAGGCCGACAATCGTCCCGATACCGAGCGCCACTGCGGCGAGCACGAAAGCCACGCGGCCTTTTCGCCGCTTCACGCTGCCCCAGGCGATGTCGCGTAACTGCATCGCGAGACTCCTCGTTAGAAGTAGACCGCGCCCGATTCAAGGGCCGCGTTCCGGACGATCACCTGGCCGCCGTCAAGACTGCGCTCGAGCGGGATCGGATTGCACCCGCCCGTGATGACATTGACGTCCGCCGATCGGAAGGCCTTGCCGCAGTTGTTGCAGACCATGACGTCGCCTTCCTGGTGGTACCCCTTGCGCTCCCGATAGCAGACGGTGCAGGCGTCGAGCGCCGCGCGGATGACGCCGTCGGAGCTCTTGATCACGAACATGTTCACGGCACGACCAGTTGTGGTCGTGTACCTGTAGAACCGCGCCTGGCCATCGGCAAAGGCGGTCGCCGGGACGGCGAGATCCTGCCCCGCGGGAATCACGGTCGCGTTCGATGCCGCGGAACCCGCAACACTCGAGCCGGTGCCGAGCCGGAGCAGGATCACACCGAGAAAAACGGCACCGAGCGCGACGATCACCGCGTTCCAGGACACGGCGGACCGACGGCGCTGTGGAACGACAAACTGGTTTCGCCGGGCGGCGCGGTCGCCGTGGTGCTTATGCTTCGACATGAACGTTCTCCAATGCCTGCGACCCAGGCGGCTCGGTGGACTCTGTCAGACTCCAGCCCTTCCAGATGTAATAGATGGCGGGATACACGAGCAGCACGACGACGACCGACGTGATGATGCCGCCGACCATCGGCGCCGCGATCCGCTTCATCACGTCAGCCCCGGTGCCGCTGCTCCACATGATCGGCAGCAGTCCGGCGAGAATCACGCACGCCGTCATGATCTTCGGGCGCACGCGGCTCACGGCGCCCTCGTAAACGGCCGCGACCAGGTCGCGCCGCGTCTTCATGCGATCGGCGGCGACGGCCTCGTTATAGGCGCCGTCAAGATAGAGCAGCATCACGACGCCGGTTTCCGCGCTGACGCCGGCCAGGGCGATGATCCCGACCCACACGGCGATGCTCAGGTTGTAGTGGAGCAGGTACATCAGCCAGAACGCGCCGACCAGCGCGAAGGGCACGGCGAGCAGGACGATCAGCGTCTTGAACACCGATTTCGTGTTCAGATAGATGATCACGAAGATGATCACCATCGTCATCGGGATCACGTACAGGAGCCGCTGCTGAGCGCGCATCATGTACCTGGTACTGGCCGCTCCACGCGAGGCTGTACCCGGGTGGCACCCGCACGCCGGTCGCCACGGCCCGTTGCGCGTTGCGGACATACGTGCCCACGTCGATCCCTTCGAGGTCCACGTACACCCACGCGTTCGGCCGCGCCTGCTCGGTCTTGATCTGCGGAGGCCCCTTGACGATCTCGAGCCGCGCCAGTTGCCCGAGCGGCACCTGCTGTCCGTTCGGGGCGGAGACCACGATGGCGCTCAGTGCGGGCAGGTTGTCGCGCAGTTCGCGGCTGTAGCGTAGATTCACCGGGTAGCGCTCCAGCCCCTCGACGGTCGTCGTGATGTTCATGCCACCGATCGCCGACTGGATCACGTCCTCCACGTCGCCTATGGTGAGGCCGTAGCGCGCGATGGCCGTCCGATCGATCTTGAAGTTCAGGTAATTGCCGCCCGTGACGCGCTCGGCATACACCGACAGCGTGCCGGGGACCGTTCGGATGACCGATTCGATCTGCCGACCGACGCGATCGAGCACCGCCAGGTCCGGACCCGAGACCTTGATCCCGACCGGCGTCTTGATGCCGGTCGACAGCATGTCGATGCGGGTCTTGATCGGCATCGTCCACGCGTTGGTCACTCCCGCGATCTGGATGGCCTGGTTCATGTCGCTCGTGAGCGTCTCCGGGGTCATCCCCGCCGGCCACTCGGACTCGGGCTTCAGCGTGATCGTCGTTTCGAACATGCTGAGCGGCGCCGGATCGGTCGCGGTGTCGGCGCGTCCCGCCTTGCCGAACACCCGTTCCACCTCGGGAAACGATCGGAGGATCTTGTCCGTCTGCTGCAGCACCTCGCGCGCCTTCGCGATCGAGACGCCGGGCAGCATGGTCGGCATGTAGAGCAGGTCGCCCTCCCAGAGCGGCGGCATGAACTCGGAGCCGATCCGCGAGTACGGGATCCACGTGAGGCCGAGCGCGACAACGGTCAAGGCGAGCACCGCCCACTTCCACCGCAGCACGAGGTGCAGGATCGGGTCGTAGATCCTGATCAGCAGCCGGCTCACGGGGTTGCGCAATTCCGACCGGATGTGTCCGCGGATCCAGTACCCCATGAGCACCGGCACGAGGGTCACCGACAGGAGCGAGGCCGCGGCCATCGAGTACGTCTTCGTGAAGGCGAGCGGCTTGAAGAGGCGCCCTTCCTGCGCCTCGAGCGTGAACACGGGGACGAACGACACGGTGATGACGAGCAGTGCATAGAAGAGCGTCGGCCCGACTTCCTTGGCCGCGTCCGCGATGATCTGCCAGTGCTCCTTGCGCCCGGCGTCGCGCTCGAGGTGCTTGTGCGCGTTTTCGATCATGATGATCGCGGCGTCCACCATCGCGCCGATGGCGATCGCGATGCCGCCGAGCGACATCACGTTGGCGTTGATCCCCTGCTGGTGCATCACGACGAACGCCATCAGGATCGCGACCGGCAGCGTCAGGATCGCCACGAGCGCCGATCGGACGTGCAGCAGGAAGACGAGGCACACCAGCGCCACCACGATGCTCTCTTCGACGAGTTTCTCCTCGAGGGTCGCCACCGATCGCTCGATGAGCCCCGAGCGGTCGTAGGCCGTGAGAATCTGCACGTCGCTTGGCAAGCCGGGCTTCAGCTCCGCGAGCTTGGCCTTAACCCTGCCGATCACGTCGTAGGCGTTCGCGCCCGCCCGTACGACGACGATGCCCCCGACCGTTTCGCCCCGGCCGTCGAGCTCGGCCAGCCCGCGGCGGATTTCCGGTCCGACCTGGACGTCGCCCACGTCCCTGAGCAGGATGGGCGTGCCGTCGGCGCCGACGCCAAGGGCGACGCTCTCGATGTCGGCGACGTTCCTGATGTAGCCTTCGCCCCGCACCATGAACTCGCTCTCCGCCATCTCGATGACGCGCCCGCCCACGTCGTTGTTGCTGCGCTGCACGGCGGTCCGAATCTGCGCGAGCGACAGGTGATACGCCCGCAGCTTGTTGGGATCGACCGTGATCTGATACTGCTTGACGAACCCGCCGATGCTCGCGACTTCCGAGACGCCAGGCACGCCGGTGAGCTGGTACTTGAGATACCAGTCCTGGAGCGACCGCAGCTCCGCCAGGTTGCGATGCGGCGACTGCAGGGTGTACATGAACGCCCACCCGACTCCGGTCGCATCCGGGCCGAGTGAGGGCGTGACGCCCTTCGGCAGCTTGCCGCCGACGTAGTTGAGGGACTCGAGCACGCGGCTGCGCGCCCAGTACAGGTCGGTGCCGTCCTCGAAGATCACGTAGACGAACGAGTAGCCGAAGAAGGAATAGCCGCGGACCACCTTCGCGTACGGCACCGCCAGCATCTGTGTCGTAATTGGATAGGTGACCTGATCCTCCACGACCTGCGGCGCCTGGCCCGGGTATTCCGTGAAGATGATGACCTGCACGTCGGACAGGTCCGGGATCGCGTCGAGCGGCGTCTGGCGCAACGCATAGCCCCCCCCGAGCGCGACGAACACCGTCGCGAGGATGACCAGGAACTTGTTGCGAATCGACCAGTCGATGACGCGTTCCAGCATGGGACCTTCTCCGCTGTGCCCTCAGCGACCGACGGTCGACGAGGCCTGCGCCAGCGCGGGCGGTGCTGCCGCGGATCCTCCGTCGCCGGAAGCGGACATGGTCGCGATCGCGGCCTTCAGGTTGCTCTCCGAGTCGATCAGGAACTGCGCCGAGACGACGACGCGATCGCCCGCGTCCACGCCGCGCGTCACCTGATACACGCCGTTGCCGTTCACGCCGAGCGTCACCTCGCGCGCCTGGAAAAGCCCATTCCCCAGATCGAGCACGACGACATCTCTGGCGCCGCTGTGGATGACCGCGTTCTCGGGCACCGCCAGCGCGCCACGCGCCGACGGCACATCGATCGTGACGGTCGCGTACATGTCCGCTCGCAGCTTCAACCCGGGATTCGCCAGCTCGATCGATGCGGTCATCGTCCGCGTCTTCTGGTCCACGGACGGGTGAAGAAAGCGGACCACGCCCGTGTACCGGCGGCCGGGCTCGTAGGGCAGCTCGATCGCGGCGCGCTGGCCGATCCTCAGCCAGGGCACCTGGTGCTCAAAGATCTGTACGTCCACCCAGATCTTCGACAGGTCGACGATCTTGTAGAGCTGCATGCCGGCCGTGGCGCGCATCCCTTCGAGGGCCTGGTCCATCTTCTGGACGACCAGCCCGTTCACGGGCGAGGTGACGCACAGCGTGCGCTGCACCCGCCCCGATCGGGCGAGCTCGTCGATCTGCGCATCGCTGATGTCCCAGTACTGCAGGCGCTGACGGGCCGAGGCGACGAGCGCCGTCGCGCGCGCGGCCGCATCCGGGTACGGGCTGTCGGCCAGCTTCTTCGCGTATGCGATCGCCTGCAGGTATTCCTGTTCGGTGGTGACGAGCTGCGGGCTGTAGATGTCGAAGAGATCCTGTCCCTTCTTCACCGGCTCGCCGACGTAGTTGACGTGGACTCTCTCAATCCACCCGTCGTACTTCGTCGTGATCAGGGCGACCTGCTGGTCGTTGTACGCGAAGGTGCCGACGGTGCGGATCGTGAACGGGATGTCGACCCGGCGCACCGGCTCCGACTTCACGCCCATGTTCTGGACGAACACCGGATCGATCTTGACCGTTCCCGGCGGCGGGGCGCCGCCCTCGTCTTCGTAGACGGGAATCAGGTCCATCCCCATCGGCGACTTGCCGGGCCTGTCGCGGATGTAGCTGGGATCCATCGGCGCGCGCCAATACTCGATCTTTCGTGTCGCCCTCCCCGCGGGCGCGGGGCTGTCGGCGCCGGGCGCGGCGACGGACGCCACCTCGGACCTCACGACAGCCGACCGCGCTCGGTCCAGCCAGCGCCAGTGCGCCGGGTTGGTGATGACGGCAACCGTCAGGCCGATGCCGAGAAGAAACGTGAACAGGCTGAGTGCAATCCGGGTCTTCATGACTACCTCGTCGCTCGTGGAAAGGCAGTACCGATGGCGCGCTCGAGGTCGGCGAGCGCGACCAGATAATCAGCGGTATCGCGGGCGCTAATCAGCCGGACGTCCAGGCGGCTGCGCTCGCTGTCGAGCAGATCGAGCACGCCCGCCTGGCCGGTCTCATACGCCGCCTCGGTGGATCGCAGCGCTTCGTCGGTCTGCGGGAGCAGGACGTCGCCGACGAGCCGGATCTGCTCCGCCAGCGTCTCGAGGCGAACGGCCTGATCGCGCACCGCAAACGCCATCTCGTTGTATGCATCGGCGCGCGACAGCCTGGCGGCCGACAGCTCGTCGGCGGCGCGTGCCAGATCGGCGCGGTACTTGTCGCGGCGGACGGGGAGGCTGATCCCGAACGTCAAGGTGAAGGCGTTCTTGCCGTTGTCCGGCGGCGGCTGCATGATGCCGGCGGCGTCGGTGCGGTCGCCGACGTTGACGAATCCGGCGCCGACCGTGAAATCAGGCCAGAAGTTCTTCCGCGCCAGATCGACCGCTCGCTCGCCGCGTCCGATCAGCGCATCGGCGGCCTTGATCTCGGGGCGGTCGACCTCCCCGCGCGCCTCGAGCGGCTTCAGATCGAGAGGGACATCCGTCGGAACGGCCGGCGGTACGATGTCGGGCACAGCCTGTTCGGGCGGACGGTTCATGAGCGTGTTGATCCGCGCCGCGAGGGTGTCGCGCTGTTGCTGGAGCGTATCCAGCCGGTTGACGACTCTGGTGATCTCCGCCTGGATCTTGATGACCGCCTGTTGCAGGCCCTGTCCTGAGGCGTACCGCGCCTGCGCGAGGTCCTCGTAATGGCCTAGGAGCGACTGCTCCTCGCGCGCGATCCCGAGGGCACTGTCGAGGTACGCCACGTTGTAGAAGGCCTTCTTGACCGCCGCGATCACCTCTCGCTGTCGCGCCCGATACAGCTCGTGCGTCACCGCAGCTTCCTGGACGGCGACCTTCCCGCGCAGATCGAGCTTGCCGAACCAGGGAAACACCTGGCTGAGCGTGACGGTATTGAGCTGCGGCCCGACCCGGGTCTGCACACTCTCTAGAGCCTGCCCGAAGCCGACCATGGGATCGGGCAGCGCGGTGACGACGCGGACCCGTTCCAGGGCCGCGCGATACGTCTGAAAGCTGGCCCGCACGCCTGGATTGGTGTCCAGTGCGGCATCGACGTACGCCGCCAGCACGGGGTCCGCTGCGTAGAACTCGGGCGCGCTGTTCGTGACCCGAGCGGAGGCCTGGACGGGGACGCCTGCCACCTGGCCCGATGCGGCGATGGCCGGGACCGGCAGGAGACCGAAAACGACCAGCGAAACGACGCGACTGAACATGTGAACCTCGACCTCTCGCAGAGTGACCCGGCGCGTCGCGCCCGTGGCGCAGACGAACCGAATACGCGCACGAATCGTGCGGATGATTTCGACGAGGCGAGGATGGTTAGATCAGCAGCGTCGCGTAGAGCGTGGGGAGATCGGGGGGAGAGCCTCTGAGCCGTGCCGTCTGCACGGGCACGTCAACAGTGGCAGGAGGCACGATGGCGGCAAGCGACAGAACCAGCGTGGCGGCCGCGAGGTCGGGCGTATGAGAGGGCCGCGTCTCCGTGGTCGCCGGCGTCGATCGATCGGATTCGTGTCCGCAGCAGCACGAGGCGACCCGCTCCGTCGCCTCGCACGTGTGATGACGGCTGACGCAGCGCTCGTGCGCTGGCGCGGCGACGGCGCTGCTGCTCGCGCCCATGACCATCGCTGCCATGACGATGAGCGCCGAGAGCTTGTGGCGGAGATCGGACACGATGACGCAATCATGAGCACGACCCGTGCCAGACGCGGTTCTGGCGGATTCTGGCCAGTTTCGGCGACTGCTGTGGCTTGCGGATTGGGTCATGGCGGATTTTCGCTGTTCGGCTGCCGGATTTCTCGCACTGGCGCTCCGGGCGTTCAGATCGTCAGGACCAAGGGATTTACCGGCCGTCGTCGAGGCGAAGCGGGCTCGATCGGCAGCGAGCGTATCAACCCCAAGCTGCCGAGGGCCGCTGTCTGTTTTCAAGCAGTGCGGTGTTGGCTCTCGTCGACAGCGTGGGGCCATCGGCTTGAGTGCGTGGCGCCCTTGTGGAAACATGCGATCGGGTCGACCATTCATTGCGTCGCCGGAGGCGCGACCGGCATGACTGGCGCCCTCGTCGCGTTGACATTCCGCCTGGCGAAACCGCCCGGCATGGGCACGGCGCAGGTGCTCGGCCAGGGCGGGCACGGTCCCTCCGCGGAGCGCCGCGTCGCGAGGCGCGTCGGACATCCGAGCACTGCGGAAGTGGCGGCGGTCACCGCTCTCAGTTTCGGCGCGCTTGCGGTTGGCGTCGCGATCGGCGCGCGATTCGGCGTGCCGGGCTGAGTCTTGCGCAGGCGTTCGGCGTCACATCTTTCCGCCTATCAACGCAGGAACCGCGTAGATGGTCAGCACGGCAACAATCGCGACGAGGATGGCGACGGCGACTGACACGAGTAGCGGCCCGTCGGTGGACACGATCACCAAGGCGGGCGGCGCCGCCACGAGCGTCCACAGCACCACGACGACCGCCGTCGGCCACGGCTGGTTCATGAACTCGAGGCGTCCTCCCCGAACTTGCCGCTCGTCGTCAGACGGAATCCTTCTCGCGCTCTCTGGTCGAGTGAGTTGGTGCACGCGCTGATGCGACCGCCCCAGGAGACGAGCCGCATCGCGCGCGCTCATCTTCAGCTTTCCTGTTCGCAAAACCCAGACGGCGTCGCTGGAGACCGCAACCGACGCACAACGCGCACCATCAGCGCGCCGTGGATTCTCAACGCCTTTTCGAGAGTGTGCCCAGAGTCCGTGGGTTCACCTCGCGAAAAGCAGCGATATTCCGGTCGAAAAGGTCGGACTCTCGAGCCGACCCGCCAGCACCTTGCCCGCTGCAGTGCCGTCGCACTACAATTGCAGTGCACGCACTGGAGGATCCCTTCATATGGACGATCAGATTACCGTCCGTCTGCCCACACCGTTGGGTCGCACGCTCAGACGGACATCTCGCCGCCTGGGACGCCGGCCTTCGCACGTCGTCCGCATGGCACTCGAGGCGTTCCTTCAGGGAGCACCGTCAGCCGACGGTAAACGAGCCGAACGGGTGGAGCACCTCATCGGCTCGTTGTCGTCGGGAATCCCCGACTTGGCAGAGCGACATCGTGAGTACGTTCTCGCGTCGTTGAAGCATGCGCGGTGAGCTGCTGCTCGATACCGGTGCACTGGTCTCGCTCCTCGATCGCAGCCAGACGCACCACCGGAAGTGCCGTCGTGCCTTCGCCGACTGGACCGGCCCGGTGGTGTCGACCGAGGCGGTGCTGACTGAAGCCACTCACCTCCTGGCCGGTGTTCAGGGCGGACGTGCCGCCTGCGTCGACTTCTTCCTCTTCGGCGGCGCGCTTCTCGTTCCCTCCAGCACGACGTCATTGCAGCGGGTCCGGAAGCTGCTCGACAAGTATGCCGATCTGCCGATGGACTTTGCGGATGCCACGCTTGTCGCGCTGGCCGAGGAGCTCGATTGCGCGTCCGTGTTCACGACGGATCGAACGGATTTTTCGGTCTACAGAATCAAAGGCCGGAGGCCCTTTCGTATCCTGCCGAGCGACTGAGTCGTCCAGAACGATCACTCGAGTCGGAAGGCCACGAACAGTGGCTCGCCGAGTGTCAGACGTGAAGGTGTGCCTGTTGGGCACACGTCCCGTCGCACGCCACTCCCGGACGGTGTCATGCGCGATCCGCACCGCGACGTTGCGAACGGGTCAGTCCAGGCCCACTTCCTTCCCGATAACACGTGCGACGAATCTGCTGCGCGTGGCTTGATTTCGGAGAGAGCTTCCTGGAGCCGCGTGATGGCTGGTTGCGACTTCCATCCGAAGGCGTGTCTTGGGAATCGCGTCTTGAAGCGCCTGGAGTGTCCACGAGCTTGCGGCATGCGACGTCCGCAATTCTAGCGGGCAGCCGTGAGATCGAAGTGGAACCCACGCCGTGAAGCGCACGACGTCGTGTTGGACGCGGTTGAGCGCAGACTCGTGAAGTCAGTCGATCGCGGCGAATGGACGACCGTCGCCGGATTCCGGGCGGCGCAGGCTCGCCACGCGCGCTCTGCGGCCGCGACTCTTCGACGCCGGCGCAAGGCGTAGGCGCGGAGGGCACTGTGAGAGGTCTTCGCCGCCGGCGACATCGCGTGCCGGCGAAAGATCCTGAGATCGTCCAAGCCCTGGAAGCCATGAGCGCGCCCGAGCTGCGGGCAGCCGTGCGCGCCGTCCTGGATGAGCTCGATGAGGACGTCAGGGCCTCCGTCGTCGACACGCTGATCGGCCGAGCCACCAAGGCCTCGTCGGGTTGGAGGCCCGCACGTCCGTCTCAGCGGATGGTGGAGGAGGTCCAGTCGTTCGCGGACGCGGCGCGCCATATCGGCCACGCAGATCCTGACGACGTGACCGAGCATCTCCGTCGGGGGACGAAAGCCTTCCTCGCGGGCGATCACACGAATGCCAGAGCCGTGCCGGACGAGGAGCACAAGCCAAGACTGAGGACACCATCCATCGTGGTGCTGATCCAGAACGTGCGCCCCAGCATCGTCCTGACCGACCCGGATCGCGACGCCGTCATCGACCGATACGCATCGCAGCGGAGAAGCGAACTGAGGGGATCCTCGGCAACTCCAGGCGACAACACTACGGCCACGCCGCGCTGCTCGTCGCGTCGTGCGTCGCCTTTGCGCCCAAGAGTCGCGCGTCCGAGCTCTTGAGATGGGCTGCGGACCTCCGCCAACAGTACCTGCCCCCGCCACGCGTTCAGAGAGGAGCTGGCGCGAGCGTCTGAGAGTCTGGGTGTGTTGGTGCCGGCCTGAACTTGGCGTCGCCCGCGACTCTGTTGGCTTCTTCTTGCGTGAGCCTCCGACACACTGGAGAACGGCAAGGGCGCACAACGCGCGCCATCGCCGCGACCCGGATTCTCAATGCCTTTTCGCGAGTGTGCCCAAAGTCCGTGGGTTCTCATCGTGAAATCAGGCCGTTTTCCGGTCGAATTTGACGAAGGCGACGGTTCGAAGAACCGTTGTAGGTTCGAAAGAAAGAGTTGGATCGGGCAAGTGCTGATTTCACGCACACTGACCTTCTGCGGTGAGGTGGCCGAGAGGCTGACGGCGGCGGTTTGCTAAGGTCGCCAGGGATCACAGAACGGGCCTGAAATCGACTTCTGGGCACACTCCGGCTGATGTCAATGTGTGCCTTATGGGCACACATTATGCTACCCTGTCTGCAGTGAAGCACTTCGCTTGGGATGAGGCGAAGAACGCGAAGCTGAAGTCGGAGCGCGGCATCGGATTCGAGGACGTCATCTTCCATATCGGGCGTGGCGATCTGCTCGACGTCCTCGAGCACCCGAACCCCGAGCGCTACGGCGGGCAGCGGATCTTTGTCGTCCGGCGCGAGGACTACGTGTACCTCTTGCCGTTCGTGGAGGACGAACACACGGTCTTCTTGAAGACAATCATCCCGAGTCGGAAGGCCATGAAGCAGTACCTCGGTGAGGAGTCTGACCATGAAGATTGACGCTGACGAAAAGGAGCTGCTCGAGTCGGTTGATCGGGGCGAGTGGAAGTCCGCTAGGGGCGGCAAGCGTGAACGCACGCGTTACAGCCGATATGCGAAGGCTACGTTCCGCAAGGACCGACGGCTGAATATCCGGCTGTCGAGCAAAGACCTGGAGACGATCCAGAAGCGGGCGCTCGCGGAGGGTCTGCCGTACCAGACGCTGATCTCGAGCCTGCTGCACAAGTACGCGTCGGGCCGCCTGAAGGAAGTCTGATTCTGGTATCGGACGCGTATGCAGCACCCGAGTGGCATTCCAGAGAAGATCGTCAACAAGGTCATCGCCCGGCGCGGCCGGTTGCACGCATTCGAGACAATTGATCCGATGACGACAGCCCTCGTCGTGATCGATCTCGATGACGCGACGGTGGGACACGACGACACGTCGCAGCGTATGATCCCGGTGGTCAACGCGCTCGCCCACGCCGTTCGTCAATCCGGCGGCGTCGTAGCCTGGGTCCTGTCGCGCATGAACGCGATGCCGAGGCATTTCAGCGCTATCCTTGGCGTCGAACTCGCGACGCGGTACTTCAACGATGGCCAGGTGGGCGGCTCCGGCACTCGGTGGTGGCACGCGTGTCACCGGGAGTCGGATCTCATCGCCGTCAAATCCGGTGCGAGCGCGTTCTTCCCCGCCACATGCAACCTGAAGGAGCGGCTCGACGCTCGTCGCGTCGACACCGTTCTGATCGCGGGCGCCGTGACGAACATCTGCTGTGAGTCTTCGGCTCGAGATGCCGCGGAACTCGAATAGAAGGTCATCATGATCTTCGATGCGCTGTCCGGCCAGTCTCACGGCCTGCATGAGGCGACGCTCGCGACCTTCTATCGAATCGTCGGCGACGTTCGGCCGAGTGAGGGCGTCATTCGGCTCTTGCAGTAATCGCCGGCGCAGGGAATGTCCGCAGATAGCGGCGCGCCCGTGCCAGCGGATCGCAGAGATACTTCTGCGGCTCTTTCATCCAGAGGCCCTCATACTCGCGGGCGTGGAAACGTGACACCAACGCCTGCTTGCGCATACGCACGACGTCGGCAGACCATCCAGGCCACCACTGGGTGGGTGGCCACCGTGCGCGGTGTACGCGGCTGCCATACGCAGGGTCGCACCGTCGACGAGAGGCGCTGGAACTGTTCGTCGATGAGGCACGCAAGGCCCCCATCGTGGATGACGTAAAGCTGCCCACGGCTGCAACGAAGGCAATTCGTGCCTACGCGACTCTTCGCAAGAAGGCCGACGAAGAACACCGGCGGGCAGCCCGAGCCGCTCGACGCGCTGTTCGCGTATTGCGAATCGGGAGACTGAAGATGAGCGCGCGTGATGCGACTCGTCTTCTGGGGCTGTCCTATCAGCGCGTGCACCAACTCACCCAAGACAGTACCCGATAGCCATTGCCGTGTCCCTAAGATGGATCGAGAACGCACCTCGCGCCCACGTTCCGCCAAGCGAGCCCTTGACGCAACCGCCGCGGCAAGGCGACTGACGCGCCGCTCGACGCTGATTCTCCGCGCGTCCGACGTGGGCGTTTTGACCGGTGATCTTCCGCGGATCTGCGTCAACGTCGTGTAGTCGCCCGCGCTGCCGCCATTGACGCGGAAGTCGTCTGCATCGACGGGGCGAGACAACGGGTCATCGGCGATTGGATCTCTGCGGCGCGTCAGCCCGCTACTCTGTCAAGCGAGAAACTGAATCCGCGACGGACAGACCCCCGTCATCTTCACATCGGACCGCCGTCCCTCGTCACTTCGTCCACGCGAAGGCGGTCGTTCCTTCTTCCGTGGCATCGTCGGTGAGACGACGAACGTCGGTACCGTCCGGTCGCATGACGAAGATGTCCGTTGCCCCCTGCCCACCGCCTCCGCCGCGGGACGCACTGGAGTGTGAATGAGCCAGACCTCCCGTACGAGTCGCGAACGCTGGCGAAGCGTCGAACAGATCTACATCGAGGCGGTGCAGCGCGAGGGTGACGCTCGGGCCGACTGGTTGACCCACGCCTGCGGCAATGATGCGACGCTGCGACAGGACGTCGAGTCGCTGCTGGCCTGCGAGGTCCCCGCGGCTCGGTTCATCGAAGGGCCGGCGCTCGACGTCGCGGCCGCGCTGTTGACCGACGCGTCGCATGCCGAACTCGTCGGTCGCGGAATCGGTTCGTACGTGATCGAGGCATGGCTCGGATCTGGCGGAATGGGAGACGTCTACCGAGCGCGCGATCGACATCTCCATCGCCAGGTTGCGCTCAAAGTCCTGCCCGAGATATTCGCGCTCGATCCCGATCGACTCGAGCGCTTCAAACGCGAGGCGCAAGTCCTTGCGTCGCTCAATCATCCCAATATCGCCGCAATTCACGGCTTTGAACAATCCGAGGGCTTGCAGGCGCTGGCGTTGGAGCTGGTCGAGGGACGCACGCTTGCGGATCGGATCGCACACGGGCCCATGCCGATCGACGAGGCGCTGCCGATTGCCCGTCAGATTGCAGAAGGACTCGAAGCGGCGCACGAGCAGGGCATCGTGCACCGCGATCTCAAGCCCTCCAATGTCGCGGTCCGTCCCGACGGGACGGTGAAGATCCTGGACTTCGGCCTCGCCAAGGTCCTGCACCGGACGTGGTCATGCCCGCGGACCCAACGCGCTCCGCCATCACGCAAAGCATGGGTGAACCCGCTGCCGTGATTCTGGGGACACCTGCCCTACACGAGTCCGGAACAGGCGAAGGGGAGGCCGGCAGACAGGCGCAGCGACATCTGGGCGTTTGGCGCGGTGCTCTACGAAATGCTGTCGGGCCGGCCTGCGTTCCAGGGCGACAGCACTTCGGAGATCCTGGCTGCGGTCATCGCCCAGGAGCTCGATTGGAATGCGCTGCCGCTGTCAACGCCCGCCGCCGTTCGGGCCATCGTTGTCCGCTGCCTCGACCGCGACGCCAGACAGCGACTGCGAGACATCGGCGAGGCCCGGATCGTCCTGGAGAATCCATCACCGCCTGCTGGAGTCGACACACGCGGCTCGGCTGATAGCTTCTCTCGGGCATGGTGGCGGCGTCCGATCGGAGTCGCGGTTCTCGCGATCGCGGCCGCCGCTCTGGCCGCCGTCGCCGCATGGCAGCTCAAACCTGCTCCGCGGCGCAGCGTGACTCGATTCGCATTCACGCTTCCCGACGGACAGGTGTTCTCGCGTGGTATCGGCCGCCACTCCGTTGCGATCTCGCGTGACGGCGAGCAGTTGGTGTATTCCGGTGTGCCCGCCGGCCTGTACCTCCGCGCCATGTCGCAGTGGGACGCGACTCGGATCCAGGGGACCGAGGATTTCGCGCGCGTGACCGAGCCGGTGTTCTCTCCAGATGGTCGCTCGATCGCGTTCTACACCGACGGAGCGCTCAAGCGAGTTGCCGTGACGGGCGGCGCGGCGGTGACGATCGCATCAGCTGACGCTCCCTACGGCATCAGTTGGGGAGACGATGGCATCGTCTTTGGCCAGCGTGGCAAGGGGATCCTGCGCGTGTCGCCCGCCGGCGGAGCGCCGGAGACCCTGGTGCCCGTCAACGAGAGCGAGGAGGCGCATGGTCCTCAGATCTTGCCGGGCGGCCGCCAGGTGCTCTTCACCCTGGCGAGCGGCACCGCGAGCGACAGGTGGGATCGAGCGCGCATCGTCGTGCAGTCGCTCAGGTTGGGAGTTCGAACCGCCCTCGTGGACGGCGGCACCGATGCGCGGTATATCCCGACTGGCCACCTGGTCTACGCGTTGGGCGGCGTGCTCTACGCCGTCCCCTTCGATCCGACGCGCCCCGCGCTGACACGTGCAGCAGTGCCGATTGTCGAAGGCGTGAGTCGCGCGACCGGCAGCCAGACGGGAGCCGCCCATTACAGCGTGTCGGACACGGGCACCCTGATCTATATCCCTGCTCCACTCGATGGTTCTGCTGGGCCTGGCGAAACGACGCCGTTGGGATTGATCGATCGAGACGGCCACGTGGAACGACTGCCATTGCCGTCGGATACGTATCAGGGGCCACGCGTGGCTCCGGACGGAACGCGGATCACCTTCGGCACCGACGATGGCAAAGAGGCGATCGTCTGGATCTATGACTTGTCCGGCAACGGACCGAGGCGCCGGCTCACGTTTGGCGGCAACAATCGGTTTCCGCTCTGGTCGGCCGACAGCAGGCACATCGTGTTTCAATCCGACCGAGATGGTGATGCGGCCCTATTCTGGCAACCCGCCGACGGTAGTCACAGTGCCGAGCGCCTGACCAGGCCGCTCAACGGCACGTCACACGTTCCCGAGTCGTGGTCGCCGCAAGCCGACCGGCTTCTCTATAGTGTCGAGAAGCCGGGAGACGTCGCGTTGTGGATGCTCTCGATAAGTGACCGGCAGGCGGCGCCGTTCGGCGAAATTCGCTCGAGGACGCCCATCGCGTCCACATTCTCGCCCGACGGTCGGTGGGTGGCGTATGCGAGC
This sequence comes from uncultured Acidobacteriota bacterium, assembly GCA_963840225.1. GTDB lineage: Bacteria > Acidobacteriota > Vicinamibacteria > Vicinamibacterales > CAVVIG01 > JBLMXQ01. Next base: position 1,405,668 of record CAWIYH010000003.1, read on the forward strand.
ACGGACCGAGGAAGGCAGACCGTCTACGTTCAGCCGTTCCCAGCGACCGGGGCAAAATACCAACTGGTCGCGAAAGGGCTCGACCTGCCAAGCCACCCGGTGTGGTCACCGAATGGAAAAGAACTCTTCTACAACCCGAGGCCGCTCGGGCTCGAGGTTGTCAGCGTTTCCACAGGGCCGACGTTTGCGTTCGGCAACTCTGCGCCGGTTCCCCGGCCGTTTCAACTTTCGCCGCCAGAACAGCGGCGAGCGTACGACATCACGCCGGGCGGCAAGTTCGTGGCTCGCGTCTCAGCAAGCAATACGGCGTACGGTGCCATCGCTCAGCAGATTCAGATCGTGGTCAACTGGTTCGAGGAGCTGCGCGCGAGGGTGCCGGTATCACGATAATGGCGAACTTCAATGGAAGAATCGAATCCGGGGTTCTCATCGAAGGAGGCGACGGTCAAAGAAACCGTCGCCTTGTCGCCGCGTTTTCCTTCCGTTTTCTGAACAGACCGATCGAAAAACGCGCCGAGTGTGCCCAGGAGTGTGCCCAGAAACGTGTGCCCAAACGAGTAGTGAGTCGATCATGCAAAGCTCTTTTGGTTGGCGTTGGCTCCCGGAGGATGATCGTCGGGCTGCGTTTGGGCACACTGGTGGGCAGACTCCGGGCGACGCCGATGTGTGCCTTTCGGGCACACGTTGAGCTACGCCGGTGGCAGTGAAGTACTTCGCCTGGGACCGACGCGGGTACTTGAAGCGTGGCGAGCACACGAAACTCCGCCGACGGCTTGAAGCCGACGCGAAATCGCTGTTTGCGCTCTATCAGTACGGACGGCTGCACGGGGCTGTCCGGCTCCGCTGGGGCTTTCTCGACGAGATGCTCCCCGCGCCGTGGGTCCATCGCGACGAGTCGACGCTGCATCAGCTCCTGAAGGAGGCCTATACGAGCGGTGTGTGCCTCGACGTGGTCGTGGGCAGCGCGCCAGGTTGGACGGATCCGTGGTCCCGCGTCCGGCGCGTGCTTCCTGCCACGGATGCCTGGGGCTGGCCCTCCCGGCTCGTCGACGAGCAGGGATATGAGATCCCGAGAGCGGACGTGCAGTTGCTGCGGTTCTCTGATCACGCGGAACGAGCGCAGTGAGACGCCGACGTGAGCGCGCCAGCCGTCGTCACGCTGCAGATCCCGATCTCGACAGAGCTCTCGAGGCGATGAGTGCTCCGGAACTGCGGTCGTTCGTCCGTACCGTCTTCGATGGTCTGGACGACGATCAACGAATCGCAATCACAGAGTCACTCGTGGCCCGCGCGACGCAAGGCCACGCTGGCTGGAAGCCGAGCCGCCCGTCGGCGCGTGAAGTTGACGACGTCTGCGTGTTCGCGGGCGCCGCTCGGCAAATTGGGTACGCGGATCCGGATGAAGTCAGCGACTATCTTCGCCGCGGAACTCGGGCATTCCTCGCCGGCGATCATGCGAGCGCTCGAGCCGTGTTCGAGGCGCTGCTTCTCCCCATCGCGCGAGGCGACATAAGCCTCGGTCAGCACGAGATGGTCGAGGAAGTGCTGAAGGTCGATATGCACGTCACGGTGGCGCAATATGTGGCGAGCGTGTACACGACCACTCCACTCGGTGGTCGCGCCAACGCTGTGTACTCGGCAATCACAGCTATTGAGGGCATCGTCTCGCTGGCGAATCCGATCGGAGACATGGAAGCCGTGTCCGCTGGTGCATTGCCAGATCTTGGGCCCTTCATTCCGCGCTGGGTGAAGCGCCTGGAGCGGGTGCGGCCAGCAAATGATGACTGGGACACCGCGCCTGAGCAGTGGCTCCGCGAGGCGGTCTTCCGCATGGAAGGCGTAAATGGCCTGGAGCGCATTGCGCGGAAGACAAAGCGGCCTCAGGCGTGTCTGGCGTGGTGTGAGGCGCTTGCCGAACGAGGAGACTGGCCGGTGGCCCTTCGCGCGTTACGACGACGCGGCGAGGCTGGTGCGACAGTCGCACTGGCGCGGCGAACTCCTAGACGGGGCAGCACTCGCGGCTCAGGAGCTTGGCCGGTCCGATCTGTCCAAGCGGTTGGAAGCCGCATGGCGCGCCGCTCCCAGGCTGACACGGTTGCTGCGTTGGCTAGCCGTCGACGGTCAAGACCAGGAGGCCATCCGAACGAAGGCCACGAGGGCCGCGGCTGGCTGTCCCAAGACGGCCGCGCGGCAGGTCGGTCTGCTCCGCCTACTCGTTGGAGACGTGACCGGGGCCGCCGCAGTGCTGTCGAAGTGCCCTGGTCTCGGATGGTCGAATCCGGGCCATCCCGGACACACGATGTTCCCCCTGTTGGCCATGTTGTTATCGAATGGGACGATCGGCGAAGCGCTCGCGACAGAACTCGAGGCAACGGCGCGAGATCCGTTGAACTCCTTCGCGCCCACGGAGGAGGAGCACAAGCCGAAGCTGTCGACTCCGTCGATCGTCGCGTTGATCCAGGGTGCGCGGCCCGGTATCGCGCTGACCGAGCCCGACCAAGACGCCGCCATCGACGCGATGCGCATCGCCGCGGAGAAGCGAACTGCGGGGATCCTCGGCAACTCCAGAAGACAGCATTACGGCCACGCCGCGTTGCTCGTCGCGTCGTGCGTCGCCTTTGCGCCCAAGCGCCGCGCGTCCGAGCTCCTGAAATGGGCCACGGATCTCCGCCAGAAGTACACGCGTCGTCACGCGTTCAGACAGGAGCTGGCGCGAGCATGTGAGAGCCTGGATGTGTTGATGCCATCCTGAACTCACTCGCAAGAAATCCTATCGGTTTTCTTCTTCCTGCGTGAGCTGGTGGACGCGTTGATGCGACAGTCCCAGGAGACGAGCAGCATCGCGCGCGCTCATCTTCAGTGTTCCGGTTCGCAAGACGCGGACGGCTCGTCGAGCTGCGCGGGCTGCCCGTCGGTCGTCTTCATCGGCCTTCTTGCGAAGGGTCGCGTAGGCGCGAATTGCCCTCGTCGCGGCACTCGGCAGCTGCACGTCGTCCACGATGGGGGCCTTGCGTGCGTCATCGACGAACAGTTCCAGCGCCTCTCGAATTCGGCGTCGAGCCTCGTCGACGGTGCGACCCTGCGTGTGGCAGCCGCGTACACCGCGCACGGAGGCCACCCACCAGCCCGACTCGTCTCGCTCGTAGGCCACGCGATAAGACTTCACGGCTTCTTCAACCATCCCTTTCCGAGGCACGGCTCCAAGTCGCGCTCGATACGGCGCAGCAGACCGGGCCCGATATCTTCACCGGCATGAACCGGGACGGTCGTCACACACTGGCCGCATTCGATGCGTAGATGCGAACCTCGTTGCCGGCGCTCAACGCAACCGAAGGACCTCAGGACGCGCCGAAGGTCCTTCGCGGTCACCAGTTCAGGATAGCCGATGGCTGCCTGATCTGTCTAGGACGATAGACAGATGCAAACCTGACGCGTTGTCAGCCGCGGCGCAGCTGCCGATGTCGTCTGGCTCTGTACCTTGACGGCGGCGAATCATTCGCATCGTCCGACACTGGAGAACTGCATTGACGCACAACGCGCGCCATCAGCGCGCCCCAGATTCTCAACGCCTTTTCGCGAGTGTGCCCAAAGTCCGTGCCTCTCATCGTGAAAATCAGGCGATTTCCGGTCGAATTTGACGAAGGCGACGGTTCGAAAAACCGTTGTAGGCTCGAAAGAATGAGTTGGATCCGACAAGTGCTGATTTCACGTACACTTAGCGTCTGCGGTGAGGTGGCCGAGAGGCTGAAGGCGATGGTTTGCTAAACGGAAGCCTGCCTCTCAGACATCTTCGATTGTCCTAGCAAATCCAACCATTTCAACGACTTCCCGGATGGGGCGATTTGACTCCCGTTGGCTCTGGAGGCCAGGTCTTGGCCGCTCACAGGGACAATCGTGGGGACAGTGCCTCACCTCGATTGGCGGCTCGCCGACCCTGTATAATGATCATATTTGATGCAAATGTGATGTGAGGGTGTCCCATGCTCGATCTCGCCAACGACATTCGTTCGCTCAGTGACTTCAAGCGGAACACCGTCGACCTGCTCGATCGTCTCCGGAAGACAGGTCATCCCCTGGTCCTGACCATCAATGGAAAGGCGGAGCTGGTCGTGCAGAACGCGGAGGCGTACCAAGCGCTCCTGGACCGCGTGGAGACCATCGAGGGCATTCAACGCGGGTTGGCCGATGTGAAGGCCGGGCGCACAAAGCCCGCGCGGCAGGCGTTCGATCGGCTGCGTCGCACGCATGGCATACCGCGTTGACATTGCGCGGAGCGCGGAGGCTGAACTCGAGGCGCTGTACCAATGGGTCGTCGAGCGCGCGCCGCAGCAGGGTGCCGCATGGTTCAACGGTCTCGAGCGGGCCGTGCTCTCGCTCGACCAACACCCAGAGCGCTGTCCGGTTGCGCCCGAGAGTATTGACCCGGACCGCCCGGTTCGGGTGCTCAGCTACGGCCGAAAGCCTCACGTGTACCGCGTCTTCTTCACGATCGACGACAACGCCGCCGTCGTACGCGTGGTGCATGTGAGGCGAGGCGCGAGGCAGCGGCCGACGGCTGACGAGTTGAAGGGCGAGTAGTTTCTGGCGGATCTTGAGCGTTCCTCGATCGGGTGATAAGCTCCATTTGTAACGGGTGTTGGAGTTCACCCTCAACCGCCCCACCGCTTGACAAACGGGGCAGATGACTCCTACGGGCTTGTGCTCGGAGGGGTCCGCTCGCCGCGTTCCTTCCTGCCGATACGCAAGCCAGATACAGAGGACCACGTATGGACGTGTGGTTCGTCGTTGCCATTTTGGTCGGCGTTCCTATTTCCGATCTCAAGGTGATCCGGTACACGCGCCGGGAGGATTCGGCGCCCTCGGCGTGAGGTCATGGACGCTCGGCGTGACAGCGCGTTGAACGAGTCGCAGCAACGGCGGTTGATCGTCACCTGCCAGTATGTCGATCGGCTGCTCGGCGATCTGGAGCGCGCGTTCATCGAGGCGCAGTCGAACTCGCCGTTCGGCCGGTACGCGAACGATTTGGCGCCGGCCGAGCAGCGACTGGTCCATGACTACATCGGGAGACTCCGTACCCAGTTGGTCCGCATGCTGGACGGTCAGGGTCTCTCGCCAGGGCCGCACCGCTTCGGCCTGCGCCACTCGCTGCTGACACATTTCACGTTCATCGATGTCGCGGTCGAGGAGCTGAAGCCGCGCTACATGCAAGGGTACGGCGCGGTCGCGCCGGACGCAGCGGCGGCGCTCAACGGCATCGTCGAGGAGCTCCACGGCACGATCGGTCAGCTGACGCGGGCGCTCGCGGTCGATCGCTCGGAGGATCTGCGCACGCGTCTGGATAAGATTGGCATCCACGCCGACGTCGAGTTGCTCGACACGTTAGAGGAGCTCATCACCAAACACGGGCTCGTGGAGTTCCGCAGCGCCCTCGCGACGATTCTCGATACGCTCGAACGTCGAGGCCTAGAGCTCGCCGTCTTTGGCCGCGTGAGCACCGGCAAGTCATCGCTCCTCAACCGTCTGCTCGAGCGCGAGATCCTGCCGGTTGGTGTGACCCCGATCACGGCCGTGCCGACGCGGATCACGTTTGGTCGTCGGCCACGATTGCGGGTGGCGTTTGCCGACATGCCGGCCCGGGAGCTCGAGATTGGCGCCCTCGCGGAGTACGCGTCCGAGCGAGAGAACCCCGCGAATGCCAAGCGGGTGATGCGCCTCATAGTTGAGCTGCCCGCGCCGTTCCTCGAATCCGGCGTGACGTTGGTGGACACGCCAGGGCTGGGCTCGTTGGCCACGACCGGTGCAGCCGAAACGCTGGCCTACCTTCCGCATTGCGATGTGGCCGCCGTCCTCGTCGATGCGAGCTCGACGATCACCGCGGAGGATCTCGCCACCGTTGGCCTGCTGTTGAATGCTGGCATCCACGTCTCTGTACTGGTGAGCAAGGCCGATCTGCTCGCCGGCGCCGACCTCGACGCCACGTTGACCTACGCGCGCGAAGTGCTGATGCGGGAATTCAACACGGCGCTTCCCGTGGCGGCCGTGAGCGTCAAACCGGAATTCGACCACTTGTTTGCCCAATGGCGAACGCAGGAGTTGGCGCCACTCATCGCCAATCAGGAGCGTGAGCGGCAACAGGCCGCGGCGAGGAAGATGGCAATCCTCCGCGCGCAGATCGAAGCCCGCTTGCGGCAGTCGCTCGCGGCCGGCCAACGCGGCCCACATGCAGCCGAGGACGATCGGGCGACGGACATCACGCTGCAGACGGCCGCTGGTCAGATCACCGATCTCGAACGCCGCATCGACGCGCTCACGCTCGTCCTGCCGCGCCAGGCTCCAGACGTGTTGCGTCGTGCAGCCGCGCTGATCAGCGACAAGGTCCCGTCCCGCCAGGCATTGATGCAGGCGTTTCGCGAAGTCACGGGAGAGGCCGCGCAGGATGTCGCTCGCGACCTGCAGACGCTGGCCGCGTCGCTGTCCGATGTCCACCGCCGGGTGGCACAGACGCTTGATCATTCGGATCACGACGACGCCGAGACTCTGGAACGCGCAGCGACGATCCGCGAAGTGCCGATTCCCGATTTGCCCCCGGATCTCTCGGTCCCGACCGAAGGCGTCGAGCGGCTGTTCGGCCGTGGGCTGGTGCGATCCGTGGTCCTCAAGCGTCTCGAACGCCGTGTCGGCGATGCGGTTCAAACGACGCTGGAGAGTTACGCCGCCGTGCTGCGTCGCTGGGCGCTGGATGCACTGGAGGCGATCCGATCGCAATGGACGGCCGCGACTGACGGTGCCAGGGCGGAGCTTGATCGGCGGATGGGCCACACGCAGAACCGGCCGATCGATGCACGCGACCTCCAGCGCGACCTCGATCGCCTGGCGCTGTCGGCGCTCCGGTGACGTGATGAGGGAACTCGAGACGCTCGCTGCGATTGCCCGCGATGCGGAGTTGCCGCTCGTCGCCGACGAGGCGGCAACGCTCGCGGAGCGTCTGACGTCTGGCCGCTTTTTCGTGGCATGCGTGGGCCAGTTCAAACGCGGCAAGTCCACCGTGCTGAACGCGCTCGTCGAGGATCGCGTTTTGCCAGTCGGCGTGACGCCCGTCACGTCGGCCGTCACGATCCTGCGGTACGGCGTCGACCGGCGTGCCACCGTCATCTATGCGGCAGGCCTCAGTGAACCCATTGCCGTGGCTGATGTGCCGCTGTATGTGACGGAAGAGCACAACCACGGGAACACGCGAGGCGTCGCCGCCGTTGAAGTATTCCTCCCAGCGCCGATTCTGGCGAAGGGATTGTGCCTGGTCGACACCCCAGGGATCGGGTCGACGTTCGCCGCCAACACGGACGCGACGCGCGCATTCGTGCCGCACATCGATGCGGCGCTGATCGTGCTCGGCGCCGACCCGCCGATCTCAGGCGACGAACTGACGCTCGTGCTCGACGTGCTGGCGCAGGTGCCGACGGCCGTGTTTGCGCTGAACAAAGCCGATCGGCTCTCGGCCGACGACGTGCGGCAGGCGTGCGACTTTACGGAACGAGTAGTGAGCGAGCGCCTCGGACGTCCCATCGGGCCGGTGTTCGAGATCAGTGCCGCCGAACGGATCGCATCTGGCAGGCCGACGCGCGATTGGCAGAAATTGGAGGCCGCGCTCGGCGACCTGACCGGCGACGCCGCAGAGATCCTCCGCCATACGTATCGACGTGGGTTCGGACGGCTCACGAAGCAGTTGCGGGACGAGTTCGACGAGCGGCAGGGCGCGCTCCTCAGGCCGATTCAGGAGTCGGAAGCGCGGATCGAGATGCTACGGCGTTCGGTCGCCGATGCAGACACCATGCTGCGAGAACTCGGCATTCTGTTTGCGGCGGAACAGCGTCACCTGCTCGACGAGTTCCAGGATCGGCAAAAGACGTTCCTCGAGTCCGAGCTGGCATCGGCCAGACACGAGCTCGACATCTGGATCGATCATCTCGCGTCGGCGCACCTCCATGACCGATCGAGGGCCTTCGACCAAGCGTCGACGATCGCGCGCGTCCGGATCGAACACTGGCTGACGCGTCTGGAGCCCGAAGCCGACGAGCTGTATCGCCGCGCCACGCTCCGGTTTACGTCGCTGGCGAATGGGTTTCTGGCGCGGCTGACCGAGTCGAGCGATCCCGCATTCGCGACGCTGCCACGCAGTCTCGATCCCGAGGTCGGCCTGCGGGAACGGCGGCATTTCTATGCGACGAGTTTGATGCACTTGACGGCGCCGGGACCTCTCAACCGAGTCGCGGACGTGCTGCTGCCGCGGAATGCCCGAATCGCCCGCATGAAACGCGGGGCAGGGCACTACTTGGAACGACTGCTGCGCAGCAACACGTCGCGCGTGGTGTTCGACCTCGAGCAGCGCGTCGAGGTGAGCCGGAAAGAGCTCGAATCAGAGCTGCGGTTTCTGCTGCAGCAGATGACGCGGTCTGCCGAGCAGGCGCTCGAACGGGCGCGTATCCGTCGTCAGGCGGGCGAGGAGGCGGTGAGGACCGAACTGGGCAGGATCGAGGCGCTGCGGCAACGGGTCGAACAGGTCACCGAACATGCCGCGCTCGACTGACCTCGTCGGCCGTGACGCGCTCGTCCGAGAGGTGAGGGATCATCTCGCAGCCGGCCGCAGCGTGCTCCTTTACGGGCCTGAAGCCATCGGCAAGAGCGCCATCATCGCCGCGCTCGGACGAGACGACGTCATCGTGGTGGATCCATTCGAGCACGTGGCACGTCAGCGGGCGGCCGAGATGCGGCGCGCGCTCGATCGTGGCGCCGTGTATCTCGCGGCGAGCCGGGCAAGCAGCAGGCGGGCGCTGGGTGCCGTGGGTCGCATTCTGTGGCGGTTTTTAATGATCCGCGTTCGCGAGCTGCCAGACTCGGCCATCCGTCAAATCATCGCCTGCGAATGTCACCACTCGGTTGACCGGGCGCCGGAGGCCTGGATCCGTGAAGCGGCGCCCCTGGCTCGTGGTCGCCCAGGGTTCGCGATCGCGATGGCTCGATTCGCCACCGAATGGCATCGTCGGCGCGGCGATTATCCGCTGCCGGCATTGGCATTCGTAGCGGCGCGCGAGGACGTCGCGATCGGCTTACTCCGACGCAGGGCGGCATCGCCGAGGATGTCGAAGGAGCGAGTGTGAGCGCGTTGACGGCGCTCGCGATCGTGGTGATCGCCGTGCTCCTG
>CAWIYH010000004.1:0-1043045 GCA_963840225.1 uncultured Acidobacteriota bacterium
TCAAGTTCAAGCGTGAGAGGCACTTCCGGTCTCGATGGGGTGCTCCGCGTTTGCTGATTCCCCGACCCGTAGTGTTCCATCACTCGGCCGAGCGCTCATGCGGCCCGCTCATAGAAGTTGAGCAGCCCGCCGAGCCGCGGACGGCGTCGCACGCGATTCGTCCACTTGATCACTGGCGGGCCCGAGATGAGGCGATTGTCGAGTCCCTGGTGATTCCGTTCTCCGTGGTAGTGCTCGACGTAATCCGCCACCGCCCGCCGGAAGTGCCGCTGTCCGATCGGAATCAGCCGGTCAAGGCATTCTTCTTTGATCGACCGCACGAAGCGTTCCGCGTAGGCATTCGCGTTTGGCGCACGCTCGGGGATCAGCACCACGCGGATGCCCGCGTCCCGGAGTCGACGTCTTACATCACCGCTCCATTTCCGATCCCGATCGCAGATCAACACCTGCGGAGCGCCCACTACACCCACCTCCGCCATCGTCAGCGTCCGGACGACCTGCTGCATGAACAGCGCCTCGGGATGTGGGGTGGAGCCAAGGATCTGCACGCGGCGAGACGCCAGGTCGATCACGAACACCGTGTAGTACGTGACCAGGCCCTGCCAGGTCCACACCTCGGTCGTGAAGAAATCGGCACCCGCAATGGCGCCCCAGTGCGCACGGAGGAAGGTCTGCCAGGAGGTCGGCCGCTGCGGGACCGGTGGTAGCCCCGCCGCCTTCAAGATTCGCCGAATGGTCGAGCGACCCACGCAGTGACCCACGTTCTTCAGCGCGCCTTGGATCCGCGTGTAACCCCAAGTCGGATTCTCCGTCGCCATCCGCATGACGAGCTGCCGGATCTCCAGGAGCACGCCTCGCCGGCCGGGTGTTCGCGCGTAGGTCCACTTCCGCGCAATCAGCTGGCGATGCCACCGCAGCAACGTGTCAGGCGTGGCGATCGTGGCAATCTGTCGCAAGGTCGCACGGCCCACCCGGTGCGCGCGGGCAGCCAGCCGGCGGCGATCGTCGTCGCTCAGACGCAGCCGCCGGGGCCCAAGCTGGCGCCGCAGGAGCCGGTTCTCCTCGATCAAGTAGGCGACCGCCTCTCGCTCCCGGCGGTCCAGCCAGGCGGTCAGCGCGCCCAACACCATCTGCAGCGCCGCGGGGTCGATCACGGGGTCGAGCTTATTTCACGGGCAGACCTGAAAGATGTCGGCCGAGTTGTGGAACAAAACGACCTGGAGCTGGTGCTGCACGGCCAAGATCTCGACTTGCAGGGCGGCCCGCGTACGCAGCGAGACGCGCAGCGTCCGAACAAATGACAGTAGGACGGACATGGGGCAGTAGGCTATCGGTCAGCGACGCCAACATCAATGGCGACAAACAGAACGGGGTTTTCAGCAGCAACAGTCACGACGTCACCGGACGAGCGGCTTGTCGAGCGAGTCCCAGCCGTACGCGGAGGCCACCCGCGCCTCGATTTCCCGGATCAGCGCGCCGCCATTGTCCCCGTTCGTCATCACGACGACGCCGTAGCCCTTCCGGACGTGGCCGAGGATGTCTGCGCGAAAGCCCCAGTTGGATCCGCCGTGGCCGAAGTACCATCCTTCGCCGCGCTTCTCGATCGACAGCCCCACGCCGTACGGCCCGACCCCGATCGGCGACACCATCTCGCGGGCCGCCGCCTGGTCAAGGACCGCTCCCCGGGGGCCTCGCACCGCCTTCTGCACTTCGATCACGAATCTCGCCAGATCGCCGGGCGTCGTCCACAGCCCTGCCGCGGCCTGCGCCGCGTAGACGTGCCACGGCGCCGGCATGCGGTGTCCCTGCCCGTCGTGGGCCCGCGCGGCCCGCTCCGCCAGAGCTGCCGCCGGCGGCTGCTCGTACGAGCTGTCGGCCATGCCGAGCGGACCGAGCAGGGTGGACTGCATCCAGTCGGCGAACGGGCGGCGCATGAAATCGGTCAGCGCCAGCTGCATGATCTCGAGGCCGCCGCCCGAGTACTTGTAGCCCTGGTAGGGTGGACGCGCGAAGCGCACCGCGCCCACGTTCGAAGGCGCCTGCCCCTCGAGGATTTGAACCACCGACGGCAGTGGCGCGCCAGGTTCGTATCCCGGAAAGCCGAACCCGTCGTCGGCGCCCGACGTGTGGCTGAAGAGCGCGCGCGGCGTCACGGGCCGGGCGCGCGTCAGGGCCGACGCCGGGACGTGCCACGACTCCAGGATCGTGTTGACGTCGGCGTCGAGCAACAGGCGGCCCTCCTGCACCAGCCGCATGGCGGCCATGGCGGTGACCGGCTTGCTGATCGATGCCGCCTGGAACGCCGTGTGCGTGTCGATGGCCCGTCCCGTGGCGACGTCGGCCACGCCGTAGCCCTTCGCCCAGTGGATGGCGAAGTCCTCGATGACCGCGACGCTCGCGCCGGGCACGTGGAGGCGCTGCATTATCTCGGGCAGGGTCAGGGCATCGAAGCCCTGTCGATCCGGAAGCTGCGGCGCCTCGATGCGGGCGATCATGGCCGCGGCGCTGTCGGCCGTGGGCGCCTGACCCTGCGCGACGCCGGCCCAGGCGAACGTCAGGGCCACGGCGATCAGGCACGGTGCGCGGATGGCGACACGTCTCATGGCCCCTCCAGTGCGGTCGAAGTGCCTTGGATCGTCAGTCGCGATTCTGGGGTGGGTCGATGGACAGGGGCAAGGAAAATCGGCCGACGGAAAGGAGAGCAGCGGGCACCGAACGCGCCGGGGAGCGCTCGAGGCTAGACTACTCGGCGTGCCGCGTCGGCCATCCACCACTGCAGATGCCCTTCCCTGGATCCTTGGACTCCTCCTGCTCGCCGCCTCCGGGCCCCAGCCGCTCCTGGCGCAGGAGGCGACGCAGGGCGGTTCGCCGGTCCCGGTCGTGGTTGCCGTGCGGCTCACCAGAGAGGAGACGATCACGATCGACGGCCGCCTCGATGAGCCCGCCTGGCGACGCGCCACGCCGACCACCGGGTTCCGGCAGCAGGATCCGCAGAACGGCGCGCCGGCGACTGAACCGACCGAGGTGCGGATCCTGTTCGACGAGCACCGGCTGCTGCTCGGTGTCACGTGCGTCGATTCGGAGCCGGACCACCTCTACGCCAATCAGCTGCAGCGCGATCAGGATCTCGGAGCCGACGACAGCTTCATGTTCGTGATCGATACCTATCGGGACGGACGGTCCGGCTACTACTTCGAGATCAACCCTGCGGGCGCGATGGGTGATGGCCTCGTCGTGCCGGGCGGCGATTCCGGCGGGGCGGGCGGCATCTCCATCAACAAGTCGTGGGACGGCATCTGGATCGCCCGCGTCGTCCGGAGCGACATCGGCTGGACGGCGGAGATCGAGATTCCGTTTCACACAGTCAACTTCGATCCCCACAAGACGAGCTGGGGCATCAACTTCCAGCGGACGGTACGGCGCAAGAATGAGCAGAGCCTCTGGACCGCGTCCGCGCGCAACGAGGGCCTCACCTACATGCCCGCTGAGGGACGGCTGGAGGGCCTCGAGGGTCTGAGCCAGGGGCTCGGCCTCGATCTGCGGCCGTACGCGATCGGCAGCTCCGGTGCAGCGCCGGGTCGGGGCGATCCGTCGGTCACGACGCACGGGTCGTACGGCGGGGACCTCTTCTACAGCCTCACGCCGAGCCTGCGCGCCAATCTGTCGCTCAACACCGACTTCGCCGAAACCGAGGTGGACGACCGCCAGGTAAACCTGACCCGGTTTCCGCTGTTCTTTCCCGAGAAGCGGGCTTTCTTCCTCGAAGGGTCGAGCTTCTTCGACTTCGCCCGCGAACCGGGAAACGACATCGTCCCGTTCTTCAGCCGGCGGATCGGGCTCGACGCGGAGGGCGTGCCCCAGCCGATCGGGTACGGGGCGAAGCTGACCGGACAGGCCGGCGCCTTCGACGTCGGCGTACTGCAGGTCCGGACGCGCGACCAGGCAGATCGCGTCGGTGAAGACTTCTCGGTCCTGCGGGTGCGCCGCCGCTTCTGGCGTCAGTCGTACGCCGGCGCGATTTATACCCGGCGGGCCGGCGACGGCATGCCGTCCCGCCAGACGGCCGGAGTCGACCTGGTCCTCGGAACCTCGCACTTCCTGGGCACGCAGGTGCTCGAGCTGAGCGGGTTCTATCTCGACACCACGAAGGATTCCGGGACGCACGGTGGGGCCGCCTTCGGCGGCCGCATCAATCTGCCCAACGATCCATGGACCTTCAACATGTCGGTACAGGAGGTCCAGGACGGCTACGACCCGGCGGTGGGATTCGTCGAACGCGTCGGCTACCGGCGCGTCAATCCGGATCTCCGCTACGCCGTCCACCCCGTTCACAGCCAGTATCTGCGGCGCGTCTCCTGGGAGGCGGGCGTGGACCTTCGCTACGATCTCGACGGCCGGCTCGAGAGCCGCGATCCGGACCTCCAGCTGGTCCGGGTGCAGCTGAACTCGAACGATGTCTTCGAGGTCCACCTGCTGCCGATTCGCGAGCGGCTTCCGAGCGACTTCGAGATTGCCCCGGGGGTCACGCTTCCGGCAGGCGGCGACTATCGGTTCCTTCGACGGCAGTATTCGGTGCAGTCGGCCAGCCAGCGACTGCTGGCCGTGACGATGACCTACGAAGACGGGCCGTTCTACTCCGGCGATCGGCGGCAGATCAGCGGCACGCTGAGCGTCCGGCCGGCCCGGGGATGGCTGCTGTCGCTCGGGACCGACTACAACGACGTCGGGTTGACGGAAGGCGCGTTCACGACAAGGGTCTGGCGGACCGATCTCAGCACCCAGTTCGGGCCCTTCGTGTCACTGGTCAATCGAATTCAGTACCGACTCGCTCAGCCGGCAGCTTGGCTGGCAGGCGCGATTCCGCTGGATCGTCAAGCCCGGTGACGACGTGTTCTTCGTCTACAGCCAGAACTGGACCGATAGGCTGATGCCCGACAGCGAGAGTGGAAGCAGGGGTGCGTGGACCACGCTGGATCACCTGGCGTCGATCAAGATCGTCAAGACGCTCCGCTTCTGAGCGCGGGCGTGCCGGCGTCTTACTTCCGCTCCCACTCCGCCCCTGCCACAGGTACTCGTCCACGTTGCGGCTGGTCACCACGTCCACGCCCGAGTCGATGATCGGCTTCGCCGGCTTGCGGCCGTGCGCGATGTCGTACAGCAGCCGCACCGACTCGCTGCCCCAGCCGAAGTACTTCTGCCCGAGCAGCACCTGCACCTTGCCCTCCTTCAGCAGCTCCGGTGCCGGCGGGATCGTGTCGAAGGAGATCACCTTCGTCTTCGACGGATCGACAGACGCCAGCGCGTTCTTCGTGAACACCGGCCAGCCGCCGACCGAGATCCAGGCGCCGAGGTTCGGATACCGGTTGGAGCGGTCGCGATCAGCTCCGCGCAGCGGACCGGGTCCTCCTTGATGTCGTAGACTTCGACGATCTCCTTCTGGCGGACCTGGTCGGCGTTGACCGGACCGCGCCAGATCACCTCGACGTCGCCCAGCTCCTTCGCCTTCCGCTCGGCGCCGATCCGGGCGTAGTTGAACACCGGCAGGTCGAGCGACTTGGGAATGATCGCGAACCACAGCGTCCGCGGCGCGCCGGCGATATCGCTGCGGCCTCCGCCGCACGCCCCCAGCACGAGCCCGAGGAAGAGGCCAAACCTCACGAGCCCGTACCGCTTCATGTGAGCTCCTTCATGCACGCGGCCTCGTGTTGGCGCGGCTGTGGCGCGAAGCCGTTCGGAGGTCGCCCATCCCGATCGCCTGACCGCGCGAGAAGACTCAGGGGATCAGGCCAGCTCACGGAGCTGGCCGGCCAGCGGCCTCACCCGTCCTCGCAGTGCGGTCCGGCGACCGGAGCCGGATTCGCGGCACAGTTGCGTCGACACGAGTGCTCACCGAATTCAATGGCCGCGTCTGTGCAGCACCTGGTCCATCACGACGATCGCGATAACGACGACGCCGACGATGAGGCGATCATGGAACGTCGCGCCCGGGATCTGGGGGAGGGCATTTCGCAGGACGCCGAAGATCAGCGCCCTGTCGAAGGGGAAGGGGCTGAGCCGAGTCCGAGAAGGAGCGTGAGGCTAACCGCGAGACGGTCCTAATGCTTCCCTTCTATGAAGCGGCATGCTGAAGTCAAGATCGTGCTCGAGAGAGGTCGCCTTTCTTAGCCCGTCCTTTCCGAGTTCTTTTTCGGTCAACCGCGCAGCCGCAGCGGCGAAGTCCCTCATCCTTCTATTCGCGCTCGTCGTGGCGATCGAAATCACCGGCGCAGCATGGGACACGCTGGCGTGGCGTGCGATCTATCGTTCGGCTCTCACGTGCGGCCAGGAAACATTTCGCACTGCCACGCCATTCTGTTGACTGTCGCTGCCGGCCGGGCCGTTGACCGACGCCGTTACGCCGCGGCGGCGGTCACGCGCACCCGCGTACCGTCAAAGTCTCGGCCGTCCCGCCACATCGCATAGAGGCAGCGAGCCAGTCGCCGGGCGAGCGCGACGAGCGCGATGCGACAGCCGCGACGTGCCGCGAAGCGATGGACCCACGCGTGCAACGCGGCCGCGCCGCCGCGGCCGCTGCGCCAGATGTGCCAACTGGCTTGGACCAACAGCGCCCGCGGCCGACCGGGCCCCGCTTTCGTGATCGCGCCGCGATGCCGCCGCTCGGCCGAGCTGTCTTCGCACGGCACCAACCCGAGATACGCGGTGGCGCGACCCGCGTCCGGAAATCGGTCGACGTGATCGAGCGTGGCGCGATAACTCAGGGCGGTCACCGGCCCGACCCCCGGCGCCGTCATCAACCTCCGCGCCACCGGATCCGCGGTGGCGGCCTGGTGCGCCCAGGCCTCGGCCTCGCGCAGCGGCATAGCGAGCCCCTCACGGAACTCGGTCAACGGGCGCAGAGCCTCCCGCACCGGCGCCGGCAGCTCGAGGGCGGCGAATCGACGAGCGAAGGTTTCGGCGACGCCCGTCGTGACGCGTCGACCGGTCGCGCGCACTTGCGACCGGAGCAGATTAATGAGCTGCGTCCGCATGCGTACGAGCTGGTCCCGCACCAGCAGCCGCTGCCGAATCGCGCGTTGCGCGGGACTGACCCGATACGCCGGGCGGTACACGCCGGTGCGGTTCGCCTCGGCCACGCCGCCACGTCGCGCCGATCCGTCTTGATCCGCCGCGTCCGCGTCCCATACATCGCCGCGAAGTTCGGGTCGGCCACGACGACCTCGTGGCCCAGGTCTTCCAGGCACGTCGCCACCCATTCACTTTCCGTGCTGGATTCGAGCAGGATGCGCATCCGGTCGCGTCCGCCAAACACGGCCGCGAACTGATCGGCCCGCGTCACGATGCGCCGTTCGAAGCACCACCGTTCCGTCCGCGGTCACGATCCGCACCTGGCGATGCTTCGTATGCAGATCGATGGCACCATACTCCATGGCTGGCTGCTCCTTGCGCCTTGAGCGCGTTTACCCAGTGGAGCGCTTACGCTACCACCCGGGATCAGCCAGCCGCTTCATCCCATCTATCGTCAACCGTCCGCCAGGACTGTGAGTTCGACTCGGGGGCATGGTGCTGCGCGGAAGCGGATCACTATCGAGCGCGTGCTTGCCACCCTTTCGGGTTTCTTCTCAGCCGCAGGCGCAAGTGATTGAACAGCGTACCTTTCGAGCGCGACCGGGTCGCGGTCGCACGCTTTGCTACGAAGCCGCGCGAAGGAGAAATTGGACTTTGACGGCCTCGTACGGGAACACCACGCCGCCACCCTCCGCGCGGTCGAGCACGCCAGCCTTCAGGAGTGCGGTCACGTCGCTGTGGACCGCCTTGACGTCGCGGCTGACACGCCGTGCGGCCTCCCGGATTGACACCGGTCCCGCTCCGCAGAGCGCCTTGAGCAGTTCCCAGCGCTTCGCGGTCAGCACCTTCCACAGGAGGTCCGGTGACGCAAAGCTGATCCGTGCGGACTTCTCGGGCTTGCCCGTCTTCCACACGCGGACGAAATCTTTCATCGCTGTGCCGGGATCGCGTACGTCAAGCGTGACGGTTTTCACGGTTCCACCTCGCAATATCGCGTTGGAAGTCGACAATGAGCTTGTCAGGCGTCTCGAAGTCGTAGGCGTGCTCCTTCTCACCGAAGTGACGGTGATCGCCCTTGCCGACTTCATTGTCGTATCGCACGACGCAGATGCCGTCGACGATGTACGCCAGCCGGTACTTGAACGCGTGCGCCGAGTCGGCGACCGGCTTCGGCACCCGCCACAGCACCAACTCGGCGAACGCGGTTTCCGAGTAGGCAATGCGCGTCCGCAGCAGCAGCATCGCCTTCATCTGTTGGTGAGGGTAACAACAGTCGACGCGTGTTGTCAATCATGACAACACGGCCCACGTTCCGGCTTGGGCCCACTCCTCGAAACTCGAGACCGATTCGAGACCATAACCGCCCAAACATCATCGAACACGGTGGTCTTGCATCGACCAGAAGGCAAGACAAACCGCCAGGATTGACGATCCCACGAAATCTGCAAACCTCCACCCCCGGTTCAAATCCGGGCGGCGCCTCCAATCTAAGCCTAGTGAACGATGGGACTTGCAGGCTGCGGGTGATCTACGGTCGCTGACGACTTCAGTCCAAAACAGTCCATCTCGCCAAACAGCCGTTCTTCGACCCGCTTCGACGGCCTTGCGGTGCGAGGCGTCCACGACGTGGGTATAGATGTTGAGGGCAGATCGTCACCGACGACAAGAACCGCCTGATGGAAGCCGTCGGCCGCGATGTGTCCCGTCGCGCCGCGGTTGACGCCGGCCACGGCCAGAAATCCGCCGCCAGGTAAATCGAGAACGCCCCGGCCGTCGTACGCGGTTTCGGCGTGCGGTTGCAGGCGGTGGCTGCCACGCCGGCCATCGCGGGTCGATTTTCGGCACGGTGCTCGACGGGATCAAGGGTTCCCTCGCTGCGCTCGGCGGCACGGCCGCCCGTGATCCCGTCTGCGCGCCGTGCCAGAAGGCCGCGCCCACACCGCATCGCTGCGGGACGGTGCGGGGCTTCCGACGTTTGTCGAGCAGGAGTTTCGTGACGCCTGCGCCTCGTGGCGCTGATTGACCAGGCGTCCGTGATCCAGCGAATCTTGCGACACCTCGGGCTCCCCGCCGACGGCCCCGAGGCGCGCCCCTGCGCGGCCACCGCCGTGGCCCGTCGACCCGATCGAGGGATCAGTCGCAAGATGTCCCCGAATTCGACGCCGCCTGGTGAGGGCACGGCGCCCCGGTGGGGAGGGGTGTCGGCACGGTGCGCCGCCTCGCTTGCCGCCCATGGATTTCCCGTGCCATCCTTCGCCAAGCTCCCCAAGATCGCAGCCGACAGCGGCCTCATTCGCACTGTCGAAGGGGGAAGGGGAGGGGTTGAGCGGTGTCCGAGAAGGAGCCGCCGAGGCACGCGTCGAGGCAGGGTTTCTGCTGCGGCGGCTACAGTGGGGAGAATCACTCGACTTCCCCGGCGTCGCGCAATGAGCAGCCCACGGAGCGACGCCAGAAGGAATGAGATCCGGGAGTCCTCCCGGGGCCAACTTGTAGAGGATGTCGTCGGTCAGGCGAAACGTCATGAAGAGAATCGAGAGCGGCGATGTGGCTGCCCGCTCCCACGACCGCCAGGACCGGCTGACGGATGCGCAGCGCATCCTCGCGTCGATGCGACCATTGCCCCAACGCCGGAAACTCCTGCGTGAAAACGGTCTCCGAATCCGCCACGTACCTGTCGAACGCACCGGGCAGCATCCGGTCCACAGTGGCCCGATAGTCGGGGCCGCCCGTTCCGCGCAGGAACGTGTCGATCGCACCTAACGCACGATCACGAGCGGCAGAATCGGCCGCAAGTCCACACGCTCGCCTCTAATACCGTTATCCAGATGAACCTCCAGTAGAGGTCCCGAGTCGCGGTCCATTTCAACGCCGTCAGGCCGCAGAATTCGGAAGGCGGCAGGCTGATGCTGTGGCATGCCGTGTAACCGCACCAACGTGATCTTACGACCACCGCCGGGATGCCGTAGCAGCTCTGGCTCGCGCTCTCGCACACGCGCAATCCAGGCCGGCACCGACGCCATCTTCGGAACCACGAAGAAGTCGGCCGCGAGCGAGTCGGACGGCTGATGCAGCAGCTCATACGCCGCTCCCTGCCCGAGCCACGGGGCCGGTTCGCGCTGAACGGGAACTGGCAACGCATCGACATCCTCGGGCCGACGCCGCAGTCCGAGACCAAACGGACTGTGACCGGTCGTTCGCCACGCCGCCGCGTCGCGAAACCACTGTGCCGTGGTCTCGTGCTCTGGTGCGACCGCAACCGTGCTGTCGACCCAGATCAGTTCGAGGTACGCGTTTTCGAAGAACGCGGCCACGGACGCGGTGCCTTGACCGTCATGTCGCCTCGTGTCCGATACGACGTTGACTCCCGCAGATCGCAGGGCCGCCATCTCGGCGACGCCTCCGGGCTTTACCACAACGAAGACATGGTCCAGCTCGACCCGCGCCGGCTGTGCGACTGCCGTGCACGCAGGACAACATGCGATCAGGAGGGCGAACAATGTCGCACGGGTCATCGTGGTTCGCTCGAAATGCCCGACAACTGCGTGTCGGCCGCGGCGGCCCATGGTGCAGACGACGAACCGCGGCGACCATTGTCCGCGCGGGAACTGGAACCGGTCAAGCACGTTCCCGAGCGGGTACCGCCGCCAGAGCCAGGCCGCCGCCACGACAAGCGCGCCGACGAATGCGCCCGTCTGACCGAGGAGCGCGTTGACCGTCAGCACGCCACTCAGCGACACGACGATCAACGCGAGGGCCTGGCCCGCTCCGGCCGGAGCCGCACTCAGTAGCGCGGAGACGGCGAACACGAACGCCACCGCCGTCGCGGCCGCCCATGCCAGCTCGCCCGCGTCGTACGGCGAGACGCCGCGCTCGAGCAGCCGTCCGGCCACGCGGAACGTCAGCGCGTCGCAGCGGTTCCCGGCGTAACACGACGGGTCCCACGAGCGTCCCCGTTCCACGGCAACGATCGAGAGCAGGGCCGCGGCCGCGGCGACGATGACCGTGAGCACGAGCCGATCCCTAACCACACCGACCGAACAGGGCATGCTGGACGTCCTGCGGACGATGGCCATCAGCGTGGACGGGACGGTGCACGAGCCCGAGGGCGGCATCGCTGGATCCTTGGCGGCGAACGGTTCCTGGGCGCGTGGGAGCGCTGGCTCGTAATGGTCGGCCCGCGGCAGGATTCACACGGCACGATGAGCGCCACGCTCGGCGCGACGCTTCGTGCGCCGTGGCTCTTCCCGTTGGCGTCCGGCATCCATCGGATCGCGTTCAGGTGCCTCGGCGAGTGGTCGGAGCCGGCGACGTTCTACTGGGAAAGCGAGCGGTTACCGTCGGACCGCTGAGCGCGCCGTGGGCGCTACGCTTCGCCGCGATCGGCGGCGATGAGTTTGGCGGCCGTACCCGGCGGCAGGCCAACGGCGGCATATGATGCCCTGACGCGGAGCACATGAAACGATCCTTCTGCGCCGTTGTGATGGTCCTGATCGCGTCCCGAGCGTCGGGGCAAAAACTGGCCACGCCGACGGGCCACGACGTGGACGTCAGCGCCGCGCATTACGACTACGTCGAGCCGGGCGCACACAGCATCTCCATCCACGGCCCGAAGATCGGGGCCGGATACACCGGCACGCTCCCGCTCAGCAGCCGCCGGCACTGGTTCGCCCGCGCGGACGTGCGGGGCACAATCGGCAGCGCCACCTACGACGGCTGGTGTTCACCCTGGCGATCAGGCCGAACAGCGTCTCGCCGAATGGTTACGAGCTGGATCTCGGCGACGCCTCGCCGTGCAGCGAGACCTGTCGAAGGGGGAAGGGGTTGAGCAGAGTCAGAGAAGGAGCGTTATGTTGAGGTAGGAGAGGCCGCTAATACGGACTATCCTCCATCCAGCTCGCCTGTGGTCGAATCTGGGACGGGGTCGTTCGAATCCGAATCGCCCCCGGAGAATCCCACGGTCCTCCGCGAGAGCCAACCACCGCGGCGCCAGCCTGTTACGAATCGATCGCTCGGCTGGCACATTCGTTGAAATCTCGGGCCCGCGCATGCTTCAGGACCTCCGCTACGCCGTCCGAAACCTCCGCCGCAGACCGCTGGTTGCGGCGGTGGCCGTGGTCACGCTCGGGCTCGGCATCGGCGGCGCCAGCACCGTGTTCAGCGTCGTCGACGCGGTGCTCCTGCGCCCTCTGCCGTTTCGCCAGCCCGATCGGCTCGTGCGTATCTGGGAGCTGACGCGCGACGGCGATCGCTTCTCGTTTTCCGCGCCGAACTATCTGGCGCTCGCGGCGGAGTCGCGGACGCTCGAGCGCGTCGCCGCGTACAGCGATCTCGGCACGACCGCGGTGTTGGCCGACGGCGGCGAGCCGCAGCGCATCACGGCCGTGCCCGTGACGGCGTCGCTCACCGAGGTCCTCGGCGTCGGTCCCGAGCTCGGGCGGATGTTCACCCCGGAGGAGGATCGACCCGGGATCGCCGGGCGGCGCATCGTCCTGTCGGACGGCCTCTGGCGCCGGCGCTTCGGCGCGGACCCGAAGGTTCTGGGGCGGCTGCTCACGCTCGACGGCGCGCGCTACCTCGTTGCCGGCGTCATGCCGCCGCGGTTCGATTTTCCCGGCGGCGCCGACGCATGGGTGGCGCTGGCCGCGGATCCGTTGAGCGATCGCGGCGACAAGGAGCTGGCGGTCATCGGCCGGCTGGCGCCGGGCGCGACGATGGCCCAGGTGCGGGGAGAATTGCGCGAGATCGCGCGCCGCCTCTCCGACGCGCATCCCGAGTCGAACGTCGGATGGAGCGCCGAGGCCGTTCCGTTCATCGAGTGGATTGTCGCGCCCCGGTTCAAGGACGCGGTGTGGGTGCTGTTCGGCGCGGTCGGCCTGCTGCTGCTGCTCGCGTGCGCCAACGTCGCGAACCTGCTCGTGGCGCAGGCCGTGTCGCGCCGCGCGGAGATGCGCGTGCGCGCCGCGCTCGGCGCGGCGCGCGGACGGCTCGTCCGCCAGCTCTTCACCGAATCCGCGCTTCTCGCAGTCCTCGGCACGGGCGCAGGCGTGCTTCTCGCCGTCTGGTCGGTCGACGCCGTGCGCGCGCTCGGCGACGGCCGCGTGCCGCGGCTCGACCAGTTGCGGATCGACTGGACCGTGCTGGCGTTCGCCTGTCTGGCGGGCGCCGCGAGCTGCCTCGCGTTCGGACTCGCGCCCGCGCTGCACGCCTCGCGCGTCGACCTGCGGTCCGGCTCGAGCGAGGGTGTGCGCCACACCGCTGGCAGCCGCCGGGTCCGCCACACGCTCGTCGTGGTCGAAGTCGCGCTGGCGCTGCTGCTGCTCGTGAGCGCCGGCCTGATGGCCAACAGCTTTCTGCGGCTGATGCGCGTGAACGTCGGATTCAATCCCGACGGCGCCGTCGCGATCCCGATCGAGCTGCCGTCGGCGCAGTACCCCGAGGGGCGCGTCGCCGAGTTCTACCGCTCGCTGCTCGATCGCGTGCGGGCTATGCCCGGCGTCATCGCGGCCGGCGCGACGTCGACCAATCCGTTCCGGCAGTTCGGGTTCAGCAACAGCGTGACGCCCGAGGACCGCGCCGCCGACGCGCCGCCGAGCGGACTGGTGCAGGCCGGCTGGCGGAGCATCACGCCGGGGTTCGTCGAAACGATGGGCATCCCGGTGCTGCGCGGCCGGACGTTCCGAGCCGAGGATCGCGACGGCGCCGAGCGCGTGGTGCTGGTGAGCCAGAGTCTCGCGCGCCGCCTGTGGCCCGGCGAATCGGCCGTCGGCAGGCGGATCTACTGGGGAGGCACGACCGGCCGGACGCGCACCGTGGTCGGCGTCGTCGGCGACATCCGCGACGTTCAGCTCGACGCGGCGCCGACACCGATGCTGTTCGTGCCGCACGCGCAGGTCGACGTGCCGGCGATGACGCTGATCGTCCGGACGCCGGCGGGCCTCACGGGCGTAGCGCCGGCAGTCCGCGCGATCCTGCGCGAGCTGGACCCGGCGTTGCCCGCGCCGGCTGTCTTTGCGATCGGCGCGAGCCGCGCGGAAGGGGCGGCCGGACCGCGCCTCAACCTGTCGCTGCTCGGCGCGTTCGCGCTGGTCGCGCTCGTGCTCGCCGTGACGGGCGTGTACGCGATGCTCGCGTTCACGGTCTCGGAGCAGCGCCGCGAGATCGCCGTGCGGCTGGCGCTCGGCGCGAGCGGGCCACGCATCGCGCGCCTCGTTCTGCGGACCGGCCTGGGGCTCGCCGTCCTCGGCGTGGGGGTCGGGAGCGCCGCCGCCTTGCTGGTGACGCGCGTGCTGTCCAGCCTGCTGTACGGCGTCGAGCCGACCGACCCGCTGACGTTCGGCGCCGCTGCCGCGATCCTGCTCGCCGTCGCGGCGTTGGCCTGCTACCTGCCGGCGCGACAGGCTTCCCGCCTCGAACCCATGGCCGTGCTGCACGAGTGATCGGGCGCGGCCGCCGGGCGGCGACCCTCGGCGCCCTTCGCGCCGCTCAAAGGGTGGCCGCGTCCCCGTGACGACGCGCCAGCGCGCCCTTGCGGTGCCGTCGGTTCCCGCTTACGCTCTGGACCGTCATGTTTGCGGACAAGCTCCTCGCGGCTCGAATCGACGGTGCGGAAGCCCGTCTTTCTTCTGGCTTGGCTCTGGCGCGGCGCCCCGAAACCAGACCCGTGGTTCTGCCGATCTGCGGAGGTCTGGCCGTATACGCCGGTCCGGCGTCCCCCGTGAACAAGCTGATCGGATTGGGCTTCGACGGGCCGTTGGACCTCACGAGTCTCGCGGAGGTCGAGCGCGAGTGGCGGGACCGTGACGAGCCCGTTCGAATCGAGCTGTCGATTCTCGCGGACGCCACCGTGGGGCGGACCCTGAGCGAGCGCGGCTATCGGCTGCACGGCTTCGAGAACGTGCTCGGCCTCTCGCTCGCGCGCACGCCGCGCGCCGCGGCCGCGCCCGGCGCCGGCATCGAGACGCTGACCGACGGGGACGCGCGGCTCTGGGCCGAGATCGCGGCGACCGCGTTCCTCAACCTCGATGGCACCGGCAGCGTCGCCGACGACGCGCTGTCCCGCGAACAGCTGGAGCGGCAGATTCTCGAATTCAGCGAGGTTCCGGGATTGCGCCGTTACCTCGCGAGGATCGACGGGGAAGTGGTGGGTGAGGCGGCGCTCCGGCTGGACGACGACAGCGGCCTCGCGCAATTCGCGGGGGCCGGGACCCTGCCCGCGTTCCGCGGCCGCGGCGTGCAGAAGGCGCTCGTTCAGCACCGCCTCGACGACGCGCGCGCCGCCGGGTACAATCTCGCCGTCGTCACGACCGCGCCAGGGACGCGATCCGAGGACAACGTCATGCGACGGGGATTCGAGCTGCTCTACACCCGGGCGATTCTCGTCAGGGCGTGGAACGACGCGTAGGCGTCGGCGCGGAATCCGACCCGGGACCGCGTCGCCACGAGGGAAGCCGAAGGTCGGCTCGGTGGATCGGACGACTCACTGTCGAAGGCGGGAAGGGGTTGAGCAGAGTCCGCAAATCCGGACCATCCTCGTTCCGAGGAAGACATGCTGCAGGCGCTCGAGTGCTGGGAGATCGGGGCGGGCGACGTGATCGTGGTCCGCGACGAGGGACCGAAGGGCGGCCGCGAGGAGGCCGCGCTGGCGCATGCCCCCCTACAAGGCCGACCCCGGCGTCCTCGGCAAGGACAGCCGGCTCGTCTCGAACGCCAGCCGCGGGTGGGTGACCGACGAGGCGGGTGGCTGAGTCACGTCTGCGCCGCCCCTGGCACTCGCGTCGGCCGACACGCCCGGAGCGAGAAGCGCGGCGAGCATCTCGAACAGCGCGACGTCCCTGGCGGCGAACGGCCGGGTGAGCGTCGAATAGACGGTGAGCACGCCCGCCAGCCGCCCTTCCATGGCAATCGGGGTGCTCAGGCACAGGTACGGCACGGGGCGCAGCGTGGCCGCGACGTTGCCCAGATCGAGCGCGGCTTCCGAGTTGGCGATCGTCTTGCGATGGACCGCGACCCAGCCGGTCAGCCTCAATCCCACTCCGATCGTGAGGTCGAGCGCGATGGCGCGGTGGATGCCTGACGCGGCGCGGCCGTAGAGCGCGTCGAGCGCCGCATCGTACTGATAGACGACGATCGTCAGGCCCGGCATGACGATCGACAGTTCCTCGCAGACGGCGTCGCAGATCCGTCCGAGGTCCTGATGGCGGCCGACTGCCGCTCCCAGCCGCCCGGCCAGGGCGACGGTCTCGGCGGTGATGGCGGGGTCGGCTGACCGGCTGTCCTCCTTGATCGCCTGGCTTGCGCTTGCGATCGTCTCGACCAGTCGCTGCGCGACCGAAGGAGCGGACGGTTCGGCCAGCGTGTCCTTGATGCGCACGAGCGCCGAGACGACCTCCGGGTCGTACATCACGCCGCTCCGCTCGACGATGACCTCGAGCGCGCGCTCGGACGGCAGCGCGCGGCGGTACGGACGGTCGGAGGTCAGCGCGTCGAAGCAGTCGACAACCGAGATGATCCGCGCGCCGATCGGGATCTCGTCGCCGCGCAGCCCGTCCGGATACCCGCTGCCGTCCCAGTTCTCGTGATGATGCCGCACGATCGGGACCACCGGAAACGGGAACGCGATCGGCGACAGGATGTCCGCGCCGATTGTCGCGTGCAGCTTCATCGTCTCGAACTCGGCCGGCGTGAGCTTGTCGGGCTTGTTGAGGATGTGCTCGGGGATGGCCAGTTTGCCCGTGTCGTGGAGCAGCGCCGCCGCCTCGAGCGCCCGCAGCTGCAGGTCGTCGTTCACGCCGATCTCGCGCGCCAGGAGCATCGCGTTCTTCTGCACGCGCCGGATGTGATCGTGAGTGACCTGGTCGCGCGCGTCGACCGCCTGCGCCAGGGTCTCGATGGTTGCGAGGTACATCGAGTTGACCTGCGTCAGGTGACCGACCTGGTCCTGGACACGCGCAATCGCCGTCCTGAACGTCACGTACAGGATGAAGGGAATCGGCAGGACGAGCGCGAGCACCCGAACGTCGCCGCTGCGGGTCGACAGGAGGAAGAGCGCCAGGCCCGCCGCCGACGCCCCTCCGAAATAGCCGGGCCACAACGACAGGAAGTGCTCGCGCCAGACGCGCCAGGGCGACTGGCGGCCGGACAGCGACACCGCGAGGGCGACGAGCCCCGTGTTCAGGACGAAGTACAGCGCGGCGAACGCGGCCAGCGGTCCGATGTACTGGACGATGACCGAGCCGTCTGCGGCGAGCGGGCCGGTTCCGCTCAGCGCGAAGAACAGGCGCGCCGCCAGCGACATCGCCAGCGCGGCGGCCGCGACGCTGAACAGATGCCGGCTGACCGTGCGCGCGCTCGGGAAGAACGCGCCCGGCGCCGCTGCAGCGTCCCGCACGGACACCACCGCGGCATCGATCGCGACGACCATTGCCCCGGCCGCGGGCCCGAACATCAGGGCCGCGGTGAACGTGAACATGTCGGAGATCGAGAAGCTGACGGGAATCGCCGGCATGCGCAGCGTGAGCTGGGCACTGATCAGGGTCAGCACCGCGAGGGCCACCAGTCGCACATCAGACGGCGTCGCGATCAGCGACCGGACCGCGACGACCAGCAGGAGCAGGCCCGCGGCGATGACGGCCCCCGGGTAGATCGAGGCCGTGCGCGGCACCGCCGCCGGCTGCTTCTGCACACCAGTGCCCGGTTTGTCCTGCGTCGCCGGAGTCATGGCCCCGGCGCTCACCTGGGATGTCGCAGAATCACACACGCCAGCCGGCTTCCTTTCGCGAGTTTCTGGGCGATCTGTCGTGTTCTGACCGCTCGAGTCGCACAATCGAACTCCCTCGTGTGCCATCTCGGTTCACGGGCCCCGCATTCGTGGCCGCCGTGGTGCGCGACTCCCACGCGGGATCCCGTGGGTTGTCAGTCACTTGCTTCGACGGCGCCGGTCTCGAGGGCACGTGGCGAGCGCCTTGCTGCCACGTCGCTGCAAGAGGGATGACAACCATGAGCTCTCCGGAATTGAGGTTCTCGAGCAAGGCTGCGCGATGGCCTGCCCTGGTCATCTTGGCGATTCTCGTGGCCGCGACGATTTCGGCGCCCGCCCACGCCGTCAAGAGCGGCGCCAGGTCGCACAAGGCCAAGCTCGATCTCGTGCTGCGTCGCGACCTGCTGGCGAAGGGCAACGGCCTCGTTCGCGTGATCGTGAAGCCGGTCCCCGGACATCGCGACGCCGTCATCGAAAAGCATCTCGCGCACGGCGACCGGATCGGTCGCCAGTTCGACGTGGTTGACGCGTTCTCGGCGACGATCCACGCGAAGGATCTCTCGGCGCTCGATGCCGATCCCGACGTCGCCGGGGTCTCCGTCGATGCCGTCGTGACGTCCGATGCGATTGCCTCGCCGGTGGACGTCATTCCGGGCGCGTTCATCGGCACGCTTGGCCTCGACAACGTGCATGACGGCAAACCAGACGGGAAGGACGTCGGCATCGCCGTCATCGATTCGGGGCTGGAGCGCGGCGCCGATCTGGGCGGCGGCGAGCACGGCCTGCAGTACGACTTCTCGGACGGTTCGAGGCGCGTGGCGCCCCACGACGACTACGGTCACGGCACGCATGTCACCGGTCTGATTTCCGGCTCAGGACACGCGTCGGAGGGGACCTCCGAAGAGGTCGGTTCCGACGGCAGACTGCACGGCATTAGGGTGCGCGTCTACCGCGGCGTTGCGCCGAAGAGCCGCATCGTCAGCCTCAAGGTGCTCGAAGCCAACGGCGGCGGACTGACGAGCGATGTCATCGATGCTATTCAGTTCGCGATCGAGAACCGTGACCGTCTCGGCATCGACGTCATCAACCTTTCGCTGGGCCACCCGATTTACGAGCCGCGCGACACCGATCCGCTCGTCCAGGCGGTCGAGGCTGCCGTTCGCGCCGGCATCGTCGTCGTCGCCGCCGCCGGCAACTTCGGGATGAATCCGAACACCGGTGTGGCTGGTTACGCCGGCATCACCTCTCCCGGCAACGCGCCGTCGGCGATCACCGTCGGGGCCGTCGACACCGCGAATACCGTCTCACGGCTCGACGATCGCGTCGCGCCGTACAGCTCGCGCGGCCCGACGTGGTACGACGGCGCCGCCAAGCCCGACGTCGTCGCGCCCGGACATCGACTCGTCGCGGCCGGGGCACTCAGGAGCACGTTGTACGCCGAGCTGCCGGGCCGCCGCGTGGGCTGGCAGGGGCCGATCCCGCGCTACTTCATGCTGAGCGGGACGAGCATGGCCGCCGCCGTCACGAGCGGCGTCGTGGCCCTGATGATCGACGCGCACCGGGACCACTTCAAGAATCCGCTCACGCCGAACGCGGTCAAGGCCTTCCTCGAGTACTCGGCGATTCCTCTTCCGGGCGTGGACCATCTGACGCAGGGCGCGGGCAGCATCAACGCGGCTGGCGCCATCGCGCTCGCGGCGGCGGCGGACCCGTCGGTGCCGCTGTCGTCATGGTGGCTGGCGACGGGCGTCGAGCCGTCCACTACGATCGGCGGCGAGACGCTGTCGTGGGGGCAGACGGTCGTCTGGGGCAACACCGTCGTGTGGGGCAACACGGCCGACTACAACCTGCAGGCGTGGGCCACGACTGTCGTCTGGGGCAATACCGTCGTGTGGGGCAACACGGTGGTCTGGGGAAGCTCGGGCGACGTGGTCTGGGACGACCCGCAGACCTGGGCGAGCACCGTCGTCTGGGGCAGCGGTCTGTTCGACCTCGGCGCCTCCGCCGACGGCACCGTCGACTGGGACAGCGTCGGACCGACGACGGTCGTTTGGGGAAATCTGTACCGGTAGCGCCCCTGAGCTGCAGCAGTTCGGTGATCAGCGCCCTCGTATCATCGGCGTCCAGATGCACCTCGGCAGGTTCCAGAATCCAGCCGGAGAGTCGCTGGGCCTGCCTGCAGATCAGCCGCAATCCCGGCATCTCCGTGTATTCGGCGTGAATCCTGAACATCATCCGGCCGACGGCGGCGCTGTCGGTAAGCGGGTCATGCCGCCACTTCTCGCGCGGACTGCACCCGGCTGCATGCCGCTCACCCCAGCGCCACGGCGTCAATCGTGCCGACCACCTCGTAGCCGGGAACGGCCACCGCCGGGCACTGCCTGAACACGTGACGCCGGAGCATCAGGTCGCTGTCGAAGGGGGAAGGGGTTGAGCGGAGTCCGAGAAGGAGCGTTATGCCCACCAGAAGACAGCCCTAATCTGTCCTATCGTCCGGCGAGCGCTGCGCGGAGTTGATTCGGTGGTGCGGCGAGGTCCGCGCCGTGCCGTTCAAACCCTATGACCGAGCGGGCCTGTGCCACCTTGACAAGCGCGAGATCGACGCGCTTATGGCCGCGCCGGATCGCACGACCGATCAAGGCCGTCGTGATCACAGCGTCCTGTTGTTTCTGCACGACACTGGCGCACGCGCCAGCGAGGCTGCGGCGGTCGCCATCCGCGATCTCGACGTGCGGCCTGATGGGTCCGGTTCCGTATTCCGCCACACGACCGCGACCCACTTACTGCGCGCGGGCGTGGACATCAACACGATCCGCGCGTGGCTTGGTCACGTCTCGATCGACACGACCAACGTGTGCGCGGAGGTGGATCTGGAGACGAAGGCCCAGATGCTGGCGGCTTGTGGATCATTCACCGCCGGCAACGCGCCCGCGCGCCGTTGGCGGGGCGACCCGTCCCTGATGCAGTTCCTCCGCAGCCTGTAGGTCCTGCAACCTATGTTACGCAGCGGACCGTGACGGCTAGCCGTCCCCGAATCTACAGGCGCCGCGTGATAATGTACTGTCCTCTCCAGCGGCGTGGGCCTCCGGCGCAGGAATCGCGCCGAAAGCAATTCTTATGTCGGCAACCAAGCACGACGATTCTGAACTCCCGCGGCTGCGACAGGCCGTCGACGCCTCCGGCGAAGTCATCTTCATGACCGATCGCACCGGCGTTTTCACCTTCGTGAATCGCCAATTCGAGCAGCTGTACGGTCACGCCGCCACTGACGTGGTCGGACGGTCGACGCCGCGAATCCTCAAGAGCGGCACTGTGTCACCTGAAGAATACCAAGTCTTTTGGCGACGCCTGCTTGACGGTCACACCATCGAGAACATTATCGTCAATCGTACGAAAGACGACCGGCTCCTAGATATCGAAGAAACGGTGAGCCCGATCCGGAACGATGCCCAAACGATCGTGGGATTTCTCGCCATTCAACGCGACATCACGGCACGGAAGCGAGCCGAGGACGAGCTGCGATTTCAGCAGGCGGTGATGGCCACCGAACGAGAGCTGACCCTCGACGGCATTCTCGTCGTGGATGCCGACTCGCATGTGCTGTCATACAACCGGCGCTTTGCGGAGATGTGGGGCGTGTCAGGGGACATTCTCCACACGATGGCGGACACCGTTCTGTTGCAGGCCGTCCGTCATCTCATCAAACACCCTGATCAATTTATGGAGCATGTGCGGCAGCTTTATGATCGGCACGACGAGGTCTCGCACGACGAAGTCGATCTGACGGACGGTCGCGTCTTCGAACGCTATTCCGCACCGATGCAGGAGCCTACCGGACGTTACTACGGACGTGTTTGGTACTTCCGCGACGTCACGGAGCGGAAGCGGGCCGAAGCCGCACTGCGGCTCGAGCGGGACCGCGCCGCGCGGTACCTGAATGTCGCCGACGTCATTCTCCTGGCCCTCGATCGTGACGGCCGAATCACGATGATCAATCGCAAAGGCTGTTCGATGCTCGGCTGGAGCGAGAGCGAGTTGCTCGGCCGCAACTGGATCGAGACCTGTCTGCCCGCACGAGTCAGGGACGCCGTGGCAGAAAGACTGCGCAACCTTCAAGGTGGTGACCTCTCACCGGCGGAGAACCCGGTACTCACGCGATCCGGCGAGGAACGGTGGATCGCATGGCGCAACACGGTCCTCATCGACGGTGGCTGCGTCGTCGGCACGCTGAGCTCTGGCGAGGACATCACGGAAAGGCGCGCGGCCGAACATGCGCTCCGCGACAGCCAGGCTCAACTCCAGCTGATCTCCGACAATGTACTGGACCTCGTCAGTCAAGTGCGGCTCGATGGCACGTTCGCGTACGTCAGTCCCAGCTACGAGGTCGTACTCGGATATGCGCCGCGGACTTTGGTCGGCACCTCGGCGTCCGCGTTGGTCCATCCGGACGATCTGGAATACGCGCGATCGGTGTTCACTGAAACCTTCAATCGTCGCGGAACGGCGAGCGCGGAGCTCCGCCTCCGCCGCGTGGATGGCGCGTATATCTGGCTCGAAAGTGTCGGAACAGTCGTTCTCGATGATCAAGGCGATGCGGCCGGCGCCATCGTGAGCAGCCGCGACGTTACCGACCGTAAGCGCCGAGAGGAGAGCGAACGCGAGTATGATCGGCGCTTGCGTCTTGCGATCGCAAGCGCCGACATGGCGCTCTTCGCGCAGGATCGAGATCTCCGCTATACCTGGCTGCACAACGCCCAACTGGGCATCCAGGCGGAAGACGCCCTCGGTAAGACGGATCTGGAGGTGTTGCCTCGAGGGCTTGCCGAACAAGTGACCGAGATCAAGATGCGCGCGTTACAGACCGGTGAACGCGTTCGCGAGGAAGTAAGCGTCGACGTGCCTGGGGGACGTCGGTACTTCGAACTCATCGCGGAGCCCGTGCACAGCGGCCATGAGAAGCCTGAGGGCATTCTTGGTGCGTCGCTTGATACGACCGCGCGGCATCAGCTCGAAGATCAGCTTCGTCAAGCGCAGAAGCTTGAAACCATCGGCAGCCTCGCCGGCGGGATCGCCCACGATTTCAACAATCTGCTGACGGCTATCGTCGGGTACACGGAACTGGCCATGACCGAGCTGCCCCTCGGTACGGCGGCGCGGAAGGATCTGGACGAAGTCATTCGTGCTGGACGAAGCGCCGAATCACTGACACGACAGTTGCTCATTTTTAGTCGCAAGAGCGTCGTGCAACCCGTCTTGCTTCGCCTAAACGACATCGTCGGCCATCTCGAAAAGATGCTCCGGCGGATCATTGGGGAACACGTGCAACTCGAGGTCCGCATGGGCGAGAGTGCGGGCTTCGTCAACGCCGACGCTGGACAGCTTGAACAGGTCCTCATGAACCTCGTGGTCAACGCCCGCGACGCGATGCCGACTGGGGGAACGTTGACGATCGAGACCAGCGCCATCGAGCTCGACGAGTCTTTCGCGCGCGCGCACGGGGGGACGGCCGTTGGCGCCTTTGAATCGCTCCGCGTGATCGACACGGGATGCGGAATGCCCCCTGACGTGCAGCTGAGGATCTTCGAGCCGTTTTTTACCACGAAGGGGCCGGAAAAAGGGACGGGCCTTGGCCTGGCAACGGTGCACGGCATCGTTCAAGCCGCCGGAGGCTATGCCACCGTCGCCAGCGTTCCAGGAAGCGGGTCGACCTTTACGGTCTACCTGCCTCGCGCCACCGTTTCGACCGACGCGAGTCTTGCTCGCGCGAATCAGAGCGCGGTCCCCACCGGCACCGAGACCATCCTGTTTGTGGAAGATGACGAGAGCATTCGCACGCTCGCTACGCGCGGCCTACAGCGATATGGATACACAGTCTTAACGGCCAGCAATGGCGGCGAGGCACTCGCCATGCGCCACGTCGGGAAGCTCGATCTCCTCGTGACGGATATCGTCCTCCCGGGCATGAGCGGGCGCGAGTTGGCCGAACGCCTGCGAATCTTGCATAGGGATCTCAAGGTTGTGTACACCTCGGGATTTACAGACGACTCCGAATTGTTGCGAGGCATCCGAGCCGGGGACATGCCATTCGTTCAGAAACCGTACCACGTCGAAGCGCTGGCCCGCACTCTGCGTCACATCTTAGACGGAGGATAGCGCCGGCCAGTGTTCGCGTTACCGATTCGTGTTCAATCTTGTTGTTCGCGAACGGGTGGTTCGCCGTTCACCAAGGCGTTGACCGGACGGCATCTCCTGGAAGTCAACTCAAGCCTGACGCTACCGGCCCCGCCCCCAAGGGGCTCATCGAACATAACCGCGGGCCGTACATACATGCGCGAACTCATGCACCAGGGTCGTGAATTCGAATTCGAGGTGCCTTGGCGACGCGTTCGAACAGGATCGCCGCGTCTGTTCAAGAACGTTGGCCCGTTCTGGAAGCCGGAAGCCTCCGGTAAACCGTGCGGCGTCAAGCAGGAGTTGACCTCGTCCGCTCCGGAGTCCCACGGCCACTTGCTCAACGCCCGTCGCCCTCTTTGCGCAGGCCAGCGGCGCCGCGGTCACGTCAACGACTTCAGCACGGCCAGCTTGAACCCATCCGGGTCAGTGAGACGGAAGTAGCGTGCGCCCCACGGCGCATCGACGGGCTCGGAATCCAGCCTGCCGCCGCCGGCCTTGATGCGAGTCGCAATGGCATCGATGTCCTCGGTGGTCCAGATGTTGACGGAGAAGCCGAGGCCCTTGATACGGTCCCATCCCTTGGCGCCGTCATCCTGGTTCAAGTTGATGCGGACGTCGCCGGCTTTGAGCGCGACGAGGACAAGCCGGCCGTCCCGCTCGAACGTACGGTCGACACCGAAGCCCACAACGTTCTGGTACCAGCCGGCACTCTTCTGAATGTCTTTCACGGTGATGGAAACGGAGGTCGAGCCGTGGAACTTCTCTGACGCCGGCGATGGATTGGTCATGTGTGTCTCCTGGAATCGATAGTCGAAGATTGCGCTTGGAACCTCAGGCGGAGCCCAGGCGCCCGTGGACCTTGGATTGACATACCCACCCCCGGCTGATAGGTTCACTCACTCTCGACGAGGAGGAAGTGACATGGCGTTTCTGGCGATCGCGATCCCCATTCTTCCTGGCAAGAAGGCGAACTGGCAGGAGATGGCCAACAGGTTCAAGACCGTGCCTATGAAAGCAGCACTTGATGCCTCGCGAAAGGCCGCCGCTGTTCACGAGCGCACGTTCCTTCAGGAGACGCCGCAGGGGGATCTCGTCATCGTCACGCTCGAAACGCTCGACGGAGGCGACCCCATGGCTGCGTTTGGCAAGATGATGGGTGACCCGACGATGGGCGAGTTTAGCGCCTGGGCCGCCGACGTGCATGGCATCGATCCCAAGAGTCCTCCGCCTGCGGTCCCGAGGCTCGTCTACGACAGCGAGGCCTGAGCCGAAACGTTGTTGCTTTGGGGGTTCTGCGCAGAACTGGCAGCCGCCCTCGGCGAATGAGCTTCGGGCGGCCCCTCGTCGTCAGCCCGCGTCGCCGTCGCGGCGGTAGGCACGAGTCACCTTAGCCGCGAGGGCCAGCTCGGCGTGGCCGGAGGCCGGCAGGAACCCCGCGGCCTCTCGTCAGCGCTCGCAACGCGGCCTACGCCTCGACGAGAATCACCAGTGTCTCGGGCGCCACGCCATCATGGGCCATCGCCTCAGCGGCCGCCGGGCTCTGCATGACGGCGTTCAACGCATCCATGTCCGGCACATCCATCACCACGGCCACCCGCTTCGGGTTCTGCGGATCCACGAACGTCCGGATGTTGGTGACGCCAAGCGGGCCAAACAGCTCCTTTCGCTTCGGCGAGCGCAGCCAATGATCCTGACCCTTTGTGATGTCGTGATATCCAACGATCGTCGGCATGTTGTCTCCTTCGTGAGGATGCCCGGTCGGTTTCACCTTCTCCAAGTCCCTGCGACGGATGTCGACATCGCGATCGAAATCGCCCGAAGCTGGAAGACGGTTCGGACGCGCCGTGAGGGTTCTGGATGAATGTCTTGAACTGATTGGAGCCATGTCCCGCCGGCCGGTGATGAGGCGCTGTCACCGGATTAGTCCTGGAAACCCGCCTATGGCCCACCGAATACCGGCCGCCCGACCCAGGACCCGAATCGGGCGTTTACCGCGAGCTGATGCGCCAATTCAGCTGCGCGCTGGGGCGACACATCGCACCGGAGGTCGAAGGCGTCGGCCCCCATTTGGATGCCAGCCAGCAGCCCTCCAGTCCGACTGGCGCGGGAACCGGCCCCGCGTTGGTCATTCTGAGCGGTATCTGTAACATGATCTTGTCGAGGATCGTCACAACATCTCCGCGCCCGAACGCCCCAAGCAGCGTCAATCGACCTGCCGTCAGCGAATAGAGTCGCGCCAGGCGATGGCCCTTTCGAAGATCGCGGGCGATTTGTCGGTTGGAACAATCGGTCGGACAGTGAAGTTGAAGAACGCCGCCCATGGCGCAGTCGCTTCAAGAATCGCCTCCGCGGTATTCGACTCGGCAATGGCTATGCCGCCGTTACCATCCGCGTAGTCGTAAAAGCCTTTGAATTCCAAGCCAGCTGGTGGCTGCCAATTCTTGAATAGCTTGAGCGTCCTCTTGTCGGTTTCCTCATTTGCACCGGCTCGATTCTCCCACACTATGGCGACCAACATTTTGACCTCCTCCGGTCATGGAGCTTGATGAACGTTGTGCACGGTTCTGACGGCGCACGAAGGCGCGAGCAGGTGTTCCATCGATGTTCATCGTGTTATCCGGCTAACGTTGTATAGGCGCATCGACGATGGGAGCAATCGCTCGTTCCTGTCACGAAGGATCTCTCTTCTGCGCCAACCCGCTGGATCCGTCGGCCGATGTTGTCCTAGTCGCCGGACAACCGTCAACTCCTTCCAGCAGGCGCCCTGCACGATCGCCTCGCATTCCAGCCGATCGATCGGCGCTGGCGAGAGAAGCTCTGAATTTCGAGATTAGGCGGTGACCTGCCTGGCGTTTTTCAGCCTGGTAGAGCGACCGGCGTCTAAGAGTCCTCCTCCCGCGGCAGGAGCTCACCGGCGCGGACCGGCAATGGGCGCCGTATCGGCCCGGCGACGTGGTGCGCTACACCAAGGGCAGTCACACGTATGGATTCGCCGCCGGCGACTTCGCGCGCGTGGCTCATGCGAACGCCAACGAGTGCGCTTCAGCAGCGGCGACTCAGGATGCAACGCCGTCGCTTGCGGACCGCCGGCCGGTACTGGTGCTGAGTCATGATGTCTTCAACGAGCGATCGGGAACCGTGATCGCGCTGGCCCTGACGCGCCAGGAACCGCGGGCGGGCTTCCCGCTGACGCTCGAAAGCAAGGCGGTGGGCTTGACGAAGCGATGCTGGATCAAGGTCAGCCAGATTCGGACCTTGTCTGTCGACCGTCTTGGCCGGCGCATTGCCCGCGCATCTGAAGAAGAGCTCGCCCGAGCCATCGACGGCTTGAACGAAATCCTGGGATAGACGCATAGCCCACGCAACGGGTTGACGATTCGGCTCACCAGCGGCACCGCGTCCGCTCAGCCCGCGGTGAACGAAGTCGAGCCGCTCGCCACGCGCGCCTTGGCAGCAAGCCGACGAATTGCCCACACCCTATTCTTGGAGAGTAGACCGATGGAGCTCGCTCGTGTCCAATCCATCCCCACTGCCGGTCTCTCC
Organism: uncultured Acidobacteriota bacterium; assembly: GCA_963840225.1. Taxonomy (GTDB): domain Bacteria; phylum Acidobacteriota; class Vicinamibacteria; order Vicinamibacterales; family CAVVIG01; genus JBLMXQ01. The sequence continues at coordinate 27,539 of CAWIYH010000004.1, forward strand.
TGTCGCCTCGATGTTGCTGAGTGGATGGATTGTAAGACCCTGGCGAGGCCCGCAAACCGTCAGGTCCCGTAGAGAACTCGGGAACGATTGCGCCCGAACACCGGCGAAAACGGGGGCTGATCGCAACCTGCCGTACCAACCATGCTCGAGGTGGCCCAGGCGTGTGACGCTGGGTCGCCGATACTCAGTCGGGCGAGGCCGGCCTCTTACCCCGCGGCACCTTACATTGCTCGCAAAACGCTTTCACGATGAGTAACCGGGCGGCGCGCCAGTCTTGCGCAGCCGCCGGATTGGCTGCAAATCCTCCGGCGCGTCCGACGCGACTGATGGCCCGCCACGTGCAGCACCGCGGCCGGCCCGCGTCGGGCTCGACAACGGAGGAATCGAATGATAAGCAAGACACTGTGGCTCGGGCTCGCCGTGCTGCTGATGCTGCCGGTCACCGGATCGGCAGACGATGAGGCCCTCAGCTTTCATACGATGGCGCCCGTCGTGCGGCCGTTCACCGGGGCGGCGAACCCGGTCAGGAACGTGCCCGGCGGCGGTATTCCGTGGACGGTGCGAAAAGCGAAAGGCGAACTGCGGTTCGATGGACGCATCGAGGTGCGCGTCCGCGGACTGGTGCTGGCGGAAGGGCCGAACGCGGGGCTCAATCCGATTCCGCAGTTCAAGGCCATCGTCAGCTGCCTCACGCCGATGACCGACGGAGCGGGCAACCTCGTCGTGGCCACGGTCAACCGCTCCACGAACACGTTCCCGGCGAGCCCGACCGGCGATGCCGAAATCGAGGACGTCGTCAGCCTGCCGTCCCCGTGCATCGCCCCCATCGTGTTCGTCACCAGCCCTACCGGCTCCTGGTTCGCGACCACCGGCTCATAGGTCGTCCCGAATCGCCTCGGCCCGGGTCGAGCCAGCCAGTCGCTCGCGATTGAGCGTGGGCTGGCTCGACGATCGGCCGGTATGTTCGGTTCCGGGCAACCGGATGGTGGCATGTCGATGACCAGACGCTCCGGGGCTCGGCGGGGCCGGCGCCGTTCTCCTAACCGGGTTGGGTTTGGATCCGCCCTCCTGAAGATTGCGGATGCTGGCGGCTGGGACACGACATTTGCTTTCCGGATCGGCCACCCGGATGGCCCCGCCCCGCGTTCTCCGCGGCGGCGGCTGAGCGACGTGTTGCACGATTGACGTACGCTCACCGTCGCGATGCCGTTGTCACGACCTCCGATCAGCTTGCCGTCGGACCGATTTCGCCGCACAATCGAGGACTCACTCGTGATGAAGGAGGAGCATGATGGCGAAAGCCAAGAGTCCGGTTCCTGAGGGGTTTCACACGGTCACGCCGCAACTGATATTCGACGCCGCGGCGCAGGCGATCGACTGGTACAAAAAGGGCCTCGGCGCAGAGGAGAAGTCTCGGGCGGTCGGTCCTGACGGCAAGATCATGCACGCGGAGCTGCAAATCGGCAGCTCGCGAATCATGCTGAACGACGCGATGGGCGGCGGCAAGAGCGCGAAGGCGTTTGGCGGGTCCCCGATCTCCCTGTGGCTCTACGTCGACGACTGCGACGCGCTGTTCAATCGCGCCGTCGCGGCCGGCGCCCAGGTCGCGCCCGGTCCGATGGGAGCGCTCGCCGATCAGTTCTGGGGCGATCGGACTGGAAGTCTCACCGATCCGTTCGGCTACCAGTGGACCATCGCGACGCGCAAGGAAGACCTCTCGCGCGAGGAGATGGACCGCCGGGCGCAGGAGTTCTTCAAACAGTTCGCACAGCAGGCGAACCACGCCTGAGTTGACGCCAGCCGCACGCGTCGCCTGACGCGGAGGCTGGCCCGTCCGCCGGACCGGCCGGCGTCAGCCGGCCGTCCGTTCACGGCGCGACGGCATGAAAGTGATCGTCGTACCAGCGGATGCTGCGCTCGATCCAGTCCTGCACGTGCCGGACCTCCCGAACGCCGTGCCCTTCGCGCGGGTAGCGCACCATCACTGTCTCCACGCCGACGTCCTTCAGGGCGATGTAGAACTGCTCGGCCTCGGCAATCGGCACGTCGTTGTCGTTCTCGCCGTGGCAGAACAGGGTCGGCGTCTTCACCAGGTTCGCGTACCGCAGCGCTGACCGGCGCCACAGCTCGTCCATCAGGTGATCCTCGGTCGGCAAGGCCCCGAACTCCACGGCCAGGTAGTCGTGGTAGTAGGCCATGTAGTTGAACGACACGAGATTGGAGATGCCCGCGGTCGGTATGGCGGCCTTGAATCGGTCGGTCTGCGTGATCAGCCAGTCGGTCAGCTGTCCGCCGTAGCTCGTTCCCTCGACCCCGAGGCGGCTGCCGTCCAGCCAGGGATAGCGCGCGAGCGCGGCGTCGACGCCGGCCAGCACGTCCTTGGCCTCGCCGCCGTCCTGATCCTTGAAGATGGCATCGGCGAGCTTCTGCCCGTAGCCGGTCGAGCCGCGGTAGTTCACCATCAGCGTCGCGAACCCGTGGCTCGCGTAGGCCTGCGCGTGGAGGTCGAGGTCGGGCCCCTGCTGGCCGTGCGGGCCGCCGTGGATCAGGGTGATGAGCGGATACTTCCTGCCGCTCTCGACGGTCAGTGGTTTGGTGAGAAAGGCTTCGATCTCGGTTCCATCGAAGCTCTTGAACGAAAACGCCTCGACCGGCGCGACGGTTCGTGCGCCGAGCAGGGTGGCGTTGAGGTGCGTCACCTGCACGGGCGCGGCGTCGCCGCGCTTGACGAACAGCTCGGGCTCGTCGGACGGACCGCCTTCGGCGAACGCCAGGGTGCCGCCGGCCGCGACACTCCAGCCCCGGATCGACCCGGGCTGGTCGCCTGCGGGCGCGACCCGCTCGGGCGCGCCGCCGGCGAGCGCCAGGCGATAGAGCCACGCGCTTCCGCGCTGCTGCGCCGTGAAGTACACGGTTTGGCCGTCGGCCGCCCAGTCGGGGAAGCCCTGCCTGGCGTCCAGCGCGTCGCCGATCTCGTGCCGGTTCGTTCCGTCGGCGTTCATCACCCAGACGTGCGTGTCCTCCATCGTCGTCTCCGACGATGTCAGCGGGCGCTTGGTGCCGAGGTAGGCGATGTGCCGGGCATCCGGCGACCACACCGGCCGGTACTCGGCGTTCTTCGTGTCGGTCAGCTGCCGGATCGTCCCGGCCTTGGCGTCGACGGTGAAGACGTCGTAGTTGAAGAAGCGGTCCGGGTCCTTCGCATGGTTCGAAATGAAGGCGATGACCTCTCCCTGCGGAGACCACGCGAGGGAATGCTCGTAGTAGCTGCCGGTCGTGAGTTGCCGCACGCTCCTGGTGGCCACGTCGACGACGAAGATGTGGAGGCGGCGGTTGTCGTTGAACCGCGTCAGCCCTTCGCCCGCCGTCGGCTTGTACAGGTACCGCGTGATGACCATCGGATCGCCGTTGGCTTCGCGCTCGGGCCCGGGCGTCGCCGAGACGAAGGCGATCTGGTGGCCGTCGGGCGACCAGGAGAGCACGTCGCCCATCGACGGGAGCGGGTCGTTGGTGCTGCGCACGGGCGCCAGCGGCACGAGGCCGGTGCCGTCCGGGTGCACGATCGTCAGCGACGACGTCTTTCCGTCGGACCCCACGAAGGCAATCCACTTTCCATCGGGCGACCATCGCGGCGACGCCCCGCGCCTGCCCGGCGGCAGCAGCGGCTTCGCCGCGCCGCCGGCCACGCCCGCAATCCACAGCTGCGTGTACGGGCGCCCGGGCCGGTCGTTCTTCACCACGCCGTAGACCACGCGGCTGCCGTCCGGCGACAGCCGCACGTCGCCGACCGACTGGAGCTTCGGCAGATCGGCGGCCCGCAGTCCCTCGGCGGCGTCGGCGCCGGCCGAGACAACGACGGCGACGAGGGCCGTCAGGATGACCGACGCGCGACGAATGCAATCGGTGGGTCGCATCACGTCCCCCTTACCAGCTGATCTTGGCGGCCAGCTCGCCCTGGGTGCCCGGCCGCGCGGTCTGAATCGAGCCGAAGTTGGGCGACAGGGCGTTCGTCACCCGGCCGCCGCCGTACTGCGCCTGCAGGTTGAGCGTGTTGAACAGGTTGAATGCCTGGCCGATGATCTCGACTCGCGCCGGGCCCAGCTCGATGGTCTTGCTGGCGCGGAAATCGAAGATGTTGATGCGCGAGCTGTCGATCTGCGAGGAGGTGACGGCCGCGAGCCCGTTGCCCGCGCGCCAGGCGTTGACCGCGGCCAGGTCGAGGTCGCGGCTCCCCGCGTTGCGGGTCGTTCCTGGCACCAGGTCGGTGTTGAAGCCGTCGCCGTTCAGGTCCCTGCCGGCGGTCGCCGTCCAGGGGAGCTCGGACCGGAGCGTCCAGACGGCGCCGAGCGTCACGCCCCAGGGGCCGAGGAACGCGCCGCTCGCCACCAGCGCCTGCCGCCGCTCGCCGTTAGACGGCCCCTGGTCCAGTCCGGGATTCAGCGCGTCGATGAAGCGCCCGAGCGGGGCGTTGTCGTTGCTGTGATCGAACGTGTAGGACAGGAGGAACTGCGTGCGGTGGCTGAAGTGCTTGTCCAGCTTCACGTACAGCGCCTTGTATTTCACGTCGCCGGTCGACTGGTACTGATCGACGCGGCCGAAGGTCGGATTCGGCCGCAGCCCGGTGGCGGAGTCGCGCGGGTTGATGTCGCGAATCTTCCGATCCTCGGTGACGTGGCTGTACACGGCATCCACGTGAAGGGCCAGATCGGCGGTCAGCTTCTGCGAGAGGCCCGCGCTGAACTGGTCGGACGCCGGCTGCTGGTAGTCGTTGGCGAGCACGGTGATGTTCGCCGGGCGCGAGACGACGAACGAGCTCGGGTCGCGACCGCCGTACGGGTCGGGGTACGAGGGGTTGCTGATGTTGACACTGAACTGCTGGTAGTTCCGGAATTCGTTGAGGGCGCCGAGGATGCGCGTGTGGCCGTAGTAGCGGCCGTAGCCGCCGCGCACCACCGAGTCGCCGTCGCCGCGGATGTCCCAGGCGAAACCGGTGCGCGGGCCGAAGTTGTTGCTGTCGCCGCGCTTCGACACGTCGATGTAGGGGATGGTCACCGGGAAGATCGACGGGTCGAGGTCCTCGTTGCAGCAGCCGTACAGCCGCTCCCACCGCAGGCCCACGTTGAGCGTCAGGTTGGGCCGCGCCTTCCAGTCGTCCTGCACGAACACGACGCCGTACTTCGTGGTGCGCGGCGTATGAATCGGCGGCAGGCTGGCCGAGAAGGTCGTGGCGCCGGTCAGCGCGGCGATCGAGGCCGGATCGCTCGGGTTGAAGGGCTGGTCCTGCGAGAAGGTGAACGTTCCGAGGGGATTGCCGGTGTTCTCCTCGAGGTACGGCATGTAGTTGTACTCGCCGCCGAACTTGATGTCGTGCGAGGCGTGGGTGATGTTGTAGGTGTCTCTCACCTCCCATCGGCTCTCGGGGCCGATCTCGTCGAAGCTGCTGCCGTAGGAGAGCGACGGGAAGTCGTAGGTCGGGCTCAGCCGGTCGATGCGGGTGGCAGAGAAGTTGCCGACGTCGGTCCAGATCGAGGTGCCGCTCGGGGCGATGTAGTAGCCGCCGCGCGCGTACTGGAACCGGAAGTCGTTGAGCTGACTCGACCCCTGGATCCACGTGTGGCCGACGACGATGCTCTTGCGGGGCGTCTTCTGATCGAAGCCGGCGCTGGTCGCCGTGGTCCCGCCACAGCCGCCGCACGTCGACAGCTCGTCCTCCTGCGCGTATCGAGCAAACAGGCTCTGGTCGTTGCTGATCTGCCAGTCGCCGCGGCCGACGTACAGGTAGCGATGGGACGGCTTGGCGAAGGTCCCCTCCACCGACGAGTAGAACTGCGGCAGCCCCGTGTGGACGGTGTAGAACTCGTTGATCTTCGTGTCCTCGAGCGACGCGAAAAAGTGCATCCGGTCGCGGATGATCGGACCGCCGAGCGCGCCGCCGAACTGATGCCGGCGGAATGCCGGCTTCTCGGTCTGGAACGGTTCGAGCGCGTTCAGCGACTTGTCGCGGAAGTACTCGAACGCGTCGCCGTGGAACGCGTTGCCGCCCGACTTGGTCACCACCTCCACGATGCCGCCCGTGGCGAGCCCGAACTGCGCCGGCGCCTGGACGTTGCTGACCTTGAACTCCTGCACGGCGTCCTGCGGGAGGTCCTGCCGGGGCTCGCCGTCCTCGTCCCAGTTGTTGATCATGCCGTCGACGATGTTGCCGGTGCTGTTGAAGGTCATCGACCCGCCGACGTTCACGGTGGCGAAGAAGGATCTCGTCGCGTCGAGGCTCGTCCCCGGCATGAGCAGCGCGAGCGAGAGATACTGGCGGGAGTTGACCGGCAGCGTCTGTATCTGAATGGGTGTGACCACGCCGGCGACCTCGGACTTCGTCGTATCCACCACCGGGGCCTGCCCGGTCACCGTCACCGACTCCGAGAGGCTCCTGATCCGCATCGTGAAGTCCTGCCTCAGCGACAACCCGATGGTGATCGTCAGGTCCTTGACCGTTTCCGCCGTGAATCCCTGCAGGTTAGCGGTCACCGAGTAGGTACCGGGCAGCAGCGCCGGAAAGCGGTAAGCGCCGTCGGATGCCGTGACGGTCGTGCGGGCCACGCCGGACGTCTGATTGCGCATCGTGACCGTGACGCCGGGCAGGACTCCCCCTTGTTCGTCCCGGATGACTCCTTCAATCAGCCCGTTGCCGCCCTGGGCGAGCAGCGCGGAGCTCATCGCAAGGGTGATGAAGAGAGCGAGCACGTGAACGCGTGCGGGACACTGCATGGGACCCTCCGTCGGCAGCTGAAGGAGAGAGGCTCTCGACGGCGATCCGCCGTGCGCGAGGGGACCGGCCAGACACGGCCGAGAGCATCCGGCTCGCTGGAGCGTGCATGGTGTACCTCGGGTCGATTCGCCCTGTCAACGCGACCGCCCGACGCTCGCCCTGCGGGGGCGCCGTTTCGGCTGCCACGTCTGCGCCGCAGCGCCGTTCGGGTCACGACACCTGGCAGGTGACCGCGCCAAACGGAGTCGTCGCGCGAACCGGTTACCGAATCGTCACCAGAGTACGCCACAATCGCTATTGTGTTGATTCGTTCCTGGTCTCTCGACGACATCACGATACTCGACGTCGACGGCCGGCTCGGTGTCGAGAACGGCCCGGCGCTGCGCGACGCGGTGACCCGTGCGGTCGCCGGCGGCGCGCGGCGGATCGTGCTCAACCTCTCGGGCGTCACCGCGCTCGACGCCGCTGCCGTGGGCGAGCTGGCCCGGGCGTTCACGTTCGTCCGCCAGGCCGCGGGTGAGCTGAAGCTGGTCGTCCGCTCCGATGCCGTGCGCGAGATTCTTGTGCGCACGCGGCTGCTGGGCATCGTCCCGACCTACCAGACTGAGGCTGCCGCGATCGCGAATTTCGCCGAGCTGCTCAAGGTCTGACCGCCTCACGGCACCGAAATCGATTCCCCCGGCAGGTGCGGCGCATGGATCGGCAGGCGCCGCGCGTGTGTGGCTTGCTCGAAGGAGTAGCCGAGCGCCAGCAGCCTGCCTTCGCTGAACGCCGGCCCGAAGAACGACAGCGCGACAGGCAGCTTGTCGCCGGTGAAGCCGGCAGGCACGATCAGATCGGGGAAACCCGTCAGGTTGGCGATGTTGGTGGCCGATCGCTCGCCGCCGCCACCAGCGCCGCCCTGGCCGGTCTCGGCGATCAGGCCAGGGCGCCGCGACGAGGTGGGGTAGACGATGGCGTCGAGCTTTTCGGACGCCATGATTCCTTCGACGATCGCGCGCACGAGCGGCAGCCCGTGGTCGCGCACCGATGTGTAGCGCGGGTCGCTCGTCGATCCGCTCTTCGCCTCCACCTTGAACAGGTTCCAGCGGCTGGGATTCGGGCCCGCGCCGTCGGCGCGCGTCGAGGGGAACCCGTTCGCACGCTCGATCATCTCGTCGAGCGTCTTCGGGTACTTCGGCCCGAGGGTCGCCAGGTAGTCGGCGATCTGGGCGGCGAACTCCGGATAGCGGATCGCGGTGTAGAAGTCCTCCTTGGCTTCGAGCAGCCACTTGGGGTACCGCACGTCGATCACGGTGGCGCCGGCCGCGCGCATCCTGTCGAGGGACGCCTCGACGACCCAGTCCACATCGGGATCGGCGCCGAGAAAGTCGCGCGCGATGCCGATGCGCGCCCCCTTGAGCGCGTCGGCCTTCAGGTCCTTGCTGTAGTCGGTCTCGAACCGGCCGTCGCTCTTGCTGGTCGCCGCGTCGGCCGGATCGACCCCCGTCAGGACGCCGAGCGCGACGGCGACGTCGTACACGCTGCGCGCCATCGGTCCGCCGGTGTCGAAGGTGAGCGCCAGCGGGATGATGCCGCTCCGGCTGAGCAGCCCGTGGGTCGGCTTCAGGCCGACGATTCCGTTGGCCGCCGACGGACCGCGAATCGAGCCGCCGGTGTCGGTGCCGAACCCGAGCGGCGCGTAGGCGGCCGCGATCGCCACGCCGGTGCCGCCCGAAGATCCCGATGGGCTGCGCGTCAGATCGTGCGGGTTGAGCGACTGGCCGCCGAGGGAGCTGTGCGCGCCGCCCGACGCGAATTCCGACATGTTGACCTTGGCGAGGATGATCGCGCCCGCCGCGCGGAGCTTCTTCACCAGGAACGCGTCCTCGGGCGGGATCGAGCCCTCGAGCAGCACCGAGCCGCCGGTGGTCGGGAGATCCGCCGTGTTGTAGTTGTCCTTGAGCACCACCGGGATCCCGTGGAGCGGAGAACGCGGGCCCCTGGCCTTGCGCTCGGCGTCGAGGGCGCGCGCCGTCTCGAGCGCCTTCGGATTGAGCGCGATGATCGCGTGAAGCGCCGGTCCCTGGCGATCGTAGGCGCGAATCCGCGCCAGGCACAGCTGCACGAGCTGCTCGGAGGTCAGCGTGCCGGCCGCGAACGCCGCATCGATGTCGGCGATGGTCGCCGCGTCGAGCTCGACGGTCTTCGCCAGCCCGGGCGCGGCGAGGGAAAGGAGGGCGACCAGAAGCAGGCCGCGGCAGCGGAGTCGGCTCATCATGCCGCGAATCTTAGCCGATCGGCCGAATCAGGCGAGGGCGGTTGACGTCGGGCGTCCCCTCGCCATAATCATTCCGGTTCCATCAGGATGACGGTCGACTCGACCCTGTCTTGCCCTGTCGCGGCGGATTCGCGGCCTGTCCGAGCGCGCGGTGTATCGCCACTGGGAGAAGTCGCGCAGCTACCTCCACGGCAGCCTGCGCCAGCGCCGCGCCCCTGATCGGGCGACGCCTGCTGGGACTTCCCTTTCAGAGCGACTGGAGGAACGCCACCAGCTGCTGCTTCTGGGTGTCGGTCAGGTTCATCTCGAAGCGGTCATTGTAGAAGTCGACGACTTCCTGCAGCGTCGCGGCGGCGCCGTTGTGGAAGTACGGTGCCCGCGCGGCGAGGCCTCGCAGGATCGGTCCCTTGCCGCGCGTCAGGTCGGCGCAGCTTCCCGTGATGAGCGCCCGGCCGGGATCGGTCGTGTAGATCGTCCGTTCGGGCGCGACCGCCGTGCAGGTGACCTTGAAGATCGGCAGGTCCGGCAGGCTGAGGTGCGAGAGGCCCGCGGCGATGCGGGGGTCGGTTTCGAAGCTGGTGGAGTGGCTGACCCCGATGTCGAGCGGCACGGGAAGCGAATGGTCGCCGACGTTCGGCGCGTCGTGGCAGGTCGTGCAGGTCCCGGGGATGGATGCCTGGTCGAGCGCGTCGTTCAACCCGGCGACGGCGGTGATGGTCAGGGGAAACGTGTTGAAGAGCCGCTCGCCGGCGGCAATCGCCGCCGTGTCCCGGGCGGCCCGATCCTGTCTGGCGGCCTGCAGGCTCTCCCATGGCGCGAAGATCGAGAAGGCGTCGGGATCGAACGCCGCGCCGGTCGGGTTGCCGCCGAGCGAGTCGTTGATGCCGGGATAGTACTCCTGTCGCGCGAGCGCGAGCGGGCCGCCGCGCGCGCGGCCGGCGCGAAGCGACCCCGCCCGGCGGTCCCAGGACTGCGCCGAGAACAGGTTCACCTCGAAGTCGACGATCTCGGCGAGCTGGCGGGCCGTGGGCGCCGCCGCGGCCTGCGCGTGGCCGAGGGTGGCTTCGAGCGCCTGCTGCGTCAGGTCGGTGACCAGGTTTGCCGCGAACGTCGCGGGCGCGTTGAGCGGGGCGACGGTGTCGCGCCCGTCGAACATCACGGCGCTGAGGAACCGCAGGTTCGTCGCAGGCAGCGGTCGGCGGTAGACCGAGAGGCTGCGGACGCCGGTCGTCGGATCGGCGGCATCGGCGCACCCGTACGGGTCGTAGACGGCCTGAATCGTGAACTGCGCGTGCGCCGGGACCGGGAGCCCGACCCGGATGAGACCGTGCCCGAGGATGAGGCTGTGGGCCGAGCGGTCCCCGGGCGCCGCGCCGCGGCAGTTCGCCCCGTCGACGTCCGCAAACAGGGGGTCCCTGCCGCGTGTGGCGGCATAGCGAGCGCGCGCGTCGGCCGCGCCCAAGCTCAGCGCATTCTGGAACGTGTGACAGGTCGCGCAGGACCGGCCATTGGTGCCGAGCGATTGGAAGAAGGCGTTGCGGAGGTTCGCCGGCCCACCGGTGTGCACCGTCGACATCACGCCGGTCGCGTCCAGGACGCTGAACGTCTCCCGGATCGTCGCCGACGCCGTCATCGCAGCGAGCGCCAGTGCGCAGAAGGCAGACACTCCGATCCGTCGCGGCCATCGGCGGTCCATAGGCAGTCCTCCCTTGTTACCCACACAGATCGCAAACCGCCCCGGGAAGCTGACAGCGACGCCGCCGGCCCCGGGGCCGGCGGCAAGCCCGCGTTCAGCCCTGGCGCGCGGACGGCCCGCGGAGCCGGGTCACGATCGGGTCGCGGCGGCCCTCCCACCGGTATTCGTAGTGGGCAGCGACGGTCACGTTCAGCACCAGCCGCGGCCGGAAGCAGGCGAGACACTCGCCGCCCCGGCGCCGGACGCTGCGGTACACGATGCCATTGGAGCCCGACTCGAGGAGCGTATTGGCGAACCGCTGCGAGGCGCTGTAGTCGTGGTCGCGGTAGAGGGGGGCGAAGCGGAGGCCGCGGCGCACGTCGTGAAACTCCGCGCGGAAGTCGGCGTGATAGAGGCGCATCTGCACGCGCGTCTCGAAGCAACCGATCTCGGCCAGCTCGCGGGTTCGCCGGTACACCGACTCGGCCAGCGCCGTCTCGAGGGTCCGCGAGGCGTACCAGGCGCCGCGCCGCTCGTCGGAGAAGCGCCCGCCGCCGGGCGCCGGATGGCAGAACGCCGCCATGACGACGCTCGCGTGGGGACGGCCCGTGAGCCATTGCTCGCGCGGGACGATCGAGAGCACGCCGAGCTCGGCGTTGACGCGGTCGTTCGTCCAGCTCTCCAGCTCGATGACGGCGTCGAGATCCTCGGGCGAGGCGACGCGGTCGAACAGGCCGGTCGCGGGGTAGCGGCTCGGGATGAGGCGGCTGGTGCGGCGCCAGTGCACGCGCGCCCGCGGGGCGGCAACCGCCATCAGCCGCGCCGCGCGTCGAGCAGCCGGCGGACCCGGTAGAGCCCGTCGAGGCCGCCGTCGATCATCAGGCGCAGGGCCGGCCGGCCGCCGAACAGGGGATGGCTGTTCGGCAGCGTGACCCACCGATCCGCCAGCTCCGGTTCGGGATAGAGGACGTGGAGGTTCTTGTAGATGCCGAGCACGAGCGACAGGCGCGTGAGCGTGTCGAGCGCCAGGGTGCCGGGGGCGCCGGCCTTGTACTTGTGGAAGGTCGAGGTCGGCGGCCAGCCGAGCAGCGCGCGCTCGTCGCCGGCGCCGAGCCCCCAGGCCCGGGTGACGTTGAAGAAGGTGCGGAGGGCCGGGCCGGACAGGCGGCGGCGCACCTCGCTCGACTCGCGCGCGGCCACGGGCAGGCCGGCGCCGTCGGTCGTCGCGCGGGGCGCGGGGCGGGTCGATTCCATATCTGGACAGCTTACTACAAATATGGAGACGCGGCCAGGTCATCAAGGCTCGCCGCCGTGGCTCGACGACGCCTTTCGACGGGCGCTGCCTTGCCTTGGGCACCGTCGATGGGAGTCTGTCACGTCTTTCCCGGGTCGGCCACTTTGCCCCCGACCGGCGGCGGCGCCGGGCCGCGGCCTCGAGCTCGCGCGGGGCTACTTCGGGATTCGTGAGACGACCTTGCCGGCGGCGTCGAGGAACTCGATTCCGGCCGCACCCGCGGCGTCCACCGAGAGCCTCAGGCGCGGCTTGCCCAGGCCGTCGGCCAGCGAGACGACCGCCTGATGGTCGGCGTCCTTGCCGACGAACACCCGGCGGGGGCGTGGAGGGAACGACCGGCGGGCGGCTGTGACGGCGGCGGCCCGCTGTCCGGGATCCCCGATGGCGTTGGCGGCGTTCAGCTTCTCGATCAGCTCCCCGATGTTGGCGTCGGGCGGATCCCACACCTCAAAGCCGGCCGTGCGCCTGCCGCCGCCCTCGCTGTAGCTGAAGCCGATGGTCTGGTCCTGCTTGAGCTGATCGAACATGATGCCTGCGTCGGCCTGGCGGGTCCCGTCCGCCTTCCGCTGGCCCGTGAAGGTGAGCCCGCCGACCTCGTCGCCCTGATCGTTGAAGAAGATCAGGCCCGCGACCTTCCGTTCGCGTTTGATCACCTTGCCGTCGATCACGCCCGGGTGCATGCGGTCCTTGTTCGAGATGACGAGGCGCAACGTGCCGTCGGCGTCGACGACGTTGAGCCGCTGGACGGTCAGCTCGCCCGGCGGCTCGGCGGCGCGCACGGCCTGCCGGAACGTCATCGCCGCGAGGCCGGCGAGCACGAACGACGAAACGACGGCGTAAGCACGAAACCAGCGCAGCTGTCGGCGAAGCGATCGGCGCATCGGACCCTCCTGGACGTGACGTGGCTCCGCGGCATTGGAGAAGTCGCGCCTGCCGCGCACCGCCTCACCCGGCGATGGCCCGCAGGAAGGCCCGCGTGGCCGCCGTATCGGCCAGGCGCAGCGCCGCGCGGCTCGGGGCCGGGCCCACGTGCACCGCGAGATCGGTCGGTCGCAAGGCGGCGAACATGTCCTCGTCGGTGCGATCGTCGCCGACGGCGACCAGCCGCGCGGCCGCGTCGGTCGACTCGAGGATGCGCGCGACCACGAGCCCCTTGTTGACGACGCGCGGCCGCACCTCGACGACCTTGCTGCCGTCGAGCACCTCGGCGGCGGTCGACGCGAGCAGTTCCGAGAGCTGGCGTCTCAGCGCCGCCGCGCGTTCGACTCCGAGCGCCGGTGCCACCTGCCGGTAGTGCCACGCGAGCGACGCCGACTTCTCCTCGACGTGGGCCCCGGGCGTCTCGGCGGCCATCCGTTCGAACAGGCGGCGCACCTCGTCGCGCCACGACAGGTCGACCTCGACGGTCGGCGCCCACGGCGCGCCCGGCGCCCGATGCCAGAGGCCGTGCTCCGCCCAGAGGGCGATCGGCAGGGGACCGAACCACTCGTCGAGCGTCTCGCGCGGGCGGCCCGAGACGATGTGGACGGCCGTTCCGCGGCGATCGCCGAGGGTCGCGATCAGGCCGAGGAGCTCGCGATCCGGCACCGCCTGCTCCGGGCGCGGCACGAGCGGCGTGAGCGTGCCGTCGTAGTCCAGCAGCAGGACGAGCGACCGGGCCTTGCGCAGGCGTGCCACCGTCGCGTCGAGGGGCAGCGAGCTCGGGCGCGCCTCGGGCAGCTCGGTCAACCGGGCGTCCTGCAGTGTGGCGATGAAGCGCTGCGCCCATTGGTGGACGTCGCGCGGCAGCACCGACGCCCGCAGCGTCCGCATGTGCGCGCTCCGCTCCTGGCGGGTCATCGCCAGCGCCCGCTGCATGGCCGACATCATCGCCTCGACGTCGTACGGGTTGACCAGCATGGCGTCGCCGAGCTCCTCGGCGGCGCCCGCGAACTCGCTGAGGAGCAGCACCCCATCCTCGTCGCTCCGCGACGCGACGAACTCCTTGGCGACCAGGTTCATGCCGTCGCGCAGCGGCGTGACCAGCATCACGTCGGCGGCCCGGTACAGCGCGACCAGCTGCTGCGGCGACACCGATCGATACAGGTAGTGAATCGGCACCGAGTTGACCGTGCCGACCGTGCCGTTGATCCGGCCGATGAGCTCGTCGAGCTCCTGGCGGTAGGCGCGGTACGGCGCGACGCCGGTCCGCGAGGGCACCGCCACCTGCACCAGCCGGACGCGATCGCGCAGCGACGGCTCGTGCTCGAGCAGCCGCTCGAAGGCGAGCAGCCGGCGGAGCAGCCCTTTGGTGTAGTCCAGCCGGTCGATGCCGAGCAGGATGGCGCGATCGCCGGCCTCGCGCCTGATGGTGGCGGCCTGCGCCTCGGTCTGCGGATCGTCGGCCAGCCGCTCGAATCGATTGACGTCGATGCCCATCGGAAAGGCGCCGAACCGCACCTCGCGCCCGTTGACGCGCACGCGATCGTCCCCCGCGTCGCGGCGGGCGATCGAGCGGACCGCGTCGGCGAAGTGGCGCGCGTAGGTCCTGGTGTGGAAGCCGATCAGGTTCGCGCCGAGCATGCCGTGGATGACCTCCTCGCGCCACGGCAGGATGCGGAAGACCTCGGCGCTCGGCCAGGGGATATGCAGGAAGAAGCCGATTCGCGCCTCGGGCAGCCGTTCACGGAGCATTCCAGGCAGCAGCGTGAGCTGGTAGTCGTGCACCCAGATGAGATCGCCCGGCTGATGGTGCTGCGCGACGTGATCGGCGAACCTGGCGTTCACGTCGCGGTACATGTGCCAGCCCCGGGAGTGCAGCGGGATCCGGTCGAGCAAGTAGTGGCAGAGCGGCCAGATCACGCCGTTCGAGAAGCCTTCGTAATATTCCCGCACCTCCTGCGCCGACAGGTGCACGGGCACGATGCTGCGGGCCTCGAGCTGCTCGGCGAGCTCGGCCCGCTGGGCCGGAGTCAGGCCGGAGACCTCGCCGGGCCAGCCGATCCACAGTCCGCCCATGACCTCATGGCAGCCGCGCATGCCGGTCGCCAGACCGCCGGAGGACTGGACCAGCTGAAGCCGCTGGTCGCGCAGCCGGATGGTGATCGGCAACCGGTTCGAGACGATGAGGAGTCGTTCGTCTGGCATGTCTCCGAGGCCCGGCGCGCGTCGGGCGGTTCAGGTCGATGTGCCATCATGAACGCCGGGAGGCTTCATGTCACATCTGCTCTTCGATCAGTTGCCGGGCTGGCCGGTCGTGATCGGCGGGCTGGCGGCCGTGCTGGTCGCCGCCTACGCCGTCGCGGAAGTGATGGCGCGAATCGCCCGGGCCGTTCTGCTGCTCGCGCTCCGCGGCGAACGGAACGTACAGTTTGCAGGCCCGATCGTCCGGCGTCCGATCCGGCTCATCCGAGTGGTCGCGTTTCTGGCGACCGTCGTGCTGCTGAGCGTGCCGGTGGCCAAGATGGTCGGCATCCCGCTCGTGGTGGGGCCCGATCCGGGCATGCTGCTCAGCTGGCTCCTCGGCTCCGGCCTGCGCATCGTGCTCATCGGCATTATGGCCTACACCGTGGGCCGCGTGGTCGCGGCCATGGTGCGGCGGCTCGAGGACGAGATCAGCCGCGACGAAGCGGTCAATGCCCTCGAGCGCGTGAAGCGCGCCCGCACCCTGGGCGCGCTCATCGAGAACGTCTCGTCGGTGGCGATCGCGGCCGTCGCCGGGCTGATGATCCTCAAGGAGCTCCAGGTCGACATCATGCCGATCCTGACCGGCGCCGGCATTGCCGGCCTCGCCGTCGGCTTCGGCGCGCAGACGCTCGTTCGCGACATCATCAGCGGCTTCTTCATGATCTTCGAGAACCAGGTCCGCGTCGGCGATGTCGCCGTGATCAACGGGACCGGCGGGCTCGTCGAGGCCATCAACCTGAGGACGATCGTCCTGCGCGATCTCCAGGGCGTGGTTCACATCTTCCCCAACGGCGCCATCGAGCGCCTCGCCAACATGACCCGCGACTTCTCCTATGCCGTCCTCGACGTCGGCGTGGCGTACAAGGAGGACACCGACGCCGTCACGGCCGTGCTGAAGGAGGTCGGCGCCGACCTGCAGGAGGATCCGGCGTACGCGCCCAGCCTCCTCGCCCCGCTCGAGGTGCTCGGCGTCGACGCCTTCGGCGATTCCGCCGTGACGATCAAGGTGCGCATCAAGACGCTGCCCCTCAAGCAGTGGGATGTCGGCCGCGAGTTGCGCCGGCGCATCAAGAAGGCGTTCGACGCCCGCCGGATCGAGATCCCGTTCCCGCACCTGTCGGTGTACTTCGGCGAGGCCAGTCGGCCGTTCGAGGTCCGGCCGATGGCGGGCGTGTCGTAGGCGATCCGTGTGTCGGGCTGCCGGAACTCCGGCAGATACCTGCGCACGTGGCCTTGCAGACATCCGGGCCTGGCCGCCGCCGAGGATCCCCAGCTCGCACAGGTCGGCGACGAGATGGCGCCCGACGAACCCGGAAGCGCCTGTAATGATGACCTGCGGGTGCTGCGCCGCGATCCGGAGTCGGGCCCGCTGCGCCAGCAGCTGCTCGACTACCGCCCCATGACGCTCCGCTTCGGATGCGATCGGGCGCAGGAGACCTTCGAGGAGATCGCCGCCCGATCGACGGCATCGGCCGGCTGACGCGCGGCGGCTGCACGGTCGGGCTGCCCGGGAGGCGCCACCTCCTCGAACCGACGCGCATCGTCGGGCTCTTCGAACGGTGGCGGCCGGCGCCGCGACGTCATCTCGCTGGCCGCGGCGCCGCCGCAGGACCGGCGCTCGTCGGTCCCTCGGCCTTCGAACGCCGGGACGCGGCCGGGCGGGCCGGTCTTGCCGCGATCAGCGCGGCGAGCAGCGCGTCCACCTCGATTCTGGCTGCGCAGGTGGTGCGCCGCGCGGGAGCCCCGCTCGGCGCCGACGCGGATGGCGAGCAGCCGGTCCGGCTGCTCGCACGCGAACGCGTCCTCGTCGGTCGCGTCGTCGCCCACGTAGATGGCGACGTCGCAGACGAGCTGCCGCCTGGCGCGGACGAGGGTCGTTCCCTTGTCTGGCGCGCCGCGCGGAACCACGTCGATCGCCTGCCGCCCGTTCACCACCCGGCTGCCGCGGAGGCGCCGCAGGCTCCGGCGGATGGCGGCCAGGGCGACCTCCTTCTGCCGGGCGCGGCGGTAGTGGATGGCGATCGAGTAGGTCTTGTCCTCGATGGTGATGCCGCGCACGGCCTTGAGCCGGCGCTCGAGCATGCGCATCCATTCCCGGACGTGCTCGGCGAACGCGGTGGTCTTATCCCACGGCTCGACGCCGTGGTTGCCGGCGACGTGCCAGATCGGAATGCCGTCGAGATGTCGAGCCAGCTCGTCGTGCGTCCGGCCGGAGACGACGATGCAGGGATAGCGGCGGGCGACCGCCGCCAGGAGGCGCCGGGTCCGCTGACGCATCCGGGCGCGCGCGGGCGTCGCGTGGATCGGCGCGAGCGTGCCGTCGTAGTCGAAGGCGAGCAGCACGTTCGAGGCGGCGAAGCTCTGGAGGGCGGCGGCGTGTTTCTTGGCGAACAGGTAGCCCATGGGCGGGTCAGGGTCCCACTGTTGTATCACAGGCGATCGTTGCTACTCAAACGAGCCGTCGGGAGGCGCGCCGGGCCGAACGCCCGGCGGCCTGACCGCGCTTGTACGCCGGGCCGGCTCCGGCTATGATGCTGGCTGGAGGGTGCCTGGTGCGTATGACTCGTCTGGCGGTCCTTGCGACCGCGCTGCTCGTCGCCGCGGCCGCGCCCGCACGCGCCGACGGCTACATTACGCCGTTCTACGGCTTCAACTTCGGCGGCGACTCCGCCAACTGCGTCAGCCTGACGAACTGCCAGGAGAAACGCACGAACCTCGGGGTGTCGCTCGGCTCGATGGGCACCGTGCTCGGGTTCGAAGCGGACTTCGGCTACGCGAAGGACTTCTTCGGGGAGACGCCCGGCGCCGACACGTCCGTGCTGACCTTCACGACCAACGTCACGGTGTCGGTGCCCGTGGGACCGATTCGCCCCTACCTGGTCGGCGGCGTCGGCCTGATCCGGCCGCACGCGTCGTTGTCGTTCTCCGCCCTCAGCATCGACAAGAACGCGTTCGGCTACGACCTGGGCGGCGGCATCAACCTGCTGCCGACCGCGCATCTCGGCGTACGCGGCGACGTGCGCCGGTTCCGGACGTTCAAGGACATGACGCTGTTCGTCTTCACGGGCGAGAAGCTGGACTTCTGGCGCGGCAGCATCGGCCTGGTGCTGAAGTTCTGACGCTCACCGCGCGCCCGGCTTGACCACGTCGGCCATCGCCGGCGCCGGCGGCAGCGCGCGGAGGTGCGCCTGCAGCCGGTCGAACGCCCGCGTGCTCCGAATGGGATTGGCGACGTCGAGCGTTCGCGCCTCCTCGGAGATGTATGCATAGCGATTGCCCGGATTCGGGTGATCGCTCAGCCATTCGGGGACGCCCGGCCCTCCCTGCTGCTCGAGCATCTTGAACATGTTGGCCATCTCCTTGGGGTCGTACCCTGCGCGCGCCATCAGGTGCGAGCCCTCGATATCGGCCTGCTTCTCGTATTCGCGGCTGTAGCGCATGAACGCGACCCCGATACCGAGCCGCGACCCCTGGGTGATCAGATCGCCGACTCGCCCGCCGACCGCCGACCCGAGCAGCGCCCCGGCGAGCTCGCCGATCTCGTAGGGCGTGGCCTTGCTCGCCTGCGCGGTGCCGTGGCGCAGCACGACGTGACTGAGCTCGTGCGCCATGACGCCGGCGACTTCGCCCTCGGTCCGGGCGGCGGCGAGCATGCCGCGATTGACGAACATCGGCCCGCCGGGCAGGGCGAACGCGTTGATGTCTTTGACGTTGACCGCCTGAAACGTGTACTGGAACTCCGGGTGGCGAAGCGCGGACGGAATGGCGCCGACCAGCCGGTGTCCCACGGCGTCGACGTACGACGCGACCAGGTCGTCATCGAGCATTGGCAGTTGCTGCCGGACCTGCGCGGCGGCCTGCTGGCCCACCTGCACGTCCTGCGCCGGTGAGTACCAGTTCTTGGGCGGACTGACCGGGGTCTGGGCCATGACGGTGGCGACCGAGACGGTCGCCGCGATGAGCATGAGGCGTCCCTGCATCGGGCAGAACTTGTGCAAGACCCAATCCTGCTCGGGGTCCACCGGGACCTCGACAGCAGGAGGCATTATGACCGATTCGACCGTTTCACACGCCCAGCTGATCGACCGCTTGAACGAAGACCTGGCGAGGGAGTACCAGGCGATCATCGCGTATGTCGTGTATTCCCAGGTTCTCACCGGCCCTCAATACATGAGCATCGCCGCCGAACTGCAGAAGCACGCGCAACAGGAGCTGCAGCACGCCCTCAAGATCTCCAAGCACGTCGACTATCTGGGCGGGATGCCGACGGCGACGCCGCTTCCGGTAAAGCTCAGCGAGAAGGCGGAAGAGATGCTGCGCGCGGACCTCGACAACGAAACCGAAACGGTCCGCCACTACCGCGCGCGAATCAAGCAGTGCGAGGCGCTTGGCGAGTACGGCATCGCCGAGGACATCCGCGAGATTCTCCGTCAGGAGCAGGAGCATCAGATCGACCTGGCGACGGCGCTCGGCATCGACGTGCCGCGGGTCGCGGACGTGAGAACGTGACGGCGTCGGTGCGCCGCGTCGGCCGCAGACGAGCCGCCTCGCATCGCGGCTGGCCGCATCGGCGATTCAGTGGGCGCTACGTTCAGTGGAACCGCCTTTGCACCGTAGCCTTCGCGGTTGCGTCGCGTGCCCTTGTTGAGACACGGCGTCGATGCGCCGCGGAGTGGGCGCATTTCGGCCGTGCCGCGCCACAACCGAAGAGCGATGTCCAACAGCCGACCGATCCGTCGCCGGGCGGGCCGACCGCCAGCGGGTGCCAGAGAGGGAGAGAAGGTCAAGGACTATCCGCAGCTGAGCATCCGCGTGCCGCAGGAAATGAAGGCGCGTCTGAGCGCGTTGAGTGTCGTCACCGGGCTCGCGCAGTGGCGTCTCATCGTCGAAGCGATCGATTGCTTCGTGGATGATCTCCCGCCGACCGATCGTGAGCTGGTCGTCGGCCTCAGCGCACGCCTGTTGCGGGCGGGCTGATTCGCCTCGCCCGCCTCCGCCATTCGTTCTGCCGGCCACCGGGCGCCAGCCTGTTTGCCAATTGTTGTCACATGGACCCGCCGACTGACAGAAAGCGTCAATTGGAAGCCCACGTTATTTCGATGCAAGCGCCAGTGTATCAATAGCTTAGCGGAAAGTCTCCTTCCGGCACGCCATTCGCACCTCATCGGTGACGTCAAGGACCGTAAGGAGAGTGGTGCGACTCCAACCTGCGCAGGCTCGCGGCTTCGCTCTGATCGACCTGGTGTTCGTCATAGGCGTGATCGGAGTGCTTTCGGCGATGGCGCTGCCGCGCCTGATCACGGCACGTCAGGCCGCCGGTTCGGCTTCCGCGATCGGCTCGCTCCGCACCCTGAACAGTTCGCAGCTCACGTTCGCGTTGACGTGCGGCTCCGGCTTTTACGCGCCGGATCTGGTGACGCTCGGTACGCCGCCGCCAGGCAGCAACGAGCCGTTCGTCACCAGCGGGCTTGGCGACGCCAACGTCGTGACACGATCCGGATACGTCATCCAACTGGAGGCGACCGCGTTCAGCGGAGCGCCTCCGAGCTGCAACGGACTCGGAGGCGGGATGACCGGCCAGGGGTTCAGGGCCGCCGCCGATCCGGTCGAGCCGAACACCACGCGCCATTTCGCCACGAACGCGAACACCCTGATCTTCGAGAACGATTCGACGTTGTATGCCGTCATGCCCGAGATCGGCGAGCCGCCGATCGGACACCTCCTCCGCTAATCGGCTATAATCCGGTCCATGTGGACCAAGATGATGGGCGGGCCCAGGAAGAAGGCGCCGCGCACGATCGCGGTGATCGATCCCGACCGCTGCTTCGGCGCGTTCGCGTGTTCGATCTGCCAGGCCGCCTGTCCGGTGGCCGGTTGTATCGTGGAAGAGCCGGATCGCGACGGCCGGATGGTCTGCGCGGTTCGGGCCGACCTCTGCATCGGATGCGGCCTCTGCGTCACGCTCGGGAATCCCACCGCGCCGCAGCAGCGTGAGTTCGGGTGTCCGGCGGACTACGACGCCATCAACATGCTGCCGTTCGACGAGGTCGTCAAGGCGCTGCAGACGGCCTGACGCAAGCGCTACGCGCGCCCGGCCGCCGTGGCCTGGGCGAAGCGCGATGGCAGTCGGTGATCCAGCCGGCTGCCGATGAAGGCCGACGCTTCCGACAGTTTCTCGAGCGACACGCCCGTGTCGGCTCCCAGACCATCGAGCATATACACCAGATCGTCGGTGGCCAGGTTGCCCGCCGCGCCCGGTGCGTACGGGCAGCCGCCCAGGCCGCCGGCCGAGGCGTCGAACGTGTTCACGCCGAACGCCAGCGCCGCGAGCACGTTGGCGAGCGCCGTGCCCCGCGTGTCGTGGAAGTGCAGGGCGACCTGGTGGATCGCGACTCGCGCGAGGACCGCGTCGAGCACCCGCGAGACGTCGTCGGGGCGAGCGATGCCGATGGTGTCGCTGACCGCCACTTCGAAGACCCCGAGATCCAGCAGCCGGGATGCCACCTCGGCGACGCGGATTTCGTCGACCCGCCCTTCGAACGGACAGCCGAAGGCCGTCGAGAGGTAGCCGCGGACGCGCAGCCCTGAGTTCAGCGCCCGTTCGCAGACGGCCCGATAGGTCGTCAGCGAGTCGTCGATGCTCTGATTGATGTTCCGACGGCTGAACGTCTCGCTCGAGGCGGCAAAGATGGCGACCTCGGAGATCGCGGCGGCCAGCGCGCGGTCGAGACCCGCCAGGTTGGGCACGAGCGCCGTGTACCGCGTGCCGGCCCGACGCCCGATTCCGGCGAACACCTCCGCGGCATCGGCCATCTGCGGCACCCACTTCGGGCTCACGAAGGCCGACACCTCGATCACGGGCAGGTTCGCGGCGCTCAGCCGGTCGACGAACGCGATCTTGTCAGGTGTCGCGATCGGGGCGTGCTCGTTCTGCAGGCCGTCGCGCGGACCCACCTCGACGATGGTGATCGTCCGGCCGCGGATGGCGGAGAGAAAATTCGTCATAGGGCGACGCCGGGTCGGACGCCGTGCATCGACCCCGCGCCTACTCCAGCTCGATCAGCGCCGTTTCGGGCTGGACGAGATCTCCTTCCTGGCAGTTGACCGCCGTCACCGTCGCATCGGCCGCCGCACGGATCGGCAGCTCCATCTTCATGGCCTCGAGGACGACGACCGTGTCGCCTTTCTTGACGACGGCCCCCGGCGCGACCAGGACCTTCAGCACGGTCGCCGGCATCGGCGCGGTCAGGGCGTGAGCCACATGGGCGCGTCCGCCGCCGCGACGCGACAAAGTGCGGTCTTCGATGCGGAAGGTCTCGCCGTCGCAGAACGCCCATTGGTTGGACGGGGGACCGGCGACGTACACGAGACGGCTCCGCCCGTCGTGCTCCACGCGGTAGGTCCCGGGGCCGACCCGGGTGACCGTCGGCGCGCCGGTCACGCGCGCCACCCTCGGAGCTGCAGCCACGGATCCCATCCGGCGTGGGATTGGGCCGCACCCGGGGCGATCGGCGCGTCTGCGTGCGCCGCGGCCGCGGCCGCCACGTCGGGCGGCACCTCAGTGCCGTCCCGGCTCGTCAGCGCCGCGCCCTCCCTGTCGAGGAATGTCGTGTCGATCGAACCCGCGTGGAACGTCGGGTGGCCGAGAATCCGGAGCAGGAATGGCACGTTGGTCCGGATGCCGAGAATCGGATATTGCCGCAGCGCCGAGGTGAGGCGGGCGATCGCGAGGTCGCGCGTCTCCGCCGTCGCGATCACCTTGGCGAGCATCGGGTCGTAGTGGACCGACACGTGGCCGCCTTCGTCGATTCCGGCGTCGATCCGCACGCCGGGCAGCCGAGGTTCCCGGTAGAGCAGGACTTGGCCCGCCTGCGGCAGAAAGCCCTCGGCGGGATCCTCGGCGTACACGCGCGCCTCGACGGCGTGGCCGCGCTGCGTGAGCGAGCTCTGAGTCCAGGGCAGCACCTCGCCTGATGCGACGAGCAGCTGCGCCCGCACGAGATCGACGCCGGCCACCTGTTCGGTGACCGGGTGTTCGACCTGAAGCCTGGTATTCATTTCGAGGAAATAGAAGCGGGCCTCGTCGCCCGTGCCTTCGAGCAGGAACTCGACCGTTCCGGCATTCCGGTACCCGACGGCTCTGGCCGCCTGAACCGCCGCGGCAGTCATGGCCGCGCGGAGTGCCGGCGTCAGTGCAGGCGACGGGCTTTCCTCGATGACCTTCTGGTGGCGCCGCTGCACGGAGCACTCGCGCTCGAACAGGTGCACGACGTTTCCAGAAGCGTCGCCGAAGACCTGCACCTCGACGTGGCGCGGCCGATCGACCAGGCGCTCGACGTAGAGCGTGCCGTCGCCGAACGCGGCCGTTGCCTCGCGCCGGGCGGCCTGCACCGACTCGAGAAGCTGCGAGCCATCACGGACGAGGCGCATGCCCTTGCCGCCGCCTCCAGCCGACGCCTTGACCAGGACCGGAAGGCCGACTCTCGCGATAGCAGACTGGATGCCCTCGTCGGACTGATCTGACGGCATGTCTCCCGGCACCACCGGGACGCCGGCAGCCTGCATGAGGCGCCGCGCGTCCACCTTCGACCCCATTTGCGCGATGGCGTCGGCGGGCGGGCCGACGAAGACGAGGCCGGCGTTCTCGCAGGCGCCGGCGAACGCTGCGTTCTCGGAGAGAAATCCGTAGCCCGGGTGAACGGCGTCCGCCCCGGTTTCCCCCGCGGCGGCCATGAGCGCCGGTATCGACAGGTAGCTGGCCGCCGCCGGGGCCGCACCGATGGCCACCGCGCGGTCGGCCGCGGCCACGTGCGGCGCCGCGGCATCCGGCTCGGAGTAGACGGCGACGGTTTCCACCGCAAGCTCGCGGCAGGCGCGGATGATCCTCAAGGCAATCTCGCCGCGGTTCGCAATCAGCAGGCGCCTGATCATGGCCTACGAGCCGCCCTGGCCTTCCTTTGTGTGCCCGCCGGCCGACGGCGGGCTCGTCCAGGCCGGACGCCGCTTCTCGAGAAACGCCTTCATGCCCTCCTGGCCCTCGGCGGAGACGCGGCGGGCGGCGATGGTGGATGCGGTGATCCCCATGGCAGCCTCGGGCGTGCGATGCCACACCTCGGGGATGAGGGCCTTCGCCGCGGCGACACCGTCCGGCCCGGCCGTGAGGATCTCCTGGACGCAGCCGGCCACGGTCGCGTCGAGCTGCGCCGACGCCACGACGGCATGAACGAGCCCGATTTCGCGGGCCCGGGCGGCGGTGAAGCGGGCGCCGGTCAGAAACAGCTCGCGCGCCGCCGAACGGCCGATCTTGGCGAGCGCGAAGGGCGAGATGACCGCCGGCAGAATGCCGAGCTTGACCTCCGTGAACCCGAACAAGGCCTGTTCCTCGGCGACGACGATGTCGCAGACGGCGGCGAGCCCGCAGCCGCCCCCGAGCGCGGCGCCGTGGATGCGGCCGATGAGCGGCACGGGAATCCGATCGAGCGCCGCGAACATGCGCGACATCGCCATCGCGTCGCGAAGGTTCTCCGCCTCGGTGTAGCGGACCATCTTCGACATCCAGGTGAGGTCGGCGCCGGCGCAGAACACCTTGCCGGCCCCGCCGAGCACGACCGCCCGCAGGCCGTCGCGCCGCGCGCCGTCGACGCCTTCGGCCCAGGCCGTCAGCTCGCCGATCACTTCTTCGTTGAAGGCATTGCGCACGTCGGGCCGGTTGAGCGTCAGACGTTCGACCGGCCCCTCACGCGTCGCGTCGATGTGCTGGTATGTCATGTCGATTGATTGGAGCCACCCGCCTCCGCTCGCCCGCGGATGAAGCCGCGCGTCACATCCGGAACACGCCGAACCTGGCGTCTGCAATCGGCGCGTTGAAGGCGGCCGACAGCCCCAGCGCGAGCGCCGGCCGTGTGTCGGCCGGGTCCAGAATGCCGTCGTCCCACAGCCGGGCCGTGGAGTAGTAGGGCGAGCCTTCGTGCTCGTACTTGTCGAGGATCGGCTGGCGGATGGCCTGTTCGTCGGCCGCTTCGAGCGTCCGGCCTTCGCGCGCCAGCTGATCGCGCTTCACGGTCGCCAGCACGCCGGCCGCCTGCTCGCCGCCCATCACCGAAATGCGGCCGTTCGGCCACATCCACAGCATCCGGGGCTCGTAGGCCCGGCCGCACATCCCGTAGTTGCCGGCCCCGAACGAGCCGCCGACGATGACGGTGAACTTCGGCACGACCGAATTGGCCACCGCGTGCACCATCTTGGCGCCGTCCTTGGCGATGCCGCCGCGCTCGTACTGCTTGCCGACGATGAAGCCGGTGATGTTCTGCAGGAAAACGAGCGGCACGCCCCGCAGATTGCACAGCTCGATGAAATGCGCCGCCTTCAGGGCCGATTCCGAGAACAGGACGCCGTTGTTGGCGATGATGCCCACCAGGTAGCCGTGCAGGCGCGCGAAGCCGGTCACGAGCGTCGCCCCGTAGCGTTCCTTGAACTCGTCGAAGCGCGAGCCGTCCACGAGCCGGGCGACGATCTCGCGGACGTCGTACGGCTTGCGCATGTCGGCGTTGACGATGCCGTAGATCTCCCGCGGATCGTAGCGCGGCTCTTCGGGCGCCGTGACGTCGCCGGGGACCTGCTTGACGGCGTTGAGCGTGGACATCACCGTCCGGCACAGCGCGAGCGCGTGGTCGTCGTCCTCGGCGAAGTAGTCGGCGACGCCCGACAGGCGTGTGTGCACGTCGGCTCCGCCGAGCTCCTCGGCCGTGACCTCCTCGCCGGTGGCGGCCTTCACGAGCGGCGGGCCGCCGAGAAAGATCGTGCCGGTTCCCTTGACGATGATCGTCTCGTCGGACATCGCCGGGACGTAGGCGCCGCCCGCCGTGCAGGATCCCATCACCACGGCAATCTGCGGGATGCGCTCGGCCGACATCCGCGCCTGGTTGAAGAAGATGCGGCCGAAGTGCTCGCGGTCCGGGAAGACCTCGGCCTGCAGCGGCAGAAACGCGCCGCCGGAATCGACGAGGTAGATGCACGGCAGGCGGTTCTGCAGCGCGATCTCCTGCGCCCGGACGTGCTTCTTGACCGTCATCGGGTAGTAGGTGCCGCCTTTCACCGTCGCATCGTTCGCGACGATGAGGGCTTCACGGCCCGAGACCCGGCCGATTCCGGTGACGACGCCCGCCGACGGGGCCTCGTTGTCGTACATCTCGTAGGCGGCGAGGGGCGACAGTTCGAGAAACGGCGAGCCGGGATCGAGCAGGCGGTCGATCCGTTCGCGGACCGGCAGCTTGCCCTGGTCGCGGTGCCGCTGCAGGTACCTGGGGCCGCCGCCCTGGCGGACGAGATCGAGGCGGGTCCGCAGCTGCGCAACCAGCCCTTCCATCTGCTCGCGATTGGCCTTGAAGGTCGGGTCGGCCGGGTCGACGTGGGTCTCGAGAACGTCCATCAGGGGGACTTCACCATCCGCAGCAGTCGGACTTGAACCCGCAGCCGGGACAGCGCCAGACCGCGTGCATGCGGTACATCTCGGCGCCGCACCGATCGCAGAGCATCTTGGGCTCGCCGGCCGACTGCCCCGGCCCCTCCGCGGCCCGAACCGGAGTCACCGGCCGCGGCGGCACACGTGGCGGGACGGCGTCGGACATGCGCGGGATTATCTCATAGCCAATTCGCGCCCGGGGACCGGCCGGCCCGGCCGCAACTTACGGCTACCCCTGTGGTTGTAAGCGGTCGCGAATACATCGGCTTAGCTCAAATCTCATCAGTATTGGAAACAATACGGAATGTAACTTTGAGATACAAATCACGCCGATGTGTATTGACTCATTGCGCGCTGTTGATACACTTCCGAGTCTATGAGTCTCAAACGCAGGAAGCGCGTGTTGGCCATCGACGACGAGCCGGCGATGACCGAGTGGCTCAAGATCCTGCTCGAGCACGCGGGCTACGATGTGCGGACGGCGCTCATCGGCACCCGCGGCGAAGAGCTCTTCAAGACTTGGCGGCCCGATGCCGTCGTCACCGACATGATGCTGCCCGACGTCGACGGCATCGAGCTGGTGCGGACCTTCAAGCAGCTCGATCCGGAAGCCGAGGTCATCGTCATCACCGGCCAGGGAAACATCCCGCGCTCGGTCGAGGCGGTCAAGGCCGGCGCCTTCGACTTCCTGGAGAAGCCGGTCGATGCCGAGCGGCTGCTCGACAAGATGGAAAAGGCCATCAAGCAGAAGACGCTGATGGACGAGAACGAGCAGCTCAAGCAGAAGCTGCAGGACCGCTACAAGTTCCAGAACGTGATCGGCAAGAGCAAGAAGATGCAGGAGCTTTTCGAGCTCATTGAAAGCGTCGCCGCGAGCGAGGCCAATATCCTCATCCAGGGCGAGAACGGCACCGGGAAGGAGCTGATCGCCAACGCCATCCACTACAACAGCAAGCGGTCCAAGGGGCCGTTCATCAAGATCAACTGCGCGGCCATCCCGAAGGACCTGATCGAGTCGGAGCTGTTCGGATACAAGAAGGGCGCCTTCACCGGGGCGACGATGGACAAGGAGGGGCTCTTCGAGATGGCCGAAGGCGGCTCCCTCCTGCTGGACGAGATCGGAGAGATGCCGTCCTACCTGCAGACCAAGCTGCTGCGCGTCCTGCAGGAGCGCGAGTATCGTCCCATCGGCAGCGATCGCATCGTCCACGTCGACTTCCGGCTGGTTTGCGCGACGAACATCGACCTCGACACGGCGCTGCGGGAAGGGCGTCTGCGCGAGGACCTCTACTTCCGGATCAACACGATCACCCTCCGCGTGCCGCCGCTGCGCGAGCGGACCGAGGACATCCCCCTGCTGTGCGACTACTTCCTCGACAAGTTCCGCCAGCGCTACCAGAAGAACGTCAAGACGCTCGCCCCCTCGGTGTACCACCTGCTCATCCGGAACCGCTGGCCCGGCAACGTCCGCGAGCTCGAGAACGCGATCGAGCGGGCGGTGCTGGTCGCCAAGGGCAGCGAGATCATGGTCGGCGACCTGCCGGAGTCGATTCGCGAGGAATCGAGCAGCTCGACCGATTTCGTGATTCCGCCGCATCGTACGCTTGCCGAAATCGAGAAGATGGCGATCCTGCAGACGCTGCAGCGCACGAACTGGAACAAGCAGGAGGCGGCGCAGATCCTCGGGCTGTACCGGCCGACGCTGTACAGCAAGATGAAGAAGCACGACATCCGCGACATGGGAAAGGCGGCGCGCACCGCGTCGGCGACGCCGTCACCGGCCCCTGCGCCGCCGCCCCCGGCCGCGACGTGAGCCGCGGGCCGGGCCCGCCGGGGTCTGCCGCAGGCAGGCCGATTCGCCTGAATCGGAACTGGAATTGCAGACCTTGACTGCGCCGATGCAGGCGCTGTCGAAAGCAGATCGGGTCGGAGACTCGGTCGTCCAGTTTCTTGAATGGACCGGCGCGCTCGCCACCTTCGGCGGCCGCGTCCTGATCGACGCCCTTCGCCCGCCGTACGAGCCTGCCGAGGTTCTCCACCACCTGTACCGTTACGGCGCGCGCTCGGCGCCGCTCATCCTGACCGCGGGCGTGGCCATCGGCGTCGTTTTGTCCATGCACACGCGCGCCTCGCTCGCGCGCTTCGGCGCCGAGGCGATGATCCCGGCGGGGCTGGCGCTGGCCCTGATTCGCGAAACCGGCCCGCTGACCGCCGGGCTGCTCGTGGCCGGCCGCGTGGGCGCCGGGATTGGCGCCGAGATCGGCGCGATGAAGGTGACCGAGCAGATCGACGCCCTCGAGGCGACGGCGGTCGATGCCTTCAAGTACCTCGCCGTGCCGCGCGTCATCGCCTGCATGATCGCGATGCCCCTCCTGACGATCATGATGGACTTCGCGGGCATCGTCGGCGGGTGGATAGCGGAAGCGATCGCGTCGGGGATGTCCTGGCGGCTGTA
Organism: uncultured Acidobacteriota bacterium; assembly: GCA_963840225.1. Lineage (GTDB taxonomy): Bacteria > Acidobacteriota > Vicinamibacteria > Vicinamibacterales > CAVVIG01 > JBLMXQ01. The sequence continues at coordinate 56,615 of CAWIYH010000004.1, forward strand.
CTTCGAGCGATCGTTCACGCTGATCGACTACTCCGACCTGCTGCCGGCGACGCTCAAGACGATCGTCTTCGGCTACCTGATTGGGGTCGTTGCGAGCTACCTCGGCTTCTCGACCGGACGCGGCACCGAGGGAGTGGGGGAGGCGTCGACCCGCAGCGTCGTGCTCGCGTCGATCCTCATCATTCTGAGCGACGTCCTGCTCGTGAAGCTGATCTTCTTCTTCTATCCGCAGGTGTCCGCGTGAGCGGGACGACGGCCGTCAGCCTGACGCACGTGTCGAAGCGCTTCGGGCGCCGGGAGGTGCTCGTCGACGTCTCGTTCGACGTGCCGAAAGGGCAGGCGTTCTGCCTGCTCGGGCGGAGCGGCACCGGCAAGAGCGTCACGCTCAGGCACATCATCGGCCTGGTCCGTCCGGATGCGGGGACGGTGGTCGTCGACGGCCGCGACGTCGCCGCCGCCGGCGCGCGCCAGCTGACCGACATCCGGCGCCATGTCGGTTTCCTGTTCCAGAACGCCGCGCTGTTCGACTCGATGACCGTCGGCGACAACGTCGCGTTTCCCCTGCGCCGCCATACGGATCTGTCGTCCGCGGAGATTCGCGAGCGCGTCCGCCAGAAGCTGGCCGAGGTCGGCCTCGAGCGCGAGATCGACAAGATGCCGGCGGAACTGTCGGGCGGGATGCGCAAACGCGCGGCGCTGGCGCGCGCCATGGCGCTCGACCCGGCGCTGCTGCTCGTGGACGAGCCGAGCGCCGGGCTGGATCCGATCACGGCGGGCGAGATCGATGAGCTGCTCGTCGCCCGGAAGCGCGCCGGCGCCACGCTCGTCGTCGTGACCCACAGCATTCCGAGCGCGCGCGCCATCGGCGACGAGCTGGCGATGCTCGACCGCGGCCGGATCGTCGCCCGCGGCACGGCAGCCGCGCTCGACGCGAGCGACAACGACCTCGTCCAGGCCTTCATGCGCTCGAAGGGGGGCGGCTAGCGTGGCGACGCCTTCGCGCGTGGCCGGCGTCGGGGCGTTCGTCCTCGCAGGCGTCGCCCTCATCGGCATCGGCCTGTTCATGATTGGCGATCGCCGGATGGCCTTCGCTGACACGTTCACCATCTACACGTCGTTCCACCAGATCACGGGGGTGCAGACGGGCGCGATTGTTCGCGTGTCGGGCGCCCGGGCGGGGTCGGTGCAGGAGATCGCGGTGCCGACCGGCCCCGCCGGCACGTTCCGCGTGACGCTCCAGATCGACGAGAAGCTGCATCCGCTGGTCCGGACCGATTCGATCGCGAAGATCCGGACCGAGGGGCTGGTGGGCGGGTCTTACCTCGCGATCTCGACAGGGAGCGAAAGCGCACCGCGCGCGGCGGACGGCTCGACCATTCCGAGCCAGGAGCCGTTCGACGTCTCGGATCTGCTGCAGCAGATGAGCGACACGATCCGGGTGGTGAACGGCACCATCGCTTCGGTGCAGGACGAGCTCGAGCGCGCCATCAAGTCGGTGACCGACACCGTGCACGACGCCGATGACCTTATTGCCAGTCTCCGCGGCGACATCACCTCGATGGCCACGACCGGGGCGCGCATCATGGCAGACGCCGCGCAGATTGCCGACGGCATCCGGCAAGGGCAAGGTACCATCGGCAAGCTCGTGACCGACGACGCGCTCTACACGAAGGCGGTGGGCATCGCGACGAATGCCGAGCAGGTGGCAGTCGAGACGCGTCAAGCCGTCGCGGCGGCGTCACAGGCGATTGCCTCGCTCCGCCAGCAAAGCGGACCGGTCAGCGACGTCGCCACCAACCTGAGAGCGACGCTCGGCGGCGCGCGCCGCGCCATGGCCGAGCTGGCCGACGACATGGCGGCGCTCAAGCACAACTTCCTCCTCCGCGGCTTCTTCAAGAGCCGCGGCTATTTCTCGCTGGCGGGCATCTCCCCGGCCGACTACCTGAAGGGGCGGCTCACCGAGAACGGTGACCGCCGCAAGATTCGCGTCTGGCTCCGCGAGGAGGTCCTGTTCGAACCGGTGCCCGGCCACCCGGACCAGGAGCGTCTGAGCGATGCGGGCCGGGCGCGTCTCGATGCGGCCATCGCGCCCTTCCTCACCTATCTGGCCGATACGCCCCTGGTGGTGGAGGGGTATTCTCAGGCGGGGGCGCGGGCCGAGCGGTACTTGCGATCGCGCAGCCGTGCCGGTCTCGTCCGCGACTACCTCCTGGAACGCTTCGCGCTCGATCCGCAAAACGTGGGCGACATGCCGCTCGGCGAGCAGTCGGTCGGCACCCCCGGCGACCGGCCGTGGGACGGCGTGGCGCTGGCCGTATTCCTCGACCGGCACATGACGCGTCCTCCGTCATGATTCCGGACGCACCTCGACCGCCCCCTCCCTCCGAGCCGCAGGTGCGGGTTGACGCGGCCGTGGCACATAACTTGAAGTCTCAGCAGCTCAACGAACCAGGAGGGCGCGTGGCGGAAAACTCGCGGGCGATAGCAGCGGCATTCATTGGCGGTGCGGTCGGGGCTCTGGCCGGCTACATGCTCTTCACCGAGCGGGGCCGGCAGTGGCGGCGGCAGATCGAGCCTTCCCTCGATGAGCTGGCGCGCGAGCTGAATCGACTGCGCGGAACCATGGGCAAGGCTGCCGGCGTGGCGGCGGAAGGGTGGAAGCTCCTGAACGAGACGGTCGGCGAGACCGAATCGGTCGCCGGGCGGTACTCGGCGCCGCGCCAGTCCTCTCCATTCTGATCTGAGGCGCCATCATGCTGGTCGAGAATCTGGGTACCACGAATCTCATACTTGGCATCATCGCGGTCTGCGCGGTCCTCGAGGCGCTCATCATCGTCGCGATGGGCGTCGCCGGCCTGGTGCTGTACCGGCGGGTGATGACCGTCGTGTCGCAGGCCGAAGAGAAGCACCTGGAGCCGGCCATGGCGCGCGTCAACGCGATTCTCGACGACTTGAAGGGGGTCAGCTCGACGGTCAAGGAAGAAACCGAGCGGGTCGATCAGGCGATCCGGACGACCATGGACCGCGTGGACGACACGGCCGATCGGGTGCGCGCGAACGTCCGGGCCAAGACGAGCCGGGTGGTGGGGGTGGTCCGCGGCATCCGTGCCGCGCTCGAGATCTTTCTCCGCCACGAGGACCGCGATCAGCCGCCGGCGGGCGCGTACGGACGGTAGCGACGGCAACGATCGAATGCGAATGGGTGGCGGGGCTGCTGCCCGCCGGAGCGTGGAACAAGGAGGGGTCATGGGAGACGGATACGATCGATTCGAGAACGAAGGAGGCGGCGGTGGCAGCTTCGTGATGGGGCTGCTCACCGGGACCGTCCTGGGCGCTGGCCTGGGTATGCTCTTCGCGCCCAAGCCGGGCTCGGAGCTGCGCAATCAGATCTCCGAGCAGGCGGGCAGTCTGGCGAACACGGCATCCGACTCGTACCGCCGCGCGTCCGACACGGTCAGCGACCTGACGGACAAGAGCCGTCAGGTGTACGACCGCGCGCGCGACGCGGTGAGCCGCGGCACCGAGGAAGCGCAGCGCTACGTGCGCGACGCGACCGGTTCGTCGCCATCGGGATCGTCGAGCTCCGGTCCGGTATCCGAGCCTGCGTCCGGCCCGACGCCGGGTTCGTCATCGTACGGGCGGTAGGCCGGATGACCCGGCAGACGTCGCGCACCGTCGCCAACCTGGTGCTCGCGGCGGCCGGCGCGGCGGCGGCGTACGTGATCCTCACGACGCCGCCGCTCAGGCGCCTGGCCGGGCGCGGCATCCGTCTGTGGCTCGGAGCGAGCGTGCCCGTGTTCCTGGCGCGCGAGGTTCGACAGGCGTGGGCCGACTCGGGACGCTCCGCCTGACCCGCCCGTCGTCCACGGCACATCCTTCATAATGGCTGCGTGAGACACCTGCGCAGGCTCTGGAGGCGGACGCGCGAGCTGGTGCTCCTGTCCGGACTGGCCGCCTACCACGGGTTCATCCAGTACACGCGCGGGGACAATCTCACCTACGCGGCCTCGATCGCGTACTACACGCTGCTCTCGATGTTCCCGCTCTTCATGCTCGGCCTCGCCCTGCTCGGGCGGACGACGGCCAACGTCGCCGCGCGAAACGCGATTCTCGACTTCGTCCTTCGCTATTTCCCGGCGCAGTTCGACTTCGTCACGGCGCAGCTCGACGCGCTGCGCGCCAGCCGGTTTCCCTTCGGCACGCTGGGGACCATCGCGCTCGTCTGGGGCGGTCTCGGCGTCTTCGGCGCCATCAGCACGGCGGTCAACTATTCCTGGGGCGTGGAACAGCAGCGGAGCTTCTGGAAGCACCGGCTGTTCGCGTTCCTCATGCTGGTGGTCGCCGGGTTGATCCTCCTCGTCGCGCTGCTGCTCGTCAGCGCGGCCGAGGTCCTCGGCGCCAGTCCGTTCGCCTCCGTGCTCGCGCATTTCCCGGGCCTGCTGATCCTGCGCAGCCTCACGGTCCGCAACGCGACCACGCTCCTGTTCATCGTCGTCGTCGGCTTCGTGTTCTACTTCGTGCCGAACGCCAAGGTGCGCTTCCGCGACGTGTGGGTGGGGGCCGTCGTGACCGGCCTGCTGTGGAAGGGCACGCTCAAGGCGTTCTCGCTGTACATGCACGACATGACGCGGTTCGCGCAGGTCAACGGGTCCATTGCGGCGGTCGTGGTCTTCCTGGTCTGGGTGTACGCGCAGGCCGTGATCCTGTTGTACGGCGTCCAGTTCACCGCCGCCTACGCGCGCCTCCGGCGCGGGCGTCCCGACGAGATGCCGGCCGCGCCGACACCGAGGGCGTAGAAGAATGGGTGCACGGGTTACGACCGCGCTCCCTCCCGGATGGCCCTGATGATGGCGTCGCTGAACGCCGCCACGTCGTCGGGTTTGCGCGACGTGATGAGGTTGCCGTCCTCGACGACCGGCTTGTCGACGTAGAGGCCGCCGGCGTTCTTGACGTCGACGGCGATCGACGGCCAGCAGCCGCGCGACGCGCCTCCAGCGGACCGGTGAGCTCGCGATCCTCGAACTCGTCCTCGACGAGGATCCCGACGCGGCGCCCCGCGAGCGGCGGCGTGTCGCGCATCCGGCGATTCTACTTCATAATGAATCGATGAACCGTCTCGCCGTCGAACGGAGTCCCTACCTCCTGCAGCACGCGGACAACCCCGTCGACTGGTTCCCGTGGGGCGACGAGGCGTTCGCGAAGGCCCGCGCCGAGAACAAGCCGATCTTCCTGTCGATCGGGTATTCCACGTGCCACTGGTGCCACGTGATGGCGCACGAGTCGTTCGAGAACGCCGAGGTGGCCGCCGTGCTCAACGACGGCTTCGTGTCGATCAAGGTCGACCGGGAGGAACGGCCCGACGTTGATCGGGTCTACATGACCTTCGTGCAGGCAACGACCGGCTCTGGCGGCTGGCCGATGAGCGTCTGGCTGACGCCCTCGCTCAAGCCGTTCTTCGGCGGCACGTACTTCCCGCCGGCATCGCGATGGGGACGCCCCGGGTTCGTCGAGATGCTCCGCGAGATCGCCCGCGTGTGGCGGAGCGAGCGGGACAAGGTGCTCGAGTCGGCCGACGCCGTGACCGAGCAGCTGCGCGCCATCGAGCGCGCCGCGCCGCAGGCGGCGCGGCCGGGCCCCGAGGCGCTCGCCCGCACGGTCGCGCAGTTCCACCAGACATTCGACCGCCGGCACGGCGGCTTCGGCGACGCGCCGAAGTTCCCCCGTCCGACCGAGCTCCTGTTCCTGATGCGCGAGCACGCGCGCGCCCGGGACGGGGAAGCGCGCGAGATGGCCCTGCGCTCGCTGCGCGCCATGGCGCTCGGCGGCGTGCGTGACCACGTCGGCGGCGGGTTTCATCGCTACTCGGTCGACGCGGCGTGGCGGGTGCCGCACTTCGAGAAGATGCTCTACGACCAGGCGCAGCTCGTGCTCGCCTACCTGGAAGCCGCCCAGGTGTCGGGCGATCCGTTCTACGCCGAGGTCGCCGAGGACACGCTGCAGTACGTCGCGCGGGAGATGACCGACCAGGCGGGCGGCTTCTTCTCGGCCGAAGACGCCGACAGCTCGCCGCCCGACGAGCCGGCCGGTGCCCACAAGGCTGAAGGCGCCTTCTACCTGTGGCGCGCGGCCGAAATCGACGAGGTCTGCGGCGCCGACGCCGCGGTCGTGACGCTCCGATTCGGGATCGCGCCCGGCGGCAACGCGCCGGTCGACCCGCAGCACGAATTCGTCGGCAAGAACCTGCTGCACGTCGCGCGATCGATCGACGAGGTCGCCGAGGAGGCCGGGCTGCCGGGGGAGCAGGTCGTCGAGGCCCTGAACCGCGCGCGCATGGCGCTCTTCGCCGCGCGCGTCCGCCGGCCTCGCCCCCACCTCGACGACAAGGTGCTCACGGCGTGGAACGGCCTGACGATCGCCGCCTTCTCGCGCGGCGCGCGCGTCCTCGACGCGCTGGCCGGCGGCGGCGCGCACCTCGAGGCCGCCCGGCGCGCCGCGGCGTTTCTCCGCGAGCGGATGTGGCAGCCCGCCACTGGCACGCTGCTGCGCCGCTACCGCCGCGGCGAAGCCGACATCGAGGCGTTTGCGGAAGACTACGCCTGTCTGGTCTTCGGCCTGCTGGAGCTCTTCCAGGCCGACGGCGATCCGGCGTGGCTCGAGTGGGCCATGGTCCTCCAGCGCCGGCAGGACGAGCTGTTCTGGGACGAGACCGAGGGCGGATGGTTCAGCACCACCGGAAACGATCCCTCGGTGCTGCTGCGGATGAAAGAGGACTACGACGGAGCGGAGCCCACCGCCAGTTCGATGGCGGCCCTCAACCTGCTCGTGCTGACCCATCTGGCGCCCGATCCGGTCTGGTCCGATCACCTGGAGCGCACGCTGCGGCTGTTCGGCGAACGCCTCGACAAGATGGGCCGTGCCGTGCCGATGATGGCGGCCGCCTTGTCTACCGAGGTGGCCGGCGTCCAGCAGATCGTGCTCGCCGGGGACGGTGCGGAGGCCCGCGGCGCGCTGTCCCGGGCCCTGGCGCTCAGGTATCTGCCGTTCGCCATCGTCCTGAGCGTGTCCGAGGCGACGCGCGAGGGCGTGGCGCGCCTGCTGCCCTTCGTCGCAGCCATGCGACCCGTCGACGGCCGTCCCGCGGTGTACGTCTGCCGCGACTTCACCTGTCGGCAGCCGGTCACGACGGTCGAGGAGTTGGAGGGGCTGCTCGGCTGACGCCTCGCGCGCTCATGTCCATCCACACGCTCGAATCGCCGGGCCGCCTGCGCCTCGTGCTCGATGCGCCGCACGGCAACGCAGTGACCGACGCCATGGTCGGCGCGATCCAGGCGGCGCTCGCGTCGGTCCCTGCGCGGACGCCGCCGGTCAAGCTCGTGACGCTCGAGGGGGCTGGCGCCGATTTCAGCTTCGGGTCGAGCCTCGCGGAACACGTGCCTCCGCGCATGCCGGAGGTCCTCCCGCGTTTCCACGCGCTCGTCCGCGCGCTGCTCGACGCACCCGCCGTCACGGCTGCGGTCGTGCACGGACGGTGTCTCGGCGGTGGGTTCGAGCTGGCGCTCGCCTGCGACTTCATCCTCGCCGCCGATGACGCGGTGCTGGGCCTGCCCGAGATCGCCGTCGGGGCGTTTCCGCCGGTCGGATCGGTGCTGCTGCCGATGAGAATCGGCGCCTCGCGCGCGGCGTCGGCGATTGTCGGCGGCGGCGCGCGGCCGATCGTCGAGTGGCAGCGGCTCGGCCTCGTCGAGCAGGTCGTGCCGCGCGACGAGCTGACGGCAGCCGTGGACCGCTGGTTCGAATGGACGTTGCAGGGGAAGTCGGCCGCGGCCCTAAGTCACGCCGCCCGGGCGAGCCGCCTCGTCGTGGCAGGCGCGGTGGAGCGCCTGCTGCCGGATGCCGAGCGGCTCTATCTCGACAGTCTTCTGGCGACGGCCGACGCGGCCGAAGGCGTGGCGGCGTTTCTCGAGAAGCGCGACCCCCGATGGAAGGACCGATGACCAGGGTACCCGTGGATGTCTGGCTTCGCGGCAGCCACGTCGCGACGACCGAGTCGATCGAAGGCATCGCGCGCGAGCCGCGCGAGTGGAACGAGGCGGACGTCCGTCAGGTGCTCGAGGGCATGCTGCGGGCAATGGACCGACAGAAGCACCCGGGCGAGCCGGATCGCGCCGTCGCGCTCCGCGGCCTCAGCTGGATCGTGAACGCCTACGACGAAGGCGGCGTCGTGATTGCCATCGAGATCACGCTGGGGGCAGCGGTCGCGGGTCCCTTCGACATCGACCGGTCGGCGCTCGAAGCGATGGTGCGGCGCGTGCTCGAGCCGTACGCCGGCACGGTTCACTGAGCGTTCGGATCCTCGTCGCCGTGGCGGCCCGTCCGATCGCGGTCGCCCCGTGCGCGGTCGCGATTCGGATCCTGCTCCCGCGGCTGCACGTCGGTCGATCGCACCGAATCCTGCAGCTCCTCCCGCGCCTCGCGCGGACCGCGCTGATCCTTCCTGATGTCCTTCCGCAGCAGGCGCCCGGTCATCGTGCCCCCTTCTTCAGGCCGATCGGAAGCAGGAACTGCGCCACGCCAGCCCGTCAGCTCGTCGCAATGACATAAAGGAGCAGGAACAGGCCCAGGCCGAGCAGCACGGCGCCAAACGCGAGGTCGGTGACCCCGAAGAGCCAGTCCTGCGCCGACGCCGTGAAGGCGCGGCGATCGATGTGCTCGCGCAGCGCCTGCTGCACGCGCACGAGCTGCCGTCGATCGACCGCATGCTCGCGGCCCTCGTCGTCGGTGACCCCGATCGACCGCGCGCCGAGCAGGCTCCAGTCGACGTCGGTCGGCATCGTCAGGTGCTCGCCCGAGTCGAGCACATGGGGCAGGGCGAACGGCAGGGTCTGATCGGCGCCCTTGCGGCCGTGCACCACGAGCGAGCTGAGCGCCACCGGCGTAGCGCTGACGTTGCCGATATCCCAGATGAGGTGGGCGCCGGGGACCGAGCGATCGAGACGAACCCGGATGTCGAGCACTCGACGACGCCGCGCGAACAGGCGCGCTGCGGGCCGCGCCGCCAGCGCGGCGAGGGCGGCTGGGGCAACGGCGGTGAGGATGTCCGCCATGTCGTGACGCTCCTTGGAACTCGCGTTCCGCGGCTCGAGCGTATATGGCGAGTCCAGCATCTCATCTGCGAACCTCGTGCCACCCTTGAGCCACGCGGTCCGAGCGCTTGCGATCAGCCCAGGCCAGAGCCTCCTCGCCGCTCTCGAAGGTGCGCGTGACGATCAGGCTGCCGTCGCGGAGGAGGTCGATTTCGATGCCGTAGGGCACCAGCCGGACGCGGCACGAGGTCTGGCGGCCGTCGCGGCCGAGTGTCCAGAGCGTCGTCGGCTGATCGTCCATGACGCCAGCCTAGCATCGGCGCGTCAGGGGACTCCACCGTCGGTCGAGAGCCGACAGGGGGGAGCCGTGGGGGCGGCCGGGCCGCCGTCGGCGCCGACCGCTATAATGGCGCGTCGGTTCGCGAGGAGGTGTCATGAAGACGTTCGCGCTCGTCGGGCTTTCGCTCGTTATCGCCGCCTGCTCCAGCCCGCCGCCGCCGGCACCTGCTGCGAGCCAGGCGCCGGCAGCAGCCGGCGTGTCGGTGGATACCGGACAGGGGACGATCGCGCTCAGCGCGTTCAGCCTCGGCCTGGCCCACGAGCTGCCGGTGCGCAACGTGCCGCACTCGGTGCCCAAGGTGAAGGCCGTCAAGGCGTTCATCGTCAACGTCCCGAACGCGAGCGGCGCGGACGCGGCGGTGTACTGGGTGAACGATCCCGAGCTGATCTTCTCCGAGAGCCAGCAGCCGCTGCCGTCGCAGGTCTCGGATCACGGCCAGAGCGGCTACTCGATTGCGGCTCCGTCGTTGAGCGATCGATCGAGCGGGTACGCGATGCTCGTCCTGAAGAACCCGGGCGGTGGGCCGTCGCGCTACTACGCGGTGGCGCTCGGCGCGTCGTAGCGCCGCGCCCGAAACACGAGGCGTCAGCCGCGCGGCCGCATCCCGCTAGACGGCGGCCCGCGCGGCTCGGCGCCGAAGCGGGATCTTCCCGCGCCGCCTCGCCCACAACGGCAGCCCTCCCAGCAGACAGATCAACATCGTCGACGGTTCCGGCACCTCCACCTCTTCGATGTTCGAGACCGACCCGGAGATGTTGGCGAAGAGATCCGTGCGATCGATGTCCAGCTCGGACACGCTCCAGGTGCCCGGGCCGCCGCCGAAGGCACTGGTCGGAAGGTTGTTGCTCGACAGGGGATTGGTGCCGAGCGACTCGATGAGGACCAGGCTGAGCGTCGTCACCGCATCGAAGTTGCCGTCGATCGTGAACGTGTCGTGCCCGTCCGACGGGTTCATCGTCACGAGGAAGTCGGGCGTGTTCTTCACGCCGATCCGAATCGGGAAACTGTTGTCGCCCACGAAGGAGTCGCCACCCGACGACTGAAAGCTGAAGGTGATGGCCGTCTCTCCGGCGCTCGTGTCGTAGAAGGTGAAGTCGCCCACGTCCGTGCCGGTGAGCAGGGCCGGATCGTAGGTGACCAACAGACTGTAGGTGTCTCCGGCCGTCGTCGCAAAGACGTCGCTCGGGTCTGTGACGAAGAACGACGATCCGGAGAATTCGAGGGTCAGGGGTGCCGCCTGGGCCGGCACTGCGATCAGACCCAGGCTCAAGCTGAGGAGGAGCGCGGGTCCCGCGAGCCGCGGCCATCGCGTCGACGCGTGCATCATGGAGGCCTCCAATCTGAGGACGAATCTTCCTGGCACACCGGCAAGACTCGAGCCGCGTATCGATCCACAACAGGTCCACGAAACTCGCGCGAGTCTCGATCGCCAATCGGGAGTATTCGTGGCTCGGCCCGACTTTGTTCGGCGCAGACGATCCGCGTCTCGTCGATCGATGAACGTGCGACGCGCTCGAGAGGGACCGATGCTCTGGCTCAGCTAGAAGGTCTGGACGTGGCGGACGGCGCGCGCGACCACGAAGACGCGCAGGTTGTTGCTCTTCGGATCGGCCGGGAACAGGATGAAGCCGTCGGCATCGGGGCGGTAGCTCAAGGTCGTGCCGACGAGCACTTCGTCGTCGAGGAAGGTCACCACGACGCGGCGGGCGGCCTCGTTGCGCTCGAAGGTCTTCGCCTCGACGTGCGACGGCTCGCCGTCGAAGTCGCGAACGAAGAAGACCGCCTTGAGCTGTCCGATCGGCACCGAGATGCGGGCGATGTCGGGCGCGTGAAGGGTCGGCACGAGATGGAGGTACGGCTTGGTGGCGAGAAAGTCGCTCGTGTATCCCTTCAACAGCCGGCCGTCGGCGTACCGCACGACGATCTTGCAGGCGCCCTGGGGCGCGGTCCGTTCCGGGGCCTCGACGCCCAGAGCGGCGCTCGACGGCGGGTCGAGATCGAGCACGAGCGCGACCAGGTGGGCCGTCGCCTTCAGGAGGTGGAAGTGTCCCTCGGCGGGTCTCATGTCTCGGCCGAAGTCGACGACGAGCGTGGCCGGGAGCCGATGGGGCGACGCCGGCAGGTCGAAGTGGACGGACCGTGGAGTCCGGGCGGCCGGGTCGGTCCGGTCGGCGATGCGGATGCTCGCGCCGAGCCAGCGCGACAGGCGCCGACCGATCCGGTCGCAGAGAATCGCCGACGACTCGCCGCGCTCCACGCCGAGCGTCAGGTCCCGCAGGAGCGACGCCAGCTCGTTGGCGAACGCCGCGTCGGACCGCAGGGCGGCCGGTAGCTCGAGCAGCATGGCCGTCGCCGCCAGCACCGCGTCGCCGACCTCAGTGACGCCGCCGCTGGCGGCCGCGTCAGGCCGCCCGCGGCTTTCCAGGGCGCGCGTGAACCGCTTGATGGCGAACGCCAGCCGCGCGTGCTCGTCGGCGGCCGGCGGACACGATTGCGCATCGTGGGTCGTGGCGAGCTCGGGGAAGTCGACCGCGCTCTTGAACGCGAGCGCCCCGCGGTAGGTCGCCACCGGGGCGAGCGACGCGATCTGGCAGCGGAGCACCTGGGACGCGACCGCCAGTTCGGCGTCGAGCCCCTCGATCTGTACAACGATGGTGGAGCCCGGATGAAGCGTGACGCGGCTCTCGACCTGCGCGCCGCCGGCCGACAGATCGACGAGCGACACCGGAGGCCCGTACTTGAGCCTCACGGCCTTCAGCCACGGCAAATCGCCCGGCCCCACCCGGACGTACGCGCGTCGGTCGGAGCCGGACGACAGGTCGGGGCCTTCGTCAGCGGGTGCGAGTGCCGCCGTGCCGCCAGAAGCGAATTTCAATGCCGAACCCACATGGACACACCACGAGCCGGTTTCTGTACACAAGATGCGCACCGCTTCCGCCCTGATCGCTAAGAGATTGTTGGGGAAGCGCTTACGGTCGGCGGCCGCGCGGATGTCGCCGGAGGCGTGTGCCACTCTGGCGCACAGGGTCGATGTCGCTGCCGCCCTCGTCAGGGATTAACCCTGCCTCGTCAGCGACTTGAGTCGAGCGTGTCGCATTCCTGCACCAGCTTCCTGAATTGGAACACCGATCCGCGCGGCGCGAGGGCGGCCTGCGCGCTCGCAAACCCCGCATGGGTGTGCCTGGGCTGATCGAACCTCGCGATCGCATCGCGATTTCACGCCTGTCGATAAGTGACTCGCCCGACGTCTGCGACCCGTTCACCCAGACTATCGCACCGCCGTTGGCGGAGAGCCGTTGCAGGTGGCTCGCCATTGGAACGTACCCAGGCCGCCACCGTTGTGGCCCCGGCGCGACCTGTCGATGTTGATGCGTTCGACGGTGCGCCACACGCGGACTGGTGCGGCGCGCGGAAGCACGAGGCCGAAGCGGCTGTGCCGGGCGTCGAGCGTTTCCAGCCCGGGGTCACACGGCCGTCATGGTAACGTGGCTCTGGATCAGCGACATCGCGGACGGCTTCTCCGGTCATCTGGTGAGCCGTCTTCCCGGGATCCTCGTGTTCGACACGCCGGGGTGGCGGAACTGGCAGACGCACAGGACTTAAAATCCTGGGTCCCGCAAGGGGCGTGTGGGTTCGATGCCCGCCCCCGGCACTTTCTCAGGTGATTTGAGGCGTTCTCAGGGCGAGTGCGGACGGCCTGCGATAGGCCGCCATTGACTCTGGGTGAGCCAGCCTGCGGCCTGCCTCGAGAACCGTGTACTTCGACGCCAAGACCAAAGGGCTGGCGCTCCGCGTGTCGCCGCGGGGCTCCAGGACCTGGGCGTTCGTCTATCGGAGCGGTGGACGGCCGCCACGGCGGCTCGAGGGTTCAGCGAGGACGTCATCGGTCGCGCTCTGAACCACGCGCGCTATACGGTCACGGCCCGGCACTCCATCAAGCACGGGTACCAAGTCGAGGTCCGGCACGCGCTCATGACCTGGGACGGGGACTTGGCGGATATCGTCGCCGGCCGCGAAGTGAGCCCGCGCGCGGTCCTGCCGTTCCGGCGATAGATGTCGTTTCCCGGCGCGCGGCGTGGCGCGATGCGTAACGCGCCCGGCGCTTCGGATGTGGTCGAGGCAAGTGATGCCGTCCCTTACGCCAGCAGCGCTCTTTGCTGCACGCGAGGCGATCATGCTCTCGGCACGAGGGCTGGCTCACTCGGAGCCAACCAGGAGGCGACGATCAGCTCGTGACCTGAGGCACGTGGGTTAGAGTCCCAGCACGTGGTGGAAATTCGATAGCGGCCCCTCGGTAGACAAACGAAGCGGCCATCGCGCATCTTTCCGTGAGTTCTCTCTGGCGGGAGACGAAAGCACGGAGGTGTTGAGACGATGGCCCCGCGCGCCGCCAATTTCGATCGTAATCGCGCCGTCTTCTCGGCAGAGCCGGGCATTGTCGGCATCCGCCGTCGGGGTCAGGAGCGAAGGGGGAGCGACCCCTTGCTACGCGGCGGCGCGGCGTGCCCAACGCCGGCCCCGGCCGGGGTCGCTCCCCCTTCGTGCGTCGGGCGACGGTCCAGACCGTCGTTGCAGGAATCGCACTCTCCAGCTCGCAGTCCTCTTGCAGATTCTGCAATCCCCACGCGACGCCGAGCGATTCTGAGCCGGGCCCGACGCGCGGCGGGCTGGCACCGTCCCTGCGCCCGTCGCGGCGTGCCCCCAGGGCCCTCGGTCTATCAGCGTCGGTCGCCCGGCGACACCGTCCTGTACCGCATCGTCCGTGACCCCTTCGAGACGTTCCGCGCCCAGGCCGCGGGGTTGCGCGACCGCGAGGGCCTGCCTCAGTTCGTCGAGCAGGCATTCCGCAATTTCCTCCGTTGCGGCTGGCTGGCCGGCGGCTTCGCGCGCTTTCGTTGCGCGGGCTGCGGATTTGACCGCCTCGTGGCTTTTTCGTGCAAGGGGCGCGAACTGTGCCCGAGCTGTGGGGGGGCGCCGGATGGCTGAGCGGGCCGCACACCTTGTCGACCGGGTCCTGCCGGACGTGCCGATCCGGCAGTGGGTACTGAGTGTGCCGCACCGCCTCCGGTACCGACTCGCGTGGGACCACGATCTCTGCCGGGCCGTCGCCGGCGTGCTGGTCCGGAGCGTCCTTCGCGTGCTGGGCGATCGGCCACGCGACGACTGGGCGCGCCGCTCAGAAACTAGGCCATTCGCCGCTCAGAAAGTAGACCACCTGAGGGTGTGACGGCGAGCTTGCCGGATCGAGGGATCCGGGGTTCGCTGGAGGATGCTCAGGATGGATCAAGTGCATGTTGTCCGGCACAAAGTGCTGGTGGAGGGGCGGACGCAGCGGGCGGTCGCCCGTGAGTTGGGGATCGCGCGCGTCACCGTCCGTAAGTACTTGCATCAGGCGGTCCCGAGTCGAAAGCCGGCGACGCCGCGACCGCGGCCGGTCTGGGATGCGGTGGCCGATCGGGTGCAGGCGCTGCTGGCCGATTCCGTGCGATGGACGGCCGGCAAACAGCGGCTGACCGCCACACGGCTGCACGAGATGCTGCTGGCGGAAGGGAAACGCGTGGGCGTGACGGTCGTCAAAGACGCGGTCGCCGAGTGGAAGCGACAGCGGCGAGAGGTGTTCGTCCCGCTGACGTATCGGCCGGGTGATCTCGCCGAGGTCGATTTCTTCGAGGTCCTGGTCGACATCGACGGCACGCGGCGCAAAGCGTGGCTCTTCCTGATGCGGCTGATGTACTCCGGTCGCGACTTCGCCTGGATTTACGAGCGCCAAGATCAAATCAGCTTTCTCGACGGGCACGTCCGCGCCTTTGCGCATTTCGATAGCGTGCCCGCGCGCGTCGCGTACGATAATCTGCGCGCCGCGGTCGTGCGGATTCTGGTTGGCGGCGCGCGCACGCTGACGCCGCGGTTCGAGGCGCTGACCTCGCATTACCTGCTCGAAGCGTGCTTCTGTCGGCCCGGCGAAGGCCACGACAAAGGCGGCGTCGAGTCGCGGGGCAAAGCCATCCGGCAGCAAGCGCTCGTCCCCATTCCGAGCGGGCCGACGCTCGCGGCGATTAATGCGACGCTGCTGGCGCAGATGGATGCGCGGCTCGACACGACCCGGGATGCGGCCGGTCGCACGATCGGCGACCGCTTCACCGAGGAGCAGCGCCAGTGTCGGCGGGCGCCCACGCCGTTCGCGCCGGAGGCCACGACGTTCGCCACCGTGTCGCCGCGCGCGCTGGTCCGGCTCGAAGGCGCGGTCTACTCGGTGTGGACGCGCTGGGTCGGCCTCGATCTCGTCGTGCGCCTGGGCGCCACGATGGTGACCCTGGTGGGACGCGACGGCGTCTGCGTGACGCATCCGCGCAAACGCTTCGGCGAGCGCTCGATTGATTATCGACACTACCTGGCGGAGCTCGCGCGCAAGCCGCAGGCGGTGCGCCAGGTGCTGCCGGATCTCCTGTGGGATCTCGGGGATCCATTTCCGGCGGTCTGGGCGCAGCTGCACGGCGCGCACGGGCCGCGGGAGGCGGCGCGGCACTTCGCCAAAGTCCTCGGCCAGCTGGAGACACACGGCGCCGCCGTGGTCGTGCCCGCGCTGCGCGTCGCGCTCGCGACTGGGGCGCCGCTGCTGCTCGCGCTCACACCGGCCCGATCGCCCGTCCGTGTCGCGCTTGACGCGCTGCCGGCGCCCCTCCGTGAGATCGACGTCGCGAGCGGCTGCGCCGCCGACTATGACGCTTGGCTCCTGGGCGGCGTCGCATGAGCACCGCCACCCTCGCCCGCGATCTCGTCGTCGCGCAGACGCGGGCGTTGAAGTTGCCGGGCGTGGCGCGCACCTTCGAAGCCCTCGCTCGCCAGGCGCGCGACGCGCACTGGCCACACGAGGATTACCTGCACGAGGTGCTCACGGCGGAGCAGGCCTCGCGGCACGAGTCCGTGATCCGTCAGCGGCTTCGCGAGGCGCGCTTCCCCGAGGTGAAGACCCTCGACACCTTTGACTTCACGACGGCCGACGGCGTCAGCGCGACGCAGATTCATACGCTGGCACGTGGCGAGTGGGTCACGGCGCCGGAGAATCTGATCTTGGCCGGCCCGATCGGGACCGGCAAGACGCACTTGGCGATCGCGCTCGGCGTGGAAGCCACGAAGCAGAAACGACGGGTGCTCTTCACCCGGGCCGCCGACCTCGTGCGTCAGCTGATTGAAGCCCGCGATGCCCGCGAGCTGACCCGGCTGCAGCAGCGGCTCCTGCGCGTCGACGTCCTGATCGTCGACGAGCTCGGGTTTGTGCCGTTCGACCGCATCGGCGGCGAGCTGCTCTTCAATCTGATCACCGATCGGTACGAGCGGCGGGCGACGGTCGTGACCACCAATCTGGCGTTTGCTGAATGGGTGACGGTGTTCGCCGGCGACGAAAAACTGACGACCGCGCTTCTCGATCGCTTGGCGCATCACGCCACCGTGCTGACGACGAAAGGCAAAAGCTATCGCATGCGAAAGCGCCGCGGCCGCGAGGAACCCTCGTGATCCGTCGAGACTCGATGGCTCTTATCGAGGCGTACAGGTTCGCAGCCTTCTCTGGGCGCTCGCCGGCGATGCCGGCTCGCGCTGTCCTCACGACGACGTACGAAGGGGGGCCGTTTTAGTGTCGCTGCGTCAGAAACCGGTAGAATGAACGTCCTTCAGGTGGCCTACTTCTCGAGCGGCGTACTGGCCTAGTTTCCGAGCGGCGCAACCAACGACGGCGTCGAGGCGGCCGCGGCGGTGCGGTGGGGTCTTTGTAAGCGAACGTGGGCAGCGAACCTTTCACGCCGTCGGTCGGCTGGGTGCGCTCGACGCCGAAGAGGTGCTGGCGGCTGTCGAGGCGATCGTCAGCCGTCGGCTTGGCGCGAGCACCGAATTGACCGACGACGTCCCGGCTGGCGATCCATGGGGCGACGAGGCGCAGGTGATCGCGGGTCTCGCGGCCGCCTCCGTACAGGGGCTTGCGGCGCTTGGGCCGCGCTCCGGTCGCGGTCCGGCGCGTCTGGGATACATCCTCGGGCCGGGAGCGGCCGCTGGCTTGGTTCCCGGATCCTGCGCGGCGCGGGCTAACGGCTACAGCTTCAGTGGGGGTGGGGCCCCACCCCCACGCGCTCTTGCTCCTCGGCTTCGCTCGTCGCAAGGGCCGCAGACGCTCTCCACGCAGGTGTCGTCGTCCCGGCCGGGCAACGCGAGCGGCTGGAGCGGGTGTGGCGGTACGTGCTGCGTCCGCCGGTGGCGATCCACCGTCTCCACCTGACGGACGATGGACGGGTGCGCCTCTCGCTGCGGCACCCATGGAGCGACGGGACGACGGACCTTGTATTCACGCCGCTGGAGCTCCTCGAGCGCTTGGCCGTGCTGCTGCCACGGCCGCGCATCAACCTGATCTTGTACTTTGGCGTGCTCGGAGCGCGGGCAGCAGCGCGGGCGCAGGTGGCCGGCCGACGTGGGCCCGAGGCGGACCACGGGCCGACGACAGACGCGCAGAGCCCGTGGCGGCCTCTGGCGACCGCGCCGAGTCCGCAGGCGGCCGCAACCGGTCGTGGGCGACGCTGATGCAGCGGACGTTCGGCCTCGACGTCCTGGCCTGTCCGCGCTGCGGCGGGCGACTTCGGCTGATCGCACTGATCGAGCGAGCGGCCGTGATCACGCGGGTGCTCGGTCATCTGGGGCTGCCGGCCGAAGTGCCGAAGCCGCGTCCAGCGCGATCGCCGCCCGACGAGCTTTGGTTCGACGAATTGACACCAGTCGGGGACCAGGTCGACGTGTTCATGCCAGCTTCGTGACGGACGGCCGGCCGTGGCGATAGCCAGGCAGGCGCCGCAAGGCAACCAGGTCCGCAGTGGGCGCGTGAGGCGCGCGATCGCGCCTGCAGCGAGCGACCGAGAGGGCTAATCTGCGTTGTGTCAGAGGAGAGAACAAGGGCTGTGTCAGAGAGAGAACGGGGCAGGGAAGGGGCGACCAGGTCCGAGAATGCGCGTCATGTTCGCTAATGCGGCCCATCCTCGATCCTCCTATCCTCTATCCTCTCCTCTCGACAATGTGGCCGGGCGCTGCAAGTCGTTCGTCTGAGCCGCTAGACTGCCAGCCGCCGCAGCCCGTCGGCAATCCGCCGACATGCGGACAGGATCCGGTAGTCCTCCGCATACCACGCCGACAGGTTCTCGATGGCCTGTGGCTCGAGATGCCGGTCGAGGCCGGCCGGAGCCCGGTGTGCGGCCATCTCGTCGGTCGGAAGCGCGACATCCGGACATCCGAGTACCCGTTTGAGCGCGTCGAAGTCTTCGGTCAGCCGTTCCTGGAATCCGATGAACAACAGACCGCTGCGGCGCCGTTCGAGGGTACTCGACGGAGCGGAGCCAGTGTGCGAATCCGTCCCTGACGTGCTTGATGCTGCGCATGCCGTCCATTGCCGCCAGACGGACGTCGGGATCCGGCGAAGACAACGACAAGGCCAGATCGTTGGGCGTGTCGAATCGTCCGAACGCCATCGCCTCCTCGGGGCTCCACGGAAAATGGTACCGCGGCGCGCCCTGGCGCTTCCTGCTGTGGAAGCCGCTGATGAACCGGGACATCGGATCCCGCAGAAAGAAGACCGCGTATTCGCTGGCAGGCACGTCCGCCAGCGTGAACCTGTGCGGATGCACGGCCAGGGTGTAGTGCGCCCCCTGGGGCCGATGCTCCAGTGCCGTTTTGATCGCGGTGCCGCCGGTCTTGCCGATGTGCAACAGATGAGCCGTGGGTGGGCGCCACGGTGCACGGCGGCTGAACCTGTTCCAGATGTTCGCGTTCATGAGGAGCCTCACTCGCCGCCCTGCTAGTGCGTCAGAAACCGGTCAAGCACGGCGATATCGTGCTCGCGCGTGCCGACGAAGCGGAGGGCGGCAACCCAGGTCGCGATCGAGTGCTCCTGGCCCGACGGCTCCACGCGCACAACCTCCACGCGCGTCGAGAACACGTCGTGGTCGAGCACGACGTCGAACCGGGCGGACTGACCGCGATCCAGGCGGCTGTTCGTCTTGACGAGGGCGCCGCTGGATCCGATATCGACCAGCCACGCGCTCACGATGGTGGCTCGCCCATCGCGAGCGTCGCAGGTGCGGTCCCCAGAATGTCAAATCGCTTCCCCTGACGCCGATCGATCACCGGATTCGTCCCAGGCAGCATCGAATTGGTGTGGCGGCGTGCAAGTTCGTAACCAACGCGGAAGGTGCGCGGGCACGAACGACTCCCGGCCTTTCACTGTCGCGTAGTTTCTCTTTCCCGCACAGCCGATGCCGGCACCGGACGAACCGGGGAGGGCCCGACTGGTGCCGGCATGCGACAACAAAAGTCGACGTGCCGCACCACTTCGACGGCTGCCGGGCTTCGCGGCTGAGACGGGCCCTCGGGCCACAGTGGTGTCAGACGAGAGAGCCTCGGTCGTGACGAGTTCCACCGACCGCCCGCAAGCGCGCTTCGAGCAGCTCCGACAATGCCATGAAGCGTGCGTACGACTTGGCGCCGGGTGCGAACTGAACGAGCATGTCGACGTCGCTGTCGGCGCGCGGCTCCCCGCGGAGCACCGATCCGAAGAGCGCCAGCCGCATCACGCCAAGCGCGCGAATGTCCTATTCGCATTCGGCCAGGCGCTCGGCGGCCTGCCCGTAGCTCAGCACTGGCGTCGGCATACCCACAGCGTAGCACGGCGCCCGGCACGAGGCATGGCGGGTACGTCCCGGCTCGATTCGGACGCGACCTCGCACGGGAGCCGTGTTCTGGCTAACGGCCCGACGAAACTCAGTGCTCGTCCAGGCGGGCCGCTGCAACAGATCGACCAGTGATTTCGGTGCGACCGACGTTTCAGCGCTCATCGCGCGATTGCGCGCGAACCGACTTAGAATTCTGTGGATCGCAAGATCCGTGAGGGTTCGATGCCCGCCCCCGGCACTTTCTCAGGTGATTTGAGGCGTTCTCAGGGCGAGTGCGGACGGCCCGCGATAGGCCGCCATTGACTCTGGGTGAGCCAGCCTGCGGCCTGCCTCGAGAACCGTGTACTTCGACGCCAAGACCAAAGGGCTGGCTCGCCGGCGGCGCCGTCGCGCCGCCAGCCTCACCCGTGACGACATGCATTCTGGCCCGGGCTGTCCCCTTCCTCCCGGCTTACATCCTCGTCCGACCGACGCTCGACAACGCGAGTCGGCTCCTCGCGGCGCTCGAGGCCTTCGGGTTTCCCGTCACCGAGCTTAGTCCCCACGCGATCGTAGATCGTCGTCGGATGCTGCAGATGGGCGTGCCGCCGGTGCAGATCCACGTGATGAGCGCGATCAGCGGGGTCGCGTGGGATGATGCGTGGTCGGATCGCGTCAGCGGCCCCCTCGGGAGCCACAGCGTTCACTTCTTGGGCCGCGAGACGTGCCTGCGTAACAAGCGGACGGCCGGTCGTCCCAAGGACCTCGCCGACATCGACGCGCTCGAGCCCGGTCGCGACGTGTAGCCCTGGAACTGGGTCGGACGCGTTTCGACGGCCGAACGCCACGCAGGTGCTACCATTGACGAGACCGAGCGCGAGAGGAATCTGATCAGTCGATGATCACGGTTGCTGAATCACGAACCAGACGTGCGCGGTCTGTTGTGGTCCGTCACGCCGACGGCTTCGAATACCGGACGCAGCGCCTGGCGATACGACGCGACGAGGTCGTGATAGCCGAGCCTGACTACTGAAAACGGAAGCGGTGCAAAGTGCGCCGTCCATGCCCCGGAAAACCGGATGAATCCCGCGGTCGCTGTGAGCGGCGTCTGCCGATAGTCGACGATTGTTCTCAGTGCGCTACAGCGCGGTATGTCCGGCAGCGACACATTGACCGTCCGACGCACGTCCTCCGACAATCGGCGGTAAGCGTTCAACGAAAGATTCATCACGAGTAGCACCAGCCGTTCCGGCTGCAGCGTTTCGAACGCCTGCCGGCATTCCCACTCGAGGCCGGATCCCGATCCGACCCTGACCACAACGAGCGCCGCGGTCCGCATTTGGTCCTGAACGACCGCTCGCCACGCCTGGTCGGACGCATACATGCGGGCCGCTCCGGGGACCGGGAGCGGCTCGCCCGGCTGGCCGATTGCGACCAGCGTGCCAATGGGGCGCAGGGCCTCTGCCAGATCTTCTTCGTCGGTCGACAGCCCGGTTTGCAGTACTTTGCCCGCGCGTGACGTATCCGAACCGAACGCCCGGAGGTACAGCACCGTCGGGCCCGATCGCTGATCCGCGCGCGTCGCCCGCACCGAGCGCCTTGCCTGGAGCCGGCGTCCTTTGAAATGAAGGAGGATGCCCACGATCATCAGGAACGCACCGAGCAAAGACGCTGGGTTCTCTTCGACATCGCCAAGGACGCCGTACAGAATCGCGCCCACCACGATCGCCGCAATTCCCGCGACCTTCAAGCCGGTGCCAGACACCTGCGTACGCCTCCAGCCGTCGACCCCTCGCAGGCGCCTGCGCGGCTCCCACGCGAGGTCTGCTACACCGGGCCAGCGCAGTCCTGCAGGCTGCGCACCGAACGAACCGCTGCGGTCTGAAACCCAGCCACAGATCCGATTCGGTTGGAACATTCCACGGCCGGGCTGACTGACTTCGTTACTGGCAAGTGTCACCCATCCATTTGGCCGTGAACGTCGACTTCATCGTCATGGGATGATCGCCGGCGCCCATCGACATGTCGAACGTGCCCTTGACGCTTTCGGTCGAGAGGACGTCGACGTGCATCTGGCCGGTGCTCGGCATCGAGCCGTTGCACGAGAACTTCACGTCCTGCACCGACGCGGTGCTCTTGACGACCGTGTAGTCGCAGTTCTCGTCGTTCTGCTGCAGCTTGAAGAGCGGCTGCGACAGGTCCTTTTTCGTCACGCAGTACGTGTCGACGCTCTGTTTCACGTTCGCGGCCGAACTGGCCATCACGGCTGCCATCTGCGCCTTCATTTCCGGCGTCAGCTTACTCGTGTCGACGCCCATGCTCGACAGATCCGGGGCGCCGGACATCTGGGTGGACGAGGTCACCTGCCACGAGCCGGCCTTGACGTTCGGCGCCTGGACGGGCGCCATGGTCTTCTGCTGCGCGTGAACGAGGCTGACGGCGAACAGTCCGATCACAGGAACGGTCACGGCAGACAGACGAAGCAATTGCTGCAGACGTGTCATAGAACCCTCGGAAAGAATGGCGCGCGCTCGTGACGCGCGGAAGCCGGTGGACGCCAGGCAATTCTACCCCAGCGCCGGACCAGCCGCCTGGCCGACGTTGGGCTGACGTGGCGACGAAACTCGTTGCGGCCCGCTGCTAAGTCTGTGTATGGCTGTTGTCTGGAACGAAACTGTACCTACAGTGCCGCATCGAATCACCGCACCGCCTGGGGCCTGGAACGAACGCACCTCGGACTCGGTGACATCGGCGACACGCTCGGCACAGACCTGTGCGGAGACGGGAGCCAACCGTTCGACGCAGTGCCCGTGAACCAGCTGCGCCTCTTCGGACCCGGCGGAGTAGCGTCAAACCGCGAGTCGGGGATCATCCTCGCCAGCGTTCATGAGCACCGACATCGTTTCGATCCACACGATGCGCTGGTGTGGTGGCGGCACAGACTGCTAGTTTAGAATCCAGGTGCCGGCGAGGTCGTGTACGGATCGGCGCGCCGCTCGGCGCGCCGCGGGAGGCTGAGATGAACGAATACATCGACGTCACCTTTCGCAAGCCCGATGGCCGCCGCCTGCGGGTCGCCCGCCAGACCCCCAACGGCCTCGAGTTCGACGAGCGCGATCCGATCGAGCGCACGATCGGCCTCCAGCTGAACGGCCGCAGCGAGGCCACCCGCCAGCGCATGCGCCGCATCGCGCAGGTCAAGGGCTGGGGCCTCGAACAGTTCAAGCTCAATGTCTCGGTCGAGGACGGCAACCTGGTCCTGCGCGGCGCGGATCCCGACGCGCTGCCCGAAGGCTTCTACAACCTGCGCGTCGAAGTCGAAGAGGCGCGCACGCGGCAGCCGCGCACGAGCGTCGAGATCGAGCAGGACGGCCACGCGGAGATCGATGTCGTCGTCGTCGAGGACACCCGCGACGTCGCCGTGGATCTCGAGGAGTGCGATCCCGACATTCGACGCGTGCTCGACGCCTCGACGATCGACGGACAGGATGCCGCGACGTGGCTCGCCTCGCCGCTGTGGCGTCCCACCCGCAAGGCCTGTCTGCTCAACCTGCTGGCGTCGCTCCGGTCGCGCCCGAAGCTGTCGGAGTCGCTCATCGGCCACGTCGAGCACGTCTTCGCCGTCTTCAACGACCGCGCCTACATGCGCGTGGACCGGCGCCTGCTGCCCGACGTCGAGGATCTCGCAAAGGCCGACGACCTGCCGTTCTACCGCGAAGGCAGGCCGCTCGCGCCGATTCACGCGGGCCTGACGAGCACCCTCCCCGAGCCGCCCGACGTCAAGGCGCGGTTCCAGGGCCTCCTCAGCTTCCGGGGCGAAGGGAAGCCGTCGCTCCAGATGGTCGTTGCCGTGCCGCCCGTCGATCTGCCGCACACCTATGCGGAGTTCGATCTCGACGCGGGCAATCCGCTCCAGGACGTCGTCGGCTTCGCCGTGCACATGGGCGAGCTCCTCAGCGGCAGGCCGACCAATCACCTCGACCTCCGTGAGCGCCTCGCGAAGACGAAGGCGAAGAGCTTCCTGTACTACACCGTCTTCGCCGCGTAGCGCCGCGCCCGCTGGCGATCCCATGCTCCCGGTTCGTTGACACCCACCTTGCGCACGCCCACGCGGCAACCGCGCGGGTGCGCGGCCGGTTTGCTGCGGCGCGCGTCGTGGACTACGCTGTGGTTTGCGTTCGGTGCGGAGTCGGACCCATGGGCGACGTTGCTGTCAATCGCGGTACCCCACATCCCGCCACCGCTGAGGTTCGAGCAGACGAGCGGGATCACGAGCAGGGCGCGGCGACCGGGCTCACCGAGGCCGAGGCGGCCGCTCGCCTCCGTGAGGTCGGCTACAACGAGCTCCCCGAGCACGAAACGAACCTCGTCCTCAGGTTCCTCTCCTACTGGTGGGGCCCGATACCCTGGATGATCGAGACGGCGGCCGCGCTCTCGGCCATCGTCCGGCACTGGACCGACTTCGCCATCATTCTCGTGCTCCTGCTGATGAACGCCGGCGTCGGCTTCTGGGAAGAGTTCCAGGCCGGCAGCGCGATCGCGGCGCTCAAGGCGCGTCTGGCCCTGCGCGCGCGTGTCAGGCGCGGCGGCGTCTGGACCAGCATCGTGGCACGCGAGCTCGCGCCCGGCGACGTCGTCCGCCTCCGCTTCGGCGACATCGTCCCAGCCGACGCACGGCTGCTCGGGGGCGACTCGATCGACGTCGATCAGTCGGCCCTGACCGGCGAGTCGCTGCCCGTGGCGCGCAACGCGGGCCAGGACGTCTACTCGGGCTCCATCGTCAAGCGCGGCGAGATCGAGGCGGTGGTGACGGCCACCGGACCGCGTACCTACATGGGCCGGACGGCGCACCTCGTCGAAGCGGCCCACACGGTCAGCCACTTCCAGCGGGCGGTCCTGAAAATCGGCGACTACCTGATCGTCCTCGCCGTCCTGCTCGTCGTGGTGATCCTGGGCGTGGCGCTCTTCCGCGGCGACTCGATGCTGACGACGCTGCAGTTCTGCCTGGTGCTCACCGTCGCTGCGGTGCCCGTCGCGATGCCGGCGGTGCTGTCGGTGACGATGGCGGTGGGCGCGCGCGTGCTGGCGCGCGACCGCGCCATCGTGACCCGTCTCGCGGCAATGGAAGAGCTGGCCGGCGTCGACGTGCTCTGTTCGGACAAGACCGGCACGCTCACCGAGAACGTCCTGACACTCGGATCGCCGTCGTGCGCGAGCGGAACGACGGCCGCCGACCTGCTCGTGGCCGCGGCCCTGGCGTCGCGGGCGGAGAACCAGGATCCGATCGACCTGGCCGTGCTCAAGGGCGTGCGCGACCCGGCTGCGCTCTCCACCTTCCGGCTCGTGCATTTCGTGCCGTTCGATCCGGTGCACAAACGGACCGAGGCGGCGGTCGAAGGCGCCGGCGGCCGGCGGTTCCGGGTGACGAAGGGCGCGCCGCAGGTGATTCTCGCGCTCGTCGCCGACCCGGCGGTGCGCGACGCGGGCGCGCGCGTGGTCGAGGAGCTGGCTGGCCAGGGATACCGCGCGCTGGGCGTTGCCCGGAGCGAGGAGGGCGGCGCCTGGCGTTTCCTCGGCGTGCTGCCGCTGTTCGACCCGCCGCGGCCCGACTCCAAGTCGACCATCGAAACCGCCACACAGATGGGCATCGCGGTGAAGATGGTGACGGGCGACCAGCTGGCGATTGCGCGCGAGACTGCGCGGCAGCTTGGCATGGGCAGCAACATCGTGGACGCCTCGCTGCTCGAGCAGCCGCAGGCCGCGGCCGACGCGCTGGTTGGCGCGGTGGAAGCGGCCGACGGGTTCGCCCAGGTGTTTCCGGAGCACAAGTTCCGCATCGTCAAGATGCTGCAGGCGCGAGGCCACATCGTCGGCATGACCGGCGACGGCGTCAACGACGCGCCCGCGCTCAAGCAGGCCGAC
The DNA here is from genome assembly GCA_963840225.1 of uncultured Acidobacteriota bacterium. Classification (GTDB taxonomy): domain Bacteria; phylum Acidobacteriota; class Vicinamibacteria; order Vicinamibacterales; family CAVVIG01; genus JBLMXQ01. The sequence continues at coordinate 82,642 of CAWIYH010000004.1, forward strand.
GCCGGCGTGGCCGTGTCCGGCGCGACCGACGCGGCACGGGCGGCGGCCGACATCGCGCTCACCGCGCCGGGCCTGTCGGTCATCGTCGGCGCCATCCGCGAGAGCCGCCGGATGTTTCAGCGCATGAACAGCTACGCGATCTACCGGATCGCGGAGACCATCCGGGTGCTCCTGTTCATGACGCTCTCGATCCTGGTGTTCAACTTCTATCCCGTCACGGCCGTGATGATCGTGCTGCTGGCGATCCTGAACGACGGCGCCATCCTGGCGATCGCGTACGACCGCGTGGAGTCGGCGATCCGGCCCCAGTCGTGGAATATGCCGCTCGTGCTCGGCGTCGCCACCGTGCTCGGCATCACCGGCGTCGTCGCGTCGTTCGGGCTGTTCTACGCCGCTGAGCGGGTGTTCCACCTTCCACGCGACGTGATCAGGTCGCTCATCTACCTGAAGCTGTCGGTCGCCGGGCACCTGACGATCTTCGTGGCCCGCACGCGGAAGCATTTCTGGCAGGACAGGCCGGCAGGCGTGCTCGTCGCCGCCGTGGTCGCCACGCAGGCGGCTGCGACGTTGATGGCCGTCTACGGCGTGCTGATGGCGCCGATCGGGTGGGCCTGGGCCGGGGCGGTGTGGCTGTACGCCCTCGTCTGGATCGTCGTCAACGACGAGATCAAGATCGGGGCGTACCGCGTCTTCGACACGCGGGAGGCCGGACTGCTCCGGACCCGGATGAGCGGCCGGCTGTTCCGGCACCTGTGGAGCTCGGTCCTGCGTTAGAGAAGGGAGGTCATCGTCTTGCCGCGAACGTCGTTGTCAAGCAAGCAGCTCGAGCGGATGGATGCCTACTGGCGAGCCGCGAACTACCTGTCGGTCGGCCAGATCTACCTGCTCGACAACCCCCTCCTGAAGTCTTCCCTCAAGCCCGCGCACATCAAGCCACGGCTCCTCGGGCACTGGGGGACGACGCCGGGCCTGAACTTCGTCTACGTGCACCTGAATCGCGTCATCACGTCGCACGACCTGGACATGATCCTCGTCGTCGGACCCGGCCACGGCGGTCCGGCCATCGTCGCGAACACCTACCTGGAAGGCACGTACAGCGAGCTCTTCCCGAACGTCTCGCGCGACGAGCGGGGGATGAAGCGCCTCTTCAAGCAGTTCTCGTTTCCAGGCGGCATCCCGAGCCACTGCGCGCCGGAGACGCCCGGCTCGATCAACGAGGGAGGCGAACTCGGGTATAGCCTGGCCCACGCCAGCGGGGCGGCGTTCGACAACCCGAACCTGTTGGTCGCCTGCATCGTCGGCGACGGCGAGGCGGAGACCGGCGCGCTGGCCGCGAGCTGGCACTCGAACAAGTTCCTCAATCCGGTCCGCGACGGCGCCGTGCTGCCGATCCTCCACCTGAACGGCTACAAGATCGCGAATCCGACGGTGCTCGCGCGCATGCCGCGCGAGGAGCTCGAACGCCTGCTGCGCGGGTACGGCTACGAGCCGATCCACGTCGAAGGCGACGAGCCCATGACGATGCACCGGCTGATGGCGGGGGCGCTGGACCGCGCGGTCGCGCGCATCGCGCGGATTCAGGAGGAGGCTCGCGCGAAGGGGCTCGGCGCGCGGCCCACCTGGCCGCTGGTCGTGCTGCGTTCGCCGAAAGGCTGGACGGGGCCGAAGGTCGTCGACGGGCTGAAGGTCGAGGGCACCTTCCGGTCGCACCAGGTGCCGCTCGCCGAGGTCCGGACCAATCCGGCGCACCTGAAGCAGCTCGATCGCTGGATGCGGAGCTACCGGCCCGCCGAGCTCTTCGACGACGATGGCGCGCTGAGGGCGGAGCTGGCGGAGCTGGCGCCGAAGGGCGACCGGCGGCTCGGCGCGAACCCCCACGCCAACGGCGGCCTGCTCCTGAAGGATCTGCGCATGCCGGACTTCCGCGACTACGCGGTGGCCGTGCCGCGTCCCGGCGCGACGAGGGCCGAAGCCACCCGCGTCGCCGGGGCGTTCCTGCGCGACATCCTGAAGGCGAACTGGGACGAGCGCAACTTCCGCGTCTTCGGCGCCGACGAAACGGCCTCCAACCGGCTGAGCCACCTGTTCGACGTCACCGATCGCACCTGGTTGTCGGAGGTGCTCCCCTCCGACGACCACCTCGCGCCGGACGGCCGCGTCATGGAGATCCTGAGCGAACACCTGTGCCAGGGGTGGCTCGAGGGCTACCTGCTGACCGGGCGGCACGGCCTCTTCTCGTCGTACGAAGCCTTCATCCATATCGTCGACTCGATGTTCAACCAGCACGCGAAATGGCTGAAGACAACGCGCGCCATCCCGTGGCGCCGGCCGATTGCGTCGCTGAACTACCTGCTGACCTCGCATGTCTGGCGCCAGGATCACAATGGCTTCAGCCACCAGGATCCAGGCTTCATCGATCACGTCGTCAACAAGAAGGCCGACGTCATCCGGGTGTACCTTCCGCCCGACGCGAACACGCTGCTGTCGGTCGTCGACCACTGCCTGAGGAGCCGGCACTACGTGAACGTGATCGTCGCCGGCAAGCAGCCCGAGCTGCAGTGGCTCGACATGGACGCCGCCGTGAAGCACTGCACGGCCGGCATCGGCATGTGGCCGTGGGCGAGCAGCGACCTGGGCGGCGAGCCCGACGTCGTCATGGCGTGCGCCGGCGACGTGCCGACGCTCGAGACGCTCGCGGCGGTCGAGCTGCTCCGTGAGCATGTACCCGAACTCAAGGTCCGCCTCGTCAACGTCGTCGATCTCATGACGCTGCAGCCCCGGAGCGAGCATCCCCACGGCCTGAGCGATCGCGACTTCGACGTCCTGTTCACCAAAGACAGGCCGATCATCTTCGCGTTTCACGGCTACCCCTGGCTGATTCACCGTCTCACATACCGGCGGGCGAATCACGCCAACCTGCACGTGCGCGGCTACAAGGAAGAAGGGACGACGACGACGCCGTTCGACATGGTGCGGCTGAACGATCTCGATCGGTTCCACCTGGTCGGCGATGTGATCAGCCGCGTGCCGGGCCTGGGCGCGCGCGCCGCGTACGCCCAGCAGTTCCTGCGCGACAAGCTGCTCGACCACGAGCGTTACATCCACCAGTACGGTGAGGACATGCCCGAGATTCGCGAATGGCGGTGGAACGGCGGAGGTCCGGCGGGTCCGAAGGCGCCGGGGCGGCGGCGCCGCGCGTCCGGTCGCGGGCGATGACCGAGGGGATCGAGCGAGGTGCGGGCCGTCCGGCCGACCCGTCGATTCTGGTCGACGTCGGGAGGCTGGTGGCGGCGTACTACGACGAGCGCCCCGATCCCTCCCGCGCCGCCGAGCGGGTCGTGTTCGGGACGTCGGGCCATCGCGGGTCGTCGTTCGACCGTGCGTTCAACGAGTGGCACATCCTCGCGATCACGCAGGCCATCTGCGAGCACCGGCACGGGCAGGGCATCGACGGCCCGCTCTTCATCGGGTGGGACACGCACGCCCTCTCTCAACCGGCGGGGGCGAGCGCGCTGGAGGTGCTCGCGGCCAACGGCGTGGACGTCATGACGGCCGGCCCCGCCGCGTTCACGCCGACGCCCGCCGTATCTCATGCGATCCTCGTCCACAACCGCGGGCGGACGAGCGGCCGCGCCGACGGGATCGTCGTCACGCCGTCACACAACCCGCCGGAGGACGGCGGCTTCAAGTACAACCCGCCACACGGCGGGCCCGCCGACTCGCGCGTGACGTCGTGGATCGAGCAGCGTGCGAACCAGCTGCTGTCGAGCGGGCTGGCCGGTGTCCGGCGGATGCCCGCCGACCAGGCGCGCCGCGCGCCGACCACCCATCGGCATCCCTACCTGGAGCGCTACGTCGGCGACCTCGGCGCCGTGCTCGACATGGACGTGATCCGCGGCTCCGGCCTGACGATCGGCGTCGATCCGCTGGGCGGCGCGGGCGTGCGCTACTGGCCCGCGATCGCCGAGCGCTACGGCCTGAACCTGACGGTCGTGAACGACGCCGTCGACCCGACGTTCCGCTTCATGACCGTCGACTGGGACGGCCGGATCCGGATGGACCCCTCCTCGCCGTACGCGATGCAGCGCCTGATCGGCCTCAGGGACCGGTTCGACGTCGCCGTCGCGTGCGACACCGACCACGATCGGCACGGCGTGGTCACGCGCAGCGCGGGCCTGCTGCCGCCGAACCACTACCTCGCGGTGTGCATCGACTACCTGGTCGGCGCGCGCCCGGGATGGAGCCGCACCGCGGCCATCGGGAAGACCCTGGTCAGCAGCAGCGTCATCGATCGGGTCGCGGCGGCGCGCCAGCGTGCCGTCTACGAGGTGCCGGTCGGCTTCAAGTGGTTCGTGGACGGGTTGCTGAGCGGGTCGCTCGGCTTCGCCGGAGAGGAGAGCGCCGGCGCGTCGTTCGCGCGTCGCGACGGCACGGTGTGGACCACCGACAAGGACGGCATCACGGCGGCGCTGCTCGCGGCTGAAATCACGGCGCGGTCCGGCCGCGATCCCGGCGAGCGGTATCGCGCGCTGACGCGGGAGGCCGGCGATCCGGTCTACGCACGCATCGAGGTTCCGGCCACCGCGGAGGAGAAGCGCGTGCTCGGAGCGCTCTCGGAGGCCGACATCCACGGCTCGGAGCTGGCGGGCGAACCGATCGAGAAGGTCCTCACCGTGGCGCCCGGCGACGGCCAGCCGATTGGCGGGGTGAAGGTCGTCGCCAGAAACGGCTGGTTCGCCGCCCGTCCGTCGGGCACCGAGGATCTCTACAAGATCTACGGCGAGAGCTTCCTCGGTGCGGCGCACCTGGGCCGCATCCAGGACGAAGCGCGCGCGATGGTCGCACGTGCGCTCTCCCGTCGCGTGCCCGCGGCGCCGCCACGCCCATGAACCCTCCGCCCTACACGCGGCGAGCGACAGAGACGGCCGGACCGGACGCGCTCGCCGAGCTCGCCCTCGACCTGAGCTGGGGCTACAACCACGCGACCGACGCCGTCTGGCATCGTCTCGACCCGGTGCTCTGGGATCTGACGCGCAACCCCTGGCTCGTCCTGCAGACGGTGTCGCACGACCGGCTCGAAGCGGTGACCGCCGACGCCGACTTCCGCCGGGTCATCGAGGATCTGGTGCGCGAGCGGCGGCGCGCCGCCGAGTCGCCGGCCTGGTTCCAGCAGGCGCACCCGCACGCCGCGCTCGACGGCGTCGCGTACTTCAGCATGGAGTTCATGCTGAGCGAAGCGCTGCCGATCTACTCGGGCGGCCTCGGCAACGTGGCCGGCGACCAGCTCAAGACGGCGAGCGACCTGGGCGTGCCGGTGATCGGCGTGGGGTTGCTCTATCAGCAGGGCTACTTCCGCCAGGAGATCGACGCCCGGGGGCGCCAGCGCGCGGCGTTTCCCTTCAACGATCCCGGTCAGCTGCCGATCAGGCCGCTGCGCGAGGCAAACGGCGAGTGGGTGCGCTTTCCGCTCCCGTTTCCCGGCCGCGCCTTGTGGGTTCGCGCATGGCAGGCGCAGATCGGCCGGGTCCGGCTGCTCCTGCTCGACACGAACGACCCGGCGAACACGCCGGCCAATCGCGGCATCACGGGCGAGCTGTACGGCGGCGACGCCGAGCAGCGCCTGCGCCAGGAGATCGTCCTGGGCATCGGCGGCTGGAGGCTCCTGCACGTCATCGGCGAGCGGCCGGACGTGTGCCACCTGAACGAGGGGCACGCCGCGTTCGCGGTCCTCGAGCGCGCCCGCTGCCACAGGGAGGTCGCGGGCACGGCCTTCGACCTGGCCCTGACGATCACGCGGGCCGGCAATCTGTTCACCACTCATACGCCGGTCGATGCGGGCTTCGACCGGTTCGACGCCAGTCTGATGGAGCGCTACCTCAGGCCGTACGCCGAACACGAGCTCGGCGCCGACTTCGACGACCTCCTCGCACTGGGCCGGCGCGATCCGCGCAACGGCGGGGAGCCGTTCAATATGGCATATCTCGCGATGCGGGGCAGCGGCGCGGTCAACGCGGTGAGCCGGCTCCACGGCGCGGTCAGCCGGCGCATCTTCCAGCCGCTGTTTTTGCGCTGGCCCGAGGGCGAGGTGCCGGTTTCGCACGTGACCAACGGCGTGCACATGCCGACCTGGGATTCGGTCGACGCCGACCGCTTGTGGGAGACCGCCTGCGGCAAGGAGCGCTGGCGGCGGCCGACCGCGGCGCTGGCGGCCGAAATCCGGTGCGTGAGCGACCGCGACCTGTGGAGCCTGCGGACGGCAGTCCGGGCGTCGTTCGTCGAGTTCGTGCGCGAGCGGCTCGGCCGTCAGCTCGAGGAACAGGGCGTGGCGACGGCTGACGCCCGCCGCTCGGCGACGGTCTTCGACCCCGCGGTGCTCACCGTCGGCTTCGCGCGGCGCTTCGCGACCTACAAGCGTCCGAACCTGTTGCTGGACGACCCGGATCGGCTCGCGCGGATCCTGACCAACGACCGCCGGCCCGTGCAGCTCGTGGTCGCCGGCAAGGCGCACCCGGCCGATGGCGGCGGGCAGGCGCTCCTCGCCGGATGGATGGCCTTCCTGCGGCGGTCCGACGTGCGCGGGCGCGTCGTGTTCCTCGTCGACTACGACATGCTGATGGCCGAGCGGCTCGTCGCGGGGATCGACCTGTGGATCAATACGCCCCGCCGCGGATGGGAGGCGTCCGGCACCAGCGGCATGAAGGTGCTGGTCAACGGGGGCCTCAACCTGTCGGAGCTCGACGGCTGGTGGGCGGAAGCGTACGCACCGGGAGTCGGCCGGGCGCTCGGCGGCCGGTCCGACATCCGAAGCGACGCCGACACCGATGCGGCCGATGCCGAGGACCTGTACGAGCTGCTCGAAGGGGAGGGGACGTCGGCATTCTACACGCGCGACGCGGACGGCATCCCCCCGGCGTGGGTCGCGCGGATGCGCCAGAGTATGGCGCAACTGACGCCGGCGTATTCGGCCAATCGAGCCGTCCGCGAGTACCTCGAAGCGCACTACCTGCGGGCGGCCGCGGCCTATCGCGCGCGCGCCTCGGACGCGGCCTCCGCGGCGCGCCTGCTGGCCTGGCGCCAGAACCTCGAGCGGGCCTGGCCGACCGCGCGCTTCGACGGCGTGGAGGTGTCTTCGACCACCAGCCGCCACGCGTTTCGAGTCCGCCTGGATCTCGGCGCCCTCGACCCGGAGGCCGTCCAGGTGGAGCTCTATGCCGAGGGGAGGGACGGCGCGCCGGCCGAGCGTCAGCCGATGGTTCGCGGCGACCGCCTGGCGGCGCTGTCGAACGGATTCGTCTACACCGCCGACGTGCCGGCGTCGCGACCGTCCAGCGACTTCACGCCGCGGCTCCGCCCGGCCCATGCCGATGCGGCCGTGCCGCTCGAGGCGCCGCTCATTCTCTGGTGCGACCCTCCGCGGTGAGAACGCGCCTGGCGTGCCGGGCGAGCACCAGGTCTTCGTCGGTCTTCATCACCCGCACGACGACCCTCGTTCCCGGAGGCGAGATGATCGGCGCGTTGGCGCCGTTGCTGCCGCGGTCGAGCAGGATTCCGAAGGGCTCGAGCCCGCGCACGATTCGTTCGCGAACCTGCGCGCTGTGCTCCCCGATGCCGCCCGTGAACACCAGGGTCTCGAGGCCGCCGAGCACCGCGACGAGCGCCCCGAGCGATTTCTTCGCCTGATGGCAGAAGAGATCGACGGCCGCCGCCGCGCGGTCGTCCGTCGCCTCGCGCTCGAGCAGGTCGTGCATGTCGGGGCTCGACCCGGACACGCCCAGCAGCCCCGCGCCCTTGTTGACGAGGGCGTTGAGGTCGGCGGCGGTGAGGCGTTGCTCCCGGAGCGCGTACAGCAGCACGCCCGGATCGAGGTCGCCCGTACGCGTGCCCATCATGAGGCCGCCGGCCGGTGAGAAGCCCATCGTTGTCTCGACGCTCGCGCCGCCGTTGACGGCCGTCATGCTCGCGCCGTTGCCGAGATGCGCGACGATCAGCCGACCCCCGGCGGCAGCCGCATCGAGGTCATGGAGCGCGGCGACGATGTACTCGCACGAGAGGCCGTGAAACCCGTAGCGCCGCACGCCGGCCTTGGCGAAGCGGAGCGGAAGGGGATAGAGGCGCGCCACCGGCGGCAATCCGCGGTGAAATGCCGTGTCGAAGCAGGCCACCTGCGGCACGTCGGGACGCGCCCGGGCGACGGCCTCGATCGCCGCGATCGCCTGCGGCAGGTGATCGGGGTCGACCGGCAGCAGCCGGCGAAGGGCTTCGACGACCTCGGGGGTCACGAGGCGCGGATCCGTGAAGTCTCCGCCGTGGACCACGCGGTGGGCGACGGCGTCGACGTGGCGGAGCGCGGGGTGGCGATCGAGCCAGTCGAAGACCGACTGAAGGGCGTGGGCGTGATCGCGGACCGCCAGATCGGAGGCGGTGGTCGTGCCGGCCGCCGCGTCCGAGAACCGGATCGTGCCCTGCGCCAGTCCGATGCGAGCCACCTGCGCCGCCGCGAGCAGCCGCTCCGTATCGTCGATGCGGTACACGGCGGCCTTCAGACTCGACGATCCCGCGTTGAGGGTGAGAACCTGCAGCGTCCCGTTCATCTCACTGCATCAGACCGCCTTCACACGTCGCCGTCCAGCACAATCTTGCCGCGCGGCCGCGGCCGGCGATTGATTGACGCCAACGGCGGAAAAGACATACTTTTCGTTCGAGGACCCCGACGTGCCGCTCGTGCCGCCACCTGAAGGAGACAACGCATGACGACCCTTGATGCGAACGCCATTCTCGCCCGTGCCACGCCGCTGGCGCGGCAGGACGCGCACGAGATTCAGCCGTACGGCCACCTCGTGCGTATGCCGATCGCGCTGTCGGAAACGGCCTGCCGGCAGTCGGTCGAGAGCCTGAACCAGGTGCTGGCCGATACGATCACCCTGCGCGACCTGTACAAGAAACATCACTGGCAGGTCGCCGGCCCGACGTTCTACCAGCTCCATCTGCTGTTCGACAAGCACGCCGAGGAGCAAAGCGGGCTCGTCGACTCAATCGCGGAGCGCATCCAGCTGCTCGGCGGCGTGAGCCTGGCGATGGCGCACGACGTCGCCGAGACCACCCTGATTCCGCGCGCGCCGAAAGGGCGGGAGGAGGTGCCGGTGCAGATCTCGCGCCTGCTGCACGCGCACCAGATCGTGCTCGAAGAGGCCCGCGCCATGGCCCGGCGCGCCGCCGAGTCGGGCGACGAGGGGACCAATGACCTGCTGGTCAGCGACGTGATTCGCCGCAACGAGCTGCAGGTGTGGTTCGTGGCGGAGCACGTCGTGGACGCGCCGCTGGTACGGGCGTAGAGGCGGGCGTGGCCGAGCCAATCAGGCCGTTTCCCGGGGTGAGCGCCGAGCGCGCGGGGCTGATGTTCCCGACGCTGACGCCCGCGCAGCGCGCGCGCGTCGCGACGCACGGGACCCTGCGCCGCTTCGAGCGCGGCGAGCGTCTCGTCGACGCCGGCGCTCCGTCGGTGCCGTTCTTCGTCGTCATGGAGGGCGAGATCCAGATTGTGCGGCCGGACGGCGATCCCGGCACGATCATCGCCGTGCACCGCCCCGGGCAGTTCACCGGCGAGGCCAATATGCTGTCGGGCCGCCGCTCGATGATGCGAACGGTCGGAAGCGCGCCGGGCGCGGCCGTCGAGCTGACGCGGGAAGAGCTGCTGGCGCTCGTGCAGATCGACCCGGAGATCGGCGACATCCTGATGCGCGCGTTCATCTACCGGCGTGTCGAGCTGGTCGCGCAGCACCTGGGAGACGTGGTACTCGTCGGATCGACCCATTCGGCGGCGACCCTCCGGATCCGGGAGTTTCTCAGCCGCAACGGCCACCCGTTCGCGTACGTCGACCTGGATCGCGACGCGGACGTCCAGACGCTGCTCGATCGCTTCCATGTCGCGGCCGGCGACATCCCGGTGCTGATCTGCCGCGGCGACGTCGTCCTGCGGATCCCCACGAACCAGCAGATCGCGGACTGCCTCGGCTTCAACGCCGCCCTCGATCCCGGGCACGTGCGCGACGTCGTCGTCGTCGGCGCGGGACCGGCGGGGCTGGCGGCCGCGGTCTACGGCGCATCGGAAGGGCTCGACGTGCTCGTGCTCGATTCGAACTCGCCGGGCGGCCAGGCCGGCTCGACCTCGAAGATCGAGAACTACCTCGGGTTCCCGACCGGCGTCTCGGGCCAGGAACTCGCCGATCGCGCCTACGCCCAGGCGCAGAAGTTCGGCGCGCAGATCATGATTGCCAGGGGCGCGACCGGGCTCGCCTGCGATCGCAAGCCGTACTCCGTCCGGATGGACGATGGCAGTGTCGTGCGGGCGCGGACCGTGGTCATCGCGAGCGGCGTCCAGTACCGGCGCCCGACGGTCGAGGGCCTCGAGCGGTTCGAGAATGCCGGCGTGTACCACGCCGCCACGTTCATCGAAGCGCAGTTGTGCGGCGGCGAGGACGTCATCGTGGTCGGCGGCGGCAACTCGGCCGGGCAGGCGGCGGTGTTCCTGGCGCAGACGGCGAAGCGCGTGCGCGTGTTCGTCCGGTCGGCCGGCCTGGCCGCCAGCATGTCGCGCTACCTGATTCGCCGAATCGAGGAGAGCCCGACGATCGAGCTGCACACCTGCACGGAGGTGATCGCGGTCGAAGGCAACGGGCATCTGGAGCGCGTACGGTTCCGCGACCAGCGGAACGGCGTCATCAGGGCCGACGGCACCCGCCACGTGTTCCTGATGACCGGCGCCGTGCCCAACAGCGGATGGCTGGACGGCTGCGTCGCCCTCGACGGACGAGGGTTCATCAAGACCGGCGCCGACCTCACCCTCGACGAGCTGACGGAGGCGCGCTGGCCGCTCACGAGGCCGCCCCGCCTGCTCGAAACGAGCTTGCCTGGCGTGTTCGCCGTCGGCGACATCCGCGCCGGCAGCCTGAAGCGGGTGGCGTCGGCGGTGGGCGAGGGCTCGATCGCCATCTCCTTCGTCCACCAGGCGCTGGGCGAATGACTCCCTCATTGGCGAACTTCATTCCGCACGCGCGGACCTGGGCGGTCAGTCACGCGAAGGGTGCTTCGCCGGCCGGCCAGGGAGCGTAGCCGGCCGACCGGTGTCATCCGAGCGCCGCTGGACCCTGGTCGCCACGATCGTCGGATCGAGCCTGACGTTCGTGGATGGGACCGTCGTGAACATCGCGCTGCCGGCGCTTCAGGCGGACCTCCACGCGACGATCGTCGACGTCCAGTGGGTCATCGAGGCGTACGCGCTCCTGATGAGCGCGCTGATTCTCGCGGGCGGATCGCTCGGGGATCAGTTCGGCCGCAAGCGGCTCTTCCTCGCCGGCGTCGTCGTGTTCACAGCGGCGTCGGCCCTGAACGGCGTGGCGCGGTCCACCCCCGCCCTCATCATCGGGCGCGCGCTGCAGGGCGCCGGCGCCGGATTCCTGGTTCCGGGGAGCCTCGCCATCATCAGCGCCGCCTTCGACGATGCCGAGCGCGGGCGGGCGATCGGCACGTGGGCCGGGTTCAGCGCGATCACGTCGGCGATTGGGCCGGTCGTGGGCGGCTGGCTCATCGAGCACGTCACCTGGCGCCTGGTGTTCCTGCTGAACCTTCCGTTCGGCGCCGCGGTGATCGCCCTGTCGTGGCGCTTCATGAGCGAGAGCCGCGACCCCTCGCGGAGTCCGCAGGTGGACGTGGCTGGAGCGCTGCTCGGCGCGGCGGGACTCGGCGGCGTCGTGTTCGGCCTCCTCGAGTGGCAGCGCCTCGTGGCGGGGGAGCCGGTCGCCATCGTGGCGACGCTCGTCGGGACGGCCTGTCTGCTTGGCCTGCCCTGGGTCGAGCACCGGGCGCGGAATCCGATGCTGCCGCTCGAGCCATTTCGCAGCCGGACGTTCTCGCTGGCCAACGTCCTCACGCTCCTGTTGTACGCCGCGCTGGCACTCGTCCTGTTTCTGGTGCCGCTGAACCTGATCCAGGTCCAGGGGTATTCGGCAACGTCGGCGGGCGCCGCTCTCCTGCCCGTACCGCTGTGCATCTTCGCGCTCTCACGATGGATCGGCGGCCTGACGGCCAGGGCCGGCAGCCGCCTGCTCCTGACGGCCGGCCCGTTCGTCTCCGCGCTCGGCGTCGCGCTGTACGCGCTTCCCTCGGTCGGCGGCTCGTACTGGACGACCTTCTTTCTGCCAGCGGTGGTTCTGGGGCTCGGCATGGCCGTGACCGTCGCGCCGCTGACGACGACGGTGATGGAGTCGATCGACGAGCGGCACGCCGGGGTGGCGTCCGGCGTGAACAACGCTGTCTCGCGCGTCGCGGGGCTCCTGGCCATCGCCCTCTTCGGCATCCTCCTGATTCACACCTTCGGTCGAGAGGTCGGGCCGCGCATCGACCGCCTGGCCCTGGCGCCCGCTGCCCGGACGGCGATCGACGACGAGCTCTCAAAGATGGCGGGCGCGGAGCTCTCGAAGGTGCCGATTGACGCGGGCCAGCGTGCCGCTGTGCGCCAGGCCATCGACGAGGCGTTCGTCCGGTCGTTCCGCCTCGTCATGCTTGCGGCCGGTGGGCTCGCGCTCGCGGCGGCCGGGGTGGGCGCGACGATTCGCGGTCGCGCGGATCAGGCCGTCACCGGGTCATCGTAAGATGCTGTGGCCGACGAAGGCCGCCAGGACCTTTCCCGTGCCCGACTCGACCACCCGACCGCGATTTCTTTCAGGGGACCGGATTTGGCGCGGCGGGGCCTGTTCCGTGCGCCGCCAGGCTTCGGTCAGGGGCCGACCGCGGGGAGGTAGACGCGAATGGTGGTGCCGCAGCCCGGCACGCTCTCGACGCTGACGGCGCCGCGGCTCTGGCGCACGATTCCGTAGACCGTGGCGAGGCCGAGGCCGCTTCCCTGGCCGTGGGGCTTGGTCGTGAAGAAGGGCTCGAAAATTCGCGCCTGCACCTCGGCGCTCATCCCGACGCCGTTGTCGGCGAAGGTCACCCGCACGTAGGGTCCCGGGGGCACGTCGAGCCCGGCGGCGAGGCCCGGTTCCTCGAGGACGACGGCGGCCGTCTCGATGACCAGCATGCCGCCGTCCGGCATCGCGTCCCGGGCGTTGGCGGCCAGGTTGAGGACGATCTGGTCGAACTGTCCGGGATCCACTCTGACGCGCGCGGCGTCGTCGCCGAGGCGAAGCGCGATCCGGACTCGTTCGCCCAGGACGCCTCCGAGCAGGCCGGCGATCTTCGTCACGAAGTGGTTGAGCTGCACGACCTGCGGCTGCAGGACCTGGCGGCGCCCGAAGGCGAGGAGCTGCTGCGTCAGCGCCCGCGCGCGGTCGGCCGCGTCCAGGATGGCCTGCAGCTCGGTCTCCGACTCCTGGCGTTCGCGCGCCGATTCGAGCAGGAGGTCCGCATACCCGAGGATGACGGTCAGCAGGTTGTTGAAGTCGTGCGCGATGCCACCGGCAAGGCGTCCGACCGCCTCGATCTTCTGAAGCTGGCGCACCTGGTGCTCGAGCGCCTGCTGGCCCGACCGATCGTGCGCCAGGACGAAGGCGGCCATGACCCTGCCGTCCCGATCGACGATCGGCGCGGCCCAGAGCTCGAACGGGGTCAGGCGGCCGCCGATCGGCACCCGCGCGTCCGGCACGTGGACCCGCTCCCCGGCGAGCGCCCGCTGGAGCGGCCGTTCTTGGGGCGGCACCGCCGCGCCGTCGGCTCCGAGAAACAGGGGAAGCCGATCGGCGTACCGCTCTTCGGGCAGATCCTCGATGCCTTGAAAGGTCTCGCGGGCGGATCGGTTGATGTCCACCACGCGGCCCGAGGCGTCGCAGACGAAGACGGCGAGCGGCATCCGTTCGACGAACTGGGTGAGTCGGCTCTCGGCGGTATCGCGCTCGCGCGTCTGGCGTTCGAGCGCGGCGGCCATGTCGTTGAACGATCCGGCGAGCCGGGCGAGCTCCCGGCTGCCGGTCGGCGCCAGCCGCGCGCTGAAGTCGCCCGCGCTCACGCGCGCCGTTCCGCGGGCGAGCTCCGCGACCGGTCGCACCACCAGTCGGTCGCCCCCGCGCCAGACCAACGCGATGGTCAGCGCCGACACGAGCACCAGTGCCGTCAGGTCCCAGAGCAGGGTGCGGTTGTAGGGCACGATCGCCGCGGCCTGCGGGAACCCGACGATGACTGTACTTCTCGTCGGCGCCGCGGCCGCCCCAGGGCGCGTACGCGAAGAGCCGGCGCACGCCGTCGAGGCCCGGCGCGTCGGCGACGCCGGGGCGTCCGGATTTCACCGCGCGGATGGCCGGGTGATCGGCGACCAGCGTCCCGACCCAGCGATCGGGATCCAGCGAGCGCGCCGCCACGCAGCCATCGTGATCGAGGATGGTCAGGGTGGTGCCGGCCGGCACCTGGGCGCCCCGCAGCATCCGCTCGAACCACGGCAGGCTCAGGACGCCGAAGACGACCTCCCGCACCTTGCCCCGCTCGACGACCGGTGCCGCGAGGAACAGGACGCGGTGCCGGACGCTCGGCTCGCCCGAGACGTCGCCAATCACGAAACGGCGATCGGCGCGGACGCGGTCGAGCCACTCGTCGCCGCCCTGCGGCAGGAGCGCCGGGTCCTCGGCCGCTGAGCAGCGCACGACGCCGCGGGCGTCGGCCACGCCGAGATTCACGAGCCAGGGATTGGCCGACAGGAGGGCCGCCAGCAGAGGGCGGCATGCCGGGGTCGCGTCGCGTACGTCGGCCAGCCCGCTGAGGCCCTCGAGGAGGGCGCGCCCGCTGTCCACGAGGCGCTGCTGGTCGGCGGCGATACCGACCGTCACGCGCTCGGCCGAGGCGCGGAAGGCCGCGATGGCCATCCGACGGTTCCGGAGGTGAGCGGTCAGCGTCACCGCCGTGACCGGCGTGACGACGATCAGTACCAGCAGCGGGAAACGCGCGCGGAGGCCGCTCGGGATGAGCGTGGGCATGACCGATGAGGTCGATTACAAATCCGGGGCCAATCGACTCGTCGACGGTTTCGACGACTAGGTTCCGGTCAGAATGAGCTCGACGTGGATGCGCCGTCCTTCCATCGAGAACGGCACGGCGACGCGGGTGACCGCCGTGACGTAGCGGGTGGAGAAGTCGGTGCCGATCGTCACGGTCGGCACGGCGATCACCCAGGCCGGCTCCACGGCCGCCATCCGCGTCCTGAGCATTCCGGCGACCATGTTCGCGACCTCGCCGAACGTGTCGGGCATCTGTCCGTGGACCGCCGTCGGGGCGACGCCGAGCATCGCGCCGGCAATCTCGCGCGCGGTCTCGGCGGACGCGTGAATCGAGACGAGGCCGCGCCGGTGGCCGGCGAACGCCACCGTGGCGACGACGCTCGGCCCGGCGTGCGGAATCTCGCCGCCGTCGGGCGTGCCGGCGTCGACGTGGCGAAACACCATGGTGCGGATGAACTCGATGCCGCTCATTTCGGGCATGTTCCAGTCGGTGATGACCATGTCCACCGACGTGGACGCCAGGCGTTCCACGCCTTCGCGGCCGTTGGCCGCTTCGTGGCACTCCTTGTAGAAACGCATGGCGGCTCCGTGCGGGTGACGAATTCCTGTCGGTACGCGTAATCGGCCGAACCGTGCTAGGGTTGAATACCGTGAGCGATCCCGCTCTCCCGGGCGAGTGGCTCGAGGCCGCCAACCGGCTGGCGACCGTGGCCGCCCAGCTCTCCAACGTCGTTCACGAAGTCAACAACGCCTTGCAGGTCGTCAGCGGCAACGCCGAGCTCCTCGAGATGGCCGGCGGCTCCGAGATGGTCGTGCGGCGCGCGCGGACGATTGCCAGCCAGGCCCGGCGCGCGTCCGAGCTCCTCACCGACGTCCTGTCGTTCTCGCGCGAGGCCGGTACCGACGGCGAGGTGGTGGACCTGGCGGACGTCGCCGCCCGTGGCCTCGCGCTCCGCAAGTACGCCCTGGCCAAGGCCCGGATCGAGCCGGGCGTCGAGACGGCGCCGGGCGCGGTCACCACGGTCATCGGCAACCGGCAGCAGCTCCTGCAGCTCGTGCTGAACCTGCTCTCGAACGCCGAGCGGGCGCTCGGCGCCGGCGACGACAAGTTCCTGGTCGTGCGGCTGTCGGGCTCGGACGGGCGCGTGTCGCTCGTCGTGGAGGACAGCGGTTCCGGGTTCGCCGGGGTCCCCGATGCCCTGCCCGAGATCGAGCGCGTCGCGCCGGGCGGCCGGCTGCAGCCGCGCCTGGGCATCGGCCTGCGCGTCTGTCACCTGCTGGCGGAGCGCCACGGCGGCGAGCTGATCGTCGTGGCCGGGCCGACCGGCGGCACCATTGCCACCCTCACGCTCCCCGCCGCCGCTCGTCCCGCTCCCTAGCCCCAGCCTCCAGCCCCGGGCCTCGGGTCGTTACGCCAGGTCCGACTGCTCGGCGTGCCGCACCTCCTCGGGCACCAAGTCCGGCGTGATCCCGAGCTCGCTTCCGCATAGCAACGGCAATGCCACGTGATGAGCTCGCCGGCCTTTTCGAGGTCCTCGTCGTCGACGACGAACCCGCAGCGCGCGAGCTCATCGTCGAGTACTTCAACTCGCTCGGCTTCCGCGTCACGGGCGCGCGGACGTCCCCCCGGCCTGTCCGTGTCGGCGCGCCGACAACGCCGTACGTGCGATCGCGTCGTTTCCGCACACTTCACCGCCCACTTCACCGCGCACTTCACCGCCCATTTCGCACCGCAATCGCACACTCCGGGTGTGCGGCGGTCGGGCACCGCTCTTGCTGACCGCAGCGGCGAGGGCGAACCCGTGAACGACATCACTGACTACGTCATCGTCGCCGCGAGCAACCTCGCGAACCTGGATGCTCCCGGTTACAAGGCGCGCGAAGCGGCATTTGCCGACGGGCCCGCCCGCAGGAGGCGCCGACCGAAGGGGGACATCCCCGCTCCGGGAAGACGTGCCTCCTCCCCTCGGTGTGGCGGCAGGGCGGTCGCCGGCCGGAACGGGATTCAAGTCCCGGCGCCCGATTGCCGATTGACGGCTCGGAGGTTTTCCATGCATGCGCCCCGCACCTTCGTCGGCCGGATCGCTCTCGTCGTCGGCTGCCTCTTGGCTTCGAACGCCACGCTCCTTGCCCAGGACAATCCGGGCTTCGTGGCCAGCGTCGAGCATGCGATCGTCGCCGAGGCGGCGGGCTCCTCCGCGGCTCCAGTCGTCCCGGCCGTGACGATTCCGCCGGTGTCGTTGTGGCAGGCGAAGGGCTTGCGACTCGGACTTTTCGGGACCTTTGCGGTCCTCCAGGCGCTCGACACCGCGACCACGCTCCGCGCCGTCGATGCCGGGAGCCGGGAGTTGAATCCCCTCATGGCCGGCCTGGCAGACCGTCCCGTCGCGTTCGTCGCGACCAAGGCTGCCTTCACGACGACGTCGCTGCTCCTGATGCACAGCGTGTCGAAACAGCATCCCAAGGCGGCAATCTGGACGGCCGTACTCCTCAATGCCGCGTACGGCTTCATCGTGGTCAACAACGTTCATCAGCTGTCGGCGCGGTGACGGTCGCGAGCGATGACTTCCTGACGTGACGCGTTCTTCGCCGATATCGATCGCCGGATCGGCCGGCTGGCCTGCGACCTCATCGTCGACGGCTCGGCGGGCGCGGTCGCCACGGTGGTCGACCAATTGTGCGCGGCGATCGAGGAAGGAGGCGACCCTCAGGACAGCGACGGATCGTCGTCGGCATCGGCGAGTTCGCCGTGTCGAACGACACGGAGTCGCTCATCGTGACCCACGCGCTCGGCAGCTGCATTGCCGTGTGGCCGTGGAACCCCGGGGCGGCCGTCGCCGGCCTGGGCCACGTCCTGCTGCCGGACTCGCGCATCAACCCCGCACGGGCGGAGCGGCAGCCGGCGGCGTTCGCCGACACCGGCATCCCGCTGCTGTTCCACACGGCGTACTAATACGGCGTCGACAAGAAGCGGTGCCGCGTGCGGCTCGTCGGCGGCGCCGACGTGACCCTCTTCTCGGGCGGCGAGGCCAGCGTCGCCCAGAGGAACGTCGAGCGCGAGCTCGTCGGCGGCTCGAGCGCGCGGACCGTCGCCGTGCACGTGGGGGACGGCCGCATGCGGGTGTCGTCGGGCGGGCAGTGGACCGACGCCGAGTGGCTGGAGGCGTTGTGAGCGGCCGCTTGAGCATTCTGATCATCGACGACTCGGCCACGATGCGCGCCCTGCTTCGACGGGCGCTCAAGCTCACCGGCGTCGACAGGACCCTCTTCGAGGCCGGGAGGCTGCTGCTCCTGTCCGACGCTCTCGGCCGCGAGGCCGACCTCGAGGTCGTCGGGACCGCCGCCGATTTCTTCATCGCGCACGACCTGCTGCTGAAGCACGACCCGGACGCCATGACGCTGGATCACGTCGAGTCGCTCCTCACGAGATCCGCGGCGTGAGCCGGCGCTTGCGTGGAGCCTGCGACCGTGCTGTGATGACAGACCGATGATGGTGCTGCTCGTCGAGGACGAGGACCTCGTGCGCGATCTCGTGCGGAGCTTCCTCGAGCACGGCGGCTACCGGGTCGTGGACGCAGCCGACGGCGAGGCGGCGGTCCGCCTCGCCGGGCTTCACGGTGCGGCGATCCGCCTCGTGGTGTCCGACGTCCGGCTGCCGGGGGTCGACGGATTCCGGCTGGCCGCCCGGCTCAGGGTGTCGAATCCCGACCTGCGCTTCCTGTACATGTCGGGCCATCCCGGCGAGACCGTGGACGCCGACGTCGCCCTCGAGCCCGGCACCGCGTTCCTCAACAAGCCCTTCACCCGTCGCGTGCTGCTCGAGAAGGTCAGTGAGCTTCTCGCAGCCCCGCCTTCCGCAGGATCGTCATCATCGGACACCAGCCGGTAAAGCCCGACTGGAACAGGTTCAACCCGACGAACAGCGCGAACCAGAGGAAGTACGGGTGCACGTACATCCCGAGGATCACGCTCGCCATGACAAACAGCCCCGCGATCACCCGCAGCATGGCTTCGACAGTCATCTCACACCTCCACTGAATCCCGAAACCCAGTGACCCCCATGGACCCCGTTCACCCTTCTGGCACGAACAGCGTCGGCACCACCGCGTGGCGGATGAGCGGCTCACCAATGTTCGACACCCAGACCGGATCGTGCGGCTGCGGCGTGGCGGCGGCGAGCAGCGTGGCGGCGGTCCGGGCGATCGCCGAGTCGATCGGCTCGTAGCGGGCGTCGAACACCGCACCCCCCATGCACCCGGCGAGCGTCGTGGCGTAGCTGAGCGTGGCGGCGCCCACGAGCGGTGGCGCCGCGTGGACGAGAATCCGCGAGAACAGGCCCTCGACGGCGTCGCGGGCGCGCAGGACGAGCAGCGGCCGGCTGCTCTCCCGCAGGACGCGCTCGGCCACCGAGCCGAGCCACCAGCGCCGGGGCCCG
Organism: uncultured Acidobacteriota bacterium; assembly: GCA_963840225.1. Classification (GTDB taxonomy): domain Bacteria; phylum Acidobacteriota; class Vicinamibacteria; order Vicinamibacterales; family CAVVIG01; genus JBLMXQ01. The sequence goes on from CAWIYH010000004.1 coordinate 102,055, forward strand.
TGGCGCCCGTGCGTCCCCATGACGATCAGATCGGCCCACCCGTCGTGGTGGAGGATCGCCTCGGGCGGCGGCTGATCCTCGAGGGCGGTCGTGAAGGGGTGCGACGTGTGCTGGCGCCCGAAGCGGCCGAGGAACTCGTCGGCCTGCGCCCGCATCCGGTGCCGCTGCGCCGCCATGGCCTGCACCTGCTCGTGCGTGAAGTACGCCGGCGCGTCGACCGGTTCGGCGTGGAGCAGGCGGAGGGCGGCGTCGCAGCGGCGGGCGAGCGCGCCGGCGGCCGCGATCGCGCGCGCCGACGCGTCGCCGAAGTCCACCGGGACCAGGATCGTCTTAGGAGGTGAAGCGTCCATGATGGCTCAGGTAGTACGTGACAGGTACCGTCATACGGGACAGCAGCAGTGACGCGACCTCACCGGCCATCAACGAGATGGCCAGCCCCTGGAAGATCGGATCGAACAGGATGACGGCGGACCCCACGATGACCGCCGCCGCCGTCAGGGCCATCGGCCGGAACCGCACGGCGCCCGCGTCGACCACGGCCTCCTCGAGCGACATGCCGTCCTTGACGCGCAGCTCGACGAAGTCGACGAGGATGATCGAGTTGCGGACCACGATGCCCGCGCCCGCGATGAAGCCGATCATCGAGGTGGCCGTGAAGAACGCGCCGGCGAGCGCGTGCGCCGGCAGGATGCCGACGAGCGAGAAGGGGATCGCCAGCATGATCGTCAGGGGCGTCACGAACGACTGGAACCAGCCGACCACCAGGATGTAGATCAGGACGAGCACGGCGGCGAAGGCGATGCCCAGATCGCGGAACACCTCGTAGGTGATGTGCCATTCGCCGTCCCATTTCATGGCGTACTTCGCGCTGTCGAACGGCTGGTGCGTGTTGAAGACCTCGAACGCGTAGCCCTCGGGCAGCTTCACCGCGTCGAGCGCGCGGTTCATCCTGAGGATGGCATAGACGGGACTCTCCGTCTGGCCGGCGACGTCGCCGGTCACGTAGACGACCGGCTGCAGGTTCTTGTGGTACAGGCTCTGTCCCTCCGGCGCGGCGACCGTGCGGGTCAGCTCGCCCACGGCCACCGGCTGGCGGCCGATCCGAAGCGCGCGGACGCCGTCGAGCGACGCACGGTCCGCGCGCGCCAGGCGGAGCACGATGGGCACGTCCTCGCGGGCCGCCGCGTCGTGGAGCAGGCCCGCCGACGCGCCGGCGCCCGCCATGCGCACCACCGCGGCGACGTCGGCCGCCGACAGCCCGGCCGCGGCGGCCTTGTCGGGGTCCACGTCGAGGCGCAGGCGCTCGCGCGGCGATTCCACGTACCAGTCCACGTCCACCACGCCCGGGGTGCGCTCGAACGTCTCGCGCACGGTCCTGGCCAGCTCCAGCCGCCGCGCGGGGTCGGGGCCGTAGACCTCCGCCACCAGCGTCTGGAGCACCGGCGGTCCCGGCGGCACCTCGACCACCTGGATCCGGGCGCCGAGCGAGGAGGCGACCGGATCGAGCGCCGAGCGCAGCCGCTTCGCGATCGTATGGCTCTGCTCCCAGCGATCGTCCTTCGGCACGAGCACCAGCTGCAGGTCGGCGAGGTTCGCCTCCCGGCGCAGGAAATAGTGGCGCACGAGCCCGTTGAACGTGTAGGGAGACGAGGTGCCGGCGTAGCTCTGCGCGCTGACGACCGCCGGGTCCGCCAGGGCCCTGTCCGCGAGCATCGACGCCGCCCGCGCCGTCGTCTCGAGCGGCGTGTCTTCCGGCATGTGCACGATGACCTGCAGCTCGCTCTTGTTGTCGAACGGGAGCATCTTCACGGTCACCAGGCCGAGCGGCACCAGCGCGACCGCCGCCAGGAGCAGCAGCGCGACGGCGGTGAGGAACACCGTCCGCGTGCGCGGGCGCGCGATGAGCGGCGCCATCACGCGACGATAGAGCGCCGTGAGACGGTCCTCGGACGGATCCTGGTGGCCGGCCGTCCGCTTCAGCAGGCGGACGGCGGCCCACGGCGTGACGATGAACGCGACGACCAGCGAGAAGAGCATGGCGGCCGACGCACCGACCGGGATCGGCCGCATGTACGGCCCCATCAGGCCGCCGACGAACGCCATCGGAAGGATCGCCGCGACCACGGTCAGGGTGGCGAGGATCGTCGGGTTGCCGACCTCGTCCACCGCGCGCACGGCCACGGCCTCGAGCTGCTGCGGGTCGTGCGCCATGCGGGCATGCCGCACGATGTTCTCGACGATGACGATCGCGTCGTCCACGAGGATGCCGATCGAGAAGATCAGCGCGAACAGCGTGATCCGGTTCAGCGTGTAGCCGTAGAGGTAGAAGACGAAGAGCGTGAGCGCCAGCGTGACCGGGATCGCCGTCAGCACCACGGCCGATTCCCGGCGGCCGAGCACCAGCCAGATGAGCACCGAGACCGAGAGGATGGCGAGGAACATGTGCCAGAGCAGCTCGTTCGACTTCTGCTCGGCCGTCTCGCCGTAGTTGCGCGTCGTGGTGACGTGGAGGTCGCCGGGCAGGAAGTACCCCTGCAGCGTCGCGACCTTTTCGTCCACGCGGCGGGTCAGCTCGATGGCATTCGTCCCCTTGCGTTTGGCAATCGACAGCGTCACCGCCGCCAGGGCCTCGCCCTGATGCGGGTGATAGCTCACGTAGCTGTCCGGCTCGCCGCCGCCGTCCGAGAGCGACGCGACGTCGGACAGGCGAACCGGCGCGCCGCCGGCGGCGCCGACGACGACGTCGGCGAGCGCGGAGGGCGAGGTCGGCCACCGGCCCGCCTCGAGCCGGCTGCTGCGCCCGGCGGAGACGATGTCGCCGGCCGGGGCCAGGACGTTGGCCCGTGCGAGCGCCTGCTGCACCGCCAGCGGGTCGAGGCCGCGCGCCTCGAGCGCCGGCGGATCGAGCTCGACAGAGATCTGCCGCGAACGTCCGCCGATGACCGTGACCTGCGAGATGTCGGTGATCTCCTTCAGGGCCTCCTGCAGCTGCTCGGCCAGCTGCCGCAGCCGCACGTCGTCGTACCCCTTGCCCCAGAGGGTGAGGGCCATCACCGGCACGTCGTCGATCGATCGCGCCTGCACGAGCGGCCTCGATGCCCCGGGAGGCAGCAGGCCGGCGGCCGCCTCGAGCTTCTGGTTCAGCCGGACCAGCGCCCGCTCCTCGTCCTGACCGACGAGGAACCGGACGATGACCATGGCGCGCCCCGCGCTCGAGGTCGAGTAGAGGTACTCGACGCCGGGCACCTCCCACACGAGCTGCTCGAGCGGACGCGTGACGCGCTGCTCGACTTCGGCGGGCGATGCCCCGGGCATGTCGACGAACACGTCGACCATCGGCACGATGATCTGCGGCTCCTCTTCGCGAGGCAGCGCGATGACGGCATAGAGGCCGAGGAGCAGCGACGCCAGGATGAAGAGCGGCGTGAGCTTGGAGTGGATGAAGGCGCCGGCCAGCCGGCCGGCGACGCCGGTCGTGCGCGTCATCGGCCGCCTCCACGGGCAGGCTGGACGCGCATCCCGTCCGTCATCGCTGGCGGAGGATTGAGGACGACTGCTTCGCCGGCGACGAGCCCGGCCACGACTTCGACACGGCCGTCGATCTCCTGGCCGGCCGTCACCGGCCGCAGCCGCGCCAGGCCGTCGCTCGAGACGGCGTACACGAACGACAGCTGGCCGCGCTGCACGAGCGCGGCGGCCGGAACGACGAGCCGTCGACGCGTGCCCGAGGTGAAGCGCGCACGGCCGAACAGCCCGGAGCGGAGCGTCGGCGGCGCATCGAAGGCCACCTTCACGACGAAGCTGTGCGTGACCGGATCGAGGCGCGCGATCTCGGCGACGCGGCCGCTCAGCCACTCGGGTGACGAGGCCGAGTCGAGCCGGACGGCGGCGGGATCGCCCACCTGCAGTCGGGCGGCGCGTGCCTCGTCCATCGCCGTTTCGAGGTGGAACGCGCCGTCGGCTTCCACGGTCAGGAGCGGAAGGCCCGGCGCGGCGACGGTTCCCGGATCGACGCGGCGTTCGGCGACCACGCCGTCGAACGGCGCGGCGAGGACCGCGTACGACGCCGTGACGGCGGCGGCGTCGGCTGCGGCCTTCGCCGCCTGGAGGCCGGCTGCGGCCTCGTTCACGTGGGCGCGGCTCGCGGCGGCCCGCGCTTCGGCGCTGTGGAGAGCTGCGACCGCCTCGTCGAGCTCCTGCGCCGTGGCGGCGCGCTTGGCTTCGAGGCCGCTGATGCGTCCGTGCGTCGCGCGGGCGAGCTGCAGCGCGGCCTCGGCGGCCTGCTGGTCGGAGCGGGCGGCGTCGCTGGCCGGGCCGGCGGCGTCCAATCCGGCGGCCGCGCGGGCGGCGCCGGCCGCGAGCTCCCGGGCGTCGAGCGTCACGAGCGGCTGTCCGCGCCGGACGCGATCGCCCGCCCGGACCCTGACTTCGAGGATCGGCGCGAGGACGCGGCTGGAGACGACCGCGGTTTCCCGGGCTCGCACGATCCCCCCTGCTTCGAACTGCACGGGAAGGTCCGCCTCCTCGGCGCGGTCGACGGCGGCCGCGATGACCGCAGGCTCCGGGGCGGCGGCCTTCGGCTCCGACGAGCAGCCGGCCGACACGGCAGCCGCGGCGGCCAGCCACACGGCCGTCATCTTCACGCGGGAGAATCGAGTGGCAATCTGCACGGGTGACCTCATCTCCATGACTTCAGGGCATGCGCCCGACGGCGTGCCGGAGCATCGCCTGGCTCGTGACGGCGTCGACGAGCGCCGTGACGCGCTGCGCTTCGGCGTCCAGCACCGACGTCGCCGCGCGCAGGACGTCGGTGATGCCGGCCATCCCGGCGTCGTAGCGTTCGCGGATGATGCGCTGGCTCTCGCGCGCCTGCTCGACGGCGGAGCGGCCGACCGCTTCCCGCGCGCGGGCGGCCTCCAGGTGCCGCAGCGCCGAGACGACGTCCACCTGCACGGAGGCACGGGCGTCGTCGGCGTCCGCTCTGGCGCGCGCGGCCTGCTCCGACGCCGCGCGGATCCGCGCCGCTTCCGCGCCGCCCGCCGACAGCGACCATCTGAGCCCGCCGCCCACCACCCACGCCGAGGCGCGATCGCCGAAGGTCGTGCCGTCCAGCTCGTATCCTGCCTGCGCCACGACCTGCGGGAACCAGCCGGCGCGGGCCTCGCGGATACCGGCGCGGGCGAGCCGCGCACCGGCCTCGGCGCGCCGCAGTTCCGGACGCGAGGCGTCCGCCTCGGCGAGCAGCGTCGGGAGGTCGGCGGACGCGAGGTCGGTCGGCGCGGGCTCCTGCGCGACGAAGTCACGGTCGATCGGCGCGCCCATGAGCCGGTTCAGACCGGCGCGCAGCGAGGCGGCGTCCGCCTGCGCCTGCAGGGCACGCTGCCGCATGTCGGCGAGGTGGACCTGCACGGCCAGCACGTCGGCATCGGTGGCCGTGCCCGCGTCGCGGCGATGCGTGGCGCGCGCCTCGTCCTCGCGGGCCGCGGCGACCGCGGCGTCGGCGGTGCGCGCGGCCGCCTGCGCGGCGAGGAGGTGCCCGAACACCTCGGTGGTCTGCAGCGCGAGGTCGGCACGCGTGCCGTCCGCGCCGGCGAACGCGATCGCGCGACGCTCCCGCGCGGCGTTGACGCCCGCCTGCTGGCGTCCGCCGTCGAAGAGGAGCTGCTCGACGCCGAACATGCCGTGAAAGAAGCCGATTGGCCCCGGATGGTTCAGGGCGTCGATCGCGAAGTTGTCGGAGCCGAACCGCCGCGCCGAGAGGAGCGACCCAAAGACGAAGACGGGCGCGTCGCTGCGCTGCCAGGAATCGGTCAAGGAGACGCGGGGAAAGTAGCCGGATCGTGCCTCGGTGATGCCGGCGTCCGCCTGCCGGACCGCCGCCTGCGCGCCGCCGAGCGTCGGGTTGTGCGCCAGGGTCGCCTGGACGGCCGCGTCCAGCGTGAGGGCATCCTGGGCCGCGGCGGGCGCAGCAATCCCCGCGGCCAGAATGAAGGCAAAACGAAACGGGCGAGGCATCGTCCTGATAGATGCAGGACAATGGGATTGGTGACAGCGGCGGTCGGCCGGGTGGCGTGTGACGAATCAACCGAATCTGAATCCTTCAATCGGAACCGACCGAGGGCCGTCGGCCGAATACGCCGCGCTGGTGCGCGAGGCGGCGGGTGGCGACCGCGACTCGATGGAGCGCCTGCTCCTGCGGGCGCAGGAGACCGCGTATCGGTTCAGTTTCCTGGTCTGCGGGCATGCCGAGGACGCTGAAGACGTCATGCAGGAAGCCCTCATGAAGACGTACCGCTACGTCAGCCGCATCCGCGAGCCGGAGGCGTTCCGGACATGGCTCTATCGGACCGTGCGCAATGCCTGCCTGATGAAGCGCCGGCGCCGCGTCGACGAGCCGGCGCGCCTCGTGTCGCTCGACGAGGGCGTCCGCGGCGGGGACGGCCAGGTGGCGCGCATCGACGTCCAGGACTCGCGTAAGAGGCCCGACGAGATCGCCGTCGACAACTGGGTGGGCGCCCGGCTGCGGCGCGCGCTCGAAACGCTGCCGGCCCGCTATCGCATGATCGTCGTGCTGCGGGAGATGGAGGGGCTGTCGACGCGCGAGGTCGCGCGGGTGGCCGGCATTTCGGAGGCGAACGTGAAAACCCGATTGCACCGCGCGCGCCTGATGCTGCGCGAGCGGATGGAGGGCGCAGCGTGAAGCCGCCCCACGCCGATCGTCGATTGCCGGAGTGCCAGGCGATGTTCGAGCGCGTGTCGGCGTACATCGACGGCGAGCTCGGCCACGAGGAGTGCCACACCATCGAGGCGCACTGCCGGACCTGCCCGACGTGCGCCGCGTTCATCGACAGCTTGCGTCACACGGTCGGTCTCTGCCGCGAGGCGGGCGGCCGTCCGCTGCCCGATTCGGTCCGCCAGCTCGCCCGGGACCGCATCGCCGCGCTCATTTCAGGCTCGACACGAACCAGCCGGGACGGGCCGTAGCCCGTCCCAGGCCCCCGCTTCCAGCCCCAGCCGCTACCCTGCGGCCACCGGCAGGTGAGCCGTCTCCCAGGCCGCCATGCCGCCGGCGAGCTCGCTCACCGCCGCGAACCCCTCTCGCTGCAGCAGGCTTGCGGCGATCGACGAGCGATAGCCGGCGGCGCAGTACACGAGCATCGGCCGATCGCGGCGCAGCTCGCCCATCCGGGCGGCCAGCTGGGTGAGCGGAACGTGCACGCTCCCGGGCACGTAGGACTGCGCGCGCTCGCCGGGGCCGCGCACGTCGAGCGCGAGCGGCGCGTCGGAGCCCTGCAGACGATCGGCGGCCGTCGCCGCGCTCAGCCGATCGGTCGTTCGCGTCAGATCGGGACGATCGCGGAGGCTCTCCATCCCGTGCACGAGATAGCCGGCGAGGTTGTCGAAGCCGATGCGCCCGAGGCGAACCGCCGATTCGTTCTCCCGCGTCGGATCGGCGACGATCACGATGGGCCGTTCGTGGCTCAGGACCGTGCCCGCCCAGGTCGCGTACTGGCCGGCCAGCCCCACGTTGATGCTGCCGGCGAGATGCGCGGCCGCGTACTCCTCCGGATCGCGCGTGTCGAGGACCTGCGCCCCGTCGGCCTGGAGCGCCAGCACCTCGTCGAGCGATAGCGATCGCAGCCCGCGGGCGAGCGCGGCATCGAGCGTCGGCCGCTCCTTGCTGTTGAGAACCGCGTCGTAGGTGAAGTACGGTGGCGCATCCGGCTGGTCCGCGGTCACCAGCGTGACGAACTCGGTCTTGCTCATCGGCTGGAGCGCGTAGTTCACGCGCCTCTGCTCGCCGATGGTCGAGACCGTTTCGCGGCTCAGGGCCTTGCCGCACAGCGAGCCCGCGCCGTGCGCCGGGTAGACGAGGCTGCTGTCGGGCAGCGCCAGGAGCTTCGTCCGGAGCGACTCGTAGAGCAGCCCGCCGAGATCCTGCGCCGACCAGCCGAGCGCGACCCGCAGGTCGGGCCGGCCGACGTCGCCGACAAACAGCGTGTCGCCCGTCAGGACCGCGTGCGGGTCGGTGGCGCTACGGTCCAGATCGTACACGAGCAGCGACACCGACTCGGGGGTGTGTCCTGGCGTCTCGAGCGCCTGCAGACGCACGCGACCGAACTCCACGACGTCGCCGTCGTGCAGCGGAATCGAATACGTACTCCGCCCTGGCGGCGGCGCCGAGATGGATCGCGGCGCCCACGCGGTCGCGAAGCTCCAGGTGTCCGGCGAGGAAATCGGCATGCAGGTGCGTCAGGAACACGTGGGCGATTCGCAGGTCGTGCGCCTCGGCGAAGGCCAGGTACTGGTCGATGTCGCGCTGCGGATCGACGACCGCGGCGGTGTGCGTCTGCTCGTCGCCGATGAGATAGGACGCGTGCGCCAGGCAATTCAGGTAGAACTGCTTCAGGATCATCGGGCTCCCTCGTTCGGCTCGATCATCGCACAGTTGAGCGGCGGCCGCTGAGCTGGGGCGGGCGTCCCGTTTGCAGGGCTGCCGCGCGTGAGCGACCGGCGCTTCGGAGCTCGGGCAACGGGCCTGGCCGCGCGACAGCAGGACGAAGAGGTCCGGCATCGAAGCGCGCCGACCGGCGCGGTCGTCTACAAGGCGGTCTTTCGGGAAGGCAGCGACGAGCTCGAGCGGCGCACGAGCGCGCTGGCCTGGTCCGGCTTCGCGGCGGGCCTGTCGACGGGCTTCTCGCTGGCCGGCGAGGGGCTGCTGCGCGCCTGTCTGCCCGACGCCGGCTGGCGCCCCGCGGTCTCGAAGTTCGGCTACACGCTCGGCTTCCTCATCGTCGTGCTGGGCCGCCAGCAGCTCTTCACCGAGAACACCCTCACCGTCATCCTGCCGCTGCTGCGGCGCCGGAACGCCCGCACGCTGGGCAACGTCGGCCGCCTCTGGACGGCCGTCCTGCTGGCCAACCTGTGCGGAGCGGCGGCGTTCGCGTGGGTCGCGGCGTCGACCGACGCCTTCGGGGCGCCCGTGCGCGAAGCCTTTGCCGCCATCAGCGCGGCGTCGATGTCGCCGCCGCCCGGCACGGTGCTGCTGCGCGGCATCTTCGCGGGCTGGCTCATCGCGCTGATGGTGTGGCTGCTGCCGTTTGCCGAGACGGCGCGTGTCTGGGTGATCATCATCATCACCTACGTCGTCGGCCTCGCGGGATTCAGCCACGTGATCGCCGGCTCGGTCGAGGCGCTGTACCTCGTGTTCGCCGGCAGCCGCACCCTGGCGGCGTTCCTCGCCGGCTACCTCCTTCCGGCCTTCGTGGGCAACGTCATCGGCGGCGTCTCCATCGTCGCCGCCATCGCCCACGCGCAGTACATCGGCGGCGGCGAGGCGGAGGACGTGTAGGGACCCGTTCTCCCAATTCCACAATGCCCCAAGAGATCGACCCTTCGACCATCCCGTGTTTCTCGGTCGTTTTCCGCTCTGCCCTCGGGTGTTTTTCCTTCGGCCCTCCGGCATCAAATCGCCCCGGTTCCGGTCCACGCCCGATTGTTGGGCGCTTCGGTCGGGCTTACATTGGTATCAGACAGAGGTGAGCCATGTTGAAGCACAAAGGCGGCGACGCGGTGAAGAAGGGGTTCTACGGCAGCAGCAGACGGTGGACGATCGAGATGATCGAGGCCGACGGCGGCACGCTGCCCGGCGCGGCTGACGAGCGATACATCAAGCTGCCCGTGCTGGCGGTGCTCGTTGCGGCGCCGATCATGGGCCTGGCGTTCGCCGTGTTCCTGCCGTTCATCGGATTCGTCATGCTCGGCGCGTTCGGGTGGCGGAAGCTGACCGGCCGTCCGCCGGAAGGCACCGACGTGTCGGCCGGGCACAAGGCCGCGTAGGCTAGCCGACGATGATGCCCTGACGGAGCGCGAACCGGATCAGGTCGGTCCGGCTGTGCAGACCGAGTTTCTGCATCACGTGCTCGCGGTGGGTCATGGCGGTCTTGACGGAGATGCCGAGCAGGTCGGCGACCTCCTTGTTGCTCCGGCCCTCGGCGACGAGCTTCAGCACCTGCTTCTCGCGGTCGGTCAGGGCCTCGTACGGGTCGGCGGGCATTGCCCCCGAATCCGGCCGCGTCTCCGAGCGCCTCGCGCGCGACGGCCGGATCGATGACGAGGCCGCCGCGGTGGGCGGCGCGGATGGCGGCGACCAGAATCGCTCCCCGCGGCGCGCTTCAGCACGTAGCCGGCGGCCCCGAGGCGCAGGAACCGCCTGACGTATTCCGGATTGTCGTACTGGCTGAGCACGAGGATGCGCACGCCGGGCTGCGCGCGATGGATTTCGGCCGCGGCCTCGAGGCCGCCGAGGCCCGGCATGGCGATGTCCATCACGAGCACATCGGGCGCGAGGCGCGCGGCGAGCTCGATGGCGCTCGCGCCGTCGGCCGCTTCGCCGACGACGTCGATGTCGGGGGACCCGCTGAGGAGCGCGCGAATCCCCTCGCGCACGATGGCATGATCGTCGACGACCGCCACGCGAATCCTATCCATGCCGCGCCTCCGTCGGCGCCCCAATCGGCACCTCGATCACGACGCGCGTGCCGGACCCCGGCGTCGATTCGATGGTGATCTCGCCGCCAACGAGCACGACGCGCTCGCGCATGCCCGCCAGGCCCAGGCCGCGCATCGACGCGCCGTTGGGCGTCACCGACGCCGGATCGAACCCGCCGCCGTCGTCCTCGACCTCGAGCGCGAAGCGGCCGTCCTCGGCAGTGTACTGGATGAGCGCGCGGTCGGCACCGGCGTGGCGGGCGATGTTCGCGATCGCCTCCTGGGCCGCGCGGAAGAGCGCCAGCTCCGCGTCGCGCGGCATCCGGCGCTCCGTGCCGGACGCCTCGAAGGTGACGGCGACACCGAGCGGCTCGAGCTGCTGGCGCGCGAACCACTCGATCGCGGACGCCAGCCCGAGGTCGTCGAGCATCGACGGCCTGAGCGCCAGGATCAGCCGGTGCACGCCCTCGAGCAGCCGGCCGGCGAGCCGCCGCGCCCGGGTTATGCGGTCGCGCGTGAACTCGGAGGGGTACCGGGTAAGCCCGGCGTCCAGGTCCATGAGGAGCGCATTGAGCGTCTGGCTGGTCTCGTCGTGCAGCTCGCGGGCGATGCGCTTGCGCTCGTCCTCCTGCGCCGACAGCGTCCGCTTCAGGAGCTCGCCGCGCACGCGGTCGCGCTCGCGGTTCTTCAGGGCGACCCGCATGTCGTCCAGCGCGCGCGCGAGCCGGCCGGTCTCGTCGGCGCCGCCCGCCGGCACCGGCCGGTTGAGGTCGCCTCTGGCAATCGCCTCGGCCGCGCCGGTCAGCTGCGACAACGGGCGCACCACGCTCCCGGCGGCGCCCCACGCGAGCAGCAGCGAGACGGCGAACAGGATGGGCACGCCAATCAGGGCATCGCGCCGGAGCCGGTACACCAGCGCCACCGCGTCGGCGTCGGGTTGAGAGATGGTGACCGTCCAGGCGAGCTCTCCGACCGGCGCCGACGCCGAGAGCAGCGGCGGATCGCCGGTCGGGTGCGCGGTCAGGTCGCCGCCGCGCGCGCGGACCTCGCCGCGGGAATCACGGACCTCCACCCGGCCGCCGGGGGACGGCGCCGCGGCTGCCAGCAGGTGCTGCAGCGCCGGCTGATCGGGCGGCAGGCGGCCGGCGACGGCGCCGACGGTCCCTCCGGTCTCGTCGCGCATCGGCACGAGCAGGAGAACGCCGGTGTTCCCGGGCGCCGCGGCCAGCGTCGGACGGCCGGGCGCGCTCACGGCGCGCGCCGTCGCGAGCGTCGCGTCATCGACGAGGGCCGCGCCCGGGGGCTCGACGAGCGGCGCGGAACCGTCGAAGGGCAGCACCAGCAGCGCATCCAGGAGGCGCGACTGCCGGTACGCCTGCCGCACCCGGACGGCCGCGTCCGGCAATCCATGCGCCACGTCGGTGTCGAGGGCGAGGGTCGCCAGCGCCTGGAGCTCGTCGGAGAGCAGGCGGTCGACGTGGATCGCGACGGCGGCCGCCAGGCCGCGCCGCTCCCGTTCGATCTGGGCCCGCACGCCGGCCGCCACGAACGCGCCGAGCCAGCCCAGCCCCGCGACGAGCGCCATGGTGCCGATCAGCACCACGAGGACGACGCGCTGCCGGATGCCGTGCCGACCGAAGGTCGCGGCGCGAGCTGCGCTCATCGGGCCCCTTCTCTATGCGACGCGCGTGTCGGTCGACTCTTTGCGGCGCGTCCGCTCGTATTCGATCGGATGTTCGTGCTTCATCCGATCGACGCTGATCCTGCCGGTGAAGATGCTCGGGTCGAAGGGGAACACGTCCGGGCTGAGATGGGCGTTGTAGATGTGCCAGATGATGATGATGAGGAACGCCATCAGCCCCTCGTTGCTGTGCGTCACGAGGGAGAGCGGGATGACGACGCCCGGCAGAAAGCGGGTGGCCTCGATCGGGAAGTAGAGCACCAGGCCCGTGGCGGTCATCAGCACGCCGCCCATCACCATTCCCCAGGTACTCGAACTTCTGCCGGTAGTCGTACCGGTCGAACCGCGCGTGGGTGTCCGAGAGGCCGGCGTAGTACTTCAGCGTGACGATGGCGTCGACGAAGTCCTGCCGCGTGGGCAGCATCGACATCGGCGTGCGGCCGGTGGTCGCCTCGAAGACGATCGCGACGACGTGCACGAAGACGAGGCCGCCGAACATGAAGCCGCAGGCCCGGTGGATCCAGCGCGCCTGGTCGACGCCGCCGAAGACCCCGAGCAGCCACGCCGCCCAGCTCTGGTCGAAGTACTTCTGCGGCAGGCCGGTGGCGCAGAGGAGGAGGAACAGGACCATCACCGCCCAGTGCTCGAGCCGCTGGCGGACGCTGAAGCGGACGACGGAGGAGGTCATCGGTTCACCACCACGCGCCACAGGTGCAGCAGGATCTGGAGCGCCAGGCCGACGATCATGAAGGGGATGAAGACCATGTAGAACATCTTGACGCCGTAGACGAGCGGCGCCTTCGTCAGGCTCGGCGGATAGTGCGACAGCCACGCCGCCGGGAAGTTCGCGCTCGCCGACGGGTGGCACCGCTGGCAGGTCTTCTGCAGATTCGCCTGCATGACCGGCGAGTTCGTCGCGTCGGCCTTCATGATGTCGTGCACACCGTGACAGTCGGTGCAGAGCGCGACGAACGGCGCATCGCCGCCGTGCCCCTTCTCCCGGCTGCGCAGCGACGCCGTCTTGCCGTGGAAGTCGCTGACGTAGGTGGTCACGACCGCCGTCGACAGCCCGTATTTCTTCATCAGCGTCTGGTTGCCGTGGCACGAGCCGCAGAGTTGTGGCGTCTTCAGCCGCCAGTCCACCTCGCGCGGACCGGCGACGTCGTGGGTGCGGTGGCAGTCGTTGCACACCGGGACGTCGGCGTCGTGCGGGCCTCCGAGCGCCTGTCCGTGGACGCTCCTGCGGTAGGCGGCCGAGACGCCCGCGTGGCACGCGCCGCAGGTGTCGACGATCCGCGCCCGCGACGTCGTCGGATCCGCGATCTCGTGCGATCCGTGGCAGTCGGTGCAGAGCGGCGCGGTGCGATCGCCCCGCGCGATGGCCGTATAGTGCACGCTGTCGAGCGTCTTGGTGTACTCCGAGAAGTGACAGCGTTTGCACTGTTCGTAGTACGCCAGCGAGAAATCGCGCGCCGTCCGGAACGTCCGCTCCGGGTGCGGAATCTCCTTCATGTCGGCGTGGCAGTCGACGCAGGTCAACTTCTTGCCGTGCACCGACAGCTTGAACTTGTCGAGATCGACGTGGAGCGACCGCTTTTCGCCGTTCGGCAGGTCCACAACGAGCGAGTCATCGCCGTGGCACGCGAGGCACGTGTCCTGTTCCTCGAGTTGGGCGGCCGTGGGAGACGGCGGTTGTGCGAGCGCGGCGGCGAAGGCCAGGACCAGAAGCATGACGGACCCTCAAGGGACCCCTCCGGTTCCCCACCGGCGGAGACTAGCAAGTCAACTGCCACCGATCAGGCGGCGAATGAGAGCGGTCCAGGCGCGAAACGCGGACGCCCGCGTCCTTCGGGACCGGCGACTGGCGGATCCTGCGCGGCCGGCGTGCCGGATTTCCGTCGGTCGTCGCACGAGAGCGCGCGAGCCGGGAGTGAATCGCTCCTGCTTGGCGCAGCGGACGAAGCGGCCCGGCCGCGAGGCTCCTTCACGGGACAGCGATGGCGGGCAGGACGCGCGCGAAGCGGAAAGGGCAGGCTCGGTTCGTGCCGGGGACGCCCGGACGGGCCGGAGCGGCAGGGCGGTCGACGCCGCGCGCGTCCGGCGGGGGACGCCGGGCGCGCGCGCGGCGGTCGACGCTACATCGCGTTGCGGCTGGCCGGCGGCACGATGCCGTTCAGGCGCAGGTACGTCGTCATGTTGCCGTACTCGTCCCATGCGTGGCCGAGCGTGAACCAGACGAGGCGGGCGCGCGTCGACGGGCCGAGAAAGCGCGGGCCCTGAATCGCCTCGAGCAGCGACTGGTCGGTCTGCTCGTTCAGCACCGCGGTCCCGTAGTCGTACGAGTCGGCAATCGCCTTGAGGATCGCCGCCTTCGACGTCGCCTTCTGGTCGATCGTCGGAGGCGTGGCCTTGCCGCCGAGCATCTTCATGAACGTCACGTTGGCGCCGGCGACGTGGAGGATCTGTTCGCCGTAGCTGCGCTGCGCGGGTGTCGGCTTGAAGCCGAACTTCTCCTCGGGCATCGCGTCGGCGATCTTCACCATGCGGTCCTTCATTCCCGTCCAGTCCTTCAGCAGGTCGGCGTGCAGCGTGGTGGTGGCCTGGGCGGCGGGGTGCAGGGTCGCGGCACAGAAGGCCGCGACGAGGAACGGAAGCAGGCGAAGCGTCTGTTTCATGCGCGTCAGCTTAGCAGAAAGCCCCCCTCACGCGCGAACGTCACCGGTGCGGCGCGCCGGCGCGCGTGGTGGTGTTAGCATCTGCCCATGAGCATCCGCACCGGCCTGGCGACTGCGGGCGTCGCGCTCGGACTGCTGACCGCGTTCGTTTCCGCACAGCGTCCGCCCGCGGCGGCCTTTGACGTCCTCATCACCCACGGCCGCATCGTCGACGGCACGGGAAGCCCGTGGTTCCGGGGCGACGTGGGCATCGCCGGGGATCGCATCGCGGCCATCGGCGATCTGGTGGGCCGTGCGGCGGCCACGACGATCGATGCACACGACCTGGTGGTGGCTCCCGGCTTCATCGACCTGCTGGGCCAGTCCGAGTTCAACGTGCTGGTGGACAACCGCGTCGCGAGCAAGATCACGCAGGGCGTCACGACCGAGGTGACCGGCGAGGGAAGCTCCATCGCGCCGGTCAACGACCGGATGATCGCCGAAGCCGCGCCGAGCGCCCGCCACTTCGGCGTGGTGCAGGATTGGCGGACGCTCGACGACTATTTCCGGCGGCTCGACGAGCGCACGCACCCGGCCATCAACGTCGGCACGTTCGTGGGCGCCGGCGGGATTCGCAACTACGTGATCGGCAAGGACGACCGGCCCGCGACGGCCGCGGAGCTCGAGCGGATGAAGACGCTCGTCGCGCAGGCGATGGAACAGGGGGCGCTCGGCCTGAGCACGTCGCTGCAGTACGTGCCGGACCGCTTCGCGTCGACCGACGAGATCGTCGAGCTCGCGAAGGTGGCGGCGCGATACGGCGGCGTGTATTTCACGCACCAGCGGTCGGAGGGCGCGCGGCTTTTCGAGTCGCTCGACGAGGTCTTCGCCATCGCCGCTCGCGCCCGCATTGCTGCCGAGATCTGGCACCTCAAGGCGGCCTACACGGCGAACTTCGGCAGGATGCCGGACGTGCTGCAGCGGATCGGGGCGGCGCGCGCGCGCGGCCTCGACGTGACCGCCGACCAGTACCCGTACGCGCGGGCGTCCAACGGCCTCGACGCGTGCCTTCCGCTCTGGGTGCGGGAAGGCGGGCTCGAGAAGATGCTGGCCCGCCTTCGCGATCCCGCCCAGCGCGAGAAGATCCGCGCCGACATGGCCGACCCGAACGCCACCACGTGGGAGAATCAATGGTACGGATCGGGCGGCGGCGACGGCGTGATGCTGGCGTCAGTCCTCGACCCCGAGCTCCGGCGGTACGAAGGGATGACGCTCACCGAAATCGGCAAGGCGATGGGGAAGGACCCGCGCGACGCGGTCATGGACCTCGTCATCGCCGATCGCGGCGAGAGCTCGGTCATCACGGCCATCATGAGCGAGGACGACGTGCGGGCGGGGCTGGCGAGTCCGCTCGTCGGCGTCGGCACCGATTCGGGCGCGCAGGCCGAGGACGGCCCCCTGTCGGTCTCCACGTCTCACCCGCGCGCCTGGGGCTCCTTTCCGCGCATTCTGGGCAAGTACGTCCGGGACGAGCACGTGCTGACGCTGGAGGAGGCTGTCCGGAAGATGACGTCCAAGGCGGCGGACCGCGTCCACCTGAACGATCGCGGCGTCCTCAGACCGGGGATGGCTGCCGACATCGCGGTCTTCGATCCCGCGACGATCCGGGACGTCTCCACCTTCAACGACCCGAAGCACTATTCGATCGGCGTCCGCTACGTGCTCGTCAACGGGCAGGCGGTCGTCAGCGACGGCCGGATCACGGGCGCGAGACCGGGCCGCGCGCTCCGCGGTCCCGGCCACAGATGACGCGGCGCCCGGGCCCTGGGCCGATGAACAGGATTGACCGCATGACCGTGCTCGCACCGGGTGTGTCGTACGTCGATCTGAACTTTCTCGCCGTGCCGCGCGTGATCGCCACCGGCATCCTGCAGGGGGCCAACGGCGTCGCCCTCGTCGACCCGGGGCCGTCGACGACGCTGCCGTCGCTGCGGGCCGCGCTCGAGCGTCTCGGGGCCACGCCGGCCGACGTCGTCGCCATCCTGCTGACCCACATCCATCTCGATCACGCCGGCGCCACCGGCACGCTCGTCGCGGAGAATCCGCGGATCCAGGTATTCGTGCACCAGCACGGCGCTCGCCACATGGTGAACCCGGAGAAGCTGATTGCGAGCGCCACGCGCCTGTACGGGAGCGACATGGACCGGCTGTGGGGCGAGTTCCGGCCGGTGCCGGCGACGGCGGTCGCCCCGCTGGCCGGCGGCGAGCGGATCGAGGCCGGCGGCCGGACGCTGCGGGTCGCCTATACGCCGGGCCACGCCTCGCATCACGTCAGCTATCTCGTCGAGGACGCCGGGATCGCGTTCGTGGGGGACACGGCGGGCATCAAGCTGGCGCCCAGGGGCTACGTGCTGCCGCCGACGCCTCCCCCCGACATCGACCTCGAGGCGTGGCGCGGCAGCCTCGAGCGGATCGCCGCCTGGCACCCGGACACGATCTTCCTGACGCACTTCGGGCCGACCTCGCCGCCCGGACCGCACCTGGCGGCACTCGCGGATCACCTCGATTTCGCGGCCCGTCTGGCGCGTGAGTCGCTGGCCAGAGACCAGAGCGACGAGGCGCGCGAGGCCTGGTTCATCGGTGAGATCCGCCGCGAACTGGAGCGGCAGATGGACCCCTCCGAGGTGCACGCCTACCAGGTGGCAGGCCGTTTCGACCTCAGTTGGCGGGGGCTGGCGCGCTACTGGCGGACGCGTTGAAGGCTACGCCGTGGCGCGCGAGGCGGTCGCCGTCTCGACGGCCCGGCGCGGATTCACCATCAGCCGCAGGGCGAGCCCCTGCGGGGCGCCCGACCGCGGCGGCGAAATCCGGTAGACCGCCGACAGCACCCGGCCCTGGCGCAGGCAGGCGGGCAGGACGTCGCCGTCGCGGACGTCGTGTTCGAGCTGGAACTGCACGAGTCGA
Source organism: uncultured Acidobacteriota bacterium (assembly GCA_963840225.1). Taxonomy (GTDB): domain Bacteria; phylum Acidobacteriota; class Vicinamibacteria; order Vicinamibacterales; family CAVVIG01; genus JBLMXQ01. The sequence continues at coordinate 119,845 of CAWIYH010000004.1, forward strand.
AACAGCGGAATCGACACGACCGACGGACACTCCACGTAGACGCCGAACTCGCTCACGTCGCGCGTGACCACCGTGGCGAACCGCGCGGTGCCGCGCTGGTCGCGCCACGTCAGCCGCGCCGGAAGCCTGACCGGCCGGCGGGGCGCCGCTCGGCGGGTGGTGAATGGTGGCGGCGTGCGCGGGGTGAAGGTCGTCGGCGAGTGGAGTGTCATGTTGTTCACGGAGCCCTCGTTTGGATAACCCGCGGATGGAGCTATCAAGGTCCAGACCGCGTGCAGATGCGCGCAGGGGCCCAGGAGCAGTGTTGTCTGTAATATCTTTATTTTCAATACTTTAACGAATTGTAGAGCGATCGCATTCTCCGTGCAATCGTAGCATACTCAGTATCCACATGACCTGAGAATCGTATATTGACTATCCAGCTATCTGGGTCAGCAAGTATCCACTTCAGATCGCGATTCGAGCCCTAAACGCCGCAGTTTCAGAGTACAAACCGCGTCTCGTTAGTCCCAGTAAGCGGGCGCTTTCCGAGATGTTGCCGCCGCTCCGATCGAGAGCGGCCCGGATCATGTCGCGCTCGAGCTGTTCGACGGCGTTCGACAGGTGGGTGGGGCCGGCCTGGGCGCCGCGCGGCGTCGTCCCGGGGGCCCCGTCGCGGCTGACGCTGATTTCAGGCGAGAGGTGGGCGGGCTCGATCGTGCCCCCGGGCGGGCTGAGCGCCACGGCCCGCTGAATCTGGTTCTTCAGCTGCCGCACGTTGCCAGGCCACCAGGTACTGCGACAGGACGTCCATGACGTCCGAGCTGACGTGGATGTCGGGCTTGCCGAGCTGTTCGGACGCCTCGCGCAGGAAGTACGTCGCGAGGTGCGGGATCTCCTCCCGCCGCTCGCGCAGTGGCGGCACGTGGATCCCGATGACGCTGAGCCGGTAGTACAGGTCCTCGCGGAACTTGCCCTCGGCGACCCGCTGCTCCAGATCGGCGTTGGTGGCGGCGAGCACCCGCACGTCGACCCGCTGCGGCCGCGAATCGCCGATCGGCAGGATCTCCTGCTGCTCCAGGAAGCGGAGCAGCTTGGGCTGCACGTCGAGGGCGAGGTCGCCGATCTCGTCGAGGAACAGTGTGCCGCCGGCGGCCGAGCGCACCAGGCCGGGCTGATCGGAGACCGCGCCGGTGAAGCTTCCGCGCCGATGGCCGAACAGCTGGCTGTCGGCCAGTTCGCGCCCCGTCGTCGTGCAGTTGTACGGGAGGAACATCCCGGCGCTGCGATACGATCCGACGTGGATGGCGCGGGCCACCAGTTCCTTTCCGGTGCCGCTCTCGCCCGTGATGAGCACCGTGAGGTCGTTGCCCTGAAGGCGCTGGATCTGCTCCATGACGCGCGACATGGCGGCGCTGGCCGACAGAAAGCCGGGCAGGAGCGGCTCGAGCGCGCGCTCGGCCGGGACGCCGGCCGGCGCGGACACGCGATCCCGCGCGGCGCAGAGCGCAAATCCCTGGCGGGCGACCGCGGCAATCATGCGCAGGCGTCTCATCACGGGATGGCCGATTGGGCGCGGCGAGGCGACCAGGCCGAAGCGCGGGCCCTCGGGATCCCGCCCCAGGGGCTCCACGGCGACGGCGCCGCGGCCGTACGCGGTGGTCCGCGACCCCGATCGGGCGAGCGCGCGGGCGGCGTCCCGATCGCAGCCCACGGCCGCGACGACGCGAACGTCTCCGCCCGCCAGCACCACGTAGACGACGGCGCTGTCGGCTGCCGCGGCTTCCGACAGGGCGGCGGCCGTTTCCCGCCCGAGCAGATCGGGCAGCGCGGCGGCGTCGACGATCCGCCGCACGATGGCGTCGTCGGCATCGGCCGGCGAGATGACGTTCTCGCCGGTGCCGACGATCGACAGGAGGTTCCGCGCGGCGTGGGTGTCGGCGATGTCACGCTCCGCGCCGAGCTGCTCGAAGACGGCGAGCGCCGTGCCCAGGTGCCGTTCGGCGACCGACCGCGCTCCGGCGTGGGCGACGAGGCGGCCGAGCGCCAGGTGGCTGAGCGCAGCCTCGTAGCGCTCGCCGAGGAGGTCGAGGAGCGTCGCGCTCTGGGCGAAGTCGTGGTAGGCGTCGGCCGGACTGCCGGTCCGTTCGTGGAGCGCACCGCGCAGCCGCAGGTACTCGCCCCAGACGGCCGGCGCGGTCTTCGGATCGAGCGAGTCGGCGGCCGCTGCGAGCCGCTGTCCCGCCTCGTCGAGCCGGTGGGCCGCGACGAGCGCTTCGGCCGCGATGAGCGTCGCCTGCAGGGCCTCGAGCGGCGGCGCGCCGTCGGCGATCGTCTGGTCGGCGCGGGCGAGCGCGTCTTCGTGCTGCCCCCGTTTGAGCGCGAGCTGCGCGCCGAGCACGCGGACCGACCATTCGTACCAGCGGCTGGTCTGGCGCCCGTACCCGCCGTACGCGTCGCTGGCGCGGCCGAGGAAGTCGGTCGCGGTGTCGTACTGGCCGCGGATCAGATGAATCTGGGCGAGCGTGTCGAACACCGCGCCCGTCGTCTCGTGAAACTGGATCGGGCTGCGGACCTCGAGCGCGCGGTGCAGCGCCTCCTCGGCGCGCGCCAGGTCTCCCAGCCGGACGCAGATCTGTCCAAGCGTGGCCAGCGCCACGGCGAGGCCGTGCCCCGAGCCTTCCGACTCGTGCAGCGCGACGCTGCGCTCGGCGAGCGCAAGGGCCTGTTCGTACCGGTGCTGCAGCATCGCGACGTTCGCCTGGTTGCCGCACACCGTCGCGAGCACGTCGTCGGCGCGCACCGCCGCCGCGAGCCGCTCCGCCTGACGCAGGGCCCCCATCGCCTCGTCGTGCCTGCCGGCCTGCGCGAGCGACACGCCGGAGAGCGAGTGGACGAGCGCCAGGTGGCGGCGGTCGCCCGCCGCGTGCAGGGCGGAGGCGGCCTTGCGGATGTGCTCGTGCACGATGGCGATGTCGCCGACCTGCTTGTAGCACTGCCCGAGCTCGTAGTGCGCCAGGCCGATCTCCCGGGAGTCGTGGGCGGTCTCGGCCTGCTTCAGCGCCCGCCCGTGCAGCGCGATCGCGCGCGACTGGTCGCCGCGCACCGACGCCACGCGTCCGTGCAGCCGCCAGAGCGTGGACAGGCGTCCGGGCGAAACCGTGTCGCGGAACGTGTCGGGCGGGCGTCCGAGCGCCGCGGCGGCCTGGTCGACTTCGTCCTGGCGCAGCCACGCCTCGGCGAGCAGCGATCGGACGGCCAGTTCGTCCTCGCGTGTCAGCGACCCCCGGAGCGCGGCGCCGAGGATCTGCGCGGCGTCCGCGCCGCGGCCGCGTTCGAGCGCCGCGCCCGCGCGCGCCATGAGCGCCTGCAGCGAGGACGAGGGCACGAGGGCAGTATACGGGGGAAACGAGCGCCCGTCATCAGGGGCAGCGCGCGCCAAGGGCCTGCAGGAACGGACTCCCTTTGGTGGCCAGTCTCTCCTCGAGGCGCGCCGAGCAGTCGCAGTCGCCGCAGGACCACGGCTCGCTGCCGCTCAAATCGCGACAGCGGCTCCGTGCGTGCGCGTCCTGGACCTTCTCGAGCGTGAAGTACTGCTCCCAGTGGGGACGCTCCTCCTCGAGCGGCGTCGGACAGTAGCAGACCTCGACCCACTGGACCTGGCCGTCGTCGAGAGACCTCGCCGCGTTCATGTTCCGCAGATACTCGCTCCCGGCAATCGAGCCGCGGCCGAGCGACCCGTCGTCGATCGCCGCCGACAGTGCCCTGGAGCGTCCGCGTCGCACCCGCGCCGTGACCAGGTACCGCATGACGCTCATTCTCCCAGGTTGGCCGCTGGAGTCAAACTGCAGCTCGTGCGGAGGTCGAGCGCCCCGCGGCGATGCTCACGTCGAAGCAGACTCCAGACGGCTGGCGAGCGCGCGCAGGGCGTCGTGCAGGCACCGGTCGTGGCCGAGCGACCGCAGCTCGGACGCGACGGCGTCGGCCGTCGGCTCGCGCGGAACGGCGACGACGATCGGCGCCGTGTGGTTCGGGAACCGGACCAGGACCCGATGGCCGTTCATCGTGACCGAGAGGTCGACGGCGGCGCCTCCGAACGACACGGCCAAGACCTCGTCGCCCTGGCGCATCTCGTCGACCGTGATTCTCCGCGCCCGTTCCGCTGCGAGCCGTGAGTCCAGCCAGCCGACCAGCAGCCACGCCAGCGCCCCGTCGCCCGGCCGATGGTGCACCTGGACATCGACGGTGCGAACGTCGCTGGCGTGGATGGCGGGCGACGCGGCCTGGGTGAGCGCCTGGCGCAGGGGTCGCAGGCGCCGCCAGTTGAGGTCGGCGAGGTCGGGCACGTACGGCCGCCCGAGCAGCCGGACCAGTTCCCGAACCGCGGCGCGCACGTCCCGCCACGTACGACTGTCGTAGACGACCTGGCGCGCCATGTCGAAGAGCTCGTCGAGCGGGGGCGTCCTCGAGAAATCGTCCGGGCACCAGAGGGTCGTCGGCACGTCGCCCACGACGAGGCGGCGGACTAGCGAGGGGAGCGAGGCCTCGGCGCACTCCGAGCTGACGACGATGGCCTCGATGCCGAACCGCGCCGCGCCCGATTCGAAGCACACGATGTTGGCCGACGCGGCAATGGGCTTCTGCCGGGTCGCGCATCCCGCCGCGTGATGGATGACGATGACCCGGCAGGGATGCTGCTGGACGATGGCCTCGAGTGGCAGCGACGTGCCTGCGAGGGTGAGGTCGGTCGCCTCGTGCCGTCCGCGCTCGCGTACGACGACGAGGTTGGAGAGCAGGGCTCGCGTCAGCGGCGCAGTCCGCCCGGCCTCGCGCCACAACGCGGTCAGCGTGGCGTCGATCGCCTCGGGCTCCGAGGGCCGCGACCGGATCGTTACAGCGCCCGCCATCGTCTCCCCGTGGACTGGATGAGCGCGTCGGCCTCCGGCGGTCCCCAGTCGCCCGCTGGATACGTGGCGAGGCACGACGCGCCCTGGTCCGCCCACCGAACCAGCACCGGCTGCAGCCAGGCCCACGCGGCCTCGACCGCGTCCCGTCGGATGAACAGCGTCGCGTCGCCTGCCAGCACGTCGAGCAGCAGGTGTTCGTACGCCTCCGGCGACGAGCTGCCGAACGTGCTCGCGTAGCTGAACGTCATCCGGGCGGGGTAGATGCGGACCTGCGGCCCGGGGATTTTCGAGCTGATGCCGAACGCGAAGCCTTCGTCGGGCTGAATCCGCACCGTGAGGACGTTCGGATCGAGCGGCGCGAGGCCTTCGGCGTTGAAGAGGATCTGCGGCACCGGCTTGAGGTGAACCGAGATCTCGCTGGCGCGCTTGGGAAGCCGCTTTCCCGTCCGAAGGAAGAAAGGCACGCCGGCCCACCGCCAGTTGTCGACGAAGGTCTGGAGCGCGACGAACGTTTCGGTCCGGCTGCCGGGGGCGACCCCCGGCTCGGCGCGGTAGCCCGGCACGGGCGCGCCCATGTCGAAACCGGCCGTGTACTGCGCGCGCACCACCTGATGGTCCACCCGCTCGGGCGTCATCGGGCGGAGGGCGCGGAACACCTTCGTCTTCTCGTCGCGCACGACCTCGGCGTCGAGCGACCACGGCGGCTCCATCGCGACGAGCGCGAGGAGCTGCAGCATGTGGTTCTGCACCATGTCGCGGAGCGCTCCGGCTTCGTCGTAGTACCCCGCCCGGGTCCCGACCCCCTCCTCTTCGGCGACGGTGATCTGCACGTGATCGACGTGCCGGTGGTTGAAGAGCGGCTCGAAGATGCTGTTGGCGAATCGCAGCACGAGGATGTTCTGGACCGTCTCCTTGCCGAGGTAGTGATCGATCCGGAAGATCTGCCGCTCGTCGAACACCGCCGCGATGGCATCGTCGATGGCGCGGGCGCTTTCGAGGTCGTGCCCGATCGGCTTCTCCACTACGAGCCGCGAGAACGGCCGGCCCTCGGGCGGCGTGACGAAGCCGGCGCGCTGCAGCTGCTCGACCGTGGGCACGAAGAGCGCGGGCGGCACGGCCATGTAGTAGAGACGGTTGCCCGGCAGGCCGCGCTCGTGCTCCACGATGTCGAGGCGGGCGCCGAGCGAGGAAAACGCCCGCGCGTCTTCGAGCGACGCGCTGGCGAAGTAGAGCGCCTCGGCGAAGGCGTCCCAGCGCTCGGGATCGGGCGGCCGGCGGGAGAACCGTTCGACGCCCTCCCGCGCGAACTTGCGGTAGGCGGCATCGTCCATGGGCTTGCGCCCGACGCCGACCACCGCGACGCGCGGCGGAAGGAGCCCGTCGACGAAGAGGTTGTAGAGCGCCGGCAGGAGCTTGCGGTGCGCGAGGTCGCCGCCGCCCCCGAAAATCACGACCGTCGCCGGGTCCGCGGCGATCGGCGCCTCCTGTCCGACCGAGAGCTGATCGAAGAGCGACGCGACCGTCACCGCGCTTCCGCCTTTCTGACCGCGTGCCCGCCGAACTCGTTGCGGAGCGCCGCCAGCAGTCGTGCGGCAAACGGGTTGTCCTCGCGGGAGCGAAACCGCGTGAAGAGGGCCGCCGTGAGCGCCGGCAGCGGCACGCCGCGCTCGAGACCCTCGGCCAGCGTCCATCGGCCCTCTCCGGAATCCTCGACGTAAGCCTCGAGCGTGGACAGGTCGGGGTCGGCGGCGAGGGCCCGGCTGGCCAGTTCGAGCAGCCACGACCGGACGACGCTCCCGTGCATCCACAACTCGGCGATGCCGTGGAGGTCCAGCTGGTGGGGGCTTGCGTGCAGGAGCTCGAACCCTTCCGCATACGCCTGCATCAACCCGTACTCGATCCCGTTGTGAATCATCTTGACGTAGTGTCCCGCGCCCGATTCGCCCACGCGGAGGTAGCCGCCTTCCGGCGCGAGCGTCGTGAACACGGGCTCGAGACGCCGACACGCATCGGCAGGCCCGCCGACCATCAGACAATAGCCCTCCGTCAGGCCCCAGACGCCGCCGCTCACGCCGGCATCGACGTACTGGATGCCCCTGGCGGCCAGCATCTCGGCGCGCCGCATGTCGTCGTGAAAGTTCGTGTTGCCCCCGTCGACGACGACGTCGCCCCGCGCGAGGAGGGCGCCGAGCGCCACGACGGTCGATTCGGTCGGCGCGCCGGCCGGCACCATCACCCAGACGGCCCGCGGCGGCGACAGCGCCGCTGCCAGGGCGTCGAGCGATCCAGCGCCGCGCGCGCCGTCGGCCTCGGCCGCGCGCACGGCGTCGGCGCTGCGATCGTAGGCGACGATGGCGTGTCCACCGCCGACCGAGCGCCGCACCATGTTCAGTCCCATCTTGCCGAGGCCGACGAACCCGAGCTGCATGCGTTGAACTCCTTACCGTAAGAAGGATCCTTCCGGACCCCTTGTCATCCCGAGCGGCGGCCCGTCCGACCGCCATCCGCCTGCTGAACCATCGCTCACGCGGGCGCGTCGATGCGCACCAGCATCGCCGCGGCCAGCTCGCGGATCGACTGACGGTCCGGCGCCGGCAGGGACACGAGCACGGCCCGCCGTCCGGTCGCGTCGAGCGAGTCGAAGTCGCCGATCGCCTGCGCCAGCTCCAGTGTCGCGAACGAGAACGGCCGGCCCGGTATGGTGACGTCCTCCCGCGGCGCCGCCGTGAGCAGCACGAAGACCCCCGTGTTCGGGCCGCCCTTGTGCAACTGCCCGGTCGAGTGCAGGTAACGCGGGCCGTAGCCGAACATCGTGGCCGCGTGGGTCTTCTCGCGCACGGCCAGCCGGAAGGCCTGCAGGTCTTCGGCGAGATCGGGCGCCGGGCCCAGATACGCGAGCAGCGCGAAGTAGTCGCCGCGGCGGAGCAGAGAGAGCACGGCGTCGGCGCCGAGCGGACCCAGGCTGCTGCGAGCCGCGGCGCTCACGGCCAGCGTGACGCCGCCCGCCAGCTCGCGGTCGACCGGCGGCGCGGGCAGGCGCCCGTGCGCCGTGTAGCGATGGAGCAGCCCGTTCGTGGCGTCCTTGGCCTGCTGCACGTTGGGCTCGTCGAACGGGTTGATCGACAGCAGGGCGCCGGCCACCGCCGTCGCCACCTCCCACCGCACGAACTCGGCCCCGAGCGCCGACGGCTCGGGGAGGTCGATTTCGGCGATCGGCATGCCGGCCGTCTTGAGGTCCCGGATGTCCGAGTCACGCATCTCCTCGGCGTAGGACCCGTGTTGCCGCAGCCGGGCGAAGAAGCGGTCCGATTGGTAGGCGGAGGCGTCGGCGAGCGGCTCGCCGGCGATCGGGATGATGCCCTTGCCGTGCTTTCCGGTGCTCTCGGCGATGAGTTGCTCGACCCAGAGACCGAACGGCTCGAGCGCCTTCGACAGGACGAACGTCAGCTTGTCGCGCCCGGCCGCGGCCGCCGCGCCGATCGCGAGGCCCAGTCCGACGGCCGGATTGGCCCGCGCGCTGCCGAAGCCGGGCTCGGCCGCCGACATCATGCCGAGGCCCCAGCCGACCATGGCGGCCACGTCCTGACCCATCAGCGCCGCCGGCACCAGCCCGAAGTACGACAGCGCCGAGTAGCGGCCGCCGATGTCGCCCGGGTTGATGAACAGCTCGCGAAAGCCCTCCGTGCGGGCCTCGCGCGCGAGGACCGTGCCTTCGTCGGTGATGGCGACGAAGTGGTCGGCCCATCGCGCGACCTGCGCGTCGTGCAGCGCCTGGCGGAAATGCGCCGCGAGCGAGTTGGGCTCGATGGTCGTTCCCGACTTGCTCGCCAGCAGGTACAGCGTGCGTTCGGGCACCGTGGCGGCGGCGCGCACGGCGGCCGGATCGGTCGAGTCGAGGACGTGCAGACGCGGCCATCCCGGCGCGACGCCCAGCACCGCTCGCAGCACGTCGGGCGCGAGGCTCGATCCGCCCATTCCGAGCAGCACGACGTCGGTGAAGCCGTCGCGGCGCACGCTGGCGGCGAAGGTCCGGAGCCGCTCGAGGCCGTCCGCCATCAGCGACGGCGAGTCCATCCAGCCCAGGCGATTCGCGATCTTGGCGGCGACGGCCGGATCGGTGCTCCAGACGGCCGGCTCGCGGCGCCACAGACCGGCGCCGGCGCGCTCGGCGGCCGGCGCCTGCGCGTCGATGGCGTCGGCGAGTGGACCGGCATGAAGATGGAAGGTGTTCTGCAGCCTGGCGCGCCGATGGCCGATGTCGAGCGCGGGCCAGCGTGTCAGCAACTCCTGCGAAGTCGTCATCACGCTAGAATACTGTGTCATGGCCCGTGGCTTCGAGAGCAAGGACGTCGAATATCAACAGGCTGAGGCGCAGCGGGCGAAGTCGCCGGGGCGGGAGTTGAGTGTCGAGGAGCGCGAGGCGAAGACGCATCAAAGCACGGTCGAGTTGGCGCTCCGCCGCGCGCGGGCCGACCTTGCAGCCGCCACCGCGCCCGCCCATCGCCGGATGCTCGAGCAGGCAATCGAAGCCCTCGAAGCACAGCTCGTCGCGCGCCAGAAGTGATCGGCTCGACGCTCGACAACACCCAAGCGCCGAACCGCGGCCCCTCAGCAGCCCCTGCGAGCCACCACTCCCACATGCGGCATAATTCTTTGATGAGCCGTCGGTACCGCCCGGGCCTCTGGTGTGTCGGTACTCGCGGCGGCGCTCGGGGCGGCTTGCGGCTCGCGCGAGCGGCCGCTCGACGAGCGTCCGGCCCGCTCGCCCGCGCCGGTGGCCGGTCGATCGGCCGCCGATTCCGATCGGCCGCGCATCGTCGTGCTCGGCGACAGCCTGACGGCCGGGCTGGGTCTGTCGATCGATCAGGCGTACCCCACGCTGCTCCAGCAGCGGCTGGATCGAAAGGGGCTCAATTACGACGTGGTGAACGCGGGTGTTTCGGGCGACACCTCAGCGGGCGGCCTCAGCCGGCTTGACTGGTCGCTGCAGGGCGATGTCAGGATGCTCGTCGTGGCGCTCGGCGCCAACGACGGACTGCGCGGCCTGCCCGCGAGCGAGCTGCAGCACAACCTGGCAACCATCATCGAACGGGCCCAGGCGCGCGGCATCACGGTGGTCCTGGCCGGAATGGAGGCGCCGCCGAACTTCGGGCGCGACTACATCGTGGCGTTTCACCGCGTGTACCCCGAGCTGGCGCGCCGGTTCCACGTCGCGTTCGTCCCGTTCCTGCTCGACGGCGTGGCCGGGCACGCCGACCTGAACCAGGCCGACGGCATCCATCCGAACGCCCGCGGCGCGCGGATCGTCGCCGACAACGTGTGGGCCGTGCTCGAACCGATCGCGGAGAAGCAGACGGCCCATGATTGATCTGCGGCAGGTGTCGAAGACCGTTACGAGCGGCGGCGAGCCGCTGACCATCCTCCAGCCGCTCACGCTCGTCATTCCGCGCGGGCAGTTTGTCGCCGTGCTCGGACCGTCGGGCAGCGGCAAGTCGACGTTGCTCGGGCTCATCGCGGGGCTCGACGCGCCGTCGACCGGCCACGTCCTCATCGACGGCGTCGACATCACTGCCTTGGACGAGGACGCGCTGGCGAGGCTGCGCGGCGAGAAGATCGGGTTCGTGTTCCAGTTCTTCCACCTCATCCCGTCGCTGACGGCGCACGAGAACGTCGCGGTGCCGATGGAGATCGCGGGCGTTGCCGATCCGGGCGGGCGCGCGCGGAGGCTCATCGACGAGGTCGGCCTTACCGGCCGCGCGCACCACTATCCGGCGCAGCTCTCCGGCGGCGAGCAGCAGCGCGTGGCGTTGGCGCGCGCCCTCGCCAACGATCCGCCGCTCCTGCTCGCCGACGAACCGACCGGCAACCTGGACAGCCGGAACGGCCGCCACATCCTGGAGCTCCTGCGCGACGTGCACGATCGTCGGGGCACGACCATCGTGCTGGTGACCCACGACGCCGAGCTGGCGGCGATCGCCGACGCGCGGCTCGTCCTCCGCGACGGGGCCGTCGTCGAAAACGACCTGATCGTCACGGGGGGACGATGAAGTTCGTCCTGCGGATGGCGGTGCGCGAGACGCGGGCGTCCTGGCGGCGGCTCCTGTTCTTCTTCGTCTGCATCGCGATCGGGGTCGCCGCCATCGTCGCCATCCGATCGGTCATCCAGAGCGTGCGCGGCGCGTTCGGCAGGGAGGCGCGCTCGCTCATCGCCGCCGACGTCCTGATTGCGACGACGCGGGACTGGACCCCCGAGGGGCTCCGGATCATCGATCGGCGGCTGGAGGAAGCCGGCGCGACCGCGCGCACCGAGACCGTCGAGACGCCGACGATGGTGCGTCCGGCGGACGAGAGCAAGAAGGTCGCGCGGATGGCCGAGCTGCGCGCGGTCCAGCCGGCGTTTCCCCTCTACGGCACGCTCGCCCTTGACGGACGGACCTACGCGCACGCGCTCGTCGAGCACCACGGCGTCCTGGTCCGTCCCGAGCTGCTGACGGCGCTCGACGTGGCGGTCGGCGACCAGCTGCGCATCGGCGAGGCGCGGTTCACGATCCGGGGCGTCATCACCAGCGAACCCGGACGCAGCGTCGGCGCGTTCAGCCTCGGCCCGCGGGTCATCATCGACTACGCCGACCTGCCCTCCACCAGGCTCCTCGAATTCGGCAGCCGCGCCCGGCGGCTCATCCTGGTGCGCGTGCCCGAGGTGGCGATTGCGCCGCTTGTCCGGCAGCTCCGGTCGGATCTCCGCAATCACTTCGTCACCGCCCGCTCGTACCGCGCCAACGACGATGAGGTCGGTCGTGACTTCGACCGGGCCGAGAACTACCTCAGCCTGGTGGGGCTGATCATTGTCATTCTCGGCGGGATTGCCGTGTCGAGCGTCACGCGCGTATTCATCCTGCAGAAGGTCCGCGGGATCGCGGTCCTCAAGTGCGTCGGCGCCAGCAGCCGGCAGGTCATCGCGGTGTACCTGCTGCAGGTGACGCTGCTCGGACTGGCCGGCAGCCTGCTCGGCGTCGCGATCGCCCGAGGGGCTGTGGCCGCCATTCCGTGGGCGCTCGGCCCCTCGTCGACGTCGCTCCTGGCGGAGGCGAGCTACGGCGTGAGCTGGGGGGCGGCGCTCCAGGGGATCGGCATCGGTGTGCTGGTGTCGCTGCTGTTCTCGGTCGTGCCGCTGCTGCAGATCCGGCACGTCAAGCCGTCGCTGCTCCTGCGCGACGAGCCGGGGCCCCGGACGCGCGACTGGACGCGGATTGTGGCGACGGCGGTCGTCTCGGCCGGGCTCGTCGCGTTGACCGCCTGGCAGGCCGCGTCCTGGAAGGCCGGCATCGTCGTCTGCGTCGGCTTCGCCGTCCTGGCGTTCGTGCTGCTGATGGCGGGGCGGCTGCTCGTGTGGATGGTCGCGCCGCTCGCCGGTGCGCGGTCGTTCCCGCTCAGGCATGCCGTCCTCCACCTCTCGCGCCCGGGCAGCCAGACCCGCGTCGTCCTGCTGGCCGTGGGCCTTGGCGCCTTCTTCATCGTCGGGGTCCGGTCGCTGCAGGCGAGTCTGCTGCAGGAGTTCTCGATCCAGGTGGCCGAGGACGCGGCCGACATGTTCCTGATGGACATCCAGCCCGATCAGGTGGCCGGCGTCCGGGCGTTCCTCGGGGACCCCTCGCACGGCGCCCGACACGCGCAGCTCATTCCGGTCCTCCGGGCGCGCGTGACCGGCGTCAGCGGCCGCGAGACCGACTTGAGCAGCTTCGAGGACGTCCGCGCGCGCGGATCGCTGGCGCGCGAGTACACCGTCACGTATCGCAGCGAGCTGGCGGAGAACGAGCGGATCGTCGACGGCGCGTTCTGGCGGGCTCCGTCTCCCGATCCCGAAGTCTCGATCGAGGCCGGCATCCACGAGCGCTTCCACATCGACGTCGGCGACACGATGCGCTTCGACGTCCTCGGCCGGACGATCGCCGCGAAGGTGACCAGCATCCGCGAGGTCGACTGGAAGGACTCGCGCAGCGGCGGCTTCATGTTCGTGTTCCGCCCGGGCGTCCTCGACAAGGCGCCGCACACCTATATCGCGCCGCTCAAGGGCCCCGACAGTCCGCAGGCACGCGCCCGGTTCCAGCACGATCTGGTGGAGCGATTTCCGAACGTCTCGGCCATCGACTTCCACGAGATCCTGCAGACGATTCGCGACGTCATGTCGAAGGTGACGCTCGCCGTGTCGGTGGTGGGAGGGCTCGTGCTCTTCAGCGGCGTCCTGATCCTGGTGGGCGCCGTCGCGATGACCAAGTTCCAGCGCGTGTACGAAGCGGCGATCTTCAAGACGCTCGGCGCCAACACCCGCACGATCGCCAGGATGCTCGTCTTCGAGTACGGCGTGCTCGGCCTGCTGGCCGGTCTCATCGGATCGCTCGGCGCGGTGGCGCTCACCTGGGGCGTGAGCCGGTACGCGCTGGACATCCGGTGGCGGATCTACCCCGGCGAGCACATCGCCGGGCTCGCGCTCACCGCGGCCCTGGTTGCGGCGGTCGGGGTGATCTCGAGCCTCGACGTCCTCCGGAACAAGCCGCTGTCGACCCTGCGCGCGGAGTAGCGGGGTCGGAAGCCGGACGCGCGTCATAGAATGCGCCGGTGACCTGCCTCGCCCGTCGCTGATGATGGGCGGCCTGCGCCACGTCGCGTGGGAGGATCCGACCGAGCCGGTTGTCGCGTTCGGCCTCGTCGCCTACGTCGTGCTGAAGCTCGCCACCGCCCGCGCCCGCGAGGTGCATCCGCTGATCTGCGGTCTTTGCGGCGGTGTTCGTCGGGCGCTACGCGTTCCTGCAGTAGCCCGCCGCCGTCCGCCTTCATGTTATGATCCTGATTTGCACGTGCCCGGCAGGGCCGGCCAAGGGGTAGGAGCATCAAGCGCAATGGACGTGCAAGCCTACAAGGACGCCCTTCTCAGGAAACGCGGAGAGATCCTCGGCACGGGCGGCATCAAGCCGCTGCAGGCCTCCATGGAGAACAACACACGCCAGGGGGACATGGCGGACCAGGCGAGCGGCAACAACGAGGTGCACATCCAGCTGAAGTTGAAGCAGACCGACGCCAAGATCCTCCAGGCGATCGAAGAAGCGCTCTGGCGCATCGAGAAGGGGACCTACGGCGTCTGCCGCGATTGCGGCGAGGAGATTGCGCCGGCCCGGCTGAACGCGATCCCCTGGACGCGCGTCTGCATCACCTGCAAGGAAAAGCAGAACTCGTGACCGGCCTGCTGCCGCTGCTCCAGGAATTCCGCAACGAGAAGCTCGCGATGCTGCTGGGCCATCAGGCGTCCGCGCGGCTGGTGGGCCAGTACGACGTCAACAACACCTACCAGTACATCGTCAACCGGGAGGAAGCGCACGTCTCGTGGCTGGCCAGCGCGATTGAGGCGATGGGCGGCACGCCGCAGGACAACGCGCAGCCCTCCGGGGGGACCGGCGAGGCCAGGGGAGCCGACGCCGTCCGCGCCGCCATTCAGAACGACGCCCTCGGCGCACGGGCATTCGTCGAGCGGTGGCGGCCGCGGGTCGAGGCGGTCGAGAACGCACGGCAGCGCGGGATGCTTCGCGTCATCCTGGGCGAGACCCTGGAGCACCGGCGGTTCTTCGAGCAGGCGCTGGCCGGACGCGATGATCTGCTCGGCCGCCGGGGCGCCGAGGTCGGTCCGCGCGTCGGCACGGTGCTGCCGACGCGGTGGATCGAGTAGGGGTCGCCATCGCGCTCGGCGCCAACCTGGGCGACCGGGCCGCCCACCTGGATTTCGCCGTCGCCCGCCTCCGCCGGTTGCTGGATCCGCTGGTCGTTTCGTCCTATATCCAGACGGCCCCGGTCGGGGTCGGCGACCAGCCGCCATTTCTCAACGCCGCGGCCGTCGGGGAGACGCTGCTCCCGCCCCTCGGCCTCCTGGAGGCGCTCCTGGCCCTCGAGCGCGACTGCGGGCGCGAACGCCCCTTTCCCGGGGCTCCGCGCACGCTCGATCTCGATCTGATCCTGTACGGGAGCCTGACGGTGCACGAGAAAGGGCTCGACGTGCCGCATCCCCGGTTCCGGCAGCGGCGGTTCGTGCTGGAGCCGCTCGCGTCCATCGCTCCCGACATGGTCGATCCGGTCACCGGACGTACCATCCGCCGCCTGCTCGACGATCTCTGAGACCGGACGGGTCCGGCTTGCAAGACGGGCCCGAGACCTCTAATATCCACGTCCTGATCCGGGATCCACGCCCTGACTTCCCCGTCAGGCGCAAAAGGAGACGCTCATGAGTGGCGTAACCGAGACGAACGAGGCCGGCGCGAAGAGCCTGCAGGCGCGGGTGATGGGCATT
Organism: uncultured Acidobacteriota bacterium; assembly: GCA_963840225.1. Lineage (GTDB taxonomy): Bacteria > Acidobacteriota > Vicinamibacteria > Vicinamibacterales > CAVVIG01 > JBLMXQ01. The sequence goes on from CAWIYH010000004.1 coordinate 135,064, forward strand.
CTGACGAAGCCTGCCTCGGAATGGGCCCTGATTGCCGCGGAGCCGGCCGACGTCGCGTCCCTGTACAAGAACTACATCCTGATCCTCGCGGCGATTCCGGCGATCGCGATGTTCCTGGGACTCTCGCTGATCGGCGCGCCCTTTCTCGGCAGGCTCGGCTTCGGGATCGCGCTGTCGGCGGGCCTCCGGAGCTACGTGTCGACCCTCGTCGCCACGTTCATCGCGGCGTTTGTGGTGGAGAAGCTTGCGCCGAACTTCAATTCGCAGGGGAACACGGTGCAGGCGCTGAAGCTGGTCGCGTACGCGTCGACGCCGGTGTGGGTGGGGAGCGTGGTCTACATCTTCGTCGTGCTCGCCCCGCTGATGCTGCTGGCCGCCCTCTACGCGGTCTACCTGTTCTACCTTGGCGTCACCCCGCTCATGCAGACGCCGAAGGAGAAGGTGGTTCCGTACATGGTCGTCTCGGCCATCATCATCATCGTCGTCAACCTGTGCATGCGGCTGATCCTGGGAGCGATGATGCCGGGACCGACCTACGGGTTCTAGAGGCCCTGGAGGCTGACCGCCGGGGGCGTCAGTCGCCCCCGTGCCGTCGGCGCCGGCGTTCGCTGTCCGGCCGCGCTTCGCCCGGCCGGCGCAGCGCGATGGTCCCGCTGAACGACTCCAACTCGAGCCTCGCGTCGCCGTTGCCGAAGGTCAGCGTGAAGCGCTTGCGCGTGTTCTGATCCTCCAGCTTCACGGGGAACGACGCCCTGAACTCGCCGCTGTAGGTCCGCACTGTAATCGTGGCGTTGGCCTTCTCGGGGACCGCCACGGAAATCAAGCCGTTGTGGGTCGTCATCCGGTAGACGCCCTTGTCGCGGATCGGCCCGTCGTACGCGATGTCGCCGTTGACGGTGTACACGTCCACGTTCGACGAGTCGATCCGCTCGAGGACGACGCCGCCGTTGACCGTCTCGGCCGAGACGTCGCCCGAGACGTCGCTCAGGTGCAGGCCTTCGTTGACTGCCCGCATCTCGATGTGGCCCTTCGCGCGGGAGAGGGCAATCTCGCCGTCGACCGACTTGAGGGAGATGACGCCGGAGCCGCCGCGCACGTCGATGTCGCCGCGGGTGGTCTCCACGGCGACGTCCCCGCCGACGCCCTCCATCGTCACGTCCATGTACGTCCCGTTCGCCGTGATCGTCATCCACGCGGGCACCGTCAGCGTGTAGTCGACCGAACGCGGCGCGCCGCGGCGGGAGCGCGACCGCACCGACACGACGTGGTCGCCCTGTTGGATCTCGACGCTCTCGCGGTCGGAGTGCTCGGCCTGGACGTGGACGGCGTCCTTGTCCCAGACCTTCACCGAGACGTCACCGGCGAACGTGCTGATCTCGAGCCGCGTGCCGCGCTGCACCTGCACGGTCTGGTCCGTATGCGTCACGGCCATGACGGCCAGGAGGAAGGGTACGAACATGTCGGTCCTCGTCTCTCTTTCGCGGATGACGGCGAACCGCCGGGCTCGCCGTCAATTCGTGTCGCTGGCGAGCGCCGCCGCCCGGCGGAGCAGGTCCAGCTTGCGTCGGCGCGTCTCGACCAGGTGGCCGTTCAGGTAGCTGTTGGCCGGGTCCCCGGCGAGCGCGCGCTGCGCCTGGGCGATGGCCTGATCGATCACCTGCAGGTTGCGCTCGACGACGGCGATGGTGTCGGCGTCGAGACGGCCGCGGCCTTTCTCGAGCGCCCGCTGGAGGTCGGCGACCGCCGCGTCGTACTGCGCGTCGGCCAGGCTCACCGGATGGACCTGCAGGTTCGCGCCGGCATCGGTGGCGAGCGGCAGGTCCGTGCGCGAAGCCTCGAGCCGAGCGGTCCCGGTGTGGCGCGCCGCGCTCCAGCGCGCGGTGATCTCCCAGGCGAGGCCGCCGGAGATCGCCGCGACCAGCGCCGCCGCCGCCGCCAGCTGCCAGGCCCTGACCGACACCCGCGCGGCCGCCCAGCCTCCGTGCACGCCGCCCTGGCGGCCCGACTCGCGCGCGATTCCGGCGGACACGCCGGCCCACAGATCGCGATCGGGCGGGCGGACCGGCAGCCGTCCGGCACGGGCGACCACCTCGCGGAGCTCCCCGAGGGTGCGCGCGCATTCGGCGCACTCCGCCAGGTGCGACTCCACGGCGCGCCGATCGCGCGCGTCGAGCTCGTCGTCGAGATACTCCGACAGCCTGTCGGTCCATTCGTCGGCCATGGTCACACCAGATGCTTCCGCAGCAGCATCCGCGCCCGATGCAGCTGCCGCTTCGACGTTCCCGTCGTGATGCGGAGCGCCGCCGCGATTTCCCGATGCTTGTAACCCTCGACGTCGTGCAGCACGAAGATGTCGCGCGCGCCGGGCGGGAGCTGCCCGATGGCGCTCTCGAAGTCGAGCGCCAGATCCGGACGCGCCGGCATCGATGTCGCCGTCAGAAGCGCCGTGTCGTCGTCGGCGCGCCGCGCTCGCTGGACCGCGAAGGCGCGCCGCCGCTCGATGACGACGTTGACGGCCAGCCGGTGCAGCCAGGTGGCGAACGCCGACTCGCCGCGGAACTGCCCGAGCTTCTGCCACGTCCGGACGAACACGTCCTGCGTCACCTCGTCGGCCTCGCCGGAGCCGAGCATCCGCCGCACCAGGCCGTGAATGCGCGCGACGTGCGTGCGATAGACCCGCTCGAAGGCGGATACATCCCCGGCGGCCGCCAGGGCCACATCGGACTCGAGCCCGGCCGGGAGGGGACCTCGTTCGCCGCTCAGCGTCATCACCGCCGTTGTCACGGGTACAGCCTGTCTGACAACCACTTGGACGGGGTCAGGGTAGCAGAAGGTTGATAGCGGCGCCGGCGGGGTGGGGGCGGCGGCGCGGAAGCCGTGTGTCAGACCCGCTCCGCCGCCGCCTTGCGCGGGCGCTGCCAGAGGCGCCGGACCGCCCCAGCCAGGCTGAGCTCCCGCAGGTCGTCGAAGTACGAGTAGACGATCGGGGTGATGAGCAGGGTCAGGAGCAGGCAGAGCGCCTGTCCGCCGATGATGGTCACCGCCATCGACGCGCGCGACCCCGCGCCGGCGCCTCGGCCGAAGGCGATCGGCAGCATGCCGGCGACGATCGAGAGGGTCGTCATCAGGATCGGCCGGAGCCGGACGTGGCTCGCCGCGACGAGCGCCTCGTGCCGCTCGATGCCCCGCGCGCGCAGCGTGTTCGTGTAGTCGACCTGCAGGATCGAGTTCTTCTTCACGATCCCGAACAGCATCATCAGGCCGATCGCGCTGTACACGTTGAGCGTATTGCCCGTAATCACCAGCGCCAGCAGCCCGGCGGGAAGGCTGAGCGGCAGCGACGTCATGATCGTGAGCGGGTGGACGAAGCTGTTGAACTGCGACGCCAGCACCATGTAGATGAACGCCACCGCGAGGACGATGGCGATCACGAAGTCGTTCGATGCCTCGTCGAGCGTGCGCGCGCTCCCGCCGAAGACCGCCTGATAGCCGGGCCGCATGTGCAGCTCGGCGACCTTCTGGCGGGCGCCTGCGATGACCTCTCCGAGCGCGACGCGATCCAGGTTGGCGTTGACCGAAATCTGCCGCTGGCGGTTGTAGCGATCGATCGACGCGGGCCCGTTGCCCATGGTGAGCTGCGCGACGTCGCTCACGCGGATCGTCCGGCCGGGCCCGGCCGGGATGAGCAGCTGGCTCATGGTCCCGGGCGTCCGGTGCCCCTCGTCGAGGCGCAGGCGCACCATGAACTGCTCGTCGCCGTCCTTGTACTGCGACACCTCCTCGCCGCCGACGAGCGTCCGCAGGCTCGAGGCGAGCGTGTCGATCGAGGCGCCGAGGTCGGCCGCACGGGCGCGGTCCACGTCGACGCGCAGCTCGGGCTGAGTCGGCTCGAAGTTCGTGTCGGCGTCGACCACGCCCCTGATGGTCTTGACCTTGTCGAGCAGCGCGACCGTGTACTCCTGCAGCTGCTCGATTTCCGGCCCCTGGATCAGGATGTTCAGGCGGTTGCTGCCGCCGCCGCCCCGGCCGCCGCCGCTCGACGCGCCCGACAGGTCGGTGCCGCCCGACACGCTGATCCGCGCTCCCTGGTACTTGCGGAGGATCCCCCGGGTCTGCCGCATCAGCTCCTGCTGTGACAACCGGCGCCCCTCGAGCGGCGTCATCGCGACGTAGTAGTTCGCGCTGTTCGTGAACACGTTCGCGAAGACGAGCTGCACCTCGGGCAGCGCGCGCAGATTGCGCTCGATCGAGGCGCAATATTCCTCGGTCCGCTGGAAGCTCGTGCCCTTGGGCAAACGCACGTTCACGCTGAATTCGCTCTGGTCGTCGTCGGGCACCAGCTCCTTGCCGACGTACGGAAAGACGACGAGGGCCGACACCGCGGTCAGGGCGGCGATGCCGAGCATCAACGCCCGCCGCTCGAGCGACCAGCCGAGCATCCGCCCGTAGACGGCGTCGATCTTCGCGTACACGCCGCGGGTCTTGGTCGTCGAGCGGTCGGCTGCCGCGTCCTCCTTGCGCAGCCACCACGCGCAGAGCGCCGGCGTCAGCGTGAACGAGACGAACATCGACAGCAGGATCGCAGCCGCCGACGTGATGCCGAAGCTGTAGAAGTACCGGCCGACCTGGCCGGTCATGAAGGCGACCGGGAGAAAGATGACGACGAGCGACAAGGTGGTGGCCATCACCGCGAGGCCGATCTCGCGCGTGGCGTCGGCCGCCGCCTCCTTCGGCGTGACGCCCTTCTCCTCGACGTGCCGGAAGATGTTCTCCAGCACGACGATCGCGTCGTCGATGACGATGCCGGTCGCGAGCGACAGGGCCAGCATCGTCATGTTGTTGAGCGTGAAGCCGAAGAACTTCATGGCCGTGAACGTGCCGACGATCGACGTCGGGATGGCCAGCCCGGCGATCAGCGTCACGCGCAGGTTGCGGATGAAGAGGAAGACGACGACCGCCGCGAGCAGGCCCCCGAGGAACAGGTGCAGCTTGATGTCCTCGAACGATCGCCGGATGAACCGCGACTGATCGCGGATCGTCTGGACCTTGAAGTCGGCCGGCAGGGTGCGGGAGAGGGCCGCGAGCCGCGCCTGCACCCGATCCACCACGTCCACCGTGTTCGTGCCCGATTGCTTGCGGATGAGGAGCGAGGTCGCCGTCTCGCCGTTGAGCCGGGCGACGCTGCGGACCTCCTGCACCGTGTCGAGCACCCGGCCGACGTCGGCAAGCGTGATGACCGAGCCGTTCTGGTAGGTGAGGATGATCCGGTTGAAGTCGCCGACGTCGTGGATGCGGCCCATCGTGCGGAGCGCGATCTCGGTCGGTCCGGTGATGAACGAGCCGCCGGGCACCTCGACGTTCTGGCGCTGGACCGCCGAGCGGACCTGGTCGATCGTCAGGCCGTACGCGTTCAGGCGGTCGGGGTTGACCAGGAGCTGGATCTCCCGCCGGCGCTCGCCCGTGAACGTCACCTCGCCCACGTCCGTCACGGTCTCGAGCACCTGCTTGATCTGCTTGTCCGCGATCTCGGTGATTTCCTTCGGCGCGCGCGGCGCCGACACCACGACCGTGAGAATCGGGGCGGCGTCGGGATCGATCTTCTGGATGACGGGCGCCGTCGTGTCGCGCGGGAAGTTGCGGACGATCGTCGCGACCTTGTCGCGCACGTCCTGCACCGCCGTCTCGATGTCGCGCTCCAGAGTGAAGGTGATGTTCACCCGCGAGACGCCCTGGTCGGAGCTGGCGCGCAGCTCGTCGATCCCGCTGATCGTGTTGACGACCTCCTCGATCGGCTTGGTGAGCTGGGTCTCGATCTCCTCGGCGCTGGCGCCGGGGAGGTTCGCGTTCACGGTGACCACGGGGTAGTCGGTCTTCGGCATCAGGTCGAGGCCGAGATCCCGGTACGAGAACCACCCGAGCACGAGCAGCGCCGCGGTCATCATCAGGGCGAAGACCGGGCGCCGGACGCTGACGTCGGCGAGCATCATCGGCCGGCTCCTTCCGCGGGCCGCGAGGCGCGGCGGGCGGCGTCGGAGACGGCGACGGGCACGCCGGTCGCCAGCTGGTTCAGATTCGTCGTCGCGAGGGTCTCGTCGCCGGTCAGCCCGGTGACAATCTCGACCAGCGCGCCCTGGCGCGCGCCGAGCGTCACCTGCTGCTGCCGCGCCTTGCCGGCCTCGACCACGTAGACGGTCGAGACGCCGGCCAGCGTCGAGATGGCCGCCTCCGGCGCGGCCATCACGTCGCGGTCCTCGCGCGTCTGCACGGTGCCCTTGGCGAAGAACCCGGGCTTCAGGCGCCGGTCGGGGTTGTCGACGAGGGCCTCGACCGCGAAGGTCCGCGTCGCCTGGTCGACCGCCGGGCTCACGTAGGCGACCGTACCGGCGAAGACCTCGCCCGGAAACGCCTCGACCGCGAACCGCACCGCCTGCCCCGGCATGACGACGCCGGCGTACTTCTCCTGCACCGCCGTCTTCAGCTTGAGCGGGTTCATCTGCACGATGGTCACGACCGCCGTGTTCTCGGGGATGAACTCGCCCGGCTGCACGAGCCGCTCGGCCACCGATCCGGCGACCGGCGCCCTGATGGCGGCATCGTCCACCTTCTTGCGCGCCAGCTCGTAGGCGGCCCGGCGGTCCTGGAGGCTCGCCTTGAGGGCGCGCACCATGTCGATGGCCGCCTGGTAGTTGGCCTCGGCCACCTTCAGCCGCGTTTCCGCGGTGTCGTGGTCGACCTGCGACATCAGACCGCGGCTCGCGAGCTGCTCGGCGCGGGCGAATCCGGCACGCGCGTCGTCGCTGTTGGCGCGCGCCTGCCGCACCGACGCGATCGACTCGTCGGGCGGCGGCTGGCGGTCCTGGGGGCGGTCGATGCCGAGTTGCGCCTCGACCTGCCGCAGCGCGCTCTCGGCCCGCTCGAGTGCGAGCTCCAGCTCGCGCGGCTCGAGCCGCACGAGCAGGTCGCCGGGACGGACGTCGGTGCCGAGCTGCACCGGCACGTCGCGCACGACGCCCGCGACCTCGCTGCTCACCTTCGCCTGATCGGGCGAGAGGAGCGTGCCCGACAGATCCACCTGGCGCTGGACGACGATCCGGCTGACGGGGGCCGTGTCGACCGAGACGGCGGCGGCGCGGGCGGCTCCCCGCGCCTGTCCGGTCTGGCCGCACGCGGCCGCGAGCGGCACGAGCGCCGCCAGCGCCAGAGCCGCGCGGGCCGCGCGGGAGAACGATTGGAGCAATCGGGTGATCATGCGGGACCTTCAGGTCGTATGAAGCCGCGCCTTACGTGAAATCTACTGTTTCAAGATGAAATGCTTACACGCCGATCGCACGAATGGCCGCGGGCCGCCGGGTCCGCGGGCAAGATGGGACGTCGCGCCTCAGGCGCGTCCGCGGTCCGGCTCGATGTCCCGCTGCAGCGTCAGCGACGCGTCGGCCGCGGCCGGCTCGATCGCCGCCTTGCGCGCGTGCCGCCGCCGGGCGAGCCAGAGGCGCCCGCGCTCGATGTACACGTCAGTACACCGGCGTGATGTAGAGCGTCAGCAGCTGCGAGACGAGCAGGCCGCCGACCACCGCGAGGCCGAGCGGCCGGCGCGATTCGGCGCCGGCGCCCCAGCCGAGCGCGATCGGCAGCGTGCCGACGAGCGCGGACATCGTCGTCATCATGATCGGGCGGAAGCGCACGAGGCACGCCTCGTGGATCGCCTCCTCCGGCGTGCGGTTGTGCGCGCGCTGCGCCTCGACGGCGAAGTCGACCATCATGATGCCGTTCTTCTTGACCAGGCCGACGAGCATGATCACGCCGACGAAGGCGTAGAGGCTCAGCTCCGTCCGGAACAGTATCAGCGTCAGCAGCGCGCCGAAGCCGGCGGCCGGCAGGCCCGAGAGAATGGTCAGCGGGTGCGTGAAGCTCTCGTACAGGATGCCGAGCACGATGTAGATGACGACGACCGCCATCAGCAGGATGAGGCCGAGGCCCTGCAGCGAGTCCTGGAAGGCCTGCGCCGCGCCCTGGAAGCGGGTCGCCACCGTCGACGGCAGGATCTGCGTGGCGGCGGCCTGGATCTCGTCGACCGCGTCGCCCAGCGCGGCGCCCGGCTGCAGGTTGAACGAGATGGTCACCGAGGGGAGCTGGCCGGTGTGGGCGACGGTCAGCGGCCCGACGTTGGTGGTCACCGTCGCCACCGTGTTCAGCGGAATCAGCTGCCCGCTCGCCGCCGAGCGGACGTAGAGCATCGACAACGCGGCCGGGTCGTTCTGGTACTGCGAGGCGACCTGCATGATCACCTGGTACTGGTTGTTCGGCGCGTAGATCTGCGAGACCTGCCGCGTGCCGTAGGCATTGTAGAGCGCCGTCTGCACCTGGTTCACCGTCAGGCCGAGCGTCGAGATCTTGTCGCGGTCGAGCCGGACGTTGACCTGCGGGTTCTTGAGCTGCAGGTCGCTGTTGACGTCCTGGAGACCGGGCAGCTGCTGCATCCGGTCCTGGAGCAGCGGCGCGTAGTGGTACAGCTCGGCCGTGTCGGTGTCCTGCAGCGTGAACTGATAGAGGCTGCGGCTGTGGTACCCGCCGATGTTGATCGGCGGCGGGTTGGTCAGGTAGACGCGCATCCCGGGGACCGCCTGGAGCTTCGGCCGCAGCTCCTCGATCACCTGGTCGGCCGTCAGCGTCCGCTGGCCGCGCGGCTTCAGGTCGACGTGCATCCGTCCCTGGTTGCCGCTCCCACCCCCGGGCCCGAAGCCGACGTTGCTGCTGAAGCCGCCGATGTTCGGGTCCTTGTCCATGATGGCGTTCAGCTCGAGCTGGTGCCGGACCATCTCGTCGTAGCCGATGCCCTGGATCGCCTCGGTGTTGACGTCGATCTGCCCGCTGTCCTCGTTCGGCAGGAAGCCCTTGGGGATCTTGACGAACAGATAGCCGGTGCCGACGAGCAGCAGGACCGACACCGCCATCATCGCCGCGCGGTGCCGAAGCGCGAGCGTCAGCGTCCAGTCGTAGAGCCGCAGCCAGGCGTCGAACATCCGCTCGATGGCGTTGTAGGAGCGGCCGTGGCGCTGGCTGTGCGGCGCCTGCAGGAAGCGGCTGCACATCATCGGCGTCAGGCTGATCGAGACGAAGCCCGACACGAGAATCGCCACGCCGATGGTCACCGCGAACTCGTGCAGCAGCCGCCCGATGATGCCGCCCATGAACAGCACCGGGATGAAGACCGCCGTCAGCGACAGCGTCATCGATACAATCGTGAAGGCGATCTCCTTGGAGCCGTCGAACGCCGCTTTCATCGCCGACTTGCCCATCTCCATGTGGCGGACGATGTTCTCCAGCATCACGATGGCGTCGTCGACGAGGAAGCCGACCGACAGCGTCAATGCCATCAGCGACAGGTTGTCGAGGCTGTACCCCAGCAGGTGCATGACCGCGAAGGTCGCCACGATCGATACCGGCAGCGCGAGGCTGGGGATGATCGTGGCCGACACGTTCCGCAGGAACAGGAAGATCACCATGACGACCAGCCCGATGGTCAGCATGAGGGTGAACTTCACGTCGTTCACCGACTCGCGGATCGCCTGCGAGCGGTCGGAGCGGATGTCGAGCTGGATCGACGGCGGCAGCTGCTCGCGGAAAGTCGGCAGCAGCGCCTTGACGTCGTCCACCACCCGGACGGTGTTCGTGCCCGGCTGCTTCTGGATGGCGAGGTAGATGACGCGATTGCCCTTGTACCAGCTGGCGGTCCTGTCGTTCTCGACGCCGTCGTAGACGTGTGCCACCTCGTCGAGCCGGACCGGGTTGCCGTTGCGGTACGCGATGATCGTCGGCCCGAACTCGGACGCGTGCAGCAGCTGCCCGTTGGATTGCACGACGAAGGTCTTGTCGGTCCCGTACAGAGTGCCGGTCGGCACGTTCGAGTTTGCGGTCTGGATCGCCGCGGCCACCTCGTCGATGCCGATCTTGTGCGCGGCGAGCTTGCGCGGGTCGACGTCCACCCGGACGGCGTACTTCTGAGAGCCGAAGACGTTCACCTGCGCGACGCCGCTGACCATCGAGATCCGCTGCGCCATCGTCGACTCGGCGTACTCGTCGACGGTCGACAGCGGCAGCGTGTTGGAGTGGATGACCAGGAACAGGACGGGGAAATCGGCCGGGTTCGCCTTCTGGTACGACGGCGGCGACGGCATTTCGGGCGGCAGCTGCCTCGTCGCCTTGGCGATCATCGCCTGCACGTCCTGCGCCGCGGCGTCGATGTTGCGGCTCAGGTCGAACTGCAGCGTGATGTTCACGCTGCCCTGCGAGCTGTTCGAGTTGATCGACGTCACGCCCGCGATCGTCGCGAACTGCTTCTCGAGCGGGAGGGCCACGGCCGACGCCATCGTCTCCGGGCTCGCGCCCGGCAGCCCCGCGTTGACCTGGATGGTGGGGAAGTCCACGTTCGGCAGATCGCTGACCGGGAGCAGCCGGTAGGACATCACGCCGAAGATCGTGATGGCCAGCATCACGAGCGTCGTCGTGATCGGCCGTTTGATAAACAGGGACGCGATATTCATGGCGTGGCTCCGCTGGCGGTCTTGACCGAGACGCGGCTGCCGGCGACCAGCTTCAGCTGTCCGTCGGTCACGACGATGTCTCCGCTCTTCAACCCCTGCTTGATCACCGAGTCGTCGCCGTTGGTCCGCTCGACGACGATCGATCGCAGGTCGACCGTCTGGTCAGGCTTCACGACGAACACGTAGCTGCCCTGCGGCCCGTTCTGCACCGCCGCGCTCGGCGCGACCGTCGCGTTCCGATCGGTCGTGAGCGTCACGACGACGTTCACGAACTGGCCGGGCCACAGGTTGCGCTTCTGGTTGGGGAACGTGCCCTTCAGCTTGATCGTGCCCGTGGCCGGGTCCACCTGGTTGTCGATGAAGGTGATGCGGCCGACCGCCGGCGACGAATTGTCGTTGGGCGGCGTGGCGGTCACCTTGATCGAATTGTCGGCCATGTACCGCTTCACCTCGGCCATCCGGGCCTCGGGCACCGCGAAGTCGACGTAAATCGGCGTGATCTGGTTGATGACGACGAGCGCCGCCGTGTCGTTGGCGCGGACCAGGTTCCCCGCATGCACCATCAGCGCGCCCGTGCGGCCCGATATCGGCGCCGACATCGTGGCGTACTGGAGCTGGACCTTTGCGTTCTCGACCGCCGCGCGATCGGCGCCGACCGTGGCGTCGAGCGCGGCCGCGTTCGCCGTGATCTGATCCACCTGCTCGTTGGTGGCGATGCCGCGCTTGAGCAGGTCCTGATACCGCGTCACCTGCGCGCGGGCGTTGGCCGCCTGCGCCTGGTCCTTCGCGAGGTTCGCTTCGGCCTGCTGCAGCGCCGCTTCGAGCGGCCGGCGGTCCAGCGTGAAGAGCACCTGGCCCTTGCGGACCTCGTCGCCTTCCTTGAAGTTCACCGACGTCAGCTCGCCGGTCGTCTGCGCCCGGATGGCCACCGTCGAATAGGCCTCCGCCGTGCCGATGACCTCGAGCTCGATCGGGACCGGCTTCTGTACGACCTCGGCGGCGGTCACCGCGACGGGACCTTCCTGCTGGCCGCGGCCGCGCCCCGCCGCCTGGGGCGTCGCCTCGCTGCCTCCGCACGCGGCAGCCAGGGCGCTCGCCACCACCAGCGAGCCCAGTGAAAGAGCAACATGCGGACGCATCAAGATGGATAACCTCATTCACTCGAATCGCAGCGCGTCGATCGGATCGAGCGCTGCCGCTTTGCGGGCCGGATAGAAACCGAAGAATATCCCAGTCGCGGCCGCGAACCCGAAGGCGAGCGCCACCGCGTCGGGCGAGACCGCCGTCGGCCACTGCAGCCAGAACGTCACGCCGATCGAGAGGCCGAACCCCAGCGCGATGCCGATCAGGCCGCCGAACAGGCTCAGGACGACCGCCTCGACCAGGAACTGCAGCAGCACGTCGCGGCCGCGCGCCCCGATCGCCATCCGCAGCCCGATCTCGCGGGTCCGCTCGGTCACCGACACCAGCATGATGTTCATGATGCCGATGCCGCCCACCAGAAGCGACACCCCCGCGATGCTGGCGAGGAGGGCGGTCATGGTCTGCGTCGCTTCCTTGCGGACGCTCGCCATCTCCTCGATCGTGCGGACCATGAAGTCGTCCGGGTCGCCCGGCTGCAGCTTGTGGCGGGTACGCAGCAACTGCGAGATCTCGTCGGCCACCGGCCCGGTCTGGCCCGCGGAAGCCGCCGAGACGGTGACGTTGTTGATGAACGTCACCCCGCGCAGCTTCTTCATGACCGTCGTGTAGGGAACGAAGACCACGTCGTCCTGGTCCTGGCCCATGCTCGACTGGCCCTTGCTCGCCATCACGCCGGACACCGTGAACGGCTGGTTCTGAATGCGGATGACCTGACCGACCGGGTTGACGTCCTCCCCGAACAGCTGATCGCGGACGATGCTGCCGAGGACGGCGACCTTGGCCGCCGACTGGACGTCCTGCGGCGAGAAAAAGGAGCCGAGCGACGTCGGCCAGGCTCGAATGAGCGGCAGGTCGACGTCGGTGCCCTGGACCTGGGTGGCCCAGTTCAGGCTGCCGGCGACCAGCTGCGCGCGGGTGTTCGAGCCGGCCGCGGCGTATTGCACGCCCGGCTCCCGCGCGATCGCGGCCGCATCGTCGGGCCTCAGCGTGCTGGCCGCTCCCTGGCCCATGCGCACGCCGCCCTGGGTCCAGTTGCCGGCCATCACGATGATCATGTTCGTCCCGGCCGACTGGATCTGCGCCTCGATTGACGACTGGGCGCCCGTGCCGAGCGCCACCATCGTGATCACCGCCGCGACGCCGATGATCATGCCGAGCATCGTCAGCGCGGTGCGCATCTTGTTGCGGCCGAGCGCCTTGAGTGCGATCCGGAGGATCATCAGGAGGGACATGCGACGCTCCTAGGCCGTGGCCTCTTGTTCGACCGGCAGCGCCCGCAGCTCGTCCTCGGCGATGCGCCGCTCCTTGACCGGATGGTCCGACACGATCTGGCCGTCGCGACAGGCGATGATCCGCGTGCCGTACTCCGCGATGTCGTGCTCGTGCGTGATGACCAGGACCGTGATGCCGCGCTCGCGGTTGAGACGCTGGAAGATTCCCATTACTTCGATGCTGGTCCGGGTATCGAGGTTCCCGGTCGGCTCGTCGGCGAGCAGGATCGAGGGGCTGCTGATCAGCGCGCGGGCGATGGCGACGCGCTGCTGCTGGCCACCGGACAACTGGTTCGGGTGGTGGTCGGCCCGCTCCTGGAGCCCGACGGCCATGAGCGCCTCCATGGCCAGCCGGTGGCGGTCGGCCGTCTTGAGCTTGCCGCCGCGGTAGAGCAGCGGAAGCTCCACGTTGTCGAGGGCCGTCGTGCGCGCCAGGAGGTTGAAGCCCTGGAAGACGAAGCCGATCTTGCGGTTGCGGACCACGGCGAGCTGGTCTTTCGTCATCTGCGATACGTCCTGGCCGTCGAGCAGGTAGGTGCCCGAGGTCGGCCGGTCCAGGCAGCCGAGGATGTGCATCAGCGTGGACTTTCCGGAGCCCGACGGACCGGTGACCGACACGAACTCGCCAGGGTCGACCTCGAGCGTCACCCCGCGCAGCGCCCGCACCTCCACCTCGCCGATGACGTACGTCTTGACGAGGTTGCGAACGGCAATGAGGGACGGCATCAGAATCAGCGTCCTCGCATCCCTCCGCGCTGCGGTCCCATCAAGGGATTGCCGGAGCCGGTCACATTCGTGCGCGTCGTGCCCGCGCCCAGGATGCTCGTGACCACGTTCATTCCCGGCTGCAGCTCGCCGCTCAGCAGCTCCGTGTTCTGGCCGTCGGTGATACCGAGCCGCAGGCGCACGGGCTTGAGCTGCTTGTCGATGTAGAGCCACGCGCGGCCGGTCGATTCCGTCGGCTGCAGCGGCGCGAAGAGGGCGTCGATCGTTTCGGCCCCCTTGCCCGTTGACGGCTTGGAGCCGGCCGGCTTCGCCGCCGATCCGCCGGCCTGCTCGAAGGCGCCCGTGTCGATGCCGCGCCCCTTCAGGCGCGCGATGAACTGCTGCTGCTCGTCGGCCGACATCGTCTTGAAGCGCTCGAGCATGCGCGCCCGCCGGTCGCCCGAGTCCTGGCCCCCTCGCCCCTGCCATTCGCCGGAGGGGCGCTGCGCGTCCTGTCCCGCCGACGGACTCGTCGACGCACCCGCTGAACCTTGAGACCCTTGTGAGCCCGGTGAGCCTTGCGAACCCTGTGCCGGCCTCGCGCGCCCGCCCTGCAATTCGGGCGGGAGCGCCTGGTTCAACGCCGCGAACATGTCGGCCGTCGGCCTGAAACGCAGCGCCGCATTGGGCACCCGCAGCACGTCGGCGCGCCGCGCAACCTGCACCTTCACGTTCGCCGTCATGCCGGGCTTCAGCTTCAGGTCGGTGTTCGGGACGTCGATCACCGTGCCGTACGTCGTCACGTTCTGGACGACGACCGGCTGCAGCCGGATCTGGGAGACGGTTCCGCGGAAGTCCTCGGTCGGATACGCGTCGACCTTGAAGGTGACCTCCTGGCCGGGACGGATGCGGCCGACGTCTGCCTCGTCGATGCTCGCGTTCACCTGCATCTTGGTGAGGTCGGCGGCGATGATGAAGAGCGTCGGCGACTGGAAGCTGGCGGCCACGGTCTGCCCGATGTCGACGCTGCGCGACGTCACGATGCCGTCGATTGGCGCCGTGATCACGCAGTGCTCCAGGTTGACCTGGTTCTGGCTGAGCGCCGCCTGCGCCTGTTGGACCGACGCCTGCGACGACTGGAGCATCGCCTGTGCGGAGTCGACGGCGATCTTCGCAGCGTCGAGGTCGCTCTGCGGGATCAGGTTGCGCGCGGCGAGCTCCTTCGCCCGCGTGTACTTCTGCTGCGCGTCGACGAGGCCCACCCGGTTGCGCTCGACGTCGGCTTTGGACTTCACGAGGTTCGCCCGCGCCTGCTCGACCTGCGCCTGGAAGAGCGACGGATCGAGCCGGGCGATCACCTGCCCCTTGTGGACGATCGAGTTGAAGTCGGCGCCCAGCCACGAGATGTTGCCCGAGACCTGGCTGCCGACCTGAACGGTCGTCACTGCCTGGAGCGTCCCGGTGGCGCCCACCGTGTCGACGAGTTCCCCCCTGGAGATCGAGGCCGTGTTGACGGTCAGCTCGGTCCGGTTGTGGCGCACGTAGTACGCACCGGCCCCCGCGCCAATGCCGACGACGATGAGCAGAACGATGATCGCGCGCTTCATTGTCAAGTACTCGCGGGGCCCCACCCCCGCTCGCTGTCCCGACCTTCGCTGTCCCTCGCGCTCGAGCGTAGACTCTCGCGCTCGGCTCGTCGGCGCGGGGCCCCACCCCCGCTCCCTGTCCCGACCTTCGCTGTCCCTCGCGCTCGAGCGTAGACTCTCGCGCTCGGCTCGTCGGCGCGGGGCCCCACCCCCGCTCCCTGTCCCGACCTTCGCTGTCCCTCGCGCTCGACCCCTATCCGCCGGCCACCACGGTGGGCCGCCCGCTGCCGACCGCCGAGTTGTTCAGGCCGCCGGTGCTCAGGACGGTCACGTTCGAGTTCTGCAGGGTGGTCTGCTGCAGCCGGTCGAGCTCGACGAGCGACTTCCGGTAGGCGAGGATGGCCTGCAGCTCATTGTTCTGGGCGGTGGCGAGGTCGCGCTGCGACTGGACGACCAGGTAGTTCGTCGACATCCCGACTTCGAACTTGCTGTTCTCGGCATCGAGCTGCTGCTGGGCCAGCTCGCGCGCCGCCTGCGCCGCCTGCACGCGCTCGATGTTGCTCTGTGCCTGCAGCGCGGCGTTGGTGACGTCGGTCGCCACCTGCAGCTCGATCTGATGGAGCTGCGCCTCGGTCTGGTTCATCTGGATCTTCGCGCGGGCGACGGCCGCCTCCGCCGTGCTCGTGCCAATCGGATAGCTGAAGTTCAGCGTCACGTTCCACTGCGGGTAGTTCGCGCCGAATAGCGACGTGATCGCATCGGCGTAGCCGCCCGGAATCGTGTGATCGACCGTCCGGGTGATGCCGGATCCCGACGTCACCAGCTGGGTTCCGCCGAGACCGATGAGGCCGTAGCGCGCGACGAGATCCGCCTGCGGCAGCGTCTGGTTATGGAGGAACCGCAGCGTCTCGTTGTTCACCTGGAGCTCCTTCTGCGCGATGGCAAGGTCGGTCCGCGCGCTGAGCGCCTTGCGCACGGCGGCGTCGGCGTCGATCGCCGCCGGCCGGAAGTCCGGACGGTCGACCGGGTCGATCGCCGCGCCCCAGTTCGGATCCTGCGTGCCGGCGACGATCAGGCGCTTGAGCGCGAGCTCGGCGGTCCGCCGCGTGGATTCGGCCGTCACGAGGTTCTGCTTGGCCGTCGCCGCCTGCGCCTGCGCCTGGACGACGTCGATCGGGGCCATCGTGCCGATCTCGACGCGCGTCTGGTTGTCCTTCACGAGCCGTTCGGCGAGCGAGAGCGACTGCTGGGCGACGTCCACGCTCTGCACGGCGTAGACATAGTCCCAGTAGGCGTTCCGCACGTTCGACAGCGTGTTGATGATGATCGCCTGGAGCTGGACCTCGGAGATGTCCTGGTTGAGCCGCGTGACCACCAGCTGCTGGCGCGTCGAGTCGATCGTGAAGCCCCGGAGCAGCGGCTGCGTATACTGCGCCGACCAGTTCGGGTTGAACGACGGGTTGAACAGGGTCGTCAGGCTGGTCGTGGTTGTGCGCGTGTTGTTCAACTGAACGCTCAGACCGCCGCCGCCCCACGGGATGTTCTGCGCGACGCCGCCGTTGTAGTTCTGGACGCTCTGGGTGATCCCCGTGCCGGCTGCGTTCCCCGCGATCGTCGACGTCGACGGGTTGGTCGTGCTCTGCGCCGTCAGCTGCGAGGTGACCGACGGATGATAGGTGGCCCGGAGGCTGGCGAGCGAGAAGTCGAAGGTCTGCGGGCTCAGGCGCTGGACCGAGATATCGAGGTTGCGCTCGAGCGCCAGCTTGACGGCCTCATCCAGCGTCAGGCGGACCGTGGGCCGCCCGTTCTCGGTCGTCGTCGCCGGCTGGGCCGGCGTCTGCTGGAGCGTGGCGCCGGCGCGCTCGGCCGCCACGCGGATCAATTCCTGGATGCGCGCTTCGGTCGGGGTCGATGCCTGTTGCGCGGCCGCGGTTGCCGGGAGAGCCGCCAGCACGACCACTGCGGCGGCACAGGTCACCATCGAGTTGTTGATTCTTCCCTTCCGTCTCATTGCTGTCCTCTGTACAGGGATTCGACCTATCGCGGTCCGTGAGTGTCGCCCGAACGCGACGGGCGGCGGTGCTCGCGCTGCCATTCGTCGTGTGCGGCTTTGAACTTGACGAGCTGGTCTGGTGTGAGCACCTGGTGCATATGCAGCAGCATCAGCGTACGCAGTTTGTTCAGCTCCGCCCGTTCTGCCTCCACGCGGTCGATCTGCCGGACGACCTGCGCCTCATCGGCGTTGACCTCGATCATCTTCGACAGCTCGGCTTCGAGTCGATCGAGCTCGGCCTTGCCCTCGCGCAGCTTCGGCAGGGCGGCGTGAAAGACGGTGTCAATGCGCTGGCACTGGTCCGCGGTGAGGCCGACTTCCTTCTGGAACTGATCGTCCTTCCACCAGGCGAACGACTGGGCGCGTGCCGGAGCTGCGAACGCCACCACGACGGCGGCGAGCAGAAGACGCCGAACGGGACGCGAGTACATTCAAGAAACCTCTGAAATAGCTGATGCAACTGTATTACGCCGGGGGACACGGCCGCGTTTACGGCCGCCGATAGTTTGAGCCGTGACAAACTTTTACGGGCGAGCAGGTTGCGGCCGCCGGGCGGGTCGCCGCGGTCGTCGCTCTCGGGGCCCGGACGGCGGCTCGACCGGGCCGGCCGGTGCCACGACGGAGGGTGCGCGCCGAACCCGCCATTGCCGATGCGCCATCCGGGCCGATTGAGGCGAAATGCGCGCTCCTTGAATCCCCGACCGAACCGGCGCCCGGGCCCGCGGGGCGGCATCCTGGTCCGGTTCGCGTTGCGAAGGCTCTTTCTCGGCTGGATCGCGCTGGCCCTGCTCCTGCTCGTCCTCCTCGGTGCCGGCGGTTCCCGGCCCGGGCGCCTTGCGCGTGGCGCCGCGACGGCTGTACCGTCTCTGCAATGAACTGCGCCGGTTGCGCGGGCGCGATGACGACGCTGGCGCTCGACGGCCGCCTCGGGACCTCCGTCAGCATCGACGTCTGCGATGCCTGCCAGGCCTTCTGGTTCGACCGCTACGAGAGCCTGCAGCTGTCGCCCGGCTCGACGCTCAAGCTCTTTTCCAGGATGCGCGACGAGCCGGCCTCCGTGGGGCCGTTTTCACGCACGCTTCGATGTCCGCGGTGTCGCGCCGCCCTGGCCCTGACCCACGATCAGCAGCGAGCCACGCGCTTCGAATACTGGTGCTGTCCGGGTGGCCACGGGCACTTCATCACCTTCGTCGAGTTTCTGAAGGAGAAGGACTTCATCCGTCCGCTGACGCCGCAGCAGATCGACCAGCTGCGCAGCAGCGTGCAGACGATCAACTGCTCGAACTGCGGGGCGCCGATCGACCTCGCGCACGCCAGCGCGTGCGGGCACTGCGGATCGCCGCTTTCGATGCTGGATGTGCAGCAGATGCAGCGCATGGCCGACGAGCTGGCCGACGCGGCCCGCCCGCGGGCGGTCGACCCCTCGCTGCCGCTGCTGCTCGAGCGGGAGCGGATCGAATCCGAACGGCGGATGGGCGTCGCCGGCTTGCCGCCGGCGTCGTGGTCGCTGGTCGGCGCGGGCCTGCGGTGGCTGGCCGAGCGGGTGCGCGAGTCGGGCGGCTGACGGCCGTCAGCGCAGGAACTGATCGACGGCCGCGCGCGTAGTCCGCCACGCGGTGCCCACCCGCGTGCCCTTGAGATCGCCCGCCTCGAGGCTCTTGACCACGTCGGCTTCCGGCACCTTCAGCAGCGCGGCCACGTCGGCCGGCGTCAGCACCTCGATCGCCGCCGCCGTCATCTGCTGGGCGAGGGCGAGTCCCACGCCCATCTGGGCGCCGGCCGCCGCCACGCCGGCCCCTTCGCGCTCGAGCCCGAGCGCCATCTGGTACTTCACGAACGCCGTCAGGTCGCCGATGGCCGTCATGCCCGCGCGCTTGTCGATGGCCTGTTCCACCTCGGGCGGCACCGACACGTTCTCGACCACGAAGCTGGCGAGCTCGATGCCGTACTTCAGGCTGACGACCGGATTGAGCGCCGGCAGCAGCGCGTCGCCGAGATCGCGATAACGGCCCGCGATCTCGGCCACCGGCACGCCGCTCGCGGCCAGCGCGCCGCTGAAGGCGCCGACCAGGCGCGAGCGCATCGCGTCGGTGAATTCCCCGATCGTGAACTGCGCGTCGGTGCCGGCCACCTCGCGAAGGAACCGGCTCGGATCGACGACCCGCATGTCGTACGTGCCGAAGGCGCGCAAGCGCACCACGCCGAGATCGGGATCGCGCGCCATGACGGGGTTCGCCGTGCCCCACGTGAGGCCGGCAAACAGGCGCGTGGTGACATAATAGACGTCCGCCTTGAAGGGCGACTCGAATCCGTACTGCCAGCCCCGCAGGGTCGTCAGCACCGGGATGTTGTTGGTGGTCAGCGTGTAGGTGCCGGGCCCGAACGTGTCGCCGAACTGACCCAGATAGACGAACTGCGCGGCCTGCGCCTCCCGCACGACCAGCCGGGCGCCGCGTTTGATGGCCCTGTCCTGGTCGGGGAACCGGAACGAAAGGGTATCGCGCGATTCGTCGAGCCATTCGATGATCTCGACGAGCTGACTGCGGACGAAATCACCGATTCCCATGCGCACCTCCCGGCGGGGCGCGCCTCAGCCGCAGCAGGCCTCCAGCCTGGCCACGGCCGCGCCCACCAGGTTATCGGGCGTTGACGCGCCTGCGGTCAGCCCCACCGCGACGGAGCCTCCGGGCAGCCACCCTTCGCTCGTCGTCTCCACCTTCGCGCCCACCGGCTTGTGCCGGATGACATCGGCCGAGACGAGGCAGTCGGGATCGGCGATGTGGAAGGTCGGCCGCGACGCCGCGCAGATCCGCGCGAGATTGCACGTGTTGCTGCTGTTGTAGCCGCCGATCACGATCATCAGATCCAGCCGCCGCTCGGCCAGCAGCTCGACGACGGCATCCTGCCGATCCTGGGTGGCGCTGCAGATCGTGTCGAAGGACTGGAACCGCCCGGTCAGCTCCGTCTCGCCGTGACGGTCGCGCATGGCGGCCTTCAGGAGCTCGCCGAGCTCGAGCGACTCGGACATCAGCATCGTCGTCTGGTTGGCGAGGCCGATGCGCTGCAGGTCGCGTTCCGGGTCGAAGTCCGGCGAAGCGGCGCCGGCAAACGTCGCCAGGAACGACTCGCGGTCGCCGCCCTGCCGGATGTAGCGGCAGACCTCGAGGGTCTGGTGACGATCGAGCACGACCAGGTACGGGGCGCCGTAGTGCACCGCCTGTGACGCCGTCGCGCGCGTCTCTTCGTGGGACACCTTGCCGTGGATGATCGACGTGTAGCCGCCCTCCGCGTAGCGGCGGACGTTCTTCCAGACGTTCAGGACCGACCCGCAGGTCGTGTCGACGAGCGTGCAGCCGCGCGAGGACAGGCGTTCGAGCATCGCCACGGTGACGCCGAAGGCGGGCAGGATGACGACATCGTCGGGGCCGAGCGTCTCGAGGGTCGCTCCGGCGTCGGTCAGGAAGCCGATTCCCATCGCGCGCAGCTGCTCGTTGACGTGCGGGTTGTGGATGATCTCGCCCGTCAGGTGCACCGGCCGGTCGGGGAAGCGCCGCCGCGTCTGGTAGGCGTAGTCGACGGCGCGATCCACGCCGTAGCAGAAGCCGAACTCGCGCGCCAGGTGCACGGTGAGCCGGCCGCTCTTGAAGGTGAAGTCGTCCTGCTTGATGTGGTCGACGAGCTGGCTGGCGTAGCTGTCGGCCAGCACGCCGGCGACGGCGGTCCTGAGGTCGAGGCCCTTGCGGAAGATGAGGGACGCCAAGCCGCCTACCGAATCTGGTTCGTCACTTCGCGCACGTGCGGTGTGAGCGCGTCGAAGGGCGCCAGCTCGCGCGTGTACGGGCGGTCGAGGGCGACATCCAGCTCCGACAGGAACGCGTCGTCGGCGTTCTGGGATGCGGCTCCTCCGGCGCGCGCCGCGGCGAGGCGCCCCGGCAGCGGCGGGGGCGACGCGGTGCGATGCACGCTGGCCAGCTGGCCGACGCTGGCGGCCCGGCCGTGGGCGTTGTTCAGGAACATGCCGGCGGCGACGCCGACGAAGAGGCCCGCGGCCGCGGCGGCGGCGATCCACCGGGTCGCCACGCGGTGCGTCGCCGCCCCGACGTGGCGGCTGACGAACTGGGCCGGGAAGCTCAGGACGCGGGCCGCGCGTCCGACGTGCGCGATGCGGCGGGCGATCTGCTGTTGCTGCGCCTGGAGGCGGTCGGGCGTGAACACCGCGTCGCTTTCCGCCACGCCGTCCGTGCGGATCGACTCGAGCAGCTGCCGCAAACCGGCGTAGCGCTCGCTGCAGCGGCCGCACTCGGCCAGGTGCTCGGCGGTCGGCGGATCGGCCGGTTCGCCGGCGTCCTCGGCCAGGCAGCAGTCGAAGAGCCGTTCGTCGTGGAGGTGGTGCGTGCGGGTTCTCACGGCTGACCTCCCAGCAGCGCGCGCAGCTTGCGCGCGGCCCGAAACAGGTGAACGCGCACCGTCGACTCGTTCAGCCCCGTGATGGCGCTGATCTCCCGCGGCGTGCAGTCACCGTAGTGACACAACGTGAAGACCGTCCGCTGCCGCCCGTCGAGACGGTCGATCGCCTCGGCCAGCCGCGCCCGGCGTTCGCGCGCGAGCAGCCGGGCTTCCGGGTTGGCCGCCGGCACGGTGCCGGCCGAAGCGCGGGCCTCGTCAAGGGGTCCCGCCTCCTCGGCCGGGACGAACCACCGTTCGCGGCGGGCGCGAGCCTTGCGGCGGTCGAGGCAACCGTTGATCAGGATGCGCGTGAACCAGACCTCGAACGGCCACGCCTCCTTGTAGGAGGTGATGTGGGCGAAGACCTTCACGAACGCGTCCTGAACGGCTTCGTCGGCTTCCGCAGCATCGCGCAGGTACTGGAACGCGATGCGCGACGCGCGGCGCTGATGGGCGACGACCAGTCCGGCGAAGCGCTCGCGCGCCTCGTCCATTTCACCGCGCTCGACCAGCTCGCGAATGGCGACGGCCAGCCGCGTGTCCTCGGAGACGGGTGGCGCCGGCGGACGCCGCGCGCGCGGCCGGGGCGCGGCTTCGCGCGCTTCGCCTGCCACTCCGGCCGGGGCGCGTTCGAGCGCCGTCTGCACTTCGCCTCCCTGATTGGACATACGACCGGTCTCACACTCCGTTTACATCTTACCGCAGTCGACCAAATTGTTGACTTCGTCCGACGGGCACGAGTACAATCCGAGGATTCGGCGTATGTTGCTGGGGCTTCGTATCTTACGGTGAGTCGAGACACTGCCGGTCGGGTGGGGCTCGCTGGTCCTTCGCGGCGGGCCCCGCGGTGGCGACGCTGGTGTCAGGAGCCGTGAATGAGTACGGACGTGGAGCGGGCACGCGGTCTGGAGCGGGAAGGAATCCGTACCGAACGCGTCAAATGGAATCTGTCGACGGCGGCGCTCTACGAAGAGGCGGTTCGGCGGGACGAGGGGATGCTCGCCGACGAGGGGCCGCTCGTATGCCGCACGGGTCAGCATACCGGCCGGTCGCCCAATGACAAGTTCCTGGTACGCGAGGGGTCGAGCGAAGCCCACATCGCCTGGGGGAAGGTGAACCGTCCCCTCGACGCCGAGCACTTCGACCTGCTCCATCGCGATCTGCTCGCCTCGCTCGAAGGCAGGGAGCTGTACGTCCAGGACTGCTGGGCCGGCGCCGATCCCGCGTACCGCCTGCCGATCCGGGTCATCAACGAACTGGCCTGGCACAATCTCTTTGCCCGCAACCTCTTCATCGTCGACGAGGATCCGGCGGCTGCGGCTGCGCACGTACCGGAGTTCACCATCGTGTCGTCCCCGTCGTTCCTGGCCGACCCCGCGCGGCACGGCACGAGCTCGTCGACGGTCATCGCCCTCAATTTCGCGCGCAAGCTGGTGCTCATCGCCGGGACGAGCTACGCGGGCGAGATGAAGAAGTCGATCTTCAGCGTGCTCAACTACCTGCTGCCGCTGCGCGGCGTGCTGTCCATGCACTGCTCGGCGAACATCGGCGCGGCGGGCGACGTCGCGCTGTTCTTCGGCCTGTCCGGAACGGGCAAGACGACGTTGTCGAGCGACCCGGATCGTCTCTTGATCGGCGACGACGAGCACGGCTGGAGCGATCGCGGCGTCTTCAACTTCGAGGGCGGCTGCTACGCGAAGACGATCCGGCTGTCCCCCGAGGCCGAACCGCAGATCTTCGCCACGACGCGCCGGTTCGGCACGGTCCTCGAGAACGTCGTCGTGGACCCCGAGACGCGGCACCTCGATCTGGACGACGATCGGTACACCGAGAACACGCGGGCCGCCTATCCGATTTCGTTCATCGACAACGCCGTGCCGACCGGGCAGGGCGGTCATCCGCGGAACGTCGTGATGCTGACCGCCGACGCCTTCGGCGTCCTGCCGCCCATCTCGCGACTGACGCCCGAAGGGGCAATGTACCACTTCCTCTCCGGATATACGGCGAAGGTCGCGGGCACCGAGCGCGGCGTGACCGAGCCGCGGGCGACGTTCAGCACCTGTTTCGGCGCCCCGTTCCTGCCGTTGCCGCCCGGCCGGTACGCCACCATGCTCGGCGAGCGGATCGCCGCCCACGGCGCGCGCGTCTGGCTCGTCAATACAGGCTGGACGGGCGGTCCGTACGGCATCGGCAAGCGGATGAGAATCGCGTACACGCGCGCCATGATCCGGGCCGCGCTGGCCGGGGCCCTCGACGAGGTGGAGTATCAGAAGCATCCGGTCTTCAACCTCCTGATGCCGGTCGCCTGTCCGAACGTTCCCTCTTCAGTCCTCATTCCCCGCAGCACCTGGGCCGACCAGGCGGCGTATGACGCGCAAGCGTCGAAGCTCGCGCGCATGTTCGTCGACAACTTCCGGACGTTCGAAGGCGAGGTGTCCCCGGCCGTTCGCGCGGCAGGGCCCACCGCGTAGGGGCGTCGACCGTGGCCGGCGCCTTCGAAGCGGTCATCGGGCTGGAAATCCACGCCCAGCTCCTCACGGCGTCGAAGATCTTCTGCGGGTGCAGCACGTCGTTCGGGGCGCCGCCCAACACCTGCGTCTGCCCGGTGTGCCTTGGTCTCCCGGGCGCCCTTCCGGTGCTGAATTCGGGCGCAGTCGACCTGGCGATCCGCGCGGCCCTCGCGCTGGGATGCCGGGTACACGAGACGTCGATCTTCGCGAGGAAGAACTACTTCTATCCTGATCTCCCGAAGGGCTACCAGATCTCGCAGTACGAGGAGCCGCTCGCCACCGACGGTCTCATCCCCGCCCGCAGCGACTACTGGGTTCCGGACTACGACATCCGCATCAAGCGTGTCCATCTGGAAGAGGACGCGGGCAAGCTGCTGCACGAGGGCTTTCCCGATTCCGACCGCCGCAGCTACGTGGACCTGAACCGCGCCGGCACGCCGCTCATCGAGATCGTCACCGAGCCCGACCTCCGCGAGGCGAAGCACGCGGCCGCCTTCTTCGGCGGGCTGCGCGAGCTCCTCGTCGCGATCGGCGTCAACGACGGCAACATGGAGGAGGGGAGCCTCCGCTGCGACGCGAACGTCTCGATCCGCCCGGCGGCCTCCGCCCTCGGCACCAAGACCGAAATCAAGAATCTCAACTCGTTCCGGTTTCTGGAGGACGCGATCGCCTACGAGGTGAGGCGCCAGGCCGCGGCCCTCGAGGCCGGCGAGCGAATCGTCCAGGAGACCCGGCTCTGGGACAGCGCCGCCCGCCGCACCGAGTCCATGCGCAGCAAGGAGGAGGCGCACGACTACCGCTATTTTCCCGAGCCCGACCTGGCGCCGCTCGTCGTCGACGTGGCGCGGATCGAGCGGGTGCGCGCCGCGATGCCGCCGCTGCCCGCAGCGCGCCGCCGCGCCCTTCAGGAGGCGCACGGCCTGGCCGAGTCGGACGCGGTCACGCTGACCCTGCAGCTTCTCGACGGCTACTTCGAAGAGGTCGTGCGCGAGGGGGCCTCGGCGCGGAGCGCGAAGAACTGGCTCCTCGGAACGGTGCGCGCGAAGATGAACGAGGAAGGGCTCGCCGGCAGCGCGGCGCTCCGCGCGCGGCTCGCGCCCGGACGCCTCGCCGAGCTGATCGTCACGGCCGATCGCGGCGCGATCAGCGGTCCGATCGCCAAGGAGGTCTTCGAGAAAATGCTCGCCTCTGACCGCTCGGCCGGCGAGATTGTCGCGGCCGAAGGGCTCGGTCGGATCGACGACGCCAGGCAGATCGATGCACTCGTGGCTGAGGTGCTGGCGAACCACGGCGACGCCGTCGCGCAGTTCCGCAACGGCAAGACGGGCGCGTTCGGCTTCCTCGTCGGCCAGGTCATGAAATCCGCCGGCGGCAAGGCCGACCCGAAACAGGTGAACGACGTCCTGAAGCGGGCGCTCGGATCGTGATATACTGACGCTACTTCCGTCACATTCCTTCGAGCGCGAGGCGGCCGTGGGTGCACAGGTAGCGTGATAGAGACCTATCACCTTTCCAAGCTCTACAACCGCGGCGTCTACGCGCTGCGCGATCTCACGCTCACCATCGACAAAGGCGAGTTCATCTTTCTCACGGGCCCGAGCGGCGCCGGCAAGTCCACGTTCCTGCGGCTCCTGCTGCGCGAGGAGGTCCCGAGCGAGGGCTCGGTGAGCGTCGCGGGGCGCGACCTGGCGGCGCTCGGCGCCTCCGACGTGCAGGCCTATCGGCGGACCGTCGGGTTCGTCTTCCAGGACTTCCGCCTCATCCCGCGGTTCACGGTCTTTCAGAACGTCGCCTTCGTGATGCGGGTGCTCGGCGTGGCCATCACCGTGCAGCAGCGCAAGACGTTCCAGGTCCTCAAGTGGGTGGGGCTGCAGCACCGCATGAACGCGTTTCCCGAAGAGCTCTCGGGCGGCGAGCAGCAGCGTGTCGCCATCGCGCGGGCGCTCGTGAACGATCCTCAGCTCGTCCTGGCGGATGAGCCGACGGGCAACCTCGATCCCGATCTCTCGCTGGAAATCATGAACCTGTTCCGCGAGATCAACGCCCGGGGCACGACGGTGGTGGTCGCGACTCACGATCGCGAGCTCATCCGCCGTGTCGGTCGCCGCGCCATCACGCTCGCCAACGGCCGCGCCGTGGAGCTGGCCTGATGCGGGCGCTGCGGTACGCGTTCGACGAAGCGGCCGCGAGCCTCTGGCGGGGGCGGCAGTCCGGCCTGCTGTCCACGGCCACCATCGGGCTCGCCCTCTTCGTGCTGGGCGGCTTCCTGTTGGTCACGTCGAACCTCGAGCGCCTCGGGCAGGAATGGAGCTCCGCGGCGCAGATGTCCGTGTACCTCACCGACGACATCACCTCCGATCAGCAGGCGGCCGTCGAGCAGATGCTCGCGCCGGGAGGACTCGTCGCCGGGCGGGAGTACCTCTCCAAGGCCGCGGCTCTCGACCGCTTCAAGAAGACGTTCGGCGACCTGGCGCCCGCCGTGGACGGCCTCGGTGAGAATCCGCTGCCCGCGTCGTACGAAATCCGGCTCCGCGCGGACGTGGCGACCGGCGGCGAGGCCGACCGCCTGAGCGGCCGCCTCCGTCAGACGCCGGGCGTCGCCGACGTGCGCTACGATCGCCGCTGGCTCGACCGGCTGCTGGCGGCCGTGAGCATCATTCGCGGCGTGGGACTGGTCCTCGGGACGCTCCTGACGCTCGCGGCCGCCCTGACCGTCGCCAACGTGGTCCGGCTCGCCCTGTTTGCCCGGCGCGACGAGATCGAGATCATGCAGCTCGTAGGGGCGCCGCAGGCCTACATCAGGGGACCGTTTGTGGTCGAAGGGATCCTGCAGGGCGGGATCGGAGCCGTCGCGGCGCTGGTGGTCCTGGGCGTCGGCTTCCTGGCCGTCCGTGTGCGGTACCTGGCGCCGCTCGCCTCGGCGGTCAACCTGTCGGCCATCCGCTTTCTGCCCTTCGAACTGTGCTTCTTTCTGGTCGTCGGGGGCATGCTCGTCGGGTGCCTGGGCGGCTTCGTGGCGGCGTGGAACGCGCGATGAGGGGGCGAGGCCGGCTTACGGAATCTTGACATGCGTTTTCGCACGGCACTACACTGAACTCATCGCGGACAATTCATCTCGAGGACCTGCATGCCACGCTTCGTGACCGATTCGAGGCCGATCAGCGCGCAGCACCCACTCACAGAGTTCTACCGCGAAGAATTCCTCAAGCACCAACGCTGTCTGCAGCGACAGCGTCCGTACTACTCCGAGAGCGCCATCACCGACGTCGAAGCGGCGCTCGCACGGATCATGGGCCAGCTCGAGCAGCTCTGCACCAAGGACAACGCGGAGGAGCTGGTGAGCTCGCTCCTGAAGCAGTTCGACATCGTGACCGGCCTGTCCGGCTGGTCCGATCCCAAGCACACCCACTGACGCGTTCACTTCCGGCGCTGCGGCACGACCTCCTGGCGATCGTCCAGGCGGGTCTTCGTGCGTGCGACGCCGCCCATCTCTTGACCGACGCCCTGGCGTTGCCCGACGCGCTCCCTCCGGGGCCGCTGCGTGTCGTCTGCGCGGGCAAGGCCGCCCCCGCGATGGCGCGGGCGATCTCGGCGGCCTGCGGAGAGCGCGTGCGCGCCGCCCTGATGGTGTCTGCCGCGCCGGCCCCGACGCCGCGATCGTTTGAAGCCGTTGTCGGCGGACACCCCATTCCCACCTCCGACAGCGAACGTGCCGGACGCCGCGCCCTGGCGCTGGCCGCCGATCGGGCCGAGGGCGACGTGCTGCTGGTCCTGCTGTCCGGCGGCGCCTCGGCGCTGATGGCGGTGCCGGCCCCGGGCGTTGCCCTCGACGACAAGCGGCGCACGACCGAGCGACTCCTGCGAGCTGGCGCCGACATTCACGCCCTGAACACCGTGCGCAAGCATCTCTCGGCGATCAAGGGAGGACAGCTGGCGGCGTGCGCCCCCGGCGCGTGCCGGACGTTGGCCGTCTCGGACGTGGTCGGCGACGATCTGAGCGTGATCGCATCGGGACCGACGGTCCCCGACGAGACCACGTTCTCCGACGCCCTCGCGGTGCTCGAGCGGTTCGGCGGCCTGGAGACATTCCCCGCCGCCGTGGCCGATCGGCTCCGCCGGGGGGCGGCAGGCGGAATTGCGGACACGCCCAAGCCTGGCGACCCCCGGCTCGTCCTGTCCGAGGCGAAGGTCATCGGCACCCGCCGCGACGCGATGGCTGGCGCGACACGCGCGGCGGCAGCGCTCGGCTACGAAGTGGCGGTTGTCGACGAGCCGGTCGTGGGCGAGGCGCGCGAGGCGGCCGCGCGACACCTCGGGACCGTGCTCGCCCGCGGGCGCGCGAAGAGGCGCCCGCTCGCCGTCGTGTCGGCGGGCGAGACGACGGTGGACGTGAAGGGCGGGGGCCGTGGCGGCCGCAACCAGGAGTTCGCGCTGGCCGCGGCCCTGGGGCTGGAGCGCCTCGGGGGCCCCGCTGTGGCGGCGTCGCTCGGGACCGACGGCGTCGATGGTCCCACCGAGGCGGCCGGCGCCATCGCCGACACCACGACAGTCGAGCGCGCCCGCGCGGCCGGCCTCGTCCCGGCCCGTCTTCTGGCCGACAACGACGCGTACCCCTTTTTCGAGGCGCTCGGCGACCTCATCGTTACCGGTCCCACCGGCACCAACGTCGGCGACCTCCAGGTATTTCTGTTAGCCTGAATTCCTCATGATTTCCCGCGACCAGGTGCTCGCGCTGATGCGCGACCGGGTGCACCACCCGGCCGGCATGCGCGAGCTGCTTCAGCTCCTCAAAATTCCGCGCGACGACCGCACGGCGTTCAAGCGCCATGTCAAGACGCTCGTCGCGTCGGGCGATCTCATCCAGATTCGCGCACACCGGTTCGGTCTTCCCGAGAAGATGGACCTCTACGTCGGCCGCCTGCAGACCCATCCCGGCGGGTACGGCTTCGTCGCGCCCGAGCGCCCGCTCGACTCGGGCGGCGGGGACATCTACGTCGCCGGACCGCACCTCGGGGAGGCGATGCACGGCGATCGCGTGGTCGTGCGGATCGAGCGGATCAAGGAGGACGGCCGGGCCGAAGGTCGCGTCATCCGCATTCTCGAGCGCGGCACCACCTGGATTGTCGGCCGCTACGACCGCGACGCCGCGGGCATGGGGTACGTCGCGCCCTTCGACCGGCGGGTGCTGATGGACATCTTCGTGCCGCCCGGCCAGGAGGGCGGGGCGTCGCCGGGCGAGATGGTCACCGTCGAGCTGACGCGATGGCCCACGGCGACGCGCGGGGCCATCGGGCGCGTGGCGGAGGTCCTCGGGGACATCGACGCCCCGGGTGTGGACACCGAGATCATCATCCGGAAGTACGGGATCCCGGACGCGCACTCGAAGGAGGCGGTGGCGGAGGCGGTCCGCCTCGGCACCGCCGTCGCCGAGCGCGACCTGCGTGGACGCACCGACTTCAGACGCCTGCTGACGGTCACCATCGACGGCGAACACGCGCGGGACTTCGACGATGCGATCACGATCGAAAAGCTGCCGGGCGGCCACTACTGGCTGGGCGTGCACATCGCCGACGTGTCGCACTACGTGCAGGAGGGAACCGCCCTCGACCAGGAGGCGTACGAGCGCGGCACCTCGGTGTACTTCCCCGAGCGGGCAGTCCACATGTTCCCCGCGGAGCTCGCCACGGGCCTGTGCAGCCTCAACCCGCACGTCGACCGTCTCGTACAGTCGTGCCTGACGGAGGTGGACCGGCACGGTCAGGTGGTGCGTTACGAGCTGCACGACGGGGTGATCAACAGCGACGAGCGGATGACCTACACCGCCGTGAACGGGATTCTCACGGACGGCGACCCGGCGCTCCTGGAGCGCTACCGCCCGCTCGTCCCGATGTTCGAGCAGATGCGGGAGCTGTTCCAGATCCTCAATGACGCGCGCCGCCGGCGGGGCTCGATCGACTTCGATCTCAACGAGGCGGAGGTCGTCATCGACGAAGGGGGCGGCGTCGAGGCGATCATCGCGCTCCAGCGCAACGTCGCCCACCGGATCATCGAGGAATTCATGCTCCTCGCGAACGAGACGGTCGCGTCGCACCTGGAGCAGCACGAGGCGCCGGCGCTGTACCGCGTCCACGAGGAGCCCGATCCGCTGAGGGCGGCCAAGTTCGAGGAGTTCGTGTCCGGATTCGGCTACAGCCTCGGCGCGCCGCTCACGGCGCTGCGGCCGCGCCACTTCCAGAAGCTCCTCGAGCGCATCGCCGGGAAGCCGGAGGAGAAACCGATTGCGTTCCTGATGCTGCGCACGATGCAGAAGGCGCGCTATTCCCCCGAGAACCTCGGTCATTTCGGCCTGGCGACGTCCAGCTACACCCACTTCACCTCGCCCATCCGACGGTATCCCGACCTGGTCGTCCACCGCGCGCTGCGCGCGTCGCGCCACGCCAGCCTGACCGAAGAGGAGCGGGACGAGGTTGCCGAGGCGCTGCCGGAGACGGCCCGCCACACGTCGGAGATGGAGCGCCGCGCCGATGACGCGGAGCGCGAGCTGCTGCAGTGGAAGAAGGTCAAGTTCATGGCCGACAAGGTCGGCGACGAGTTCGACGGCTACGTCACCGGCGTCGCCGCCTTCGGCCTGTTCGTCGAGCTCGTGGAACACTACGTCGAGGGGCTCGTGCACGTCTCGACCATGGCCGACGATTACTATCGCTTCGTCGACAGCGCGCACCTGCTCCGCGGCGAGAACACGCAGCGCGTCTACCGCCTGGGCGACAAGGTGCGCGTGCAGGTGCTGCGCGTCAACATGGACTCGCGTCAGATCGAGCTCGGCCTGGTCGAGATCCTGGCGCGGCTGCGCCAGGGCGAGCGCGGACCCCGCCGCAGCAAGGCGCGGCCCAAGCGCGAGGAGGACCGGCGGAAGACCAGGCCGGGGCGGCGCGAACGGGCGAAGGGCAAGACCAGGAAGCAGCGCTGAGCCGTGCGTTCCATCGTTGTCGGGACGGCCGGGCATATCGATCACGGAAAGAGCGCGCTCGTGCACGCGCTCACGGGGACCGATCCGGATCGGCTGAAGGAAGAGAAGGCGCGCGGCATCACGATCGATCTCGGGTTCGCGCAGCTCACCGCGGGCGAGACGCAATTCGCGTTCGTCGACGTGCCGGGCCACGAGCGGTTCGTCAAGAACATGCTGGCCGGCGTCGGCGGCATCGATCTCGTCGTGCTGGTGGTCGCCGCCGACGAGTCCGTGATGCCGCAGACGCGCGAGCATTTCGACATCTGCCGGCTCCTTCACGTGCCCTCCGGGCTCGTCGTGCTGACCAAGGCCGACCTGGTCGACGCCGAGACGCTGCAGCTGGCCCGCCTGGAGGTCCGCGATCTCGTGGCCGGATCGTTTCTCGAGGAAGCGCCGGTCCTGGCGGTCTCGTCGAAGACCGGAGCGGGACTGGACGCACTGCGCGAGGCGCTGGCCATCGCGGCCAGAGCCGCCGGTGGCCGGGCGACGGACGGTCCGACACGCCTGCCGATCGACCGCGTCTTCTCCATGAAGGGCTTCGGCACGGTGGTGACCGGCACGCTGGTGTCCGGCCGCCTCGGTCAGGACCGCGAGCTGGCCGTGGCGCCGGGCGGTCGCATCGTGAAGGTGCGTGGCGTGCAGGTGCACGGGGCCCGCCAGAGGGAGGCGATGGCCGGCCAGAGGACGGCGGTGAATCTCGGCGGCGTCGACGCCGCCGAGATCGCGCGCGGTCAGTCCCTCATCGCGCCCGGTGCGTTCGAAGAGACGAAGGCGGCCGACGCCAGCGTCGAGGTGCTCGGCGACGCCAGGCCGCTCAGGCACGGGGCGCGGGTCCGTTTTCACCAGGGGACGGCCGAGATCCTCGGCCGCGTGGGGCTCGTCGGTCCGGTGGGCGGCGGCGAGCGGGCCGTGCCGGCCATCCCGCCCGGGTCACGCGCCTACGTCCGCCTGCGCCTCGAGCGGCCTGCGGTGCTGACGCGCGGGGATCGGTACATCCTGCGCGCGTACTCGCCGGCCATGACGATTGCGGGCGGCGAGATTCTGGATCCCCATCCGCCGCGCGGCGCCGTCCGGACCCTCGCGGCGCTCGACCGGGTGCAGCGGCTCGATCCGGCTCGTGCGGACGGCCGGGCGGCCGCCGATCGGGCCGCGGTCGCGGCGATGGTCGAGAGCGCCGCCGTTGCGGGCCTGCCCGCATCGGCGGCGGAATCGCGGGCCGGCCTGACGGCCGCGCGGGCCGCGCGAACCATCGACGACCTGATCGCCGCCGGGCGGATCGCCCGTGCGGGCGACGTGCTCGTCGCGCGCGTCCTCTTCGAAGCCCTGCAGACGTCGCTGGTCGATCTCCTGACCCGTCATCACCAGGCCGATCCGCTCTCGGAAGGCGTGCCGCGCGAGGAGGCACGCGAGCGCCTCTTCGCGCACGGGCACCCGGCGGTGTTCAACCGTGCGGTCGACGAGCTGGCGCGCGCCGGGACGATTGTCGCGCGCGACCGGCTCGCGCTCGCCGCGCATCGCACGGAGCTGTCGCCGGAGGAAACGCGTACGCGGGAGGCGCTCGACCGCCTCTACCGCGCGGGCGGCCTGACACCGCCGGACCTGTCAGCCGTCGCGGCAGCCGCCGGATCGCCGGGCGCAGTCGTGGATCGGATGTTGAAATTGATGCAGCGTCAGAAGGTGCTGCTGCGGCTCGACACGCTGCTGTTTCATCAGGAAGCGCTCGAGCGCCTGAAGGAGGAGGTGGCCGCGCTGAAGGCGTCGGGCGGAGTCGAGCGGATTGACGTGGCGACGTTCAAGGAGCGCTTCGGCGTCACGCGCAAATTCGCGATTCCGCTGCTCGAATATCTGGACCGCGAGCGCGTGACGCGGCGGGTCGGCGACGCCCGGCTGATTCTATGACTTGCGGTCGGCCGGCGTTTCGTCCTTGATCCCGTCCTTGAAGCTCTTGATCGCCCCGCCGATCCCCCGGCCGAGCTCGGGCAGCCGGCTCCCGCCGAAGATGATCACGATGATGGCGAGGATGACCAGCAGCTCGGGCAATCCGATTCGACCCATGGTGACACTCCTGCAGCTCCAGACCGTGCGAAGGTGGCGCGATGGTGACCGGAGGAACCGCGCTTTCGATTGTACCACCAGACGATTGGGCCCGCTCGCTCTTGTCGTGTTCCTTATCTCGAGCCTCGGGGCCGGCTTGTACGCGGGGCAGTTCGTCTCCGGCGTGCGGCTGGTCGAGGTGTATGCGACGGTCACCGACAGCCGGGGCGAGCCGGTCACCGACCTCACTGCCGCCGACTTCACGGTGACCGACGAGGGCGAGAGGCAGCCCGTCATCGCCTTTGCGAAGGGGGAGGTGCCCCTGTCGCTGGCGCTGGCCGTGGACCGGAGCTTCAGCATGGCCGGCAAGCCGCTCGCCGCGGAGAAGGCCGGCGCGCGCGGTCTGTTCGCGGCCCTTCGGCCGGCCGATCAGGTCATGGTCATCGCCATCGGCAGCCAGACCGAGGTTGTCGCGCCGCTCGGCGCCGATCGGGCGACGGCAGTTGCCGCGGTGGACGGGCTCGAGTGCTGGGGCACGACGCCGCTGTACGATGCGGCAGGCGCCGCGATTGCCGCGATTGCTCCGGCGCGCGGGCGCCGGGCGCTGGTGCTGCTCTCGGACGGCTCGGACCGCTACAGCACGACGTCGGCCGCCGCCCTTGTCGACGACGTCCGCCGCCGCGGCGTGATCGTGTACCCGATCGCCATCGGGGGGAGCCGGCCCGCGGTGTTCGCCGAACTCGCGGCGACGACCGGCGGCCGATCGTTCCAGGTCCGGCAGCCGGAACAGCTCGCCGGCGCGCTCGGCGCGATCGCCCGCGAGCTGCGGGCGCAGTATCTGCTCGGCTACACGCCGCCCGTCGCCGATGGAGGGTGGCACGCCATCGACGTGCAGGTGCGCCGCCGCGGGGTTCGGGTGCGCGCGCGCGACGGCTACGTCGCGTCGTGGCCGTGAAGGACGGCCCGGTCTCAGGCTCCGCGAAAGAGGTGCCACGCGAGGCGCCATTCGAGCGTCTCGACGAGCCGCCATTTGAGGCGCTCGTACGACTGGCGGCCCGCCACCAGGTCGGCCAGCACGCCGCGAATGCCGGCGCTGCGCTGCAGGGCCTCGAGCAGCAGGCGGGCGAAGCGGGGACGGAAGAAGCCGTCCTTGAGACGCGCCGCACGGGCGAGCTCCGGGACAATCGACGTCCGAACGTCCTCGGCGTACCGCGCGGCGGTGTCGCGGCCGCCGGCGATGAGGGCATCGGCCGCCGCGCGCGCCGACAGGAGCGCGAAGTAGATGCCCTCCCGTGTGACGGGATCGACCAGCCCGGCCGCGTCGCCGATGAGACACCAGTTGCGGTGCCCGAGGGCCATCTCCTCGAAGTCGCGCGCGCCGAGCGAGGGAATCGGCCAGCTGTACGCCTCCACGCGCGCGCCCGGCGCCAGGCTCGTCGCCCGCAGCCAGGCGGCCGTTCGATCGCGCAGGGCGGTGACCCCGGCGCCGGCGTCGGCCTGCGCGCAGATCCCGACCGCCAGGTGGCCCGGCCGCGGGAACGACCACAGGTAGCCGGGCGGATCGTCCACGATCTCGAGGACGATTTCCTCGCTCGACACCCCGTGCGCGAAATAGCCGGTCGCGGTGGAGAGCTGATCGCGGCGGAAGGGACGCAGCATCCGCCGGCGGACCAGGCTGTTCGCCCCGTCGGCGCCGATGAGGAACGCCGCATCGCAGGTGCCCCGCGCCAGATGGAGCCGCACGCGTTCCGGGACGACCTCGACGTCGCGCACGCGCGAGGTCACGATGGTGGCGCCGGCCGCGGCAGCGGCCGCCAGGAGGCGGCCGTCGAAGTCCCGGCGGCTCGCGACGACCAGGTCGCTACTCGCCGACACGCCGTCGGCCTCGAGCGGCACGACCGCCGAGCGCCGCCGCGACGAGTCCACGAACCGCGCGCGGCGAATGGTGACGGCCGGCAGTCCGTCGATGGCGGTGGCCACCAGCCCGAGCGCCCGTCCGGTCACGCCGCCTCCGCACGGCTTCTCGCGCGGGTGGGACGGATCGACCAGCGCCACGCGCGCCCCCGAGCGCGCCAGCACGGTCGCGGCCCACGAGCCGCTCGGCCCCGCACCCACGATCGCAATGTCGAACATCAACAGCTCACTCCGCACGAAGCCAAGCGCCGACCTGCTTCAAAATGATAGATTACCGCCCATGGTCGATGCCGAAACCGCTCGATTCACGATAGGCGTCTTTCAGGATCTGGCGTGGGCGCGCAAGGGGATCGGCGCCTTGATGGCGGCCGGATT
Source organism: uncultured Acidobacteriota bacterium (assembly GCA_963840225.1). GTDB lineage: Bacteria > Acidobacteriota > Vicinamibacteria > Vicinamibacterales > CAVVIG01 > JBLMXQ01. Next base: position 170,648 of record CAWIYH010000004.1, read on the forward strand.
CGTCGCCGAGGGCCTCTCGATCGTCGCCAAGGACGGTCCCGAGGCGGCAGGACTCATTCAGCAGGTGTTCGGCGCGCCGGCCGAGCGCCTCGAGCTGGCGGGAATCGGTCCGGCCGTGGCGCGCGGCCCGCTCCTCGACGCGCTGCAGGGAAGCGCGCGCGATCTGGGGCGGCTCGGGCTGGCCGGCGCGATGCGGCGCGTCGGCTTCCAGTCGCACGACGGCCGCATCTACGACACGCTGACCGGGCGCGGCGGGATCCTCGTCGCGATTCGGAGCGAACCCCGCGCTGCCGATGCGCTGGCGCTGATGCTCTCCTACGGCGGCGGGAACGCGGCCATCGGCGCCTGGACGGGGCGCGTGTAGGTCGGCCAATCCTTCCGAACCCCAGGACGGGAGCCGGCGGGGCTCGCCGTGAACGCACACGAATCGCGAGTATGAGGCCGGATTTCCGGCAGGAGCGCTGTCCGCCGAAACGCGTAAGCCCCGACGTCAATGGGTGACAGAAGGCCCCTGGCCCGGCGGGGAAGTCTTATCTGGAAGACAAGAGTCCAGGGGCACCCGTTTTGCAGTTGCGGCCGAGTGGGCCGTGCGAGAGAATAGTCAAACCAGTTCTTCTTCGGTCTTCATGCCAAAGGCCACCCATACGGACCGGTTCGGTGCGAATTCTTCCGCGGGGCACCTGTCCGTGCACCTCGAAGGATCGCGGCCCATCGAGGTCCCGTTCCTTTTCGAACAGCAGCGGCAGCGCGCGTTGCCTGCGGCCATCGCGTCGCTCGTCTACCACGTGGGCGTCATCCTCATCACGCTGCTGGCGATTCGCTTTGGCACGCACGCGCCGTCACAGACGGCGTTCCTGCCGGAGAAGGCGAACGACCAGATCGTCTGGTTGAGTCAGCCGGGGCCCGGCGGTGGCGGCGGGGGCGGCGGCAACCAGATGAAAGAGCCGCCCCGCAAGGCGGAGCTCCCCGGGAAGGACAAGCTCACCGTCCCGGTGAAGAAGCCGCCGAAGATGGAGGCGCCCAAGGAAGCGAAGAACGAGCCCAATCCGCTCGAGCAGCTGAACATCCCGGCCAAGACGCTCGCGTCGGCGGCCGACTCGCTGCCAGGCGCCATCGAGGTGCCGCCCGGGCCTCCCACGCTTTCTCAGGGCTCGGGCAGCGGCGGCGGCACCGGTACCGGCGTCGGCTCCGGCATCGGTTCGGGAAGCGGTTCCGGTCTTGGACCTGGCAGCGGCGGCGGCACTGGCGGCGGCGTTTACCAGCCGGGCAACGGCGTGACGCTGCCTCGCGTCCTGCGGGAGGTCAAGCCGCAGTACACCTCCGATGCGATGCGCGCGAAGATCCAGGGCACCGTCCTGCTCCAGTGCGTTGTCCGGCCCGACGGTTCGGTGAGCGACGTGCAGGTGGTTCGCTCGCTCGATTCCACATTCGGCCTCGATCAGGAAGCGATCAAGGCCGCGCGCCAGTGGCGATTCGCGCCGGGCACGCGCCTGGGCGAGCCGGTTCCGGTCCTCGTCACCATTCAGCTCGATTTCACGCTGCGATAGTCAGACCGGCCGAAGCCGCGCGACGCGGCAGCCTCACGCTCCAGTCAAAAAAAAGGGCCCGGAAGCATCAGCTCCCGGGCCCATGACTGTTCCCGATTCCCGGTTCTCAGCTTCAGTACATCCCGCCCATGCCGCCGCCCGGCATCGCCGGGGCTTCCTTCTTCTCCTCGGGAATCTCGGAGATGAGCGCCTCGGTGGTCAGCAGGAGCGAGGCGATGGACGAGGAGTTCTGCAGGGCCGACCGGACGACCTTGGCCGGATCAATGACGCCGGCCTTCACCAGGTCCTCGTAGGTGTCGGTCAGCGCGTTGAACCCTTCGGAGTCCTTCAACTCGCGGACCTTCTGGACGACGATCGAGCCCTCGTGGCCGGCGTTGGTGGCAATCCACCGCATCGGCTCCTCGATGGCGCGCGAGACGATGTTCACGCCGATCTGCTGATCGCCGCCGAGCTTGAGGTCCCCGAGCGCGCGCGACGCGCGAATGAGCGCCACGCCGCCGCCCGGCACGATCCCTTCCTCGACAGCCGCCTTCGTGGCGTGCATCGCGTCCTCGACGCGCGCCTTCTTCTCCTTCATCTCGGTCTCGGTGGCCGCGCCGACCTTGATGACGGCAACGCCGCCGACCAGCTTCGCGAGCCGCTCCTGCAGCTTCTCGCGGTCGTAGTCCGAGGTCGTGTCCTCGACCTGCGTGCGGATCTGCTTGACCCGCCCCTCGATGGCCGACGAGCTACCGGCGCCCTCGACGATGGTGGTGTTGTCCTTGTCGATGGTGACCTTCTTCGCCTTGCCGAGGTCTTCCATCTTGATGTTCTCGAGCTTGATGCCGAGATCCTCGGTAATGGCGCGTCCGCCGGTGAGGATGGCGATGTCCTCGAGCATGGCCTTGCGGCGGTCGCCGAATCCGGGCGCCTTCACTGCGGCGGCCTGCAGCGTGCCGCGCAGCTTGTTGACGACCAGGGTGGCCAGCGCCTCGCCCTCGATGTCCTCGGCGATGATGAGCAGCGGGCGGCCCAGCCGTGCCACCTGCTCGAGCACCGGCAGGAGGTCCTTCATCGAGCTGATCTTCTTCTCATGGATCAGGATGACCGGGTTTTCGAGCACGACTTCCATGCGCTCGGGGTCGGTGACGAAGTAGGGCGAGAGGTAGCCGCGGTCGAACTGCATGCCCTCGACGACCTCGAGCGAGGTCTCGAGCGTGCGGGCCTCTTCGACCGTGATCACGCCGTCCTTGCCGACCTTGTCCATCGCCTCGGCGATGATCTTGCCGATCGTCTCGTCGTTGTTCGCCGAGATCGTGCCGACCTGGGCGACCATGTTGCCGCTGACCGGCTTGGACATCTTCTTCAGCTCGGCGGTCAGGGCCTCGACCGCGCTCTCGATGCCGCGCTTGACGTCCATCGGGTTCGCCCCGGCGACGACGTTCTTGGCGCCCTCGCGGTAGATCGCCTGGGCCAGGACGGTGGCCGTGGTCGTGCCGTCGCCCGCGATGTCCGACGTCTTGCTGGCCACCTCGCGGACCATCTGCGCGCCCATGTTCTCGAGCGGATCCTTGAGGTCGATTTCCTTGGCCACCGTCACGCCGTCCTTCGTGATGGTGGGGGAGCCGAACTTCTTGTCGAGGACGACGTTGCGCCCCTTGGGACCGAGCGTCACCTTGACGGCGTCGGCCAGCTGATTGACGCCGCGCAGCACGGCCTGGCGTGACTGCTCGCCGTACACAATCTGTTTTGCCATTCTCGTGATCTCCTGTGTGGCGGGTGCTCCGGACCCGTCCTACTTCTTCTTCTTGGCTTCGCCTTCTTCGATCACGGCCAGGACCTCGTCCTCGCGCATGATCAGGTACTCCGCGCCGTCGATCTTGATTTCCTGGCCGGAATACTTGCCGAAGAGGATGGTGTCGCCCGACTTGACGTCGAGCGGAATGCGCTTGCCATCGTCTTTCGACTTGCCGTTGCCGACGGCGATGACCTTGCCCTGCTGGGGCTTTTCCTTGGCGGTGTCGGGGATGATGATGCCCCCGACCTTCTGTTCGCCTTCCTCGATGCGGTGAACAATGATGCGGTCGTGCAGCGGTCTGACGTTCATGCGTGTGCTCCGTCTGTCGTGAAGTTGGAGAATCCTTCCAGAACTTCCCTGAATTGGATGGCACGAGCGGTTAGCAGTCGCTCTGTCCGACTGCTAATTATATGGGGCCGGCTGGCAGTGTCAAGACGCGACTGCTAATTCGGTGTAACGCCCGGACCGGAGCCGCACCGGCCCGGGGGCTCGGCCCGCGCCCTAGCCCTGGCCCGCCCGCCTCTTGATCTTGTAGGCGCCCATCTTGCGGGTCAGCGTGTTGCGGTGGATGCCGAGCCTGTCGGCCGTCTTGGTGAGGCTGCCGTCGCACTGCGCGAGCACCTTGTTGATGAAGCGCTTCTCGAACTCGCGCAGCGCGTCCTCGAACTGGACGCCGCGGTCTACCATCTCCTCGACGAGCCGTTCGAGCTTGTCGGCGATCATCGGCGCACTCATTTCCCGTCCAGCTCGCGACCGGTGAGGCGGCGGAACGCCTCGACGTACTTCTCGCGCGTCTTCTCCACGACGTCGTCGGGGAGGGAGGGGACCGGTGGCTGCTTGTTCCAGTGGATGCGTTCGAGATAGTCGCGGACGAACTGCTTGTCGAAGCTCCGCTGGGCGCCGCCAGGCTGGTAGGTGTCGCGGGGCCAGAACCGCGAGGAGTCGGGCGTGAGGACCTCGTCGATGAGGATCAGCCGCGAGGCGGCCGGACCTTCGCCAGGCAGGACGCCGAACTCGAACTTCGTGTCGGCGACGATGATGCCGCACGCCTCGGCGTGCGCGGCGCCCTCACCGTACAGTCTCAGCGTGAGATCGCGGGCGCGTCGCAGAATCGCGGGCGTCACGAGGTCCGATGCCTGTGCCTCCGTGATGTTGATGTCGTGGCCGGCGGCGGCCTTCGTGGCCGGCGTGAAGATCGGCTCCGGCAGGCGATCGGATTCCCGCAGTCCGGACGGCAGCCGCACGCCGCAGACTTCTCCGGTCGCGACGTAGTCCTTCCAGCCCGAGCCCGACAGGTAGCCGCGTGCGACGCACTCGATCGGGAGCGGTTCGGCCCGTCGCACCAGCATCGATCGCCCCGCGAGCAGACTGGCGTCTCCGCGCGCGGCTTGGGGATAGTCGGCTGGAGCGGTCGAGATCACGTGATTGCCGACGATCGACCGCGTGCGCCCGAACCAGAACGTGGAGATCTGGGTGAGAACCTTGCCCTTGTCGGGAATGCCCGAGCCGAGGACGTAGTCGAACGCCGAGATGCGATCCGTCGCGACGATGAGCAGCTCTGATCCGAACTCATAGATGTCCCGGACCTTGCCCTGACGATCGGGTGAACGGCCGGCAATGCGGGTTTCGAGCACGGGAGCGGCGAGCGGCACAACGGACCTCGAAGCGGAAAGGGTCGAATCTTACAGGGACCGTGAACGCGCTGACAACAACAACATGTAGCGGCCCGGCCGTCGCGCCGACCGATGGGCGTTATAGTAGAGGGCACTCACCCGATGCGGATGCCCATCCGGACCGTCCTCGTGCTGGCCGCCGCGGCCGGATTGCTGTGGCTCTTCCTCAGTCATGTCGATCTCGGTGTCGTGATGGACGACATCGGCCGGGCGCGGCCCGGATGGCTCGTGCTGGCCCTTGCCTCCACCTTCGCGACCCTGGCGATCCGCGCGCTTCGCTGGCAGTACCTGCTCGAGCCGCTGGGGACGGTCGGGTTCGGCAACGCGTTTCGGGCAACCGCCGTCGGCTTCGCGGCCAATGCGGTGCTGCCGGCGCGAGCCGGCGAGGTCATTCGCCCGTACTTCCTCGCGCGCCACGAACCGGTGAGCGCCACGGGCGCCTTCGCCACCGTGGTTCTGGAGCGACTGCTCGATACGATGACGGTCCTCATCCTCTTCGCCGGCTTCGTCGTGTTCTTCGGACGCAGCATCGCGCCGGCGAACGCCGGCGTCTTCCGCGCGGTGACGTGGGCGGGGCTGCTGGCCGGGATCACGGCCGCCTTCGTGCTCGCCCTGCTGTTCGTCCTGGCCGGAAACCCGGCGCGGATCGGCCGCGCGTTCGCCCGGGTCGAGACGCGCCTGCCGGCCGCGCTCGGCGCGTCGGTGGCCCGCGCGGCCGAGACGTTCGCGACCGGTCTCGGCGTCGTGCGCCGTCCCGGGCGGCTCGCCGTCGCGCTCGTCTGGTCGTTTCCCTTGTGGCTTGCCATCGCCTCGGGCATCTGGGCCGTCTCGGTCGCCTTCGGCCTGCACGTCCCGTTCACGGGCACGTTCCTGCTGGTGGCGATCCTCGTCGTCGGCGTGGCCGTCCCGACGCCGGGCGCGATCGGCGGGTTCCACGAGGCGTTCCGCCTCGGCGTCACGACGTTCTATGGCGCGCCGAACGAGGTGGCGGTCGGGGCGGCGCTCGTCCTGCACGCCGTCGCCGTCGGCCCATCGCTGCTCCTCGGGCTCGCATTCGCGGCGCAGGACGGCCTGAATCTCTCCACGGCGCGCCGGCTTGCGGGCGCCTCCCCTCGACAGGGGACGGCGATCCCATGACCGGTCCCTGCTTTGGTCACGCCGCTCCAATGCCCGCGGGGCCCCACCGCCGCTCGCCGCTGTTCGAGCCGCCACGCCCGCTCGCGACGGAGGCGGGCGCCGCCGGCCGGGTGGACCGCGCATGAAGTGCCCGTACTGCGGTCACCTCGGCGACAAGGTCGTCGACTCGCGCGAGAGCAGGGAGGGCGAGGTCATCCGGCGTCGGCGCGAGTGCCTGGGGTGCGGCAAGCGGTTCACCAGCTACGAGCGGATCGACGAGATCCCCTACATGGTGGTGAAGAAGGACGGCACGCGCGAGCGGTTCGATCGGCAGAAGCTCATACAGGGATTGCTGAAGGCGTGCGAAAAGCGGCCCGTGAGCGTGGCCGCGCTCGAGGCGGTCGCCGATCGCGTCGAGTCGACACTGCAGGAGCGGCCGGAGCGCGAGATCGCGACGGCCGACATCGGCTCCTTCGTCATGGAGGAGCTCCGACAGCTGGACAAGGTCGCCTACGTGCGGTTCGCGTCGGTCTACAAGCACTTCCGCGACATCGGCGAGTTCGTCGACGAGCTCAAGGGTCTGCTGAACGCGAAGGAGTGAGGGCCGGTCTTCATGGCGGCCAGCATCAGCCCGATTGCGCAAACCGGCGACCGCAGCCCAGTGCGGACGCCGGCACGCCCGCCGCGGCGCCCGTTCCGCGACAACCCGCGCCTGATTCTGGCCGGCATCGCGGCGCTCGTCCTGGCGCTGGCGGCGATCCTCGCGCTCGCGAACCGTACCCGATTCTCGCCCGACTTCCTGACCGAGTTCGTCCTCTACGCCCTGTTGGCCGCGGACCTGACGATGCTCGTCGCGCTGGCTTTCGTCCTGGCGCGCAACATCGTCAAGCTGATCGTCGAGCGGCGGCACGCGCTGCCGTTTGCCCGTTTCCGCGCGAAGCTCGTGGCGTTGCTGCTCGGCATGACGCTGGTCCCGGCCATTCTCGTGCTGGGCGTCGGCAGCGAGTTGATCCGCAACAGCGTCGACCGCTGGTTCAACGCGCCGATGGACGAGATCCTCTCCTCGGCCAACCAGATCGCCGGCGACTATTACCACGAGCGGCAGATGCTGGTCAGCGACCACGCGTCGCGCATCGCGCACGAGCTGGGGGCCATCAATCTCGCGTCGACCGACGTCCGGACCATCCGCACGCTGCTGGCCCCGGACGTCACGCTGCAGCGCGTGCAGATGATCCAGGTCTACCGCGTCGTCCCCCCGGCCGGCTCGCTGCCCACGCTCGAGCCGGTCGTCGACGTCGCGGCGCCGCGGCTGCCGGCAGGCTACTCGCGCGCCGCGGCCGATCGGCTGGCAGCGCAGGCGCTGGCCGGGGCCACCGAGACGCGGTCGGTCGAGTCGCTGGGCCGGCAGGGGGACCTGCTGCACGCCGCCGCCGTCATCCACACCCACGACGGCCGCGCGAGCGGCGTCGTGGTGGCGACCGATTTTCTGACCGGCGAGCTGGCGACGCGCGCGCGCCGGATGACGCAGGCGTTCGAAAACTACAACCAGCTGCGCTTCCTGAAGCGCCCGCTGGCCGGCGTGTATCTCTCGTTCTTCCTGATGGTGACGCTCATGATCCTGGTCGGCGCCACCTGGATGGGGCTGTACCTCGCGAAGCGGATCACGCGCCCCGTCCAGATGCTGTCGGCGGCGGCGCGCGAGATCGGCGCCGGACGCCTCGACCTGCGCGTCGAGCCGCAGAGCAACGACGAGTTCGGCTCCCTGGTCGAAGCGTTCAACGCGATGGCCGGGGAGCTGGCCGCCAGCCGCCGGCGGGTCGAGCGGTCGACCATTGAGCTCGAGCGCAAGCACCAGGAGGTGGAAGGGCGGCGCCGCTACATCGAGACGATTCTCGAGCGGATCACTACCGGCGTCGTGTCCGTGGACGCCTCAGGTGTCGTCACGACGATCAACAGCGCGGCCGTCAGGCTGCTCGGCCTCGACGGCGCCGTCGTCGGACAACCGGCGCGCACGGTGTTCGCCCGCTCGGGACTGCAGCCGCTCGAAGCGCTGCTCGCCGGGGCGGGCCGCGGCCGCCCCGAGCAGGCCGCGCAGGAGATCGCGCTCCAGCGGGAGGGGCAGGAGCTGCACCTGGCGGCCGTGGCCACACCGCTCGTCGGCGAGGGCGGCACGGCTGCGGGCCTGGTCCTGGTGCTCGACGACGTCACGCCGCTCATCCGCGCGCAGAAAGTCGCGGCGTGGCGGGAAGTGGCCCGACGGCTCGCACACGAGATCAAGAACCCTCTGACGCCCATCCAGCTCAGCGCCGAGCGTCTCCGGCGCTTCTTCGCGGGCGCCGCGCCTCCCGCACGGGCGCTGGTCGAGGAGTGCACGACCACGATCGTCGGCGAGGTCGAGTCGTTGAAGGGGCTCGTCGACGAGTTCTCGCAGTTCGCGCGCATGCCGGCCCCGCGGACGGTCCCGACCGATCTCGGCGGCCTGATCGTCGAGACGCTCGCGCTCTACGACGGGATCTTCGCCCAGGTGCGGATCGAGCACCGGTTCGAGCCGGACGTGCCGCTCGTCAGGATCGACGCCGAGCAGGTCCGGCGCGTGCTGATCAACCTCATCGACAACGCGGTTGAAGCCATGGAGCGGAGAGGCGTCATCGCCGTCGAGACGCAACTCGACAGGGGCAACGGCGTCGTGCGCGTGACGGTGGCCGACGACGGCCCGGGGATTCCGCCCGCCGAGCGCGAGAAGCTGTTTCTGCCGTACTATTCGACCAAGCGCCGCGGAAGCGGGCTCGGTCTCGCCATCGTGCGCCGCATCATCGCGGAGCACGGCGGCAGCATCGAGGCTGGCGACAACGTCCCGCGCGGGACGCGCTTCACCATCGAATTGCCGTGCTGAAGGCCTCCATCCTGATTGTCGACGACGAGCCGGGCGTGCGGGCGGCGCTCGGGGGCGTCCTGCGCGACGAAGGCTACGCGGTCGAGACCGCGGCGAGCGGCGAGGCGTGCCTGGACCGGCTGACGCGCGGCTCGGTCGACCTGATCCTGCTCGACGTCTGGCTGCCGGGGATGGACGGCCTCGCCACGCTGGCCCGGCTGCGGGAGCGCCAGGTGGACGCGCAGGTCGTGCTCATCTCGGGCCACGGGAACATCGAGTCCGCCGTGCGTGCCATCAAGATGGGCGCCTTCGATTTCGTCGAGAAGCCGCTGTCGCTCGACAAGACCGTGCTCGTCGTGCGCAACGCCCTGCGGCAGCGCCGCCTCGAGGCCGAGAACCGCGCGCTCAGGGCGCGGGTCGACCGCGTCGACACGATGGTCGGCGAGAGCTACGCCATGCGGCAGCTGCGCGAGCAGGTCGCGATGGCGGCGCCGACCAATGGCCGCGTGCTCGTCTACGGCGAGAACGGCACCGGCAAAGAGCTCGTCGCCCGGACCATCCACACGCTCAGCCGCCGCCGCGCCGCGGCGTTCGTCGAGGTGAACTGCGCCGCCATCCCCGAGGAGCTGATCGAGAGCGAGCTGTTCGGCCACGTGCGCGGGGCGTTCACCGGCGCCGTCGCCGACCGGCGCGGCAAGTTCGAGGCGGCCGACGGCGGGACGATCTTCCTCGACGAGATCGCTGACATGAGCCTGAAGACGCAGGCCAAGGTGCTGCGCGTCCTCCAGGAACAGACCATGGAGCCGGTGGGCGGATCGGCGCGGCTCCGCGTCGACGCGCGGGTGCTCGCGGCGACGAACAAGGATCTGCAGTCGGAGATCCGGGCCGGCCGCTTCCGGGAGGATCTCTACTTCCGCCTCAACGTCATCCCGATTTTCGTGCCGCCGCTGCGCGATCGGCAGGAGGACATCCCGCTGCTCGCGGACCACTTCATGGCGGAGTTCGCGCGCGAGTACGGCCGCCGGATGAAGAGCCTCGACGAGGAGGCCGCCTCGGCCCTGCAGCACTACCCGTGGCCGGGCAACGTGCGCGAGCTGAGGAACGTCATCGAGCGGCTGGTCATCATGGTGCCGGGCGACGCCATTACGCCAGCGGACCTGAGCTTTCTCGGCCGCGACACGCCGACCCGGCCGGACGCTGCCGGTCCGCCGACCGAGCGCCTCACCCTGCACGAGGCGCGCGAGCGCTTCGAGCGGGATCTGATCCTCAGGACGCTCGCCGAGCAGCAGGGAAACATGTCCCGCACGGCCGACGTGCTCGGCGTCGAGCGCAGCAACCTGTACCGCAAGATGAAGGCGTTCGGCATCGCGCCGGCCCGGCGCTTCGAGGAGGAGGAGACGGCCTGAGAACCCTGGAACCCGCCAGAACCCTCTTCGGCGTCGAAGTCCGCTATTCCCGAATCCTGTTCTCGAGCACCTGCGCCGGCGTGAAGGCGTCGAGTTGGAGGTAGAACTCCGCCGTTGCGGTGAGGGCCGCGGAGGGGACGAGGCCGACGATCTCGCTCTCGAGCACCGCCACGCCGTAGCGCGCCGCCTCGCGCTTGACCGTTTCGAAGACGCGGAAGATCGGCGTCTTCTCGTAGTTGGTGAGGTTCATCGACACCTGGACGATGCCCCGATCGGCCAGCGCAATTCCCATTGCCTTGACGAACCGGTAGCCGCCGCTGCTCTGCCGGATGGCGGCCGCGATTTTCTTCGCGACGTCGAGCCGGTCGGTGGCCAGGTTGATGTTGTAGGCGATGAGCGGCATCCGTGCCCCGACCACGACGGCGCCGGCCGACGGATGCGGCTGGGTCGGACCGAAGTCGGGCGCCCATTCGGCTGCCGCCATCTTGGCGGCCAGGCCTTCGAACTCCCCGCGTCGGATATCCTCGAGATTCCGGCGCGAGGGAGTCGTAGCCGCCTCCTCGTAGAGAAAGACCGGCACCGCGAATCGATCAGCTATGGCCGCGCCGGTTCGGCGCGCCAGGTCGACGCACTCGGCCATCGTGACGCCCTCAATAGGGACAAACGGCACCACGTCCACGGCGCCGAGCCGCGGATGCTCGCCGCGGTGAGTGCGCAGGTCGATGTCGGCGACGGCGCGTTCGACCAGCGCCAGGACCGCCTGCTCCACGCCCTGAGCGCCGCCGGCCATCGTGAACACGGAGCGGTTGTGAGCGGGATCGGATGAATGGTCCAGCAGGCGCACGCCGGGTACCCGCCCGACCGCCTCGACCATGGCGCCGATCACCTCGGGCCGCCGGCCTTCACTGACGTTGGGAATGCATTCGATGAGCATGTCGCGCGCCTGATGAACTGTCGATTCGCCGCAGCACGGCCGGGAGATTGTAGCGCGCCCCCTTGTACTGCCGTCAACGCGATGCTATAATCCGTCGCGTTCTGCTTCATGTCTGATCCGCTTCGCACCGACAGCTCGCGCGCCACCGACGCCGCGTCGACCTCGGATCGCGACGCCAAGATCGAGCAGCTCCTTCTCACCGGGCTCGACCACTACTTCGCCGGCCAGTACGAACACGCCATCAACATCTGGACGCGGGCGCTGTTCCTCGACCGCAACCATCCGCGCGCGCGGGCCTACATCGAGCGAGCGCGCAGCGCCCTGGCCGAGCGGCAGCGCGAATCGGAAGAGCTCCTGCAGAACGGCGTCGCGGCCTTCCACCGCGGCGAGGCGTCCGAGGCGCGCCGGCTCCTGCAGGCAGCCATCGAGAGCGGAGCGCCGGCCGACGAGGCGCTGACCCTGCTCGATCGGCTCAACCGTCTGGAACAGGGCGCCGCCGTGACCCCCGACCGCCGGCTCGCGCGCGAGCGCAAGCCGGCCGCGCCGGAGCCGGCCGAGCGCAGACCGCGGTCGACCGGCCCGCTCCTGCTCTCGACGGCGGGGCTGCTCGTCATCGTCGCGGGCGCGCTGGCGGCGGCCCGCTGGGATCGTTTCGACAGGCGCCCCTGGGTGCCGCAGACGCCAGCCGGTGCCGCAGCCGCGCGGCCGGTCGTCCGCGCGCCGGCGCTGCCGCTGCCGCATCGCGGAGAAGTGGCGCTGGCGCGGGCGCGTACGCTGGCGGCCGGCGGCCATCTGCACGCGGCGCTGAACGCGCTCGACATGGTGCGCCCGACCGATGCCCAACGCGGCGAGGCCGATCGCCTTCGCGGCGACATCCAGCGCCGGCTGCTCGGCGCCCGCGTCGTCGCCGCGGCGCAGGTGCGGGCGAGGGCGGAGGGGCGGCAGCCGTGAAGTGCCCCAAGTGCGGATATCTGGGGTTCGAACCCGTCGACCGCTGCCGAAACTGCGGGTACGAGTTCTCCCTGGCGCCATCGCTCCCCCTGCCTGAGCTGCCGATGCGGCAGGACGTGGACCTGAGTCCGCTCGAGGACCTCGCGCTCGTGGACCAGGGCGGCCCCGTCCACGCAGACCAGGGTCCAGCGGACCTCGGTCGTGCGGTCGATGACGGCCTGGGTGCGCCGCCGACGCCCGCACCGTCGAGCGAGCTGCCGCTTTTTCTGCAGCCGATCAGCGACGACGTGCCGCTCATCACCAAGGCGTCGCCGCCGCGCGCCCCGCTCGCGGTCCGGCGTGCGACGCCGGAGACGCCGCGCCTGCGCGACCAGGTCCGGACGCCGACCCTCGACTTCTTTCCGACCGAGGATCGTCCGCCGACCGGGCCGGTACGAAGCGAGCCCGCCCCGTCCCGGCCAGGCCCATCGCGTCACGCCGGGGCGATTGAAGACGCCGGCGTGGGCGCCCGTCTCGCCGCCGCGGCGATCGACCTGACGCTGCTGGCGATCATCGACGCGGCTGTCGTCTACTTCACGATGCAGATCTGCGGCCTCGCCGTCGCCGATCTCGAGCTGCTGCCGCTCGGGCCGCTCGTCGCGTTCCTGCTGGTTCAGAACGGCGGCTACCTGGTGGCGTTCACGGTCGGCGGGCAGACGCTCGGAAAGATGGCCACCGGCATTCGCGTCGTGAGTGCCGCGCCGGGACAGCCGGTGGATTTTCCTCACGCGGCGCTTCGCGAGCTCTTGTGGTTCCTCCTCGCCGTTCCGGCCGGCCTCGGATTTCTCACCGCAGTCTTCACCACCGACCACCGCGGATTGCACGATCGTTTCGCGGGCACACGCGTCGTCCGAACGGCGGCGTGAGCGATCGCCATCGCGCGGACGTCGCCCCGCGCTCCACCATCGGCGACCGGACACCGCGACCCGTCCTGGCGCTGGCCCTTGCGACCGCATGCGGCGTCGGCTACGTCCCTTTCGCGCCGGGTACCTTTGGATCGGCGGTCGGTCTGCTCCTCTGGTGGGCGCTGCCTTCCTCGACGCTCGTTCAGGTCATCGTGGTTCTGGGCCTCCTGGCGATCGGCTCGTGGAGCGGTTTCGCAGCCGAGCGCCACTTCGGCCGAATCGATCCGGGCCCCGTCGTGATCGACGAGGTGATGGGGATGCTCGTGACGCTGTTCCTGAATCCCGTCGGCTGGAAGGGCGCCGCGATCGCGTTCCTCGTGTTTCGAGCCATGGACGTCGTCAAGCCGTACCCGGCCAACCGTCTGGAGCACCTGCCCGGTGGCCTTGGCGTGATGGCCGACGACTTCATGGCCGCCGTGTACGCCAACCTCGGACTCCGCCTGCTGCTGGCGTTCGCCCATTGGATGACCTGGTGATCTGATAAGGTCGTAGCCGCATGCAGGTCTGCATCATCGCCGTGGGCAGCGAGATGCTCACTCCGTACCGCGTCGACACCAACTCCCTCGCGATTACCGAGCGGCTGAACGCAATCGGCTGCGACGTTCGGCTGAAGGTGGTGGTGGGCGACGACCTCGTCGAGCTGTCTGAGGTGTTCCGCGGCGCGCTCGGTTGGGCCGACCTGGTCGTGATCACGGGCGGGCTCGGGCCGACGGCCGACGATCTCACCCGCGACGCCATCGCCGGAGTGCTCGATCTTCCGCTCGAGGAGGACGCGGGGGTCGTCGAGCGCATCCGGGTCCGCTTCGAACGCCGCGGGCTGACGATGCCGCCGAACAACCGGCGGCAGGCGCTGGTGCCGCGCGGCGCGGCGCTCCTGGCGAACGCCAACGGGACCGCACCCGGGCTCTGGCTCGAGCGCGGCAAGACCGCGATTGCCCTGCTGCCGGGGCCTCCGCGCGAAATGCTGCCCATGATGGACGCCGTCGTGCGCGAGCGGCTCTCCCACCTGGCCGGCGGCAGCGTGCTCGTGCGCCGCGTGCTGAAGATCGTCGGACGGTCCGAATCGGAAGTGGACGCCGTCGCGCAGCCGATCTACAGCCGATGGACTTCCCAGCCGGTGCCGATCGTCACCACCATCCTCGCGGCGATGGGCCAGATCGAGCTGCACCTGACGGCGCGGGCCGAGGCGCAGGAGGTGGCGGAGGCGGCGCTCGTGACGGCGGTCGCCGAGGTCGAGCGGGCGCTCGGGTCGTCGGTGTTCAGCGCCGACGGCCGGCAGCTCGAAGTGGTCGTCGGCGACCTCCTGCGCGCGCGCGGCCTTCATGTCGCGGCGGCGGAGTCGTGCACCGGCGGCCTGTTCCTCTCGAGGCTGACCGACGTCCCCGGCAGCTCCGACTACGTCGAGGGCGGGGTCGTCTGCTACAGCAACGCGCTGAAGACGATTCTTGCCGGCGTTCCCGAGGCGCTCATTGCCGAGCACGGTGCGGTGAGCGAGCCGGTGGCGCGGGCCATGGCCGTCGGTGTCCGGGAGCGAACCGGATCGGGACTCGGCGTCGGTATCACCGGCGTCGCCGGGCCGGGAGGCGCGACGCCCGGCAAGCCCGTCGGCACCGTGGCCGTCGCCCTCGCCGGCGACGATCAGGTGCAGGCCCGCACGTTTCAGTTCGTCGGCGGCCGCGAGATGGTGAAATTTCAGGCGACCCAGGCAGCGCTCAACATGATCCGGATCATGCTATTGGAATGACTGCGCCTGCGGCCATGCGCCGGCGAGGGCCGGCGACTGCGAGACGGCGCATCGGCGTCAGGTCGCGCTGGGGGTGGGGCCCCAGCGCCGGAAAGGAATGACTGCGCCTGCGGCCATGCGCCGGCGAGGGCCAGCGACTGCGAGCCGGCGCATCGTCGTCAAGAGCCATGCGACTGTTCACGGCGGTCGATTTGAGCGACGAAGCGCGAGGGGCGATTGCGGCCGAGCAGGCCCGGCTCGGGCGCGCGATGCAACGGCCGTCGATGCGCTGGGTCCGGCCCGAGCACCTGCACCTGACGCTCGTCTTCATCGGTGAGGTTCCCGCCGATCGCGCCTCGTCGCTTGTCGAGACGATCGGGCACGGCATCGATCAGGCGCCGTTTGCGGTCGCGTTGGGGGGAATCGGCACGTTTCCGCCCGGCCGCCCGCCCCGTATCCTCTGGCTCGGGGTCGTCGAGGGCGCGCGCGGAGTCATCGATCTCGAGCGGACGGTGCGCGAGCGGGTGGTCGCCATTGGCGTGGCGGTCGAGGGACGCGCGTACCATCCGCACCTGACCCTCGCGCGCTGGCGTGAGTCGCATGCCGCCGACCGCCGCCTGCCCGAGAGTCCGGCTCGAGTGATCGCCCGGGTTGACGTCAGCCAGGTGACGCTGTATGAAAGTCGTCTGGGTTCGGGTGGTCCGACCTACACGGCGCTGGCGCAGGCGCAGTTACGGGGCTGACGAGCATCAATCGACCCTTGACCATGTCTCCCATCGCCATCGTCGTCGTTGCGTATTGCATCGGGTCGGTTCCCTTCGCCCTGTTGCTGGCTCGACGCTGGGGCGCGGATCTGCGGCACGTGGGCAGCGGCAACCTCGGCGCGGCCAACGTGCTTCGCGCGTCGGGCGTGACGGCCGGGGTGCTGGTGGCCGCGCTCGACGTCGCGAAGGGCGCGGCGAGCGTGCTCGTGGCCGCGCGCGCCTCGGCCGACTCGCCGACCATGGCCGCGGCCGGGATGGCCGCGATCGTCGGACACATCTATCCCGTGTGGCTGCACTTTCGCGGTGGCAAGGGCGTGGCGACCGCGGCCGGCGTCTTCTCGGTCCTGACGCCGGCGGCGCTTCCGTGGGCGGCAGCGCTGTTCTTCGTGACCGTCTGGATAACGAAGTACATCTCCCTCGGATCCGTCCTGGCGACGGCCGCGCTGCCGGCCATCGCGTACGGGCTGGGCAGTCCGGCCCCGGCCGTGCTGGCGGCGACGGGCGCCGCGGCTCTGATCCTGTTCCGTCATCGATCCAATCTCGTTCGGCTGCGGACCGGCACGGAGCGGCGCATCGGCGTGCGCGCGTGATGCGACCGGGCGTCGAGCGCGGATAATGCGGACGATCGCCGTCATCGGCGCCGGCAGCTGGGGCACGGCTCTGGCCGTGCACCTGGGTCGCATCGGCCACGCCGTGCGGCTCTGGGCGCGGGACGGCGCGCTCGTGGCCGACATGTCGGCCAGGCGCGCCAACGCCGTCTACCTGCCCGACGTGTCGCTGCCGCCGTCGGTCGCCGTGACCGAGGCCCTCGACCGCGCCCTCGAACGGACGGACTTCGTCGTCCTGGCGATTCCGTCGCACGGCTACCGGGCCGTCCTCCACCACGCGGCGCCGCACGTGGCCGGCGCCGCGACCATCGTGAGCGCGACCAAGGGGCTCGAGGCCGGCTCGCTGCTGCGGATGTCCGAGGTCATCGCGGAGGAACTCGGACCGGAGCGGCCGGTCGTCGTGCTGTCGGGTCCGAGCTTCGCCCGCGAGGTGGCCGAGCAGCTGCCGACCGCCCTGCTCGCCGCCTCCGCCAGCACCGACGCCGCGGCGCTCGTGCAGGACGAGTTCCGCGGGCCGTCGCTGCGCCTCTATGTCAGCGACGACGTGGCCGGGGTGGAGATCGGCGCCGCGCTGAAGAACGTCATCGCCATCGCCGCCGGCGTCGTCGAAGGCCTCGGGCTCGGGCACAACGCGCTCGCCGCGCTCATCACGCGCGGCCTGGTCGAAGTGACGCGGGTGGCGTGCGCGGCAGGCGGCCGTCGCGAGACGCTGGCCGGACTGAGCGGCCTCGGCGATCTCGTGCTCACCTGCACCGGCAGCCTGAGCCGAAACCGCCACGTCGGCATCGAGCTGGCGCGTGGGCGTCCGCTGCGCGACATCCTCGCCGGCATGAAGATGGTGGCGGAGGGCGTGCGCACGACCGGCGCGGCGCTCGCGCTCGGAGCGCGGCACGGCGTCGAGCTCCCGATCGCGTCGCAGATGGCGGAGGTGCTCGCCGGACGCTCGGATCCGCGGTCCGCGGTCCAGGCGCTCATGGTCCGCCCGCAGCGTGCCGAGGCCGAGCGGGCGTAAGATCGACCGAATGGGATTCCTGGGGCGTATCCGCGAAGGGCTGACTCGCACCACCCAACAGATCGTCGAGCGCTTCGACGACATCGTCCGCCAGGCGGACGAGCCCGGGCGTCGCTCGCGTCCGATCGACGTCGAGACCATCGACGCCCTCGAAGAGCTTCTGATCTCGGCCGACGTCGGCGTCTCCGCGACAGACCGTATCATCGCCCGCGTCAAGGCGCGCCCGCGTCACGGCGAAAGCCTGCGTGAGCTGGTGAGGCAGGAAATCCGCGCGGTGTTCGATGCGGTGGAATCGCCCGCGCCGGCCGCATCCCGCCCCTCGGTCGTGCTCGTCGTCGGCGTGAACGGAACGGGCAAGACGACGACGGTCGGCAAGCTGGCGAATCTGTTGAAGGGCGAGGGAAGGGTGCCACTGATCTGCGCGGCCGATACGTTCCGCGCCGCCGCCGTGGAGCAGCTGGAGATCTGGGCGAAGCGGGCGGGTGTCGACATGGTGCGCGCCCGCGACGGCGCCGATCCGGCGGCCGTCGTGTTCGACGCGATCTCGTCGGGGAAGGCGAAGGGCCGGAATCCGATTCTGGTCGATACAGCGGGACGCCTCCACACCCGCGTGAACCTGATGGCGGAGCTCGACAAGATTCGCCGGATTGCCGCCCGCGAGGTTCCCGGCGCGCCCCACGAGGTACTGCTGGTGCTCGACGCCACGGTCGGGCAGAACGGGCTGTCGCAGGCGCGCGAGTTCATGGGCGCCGCCGGCGTGAACGGCATCGTGCTGACCAAGCTCGATGGCACCGCCAAGGGCGGCATCGCTGTCGCGATTGCGAACGATCTCAAGTTGCCGATCCGCTACGTCGGCGTGGGTGAAGGCATCGAAGACCTCGTGCCGTTCGACGCGGACGAGTACGTCGACGGTCTGTTCCAGGAGAAATGGTGACCCTCACGCCGGCCGACTACATGGACCGCGCGCTCTTCCACGCGGCGCGCGGATGGGGCCGCACCAGCCCCAACCCGGTGGTCGGCGCGCTGGTGGTGTCGCCGGACGGCGTAGTCGTCGGGCACGGGAGCCACGAGCGCGCCGGCGAGCCGCACGCGGAGATCCAGGCGCTCGCGGTGGCGGGCGATCGCGCACGCGGCTCCACGCTCTACTGCACGCTCGAGCCGTGCAGCCACGTCGGCCGGACCGGCCCGTGCGCCGCGCGCATCGTCGAGGCCGGCATCGGGCGGGTCGTCGCCGCGATCGAGGATCCCAACCCGCTCGTCCACGGCCGCGGATTCGACTACCTGCGAAGCCGCGGCGTCGAGGTTCGGGTCGGCCTGCGCGCTGAGGAGGCGCGCCGCCTGAACCTGCCGTTCTTCACGATGATCGGCGCGGGGCGGCCGTTCGTGACGCTCAAGGCGGCGACCAGCCTCGATGGCTGCCTTGCCGCAGCGGCCGGGGAACGGACGGCGTTGACGTCCGCGGCCGCCAACCGGCACGCGCATGCCATCCGCGCCGCCGTCGACGCCATCGCCGTGGGTGTCGGCACGATCCTGGCTGACGATCCGCGTCTGACCGCACGCGGCCCGTATCGCGAACGCCCGCTGACCCGCGTGATCTTCGACCGCCGCCTCCGCATGCCCCCCACGGCGCGGGTACTCTCGACAGTCGACGCCGGGCCTGTCATCATCATGACGACCCCCGAGTCGGCGGGCCGCCCGGAACGGGCGGCGCTCGAAATGCACGGCGCCGAGGTCGTGGCGACCGACGGCACGATCCGCGCGGGGCTCGCCGCGCTCGGCGCCCGCCGCATCGGGTCGCTGCTTCTCGAGGGAGGCGCGGCCCTGGGCGCGGCGGCCTGGGACGAGGACGTCGTCGATCAGGTCCGGTTGTACGTGGCGCCCCGCGTGATCGGCCCCGCGGGCGTCCGATTTCTCGACGGCCGATCGTTCCGCCCGGGTGCGCTCGACCACGTCCGGGTCGAGCCGCTCGGACCTGACGCGATGATTGAGGGATATGTTCACCGGCCTCATTGAAGCGGTGGGGGAGCTCGCCGAGGTGAAGGCGACCGACGCGGGCGTGCGGCTGCGCATCTCGACCTCCCTGTCGCGCGAGATGGCGCCCGGCGACAGCCTCGCCGTCAACGGCGTCTGCCTCACGGTCATCCTCGCCGAGGACGGACAGATTCACGCCGACGTCGGTCCCGAGACCATGCGCGTCACCACGCTCGGAGGACTGACCCGCGGCGCGCTGGTCAACCTGGAGCGGCCGCTGCGGGCAGATGGCCGCTTCGGCGGCCACTTCGTGCAGGGACACGTGGATGCGGTGGGCCACGTCGAGGACTCTCGCAGAGACGCCGAGTTCCAGTGGATGACGGTGAGCTTTCCCTCTGCGCTCGGTCCCTTCATCGTCCACAAGGGATCGATCGCGGTCGACGGCGTCAGCCTGACCGTGGCGGGGCTCGGCGCCGGCTGCTTCGACGTCCAGCTCGTGCCGTTCACGCTCGATCACACCAATCTCGCCCGCGCCCAGCGCCGGGATCGCGTGAACATCGAGTGCGATCTGGTCGGCAAGTACGTGGTCCGCGCCGCCGAAATCGCCGGGCTCACCCTCGACGTCAAGCCGTTCGAAGTCAAGCACTGAGGCCACTCCCATGAAGCGCCGAATCGAGATCGCCAAGGGCGCGCGCCCGCGCCAGAATCCGTTTGCGTCCATCGACCAGGCGGTCGACGCCTTCCGGGCCGGGCACATGATCATCGTCGTCGACGACGAGGACCGGGAGAACGAGGGCGACCTGACGATTGCGGCGGACAAGGTGACGCCGGAGTCGATCAACTTCATGGCCCGGTACGGCCGCGGGCTCATCTGCCTGTCGATGACGCCCGAGCGGCTCGACGAGCTCGAGATTCCGCTGATGGTCTCGCAGAACAGCTCGCGGTTCGACACCGCGTTCTGCGTGTCGATTGAGGCCAAGGCGCGCACGAGCACCGGGATCTCGGCGGCCGATCGCGCGCAGACGGTGCTGGCCGCCATCGATCCGGCCACGCGCCCGCCGGATCTGGCGCGCCCCGGCCACATGTTCCCGCTGCGGTCGCGCACGGGTGGCGTCATGGTGCGGGCGGGACAGACCGAGGCCGCCGTGGATCTCGCGCGCATCGCCGGCCTGTATCCGGCCGGCGTCATCTGCGAAATCATGAACGAGGACGGCACCATGGCGCGCGTTCCCCAGCTGACGAAGTTCGCCAAGCGCCACGGCCTGCTGATGGTCACGATCGCGGACCTGATCAAGTACCGCATGCGGACCGAGTCGCTCGTGCGTCGCGTCGCCACGGCGCGCCTGCCGACCGACTTCGGCGAGTTCCGCGTCCACGGCTTCGAGAACCAGATCGACGGGCAGACGCACCTCGCCCTCGTCTGCGGCGACATCACCGACGGGCGCGACGTCCTCGTCCGCGTGCATTCGCAGTGCCTCACGGGCGACGTGCTCCACTCGGTGCGCTGCGACTGCGGCGCGCAGCTCGACACCGCCATGCAGCGGATCTCGCAGGAAGGCCGCGGCGTGCTGCTGTACCTGAACCAGGAGGGGCGCGGCATCGGGCTTGCCAACAAGATCCGGGCCTACGAGCTGCAGGACGAGGGGTTCGACACGGTCGAGGCGAACGAGCGGCTCGGATTCAAGGCCGATCAGCGTGACTACGGGATCGGCGTGCAGATCCTGCGCGAGCTCGGCGTCCGCACGATGCGGCTGCTCAGCAACAATCCGCGCAAGCTGGTCGGTATCGAGGGCTACGGTCTCTCGGTGAGCGAGTGGCTGCCGCTCGAGATTCCGGCGTCGGACTCGACCCGCCGATACCTCAAAACGAAGAAGGAGAAGCTCGGACACAAGCTGTCGTCCGTCTGATCGAGGCCCTGCACGCGGTGCCGTCGCTGCCGAGGAATTCCGTTGACTTCGCCTGTCGCTGGCCGATACTGATGCGGCCTTCAGGTGGGAGTCATCATGACGAAACCGTGCATCTGCCTGGCGCTCCTCCTTTCCAGCGCCGTCACCGCCGCCGCTGAACCGCCGCGCGGCAGCATCACCATCGAGCGCATCGCCGAGATCAAGTACCCGACCGAGCCCGCGTGGTCGCCCGACGGTCGGATGGTCGCCTTCCTCTGGGACGCCGCGGGACGCCAGGAGCTGTTCGTCGTGACTCCGGGTGAGGCGCCGAGGGCGCTGACCGACTTCGCGGTCGATCCCGACCTGCTCCTCTCCGACATCGGCCGGTTCGCCTGGGCCTCGTCGGACGAGATCCTGTTCGCGAAGGACGGCAGGCTCTGGACCGTTTCGCCGTCGGCGCCGCAGCCGAAGGTGCGGGCGGGGCTCGTCGACGCCGCCAGCTTCACCCTGTCGCCCGATCGACAGGAGATCGCCTTCGTGCGGAAGGGGCAGATCTGGATTGCCTCGCTGGCCACCGACAGCCAGCGCCAGCTCACGTTCCTCGCGGCGCCGATGACCTCATCGGTGCCCGTGTTCTCGCGCGACGGCCGGTGGCTGGCGTTCACGGCCGCCCAGGGCGGGCTCGAACCCGAGGAGCTGCCGTGGAACGGCGACCGCATCCGCTCCTACGAGGAGCGCACGACGAACCGGCGCCTGGGGATCGTGGCGGCCGAGGGAGGCGAGCCGAGCTGGATCCCGACGATCGGCTCGACCAGCAACATCGAGTGGAGCGCCGACGACCGGGTGATCTTCCAGGAGATCTCGCCCGATGGGAAGACCCGCGAGATCCGGACCGCCGCCGTCGGCCAGCCGGCGCGCACGCTGTGGAGCGACCACGACGAGCGCTGGTGGTCGCCGACTCGGCGCGACTCGAAGCTCGCGGTGTCGCCGGACGGTAAGACGCTCGCCTTCGTCAGCGATCGGACCGGGTGGATTCACGTCTACGTGATCCCGACCTCGGCGACCTCCGACGCGCAGGCTCGCCAGCTGACGTCCGGCGGCTACCTGGCCGGCCTCGGCGACTGGTCGCCCGACAGCCGGCGGATTGCCTATCACCACAGCGCGGTCGGCAATCAGATGGAGCGGTTCATCGACGTCCTCGACGTCTCGAGCGCGCAGAGCACGCCGGTCGTGACGGTTCGTGGCGTCAGCCTCGATCCGACGTTCTCTCCGGAGGGCGACCGGATCGTGTACCAGCACACCGACGCCGGGAACTCGTTGGACCTCTACGTCGCGTCGGGGCGCGGCGGGGCGCCCGTGCGCCTGAGCGACTCGATGCCGCCGGGGTTGAACCAGGCGGATTTGACGCCGCCGGTCGCGGTGACGTATCCCAGCCGGCTGGACGGCAAGCCGGTTCCGGCGACGTTGATGGCGTCGAAGTCGCTCGATCGCGCCCGTCGCCATCCGGCGCTCGTCTGGATTCACGGATCCGGGTCGGACCAGAACTTCCTCGGCTGGCACCCGGGCAGTTACCGCATGTACTACTCGCTCTGCCAGTACTTCGCGCAGCAGGGATACGTAATCCTCACGCCCGACTATCGCGGCAGCTCGGGATACAGCCGTGACTGGTCGACCGGCGTGTACATGAGCGTCGGCGTGGGCGACACCGCCGACGTCGCGTCGGGCGCTGCGTACCTCAAGACGCTCGACTACGTGGATCCGAACCGTGTCGGGGTGTTCGGCCTCAGCTACGGCGGATTCCTCACGCTGCAGGCCCTGACGACCGACCCGACGCTCTGGCGCGCCGGCGTCGACGTGGCGGGCGTGGTCGACTGGGCCACCTATGGCGCGGGCTACACGACACCTCGCCTCGGCACGCCGATGCAGCACCCGGAGATCTATCGGGTCTCGGCTCCCATCTACCACATGGAGAAGCTCGCGCGTCCGCTCCTCATCCTGCACGGCACGAACGACCGCAACGTCGCGTTCCGCGATTCGCTGCGCGTGATCGACGTGCTCGAGAAGCTGGGCAAGCCGTTCGAGATGGGCGTCTACCCCGGGGAGATCCACTTCTTCCGGCGGGCGCACGTCCTGCGCGACGCCTGGCGACGCATCGACGACTTCTTCGAGCGAACCGTCGGGCAAGACGTTGCGGCGAGCCAGTAGAGGACGCCCCGGGGCACCCTGAGCGGAGCCCCGGGGACGGGCGTCAGCGCCTGCCGCTGTCGGACGGAGAGGCGGCGCCGTTCAGGTGCGCGTCGAAGAACGCCGCCACGCGATGCCACGCGTCCTCGAGCACGTGCGCGCGATGGAAGTAGTGGAACTCTCCCGGATACATCATGAACTGCACGTCCTTGTGCAGCCTGGTCACGACGTCGATCAGGCGGACCGACTCGAGGAACGGCACGTTCACGTCGGCCGTGCCGTGCAGCACCATCAGCGGGCGGATGAGCCGGTCCATGCGGTGGATCGGCGCGGTCCGATCGTACAGCTCGGGATTGTCGGCGGGGGAGCCCATCCGGCTCTTGATCCAGGGGCCGTCGGGATCCTTGTACCAGTCGCGCCAGTCGACGACGCCGGCCACATCGATGCCGCACCGGAACAGTTCCGGCGTGAGGGTGAGCGCCTGCAGCGTCATGAACCCGCCGTAGCTCAGGCCCCAGACGCCGACCCGCGTGGTGTCGACGAAACCGAGGCCCTTCAGGTAGTCCATGCCCGCCGCGACATCCTGGTAGTCCTTGCCTCCGAGATCGCGGAAGTGCCCTTCCCGCCAGGCGCGGCCGTAGCCGATGCTGCCGCGGTAGTCGACCGCCAGCACCACGTAGCCGCGCTGGAGCAGGTACTGGTGGAAGCTGTCAGTACACGGCGTAGTCGCGCCGCTCGTGCCAGCCGTCAAAGTTCTCGGTCACGCCGTCGCCGTGAATCCAGACGATGGCCGGGTGCGTGCGCGATCGATCCAGGCCCTTCGGCACGAAGAGGTACGCGGGGACCTGCTCGCCGTCGGCCGACGGGTACCGCACGAACTCGGGAGCGACGAGCCGCGACCGGTCGATCGCCGCCGGCATCGAGTCGGTCAGCCGAACGGCCGCCCCGCCCGCCGCCTCCACGACGAAGAGATCGGCCGAGTTCTGCGGGTCGGTGTGCTGGTACAGCAGCCGGCGGCCATCCGGCGACCAGGTGGCTTCGATGTTCGTGCCGCGGCCGGTCGTCAGCTTCGAGATCGCCGCGCCGGTCCCGCCAAGGTCGACGACGGCCAGCGCGCGCGCCCCCGGGTTGTCGCCTTCGTTGGTGTCGAGCGCCAGGCGGCGGCTGTCGGGCGACCACGCCACGCGCCGCACCTCATATCGTCCGTGTGTCAATTGAGTGGCCTGACCGCCGGCCGTCGGGACGACGTAGAGATGATCCCAGCCGTCGGCGTCGGACAGGAACGCCACCCGCTGCCCGTCGGGGGAGGGCACCGGATCGGGATTCAGATACGTCAGGCTCCACGCGATCGGATCGACATCGCGGTGGATCGACGTGGCCGTTCCGTTCGCGGCGTTCGCCACGAGGATCTCGCGCGTCTTGTAGTCGGCGCTGATACGCTGGACGAGCAGCCTGGACGCGTCGATCCAGCGCGGCGAGCCTTCGGCGTCGGGCCCCGCGGCGATCGGCACGACGCGCCCGCCGGAGGCCGGCACGACGCCGACGTCGGAGAGCGATCGCTCGAACCAGGTGAAGAGGATCTTGGCGCCGGAGAAGGCGGGCGCTTCCGACTTGAGCGTCGCCGACGCCGAGGTGAACGCGACGTGGCTCCCGTCGGGCGACCAGGTTGGAGACGTCTCGTTGAGACCTGACGTCTCGGTCAGGCGCGTCTCGCGGCCGCCGTCGATCGTCCGCACGAAGAGGTCGCCGGCGCGACTGAACGCGACCCGCGAGCCGTCGGGCGACAAGGCGAAGCCGTCGCCCGCGGCCGGCTGGGACCAGACGCGGGCGGGTGCGGGGTTGCCCGTGGCGGCGACCTGCCAGAGGTCGCCGTCGCGCGCGAAGAACAGGCGCTGGCCGTTGCGCGACCAGAAGAGCGCGTCGATGAGCCCGACGTCGTAGCGGGTGCGCGCGGCCGGCGGGGCCGCGCGCGTTGCGGTCAGGTCGACCACGTAGACGTTCTGCACGCCGGCCAGATCCCACACGAACGCCACCCGGCCGCCGTCCGGTGACCAGACGGATCGGGACGGGTGCCGGATCTGGACGATCGCGTCGATCGTGAGCGCGCCGGCGTCCTGGGCCGCGCGGGCAGGCGCCGCCGTGATGACGGCGAGCAGGACCGCGGCACTGGCAAACGTTCGCATGGGATCCTCCGTTCAGACCGGTCGTGTCCCTTCTCAGAACCTGAACTGCAGGCCGAGGCGTGCCACCCGCGGCGGCAGAATCGCGATCGGGTTGCCGAACAGCGGACCCACATTGGCGTTGATCACCGTCTTGGCCGACTGATTGAGCAGGTTGAAGACGTCGAGCATCGCTTCCAGCCGGTAGCGCCCGGCCAGCGTGAACACCTTCGAGCCGCGGATGTCCCACAACGTCACGTTGTCGAGGCGCACCTCTCCGACCGGCTGGCTGAGGACGCTCACCGTGCCCTGGTTCAGCCCCCGGACGGTCACCTGCTGCGCGACCGGCTGGCCGGTGAAGTACCGGAGGTTGGTGCTGATGGTGAAGTCCCTGGGGAGCACGTAGGTGCCGATCAGCTTGCCGATGTAGGTGCTGTCCTGGCCGACGACCGAATCCGCGCGGTCGATGTTCAGGTTGGGGTTGTTGAAGTCGTCGTTCAGGCCGCGATCGTACACGCCCTTGTCCCGCCCGATCGTCAGACCGGCCAGCAGCTGCCAGCGGTTGGCCATTCGCTTGGTCGCCGTAATTTCCATCCCGTCATACGTGTCCTCGAGTCCGGCGACGTTCGTGATGATGCGATTGGCGAGGCCGAGCGTGGCCGGATCCTGGTTGTACACCGTGACCGGGCCGGCAGGTCCCTGCACCTGGACGGCGGTGTAGGCGCTCGGCGGCACCGCCAGGTTGACACCGCTGAAGCGCCGGCGGTTGTTCCGGCGGAAGTAGGTCGCGCCGACCGACAGGTTCTCGACGAGCTGATGCTCCACGCCGAAATCGAACTCGTCCGAGTACGGCTGCTTCAGCCCGGGGTCGATCTTGTTGACGCGGCCGCCGTAAGGGCGCGTCGACGCGCCGAGCTCGCTCAGCTGCGCGACGTTGTCGTTGTTCGTGTCGGTCCAGCTCCGGTAGTCGCCGCCGAGGCTGTTCGGGTTCACCTGTTCGACCAGCCGCGTGCCCTCCTGGACCATGAACCGGCCCGCGTAGGCCTTGACGGCCGTGCGCGCGTTGCCGAACAGGTCGTAAGAGAGGCCGACGCGCCACATGCCGTTCTGCCACTTCGGGATGTTGTCGATGCGGGCGAAGGTCGCGGCCGGGAAGAAGTCGTTGCCCGGCTCGGACTGCTCGGGGGCGAAGCCGACGAGCCGCTCGAAGCGCCCGCCGTAGTTCACCGTCAGGCGGTTGTTGACCGCCCACGCGTCCTGGACATAGAGCGCCAGCGTGTCGATCTGGTTCTTGGACGTGACCGGCGTGTTGTAGGTCTGGACCTCGAACGGCGCGCCGTCGAAGTACCGCAGGACGTAGTCGCCGTTGGCCGCGTAGGCATTCTGGTTGAACGCGCGGCCGTATTCCATGCCGGTCTTGAAGCTGTGCGACCCGCCCCAGCCGTCGACGAAGTACGACGCCGAAGCGTTCACCTGATGCCGCGTCGCCAGATTCTCGTAGTCGTAGGTCGCGGCGTCCGACAGCGTCTGCCGGATGATGTCCTCGCGTGCGAAGTCGGTGCTGGCGACGTCGGGCTGGTAGTGCAGCGGAAAGATCAGGTGCAGGTAGCCGTAGCGGACGTCCAGGAAGAGCTGCTGGGTCAGGACCGACGTCCACTGGAACTGCGTGATGTAGGCCGGCTCGATCTGCCGCCACGAGGCCTTCTCCTGGACCAGATCGCTCGTCGGCCGCCGGAAGAACCGATTCTGGTAGTTGAAGTTGACCTCGGCGCTCACCTTGTTGTCGTTGTTCAGCTGCGCCGTGACCTTGCCGAGGAGGTTCGACTGGTGGTTGATGTCGGGCGCCGGCGAGCCGTCGGGCCGCGTGATGCCCAGCACCTGCGTGTTGATGTCGAAACGGCGGTACGACGAGAAGAACCAGGCCTTCCCGCGCTTGATCGGGCCGCCCACGTTCGCGTTGTAGTCGTAGATGTAGTTGATCGGGTTGCCGCTCGTGACGCCCTGCGATCGCAGGGCGTCGGTGATGTTGCTTCCCTGAAACGAGTCGTCTTCCCAGAAGATGCTCGAGCTGCCGGAGAACGTGTTGCCGCCGGACCGCGTCACGGTGTTCATGTACACGCCGCCGGTGCCGACTTCTGCCGGCGCCCCGTTGGTCAGGACGTTGACCTCGCCGAGCGTCTCGTAGTCGAAGTAGAACGCCGTGGCGCCGCCGTTGCCGCCGGGCCAGTTCAGCTTCAGCCCGTTGATCGCGTACTCCTGCTGGCCGGGAGCCGATCCGTGGATCTGCGCCGAACTCTGCTGGGCGCTCTCCGAGCCGCCGACGTTGAACTTGCTCATGGTCGCCCCCGGGACCTGTTCCACGGTCGACCAGATCTCTCGCGCCTGCGGGATGCTCTCCAGGAGATCGCGCCCGAAGTTGGTGCCTTTGCTCGTGCTCTTCACGTCGACCGCCGGCGCTTCGCCGCTGACGGTGATCGTCTCGCTCAACCGGGCCACCTGCAGCGTCTGGTTCACCGTCGTGACGACGGCGATGTTCACGGGGATTTCGCTGCGGGCGACGGTCGTGAACCCCTGCAGCTCGAACTTCACCGCATATCGTCCGGGCGGCAGGGCGATGAACGTGTAGCCGCCGCGCTCGTTGGTCACGGTCGACTGCGGTGTCATCAGCGCGGGACTCTGCAGGGTCACCGTCACCCCGGGCAGCAGGGCGTTCTGGGCATCGGTGACCGCGCCGGTAATCGTGCCGGTCTGGGTCTGAGCCGCCGCTGGCGAAGCGAGCGGGACGGCAAGAACCGCGGTGACGAGGGTGGCGCAGACTCGGGATCTCACGGGTGCCTCCTTGGCTGGACCGCGTTGAGGGTCGACGTGCGGAACGGACCCTCCGCGGTGCGTGCGCGACGATAGCAATCGTGGTTCGGGCGGCGCAACGTCAAACTGGCCGCCTGCACGCTTCAGGATCTCTGTGGATGGGCTTCGGTCTGCAATTGACACCCGCAAGCCCGTCCGCTACGATAAGGGTTTGCGCTAGAGGATCTTAGGGCGATGCGGCGAGAGCCCGGACCGGCCGCGCCACTCACGTTCCGGGCCAGGCGACCCGTTGCGAGATGCGGCCCTCAGGCAGTGATGGCGACGGACAGGCGCGTGCGGCAACATTGCGTGCGCCAAGATCCGGAGCGTAGCGACGGGCTGAGACCGGCGATGGGCCCCGCGACGAGTGATGGCCGTGGACGGGCGCTTCCGGCAAGATCCGGAGCGTAGCGACGGGCTGAGACCGGCGATGGGCCCCGCGACGAGTGATGGCCGTGGACGGGCGCTTCCGGCAAGATCCGGAGCGTAGCGACGGGCTGAGACCGGCGATGGGCCCCGCGACGAGTGATGGCCGTGGACGGACGCTTCCGGCAAGATCCGGAGCGTAAGCGACGGCTGCGAGCGGGGGTGGGGCCCCGCGAGAAATAAGAAAAATGTTCGACTCCCTGAGCACACGGCTGCAGGACGTCTTCAAGACCCTGCGGGGCGAATCGCGACTCTCGCCGGAGAACGTCGAGGCGGCGCTTCGGGAGATCCGTCTCGCGCTCCTCGAGGCGGACGTCAACTTCAAGGTCGTCAAGGCCTTCATCGACCGCGTCCGCGACAGGGCCATGGACGCCGTGGCGGCCGATCAGGCGAGCGTGCTGCGCGGTCTGGTGCCGTCGCAGGAGGTCGTCCGGATCGTCCGCGACGAGATGGTCGGCCTGTTCGGCAGCGCCGAGGGCGGACTGCAGCCGACGACCGACCGGCCTCGCGTCATCCTGCTGCTCGGGCTGCAGGGCGCGGGCAAGACGACAACCGCCGGCAAGCTCGCCCGGTGGCTGGGAAAGCAGGGGCGCCACCCGCTGCTCGTGTCGACCGACGTCAAGCGGCCCGCGGCCATCCAGCAGCTGAACGTCGTCGGCCAGAAAGCCGGCGTTCGGGTGTTCGATCCGGCCGGGCAGCTGGATCCGGTGGCGCGGGCGCGGGGCGCGGTCGCCGAAGCCAGGAATCTCGGCTTCGACGTCGTCATCGTGGACAGCGCGGGCCGCCTGCACATCGACGACGAGCTGATGCACGAGCTCGTGGCGATCAAGGAGGCCACCGGCCCGTCGGATCGCCTGTTCGTCGCCGACGCGATGACCGGACAGGACGCGATCAAGAGCGCCGGCGAGTTCAACGCACGGGTGGGCGTGACGGGCGTCGTCCTGACGAAGCTGGACGGCGACGCGCGCGGCGGCGCGGCGCTGTCGGTGGTGTCGGTCGTCGGCGTGCCGATCGCGTTCGTCGGCAGCGGCGAGCGCCTCGAGGATCTGGAGCCCTTCCATCCCGAGCGCGTGGTCTCGCGCGTGCTGGGCATGGGCGACGTGCTGTCGCTCATCGAGAAGGCCGAGGCGGTGATCGACGAGGCCGATGCCGTCCGCCTCGAACAGAAGATTCGATCGAACGAGTTCACGCTGGACGATTTCCGCGACCAGCTGAAGACGATCCGCAAGATGGGGCCGCTCGAATCGATCATCGGGATGCTCCCCGGCATGGGCAACGTCAAGGCGCTCGCGGACCACAAGCCGGACGAGGCGCAGCTGTCGCGCGTCGAGGCGATCATCTCGTCGATGACGCCCGAGGAGCGCCGGAAGCAGCACATCATCAACGGCAGCCGGCGGAAGCGGATCGCGAAGGGCAGCGGCACGTCGGTGGAAGAGGTGAACCGGCTGTTGAAGCAGTTCGTGCAGATGCAGAAGATGTTGAAGTCGCTCGGCGGAATGGCCGGGCTCGCCGGCGGCGGCAAGAAGGCGCGCCGCCAGGCGACGCAGATGCTGCGCAACCGCGGATGAGATCCGCGGCGCTCGAAGGCGCCGGGTCCTGCCCGGGCCCGCCGCGCGCAGCGAATGTCGGACGCGGGATCGAGCCCGGCGTCCCTTGCAGGAGAGACTGATGCTGGCAATCCGTTTGCGGCGCGCGGGATCGAAGAAGCGGCCGTTCTTCCGCGTGGTCGTCGCCGACTCGCGCGCCGCACGCGACAGTTCGTTCGTCGAGATTCTCGGACACTACAACCCGCGCACCCGCCCGGCCGTCGTCGAGGTGAAGAAGGAGCGCGTGGACTACTGGCTCTCGAAGGGCGCCCAGCCGTCCGATTCGGTTCGTACTCTGATGGCGCGGCACCTGACCGTGAAGCCGGCGGCCGCGGCGCCCGAAGGGCAGTGAGCGCGGTCAAGGACGTCGTCGAGGTGCTGGCGCGGGCGCTGGCCGACCGGCCCGACGAGGTGCACGTCACCGAATCGGTGCACCGCGGCACGACGCTCGTCGAGCTGTTCGTCGCGCCCGGCGACGTCGGCAAGATGATCGGCCGGCAGGGCCGGACCGCCGCCGCGCTCCGGACGCTCGCATCGACGGCCGGCGAGAAGGACGGCAAGTCGGTCACGCTCGAGATCCGCGACGCGCCGTACACGGGAAACTAGGAAGTCAGAATCGACATGGTGTGATCTGGGACGACATGGCCGTGGTCGGGCGGGTCGCGCGCCCGCACGGTATCCGCGGCCAGGTGATCGTGAACGTCGAGACGGATTTTCCGGAGGAGCGGTTCCGGCCGGGCGCCGAGCTGTTCGTCGCGCGGGCGGGGCGGATCGATGCGCTCACGATCGCGACCGTCCGGTTCCATCGCGAGCGGCCGGTGGTCGCCTTCACGGGCGTGGACACGATGGACGCCGCCGAGGCGCTCGCCGGCGCGGAACTGCGCATTCCGATCGATCGGCTGGCGGCGCTGCCGCCCGGGGCCTTCTATCAGCACGACCTCGTCGGCTGCCGGGTAGAGACGGGCGCGGGCCAGACGGTCGGGACGGTGCGCGACGTCGAAGGCGGTGCCGGCGGCCACCATCTCGTGGTGGATGGCGGCGCGAGGGGCGAGATTCTGATTCCGCTCGCGGCCGACATCTGCACGCGGATTGACCCGGCGTCGGGCGTCATCGTGGTGGAGCCGCCCGAAGGGCTGCTGGATCTCAACCGGTGACCGTCGACATCGTCACGATCTTCCCGGCGATGATCGAGCAGGGCCTGGGGGTCGGCGTCCTGGGGCGCGCGATCGACCGGGGCACGATCGACGTGACGGTGCGCGACCTGCGCGACTACACGACCGATCGGCACCGCGTGGTGGACGACGTGCCGTACGGCGGCGGCCCCGGGATGGTGCTGAAGGGCGAGCCGCTGTTCCGGGCGCTCGACGCGATCGAGGCGGAGCGGGGACGGCCGCTGACCGTCATCCTGACCTCGCCGCAGGGCGCGCGGTTCACGCAGGCCGCCGCGCGGCGGCTCAGCGCGGCGCCGCACCTCGTGCTGCTGTGCGGCCGGTACGAAGGCGTGGACGAGCGCGTTCGCGCGCGCGTCACCGAGGAGCTGTCGATCGGCGACTACGTCCTGAGCGGCGGCGAGCTGCCGGCGCTGGTGATCGTGGACGCCGTCGCCCGGCTGGTGCCGGGCGTCGTGGGGGACGATCGATCCGTCGTGGACGACTCGTTCAGCCGGGGTTTGCTGGACTATCCGCACTACACGCGGCCGGCCGAGCTCGGCGGCTCGAAGGTGCCCGACGTGCTGCTGTCGGGCCATCACGGCGAGATTCGGCGATGGCGCAGGCGCGAGGCGCTGCGCCGCACGCTGGCCCGGCGGCCCGATCTGCTGGCGGGCGCCGAGCTGGACGACGAAGAACGCGATATCCTGCGCGAGTTGCAGGAGGCGAAGAAGGAGCGGGACGATGGGCGCGATTGAGCTGGTGGAGAAGTCGCAGCTGGCCGAGCGGCCGGCGATGAAGGCGGGTGACACGGTCCGGGTGCACGTCAAGGTGCGGGAGGGCGACAAGGAGCGCATCCAGATCTTCGAGGGCGTGGTCATCGGGCTGCATCGCGGCGGGACACGCGCTTCGTTCACCGTGCGCAAGGTGTCGTTCGGGCAGGGCGTCGAGCGCATCTTTCCGCTGCACTCGCCGACGATTCAGAAGGTCGAAGTGACCCGATCGGCGAAGGTCCGCCGGGCGAAGCTCTACTACCTGCGCGCGTTGAGGGGAAAGGCGGCGCGCATGAAGGACGCCGCCAAGGACTGACACCGGAGCCGGTCCGTCGAGCGACCCATGGGCCGCATTCCCGCGATGCGCACGCTGGAGAACTCGCTGCGCCGCGTCGGCTTCGTGCACGTGGCCGGCGTCGACGAAGCGGGCCGCGGCTGTCTGGCGGGCCCGGTCGTCGCGGCGGCCGTCGTCCTGCACCCCGGCCGCCACGTTTCCGGCGTCTGCGACTCGAAGCTGGTGCAGGCGGCCGAGCGCGAGCGACTCTACGCGATCATCCTGAGGCGGGCGGTGGCGTGGGCCGTGGCGGCGGCCGAACCGGATGAGATCGATCGGCTCAACATCCACCAGGCCTCGCTGCGCGCGATGCAGCGTGCCGTGCTCGGGCTCGCGCCGCTGCCCGACATCGTGCTGGTGGACGCGTTCCGGGTGCCCGATCTGCCGATGGCGCAGCGCGGCGTGGTGCACGGCGATCGCCGCTGCTCGGCGATCGCCGCCGCGTCCATCGTGGCCAAGGTCACGCGCGACCGCCTCATGCTGGAGCTGCACGGCCGCGATCCGCGTTACGGATTCGACCGCCACAAGGGTTACGCGACGGCCGATCACCTCGAGGCCGTCGCCCGATTCGGCTATTCCGACGTGCACCGTCGGTCGTTCCGCCCTCCGACGCTGTTTGATACGATTGACTGATCCGGCAGCCGTACCCGCTGCCGCCTGATGCCCGTGCCAATCGACCGCTCCGCCACACTGCGCAATGCTGAGAAGCTGCTCCGGCAGGGAAAGCTGGACGCCGCCATTGCGGAATACCTGCGCGTGGTCGAGGACCAGCCGCGGGACTGGAACACGGCCAACCTGCTGGGCGACCTCTACGTGCGCGCCGGCCAGGTCGACAGGGGATGCGACCACTTCACCCGGATTGCCGACAGCCTGAACGAGGAGGGGTTCCTCCCGAAGGCCGCCGCCCTCTACAAGAAGATCCTCAAGCTCAAGCCGGATCACGAACACGCGCTCATTCAGTCGGCCGAGATCGCGGCGAGCCAGGGGCTGCTCGCCGACGCCCGCGGATACCTGAACAGCGTGATCGATCGCCGGCAGGCGCGCGGCGACAAGCGCGGCGTCGCGCAGATGCGAATCCGGCTCGGCAGCCTGGATCCGGCCGACTTCGACGCCCGGCTCCAGGCCGCGCAGGCGCGCACCGAGATCGGCGACACCGCCGGCGCGCTCCGGGACCTCAAGGACATCGCGCAGGAGCTCGGCGAAGCGGATCGTCAGGCCGACGCCGTCGAGGCGCTGCGGCTGGCGTCCGGGCTCGCGCCCGACGACGAGGAGGTCCGCGAACGGCTGCTGCAGGCGTTTCTCGCGACGGGGGACTTCGTGCAGGCGCGCGGCTGTGCGGCGACCGCGCCGCAGCTCAAGACGGTCGCCGCGGCGCTCGAAGGGGCGGGGCACCCTTACGAGGCCCTCGAGGTCCTCAGGGACGCCTCGCGGCTGGAGCCCGACGACATGGAACTGCGGGCCTATCTGGCGCGCGCATTCGTGGCGCGCGGCAACATCCAGATTGCCGCCGAGTACCTGACCGTCGAGATCGCCGGCGACGACCCGAAGCTGCTGATGACCGTCGCCGAGATCCGCCTGTGCTCGGGCGAGACCGAAGAGGGCCTGGCGATCCTGAAGCGCCTCATCGACGAGGATCCGGGACGCCGCGACGAGGTCGCCATGCTGGCCTGGAACGTCGCGGAGCGGGCGCCGGACGCCGCCTTCGCGGCCGTGTCGCTGGCGGCCGACCTCGCCATCGCGCAGGGCGACTTCGGGTCGGCGGCCGCCGCGCTCCAGGAGTTCGTGACGCGCGTGCCGACGCATGTCGCCGGCCTGCTCCGCCTCGTCGAGATATGCGTGGACGGCGGTCTCGAGGCGTCGATGTATGCCGCC
This sequence comes from uncultured Acidobacteriota bacterium, assembly GCA_963840225.1. Taxonomy (GTDB): domain Bacteria; phylum Acidobacteriota; class Vicinamibacteria; order Vicinamibacterales; family CAVVIG01; genus JBLMXQ01. The sequence continues at coordinate 205,161 of CAWIYH010000004.1, forward strand.
CAGGCGCAGCTCGCCGACGCCTACCTGGCCTCGGGCGCCGCGGCCGAAGCGCGGGTGATCGCCGAAGACCTCGTCGCGCGGGAGCCGTGGGAACGGTCCCATATCGATCGCTTCCGCCGCTCGCTCGAGCTGCTGGGCGAGTCGGATCCCGATGCGGTCATCGCCGATCGCCTCAGCGGGCAGCTACCGTTCACCAGCACCGACACGTCCTTCGATTTCAGCGACCTGCCGCCGTACGAAGAACCGGCGGCGGCGCCCCGCGCCGAGCCCGTCCGCCCCGCCGCGCCCACGGCCCCCGAACGACGTCATCAGGAGCCCATCGAGACGCCGCTGCCCGGCCCTCCCGTTGCCCCGCCGCCCGAGGCCAAGCCGGTGTATCGCCAGCGGCCGCGGTCCAGCGGCGACTCGGGGCACTTCGAGCTGAGCATGAACGCAATCGACCTGTCGAGCATCCTCGGCGAGTTCGAGGAGGCTCCGGCGTCGACGCCCCCCGATGCCGCCGCGCCGCCCGCGGCTCGGGACGCGGGACAGGAGCACGCCGAGATCGATCTGAACAACGCCCTCGACGGCCTCGACGCCGGTTCGCCGCCGCTGCCGCCGGCCCGCGGTGCGGCCCCGGCCCCCGTCGAGGCGCAGGATCTCGACGGCGTGTTCACGCAGCTGCGCGAGGATACGCATTCGCTGGCGCACAAAGCCGACGAGCAGTATCGACGCGGGCTGGCCCTCCGGCGCGCCGGTCGCGTCGAGGACGCCATCAGGGCGCTGCAGTCGGCGTCGCAGTACCCCGGCCTGAGGTTTGCGGCCGCGTCGCTGGCGGGGCGGCTGCATCGCGAGCGGCAGCGGGTCCCGCAGGCGATCGAATGGCTCGAGCGCGCGGCGCAGGCCCCGCCGCCCTCGCCCGACGACGGCCACCAGCTGCTGTACCAGCTCGCGGAGCTGCTCGAGGGGCAGGGAGAGGTGGCGCGCGCGCTGGCGATCCTGCTCGAGCTGCAGGCGGACGCCGGCGCGTATCGGGATGTGGCGGCGCGGATCGGCCGGCTGACGAAGGCCCAGGCGCGGGGGTAGGGCTCTGATCCGCCGGCTGGTCTATGTCGCGTTCTTCGTCGAGGTCGGTCTGCTGCTGATCGTCCTGCCCTGGTCCGTTTTCTGGGATCACAACTACTTTGCGGTGACCTGGCCGGCGCTGTACCCGGTCATCACCAACAATTTCGTCCGGGGAGCCATCACGGGCCTCGGGGTCGTGAACCTGTGCGCCGGATTCGCGGAGCTCGCCGTCATCTTCGCCGCGCGCGGGCGCCCCGATCCGGTCGGCCACGACACGCCGTCGCAGACGCCGTGATGGCCCCTCCGCCGCCGCGCCTGTGTCTCGTCACCGATCGACGGCGGCTGTGCGGCGTCGACGTCCCGTTGGCCGTCGCGCGGGAGCGGCTCCTCGGCCAGGCCAGGGCCGCGGCGGAGGCCGGCGTCGATCTGATTCAGGTACGCGAACGCGATCTCGAAGCGGGCCCCCTGGCGTCGATCGTCGCGGTGCTGGTCGACGGCCTGGCCGGCACGCCGGCGCGGGTCGTCGTCAACGACCGCCTCGACGTGGCGCTGGCCTGCGGCGCGGCGGGCGTTCATCTGCGTGTCGATTCGATGCCGCCCGCCCTGGTCCGCGCCATCGCGCCGTTCCCGTTCCTGATCGGCCGCTCGGTCCACGGCGCCGGTGAGGCGGCGGCGGTGGCAGAGGCGGTCGACTACCTGATCGCGGGCACCGTCTTCGCCAGCCCGTCCAAGCCGCCCGATCACCCCACGATCGGCGAAGCCGGCCTCGCGGCCATCGTGCGCGCCGCGCAGGTTCCAGTGCTCGCCATCGGCGGCGTCACCGTGGAGCGCTTCCAGACGGTGCTCGCCACCGGCGCTGCCGGTGTCGCGGCGATCGGGCTGTTCCTCGATGAGCCGGACCGGGCGGCGCGCGCCTGGTTTGACACGGTCGCATCGACTTCCTAACATTGACCGACGGCTCCCGTCCAGGCATGTCTGCCGACCGTCCCCCTGTCGATGTCGGTCGCAAGCTGCGAGAGGCGCGCGAGAAGCGCGGGATCTCGCTGCGTCAAATCGCCAGCGCGACGAAGATTCCCGTCGGCGTGCTCGAGGCGCTCGAGCGCAACGACATTTCCCGCCTGCCCCGGGGAATCTTCGGCCGCGGGTTCGTCAGGTCGTTCGCGGCCGAAATCGGTCTGGATCCTGACGAGCTCGTCCAGGACTTCATCGTGCAGTTCCCGCAGGCTTCGGTGACGGGCGGCCGGACGGCCGCCGGTCAGGTGGAAGACAACGAGGCCGTCGAGAACGAGCGACGCATGGCGTCGACCTTCCTGAAGCTGCTCGCGCTGAGCGTGCCGATCGCAGGCGTGGTACTCTACCTGAGCGCCGGTGGACGATTGCGGTTTCCGGCTGGCGGGGCGCCTGCGGCACCATCGACGCCGGCTCCTTCGCAGCAGTCGACGAGGACAGCCGCGTCCGACGCGGCTGCTCCCGCACGCGGCGCGCCGGAGGCGGGCGTCGGCCCGTCGTCGGAGTCGCGGGCCGCCGAGCAGTCGACGGCAGCGCCGCCGGTCGCGCCGGGCGCCGTCACGCAGGGTGCGGCCGCGCCGCTGGCGATTGGGATCGCGACCAGCCGCCCGTGCTGGATATCGGCGACGGTGGACGGGCAGAAAGTGGTCGCCCGACTGTTCCAGCCCGGCGATCGGGAGACGTTCGCGGTCACGCGAGAACTGGTCTTGACCGCTGGCGATGCCGCAGCAGTGGCGATGACTGTCAACGGGATCGAGGCCCGGCCTCTCGGCGGCGACAGCCAGGTCGTGACGGCGCGGGTCGGTGCGGACAACTACGCGAGCTACTTGAAACCACGGTGAGCGCTCCCACACCTCTTCTCGACCTCTTCAAGCGGGGCGAAGTGGCGCGCGACGCACGCCTGCTGGCGGCCCAGGGCGCCATGGCGCCCCGGGGGGCCGAACAGCTGGCGATTCTCGTCCTGCTGCTCGACGATCAGGATCCCGAAATCCGCCGCGTCGCCGACGCGACGATCGATCGCATTCCCCGCGCGGCGCTCGCGTCGTTCCTCGCGCGCACCGACGTCGGCCTCTCGCTGCGGGAGGTCTTCGCCGACCGCGGCGTCTTCCCCGACGAGGGCGACGGCACAATCGTGCTCGACCCGGAGGCGCCGCTGGTCGACACCGCTCCAGAGGTGGCGGACGCCGCCGAGGGGGCGACCGAGGCGGATCCACGGACCGCGGCGCAGCGTCTGGCGGCGATGAGCTTCACGGAGCGCCTGAAGGCGGCCGTGAAGGGCACGCGCGAGATGCGGGCCATTCTCATCCGCGACACCAACAAGATGATCGCGGCCGCCGTGCTGAGCAGTCCCAAGCTCACCGAGTCCGAGGTGGCGTCGTTCGCCCGGATGGCGAACGTGTCGGAAGACGTGCTGCGCACCATCGGCGCGAACCGCGCCTGGATGAAGAGCTATTCGGTCGTGGTGGGCCTGACGAAGAACCCCAAGACGCCGCTGGCGATGTCGCTCAACCTGCTCGCGCGCCTCAACGACCGCGATCTGTCTTCCGTGTCGGTCGACCGCAACGTCCCTGAAACGCTGCGGATCGCCGCGCGCAAGAAGGTGGTGTCGGCGACCCAGCGCTGACCCGCCCCTGTCCGGTCAGCGCTTCGGGCCCCGGCGCCGCGGTTCCCCGGCCTTCGTGCGGCTCTTGCCCTGCCTGGCCCAGTCCGACCGCATCTGCGACAGGCCGTCCATGTACACGGCCGCCCGCTCGCGCTCGTCCTCGCTGTCCATCGACTTGAGCAGCTGGAGGGCGCGGGCGAGATCGTGCCGGATCGTCTGCCGCGTGGCCCGGTAGTAAAGACGCTTGATTTCGGCGATCTTCTCGTCCGGTCCGAGCACGGTGAGCCTGGTCATCTGGCGCTCCGGCGCAGGGACGCGCGGAACGCGGCGAACCCGCGCGTGTTGAGCACGTGTGCCGGCTCCAGCCAGGCCCGCCGCGCCACGAGCACGCCCCAGCGCAGCACGCCGAGGCCGGCGCGCGAGTGCGCGTCGCTCGAGACGACGAAGCGGGCGCCACGCTCGCGGGCGAGCCGGGCGTTGACGTCGCTCAGGTCGAGCCGGTCGACCTGGCCGTTGATCTCGAGGGCCACGCCGCGCCGCGCCGCCGCCGACACAACGGCGTCCAGATCCAGGCCGTAGGGCTCGCGGCGCAGGATGAGACGACCCGTCGGGTGGCCCAGGACGTCGACGTGGGGATGCTCGATCGCCCGCAGCAGCCGCTCGGTCATCTGCCGTCGATCCTGGCCGAATCCGGAGTGCACGGACGCGACCACCAGATCCAGCGCCGCGAGGCAGTCGTCCGCGAGGTCGAGCGATCCGTCCGGGCGGATGTCGCACTCGATGCCGGCCAGGAGGCGCACACCGCCGACCTCGCCGTCAAGCGCACGGATCCGGCCGGCATGTTCGAGCGCCCGCCGCTCGTCGAGCCCGTTGGCCATCGCGAGCGACTGGCTGTGATCGGTGATGGCGAGGTACGCGAGGCCGGCGTCGCGCGCAGCCTCGGCCATCGCGCGCACCGAGTCCTTGCCGTCGCTCTCCGTCGTGTGCATGTGCAGGTCGCCGCGCAGGTCGGCCAGCTCGACGAGGCGGGGCAGCCCGTGAGCCTCCGCCGCTTCGATCTCGCCGTGCATTTCGCGCAGCTCGGGAGGGATCCAGTCCAGGCCGAGCGCCGCGTAGATCTCCTCCTCCGTCTCGCCGGCCACCCGTTCGTCGTCGGCCGTTCGGAAGAGCCCGTACTCGTTGAGCTTGAGGCCGAGCCGGATCGCGCGGTCGCGCAGCGCGATGTTGTGCGCCTTCGACCCGGTGAAGTACTGCATCGCGGCGCCGCGGCTGCCGGCCTCGACGACGCGCAAATCCACCTGGAAGCCGCCCCGGATCCTGACGCTGGCCTTGGTGTCGCCCTGGCCGAGCACCCGCTCGACGAGCCGATAGTCGACGAACTCGTCGAGCAGCCCCGGCGGCGCGCCGGCGGCGAGCAGATCGAGGTCACCGCAGGTGTCGCATCCGCGGCGGAGGCTGCCCACCGGCACGATGTCGGCTTCCGGCGCGCGCTCGCGGAGGAAACCGATGAAGGCGGCCGCCGAGTCGTGCGCGTCGGGCAGGAGATGGCGTCCGGCGTGGCGCTTGCGCTCGTCGAGCGCCTTCAGGATGAGCGCCTCCTTCTTTGCACCCATCCCCCGCATCGACCGGATCCGGCCGTCCCTGGCGGCCTGCTCCAGATCGCCGAGCGTGCGGACTTCGAGCTCGCGATACAGCCGCGCCACGGTCTTCGGACCGACGCCCTGCAGGTGCAGCAGATCCAGGATCGTCGGGGGAAACTCGTCGAGGAGCTCCTTGTGGAACGCGGCGTCGCCCGACTCGGCGATCTCGCGGATGCGGGCCGCGAGGTCCTTGCCGATGCCGGGGATTTGGCGCAGCTCGTCCGGGGAGAGCGACGCGAGATCGTGCGGGTGGTTGGCGACGATGTCGGCGCCGTTTCTGTAGGCGCGGATCTTGAACGGGTTGTCGTCCTTGATTTCCAGGAGGTCGGCGATCTCCTCGAGCACGTGTGCGATGGCGAGGTTATCCAACGCGCAGCCCTTCCGCGTCGATGCGGTACTCGAGCAGGCGGGCGCCGCCCGCCGACAGGGCCGCGCCGACGGCTTCTCGCGCTCCGGGCGGGCCGTAGCAGAACAGACACCCGCCTCCTCCCGCGCCGCAGACCTTGGCGGCGGTCGCGCCGGCCGCCTTCGCGCGCGCGATCAGGTCCTCGATGGTCGGCGTCGTCACCCCCGGCGCGAGCCGCTTGCGGTTCTCCCACTCGGCGGCGATCTGCCGGCCGACCTCTTCCCAGTCGCTGTGCTCGAGCGCCGCGCGCATGGCGGACGCTGTGTCGCGAATCCGCTCGAAACAGTCGAACACGTGTCGATCGCCGTCGATGTGCCGCCTGGTGATCTCCCAGTTGTTGGTCCCGGAGTTTCGGGGCGCGCCCGTGTAGACCAGCACGATGCGGCGTTCGAGCTCGGACGGATCGACGTCGATGGCGGTGCGCCGCACGCCGTCGGTCCGGAGCTCCACGGCGGCGACGCCGCCGTACATCGCCGGCCGGTAATCCTGCACGCCGGTCGGCACCCGAATCGCCTGGCACTCGACGTTCATCGCGATCTCGAGCAGGTCGGCCGGCGCTTCGGACTGGCCGGTCCACCGCGCGAGGACGCCGCATGTCGCGATGGCCAGCGCCGACGAGCCCGCGATGCCGGCCCCCGCCGGCGACTCGCCCCGCGTGCTGAGGACCGCGTTCTCCAGCCGGTACTGCCGGGCGAACAGCGCGAGCAGGGGCAGGTCGCCCCTCCCGTCGAGATGCGCCCAATGGCTGGCGACGACCTGCCGGCCCGTATCGAGCGAGCGCAGCTCGACGCCGGCCTCCGCGCGCCCGGTCACGGTCGCATGCGCGCGCAGGGTGATTGCCGCGTTGAGCGTCGTTGCGCCGTCGTGGAAGAGATAGAGCGGCCAGATGTCGATGGTGCCGCCCGCGAGGTCGATGCGGGTGGGCGCCGAGGAGACGACCTGCACGGCGGAATTATAGTGGGAGCGCGGCCCTGATCGCGCCGCGCCACGGTACAATCGTCAGCGCGATGCCGACCGCGCTCCGCCATCAGATCGGACAGCTGCTCATCGCCGGCTTCGACGGCCATCAGGTGCCGGTCGAACTGCGCGCGCTCGCCCGTGAGTTCGGGCTCGGCGGCGTGATCCTGTTCGGGCGCAACGTGGCGGAGCCGCTGCAGGTGGCGGAGCTCTCGTTCGAAGCCTCCAGGCTCGTCCCGGATCTGCCGCCGTGGGTGAGCGTGGACCAGGAGGGCGGGCGCGTCGCGCGCCTCAAGGCGCCGTTCACGGAGTGGCCGCCCATGGCGACGCTCGGCCGCAGCGGCGACGTCCGCCTGGCCGCGCGGTTCGCCAGGGCGATGGCCGCCGAGCTCAGGGCGGTGGGGATCACGCTCGATTTCGCGCCGGTCCTCGACGTGCACACCAATCCGGGCAACCCGGTGATTGGCGATCGCGCGCTCGCCGAGAACGCCGGCCAGGTCGCCAGGCTCGGCGTCGCGATCGTTCGGGCCCTGCAGGAAGAGGGCATCGCCGCCTGCGGCAAGCACTTTCCCGGTCATGGCGACACCAGCACCGACTCACATCGCGAGCTGCCGCTGGTCGAGCATCCGCCCGAGCGCCTCCGCGAGCTGGAGTTCGTGCCGTTCCGCGCGGCCATCGACGCGAAGGTCGCGACGATCATGACGGCGCACGTGCTGGTCCCCGCTCTCGACGAGGAGCGGCCGGCCACGCTCTCGCGGCGGATCGTCACCGGTCTCCTGCGCGACGAACTGGGCTACGACGGCGTCGTCCTCAGCGACGATCTGGAGATGAAGGCGATCGCCGACGCCTATGCCGTCCCAGCGGCCGCCGTGATGGCGCTCGAGGCCGGCTGCGACGGCGTGCTCATCTGCAGCGGCAACCACGACGCGCAGGCGGCGGCCCTGGAGGCCATCGTGCACGCGGTTGAAGAGGAGCGGCTTCCCCTCGCGCGCGTCGAGGACGCGCTCACGCGGCAGCGTCGCGTGAAGGAGCGGTTCCCGGCCGGTCCCGCGCCCAGACCGCCCGCGCCGCGGGCGCTCGCGCTGCTCCTTGGCGGCGACGAGCACCAGGCCGTCGCCCGGGACATGGCGCGGTTCCTCTGATGGTCAAGCCGCGCGCCCTTGGACCCGGGGATCGCCTCGCCGTCCTCGCCCCGGCCAGTGCCTTCAAGCGAGAGGAGTTCGACGCGGGCATCGCCGAGATCCGCCGTCTCGGGTTCGAGCCCGTGTACGACGATTCGGTCTTCGCCCGGCGCGAATACGTCGCCGGCGAGGCGCGCCTGCGCGCAAAGGCGCTTCGCGCCGCCTGGTGCGACCCGGGGATTGCCGGCGTCGTCTGCGTGCGAGGCGGGTACGGCAGCGTGCAGACTCTGCCGCTCCTCGATTCGAGCGAGGCGCGCTCGGCGCGCAAGCCGTTCGTGGGGTACAGCGATCTCACGTCGGTGCTGACGTTCCTGACCGTCACCTCCGGTCTGGCCGCCTTTCATGGGCCGATGCTCGCCGGGCGGTTCGCGCGGGGCGAGGATGGGTACGACCGGGCGTCGTTCCTGAACGCGCTGTGCCGCCGGGAGCCCCTCGGCGAGATGGCGGCGCCCGGCCTGGAGACGATTGCGCGCGGCGAGGCGTCCGGCACGCTGTTGGGCGGCACGGTGGCTCAGCTGCTCGGTTCCCTCGGCACGCCGTTCGCGTTCGATCCGCCGGCCGGCTACGTGCTCTTCTTCGAGGAGGTCGGCGAGCGTCCGTACCGCCTCGACCGCATGATCGAGCAGCTGCGCCAGGCGGGCTTGCTGGCGAGAGCCCGCGCCGTCGTGATCGGCGAGCTGCCGAATTGTGACGAGCCAGGCGGCGGCCCGACCGCGCGGGCCGTCATGGCCGACGCGTTTGCCGATTTTCCCGGCCCGGTCGTCATCGGCTTCCCGTCGGGGCACACGGCCGGTCCGGCATTGACGCTGCCGCTCGGCGTGCGCTGCCGGGTAGTGACCGATCCGCGGCCGCGTGTCATCATCGAGGAGGCGGCGGTCGACTGATCGACGCGCGCGCCCACACTCATGCCCACACGAGTCCATCTGATTGGCATCTGCGGCACGGCGATGGCGACGCTGGCGGCCATGCTCAAGCGGAAGGGCTTCGACGTCCGCGGATCCGACCAGGACGTCTATCCGCCGATGAGCGACTTCCTGGAGGCGGAGGCCGTCACGACTTACGCCGGCTACGCCGCCGAGCACATCACCGCCGACCTCGACCTCGTGGTGATCGGCAACGCCATCTCGCGCGGCAACGTCGAGCTCGAGGAGGTGCTGAATCGAAAGATCCGGTACTGTTCGCTGCCCGAGGCCATCCGCGACCATTTCCTCTGGGGCTCCCGCTCGATCGTCATCGCCGGCACGCACGGCAAGACGACGACCGCGGCGCTCGCGGGGTGGCTGCTGGCGAGCGGCGGCGTCGATCCGAGCGTGCTGGTCGGGGGCATCGCGCGGAATCTCGGCACGGGCGGGTCGAGCTATCGCCTCGGACAGGGGCGCGACTTCGTGATCGAGGGCGACGAGTACGACAGCGCGTTCTTCGACAAGACGGCCAAGTTCCTGAAGTACCTGCCCGACATCGCCGTCGTCAACAACGTCGAGTTCGATCACGCCGATATCTACACCGACGTCGAGGCGGTCACGCTGGCCTTCCGGCGGCTGGTGAACCTGGTGCCCACGCGAGGCCTCCTCATCGTCGGCGCCGACAGCCCGCGGGCGCGCGGGCTGGCAGGCGCCGCGTTCAGTCGCGTTCAGACGTTCGGCCTTGCCCCGGATGTCGAGTGGCAGGCGCACGATATCGCGCCCGCCGGCGCGTCGACAACGTTCCGTGTCCGGCGCCGCGGCTCGCCGTTCGGCGAGTTCGGGGTGGCGCTTTCCGGCACCCACAACGTCCGCAACGCGCTGGCGGCGATCGCAATCGCGACCGAGGTCGGCCTGAGCGTGGAGCGGATCGCCGAGGGACTGCGGACGTTCGCCGGCGTCAAGCGCCGGCTGGAGGTGGTCGGGTCGGCCGACGGCGTCACGGTCTTCGACGACTTCGCGCATCACCCGACGGCGGTCGCCGAGACCCTGGCGGGCGTGCGTGCCGCCAACCCCGGCGCGCGGATCTGGGCCGTCTTCGAGCCGCGGTCGGCCTCGTCGTGCCGGCGAATCTTCCAGGGCGAGTTCGCCCGCGCGTTCGACGCCGCCGACGAGGTGCTGATCGCGCCGGTGTTCCGATCGAAGCTGCCCGAGGAGGAGCGGCTCTCGGTCGCCCAGCTCGTGCGGGACCTGCGGGCGGCGGGCCGGTCGGCTCGCGAGGCCGCGTCGATTGAGGACATCGTCGAGACCGTCGTCGGCGAGCATCGGCCGGGCGATCTGGTCGTGGTGATGTCGAACGGCGGCTTTGGCGGCATCCACGGCAAGCTCGTCGGGGCGCTCGAAGGCGGCGCGAGGCCGTCGTGATCCCTCGGGACTTCCGCGTCGTCGGCGCCGGGGACTCGGTGCTGCTGATCGAATTCGAGGAGCGGATCGATCCGGTCGTCAACGCGCGGGCCATTGCCCTGGCCGAGTCCATCCAGGCCGCCGCGATTTCCGGCGTGCGCGACGTGGTGCCGACGTATCGGTCCGTTGCCGTGTACTTCGATCCGCTGCGCACCGACTACGACGCGCTCGTGACTGCCCTCGGGCGGCACGCGGCCGGCACGCCGACGCAGGCCGTCGAGTCGCGCACGCCTGTCGACATCCCGGTCTGCTACGGCGGCGAATTCGGGCCGGACCTGGCCGCGGTCGCTGCCTACGCGCATCTGGGACAGGCCCAGGTCGTGGAATTGCACGCGGCAGCGACCTATCGCGTGTTCATGCTGGGGTTCGTGCCGGGCTTCGCCTACATGGGCGTGGTCGACGATCGGATTGCCATCCCGAGACACTCCGCCCCGCGTGTCCGCGTCCCGACCGGATCGGTCGGCATCGCCGGCGTGCAGACCGGAATCTACCCGGCCGAGACGCCGGGGGGATGGCAGCTGATCGGCCGCACGCCGCTGGATCCGTTCGACCCGAACCGGCGCGAGCCGTTCCTGCTGAAGGCGGGGGACGCCGTCCGATTCCGGCCGATCGAGCGCGCCGAGTACGATCGCCTGCGATCCGCGCGTCCGGAGGCGGGATGAGCGAGCTCCGTGTGCTCAAGCCCGGGATGCTCACCACGGTCCAGGATCTCGGCCGCTGGGGGTTCCAGGCCCGCGGCGTGCCGGTGGCCGGACCCATGGACCCCTGCTCGCACCGCCTGGCGAACGCGCTGGCCGGCAACGCGCCAGGCGCGGCCACTCTCGAGATCACGCTGCTTGGACCGGAGGTCGAGTTCGACGACGACCGGATGGTCGCGGTGGCCGGCGCCGACTTCGAGCTGTCGATCACCGGTCGACAGGTGCCGATGCGGCGGGCGGTGAGGGTCGGCCGCGGCGATCGGCTGCGGTTCGGTGCGCGGCAGAACGGAGCCCGCGCGTATCTCGCGGTGTCCGGAGGAGTCGCCGTGCCGCCGGTCCTCGGCAGCCGCGCGACACACCTCATCAGCGCGATGGGTGGCGTCGGCGGGCGTCCATTGAAGAGCGGCGATCGCGTGCCGCTCGGCGCGGGCACCGCGACCCCTCGCGACCCGGCAACCGCCGATCCGCCGTGGCCCATTCCCTCTGGTCACGCCCGGATCCGTGTGCTGCCCGGACCTCAGACCGAGTACTTCCGGGCCGATGCGCTCGACGTCCTCCAGTCCGCCCGCTACGTCGTGAGCGCCAGGTCCGACCGGATGGGGTTCCGGCTGGACGGCCCGCGGCTGTCCCACGACCCCGCGCACGGCGCCGACATCATCTCGGATGCGACGCCGCTCGGCGTGCTGCAGGTGCCCGCTTCCGGCCTCCCGATTCTCCTCATGGCCGATCGCCAGACGAGCGGCGGGTACCCGAAGCTGGCGACGGTCATTACGGCCGACATCAGCGTCGCCGGGCAACTGGGACCGGGCGACACGCTGGAGTTCGCCATCTGTACGCCGCGCGAGGCGATGGCCGCGCTCATCGCCCAGGAGCGGGCGCTGATGGCGCTCGAGGTGCGGGCGTGAGCGGCTTCTTCGACGCGATGGTGGCGGCCCTGGGCGACGGGCGGGTCAGGCCAAACGCGCCGCTGGCGCCGCTCACGACGTTCAGGGTCGGCGGGCCCGCGGACTGGATCGTCGAGCCGCACGGAGAGCGCGGAGATCGTCGAGGCGCTGCGAATCGCCGCCCGGTTCGACGTTCCCGTGACCGTCCTCGGTGGCGGATCGAACGTGCTCGTGTCGGACCGGGGCGTCCGCGGGCTGGTGCTCCGGCCGCGTGGTGGAGAGATCGGACAGGACGACGAGGGCCGCGTGCGGGCCGACGCGGCCGTGACTGTCAACGGGCTCGTGCGGTGGACGATCATGCACGGCCGCGCGGGCCTGGAGCGCTGGGCCGGCACGCCCGGCACGGTCGGCGGGGCGGTCTTCGGCAATGCGCATTTCGGCGGCCGTCTCATCGGAGACCGGCTCGTCGACGTCCGGCTTGCCTCCCGCGACGGGCGCGTGGCCGACGTGCCGCGCGCGGCGATGGCCTTCGGGTACGATCGCAGCCGCCTGCAGACGAGCGGCGAGATCCTGCTGTCGGCGGTGTTTGCCGTCGGGGAGGGGAATCCTGCGGTCCTTCGGGCGGCCGCCCGGGAATCGCTCGCCTTCCGGAAGCGGACGCAGCCGCTCGACACGCCGAGCGCCGGCTGTATCTTTCAGAATCCGGATCCGACGGTCGATCGCGTCCCGGACGGCGTTCCGCTGTCGGCCGGCGCGCTCGTCGATCGTGCGGGCCTCAAGGGACTCCGGATCGGGGGCGCCCAGGTGTCGATGGCTCACGGCAACTTCATCGTCAACGACGGCGCAGCCACGGCGCTCGACATCCGGCGGCTCATCGACCGCTGCCGCGACGAGGTGCGCGCGCGGTTCGGCGTGGCGCTGCGCGAAGAGATCGTCTGTCTCGGCGAATTCGACCATGTCCACACTGCTGATTGAGGGCGGCCACCGCCTGTCCGGCGCCGTCGAGGTGGAGGGCAACAAGAACGCCGCGCTGCCCCTGCTGGCCGCGTGCCTGCTCACGACCGAAGAGTGCGTGCTGACCAACGTGCCGCGCATCAGCGACGTCGAGGTGATGGCGCGCCTGCTGCTCGATCTGGGGGCCGAGGTCGACGGCATCGGAAGCACGACGCTGCGCGTGCGGTGCCCGCGAATCGTGAAGGACGACCCGGACGCCGCGCTCGTCGGCCGGCTCCGGGGCTCGGTGCTGCTCATCGGTCCTTTGCTGGCGCGGTGCGGCCGCGCGCGGCTGGCGCCGCCGGGCGGCGACTTTCCCGCGCGGCGGACCATCTCGACGCATCTCGAGGCATTGTCGGCGATGGGCGCGCGGGTCGTCGCCGGCCGCGGGCACGACATCGAGGCGCCTGACGGCCTCTCGCCTGCGTCGATTTACCTGTACGAAGCCTCGGTGACCGGCACCGAGACCGCCATCCTCGCGGCGGCGGCGGCGCCGGGCCTCTCCGAAATCCGCCACGCCGCCTGCGAGCCGCACGTCGTCGAGCTGTGCGCGTTCCTCCAGCGGCTCGGCGTCGGCATCGACGGCGCCGGCACGCCGACCGTGCGCATCGAAGGCGGCGGACGGCTGCGGGGCGCCGACCACCGGCTGTGGGGCGACTACATCGAAGCCGGCAGCTGGGGCGTGGTCGCGGCCGTGAGCGGCGGGGAGATCGAGGTTCGCGGCGCGCGGCCGGAGGACATGGAGGTCCTCGCGGCCGTGCTCCAGCGGATGCGGATCCATTGCGCGATCGACGGCGAGCTGTTCCGCGTCGAGCCGTCGCGACCGGCCGGTGCAGGGCGCATCACGACCGGCCTGTGGCCCGGGTTCCCGAGCGATATGGTCAGCCTCGTGACCGTCCTCGCCACGCAGGCCGACGGGCCGACGCTCGTGCACGACTGGATGTACGAGCTCCGCCTGTTCGCGCTCGAGCAGTTGAGCGGCATGGGGGCCGATCTCTTCCTGTGCGATCCGCACCGCATCATCGCCACCGGCCCGCGCCGCCTGAAAGGGCGCGTGCTCGACAGCCGAGATTTGCGGTCGGGGATGTCGCTGATTGCCGCCGGCCTCGCCGCCGAGGGGCAGAGCCGCATCACGCCGCTCGAGACCGTGGAACGCGGGTACGGCAGGCTCGTCGAGCGGCTGCAGGGCCTGGGCGCGAAGGTGGGGAAGGTGGAGTAGGTGGGAGTGAGAAGGGGGAAGGGCTCAGGGCGAGAGGACCTTGGCCCCACCTGAGGCCTGAGTCCCTATCGATATGCTCCTCCACCCCCACCCCCCGGCTTCTTCGGCTCCTCGGGCGGCTTCGGCGGCTGGACCGGCGGCAGGTCGCCGATCGGGGTGAGCGCGTCGCGCCCGACCCGGAAGGCCCGCAGATCGGCCTGCGTGAGGTCGAGGATGCGGATGATGTGCGGCGTCAGCGTGAGGATGATGTCGGTCTGTTCCCTCGTCTTCGAGTTGTGCGCGAAGAGCCGGCCGATGACCGGCAGGTCGCTCAGGCCGGGCACCCCCTCGAGGACGCTGCGTTCGTCGTCGCGGATCAGGCCGGCGAGCATGTTGGTCTCGCCGTCCTTGAGGCGGATGACGGTCTTGATCTGGCGGTTGCCGAACGTCGGCAGGCCGCCGAAGCCGGTGCCCGAGATGCTGCTCACCTCGACGTTCAGCGCGAGCGTCACCTCGTCGTCGTGGTGGGTGCGCGGCGTGATGTCGATGTTCACGCCGATGTTCTCGTAGTTGAACGATGTGATCGGCTGCTGCGGGGTCCCGCCCGTGGCGATCGGCGCGAACGTCGTCACCGGCACCGGCACGCGTTCGCCGAAGCGCGCCTCCGCCTGCATGCCCTCAGACGTGCGCAGTTGCGGGTTGGCCAGGGTGCGCGTGTTCGTGTCCGTTTTGAGCAGCCGGTAATAGAGCGACGGCAGGTTCGCGAGCAGGATGTCGGACTGGGTCAGGTTGCGCAGTGACCGCAGCGTGATCGTCGAGTTGTCGCCCTGGTCGACGCCGACCGATCCATTCAGGCCCGGCGAGGTCGGCGACCCCGGCGTCGACGCGAACTGCAGGCCGTACTCCTGCAGCCTGGTCCGGTCGACCTCGAGCAGCTCGACGTCGATGATGACCTCGGGACGCGCCTTGTCGATAGCCGAGATCACGCGGGCAGCCGCCGCGACGCGCTCCGGCGTGTCCTTGATCGTGATCGCGTTGGTCGCCGTGGTCGGCGCGATGCGGCGCGCGTCGATCACGAGCCGCAGCAGGTCCATCGCCTCCTTGAGATCGGCGTTGCTCAGATAGAACGTCCGCACGACTTCTTCGTCGTATTCGCGCCGCTTGGCCGGCGTGTCCGGCACGACGGCGAGCGTGCGCGGCGCCGTCACGCGGAAGAACGTCCGCGTGGTCCCCGCGACGGTGCTGAGCGCGTCCTCGAGCGTCGAGTTCCGCAGATCCACGGTGACCGGCGAGGGCTGGAAGCCCGGATCGAAGACGAGGGACAGGTTCGCGAGCCGGGCGATCGCCGTGAAGACGTCACGGCTGCTCGCGTCGCGGAAGACGAGCGACGCCGGCATCTTGACGTCCTGCGGCAGATCGAGTCCGGGCGGCGGGAGGTCGCGCGCGCTCTGGATGAGCGTCTCGAGCTCGGTCTTGCCCTCGCGCGAGACGGCGACCTTGGCCCGCAGCTTGTTCCGCGTCTCCCGCAGCTGCTCGTCGACGTCGGCGCTGGTGGGATTCAGCTCGGCCGCGAGCTGGTACTCGACGAGCGCCTGATCGTACTTGCCGACGCTGGCGAGGTGGCGGCCGCGCTGGAAGTGATCCTGCGACGCGCGCAGCTTCGCCCGCTCGAGCGCTAGCCTCGCGCCGGTGTCGTCGGGGCGAAGATGCAGCGCCTTCGTGTACTCGACGACGGCGCGGTCGTAGTCCTGGCGCTGTTCGGCCTCTCGGCCGTGGCGGAAGGCCGTGGCGGCCGCGCAGCCGGCGGCGGCGAGACAGAGGATGAGGGCGGCGGCGCAGGCGGCGCGCGATCGACAGGAGGAGCGCCGCTCAGGGACGGCCGGGCTGGGTGACAACATCGACCCCGCGAGGAATCTTGAACGTGAATTCCTTATCGGGTAGACGGACATTCTCCTTCAGATTGGCAAAGGAAAACGTAGATTTTCCACCCTGGGCGTCCACCGTGACCAACCCTCGCAGGGTGAGCGCCCCGGGGTCGACGGCCAGAGTCAGCCAATCGTACTCCGCCTGTCGAGTCTTTGGAACCAGCTTCAGCGCCTCGGTGCCTGGCGGGAGGCCGGCCGGCGCGGCGACTATCGAGGGGGTGAAGTCACGGGTGAGGTCGCCCTTGCCCGCGAGGAAGAGCGCCGGGGTCGTGGCGTGATCGTCCTTCGGTACCGAGCTGATGATGACCTGCTTGTCCGCCGGGATGTAGGAGTACAGCTTGACGCCGTCGGAGACGAACAGCTTGTGCTCCGGCTCGGTGTACTCCCAGCGCATCATGCCGGGTTTCTTCACGAGCAGGTGGCCCCGTTCGGTGATCAGCTTCCGCAGCACGCCGCCCTCGTAGCTGTGGACGAAGTCGGTGGAGAAGTCCTTGACGGCCGCGTACCGTGCCTGGAGCCGCGCCGCGAGCGCCTCGGCGGGCGGGTCGGAGGCGGCCGCGCGGACCGGCCCCCCCAGCCAGCCGGCGGCGAGGATTGCCGCCGCGATCATCCGCCCGGACGCTTCCATGCGCCAACGATAGCACGCGCGATACGGTAGCGCGCTTCCGGGGCGAAGATCCCCGCCGCGTAGCCCGACCGTATTGGCCGACCCTCCCCGTCGAACGCCACGAAGCTGACGCCACGCTGGACGATGAGCACATGACGACGCGCCGCGATCACCTGGGCGAACCCCATCCGCCGAATCGTGTCCGCCGAAAGCCACGACTCCATGCGCACCTCCACCGGCACGCCGTCGAGCGCGACGCGGCCGCGGAACGGACGCGCCGAGCCGCGAAGAAGATCGGGCGGGCGACCGGTCGTCCCGGCCACCGCGACGTAGTCGGCCGACGGGAGGCCAAGGGGCCGTCCCGTGAGGCGGCGCAGCGCCGACGCCAGGTCGTCGGCGTCGACGCGGAATTCCCTGGTGGGCTTCAGCACGCACAGCGCGTACCGCGTGCCTTCCGGCAGGCCGGTGGCGAGCTGATCGATCGTCGGCACGTTCACGCGCGGGTCGACCTCGGTCGGGAGCAGCGGTCCGTACGCGGCCTCGACCGCGTCGCGGGCCCCGGCCGAGAGCACGACATCGCGGCCGATGAGCAGGTTGTCCCTCACGAGAACCGGCGCGTAGAGCAGCACGTCGGGCATCCGTGCGTAGGCGAGTCCTGGCCGCAGTTCCTTGCCGTAGTACGACAGCCCGTTCTGGACCTGCCAGTTCAGGTCTTCGAGCAGCACGTCGTGCAGCGGATCGAGACCGCTCGTCAGACGGGCCAGGACGTCGGCCGGGCGCGTGTCATCGCTGCGATCGAGCGCGGGGTAGTCGTCGAACATTCGGACGAACGCCACGGTCGCCACGACGGCGGCGGCCGCCCGCACGGCCCGGCGATGTCGTCGGGCTGCGCCGCTGGCGAGCGTCGCGGCCGCCGTCACGGCCGGCGCGAAGAGCAGGGCCAGGGCCGCGTGCGACGGCAGATAGAACACGTGGGTATCGCCGACGTTGTAGCTGAACGCAAACGCGACGTTGACCGCGTAGAGGAGCGCCATCAGGACGCCGCGTCGCCGGTTCGTGACCAGAAGGCGGGCCAGCCCGATCGGCGCGAGCAGCCACGTCCATCCGAACTGCTGCCCGAGGTCGAACCAGTACATCGCGGCCCGGTCTCCCAGCGCGCTGGCCGGCACGCGCAACACCATCGTGTCGCGCCAGTCGGTCTTGGTGACGTCGAACCAGAACGTCTGCAGCGCGTCGGACAGGCCGTGGGGCGGATGGGGCCAGAGCCAGAGGCCGCGCAGGTTCCAGAGATATTGCAGCGCGCCGGCGGCGGCAATCGCGGTGGCCAGCAGCACGACCCGCGGCGCAATCATCGACCGCCAGCCGCCGGGCGCCGCGACGAGCAGGAACGCCGCGTATCCGGGCAGCAGCAGGATCATCGAAAGGTGGTTGCCGAACCCGAGCGCGTAGGCGGCGAAGAAGCACGCCAGGCGCCAGGTCGTGGGGTGGCGTTCCCAGCCGAGCAGCAGCAGGAGCGTGAGCCCCACGAAGAAGATGTGGAGCGAATAGACCTCGGCGATGATCGCCTGGCTCCAGAACGTGTACGACGCGACGAAGATGAGCGCCGCCGCCGCGCCCGCCGCCGCCGATCCCGACAGCTCCGCGGCCGCCAGCGTCAGCACGACCGCCGCGGCGGCGCCCTCGGCGGCCGAGGCGAGGTTCAGGGCGTGCGCGTGATCGCCGTGGACCGTCCAGACAAACAGGTTGCCGATCGCGAAGTACAGGGGGTAGCCGTCGCGGGGCGTGATCGTCAGCTCGCCGGCGGCGGTCTGGAACGAGCCCGTGTCGCCGAAGTCGACGCCGGGGAGCAGCGTCGCGTGATAGAGCGCGAACGCAATCGCGCCGACCGCGAGCGCCGCGACCGAACGCCGGTTCAGCATCGGCCTCAGCGGGCGGCCGCGCGCTTTCGCGCGATGTACGCGCTCACTTCGGTCAGGGGGCGCGTGTTCAGGACGTGGCGCGGCTCGGCCCAGCCCCGGCGCGCCGTCACCAGTCCCAGGTACATCTGGCGGTCGAGCATGTCCGCGCGGTGGCAGTCGCTGTCGACGAGCAGGAGCGCGCCCGCCGCCAGGGCGCGGCGGGTCAGCGCGCCCTCCAGGTCGAGGTGCACCGGCGCCCCGTCGACCTCCAGCAGCGTGCCGGTCTCCGAGGCCAGCGCGAAGAGGCGATCCAGATCGAGGTCGTAGCCGGGCCGACCGGGCAGCAGGCGATTGGTCGGATGCGTGATCAGGTTCACGAGCGGATGCCGCATCGCGCTTTCATACCGGCTCATCAGCTGCTCGCGCGACTGCCCCGCGCGCTCGTGCAGAGATGCCAGCACGATGTCGAATCGTTCCAGCACGCGATCCGGAAAATCGAGCCGCCCGTCGGGCAGGATGTCCACCTCGCACCCGTGGAGGATGGCCATGCCGGGAAAGCGCTCGCGGACCTGCGCGATCTCCTCGGCCTGACGCTTCACGCCGTCGATCGTCAGGTTGCGCGAGGCGGCCGAGTGCGGCGAGTGGTCCGTGATGGCCATGTAGTCGTAGCCGAGGGCCTGGCACCCGGCGGCCATCGTCTCGATCGAATCGCGCCCGTCGCTCCACGAGGAGTGCATGTGCAGGTCGCCGCGGATGTCCGTCCGGGCGACGAGCGCCGGCAGGCGGCCTTCGCGCGCCGCCTCGATCTCTCCGTCGCCGTTGCGGATTTCCGGCGCGATGAACGGCAGGCCGAGCGCGCGGTAAATCGCCTCCTCCGTGTCGGCGACGGTGCGGCCGTCGGCCTCGAGCCCGCCGGCGTGCACCAGCCACCCCCGCTCGCGCGCCACGGCGGCGAGGCCGTCGAGATGCGACGGCGAGCCGGTCAGCTGGAGGAGCGTTCCTCCGGCGCGCTCCGGAGGCGGAAACCGGATGCCCACCTGCACGCGCTCGAACAGCAGGTACACCCGCCGCGGGCTGCGGTGCAGCGTGCGCACGATGTCGGGCATTTCGACCAGCGCCGCGAGCGCGGCGGTCGGATCGATGGAGGGCGCCACGATCTCGATGTCGCCGACCGTGTCCTGGCCGCGGCGGAGCGACCCGACGGGCAGGGCGCGCTCGACGCCGGGCAGCTGGGCCAGGCGTTCGAGAATCGGCGCGGCGATCGCGACCGCCCGCCCCAGCGGGATGCGCGGGATGGCGGCCCGAAGCTCGAAGAGCGCGGCCGCCACCGCATACTCGATGGCGGCATTGAGCCCGGCCACACTCCGCACGGCCTGGCGGCGTACGGCGTCCGCCAGGTCGGCGGCCGACGTGACGCCGAGCGCCCCGTGCAGCGTCGCAAGCTGTTCGATCGAGACCGCCCCCGACTCGAACAGCCAGCGCAGGTCGGCCGGGATGTCCGCGATGGCCGACTCCAGGAGCACCCAAGCGCCGGTTTCGTACATGTGGCGGAGCTGCGTCAACAGCCCGGTGTCCCCGGCCGCACCCCCGGGCGACTCGATCAGCGGACCGAGGTCGGCGTCCGACACGACGCCGCGCCGCCGCACGAGCGCCGCGGCTCGCGCGAACAGATCGGCGTCTGCCGTGTCGCCGCGGATGGCCGCGAGCGCGGACAGTTCGTCGAGCGTTCGGGGGAGCGGAACCGGAGCGGTTCCGCGAACGTCGGGGGGAATCGAGCCTTAGCCTTTCAGGGCGCCCGGCTCCGGCGGCGCCTGGCGTCGCGCTTCCTTGGTGTCGATCGGCAGATTGGCCGCCAGCCAGTCGGTGATGCCGCCCTTGAGCGCCACCGCGCGATAGCCCTGCCGGATGAGCTCGGCGGCCACCCGCGAGCTGGCGAGCTCGTTGGGGTCCGAGTCGTACACGACGATATCGCGGTCGCGCGGAAGGGCCGCCCCACCCTTGTCGCCGAGGCGCATCGCGCCCGGCAGCTTCACCGGTACTGTGCTCGTAGGGGTACTTCAGACGGGCGTCCACCACGACCGGCGGGCTGTCGGCATCGAGACGCAGCTTCAGATCTTCTTTGGAAATGCGCGGAACCGCCACGAGCCCGTATTGTCGTCGGGCCGCGGCGGCACTGTCAACGGGGGCTCAATGGGCGGCTGCCCGGTCGAACGGCAGGACGGGACCCGGCCGTCGTCCGACGGCGGCGGTCGGCGCCGGCTTCGATGTGGCGCGCGCCGTTCGCGGCGGCGTCTTCGCGTCCAGCTCCCACCCGGCCGATCGTCTGCCGCAGTGCACGCACCTCAGGAAGATCGCGCCCGGCTCGCACCAGACCCCATATTCGTGTCTGCCCGAGAGATAGCAGTTAAACCAGTTCCACATCGCCGAACCCCGCGGTGCCGTTGGGCGATTGCCCTTCGGGCAGTCGACCCATCGGCAAATCGAATGCCGCTAACGAGACTCCTTGTACGTACATTCGGTCGTACACCGGCGGGGTCCAGCTTTTTGGGCATATTTCCGTGAAATCCTGGGCAGATCCTTCCTATCGGTCCTTCAACGCCTTCCATTTCCTGACCAGCTGATTCAGCTGCTGCTCGTATTCCGCAGCCATCTCCCTGAACTGCGTCGTCGGGGCCCCGTCGCCAAAGTCCACTTCGTCTTCGAGATACGCGATTCTGGCGTTCAGCCGCATGGGGTAGTTCAGGAGGTCGATGTTGGCCTTCGCACGCCACTCGTAGAGCAGATCGAGGATGTCCTGCGCCTCGCCCTTCCGCTGGGCGTCGAAGGACGAGGTCGTCGCCCTGATGTCGCGCACCGTCGCGTGCAGATCGCCGAGCATCCGCATCAGGCGGGAGGCGAGCGCGAACTCGGCGACGAGCGCGGGCTGGGTCGCCGACGATCGCGGGTCGTTCTTGACGGTCAGGTCTGTCCTTGCCGTGTGCCCCCCGGCCGTCAGCGTGACGTGGTAGACGCCCGGCACCGCCAGCACGCCGCGCGGAGACCGCTCATCGTAGGCCGTTCCAGGAATGAGCGGCGGCAGGGGATAGCGCAGGTCCCAGACCAGGCGATGCTGTCCCGCCTCGGGCGACAGGCGCTCGCCGCCCGTCGCCTGATCGAAGGGCAGTTCGGGCGCCTCGGTTTCCCGCGGGTGGTCGCTCGTCAGCGAAAAGGCGAGACGACCCTGGGCGTCGCGGATCTCAATCGCCACGCGATCGGCCCGCGCCCCGAGGTAGTAGTCGATCACGGCGCCGCCGGGCGGATTGGCTCCGACGGCCCCGGAGGGAATCGAGTAGCTGCCCGCCTCGTGAATCCGCAGCGCGGTCGCCGGTTCGAACAGGTGCAGGTCGCGGCCGGCGGTGGCGGCCGACGCCTGGCGCAGCGGGCCGATGCCGTCCAGCACCCAGAACGATCGGCCGTGCGTGGCGACGACCAGATCGTCGTCGTGGACCGCGAGATCGCGGACCGAGGTCGTCGGCAGGTTCAGCTGCAGCGACTGCCAGTGGGCTCCGTCGTCGAAGGACACGAACACCCCGGTCTCGGTGCCGGCATAGAGCAGTCCCCGCCGCTTCGGGTCCTCGCGCACCGCGTACACGTAGGCCGGCGCCGCGAGGCCGGTGGTGATGGCGGTCCAGCTTCTGCCGCCGTCGTGCGTACGGTAGACGTGCGGCGCGAAGTCGTCCATCTTGTGACCGTCCACGGCGACGTAGGCCGTTTCTGGGTCGAAGTGCGACGCTTCGATGAGCGACACCTTCTCCCATTCGGGGAGGCCTGGCGGCGTCACCTTGCGCCACGTCGCGCCGCCGTCGGAGGTCATCTGCACTAGGCCGTCGTCGGTGCCGACCCAGATCCGGCCCGGCTGCAGTGGAGACGGCGCAATGGCGAAGATGACGTCGTAGTACTCGACCGACGCGTTGTCCTTCGTGATCGGACCGCCTGAAAGCCCCTGCTTGCTGGTGTCGTTCCGTGTGAGATCGGAGCTGATCACCTTCCAGCTCCGTCCGCGGTCCCGGGTCTCCATCAGGTACTGCGAGCCCATGTAGAGCACGTGGGGATCGCTCGGAGAGAACGCCACCGGCGACGTCCATGTGAAGCGGTACTTCAGCTCGCTCGCCGGGTATCCGCTGTTGGCGTTCGACCAGGGCGCGATATCCCGGAGGTGGTGGCTGCGCTTGTCGAATACGGTCAGGGCGCCGCCGTACCCGCCGGCCACGACGTACCGGGAATCGAGCGGATCCGGCCATACGTACCCGCACTCGCCGTCGTCGCCGCCGATGTTGTACCAGTCGCGATCGCCGATGCCGCCCCAGCCGCGGCTCGCGATGGTCAGGGCGCCCATGTCCTGCTGGGCACCGTAGATGTTGTAGGGGAACTCGCCGTCGGTCGACACGTGGTAGAACTGCCCGATCGGCAGGTTGTTCCGCTTGTCCCAGGTTTCGCCCGCATTGACGGTCAGGACGACGCCCTGGTCGTTGGCCTCGATCATCCGGTCGGGCGCGCGCGGGTTGATCCAGAGATCGTGGTTGTCGCCACCCGGCAGGGTGACGCGCTTGAACGTCGCGCCGCCGTCGATCGATTTCCAGAACGCGTTTCCCGCGATGAAGAGTGTCTTCGGATCCGTCGGGTGGACCCAGACCTTGGTGAAGTACCACGCGCGCGACCAGAGCACGTGCTCGCTGTTGACGAGGCGCCAGCTCGTTCCGCCATCGTCGGAGCGGTACAATCCGCCACGCTCGGCCTCGATGAGCGCGAAGATCTGCTGGCCGTGCGTGTCCGGGACGACGGCGAGGCCGATCTTGCCGAGAACGCCGTCAGGCAGCCCGTTGGCGCCCGATCGCGGCGCGGCGCCCGCCGAGGACGAGCCATCGGTCGACGTCCGGTCGCCGCTGACATTGGTCCACGTGGCGCCGCCGTCTGTCGACTTGTAGATGCCGCTGCCCGGCCCGCCGCTCGAGAGATTCCAGGGCGTGCGGCGCAGCTGCCAGAGCGCCGCGAAGACCGTTCCGGGCGCGTCGGGCGCCGACGCCAGAATCGATGGCGCCCGTCCGGTCGTCCAGGTAGAGCACCCTGCGCCAGGTCGCGCCTCCATCGGTCGACCTGAAGACGCCGCGCTCGGCGTTCGGCCCGTAGACGTGTCCGAGCGCCGCCGCGAGCACGATATCCGGGTTCGACGGATCGACGAGGATCTTCGCGATGTGGCGGCTGTCGGGCAGTCCGCAGTGGGTCCACGTCCTGCCGGCGTCCGTGGACTTGTAGATGCCGTCACCGAACGAGATGTCCTCGCGCGGCGCCGACTCGCCGGTCCCGACGTAGAGGATGTTCGGGTTCGAAGGGGCGACGGCGATGGCGCCGATGGACGACACCGACTCGTGCTGGAAGAGCCCCGTCCACGCGTGGCCGCCGTCGGTTGTTTTCCACACACCGCCGACGACCGCGCCGAGGTAATACGTGTCGATATCGTCAGGCACTCCGCTCACCGCCAGGACGCGCCCGCCCCGGAAGGGGCCGATCTCGCGCCAGCGGAGGCCGGCGTACAGGCTCCCGGGCACCTCTTGGCCGGTCGCCTGTTCGCGGGCGCCCAGACCCGGCTGGAGTGCGAGGACAGCGAGCGTCGCAAGGGCAACGAGAGCCCGTCGGATCGGTGACATCGGCGACTCCTTTTGTGTTCCTGTCCGCTCTCGGGACGGGAACGAATCGTCGCCATCTTATCAGTCAGCTTCCCGCCTGCGTCGGAGGGCGAGACACACGAAGCATGGACCGGTGGGCGTAGCTTTGTCCCGGCGGGAAGTTCATCTCCGGATCGATGGAGAACTTCGAATAGCCGCGCACCACATGACGCATGCGCCGCGGCGTTGCGAGCGGTGCCGTCGACGGAGCCCGGCGGATCCGCGGATTCCGTATTCGCCGTGTCGCGCGCCGCGACGGTCCGTGAACCGGGGGTGGCGCCGATCCGGACTCGCGGCGACCTCAGCGGCCTGAGAGCGTACTGAAGGGCTGTGGCGCCTGGCCTGGCGGTGCCGAGTCGGATCGGTTCACTTCGAGCACCGCCCGAACCGGCGAAATAGCCGACGGACGTGCGGCACGCTGGGGGCCGCTGACGAACCAGGGCGCACCCGCGATCCTGGCGGGTTCGTCGAGGGGCGCCGGCAGCAGGCCGCCGGCTCTGTGCATCGCCAGGAAGGTGTCGACCAGATCTGCCTCGCAGCCGCCGCCGTTCGCGTGATCGAGCAGCATCTGGTAGGCGGTCGCGACCGGCAGGGCCCGGCGATAGGGCCGGTCGCTCGTGAGCGCGTCGAAGATGTCCACGACCGACACGATGCGGGCGATGAGCGGGATGTCGTCGCCGGCGAGGCCGTCGGGATAGCCGCGGCCGTCCGTTCGCTCGTGATGGTGGCGCACAATGGGGCGGACGTTGTCGAGCGAGCGGATGGTCCGACAGAGCTCTTCGCCGATGACCGGGTGGCGCTTCATCACGTCGTATTCACGCCGCGTCAGTCGCCCGCGCTTCAGCAGCACGCGATCGGGGATGCCGATCTTGCCGATGTCGTGGAGGAAGGCCCCGCGGTAGAGGGCGTCCAGATCGTTCTGGTCGAGGCCGATCCGCTGGCCGAGCGCCGTGGCGTAGTGCGCCAGACGCTCGCAGTGGCCGTTGGTCGAGGGATCCCGCGCCTCGATGACGCGGCCGAGCGACAGGAAGACCGCCTCGGCCGACTCGAGTTCGTCGGTAAGGCGCTTGATCCGCAGCAGCGACCGCACGCGGGTGTACAGCTCGCCGACGTCAACCGGCTTGTTCAGGAAGTCGTCGGCGCCGGCTTCCAGCCCCGCGAGTCGCGTGTCGCGCTCGGTGGCGCCGCTGATCAGGATGATCGGGATCAGGCAGCTGGTCGGATCGCTCTTGATCCCGGCGCAGATCTCCACACCCGACGGCCCGCCCGGAAGCACGACGTCGAGGAGGATGCAGTCGGGCCGGTCGTCGGCCAGGATCCGCAGCGCGTCGGCGCCGTTGGTGGCGAGCGACACGCGATACCCGCCGGCGGTCACCAGCTCCCCGAGCCCCTGCAGGTTCGGCTCGTAGTCGTCCACGATGAGGATGTGGCCCGCTGTGGTCATGACCGCCGACGCTCCTGCGAACGATCGGCAACACGACAGATACGCAATCGACGGGCCGGGATGGCGCGCCAAGGGACTTCACGGCTAAGCGCTTGCAGAGACGTCTCTTCCGCCGCCAGGTCCCGACGGCCCGACGATGGCGCGACCGACGGAGATGTGTGAAAACGGCTCAGCGCCAGCGAGAACCGTCATTGCCCCCGATGGTGCAGATTCATGAACACCGACAGCGGCGGGCAGCGCGTCGACGGTGGGCGTGGAGGGAGTCATGGGTCCGGCGTCGACCGCCTCACGATTCCGGAGCGCAGCGAGCGGCCGTACACTCGTGGGTGGCAGCGCGTCCAGCCGACCTCCATTCATGGTGGCGGAATGAGCAGGCGTTTGTCGATCCATGGGCGGCTCCTCATTGGTGTGCTGGCCGTCTGCGCGACGCCGCTCGCCGCCCTCGCCGTTCATCAGTCCCTCAGCCGGCCCGACATCGAACGCGCCCTAGCGCTCGCCCGCTGCCCCATTCCGACGGTGAACGAACCCGGTTCCACAGCCGCTACATCGTGGCGGTGGACGGACCGACCATCGATTCGTGGACCGTCGAGCAGGTGGAGGTGTTCACCGGGTTCCGGCGGGTGGAGTTGATGGCCGAGGAGCACGCACGGCTCAACGACCTGTGGGGACGCGGGGGCCTGCGGGAGATCGAAGAGGCCATTCGCCCCTGGCGCGGCACGCTCTCGATCGCCGTGAGGCTCGGTCTCCGCTCGACGATGGCGTACGTCGGAAGCGTGCCGGCCGTTGATGTGGCCGTTGATGGTCCTGGTGCCGTGGCGCCAACCGAGGTGCGCCGGACGAATCTCTACGGATACTGCGATCAGGGCCCACTCGGGTGTCCGCTGGTCGGCGGCCTCGTGGAGGCGTCGTTCGATGCCGCGGCAATAGGTGAGACCACCCGATCGATCAGGGTCCTCTGGAACGCGGTGCAGATGGCTCAGGTGACGATCGACGTCGCGCGGCTGGAGTGATGACCGAGGGCGACCGAGCGCAGGCGTTGGGGGCGGGGCCCCAACGCACAGTACGTATTGGTGGACGGCAGGAGGCTCGAACTCCCGACCTCCGCGTTGCGAACGCGGCGCTCTCCCAACTGAGCTAGCCGCCCACTCGACGAGGGAACCGTCATTGTACCACGGCCGTTTTGAGCGCCGCAATCGGCGCGCCGCTTTGCTATAGTCGTTCGAATGGCCTCGACCATTCAGCGACTGGGGATCCTCACCGGCGGCGGCGACGCGCCAGGCTTGAACGCGGTCATCCGTGCCGTCGTCAAGTCGGCCTGCAACGCGGGCATCGAGTGCATCGGCCTCGAAGACAGCTTCGACGGCCTGATCGAGCCGAATCGATCGCGGGTGCTCACGCCGCGCGACGTCACCGGCATCCTGCGCCTCGGCGGCACCGTCCTGGGCACCCGCAATACCGGCAATCCCTTCGCCTATCCGATTACCACGTCCGAGGGAACGCGCGATTACTCGGACCGCGTCGTCGAGATGTTCCACAAGATGGGCCTCGACGCCCTGATCGTCATCGGCGGCGACGGCACGCTGGCCATCGCGCACCAGTTCTGCAACCGCGGCATCCCGATCGTCGGCGTCCCCAAGACGATCGACAACGACATCGTCGGCACGACCAACTGTTTCGGGTTCGACACGGCCGTCGCCTTCGCCACCGACGCCATCGACCGTCTCCACACCACGGCCGAAGCGCACAAGCGCATCATGGTCGTCGAGGTGATGGGCCGCTACGCCGGCTGGATCGCGCTGTACGCCGGCGTGGCCGGGGGAGCCGACGCGATCCTGATCCCGGAAATCCCGTACAGCCTCGAGGCGGTCGCCGATCGCCTTCGCGAGCGCGACCGCTGGGGCGCCCGCTTCAGCATCGTCGTCGTCGCGGAAGGGGCCTACCCGAAAGGAGGCACGCTGTCGGTCGTGGAGGTCGCACGCGCGGGCCACGTGGAGCGGCTCGGCGGCATCGGCGCGCAAATCGGCGCCGCGCTGGCGCAGCTGACCGGCAAGGAGACGCGGTCGGTCGTCCTCGGGCACCTTCAACGCGGTGGCGCGCCGACCAGCTTCGACCGTGTGCTTGCCACGCGCTTCGGCGGCAAGGCCGTCGAACTCGCCCGTCGCGGCGAGTTCGGGTCGATGGTGGCCTTCGAGCCGCCGAATATCGTCGCCAGGCGTCTCGACGAGGTGGTGGGGAAGACCAGGACCGTCCCGCCCGATCACGACCTGCTGCAGACGGCCCGGGCGCTCGGGGTGACGTTCGGGGGATAGGCACGCCCGGTTGTGTCAGCGCGGCGGTGGCTCAGGTGCCGGCTTATCCACGCGACGCAATCACATCCAGGTACTTGAGCGCGCCGCCGGTATTGAACAGCACCACGGTATCCGCCGGCTTGATCGTGCCGTCGGCGACCAGCCGCTCGACGGCCACGAGCGCGGCGCCGCCCTCCGGAGCGGCGCTGATGCCCTGGAGCCTGCCGATGTCCAGCATGCCGCGCACCAGATCCTCGTCGCGCGCGGCGAGCGCCGTGCCGCCGCTTTCCCGAATCGCCCGCAGGATGAGGAAATCGCCGATGGCGCGCGGGACGCGCAGCCCGTCGGCGACCGTCGAGGCGTGCTCCCACGGCGCGGCCTTCTCGGCGCCCTGCTCGAATGCGCGGACGATCGGCGCGCAGCCTTCGGCCTGGACCGTGACCATGCGGGGACGCTTGGCCGGCGCCATCCACCCGATGCGCTCCAGCTCCTCGAACGCCTTCCACATGCCGACCATTCCGGTGCCGCCGCCGGTCGGATAGATGATCCAGTCGGGGTAGCGCCAGTCCATCTGCTCGACGAGCTCGTAGCCCATCGTCTTCTTGCCCTCGACGCGGTACGGCTCCTTCAGCGTCGAGACGTCGTACCAGCCGAGCGGCCGGCCCGTTTCGGCGGCCAGGCGGCCGGCGTCGGTAATGAGGCCGTCCACCAGCGTGACGCTGGCGCCGTACAGCCGGCACTCGTCGACGAACGGCTTCTTGGCGTCCTTCGGGATGAAGACCTCGCAGCGCAGGCCGGCGGCGGCGGAGTAGGCGGCGGCCGCGTTGCCGGCGTTGCCGGCCGTCGGCAGCGCGATGGTGGTCGCGCCGAGATATTTCGCCCGGGTGATCGCGGCCGACTGCCCGCGCGCCTTGAACGAGTTGGTCGGATTGAGCGACTCGTCCTTGATGTACAGCCAGTCGAGCCCCAGGTGCGCGCCAAGTGCCCGTGCGTGCACGAGCGGCGTGAAGCCCTCGCCGAGGGTCACGGGCGATTCGCCGTCGAAGAGCGGCATCAGCTCGCGGTACCGCCACATGTCCGGGGCGCGGCCCGCGAGCGACGCGCGGGACCACCCGCGCGCCGCCTCCAGATCGTAGCGCGCGAGGAGCGGCGCTCCGCACGTGCAGAGATGGTGGCGCCCCCGCGGATCGAGCGGAGAGGCGCCGCAGGGCACCGAGCATTCGAGATGGGTGAAGTAGGTCACGAATCCCGCCGGCTACTTGTTGAGCAGCTCGCCGTCCTTCTTCGTCTGGAGCTCGTCGATCTGGCCGATGTGCCGGTCGGTGAGCTTCTGCACCTCGTCGAGCCCCTTCTTTTCGTCGTCCTCGGAGACGGCGTGGTCCTTGAGGAGCTTCTTCAGGCGCTCGTTCGCGTCGCGGCGGACCTGACGCACGCCGTTGCGCCCTTCCTCGGTGAGCTTGTGCACGTGGCGGGAGAGCTCCCTGCGGCGCTCTTCGGTAAGCGGCGGAATCGGGATGCGCACCACCTTCCCGTCGTTCGACGGGTTCAGCCCGAGGTCGGAGGCGCGAATCGCCTTCTCGATGGCACCGAGCTGCGACGGGTCGAACGGTTGGGCGACGATGAGCGTCGGCTCGGGGACCGAGAGCCCCGCGAGCTGGTTCAGTGGCATCTTGGCGCCGTAGGCGTCGACGTGCACGCTGTCGAGAATCGTCACCGACGCGCGCCCCGTTCGCACGCCTCCGAGCTCGTGCCGCAGGTGCTCGACCGTCGCGCTCATCCGCTTGGTGACCTCGGCATAGAGGCCCTTCAAATCGTTCACGTCCATGGTTGAGACCCTCGAATCACCCGCCGCACGCGCAATGTCCGGCTCACGCGCTCACCAGCGACCCGATCGGTTCGCCGACGATGGCCCGCCGGATGTTGCCGGGCGTGCGGAGGTTGAAGACGACGATGGGCAGCCGGTTGTCCATGCAGAGCGAGATGGCCGTGGCGTCCATCACCTTCAGGCCCTGCTCGAGCACCTGCAGGTACGAGATGCGGTCGAACCGGCTGGCCGTGGGGTTGAGCATCGGATCGGCGTCGTAGATGCCGTCCACCTTCGTGGCCTTGAGGATGACGTCCGCCTTGATCTCCATCGCGCGCAGGGCGGCCGCCGTATCGGTGCTGAAGTACGGGTTGCCCGTGCCGGCGCCGAAGACCACGACCCGCCCCTTCTCGAGGTGGCGGATGGCGCGGCGCCGGATGAAGGGCTCGGCGACGGCCCGCATCTCGATCGCCGTCACGACGCGCGTCACCACGCCGGCCTGCTCCAGCGCGTCCTGCAGGGCCAGCGCGTTGATGACGGTGGCGAGCATGCCCATGTAGTCCGCGGTCGCGCGGTCCATCCCGCGCGCGCTCGCCGCCACGCCGCGGAAGATGTTCCCGCCGCCGATCACGATCGCCGTTTCCACACCCATCGACTGGATTTCGGCGATGTCGCGGGCGATCTGGGTGGCCACGGCCGGATCGATGCCGTAGCTCTGCTCGCCCATGAGCGCTTCGCCCGAGAGCTTCAAGAGAACGCGCTTGTAGGCGGGGTCGGAGGCGGGCATCGAAAGGTGATTATAGATACGGCTCGGGGCTCAGGGCAAAGGGCTCGGGGTCGAGGGCTCGGCCCCTTGCCCTGAGCCCTCACGGTTTAGGCTTTCGGTTAGGCTGCGGCCTCGCCGACCTTCAGCCGGGCGAAGCGCGTGACCGTGACCGGGGCCCCGAGCGCCTTGGCCGCCGCCCGGAGCACCTCGCCCACGGTCGTCTTCGGATCGCGGATCGACGGCTGCTCGACCAGCGCCACCTGCGCGTAGTAGCTTCCGAGCTTGCCTTCGACGACCTTCTCGACGACGGGCGCCAGTTTGCCCGAGCCCTCCATCTGGGCGCGATAGATGGCCCGCTCCTTCTCCAGGACGTCCGCCGGGACCTCCTCGCGCGACACGTAGGCCGGGCTCGCCGCCGCGATCTGCATCGCGGTTTCCTTGACCAGGGTCGCCAGTTCCTCGCGATCGCGCATCGCCGGCGTGACGCCGCCGAACTCCACCTGGACGCCGATCTTGCCGCCCATGTGGATGTACTGGCCGACGTAGCCGTGGCCGGCGTAGCGGACGAAGCGCGGCACCGCCATGTTCTCGCCGAGCTTGCCGATGGCGGCGGCCACGCGCTTGCGGATGGGACCGTCGGGGTCCTGCAGCCAGGCGTCGGTGGCGCCGTCGCCTGCCTTCTCGATCTCGCCGATCACGTCGGTGACGAGCTGCTGGAAGTCGTCGGTCCGCGCGACGAAGTCGGACTCGCAGTTGACCTCTACGAGGATGCCGGCGCCGTGATCGGCCGCCAGACGGCTGCCGATGAGCCCCTCGCTCGTGGCGCGGCCCGCCTTCTTCGCGGCGCTGGCGAGCCCCTTTTTCCGGAGCAGGGTCGTCGCCTCGTCGAAGTTGCCGCCGGCTTCTTCGAGCGCCGCCTTGCAATCCATCATGCCCGCGCCGGTCTGATCGCGGAGCTTCTTGACCTCTGCTGCGGAAATCGCCATGACGTGCCTCGAGTTCGAATGCCTGATTGTGATGTGCCGCTGCCCTGCGCCAGTACACGACAACGCCGGCCCCTGAGCGGAAGCCGGCGTCTCGAAAGGGAAGCGAGCGTGGGCGCGACTACGCGGACGCCGGCTGGGCTTCCTGCCGCGGCCGGCGCGCCGGACGGCCCTGCCGCCGGCCCTGCTCGTCGCCCGGATCCTCGGACCCGTCGCGGCCGGCTTCGACGTCGGCCGACTCGCGAATCCCGCGGCCCGAGAGCACCGCCTCGGCGATGCGCGAGGCGAACAGGCGAATCGCGCGCAGCGCGTCGTCGTTCCCGGGGATGACGTAGTCGACTTCGTCCGGATCGCAGTTCGTGTCGACGATGCCGATCACGGGAATCTTGAGCTTGCGCGCCTCGTCGACCGCGATCTTCTCCTTCTTCGTGTCGACGACGAACACCGCGTCGGGCAGTCGCGACATGCCGCGGATGCCGTCGAGGTTCTTGGCGAGCTTGCGGCGCTCCTTCTCGTTGCGCGCGATCTCCTTCTTCGAGAGCGTGTCGTAGCGGCCGTCGGTGGCCATCGCCTCGATGTCCCGGAGCCGGCCGAGGCTGCGCTGAATGGTCGCGAAGTTGGTCAGGAGGCCGCCGAGCCAGCGTTCGTTCACGTAGAACATGCCGCAGCGCTGCGCCTCCTCGGCGATCACGTCCTGGGCCTGGCGCTTGGTCCCGACGAAGAGCATCGTCCGGCCTTCGGCGGCGAGGTTGGAGACGAAATCCTCGGCGTCGCGGAACAGCTTCACCGTTTTGCCCAGGTCGATGATGTAGATGCCGTTCCGTTCGCCAAAGATGAACTCCTTCATCTTCGGGTTCCAGCGCTTCGTCTGGTGGCCGAAGTGAACCCCCGCCTCCAGCAGATCCTTCATCGCGATCGCGGCCAAGCGTTGCTCCTTTAACGTTTACTGAACTGGAAGCGCTTGCGCGCTCCCGCCATGCCGTACTTCTTGCGTTCCTTGGCGCGCGCGTCGCGCGTCAGCAGCCCCCCGGTCTTGAGCGGCTTCCGCAACTCGGCGTTGTATTCGACCAGCGCGCGCGCGATACCCAGCCGCACCGCCCCGGCCTGTCCCGACACGCCCCCGCCGGCGACGGTGGCCAGGATGTCGAACCGGTCGCCGGTCTCGGTGACGACGAGCGGCTGGCGAATCTGGGTGCGGAGCGCTTCGGTGGGAAAGAAGGCTTCGAACGACCGGTAGTTCACGCTGATAGCTCCGGTGCCCGGCCGGAGGAATACGCGGGCGGTGGACGTCTTGCGGCGTCCGGTTCCGTAGTACTGCACTGCTGCCACGTTACGCGACCTCGCGCTTGACAGGTTTCTGCGCCGCGTGCGGGTGATCCGGACCGGCGTACACTTTGAGCTTCCGATACATGGCCTCGCCCAGCTTCGTCTTCGGCAGCATGCCGCGCACGGCCTCTTCGACCAGCCGCTCGGGTCGGCGCTGCCGCACGATGCGCGCCCGCTCCTCGCGAAGCCCGCCCTCGTAGCCGCTGTGGTGACGGTAAATCTTCTGATCTTCCTTGCGGCCGGTCAGCTTCACCTTCGCCGCGTTCACCACCACCACGTGATCGCCCGTATCGAGGAACGGCGTGTAGATGGCCTTGTGCTTGCCCTGCAGGAGCCGCGCGGTCTCGGTCGCAATGCGACCGAGCACCCGGCCCTCTGCGTCGATGACGTGCCAGCTGGCGTTCTGCGCGATCAGACCCGCGCCGGCCATGAACGTAGACATCCCGTGCCAGTGCCTTTGTGCTTGAGCGCGAGCCTCGACCCGCACCAATGGAATCCGCTCTACTGTTGGGGGTGAGCGGGTAACGGTAAACCCAAATGATACGTGCCCTTCTGGGCACTGTCAAGGGCTCGGCCGCTCCATCCGATAAACAGCGCGAGGGGACGGCGGCTTGCGCCCCTCCGCCGCCGGCTCCTCAGGTTCGTAATCGAGTAACGAAACTGTAATCGTCCGGCAGCGATCGTCGGCGGCAACGATCGCAGTTTTCGCGTGCCTGTTCAGAATTTCGTGCGGCTGCCGTCGGTTGAGGTCTGGTATCAGCTTTGCGGGGGCGACCCTCGCGCTCATCAGAACAGGACCACACAGTGTTTGGGCTGGGCAAATCAAAACCGGTCGTGGGCCTCGACATCGGCTCGAGCGCCGTCAAGGCGGTCGAGCTGAAGGCGTCGGGCAAATCGTATCGCGTCACCGCGTTCGCCATCGAGGCGGTGCCGCCCGACAGCATCGTCGACGGCGCGATCATCGACGGCAGCGCGGTCGCCGAGGCGATCCGCCGTCTCTTCGACAACAAGCTGTTCAAGACCAAGGAGGTCGTCGCGTCGCTCTCCGGGAACGCGGTCATCGTCAAGAAGATCAACCTGCCGGTGATGAC
The DNA here is from genome assembly GCA_963840225.1 of uncultured Acidobacteriota bacterium. Taxonomy (GTDB): domain Bacteria; phylum Acidobacteriota; class Vicinamibacteria; order Vicinamibacterales; family CAVVIG01; genus JBLMXQ01. Next base: position 238,970 of record CAWIYH010000004.1, read on the forward strand.
CCAGTCCGAGCTCGCCGAGTCCATCTACTGGGAGGCCGAGCAGTACATCCCGTTCGACATCCAGGACGTCAACCTCGACTACCAGATCCTGAACCCGGGCACCGGTCCCGACGCCAACGGGACGATGGACGTGCTGCTCGTGGCGGCGAAGAAGGAGAAGATCGCCGACTACACCGGCGTCATCGCGCAGGCCGGACGCGTGCCCGTGGTCGTCGACGTCGATGCCTTCGCGCTGCAGAACGCCTACGAGCTGAACTACGGGCTCGATCCGCATGCGGTCGTCGTGCTGCTGAACGCCGGCGCGAGCGCCATCAACATCAACATCCTGAGCGGCGAGCAGTCGGTCTTCACGCGCGACATCTCGACGGGCGGCAACGCCTACACCGAGGCGATACAGAAGGAGCTCAGCCTGCCGTTCGACAGCGCCGAACAGCTCAAACGCGGCCATCCCGTCGACGGCACGACCTTCGGGGACGTCAAGCCGGTGCTGCACGCGATGACCGACAACGTGCTGCTCGAGATTCAGAAGACGTTCGACTTCTTCAAGGCGACGGCCGCGTCCGATCGGATCGACCGCATCATGCTGAGCGGCGGCGCTTCGCGCGTCGACGGCTTCGCCCAGGCGGTGGAAGACCGCTTCGGCGCGCCGGTGGAGGCGTTCAACCCGTTCGCGCGGATCGCGCTCGACCCGGCGAAGCTCGGGGTCGAGGACGCCGACACGCTCGCGCCGACCGCGGCCGTGGCCGTGGGGCTCGCGCTGCGAAGGGCGGGGGACCGATGATCCGCATCAACCTGCTGACCGTCGAACGCGAGCGCGCCAAGCGCAAGGTCCCGTTCCAGGTCGGTCACAAGATCACGATCGGCTGCTCGTTCATCCTCCTCCTGACGGCGCTCGTCATCGGCTGGCGCTACTGGGCCCTCGAGCGCGCGTCGGCCGCGCTCGACGCGGAGATCGTGTCGTCGCAGCGCGAGACGGTGCGCCTGCACTCCATCATCTCGCAGGTGCAGCAGTTCGAGCAGCGACGCGCGCAGCTGCAGCAGCGGGTCGCGCTCATCGAGCAGCTCCGCAAGGAGCAGACCGGTCCGGTCCACATGCTCGATCAGATCAGCCGTGCGCTGCCGCCGATGCTGTGGCTGACCGGGCTGAAGCAGAGCGCCGCGAGTCCCGAGGTGACGATCGAAGGCCGGTCGACGACGGTCACCGGCGTCTCGGACTTCGTGGCGAACCTGGAGGCGTCGGGGTTTTTCAAGCGGTCGATCGAGATCGTCAGCAGCTCGACGGAGACCATTCCGCAGCCGCCCGGCGAGCTCGTGAAGTTCACGCTGAAGGCGCAGTTCCAGCAGCCCGGCGCGCCCGCGGCCGTCGCGTCGGCCGGCACCGCCAAGTCGGGTGGATAGATGGAAATCCGCGTGCAGACGCGCGCACGCCACGTAAAGCCGCGGGGTCGCTGCCCCGATACGGCTGGGTAGTCGACGCCGATGGATATCAGTCTCACGAAGCTGCCGTGGTACGGTCAGGTGGGGGCGTTTCTCGTGCTCGCCCTCGCGGGCATCGGCGTCTTCTTCTACTACTACGAGATGCCGCAGCACGCCGATATGGAGGCGCGCCGGCACCAGCTGCAGTCGCTCCGCGCCGACATCAGCAAGGGTCTCGCGACCGCCAAGAAGCTGCCCGAGTTCCGCGCGCAGGTCGCCGAGCTCGAACAGCGCCTGAACAGCCTGAAGGCCGTGCTGCCCGACGAGAAGGACGCGGCCGACCTGCTGCGCCGCATGCAGACCGTCGCGACGCAGTCCAACCTGACGATCAAGAGCTTCAAGCCGGAACCGATCGTCACCGCGCAGCTCCACGCGTCGTGGCCGATCTCGCTGGAGCTCGACGGCACCTATCACAACCTCGCGATCTTCTTCGACCGCGTCGGCAAGTTCACGCGCATCGTCAACATCGGCGCCGTCGAGATCAAGGGCAAGGACAAGCCGGAGCCGAACCTGACGATCAGCGCGAAGTGCACCGCGACGACGTTCGTCCTGCTGGACAAGCCGCAGGCGCCCAAGCCGACCGGCCGCAAGGCGGCGGCCCGCCCGGCGGCCAAGAGCTGATCATGCGCGCCCTGGCCTGCACCCTGCTGCTCGCGTCGCTCTCGTCGGGACTCGCGCTCGCGCGCCAGGCGCCGGCGCCCCAGGCCGCCGCGCCGGCTGCCGCCCAGCCCGCGGCGCCCCCGGCCGCGCCCGCGCCGCCCGAAACCTACTCGTATCAGCCCGACGGCCGCCGCGATCCGTTCCTGAACCTCATCGGCGCCGCCGCCGACGGCCGGATACCGGCGCAGAAGGGCGAGGGACCGGCCGGCATGACGGTGGCCGAGATCTCGGTGCGCGGGATCATGCAGAGTCGCGGCGCGCTCATCGCCATGGTGCAGGGTCCCGACAACAGGACCTACATCATGCACCAGGGCGACAAGCTGCTGGACGGCACGATCAAGACCGTGACGCCGCAGGGGTTGATCATCGTGCAGCAGGTCAACGATCCGCTGTCACTCGTCAAGCAGCGGGAGGTCCGGAAGCTGTTGCGGACGCTCGAGGACGGGAAGGAATGACTGTCGTGAAGGGCCTCGCCCTTGTGCTCTGTGTGGGCCTCGCCGGCGTATTCGCCGACGCGGCCGGACCCGTCGCCGCCGCGGGCGTCGCTCCCGTGCGGCTGACCGGTCTGACGGCCCGCGCGGCCGACAACGGAACCTCGCTCGTCATCGAGGCCGACGCGCCCGTGCCGTACGTGGCCACTCAACCCGATCCGTTCACCCTCGTCGTGGAGTTCCGCAACGTGGACGGGCGGGGCCTCACGAAGGCGGCCGCGGCCGCCGTCCGCGCCTCGAAGGGGACCATCGCGGACCTCGCCGTCGAGGCGAGCGACCTGCTCGGCGCCCCATCTTCGCGCGTACGCATCACGCTGGCGCAGCCGGTCGCCCATCATGTGCGGGCCGACAGGAACAGGGTCGTCGTGGACCTGGACCAGGCCGCGCCGAACGCCCCGCGATACGTGAAGGCGTCGACGGCGGCTCCCGACGCGCCGCCGCAGGATCCCATCACCGCGCTCGGGCTCGGCCGCGATCACCCCTCCGCGCAGGGCGTGGCGCCAAAGGTGCCGCAGCCCTCCGCCGCGCTTCGCGCGCCGGGGGCCGCGGCCCAGGCGCCCGGACCGGAGCAGATCCCGGCGGCGCCACCGCCGGCGCCACCATCGCCACCGGCCGTTGTCCAGGAGCCGGCGCCCGAGCTGGCGCGCGGCGGAGCGCGCAAGTTCACCGGCCATCCCGTCAGCCTCGACTTCCAGGGGGCCGACCTCCGCGCCGTGCTGCGCACGTTCGCCGAGATCAGCGGCCTGAACATCGTCATCGATCCTGCCGTGCAGGGGTCGGTGGACGTGGCCCTGCGCGACGTCCCCTGGGACCAGGCGCTCGACATCATCCTGCGGGCGAACAAGCTCGGGTACAGCGTCGACGGCACCATCGTCCGGATCGCGCCGCTGTCGGTCCTCGCCGACGAGGAAACGCAGCGCCGGAAGCTGGCCGACGAACAGGCGCTGGCCGGCCAGCTGCAGGTGCTCACCAAGACGCTCAGCTATGCGAAGGCGCAGGACGTGCAGGCGCTGATCACGAAGAGCGCCCTGTCGCAGCGCGGCACGGTCCAGGTGGACGCGCGGACGAACACGCTCATCATCACCGACCTGCCGGAACACCTCACGACGGCGACCGACCTCATCACCACGCTTGACAAACCGCAGCCGCAGGTGGAGATCGAGGCGCGCATCGTCCAGACCAACAAGAACTACGCGCGCCAGCTCGGGGTTCAGTGGGGCATGAACGGGCAGGTCAGCCCGGCGCTCGGCAACACCACGAACCTGGCGTTTCCCAACAGCGGCAGCCTCAGCGGCCGGACCGGCACCGCGCAGGGGCCGGCGGCGACGTCGACCGGCGTGAACTTGCCGGTCAAGGGCGCGACCAGCGCCATCGGGCTGCAGCTCGGGTCGATCAACGGCGCGTTCAACCTCGACGTTGCGCTCTCCGCGCTCGAGAACTCGGGCAACGCCCGGCTGCTCTCGACGCCGCGCGTGTCGACGCAGAACAACGTCGAGGCGGAAATCATGCAGGGCGTCCAGATTCCGATTCAGACGATCGCGAACAACACCGTCACGGTGTCGTTCAAGGACGCCGCGCTCACGCTGAAGGTGACGCCGCAGATCACCTCGGCGAACACCGTCATCATGAACATCGCGGTCGAGAACGCGTCGCCCGATTTCAACCGCGCCGTCGGCGGCATTCCCCCGATCAACACGCAGCGCGCCAACACGCAGGTGCTGGTGCGCGACGGCCAGACGACGGTCATCGGCGGCATCTACACGAGCAATTCGTCCACCGCCGAGGATCGGACGCCGGGGCTCAGCCGGATCCCGCTGCTCGGCTGGCTGTTCAAGCACGATACGGTCACCGACGAGAACTCGGAACTGCTCATCTTCATCACGCCGCGCATCATCAGGAGCTGACGGCAGGACAACGCGTATGCGCAGGATCTTTCAACTGATCGTCGTGTCCGCTGCCGCCGCCGGCAGCGTTTCGTGCGGCAACGTCATCCGGCAGGGGCGGGCGCCCGTCTACCTGACCATCGACGCGCTGGAGGCCGCCCCAGGGAACCACCCCAACCAGTTCGGCGGGACCCTGCTGTCCGACGTCCTGACCCTCGTCACGAGCGGCGGGCTGTGCACGACGCAGAACCCTTGTCCCACCGTGTTCAACGACGTGGCGCGGGTGACGCTGCGCGCGCCACTCAAGGACGTCGGCGAAGCGAACCCCGTCTCGCCGACCTCGAACAACGACGTCACCATCAACCAGCTGCACATCGAGTACGTGCGCTCGGACGGCCGCAACACGCCGGGCGTGGACGTGCCGTTTGCGTGGGACGGGGCCGTCACCGGCACGATTCCGGCGGGCGGGTCCATCCAGCTCGGGTTCGAGATCGTGCGGCACTCGGCGAAGGAGGAGTCGCCGCTGGTGCAGCTCACCGCCAGCCCCTCCATCATCACGACGATCGCGAAGGTGACCTTCTACGGCCACGACGCGGTCGGGAACGCCGTCAACGTGACGGGCAACATCCAGATCGACTTCGGGAACTTCGGCGACACCCAGTAGAGAAGGCTGCGCAGTCCATGACCAAGGCCCTTCGTGCCATGCCAGTCGTCGCCGCTGCCGTGCTGGCGGCGGCCTGTACCGTTCACCAGTCCGACACGCCGGGGCTCGGTGGGCCTTCAACGCTGGCGCTCTCGCTCAGGGTGACGGCGTCGCCCGACAGCATCCCCCAGGACGGCGCGTCGCGCTCGACCATCCAGGTCACTGCGTTCGGCCCCAGCGGGCAGCCCCTGAGCGGGGTCGCCGTCCGTCTCGACATCCGCGTCGGGACGACGCTGCTGGACTATGGCACGCTCGGGGCGCGGACCATCACGACCACTTCGGACGGCAAGGCCAGCACCACCTATACCGCGCCGCCTGCGCCGGACGGCTCGACGTTCACACCCACCTGTGCACCGGGAATCTTCAGCTCGTCCGTCCCCGGGTTGTGCGTCGACATCGTCGCGACACCGATTTCAGACAACTTCCAGGCCACGGCGAACGAGTACGTGACGTTGCGCCTCGTGCCCGAAGGCGTCGTCCTGCCGCCGGCGGACACGCCGAAGGCGGCCTTCGTCTTCTCGCCGACGCCGGTCCAGGCCGCCACGCCGGAGATTTTCGACGCCTCGACGAGCTGCGCCGGATCCGACCCGTGCACGGACCCCTCGGGCATCACGAGCTTCCTCTGGAACTTCGGCGACGGAACGACCGCGAGCGGACAGGTCGTCAAGCACCCGTTCACCTCGGTGGCGACGTTCACCGTGAGCCTGACGGTCACCAACGATCGCGGGGTCTCCAATTCGACGAGTCAGCCGGTCGCCGTGACCGCGCCGGCGGGCCCGACGGCATCGTTCGTCTTCTCACCCGACGCACCCGCAGCCGGACAGGCCGTGCAGTTCAACGCGGAAACGTCCACGTCGACCTTCGGGCACAGTATCGTGGAGTACCAGCTGGTACTTCGGCGACGGAAGCCAGGCGACCGGACGCGCTGTCAGCCACACCTTCGCGGCGCCCGGCGTCTATGATGTGACGCTGTCGGTCGTCGACGACACGGGCCAGCGCGCCGTCACGGATACGAAAGTCACAGTAAGCTAGGCTATCCTCTCAGGATGGCCGACAACCCGCGGATTGAAGACCTTCGACGCCGGATCCAGAAGGATCCGGCGTCGATTGCATTCGCCCAGCTCGCCGAGGAGTATCGTCGGGCGGGGGAAATCGAAGAGGCAGTCCGGGTCTGCCGCGCCGGCCTCGCGATTCATCCCGGTTACCTGTCGGCCCGCGTGACGCTCGGCCGCGCCCTCATCGAGGCGAACCAGCTCGAGGAGGCGCAGCACGAGCTCGAAATCGTCCTCAAGAGCGCTCCCGAAAACCTCGCCGCCATCCGCGGCCTGGCCGACATCTTCCATCGCCGCGGCGATCTGGCCGAGGCTCTGGATCAGTACCGCCTCGCGCTCGGCATGGCGCGAAACGACCCCGACCTGGAGCACGCCGTCAGCCAGCTCGCGCACGAGCTCGGGCCGGCGACTCATGTCCCTGCGCCGCCCCTTCCTGTGCCGTACCGGCCGCCGCTCCCCGTTCCGGCAGCAGAACCGCCGAAGCCGGCCGCGATTGAGAGGCCGGCCGCGGAGGCCCCCAGCGTTGCTGTCGAAGCGCCGCTCCCGCCGCCCGAGAGGCCCGTCGTGGCGGCGGAGGTCACGATCGCTCCGCCAACGCCGCCGGTTCCGCCCGTTGCCGTGTTCGAAGCGCCGCCCCCTGCGCCCGAATCCCCGAGCCCCGAACACCTGCGGGCGGATCGCACGGTTGCGGCTCTCGAGCGGTTTCTCGACGCCGTCCATGTCGCACGCGCCCACCTCCGCTCTTAGTCTTCGCCACCGGCGGATTCGGACGGCCTCCTCGGCCGACGGTCTCGATGCGCTGGTCGTGACCTCGCTCGCGAACATCCGGTATCTCTCGAACTTCACCGGCAGCGCCGCCATCGTCGTCGTGACCGGCGATCGGCTGGCCCTGATCACGGATTTTCGGTACTTCACGGCAGTCGACGAGACGCGGGGAACCGGGTTCGAGTGCCCGGGGCTGGAGCTGGTGCCGGTCAAGAGCTCGTACGACGAGGCGCTCATCGGTGTCCTGACGTCGCTCGGCGCGGCGCGCATCGGCTTCGAGGCCGCGCACCTCACCGTGAGCCGGTTCCGCTGGCTGGAGGAGCGGCTGGACGGTGGTACCAGCATCCTCGTGCCGACCGAGGGTGTCGTCGAGGCCGCGCGCGTCTGCAAGGACGAGTGGGAGCTGGCCACGCTGCGCGAGGCGGCGCGCCGGCTGTCCGAGGTCGCCCGGGTGGTGGTGGGAGAGGCGCGGCGGGGGCGATCCGAGCGGCAGGTCGCCTCGCTCATCGACACGCGCATCCGCGAGGCCGGGTTCGAGCGGACGGCGTTTGATACGATTGTGGCGGGCGGGCCCAATGGCGCGCTTCCGCACGCGCATCCCGGGGAGCGAATGTTGATCGAAGGCGACCTGGTGGTGCTGGACTTCGGCGGTGTCTACGACTCATACTGCGTGGACCTCACCCGGACCGTGTCGGTCGGTGCGGCCAGCCGGAGGGCTCGCGAGGTGCACGCCGCGGTCCTCGAGGCGCACGATCGCGCCGTGGCCGCCGTGCGTCCGGGGCGCCTGCGGTTCGAGGTGGACGAGGCCGCGCGCGAAACCTTGACACGCCACGGCCTCGGGGAGGCGTTCGGCCACGGCACCGGTCACGGCCTGGGGATCGAGGTGCACGAGGAGCCCCGCATCTCGCGCCGCCGGGACGGCGAGGCGTCCGGCGCTGGCGACCGCCTGGCGGCCGGGATGGTGTTCACGATCGAGCCGGGGGCGTACGTCGCAGGATGGGGGGGCGTCCGGATCGAGGACGATGTGGTGGTGACGGCTGAGGGCGTGGACGTCCTCACCGACGTGCCGACCGAGCTCATCGAAGTCTGAGCGCACCGGCGCCGGCGGGCCCGCGAGAACCGAATGGACCTGGACCAGTTGAAGCAGATTCTCGACCTCGTGCGCGAGCACGAGTTGTCCGAGTTCGAAATCGAGCACGACGGACTGCGCCTGAAAATCCGCAAGGATGCCCCTGGTCCTCCCGCCGCCGCATCCTCCGGCGTGGCGACCACGGGGGCGCCCGGTCTGTCGTCCGGCGTGGACGCCAGCCCTGGGCCATCGGCCGCGGCCATCACCGTCACCACCGAGGCGGCGGACACCGAGATCGAGCTCGCCGTCGTGAAGTCGCCGATCGTCGGAACGTTCTACTGCTCACCCGAGCCCGGTGCCCCTGCGTTCGCCGAAATCGGTGCGACCATCAAGAAGGGCCAGGTCCTCTGCATCATCGAAGCGATGAAGCTGATGAACGAAATCGACTCGGAGTATGACGGGGAAGTCGTCAACGTGTACGTGGAGAACGGCCAGCCGGTGCAGTACGGTGAGCGGCTGTTCGCCATCCGGACCAAATAGGGCCTCGGGGTCGCGCTGCGGCCATGCCGCGCCGAGGACAGGGAGATCCGAGGCGGGGCGTCGGGCGTCAGTTCGCGGCAGGAGTGCGGCCCCGACGCGGGTGAGAAAGTGGCGCCTGCGGCCACGCCGCGCCGAGGACAGGGAGATCCGAGGCGAGGCGTCGGCGTCAGTTCGCGGCAGGAGTGCGGCCCCGACGCGGCTGAGAAAGTGGCGCCTGCGGCCACGCCGCGCCGAGGACAGGGAGATCCGAGGCGAAGCGTCGGCATCAGTTCGCGGCAGGAGTGCGGCCCCGACGCGGGTGAGAAAGTGGCGCCTGCGGCCACGCCGCGCCGAGGACAGGGAGATCCGAGGCGAAGCGTCGGCATCAGTTCGCGGCAGGAGTGCGGCCCCGACGCGGGTGAGAAAGTGGCGCCTGCGGCCACGCCGCGCCGAGCACAGGGAGATCCGAGGCGAGGCGTCGGCGTCAGTTCGCGGCAGGAGTGCGGCCCCGACGCGGGTGAGAAAGTGGCGCCTGCGGCCACGCCGCGCCGAGGACAGGGAGATCCGAGGCGAGGCGTCGACGTCAGTTCGCGGCGGGGGTGGGGCCCCGCCGCCATAAAGTAATGTTCAAAAAGATCCTCATCGCCAACCGCGGCGAAATCGCGATGCGCGTCATCTTCGCGTGCCGCGAGCTCGGCATCAAGACCGTGGCCGTTTATTCGGAAGCCGATGAGAACTCGCTGCACGTCCGCTTTGCCGACGAGGACGTCTGCATCGGCCCGGCGCGTAGCGCCGACAGCTATCTGAACGTGCCGGCGGTCATCAGCGCCGCCGAAATCACCGGCGCCGATGCCATCCATCCGGGCTACGGGTTCCTCTCCGAGAGCGCCTACCTCGCGGAGGTCTGCGAGGCGTGCCACATCAAGTTCATCGGCCCCGAACCGCAGGTGATCCGCCTGATGGGGGACAAGGCGCGCGCCCGACGCGTCATGAAGAAGGCCGGCGTGCCGATCCTGCCCGGCAGCGAGGGCCCGGTCGAAACCGAGGAGAAGGCGCTCAAGACGGCCAGGGACATCGGGTACCCGGTCATCATCAAGGCGACGGCCGGCGGCGGCGGGCGCGGGATGCGGGTGGTGCGCCTGCCGGGCGAGTTGTCCCACGCCTTCAAGACGGCCCAGCGCGAAGCGGAGGCCGCCTTCGGCGTCGGCGACGTCTATCTCGAGAAGTACGTGGAATCGCCGCGCCACATCGAGTTCCAGATCCTCGGCGATCAGCACGGCACGGTCGTCCACCTGGGCGAGCGGGAGTGCTCCATCCAGCGGCGGCACCAGAAGCTGGTCGAGGAGTCGCCGTCGCCGGCGCTCAGCGACAAGATGCGCCGCAAGATGGGAAACATCGTCATCGACGCCGCGCGCGCCGTGCAGTACACCAACGCCGGCACCTTCGAGTTCCTGATGGACTCCGATGCCCGCTTCTACTTCATGGAAGCGAACACGCGCCTGCAGGTGGAGCATCCGGTCACCGAGATGGTCACCGGCATCGACATCGTCAAGGAGCAGATCCGGATCGCGGCGGGGGAGCGGCTCTCGTTCAAGCAGAGCGAGGTGACCTTCACGGGCCATTCGATCGAGTGCCGGATCAACGCCGAGGATCCCGACACGTTCGTGCCCTCGCCGGGCCTCATCCACGTCTTCAGCGTGCCCGGCGGTCCGGGTGTGCGCGTCGAGACGTTCGCCCATTCCGACTGCGTCATCCCGCCGTACTACGATTCGATGATCGCCAAGATCATCGTCCACGGCCGCGACCGCCAGGAAGCGATTGCGCGGATGAAGCGAGCCCTCGAGATGACGGTCGTCGAGGGGATCAAGACCACCATCCCGCTGCACCTGCGGATTCTGGGCGACGCCGAATTCGTGGCCGGGCGCCTCAGCACCTCGTTCATGGAGCGATTCCTCGCGCAGGCGCGGCCGGGCGGACGCCTGGCCGAGGCGGTGTGATCCCGCCGCTCTATCCCATCCTGGACGTCGACGCGGCGGCAGCGGCCGGCTTCGCGCCCCTCGATCTGGCCGACGCCTGGCTCGAGGCCGGCGCCCGGCTGCTGCAGCTGCGGGCGAAATCGCTTCCCGGTGGACCGCTGCTGGCGCTCGCCGCTGAGCTCGTGGCGCGGGCGCATCGCCGCGGCGCGGCCGTCGTCGTCAACGATCGCGCCGACGTCGCGCGGCTGTCGGGCGCCGACGGGGTGCACGTCGGCCAGGATGACCTGCCGCCCGAAGGCGTCCGTCGCACCGTGGGCGGCGCCGCGATCGTGGGGTGGTCCACCCACTCGCCGGATCAGGTCGCGCGGGCCCTGGAGCAGCCGATCTCGTACCTGGCCATCGGGCCGGTCTTCGCGACGACCACCAAGGCGACGGGGTACGGCGCGGTCGGTCTCGCCGGCGTCGAGCGGGCCGCGGCGGCCGCCGCGCCGCACGGCCTTCCCGTCGTCGCGATCGGAGGCGTGACCCTCGATCGAGCCGTCGACGTGATCTCGGCTGGAGCGGCCTCGGTGGCTGTCATCGGCGACCTGCTGGCGGGAGGCGATCCCCGGGCACGCCTGCGCGCGTACCTGGATCGGCTCGTGTCCGGCCGCGTGCGCGGCTGAACCCGGCGGGGGCGGCCGGATTGGCCCGCGTGTGGCGCCGAGCCGCGCCGACGTCGGCGCCTGTTCCCCGGCCGGACACTGTATAATCCCGTCGCCGGGCCCCATTCCAGTGCCTGAGCCTGACGAGACGGCCGGAGGATCCGATAGATGTCGATGTTCGCCACGAAGTCGATCGAACAGCTGAAGGCGGAAGCCGCCGACACGGGCGAGCATTCGCTGAAGCGCGTGCTCGGTCCCATCAACCTGGTGACGCTGGGCATCGGCGCCATCATCGGCACAGGCATCTTCGTGCTGACGGGGCAGGCTGCCGCGCAGTACACCGGTCCGGCCATCGTCCTGTCGATGGTGCTCGCCGGCATCGCGTCCGGCCTGGCGGGTCTCTGCTACTCGGAATTCGCCTCGACGGTGCCGATCGCCGGGTCGGCGTACACCTACGGGTACGCCACGCTCGGCGAGTTCATCGCCTGGGTCATCGGCTGGGACCTCATCCTCGAGTACGCGCTCGGGGCGGCGACGGTCGCGGTCGGCTGGTCGGGCCACCTCACCAGCTTCCTGCACGACTTCGTCGGCATCAACTTCTCTCCGGCCTTCAACGCCGCGCCGTGTACGCTCATCAACGTGGCTGGCTGCAGTCCCGAGGCGATCATCAACCTCCCGGCTGTGCTCATCACGATCGCCGTCACCATCCTGATCGTCATCGGCATCAAGGAGTCGGCGAACGTCAATACGGCGATCGTGATCATCAAGGTGGCCGTGGTCATCGTCGTGATCCTCGGCGGCATCAGCTTCGTCAACGTGGCGAACTGGCATCCGTTCGTCCCGCCGAACGGCGGCAGCTTCGGCGACTACGGGTGGAGCGGCGTTGGGCGCGGCGCCGCGGTGATCTTCTTCGCCTACATCGGCTTCGACGCCGTGTCCGTGGCGGCGCAGGAGGCGAGGAACCCGCAGAAGGACATGCCGATCGGCATCCTGGGATCACTGGTCGTCTGCACGATCCTCTACATCCTCGTGTCGGGTGTGATGGTCGGCCTCGTGCCCTACAAGCAGATGCTCGGCTCGGCGGCGCCGATGGTGGTCGCCATCCGCGCGGCCGAGGTCGCCTCGGGCGGCAACTGGATCCTGAAAGCGCTGACCATGCTCGTGGAGGTCGGCGCGATCGCCGGCCTGACCTCGGTGATGGTGGTCATGATGATGGCCCAGCCACGCATCTTCTACTCGATGGCCAACGACGGGCTGCTGCCGCCGTTCGCGAAGAAGATCCACCCGCGCTTCCGGACGCCGCACATCACCAGCATCATTACCGGCGTGGTCGTCTCGATCGCCGCCGGCTTCACGCCGATTGGCGCGCTCGGCGAGCTGGTGAGCATCGGGACCCTCATGGCCTTCGCGATCGTCTCGATTGGCGTCATCTTCCTGCGGTATCAACGGCCCGAGCTCGAGCGGCCGTTCCGGACGCCGTGGGTGCCGTTCATCCCGGCGTTGTCGGCCCTGGTCAGCGTCGGCCTGATGGCGCTGCTGCCGTGGGAGACCTGGGTGCGGCTGATCGTCTGGATGGCGATCGGCTTCGTCATCTATTTCGCCTACGGGTTCAAGCACAGCGAGGTGCGGAAGCGCGACGAGGCCCTGGCGGCAATCGGCGGCACGCGGCGCCGCTGAAGGGCGGCGCCCGGCCGCGACCGGACGGCAATCATGGCGGAGGCGAGCGGCGGCGGCCGGCGGTTCCAGCTCCACGGGCTGGCGCTCGCGGTCGCCCTCCTCGTGCTCGTGCTGGCCGGCGGCACGGTCGGCTACATGGCGATCGAAGGGTGGAACGCCTGGGATGCGTTCTACATGACGGTGATCACCGTCACGACCGTCGGGTACAAGGAAGTGCACGAGCTGTCCAGGGCCGGCCAGCTCTTCACGATCGGCCTGATATTCGGCGGCGTCGGTGCGGCGCTCTACACCTTCACCCTGCTGGCCGTGGTCGTGGTGGAGGGCGGCCTGCCGAAACGGCTGCAGCGCCGCCGCCGCGCGCGTATGCTCGACGAAATCACCAGTCACTTCATCATCTGCGGCTACGGCCGCATCGGCTCCATCGTCGCGCGGCAGTTCCAGCGGCAGGGCGTGCCGTTCGTGGTCGTCGAACGCGACCCGGAGCGCCTGCAGGCGGCCGTCGAGACCGGCGCCCTGGCGGTCGAGGCCGACGCGAGCCGCGAGGAGGTGCTGAAGCGGGTCGGCATCGAGCGGGCGCGGGGCCTCATCGCGGCCGTCGGCACCGACGCCGAGAACGTGTACGCCGTGCTGACCGCGCGGGTGCTGCGTCCGGATCTCTATATCGTCGGGCGCGCCGAAACCGAGGACGCGACCGCCAAGCTGAAGCGCGCCGGCGCGGACCGTGTCATCTCCCCCTACCAGATAGGGGGCGTGCAGATGGCGCAGACCGCCCTCCGACCGGCGGTCGTGGACTTCGTCGAGCTGGCGACGAGCTCCGAGAGCCTCGAGCTCGCGATGGAGGAGATTCCCGTCGAGCGCGATTCCCCGCTCGACGGACGCTCGATCCTCTCGGCGAACCTGCGGCAGCGCTTCGGAGTCATCGTGGTCGGGATCCAGCGCCCCGACCGGCGGATGCTGTTCAACCCCGAACCCGACACCGTGCTTCGCGGCGACGACACGCTGGTGGTTCTCGGGCCGCCGGAATCGCTGAGACAGCTCGAAGCCGAGGCCGGCGTCGATTAGCGGGTCCATCGCGTGCGGGGACGCGCGCATTGCGAATCGCGCACAGGGTGAATGAATCGCGCGCAGAGTGAATGATGACAACGTCCACCGCCCGTATCCTCGACGGCACGGCCGTCGCGCAGCAGATCCGCACGGAAGTCCGGCCGGCCGTCGTCGCCTTCACCGCCCGCATGGGCCGTCCTCCCGGGCTCGACATCGTGCTCGTCGGCGAGAACCCGGCCTCCGAGCTGTACGTCCGGACGAAGCTGAGGTCCGGAGGCGACGCCGGGCTGCGCGCGGAGCTGACCCGCCTTCCCTCCACGACGTCGCTGAACGTCCTGCTGGGCGTCGTCGACCGGCTGAATCGGAACGACGCCACAGATGGCATCCTGGTGCAGTCGCCCCTTCCCGATGCGATGGGGCCCGACGCGGAGCGTCGCGTGTTCGACGCGATCCATCCTGACAAGGACGTCGACGGATTCCACCCTCTCAACGTCGGCCGGCTCGTGCAGAACCGCGCGGCCCTCGTCGCATGCACCCCGTCGGGCGTCATCGAGCTGCTCGAACGCAGCGGCGCCCGGATCGCCGGATCGCGGGCCGTGGTCATCGGGCGAAGCGACATCGTCGGGAAGCCGATGGCCATGCTGCTCCTTCACCGCCACGCGACGGTCACGATCTGCCACTCGCGGACGGCGGATCTTCCGGCCGTCGCCCGCGAGGCCGACATCCTGGTGGCGGCGATCGGCCGCCCGGCCTTCGTCACCTCCGACTTCGTGAAGCCCGGCGCCACGGTCGTCGACGTGGGGACGACGCCGGTGACGGATCGCGCGCTCGTGGACCGGCTGTTTGCGCCGGGATCGAAGCGCCGCGAGGCCTTCGAGCGGCGGGGCTCCCTCGTGATCGGTGACGTCCATCCAGCGGTTGCGTCGGTGGCCGGCGCGATCAGTCCCGTGCCGGGGGGCGTCGGTCCGCTGACGATCGCGCTCCTGCTCAGGAACACGGTCACAGCGGCGGTTCAGAGAGCGGCGTAGATGGGCAGCGAGGCTCCGTCGCCGCGGAGGATGCTCCGAGTCGGCCTGACCGGCGGGATCGCGACCGGCAAGAGCTACGTGCTCGAGCAGTTCCGGCGGCGCGGCGTGCCGTGCCTGGATTCCGACGTCCTGGCCCACGGCGCGATGGTCGCCGGCGCGGAAGCCACCGCCGCGATCTCGGCCCGGTTCGGCGCCGGCGTCCTTGCCGCCGACGGGTCGGTGGATCGGGCGAAGCTCGGTCCGATCGTGTTTGCCGACCCGGCCGCCCGTCGAGACCTCGAGTCGATCGTGCACCCCGCCGTCTACCGGTCCATCGCCGCCGGGCTGCGCGGCTTCGAGCTGGTCGAGGGTACCCCGTTCGCGGTCGTGGACGTGCCGCTGCTGTACGAGAGCGGCCACGCATCCGAGTTCGACAAGGTCATCGTCACGTCGTGCCGGCCCGAGAGGCAACTCGCGCGGCTGCTCGCGCGAGGCCTGACCGAGACCGAGGCCCGCCAGCGCCTCGCCGCGCAGTGGCCGACGGAGGAGAAGGCCTCACGCGCCGACTTCGTGATCGTGACCGACGGATCGTTCGCGGAGACCGATCGGCAGCTCGACGACGCGCTGGCGCATCTACGATCTGGGACTTGAGAATCTCGGATCTATCCGAGGATTTTGGGGAAGGCGGCGCGAGCGGTGACCAGGGATGTTCCGAAGATCGCCCGGAGTTCTTGCGCCTGCTGGAGCAGCCACTGAGCTTCGGCTCCGTGCGCCAGCTTCGCGTCCATTGGCGTTTCGAGCCAGTGGACGCAGATAGCCATCAGGCCTCTACCTGCTCCGGGTCCTGAGCCGGCGCGATCCGCTCCTCCACGAACGTGTTCCAGTCGTGGCAGTGCGGGCACTGCCACAGCAGCTCGGTGCTGCGGTAGCGGCACCGGATGCAGACGTGCGGATCGAGGTAGAACACGGCGTGGCGGGTCAGCTCGCTGTAGCGGTCGACGAGCGACGGTTCGTGGCGCAGCTGGCCGAGCGCGCGCCAGATGGCCTGGTGGATGCTGAGCGCGTGCGGGTTCTGGACGAGCGCCGCGAACAGCAGATCGAGCGCATCCCGCGGGCGCCCGCTGCCGGCGAGATGCCGGGACAGCGCGAGGCGCGCGCGCCAGTCCTGCGGGTTCTCGTCGATCAGCTTGCGGCAGACGCGCGTGAACCGGTCGGGGTTGCCGGCGCGGCGCGCGAGCGCCTCGAGTCGGTCGAACGCAAGATAGGCGCGGTCGGGTGCGACGTCGATCAGCTGCTCCCACACCTGCGCGGCATCGGGGTCACGGCCCTGCGCGACGCGCACGTCGCCCAGGTTCAGGTACGCCGGCACGGCGCGGGCGTCGAGATCGATCGCGCTCTGGAAGCGGCGCGCCGCCTCCGTCCAGTCCTGGCGCCGCATCGCTTCCAGGCCGATCTCGTTCTCCAGAAAGGCGAGGATCGCCTGGTTCTGCGGCCGTTCGTCGATGCTCGTCAGCTTGGTGAGCCGCTGGCGCGTGTCGTAGGCATCGAGCCACTGGTGCTGCTCCTCGTGCAGCTTCTGGATGTTGACCAGCGCGTACTCGTTCTTCTGATCCAGGCGCAGCACCTCGTTGAACGCTTCGAGCGCGCGATCGACGAAGCCGCCGCGCTTGTAGTCGAGGCCGAGGCAGAGGAGGACGTAGGCATGCTCGAGCCGGTTCAGCCGGGGCCTCTGCAGGAGCCCCTGATGGATGGTGATGGCCTTGCCGACCTGTCCCTTCTCCCGGTACAGGTTGCCGAGGATCATGTGAACCTCGAGCGCGTCGGCCTCGAGGCTCGCAGCCCGGCTCAGCTCCTCGATCGCCAGGTCGATCTGATTCGACACGAGGAAGTTCAGGCCGAGGATGTAATGCGGTGACTCGCGCGCGCGCCGGCGGTCCACCCACCGGCCGTCCCGCAGCTTGTAACGCTCCCAGGCCTTGCCGATCGCCAGCCCGAGCAGCAGGGCGATGAGCCCGGTCAGCAGCGGCGCGTAGGCATTCATAGTGACTCCGCCACGTAGCCCGAAACGAGCGGCGTCCACAGGTCGCGCGCCCGCAGCACCAGCTCGACGAGCTCCCGCGCGGCGCCGTCGCCGCCGCGCGCCCGGCTCACAAACGCGACACGCGTGCGAACCTCGTCGGCGGCATCGGCCGGACAGGCCGACACCCCGACCCGACCGAGCACCGGAAGGTCCAGAACGTCGTCGCCCATGTAGGCGACCTCCTCGTCGCTGAGCCCGTGCTCGCGCAGGATCTGCTCGTACGCGTCGAGCTTGCTCCCGACGCCCTGGTGGACGATCGTGATGCCGAGCTGGCTCGCGCGCTGCAGCGTGGCCGCCGCACTTCGCGCCGACAGCAGGCCGACGAGCAGACCGGACTTGTGCGCCCAGACGATGGCGGTTCCGTCCCTGATGTCGAAGCGCTTGCTCTCGCTGCCGTCGGGGTGCAGCAGGATCTTGCCGTCGGTCAACACGCCGTCGACGTCGAACAGCAGAAGGCGCACGCGGCGCGCGAGGTCGATGAGTGGGGTCACGACTTCACCGTCAGACCATCTGCGTCCGCCAGAGGTCGTGCAGGTGCACGACCCCGGCCACGCGGCTGTCGCCGTCGACGACCACGATCGAGGTGATCTTGCGCTGTTCCATGATATTCAGCGCCTCGACGGCCAGCGTTGACGGCGGGACGGCCACCGGACCGCGCGTCATCACGTCGCCGGCCGTGAGGGCCAGGATTCCGGGCGCGCGATCCATGTGGCGGCGGAGATCGCCGTCGGTAATGATGCCGAGCAGGCGGTCGGCGGGATCGGCGACACACGTCATGCCGAGTCCCTTGCTCGACATCTCGTAGATGACGTCGTGCATTGGCGTCTCGGCCCGCACCACGGGACAGAGTCTCCCGGCGTGCATCAGGCTCTCCACACGCATCAGGCGCTTGCCGAGCTTGCCCCCTGGGTGCAGGTTGGCGAAGTCCTCCTGTTTGAAGCCCTTTTCGACGAGCAGCGTCATCGCGAGCGCGTCGCCGATCGCCAGCGCCGCCGTCGTGCTCGCCGTCGGCACCAGGTTCATCGGGCACGCCTCCTCGATGACGCTGCAGTCGATGGCGACGTCGGCGGCCTGCGCCAGGGTGGACCTCGGGGCGCCCGTGATGGCGATCAGCCGGGCGCCGAGCCGCCGGATCGTTTCGAGGAGCCGCAGGATCTCGTCGGTCTCGCCGCTGTACGACAGCGCGACGACGACGTCGTCGCACCTGATGACGCCGAGATCGCCGTGAATCGCGTCGGCGGGATGCAGGAAGATGGCCGCCGTGCCGGTGCTCGTCAGCGTCGCCGCGATCTTCCGGCAGATGAGGCCGGATTTGCCCATCCCCGTCAGGATGACCCGTCCCCGACACTCGCGCAGCAGCTGCACGGCCTCGTCGAAGCGATCGTCGAGCCGATCGACGAGCGCGAGGATCGCGGCCGCTTCCGTTTCGAGCACCTTGCGCGCGAGTGCGCGGTCAGCCATGGACCCTGGCTTCTGCCGTCTTCACGATCGAGTCGATGGCGCAGAGACGATGCAGCAGCGGCTCGAGGAGGTCGAGTTTCAGCGCGTTCTGCGCGTCGCTGCGGGCCCGCCCCGGCTCCTCGTGGATTTCGAGGAAGATGCCGTCCACGCCCGCACCGACGCCGGCCGAGGCGAGCGGCACGGTGTACTCCGCGAGCCCGGCCGTCTCGCCGTCGCCGCCGCCGGGCAGCTGCAGGCTGTGGGTCACGTCGAAGACCACCGGTACGCCGAAGGCGCGCATGACGGGGAAGGCCCGCATGTCGACGACCAGGTTGTGATACCCGAAGCTCGTCCCGCGCTCGGTCACCAGTACGCGGTCGTTGCCCGCGTCTCTCACCTTCGCGACCGCATGGCGGACGTCCTCCGGCGCGAGGAACTGGCCTTTCTTGATGTTGACCGCACGGCCGGTGCGGGCGGCCGCCGTGAGCAGGTCGGTCTGGCGCGAGAGGAAGGCGGGAATCTGGAGGATGTCGGCGACCTCGGCGGCCGGTCCCGCCTGCGCCGCCTCGTGGATGTCGGTCAGGATCGGCACGCCGAGGCGCGCCTTGATAGCGCCGAGGATCCGGAGGCCCTCGGCGAGGCCCGGACCGCGGAACGATCGGCCCGACGTGCGGTTGGCCTTGTCGTACGACGCCTTGAACACGCACGGCACGCCGGTGCGCTCGGCGATGGCGACCAGGCGCGACGCGAGCTCGGACGCGTGCCGCTCGCTTTCGATGACGCAGGGGCCCGCGATGAGCGCGAATGGCCCCCCGCCACCAAAGGCGACGGCGCCGACCTTGAGGGGGGTCACGGGCGCAATTGTATCAGGCCACCGATTCGGCGGCGGTGGCGCGGCCGGCGCCTCGCGCGGTCTTGTGCGCGTAGCTGGCGGCGACGAACGCGCCGAACAGGGGATGCGGGCGAAGCGGCTTGGAGCGGAACTCCGGGTGGAACTGCACGGCGAGGTACCACGGATGGCCCGGCAGCTCGGCGATCTCCACGAACTTGCCGTCGGGCGAGCGGCCCGAGATGCGGAGGCCGCGATCGGCGAGCGCCTTCTCGTACAGACAGTTGAACTCGTACCGGTGGCGATGGCGCTCGTGAATCGAATTCGTCCCGTACACGCGCTGCGCGAGCGAGCCGGGCGTCAGCTCGCAGGCGTAGCTGCCGAGCCGCATGGTGCCGCCGAGGTCGTCGACGCCGAGCAGGTCGCGCAGTTTGTAGATGACCTTCGTCGGCGTGTCGGGCGCGCACTCGGTGGAGTCGGCGTCGGTCAGTCCGGCGACGTTGCGCGCGTACTCGACCGTCGCCCACTGGAACCCGTAGCAGATGCCGAAGTACGGAATCTGCCGCTGGCGCGCGATCTGCGCCGCCTTCATCATCCCGCGCGTGCCGCGGTTGCCGAAGCCGCCCGGAACGAGGATGCCGTCGGCGCCGTCGAGGAGCGACTCGCCGTTGGGCTCCTCGAGCGCCTCCGCCTCGATCCACTTGATGTTCACCTTGAGCCGGTGCGGAAATCCGCCGTGATAGAGCGCCTCGTTGAGGCTCTTGTACGAATCCTCGTACCCGACGTACTTGCCGACGACGTGCACGGTGATCTCGTCGACCGGGTTCTTGATCCGGCTGACGAGCTCCTCCCACGCCTGCATCCGGCGGTCGGTCTGCGGGAGGTGCAGGTACTTCAGCACGATGCGGTCGAGGCCCTCGGCGCCCAGCACGAGCGGCACCTCGTAGATCGTCGACACGTCCTTGGCGGTGATCACCGCCTCCTCGTCGACGTCGCAGAAGAGCGCGATCTTGCGCTTGATGTCGGGCGGCAAGAACCGGTCCGTGCGGCAGAGGAGGATGTCGGGCTGGATGCCGATGGAGCGCAGGTCGCGCACGCTGTGCTGCGTCGGCTTGGTCTTCAGCTCGCCCGCGGCGCCGATGAAGGGGACCAGCGTCAGGTGGACGTAGATCGAGTTGTCGCGCCCGACATCCTGGCGGAACTGGCGGATCGCCTCGAGGAACGGCAGGCTCTCGATGTCGCCGACGGTGCCGCCGATCTCCACCAGCACGATGTCGGCGTCCCTCGACCCGGCGCGAATCGCGTCCTTGATCTCGTTGGTGATATGTGGAATCACCTGGACCGTGCGCCCAAGGTAGTCGCCGCGGCGTTCCTTCTGGATGACGCTCAGGTAGATCTTGCCGGTCGTCCAGTTCGAGTTGCGCGTCGTCAGCGTGTTGGTGAAACGCTCGTAGTGGCCCAGATCCAGGTCGGTTTCGGCGCCGTCGTCGGTCACGTAGACTTCGCCGTGCTGGTACGGGCTCATCGTCCCCGGGTCGACGTTGATGTAGGGATCGAACTTCTGCAGCGTGACGCGATAGCCGTGGCCCTCGAGGAGCGCCCCGATCGACGCGGCGGCCAGGCCCTTGCCGAGCGACGACACCACGCCGCCGGTCACGAAGATGTATTTGGTGGTGGTCCGCCCGTCCGTGTTGGTCATGGCTGTCTTTCGGGATTCACGACGTGGGTGCGGTCATCAGCCGGCGCACGGCTTCGAGATCCTCCGGCGTATCGACGCTGATCGAGTCGTGCGGCGTCTCCACGGCCTTGATCCGGATGCCGTGCTCGAGGGCCCGGAGCTGCTCCAGCGACTCGGCGCGCTCGAGCGGCGTCGGATCGAGCGACGCCAGGACCAGCAGCGCGCTGCGCCGGTAGGCGTAGAGGCCGATGTGTTTGTAGAGCGGCGGCCAGCCGTCCCTGGGATCCTGCACGTGCGGGATGGGCGCACGGGAGAAATACAGTGCGTACCCGGCCCGATCGAGGACGACCTTGACCACATTCGAGTCTGTCAGCTCCTTCGGATCCTCGATGCGGCTGAACAGGGTCGTCATCGGAATCGACGGATCGGATGCGAACGGAGCCACCAGCCGATCGATCGACTGCGGCTCGACGAGCGGCTCGTCGCCCTGCACGTTGACGACGATGTCGCAGTCGAGCGCGACGGCGACTTCGGCCAGCCGATCCGTCCCGCTCGCGTGGTCGTCCCGCGTCAGACGGGCCTCGCCGCCGAAGCGCCGCACGGCGTCGACGATGCGCAGGTCGTCGGTCGCGACGATGACGCGGCGCACGGTGGTCGCCGCGGCAGCGCGCCGGTAGACGTGCTCGACCATCGGACGGCCATCGATGTCCGCGAGCGGCTTGCCGGGGAGTCTGGTGGAGGCGAATCGGGCGGGGATGACGGCGACGATCTGCAGGGAACGAGTATCGACCGTGCGGCCAGTCGATGCAGGGTGCACGACGAATAATAGCATAATCGCAAGACGCACGTGCTACCATCGCCGCTGACGTCGATGAGCCCGAAGCGCACCGTGCTGATCGTGGTCGGAGGCGCCGCGCTCGCCGCCTGGATCGCGGCCGCGGCGACGCCCGATTCGCCGCAGCCGCCACCCGCGCCTCGACTGCAGACGTCGGCCGATGCGCGCGGGGCCGAGCTCGCGCGGGAAGTCGCGCGCCTCCACGCGCGCCTGCAGCCGCTCTCCGCGCCTCACCGTCCGGGTCGCAATCTCTTCGCGTTCGAGCGACCGCCCGCCACCCTTCGTCAGCCCCTCGGCCCGCCGCAGGCGTCCGCGCCCGCCGATCTGCCGCCCGCGCCCGTGGCGCCCGTCTTCAAGCTCGATGGCATCGCCGAGGATCCCGGCGTCGAGGGCCCCGTCCGGACGGCGATCATCTCCGGTCTCGGCCAACTGTTTCTGGTCAAAGAAGGCGATCCGCTCACGCCGCGGTACAAGGTTCTGAAGATCGGCGCCGACGCCGTGGAGCTGTCGGACGCCGATGGCGACGCGCCGATCCGTCTCGCGCTCAGATAGGCTGACGCGCCGTCCGACGTGCCGGTCACCATCATCATCAACCCCATCTCGGGCGGCGGGGGTCCCGACGCCGGACGCCGGCGCGCCGAAATGGCCGCCGGGGTCGTGGCCGCGCACGGCGATCCGGCGGAGATCTTCGTCACCGAATCCGCCGGGCATGCACGGCAGCTCGCGAAGAGCGCCGTGGCGCGGCGCTCGCGGCTCGTCGTGGCGTGGGGCGGCGACGGCACGATCAACGAGGTCGCCTCGGCGCTGGCGTTCGACGACGTGCCGCTCGGAATCGTGCCCGCCGGATCGGGCAACGGCCTGGCGCGCGAGCTGGGCGTCGACCGCCGGCCGGAGCGGGCGCTGGCGGCGGCGCTGTCGGCCGAACCGCGGCCAATCGACGTCGGACAGCTCGACGATCGCCTCTTCGTGAACATCGCCGGCATCGGATTCGACGCCCACGTCGCGGAGGCGTTCAACGCGGGCACGAACCGGCGCCGCGGGTTCGCGGTCTACGCGGCGATCACGGCGCGCACGCTCCTCACCTACCGTCCGGTCTCCTACCGGATCACGACGCCGGACGGCGAGACGTCGATCCGCGCGGTCTTCATCACGGTCGCCAACTCGCCGCAGTTCGGCAACGGCGTCTGCATTGCGCCCGGTGCGCGCGTCGACGACGGGTGGCTGGACCTCGTCACCTTCGAAGAACGCTCGCGGGCGGCGACGATCATGCAGCTGCCGCGGCTCTTCACGCGGACCGTGACCCGGGCGCGCGGCTGTTCGCTCCGGCGCATCCGCCACGCGACCATCGAATGCGAGGAGCCGATGGTGTTTCACGTGGACGGCGAGCCGGTGCGCGGCGGAACACGCCTGCGGGTCCGGATCCATCCCGGCGCGCTTCAGGTCGCGGTCCGCCCGCAGGGCCGGGCCGCTCGAACCGGCTGAAGGATCGCAACCGTCTCAGAGGCCGAGCCGCACGACGTGCGCGTCGCGGACCGCGGCGATGCGCCGGATGTCGGCGACCGCCGCTTCCACCGATCCGGCGCGGCTCGCGTCCTCGTCGACGTTGACCACGCCGATGGCGCCCCGGGGGCCGCGTCCGAGGGCGAAGGTGGCGATGTTGATCCGGTGGCGTCCGAGCACCGTGCCGACCTCGCCGATGACGCCCGGCTGATCGTCGTTCGCGATCACGACGAGCGTCCCGTCGAGCGGCGCCTCCACGTCGACGCCGCCCACCGAGACGAGGCGGAGGTTGTTCGGCTCGAACACGGTGCCCTCGACCCACCGATCGCCGGCGCTCGTCTGAAGCCGCAGCGACAGCAGGCTCGCGAAGTCCCTGGGCCGCGAGCTGCGCGACTCCACGATCTCGACGCCCCGCTCGGCGGCCACGGCGCGGGCGTTGACGATCGACACGCCGCCCGAGAGCACGGGACGCAGCACGCCGGCCGCGGCGGCCGCCCCGAGCACCCCCACGCCGTGGCTGTCGGCCAGCGCGCCGTAGCACCGCACGGCGAGCGCCTGCGCGCGCGCCGCGCCGAGCTGTGAGACGAGCGCGCCCAGCCAATCCGCCAGGCGAATCCACGGCTGCAGCCGCTCGATGTCCTCGGTCGCGACGCCGGGAAAGTTGACGGCGTTCCGGACGAGCCCGTGCCGCAGGAAGTCGCGCACGGCCCCGGCCGTCTCCACCCCCACCAGCTCCTGCGCTTCCTCGGTCGACGCCGAGATATGCGGGGTCGCGACGACTTCCGGCCGATCGACGAGCGACCAGTCGCCCGGCGGCTCGGTTTCGAAGACGTCGAGGCCGGCCGCCGCCACGATGCCCGCGTCGATCGCCCGCGCGAGGGCCGCTTCGTCCACGATGTCGCCGCGCGACGTGTTCACGAGCCGGATGCCCGGCTTGCACCCCGCGAACCGGGCGTCGTCGAAGAGATGGCGCGTCTGCGGCGTCGAAGGCAGGTGCAGTGTCAGGAGGTCGGCCGCCGCGCAGACCTCGTCGAGCGGCACGAGCGCGACGCCGAGTGCGGCGGCCACGTCTGCGGCGAGAAAGGGATCGTGCGCGATGACCCGCAGGCCGAACGCCCGCGCCCGTTCCGCGACCTCGCGGCCGATCCGTCCGAGGCCCACGATCCCGAGCGTCTTGCCGCGCAGCTCGGAGCCAAGGAAGCGCCGCTTGTCCCAGCGGTGCTCCTTCATCGCCCGATCGGCCGCCGGCACGGCCCGTGCCGCCGCGAGCAAGAGCGCCCATGTGTGCTCGGCGACGCTGATGCTGTTGGCGCCTGGGGCGTTGACGACCAGGATGCCGCGCGCGCTGGCTGCGTGCACGTCGACGTTGTCCACGCCGGTTCCGGCGCGCGCGACGATGCGCAGGCGGGGGGCCGCGGCGATCAGCGTCGCGTCGACTTTCGTGGCGCTGCGCACCAGCAGGGCGTCGGCGTCCTGCAAGTCGACCGACAGCTCGGCCGGCGTGCGACCCGTGCGAAAGTCGACCACCCAGCCGGGCTCGGCGCGGAGCAGCTCCACCGCCGAGGCAGGCAGGTCGTCCGCGACGACGATCTTCATATGGCGGCGGGGCCCCACCCCCGCCGCGCGCTGACGCCGACGCGCCGGCTCGGCGTGACGGGTCCTCGCCGACGCATGGCCGCAGGCGCAGGCATCGTCTGGCTGGCGGCGGAGCCCCACCCCCGCCGCGCGCTGACGCCGACGCGCCGGCTCGGCGTGACGGGTCCTCGCCGGCGCATGGCCGCAGGCGCAGGCATCGGTCAGTGCTGGGGGTGTGGTCCGATCGATCGGATGTAGTTGACGAGGTTCCAGATTTCGGTGGTCGTCAGCTTGGAGCCGAACGGCTTCATTCCTGTCCCCTTCACGCCGTTGCGAATCACGGTGAAGATCTCGCCGTCGGTCGAACCGTGCTTCCACGTCGCATCGGTGAGGTTGGCGGGCGGCGGATCCATGCCTTCGCCATCCATGCCGTCGCCGACGCCGGTGTCGCCGTGACAATCCGAGCAGCGGGCAGCGAAGACCTTCTTCCCGGCGGCTATCGACGCGGCGTCGGCAGCGACGGGGTTCTGGAGGCGCGCTGCCTCGGGATGATGATGAATGCCGGCACCATGCTCCTGACCGGAGGCGGCGAGGGTGACGACAAAGACGGCAACGGCCGTCGCGAGCAGTGCTGTCGGAGCGCGCATCGATCCACTCTCCATGGTGTTAGCAGTATAGACCGGGGGTTCACGGTGGCGATTGCGTGAAGCTTTCCTGCCCTGCCGTGGTGCAAAACGCTAAAACACTCCGGTTGCGCCGTGACAACGGCGTAAACGCCAACTCTTTTCCACAGAGTTTTCCACAGCGGCCGTGGAAAAGCCTAGCGACCTTTAGTGAATCTGCCCAAACCAATCGGCAGACCGGCGGCCAGCGCCGACGCGCAAGACGGTGACCGGCGCCGTTCGACCACCTCGAGCGGTCGCAGACCTGCCCGGCCGGGTCGTTCGTTCTCATGAAAGACCTGGGCCGCAGCGGCGCTATCATCTTGCCCATGCCTCAGTCCCTTTTCGACGACCACGTCGACCTCTCCAAAGCCGGCGTTCACAATTCACCGGCCGACGCCGTCAAGTGGCCGGTGACGACGGCGCTGACGGCCCTCGATATCACCGCGTCGGGCGTCCGGGTCCAGTTCGCGAAAAAGGACGGCCCCGATCGATGGCCGGACGTCACACCGCCGGGCTGGAGTGGTCCACTTCAGTACACGCTCTGGCTCGCGCTGCAGGTAGGCGGGAAGTGGCACACGGCCGGGCTCATCGAGTTCTGGCACGGACTCGACACCGGCGGCGGCGACATCACGCGCGACGATCAGATCGCGAAGAACTGGACCTACGACTGCGGGCCGATGGCCTATCAACCGGCGGTGGGCGAGCAGGTCGGCTTCTTTGTGACGGCCGGTGACGCGCGGAAGAAGGACGTCGCGGCGCATCACGAGCGGTCCAACGTGGTCGTGATCCCGTTCCCGGCGTCGACGCCGGCATCCTTCACGTTCGCGGCGCCGTCCGGACAGGGCGGCGACATCGGCACGGGCGGCGCCGTACCGGACGAGCCTGTCGAACCTCTCACGCCTTCGGGTGGTCTGCGCGACGCGCAGTTCAATCAGCTCATGGCTGCAATGAGCGACATCCGCAGGACGCAGGACGAGGCGCAGGCCGCAACCGTCGACGCCATTGCCAAGCTCCGGAGCGACGCTCTCGAAGCCGTCAAGGCGATCGCGCCGCTCTTCGGCGGCTCGGGGCTCGCCAACGTGCTCAGCGGGATCCTCGGCGGCGAGCCCGGCAAGAAATAGGGAGGGCCGCGCGATCGGTGCCCTCCCGGTCTTCAGTCGCGCGTCGTCGCGGCTCACATTTTCTCCCACGAGATGGAACCGTACTGGGATAATGTGCGGAGCGCGGCGACGGCGGCTGGCGGCATCCCGCCCTGACGGTCCACACAACATCCTCGAAGCCGGCTGCACGAGCGGCTGGGTCATGAAGAGAATCGCCACGACCGTCCACGTCGGCAGCACCCGTCTGTTTTCAGCGGACGGCCGCAGTCGGAAGCCGGGCACTCACAATCGAGGGCGTCGTTACATATGCCGAATTTCACCTCACTGAAGCCGCCGACGAGCGGCACGCCCATCTCGCGCCGCAACGGACAGCTGATCGTCCCCGACGATCCGATTCTTCCTTTCATCGAAGGTGACGGCACCGGGCCCGACATCTGGCGGGCGAGCGTCCGCGTGTTCGACGCGGCCGTGCAGAAGGCGTTCGGCGGCAGGCGGCGCCTGGCCTGGTTCGAGATCCTCGCGGGCGGGAAGGCCAAGAACCTCACCGGCGAATGGCTCCCCGGCGATACGCTCGAGGCGGTCAAGGCGTACAAGGTGGCGATCAAAGGCCCTCTGACGACGCCCGTCGGCGGGGGCATCCGCAGCCTGAACGTCACCCTGCGACAGGTGCTCGACCTCTACGCCTGCATCCGGCCGGTGCGGTACTTCCAGGGCACGCCGTCGCCGGTGACGCATCCCGAGCGGATGAACGTGGTCATCTTCCGCGAGAACACCGAGGATGTGTACGCCGGCATCGAATGGGCGAAGGGGACGCCGCAGGCCGAGCGCGTGATCGAGTTCCTCTCGCGGGAGATGGGGAAGCGGATCGCGCCCGACTCGGGCATCGGCATCAAGCCGATGTCGGAGACCGGCACGAAGCGCCTGGTGCGGATGGCCCTTCAGTACGCGCTGGCGAACCACCGCAAGGTCCTGACCCTGGTGCACAAGGGCAACATCATGAAGTTCACCGAGGGGGCGTTTCGCGACTGGGGCTACGAGCTGGCCAAGGCCGAGTTCCGCGATCGCATCGTGACCGAGGACGAAGTGTCGCAGGGCGCGGCGCGCGAGGGAAAGCTGCTCGTCAACGATCGCATCGCCGACAGCGTGTTCCAGCAGATCCTGACGCGGACGGCCGAGTACGACGTGTTCGCCACGCCGAACCTGAACGGCGACTACCTGTCGGACGCCTGCGCGGCCCAGGTGGGCGGCCTGGGCATGGCGCCGGGTGCCAACGTGGGCGACGAGATCGCCTTTTTCGAAGCGACCCACGGCACGGCGCCGAAGTACGCCGGCCAGGACGTCATCAACCCGGGGTCGGTCATCCTGTCCGGCGTCATGATGCTGAACTACCTCGGTTGGAAGGACGCCGGCGCCTTGATCGAAACGGGCATCGAGAAGACGATTGCCCAGAAGAAGGTGACCTACGATCTCGCCAGGCAGATGCAGGGCGCGACCGAGCTGAAGACGTCGGAATTCGCGGACGCCATCATCGCGAACATGTAGCTTCTCGTCACGCATTCCTAGTGAGGCCGTCATGAATCGAAAAGTGACCGTGGTAGGAGGCGCCGGCAACGTCGGCGCGACCGTCGCCCGGTGCGTTGCCGACAAGGAGCTCGCCGACGTCGTCATCGTGGACATCGCGGACCAGAAGGCCGCCGGCATCGCCCTCGATATCTACGAGTCGTGCCCGATCACGGGCTCCGACAGCCGCGTGATTGGCGGCGCCGAGTACGCCGCCAGCGCGAACTCGGACGTGGTGGTCATCACCTCGGGAGTCCCGCGCAAGCCCGGCATGAGCCGCGACGACCTGCTCAACGTCAACTTCAACATCATGAAGTCGGTGACCGAACAGGTCGTCAAGTACTCGCCGGACTGCATCATCGTGCCGGTGGCGAACCCGCTCGACGCGATGTGCCAGGCGGTGTTCAAGCTGAGCGGCTTCCCGCGCGAGCGCGTGATCGGCATGGCGGGCATCCTCGACTCGTCGCGCATGCGCACCTTCATCGCGATGGAGACGGGCGTCTCGGTGGAGAACATCCACGCGTTCGTGCTCGGCGGCCATGGCGACACGATGGTGCCGCTGCCGCGCTACTCGACGATCGCGGGCATCCCGATGCCCGAGTTCCCCTACTTCAAGAGCCACCCGGAACGGATCGACGCCATCTGCAAGCGAACGGCGGAGGGCGGCGCCGAGATCACCAAGCTGATCGGCACGAGCGCGTGGTACGCGCCGGGCGCGGCGGCCGCCGAGATGGTCGAGACGATCCTGAAGGACAAGAAGAAGATCCTGCCGTGCTCGGTCTACCTGCAGGGCGAATACGGGGTCCGGGACCAGTTCCTCGGCGTCCCGGTCAAGCTGGGGGCGAAGGGGCTCGAGGAAGTGATCCAGATCGCGCTGACCCCCGACGAAGACGCCGCGCTCCAGAAGAGCGCGGCAGCCGTCCGCGAGCTCGTCAACGTGATCAAGGTATAGAGGGTCGCAGCAGTACCGCACCGCGACCATGACCAGAGGTCTCGCGCTTGCGTGTGTGGGGGGATGCCTGTCGTCCTGGCCGTTGGGTTCGGCAGGCCGTCACCACCCCTGCTCCCCGCGAAGCGCGTCGGCCGGGGCGATCCGGGTGGCCCGGCGGGCGGGGATGATGCAGGCCGCCACGGCCACGGCCAGCAGCCCGCACAGCGCCACGATGATCGTCGCCGGATCGGTGGGACGAACTTCATAGAGGAAACTGGACAGCAGGCGTCCCGCTCCGATCGCGCCAGCCAGCCCCACGCCCACGCCGAGCAGCACGGGCCCGAGCCCGTCCCGCACGACGAGCCGCACGACCTGTCCCGCACCGGCGCCGAGCGCCATGCGGACGCCGATTTCCCTGCGGCGCTGTGCCACCGCGTACGCCACGACGCCGTAGATGCCGACGGCGGCCAGCGCGACCGCTGCGCCAGCGAACAGCCCGAGCAGCAGCAGGTAGAACCGAGGCCGCGCGGGCTGCTGATCGACGAGCGCGCGTTCGGTCCCCGGGCGAATCAGCGGGAGCTTGGCGTCGAACTGCCGAATCGATTCGCGCGCGGCGGCCAGAACCTGACCCGCCGGCTGCCGACTCCGGATGACCAGCGTCAGCGCCCGGGTGCCCGTCTGCGCCTGCGGCACGTACATCTCGGGCTGAGGCGGCTCGGCGAGGCTGGTCGAGCGCACGTCCCCGGCCACACCCACGATCTCGGTCGGGGCCGTCGCGTTCGAGAGCTGCACCATCCTGCCGACTGGATTCTCGCCCTGCCAAAAGCGCTCCGCCATCAGACGGCTGATGACGATGACCGGCCGCGCGCCTTCGCGGTCGGCGGCAGTGAACGCCCGGCCTGCGACGATCGGGATGCCGAGCGTACCGAAGTAGGGAGGATCGACCACGCGGTACAGCGCGTACGGGGCGGTGCCGGGCTCAGGCGCCGGACGATCCGTGCGCACGAAGTTGAAGACGTTCTCCGACGGACCGAGCGGCAGGCCCGAGATTGCCGTTACCGAACGGGCGCCGGGGATCGCCCGCAGGCGATCCTCGATCGCGTCGTACGCACGGACGACGTCGCCTGGCTGTGGATACCGCGCCGGCGGCAGCGCCAGCGTGAACAGGGTCAGGTCGTCGGCGTTGAATCCGGTGTCGACCGCCTGCAGGCGCATCAGGCTCCGCACCAGAATGCCCGCGCCGAGCAACAGCATCAGCGAGAGCGCAACCTCCGCGACGAGCAGCCCCGACCGGCTCCAGCGCGTCCGGCGGCTCGACACCTCGTTGCGGCCGCCGAGGAGCGCCGCGGGCGGCGTCGCCATCACGTGAACGGCCGGTCCGAGCCCGAACAGCACGATCGTCACCACTCCCACGGCGACCGCGAACGCGAACGTGATCGCGTCGAACCGCACGTCGGCCAGGCGGGGGATGCCGATCGGCGCGTAGCGTTTGAGCAGGTCGACGCCCCACGCGCGAGCAGCAGGCCGGCGCCCGCGCCGGCCGACGCGAGCAGGAAGCTTTCGGTCAGGAGCAGCCGGACCAGGCGCGCCCGTCCGGCGCCGAGCGCCAGGCGCACGGCGATCTCGGTCTGGCGGGTGGCGCCGCGCACGAGCAGGAGGTTGGCGACGTTCGCGCAGGCGATCAGCAGGACCATGAAGACGGCCCCGAGGAGCATCACGAGCGCGGGGCGCACGTCGCCGACGATCTCGTCCTGCAGCCCGACGAGCCCGAGCGTGGTGTTGCGGTCGGCGGCCGGGAACTCCTGCTCGAGGCGGCTGGCGATGGCCTGCATCTCCTGGCGGGCGGACGCGACCGAGACGCCGGGCTTCAGCCGTCCGACCGCGTCCAGGTACACGCAGTCGCGGCCGCACGCCTCGTCGTCGTTCTGCACGGGCGTCCACAGGCGCGCGTCGTGCGGAAACGCGAATCGCGCCGGCGCGATGCCGACGATCTCGTAGGGTCGGCTGCTGATCTCAATCGTGGAGCCAATCGCGTCGGGGCGTCCGCCGAGGCGGTCCCTCCAGAAGCCCTCGCTGATCACGACGACCAGGGGCCCGTGGGCGGCGTCTTCGGCCGGCGTGAACGAGCGGCCTCGAACGAGCGCCGCGCCGAACACCTCGAAGAAATCGGGCGTCACGACGGCGCCCGGCACGACCGCCGTGTCGCCGCCGCCGGTGACGATGAACGTCGCGTGCGAGTACAGGGCCGTCGTCTCGAACGAGGACGCCTGGCGGCGCCAGTCGACGAAGTTGAGATGGGACACCGACCCGACCGGGTTCCCCTGCGGGTTGTCGCGCGCCGTCTGCCACATCGACACGATGCGGTCGGCGTCAGGGTAGGGAAGCGGCCGGAGCAGGACGCCCTCGATCACGCTGAAGAGCGCCGTCGTCGCCCCCATGGCCAGCGCAAGGGTCCCGGCGGCGACGAGCGCGAAACCCGGGCGCGCCACGAGCGATCTGAACGCTATCCGGACGTCCTGGCGCAGCGTGTCCATGGCGCGCGGTCGGGCAAGCTCCGTGCCGGCCGCTCGGCTCCGGCGATCGAGCGATCGGGCGCGCGGACATCCTCGACGTCCGCCGCCGTGGGGCTACTTGCCGCCGACCATGCACGCGTGGAAGTACTCGCGCGTCATCCGTGCGATGTTGGAGATCGGGATCTCCTTGGGACACACCGCTTCGCACTCACCCTCGTTCGAGCAGCTGCCGAACCCTTCGGCGTCGGCCTGTTCGATCATCGACAGCACGCGCAGGCGGCGTTCGATCTGCCCCTGTGGCAGGAGCGCGAGCTGCGCGATCTTGGCGCTCATGAACAGGTGCGCCGACGCGTTCTTGCACGCCGCCACGCACGCCCCGCATCCGATGCACGCCGCCGAGTCCATCGCGGCCTCGGACACGTCCTTGGGAATCGGGATGCTGTTGCCGTCGGGAGCGCCGCCGGTGTTCACCGACACGTACCCGCCGGCCGCGATGACGCGGTCGAACGCGCTGCGGTCGACGACGAGGTCGCGCACGATCGGAAAGGCGCGGGCGCGCCACGGCTCGATGGTGATGGTGTCGCCGTCCTTGAAGCGGCGCATGTGCAGCTGGCAGACGGTCGTGCCGCGATCGGGCCCGTGCGGCACCCCGTTGACGACGAGGCCGCACATGCCGCAGATGCCCTCCCGGCAGTCCGAGTCGAACGCGATCGCCTCCTGCCCGCTGCTCACGAGCCCCTCGTTGACGACGTCGAGCATCTCGAGGAACGACATGTCGGGCGAGACGTCGCCGGCGACGTAGTCGACCAGGCGGCCGGGCCGGTCCGGGCCCGGCTGCCGCCAAATCTTCAGATTGAGGCGCATTATTTGTAGCTCCGTTGAGTGGGATGAACCTCCTCGAAGACGAGCGGCTCCTTGTGCAGCCCCGGCGGCTTGCCGACGCCCGTGAACTCCCAGACCGCGGCGTACCAGTACCGCTCGTCGTCGCGCAGTGCCTCGCCTTCCGGCGTCTGGCTCTCCTCGCGAAAGTGTCCGCCGCACGACTCGCGCCGATCGAGCGCGTCGAGCGTCAGCAGCTCGGCGAACTCCAGGTAGTCGGCCACGCGGCCGGCGTACTCGAGGCTCTGGTTGAGATTGTCCTCGCTGCCGGGCACCGACACCTCGTGCCAGAAGGCGTCGCGCAGCTTCGGAATGGCCTCGAGGGCGCGCCGCAGGCCCTGCTCGTTGCGCGCCATCCCCACCTCGTCCCAGAGAATGTGGCCCAGATCGCGGTGGATGGACCGGATCGACCGGTGTCCCTTGACCGCCAGCAGCGCGTCGATGCGCTGCTGGACGGTGTCGGTGGCCTCCCTGAACGCGTCGTGCTCGGTGGAGACCGGGGGCAGCGGCGAGCCGGCCAGGTAGTGCCCGATCGTGTACGGGATGACGAAGTACCCATCGGCGAGGCCCTGCATGAGGGCGCTCGCGCCGAGGCGGTTGGCGCCGTGATCCGAGAAGTTCGCCTCGCCGAGGACGTGGAGCCCCGGCACGGTGCTCATCAGGTTGTAGTCGACCCACAAGCCGCCCATCGTGTAATGGATGGCGGGGAAGATCCGCATCGGCACCTTGTACGGGTTCTCGTCCGTGATCTTCTGGTACATGTGGAAGAGATTTCCGTACTTCTCCTTGATGACCTCCGCTCCGAGGCGCTCGATGGCGTCCTGGAAGTCGAGGTACACGGCCAGCCCGCTCTCGCCGACGCCGCGCCCCTCGTCGCAGACCTGTTTCGCGTTGCGGGAGGCGACGTCGCGCGGGACGAGGTTCCCGAAGCTCGGGTACTTGCGTTCGAGGTAGTAGTCGCGCTCGCTCTCGGGGATCTGGTTGGGCGGGCGCGTGTCGCCCGGATTCTTCGGCACCCACACCCGGCCGTCGTTGCGGAGGCTCTCGCTCATCAGCGTCAGCTTCGACTGATGCTGGCCGGTCACCGGGATGCAGGTCGGATGGATCTGCGTGTAGCACGGGTTGGCGAAGAAGGCGCCGCGTTTGTAGGTGCGATAGGCGGCGGTGACGTTCGAGTTCACCGCGTTCGTCGACAGGTAGTAGGCGGTCCCGTAACCGCCCGTCGCGAGGATGACGGCGTGCGCCTCGTAGCGCTCGAGTGCGCCGGTCGTCAGGTTGCGCACGACGATGCCCCGGGCCCGGCCGTCGACGACGACGAGATCGAGCATCTCGCGGCGCGGGAACATCCGGACCTTGCCGGCGTGGACCTGGCGCATCAATGCCTGATAGGCGCCGAGCAGGAGCTGCTGGCCGGTCTGGCCGCGCGCGTAGAAGGTGCGCGACACCTGCGCGCCGCCGAAGGACCGGTTGTCCAGCAGTCCGCCGTACTCGCGCGCGAAGGGCACGCCCTGCGCGACGCACTGGTCGATGATGTTGACGCTCAGCTGGGCGAGCCGGTAGACGTTCGCCTCGCGCGACCGGTAGTCGCCGCCCTTCACCGTGTCGTAGAAGAGGCGGTACACGCTGTCGCCGTCGTTCTGGTAGTTCTTGGCGGCGTTGATCCCGCCCTGCGCCGCGATGCTGTGCGCGCGCCGCGGGCTGTCCTGGATGCAGAAGTTGAGGACGTTGTAGCCGAGCTCGCCGAGCGAGGCGGCGGCCGACGCGCCCGCGAGGCCCGTGCCGACCACGATGATCGTGTACTTGCGCTTATTGGCCGGATTGACCAGCTTCATGTCGAACTTGTGCCGGTCCCATTTCTCGGCGATGGGTCCGGCCGGAATCTTCGCGTCCAGCGTCATGACCGTACGCCTCCCGTGAAGTAGGCCCACAGAGCGATGAGGATGAAGCCGCCGGCGATGAATGCCGCGATGGCTTTGGCGGTCGCCTGCGCGCGCGGCGCGCGGCTCGGATTGGGCGTGCCGAGCGACTGGAAGCCGCTCAGGATGCCGTGCCACAGGTGGGATCCGACGACGAGCATGCTGAGGACGTAGAAGCCCACCGTCAATGGGTTGCTGAAGTTCTCCATCTCCAGCCGGTAGAGATCGCGGACCCCGTCCGGCCCGACGTACTCGGTGCCGTACTTGAATCCGCGCACGTGGATGATCACGAACACGATCAGCCAGAGACCCGAGAAGATCATGGTCGACGAGGCCAGGCCCTTGCGGCTGACCGCCCCGGCCGACTTCTTCCGCACGTACCCGGTCGGCCGCGCCTGCTGATTGGACAGATAATTCCGGACCGTCTTATAGATGTGCAGCAGGAAGATCAGCAGCAGGCCGATTTCGATCGGGTAGATGAGCGGGTTGGTGAGGAGCGCGTGAGAGTAGCCGTTGAAGATTCTCGGACCGGCGAAGACGAGAAGGTTGCCCGCGATGTGGAGCACGAGATAGACGAACAACGCGAGCCCCGTCAGGCCGATCAGGATCTTCGTGCCCACCGACGAACCGAATACACGCAATCGGGATGGCATCAGGAAGCTCCGAAGAGAGCATGACAGAGTGAGAGGAGTGCGGCAGACAAGGGGTTTCGCCTGAGTCTACCGTTCGTTCGCGACGTGGCGCAACTGAGGGCGGATCGGTCTCGGTGCGCCGGCGCGTCCGGGTCCCCTTGGTGCGGTGCGCGACGCCGATCCCGGCTTGACGCGTCCGCGCGATGCCGACTAGCATCAGTCGTTTGCTCCTGTCATGAAAATCCACGAGTATCAAGCCAAGTCCATCCTCGCGCGGCACGGCGTGCCCGTCCCGCGGGGCGAAGTCGCATTCAACGCCACCGAAGCGGGCGAGATCGCCCGTCGCCTGGGTGGCAGCGTCGTCGTCGTGAAGGCGCAGATCCACGCGGGCGGCCGCGGCAAGGGCGGCGGCGTCAAGCTCGCCCGGTCGGCCGACGAAGCCGAACAGATCGCCCGCGCCATGATCGGCATGACGCTCGTCACCCATCAGACCGGTCCCGAGGGACGCGTCGTCGGGCGCGTGCTGGTCGAGGAAGGGCTGGAGATGACGCGCGAGCTCTACCTCAGCCTCCTGCTCGATCGCGCCGTCGGCAAGCCGGTGATGATGGCGAGCGCGGCCGGCGGCATGGACATCGAGGAGGTCGCCGCCACGGCGCCCGAGAAAATCGTCCGCGTCTACATCGAGCCGGGCGTCGGGATGGTGCCCTTCGAAGCGCGGCAGCTCGGGTTCGCGATCGGCCTCGACGGGCCGCAGGTGAACAAGTTCGTCAAGCTGGCCGCCGCCCTGTACGAAGCCTTCGTGGCGACCGACGCCTCGCTCGTCGAGATCAACCCGCTGGTCGTCACCGCGGCCGGCGACCTCCTGGCGCTCGACGCCAAGGTGAACTTCGACGACAACGCGCTGTACCGGCACACGGACATCCGCGATCTGCGCGATCTGGGCGAGGAGGATCCGCTCGAAATCGAGGCGTCGAAGTACTCGCTCAACTACATCCACCTCGACGGGAACATCGGCTGCATGGTCAACGGCGCCGGCCTGGCCATGGCCACGATGGACATCATCAAGCTGGCGGGCGGCGAGCCGGCGAACTTCCTCGACGTCGGCGGCGGCGCCAGCGCCGAGCAGATCCGCAACGCGTTCAAGATCCTGATGTCGGACCGGAACGTGAAGGCGGTGCTCATCAACATCTTCGGCGGCATCTTGCGATGCGACGTCCTCGCGCAGGGCGTCATCGCGGCCGTCAGGGAGCTTGGCGTGCCGGTGCCCATCGTGATCCGCATGGAGGGCACCAACGTCGACGAGGGCAATCGCCTGCTCCGGGACAGCGGGATGAAGCTGACGACTGCCGACTCGATGGACGAGGCCGCGAAGAAGGTCGTGCAACTGGCTGGGTGACATGTCCGTACTCATTGATACATCGACCCGTTTGATCGTCCAGGGCCTGACCGGCCGCGAGGGAACCTTTCACGCGAAGCAGGCCGCCGCCTGCGGCACCAACGTCGTCGGCGGCGTCACGCCGGGCAAGGGCGGCACGACCCACGAGGGCTGGCCGATCTTCGACACCGTGCAGGACGCCGTGGAGAAGACCGGGGCCAACGCGTCGGTCATCTTCGTGCCGCCGCCCTTCGCCGCCGACGCCGTGATGGAGGCGGCCGACGCGGGCATCGCGCTCGCCGTCTGCATCACCGAGGGGATCCCGACGCTCGACATGATGCGCGCGATGACGTTCCTCAAGACGCGCCCGGCGACGCGCCTCATCGGGCCGAACTGCCCCGGCATCATCTCGCCCGGCAAGGCCAAGGCGGGCATCATCCCGCACAACATCGTCAAGGAAGGCCGGATCGGGATTGTGTCGAAGAGCGGCACGCTGACCTACGAGGCGATCCACCAGTTGACCCGGCTCGGGATGGGCCAGAGCACCTGCATCGGCATCGGCGGGGATCCGCTCATCGGCACGACGCACATCGACGCCCTGCGGCTGTTCGGCGAGGACCCGGACACCGACGCGGTGATCATGATCGGGGAGATCGGGGGCAACGCCGAGGAGGACGCCGCAGCCTGGATCACGACGACCGGCTACAGCAAGCCGGTCGTCGGCTTCATCGCCGGCCAGACCGCGCCGCCTGGACGGCGCATGGGCCACGCCGGCGCCATCATCGCCGGCGGCAAGGGGACGGCGGCCGAGAAGATGATCGCGCTCTCGGCCGCGGGCGTGAAAGTGGTCAAGAGCCCGGCCGACATGGGCGCCGCCATCCGGCAGGTTCTGTCATAAGTTGTCTCAACGGCTTTGAGCCACCTCGGCCGCGCAAAATCGAGGTGATATACTCACCACGATCGCCCGCCTCGGCGCGCGTCCGCCGAGAGATCCTCATTATTCTTCCGCTGTAAGGACTTGCGAATGTCATCGTCAGATCTGGCCGTTCGACAACAGCAGGCTTCGTCGCACCAGCAGCGGGTCGTCAACGACTTCAGCATCCAGGTGGCGACGGTCAACGGCTCGGGCAGTCAGACCGCGAACCTCGTGCTGCTCAGATCGATTCTGCTTTCCGGCGTGCCCGTGTCGGGCAAGAACATGTTCCCGTCCAACATCGCGGGGCTGCCGACCTGGTTCACGATTCGCGCGAGCAAGAAGGGCTACATCGGCCGCAAGAAGGAAGTGGACTTCCTCGTCGCGATGAATCCGGAAACGGCGAAGGAAGACGTCCTGACGCTCGACGCCGGCGCGGCGGTCGTCTACGACGAGCCGCTCAAGCTCAACGCGCTGCGCGACGACGTGGTCTTCTATCCCGTGCCCTTCGACAAGCTCGTGGCGCCGGTCTGCCCCGACGCCAAGCTGCGCCGCCTCGTGCGCAACATGATCTACGACGGCATTCTGGCGAGGCTGCTCGGCATCGACCTGGGGCTGATGGAGAAGGCGCTCGGCAAGCAGCTCGGCCGGAAGGCGAAGGCCGTCGCCCTCAACCAGGGCGCGCTCAAGGCCGGCTTCGACTGGGCCGCGGCCAATCTGACCAAGCAGGATCCCTACGTCATCGACCCGATGAACGAGACGGCCGGCAAGATCCTCATCGAAGGCAACGCGGCGGCGGCGATCGGCTGCATGATGGCAGGCGTCACGATCGTGGCGTGGTACCCGATTACGCCGTCCTCCTCGCTGTGCGAGTCGCTGATCGCGTACATGAAGAAGTACCGCGTCGACCCGGCGACCGGCAAGGCGACCTTCGCCATCGTCCAGGCCGAGGACGAGATCGCCTCGCTCGGCATGGTGATCGGCGCGAGCTGGGCGGGCGCGCGCTCGATGACGGCGACCGCCGGCCCGGGGATCTCCCTGATGTCCGAGTTCGCCGGCCTCGCGTACTATGCGGAGGCGCCCGCGGTCATCTTCGACGTGCAGCGCGTCGGCCCGTCCACGGGCCTGCCCACGCGGACCGCGCAGGGCGACCTGCTGTCGACCGCGTTCCTGTCGCACGGTGACACCAAGCACGTCATGATCATCCCCTCGTCGGTGGACGAGGCGTACACGATGGCGATGGAAGCGTTCGACCTCGCCGAGCAGCTCCAGACGCCGGTGTTCGTGATGATGGACCTGGACCTCGGCATGAACTACTGGATGTCGGATCCGTTCGGGTACCCCGACCGGCCGATCAACCGCGGGAAGCTGCTGACCCCGGAAGTGCTCCAGCGAATCGGCGAGTGGGGGCGCTACAAGGACGTCGACGGAGACGGGATCCCGTACCGCACGATTCCCGGCGACAAGATGCCGTCGTCCTTCACGCGCGGGTCCGGACACAACGCGCGAGGACAGTACAGCGAGCGGCCCGACGACTACGTGGACAACATGGATCGGCTGGCGCGCAAGTTCGAGACCGCTCGCACCTACGTCCCCAAGCCGGAGGTCGACCAGGTCGTTGGCGCGAGCATCGGCCTGATTGCCTTCGGCACGTCGCACTGGGCGACGCTCGAGAGCCGCGACCAGCTGCGCGAGGAGACCGACGTCAAGACATCGTACCTCCGGATGCGCGCGTACCCGTTCACCGAGGCGCTGACGGCGTTCATCGACGCCCACGACCGCGTCTACGTCATCGAACAGAATCGCGACGCGCAGCTGCTGCACCTGATGAAGCTGGAGCTGTCGCCCGAGCGCATCGCGAAGCTGCGCAGCGTGCTGCACTACAACGGGCTCCCGATCGACGCTCGCAGCATCACCGAGGATGTGCTCTCGCAGGAGGGCTACGAGGTGGCGCGCAAGACCCCGACCCGCGTCGCGCGCGCCGGCATGACGGGCGGGGAATAGAAGAATCATGGCAACCAGAGTCAACCGCATCGGTCTCGAACACATCACCTACAAGGGCGGCAAGACGACGTTGTGCGCCGGCTGCGGCCACAACGCGATTTCCGAGCGCATCATCGACGCGTTCTTCGAGATGGGCGTCGAGCCGCAACAGGTCATCAAGCTGTCGGGCATCGGCTGCTCCAGCAAGAGCCCGGCGTACTTTCTGGGCGGGTCGCACGGATTCAACGCCGTGCACGGCCGCATGCCGTCGGTCGGCACGGGGGCGATACTCGCCAACAAGAAGCTCATCGCCATCGGCGTGAGCGGCGACGGCGACACCGGGGCCATCGGCATCGGCCAGTTCGTCCATCTGAT
Source organism: uncultured Acidobacteriota bacterium (assembly GCA_963840225.1). Classification (GTDB taxonomy): domain Bacteria; phylum Acidobacteriota; class Vicinamibacteria; order Vicinamibacterales; family CAVVIG01; genus JBLMXQ01. The sequence continues at coordinate 278,715 of CAWIYH010000004.1, forward strand.
GCGCCGCAACCTGCCGATCATCTACATCATCGAGGACAACGGCTGCTACGGCCTGACCAAGGGACAGTTCTCGCCGACCGCCGACGTCGGCTCGAAGCTGAAGACCGGCGTCGTCAACGACCTGCCGCCGATCGACACCTGCGCCCTGGCCATCGAGCTCGGAGCCACGTTCGTCGGCCGCTCGTTCTCGGGCGACAAGAAGCAGCTCCTGGCGCTCCTCAAGGCCGCGCTCGCGCACCGCGGCACGGTGATGCTCGACGTCATCTCGCCGTGCGTGACCTTCAACGACCATGAGGGCTCGACCAAGAGCTACGCGTACGCCAAGGAGCACGACGACCCGGTCGAGGACGTCACCTTCATACCGTACTTCGAGGACATCTCGGTCGACTACGAGCCCGGCACCGTCCAGGAAGTGACGATGCACGACGGGTCGAAGCTGGTGCTCAAGAAGCTCGAGGAGAACTTCGACCCGACCGACAAGATCGGCGCGCTGAAGCGGCTGCACGAGACCGTGCGCCGCGGCGAGTTCGCCACCGGCCTCATCTACATCGAGCCCGACCGCGACGACTTCCTGGAGCAGCTGAACCTGATCGACGAGCCGCTCGCCACGCTGCCGCTCGACAAGGTCCGACCCGGCAGGGAAGCGCTCGAAGAGATCATGGACGGGCTCAGATGATGGGTGAGAGTGCAGATTGGTGACTGGAGGTTGTTGAAAGCTGCAATCTGCAATCTGCAATCTCCGGCTACCCCTGCGTCTCGTCCTCGTTGGCGCCGATCTCGTCTTCCGCGGTCGCGACGGGATCGTTCGGCAGGCCGTTGTCGTCGATGCCTTCGCCGTGCGGGTTGCCTTCCTGTTCGTCGCCGGGGCGGTCGCCTTCGATCGCGCCTTTGTGCACGTCGGGGTCGTCCTCTTGCTTCCTCTTCATTGCGAGCGGCATCATGAGCGCCCTCCGGTCGGTGCGCCGGCGCGGTGCCGGCGCGGCTGGCTCAGCTGCGCCTGATATAATCGTCCGAATATGGAACGGACCCTGGCCATCATCAAGCCGGATGCGGTCGAACGCCGCGTCGCCGGCTCCATCATGCAGCGCATCGAGCAGGCGGGATTCCAGATTCGTGCCATGCGCCGTGTCCATCTGACGCCAGGACAGGCCGGCGGATTCTACGCCGTCCACCGGGAGCGCCCGTTTTTCGGCAGCCTGACGGCCTTCATGTCCTCGGGGCCGGCAATCGTGATGGTGCTCGAAGCGCCAGACGCCATCCGGAAGTGGCGCATGCTGATGGGCGCGACCGACCCGGCCAGGGCGGACCCGGGGACGATCCGCAGGGAGTTCGCGCAGTCGATCGAGAAGAACGCGACGCACGGATCCGACGCCCCGGAGACCGCCGCCTTCGAGATCGGCTACTTCTTTCCGTCCATCGACCTGGTCTGAGCGCCGATCGCCCGTAGGCCCCGGGCGCCGGCGCTGCGCGTGGTGAAAGGTCGGGATCGTGGGAAAGACGCTCGTCCTCATCGGTCTGGCGATCGCGGCTCTCGGCCTCGTGGTGATGCTCGGCGTGCCCCTGTTCCGCCTGCCCGGCGACTTTTACGTCCGACGCGGCAATTTCACCTTCTATTTCCCGTTGGCGACGTCCATCGTCTTGAGTATCCTGCTCACCTTGCTCATCGCGCTTTTCCGTCGATGAAAAGGGTGCGCACGTGCTCCAAGGCACTGGAGCGCCGAAGCCCCCAGGCACTCTGATGATCAAATCCGACACGTGGATTACGCGGATGGCCCGCGAATGCGGGATGATCGAGCCGTTCGTGGACGACCAGGTGCGCAGCGGCGTGATCTCGTACGGCGTCTCCTCCTACGGCTACGACGTCCGCGTGGGCAACGAGTTCAAGGTGTTCACGAACGTCTTCAACACGGTCGTCGACCCGAAGAACTTCGACCCGAAATCGTTCGTGGACATCACGGCGGACATCTGCATCATCCCGCCGAACTCGTTCGCGCTGGCGAGCACGGTCGAGTACTTCCGGATTCCACGGGACATCCTCACGGTCTGTCTCGGCAAGTCCACCTACGCGCGGTGCGGCATCATCGTCAACGTGACGCCGTTCGAGCCCGAGTGGGAAGGGCACGTGACGATCGAGATCTCGAACACGACGCCGCTGCCGGCGAAGATCTACGCGAACGAGGGCATCGCGCAGGTGCTCTTCTTCCAGAGCGACGAGGTCTGCGCGCGGTCCTACAAGGACAAGAAGGGCAAGTACCAGGCGCAGCGGGGCATCACGCTGCCACGCCTCTGAGCGAGGTTTGACAGGAAGGACCGGAACCGGGTCTAATGCTGCCGTTCATGACGTTCGCGCCTTCCGCCGTTCGCGCCGACCGGTTCGCCCGCGTGCTTTTTGCGTACGCGTGCGCGTACTTTACGGTCGCGGCGCCAACCGGATGACGTGAACGGCTGAGATCACCGCGAACCAGTCAAGGGCCGTCATCCGGATGCGGATGGTGGCCCTTTTGTCTTCCGGGCCCCCCTCCGCGCGCCGACGCGACGGCCAGGAGGACCGACCGTGCATATTGCCTTCCAGGGGGAGACGGGGGCGTTCGGCGAAGCGGCGGCGCTGCGGGTGAACGGGGAGGCCCGCCGGCTCGGGTGCCGCACCTTCGAGGAGGTCTTCGACGTCGTCGAAAAGGGACCGGCCACCCACGGCGTGGTGCCGGTCGAGAACGCGATTGCGGGGACGATTCACCGCAACTACGACCTGCTGCTCGAGCACGAGCTGTCGATCGTCGGAGAGGTCGAGGTGCCGGTCGTGCACGACCTGCTCGCGCTGCCCGGCACGGCCGTCGGACAGGTCCGGCGCGTGTACTCGCATCCGCAGGCGCTGGCGCAGTGCGAGCGCTTCCTGCGCACGCTCGAGGGCGTCGAGCTGGTCGCCACGTCCAACACCGCCGGCGCCGCGAAGCTCGTGGCCGACGAGCGGCTGGCCGACGCCGCCGCGCTCGCGTCGCGTCGGGCCGGCGAGGCGTTCGGCCTCGCGCCGCTCGCCCGCGGCGTTCAGGACTTCGAGGACAACGTGACCCGCTTCCTCGTCATCGGCCGCCGGCCCTTGCCGGACCGGGTGAACGACAAGACAACGATCGTCTTTTCGCTCCGGAACGAGCCGGGCGCCCTGTTCAAGGCGCTCGGGGTGTTCGCCCTGCGGAACGTCGACCTGACCAAGCTCGAGTCGCGGCCGTTCAAGGGCCGGCCCTGGGAGTACCTCTTCTACGCGGATCTGGCGGCGGCGCGCGACGAGCTGCCGTGCGCGCGGGCGCTGCAGCATCTGGCCGAGCTCGCGCCGACGCTGCGGGTGCTCGGGTCGTATCCCGCGTGGCGGTCGCGCGACACCCGGCCGTCCGATCCGTTCGAGGTCTGCGCATGAGCGGTCGAAATCCGCTCGTCGAGGGGCCGCACCGCGCGCCGGCACGCGCCATGCTGCGCGCGGCCGGACTGGGCGACGACGACTTCCGCCGGCCCCTCATCGGGATCGCCAACACCTGGACCGAGATCGGCCCCTGCAACCTGCACCTCCGCGATCTGGCCGCCCATGTCAAGGACGGTGTGCGGGCGCACGGCGGCACGCCCCTCGAGTTCAACACGGTGTCGATCTCCGACGGCATCACCATGGGCACCGAGGGCATGCGGGCCTCGCTCGTCAGCCGCGAGCTCATCGCCGACTCGATCGAGCTGGTCGTGCGCGGGAACGGCCTCGACGGCGTGGTCGCGCTGGTCGGGTGCGACAAGACGATTCCGGGCGCCGCCATGGCGTTCGCGCGGCTCGACGTGCCGGGCGTGATTCTCTACGGCGGCTCCATCGCCCCCGGGACGTGGCACGACCACGCGGTGACGATTCAGGACGTCTTCGAAGCCGTCGGCGCCCACGCCGCGGGGCGCCTGGACGCCGCCGACCTGTGCGCGCTCGAGACCGCGGCGTGTCCGGGCGCCGGTGCCTGCGGGGGACAGTTCACGGCCAACACGATGGCGATCGCCTGCGAATTCCTCGGGCTGGCGGCGCTCGGGAGCGGCAGCGTCCCCGCCACTCATCCCGACAAGGCGGCGGCCGCCCGCCGGGCCGGCCAACACGTCATGGCGCTGGTCGGCGCCAACAGGCGCGCGAGGGCGCTCCTCACGGCGATGGCGTTCGACAACGCCATCGCCGCCGTCGCCGCCACCGGCGGCTCGACCAATGCGGTGCTTCACCTCCTCGCGATCGCGCGCGAGGCGGCCGTGCCGCTGGCCATCGAGGACTTCAACCGCGTCGGCGCCCGCGTGCCGCTCATCGCCGACCTGAAGCCGGCCGGCCGGTTCGTCGCGACCGAACTGTACGCCGCCGGCGGTCACGCGCTCGTCGCCCGTCGGCTGTGCGAGGCGGGACTGGTGGACGCCAGCCTGCCGACGGTCACGGGCCGGACCCTCGGAGAGGAGGCGGCCGAGGCCGTCGAGACGACCGGCCAGCAGGTCGTGCGGGACGTCGCGCGCCCCGTCAAGGCGAGCGGCGGGCTGGTGATCCTGTCGGGCAACCTGGCGCCGGAAGGGGCCGTGGTCAAGCTGTCGGGTACGGGACGGACGCAGCACCAGGGACCGGCGCGCGTGTTCGACGGGGAGGAGGCGGCGTTTGCGGCCGTCCAGCGGCAGCAGATTCGACCGGGCGACGTCGTGGTCATCCGGTATGAGGGGCCGGGAGGCGGCCCCGGCATGCGCGAGATGCTGGCGGTCACGGCGGCCATCGTCGGCGCAGGCCTGGGCGAGTCGGTGGCACTCGTCACCGACGGCCGCTTTTCGGGCGCCACCCGCGGCCTCATGGTCGGCCACGTCGCGCCGGAAGCCGCTCGGGGCGGCCCGCTGGCCGTCGTCCGCGACGGCGACCCCATCGAGATTGACGCCGCGCGACGCGCGCTGTCCGTCGCGCTGGACGCCGAGACCCTTCGTCAGCGCCTGAGCCAGTGGACGCCGCCGGTGCCGCGATACGCCACCGGCGTCCTGGCGAAATACGCCCGCCTGGTGTCGTCGGCCTCGACTGGAGCGGTGACTGGCTGACGGCCTCCGGAGATCTGACCCGTGGAGTCGCTATAAGTCCCTTACATCCACACCTGATGCCAGTCGCGCCGACAGCGGAGCTGGCGCTTGACCGTACGAGGACGAATCTAGTAAAACTTGCGCGATCCTCGGATGGTTCCGAGGCTGGCACCCGTTTTTCTCGGTTCCATGGACAAACTGATCGAGCGCGAATCCGAGGCTCGAAACCCACTGGTCGCCGCGCCCGCCCTGGCCGTTCAATTCTTTCTGATTCCGATGGCCGTCGTTGCGGTAACGGTCGGCGTCTACACGGGGTTCCGCGCGATGGTCAGCGACCGGCGGACTCCGCAGGACTATCTGACCGAGATTCAAAGCGGCGGGTCGGACCGTCGCTGGCCGGCGGCCTACGAGCTGTCGCGCCTGATGGCCGATCCCAAGGTCCGCGCCGACAAGACGCTCGGCCCGGCGCTCGTGTCGGCGTTCAAGGCATCGGCAGTGGACACCGATCCCCGGGTGCGGCAGTACCTGGCCCTGGCGATCGGCCGGATGGACCCGCCCATGGCGCCGGCGGCGGTGCAGGCGTTGAGCGGGGCATTGGACGACGCCGACAGCGAGGCGCGGATCATGGCAATCTGGGCGCTCGGCTCCTCGGGGGACGCCGCCGTCGCGCCGCGAATCCAGCCGCTCTATGGGTCGCAGGACGCCGGCATCCGCAAGATGGCAGTCTATGCGCTGGGCGCGCTGCCCGGCGATGCGCAAATCGACACGCTCCGAACGGCGCTCGAGGACCCATCGGTCGACGTTCGATGGAACGCCGCCGTCGCGCTCGCGAGGCATGGCAACGCGTCCGGGGTGCCCGTGCTGCGGCAGATGCTGGATCGGTCTTACGTGGAGACGCGCGTGAAGCGCGAGGTCAGCGCGAACGACGACGTCGATCCGATCGCCGACGTCATGATCAGCGCCCTGCGCGCGGCGGCCAGCCTGAAGGCCCGTGCGCTGCGCGGCGTGGTGTCTGAGCTCAGCCGAACCGACCGCAGCATGAAGGTCCGGTCGGCGGCGCTCGAGGCACTCAAGGTGATGGGGTAGTTCCCGCGTGATCTGATTCGGTCGACGACAATTCAGCGCGGGTCGGACCCGCGTTTCGAGGGACCATGGCTGAGGATACCAAACCCGGTTCGGCGCCAGGCGAAACACCACCAGCGGCTGCAGCCGCGACTCCGTCGGCACCCGGCGGACACGCGCCGCGCCCGGCCGCCGCGGCTCGACCACCCGCCGTCATTCCCGATCTCGCCGGCAAGACGACGACCGCCGCGTCGGCGGGCGGCGCCGCCGCGAAATCTCCTGTGGCTCCCAAGCTCGCGGCGGCGGTCGCCGCCGGCCGCGATCCCGACGACAGCTCGCCGCTGCTGACGCGGCGGGCCTGGATCGGGCTGGCCTGGGGCGCCTTCTCCGCCGCCTCCGTCGCGGCGCTCGCCGCGACCGGGCGCTTCATGTTCCCGAATGTCCTCAACGAGCCGCCGCAGCAGTTCAAGGCCGGCTTCCCGACCGAGTACGGGATGGGCGTCGACGAGCGGTGGAAGGACAAGTTCGGCATCTGGATCGTCCGGACGCCCGACGACATGGTCCAGCACGCCAGCGGCTTCTACGCCCTCATCACGGTCTGCACGCATCTGGGCTGCACGCCGAACTACCTGCCCGCGGAGAACAAGTTCAAGTGTCCGTGCCACGGCAGCGGGTACCGCCTGACCGGCATCAACTTCGAGGGGCCGGCGCCGCGTCCGCTCGAGCGCGCCCGCATCGTCCTCGCCGACGACGGGCAGATCCTCGTGGACAAGGCGAAGCACTTCCAGTACCAGCTCGGCCAGTGGACCGATCCAGAGGCGTTTCTGAAGGCGTGAGATGGGGGACGGGTTTGACAATTTGAGGATTGGAGGATGTGAGAAATTTGAGAATGTGAGAATGTGAGGGTCTGGAGATTGAGAGCCTGAGAGTCCGGTGAATCGCGGAATCGGTGAAGGGGCTGTCACCGTCCACATTCTCCACTCCACCAACCCTCAAATCCTCCAATCCTCCAAGCTCTCCTCAAATCCTCCAATTCTCAAATCCTCCAATCATTCGAGATTCAGGTTTCTATGGATACAAAGACCGTCGAACCCAAGGAAGGCGCGCTCGTCCGGTTCTGGAACTGGCTGACGGAGACACAGGCGTGGACGTCGATCTTCCGCCACGGGCGGCCGACCAACGACCGCAACCGCGTGCTGGTGATGCTGTCGAACGTCTTCCTGCACCTGCACCCGGTGCGGATCAGGAAGTCGGGCGTGAAGCTGCGCTACACGTGGTGCATGGGGGGACTCAGCTTTTTCCTGTTCCTCGTGCTCACCTTCACGGGCCTGCTGCTGATGTTCTACTACCGGCCCACGCTCGAATACGCCTACACGGACATCGTGGGCCTGCGCGAGCACGTGCCGCTCGGCATCATGCGCGAGATGCACCGGTGGGGTGCCCACGCGATGGTCATCACCGTGTGGCTCCACATGTTCCGCGTCTTCATGACCGGCAGCTACAAGCCGCCGCGCGAGTTCAACTGGTCGGTCGGCGTCATCATGCTGGTGCTGACGCTGCTCCTGTCCTTCACCGGCTACCTGCTGCCGTGGGACCAGCTGGCCATCTGGGCGATCACGGTCGGATCGAACATGGCGCGGGCGACGCCGTTCCTCGGGCACGAGGGGCCGGGCGCGGCGCTCCTGAAGCTGGGCAGCGTGCCGCTCATCCACGCGCAGGACGATGCGCGGTTCGCGCTGCTCGGCGGGACGTTCGTCGGCGAGGGGGCGTTGCTGCGCTTCTACGTCCTGCACTGCGTCGGCCTGCCGCTCGCGATCGCCGTGCTGATGGCCGTGCACTTCTGGCGCGTGCGCAAGGACGGCGGCATCAGCGGGCCGATGTAAGTGCTGACTGCCGGGTGTGGATGGCTGATTGACTGATCGCAGCGGCCGACAGCTGAGTGGGGAGCCTCACGCATGGGTGCATTGAAGGGTCTGGTCGACACGCTCGCGGATCCGCGGCTGTTCTTCCTGCTCGCGGGGAGCGGGCTGTTTCTGATGATCTGGCAGCGCGAGCGACTCGTCTCGAACGCGTTCGGGTACGGCGCGATCGGCATGCTGGCCGCCTTCTTCGCGGTCGGCTCGTTCGATCCCAACTTCCGGTTGATCGTCACTAAGCCCGACAACGTACCGATCGTCGGGCTGATCTTCCTGCTGGTGTTCTTCGTCTGGTATTCGTTGCGCGAGGCGGTGCTGAACGACCACCGCATCGTGGCCGGCCAGGGGCCGATCGAGAAGGCCGAGTCGGATCGCGTCTGGGTGTGGCCGGACCTCGTCTACACCGAGCTCATCTCGCTGATCCTGGTCTCGGTCCTGCTGATCGTCTGGTCGATCTTCCTGAAGGCGCCGCTCGAGCAGCCGGCCAACCCGGCCAACACGCCGAATCCGTCGAAGGCGCCCTGGTACTTCCTCGGCCTGCAGGAGATGCTCGTCTACTTCGATCCGTGGCTGGCCGGCGTCGTGCTGCCGGGGCTGATCATCGTCGGGCTGATCTGCATCCCGTACATCGACAAGAACTCGAAGGGAAACGGCTACTACACGTTCATCGAGCGGAAGGTCGAGATCACGATCTTCCTGTTCGGGTTTGCCGTGCTCTGGGCCTCGCTCATCGTGCTGGGGACGTTCCTGCGCGGGCCGAACTGGAACTTCTTCGGCCCCTTCGAAGTGTGGGACATCCACAAGCTTGCGGCGCTGACCAACGTGGACCTGTCCGAATACGTCTGGGTCCGGTGGCTCGGCCGGGGGCTGCCCGCCGAGTGGTACATACGTGAGATTTTCGGGATCCTGCTCGTCCTGTTCTACATCCTGGTGCTGCCGGTCATCCTGGCGCGCACGGCGTTCAAACGCTACCACGAGAAGCTCGGGGCGTCGCGGTACTACGTGGCGACCTTCCTGTTCCTGATGATGATGGCGCTCCCCGCGAAGATGCTGCTGCGCTGGCTCTTCAACCTGAAGTACATCGTGCACATCTCTGAATACTTCTTCAACATCTAAGCTCATGGCTGAAAAGAAGGGCGTCGGGCACGCCTACAACATCGACTTCCTGAACGTCGTCTTCGCGGCGTCCAGCGTATTCCTGCTCCTGTCGGTCATCTGGATGGTCTGGGACGACTACAACCGGGAGTGGAAGAACACGCAGCGGCGGTTCGAGCAGCTCCAGTACCAGGTCACGCAGGCGCAGCTCCAGCAGGCGTCCCGCGGCATCAACCGCAGCCGCCTGGCGCAGCTCGAGGGACAGCTGAAGACCGCCCAGCAGAGCGTCGCGGCGAACCGGAAGAAGGTCGACGAGCTGCAGGCGAAGCTGGAGGATGCGACGAACCGGATGAACCGGGCGACGCTCGACTACCAGTACGCGAAGGCCACCTACGACCAGGACAAGTACGCGTTCGAGGCCGCGCGCGCCTCGGGCGCGAACGTCTCGGGTGGGCAGAAGTCGGTCGAGGACGAGGAGCGCCACCTCGATGCCCTCAACCTGGGGATGGAGCGGGCGATCGCGGAGCAGAAGGCGGTCCAGGCGGATCTCGGGAAGTACACCGGGCAGGTCGCCGTCGTCAACAAGCAGATCGAGGAGATGACGGCCGAGCAGCGCCGGCTGGGCGGGCAGCTCGACGTCCTCGCGCCGAGCGCCCTGAAGGACTACTTCCGCAACGCGCCGCTGCTCGACTTCATGGCGCCGACGATCAAGATCCAGCAGATCATCCTCCCGAACATCGTCGACGACGTGAACTTCAAGACGGTCCCGAAGATGGATCGCTGCCAGACGTGCCATCTCGCGATCGACAAGAAGGGATTCGAGAAGTACCCGCAGCCCTTCCGCACGCATCCCGACCTCGACCTGTACCTGGGCGGCAGCTCGCCGCACCCGATCGAGAAGATGGGGTGCACGGTGTGCCACGAGGGCATGGGGCAGTCGGTCAGCTTCCGCGATTCGGCGCACACGCCGGCCTCGGAGAAGGTGAAGGAAGAGTGGGAGCGCAAGTACGGCTGGGAAGAGCCGCACCTGTGGGACTACCCCATGCTGCCGACCGCGATGACCGACGCGTCGTGCGCCAAGTGCCACCGGCAGGAGATCTTCGTCCCGCATGCCGACCAGCTGAACCTGGCGTACGCCACGTTCGAGCGCGCGGGATGCTACGCCTGCCACAAGACGAAGGGGTTCGAAAACGTCAAGAAGCCCGGGCCGATCCTCACGCGCATCGACGCCAAGCTGACGCCGGAGTGGGTCAAGCACTGGATTCGCAACCCCCGGGCGGTGAAGCCGGCCACCTGGATGCCGCGCTTCTGGTACAACTCGAACTCGGACAGCCCCGCTGACGCCGTGCGCAACGAGGTCGAGATCAACGCGGTCGTCGCGTATCTCTTCGCGAATTCCGACAAGTACCAGTTCGACGTGCCGAACCCGCCCCGCGGCGATGCGAAGAACGGCGAGCAGCTGGTGAAGTCGGTCGGATGCCTGGGCTGCCACGTCGTCGGGGAAGGCGAGCGCGCGTCGGTGCCGCTGCGCCGGACCTTCGGGCAGCCGCTCGAGAACATCGGCAACAAGACGAGCTACGTGTGGCTGTACAACTGGGTGCGCAACCCGAAGCACTACAGCCCGAACACGTACATGCCGAACCTCCGCCTGACCGACGAGCAGGCGACCGACGTGGCCACCTACCTCTCGAGCCTCAAGGGTCCGGCCGGCGACGCGCCGAAGGCCCAGCCCGACCAGAAGGCGGTGGACGAGGTCATCCTCGACTACTACAAGGCGACGATGCCGATCGACGAGGCGAAGGCGGAGATCGCCAGGCTGTCGCCGGAGCAGAAGCAGATCGCGCTCGGGCAGAAGGTGATCCTCCGATACGGCTGTTTCAGCTGCCACGAGATCAAGGGCTTCGAGAACACGCAGGCGATCGGCACCGATCTGTCCGAGGAAGGCAGCAAGCTGGTCACGCGCCTGGACTTCGCCTTCATCAGCGACATCCCGCACACGTCCAAGATTGCGTGGTTCGAGCGCAAGCTGCACGATCCGCGCGTGTTCGACCGCGGCCGCGTGCTGCAGCCGATGGAGAAGCTGCGGATGCCGAACTTCGGCTTCTCCGACCAGGAGGTCGATCGCCTGGTCACGGCGCTCATGAGCTTCCAGCGCGACCTCCAGCCGCTCTCGGCGATGCCCGAGCGGACCGCACGCCGCGACTACCTGATCGCGGGCCGCACGCTCGTCCGGCGGCGCAACTGCGTCGGATGCCACATCATCGAGGGCGACGGCGGCGACTTCGTGAAGCTGGTGGCCGATTCCTCGCTCGGGCCCCCGATGCTCACGCCCGAGGGCGGCCGCGTGCAGCCCGAATGGCTCTATGCGTTTCTGCGCGGGCCGATCCCGATCCGTCCCTGGCTGAACGTCCGGATGCCGACCTTTGGCCTCGACGACCCGAGCCTGAACGGCGTGCTCCGGTACTTCGAATCGATCTCGAAGTCGATCGGTCCGTTCCAGACGCCGACCGTGATGCACACGGCGAACGAGGACGCGGCCGGCAAACAGATGTTCGAGATGCTGAAGTGCCAGCAGTGCCACGTGCTGGGAGCGATCCCGAAGGACCAGCCGACCTCGAACCTCGCTCCCGACCTCCGCATGGCGCCCGAGCGGCTCCAGGCCGACTGGATCCTGCAGTGGCTGAAGAAGCCGTCCGACATCCTGCCGGGCACGCGGATGCCGGCGTTCTGGTCGGAGTTCCCGAAATCCTACTATCCGCAGCTCGGCGGAAACGCCGAGGCGCAGATCCGGGCGATTCGCGACTATCTGCTGACGTTCAAGGGAGGGCCGAGCCCGAAGGCGCCGGTGAAGACCGCGAACGAGAACTGAGCGGAATTGGGCAGGCCGCCGGCGGGTCGGCAGGTTCGTGTCATCCTGCCGGACCCGCCGGGTCGACCCCGGGTTACCGCTTGGTCGCCGCCGATTCCGCTACCGGCACGTCGCGCGCGCCCGCGCCGACGTACAACTGGCGGGGCCGGGCGATCTTCTGCTCCGGATCCAGCAGCATTTCCTCCCACTGCGCGAGCCATCCGACGGTCCTCGGGATCGCGAAGAGCACGGGGAACATCGAGACCGGGAACTTCATGGCCTGGTAGATGAGGCCCGAGTAGAAGTCGACGTTCGGATACAGCTTGCGCGACACGAAGTAGTCGTCCTCGAGCGCGATCCGCTCGAGCTCGAGCGCCAGCTGGATGAGGGGGTTCCGTCCCTGCACCTCGAAGACGGCGTCGGCCATCTGCTTGAGGATCCGCGCGCGCGGATCGTACGACTTGTAGACGCGGTGTCCGAAGCCCATCAACCGTCCTTCGCCGGCCTTCACGCGCTTGACGAAGGCGGGCACGTTGGCGAGGGTGCCGATCTCGGTCAGCATCCGCAGCACCGCCTCGTTCGCGCCGCCGTGCAGCGGACCGTAGAGCGCGGCGGCCGCGCCCGCGAGCGCCGAATACGGATCGACGTGCGAGCTGCCGATTCCCCGCATCGCGTTGGCGCTGCAGTTCTGCTCGTGATCGGCATGCAGGATGAACAGGACGTCCATCGCCCGCACCAGCGCCGGGTCGGGCCGGTACGGCGCCTCGGTCATCCGGAACATCATGTTGAGGAAGTTCGCCGAGTAGCTCAGCGAGTTGTCCGGCATCACGTAGTGGAGGCCCATGCTGTGGCGGTACGCGTAGGCGGCGATCGTCGGCACCTTGCCGATCAGCCGCAGCATCTGCAGGTGCCGCGAGGCGATGTCGCCGATGGCCTTGGCGTCCGGGTAGAACGTCGAGAGCGCGCCGATCGTGCTGAGGAACATCCCCATCGGGTGCGCGTCGTACTGGAACCCGTCCATGAACTTCTTGATGTTCTCGTGGACCAGCGTGTGATGCGTGACTTCCTGCATCCACACGCTCAGCTCGTCGCTGGTCGGCAGCTCGCCGAACACCAGCAGGTAGGCGACCTCGAGGAACGTCGTCCGCTCGGCGAGCTGTTCGATGGGATAGCCGCGGTAGCGCAGGATGCCCTTGTCGCCATCGATGAAGGTGACCCGGCTGCGACAGCTCGCCGTGTTCATGAACGCCGGGTCGTACGACAGGAGCCCGAAATCGTCCGCCGACGTCTTGATCTTCCTGAGCTCCAGCGCCGGGATGCTGCCGTCCGCGATCGGAATCTCGTAAGTCTTGCCCGTGCGGTTGTCGGTCACTGTCAGCGAGTTTTGCGCCATAAGACCTCCGAGCCCGGAAAATGGGTGCCGGAATATCGGCAAGATGAAGCCAACGAACGGTGTGGTGCAACCCGGATACCGCCGGGTGCACGGTCCGTCCGGATCCGGACCCGATCGTCCCACGGTCGGACACCGGCGGGCGTCGAAGTGCGCAATCGGCCACGGAACCGGCGCTCGGCCCGCAGGGCTCCGGTGGCACCGGGCGTGCCAGTGAGGACCCCATGGATTGGCTCCTTCAGGACGTGCGTTATGCCCTGCGCGTGCTGCGCAAGGCGCCCGGTCCGAGCCTCGTCGCGATGGCTTCGCTCGCCGTCGGCGTCGCCGTCAGCACGACCGCCTTCAGCTGGATGCGCAGCGTCCTCCTGAACCCGCTGCCGGGCGTTCGCGATCCGGCGCGCGTCGTCACGCTGGAGACGGTCGCGCCTTCCGGCGAGCTGATCGACGCCTCCTATCCCGACTATCGCGATTTCCGCGACCGCATGCGGCTCACCGACGGCGTCATCGCGTTCAAGGAGCGCGCGCTCGGCCTTGGAGAGGAATCGCGGACCGAGCGCGTGTGGGCGCTCATGGTGTCGGGCAACTATTTCGACGTGCTCGGCGTCGGGCCCGAGATCGGGCGCGTCTTCCAGGGCGCGGAGCGCGGCGACGCGTTCGATGCGGCACCGGTCGCCGTCTTGAGCGACTCGCTCTGGCGCCGCCGCTTCGCCGCGGACCCGCGGATCGTCGGCCGCCCGATCGTCCTCAACCGCCAGCGGTACACCGTCATCGGCGTCGCGCCCCCGGGATTCGCCGGGACCATTACGGGGCTCCACTTCGATCTGTACGTGCCCCTGACGATGCAGCGCACGCTGACCGGAGGGTCGCAGTGGCTCGAGAGCCGGTCGTCGCGCCCCCTGTACCTCTTCGCCCGCCTGAAGCATGGCGTCACGCTCGAGCAGGCACGGGCGGCAGCGGCGGCCGTCGGCGCCGCGCTGGCGCGCGAGTATCCGGACACCAACCGCGGGCTTTCGGCGACCGTGCTGACGCAGGAGCACGCGCGTCGGGGCGTCCAGTCGGACCTCGGCCGCCTCGTCAGGATTCTTCTTGCGCTCGCCGTCGTCGTGCTCCTGATCGTCTGCGCCAATGTCGCCAACCTGCAGCTGGCGCGTTCCGCCCTGCGGCGGCGCGAGATGGCGGTGCGCGCCGGTCTCGGCGCGTCGCAGCGCCGTCTGGCGGCGCAGGTCCTGACGGAGAATCTCGTGCTGGGCGCGCTCGCCGGCGGGGCGGCGCTGCTGATGACCGCCTGGCTGGTGAACGGCCTCCTGTTCCTGGTGCCGTTCGCCGAGTATCCAATTGCGCTCACGCCCGCGATGGGAACGGGCGAGTTCCTCTTCGCAGCCGGCGCATCGTTGTGCGCGGCCCTGCTCGTCGGTGTCCTGCCGGCGCTGCGGCTCAGGGACACTGGCATCGCGGAGGCGCTCAGGGCGGGCGGGCGCACCGCCGGCGACGACGTCCGGGCCGGCGGCGTGCGGGCGGCGCTGGTCGTGGGCGAGGTGGCGCTTGCGATGGTCGCGCTGGTGAGCGCGGGATTGCTCGTGCGCAGCTTCGAGAACGCGCGCCACGCGCGCATCGGCTTCGATCCCGCGGGCGTCGTGCTGGCCGGCGTCAACGTCTCGGTCGCCGGCTACACCCGCACCGACGGGCTGGCGTTCGTGGACCGCGTCGAGGAACGGCTCGGCGCGCTGCCAGGCGCGCGAGGCGTCGCGGTGTCGGAAGACGTGCCGCTCGGCTTCAACGGCGGCTCCTGGGAGGACATCGACGTGGACGGCTACGTGGCGTCGGGCAACGAGGACATGAAGATCTACCGGAACCTCGTCGACCCGGGCTATTTTGGCGTGATGAGGATTCCGCTCCTCGCGGGCCGCGACTTCACCCGCCAGGACGATGACCGCGCGGCGCCGGTGGCGATCGTCAACCAGGAGTTCGAGCGGCGGTTCTACGACGGACGGCATGCGGTCGGGCGGCGCCTCAGGATGTGGGGCCGCTGGCTGACGGTCGTCGGCGTCGCGGCCACTACCAAGTACCATGCGCTCGCCGAGGCGCCGCAGCCGTATTTCTACGTGCCGCTCCGGCAGTCGTTCCGGGCGAACACCGGCCTCGCCATCCACGTGCGCGCCGCGGGCGATGTCGGGACGCTCAGCGGCGAGGTCCGGACCGCGCTCCAGTCGCTCGACCCCCGGCTGCCTCCGCCGCTCATGACCACGCTCTCGGAGTACATCGGCGCGTCGTACTTCGCGCAGCGCGTGGCGTCGATGCTGCTGGGCGTGCTTGCCGGCCTCGCGCTCCTGATCGCGTCGGTCGGCCTCTACAGCCTCATCGCGTACGGCGTCACGGCGCGCCGGCAGGAGATCGGGGTGCGACTGGCGCTGGGGGCGAGCGCGCCGGACATCCTCCGGATGGTCGTGGGCCAGGGGGCGCGCCTGACGGCCGCCGGCGTCGCGGCCGGCGTCGGCCTGGCGCTGGCCGGCGCGCGGACCCTGGCGACGCTCCTCGTCGGCGTCGCCCCCGCGGATCTGCCGACGCTCGTCGTCTCGGCGGTCGTCCTCACGGCCGTCGCGCTCGCGGCGAGCTACGTCCCGGCGCGCGCGGCGACGATGATCGCGCCGAGCGACGCGCTGCGGGCCGAGTAGCCCCGGGCGGTATAATCGTTCGGATGCTCCGACCGTATCGCGGGCTGATGCCCCGCATCCATCCCTCTGCCTATATCGACGACAGCGCGCAGGTGATCGGCGACGTGGAGATCGGCGAGGAGTCGAGCGTCTGGATGTGCGTCGTCATCCGCGGCGACGTGCACCGGATTCGCATCGGCCGCCGCTCGAACGTCCAGGACGGGACGGTCGTGCACGTCATGAAGGACACCCACGCGACGACGATCGGCGACGACGTGACGATCGGCCATGCTGCGGTTGTCCACGGATGCACCATCGAAGACCGCTGCCTCATCGGCATGGGGGCCATCCTGCTCAACGGGGTCCACGTCGGCACCGGGTCGATCGTGGCGGCCGGGACGCTGATTCCCGAAGGAGTGCGGATTCCCTCCGGCTCGCTCGTCATGGGCAGTCCGGGCCGGATCCGGCGGACGCTCGGCGAGGCCGAGGCAGCCGAAATCCAGATGTACGCCGACCGGTACGTGTCGTATCGCCTCGACTACATGAAATAGACGTTGCGTGCACGGCCTCCGGCGCGCCGGCCCTCGGAGCGCGCCGGTGAAGGGTCCCGCGAGCGAACGAACAACCATGCCGACAGGCACCAGGCCACCCAGCGGAACCAGGGACTTTCTGCCCGACGACATCCGGCGACGCCAGTTCGTCGTCGACGTCGTGAAGGGCGTGTACGAGCGCTACGGGTTCGAGCCGCTCGAGACGCCGGCGTTCGAGAACCTGGAGACGCTGACCGGGAAGTACGGCGAGGAAGGCAGCAAGCTGATCTTCAAGATCCTCCGCCGGGGCGAGCACGAACGGAGCGGCGAGGCGGATCTCGCGCTCAGGTACGACCTCACCGTGCCGCTCGCCCGTGTCGTTGCGCAATATCAGCACGAGCTGCCGAAGTTCTTCAGGCGCTACCAGATTCAGCCCGTCTGGCGCGCGGATCGTCCGGCGCGCGGCCGGTTCCGCGAGTTCTACCAGTGCGATATCGACGCCGTCGGCTCGACCTCGCCGGTCGTCGAGGTGGAGGTGCTGGCGGCGGTCAGCGAGGTGCTGACCACGCTCGGCTTCGACGACTTCGTGGTGCGGCTGAATCACCGCGGAGTCCTGTCCGGGCTGCTCGAAGCCGGCGGCGTGCCGCCCGAGAGGCATGCGGATGCCTTGGTGGCGATCGACAAGCTGGACAAGATTGGCCGCGACGGCGTCGTCGCCGATCTCGCGGCGCGCGGGATCGGCGCGGTTGCCGCCGGCCGGATCCTGGACGCGTTCGCGGCGTCTGGCGATCCGGCGGCCGCGCTGGCCTCGGCGCTGTCGGGCCACGAGGCGGGGCGGGCCGCGATTGAGGAGCTGATGACGATCGTCGGGCTGTCCGGCGGCACGGCGGCGGCCCCCCGCATCCGAATCGATCCCAGTCTCGCGCGCGGTTTGTCATACTACACGGGCGCGATCATGGAGATCGCCGTCCCCGACCTGGCCGGCAGCCTCGGGGGCGGCGGCAGATACGACAATCTGGTCGGCATGTTTCTGGGGCACGACGTGCCCGCCTGCGGCTTTTCCCTCGGCCTCGAGCGGATTCTCGTCGTGATGAGCGAGCGTGGGATGTTCCCGGCGTCGGTGGCCGGCGGGGGCGTCGACGTAATGGCGACGCTCTGGAACGAGGAGACACGGGCGGATGCGCTCGGCCTCGCCGGCGAGCTGCGCCGCGCCGGCCTTCGCGTCGACGTGTATCCCGAAGCCGACAAGCTCGGCAGGCAGTTCAAATATGCGGCGTCCCGCAACGTGCCGGTCGTCACCGTGGTGGGCGACGACGAGCGCGCGCGCGGGGAAGTGGCCGTCAAGGATCTGCGACGCGGGCACCAGCAGTCCGTTCCGCGCGCCGCCGCGGCGGCCACGATCCGCGAGATGTTGAAACACGGGTCGACCGGCGCCGAGCGCTGAGAACCCTGGGAGCCCCGTCCGGTCAACCCTCTGTATCCTGTGAACCTTCTCTTCTGGCGTCCATGGCTGAACAACTCGGCGAGCTGACTCGAACTCACACCTGCGGCGGCCTTCGTGCCGAGGACGTCGGCGGGGAAGCGGTGCTCCTCGGCTGGGTCCATCGTGTACGGGACCTCGGCGGCGTGCTCTTCATCGACATCCGCGACCGGGCCGGCATCTCGCAGGTCGTCGTGCGCGAGGACGATCTGCTGGTGCCGATCGCCAAGCGGCTGCGCTCGGAGTACGTGATCGGCATCCGTGGCATCGTCCAGCATCGATCCGAGGACACCATCAACCCGAAGCTCGCCACCGGCGAGGTGGAGGTCCTTGCGCGGGACATCCGGATCCTGAACGAGGCGAGGACGCCGCCGTTTCAAATCGCGGACGAGTCGCCCGTCTCGGAGGATCTGCGCCTGAAGTACCGCTACCTCGACCTTCGCAGGAGCCGGCTGCAGGGGAACATCGGCCTGCGGCACCGCGTCGCCATGGCGGTGCGGCGCTACTTCGATGCCAACGGGTTCTGGGAAATCGAGACGCCCATTCTCGCCAAGTCGACACCGGAGGGCGCGCGCGACTTCCTCGTCCCGAGCCGCGTACACCCGGGCGACTTCTACGCGCTGCCGCAGTCGCCGCAGATCTTCAAGCAGATCCTCATGATCGCCGGGATGGACCGGTACTTTCAGATCGTCCGCTGCTTCCGCGACGAAGACCAGCGCGCCGATCGACAGCTCGAGTTCACTCAGATCGACGTCGAGATGTCGTTCGCGCGTCCCGACCTCGTGT
Source organism: uncultured Acidobacteriota bacterium (assembly GCA_963840225.1). Classification (GTDB taxonomy): domain Bacteria; phylum Acidobacteriota; class Vicinamibacteria; order Vicinamibacterales; family CAVVIG01; genus JBLMXQ01. The sequence goes on from CAWIYH010000004.1 coordinate 297,516, forward strand.
ACGGCCTCATCGAGCCGCTCATGCAGGAGATCTTCCGGGAGATCGGCGGCAGCGTCACCCTGCCGCTGCGGCGGATGCCGTACGCGGAAGCGATCGCGAAGTACGGCTCGGACAAGCCGGACCTGCGGTTCGGGATGACGATCGCGGATCTGTCGGAGGTCTTTCGCGAGTCGGAGTTCCGGGTCTTCAGGCAGATCGTCGCCGAAGGAGGCGCCATCCGCGGGTTCGCCGTGCCGGGCGGCAACAAGTACACCCGCAGCCAGATTGACGGTATCGTCGATCAGGCCCGGCAGATGGGCTTCGGCGGGTTGATCTGGGTCCGTCCCGGCGAACCGCCGCTCAGCTCCGTGAAGGCGTTGACCGAGGGACCGCTGCGCGAGGCGCTGGCCGGCGCAGGCGCGGCCTCCGGAGACCTGCTGCTGATGGCGGGCGGCGCCCCCGAGGCGACGTCGAAGCTTCTGGGGCAGCTGCGCCTCGCGCTGGCGAAGAAGGAGAACCTGCAGAATCCCGACGCGTTCGCGTTCACCTGGGTCACCGAGTTTCCACTGCTCGAGTACCACGAGGAAGACGGCCGCTGGTACTCGATGCACCACCCGTTCACCTCGCCGCTCGACGAGGACATCGGCAGGCTCGAGGAGAGCCCGGGCGCGCTGCGTGCGAAGGCGTACGACCTGGTCCTGAACGGCTCGGAGATCGGCGGCGGCAGCATCCGGATCCACGACGCCGCCCTGCAGTCACGGATGTTCCGGCGCCTGGGCATCAGCGACGAGGAGGCCAAGCTGCGCTTCGGCTTCTTCCTCGAGGCGCTCGAGTACGGCACGCCGCCGCACGGCGGCATCGCCCTCGGTCTCGACCGTATCGTCGCGCTCATGGCGGGGGAGTCGTCGATTCGCGAAGTGATTCCGTTTCCCAAGACGGCGAATGCCGTCGACCTGATGTCCGGCGCGCCGTCGACGGTGGATGCCCGGCAGCTCAAGGAATTGCATTTGAAGCGGGAACCGTAATGCGGTATAATAGAAGTGTTAACTTCTTGCAATACAAGGAGATACGGCTCGACGCCACTCGATGAAACGCATCACCGTCCCCGAGGAGGGGACCCAGACGCTGTTCGGGTCGTATGACGAGAACCTCAAGCACCTGGAAGCGCTCTTCAACGTCCGGATTCGGACCCAAGGCCACGAGCTCCTCGTGGACGGCGAGTCACCCAATCTCGAAAAAGTCACCCACGTCGTCGGACAACTCTCGTCGCTGCTCCGCGAGGGCTACAAGCTGTCGAACGCGGACGTGAAGACCGCGTCCGACCTCGTCGCGCAGGACGAGAGCGTGGATCTGCGCGATCATTTCCTGAAGGGCAGCCTGAGCCCCGCGGGCAAGCGCCGCGTGGCGCCCAAGAGCATCAACCAGCGGCGCTATCTCGAGGCCATCGACCAGTACGACATCGTGTTCGGCATCGGCCCGGCCGGGACGGGCAAGACCTACCTCGCCATGGCCCAGGCGGTGACGTATCTGGTGGCGAAGAAGGTCAGCCGCATCATCCTGGCGCGGCCGGCGGTGGAAGCGGGAGAGAAGCTGGGATTCCTGCCCGGAGACCTGCAGGAGAAGGTCAATCCGTACCTCCGGCCGCTGTACGACGCGCTGTACGACATGCTCGACGTCGAGCGGGTGGCGCGGTTCCTCGAGCGCGGCACGATCGAGGTGGCGCCCATCGCATTCATGCGGGGCCGGACCTTGAACGACTCGTTCGTGATCCTCGACGAAGCGCAGAATACGACCTCCGAGCAGATGAAGATGTTTCTGACGCGGCTCGGGTTCGGGGCCAAGGCGGTGATCACCGGCGACGTCACGCAGATCGATCTTCCGTCGGGCCGCACGTCGGGCCTGGTGGAGGCGATGAAGGTCGTCGGACACATCGAGGGCATCTCGTTCGTGTATTTCGATGAGCGGGACGTGGTGCGGCACAAGCTGGTGCAGCAGATCGTCAAGGCCTACGAGGCCTTCACGAGCAGCGGCGAACTGCACCAGGTCAAGGGCGCGTGACCGCCATGGCGCCTGGTGACCAATCGCGCGAACGAGGAAACCGTCGGCGCCGACTCCGGGTGCTGGTCGGCGACCACCAGGGCCGCCGTGTGCCGGCCGGCGCGCTCGGCAGCTGGCTCGCGCGCGTGGCGCCGCCGCGCGCGCGCGGCATCGTCAGCGTCGCGCTCGTCAGCGACGCCCGCGTCCGGGCCCTGAACCGGCGATATCGCCGCCGGGATCGCGCGACCGATGTCCTGAGCTTTCCGGCCGCCGCCCCGCCCGGTGCGGCATCCTTACCGCCGTTCCTCGGCGACATCGTCATCGCTCGAGGCGTGGCCGGCCGGCAGGCGCGCCGCGCGGGCCATTCCGAGCAGACCGAGCTCCGCGTCCTGGCCCTGCATGGCCTGCTGCACCTGCTCGGCTACGATCACGAGCACGACGACGGGCGGATGCAGCGTGTCGAGCGCCGCCTGCGGCTGAAAGGCCGCCTGCGCGAAGGTCTCCTCGAGCGCGAGGGACCTCGAAGCGCGGCCGGCGGACGGCCGCAGGCCCTGGCGAGAAGCCGCAGATGAGTCCGCTCGCGCTCTTCCTGCTGGCGATTGCCGCCGCGTATCTCGGCGCGATTGAGGCGGCGTTCAGCGCGCTGATGCGGCTCTCGCTGCGCCTCAGCGCGGAGCGGACCGATCGTCCCGACTCGCTCGGCGCCTATCTCGACGACCCGCTGCTCCTTTTCCTTCCCGTCCGTCTGCTGCTCGGGGTGGTGACGATCGTGGCCACGGCGCTGCTCGCCCGGGTGATCGGGGTTGGAGGCGCGCACAACTTCGCGCTCGTCCTCGTCGCCGTGTTCGCCTTCATCGTCGTCTTCGAGCTGCTGCTGCCGCTTCTCATCGTCGGTCGCGACCCCGAACGGGCGCTGGAACTGCTGCTGCCCTCGTTCCGCCCCATCGGGACGGCGCTCGGGCCGCTGACGCGCTGGATCGCGCGCGTGGTGGCCAGTCGCCGGGCGCCGCCGCAGGCGATACCGCCCGACGAGGCGGCGGAGGAGGCGAACGAGGCGGCCAAGGCGTACATCGATACGGCCGAGCAGGAAGGGCTGATCGAAGGCGAGGAGCGCCGGCTCCTTCAGAGCATCGTCGACTTCGGCGACACGCTCGTGCGGGAGGTCATGACGCCGCGGCCCGACATCGTCGCCATCCGCGAGGGGGCCACAGTCGGCGAGCTGCGCGGCCTGTTCCGGGAGCAGGAGTACTCGCGCTTCCCGGTCTTCAAGGAGAGCCTCGACAACATCGCCGGCTTCGTCTTCGTGAAGGACCTGGTCGCGCTCGACCTCGACGACAGCCAGCCGATCGCGCGGCTCCTCCGTCCGGCCGCCGTCGTGCCGGAGACTAAGCGCGTGCCGGAGCTGCTCAAGCAGTTCCAGCGCCAGCAGACCCAGATGGCGATCGTCGTCGACGAGTACGGCGGCACCGCGGGGCTGGTCACCATCGAGGATCTGCTGGAGGAGATCGTCGGCGAGATTCGCGATGAATACGACGTCGAAGCCGAGCCGGTCGTCGACGAGGGGAACGGCCGGTTCGTGTTCAGCGGGAAGGTGGACATCGACGAGGTCGCCCAGCGCCTGGCGGTGCAGATCGAGCGCGAGGGATTTGAGACCGTCGGCGGCTACCTGCTGTCGCACCTCGGCCGCGTGCCGGCGGTCGGCGAGCGCTTCGACGTGGACGGCCTGAACGTCCAGGTCCTCGAAGCCGAGCGCCGCCGGATCACGCGCGTCCGCATCTCGCGGCAGGCCGTGCCGCAGCCGGCGGGTGAAGCATGAACCGGTTCGGATTCGTCTCGCTCATCGGGCGTCCCAACGCAGGCAAGTCCACCCTCCTGAACCGCCTGGTCGGCGCCAAGCTGGCGATCGTGTCCGACAAGCCGCAGACGACCAGAACGCGGATCCTGGGCGTCCGGAACTACGGCGACGCACAAGTGGTGTACCTCGACACGCCCGGAATCCACCGGCCGCTGCATCGGATGAACGTGCGGATGATGGACACGGCGGTGGACACCATCCGGGACGTCGACGTGCTCGGGATCATGGTGGACGCGAGCGAAGCCGCCGGGCACGGCACCGACTTCGTCTTGGGCCTGGCCAGGGATGCCCGGGCGCCGGTCTTCCTGATCCTGAACAAGATCGACCTGATCCGGAAGTCGAAACTCCTGCCGATGATCGACGCGTACAGCCGGCGCGGCACCTTCGCCGAGATCGTGCCCGTCTCGGCGTCCACGGGCGAGAACGTGGATCGCCTCGAGCGGGCGATCCTCGACCGCATGCCGGAAGGGGAGCCGCTCTATCCGCCCGGTTTCCTGACCGATCAGCCCGAACGGGTGCTGGCGGCCGAGATCGTCCGCGAGCAGGTACTGCGCCTCACGCGGGCCGAGCTTCCGTTTGCGAGCGCCGTGGTGCTGGACCGCCTCGAGGAGCCCGACAAGGAAGGGGGGCTGCTGCGCGTCTTCGCGACCATCGTGGTGGAGCGGGAGTCCCAGAAGCCAATCGTGATCGGCCGCGGCGGAGAGATGGTCCGAGCGATCGGGACGGCGGCGCGGCTGGAGCTCGAGCGGCTCTTCGGGACACGGGTGTTCCTGGACCTCCGCGTGAGGGTCAGGGCCGACTGGCGCGAGGACGATCGGGTCCTGAACGAGCTCGGCCTCGGGCGGGCGGAGTAGCGGCGCGCCACGGCACGCGATGCTCCGGACCCAATCGCCTGTGCAATAATTGGCAATTCGTCGGCTCGCCTGATGCCGCTGTATACCACCGACGCCCTGATCCTGCGGACGTACAAGCTCGGCGAGTCGGATCGCATCGTGGTCTTCCTGACGCGCGACCGCGGCAAGAAGCGCGGCGTCGCGAAGAACGCGCGTCAGAGCCGCCGTCGATTTGGCGGCGCGCTGGAACCGCTGACCTCGGGCCGGGTCACGTACCTGGAGCGCGAGCGCCGCGACCTCGTCAGCCTGCGCGATGTCGAGCCGGTGCGGTCGCCCCTGGCGGCCCGCGATCTCGAGGCGCTCGGCTACGTCAGTTACTTCGCTGAGCTGATCGACGAGTGGGCGCCGGAGGCGGACCCCAACGAGACGCTCTTCCGGCTGGGCACCTCGATCGTCGACGCCGTGGCCGACGGCGTGGCCATCGATCCGCTGGCGCGGTATTTCGAGTACTGGCTGCTGCGGCTGCAGGGGGTGTACGAGGCCGACGTCCGGCTTTCCGCCGGCGCGCAGGCGTTTCTTGCGGCGGCGCGCCGCTCGACGCCGTACGCGATTGGCGGCGTCGAGGTGGAGACGCCGGCGCTTCGAGAGCTGGAGCGGGCGCATCGACAGCTGATCGCGCGGCACCTCGAGAAGGACCTGAAGTCGGTGCGCGTGCTGCGGGAGATGCGACGGTAGCGAGACGACATGACCTTTCAGGGACTGATTCTCAAGCTCTCGGAATTCTGGGCCTCGCGTGGCTGCATCGTGCAGCAGCCGCTCGACCTGGAGGTGGGCGCGGGGACGATGCACCCCGAGACCTTCCTGCGCGTGCTCGGGCCGGAGCACTGGAACGTCGCCTACGTGCAGCCCTCGCGCCGGCCCGCCGACGGCCGCTTCGGCGAGAACCCGAATCGCCTGTTCAAGCATCACCAGTTCCAGGTCGTCCTCAAGCCGGCGCCCGACGACGTGCAGCAGCTGTACCTGGAGAGCCTCGAAGCCTGCGGGATCAACCCGCGGCAGCACGACATCCGCTTCGAGGAGGACAACTGGGAATCGCCGACGCTCGGCGCCTGGGGCATCGGCTGGCAGGTGCTGTTCGATGGCCTCGAGATCACGCAGTTCACCTATTTTCAGCAGGCCGGCGGCCTGGAGCTCTCCCCGATCTCGGCGGAGCTCACCTACGGCCTCGAGCGCATCGCGATGGTGCTGCAGCGGGTGGACAGCGTCTACGACCTCGAATGGGGACCCGAGGTGACGTACCGCGACGTCCGGCTGCGGGACGAGATCGAACAGTCGACGTACGTGTTCGGCCGCGTGCCGATGGCCGACTTCGGCGCTTTCCACCGCGACCTCTTCGACCGATACTACGCGCTGTCGCGCACGCTGCTCGATGCCGGCCTCATCTGGCCGGCGCTCGAGCACTGCCTGAAATGCTCGCACCTCTTCAACATCCTCGACGCGAGCAACAGCATCGGCGTCACCGAGCGTACCGCCTACATCCTTCGCGTGCGGGAGCTGGCGGTCGGCATCGCAAGCGCCTACGTCGAGTCCTCGACGCCGAAAGCGACGGTCTAGCGTGGACCGCGAACTCCTGCTCGAGCTCGGATGCGAGGAGCTGCCGGCCGGCTGGCTGCCGCGCCTGACGAACGAAGTCGGCGAGGTGCTCTCCGCCGAGCTCCGCGGCCAGCGCCTGCCGCCAGAGTCGCCCGCCGAAACGTTCAGCACGCCGCGGCGCCTGACCGTCCGCATCCAGCGCGTGCCCGAGCGGCAGACGGACCTGGAAGAGCTCGTCAACGGGCCGCCCGTGACCGCCGCGTTCAAGCCGGACGGTACGCCGACGCCGGCGGCCCTCGGCTTCGCGGCGAAGCAGGGGGCCGAAGTCGACGCGCTCGAGCGGGTCGAGACGCCCAAGGGCACTTACCTCGCGTTCCGCCGTCACGAGCGCGGCCGGGCCGCCGTCGACGTGCTCCCGGACGTTCTTGCCGGCGTGCTGCGGGGCCTGTCGTTCCCGAAGCTGATGCACTGGGACGCGGCGCTCGAGGACGGGCGCGGCGAGCTGCTGTTCGGGCGTCCGATCCGGTGGATTCTCTACGTGTACGGCGGCCGCGTCATTCCGTTCGCCATCGTCCGTGCCGAGAACGCCCAGAACGGACAGGTCCAGGACGTGAGCTCGGGCGCGGTGACCTACGGCCACCGCTTCCTGACGACGAGCGGCCGGGCAGGGCGGGCGATCAAGGTGCGCACGTTCGACGAGTACCGCTCCCGCCTGCTGGAGAACTTCGTCATCCTGGAGCGCAGCGCCCGCCACGACAAAATCGCCCGCGAGCTCGACGTGAAGGCGCTCCGCCTCAAGGGGCGCGTCAGCCGGGCCGTGCACAGCGAATCGGGGCTCCTGCACGAGGTGCCGGATCTCGTCGAATATCCGTCGGTCGTTGCCGGGACGTTCGCGCCCGAGTTCCTCGAGCTGCCCGAGGAAGTGCTGACCACGACGCTCGTTCATCACCAGCACTATTTTCCGGTCGAAGGCGAGGACGGCCGCCTGATGCCGGCGTTTCTGGCCGTCATCAACACCGAGCCGGATAACGAGCGGACGATCGCGCGGAACGCCGAGCGCGTGGTGACGGCGCGCCTGCGCGACGCGCGCTTCTTCTGGGACTCCGATCGCCGGACGACGCTCGATGCGCGCGTCGAACGGCTCGGGACCTTGCTGTTCCACAAGAAGCTCGGCACGTACAAGGAGAAGGCCGAGCGGATCGGGCGGCTCGCCGGCTGGATCGCCCGCGCGGCGTTCGGCGCCGACGAGACGGTCGGGCGCCAGGCGGCGGACGCGGCGCGGCTGGCGAAGGCGGATCTGACGACCGACATGGTCCGCGAGTTCACCGAGCTGCAGGGCACGATGGGCGGAATCTACGCCCGCGAAGAGGGGCTGCCCGAGGCGATCTGGAAGGCCATTTATTTTCAATACCTGCCGTCGGGCGTCGAAGCCGACGCACCGCCCACGCCGACGCAGCTGGGGAGCGCCGTGGTCACCTGGGCGGCGGTCTCCCTGGCCGACAAGCTGGACACCCTCGCCGGCCTCTTCGCGGCGGGTGAGAAGCCGACCGGGTCGAGGGATCCGTATGGCTTGCGCCGCGCCGCGCAGGGCATCGTCAAGATTCTGGCGGACACTCCATCGGCCGCGCCGCTTTCGAGCCTGCTGGTCGAGGCGCACGAGAACTTCGGATCGGTCGCGGCGACCGCGAATCCGGACTGGCGGCCGCTCGCGGCCGAGTTCATGCTCGATCGCGAGCAGCATCTGTTCGAGCTGCGCGGTTACCGGTCCGACGAGGCGCGGGCGGTCGCTTCTCACTGGGAGCACCCGCACCTTGCCCTCGCGCGCGTGGAGGCGCTGTCGCAGAACCGGTCGTCGGCCGAGTTCGCGCAGCTGGCCGAGCTCTTCAAGCGCGTGAAGAACATCACCAAGGATGTCGTTCCTACGGCCGACCTGCAGGAGCTGCGGGGCCGGCTCCGCGAGCCGACCGAGATCGCCCTCGTCGATGCAGCGGTCCGCGTCTGGCCCTCGCTGCAGCAGGCGCTCGCCGACGCCCGGTACGCCGACGCAATGCGCGATGTCGTCGCCCTCCGCCAGCCGGTCGACCGGTTCTTCGTCGACGTGCTGGTCATGGCCGACGATCCGCTCCTCCGCGAGGCGCGGCTGACCTTGCTGGCGACGCTCAGAACGGCAATCCTTCAGATCGCGGACATCGCGGAAATCGTCCCCGAGGACCGCCAGGGCTGACGGCCCTTGTGACCGCACCGACGGAGTCATTCATGGCGAAGAAGCGCGTGAAGCACACCCGGACCCCGCATCCCAGGGCGAAGCACGTCTACCTGTTCGGCAAGGCGAAGACCGACGGCAACGGCGGCATGAAGCCGCTGCTCGGCGGCAAGGGCGCCGGGCTCGCCGAGATGTGCCGCATCGCGCTGCCGGTGCCTCCCGGCTTCACGATCACGACCGAGGTCTGCACCTACTACTACGACCACAAGCGGACGTATCCCTCCGACCTGAGGGCGCAGATGCAGGTCGGGCTCGCGTCCATCGAGAAGGAGACGGGCAAGACGTTCGGTGACGTCGAGAACCCGCTCCTGGTGTCGGTCCGGTCCGGAGCGCGCGACTCGATGCCGGGGATGATGGACACCATCCTGAACCTCGGCTTGAACGACGAGACGGTCGAGGGGCTCGCGCGCAAGACGGGGAACGAGCGCTTCGCCTGGGACTGCTACCGGCGCTTCGTGCAGATGTACGGCGACGTGGTGCTGGGCGTGCAGAAGCGGCCGGGGGAGGACCACGAGCCGTTCGAGGTGGTCATCGAGGGGCTGAAGCACGAGCGCCATCGGCGCGACATCGAGGACACCAAGCTGACCGTCGACGACCTGCAGGAGCTGGTCGCGCGGTTCAAGGCGCTGGTGAAGGAGCGCTCCGGCCACGATTTCCCCGCCTCGCCCTGGGACCAGCTGATGGGCGCGGTCGGCGCCGTGTTCGGATCGTGGATGAACGATCGCGCCATCGTGTACCGCCGCAAGTACAACATCCCGTCCGAGTGGGGCACGGCGGTCAACGTGCAGGCGATGGTGTACGGCAACACCGGCGACCGCTCCGGGTCCGGCGTGGCGTTTACGCGCAATCCGGCCAACGGCGCCAGGGAGTTCTACGGCGAGTTCCTGATCAACGCGCAGGGCGAGGACGTGGTCGCCGGGGTGCGGACGCCGGAGCCGGTGGCCGAGCTGAAGAACCACCTGCCGAAGGCGTACCGGGAGCTCGAGCGCATCCGTCAGACGCTCGAGAAGCACTTCAAGGACGTCCAGGACTTCGAGTTCACGATCGAGGACGAAACCGTCTACATGCTGCAGACGCGCAACGGCAAGCGCACGGCCATGGCGGCGCTCAAGTTCTCGATGGACATGTGCAAGGAGAAGCTGATCGACTGGAAGACCGCCGTGATGCGCAACCCGGCCGACCAGTTCGATCAGCTCCTGGCGCCGGTCTTCGACGCCGTCGAGGCGGCGAAGGTCGAGGCCATCGCGACCGGCCTGCCGGCGGGTCCAGGCGCCGCCTCCGGGCAGATCTACCTGAACGCCGACCGCGCGGTCGCCGCGGCCGAGAAGAACCAGCCGGTGCTGCTCGTGCGGCTCGAGACCTCGCCGGAGGATCTCCGCGGCATGATCGCCGCCGAGGGCATCCTGACCGCGCGCGGCGGGGTGTCCTCGCATGCCGCGCTGGTGGCCCGCCAGATGGGCAAGGTGTGCGTAGCCGGCGCCGCCGCGCTCCAAATCGACTACAACGCCCGCACGGTCAAGGTCGGAACCCGGACGTTCAAGGAAGGCGACTGGCTCTCGATCGACGGCACGGCCGGCAAGGTGTTCCCCGGTCAGGTGAAGACGGCGCCGTCGGAGATCGTCGCCGGGCTCGTCGACGGCGACAGGAACGCCAGGCGCACCGAGAAGTTCAAGAGCTTCCAGCAGCTCATGAAGTGGTGCGACCAGGCGACGCGCATGGTCGTGCGCACGAACGCGGATACGCCGGAGCAGGCGAGGAACGCCATCGCCTTCGGCGCCGTCGGCATCGGCCTGTGCCGGACCGAGCACATGTTCTTCGAGGGCAACCGCATCGACGCCATGCGCGAGATGATTCTCGCCGACACGCTCGAGGCGAGGAAGGCCGCGCTCGCCAAGCTGCTGCCGTACCAACGGGACGACTTCGCCGGCATCTTCCGCGCGCTGGCCGGCTACCCGGCGACGATTCGCTTCCTGGATCCGCCGCTGCACGAGTTCTTGCCGCACACCCAGGAACAGCAGGCGGATCTGGCGAAGAAGCTCGGTATCGCGGCCGAGAAGATCCACCAGCGCGTCGAGCAGCTCCACGAGTTCAACCCGATGCTCGGCTTCCGCGGCTGCCGCCTCGGAATCGACTATCCCGAAATCTCGGACATGCAGGCGCGGGCGGTCTTCGAAGCGGCCGCGCTGGTCCAGCAGGAGGGGACCAGGGTCCGTCCGGAGATCATGATCCCGCTGGTCGGTTTCAAGAAGGAGCTCGATCTGCAGCTCGAGGTCGTGCACCGCGTCGCGAAGGACGTGCAGGCCGAGAAGAAGGTCAAGCTGAACTACCTGGTCGGCACGATGATCGAGGTCCCGCGCGGCGCGCTGACGGCCGACGAGATCGCCCAGTCGGCGGAGTTCTTCAGCTTCGGCACCAACGATCTCACGCAGACCGGCCTCGGGATGTCGCGCGACGACTCGGGATCCTTCCTGCCGCACTACGCGGAGCTCGAAATCGTCAAGAAGAACCCGTTCGCCACGATCGACGCGAGTGGCGTCGGCCAGCTCGTCGAGATCGCGGTGAAGAAGGGACGCGCGACGCGCCCGGACATCAAGCTCGGGATCTGCGGCGAGCACGGCGGCGATCCGGATTCCATCCGTTTCTTCGAGCGCGTGGGCCTCGACTACGTCAGCGCGTCGCCGTACCGCGTGCCCGTGGCGCGCCTGGCCGCGGCGCAGGCCGCCCTGGCCGCGAAGGCCGGGGCCTGATCGGCGCGCCCTTGGACCTCCGCCCCGATTCCTGAGCCCTTTCGTGATCACCATCTTCGTGCATCGCGACGGTCAGACCGAGCGGGCCACGCACCTCGAACGGGCGTGGCTCAATCCGACCTCCGGGACCTACGTCTGGGTGGACCTGGCGGCGCCCTCGCTTCCCGAATCGCTCATTCTGAGCGACTCGTTCGGGTTCCACCCGCTCTCGGTCGAGGACGCGATGTCGGCGCACCAGTATCCCAAGGCGGAGGCGTACGACGGCTACCTGTACGTCATCCTGCACGGCATCGACTTCCGGGTGTCGGAGCACGGCTTCGCGACCCACGACGTCGACTTCTTCGTCGGCCCCAACTATCTCGTGACCGTGCACGACGGGTATTCGCGGTCCGTGTCCGAGCTGCGGGACCACTGCGACCGCAATCAGAAGATGCTCGGCGAGGGGCCGGTGGCCCTGTTCCATCGTCTGGTCGACGGCATGGTCGACCGCTACCGTCCGGAGGTCGACAAGCTCGAGGATCGCATCGACGACCTCGAAAAGGCGGTCTTCGAGGCGGACCCGCGGCCCGCGGTCATCCGCGAGATTCTGGCACAGAAGCGCGACGTCTCGTCGCTGCGACGGGTCATCTTGCCGCAGCGCGACGTGGTGAGCCGGCTCGCCCGCCGCGACTTCGTCGACATCAGCACGGAGATGTCGTTCCGGTTCCGCGACGTGCAGGACCATCTCGTGCGGGTCGCCGACGACGCGACGATCTTCCAGGATCGCATCACGGGGATCCTCGAGGCGCACCTCTCGAACGTCAGCAACCGCCTGAACGAGGTGATGAAGGTCCTGACCGTCGTGGCGACGATCTTCATGCCGCTGACGCTCATCACCGGCATCTGGGGCATGAACGTGCGACTGCCGGTGTTTCCCGGCGGCGACGGGGCACAGTTCTGGTGGCTCGCCGGCGTGTCGGCGGTCATCGTCATCCTCATGCTGACGATGTTCCGGCGAAACCGCTGGATCTGAGCACGATGCCGAAGATCCACCGCCTGTCCCCCGACCTCGCCAATCAGATCGCCGCCGGCGAGGTGGTCGAGCGACCGGCCTCAATCGTCAAGGAGCTGGTGGAGAACGCGGTCGACGCCGGCGCGCGCCGGCTCGCCATCCACGTCGAGCTTGGCGGCAAGAAGCAGGTCCGCGTGGAGGACGACGGCGAGGGAATGGAGCCGGAGGACGCCCGGCTCGCCATCGAGCGCCACGCGACCAGCAAGATCCGCCGTGCCGACGATCTCGCCGCCATCAGGACGCTCGGCTTCCGCGGGGAGGCGCTGCCGTCGATCGCGTCGGTGTCGCACTTCGTGCTTCGCACGCGGGCGCGCGGCCGGCCGAGCGGCACCGAAATCCGGGTCAACGGCGGCACGATCGCGTCGGTGGCCGAGATCGGCGCTGCCGAAGGCACCGTCGTCGAGGTGAACGACGTGTTCTACAACCTGCCCGCGCGGCGCAAGTTCCTCAAGTCCGACAGCGCCGAATCGGCCCAGGTCTCGCGACTCGTCACGCAGCTGGCGCTGGCGCACCCCGAGGTCGGCTTCACGCTGACGAGCGGCCCTCGCACGGTCGTGCAGTGCCCGCCCGCCGCGACGCTGCGCGATCGGCTGTACCAGCTGTACGGCGAGCGCGAGGACCTCCTGGAGGTGGGCAAGCAGGCGGGAGGTCTCCGGCTTTTCGGCTACGCGGCCGCGCTGGCCGATCAGGGCCCGACGCGGGGGCCGCAGAACGTGTTCGTGAACCGCCGGGTCGTCAAGGACAAGACCATCGCTCACGCGATCATCGATGCCTACAGCGTCGCGTCGATCAAGGAGCGCAGCCCGGAGGTGCACCTGTTCCTGGAGCTGCCGCCCGACGCCGTCGATGTCAACGTCCATCCGACCAAGGCGGAGGTGCGCTTCCGCGACCAGTCGCTCGTGCACGAGGTCGTGCGGCGAGCGCTCATGGACGCACTCGGGCAGGGCGGGGCGCCGCAGCTGCAGCTCCGGCCCGAGGTCGCGGTCCGGACCGCCGTCGCCACACCCATTCCGGGCATCCTGGCCGGAGGGGCCTATCCGAACCGTTGGGTGCCCGGCGCCGCTCTCCCGCGTGACGGCACCGGCCCGGCGCCGCTCGGCCCCGAATCCTCACGCCCCGAGCCCTTCGGTTCCGCTCCGGCCGAGCCCATGCCTTCCGGGCCCTGGGCGCTGAGCCCGCTGATCCCGCTCGGGCAGTTCCGCGACACGTTCATTGTCGCCGTGGACAACGAGGGCATTGCGATCATCGATCAGCACGTCGCGCACGAGCGCGTGCTCTTCGAGCGGGTGATGGAGCGACTGACGGCCGGCCGTCTCGAGTCGCAGCGACTGCTCGTGCCCCTGCTCCTCGAGCTGCCGCCAGGCGCGCTGCAGACGCTGGCCGGACGCGCGGGAGAGCTCGAGCGGCTGGGGTTCGAGGTGGCGCCGTTCGGCGAGGGCACCGTCAAGGTCGCCGCCGTGCCGGCGCTCCTCGAAGCCGCCGAAAGCGCGAGCACACTGCGCGCGCTGGCCGAGGATCTCGAGGGCCTCGATCGGGGCGCGGGCGTCCAGGAGGCGCTGCAGCGCATCGCCGCGACGACGGCCTGCCACGCCGCGGTCAAGGCGAACTACCCGTTGACGTACGAGAAGATGACGCACATTCTCGAGGAGCTGCGGGCCACCGCCTACTCGACGATCTGTCCCCACGGGCGTCCCGTGATGCTCCGGCTCACGAGGCGTGAAGTGGAAAGGAACTTCGAGCGGATCTAGGGCCGGGTGGCGCCCGCGCCGAGGGGCGGAACGATGGGATCCGAGCGCATCGCGGAGCTGATTCCCATGCTGCAGGTGGCCGTCGGACCGGTGATCCTGATCTCCGGCGTCGGTCTTCTCCTCCTGACAATGACGAACCGGTTCGGGCGCATCATCGATCGGTCGCGCATTCTCGCGGCGGCGTTGCGCGAGTCCGGCGAGGAGCGGGCGCTCGCCGAGGCGCAGGTCGGCATCCTCTGGAGGCGCGCCCGCCTCGTGCGCCAGGCGATCGCCTTCGGGTCGATCAGCGCGCTGCTGGCGGCCGTGCTGGTCATCGCGCTGTTCGTGGCGGCGCTGGCGCGCCTGGAGATCGCCCCGATCGTCGTTGCCCTGTTCGTCGCGTGCCTCGGGTCGCTCGTCATTTCCCTCGGCGCCTTCATCGCCGAGATCAACCAGTCGCTCAATGCCCTGAAGGTGGACCTCTTCGGACGGCGGGGCGCGGGGGAGCGGAAGGGTCGTGAATGAGCCGTCTCCTCTACTACGCCGGCCGGTTCGGACAGCTTCTCGGCATGTGGATCCTGCTCGTGGACATCGTGATGGCCGGTCCGATGGGGCCGAGCCCGCGCCTGTTCGCCGCCGGCGTGGTCGTCTTCCTGGCCGGGTGGGGGCTCACGAGGACCGTTTCGCGGTAGATTTCTCCGCCTGAGCTTGACCACGCCGGCGACCCTGTTTATAGTAGATTGGTCTCGATCAGCCGACAACTTCATAGCAGCGTTCCAAGCGAAAAGGCCATCCTGGCCGGCGGTGGTGTCTCCGCCAGCCCGGAGCGCAAAGCTGTAAGCCCCGGCGCGGGGCGGTTTAGCTGCCGAACTTGGGGTTCCCATGATCTCCCGTCGTCTCCTGCTCATCCTCACGATCACCTCCACCGCCGGCTTCTTCTTCGCTCTCGGCATCATTCACGAACGCAGCGACGAAGCGGTCGTGCGCGCCACCTACGATGCGCAGTTCGACGCCATTCGCGCCGAGCTCCAGCGGGCGCGTCATCCCGCGCACCAGCAGGCGGTCGTGCCCGCCGGGATGGGCGGGAGCGCCGGCGACGCCGGCGCGACCGGGACGTCGGGACAGACCGAAGCGCAGGCGGCGCGCGCGCGCCTCGTCACCGACATCAAGCGGGAGCTGCAGAACGAGATGGGCCTGCTGCCGCTCAGCCTCCTTCGCGAACGGCGATCGAGCTTCGTCGAGCTCTATGCGTACGACAGCGACGGCCGGACCAACTACGGCACCGCCGGGTACCTGGGCCAGGGCTACTTCATCACGGTGAAGCACGCCGTCGTCGCGCTGTCCGACGAGGAGGGGCGGCCGGCGACCCGGAAGATGACGTCGGTGAAGATCGTCTACGCCGGCAAGGAGGTGCCAGCCAAGATCGTGGACACCGGCGACGCGGCCGTCGAGGTGCACTCCGGCGACTGGGCGATCATCAAGACGCAAGAGAATCTCGATTTGCCGCCGCTGCGCGTCGACACGTCGTTCAACTATACGTTCGCGGATCCGATCTTCCGTCTCGGAAACGACTACTCCAAGGGCATCATCCTCTCCACCGGCTACGTCGGGGAGCGCATGTCGAACGGGCTCGTGACGTGCCTTACCGACGGGCACCCGGGCGTGTCCGGCGGAGGCGTCCTGGATCAACAGGGCGACCTCGTCGGGATTCCGATCGGCCGGATGGAGGGAGACTACCGCTTCTCGTTCATTCTGCCGATTCGCGCCGAAATGCTCCGGAAGGTGCCCTCGGTGGAGGCCCCCCTGGCGCACGTCGCGGCCGACGTGCAGTAGCCGACCGGCGCCGCCGGTGCGTGCGGCGGTATAATCCGCCGCCATGTGGCACGAATTCCGTGAGTTTCTGCTCAAGCAGAACGCCCTCGCCCTGGCCGTCGGCGTGATCACCGGCGCGGCCCTGGGCCGCGTCGTCACCTCGCTCGTCTCCGATCTCCTCATGCCGATCTTCAGTCTCGGCATACCGAGCGGCGACTGGCGCGCCGCCAAGTTCGTTCTGGGCCAGACGGTGGGCCCCGACGGCAAGCCGGTCGTCAACTCCATCAACTACGGATCGTTTGCGGGAACGGTGATGGACTTCGTCATCGTGTCCTTCGCCGTCTTCCTGATCGTGCGCGCCTTCCTCAAGCCCCGGGCGGAGCCGGCCGCGCCGGCGACGAAGGTCTGCCCGTTCTGCCGGGAGACGATCCCGGCCGACGCCAGTCGCTGCCGCGCGTGCACCAGCGCGGTGGGCGCTGCGTGACGCCGCGCGCACGGACCGGGGTCGCCCTCGTGCTTGCCGTGGGGTCGGCGGCGGCGTTCGCGGCAGGGCAGCCGCAGTCCGCGCGCGCCTCGACGGCGGCACCCCCTCGTGTCGACGTCGTGGAGCAATCGATTCCCGACCTGCAGCAGGCGATGACGTCCGGTGCGACGACATCCCGGGCGCTCGTCGAGGCCTATCTCGCGCGCATTCGCGCGTACGACGACGCGGGGCCCGGCCTGAACGCGATGATCGCGCTCAACCCGCTCGCGCTCGACGAGGCGGCGGCGCTCGACCGCGAGCGGTCCGCGAAGGGCGCGCGCGGTCCGCTGCACGGCATCCCCGTGGTCGTCAAGGACAACTACGAGACCGAAGACATGCCGACGACCGGCGGCACGCTTGCCCTGGCGGGCTTCCGCACGGGGCGCGACGCCTTCCTCGTCGCGAAGCTCCGCGCCGCCGGCGCGGTCGTCGTCGGCAAGACCAACCTGCACGAGCTGGCAGCCGGCATCACCACCATCAGCTCGCTCGGGGGCCAGACGCGGAATCCGTACAATCCGACGCGCAATCCCGGCGGCTCGAGCGGCGGGACCGGCGCTGCCGTGGCCGCCAGCTTCGGCGCCGCCGGTCTCGGGAGCGACACGTGCGGATCCATCCGCATTCCGTCCGCCAACAACAACCTGTTCGGCCTGCGCGGAACCCGCGGGCTGTCGAGCCGGACGGGCATCATCCCGCTTTCCCACACGCAGGACATCGGCGGTCCGCTCGCGCGAACGGTGACCGACCTCGCCATCATGCTCGACGCCACCGTCGGGGCCGATCCGGCCGACCCGACGACCGCGGAGGCACCGGAACACATCCCGCACAGCTACCGGGATGCGCTCGATCCCAACTCGCTCAAGGGCGCCCGCATCGGAGTCCTCGAGAACACCGTCGGCGGTCCCGACAATCCGGATGTCGCCGCCGTCGCGGCGCGGCTGCGGGACGCGCTACGCGCCCGGGGCGCCGAATTGGTCGACGTTTCGGTGCCGGGCCTCGAGGAGGCGCTGCAGGGGGCGAGCGTCATCGACGCCGAGTTCAAGTTCGACCTGATGGACTATCTCGCACGGTTCCCGCGGGCGCCGGTGCACTCGCTCGGAGACATCCTGGACCGCGGCGCGTACGACGCCGCCCTCGAGGACGCGTTCCGGCGCCGCAATTCGGTCGAGACGCGCGACAGCGACGCCTACCGCCGTGCGCTCGTCAAGCGGGAAGCGGTCCGCCACCTCGTCGACGCGGCGCTCGACCTCGACCGCCTCGACGCGCTGATCTATCCGACGCTGCGGCGGCGCATCGCCGTGGCGGGCGACCCCCAGCTCGGTTCCACGTGCCTGATCAGCGCGGCGTCCGGCCTGCCGGTCGTTGCCATGCCGGCCGGCTTCACCGACGACGGGCTGCCGGTCGGAGTGGATCTCCTGGGCCGGGCCTGGAGCGAGCCGCGGCTGCTGGCGCTGGCGTATTCGTACGAGCAGGCCGGGCACCCGCGCCGGCCTCCGCCGACCACGCCGCCGCTCGTGGACGGGCATGCCCCTCGGGCCGTCGTGTTCTCGGCAATCGTGGGCGAACGGCCCGACGTGGTCCGGGTCTCCTTTCGCTTCGACCCGGTGCTCGGGCGGCTCCAGTGGGACGTGCCGAGGGAAGTGGCGGGACAGCTGATCGCGGGTGCGATCCACCGAGGCGCGGCCGACCGTCCCGGCGCCGTCGTCGCCAGACTGATCGATCCGGCGAGCCACGACGGCGCCGGCGAAGTGGCCCTCCAACCGCGCGATCGCGAGGCGCTCGGGCGCGGTCTGCTGGTCGTGACGCTCACCGATCGCGGCGGCACGCGCGCGGGAGCGCTGCGCCTGCCGTAGTCATTCGGTGGCGCTGCCCGAGAACTGCTCGTCCTCGTCGGCGAAGAGCACGTTGAAGCTCGTCAGCGATCCGTAGCAGCCGGTCACGTATGCCTGCAGCTTCACCTTGACATCGTCCGGCAGGTCGGACGCGTTCACCTGCTGTTCGAGCGTGCGCAGACGGTTCCGCACCATCACGACCTTGTGGAAGAACGTCTCGATCGGCCAGCTCTTCTCCTGAAGGCCGGGCGTTCCTGGGCGCAGGACGAGCGTGCCCCCGCGCCACTTGTCGGCCGGCGCCGCCGGCGTGAGGCCGGTCTCCTCCCGGATGATCCGGCGGAGCAGCAGCTCCAGATCGTGGCCGTGCGCATCGACGCTCATGGGCGGGCCGGTCCTTTCGCGTTCGCTCACCACGGGCAGCGGATCGCGCGGGGCGCCCGTCGATCCCGTTCGCGCGCCGCCTGGCGACGACACGCCTGCGCCGATACGCGGGCCACCGCGGTAGCGGTGCTCGCTGTGGCAGTACCCGCACGACACGCGGAGCGGCCGGCCTTCCGGGTCGGCGGCCACGACGGTGTGCAGGCGATCGGTCTTGCACGCGGCGCAGTAATCCTCGAGCGATTCGCCGGCGCGCCACGTGCGGGAGGGAGGCGTCACGACGGATGCTATGATCGCACACATGAACCCACGCGACTCAATCCTCTTCAGCGGCGGCGCGCCGGGTGCGGAGACCCAGTTCGGTGCCTGCGCGGAGCGGCACGGTGTCGAGGAAGTCAACTTCACCTTCGACGGACACCGGATCGAGCGCCGCCGGGGCGTCCGCGTCCTCAACCACGAGGAGCTGCAGAACGGCGACGTCAGCCTCGAGTACGTCTCGCGCCTGATGCACCGGCGGTACAGCGACGCGCCGACGATCCGCAAGGTGCTGCAGACGCTCTGGTACCAGGTGAACTCCGGCCAGGAAATCTACGTCGTCGGCCACATCCTGGAGGACGGGACGGTGCGCGGCGGCACGGGATGGGGCGCGGAGTTCGCGAAGCTGTGCAACAAGCCGCTGCACGTCTTCGATCAGGCGAAGGACCGCTGGTTCACGTGGAGGGGCAGCGAGTGGCGGCCGCGCGCCGCGGACGACCTGCCGGTCGTGACGCACGGGCACTTCACCGGCACCGGGACGCGCGCACTGCAGGAGAACGGCAGCCAGGCGGTCGAAGCCCTTTTCACTCGCTCGTTCGCCGGCGCTTCTTGATGTCGGCCCAGCCGTCGAGCCGGCGCTTGATCTCCTTCTCGAACCCGCGCTCCTTCGGTTCGTAGTACTTCCGGCCTTCGAGCGCCGGCGGCAGGCAGGTCATCTCGGCGACCGCGTCCTCCTCGTCGTGCGCGTACCGGTATCCCTTGCCGTACGCCAGGTCCTTCATCAGGCGGGTCGGCGCGTTCCGGAGGTGCAGTGGGACGGGCTGGGCGACGTCGCGCTCCGCATCCTCAGCGGCCCGTCGGTACGCTTCCAGCACGGCGTTGCTCTTGGGCGCCGTCGCGAGATAGAGCACGGCCTGCGCGAGCGCCGTGTTGCCTTCCGGCATGCCGATGAAGTGCACGGCGTCCTTGGCCGCGATGGCCACCGTGAGCGCCTGGGGATCCGCGTTCCCGATGTCCTCCGAGGCGAAGCGCACGAGTCGCCGGGCCACGTAGAGCGGGTCCTCGCCCGCCTCGATCATCCGCGCCAGCCAGTAGACGGCGGCGTCGGGATCGCTGTTGCGCATCGACTTGTGGAGCGCCGAGATGATGTTGTAGTGCTCTTCTCCGGTCTTGTCGTACAGGAGCGCGCGGCGCTGGACCGCCTGCTCGACGCGGGCGGCGTCGACGCGCCGGGTGCCGTCCGTCGCCGGGGCGGACGCAACGCTCAGCTCCAGCAGGTTGAGCGCCGCCCTGGCGTCGCCGTTGGCGGCAAGCGCGATCGCGCTCAGCGCGTCGTCCTCCACCTCGACCGGCTCGCCACCGAGCCCGCGTTCAGCGTCGTCGAGGGCGCGACGCAGGATCGCCGTCACTTCGTCGCGCTCGAGGCCGCGAAGGACGAACACCTTGGACCGTGACAGCAGCGCCGCGTTCACCTCGAAGCTCGGGTTTTCCGTGGTTGCGCCGATGAGGACGATGTCGCCCGCCTCGACGCGCGGCAGAAAAGCGTCCTGCTGCGCCTTGTTGAACCGGTGAATCTCGTCGATAAAGACGATGGTGCGGCGCCCGGTGGCCCGGCGCAGGCGCTCGGCCTCGCTCATGACCTCGCGGATCTCCTTGATCCCGGAGAGCACGGCGCTGAAGGACACGAACCGGGCCCGTGTCGTCTCGGCGATGATGCGCGCCAGGGTCGTCTTGCCCGTGCCGGGCGGACCCCAGAGGATGATCGACTGCAGGAGGTCGCGTTCGATCGCCTCCCGCAGCGGCCGGCCGGGTCCGAGGAGCTCCTCCTGACCGACGAACTCGTCGAACGAGCGCGGCCGCATCCGCCCGGCGAGCGGAGCGGAGGCATCCGCCCGGCGCGACGCGTCAGCCGAGGGCTCGTCGTCGTTGCCGAAGAGATTCATCCTGCCGGACTCCCGCCTCTAGACTCGAACACGAACGCGTCGAGCACACGCCGTTCAAAACGTGGTTGCGACCGCCGGCAGGGCGAAGCCTGCGTGGTGGATGCGGTCCGCTACCTGATTGACGACCCCATTCAGCTCGTCGCCCCTAGCCTCTAGCCTCTAGCCTCGAGCCTCGAGCCTCTAGCTTCGAGCCTCCGTCTTCGCGCTTCGTAGAGCAGCAGCGCCGCCGTGACCGCGACGTTCAGCGACTCGACCGGCGGCTGCATCGGCACGCTGACGCGCAGGTCGGCACCGTCGATGACGTCGGCGGGAAGCCCTCCCCCCTCGCCGCCGATCGTGATCGCGATGGCACCCGTGAGATCGGCGTCGAAGAGCGAGCGTCCCGTTCTGGGCACGGTGGCGATCACCCGGCAACCGTGGTCGCGCGACGAGGCAATCGCCTCGGCGACCGACGTCCGGCGGAGGATCGGCACGCGAAGCGCGCTGCCCATCGAGCCGCGGAGCGCCTTCCAGCCGAAGGGATCGGCCGAGCGGCCGGCCGCGGCGACGCCGGACGCCCCGGCCGCCTCGGCGACGCGGAGGATCGCGCCGAGATTGCCTGGATCCTGGATGTCGCAGGCGATGGCGACGAGCGGAGCCGGCGAGCAAAAAATCCGGTCGCCGGAGGCGTCGGGTCGGTCGGCCAGCGCGGCGATGACGCTGGCCGATCGCACCGGGCTGATGGCGTCCATCACCGCCGGCGGGGCCGACGCGATCCGGACGCTGGTGCGCTCGAGCCGCGCCGCCAGCGCGCCGATGGCCGGGTCGTCGAGCGCGTCGGTTTGCACGGCCGCCTCGCGCAGCCTGATGCCGGCCGCGAGCGCTTCTTCGACCAGGTGGACGCCGTCGAGCAGCAGCAGCGCCGCATCCTCGCCGCGGGCGGCGGCGCGGAAGCGTGCGACCAGCGCGTTCTGACGGCTCGTAATGCGTTGCATGCGTCGCGACGGCGGCTCGCTGCCGTGCCCCTTCCGAAGCATAGCACTGTGGTACCATGTGGCGCCGATGCCAGGGACGCTCAAAGACCGCCTGATCAGGAAGTTCGAGGACGAAATCCAGACGCTCGACCGCGAGCTGAAGCTCGAGCTGCCGAAGGAAATCAGACGCGCCCGCGAGCTTGGCGACCTGCGCGAGAACGCCGAGTACGCGGCCGCCAAGGAACGGCAGCGGCTCGTCGAGGCGCGGATCAGCATGCTGAAGAAGCGCGTGTCGGAGATCGCCCTGATCAACGTCGATCGGATTCCGGGCGACCGCGCCGGCTTCGGCTCCACGCTCCAGGTCGTCGAGAGCACCGGCGAGAAGCTGACGTTCCAGCTGGTCATGCCCGAGGACGCCGACGCGGCGAAGGGTCTCATTTCCACCACTTCCCCCATCGGCCGCGCGTTCCTGAACCGGGAGCCGGGCGACGTCGTCAGCGTGACGACGCCGGGGGGGAGCGCGAGTTCGAGATCCTGACGCTCACGACCATCCACGACGAAGCCAAGGAATGATCGAGCCGGCCGATCCCGCATCGTCCGCCGACGCCTATTCGCCACAACTCCGGACTGCGCTGGTGCTCACGGGCACCGGCACCGCCGGCGCGTACCACGCCGGCGTGCTGCGGGCGCTCGCCGAAGCCGGCGTGAAGGTGGACGTCGTGGCGGGCCGCGGCATCGGCGCGGTCGGCGCGCTCTTCGCCGCGGTGGACGGGGCGCATCGGCTCTGGGACGACCGCGGCTTCTGGCGCGTCCCTCCCGTGACGTCGTTCTACGGCTGGCACCCGCTCCTCCGCTTCGCGGTCTGGGCCCTCGCGGCGGCATTGGCCGTGGTGGCCGTGCCGCTGGCCGTCGTCGCGGCCGGTCTCGTCGTCTATCCGGTCGATTTCGTCCTGAAGATGATCGGAGTGGGCGCCGCGGGAGGGCTGGTGGCCGGCTACCTGCGGCTCGTCGCGGCCGCGTTCGCACCCGGGGCGCTGCCGACGTGGCTGCCACGGCTGGTGCTGCTCGTCCTCGCGACGGCCGCCGCGCTCGCGCTGGGGTCGGCCTGGCTGGACCAGAGCGGCCGCCGGCCGCGCGGCCCCTTCTGGTGGCGGGCCGTCCGGCCCCCGCTGGGGGCCGACTCGATCACGGCGCGCTGCTGGCACGTGCTGTGGGACCTGCTGCGCGGCGCCGCGCCGCTGAAGCAGCCGCCGGTCGTCGAGCTCGGGCGGCGCTACACGGAACTGCTCGCCGAGAACCTGGGGCAGCCCGGATTCCGCGAGCTCGTGATCACCGTGCACGACCTCGACGCGCATCGTGACCTGGTGTTCGCGCTGATCGCCGAGCCGCGCCGACGGACCCTGATCCGGCGGTCGACGACATCCGCGTCCGAGGCGCGTCGGGCCGAGGTGCTCGACCTGGCTGGCGTCTCGCGCGACCACCTGCCTGACGCCCTGGCCGCCGCGCTTGCCGTTCCGGTGGCGACCCATGCCCACGCGGTGACGTTTGCGGCCGACTCGGTACTGGCGCGGCGAGACGCATCGGCTCTGCGATCGCCCCGCGGCCCTGCTGCGCCTGCTCGCCGAGCTCTCCGAGATCGGCGTGCGGCAGGCGATCGTCGTGTCGGCCGCGCCCGAGTTGAAGGGGCCGCACGCGCTCAGCCGGCCGCGCGCCGACGGGCGCGGCCGGCTGGGCGACTACCTCCAGTCGACCGAAGCCGCCATCGTGCGAGACGCCGTGCGCGCGATCGAGTCGCCCCGCCTGTTCATCGTCAGGCCGGACCACAATCCGGTCGGGCCGTTCGACTTCGTCGGCGGCTACGACGACCGGTCGGCGCGCCGGCAGCCCTTGTCCGAGCTGATGAGTCACGGCTATGAGGACGCGTACCATCAGTTCATCGAACCGGTCGTCGGCGCGAGCGGCGACCGGGTGGGAGTGCCATGACACGCGCAGCCACGGAGCTCATACACGCCGGCCGGACCGATCCGGCCATCGCCGATCCGCTCGTCACGCCAGTCTACGAGACGACGACCTTCGTGTTCGAGAACGCGGAGGAGGTCCGCGCGTACAACGAGGGGCGGTCGCCGAAGTACCTGTACTCCCGTTATACGAATCCGACGGTGGTCAACGTCGAGACGAAGCTCGCGGTGCTCGACCGCGCCGAGGCGGCGCTCCTGTTCTCGTCGGGCATGGCGGCAACGGCGTCGACGCTCCTGACGCATGTCAAGGCGGGCGACGAAGTGGTGTGCAGCGCCGCGATCTACGGCGGCACGCTGCACCTGCTGAACGACTTTCTCGTCCGCTTCGGCATCGTGCCGCGGTTCGTCTCGCTCGAGGAGCTGGCGGCCCCCGAACGCCTGATCGGCGATCGGACCCGGCTCGTGTGGTTCGAGTCGCCGATCAATCCCACGCTGCGCTGCGTCGACGTGGCGCGCGTCGCTTCTGCCTGCCGCGCGCGGGGCGTGCTGTCGGTCATCGACAACACGTTCGCGAGCCCGATCAACCAGCAGCCGCTGGCGCTCGGCGTGAGCCTGTCGATGCAGAGCGCCACGAAGTACCTCAACGGCCACAGCGACGTGACCGCCGGCGTCGTGTCGGGTCCACGGGCGCTCGTCGAGCCGATCGAGAAGGCGCGCCGGCTGCTCGGAACCGTGCTGGACCCGTACCCGGCTGCGGCGCTCGGACGCGGGTTGAAGACGCTTCCCCTGCGCGTCGCGCAGCACAATGCCAACGCGCGGGCCGTCGCGGAGTTCCTCGCCGGCGACGCCCGCGTGAGCCAGGTGTACTACCCGGGCCTGGCGTCCCACCCCGATCACGCCGTGGCGGAAAAGCAGATGACCGGGTTCGGCGGCATGGTGTGCTTCGACCTCGGCGGCGACTACGCGCGCGCCTGCCGCTGCTACGATCGGCTGCGGATCATCAAGCGCGCGGCCAGCCTCGGCGGGGTGGAGAGCCTGATGAGCCTGCCGGTCCTGACGTCGCAGTGGGGCCACACGGACGAGCAGTTGCGCGAGGCGGGGGTGACGCGGGGCATGCTGCGGCTGTCGGTGGGGCTCGAGGACGCGTCGGATCTCATCGCCGATCTGGATCAGGCGCTCGCCTGAGCCTCTACAGGAGGTCAGGCGGTCACCGCGCCTTGACTTCTTCGGCCTCCGCCTTGTTCTCGATCTTCGGCCGTTTGCCTTCTTCCTCGCCGTGCAGGAACTGTCCGACGAGCTCCTGGAGACGCGCGCAGATCTCCTGGCCGTCGAGATCGCCGAACTTCTGCCGGAACTCGTGCATCGGCACGACGGCCTTGGCCATCGCGCGGTGGCCGCCCGCGCTGCCGATGTCGGCGAAGACGCGGCGCACGAACTCGCCGGCGTTCTTCGAATAGCCGAGGTTGCGCACCGAGATCACCAGCGATTCGCCCACCACGCCGGCGATGACGGTCCACTTCACCTGCTCGAGCTGCAGGAAGAAGTCGGCGACGTAGGGAATGAAGTCCTCCCGCGGCGACGCGCCCAGGAACGAACAGAAGACCTGGTCGACCAACAGGCTGCTCTGGAAGGCCTTGATCACGTACTCGAGCCGCTCGAGCGTGATTTCCGACCCCTCCATCTTGCGGATGAGGGCGGCGTCGGCCAGCGGGTACAGGTACGAGAACGCCTCGATGTCGACGCGATTCGCCTGCCGGTTGAAGAAGAGCGTGTCGGACTTGATCGCGTAGAGCATCGCCGTCGCCGTCCGCTCGGAGATGTTGACGTCGACCGCGCGCAGGTGTTCGGTCAGGATGGTCGACGTCGATCCGTAGTCGGCGCGGATGTCCTTGAAGACGGCCGTGTAGCCGGGCTGTTCGGGATGGTGGTCGATGACGAGATCGACCCGATCGATCAGCCCCGCGAAATAGTGCGGCTGCACGTCGACCATCGCGATCCGCTCGTACTCCTTCAGCGACTCGGGGGTGATCGCCTCCACCTGGATGTCGAGCAGGTTCAGCATCCGCAGGTTCTCGGGACGCGTCACGCCCTGGAACGCGCCGATGATGGCCGTGGTTCTGGTCCGCCGGAGCAGGTTGCGCACGGCCAGGCCGCTGGCGATGGCGTCCGGGTCGGGGTCGTTGTGCAGCATGATCAGGACGCGGTCGGCGTCGCTGAAGTAGCGCTGGTACTGCTGGACGCGCGCGCGCGTCAGCGATCGACTGAACTCGATGAGGAGCGGCCCGCCGAACAGCTCCGACATGGCCAGGTAGGACACGTCGGGGAAGTCGGTGCGCATCTCGTCGGCGCGCTTCGAGGTGACGGCGGTGCCGATGCCCAGGACGTAGACGAGGGTGCCGCCCGCGTCGCGGACGGCCTCGAGGACCTTCCGGAGGCTGCGCCGGCCGTTGTCTTCGACCACCACGCAGGTGCCGGGGGTGAGATCGGCCTTGAGGTAGGTCTCGGTCCGTCGCGGGTCGCCGACCGTCGTGTTGACGCCCGCATCGTGCAGGCGCCGGGCGACGGGCCGGCTTTCGACGATGAACTCGACTTCGAAGCCGGGCAGCAGGATTTCGTCAAGCATCCTGATGACCAGCTCGTCCTGACAGACGGCTAGACACCGCATCGGGGTAGCAAACTTTCATTATACGCCTCCGGCCGGACGGCTGAGCTCCCGGTTTCCAAGCCGACCGGCGGGGTGTAGAGTGCTCCCGTGAAAATCGGGCCCCTTTTCGCCGCCGCCGCCGTGGCGCTCGCCGCCACCGTCGCGGCGGCCGGCCAGCAGGTGCCGGTGTTCAAGAGCGGCGTCGACCTGGTGAACCTGGGCGTGACGGTGACCGACCGGAAGGGCGGGCTGGTCACCGACCTGACGGCCGACGACTTCGAGGTCCTCGAGGATGGGCACCGGCAGACGATCCGCTATTTTGCGCCCGGCGGACCGGGCGCCGGCCGGCCCGAGATGCACGTCGGGGTGCTCATCGACGTCAGCGAGAGCATGGGGGAGGACATCGGGTTCACCAAGACGGCCGCGATCAAGTTCCTCAACACGCTGCTCGATGCGGTGGACATCACTCTGGTGGACTTCGACACCGAGGTGCGCGTCACGCGGTATACGCAGGACGACTTCCCGCGCCTCGTCGAGCGGCTCCGGATGCAGAAGACCAGCGGCAATACGGCGCTCTACGACGCGATCGGGGTGTACCTGGACGGCGCGGCGGGCCAGACCGGGCGGAAGGTGATGCTCGTCTACACCGACGGCGGCGACACCCAGAGCGCGATGACGTTCGGCAACCTGATGGACCTCCTGAAGGCGTCGGACGTCACGGTGTATGCCATCGGTGAGCTCGATCACCTGCCGGGAGGCGCGCGCAACGAGCAGCGGATGATCCTCCAGCAGATTGCCGACGCGACCGGGGGGCGCGCCTTCTTCCCCGTCTCGGTGAAGGACCTCGATCAGATGTACGCGAACGTGGTCGACGAGATCCACGCCCAGTACACGATCGGCTATCTGTCCAGCAACGACCGGCCCGACGGGACGTGGCGCAAGGTCGAGATCAAGGTCGTGCGCAAGGACGGGCGCGACTGCCGCGTGCGCACGCGCAAGGGCTACTTCGCGCCCTACCGCAGGCCCTGACCCGCCGATCCCCGTGCCTCGCCCCACGTCCCTCGCCGAATGGCGGCCGCGCCGCTGCCGCTTGTAGTACGATTGAAAGTTGCCATGGCCTCGGTCTACGACCGCTTTCACCTCGTGTCGGACTTCGAGCTGGCGGGCGACCAGCCCCGCGCCATCGCCGAGCTCGTCGAGGGGCTCGAGCGCGGCGACCCGCATCAGGTGCTGCTCGGCGTCACCGGCTCGGGCAAGACCTTCACGATGGCGCAGGCGATCGCGCGCGTGAACCGTCCCACGCTCGTGATGGTGCACAACAAGACGCTCGCCGCGCAGCTCTTCCAGGAATTCCGCCGCTTCTTTCCCGAGAACGCCGTCGAGTATTTCGTCAGCTACTACGACTACTACCAGCCCGAGGCGTACGTGCCGGCGACCGACTCGTACATCGAGAAGGAAGCGACGATCAACGACGAGATCGACCGCATGCGCCTCTCGGCCACGCGGTCGCTGTTCGAGCGCCGGGACGTGATCATCGTGGCGAGCGTCTCGTGCATCTACGGCCTCGGCTCGCCGGAGGCCTACTACGGCATGCTGCTGCCGCTCGAGCGCGGCCAGCGGATCGGCCGTGAGCAGGTGCTGCGCAAGCTGGTCGAGATCCAGTACGAGCGCAACGACCACGACTTCGGACGCGGCACGTTCCGCGTCCGGGGCGACATCGTCGAGGTGTATCCGTCGTACGAGGAGCAGGGCCTCCGCATCGAGCTGTTCGGCGACGAGGTGGACCAGCTGATCTCGTTCGATCCGCTGACCGGCAGGACGATCCGCCGCCACGACAAGATCGCCGTGTACCCGAAGTCGCACTTCGTCGCGCCCCGCGAGCGCACCCGTCGGGCCGTGGAGTCGATCAAGGAGGAGCTGGTCTGGTACCGCTCGAAGCTCGAGGGCGAGGGCAAGCTCCTCGAAGCGCAGCGGCTGCATCAGCGGACGATGTTCGACCTCGAGATGATCAAGGAGATCGGGTACTGCCACGGCATCGAGAACTACGCGCGGCATCTCACCGGCCGCGCGCCCGGCGAGCCGCCGCCGACGCTGCTCGACTACCTGCCGGGCGACGCCCTGATCATCGTCGACGAGAGCCATCAGACCGTGCCGCAGATCCGCGGCATGTACCACGGCGATCGCTCGCGGAAGGAGGTGCTCGTCGCCTACGGCTTCCGCCTGCCGTCGGCGCTCGACAACCGGCCGCTGAACTTCCAGGAATGGGAATCGCGCGTCAGGCAGGTCGTGTTCGTGTCGGCGACGCCGGGCCCCTACGAGCTGGCGAAGGCGCAGGGGGTGGTCGTCGAGCAGATCATCCGCCCGACGGGCCTCATCGATCCGCCCATCGAGGTCCGTCCGGTGAAGGGGCAGGTCGACGACCTGCTCGGCGAGATCCGGCAGCGCGTCGCGCGCGGCGAACGCGTGCTGGTGACGACGCTCACCAAGCGCATGGCCGAGGACCTCACGCAGTACTACCAGGAGCTCGGCGTCCGGGTGCGCTACCTGCACTCGGACATCGAGACGCTCGAGCGCGTGCGAGATCCTCCGCGACCTCAGGCGCGGCACGTTCGACGTGCTGGTCGGCATCAACCTGCTGCGCGAGGGGCTCGACCTGCCGGAGGTCTCGCTGGTCGCCATCCTGGACGCCGACAAGGAGGGCTTCCTGCGATCGGCGGGATCGCTCATCCAGACGGCCGGCCGGGCCGCCAGGAACGTGCGCGGCCAGGTGCTCATGTACGCCGACACGGAGACCGATTCGATGCGGGCGGCGATCAACGAGACGAGCCGCCGCCGCGCCCTGCAGGAGGCGTACAACGCCGAGCACGGCATCACCCCGCAGTCGATCGTCAAGCAGATCGACGAGGTCATGTCGAGCGTCTACGAGCGCGACTACATGACGCCGGTCGACGCCCCGGACGACGCCGAGACGTTCCGGACGCAGGCCGAGCTCGACGCGCACATCGCGGCCCGCCAGACCGCGATGCGCGCGGCGGCCGCCAACCTCGACTTCGAGAAGGCGGCGGCCATCCGTGACGACATCAAACGCCTGCGCAACCCCGAGCTCGGGCTGCCGCGGCCGGCGCGGAGGGCCTGACCCGGCGTGCTCCTCATCGACCAATGGATCAAGTACGCGGCGCTCGAGGTCCAGGAATACATCCGCATGGTGACGGCGACGTGCCGGGGCATCTTCACGCCCCCCCTCTACCGGCACGACATCGTGGAGCAGTTCGACGCCATCGGCGTCGCGTCGCTGACCGTGGTGCTCCTGACCGGCTTCTTCACCGGCGCCGTGCTGGCGCTGCAGAGCGGCATCACGCTCGACCAGTTCGGCGCCCGCCCGGTGGTCGGGCGGCTGGTCAGCGCGTCGATGATCAAGGAGCTCGGGCCCGTGCTGACCGGGCTGATGCTGACCGGCCGCATCGGCTCGGGCATCGCCGCCGAGCTCGGCTCGATGGTCGTCACCGACCAGATCAACGCCCTGCGCGCGCTCGGCACCGACCCGATTCGCAAGCTCGTCGTGCCGCGGATGCTGGCGGGGTTCTTCATGGCGCCCGTGCTCACCGTGATCTCCGACTTCGTCGGGATCGTCGGCGGCTGGCTCGTCGCGCGGTACCAGCTCCAGGTGGCGAGCGGGCTGTACTGGTCGTCGATCACCCAGGCGCTGTACATGCAGGACATCTGGATGGGGCTCGTCAAGCCGTTCGTGCTCGGGTTCGTCATCGTCAGCATCGCCTGCCACGTGGGCCTGCGGACGAGCGGCGGGACCCAGGGCGTGGGCAAGTCGACGACCGTCTCGGTGGTGGCCGGTTCGGTGGCCGTGATCGCCGTCGACTTCTTCGTCACACGGGTGCTGATCTCGCTCATGTACTGAGGGGCATGGAGACCGTCGCGACCGCCCAGACCGCCCGGGAGCTGCTCGACGAACGCGGCGCGCCCGTGATCGTCTTCGATCACGTCGAGCTCGCGTTCGACGACAAGGTGGTGCTGCGCGACATCAGCTTCACGCTGATCAAGGGGCACACGAAGATCATCCTCGGCGCGAGCGGCTCGGGGAAGTCGACCATCCTCAAGATCGTGACCGGCCTCCTGCGCGCCGACACGGGCGTCGTCTGGGTGAACGGCGCGCGCGTCGACCGGCTGAACGAGCAGGCGCTGATGGACGTGCGCGACGACCTCGGCATGATCTTCCAGGAAGGCGCCCTGTTCGACTCGCTCACGGTGCGCGAGAACGTCGGCTACAAGCTCTACGAGGAGACCGACATGCCGCTCGAGCAGGTCGACCGCCGCGTGGAGGAGGTGCTCGGGTTCATCGCCCTCGGGGAGCACATCGACAAGATGCCGTCGGAGCTCTCCGGCGGCCAGCGCCGGCGCGTGGCGATTGCCCGCGCGATGGCGTTCAAGCCGAAGATCATGCTGTACGACGAGGCGACGACCGGCCTCGATCCGATCACCGCGACGACGGTCGACGACGAGATCATCAAGCTGCGCGACCTCGAGAACGTCAGCTCCATCGTGGTCACCCACCAGCTGCGCGACGCGTTCTACGTGGCGCAGCACATGGCGGTGCGCGGGCGGGACGGCACGGTTCGCATCGTGCCGGCCTCGCCGGACAAGGAGCGCGAGGCCGAGTTCATCATGCTCAAGGACGGCCTGATCTGCTTCGAGGGCGACGCCGACGCGCTGCGGCACGCCGACGACCCGTACCTGCGCACGTTCCTGTCGTAACGCGGCGGGGCGCCGGGCGCTGAGGATCACTTATGCCACGAACCCGTTCCCTGGCCTGGTCGGAGCTGAAGATCGGCGTGCTGACGATCGTCGCCATCATCATCGCGGCGGTCACGATCTTCATGCTGACCGGCGGCCGTGGATTCTTCTGGCAGCAGTACCAGCTGAAGACGCGGTTTTCCAACGTGGCCGGCCTGAAGTCCGGCTCGCCCGTGCGCGTGGCCGGCGTCGAGGTCGGCAGCGTCGACGACGTGACGCTGGCCGGCGCCGAGGTCGACGTGTCGCTGTCGGTCAACCGGAAGTACCAGCCGGTCATCACGGACGCCTCGGTGGCCACGCTCGGATCGGTGTCGCTGCTCGGCGAGAGCGCCGTGGACATCGCGCCCGCCAGTACGGGCACGCCGATTCCCCAGTGGGGCTACGTGCCGACGGGAAAGCCGGCGGCCAGCCTGTCCGACGTGACCGCGCAGGCGACCGATGGCATCAACGAGCTGACCGGGCTCCTGAAGGACATCCGCCAGGGGAAGGGCACGATCGGCCAGCTGATGACCAACGATCAGTTGTACGCGGAACTGCACCGGTTCGCCGCCGCGGCCGCCGACGTCACGACCGCGATCAGGCAGGGCCGCGGAACCGTCGGCCGGCTGTTGAACGACCCGAAGACGGCCGAGGCCCTGCAGGGCACGGTGCAGAATCTGGACGCCATCACGGCGCGGCTGAACGCGGGCGAGGGCAGTCTGGGCAAGTTGCTGAAGGACGAGGCGTTCTCCCGCTCGCTCACGGCGACCACCTCGAACCTCGAGGCGCTGACCTCGAAGCTGAAAGGCGGCGAGGGGACGGCCGGCAGACTGATGACCGACGCCAGCCTGTACAACCGCCTCGACTCGCTGTCCAACCGGCTCGACCAGCTCATCGCACATCTGAACGACGGACAGGGAACGGCCGGACAGTTGCTGAAAGATAAGCAGTTATATGAGAACATGAACGGGACAGTCGTGGATCTGCGCAGGCTGATCAACGAAATCTCGAAGAACCCGAAGAAGTATCTCAACGTCAAGATCAGCATCTTCTAGGCGAGGTCGCTGATGGCCAAGGACGAAGGGGCGGGCGCGGGCAGCATCCTGCTGGCCTTTCTGCTCGGCGCGGTGAGCGGCGCGGCGGTGGCGCTCCTGTACGCGCCGGTGGCGGGCCGCGAGACGCGCGACTTTCTCAACGAGAAGGCGCGCGAAGGGCGCGACCGGGCGACCGAAGCGGCCCAGAAGAGCCGTGAGGCGTTCAACCAGGGGCGCGACACGATCGTCTCGGCGATCGAGCGCGGCAAAGAGGCGTACCAGCAGGCGCGCAAGGACAACACGTGAGCGGCAGGGCCGAGCTGTTCCTGGGGCTGATCGCGCTGGCCACGCTCGTGATGGCGGTCGTGCAGGTCGGGCTCATCGTCGCCGCGGGATTGCTGGCGCGTCGGCTCAGTCGCCTGGCCGATCAGATCGAGCGCGATCTGAAGCCGCTCTTCGAGCACGTGAACGCGATCGGCCGCGACGCCTCCCGCGCCGCCTCGCTGGCGACCGCGCAGGTCGAGCGCGCGGATCGCCTGTTCGCCGACCTGGCGGCCAGAACCGACGAGATCTTCTCGACCCTGCAGGACAGCATCCTCGGCCCGGCCCGCGAGGGCCGGGCGATCCTGAGGGCCCTCAAGGCCGCGCTGTCCGCGCTCCGCAGCCTGCGCGAGGAATCCCGGATGCGCCAGGGCCGCAGCGAAGACGAGGACGCCCTGTTCATCTGACCGCCCCACGCAAACGAAGACGCGGCGCCCGCGCACCAGCGTCCCCGCGCGCGAAGCACCTTGAGCGCCCACGCCGGGCACCTTGTTGCGCCCAACCCCCTCCGGGTGATAGAACTCCTCCACATCGACCCGGCTCGACAAGAGGGGAGGCTCGTCATGACCCGAACCGCGCGCGGTTGGCTCACTGGAGTCCTAGCGCTTGCTTTGACCTCCACCGCGCTCGCTCAGGAGTCCAAGTCCGAAGGCGTGGCGAAGCAGCTTGCGGCGGCGCTCGACGCCGGCAAGCTCGATAGCATCGCCGCGAAGGATCCCGCGCATGAGGGCACCTACGTGGCGGCGCTCTATTTTCCGGGCGGGCAGCTGCTGGTCGTGTCGGCGCAGTATTCGGCTCCGACACTGCTCGACGCGAAGCTGCAGCAGAAGAACTTCCGCGACGTCTACATCGACTTGAACAGCGCGTCGATTCCCCAGTCGAAGATCCTCTTCGAGGACCTCGGCGCCAACGGCCTGAAGGTCAAGCGCGACGGCGACGATCCCTTCGACAGCATCGATCGGGGAGGGACGCGGGTCGCGTTCGACAGCGACTGGAAGAAGCAGAAGATGAGCGAGGACGAGTACCCGGAAGGCCTTCGCCGACGCCGACCAGCGGTACACCGAAGTGCTGACGACGCTGCTCGCCACGTTGAAGAAGACGTCCTGACAGGCGAACGCCCTGCGTGTCCGGCCAGGTGTCCCGCTCGAAGGCTCGCTTCGAGGGAGCACGAACGCGGCGTTGGCGGCGGTAACGCCTGACCAGCCGCGACCTGATCGAACGCCCAGGGCGTCCAGCGCCGCGTTGGCAGCTCAAGCGACCGTTGCTGGAACGGTCGTCGGTGCGGCGGCGCTACCCCCAATCTAGGCGGCGGCGCGGGCTTGTCAATGCCCGGACCGACCCTGCGCCAGGTCAGTGGTCAGGCCCGAAGGCCTGCCAGATCCGCCCGCGGCACGGTGATTCGGAACGTGCTGCCCTGGCCCGCCTCGCTCCTGACCGCAATCGAGCCGTTTTGCGCCTCGACGGCCCAACGGGCGATCGCCAGGCCGAGTCCCGCTCCCCCTTCCCGCCGCGAGCGTCCCGCGTCGACCCGGTAGAAGCGGTCGAACAGGCGCGCCTGATGGACCGCGGGAATGCCGTGGCCATGATCCTCGACGTCGATGACGGCGCCGTCCGCGCTGCTGCTCACGCGCACCTCGATCGGGCAGCCGCCCGGGCTGTGGCGGATGGCGTTGTCGACCAGATTCACCACAGCGAGACGCAGCACGTCCCGGTCGGCGAGCGCCCAGGCGGGGCCATCGACGTGGAGGACGAGGCGCTGGCCCTTTTCCTCGGCTAGGACGTCGAGTTGCGCCGCCACCTCGCCGGCCAGCGCAGAGAGGTCCGTCGGCTCGCGGTTCACGGGGATGTGGCCGGCTTCGGCGCGCGACAGGAGGAGCATGGTATCCACCAGCCGCGTCAACCGGTCGACCTCCTCGAGCATGCTACCGACCACCTCGCGATAGCCCGCCTCGTCCTGGGGCTGGCGCAGGCTGACCTCGCCGACCGTCCGCATCGCGGTGAGCGGCGTGCGCAGCTCGTGGGAGGCGTCGGCCGTGAACCGACGCATCTGCTCGAAGGAGTGTTCGAGGCGGGCGAGCGTGCCGTTGACTACGACCGCCAGGCGCCCGACTTCGTCGGAGGGATTCTCGACCGGCAGCCGCTCGCCGAGCCGCTCGGCGGTGATCGTCTTCACGCGGTCGGCCAGGCGATCGACCGGCGACAGCGCGCGGCAGGCGAGTCGATAGCCGCCAAACGCCGCCCCGCCGACGGCGACGGGCAGTCCCATGCCCATCAGCAGCAGGAGCTCTGCGAGCGCTTCCCGCAGCTGCTCCTCGGATTCCGCCGTGCGGAGGTAGATCGGGCTGCCGGCGATCCGGCCGAATTCGTCGCGGACACGCACGTGGCGGCCGGCGGCGACGACCGAGCGCAGGCGTTGGCCGGAGGGCGCGGCGAGATCGGCCAGGGGCTGACGCGCCGCGCGGGCCGACTGATACAGCCGGTGTCCGTCGCGGGCCCACACCTCCACCCAGGGATCGTCGTCGTCATCCGGGTCGTGGATCGGCCGCGCGGTCGCCGACGGCCCTCGTGGCGTCCAGACCGGCTCGAGCACCGCTTCCTGGTTCTCGGCCGCTTCGTGCAGCCGGGTGTCGAGCTGCTGCCAGAGGCTGCGCTTGAGGAACGCGAAGACGAGCAAGGCGTAGACCGCCAGCACCGCCAGCAGGGCGGCCGCGTACCAGACCGTCAGCCGGCTGCGGAGGGTCAGGCGGCGGCTCCACGGCCCTCTCACGGGCGTGCCTCCCGCAGCATGAACCCGACGCCCCGCACGGTGTGGAGCAGCCTGTGGTCGTCCTCGACGTCCACCTTCCGGCGGAGTCTCGCCATGTGCACGTCGATGACGTTGTCGAGCGGCGTGGCGCGCGACGGCTCTTTCCAGACGTCGCGCACCAGCATCTCGCGCGAAACGAGCTGGCCGGCATGCCGAAGGAGATAGGCGAGGACGTCGAACTCCCTCGGTGTGAGCTCGAGCTCGCGCGTGCCGCGCGTGGCGCGGCGGGTGACGAGGTCCATGTCCAGGTCGGCGAGCATGAGGCGCGCGGCGTCGGCGGGCCGCCCGCGGCGCAGCAGCACGCGCATGCGGGCCAGGAGCTCGGGGAACGCGAACGGCTTCACCAGGTAGTCGTCGGCGCCGCAGTCGAGACCGCGCACCCGATCGTCGACCGCATCGCGCGCGGTCAGGATGAGCACCGGCGTCTGGAGGCCGCGGCTGCGGAGGGTGCGGAGGACCTCCAGGCCGTCCCGGCCCGGCAGCATCACGTCGAGGAGCAGCAGGTCGAACGACGCGGCGCTGGCCTCGAAGAAGCCCTCTTCGCCCGTGCGTGCGACGGTCACGTCGTAGTGCTCGCCGGCGAGCCCCTGGCGCAGCGCCTCGGCCACCTTCGCTTCGTCCTCGACGACCAGCACCCGCAGCGCCACCGGCCGATCCTAGCAGAGTGAAGCGGCGGAGGAAGCTGACGATAAATTCAGGTACTCTTCAGGCAGCGGTCGTTCGCGAGCCCGGATACTAGCCGGGTGCGGGGCCGCACTCCCGCCCGCCGGCGCCCTCCGGTCCCGGGGGGCGCGGCGGCACGTGGTCCCGGCGCGGACAGGCCTCGACGAGGCCGGCAGCGGAAGGAGGAGAGCCATGCGGAGACTGATGGCGGTGGTGGCAATCGTGGCCGGGAGCGTGATCGGGCTCCGGGCGCAGGACCCGGGGTACCACGTCCTCAAAGAGATTCCGGTTCCTGGCGACACCGGCTGGGACTATCTCTCCGTCGACAGCCCGGCGCACCGGCTCTACGTGTCGCACGGCGTGCAGGTCGTCGTGATCGATCTCGAGGCCGGCAAGGTCGTCGGCATCCTGGACGATACGCCAGGGGTGCACGGCATCGCGATCGCCGACGATCTTGGCCGCGGCTACACCAGCAACGGCCGCGAGAACACGTCGACGATCTTCGACCTGAAGACGCTGAAGCCGATCGAGAAGGTCCAGACGGAGGCGAATCCTGACGCGATCCTCTACGAACCGGGGCGCCACGAGGTCTACACGTTCAACGGCCGCGGGCAGTCGGCCACCGTCTTCGACGCGAAGAGCGGCAAGGTGGTGGCGACCGTCCCGCTCGGCGGCAAGCCGGAGACCGGGGCCGCCGACCCGGCAGCGGGGAAGGTGTACGTCAACATCGAGGACAAGAACGAGATCAAGGTGATCGACACCTCGTCCCACTCGGTGACGGCGACGTGGCCGATCGCGCCCGGCGAAGAAGCGTCCGGGATGGCCATCGACCTGGCGCACCATCGGATCTTCATCGGGTGCCACAACAAGCTGATGCTGATGATCGACAGCACGACCGGCAAAGTGGTCGGACAGGTGCCGATCGGCGCCGGCGTGGATTCGAACTGGTACGATCCGGCAACCATGCTCGCGTACAGCTCCAACGGCGAGGGAAACGTCACCATCGCCCACGAGGACTCGCCCGACAAGCTCACGGTCGTCCAGGTCCTGTCGACCACGCGCGGCGCGCGGACCATGGCGCTCGATCCCTCGACGCGGCGTATCTACCTGTCGGCGGCGGACTACGAGCCGCAGCCGGCGGGCGCGACCGGCCGCCCGAAGGCGAAGCCCGGCACGTTCCGCGTGCTGGTGTACGAGACTGGCGGCGCGCGGCAGTGATCACCCGGGTTGCCACGATGGCGCTCGCGGCGGTCGTCGGCTGGGCGGGCCTCGGGCGCGGGCAGACACCAGCCGGAGCGACGGACAACCGCGGATCGCAGCCCGGCGTCCCGACGGGGACCGCGCAGCCGGTAATCACGTTGAGGGCCGCCATCGCCCTCGCCCGCGAGAACAGTCCCGAGCTGGCGGCGGCCGCTGCGGCGGTCGGCGAGGCGCACGCCACGCGCGCGCAGGCGCGCGCGGCGCTGCTGCCCAGCCTCGCGTTTCTCAACACCTACACCTACACCGAGCCGAACGGCACGGACACGGGGGTGTACGTGGCCAACAACGGCCGGCGCGAGTACTTCGACCAGGCAGCGGTCCACACGTCGATCGGCGTGGCGGAGGCGGCCGGCTATCGAAGCGCGGCCGCGGGAGAGGCGGCGGCGCGCGCGCAGGCCGACATCGCCGCGCGGGGCCTGCTGGTGACGGTCGTCCAGCGCTACGACGCGGTGCTCGTCTCGCGACGCAAGCTCGCCACGGCGCAGGAGGCCGAGCAGACGGCGCGGCGGTTTCTCACCGTGACCGAGGACCGGGAGCGCGGCGGCGAATCGGCCCATGCCGACGTCATCAAGGCGCAGATCCTGCTGCAGCAGCGGCAGCGCGAGTCGAGGGAAGCCGAGCTCGCGCTGCGGACCAACCGCAACGAGCTGGCCATCGTCATCTTTCCGACGTACCGGGAGGCATTCGACATCGAGGACGACCTCCAGACGCCTCCCCCGCTGCCCGGCTTCGACGAGGTGCAGGGCCGGGCGGCCCGGAACAACCCCGACGTGGCGGCCGCGGTCGCGGCGCTCAGCCAGGCGGAACAGGAGATCTGGGTGGCGCGCGGCGAAGTTCTGCCGTCGCTGTCGATCGACTATTTCTACGGCATCGACGCCAACGACTTCGCCGTGTCGACCAGAGGGGTCCGCAATCTCGGATCGAGCGTTGCCGCGTCGGTCAACGTGCCGTTGTGGAACTGGGGCGCGACGGGCAGCCGGATTGCCGCCGCGAGCCTGAGAGCACGCGAGGCGAGAAGCTGGCTCGCGTTCGCCCAGCGCCAGCTGCTCGCGGACCTCCACAGCTTCTACGAGGAGGCGCAGGCGGCGCGTACGGAGCTCGATTCATTGAAGGCGTCGGCGGATCTGGCGTCCGACAGCCTGCGTCTGACGACGCTCCGGTATCAGGCGGGAGAGGCGACGGTGCTCGAGGTCGTCGACGCGCAGACCACACTCACCGACGCGCGCAACGCGTATGACGACGGGCAGGCCCGATACCGCCTGGCGCTCGCCACCCTGCAGACATTGACGGGGACGTTCTGATGCGTAGAGGGTCTTCGCCCGCTGTTTTGTCGGTCTGTCTGGCCGCGCTCGCCCTGACCGCCGCGTTCGCGGTGGCGTGCTCGAGCGAACAGCCCGAGGAGTCGCCCGTCGTGACCGTCCAGACCGCGGCCGCCGCGCAGGCGCCCATCTCGGCCGTCGTGACCGCCGACGCGGTGCTCCATCCCCTCAGCCAGGCGGCCATCGTCCCGAAGATCTCCGCGCCGGTCGAGCGGTTCTACGTGCAGCGCGGCGAGCGCGTGCGGAAGGGCCAGGTGCTCGCCACGCTCGAACATCGCGATCTGGCCGCCGCGGTCGTCCAGGCCCGGGGCGCCTACGAGCAGGCGCAGGCCAGCTACGAGACGACGAAACGGGCGAGCGTGCCGGCCGATCTGCAGAAAGCGGAGCTCGACGTGACGACGGCCAGGG
This sequence comes from uncultured Acidobacteriota bacterium, assembly GCA_963840225.1. GTDB lineage: Bacteria > Acidobacteriota > Vicinamibacteria > Vicinamibacterales > CAVVIG01 > JBLMXQ01. The sequence continues at coordinate 336,492 of CAWIYH010000004.1, forward strand.
AGGCGCTCGATGCTCAGCAGAAAGTGTTCGACGATCGCCAGATGCTGCTCAAGCAGGGCGCGCTGCCCGAGCGCGACCTCGAGACCGCCCGCGTGGCGCTGGCCCAGGCACGGAGCCAGTACCGAAGTCGCCAGGCAGCACCTCGACGCCCTCAAGGCCGTGACCCAGGCGCAGACCCTCAAGACGGCCGAAGCGCAGCTCACCGCCGCCAGGGGTCAGTACGACGCCGCGCGGACGCAACTGAGCTACGCGACGATCCGAAGCCCGATCGACGGCGTCGTGACGGACCGTCCGTTCTACGGCGGGGAAATGGCCAGCGCCGGCACGCCGCTGCTCACCGTCATGGACACCACGGCCATCGTCGCGCGTGCGCCGGTGCCGGAAGACCAGGCCGCACCGCTCCGTGTGGACAGCCCGGCGACGATCGCCGTGACCGGGATCGACGCGCCGATCAAGGGACGGGTCACGGTCGTCAGTCCGGCCCTGGACCCATCGAGCACGACCGTGCAGGTTTGGATCGAAGTACCGAACGGCGACGGCCGCCTGAGGCCCGGGACGAGCGTCCGGGCGTCGGTCGTGGCGCGCACGGTGCCGGACGCGATCGTGGTACCGGCCGCCGCGCTGGTGACCGCACCTGGCGGGGAACGATCGGTGATGGTCGTCGGGGCCGATCACAAGGCGCACAAGCGCGACGTCGAGGTCGGCGTCACCGAAGGGGACCGCGTCCAGGTCGTGAAGGGACTGAAGGCGGGCGAGACGGTCGTGACGACCGGCGCCTACGGCCTCGAGGACGGAACCGAGGTCCGGACCGGGACGCCGGCCGAATCGGGCGCGGCCAAGGAGTAGCGGAACGCACGGCATGGGGGAGCAGCCCATCTTCGAGACGCGCGAGCACTGGTTCGCGCGACACGCCAGGTCGATCGTCTTCCTGATCGCCGCGCTGGCGGCCGCCGGGACGTACTTCGCCTTCACGATTCCGATCGCGGTCTTCCCGGCCACCGACTTTCCGCGCGTCATCATCGGCATCGATAACGGCGTCATGCCGATCGATCAGATGCTCGTGACGATCACGCGGCCGGTCGAGGAGGCGGTGAACAGCGTCCTCGGCCTCCGGCAGGTGCGGTCGACCACCAGCCGCGGGTCGGCCGAGATCGACCTCTATTTCGACTGGTCGCACGACATGGTCGAGACCCTGCAGCGCGTGGATGCGGCGCTCGCGCAGGTCCGGTCCTCGCTGCCGCCGACGGCGCAGATCGCCACGCACCGGCTGACGTTCGCGAGCTTTCCCGTGCTCGGGTACAGCCTGACCTCGGACGCCGAGTCGCTCTCGCAGCTCTGGGAGCTGGCGACCTACGAGGTGAAGCCGCGGCTGAACCGCCTGAACGGCGTGTCGACCATCCGGATCATGGGCGGCCAGCCGCCGGAGTTCCAGATCACGCCGAGCCCGGGTGATCTCCTGCGCACCGGCATCACCGTGCCGGACCTGCTCGACGCGGTCGGCCGCACGAACCTGATCGAGTCGCCCGGGCTGCTCGAGCGCCAGCACCAGCTCTTCCTCGGCCTCGTCAGCGGCCAGGTGAAGACGCCCGAGGGCCTCGCCGGCATCGCGGTCAAGAACAGCCCGTCCGGGGTGCCGATCCACATCGGCGACGTCGCGAAGGTTGCGCGGTCGGCGGAGCCGGTCTACACCATCGTCACGGCCGACACGAAGCCGGCGGTCCTGCTCGAGATCAACCGGCAGCCCGACAGCAACACCGTGCAGGTGGCCGACGAGGTGCACCGCGAGGTCGAATCGCTCCGGAAGTCGCTTCCGCCAGACGTCCGCATCGAGCCCTACTACGATCAGTCGGAGCTGGTCACGGCGGCGATCGCCAGCGTGCGCGATTCGGTCGTGCTCGGGATCATCCTCGCCTCGATCATCCTGGTCCTCTTCCTGCGCGACTGGGGGTCATCGCTCGTTGCCGGGCTCGTGATTCCGGTGACGCTGACGATGACCTTCATCGCCCTCAAGATGGTCGGCCAGAGCTTCAACCTGATGACGCTCGGCGGGCTGGCCGCGGCCGTCGGCCTGGTGATCGACGATGCCGTGGTGGTGGTGGAGAACGTGGTGCTGCATCGCGACGCCGGCCAGGGCCGGCTCGAGGCGGTGCGGCGCGCCCTGGGCGAGCTCACCGTGCCGCTCATCGGGTCGACCGTCACGCCCATCGTCGTGTTCCTGCCGCTCGTCGCGATCACGGGCGTGGTCGGCGTCTTCTTCCGCGCGCTGGCGATCACGATGGGTGTGGCCCTGCTCGCCTCGCTGGCGCTGGCGCTCACCTGGACGCCGACGCTCAGCCAGTTCTTGATCCGCCGCCACGCCGCGGAGCACGAGACGCCGCCCGCGCGAACGCGCGAGGAGGAGCTGCAGCACGTCCTCGCCGCCGAAGAAGCATCGATGCGCGGGCTGTTCGGACGCGTGATCCGCCGGTACGAGGGGTGGCTGCGCTGGGCCCTCGGGCATCCCTGGTGGCTCGCCGGGGCCAGCGCGCTCCTGATCCTGCTGTCGATCGCGTCGTACCGCCTGCTGGGATCGGATCTCCTGCCGTCGATGGACGAAGGCGGGTTCGTGTTCGACTACATCATGCCCGCCGGAAGCTCGCTCGGCGAGACCGACCGGGTCATCACTCACGTCCTGCGGGTCATCCACAGCATTCCCGAGGTCGAGAGCACGTCGCGGCGGACGGGGCTGCAGCTCGGGCTGGCGGCGGTCACCGAGGCCAACACGGGCGACATCTCGGTCAAGCTGAAGGCGAATCGGTCCAGGGACGTCGAGGAGATCATCTCCGAGGTCCGGCGGCGCATCGGCCAGCAGGAACCGGAGCTCGACGCCGATTTCTTCCAGGTGCTCGAGGACATGATCGGCGACCTCACGGGGAGCCCGGACCCGATCGACCTGAAGCTGTTCTCGGAGGACGCCGCGCAGCTCAGGCGGATCGCGCCGGAGGTGGCCGACCGCATCGCCAGGATCGACGGCGTCGTCGACGTGCTCAACGGCATCGACAACACGATCAGCGGCCCCGCGGTGACGTTCCAGGTGAACCCGACTATCGCCGCCTCGGCCGGCTTCACGCCGGAAGAGGTGTCGGCCGACGCCGGGGCCATCCTCCTCGGGGAAGTGGCGCCCACGCCGGTCGTGGCCAACGACCGGGCGTACGCCATCCGCGTCCGGTTTCCGGAGGCGAACCGCGCGTCCCTCGACGCGATGCGCAACACGCTGCTCGTGAGCGCGTCGGGCCATACAGCCACGCTCGGATCGCTGGCGACGGTGTCGGAGGAGCCGGGCCAGACCGAGATCCTGCGACAGAACCTGCAGCGCGAGGTCGACGTGACCGCGCGCCTCGAAGGGATGTCGCTCGGCGAGGGGATCGCCAAGGTGCAGGCGGCGATTGCCGACATGCGCCTGCCGCCGTCGGTCCGGGTCGAGTACGGCGGCCTCTACGCGCAGCAGCAGGAGTCGTTCCGCGACCTCACGATCGTGCTGATCCTCGCGCTGGTCCTGGTGTTCGCGGTCCTGCTCGTCGAATTCGGCAGCTTCGCCGCGCCGATCGCCATTCTGTCCTCGGCGCTGCTCTCCACGGCCGGCGTGTTTTTCGCTCTGCTCTTGACCGGCATCACGTTCAACGTCACGTCCTTCATGGGCCTCATCATGGTCGTCGGTATCGTGGCGAAGAACGGCATCCTGCTGCTCGACGCGGACCACACGTTCCGGGCCCTCGGGATGAGTCCCGAGGAGGCGATGATCCAGGCCGGCCGCCGGCGGCTGCGGCCGATTACGATGACCGCGCTCGCGGCCATTGCCGGCATGGCGCCGCTCGCCTTCGCGATCGGATCAGGCTCGCAGATGTTGCAGCCGCTGGCGGTGGCGGTTATCGGCGGCATCCTCATCTCGATGGCGCTCTCGCTGATCATCACGCCGGCCGTGCACTTCCACCTCACGGCCCGCCCGGCCCGGGGGGCTCCCGATTCCCGGCCGCCGTCGTAAGGCGCTTCCGGCGGCCGTAAGCGATGCCCGTGCCGCCGGCGCAGATGCGGGGAAGACTCGAGGATCCGGACGGCAGGAGTGTTGCTGCGAACCGGACGACCCGTGCCCGGGTCAGTACAGACGAATCACGATACCGGTCGCGAAGCGCCACTGGTGCCCGCGGGCGGTCAGCTGGAGGTCAATGCCGGTCCGGGCGGCGAGGGCTCGCGTGATTGGATAGTCCAGGCCGGCGCCCGGCTGGATGGCGGCACTGGTCGTGGTGTCCGTGACATCGAAGACCGACCCGGTATTCCGGACGACGCCGGCGAGCAGCTGGCCGAACTCCGCGAACCGGCCGATTTTCGCCGACACGCGGGCGCCGCCGAGCACGTCGTACGTCGCGAGGCGCAGCGTGCCGTCGAAGATGGCCTCGTTCTTGTAGCAGCCGCCGAGGTCTCCGACGGCGGCAAGCCATGGGGTGACGGGCCGCGCGACCGAGACGTTCCAGCCGGCGGGCAGCGTGACGGCATCCGGAGAGACGTGAGCGACGGCGTACCCGGCAAACAGCTCCCACGAGCGAGTGGTCTGCGCCCCGGCGGGACGCGCGGCAGACGCCACGAGCACGAGTGCAAGCGCGACTGCGCGCGATCGCCCCGTCACCGCGCGCCCTGGAGGATCGTGTGTTCCTGAGAGCGTGCCTGGGAGCGGCGCTGGCTTCGAGCCTGGCGCTCGCCGCCGGCGACCCGCCGGCTCCCGCCAACGTGCACTACGGGGTCAACGCCCATGACGTCAGCGCGTCGGTCGCCGACAAGACGACCGAGCTCGGCGCCGGCATCGTGCGCGTCGTGTTCGGCTGGGATCTCATCGAGCCGAGCTGCCGCGGCTGCTTCGACTGGACGACGATCGATCGCTGGCGCGACGAGGCGCGCCGCGACGGGCGCCTGATCTTCGGATCGCTCGCCTACACGCCCTCGTGGGCCAACGGCGGGCACTACTACAGCTACCCGCCGCTCGACATGACCGACTGGTACGACTTCGTCTACGCGGTCGTGAGCCGGTACAAGGGCGACATCGTGCTGTGGGGCGTCTGGAACGAGCCGAACCTGGATGTGTACCTGCACGGCGGCGACCTGGCCACCTACGAACAGCTGGTGCGCACGGCGCGGCAGGCGATTCGGGCCGCCAATCCGGAGGCGCGCATGCTCGGGCCCGAGGTCAGCCACCACGCGATCGCCAACGGCTGGTTCGCGGCGGCGATGAAGGCGTTCGGGGACCAGTTCGACATCGTCACCGTGCACTGGTATCCGGACGGCCCGCCGCTCGAGAAGATGATGGACGACCAGGTGAGGCCGTTGACCCGCTGGAAGGACGTCTGGCTGACGGAGGTCGGCATCAAGCCGTGCGAGTCGTCGTTCGGCGAGGCCGGGCAGGCTCTCTTCTACAACAGGATTCTCCGGGCGTTCGAGGCCAGGCGCGACTGGTGGACGGCGGTCGTGTTCTACGACCTCTACGATCCGCCCAATCCGCTCGACTGCGGAGCGGGCATCACCCGACCGGACTGGACGAATCGACCGGCGTTCAAGCTGCTGCAGGACTTCATCCGGGCGCATCCCTGACCGGCCGGCTCCCGTCATCGCGTCAGCCACACGCCGGCAACGGTAATGGCGCCCCTCGAGGCGGGCTCGGCATGGTTGATGTCGACGTCGATCAGCACCGCGCCGATCTCGTCGAGCCGCGGCTCCCCGGCGATTCCTGGCGAAGCCGGCGTGAAGGTCCGGAACGCCAGCACGACATCGCGGACCGTGCCATCGAGATAGGCGGATCGCCACCAGCGCGGCGAATCGGGACCGCGCTCCGCGCGAAGCTGAACGGATATGCGCACCGGGTGCGCCGACGAGGCCCGAAGGGCGAGGCCACTGTAGCCGGCCAGCCCGCCCGGCGTCGCCGCCACGGCGGCCGCCAACTGGCTCCGGCGCGGACCGGGGCCAAGCGTGTAGGCCAGTCGAAATCGATCGGGGGAGACGTCCATGTGCGCTGTCGAGCCTCCGTCGGCTTCTTCGTGCCACGCGGCCGCGAGGAGCGATCGGCCGCCGAGGGTCGGGTGCGGGCGCCCGCCGTGGGGCTTCGACTCGTGCGTTCGTTCGCCGGCCCTTCCAACATATATCGGATTGCTCGCGATCCACGGCGCGCGGCTGTCGTCGCCGAGACGCACCTCCACTCGATAAGCGGCCTGCCGTCGGTCGACACGGCGCTCGAGCCGCGGCCCGGCCTCTTCGTCGATCGGCGTCCCGTTGCGGAGGAGCACGATTCGGGCGCCGGGGGGCGCGGCGACCCGGGCCTCGATCGTGGCGGGTCCCCGCTCCAGCCTGTCGCCCTCGAAGGCGAGCGAGTCTTCCCCGCGGGCGGAGAACTCGAACGCCCCCGTGGGCAGGAGGCCGTCAATTGCCGTGTAGTGGTGCCCCGCCCGCAGCGCATCGAGAATCGCCCGCGCGTCGGCGGCGGCGCTTGATGTCAGGGGCGCGTCCAGCTCGACACGCGTGGTAATCGTCCGGAAACACACGTCGTACGAAGGCAGTCCGGGCGATCCAAAGTACGCGAACGGCGCGTGCGCATCGGTCGCGGCGAAGCCGACGACCGTGCGTTCCTCGGTCAGCCGATCCCAGGTCGCGAGCGCACGGGCCGGTCGATTCAGCAGCAGGGTGAGGGCGCGCGGAGGGTCCGCCACGTACCGGGCCGCGGCCAGGGACACCGTCCACGTCGGCGCCGCGCGCCACGCCGAATCCAGGTTCAGCCACTCGATTCCGTCGAAGTCCGAGGCTGCGGCGCTCCAGCGGAGCTCAGCCTTCGGGGAATCCGGGTGGGCGGCCACGCCGAAGCCGCCCGGCCGCCTCACGTCCTCGATAACGTCGGCCGCGTCTCCGGCGAGCGGATAGGGCGTCGGGGGCAGATCGAGCGCGATGTAGTGCCCGCCGATCGCGCTGATCTCGGTTTCTTCCAGACAGAGCACGCCGTGACGATAGGTCGGCCGCCGGGGCGGCCCCTCACCGTCGCCGTGATCCGTGAACACGACGAAGCGCAGGCCGGCCCGGGCCGCGGCCGCGGCAACCGCGTCGACGCTGTCCGATCCGTCCGAATCGAGCGTGTGCACGTGAAACGCGCCAGCCACGACCACGTGGCGCGGTCGCCAGGACGAGGGTGGAGGGATTGGCGAGGGCGCGGGACGGCAGATCCACGCCGCCGCCGCCGTCCCCGCGACCGCGACAGCGGAAACGAGCGGCCGGCCCCGCATCAGGAGTTCCGGAATCGCCATGGGCGCCTGACACCGCCGTCGGCCACACGCTGGAAGGGCGGGTTCAGCGCATGATCGACGGCGGCATCGAAGCGCTCGAGCACCGGGCGGCGATGGCTGGCCGTATGCAGCTTCACCGCGTCGGGCTCCAGACGGACGCCGTCGGGCGACACCCAGGCGGCGGCCCGGCGGCGCAGGTACCACTGGTAGGCGCGCCGGCAGACCGGCTCGGCGGCCCACGAGGGCGCCGCCAGCAGCCATTCCAGAGCGCGCTTCAGCCGGCCGGCTGCCGGCCGGAGCGCGAAGGGAAACGCCGGCGGCGAGGACGACCGATTGGGGTAGAAGCGCCGGACGAAACCGTTGGCCGCGATGAAGTCGGCGAGCAGCGGCGCGCCGGCCAGCGGCTTGAGGTGGAGGATCTGGTTGGCCGTGAAGAGATCCTGATCCCTGACCTCGAGGCGCGAGTCCGCGACCACGAAGTTGAGACACAGGGTGCGGCGAAGGCGGAACAGCTTGGCCAGCAGCACCACTGCCACCGTCACCGTCCAGACGCGGGCACCCCGCGTGATCACGAACAGGTCGACGTCGCCCGGTTCGTCGAGGTTCAGGTGGGCGATGCTTCCCGAGAGCGCCAGCAGCCGGACGTACGGCATCGCCGAGATCGCCTCGAGCAGCCGCCGGTGGCGCTCGAGCACGATCAGGCTGCGGGCCTCCCGACGGCGGCGTTCGGCGATCAGATCGGCGCGTCCTGCCGGAAAGAAGAACCCGTCGAGGTACTCCACGGCGTCCTGAAGCGCCGGGCTCGCGGTCCAGGTGTCGACAATCTCGGCTTCGCCCATCGGCGCTTCGATGAGCGACTCCCGCACCTGCCGGAGGGTGAGCGGGTAGTCGAACAAGCCCCCGTAGATCACGGTCCGTGCGATCGCGACTTCGGCGGCCGACATTGCCGGTGCGGCCGTAGCCGGGAGATTCATGATGCGGGGCTCACCGCCGGCGCGGTCCACGGCGCGACCGATCGCAGTCCGGCCGCGCAGCCGATCGTGAGAACCACCTCCGTCCAGAAGGTGGCCCAGGCTGCGCCGATCATCCCGGCATCGGGGATCAGCCAGACATCGAGCCCGACGTTCGCGATCAGGGCAGCGGCGCAGACCACGGCGTAGGCGCGCTGTCCGTGCCACCCCACGAGCTGGTGCGTCAGCGCGTAGTTGAGACACATGAAGGGAAACGACAACATCAAAACCCGGAACGCGGGGACGGCCGGTCCATACTGCGCGCCGTACAGGAGAGGGACCGCCCAGCCGGCGCCCGCCATCCCGGCGCCTGCCGCGATGGCACCGAAGACCGCGAGGCCGCCGGCGACCTCGACCAGCGGCCGCCGGGTGCGCGCGCGGAAGATCGCGGGCAGGGCGACGGCGACGAGCGCCGCAGGAAAGAGCCGCAGCGCCTCGACGATCCGGAACACGGCGTTGTAGAGCCCGGCGGCTGCCGTGCCCTTCCATGCGGCGACGAAGAAGAGGTCGATCCGGAAGTACAGCGCGGACAGCACGATGCCGATCCCAATCGGCGCGACCTGGTGGGCGAACGCCGCCCGGCTCGGCGGGCCCGCCGCGTCTGTGACAGCTCGAAGCGGGTGCCCGCTCCCGCCGGTCACGCGAAGGGCGATCCGGAGCGCGGCCGCCAGCGTGAGGAGCGCCGGGACGAGAAGGGCGCCTGCCAGGAGCAGAAGGTCGGGTCTCCAGGCCAGGGCTCCGACGGCGAGCACGAGCAGCGTGCCTCGATGCGCAAGCACCAAGGACGATTCGAGATCGGAACGCCCGAGCCCCCGGTACACGTAGTAGAGGAACTCGGCGAGCGACGCCGCGAGATACGCGAACGCCAGCAGGACGACGACGGCGACGTCGCGCGCGTCGGAGAGCAGCACGGCCGCGCCGATCGCGGCGCCCGCGGCCCCTGCCACGGTCAGCCACGCGCGAAGGCGCAGCCAGCGGCGGAAGGTCGCGCCGGCCTCAGCCGGCCGAGCCGCCACCTCGCGCGCGACGTGGAGCTGAATACCGAAGTCGGTGGCGACCGCCAGCATCCAGCCCCCGGTGGACGCGAGCGAGAAAAGGCCGAAGTCGCCCTGGGTCAGGCGCCGCGCCGCCGCGACGGTCACGACGAACATGGCGCCCTTCGCGGCGGCGTCCGAACCCGCGCGGTACCCGACCAGTGCCCAGCGCTTCAGCGTCCCGTTGGTCATCGTTTGTCGCTGTTTGTCGCCAGCTTTCGGCCCGCGAAAGCGAGTTTTCCGCCGGCGTAAGCGTCTCGGAATCCCGTTCGCCTGCCGGGGCCGCCACATCGTGCCGGACCGCACCTCGCGGCGTCGGTTTTCGCGCGCCGCGCCGCGCCTATGCAGCCGTCGTGCCTCCCGTCGAGCGATGCGTTCGCGCGTGGCAAGGATCTTGGACCGGGCCTCGAACACTCCATGCGCACCGCATACGTGGGGATCTGTCTGCTGGCGCTCCTGGCGCCGTTCGAGCTGTCACGTCCCCTCGTGCGTCTCCCCGGCCAGACGATCACGAACCTGGAGCTCGCCCTCGTCGTGGTGGGGGCGGCGTTCGCGGCCGCCGCCGCGATCGGCCGTGATCGTGCGTGGTGGCGCACGCCGATCGCGATGCCGTGGCTCGTGCTGCTGGTCGCGATGACGGCGGCGGCGGTCTTCGCGCCGGAGGATCGCGCCAACGCCATCCACATGGTCGGCCGGCTCGGGATGGCGTTCGGCGTGTGCCTGATCGCGGCCGACGGCGCGTCCGACGCGGAACGCCTCGAGCGCGTGCTGACCCTGACCCTGGCGAGCGGAGCGGCGGCGGCGGGCCTCGCGGTACTCGAATACGCCGGCGTGCGCCCGGTGCTCGACGCGCTGCGCGCGTTTCGGCCGGGCATCAGCGTGGTCGGCGCGCAGATGCGGGCGACCGGACCGTTTCAGTATCCGACCATCGCGTCGATGTGCTTCGAAGTGGCGTTTGCGTTCGGTCTCGGGCTGCTTGCCGCGTCGCTGGATCGCAGGCGCCGTCTGCGGAGCGCGCTGATCGCCGGCGCCGTCGGGCTCCTCGCCGAGGCGATCGTGCTGACCTTCACCCGCGCCGGCGTCATCACGATGGCCACCAGCCTTGCCGTCGTCGGCTTCGCCCGCGTCCGGCGCAACGGCTGGCGCGATCCGGCCGTGGTGGCGGTCCTGATTATCGGCGCCGCGGTGTTCACCGAGCTGGTCATGTCGCGGTCGCCTCAGTCCCTTCGTCTGCGCGCGACAACCGAAGAGCAGAACGCCTGGTACCGCGCCACGATCCAGGCGCCGCCGGCGCTGACGCTCACCACCGGCGTGTTCGCGACGGTTCCCCTGACGCTGGTGAATGTCGGACAGCTGACGTGGGATTCGGCGGCGGAAGAGCCCTTCCGGCTCTCCTATCACTGGCTGCTGCCCGACGAGGACCGGGTCGTCACGTACAACGGGCTCCGGACCGAGTTTCCCGCGCCGGTGGCGGCCGGCGAGCGCGTCGAGCTGCGGGCGCGGATCCGGGCGCCGCTCGAGGCCGGACGGTACCGGCTGCTCTGGGACGTGGTGCAGGAAGGACATGTCTGGTTCACGACCGAGACCGACCAGCCCCTGTTCTTCAGCCGCGCGAGCGTCAGCGGGCCGCCGCTCGATTCGCCGGGGAGCGAGGCGTTCACGCCCCTGCCGCGGCCGCCCGACCGCCCCGGCCGGCTGGTATTGTGGCGCGCGGCGGCGCGCATGGTCGCGTCGCACCCGCTGCTCGGTGTCGGGCCGGACAACTTCCGGCTGCTTTACGGGCGGTATGCGGGGTTGAAGCGCGCCGATCCCCGCGTGCACAGCAACGACATGTACGTGGAGATGGTCGCGGGCGGAGGGCTGCTCGGCGGCGCCGCGTTCGCCTGGCTGATGTGGGTGGCCGCCTGCTGTTTTCGTGGCGCGAGCCACGCGGCCTGGAGGTCGTCCGGCGCGGCGCCGCTCGGCATCGCCGCGGCCGGCGTCGCCATCGGCGTGCACGGCCTCGTCGATTCGTTTCTCGGGTTCACTCCGACTTACATCCTGCTCGCCATGACGGTCGGCCTGGCGGCGGCAACCTGCCGGCCCGGCTCGGAGCCTGACGCGCATGCGCATCGCGTTTGACGGGACGACGCTGCGGCCCGGCCGCACCGGCGTCGGCTACTACACCGAGCACCTGCTGCAGCACCTCGCCGCGGAGCTTGCCGACGACGAGCTGGTGGTCGTGTCCAATCAGCCCATCGAGACGACCAGGCCGCTGCCGCCGCACGTGCGGACGGTCCGCGGCCGCTGGCTGACGACGCGGACGTCGCGGATGGCGTGGATGCAGTTCCAGGCGTCGCCGATGCTGCGGGAGCTCGACGTGGACGTCGTGCACTTCACCAACGGCATGATGCCGCTGTCGAGCCCGATCCCGACGGTCGTGACGATTCACGACATGAGCCTGACGCTCTATCCCCGGCTGCACCCGCTGCGACGGGTGCTCCTGAACCGCCCGCTCGTCAACCTGGCGGCGCGTCGCGCCGACGCCATCATCACCGTCTCGGAGAGCGCGCGGCGGGACATCACGCGGCTGTACGAGCTCCCGCCGGGTCGGGTGCACGTGATACACGAGGCGGCGGCGCCGTCGTTCCGGCCGGTGCACGATGCCCGCCAGATCGCGCGCGTGCGCGCGCGATACGGCCTGGCCCCGCGGACCATCCTCTACGTCGGCACCATCGAACCGCGCAAGAACCTGCCAGCGCTGCTCGACGCGTTCGCCGCGCGGAGACGGACCGGGGAGCTGCGGGAGCATCAGCTCGTGTGCGCCGGGCCGTACGGCTGGCTGTCGCGCGGCGTCGAGAATCAGATCAGGCGTCTTCGCATCGATCAGGCGGTCCAGTTCACCGGCTACGTCCCGTTCGCCGACCTGCCGGCGCTGTACAGCGCGTCGGAGATGTTCGTCTTCCCGTCGCTCTACGAGGGCTTCGGCCTGCCGGTGGTCGAGGCGATGGCCTGCGGGACGCCGGTGATCACCGGACGTACGCCGGCGCTCGCCGAAGTCGCCGGCGGTGCGATCGAACAGGCGGAGACGCTGGACGCCGAGGGCCTGGGAGCCGCGATGGTTCGTCTGGCGCTCAGCCCGGAACGCCGGGCGCGGCGCACCGTCCTCGGCCTGCACCGGGCCGCCGCCTTTTCGTGGACCCGGGCGGCGCGCGAGACGCTGGCGGTCTACCGGCGCGCCGTCGGCCGCCCGCCGGCTCTCGCGGCTCCTGTCCTCGAACCCATGCCCGCCTATGCCGACCTGCCCATGGAGCCGGTGGCCGCGCACGCCGCGCGCGACGGCCGCCGGATGGCGCCATGACCCGGGTGCTGATCGGCCAGGCGTACTTCCTGAGGTTCGACCCGAAGCTCTGGGCCGCGCACCAGCCGTATGCGCCGCTCGGCGCCTTGTACGCCGCGGCCTGCGTGCGCGAGAAGGGCTTCGACGTCTCGTTGTTCGACGCGATGCTCGCGGAGTCGGAAGAGGAGTGGTCCCACGCTCTCGAGCGGCACCGGCCGGACGTCGCCGTGATCTACGAGGACAGCTTCAACTACCTGAGCAAGATGTGCCTCCTCAGAATGCGCGACGCCGCTCGCGCGATGCTCGAGGCGGCGCGGGCGCGGGGCATCCCGACCCTGGTGGCGGGTTCGGATGCGAGCGACCATCCGTCGATCTATCTCGACCTCGGCGCCGTCGCGGTCGTCCGCGGCGAGGGCGAGGCGACGCTGCCGGAGGCGATCGGCGCGGTCGCCGGATCCACGCCACTCGCCTCGGTCGCCGGCCTCTTCTTCCGCGACGATCGCGGGGTGCTCTCCGCCAGCGGACCACGGCCGTTCATCCGCGACCTGGACGGGCTGCCGCGTCCCGCGTGGGAATTGATCGACGTGCTGCGCTATCGCGCCATCTGGATGAAGCACCACGGGTACTTCTCGATGAACGTCGCGACTACGCGCGGGTGCCCGTATCACTGCAACTGGTGCGCGAAGCCGATCTACGGCCAGCGGTACGCCGCGCGGTCGCCCGAGAGCGTCGCGGACGAGATCGCCTGGCTGAAGACCGCGTACGCGCCCGATCATCTCTGGATCGCCGACGACATCTTCGGCCTCAGGCCGGGCTGGATCGAGCGCTTCGCGGCGGCGGTGGGCGAACGGCGTGCCGCGACGCCGTTCAAGTGCCTGCTGCGCGCCGATCAGGTGACGCCGGCTGTTGCCGCCGCGTTGCGCGCCGCCGGCTGCCGGACCGCCTGGATCGGCGCCGAATCGGGATCGGCGCGGGTGCTCGCCGCGATGGAAAAGGGGATCGAGCCGGCGCACATCCACTCCGCGACCGCGCTCTTGCGGCGGGCGGGCATCGAGGTCGCCTTCTTCCTGCAGTTCGGATACCCGGGCGAGACGCGGGAGGACATCGATCGCACGCTCGAGATGGTGCGGCGCTGCCGTCCGGACGACATCGGCGTCTCGGTGTCCTATCCACTGCCGGGCACGCCGTTCTTCGAGCGTGTGAAGGGGCAACTCGGCGCCAAGCAGAACTGGGTGGATTCCGACGACCTGGCGGTGATGTTCCGCGCCACCTACAGGCCCGAGTTCTACCGCGTGCTCCACGCGTTCGTGCATGCCGATTTCCGGAAGCGGAAGGCGAGCGACGCGATCGCCCGCCTGGCGCGCCGGCCGTGGACGGCCGGAGCCGGCGATCTGCGGCGGGCGGCGTCGTGGGCGCGCCACGCGCTGGCCGGTCGCACGCTCGGCGCCCGTCTCGCGCGCCTCGAGCGCCTGGCGGAGCCGGCGCCGACGCCGGCGCCGCCGCCACGCCTGACGCCCCAGGCCGCGTCGGTGCCGAGCGAACAGCTGCCATGACGGCGAGCCCGCTGCCGGCCCTGCGGCGATCCGCTCTGGCCACGACCGCGCTGGTCGAGGCAGGACGCATGCTGCGGCGGGCGATCGTCCTGCCGGTGGTGATCTTCTCGCCGACCAGCCGCTGCAACAGCCGGTGCGTCTCGTGCGACTGGTGGAAGTCCGACGGCGCGGACGATCTGACGATGCAGGAGATTCAGGGGGTCGTCGAGGCGCTGCCGGCGCTCGGGACCCGCGTCGTGGTCTGCTCGGGCGGGGAGCCGCTGCAGCGTCGCGACCTGTTCGAGATCGCCGCGATGTTCCGCGGCGCCGGCGTCCGCCTGCACCTCTTGACGAGCGGCCTCGCCCTCGAGCGGCACGCCGCCGACGTCGCGCGCTGGTTCGAGCGCGTCATCGTGTCCCTCGACGGTCCGACCGACGAACGCTACCGCGACGTCCGTGGGGTGAACGGGCTTGGCGTGCTGCGATTGGGGGTCGAGCGGCTCCGGTCGCTGGCTCCGAGGATGCCGGTCACCGCCCGTGCGACGCTGCATGCCCTGAACTTCCGCGACCTGCCCGACCTCATCGCCTGCGCGCGGGAGATGGGCCTCGATGGCATCTCGTTTCTCGCCGCGGACGCGGCCTCGTCGGCGTTCGGCCGTCGCGAGCCGCCACGGGATGGCGGCGGGCTGCTGCTCGACCGGGCACAGGTGGAGGAGTTCGCCGCGATCGTCGAGCGGACGATCGTCGAGCACGCCGCCGCGTTCGGCTCCGGGTTCGTCGCCGAATCGCCCGATCGCCTGCGGCGCCTTCCGTGGCACTACGCGGCGGCGATCGGTGACTGTTCGTACCCCCCGGCGCGCTGCAACGCTCCCTGGATATCGATCGTGCTGGAGGCCAACGGCGAGGTGCGTCCCTGCTTCTTCCATCCCCGGGTCGGCAACGTCCGCGAGCGCCCGCTGGGCGAGCTCGTCTCGGACGCCCTGGAGGTGTTCCGTCAGGACCTGGATGTCGGCACCAACGAGGTCTGTGCCCGCTGCGTATGCTCGATTAACACCGGATGGCGAGGTGTGCCGTGGCGATGAGCGGCGTCGTGCTGGCCGAGACGAGGCGTGCGTTCGACAGCGTCGCGCCTGTCTACGCGCAGCAGAACGAAGACAACGCGCTTCTCTCCGCGATGCGCTCGCGGGTCCTCGGGACCCTGTTCGAGCACGTCCGCCCGGGCGCGCACGTGCTGGACCTCGGCTGCGGGCCGGGCGTGGACGTCGAGCGGCTCGCCCTGGAGGGGTACTGGGTGACGGCCGTGGACTGGTCGCCGGCGATGGTGCGCGAGGCGGTGAGCCGGCTGGCGGCCCGGGGCTTGTCGCCGCGCGCCGAGGTGCGGAACCTCGGCATCGACGATCTCGACGAGCTGGCGCCGGCGCGGTTCGACGCGGTCTACTCCAACTTCGGACCGCTCAACTGCGTGCCGAGCCTCGCGCTGGCGGCGTCGCGGCTCGCGGCGCGCGTGCGGCCCGGCGGGCTGCTGATCGCGTCGGTCATCGGCCGCGTGTGTCCGTGGGAGGTCGGCGTGTTCCTGGCGCGCGGCCAGGTGGCGCGCGCCCGTGTCCGGTTCACGCGCCGGCCGGTGCCCGTGCCGCTGAACGGCCGGACCGTGTGGACGCAGTACTACACGCCCGCCCGGTTCGAGCGCGCGTTTCGGGAGGTCGGGTTCCGGCGCCTGGCCGTCCGCGCCCTGGCCCTGTTCGCTCCGCCGCCGTACCTCGACGCCTTCGCCGCCCGCCATCCGTCACTGGTCCGCCGCCTGCAGGCGCTCGACGACCGGCTGGGCGCCCGGCGCCCGTTCCGGGCGTGGGGCGACCACTTCCTGATCGTGATGGAGAAGCTGTGACGCCGTGGACGCCGCGCTTCGCGTGCCCCGAGTGCGGCGGCGATGTCGCGCCCGACGAGGGAGGGTGGCTGTGTCCCGCCTGCGACCGCTGCTATGCGTGTCGCGAGGGCATCTGGCGCTTCCTGACCGGCGACCGGATCGCCCGATTCGAGCGGTTCGCGGGCCAGGACCCGGACGGTCCGCCAGAGCGACGGACGCCGCGCCACCGCCGCCGCCAATCAGGCCACGCTGCCGTGGGTCGCGTGCGCCGATCCCCACGCGGATGAATGGCGGATCCGCCAGGAGAGCTTCATCCACCTCCGGCAGCTCGTCGTCGGGGCGGGCCTGCCCTCGCTGCGCGTTGCCGATCTGGGAGCCGGATCCGGCTGGCTGTCTCGGCGGCTGATGGAGAAGGGCCACCGGGTCGTCGCGGTCGACGCGTTGGACGACGAGGTCGACGGCCTGGGGGCAGCAGGCGGCGTCGACGGCCTGGTCCTCGTCCAGGCTGATTTCGAGGCGCCGCCGCTCGCCGCGCGCCAGTTCGACCTGGTCGTGTTCAACGCGTCGCTGCACTATGCCCGCGACGTTCGCCGCGCGCTGGCGCAGGCTCACGCGCTCCTCGCGCCGGGCGGCATCCTGGCCGTCATGGACTCGCCGATGTTTCACGACGAAGGCGAGGGCCGTGCGATGGCCGACGGCCTGGCGCGCTCGTTCCGGGCCGACTGCGGAGTGAGCGAGGTCTGTCGGCCCGGCCCCGGATTCCTGACCTTCGCCACGCTCGACGCGGCCGCACGCGGGCTGCGGCGCGACGCCGCGTTCGTCCCGTCGCGGGGCCCGATTGCCTGGCGGCTTCGCCGGCAGGCGGGCCGCATCAGGCTCGGACGCCAGCCGGCGGCGTTCGGGCTGTGGGTGGCACGATGATCATCCTGTACAACCCGCTGTCGACGACTCCCGGCAAGCAGCCGCTGCCGCTGTCGGTGCTCTCGCTCGCTGCCGTGCTCGACGGGCGGGAACCGTGGCGCCTGGTCGACGGCAACGTCACGCCCGATCCGGCGGCGGCCATCCTGGGGGCGCTGAACGAGGCGCGGCCGTCGGACACGCATCTGCTGGCCGTCACCGTCATGCCGGGCCCGCAGCTCACGCAGGCCGTTCCGGTGTGCCGTGCCGTGCGGCAGGCCAGACCGGACGTGCCAATCGTGTGGGGCGGGTACTTTCCGACTCAGCACACCGATACGGTGCTGCGCTCGTCGTTCGTCGACTTCGTCGTGCGGTCCCAGGGAGAGCGCCCGCTCCTGCAGCTGGTGGAGGCGCTCGCCTCGGGCGGCTCCCTGGACGGCGTGAGCGCGCTGTCGCGGACCGAGTCGGGTCGAATCGTCCACAACCCCTCCGCCGCGCCGCTCCCGCTCGACGAGCTGCCGGACCTGCCGTACGAACGGGTCCGGATGGACGACTACCTCCACGCCAACTATCTCGGCCGCCGGACCGCCGCGCACAACTCGTCGTTCGGTTGCCCCTTCGCGTGCAGCTTCTGCGCCGTGGTCGCGATGTCGAGCCGGCGCTGGATCGCGCAGAGCCCGGCCCGCGTGGAGCGCGTGCTGCGGCATCTCGTCGGCACCTACGGCATCGACGCGGTCCAGATGCACGACATGGACTTCTTCATCTCCGAGGCCCGGGCGGCCGAGACAGCCGATCGCATCACGCCGCTCGGCCTGCGATGGTGGGCGCTCGGGCGGATCGACACGCTGATGCACTACTCCGACGCCACCTGGCGCCGGCTGGCGGCTTCCGGCCTGTCGATGGTGTTCTCGGGTGCCGAATCGGCGTCGGCCGAGACGCTGGCCTCGATGAACAAGGGCGGCAAGGCGGCGCCCGAGCTGGCCATCGCCCTTGCCGGTCGGATGCGGGGCTACGGCGTCGTTCCCGAGTTCTCGTTCGTGCTCGGCGCGCCGCCGGATCCGGACGGCGATACGGAGCGGACCTTCGAGTTCATCCGCGCGATCAAGCGGGTCAACCCGGCGACCGAGATCGTCCTGTACACCTACACCCCGGTGCCCGGCGACGGCGCCATGTCGGCGGAAGCGGCGCGGCTGGGATTCGCGTTTCCGGCGTCGCTCGACGAGTGGGCGTCCGACGACTGGCGCCGGCTGATGCTGCGCCGGGGCGACGGCATCCCGTGGATCGGCGCGACGGTGCGGCGCCGGGTCCGGAACTTCGAACGGGTGCTGAACGCGTACTTTCCGACCGTGACCGATCGCCGGCTGACGGGCGCGCGCCGCCGCCTCCTGCGCGCGATCAGCGCGTGGCGCTATCAACTGCGCTTCTACGCGGCGCCGTACGAGCTGCGCGCGCTGCACCGCCTGATGGCGTACCAGCGGCCCGAAACGACCGGGTTCTGACCATGATGCGACTGCCCGGAGTGAGCCGCCTGTTCCGGCGCGCCTCGCCGCTCGTCCTCGCGCCGCGCGACGCGTACGCGCTGTGGGCGGAACGTTATCCGGCGCGCCCGCACAACGCGCTCATGCGCGCCGAGCAGGGGGCGATGTCGCTCCTCATCGCCACGACCTCCCCGGCGCGCGCCCTGGACGTCGGCACCGGCACGGGACGGTACCTTCCGCTCCTGGCTGCGGCCGGCGCCCGGTTCGTGGCCGGCGTCGATCTGTCGATGGCCATGCTGCGGCAGCAGGAATCCGGCAGGCCGCTGGTGCGCGGGGACGCGTGCTGCCTGCCGTTCCGGGCTGCGAGCTTCGATCTCATCACGGCGTCGCTGATGGTCGGCGACGTCGCCGATCTCGAAGGGTGGACCGCGGAGATGGCGCGGCTGCTGACGCCCGGCGGACACCTCGTGTACTCCGACTTTCATCCGATCTGGATGGCGGAGGGGTGGCGCCGCACGTTCGACGCGCCGGGCGGCCGGCGCGTCGAGGTGCTGTATCACCCTCACGCCCTCGACGACCACCTGCGGCTCCTCGAGTCGGCCGGATTCGACGTGCGGGCGCTTCGCGAGCCGCGCGCCGTGCGGGGCGGCCGCGCAAGGCTCACGCGCCGGGACGCCGAGGTGCCGGTCGTCGTGGTGTTCCACGCGGTCAAGCGCGACCGGGCCGGAGGCGGCCGCGGCGGCGCCGCTGGCCGGCCCGTCTCGATGGTCGGTCCCGCGTCGCGACGGGTGGGCTGACGTGTGGCGCCGGACCGTGTCCCTCGTCAATGCCCGGGTGGTGACACCGGAGGGAGAGGCGCGGTCGATCCGCTTCGGCCGCCGGGTGATGTCGCTGGACGAGCGGCCCTCGCGCGGCGACGCGATCGTCGACGCGGGCGGCATGTTCGTGCTGCCGGGCCTTATCAACGCGCACGATCATCTTGAGCTCAACCACTACGGCGCGCTGAAGGGGCGCGATCGGTACGACAACGCCTCATCGTGGATCGCCGACATCGCGCCGCGGCTGTCTGGCGACGAAGCGGTCCGCGCGAACCGGTCGTTTCCGCTGTCAAGCCGCCTCTTCGTCGGCGGGTTGAAGAACCTGCTCGCGGGCGTGACCACGGTCGCGCACCACAACCCGTGGTACGCCGAGATCGGCGCGAGGTTTCCCGTGCGCGTCGTTCGGCGGTACGGGTGGGCCCATTCCTTTCATCTGGAGGGCGGCGCCGCCGGGGCGCACGGCGAGCCGGCGGGACGGGTCGCCGCGCGCTACGTGGCGACGCCGCCCCAGTGCCCGTTCATCGTGCACCTCGGCGAAGGCGTGGACGAGGCGGCGGCAGGCGAGCTCGATCGGCTGGATGCCCTCGGCTGTCTGGCCGAGAACACGGTTCTCGTGCACGGCGTGGCGCTCGGTCCCGCCGACTGGCGCAGAATCGTCGCGCGCCGCGCGTCGCTCGTCTGGTGTCCGGCGTCGAACGCGTTCCTGTTCGGCCGGACGGTGGACGCGCGGCGGTTTCTGGATGAGCCCGGGGCCGCCATGCGCCTCTGCCTCGGCACCGACTCGCGCCTCACCGGATCGACCGATCTGCTGCAGGAGCTGAGGGTAGCGGCGGCTCACGCGTCGGTCACGCCACCCGAGCTCCTGCGCATGGTCACGAGCGCGGCAGCCGGCGTGCTGCGCGCCAGCGACATCGGGCAGCTCCGGCGTGGAGCGCGCGCGGACATGGTCGTCGTTCCGCCCCTGGCACCGGGCCCGGGCGAGGCCCTGCTCCGGGCCGTCCGCCGCGACATCGCCCTCGTCATCGTCGACGGGCGCCCGCTCGTCGGGACGCCGGCGTTCGCGCCGATCTTCCGGGCGCGATCCGGCGGAACGCGGCCCATCGGGGTGGACGGCGCTCGACGGCTGGCCTACCGCCACCTGGCGCAGGCCATCCGGCGCTGCGCGATTCGCGAGCCGGGAGTGACGCTGTTATGAACGGTGCGGAGGTGGGCGCCGGCACGGGCCCGCTGGTCCGGATCGCGCAGATGAGCGCGGCGCTGGCCGCGTCGGATCTCGTGCGCAGCGCGATCAGGTTCGGCACCTCGCTGCTCGTCGCCCGCGGTCTGGGCCGCGAGGCATTCGGCCGCTGGACGCTCTGGCTGGCGATTGCCTCGGCGCTCACCGTCGCCTTCGATCTCGGCCTGCGATCGCTTCTCACGCGGGAAGCCGGCCGGGACGAGCACCAGGTCGGCGCCATCGGCGCCGGCGCCGCGTCGATTCGACTCGCCCTGTTCTGTCCCGTCGGGCTGCTGCTGTGGCTCGCCGCGCCCTGGATCGGCGTCGCCGCCGCGCCTGCGCGGGCCTCGGCGCTGCTGACCGCCGCCGGGCTCGTGTACGGGACGACGGCGGCCGTGCACCACGGGTCGCCCCGGCGGCTCGTGGCGATCCTCTCGATCGAGACCGCCGGCGCGCTGCTGCAGGCGGCCGCCACCGCGGTCGTGGTGCTGCGGGGCGGCGGCGTCACGGCGCTTCTGGGCGTCGCGGCGCTCGTTCAGGCCCTGCAGGCCGTCGCGGCGGTCGCGCTCTGGCGCGTCGCGGCGCCCGGCGACTCGATCGGCGCGCTGTCGTGGCCTTTCCTGCGCCGCCTGCTGGCCGACGCGTGGCCCTTCGCGCTGAGCGGCCTCGTCGCGAGCGCGCAGACGCGCGTCGCCCCGCTCCTGCTCGGCTCGCTGGCCGGCACCGGCGAGATGGCGTCGTTCGGGGTCGCCGTCCGCCTCGAGAACGTGGCGCGGCGGCTTCCGTACGCGGTGTTCGGAGCGGCGTTCCCGATCTTCGCCGGCTCGCACGCGGAGCCCGCGTCCGACCGATGGCGGGCGCGGTTCGACGCCGGCGTCAGATGGTTCGCGCTTGCCGCAGGCGGATTGCTCATTACGGGCGCCGCGCCGATCGTCAAGGTCACATACGGGCGGGCATTTGCGGCCGCGGCCTGGCCGCTCGCCTGGGCCGGCGCGGGCCTGGTGCCGTCGCTCGTGAACAGCAGCCGCGAGGTGTTCCTCTACGCGACCGGCCGGGAGCGCATCGCGCTGCGGTGGGGCGCGGTGGCGCTCGGCGTGCAGGTGGTCGCGTGCGTGCTGCTCATTCCGCGGTTCGGCGCCTCGGGCGCCATGATGGCGCTCGCGGCCGGCGAAGCGGCCGTCTGGCTGCCGCTGCGCGCGGCGCCGATGGCGATGGTGCCCACGGCTCAACCGAGCGCGTGATCGCATGCGTGTCGTACAGGTGAACTGCGCGGCGGATCCGAACCTGGTCGATCCCGACAGGTTGCTCGATCGGTGCCGCACCCTGACAGGATGGAGCGACGCGCTGGCCGAGGCCGGGGCGCGCGTCCGGGTGGTCCAGCGGTTCGATCGCGAGGCGACGCGGATCCGCAACGGCGTGCACTACTCGTTCTGCCGCCGAGGGCAGCTGCGATCGGCCGTCCTGCGATCGGCCGCCGACGTCGTGCACGTGAACGGCCTGCGGTTCTCGACCTGCGCGTGGTGGATCCGCCGTCGGCTACCCGACGGCGCGGCCCTCGTCATACAGGACCACGGCGGCTCGGTCGGCGCGGTGAACGGCGCGATCCGCCGCGCGCGCGGCACGGTGCGGCGCCTCGGGCTGCGCGCGGCCGACGCGTTCCTGTTCGTCGCCGCGGACCAGGCGGCGCCGTGGCGCGCGGCCGGCCTGATCGGCCCGGACCAGCCGGTCCACGAGCTGATGGAGTCGGGCACGACCTTCCGGCCGATCGCCCGCGCGGTCGCCCGCGCGGCCACCGGCATCGAGGGCCATCCGGCGCTGCTCTGGGTCGGACGCCTCAACGCCAACAAGGATCCGCTCACGGTGCTCGACGGCTTCGCGCGCGCGCTGCCGGCCCTGCCGGCGGCGACCCTGACGATGATCTACGGCGAAGACGACCTCCTGCCGCGCGTCGGGGAGCGGCTGCGGGAGACCCCCGCGCTCGAGGGTCGCGTGCGGCTGGTCGGGGCCGTGCCACACGAGTCGATGCCGTCCTATTTCAGCGCCGCCGACCTGTACGTGTGCGGCAGCCACCACGAAGGCAGCGGATATGCGCTGATGGAGGCGTGTGCGTGCGGGGCGGTGCCGGTGGTGACCGACATCCCGTCGTTTCGCGCCATCACGCACCAGGGGGCCTTCGGCGCGCTGTGGCCGCCGGGCGGCGGGGACGCCTTCGCGGCGGCGCTGCTGTCCGTGTGGCGGCGGGATCAGGCGGCGTTGAGGTCGCGCGCGATCGATCATGCCGCACGGCGTCTCAGCTGGCGAGCCGTCGGTGCGCGCGCCCTGAGTGTCTACGCCGCGATCGTGTCGGGGCGCGCGCACGCGCGGGCGCGGCTCGTCGAGGAGAGATCGGCGTAATGCGCGTGGGGCTCGTTGTGGCCGGCGGGTTCGATCCGAGCGGCCGGGAGCGGGTCATCCCGGCGCTCTTGTGGCTCGTCGAGCGTCTGGCGTGCCGCCACGCGGTGCACGTCTTCGTCCTGAACTACTTTCGCGAGCCGTGCACGTACGAGCTGGCCGGCGCCACCGTGCACGATCTCGGCCGCGTCGACGCGCCCCGCGGCTCGGCGTCGCTGGTGCTCGTGCGCAAGCTGCTGAAGCGCGTCCGCGAGGTGGGCCCGTTCGACCTCCTCCATGGCTACTGGGCGGTGCCGTCGGGCGTCGTCGCGGCGGCAGCCGCGCGGCGGCTCGGCATCCCGTCGGTGGTGACATTCGACAGCGGCGAGCTCGTGTCGGTGCGCGAGTGCGGGTACGGGCTGCAGGGCTCCGTCCGGCAGCGAACGTCGGTCGTGCTGGCCGCGCGGCTGGCGACGCGCCTGCATGTCTGCAGCGACTACATGCTCGATCTCGCCAGACGGAAGGGGCTCGACGCCGATCGCATCCCGCTGGGCGTCGACACGGAGATCTTCTGCCCGTGCGGCGGCCCGCCTCCGGGGCCGCCCTGGCGCCTGATCCACGTCGCCAGCCTCCGGCCGGTGAAGGACGAGACGACGCTCATCGGGGCGATGGCGCTCCTGGCTGCGGCGCGGGGTGACCGCGTCCACCTCGACATCGTGGGCGAGGACACCGGCGGCGGCGTGCTCCAGGCCGCGTGCGCGGCGAGGGGCCTGTCGCGCCAGGTGACGTTCCACGGGTTCCGGCCGACCTCCGAGCTGGCGCCGCTCTATCGCCGTGCGCACCTTCACGTCCAGAGCTCGCGCCACGAGGCGGCAGGCGTGGTCGTTCTCGAGGCCGCGGCCTGCGGCGTGCCGACGGTCGGCACCGCCACGGGCTACGTCGCCGACTGGGCGCCGCAGGCGGCGGCTGCCGTCGAACCAGGCAATCCCGAAGCGCTGGCCGGGGCCATCGGCGCGCTGCTCGACGACCCCTGGCGGCGGGCGGCGCTCGGGCAGGAAGGCGCGCGCCGCGCCGAGGGTATGTCGGCCGATCGCACCGCGATAGCGATGGAGGCGCTGTACGCGGGCGTCCTCGGTCGGCGGTGACGGCATCGTTGGCGGTCATCAATCAATTCAGTGTGATTCAAGACGAATTGCAGCGCGATTCAGTGCGGTGATAGAGTCCTCCCCCATGGAGGATCGGGACGTGCGGGCCATTCGAAGGGCGCGGATCGCGGCGGTCGGCGCCGCGGCCTGCGTGGTCATCGGCACCTCGACCATCGCCGGCGCGCAGGTCGGCGCCTCGACGCTCACCGGCGTCGTGCGCGATCAGTCGGGCGCGGCCGTGCCGGGCGCGGCCGTGACGGCGACCGACCTGGCGACCAACCGGTCGCGAACGGTCGTGTCGGGCCGGGTCGGCGCCTACCTCCTCCCGGCGCTCGCGCCCGGCGAGTACCGGGTGACGGTCGATCTCAGCGGGTTCCGTCCGCTCGTCCGCCGCGGCGTCCACCTGGACACCGGCGAGACCGTTCGACTCGACGTCGTGCTGACCCTCGGCGGCGTGACCGAAGCCGTGACCGTGACCGCTGGCGCTCCGATCCTGCGCGGCGAGACGGCGAGCCTGGGACAGGTCGTCGATCACGCGCGGATCGTCGGCCTGCCGCTCAACGGCCGCAGCTTCGTCGGGCTCGCGGCACTCGCGCCGGGCGTCGCGCTGCCCGCCGGATTGCAGCTCCCGCGCATCAACGGGGGCCGGCCGCGGACCAACGAGTACCTGTTCGACGGCATCTCCGTGCTGCAGCCGGAGCCGGGCCAGGTGGCGTACTTTCCGGTCGTCGACGCCATCCAGGAGTTCAAGGTCGAGAGCAACGCGCCGCCGGCCGAGTTCGGTCGCTTCAACGGCGGCGTCATCAATCTCACGACCCGATCCGGAACGAACCAATGGCGCGGCGACGGCTTCGAGTTCTTCCGGCACGAAGCGCTGAACGCCCGGAACTACTTCGCGCCGACCGGCGGCCAGAAGCCGCGCTTTCGCCGGAACCAGTTCGGCGGCGTGGCCGGCGGCCCCCTCCGGCGCGACCGCACCTTCGTCTTCCTCGACTACCAGGGCCAGCTGCAGACCATCGGCCGCACGCTCATCTCGACCGTTCCGACGCGGTTGCAGCGCCAGGGCGTCTTCACCGAGCCGATTGCGGGGCGGGTGGCGGTCATCTATGATCCCGCGACGACGATTGCCGGCCCCGGCGGGGGATTCGTGCGGACGCCCTTTCCCGGCCACGCGATCCCCGCCAATCGCATCGATCCGGTGGCGCTGACGCTCCTCGAGCGGTATCCGCTGCCGACCTCGCCGGGCACCGCGAACAACTACCGACGCACCGGCAACGAGGTCGATGATCAGCAGCAGTTCGACGTCCGCCTGGACCACCGGTTCCCGTCCGGGCGCGACCAGGTGTTCGGGCGGCTGACGCACTTCCGCGACCGCTTCCTGCCGGTCACGCCGCTGCCCGACGGCAGCGGGATCACGTCGGGTACACTCGGCCCGCAGCACACGCGGTCCTGGGCGTTCGCGTCGGGCTATCAGCGCTCGTTCGGCGATCACTGGTTGACCGAGCTCCGGGTCGGCGACACCAGACGATCAGTGGATCGCGCCGCCGTCCTCGGCGCAGCCGCCAGTTTCGGGCTCGCCGGCGTCCCCTCGACGGCGCAGTTCCCCGACACGCTGCCGACCTTCTCAATCAGCGGGTACCAGCAGCTCGGATCGCCGGCGAACACGGCGTCGGAGTTCAGCACGGGCGTCACGGAGGTCGCCGACTCGGTGTCGTGGCTGAAAGGACGCCACGCGATCAAGGCCGGCTTCGACTTCCGCTGGGAGCGGCTCGACGTCGTGCAGCCGCCGTCGCCCACCGGCGCCTTCGCCTTCAGCAGCCTCTTCACGGACCTGCCGGGGGTCTCGGGCACCGGCACGCCGCTCGCGAGCTTTCTCCTCGGTCAGGTGCAGTCGTTTTCGATCGATCTCCAGCAGCAGCCGATTCGCAATCGCGCGAGGGTGCAGGAGTACTTCGTCCAGGACGACTGGAAGGTGTCCGACAGAATCACCGTGAACGCCGGTACGCGCTACACATTGAACTTTCCGTCGACCGAGGTGAACGACCAGTCGGCTGTGTTCGACCTGGAGACCCGTCAGCTCGAGTATCTGGGCCAGGACGGCGTTCCTCGCTCGGCGCGGGAGCTTCACAAGCTCGACTTCGGCCCGCGCGTCGGCGTCGTCACCCGTCCGAGCGACGCGATGGTGCTGAGCGCCGGCTACGGCCTGATCTGGATCGAGCAGGCCGGCGTCACGACACCATTCACGACGCCAGCCTTCCCGTTTCTGCAGACGGTCTCCCAGCGGACGCTCGACGGCGTGACGCCGGCGTTCGCGCTGGCCGACGGACCCAGCGTGCAGCCGATTCCCCTGACGGCGTCCGCCGGCCTCGGGCAGGGGGTATTCGCGGTGGATCGGGGCCTCGGGTCGGGGTACGCGCAGCAGTGGAACGTGTCGTGGCAGCGCGAGCTCGCGGCCGACATGTCGCTGGAAGTCTCCTACGTGGGATCGGCGATCACCCACGTGGGCATTCCCGACACGAACCTCAACCAGCTGACCGCCAGCCAGCTCTCGCTCGGCCCGTCGCTGCTGCAGCGCGTGCCGAATCCGTTCTACGGCGTTGTGCCCAGGTCGTCGTCGATCGGCGATCCGACCATTCCGCTCGCGCAGCTCCTCAAGCCGTATCCCGAGTACACGACGGTCAGCCAGTACCGGAACAACGTCGGGACGACGCGGTACCGGGCGATCGAAGCGCGGGTCGCGCGGCGGACGTCGCACGGTCTGTCGTATGGGGTCAGCTATACGCGGTCGAAGCTGGTCGACGATGCCTCGTCGGTGTTCGATGCGTCGATCCTGACCGGGCCGGTGGCCAACTATCCGGTCGCGGACAGCTTCAATCGCGCGCTCGAGCGCGACGACTCGACCGGTGACATCCCGGACGTGTTCGTCGCGTCGGCGGTGTGGGAGCCGCCCATCGGCGCCGGACGCTCCCATCGACCGCAAGGCGTGGCCGGGGCCATCCTGAGCGACTGGACCATCACGGCCATCGTCCGCCTGCAGTCGGGGACGCCGGTGGCGGTGACGCAGGCGACGAACTTCAATGCGTTCGCGGGCTTCGGTGTGCAGCGACCGAACCTGGTCGCCGATCCCGAGCTGCCCGCGTCGGCGCGAACACCGGGGCACTGGTTCGACACGAGCGCCTTCGAGACGGCGCCAGCGTTCACAATCGGCTCCAGCTCGAGGAATCCTGTGCGCGGGCCGTCGTACCGGAACGTGGACCTGGCGCTCATCCGGCGGGTGCCGATCGATTCGAATCGGTCCATCGAGGTGCGCGGCGAGGTCTTCAACCTGCTGAACACCCCGCCGCTCGGTCAGCCTGACGGCGTGCTCGGCACGGCGGCGTTCGGCACGATCACATCGGCCGGCGATCCGCGGGTGGTGCAGCTGGCGGTGAAGTTCTGGTTCTGAGGCTGCGGCGGAGCGGGGTCGCGCCGGCGGGCGCCGATCGGGCAGCGGGCAGCACGCCGAGGTCCAGCACCGTCATGCGGTAGAACTCGTCGGCCTTCGGCTCGGGCGGGTCCGCCGACCACCGGCTGACCGACCGCCGACCCGCCTCGTGGAGGAGGCCGGCAGCAAGCCCCAGGCTTCCCAGAGAGC
The DNA here is from genome assembly GCA_963840225.1 of uncultured Acidobacteriota bacterium. GTDB lineage: Bacteria > Acidobacteriota > Vicinamibacteria > Vicinamibacterales > CAVVIG01 > JBLMXQ01. The sequence goes on from CAWIYH010000004.1 coordinate 364,101, forward strand.
ACGCCAGCAGGCTCGGGTGCGCGAGGAGGCGGGCTTCGAGCCTGGCTGGCGCGTAGGCAACCGCGAACAGGCCGATGAGATACAGCGGCCAGCGCGTCCGCAGCTTCGCATGCCCCGGCTCGTAGGCGCACGTGAACGGCACGAAGGCGATGGTGGAGGCCAGCGCCTCGGCGAGAATGACCGACATCAGCGTGGCGCCGAGTGCGGTCCACAGCACGACGCGCCAGTTGACGAAGGGCAGCAGTGTCAGGGAACCCGCAGCGGCAACGAGGACGAGGACGGCGGTGGTCGACGCCCGCACGGCGCACCAGTGATCGCGAGCCGTCTCGCCGCCCGTGACGTAGAAGGTCCACGCCGCCGGCAGCTCGCTCGGCACGAACCACGACGCGCGCAGCCCGACGGCCGTCGCGTACGTGAGGAGGTACGGCGTCCACAGGAGCGCTGCGCGCGGGGCGGCGAGCGCCGCGAAGGTTCCGCGTCGGGTCGCCAGTCCGGCGAGGACGATCGCGACCCCGGCGGCGAGGTTGACGGCGATCAGGGCCTGCTGCGGGCGGCTTCTGGCCAGGGTGAACAGGATGAAGTCCGCCGACGCCCGGGCGCGGCGGCTGCGCCCGGCGGCACGGTGGGCCAGCCAGCGGACGAGCGATGCGCGGCCGGCCCCTCCGGGAGCCGCCACCGGCGACAGCGCGCGCCGCATCTCGCGGCGATAGCCGGCCACGGACACGCACACCGCCGAGGCGAGCACCGTCGGCAGGCCCACGAGCGCGCGGCTGGACAGGTCGACGATCCCCGCGCGTGGCGATCCTCGAATCCACTCGAACACGGCCATGAACCAGGCGGACGGCAACCAGCCGGTGACGACCGGGTTGACGAGCTCCCGGTGCGGCAGTCGGACGACGTACGGCGAGAGGATGACGACAACCAGCAGGGCCACGACGAAGAGGAACTGCATCACCGTGCCGGCCGCGGCCGCCAGCCGGGGTCCGGCAACCAGCCCCGCCGCCCCGCGGACCGCGACGAGCCCGGCGAACACGAACGCGGCGGCCGACACGGTTGCCGTCAGGTGCCCCGCGAAGTGCCACGCCAGTGCGGCGGACCCGAGACGGTCGGCGGTCGCGAACGCGAACACGACGGCATCGGGGAGATTCACGGCCAGCGCCGCGATGAGCAGGAACGTCGAGAGGGCCGCGATCTTGGCCGCGACGACGCCCGGCGCGCGGAGCGGGAGGGGGCCGAGGACCATGGCGTCGCGGCGGTCGAAGCCCAGGCGGTCCCACTCGAACACGGCGATGAACCCGACGGTCACCATCGAGTACGTGACGAAGACGAACTCCACCCACTCGAGGGTGTCGGTGACGCGCTCGAACTGCTGGAGCCTGATGGCCCGGATGACGACGCCCTGGTAGTCGAAGAACAGCTCGATGACGAGGACGATGCCCGGCACCAGCAGGAACGCGACGACGCCGGACATCACGTTGCGGAGCTGGACGTCCGAGCTGACCGTCTCGCTCGAGAAGAACTGCGCGAAGAACGTCCGCCAGAGAACGGCGAACGCGTCGACGGAGCGCGAGACCTCGACAGAGCGGGAGGCTTCGGCCGGGCGTCGCACGTCAAGGCTCCCAGACCATGGCCACAGTCAGGACAGGCCTGAGGCGGCAGCACGAATGACGCGAGGTGGGACGCGGTGCCACGTGGGTCACTCGCACCGCAGCGCCGACACGGGATCCGTGCGCGCCGCCCGGCGTGCGGGGATGAGGGTTGCCACGACCGCCACGATCGCGAGCAACAGAGACATAGACACCAGAGTTGCGGGATCGGATGGACTGGTCCGGACGAGAAATCCACGCATGAGCCTGGTGCCGGCGAATGCCCCGGCCAGCCCCGTCGCGCCGCCGATCAGGAGCACGCCCACGACCCGGCGCGTGAACAGCCAGACGACCTGTCGCGCCTGGGCCCCGAGCGCCATGCGTACCCCGATCTCGTGCCGCCGCTCGACGACTGCGTGCCGTGTGGACGCGTACAGCCCGACGGACGACAGCAGGAGCGCGAACCCGGCGAAGCCGCTGAAGAACGTCAGGAAGACGCGGTTCGCGAAGCTGGTCCCGTCGAGCAGCCACTCGAGCGGGGCCACGTTCGAGAGCACCAGGTCGGAGTCGAGCTCGCGAACGATGCCGCGAAGCCCCGGGGCGAGGACGTTCGGGTCGCCGTCGCCACGAACGAGCAGAATCGGTGTGGACACCGGATCCTGTCGGAACGGTACGTAGACGACCGGATCGAGATCCTGGGCGTAGTGCTGTCGAACGGTGGGCGACACGCCCACCACGCCCAGCCACGACGCGTCGCCATGCGCGGCGTTGGGATCGGTCAGCCTGATGCGTGCGCCGAGCGGACTGCCGCCGCCGAAGTACATCTGCACGAACCGCTGGTTGACGATCGCCGCCGGATGGCCGGACGTGCCGTCCTCGGAGGAGAACGGACGGCCGAGGATCAGGCGCACCCCGAGCGTCTCGAAGTAGCGGGGGCCGATTGCGACGTAGGAGACGACGGGGCCCGGACCGCCGACCGCTGGCTGGCCGGCGATGGCCAGCAGCCGGAGGGGAGCGGTGTAGAACGGGAACGCGGTCGCCGCCGCCGCGGACCGCGCCATGGGCAACCGGTCGAGACGCTCCGTCAGGGTCTCCACGAACCGGCTGCGCGCCTCGGGCGTCGCGTACCTCGCCACCGGCAGACCCACCGACGAGAGCAGGATGTGGGGCGTGTCGACGACGCGGTCGACCTGCATCAGCTCGATCGTCGTCCGAACCATCAGCCCCGCGGACGCGAGCAGGACGAGCGTCAACGCCAGCTCCGCGGCGATCAGCCCGTTCGTCCAGCGCCTCGCGCGCCGGGGAGTCGTGCCGCTTCGGGCGTCGTCCTTGATGAGGGCCGCTACGCCTCCACCCGAGAGGTGAAACGCCGGCGCGAGTCCGGCCAGCAGTGCCGTCGCCGCGCTCGCGATTCCCAGGAACACGAGGATGCGCCCGTCGATCGTCCACCGGAACCAGTACGGCCAGTTCGACACCGGCATCGACCAGGTCCAGAAGCGCACGCCCGCCCACGTCAGGCCTGCCCCGACTCCGGCGGCCAGGGCGGCGACCAGCGCGCTCTCCACGAGCAGCTGCCGGACGAGACGCCATCGGGTCGCTCCGAGCGAGCTCCGGATCGCAAGGTCCCGCGCCCGCCCGCTCGCGCGTGCGAAGAAGAGCGACGCGACGTTCGCGCAGCCGATGAGCAGCAGGAACGCCGCGGCGAGCAGAGCATCGCTCCACGGGTTGTTGAAGCCGCTGAAGCCACCGGTGTACGGCTCGACGGACGCGTGCACGCCGCCGTCGGTGTCGGGGTACTGCTTCCCGACACGCGACGCGATCGCGTCGAGCTCGGCGCGCGCCTGCGCGATGGTCGCCCCCTCGGCGAGTCGTCCGACCACAGCGATCGTGCGCGCGTCCCGCCGGCGGTCGTTCGACTGCGGCGCCATCGCCAGCGGCAGCCAGCCCTTGTCGATGAGCGGAAATCTGAAACGCGCCGGCATCACGCCGACCACCGTCGCAGGATCGCCGTTGACCGTGACCGGGCGACCGATGATGTGCGGATCGCCGCCGTAGCGCTCCTTCCAGATTGCCTCGCCGAGCACGACGACCGCCGGCGCGCCGGGCCGGTCGTCCGAGGCCGTGAAGGCACGGCCGAGGAGCGGGCGGTCGCCGAGCAGGGGGAAGGCGCTGGCGGAGATATAGGAGGAGGGGACCCGCTCAGCCGGCCGCCCGTCGCCGGTGAGGACGAAGTTGGCGCCCGTGTACGCCGCGAGCCCGGAGAAGGTGTGTGTGGCCGCGCGCCAGTCGTCGGACTCGGCGGCCGACAGCTGCAGCGGGCGGCCGTTCCGGTCGATCGCGCGCACCGCGACGATGCGATCGGGCTCGTCGACCGGCAGCCCCTTCAGGAACATGCCGTCGAAGATCGTGAAAATGGTTCCCGCGGCGCCGATGCCGAGGGCGAGCGTCATTGCGGCCGCCAGCGTGAAGCCGGGGTCCTTCTTCAGGAGCCGCGCGGCCATCCGTACGTCCCCGGCCGTGCCCTGCAGCGCTCGTGCAAGCCAGGCGGTGTCGCTCGGGCGCCGACGCATTTCGAGGTGCCTCCTCGCGGGTCGTGGGTTACCTCTGGATGAGCGAGGCCTGGAGAGGGTAGTCGCCAAGGAGCGTCCACTTTCCCTCGTGGCGCACGAACACCTTCACCCGGGGTTCCGCCGCCGCGAGCTGACGAATCGCGGGGCGGGCGGGCATTCTGGCACGGTTGTCGACGTTTCCCCGGAGGCCGACCGGGCGGCTGGTCGCGCCCGCCGTCAGCCCGCGCCATCCGACCGCGGTGGAAAACGCCGTTCCGAACGAGTGATGTCCGAACCTGTCAGCGTGGAAGAGCGCGTTGACTTCGAGCGCGCCGGTCGGCTCGTTGCCGACGTTGGTGAGCGTGAAGGCGAACTCGGGGACCAGGGTCGACTCGTTCCCGCTGCTCGCGACCGCCACCCAGCCGCTGGATTCGATGTTGACCCTGAGCATCCGCGCCGGGTTCAGCGATCGGCCGCTTGCCGAGACCACCAGGCCCGAGGCGGCGCCCGCCGCAATCAGGAAGCGCACCGCGCTCGCGAGACGGACGCGGCAGAGTCCATCCGGCAGCCGTTCGCAGGTCCAGAGCAGATCGTCCGGCATCCCGAGCACGCCGCGAGCCAGGATGTGGAGCGCCCGCCAATTGCCGGCGTCGTCTCGCGAGCCTTCGTGCCGGAGCTCCCAGAGGTCCGACGCCATCTCGCGCCTTCGGGCGTTTCGCGCCGCGGCATCCAGTGGAAGGGTGTAGAGCCACGTCCAGGCGCGCACGGCCCCGCACGCGAGGATCTCCAGGCACGCGTTCATGCGGGCACCCATCGTCGCGCGCGTTTTCGCGTCGGGCGGGTCGGTGCGCGGCGGGAAGCGTCGAGCGCCGCCCCCTCGCCGGCCTCGGTCAACGTGTACAGCCGCCTTCCCGGTCGGTTTTCGCGAGCGGGAATCGCCGGATCTTCCCACCGGCTTGCCAGCAGGCCCATCGTTTCGAGCCGGCCGAGCGCCCGATAGAGCGTGCCGTAGGCCGTCAGCAGGCGCGCATCGGCCGCGCGGCGGAGCGCCTTGGCGAGCGCGTAGCCGTGAAACACCTCCTCGCCGCGAGCCCGGAGCTCGAGCGCCGCCTCGCAGATGGCGATCTCCAGGGGGACGAGGTGGCCGGCCTTCCGTCGCACGGCGCAAGAATAGGCAGATATCTTCTTTTAGTCAAGCCACGACCGGCCGCGTCCCAAGCGGCCGCCCTCTACAGACATCCGAGCACCCCAGCCTCTAGCCCCCAGCCTCTAGCCCCCAGCCTCTAGCCCCCGGCCTCGGCATGCTGATAGACTCGCTGAATGATCCGCTGCCTGGCCCGCTCGTGTTGTTGCTGCAGGTGTCGCACGCGGGCACGTCAGCGAATCTTCGACCTGTAGGCATCCGTTCCCGTCGATCGTTCACTGGCCGCCCGCGACTCGGTTCCGGGCGGCCAGTGGCGTTTTGGCAGGACGTCGCCCGCGAGGCGGACGGTCGCAGTTTAGTCAGCACACGCACGGAGGGGTATATGGCAGTTCGACTTGGCGATGTGGCGCCGGACTTCACGGCCGAGACTACCGACGGCACGATCGAGTTCCACAAGTGGAAGGGCACCAGCTGGGCCGTGCTCTTCTCGCATCCGCGCGACTTCACGCCGGTCTGCACCACCGAGCTGGGCGCCGTCGCCAAGCTCAAGAGCGAGTTCGAGAAGCGCAACACGAAGGTGATCGGCCTCAGCGTCGACCCGATCGACTCGCATCGGAGCTGGATCGGCGACATCAAGGACGTGACCGGCGCCGCGCTCAACTTTCCGCTCATCGCCGATCCGGACCGGTCGATCGCGGACCGGTACGACATGATCCACCCCAACGCCAGCGACACCGCCACGGTCAGGTCCGTGTTCGTCATCGGCCCCGACAACAAGGTGAAGCTGACGCTGACCTATCCCGCCAGCACCGGGCGGAATTTCGCCGAGCTGCTGCGCGTCATCGACTCGCTGCAGCTCACGGCCGAGCACGCCGTCTCCACCCCCGCGGACTGGAAGGCGGGCGAGGACGTCATCATCGCGCCGTCGGTGTCCGACGAGGATGCGCGGAAGCGGTTCCCCGGGTTCGTCACCAAGAAGCCGTACCTGCGCGTCACGAAGCAGCCCGAGCCGGCGACGACAACCTAGCCGGGCGTCGCAGGCGCATGCACCCGGGTACTGTTCAGGATCGGCGCGTTCGAGGTCACCTCGTTCGGGGCGATGGTGGCCGCGGGCGCGCTGGTCGGCCTCTGGCTGCTGGGGCGCGAGCTGCGGTTCAGCGGCCTGCCGGAGGAGGCGACCAACGGCGCAGCCCTCGGCGTGATCGCGGGCCTCATCGGCGCCAAGCTCCTGTGGGTCTTCGAGCACGCCGGCGAGGAGCCGTTCCTGTCGCTCCTCCTCAGCCGTGGGGGCTTGAGCTGGTTCGGCGGCCTGTTCGGGGGCGTGGCGGCCGCGCTCCTCTATTTCCGCTGGCGCCGCTGGCGGATCCTCCCGATCGTCTCGGCGGCGACGCCCGCGCTGGCCGTCGGCCACCTGCTGGGGCGCATCGGCTGTTTCCTCGTCGGAGACGACTATGGCCGGCCGACGTCCCTGCCGTGGGGCATGGCCTTTCCCAAGGGCCTGCCGCCGACCGATGTGCCGGTGCACCCGACGCAGCTCTACGAAGCCGCGTTTCTTGGCGTGCTCGCCTGGCTGCTGATCAAATGGCGCCGCGGAGGCGCGCCGGACCGCGTGGTGGTCGGGCGGTACTTCGTGCTGGCCGGCCTCGCGCGATTCCTGATCGAGATCCTCCGCATCAACGTCCGCGTGGCGCTCGGCCTCACCGTCGCGCAATATGGATCGCTCGCCATCGTCGCGGTTGGCCTGGTGCTGCTGCTGCGCTCGCCGGGCGACGATCGGGCGCCGGCGGCCCGCAGGGGCCGGGCCCGCTCTTTCTGATAGTTTTGCGAACCTTCCACCGTTTCCTTAGCAACTCGATCGGCTGGTCCAGGGTCTAACCACAAGAAAGACTCCAGGACGCGCCGATGCAGTGCGAGTTCTGCGGAGGCCGTGCCGAGGAACTGGCGCGCACGCGGGCGCATTCCTGGCTCGGCTGCCGCGACTGTCACAGAACATGGAAGGAGCAGGCGCCGAACGGGACGCCGCCAGGGGAGCCCGCTCCGGCGCCTCAGCCGGCGGCGTCGGAGTCCGCGCGCGTCGCGCGCGGCGTCGTGCTCGCGCTGGCGGCCGTCGGCGTCGCCTTCGCGATCCGGCAGGTGCTGACGCCGGCGATCGGCGATGCCAGCCCGTTCATCATCTTCACCCCCGCGGTCATGGTGTCCGCCTTCTACGGCGGCGCCGCGTCGGGCGGGCTGGCGACGGCCCTCAGCGCGTACTTCGGCAGTCACTTCTTCCTGCAGGCGCTCGGCGATCCGGCCATCGAGCGGTGGGACCGCGTGGCACTCTTCCTGCTCGTCGGCGCGCTGCTGACGACGATGAGCGTTGTCGTCAGGAGCGCTCGCGGGCGGCTCGACGAGAGTCTCTGGCGGGAACAGAAGGCGAGGGCGGAGGCGGAGGCGGCGAGCCACGCCAAGGACGAATTCCTTGCGCTCGTCTCGCACGAGCTTCGCACGCCCGCGTCGATCGTGCTCGGGTGGGCGGCGGCCATCCGGAGCGGGCGGTTGTCGGGCGACGCGTTCGGCCGTGCGCTCGAGGCCATCGAGCGCAACGCCCGCGTGCAGAGCAAGCTGGTGGAGGACGTGCTCGACACCTCGCGCATCATGAGCGGGCGGCTGCGGTTCGATCCGGAGCGGCTGAACCTGGCGGCGCTCGTGAGCGCGGCCGTCGAGCAGATGCGGCCGTCGGTCGAGGGGCATCGGCTGCACCTCGACCTCGACCGGCTGCACGACGACTGGCCCGTCGTGGCCGATCCGGTGCGGCTGCAGCAGGTCTTCACGAACCTGTTGTCGAATGCGGTCAAGTTCACGCCGCCCGGCGGGCGCATCTCGGTCGCGATGACGAGGACCGAGACGCGAGCGAGCGTCGTGGTCTCGGATACGGGCGTCGGGATCCGGCGCGACTTCCTGCCGCGCGTGTTCGAGCGCTTCGAGCAGGACCCCAAGACGCTGGCGCTGTCGAAACAGGGGCTCGGCCTCGGGCTGTCCATCTGCCGGCACTTCGTGCAGCAGCACGGCGGCACCATCACGGCCGACAGCGACGGCCCCGGCACCGGAGCCAGCTTCACGGTCACCCTTCCGCTCGACCGTCGGACTCCCCGGAGCGATGCCGTGACGCCGCTCGGCGAGGAAGCCGGCGTGCCCACGGCCGTCCCGTAGCGCGACCCTCCGGCATATCATGTAGGACATGACACGCACCCTGGCCTCGCTACTCGCCGCCGCCGTGGCGGTCGGGATCGGCGCGAGCCGCGCCGTCGTGGACGTGCGCGCGCAGAACCGCATGACGTTTCCCCTGGCCGCCGCCCGCAGCGGGCACGTGGCCCTTGGCCTGGCGCTCCGGCGGCTGGATGTCTCCGGCACGTTCATGCAGACCGCCGCGCACCCCGACGACGAGCACAACGCCCTCTACGCGCTCTTCACGCGCGGCATGGGTCTCCGATCGATCGACGTCCAGACCACGCGCGGCGACGGCGGCCAGAACGAGATCGGACCCGAGCTGTTCCGGGACATCGCCGTGCTGCGCACGTCCGAGCTGCTGGCGGCGCACCGCATCGACGGCGCGGAGCAGTACTTCACGCGCGCCATCGACTACGGGTACTCGTTCGATCCCCAGGAAGTCATTGGCAAGTGGGGCCGTGACGCGATCGTCGGCGACTTCGTGCGGCTGATTCGGACGTTCCGCCCCGACGTGCTGCTGACGATGAACATCCAGGGGCGCGGCGGGGACCGCGCCCACGAGGCGACGACGGTGCTGACGCGCGAGGCGTACGTCGCCGCCGCCGACCCGTCGAAGTACCCCGACCAGATCGAGGCGGGGCTTCGTCCCTGGCAGGCCAGGAAGCTCTATTTCTCGGCGTTCGGCCGCGGTCCGGCGCCGGCAGGCGAGACGCTGGTTCACGTGGACACCGCGCGCTGCGATCCGCTCCTCGGCCGCACCTATGCCGACATCGGCGGCGATGCGCACAGCTTCCACAAGTGCCAGGGCATGAGCAGCCTGCTGCCGCTGCCCGGTTTCGGCCGGCCGCGCGCGTTCGCCTATCAGCTCGTCGACAGCAAGGTCGCCGGCGATGCCGAAAAGGACGAGTCGTCGCTCTTCGACGGCATCGATACCACGCTGACGGGTATCGCGCGGTTCGCGGGCCCGCACCCGCCTGCGGCGCTCACCGCCGGCCTCCAGGCGATTGCCACCCAGGCCGAGCTCGCGCAGAAGGCGTTCGACGAAGGCCATGACGCCGCGACGGCCGAGCCGATCGAGGCGGGCCTCGAAGCGCTGCGGGCGCTGCGCGTCCGCCTCGACTCGATGAACCTCGACAGCGGCGCGCGCTTCGACATCGACTTCCGTCTGAAGAACAAGGAGCGGGACTACGAGGATGCGGTGCTGGCCGCGCACAACCTGTCTTTCGACGCAGTCGCCGACGACGGTCTCGTCGTCGACGGCCAGCCGATCACGCTGTCGATCCTGGCGGTGAACCACGGCGCGTCGACCGTGCGGATCACCGCCGTCAAGGTGTCGGGACTCGACCATCCGAGCGCGTGCCAGGCCGGCGACCTCGCGAAGGACGCGGTGTACACCTGCAGTTCCGAGGCGCAGGTACCCGCCGACGCGAAGCTCACGACCCCGTACTTCAGCGACCGGTACTGGAAGAACCCCTCGAACCCGGCGATCGACCAGTTCGAGGCGGACGTGCCCTTCGGCGTCGCGTTCCGCGCCTCGCCGTTCCGCGTCACGTTTCACGTGAAGGCGGGCGCCGTGGACGTCATGCGCGATCTGCCGGTCGAATTCCGATACGTGAAGGATCTCTACAACGGCGACAAGCGCATGGAGCTGGCCGTCGTGCCCGCGCTCTCGGTGTCGGTGACGCCGCCGCTGGCCGTCGTCCCCGTGCAGGCGGGCACGGCGACGCCGAACGCGCGCGAGGTGCACGTGACGGTGACCGACGGCATGAAGGGGCCGGCCGAGACCGCCGTGCGACTTGACGTGCCGCAGGGATGGACGGTGACCCCCGCGAGCGCGCCGATTGCCTTCAGTCACGAGGACGAAGCGCTCTCGGCGCGGTTTCAGGTCACCGTGCCGCCGGGTACGCCGGTCGGCGCGTACACGATCCACGCAACGGCCACGTCGCCCGCCGCGGCCGGTCGCGCGTTCGATCAGGGCTACGAAGCGATCGAGTACCCGCACGTCGAGCGGCGCCAGGTGATCACGCCGGCCACCGCCACGCTCAAGGTGGTCGACGTCAAGGCGGTGCCCGGTGTCCGGGTCGGCTACATCGTGGGGGTCGGCGACCAGGTGCCGCCCGCGCTCGAGCAGCTCGGCGCGAAGGTGACCCTGATCGACGAGGACGAGCTGGCGTGGGGCGACCTGTCGAAGTACGACGTCATCATGACGGGCGTGCGCGCCTACGAGCGGCGCGAGGACCTGCGGGCCTACAACCGGCGCCTGCTCGAATACGCCGAGCGCGGCGGCACGGTGATCGTCCAGTACAACAAGTTCGAGTTCAACCGCGCGCAGTACGGTCCCTATCCCGCCAAGGTGAGCACGAACCGCGTGGCCGACGAGACCGTGCCCGTGAAGATCCTGCAGCCGGATAATCCGGTCTTCAACGTCCCCAACCGCATCGGCCCGGAAACATGGACCGGCTGGGTGCAGGAACGAGGCCTGTACTTCCTCGGCGAGAAGGATCCGCGATACGTCGATCTGGTGTCGATGGTCGATTCCTTCCCCGACAATCCGGGCGTGAAGCTCGGGTCGCTCGTCGAAGCGAGTACCGGCAAGGGCCACTGGATTTATCTGGGTCTCGGCCTCTGGCGCCAGCTGCCGGCCGGGACGGACGGCGCGTACCAGCTGCTGGCGAACCTGATCAGCGTCAGGTAGACCGGGAGGGGACGGTCGCTCCATTCGAGGCGCCGGCGAAGGTGGACGAGAGAGGCCCGCGCTGGAGTCCAGATCGGGCGCCCGGGCCCGGGCGATGTCGCGTACACTGTACGTGTCATGGACGCGCTGACGCTCATCGCCATTCTCGCCGTCTGGCTCGTGCTGCAGGTGTGGGTGCTCCCGCGGTTCGGCATTTCCACGTGAGCCGTGCCCCAGGCGTCCAGGCTGGACGCCAAGGACGACACGACCGCGACCCTACCGAAGGGCTGATCGCGACGAGATCGCTGCCGCCGCTCCGCGCGAGCGACGGCGCCGCCGGATACAATCGGCGGTATGCGACTGACCGACGCCATTCATGCCTACGACGCCCACGCGGCCGGTGAGCACGGCCGCGTCATTGTCGGCGGCGTGCCGCACCTGCCCGGCCGCACCGTCTTCGAGAAGATGTGCTGGCTGCGCGACCACGGCGACGCGCTGCGCCTCCGCATGCTGCGCGAGCCGCGCGGCTATCCGGCCGCCAACTGCAACCTGATCGTTCCGCCAGGCCATCCCGACGCCGACGCCGGCTACATCATCATGGAGCAGGTCGAATACCCCGGCATGTCGGGATCCAACACGATGTGCGTCGTCACCGTGCTCCTCGAGACCGGCATGCTGCCCATGCGCGAGCCGGTGACCGAAGTGACGCTCGAGACGCCGGCCGGCCTGATCGCGGTGCGGGCGGACTGCGCCGGCGGGAAGGTGACGCGCGTCACCTTCACGAACGTGCCGGCCTTCGCGGCGCACCTCGATGCCGTCATCGAGGTGCCGCACCTCGGCAGCGTGACGGTGGACGTGGCGTACGGCGGCATGTTCTACGCGATTGCCGACGCCGGGCGGTTCGGGCTGCGTCTGACGCCCGACGAGGGGCGCGACATCGTGCGCATCGGCGAGATGGTGAAGGCGGCCGCCCAGGAGCAGCTGCCGGTGGAGCATCCCGATCAGCCGGCCTTCAACCAGATCACGACGACCGAGCTGACGGCGCCGCCGCTCGGCCCGGACGCCGACGGCCGCAATGCGGTCGTCGTGTCCACCGGCAGGCTCGACTGGAGCAGGCCGTCGACGTGGACCGGCGCGCTCGACCGTTCGCCGTGCGGCACCGGCACGTGTGCGCGGATGGCCGCGCTCCACGCGAAGGGACGGCTGCCGCTCGGGCGCGACTTTCGCCACGAGGGCATCCTCGGCACCATCTTCACGGGTCGGCTGCTCGAGGCGACGAGCGTGGGTCCGTACGCCGCCGTGGTGCCGTCGCTGTCCGGTCAGGCGTGGATCACCGGCCTCAGCACGTACGTGCGCGATCCGACCGACCCGTTCCCCGACGGGTTCACGGTCGGCGACATCTGGTAGCGGGCGCGCGGCTCACAGCTTCCAGCGCTCGCTGACCGCGACGTTGTCCGGCGTCCGGTAGGTTTCCCACGCGTCCTTGCCGTCGAACTCGAGGAAGACGTAGCCGTGGGGGCTGAACTGGTCGGGCGAAGCCGTCACCCAGAAGTTCGGTCCATCGAGGAGCAGCGCTTCGGGCGCGTGCGGGCGCGTCCGCATGTGGATCCACTTGTAGAGCGGACCGCCCGCCCCGAGAGCCGTGTCGCGGGCCGAGGGAAAGCCGCCGTGCCCGATGCACCGGCCCTTGACGCCCCACGTCAGGTGCGGCTCGTAGACGACGAGGCGGTGCTCGTGTCCCCAGAACCAGGCCTCGATGCGCTGCCGCTCGAGCCACGGGCTGAGCGCGGCCTGCAGCTTCGGCCCCTGCGAGTCGAGTGCCGAGAACGGCTGGTGGTGCGAGCAGATGACGATCTTGCGCGTGCCGGCCTGGTCGATCATCTGGCCGATCCAGGCCAGCTGGACGTCGTCGATGTCGAAGTCCTTGTACGCGGTATCGAGGCCCAGGATCAGCCAGTTCGTGTTCTGCAGCGCGACGCAGCTCGACGACTGGCCGAAGAACGATTGCAGCGCCTGGAAGTAGCCGTGCCCGCCCGAGTACATCTCGTGGTTCCCGTTCAGCGCCCGGCTGAGGGCTCCTGGACGTGACGGCCAGCCGCCCGTCAGACGATCCGCGATTTCGTGGTCGTCGCCCGAATAGTACGTGTCGCCGAGGTGCAGCACGACGTCGCATTGGGGCAGCTTCCTGATCGTGTCGGCGATGATCGGCGCGCCGTACAGGCCGGTGCCCCAATCGGAGAACATCGCGATCTTCGCCGTGTCGGGGATCGGTTCGGGCGCGGCCGGCGGCGGCAGGAAGGGATGCGGCTCGCGCTTGAAGATGATGTGCAGGCCGGTCCCGAGCCAGCCGATCAAATCGCTGTTGTCGAACTTGACCTGGACGGTCTCAGCCGCCTCGCTCTCGCCGGCGTCGGTGACGACCCTCGCCCTGGGCACCACCGTCTGGACCTTGCCTTCGGCGGAGGCCCGGGCGGCCAGCATCGACTGGAGGCGCGCCGCGAGGTCGTTCTGGGGCGTCGACAGGACGGTCGACCCCTGGTCGGCGGACTCGAGATCGGCCAGCGCCTGGTGCCACTCGGCGACCAGGCGCGCACGCTCGGCGGGATCGCCACCCGAGGCGTCGCCGGCGGCCCGGTCCACGGCCTGATGCGCTTCGGCGGGGTTTTCGGTGAAGGCCTGCTGCACGCGCGAGTACGGCACGACGATGCTGCCCATCCGAGACTCCTTACGGTTGTGCTGACGGTGGTCGACAATCGTGCGGCACGGTCGCCGGGCCGTCAAGTCCGTCACGCTTTTGACGCACGAATCCTGTGGGCTGCCGCACGCGCACCACGATACAATGCCGCGCTTTCGCCAAGGAGCATCGATGGCGCCGTTTGACGTGATTATCGTCGGCAGCGGGTTCGGCGGGGCGGTCACCGCGTGCCGCCTGGCCGAACACGGATATCGCGTGCTGGTTCTCGAGCGCGGCCGGCGGTGGCACGTGAAGGACTTCCCGCGCCGGCCCGAAGACCCGTGGGTCTGGAATCAGGACCGCCCGGCCGAACAGCACGGCTGGTTCGACTTCCGTGTCTTTCCCCACATGACCGTCGTCCAGGGCGCGGGCGTCGGCGGCACCTCGCTCGTGTACGCCAACATCTCGGTGGAAGCCAAGCCCGACACGTTCGCCGCCGGCTGGCCGCCCGAGATCACCTACCAGGAGCTCAAGCCGCACTACGACACGGTCGCGGCGATGATGAACGTGAAGCCGGTGCCCCCGACACAGTGGCCCGAGCGCACGCGCCTGGTGCGCGACGCCGCGCAGGGCCTCGGGTACGGCGATCGGTTCCGGCCGCTGGACCTGGCGGTCAGCTTCGATCCCGGCTGGAGCTACGAGGCGCCGGATCCCCACGACCCGGCGAAATCGAAGACGTTCGTGAACGCCGAGGGGCGCGAGCAGGGGACCTGCGTCCACCTCGGCAACTGCGACATCGGCTGCGACGTCAACGCCAGGAACACGCTGGATCTCAACTACCTCGCGCGCGCCGAGGCGAAGGGCGCCGAGATCCGGCCGCTGCATCTGGTGCGCGCGATCGGCGTCGATACGGCCAAGCAGTATGTCGTCGAGTTCGACGAGATCCGCGACAAGACGCTGGTCGCGGGCAGCGAGCGCGCCAGGATGGTGATCGTCGCCGCGGGCTCGCTCGGCTCGACCGAGCTGCTGCTGCGGTCGCGCGATCTGCAGCGGACGCTGCCGGGCCTCAGTCGCGCGCTGGGCACCCGGTGGAGCAGCAACGGCGACTTCCTGACGCCGGCGCTGCACCCGGCGCGGCGCGTCCAGCCGACGCGCGGTCCGACTATTACGTGCGCGGTCGACCTGCTCGACGGCGCGTTCAAGGGCCAGGGAGTCTTCATCGAGGACGGCGGGCTTCCCGACGTCGGCGCCGACTACCTGGAGGCGCTCGCGAGGGACGACAGCTCCAGCGAGCGGCAGCAGGCGCTCGTCCAGACGATCCGCATGTTCAGCGCGCACGGGGCGCTCGACAACGTCATGCCCTGGTTCGCGCAGTCGCGCGACGCCGCCGACGGGGTCCTGGCGCTCGAGCACGGGCGGCTGGCGCTCGACTGGCGCCCCGACGCCTCGGCGCCGACCATCGACGCCGTGGTCGAGCTGCACCAGCGGCTGGCGATGAAGACCGGCGGCATCCCGTTCACCCCGCTCACGTGGACGGTCTCCCGCGATCTCATCACGCCGCACCCCCTCGGCGGCTGTCGCATGGCGGTCTCTCCCGACGACGGCGTCGTCAACCACGCGGGCGAGGTGTTCGGCTGCCGGAACCTGTTCGTGGCCGACGGCGCGATCGTGCCGAAGGCGATCGGCCTCAACCCATCACGAACGATCGCCGCGCTCGCCGAGCGCATTGCGTCGATCATCATCAGCGAAGGACGCTGATCGGAGGCGGACATGGCTGCAGGAATCCAGTTCACCGAGACGATGCGGGGGCACTTCGCGAGGCTTCCGCAAAGCGACTACGCCGCCGCCGAGGAGCAGGGCCGCCAAAACGGCACGATCCTCGAGTTCACCGTCACGGTCAGCACCGATGACGCGCACGCGATGGTGACCGACCCCCGCCACCAGGGGACGATCAACGGCACCATCAACTGTCCGGCGCTCTCGCCCTCGCCCCTGCAGGTGGCCGACGGCGTGTTCCGCCTGCTCGTCAAGGATCCCGACCGGGTCAACTCGCGCCTGATGACGTACCAGATGGTCGGGCGGGCGCAGGACGGCGCGCGCTACCGGCTCGACGGGTTCAAGGTGGTGCACGACGATCGCCAGCTCGAGATCTGGCCCGACACGTCGACGCTGTTCGTGACGCTCACCGATCTCAGCGGACCCGCCGAGACGGTCCTGGGGAAGGGCATCCTGCACATCCTGCCGGCCGACTTCCTCAAGCAGCTGACGACGATGAAGGCGACCAACGCCGCGACGCCGGTCGAGGGGCTCCGGGCCATCGCCGAATTCGGCGTCTTCTTCGCCGGCGCGCTGTTCGAGACCTACGGCGGCGTCCTCGTCCGGTCGAACGAGCTGCACATCGACGGCGAGCCGCGGGAGCGGCGTCCCCTCCGGATGGCCGCGCCCACGGTCCATTTCTTCCAGACCCACGACGGCGTGACGCTCAAGCTGACGCGGTACAACGGCGGCGCGAAGGGGCCCGTCATCCTGGCACCGGGGTTCGGCACGTCGACGCTGGCGTACACGATCGACACGATCGACACGACCCTGCCGGAGACGCTGTTCGCCTCCGGCTACGACGTGTGGCTGTTCGACTACAGGGCCAGCCCCGACCTGCCGTCGTCGCGGACGCAGTTCACCCTGGACGACATCGCGACCGACGACTACCCGGCGGCGGTCGCCAAAGTCCGGGAAGTCACCGGGGCGGCTGACGTGCAGGTGATGGCGCACTGCGTCGGGTCGATGACGTTCCTGATGGCGATGGCGGCCGGCCTGCAGGGGGTCCGATCGGCAATCTCGTCGGCGCTGACCCTGTACCCGATCTCGCCGATCGGCAACCGCATCCGGGCCGGGCTCGACCTCGGCCAGCTCCTCGTGCAGGCGCACATCGGCACGCTGACGACCGACTTCGACCGCCAGCGCGCGGAGGACATCATCGTCGACGAGATCCTGCGGCTGTTCCCGTCCAGGGAGCAGTGCACCAGCGCGGTGTGCCGCCGCATTCTCGGCATCTACGGCGACGTCTACAGCCACGACCAGCTGAACGACGCCACGCACCGCGCCATTCACGAGATGTTCGGCGTGGCCAACGTGACCACGTTCAACCACCTCAGCCTCGTCGTGCGCGCGGGCCACATCGTCGACAAGAGCGGCGCCGAGGTGTACATGAATCACCTCGATCGCCTGGCCATGCCGATCACGTTCATCCACGGGGAGAAGAACCACCTGTTCCTCCCGGAGGGAAGCCTGAAGTCGCTGCAGGCGCTGGCCGCCGCCAACGGCGCGCACTTCTACCAGCGCATCGCGTTTCCCGACTACGCGCACATGGACTGCTTCATCGGCAAGACCGCGTCGCGCGACGTCTTTCCCGCGATCGTGTCCGAACTGGATCGCTTCAATTAGGAGCCGCCACGCATGCCCGCGCATCCCGGTCTGGAACAGCTCCTCCGCTATCCGTTGATGACGGCGCTCGCCGAGCGCCGCACGCGGCGCATCGCGCGCGGCGTCTCGATCAGCGCGGCGGGGCTGAGCCATACCAGCACCAACGCGCCCTCGCCGCTCAGCGCGCTGGAGGAGGCCGTGCTCGTGGCCTCGATCGGCCTGACCGGCCCGGTCATGCTGGACGGCCCGCTGACCAGTCCGGCCGGCTACACCGAGCTCGGGTCGCCTTTCACGCACGCGATCGGGAAGACCGCCAGCAGCCCGGACAACGCGCGGGCGACGTCCTTCTTCCTCATCAACGACCATGGCATCTGGCTCATCAAGACGCCGCGCGACACCGAGGCGCGCCAGCTCCTCGGGTCGATGCCGCCGTCGTGGGACCAGTGGAGCGAGGACGACTGGCTGCGCGCCGCCGACGCCGTGAAGGTGCAGATCGCGGATCGGCGGCTCGAGTTCCCGCGCGAGTTTCCGTACTACCTGGGGTGGAACAAGCAGACGTCGAACGTGCCGGGCTCGACGATCCTGATGCCGGTCGTCGACTGCACCCGGCAGTACCTGAACGCGCTCCTGATCCTGCTCTCCGAGCCGGACGGCCAGCGCCCCGTGGTCGTCGATGACTGGCAGGCGTTCCATCCGGCCGATCTGGCGGAAGCGGCGGTCTGGGTCGGCGCCCAGTTCGGCTTTCCGCGCAAGATCCCGTATCAGCCGATCGGCGGGATCAAGTGGGTCCAGAACGGCTTCTGCAACCAGGACATCAGCGCGCCGCTCGGCCTGTCGCACGCCCTGCGCACCGACTATGAGGCGTTCTTCCTGCTGCAGAACCTGATGCTCGTCGCCCAGGCGATGGGGCTCGGCGGCTGGATCCACTCGTCGGTGTTCGCCCCGTGGATCCTCCATCGCGATCCGGCCAAGCAGTGGTTCGGCCTCGGATTCCGCTTCCTGGAGCCGGACAAGACCTGGGGCGTCTGGCCGCCGCTGCCCTCCACGCAGCCGAACCCGGTCGGCATCGACGGCGTGCTGGAGGGGTTGTGCCCGCCCTACGTGAGCTCGATGAACGAGGCCGTGGACATCTTCATCAAGGAGAAGTACGGCCCGCAGGGCATGTACGGCGACCCCGCGACGTTCGCGGCGCCCTACAGGAACGCCGCCGATGCCGACGAGTACCTGCGTCACCAGACACCGTTCTCGGCGAAGGCCATCGAGTACTGCAAGGAAATCTGCACGCATCTGTTCGACACCTACGGGCGCTTCCCGGCCCATGTCGACGCCTTCTACGTCCCCGGCATCTGGCTGCAGTGCTCGCATCTCGAGATCGAGTACTACGAGAAGTTCTACCGGCCCGAGCAGTTCAGGAACCAGGCCGCGCACGCCAAGAACTGGGGAGAGTAGGAAGCCGGTCGTCAGGCGTCGCGGAGGGCCGTCGCCGGATCCAGGTGCGCCGCGCGGCGCGCCGGGATGTAGCCGGAGACCGCGGCGAGGAGAGCCAGCAGGGCGACCGCCGCGGCGATGGTGGCCGGATCCAGCGCGCCGATCCCGAAGAGCTGCGCACGGATAAGACGCGTCGCGCCGACGACGAGCGGGATCCCCACGGCGAGCCCGGCGCCGAGGAGCACGAGGATCTCGCGCTCGATCATCCAGACGACCTGGCGGCCTTCCGCGCCGAGCGCCATGCGGACGGCGATTTCGTCCGAGCGCCGGGCCACCGAATACGCCATGAGCCCGTACAGCCCGATGGCCGCCAGGAGCAGCGCGACGGCTCCGAAGACGGTCGAGAGGACGCCCATCAACTCCTGCTGGTTGTAGGACTGCCGCACCTGCTCGTCCATGGTCGTGACGCCGGTGACGACGAGCCGGTCGTCCACGGCGTCGAGCGCCTGCCGCACCCCGACCGCCACCGAGCCCGGTTCGCGGGCCGATCGAACCACGAGATCGCGCAGGTACGTCGACCGGGTGAGGACCGGGTCGGCCGAGGGAACGGCGGTGATCGGCAGGAAGAAGGTCGGCTCGCCCAGGGCGCGCGGGTCGTTGTGCTTCGTGTCGCGCACGACGCCCACGATCTCCCAGTCGCCGGCGCGGGCTTCGTCGAAGCCGAAGCGCCGTCCAATCGGGTTCTCGCCGTGCAGGACGTCATGGACGAAGCTCTCGTTCACGACGACGGTCTGCGGCGTGCGGGCGGTGTCCACGGGACCGAACCGGCGGCCTGCGAGCAGCGGCATGCCCATGGCGTCGAAGTAGTCCGGGGTCACCCGCATCCAGACGGCGTCGAGATTCTTGTCGCGCTCGGGTCCGTAGCCGGCGACGGCGATCGCCGAATCCCAGTTCTGGCCCGACAGCGGCGTGTAGAGCGCCAGCGCCGACCGCCGCACTCCGGGCACGGCGTTCACGGCGTCCTCGATTCGCTGATAGAGAGCGGCGAGCTGGTCGGGCCGGTAGCCAGCCGCGCGCGGATCGACGTGCACGAGCAGGATGTGATCGCGATCGAACCCGAAGTCCTGTCGTGAGAGATTCCGGACGCTGCGCACGAGAAGGCCCGATGCGACGAGGAGCAGGAGCGACAGCGCCACCTGAGCGGCGACGAGCAGGCGGCCGATCGTGAAGCCGCGGCCGCCGCCGGTGACCGCGCGTCCGGACGCCTTGACCGCCAGACCGGCGTCCTGGCACGCCGCCCGCCACCCCGGGGCGATCCCGAAGAGCACGCCGGAGACGACGACGACCAGGACGGCGAAGGCGAGGATGCGTCCATCGGGCGCGACCGTGATGCCATAGGTCGTGGCGTCGCGGAAGACCATGCGGAGCAGGCCGTCGGTCGCCCAGTAGGCGAGGGCGATGCCGGCCGCGCCCCCCAGCGCGCAGAGCAGCAGGCTCTCGGCGACGAGCTGCCGCAGGATCCGCGCGAGGCTGGCGCCGAGCGCGAGGCGCAGCGACATCTCGCGGCGGCGCGCGGCGGCACGGGCCAGGAGCAGGTTCGCGACGTTGCCGCACGCGATGACCAGGACGAGCGCGGCGATGGCGAGCAGGATCTCGAGCGGCTCGCCGTACTGGTTGCGAAGATGCGAGATCCCGGTGGCGCCGGCACTGGCCTCGACGATCGACCGCTCGATCGCCGCCCGGACGTCGGGCTGATCGCGCGCCGGCTCGTTGGCGTCGAGCCATTGATGGAGCCGGACGGTGAGAACGGCGGTCAGCTGCTCGAGATCCGGCCGGGGCGTCCGCCCCATGAGATGAAGCCAGCGGAGCTGCCCCTGATCGAGGATCGACGGGTTCAGCGTCACTTCCGGGAAGCGCGCCAGCGGGAACCACAGGTCGGGCGGGTCGGCCTGGAGCGTCTCGCCGAAAAACCCTGCCGCGGCGACGCCGACTACCGTGAACGGGGTGCCGTTGATGACGAGCGTGCGGTTCACGACGTCCGGCGCGCGGTTGAAGCGGCTGGCCCAGTACCGGGAGCTCAGGACGGCGACCGGCGCCGCCCCGGCGCGATCGTCGCCGTCGTCCAGCAGGCGGCCGGCCGCGGGCTCGACGCCGAGAACCGAGAAGTAGTTGCCCGACACCAGCTTGCCGTTGGACATCGCGGTGGAGGCCCCCGTGCGCACCTGCACGGGCGCCTGCCAGCTCGCGAACCCGGCGAGCCCCCCGGGAAACGACCGGTCGTTGCGCCGGAAGTAGAGATACTGCGGATAGGAGAAGACGTCGTAGTTGCGCGCCACGCCGGACACGATGCCCCAGTTGCGCGCCTTGCCGAACAGGACCAGCTCACCGGTTCGGGGGACCGGCAGCGGCCGAAGGAGAAGGCCGTCGATCAGGCTGAATACCGCGGTGTTCGCGCCGACGCCGACGGCGAGCGTGAGCACCGCGGCCGCCGCGAAGCCGGGGCTCCGCACCAGCGACCGGAGCGCGTAGCTGGCGTCGCGCCGGGCGTCTTCGAGCCACGCGAACGAGCGCGCCTCGCGCTGCCGCTCTTTGGTCAGCTCGAGGCCGTCGAACGCGCGCCGCGCGTCGATCCGCGCCTGCTCGCGCGTGACACCGCGGCCGAGGAGATCGCGTTCGACCAGGTCGATGTGGGCCGCCAGTTCGCGCGCCAGCTCCGCTTCTTCAGCGCCGTAGCGCAGGAAGCCCAGGAGACGGCGGGCGAACCGCCGAACCCGCGCGATCATGCGGGCTCGTCCAGGAGCAGCTTGTCGATCAGGCTCGAGAGCCGACGCCAGCGCTCGGTCTCGTTCTCGAGCGCCCGGATCCCGGCTTTCGTGATCCCGTAGTATTTCGCCTCCCGGTTGTTCTCCGTCGTCCGCCACTCGCCCTTGATCAGCCCCTTCTGGGACAGACGGACGAGCGCCGGGTACAGCGTGCCCTGCTTCAGCGCGAACGAGTGGTCGGCGACCTGTTCGAGCCGCGCGGCGAGCGCGTAGGCGTGCTGCGGGCCCATGGTGCGCAGCGCGCGGAGGACGATCAGGTCCAGCGTGCCCTGGAGGAGCTCGATGCGAGCTTCTTCACTTGCCATACCAGTGGAGATGCCGCCAGTCTACGGCGGCCGACTCCGCCGGTCAAGGCAACAGGGCGCCGCCGCGCTCACTCGCCGATCGACCGCGTCTTCCGGAGGAACGCGTCGCGGTAGACGACGAGCGCGGTTCCGGCGGCGAGGACGAGGAGGGCAACCACCCAGTGGCCGTGCTGCACCGCCCAGGCGGCGCCGATGACGGCGAGGACGACGCACGCGGCGATGAAGACAAGATGAAACCACTTGAGCGACATGGTGCTGCTCCCGCGTTCTCCGAGGATCGCAGGCCGGCCGCGCGGTCCTCATTCGTATCGGAGCGCCTCGATCGGATCCAGCCGGGACGCCTTGCGTGCCGGATAGTAGCCGAAGAACGCCCCGGCGGCCCTGGAAAGCGCAAAACCTCCGACGATGGCCGTTTCAGGCGGCGTTCGTCCGATCTCACGGCTGAGCTGATCTCATCCGCGCCGCCGCGGGTTGCGTCCCGCTTCCGTCATCACCCGCCGCTATAATTCGTTGCTGATGCCCGACGACGACGCGACCGGGGCGGAGACGCTGTTTGTCGGCTTCAGCGAGCTCGCGCTCCGGATGCGCGAGGTGGACTGGCGCAGCCTCGGCGTCGGATCCCCCGACGGCTGGCCCCAGAGCGTCAGGGCGATCATCCGCATGATGCTCACCTCGCGGTATGCGATGTGGATGGGGTGGGGTCCGGAGCTGACCTTCTTCTACAACGACGCGTATGCAGGGATGACGCTCGGCGCCAAGCACCCGTGGGCGCTCGGCAAGCGCGCCGATCAGGTCTGGGCGGAAATCTGGCCTGACATCGGACCGCGCATCCACCACGTGCTTGAAACCGGCGAGGCGACCTGGGACGAGGGACTCCTGCTGTTTCTGGAGCGGAGCGGCTTTCCCGAAGAGACCTACCACACCTTCTCGTACAGTCCCGTGCATGACGACAACGGCCGCATCGCCGGGATGTTCTGCGTCGTCACTGAGGACACGACGCGCGTCATCGGCGAGCGGCGTCTCGGCCTCCTGCGCGAGTTCGGGGCACGGCTGGCGTCCAGCCAGACCACCGAGGACGTGTGGGCGGCGGTGGAAGGCTCGCTGGCCGGCGACGCCCGCGACCTCCCGTTCGTCCTGACGTACGCGATCGGCGAGCGCCAGTCGCGCGCGACGCTGGCGGCCAGCTGCAACATGCCGCCCGGGCATCCCGCGGCACAGAGAGCGCTCCCGGTCGACGACGCGGTGTGGCCAATCCGCCGGTTCGTCGAGGGGACGACGACGACGCCGACGGTGGTCGATCTGCTGGACGATCTGCCGTGGCCGTCCGGCCCGTGGCGCAAGCCGCCCGTCCGCGCCATCGTCGTGCCGATTCCGCAGCCTGCCAAGACGCGTCCTGCGGGCGTGTTCATCGCGGGGCTGAACCCGTTTCGACCCTTCGACGCCGACTACGAGAGCTTCATCACGCTGTACGTCGGCCAGCTGGCCAGCGGGCTCGCCAATGCCCAGGCGTACGTGGCCGAGCGGCGGCGGGCCGAAGCGCTGGCGCAGATCGACCGCGCCAAGACCACGTTCTTCTCGAACGTGAGCCACGAGCTCCGGACGCCGCTGACGCTCATCCTCGGCCCGGTCACCGATGCGCTCACCGGACCCGCCCGCGCCCTGACCGGCGAATCGCTGGACCTGGTCTACCGCAACGGGCTCCGGCTGCGGCGTCTGGTCAACGGGCTGCTCGACTTCTCGCGGATCGAGGCCGGCCGCAGCGAGGCCAGCTTCGAGCCGGTCGATCTCGGCGCGTACACCGCCGACCTGGCCAGCGTGTTCCGTTCGGCGATCGAGCGCGCCGGGCTGCGCTTCGTCATCGACTGCCCCTCTGAGGCCGGCGTCGCGTTCGTCGACCGCGAGATGTGGGAGAAGGTCGTCCTGAACCTCATCTCGAACGCGTTCAAGTTCACCTTCGACGGCGAAATCGGCGTCGCGGTCCACCGGGACGGCGATCGGTTCCTGGTGTCGATCCGCGACACCGGCGCCGGGATCGCTCCCGAGGAGCTGCCGCGGATCTTCGATCGGTTCCACCGCGTGGAGGGCTCCACGGGGCGCACGCAGGAAGGCACCGGCATCGGGCTGGCGCTCGTGCAGGAGCTCGTCAAGCTGCACGGCGGCACGATCGCGGCCGAGAGCGCCCCGGGACAGGGGACGACGTTCACCGTGAGCCTCCCGATCGGGTCCGACCACCTGCCTTCCGACCGCGTGCAGGCGCGCCGCACGGCGGCGTCGACATCGGTCGGCGCGCACGTGTTCGTGGAGGAGGCCCTGAGGTGGCTCCCCGGCGAGGAGGGCTCCGAACAGACCCCGCTGGATCTCGGCGTCCGCGACGCGTCGGTCTCTCCAGGGCCGTCGCTGGACAGCGGGCGGATCGTCCTGGCCGACGACAACGCCGACATGCGCGCGTACGTCACCAGCCTCCTGGCCAGTCGCTGGCTGGTGCACGTGGCGGCGGACGGCGAGGAGGCCCTCGCGCTGGTGCGCGAGGTGCAGCCCGACCTGGTGATCACCGACGTCATGATGCCGAGGCTCGACGGGTTCGGCCTGCTGCGCCAGCTGCGGACCGACGCGCGGACCTGGCACATCCCCGTCATGATGCTCTCGGCGCGCGCGGGCGAGGAGTCGCGGCTCGAGGGCTTCCAGGCGGGCGCTGACGACTACCTGGTCAAGCCCTTCACGGCGCGCGAGCTGATGTCGCGCGTCGAGGCCCAGTTCCTGCGCGCGAGGATTCGCGCGCTCGAGGAGCAGGCCACCCGGCGCCTGGCCGCCGTCCTCGCGCGGGCGCCGGTGCCGATTGCGATCGTCCGCGGCGCCGACTACACCGTGGAGATCGCCAACGACGCCGCGCTCGCCCTCGTCGACCGCCCGCTCGTCGGCCGCCGGCTCGCCGAAGCGATACCGGAGCTGGAGGAGCAGGGGCTCCTCACCCTCTTCGATCGCGTGTTCGCGAGCGGCGAGCCCTACATCGGCCGGCCGCTGCAGGTGACCTTGCGCGACGCGGGAGGCGCACCCCACATCCGGTTCTTCGACGTGGCCCTGCAGCCGCTCGTCGACGGGAACGGCGCCGTCGAGGGCGTCGCGGTCGTCGCGTATGACGTCACCGGGCTGGCCAGCGCGCGCCGCGCCGCCGAGGCGGCCAACCGCGCCAAGGACGAGTTCCTGGCGATGCTCGGCCACGAGCTCCGCAATCCACTCGCCCCGATCCTCACGGCCCTGCAGTTGCTGCGGCTGCGCGGCATCGACACCGGCGAGCGCGAGCGGACGATCATCGAGCGGCAGGTGCGCCACCTCGCCGGGCTCGTCGACGACCTGCTCGACGTCTCGCGAATCACTCGCGGCAAGATCCGGCTGAACAAGCAGCCGATCGAGATGAGCGAGGTCGTGGCCAAGGCGATCGAAATCGCGAGCCCGCTCCTGGAGCAGTATCGGCACGATCTCCAGACCGACGTGCCGCGCCGCGGCCTCGAGGTGATGGGCGACGCAGTCCGCCTCGCGCAGGTCGTCAGCAACCTGCTGACCAATGCCGCCAAGTACACGCCGCCGGGCGGCGCCATTGCCGTGTCGGCGCGTCGGGAGGGCGACGAAGTGGCCCTGAGCGTGCGCGATACCGGCATCGGCATCGAGCCGGAGATGCTGCCGCGGGTCTTCGATCTGTTCACGCAGGATCGTCAGGCGATCGACCGCGCGCAGGGCGGGCTGGGTCTCGGGCTCGCCATCGTGCGCAGCTTCGTCGCGCTGCACGGGGGCTCGGTGTCCGCGTTGAGCGCCGGCCGCGGTCACGGCACCGAATTCGTGATCAGGCTGCCGAAGCTCGAAGCGGCCGTGCTCCCCGCGCCGCGTGCCGGTCCGCGGGCCGAGGGGGCGGCCACCGGATCGGGCTGCCGCGTGCTGATCGTCGACGACAACGAAGATGCCGCGTTGATGCTGGCCGAAGCGCTGGCGGCCGACGGACATGACACCCGGACCGCCTTCGACGGACCCACCGCGCTCGACCTCGCGAAGACGTTCAGGCCGGAGGTCGCGCTGCTCGACATCGGCCTGCCGGTCATGGACGGGTTCGAGCTGGCGCGCCTCCTCAACGGCACGCCGGGCGAGTCCCGCATCCGGCTGGTGGCGGTGACGGGGTACGGCCAGGAGCACGATCGGCTGCGGTCGGAGTCGGCCGGCTTCGATGCGCACCTCGTCAAGCCGGTGGACATCGACAGGCTGAGCCGTCTCGTCCGCGAGTTGACCGAGCGCACCGGCAAGAACGTCTGAACGGCCGGAGGACGCACGAGTGGTCTCGGCGCCGCGACGGCGCTCTTGAGCGACGGCGAGACCAGCAGTCTGGGACGGTCTCAGATCCTGTTGGGGCAGCCGGGCCGGCAGCGACACGGAATCGTGCGCTCGCCGATCGTCGAGTAGTCGTAGGTGAGCTCTTCGCCGCGGCGGATTGCCCGGGACGCGCGGATCCAGATGGTCTTGTCGACCACCTCGAACCAGCAGTTGGGCGTGCACGAGTGGTTGATGAACCGGGCGATGTTGCCGCCGACCGCCGCGTCGCGGCTCCAGGCCCGGTTGACCCTGAAGACCCAGATGCAGCCCTGTGCCAGGTAGCGCTCCTCGCGCGCCTCGCACTCCTCGTCGTTCCGGATCAGCTCGCCCGCGTAGTCGATGATGCGGCTGTTCTTCGCGATCGGCTCGGCGGCGAAGACGCCCCAGCCGTGCAGCACGGACCGGCGGCGGACGATGTTCGGCAGTCTGGGCGCGGCGCGCACGCTGTCATGGTACGAGAGTCCGGCCCGATGTGGACGCCCTCGGCCGCGACTGGCGGCCGAGTTGAAGAAGTGCGTCCGTTCGCTTCCGGACGCCCGGGGTCCCAGGGCCGGACAGCGGCGCCTGCGGCCTTCGATTCGAACCGTCCGCAAGCGGATCCCATCTGGTCCGTGGATTGCTCTGCGCCGCCCGGAAGGGACGGCCCATGCACACGATTGAAGTCAACGGACGGCACTTCGAGATCGACGCGGCCGCCGACACGCCGCTTCTCTGGGTGCTCAGGGATCGGCTGCGGCTCACCGGCACGAAGTACGGCTGCGGCGTGGGGCAGTGCGGGGCGTGCACGGTCCACCAGGACGGGCGGGCGGTGCGGTCGTGCCGCCTCACCATTTCCGCGGCGGCCGGCCATCGGATTACGACCATCGAAGGCCTCGGCGCCGGCGGCCTGGATCCGTGCCAGCAGGCGTGGATTGACGAAGACGTCGCGCAGTGCGGCTACTGCCAGCCCGGCATGATCATGGAGGCCGCGGCGCTGCTCCGATCGAATCCGGCCCCCTCCGACCAGGACATCGATCGCTCGTTTGCGGGTCATGTCTGCCGGTGCGGCACCTACACGCGGCTGCGCGCGGCGATCCACCGCGCCGCGGGGGCACGGGCATGACCCGCGTCTCCCGCCGGACGTTCCTTGGAGGCGCCGGCGCGGCGGCCGGCCTGGCGCTCGCGTTTCGACTCCCGGATCTGGCCATCGCCGATCCGGCGATCGAGGCCTTCGATCCCAACGCATACCTTCGAATCACGCCGGACGGCACCGTCACGCTCTGGGTCACGCACCTGGAGATGGGGCAGGGCGTTCGCACGCTGCTGCCGATGATCCTGGCGGAGGAGCTCGAGGCGGACTGGGAGACGCTGCGCATCGAGCAGGCCTCGCCCGGCGCGCGCTTCAAGGGGATCCAGCTGCACACGAGCGGCAGCGGCAGCAGCTCCGGCTCCTACCGCCTTCTGCGTGTCGCCGGGGCCACGGCGCGCGAGATGCTCGTGGCGGCCGCCGCCGCGCGGTGGCAGGTCGAGCCGGCAAGCTGCCGGGCCGAGCGGAGCCGCGTCCGCCACGAAGCGTCCGGACGGCAGCTCGGCTACGGAGCGCTCGCGAGCGCCGCGGCGAGACTGAGGGTGCCGACCGACCCACCCCTGAAAGCGCCGTCGCAGTTCGTGCTGCTCGGCAAACCGATGAAGCGGGTCGACGGCCCGGCAATCGTCACGGGCCGCGCGCAGTACGGCAGCGACGTGCGGCTTCCGGGTCTGCTGTTCGCGTCGATCGAGCGCGCGCCCAGCCTCGGCGCGACGCTCGTCCGCTTCGACGCCTCGGGCGCACTGGGCGTTCCTGGCGTTCGTCACGTCGTCGCGACCAGGGCCGGCATCCATCCCGGCGTGGCGGTCGTCGCCGACGACAACTGGTCGGCCCTGAAAGGACGGGCGGCCCTGCGGGTCGAATGGCGGGAGGCTGCGCAGGCCGCGTTCGATTCCGATGCGTTCCTGGCGTCGCTGCCGGCCGCCTTCGAGCGGGCGAGCTACGCCGTGCGCCACGAAGGCGACGCGACCGCCGCGGTGTCGTCCGCGGGCCGGCGGCACGAAGCGACGTACGTCTTTCCGTTCCAGGCCCACGCGCCGATGGAGCCGATGAACTGCACGGCGCACGTCATGAGCGATCGTGTCGAGGTCTGGGCGCCGACGCAGACCGACGTCCGCAGCCTCGCGCAAATCCGCAAGCTCACGGGACTGGCGGATCCCGCGATCACGCTGCATTGTCTGCTGATGGGCGGCGGCTTCGGCCGCCGGCTGTTTGCCGACTACGTCGCCGAAGCGGTGGAGATCTCGAACGCGGTCGGTGGTCCGGTGCAGGTCGCCTGGACGCGGGAAGACGACATGCGCCACGGCTACTTCCAGCCGGCGACCGCCGAGCGGTTCGTCGCCGGTCTCGACGCCGCCGGCACGCCGGTCGGGCTCGTCCATACGACGACGAGCTCGGACCTGACTGTTTACGACATCCACGACGGCCGCAACATCTGGACCGGCCCGCCGAAGCCGACCAAGGCGCCCACGGCGTACGCCGACGACCAGAGCCCGTGGGGCGCGTACGACACGCCGTACGAATTTGCCAGCCTGCGCGTCGATTGCGCGGACGTCACGAGCCCCGTCCCGACCGGCCCGTGGCGCGCGGTCGAGTATCCATCGACCGTCTTCGGACGCGAATCGTTTCTCGACGAGCTCGCGCACCTCGGGCGGCAGGATCCGATTGCCTATCGGCTGGCGCTGCTGCCGTCGAACGTGAAGGCCGTGGGACCGTACAGAATCGACCGTGCGCGGCTCGCCCGCGTGCTCGAGCGCGTGCGGAGCGAGGCCGGATGGGCCGATCCCCTCGAGAGCGAAGCCGGACGCCGCCGCGGACGCGGGGTCGCGGCGAACGTGTACCACGGCGGCAGCTACCTGGCGATGGTCGCCGAGGTCTCGGCCGGCGACGACCCGTCGGACCTGCGGGTCGTGCGCATCACGACGGTCGTGGACTGCGGCCTGGCCCTCAACCCGATCGGCGTCACGGGGCAGACGGAAAGCGGCATCGCCTGGGGGCTGTCGGCGACCTTGCTCGGGAGGATGAACTTCAAGGGCGGCAGAGCGGTGCAGGGCTCGTTTGCCGAGTTCGAGGTGCTGCGCATCGGGAGGATGCCTGCGCTCCATACGGTGATCGTCGACAGCGGGGCGTCGCCCTCCGGGTTTGGCGAGCACGCCGTGCCGCTCGTCGCTCCAGCCGTGGCCAACGCCCTGTTCGCCGCGACAAACCGTCGCGTCCGTTCGCTGCCCCTGACCTCCGGCGCCTCCGAAGGCTGACGCGTGCGCTCAACGTTCCACATCGAACCTCGACCGATCGAGCGCCGCGTCGAGAGCCAATCTCCGGTGTCTAACGTCTATACCTGCGGCCTGGCCGAGGAGCGTGGACATGCGGTGCCTGCAGACGCCCACCTGCCTGGAACTGGTTGCCATCGGGATCCTGGCAGTAGCGCTGCAGCCGGCTGCACGGGGCGGCCCCGCTCAAGCGCAGGCCCCGGCGTCAGCCGCTGCGCAGGATGAGGCCACGCTGAACCGTATCCGTGCGGCCCTTGCCAGAGAGCCGTCGATCCACGTCACGCCGCCCGAGCCGACCTTTCGTGTCACGGTTCGCGAGCATCCGTACTACAAGGAGAAGCCCTGGACGTGGGACTTCGACGGCGGGGGAGTGCCTCTGTCCGCGCCGCAGATGGGTCCTCCTGGATCGCCCGCCCTCGTGACCGTCGACGTGCTGCCGTGGATTCGCCGGGCGATCAGGTCGCGCGAGCGGCACGCGGCCGAGGACGAAGTCCGTCGCGCGCTCGCCGAGTTCTGCGCCACCCACGCCTGCGATCCGCGGTAGCCCCGATTGAGACCAACCAGAACCGCGATCGCGACCCTCTGACTGCCGTCGCGGACGAGTCGACGCGCCGAGAACTTCGTCGGGAGCGCCCGGGCCTCGCGCGCTGACCGCGAGTTTCACTTGGGGTAGACTGGAGCCGAGTTCGATCCAGTGATTCTTACCCTCGAAGTGGCCGGGCCGCAGGCTGCGCAGCTCGGGGCTGCCAGACGCAAGTCTTTCCGCGCCAGCGGCGGCGTCATCGGCCGGGAGAAGTCGAGCGACTGGGTTCTGCCCCACACGAAGGTGTCCGGCCGTCACGCGCGCATCACGTGCGTCGACTCCGTGTTCTACATCGAGGATACGAGCAAGAATGGCGTCTTCATCAACTCGTCGCGCGAACGGTTGACGCCGGGTCGGCCGCGCGCTCTCAAGGAGGGCGACCGGATCCTGATCGACCCGTACGAGATCCAGGTGTCGGTGACGGGCGAGGCCGGCGACGTGCCGCGCTCGGGCCCGGCCGCGAGGGCGCGCGCCGAGGAGCCGCCCGGCGGATTCGGTGCCGCCCGGGGCTTCGATGAGGACGATCCCTTTGCCGAGTGGGCGCCGGCGGCGCCGCAGGCGCCGCCGCGTCCGGCGCCGAACCTCGACGCGCTCGCCATGGCGCTGCCGGGCGAGGAGCTCGATCCCCTCAAGCTGCTCGATCCCAATCCGAAGCGACCGCCCGCGCGCCAGGGTCCGAGCGCGAAGGATCTGGAGCGCAGTTCTCCGCTCGCTGCGCACTATCGGCCGCCGGCGGTTCGCCCGGCGGCACCGCCGCCTCCGGCTCCGCCTGCGGCCGCGCCGCGGACGCCCGGGCCGTTGATTCCCGAAGGGTACGATCCGCTGCTCGACGAAACGCCTCCCGATCCTGGGCCGTCCGAAGCGGCCCCCGCCATCTTTGACGAGCCCGTCCGGGATGAGCCGCCGCCTCCGGACCCGTTCGGAGCGCAGTCGTTCCCGTCGGTCCAGCCTGCCGACGTTCCGATGCCGTCACTGCTGTCGCCTGTTCAGATCGAGGTGCCGCCGGAGTTGCCGCCTCCACCCGCTCCGCTGCCTGCGGCAGCTGGCGCCGTCACGCCGTCACCGTCAGAGGTCGTTTCCCAGCCGCCTGCGGTTCCGGCGAGCCCTGCGGGCGAGAAACGCGACGAGGTCTTCCTGGCGGACGTGCTGGCGGGCGCCGGCCTCGAAGGGGTCGCCGTCACCCCCGAGCTCGCCCGGCATTTCGGCGAGATTCTCCGCGTGGTCGTCGGCGGCGTCATGGACATCCTGCAGGCCCGGCAGCAGATCAAAGACGAGTTCCGGATGCGCGTGACGCGCTTCAAGGTCGCCGACAACAACCCGCTCAAGTTCTCCGCCAACGTCGACGATGCGCTGCACAATCTGCTCGTGAAGCGCAATGAGGCGTATCTCGGGCCCGTGGAGGCGTTCGAGGACGCCTTTCGCGACCTCCGGCACCATCAGGTGGCGCTGCTCGCCGGCATGCGTGTGGCGTTCGAGTCGATGGTCGCCGACTTCGATCCGGACCGACTGCAGGAGGGCTTCGATCGCCAGATCAGGCGCGGGCCGCTCGGCATGCCGGCCAAGCTGCGATACTGGGACCTGTACCGGGAGAGGTGTCAGGAGATTGCCCGCGATCCCGACACGAGCTTCCGCAAGCTGTTCGGCGAGGAGTTCGCCAAAGCGTACGAGGCGCAGCTCGAGCTGCTGACCTCCAGGAAGCGAGAAAACGGTTAGACTGCCATCCTCGAGCGGAGGGGAATGTCTGCCTTCAACAGGGTGATCTGGTCCGAGGGGCTGTTCCTGCTGCCGCAGCACTTTCAGCAGCAGGATCGTTACTTCGAGCGGTACGTCGAGACGCGCTGCGAATCGCTCGTCTCGTACAGCTGGGGCTTCACCGAGATCGAGATCGAACGCGACTTCCTGAGCATCGGCAAGTTCGGGCTCCGGCGCGCGGAGGGCGTGTTTCCCGACGGCACGCCGTTCCGGATGCCGGCCGACGATCCGCTGCCGACGCCGATCGAGATCGACCCGGGCGCGCGCGACCAGATTCTGTTTCTGGCCGTGCCGCTGCGCCGCGCGGGCGATCTCGAGGTGGATCGCGCGCCGACCTCCGCCGACGGTCTGGCCCGTCACGAAGTGCGCGAGCTGCAGGCGCGCGACTCGACGTCGAACGCCGGAGACACGGCAGTGATGGAAGTGGCGGCGCTCCGCACGCGGTTCCTGCTCGCCGCCGACGTGACCGACGCGTACGCGTGCATCCCGCTCGCCCACCTGGTCGAGTGCCGGTCCGACCGACAGGTCGTGCTCGACGATCACTTCATCCCCACGGTGCTCCACACCCGCGCGGCCGGCCGTCTGGCCACGTTCGCGACCGAGCTGCTCGGTCTCTTCCATCAGCGGGGCGAGGCGCTGGGGAGCCGCGTCGCGGCGACCGGCCGCGGTTCGGCGGCCGAGATCGCCGACTTCCTGATGCTGCAGTCGATCAACCGGTACGAGCCGCTGCTGGCCCACTTCGTCGAATCGGGTGCGGCGCATCCCGAGCAGTTCTACCAGGTCTGCGTCTCGGCGGCCGGGGAGCTGGCCACGTTCACGACCACCTCGAAGCGGCCGCCGGCGCTCGCTCCGTACCGCCACGATCGGCTCCGCGAGACCTTCGAGCCGGTCATCGTCGCGCTCAGGGCGTCGCTCAGCGCGGTGCTGGACCAGACCGCGATCTCCATCCCGATCGAGCCGCGGCGATTCGGCATCAGCGTCGCCGTCGTCCCCGACAAGTCGCTGTACAGCACGGCCGTGTTCATCCTGGCCGCGCGCGCGGATACGGCGTCCGAGGAGCTGCGCCGACGATTTCCGTCGCAGCTGAAGATCGGTCCCGTCGAGAAGATCCGGGATCTCGTCACCCTGGCGCTCCCCGGCGTGCCGGTGCACCCGGTGCCCGTCGCGCCGCGGCAGATTCCGTTCCATGCCGGGTTCGTGTATTTCGAGCTCGATCAGAGCAACGAGCTGTGGGATCAGCTCAAGAGCTCGGGCGGCGTGGCGCTGCACGTGGCGGGCGAGTTCCCCGGCCTCGCCATGGAGCTCTGGGCGATTCGCAGCTGATTCTGACGTATGACGGACGAAGAGGATCCTTTCGCCAGGCCGGACGCCACGATGCTTCGGCCGCGCCCGGGCGCCGGGAAGCGGGGGCGAGGTGAGCCTGCGCGGCCGCCGTCGGCCGGGGCGGGGGCGACGCGTGCGGAGCCGATTCCGGAAGCGGCCCGCGAATGGCTCGGCATCGGACTGAATCCGCTCGTGCAGGCGGCGAGCCCGCTGCTGCTCCTCGCCGGGCAGCTGCGCGGGCTGGTCGCCCCGCTCGACGTCGCCGGCCTCCGGCAGCACGTGCTCGAAGAGATGCGGCGGTTCGAGGACCGGGCGCATGCGGCCGGCGTCCGCCACGAGGTCGTGCTCGCGGCGCGCTACGTGCTCTGCGCCGTGCTCGACGAGGCGGTCCTGTCGACGCCGTGGGGTGCGCAGAGCGACTGGGCGCAGCACTCGCTGCTCGTCGCGCTCCACCGCGAGGCGTGGGGCGGCGAGAAGTTCTTCGAGATGCTGGATCGCATCTCGGCGGATCCGGCGCGCCACATCGACGTGATGGAGCTCCAGTACCTCGCCCTGGCGCTCGGGTTCGCCGGCAAGTATCAGGTGCTCGACCGCGGATACGAGCGACTGGCCGACGTGCAGCAGGATCTCTACCGCAAGATCCGCAACTATCGCGAGACGCCCGAGTCCGACCTGTCGCTGCGCTGGCGTGGCCTCGAGGATCGGCGCAACCCCCTGCTGCGGTACGTCCCGTGGTGGGTGATCGGCGCCGCGGCGCTGGCGATCCTCGCCGTCGCCTACACGGGGTACTACGCCGGCCTGGCCAACGCCGCCGCGCCGGTGCACGCGCAGCTGGCCACCACCGGACTCGAAGACTTCTCGCCCGTCGCGCAGGCGCCGCCTCCGCCCGGTCCGACCCTCAAGCAGCTGCTGGCGTCCGAGGAGCGGTCCGGCACGATGAGCGTGGAGGAGCAGGGAGGCCGCACGGTGGTGACGCTGCTCGCCTCCGACCTGTTCGCGTCGGGCAGTGCCGACCTGAACCCCGTCTACACCGACACAATCACGCGGCTAGCCAGGGCGCTCAACGAGGTGCACGGCCGCGTGCTGGTCATCGGACACACCGACGACCAGCCGCTCAGATCGCTGCGCTATCAGGACAACTTCGAGCTGTCCCGCGATCGCGCCGTGAGCGTCGTCAAGCTGCTGGGGCAGACGCTGGACAAGAGCGTCAGCGTCACCTGGACGGGCGTCGGATCGTCCCAGCCCCGCTACCGCCCCGAATCGGAACCGGCGAACCGGGCGCGCAACCGGCGCGTGGAGATCATTCACGTGCGGGGGGCGTGAGCGAACGATGTTCTCATTGCTGAAGCGTCGCGCGTTTCTGATCGCCCTCGGCTTCCTGCTGATCGCGGTCTTCATCTGGTACGCGGGCCCCTACTTCGCATTCGCCGACTACCATCCGTTCGAGCCGGTGCTCGTGCGGCTGTTCCTCATCCTGCTGGTCGTCGTCCTGTGGGTCGGCGCCGCGCTCCTCAGGCGCCTGCGCGCCGCGCGAGTGAGCGAAAAGCTCCTGTCGGCCGTCCTCAGCCAGGCGCAGCCGGCCGAACGCCCGTCTCCCGAAGCGCTGAAGCTCCGCGAGCGCTTCGAAGAGGCCGTGGCGACGCTCAAGAAGCGGCAGCCGGGCGGACACAGCCTCTACGACCTGCCCTGGTACGTCATCATCGGCGCGCCCGGCTCGGGCAAGACGACGGCCCTGCTCAACTCGGGGCTGACGTTCCCGCTCGAGCAGCGGCTGGGGAAGGGGGCGTTCCGGGGCGTCGGCGGTACCCGCAACTGCGACTGGTGGTTCACCGACGAAGCGGTGTTCCTCGACACGGCCGGCCGTTACACGACCCAGGACTCCGACGCGGCGTCCGACAGCACGGGCTGGCAGGAATTCCTCGCCCTGCTGTGCAAGTACCGCAAGCGGCGCCCGCTGAACGGCGTCATCCTGACGATCAGCGCCCAGGACCTCATGACGCAGGGCGACGCCGGCCGCGAGATGCACGTCGACGCGGCGCATCGGCGGCTGAGCGAGCTCGCACAGGAGCTGCGGATCGACCTGCCCGTGTACGTGATGGTCACCAAGTGCGACCTCGTCGCGGGATTCAGCGAATACTTCGACGATCTCGCCCAGGACGGCCGTGCCCAGGTCTGGGGCGTCACGTTCCCCTACGAGCAGACCCG
Source organism: uncultured Acidobacteriota bacterium (assembly GCA_963840225.1). Classification (GTDB taxonomy): domain Bacteria; phylum Acidobacteriota; class Vicinamibacteria; order Vicinamibacterales; family CAVVIG01; genus JBLMXQ01. Next base: position 399,468 of record CAWIYH010000004.1, read on the forward strand.
CCGCGGCGAGGCCGCGCAGACGTTTCCCGCCGAGTTCGACGCGTTGATGGAGCGCCTGAACGCGCGGCTCTTCGCGCGGATCGAGGCCGACCGGGACGTGCGGCGCCGGACCGCCGTCTTCGCGTTTCCACAGCAGATGGCGGCGCTCAGGTGGGCGCTGGCGCCGCTCGTCGGCGACGTGTTCGCCTCGACGCGCTTCGAGCAGCCGATCCTGCTGCGCGGCGTCTATTTCACCAGCGGCACGCAGGAGGGCACGCCGATCGATCGGCTGCTCGGCGCGATCGGCCGGCGGTTCGGCGTCGCGTCGGAAACCGTCGTGCCGCCCTCCGGCCGGGGCAAGGCGTATTTCGTCGAACGGCTGCTCAAGGAGGTGCTCATCGGCGAGTCGGGACTCGCCGGCGTGAACCGACGCGTCGAGGTGCGCCAGCAGCTCGCGGAGATCGGCGCCTACGTCGCGATGGCGCTCGTCGCCGTGGTGGGCCTCATCGTCCTGACCGTGAGCTACGGGCGGAACCGCACCTACATCGAGGAGATGGGCGAAGTGGCCGCCCGGCTCCAGGGGGTGCCGACGGCCCGCGCGGGAGCGCCGCTCGGGACCGTGCTGCCGCGTCTCGACGCGGTGCGCGCCGTCGTGGACGCGGCGGACCGCTATCGGCCCGACACGCCCTGGGCCATGCGCTGGGGGCTCTACCAGGGCACGTCGATCGGCAAGTCGGCGCGCGACGCCTACCTCCGGGAGCTCGACGGCCTCGTGCTGCCGCTCTTCGCGGAGCGCGTGAAGCAGCGCCTGAGCGAGGGGACGTCCGATCCGGAGACCCTGTACGACTACCTGAAGGCGTACCTGATGCTCGGCGATCCGAGGCACTTCGAGAAGCCGCACCTGCAGGCGATCGCCGACCTCGAGTGGGGCCCGCAGCACGGGACGTCGGGTGACACGGCCGCGTTGTCGAAGCACTTTCGAAGCCTGCTCGAGTACTCCGACGCGCTGCGGCCCATCGCGCTGGATCCGGCACTCGTCGCGCGGGCCAGGAGCACCGTCCGACAGGCGTCGATTCCCCGCATCATGTACGGCGAGATCAAGCGCAGCTACGCGGCCGACACCGCGCATGCCGTGCGCCTCGACGTCGGCGCCGGCGTGGGCGGGACCGAGGTGCTCAAGCGCAAGAGCGGCGTGAGCCTGTCCGATCCGATCCCGAGCCTCTACAGCCGCGCCGTGTTCAAGGACGTGACCGGGACGCGGATGCCGTCGCTCGTCAAGCAGTTCGTCGGCGACAGCTGGGTGTGGGGCGAGGGTGGATTGTCGTCGGTCAACCCGGTAGCCCTGGCGGCCGACGTGACCGACGTCTACGAACGGGACTACATCGCCACCTGGGACGGCATCCTCGACGACATCGAGCTCGTCTCGTTTCCCACCGTGCCGCAGACCGCCGACGCGCTCGGGACTCTGGCCGGACCGACCTCGCCGCTGCGCGGGCTGCTCCGGACGGTCGTCGAGAACACCGCCCTGATCGATCTCGGAGACAGCGCGCCGTCGGGCGCGCTGGGCTCCGCCAAGAGCGCGATCACCGGCGGCTTCGGCAAGGTGCTGCGATCGGTGCAGGAGGCCACGGGCGTGTCGACGCGCGCGCCGGGGGCGCTCGTGACGGCGCACTTTCAGCCGATTCAGCGGCTGATGGCGGGTGCGCCGGGCAGCACCCCCCTCGACCGCATCCTGGGTCAGATCGGCGAAATCCAGCAGCAGCTGAAGTCGCTCGGCCCAGACGTCGGCGGCTCCGATCCGCTCGACGCGTTGTCGAGCCCCGCTCTGCGCGGGACGCTGCAGGGGCTGCAGCAGGACGCGGCCACCCTGCCGCCGCTCGTCGGCGCCCTGGTGACGCAGATCGGCCATCGCGCCGAGGGGAGCGTCATCGCGGGCGCCACCGGCGACCTCGAGCACCGGTACGAGCAGCAGGTGCTGAAGGAGTGCAACGCCGTCCTCGCGGGGCGCTATCCGTTCGCCAACAGCCCCTCGGACGTGCAGCTGGCCGACTTCGCGCGGCTGTTCGGCACCGGTGGCGTCTTCGACACGTTCTTCCACGAGAACCTGGAGAACCTGGTCGACACCACCCAGAGCCCCTGGACGTGGCGGCCGGGTGCGGTCAGTTCCTCGCCCTGGCTCCTCGCCCAGTTCGAGCTGGCCGGGCGCATCCGCGATACCTTCTTCCCCCAGGGGTCCGGCCCGCAGCTGACGTTCTCGGTGACGCTGACCGACGTCGACAGCGCGAACCGGCGGTTCGTCCTGCAGATCGACAATCAGAACTTCGACAACCGCTCCGGTGCCGATCGCAAGTGGCAGGCGAAGTGGCCCGCCTCCGATCCCGGCTTTGCCGCGGCGACCTTCGAAGACCGCTCCGGCGCCTGGCCGGCGATTCACCGGTTCGGCGGGCCCTGGGCGTGGTTCCGCCTGATCGACGCCAGTGCCCCCCGGCGCGAGCCGCCGCTCCACACCGTGCTCGATTTCGTGCAGAGCAGCTACCACGTCCGCGTGACAATCGAAGCCTCGAGCATCCGCAACCCGTTCGCGCACGAGGAATGGCGGCAGTTCCGCTGCGGATCCTGACCGTGCGCTCTCCCTTTTTCGGCGCGCCCCCTTGGACGTAGGCTTCTACGGCAAGCTCCCCAGTCACGGCGACTTCCTGCGTCGCCGCGTGTCGGCCTCCTTTGTCGACGTCTGGGACGCGTGGCTCCAGCAGGGCCTGGCGGCGAGCCGGACGTCGCTCGGCGAGCGGTGGCTGGAGGTGTATCTCACGAGCCCCGTGTGGCGCTTCGTCGGCGCCCCGGGGAGCTGCGGGCCTGCGCCAATCCTCGGACTGATGGCGCCGAGCGTCGATCGTGTGGGCCGATACTTTCCGGTGACGCTCGTCGCCGAGCTGCCCGCCGACGTGACGCCGATCGCGGCCGCCCTGGAGACCACCGCGTTCTTCGAGCGCGCCGAGCGGCTGGTTGTCGAGACCCTGGCGGCCGAGCAGGTCGACTTCGAGTCCTTCGATGCCCGCGTGGTGGCGCTGCGTGACGAGCTCGGAGGCCTCGCCGCTCCGCGGCCCGTCGTCCTGGACGTGGCGACGGCCGGCGCGATCGTGAACGACGGCGGGACGCCGGCCTGGCAGGTGCCGCTCGGCGCCGCCGCCCACCTCGGATCCATCCTCGAGCAGCTGCTGGCGCTGCGGCTGTCGGCCGTGTACGACCCGCTCATGGTGTGGTGGACCGAGGGCTCGTCGGTGGTGGAGCCGAGCGGCCTCATTACGAGCGGGCTGCCCGCGCCCGACACGTTCCCGGCGCTCCTCGACGGATCCTGGGGGCAGCACCAATGGTGTTCCGTCTCGGCCCGCATCGAGCCGGCGGTCGTCGAGATGCCCCTCGACGCGCCGCCGCTCCGCGTTCGATCGGCGGCCGGCACCAACGTCGGCAAGGTCCGGTCGATCAACCAGGATGCCTTTCTCGAGCGGCCGGAGGTCGGACTGTGGGCCGTCGCCGACGGCCTCGGCGGGCACCGCTCGGGCGAAGTGGCCAGCCGGATGGTGTGCGACGCGCTGGCGGACTTCGATCCCGTCTCGAGCTTCGAGGACATGCTCGAAGGCGCTCACCAGCGGATGCTGGAGGTGAACGCGCACCTGCTCCGGACCGCCCCCCATGCCCTGTCGGAGCGCAGCCTCAGCACGGTCGCGATTCTCCTGGTCCGGGGGGAGAGCTGTGCCATTCTCTGGGCCGGCGACAGCCGTGTCTACCGCTGGCGCGGGGGACGGCTGGAGCGCCTGACGCGCGATCACAGCGTGGCCGAATCGGACCGGCACGGCAGCCATCAGGACTCGCACGTGGTCACCCGGGCGATCGGCGTCGATCCGAACCTGATGCTCGACCTGCACCGGGACGACGTGCGGGCCGGCGACCGGTTCCTACTGTGCTCGGACGGCCTCACCCACGTCCTGCCCGATGCCCGGATTGGGGGGTGGATGGAGAATCCCGACATCCGGGCGGCGGTCGACGGCCTGATTCAGGCGACGCTCGACGCCGGGGCTCCCGACAACGTCACCGCACTCATCGTGCAGGCCGAGGGGTGAGGTTGCTTTCCGCGTTGGATTTTTGACCGGAAGTCGATAGAATGCCTTTTCTTTCTCATTCCGGACGTTCCAAGAGCGCGACATATCCAGGGCCGGCTGGTGGACTCTGCAGGCCGGGCCTGAAGGAATCCATGGGCGATGAATGAGCGGTGGGAGAGTCAGGCGTTGCTCCAGCCGATCGCGGCCGACCAGCCGTGTGGGGAGAACCTGGAGGACACGCCGCTGCTCGCCTCGTTCGATGCCCTCCGCCTCTTCGGACAATCCCGGTCGCTCGACGCGCCGCCCGAGCCGGGCGAGAACCGGAAGCTGCCGGAGTGGGGCGAGATCAGGACCGGCGCACTCGAGGCGCTGGGCAAGAGCAGGGACCTTCGGCTCCTGGCGTATCTGGGCACGGCGCTCCTGCGCACCGACGGGCTTCCGGCGTTCTTCGACACGCTCGGCGTGGCCTCGGCCTGGCTCGAGTCGTTCTGGGCCGAGGTCTACCCGCTCATCGACGAGGACGCCGTCGCGCGGCGGAACGCCCTGAACTGCTTCGCCGACCCGATGGCGGTCGTGGAGCGGGTCCGCCGCGTGCCGCTCGTCGAGAGCCGTCGGCACGGCAGGTTCAGCCTCCGGGACATCGAGATGGCGAGCGGTCAGGTGCCGCCCGGGGGGACCGACGTCAAGCCGGACGAAGGTCCGATCAACGCGGCGTTCGCCGAGATGCCGCTGGAGCAGCTGGCGGCGCTCCATCGGAGCGCCACCGGCGCCGCGGCGGCCTTGAGCCGCATCGACGCGCGGATGCGGGCCGAAGGGGGCCCCGAGGTCGCGCCCAGCTTCGATCCGCTGTCGGCGCAGCTGACCAGGCTGACCAAGCTGCTGCGCGCGCAGCTGGCGGCGCGCCCGGACGGCCAGGGCGCGGTCGGGGAGGGCGGCGGCGAAGAGCCGGACGCCGGCCCGCAGCCCGTCGGGAGCATCACGTCGCGTCAGGACGCGATCAGGGCCCTCGATGCGGTGGCCGATTTCTTCCGTCGCAACGAGCCGTCGAGCCCGATTCCGCTGTTTCTGGAGCGCGCCAAGCGTCTGGTCGCGAAGGACTTTCTCGAAGTGCTGGCCGACATCGCTCCTGACGCGCTCGGTGTCGCGCGCGCGGCCGGGGGACTGAGAGACGGCGAGTAGTGGGTGGCATGGTTGGAGGTGTGTGGTGGCCAAGGCGAGCAGTCAGAAGTTCATCGGGCGCAATCGCGCCCCGCGCGTGCAGATCGAGTACGACGTCGAGCTCTACGGCGCGGAGAAGAAGATCCAGCTGCCGTTCGTGATGGGGGTGCTGGCCGACCTCTCGGGGAAGCCGACCGAGCCGCTGCCGCCGGTGGCGGACCGCAAGTTCCTCGAGATCGACGTCGACAATTTCGACAATCGCATGAAGGCGATGAAGCCGCGCGTCGCGTTCCAGGTGCCCAATACGCTGACCGGCGAAGGCAACCTGAACGTCGAGCTCACCTTCGAGAGCATGGACGACTTCTCGCCGGCGGCGGTCGCCAAGAAGGTGGACGCGCTCAACAAGCTGCTCGAGGCGAGACAGCAGCTCGCCAACCTCATTACCTACATGGACGGGAAGAGCGGGGCGGAGGAGCTGGTGAGCAAGCTGCTGCAGGACCCGGCGCTCCTCCAGACGCTGGCCACGACGAAAAACCCGCAAGAGGAGCCCTCGTCGTAATAGTGGCCGACCAAGCGGAGAACAAAGATGGCTGATCCGAAATCCGAACAGGACGCAACATCGACGATCGGCGCCGTTGAAGTCGGCGATTTCGATGCGCTTCTGAGAAAAGAGTTCAAGCCGAAGACCGACGAGGCCAAGGAGGCGGTCGAGCGGGCCGTCCGCACCCTGGCCGAGCAGGCGCTGTCGCAGACCAAGCTGATCAGCACCGACGTCGTCAAGTCGATCGAGGCGATCATCGCGCAGCTCGACAGGAAGCTGACCGAGCAGATCAATCTGATCCTGCACCACGACGACTTGCAGAAGCTCGAAAGCGCCTGGCGGGGTCTGCACTATCTGGTGAACAACACCGAGACCGACGAGATGCTGAAGATCCGCTTCATGAACATCAGCAAGCAGGATCTCGGCAAGACACTGAAGCGCTTCAAGGGAACGGCGTGGGATCAGAGTCCGATCTTCAAGCGGGTCTACGAAGCGGAATACGGGCAGTTCGGCGGCGAGCCGTTCGGGTGCCTGGTCGGCGACTACTACTTCGATCAGACGCCGCCCGACGTCGAGCTGCTGACCGAGATGTCCCAGATCGCGGCGGCGGCGCACACGCCGTTCATCGCCGGCGCGTCGCCGACGGTGATGCAGATGTCGAGCTGGCAGGAACTCGCCAACCCGCGCGACCTGACGAAGATCTTCACGACGCCGGAATACGCCGCGTGGCGGTCGCTGCGGGAGTCCGAGGACGCGCGCTACCTCGGGCTGGCGATGCCGCGCTACCTGTCGCGCCTGCCCTACGGCGCCAAGACGAGCCCCGTCGAGGAGTTCGACTTCGAAGAGGACACCGGCGCGGCCGATCACAGCCGGTACACCTGGTCGAACGCGGCCTACGCCATGGCGGTGAACATCAACCGGTCGTTCAAGCTCTATGGCTGGTGCTCCCGCATCCGCGGCATCGAGTCGGGCGGCGCGGTCGAATCGCTGCCGACCCACACGTTCCCGACCGACGACGGCGGCGTCGACATGAAGTGCCCGACCGAGATCGCGATCAGCGACCGCCGCGAGGCGGAGCTCGCGAAGAACGGCTTCATGCCGCTCGTGCACAAGAAGAACTCCGACTTCGCGGCGTTCATCGGCGCCCAGTCGCTGCAGAAGCCGTTCGAGTACGACGATCCCGACGCCTCGGCCAACGCCCAGCTCGCGGCGCGCCTGCCGTATCTGTTCGCCTGCTGCCGGTTCGCGCACTACCTGAAGTGCATCGTGCGCGACAAGATCGGCTCGTTCAAGGAGCGCGACGACATGCAGGCCTGGCTGCAGCGCTGGATCATGAACTACGTCGACGGCGACCCGGCGCACTCGACCGAGACCACCAAGGCGCAGAAGCCGCTGGCCGCGGCGGAGGTCCAGGTGGAGGAGGTGGAGGGCAATCCGGGCTACTACTCCGCGAAGTTCTTCCTCCGGCCGCACTATCAGCTGGAGGGGTTGACGGTGTCGTTGAGGCTGGTGTCCAAGTTGCCGTCCCAGAAGGCGAGCTGATGTGATTCAGCGCAACTCGTGCGTCGACAGAGTCGAGATAGGAGCGTCGAATGGCCAGTGACATCTTCGCGAAGATCGGTGACATCAAGGGCGAGTCCACGGACGACAAGCACAAGGACGAGATCGAGATTCTCGCCTGGAGCTGGAGCGTGGCCCAGTCGGGCTCGATGGCCAGCGGCGGCGGCGGCGGGCAGGGGAAGGCGTCCTTCTCCGACTTCGTCATCACCCACTACGTCGACAAGGCGTCGCCCAACCTGCTGAAAGCATGCGCGACCGGCGAGCACATCAAGGACGCGACCATCACGGCGCGGAAGGCCGGGAAGGGGCAGCAGGAATTCCTCATCTTCAAGATGAACGACGTCTTCATCACCGGCGTCTCGCCGGCCGGCAACGGCAGCGACGGCGGGCTGGTCGAGAACGTCACGCTGCAGTGCGCCAAGATCGACATGGAGTACAAGCCGCAGAAGCCGGACGGATCGCTCGACGCAGGCCTTCACTTCAAGTACGACATCAAAGCCAACAAGGAAGGCTAAGCCGGGAGATGAGCCGTGGCGTACCAGGTACTTTCGAACCAACACCACGAGTGGCCGGACGTTTCGTGAGTACAACATCGACCACTCGGTCGGGCGGGGCGGCTGGAACCGGAAGGAAGACGCGATGCTGGTGCAGATCTTCCTGCGAATCCTGTACATCGAGAACACCGATCTCGGGATTCGCAGCCAGGTGCCGCCCCTGCCCGACAGTCCGGATATCGTGGTGGACGGCATCTTCGGCCCGGTGACCAGCCGCTACGTCCTCCATTTCAAGAACCAGGCGAGGCAACAGGGGGTCAAGCTCTATCCGGACGAGATCATGGATCCGTTCCGGCACAACGAGCCGGACAGCCTCTCGACCATCTCCAAGAGCCGGTACGCCTTCGGCGCGCTGTTGAACATCACGGCCCGCGCCGACGAGAAGAGCGAGTTGGGAAAGTTCGACGTCCTTCCCGAACACAAGGACACGCCGTCCCCCCTCAAGCTCGCCTTGACGCAGACCCGCCGGGAGGCGCAGCAGTACGGCGGATAGCGGGTCGCGGCGTCCCGGCGACGCCGACCGCGGGAGTCTGAAGCATGAGCGCGCAGGGCGGCGGCGGCACCGGCGACGTGTTCCTCAAGGTGAAGGGAGCCAAGCACGGGCTGATCAAGGGGGAGTCGCACGACGACTCGCACAAGGACGAGATCGACGTCATCAGCTGGTCGTGGGGCATGCAGGCGAGGCCGGCGCTCGGCGGCGGCACGCCGAGCGGCAAGGCCACGATGCACGAGCTGAAGGTCGTCAAACGGGTCGACTCCGCGTCCACGGCGCTCATGCAGGCGCTGCGCACCAACGAGACCATTCAGTCGGCTGTGCTGACCATGCGCAAGGCCGGCAAGGGACAGCAGGAGTACCTCAAGATCACCATCGAGCAGGGGCGCGTCACCGGGCTCAACATCGAGATCGACCCGACGGGCAGCAGCGCCCAGACGGTCGAGAACGTCAGCTTCTCGTTCAACAAGATCCAGGTCGACTACACGCCGCAGGGGCCAGACGGGCAGCCGAGGGGCGGCATGTCGTTCGCGGATCAGTGGGAGACATCCGGATAATCGCCTGCCCCATGCTGCACGTGGGCAGGTCCCAGGAGAGGAACAGCGCGTGAGCCGCTCCGATGCCGAACAGAGTCTCAAGAACGGCGATCCTTTCCAGGCCCTCGCCCGGCTCCAGGACGAGGTGCGCCTCCACCCGGCCGACGCGAAGCTGCGGATCTTCCTCTTCCAGCTGCTCTCGGTGCTCGGCCAGTGGGAGCGTGCGCTCAACCAGCTGAAGGTGGCGTCCGGTCTCGATCCCATCGCGCTGGCGATGGCGCAGACCTACGGCGAGGTCGTGCGCTGCGAGGGCATCCGGCGCGAGGTGTTCGAGGGCAAACGCTCCCCGATGGTGCTCGGCCAGCCCGAGCAATGGCTCGCCCTCCTCATCGAGTCGCTGCTGGTCGCCGGCCGCGGGCAGCAGGCCCAGTCCGAGCAGCTCCGGCTGCAGGCGTTCGAGGAGGCGGACACGTCGAGCGGCGCGATGGACGGCCGTCGGTTCGACTGGATCGCCGACGCCGACTCGCGGCTCGGGCCCGTCCTGGAGGCGATGATCAACGGGCGCTACTACTGGGTGCCGTTCTCCCGCCTCAGTCAGGTCACGATCGAGCCACCCGCCGATCTCCGCGACATGGTCTGGATGCCGGCGCATCTCGAGTTCGAGAACGGCGGCGAGTCGGTGGCGTTCATCCCGACCCGGTATCCGGGATCGGAAGCGGACACCGACGGCCTGATCGTCCTGGCCCGGAAGACGGTCTGGGAGGAGGTCGCCGAGGGCGTCCACCACGGCCGGGGCCAGCGCGTGCTCGCCACCGACACCGGCGACACGCCGCTCATGGAGGTTCGCACGATTGCAATCGGCGATCGCGCGAAGGCGGAGCCCGAAACCCCGGTGGCCGACCATGGCTGATCAGCGCCTGCCGCAGGAGCGGCTCCAGCCGGCACTCCTCGACCGTCTCACCGATGAGGAGCCGGACAAGAAGCTCGAGCCGCGCGAGCAGCGCGTGATGTCGAAGAGTCAGCTGCGCCGGGCGGTCCTGCGCGATCTGGCCTGGCTGTTCAACGCGAGCCGCCTCGAGCGGGGGCTCGATCCGGTGAAGGCGCCGTACGCCAGGCAGTCGGTCCTCGGCTTCGGCCTGCCGGCGTTCTCGGGGATGACGGCGTCCGCGCTCGAGATTCCCGATCTCGAGCGCGCCATCCGTCAGGCCATCATCGACTTCGAGCCGCGGATCCTGCCGGGGTCCCTGCAGGTCCATGCGCTCGAGACCGAGCACCTCGAGCACCACAACGTCGTGGGCGTCGAGATCTCGGGCCAGCTCTGGGCCCAGCCGGTGCCGCTCGAGCTGCTCGTGCGCACCGAGATCGACCTCGAGACCGGCCAGGTGGAAATCGCGGATCTCGCCGCGTCGCGGGTGGTGTAGATGGATCCGCGACTGCTCCGATACTACAACCTCGAGCTGCAGCACCTGCGCGAGATGGGCGCGGAGTTCGCGCAGCAGTTCCCGAAGATTGCCGCGCGCCTGGGCATGAACGGCCTGGAGGTCGCCGATCCCTACGTGGAGCGGCTGCTCGAAGGCGTCGGATTCCTCGCCGCGCGCGTTCAGCTGAAGCTCGACGCGGAGTTTCCGCGGTTCACGCAGGCGCTGCTCGAGATCATCTATCCCCACTACCTGGCGCCGACCCCCTCGATGCTCGTGGCGCAGCTCCAGCCCGACAAGGGCGAACCGGGGCTCGCCAGCGGCACGCGGACCGTCCCGCGCGGCACGAGCATGCTGTCGGTCCCTCCCGCCGAGGATGCGACGGCGTGCGAGTTCCGGACGGCGCACGACGTCCCCTTGTGGCCGATCGAGCTCGTCTCGGCGAGCTACTTCTCCTTCGCGCCCGATCTCCCGCTGACGAAGCTGCCGATCGCCTCGCGGATCAAGGGCGGCGTGCGCCTGCGTCTCAAGACGACCGCCGGCGTCAAGCTGTCGCAGATGCCGCTGGACCGGCTCCAGTTCTACCTCGCGGGGCGCGACGACGTGGCCAACACGCTGTACGAGCTGTGTCTCGGCGCCCCGCTCGGGCTGCTGATGCTGCCGTCGCCCGGCGACCCGGTGTTCGTTCCGGACACCTCGATCCGCGCCGTCGGCTTCACCGACGACGAGGCGCTGCTGCCGGTGACCTTGCGGTCGTTCCAGGGCTACCGGCTGCTGCACGAGTACTTCTCGTTTCCCCAGCGGTTCCGCTTCTTCGAGCTCTCCGGGCTGGCCCAGGGCGTAAAGCGGGCCGCGGGCGAGACCATCGAAGTGGTGATTCTCCTCGGTCGAGGAGACGCGACGCTCGAGGGGGTGGTCGACGCGGCGAACTTCGCGCTCTTCTGCACGCCGGCCGTGAACCTCTTTCACAAGCCTCGCGTGGATCGGATCCACGTGACCGACTCCACGCACGAGTTTCACGTCGTCGCGGACCGGACCAGGCCGCTCGACTTCGAGATCTACGAGGTGACCGACGTCGTGGGCCACGGAGCAGGCTCGGAGTCCGAGCAGCCGTTCCTGCCGTTCTACGCGGCCTACAGCGGCGACGAAGAGGCGGCCGAGCGGGCCTATTTCACGACCCGCCGCGAGCCCCGGCTGCTCTCGGCCGAGCAGAAGCGCCGCGGCACGCGCTCGAGCTATATCGGCAGCGAGGTCTTTCTCGCGCTGGTCGACTCGATGCAGGCGCCGTACAGCGCCGATCTCCGCCAGATTTCGATGCAGGCACTCTGCACGAACCGCGATCTGCCGCTGCAGATGCCGGTCGGCCTCGGCAAGAGCGACTTCTCGCTGAACGTCGCGGCGCCCGTGTCCAGCGTGCGCGTGGTCAGCGGCCCCACCCGGCCGGCGCCCGCCCTGGCGGACGGCGTCGCCGCGTGGCGGGCGATCAGCCACCTGTCGCTGAACTATCTCTCGCTCGTCAACTCGACGCCGCGCGAAGGGGCGACGGCGCTGCGCGAGCTGCTCGACCTCTACGCCGCGTCGGCCGACCACAGCGCAAAGCGGCAGATCGAGGGCGTCCGGGCGGTCGGCGTGGAGCGGGTGGTGCGCCGGCTGCCCGCGCCGGGGCCGATCGCGTTCGGCCGCGGTCTGGAGATCACCGTCGAGGTCGACGAGCTGGCCTTCCAGGGAGCGAGCGCCTACCTGCTGGGCGCGGTGCTCGACCAGTACTTCGCGCGCTACGTGTCGATCAACTCGATCACCGAGACGGTCCTGCGATCGCAGAGCCGCGGTGAAATCAGCCGATGGAGGCCGCATTGGGGCGCGAGGCCGACGTTGTAGGCTTCTTCGCCGCGCTGGCGGAGGCTCCGTATCGCTACGACTTCTACCAGACGATGCGCCGGCTGGAGTGTCTGCACCCGGACCGGGCACGCTGGGGCATGGCGCTTCGTCCCATCGACGAGCCGGTGCGCCTGGGCCAGGACCCCGACTTGTCGTTCGCCCCGGCATCGCTGGCCTCCTTCGAACCGGGCCACGACGGCCTCCCGCCGCGCCTGCAGGTGCGGTTGTTCGGCCTGCTGGGTCCGAACGGCCCGCTGCCGCTCCACCTGACCGAATACGCGCGCGAGCGCCTGCGCCACGCGGGCGATCCGACGTTCAGCCGGTTTCTCGACCTCCTGCACCACCGCTTCCTCGCGCTGTTCTATCGGGCGTGGGCCCAGGCGCAGCCGCACGTCAACCGCGATCGCCCCGGCGAGGATCGGTTTGCCGCCTACGTGGGAGCGTTCGCGGGCCTCGCGCCGGCGGCGTTCCGCAAGCGCGACGCGCTGCCCGACGTCGCGAAGTTCTACCATGTCGGCGCGCTCATCCGTCAGGTGCGCAATGCCGAAGGGCTCGCCGCCATCCTGCAGGACTTCTTCCACGTTCCCGTGCGCCTCGAGGAGTTCGTGGGGCACTGGCTGCTCCTGAGCGAGCGCGACCGCACGCGTCTGGGTCGCCGCGGGGCGAGGCTCGGGGCGGGCGCAGCGGTCGGCCGCGCCGTCTGGGATCGCCAGAGCAAGTTCCGCATCCATCTCGGCCCGCTCACGCTCGCCCAGTACCAGGAGTTTCTTCCCGTGTCGTCGACGCCTCGCGACGGCGGACCGGCGCGCGAGGGAGACTCGAAGGAGGGGAGGCCGGGAGCGCGGCTGCTCGACAAGCTCGTGGACTGGGTGAGGCTCTATCTCTGTTACGAGCTCGATTGGGACGTCAGGTTGGGGCTGCGGGCCGACCAGGTCCCGCCGCTGAGGCTCGGGTCCGGCTGCCGTCTGGGCTGGACGAGCTGGCTCGGGCGGCGGCGCGCGCGCACGGCGGCGAACGATTTGTGCCTGGACGCGGAAGGGTTCGTTCATCGAGATCGGGTGGCCGCATGAGTGAGATCAGCCGTTCGGCGTTGTTCGGCAAGCTCAATGGTCTGGCGTACAAGGCGATCGAGGGCGCGACCGTCTTCTGCAAGCTGCGAGGCAATCCGTACGTCGAGCTGGTGCACTGGATTCAGCAGATCCTGCAGACCGAGGATTCGGACCTCCACCACATCGTGAGGCAGTTCGAGCTCGATCCGTCCCGGCTCGCCAAGGACGTCACCGACGCCCTGGACCGCCTGCCGCGCGGCGCGACGTCGATCTCGGACCTCTCGACGCATGTCGAGAACGCCGTGGAGCGCGGCTGGGTATACGCCACGCTGATGTTCGGCGACGCGCAGGTGCGGACCGGGCACCTCATGGTCGGCATCCTCAAGACGCCGTCGCTGCGGAACGCGCTGGTGGGCATCTCGCGGCAGTTCGAGCGGGTGAAGCTGGATACCCTGACCGACGACTTCGCGAAGATCGTCGGCGGCTCGCCGGAAGACGGCCTCGCCCCGAGCGACGGATCGTCGGCGGCGCCGGGCGAGGCGAGCGGCGCGATGGCGCCGGCGCAGCTGGGGAAGCAGGAGGCGCTGAGGCGGTTCGCCACCGACCTGACCGATCGCGCGCGGAAGGGGCAGATCGACCCGGTCAGCGGCCGCGACGAGGAGATCCGGCAGATCGTGGACATCCTCATGCGCCGCCGGCAGAACAACCCGATCCTGACCGGGGAGGCCGGGGTCGGCAAGACGGCCGTCGTCGAAGGCTTCGCGGCCCGCGTCGCGCGGGGCGACGTCCCGCCGCCGCTGCAGAACGTGGCGGTGCACACGCTGGACATCGGGCTGCTGCAGGCCGGGGCCAGCATGAAAGGGGAGTTCGAAAACCGGCTCCGTCAGGTCATCGACGAGGTCCAGGCGTCCTCGAAGCCGATCATTCTGTTCGTCGACGAAGCGCACACGCTCATCGGCGCCGGCGGCGCCGCGGGCACCGGCGACGCCGCCAACCTGCTCAAGCCGGCGCTGGCGCGCGGCACGCTCAGGACGATCGCGGCGACGACCTGGGCGGAATACAAGAAGTACATCGAGAAGGATCCGGCGCTCACGCGGCGGTTCCAGGTCGTCCAGGTGGCCGAGCCGGGCGAGGAAAAGGCCATCCTCATGGTCCGCGGCGTCGCGTCGATCCTCGAGAAGCACCACCGGGTTCAGGTGCTCGACGAGGCCCTCGAGGCGGCGGTGCGGCTGTCGCACCGCTACATCCCCGCGCGCCAGCTGCCGGACAAGGCCGTCAGCCTGCTCGATACCGTGTGCGCGCGCGTCGCCATCAGCCAGCACGCCGTGCCGCCGCAGCTCGAAGACTGCCGGCGGACGATCGAGGCCCTGGAGATCGAGCGCGGCATCATCGGGCGCGAGGAGGCAGTCGGCGTGCCGGCCGCCGATCGGCGGAAGGCCTGCGAGGAGAAGCTCGCCGCCGCCGAGGCGCGGCGCGTCGAGCTCGAGGCGCGGTGGCACGCCGAGCGCGAGCTCGTCGACCGCAGCCTGGCGATTCGCGCGAAGCTGCGCCAGGGCGCCGAGCGGGTCGAAGGGACGGGGAGCGCGCTCGAACAGGCGGCGCAGGCGCAGAAGGCGGTTGCCGCGGCCGGCACGGCGCCGGCGATGGACGTGGTGGCGGGTGACGAGCGACCCGTGCTCCTCGAGGAGCTCGCCGCGCTGCAAGCGAAGCTCAAGGAGCTGCAGGGGGAATCGCCGCTGATTCTGCCGAGCGTCGACGAGCAGGCGGTCGCGTCCGTCGTCGAGGACTGGACCGGCGTGCCGGTCGGCCGCATGGTCAAGAACGAAATCGAGACGCTGCTCAACCTCGCCGACACCCTCAATCAGCGTGTGATCGGCCAGCGGCACGCCCTCGAGATGATCGCGCGGCGCATTCACACGTCGCGGGCGAAGCTCGACAACCCCAACAAGCCGATCGGCGTGTTCCTGCTGTGCGGCCCCTCCGGGGTCGGCAAGACCGAGACGGCGCTCACGCTCGCCGAGGCCCTGTACGGCGGCGAGCAGAACGTCATCACGATCAACATGAGCGAGTTCCAGGAGAAGCACACGGTCTCCACGCTCAAGGGATCGCCGCCCGGCTACGTCGGGTACGGCGAAGGGGGCATCCTCACCGAGGCCGTGCGCCGGCGTCCGTACAGCGTGGTGCTGCTCGACGAGATCGAGAAGGCGCATTCCGACGTGCACGAGCTGTTCTTCCAGGTGTTCGACAAGGGCTGGATGGAGGACGCCGAAGGCCGGTACATCGACTTCAAGAACACGATCATCCTGCTGACGTCGAACGTCGGCAGCGACCTGATCGCGAGCATGTGCAAGGACCCGGAGCTCGTGCCGGAGCCGGAGGGCATCGCCAAGGCGCTGCGCGAGCCGCTCCTCAAGAAGTTCCCCGCCGCGCTGCTCGGCCGCCTCGTGGTGGTGCCGTACTACCCGCTGAGCGACGAGATGCTCGGCAACATCGTCCGCCTGCAGCTCGGACGCGTCGCGAAGCGGGTCGTCGAGCACCACAAGGTCCCGTTCCGCTACGACGACGAGGCCGTCAGGCTCATCGTGAGCCGGTGCACGGAGGTGGAGAGCGGCGGCCGCATGATCGACGCCATCCTCACGAACACCGTCCTTCCCGCGATCAGCCGCGAGTTCCTCACGAGGACGATGGCGGGGGCGACGCTGAACGGCGTCGAGCTGGCGGTTGCGGGCGGAGAGTTCGAGTATCACTTCGACTGAGGACGATCGGTGACACCGGTGCGAGAGATCAGCGTCGAGGAGGCCATCGCGATCGCCATCGCGCTGCAGAAGAACGAGCAGCTCGCGGAGGCCGACGAGCTCTACCGCCGGATCCTGGAGCTGGCGCCCGCGCATCCCGACGCGCTTCACTATGCCGGGATCCTCGCGCATCAGCAGGGACGCGCCGAGGAGGCCCTCGCGCTCATCGGGCGCAGCCTCGATCTCGCGCCGGACCGGGCCGACTGGCACAGCAACCGCGGCAACATCCTGCAGTGTCAGGGCCGCCTGGACGAGGCGGTCGCGGCGTACGAGCGTGCGATTGAGCTCGACCCGGGCCATGCCAACGCCTACTGCAATCTCGGCGTGCTGCTGCGGGCGCGCGGCAGGGTGGCGGACGCAGAGGAGGCCTACCGGACGGCGATCAGGCTGAATCCCGAGCACATCGATGCATACACGAACCTGGGCATCCTGCTCAACGCGCAGAAGCGGACCTCGGAGGCCGTGGCGTGTTTCTGCCGGGTCATCACCCTCCGGCCCAAGCATCCTGACGCCCGGCGGCTCCTGGCCCTGGCGCATTGCACGGTCGGCGAGGTCGACAAGGCGGTGAAGATCTACGAGGAATGGCTCGACGAGGAGCCGGAGGAGCCAATCGCGCGTCACATGCTCGCGGCGTGCTCCGGCCGGGACGTGCCGCCGCGCGCGTCGGACGGCTTCGTCGAGAAGGTCTTCGACAACTTCGCCGCAAGCTTCGAATCCCGGCTCGCCAGGCTGTCCTACCGGGCGCCGGCCCTCGTGTCGGCAATGCTCGACGCCTCGGGAGTGCCGGCGACGAAGAGCCTCGACGTGCTGGACGCGGGGTGCGGCACGGGCCTGTGCGGTCCCCTGATCGCGCCGTACGCGCGGCGGCTGGTCGGCGTCGACATCTCCGCCGGCATGCTGGCGCAGGCGGGCGAGAAGCACGTCTACGACGAGCTGGTCAAGGGCGAGTTGACGACCTATCTGCGCGCACACGTCGAGGATGTGGACGTGATTGTGTCGGCCGACACGCTCGTGTACTTCGGCGCCCTCGACGAGGTCGTGGCGGCGGCGGCGGCGGCCTTGCGCCCGGAGGGCCTGCTGATCTTTACTCTCGAAGCGAAGCTCGACGATGACGAGCGGCCGTACCGGCTCGAGACGCACGGCCGCTACAGCCATTCGAGGCGCTACGTGGAAGAGCGGCTCGGCCGCGCGGGACTGGTGCCGGAGATGGAACAGGCGGAGTTGCGGATGGAAGCAGGCGTGCCCGTGCCGGGCCTGGTGATTCGGGCGACGAAATCGGGAGGTAGTCGTGGCTAGGATCATGGAAATCACCACGCCGCTCGGCGACGACACCCTCCTGTTCCATGGGATGCACGCGCGCGAGGAGATGGGCCGGTTGTTCGAGTACCAGCTCGACCTGCTGAGCAAGCACGACGACGTCGACATGGACAAGATCCTGGGCAAGAACGTCACCGTCACGCTGGCGCTTCCCGACGACTCGACCCGCTATTTCAACGGATATGTGACGCGGTTCGGGCAGGGGGGGACCGTCGGCCCCTATACCCGCTATCTGGCGGACGTGCGCCCCTGGCTCTGGTTTCTCACGCGCACGGCGGATTGCCGCATCTTCCAGGACATGACGGTCCCAGACATCGTCAAGGCGGTGTTCGGGGACCATCCGACCGCCGACTTCAAGCTGGAGCTGACGAGCAGCTACCGGAAGTGGACCTACTGCGTGCAGTACCGGGAGACCGACTTCAACTTCATCAGCCGCCTGATGGAGGAGGAGGGCATCTACTACTACTTCCGGCACACCGACGGCCACGACACGATGGTCCTGACCGACTCGACGAGCAAGCACACGGCGACGCCGGGCTACGAGAAGCTGCCCTTCGTCGCGCCCGAGAAGCTGGTGCGGTCCGACATCGAGCACGTCGGCAGCTGGGAGGTCGAGCGGCTGATCCAGCCGGGAGTCTACGTCCACGACGACTACGATCTCGAGCGGCCGAGCGTCGAGCTGAAGACGCGGAAGGTGCTGGCGCGGAGCTACGCGCCGAGCGACTACGAGGTCTACGACTATCCAGGGAACTACCTGCAGACCTCCGACGGCGAGCAGTACGCCGACGTGCGGATCAACGAGCTGGGCACGCAGTTCGAGACGTCCCGGGGGGCGACCAACGCCAGAGGGCTCAACGTGGGCTCGCTCTTCACCCTCGAGGACTATCCGCGCGCGGACCAGAACCGGGAGCACCTGGTCGTCGCCGGCTCCTACGACCTGGAGTTCGGCGACTACGAGGCGCTCGGGGAGCAGGCGCGGACCGACTACCGGTGCTCGTTCGTGGCGATGTCGAGTCAGCAGCAGTTCCGGCCGAGGCGCCGGACGCCCAAGCCGTTCGTGCAGGGGCCGCAGACCGCGATGGTGGTGGGGCCCGGGGGCGACGAGATCTACACCGACAAGTACGGCCGGGTGAAGGTGCAGTTCCACTGGGATCGGTACGGCAAGAAGGACGAGAACAGCTCCTGCTGGATCCGCGTCTCGCACCCGTGGGCCGGCAAGGGATGGGGCTCGGTGGCGACGCCGCGCATCGGGCAGGAGGTGATCGTCGACTTCCTCGAAGGCGATCCCGACCAGCCGATCATCACCGGGCGGGTGTACAACGCCGAATGCCAGCCGCCGTTCGGGTTCCCGGCCGGGGCCGTCTTGAGCGGGATCAAGTCCGAACACGCACAAGGGGAGCGGGTACAACGAGCTGTCGATGGACGACACGGCCGGGAAGGAGAAGATCACCATTCACGGCCAGTACGACATGAGCAGCGACGATTGAGCACGACCAGACGTCGACTGTGCACAACAATCGAACGACGTAATTGACGTAAACGACTCTGAATCGGTGGGGAACAACCAGAAGTGCGCGGTCGGCGTCAACCGCGAAGTCAGTATTGGCAGCAACGATAAGTTGACGGTCGGTGCGAATCGCGATACATCGATCGGAGCCAAGCACGCGGTGTCGGTTGGCGCTAACGAAGACGTGTCCGTAGGGGGAAACCGGACCGCGTCGGTGAAGGGAAAACAGGACGTGACGGTTGGAGGTAAGAGCTCGCTGCATGTCGGCGGAAGTCGAACGGAAACGATCGTCGGCTCTCACACTATCGTGAATCCGCGGATGACCATTACGACCGCCTCCCAGTTCACCGTCGCAGCGGGTTCGAACCTGACTGGCACCTCGCCGAAGGTGAACTTTCTGGCGGGCTCGAAGTTGCTGGCCAACTCAGGTGGCAAATTGGATGTCAAGGCCGCCGCCGCACTTACTCAGGAGTCGGGAGCGGCGATGAACATCAAGTCGGGAGCCGGTCTAAACATGCAGTCAAGCGCCGCGATGAACGTGAAATCCGGCGCTGCCATGAACACGCAGGCGAGCGGGGCGCTGAATATTAAGGCCGGCGGAGTCCTGGGAGCTAAGGGGTCGGAAATCAAGCTGCATTCGCCGACCAAAATCAAAGGCACGACCCTTACAGTCGAATGATGACTCTCTCACGGGACGAGATCATCGCTGCGTCTGCCGCTCAGATCCCTCTCGACGGACGCACAGTGACGGGCGTTGGCTTGCGCGGTTGCAGTCTGCGCGGGTTGAGTATTCGTGAGACATACTGGCAGGGAGTGGATCTTACCGGGGCCGACCTGACGGGTGCGGATCTAACGGGCGCACAGCTCGTCGGGTGCTGTTTGGCGGATGTCACTTTCGATCGAGCGACCCTCGACGGGTGCCGCCTGCTCGAGTGTGCGTGCCGCAGATCGAAATGGCGAGGCGGGCACGTTCGTGGTGCGATGTTCATTGGCTGCGGCCTCGAGGCCGCTATCCTCGACAACATCCAATTTGAACAGGTTCAGGTGTTTGGCAGCGTGTGTGACGACGTTCGGTTCGGACACGTGACCTTTCGAGGCCCGTTGTTCGAATCCACGAGCCTGGGCGCGGTTACTTTCAACCGATGTGACGTGCAGCGCGGAAGGTTCGTGGAGTGTGGGCTCAAGGGCACTTCCTTTGTCGGCACGCACATAGACCGCACCACCTTCCTGTCTTGTGTGTTTGAAGGAGCGGATTTCTTCGAATGCCGGTTATCGCAAAGCGAGGTACTGGAGTGCTGGCTTATCGGGGCCGACTTGACGGGTCTTGAGATCCAGACGAGTACGTTCTCCGGCTCGCAGTTTACTGGTGTAAAGGCGCTCCCGGCTGAGCCACGGGGCGGCGCTTTTAGCGAGGCCGATCTAAGCGGTGTCGACTTGTCTGGGAAGAACCTGAGCGGCGTCGACCTATCTGGAGCGGTCCTATCCGGCGCGAACCTGCAAGGAGCCAATCTCCAAGCGGCCAATCTCACCGGGGCTCGCCTGATCGAAGCCGACCTTTCGGAATCCGACTGTCGGTCGGCCGTCCTGACCGAGGCAGATCTGTCCGGCTCCCGCCTCGCTGGCACCGACTTGACCGGTGCTCTCCTTGCGCAAGCAGTCCTGCCAGCCGCGGCGCTTGCAGACGCCATTCTGGTGGGAACTGATTTTTCGGCAACGGACTTGAAAGGAGCCGACTTCTCGGGTCGTCGGATAGTCGGGTGCGCCTTTGTTGGCGCGATACTGTCGTCCGCAAACTTCGCCGACGCCGAGTTGGTTGATGTCGACTTTTCGGACGCCCAGCTGGACGGGGCTGATTTCTCTCGCGGAGCTTCTCCGAGACGTGGTGTTGTCCGGAGCCAAATGCGTAAACGCCAACTTCTCGGGTGTGACGGTCGCGAACAGCTATTTTGATGGCGCCGAGATAGGCGCCGCAAATCTCAAGCGGGCGCGCTTTCTGGAAAGCGTTCTGGACAGGCTGGATCTACGTACCGTCAGCTTCGGCGCCACGATGTTTCAATCATGCAGCTTCGCCGACAGCCAGTGGGACCAAGTGGATGCATCCAAATGCGAATTCATCGACAGCGATTTCTCAAGAGATAGCCTCATTGAAACGCGGCTGGATGGAGCGCGGTTGACCGGTTGCGATTTCACGGAAGCGGTTCTCACTAACGCTCACCTGAACGGGGTCAGCGCTCGGGCAGCACGATTCATTAGGTGTCGGGCCGATGGCGCTGCTTTCCGCAACGCCGACCTCCTGTCGGCGCAGTTCATCGGCGCAACCCTGAACAGCGCCGATTTCTCTGATGCAGACCTTCGCGAATGCCTGTTCACCGATGCGGTCGCGCGCGGTGCGCTATTCCGTCGAGCTCGGCTCCGCTATGCGCAAATCGTGCACGCCGTCATCGACGACGCCGACTTTGATGGGGCTGACTGCTATTGGACGGACTTTCACGGAACGCGCGGCTCACGAGTGAACTGGGAAGCGGCAAGACTTGAGCAGGTCCGTCGGACGGACGAAGAGCGCCTGACAGCGGAACGATGGAAGCCTGGAGAGCCTCCGACGTGGACTACGTGAACGAAACCGGCCTAGAAGCGGCGTGGATTGTCGGGCAGATCGATCCGCCCGCATACGCGCTAACGGCAATCGTCAAAGGCACTTTTCGCTTGCGGCCTGGCGCTGTGGCGGTCATCGCAGACAAACAGCTCCGCTTGACTGGAGATTCCTTCGAAAATGACGATCCGACCAAGCCGCTACGCTACCCGTCCGATTTCGCGCCGTTCAAGCCGCGCACCGACGTCGTTCTGATCGGCACCTGCCACGCACCGGAAGGAAGGCTGGTGCGCGCGCTCAGGGCTGGCTTGCGAGTCGGCTCCCGAGGGAAAGCCGTCGCCGTCTTCGGCGACCGCCATTGGAGAGCCGACGGCACGATGTCGGCCCCGGAGCCCTTTGCCAGCCTCCGTTTATCGTGGGATCGCGCGTTCGGCGGGCCCGGGTTCGATCGCAATCCGCTCGGTAGAGGCTTCACGCCGCCGGAGGCCAAAACACCGGTCGCAAATCTGCTAATGCCCAACCTGGAGTCGCTCGATGCGCGACTGCAATTCCCGACCGATGTTGTGGACCCCGTTGGGTTCGGTCCGATTTCGGAGACCTGGCCGCAGCGACGCTCAAAATTCGGCACGTTCGACCAACGGTACATGAAGGAGCGATGGCCTGGCCTTCCAGCCGACATCGACTGGAGCTGTTTCAATGTCGCATCAGCGGATCAGCAACTCGAGCCATACCTTCGAGGGGACGAAGAGCTGTACTTCGAGCATCTCCACCCACGCATTGCACAATACCAAAGCCGTCTGCCGGGACTGCGGATCCGCTGTTTTCTCAACGAGCAGATGGGCGCTGGCTATCTCCTGCGTGAAATCCCGATGCACATCGACACGGTGTGGATCGACATGGATTCCGAGACGCTGGTGCTGGCTTGGCGGGGTCACATCCCGGTGCGCAGCCGAAAGCTCATTGGCTGCGACCACTTTCTCGCAGTGACCGAGCCGTTGGAGCAGACACGGGCCGACGCAGCGAAATGTGTGCTCCTTTTGGAAGACGCGCTGGCGCGTCGTGAACTCGCGGAAGACGAGCTCGAGCCGGAAGAGCTCGAACCGGGAGGAGAGGAGGACGAGGAAGAGGGAGCCGACGAAACGCAGGTGGAGGAAGCCGAAGCACCGGCGACGTCGACTGCGCCGGCAGCGCAAGCTGTGGCCGCAGCGCCGGAGACTGAGCCGCCGCCTGGCGAATCTTCAACCGAAGGGCGGGTCACAGACGAGGAGCCGACCGCGTTGGGACCAACCCCTGCTGGTCCGGACGAAGCCTGGATGACGATCGAACTCGTCCGGCAAATGGCTGCCGACCGTGCAAGTTTTGCCGGGTGCGACCTGACTGGCCTCACGCTCTCGGCGTTCGACTTGAGCGGACTCGACTTGCGCGATGCGATTCTGGAAAGGGCGAACCTGGAACATGCAAACCTGTCTCGCGCTGACCTGACAGGCGCGGTCCTCGCTGGAGCGAATCTACGGGAGGCGAGGTGCGTCGAAGCGATTCTAAGCGGGGCGGACCTGACGGAAGCCTGGTTGACCGGCGCCGATCTTTCCCGCGCCGATCTCTGCGGAGCAGACTTTACGAACGCTAGGCTGCGTCGTGCGACGCTGCGGCACGCCAAGGCGGTGGACGCGATTTTCGCCAAAGCCGACCTGTCGGACGCGACCCTCGAGAACGCGAACCTCAGCGCCAGCGATCTGTGTGACGCCCGTGTGCATCGCACCGATTTTTCACGCGCGAATTTGAGCGAGGCGGCCGTCGAGGATGCGTGGGGCCGGCACGTCAATGCTGCCGGCGCGAATTTGTTCAAGCTTCGAGGGGCCGAATCGCTCCTGTGCGAAGGCAATTTCCGCGATTGCGTGGCCGACGAGTCGGTGTGGGAATCGGCTGAGCCTTCGGAGCAACATTCAGCGGTTCGAGACTCGTTGGCGCTGAATTTTCTGGTGCCCATCTGGCGGCGGCGACATTCGACGCCGCAGATCTGAAGGGGGTTCGTTTGAACGAGGCCATCTTGCGCGGCGCGCAGATGCGCCGCTGCAATCTGTTCGATGCGTCGATGGATCAATCGGATCTGAGCGGGGCGGACTTGACGCAATCCAATCTCTACGGGGCTTCGTTGATCGAGGTTGCATCTGTGGGAACTCGCTTCGCAGGAGCGAACGTCCGCGGCGTCAAGCGCCGACAGGAGGTCACGTGATCGCTGAGGCCGTCGAATATCTGGGTCCCGCCAGGGTACTCGGTATTTCCGGACAATCCGGCTATGTTCAAATTGCCCGGCCGGACAATCGGGTAATGTGGGCACGGCTCGCAATGGCGATGCCCTACAGCCCAGAGCGCGCCGACGAGGTGCTGGTGATCTCAGGCAACGCGTCTGAAGCGTATGTAATCGGGCTGCTCGATGGACAGGGTGTCACTACGTTACGAGTTGCCAACGACCTGAGGCTCGAGGCACCGAACGGCTGCGTGCACATCTCCGCCGGCAGGGTGATCCAGATGCGGAGCGGCGAGTCCTTCGACATGAGCGCGCCGCGCGGTACGCTGCGTTTCGAACGCATGAATCTGATTGCGATGACACTCGTGCAGCGTGTAAACAATGCGTTCACCTGGGCCACTGGGCTGGTGCAATCGAAGAGTCGGCGTCTGCGCTTGGTGGCCGACGAGGGATGGCTGGTTCGGGCCGGGCGCGCGCACCTGAAGACAACGGAGAACATTCATATCAACGGCAGGACCGTTCATCTGGGCTGAGATATGGGTTTCGAAATGGCGACGACGTCATCAAGCGGGCAGTGCCTTACGACAGGACCGCTCGACGTGTGCAAGACGCCCTCGCCGGGTGGTCCCGTCCCTATGCCCTATCCAAACATCGCGAAGACAAGCGATGGTCAGGGCTCTTCGAAGGTGAAAGTCAAGTGCAAGCAGGCGCTGCGCAAAGGCGACAAAATCATGATCTCCACCGGCGACGAAGCCGGCGCGGCAATGGGCGTGGTCTCGAACAAGATCAAAGGGCCAGCCGAATTCATGATGGGAGCGCCGACTGTCAAGGTCGAGGGCAAGATGTGGGCGCATCACACGGTGCCCACCAAGCAGAACGACGGGAACACGGTTGGCGTGCACATGGCGCCTTGTTGATCGAGGCGGCGTGTTGAGGCTCTGAGACGTGACAGCTGGAACGGTTCCACCGGGTACTGGAGGCAAGGGCTCCAAAGCGGCGAAGAAGGGGCAGGGTGCGAAAAAGAAGGGAGGCAAAGGGCGAAAGGGAAAAAAGGGAAAGAGGCCACGAAAACAGAAGAAGAAACACAAGTGTGGCGATAGCGGCAGCTATGGTCACATGAAGGACAACTACACAGCGGATGGCAAGGAACGCGATCATATTCCATCGTGTGCGGCGCTGATTCATAACGCCAAAACGAACGTATTTTCTGGACGGAAACTTTGTCCCGCTCAAGAGACTGCCATTGTCCGTGCTGCGTCCGCCTGCGCGATTCCGAAAGGGGTACACGAGGCGTATAGCAAGACGTTCAAGAATCGCAATAAGGCAACTGACAGCAAAGGTAGAAAGCTTTACGAACGCGACGCGAACAGGAAGAAGCAGGCCGCGAATCGAGATACTGCTGCGATCAAGAAGGGTCTGAAAAAGAAAGGCGCCAGCAAGCAGTGTCGAAAGGCCTATACAGACTGGGCGAAACAGGTCAATGGGCGCACGCAGAAATGGTACGAAAACATGATTACTAAAGCCGTTAACAGTGCGAAATGACACGCCCCGATAACCTGAATGGCGACGACTTCATACTACTGCTCGGCCTGGAGTGGGACGATCTGGCAGTGCAGCAACTACTCTCGGAGTGTGGTGTTGGCAAGAAGAAGCCGAAGGTTAGTCCATACAGTTTCGACGCTTATGTTGTGAGCAAGAAGCTTGGCCTTGACATCACGTTTACGGACGAGGACGAAGTGAAGACGCGTGTGAAGGACTATGAGGAAGGTACGCTCGTGTTGACACACATCTGCATGTACGGTGAGGGAAGCAGCCAGGGTTATGCATCGTTTCCAGGCAAGTTTCCGCACGGCCTCCAAAAGGAGTTCGGGCTTAAGGAGGTTCAGGCGCGCCTCGGAAGAGCCGCCAAGGGCAACAAGGCAGTGGCGATGCACCGGTGGGACTTCAAAGATCACGCTCTGTTCATCCACTTCGATGCCGAGCACAAGCGGATCCGATCGGTAGCGATCCAGTTGCCCGTTTAATGACTCACCTGTCTGTTGAAGGACTCGCGTGACTGTGGATGCTAATCGACTTCTGTCTCTCTTTGGGCGTCGGAGCGACGATCCAGACGTGGAGAGCACACTCGTCGAATTGCGCACACGTCGGCGACCCGAACTCGACCCGCAAGATCGCGAGGTGCTGTACGACTGGGTACTGGTAAGTCG
Organism: uncultured Acidobacteriota bacterium; assembly: GCA_963840225.1. Taxonomy (GTDB): domain Bacteria; phylum Acidobacteriota; class Vicinamibacteria; order Vicinamibacterales; family CAVVIG01; genus JBLMXQ01. The sequence continues at coordinate 425,395 of CAWIYH010000004.1, forward strand.
TCGAGGTGTAGAGCTGGGATTCGTTGATCGCGCCTTCTTTATGGCGCTGGAAAAGTGGAAACGTCGTCGGGATCCCGCAGACTTGGTCGTTTTTCAGCTGTACTTCTACACGGCGTTCGAAGATGTGGCGCAGTTCGAGGACAGGCTGCCATTCGGTCTCGAATGGTCCGACGACCGGAAGGAAGTTCGGCGGAAGCTTCGGCAACATGAACGGCTTCTTCGCTCATATAGGCGAGACGCATGGCAGTTGCCCGGATTCTGGATGACAGTCAGCTACAAATCCGGCAATAGGAGCGTTGACAACATAGTGTGCCAACTCGAACCGAAGCCCTGGCCGGAAGGGGGCCGCGTCCAGCCGAATGTGGCGGTCGGGGAGTGGTTCGAGCTCTTCGGCTTGCCTGCGACGTCGCCGCAGCTTCGTGAGCGTGTTCAACCGCTCGGTCTCGGAGAGAGAGTGGCCCACGAAGAGAGCGACGAGATCGACTTCCGATTCGAGTGTGGACTGGAACTCGATTTTGCGCCCGCAAGAAATCTGAAGGGCGCGTACCGAACGCGCATCGCACGAAGAGGCCCGGAAACCATGGTTCTAGGCGCGGTACGTTTCTTCCGCTCGCGCGATCTGGACGCGCGCCAGTGGACAGGTGAGTTGCCGTTCGGCCTTGCTTTCGACGACACCCAGCGTCTTATTCAAGCCAAAGTCGGCCGCAAACCGAACGAGCACGAAGACGACGACCTTGACGGGTACGCGCTGTGGCGGTTCCATGATTACAGCCTTCACATTCTCTACGACAACATGAAGAATCGGCTCCAGCGGATCTCGATTATGGCTCCTGGTTTCGACTGACGAATTCTCGCATGTCGATCGCGCTTCTGGCGGAAACGCGCCATGTCTGCTGAAGCGTTCGACAATCAACTGTTCAAGGGCATCGTGGTCTGTTCGAAAATGGGTGAAGCTACGGAGTATCTGCGAGGTGTCCAGAAGTTAACGAAAGGGATGCGACGAAAAAGTCGAACACTTGCCGGTATGCTATGAGGATATCCGAGGAGCAGTATTGCGAACTGATCGACGAAGTCGTCGATGAAGGCGACCCCGTCCTGTCGATTGCTCCACTGTTGGGCGCCCCGGCCGAAGCGCCAGCTGAATGGAGGCCACTGCTCACAACCGACGATCCGCGCGCCGCGATCGCCCTACTCTGGCAGCCGCTCGCTGATCGAGTGCCTCGCGTCTATCGAGCGCTGCAGGAGCGCTTGCACGGCATCGGATTCCTGCGCACCGATGAGACTCCGGCGAGTCTGGTTTATTTCTTCAGCGATGGCGACGAGTGGATTCCGTTCCGGGGGCGGTCGCCCGTCGCAAACGATGTGCTGCTCGCGAGGCCGATGCCCGACGAGTTTCTCGATTTCTACCGAGTCCACGACGGCTGGGTTCACTACTATTCGGACGATAGCGGTCCGGCGCCGAGCAGGAGCTGGGCACCCTTATCTGATATGTGGACCGACGTCACGTGGAGGCTGCCCCCGGGTGATATCTCGGAAGGCACGGTGCTGGCTGTTTATCGCGATAGTGATGAGCTCGCGTTCGCGTACGACACGAGCCGACCTGTCGCGCTGCCGCTACGCTGTACGGGCGACGGTATCGTCGACGTGTTGCTGGACATGTGGACGGCCATCGACAGCGAGATGGGTGCATTTCTTGAGGGTCTGAGCCTGATCGGGGAGCAGGGCCCGTCAATCAGCGCTTGGCTGGTTGACATTGGCCGTCAGGCCATTGCTCGGTACGAGCGGGTTCTCGCGCGAATTCCTGAACGTCAGGTCTTCGCGGCTCACCTTGGCGGCGGCGGTATTCACGATCAGGCCTGCGATATCTTTCTGGACTGCGCATTACTCGAACGACACGGGGCGCATCGACGGGACAAAATCGAAGAGTGCTATCGACAGGCGTTAGTCCATCGATGCGCGGGGCTCGATCACGGAAGCGAGATAGGCGCGGGCGAATTAATCGATTGGTTTGGCCTCGCTCATGCGTTGAACGACATTGGGACCGCTCATTTCCTCGCCAGTCTGCCGATTGAAATCTGGGCAGACGACTCGCCGGAAACACTTCAGGCGCGCACGCTGTTCTGTCTCTATCTCGGAAGTGGGGAGCACGCCGCGGTTTTTGCGGATGAATTGGCTGGAGTCACGTTCGACGGCGATGAAGCGCCAGAACCTGAGGCCGAGATTACCGCGCGCTTGCTGCATGCGCTCGTGAACAGAAGTTCAACCGGCTATGCCGAATGGCGCCGGCGAGCCGTGGACCGCCTGAACAAAGACCCCAAAAACAGGAGGGCACTGATTCCGTGGGCTGTCAGGTGCCGGGCGTTCGACGCGGTCGCATCGGTACTCCGCATCGGCGCGGCCAAGGGATAGTGCTGAGACGAAAGACTCTGAATAAAACCGTGCCTATCGGTTCGGCAACGTGCTAACGAGCGGCAAAGCAGGTTTCCTTCACGTTCGAGTCTGGCTTAGTTGAGCCGTCTTTGTCGGTGTCAGTGCATAGCCTGATTGCAACGATTGCCGAAGCCTGGTGATCAACTCCTGATTACGATAACGGGGCCCTCCGGTGGAAACCGCGACACTACCGTCAGCCCGAGATCATCTCCGGCGCGTGCTGCCTGGCGAGATCGAGCAGCCGCTCCCGCAGCGGATCCTGCAGCGCCGCGATGTCCGGCACGTTGACCACCTCTTCGAACGCGTCCATCCCGGTCAGCTCCGCGCTCTGGAGGATGACCTCGTCCGACGGCCGCGCCGTCGCGATGGCCGCGCCGATGCGCGTCACCGGCAGCGTCGCGAACTCGGGCGACGTCGTGCTGGTGATCGGGAAGTGGAGCGCCTCGGTCATCTGCAGCAGACCCGGCGAATTGGCCGTCACCACGTGCAGGAGCAGGTAGCTGAGGACGAACTGCTGCAGATCGTCCCCGGGACGCAGCTTCGTCTTGAGGAGATCGGGCAGCCGGCTGGGGGCGAAGCCCGCGTAGCTGAGCGTCCACGTCAAGGGACGGCGGACCATGATCGTGCGGGAGCCCGACTCGACCTGGATGACGTGGGGGTAGTCGACCGCCGTGATGTCGAACCCCGCGCCCGTGAAGTTGATGGGCGAGGAGAGCTCGCGCGGCAGGTTGAACGGCTTGGCGCTCGCCACGGTCTCGTACAGCCCCTGCAGCTCCTTGAACGCCTTGTCCGCCTTCCGGGCCGACTCCCTCGACCCGCCCTGGATGTAGTCGCCGAGCACCATCCGCGGCTGACAGAGGGGCGCCAGCGTCGTCAGATACGCGATCATCTGCGAGCGGACCGCGTCGGCGATGGCCCTCGTCAGCTTCCTGAGCACCAGCAGAGACTGAATGCTGTCGCGTCCATCCATGTTGAACGGGCTCCTTCGAGACCCGGCTCAGCCTATCGACCCGTGATACCCTTGTCAAACACGAACCACAGGTAACCCGAGACAGTTCTGCACATTGCCCCGCCGGTCGGACGGGGGCTGAGGCCATGGGCAACGGTACGGTACCCGGCTCGGCCAACGAGCTGCGCGATCCGATTATCATCGACACGGGGACGCTCGCCCGCACGGATTCGCCGCCGCCCGGGCCGATTGGCCTCGACGCGCGCACCGGCAGCGCGAACCAGCCGAGCATGGGCGCCCAGATCGTCAGCTTTCCGCGCCGACACATGGCGCACCGCGTGGGCGACGGCGAGTGCTTCGCGCTGGCCGACCAGGCGCTGCGCCACGCCGGGGCCCAGAGCGCCGACCACTACGGCGCGGTCACGCCGGACGCCGACTACGTGTGGGGAACCGAGGTCAGCCTCTCGGAGGTCCGCCCGGGCGATGTCGTCCAGTTTCGTGACTACCGGTACAATCGCGAAGTCGATACACAAAAGGGCGATGGATCGGAGACATTTGTCACCGATTCTCAGGAACGTCCTCACCACACGGCCATCGTCGAGCGCGTCGAGGCCAACGGCGCCGTGACCGTGCTCGAGCAGAACGCTCCGTCCGGCTCGCCGGTGGTCCGCACGCGCCTCTTCTTTGTCGGCGGGACCAGTACCAGCGGGCACAAGACGACCACGATCACGGTGCAGGGCACCTTCCGGTTCTATCGTGCGCAATCCCGTTGACCGGGGCACTCCGACGCCCGCTGGCGCCCGCGCGCGCCGCTCTGCGCCGGCCGTCGGGGATCGGGCCGGCCTGCGGCGCTCCAGCCCCCCGCGGCGTCCAACGGCGCATTTCTTGCTCGAACCGGGGGCGACCAGCGTGTCCTCCATCGTCAGCTTTCGCTGCGGGAACGCGTGGCGTGCTAACATCTTCGCCATTCTGCCCCCATGTTGACAGCGTCTCTTCCCGTCAACATCAGCCGGTACGAGATCAAGAGCCTCATAGGGCGGGGGGGAATGGGCGACCTCTACCTCGCCCGCGACCCCAATACGAACCGGCTCGTCGCGCTGAAGCTCCTCAACGCCAGCCTCACGTCGAGCGACCTTCGCGAGCGCTTTGCCCGTGAGGCCCGCGCCCTCGCGGCGCTGAATCACCCCAATATCGTCGTCATCTACGACTACGGCGAGTACCAGGGCTCGCCGTTCATCGTGATGGAGTACGTGCGCGGCGAGACGCTCGCCGAGAAGATCAAGCGGCGCGCGCCGCTGACGGTCGCACAGAAGCTCAAGCTCATGGCTGAGCTGTGCGCCGGTCTGGGTCAGGCGCACGAGGCCGGCATCATCCACCGCGACATCAAGCCGGCCAACCTGATGGTGGAGCAGCACGGCCGGCTCAAGGTCCTCGACTTCGGGATTGCGCGCGTCGCCGAGGGCAACATGACGCGGGTCGGCCTGCAGATGACGCAGGTCAACATGCGCATCGGCACGCCCGGCTACATGTCGCCCGAGCAGATCGAGGGCGGCGAGATCGACTGCCGCAGCGACCTCTTCGCGGTCGGGACGGTGCTGTACGAGCTGCTGTCGTACCGCGAGGCCTTCTCCGGCGGGACCACCCGGCAAATCGAGAACAAGGTCCTCGAGGAGCAGCCGGCGCCGCTGGCGTCCTTCGTCCAGGGCATCGATCCGGACATCACCGCCATCGTCGCGCGGGCGCTGGAGAAGGACCGCAACCGGCGCTTTCAGAGCGCCGAGGAATTCGAGCAGGCGCTCGAGCATCAACGCTGGCGCCTCGGACCGGCGGCCAGCACCCCGCCGCCGGCGCGGCCCACGCCTCCCCCCGCGCCGACTCCGGGCCGCAGCTCGCGCGACGCGCGCGCCAACGCCGCCTACCAGCGGTCGCTCGCCGTGTACGAGGAGGGCGCCGAGGAGGCCGCGCGGCGGTTCGCCATCGAGGCGCTCGCCGAAGAGCCCAATCACCTCGGCGCCCGCGCCCTGCTCGAGCGGCTGGATCCGCACGCGTGGGTCGCGACCGCCGTGGCGGCCGCTCCCTCGGCGACGTCGCTGCCGCCCACGCAGGTCGCTCCGCCGGGCTCCATTTCGCCGACCATCGTCAGGACCGGCGTCCACTCCGGACCCCCGTCGCCGTGGGAGGCTCTGCGCCCCCTGTGGGAGCGCTATCGGTGGCCCATGCTCGTCGCGGCGTCGGTCGTCGCCGTGGTCGGGCTGGTGCTGACGGGCGTCTGGCTGAGCGGCGCCTTCGCCTCGGGGCGATCGCTCACAATCGCCCGGCCGACCGGCGGCACGCTGACGGGCAACGGCATCACGTGCGGCACGCTCGGGTCGAACTGCACGGCGACGCTCGCACGCGGCGAGATGGTCGCTTTGAACGCGCAGCCCGATGCCGGGTTCGTATTCGCGGGCTACACCGGCGACTGCGCGCCCGGCGGCATGACGACGATGACCGTGGCCCGGACGTGCGGCGCGACCTTCAACCGCATCCCGGAGGCGTCGGGCGGGGTGTCGCGGGTGCTCACCATCACGCCACCCAAGGGCGGCACCATCGTCAGCAACGGCATCACCTGCGGCACGCTCGGGTCCGAGTGTTCGACGACGCACCCCGACGGCGCGGCGGTCAAGCTGGACGTCCTGGTCGATCAGGGCTACGTCTTCGCCCGCTACACCGGCGCCTGTGCGCCGGACGGTCAGACGACGATGATCGAGGCCCGGACGTGCGGGGCCGTCTTCACGCAGGGCGCCCCAGCGCGAGCGCAGGCGGCGGCGGGCAGCGTGACGCCGTCGGTCGCGCCGCGGAAACCGCGCCAGAACGCGGTATCGGCTCCCGGCCCGACGGTACCGCAGCTGCCGCCGGCGGTTGCTCCGGCGAGTACCCCGGTCGTCGCAGCTCCAGGCTCCGAAGGGACCACGGTTGTGTCGCCGGTCGGCGCGGGGAACAATCCCACCCCGCCTCCGACGCCGCCGGACGTGACGGCGAAGAACGCCATCCAGAAGACGCTCACCGACTACTGCGCCGCCTACGAGAGCCTCGATGCCGACGCGCTGAAGCAGGTCTTTCCCAAGGCGTCCAACACCGTCCGCGATCAGTTCAGGGACCTCAATTCAGTGGAATGCACCCTGGCGCTCCCACCGCAATTCGTGCAGCTTGACCCCACCGCCGGCACGGCCAAGGTCCAGGTGGACGTCAAGCAGACGTTCGATCGGAAGGTGGGCGGGATCCAGAAGCAGGAGACGACCGCGACGGTGACCCTGTTGCGGCCGCAGCCGCGGGGGAACTGGTACATCGATACCATGTTCCACAAGCCGAAGCGATAGGTCGCGCTCGGCCCCGAGACAGAAATCCATCCTGCCTGCACTATCCTCGTGGACGCACTCGGCACCCGGGCCGGCCTGGGCCCGGCGAGCTTTGTTCCGGCCGTCGAGCGAACTCGTCCTTGAGCTCCGTCGGCCTGAGCGCGGACCAGCGGCGGCGGCGGGAGCGGCGGTCGAACCATACGAATGCGCGGACACGTGAGCTTTCCGAATCCTCGCGGCGTTGCCCACGCCGGCTGGTCATGGGCCGGTCTCGCCCTGGCGTGGCTCGCGAGCCTGGCCGCGCTCGTGGCGTGGTTGCTGCGGACGCCGGCCGGGCTGCTGCGTCAGGACCTGAAGTCCCTTCAATTCTGGTCGCTCGAAGCCTGCCTGGTGCTGCTGGTCGTGGTGAGCGTCACGGTTGCGCGGGAGGTCGGGCGGGAGCTCGAGTGGCGTGACGGACTCGCGGTTGCGGCGCTGGCCGCGCTGGCCTTCGTCCTCGCCACGTGTGTCGCGCCGCGGACCAACCGGATTTACTACGACGAGCAGATCTATCAGAACGTCGGGCAGAACCTCACGGACCTCAAGCTCGCCCAGATGTGCAACGACGGCATCGTGGAGTACAGGCCGCCTGCGGTGCCTGAGCGGAGAGTACAACAAGCAGCCGTATGCCTATCCTCACCTACTGAGCCTGGTGTATCGCGTGTTCGGCGTCCACGAGTCCGCGGCCCACTGGGTCAACGGCGCGGCCTTCGCGATGACGGTCTGCCTGGTGTCTCTGCTGGCGTTCCTGCTCGTCGGCAACCGTACGGCGGCGTTGCTGGCAGGGCTGCTCATGGCGCTCACGCCCGAGCAGATTCTGTGGTCGGCGACCGCAGCCGCGGAGCCGACGGCTTCGCTGGCATGCGTCGGCGCGCTGGCGTGCGCCGCGCTCTTCGTGAGAACGAGGAGCACCGCGGCGCTCGCGGCGGCCGGTGTGGCGGCCGCGTACGCCGTTCAGTTTCGACCGGAATCGTTGCTCATCCTGCTGCCCGTTGCGGTCCTGTCGTGGCGCCCGCTGCGCGAGGAGATCGGGCGGCCGCGCGTCTGGTGGGTGGGCCTGCTGTTCTTCGGTCTCGTCGCCGTGCACATCGGCCACACGTTTGCCGTGAGGAACGAAGGCTGGGGCACGACCGATGCCCGATTGTCGTTCAAGTACCTGGGCCTGAACCTCCCGGTCAATCTCGGCTTCTTCCTGGGCGACGAGCGCTTTCCGATTCTTTTCAGCGTCCTTGCCGCGATCGGACTCGGGATCCGTCGTCGCGATCGATCGCATGACGGGGAGACGTGGCACGCGCGACGCGCACAGGTCCCGGGCGGGCGCCTGGCGATGCTCGTCTACTTTCTGGCGTTCTTCGGCGTCGACCTGCTTTTCTACGCGGGCAGCTACGACTACGGCGCCGACGTGCGCTATTCCCTCATGACCTATCCGCCGCTGGCGGTGCTCGGCGGCCTGGGCGCCTCCCGGGTGCTGCGCTGGGTCAGGCGCGTCAGGCCGGCACTCCCGGCCGAGTTGGCAATCACGGGCGCCTTGCTGTTCCAGTTCCTCTGGTACGTGCCGCTCGTGCGGGCGACGGGGGAGGAGGCGTGGGCCGCGCGCGCCGACGTCCGCTTCGCCCGGTCGGCCGCGTCCAGCCTGCCGGACGATTCGTACGTGCTGACGCACAATCCGGGGATGTTCCAGGTGTGGGGCGTCAACGCCGGCCAGATGTCGCTGGTCGTGAGCAATCCCGGGTATCTGGACTATCTCGTCACGCGCTTCGCGGGAGGCGTGTACCTGCACTGGAACTACTGGTGCAACGTCATGGATCCCGTGCAGCGAAGCTTCTGTCAGAAGGCCCTGGCGCTTCGCCCGGCTGAGCTGGTGCGCGACTCTCGCGATCGCGGCGAGCGCTATGCCCTGTACCGGTTCACGACGCCCCCGGCGACCGCCGACCGTCGTCCAACGCACTCGAGCGATCGAGAGTGAATAGCGGGCGAAGAAACGTTCTTGACTGGCTTCACCAACCGTGCGATATACCTACTCGCAACTGCTGGGTTCCCGGTGAGTTCGCGAGAGTGGCTGCCGTGTTCCGCCAGGGCGGCGGCGCTCGTTCGAACAGTGAGGTGTGAGTGCGTCGTTACCTGTGTGTGTTGACCCTCATTTCGGCATCTGTGAGCGTCGCGCGCGTGTCAGCCCAGTCGACGACGACGACGCCGGGGCTTTCCCTTCGCGACACCCTCGCGCAGGTCGTCACGCCAACCGGTTCTCCTGCGGCGGGCGAAGCAATCGCCCTGGCGACCTCGCTCGAAGTCAACACCGCGCCGTTGGCGAACTCCTCCGGCGGCTTCGTCTTCAAGCTGGATCCCACGACCGGCCTGCAGGTCCGGACGGCCACGACGTTCGGTCCGTCCTTCGCCGAGCGCGCGCTGGTGTCGGGTGAGGGGAAGGTCAGCGTCGCCGCGCACCTGACGTCCACTGCCTATACCAACCTGGGCGATCTCAAGCTCGACCACATGCAGCTTGGCACCGTGACCGCAACCGATCCCAGGAACGCCCGCGCGGGGTTCTCGAGCCTGTCGCTGTCGGCGACAACGCTCGTCATGTCCGGCACGATTGGTGTGACCGATGCGTTCGACCTGGGCGTGGCGGTGCCGATGATCAAGATCAAGCTGGATGGCCTGTCGTGGGTCGAGAACGGCAACGGCGACGTCATCCTGAGAGCGGTCGGTTCCGGCACCTCGTCGGGCATCGGTGACATCGCGGCATTCGGGAAGTACCGGTTCTTCTCGTTCGGAAGTGGAGTGCCGGACCCGGGAGGCCTGGCGGTGGAAGCGACGGTGCACCTGCCGACGGGCGATTCCGCGAACTTCCGGGGACTCGGGATCACGCGCACGCTGGTTTCGATCATCGCCTCGTCGGGCAAGGGCCGTATTCGGCCTCACGTCAATGCCGGGTACGAGTGGTGGAGCGACGGCGTGCCCGTCGTGACCGACTTCAACCAGAACACGACGATCAATGCGAAAGACCAGATCCGGTGGGTGGCCGGTCTGGAGTTCGAGGCCGTTCCGCGGCTCACGCTGCTCGTCGACATCCTGGGCCAGAAGACGCGCCACGCCGGCGTCGTGGGATTCCGGGACGACACGCTGCCGCCGAACCCCTTCGGCGCCACCTCGAGCCGGACGGCCGTGGCTCTGCCCGACGGCATCAACAAGCTGGTGTTGATTCCGGGCTTGAAGCTGAACGTCAAGGGCAATCTGCTGGCTTCGCTGAACGTGTTGACAACGCTGAAGGACAACGGCCTGCACGCCCGTCTCACGCCGGTGGCAAGCCTGGACCTGACGTTCTGATGCGCCGCGCCGAACGCGGACGATCGACGGGAGTGCGGATGGTGCTCGACAAGAGAGGCAGGCAACTGGCTCTGGCGCTGACGGGCGCGGCGATCGCCCTGTCCGCCTGTCAGTCGAAGACCCCGGTGGGTCCGGGCACCGTGACGGTCACGCAGACGACGTCGACGACGTCGTCGACCACGACGAGCGTCGAGCCGGTGGCCGTCGTCGATTTCACGGTGTCGCCGAATCCCGCGAACGTGGGGCAGACGGTCTTCGTCAACGCCAGCCAGTCGGTGCCGATTCCCGGGCGGCATTTCGTGACCTACGACTGGAACTGGGGAGACGGCAGGACCACTACCGGAGTGACTTCGTCGCATACGTACGACATGGCGGCGACCTACACGATCACGCTCATGGTGACCGACAGCGCCGGTGAGAAGATGACGGTGACCAAACCCGTCAGCCTTGTCGGCATGCTGACGACGACCACCGTGCCGGCGACGAGCGCGGTCGCGCACTACGTGGCTGTTTCGGTGCCGCCGCCGCCGCCCAACGCACCGGCCGACATCACGCTGTTCCTGCAGCTGGTGAACGCGGGGTCGTCGACGTCGTTCCAGCGGTTGCTGGCATTCATCCGGCCGCTCGCGGCCCCGACGTACGCGATAACGGGTGTCTTCGGCACGCCGGCGAGCGGGACGGGCAAAGTGACGGGCACCTTCGTCGGAACGGCGTCGCCCGAGGTCAACGGCACCTTCACCGGGACCATGACGGTCGATCCAGGGACGAGCATGTGCGACGGCCGCGGCTTCACGGGGACGCTGACCGACGCGTCGCTCAGTTGGACGGGGGCAGCGTCGCCGCCCTGCGGGTCGGGGAACGCGCTCTCGGACACGGCGCTCGGAGGGTCGGCAACGCTCAATCTCGTGAGGACCGACGCCGCGGCGACGTCGTCCACGCGGAGCCGTGAAATGACCAGGGAAGAAGGCAGTGACCATCGCAAATAGAACGCTCCTGTCCGGCGCGTGTGTCGCGTGCGTCGCTCTGTCCGCCGGCTGCCAGGCCAAAAGCCCCGTCGGGCCGGCGGGTCTCACGCCCACGACCAGCGTGTCCACCACCACCACGTCGGTCCTGCCCGGGACGAGCGTGTCGTTCACCATTTCGCCGAACCCAGCCAACGCGGGCCAGGATGTCTTCGTCGACGCCAGCGCGTCAAAGCCGCAGGCCGGACGCAAGCTGGTCAGCTACTCGTGGGACTTCGGCGACGGCACGACGAAGACCGGGGTCACGACGCGGCACCCCTACAGTCTGGCGGGCACCTACACCATCATCCTCACCGCGACCGATGATGCCGGCCAGAAGACCGTGGTGAGCAACCAGGTGAGCGTCGGCGGGACGCTGACGACGACGTCGGTGGCGGCGACGTCGGCCGTGGCTCACTACGTGGCCGTGTCCAATCCACCTCCGCCGCCGGACGCGCCGGCCGACATCACGCTCTTCCTGAAGGCGGCGACCGCGTCATTCCCGCCGCTGCTGCACCTGCTGCGTCCCGAGGCGACGACCACCTACGACGTCACCGGCGTGTACAGCACGACCAACGGCGGGGGCGGCAACATCAGCGGCCAGCTGGTGGGAACCGTTTCGCCGGCGATCAGCGGCACGTTCACCGGAACGCTGAATGCGACCGAGCAGGGGTGCACGGCCGCGCGCGCGTTCTCGGGCGGGACCAATCAGATCTCGCTGACGTGGACCGGCGGGGCCACCTCGGGCACGTGCGGGTCCAATCCGCTGGCGTCGGTCAATTCGGTGACGCTCGTGCAGAGCAGTGCGCCGCCGCCCACCTCGACGATCGCAGGTCCGACGACACCCCTGAGCGCCGGATCGATCAGCGCGTCGCCGACCGGCACCGGGATCGTGTCGGGGACCGTGTTTGCCTTCCAGCTGGTACCGCAGGCCTCCGGCGGCGTGCCGCCCTACACCTATTCGTGGAATTTCGGCGACCGTTCGGCGAACGAGACCTCGGCGTCGACGTCGCACGTCTTCACGAGCGCGGGAACGTTCCCGGTCACCGTGACGGTCTTCGACTCGCAGGGGGCGTCGGCCCAGGCGCAGGGGTCGGTGACTACCGACACCGTGACGGCCACCTGGATCGCGACGGTCAACTCGCCCGACGTCCCCGATGGGCAGGAGCCGATCGATCTGTCCCAGGACGGGGCGGCTGTGTCGGGAACGATTGACGACCTGTTCAACGACGTCTCGCGCCACGCGTCGGGGTCGGGCATCCTGTCGAGTCCCCGGACGCTGTCGATCATGTTGAACTTCACGAGCGGACCCGGCAGCCCGTTCTCCGTCACCTACGACGGAAGCTTCGACAGCACCCTGGGGACCTGGAGCGGCACCGTCACCGGCTACGGCGGGTGTCCCTGCTCGTTCTCGGCGACGCCCGCGTCCATCAACGGCCTGCGCCCGTCGGCGCTCCGTCCACCGCCGGGTCCGGTGAAGAAGTAGCGACCGGCCCGGATCGGGCGAGACAGACTCAGGACTTGCTGGAAGACAGGAGCGGATTGTCGAACGGGAAGCCGAACAGCCGCGGGTTCTCACCGATGACGGCGGCCGAGACGATGTAGAAGACGTAGTCGTAGGTCTGCTGCGGCACCTGGTTCCGGTATTTCTCGAGCAGCTTCCAGAAGTTGCGCTCCCGCGGGTTCGCCGGCATCCGCCGCAGCAGGTCGATGACCCGATGCTCGCCCCAGTTGTACGAGGCGATCACCAGCAGGCCTGAGGCCTGCGCGTCGGTCGCGTAGATGTCCTTGACGTAGCGCGCCGCCGCAATGGTCTCCTTCTCCCAATCGGAGCGATCGTCACGTGGATCGGGCCGCGGGAAGCGGGCGAGCGGCCCGATCGACAGCCCGTAGCGCATGCCGGTCTCGGGAATGAACTGCCACATCCCCTTGGCGATGCCAAAGGACGTCGGCGGACCGCTCCGGAACGGGTCGAAATCGCTCTCCTGCATCGCCAGGTAGAAGAACTGCGGCGGCAGGTCGCGCGAGATGAACTCGTTCTCGATGCGTTTCGTGTAGCCCTTGTCGCGGGCCAGCTGGACGGCGCGGGCGTACCGGCCCGTCGACTGCCACTTGCGGATGTAGCTCTCGACCTCGGTCAGGTATTCCTTGGGCGCCACCAGCTCGCATTCGCCGAAGAGGCGCGTGACGCGCAGGATCAGGCGCTCCTGCTCGGTCAGGTCCCGGCCGTAGACCTTCAGGCCCGAGAGAAACGCGTCGTAGCTCGCCTCCATCTGCCGGCGGCGCTCGATGTACTTCTTCATCTGATCCTGGCTGCTCGCATTGCCCGACGAGGCCATGAGCCGCTCCAGGTTCGCGATGTCGACGTCGAGCTCCTTCATCTGGTAGAAGAGCCCTTCGGCAAGCGCCTGCTGCTGGAGCATCTGGCGATGGCCGTAGTAGGCGTAACCGCCGACGATGACCGACGCCGCCGCCAGCAGCGCGATGATCCAGCCGTATGTCCGCTTCTGCTTCTTCTGGACCTTGTGGAACGCCTTGCGGATCATGATGGTCCGCTGGCCGACGGGCTCGTCGCCTCCGGCGGAGCCGAAGTACCGCTCGGCGTAGTCGGCGATGAGCCTCGTTTCGCCGCCGCGGGGCGGCTCGTCGGCCGGTGCGGCGCGGCGCTCGGTGGCCATGGGGCCATCCACCTCGATCGCCACCACGGGACCGTCGAGGCCCCCGAGCCGGAGCGACAGATTCCCCTTGACCGGAGTCAGCGCGACCCGACGGCCGTTCAGGAAGACGCCGTTGCTGCTCTGCAGATCCTGGACCGACCAGCGCCCCTCGCCGAACGAGACGAGCAGGTGCTGGCGGCTGACGTGGGCGTCGTCGATCTGGACTTCGCAGTCGGCGCCGCGGCCGACGTGAAACGGCTCCGAGAACCGGAACTCGCGTCCGTCCTGCGTGCGGACGCGGACCGCCGGAATGGTCCCCGCGGGACGCCGCTGCCGGGCCAGGCTCATTTGCTTCGATCTTACGCCGAAACCCGCAGCCTAGGTGCCGTTGCGCACGACGAGGTACGGTCCGAGCGCGAGCGCGTCGGCGCCCGACTCACCGTACACCGCGATCGCCTCGGCGGGTCGGCAGACGAGCGGCTGCCCGTGAATGTTGAGGCTCGTGTTCAACACCGCGCCCGTGCCGATCGTCGTCTTCATCTCCCGCAGGAGCCTCGCGAACGGGCCGGGGTCATCGTCGGGCAACACCTGCGGCCGGCACGACCCGTCCGGGGCGATCGTTCCGGACAGCTGCGACCGGCCCTCCGGACCGACGAGATACGCCATGGTCATGTGCGGGTTGGACATGCCGTCCCAGTCGGAGAGGAGCCGCGACGCTTCGGATTCGAGCAGGCTCGGGCAGAACGGCTGGTACCACGCGCGCCGCTTCAGCGTCCGATTCAGCCGGTCTCTGAGCGCCGGTCGATCCGGGCGCGCCAGGACACTCCGGTGGCCGAGCGCCCGCGGGCCCCACTCCATACGCCCCTCGAACCAGAGCACGATGGCGCCCCGCGCCAGCAGGTCGGCGACACACGCATGCGGGGCGGCCGGCCGGTGGATCGGGAGGCCGTGCCCAACCAGCGCCGCCTCGAGGTCGGCGTCCGGGCAGGCGGGACCGAAATCCAGCCGCGAGAAATCGAGCGCGAGGCGCTCGCCGGCGGCACGAGCGGCGGCGATCGCGGCGCCGAGCGCGAGGCCGCCGTCGCCCATGTGCGGGAACACGTGGACCGACTCGACCTCGGGCAGCGCGCGCACGAGCCTCGTTGCCCTGATGTTCGACGCGACCCCGCCCGCGAGCGCCAGACGATGCACGCCGGAGAGGGCAACCGCGTCGCGCGCCATCGACACTACGGTCCGCTCGACCGTGCGCTGCGCCATCTGGGCGAATTGCTCGTTCGGCACGGACCAGTGGACCGCCCGCAGGCGGTCGGCCAGACGGGAGCCTGTCACGGACAGGCGAATCCGCCCGCCGCTCACCGTCACGAGGTCCAGCAACGGATTCTTCGCGTCCGGCACGGGCTCGACGTAGTCGGCCAGGGCCATCACCTTGCCCTCGTCCTCGAGCTCCCGCATGTTGAGCAGCAGGGTCACATGCTCGAAGAACACGCCGATCGAATGGCTGGCCGGCGACTCGGCGATCCTGGACAGCTGTCCGTCGCGGAACACGCTGGTAGTGGCCGACAGGCCGTCGCCGACGCCGTCGATGGTCAGGACGAGGCATGGGTCGGCACCGGCCGCGGTCGCGGCGCAGAGGGCGTGGCACTCGTGATGGTCGAACAGCTGCAGCGAAGGGGCCGCGAGCCCGGCGCGCCGCAGCGTCGCCGCCAGCGCGCGTCGGTTCAGGCTCCCGGACCACCAGGTGGGCCCGAGCGTGACCATCTGCTGCTTCGCGTACCGGCCCAGCATCGCCGATCGACCCGGGCCGATCTTCCGCCGGCGAATCAGGTAGTAGCGTTCCTTGCTCGCCGGGAACCAGCGCGTCAAGGCTCTCGCGGGGTCGGACGTCGAGGCCGCGACGACCGCGACGTCACGCCACGACAGGCCCGCCTCCGCCAGGCAGGCCTCGATCGACCGGAACGGGAACGAGACTTCGAGCTTCCGGCGCGTCAGCCGTTCCTCGTTCACCGCGGCGACGAGCGTTCCGTCGACCAGCAGGGCGGCGCCCGAGTCGTGGCCGTCCCACAGTCCCAGAATGTTCACGGAGGGTCCACGATGCCGGCGATCATGTCGACAGATGGCGGAGCAGGCACCAGGCGTACCGCGGCGCGCTGCGAATCACGTTGATGTGGGACCGGCCGTGCTGCCGCCGATACTCGTGGCTCGGACGTTCGACGAGCCGGTAGCCTGCCTTCAACGTCCGGATGATCATCTCCTGCTCGATCGTCGTCTGGTTCTCCGACAGGTGCAGCTTGCGGAGGACGTCGGTCCGGATGGCACGAAACCCGTTCTGGCTGTCGCTCAGGCGGACGCCGAACCGTCGGTTGATGCAGGCGGTGATGAACGAGCTGCCGCTCAGGCGAAGGAACTCGTCGAATCCGCCGTGCAGCTCGCTCGACCCGCCCAGGATGCGCGACGCGGACACGTGATCGGCCTCTCCCTCCCGGATCGGCGCGACGAGGGTCGGGATGTCGTCGACCAGGTGAGAGCCGTCGGCGTCCATGAGCACCGTCACCGAGCCGCGGATGTGGGGGATTGCCGTACGAATGGCGTCTCCCTTGCCCTTCCCGCCGTCGGTCAGCACCTCGGCGCCGGCGGCGCGGGCGACGTCGGGCGTCCCGTCGGTCGAATGTCCGTCGACGACGAGGACCTGCGCGGCGCACTGACGGCAGGCGCAGACAATCTGCCCAATCGTCATCGCCTCGTCCTTGGCCGGGATGACGACGGTCAGTTCGGGGTCCATCGACAGGACACTCAGGTCGGCGCGAACCTGCTCCGCATGGCGAACGGTCGTCACGGCGTGGCTACAGGACGTGCGGTCGAACGACGTTGCCGAGGATGCTCTGATACGCCTCGCACGCCGTCCAGCACTGGGGACACTGGCCGTCCCAGATTTCCGACTGGATTGCCCTGGTGGCATCGGCCTGCCAGATCGGAGCCAGATCCATGTCGGTGTCGCGAAGCCGGCCGATCGGCCGCGTGTAGGTGATGCACGGATACACGGTTCCCCAGGGGTCGATGAAGCAGCTCGAACGCAGCGCGTGACAGGGCATCGGCGTCGTGCCGCCGCGGAGGTACGTCCGCAGATGCTTCACGTACCGGCGCTCCACCCAGGACTGCAGCGAAAAGCGGATCGGCGCCGCGGCCTCGAACGTCGCGATGTCGGCTTCGAGCAGCGCCTCGGGCGCCCGCACGTCCTCCCCGGCATTGCCGTAGTAGTGGGCCGAGATCTGCGCGACGTTGATGTGGACCTCCTCCGGCCGGAGGCCGGGAATGTCGCGCCGGCAGGCCTCGAGGATCTCGGCGAGGTGGCCGGCGTTGTGGCGCGACAGCGTGACGCCCAGGGCCGCCTGAATCCGCGGCATCCGCCGCAGCGCGCGGAACGTCTCGAGCTGGCGGCGATAGCCGCCGCGGATGCCGCGGATCTCGTCGTTCATGCCCTCGTCGCCGTCGAGGCTCACGGTGACGATGGTGCGGACCTCGGTGGCACGGGCCAGCCGCTCGGCGGACTTGACGATCGTGTCGGTGAGGAATCCGTTGGTCGGAAAGTGCAGGATGGCCAGGTGCGGCCAGCTCCGGAGGACGGCATCGAAGATCTCCTGGATGTCGGGCCGCAGGAAGATCTCGCCGCCGGTCAGGTCCAGCCACCCGACGTTCCGGTTCTTCTCGATGAACCGCATCAGTTCGTCGGTCGTCAGCTCGTCGACCGGCTTGCGTTGCCAGACGTTGCAGGTCTTGCAGCGGTACTGACACCAGTAGGTGACGCAGAAATTGACCTTCAGCGGATGTTGCAAGGGCGCCACGTTGGCACGGGCCAACGCGGCCGCGCCGGACAACAGCCTGAGCGCCCGCATGGACGAATACTACTTCGGATTCCACAGCCACGGATCCGCGGGGGCGGGGCTCGGGTCCCGGAGCCACCGAGGATATCGATTGACAGGCCGCCCCGCCTCGAAGCACAGTCCCCTCGCCCACGGATGACCTTACCAGGTGAGGTGAAGGTATGACCACGACCCGGCGCCACACGATCGTCACGCTCGGTGCGACCCTCGCGATCCTCCTGACGTCCCTCCCGTCATACGCGCAGAGCGCTGCGCTCGGCCGAGGTCTCAACGAACTCCTCGAGCTCTACGAGACCGGCAATCCGAAGCTGGACACCGTGCTGAAGCTGCACCTCTCGCAAGCGCCGGACGAAGTGCTCGTCGACGTCCGATTCGCCCCGGCCGCCGACGAGACCAGGGCAATGGCGATTCTCGAGGCCGAAGGGTTCCGGCTCACCGCCGTGAGCGCCCTCAATCCGCGCCTCATCGAAGGCTACCTGCCGCTGTGGGCCGTCCGTTCGGCCGAGTGGGCCGGGAACATCAGGAGCATTCTCGCCGTTCGTCGGCCGCACGCGTCGGCCGGAGCGGTTCAGAGCCAGGCGGTCGCTGTCGAGAAGGCCGACATCGCGCAGGCCCGGGGCGTCGACGGCAGCGGCATCCGTGTCGGAGCTCTCTCCGACAGCTACGACCGGTGCGGCGGTGACTGCAGCACGACGGCGGCCGACGACGTCGCCACCGGTGACCTGCCGGCCGGTGTCGTCGTGCTCCAGGATCAGAACGCCCCCGGAAGCGACGAAGGACGGGCGATGCTGCAGCTCATTCACGACGTGGCGCCAGGCGCGACGCTCGGCTTTGCCTCGGCGTTCAACGGCGAGGTCTCGTTCGCCAACAACATCCTGGCGCTCAGGAACACGTTCGACGCCGACGTGATCGTCGACGACGTCATCTACTTCGACGAGCCGATGTTCTCCGACGGCCTCGTGGCGCAGGCCGTCGATGCGGTGGCCGCGTCGGGCGGCGCGTACTTCTCCTCGTCGATGAACAACGGCCTCGAGGCCTACGAGGCCGGGTACCGGCCGATGTCGTTCTCGCAGGCGCAGGCGCGCGTCAACGCGGGCAGGGAAAACCTCCATCTGGAGGAGATCCCGGCCGAGCTGCGGCCGAAGAGCTTCCAGACCTTCGTCCGCCGCAACGGCAGCACGAGCCTGACGATGAAGTACACGACGGCGGGCGCCAACATCATCGACTTCCAGTGGGACGAGCCCTTCTTCCTGGACAAGGTCAAGACCGACTACAACATCCTGATCTTCGACCAGAACGGACACTGGCTCGACCCGAACACGTCGCCGACCGTGTTCTACACGACCGACGACAACACCCAGACCGACGCGGCAATCGAGTTGGCCGAGCTCTTGCCGATGCCAGGTGAGATCCATGGCGGCGCCAACGTCAGCACCTACCAGCTCGTCATCGGAAACATGAACAACGGGCCGGCCCGTCATCTGAAGTACGTGACGATCAACGGCCTGGCCGAGAGCGAGATCCAGGGCGCGCCCTCGACCTGGGGACATGCCGTCGCGCGCGGCGGACAGGGCGTGGCCGCGATGTTCTACGGCATCACGAACTTCCCGGAGGACTTCAGCTCGCCGGGCCCGGCGACCATCTTCTTCGACGCAGACGGGAACCGGCTGCACCACCCGGACATCCGCCTGGCGCCACAGATCACCGGCATCGACGGCGTCGACACGACGTTCTTCGGATTCGACCTCGAAGGCAACGGCCCGCCGAATTTCTTCGGCACGAGTGCGGCGGCGCCGGACGTGGCGGCCGTGGCGGCGCTCGTGCTCCAGCGGACCGGCGGCCCGGGCAGCCTGACACCGTCGGCGCTCTACCATCGGCTGCAGAGCACGGCCACGCACGTCCCGCTCGCCTTCGATCGGTCCATCGCGGGGACCCTCGCCGGCACGGTCGTCGCGACCGCCGAGGGCGACTGGGTGCGCTGGGCGAACTACTTCCGCCTCAACGTGCTGCCGTTCTTCGGTCGCGCGGTGCACTCGGTGACCTTCGACGTGGCCGGCGCGGGGCTCGTGTTCAGCCAGAACCCGAACCGGTTCCACGTCGGGAACACGAAGGGCGTGAGCGCGGGCGACGTGTCGTTCTCGACGACCGACACGACACTGACGCTGACCTTCGGCATCGGAACGTTCGGTGCCGGCGATTCGCTCGACTTCGGGATGAGTGTCTTCGACCCGCGGCTGGGGACGACCCAGGAGGATCCGGACCGCTTCGAAGGGACGACAGTGACTGTGACCTACGAGAACGGCTCGCAGCGGACCCGCCACTGGATCGTCGCGCCGAAGCTGCCAGTCAACTTCTTCACCGGCGCCGGCCTGGTGAACGCCGACGCCGCGACCCGCCACAAGTAGGACACGACGGCGGCCCCGGTATCCCGTGCCGGGGCCGCCGCTCGACGACGGTCAGCCAGTCGGGCGGCAGGTGCCTGGCTCAGAGGGTGCCTTCAGCCGGAAGCAGCCGATTCTGGACGCCGGGGCCGTGAGCCTCGGGACGGAGCCTTCAATTGTCCTCAAATTACCCCATTTGTTAGAAACCTGACAGACGATTCGTTCCCTCCTTAAGTACTCTGGCGATCCTTAAAGGAATATTCAGTTCGTTAATGGACCGCTGTCATGCGCGCAACCCCGCCGACGCGACCGCTCGTGCTCATCGTTGATGGCCACCAGGACACGCGAGAGCTTTATACCCTCGCGCTGCCGGCGCTGGGATTCGATGTGGTGGCCGTGGGCGGCAGCGCGGAAGCCTATAGTCGGGCGTGGGAATCGCACCCGGACATCATCGTGACCGAGTTGATGCTGCGACACCACGATGGGTGGGAGCTTCTCCGGAGCCTGAAAGGCGATCCACGGACGCGCGACATCCCCGTGATCGTGGTCACTGGTGACGATCAACCACCGGTGCGGAACCGCGCCGCGCGTGAGGGCTGCGCCGCGTTTTTCGGGAAGCCGTGGCTCCCCGAGGACCTTGCCGTCGGACTTCGGCAGGTGCTCAATCGCCATACTGCCGATGAGCATGCCGCTGCACGCACCTGACTGCCGAGACGCGACGCTGCCCCCAGTGCCATGCCGCGTTGGTCTTCCATTCTCCGGCCATTGAGGGCCTCAAGGATCGAGCGTGCCAATGAAACAGCCTGAACCGGGGCGTGAGCCCGCGATCGATCACGTTCGGCAACTCGGTCCGAACGCCTCGCCTGATCCGCGTCTGCCGCGCGCAGCAGCAACGAGCGGTCGTGACGTGCCGCCGAAACGTACCAAACGGCGCCCGACATTCACGTCCACGCCTGAGACAGCACCGCCTTGGCTCTTGTGTCCGGGGTGCGATCGGCCACTCACGTATCGACAGACGGTAATTAGCGGCGTTCAGCCAATTGAGCGATGGGACTACTTCGAGTGTCGGACGTGTGGGCCGTTCGTCTACCGCGATCGCACGCGGAAGCTTCGTCCGTCGACGTGACGACCTCGGACATCCACGCCGACGGCGTTCCGGGAACGGGCCGCACGCTCTCCGGTGCGGCTCCGCACGCTGAAGGGAGTGCGAGGGTCAGGACGGAACCTTTGCCCTGAATTTCCTGGCCCGCGCCGCGAGCGTCGTCAGCCACCGGATTTCCAGGTCGGTGCCCGTGCGGAACAGGTCGATCCACTCCGGCGGGAGCACCGAGAAGTCGATCTTGCTGCGCCCCCAGTCCGGACGCCGGCCGTCGTAGTCGGTGAAGCCGTACTCGCGCGCCAGCTCCCACGAGCTGAGGAGCAGGCCTGTGCGGTGCCGCACCTTCGGATCCGCCGCGAGCGCGGCGATCGCGCGCCCCACGAACAGGGGCGATTCCGACACCAGGAAGTTTGGATCCTTCTTACCCGCCTCGCGCCAGGTGTCTTCGGTCACCCCGAAGTGCTGCAGCGTGGTCTCCGAGCGGAGGAAGCCGGGCGTGATGGCGAGGACGGTGATGCCGTGCGCCGCGAGTTCGGTGGCCCACTGGAGCGGGAGCACCTTCTGCGCGGTCTTGACCGCATGGGCCATCGGGTTTGCGCCGCCGCCGATGATGTCGTTTTCCGTGACTTCCACGATCAGGCCACGCTTCGCCGGCATCATGGCGCGCGCGGCATGCTTCGCCGTGATGATGCGCGAGGTGAGTCCCTGCCGGAACATCGCGTCGGCGTTCCTGAGATCCGTCTGCCAGAGGAAACTGTGCGGCTTCAGCAGCGGATCTTCTCCCGCCACGCTGTCGACGACGACGTCGACGCGGTGGTGGGTGCGGAGGATCCGGCGGAACAGCGCCGCGATCTCGCGCTCGCTCGTGTGATCGACGCGTACGGCGATCGCGGTGCCGCCCGCGGCCTTGATCATCGCCGCGGTCTCGTTGATGGTCTCGGGCCGCCCGTACGGCGACGGCTTGCCGGTGACGCTGCGACCCGTGCAGTAGACCGTCGCGCCGGCTTCGGCGAGCGCGCGAGCGATGCCGCGGCCCGCGCCGCGTGTCGCTCCGGCCACGAGGGCCACGCGTCCGGTCAGCGGCGTCTGGGGCGATCTCCTTGGCGTCATTGTGGGACGTTCTTTCCTCGCATCGACCTATCCGTCCGCAAGAGGATCGAGCCTGACGCGTGACGCCAATGCGTCGGGCTCCTCGATTTATACCACTGATCAGATGGTTGGCGTGGTGCGCGCAGGACTCGAACCTGCGACCTCGTGCGTGTGAATCCACCCAAGATCACGACTGATGTGAACTGCCGCCGAAGTTCTCAAAGAAGGTGAGTCAGACGCTCGAAAACGTCGATGGCACGCTGATGGAACTCATCGAGGGCCCTCCGATTGGTTC
The DNA here is from genome assembly GCA_963840225.1 of uncultured Acidobacteriota bacterium. Taxonomy (GTDB): domain Bacteria; phylum Acidobacteriota; class Vicinamibacteria; order Vicinamibacterales; family CAVVIG01; genus JBLMXQ01. The sequence continues at coordinate 447,878 of CAWIYH010000004.1, forward strand.
GGCACCGATTTCGGGGCCCAGAGGATGCATTCAAGGATAGCCGCTGGCAACAGCCGCGAGATAGACTCGAGACTGGCCGCGAGGAGGATTCGATGACGCTGATCCTGGCTCTTGCTCTCGCCGGCGTCGTGGCGCACACTCCGCAGCCGTCCCCTCCGTCACGCACGCAGGTCGTCACGGGCCGCGTCCTCGATCGCGACTCGGGCGCGCCGGTTGCCGGCGTGCTGGTCACGCTGTTCAGCGCGGCGCCAGCGATGGAAGAACCGCACCGCCCGCTCGAAACGACGACCGACCAGGACGGACGCTACACGTTCGCCGAGGTCGAGCCGGGCCGCTGCGTCATCAACGTGCGGAAGACGGGATACGCCGTCCCGGCCCGTCCGGCGGTGCCGCCCTTCGATCTGGCGGCGGGCGAGCGCCACGAGGTCGCGGACCTGCGGCTGACCCGTGGCGGCGTCATCGCCGGGCGCGTGCTCGATCCCGGCGGCCAGCCCATGGCCGGCGTCCGCGTGTTCGCGTTCGGCTCCGAGCGCGTGCCGGCCGGCTGGACCGGGCGCCAGCCGCCGCTCGTCCCCTCCGGAGCTCCCGCGCAGACCGACGACCTCGGCGCGTTCCGGGTGTTCGGGCTCGCGCCCGGCACCTACCGCGTCGAGGCGACGCCCGAACCCTCGTTCGGTGGCGCCATCTCCCCCTCGCCGGGCACGATGATCGCCGCGACGTTCTACGGCAACACGGTTGATGCGTCGGCCGCGCAGGCGATCCCGGTCGGCGCCGGACAGACGGTCGCCGAGATCGTCATCCAGATGGCCGTCGTTCCCGCGTTCAGCGTGTCCGGCGTCGTCGTCGACGAGAGCGGGCAGCCGGTCGCCGGCGCGGAGGTCGTGCTGGTTCGGGATCCGCGCGCCGGCGCGTCGGGCACGATCTCGTTCGGTCCTGGCAACCGCACGCGCAGCGACGCGGAGGGTCGATTCCGCATCGCCGGCGTGGCGAGCGGCGCGTACACGCTCGGCGCCGCGGCGCCGATGGTCATCCCGCCGTCCGCCGGCGCGCCTCAGGCGCTCGGCCGGTCCATGAGCGGCAGCTTTTCGTCTGGCCCCGGCGGGATCGGCTTCGTCACGATCGAATCCGCCGGCGGCGTGACGACGGAGTTCCGGATGGATCCGGCCTATCAGATCGCCATCACGGTCGGCGACGCCGACGTCGGCGATCAGAAGATTGTCGCTTCGCGACAGTCGCGGCGGCCGGACTGATCCGGAGGCATCGTCGGCGGCGAACGCGGCGGCACGGCCAGCGAAGCCTTCTCCTTTGTGTGGACACTCCTTGTGCTGGGCGTGTGACCGCGACGGTCTTCCTCGTCCTCTCGGCGCGCGCACTGTGGACCCGTCGGGGCGGCGGCAACGGTCCTGCCGCAGACGAGCGGCGTCTGAAGCCGACGCGCGGCGGGAGCAAACGAATGCCTTATCTGCTGGTCGCCGCCGCTCTCCTGATCACGATCCGCGGCGTCGTGACACTGAATGCGTCGCGCGAGCCTCAGGGTGTGCCGTGGGCTTCCCTTGTGATATGGGCGGCGCTGTTCGGCGGCGGCCTGGCTGCGTGGTTGACGTGTGCGCGCGGCTGAGCCCCGACGCGGAGGCCGGATGAGCGGCAGACACCGACTGGAAATCGTTCTGCTGTGCGCGGTCGCACTCGCAGGCGGAGACTCCCGGCTGTGCGCAGGGCGAGCGGCCTGGCAGCCGTCGCCAGGCCACACGCAAGTGCCGATATGGCCCGGTGTCATCCCGGATGCGGAGCCGGTTGACGGGCCCGAGGTCGCCGGGACGGTGGTGGACGGGGCTGGCAACGCGAGGCTGGTTGGCGGCAAGCCCTGGGTCTATGTCGACAGGGTCTCGCAACCCACGATGACGGTCTATTCGCCGCAGGGACGCAACACGGGCGCCGCCATCGTGGTGTTCCCGGGCGGAGGCTACAACATTCTGGCCATCGACCTCGAGGGCACGGAAGCCTGTGACTGGCTGACGTCCGAGGGGATCACGTGCGTCCTGCTGAAGTACCGCGTGCCGTGCGCGAAAGTCGGGCCGTATCTGGACTGTCCGATGGCCCTGGAAGATGCGCAGAGGACGGTGGGGCTCCTGCGCTTCCAGGCCGCGCGGTGGCACGTCGATCCGCGGAAGATCGGCGTGCTCGGCTTTTCGGCCGGTGGGCACATGGTCGCCGCGATGAGCACCCGCTTTGAGAAGCGTCTGTACCAGGCCGTGGACGCCGCTGACCAAGAGAGCTGCCGGCCGGATTTCGCGGTGGCTCTCTATCCGGGACATCTCGCGGTTCCCCAGAAGCACTTCGCGCTGAACCCCGACATCCAGGTCACCAGCCGGACGCCGCCCACGTTCCTGCTTCAGGCGGAGGACGATCCCGTCGATCCCGTCGAGAACTCGCTGGTCTACTATTCGGCGCTCCGGAGGGGCGGCGTTCCCGCGGAGATGCACGTGTATGTGAAAGGCGGCCACGCGTTCGGGCTGCGGCCGACGGCAATGCCGATCACCCGATGGCCGCAGCTTGTTGAAACCTGGTTGCGGACGATCGGCATGACCCCGAGATAGATCGACGTCGCATCCAGCCCGTGACTGGTTCAAGCCGTCGAGAGGCCTATCAAGGCGCGTCGCCAGTCCGGCCACGTTCGCGAAAGCCAGACCCACACAGCCGATTCGGCCCATGTGAGCGGAACCCGACGCGGGCGCGAGCGTTCGACAGTCTGGAGGCGCTCTGACGCCCGACCCTGATCCGACCGATTGCGCTGCAGTCCGTCTTCACGAGCTTGCTCGGCCGATCGAGTCGCTGCCACCTTGGCTGACCCCGCCCAGGCGCGACGCGACCAGACGCACGTCACCGGAACGTTCGGCGTGCCTGATCGCCATGGCCATGCTCACCAGCACCCCAACTGCAAGGGCGTAGCCGGTTGCGTGCTGCACGAACACGTCCACGAACATCGCGACGAGCATCGCACACGCGAATGTGGCCGCATGGGCCGGCAGACGCCGAGGAATCCGGCGCCACAGCGCGGCGATGAGCCAAAACGCCACGATGCCGCCGACGAACAGCGCGCTCGCATGGTGATGGGGCCACCGGTTCCATGTGGCCGCTCGGAACATGCTCATGTGCCCGTTTCTCACCCGAACCGCTTCCCAGACACTCCCCCAGAGTTGACCGAGTTGAATGCCGAGGACGCTCGCGATGGCTGACGTCAGACCGGTCGCGACCCATCGAACGGAGCGTGGGTCGGACGAGAAGCGATGGTCGAGACGGCGGGCCGTCACGGTCGCGCCGAACAGATACAGCGGCACAAAGGACAGCGCCGCGGCCACGTCGAAGATCAGACTCCGTTGACCGCGTGCCACGGCAATCTGGCCCGCCGTGACGGCGTGATTGTGTTCAATGACGGCCACGAGCCGTGCCATGCACTCGTCCACCACGCGGTGGTTGTCAATCAGCCCGCCGTGCCCTTCAGAGCCGTAGAGCCGCAAGAAGTCGGCGTCGGCATACCGAACGGCAAGGTCTTCGGCGAGTTGCGCGTCGGCAACGAGGTGCGCCCGGTGGGCCACGTTCTGCCAATCAATCGGAAACGCCGCGTCGCCGACCCACTCGCACTGCTTGTTGACCCGACGGCGGTCGATGCCGCCGGGACAGTACGTCGCGACAATGACACCGCTTGACACGGCGACCAGGAGGAGAAGGGACGGCGCGAAGAGGAGTCTGATGAACCGCGACATGAAGGTTCCGGCTTTGCCATTCACGCGCTGACGTTCCTCACTTGAGGCCGCATGCGGTTTTGAAGTGCTGCACCGCCACCGGCGGCCCGGCGAGCATGAGGCGCCGGAGCCGCGTCTTGACGAACCCGGCGTCATGGCACCACGCAGCCGGAATCGTCGTCTTGGTCATCGACGTAGGCGGGCCAAGGTAGAGCAGCGCATCGAACTGGTCGTCCATCCGCATCTTCCGCCATTCCCCGCGCGGAAGCGGCACCAGGCGACTGTCCTTGACTGCAAACCGGCCGAGCCCGAATCCGCGAGCGAACGTCGCGAAATCCATCTCTCCCAACGAGGTGCCCCGGAGCATGACGAGGCTCGGCACGGGCCAGGAGCTGGCCCGGTCTGGCAAGGCCACGTTCCTGTCGATCAACGTCCAGGTCGTGAACACGCGCGCGGCGGGGTCGTCATGCGCGAGCAGGCTGACGACGGTCTGCGCCTGCCAGGTCGACATGTCGTAGTTGCTGGCGATCTGGCGGCGCTGCAGATGGCCCTGCCCGTACACGACCAGCGCGCGTCGACCCCGATCGAGCACCAGCCGGCGAATCAGATCGGCCGGATAGGAGTCTCGCAGCTCGATCCAGCGCCGATGATCCTGGGCGGAGGTGATGTTGCTCCAGTCGATCGGAGGGTCGCCGGCGATCACGCGCAGGTGCCGCCCGTCGGTCCGGGACGCGTTGACCGCCCGCACGGCTCGAATGAATTCCTCTGCCTGAATCCCGAGGCTGTTCGGGACCGTGTGGTCTTCCCAGGCCCTGCGCAACACATCCATCGGGATGTCGTCGCCCCGGACGAACCGATCGATCGCGTCCTGGTACCGGGCGCTCGCCGTTTCGATGACGATGTCGTTCACCGTGTCCGGGAACCTCGGGTCGCGAACGAGTGACAGCAGGAGCGCCTGCACCTGCACGCAGCCATGCGGGTCAGTCACGGCCACGATATCGTGCGTTCGAAACGCGTCGATGATCGACGCAACCGCGTCCACCGGCTGTGGGGATCGATGAGCCGGCGACGGACCCGCGCTGAGAGCCACTTGCGCCACCTGCACGAGAACGATCAGCGAGCCAAGGCATCTGCGCATACGCCTGACCTCCAGCTGACGAGTGCCGGCGGACGTCCGACCGGTCGGATGGCCGCCGCTATCGTGGGGCGAGCTGCGGACGGATGGTCGGAACCGGGGGCGACGCCGCCCGGCGCCTCGCGAGAACGACGAGGCCGATCGACGCGCCTGCGATGGCCGACGCCAGCAGTGCCCACCAGACTCCTGGGAGTACCGCCGTGACCAGAAAAGCCAGGGCCACGAGCCCGAGCCCGCCAACTCCGGGGAGGGGACTGGCGCTCAGATTGATTCGCCGCACGCGAAGATTCATCCTGCGCGACCGTTCCGCGGCTTCTGTGGGCTGAAGGTCTACAAGTCTCAACGGGCGGATGTCGGAAGGCCGCCGGCGGCAGGCGGTCGCGATGGCAGCGAGCACCTGCCACCACAACCACAGGCGCGACTGGCGGCGCTCGAACTCCTCGATCAGATCGCCAGCCAGGGGCGCGCCATCGGGAAGGACACGCTCGAGCAGCACGAAAGCGAGGCGTAGGTGCCGGCTGTACTTCATGTCCGTCGCTCCTTCAGCTGCCGAACACCGCGCCAGAGGGTGACGAGCGCCCGCTGGGTGTTCCTGGCCGCCTGGACGCCTCGAGGCGTCACGTGGAAGAACCGCTTCGCGCGTCCGCCCCGCTCGGGCGTCGGACTGCCCAGCCTCGAGGAGACGAGCCCGTTGTCCTCGAGACGATCGAGGGCCGCGTACGCCGCGCCCAGGACCACGCGCCGTCCGACGGTCGTCTCGATCTCGCGAGCGATTTCTGCCCCATAGGCGTCGTCGCCGATGCGCAGAATGGCCAGGAGGATCATGAACTCGAAGTCCGTGAGGAGGTGACGGGGCATATCTTCACAAATTGTGAATGTAACGCACCCGGCTGTCAAGTGGCGCGCCCCTGAGGTGCGTGAGGTCATTGTCGTTCGCGGTGAGCCTCCCCTCGACATCGTGTGCACACACGACAGGGCTCGGCGGCTCTTCCCCGATCTGCCCCGCCGCGTCGGCCGCGTGTCCGGTCGGACCATTCGCCTCGACCGAGATCCCTCCTAAGAACCGCGGCGCGGTCTGCCGAGTTGGAAACGAGACTGAAGCCCAGATCTTGCGCCCGCGGTGCGGGTTGTGAATCACGCGCTGGCGATGGCGCTCTTCGTAGCACTACGCCACTCCAGCGGTGACCGCCTTGGCCTTGCCGACCCGGGCGGCCAGGCAGACTGGAACAGCGCGCTTGCAGAGGTCTGGCGTCTGGGCCACCAAGCCAACGCGCCCTGTCGCGTTGACACCACCGCCGCCATCAGCGGCTGGCGCCATGATCGACGGGCTGGAATGCCTGGGTCGCCGTTAGCGCCAACGCCGTCGCGGCCACACGGCTGAACCTCGACCGACGCCCCGCCCTCTGACCAAGCTGGTCCACCGAATGCATGCGTTGGGCCTTCTTGGCCGAGGCCCGCAGGCGTGAGCGTCCCATGACACCGCTAAACACAACGACACCAATCTCTTGCCGCCGGTCGGCTCTACGCCTCCCGACGCCCTCCGGATCGGCCACCCTGTCCGCCGCCGTTCCCACGTACAACCCCGAAGAGCATCGATTGAGCATGACGCGCACACGCTCATCGAGCAGCACTTCCCGCAAGTATCGCCCCGACGTCGATGGCCTCAGAGCGGTCGCGGTCATCGCCGTCATCCTGTTCCATGCTCGTCTGAAAGCGATCAGCGGCGGTTACATTGGCGTCGACGTGTTTTATGTGATTTCCGGTTACCTCATCACGCAGTTCATCGACCAACGGATCACAACCGGCCGGTTCACCATCCTCGAGTTCTATGAACGGCGCGTTCGGAGGATCATTCCGGCCTTGTTCTTCCTGCTCCTCGCTGCCACGCTGGCTGCGCTGCTCAGTCTTCTGCCCGGGGATCTCGTCAATTTCGCAAAGAGCGAACTTGCAACGGTGGCGTTTGTCCCCAACATGTTCTTCTACCTGAACGCCGGCTACTTCGACAGCGGAGCGAGGCTGAAGCCCCTGCTGCACATGTGGTCGCTCGGAGTCGAGGAGCAGTTCTACATCTTCTTTCCGCCTCTGATGCTTGTGCTCTCGCGGTGGGGCAGCCTCGGAACGAGGCGAGTCATCGCATTGGTGGCCGCGGCGTCTCTCGGATTCAGCGTCTGGATGGTCCAATTTCGTGGCGAGTCGGACGCAGCCTTCTATCTCATGCCCTTTCGGGCGTGGGAACTGTTGCTTGGCGCGTTGCTCGCCCTGCGTGCTGTTCCGGACTCAGATCCAGTCTGTTGAGAAACGTCCTGGCCGGCTTCGGGCTGGGCGCCATTCTGATCGGCGCTGTCGCGTTTTCGTCGACGACTTCGTTTCCGGGTCTCCCGGCCCTCGTCCCCTGCGTGGGCACCGCCCTGATCATCTACGCCGGCGAGTCGGGACCCACGCTGACCGGGTCTCTCCTCAGCCTCCCCCCATTTGTGTGGGTGGGCCTGATCTCCTATTCGCTTTATCTCTGGCACTGGCCCACGCTGGTCCTGGCCGAGCAGATGCGCGGTCAGGCGTTGAGCGCGGGTCAGACCGCCGCGTGCGTCGTGTTTTCGCTGGCCGCAGCCGCCCTGTCGTGGAGGTTCGTGGAGCAGCCGCTCAGGAGACCAACCCCGACGGTCACGCGACGGGCTCTCGCGTTGCAAGCGGCGATGGGAGCAGTCGCTCTCGTGGGAGTTGGCCTGGCTCTCGTGGCTCTGGACGGCGTCCCACGCCGGTTCCCGCCAACGGCCCTCGCTTACGCCAACAGCTACTATGGGCGCGACCGGGATCTGGATCCGTGCCGGACGCCGGATCAGATTGAACGACAAGCCGGGTGCCATCTTGGCAGGGCACAGGGTGCCGCTCCGCGTTTTCTTCTCTGGGGCGATTCTCATGCAGCCGCCCTCGCTCCGGCCATTGATGCGGTGGCCGAGAGATCCGGCATCACGGGTTGGGTCACCTACAAACCTGGGTGCATGCCGTTGCTCGACGTCGACCGCGTGCGGACCCCAGGATGCCGGCAGTTCAACCGGGACGTGCTCGCCATGATTGAGCGGGACGATATTTCCACTGTCATTCTCGCCGGGCGCTGGGCGCTTCCCGCCCTGGGGTTCACCAGTCGCGAACTCGACGAGGGCCACTCCCAGGTCTTCTTGTCGGATGCATCGAGCAGGACGCATTCCCTTCGGGAGAACGCCGCAGTCTTCGCTCGCGGCCTCCACCGCTTGCTCGGCCATCCGGCCCTGAAGGGGCGCAACGTTGTCCTGGTGATCGATCTGCCCGACACGGGCATCGACACACCGAGATATCTGGCGCGCTCGGTGATTTGGAGGGAGGTGACCAATCCCGGTCAGGATGTCCGGATCGCAATCTCGCCCTACACCCAGGCAAGCCTGCGAATCGACGATCAACTCGCTCGGATCGCGGCAGAACATCATGCGGTGACGATCGATCCAAAAACCATGCTGTGCAGCGATTCTCAATGCCTCATCGCTCGAAATGGACGGTCGCTCTACCGGGACTCGCACCACCTCACCGAGTACGGAGCCCTTCAACTTGCGGACCTGTTTCAACCCGTGCTGGCGCTATCCGCCTCGCATCGTCGATCGGCGGCGCATCCGGATGGATCGGCACCTGCTCGCAGCACATACGCGTCGGCCGGTTCATTCCGGAATGGAGACAACCCGCACTGATTGAGCGTTCCAGCCAGACCGGCGTTCGCGTCACTGAATCCGTGCGCGCAAGGCCTGAAGGCCTGCGCGAACCGGCTCCGGCACGCGGGAAACCGCGTCTCCGGTGCCCTGTCCATTGCAGGGCCGGGCCCCACGGCGTCTCTCAGCCCGGAGTCGGCGCCTCCGACGCGGCTTCCGGCCTCCGTGAGACGCCTGCCTCCGAACGGTTCGCGTGCGCCGCGGTTTCTGGCCGATGTCGCGCGTTGTGCGATCTGACAAAGTCGAATTAGCAGAGTGCTGAAAGAGTGGTTGCGCCGCTCGGAAACTAGGCCAGTACGCCGCTCGAGAAGTAGGCCACCTGAAGGACGTTCATTCTACGCGTTTGTGACCAGCGACACGAAACGTGACTCCCTCCGTCCGTATTCGTGACCACAGCGTGAGCCGGCCTGGGCCGGCGAGCGCCCGCCGTCAGAGAGGGCACGATGTATCGGACGCGCCCGTCCTCACGGCGGGGTCTCGCGGGCGCGACGTTTGCGCATGCGATAGCTTTTGCCTTTGGTGGTGAGCACGGTGGCGTGATGCGCGAAGCGATCGAGGAGGGCGGTGGTCAGCTTCTCGTCGCCGGCGAAGACGGTGACCCATTCGGCAAAGGCGAGATTGGTGGTGACGACGGTGGCGCGCCGCTCGTAGCGGTCGGTGATGAGATTGAAGAGCAGCTCGCCGCCGACGCGGTCGAAGGGGACGAAGCCGAGCTCGTCGATGATCAGGACGTCGACGCGGAGGAGCCGCTGCTGCAGCCGGGTGAGCTCGCGGGCATCGCGCGCTTCGATCAGCTGCCGCACGAGATCGGCGGCCCGGGTGAAGAGCACCCGTCGCTTCTGCTTGGTGGCTTCCACGCCGAGCGCGATCGCCAAGTGCGTCTTGCCGGTCCCGATCGGGCCGGCGAAAATCAGATTCTCCGGCGCGGTGACCCACTCGCCGCGCGCGAGCGTGTGGATCTGCGTGGCGCTGACGCCGTCGGCGGTGGTGAAATCGAAGGTGTCGAGGGTCTTGATCTCGGGGAAGCGCGCCTCGCGGAGCCGCTGGCGGATCACGGACTCGTGCCGCGAGGCCTGCTCCGCGCTGAGTACCTCGTGGAGGTAGTCCTCGTGGGGCCAGTGCGCATCGCGCGCTTGGCGGGCGAAGGCTTCAAAGGTGCGCGCGACGCCGGGCATTTTCAACGCCCGCGTCTGGGCGACGACGAGATCGCGCGCGAGGGTGGCGGCGCTCATGCGACCCCACCCAGGAGCCAGCGGTCGTAGTCCGCCGCGCACCCGCTGGCCACGTCGAGGTCGCGGAGCGGGGCCGGGACCGCGTCGACGGCGACGCGGGCGGGCGATGGCGCCGGCGTCAGGGCGAGGCCACAGCGGCGCCCCGGTCGCGAGCGCGGTCTGCAGGGCGGGCACGACGCACCGCGGCGCCGTGCGTCTCGAGCTGGCCGAGGATTTTGGCGAAGAGGCGCGCGGCCTCTCGCGGCCCGTGCGCCCGTGGAGCTGATCCCAGATCGCCGGAAACGGGTCGCCGAGATCGCGTAGGAGATCTGGCAGCACCTGGCGAACCGCCTGCGGCTTGCGGGCGAGCTCCGCCAGGTAATGCCGGTAGTCGATCGATCGCTGCCCGAAGCGTTTCCGCGGATGCTGAATCGGGGTCCCCTCGCGCCCGACGATGGTCACGGTCGTCGCGCCGATGCGCACCAGGAGATCGAGCCCAGCCCAGCGACTCGGCACCGAGTAGACCGCGCCCTCGAGCCGGACGAGCGCGCGCGGCGTCACCGTGGCGAACGTCGTCGCCTCGGGCGCGAACGGAATCGCGGCGGGGCGCAACAGGCACTGCTCCTCGGCAAAGCGCGCGCCTGATCGTCCGCCCCGTCGCATCGCGCTTAGTGTCGAGGCGCGCATCCATCTGCGCCAGCAGGGTCTCGTTGATGACGGCGAGCGTCGGGCCGACGGGAATCGGCACGAGCACCTGCTGCCGTACCGCTTTGCCCCGCGACTCGACGCCGCCCTTGTCGTGGCCCTCGCCGGGTCGGCAGAAGCACGGCTTCCAGCAGGTAGTGCGAGGCGAGCGCCGCGAACCGCGGCGTCAACGTGCGCGCGCCGCCGACCAGGATCCGCACGACCGCCGCCCGCAGATTGTCGTAGGCGACGCGCGCGGGCACGCCGTCGAAATGCGCAAAGGCGCGGACGTGCCCGTCGAGGAAGCTGATCTGATCCTGGCGCTCGTAGATCCACGCGAAGTCGCGGCCCGAGTACATCAGCCGCATCAGGAAGAGCCACGCCTTGCGGCGAGTGCCGTCGATGTCGACGAGCACCTCGAAGAAGTCGACCTCGGCGAGATCGCCGGGCCGATACGTCAGCGGCACGAAGACCTCGCGGCGCTGCCGCTTCCACTCCGCCACCGCGTCTTTGACGACGGTCACGCCGACGCGCTTACCCTCGGCCACGCAGCAACTCGTGCAGGCGCGTGGCCGTCAGCCGCTGCTTGCCGCCCGTCCACCGCACCGACTCGGCCAGCAGCGTCTGGACGCGCTCGGCGACCGCGTCCCAGACCGGCCGAGCTCGAGGCGCAGCCTCGGCCTTCCGCCCTGGCGCCGCCTGGTCCACGTACTTGCCGACCGTCGTCCGCGACAGGCCCAGCTCGCGCGCCACCGCCCGCTGCGTCCGTCCCTCGACGAGCACCTTGTGCCGCACCACATGCACTTGATCCATCCTGAGCATCCTCCCAGCGGACCCGAGATCCCTCGATCCGGCAAGTCCGCCATCAGACCCTCAGGTGGCCTACTTTCTGAGCGGCGAATGGCCTACTTTCTGAGCGGCGCGCCAAAAGAGTGACTTCCAGGGACCGACACAGCGATCCCGTCGTACTACCATGCTCCCGACGCTTTTTGAAGGGACCAGGGACCCGGACGCGCGCCTGTGTAAGAAGACAACCGGCAGCGAAGCCAAGCTCGCCTCTCTCGGGCATCTGCTGATGGAGAATCGCCACGGCTTGATCGGCAAGCGATTCTGAGGTTGACGACTAAAGTGCAGTGCCTGGGATTGTGCTGTTTAGGTGGTGGGCGCTACAGGACTCGAACCTGTGACCTCGTGCGTGTGAACGACTGCGAGGTATCCCACACCATCATCATCCGTAACCATCCATCACGCACGATCGCTCGTTACCCGCCTGAAATCGCGCGCTTTCGTGCTACACTCTGATACGGTTATTGAAACACAGTGATTGAGTTTGCACCCCTAATGCACCCCAGATGATAGGGCACGGGGTGCAACAGCACGCGGGCACAGATTCGGGAGGCACGATGCGGACGAAACTCAACACCGAGTTCGTCTCAGAACGCTGCCGCGCGAGGACAAGGACATCTACGACGCGAAGTATCCCGGGCTGGTGCTGCGGTGCCGGGCGTCTGGCACGCACACCTACCGGGTGAACTACGGCCGGGGGAAGTGGATCACGCTTGGCCGCGTCGACGTGCTGACCGTGGACGAGGCCCGCGGGAAGGCGCGCGACGAACTGAGCGCGATCAGCGAAGGGCCAGGATCCGCGGGCGCGCCGGCAGCGTCAAACGCGCGACGCACTGACGCTCCGGCAGTTCATCGCCCAGCACTACGAACCGTGGGCGCTCGAGCATCAGAAGCGCGGCGAAGAAACGGTGCAACGGATCCGATCGGTGTTCGTCGATCTGCTCGACGTGAAAGCTGACGGCAAATCACGGCGTGGGCGGTCGAGCAGTGGCGCACGGAGCGACTTAAGCAGACGACGCGGCGCCGAAAGACGGCGACCGTCAACAGTCACCTGACGATGCTGAAGAGCGCGCTGACGAAGGCCGTCGCGTGGAAACGGCTCGCGGCGCAGCCGCTGGCCGACGTGAAGCCGCTGAAGGCGGACACGACCGGCCGCATCCGCTACCTCACGACGGCCGAAGAGAAGCGCCTGCGGCAGGCGCTCGAGGCGCGCGACGACGGCGCGCAGGCGCGCCGGCGCGCGGCGGCGAACGCGTGGCGTCGCGGAGCGCGGCTACGCGCCGTATCCGACGAGAACCCGGACCACCTGACGCCGATCGTGCTTGCTGGCGCTGAACACCGGACTACGGAAGGGCGAACTGTTCGAGCTGCGCTGGCGGACGTCGATCTGGTCGGTAAGCATGCTCACGGTGCGCGGGGAAGGCGGCGCGAAGGGCGCGAGCAGACGCGCTACGTGCCGCTTGAATACCGAGGCGCGCACGCGTGCTGACGGCGTGGCGCGCGGCGACGACGGCCGGCCAGGACGGGCTATCGTCTTTCCTGGCCGGCGCGACGGCGAAGCGCGCTCGACGACGTGAAGAAGCGCCTGGCTGCCGATCGTGCAAGGCCGCGACAGCTGCACGACCTTCCGGTTCCACGATCTGCGGCACACCTTCGCCAGCAAACTCGTGATGGCCGGCGTCGATCTGAACACCGTGCGCGAGCTGCTCGGGCACGCGGACCTGAAAATGACGCTGCGGTACGCGCACCTGGCGCCCGAGCACAAGGCGGCCGCGGTGGCGCGGCTGATCGAAGCGCGCTGATGACGAAGAGGGACACCAGACAGATCGCCCAGTTCCTCCGCGACGAGCGCAGGCAGGCGAAGCGGCGCGCCGACGCGCGGGAGCGCCGGCAGTTCGACGAGTGGGAAGACCTCCTCGATCGGCCGGAGCTCGCCGGTCGCGTCCCCTACGTCCGTCAGAGGACACGGACCTCGGTCGGATCGACCGCCTGACCGTGAAAATCGTGGCGTCCGCGCGACGGCAGTACCTGCAGGATCCTTCAGCCATCGAGCCGTTGGCCAACGCGGTTCAGGGCCTGTTTCGCCACGCAATCTACAGAGCCACGTCCGGGAGTGATGGCGCCGCAATGGCCGGCGTGGCTCATGATCGCGCTCGACCGGCACTTCTTCGACCAGGCGTACGACGATATAGAGCGGCCTCGGCGCGGCCGATCGGGGCGACACGCCAAGGAAACGCGACGATCGCTGGAAGATCGCCGCGACCTGGACTGCGCCAAGCGCGTGCAGGCCGGACGCGACCAGGGCCTCACGCTCTACCGCGCGGCCACGGCCGCCAGCCAGCAGATCACCGGCCCGTCGGCCGGGACCCGCCAAGTGATGGAGCAGGCCTATAAGCGGGTGCGGGCAAGATTCGCGCGCGATCGGTGGCGCTATCGCTAAGTAGGCCCCCCCTGGGGGAGGCGCAAACAAACGACCCCTTGTTTGTTTGCGAGTGGTCATCGGCCGCTGTCGGTGTAGCGTGACAGCGTGAGCGACCAACCCCTTCGACCGACCAGCGTCGCAGAAGCCGACGCCGCCGCGTACCTCGGGTTCACGACCGCCGCGCTGCGCGCCTGGCGCCGGCAAGGCCGCGGCCCGGCCTACATCCGCATCGGCCGCAGTATTCGCTACCGCCCAGCCGATCTCGACCGCTGGCTCGACGCCCACCGCGTCGAGACGCGAGACAGCCGAGGCGCAGCGTGACAGTGGCCGACGGCGTGATCGACATGCTCGCCGCGAGTGAAGTCGAGCTCCGCGAGCGCGTCGCGAGTCTCGAGGCCGACGTCGCGGCGTATCGCGAACTCAGCCAGCAGGCGCTGCACGCCCTGGCCGATTCTGACGGTCCAGCTCGAGCGGCGCCGCGTCGAGCTCACCGAGCTCCGAGACGAGGACCGCGCCTTCCGCGCGCGGGTGCTGCGCGCCGCGACCGGGGAGCAGGCCGCATGAGCGAGCGGCTCGACAGCCGAGCGATTCCGTGGAACGGGCACGGCCGCCAGCCGTCGCCCCGTCTCGCGGATTTGCTGCACGACGTCCGCGCCTTCATCATCCGCTACGTCGTGTTGAGCCCCGACGGCGGCCGATACGCGCTGGCGATCTGGGTGGTCCACACGCACGTCATCGACCGCCTCGACTGCACGCCGTACCTCGACATCAACGAGCGCGACGAAGCGCGCCGGCAAGACGCGACTCCTCGAGGTGCTCGAGCCGCTCGTGGCGCGACCCTGGCTCACCTAGCCGCATCAGCGCGGCCGTCGCTGGTGCGCAAGGTCGACAAGGAACAGCCGACGCTCCTCCTCGACGAAAGCGGACGCGGCGTTCAAGGGCGAGCAAGGAATACGCGGAAGTGCTTGCGCGGCCTGTTGAACAGCGGGTATCGCCGCATCGGGACAAGCGACGATCTATGCGTCGGCCAGGGCGCAACCCTCGCGTATCGGGACTTCTCACACGTTCGGCGCGAAGGCGATCGCCGGCATCGGCGAGCTGCCCGAGACGGTCGCGGATCGGAGCGATTCGTGATCGACCCTGCGCCGCCGGACGCGCAGAACGAACTGTGCGAACGCTGGCGCCAGCGGGACGGGCACGCGGCGGCGGCGCCCCTGCCATGCGGCAGCTCGCTGACGTGGGCCAGCACGGGACGCCCTCGTCGAGACGCTGCGGCGGCACGCGGCAGGCGCTCCAGCAAGGCACTGAGCGACCGGCAAGCCGACGTCTGGGAACCTTGCTGGCGATCGCGGACCTGGCTAGCGCCGACTGGCCGGACCAGGCGCGGCACGCGGCCGTACACGCTGACCGCCACGGACGAGGACAAGGACATCTACGTCGAGCTGCTGCGGGACATCAACGAGATCCTGCAGATGTTCACTGAGTCGGTAATCCGCACGAAGGATTCGTGGCGAAGCTGGTCGAGCGCGAGGACCGGCCGTGGGCGACCTGCGCCAAGATAAACAACTGAGCGGACACATTCTGGCGCGGTCTCCTCGAAGCCACTCGGGATTCATGCGACGAAGCTGATAGGATGGTAACGGCTATCGCTCAGACGCCTTCGCGGACGCGATACGCCCGTTACCTCCCCCTCAATCCGTTTCTGATGTGTCAATCCATAACACGAATAAAGACGGGCCTGAACTCGCACATTTCAATCCTCCATACGCGGGCATCGGCTGGAGGTATTGAAAACCGCAGATCAGGCCGATTTCGATTGGGCGGCATGGACGCTATGGAGGAATTCAAAAGAGGAGGGCGGGCCAAAACGGGCAGCGGGACGAGTCGCTGCATGACCGGATATGGGCAGAGTCGGACGATTGGTTTAAGAAGAGCTGGCACTGACATGCCGAGCGCGGTCGACGACCGCGAGCTCGTCCGGCGCGCCGCCGCGCGCGACGTCTCGGCCTTCCTCGCCTTGCAGCGCCGCTACGGCGCGTTCATCCGGCGGACCGCCCGGGCGGCCGGGATGGGGGACCTGGCCGAGGATGTCGAGCAAGAAGTCTGGCTCTGGTTGCTCGAGGGCCGGTGGCGCCTGGCGCCGCACCTCGGACGGCACGCTCTACCGCTTTCTCGCCCGCCTGGTGCAGCTGGTGGTCTGGCGGCTGCGCCCGACCCGGACGCCGGTGGCCTGGCCCGACCCGGACGACGAGACGCCGCTGGCGGGCGCGCTCAGCGTGCGCGAGGACCCGATCGCGCCTATCACCGACCGCCGACAGCGGGCGCGTCTGGCCGCGGCGCTGGCGGGCCTCTCCCCGCGTGACCGCGCGTGGATAGTCCTGCGGTATGTGCAGGGTCTGACCGTGTGCCAGCTCGCCGCGCGCGCCGGCCGCCCGCCCTCCACGGTGGGGCTGCACCTGCGGCGGATTCATCGCCGGCTCGCGCAGGCCTGCGGCGTCGAGGACTACCACGGGCCGGGCCGAGGCCGCGCGGTCCGCGAGACGATCAGCACCAGCCTCAGGGTCTTGAACTCCAACCGGAAGCGGCGCCGGGCCCGCGCCCGTGCGCGACGCGCCGCGGGGAAGGGGCCTCAGCATCACGGGCATCGGTCGGCCGCGGAGGCCGGCCCGCCCTCGGCGCGTACGCCGGCAGCAAATGCGCCGACATAAGTTCGGCGCCGACAACATGGACGCCGCGGCTCGTCGAGTCGCGGCCGTGACAGTCAGGCCGAGGGCGCTCCGAGCCCGGCCGATAGTCCCCAGGCCCGCCCCGCGGGCCGGGGACGGGTGGAACAGAGACGAGGATCGAAGACCATGGACATCACGACCTTTCTGGCCCAGGCGACGACCGAGCTCGTCCCGATGGCCGACCTCTCCCGTCTCGCCGCTGACCGCAAGGCCTTCGGCGACGACCTCCTGGAGGCCTTCCAGGCGCAGATCGAACTCGGGCGCGCGCGGCACAGCGCGTCATCGACGAGGCGCACACGGCCGAGCGCGATCTGCTGGCGAGCGAGCAGCGCATGTTCGACCGCGCGATCGCGAGCGCGACGAGATCCTCGGGCTGCTCCGGCACGTCGAGCAGCGCACCGCGGCGGCGTACCGCGTCCCGGACACGCAGCCGACGACGCCGGCGCCGGCGCGGCACGTGGCCGACGCGCCGACCGGGCCCGTCGTGACGCGCGAGCAGCGCGTCGGCGACTGGCTGCAGCACCGCGGCGGGTACCTCTACGCCGGCGAGCGCGGCGTCGAGGCGCTCCGCTTCGGCGCGATCGTCCGGGCGCTGGCGCTCGGGCACCGTCAGGGCTTGACGCCGCTCGAGCAGCGCCTGCTCGCCGAAGGCACCGACGCGACCGGCGGGTATCTCGTCCCCGAAGTGCTCGCCAGCCAGGTCATCGATCGCGTCCGGAACGCGATGGCGGTGATGCGCGCCGGCGCCGTCACGGTGCCGATGGCGTCGGAGACGTTGGCGATCGCGCGCGTCGGGCAGCCCGGCAGCGTCTCGCCGCCGCTCGGGACGGCCGCGTGGAAAACCGAGAACGCCGACATCGGCGAGACGGACCTGATTCTCGAGCGCGTGTTCTTCACGGCGCGCACGTTGCCGGTGCTGATCAAGCTGTCGGTCGAGCTCTCGGAAGACGCGGCGAACGTCGACCAGGTGATCGAACGCGAACTGTCGCAGCAGCTCGCGCTCGAGCTCGATCGGGCCGCGCTCCTTGGGAGCGGCACGCCGCCGGAACCGAAAGGCATCGTGAACCAGACGGGCGTGGCGACGACGAGCTTCAACGGCGCGACGCCGGCCGACTATGACGTCTTCGTCGACCCGATCGGGCGGCTCTGGGGCCAGAACGTCGAGCCGACCGCGCGGATCTACAACAGCGCGCTGGCGACGGTCGTCGCGAAGCTGAAGTCGTCGGTCGACGCGCAGCCGCTGCGGGCGCCGGACGTCGTGACCGCCGTCCCGGCGTATCGCACGAACCAGATCCCGAACGATGGGGGATCGCCGGACACAACGACGCTGTTCGTCGGTGACTTCAGTCAGCTGCTGATCGGCATGCGCACCAGCTTCAAGCTGGAAGTGACGCGCGTCGCCGGCGAGGCGTTCGAGAAGTTGCAGGTCTGGGTGCGCGTGTACCTGCGGGCGGACGTGCAGTTGGCGCATCCGGAAGCGTTCGACGTCACGACGGACGTCGGCATCGGGTAAGGGGCGCGAGCGGGAACATGGGGTGTCGCGGTGGGACCCCATGTTCCCGCAGTCGCGCGCGGCAGGAAGGACATGGCGATCGTGTTTCTCCTCGTCGGGTTCGTCACGGCGATCGTCGGCCTGGCGCTCTGGTCGGTGCCGGCGGCGCTCGTGGTCGCGGGCCTGGTGGTGTTTGTCTCGGGCGGCCTCGACCTGCGTCGGCAGCGGAAAGGATCACGATGAGATGGCCGTTTGAAGCCTTGTTTGAGACCCGCGGGCTGCAGCTGCCGACCGGCTTCGCGACCGTGCGCGACCTGCTCGGTCCCGGCCCGACGGCCGCCGGCCTGGCCGTGACCGAAGAGACGGTCGAAGGCCTGCCGACCGTGTTCGCCTGCGTGCGCGTCATCGCGTCGGCCGTGGCGCAGCTGCCGCTGAAGCTCTTTCGCGTCGGGCCGGACGGCCGCAAGACCGAGGCGGCCGACCATCCGCTCTATGAGGTGCTGCACGACCTGGCGAACCCGGAGATGACGGTGTACGACCTGCGCGCGCTCCTGACGGCGCAGCTGCTGCTCTGGGGGAATGTGTACGCCCAGATCGACCGCGACGCGCGGGGCCAGGTGACGGCACTCTGGCCGCTGCCGCCGTGGGGGATGCGCGTCCGGCGCGACGATCGCCGGCGTCTGCACTTCGCGTACTACGCCAGCCACCAGGACGCGCAGCCGACGCGCGAGTGGACGTACGATCCGGCGCGGCCGCCGCTGCTGCGGCTGCAGATCAATACCTTGAATGGGATCACCGGGCGCAGCGTCGTCACGGTGCTCCGCGAGGCGCTCGGGCGCACGGCCGCCATGCAGCGGTTCGGGAGTACGTTCTTCGCGAACGGCGCGACGTTCGGCGGCGTGCTGAGCGCCGACGGCGAGCTCGACACCGAGCAGGCGCACGACATCCGCGCCCAGATCGAGAAGGGGTATCAAGGCGCCGACCGCGCGCACCGGCTGCTCGTGGTCGGCACGAACTTCAAGTACACCTCGACGGGCGTCCCGCCGGAGGACGCGCAATTCCTGGAGTCGGAGAAGTTCCTGCGCTCGGTGCTGTGCGGCGCGTTCGGCGTGCCGCCGCACATGATCGGCGACCTCGAGAAGGCGACCTACAGCAACATCGAGAACGAATCGCTGCGGTGGCTGCGCGACGGACTCGATCCGCACCTGGTGAACTGGGAAGCGGCGATCCGACGGGATTGCCTCGGGCCGCGCCAGTTCGACACCTATTACGCGCGGTTCATCCGGAACGCCGCGGTGCGCGGCGACTTGAAGTCGCGCGCCGATGCGCTCGCCGTCATGCGACAGAACGGCGTCATCAGCGCGAACGAGTGGCGGGCGCTCGAAGAGCTCGATCCGATCAGCGCGGCCGACGGCGGCGACAAGTACATCCTCAGTGTGCAGTCCCGGCCGACCGGCGGGACGCCGGAGCCCCAGCCATGACGCGCGGGAAAACAGGTTCCCGATCGGAACGTGTTTTGTCTCGTGTTGGCGGTTCCCGCCCGGTACCGCCAACAGCCACCTACGTCGCGCGCGTGCTCGAGTGCGCCGTCGGCGCCGCGCTCGGACCGAACCCTGAACATGGACCGGGGAGAGGAAAAACATCACTCGCGAGTGATGTTTTATCTCCCCAGGATCGCTATCGCTGCCGGCTGCTGTACCAGCGCACCGCCGTCGCCACCCTCACGGCCGACGGCAAGTCCGGCCGCCAGATCGCGCGCGTGCTCGAGTGCGCCGTCGGCGCCGCGCTCGGTGAGGCTGAAGTCGGATCGAATCAGTTCAAGGGTTCGCTTGCGAGCGAAGCCTCTCACCTCACGCCCGACGATCGCTCTCGCTGCCGGCTGCTGTACCAGCACCGCGCGGCGACGGCCGACCTCCGGCGCGCCGTGTGCGACGAGGACCGGCCGATCGCCTGGCCCACGGCCGAGGACCGCGCACGCGCGCAGCAGGATCTCCGTCGTCGCGCCGCGGGCCTCACGTTCGACGACAACCCGTCGCCGGCGTCGCATGCTTGAGCGGATCATCGCGGTCGGCGGATCGGCGGGGAAGGGCACGACGACGGCGCTCCTCCACGCGATCCTCCACGCGGCCGCGCCCACCGAGCGCCTCGGGCTGTACCTGCCGCGTCCACACGGCCGCTGGCCGTTTCCTGAAGTGTGCTTCGTCACGGGCTGGGGGACGTGCTGGCCGCTGGCGCCGGTGGCGCAGGCCTCGCCGCTCCAGCGGCTCACCGAAGCCGGCGCCCGCATGGCCGTGGTCGAAGGCTATGCGCTCCCCGGCACGGCCGACGACTTCCGGCCGCACGGCCCGGTGCTCCCGGTCATCACGACGATCTGCGCGGACGCCGGGCGCTCGCCGATCGCCGAGGCCCACCAGATCGCCGGGCATGCCTGCCAGGTCGGGACGCCGGTCGTCGCCGCGTCGATGCCGGCCGAGGCCGCGGCCGTCGTCCAGCAGATCGCCGACGCGCGCCATGTGCCGGTGATCTGGGCGCCGCCCCGCGCGGCGACGTGCCTGACCGTCGTCGCCGGCGGGCGCGTCCGCATCGGCGTCACGACCGCGCGCGCGTCGTACGCGGCGACGTTGCAGCTGCGCGGCTGCTGTCAGCGCGACAACGTGGCGCTGGCGATCGCCGTCGCCGAGTGCCTCGACGTCCCGCCCGCGGCGATCGTGGCGGGCCTCGAGGCGTGTCCCCCGCTGGGCGCGCGGCTGCAGTACGTCCGCCACGGCTCCCAGCGACGGCTCATCGACTTCGTCAAGAACCCGACCGGCGCGCAGATCCTCGCGGACTACCTGGCCGATCAGCATCCCGGCGGCGTGCCGATCCTGATCGGCCTGGCGAGCATGCGCGGCGCGGTCGGCCGGATCCTGTCGCCGGTCGCGTCCTGGCTCGGCTGGGGCGGCGATCCGGCGCAGCTGCCCGGGGAGGCGCCGGTGGTCGTGTTCGCGACGCCGGACCCGGCGCTGGCGTACCCGCCCGGCCCGCCGCGCGTCGGCGACATGCTCTGAACGCCGATCGTCGCGAGGGTCTTGCGGTCGACGCCGACCGCCGCCGCGATCTTGTCCTGACTCTGACCGCGCGAAGCTTCAGGGAATTTCCCTGAACCTTTCCCGCCGGCCCGTCCGCCTTCCTTCTGCCTTGCCTTGGCGGCCTGGCGCTCGAAGGGATCCGCGCCGAGCGCCGCGTCGGCGAGTTGATCGTCCAGCAGAAGCAGACCGTCGGGCTCGCAAAGGGCGGACAGCCGTATCAGCGCCCTACTGGTTCTCGTTCGGCACCAGTAGACACGCGCCCGACGCTGGCCGAGGCGGGGATCGACAAGAAGCTCTCGGCGCGGAGCCAACAACTCGCGGCCGTGCCCGAGCAGAAGTTCGACGCCATGCTCGGCGACTGGCGCGACCGCGTGCATCGCGAAACTGAGCGCGTCACAAGACGGCGCAGGAGGCGCGATCGACGCCCCGATCAACCGACGGGTCTCGTCGGCGGCTGCGCGTGGCGCCCGCGCGTCTTTTGGTGCAGCGCCTCCGCGTGCACGTTGGCGCGGTCGACCGCCTCGAGGATGTAATCCGACAAGATGCCGGCGGCCTCATCGTCCTGGCAGTGGTCCGAGATCGCGTGGGCCAGCACGCGAATCTTCTGGAGCTCGCCGGTCAACAAATCGATCGCCTCTGGGACGTATTCGGCCATCACGCACGCTCCTTCCCAATCGACACGACAAGACGCCGTAGACTACGCCGATGCTCCCGGAGCTGGCGCGGGCGATCGCCGACCGCCGGCAGGCCGTCGGCTGGTCGATCGATCAGCTGGCCGACGTGGCGGGCGTGGCGCCGAACACGGTGTTGCGGCTGCTGCACGGCGGGCCGGTGCAGACGGCGACGCTGCTGGCCGTGGCCGGCGCGCTCGGCTTCACCCTGACGCTCGGCGAGCCGTCTGCACCCCTAATGCACCCCCGGCCTCCGGTGCGCGACCGACCGCGGTCTTGACGTCTCACGGAAGTCCTGCGGTGTCTGTGGGTTAGGTGGTGGGCGCTGCAGGACTCGAACCTGCGACCTCGTGCGTGTGAAGCACGCGCTCTAACCAGCTGAGCTAAGCGCCCAACGATTGACTCTAGGTGGGGTTACGGTCCTTTCAACCTCACGCTGACGAACGATTCTATCAGCGCGTGGCCTTCTTTGTGGCCCGTGCGCCAAATCTTTCCGCCATTCGGCCAGATCCTGCTCCCATTTTGCTGCTTCGCCGCTCTCTCGCCGCTGAGCGTCGATCCCTTGAATCGTCGTGTGCAGTGCGAGCTTGGAGGGTTTCAGGGTTCAGGAGAAGAATCGCCGGAGATCGGCGAGAACTGCGTTCAGCGTGTCTGGGCGAAGCGCGCAGATTCTCTTGATGACGAGCGTCGAGTGAATCGTGAACAACTTCGCCAGCTTCACGACGGAGGCCTTGGGCAGCATTCCATCAACACAATCGCCTTGCTCGATCGTGAACGGCGTTCTGCTCCGTCAGCTGCGAGGTGATGGCGACCACGACGAGGTCCTGCATCTGGTCGTTGAAAGTGTCTGGTGAAATGACGAGAGCGGGACGTCGCTTTGATGAACTGAGATCGGTGAAAGGAAACGAGACCAAACGATGTCGCCGCGCTTATAGCGTGTCGTAGACGGCATCGGCCGGGTTGTCCCAGAACTCGAAACTCTTCTCGGCGGCCTTCAGCCACACGACCGTCTCCCGGATCTCTCCGAGTTCCTCGTCGGAAAACACCGTATAGTTCTGACCAGGACGCAGCCCTTTGACGTCCTCAAGGGGCTGGAAGACACCGTCCTTGTAGGCGACCTTGATGCTCATGCTTCCTGAATTATATCGCAGCAGGAATCGTCACCGGCGGCCATCACGCGAAAGCCGGGCTCGCGCGCTGCGCGCAGGGGCCGTCAATGCCCGAAGGCCGCGTCACGGCAGGGTCCCCAACGCGGCAACCGCGTTGGGGTGCCAGTGCGCGGTCGAAGCGCCAGCGCAGAGCATTGACGCGCCCCGAGCACAGCGGCGGGCTGAAAGGCGTGATGGTAGCCGTGCATAGCGGAATCAGAATCGGCTGCAAGATCGGTGGCCAGGACGTGGTCATGATCGCGACCAGAGGGCCGTCCCTGCCGGCGAATGATCTCATCGGCTTACGGCCCGTTTGGCGCCAGCGCTAGTGAGGCCCGCCCTACTTGCGGCTGTCGGGCAAGCGCCGCTCGGCCGCGCCGTCGTACGTGTGGTCCTTGGGATCGATCTGCCGCATCGCCGGATGCCGCGTCCGCTCCTCGTGCGCGTGCGCGATGAGGCCGGGCAGGCGCGAAATCAGGAAGATCGCGTTTCCGAGCTCGTAGGCGAAACCGAGGTCGGCGCTGATCGCGGCGATGGCCCCGTCGACCGTGACCGGCAGCTTGCGGCCGAGCGCCGCCGCCCGCGACTCGAGCACCCGCTCCACGGTGCGCACGAGCCGGACGTGCTCGCCCTCGAGCTCCAGCTCGAGCGCCATCTGAAACAGCCGCGCCGCGCGGGGATCCCGCGTGTGAAATCGATGGCCGAATCCCGGAGGGGTGTCGTGCTCCCGCAGGCACTCGTCCACCACGGCCTCGGCGGCTTCCTGCAGGGTCCGGCCCTGTCGGACCAGTGCGAGGCCGTTGTCGAGAAACCGCATGCACGATTCGATGTCGCCGCCATGGTGCGGCCCGAGCGCGAGCACGCCGGCGGCGACCGAGTCCTTCATCGGCGCCCGCGTCGTGGCGACGTTGCGGGCGGCCAGCGTGGAAGGCGGCGTCACGCCGTGGTCGAGCGACGAGACGAGGATCGCGTTGAACATGCGGCCGATGGCCGGCGTCGGCAGCTCGCCCATCAGCAGCAGGTACGTGGCCTCGGCAAAGGAGAGCCGTCCCACCATCTCGTCGAGCGGGTAGCCGCGTATGAGGATCTTGTTCGGCTCGATCGACGTGATCGACGTCTGCCAGTGGTCGTCCGGCCGCCGCGGCTGGGCGCGTCGCTCGTAGGCGGGGGCGGTGCCGGTCGGCGGGTGCTCCATACGGGCCTCCCTTGTCGCTTGCCGCGGGGCGGGGCCCCGCTCGTCGATAACGTACCGCTCCGCGCGGGGCCCGCGGGCCGCAGACGCGCGGCCGGCTGAAGCCTCGCACGCCGAACGCTCTCAGAACGTGCCGTAGAGCCGATCGCCGAAATCGCCGAGTCCGGGAACGATGTACTTCTGCTCGTTGAGACCGCGATCGACGACGGGCGTAAAGATTACGACACCGGGGTGGTGACGCTCGACCAGCGCGACGCCTTCCGGAGCGGCGACGATGCACACGATCCGGATATCCTGCGCGCCCGCGCTGTGGAGCAGATCGAGCGCCGCCACGGCGCTGCCGCCGGTCGCGAGCATGGGGTCGATCATCAGGACGTAGCTCGGGCCGAGGTCCGGCGGGAGCTTCGCGTAGTACTGCGACGCGACGGCGGTCAGTTCGTCCCGCTGCAGGCCGATGTGGCCGACGCGCGCGTCCGGCATCAGCTCGAGCACCGCATCGAGCATGCCGAGTCCGGCGCGCAGCACCGGCACCACGACCACGTCGCGCGCGACCCGGCGCCCGGGCGCCGGACCGAGCGGCGTATCCACGGTCACATGGCCCGTGGCCACACCCTGCATCGCTTCGGCCGCCAGCAAAACGCTGATGCGCGTCGCCGCCCGCCGGAACGCCTCGGGCGGCGTCTGTTTGTCGCGCAGGGTGACGAGCGCATCATGGATGAGCGGGTGGTCGACGACGTGGACCGGCACGCGGGAACTATACAACGGAAAGAAGGGCGCAGGGCCCATGGCCCGGCGGGGTCGAACGATGCTGATAGAATCTTCACAGAGATGCGGCGGATTGCACTCCTCTTCCTGTTCCTGATCCTGTCGAGCGTCGTCGGCTTCGGCGCGCAGTCGGCGCGCCGGTCGGTGTCGCTCGTCGTAACGGGCGGGACGGTCCTCACCGAGGACGCGTCGCGGCGGATCCTCAAGCCGGGCGCCGTCGCGATCGACGGGACGGACATCGTCGCCGTCGGGGCTCCGGCCGAGATCGCCGCCCGCTTCGCTGCCGCCGAGACGATCGACGCGACCGGGCAGGCCGTCCTGCCGGGGCTCATCAACACGCACACACACGCCCCCATGGTGATGTTCCGCGGCCTGGCCGACGATCTGGCGCTGCAGGACTGGCTCGAGAAGTACATCTTTCCGGCGGAAGCCCGGACCGTGTCGCCCGCCTTCGTGCGCACCGGCACGCGCCTCGCGGCGCTCGAGATGATCGAGTCAGGGACGACGACCTACGCCGACATGTACTACTTCGAGGAGGAGATCGCGAAAGCGACCCGCGACGCGGGGCTGCGGGGGGTGCTCGGCGAGACCATCATCAGGTTCCCGGTCGCCGACGCCAGGTCGCCGGCCGAGTCGCTGGCCTATGCCGAGAGGTACATCAACGACTTCCGGCACGACGGCCTGATCGTGCCGGCCGTGGCGCCCCATGCGATGTACACGCTCGACGCCCCGACCCTCCGGGCCTGTGCGGCGCTGTCCCGCAAGTACGAGGTGCCGATGCTCGTGCACCTGGCCGAGACCGAGACCGAGCGGAAGGCTGCCGAGCGCGAGCACCACATGACGCCGACCGCCTACCTCGATTCGCTCGGGTTCTGGACCCCGCGGACGATCGCCGCGCACGGCGTGTGGGTCGACGACGACGACATCCGCATTCTGAAGAGCCGCGGCGTCGCGGTGTCGCACAATCCGGAGAGCAACATGAAGCTGGCGAGCGGGGCGGCGCCGGTCACGAAGTACCTGGCCGCGGGCGTCACCGTGGCGCTGGGCACCGACGGCGCGGCGAGCAACAACGACCTGGACATGTTCGAGGCGATGCGGCAGGCCGCGTTTCTCGCCAAGCTCACGACGCGGGACCCGACGGCGGTCCCGGCACAGACGGCGCTCGACCTGGCGACCCTCGGCGGCGCGAAGGCGCTCGGCCTCGAGCGGCTCGTCGGATCGCTCGAGGACGGGAAGCGGGCGGACCTCATCACGGTGTCGATGGGCGCCGCGCGGCAGACGCCGCTCTACGACGCGGTGTCGCACCTCGTCTACGTCACGCGCGGAGACGACGTGCGCAACACGATCGTGAACGGACGGGTGGTGATGCGCGACCGGCGCGTGCTGACGCTCGACGAGCGGTCCGTCATCGCCGACGCCAACGCGCTCGCCGACAAGGTGCGGGCGGCGGTGAAGCCGTGAGGCGTCACGCCATCACGGCGATGTCGGGCAGGTTGCGGTACTGCTCCGCGTAGTCGAGTCCGTAGCCGACGACGAAGCGGTCCTCGATGGTGAAGCCGACGTATTCGACCCTGACGTCCACCTGGCGGCGCGAGGGCTTGCTCAGCAGACAGGCAGTGCGGAGGGTCCTGGGGTTGCGCGCGCGCAGGATGTCCTGGAGGTAGGTGAGCGTGAGCCCGGTATCCACGATGTCCTCGACGATGATGACGTTGCGGCCGTCGAGGGTGGTGTCGAGGTCCTTGAGGAGGCGCACCTCGCCGGAGCTGGTCGTGCCCTTGGCGTAGCTCGACACGGCCATGAAGTCGAGCGAGACCTGGCCCTGCATCGCGCGCACGAGATCCGACAGGAAGATGAACGCGCCCTTCAGGACGCAGACCAGATGCAGGCGGTCGGGAAAGTCGCGGCGGATCTCGGCCGCGAGCTCGCGGACGCGCCGCTGGATTTGATCGTGAGTGAGCAGGACCTCGGCTGGCTGCAGCTCGGGCATAGGGTGAGCATAATAACCCAATGAAACGCTTCGATATCATTACCGAGGCCGACGCGCGACTGCTCGCGCGAGGGGAGACGGTGCTGCTGGCCCGCGCGGGCCACGTCACGCCGCTCGCCGCCGACACGCTCGCATCGCTGCGGGTCACCGTCGTCCACGAAGGGCGGACCTCGCCGGAGGACGCCTCGCTGGCGCCCGCCGCCAACGTCCGCAGGATCGCGATCGCGAGCGACCACACGGGTGTCGCGCTCCGGCGCCTGCTGGTGACGTTCCTGCGCGGCCGCGGCCTCGCGGTCGACGACCTCGGGACCGAGGGCCCGGACCCGGTGGACTATCCGGACGTCGCCCGATCGGTCGCGCTCGCGGTGGCGCGCGGCGAGGCGGATGCCGGTATCGTCATCGACGGCGGCGGCATCGGCTCGGCGATCGCGGCAAACAAGGTGCGCGGCGTCCGCGCCGCCATGTGCACGACCGAGACGATGGCCCGGTACTCGCGCGAGCACAACGGCGCGAACGTGCTCGCGCTCGGCGCGTCGTTGGTCAACGCCGAGGAGGCGAAAACCATCGTGAGCACGTGGCTGACGACGACGATGCATGAACCGCGGTACATCAGGCGGCTGGCCAAGATTGCCGATCTCGAGCGGGAGTAGTGCTGGAGGCTGGGGGCTGGAGGCTGGAGGCTGGGGGCTGGAGGCTGGGGGCACGCTATGGCGGCTGAGGGCATGACGCGCGCGGACCTGGCGCATCTCATCGACGTCATCGTGGCGGAGCTGGCGGCTGCGGCGGCTTCGCCCTCGACGCGGTGCGCCTGTCACGCGGTCGTCGACGACTGCTGCCCGGACCGGCTGCGGGGCGTCATCGACGCGGGCGCGTCGCGCGTGGGCGTCCACGCGAGCGGCGGCGCGCCGACCGGCGTGGCGGCGATGATCGACCACACGCTGCTCAGGCCGGACGCCACGCGCGGGCAGATCGAGGATCTCTGCCGCGAGGCGGCCCAGTTCAAGTTCGCCACGGTCTGCGTCAACCCGACGTGGGTCTCGACCTGCGCCCGCCTGCTGACGGGCACCGGAGTCGGCGTCTGTTCGGTCGTCGGGTTTCCACTCGGCGCGACGACCGCCGACGTCAAGGCGTACGAGACGCGCCGCGCCATTTTCGACGGCGCCCGCGAGATCGACATGGTCATCAACGTCGGCGCCCTCAAGTCGGGAGACCTGCGGCTCGTCGAGCGGGACATCGAGGCGGTCGCGGCGCCGTGCCGCGATTGCGGCGTGCTCAGCAAGGTCATCATCGAGGCGGCGCTCCTGACCGACGAGGAGAAGGTGACGGCGTGCACGCTGGCCAGGGCCGCGGCGGCCGACTACGTGAAGACGTCGACCGGCTTCGGTCCCGGCGGCGCCACGGTGGCCGACGTGGCGCTGATGCGGCGCACCATCGGCGCCGGCATGGGCATCAAGGCGGCCGGCGGCGTGAGGGATCTCGGGGCGCTCAGAGCGATGGTCGCCGCCGGCGCCACGCGTGTGGGGGCGAGCGCGGGCGTCAAGATCGTCCAGCAGGCCAGGGAAGGCGCCTGAGCGGCTCAGAGCAGGCAGCGCGAGATGCGGAGCCTGAGCGCGCGGACGTCGTCGCCGCGCAGCTCGCCGAGCGCGTAGCGGACGAAGTCGCGCGTGACGCGCTTGCGCCAGACGAGCGCAAAGTCCGTGTTGTCCATCGGCCGGGCCGGCCGGGCCGCGGCCTCGGCGGCGGCAGCGATGGCCTCGTCGCTGAGCGGCCGGCCGACGAGCGCGGCCGCGGCCGCGGGCGCTTCGACCGGGCGCGAGGCCACCGCGCCGAGCACGATGCGCGCCGCGTCCACGGTTCCGTCCCGGGCGAGCTTCGCCGCCGCGGCGACCGACAGGACGGGAAAGTCGAACGAGCCCCGCCGCCGCAGCTTCCAGTAGCAGCTCCGCCACCCCGGCGCCTCGGGCAGGTGCACGGAGGTCAGCAGCTCGGTCGGCTGGCGCGTGAGGTACTGGATGCCGTCGTTGCGATACAGGTCCGCGAGCGGAATCCGGCGCGCTCCCTCCGCGCTCGCGAGGCTCACGTCGGCGCCGAGCGCGATGAGCGCCGGCGCCGTGTCGGTCGACGACACGGCCAGGCACCGCTGGCTGGACGGAGCGACCCAGCAGGTCCCGCCGTCCTTCTTCATGCAGAAGTCGATCGCCTTGCGCCACTCGTAATTCTGGTCGTAGTAGTTGCAGCGCGTATCGAGGCAGATGTTGCCGCCGATCGTGCCCATGTTGCGCAGCTGCGGCGTCGCCACCTGCGCCGCCGCCTGCCAGAGCGCGCCGTACGACTGACGGAGGTCGGGCAGGCCGAGGACGTCGGTGAGGGTCAGGCCGGCGCCGATGGTCAGGCCCGCTCCGTTCGCCACGCGCCGCAGCTCGCCGATGCGGCGAAGGCCGACGAGCGTGGACGGCACCTGCTGGCGGCGCTTCATGTTGGGCAGCAGGTCGGTCCCGCCGGCGACGACCATCGTGTCGCCGGGCGCGCGCGCGAGCAGTTCCACCGCCTCGGCGACCGTGCGAGGCGCCTCGAAGGCGAAGTAGGGAAGGCGCATCATCGGTGAACGCCCGCCTTCCGTTCTCCCGTCGCCTTGCCGTCGCCGCCCTCCCACGGCGGCGGCACGACGAGCGGCTCGGGCCAGCCGATGTCGGGAAACCGCGCCGGTCCGTAGCGCGGCTCGCGGCCGGCGGCCCGGGCCTGGAGCGCCTTCACGATCTTCTCGGGGGTGATCGGCACCTCGTCGATGCGGACGCCGACGGCATCGTAGACGGCGTTGGCCAGGGCCGGCATGACCGGGAGGAGCGGTCCCTGGCCGACCTCCTTCGCGCCGAACGGCCCGCGCGGGTCGGGGTGCTCGACGAGCTCGGTCACGACCTCCGGCATGTCGAGCGTGGTCGGGCTCTTGTATTCGAGCATCGACGGGAACTTGTGGACGAGGGCGTGCGACAGCCGCGGCGGCAGACGGCGGAATTCCTGCTCCTCCATCAGCGCCTCGCCGAGCGCCATGTAGACGCTCCCCTCGACCTGGCCGCGGACGAGTGGGGGGTTGAGCGCGCGGCCGATGTCGTGGGCGATCCAGACCTTGGGCACCTGAATCCAGCCGGTCGATTCGTCGACCTCCACCTCGACGACCGCGGCGGAGTACGAGTAGGTCGGCGACGGTCCCACACCCCCGCCCTTGAATTTCGCGGCCGAGCGCGGCGGGGTGTACGAGCCGGTGGTGCCGATCGTGCCGAACGCGGCCTCCGCGATCTGGACCGCTTCGGCGAAGGCGACGCCCCTGGCGGGATCCTCGGCGTCGAACACTCGCCGATCGGCGAACACGAGCCGGTTCCGCGGCACGCCGATCCTGGCCCCGACGGCCTCCGCGAGCAGGTCGCGGGCGCGCTCGGCGGCCTGGATGGCGGCGTTGCCCATCATCAGCGTCACACGGCTCGAGTACGAGCCGAGGTCGACCGGGGTCAGGTCCGTGTCGCCCGTCACGGCCCGGATGTCCAGCGGCTCGATGCCGAGCACTTCGGCCACGCACGCCACCAGGACATCGTCGGAGCCCTGCCCGATCTCGGTCGCGCCGCAGAACACGGTCACGCCCCCGCTGCGATCGAGCTTCAGCTGGACGCCCGTATGCGGCATGTCGTTCCAGTAGATCGGCAGCCCGGCCCCGGAAAGATACGACGAGCACGCCAGGCCGATCCCGCGCCCGGAGGCCAGCTTGCGGAAGCGCTCCTTCCAGTCCGACGCCGCGACGACGCGGCGGATGCATTCGGAGAGGCCGATGGTGCCGACGCGGAGGTAGTTGGCGGTGAGCGTGTCGGGCTGTTCGGCGATGCGCAGGCGCAGCTCGGCGGGATCGATGGCGAGGCGTTCGGCGATCTTGTCGAGCTGAATCTCCTGGCCGAATCGGCTCTGCGGCGTGCCGTGACCGCGCTTGGGACCGCACGGCGGCTTGTTGGTGAACACGCGGGCGCCGCGGAAGCGGTACGCCGGAATGTGGTAGGTGACCGTCTGGAGCGCGCCGGTGTAGAAGGTGCTGGCGACGCCGTACGATCCGTACGCGCCGCCGTCCAGAAGGGTGCGCAGGTCGACGCCCGTGATGCTGCCGTCCTTCTTGACGCCGGTGCGGTAGTGCATGAGGACCGGATGCCGGCCGCGATGGCAGTAGAAGACCTCCTCGCGAGTGAGGCAGATCTTCACCGGCCGGTCGAGCAGCATCGCCGCGCGGGCGACGACGATCTCGTGGTTGAACGGGTCGCTCTTGCCGCCGAAGCCGCCGCCGTTGGGCGTGGCGATGACGCGGACGTGCGCCGGCGGTAGCGCCAGCGCCCTGGCGAGCGCGCGGTGGACGTAGTGCGGCGTCTGCGTGCTCGACCAGAGCACCAGCTTGCCGTCCGGGTCCTTGACGGCGACCGCCGCGTGCTGCTCGATGGGCAGGTGGGTATTGCCCTGATAGAAGAACGTGTCCTCGAACACGTAGTCGGCCTCCTCGAGCGCCCGGTCGACGTCGCCGAAGGCGAGCGCCACGGCCTTGTGCACGTTGCCGTGATCGCCGTAGTCGTGGATGCGCGGCTCGTCGTGCGCCAGGCTGTCTTCCGGGTCGGCAAACGTCCGCAGCGGCTCGTACTCGACGTCGATGAGATCGAGCGCCTCGAACGCCGTCAGCTCGTCCCGCGCGACGATGGCCGCGACCGGATCGCCGACGAAGCGGACCTTGTCGACGGCCAGCGCGTGCTCGTCCTGGCTGACGGGCAGGATCCCGTAGGGAACCGGGAAGTCGCGTCCCGTCAGGGCGAGGTAGACGCCGGGGTGTGCGAGGGCGCGCGAGACGTCGAGCCGCGCGAGCCGCGCGTGCGGCACCGTGGATCGGAGCAGCCTGCAGTGGACCATCCGCGGGAACATCAGGTCGTCGGCGAACTTCGTCTGCCCGGTGACCTTGGCCCGGCCGTCCACCCGGCGGCGCGGTCGTCCGATGATCCTCATGGCTTGGCCGCCCGGGCGACGGCGTCCTCGACCGCCTCGAAGATCTGCTGGTACCCCGTGCACCGGCACAGGTTGCCCGACAGCGCCTCCTTGATCTGGTCGCGCGTCGGGTGGGGGTGCTCGTCGAGCAGCGCCTTGGCCGTGACCAGGAACCCCGGGGTGCAATAACCGCACTGCGCGGCGCCGAGGTCGGCGAAGGCCTCCTGCAGGGGATGCAGCCCGCGGTCGGCCGCCAACCCTTCGACCGTCGTCACGCGACGGCCGTCGCAGTCGATCCCGAGCACGAGGCAGGAGAGGACCGGGCGGTCGTCGAGCAGCACCGCGCAGGCGCCGCATTCGCCGAGCTCGCAGCCGTGCTTCGTGCCGCAGAGCCCGAGGTCCTCACGCAGGACCTCGAGCAGCGTCTTGTACGGCGCGAAGGCGACCTCGTGCGGCTCGCCGTTGACGTGGAGCGCGATGTGGGCGTGTGTCGGTCTGGGCATGGGCAAGGCCTCCGACGGCGTAGTCCGAGACGAGCGCCGCCACCTGGTCCGGCGAGTGCGGCCCGGCCGGGTCGAACCACCGGGCGGTCCAGTTGAGCGCGCCGAGGAAGGCGCGGGTCACGACGGTCGCGTCGCGGGCGCGCAGAATTCCGGAACGGATGCCGCCGGCGACGAGCGCGCGGATGCCGCGCTCGTAGCGGTCGCGCTTGGCGACGATGGCCGCGCGCAGCCGCGCGGGCAGCGCGTCCACCTCGAGGTGCGCGGCCGATCCCTCGACCTCGTCGAGCAGGCACCGGACGTGGGCGCCGGCGAGGGCGCGCAGCCGGGCGTCGAGCGGGGCGTCGCTGCCGCGGGCGTCGGCGAGCGCGGCGAGCAGCCGGTCGAGCGCGCGGTCCTGGCAGAAGTACAGAATCTCGTCCTTGCCCCGGAAGTAGTGGTACAGGTTCCCGGGCGAGAGGTCGGCGGCCTCGGCGATGTCGCGCATGCCGGTGTCGGCGAATCCGCGGGCGCGGAAGACCCGCGCGGCGGCCCGGAGGATCGCGACGCGCCGCTCGTCGGCGCGGCGGCGGGCGCGGTCGGTGCCGGCCCCGCGGCGCATCGAACGACGGTTCGATGATTGAACCACGGTTCGATTCTCGCTCGAACGCCCCGCGGCCGTCAACATAAGGAAATCTTTCCGACGCGCCGTCCGGCTGGAGCCTATAATCGAACCCGTGCGCGGGTTCCAGTACGGCGCGGCCGTGACCTCGGTCGGCGTGCTCATCGGCGTGCTGCGCCTCGTCCACGTCGGATCGGCCGGCGTCGGCGCGCCCCTGCTCCTGCTCGACGTCGTCGTCGTCGCGCGCTTCTGGGAGGTGGGGCCGGCCCTCGTCGCGGCGGCGACCGCGGCCGGCGGCTACTCGGTACTACTTCCTGCCGCCGGCCGGCTTCGGCATCGACGATCCCGACGACTGGATCGCCTTCGTGGTGTTCACGGTGACGGCCGTCATCGCCGGCGAGCTGGCGTCGCGCGCCGAGCGGCGGGCGGCCGAGGCCCAGCAGGGCCGCGAGGAGATCGAGCGCCTCTACCAGGCGCTGCAGACGGCCTTCGACCGCGCCAGCGAGGCCGAGGCCGCGCGCCGGAACGAGGAGCTGAAGTCGGCGCTCCTCGACGCGCTGACGCACAACCTGCGCACGCCCCTGACGGCGATCAAGGCGGCCGTGACCGCGCTCATCGGCGGGAACGCCTGGCGCGACTCGGCGCTCTCGCGCGAGGGCCAGAACGAGCTGCTGCAGGTCATCGACGAGGAATCGGATCGCCTGAACCGCTTCATCGAGGCGCTGTCGACGGCCGGCTCGACCGACCGGACGCAGCCGCTCAGCCTGCGCGCCGTGCCGCTCGAGCAGATCGTCCGCGCAGGGCTCGGCCGCGCCGAAACCCTCACCCGGGACCACCACGTGGTTGTCTCGCTGGAGGACGACCTGCCGGTGGTGTCGGTGGACGCCGCGTCGGCGGCCGAGGTGCTCTACATCCTGCTGGACAACGCCAGCAAGTACGCGCCGGCCGGCACGACCGTTCACGTGGAGGCGCGTCTCGAGGACGCCCGCTTCGTCCGCGTGTCGGTGACCGACGAAGGACCGGGGATTCCGCCCGAGCTGCGCGATCGCGTGTTCGAGAAGTTCTTCCGGATTCCGGCGCGCCTCGTCCGCGACCAGCGGCGCGTCGGCGTCGGCCTCGGCCTGCCGATCGCGCGGCGGCTCGTCGAGACGCAGGGGGGGCGCATCTGGATCGAGACGCCCGAATCGGGCCGCGGCACGACGTTCGTGCTGACCTTCCCGGTGTCGGCCGAGCCGCCGCCGGAAGCCGACCGGGTGGCGGCGGCCGTCGCGACCCAGTAAGGGGGCAGTGGAGCGATGGGGACAACAACCGATCAGGCCAAGGTGCTCGTCGTCGACGATGAGCCGCAGATCACCCGCGTGCTGCGCACGGTGCTTTCGAGCCAGGGCTATCAGGTGCGGACCGCCGCCGAAGGGGAGTCGGCGCTCGCCGACTTCTCCGAGTGGCATCCCGACCTCGTCATCACGGATCTCGTGATGCCGAGGATGGACGGTCTGGAGCTGACGCGGCGGATTCGCGGCGTCTCCACCATTCCCATCGTGGTCCTGTCGGTCAAGGGCGACGAGCGGGCCAAGGTCGACGCGCTCGACCTCGGCGCGGACGACTACGTCACCAAGCCGTTCGGCACCGACGAGCTGCTCGCCCGCGTGCGGGCGGCGCTGCGGCGTTCGTCCGGCACGCCGAACGACGTGCCGTCGTTCGACGTCGGCGACTTCCGCGTCGACCTCGAGGGGCGCCGCGTGCACGTCCACGGCAACGAGGTGCGCCTCACCCCGAAGGAGTTCGACCTCTTCGTCTACATGGCCCGGCATCCGAACCGCGTCATCACCCATCGGACCCTGCTCGAGGCGGTGTGGGGAGAGGCGTCGCAGGAGCAGCCGGAGTACCTGCGGGTCTTCATGGGCCAGCTGCGCAAGAAGCTGGAGCTGGATCCGTCCACGCCGCGCTACCTCGTGACCGAGCCATGGGTGGGCTACCGGTTCAATCCCAACGGCTGACTGGTTCGGTCGGCGGACGCCCGTTCGCCGCGCGGATCGACGAGACGGCCATCACGCTCGCCATCGGCGCGCCGGAGTTCACCGAGGTTGTGGCGTGGGACCTCGGTGGCCGGCTGTACAGCGTGTGGCGATCCGGTCACACCTGGCGGCGGGGCCTCGGCGGGACGGCCCTGCACAAATGGCTCGACGGAGACCGACGCGGCCGCGAGCGGATCGGCGGGGCGGCGCTCGATCGGCTCGTGGATGAGAGCGCCAGGCTCGCCGCCTGGGTCCTGGCGTCGGGCGGCACCGGCGACGCGGTCGTGAGCGCGGCGCTCCGGCGCGCGGCGGACTTCGACGCTCCCGCGGCGCGCGCCGATGCGGCGCGCTTTGCCAGCATCTACAGCGACGTCGGCATGCTCCCGCCCGACCAGTACCTCTCGACGGTCGTGGAGCTGACCGAGGGCTGCACGCACGACCGCTGCACCTTCTGCGACCTCTATCAGCGGCCGTTTCGCGTCCGGAGCGCGCCCGAATTCGACGACCACCTGCGCGCCGTTCGGGGCTACCTCGGTGCCTCGCGGCCGCTGCGCGCCCGGTCGATCTTCCTGGGAGCGGCCAACGCGCTGGCAGTGTCGCCGGCGCGCCTCGCAGCCGCGCTCGAAGCGGTTGCCGACGCGTTCGAGGGAGCGACGCCGGTCAGCGGATTCCTCGACGCCCACCGCGGCAGCCAGCACAGCGAGCGCGACTACCGCGACCTGCGCGCGCGGGGTCTCGATCGCGTGTACTGAGATAATGGGTCCATCGCCGATGGACCCGATCGCTCTCCAGGCTGCGTACCGCCGACACTCCCGCCAGTGGCAGACGAACCGGTACGTGTATCCCGTGATCTCGCGCCGGAGCCGCGGCATCTCGATCGGCATCAACCTCAATCCCGACAAGGCGTGCAACTTCGATTGCGTGTACTGCCAGGTCGATCGCACGACGCCGCCTGTGGTTCGGAAGGTCGACCTCGCCGTGCTCGACGCCGAGCTGATGGGCCTGCTCGCTGCCGTCCGTGACGGAAGCCTGTTCGAAGTCGATCCCTTCGCCGCCCTGCCGCCCGACCGACGCGGCGTGCGCGATCTCGCGTTTTCCGGCGACGGCGAGCCGACGACGTTTGCAGGATTCGCGGACGCGGTGGAGGTGGCCGCCCGGGCCCGACGCCGGTTCGGCCTCGACGAGACGAAGCTCGTCCTCATCACCGATGCCGCGTATCTTGCCAGGCCTGGGGTGCGTCGCGGGTTGTCGATCCTCGACGCCAACAACGGGGAGATCTGGGCCAAGCTCGACGCGGGAACCGAGGAGTACTTCCGTGCGGTGGATCGGCCGAACGTCACGCTGCGGCAGGTTGTCGACAACATCGTCGATGCGGCGCTGGTGCGGCCCGTCGTCATTCAGACGCTGTGGATGCGACTGCACGACGCCGCGCCGCCGCCGTCCGAAGTCGACGCGTACGCCGACCGCCTCGACGAGATCCGCGCCCGCGGCGGGACGCTCAAGGCCCTGCAGCTGTACACCATCGCGCGGCGGCCGGCCGAAGGGTTCGTCGCGCCGCTCGCCGACGAGGAGCTCGATGCGATTGCCGATCGGGTCCGTTCCCGCGTGCCGGTGCCGGTGGAGGTCTTCTACGGTGTGCCCGAAGCGGCCCCGCCCGCGCCGTTGAGCCCGTAATCGAACTGTTGTTGCCTCGTCGTCATTCTCTCGTTACGTTCCCGTCAACCTCGAATGGGAACATCCCCTCGGTGTGTTTCAACGCGGACGAGGAGGAGACAACGACGATGAGGATGCGCACGATTCTTCTGCCCGCAGTCATGGTCGCCGTGGCTGCGCTGACGGTCGCGCTGGCGGCGGACGGCTTGCAGGACCGCGACGGGAAGGACCACGATCGGGACGGCGGATACGCCATCGGCCTCTGGGGCGACCTGCCCTACTCCGATCTCCAGGCCAGCGTCGGCGTGCCGAACCTCATCGCCGACATGAACCGGCACGATCTCGCGTTCACGGTCCACGACGGCGATCTCAAGACCGGCAACGGCGCGCCGATCTGCGACGACAACCTGTACCTGGACGCGCTGAAG
The DNA here is from genome assembly GCA_963840225.1 of uncultured Acidobacteriota bacterium. GTDB lineage: Bacteria > Acidobacteriota > Vicinamibacteria > Vicinamibacterales > CAVVIG01 > JBLMXQ01. Next base: position 484,897 of record CAWIYH010000004.1, read on the forward strand.
CGATTCAACTCGCTCGAGGCGCCTGCCATGTTCACGCCGGGTGACAACGACTGGACCGACTGCGACCGTCCGAAGAACGGCGGCGTGAACTCGCTCGCAGCAGCTCGACCGCGAGCGGGAGCTGCTCTTCAGCACGCCCTTCTCCTTCGGCAGGCATCGCCTCCGGCAGGAAGTCCAGTCGATGCCGCTCTGCCGCGGCTTCGGCGGAACCTTCGTGCGCTGCGTGGAGAACCGGCGCTGGACGGTCCGCGGCGTCACCTACGCGACGCTCAACATCCAGGGGTCCTGCAACAACCTGTGCGGAGACGGGCCGGATGCCGACGAGTATCTCTGGCGCAACCAGGCGGACATCGCCTGGATGCAGGACACGTTCGCGGAGGCGCGGGCCCGGCACTCCGCCGCGATCATGTTCATCTCGCAGGCCGATCCCGGCTTCAGCGAGAGCGAGTTCGACGCGCCGCAGCGCGACCCGGCCACGCTCGCCGAGACCGACGGGGATCCCGACGGCTTCCAGGAATTCCTCCTCGCCCTCAGACGCGAGGTGATTGCCTTCGCGAGGCCGGTCGCCTATGTGCACGGCGACTCGCACTACTTCCGCATCGACAAGCCGCTCGTGGACAGCCAGGGCGCGCGGGTGTCGAACTTCACGCGCGTCGAGACGTTCGGCGATCACGCCGAGGCCAGCAACAACGACGTCAACTGGGTGGAGGTGTTCGTCAACCCCGGGAGCCGCGAGGTCTTCGCGTTCCAGCCGCAACTCGTGCCGGGGAATCGCACCGCCCTGGTGCCGTAGCCCTGGGGGCGGCAGCCGCGCCGGCCCGGCGTCGCGGCCGAACGGCCGCCGGATGTGGCGCGCGACTACTTCGGTTCGGTCGCGGCGCCGACGCCGCGGGCGGCCCTCCACGACAGGGCGAATCGGACCCTGCCCGCGGCGCCGCCCGTGGCCCGGTTCAGGCGCGACCAGAGCCGCCGGAGGCGCAACCGGGCAATCTGCCGCGCCGGCAGCGACTGCGATTCGAGCGACTTGCGCACGATCGGGCAGGTACTGGAGCGCAGGCAGTAGTCGTGGAAGCGGCCCTCGTTGAGCTCCGCGCGAATGGCCTGCACGACCGGCGCGTTCCACGCCTCGCGGTACTGATCCATCGGCGCGACCGGCGCGCCGCCGTAGCAGCAGGGAAAGACGCCGCGCCTGAGGATGTACAGGCTCTTCCAGGGTTCGGTGCACGCCGGCTTCCGCTCGTGGCCGAGCGAGGGCAGCGGTTCGGCGACAGGCGTCTGAAGGGCGGCGGCCGGCTCCTGTAGGGCAGCCGACGCCGAGGCGGGCGGCCCGGCCTGCGCGCCGGGGCCCGACGGCTCCGCGTCACGATCCTGCGCGGACGACTCCGCGGGTGCGGCTGGCGCGCCCTGTCCGGCGGCGACCGATTGGCGGCCCTCCTCGAACCAGGTTTCGAACTGCGCGCCCATCCCGCCGCCGAAGTCCATCTGGTCGGCCAGGGCAACGCCGTGGCGGCGACAGAGCTCGGCGGCGCGCCCGCTGGCCCGCACGAGCTCGTCGAACGGCAGGAGCTCCTTCTGGTAGTCGTACCGGTGACCGGCCCGGTCCCACGCGAGCGCGACGCTCGGCGAGTCGTTGAGCGGCCGGAGCACCAAACGATCGACCCCGAGCCGCGCGCACAGGCGGACGAACGCCTCGAGCTCGTGCAGGTTGACCTGCATGGGCATGAACACGAGATGGACGTGGGGGTAATGGCCCGGCCCGCCCTTGGCCAAGATCAGACGCTCGAGATTCCGCACGATCGCGTCGAACCGGTCGTTGCGCAGCTTCGCGTACGTGGCCGGCGTGCCGGCATCGAGCGAGATGTAGAGGTCGATCGGCCTTCCCAGGAGCTTCTGGATGTTGCGGTCGGTGAGGATCTGACCGTTCGTGGTCATTTCCAGCACCTTGCCGCCGTCGCCGAAGGCGTCGAGCAGGTCGTCGAACTCCTTCATCATGAACGGCTCGCCGATCGAGCAGTTCACCAGGCTCACGCTGTTATCGAAGAAGGGGCCCCACTCGCGGAGCGTGTCGGGCGTGAACGGCGCGTCCACGAAGCGTCCCTCGAGCGACTTGCTGTAGTCCCATTCGCAGTAGACGCACGGTGGCTTGACGTTGCAGACGCCGTACAGGTCGATTCCGAGGCTGACGGGCGTGGAGTCGAGCGAGACGCGGCGTTCCAGCATCTCGCGCACGTTCTGCGCCCAGTTGTCGTGCTGGCGCCGGATTCGCGCGTGCCGCTCCGGATCGCGGTGGAGCAGCGGCGGGCGCAGCCGCACCGACAGCGTGCGCGAGTCGGCAGGATGGTACGCCGACGGGAAGATCTTGTTCACCTCGAGGTCCAGGCGCCCGACGCCGGCGGGAACGGTCAGCGAGAGCGGTCCCCAGCCGGCGACGAGCGGCAGCTCCTCGCGTCCTCCGGCGGCGGAACACACGAGCGTCTGCGACAGGTCGTGGAATTCGGAGAGCGCCCACAGCTCGAGAAACCGCACCTCGGCGGCGTGTGCGAACGCCAGTGAACCGGAAGCCGCCATCCAGCGGAAACGGTCGAGGCCGTCGCGTTCCTCGTCGTAGAAGCCGGTGTCGAACCACACCGGCTCGGCGGTCGCGAGGTACGGGGGCCGTTCGCGGAGGGGCTGCGCCGGTAGCGCCATCTGCAACTGTGTCATTCGGTTGGACGAATGTACCACGGAGGATGGGACGTTGAAAGGGCTCAGGGCTCGAGCCCAGGGCCAGGGAGGCTCTGCCCTAGTCGGCGCGGAGTGCGAGGAGAGGGTCGATGCGTGCGGCGCGCAGGGACGGGACCAGGCAGGCGAGCGCCGCCACGACGATGAAGAGCAGGGCAACGCCGAGGTACACCGGGGGGTCCAGCGGCCGGACGTCGTAGAGAAGGGTCCGAATCAGGTGTGCCACGACGGTCGCGGCAGCCAGACCGACGAAGAGCCCCACGGCGACCAGGCGCAGGCCGCCGCGCATCACGCGTCCGACTACCTCGCCGGCCTGCGCGCCGAGCGCCATCCGGATGCCGATTTCCGACCTCCGCTGCGAGACGGCGTACGCCAGCACCGAATAGAGGCCGATCGCCGAGAGCGCCAGCGCCAGCGCGGCGAACGCGGCGGTCAGCGACGCGACGATGCGCTGGACGCCGAGGCTCTGGGCGACGGTGTTCACGAGCGTGGCGAAGAAGGAGATCGGCTGATCCCGATCGATCTCCGCCACCGCGTCGCGGATGATCGGCTGCAGCGTCTGAGGGCCGACCGTCGTTCGTGCGATGACCGCCATTCCCGGCTGCCCGAGCTGGCGCATGGCGTAGTAGATCTCGTCGGGTGCCGGGCTGTTCAGCCCGTTCGTCTTGACGTCCCGGATGACGCCGACGATCTCGGACCGGATGTCCGCCCTCGGTCCCCGGAGCAGCACCTTTCCGAGGGCCGACGTGCCCGGAAACAGCCGCCTGGCCAGCGACTCGTTGACGATGCAGACGCCCGGCGAGCCGTCGCGATCGTCGGGTCCGAAGGAACGGCCCGCGACCAACGCAATCCGCATCAGGCGGAAGTAGTCGTCGCTCACGACCCCGAATCCGGCGATGGGCCGCTGCGGCAGCGGGAGCACCTCCCGTCCCGCCACGCTGTACGGCCCGCGCGGATTGAACCCGGAGAGCGGCAGGCCGAGCGCCGCCGCCGCGTCGGTGACCCGCGGATCGGCCTTCAGCCTGGCGATGACGCGGTCGAAGAAGGCCGCCTGCTGCACGGGGGTCCCGTAGCGGACGGCCGGCACGGCCACGAACGCCGCGGCCGCTCCCTTCGGCTCGAACCCGGGCGGCGTCCGCTGGAGGTCGAGAAAGCTGACGAGCAGCAGTCCCGACCCGACGAGCAGGACCACCGAAAGGGCCACCTCGACGACGATCAGGACCGACCGGAACCGACCGCCGCGCGCACCGGACGATCCGCGAGCGCTGTCCTTCAGCGCGTCCACGAGGCGTCCGCGCGACACTTGCACCGACGGCGCCAGGCCGACGATCAGCGCCGTCGCCAGCGTGACGCCGGCCGTGTAGGCGAGCGCCCGCCAGTCGATCGTGAGGTGCGTGTTCGGCGGAAGCTGCGACCGCACGATCGTCTGGATCGCCTCGAGCGCCCAGAGGGCCAGCAGGACGCCGATTCCGCCGGCGACCGCCGAGAACACGAGGCTCTCGGCCACCAGCTGCCTGACGATGCGCAGGCGGGTCGCTCCGAGCGACTGGCGTACGGCGAGCTCCTTCTGCCGCGCGATCAGCCGGCCGAGGAAGAGCGACGCGACGTTCGCGCACGCAATCAGCAGCACGAACACCACGGCTCCGAGCAAGGTGTAGAAAGTCGGCTGCAGGTTGCCGACGAGCGAAGCCACGAACATCCGCGGCTCGAGCGTGCTGTCGGCGTCGAGCTTGGAGGGGAACCGCTCGCGATAGGCGCGGCTGAGCGAGATAAGCTCGCTCGCGGCCTGTTCGAGTGAAACGCCAGGCTTCAGCCGCGCGATCGGCTGCGCGTAGCCGGCGCCCGCCTGGACCTGGACCGGCGTGAGGGCCGTCACCTCGAAGACACGGGGCACGAAGACTTGGACCTGCCGGAAGGGCGGCGTGAGCTGGGGCGGCATGACGCCGACGACCTGCCACGACGCGCCGTTCAGCGTGATCGTCTGGCCGACGAGCGACGCTCGCCGGCCGAAGCGCGTCTCCCACAGCTCGTGGCTGATCAGACACACCGCCGGCCCGTTCGGCAGGTCGTCGCCGGCGGTGAAGTCGCGGCCGAGTGCGGGTCGGATCCCGAGCGTGCGCAGGAAGGCGCCGCTGACCCGCAGGCCGTTGAGCTGCTCGGGATCGCCGTTGCCCGTCAGCGCGAAGCTGTCGAAGGCCGAGAGGCCGACCGACGCGAACGACGTCGCGTGGGCGCGGATATCGTCGAACTGCCCCCAGGAGGCCGCCGGCGCGTTCAGGTTCCGCTTCGGATTGTTCACCCAGATGGCGACGAGCGACGAGGGCTCCGGAATGGTGACGGGGTGCAGGACGAGCCGATCGTAGACGGAGAAGAAGGCGGTGTTCGCGCCGATGCCGACGGCGATCGTGAAGACGGCGACCAGGGAGAAGCCGGGGCTGGCGCGCAGGGCGCGGATCGCGTGCGTGAGGTGGGACATCGGCAGGATGCTCCCGGGCCGTGACGCTGGAGCCGGGCGAGCAATGGATGTGCCAGGGGCGTCGGGAGGATCCGCTCGTTTTTCCCGGGCCCCGACGTCGCGAGCCGCATCCGGACGCGCCTGATGGTCGCGTGCGGAACGCAGCCGTCCGGATGCGGGACGCCGACCCGAACCGCGCGCGCTTTGCCGGAGCGTTCGATCGATTCGTGAATCACCTGCAGGCCGCGATGTCGTTCGAGAACACGCAGGCGCCGCCGTGGCGCGGCAATCGCGTCGGCCTGCTGCTTCCCGACGATGCCGCTATCCCTCGGCGGTCTCCCGCCGGCTGAGCGAGCAGGTGACCCCAGACCGGGGGCGACCCGATCGCGATCCCGTGGCCTCAGTCGATCGACGCCCGGTTCGTCGCGGCCGTTCAGCACTGCGACTGGGTGCTGGTCGACATCGGGGAGGATGCGGCGGCGGCCGGACTCGTGGGCTTCCTCGAAGGCCGATTCCGAGAACGGTGGCGCCATCCGGATGGACTCGCCGTCTGAATCCAGCACCAGGACCCGCCGTGAGCGCAGGCGGCCGAAGATCTCGCGGGCCGCGGCCAATCCGACGCCCGCACGGGACGCCAGCTGTGCCGCTGAACTCAGGAGCCGGATCGCATCGGCTGCGACAATCTGACGCAGACAGCGACTAATTCGAGGGCGCTTTTTACCACTTTTCCGCGCCTGTGCGACAACATGACGCAGTTCCGAACGGCTTGCAGCGGTACGGTGAGTGATACCTCGATCGCACCGGGCAGGTCGCGATCGCACTCACGGAGTGAGTTATGTCGGCTGTGCGGGTTGGACGCCGAGAGCAGCGACTGTTCGCTACGGTCGGTATTGTGGTGCTGCTGCAACTCGGAGCGGCGCCACTAGTGAACGCTCAGAATCAGATCATGAAGGGCACCATCACGGGCGCCGTTATCGACGCGCAGGGCCTCGCCGTCCCGGGCGCCGATATCGAGATCCGCGATTCGCGAATGGCCACTCGTGGGCGCTCGTCACGGACGTCCAAGGCCGCTACGCGCACTACGGCCTCGATGCCGGGAAGATACCGCGTCGAAGCTCGGCTGAGCGGCTTCACCGACTTCCTGAGCGAGGAGATTGTCCTCAGGTCCGGCCAGACGCTGACCCTGGACATCCGGCTCTCGCCGGCAGGTCCGTCCGAACAGATCACGGTGACGCCGACGGTGAGCGAGCGGCGGACCGACTACACGAGCCCGGCGAACTTCATCACTGCGACCCAGATTGCCAGCCTGAACATGACCACGTCCGAAGACATCCTGAACTACCAGCCCAGCGTGGTCGTCAGGCGGCGGTACATCGGCGACCCGAACGGGACGCTGGGGATGCGCGGAGCGAACATGTTTCAGACGGCCCGGGCGCTGGTGTACGCGGACGGCGTACCGCTGAACAACCCGTTGCAAACGCGGTGGGACGGCGCGCCGCGGTGGTCGCTGGTGGCGCCCGACGAGGTGCAATCGGCCGAGGTCATTTACGGTCCGTTCTCCGCCGAGTACAGCGGGAACGCCATGGGGGGCGTAGTCAAGTACGTTACGAAGATGCCCAACCGCCGCCAGCTGTACATCGATGGCAACCTGTTCGGCCAGAATTACACGTACGGCGGCGCGGACAACAGCCTGACCGGCGGCCAGTCGACGATCTCCTATGGCGACCGATTCGGCCGCTACAGCTTCGACGTGCTCGAGAATCACCTCCAGAACTCGGGTCAGCCCATGAGTTTCGCGCTGAACAACGCCTTGGTGGCCGCCGGCGGCGGGCAGGCCGTGGCCACTGGTGGCGAGCGCACTGTGGACTACCGGAACGTGCCCTCGATCATCTATGGCAACCAGGGCCCGAGTGCGGTCCGAACCGACCTGTTCAAGCTCAAGGTCGGCGACCAGCACACGCCGAACTGGAGGTCCCGCTTTACGCTCGCGTACGAGAACCGGCGCGACCAGACACAGGACCCTCTGGACTACCTGCGCGACGCCAACGGGAACACCATCTGGGGCGATGGGAACAACGCCACGCGGGACGCGCTGGTCGACGGCCAGGCGATCAACGTCGACAACAGCCTGTTCGGTGTCACCGATCGCACGCGCGAGTCGCTGTTCGGCGCGTGGGAGGTGAACGGTGTCATCAACGACGACTGGCTGCTGGACGCGACGGTGAGCCGCTTCTCCACCTTGCGGGATTCAGAAACCGATTCGAACTTCAATCCCAAAGACCCCATGAACAACGGCTCTGGCATCCTGACGGTGTACGATCACACCGGCTGGACCACGCTGGATGTCAAACTCATCGATTCGGACTTCGTCTCCAACCCCAACCTCACGTTCGTCACCGGCTACCAGCTTTCGAGGAATCAGCTCGGGGTCGCCCAGACGAGCTCGATTACGTCGAACGGACGCGCGACGTCAGCCAGCGAAGGCGGCTCACCACGACCAGCGCCGCGTTCGCGCAGCTCGGGTGGCGGTTCAATCCCGACTGGGAGCTCACGCTGGGGGGACGGCAGGAGTTCTGGAACTCGACCGATGGATTCGCCAAGACGCCGGCGCTCGACCTGCAGCACCCGAACCGAAGCCTGTCGATGTTCTCGCCGAAGGCATCGCTCGGATGGGAGCCGGCCGATCGCCTGCGCGTGCAGTACTCGATCGCCAGAGCCGTCCGGTTCCCGATCGTCCAGGAACTCTTCGACAACGAGATCCACACCTACGGCACGGCGCTGAGCGATGCGGGTCTTGATCCCGAAGTCGGCTTGCACCAGAACATCAGCATCCAGCGCGGGTTTGGCGGCGGGCGTATCGAAGCGAATATCTTCCGCGACGACGTCGACAACACGATTTTCACGCAGTATCAATTCGTACAGGGCAAGGGCATCTACTCGTTTCTCCCGATCGATCAAGTGATCACGAACGGCTTGGAGATCGTGCTCGATGAGCGCCGGGTCTTCCATTCACCGGTCGACGTGGAAGTCAACACGACGATCACGGACGCGAAGATCACCAAGGACACGCTGCAGGCGTCACTCGTCGGTAAGGTCTTCCCGCGCATGCCCAGGGTCCGCATGGGGCTGTTCGGCATCTACCACATCAACCAAGCTGGATGACCTCGCTGGGCGCCCGGTACGTGAGCGACGAGTACAGCGACCTCGACAACGGCGACCATGTCACCGACGTCTTCGGCGCGATCGATCCATACCTGTTCCTGGATGCCAAGCTGAGCTACACCCTGCGCTCAGGCAGCCGGTTGTCGTTTGGCGTGGACAACCTGACCAACAAGAAGGCCTTCGTCTATCATCCGTGGCCCAGCCGGACGTTTTTCGCCGAGTTCTCGGTGGACGTCCTGGGCGCCGTGCGGGGGCGGACATCGAATCCATGAGTCGAATGCGAAGCTGGTTGCTACCCCCTCCGTTCCTGGCGCTCGCCGTCGCATATTGCGCGCTTTGGCCTGCTGGCGCGCCGGTCAGCGGGCAACACATGACGACAGCGCCCTCAGGCTTCTGCAACGAGCCTGGCCTGGCGTGCGCGACGACCGCCACGCCGTTCTTCGCGCCCGACCGCACACTCTGGCTCGCCTGGACTGCAGGAGGACGCGTCTCCGTGGCCGGCTCCAAGGACCTGGGCCGGAGCTTCTCACCTGCGGTTTGGGTGACGCCGACGCCGGTCACGCTGGACACCGGCCCGGATGCACGCCCGCGGATCCTCGTCGATCACCGGGGACGCATGGTGATCGGCTATTCCATCTTCAAGGACAAGGTATACAACGGGCAGATCCTCATTGCGCAGTCGCGTGACGGCGGGGCGACGTTCACGGCGCCGCATCCGCTCACCGGAACAGCGGCCAGTCAGCGCTTCCTGGCCCTGGCCCTCGGTCCCGAGGACCGCGTGCTGGCCTTCTGGATCGACAAGCGCAACGTCGCTGCGGCAACCAGAGCGGGACGTCCGTTTGTCGGCGCCTCGATTGCCTTCGCCTGGTCCGACGACGGCGGCGCACATTTCGAACCCTCCACCATCATTCATGATCACACCTGCGAGTGTTGCCGCCTGGCGATCGCGATGAAAGGGCCCGACCCGGTCGTTCTGTTCCGCAATATCTTCACCGGCAGCGAGCGGGACCATGCCGTCATCGCCTTCACCGGACCCTCCACTCCAGGGGCGCTGCACCGGGTGAGCCTGGATCACTGGGTCATCGACGCGTGCCCGCATCATGGCCCCAGCCTGGCGATCTCGCCCGACGGTACCTATCATGCCGTCTGGTTCACTGGCGGCGGTGTCCGACGCGGGTCCTTCTACGCCCGCTCCACCGATGGCGGCAGGAGATTTTCCGCGCCGAAAGCCCTTGGCGACCCGGCTCGTCATCCAACGCGGCCCTACGTCCTGGCCATGGGGAGGAACATCTGGGTGGCCTGGAAGGAGTTCGACGGCACCCGGACCTCGGTCGACGTCATGGCATCGGATGACGAGGGTGCGAGCTGGTCCTCGCCACGGGCCGTGGCGGCAACTGAGGATTACTCCGATCACCCGCTGCTCATCAGCGACGGTCGGCATGCGTACCTATCGTGGCTGACCCGGGCGGAGGGATATCACCTGGTACCCCTGGACGCGATCCCATGAAAGCGGTCCTCCTGCTGTTCGCACTCCTGTTGCCGCACGGGTCCGCACCCGTCGGTCCGCTCAAGCCCTTCGTCCGAGGGAGCTGGGCCGAGATGCGGCGAGCTCACCGCGGTGCGCCCGTCATCGTGCATTTCTGGGGTCTGAGTTGCGCGCCGTGTCTGGGGGAGCTGCCGCGCTGGGGACAGTTGCTGCACGATCGGCCCGGGCTCAACCTCGTGCTGGTCGCCGCCGATCCGGCGCCCGAAGACCCGGCGCGCGTCAAGGTGACGCTCGACCGGGCCGGCTTGGCGTCGGCGGAAGCGTGGGCGTTCGCCGACAGCTTCCTGGACCGACTGCGCTTCGAGGTCGATCCCGACTGGGCGGGCGAGCTGCCGTTCACCGTGCTGATTGGAAAGGACGGCATCACTACGTCGCGGGCAGGGACCACGGATTTTGCGACACTCGGCACCTGGCTGGCCAAGCAGGCCACCCCCGGGTGAGCTCGGGGTTCCAGGCCGTTAGTCACCTGGGCGGACGCTTCGACAGCTTTCTCTGCAGCGAGCGGCGATGCATCCGGAGCTGCCGGGCCGCCTCCGACACGTTGCCGCCACAGTCCGTCAGTACCCGCTGCAGGTGTTCCCACTCCACACGCGCGAGCGACGGCGGGCTCGTCGGCAGATCGCGCGGACGCGCGGCCAGGCCGCGATCGAACGCAGCGAGGATCCGATCGGCGTCCGTGGGCTTTGTCAGGTAGTGCAGGGCCCCCAGCCGGATGCTTTCGAGCGCCGTGGCAATGCTGCCGTAGCCGGTGAGGACGACGATGGCAATCGACTCATCGATCGCTTTGAGCTCTCGTACGACCTTGAGACCGTCGCCGTCGGGCAGCCGGAGATCGACCACTGCCATCTGCGGGCTCTCGCCGCGCGCAGCAGCCATGGCGGATGCGGCGTCGGGCACTCCGCGCGCGTCGTATCCGCGATTGCAGAGCGCACTCACCAGCACGCGTCGAAACGCGTCGTCGTCTTCGACGACAAGAATCGTCGGCACGATCCCGCTCATGGTTCAACAACGGTCGGGAGCTGCAGGACGACCGACGTTCCCAGGCCTTCCTCGGAACGCCACTGCAGCGTACCGCCCATCTGCTCGGCGAAGGCCAGAGCGAGAAACAGGCCCAGACCGAGGCCTGCGCCGGGAGGTTTCGTGGTGAAGAACGGCTCGCCTGCTCGGGCCCGCACCTCCGGCCTCATGCCGCGTCCGTGATCGATGACCTCGAACCGCAACCCTGCCGTCTGGCCGATCCGCAGCGTAACGGCCTGATCCGGCGCCGATGCGTCGAAGGCGTTCCGCACGAGCGCGACGAGCGTTTGCCGGAGGGCCTCGACCGGGACGGCCACCGTGGCTGGCGCTGCCGGCGACTCCACGTGCAGCCGGCCTGCCAGTGACTCGCCGAGCCGGCTCCGCAGATCCTCCAGGAGACGCGCCGTGGTTATCTCGCGGACCGCGCCGGACTCCGGGGCCGCGCGGCCGCTGAGGTGGTCCAGTACGCCGGTGCACCGTTCGACTTCGGATCGGATGAGACCGACGTACTCGGACGCCTCCGGTGACCACCCGGAGCGACGAACCGTACGCTCCAGTTCCGCGGCCGACGTGCTGATCGTGCTGAGCGGCGTCGCCAACTCGTGCGCCGCTCCCGCGCCAAGCGACAGGAGTGCCGCCAGACGTTCGTTGCGCGCAGCCAGGGCCCTGGCCTTAGCCAATTCCTGTTCGCGCGTTCCGAGCGCCTCGGACACGCGGCCGACAAAATGCGCGATCAGGACGGAGGCAGCGGCAAATGCCACCCACATTCCGGAGAGATGCAGCGGCAGTTCGCGGCTCCTGAACGACACGTCGCTGAACTCAAGCGGGCGATAGAAGAAGAACGTGAGGCCGTACGCCAGGCTCGACAACACGGCGATCGCGACCGCCCAGCGGTGTCCGAGCGCGACGGCGGCGAGGGTGATGCCAACAAGATAGATGATGCTGAACGGATTGAGGGGTCCGCCAATCAACGACAGAACCGCGGTGAGCAGCGCCACATCGACGATGAGGACCCCGCCCACGACGGCGTGCCTTGGGTCCGGTGATTGCAGCTGAAATACCAGCGCCGCGTTCGTCGTTGCCAGGGCCGCGAGCAGAACAAGGAACGGACCAAGAGGCAGCCGGATGCGCCAGAACGTGACGGCCGCCCATGCGCCTGCCGCCAATGCAAACACCGAGGCCCAGCGCAGACGGACCAGCCAGGGCATCACGACGGCCGTGGCCTGTTCCCGTCTGCCGCTTTCGATCTGGGTTCTGTCCATGCGCTGCACGTCTACCGTCTGGTGCGGGCGGTACGCATCTATGGTAGACCAGCATCACGGGCAGCCGCGACACGGGGTGCGTCATGTCGACCTGTCTGCCATGCGTGGGTTCGGATCATTGCCCCGAACTTCTCATTGGAATTTCGGGGGAATTTCGGCGACTCCCGCCGGTAACGCGGTACTCTGGTCGTCACATGTTCCTGGCACGGCGTCCTTTCCCGCGGCTGAAGCGCTCACCGTTCCGGTTCGCGACGGCAGCCGGAGCCCTCCTCGCGCTCGCCGTCGTGGCGACGCTCTCTACCCTTCCACCGAAGCCTCGCCTGCTTCCGGAACCGAGATGGACGAGCGGGCTCACGTCGATTCCGGGCGCGTACCACATCCACACCGTGAACTCGGATGGCAGCGGTAGCATCCCGGAAGTGGCTGCCGCCGCCGCGCACGATGGACTGCGCTTCGTCATCATTACCGACCACGGCGATGGCACGAAGATCGTTCCGCCCGCCTACGTCGCCGGCGTCCTCTGCATCGACGCGGTCGAGATCAGCACGACCGGTGGTCACTACGTGGCCCTCGGACTCGCACCGGCGCCATATCCGCTCGGTGGGGAGCCGCGCGATGTCGTTGCTGACGTGGCACGGCTCGGCGGGTTCGGCGTCGTCGCGCACCCGTACTCGCTCGAGCCCGCGCTGCGCTGGGACGCCTGGGACCTGCCGTTCGATGGCATCGAGTGGATGAACGCCGACAGCGAACGGCGGGAACGGGGGGCGTTGGAGATCGCTGCGGCTGTCGCCCACTACCCCTTCCGGCCCGCTGCATCCATCTCGTCGCTCTTCCGTCGCCCGGTGCGCAATCTCGAGCGGTGGGATGCGCTCACTCAGGACCGCCGCGTGGTGGGCATCGCAGGAAGTGATGCGCATGCCCGGATCGGCTGGAACCGCACGGATCGGCAGCGCGGGACGACGCTCGCGGCGCTGCCCAGCTACCAGGCGTCGTTCGGGGCGTTCTCGATTCACGTAATCCTCGCGCGACCGCTGACCGGTAACGCCGCAACAGACGCGCGCAGCATTCTCGACGCGATCGAGGCCGGCCATCTGTACACGTCCATCGACGGCTTGGCGCACCCCTCCGTCTTCACCTTCACTGCCGAGAGTGGCCTCCACCACGCCGCGGAGGGCGACGACCTCGTCCTGGATGGGCCGGTCACCCTGCGGGCACGGGTGAACGGCCCCGAGGCTGCGCTGGTGCTGGTCCGCAACGGCTTGGCGGTCGCCGAGGCTCTCGGCGGCGACGCAACGTTCCGCGAGCGAGCCGAGCCCGCCATCTACCGCGTGGAGGCGCGCTGGCCGACGTCGGCTCGAGTGACGCCGTTGCCCTGGATCGTCGGCAACCCCATCTATGTGCTGGCCAGGCCCCGGCATCCGCAACCGGCCCCAGTCCGCGCGCCGATCGTCGCCTCAGAAGCGCTGCTCGGGGCCCCACCAGCCGCGTGGCGGGCCGAGTGTGCGCCCGGATTCGAGCCTCCACCTGACCGCTGCCACGCCTGGAGTCGCGGCCGGTGACCAGATGCTTGAGCTCTCGTTCTCCCTTCGGGCGGGCGCGCGCGACGGTCAGTACGTGGCCGCCGTTCGAGAGGTGCCACCGGACGTGGCGCAGTTCGATCGGCTCGCGTTCCGAGCGTCGGCCAGCCGGCCGTTGCGTCTGTCGGTCCAGCTTCGCGACGCCGCCGGCCGGCGATGGCAGCGATCGGTATACGTGGAGGCGGTCGCGGGCATGATTGTGGTGCCGTTCGCCGACATGCGCCTCGTCGGGGGCATCTCCACTCAGCCGCCAGATCTCCAGACGGTCCACTCGATATTGTTCGTCGTCGACCTGACCAATGCGCGCCCTGGCACCGCCGGGGAAATCCGGTTGAGCGACATGCGTCTGGCGCGGTGAGGGGATGGGTCTGATGTGAGCAACCTCCGCGTTCGCCACATCTGGTAGAATTTTGCGTCCTAGTGTAAGTGGCCGCCCAACGACCAGGTGATCCTGAAACGCACAATCTGTCTCCTCGTGATCCTGGCGGCCCTCCCGTATTTCCGCGCGCCCGTCTATCGGTTCCCGCCTCCGCAACCCTTTAGCGGCACCGCGTGGTGGAGTCCGTATGCGCACCTGCGCGGCAGCTGGCAGCGCGCCAACCTCCACGCGCACGGGCGTGCGTGGCTCGGACTGACCAATGGGCGCCAGTCCGACGCCGAGGTCGCTGCCGCGTACCGGCGACGCGGATACACCGTCGCGGGCATCTCCGATTATCAGCACATCGCGCCGGACGGGATCTCCGCGATTCCCATCTACGAGCACGGCTACAACATACTCAAACGTCACCAGCTGGCTATCGGCGCACGATCGGTTGACTGGTTTGATTTCCCGTTGTGGCAGTGGCGCAGCCAGAAGCAGTACGTGCTCGATCGCCTCCAGCGGGCGTCGGCCCTCGTGGCCATCAATCACCCTCGCGGACGTAACGCATACACGGCGGACGATATGAGGGCCTTGACGAACTACGGCTTGCTCGAGGTGGCCAGCGGTCCGTTCACGGCCGAGGCGCTGTGGGATGTCGCCTTGTCGGCGGGCCGCCCCGTGTGGGCCCTCGGCGACGACGATTCACATGACATCACCGATCCGCGGCGCTTTGCGGTCGCCTGGACCATGATCGACGCGCCGTCCGGCGAAGCGGCGGACGTCCTCGCCGCGCTCCGGGTCGGTCGGAGCTACGCCGTGGGTCCACGACCGGGGTGACCGCTAGCAACGACGCCATCGTGGCCGATGTCCAGGAACGTAACGGCCGGCTGGATGTCTCCTGCACGGGTGCGCCCGCCACGTTCTCGTTCGTCGGCCAGGGCGGCGTGGTTCGGAAGACCGTGACGCACGCGACCTCGGCCGAGTACGACCTGACGGCGTCGGACACGTACGTGCGAACGGTCATTCGCGCGCCGACGACCGTCATGTTCTTGAACCCGATCGTTCGTTACGACGGCGCGGCGCTGCCGACGCCCGTGGCTCTGGTTGACGAACGCGATACCTGGTTCCTGCGGGGACTGCTTGCCATCGTTTGCGCCGCGGCGATGGCCGTGCTCTGGAGACGCGGTGATTGATACCGTCGTGCACATGGCTCACGACCGACGAACGCTCCGTCGTCGGCGGCCAGCCCGGACGCTTCGACGGCCCGGACGACCTTCTGTCTACGGAGACGCGGTGACGAGGGCCGCGAGGGTCGCGCCGATCAGCGACGTCCAGAACATCCAACGCACGAGGCTGCTGTCGCCACACAGACGCGCGAGCCCGCCAAGGGCGAGACCGAGGAGAGGGAGCGCGAGCGCCGCCCCGACCCAGGCCGGCCCACGAAAGCCCACCAGCATCGCCACGATCCCGCCCGAGAGGATCGCGCCAACGGCATAGATGACATCGTGCCGCCGTGCTGTAGGAGTCAATCGCCTCAAAGCCATCGCCTGGACCCGAGAGCTCCGCCGAGGCCCGAGACCTTGACGGGCATACCGTTCGGCGTTGCCACCACGATGTTGTTGAACTTCGAAGTCGCGTCGACGCGGCCCCGGGTCCGGAGCAGCAGCTTCAGAAGCTGACGCCGAGCTGGACCTGATAGGCCCGCGGCGTGACGAAGTGCGTGCCGCTGAAGGTCGAGAGGAAGTTGTAGAGCGCCTCCTTGTTGGCCACGTTAATGACGCTGAACCGCACGCGGAGCTTCGCCTTGTCGGTGTGGAGCAGGTTGTCGGCGCCGAAGCCGAGATCGAAGAGATGACGCGGCGCGATCCGCGGCGGATTGGCCACGTCATCCGCCGTCCCCTCGGCGGGGATCTTCAGGCGGGTCGCGCCGTAGTTGCCGGCGGTACACTGATCGCTCGTCAGCGGATTGCCGAGCGAAGCGGAGATGCCGCCGCAGTTGAAGCCGATGGCGGCCTGCTGGTCGGCGGTCAGCGCCAGCGCGTCCTCGAGGCTGCCCACGGCGCCGGCGACGAGTCCCGAGTCGTAGCGCCACGACAGCGCCGCCCACGCGCCGAGCGCTGTGTTGAATTCGTACTGAAAGTTCGCCGTCGAGTTGAACTTCTGATCGTGGTCGATCCGGAAGGGGGCGTCCGCCTCTTCCAGCAGCACGCCGCCAACGCCCGGCGGGTGGAAGATCGAGTTCGTGTGGGCCATCACGACGAACGCGCTGAAGCCGTGGTGCTGGACGAGATTGATCCGCCCGGTGAACCCGTCAATTCGCGAGTGATCCCAGGCGATCGGGAACGCGATGGGCGTGTCGAACAACACGCCGAAGTCGTAGGCGTTCTGCGTGTGCTTGTTGAAGTAGCCGACGTCGGCGACCACCCAGTTGCCGAACGCCTGCTGGATGCCGACCTCGCCCTCGTTGCGGTGGCCCGGCGCCGGCGGATTGCCCTCGCCGACCAGCGCCCCGCTCGGCCCGTAGCCGGCCGACAGCAGCAGGTTCTCGTTGTAGGGCGTCTCGAGCGTGCGCCCCCAGGACGCGCGCAGAATCGTGTTCGACGGCACGATGTTGTACGACACGCCGAGCCTCGGCTGCACCCGCGAGTCGGACGTGAGGCCCGCGTAGTGGTCGTACCGCAGGCCGAGCTTGAACGTCGCGTCGCCCGCGTGGATCTCGTCCTGCGCGTACAGGCCGCCCGCCTTGATCGTCTTCCTTCCGTGGAAGACGAAGGGCGACCCGCCGTTGGTGAGGTCGTACGGCGCCAGATCCGGGTTGAAGCTGCCGTTGTCGAGCAGAAACGCGCCGTCAGTCGGGTCGGTGATCCCGAATATGAAGTTCTCGGTCAGCGGCGTGGCGTTGACCACGGCGCCCACCTTCACGTTGTGGATCCCGGCGCTGTAGGCGACGTCCACCTTCCCGCCGTAGTTCAGCAGGGTCCGGTCCTGCGACACGGTGGCCGGTGTGTCGTCGAACGGGTTCGGGCTCGGCGTGTAGACCAGGTGGTCGCGTCGCGCATAGCCGTTCGCCGTCAGCAGCAGGCTCGAGCCGATGATGCGCGAATAGCCGGGCGCGATGTTGAACGAATCGATCTTCTGGTGCTGCCGCTGGGCGATCTGATCGTACGTGTTCGGCACGTCGAACGACGACCGCCCGAACTGCAGGTCCAGGTGGAACGTGTCGCTGTCGGTCGGATGGTAGTCGAGCCGATCGAACAGCGATTCTTTGTCGCCCGTGCCGTGGAGGGTATCGAACTCCGGCGGATCGAGCAACCGGTCGGTCCGCGTGCCGCTGACGTTCAGGAAGTTCCCGAACGTCTGCGATCCCACGCCGACGTTGACGTCGCCGGTCGGCGTCTTGAACGACCCGTATCCGACCGAGACCGCGCCGGTAGGCTTCGAGTCGTCGAGCCCCGATTTCGTGACGATGTGGACGACGAGGCTGGTCTTGTCGCCGTATTCGGCCGGCGCGACGCCGGTGATGACCTCCATCGACTCGATCGCGTCTGGCGAGATCTGGTTCGAGTAGATCCGGCTCTGCTGGTCCGCGATCGTCTGGTTGTCGATCGAGAACTGCGTCTGCGCGTGATCGCCGACCGGGTGGAAGAAGCCGTTCGAGTCGGCAACGACGCCGGGGGAGGCCATCATCACGACCTGGTTCAAGCCGGCGCCGCTCTCGACCGGCAGCTTCGCGATCAGGCTCTGGTCGACGTCGGTGTGCGCGGTGGGATCGCGCTCGATCAGGTCGGACGCCGTATGCCCCACCACGCTGACCGTGGTCGTGGTCCCGGCGAGCTGCATCGTGAGGTCCAGCTCGATCGGCACCGCCGACCGCACATCGACGTCCCGCGCCAGGGTCTGAAATCCCTGCGCGCTCACCTCGACGTGGTAGTTGTTCGGCGGCAGGTTGTGAAAGACGAACTTGCCGGCCGCATCCGTGGCGGCCGTTCGAGAGAACCCGCTGACGGGGTTGGTGATGGTGACGGGGACGGCCGCCATCACGCCGCCTGTGGGATCCTTGACAATGCCCTGCACCGTGCCGGCCCCACCCAGGCCCTGCGCGCGTGCCACTGCCGTGCCGACCAGCACGACGCACAAGCTCAGCGCCATGGCTGCGGCCGCGCGGCACAGCGGCCGGGGACGCCTATCTGAGACAGCCTTGGTCATCGATGTCATGGTCTCGAATCCTGCCGACAGGGAGGCCGTCAGGCCAACAGGAATCCAATGACCTAGGCCGAAACCCCAACGAGCGGTCCGCTGCGGCGAACCGATGGCATGAGGGGCCAGGAGCGTCCGCGCCGTTTCCCACCCATCGAGGGTCGCGACTGTTCGTGCGACGGATCGGACCGTTCGCTGAGTTCTCGTTTCGGCCGTCGCCGCCCGGGAGTACTGTCCGGCCATCGTGAACGCCGGCGAGCTGCTGAACCTGGTCGGGTTGAGCGCGGGCGTCGTCTTGTACGCCCTGTTGCTCGTGATGGTCGTCCGGGCGCCGCGCACGCCTGGTGCACCGGCGCGGATCGACCCCCTGCTCGTCACCACGGGGGGGCTCGGCCTCACCTGGAACATCTGCGCGCTGCCGGCGTACGACCTCCCCAAGGTCGGCGTGGCGGGCCCGTTTCCGTATCTGACCGTAGTCGGATTCGCTGCGCTGGGGTTTCTGCCCGCCGTCGTTGTCCACTCAGGTACCTGCGAGACGACCGGCAGAGCATTCGGGCTCCGGGCAGGCGGGGGCTGACGGCGGTCGCCTACCTGGTCAGCTCGGTCGCCGCGGTCCTGCAGCTCCGGAGCGCTTGGACCGGCACACCGGAGACAGCCCTGTTCGGCATGCGCCTGCTCACATACACGTATGTGGCCCTCGTTGCGCCGCTCGTCGCCGTCACGCGCCGACAGCCCGGGGCGCGGCGCGCGTTGTGGATCGCGGCGCTGGCGATTTTCGCCGTCTCCGCCATGCACCTCAGCCAACTGCACCAGCGCGGCACCGCCTGGCCCGAGGAACTGGTCGGCCACCATGCGTCGCTCCCGCTGGCGTTCGCGATCCTGTACCAGGACTACCCGTTCGCCCTGGCCGATCTGTTTCTCAAGCGCGCCCTGTCGGCCCTGGCGGCCGTCGCGCTCGCATTCGGGGCGATCGCAGCGCTCGACGTGCAGTCGGCACAGTTCGCGCAGGTCGTCCAGTCACCGACCCCCTTCAGCCTGCTGGTCGGGCTGTGGATCGCGACCATCGTCGTCTTTCCGGCTGTGCGGCGGCGCCTGGTGTGGTTCGTCGATGCGGTCGTCCTGGGCCGGCCGGACTACGCTGACCTGCGGGGCGCGATCGCCCGTCACGCACAAACCTGCGAGGACACGTCGCGGCTCCTCGCCGACGTCTGCACGCGGCTCGCCCCGGCCCTGAGCGCCCGTTCGGTCACGTGGCGGGACTGGCATCCGGGCACCGACGCCGACCTGTTCGGCGACGCGCTGGCCGAGAAGACGCCCGCGGCGGCCCTGGCCACACCCGCCGCGCTCTCGGCGCGCCAGGACGCCCCCACCAAGGGCACCTGGCTCGTCACGGTACCGGCCAGCGAAGCGCCCCAGTACCTCCTCGCGATTGGCCCCCTGAGTGGCGGACGCCGGTTCTTCTCCGACGACCTCGCCGCCCTGGAGGCGATCGGCGTGATCGTCGCGCGCCGGATCGATGCCATCCGGCTGGCGGCGGAGCGCTACGAACGCGCGCTGCGGGAGCGCGAAATCAGCCAGCTGGCGACCGAAGCCGAGCTGCGGGCCCTGCGAGCGCAGATCAACCCGCACTTTCTGTTCAACGCGCTGACGACCATCGGGTATCTCATTCAGGCGGCGCCGCCGAAGGCCCTGCAGACGTTGCTGCGGTTGACCGCGCTGCTGCGGGCGGGCCTGCGATCGGAAGGGACCTTCACGACCCTTGGGCGCGAGCTCGAGGTGATTGAAGCCTACCTCGACATCGAGCGGGCGCGCTTCGAAGAGCGCCTGCGCGTCGAGATCGACGTGCCGGCCGATCTGCGCCACCTGCCCCTGCCGCCCCTGGTCCTGCAGCCGCTGGTCGAAAACGCCGTGAAGCACGGGATTGCCCCCAAGCACCTGGGTGGCGAGGTCGTCGTCCGCGCGCGGCTGCGTCGGGGGCAGGATGATGACGAGGAGCTGTCCCTGCTGGTCCGGGACACGGGCACGGGATCGACGCCGACGGCCTTCGCGCACAACCGGACGCTCGGCATCGGCCTGCGCAGTGTCGAGCGGCGACTGGCCTGCTACTACGACGGGGCCGCGTCCCTCTCGTTTCACACCGTCCTCGACGAGGGCACCACCGTCGAGATGCGGCTGCCGGTCCACCGTCCGGCACGCGTGGACGTCGCGGCGGCCGAGGGGGCGCGATGAATGCCCGGCTGCGCGTCGTGGTGGCGGACGACGAGCGGCCGGCCCGCGCGTTCCTGATCGCGCTCCTCCGATCCTTTGATGAGGTGGTCGTCGTGGGCGAGGCCGTCTCGGGCAAGGACGCGGTCGCGCTGATCGAGCGTGAGCGGCCGGACCTCGCCCTGCTCGACTGGCAGATGCCCGAACTGGACGGCATGGGCGTCGTGCGCGCGCTTCGCAAGGACGCCATGCCACTCATCGCCTTCGTCACGGCGTACGACGAGCACGCCGTGAAGGCGTTCGAGATGAATGCCGTCGATTACCTGCTCAAGCCGGTCGAGAAGAAACGCCTGCGCGAGACGTTGAACCGCGTACAGGAGCGGATCGAGCACCGGGACATCGTCGCCGAGCAGGCCGCCCACGTCGACGCGGCGCTCCACGCCTACGAAGCCTCGGCGCGCCTGCCGTATCTCGAGCGCATTCCGGTGCGACGCCGTGAGGAGGTGCTCATCGTGCCGCTGCCCCAGGTGGCCTCGATCGTCGCCGAAGGCGAGATCCTGATCATCACCACGATTCGTGGCGACCGGCACACGATCAACTATCGCCTCAAGGACCTCGAGCGGCGGCTCGATCCCGCCCGCTTCATCCGGCTCGGCCGCGGCACGCTGGCGAACGTGGACCTGATCACGAAGGTCAGCCAGATGCCCGGCGGCACCCATGTGGCCGTGCTGAGCACGGGACAACAGTTGCCGGTCAGCCGGCTCCAGTCACGCGTGCTGCGCGAGCGGATGCTGAAACTCTGAGGGCGTTCGCCGGATGGATCCGTCCATCGGTTGGATCGTTTCGTCGCTTCGCCAGAAACGTGGCGCGCAGGCGGTCGCCTCCTGATACGGTCTCGCCGCGTATGGCCCGCTCTGTCATCGACGGTCCCCACGGCTCGCGCCCCGCCCCCCGCCCGTTCGAGCGACGCGGCTCACGCAAGCGATTGCGTCGGATCAGGTTCCGCGAGAATGCGTCGATCGACTTCTGGATCTTCGTCGTCTTGATGCTTTTCCTCCTGCTCGTCGTGCTACCGTGGTTGATTGCGCATCCGATCGATTGATGACGGGCGTCGGCCGTTGTCGTGATGAGACCGCAGACACGACTATCGAGGCGCCAACCCGCAGCGAACCACACCATACGACCGGGCCGGATTCTGCAACGTTCTAGGGTGCCGAAAGTGTGCTCGACTTCATGGTCTGGCCGCGTGCGAACGTCGGTTGGTACCTGGAACCAGGCTACGAAGTGACGTTCCGCGACGGCGCGAGCCATCATGGGCTGGGGGTCGCCGGGGGGCTGCTCATCGGCTGGCAGCGCCGACACGATGGTCGTCTCATTCCCGAATAGTGAGGTGAGCACATGCATCGGGTGCCGAACATCATGTCGATCCTGTGATGCTGATCGACGAGGTCGCGACCGCACCGAAGATGACGCCGAAGCACATTCGGCGTCTGGACCGCCGGGGCGCGTTCCCGATCCCTCTGGGTGCAGCGAACCCGGGAACTTTACGCGGGCTCATTACACCGGACTCGCAGAAGGCTGGAGCGGGCTACGGGAATCGGACCCGTCTAACTGGCTTGGGAAGCCAGGGCATTACCACTATGCTAAGCCCGCGTGCACCGGCCGCTCGGCCGGGACTGGATGGCTGCCGCTTCGCCGCAGCAAGAAATCCTATCACGAGCGGATCAGCGAGACCACCTCGTCGCGCTTGCGGACCATCAGCTCCGGCGTTCGGCCTTCCAGGTTGAGCCGGAGCAGCGGCTCGGTGTTCGATG
This sequence comes from uncultured Acidobacteriota bacterium, assembly GCA_963840225.1. Lineage (GTDB taxonomy): Bacteria > Acidobacteriota > Vicinamibacteria > Vicinamibacterales > CAVVIG01 > JBLMXQ01. The sequence goes on from CAWIYH010000004.1 coordinate 507,214, forward strand.
GCCGCACGTTGAAGTGCCAGTCGTCGTACTCCACCGAGAGCCCGTCGAGCGTGTACTGATGGGCGTCGCCGTAGAACGTCGCGATGGCCGCCAGCGTATCGGACACGGCATCCAGGCCGGGCAGCGTCGTGTTGATCTCGCCCGATAGGAAATACCGGCTCCGAAGCGGCTCCAGCAGCTCCCGCAGGCTCTGGCTCTTCTTCGACATCAGCTCGAGCATCATCAGCGCCGGGATGAACCCGTTGTCGGCGTAGAAGTTGTCGCGGAAGTAGTAGTGGCCCGTCACCTCGCCGCCGAAGATGGCGTTCGATTCCCGCATCCGCTGCTTGATGAAGGCGTGGCCGACGCGGTTCATGAGCGCGGTGCCGCCGTAGCGGGCGACGGCGTCGCGGACGGCGTGGCTCGCGCGCAGGTCGTAAATGATCGTCGCGCCGGGATGGCGCATCAGGAACGCTTCGGCGAGGAGCGCGGTCACGAAGTCGCCGGGGACGAACTCGCCGTCTCCGTCGATGAAGAAGCAGCGGTCCGCGTCGCCGTCCCAGGCGATGCCGATGTCGGCCTTCTCGGCGCCGACGCGCTCGACGATGTCCCGGCGGTTCTCCTCGATGAGCGGGTTGGCCTCGTGATTCGGGAACCGCCCGTCGATCTCGAAGCACAGCCTCGTCGTCCGGCAGGGGAGGCGCTCGAACAGCTTCGGCGCGACCAGTCCGGCCATGCCGCTGCCGGCGTCGAGCACCACGTTGAACGGCTTGACGATGGCCGGATCAACGAACGCCATCACGTGATCGACGTAGGCGCCGAGCGCGTCGCGGGAGGCCACGGTACCGGTCCGCGCGGCGGGCCGCGGAAGGCGGTCCGCCAGGAGCATGTCGCGGATGTCGCCGATGCCCGCGTCGCCGCTGAGCGGAAAGGCCTCCTGCCGCACCATCTTCATCCCGTTGTACTGCTTCGGGTTGTGTGAAGCCGTGATCTCGACGCCGCCGTCGTGGCCGTCGCGGGCTACCGCGAAGTACAGCATGTCGGTCGGAATCATGCCGTAGTCCACCACGTCAGCGCCCTGGGAGACGGCGCCCTCGATGAAGGCGGCGGCCAGCGCCGGGGAGGAGAGGCGCATGTCGCGTCCGACCGCGATGCGCTTCGCGTTCAGATACGCGACGAAGCCGACGCCGATGCCACGGGCGGTCGCCTCGTCGATCTCGCCGGGGTAGCGTCCCCGCACGTCATAGGCCTTGAAGATGCCGGGATTCATAGGCGGCTGTAATCGGTGACGACCGATTTGTCGCCGAGCACGACGTGTCCGTCGACGGCCGCGCTCCGCCCGACGTGGCAGTGGCGTCCGAGGATCGAGCCCCGGACGACGGCGTTCTGGCTGATGCGGCTGTTCGCCCAGACGATCGCGCCCTCGACGACGCCGTGCTCCTCGATGTGGCAGTGACGCCCGATGACGCTGTACGGCCCCACGCGTGCGCCGGCCTTCACGACGGCGCCGTCATCGATGAAGCACGGCCCGTCGATGATGGCCCCTTCCTCGACGCGCGCCTCGGCGGCCACCCATGCGTGCGACGGCGCGTTGACGAAGCGGGCGGATCGGCAGCGGCCGTCCATGATGTCCCGGTGGACCTGCATGTACTTCTCCGGCGTCCCGATGTCGATCCAGTAGCCCCCGTACACGTAGCCCACGAACGTCTCGCTCCGCTCGATGAGGGAGGGAAAGAAGCTGCGCTCGATCGACCAGGGCGTGTCCTTGGGAATGCGGTCCAGGGTGTCGGGCTCGAGGACGTAGATGCCGGCGTTGATGGTGTCGCAGGTGATCTCGTCCGGCTTCGGCTTCTCGAGGAAGCGCTGGATGTTGCCCGACGTGTCGGTCTCCACCAGTCCGTACGCCGCCGGGTTGTCCACGGGCGTCAGGACGATGGTGGCCTTCGCCTTCCGCTCGCGGTGCAGGTCGATGACGGCCCCGAGGTCGACCTGCGTCAGCACGTCGCCGTTGAAGACGACGACCGATTCGTGGAGCGCCTCGCCCGCGTAGCGGACGGCGCCGGCCGTGCCGAGCGGCTGCGGCTCGACGACGTAGCGGATGGCGAGACCGCTGTCGCCGCCGTCCCCGAAGATCTCCTCGACCCGGCGCGGCTGGTAGTTCAGCGAGAGGATGACCTCGTCGATTTCCGGTACCTGCTTCAGCAGGTCGAGCTGATAGTGCAGGAACGGCCGGTCGAAGATGGGCACGATCGGTTTCGGCGTGTGAAGCGTGAGCGGCCGCAGCCGCGTGCCCTTGCCCCCCGCCAGCAGGATCGCCTTCATTGGCAACCCCTGATGGTATCATTGTCCGCGCGTCCGATGAACCTGCCGAACTCGCTGACGGTCTCCCGTATCTTTCTCGTGCCGCTGCTCGTGGTGGTGTTGCTGACCAAGTTCGAGGGTCGCGTCATCCTGGGCGTGCCCAAGGAGCTGGTCGGCGCCGGCATCTTCGGGCTCGCCTCGCTCACCGACTGGCTCGACGGGTACCTGGCGCGCCGCCGCAAACAGATCACGGCCCTCGGCCAGGTCATCGATCCGCTCGCCGACAAGCTCCTGACCGCGGCGGCGCTGATCTCGCTGGTGCAGATGGACCTGGCGCCGGCCTGGATGGTGGCCGTGATCATCGGGCGCGAGTTCGCCGTCACCGCGCTCCGCAGCCTCGCCTACGCGCGCGGGGTGGTGATCGCCGCGTCGCCCCTGGGCAAGATCAAGATGGTGGCGGAGGTCGTCGCCATCCTCGCGCTCATCCTCGGCCACGACCAGTTCCCCGAGCTCGCCCTCCTCGGCCAGATCGCGCTCTGGGTGGTCGTCGCCACGGCGCTCGTCTCGGCCGCCGACTATTTCCGCCGCTTCAACGAGTTCTTCGGCTCGCGTCCCGCCGTCGTGTCGGACGAGAGCCATCGCAAGCGCGCCTGATCGCGTGCTGTTGCCTTTCTACAGGACGGTGTGGCATACTCCTGTTGACAGACAACAGAGGCGAGGTCCATGTCTCGCACGGCGCCCCAGGCGGTCCACTACGGCACGCTCGACCTGATGGTCCTCAAGACGCTCGACGTGATGGGGCCGCTCCACGGCTACGGCATCGCGCGGCGGATCGAGCAGGTCGCCGAGGACGCGGTCGCCCTCAACCAGGGGACGATCTACCCGGCGCTGCTGCGGCTGGAGCAGAAGGGGTGGATCGCCAGCCGGTGGGGCGCGAGCGAGAAGAACCGCCGCGCGCGTTTCTACGAAATCACCCGCGCGGGGCGGCGGCAGCTCGAGGCGGAAGCGCGCAGCTGGGCGCGCACGGTGGCGATGGTCAACCGCCTGCTGGAGGACCGGTCGTGACCCGGCTCCGCGAGCTGGCGGGGCGCGCGACCGCCCTGTTCACCTCGCGCCGCGCCGAGGCGCGGCTTCGCGAGGAGATCCGGACCCACCTGGACTTTCTCGTCGACGAGCACCTGCGGCGCGGGTTGCCGCCGGATCAGGCGCGGGCGGCGGCGCGGCGCGATTTCGGCGGGCAGGCGGGGGCCGAGGAGGCGTGGCGCGACGCGCGGGGCTGGCCCGGCCTCGACGCCGCGCTGCGGGACTTCCGCCACGCCGGCCGCATGATGGCCAAGACGCCCGGGTTCGCCGCGGTCGCGGTCTTCACGCTGGCGGTCGGCATCGGCGCCAGCACCGCCATCTTCAGCGTCGCCGACGCGACGCTCCTCAACCCGCTGCCGTTCCCGCATCCGGATCGGCTCGTCACGGTCAACGAGATCGTCCCGGTCATCGTCGATCGTCCCATTCGCCTCACCGCCCCGGACCTCGTCGACTATCAGGCGCAGACCAGCGCCTTTGTTGCGGTCGCCGGGTGGAGGCCCGAGACCTTCGAGCTCTCGGGCGAGCGGGAGTCGGAGCGCGTGCAGGCCGTGCGCGCGACGGCGAGCCTGTTTGCCGTTCTCCAGGTCGCGCCCGCGCTCGGGCGGCGGTTCACCGATGAGGAGGATCGCGACGGGGCTCGGGTCTGCGTGATGAGCGACGGCTTGTGGCGGCGACGGTTCGGCGCCGACCCCGGGGTTCTCGGCCGGACCGTCCATCTGGATCGGATGCCGTACAAGGTCGTGGGGGTGCTGCCCCGACGGTTCGCCTTTCCCGTCAGCGGGATGACCGACAGCGGCGCCGCCACGGATTTGTGGGTGCCGATGTCGCTGACGCCGGCCGAGCGCCAGGCGCGCAGCGACAACTGGGACTACAACGGCATCGCGCGCATGAAGGCCGGCGTCACACCAGGCCGGGCGACCACCGACGTGAACGCCGTGGCCCAGCACATCGTCCGCGACGTCCTCAAGGGGGAATTGCGCTTCACGGCCGTGGTCCGGCCGCTCGGCGGACAGGTGTCCGGCAGTGTCCGTCCGCTGGTGCGCGCGCTCCTCGGCGCCGTCGCGTGCGTGCTGCTCATCGCGTGCGTGAACGTCGCCAACCTGCTGCTCGTACGCGGCGCCCAGCGCGACAAGGAGATCGCGATGCGCGCGGCGCTCGGCGCGACTCGCGCCCGGATCGTCGCGCAACTCGTGGTGGAGACGCTGTTGCTCGTGCTCCTGGCGACCGCTGGCGGCGGCTGCCTGGCCTGGTGGGCGACCGTCATGCTCGTGCGCCTGGTGCCTCCCGATCTGCAGGTGCTGACGCAGGCGGCGTTCAACTGGCGAGTCCTGGCATTCGCCGCCGGTACGGCGGCGGCGACGGCGCTCCTCGTCAGCCTTCTTCCCGCGATTGCCGCAGCGGGCCGGCTGCGGGTGGACGCGCTGAAGCAGCCTGGCGTCTCCGTGTTCGACGCCAGGCACCGCCGGATGCGCTCGACGCTCGTCGTCGTCGAGGTGGCGCTGGCGCTGGTCCTGCTGGTCGGCGCAGGCCTGCTCGCGCGCAGCTTCCGCGATCTGCTGAGCACCAGGGCCGGGTTCGAACCCCGGGACGCGGTGGCGGGATTCGTCAGCCTGCCGACGGCTCAGTATCCCGATGCCGTTCGCGCGCGGCCGTTCTATCGCGCGCTTCACGATCGGCTGCGGGCCCTTCCGACCGTGGAATTCGTCGGGACCGGGACCACGCTGCCGTTGAGCGGCCGTCGCTCCGAACGGGTGTTCACCCCGAGCGACTACCTGCCGCCGTCGAACGCCACGTTGAATATCGCCGCGATGACGGTCGTGGGCGGCGAGTACCTGCAGGCGATCGGCGCGACGCTCGTCCGCGGCCGGTACTTCACGCCCGACGACGACGCCGCCGGCGAGCCGGTGGCGATTGTGACGCAGTCGCTCGCGCGGCAGTACTGGCCCGGCCGCGATCCGATCGGGAGGCGCGTCATCTGGGGTGATCCGACGACGGACGATCGCCCGTGGCTCACCGTCGTCGGCGTGGTCGGCGACGTCAAGCTCGATTCGCTCGGGGAGCCGGCCGCGATTCAGATTTACGTGCCGGCCGACCAGGTCGAACGATCGGGAAGCCCCGGAACGGACTTCGCGAGCCGGCAGCTCCAGTCGATGTTCGTCGTGGCGCGTGGCGACGGCCCCGGCACGGCGCTCACCGGGGCGCTCAGGGACGCGGTCCACGCGCTCGACCCGCAGCTGGCGATTTCCAGCCTGCGGCCGCTCGCGGAGACGGAATCGAAGTCCGCGGCGCCGCAGCGCTTCAACATGCTGCTGATGGGCGCCTTCGCGTGCGTGGCGCTGCTGCTCGCGGCCGTCGGGATCTACAGCGTGACGGCGTATTCGGTGGCGCAGCGGACGCGCGAGATCGGGATCCGGATGGCGCTCGGCGCCGATCCCCGCGCGACGGCCGGGATGGTGCTGCGCTCGGGCCTGCTGCTGGTGGCGATCGGCATCGTCATCGGCAGCGGCGTGGCCGTGATGCTGGCGCCGGCGGTCGAGGCGCTCCTGTTCGGGGTCAGGCCCGTCGACCCGCCGACTTTCGCCGCCGTCGCGCTGCTGCTGATGGGCGTGGCGGTCGTGGCGACGTACTTCCCCGCGCGCCGCGCCGCCCACGTCGATCCGATGAGGGCCCTGCGGAACGAGTAGGCCCCGAACCCGGCCCCTGGGCCTACTTCCGAGGCACCGCCATGTCCCCGCCGTGCACGGCGTCGCGCGCGTTCCCGATCCGGATGAGCGCGCTATCGGCTCCCGCGCTCACGACGACGGCGTCGGCAATCGAGGCGAGCGGCAGCTTGTCGGTCATGTCGAGCGGCATGAGCGAGTAGCTCCGGAGGTCGCGGTAGATCGCGAACCGCGTGCCGGCCGAGACGCCTTGCTTGGTGCCGTGATCGATCAGCATGAACTCGGCGACGCCCGCCACCGGCCGGTCGTCGGCGCTGAAGAGGACGCGGGCGGGCGCACTGAAGTCGAGGCCGTCAGGCGCCGCCGGACCGGGCGAGACATCGGGCACGGTCGGGACCGAGAACGGCTCGAGGTAGTCGCGCTGCAGGATCGCGCCGCAGGCGTGCTCCACCATGCCGATCGCCGTCGCCTGGTTGACGGCGACGACGCGGATCCAGCCGGCCGTCTGCACCCCGTGGGCGCCGGGGGACAGCGCGGGCGCGTAGCCCGCCGGACGCCGCAGGAAGTACTCCTGCCCGAGGGCGAGTCCGCGGTCCGTGCCGCCGTCGAGGATGAGCAGGTCGCGCTCGTCGAACAGCGATCGCGCGACGGTGTCCTGGGCGCCGGCGACGCGGATGGCGTCGGCATGCGGGGCGGCGAGCTCGGGCGGCGGGGCGCACGCGACGGAGATCTGAAGCGGCGAGAGCGCACCGGGGGCCGACTGCGCGAGCAGTGTTCCCGACGAGAGCCCAAGGACGAGGACGACGACGAGGCCCGACGCCATGCGCGATCGGAACGTGGTCATGAAAGTGCCTACTTGTTCTGAGCCTGGGCTTTGAGCTCGGTGATGCGCTTCTGCGCGTCCTGGAGGTACTCGCTTCGCTCGAACTCTTTGACGAGCTGCTCGAAGTAGGGGAGCGCCTCCGCCTGCCGCTTGACCTTGATGAGGGATTCGCCGAGGTAGAAATACAGGGCGTCCCGGCTCGTGTACTCGGGATCCTGCTTCAGGACCGCCTTGAAGCGGTCGATGGCGCCGGGATACCAGTGCTGCCGGAAATAGAACAAGCCGACGCGGTAGCTGGATGCGCTGAGCCGATCGCGCGCCTCGCGCAGCTTCGCCTTCACTTCAGGCATCAGGCTGCTGTTCGGATAGCGCTCCACGAAGGCCTCGAATTCCTTGACCGCCTCCTGGGTTTCGGTCTGGTCCCGCTCGGGGCCGCGCATCTGGAGGAAGTGAGCCATCCCGAGCTTGTACTGCGCGTAGTCCGCGCGCTTGTTGGTCGGGTAGAAGCTCAGGAACTCGCGGAACTCGTTGATGGCCAGGACGAGCGATTCGGCGCTGTTCTCGCCGAGGTAGGTGTCGCCCATGCCGAGCTTGGCATCGGGACGATACGCGCTCTGCGTGTAGGTTTCGACGACCTGCTTGAAGAACTCGCGGGCCACGAGCCACTTGTTGTCGTTCAGGGCTGCCGTTCCCTTGTCGAAGAGGAACTTGTCAGGCTGGCTGGTGCCGGGCGGCACGGCGTTCCGCGGATTGCTCGACGCGCACGCGCCGGTCAGCACGGCGAGCGCCGCCGCCACGAGGAGCCACAGGCCGGATCGAACGGGACGTGGTTGAGTCACAGAATTCCTGAGAGCCATTCGCATTCGGCGGCCAGCCCCTGCTCGAGCGCGACCGTGGGCACGAATCCCAGGTCGGCCCGCGCGAGCGACGTGTCCGCGTAGGTGTGCCGCATGTCGCCCTTCTGCGCCGCATCGACGCTGACGCGCGGCTGCCGCCCGCTCACCCGTGCAACCATGTGCAGCACGTCGTTGATGGAGACGCGAGACCCGCCTCCAACATTGTACACACGGCCCGGCACCCCCTGCGACGCGGCCGCAACGGTCGCCGTGACCGCGTCGGCCACGAAGGTGAAGTCACGTGTCTGGCCGCCGTCGCCGTACAGGTTTATCGGCTCGCCGAGCAACGTGGCCCGCAGAAACTTGTGGAACGCCATGTCGGGCCGCTGCCGCGGGCCATACACGGTGAAGTAGCGGAGCGACACGGTCGGCAGGCCGTAGTTCGAGTGATAGAGATAGCAGAGCTGTTCGGCAGCCAGCTTCGACACGCCGTAGGGCGAGACCGGCTGGGGCCGCGCATCCTCGCGCATCGGCATCTGGACCAGGTCGCCGTACACCGACGAGCTCGACGCGTAGACGATCCGGTCGAGCTGAAGGGCCGTGCACGCCTCGAGCAGCGCCTGGGTGGCCTCGATGTTGTTCGTCGTGTAGACGGTGAAATCCCGCCCCCAGCTCTTGCGGACGCCGGCCTGAGCGGCCAGGTGGAACACGTGTGTCCGGTCGGCGAGGAGCGCTGAGAGGTCCGCGTCCTGGATGGCGGACTCGACGAAGCGGAACGCGGGGTGCCCCAGCGCGCCGGTCAGGTTCCGCTCCTTGATCGGCCGCGGATAGTAGTCGGTGAAGCAGTCGATGCCGACGACGTCGGCGCCCTGGCCGAGCAGGCGTTCGGTCAGGCTCGAGCCGATGAATCCGGCGCAGCCGGTAACGAGTGCGCGCATGGTGATCGTTCAGTGCCCGGCGCGGCGGGCGACGGGACGCTCTCGCCTGGCCCGGAGCGCGGATCCCTGGTCGCCAGCGTCCTTCAGGACCGATCGCACGCGCGCGGGCAGCCGCGTGGGCCGGCCGCCGGCGTCGATCGCGGCGTGTACCGGTCCGGCCCGATGCGAGGAGCGCCGCGTCCGACACGCGCACGACCTCGTAGTCGAACGCGGCCCGGATGGGAGACACCAGCATCCCTTTCGTCCGAATCTCCAGCTCGTCGTCGTACCGCGCCGGCTGGCGGTACTCGCAGTGCGCCTCGATGACGGGCAGCGCGACGCCGTCGTGCTCCATCTCGCGGTAGCTCCAGCCCGCCTCGCGCAGCAGGTCCGCCCGCCCGACCTCGAACCAGACGAAGTAGTTCGCGTAATAGACGACACCCATCTTGTCGGTCTCTGCGTAGCGAACCCTTACGCGCGAGGCGGATCGGGAGGCGGTCAAGGGGCGGCAGGCGACGTCGCGTCGGCGAGGGCGGCCCCGGCGGCCGCCTTGAGCTCGCGGACCGCGCGCTCGGGGTCCGGGGTGTGAAAGACGGCCGAGCCGGCCACCAGGATCCGCGCCCCCGCGGCTACGACCCGCCGGACCGTGTGGGGGTCGATCCCGCCGTCGATCTCGACGGCGGCCTGGCTGCCGGCACGGTCGAGGAGGGCCCGCACTTCCCGGACTTTAGACTCGCTGCGGGCGATGAAAGTCTGGCCGCCGAAGCCCGGGTTCACCGACATCACCAGCACGAAGTCGACGTCGCCCGCGATCTCCTGGAGCATCACGACCGGCGTCGAGGGATTCAGGACGACCCCGGCCTTCACCCCCAGCGCCTTGATGGCGTGCACCGTGCGATGCAGGTGCGGCAGCACCTCGACGTGGACGGACATCATCGACGCCCCGGCCTCCGCGAACGCGTCGAGATACCGATCGGGATCCGCGATCATCAGGTGGACGTCGAGCGGCACGGTCGCGACCCGCTTGATGCAGCGGACGACGGGCGGTCCGATCGTGATGTTGGGCACGAAGTGGCCGTCCATCACGTCGACGTGAATCAGGTCGGCGCCGCCGCGCTCGGCCGCGCCGATCGCGTCGCCGAGCTTCGCGAAGTCCGCGGAGAGGATCGAGGGGGCGACGAGGACGCTCACCGGCTCACCTCGAGCGAAATCGGTTCGCCGGGTGCGATCTGGAAGCCGGCCTGCGGGCTCTGGCGCAGCACGACGCCGGCCGCGACGCCCGGATACGGGTTGGATCCGACGACCGCCACGCGGAAGCCGCGTCCGCGAAGGATCTCGGCGGCGCGGTCGCCGTTGACGCCGATGAGGTCGGGCATCACGTAGGTCGCGCCGCGTTCCGCCCGGTTGACGAGCAGCGTCACCTGCGAGGCCGCGCTCTTGGCGAGCGGCGTCTGCGCGATGACGATGTCGGAGGGATATTCCTGCGATTCGATCTCGGCGACGCCCGCGAGCTGGAGACCGTCCTGCGCGAGGCGGAGCTGCGCGGTTCGCTCGGCTTCGCCCACCAGGCCGGGCACGGTGGCGGCGTGCTGCCCAGCGCTCAACGTCACCCGGATGCTCCGCTGGCGCCGCGTCGTCGCGCCCGGCGCCGGCTCCTGCGCGATCACGCCGCCGGCGGCGACCTTCGGGTCGGGACGCCGGAAGTCGTCCACCTTCAGCGAGAGCCCGAGATCGCCGGCCATCACCTTGGCCTCGTTCGCCGTGTGGTTCGTCAGGTTCGGCACCGTCACCTCGCGCATCTTCAGCGCAAGGCGCATCGACGCGGCTGCGAAGAGCAGGTAGGTGGCCACGAGCGCCCCGACCAGCAGCACGAGCTTGCCCGCGCCCCAGACGCGCTTCCGAAGAGCCATGGATGCCTCGATCGTACTACAGGTTGCGGAGGACCGCCCCGAAGAAGGCTTCGAGCCCGTGCTCGTGCGGCGTGGTCTGCAGATGCCCGCGCGCGTTGACGAGGCCGGGCGCGAGGTCCGGCGCCGCGACTGCCGCGTCGAGCGGGGCGAAGCCAGGCGTCGTCGCGAGGAACGCGTCGACGACGCCTTCGTTCTCCTCGGGCTCGCTGGAGCAGGTGGCGTAGACCAGCCGGCCGCCCGGCGCCACGACGGCCGCGGCATGCTGCAGCATGACGAGCTGGGCTGCCGCGAGCGACGGCAGATCCGCTTCGCGACGCCGCCACCGGATGTCGGGATCGCGCCGCAGCGTGCCGAGGCCGGAGCAGGGCGCGTCGACGAGTACGCGGTCGAACGTCTCACGGAAGGGCAGCGGTCGGAGCAGGTCGGCCTGGACGACCCGCGCGCTGGCGCCCGTGGCCGCGATGGTCCGCCTGAGGAGATCGATCCGGCGGGCACGGACGTCGCACGCGACGAGCCGTCCGTCGTTGCCCATGGCCGCGGCAAGGCCAGTCGTCTTGCCGCCGGGTGACGCGCACGCATCGAGCACGCGAAGACCCGGCCGCGCGCCCGCGAGCAGCGAGACGAGCTGCGACGCTTCGTCCTGGACGACGAACGATCCGGCTTCGAGACCGGCGGCGGCGAGCGGTGCGCCGCTGTCGAGCACGAGCGCATCGGGGGCGAAGCGGCCGCGCACCACGCCGACGCCGTGCGCCTCGAGACGCTGCGCGAGGGCATCGGCGGTCGTGTGGATCCGGTTGGCGCGAAGCGTCAGCGGCGCCGGCGCGTTGTCGAACTGCATCCATCGCTCGGCAGCGCCGAAGCCGTAGCGATCGAGCCAGCGTCCGGCCAGCCAGCGCGGGTGCGACAGCGCGAGACTCAGGTAGTCCAGGAAGGCTTCCCGGCCGGCCAGTTCGGAGGGTCGGGGCGGAAGTGGAAGGGCGTCGCGGTGCCGGGAGATCGCCCTGAGCACCGCGTTCACGAAACCGGCGGCGCTCTTCTTGCCCGCGCGCCGCGCCAGGTCGACCGCGTCGTCCACGACGGCCGCGGCGGGCACGCGCGTCAGGTGGAGCAGCTGGTAGGCGCTCAGCCTGAGGATCGCGACGATCTCCGGATCGAGCTGTCGGAGCGCCCGTTTCGAGAACGTCTCGATGAGGTGATCGAGCGTCAGCCGCCAGCGCTCGGCGCCCGTGGCGATTTCCGTCGCGAGCGCCCGGTCGCGCTCGTCGGGGAGCGAGCGGCGCAGGCGGGCGATGGCCGAGGGCAGATCGGAGCGACCGGCCGACACCGACGAGAGGATCTCGTAGGCGGCCACCCGCGCCGGCGCGATCATGGCGTGGCGCTGAATCGATCGCCCGGGGCCACCACGTGGCCCGCGAGGAAATCGCCCGCCGACATGGTCCGACGCCCTTCCGGCTGCAGCTCCCGCAGGAGCAGCGTGCCGGCGCCGGTCGCTACGCCGAGGCCGTGCGCGTCGGCGGCCACCACCGTGCCCGGTTCGGCAGGCGAGGGATCGGGCGACGCCACGCTGCGGAGCAGGATTAGGCGCTGGCCATGCAGGTACGAGGAGGCGTGCGGCCACGGATAGAGGCCCCGAATGAGGTTGTGGATCCGTCCGGCCGGAAGCGTCCAGTCCACGCGCCCGTCTTCCCGCGTCAGGCGCGGCGCGTAGGTGGCGTCCGCGTCGTTCTGCGCCGTCTCCTCGACGGCGCCGGTCGACAGCGCGTCAACGGTCCGGAGCAGCAGCTCTGCGCCGAGCCGGGCGAGGTCGGCTTCCACCTCCACGCTCGTCTCCTGCGCGCCGATCGGTCGGTGGGTCCGGCCGAGCATCGGGCCGGCGTCGAGCGCCTTGACCACGCGCATGATCGTGACGCCGGTCTCGCGTTCTCCGGCGATGACGGCGCGATGCACCGGCGCGGCGCCCCGATAGCGCGGCAGCAGCGATGCGTGCACGTTGATCAGGCCGAGCCGCGGCGCCTTCAGGAGTGCGTCGGGCAGGATGCGCCCGTAGGCCACCACCACGCCGAGATCGGCCTTGAGATCGGCCAGGTTCGCGACCAGCTCGGGATCCTTGAGATCCGGCGGCTGGAAGACCGGCACCGCCGATTGGACGGCGCAGGCCTTCACCGGCGCGTCGCTCGTCTTCTGGCCGCGGCCGCGCGGGCGATCCGGCTGCGTGACGACGGCGACGACGCGGTGCCGCGAGCCGAGGAGTGCCTCGAGCGACGGGACGGCGAAATCCGGCGTGCCGAAGAAGAGGACGCGGTCTACCATTTGCCTGTGCGTGCGAGCTTCCGGATCTTGCGCACGATCAGGTCGCGCTTGATGCCGCGCAGCCTGTCGACGAAGACCGTGCCGTCCAGGTGATCGATCTCGTGCTGGAAGGCGCGCGCCAGCAGGCCGCTGCCCTCGTACCGTCGTTCGGCGCCGGAGCGGTCCAGGGCCTTCACGACCGCGTGCTGCGGCCGGACGACCGTCGCGTTGAATCCCGGCAGGCTGAGGCAGCCTTCCTCCTCGAGCTGCATCCCGTCGCGCTCGACGAATTCCGGGTTGATGAGCGTGATGAGGCCGGAGGGGTCGCGGCCGACCGAGACGTCGATGACGGCGATTCTGAGCGGCACGCCGACCTGCGTCGCCGCCAGGCCGATGCCGGGCGCCGCGTACATCGTCTCGATCATGTCATCGATGAGCCGCTCGATCTCCGGGGTCAGCGATTCGACGGTGCTCGCCGGCTCATGCAGGTGCGTGTCCCCGTACTTGAGGATAGGCCTGAGCATCGTCACCGGGCGGCGAATCGTGCCGACGACCGCGTGCACCAGGCGCGCCAGTTCGCGACAAGCTCGGCCATCGTGTCGCCGCCGAACTTCTCGATCGCCGCGTCGGCGAGCACGAGTGCGACCATGGCTTCCGCCACGACCGCGGCGGCCGGCACGGCGCAGACGTCGCTGCGTTCGACGGCGGCCGGGCTTTCGGCCATCGTGGCCAGGTCGACCGATCGCAGGGGCCTCATCAGGGTGGCGATCGGTTTCATGTAGCCCGAGATTCTGACGTCCTCGCCGTTGGTGACACCGCCCTCGAGGCCGCCTGCGTTGTTGGTCGGCCGAACCAGACCGGGCGGTGGGGCGGAGCCGAGCGGCGGCAGGATTTCGTCGTGCATCTGCGAGCCGGGGAGGGTGGCGGCCGAGGGCCCCCGGCCGATGCCGACTGCCTTAATCGCCGGAATCGACATGAGCGCCTGCGCCAGCCGGCCGTCGAGTTTTCGATCCCACTGGACGTAGCTGCCGAGTCCCGCCGGGACGCCGTGGGCGATCACCTCGAAGGCGCCCCCGATGGTGTCGCCCGCCTCGCGGGCGCGGTCGATCTCGGCCATCATCCGGCGCTCGACCTCCGCGTCCGCACAGTGGAGCGGCGCGTCCGCCGCGATGCCGCGCGCGCTGGCGTACGAGACGGCGAGCGGATCGGCGAGGTCCACGGGCCCGATCGCGAAGACGTGACTGACGATGTCCGTGGCAAGCTGCGCGAGGACCTGGCGGGCCACCGCGCCCGCCGCCACGCGCCCGGCGGTCTCGCGGGCGCTCGCGCGCTCGAGGACGTCGCGGATGTCGTCGTGGCCGTACTTGACGGCGCCGGCAAGGTCCGCGTGGCCGGGTCGAGGACGGGTGACGGCAGGACGCTCGGCGCCAGAGGCGTCCGGCGGCACGTCGCGCTCGACGTGCATCGTGCGCTGCCAGTTCTCCCAGTCCTTGTTCGGAATGAGCAGCGCGATCGGCGCTCCGGTCGTCGTGCCGCGCCGGATGCCGCTCAGCAGCGACGCGCGATCGGACTCGATCGCCATCCGCCGTCCGCGGCCGTAGCCGCCCTGACGCCGGCGCAGCTGCGCGGTGATGAGGTCGACGTCGATCGCCAGACCGGCCGGCACGCCGTCGAGCAGCGCCACGATCGCCTGGCCGTGCGACTCGCCCGCGGTGAGAAATCGCAGCATCCGCCGGTCATTCTATCCGAAATTTCTGCACCCCTCGGGTGCCCCTGCGGTCCGAACGCATGGGATCGCACGCGGCGGCAATCTTGCTTCGTCCCCAGCCACTCACGATCGACGAGGAGGTCAGGTGGATCTCGTGGCGGATCGTTTCGTCGCGCTCGGCGAGGGCGGCGCGCTGGACCTGGCGACCGGGGACCGACTCGTCTGGCGTCGGTCTCCGGCCGGCGATCGAGACCCCGATCGACGCTGGGCGGTGCGCTGCGACGCGCTGCGCGACCTGTGGCATCCGTCGATCGCGTCGTTGATCGACAACGGCGAGTACGTGTGGAAGGGGGAGCGGCTGCGCTTCGAGGCGTGGGCCGCGGGCGATGCGTGGCGGGGATGTCCCGATCCGGCCGATGCGTCGCGGACCGCCGCACGCGCCTTCCTGGAGGGATGTCGCCTGTCGACCGGCGCACTCGCGGAGGTTCATGTTTCGCCGCGCGGTCCGCTCGTCGTGCCGGACGCCGACGCCGGCTATCCCTGCTGTGGCAATGGAACGCCGGCCATCTCGGTCGGCGGGTGCGGCCTCGCGATGATCCCGCGGTCCGCGGTGGCGGCGGTCGCGGAGGCGTGCGCGCCGGACGAGGGGATGAGGCCGTCGATCGTGTCGCTGTGGGCGCGGCCGGGCGCAGGGCTGACGACGGCGGTCGCGCAGATCGCGCGGGCGGCGCGACTCGAGGGCATCGTGCCAGTTGCCCTCCACATGCTCGAACGACATCTCGATGTCCGCGAGCTGCTGGCGGAGCGGTCGGTGCTCGTCATCGACGCTTGGGCGCTGCACGACGTGGGCGCGGGAAGGATAGGGAGGGCCGGGTGCGCCGCCCGTCGCCGCGCGTGGTGCGAGCTCCTCGAGCGCACCCTGCGTCCGGCGCGCACACACGTGCTGCTCTTTGCCGGCCCCGACCAGGTGCCCGGTGTCGGCGGCGTCACGCTGGCGAGCGTCTCTGCGGCGGCGCTGATAGCCGCGGTTCGACCCGACGCCAGAAGTCCGGCGGTCGAGCGTCGGATCCGTCGGGCGGCCCTGGGCGCCGGCGGATCGCCCGGGCGGTTCGCGCGCCTGATGTGGGGCAATCAACACGGGCCGGCGGTGCCCTCGAGACGCCGGCCTGCACACCAGGCGGCGGAGCAGTCGGCGAGCTACGGCCCTGACGACGATGCCGGGGGCCCGGTGAGCCGTGACGCTGTGCCGTGGCCGGCCCCCGGCGAGCTGGCGCTGCTTCGCCGGCGTCTCGAGGTGGGACGCCGGCTGGTGGCGCGAGGGCGTCACGCGCCGGGCGTGCGCGTCCTCAGGCAGGCCGTTGGCGGCCTGGCGCGTCGCGGCGACTGGATGCACGCCGCGCGAGGAGGACTGGACCTCGCCGAGACCCTGATCCGGCGCGGCCATCCCCAGTCCGCCCTCGATGTCCTGCGGGCCGGCTCCGAGCACCGCCGGCGAGTCGAGGACGAAGAGGTCGCGATCGACGCGGCGATCCTGACGTCGCGCGCCTGGATGGACCATGGCCGGTGCGACGAGGCGATCGCGGCGGCCGGCTCGGCCGCGGCGGCCGCAAGGGCGCGTCGCGACCCACGCCGCCTCGCGGCGGCGGCGGTGGCGCTTGCCCGAGGCCATTTCTGGCAGGCCGCGTACTCCGACGCCGAGCAGGCGCTCGCATCGTTCAGTCCCGACGGCCTGGATGTCGCGCTGGCAACCGCCGCCGACTGCCACGCCGCCCGTGTGGCGGTGGGACGCGGCGATTCTCGCCTCCGCGCTCGGCCGAACAGGAGCGGCTCTTGCGCGTGCCGACCGGACCGGCCAGGCGGCATTGGTGGCAGAGGCCCGATGCGCGGCGCTGTTCGCTCGCCTGGCGGCAGGCGACTTCGACGCCGCTCTCACGGATCTGGCTGTCGGACTGGCGGCCGCTCGTGTCGCGCACGACGCGCTCCGTGCGGCGCGTCTGCGGCTGCTCGGCGCCGAGTGCGCCCGCCGGCGCGGGCGGCGCGGGGACGCCGCGGGAGTCGTGCGCCGGCTTCAGGCGCTGACCGTCCGGTTGCCACGGATTCTGCAGGTCCGGTGTGCCCTCGTGGGCGAGTTGATTGCGGACAACAGACGGGCCGCGGACGTGGAGGTCGCCAGGCGGCACGCCGCGGCGGCCGGTCTCGGCGCACTCACGCTCTTCGTACCCGCCGAGCACGAGTCCGCGCGCACCCTTCATCCGGGCCTGGTGCGGGGCGTCGTCGGGGTCCTCGCCGTCTGCCAGCGGGCGGAGGACGAGGCGCCGCTGCTGGCGGCGGTGTGCCTCGAGCTGCGGCGCCAGCTCCATGCGGTCGCAGCGGCCGTCTTCGGCGCCGACGGGGCCATGCTGGCCGCCGACGGCGCCGCGATCGAC
This sequence comes from uncultured Acidobacteriota bacterium, assembly GCA_963840225.1. Lineage (GTDB taxonomy): Bacteria > Acidobacteriota > Vicinamibacteria > Vicinamibacterales > CAVVIG01 > JBLMXQ01. The sequence continues at coordinate 524,146 of CAWIYH010000004.1, forward strand.
GCGGCGGTGGCGTCGCGGGCGGTCGCCGGGGATCTGGCGATCGATCCGCACCGGGCGGGCGACCGGCTCGAGGCCGCGGCGCCGGTCCGCTGCGGCGCGGAGTCGATTGGCGCGCTGGCGGTGCGCTGGAGCATCGGCACCCCGTTCGATTCTGTCGTCGGCCTCCGCGACGCTGACGCTGGCTGCCGCCGCCGTCGCGCCGCTCGTCGCCGCGCTCCGTGCGCGCGCCGGCCGCGCGGCCCCGCCCGGCGAGGAGCTCATCGGGGTCAGCACGGCGATGGCCGGTGTCAGGCGCTCGATTGAGCGGGCCGCCGCCGCGCCCTTTCCCGTCCTCCTACAGGCGGAGAGCGGCAGCGGCAAGGAACTCGTGGCTCGCGCCCTGCACCGGGCCGGGCCAAGGCGCGATCGCCCGTTCTATGCGCTGAACTGCGCGGCCTTGCCCGACGACCTGATCGAAGCCGAGCTGTTCGGCCACGCGCGCGGTGCCTTCACCGGCGCGGTCGCCGAGCGCGCCGGTGTCTTCGAGGAGGCGCACGGCGGCACGCTGTTCCTGGACGAGGCGGGCGAGCTCTCGCCCCGCGCGCAGGCCAAGCTGCTGCGCGTCGTGCAGGACGGAGAGCTGCGACGTGTCGGCGAGAACGTGCCGCGGCGCGTGGACGTCCGGCTCGTCGGCGCGACCAATCGCGACCTCCGCGCCGAAGCGGCGGCGGGACGCTTCCGCCTGGATCTGCTGTACCGCCTCGACGTCATCCGGATCTCGCTCCCGCCGCTGCGCGAGCGCCGCGAGGACATCCCCGCGCTCGCCCATCATTTCTGGCGCGAGGCGACGGCGCGTGTCGGGAGCCGCGCGACGCTGGCCGCCACGACCGTCGCGGCGCTCGCGCGGTACGACTGGCCGGGCAACGTGCGCGAGCTGCAGAACGTGCTCGCCGCGCTCGCGGTCCGCTGCCCGAAGCGCGGCATGGTGCCGCCCGAGGCGCTTCCGCCGCCGTTCACCCTGGCGCAACCGGCGGCCTCGTGGCGGCTCGAGGCGGCGCGGCGGGTGTTCGAGGAACAGTTCGTGCGGTCGGCGCTCGTGCGCTCCGGCGGGCATCGCGGACGGGCGGCCGAGGAGCTGGGCATCACGCGGCAGGGGCTGTTGAAGCTGATGGCCAGGCTCGGCATCGGCCGCTGAGGGGCCGCGTGCCATATATCATCGGCTCGTTCGAGGCAGCGTCCTTCTCACATCACCACGGCGTCTCGTGCCGACGGTCGAACCTGGCGTCATGCCGACCGCTCGCTGGAGCCGCAGACCGCGGTTGTAGTACGGATGCTCGAGCGGAGCCGCGCCACATCCGGCCGGTCGAGCGCCGCGACGATGCGGTCGGCGAGCGCGGCGGGTCGGGTGGCGCGCTCACGACGATCTGTGGCGCGCGGCGGAGGCGGCGGCGACGAACAGGCCGCCGATCACGGCAAACGCTAGGACCCCCCCGAGCTGCACCCAGTCGGTGGCCTGCTCGGGACGGACGACCTGCCACAGAGCGGTCGTCAGGTCGAAAGGCTGCTTCGTCTCACGCATCGTCTTCAGCGCGGCGAGGAGCGCGGCCATGCCGAAGGCGAAGGCGCCGGACGTCAGTCCTCCCGCAACCCCGCGGGCGGCCAGCGCGCCGGTGCCGAGCCGGGCCTTTCTCGGGGCCTCTCCGACGGAGAAGACCGGTTCGCGCACGCCGAGCGGGACGAAGCGTGCGAGCATGACCAGCCCGGGAACACCCATCGCGATGGTCGAGAGGAAGAAGGCGGGCCATCCGATCGCGTCCACGACGAAGCCGGTGATTGGTCCGGCCAGCAGGCGGGGCAGCGCGAACAGGCTCGAGAAGAGGGCGTACTGCGTCGCCGAGAACCGCTTCTGCGTCAGCCGGAGGAGCAGCACGGAGAACGCGCCCGTGCCGAGGCCGGCCGAGAAGAGCTCGAAGCTCGTGGCGCCGTACATCAGCGGCAGGTTCGGCCCGCCGGCGTGTGCGACGAAATAGTAGCCGAGGCTGGCGAAGGTCTGGAGGATCCCGAACGCCCAGAGCGAATGGCCCAGTCCCATGAGCGTGGTTGCCCAGCCGCCGACGAACGCGCCTGCTATCGTCGACGCCATGCCGACCGTGGCGAGGGCGACGCCGCGGTGGTATGCGCTGTAGCCCATGTCGATCAGGAACGGCCGCGTCAGCGAGGTCGTCAACTGGTCGGCGAACTTGTAGAGCAGGACGAACGCCAGAATCTCGAGAGCGCGGTGCCGCGCCAGGAATCCGAGGAACGGCTGCCACACCGCCTCGCGCAGCGTCCGCGGCGCCACGGGCTGCTCCTCGGGCTCCGGCGCCTTCCACGTCAGGACGAGCATCGGCAGGTAGACGAGCGCGAGCAGCACGTTCACCGTCGGCCATCCCAGACGCGCCGCCATCGTGATGGCGCCGCCGCCCGACAGGACCATCGCCGCCCGGTAGACCGCGGTCCGTGCACCGACGGCGGCGCCCTGCTCGTCCTCGTGCAGCACCTCGACCGCGTAGGCGTCGATCGCGATGTCCTGCGTCGCCGAGGCAAGCGCCGTCGCGAGCGCCAGCGCGCCGACCACCCAGATCGCTTCCGGACGGTTCCCCACGCCAGCCAGCAGGAGTCCGAGGCCTGCGAGCGCAATCTGGGTGACGGCCATCCAGCCGCGCCGGCGGCCCCAGAAGGGTGGGACGTAGCGATCCATCAGGGGCGACCACAGGACCTTGAAGGTCCAGGGTACTTGCGCGAGGGAGAAGAGGCCGACAACGCGAAGGTCGACGCCGATGCTCCGCATCCAGTCCGGGATCGAGTACCAGACGAGGCCCAGCGGCAGGCCCGACGAAAACGAGAGCAGCGCGACCGACAGCGTCCGCCACGAGCGCATCGCCTCGAGGAGGCTCCTGAGGGCGCCCGGGCGTCTGGCTGTTCGCGTCGACGGCAGGGTCATTGAGGGAGGGTGTCCCTGTTGGCCCGGTCGCGCCGGCTCACCGCAGGCGCCGGCTCAAGACGGCGAGGCTCTTGTTCGCAGGGTCCCTGTCCAGGGCGCGCCGGAGCGTGTCGCGCGCGGCGTCGCGCTCGCCGGCGTCGAGCTGCGCCTCGGCCAGGGAGGCGAGCAGCGTCACGTCGCTGGGGCTCCGGGTCGACGCCCGAGTCAGCCAGACGATGGCGGTCGCCGGATCGTGGAGCTGGATGGACAACGCGGCGATGCGGGTGGCACGCGGCACGAATTCCTGATCCGCCTCGTCTTCGAGCTTCACCGCCGAGATGAGCGCCTGCCTCGCGTCGTCGGGATGAGCGAGGCGAGACGCCGCGGTGGCATACAGGAGGAACGCCGCCGGATCCACGGGGAACCGCGAGATGGCCTGCTGCAGGGCGTGCTCGGCCGCCTCCACCTGGCCATCGCCGAGCAGGGCGCGGCCGTACAGCGTGAGGGTGGCGCTCGCCGCGCCCGGGACGGTCGCGGCGCGGCCCAGGGCGTCGAGCGCCTTGCCGAGCGCCACGCGGTCGTTGCGTGTCTCGGCGATGCCGAGCCAGACCTGGCCGAGCGCCGCGTAGATGAGCGGCTGGTTCGGCATCCGCTCGAGCGCGCTGCCCAGGGTCAGCACCGCGAGGTCGGCGTGGCCCGCGCGGGCGTGGGCGAGGCCGACAGCGACCTGCCGCTCCACGTGATCGCGGTCGAGGCCGGCGATGACCTGGAGCTGCGCGAGCTCCTCGTTCGGCCGCCCGAGCGCCGCGTCCAGGTCGGCCAGCTCCTCCCGCGCGGGAATCAACCCGGGCGACTGCGTGACGGCCTGCTCGAGCGCGCGGCGCGCGTCCTCGTCGCGATGCTTGTCGCGCAGGCACATCCCGAGCAGGTAGTAGGCGTCGGCCATCCGATCGTTCAGCTTGACGGCTTCGTTGAGCGCGCCGATCGCCCCTTCGGCGTCGCCGTCCCGATAGCGGGCGAGCGCCAGCCTGTAGACCCGACGCGGAGACCGATCGTCGAGCCGCAGGCCCGATTGGTAGGCCCGGGCCGCATCGGCGTAGCGCTGCGCCTGCATGAGCACGTCGCCGAGCTCGTCGAGCGGCCGGGCCGACGTCGTGTCGAGGGCCGCGGCCGCGCGGAAGTCGCGCGCGGCCGACTCGAGCTCACCGCGTCGACGGTAGGCCTCGGCGCGCCGCAGGTGGGCGAGCATGGAGTCGGGGCGCAGAGCGATGGCACCGCTGTAGGCCTCGATGGCGACGAACGCCTGTTGGTCGCCGAGCGCCGCGTCGCCGCGGCCCAGCAGCGCTCGATACTCCCGGTCGCGCGCCACGACCTGGTAGGCGAGCACGGCGCCGACGGCGGCCACGGCCAGGAGGACGGCGACCAGCAACGAACGCTTCACGATGGGGCTATCCTACCGCGGGTGGAACCTTGGCGGGTTCCCGGGGTCTAACGGTTAAAAGGCAAGGGGCCGGCGTCGGGTCTGCTATAGTGAAAGGAGTTGCCACCTGGTGGACACGCCACTTGGGGAACTCAGCGTGAAGCAGGCGCGGGTCGTCAGTTGGGGGGAAATCGGCGGGCGCGAGGCGGCGCTGGTGCAGCGCTGTGCGGCCGGCGATGAAGCGGCGTGCGCGGACCTGGTGGCCGAGCACCAGCGGATGGTGGTCCAGCTCGCCATGAACCTGCTCGGCGACCGGGACGAAGCGCTCGATCTCTCCCAGGAAGTCTTCCTGCGCGTCTTCCGGACCATCCACCGCTTCCGCGGTCAGTCGACCCTGCGGACCTGGATCTACCGCATCGCCGTGAACCAGGCGCGGAACCGTCACCGCTTCTGGCGCCGCCGGCACCGGGCCGACCAGGTGTCCCTCGACGAGCATCTGGCCACGCACGGCGAGTTCTCGTCGGGCGGCGAGACGACGCCCGATCGGCTCTTCGCGCAAAAGGAGCTCGCCGCACGTCTGCAGGACGCGCTCGACCGCCTGCCCTTCGAGCAGCGGACGGCGATCATCCTGCGCGAAATCGACGGATTGAGCTACGACGAGATTGCCTTTTCGCTGGGCGTGGCCGTCGGCACGGTCAAGTCGCGTCTGACGCGCGCGCGCCAGCTGCTGCGGGACGAGCTCCGGGAGGCGAGAACGGCATGACGCCCCTCACCTGCAGGGCGACGCGCCGGTGGCTCCAGGCCTACCACGACGGCGAGCTGCAGGTCTCCGATCAGATCTCGGTGGGCGCGCACCTCGACTGGTGCGACGGCTGCACGGCGGCGCTGGCGGAGCTGCGGCTGGTCGGCGAGGCGCTGCGCCTCGGCGCTCTCGATCAGCACGGCCGGCAGTCGCCCGACCATGCCGCCAGCTTCCAGACGGCCGTCGTCAGCCGCGTGAAGGCGGAGCGCGACGCGTCGTTTCTCGCCCGCGTGCGCGGCATGTTCGAGGACATGCACCTCGTCTACGCCGGCCTCGGCGCCGCCGGGGCGGCGATCGTCTGCGTGGTCATCATGCTCGGGATGATGCGCTTCGCGACGAGCGAGCGGCCGGACTCGCTGGCGGCCATCCTGAACCTGCTGGCGTCGCCCGGCTCGAACGAGAACCCGGTGACCATCGACGGCCGCGTGCTGATGCCGCGGTCGCTCGACGGCGCGTTCTCGGCCGCGGCGAACCGCGCGGAAGAGGACGCCGTGTTCACGCTCGCCGCGGTGGTCACGCGCGAAGGACGGATTACGAACCTCGAGCTGCTGCACTCCAACGGTGACGACGAGGCGCTAGTGGAAGGCCTGCTGGACGCCGTCTCGCGCGCGCGCTTCGAGCCGGCGCTGTTCGACGGATTGCCGGTCGCGGTCAACATGGTCTGGCTCGTCGCACACACGACCGTGCGCGCGAGCAGCGCCAAGCGTCAGAACGTCGACCTGCCGGTCACGCCGACCGGACGCAAGCGCGCCGCGTCGCTGTCGGTGGCGCGGAACAGCCTCTCGATCGCCTGAGCCCTCGATCGCAGGGCGCGGGGCTTTCAGGCTCCCCCAGCCTTCAGCCCCGCCTCGATTCCCGTCCCGCCAGGCGCTATTTCCCAACGACCGTCGTCGCCACGTTGTTCATGGCGTCGGTCGCGCGCAGAATCACTCCGCGGTCGGGCAGGGGACCGTCGAGCGCGACCTGATACTTCTCCTTCAGCGAGTCCGCGATGCCGTCGAGCGGGAAGACGCCCCGCCAGTGCTGTCCGTCGAGCGAGAACTCCACGCGCTGCAGTGGCGAGTGGTCGTCCTGGACCGTGAACGCGATCGTCGTCCGGCCGCCCTCGTGCTGCACCGGCTGGACGGTGAAGGTCGGCGGCGAGTTGTCGATCTCGAAGGCCGAGCTCTCGAGCTCGCCCGCCAGGGCCGTCGCGGCCGGATTCGCCGGCCCGTCGGACGCCACGACCTTCACGAAGTACGTGCCGTTGGGCACCGTCGTCGTGTCCCAGACCAGGATCGAGTCGGTCACCCCTCGCCGCAGGGTCTTCCAGGTCGTCTCGCCCTCGCGCCGGAACAGGACGTCGTAGACGAGGTCGTCGTCGTTGGCGTCCTCGGCCTTCCAGGCGAGCGTCTGGAGCCCCTTCTCGTACGTGCGCCGGCCCAGCGTCGACACGCCGGCCTGCGACGCCATGGCCGCTGCCTGGAGGCGGCGTTCCGGCGTCGACTGATCCTCGAAGCCCGCAAGATCGGGCTCGCCGGCAGTGTATGGCTTCTGGAAGACGATCCCTGGCGGGTGCATCGTGACCGAGGTGACCTCGGGACGCAGGTTGCGCTGGAGGTAGGCGGCGCTCACCGAGGTCAGCACCGGCGCGGCGCTGCCGCTGGCGGTCAGCACCGCGCGCCACTGCAGGTACCGGGCTTTCGGGCTGGTGATCGCGGAGGCGTCCGTGGCGGTGTAGGCGGTCGACCAGTCGCTCCAGGTATCGTCGGGCGTCTGCGTGTTTCCGGATCGTGTGAAGAGCTGCACCCCGGTGCCGGGCGGAAAGGTGCCGTGCCACGTCAGGGCGCCCCACGTGGCGAGCATCCCGGCGTCCTCGCTCTCCGACTCGTAGGTGCCGCGGGACGCCCGATCCGCGGAGACTCGAAACAGCTTCCCCGGATTGGCCGTCGCGTAGTACAGACGTCCGCGCGCGCCGCGTACGAGCGCCGTGACCTGCTGGCCGCCGGCGCGCACGAGCAGCGTCGCGCTGACCGGATCGCCTTCCAGTCGGAAGATCTTGCCCTTGTTCCCGGTGCCAACCAGAACCGAGCCGTCGGCGTCGAACGCCAGGTCGTACGCCGTGTCCTCTCGGGACTCCCAGAGCTGATCCCACACCCCGTCGGAGGTGATGCGGTAGACGGCCCCTTTCGGCGTGCGGTGATCCTCGGGGGTGGACCCGACGCCGGAGCCGCCCGAGACGTCCACGACCGCGATCGAGGTGATTTCGGCCGATACCGACGGCACCGGTGGGCGCGCGGCGGCTGCCGCGGGATGGCCCGCCTCAGTCGTCTCGGTAACCGCCGGCGCGCCCGACGACGGGCGTCCGCTGAGCGCCGCCGCGTAGAGCAGGCCCTTGGCGTCCACGCGGACGGTGTGGATCTCGTCGAACGGTGAATCGAGCAGCACGAACGGCTTGCCGTTCGGGTCGATGCGGATCACCCTTCCTGGCGAGCCGGTGCCGGCGATGAGATTGCCCGCGCGATCGAAGGTCAGCGTCATCACGTGGGTCGCCTTCGCGCGGTAGAAGGGCGTCCCCTTGCCGTCGGGCGTGATGCGGTAGACCGTCCCTTTCTCGCCCGTCCCGGCGTACAGGTTCCCCTTGCCGTCGCTCGCGAGCGCCCAGATGTACTTCTCTTCGGGGTCGAAGAACGTCGTGGCCGATCCGTTGCGATCGACCTTGTAGATCCTGCCGTCGGGCGAGGTCGCCACGTACAGGCCTCCGTCGGGCGTCGGCGCGAGGGCGTGGATCTCGAGCTCGGCGGCGTCGAACAGCAGCGATCCCTTGCCGTCGGCGCCGATGCGGAACACCTTGCCTTCGTTGCCGGTCCCCGCGAAGAGCGAGCCGTCCGATGCGGCGACGAGCGTCCAGACGAAGGGCGCCGACGTTTCGTACACGAGCTCGGTGGCCGGACCGAGGATCAGCCGCCCGTGGCTGTCGACCGACAGGTTCTCGATGTCGCCCTTCAGGAAGTCGGCCTGTGTCGCGGCCTCGAAGAACTTCGGCGTGGAGCCGCGGAGAGCCGGAGCGGCGAGTGCCAGGAGCGCGGCGGCGAGAAGGGCTCGAGCGCGTCGACGGACGCGGGGACCTTGTATCGGCATAGGCGGTCGATTCGGTGCTGCGGGCCGTCAGTTCGGCGAGACGGTGATCGTGAGCGTGCGGGATCCGCTGACCGCCTGGTCGGTTGTCAGCTGCCACTCGCCGATCGTCGCGCTGTGCAGCAGGTTGAAGCTGCCGCCGTTGCGATCGGATTCGAGGACGCCGAGTACCGAGGGGGGCAGCGCGGACAGCCGCTCGCCGTTGACGACGGCGCCGGCCTCGGTCCCGAGCAGGCGGACGTACAGCGTGTTGTTGCGCGGCGCGCGATTGAGGGCGCGGATCATCTGGGGCACGCTACGGAGCTGCTGTGGCATGCGCGACTCGCGCTGCTCGATCTGCGACAGCCGCGAGCCGTCGGTGACGAGCAGCGACAGCGTGCCGCTGACGTTCGGAGGGATGTCGATCGGCAGCGTCCGCATCACCTCCTCGCCGCGGTACGTCCGCAGCAGGACCTTCAGCGGGACCGTGCGGCCGGCCCGCGGCCGGGGATCGTCGAGCCACACGCGCTCGAGCATCGCGGTCCGCGGCTCCTCGGTCGACGTGATGGTGAGGTCCAGCCCTTCGAGCTCGACGTTTTCGTAGTCGTTGCCCATCAGAAACGTGATCGGCGCGACGATGTACGAGGCGGCGCCGATCGACGGCGAGTCGCCCGAGAAGAGGTTGTCGAAGGTGATCTCCTCGTGCTTCTTGAGGGTCGCCTTGCCGTGGACGGTGAAGGTGGCCGCGCCGAACTGCCGCTCGTACGATCCGAGCGTGTTCAGGATGGCGGCGTAGGTCATCAACGGCGTGAACAGCTGGTCGTCGACGACGCCGAAGTGAAACGTGCGCCTGGGGCCGCGGTCGGATTCGAGCGTCAGGTTGATCGGAACCAGGCGCGGCCCGGCGCCGAGCGTGCCGGCGATCGCCGTGGCGCGATCCTGCTGGAACGTCCCGATCGTCTCGCCCGTGCTCGACAGCTTCAGCGACGAGAAGAGGCTCGGCAGAACCGTGTAGACGTAGGCGCGCGTCATCGGGAAACGGGTCGGCCCGAGGTTGTACATCGGGTGGCCGAACGCCCAGACGTGCCGGCCGTCGACGTAGGTCACCGTCCCCGTCCCCCCGAGCTGCAGGTCGCCCGACACCAGCAGCACGCCGATGGCATCGCCCGGCTTCAGCGGGCCGTCATACGGCATTTCGCCCGCCTGGCGGCCGCCGACCCCGCCGGCCATCGGCACGAAGCCGTGCTCGCGGAACGCCGACCCGACAAGATCGGCCAGCTCCGGCTCGAATCCCGACATCACGAGGGGGGTCGCGATCGGCCGCAGCAGCGTCGCCAGCTCGCCGCCGGCCAGCCCCGACACGCGGCTGGCGCCGACCAGCTCGGTCTCGCCCGGGCGCTCGGCAAACGGGCGGTTCCACGCCAGGGCCCGGCGGAACGCATCGGCCAGCCGTTCGGGCGTGAGCGGAAAATCGAGATGCACGCGCGCCGCGACCGGCCGCGCGTCGCCGAAAGCCGCCAGATCGGTCATCTCCGCAATCGGGGTGATGCCGGCAATCGGCTCCTTGGGGAACGATCCCAGCGCGTAGGACACGGCGCCGATCAGCCGACCGTCGACGTAGACCGGGCTCCCGCTCATCCCGGCAATGACCCCCGTGCTGGCGAGGGGACCGCCCTCGAGCCGCGCGAGGATGAGATTGCGCCGTGGCCCGATGACGTTCTGCAGGACGCCGAGGATGTGCGCCTTGAATTCCTCGACGTGCGTCCCGTCGAAGACGGTGCGGCCGATCCCGACCATGCCGGGCCGGAGCTCGCCGACGTCCATCTGGGGCGCCGCCGCGAACGCTCCGGTGAATCCGACGATTGTGAGGAGGAGGGTGAGCGGAAGACGCCAAGCCTTCATGAGGTCTGATCTGGTTATACGGCGAGAAGTCCTTGAGGGTCAAGGAGAAATGGCTGCTTCGTTGACACCGTCGGCGAGGCTCTGTTATTGTCGTGAGCCTCAATGGCCGGCCGGGTGCTCTTGATGTCCGCCCTCTCTCTCACGCGGGTTCCGACGTTTGTCGCCGCCAGCGTGGTGTCGGCGGCCTATTGGTGGTGGTACCGGAACCCTCATGAAGAGGCGACCGCCCTGGCCTGACCTGCTCCAGCGCGACGTGCACGACCGAGCCTCTTCAGCCGAACGGTTGAAGAGGCTTTTTTTGTTATATGCCGACACCGCTCCTTTGCGTCACCGTCACCGCCGCCACGACGGCGGAGCTGCGTCGGCGTCGCGACGCGGTCGTCGACGCCGATCTGGTGGAGCTGCGCCTCGACACGGTGGCCGACCCGGACGCGGCGGGCGCGCTGGCCGGGCGCAGATGCCCGGTGATCGTGACGTGCCGGCCCGCGTGGGAAGGCGGCGCCTTCGGCGGAGCCGAAGAGGAACGCCGGCGCCTCCTGGGCGACGCGCTGGCGCAGGGCGCCGAGTTCGTCGACGTCGAATGGCGCGCCCGCTTCGACGCCCTCATCGCCCAGACCGGCGGCCCACGCATCGTCCTGTCGGCGCACCATTTCGACGGGGTGCCCGACGATTCTGGCGGCCCAGCTCCAGGCGATGCGGGCCACGGGCGCCGAAGTGGTCAAGATTGCCGCCGAGACCCACCGCCTGAGCGACTGCGTGCCCCTTCTCGATTTGGGCGTGCAGGCAGGGCGCCAGTCGAGCGTGGTCCTCATCGGCATGGGCGACTTCGGCCTCCCCACGCGCGTGCTGGCGGCCCGCCTGGGATCGCGCTGGGCCTACGCCGGTGCGCTGGACGGCGTCGGCCAGCTCACCGCTCACGACATGACGTCGCTGTACCGCTTCCGCGAGATCGGTCCGACGACGGCCCTGTACGGGCTGGCCGGCTTCCCGGTCGGGCACTCCGTGTCGCCGGCGATGCACAACGCGGCGTTCCGGGCGACCGGCACCGACGCCGTCTACCTGCCGCTCCCGGCAACCGATGCGGACGACTTCGCGCGGTTCGCGAAGGCGTTCGATCTGCGGGGCGCGAGCGTGACGATTCCCTTCAAGGTGGCATTCTTCGACCGCGCCGCCGAGGTGTACAGCAGCGCGTGCCGGATCGGGGCGATCAATACGATTCGGGTCGTCGACGGGCGATGGGTCGGCGCCAACACCGATGCCAGCGGCTTCGTGGCGGCGCTCGGGACCCGGATGTCCCTCCAGGGCGCGCGCGCGGCCGTGCTCGGAGCGGGCGGCGCGGCGCGGGCCGTGGCCGTCGCGCTGGCAGGGAGCGGGGCGGCAGTGCGGGTGCACGCGCGCGACGAGGCACGCGCCGCCGCCGTCGCGGCGCTGGTCGGCGGCGCGACCGGAGGCTGGCCCCCGGAGCGGGGGAGCTGGGATCTGCTCGTCAACTGCACACCCGTCGGCATGCACCCGCACGGGTCGGCGACGCCGCTGCCGGCCGGGCTGCTGACGGGGCGGGTCGTGTACGACCTGGTCTACAACCCGCCGATCACGCGTCTGCTGCACGAGGCGGCGGCCGCGGGTTGCGTGACGATCAACGGGCTCGAGATGCTCGTCGCCCAGGCCGAGGAGCAGTTCCATTGGTGGACCGACGTCCGGCCGCCGGCCGGCATCATGCGCGAAGCCGCCCTGCGGCGGCTCGCGGAGTTCATGCGCGATGAAGATCACGTCGTTTGACGAGTTCAAGGACCTGGCCCGGCGCGCCACGTTCGTGCCCGTGTACAAGGAGGTGGTGGCCGACCTGCTGACGCCGGTCTCCGCGTTTCTGAAGATCGCCGAGCACGCCGACTACGCGTTTCTGCTCGAGAGCGTGGAGGGGGGCGAGCACGTCGGCCGCTATTCCTTTCTCGGCAAGGATCCGTTCCTGATTCTCCGGTCCGGTGACGGCCGCACGACGATCGAACGGGCGGGCCAGACGAGCGAGAGCGACCGGCCGTTCGTCGACACGCTGCGCCGGCTGATGGCGGATTTCCGGTCGCCGTTCGTGCCGGACCTGCCGCGCTTCACGGGCGGCGCGGTCGGCTACCTCGGGTACGGCGCCTCGTCGTGGTTCGAGCCGGTCCTGGGCGACCTCGGCGCCGGCGCCGACGGCGCCGAGCTGGCCGGCTTCATGCTGTTCGACACGGTGCTCGCCTTCGATCACGTGCAGCACCGCATCATCATCATCGCCAACGCGCGCATCACGGCCGACGACGACCTGGAGTCGCTGTACCAGTTCGCGTGCGCGAAGATCCAGTTCCTCGAGCGCGAGCTCGAGCGCAGCCTGTCGCACGCGCTGACGACGCCGGCCGGCGCGCTCGAGGTGCGCCCGAACATGACCCGCGAGGAGTACGAGGATCGCGTGCGCGCCGCGAAGGAATATATCGCCGCGGGCGACGTCTACCAGGTCGTCCTGTCCCAGCGTTTCGACATCGCCCTCGCCGTCGAGCCGTTCACCGTCTACCGCGCGCTGCGGCACATCAACCCGTCGCCCTACATGTACTTCGTCCGGATGGGCGGCGTGTCGGTGATCGGCTCGTCGCCCGAGATGCTCGTGCGGGTGGAAGGCTCCCGGGTGGAGACCCACCCGATCGCGGGCACGCGGCCGCGCGGCCGGTCGGAGGAGGAGGACCGCCGGCTGGCCGAGGAACTGAAGCGCAACGAAAAGGAGCGCGCCGAGCACGTGATGCTGGTCGACCTGGGGCGCAACGACGTGGGCCGCGTGTGCGAGTACGGGTCGGTCCGCGTCCCCCAGTTCATGGGGCTCGAGCGCTTCTCGCACGTGATGCACCTGACGTCGGTCGTGGAGGGCCGCCTCGCGGACGATCGCGACCGGCTCGACGCCCTGGTCTCGTGCTTTCCGGCCGGGACCGTGTCGGGCGCGCCAAAGGTGCGCGCCATGCAGATCATCAACGAGCTCGAGACGGACGGACGCGGGCTGTACGCGGGGGCGGTCGGCTATCTCGACTTCGCCGGCAACCTCGATTTCTGCATCGCCATCCGCACGGTGATCATGTCCGGGGGCCGCGCCTCGGTGCAGGCCGGTGCCGGCATCGTGATCGACTCGAACCCGGCCGCGGAGTACGAAGAGACGTGCGACAAGGCACGGGCGCTCCTGCGCGCCCTCGAGCTGGCGCACGACGGGTTGTAGCATCCAGGCCCTGCGAGAAGCCACGATGATCGTCGTGATCGACAACTACGACTCGTTCACCTACAACCTCGTGCAGTACCTGGGCGAGCTCGGGGCCGAGGTCCGCGTCGTGCGCAACGACGCGATGACACTCGACGAGATCGACCGTGCGGCGCCCGAGCGCATCCTGATCTCGCCCGGTCCGGGGCGCCCCGAGGACGCCGGCGTGACCATGGACGTCATCCGCCGGTTCGGGCCGACGACGCCGATTCTCGGCGTGTGCCTGGGGCACCAGGCCATCGGCGCCGCGTTCGGCGCCCTGGTCGTGCGCGGGGAGGCGCCGCTGCACGGCAAGACCTCGACCATCGAGCACGACGGGCGCGGCGTGTTCGCCGGCATCGCCGGACCGTTCGTCGCCGCGCGCTACCACTCGCTCGTGGTCGCCAGCGACTCGGTGCCGACCGACCTCGAGGTGTCGGCGCGGGCGCGCGAGGACGCGACCATCATGGGGCTCAGGCACCGCTTCTGGCCGATCCACGGCGTGCAGTTCCATCCCGAGTCGATTCTCACAGGCGAAGGCCGGCGCATCCTCCGGAACTTCCTGGACCAGCCGCCCGCGCGGGGAGGCGCGCGCGAATGTTCACCGCGCTGATCGACAAGCTGACGCGTCACGAGGACCTCACCACCGAGGAGGCCACGGCGGCGATGGGCGAGGTGATGCAGGGCCGTGCCCGCCCGGCCCACATCGCCGGCCTGCTCGTCGGCCTCGCGATGAAGGGCGAGCGCCCGGCCGAGATCGTCGGCCTGGCGCAGGCGATGCGCGCGCATGCGGTGCACGTGGACCGCCGGTACGCGCGCGTGTTCGACACGTGCGGCACGGGCGGCGACCGGTCGGGGACCTTCAACATCTCGTCGTGCGCGGCGCTGGTGGTGGCCGCCTGCGGTGTGCGCGTGGCGAAGCACGGCAATCGCTCGGCGTCCAGCCTGGCCGGCAGCGCCGACGTCTTCGAAGCGCTCGGCGTCCGGATTGCGGCGTCTCCCGCGGTGGTCGAGCGCTGCCTGGCGGAGGCCGGTATCGGCTTCTTCTTCGCGCAGACCTTCCACCCGTCGATGAAGTACGCCGCCGAGGCGCGGGGCGAGCTGGGGATCCGGACGGCCTTCAACCTGCTCGGGCCGCTGACGAACCCGGCCGGGGCGACGCGCCAACTCGTCGGCGTGCCGCGCCCGGAGTTCACCGAGCTGCTCGCGCGCACCCTGCTCCTGCTCGGCAGCGAGCGCGCCTGGGTCGTGCACAGCGCGGACGGCCTCGACGAGATCTCGACGACCGGCTACACGAAGATCTCCGAGTGCCGCGACGGCGCGGTCAACACGTTCTACCTCCACCCGGCCGACGTCGGGCTTCCGAAGGCGGGCCTCGCGTCGCTCAAAGGCGGCAGCGTGCACGAGAACGCGCGGATCATCGAGGCGATTCTCGCCGGCGAGCGCGGGCCGCAGCGCGACGTCGTGCTGTTGAACGCGGGCGCGTCGCTGTTCATCGCCGGGCACGTCGCCTCGGTCGAGGACGGCATCGTGATCGCGTCGCGCGCCCTCGATCGGGGCGACGCCGCGCGGACGCTCGAGCGACTGGTCGCCATCTCGACGGCAGGGGAGTTCGCCCAGGGAGCGGGCGCATGAGCGGCGCACCGGCGGCCGCGGCCGACCTGCTCGCGACGATCGTGGCCGCCGCGCGGCGCATCGTGGAGGTGCGCCAGGAGCGCGAGCCGCTGTCGAGCGTGGCGGGCCGCGCCGAGGCCCGGCCGCCGGCGCCCGGACGCTTCCTCGAGGCGCTCGGGACCGCCGATCGCGTCAACGTCGTCGCCGAGTGCAAGCGGCGGTCGCCGTCCCGCGGCGTACTCCGCCGGGACTATGATCCGGTGGCGGTCGCGTGCGGGTATGCGCGGGCGGGCGCGGCGGCGATCTCGGTGCTGACCGAGCCGACCTTCTTCGACGGATCGCTCGATCACCTGTTGGCCGTCCGCGCGGCCGTCGACCTGCCGCTGCTGCGCAAGGACTTCGTCGTGACCGAGTACCAGCTGTTCGAGGCGCGGGCCGCGGGCGCCGACGCCGTGCTGCTGATTGTGGCCGCGCTCGGCGGAGCGGACCTGTGCCGACTGCTGGCGCGCGCCACGGCGATCGGGCTGGACGCGCTCGTCGAGGTGCACGACGAGGCCGAGGCGGCGCTCGCCGTCGAGGCGGGCGCCGCGATCGTCGGCGTCAACAACCGCAACCTCCGGACCCTCGAGGTCGACGTCACCGCCTCGGAGCGCGTGATTCGGTGCCTGCCTGGAGACGTCGTCGCGGTCAGCGAGAGCGGGCTGAGGAGCCGCGCGGATCTCGATCGGCTCGGGCGGCTCGGGTACAAGGCGTTCCTGGTCGGCGAGCGCCTGATGGCGGCCGAGGAGCCGGCCGACGCGCTCCGGACGCTGATGACGGGCGATTGATCGATGCTGGTCAAGATCTGCGGCGTGACGCGGCGCCAGGATGCCGAGGCAGCAGTGGCGCTCGGGGCCAGCGCCATCGGCTTCGTGTTCTGGCCCGGGAGCCCGCGGGCGATCGATCCGCACCGCGCGCGTGCGATCGTGGCGGCGCTGCCGGCGTTGGTCACGCCGGTGGGCGTGTTCGTCAACCAGCCGGTCGACTACGTGAACGCGGTGGCGGCGCTCGTCCGGCTCGGCGCGGTGCAACTGCACGGCGACGAGCGGCCGGCGGACCTCTCCCCGATCGTCCGTCCGGTCATCAAGGCCGTTGCGGTGGACGAGCCTTTCGAGCCGGCGGACCTGGTCGAGTGGCCGGCGCGCGTCACCGTCCTGCTGGACGTGCCCGACCCCGTACGCCGCGGCGGAACGGGCCGCGCCGTCGACTGGAATCGGGCGGCGGCGGCGGCCGCGCGGCGCCGCATCGTGCTCGCCGGCGGGCTGACGCCGGAAAACGTCGGCGACGCGGTCGCGCGCGTGCGGCCGTTTGCGATTGACGTGTCGTCGGGCGTCGAGTCGGCGCCCGGCATCAAGGATCCGGGGCGCCTGCGCGCCCTCTTCGAGGCACTGCATGCCGACAGCCAACATCACGCGCGGACCTGACGCGCGCGGCTATTTCGGCGAGTACGGCGGGCGGTTCGTGCCCGAGACGCTCGTCGAGCCGATCGAGGCGCTCGAGCGGGCCTACCGGGCGGCCCGCGCCGACACGGCGTTTCAGGCAGAGCTGGACCGCCTGCTCGATCACTACGTCGGCCGGCCGACGCCCGTCTACGAGGCGCGGCGCCTGACGGCGGCGTGTGCCGGTGCGCGAATCTTCCTGAAGCGCGAGGATCTCGCGCACACCGGCGCCCACAAGATCAACAACGCGCTCGGGCAGGCGCTGCTCGCCGTCCGGATGGGCAAGCGGCGGATCGTGGCCGAGACCGGCGCCGGGCAGCACGGCGTGGCGACGGCGACCGCGTGCGCGCTGCTCGACCTCGAGTGCGCGGTCTACATGGGCGCCGAGGACATGGACCGCCAGGCGCTGAACGTGTTCCGGATGCGGCTGCTCGGCGCGGACGTCCGGCGTGTCGATGCGGGCAGCCGCACCCTGAAGGATGCCATCAACGAAGCGATGCGCGACTGGGTGACCAACGTCGGCGACACCTACTACCTGCTCGGCTCCGTCCTCGGTCCGCACCCCTATCCGATGATGGTGCGCGACTTTCAGGCGGTCATCGGCCGCGAGGCCCGGGCGCAGATTCTCGCGCTGGCCGGCCGCCTGCCCGATGCGTGCGTGGCCTGCGTCGGCGGCGGGAGCAACGCCATCGGGCTCTTCGATGCCTTCGTCGGCGATGCCGGCGTGCGGCTGATCGGCGTCGAGGCCGGCGGCGAGCAGATCGTGCGAGGACGCCATGCGGCCCGCTTCGCCGGGGGCAGCCCGGGCGTGCTGCAGGGCGCGCGGACCTTCGTGCTGCAGGACGAGGACGGCAACATCGAACGCACCCACTCGATATCCGCCGGCCTCGACTACGCTGCCGTCGGTCCCGAGCACACCTGGCTGCGCGAGCAGGGGCGGGCCGAGTACAGCTACGTGACCGACGACGAGGCGCTCGACGCGTTCCAGACCCTTGCGCGCCTCGAGGGCATCCTGCCCGCCCTCGAGTCGGCCCACGCCGTTGGCTACGCGCGCAAGCTGGCGCCCGAGCTCGGCGCCAATCGCGTGATGCTGGTCAATCTCTCGGGGCGCGGGGACAAGGACGTGAATACGGTGCAACAATGCCTGGCCGTTTGACGGAGACCTTCGCTCGGCTGCGACGCGAAGGCCGTACCGGGCTCGTCACCTACACGACCGCGGGCGATCCCGATCTCCCGCGGTCAGCCGCCATCCTGCGGGCGCTCGACCGTGCCGGGGCGGATGTCCTGGAGGTCGGCGTGCCGTTTTCCGACCCGATGGCCGACGGCCCCGTGATCCAGCGCGCCACCGAACGGGCGCTCGCGGCGGGCGGCAGCCTCCGGTCCGCGCTCGATCTGATCGCCGGGGTGCGGGCCGACGTGGCGGCGCCGATCGTCGTGTTCAGCTACGCGAACCCGCTCATGCGCATGGGCGTGGAGGCGTTCGCCCGTCGTGCCGCGGAGGCAGGTGTGGACGGCGTGCTCGCGCTCGATCTGCCGATCGAAGAGGCCGGCGCGTTCCGCGAGGTGGTCGCGGCGCACGGGATGGCGACCATCTTCCTGCTGAGCCCGACGACCACCGACGAGCGGATCGGCAGGGCGGCCGACCTCGGGGCGGGCTTTCTCTACGCCATCTCGCGCCTGGGTGTGACCGGCGCGCGCGACCGCGTGGCGTCCGGCGCCGCCGAACTGGTGCGGCGGATCCGCGCGGTCACCGACCTGCCGGTGGCGCTCGGCTTCGGCATCTCGACGCCTGAGCACGTCGCGGAGGTCGGCGCCTGCGCCGACGCTGCCGTCGTGGGCAGCGCGCTGGTGTCGCTCATCGCCGAGGCGGGCGGAGCCGACGACCTGGTCCCGAGGGTGGAGCAGTACGTGCGATGGCTCAAGGGCACGCCCGCGCCGGTGGCACGGACCTAGACATGGCGACGCTGGACGATCTCCGCGGCGACATCGATCGCGTCGACGAGGTGCTGGTGCGCCTCCTGAACGAGCGGGCGCGCTGCGTGTGCGAAATCGGCCGACTGAAGCGCGACCTGGGCCTCGGCGTCTACCAGCCGGACCGTGAGAAGCAGGTCCTCGAGCACGTCAGGCGGGTGGCGACCGAGGGACCACTCGGGCCCGAGGCGATCGGCCGGCTGTTCGAGCGGATCATCGACGAAGCCCGGCGCCTGGAGCGGCGGGTCATGCAGGACGGGGACGCCCACGACGGAGAGACCCGGTGAGCGAGTATGATCAATGGTTGGGTTGCGGAGGCTGTTGACGCCATGGTTGTCGTGATGGAAGAGCGCGCCACCGAAGAGCAGATCGAGCAGGTGGTCGCGCGGTTGATTGAGTTCGGGCTCGACGTGCATCGATCGACCGGCGTCACCCGGACGGTGCTCGGTGCCGTGGGGCAGACCCACCCCGATCCGCGCCTCATCGAGATGCTCGAGGGCGTGCACGAAGTCCACCGGA
The DNA here is from genome assembly GCA_963840225.1 of uncultured Acidobacteriota bacterium. Classification (GTDB taxonomy): domain Bacteria; phylum Acidobacteriota; class Vicinamibacteria; order Vicinamibacterales; family CAVVIG01; genus JBLMXQ01. The sequence continues at coordinate 543,139 of CAWIYH010000004.1, forward strand.
TCTCGGAGCCCTACAAGCTCGCGAGCCGGACCTTCCGGCCGGAGAACACCGTCGTCTCCCTGGGCGACGTCCGGATCGGGGGCGACGAAGTCATCGTCATCGCCGGGCCCTGCTCGGCGGAGAACGAGCAGCAGGTGCGGACGACCGCCGCCGCCGTCCGCCGCGCCGGCGCCAAGGTGCTGCGCGGCGGCGCGTTCAAGCCGCGGAGCTCGCCCTACAGCTTCCAGGGGCTGGGCGAGGAAGGGCTGCGGCTGCTCCGCGACGCCGCCGCCGCCGAGAGCCTGAAGCTGGTGACCGAGGTGATGGACATCAGCCAGATCGAGCTGATCGATCGTTACTGCGACATGTTCCAGGTCGGCGCGCGCAACATGCAGAACTTCACGCTGCTGCGCGAGCTCGGGCGGACGCGCAAGCCGGTGCTCGTGAAGCGGGGGATCTCGGCGACCGTCGAGGAGTGGCTGCTGTCGGCCGAATACGTGCTGAGCGGCGGGAACACCGACGTCATCCTCTGCGAGCGCGGCATCCGGACCTTCGAGACGGCGACGCGCAACACGCTCGACATCTCGGCCATCCCGATCGTCCAGAAGCTCAGCCACCTGCCGATCATCGTCGACCCGAGCCACGGCACGGGACGGCGCGACAAGGTGGCGCCGATGGCGCGCGCGGCGGTGGCGGCCGGCGCCGACGGCCTGATCATCGAGGTGCACTGCGATCCGGATCACGCGCTCAGCGACGGCGCGCAGTCGATGTTCCCGGCGCAGTTCGACCGGCTCATGGCGGAACTGCGGATCATCGCGCCGGCCATCGGCCGCAGCATCTGCGTGGAGCAGGTCGCGCGGCGGGGATGGGGCACGTAGGATCGTCGATGTGGTCGACAATCGCATGAACCTTCCCGTGATTCAGCCCGGGCGATCCGGCGGCGGCTCCGGTTCCGCGCCGGCGGTCTTCGGGACGATCGGCATCGTCGGGCTGGGATTGATCGGCGGTTCGATCGCCCTGGCCGCTCGCCAGCTCTGGCCCGCCGCCCTCGTCATCGCCGTCGACACGAAGGACGTGCTGGAAACGGCGATGCGGCTGCACGCCATCGACGTCGCTGCCGACGAGCTCTACGTGCTCGCCGAAGCGGACCTCGTGGTCCTGGCGGCGCCGGTCAGGCAGAACATCGCGCTTCTGTCGGAGCTCGGCGACCACGTGCGCACGTCCGCCGTGGTCACCGACACGGGCAGCACGAAGCGGGCGACCGTGGAGGCGGCGCGATCGCTCCCGCCCCGCTTCACCTTCGTCGGGGGCCACCCGATGGGGGGAGCCACCAAGGGCGGGCTCGAGCACGCGCGACCCGACCTGTTCCGGAGCCGGCCCTGGATCCTGACGCCGCGAGACGAGGGCGCGGGAGAGACGGTCGAGAAGCTGATGCTTTTCGTGCAGGCGCTCGGCGCCGAGCCGCACCTCATGGACCCGGCGGCGCACGACCGGGTTCTCGCCGCGATCAGCCATCTCCCGCAGCTCGCGGCGAGCGCGCTCATGCAGGTCGTCGGAGAGTCGGCGGGAGCCGACGGGCTCGCGCTGGCGGGGCGGGGCCTCGTCGACACGACGCGGCTGGCGTCGAGCCCGGTCGAAATCTGGCGCGACATCGCCGCGACCAACGCGGACCAGATCGGCCCGACGCTCGACGCCCTGATCGCGGTGCTCCAGGACCTGCGTGGCGATCTGCGAAGCGGCGCACGCATCAACGATGTGTTCGCCGAAGCGCAGAGGTGGCGGGACGTTCTCGCGAAGGGGAGCTGAGTCGTCCGTCCCAGGGTGGGACTACGATCGGACGCTCGGGACCACGCGCTCCATCAATTCAATTGCCGTGCGTTCCTGGTCGTCGAGCTGATCGAACAACCGCTGGTCGCGAAGATCGAAGGAGCGGCGGGGCCGGTTGCCGGGTTGGCCGCGCTCGTCGCCGTTGTGAAGGCACCACCCGGCTGCCCCCCCGGCAATGGCGCCGTGGAGGTCGGTCACGAAGTCCCGCGCCGTCGGATTCCACTCCGCGTATCCGCGGCGGAACGGCTCCTGATAGTGCACGGGGACAACGCGCCCCATTTCTTTCATCCAGGCGAAGTATTCGCGGGTCCTGGCCTCGGTCTGCCGCGGCGAGCCGGCATTTCGCGGACGATGCGGCGCGATGAAGTCCAGCCGGGCCTTCTGCAGGTAGCCGCGCAGATCGTCCCGACCGATATCGCCGCCATGAGAGGCGGTCACCAGCAGGCGTGGATCCAAACGGCGCACCAGATCGCGCAGTCGCGCCAGGTCCTCCATCGTCACGAAGCGCGCGTCGCGGATGTTCCGCTCGTTGCTCAGGTCCAGGTACCAGTTGCGCCACGGTTTGAGGGCCATCACGATCGTCTCGACGGCGCGGCGATGTGCCTCCGGCTCGGGCGATCGCTCTGAGCCGTTCGCGCCGCTGCCGCGCCAGATAGTGACGTCCACGACCATGCCACGCCGGTCACACGCGGCGACGATCGCCTTGAGCTTGTCCAGGTACGGCTCGCGTGGACGGCCGGGGCCGTCCACGGCGGACACGTCGCTCGAAAATCCCGACCACCTCGCCCAGACGCGAACCCAATTGAAACCGTACCGTTGCATGTCGTCGAGATCGCGGCGCACGAAGTCTTCCCGCGCTCCCAGGCCGCCGTAGTAGCTGACGCCGTAGAGAAACGCGGGGCGACCGTTGAGCGTGAATCTCGCGCCGTCAACGCCGAGCGTGGTCGCCGGACGGCCGGCAAACCGCCTCGCCGGCGGGCTGGCGGTGAGGCAGACCGGCAGCATGACGAGTCCGACAGCCAGACAGACCAGCCCGGTCGAGTGGACCGCTCGTCGAGTGATCGCCGCGCTCCCCATCAAAGGCCGCCGTTTGGTCAGCCGATTGTCAAAATTGTCGATTTCCGCTCGCGCTCGTCGTCGTGTCCTTCTTCTCCTCTTTCTTCCGTTCGGGGATCTTCCAGTCGATGCCGCGCGCGTACTTCATGAGCCAGTGGATCTCCTCGGTGTCGCGGATGCGCTGGTGGTGCGGCTCGCGGAAGCCGTGCGGCTCGCGCGGGAAGCGGATGAACTTGACGGGCACGCCGCGATCCTTCAGCCCCTGGTAGTACATCATGCTCTGGCCGATGGTGTCGGTCGTGTCCCGCTCGCCGTGCAGCAGCAGGGTGGGCGTCGTCACCTTCGCGATGTGGGTGTAGGACGACTGGCGGCGGTATGCGTCCGGGTTCTCCCACGGCGCGCCGCCGATGTACCAGAGGCGCACGTCGTGGTTGAATCCCATGGCGTACTCCGACGACCAGTCGGTGACCATCGCGCCGAGCGAGGCGGCCTTGAAGCGGGCCGTCTGGGTCAGGGTCCAGCCGCCCAGGATGCCGCCGTAGCTCCAGCCCCGGATCGCGAGATGGTCCGGGTCCGCGATCCCGTCGGCGACGAGCTGGTCGACGCCCGTCATCAGGTCCTCGTAGTCGCCGTTGCCGATGTCCTTCATGTTGCCGCGCAGGAGCGCGTCGCCGTAGGAGCTGCTGCCGCGGACGTTCGGCTCGAGCAGCGCCCAGCCGAGGCCCGTGTACACTTCGTTGATCCCGCGGAAGCCGACGTCCCAGACGCCGGCGGGCCCGCCGTGGACGCACAGGATGAGCGGCAGCTTCGTGCCCGGCTTGTAGTCGGCCGGCAGCCACAGGCGGCCCTCGACGTCGAGCCCGTCCTTGCTCTTCCAGGTGATCGACCGCATCTGGGCGAGCGCGAACCTCGCCATGTCGGGATTGGCATGCGTGACGCCGCTCAGGCGGCCCGTGGTGAGATCGACCACCTGCACGTCGGGCGGCTCGGTCGCCGTGCTGACGACCAGCGCGCCGCGCCGGGCGTCGGCGGAGAACGACTCGGCACGGCCCGACCAGTCGCCGGTGGCGACGGTCGACACCACGCCGCCCGCCACCGTCACGCGGAAGAGGCCGCCCCGGCCCCGGATCGCCGCGCCGAACACGATCGCCTGGTCGCCGGGTGCCCAGGCGTACTGCGAGATGGAGCCCTTGAAGCCGGCCGTGAGGGATGCCGGCGTTCCGCCCGAGGCGGGCACCACCCAGAGCTTCTCCTCGGCGAGATCCCAGCCCGCGTTGCCGGGCGCGAGGTACGCGAGCGTCCGGCCGTCGGTCGACCACTGCACGTTGCGCTCAGGGGCGTTGTTGTGGGTGAGGTCAGTCGTCGCGCCTGTCGCGGCGTCGACGACGGCGACCTCGTCGTGGAAGGTGCCGTTGCGGCTGTTCTCGCGGCGGTAGATGATCGCGATCCGCGCGCCGTCGGGCGCGACGCTGAGGTCGTCGATGATCAGCGGCTCGCGCAAGATCGGATGCTCGGCCTTGTCGGCGACGCCGACGCGCCAGACCTCCGCGAAGTCGCCGCGCTCCTGTCCGTTGGGCCCTTCGTCCACCGCGAACGCGTCGTCGCCGGCTTTTTCCCCGGCCTTTTCCTCGTCGGACTTCGCCCGATCGGCCACGAAGACGATCGAGGCGCTGTCCTTCGTCCATTCGAGCGATTTCACCGCGCCCTTGTGATCGGTCAGTCGGGTGGCCTCGCCTCCGTCGACCGGAATGATCCAGATCTGGGCCGGCGCGTCCGACGTGGTCTTCGATTCGCTGGCCGTTCCGTCGCCCCGGGTGGAAAGGAACGCGACGTACCGGCCGTCGGGCGACCAGGCGGCGCCGTGATCCTTGTCGCTGCCGAGGAACTGCCGCGTGTGGGAGCCGTCGGCGTCGGCGAGCCAGATGGTGGAGGCGCGCTTGTTGTCCTTCCACTCGGCGAGCTCAGAGCGGGCGTAGAGGACGTGGCGTCCGTCGGGCGAGATCCGGGGCGCCGACACCTGCACCAGGTTGAGGACGTCGTCGATGCCCATCGCGTGTCGCGCGGGCGACTGGGCGCGGGCGGACGACACCACGAGACCCACGCAGAGAACGGCCAGGAGAGCGCGGCGGGACGTGCTGACGAACATTGACTCCTCCACTTCGCGCGCGATGGTATCACGAAGGTGCGCGGCCGCTCGCGGCGGAGTCGGCGGCCCGGCGGGGCGTCCGGCTTCGGCCGGGCGATATAATCGTCCGTTATGAACAAGGTGCTTCCGAACGCCCAGGCGGCGGTGGCGCTCATACCCGACGGCGCGACGATCATGGTCGGCGGTTTCGGGCTGTGCGGCATTCCCGAAAACCTCATCAAGGCGCTGAACGCGCGCGGCACGACGGGCCTGACCGTCATCAGCAACAACGCCGGCGTGGACCAGTACGGGCTCGGCGTGCTTCTCAAGTCGCGGCAGATTCGCAGGATGATCGCGACCTACGTCGGCGAGAACAAGGAGTTCGAACGGCAGTTCCTGAGCGGCGAGCTCGAGGTCGAGCTCGTGCCGCAGGGGACCTTTTCCGAGCGCATCCGCGCCGGCGGCGCCGGCATCGGGGGCTTCTTCACGCCGACCGGATACGGCACGATCGTCGCCGACGGCAAGGAGACGCGCCTCATCGGCGACAGGCACTACGTCCTCGAGGCGCCGCTGCGGGCCGACTTCGCGCTCGTGAAGGCGCATACCGGCGACCACGTCGGCAACCTGGTGTATCGGCGGACGGCGCGGAACTTCAACCCCGTGATGGCCACGGCCGCGACGGTCACGATCGCCGAAGTCGAGCGGCTGGTCGAGCCGGGCGCGATCGACGCGGACGCCGTCCACACGCCCGGCGTGTTCGTGAAGCACATCCTTCAGGGCGCGCAGTACGAGAAGAGAATAGAGAAGCGGACGGTCCGCCCGCCGGCCGCCTAGGACGCCATGCCCAATCCACGCGATCTCATCGTCCGCCGCGTCGCCCGCGAACTGAAGGACGGCGACTACGTCAACCTGGGCATCGGCATGCCGACCCTCGTCGCCAATCACGTGCCGCCCGGCATCGACATCACGCTGCACTCCGAGAACGGGATGCTCGGCGTCGGTCCGTATCCGACCGACGCGGAGGTCGATCCCGACCTGATCAACGCCGGCAAGGAGACGGTCTCGGAGACGCCCGGCTGCGCCTACTTCAACAGCGCGGACTCGTTTGCGATGGTGCGCGGCGGCCACATCGACGTGACGGTGCTCGGCGCACTTCAGGTCGACCGCGAGGGCAACCTGGCGAACTGGATGATTCCCGGCAAGATGGTGAAGGGGATGGGCGGCGCGATGGACCTCGTGGCGGGCGCGCGGCGCGTCATCATTGCCATGGAGCACACGACGCGCGAGGGCGGCCACAAGATTCTCGACCGCTGCACCCTGCCGCTGACCGGCGTCAAGGTGGTGGACATGATTGTCACCGACCTGGCCGTCATCGACGTCACGCCGGACGGCCTGGTGCTGAGGGAGATCGCGGCCGGCACGACCGTCGATGCCGTCAAACAGGCGACAGGCGCCCCGCTCGCCGTCGCCTCGAATCTGGGGACATTCTCGTGAGCAGCCAATCAGGATCCGATCCGGTCATTGTCAGCGCGTGCCGCACGCCCATCGGCTCGTTCGGAGGCGCCCTCAGGGATCTGACCGCCGTCGATCTCGGCGCCATCGTCATCAGGGAGGCGATCGCGAGGGCCGGCGTGCGGCCGGTCGACGTGGGCGACGTGGTCATGGGGTGCGTCCTCCAGGCAGGCGCCGGCATGAACGTCGCGCGTCAGGCGGCGCTCAAGGCGGGCCTGCCCGTCGAGGTGCCGGCCGAGACCGTCAATCGCGTGTGCGGCTCGGGTCTGCAGGCGGTCGTCCACGCGGTCGAGGCAATCCGCGTCGGCTACGTCGACACGCTGGTCGCCGGAGGCACCGAGTCGATGTCCAATGCGCCGTACCTGCTGGCCGGCGCGCGCTGGGGCTATCGGATGGGGAACGGAGAGGTCGTCGACTCGATGCAGCTCGAGGGGCTGACCTGCGCGATCAACTCCTGTCACATGGGGATGACCGCGGAGGAAATCGCGGCGCGGTACCGCATCTCGCGCGCGGATCAGGACGCCTTCGCCGCCGAGAGCCAAGAGCGCGCCGGACGCGCGCTCCGGGACGGCAGCTTCAAGGCCGAAATCGTGCCGGTCGACGTCCCTCAGAGGAAGGGCGCGCCGATCCGGTTCGACACCGACGAATACCCGCGTGCAAGAACGACGGCGGAGACGCTCGCGGCGCTCCGTCCCGCGTTCAAGAAAGATGGCTCGGTGACGGCCGGCAACGCGTCGGGCGTCAACGACGGGGCGGCCGCGGTCGTCGTCTGCACGGCGCAGAAGGCGCAGGCGCTCGGCCGGACACCCCTGGCGCGGATCGTGTCGTACGCCTCCACCGGCGTCGACCCGATGATCATGGGGATGGGGCCGGTCCCGGCCGTGCGCAAGGCGCTCGAACGCGCCGGGCTGAAGGCCGCCGACATCGACCTGTTCGAGCTGAACGAGGCGTTCGCCGTCCAGTCCGTGGCGGTCGCACGCGAGCTCGGCCTGGATCAGGCGAAGGTCAACGTGCACGGCGGCGCGGTGGCGCTCGGTCATCCGATCGGCGCGAGCGGGGCGCGCGTGCTGACGACGCTGGTTCACGCGCTCCGCGCGCGACGGGGCCGGTACGGCGTCGCCTCGCTCTGCATCGGCGGCGGCATGGGCATCGCGATGGTCGTGGAGAATCCCGCACACGCGTCGTGAACCGGACCGTCCGCATCCGCCAATCCGCGCTCGAGGAGACGGTCGCGCACGCACGCCGCGACGAGCCTCAGGAGTGCTGCGGCCTGCTGCTGGGCTCGCCGGCGGTCATCGATGCGGCGCACCGGGCGCGCAACCTCGAGGCGTCGCCGACGCGGTTCCTCGTGGATCCGCGCGACCACTTCGACGCGATCCGCGCGGCCCGTGAGGCGGGCATCCGCGTCGTCGGCGTCTACCACTCGCATCCGGGCACCGCAGCGGTCCCCTCGCGAGCCGATCTCGCGGAGGCGTCCTACCCCGACTATCTCTATCTCATCGTCGGGCTCGTGGATCCGATCGACGTGCGCCTCTTCGACCTGCACGCCGGGAACTTTCGCGAGGTCGCTCTCGTCCCTGTGCCGTAGATGCGTGGCAGCGCGCTCCTGGCGGGCCTGGCCTTCTGCGCGGCGGCGGCGCCGACGGCCGCCCAGCAGACGCCGCTGCCAGCGCCGCCCCGCCCGATCGTCCGCGCCGCGCACGTCTCGGGCGCGCACGAGCTCGCCGAACGCGTCGTCCTCGGCGCTGCACACGTTTCTCCCGGCGAGCCGCTGCCCGACGCGCCGGAGGAGATGGCGCGCGACATCGAGCGCCGCTATCACGACGACGGGTACACTTACGCCCGGGTGGACGCGTCCTTCGACGAAGGGACCGGGACCCTCGATGTCACCGTTGACGAGGGGGTGATCGGCGCCGTCGAGTTCCAGGGCGTCCCCGAGCGGCTCGCCCGGGAGTTCGAGCAGGACTTCGCGCTGCGCGCCGGCGACGTCTTCAATCACGATCGCGCGACCGAGGCGCTCCGGGCACTGCTGCGACCGACCCGCGGCGCGGTCGCCTTCGGGCACGCCACCCCTGGACCGGCGTCCACCGACAGCCGCGAGCAGCACCACGACACGTTCGATCTGGTCGAGCGGGACGGGCGGCGCGTGCTGCTCGTCGGCTTGCGCGAGCCGCAGGGCCGGTTCCACCTCGCCCCCGATCCCGGCGAGCGGGAGGACTGGTACACCCCGGTCGACGGCCTTGTGCCGTCGATGGGCTTCAGCGCCGCCGTCTACGATCACGACCGTTTCAACCACGCGTACGTGGCCGGGCACGTGTCGGCGAAGCTGGCGTCGGGCCGAGTCGGCTACGCGCTGGGGTTCGAGCGCCCGCTCTTCACGAAGTGGAAGCTCTTCGTCGGCGGCGAGCTGCACGACCTGACGGCGACCGACGACGACTGGCGGCTGTCGTCGGCCGAGGCGGGCGTCGCCGCCTTCGCTCCCCACAAGAGCTTCCGCGACTACTTCCGGCGCCGGGGCGTGCAGCTCACGGCGGCGTGGCGCGTCCAGCGCCGGCTCGAGCTCCTGTTCGCCTGGCGGCGCGAGCGCCAGCAGGCGCTCGGCGACGAAGCCGATTTCAGCCTCTGGAACGGCGACGACAGGTTCCGCCCCAACGTCGCGGCCGAGAACGGCAGCCTGAGCGCGCTGCTCGTCGGAGCGTCGCTCGCCAGCGAGGAGTTCGCGCGCGAGCCGCTCGGCGTCACCTACGAGCGGCATCAGCTCGACACGCTGTACGGCCGGCCGCTGACCGAATGGTCGGATCGCGGCCAGCCTCTCTGGCACGTCGACTGGACCTCTGAGATCTCCACGCCCGGCGGCCTCCGGAGCGACTTCGACTTCCGACGCCACATCGTGGCCGGTCGCGCCTCGCTTCCGCTCTCTCCGCACCAGGCGTTCGCCGCGCGGGGCATCGCCGGGTGGTCCGGAGGCGTCATGCCGCCGCAGCGCCAGTTCGCCGTCGGCGGTCTGGGGTCGGTCCACGGCTACCCGTTCAAGGAGCAGGTCGGGGACAGCATGGTCCTCATGAACGTCGAGTACCTCCTCGGCTGGCGGAGCGGGCTGCACGTGATCGGCTTCTTCGACGCCGGGCGGGTCGCACCGTCCGGCGCGGACGCTCCGTGGTTGAAAGGCGTCGGGTTCGGCGTGGGAGTCGATGGCCTCCGACTGGATTTCGGCTATCGGCTCAACGCCGTGCCGAGCTCTCTGCAGGTGCTCTTGAGATTCGGACGCACGTTCTGACGGCTGATCACTGACGCATGTTGCGGCGCGTGCTTGGCGCGTTCCTGCTCGTCTCCGGCCTCGCGGCGCCGGCCGCCGCGCTCGGAGTGCGGGTCAAGACGGTCGGGGCCTCGTCCGCCGCGGTACAGGCCACCCTCGAACTGCGCGATCTCCTGCCCGATCGCCTGAAACACCTCCTCGAGGAGGGCGGCATCCTGCACCTGCGTGTGCAGGCGGAGCTCTGGGAGTCGCGGCCGGTGTGGGACCGCCTCGTCTATCCGGCGATCGTGCGAGTCTTCCGGATGACCCGCCGGTCGTCGAGCAGCGAGATCACCGTCACTGACCCATCCGGTCGCGAGGCCACTTACAAGCAACTGCCGGATCCCATGATGATGACCCTGGACCTCGGCGACGTCGGCCGCCTCGACGAGGAGGGCGAGTATTACGTTCACGCCGTGGCGACCCTGGGGACCATCGCCGAGCGCGAGATCGATCAGATGGGCGATGCGGTGTTCGGCCCGTCGAACGAATCGAGCGGCCTCGGCGCGCTCGGGCGGATGGTGTTCAGCAAGATGCTCGAAATCAGCGACTACCTGCAGTCGACGTCCGGCGAGACCAGGGGCCGGCGCCTCTCCGGCAAGGCCATTCAGGGTCGATAGGCGGCTTCTCGCCGCGCGGCCGCAGGCGCCGGGATCTCACTCGTCGCGCAGGGCGACGATCGGATCGACCCGGCTCGCGCGCAGCGCGGGCACGAGGCTCGCGACGACGGCAATCAACAGGAGCAGGGCGGCGGCCGCAGCGAACGTGGCGGCGTCGGTCGTGCCGACCCCGTAAAGCACCGACGCCAGCAGCCGTGTCGCGCCCGCGGCCAGCACGAGTCCCAGGACCAGGCCCAGCCCGGCCAGCCGCAGCCCCTGGCCGAGGACCGCCGCGATCATCTCTCCCCGGCTCGCGCCGAGCGCCATCCTCACGCCGATCTCCCGCCGGCGCTGGCCGACGATGAAGGAGAGAACGCCGTAGAGGCCGACGGCGGCGAGCGCGAGCGCAACGGCGCCGAACGCCGACAGGAGCGCCACGGTAAACCGCCGGCGCGAGAGCGAATTGGCCAGCCGGGCATCCATCGAGAGCAGGGCGCCGACGGGCTGGTCCTTGTCGATGCTCCAGATGGCGGCGCGCACCGACATGGCGAGCGCGGCGGGGGCGACGCCGGTTCGCAGCGCCATCGTCATTGTCGCCCACGGGTCCTGCCGGTATGGCATGTAGAAGGTCGGGCGTGGCGGCGTGGCGAGCGAGGCGTGACGCACATCGCCGACGACGCCGATGACGGTGATCGGATGGCCGGTCTCGACCGCAATCGTATGGCCGATCGGATCCACGCCGCCCCAGAACGCCTCCGCCATCGCCTGGCTGACGACGGCGACATGAGGCGCGCCCGCGTCGTCGGCGTCGGTGAAGTCTCGTCCGCGGAGGAATGGAATGCCGAGGGTGTGGAAGTAGCCCGGGTTCACTGCGCGGTAGTCGGCGTTGGCGGGTGTGGTCGGCGACCGTCCGTCGATGTCGAGGCCTCGAGTGCTGTTGCCGGGCGTGAGCGGCAGCCGGCTGGTCGCACCGACGGCCTCGACGCCCGGAATGGCGCCGAGGGCGGCGACGGCGCGGTCGAAGAAGGTAGCCTGTCGAGCGGGCTCCGAGTACCTCGCAGTCGGGAGATTGAGCGTGAGTGTCACGAGCCGCTCGGGGTTGAAGCCGGTCGGTACCCGCTGCAGCCTCACGAGGCTGCGTATCGTCAGGCCGGCGCCGACCAGCAGCACGAGCGACAGGGCGACCTCGGCCGAAACGAGCGCCATCCGTAGCCGCTGCTGGCGCGTGCCTGCGCCCCGCGACGACTGCTTGAGGTCGTCATTGACGTTGGTCCCCAGCGACTGGCGGGCTGGCGCCAGCCCGAACAGGAGGCCGGAGGCCGTCGAGACGGCGAGGCCGAACAACAGCACCGTCGCGTCGATGCGGACGTCGCCGCTGACCCCGAGCTCGCGGGGACTGAGCGCCACCAGCGGCCCCACCAGCCACATGGCGAACAACAGGCCACCGCCGCCGCCCGCGAGCGCGAGCAGCACGCTCTCCACCAGCAACTGCCCGACGATCCGCCGCCGGGAGGCGCCGAGCGCGATTCGTACGGCGATCTCCTGCTGACGCGACGTGGCCCGCGCGAGCAGCAGACCCGACACGTTCGCCACGGCGATCAACAGGAGCAGCCCGACCGCCGCGAACAGCAGTCGCAGCGTCGGCCGAACGTCGCCGACGAGGTCGTCGCGCAGCGCGGTGAGCCGCGTGCCGGTATCGGCGTCCGAATCGGGATACTCGCGCGCGAGCGCCGCCGCCACGGCGTTCGCCTCGGCCTGCGCCGCTTCCCGTGTCACGCCCTGTCTCAGGCGCCCGAGCGCGAACAGGAAGTTGTGGTCTCGCTCCGCGCTCGGGTCCTGGCCGAGCGCACGCGGGTCGTCCGGGACCGAAAAATGCGGCGTTATCCAGACCTCCGACTGGTCGGGATAGTCGATTCCTGCCGGCAGTACGCCGACGATCGTGTACAGCTCGCCGTTCAGGCGGGCAGTGTTCCCGACGATGTCCGGCCGGCCACCGAAGCGCTCACGCCAGGCGCCGTTGCCGAGCACGGAGACCCGAGGCGCGCCGGGGCGCTCGTCGCCGGCCTCGAACAGCCGTCCGAGCGCCGGCCTCACGCCGAGCACGTCGAAGAAGTTCGCAGTGACCATGGCGCCGGCCAGCCGCTCGGGGTGGTCGCCGAGCGTCGTCGTGACCGGTGCGTCGCGGAACGCCGCCAGGCCGGTGAAGCTGCGGCTGCGCGCGCGCCAGTCGAGGAAGTTCGCGGGCGAGACGTCGTTGTAGCCGCGTCCGGTCTTCAGGTCGTACTGACCGAGCAGCACGAGCGCGTCCGGGTGGTCGAACGGCATCGGCCGCAGCAGCACGCTGTTGACGATGCTGAAGATCGCCGCGCTGGCGCCCACGCCGACCGCGATCGTCAGAATCGCGATGAACGAGAAGCCGGGCGTGCGGCGGAACGAACGCCCGGCATAGCGGACGTCCTGGAGAATGCCATCGATCATTGATACCTCAACGCGTCGACCGGCGGGACGCGCGCCGCGCGGCGGGCCGGGACATCACATGCAATCGACGCCACGCCGGTCAGGACGAATGTTCGGGATCCAGGGCTGTAGGAGCTGAAACCGCGGGCAGCGTTGGTCCGCAGCACGGCGACCGGCCGACATGAAGCCGGGCCGCTTCCCGAGGCTCCTCACCGTGCGCCGGAGGTCGGCGGCGACGTCGGTGACGCGTTCCCTCATTGATCGCGCAGCGCCTGCATCGGCTCGATCCGCGACGCGCGGAGCGCCGGAACGTACGTCGCGAGCAGGCTGACGGCCGCGAGCAGCGCGACGACCGTCGCGAACGTCGCCGGGTCGGTGCGGCTTGTCCGGAACAGCAGGGACGTGAGCGCGCGGTCCAGGGCGAGGGCGAGCAGGACACCGATGCCCAGCCCCGTCGCCGACAGGATCAGGCCGTTCCGGACGACCAGCCGCAGGATCGTGCGGGTGTCGGCGCCGAGCGCCAGGCGGATCCCGATTTCGCCCGTGCGCTGGCTGACGCTGTACGACATCACCCCGTAGATGCCGATGGCCGCCAGGACGAGCGCGAGACCGGCGAAGATCGCCAGGAGCGTGGCGCTGAACCGGGCCCCCGATCGCGAGCGGCCGACCCACTGTTCCATCGACCGGACGTCGGCGACCGGCTGGTCCTTGTCGATCGCGTGCACCTCGTGCTCGACCAGGGGCGCGACCGAGAGGGGATCCGACGCCGTCCGTACCGTCATCGTCATGGCGGTGTAGGCCAGCTGCGGATGCGGCCAGTAGGTGAGCGCCCGGGGCGCGGTGACGAGATCGTTCAGCTGCACGTCCCCTACGACGCCGATGATCTCGGTCGGCACGGGCGAACTGGACATGTGGATCACGAGGCGCTGTCCGAGCGGGTCCCGACCCGCGAAATAGCGATCGGCCAGCGCCTGGCTGATGACGACCACGTTGGAGGTCTCGCGCATCTCGCGATCGGTGAACAGCCGTCCGCGGAGGAGGGGCACGCGCATCGCGGTGAAGTACCCGTTGTCGACGACGCACACGTCGGCCACGTAGTCCTGGCCCGCCGGCGGCGGAGGCTGGCCCACGATCGTGAACGAGGTGGCGGCGCCCAGGCCGGCGAGCGGCAGGAAGCTGATCGCGCCGACGTCCTGCACCTCCGGCAGCGTCCGGACCCGGTCTTCCAGCTGGCGGAAAAAGCGCGTGCGCGACCCCTCCTCCTTGTACTTCGCGATGGGCAGCGTCATCCGCAGCGTCAGCACGTTGCGCGGATCGAAGCCGGGATTGACGCCGCGCAGGTTGGCCAGCGTCCTGAGCATCAGGCCCGCTCCGATGAGCAGGACCACCGCGAGCGCGATCTCCGCCACCACGAACGCGTGGCGGAGGCGGCGATGCCGCACGTTCGCGCCGCCCTGGCGGACGCCCTCTTTCAGCGTCTGCTGCACGTCGGCGCGCGATCCCTCGAAGGCCGGCGCCAGGCCGCAGAGGATCGCCGTGACGAGCGAGACCGCGCCCGTGAAGGCGAGCACCGGCAGGCTGAGGTGGGCCCCGTTCAGGCCGCCCAGATCGACCGGGCTGATCGCCATCATCAGGGAGAGCGCCCACTCGGCGACGAGCAGGCCCGCCGCGCCGCCCAGCACCGCGAGCAGCAGACTCTCGGTCAGCAGCTGCCGCACGACGCGGCCGCGTTCGGCGCCGAGCGCCGCGCGCAGCGCCATCTCACGCTGACGCGCGGCGCCGCGCGCGAGCAGCAGGTTCGCGACGTTCGCGCAGGCGATCAGGAGCACGAAGGCGACCGCGCCGAGGAGCACCAGCAGCGCGGGACGCAGTTCGCCCGACAGCTCCTGGCGGATCGGGACGACCTCGGTGGTCCAGCCGGTGTCGAAGGCAGGCAGCTCGGACTGCAGGCCGCGGCCGATCACCTGCATCTGGCTGCGCGCCTGCTCGATGGACGCTCCTCCCTTCAAGCGGGCGATGACGCTCAGGTAGCGGCCGCGCGGCTCGCGCGCCCCGGGCGGCAGCACGTACGGCATCCACAGGTCCGACGGCTTCCCCACCAGCGAACCGCTGGGCAGGAGCAGCCCGACCCCTTTCGGCATCACGCCCACGACGAGCTGCGGCTTGCCGTTGATGTCGATGGTGCGGCCGACGATCGCCGGGTCGCCGCCGAAGCGGCGCTGCCAGAGCGCGTAGCCCAGCACCGTGACATCGGCGTCGGGGTCGGAGAGCTCCCGCGCCGTGAAGGTCCGGCCCTTGAGCGCCGGGACGCCGAGCACGTCGAAGAACCCGTGCGTGACGTACTGCACGACGAGCTCCTCGGGCGAGCCGGTGCCGGTCAGGTTCACGCGCGAGTCGGCCAGCGCCGCCATCGACTCGAACGCCGTCGCGCGATCCCGCCAGCGCAGGAAGTTGGCCGGGGCGACGGTGTTCGGATGTGCGGGCCGCCTCGCCGACTCTTCCCAGAGCACGACGAGCCGGCTCGCATCCTTGAAGGGCAGGCGCTCCAGCAGTACCGCGTTGACCACCGTGAAGATGGCCGTGTTGGCGCCGATGCCGAGCGCGAGCGCCAGGACGGTCGTCGCGGTGAAGCCGGGCGCCCGGGCGCACATGCGGAGCGCGTAGCGAAGGTCGCGAAGAAGGACATCCATGCTGTCAGTGTGTGCCGTCCGGCACCGGGAGCGGGAGGGCGATGCCGGGCCAGCCGAGGTGTGCGTGGACGTTCAGGAGATGGAGATCCATGTCAAGGCCGAAGGCGCGCGCGCGCTGGGCGACGCCCTCCGACGTGTCGACGCGCAGGAGCACGGGCCGCACGACGACCGACCAGGGCCCCCCCGAAGGCGCCGCGAGTCCGACCGAGGCGAATGCCGCCAGACACACCGCCACCCAGAAGACCGATCGGGAGCGCCGGCTGGTGTGCGGACCTCGGAAGGGCATCGTCGCTGCGGCGACAAGGCCAATGTCGTGCCAGCGGAGGGAGCCGGCGTGGGCCGGTTTCGGCCGAAATCAGGCGCGTGCGCCCGCGGCGGACGCACGGGTCTGTTCGGATGTGGGACGAGGCCGTTCGCAGGAGAACAGCCGGTGCCGGGCGGCGCTATCGGCCGCCGATGTCCCGCAGGCCGGGGCGCACCTGGATGCTGGTGTTGGCCGCGGCGATCGACTTGTCGTTGCGCTTCAGGCGGAACAACACACGCCAACTCCCGGCGTGGAACACGTGCTCGACCGTGAAACGGCGCTTGATCGACGTCTTGCCCGGCTCATAGGGCTCGCAGTCCGACGTCGCCTCCGACGTCGTGCCGTCCCCCCATTGCCATTCGACCGTCGGACAGTAGAAGTCCTGGTAGTCGTCGGCGCCGCCCACGAGCTCCGCCGTGAGCACCACACGGGCAGGCGCCATGCTGATCATCGGCGTCGCTCTCAGCTGGACCTTCGGACGACCTTCCTCGGTGTCCTTCGCGCCCGTGCTGTTGTCGGGTTGTGCCGCCACCGCCGCCGTGGCGAGCGCGAGGCAAGTCGCCCCCGCCCACGCGAAACGCCGCAGGTTGGTCATGTCCCCCCTCCCGAGACTCGCTGGCCTTCACGCATTGTAGCGACCGTGTGTGGGCGCAGCAAGGCGCATCAGCGATAATATTTCGATGGCGTCCATTACCGCGTCCCTGCCGGTCCCCTGTACGGATGCTGCGCTCTCCACCCTGGAAACCGACGTGCTGATCGTGCCGTGGTTCGAAAAGGAGGCGGGCGCGGCGCTCGCGGGCCTCGACGAAGCGGTGGGTGGGGAACTCGGCCGGGCGCTGAGCTCCGGTGAGTTCCGCGGCTGTCCGTACGAGCTGTTCGTGACGCCGGTGCACACGGGGACGTGGCGCGCCCGGCGGGTGGCCCTGATTGGCGCCGGAGCGCCACGCGATTTCAGCGCTGAGCTTGCGCGTCGGATCGCCGCGGCGGCGGGATTGGCGGTTCGCCAGCGCCGCGTGAGCCAGGCGGCGTGGCTGTTGCGGCGGGGGGCGGCCGATGCCGAGGGCCGGGACGACCTGCCAACGCTGGCGCAGGCCGTGATGGAGGGGCTGACCCTTTCCGAGTTCGACGCCGGCTCCTACAAGACCACCGAACCGTCCCCCGCCCCCGCCCCGCGCTGGCAACTGGCGGCGCCCGGGCTGGACGAGGGGCCGATCAAGCGGGCATCCGCCGCCGCCGAGCGTGGCCGCGTGCTGGGGGAGAGCAGCAATCTCGCCCGCGCGCTGGCCAACGAGCCGGGCAACACGCTCACGCCGCGCGAGTTCGCGCGGCGCGCGGAGGCGATCGCGAGCGAGGCCGGCGTCGCCGTCGAGATCCTCGACGAGCAGCAGATTGCCGACCTCGGCATGGGCCTGTTCCTCGGCGTGGCGCGCGGCAGCGGCGAGCCGCCGCGCCTGATGGTCTTCCGCTACGAGCCGGCAGGCGCGCCGAAGGCGCCGGTGCTCGCGCTCGTCGGCAAGGGCATCACGTTCGACACGGGTGGCATCTCGATCAAGCCGGCCGAGGGCATGGAGCGGATGAAGGACGACATGACGGGCGGAGCAGCGGTTGCGTGCGCCATGCGGGCGATCGCCATCCTCCGCGCGCCGATCCGCGTGCTCGGCGTCGTGCCCGCTACGGAGAACATGCCAGGCGGACGCGCCATCAAGCCGGGCGACGTCCTGAAGAGCGCCAGCGGGAAGACCGTCGAGGTCGTCAACACCGACGCGGAAGGGCGGCTGATCCTCGGCGACGCCCTGTGGTACGCGCAGCGCCTCGGCGCGACGCACCTGGTCGACGTCGCCACGCTCACGGGCGGCTGCGTTGTCGCGCTCGGCAAGATCACGTCGGGGCTCCTGGGGACGCCCGATGCCTGGGTCGAGCAGGTGCGGCGCGTCGCCGACCGGGCGGGCGACCGCGTGTGGCCGCTGCCGGTGTTCGACGAGTACCGCGATCAGCTGAAGAGCGAGATTGCCGACCTGATGAACACGGGCGGGCGCCCGGCGTCGGCCATCACGGCGGCGATGTTCCTGAAGGAGTTCACAGGCGGCCTCCCTTGGGCCCACCTCGACATCGCCGGGACGGCCTGGGCCGAAGAGGCGCGCCCGTACCTGCCGAAGGGGCCGACCGGCGTCGCCGTACGCACGCTGGCGGAGCTGGCATTTTCCTTCTGATGATTCAGCAGTCTCCGATCATCGTCAGGATCGTCGAGCCTCCACACGATCCGACCGGCATCTCGGACGTGCTCATTCAGGCCCTCGGCTTCACCGGCTTCGTCGCCCTGCTGGCCGTCGTCCTTGGGCTCGGCATCGGCGCCCTGGTGTTCTGGTTCCGCTCGCGGCGGGCGTCGCACGACTGAAGGGGACCCCGGCGTGCGCCGACCGCGCCGTTCAGTCGGGCGGCTCCTGATGGGCGACGGTGGTGACGGTCGTCAGCGACGTCTGGTACTTGCGGACGGCGTCGAACAGCGCCTCCGCGATGCGCTGACGGTACGCGTCGCGGTTGAGGAGCCGCTCTTCCAGCGGGTTCGTGAGGAACGAGACCTCGGCGAGGACGCTCGGCATCGCGGCGCCGATGAGCACCACGAAGGGCGCCTGCTTGACGCCGAGATCGCGGACGGCGCGGTTCAGTCCGCGCAGCCGCGCGACCATCGCGGTCTGGACCATGGCGGCGAAGTCGCGCGATTCGTCGAGCTTGTTGTTCAGCGCGATCGCCTTCACGTAGTCCGGCAGCGCGCCCATCGCCTGTCCTGACGCGGCGTTCTCGCGCGCCGCGACCGCCGCCGCGCTCAGGTTCTCCGCGAAATTGAGGAAGTAGGTCTCGACCCCGCGAGCCGACGCCCGCTCGCTCGCGTTGGCGTGAATGGAGAGGAACAGGTCCGCGTTCTCGCGATTGGCGATGGCGGTCCGATCCGGCAGAGGAACGAACTCGTCGGTCCGCCGCGTGAGAATGACCTCGAGCCCGGGCACCCGGGCCAGGAGCTTCTCGAGCCGCAACGCGACGTCGAGCACCAGCTGCGCCTCCGTGATGTCCGTGCCCCGCGCGCCCGGGTCGTGCCCGCCGTGCCCGGGATCGATCACGATCCGCGAGACCCCGAGCCCGAGCTGCCGGGCCATCGAGAAGCCGCCAGCCAGGTTCTTCGGCGGAGGCAGCGCCAGCGGAGAAGACACGGGCATTTCCGCCGACGCCGTGAGCACGGGCGCGGAGACGGGCGGTGGCGCGACCGTCTCGGCGGCGGCCGACACCAGCAGCCTCGCCCCGGGGGGCGGGACGTCGGGGGTGGGCGGCGCCCAGCCGCCTGCCGTGGCGCGCGCCAGGAGCGCCGGCGGCGTTCCGGACCGGCCGAACGAACGCGGCGTCGAGGGACGCGGACCCGATGCCGGAGCAATCGCCGTCGCCCGGCCGCAGTCGATCACGAGCCGGTACGGGTTGTAGAGCGCGTACACGCTGTAGGTCGACACGCTCGCGGCGTCGACGACGACGCGCGTCGTGTCGTTTTCGTGACGGCCGACGCGGACCTGGCGCACGAGGTCGTCGTCGCCGTCGAACCGGATCGTACGGTCGCGGAGCGCGGCGGTCACGTGGGTGCCGGGAAGATCCACGAAGACGCGGTCGGGGTTCGCGATGCGCTCTTCATGGAACGGCACCTCGCCGTCCATTTCGATGATCACGCGCACCGATTCGGGGAGGACGGCACGACGGATGCTCCGGATGGTCACGATGGGCCGGTCGTCGTCGCCGCCACCGCCCGTGCCGACCGCATGCGCGTCGGGCGGCTTGCCGGCGGAGGGCGCCGCGGCGGCCGGCTGCGCAGGCTCGCGGTCCGGGGCTCGGGCCCGTCGCGCGTCGGCTGCCCGGTCGACACTCGCAATCTCGTCATCGACCTGCTTCCCGAGGCGGCTCGCCGGATATTCCTTCTGCAGCCATGCGAGCAGGCGCTCGCCGAGCGCGCGATCCTCGGCCTGGCCGTACTGCCGGAACGCGTCGAGCGACAGACAGCCGGCCTGCCACAGCGCATTGTCGCTGTAGCCGCTGGTCGGATAGCGGCGCACGATCGCGCGGTAGGCCGTGATCGCGGCGTGCACCTTGGGGAGGGCGTGGTCGCCGTCCTTCTTCGACATCGCGTCGCGGGCGGCGCGCTCGCGGGCCTGGGCCGCGGCATACGAGGTGCGCGCGGACGCCGCCGCGGCCGGGTGCTGGACGGCGAGGCAGGCGATGGTGAGCGCAAGGGCGCGTTTCAGCATGGCGGTGGCAGGCCTCATCGAAGCTGGGCGTCGACCTCGTCGAAGTAGCCCTTGTCGACCAGGACCTCGCGCGGCTTCCCGCCGGCGGCGGGCGACACCAGCCCTTCCATTTCCATCATGTCCACCAGGCGCGCGGCGCGGCTGAACCCGATCCGGAGGCGCCGCTGGAGGTACGAGATCGACGCCTGGCTGCTCTGCACGACGATCCGCGCGGCCTCGTCGTACAGGTCGTCCTTCTCGAGCTCGATGGCGTCCGCGGAGCTCTTCTCCTCGGCCGTGATCGTCTCGTCGTAGCTCGGCCGGCCCTGCTTGCGGAGGAAGCTGGCGAGCCGCGCCGTCTCCTGCTCCGAGATGTACGGCCCGTGGAGGCGGATGAACCGCGAGGAGGCCGGCGGCAGGAAGAGCATGTCGCCCTTGCCGAGCAGCTGCTCGGCGCCGTTGCCGTCGAGGATCGTCCGGGAATCGACCTTCGACGACACACGGAACGAGATGCGCGACGGCATGTTGGCCTTGATCAGGCCCGTGATGACGTCGACCGACGGGCGCTGCGTGGCCAGGATCAGGTGGATGCCGACCGCCCGCGCCATCTGTGCGAGGCGGCAGATCGACTGCTCGACCTCGTTGCTGGCCACCATCATCAGGTCGGCCAGCTCGTCGATCAGCACGACGATGAACGGCAGCGGCTTGGCATACTCACCGTTCTCCGGCGTCCGCTTCTCGGCGATCGCCTGGTTCACGTTCCGGTTGTACTGCTCGATGTTCCGGACGCCTTCGGCGGCGAGCGTCTTGTAGCGCTCCTCCATCTCGCGCACCGCCCAGCGCAGGGCGTTGGCCGCCTGCTTGGGATCGACCACGACCGGCGTCAGCAGGTGCGGAATGTCCTCGTACATCCCCAGCTCGAGCCGCTTGGGGTCGATCATGATGAGCCGCAGGTCGTCGGGCGTCGCCCGGTAGAGGATGCTGGTCAGCATCGAGTTGATGCCGACCGACTTGCCGGTTCCGGTGGACCCGGCAATCAGCAGGTGCGGCATGGTGGCCAGGTCGGCGACGAACGGCTCGCCGTGGATGGTCTTGCCGAGCGTCATCGTGAGCTTCGAGACGGATCGGCGGTACAGCTCCGACTCGAGCATCTCGCGCAGGGAAATCTGCTCGCGATTGTGGTTCGGAATCTGGATGCCGACGGTCGACTTGCCGGGGATGCGGTCGATGAGAATGGACTCGGCCTGCATGGCGAGGCACAGATCGTCGGAGAGCCCGGTGATTTTCGAGTACTTCACGCCGGCGTCCGGCTTGAACTCGAAGGTCGTCACCACCGGTCCGGGATGAATCTGGACGACGGCGCCCTCCACCGAGAACTCGCGGCACTTCTCCTCGAGGAGGCGCGCGCTTTCCATCAGCTCGCGCTCGTCGATCTTCCGCTCGGTCTTCGGCGCGTCGAGGAGCGCCAGCGGCGGCAGCGCGTAGTCGCCCTTGCGCCGCTCGGCCGGGGCCTTCATCGGCTCCGGATCCGCGAGCGGCAGGGGAGGCGTCGGCATGCTGACCTTCGGCGCCCGCGCCGGACCGCGGCCGGCGGGCCGCGGCGCCTCGTCGTTCGAGCCCCGGGCGGCGCCGCGTCCGCCCTCGTCCTCCGCCGCGCGGCCCAGGCCGCGGGCTCCCTCGTCGATCGGCGCCCGGCCGGCGCCGCGCGCGGCGTCGGCGGGCGCGTCGGGGGCGCCGCCTTCGAGCCTCGAGCGCGACGCCCGGGCCGTGCGCTCCTGGATCTCGGCGATCGGTGTCCCCTTCCTGGTGTGCTTCGCGATCACGTCGCGGCGGGCCTTCTCGCGGCGCCGTTCTTCGAGCCGGCCGCGCACGCCCCCGGCGACGCGCGCCACCAGGTCGCGCGTCGTGTCGACGGCCGCGGCGAAGAAGCGCCCGAAGGAGAACTGGGTCGACATGATGATCGCCAGAAAGATCAGCGTCAGGATGACGATGACCGATCCGGTCCGATTGAGGTACTCGGCGAGTTCCTTCGAGATGAAGTCCCCGGCGTAGCCGCCCGCACGGAACGGCTTGCCCGCCACGTCGAGCGCGCCGAAGGCGAGGCTGAGGAACGCGCTGAGGCACGCGAACAGCAGCACCGTGCCGGTCGCCTTCGTCGCCGCCGCGTCGAGCGACCGGCACCAGAAGTAGTGCCAGCCGACGATCACCAGCGCCGCCGGAATCAGGTACGACGCGTAGCCGAAGAGCTGGAACGACAGCTCGGCCAGGAACGCGCCGACCCGCCCGGCAAAGTTGGCCGGCGCCGCGTGCAGGCCGGTGCTGAAGAACCAGACCGGGTCGCTCGGCTCGTAGCTCGCGAGCGAGATGATCCAGATCAGCGCCGCCGCGAACAGGGCCACGCCGATGAACTCGCTCACGCGGCGCGAAACGGTCGATCGACTCACGTCTCAGATCTCCATGATGACGGGCAGCACGAACGGCCGGCGCCCGGAACGCTTGCGGAGGAAGCGCCGCAGCTCCACCCGCAGCTTCTCCTTGATCAGGCCCGGATCGGTCCGCTCCTCCAGACTGGCCTGCTCGACCACCTCGCAGAGCAGACGCGCGCCGTCGGTCAGGAGCAGCTGACCGTCTTCCATCACGAACCCCCGCGTGACGATTTCGGGAACGCCTTCGAGCAGCCCGGTCTGCTTGTTGATGGCCACCACGGGGACGACGAGGCCGTCCTCGGCCAGATGACGGCGGTCGCGCAGCACCTCATCGGCGACCTCGCCGGTCAGCGTGCCGTCGATGAGCACGCGCCCGACGGGCGCCTTGCCGGCGATCCGCCCCCCGTCGTCGTCGAAGCGCAGGACGTCGCCGTTCTCGACGAGGAGGATCTCGGGCCGAGGGTCGCGGCCCGCGAACACGCGCGCGGCGATGCGGGCGTGCTGCGACAGCTGGCGGTACTCGCCGTGGACCGGGACGAGGTAGCGCGGACAGACGAGCGACAGCATCAGCTTGAGCTCTTCCTCGCTCCCGTGCCCCGAGACGTGGACGTGCTTGATCCCTTCGTGCACGACGTCGGCGCCGCGCCGCGACAGGTGGTTGATCACCCGCCCGATCGCCTTCTCGTTGCCCGGGATGGAGCGCGCGGACAGGACCACGGTGTCGCCGGGCCCGAGCTTGACGTGCCGGTGATCGTCGATGGCGATGCGCGACAGCGCCGACGCCGGCTCGCCCTGCGATCCGGTCGTGATGCAGAGCACGTCCTGGGCCGGGTAGGTGCCGACCTCGGAGTCCCGAATCTGGAGGCCGGCGGGTACGCGCAGGTAGCCGAGGCGCTGCGCGATCTGCGAGTTCTCGATCATGCCGCGGCCGACGAACGCGACCTTGCGGTCGAACTGCGCGGCCAGGTCGACGAGGATCTGCATCCGGTAGATGCTCGACGCAAAGGCCGCGACGAGCAGCCGGCCCGACGCGCTCGTGAAGATTTCCTCGAAGGCCTCGACGACGTCGAGCTCCGAGCCGGTGAAGCCGCGCCGGTCGATGTTGGTGCTGTCCGCGAACAGCGCGAGCACGCCCTCGGCCCCGAGCTGCGCGAAGCGGTGCACGTCGAAGTGCTCGCCGTCGATCGGCGTCTGGTCGATCTTGAAGTCGCCCGTGTGCACCACCGTGCCGACCGGCGTGCGCACGGCGAGCGCGACGCAGTCCGGCATGCTGTGCGTCACCCGGATGAACTCGATCTCGAACGGTCCGACGCTCACGCGCTGCCGCGGCCGCACCTCGACGAGCGGATGCGCCCCGTCGAGCCCGTGTTCCTCGAGTTTGGGCCGCACGAACGCCAGCGTCAGCGGCGTGCCGTACACCGGGCCGTCGACGAGCGGCAGCACGTGCGGCACCCCGCCGATGTGATCCTCGTGCCCGTGCGTCAGCACGAGCGCCGCGGCGCGCCCTTTCTGCTGCAGGTAGGTGAGATCGGGAATGATGCGATCCACGCCCGGCAGGTCCGGGTCGGGAAACATCACTCCGGCGTCGACCACGATCGTCGTGTCGCCCCAGGTGAGCGCGAGCATGTTCATGCCGAACTCGCCGAGGCCGCCGAGCGGAACGATTTCGAGCATGCGGAAACCGCAACGGACAAGCCGGCGCCGGTCCCGTTCCCGGCGGAACGGAGGCTGACGCGGGGAGCCGCGCAGCGGCGGCTCGTTCAGGCTGCTGGGCGCGCCTGAGTGTTCGGGGCGGGCTGGCCGGTCGTTCAGCTAAAGCCGGACGGTTCCGTAACTTAGCAGCGCAGACTATAGCACAGCTCGAACGTTCGGCGAAGCGCTTTCAGTCGCCGGACGCCAGCACGTCGGCCAGGCGGACGAGCTCGGCCGCCGACAGCGTCTCGGGCCGCCGCCCGGGCGCCAGACCGGCACCGTCGAGCGCCCGGATCGCGCCGTACGCCGCAGCGGCGGGGTAGGCCGCCAGGGCGTTGGCCAGCGTCTTCCGCCGGCGGGTGAACAGCGCCTGTACCATCGTCGCCAGCACCGCTTCGTTGATGGCCGGCGGGGCCGGGTCGCGGAAGCGGAGACGTACGAGCGCCGATCGGACCCGTGGCGGCGGCCGGAACGCCCCCGGCGGCAGCGCCAGGACGCGCTCGGCTGCGGCGCGGCGGCCGATGAGGATGGTCAGGATTCCGTAGTCGCGCGACCCGGGCGACGCCGTCAGGCGGTCCGCGACCTCCCGCTGCAGCATCACCGTGGCGTCGGACAGCGGCAGCCCCTCGGCGGCGAGCGCCGTCAGGTGGAAGAGAATCCGCGACGCGACGTTATAGGGAAGATTGCCCGCGACGCGCAGGCGTTCGCGCGGCGGCCCCACGCCGTGGAGCAGCGCGCGGAGGCGCTCGGCGGAGACCTTCAGGAAGTCGCCCTCCACCACCGAGACGTTGGGCGGCGCGGTCCTGGCAAGCGCGGACGCAAGGTCGCGGTCGATTTCGAAGGCGACCAACTGCCGGACGCGCTCCGCCAGCGGCATGGTCAGCGCGCCACGGCCGGGACCGATCTCCACGAATGTCTCGTCGGCGCCCGGCGCCAGAACGTCGAGAACCTTGCCAACCCATGCGGGTTCGAGGAAGTGCTGGCCGAATCGTTTCTTGGGCTCGCGGGGCCCCACCCCCGCTCGCCTGTCACGCTGCATCAGCGTCCCTCGCGCTCGAGTGTCCGCGAGGGCCTACGCGTCCACGTCCCCGCGCCAGTGGCGTTCCTCGATCTCCGCGATCTGCGCTTCGCTCATGCCGAAGTAGTGGCCGATCTCGTGGATGAGCGTTTCGGCGACGGCGGCAACCAGCCCCGCCCGATCGCGGACGCTTCGCTCGAGCGGCCCCTGGTAGAGCAGGATGCGGTCGGGGAGTGTGTTGCCATAGTCCCAGCCGCGCCCCGTGAGCGGCGTGCCGACGTACAGCCCCAGCAGCGTGCCCGGCGGCTCGATGTCCATCTCGCGAAGCAGCGAACGCGGCGGCTCGTCCTCGACGATGAGGGCGACGTTCTCCATTGCGGATCGGAACCGGCGGGGCACCGTCGCCAGCGCGTCAGCGACGAGCTCTTCGAACTCGCCGCGCTGCATGGGCGCTCGTCCTTCCGGCGCGTGCGCCGCGCCCGCCGGGTGTGATCGACGCCTGGTAGTAGTCGCACAGCTCCGGCACGGCGCACTGCTCGCAGAGCGGCTTGGGCCGGCAGACGCGGCGACCGTGCAGGATGAGCGTGTCGGAGGCGCGGGTCCACCGGGCCTTCGGCAGGACGCCGCACAGCCGTGCCTCGACCTGCTCCGGATCGTCCGAGTCGGCGATTCCGATCCGGTTGGCCACCCGCAGCACATGACGATCGACCGGCAGGCCCGGAACGCCCAGCGCATGGCCGAGCACGACGTTGGCGGTCTTGCGGCCGACGCCCGGCAACTCGACGAGAGCGTCGATGTCGGCCGGTACCTCGCCGCCGTGCCGCTCCACGAGCGCCTGGGCCATGCCGATGAGGGACCGCGCCTTGGCGCGGAAGAACCCGGTCGAATGGATCTGCGGCTCGAGCACGGCCGGCGTGGCCCTGGCCAGCGCGCGGGCGTTCGGGTACCGCCGGAACAGCGCCGGCGTGACCAGATTGACGCGCTGATCGGTTGACTGCGCCGACAGGATGGTCGCCACCAGGAGCTCGAAGCCGTTGCGGTGCTGCAGCTCGGTGTCGGCGCCGGGATGCTGCGCCTCCAGCAGATCGAGCACGTGACGGACGTCTCGCGCGGTCTTCATGACTGGCTCGCCGGCGGCGGCAGGACGCCTCCGATAGTCACGTCGTCGATTCGGCGCGGCCCCCGGGCCGTCGCCAACTCAGTGTACCGGGCCGGGGCCCTTGCTCCAGCCGCCCTCTCCGTACGACTCGGTGAACACCCGCCAGTGCTCCTGCAGCGCAGCGATCAGGTTCGGCACGAACTGGACCGGCACGGCGATCTTCGCGCGCACCGGCGCGCGCACCACCTGTTCGGCCTCGACGGACTTGATCTCCTGTTCGGAGAGCGGCGTCACCTCGCAGAAGGTGAGGGTGAAATCGAACGGCGTGTGCGCGATGGCGCAGAAGTTCGCATAGGTCCGCGCCGAGCGCGGCTGATCGTCGGGAACGATGGTGAAGTTGATCTGGCGGGGCGTCTGCTCGTCGGCCATGTCCCCAGTGTAGGTGATTTGAGGATTTGAGCATCTGAGGATTTGAGCACCGAAGACCGAGAATCCGGAGGATGTGGTGGCCGTCCCCCAAATCCTCAAGTTCCCAAATTCTCAAATCGCTAGTATTTCCTCATCACTCCGACCACGACGCCCTGCACCTGCACCTGTTCGGGCTCGACGAAGATCGGCTGCATGGCGGCGTTCGCGGGCTGGAGGCGGATTCGGCCGCCGGGGTCGCGGTAGAACTTCTTGAGCGTCACGTCCGACCCGCGCAACAGCGCGATGACCATCTCGCCGTTTTCAGCCGTCTTGCGATCTTCGACGACGACGAAGTCGCCGTCGCGGATCTGCTCGTCGATCATCGAGTCCCCCCGAACCCGCAGCACGTAGGTGTCGCGACGCCCGACCAGATCCTCGGGCACGGCGATCGTCTCGTTCGAGGCCACCGCCTCGATGGGCAGCCCGGCCGCGACGTACCCGAGGAGCGGCAGCTCGACGGCCCGGCCGCCCGTCCGAGTCGGCACCATCTCGACCGACCGGCTGCGGTTCCAGGCGCGCTTGATGAAGCCTTTCTCCTGCAGATTGGTGAGGTGTTTGTGCACCGTCGCGAGCGAAGAGAGACCGAACCGCCGGCCGATTTCTTCCAGGCTGGGAGCGTAGCCGTGCTGCTGGATGAACTCGTTCAGGTAATCCAGGATCTCGCGCTGCCGTTTGGTGAGCGGGAGCATGCATACCTCCGAATCTTCGGACTATACGCAAAAGAAAGGCGAAGGTCAATACGCTCGAGCCGCCGGCGCGGGAAGGGCAGCTCGGATAGCATCTGAGGGTGCGCATTCCGTTTCGGATTCCGCCGCCGGCCAGCCGGCCGTTCGATGTCGCGGGTCTCGGCCTCAACAGCGTCGACCTCATGGCGGTCGTCGCGGAGTACCCGGCCTGCAACACGAAGCAGCGAGTCCAGCGGTTCTCGCGCCAGCCGGGGGGCCAGATCGCCACGGCCCTCGCGGCCTGCGCGAGGCTGGGATGGAGCGCCCGCTACATCGGCCGCTTCGGCGACGACGAGGTGGGGGCCCTGTCGCGCGAGAGCCTGGTGCGCAGCGGCGTCGACCTCAGCGCCTCCCGCGTCGTGCCCGGCGCCACGAATCAATTCGCCGTCATTCTCGTCGACGCGCGCACGGGCGAGCGAACGGTGCTCTGGGACCGCCATCCCGGCCTCGCCATGGATCCGGCCGACGTCCCGCGGGACGCGGTGACCTCGGGCCGCATGCTGCTGGTGGACTGCCACGAGACGGCAGCGGCCACCGAAGCCGCCCGTTGCGCCCGCCAAGCCGCCATCCCGACCCTCGTCGACGTCGAGAAGGTCCGGCCGGGCATCTTCGAACTGCTGGAGCAGATCGACGCCATCTTCGCCGCGCAGGATTTTCCGTCGGCGCTGACGGGCCTTGAGGACCTCGGGCGGGCGCTCGACGTGCTGGCTCGCGAGACCCGCGCGCCGCTGGTCTGCGTGACGCTTGGCCCCGAGGGCAGCCTCGCCCGGTGCGGCGGCCGGGAAATCCGCACGCCGGGATTCCCGGTGGCCTGCATCGACAGCACCGGCGCCGGAGACGTCTTTCGCGGCGGCTTCGCGGCGGCCTGCCTTCGCGAGCCTGACGGCGACCTGGAGGACGCGCTGCGGTATGCGAACGCCGCCGCCGCGCTCAACTGCCGGGCGCTCGGCGCGCGCGGGGCGCTGCCGACCTCCGAGGAGGTGTGCGAGCTGCTGGTAGCCCGGGCCCGGATGTAACCTTCGGCGCCGCGGCCGGTCTAACGTTCAGGCCCTCGATCCGGCGGAGTGCACGACATGAGCTCATCGCTGACATGGCCAGTGGCCGGCACCTGACATGGGACGTGACCGTCGTGCGCCGCAACGGGGCCGAGGCTGATGCCACCTCTCGCAGGAAGTCTTCCTCCGCGCCTATCGCGGACTGAGGAACTTATAGGGTCGGGCGTCGCTCGCGACTTGTCTGCATCGAATTGCCGTCAATGTCTGCCTGAACCGCGTCGGCGCGAGAGCGCCCGCGACCGAGCCGATGGAGGCGGAACGACTCGTCGACGAGCGCGCCGAATCGCCGGCCGATTCGCGCCGTCTCCGATCTGACCGACGACGAGCGGCGCGAGCTGGAGCGCCTGATAACGATCGAGATGTCGCACAGCGGTGCGTAGGTGAAGAAGTGATCTCTCAAGGGCGGCGCCGGATGGCCGAGGGCGTCATCGTGATGGCCGTGCTCCGTGGCCTGCGCTGCGCCGGCAAACGCGCAGGCGCGGCTGCGGCAGGGACGTGGAGCGCCCGCGACGCCGGGCGTCTCGCCGGCCGAAGTGCAGCGCATGTTCGACGCTTATGCGCTCGTCCGGGCGCAGGAGGCGCTCAAGCTCACCGACGAGCAGTACCCGCAGTTCCTGGCGCGCTTCCGGGCGTTGCAGGAGGGACGACGGCGCCATCAGCAGGAGCGGCTGCGCATCATCGCCGAGTTGCGCGCCATGACGCTCGGTCCCGATGCACATCCCGAGGAGGCGCGGCTGCGCGAGCGTCTCACGGCGCTCGATGAGCTCGACGCGCGCGCGGCCGCCGACCTGCGCAAGGCCTACGGCGACGTCGACGCCGTGCTCGACGTCGCGCAGCGGGCGCGATTCCGGGTGTTCGAGGAGCAGCTGGAGCGCCGCAAGCTCGAGCTGCTCGTGCGGGCCCGCCAGGGCGCGCGCAGGAACCCGATGTAACGACCGGCCCGCTCGTAGTACAATCCCCTCCGGAGAACGGCCTCTGGAAGTTCATGTCCTTTAATCACTTACGTCTCTCCGTCGCTGCCGCCATCCTCGCCGTGGCTGGCGCCTCGCTTCGCGCCGACGTCCGCGGCTCGAAGCAGGACGCCGCGCAGCTCCGCCAGAAGATCGCCAGCATCACGCAGTACGCGGCGGGGCGCGCCGGCGCCCCACGCCGCACCACCATCACCGAGCAGGAGCTGAACGCGTACCTCGCGTACGACGCCAACGGCGACCTGCCTGCCGGCGTCGTCGATCCGACGGTGACGATCGAGGGCACCGGGCGGGTCTCCGGCCGCGCCGTCGTGGATCTCGATGCCGTGCGGCGTCAGCGCAATCCCACGAGCGCGCTCGATCCCATGAGCTATCTCACGGGACGTCTGCCGCTGACGCTCACCGGCATCCTCAAGACCGGCAACGGCATGGGGCAGTTCGCCCTCGAGTCGGCGACCATCGGCGGCGTGCCCGTGCCCAAGCCGGTGCTGCAACAGATCGTCTCGTACTACTCGCGCAGTCCCGAGCAGCCGAACGGCGTGAGCCTCGACGATCCGTTCGCGCTGCCGGCGCACATCCGTGAGATTCAGGTGGAGCACGGGCGGGCGGTGATCGTCCAGTAGACGCGCTCCGCTTCATGGCCGCACACGACGAGCTCCTCGCCACGCCGCTCCAGTTCCTGAAGGGCGTGGGGCCCCGGCGGGCCGCCGACCTCGCCCACGCGGGGCTCTTCACGGTCGAGGACCTGCTCTACCGGTTTCCGCTCCGCTACGAAGATCGCAGCCGGCTGCAGCCGATCGCGACGCTCAAGCCGGGCGTCACCGCGTCGGTGGCCGGCCGCGTCCTCAGCTGCGGGCTGCGCGCCACGCGGCGTCCGGGATTCAAGATCTTCGACGCTCTCGTCAGCGACGACACGGCCGCGATTCGCGTCTCGTGGCTGAACCAGCCGTTCCTGCGCGACGTCTTCGCCCCCGGCCAGCACGTCGTCCTGTTCGGCACCGTGGAGATGCGGGGCCACGGCGGCCTGCAGCTGACCAACCCGCAGTACGAGATTCTCGACGACGAGGAAGGCGAGACGATTCACACCGGCCGGATCGTGCCGGTGTACGAGAAGACGGGCAGCGTCACGCCGAAGATCCAGCGGCGGATCGTGTTCGACGCGCTGCAGCGGCTGCCAGAGCATCTGCCCGATCAGCTGCCCGAGGAGCTGCGGCTGCGCATGCGGTTGCCGGCGCGTCTCGCGGCCCTGCGCGCGGCGCATTTTCCACCCGTCGAGGCGTCGGTCGCCGAGCTGAACCGCTTTGCGACCCCCGCGCAGCAGCGGCTGATCTTCGAAGAGGCGTTTCTCTTCCAGATGGGCGTGATGGCCCGCCGGCGATGCGCGGCGGCCGAGCGCAAGCCGGCCGAGGTGCGGGTGGACGATCGGATCAGGGAATCGGCCCGGCGGGTCCTGCCGTTCCGGCTCACGCCCGGGCAGCGGCAGGCGATCAAGGAGATTGTGGAGGATCTTCAGCGTCCTCAGCCGATGAACCGCCTCCTGCAGGGGGACGTCGGCGCCGGCAAGACGATCGTCGCGCTCCTGGCTGCGCTCGTCGCCATGGAGAACGGACTGCAGGTCGCGTTCATGGCGCCGACCGAGATTCTGGCGGAGCAGCATTTCCTCAACATCTCGCGGCTGCTGGAACCGTCGCGGTTCCGCGTCGCGCTGCTCACCGGCGCCACGCCGGCCGCCGCGCGCCGGCGGCAGCTGGCGGAGATTGCCGCCGGCAGCCTCCATCTGGTCGTCGGCACCCACGCGCTCGTGCAGGGCGATGTGGCGTTCGCGCGCCTGGGGCTCGTGGTGATCGACGAGCAGCACCGCTTCGGCGTGCTCCAGCGCGCGACCCTCCGCGCCAAGGGGCTGCATCCCGACGTGCTCGTCATGACGGCGACGCCCATTCCGCGCACGCTCGCACTGACCGTGTACGGCGATCTCGACGTGTCGGTCATCCGCGATCTGCCCCCGGGCCGCCTGCCCGTGAAGACCGTCGTCAAGCCCGAGTCGCGGCGCGACGACGTGCACGCGTTCGTGCGGGAGCAGCTCGAGGCGGGTCGCCAGGCGTATGTCGTCTACCCGCTGGTGGAGGAGTCGAGCAAGATCGAGCTCAAGGCGGCGACCGCGATGGCCGACACGCTGGCGGCCGACGCGTTCCCGGCGTTCCGGGTCGGCCTCCTGCACGGACGGTTGAAGGCGGACGCGAAGGAGCGCGTGATGCGGGCGTTCGCGGCCGGCGACCTGGAGGTCCTGGTCTCGACCACGGTGGTCGAAGTCGGGGTGGACGTTCCGAATGCGAGCGTCATGCTGGTCGAGCACGCGGAGCGTTTCGGGTTGTCGCAGCTCCATCAGCTGCGCGGCCGCGTGGGGCGCGGCGTCTACCAGTCGGTACTGCATGCTGCTGTATCAGTCGCCGTTGTCCGACGAAGCGCGGGCGCGGCTCAAGGCGATGAGCGAGACGGGCGACGGATTCGAGATCGCCGAGCGCGACCTCGAGCTGCGCGGCCCGGGCGACTTCTTCGGCACGCGCCAGGCGGGCGTTCCCACCTTCCGCCTGATCGATCTGGTGCGCGACCGCGACGTGCTGGATCGCGCGCAGCGGGAGGCGAGCCGCTGGTTCGCCGAGACCGCGCCGGCGCCGCCGGCAGTCGCGCGCCTCCTCGAGAGCTGGGAAAGCCGCTTCAAGCTGATTGAAGTGGGGTAGCGCCTGCGGCCATGCGCGCCCGAGGACCTGCAGCTCCGAGGGGGCGCATCAGCGTCGGTTCGCGGCCGGGGGTGGGGCCCCGCCGCCAATGGGGGAATGCCAGCGCCTGCGGCCATGCGGGCCCGGGGACGCCATGCGCATCATCGCCGGATCGTTCAAAGGGCGTCGGCTGAAGACGCCGACCTGGGAGGGGCTCCGTCCGACTTCGGATCGGCTGCGCGAGACGGTGTTCAACCTCCTCGCGCCGCGGATCGCCGGCGCGCGCGTGCTCGACGGCTACGCGGGCACGGGCGCCGTCGGCATCGAGGCGCTGAGTCGCGGCGCGTCCTGGGTGACCTTCGTCGAGCAGGATCGCCGCGCCGCGGCGCTCGTCGAGGCGAACCTGGCGCAGTGCGGGATCGCGAACGGCTATGCTATCATCCGCGCAGATGTCGTCGGCGCGCTCGAGCGTCTGGCGCACGCCCCCGGCGAGTCGTTCGACGTGGTGCTGCTGGACCCTCCGTACGCCGACCCGTTCGAGCCGGCGCTGACGGCGGCCGCAGCGGTGCTGGCGGCGGGCGGCGTCGTGGTGCTGGAGCACGCGGCGCGGCGCGGGGCGCCGCCCGCCATCGCGGGGCTCTCCCGGACGCGGAAGGTCGCCGCCGGCGACAGCGCCCTGAGCCTCTATCACCGCTCGCGGCCGTGAACCCTGAACGATTCGATGCCCACCCTGGCCGTCTATCCCGGTTCGTTCGATCCGCTGACCAATGGCCACGTGGACATCATCCTGCGCGGCGCGCGCCTGTTCGATCGCATCGTCGTCGCGATGCTGGCGAACGCGGAGAAGTCGCCGCTCTTCTCGACCGCCGAGCGCGTCGACATCGCCCGCACCGTCTTCCGCCACCATCCCAACGTCGAAGTCGACACGTTCGACGGGCTGCTGGTCGACTACGTGTCGCGGCGCGGCGCGCAGGTCATCGTGCGCGGCCTGCGCGCCGTGTCGGACTTCGAGTACGAGTTCCAGATGGCGCTCATGAACCAGCGCTTGAACGGGCAGATCGAGACCGTGTTCATGATGCCGGCCGAGCAGTACACCTACATCAGCTCACGCCTGATCAAGGAAGTCTTCTCCCTGGGCGGCCGCGTCAGCGGCCTGGTGCCCGACATGGTGGAAGCGCGGCTGCGCGAAAAGCTGGCGGCGCGCGCGATGAGGGAATGATGGCGCGACTGGCCGAGCGCACGACGCGGATTGCGAGTTCCCCGACCATGAGCGTGACGGCAACGGTGGATCGCCTGCGCCGCGAGGGGGTCGATGTCATCGACCTCGGCGCCGGCGAACCCGACTTCCCGACGCCGGAGCCGGTGAAGCGCGCCGCGCACGAGGCGATCGACCGCAACTTCACGAAGTACACGCCGGCCTCCGGCGTCGTGGAGCTCAAGCGCGCGATCGTCGAGCGGTATCGGACCGACTACGGCGTCGAGTACCGCGAGCCGGAGGTCATCGTCACGGCGGGCGGCAAGCAGGCGCTCTTCAACGCCGCGTTGTGCCTGTTCGGGCCGGGCGACGAGGTCATCACCCACGCGCCGCACTGGCCGACCCTGACCGAGCAGGTCAAGCTCGCCGACGCGACGCCGGTGCTCGTCCGGACGCACCCCGAGGACGGGTTCGCGGTGCATGCCGAGGCCATCATCGGCGCGATGACCCCGCGCACGCGCGGGGTCATCATCAACTCGCCCGGCAACCCGACCGGCGCGCTCGTGCCGGAGGACGACCTGGCGGCGATCGCCGACGCGGCCGCGCGCCGCGACGCCTGGATCGTCCTCGACCTCTGTTACGAGCGCCTCATCTACGACGTCGTGCCGCACAACCTGCCGGCCGTGGTCGCGCGGCACTGCCGCGATCGCGCGGTCCTGTGCGGGTCGGCGTCGAAGGGCTACGCGATGACCGGCTGGCGCTGCGGCTGGGCGCTCGGCCCCGCCGATCTGGTGGCCGCGATGGGCGCGCTGCAGAGCCACTCGACGTCGAACGTGTCGTCGATCACGCAGAAGGCCGCCATCGAGGCGCTGACCGGATCGCAGCAGCCGGTGCGCGCCATGCTCGACGAGTACCGTGTGCGCCGCGATCGGCTGTACGACTGGCTGGCCGCCGAGCCGCGCCTGCGCTGCCGGAAGCCGGCCGGGGCGTTCTACATGTTCATCGACGTCAGCGACCTGCTGTCGATGGACGGCTGCCGCACCTCGACGGCCTTCGCGCAGGCGCTCCTCGACGAGGCCCGGGTGGCGGTGACGCCCGGCGAGGCCTTCGACGCGCCCGGATTCATCCGGATTTCCTACGCGACCTCGATGGATCTGCTCGGCGAGGCCATCCGTCGTCTCCTCGCGTTCGTGCGCGCCCACGCCGGCGCGCGGACCGCCGCGGCCAGTTGAACACTCACGACGCGCTGCGGGCCGCGGTCGGCGAGGCGTGGATCCGCACGGATCCGGAGAGCCTGGACGCCTACGGTCAGGATGCGCTCCGTCAGATCCATCGCCCCGACGTCGTGGTGCTGCCGGCCGACACGTCGGAGGTGGCGCGCGTCGCCGCCATCTGCGACGACGCGCGCATGCCGCTCGTGCCGCGCGGCGCCGGCACCGGCTACAGCGGCGGGGCGGTGCCGATCCGGGGCGGCGTCGTCGTATCGCTCGAGCGGCTGAACCGGATCCTCGCAATCGACGAGCGGAGCCTCCATGCGGTCGTTCAGCCGCACGTGGTCACCGGGACGCTGCAGGCTGCGGTCGAAGCGCGCGGCCTGTTCTATCCACCCGATCCGCAGAGCCTGGATCGGTCGGTCATCGGGGGCAATGTCGCCGAGGGCGCCGGCGGACCGCGGGCGTTCAAGTACGGCACGACGAAGCGATACGTGCTCGGACTGGAGGCCGTGCTGGCCAACGGCGCCATCATCCGCACGGGATCGCGCACCGTCAAGAACGTCGTCGGCTACGACCTGACGCAACTCATCGTCGGATCGGAGGGCACGCTGGCGATCGTGACCGAGATCGTCCTGCGGTTGCTGCCCCGGCCCCGCGCCGTCGAGACGCTCCGCGCGACCTTCGCGGACGTCCCCGCCGCCTGCGACGGCATCGCCGCCATTGTCTCGGCGGGCGTGACGCCGGCGGCGCTCGAGCTCATCGACGCGGCCAGCCTCGAGGCCGTCCGCGCGCACCTCGGCGCCGGGCTGGCACCCGAGGGCACGGGTGCCGTGCTGCTGCTCGAGGTCGACGGCGGGGAGGCTGCGGTGGCCGAAGAGGTTTCGGCCGTCGAGCGGGCGTGCCGGGCGGCGGGGGCCACGAGCGTCGTGCGCGCGGCCGATCGAGGGGAGGCGGCCGACCTGTGGCGGCTGAGGCGCGAGCTGTCGCCGTCGCTCCGGGCGATCGCCCCGCTGAAACTGAATCACGACGTCGTCGTCCCGACCGGCGAGATACCCCGGCTCTTCGATCTGATCGACCGCCTCCGGCGGCGGCACGGCCTTCGCATCGCGTGTTTCGGCCACGCGGGCGACGGCAACATCCACGTCAACCTGATGGTCGATCCCGGGGATCGGGCCGAGGTCGGACGCGCGCATGATGCCGAACGCCTGCTCTTCGAAGGCGTCGTGGCGCTGGGCGGCGCCATCTCGGGCGAGCATGGCATCGGCTATACGAAGGCGCCGTTTCTTCAGGTCGAACTGCCGGCCGCGACGATTGCATTGATGAAGTCGCTGAAGCAGGCCTTCGACCCGCACGGAATCCTGAATCCCGGCAAGATCTTTCCCGAGTCGACGGAGCATGAGCCTCCGACGAGGGACCCATGAGCCCGGATCGCCAGCAGAAGGTCGTCGCCGTCATCGGCGCGTCCAGCCATCCTCAGAAGTTCGGCAACCGCGCCGTGCGGGCGTTCAGCAGCGAAGGCTACACGGTCGTCCCGATCAACCCGCACGAGCACGATATCGAAGGGCTGAAGACGTATGCATCGGTCCTCGACGTGCCCGGGCCGATCGACATGGCCACGATCTATGTGCCGCCCGACGTCGGGCTGCTCGTGATGGACGAGGTGGCCCGCAAGGGCATCGCCGAAGTCTGGCTGAACCCCGGAGCGGAGAGCGATGCCGTCCTGGCGCGGGCCCGCGAGCTTGGCCTTCAACCCATTGTGGCCTGCAGCATCGTCGGCATCGGCCGGAATCCGTACACGTTGTGACGCGGGGTCGTTGACACTCCGCAACCCGGGTCCTATACTCAATCGGGCTGCCGTCTCGCCCGCAAAAATCTCCAATCTCACGAAATCCCATGCCCAGCAATCACAAGCGCCCCGCCACGGCGCGGTCCGCGACCGGCACCGCGGCCCCCGACCCGACCCCCGTCGACGCGCCTGCCGCCGTCGAGCAGCCGCGCGCCGGCCAGCCCAAAGGGCTGAACATCACCGATCTGAAGGACATGAGCATCCAGAAGCTCACCCAGATCGCCAAGGACATGAACGTCGCCGGCGCGACCGGCATGCGCAAGCAGGAGGTGATCTTCCAGATCCTGAAGGCGCAGACCGAGCAGAGCGGGTTCATCTTCTCGGAAGGCGTGCTCGAGGTCCTGCCCGACGGCTTCGGGTTCCTGCGGGCCCCCGACTACAACTACCTGCCCGGCCCCGACGACATCTACGTCTCGCCGTCCCAGATTCGCAAGTTCGATCTGCAGACCGGCGACACGGTGTCCGGCCAGATCCGGCCGCCGAAGGAAGGCGAGCGCTACTTCGCGTTGATCAAGGTCGAAGCGGTCAACTTCGAGGCGCCGGAGCAGGCGCGCGAGAAGCTGTTCTTCGAGAACCTGACGCCGCTCTACCCGCAGGAGCGGCTCAGGCTGGAGACGTCGGCCGAGAACCTCGCCGCTCGCGTCATGGATCTGATGACGCCCATCGGCAAGGGACAGCGCGGCCTCATCGTCGCGCCGCCGCGGACCGGCAAGACGATGCTCCTCCAGAACATCGCGCAATCGGTGTCGGCGAACCACCCGGAGGTGTACCTGATCGTGCTGCTCATCGACGAGCGCCCCGAGGAGGTCACCGACATGCAGCGGTCGGTGGACGGGGAAGTGATCTCGTCGACGTTCGACGAGCCCGCGCAGCGGCACGTGCAGGTGGCGGAGATGGTGATCGAGAAGGCGAAGCGCCTCGTCGAGCACAAGAAGGACGTGCTGATCCTCCTCGATTCGATCACGCGCCTGGCGCGCGCCTACAACACGGTCATTCCGCCGTCGGGGAAGGTGCTGTCGGGCGGCCTCGATTCGAACGCGCTGCAGAAGCCCAAGCGCTTCTTCGGCGCCGCCCGCAACATCGAGGAGGGCGGATCGCTGACGATCATGGCGACGGCGCTCATCGACACCGGCTCTCGCATGGACGACGTGATCTTCGAGGAGTTCAAGGGCACCGGCAACATGGAGATCCACCTGGACCGGAAGCTCACCGACAAGCGGGTGTTTCCGTCGATCGACATCACCAAGAGCGGCACGCGGAAGGAAGAGCTGCTGCTCCCGCGCGAGGACCTGAACCGGATCTGGGTCCTGCGCAAGGTGCTCAACCCGCTCTCGCCGGTCGAGGCGATGGAACTGCTCCTCGACAAGATGGGCAAGACCAAATCCAACGCGGAGTTCCTCTCCGCGATGCAGAAGATGTCGTGAAGGGCGGTTCCTTCCGGAGGCTCTGAATGGCGACCATTACGGTGAGGATGAACGGACCCTACAAAGTCGAGGGCGACGACGTCCGGGTGGTGGACTGGAACGGCAACGAGTATCAGATCCCGAAGCGTCCCTTTGCCCTCTGCCGGTGCGGTGGTTCGACGACCAAGCCGTTCTGCGACGGCACTCACTCGAGGATCGGGTTCGCCGCGGCGGAAGCGGCCGTTCCGGGCAGCGCGGAGAAGCCGGCGGAATGAATCGGACGGCGGTTATCGCGCCAGCCGGTTCCCGGCGATGAACACGTCGTCGATCTTGCGCGTATTGCGGATGTCCTCGAGCGGGTTGCCGTTCAGGACGAGAAAGTCGGCCCACCTGCCCGGCTCCAGCGTCCCGACCTGGTCGTCCAGGTGCATGCACGCCGCGGCGTCGCGCGTCGCGGCCGCCAGCACCCGCGCGGGTGTCAGGCCCGATCGGGTCATCTCCTCCAGCTCCAGCTGTTCGAAGTAGCCCTGGAACCTGGCGGGCGGGCCGCTGTCGGTGCCCATCGCGATGGTCACGCCGGCCTCGGACAGCGTCTTGAGGTTGCGCTCGGCCACGGCGAGACCCGCCTTGTACTCGCGCGCTTCGCGGCTCGTCCGCATCGCCTCCTGGCGCGCCGGATCCTTCAGGGCCTCGACTACCCGGGGATCGGCGCCTTCCTGGAAGAACGGATCCGAGAAGAACGCCGGCGTCGTTCCGTAGACGTAGGTGGACACCTCCCGCATCAGCGTCGGGCAGTAGCAGACGTGCCGCCGCTTCAGCGCGTCGATGAAGGCGGCGTCGACCGGCCTGTCGCGCACGCTGTGGGCGATGAAGTCGGCTCCGGCGTCGAGCACCCCCTTCGCGTCGTCGAGATAGAAGATGTGCACCGCGACGCGCATGCTGCGCGTGTGGGCCTGGTCGATGACCGCGCGGTAGATCGCCGGGGTCATCTTCGGCGTCGTGCCCAGGTTGTCGTCCACTCGGATCTTGACGATGTTCGCCTTCATCGCGGCGACCTCGTCGACCTGTGTGCGCGCCTCCTCCGGCGTGCGGGGGGCGAGCACCGGACCGGCCACGAAGATTCTGGTCCGATCGAGCGAGGGCGTGCTCTGAGCGTCGCGCGCGGCGAAGCTGGGCGGCCCGTCTCCGCCGAGGCTGAACACCGTCGTGACGCCGTACTCGGCGTACGTGCGGAGGTCCCGCTGGACGTGCTCGGCGGAGTAGTGCCCGCCCTGCAGGCCTTCGGTGTCGCCGACGTGGCCGTGGGCGTTCACCAGGCCCGGAATGATCGTGCGCCCTTCGAGCGCCACCCGTACCATCGTCTTCGGGACGGCGACGGCGCCGGCCGCTCCCGCCGCCGCGACGCGGCCGTCCCGCACGATGAGCGTTGCGTTCTCGATGACGCGCCCGGTGCCGTCGATAAGGCGCATGCCCGTATACGCGCGGCTGCCGTCGTCGGGTGAGGGCGGTTGCGCGCGAATGCCGGCCACCGCCAGGGCGACGGCCAGCAGGCACGCGCCCGCGAACCTGGTCCGCATCATGGGTAACAATATACGTCCGACGTGCCTTCCGTACCCCATCGCTCGCCGGCCGCTTTCCCGGTCGTGCTCGCAGGCTTCACGGCGTTCCTCGATCTCTACGCCACCCAGCCGATGCTGCCGCTGCTCGCGCACAGCCTCGGCGCGACGATGTTCGCCGTGAGCCTGACCGTGACGGCGCCGACGATTGCCGTGGCGGTCGCGGCGCCGGCGGTGGGGCGCCTGGCCGACGCCTTCGGTCGCCGGCGGGTGATCGTCGGCGCGGCGACGGCGCTCGCCGTCGCGACGCTGCTGGCCTCGGCGACGCACGATCTGCAGCAGCTGCTCGTGTGCCGCTTCGTCCAGGGGCTGTGCACCCCAGGCGTCTTTGCGGTCGCCATCGCCTATATCCACGACGAGTGGCCGGTTGCGCGGGTCGGGTCGGCCACGGCCGCCTACGTCAGCGGCACGGTCGTC
This sequence comes from uncultured Acidobacteriota bacterium, assembly GCA_963840225.1. Classification (GTDB taxonomy): domain Bacteria; phylum Acidobacteriota; class Vicinamibacteria; order Vicinamibacterales; family CAVVIG01; genus JBLMXQ01. The sequence goes on from CAWIYH010000004.1 coordinate 583,101, forward strand.
GGGGGGTTCCTCGGGCGGGCCGTTGCGGGGGTCGTCGCCGCGCACGCCGGGTGGCAGGCGGCCTTCGCGGCGCTCGGCGCGCTGAACGTCGCCGCGGCGGCCGCGCTGTGGGCCTGGCTGCCGCGCGAAGAGCGGGCGGCTGGGGCCGACGCGCACAGCGCGTTCCGGTCGGCGGTCACGCACCTCGCGAATCGCCAGTTGCGCACGACCTACGCCGTCGGCTTCTGTCTGCTGTTCACGCAGGTGGCGATGTTCACCTACGTCACGTTCCTGCTGGCCGCGCCGCCCTACCTGCTCACGGCCGCCGCGCTCGGATCGTTGTTCGTGGTCTACCTGGTCGGCGCCGCCATCACGCCGGCGGCGGGGAAGTGGATCGACCGGCGCGGACACCGCGCCGGCCTCGGCTTGGCGATGGGCCTGGCCTTCGCGGGCGCGATGCTGACCCTTGCGCCGGCGCTGTGGATCATCGTCGTGGGACTCGCAGCGTTCGCCACCGGCATCTTCATCGGCCAGGCGACGACGAGCAGCCACATCGGCAGCGCCACCCAGCGCGATCGCGGCGTGGCCGTGGGTCTGTACGCGACGTTCTACTATGCCGGCGGAGCGGTGGGCGCGGCGCTGCCGGCCGCCTTCTGGAAGGCCGGCGGGTGGCCGGGATGTGTCGGGCTGATCGTGCTGGTCCAGGCGGCCGCGGTCGCCATCGTCTGGTTCTCGTGGGAGGAGCGGATCGGCCCCGGACTCGACCCGGCGATCGACCTCACGCCGTGAGCGAGGCGGCCGCGCGCGTGGCCTATCGGACCGGCGGGGGGTTGTCGGTCGGCGGCAGCGGCGTCTTCTCCGGCGACGGGGCGTCGGGCGCCGCCGGGAGCCCCAGTATCTTCCGCAGCTCCTCGCCTTCCATGACCTCGACGTCGAGGAGCCTGAGCGTCACCGCTTCGAGCTTCTCGCGATGGTCCCCCAGAATCCGCCGGGCGGTGGCGTGCGCGTCGGTCACGATGCGGGCGATCTCGGCGTCGATCTTCTGCGCGGTCTCCTCGCCGTAGAGCCCGCGTTCCTGGGGTATCGGAATGTCGAGGAAGCGCGCGCGCTTGTGGCCGTCGTAGTTGATGGCCCCCAGCGCGTCGCTCATCCCGAACTCGGTCACCATGGCCCGGGCGATGTCGGTGGCGCGCTGGAGGTCGTTCTGCGCGCCGGTCGAGATCTCGCCGAGGGCGATCTCCTCGGCCGTGCGGCCCCCGAGCAGGACCGCGAGCTGGCTCAGCAGGTCGCCGCGCGTCATCAGATAGCGATCCTCGAGCGGCAGCTGCATCGTGTAGCCGAGGGCGCCGAAGCCGCGCTGGACGATCGAGATCTTGTGTACGGGGTCCAGTCCGGGCAGCACGCTGGCGACGATGGCATGGCCCGACTCGTGATAAGCGACGATGCGGCGCTCCTTGTCGCTCATCACGCGCTTCTTTTCGAGCCCGGCGATGAGGCGATCGATGGCCGACTCGAAGTCCTTCATGTCGACCGAGGTCTTGTCGTTGCGCGCCGCGAGCAGCGCCGCTTCGTTCACGAGGTTCGCCAGGTCCGCCCCCGCGAAGCCGGCGGTCCGGGCCGCCACGATCTTCAGGTCCACGTTCGGCGCAATCTTCACGATCTTGCTGTGGATGAGCAGAATCGCCTCGCGGCCCTTGACGTCCGGCTTGTCGACGAGCACCTGGCGGTCGAAGCGGCCCGGCCTGAGCAGCGCCGGATCGAGCACCTCGGGACGGTTCGTCGCGCCCATGATGATGACGCCCTTGCGGGAATCGAAGCCGTCCATTTCGGCCAGGAGCTGGTTCAGGGTCTGCTCGCGCTCTTCGTGGCTGCCCATCGGACTCTGGACGCGAACCTTGCCGAGCGCATCCAGCTCGTCGATGAACACGATGCAGGGCGCCTTCGCCTCCGCCTGCTGGAACAAATCGCGGATGCGCGCCGCCCCGACCCCGACGAACATCTCGACGAACTCCGAGCCGCTGAGGCTGAAGAACGGGACGTGTGCCTCGCCGGCGACCGCGCGCGCGAGGAGCGTCTTGCCGGTGCCGGGCGGGCCGACCAGCAGCACGCCCTTCGGGATGCGGCCTCCGAGGTTCGTGTACTTCCGCGGGTTCTTGAGGAACTCGACGATCTCCTTGAGCTCGTCCTCGGCTTCGTCCACGCCGGCGACGTCGGTGAACCGGACCTTGACCTCGTCGTCGGCGTAGATCTTGGCGCGGCTGCGCGCGAAGGACATCACGCCGCCCTCCGCGCTGCCGATCCGCCGGAAGAAGAAGCCCCAGATGGCGACGAAGAAGACGAGCGGGATGATCCACCCGAGAACGTCGGTCAACCAGTGGTTCGTGACCTCGCCGCTGTACTTCACGTGCTGCGCGTCGAGCTCTTCGGTGAGCTTCGGGTCCTCGACGCGGACCGTCGTGAACTCCTTGGACTGGTTCTGCCCCTGCGGCGCGTTCTTGAGCGTTCCGTGGATGCTCTGTTCCGAGACAGTCACCTCGGTCACGTCGCCGCTCTTCACGAGCGCTTTGAACTGGCTGTAGGGAATCGACTGCCCCTGAGGCGCCAGGTAGTACATCTGGGCCAGCCCCAGGAGCAGCAGGAACGCCAACCCCAGCCACAGCGCGGACGAGGGGCGCTGCGGCGTCGTGCGCTGGCCGCGCCGATCGCCGCCCCGAGGATTGAACCTGGGCGTCGGAGCTTTCGGGGTCGCCATGCTCTTCCCAGTTTACGCCCGGATCGCCTCGCGCTTCTCGAATGTCAGGCCGCCCGGTCCCGCTTCGACGATGACGCGATCGCCCTCGGTGAAGTGGCCCTCGAGCACGCGCATGGCCAGCGGATCGAGGACCCGGCGCTGAAGGGTGCGCTTGAGCGGGCGCGCGCCGTAGGTCGGGTCGTAGCCCTCGCGCACGAGCGCCTCCTTGGCCGCGTCGGTCAGCTCGACGTGGATCTTGCGCTCCTCGAGCCGCTTCATCAGCCCCGCGACCTGGATGTCGATGATTTCCTTCATGTGCGCGCGGCTGAGCGGGTGGAAGAAGATGATCTCGTCCACGCGGTTCAGGAATTCCGGCCGGAAGTGGTCGCGGAGCACGTCCATCACCTTCCGGCGGGTGCCCTCGTCGATCGTGATCGCGGTGGCGTCGACGCCCTCGCCCCTGAGGGCCGCCGTCCCCATCGCCTCGGCGAGGTACTGGCTGCCGAGGTTCGAGGTCATGATCACCACGGTGTTCTTGAAGTCCACGGTGCGTCCCTTGCCGTCGGTCAGCCGCCCGTCGTCGAGCAGCTGCAGCATGACGTTCAGCACTTCGGGATGCGCCTTCTCGACCTCGTCGAAGAGCACGACGGCGTACGGCCGGCGCCGGACCGCTTCGGTGAGCTGGCCGGCCTCCTCGTATCCGACGTATCCCGGCGGCGCGCCGATCAGGCGCGACACCGTGTGCTTTTCCTGGTACTCGGACATGTCGATGCGGATCATCGCCTGCTCGTCGTCGAAGAGGAACGCGGCGAGCGCGCGGGCCAGTTCGGTCTTGCCGACGCCCGTCGGGCCGAGGAAGAGGAAGCTGCCGAGCGGCCGGTTGGGATCCTGCAGGCCCGCGCGCGCCCGACGGATGGCGTTGGCGACGGCGTTGATCGCCTCGTCCTGGCCGATCACCCGCTTGTGCAGGCGCTCCTCCATGTGAATCAGCTTCTGGATCTCGCCCTCCACCAGCCGGCTGACCGGGATGTGGGTCCAGCGGCTCACGACCTCGGCGATGTCCTCCTCGTCCACCTCCTGCTTCAGCATCCGGCCGCCCTTCTGGAGCTCGGCGAGCCGCGCCTCCTCGGCCTGGATGTCCCGCTCGATCTGCGGCACCCGGCCGTACTGCAGCTCGGAGGCCTTCGTGTAGTCGCCGGCGCGCAGCGCCCGATCGGCGTCGAGCCGGGCGGCCTCGAGGTCCTCGCGCAGCTTGGCGATCGTCTGGACGCCTGCTTTCTCCTGCTGCCAGTGCGCGGTGAGGCGGTTCTGCTCCTCCTTCAGATCGGCCAGCTCCTTCTCGAGGCGCGTCAGGCGCTCCACCGACGCCTTGTCCTTCTCCTTGCGGAGCGCCTCGCGCTCGATCTCGAGCTGCATGACGCGGCGCGCGATCTCGTCGAGCTCGGCCGGCATCGAGTCGATCTCCATCCGCAGCTTGGAGGCGGCCTCGTCGACGAGATCGATCGCCTTGTCGGGGAGGAACCGGTCGGAGATGTAGCGGTTCGAGAGCACCGCCGCGGCGACCAGCGCGGCGTCCTTCAGGTTCACCTTGTGGTGCGTCTGATAGCGCTCGCGCAGGCCGCGCAGGATGCTGATCGTGTCCTCGACGGTCGGCTCGCCGACCATCACGGGCTGGAACCGGCGCTCGAGCGCCGCGTCCTTCTCGATGTACTTCCGGTATTCATCCAGGGTGGTCGCGCCGATCGTGTGCAGCTCGCCGCGCGCCAGCATCGGCTTCAGCATGTTGGACGCGTCAATGGACCCTTCCGCCGCGCCCGCGCCGACGACGGTGTGCAGCTCGTCGATGAAGAGAATCACCTGGCCTTCCGATTCGGTGATCTCTTTCAGCACCGCCTTCAACCGCTCCTCGAACTCCCCGCGGTACTTCGCGCCGGCCACCAGGGCTCCCATGTCGAGCGCCACGATCCGCTTGTTCTTCAGCCCTTCGGGCACGTCGCCGCGCTCGATGCGGCCGGCCAGGCCTTCGACGATCGCCGTCTTGCCGACGCCGGGCTCGCCGATGAGGACCGGATTGTTCTTCGTCCGGCGCGAGAGCACCTGGATCACGCGGCGGATCTCCTCGTCGCGTCCGATCACGGGATCCAGCTTGCCGCGCCGCGCCAGCTCGGTCAGGTCGCGGCCGTACCGCTCGAGCGCCTGATACGTGCCCTCGGGATTCTCCGTGGTCACGCGTTGCGAGCCGCGAACGGACTTGAGTCCGTCACGAATCGCGTCGCCCGTGACGCCCTGCTGCTTGAGCAGCTGCGCGGCCGGGGAGCGGCCGCCTTCCGACGCAATGGCGTAGAAGAGGTGCTCGGTGCTGACGAAGTCGTCCTTCAGCCGATCGGCCTCGTTCTGCGCGTCGTCGGTGACCAGCTTGAACCGGGGCGACATGCCCGGCTGCGAGCCGCCGTACGCCTGCGGGATGTTCTTCAGCAGGTCGCGCGAGGCCCGGGCGATCGCCGCCGGGTCCTTTTCCATCTTGCGCAGGAGCTCGGGGACGATCCCCTGGCGCTGCTCGACGAGGGCGACGAGCAGATGCTCGGGTTCGACCTGAGGGTGATTCTGCTGCTGGGCGAGCTCGATCGCCGCGGCGACCGCCTCGCGCGCCTTTTCGGTGTATTTGTTGATGTTCATAGATACTGGACTTTCTACGCCCCCCAACCCCCAGCCTCCAGCCTCCAGCCTCTGGCTCTAGGCCGCGCTGTTCTTCGTCGTCCCGCCCGGTTCGAGCGTCCGCAGCGCTTCGAAGTGCTCGCGCTGCTCGCGCGTCAGCTCTCTGGGCAGCTGCACCTCGACGGTCGCGTACAGGTCGCCGCGGTCGTCGAGCCTGCCGACCGCAGGCATCCCGTGGCCCTTGAGCCGGAAGACCTGGCCGTTCTGTGTCGTCGCCGGGATCTTGAGGCGGAGCGGCTTTCCGTCGAGCGTCTCCACCGGCGCCTCGCCGCCGAGGACCGCGGTCGTCAGCGGGACGGTCACGTGCGTGTGCAGGTCCCTGGCCTTGCGCACGAAGCGCGGGTGCGGCCGCAACCGGATCCGGAGGTAGAGATCGCCGGCCTCCGCGCCGCCCGATCCGTGCTCGCCTTCGCCCGCGACCCGGACGCGCGATCCCTCGCCCACACCCGGCGGGATGCGGACGTCCACGGTGCGGGCGTGCCCGTCGTGCTTGATCGAGAGCCGGCGCATGGCGCCGCCGTACGCGTCTTCGAGGCCGAGGGTGATCTCCTGCTCGACATCGCGACCCTTGCGGGGGCCGCGCCCCCGGCTGGTCCGGCCGCGACGGCCCGGCTCGTCGGCGCCGGCCGCGGCGCCGCCGAAGAAGGTGTGGAAGAAGTCGGAGAAGGGATCGGCTTCGCCGAACATCTCCCGCATCTCTTCTTCGGTCATGGTCCGGAAGCCGCCGCCCGGGCCACCGACGTTGATGTTCCACGCGCCGGACTGGAAGCCGCCCTGACCGCCGAAGCCCTGCCCGGGAGCGCCTCCCTGCTCGTACATCCGCCAGTTTGCCCCGAGCTCGTCGTACTTGCGCCGCTTCGCCGGATCGCCCAGGACCTCGTACGCCTCGTTGATTTCCTTGAACTTCGCTTCCGCGGACTTGTCGCCCGGGTTGACGTCCGGGTGGTGCTTGCGCGCCAGCTTCCGGAACGCCTGCTTGATTTCCTTCTCGGTGGCCGTCTTGGCCACTCCGAGAGTCGAGTAGTAGTCCTTGAAGTCCATGTCAGTCGAATCCGAGCATGCGATTCAGCTCGTCGAGTTCCTGAACGAGGCGCCGGCGCGCATCGCGGGCCGACAGGGATTCGTCGTGCATGAGCGGCCGAATCCGCTGCACGACCTCCGCGATCGAGAGCAGACGCTGCACGCCGGCCAGGTTGATGCCCGCATCGTCGACGAGGCGTTTGATGAGCTTGAGGCGCTCGAGTTCCTCGCGCGAATACAGGCGCATGCTGCCGATGGTTCGCGACGGCTGAACCAGGCCCAGCCGTTCGTACTTGCGGAGCGTCTGGGGGTGCATCCCCAGCAGGCGTGCCGCCACGCTGATGAAGTACAGCTCCTGGTCGAGCGCCATGCCTCTACGAACCCTTTTCCAACAAAGTTGCGCCGAAGCAAGTATAGGCATTGATACGACGCGTGTCAAGTTCTCGTCGGGTGCGTCGTCCGATCCTCGCTATACTGGCGACAGGTGGTTCATCCGGCTGATTTTCTGACCATCGCGCTGCTCGTGGCGCTCGAAGGGCTGCTGAGCGCCGACAACGCGATGGTCCTCGCGGTCCTGGCCCTCGGCCTTCCCAAGTCCCAGCAGAAGAAGGCGCTGCGCTACGGCATCGGCGGCGCGTTCGCCTTCCGCACGGTCGCGACGCTGCTGGCCGTCTACCTGATTCGCGTCGGATGGGTGAAGCTGATTGGCAGCGGGTACCTCCTGTACCTGACGTACCGCCATTTCTTCAGGCACGAGCACGGCGAGGACCGGCGGCGGCCGCCGAAGGCGCGCCCGTGGCTGGGGCTGCCGGCGTTCTGGGCGACGGTCGTCAAGGTGGAGCTGACCGACATCGTCTTTGCCATCGACTCGATCCTCGTCGGCGTCGCGATGTCGCCCAAGCTCTGGGTCGTGCTGAGCGGCGGCATCCTCGGCATCGTGATGATGCGCGTGGTCATCGGGCAGCTGATGACGCTGGTGGAGCGCTATCCGCCTCTCGTGGACGGTGCCTTCGTCATCATCGCGTGGGTCGGGTTGAAGCTGCTCGTGGAGTACCTTTACGTCGAAGGGCTCATCCCGTTCGAGTTTCCCAGATGGCTCTCCCTCGGCCTGATCGTCGTCATCTTCGGCGTGGCGTACTTCTACGCGCGGCACGAGGAGCGCCTCCATCGCCGGGGCGCGAAGACGGAGCGTGACGTCGAGCAGTTGCTCGATCCCGATCATCAATGAGTCCCATCCGGCTGCGACAGCTCTGGAACTGGCTCGCGGCGGCGCTCGTGGCCGCGCTGATCGGCGGCGGCGCGGTGTCGGCCTGGTGGCTGGCGCACTATGCGCGCGCCGTTCACCGGCTGACCCGGGGCATCGGAGACACGGAGTTCACCAGCGCCGACGGGCGGCCGTGGTTCCGCCTCGACGAGCAGCGCCACGACGTGCCGCTCGCCGACATCGCGCCCGACCTGCAGCACGCCGTCATCTCGATCGAGGATCACCGCTTCTACCGCCACCCGGGCATCGATCCGGTGGGTCTGGCGCGGGCGATGGTTCGCGACGTCCGGGCCGGCGCGCGGGTCGAGGGAGGCAGCACCCTCACGCAGCAGCTCGCACGCACGCTGTACCTGTCGAACCGCCGGACGTACGGACGCAAGCTGAAGGAAGCGGCCATCGCGCTCCTGATCGAGTCGCAGCTCAGCAAGCCGCAGATCCTCGAGCTGTACCTGAACCGCGTGTACCTGAGCGCGGGCGTGTACGGCGTCGAGACGATGTCGGAGCATCTCTTCCGGAAACCGGCCAGGTCGCTGACCCTCGCCGAATCGGCGCTGATCGCCGGGCTGATTCGGGCCCCCTCGGCGCTCTCTCCGTGGTCCAACCTGAACCGCGCGCTCGAGCGGAGCCGCGTCGTCCTGGCGGCGATGCGCCAGCAGGGATTCATCACGCCGGCGCAGCAGGCCGCGGCGCGCGGGGCGCGGCTGCGGATCCAGGCGTTTCGTCAGCCGAACGACACCCGGGCCGCATGGGCCAAGGAATACCTGCGGCAGGAGTTCCGCGATCGGTTCGGCGGGGATCACCCGCCGGAGTGGACGGTCCGGACGACGTTCCGCATCGAGGTCCAGGACGCGGCGGAGCGCGCCGTCGCCGACGGCATCCGGCGGCTCGGCATCAGAGGCCTGCAGGCGGCGCTCGTCGCCATCGACCCGTCGACCGGCGACATCCTGGCGATGGTCGGAGGCGCGAACTACGCGACGAGCACCTTCAACCGGGCGACGCGGAGCCGGCGGCAGCCGGGCTCCGCGTTCAAGCCGATTCTGTATGCGGCGGCGCTCGAGCATGGCTATTCACCCGTTTCGGTCCTCTCGGGTCTGACGGCCGTCTCGGCGCCCGGCGACCCGGACTGGAGTCCTCAGAACGCGGGGCACGAGGCCGAGGACGAACTGACCCTGCGCGCGGCGCTCATGGAGTCGAACAACCGCGCCGCCGCGGCCCTCCAGCGGCTGGTCGGGTCGCGCGTCGTCCTGCGCCTCGCGAGCGACGCCGGGCTCCCGGACCTGCCCAACGTCCCGTCGCTGTCGCTCGGCACGGGGCTCGTGTCGCCCCTCGATCTGACCGCGGCCTACACGATGTTCCCGGGCGGCGGCTACGTGGCGCGGCCGCGCGGCATCACCCGTGTCGGCGACGAAGACGACGACCCCGTGCTGGAGCAGGGAGTCGACCGCGAGCGGGTCCTCAGCGACCAGAGCGCGTTTCAGATGGTGTCCATGCTCAGGGACGCCGTGGACAGGGGAACCGGCGCCGCCGCCCGCGCGTGGGGCGTGCGGGGCCCGATCGGCGGCAAGACCGGCACGACCGACGATTACAAGGACGCGTGGTTCGTCGGCTTTTCCTCGTCGGTGGTGGCCGGCGTCTGGGTGGGGTTCGACCAGCCGACACCCATCGGCCGCGAGGCGTACGGCGCCCGGATTGCGGTGCCGATCTGGGCGGAGTTCATGAAGCGCACGGCCCGCGCGCTCCCTCCGCGCGACTTCGTCGTGCCCGAGGGGCTCGACGCCGTGCAGCTCTGTCGCGTGTCGTACCTGCGCCCGGTGGCCGGCTGCCCCGTCTACACCGAGTATTTCAAGCGGGGCGACGTGATTCCTTCGGCGGTCTGCCCGATTCATGAAGGCACGCTCGGCGAACGGGCCAGCCGGGCCGTCGGCAGCCTGTTCCGGCTGCTGGGTCGCAAGCTGGCCGGCCTCTTTCACCGCCAATCGAGGTAAGCTCGAAGCCGTCCTCGGGACGGATTCTGTCATGGCCGCCGAGCCCACCCGCGTTCTGGTCGTCGACGACGTGGCCGATCACGCCGAGATGGTGGCGCAGTTCGTCCGGCTGGTGGACACCTTCGCCGACGCCGCGGTCGAGGTCGTCGACTCGTACGAGAACGCGCTGTCCGCGTTCGATCGCTCGTCGTTCGACCTGGCGTTCTTCGACTACTGGCTCGGCGATCACGACGGCCTGGCGCTCCTGCGGGAGATCCGCCGCCGGGGGATCGATACGCCGGTCGTCATCCTGACGAGTCGCGGCGCCGAGGACGTGGCGGTCGCGGCCATGCGGGCGGGCGCCGCCGACTATCTCAGCAAGGCGCACCTCTCGGTGTCGACCCTCGGCCGGACCATGCGGCACGCCCTCGCGCTCGCCCTCGAGGAGCGGCACCGTCGCCAGGCGCAGGCGGCCCGGCAGGCGAGCGAAGAACGCTTTCGCGCGCTGGTCGAGAACATCTCGGACGTGCTGATTCTCGCCGACGCCGAGGGGCGCATCAGCTGGGTCACGCCCTCGTCGGAGCGCTTCCTCGGCTGGTCGCCCGAAGAGACGGCCGATCGCCTGCTGCTCGAGCTCGTTCACGCCGACGATCGCGAGGGACTTCGCGGGACGATGCGCGAGGTGGTGGAGCAGCCCGGGTTGCCGGTGCGCTTCGAGCTGCGCCTCCCGCACACCGACGGATCGTGGCGGGTGTTCGAAGCGATTGGCGTCAACCGCCTGGCCGACCCGTCGGTCGGCGCGGTGGTCATCAGCTCGCGCGACGTGACCGAGAACCGGCGCATCGAGGACCACTTCCGCCAGTCGGTGAAGCTCGAGGCGGTCGGCCGCCTCGCGGGCGGCGTGGCGCACGACTTCAACAACCTCCTGACGGCCATTCTCGGCTACGCGAACCTGATGCTCGAGGAAATGCCGGAAGACGATTGGTTCCGCGCCGACGTCGAGGCGATCCGCGTCGCGGGCGAGCGCGCCGCCTCGCTGACGCGTCAGCTGCTCGCGTTCAGCCGCCGTCAGATGCTGCAGCCCCAGGTCGTCGACGTGAACACGCTCGTCACGCAGCTCGAGCGGATGCTGCGCCGTCTCATTCAGGAGGATGTCGATCTCGCCATCGCGCTCGCCGCCGACCTGCCGGCGGTGTGGGTCGACCCGGGGGTCTTCGAGCAGGTGCTCATCAACCTGGCGGTCAACGCGCGCGACGCGATGCCGCGCGGCGGCCGGATGACCATCGAGACCGCGGCCGTCGAGCTCGACAACGCATACGTCGATAGACATTTGAGCGTCGCTCCCGGTCCGTACGTGATGCTCGCCGTCAGCGACACGGGCGAGGGCATGGATGAAGCGACGCGCGCGCGTGTCTTCGATCCGTTCTTCACCACCAAGGAGCAGGGAAAGGGCCTCGGCCTCGGGCTCGCCACCGTGTACGGGATGGTGAAGCAGAGCGACGGCTACATCTGGGTCTACAGCGAGCCCGGACACGGGACGGTCTTCAAGGTCTATCTGCCCGTCGCCGCGGCGCCGGCCGACGGAGCCGGCACGGCCGAGGATCCATCCAGAGTGCGCGGATTGGAGACGGTGCTCCTGGTGGAAGACGGCGATACGGTGCGGGCGCTCGCGGTGGAGGTGCTGCGCCGGCACGGCTACAGAGTCCTCGAGGCCGAGAACGGCCTGGACGCGCTGAGCGTCGCGGCCCAGCACGACGGACCTATTCACCTCATGGTGAGCGACCTCGTCATGCCGCATCTGAGCGGACACGAGCTGGCGAGCCGGCTCGCCGAGGTGCGTCCCGACATGCGCGTCCTGTTCATGTCCGGCTACACCGAGCACGCCGCCGTGCATCGCGACCTGACGGCCGGCGCGGCGTTTCTGCAGAAGCCGTTCGCTCCCGATCGCTTCGCGCGCAAGGTGCGCACCGTGCTCGACGCGCCGGTGCCTCAACCGTAGGGCCAGCCGGCACCAATTCTGCAGCGCAGGGGGCTATTCGATGGCCGGCCCGACACTCTCCTCGTCTCGGCATCCGATTGCGCCGCCACCCGCGCGCCGCCGTCTGCCCGTCGGCGCGGAGCCGAACGATTCCGGGCACACGCACTACCGCGTCTGGGCGCCGGCGGCGTCACGGGTCGCCGTCGTCGTCGAGGAGGGATCGACGACGCCGCTGACCGCCGAGGGCGATGGCTACCACTCGGGCGTTGCTCCCGGCGGCGCGGGCACCCGCTATCGCTTCCAGCTGGACGACGATCCGAAGCGCTATCCCGATCCGGTGTCGCGCTACCAGCCAGAGGGCCCCCACGGACCGAGCGAGGTCGTCGATCCGGGTGCCTTCCCGTGGACCGACGACCCGTGGGAGGGGCTCGCGGCGGATCGCCAGGTGCTGTACGAGCTGCACATCGGCACGTTCACGCCCGAGGGCACGTTCGAGGCGGCGGCGGGAAAGCTGCTGCTCCTGGCCGATCTCGGTGTGACCGCCATCGAGGTGATGCCGGTCGCCGATTTCGAGGGGCGCTTCGGGTGGGGGTACGACGGCGTCAACCTCTTCGCGCCGAGCCGGCTGTACGGGCGGCCCGACGATCTCCGACGGTTCGTCGATCGGGCCCACGCCGTCGGCCTCGGCGTGGTGCTCGACGTCGTCTACAACCATCTCGGGCCGGTCGGGAACTACCTGCGGGCGTTTGCGCCGGCCTACTTCACCGACCGCCACGAGAACGAGTGGGGCGACGCGATCAACTTCGACGGCCCCGACGCGTCGCCTGTCCGGGAGTACTTCCTCGCGAACGCCGGCTACTGGATCGAGGAGTTCCATCTCGACGGGCTCCGGCTCGACGCGACGCAGCAGATGTTCGACGAGTCCGCGGATCACATCCTGGCGGCGCTGGCGCGCCGCGTGCGCGACGGCGCGGGCCGCCGCGGGGCGCTCGTCATTGCCGAGAACGAACGCCAGGATGCCCGGCTGATTCGTGAGCCCGGGAAGGGCGGATTCGGCCTCGACGCGATGTGGAACGACGACTTCCATCACGCGGCCATGGTGGCGCTGACCGGTCGCGCGGAGGCCTACTACAGCGACACGCCGGGCCGTCCGCAGGAGTTCGTCTCCACGGCGAAGTTCGGAAGCCTCTTTCAGGGGCAGTACTACCACTGGCAGCGCAAGGGGCGCGGGACGCCGGCGTGGGGCGTGCCGATCTGGCGGTTCGTCACGTTCCTGCAGAACCACGATCAGGTGGCGAATTCCGCGCGCGGGTTCCGGGGCCATCAGCTGACCAGCCCGACCCGGTGGCGGGCGATGACCGCGTTCCTGCTGCTGCTGCCGTCGACGCCGATGCTGTTTCAGGGGCAGGAGTTCGCCGCATCCGCGCCGTTCCTCTACTTCGCCGACTTCGACGACGAGCTGATGGCGAAGATCCGCGAGGGGCGCGCGGAGTTCATGGCGCAGTTCCCCAGCGTCGCGAGCTATGAGGGCGCCGCGTCGCTCGACGATCCGGGCGATCCGCGCACGTTCGCCCGTTCGACGCTCGACTGGCAGCAGCGGGACAGCCACGGCGGCGCGCTGGCGCTCCACCGCGATCTGCTGCGCATCAGGCGCGAGGACGCCGCGTTCCAGCCCGGCCTGCGCCTTGGCGTGGACGGCGCCGTCCTGTCGGGCGCCGCGTTCCTCCTGAGATTCTTCACCGAGGGCCAGGCCGACGATCGCGTGCTCATCGTGAACCTGGGCCGCGATCTGAAGCGCGCCTCCTTCCCCGAGCCGCTCCTGGCACCGCCCGGGGGCGCGGACTGGGAGCTGCGGTGGTCGAGCGAGGACCCGAAGTACGGCGGCACCGGTACGCCGCGGTTATGGGTCGACGACCGCTGGAGCATCCCGGGTGAGAGCGCCATCGTGCTGCGCCCCGGAGCGCTCCGGGAGCGGAGGGGCCCGGGCGTCCGCCGGCGCACCGCATGAGGGCCGAGGCGATGGCCGACCCGATCCGCCGACTCGCCTGGCCCGTCGAGACCGACCCGAGTCCCGACGCCCTCGTCACGCGCGAATGGCTCGTCACCAACGCCCTCGGCGGCTACGCATCGGGAACCGTCGCCGGCGTCATCACGCGCCGCTATCACGGCCTGCTGATCGCCGCGCTGCCCTCGCCGCACGGCCGCACGGTCATGCTCTCGCACGTGGCCGAGCAGCTTCGCTATCCGGACGGCCGCCGGGTGGAAGTCGGCGGCCGCGAGCGTTCCGGCGACTCCGCCGACGCCCACGGCGCCGGGCACCTGGTCGAATTCCGGCTCGAGGCGGGCCTGCCGGTGTGGACGTACGACGCCGACGGCCTGGTCGTCGAGAAGCGGCTCTTCATGCCGCATCGCCAGAACACCGTGCACATCGTCTACGAGCTTGTCTCGGGCGCCGACCGCATCCAGCTGGCGCTCCGGCCCTCGGTCAACTTCCGCGCGCAGGAAGATCCCGTCGACGAGCCGCTCGGGACGCCGTACCAGTTCCATGCCGTCGGCGACCGGTACGAGATCACGCTGGACAACGAATCGGGCCTGCCGCCGCTCCGCCTGCTGCTGCACGCCGAGGATGCGACGGTCACGCTGAAGACGCGGAGGCTCGACAACGTCCTGTACCCGGTCGAGGAGAGCCGCGGGTACCGCGCGCGCGGCGACCTCTGGAGTCCCGGCTACTTCCGGCTGACGCTCGAGCGGGAACGTCGCGCGACGCTCGTCGCCTCGACCGAGTCGTTCGAGACGATGGCGGTGCTCGATCCCGAACGCGCGCTCGCCGCCGAGCGGCTGCGGCGCGAGCGTCTCGCGGCGCAGGCCGTACCCGAGGCACGGCGTGGCGTGCCGGCGGAACTCGTGCTGGCGGCCGACCAGTTCATCATCACGCCGGCCGGCCGCCACGAGGAGACGGCTCGCGCCCACGCCTACGGCGACGAGGTCCGCACGGTCATCGCCGGGTACCACTGGTTCACCGACTGGGGCCGCGACACCATGATCAGCCTCGAAGGGCTGACGCTCGTGACCGGACGCCAGATCGAGGCCGGCTATATCCTGCGGACCTTCGCGCATTACGTCCGGGACGGCCTCATTCCGAACATGTTCCCGGAAGGCCAGAAGGAAGGGTTGTACAACACCGCGGACGCCTCGCTCTGGTTCTTCCAGGCCATCTCGCGGTACATCGAGTACTCCGGCGATCGGCTCACCCTGCAGGTGCTCTATCCGACGCTCCAGAGCATCGTCGATTGGCACGTGCGTGGCACGGCCTTCAACATCCACGTCGATCCGGCCGACGGGTTGCTGGCCGAAGGTGCCGACGGGTACCAGTTGACCTGGATGGATGCGAAGGTCGGCGACTGGGTCGTCACGCCTCGGCGAGGGAAGCCGGTGGAGATCAACGCCCTCTGGTACAACGCGCTGAAGCTGATGGAGCAGTGGGCCGACGAGTTCGGCGACGCGGCTGCCGCCGACTACCGCGACCGCGCCGAGCGGACGTACCGCGCCTTCAACAACCGTTTCTGGTACCGCGAGGGCGGCTATCTCTACGACGTGGTCGACGCCGAGGGCGGCGGCGACGATGCGAAATGCCGGCCGAATCAACTGCTCGCGATCTCGCTCGGCTATCCGGTGCTCGCGCGTGAACGATGGGACGCGGTCCTGGAGGTGGTCCGCGATCGACTGTTGACCCCGGTCGGCCTGCGATCCCTCGCACCCGGCGACGCCGACTTCAAGTCGCGTTACGACGGCGACCTGCGTGCCCGCGACGCCGCGTACCACCAGGGCACGGTGTGGGCGTGGCTCGTGGGCCCGTTTGTCGACGCGTGGCTCCGCGTCCATCCCGACGACGACGAGGGCGCCAGGCGGGCGGTGCAGGGACTGGTGCCGCACCTCAACGACGCCTGCATCGGCTCGGTCAGTGAGATCTTCGACGCCGACAAGCCCTTCACGGCGCGCGGGTGTATCGCTCAGGCATGGAGCGTGGCCGAACTGCTGCGCGTGTCCGTACGGCTGACCCGCCGCTCGCAGCACGCCTGGCAGCCGACCTCTGCTCTTTCCGTCTAGAGCCCTGGCACCGGCCTTGCCACGTCTGCCACGGAGGCAATGATGGCAAAGAAGCAGAAGGACGCACAGAAGGGCATCCTCGGCGATATCAACCCAACGCCTGCTGCGCACGACTACGTGCGCGGGCGCGGTGATGTGGATACGGAGAAGAAGAGCCCGGAGGCAATGGAGGGCGGCTCACAGCACGACGAGAGCCGTCACTCGGGCTCGCGCGACGTGACGGAAGGCACGACCGGTGGCCTGTCGCCGGAAACAGGCGGATCGAGCAACTTCCGCTCGGGCAGCGGCGCGACGGGTACCGAGATTGGCTATCGCCCCGAGACCAAGCGGCACCAGCCGTGAAGCAGCCTCGTCAATCGCGCCCGCGCAGGCGGCGCAGCGTCCGCCGCTCGCGCTTGTCCGGCGCGCGCGGCGGCGTGACGGCGGCGCGGTAGATGCGCTCGAGGCGCCGCTGCTCGACCTCTTCCGGAGTCGGCGGCGGCGTCAGAATCGTCGTACAGCTCACGTGCGTCGGCTCTGGCGAGATGCCGATCCGCGAGGGCGAGGACGCGAAGGTGCTGCGTGCGTCCGAAACCGCGACACACGCGGACCTCATCGCCCGGGCGGAGCAGCCGGTTTGGCTTCGCCGGCTGGCCGTCGACCTCGACCTTTCCGTCGCGGCACGCCTTCTGAGCCTCCGACCTCGTCTTGAAGAGACACGCGACGTCCAGCCAGACGTCGAGGCGGACGCCGGCAGGGCTCGGTGCGTTCATGCCTCAGGATACCGTGTCTCCGATCACTCCCATCCCGAAGACGTAGCGTTCGGGCAGCCGATGCTGCCGGACGAACCTGCCGTATCCGACGCGCGCCCCCCGATAGGGGTTGTCCGGGTCCACACTGCAGTCGTCGACGAGAATCGTGCCGCCGGGCGCGAGCCGCGGGTGGAGCTTCTCGAGCGCCGCGTAGGTGGGATCCTCGAGATCGACGTCGACGAGCGCGACCGCGATGCGATCGGGAAGGTGCGCCGGCGGGAGCTCGACGATGTCGGCCGGGACCAGCCTGATTTCCTGAACGCCCCAGCGGACGAGCAGGCGCCGCACGAGGCCGGGAGAGTTGAAGCGGAAGCCGCGCCGGTGCGTCCGTGCCGTGCCGCGGCGGACATCCTGATCGAACTGCGCGTCGACGAAACCGCCGAACGTGTCGACGCAGACATATTCGCGGCCGACGCCCATCGCGCGCAGCATGCGGACGGCCCAGGCCGACGTGCTGCACTGGAAGCAGCCGACCTCGACCGCCGCGCCCGGCAGTTCGCGCGTGCGGTACAACGCGTCGAGATACAGATACATGTGCTCCGGCCGCAGCTCCGGCAGGGGCTGCGAAAGAACCAGCGCCATGGCACCCTTGAGCGATGGAAGCATCGGCCCGGATGCTATCACGGCCCGACCGGGCGTCTGCCGGCCGCCTGCAGCTTCGTCGCGATGACTGGCTGGATCGCCGACGTCAGCGGCGGCTGACGATTTCGTCGAATGCCCGCTTGCCGATATCGGGCACCTGCGCAGCGTCGGCTGGATAGCCGACCACCAGCAGCAGGAAGGGGCGCTCGTTGTCCGGCCGTCCG
Source organism: uncultured Acidobacteriota bacterium (assembly GCA_963840225.1). GTDB lineage: Bacteria > Acidobacteriota > Vicinamibacteria > Vicinamibacterales > CAVVIG01 > JBLMXQ01. The sequence goes on from CAWIYH010000004.1 coordinate 600,456, forward strand.
AGAATCCGATTCAGGAATCCCATCGGGCTCGGCGTGTGCGTCAGCGTCGCCAGCCCCGCGTGGTGCAGCGCCGCAATCAGGAAGCCGCAGGCCAGACCCACCGATTCGGTGGCGTAGTAGTGCTTGACCCTGCCGCCCGACGGCGATCGGCCGTACTGCTCGACGAACACCGCAATGAGGCAGGGCGCCACCTCGAGAAACGGCTTGTCGGCATTCGTGCCGAGGACGCTCAGCGCCTCGAGCCACTCCGGCGTCGCCCGTTCGGCGTAGAACGCGCGCTCCTCGACTTCCGCCGCCCCGCGGATCGCACGCTTCACCTCCGGGCTCTCGACGACGACGAAGTGCCAGGGCTGCATGTTGGCGCCGCTCGGGGCGGTGGCGGCCGCGCGGAGGCACTCGTCGACGACCTCGCGGGGCACGGGACGCGGCGAGTAGTCACGAACCGAGCGCCGCGTGCGCAGTTCGTCGTGGAAGGCGTGGGCGCGGCGCGCCATCTCCTCGGGCGGGAACTCGCGGCGGGCGAGCGGCACGAAACGGGGGACGGCGCACATGAAAAGGGGTCCGCGGCGCTCAGAGGGCCATGGTCGACGGCATGAAATAGTAGAAGAGCAGGGAGATGACGATCAGGTAGGCGAGGACGGCAAGCGTCCAGCTCATATTGTGCCGGATCACGTCGCCCTCGCTGCGGCAGTAGCGGCTCGTGGAGACGCCGACACTCGCCGTCTGCGGCGCGATCGGCTTGCCGACCTCGGCGCCCACCGAGTTGAACGACGGCAGGAGCAGCGCCGGAAGGTGGAGCAGGCGACCGGTCACGGCCTGCACCGGCCCGAACATCGCGTTGGTCGAGGTGTTGCTGCCCGACAGTGCGACGCCGACCCACCCGAGCACGGGGGCGAGCACGATGAACGCCACGCCGACCTTCGAGCAACCGTAGGCCATCGAGTTCGCCATGCCGCTGTAGACGAACGAGAAGGCGAGGCCGAAGATGAAGAACCCGACCAGGAGCGCCCCCCACATCTGGTGCAGGGTGCGGCGGAAGACCTGCGCGATCGTCGACGCGCCCGGACGGAGCATCATCAGGATGACCAGCCAGGAGGCGAGAATGGCCGTGCCGCCGCTGAGGGGATTCAGGTTGAACGTCGACGAGAACGGCTGGCCGCCCACCGAGCTCACGCCGCTGACCGACAGCTTCATCAGACTGTAGCCCGGCAGGTGCGACCAGGGTCCGGTCCAGGCCACCACGATCGCGACGAGCACGATGTACGGGCCCCACGCGCGGAGCGCGGACTCGGGCGCGCCGGAAGGCGCAGGCGCGGCGGCCTCGGCGCCGAGGCTCCGGGGAACCGGCACGCCGCCGAACCCGCGCACGATGCGCGGGCGCCAGATCTTCGTCAGGAGGAACAGCAGCCAGAACGACACGAGGGCGCCGGTGATGTCGGGCAGGTAGGGCCCGAGGTAGCGGGCGACCGGCCACTGGCCGGCGATGTAGGAGAGCGAGCCGACCACCGCGAGCGGCCACGCCTCGAGCATGCCTTCGCGGCCGCTCACCAGGTACAGCAGCACCCACGGCGGCAGCAGCGCGAGGACGGCCACGATGTGACCGACCGAGGCGGAGAGCGCCATGAGCGGGAGCCCGGTCACGGCGGCCAGCGCGATGATCGGCGCGCCGAGGGCGCCGTACCAGACCGGAGCGTTGTTGGCGAGCGCCGCCACGCGGATCGCGTCGAGATCGAGGATGCCGAAGCCGATCAGGATGGGCGCCACCACCGCCCAGGGGTATCCGAACCCGACGAGCCCCTCGAGCAGCGCGCCGAACGCCCACGCCAGCATCAGCGTCTGGATGCGGATGTCGCTGGTGGCGTGGTAAATCATCCAGCTCTTGAAGCGCTCGAAGTCGCCGGTGAGCACGAGCGTGTTGAAGATGATGAGGCCCCAGAACGTGATCCAGTCGACGGCCCAGACGCCCTGCAGTCCTCCGTAGGCGTAAGCGCGCGCCATCAACCCGATGGGAGCCTGCCAGACGAACACGCCGAGCGCGACCGTGATGCCGCCGGCGATGAGCGTGGCGAGCCAGGCCGTCATGCGCAGGCCGGCGAGCAGCGCGAGCAGCGCGGCCAGGGGAACGAAGGCGACGAGGACGGTGGCCCACAAGCTCCCGAGCGGCACGAGCGTCTGGGTGAACATGACGGTCTCTCCGGATCGCGATCAAGAGACGGAACGAGCGGCGCGAAGGCGGCGCATTATACCGCCCCGGCCGCGAAGACGTCCGGCGGATCGGCGGAAGGCTGCGGAGGATGCCGGCGTCAGGAGGCGCGGCGGACGTCGAGGACGCGACGGACGGCGGCGGCGACCTGGGTGGGCGTGAACGGCTTCTGCAGGAACGCGATCGACGGATCGTCGGATCTCAGCACGTTCTCGGTGTAGCCCGACATGTAGAGAACCCCGATGCCGGGCCGCGCCTCTTCGACGAGCGCGGCGAGACGGCGTCCGTTGATGCCCTTCAGCACGACGTCGGTCAGGAGGAGGTCCACGGTCAGGCTCGGATCGGCCAGCGCCTGGAGCGCCGCCTCGGGGGTGTCCACGCTGATCACCCCATAGCCACGCGCTTCAAGGACGCGCACCGCAAACCGGCGCACCTCCTCGTGGTCTTCAACCACGAGGAGCGTTTCCGAGCCGCCGTCGCCCGCGCTCAGCGCGGAAGCCGAGGCCGCGACGACCGCCTTCCGGGCCGCGGGGAAGTAGAGGCGGAAGGTCGTGCCGGTTCCGGGCCGGCTCTGCACGGTGATGGTCCCGCCGCTCTGGCTCACGATGCCGTAGACCATCGCCATGCCGAGCCCGGTACCTTTGCCGCGTTCCTTCGTGGTGAAGAACGGCTCGAAGACCCGCGCCCTGGTCGCTTCGTCCATCCCGACGCCCGTGTCGCGGAACGTGACCATGACGTAGTCGCCCGGTCCCAGCTCGGGGGTGAGCGTCAGGCCGTCGGTCACGGCGACGAGCGCCGTCTCGATGGCGAGCGTGCCGCCCTCGGGCATGGCGTCGCGCGCGTTGACTGCCAGATTCATCGCGATCTGACCGAACTGCCCCGGATCCACGCTCACGACGACCGGCTCGGACGAGAGGGCGAGGGCGAGCTCGACGTCCTCGCCGAGCAGCCGGTGCAGCATGCGCGCCAGCGTCTTCACCTGCTCGTTCAGGTCGACGATCTGTGGCTGCAGGACCTGCTTGCGGCTGAACGCGAGCAGCTGCTGGGTGAGCGAACGGGCGCGGTCGCCCGCCTCGCGAATCGCCTGGATCTCGGGTCTGACGGCGTGGGCCGGCCCCTCGTCGTCGAGGAGCATGTCCGCGTAGCCGAGGATGACCGTCAGCAGGTTGTTGAAGTCGTGGGCCACGCCGCCGGCCAGGCGCCCGACGGCTTCCATCTTCTGCGCCTGGCGGTACTGATGTTCGAGCTCCTGCTGCTCGGTCAGGTCGTGCAGCACCATGATCGCATTGGTGACGCCGCCCGAGGCCTCGAAGATGGGGGCGGCCCAGACCTCCAGCGGCACCACGCGGCCGTCGCTCATGATCTCCACGGCGGTCACGTGGACGAGCTCCCCCGCCAGCGCCCGTTCGAGCGGACAGCGCGCATCGGCGAATGGCGCACCCGTTCGCGCGTCACGCAGTCCGAGGCGCTCGCAGAGCTGGCGGGCCGAGCGAACGTTCAGCGCCGTCGTGCCGCAGATCGTGCGGGCGGCCCGGTTCACGAGGTACGGCGCCCCGCTGGGATCGACGACCACGACGCCGATCGGAATGGTCTGCAGAATCTGGACGAGCCGGCTCTGGGCCTCGGCCAGCGCGCTCTCTGCGCCGTCGCGATCGCGTCCCCGCTCCTCCAGCGCCTTCGTCATGCCGTTGAACGAATGCGACAGCGCGACCATCTCGTCGGCCCCGGTCGGCTCGACGTGTGCGTTGAGGTCGCCGTCCGTCACGCGGTCGGTCATGTCCAGCAGCCGCCGCACGGGACGCAGCACCAGCGCCTCGGCTGTGCGGTGGGTGCCGAGTGCAATGAGCGCCACCACTCCGGCAAACGCGCCGATGTTCCACGCCAGGGCCGAATAGGCTGCCAGGAAAGACGGTTCAAGAAACCCGACCAGGACGTATTTCTGGTCGGGTCCCGCGCCGCCCCACGACCCGAACACGTAGAACCGCCGGATCCCATCCGGCCCGCGCGTCTCGGCGGCGCCCCGTCCCTGCCGCACCGCGTCGAGGACCGGACCGATCAGAAAGGGGCGGCCCAGCCACCGGTCGATGTCCTCCGACCGCCACGCGACCGTGCCGTCGTGGTCGAGAATCGTCATCACGGCGCCGGCGGGCAGGTCCGATTCGTCCATCAGCCGGTCGAACCACGTCAGGTCGAATCCCGCGAACAGCACCGACGTCACGCGGTCGCCCTCGACGATCGGCTGGGCCAGGATGAACACGTACTGGTGGGTGAGGTGTCCGACCTGCGCGCCGCCGACGTTGAACGTCCGCTCGCGAACGGCGCGCTCGAACCAGACTTCGTCGGCCGTCGTGACTGGCGTCGTCACGGACAGCGCGGAGCAGACCAGCGCGCCGGAAGGATCGGCCACGGCGATGTTGCTGAGGAAAGGGTTCGCCGTCCGCAGCTCGCTCAGAATCGACGGGCAGGTCGGACGGTGCTCGCTGATCTGCGGCAGGCGGCTCAACGAGACGAGGAGGCGCTGCGCCTGGGTGAAGGTCCGCTGTTGCGCGGCGACAATGGCGTGCACGGCTCGCGTGGACGTCTCGCGTTGGCGCGCGTCCTCGGCCCGTCGCTGGCGCACCTGGACGCCCACCGTGATGACGACCAGCGGGACCGAGGCGAGCAGGACAATGAGGAGCAGGCGCGCGCGGAGGCTGCGCGGGACGAAACGCGACATTGAGCTGGCTCGTTCAAGACCTGCGCCGCGAGGACCCACGGCCCGTCCACGCCGGCCCGGTGCCCGAAGTCATTGCGCAGCTGACGGTTACGCCTGCCGTCGAAGGCGCCGTGGAGTTGAAGCGCCGGCTTTCCGTCGATTGTTCTGCCGAAGTATCGTCGAAGCCACCGAACGCGCCACATGTGAGTCCCAGGGCTGATCCAGCCGCCCGCGCGCATCGGTCCCGTTGCGCATCCCCTTCGACCGCGCGCACCGATGGCGCTGCAGGCCGGCCGACCGAACACGAGCGTCGCCGGGCCGTCGGTCCTTTGGCGTCGCAACCCTCGCCCCGCTGTGGTACCGTGCCTTTCCGTTCCCGTCGGAGTCGATCCGCGACCGGAGGCGCGCCATGCCGGCCAACCCGCAGCTGATTGAGCATCGAAGTCGCGATCTCGCGGAGGCCGCCATCGTCATGATCCACGGCTTCGGCGGCGACGCCTCCGTCACGTGGGGGCGCTTTCCGGCCCTTCTCGGCGGGGAGGCGCTGCTGAACAACTGGGACATCTACAGCGTCGGCTACTCCACGAGCCTGGCGTTCGACATCGCCGGCGTCTGGAGCGCCGATCCGGAGCTCATCACGCTCGGCGGCCTGCTCGAGACGCTCACCGGCGTGCCGCCGCTCGATCGGTACCGGACGCTGGCCTTCATGGCTCACAGCATGGGCGGGCTCCTGCTGCAGCGGGCGCTCTTGTCGAACCGGTCGCTTCGGGAGCGCGCGTCGCACGTGCTGCTGTTCGGGACGCCGAGCGCGGGGCTCGAGAAAGCCTCGCCCTTCCGCTTCTGGAAGCGCCAGGTCCGCGACATGGCGCGGGACAGCCCGTTCATCCTCGCCCTGCGGGACGACTGGACGGCTCAGTTGGGTGAGGTCCCCCCGTTCATGTTTGTCGTCACCGCCGGCGATCGGGACGAATTCGTGCCGCGCGCGTCGTCGCTCGATCCGTTCCCCGAATCGTGCCAGCGCGTCGTCTACGGCAACCATCTTCAGATCGTCAGGCCGGACGATGCCGGCCACCTGGGATTCAAGGTCGCGGTCCGGGCACTCGTCGGAACCGGCGCCGGCACCGGCCCGTTCGACGCGGCGCGGCGCGCGGTCGAGTCCCGCGAGTTTCAGCACGCCATCGACACGCTTGGACCGCATCGCGACGAGCTCGACGACCAGGCGCTCGTCACGCTGGCCCTGGCGCTCGAATCGGTCGGCCGGCAGAACGAAGCGATCGGCCTCCTCGCCTCGGCGCGGACGACCGCAACCGATCCGCTCGGCGTGCTGGCGGGCCGGCTGAAGCGCCGCTGGCTTGCGGAACGCCGCCGGGCGGATGCCGAGCAGTCTCTCTCGCTGTATCGCCAGGCGCTCGATCGGGCCGAAGCCCGAGGCGACGCGGCCCAGGCCTTCTACCATGCCATCAACTGTGCGTTCATGGAGCTGGCCTCTGGCAGCGACGCGGACGCGTGCCGGGCGTTCGCGCGGCGGGCGCTCGAGCACTGCGCGCGGGCGTCAGGCGACGACATCTGGCGGCACGCGACGGAAGGAGAGGCCTACCTCTACCTGGCCGACACCCTGGCGGCGCGCCAGGCGTACGCGCGCGCGCTGGCGCTCGGGCCGCGGCCCTGGCAGGCCGGCTCCATGTATCAGCAGGCCTTCCGGGCTGCCGACCTGATGGGGGAGGATGCGTTCGCGGCGGAGCTGCCCGCAGTGTTCGGCCGTGCGGCAGCCGTGGTCTGATCGGGCCGGCCTGGCCCGACCCATCGAGGGTCGTCATGACGCCACCCAAGCCATTCTGTTTCGTTCTCATGCCGTTCGGCCGGAAGAAGGACCCGGCGCACCCGCGCGCTCCGGCCATCGACTTCGACGCGATCTACCGGATGGCCATCGCGGCGGCCATCGAGGACGCCGGACTGGTGCCGATTCGTGCCGACGAGGAACAGGCCTCGGGCATCATTCACAAGCCGATGTTCGAGCGGCTCCTCTTGTGCGACTTCGCCGTCGCGGATCTGACGATCCCGAACGCGAACGTCTTCTACGAGCTCGGCGTCCGCCATGCCACGCGGCACAACACCACGCTGCCGATCGTCGCCGAGACGACGAAGCTGCCCTTCGACGTGGCGTTGATCCGCGCCGTGCCGTATCGACTGGGGAAGGGGAATGCCTTCGGGGAGGCGGAGGCCGACGAGCTGCGGACGAGCCTGGCCGGCCGCCTGAAGAGCCTTCGCGATCTGGCCCGCCGCAGCGACGTCACCGACAGCCCGGTCTTCCAACTCGTGAGCGGCAGCCAGCAGGGCAGCCTGCCGGCCGACAGCCGCCTGCGGCGCCTCCGCGACGCGGACACCTCGGTCTACGAGCTGCTGCAGCGATACGCCGGCCACGAGAAGACCGACATCTTCCGCGACCTGGTGTCCTACAGCGAAGCCCGCAAGCGCGACCTCGAGGAGGCGCGGGGACGTGGGGGCGCGGAGGCGGTCGCCGCCCTGGACCGCATTCGCGGCGAGCTCGAGCTCGACGTCGCCGAGGCGGGCGTGATCGTCGACCTGTACCTCTCGTACCGCGCGGTGAGCGCCTGGAATCGCATGGTGTCGCTGTTCGACGACATGCCCGCGGTGCTGCAACGCAGCGTCCTCGTGCGCGAGCAGCTGGCGTTCGCGCTCAATCGACTCGCCGGCGCGGACTCAGGGTCGGCGGGGCTCCGGGACCGCGCGATCCGGGTTCTTCAGGAGGTGCTGGGCCAGGTCGGGCCGAGCTCCGAGACGTTCGGCCTGCTCGGGCGGATCTACAAGGATCTGTGGCAGCAGGCGCAGAAGAGAGCCGAGTGGCCGGAAGCGCGGGGGTACCTGGCGCAGGCCGTCGACGCCTACGCGCGCGGGTTCGAGGCCGACTGGCGCGACGCCTATCCCGGGATCAACGCCGTGACGCTGCTGGACGTGGAGGGCAGTCCCGGCAGCGCGGCGCGGAAGGACCAGCTCCTGCCGGTCGTGCGCTTCGCCGTGATGCGGAAGATCGCGGGCGGCGCGCCGGACTACTGGGACTACGCAACGCTGCTCGAGCTGTCCGTGCTCGACGACGATCGAGACGACGCGGCACGGTACCTGGGTCTGGCGATCAGCCACGTACGCGAGCCGTGGGAGAGCGCGACGACCGCGGGAAACCTGGCCTGCATCCGCGATGCGCGCCTGAAACGCGGTCACGACGTCGAGTGGCTGTCGAACGCGATCGACGCCCTGAAGCGGAAGGCCGGCGTGAAGGAATAGGTGCGCCGATCGTCCGGATCGGGATGGCCTCGATGACGATGATCCGTAAGGGCGGCGGCCGGTCTCTGACGTGGCGCGCCCGCCGCGACCGCTACCTGGCCGACTTTCTGGCCTCCTCGTCCTGATACTCCACCTTCTTCCCGGAGCGGATCTCGACAATCGGCAGCGTCGTCCGGACGATGTCTTTTCCCAGCTCCAGCACGGCGACCTGATCCTTGCCGTTCGCGTCCGTGAAGCCAATCGTCAAGAAGTGCTTGCGCTTCTTGGAGAAGAGCGACAACAGCCCGATTGGCCCGAGCAGAATCGACGTCGCGACCGCTGTTCCCACCCGTCTGCCCGCTTTTTGTCCGTATTCAAGATCGATGATCTTCGCGTACGGGATCGAGAAGGTCTCGCCTTTGTAGGGCTTGTCATTCGCGAGAAACAGAAGGGCGTCGTCGTCTGTCGTATTGAGCGTCCCCTCGACAGGATCCTTGGCGCCCTTGAAGGCGCTGACCGTTCCACCGAAGTAGGACGCACCCTTCGAGTCGATAGCGAAGGCGAAAGACTCGAACCCAAACGTGAGAACGAGAACCACGGCCATGATGCGATGCGTCGATCGGGTCATACAGAGACTTCCTCTCAAGGACTGGCGGAGATTGTCGGAACTGTTGGCGCCTGGTCGGAAGAATCGGGACGTTCGCGATGTCGCTCTCACGACCGTTGCTGAAGCGAGTCGATGATGCAATAGGTGGACCGCGGAGATTTGCGGGAATTTTCTCGGGGAACCGGTCAGGCGTTGCCGAAATCACGCGAAGCCTGGTGAGCCGCAGGGCTCTGGCGCGCGCCGCGTCGGCCGCCGGGAGGGACGCCCGAGGGGCCGCGATACTCAGGTGCGGGAGTGCCGGCGACGCGTTCGCCAGCGACTGGGCCGTCCGCTCGCTTTGAAGAACTGAAGGTTAGGAAGTGGTGGCGAGGGGCAGAATTGAACTGCCGACACTACGATTTTCAGTCGTATGCTCTACCAACTGAGCTACCTCGCCACGTGAGGTCTTGCGCTCAGGCGGAATCCCGATCATAGCACGGGCATGAGCTTCGTTCGAAGGGTGGCGCGCGAACCGTCTGCGCGCCAGCCGCCGCAGGCAAGCCCCCTCGACGCCGTGGCGCAGGACGCGGGTGCTACCGCCGCCAGAGGCCGCGGTCCTTCAACTCAATCAACCCCCCTCGGGCGTGTCTTCCTGAAAACCGCGGGAGCGGACGTGGTGAACAAAGCCGGGCGTGACGCCGTGGTCGCGGAGCCGCACGATCTCGTCGAGCGTCAGGCCCTTCAACCCGAGCTCCTGCATGTCGGCGATGTAGTCCGCCGTGACGCCGTGATCCCGGACGCGCACGAGGACGTCGGGCGCGGGAGCACCGTAGCCGGCCTTCTTGAGGGCGGCGACGTAATCCCCACGGACCCCGTGGTCGCGCAGGCGCACGAACACGTCGAGATCGGACGCCGTCACGCCCTGCGCCTTGAGATCCTGGATGTAGTCCGGCATGACGCCATGGTCGCGCACCCGGACCAGCGACTCGGGAGAGAGGTGATCGTAGCCGGCCTTCTTCAGGTCGGCGACGTACGCGCCGCGAACGCCGTGGTCGCGCAGCCGCACGTACCTGTCGAGCGTGTCGACCGTCACGCCCTGATCCCGAAGCTCGGCGACGTACGCCGGCGTGACCCCATGGTCGCGCGCGCGAAGCAGGTCGTCGAGCGGGACCTTCTGGAACCCAGCGGCGGCCATGTCCTGGATGTAAGCGGCCGTGACGCCGTGGTCGCGCATCCGGATGAGCCGATCCATCTCGATGCCGGAGTAGCCGAGCCGCTTCAGGTCGCGGATGTAGTCGATCGAGACGCCGTGCGTGGCCGCCCGCTCGACGATGTCAATCGGCAGGCGAGTGTAGCCCTCGGACGCGAGCGCCTTGATGAACGCCGGGCCCACGTCGTGGACGGCGAACTTGTACGTCTGCCAGACGCTGAAGGGGCCGGCGTAGCCGAGCGCCTGCATCTCGGCGACGAAGGCCTCGCGCGGCGTGAAGGTGAACAGGCCGCCGCCGCGGCCGTCGCGGAAGGCGCCCGTGAGCGCCAGGGTGCCGGCTTCGCGGCGAAGATCGAAGGCCATCTGGGCCGCAGTGAACGCGTCGGCGTTGGCCGGCAGCCCCCCGAACGCATCGACCGGGACCATGCGGCCCATGTTCCAGTCGCCGCCGTCGGGACCGTCGGTCCGAAGCTGCAGGAAGACCGAACCGCCGCGAATCTCGGCGGACCACACCCCGTGGATCGCGGGCGCCGGCGAGGGTTGGACGCCCGAGGCCGGCGCGAACGCCGCGAGGGAGGCGACAAGGAGCGCAAGGACGCGGGACATCTGACCTCCTGACGCAGCCTTAGACGACCAGCCACCCGCCAGGGTTGAAAGGGCGCCCCGCGGAGGCCCCGCCCTCCACTGACGCCCTGCCGCCGGACCGGAAGCTCAGACGGCGGCCGGCTCGGCTTCCCGCACGAGGCCCAGCTCGCGCCGCACCCGCTCTTCGATGGCCTTGCAAATCTCGGGGTTGTCCTTGAGGAACTGCTTGGCGTTTTCGCGGCCCTGGCCCAGCCGCTCGCCGCTGTAGGCGAACCAGGCGCCGCTCTTTTCGACAATCCGGTTGTCGACCGCCAGATCCAGCAGGTCGCCCGTGCGCGAGATGCCTTCGCCGTACATGATGTCGAACTCGGCCTCGCGGAACGGCGGGGCGAGCTTGTTCTTCACCACCTTGACGCGCGTGCGCCCGCCGACGACGACGTCGCCGTCCTTGATGCTGGCGATGCGCCGGATGTCGATCCGGACCGAGCAGTAGAACTTCAGGGCGCGGCCGCCGGTGGTCGTTTCGGGGTTGCCGAACATGACGCCGATCTTCTCGCGAAGCTGGTTGATGAAGATGAGGCAGGTCTTCGACTTCGACACGGCGCCGGTGAGCTTTCTGAGCGCCTGCGACATCAGGCGGGCCTGAAGGCCGACCATGGCGTCGCCCATCTCGCCCTCGATTTCGGCCCGCGGCACGAGCGCCGCGACCGAGTCCACGACGACGACGTCCACGCCGTTCGACCGGATGAGGACCTCGACGATTTCGAGCGCCTGCTCGCCGTTGTCGGGCTGCGAGACCAGGAGGTTGTCGATGTCGACACCGAGCTTCTGCGCGTACGCGGCGTCGAGCGCGTGCTCGGCGTCCACGAAGGCGGCCATGCCGCCGCGCTTCTGGGCTTCCGCGATCACCTGCAGCGCCAGCGTCGTCTTGCCCGACGACTCGGGCCCGTAGATCTCGACGACGCGGCCACGCGGCATGCCGCCGACCCCGAGCGCGAAGTCAATGCTGATGGCGCCCGTCGGGATGGTGTCGATCGGCTGGATGGCACCCTTCTGGCCAAGGCGCATGATGGAGCCCTTGCCGAACTGCTTTTCGATCTGGCCGACGGCCAGATCCAACGCCTTGAGGCGCTCCCGATCCTGACGGTCATCGCGGTCTGCTGATGCGGGCATGCCGACGCTCCTTCTTACTGCTCGCGGGGCCCCACCCCCGCTCGCTCTGGCCGAACTTCGCATGTCCCTCGCGCTCGAGCGGAGACTCTCGCGCTCGGGGTGTCGGGCTGCGGGGCCCCACCCCCGCTCGCTCCGGCCGAATTTCGCATTCCCTCGCGCTCGAGCGGAGACTCTCGCGCTCGGGATCGGGCAAGCGGGGCCATTCTAAAGACGTGCCGAGCGAAAGTCAAGCGCAATTATGGGAACGCTCGACGGCAACATAATATACATCAATAGCTTACAGCTTCAGACACTTTCGCCTCACAGGTCGCGTTCCTGCGATTTCTGCAGCGGTCAATTGCGTCCATTGGGCGAAGACTGCTATGTCTGACTTCAGCATCTCGGCTTTCTATGCCCAGCTCCGTTGGACACGCGCTTGCGGGAGTGGCCGCCGCATGGAGCGTCGACCTCGTGCCCGGCCAACGCCGCTGGCGGACGGCGCCGCCCGCCGCGTCGTGGTTCCGCCGGGCGGGCGGCTGGCTGACGGTCTTCTGCGCCATCCTCGCGGCCTCGCCCGATCTGGACCTGCTGTTCGGCGTGCACCGGACCGCGTCTCACAGCATCGGCGCCGTCCTCATCGTGACCATTGTCGCAGCCGCAGTGACAGCGCGGGTCACGACCCGTCCGGTGCTTCGGGTGGCTGCGATGTGCGGCCTCGCGTACGCCACCCATCTGCTGCTGGACTGGCTGGAGGTCGATCGGCTGGTGCCGTTCGGCATTCAGGCGCTGTGGCCGTTCAGCGACGGCTGGTACCTCTCGGGCTGGAATCTGTTCCCGCCCGTCTGGCGTGGCGGCTTCCTCACGTGGGCGGTCGTCCGCAACAACGCGCGCACGATTCTCGAGGAGTGCATCCGGCTGCTGCCGCTGCTGATCGCGCTCTGGCTAGTACGTGTAAAAGCCCTGGCCCGACTTGCGGCCGAGATGCCCGGCGGCCACCATCCGCCGGAGTAGGGGACAGGGGCGGTACTTGGGATCGCCGAGCCCCTCGTGCAGCACATTCAGGATCGCGAGGCAGACGTCGAGGCCGATGAAGTCGGCGAGCGTCAGCGGACCCATCGGGTGGTTCATCCCGCCCTTCATCACCGCGTCGATCGCTTCGGGCGTGCCGACGCCTTCCATCACCGCGAAGAAGGCCTCGTTCAACATCGGCATCAGGATGCGGTTGGCGATGAACCCCGGATAGTCGGCCGCCTCCACGCCGTGCTTGCCGAGCCGCGCGCACAGATCCCTGGCCACCTGCATCGACCCGGCGGAGGTGGCCTGCCCGCGAATCAGCTCGACGAGCGTCATGAGCGGCACCGGGTTCATGAAGTGCATGCCCAGCACCTTGTCGGGTCGCTTGGTCGCCGCGCCGAGGACGGTGATCGAGATCGAGGAGGTGTTGGACGAGAGGATCACCTCGCCCCGGGTGATGGCGTCGAGGCTGGTGAAGAGCGTCGTCTTGGCCTCGGGATCCTCGACGATGGCTTCCACCACGTAATCCGCTTCGGCGAGTCGATCGACCGACGTCGTCGTGGCGAGGCGGCCCAGGGCCGCGTCGCGGTCGGCGGCCGAGAGCTTGCCCTTCTCGACGAACTTCCCGAGGCTCCTGTCGATGCTGCTTCGCGCACGGTCGAGCATCGGCTGGCCGACGTCCACCAGAATCACGTTGAGTCCGGACTGGGCGAACACCTGCGCGATGCCGTTGCCCATGGTCCCCGCGCCGATGACCCCGACCGTGTTGATTGTCATGGTGTGCCCGGTTGAGGCCTCCCGGTTCCGCCCGCGGGCCCGACGCGAGCGCGAGCCGGCAGGTGCCTTCGTCTACAGCCGCTCGACGGCAAGCGCGACGCCGTTGCCGCCGCCGAGGCACAGCGTCGCGATGCCCCGCTTGGTCTGCCGCCGCTCGAGCGCGTAGAGGAGCGTCGTCAGCACCCGTCCTCCGCTCGACCCGATGGCGTGTCCCAGCGCGACGGCACCGCCGTGCACGTTCACCTTCTCGGGATCGATACCCAGTTCGTGGAGCACGGCCACGGCCTGCACGGCGAACGCCTCGTTCAGCTCGAAGAGATCGACGTCGGCCAGCGACCAGCCGACCTTCTCGGCGACCCGCCGCACGGCCTCGACCGGCGTCATCAGGACCAGGCGCGGCGGCAGTCCGCTCGTCGCCTGTCCGACGATGCGCGCGAGCGGCTTCAGGCCGAGGGCGCGGGCGCGCTCCGACGCCATCACGACCAGCGCCGAGGCGCCGTCGTTGACGCCGGGTGCGTTGCCGGCGGTCACCGACCCGTCCTTCTTGAACGCGGGCTTCAGCTTCGCCAGGTTCTCGGCGGTCGTGTCGGGCCGGATCGGCTCGTCGCGGTCCATCAGCACGGGCGGTCCCTTCCGCTGAGGCAGCGAGACGGGAAGGATCTCGTCCTTGAACCAGCCCGACTCGGCCGCCCTGGCCGCCTTCTGATGGCTGCGCGCGGCGTATTCGTCCTGCGCCTCGCGCGTCACCTTGTATTCGTCGGCGACGACCTCGCCCGCGTTGCCCATGTGGCACTGCTCGAACGAGCACCAGAGGCCGTCGTTGATCATCGAGTCGACCACCTCGCCGTTGCCCATCCGGAGGCCGTCACGAACGCGTGGCAGCAGGTACGGGCAGTTGCTCATCGACTCCATGCCGCCGGCGACGGCGATGTCGATGTCGCCGACGCGGATGCCCTGGTCGGCGAGCATCACCGCCTTCAGCCCGGAGCCGCAGACCTTGTTGATCGTCAGCGCCGCCACGTGATCGGGCAGGCCGCCTCTGAGCGCGGCCTGTCGGGCGGGGCTCTGGCCCTCCCCCGCGGTGACGACATTCCCCATGATGCACTCGTCGACGATGGCCGGGTCGATGCCGGCGCGGCGGACGGCTTCGGCCACGACGAGCGCGCCGAGCGCCGGGGCGGTGAACGCTTTCAGGGCGCCGAGGAACTTGCCGGTCGGCGTACGGACGGCACTGACGATGACGGCTTCTCTCATAGTGGAGGCTTGGGGCTGGAGGCCGGGCACTGAGGATCGAGTGTGTGACGGGCGGAGGTCGGGAGTTGCCGGACGACAATCCGCTCCACGGTCTCGCGGCCGAGCAGACTCTGGACGCGGGGGAGGATCAACCCCGCCATCCGCACAATCTCCCGCGTCCACTGAGCGGTCGCCGCCTCGACAATGAGGAGGCGCCCCTCGAGGCGCACCTCGCTGACGCGTTCGAGCGCCGGTCCGACGGCGGACTTCCACGCAAACTCCACCTTGCCAGCCGAGAGCGGCACTTCGCGCAGCAGCTGCGCGAGCGCGTCGGGCATCACCTGGTGAAGAGGACGCATGGCAGAACTTATATTACCCTGTCGTGCCACATGCGTCTGATTCTCGCGTCCGCGTCTCCGCGCCGGGCCGAGCTCCTGCGAGCGGCGGGATTCGACTTCCAGGTCAGTCCGGCCGACGTGGACGAAGCCGCGCGGCCGGCAGAATCGCCCGAGCAGTACGTCCGCAGGCTGGCCGCGGAGAAGTCGGCGGCCGTGGGGCCGTCGCCCGACGCCGTCGTGCTCGGCGCGGACACGGCGGTCGTCCTCGACGGCGACATCCTCAGCAAGCCGCTCGACGACCAAGAGGCGGCCGGGATGTTGCGGCGGCTGTCGGGGCGGCGGCACGACGTCCTCACGGGCATCAGCCTGCGCGCCGGCGCGCGCGAGCTCGGCCGGGTGGAACGCACGGCGGTGTACTTCGAGACGCTCACCGAGCGCGACGTCGCGTGGTACGTGGCGAGCGGCGAGGGGCGCGACAAGGCCGGCGCGTACGCGATCCAGGGGCTGGCGTCGCGCTTCGTTCCGCGGATCGAGGGCTCGTACTCGAACGTCGTCGGGCTGCCGGTGGCCGCGGTATTCGAGCTGCTGCGTGAGATGCCGCGCCTGGGCTGAAGCGGGAGACAAGCAGAGACACCGCGGGATTTTCCGCGGCCTGGTGCTGGAAAATCGGCACCGAAATCCCGTCGGCGGGCTGGAATCCTCGAAAAAAGCGACGCAACGAATCTTGCATCATCGGCGGCAACCGGGCTATTCTGACAGGAACACGTTTCCCCGGAAGTCCTTATGACACATCGATATATCAAAATCGGTCTGACGAGCGTCGTCCTCGTCCTCGCGTTCACGGGCCTGCTATGGTCGACACTGCGCGACGGGACCGAGTACTACAAGAACGTCGATGAAGTGCTGCCGCAGGCGCAGAACTGGGAAGGCAAGCGCCTTCAGCTGCACGGCTATGTCGTTCCGGGGACGTGGGTGCAGAAGCCGAACACGCTCGAGTACCGCTTCAAGATCCAGAACAACCCGGCGCGCTCGGGTCACGCCGGCGGCGTGGTGAGCGCGACGTACACCGGCGTTCTTCCGGACACGTTCAAGGACGAAGCGGAGGTGGTGCTCAAGGGCGAGCTCGGGGCCGACGGCTTCCATGTCTCGCCGAACGGCGTGATGGCGAAGTGTCCTTCGAAGTACCAGGCGGCCAGCAACACGGGCACGGGGTCCTAATGGCCAATCTCGGCACCTTTCTCCTCCTCGCCTCCTTCGTCGTCTGCAGCTACAGTGTGGTGATCTCGGTCGTCGGCGCGAGGCGCCGCTCGCGCCGCCTGATCGAGAGCGGCATCGGCGCCTTCTACCTGATCGCGGCGCTGATGACGGTCGCGTCGGCCGTCATGATCAACGCCTTCCTGACGAGCGACTACTCGATCAAGTACGTCCAGCACTACTCGGACAGCGTACAGCCGCTGTTCTACCGGATCACGTCGTACTGGGGCGGGCTCGACGGCTCGATCATGTTCTGGGTGTTCCTGCTCTCGATCTTCGGATCGATTGCGGTGTACGTGAACCGGGAGCGCCACCGCGAGCTGATCCCGTACGTCGTGGCGGTCATCTCCACCGTCCAGATGTTCTTCCTGTATCTGATGGTGGTGCACAAGAACCCGTTCACGACGTTCCTGACCACGCCGCCGACCGACGGGCAGGGCCTGAACCCGCTGCTGCAGAACGTGTACATGGCCATTCACCCGCCGTCGCTCTACACGGGCTTCGTCGGGATGACCATCCCGTTCGCGTTCGGGATCGCCGCGCTCATCACCGGGCACCTCGACGACTCGTGGCTGCGCGCCGTGCGGCGCTGGACGATGTTCAGCTGGCTGTTCCTGTCCTTCGGCCTGACGCTCGGGATGATCTGGGCGTACGAAGAGCTCGGCTGGGGCGGCTACTGGGGCTGGGATCCGGTCGAGAACGCCGGGCTGCTGCCCTGGTTCACGGCGACCGCGTTCCTGCATTCGGTGATGGTGCAGGAGCGGCGCAGCATGCTGCGCGTCTGGAACGTCACGCTGGTCATCGTCACGTTCTTCCTGACGATCTTCGGCACGTTCATGACCCGCTCGGGCGTCGTGCAGTCGGTCCACGCGTTCGGCGAGGACCGCACGCTGGCGTACCTGTTCACCGGCTTCATGGTCGCCATCCTGACCTTCAGCTTCGCGCTGGTCATCTACCGGCTGCCGCTGCTCAAGGCGCGCAACGAGCTGGACTCGTGGATGTCGCGCGAGGCGGCGTTCCTGGTGAACAACTGGATCCTGCTTTTCTCGGCGATGTTCGTCCTGTTCGCCACGATGTTCCCGACGCTCAGCGAAGCGCTGACGGGGGAGCGGCTGACCGTGGGACCGCCGTTCTTCACCAAGTGGATGCTCCCGATCGGGCTCATCCTGCTGTTCCTGACCGGCCTGGGGCCGCTGCTCGCGTGGCGCAAGTCGACGCTGAAGAACCTGCGCGACCAGTTCCTCTGGCCGACCGTGGCCGGCGTCGTCACGCTCGCGGGACTCGTGGCGGCCGGCGTCCGTGTCTGGGGCTCGCTCGCCTGCTTCGCCCTGTGCGCCTTCGTCGTCGCGACGATCGCCCAGGAGTTCTGGCGCGGCGGCCGCGTGCGGCAGAAGAACACCGGCACGGATCTGCTGACGGCGATCATCGGCCTCGTCGGGCGAAACAAGCGGCGCTACGGCGGCTACATCGTCCACGTCGGCATCGTGCTGATGTTCCTCGGATTCGCCGGCGGCGGCTACAAGAGCGACGAGCAGGTGCTGCTCAAGCCGGGCCAGCAGGCGACGGTCGGCGGCTACACGATCCGCAACGACGGCGTGAAGGTGAGCGACGACGGCCAGAAGCAGATGGTCACGGGGTACATGGCCGTTTTCAAGGACGGCCATCAGCTCGACACGATGTACCCGGCGAAGTGGTTCTATCGCAAGCACGAGCAGGAGCCGACGACCGAGGTCGCGATCCGCAGGACGCTCGCCGAGGACCTGTACCTGGTGCTGCCGGCGTACGACCTGGGAACGCAGAGCGCGCAGCTGCAGATCGTGATCAATCCACTGGTGAACTGGATCTGGCTGGGCTTCGGCGTGATGGCGATAGGCACCGGCATCGCGCTCCTGCCGGAACGCGCCTATGCGTTCGCGGCGGCGCGCCTGCCGTCGGCCTCCGCGCCGGCGACCACGATGCTGCTGTTCCTGATGCTCCTGCTGGCGGCGCCCTCGGCGTTCGCCCAGCACGTCGAGTCGTCGCAGAACGTCCCCGTGGTCCCGCGCAGCCCCCTCGAGAAAGCGATGCAGCGCGAGATCATCTGCATGTGCGGCACCTGCGGGCGCCAGCGCCTCAACGAGTGCACGTGCGGGGTGGCGGCCGACATGCGCGTGGAGCTGGCGGGCCTGGTCGAGAAGGGCATGACGCGCGAGCAGATCATCGACTACTACGTCGAGAAGTACGGCAGCGAGGAGCCGCTCGCGGCGCCGATCGACAAGGGCTTCAACCGCCTGGCCTGGCTCTTTCCGTACCTGCTCGGCGCGGGCGGCATCGTCATCGTCGGCGTGGCGGCCGTGAAGTGGTCGCGCCGGCCGGAATCCGGGTCCGCCGCGACGCCGGCCGCGCCGGCCGATCCCGAGCTCGAAGAGCGCCTGGACGATGAGCTCCGAAACCTTGACTGATACCCGCGACGCCCGGCTGACCCCCCGCGCCCAGGCGAGCTCGGGCGCGGTGGAGCGCCAGTCGCTGCAGCCGTGGCAGTTCTTCGTGCTGGCCGGTCTGGGCTGCGCGACGACCGCCGTGTTCCTCGTCCGCGGCCGGGGGCTGACGGCGGTCGTCCTCGCGACCGTCCTCATCGGCACCGTCGTGCTCGTGGGCATCGCGGCGCTGCGCACGCTGCGCCCGCTGGTCACTCCGGAAGACGACCGGACGGCGATGATCGGCCATCGGACGCGCGTGGCCCTCGAGCGCGAGAAGCTGCTCGTGCTCCGGACCATCAAGGAGCTCGAGTTCGATCGCGCGATGGGGAAGCTCGGCGAGCAGGACTGGCACGAGATGTCGACGCGCCTGCGCGCGCGCGCGGCACGCCTGATGCGGCAGCTCGACGCCGGAGCCGGATACCGGGCGCAGATCGAGCACGAGCTTGCGGCACGGCTCGGCCCGGCCGACACGCCGGCCGGCACGCCAGATGCGACGCCGCTCGAAGAGCGCGTCTGCGGCGCGTGCCAGGTGGCCAACGATCCCGACGCCCGCTTCTGCAAGGCGTGCGGCGCGAAGCTCTGAGCCGCCCCTGTTCGATGACCTCAACGGCGCAAAGGACGCACATGGACACGACGCCCCATCATCGCCGGCTCGACGGTCGTATTCCTGGTGTCCTCTGCGTCCTCGGCTTCCTCTGCCTGGCGTCCCCAGCGGCGTACGCGCAGATGGGCGGGAGCGGCGGATTCGCCATGCCGGACATGAAGCAGATGTCCGGCATCCCGCGTCCGGTCGACGACCTTCCGAACGGCGCGGTCGGCGTACGGCTGATTGTCGGCGACCTGTCGCACAACGTCACCGGCCACGAGGTGGAGCTGCACGTGGGGTCGAAGGTCATCAAGCAGAAGACCGACGATTCGGGCCATGTGATCTTCCAGGGCCTCACGCCCGGCGAGACGGTCAAGGCCGTGGCCGACGTGGACGGGGAACATCTCGAGTCGCAGGAGTTCCCGGCGCCCCAGCGGGGCGGCGTGCGGCTGATGCTCGTGGCGACCGACAAGACCAAGGCGGCGGCCGCTGCGGCGGCGGCCGCGGCACCGCCGGTTACCGGCGAGGTGGTGCTCGGCGGGGAATCGCGCATCGTCGTCGAGCCGTCCGATGAGTCGATCACGGTGTACTACCTGCTCGACATCACCAACACCGCGCGCGGCCGGGTGAATACCTCCAGGCCGTTCATCGTGGACATGCCGACGGGCGCGACCGGTACGACGGTGCTCGACGGCTCGTCGCCGAGCGCCAGCGTCAGCGGCACGCGGCTGCGCGTCCAGGGGCCGTTCGCGCCGGGGCGCACCTCCGTGCAGGTGGCTTTCGAGCTGCCGGTATCGGGCGGCTCGATCGAGTTCTCTCAGCTCTTTCCCTCCACGCTCGAGCAGATGGCGCTGGTGGTCAAGAAGGTCGGCGCGACGAAGCTGACGTCGGCGCAGGTGTCGGCGCAGCGCGACATGCCGGCGGACGGCGACACCTACATCGCGGCGACCGGGCCGGCGGTCGCTGCTGGCCGTCCGATCACGATCAGGCTGGACGGCATGCCGCACCACAGCGCGGCGGGCCGCCGGACGGCGTTGTCGCTGGCGGTCGCCATCGTGCTCCTCGGCGTGTGGGCCTCGACCCGTCCCGAGGACCGCGAGGCGCGCGCGGCCGAGCGCAAGCGGCTGGTGGCCCGGCGCGACAAGCTGTTCACCGAACTGTTGCGCCTGGAGCGCGACCATCGCCTCGGCCGCGGCGACAAGTCGCGGTATCCGGCGCGCCGCGAGGAACTGCTCGCCGCGCTCGAGCATCTCTACGGGGTCCTCGACGAGGACGACACGGGTCGAGACCCGGCGGGCCGCGCCGGCCTCGCCGCGTGATGGTCGAGTTCGAAACGGTCTCGCTGGCCGACGTCTCACGCCATTTCGGCCGTCGCCGCGCGCTCACCCGGGTATCGCTGTCGGTCAGGTCGGGCGAGCTCATCGGCCTGCTCGGTCCCAACGGGGCGGGCAAGTCCACCCTCATCGGCATCATGGCGACGCTGGTGGCACCGACGAGCGGCGAAGTCCGCTACGGCAATGGAGCGCCGGACGGCGGCGGCGCCGGCTCGAGCCGGGGCGCACGAGGCTCCGGCCCGGCGGCCGCCGGCGGCCGGGCGATTCCCGCCGATGTCGTCCGCCGGGGCATCGGTCTCCTCGCCCACGATCTGTATCTCTATCCCGAGCTCACCGCGCGGCAGAACCTGACGTTCTTCGCACGCCTCTACGGCCTGGATGCGGGCCCGACCGTCGACGCGGCGCTGGCCTCGGCCGGCCTCGCGGATCGGGGCGACGACGACGTCGCCGGGTTCTCGCGGGGCATGCGCCAGCGCCTCGCGCTCGAGCGGGCGCTGCTGCACCACCCCCGGCTTCTGCTGCTCGACGAGCCCTTCACCGGCCTGGACGACCGCGCCGTCGGCATCGTCAGCAGCCGGCTGCGCGAGCTCGCCGCGGCGGGAACGATCGTGATCCTGGCGACGCACGACCTCGACGTCGCCGACGGGCTCGTCCAGCGTGTCGTGCTGATTCGTGAGGGGCGGCTGGTCTCGGACGAGCCGGCCGGTCCCGGGCTTCGCGCGCGGTACCGGGCGCTCGTGGGGAGCGCGTGAACGCGTTCGCGCGCACCGCGCTCCTGGTGCTGCGGAAGGATTTCGCGATCGAGGTCAAGAGCCGCGAGATTCTGTACACGACGCTCTTCTTCGCCGTCTCATGCGTTCTCATCTTCGCGTTCGCGTTCGTGAAGGAAGGGCAGCCGCTCGAAGACGCGGCGGCCGGCATCCTCTGGATCGCGGTCGCGTTCGCCGGCACGCTGGCGCTCGGCCGCACGTTCGAGCGCGAGCGGTACGGCGAGACGCTTCGGGCGCTGCTGCTCGCGCCGGCGCCGCGGCCTGCGATCTACGTCGGCAAGCTCCTCGGCATCGTGCTGCTGCTGGGCGTGGCGGAGCTGCTGCTGGTGCCGCTCATCGCGCTGCTGTTCCAGGCGCAGCTGTTCGTACGCCCGCTGCACCTCGTCGGGCTGCTGGCGACGGGAACGATCGGGTTCTCGGCCGTCGGGACGCTGTTCGCCGCGATGCTGGTGCGGGCGCGGACGCGGGACGTGCTCCTGCCGATCCTGCTGTACCCGATTACGGTGCCGGTCATCATCGCGGGCGTGCGCGGCACGTCGGCCCTGCTGGCGGCGCCGCCCGATGAGCCGGTCGCGACGATGTGGATTGCGCTCCTCACGGCCTTCGACGTCGTCTTCGTCACGCTGGCGCTCTGGACGTTCGAACCGCTCATGACGGAGTAGGGCATGACCAAGAAACTGTTCGTTCCCCTCGTGATCGTCACCGCGGCGATGTTCGCCTACGCCCCGGTGATGATCGCGAACGCCCCGTACGAGTCGACGATGGGGCTCGTGCAGAAGATCTTCTACTTCCACGTGCCGTCGTGGTTCGCGATGTTCACGGGCGTGTTCCTCTGCGGCATCGAAAGCCTGACCTTCCTGTTCAAGCGGAAGCCCGCGGCCGATCGCGTCGCGGCGGCGGCCGGCGAGCTGACGGTCCTCTTCGGGCTGATGGGGCTGGTCACCGGGCCGCTGTGGGGACGCAAGGCCTGGGGCGTCTGGTGGCAGTGGGATGCGCGCCTGACGATGGCGCTGCTCCTCGAGGTGATCTTCATCGGGTACCTGCTCGTCCGGAAGTACGGTGGCCCGGGAGCGGACAAGCTGGCGGCGGCGATGGCGGTCTTCGGCATGGCGAACGTGCCGTTCGTGTACGTCTCGGTGAATATCTGGCGCACGATCCACCCCAAAACGAGCGTCGTGCCGTCGCTCGGGGCCGGGATGTTCGGCGCGTTCTGGTTCAGCGTGGCCGCGTTCATGCTTCTGTTCGTGGTGCTCTTGATGATGCGCGTGACGCTGGAGCACGAGCGCGCCGCACTCGACGAGCTCTACCTGGCAAGCGAGGAGTAATGATGATGACGACCATTCGACGTCTCCTGGCGACCGCATCCGGCCTCGCCGCGACATGGCTCCTGACGGCACCGGCGTACGCATTCCAGCCGGGGCAGAGCGAGTTCGTGCCCGTCAGCCAGGTGCCGGCGGGCGAGCAGATCCCGGCCGCGACGCTCCTCATCGCCGCTTATGCGTTCGTCTGGGTGGCGGTGCTCGTCTACGTGTGGTCGATCTGGCGGCGGCTCGGCCGGGTCCAGGCCGACATGCAGGCGCTGGCGCGGCGGACGGGCGAGCGGAGCGGGACGCGGTGACGGCCGGTCATTTCATCTTCATCCCCGCGGTCCTGATGGTCGGTATCGTCGTCGGCTGGATCCTCGGGTCCCGGGCCGCCCGCGACGCCTACGCGGTCGAGCTCAGGCGCCGCGAGGAACGGGAAAAGCGCTCCACCCGGTAAACCTCGTTCACCGCCCGACCGCCAGCCGCTGCGCCAGGACCTCGGGGAGACCAGCCTTGACGACCTTGGCTTGCGCCGCTTCGATCGGATAGTTCACCCGATACAACTCGATCCGCTTCTCGTCGCCGTCCACGATGGCGAAGGCCGCCCGGGGGTCCCCGTCGCGCGGCTGTCCCACCGATCCGGGATTGATCAGGTACTTCGAACCGGCGCGCAGCGGGATCTCCGCGCGGCTGGCCCCGGCAAGGGAGCCCTCGGGCGCCCCGATCGGAGCGAGGCCTTCAATCGCGCCGTCCGCCAGCTCGAACGACGCCGGGAAGTGCGTGTGCCCATAGAGGCACACGGGACGCTCGGCGATCTTCAGGGCCCGGAGCGCGTCGAGCTCGTCGAAGATGTACGCGTCCTCATCGACGGGAGAGCCGTGGCACACCTCGATGAGGGCGTCGACGACGTGCGGCCCCTGCGGGAGGGCAGCCAGCCACGCGCGGCGGTCGGGCGTCAGGACGTCGAGCGTCCAGCGCGCGGCGCTGCGGGCCACGGCGTTGAAGCCATCGGCCTGATCGATGCCGCAGGCGACCTTGTCGTGATTGCCGCGCACGATCGCGACGGGCGCGAGCGTCCGGACCCGGTCGACGACGCCGTTGGGGTCCGCGCCGTAGCCCACGAGGTCTCCGAGGACCAGCGTGCGTGTGTAACCCCGTTCGGCGGCATGGGCGAGGCAGGCCTCGAGCGCCTCAAGGTTCGCGTGGATGTCGGTCAGGACGAGATAGCGCATAAGGTGTCGGCCGTCCTCGAAGCGGTCAGGACCGCGAATCCAACCAGTCTACTAGCTGTTCGACCAGCGCATCCACGCCGGAACGGCCGGCATCGAACCGGACGTGGGCGAGCTGGTAGGCGGCCCGGCGCGCCTCGAAAAGCCGTTCGAACGCGCCGCGGCTCGACGCCAGCGGACGACGGCCGTCGGCGGGGACCCTGGCGATGGCGCGGTCCAGCGGGACGTCGAGCCAGATCGACACGCCGTCCTGGTTGATCGCGGCGCGGTTCTGAGGATCGACGAACGTCCCGCCCCCGGTGGCCACGACGACGTGGGGGCGTCCGAGCTGCTCGAGCAGGACGGCGCGCTCCTGCGCGCGAAAGTACGGCTCGCCGTGCCGCGCGAAGATCTCGGCGACCGACCGGTGCTCGCGCTGCTCGACGAGCTCGTCGATGTCCACCGCCTCCCAGTCCAGCCGCCTGGCCAGCGCGCGGGCGAGGGTGGTCTTGCCCGCACCCATGAAGCCGACGAGATACACCTTGTCGGCTTTCACGCGACGAGCCGCTCGAGGGTCTCGAAGAAGGCCGGATAGGACACGGCAACCGACTCGGCGCCTTCGACGATCGAGGCACGGCGGGCGCCGAGTGCGGCAATGGCGAACGCCATCGCCATGCGGTGGTCGCCGCACGCGTCGGCCGCGCCGCCGCGCGCGCCGGCGCCGCCCCCGTGCACGACGAACCCGTCCTGGCGCTCGTCGGCCTCGATGCCGAGCGCGCGGAAGCCGGCGACGAGCGTCGCGATGCGATCGCTCTCCTTGATCCGGAGTTCGGCCGCGCCGCTCACGCGCACCTCGCCGCCCTGCGTGGCGAGCGCGGCGATGGCCGGCAGCTCGTCGATGAGCGCCGGCACCTCGTCGGGGAGGATCTCGACGGCGCCGGCGCGGTCGGCTTCGACAATCACGACGCCGCGCGGTTCGCCGGCCTCGTGCGAGGTCTCCTCCACGTCGACGCGCGCCCCGAAACGCCGCAGGACGCCGAGCAGGGCCGTACGCGTCGGGTTCAGGCCGACGTCGGCGATTTCGACGCGCGAGCCGGGCAGCGCCGCCGCGGCGACGAGCCAGTATGCGGCCGAGGAGAAGTCGCCCGGGATTACGAGGTCGCACGCGCTCAGGCGCTGGCCGCCGCGCACCGCGGCCCGGGTGGCCGCGCGGTCGAGCTCCACGCCGAAGGCGGCGAGGGCGCGCTCGGTGTGGTCGCGCGTCGCCGCCGGCTCGGTCACGCTGGTGGTGCCGTCGGCATGGAGGCCGGCCAGCAGGACGGCGCTCTTGACCTGGGCGCTCGGCACGTCGGGCACGAAGTCGATTCCACGCAGGCCGCCGCCCGAGACGACGATCGGCGGATGGCCGTCGGTCGCCTCGACGCGGGCGCCCATGCGCGCCAGGGGGTCCAGGACCCGCCGCATCGGCCGGCGCGAGAGGGAGGCGTCGCCGGCGAGCCGGCTCGTGAAGGCGTGCCCGGCCAGCACGCCGGCCAGCAGGCGGATGGTGGTGCCGGAGTTGCCGGCATCGAGGGGCGCCGCCGATGAACGCAGACCGCCCAAACTTCGTCCCAGTAGAGTAAGGGCCCCCTCGGGCCCGCGCGCCACGTCCACGCCGAGCTGATGCAGGCAGGCGAGCGTGGACTGGCAGTCGGCGCCGGGCGAATAGCCGGCCAGACGCGAGGAGCCGGAGGCGAGCGCGGACAGGATCGCGTAACGGTGTGAAATGGACTTGTCGCCCGGCACGCGCGCCCGGCCGCGGAGGCGGCGGGCCGGCTCGATGCGGGCAGAGGCCGTCGGCAGCATGACGATCGATCTTACGCTACGGCGGCTTGACAGCGCACAGCGTGATGGTATTCACTCGCCCGTTGACGCTCCGTGGGGCGTCCGGCTCGCGCGCCCATGACTGACAACGGCCACCAGGTGGTCCACCTCGAGTTCACCAGCGCCTTCGAGATGCTCGATGTCGTCCAGGTGGTGAGCGATTACGTGGGCCGCGGCGCGGGGCTCGACGACGACGCCGTGCACTGGGTCGGCGTCGCGATCCGCGAATCGGTCATCAACGCCATCAAGCACGGCAACCGCAACGACACCGCCAAGCACGTGTTCGTCGACTTCGAGGTGTGCCCGACCAACTCGTCGCCGGCGCTCACCATCCGCGTGCGCGATCAGGGCGACGGCTTCGACCCGGAGCTGCTCGCCGATCCCCTGGCCCCGGAGAACGTCCTCAAGTCGAGCGGCCGCGGGATCTTCCTCATTCGCAGCTTCATGGACGACGTGCTGCTCCGGCGCGCCCCGGAAGGCGGCATGGAAATCCGCATGACGAAGCGCGTGCAGCCCGCCGATTCGTCCGATCGTTCCGTCCGGGCCTGACCTTGCCGTCCGATCCGCTGCTGATGTCCACGGCCGTCGAGGCGGTGCTGGGCGCCGGCGACCTCCAGATGGCGCGGCTCGGCCACGACGTCCAGGTGGACAAGAAGGGCAAGATCGACCTCGTCACCGACGTCGACGTCGCCGTCGAGCGCCGGTTCAGGGCGCTCATCGCCGAGCGCTTTCCCGATCACCAGGTGCTGGCCGAGGAGCTGGCCGGGGGCGCGCCGATCGACCGCCCGCTGCCGGGCGCCTGCTGGGTGTTCGATCCGATCGACGGCACGACCAACTTCGCCCACGGCCTGCCGATCTTCTGCGCGTCGCTGGCACTCGAAATCGACGGCGTGGCGGAGGTCGCGGCCGTCTACGATCCGACGCGGCGGGAGCTCTTCACCGCCGAGCGCGGCCGGGGCGCCTTCCTCAACGGGCGGCCGCTCCAGGTGTCGGGCGCGGCAGCGCTCGTCGACGCGATGCTGGTCACCGGCTTTCCCTACGACGTGCACAAACGGGTCGACGAGATCGTCGGGCTCTTCGGCAGGTTCGTCGGACGCGCCCGCGCGGTGCGTCGGCTCGGTTCCGCGGCGCTCGATCTCTGCTATGTCGCCGCCGGGCGGATGGATGGGTTCTGGGAGTCGGATCTGAAGCCGTGGGACATCGCGGCCGGCGCGCTCCTGGTCGCCGAGGCGGGCGGAACGGTGACCGGCACCAACGGCCAGCCGTTCCAGTCGCGGCTGGGCCACGTGCTCGCGACCAACGGCCGGCTGCACGGGGCGATGCTCGCCGTGATCAGGGACTTCAGAATCGCAGTGGTCACGCGAGCGCGACAAGGGGGCCTCGGGTTCCTCCGCTGGCGGCGCATGAGGCGCCCGTGTGCATTCTCAGCAGCCCGGGCTGTCGACAACGGCGGACGCCGCTGACCCCCATGGTAGACACGTCCGGAACCGGACGCCCCTTTTGCGCCCATTTCGCGCCATCGGCTGGCATTGCTTCTGCTAGGTTGCCGTCCCCAGGAGGCATTCTCATGCGTCGACTCATCATGGGCCTCGGAGGCCTCGGGGCCGCGGCCCTGGTCACTGGATTCATTGCCCCGCCGTCGGCATTCGCGCAGCAGTCGGTCAACCTGTACGTTGGCGGCTTCACGGTCCGCAGCGAAGACGCGCGCGGCACCGACGACGTCCTGTTTCAGGACGCGAACTTCCTGGCGTTCCGCCTCAAGGATTTCAACGCCGTGACGGCGGGGGGCGAGTACCTCGTCGGCCTCACGCGCAACCTCGAAGCCGGGCTCGGCGTCGGCGTCTACTCGCGGAGTGTACCCAGCGTCTATCGCGACTTCGTCAATTCCGACGACTCCGAGATCGAGCAGGACCTGAAGCTCCGCATCGTGCCGTTCACGGCGACCGTGCGCTTCCTGCCGCTCGGCAACAACGGCGGGTTCAAGCCGTACATCGGCGCTGGCGTGGGCGTCTTTGCGTGGAGATACAGCGAGACCGGGCAGTTCGTCGACTTCAACGACAACAGCATCTTCCGCGACAGCTTCTCCGGCAGCGGCGCGAGTGTCGGGCCGGTCGTGCTCGGTGGCATCACGGTCCCGATCGGCGCCGTGGGCGTCGGTGGCGAAATCCGTTACCAGGCGGCGAAGGGCGATCTGCCCTCGAGCGAGGGGTTCGCCGGCAGCAAGATCGACCTGGGGGGCATGAACTACCTGTTCGTCGTCAACCTGCGGTTCTGACCGTTCGGGCGATCCGCGCTCACGGTTCCCGGCCGCGATCGTCCCTTCGGTACAGCGCGACGCCGGCGCCCTCGGCCACCCGGGAGAATCCGTCGAGGAAGTGCGGGTTCTCCCGGGCCCGGCGCGCCAGCATCCCGCCGCCCTCCGCCTTCTCCTCGATCAGGATCCAGCCGACGAAGGGCCTGGGGCGCAGGAGCGCGGCCTTCCATAAGTCGCCGTTGCCTTCGTGCAGGAAATCGCGGATTGCGAAGCCCTCGCGCGATGTCTCCTGCATGTAGTGCCCCAGCGCGCCCATGCTCACCATAATCGTCGTGCCGTCGTAGTGCTCGACGAGGTAGTCGGTGACGCGGCACCGCTGCGCCTGGTTCGGCCGATCCCACTGCGCCTCGACGACCATCGGCGCACCGCGGTCGAGGGGGCCGAGCTCGAACGCCGCCGCCGCGGGGAAGAGCACGGCGAGGACCATCGGCGCCGCCACGGCGAGCCGATCCAGGCGCCGCGCCCGCCCGAGGGCGGCGAGCGCGAGGCCGACCAGGATGCCCGTGCCGATCGCCTCGGCCGCCACCAGCGGCACCATGTAGCGGATCCGGAACGGATGCCCTTTCACGAACGCCGCCCATGGCAGCGCGGCCGTGGCCGCGAACGAGACGGCCACGAGCGAGGCGGAGCCCGGCTTCAGCCACGTCCACGCCGCTGCCGCGATCAGGCCGGCCGCCCCGAGCGTCAGCATCGCCGTCCCGCTCAGGGCGTACGCGCCCCACACGATCTCGGCTGCGGCGATCAGAGGTCGGCCGAGCGCCATGTTCTCCGGGACGAAGAAGCCGCTGGCGACGAACCACTGGCCGATCACCACGCGGCTGAACGCGCAGAACGCGACGATGGCCGCGGCGGGGAAGATCCCGATCGCCCCGACGCGCCCGAGTGCGCGGCGGGGCGGCTCACCGCGCCGCCACAACGTCAACGCGGCCATCGCCAGCGCGCAGGCCGTGACCGGCCAGGCCTCGTACCGGGTGAGGCAGGCCAGCGCGAAGGCCCAGCCGGGCGCGGCCGTGCCGATCCGCCGGCCGTCGAGCCATGCGAGCAGGAGCGCGATCGCCAGCGCGTCGAGCCCGAGCAGCAGCGGCTCGGTCATCGGCGTGGCCTGCAGGTAGAGCACGTTCGGGTTCAACGCGAAGACGGCCGAGGTCGCAACCGCGGCGGCGGCCGATCCGGTCAGGTGCAGCGCAATCCAGGCGAGCGCGCCGGCAGCGAGCGCGAACGCCGCGATCGAGATGGCCACGCCCGATGCGCCCGTGCGATAGAACGCGTCGACCTGAACCGGAACCATGTTGAGCAGGTGCGGCAGCGGCAGCCAGATGGCGCCGATCTGCTGCCAGCCGGGGGTGAGGCTGTCGAACACGCGGCGCGCGACCACGAGGTGTCCGCGCGCGTCGTAGTGGCTCAGCGTCAGGCCGAGGCGATGGTACTGCCAGGCCACCAGCGCGCCGCCGATCGCGGCCAGCGCGGCGAGCGCCAGGGGAACGACCCGTGTGCGCGACGGTATAATCACCTGTTCATTCTATGGGCGGAATCACCCGCTGGTGGCATTCGGTCAGCGGAAAAGTCCAGGCCGTCGCGCTGGCCCTCGGCGGGCCCGGACTCTTCCTCGTGACCTTTCTCGATTCCTCGGTCCTGTCGCTTCCCGAGGTCGCCGACCTCCTCGTCATCTGGATGGTGACGCAGCACAAGGCGCGGTTCCTGTTCTACGCGCTCAGCGCCACGGCCGGGTCCATCGCCGGCTGCCTGTTCATCTACTACCTGGCGCGGAAGGGCGGGGAAGCGCTGCTGGCCAGGCACTTCACCAGCGCGGCGCTCGAAAAGGGCCGGGCGACGCTCCAGCGGCACGGCATCCTGGCCGTGCTGATCCCGTCGCTGCTGCCGCCGCCAGCCCCCTTCAAGATCTTCGTCCTGCTCGCCGGCGTCGCCGAAATCAGCCCGGCGCGGTTCGCCATCGCCATCGCGATCGGGCGTGGCGGGAGGTACTTCGCGGAGGCGCTGCTCGCGCTCTGGTTCGGCGACCGGGCCCTCGATTTCGTGAACCACAACACCCGGACCGTTCTCTACTCGGTGCTCGGCCTCATCGCCGCGGGCGCGGTCGGCTACTGGCTCTGGACGCGGCAGCAGGCGGCGGAGCCATGATAATCGCGTATCATGGGCCACGCTCATGACGCCAGACCTCAGCGTCGTCATTCCGATCCACAACGAGGCGCCGTCGATCGTCGAGCTGCACCGCGAGCTGACCGACACGCTCGAGGCATGGGGACGCCCCTACGAAATCATCCTGGTCGACGACGGCAGCACCGACGACAGCTTCCGGATCATGGCGGAGCTGCAGGCGCACGACTCGCGCCTGCGCGTGATCCGCCTCCGGCGCAACTTCGGCCAGACGGCGGCCTTCGCCGCCGGCTTCGATCACGCGCGCGGGCGGCTCATCGTCACCTCGGACGGAGATCTCCAGAACGACCCGCGCGACATCCCCACGATGATCGACATGCTCGAGCGCGGATACGACATCGTCTGCGGCTGGCGGAAAGAGCGGAAGGATGCGCTGATCTCGCGGCGGCTGCCGTCGACGATCGCCAACGGCCTCATCTCGTTCGTGACCCGGGTGCACCTGCACGACTACGGCTGCTCGCTGAAGGTGTTCCGCGCCGAGGTGGTCAAGCCGATGCGTCTCTACGGCGAGATGCACCGCTTCCTGCCGGCCATCGCGAGCGACCAGGGGGTGACGATTGCCGAGGTCGCGGTCAACCATCGCCCGCGGCGGCACGGCCGCTCGAAGTACGGCATCTCGCGGACCGTGCGGGTCGTCCTCGATCTGCTGACCGTCAAATTCCTGCTGAGCTATTCGACGCGGCCGCTGCAGATCTTCGGCCTCATCGGCGCGGCAATGGGACTGCTCGGGGCCGCGATTTCCGGCTGGCTCGCATTCCTGCGGCTCACCGGCCAGGAGGCGATCGGCAACCGCCCGCTGCTCCTGCTCGGCATCCTGCTGGTCTTCACCGGCGTCCAGCTCGTGACGCTGGGGCTGCTGGCCGAGCTGCAGGCACGGACCTACCACGAGTCCCAGAACAAGCCGGTGTACGTCGTCCGCGAGATCCGGCAGGCGGTCGCCGACGCGCCGCAACTGGTCTCCCGAGGCTGACGCGCCGATAGTTCTTCTTGACGAGCCAGCGACAAAACCGTATTCTTCGGTATCCCTCGCCGCCGCCGGCAGGTCTCCCAGCCTTTGTCGCGGCTCTCAGTTGATGGTGTTCGGTCCCGTGAAAACTACAGCGTGCCGCAGGTGCGCCGCCCGTTGATCAGTTCGATCCGTTGCCGCGGCAGGAGTCCCATGAAGGCCATGACCAAGACGCTTCACACCGTGTGGACCATCGGCGGCGCGCTCGCGCTGCTCGTGGCGGCCGGATGCCAGAAGAACAGCCCGGCTCGTCCGAGCGACGTGGCGAACAACGGCACGACCGCCGACGTCGCGGCGGCGACCGACGCGAAGACCGGCGTCACGCTGACGACGCCGAGGCCGGCCACGCCGGCGGAAGGCGAGCTGGTGCCGTACGCGTCGCAGCCGATGACGCTCGTCGTTTCCAACGCCGTGACGACCGGGCGGGTCGCGCTCACCTATACGTTCGACGTCGCCACCGACGCGGGATTCGGGTCGATGGTGTTCTCGAAGGGCGGCATCACCGCGGGCGGTTCACAGACGAGCGTCTCGGTCGACAAGCTGCCGGGTGACAAGACGTACTACTGGCGCGCCCGCGCGACCAGCGGCGGCTTCGACGGCCCGAACTCCAAGCCCCGCATGCTGAAGATTGGCCCCGAGGTGGTCCTGCAGGCGCCCGTGCTCTCCTCGCCCGGTGCCAACGGCGCCACCAGCCAGCAGCCGACGCTGACGGTGAACAACGTGCAGCGAAGCGGGCCGGCCGGGGCGATCGTCTACCGGTTCGACGTGGCGCGGTCGGCGGCCTTCAACCCGATCGTCTATTCGGGCACGCAGCCGGAGCGCGGAGGGCTCGGATTCACGTCGCACACCGTCACCGCGCAACTGCCCGAAGGGACCTACTGGTGGCGCGCGCAGGCGACCGATACGACCAACAACGTCACCGGCCCTCTCTCCTCGGCGAGCCCTTTCCGAGTGCAGTCGTTCAGCCTGTCGCAGGCCATCGCCCTCGATTCGCCGATCGACTATCGGAACTGGGCGGAAACGGCGCACATCACGCGCCTGATCCTCGGGCCCACGGGGATCAGCATCGACTTCACGAAGCGCTTCGGCGCGGGCAGCTGGCCCGACATCATCCCGAAGAACTTCACCGGTGCCATCCAGTTCACGCTCGGCATGGCGCTGAAGATCGACGGCCGGTGGTACTGCTCGGCGCCGATCGAGTTCTGGCGGGATCGCGCCATCGGCGGCGCGCCTCCGCAGGACTACGCGAGGGAATGGTTCTACAGTCCGGCGCGGTGGGCGCCGATGACGTTCCACCAGCCGGCCGTCGGCGAGACGATCGGCTTCTTCGTGGTCGCGGGCGACATGCGCGGAACCAACGCGACCGCCTCTGTGCGCGAGCGCAGCAACGTGGTGCTGGTTCCGATGCCGGGTCCAGGCGGCGCCGGTTTCAGCTTCTAGGCCTGGTCGGGAGGCCGGTGCACGTGCGCCGGCCTCCCCGTGCTTTTGCCGACCCTCTTGACCCTCGAATCCGCCACCGGCTAGTGTGACAGCGTGCCCGCGGACCAGCCGTCCTCCCTTATCACTCCCTCACGGATGCCGATTCGGATCCAGTCGCCGTCGATCCTCGCGCTGACCTTCGTCGCCGCGATCGGTTGTGGGAACCCGACCAAGCCGAGCAACACCCCGCCGCCGGTCGAGGACCCGCCGAAGATCGCCTGTCCGGCCGACATCAGCGTCACCGCGCCCGGCGCCACGACCGTGGCCTACGGGAGCGCGACGACGACGAGCGGGAAGGCGCCGGTGACCATCGTCTGCACGCCGGCATCGGCGACGACGTTCGCCGTCGGCCGGACGATCGTCACGTGCACGGCGACCGATGCCCTGCAGCGCACCGACATGTGCACCTTCACCGTGACGGTGCAGGCGCCGCCGAAGCTGAAGGTGACGCGCTTTGCGACCTTCGGCGACAGCATCACCTGGGGCGAGAACGGCAGCAACCTGACGACGAGTGCGCTGGGCCGCTTCTATCCGCGCGCGCAGTTCCCGTTTTCGGAGACCTACCCGGGCGTCCTGCAGCAGGAGCTGCGCTCCCGGTACCAGACGCAGACTTCGAGCATTACCGTCGCCAACGGCGGCAGTCCTGGAGAGCGCATCACGATCGACGGGACGAAGGCGCTGGACCCGGCGACCTTCTCCCGGTTCACGTCGGTGACCTCCTCGCAGATCTACAACGTCATCCTGATCATGGAAGGGTCCAACGACGTCAACGAACGCGACCAGTCCCTGTTTCCCGGAGCGATTGCCGGACTGCGGCAGATGGTCCTCGACGCGAAGAGTCGCGGGCTGCGACCCTATCTCGCGACGATTCCGCCGATGAACCCGGCGGCGCCCTGCTGCCGCAATCTGGGAGCGAGCCTCGTCCCGACATTCAATGATCAGGTCCGTGGGCTCGCGGCGTCTGAAGGGGTCACGCTCGCCGACGTGTACCAGGCCCTGTCCGGCAACGTGACCACCTACATCGGACCTGACGGCCTGCACCCCACGGCGTCCGGATACGCGAAGATCGCCGACACCTTCTTCGCCGCCATCAGGCAGACGCTGGAGCTGCCAGGCATGACGACGTCGACGTTCGTCCCGGTGTTCACGCCACTGCCTCCGTGGGGTCCCGCGTCGGTCCCGCCGAGCTCGGCCGTATATTTTTCGATTGAACCGATTCACAAGCCGCGCTAGACTCGCGCTCCCTCCTCGTCGTTTGCGGCCGTCCGGGCGGCCGCCGGTCCAGGCTCCCAGCCTTGGGTCCTAAACCCCCCGGTTCGTCGGTCCGATACACACAGATGCACGCTGTTGCCTCGCGGCCGCGGCGATCCCCGTTTCTGGTGTGGAGAGCGTCATGCCTCGAAGACTCGTCGCCCTTGGCGCCGTCGCGGCAGCGGTCCTGATGACCGCCTGCGAGATGACCAAGAGTTCGAACCCGTTGAGCCCGACGGTCGCCGGGCCGATTCCAGGCGTGCACATCGGCTCGCCGCAGCCGGTCGATCCCTCTTCCGGCGCCAAGTTCGCGGTCGATCACCAGCCGCTGACGCTGACGGTGCAGAATGCGACCACGAACGGCGTCCGGCCGCTGAACTATCTCTTCGAGATCGCGACCGACGCGGGGTTTCAGAACAAGGTGTTCGTGCGGGAGGGGATCACGCCCGGCACTGGCAAGACCAGCCTGAAGCTGCCGGCGCCGCTCGCGACCGAGCACACCTACTACTGGCGGGCACGGGCACAGGACGGGGCCAACACGGGGCCGTACTCGCAACCGGTGCCCTTCAAGGTCTTCACGCCGATCGTCATCACTGCGCCGGCGCCCTCGGCGCCAATCGGACTGCTGTCGACGGCCGCCCCGCGATTTCAGTGGACGAACGCGCCGCGCTCGGGCCCGGTGGGGGCAATCACCTACCGGATCGAGGTCGCCAAGACGAACACGTTCGCGAGCCTGGTCGCCGCATGGACCACCAGTGAGCAGTCCAAGGCCAGCTATCTCGATCCGCCGATTGCCTTCGCGTATGCCACACAGTACTTCTGGCGGGTCCGCGCGTCGGACCCAACGACGGTCGGCCCGTGGTCGGCGACCCAGGTGTTCACGACCATAGCGGCACCTGCCGCCCCGCCCACCGTCGCGCCGCCACCCGGTGGCGGTGGCGGAGGCGGCGGCGGCAGCGCGGGTCCCGCCCCCAACGACGCGATCAACCTGAATCAGGCCGTCATCGACGGCGGTTCCCCGAGCGACGTCGCGAGCCGCGCGGTCACCGCGAAGATCACCGGGCTCAGCTTCACGCCGGCCGGCGTCCACGTCGACTTCACCAAGCGCGACGGCGCGGGACACTGGCCCGAGGTGGTGCCGCCCGGATGGAGCGGCGGCATCGAGTACACCCTGTGGCTCGCCCTCAAGGTCAACGGCGTCTGGCACACCGCCGGCATCATCGAGTTCTGGAACGGACTCGACAGGAACGGCGGCGATGTCACCGTCAACAATCAGATTCCCCGGAACTGGACGTACTACATCCCGTCCATGCGGTACCAGCCGGCGCCGGGCGAGCAGGTCGGCTTCTTCGTGACCGCCGGCGATCAGCGCCAGAAGGACGCGGTCACGGTCAGGGAACGGTCGAACGTCGTCGTGATTCCGTTCCCGCCGCCCGGCGGCGGATCGTATCCGTTCTAACCGGCGACGTTCGCGAGTGACGTGGGACCCTACCTGGCGCCTGCGAGACGCCGGAGGAGAGCAGCGAACCGGGCGAAGACCTGTCGCTCGTCGTAGTCGTCCACGACCGAGGAGCGTGCCCGGGCCGCGAGCTTCGTTCGCAGGGCGGCGTCTGTCAGCACACTCCGCAGCGCGGCGGCGAGGGCTTCAGGATCCCGCGGGGGGCACAGCCGCCCGTTTTCGCCGTCCACCACGAAATCGAGCAGGCCGTCGACCGCCGAGGCGACCACGGGCACGCCGCAGGCCAGGGCCTCGACGGCGCTCAGGCCCTGCGCTTCGAAGTGCGACGGCACGACGGCGACGTCCGCCGGGCGAAGCAGGCGCGGGACGTCCGCGGTCGGCCCCGTGAAAAGAACGCTGTTCGAGAGCCCGTGCCGCTCGACGAAGGCGCGCGCGGCAGGACCGACGTCCCAGGGATTGCCGGGCATGTCGGGTCCGGCGATCACGAGGAGCGCGTCGAGCGGCTGGAGCAGCCGCCAGGCCTCGACCAGCTCCATCACCCCTTTCTCGCGGCTGAGGCGCCCGACGAAGACCGAAACCGGACGCCCCCCCGGCCAGCCCTGCTCCCGTCGCAGCCGCTGGCGCTCGTCCGGCGCCGGCGGATGGAACCGCGTCATGTCGATGGCGTTCGGGAGGAAATGAATCCGGTCCCGGGGCAGGCCGGCCGCCAGCGCCTCGCGCTCGAGCACGCGCGAGATGCACGCGAGCGCGTCGGTCCGGCCGTACACCGCGCGAATGGGCCACGTGACCGCGCGGCCGACGATCCCGTGCGCCGAAAGTCCGAGGCGTGCGAGGAACGGATCGATCGACGCTCCGGACAGCACGCCGGTGGTCTGGCCTTGAAAGACGACCGGCCGGCCGCGCAGCAGACGCGAGGCGAGCGCGGCGATGCCGATGCCACGGTAGTCCACCACGCAGACGACGTCGTACTCGGCGGCGTGGTGGAGGAGCCACCGCGTCGCCGCCGGGAGCAGGCGCCACTTGCCCGATCCCGACCGTTCGCCCGGCGGACCGATGCGCTCGACCGGAACGCCGTCGATCGTCTCGGCGTCCGGCAGTCCGGCGTCGACGCGCTTGGTCACCACCCTGACCGAGAAGCCGTCTGCCAGGAGAAACCGCGCGAGGCGCTCGGCGTTGCTCTCGACGCCGCCGAGGACCGGCCGATAGAAGGTCGTCAGGACGACGACGCGGGGCGTCATGGCCGGAGCGCGATCTTCGTGACCAGCCGCCAGTAGGCGCAGAGGAAATCGTCGTAGGCGCGCTTCAGGTACCGCAGCCGCGCGCCGCCCGCCAGATCGTCGCGCACGATCAGGCGATCGCAGGCGAGGAGCCCGGCGTCGGACACGGTCCGCAGGCGCGCGATCGCGGCGCGGTCGCGCGGCAGCGCCGGCAGCAGGGCGGCGAGTCCTCCCACGGCCTTCCAGTACGCGCGCCCGTGTCCGTTCACGTGGAGGACGACCGCCTGCAACGTCTCGTGCACGCAGAGGCACGGCAGGATGGCGGCCAGCGTGCGCCACTGGTAGTTCTTCAGCATGAAGTGCCAGCGGTTCCGGATCTGATAGGAGAACAGCCAGGTGCCGCGCGGTCGACTGCGGTGAAGGACCAGCGCATCGGGCACTTCGAGGATCCGGTAGCCCGCCATCCGCACCCGGTGCGTGAAGTCGCCGTCGTCTTTCCCGAGGAAATAGCGCTCATCGAAGCCGCCGATCGCCAGCGCCGCCTCCCGATCGAGAAGGAGCCCGTTGCCCGACGCGATGTCGACGTCCTCGGGGCGCGTGCCGCGTTCGGCTAGCGGTCTGTCGCGCCACGGGTTGATCGCCTCGCAGATGAAATGCAGCCTGCCGCCGGCGTACTGGATGATGCCGGGTGTGTCGGCGTGAACCACGATGGGACTGGCGATGGCGATGCGGGAACCGGGATCCACGGCGGCCCGCAGGCGCTGGATCGTCCCGGGCTGCACCACCACGTCGCCGTCCATGAGGAACACGAAGCGCTGCGGCGTCTCGCGGATGCCCGCGTTGCGCCCGGGATTCGGTCCCGCATTGCGGTCCAGACGAATCGTCCGGACGCCGGGCCACGCGGCGCCCAGCCACACCGCCGTGCCGTCGGTGCTGGCGACGTCGATGACCAGGATGGAGGTGCGCGGACATCCGGCTACCTCGAGCGAGGCGAGCGTCGCTGCGAGCGGCTCCCTGTTGTTGTGGGACACCACGGCCACGCCGACGTCGGACGGAAAGCTCGTCACAGGAGACGGTAACGCCCGCGGCCGGTCAGAAGGAACGAAAGGCCGTGGCGCTTCCGGGCGCCGAAGGGTCCATCGCGGGCGATGCGCCCGCTAGCATACTACACGTGTCCCCAGAGGAATTCGCCGGTGGCGGCACGGCTAGCGCCTCGTCGCGCGGACGTACAGGTTGGTGCGACACGCGAGCGGCAGGCGATCCGGGTTCACGACGCGCAGCGCCACGAGGCCCGGCGCCCCGAGGTACCGCCGCACTTTGCTCCGGAAGAAATCGTTGACGACCGGCACGTCGTGGAAGACGGCTGAGAATCGGTGCCGTTCGAGGCGGCGTCTGAGCTGGCCGAGCGTGTGAAGCGAGCAGTGGTCCTGCCTGAACCGCGTGAAGCTCCTCCAGCGAATCGTCTCGAATACGACGTTGGTCCACTTGTTGGGCGTCTGGAGCAGGTAGACGCCCCCCGGCCTCAGCACGCGCCGAACCTCGCGCAGGTGGGCGTCGCTGTCGGGGATGTGCTCGAACACGTCGAAGCTGACGACGACGTCGAAGGAGGCGTCGGAAAAGGGGAGCGCGGTGCCATCGACGATCTGGACGGGCAGGTCACCGAACCAGCGGCGGGACTCCGCGACCAGGGCGGGGCTGATCTCGACGCCCCTGGCGCGATGACCGGCTTCGAGGAGGGTATGGAGCAGGCCGCCGGTGCCGCTGCCGATCTCGAGCACGTCGGAGGGGCGGTCGAGCGCACCGGTCGAGGCGATGAAGCGCAGGTTGGCCTCGGCGTTTCCGAACTGCCGGGGGCCGCCGGTTTCAGCCATCGCGCCTCAGCAGGGCCAGCCCGCCGGCCGCGACGATCCACACGGCCAGCAGCGGGAGGAGGCTCGCGTGACCGTGCAGGCCGGCCAGCTCACCGAGATTCCACGCCGCGTGCGGCATCTGATTGCCGCGCAGCAGCTCGGCGCGCGCCGTGTTGTGGACGAACGTCTGGTAGTTGAGCGAGAGATCGCCGTCGCGGAACGCCGGCCACATCAGTTGCGTGACCGGCGACGTGAGCACGGCCGGCGGTTGCGGCGTGGTCGACACGGCGATGAGGGTGATCGCCATGCCCCAGGCGAAGGCGACGCCGAGGATCGCGCGGCCGGCACCCCGCCCCGCCGTCCAGAGCGGCGCCAGGCCCAGGCAGACGAACGGCAGCGCGGGCGTCATCTGCCTCGGTCCGAAGGCCCATCCGCCTTCCCAGTAGAAGTACGACGCGTTCAGCAGGAAATAGTAGAGGCCAATCGCCCCGGCCACGAGCGCCGCGCGCGCGGTCCGCGGCGAGCGCCCGAGGCGTACGAGTCCGACGGGCGCGATCGCAACCAGCGGCGCAATCGGCAGGAGTCCGCGGTAGCTGCCGAAGAGCAGCTCCCACATGATCCACGGCTTCGGATAGGTAATGCCGAAGAAGCCGGTGCGCAGCTCGCCGAACCCCTGCTCGCTCGCGTACCCGATGTGGAGCGCCGAGCCGAACGCCAACTGGTCGTAGACGAAGAGCGGCACCGCGGCAAGGGCGATGCCCGCGGCGACCCGCGCGATGAGCGGAGCGAGCGCCTGGTGCTCGTCGCGATGCCAGCGTTCGAGCGCGAACAGCCCGATGAAGACCGCCGGAATCGCGGCGGGAAACTCGGTGACCACCGCCCAGCCGCCGCTCACGCCCAGGATCCAGGCGCGCACGCGGGCCTGCTCGATGTCGCGCTCCCGGGGTCGATCGCGCCAGAGGCTTCCGTCCGCCGCCGCCAACGCGATCATCAGGCAGCCCGCGGTCTGCCCGTGACCCATGAAGAGCGTCGCGTACGCCCAGGCCGGCGTCGCCAGGCCGTAGCCGAGCGCCGCCAGCGTCGCCCCGCCCATCGAGGCTCCCCATCGAAGCGAGAGTAGGAACACGAGCAGGGCGGCCACGACCGTGAAGACGGCCGACGTCGCCACCGTGGCGACGTACGATGTCCAGGCGATGCCGGGGAACCCTTCCGGGTCGACGCCGACCGCGCGCGAGACGACCCTGGCCGCAGCCACCGGCCCGAGCGCCGTGAGCGACGCTCCCGGCGCCTTGTCGGAGTAAAAGTGGCCGTGCCAGAGCGCTCGATCGCCGGTGTGGAGCGCGTAGGCGTCGATCTGCAGCGTCGACCGTTCCAGAATGGCGCGGTCCAGCGCGAACCGCGAGTTCTGATTCCAGCCGCCGGCCTCGTAGAAATAGGCGTACAGACGAAGAGCATGCCGGCGAGCAGGAAGGCGGCGGCTCCCCGGCGCGGGATCACGGCGCGTCCTGCGCCGGTTCCAGTCGAAGCCGGCGCCGCACCTGCAGCAGCAGGAGGCCGACGGTCGCGGCCTCCGCGACGACCGTCGCCGACGCCGCTCCGCGGATGCCCCATCGCGGGATGAACAGCAGGTTCAGGATCACGTTGCTGCCGAGACCGACGAGCGTAGTCGAGACCAGACGCCTGTCGAGGTTCGTGCCGATGGCGGCCGCGTGCAGGATCCAGGTGCAGAAGACGAACACCGCGCCGCCCGCCAGAATCTGGAGCGGCGCCGCCGCGGCCGCGTACGCCGGTCCGAACA
Source organism: uncultured Acidobacteriota bacterium (assembly GCA_963840225.1). Classification (GTDB taxonomy): domain Bacteria; phylum Acidobacteriota; class Vicinamibacteria; order Vicinamibacterales; family CAVVIG01; genus JBLMXQ01. The sequence continues at coordinate 640,855 of CAWIYH010000004.1, forward strand.
ACAGGGTGACGATCGGCCGCGCCAGCCACATCGCCATTCCGCCGAGCACGACGCCGAGCGCCGCGGCCAGGGCGAGCACGCGGACGACGAGCGACCGCATCGCGCCGCGATCCGTCACGAACAGATAGGAGAGGCGCGGCGTCAGCACGGCGGCGAGGACCGAGGGCGCGTACGTCAGCCCCTCGTAGACGCGGTAGGCGGCCGCATACCAGCCGGTTTCCACGTCCGTGCGCATGACGCCCAGTATAACGGTGTCGATGTAGGTGTACAGGTTCAGGGCGATCATGAAGAACCCGAGCGGCAGCGCCGCCGCCTGCAGATCCCGCCACACGTCGCGGTCGAACCTGGGACGGCCCGATCCGGTGACACGCCGAACCACGATCGTCACCACGACGAAGATGATCAGGCGGCCGACGACGAACGAGAGCGTCAGGCCGTTCAAGCCGTACCCGCCCGCGAGCGCCAGCGAGCCGAGGGCGAGCAGGATCAGGCGATCGGCGAACACCGTGGCCGCCTCGAGGTCGAATCGATCCACGCCCTGCAGCAGCCCGCGGACGGTCAGGAGGTACGACCGGACCGCCGACGAGCAGCCGAGCAGGTAACACGTGCGGACGAGCGCCGCGTCGTGCCGCAGAATCGGCGCGACGACGACCAGGAGCGCGAGGCCGATGCCGATCCAGACCAGCTTCAGCCCGAGCACCTCCTGGAAGATGCGCCCGGCGCGCGTCTTCTCACGGGCCACGGCGCGCACGGTGACGTGCCCGAGCCCGATGTCCATCACCGTCTCGAGGATCGTCGCGAGCGCCAGGGCGTAGGAAAAGCGGCCGTAGTCGGCGGCCGTCAGCAGCCGCCCCGCCACCATCAGCAGGATCAGCAGCAGTCCGGCGCTTCCGGCGCTCACCGTGGCGTAGACGCTGTTGGCGGCGAAGGAGAAGGGCTTCCCGCTCACGCGTCCACGCGTTCGGAGAAGCCGAACCAGTAGCGCCGACCGCGTCCGGGCAGCCGGAAGATGTACTTGTTCGGCAGCCGCTTGAGCCAGTACCGGATCGTCGCCGGCGGCCACGGCGTGGACCCCGCGCATCCGGTTGGCGAACGCCGAGCGGTAGCCGACGCGCTCGAGAAGGGAAGCGGTCGTGGCGCCGGCCACGCCCCACGGCAGACAGAGGTGCCGCACCGACTGGGTGCGGAGCCGGTCGTTCAGCACGGCCTTCGCGCGCGCGAGTTCGTCCTCGACGGCGCGGAGCTGCTCGGCCTCGGTCTCGACGGCGACGGGTCCGCCCGGCCGCGTCACCGCCTCGAGCCGCGCCTTCCAGTCCGGACGGGCGAAGAAGTGCGGTCCCCCTTCGCGCGCGACCAGGGCGACGGCCGCCTCGTGGCTCGACAGCGGCACCTCGGCGCGGCGCGCGTCGGACATCCTCGACCGGGCCGGGTAGAGGGGCGCGCCGAGATCGAACGGCGTCACGAACCTGAGCGACGGCGCGGCCGCGACCCGCGGGCGATTGAGGAGCGGCGTCGCGCCGTAGCCCGGACCGACGAACGCGATCGGCCGGTCGCCACAGAAGATCATCGAGTGCGACCAGGTGTGCGACTGGACGTCGACGACGCCGGAGGCGTGGAGCGCGGCGAGCTGGGGCCAGGCGACGAACGGCGTGTCGGCGCCGGCCGCCTCGGCGATTCGCGCGGGAATGGCGTAGGCGATGGCCGTCAGGCCGTACTGCGACAGCAGCGGCGCCGCCACGTCGGCCAGGCTCGCCCAGGCATCGTCGAAGCAGAGGGCGACGCTTCGCGGCGCGAGCCGCAGACGGCCGCGCGCGTAGTCGGCGATGTCGTCAGAGGTGACGGTCCTGTACCCGTTCTCCGCGAGATGGCGCAGCTTCGGCTCGAGATCGGCGCGCGTGACCTCGTGGAAGTGGAAGACCGGCAGCAGCGCGCCGACCCGTCCTCCAAAGACGAAGGCGGGGAACCGGCCGCTCGCGAGGTCCAGGCATCCGCGAAGGACGCCGCCGCGTTCTGTGAAGGGAACGGTGGAGGTGAACACTGAGCTTCGAAGCGGTCTGTCGACCGCAGCTAGCATACACTTCGGTGCCACGGCCGGCCAAGCCGCGCGGCTGAAGCGCGATATGATACCGCTTCGATGTCAATCGACACGGCCCGGTCCGGCGCGCTCGACGGCGTGCGCGGTCGAGGCGCGCCTGTGCTCGGCCTGGTGCTGCTCATCGTCTCGCTGGCGGCCGCGCTGTCGGTCGACGTCGTCCGCAGCGGCTACGGCGTCAAGTCGGACGAAGCCACGTACGTGATGATGGCGCTCAGCGCCGCCTACGACCACGATCTCACGTACGGGCGGCGCGACCTGACCCGGTTCTGGAGCCTGTACCGCACCGGGCCCGAGGGCATCTTCCTGAAGCGGGGCAAGGATCTCCACCTCCGGCTGCAGGGCCGTCCGCCCTTCCTGCAGGTCGACAAGCTGCCCGATCCGCGGGACGACCGCCTCTACTTCGGCAAGGCGTTCATCTATTCGCTCGCCGCGGCCCCGTTCGTGCGGCTGCTCGGCCTGAACGGCATCCTCGTCTTCCACGTCCTGCTGCTCTTCGGGGTGTGCGCGTGCGGCTACGCGTTTCTCGCGGCGCGATCGCGCCCAGGCGCCGCGCTCACCTTCACGCTGGCGTTCGTGGGGGCGTCGGTCGTGCCGGTGTACGCCGTGTTCCTCATGCCCGAGATCTTCAACTTCTCGCTCGTGTTCTTCGCGTTCTTCCTCTGGGTGTACAAGGAGACGGGGGCGCCCGAGGGGCCGGCGTGGCTGCGGGGGAGGGCGAGCGACATCGGGGCGGCCGTGCTCCTCGGAGCCGCGACCTATTCGAAGCCGACACACGCGCTGTTGATCGCGCCTCTCGTGCTCCTGCTGTGGGCCCGCCGGCGCTTCCTCGCCGGAGCGCTGATCGGCGTCGTGTTCGTCATGGCGACGGCCGGCCTGTTCGGGCTGAACGCGCTGGTGAGCGGCGAGTTCAACTATCAGGGCGGCGACCGCAAGACCTTCTACGGTCACTTTCCGTTCGACGGAAGCGGCGCGATCTGGGAGCAGGGCGGCATCCAGTCGAGCACGAACGATTCGGACGTCGAGAACGTGCTCGCGCCTTCGGAGCTCGTGAACCGGTTCGGCCACAACCTCGAGTACTTCGTCGTCGGCCGCCATTTCGGCTTCGCGCCGTACTTCTTCCCCGGCGTGGTCGCGATCGGGCTGTGGCTGGCGTCGACCGAACGGATGCGGCTCTACAGGGCGCTCGCGTTCCTGACGGTCGCGGCTTCGGGTCTCGTGATCCTCCTGTTTCTGCCGTACAGCTGGAGCGGCGGCGGCGGGCCGCCTGGAAACCGCTACTTCCTCAGCCTCTATGCGGCGCTCTTCTTCGTCACGCCGCCGCTCGAATCAGCGGCGCCGGGCCTGCTGGCGTGGGCCGGCGGGGCGCTCTTCACCGCGAGGCTGCTCGTCGACCCGTTCGGCGCGGCGAAGTTCCCCTACCTGATGGCGCAGCATGGAGCCGTGCGCCGCCTCCCGGTCGAGCTGACCATGGCCAACGATCTGCCGATCATGCTGGACCCGCGGCGATCGCACCTGGCGTATGGCCACGGTCCGGCGATGCTCCTGTACTTCCTGGATCAGAACGCGTACACGCCGGAGGCCGCCGGCATCTGGGTATCGGGCAACGGACGATCCGACATCGTGGTCCGGACCGAGGGGGCCGTCGACCACTTCGCCGTGACCGCCCAGTCGCCCATCCGCACCGTCTTCTCCGTGTCGGCGGGCGCCGCGACGACCAGAGTTGCCCTCCTGCCCAACCAGCCGGTGATCCTCCGCGTGCCGGCGTCGGGCGTCAAGGGCCTGCAGAGCTACGCATATCTCCTGTCGGTTCGCTCGTCCGATGCGTTCATTCCGCATCTCCGGAATCCCGTGTCGAACGACGGCCGGAACCTGGGCGTGCTGATGCAGCTCGCCGCGGTGCCCTGATCGACACGATCGTCTCGTGCCGTCCGGGCACCGGACGGGACGGCGCCCGAGCCCGCCCCTGTCAGTGATGGCCGCGCGAGATGTACACCGGGGCTCCGAGGAGTGAGAACGCCATGATGAGGGCGGCACCCACCAGCGACAGCAGCAGCCCCGCCTGCTTGGGCAGTCCGATCTGCGAGAAGTAGAGGGCGAAGGCGGCCTCGCGGACGCCGAAGCCGTTCACCGACACCGGCACCATCTGGATGACGAACGAGATCGGCACGATGATCGCCAGGTGCCACACGGCCACCGGGATGCCGAGCGCGTGCGCGATGGCCGTGTAGAAGACGACGATGGTGCCCTGCACGAGCAGCGCGCCGAGGAAGCAGCTGGCGAGCGAGGTGGGGCGGCCCCGGAAGCGCCACAGCGCGCCGGTGAAGCTGTCGATGCGGTCGCCGATCCACTCCGGGTGCAGGACGGTCAGCGGCTGGAGCAGCCGGCCGACGCCGTTGGGCGAGACGACCGCCGGCGCGGCGACGACCGCGACGGTCAGAAAGCCGGCCCAGAGCCACGCCGGCCAGATCGGCCCGGTCGTGCGGCCTTCGAGACTGGCGGCCGTGGTCGCGCCAACGGCTGAGATGAGCGCGAGGACGATGACGCCGATCACGCGGTCGGCCAGCACCACGGTGGTGGCGACGGTCTTGGACCTCGTCGCGCCCATGGTGTCGCGGATGCGGATGACGTCGCCGCCGATGTTGCTCGGGAGGAAGTTGTTGAAGAACAGCGCGACCATGTACGAGGCCAGCAGCTTGCGTGCGGGCAGGTGGACGTCCTGCGTCTCGAGCAGCAGGTGCCATCGCCAGATACTGAACAGCACGTTGACGAAGTACAGAGCCAGCGCCACGCCGAGCCACACGAGCGACGCGCGGCGTACGCTCGCCCAGAGATCGCCGACGGGCGCGTTGCGGAACAGCAGGGCGAGCAGCGCGCCGCTGACCGCAAGCTTGGCTCCGAAGATTCCGTAGCGGCGGGACGGAGAGGGTGTGGACAGTTCCGCGGGCATCCTCAACTGAAGCGACGCGACACTGTACTATGAAATCGTGCGAAAATCACCCGAACCGTGCGCATTCTGATGATCGCGCCCGAGCCGTTCTTCGAACCGCGCGGGACCCCGTTCAGTGAGTTCCATCGGATCCGCGCGCTGACCGCGCTTGGCCATCACGTCGACCTCGTCACGTATCCATTCGGCGAAGACGTCGCCATGCCCGGGCTGCGCGTGTTTCGATCGCTCCGCCCGCCGTGGCTGGGTCGCGTGAAGGTCGGCCCCTCGCTGGCGAAGATCCCGCTCGACGCGCTGCTGACGCTCACCGGCGTCCGTCGGGCCCTCACCGGCGGCTACGACGCCGTGCACTCGCACGAGGAAGGCGGGCTCATCGGCGTGGTGCTCGCGGGCCTGATGCGCGTGCCGCACCTCTATGACATGCATTCGAGCCTGCCGCAGCAGCTCTCGAATTTCGGGTTCAGCCGGTCGCGCCTGATGCGCCGGGCGTTCCTGGCGCTCGAGCGCTTCATGATCCGGCGATCACGCGCCGTCATCGTCATCTGCCCCTCGCTCGAAGAGACGGTGCGTGCGATCGATCCGCACGCGCGCGTCGTCCTCATCGAGAACGCGCCGGGGTCGGCCGAGGACGAGCCGGACGCCGAGGCGATTGCGGCCATCAGGCCGCGGTTCGGCCTCGACCCCGGGACGCCGGTGGTGCTCTACACCGGCACCTTCGAGGCCTACCAGGGACTGAATCTGCTGTTCGACTCGATGGCCTCTGTCCGGGCCGCCCGGCCCGACGCGCGGCTGCTGCTGGCCGGAGGAAAGCCCGATCACATCGCCCGGGCCAGGGCCGAGGCGCGCGCGGCGGGCGTGGAGGAGGTGACGATCTTCGCGGGCGAACGGCCCGCGGCCGAGATTCCGGCATTTCTGCGCGCGGCCGACGTGCTCGTCTCCCCGCGATCCCGGGGCACCAACACGCCGCTCAAGATCTACCAGTACCTGCGTTCGGGCCGGCCGATCGTCGCGACGCGCCTCCTGACGCACACCCAGGTGCTCGACGACGAGACCGCGCTGCTGACGGGCGTGACTGCGCGGGAGTTCGCCAACGGCATCCTTGCGGCGCTCGACGACCCCGCGCGCGCCGCCCTTGTCGGCCGGCGCGCCGGTGAGCTGGCGGCGACTGAAGTACAGCTATGAGGCCTACCTCGAGCGGACGCGCCAGGCGTGCGCGGCGCTGTGGCCTCGGTCGCCCAACGTGGCGATCGTGAAGGGCCCGGCGTGAGCGACCCGCGCGACCATTACAGCTACACGCTCTACGCCGACCCGGCCACGGCGCGGATGTTCGACGAACGCCGCTTCGGCGGTCCGATCGGCGCGCTGGTCGCCGATTCGCAGGCACGCGTCCTGCTCGATGCGCTCGGCGGGCGGCCGGGGCGGCGCATCCTGGACGTCGGAACCGGCACCGGCCGCGCGGCGCTGCTGCTGGCGCGCGGGGGAGCCCGCGTCACCGGCGTCGACGCGTCCACCGAGATGCTGGCGGTCGCCCGCCAGCGGGCGGACGCCGAGGGCCTTTCGGTCACTTTCGGGGTGGGGGACGCGCACTCGCTCGACTTCCCGGAGCGGGCCTTCGACGCCGCCGTCAGCATTCGGGTCCTGATGCACACGCCGCGCTGGCGGGTCTGCCTCGGCGAGTTGTGCCGCGTGACAGGAGAGCTGATCGTCTTCGACTATCCGTCGGCGCGAAGCGTCGCACTGCTGCAGTCGCTCGGACGCCGGGTGCTGGCCGCCTTCGGGATCGACACCGAGCCGTACCGCGTGCTGACGGGGCGAACCGTTGCCCGCGAGCTCCATCGCCACGGCTTTCGCATCAGGGGCGTCCATCGGCAGTTCGTGCTGCCGATCGCGTTTCACAAGGCGATCGGGTCGCCCCGGTTCACGCGGACGGTCGAGGGCCTCCTCGCCCGTGGAGGGCTGCTGCGGCTGTTCGGATCGCCGGTCACCGTCGTGGCAGAGCGGTGCGCGTCCTCGTAACCGGCGCCACCGGCTTCACCGGCGGCCACCTGGCGCGGAGGCTGGCGGCCGACGGCGACCAGGTGCGGGCGCTGGTCCGCCGCGCGGGCTCCGCCGGCGCCGGGCTCGGTCCCGACATCGAGCTCGTCGAAGGCGACCTCCGCGATGCTGCGGCGCTCGCCCGCGCCGTTCGCGGGGTCGAGGTGGTGCATCATGTCGCGGCGCTGTACCGGCAGGCTGGCCTGCCGGCCGACGCCTATCGGGATGTCAACGCCCATGGTGTGCAACGCCTCGTCGAGGCGGCGGCCGACGCCGGCGTCCGCCGCGTCGTGCACTGCAGCACGGTCGGCGTCCACGGCGACGTCGAGCACCCGCCGGCCGACGAGGACGCGCCGCTCCGACCGGGCGACGTCTATCAGGCAACGAAGCTCGAAGGCGAGCAGCTGGCGCGGGCCGCCGGAGAGCGGCTCGGCATCGAGGTCGCCATCGTCAGGCCGACCGGCATCTACGGTCCGGGCGATCGCCGCCTGCTGAAGCTGTTTCGCGGCGTCGCACGGCGGCGGTTTCCGATGCTGGGCAGCGGAGAGATCTATTACCATCTGACCTACATCGACGATCTCATCGAAGGATTCCGCCTCTGCGCGGTGCATCCGGGCGCCGCGCACCGGACGTTCATTCTCGCGGGCGGTGAGGTGACGACGCTGAACGAGCTCGTGCGGATAGTGGCGGAGGTCGCCGGCGTGCCGCCGCCGCGGCTCCATCTGCCCGTCTGGCCGTTCTGGGCGGCGGGGGCTCTCTGCGAGGCCGTGTGCGCGCCGCTCGGCCTGGAACCGCCGCTCTACCGCCGGCGCGTCGACTTCTACACGAAGAGCCGGGCGTTCGACATCACGCGCGCGCGCCGGGAGATCGGCTACGCGCCGCGCGTGGGCCTGCGGGAGGGCATCGCGCGCACGCTGGCGTGGTACGGCGAGCGGGGGTGGCTCTGAAGGCATGACGATCGAGAAAGCCCAGGAACAGCTCTTCGCGCCCGGAATGTCGGCACGCCGGAAGTACGCCGCGCTCGTGGTCGGCCGGCCGGGGCTGGGACCGCTCCTGAAGTACGAGCTCGTGCTCATGGCGGCGCAGACCCGCGCCGGTGCGCTCGGCTTCGTGCTGCGCAAGGCGCTCTATCCGAGGATCCTCGGTTCCTGCGGACCTGGCGTCGTGTTCGGACAGAACGTGACCCTGCGGCACCCCCACAAGGTCCACATCGGCCGCAACGTCGTCATCGACGACAACTGCCTCATCGACGCAAAGGGCAGCACCAATGCCGGCATCCGCATCGGCGACGGCGTCTTCGTCGGCCGCAACACGATCCTCTCCTGCAAGGACGGCGACATCGAGCTGGCCAGCGGCGCGAACATCGGCTTCAACTGCGAAGTGTTCTCCGCGAGCCGGGTGCGCATCGGCTCGAACGTCCTCATGGCGGCCTACTGCTACGTCATCGGGGGAGACCACGATTTCTCGGACCCGGCCAGGTCGGTACTGGAGCAGTCACGGACCTCTGCGGGTGTGGTCATCGGCGATGGCGTCTGGATGGGTGCCGGCGTCAAGGTGCTCGACGGCGTGACGATCGGGGCGCATGCGGTCATCGGCGCCGGCGCCGTGGTGCGCGACGACGTGCCCGAGCAGGCGGTCGCCGTCGGGGTCCCTGCCCGCGTCGTCTCGAGCCGCGCGCGCTGAACGATGGCCGTCCTCGCCGTCGTCACGTCGAGCCCGCCGGCGGTCGAAGGCGGGCACCTCGTCATCGCGCGGGCGCTCGTGCAGGCCGCGCGGGATGTCGGGCACGACGCCACGCTCGTCGTCACGCCCGACTACGGCTTCGGCCGCGGCGCCGCCTCGTACCTCGCGAACTGGCGGACCGACGTCGGCCGCGTCCGCGGCCGCCCGGTCGATCAGGTCATCAGCCTGAGGTATCCGAGCTACGCCGTCCGCCACCCGGCCCACGTCTGCTGGCTCAACCACACGATGCGCGAGTACTACGATCTCTGGCCGCGGCTTCTCGGCAACGCTGTCGGCCGGGAACCGCGTCAAGGAATCGATCCGACGGACGATTCTGCAGGCCGTCGATCGCTGGCTCCTGACCCGGCACGTCACCGAGGTCGTCGCGCAGTCGCACATCGTCCGCCTCCGGCTGGCGGAGACGTTCGGAATGGAAGTGGACGTCTGGTGGCCGCCGCCGCCCCAGCGGCCGTACCGCTGTGACGGCTATGGCGACTACGTCTTCGCGCTGTCGCGCCTGACGCCGCTGAAGCGCGTCGACCTGCTCGTACGCGCGCTGGCCGAGCCCGAAGCCCGCGGCGTGCGGGCGGTCGTCGCGGGCGAGGGCGAGGATGCCGCCGCTCTGGCGCGGCTTGCGGCGGAGCTCGGCGTGCAGGCCCGTGTGGCGTTCGTCGGCCGCATCGACGACGATGCGATGCTCGATCATCTCGCCCGCTGCCGGGCCGTCTGCTTCACGCCCTTCGGCGAGGACTACGGCTTCGTGACGGTGGAGGCCTTCGCGTCACGCAAGCCGGTGATCACGTGTCGTGACAGCGGCGGACCGGCAGAGCTCGTGCGCCACACCGTCACGGGCCTCATCTGCGATCCGACGCCGACGGCTCTCGCCGGCGCGCTGGCGCGGCTGGCCGGCGACGCACCGCTTGCCGAACGACTGGGCGCGGCGGCCGCCGCCGAGGCGTCGAAGCTGACATGGCCGGCGGCCGTGGACCGGCTCGTAATCGTTTAGAATCGTCCGATGGCGTATCGCAGCGAGCTGGAAGCGCGACTCGCGAAGAAGACGACAAAGGCGATCACGGACTTCGACATGCTCGAGGACGGCGATCGCGTCATGATCGGGCTGTCCGGCGGCAAGGACAGCTGGGCGCTGCTGCAGATCCTGGACGTGCTGCGGCAGCGGGCGCCGATCCGGTTCACGCTCGTCGCCGTGAACGTCGATTCCGGGTACAAGGAGTACAAGCACGAGCTCATCGCCCGGACCTGTCGAGCGCGCGGGTGGGAGTACCGGATCGAGCACACGGGGATCGGCGAGCTGATCGACGACATCCTCAACGCCGACCAGACGCCGTGCTCGCTCTGCGCGCGGCTGCGCCGCGGCGTGCTCTACCGGATCGCGGGGGAGATCGGCGCCACGAAGATCGCCCTCGGCCACCACGCCGACGACGTGATCGAGACGCTGCTCCTCAATCTGTTCTTTGCCGGAGCGCTCAAGGCAATGCCGGCCAAGCTGGTATCGGACGACGGGGAGCACGTGGTCATCAGGCCGCTCGTCTACGTCGCCGAAGACGAAGCCCGCGCGTACACGAAGCAGTCCGAGCTTCCGATCGTCGGCTGCTGCTGTCCGGCCTGTGGCGATCTCGGCCTGCAGCGCCAGAGGACCAAGCGCCTGCTGATGGAGCTCGAGCGGGAGCACCCGGGGGTCAAGCAGTCGATGCTGAAGGCGCTCGGCAACGTCGCGCCGCGGCACCTGCTGGACACTCGTCTCAATCCGCCGGCCGAACTGCGATCGCTGGTGCCGGAGTCCGCGGCGCGCAGGACGTCGCTGCAGCGGGCGGGCCGGCCGGAACGCGAGGCCTCACCCGGTCGTCCCTGACGAGGCGTGAGAGCCGTCATCCAGCGCGTGGCCTCCGCCAGGGTGAGCGTCGGCGAAGGGACCGTGGGCGCGATCGGACGCGGCCTCGTGGTTCTCGTCGGCGTCGAGCGCGGCGACGGTCCGGCTGACGTGCAGGCCATCGCCAACAAGATCCGCGACCTCCGGATCTTCGAGGACCCGGCCAACCCGGGGCGGCATTTCGAGCTCGCCGTCGGAGACGTGGCCGGCGCCGTGCTGGTGGTTTCGCAGTTCACGCTGGCCGCAGACTGCCGCAGGGGCCGTCGACCGTCCTTCGACGGCGCGGCGGCGCCCGAGGTCGCGCGGCCGCTCTATGAGGCGCTGGTCTCGGCGCTGCGCCGGACAGGCCTGATTGTCGAGACCGGCGAGTTCCAGGCCCTGATGCAGGTCGCGCTGGTCAACGACGGCCCCGTGACGCTGATCCTCGACAGCAGGAAACGTCTGTAGGACGGGACGTGCACCGTCCGGGAAGGGATCCTTCGTGAGTAGATCTTCGATCGCGATAGTTCTGGCCGTTCTCGCGTGTCCTCGTCCCGCCTCCGCCCAGCAGCGTCCCCTCGTCACCGAAGACCCCGAGCCCATCGGAGCCGGCCGCGTTCTCATCGAGGGCGGCATCGACTACGCTCACGGCATCACCTATCCGGTGTCGGGGCTCAAGGGCAACCTCTGGAGCGTGCCGACCCTCGGCGTCAGCATCGGCATCAGCTCGATTGCCGAGCTCCAGTTCGACGGCGGCCCGTACAATCGGCTGACGATCACGGATCGCCAGCCGGCGCCGCTCGCCGACAGTCTCACCGTGACGGGCGACACCACGCACGACGTGAAGGACCTCGTCATCGGCACGAAGATCCGCGTGCTCACCGAGACCGCCCGCCGGCCGGTGTTTGCCGTCCGATTCGCGACGAAGCTGCCGAACGCGCGCAACCAGACGGGCCTCGGTCAGGACACGACCGACTTCTACGCCTCGCTGCTCGGAGCCAAGACGGTGCAGTCCATCCGGGTCGTGGCGAACCTCGGGGTGGGAATCCTGGGCGAGGCGACCGAGGGCGCCGCGCAGAACGACGTGCTGACCTACGGCTTGTCGTTCGCGCGCGCCGTCACCCAGCAGACCGAGATGGTCGGGGAGGTCAACGGCCGAATCTCGACGCGATCGGGCACGGCGCCGGCCGGAACCGAGAGCCGCGGCGTGTTGAAGCTGGGCGGCCGCTATACGCGCGGCCCGGTGCGCGTCGACGCCGGCGTGTTCTTCGGCCTGAACTCGGTCGATCCGACGATCGGCCTCACCACCGGTGTCACTTACGTCTTCAACGCCTTCACGCTTCCGTAGCGACGCTCACGCGGCCGTGCCGAAGAAGCCCTTCAGGTCTGCGAGCGCCTGCAGCCGCTGGTCGCCGCTCCACCCGAGCTCGGCGCCGACGATGGCCGCCGCGCGCTCCGCGGCAGCGTCCCCCGGATAGCCGAGCGCCCCGAGCGGCGTCCGACGGACGACTGCGTCAGCCAGCGTGACCGCCATCTCGTGACGCACGGCCCACACGAGCTCTGCCGCGATCACCGGCGATTCGTCGCCGACGCGGGCCCGCCAGTCGGGGTGTTCGGCCGCGAGATCGACGACGTCGCGATACCGCGTCCCGTAGGCGGCGAGCAGGTGCGGAATGGTGTCGTGCGGCAGCCCTTCGTCGTGCTCGCGCCGCGCGTCGGCGATTGCCAGCGCGACGTCCCTGAGGCCGCCGCCCGGAAGGGGGACGCTCGCCGATCGGCACGCGACGGGCGGGCGCCGCAGCTTCTCCAGCACGAGCGTGACGATGCGATCGGCGGACGCGCGGGCCGTGGTGAACTTTGTTCCGGCGATGCTGATCAGCCCCTCGACGCCTTCCGACGTGTGATCGCGCAGCTGCTCGCGTCCTTCGAGGGCCACGCGACCGTGATGGACGACCGCCGGCACGACCCCGCGGTGCACCAGCGTCACATCCTGTCGGGTCAGGTCGAGGGACGGAAAGACGAGGTTCAGCTCGGCGATGAAGCCCTCGAGCTCGCTGTCGGCGACGGCGAGATCGTCCGGCTTCGCGGCAGCCGTCGATTCCCACGTGCCGAACAGGGCGCGGCTGCGCCAGGGCACGAGGAAGAAATGCCGGCCTGCAGCCGAACGGCCGCCGAGCGCTTCTTCGCCCGCGTCCCGCCGCGTCACCAGGTTCATCGCCTTGAGGAGCGGCAGGCGCGCGTCCAGGCCGAGGGGCGCCAGCAGCGCCTGAAGCGCCGCGCCGGTGGCGTTGACGGTCATTCGCGCGCCGATCTCGAGCGTACGTCCCGTCGGGCGGTCGACGGCGCGGACGCCGCCGACGCGCCGTCCGTCGAGAAGCGGCGCGATCGCCTCGACGTGATTCGCGAGCGCCGCCCCGTGTTCGGCGGCGGCGAGCGCCCACGCCAACGTCAGGCGATCCGATTCCGTGGTCTCGTAGTCGTACCAGACCGCTGCGCCCGTGAGCCCCTGGCGGCGCAGGCCGGGAAATTCCTGAATGGCGGTCGACCGAGACACGACGCGGCCGGCGGGCAGACGATGCGAGGCGGCGACGGCCCGGTTGCGGTCGAAGGCCAGGAGGCGATCCAGGAGAAAACCGGCCCGCATGGCCAGCTTGCCCTTCGTGAGGGATCGGGTGAGCGGCAGGGCGAACTTGAGCGGCGTCACGGCCTGGGGCGCGATCCGGGCGAGCGTCCGCCGCTCGCGGACCGATTCCCGGGCCCTCGCGAGATCGAGCGTCTGCAGGTACCGGAGGCCGCCGTGAACGGTTCGGAGGTGGTTGAACGTCGACCCGCAACCGAAGTCATCGCGCTCGATGAGCGCCGTCGTCAGGCCGCGCTGAGCTGCGTCGTACGCGATGGTCAGCCCGTAGATGCCGCCGCCGACGACCAGCAGGTCGAACGTCTGCGCGGTGAGCCGATCGACGTCGCGTGTCATGCAGTGAGGCCAGCCTCCGGCAAGCGAGTGGATGGGCCGCCCGCGGCAAGCGGGTCGGCGGAATGGTGCATCTCCGGCCCGGAGCGGGAGGGCCCGACCGAGCGATAGTATAGTGGTGCGCCGTGGCGACGATCGACGACATCCGCACGTACTGGAATCAGCATATCCACGACCTCGAAATCACGCGCCATCCGGTCGGGTCCCGCGGGTTTTTCGACGATCTCGATCAATATCACTTCGAGAAGCTCCATCACCTGTTGCGGCTCGTCCCTTTTGACGGGATGAACGGCCGGAAGGTTCTGGAGGTCGGCTGTGGCGCTGGTGTCGACCTGGCGCGGTTCGCGCGCGGCGGCGCCCTGGTGACCGGCGTCGACCTGTCGGCGGCGGCCATCGACCTGGCCCGCGCGAACTTCGAGCAGCAGGGGCTTCCAGGCGAGTTCCACGTCGCCGACGCGGAAGCGCTTCCGTTCGCCGACGGCACGTTTGACCTCGTGTTCGCCCACGGCATCATCCAGTACACCGCCGATTCGCAGCGGGTCGTCGACGAGTGCCGGCGGGTCGTGACACCTGGAGGGGAGGTCATCTTCCAGGTCTACAACCGCATCTCCTGGCTGAACGCGCTGTCGCACCTGATGAAGGTCGGCCTCGAGCACGAGGACGCGCCCGTGCTGCGCCGGTTCAGCATCGGCGAGTTCCGGCGGCTGCTGCGCGGCTTCCGCGACGTGCGAATCGTCCCCGAGCGCTTCCCCGTGAGGTCGCGCCTCCACGGCGGCTGGAAGGGCACCGCGTACAACACGCTCTTCGTCGGCGCCTTCAACGCCGTGCCGCGCCCGCTCGTGCGGCGCTTCGGCTGGCACCTGCTGGCGTTCTGTCGCAAGTGACTGAGCCCCAATCACCCGATTACCAGATCACCCAATTACCAAATCCATCCGCCCGATGCTCCATTTCACCAAGGCTCACGCCTACGGCAACGCCTTCCTCTACGTCACCCGTGCCGACGCCGGGCGGGCGGCGTTCGACGAGCTGGCCCGCCAGATGTGCAATCGCCATATGGGAGTCGGCGCGGACGGCTTGATTGTCTACGAACGGATCGACAGCGGGGCGTCGATGCGCCTGTTCAACGCGGACGGCGGACGGGCCGAGGTCTCCGGCAACGGTGTGCGGGCGCTTGGCGCGCTCCTGCTGCAGGGCGACGCGCGCGACCGGGTGGAGGTCGTCGTGTCGACCGAGGCCGGCGACAAGCATCTCGTGCGCACCGGCTGGGAGGGATCGCGCCAGGTGTTCAGGGCGGCCATGGGCCTGCCGCGCGACCTGCGCCAGGTGACGGTGGACGTCGGCGGCGACGCGGTGCGCCTGGTGGTCATGGATATCGGCAACCCGCAGGCCGTGCAGCTCGGTCCGCTCCCCGATCCGGAGCGGTTTCGACGGCTCGGCGCGGCCGTCGAGCATCACGCGATGTTCCCGGCCCGCACGAACGTCGAGTTTGCCGCCGTCGAAGCGCCCGACCGCGTACGGATAACGATCTGGGAGCGCGGTGTCGGACCGACCACATCGTCGGGCACCGGATCGTGTGCGGCGCTGGTGGCGGCGGCCGCCTTCGGCGGCGCCGCGCGCGACGCGGAGGTGATCGCGCCCGGCGGCGCGCAGCGGGTCGAGTGGCGTGACGACAGCGTCTATCTCACCGGATGGGCCGAGGTCGTCTGCGAAGGGGAGTGGCTCAGGCCCGTTCCGACTGCGTAAGCGCAGAATCCGCGTACAGGCTGGCGGCGGCCCGGCGCAATTCCCGCCGGCGGGCTAGCGCCGGCGCCGTCCGGTCGCACCTGTCGCCGTCTCCAACTCGCGCGCAATCTCACGCAGGGCTGCCGCCTTCCCGGAGACCAGGCTCTTGACGGCGAGATAGTCGCCCTGCTCGAAAGCCGCGCTCGCTTTTTGCACGACTTGATCGGCGGCCGTGATGTCCTTGCGCGGCCGCGCGAGCACCCGAGGCGGGACACGCGCCGCTTCTGCGGCGTCCAGCCGCGCATGCACGTCGGCGAGCGCGGCGGTGGCGGAGGCGAGTGCATGGTCGGCCTCGGTCCGCGCCTGGGCCTTGTGATCGGCGGCGGCCTTCGCGGCGGCCTTCGCCTGCTCGCGGCTGTCGAGCGCGTAGTTCAGCGCGAGGCGGTAATCGCGATCCGCGACCGCGTCGTGCGCGCGCTTGAGCGCGTCCTCGGCGCCGACCAGCTCCTCGTGCGCGTAGTCGTCGGCGCCGGCGGCCCGGGCCGCGTCGATCGCGCCCTGCGCCTGCTGCATTTCCTTGTCCGGGGGCGTGCCGCAGGCGGCGCCGGAGACCGCCGCGCACGCGATCAGCGCGACCAGGGAGCGCCGAACGAAGGTCATATCGGGAAAGTATACTGCGCGGTCCGCGCTGGTCGGCGGGTCCGGGGCCTTGGTTGAGATAGAATGAGGGATCTTGCGTTGACCGACCGGCCTCGCGAGAAGCTGCTCCGCCACGGCGCGGCAGCGCTCGGCGACAACGAGCTGGTCGCGCTCGTCCTCGGCAGCGGGTCCCGGCGCATGGGCGCGCTGGCCGTCGCCAACGCGGTGCTCGGAAGCCGCGGCGGGCTCCACGGTCTGGTGCGCGCGACCTGCGACGAGCTGGCAACGGTGGACGGCATCGGGCCGGCCAGGGCTGCGCAGCTGGTGGCGGCGGTCGAGCTCGGCCGCCGAACGCTGCTGCTCGCGCCGGGCGCGCGGGTCCGCATCCGGACACCGCGGGACGCGGCCGCGCACCTGATGCCCGGGTTTTCCGGGCGCGCCGTCGAGCAGATCGGCGTCATCCTGCTCGACACGAAACATCGCGTGCTCAGGACGACGGTGCTGGCGTACGGGAACCTGAACGCCACGGCGATTGAGCCCCGCGAGGTGTTTCGCGAAGCGACGCTCGGATCGGCGGCGGCGATCGTGATCTTCCACAATCATCCCTCCGGCGATCCCAGCCCGAGCCAAGACGATGTGGAGCTGACGCGACGGCTCGTGGCCGCCGGGGTATTGATGGGCATCGACGTGGTGGATCACGTCATCCTCGGCGACAGCCGCTACTGCAGCCTGAAGGAGATGGGAGTCCTGTGAGCCGGTTGCTGTATCTCGATTGCTTTTCAGGGATCTCGGGCGACATGGTGCTCGGTGCCTTCCTCGACGCCGGCCTGCCGTTCGACGAGCTCAAGAAGGCGCTGGGGAGCCTCGCGGTGCCGGACTTCGACATCGAGGCGGCGAAGGTCCTGCGCGCCGGGGTGTCGGCCACCAAGTTCACCGTGGTCGAGCGCGGCCACGCGCCCGACCACGCCCATTCCCACCACCACCCGCACCGCTCGCTGCCCGAGATCGGCGCGCTCATCGACCGATCGGGGCTTTCGGCCGGCGGCCGGGCACGGGCGAAGCAGATGTTCCAGCGCCTCGCCGAAGCCGAGGCGTCCATCCATCAGATGCCGGTCGAGCAGGTGCATTTGCACGAGGTCGGCGCGCTCGACTCGATTATCGACATCGTCGGCGCCGTGTTCGCGATGGAGTGGTTCGGCGCCGACCGCGTCGTCGCGTCGCCGCTGAACGTCGGCGGCGGCATGGTGCAGTCGGCGCACGGGCTTTTTCCCGTCCCCGCGCCGGCCACCGTCAAGCTCCTCGGCGACGCGCCGATCTACTCGGGGCCGGTGCAGCAGGAGCTCGTGACGCCGACCGGCGCGCTGATCGTCACCACCTACGCGGCGTCGTTCGGGCCGGTGCCGGCGATGGCCGTCGAGCAGGTCGGCTACGGCGCCGGGGGGGGCGATTTCCGGCCGACGCCGAACGTGCTGCGCGTCCTCGTCGGACGTCCGACCGACCAGCCGCACGGCGATCGCGTGGTCGTCATCGAGTGCGAGATCGACGACATGAACCCGCAGCTCTTCGGCGTGGTCATGGAGCGGCTGTACGCGCAGGGGGCGCTCGAGGTGTTCTACGTCCCGGTGCAGATGAAGAAGAACCGGCCCGGCACGCTCCTGACCGTCGTCGCGCCGCCCGGGCGTCGGGCCGAGCTGGCCGACGTGATCTTCCGCGAGACGACGACCATCGGCCTGCGCTATCACGAGACGGCGCGCGAGTGCCTCCAGCGCGACATCGTCGCCGTCGATACCCCGCTCGGGCCCGTGCGGTTCAAGGTCGCCTGGCGCGGCGGACGTGTGGTGAACGCCGTTCCGGAATTCGAGGACTGCGCGGCGCTGGCCGCCACGCATCATCTGCCCGTCAAGGAAGTCCAGGCGATCGCCGTCCGATCGTCGGGCCACCTGGAAGACCAGATCCGCGCCGATCGGCCGGCCGGGAGCGAGGGACCGCGCACGTGAATCGCTTCTACCTGACCACCGCCATCGACTACGTGAACAGCCGGCCCCACCTCGGCACGGCCTACGAGAAGGTCGGCGCCGACGTGATCGCGCGCTACCAGCGCCTGTGCGGGCGCGAGACGCGCTTTTTGATGGGCAACGACGAGCACTCGCAGAACGTCTACCGGAGCGCCGTCGAGCAGGGGCTGGATCCGCTCGAGTACTGCGACGAGATGGCGCAGGTGTTCACCGCCACCTGGCGGCAGCTCGGCGTCTCGTTCGACGACTTCATCCGCACGACCGAGCCGCGCCACCGCGCGGGCGTCACCGATATCGTCACGCGGATACAGGCGGCCGGCGACATCTACGAAGGCGTCTACGAGGGGTGGTACTGCGTCGGGTGCGAGGCGTTCAAGCAGGAGAAGGACCTCGTCGACGGCAGATGCCCCCTGCACCCGTCGACGATGCCGCAGTGGATCAAGGAGAAGAACCACTTCTTCCGCCTGTCGAAGTACCAGCAGCCGCTGCTGCGGCACTTCGAGGCGCATCCCGACTTCCTGCAGCCCGACGTCCGGCGCAACGAGATCCTCCGACTGATTGAGGGCGGGCTCGAGGACATCTCGGTCAGCCGCGCAGGGCAGTCGTGGGGCGTCCCGCTGCCGTTCGACCCCTCGAGCGTGGTGTACGTGTGGTTCGACGCGCTCATCAACTACGCGTCGGCCGCCGGCCTCGGGACCGACGAGGCGCTGTTCGAGAAGTGGTGGCCGGCCGACCTGCACGTGATTGGCAAGGACATCACGCGGTTCCACGCCGTCATCTGGCCGGCGATGCTCATGAGCGCGCGGCTCCCGCTGCCGCGCCAGGTCTTCGGCCACGGCTTCATGACGATCGGCGGACAGCGAATGAGCAAGTCGCTCGGCACGATTGTCGATCCGCTCGACGCGGCCGGCCGGCTCGGCGTCGATCCGCTGCGCCTGTATCTCGTGAAGGAGATTCCCTTCGGCGGCGACGGCGACTTCGACTGGGCCCGCTTCGACGAACGCTACAACGCGGACCTCGCGAACAACCTCGGCAATCTGGTGAGCCGGGTATCCGCCATGGCGGGGCGCTACCGGACGGGATGGGTGGCGCCGGCCGGATCGACATCGGACACGCTTGCCCGGGTCGCCGGAGACGCGATCGTGCAGTACCGGCGCGCCATGGATCGCTTTCTGATTCACGAGGGCGCAGCGGCCGCGTTCAGGATCGTGGACGCGACCAACGAGTTCATCGCGGAAACCGCCCCATGGACGCTCGCCAGAAACGCGTCGGACGGCGAACGGCTTTCCCAGGTGCTCTATGACGCGGCGGAGGCGATTCGCCTGGCGGCCACCCTCCTCCTGCCCGTGATGCCGACCTCGTGTGCCGAGATCCTGCGCCGCGTGGGCGCAGGGGCGGAGACCGCGCGCCTGGACCACGACGCCGTGTGGCGCACCTCCGGCGAGCGGCAGATCCTGCAGGAAGGACCGATCTGGCCGCGCGCCGAAATCGATCGGAAGGAGAAGATCGTGACCGATACACCGAATCCTGAGTCGCCTGCCTCCGCCCCGGCCTCGACCGCACCGGCGCCTTCATCCCCGGTGGCGGTTCCTCAGCCGGCCGCCGAACGGATTTCCATCGACGACTTCATGAAGGTCGAGCTGCGCGTGGCGAAGGTCCTGGCCGCGGAACGGGTACCCAAGTCGAACAAGCTGGTGAAAATGCAGATCGACGTCGGCACGGAGCATCGAACCATCGTGGCGGGCATCGCCGAGGCCTACGAGCCGGAGGCGCTCGTCGGCCGCACGATTGGCATTGTCTTCAACCTCAGGCCCGCGAAGCTGATGGGCGTCGAGTCGAACGGGATGGTGCTCGCCGCCAGCCCCGAAGGCGGCAAGCCGACGCTCGTGACGTTCGACGAACCGGCGCCGCCGCCCGGGTCGAGAATCCGCTAGCACGCCGAACCCTGACCCCGTGAACCCGGTGACCCTCGTGCACCCTGTTGGCCCTTGCTGATTGACAGCCACTGTCACCTCGCCGATGAGGTGTTCGCGTCCGATCTGGATGCGGTGATCGACCGCGCCCGGGACGCCGGCCTCGAGCGAGCGCTCGTCGTGCTCGCGGCAGGCGACGCGAAGGAGGCCGCGCAGGCCGAGCGCGTCGAGCGGCGGTGGCCGGAGGTCCGTGTCGCGGTCGGCGTTCACCCGCACGCCGCGCATGAGTTCGCGGATCGCCCGGAACACGCGGCGGAACTCGTTCGCGACCAGCTTGCCGCCACCCCGTCTGCCCGTGCGGTCGGGGAGATCGGCCTCGACTATCACTACGACTATTCGCCGCGGGACGTGCAGCAGGCCGTCTTCCGGGCACAGGTCAGACTGGCCCGCGAGCTGGATCTGCCTATCGTCGTTCACACGCGCGAAGCCGACGCGGACACGATCGCGATTCTCCAGGAAGAGGGCGCCGGCCGGCTGGCCGGCGTGCTGCATTGCTTTACGGGCGGGCCCACGCTGGCGGCCGCCGGCCTGGCCCTCGGCTTCTACATTTCGCTCGCGGGGATCGTGACGTTTTCGAATGCCGAAGAGCTTCGGGCGACCGTACGCGCGGTGCCGATCGGGCGCCTCCTGGCCGAGACCGACAGCCCGTTTCTGGCGCCCGTGCCGCACCGGGGCAGCCGCAACGAACCGGCCCACGTGGCGCGGGTGGTCGCCGCCCTGGCGGCGCTGCACGGGATCGCCGAGGCGGAGCTCGCCTCGGCGACGCGGGCGAACTTCCATGCGCTCTTCCGGCCATGACGCGCCCTCTAAAGCCGGATGCTGCATCGGGTTAGGTGTCGTCGCGCGTTGACACCCTCGGCAACTTGTGGTCAGATGAACCGTCTTTAACTGAACCGCTGTGGAGAAGTCGTCCCTCGCTCTCGCGCAGATTTTCGAGCCGATTCGCGCCGACCTCGAAGAGGTCGATCGCGAATTCGGCCGCCACATCCAGTCCCACGTGGACTTGATCCCGAAAATCGGCCGATACATCCAGACGAGCGGCGGCAAGCGGATTCGCCCCGCCGTGCTCCTGATGGCGGCGCGGCTGTCCGGGTACGAAGGCGATCGCGCCATCCTGTACGCCGCTGTGGTCGAGTTCATCCACACGGCGACGCTGGTGCACGACGACATCATCGACGACTCCGACCTGCGCCGGGGCCGTCTCGCCGTGCATTCGCGCTGGGGCAACGACATCACCGTCCTGCTCGGCGACTACCTGTACATCAAGTCGATGGCGCTGGCGCTGACGCACGACTCGCTGGACCTGGTCCGGCTGCTCTGCGACGTGACGCTGCACATGATCGAGGGCGAGCTGTACCAGCTCACCAAGAACGGCGACGCGGACATCAGCGAAGACGAGCACTTCGACATCATGCGCCGCAAGACCGCCTATCTGTTTGGCGGCTGCGCGCAGATCGGCGGGATGCTCGGGAGCGCGACGGGGGAGCAGCAGCAGGCGCTGCGGGAGTACGGATTCAATCTCGGCGTCGCGTTCCAGCTCGTGGACGACCTGCTGGACTTCACCGGCGACGCGCAGGCCGTCGGCAAGCCCATCGGGAGCGATCTCCGCGAGGGCAAGGTCACGCTGCCGCTCATTCACCTGCTGCAGCACGACGGCGACGGCCAGGGCGCGCGCATCGTTCGCGACATCATCGCGACGCGCACCGTCGAGTCGGACCAGTGGGCCGAGCTCCTGGACAACCTGAAGGAGCACGCGTCGATCGACTACGCGTATCGGCGCGCCGTGGACTTCGCCGAGCGCGCGAAGAAGCCTCTGTACACCTTCCCGCCGAGCTCGGAGCGCGACGCCCTGCTCGCGCTGCCCGACTACGTCCTGTCGCGCGATCGCTAGCGTAGCGGACGTGCGGCGACACCCGGGCGCGTCAGGTCAGCGATGACCTTCAACCTTCCTCCCCTGGTGCTCGAGATCGTCGACGGCGACATCGCCGCCCAGGATGTCGACGCGGTCGTCAACGCGGCGAACAACCAGTTCTGGATGGGGTCGGGCGTCGCAGGCGCCTTGAAGGCGCGGGGAGGCCGCGAGATTGAGACCGAAGCGATGGCGCAGGGACCCGTCGAGCCCGGCCGCTGCGTGATCACGAGCGGTGGCCGCCTGCCCGCGCGGCATGTCATTCATGCCGCGGTGATGGGGCAGGATCTGCAGACCTCTGCCGACCTGATCCGCAAGGCGACCGCCGGGGCGCTCGCGCTCGCCAGCCAGCGCGGTTTCGGCTCGATCGCGCTTCCGGCGTTCGGCACCGGCGTGGGCGGCTTTCCCCTCGACGAGTGCGCACGCGTGATGATCGACGCCGTCCGCGCGCACGCCTCACCCGACACCACGCTGCGGACCGTGCGGCTCGTGCTGTTCGGATCGGCGGCCTGCAAGGCCTTTTCGAACGCCGCGCGGGAGCGCCTCGGGCCGTCGTAAGGCCCGATCAGTTCCAGGGTCATGGCCATGACGACCCCCGACGCGCGGATTCGCGAGCTGCGCGACGCGATTCGGCACCACGAAGAGCGCTACTACGTCCTGAACGATCCTGAAATCGCGGACGAGGAGTTCGACCGCCTCCTCCGCGAGCTCGAGGAGCTCGAGGCGGCGCACCCCGACCTCGTCACGCCCGACTCGCCGACGCAGCGTGTCGCCGGACGCCCGGTCGAAGGGTTCCCGACGGTCGAGCACGCGCGGCCGATGCTCAGCCTCGACAACACCTACAACGAGGACGAGCTTCTCGCCTTCGACGAGCGGGTCAGAAAGGGAGGCGCGCTCGGTGATCCGGTGGCCTACGTGGCCGAGCTGAAGATCGACGGCCTGAGCATCGCCTTGACCTACGAGCGCGGCGCCCTGGTGCGCGGGGCCACGCGCGGAGACGGCGTGCGCGGCGAAGAGGTCACCTCGAACGTGCGCGCCATCCGCGCCATCCCGCTGTCGCTCGGACGCCGCCGCGACGGCCGCCCGGAGGAACCGGCCGATTCCGGCGGCCCGCCCGAACGGATCGAGGTGCGCGGGGAGGTCTATCTGCCGCGCGCCTCTTTCGAGCGGATGAACCGCGAGCGCGAGGAGGCGGGCGAGCCGCTCTTCGCCAACCCTCGGAACGCCGCCGCCGGAACGATGCGGAATCTCGACTCCGCGCTGGTGTCGCGCCGCCGTCTCGGAGCGTTCTTCTATCAGCTCGTCCCCATGCCGCGGCCCCAGGCGCCGAGCGGAGCGGCGTCGCCGGCCGGCCCGGACGCCGACCGCCGGGCTGCGCCGTGGTCCGGTCGCACGCATGCCGAGACGTTGACCGCCATGGCGGCCTGGGGCCTGCCGGTCGAACGCCACTGGCGCCGGTGCCTGGGCATCGAGGCCGTGGTCACGTTCTGCCGCGAATGGGCGGATCGCCGCCGGACGCTGGACTTCGACACCGACGGCGTGGTGGTCAAAATCGACGATCTGCACCTCCGCGACCGGCTCGGGACGACGTCGAAGTTCCCCCGCTGGGCCACGGCGTTCAAGTTTCCCGCCGAGCAGGCGACCACCGTCCTGAAGGCGATCGACGTGAACGTCGGCCGCACCGGGGCCGTCACGCCCTATGGCGTGCTCGAGCCGGTGCGGCTCGCCGGATCGACGATCTCGATGGCCACCCTCCACAACGCGGAGGACATCGCGCGCAAGGATCTCCGGGAGGGCGATCGGGTGCTCATCGAGAAGGGCGGCGACGTCATCCCGAAGGTGGTCAAGGCGATCCTCCCGCATCCCGACGGCAGCGTGGCGTGGCGCATGCCGTCAGAGTGCCCCGAGTGCGGGAGCACGCTGTGGCGCGACGAAGAGGAGGTCGTCTGGCGCTGCCCGAACGAGTCGTGCCCGGCGAAGATCCGGCGCGGCCTCGAGCACTTCGCATCGCGCTCGGCGATGAACATCGAGGGCCTCGGCGCCTCGCTCATCGACCAGTTGCTCGATCGCGGGCTCGTCGGCGACTTCGCGGACATCTACCGCCTCGACGCATCGCAGCTCGAGAACCTGGTCGTGACGCCGAAGGAGCCGCGCTCGCAACGGTCGCGCCCGCGCAAGCTCGGCAAGGTCGGCCTGAACGTGATCAGGGAAATCGAGCGCAGCAAGACCAACGACCTGGCGCGCCTCCTGTACGCGCTGGGCATCCGCCACGTCGGGGAGAAAGCCGCGGCCACGCTCGCGCGGTCGTTCCGCAGCATGGACCGCATTCTCGAGGCCACGCCCGAGGCCCTGCAGGCTGTGCCGGAAATCGGACCGGTCGTCGCCGCCTCGATTCGGGTCTTCGCCGACGAGCCGCGCAACCGCGAGCTCATCCGGCATCTGCGGGCGGCCGGGGTGAACATGGAGAGCCAGGCGCCCGAGCCCGACGAGCAGCCCGGGCCGCTGGCGGGGAAGGTGTTCGTGCTGACCGGAACGCTGGCGTCGCTGAGTCGGGAGGAGGCCACCGGGACGCTGGAGCGGCTCGGGGCGCGCGTGTCGGGCTCGGTCAGCCGCAAGACCAGCTACGTGGTGGCGGGCGCCGAGGCGGGCAGCAAGCTCGAAAAGGCCCGGGAGCTCGGCGTGCCCGTGCTGGATGAGGATGCGTTTCGGGCGCTTATAATGGGAACGTAGATGTCCCGCCGTTTCACGGTCGTCAGCGTCGTGCTCACCGCGGTCGTCGCATTCATGGTCGGGGCGATTTTCGCCGGCGGCGTGACCCGTTCGGCGGTCGTGACAGGCGGCGCCGCGGCTCCCGCAGTCCGGGCGGTGCCGCCGACGGTCCCCGGCGCCGTCGATCCGCTCGTCAACTTCGCCGACATCGTCCAGCACCTCAATCCGGCGGTGGTGAACATCGAGGCGACCACGCGCGGACGCGAGCCGCGGCGGCGCAGAGGGCGGACCGGCGCGCCCGATCCGCCGGATCTGTTCGACGGCCCGTTCGATTTCAACCGGAAAGGGGACCGCGACGCGCCCCGCCGCGGCACCGGCACCGGCTTCGTCATCGACGCCGACGGCAGCATCCTGACGAACAATCACGTCATCGAGCACGCCGAGCGGATCACGGTCAAGCTGTCGGACGGCCGCAGCCTCCGCGCCCGCGTCGTCGGCGCCGACCCCGACACCGACGTCGCGCTCATCAAGGTCGACGGCCAGAGCGGGCTGCCCGTGGCGCCGCTCGGCGATTCGTCGACCCTGCGGACCGGCGAATGGGTCTGCGCCATCGGCAATCCGCTCGGCTACGAGCACACCGTCACGGTCGGCGTCGTGAGCTACCTGGGGCGGAAGCTGTTCGACGCGAGCCTCGACAACTACATTCAGACCGACGCGGCCATCAACTTCGGCAACAGCGGGGGGCCGCTCATCAACACGCACGGCGAGGTGATCGGCATCAACGCCGCGATCAGCTCGCGCGCCAGCAACATCGGCTTCGCCGTGCCGATCAACGGCGCCGCGGCCATCCTCCCGCAGCTCCGGGCCCGCGGCCGCGTCTCGCGCGGCTACATGGGGGTCACGCTCCGTGACGTCGATCCCGACCTGCGCCGCTCGTTGAAGCTGCCGATCGCGCACGGCGCGCTCGTCCAGGACATCACGGAGGGCTCGCCGGCCGAGCGCGCCGGACTCCGGCCCTACGACGTCATCGTCGCGCTCGACGACGATCCCGTGCGCAACGACGACGAGCTGATTCGGAGCATCTCGGCGCGCGCGCCCGGGAGCGCGGCGCACCTGCGGCTCCTTCGGGACGGACACGACGAGACCGTCACGGTGAAGCTGGCCGAGCGTCCCGAGCGGGACGCCGGCGAGGGCGAGAACCGGCCGGCCGCCCCGGCGCCGACGCAGCGGAAGCCCGACGGCGACGCCCTGCTCGGCCTGACGGTTCGCGACGTCGACCGGGCGACCGCCGACCGGCTCGATCTCCCGAAGGGCTTGAGAGGGGTGATCGTGACGCGCGTCGAGCCGCTCAGTTCGGCCTACGACGCGGACATCGAGCGCGGCAACGTCGTGCTCGAAATCAACCGCGAGCCGATCACCTCGGTCGGCGCGTTCCGGCGGATCGCCCAGGCTGCCCGTTCCGGCGACGTCCTGACGCTGTACCTCTACTCGCCCGACCTCGATCAGCGGCAGCTCAAGACGATCCGGGTCGAAGACCGCTAGACGCGCGCATGCCCAAGTCACGCATCCTGGTCATCGATGACGAGGCCGCCATCCGCGACTCGCTGCGCATGACGCTCGAGTACGAGGGCTACGAGTGCCTGGCCGCGGCCACCGGCCAGGAAGGCCTCAGGCTCGCCGAGCGCGAGGCGCCAGACCTCGTCCTCCTCGACGTGAAGATGCCGGGCATGGACGGGCTCGAGGTCCTGGACCGCCTGCGCGCGATGAACGACTCCCTTCCCGTCGTCGTCATCTCCGGGCACGGGACCATCAGCACCGCGGTGGAGGCGACGAAGAAGGGGGCGTTCGACTTCATCGAGAAGCCGTTCGCCACCGAGCGCGTGCTCGTCAGCCTCCGGAACGCCATCGATCAGCTGCGCCTCCGCGACGAGAACCGCACGCTCAAGAAGGCGGTGGAAGTCCGCCACCAGATGATTGGCGACAGCGCCGCCCTCAAGCAGGTGACGGCGGCCATCGCCCGCGCCGCGCCGACCAACGCCACCGTGCTCATCCAGGGCGAGAGCGGGGTGGGGAAGGAGCTCGTCGCGCGGACCATCCATCGCAACAGCCTCCGGGCGCGCGAGCGCTTCGTGCAGGTCAACTGCGCCGCCATCCCCGAGGAGCTCATCGAGAGCGAGCTGTTCGGGCACGAGAAGGGGTCGTTCACCGGGGCCACCGAGAAGCAGGTCGGGAAATTCGAGCAGGCCGATCGCGGGACGATCTTCCTCGACGAGGTCGGCGACATGAGCCCGAAGACGCAGGCCAAGGTCCTGCGCGTCCTGCAGGAGGGCGAGGTCGAGCGGCTCGGGTCGGCGCGGACGATCAAGGTCGACGTGCGCGTCATCGCCGCCACGAACAAGAATCTCGAGGAAGAGATCGAGAAGGGGCGCTTCCGCGAGGACCTGTACTTCCGCCTGGCCGTGATCCCGATCGCAGTGCCGCCGCTGCGCGAGCGCCCCGAGGACATCCCGCTCCTCGTCCGGCACTACATGGAGCACTTCAGCCGCGAGAACAACGTGCGGCCCAAGCGGATCACGCAGGCCGCGCTCGACGCGCTGCAGCGCTACCGCTGGAAGGGGAACATCCGCGAGCTCCGGAACACGGTCGAGCGGATGAACATCATGTCGGGCTCCGACCTCATCGACCTCACCGACCTCCCCGAGACCCTGCGATCGACCGGCAACGCGCGCGGCCCGGCGTCGGGCGAGGTCGACCCCGGCCGGGCCGCGACGCTGCGCGAGTTCAAGGACGGCGCCGAGCGCGCCTACCTGGTCGCCAAGCTCCGCGAGAACGGCTGGAACATCTCCAAGACGGCGGAAGTGATCGACACGCCGCGGAGCAATCTGTACAAGAAGCTCGAGCAGTATCGCATCTCGCAGGATACCGACGGGTGAGCGCCATCCCGGACATCGGAGCGGCGGGGGCGGCGAGGCCGGCGTCCGCGCGGCGCGAACGCTATAATGGTGTGTTGCAGCGAGCCAGACGACCGCCCGCGTCGCGGCAGGCGCCGCGAGGCGGGAGGAAAGTCCGAACTCCGCAGGGCAGTGCGCCGGGTAACGCCCGGTCAGGGTGACCTGAAGGACAGTGGCACAGAAAACATACCGCCGGCTGGAGTCCGAAAGGATGAAGGCAGGTAAGGGTGAAAAGGTGCGGTAAGAGCGCACCGCGCCGGTGGCAACATCGGTGGCAGGCAAAACCCCGCACGGAGCAAGGCCAAATAGGGAGGCGCTCGAGGACGGCCCGTCCGAAGCCTCCGGGTCGGCTGCTCGATCCCGTCAGCAATGCCGGGGCTAGAGGAATGGTCGTCATCCCGCCGAACCGGCGCAGGCCGCGGAGGCTGGAACAGAATTCGGCTTACGGCCCGCTGCAACGCTTTTCGTCGGCCGCGCGCGTCTCGAGATCACCGGCGTGTCGCGCTTCTGCGGGGTGGACATCTTGCAGCCGAGCGGGCTTCCCATGAGCGCATATCTCGTCACCGGCGGCGCCGGCTTCATCGGGTCGCATCTCTCGGCCGAGCTCAGTCGCCGCGGCGCACACGTGAGAGTCGTCGACAGCCTCATCACGGGCAAGCGGCGCAACCTCGACGGCATCGGCGAGGTGGAGTTCATCGAGGGTGACCTCGCCAGTCTCGACGTCGCGCGGCGCGCGGTCGAGGGCATGGATTACGTCCTTCATCAGGCGGCGATCCCCTCGGTGCCCCGCTCGGTCAAGGATCCCATCACCTCCAATCAGGCCAACATCGTCGCGTCGCTGAACGTGCTGGTGGCGGCGCGCGACGCCGGCGTGCGGCGGCTGGTGTACGCGGGCTCCTCGTCGGCGTACGGCGACACGCCCACCCTCCCGAAGCACGAGGACATGGTGCCGGCTCCGCTGTCGCCCTACGCGCTACAGAAGCTGGTCGCCGAGCAGTACTGCCGGATGTTCACGCGGCTCTACGGCTTCGAGACGGTGACCATCCGGTACTTCAACGTCTTCGGTCCGCGTCAGGACCCGGGCTCGCCGTACTCCGGCGTGATCTCGCTGTTCGCCTCCGCGCTGCTCGAAGGCCGTCAGCCGATCATCTACGGTGACGGCGAGCAGACCCGGGACTTCACCTACGTCGCCAACGTCGTCGACGGCGTGTTGCGCGCGTGCGAGGCCGACGGCGTCGCCGGCGAGGTCTTCAACGTGGCCACCGGCCAGCGAATATCGCTGAACGAGCTGCTCGCGATCATGAACCGGCTCGTGGGAACCGGGTTGACGGCAATCTACAAGGAGCCCCGCGCCGGCGACGTTCGGGATTCCCTCGCCGACATCTCCAAGGCCGGGCGTCTGCTGGGCTATGCGCCCTCCGTTCCGCTGGATGAAGGCCTGCGCCTCACGCTCGACTGGGCCCGATCGGAGGCCGCGGCGGCAGCGCGCTGATTCCTGCGCCGCCGGCCACGGCCCCCGTCCCGCTTCAGGCCGTCCGCCCTCGACGCCCCGTGGCGATCGTCGAAGCCAGCCGGCCGAGCACTGCTCCCGCGACGGCCGCGGACTCCAGAATGAGCAGGCCGAACGCCAGCACGATGGGGAAGATCGTGCCCGGCCCGATCCAGGCGAACAGCACGAAGATCATCGAGATGGCCGCCCCGGCGGCGACGCTGGTTCCCGTCAGGACGGCGTCGATCGGGCGTCCCGGGCGTTCGACGGCGCCGAAGAGTGCGGACACCACCAGCACGCAGCCGGCCGTGAACGCCGCGGCGCGTCCCGAGTTCAGGAACCAGGGCGCGTACTGACCGCCGAACCACGTGGTCCAGGCTGCGGCTTCCGCCGCGTGCGCCGCGAGAAACGCGACCAGGCCGGCCGCCACACCAAGCCCACGCAGTCTCGTCATCTCAGCACACTCTCAGCTTGCACGGATTGGCCGTGGTGCCCGACGCAAAGCACCTGAACGCCTCGACGTTGCACACGGTGCAGGTCCAGCCGGTCCACCACCGCCACCAGGATCCGGCCGTGCACCCCTCCTGCTCGTAGCAGTAGTCGTGCATGTCACAGCAGTACCTCAGGATCGTGCCGTCGAGCCAATGAAGGCCGTCGCACCCCGGCTCGTTGGCCGAGGCAATCGGAAAGAAGAACTGCGCGAGCCGGCCCGGCGCGCTCGGACGCCGCTTCGCGACGAAGCCGTCCCTGTCGATGCGGCTCCTGAACTCGTGCAGGGCGATCGTCTGAAGGTTCAGCCATGTCGCATCCGGCACGAACGGCCAGCCTCCGTACTCCTTCTTCAGGTGCTCGGGACCGATGAAAACCGTCTGGCTGTTGCCGAAGCCGTGAAGGGTGTACGCAAACAGCTGGTCACGCGGATACCAGGCGCCGGTTGCGACCTCGACGCCGTTCAGCGTGACCCGTGCAAGCAGGGCAGGGCCGTCCTGCACGCGGCGGCCACGGAACGCCTCTTGGTGCTTCATCTGTCGGCGCACCATCGTCGCCGAGTACCCGCTTGCCCAGTCGGTCTGCAGCTCGTCGACATCGTCTTCGAGGGCCGGGGCGCCTGTCGCCCGCATGAGCCCGGAGCGCCACTCCAGTTTCCCGGCGCCCCGATCGTGCCACAAGGCGTGCGCCTGCCGGTTGGCCCAGTCGAGCGTCGGCTGAACGGCCGCATTGTTCCACGCCTGAAGCCGCTCGCCAACCGCCGGCTCGTACTGCAACACGCTGTTCGCGGCGTCGATGCGGTTCACGCGGAAGCGCGCGAGTGAATTGCCGTTGACGTCCTTCAATTCGGAGACGGAGCTGCCGTCGATTCCCCGCTCGGCCACAGCGACCGAACCGTCCCCGAATCGCATCCGGAGACGCGCGGTCTGGCCTTCGAGCGCATAGTATGTGGCGCCCTTCCGGCCCGGTGCGCGTCGAGTGAGCCGCGCATCGCTGCTCGAGAGGATCCGCACGGGCGCACCGGTGTCCGAAGCGCGGAGCGTGTGACGCGCGCCGAGCGGACGCCAGGCAAAGAGAACGGCTGAAACGACCGACACGACCGCGAGAACACGCCGACGAGTGGATGTCATGACCGAGACTCCCTGGAATGCCTCCCGAACGGGGATCAGGCAGGAGCTGTGCCCGTGCCGCGCGAGGCCTCTTTGGGACACGGGTGACGACCAACGACGAGCACGAGTCGTGGCTACCCGCGGACCACATGATGTGTTGAAGACGAGCAGCGGGTAGGGCCTACCGCGATCGGCACGTCGTTCCCATCTCGAAGGTCGAGGCCGTGACGGGCTCCACACGCGGCCGAAGACAACCGGCGGCGTCGAAATCCTCCCTCGCCAGGCCGCCTCATCGCCGACAGTCCCGAGCCGCCGCCGCTTCTCCTGTGTCCGCAGGTCTTTCCGCCGACACGCTCGCGCCGGGCAATCCGGCGTGAGCCTTGCCTTCCGGTCCGCTGGCTCCGGTCCGGCAACCAACAACCAAGCCTGGGTCCGACCTCCCACAGGGCAAGGTGCCAGCCGGCCGGAGTCCTTTCTCGGCGCGTGTCGCGCCGGACACAGGAGGACGCATGATTCGCACGCTGCTTTCGTCTGCCCTCGTCGCGCTGCTCGCCACGACGGCACCGCTCATCGCTCAATCGCAGACCGCGAGGGCGCCGCGAACGGCGGCCAAGGAGGCCTCGGGCCAGGTGGTCAACCTGAATACCGCCACCGCCGCCGATCTTCAGAAGCTGCCCGGAATCGGCGCCAGGACTGCGGGGCGAATCATCGAGTACCGACAGAAGAATGGTCCGTTCAAGAAGATCGAGGAGCTCATGAACGTGCGCGGCGTCGGCGAGAAGAACTTCCTGAAGCTGAAGGACCACATCGTCGTGACTCCCGCCAAGGCGGATCAGGGCACGCGTCAGATCTGAGGAGCGAGCGGGTGGAGCCCGGTGCCATCGGGTTCCACCCGCGCTTCCACGACGCCGTCATGTCCCGTCACGCTTCGGGCTATTCGTTCATCGAGGTCGTCTTCACCCTCGGCATCGTCGCAACCCTCGCCGCGGCGGCGATGGCAAACACGCTGGCCGGCCTCGACGAGTACCGCGCGTCCGCCGCGGCGCGCTTTGTGTCGACACGACTGGCGCGCGCCCGAATGGAGGCGATTGCCCGGTCGGCCGCCGTCGGCGTTCGCTTCGCCTCGACGCCACAGGGCGTCGCCTACGGCATCTTCGCGGACGGTAACGGCAACGGCGTCCGTTCGAGCGATATCCAGAGCGGTGTCGACGCGGTCGTCATGCCGCCAGAGCGGCTGCCGGATCAATTCCCGGGCGTGGACTTCGGGGTCCTTCCCGGACTGCCGGCGGTGGACTCGGGTGCCCCGCCGGACGACGACCCCATCCACGTCGGCTCGAGCAACATCGTCACGTTTACTGCGTCGGGCACCGCATCGACCGGCAGTCTGTACATCCGGGGCAAGGGGCCGATTCAGTGGGTCGTTCGGATCTACGGCGAAACGGGGAAGACGCGCATGCTGAAGTTCGATGCACGTCAGTCACGCTGGAGCCTGCCATGAGGACGCAGGCCGATCGACGCAGAACAGCCCGGCATGGGGCCGTCGAAGGCGGCATCGCGCGCGCGCGCGTGAGACCAGGTCACCAGGTCGACGTCGTAGACGTCTCGGCCGGCGGCATTCTCGTTGAAAGCGACCGCCGTCTGATGCCGGGTGCCAGCGTCGACGTTCAACTCGAGGCCGGTGGAGGGAAGGTGGTGGCGCGCGGTCGCGTGGTGCGCTGTGCCGTGGCACGCCTCCGCGGCAGCTCGGTCTGCTACCGGGGAGCCATCAGCTTCGATCATCACCTTCCGTGGCTGGCCGAGGGCGAGCAGGACGGGTATGGACTTCCCCGTGCGGAAGTCCAATCCGGCGCGCTCGGAGGAGTAGCCGCTACTCGTCGGGGGCGATGACCAACGCGGTCCAGGAGCGAAACACGGTTTCTTTATAGCCTTCGGAGTGCGCGAACCGTGGCACCCATTTTGGTAGCTGGCCGGGCACACACCCATGGGAGCCACTCGATGACTATGCCGGACCGTTCCGCACAATCGGCGTCGATCTTCCTGCCGCGCCAACGCGAGCGCCGGCGCGGTCTGACCGAGTTCGTCACGGCGCTGGCCCGGACCGTCGAGCAGGACGCCGACCCTGGAGCGGTGCGCGGCGTGTTCGAGGACGCGCTGCGTCGGATGGTGCCGGCCCGTTCGATTCGGCTTCGCGACGGCGGCGGGCGCTGGACGGCCCAGGACGGGCACACGACCGGCGACGCCATCGTCGTCGAGGTGCCCGCCCGGGACGGAGGATCGCCGCGTGTGCTGGAGGTGACGTTCGGTCCCGAGTGCCCGCTCGGCGACTGGGACATGCAGATCATCGGGCTTGCGGCGCAGGTGGCGGGGTTGCTCCTGGACGTCGAGCGAGGCCGGCGTCAGCTGGCGCGTACCGTCGCGACGTCGCTTCGCGCGGCTCGCGACGGAGCTGCGCCGCTGATTGGCTCGACCTCCGCCATGATTACCCTGCGCGCGACGATCGAACGCGTGGCATCAACCGACTTCACGGTGCTGATACAGGGCGAAAGCGGTGTCGGGAAGGAACTGGTGGCGCGCCAGCTTCATGAACTGAGTCGCCGCCGCGCGGGTCCGTTCGTGGCGGTCAACTGCGCCGCCCTCGTCGAAACGCTGCTTGAAGCGGAGCTATTCGGAATCGAGGATCGGACGGCGACCGGCGTGCGCGGTCGCCGCGGCAAGTTCGAGCACGCGGAGGGGGGCACGCTGTTTCTCGACGAGGTGTCCGACCTGTCGATCTCCGCGCAGGCGAAGCTGCTCCGCGTCATCCAGGACCTGTCGGTCGAGCGGGTCGGCGGCCACGGCCAGCGCCGCGTCGACGTCCGCATCATCGCCGCCACCAATCGCGGCCTGTCCGAGATGGTCGAGCGGAACCTGTTTCGCCCGGATCTCTACTATCGTCTGAGCGGCGTCGACGTCTACGTGCCGCCGCTGCGCGAGCGCCGTTCCGACATTCTCGAGCTGGCGAAGTACTTTCTGGAGCGTCACCGTGCGGCGCGGCCCCTTCGTCTCTCGCCGCCCGTCGTCGAGGCGCTTCTCGCGTACCAGTGGCCGGGCAACGTTCGCGAACTCGAGCGCCTGATGGAGCGAACGGTCGCTCTCGCCCAGGCAGACGTCATCGCGCTCGACGATCTGCCGTCCACCGTGTGCGGCGACTATGCGGCGGTCCTCGGTCCCTCGCTGGCCCGCGCCGAGTCGCTGCGCGTGTGGGCCGGACGCTACGTGCGGCTCGTGCTCGAGCGCTGCGGCGGCAACAAGCGCGAAGCCTGTCGACAGCTGTCCATCAGCTACCACACGCTGCAGGCCTATCTCCGTACCTCGTCGGAAGAGGCCGTCCCGGCGCTCTGGGATGCCGGGCAGGCCGGCAGCCCGGCGCCCTCGTCGGGTGACGCGACCGACGACGAGGGGGGCGCGGGGAAGGAGCTGTTCTCGACGGAGTGAAGGCGTCAAAGCACGCGTCGATGCGGTTCTTGTCTGGCCTCTGGCGGCTCGACCATTGCGATTGCTCGTGAACCGCGTGGAACCGGGTCCGTTCGATACGATCGGACAATTTGCGTCCGGGTTTCTTGACGCCGTGCGGGGCACATCGTACCTTTTGCAGGTTCTGATACTCTTCATCCCGACCGCCCTGACACGCTGAGTCCGGCCCGCATGGAACAGGCGACCGATACACCCCTGAAGAAGACGCCGCTCAACGCCCGCCACCGCGCATCGGGAGCCAGAATGGTCCCGTTCAGCGGCTGGGACATGCCGGTGGAATACTCGGGCATCGTGCAGGAGCACATGGCCGTCCGCCAGCGTGCCGGCCTGTTCGATGTCTCCCATATGGGCGAGATCGAGATCGCGGGCGCCGATGCCCTTGCGGCCGTCCAGCGCATCTCCTGCAACGACGCGAGCCGGCTCCAGGTGGGGCAGGCGCAGTACTCCGGACTCTTGACGCCGCAGGGCACCTTCGTCGACGACCTGCTTGTCTATCGCTTCGGTCCCGAGCATTTCCTGCTCGTCGTCAACGCCGGCAACATCGACAAGGACTACGCCTGGATCGCCGAGCAGATCAAGCCTGCCGGCGACGCCGTCGCACTGAACAACAGCGCGCGCTACGCGCTCATCGCCGTGCAGGGACCGCAGGCGCTCGGCGTCCTCCAGCCGCTCACCGGCGTCGATCTCGCGTCGATGAAGTACTACTGGTTCGGGCACGGCGAGGTGGCCGGCGTCCGCTGTACCGTCTCGCGCACCGGCTACACGGGCGAGGACGGCTTCGAGGTGTTCGTCCCGCCGACGTCCGCCGATCGCGTGTGGGGCGCCCTTCTCGAGGCAGGCAGGTCGGTGGACATCATCCCGTGCGGACTCGGCGCGCGCGACACGCTGCGGCTCGAGGCCTCGATGCGCCTGTACGGCAACGATATCGACGACACGACCACGGTTCTGGAAGCCGACCTCTCCTGGATCGTGGGCTGGAAGAAGGACGACTTCAACGGCGCATCGGTCCTGCGCGAGCAGAAGGCCAGCGGCGTCATCCGCAGGATCGTCGGCTTCGAGATGCTCGATCGAGGCATCGCCCGACACGGGTACGAAACCTACGTCGGCGATCGCAAGGCCGGCGTGGTCACGAGCGGCACGCAGACGCCGTATCTCAAGAAGGCCATCGGCATGGCCTATCTGCCGGTCGAGCACGCGGCGGTCGGGACCGAGTTTGACGTGGACATCCGCGGTCGGCGCACGCGTGCACGCGTCGTCGCGATGCCCTTCTATAAACGCAAGTAGGTCGCGGCCTGCGGCTCCGGGAAGCGCAGGCCGGCTCCCTCGAACCCGGCGACACACGCGAGGACGACGATGGCGTATCCAGCCCAGTTCAAGTACACGAAGGATCACGAGTGGATTGACATCTCGGGCGACAGCGGCAAGGTCGGCATCACCGACTTCGCCCAGCAGCAGCTCGGCGACGTCGTCTATGTCGAGCTGCCCGAGGTCGGCACGAAGCTGAAACAGGGGCAGTCGTTCGGCACCATCGAATCGGTCAAGGCGGTGTCGGAGCTGTACGCGCCGGTCTCGGGCGACGTTCTCGAGGTCAACACGACCCTCAAGGACAAGCCCGAGCAGGTGAACTCGGATCCGCATGCGAGCTGGATGATCGTCGTGAAGCTCGCCAACCCGGGCGAGACTGGTTCCCTGCTCGATGCGGCGCAGTACCAGGCGACGCTCACTAGCCACCCATGACTCTCGATCACGAAGCGTTCAAGTCCCGCCACATCGGACCCGACGCCGCCGCTCAGCAGGAGATGCTGGCGATGGTGGGCGCGCCGTCGCTCGACGCCCTGATTGACGAAGCCGTGCCCGAGCGCATCCGGTTGACGCGGCCCATCGACCTGCCACCGGGCGTGAGCGAGTACCGGTTCCTCCGCGAGCTCCGCCAGCTCGGATCGCGCAACCAGGTATTCCGCTCCTACATCGGGCTCGGCTACTCGGACACGGTCACACCGAGCGTTATCGTCCGGAACGTGCTCGAGAATCCGGGCTGGTACACGCCTTACACCCCGTACCAGGCCGAAGTCGCGCAGGGCCGGCTCGAAGCGCTCCTGAACTTCCAGACGATGGTGGTCGACCTGACCGGCATGGAAATCGCCACCGCCTCGCTGCTCGACGAGGCCACGGCCGCCGCCGAAGCGATGACGATGCTGCACCGGGTGCAGGCCCGGCGGATCGAAGCGAGCGGGAAGCCCGAGCGATTTTTCGTCTCCGACACGGTCTTCCCGCAGACCCTGGACGTGCTCCGCGTCCGCGCCGAACCGCTCGGCATCGAGGTCATCGTCGGCGACTTCCGGACGCTGGAGCTCACCGACGGCGTGTTCGGCGCCCTGGTCCAGACGCCTGACGAGGCGGGCGCCGTTCACGACCTGCGCGATTTCATCGCGGCGGCCAGGCGTGCCGGCGTGCTGGTGGCCGTCGCCACGGATCTCCTCAGCCTCACGCTGCTGACGCCGCCCGGCGAGCTCGGAGCCGACGTCGTGGTCGGCAACTCGCAGCGATTCGGCGTGCCGCTCGGGTACGGCGGTCCCCATGCGGGGTTCTTCGCGACCCTCGAGAAGCACGTCCGCCAGGCGCCGGGACGGATCATCGGCGCCTCAATCGACTCGCACGGCGACCGTGCCTATCGGATGGCCCTCCAGACGCGCGAGCAGCACATCCGTCGCGAGAAGGCGACGTCGAACATCTGCACCGCGCAGGCCCTGCTGGCGAACATCGCCGGGTTGTACGGCGTTTTTCACGGACCGAAGGGGCTCACGGCGATGGCGAAGCGCGTCCGAGCCTTCGCGAAGATCATCGAGCGCGAGGTCACCCGCCTCGGCCTGCGGCAGCTGAACGGCCAGTACTTCGACACGCTGCATTTCGAGCTGCCGCCGGGCGCCGCCGAGCGGGTTCGAGAGGCGGCGCTGGCGGCGCGGATCAACTTCCGGTACCGCGCCGACGGATCGGTCAACGTGGCGCTGGACGAGACGGTCGAGCGCGAGGATGTCGAGGACGTCGTCCGCGCACTGGCCGCGGGCGCGGAAGGACGGCAGCGCGGAGCTCTGGATGGAATCGTGCCGGAGGCGCCGTCGGACGCCGACCTGGAGTATCCACCCGGCCTCGCGCGCACCACCGCGTTCATGACCCATCCCGTGTTCAACGCGCATCATTCCGAGACCCAGATGATGCGCTACATCCGCAGCCTCGAGCGCAAGGACATCGGGCTCGACACGTCGATGATCCCGCTCGGCTCGTGCACGATGAAGCTGAACGCCGCCTCCGAGATGCTGCCGATCACCTGGCCCGAGTTCGCGAAGCTGCATCCCTTCGCTCCGGTCGAGCAGACCGGGGGTTACCAGGACATCTTCCGCGAGCTCGAGTCGGCGCTGGGCGCCATCACCGGCTTTGCGGCCGTGTCGCTGCAGCCCAACTCGGGGGCGCAGGGCGAATTCACCGGGCTGATGGTGATTCGCGCGTATCACCTGTCGAAGGGTGACGGCGCCCGCGACGTGGTGCTGATCCCGGCCTCGGCCCACGGCACCAACCCGGCCAGCGCCATCATGGCCGGCATGCGCGTCGTCGTCGTCGCGAGCACGAGCGAAGGGAACATCGACGTCGAGGACTTGAGCCGCAAGGCGGCCGAACATCGGGATCGGCTCGCCGCGATGATGGTGACCTATCCGTCGACGCACGGGGTGTTCGAGGAGAGCATCCAGGACATCTGCGAGATCGTGCACCGGCACGGCGGCCAGGTGTACATGGACGGCGCGAACATGAACGCGCAGGTCGGCCTCACGAGCCCGGCCGCCATCGGCGCCGACGTCTGCCATCTCAATCTCCACAAGACGTTCGCGATTCCGCACGGCGGGGGCGGTCCGGGGATGGGACCGATCGCGGTTGCCCGGCACCTGGCGCCGTTCCTGCCCGGCCATCCCGTCGTGAAGACCGGCGGCGACCGGGCTATCCACGCCGTGTCGGCCGCCCCCTGGGGCAGCGCGCTCATCCTCCTGATCTCGTACGCCTACATCCGGATGCTCGGTGCCGACGGCATGACGGGCGCCACCCGGACGGCGATCCTGAACGCCAACTACATCAAGTGCCGCCTCGAGGCGCACTATCCGGTGCTGTATACGCGGCCGAACGGCCGCGTGGCGCACGAGATGATCTTCGATCTCCGTGCGCTCAAGCACGTCAGCGGCATCGACGAGCTCGACGTTGCCAAGCGCCTGATGGACTACGGCTTCCACGCGCCGACGGTGTCGTTTCCGGTTGCCGGCACGCTGATGATCGAGCCGACCGAGAGCGAGCCGAAAGAGGAGCTCGACCGGTTCTGTGAGGCGCTGATCGCGATCCGCCGCGAGATTCAGGACGTCATCGACGCGAAAGCCGACCCGAAGGACAACGCCCTCAAGAACGCCCCACACACGGCGGCGGCGGTGACGTCGGACGACTGGACGCACGGGTACTCGCGCGAGTCGGCGGCGTACCCCCTGCCGTTCGTCCGCGCGCGCAAGTTCTGGCCGAGCGTCGGGCGCATCGACAACCCGTACGGCGACCGCAACCTGATGTGCTCCTGTCCGCCGGTCGAAGCCTACGCGGAAACCAAGTAGGACGGGTACGGTCCCGCCGGACGTCGGCCGCCGGCGAGGCGCGGGCGGGGACCGACGGCCGGGGTTACGAGCGCCGGGCGACGGATCCCCGCGTCAGCTCGCCGGCCTTGCGCCGGTATCCCTCGAGCAGCGCGCGCGTGACCGGACCGGGGGCGCCGCTGCCGATCCGGCGGTCGTCAACCTGGACGATCGGCACGGCCTCGCGCGTGGTGCTCGTCAGGAACGCTTCGTCGGCGTCGAGCAGATCCGGATCGCGCAGCACTACTTCCTTCACGGGGATGCCGAGGTCGGCACCGACCTCGAAGAGGAACGCCCGCGTGATGCCCGGCAGGAGGCCCGAGTCGAGCGCCGGCGTGAGCGCGGCGCCGTCCTTGACGACGAAGAGATTCGACTGCGTGCATTCGGACAGCTCGCCGCGGTAGTTGCGCATGACGCCTTCGAATGCGCCGCGGCGGAACGCCTCCTGCATCGCCAGCGCGTTGTTCAGCAGGTTGTTCGACTTGATCAGCGGGTTCACCGATCCCGGATGGTTCCGGATGATCGGAACGAGCGCGACGCGCACGCCCTGCTCGTAGGCGGCCGGGGGAGGGTCGACGTGCGGCTTGACGATGATCACGACGGAGGGGGCGGGGCAGGTGGCCGGATCGTAGGACAGCTCGCCGACGCCGCGCGTGACGAGAATGCGGATGTACGCGTCGCGACCCGTATCGCCGCCGAGGGCGGCGGCGCCCATCGTCTCGTCGAACCGTGCGCCGATGGCGCGGTCGTCGAGCGGGACGGGAAGCGCGAGCATGCCGGCCGACCGGCGAAGCCGCGCCATGTGACGCTCGAAGAGGAACGGCTGGCCGTTGTAGGTGCGGAGCGTCTCGTAAATGCCCTCGCCGTACAGGAAGCCGTGGTCGAAGACCGACACGACCGCGTGCTCCTGGTCGGCGATCCGTCCGTTCACGTTGACCGTCGCTGCCATGTCGTCGAGGGTAGCATATTATCTGTAGCGACCCGATGCGAGTCCTGAATTCCGCCCAGATGCGCGAGGCCGATCGGCGGACGATCGAGGAAATCGGCATCCCGTCGCTCGTCCTCATGGAGAACGCCGGCCGGCAGGTCGTGGCCGCCATGGAGACGATGTACGACGATTTGCTCGAGCGGCGCATCGCCATCCTGTGCGGCCGCGGCAACAACGGCGGCGACGGCTTCGTCGTGGCGCGCACGTTGCTGCAGCGCGGCGCGGACCTCGCCGTCTTTCTGCTCGGCCGCGTCGCCGAGGTCAAGGGCGACGCCCGCACGAACCTGGAGATTCTCGGCCGCCTCGGCCTCACGGTCGTCGAGATCGGCGACAGCCAGGCATGGGAGCTGCACTTCTCGGAAGTGTCCCGCTGCGGCCTGATCGTCGACGCCATCTTCGGCACCGGGCTGAACGCGCCGCTCGCCGGCCTGATGGAGACCGTGTGCGGCGACGTCAACGCGTCGGGCATTTCCGTCGTGGCGGTCGACGTGCCGTCCGGCCTGTCGGCCGATTCGCCCGAGCCGATCGGCGAGTTCATCGCCGCAGGCCTCACCGTCACGCTCGCGGCGCCGAAGCTTCCGCTGGTGCTGCCGCCGGCCGAGACCCGATCGGGTGACATCGTCATCGCGGACATCGGGATCCCTGCCGACGTCCTCGACGGCGTCGACGGGCCGAGGGTGGAGCTGCTGACGCGCGCCGCGATGCGCGACGTCGTGACGCCCCGCGCCGCGGACAGCCACAAGGGCGACTACGGACACGTGTTCATCGTCGCGGGATCGCCCGGGAAGACGGGGGCCGCGCACCTCTCCGCGATCGGAGCGCTGCGGTCGGGCGCCGGACTGGTGACGGTCGCCACGCCGGCTTCGTGTCAGGCCGTCATTGCCGGGATGGGGCCCGAGTACATGACCGAGGCGCTCGACGAGACGGCGGAGGGACTCGACCCGGCTGCCGTCGATCGCGTGATCGAGATGGCGCGTGACGTCATCGCCATCGGGCCCGGGCTGGGTCGCGGGGCCGCGACCCGTCGGTTCGTCCAGGCGCTGGTCGATCGCGCGCCGATGCCGCTCGTCGTCGACGCCGACGGCCTCAACGCGTTCGCCGACGACCCGGATCGGCTGTCGGGCCGCGAGGGACGCGACGTCATCATCACGCCGCATCCGGGCGAGATGGCGCGGCTGGTCCGCATGTCGACCGCCGAGGTCCAGGCGAGCCGCCTCGAGATCGCGCGCAACTTCGCGGCGGCGCACCACCTCTACGTCGTCCTCAAGGGGCACCGCACGCTCGTGGCGACGCCCGACGAGAAGGTCTTCATCAATCCCACCGGCAACGCCGGCATGGCGACTGGCGGCACCGGCGACGTGCTGACGGGAATGGTGGCGGCGTGGCTGGCGCAGTTGCTCGACGCCGAGGCGGCCTGCAAGCTGGCGGTGTACCTCCATGGCCTGGCCGGCGATCTGGCGGAGGCCGACGAAGGCGAGGTCGCCATGACGTCGGTCGACCTCGCGGCCCATCTGGGCGATGCCGTGCTGGAGCTCACCGCGCGCCGGCGGGTGGTGGAGAAGAAGGAATGAGAAGAAGCAGGCGAGCGGGTAGGTCTCTGACCTCGACAGCCCGAACGCGAGCGTCTACGCTCGAGCGCGGGGAACCACGACCGATGACGGCCGGGTGAGCGGGTAGGCCTCTGCCCCCGACAGCCCGAGCGCGAGAGTCTACGCTCGAGCGCGAGGGACAACGACGGCAGCGTGACGGGCGAGCGGGGGTGGGGCCCCGCGAGCAGTAAGAATGACCCTCACCAGCGATCGCATCACCCATAGCCCCGAGGAAACCGCGGCGGTCGGCCGCGCGCTGGCTGCCGATCTCGTCGCCGGCGACGTCCTCCTGCTCGAAGGCGATCTCGGCGCCGGCAAGACCGCCTTCACGAAGGGACTTGCCGAGGGCCTCGGCGCCGATCCCGACGAGGTCAGCAGTCCCACCTTCACGCTGGTGCAGGAATACCGCGGTGGCCGGCTGCCCCTCGTGCACGTGGATCTCTACCGGCTGAACGATCCGCGCGAGATCGACGACCTGGGCCTGGACGACATCGCCGCCGGCGCCGTGCTGGCGGTGGAATGGGCCGAGAAGCTCCCGCGGCCGGTGCCCGGAGCGGTGCGGGTCCGGCTCGAGCACGCCGGCGGCGACCGTCGCCGCCTCCTCGTGGAACGCCCCGCCGCTTGACACCCGGCACCTGCCGGGCGTAGTCTCCTGTTGGACATCAACAGGTCAGTCCTGTTGATCTCCAACAGGAACATCATGACGAACCCGCTCAAGTCCGACGTCCTGCAGGGCACCCTCGACCTGCTGGTCCTGAAGACGCTGGACACCCTCGGCCCCCAGCACGGATACGGCATCGCGCAGCGCATCGCCCAGGTCTCGGATACCTCGCTGTCGCTGAACCAGGGCACGCTGTACCCCTCGCTCCTGCGGCTCGAGCAGCGCGGCCTGGTCCGCTCGAAGATCGGCGTGTCGGACAACAACCGCCGGGCGCGCTACTACAGCCTGACGCCGGCCGGCCGCAGGCGCTTGCGTGCCGAAGCCGAGCAGTGGCGCCGGGCGTCGTCGATCGTCAACCGCATCCTGCGCGCGACGAGCTGACGCCGCGCCGCGCATCGAGAGAACCAGCCATGCGCGAGTGGTTCACGCGTCTGCTCGCCGTCGGCCGCCGCGGCCGGCGCGATCGCCAGCTCGATGACGAGCTGCAGTTTCACCTCGAGGGCCTCGCCGCCGCGTTCGAGCGGCAGGGGCTCCCGCCCGAGGACGCGCGGCGCCAGGCCGAGCGCGAGCTCGGTGGCGTCGGCCGCACGAAGCAGGCGTGGCGCGATCAGCGCACCTGGCTGCCGCTCGAGGAGCTGCTGCAGGACGCGCGCTACGGCCTGCGCGTGCTCTGGCGCACGCGCGGCGTCACCGCGGCCGCCGTCCTCACGCTCGCGCTCGCCGTCGCCGCAACGACCTCGGTCTTTGCCGTCGTCGACGCCGTCCTGGTCGCGCCGCTGCCGTACCGGGATGCCGGCCGGCTCGTCGCCATCTCCGAGTACTACAGGCCGATGCACGCGGACGGCGTCTCCGTTGCGTCGGGCAACTTCCTGGACTGGCACGATCGCGCGCACGCGTTCGCGGCGATCACCGCGGTCGAGCGGCGCCAGCAGAACCTGACGCGCGACGGTGAGCCCGAACAGGTCTCGGTCGCGGCCGTCACCGAGGACTTCGAACCGACCGTTGGCGTGCAGCCGGTCGTCGGACGCGCGTTGACCGCGTCCGACTTCAGCGCCGGTCACGACGCGGCTGCCCTGATCAGCCATCGTCTGTGGGTATCGCGGTACGGCTCCGATCCGGCAATTATCGGCAAGACGCTCACGCTGGACGACCGTACTTATACGGCCATTGGCGTGATGCCGGCCGGCTTCATGTTTCCGGAACCGGCGTACGACGTCTGGATCCCGCTCGTGATGACGGCCGCCGACCGGGCCAATCATGGCGGCCACACGCTGCTCGCCGTCGGACGGATGCGGCCCGGCGTCGACCTCGCTGCCGCAGGCGCCGATCTGCATGCCGTCGCCGAATCGCTCCGGCGCCAGCACCCGGACACGAACCGCGACTGGGACGTCACGATCCAGGCCGCGCGCGACGCGCTGGTGGGGAAGGCGGCCGAAGTCCTCGTCGCGGTGATGACCGCCGTCGTCCTCCTGCTGCTCGTGGCGTGCGCCAGCGTGTCCGGCCTGCTGCTCGTGCGCGGCCTCTCCCGCGCGCGCGAACTCGCGCTGCGGACCGCGATTGGGGCCAGCCGCTGGCGTCTGGCCCGGCAGCTCCTGACCGAGAGCCTGCTGCTCGCGCTCCTCGGCGGCACCGCCGGCCTGGCCGCCGCCTGGGCGGCACAACCGCTGCTGGCCGCCTTGCGGCCTTCGGATCTGCTGGCCTGGAAGCCGATCGCCATCGACGGACGCGCCGCGATATTCGCGCTGGCTGCCTCGATCGCCGCCGGCCTCATCACCGGCACGGCGCCGGTCTTTGTGGCCTGGCGATCGGATATCGGCGCGCTCGCGGCGGCGCGGGCCGCCGGCCGTGGGGGCTCGCGCGCGCGGCAGGCGCTCATCGCGTTCGAGATGGCGCTGGCCTTTTCGCTCGTCGCCGCCGCCGCGCTGCT
The DNA here is from genome assembly GCA_963840225.1 of uncultured Acidobacteriota bacterium. Lineage (GTDB taxonomy): Bacteria > Acidobacteriota > Vicinamibacteria > Vicinamibacterales > CAVVIG01 > JBLMXQ01. The sequence continues at coordinate 684,826 of CAWIYH010000004.1, forward strand.
CGGCCGCACGCTGGCGCGCCTGACCTCTACCGACCTTGGCATCGTGCCGGATCGGGTCGTGACCATGGCGGTGTCGCTGCCCGAAGGACGCTACTCGAGTGACGCGAGCGTCGACAGCTTCTACGACCGGCTGTTCGAGCGCCTTCGCGCGCTGCCCGGCGTCCGCTTCGCTGGCGCGACAGCGGAGCTGCCGCTCAGCGGCAACAGCTCGGTGCGGCCATACCAGATTCCCGGCGGGCCCACCGGCCGCGACCGCCCGATCGCGCACTATCGGATCGTGACGCCCGGCTACATCAACGCAATGGGAATCCGCCTGGTGCGCGGGCGCACGTTCGACGCGAACGACGCCGCCGGCCGGCCGCTCGCGGTACTGGTCAACGAGCGGCTCGCCTCGCAGGCGTGGAACGGCCGCGATCCGGTTGGGCAGCGGATTACCTTCGGCGGCACGACCGATTTGTGGGCGGAAGTCGTCGGCCTGGTCGGAAACGTGCGCCACTTCGGCGCCGGGGAGGGCACGCCGCCCGAGATGTACTGGCCGGCCGCGCAAATCGATGACGCGCCGGGACAGACGCTGCGCCTCATGCGGCGCAACATGAGCCTTGCGATATCGGCGGCGGGGGATCCTCTGGTGCTGGTGCCGTCGATCCGGGCGGCCGTGCAGGCGGTTGATCCCGAGGAGCCGGTCGCGACGGTGCGGACGGTGAATTCGCTGGTGGACGAGTCGCTGAAGCTGCCGCGCGCCAGCGCGTGGATCGTGAGCGTCTTCGGCGCCGCCGCGCTGCTGTTCGCGCTCCTGGCTGTCTTCGGGGCCGGCTCGTATGCCGTCGTGCAGCGCCGCCGCGAACTGGCGGTGCGCCTCGCGCTCGGCGCGTCGCCGCAGGCCATCTCTCGACTGGTCGCGCGCGGAGCCCTGTCCGGAGCGGTGATTGGGCTGCTGGCAGGACTGGGGCTGACGCTCGCGTTCGCGCGCGCGATGGCGTCGCTGTTTGTGGGCGCAACCGCGCCGCCGCCGGCACTGCTGGCCGTGGTCGGCGCCGCGATCGCGGCCTGCGTCACGATCGCGTGCTGGCTGCCGGCGCGCCGGGCCGGCCGGATCGATCCGATGCAGGCCCTTCGGCTCGACTAGGCGGCAGGCTGCAGCCGGGGCCGCGGGTCCGCCCCGGCTCAGGAGATCAGGACCGCCTCGAGGTCCGCAATAGAGTCGATCAGGCCGGAATGCGGCGCCCGCTCGAGCGTCGCGCGATCGTGAGCGCCGGAGAGGACGGCAAGGTTCCACCCGACTCCGGCGTTGTGGCCCGCCTGCAGGTCGAGGAGAGTGTCTCCGACATTCGCCACTTCGCGCACGTCGCAGGTCGAAGTGGCTTCCATCGCGCGGAAAATCAGATAGGGCGCGGGCCGACCGGCCGGCACGTCGTCTCCGCAGACGACGGCGTCGACGACGCCGTCGTCCCAGCCGAGTGAGGACGTGAGCAGGCGGGTGATATCGCGGTCGAAGCCGGTGTTCAGGGCAACGCGAACGCCGCGGGCCCGGAGCTGACGGAAGACGCGTTCCGCGCCGTCGACCGGTGAAACGCCTTGGGCGCGGTACGCCCGGGCCAGGTGTTCGCGGAACAACGCGTAGGCGGCCTGCGCCGCGTGCGCCCGGCCGGGCCCCTCGGGCATCAGCGCCGCGATTGCCTGTCGCTTCGAGGATCCGCGCACGGAGGCGAGGCGCTCCGGTGTGACCTCGATGCCATGCCCGGCAAGGGCCGCGACGAACGCGCCGGCCACCTCGCCACGGTCCCGGACCGTCGTGCCCGCCAGATCGAAGACGACGAGGCGCAGCGTGGCCATCGCCTCACTCCGAGCGGTAGTTCGGCGCCTCCTTGGTAATCGCCACGTCGTGGACGTGGCTCTCGCGGATGCCGGCCGCCGTGACGCGAATCATCTTCGCGTTCCGCTGCAGGTCTCGAATCGTGGCCGATCCGCAGTAGCCCATTCCAGCGCGCAGCCCCCCGACGAGCTGGTGCATCATGCCCGCAAGGCTGCCCTTGTGGGCAACGCGCCCTTCAATGCCTTCCGGCACCAGCTTCTCCCCGGCGGCGGCGCTGCTGTCGAGATCGAAGGCGTCCTGGAAGTAGCGATCGCGGCTGCCGCGGCGCATCGCGCCGATCGAGCCCATGCCGCGGTACTCCTTGAAGCTCCGCCCCTGGTAGAGGATCAGCTCGCCCGGGCTCTCGTCGGTGCCGGCGAAGAGGTTGCCGATCATCGTCGTGCTCGCCCCCACCGCCAGCGCCTTGACGATGTCCCCGGAGAAGCGGATGCCGCCATCGGCGATGACCGGAATGTCGTGCGCCTCGGCAGCCCGGGCGCAGTCCATGACGGCCGTAATCATCGGCACGCCGATGCCGGCCACGACGCGCGTCGTGCAGATGGAGCCCGCGCCGATGCCGACCTTGACGGCGTCGACGCCCTCGCGAATCAGCGCCACCGTGCCCTCGGCCGTCGCGACGTTCCCCGCCACGAGGTCGATCTCCGAAAAACGCTGCCGGATGCTCCCCACGATGTCGAGGACGCCCTGCGAGTGGCCGTGCGCCGTGTCGACGACGATCACGTCGACGTTGGCCGCCACGAGGGCCGCGGCGCGCTCCATCGTGTCCCTGGCAATCCCGACGGCGGCGCCGCACCGCAGGCGGCCGAGCTGATCCTTGGAGGCGTTGGGGTACTTGACCGCCTTCTGGATGTCCTTGACGGTGATCAGGCCCTTGAGCCGGTAGGAGTGGTCCACGACGAGCAGCTTCTCCACCTTGTGCTGGTGAAGGATCTCGCGCGCCGCGTCGAGCGTGGTGCCGACCGGCACCGTGATCAGGTGCTCGTGGGTCATCACGTCGGCGATCGGCCGGTCCACGTTCGTCTCGAAGCGCAGGTCGCGGTTCGTCAGGATGCCGACGAGCCGCCCCTCCTTGCTGCCGTCGTCGGTGATCGGCACCCCCGAGATCCGGTACTTCCGCATCAGGTCGAGCGCCTCGAAGATGCGGTGGGTGGGGGAGAGGGTGATCGGATCGACGATCATCCCGCTCTCCGACCGCTTGACGCGGTCGACCTCCGACGCCTGCTCTTCGATCGACAGGTTCTTGTGGATGATGCCGAGGCCGCCCTGCTGGGCCATCGCGATCGCGAGGCGCGATTCGGTGACCGTGTCCATCGCGGCGCTGACCAGCGGGACGTTGAGCCGGATGCGCCGGGTCAGCCGGGTGCTCACGTCGACCTGGTAGGGCAGCACGGTCGAATGCTGCGGCACCAGCAGGACGTCGTCGAAGGTGAGGGCCGTCTGGAGGCCCGATTCGATGGAGAGCAGCGTCGGGTCGGTTTTCAGATCCATGGCGGAGACAAAAAAGGCCGACGTCGGTCGGCCTGGTTCATGCAGCTGCCCCGTGGCACTTCTTGTACTTCTTCCCGCTGCCGCAGGGGCACGGGTCGTTGCGGCCGACCTTCGGCTCGTCGCGGCGCACCGTCTTGATGGCCGCATCGTCGCCGCCGACGCGCGCTGGCGTGCGCGCCTGCGCCGCCTGCCGCGGCGGGCCGAACGGATCGGCGGCGGCCTGGCCCGCGCCGGCAAACGCCGACGCGCGGGCGGCCGTCGGATCGTTCAGGATGAGCGGCTGGCGGCGCGGAGCCGGCCGTCTGGGCATCGGCTGCTCGTCGGTCAGCACCGGCCGGAGCCACCACAGGTAGCGGACCGTCTCTTCGTCGATCCGCTCCTTCATCGCCTGGAAGAGATCGAAGCTCTCCTTCTTGTACTCGACCAGCGGATCCCGCTGGCCGTAGCCGCGCAAGCCGATGCCTTCCTTCAGGTGGTCGAGGCTGTAGAGGTGGTCCTTCCACTGCGCGTCGACGATCTGCAGCATGATGTCGCGCTCGACGCGTCCGAGGATCTCGCGGCCGACGATCTGCTCCTTCTCGGTGTAGGAGGCGACGAGCCCGTCCCAGAGCGTGTCGCGAATCTCGTCGGCCGTCCGCTCGTCGAACGAGAGCTTCTCGGTATCGATCGCGAACACCCGCGAGACCTCCCGCTTGAGGGCATCGAGGTCCCATTCCTCGAAGTCGGCCTCCCGCGGCGCATACGTGTCGACGAGGCTGTCGAGGATGTCCTCGGCGAGCGACATCAGATAGGCCCGCGAGTCGAAGACCTCCTCGCCGTCCTCGGTCTGCAGCCGGATCTCTCCCTCGAGGATCTGCCGGCGCAGCGCGTAGATGTTCTCGCGCTGCTTGTTCATCACGTCGTCGTACTCGAGGAGGTGCTTGCGGACGGAGAAGTTCTGCGCCTCAACCTGCTTCTGGGCGCGCTCGATGGCCTTGGTGACCATGCCGTGCTCGATCGGCACGCCTTCTTCCATGCCCAGGCGCTGCATCAGGCCCGCGATGCGGTCGGACCCGAAGATGCGCATCAGGTCGTCCTCGAGCGACAGATAGAAGCGCGAGGAGCCGGGATCGCCCTGGCGGCCGGCGCGGCCGCGCAGCTGGTTGTCGATGCGCCGCGCCTCGTGGCGCTCGGTCGCGAGGATGTGCAGGCCGCCGGCCCCGACCACCTCTTCGTGCTCGGCGTCGCACTCCTTCCTGAAGTGCTCGAAGATCGGCTGGTATTGCGCCTTCGGCACGCGATAGAACGCGTCGAGGTGGTAGAAGTACGCGTACTCTTCGTCTTCGACGAACCGTTCCTCGCCCTTCGCCAGCCGGTCGGCAATCTGCTGCGCCAGGCACTGCTGCCGCGCCATGAACTCGGGATTGCCGCCGAGCAGGATGTCCGTGCCGCGGCCCGCCATGTTCGTCGCAATCGTCACGGCGCCCCGGCGGCCGGCCTGCGAGACGATCTCGGCTTCCTGCGCGTGGTACTTCGCGTTCAGGACGACGTGCTTGTCCGCGTCGCCGCCGGTGGTCGTCCCGCGCTTGAGGCCCTGCCGGTCGAGCATCGTCGACAGCTTCTCGGACTTCTCGATCGACACGGTGCCGACCAGGACCGGCCGCCCCTTCCCGTGCTCGGCCAGGATCTCCGAGACGATGGCGTCCCACTTCTCCCGCTCGGTGCGGTAGACGAGGTCGGGATGCTCGACGCGGCGGAGCGTCCGGTTGGTCGGGATGACCATGACGTCGAGGTCGTAGATCTTCGCGAACTCCTCGGCCTCGGTGTCCGCCGTGCCCGTCATGCCGGACAGCTTGCCGTACTTGCGGAAGTAGTTCTGGAAGGTGATCGTCGCGAGGGTCTGGTTCTCGCGCTCGATCTTCACCTCCGGGTGCGCGGAATTGTGCTCCTTCGCTTCGACGGCCTGGTGCAGGCCGTCGCTCCAGCGCCGCCCCGGCATCAACCGGCCCGTGAACTCGTCGACGATGACCACCTCACCGTCCTTGACCATGTACTCGACGTCGCGCCGGAACAGCGTGTGCGCCCGCAGCGCCTGGTTGACGTGGTGGAGGATCGGCATGTTCGCCGGGTCGTAGAGGCCGCCCGCCTCGAGGCGCGCGGCCAGCATCTGCTCGGCCCTGGCCATTCCCGACTCGGTCAGGCTCACGGTCTTGTGCTTCTCGTCGACGATGAAGTCGCCGGTCTTCTCGAGCTCCTCGCGCTCCTCCGCTTTGGTGTCACCCTGCACCACGGCCCCGGGCTTCAGTCGCGGGACGATGCGATCGACTTCGTAGTAGAGGTCCGTGGACTGCTCGGCGGGGCCCGAGATGATGAGCGGCGTCCGCGCTTCGTCGATGAGGATGCTGTCCACCTCGTCGACGATCGCGAAGTTGTGCCCGCGCTGGACGTAGTGCGCGAGCTCGAACTTCATGTTGTCGCGCAGGTAGTCGAAGCCGAATTCGTTGTTCGTGCCGTAGGTGATGTCGGCCGCGTAGGCCACCTGCCGCTCCGCGTCGGTCAGCTCGTGCTGGATGACGCCGACCGTCAGGCCGAGGAAGCGGTATACCCGGCCCATCCACTCAGAGTCGCGGCGGGCGAGATAGTCGTTCACCGTGACGACGTGCACGCCCTTGCCCTCGAGGGCGTTCAGGTAGGCCGGCAGCGTGGCGACCAGCGTCTTGCCTTCGCCGGTCTTCATCTCGGCGATCTTGCCGCGGTGCAGCACGACCCCGCCGATGAGCTGCACGTCGAAGTGCCGCATGTTCAGGACGCGGCGACCTGCCTCGCGGACGACCGCAAACGCCTCGACCAGCAGCTCCTCCAGCGTTTCGCCGTCGGCCAGGCGCTTCCGGAACTCGTCGGTCTTGGCGCGGAGCCGTTCGTCGGTCAGCGGCTGAACGGACGGCTCGACCGCGTTGATCTCGGCGACGAGTGGACGCAACCGCTTCAGTTCACGGTCGTTCTGGCTACCGACAACCTTGGCGAGCAGTGTTTCGAGCATCTACAGCGTGGGTACCGGAGACGAGGGTATCCGATAATTGTAGCAGAAGCCGGTGCAAAGGACGCGGCGCCGGGCGGCGCGGATTGAATCAGCGCCGGGCCGGCTGGGTGAGCAGCTGCAGGGGGTTGATCAGCTTCCCGTTGGCGAGGATCTCGTAGTGTATGTGGGCGCCGGTCGCACGGCCCGTGGATCCGACGTAGCCGATCACCTCGCCTCGCTTCACCGACTGGCCCGCCGTCACGGCAAACCGGCTCAGGTGGCCGTACCGCGTGGCGAGCCCGAACTCGTGGCGGAGCACGATCAGGTTACCGTAGTCGCCCGTGTACGCGGCGGACTCGACGACGCCGTCCGCCGTGGCGAAGACCGGCTGCCCCTTGTCGGTCGCGATGTCGATGCCCTGATGAAAGCCCGGCTCGCCGGTGAACGGATCGCTGCGTCCGCCAAACGTACCGGTCAGCCACCCTTGCGCCGGCCAGATCGACGGCGTCGCGGCAGCCAGCGCTTCCCGACGCTCGACGTCGCGTCGCACGTAACGCAGCCGGTTTTCCAGGCCGGTCAACAGGTCCCGTAACACCCCGAAGGTGTCCTCAGGAGACGCAAGGTAGGAGGGCAGCAGGCTCGCAGCCGGCGCCGTCGGCTCCGAGACGCCGCCCGCCGCGCGGTTCTTGATGACCGCCGGAAGCTTCGCCATTGCCTTCGCGGCTGCCGGGTCGAGAGCCGCTCTGGCGCCCAGATCGCTGATGACACCCTGGAGCGATTGAATCTGGGTGGTCAGCTCGCCGGTCGCGGCGCGATAGCTGCCGTTTTCGACCTGGAGGAGGTTATTGGTCGCCTGCAGCTCACCGATTTCGGTCCGGGCGCTCCATTTGGCCCCCAGACCGATGAGAATCGGGAGTGCAAGGATGCCGCAGACCGCCGCCACGGTTGGGCGCAGGCCGAGCGTCACCCGGCGTACGACCCCGGTCGTGCGGTCCGCGATTAATACCGTGTAACGTCGTCCGGGCATGGCCTCGGGTCGTTGATGTCCGGCCGCGACAAGGACCGGCGCCTTCGGATAGTCGTATCGGCGCTATCCGGAACACTCACGAGGGGGCAATCGGCGCGGGCGACCGCCGGTCTCCGGAAGCGGAAGAGAATGTATCACACGAAATTGGCATCCAAAAGGTCGAATCGTCGGCCAAGCGAACATGAGGCGAAGGCCGAGGGTCAGTGCTGACCCGGCGCCGCTTCGAACCGCCTGAGCATGTCCATGACGTTCGACGCCTCAAGGGAGAGTTGGCGCCAGCCGGCGTCGAAGGCGTCGGCACGGCTGGTGGCGCCGAGCTGCTCGAGCGTTCGAGCCGCAGCGAAGAGCCCGCTGGCGCACAGGTTGCCGGCCACCCCCTTCAGCGCGTGCGCCTCCTTGCGCAGCGCCTCAGCGTCGCGGCGGTCGACGGCCGCCTTCACGGCCGCGAGGCGGTGGGGACAGTCTTCGAGGAACAGCTGCACGACCTCTGCGAACAGCTGGCGATCTCCGCTGACCCGCTTGAGAAGAGCGCGCCGGTCGACCGACGAGGCTTCGGCGGTGGCCATTATCGCCCCGGTCGAACACGCACCCGGGCCGTTCGAGTCCTGCTCCACGACGACGTACAGCATTTCCGGATCGATCGGCTTCGACAGATACCCGTCCATACCGGCCGACAGACACCGGTCGCGATCGCCGTTCATCGCGTAGGCGGTCATGGCGATGATTCTCAGGTGCCGGAGTGTTCCCGCCTCACGCTGGCGGATGACGGCGGTCGCCTCGAGACCGCTCATCTCCGGCATCTGCACGTCCATCAGGACGAGATCGAACGGGTCGCGTCCGATGGCCTCGAGCGCCGCCTTCCCGGTGGCGACGACGGTGACCTGATGGCCCCGCTTGGTCAGGAGCCCGACGGCAATCCGCTGATTGACGACGTTGTCCTCGGCCAGCAGCACGCGGCGTGGATGCGCCGTCGGCGGTTCGGGGCGCGGCGCCTCGACCGGCTTCGGCCCCGCTTGAACGGCGCGCCCAAGCACGCGGCCGATCGCGGCGAGCAGCTTGCCGGCAGTCACCGGCTTGGTCAGGTAGGCGGCGATCTTCAAGGCGCGGCAGCGCGCGGCATCGCCGTACTGTCCTGACGAGGTCAGCATCATGATGGTCGCACCCGCCAGCTCCGGGCGCTCGCTGATTCTCGCCGCGACGGCGAACCCGTCGACGTCCGGCATATTGGCGTCGAGCAGCACGAGGCGGAAGGGGTCCTCACACGTTGCCGCGTCGGCGAGCACGGCAAGCGCCTGCGGGCCGCTCGCGGCGATGGTGGGGTTCATCTGCCACTGGAGGACCTGCTCCCGCAGAATGCGCTGGTTCACGGCGTTGTCGTCGACGATGAGCACGCGGAGACCGGCGAGCGTCGATGGCGCCTGCACCGCGGCGTCGGCGCTCGTGACGTCGCAACTGATGGTGAACTGGAAGGTGCTGCCGCTGCCTGGCACGCTCTCGACCGCGATCTGTCCGCCCATCATGCGGACGAGGGTCGCGGAGATGGTCAGACCGAGCCCGGTGCCCCCGTAGCGACGCGTCGTGGAGCCATCGGCCTGCCGGAACGGCTCGAAGATGGTGTCCTGCTTGTCTCTGGAGATCCCCACGCCGGTGTCGCAAACCCGGAACGCCAACTGGGCGCAGCCCGGCGCGCTCCGCTGCTCGCGGACCTGGACCAGTACGTGGCCGCGCTCGGTGAACTTGATGGCATTGCTCACGAGGTTCGTGAGCACCTGCCGCAGGCGCGTGGGATCGCCGACGATCCCGTCGGGGACGTCGGCGGCGATCTCCATCAGGAGCTCGAGCCCCTTCTGGTCGGCGGCGAAGACCAGCTGCCGCACGGCCTCGTCGACCACGGTCCGCAGGGAGAAGGGCACCGACTCGAGCTCGAGCTTCCGCGCCTCGATCTTCGAGAAGTCGAGGATGCCGTTCAGGATGTCGAGCAGCGACTCGGCGGAGGACTTGATGGTGGCGAGATAGTCCCGCTGCGTCGCGTTCAGCTCGGTGCCGAGGGCCAGCTCCGTCATGCCGAGCACGCCGTTCATCGGCGTGCGGATTTCGTGGCTCATGTTGGCGAGGAACTCGCTCTTGGCCCGGTTCGCCTGCTCGGCGGCGTCCTTCGCCGCCCGGAGCTCTTCGGTCCGTGCGCTCACGAGCGTCACCAGCGCACGCTCGCGCCGGCGCATGCCGTGGACGTGCAGGCGCTGTGCGCTGGCAACGACGAACAGGATGCCGATGCCGCACAGCGTATAGAACCAGGTGGTCTCGTAGACGTGCGGCCTCAGGACGATCGCCACGGTGGCGCCCGTCCCGTTCCAGACCCCGTCGCTGTTGGCGGCCGTGACGCGGAAGGTGTACCGCCCGGGAGGCATGTTGGTGTAGAACGCCACGCGCCGGCGTCCGGCCTCGACCCAGGCCGCGTCGAACCCCTCGAGGCGGTAGCGGAAGATCGGGCGCTCCGGCGCGCTGAAGCTGATCGCCGTGTAGTGAAATTCGAGGTCGCCCCGTCCCGGCTCGAACCGTCGCGCGCGGCCGGCCTGGTGCCCGTCGAACCGGACGTTCTCGACGAGGACCTGAGGCGGCACGGGATCGATGGCGATGCGCCTCGGATCGATGATGGCGGCGCCCTTGAGCGTGGGGAACCACAGACGCCCGTCGCGCGTCCGCCAGCCGTCGGGCTGGGCGCTGCCGTTGCACTCGTTCGACCGCATGCCGTCGCTCTTGCCGTACAACGTGCCCGTGACGGACGTCGCGTGACCGTCCGCGTAGTCGTCGAGTGCCTGCCGGCTCACGCGCCAGAGGCCCTTGTTGCTGCTCAACCAGAGATGGTCGGTCTCGTCGTGGAGGATCGCGTGGATCGTGTTGTCGAAGAGCCCGGCGCTCCGATCGATCGTGGCGATGCGGCCGTGGCGCAGGCGGTTGAGACCGCCGCCGCGGGTGCCGATCCACAGGGTGCCCGCGGGACTCTCCTGCAGGGCGCTGATCGAGTTGCCCGACAGGCCGTCGCCCGTGGTGAGAAAGGACACGGTGCCGTGATGGATCCTCGCGAGTCCAGAGGCACCAGTGCCGATCCAGACGTCGCCAACACGCGTTTCGTAGATCGACACGACCGACGGCACGTCCGGGGCCGGCGTGATGACGCCGTCCCGCCACGACACGAGCCCGCGATCGGTCCCAATCCAGGTCGTTCCCTGCCGATCCTCGAGCACCGCCGTCACCGTGTTCGACGGCAGGCCGTCCCGCGTGGTGAGCGCGGCGATCGTGCCGTTCGCCAGCCGGAATACCCCGCCGGCGTCGGCACCGAACCACAGCGATCCGTCGTGCCCTTCGGCCATCGAGAGGATGCGGCTGCCGGCCAGCCCCGCGGTGCCGCGATAGTGCGTGACGCCGCCCGAGGGATCGACCTTGTTCAAGCCGCTGCCGGTGCCAATCCAGACGTTGCCGGAGCGATCCTCGAGGATCGTGCGCACGACGTCGTACGAGAGCCCTTCGCGCGCGCCGATGTTGGTGAACTTGCCGTTCTGCAGCCGATCGAGGCCGCCGCCGTACGTGCCGAGCCACAGATCGTGCTCGCTGTCCTCGAAGAGCGCGAGGATGATGTCGTTGCTCAGCCCATCGGCCCGCGTGAGGGACTCCACCCTGTCCGCGCGCAGGCGCTTGATGCCGCGGCCGTAGGTGCCGATCCAGAGGCTGCCGTCGTGATCGACCAGAAGGGAGCGGACGCGGTCCGGCACGGCCGCCACCGGGCGCGCGTGACCGGTGCCGGCCAGGCGATACAGGCCGCTGTCGGTCCCGACCCACAGACCGTCGTGCGCATCTGCACGGAGGGCGTAGACAGCCGCGCCGGAGGCGCCCTCCAGCGGCACGTCGGTAATTCCGTCTCGACCGAGTCGTCGGAGGCCGGCGCTCGTGCCGATCCAGAGACCGTTCGATCCGGGCAGCATCGTGTCGATGCTGAGCGTCCCGAGGCCGCCGATGGACTCGAATCGCGCGGCGCCCGCGCGCCGACGGCTCAAGCCGGCGCGGGTACCCACCCACACCTGTCGGTCGGCATCCTCGGCGAGCGACAGGACCCAGTCGTCGGAGAGACCGTTGGCGGTCGTGAAGCCCTCGAACCGGCCGTCGGCGTACCGGGCCAGGCCGCCCTCGGTGCCGATCCAGAGCGCGCCGTCGTGCGCGCAGAGGAGCGCCGTCACGTAGTCGCGATGCAGGACGGGAGTGTTGGCCGTATCGAAGACCGTGAACCGCACGCCGTCGAACTTCGCCAACCCCTCCTGGGTGGCGAGCCAGAGATAGCCGTCAGGGGTCTGTGCGAAGGCAGCCACCGAGTTCTGCGGCAGTCCCGAGTCGGATTGCCACGTGCGCACGACGTACTGGCGAATGGGCTTGTCCGGATCGAGGGCGTACGCCACCCGGACCGACGCCACGACGAGCGTCGCTGCCGCGGTAACGAGGAGTACCTGACGGCGCATTCGATGTCCCGGTTTCGCGTGCTCGGTGGTGAGGGCGCCTGGCCGTCGGGGTGCAAGCGACTTGCCACGCCGCACGGTGGTCGGCGACGTCTTTCGCGCCACGTGCGGTTTCAACACATGGGCGATGAGCACTGGGCGCAGGCAGGTGTGCGGACGCGACACATCGCGCGATCCGCAGGCGCACACTACGGCTCGACGCGCCCACCCCGGGCCGGCTCTTCACGTCATGCGAAACTGCAGCGCCTCGGCGAGGTGGTCTGCGCCGATGACCGTGTCGCCCGTGAGGTCCGCAATGGTCCGCGCGACCTTTCGGACGCGGTCGAAGCCGCGAGCGCTCAGAGCGAGGCGTGAAACCGCGGTCCGGAGGAAGTGCGCGCCCTGGCGATCCAAGGCGCAGTGCGGCAACATCAGCGCCGGCGTGATCTCGGCATTGGTCCGGCAGCGGCTCCCGGCGTAGCGGTTCGACTGCCGCTCGCGCGCGGCAACGACGCGGGCCCGGATGTGGGCCGATGCCTCGCCCGGTGTCGAATCGCCGACCATGTCCGGCACGAGCGCCGGCACCTCGACGGTCAGGTCCACGCGGTCGCGAAGTGGTCCGGACAACCGCGCCCGATACCGGGCGAGCTGCTGCGGGGTGCACCGGCACTCGTGGCTGGCATCGCCCAGAAACCCGCACGGGCAGGGATTCATGGCCCCGACCAGCATGAAACGGGCAGGGAAGGTGGCCGTCCGCAGCGCCCGGGCGATGACGACGCGTCCCTCTTCGAGCGGCTGCCGGAGCACCTCGAGGACACGCCGGTTGAACTCCGCCATCTCGTCGAGAAAGAGCACACCGTGATGCGCCAGACTGACCTCTCCGGGCCGGGGCAGCGAACCGCCGCCGACGAGCGCCGCGTCGGAGACGGTGTGATGGGGCGCGCGAAACGGCCGCTCGTTCAGCAGGCCACAGCCTGCCGGCACCAGACCGGCCACCGAATGGACCGCGGTCACCTCCAGGGCTTCCTCGAAGGTGAGTGGCGGCAGGACTCCGGGCACCCGACGCGCCATCATGGTCTTGCCCGAGCCCGGGGGACCGACCATGAGGATATTGTGTCCGCCCGCGGCGGCGATTTCGAGGGCACGGCGCGCCAGCAGTTGTCCCCGGACATCCTCGAAGTCCGGAGGCATCGGAACTGGCAACGGCGCCGGCACCACCGTCGGCCCGGGCGCGCGGCCCGGGTCGTTGAGAAGCAGGACCGCCTCGGCGAGCGAGGCCACGGCAAAGACCTCCAATCCGCCCACGACCGCTGCCTCGCCGGCGTTTGAAACCGGCAGGAGGATGCCCGTGAGTCCCTCCCGTCGAGCCGCGGCCGCGATTGGCAACACGCCGCGCGCATGGTGGATGGATCCATCGAGCGACAGCTCTCCGATGAGCACGATGTCGGTGACGTGACGCCGCTCTAGGACGCCCTGAGCCGCGAGAATCCCGAGGGCAATCGGGAGGTCGAAGGCCGCGCCGGCCTTGCGCACGTCGGCCGGCGCGAGGTTGACCGTGATCCGGTGGGCGGGGAAGTCGAATCCCGAGTTCCGGATCGCGCTTCTGACCCGATCGCGGCTTTCCCGGACGCTCGTGTCCGGAAGCCCGACCATCGTGAAGGACGGCAGGCCGAAGGAGACGTCGACCTCGACGTGAACGGGACACGCGTCCACGCCCAGGAGGGCGGCCGTTCGGAGGCTTGCCAGCACGGGCGCCCCGACTGCAAGAGCTGTCCCCCGGAGCGGGCGCCCCTTCTTCGCGGAAAATCACGCCTCTCCCGGCCCGCCGCGCAGTTTCTGCCGGCATGAGACGGCCCGCGGCGGCAAGGACTGCACGATTGGGCGGCCAGCGCCGATACGCTGACTGCACGGCCTCACGTGTCCCGGACATCTGCAGGAGAGAACGGCATGCTGGACGCCTTCAAGAACATCGGCGGGGGCAAGGCGAAGACCGCCCAGAAACACGGCGACGACCTCGAGGCGCTCATCGCCTCGGCGCGCGAGGAGCGCAGCGCGATCAGCGCCATGCTCACGGCGCTGACCACTCGCAGCGCCAAGCTGACGCCGCTCGGCAAGTCGCTCGAACAGGTCACGGAAAAGGCGACCAGCGTCACCACCAAGCTCGACGAAATCGGCAAGCGGCTGACGGCGCTCGACGATCGCACCAGGGAGCTCGAGCAGATCGACACGCGCATCCAGACGCTGCGCGACGCGGCCAAGCAGGCCGAGCAGACAATGCAGAAGGCCCTGGGCCCCGACGGCGAGCTGCAGAAGCATCGCGAGGCCGTTCAGGCGCTGTCGTCGCAGGCGCTGCAGACGCAGGCGACGCTCGACACGTTGAAGAAGGAACGGCTCGCGCTCGAGGATCTGCGGACGCAGGTCCGCGAGGCCCAGGGCGAAGTGAAGCAGTCGAAGGCCTACGCGGGCACCATCAAGGGCGAGCTGGATCAGATCCGCTCGATTGCCGCGTCGCTCGGACAGGACTACGCGCGCATCAAGGACACGTCGCGCGAGGCGCGCGAGGACACGGCCGCCGCGATGACGACGGTGAAGGAAGTGGAGAAGAAGCTCGGCCCGCTCGTCCAGCTCCACGAGCTCAGCCAGAGTACCGAGGAGCGGCTGTCGTCACTGAACGCGCTCGCCGAACACGTGTCACGGAAGGCCAAGGCGCTCGAAACGCAGCAGCAGGCCGTCGAGCACGCGGTCGTCCAATCCAACCGCGTCAGCGAGATGGTCTGGGCCATGGACGCGCAGGTCAGCAAGCTGAACGACGGGCTGAAGCTGGCGGCGAAAGCGGAGGACACCGTCACGCGGATCGAGAAGGTCGCCGACGAAACGTTCCACCGGATGGAGGGCGCGGCGAAGCTCAATAACGACGTCCAGCGGGAAGCCGCGAAGATGGAGAAGGACACCGGCGTGCTGCTCGAGACGGTTCGCGCCGAAGTCGAGACGCTGGCGATGCGCAAGAAGGAGTTCGAGGCCTTCGACGAGCGCGTGCGGTCGCTGCAGACGACGGTGGGCGAGGCCGAGACGCGGATGAACGCGGTCGCGGCCAACGACAAGAACATGGCCGCGCTCGCCCAGGACGTCGACGCCCTCGCGAAGCGCTTCGAGGACCTGTTCGCGCAGGCCGACGAGCTGACCAAGAAGCAGCTCGCCCTCGAGACGCTGCACGAGCGCCTCGGCCAGGTCGACGACCTGTCGAAGAAGACCACCTGGCAGATGGACGCCCTGGGTCAGAGCCGCCAGGACCTCGACGTGCTCCGCAAGGAAGTGCAGGACTTCTACCGGTCGCACGCCGAGATCGCGCAGCTGCGAGACAAGCTCGGCGCCGACCGCCTGGGTCTCGAGGCCTTCGGCGAGCGCATGACGGCGATGGCCACGCGCGCGCCGGAGCTCGAGGCGAAGATGGACGCGATCCTCGGGAAGATGACCCTGATCGAGGACGGCACCCAGAAGGCCACCCGCCTGAACGAGGCGGTCGCCGAGCTCGACGCGCACATCTCGCGCGTCAGCGCGCGCGTCCCGTTCGTCGAGAAGCTCGAGGGCAGGCTGAACGGGCTCAACGCCCTCAGCGGCGACGTCGACCGCAAGCTCGAGGAGCAGCTCGTCCGCCGCGCGGAGCTCGATACACTGAAGGCCGCCTGCGACGGCCTCGCCGAGCAGATGGTCGACGCCCAGCACAAGCTCGTGGCGGTCCAACAGCTCCAGGGGCGCCTCGTCTCGCTCGTCGGCGACGTCGAGGGACTCCGGAACGAGATCGACGTCGCCCAGGAGCGCATCGGCACGGTCAAGGCGGACGAGGTCACGATCACGGACCAGCAGACGCGCTTCGCCGAGCTCGTCGAGCAGAGCCGCGCGGTCGCGACCGACGTGGCCGAACGCACGCGGCAGATGCAGGGGCTCTCCGAGGAGCTGGCGCGCTCGACCGCGGTCAAGGACGAGCTGCTCGCCGAGCTCGATCGCGTCCAGAGCCGCCAGCGCGAGACCGCCAGCCAGATTCAGACCTCCGACGATCAGCTCGCGCGCGCGGAGAAGATGTTCAAGCAGCTCGAGCAGCGGCGCGCGCAGGTGGCGTTCGGCGAGAAGAAGCTCGCCGCCGTCGAATCGCGCTTCGCCGAGCTCAAGCAGATCGCCGACGAGCTCGACAAGAACATCCAGTCGATCTCGAGCCGCGAGCAGCTGGTCAAGGTGGTGAAGGCCGAGGTGCAGGCGGTCCACGAGATCAGCGCGCGCAGCAGGGCCGACCTCGCGCACGTCACCGAGCACCGCGCGGAGGTGGCCGAGCTCAAGGAGCGCGTCGACGAGCTGCTGTCGCGGATCGCCGAGACCGACGAGCGGATGGTCGCCATCGACGGCCGGCGCAAGCTGGTCGACGAAGTGCAGACGAAGGCCAATGCCATCGTCCACCTGTTGGACGACGTCCGGATCAACCTCGAGGCGCTCGGGGAGCAGAAGGCGGTCGTGGACCACGTGGCCGAGAAGGTCGCCCAGCTCGAGTTCATGCTGCAGGAGGCCCGCAACACGGTGCGCACGCTCCAGCACGAACGGGAGCTGGCCGAACGAATCGAGCAGGGAATCCAGCAGCTCCGGTCGAAGACCGGCCAGCAGGAGGAAGGACGTCGGTCGTCAGCCAGCGCCTGACGCGATAGGGTGGCCTCTCAGTTCGCGCGCTTGTAGATCGTCAGCCGATCGCCCGCCGCGATGCGGGCGCCCGACAGACCGTTCCAGCCCTTGAGCGCCGCCACGCTGGTCTTGAAGGCCTGCGCGATCGAGGAGAGCGTGTCGCCCCGCCTCACCTCGTAGACCACTTTCACCCGGTTTGACGGCTCGCCGCCGTCCGCCATCTGGGCGGAGGGAGCCGCCGTGGCCCTCGCCTCGGCGACCGGCGTCGTGCGCTCGGCCTGTGCCGCCATCAGCGCCGTCGCTTCGTGCGGCACCACCAGCTTCTGCCCGGCGGTGAGGCGGCTCCGCGTCGACAGGTAGTTCGCTTCCGCCAGGTCGAGCCGGCTGACGTGCAGCTTGCGGGCGACGCGCAGGAGCGTGTCACCCGGCTTGACGGCGTACCAGTTGAGCGACGCCGCCTCGGTCGCCATCGAGTCGGTCAACTGTTCGCGCACGCGCGCGGCGGTCCCGGCCGGCACCTTGACCTCGTAGTCATCGTCCTTGATCGGCGTCGTCCAGCGCCGCAGCTCGGGGTTGAGCGCCTGGATATCGTCGATGGTCGAATCGGTCCACTCGGCGATCCGCCGGAGATCCACGGGGAAGGGAAGCGTCACGCGCTCGTAGGCCTGCGGGGGCTCGGCCTCGATGTCGAAGCCGTACTGCGTCGGGTTCCGGGCGATGACGATCGCCGCGAGAATCATCGGCACGTACTCGCGCGTCTCGCGCGGGAGGACGTGCGGCTTGGCGGCCAGCCGCCAGAAGTCGTCGATCTCGAACCGCCGCATGGCGCGCTGCACGCGCCCCGGCCCGCCGTTGTAGGACGCCAGCGCCAGCTGCCAGTCGCCGTCGAACAGCCTGTTGAGCGAGAGCAGGTACTTGGCGGCCGCCTCCGTCGCCTTCTCCGGATCCGACCGCTCGTCGACGTACCAGTCGTGGCGCAGGCCGTTCTCCGCCGCCGTGCCGGCCATGAACTGCCAGACGCCCTTCGCACTGGCGTGGGAGAGCGCGTTTGGCTTGAAGGCGCTCTCGATGAGCGGGACATAGGCCAGATCGAGCGGCAGCCCCTCGGCGCGGAAGACGCCCTGGATCATCGGCAGGTACTTGCTGCCGCGCGTCAGCCCCTCCTCGATGAAGTCGTGGAGACGGCCCTTGAACAGCTCGATGTAGGAGAGCACGCGGTCGTTCAGCGGGATGTCGATGTCGTGCCCGGTCGTGTTCAGGTCGGACCGAACGGCGCTCTGAAGCCCGGACGGGGCGGGCGTCAGCGTCGCCGACAGCGCGAGCAGCCCGTCGATCGATGCCGGCTCGTAGCGCTTCTCGGTGAAGCCGTCACCGTCGGCGAGCGCTTTCATCTCGTACGCGCTGATCCGATCGACCAGGCGATCGAAGTGCTCGCGGATGCGGGGCTCGGTGCGGCCGCCGTAGGGGCTTTCGAGCAGCACATCCAACGCACGGTTGAATTCGCGCCGCGCGCCTTCCATGTGCCCGAGTTGCAGATCCTTCTGCCCGATGAGGAAGTGCCGCTCGGAGCTGTCGATCAGCTCTCGCACCGGATCGACGACAGGAGCCGGTGGAACGTCGACGCGCTTGGTGGCGAGCGGCGGCGGAGTGGCGGGTGGGGACGCATGGGACGCCGCTGAGCGAATGCTCGATCCGCAGGCGACCAGGCTCAAAATAGGCAGCGCGAGAAGGCCACGCAACTGCCAGGGACGCAACACCATTGGGCGCTCCGCGATCGCCCGGTTCACATCTGACCGGGCCATCGTCAAGTCGCCCCCTGACGGGGGCTCCGAGTGGGCACGCGGTCCGGCGGCAGCGGCCGTGCGGACCCGATCGTGTGCGCGGAGGGCTGGGGGGCCCCCGCCAGCGCGCGAAGGCGAAAAACGCCTTCGTACTACGGCTGAGTTATCGTAACACGCTCACGCGGCCTGGTCAACAGTAAGTCCAGCGTACTCAGCAATAACGGGACGCTCAACCGCGCCAGCGCGAAACCCGGAAGACCCGGTGCTGTTCGCCCAGATCGCGCGCCGCAGGCGTGAGAATCGCCCGTTCCGTGATGAAAAGCGGGTGTCCCGCCTGGACCGCCCGCCGGACGTCGTCTTCACACACAAAATCGAGGGGCGCCGTTTCGGGATCCGGGCCGCTGGCCGGCCCGATCCCCTGGCCGGCGCCCGGCCCCGATCCGAACGCCTCCGGCCGGTACCCGCGCGAGCGCAGGAACGAGTCCACCCGGGTCGCGAGCGTATCGGCGCTGATCCCCTGCGGGGGAGGCGCCTCCGGCCCCTCGGGCAGGCGCGTGACGAGGACCGCGCCCGCCCGAGGCGGCAGCAGCGACGCGCCGACGCCGGCCGCCACACCGTCACGATCGAAGCGGCTCCGTGCGGGCGCGATCTCGTAGGCGAGCCGCTTGATGTTGAGCAGGTGCCGCGGCGAGATGTTGTCCGACGTGATATTGCCGCCGTACCCGCCGCAGCCGAGGGTCATCGCCGGGTCGAGCCCGGTCGTCAAGCCGATCGAGCCGTGCGTGGTCGGCGAATTGACGACAATGCGGTACGCCGGCTTCTTGAGGCCGAACTCCAGAATAACCTGCTCGTTCTGCGAGTGAATCGACATCGTGTGACCCATCCCGCCGTACCGGAGGATCTGCTTGCAGCGCTCGCAGCCCTCGCGCCAGTCGCCGACGACGTAGTAGGAGAGGACGGGACAGAGCTTCTCGATCGACAGCGGGTAGTCGCGCCCGACGCCGTCGAGCGGCGCGACGAGCACGCGCGTCCCGCCGGGCACCATGATGCCGCATCGCTCGGCGATGATCGTCGCGTCCTTCCCGACCAGGACGGGATTGGGGAGGCGCTGCGGGGTGACGAGCACCTGCGCGAGCGCCGCCATTTCCGCCGCGTTCATGAAGTAGGCGCCCTGGGCCTCGAACTCGCGTCTCGCTTCGTCGGCGATCGGCTGGTCGACGACGACCGAATTCTCCGACGAGCACAGCACGCCGTTGTCGAACGTCTTGCCGGTGATGACGTCGTGCACCGCCTTGCGGACGTCCGCGGTCCGCTCGATGAAGGCCGGCGCGTTGCCCGGTCCGACGCCGTAGGCCGGCTTCCCGGCGCTGTAGGCCGCCCGGACCAGGCCCATCCCCCCCGTGGCCAGAATCACCGACACGTCGCGGTGCCGCATGAGTTCCTGGGTGCCCTCGAGCGTGACGGTCGTCATCCAGTTCACGCTGCCGGCCGGCGCGCCGGCTCGTCGCGCCGCATCCTCGAGCACTTCGGCGACACGCGTGATGCAGCGGACGGCCGCGGGATGGGGGCTGATGACGATGGAGCAGCGGGCCTTGAGCGAGATCAGGATCTTGTAGATGGCCGTCGACGTCGGGTTCGTCGACGGCACCACGGCGGCGACGACGCCGAACGGTTCCGCAATCTCGACGACCCGGCGATCGTCGTGTCGGGCCACCACGCCGACCGTCTTCATCGGCCTGATGAACTCGTACACCGTCTGCGACGAGAAGAGGTTCTTCTGGACCTTGTCGACGACGACACCGTAGCCGGTCTCCTCGACGGCGAGACGCGCGAAGGCCTCGGCCTGGGACGTGGCCGCCGCGGCCGCGGCGGCGACGATGGCGTCGATGCGTTCCTGACTGAACTCGGCCAGCTCGAGCCACGCCTCTTTCGCGCGGCGCGCCAGCGCCCGCGCTTCGGCTATGGACGTCAGATCCCGGTCGGTCTGCTTCGGGACGGCCTCTGACATCGCTTACTGGGCGCCTTTGGGCAGGATGCGCTCGACCTCCGCGTGCGGACGGGGGATGACGTGCACCGACACGAGCTCGCCGACGCGCCGGGCGGCCGCGGCCCCGGCGTCGGTGGCGGCCTTCACGGCGCCGACGTCGCCGCGCACCAGCACCGTCACGTAGCCGGCGCCGATGTACTCCTTGCCGACCAGCACGACGTTGGCGGTCTTGACCATGGCGTCGGCCGCTTCGACCGCGCCGATGAACCCTCTGGTCTCGACCATCCCGAGCGCTTCTGACATGACGCGAAGTCTAGCCGATTGCGGGAGATGCGACAACTGCACTATTATCGAGTGTCGACGCCTTCGCCCCGTCCTCCCCCAGGTCAGGTTGCAGCCGTCCATGAGTCATCGCCTTCGTCTTTTCCGTTCGATCGTCGTGGTGGCCGCGGCGGCCACCGGCGTGTCGATCGGCGCGTGTCGCAAGCGTCATCAACCGGCGGCCCCGCCACTGGCGACGCCGCAGATCGTCCTGAGTCACACCAGCGCCCCGCTCGGCAGCCCGATCGACATCACCTACCGCTTCGTCGTGGCGCCCGACGCACATTTCTCCCGGGACTACCGCGTGATGGTCCACGTGCTGGACGCGGACGACGAGCTCATGTGGACCGACGATCACAACCCGCCGACGCCGACGACGCAGTGGACGCCTGGACGGACCATCGAGTACACACGAACGATCTTCGTCCCGGTCTATCCGTACATCGGCCGGGCCACCATTCAGATGGGGCTGTACTCGACCGCCGACCAGTCGCGCGCGCCGCTGGCGGGACAGGACAACGGCCAGCGCGCCTACACGGTGGCGCGTCTGGAGCTCGAGCCGCAGACGGCGAACCTCCCGACGGTCTTCAAGGAAGGGTGGCACCCGGTCGAGGTCGCCGAGCACAACGCAACCGTCGAGTGGCAATGGACCAAGAAGGACGCGACGATCGTCTTCAAGAACCCCAAGAAGGACTGCATTTTCTACCTCGACGCCGACAACCCATCCGTCGCGTTCAACCAGCCGCAGCACGTGCGGGTCGTGTTCGCCAACGGTGCCGTCGCAGACGACTTCACCATCCAGCCCAAGGAGGAAGTGCTCCGCAAGATCCACCTGGCCTCCGCGCAGCTCGGCGCCGGGGACACCGTGGAGCTGCACATTGTGGTGGACAAGACGTTCGTGCCCGCGCTCTTGAACGCGGCCGTCAACAAGGACCCGCGCGAGCTCGGCATTCGCGTGTTCCACGCCGTGGTGGATCCGAGATAGCACATGATCACCGGATGGAGCGGCGGCGGTCACGGTGCGTGGCGGGTCGGGGCAGCGCGGGGTGCCGTGGCCTGGCGTCTCGCGCTCACGACGCTGGCTGCCACCTTCGTCCCGTCGGCGGCCCACGCCGAGCTCGTCTACTTCGCGACCGGCCGCTCCCTGTCGGTCAAGAGCCACCGGGTCGACGGCGACTCGCTGGTGCTGGCGCTGCGGGGAGGCGGCGAGATTGTCTGCGATCGCGCGGTCATCACGAGGATTGCAGCCGACGAGGTGCCGTATCCCGAGCCGGAGGCCCCGGCGCCGCCGGAGCGCTCCGGCCTCGAGGCGCCCGCCGAGTATGTCCCGATCATCAGGAAGGTGGCCGGCGAGCAAGGCGTGGACGCGCGGCTCGTCGACGCGTTGATTCGCGTCGAATCGGGGTACCAGCCGCGGGCGCGTTCGGCGAAGGGAGCCATGGGCCTCATGCAGCTCATGCCCGAAACCGCCCGCCAGTACGCGTTGACCAACCCGTACGAGCCGGCGCAGAACATCACCGCCGGCATCCGGCACCTGCGCGCGCTGCTCGACAAGTTTCCGACGCTGCCGCTGGCTCTGGCGGCGTACAATGCCGGGGAGGCGGCCGTGCAGCGGTACGGAGGCGTGCCGCCCTTCGCCGAGACAGAAAATTACGTGACGCGGATTCTCCAGCTCGTCGGCGCCGGCCGGCGGTAACTCCCCCCAGCTTTTCCGGCCTCTCGGCGGTCTAACGATCGAGAGAGCCGCGACAATCTTGATATAATTTCCGGGCCGATAATGTCCACGCCGACAATCCCTTGCGGCGCTTCGACCGCAACCGGTCGGTTCGGGACGGTTGCCTGAGCCGTGGAATTCCGCTGCCGACTGGCGTCGCCGACGGGCGAGATCACCCAGGGCGTCTATGTCGCCGAGAGCGAGGCGCGCCTGCGCCGCGACCTCGAGGACAAGGGCCTGTTCGTCCTGTCGCTCCACCGCAAGGGGTCGGTCGCGGGGCTGTCACTGCAACTGCCGCAGCGCAAGGGCGTGTCCATGCGCGAGTTCCTGGTGTTCAACCAGGAGCTCGCGACGCTGCTCAAGGCCGGCATGCCGCTCGTACAGTCGCTGGACCTGCTGAAGCGTCGCGTCCAGTCCCCGGCGTTCCGGGCCATCCTGGACGACGTGCACGGGAAGGTGCGGTCGGGGACGGCGCTCTCGGACGCGTTTGCCGAGCACGAGGAGTTCCCGCGCGTCTATACGGCGTCGCTCCTGGCCGGCGAGCGCAGCGGCAGCCTCGATACGGTCCTGCGACGCTACGTGGAGTACACGAAGGTCGTCTCGACGGTGAAGCGCAAGATGGTGTCGGCGCTGGTGTACCCGGCGATCCTGGTCACGCTCTCGCTCGTGCTGGTCGGCATCATCGTGCTGAAGGTCGTTCCGGCCTTTTCGGACTTCTACCAATCCTTCGGCGCCCAGCTCCCCCTGGCCACGCGCGCCATCCTGACCATCTCGAACGCGCTGCGCGCGCACTTCCTGCTCATCCTGGCGGTGCTCGCTGGTATCGTGGCCGGCGTGGTCGTGTGGGTGCGCCGCCCGGGTCAGAAGGCGCGGCTGGATCGGGCCATGCTGGCGCTGCCGACGCTGGGAGGCGTGGCGCGCAAGTTCGCGACGTCGCAGATGGCGCGCACGCTGGCGACGCTGCTCGGAGGTGGCCTGCCGCTCGTCAACGCGCTCGACATCGCCGCCCGGTCGGTCGGCAACCAGTTCGTCGCGGCCGAGCTCGACGTGGTGAGCGCACGGGTGCGCGAAGGGGAGTCCTTCGCCGCGGCGCTGGAGGCGCGCGGCGTCTTCCCGGACGTCGCGGTGAAGATGGCCGAGGTCGGCGAGTCGACCGGCGCGCTGCAGGAGATGCTGAACACGGTCGCCGACTTCTTCGACGAAGAGATCGCGACCAACATGGAGCGATTCGTCACCCTCGTCGAACCGGTGCTGCTGGTGATCATGGGCATCGTCGTCGCCGGCCTGCTGCTGGCGCTCTACATGCCCCTCTTCCAGCTCAGCTCCGTGCTCCAATAGGTGATTGAGGACGGGAACCACGATGGCCACACCAGGGACCAACAGCAACCCGACCGCCGAATTGCACGCCGACACGCCGGAGCTCGGCGCCGAGGAGCGACGCGTCGAGCTCGACCAGGCCCGCCGGCTGGCCGAGCGATACCGTCTCGAGTTCGTGGACATGGACGACTTCCGGATCGATCAGGAGCTGTTCCGGTCGATCCCGGCCGACCTGATGCTGCGGTACGGCTTCGTCCCCTGGCGGCGCGAGGGCCGGACGCTGGCCATCGTCGTCTCGGATCCGACCGACCTGCCGATGATCGACGAGCTGGCCGTCCTCCTGGCGACCCCGATCAAGGTGACCGTCGGGGCGCGCTCGGCCATCGAGTCCATCCTGAAGAAGAGCGAGAGCAGCCAGCGCGTGCTGGAGGAGGCGACCGAGAGCTTCCAGCTGCAGCTCCTCAAGGAAGAGGAGAACGGCGACGAGAGCCTGACGGTCGAGCGCCTCACCAGCGACATCAGCCCGGTGATCCGTCTGGTCGACTCGACGATCTTCACCGCGATCCAACGGCGCGCGAGCGACATCCACATCGAGACGCAGGACGACTCGGTGCACGTGAAATACCGCATCGACGGCGTGCTGCAGGAGGCGATGCGGCCGATCGCCAAGCAGTTCCACAGCTCGATCATCTCGCGCATCAAGGTCATGGCCGAGCTCGACATCGCCGAGAAACGGGTGCCGCAGGACGGCCGCTTCAGGCTGCGGATGCCCGGGAAGACGATCGACTTCCGGGTGTCGATCATGCCGAGCGTCCACGGGGAGGACGCCGTCATCCGCATCCTGGACAAGGAGTCGATCAGCGAGCAGTTCACCGAGCTGCGGCTCGACATCCTCGGGTTTCCCGAGGACGAGCTGCGGCGCTTCCGCAAGTACATCCGCGAGCCGTACGGGATGGTGCTCGTGACCGGCCCGACCGGCAGCGGGAAGACGACGACGCTGTACGCGGCCCTGTCGGAGATCAAGTCGGTCGAAGACAAGATCGTGACGATCGAGGATCCGGTCGAATACCAGCTCCGCGGCATCACGCAGATCCCGATCAACGAGAAGAAGGGGCTGACGTTCGCGCGCGGCCTGCGATCGATCCTGCGCCACGACCCGGACAAGATCATGGTGGGGGAGATCCGCGACACGGAGACGGCCCAGATTGCCATCAACTCGGCGCTGACCGGCCACCTGGTGTTCACCACCGTCCACGCGAACAACGTCCTGGACGTCCTGGGGCGCTTTCTGAACATGGGGGTCGAGGCCTACCAGTTCGTCTCGGCGCTCAACTGCGTCCTGGCGCAGCGCCTGATCCGGGTCACCTGCACGCACTGCAAACGGCCCGCGAAGGTGTCGCGCGCCCTGCTCGAGGAATCGGGGCTCGACCCGTCCCTCGAACACACCCACACCTTCTACGAGGGCATCGGGTGCATCGAGTGCGCGGGGACAGGGTTCAAGGGGCGCACCGCCATCTGCGAGCTGCTCGACCTGAGCGACCGGATTCGCGAGATGATTCTCGATCGCAAGCCGACGTCCGAGATCAAGAAGGCGGCGCGCGAGGAAGGGATGCGGTTCCTCCGCGAATCGGCCGTCGAGCGGGTCATGCATGGCGTCAGCACGCTGCGCGAGATCAACAAGGTGACGTTCGTCGAATGAAGATCTTCGACTCGCTCCGGAAGTCGGCGCCGCCGCCGGTCGCGGTGGAGTTCACGAGCCGTCAGGTGTCGGCCGCGGCCGTGGAGGGGCACGGGGCGCGGCCCGCGGTCACCTCCCATGCGGAGGAGCCGCTGCCCGAGGGGGCGCTCGTGCCGTCGCTGACCGGCGCGAACGTGATCGATCGCCAGGCGGTCGCCGCCGCGCTGGAGCGCGTGCTCGGCGAGCTGGGCCGGCCACGCCGCATCGGCGTCGTGGTGCCGGACGTGGTGGCCAAGGTCTCGCTCGTGAAGTTCGAGCACGTCCCGGCGCGCACGCAGGACCTCGACCAGCTCGTGCGCTGGCAGGTCCGCAAGACGGCGCCGTTCCCGATCGACGAGGCGCAGGTCGGCTACGTGCCGGGCCTGCGCGCCCCCGACGGTCAGGAATTCGTCGTATCGCTGGCGCGTCGAGCGGTCGTCCGGGAATACGAAGAGCTCTGCCGCGATGCGGGCGCCAATGCGGGACTGGTCGACCTGGCCACGTTCAACGTCGTCAACGCCGTTCTGGCGGCCGGGACGCCGCCGCTCGCCGACTGGCTCCTCGTGCACGTCGCCCCCGACTACACGTCGCTCGCCATCGTCCGCGGCGAGCACCTGATCTTCTTCCGCAACCGATCGACCGACACCGAAGGCACCCTCGCCGACCTCGTGCACCAGACGGCGATGTACTACGAAGACCGCCTGCAGGGGGCCGGCTTCGGCCGGGCGCTCCTCTCGGGCGCGGGACGCGTGCCCGGGTCGGCCGACGTCGAGGCGGTGCGGCGGACGCTCGAGGAACGGCTGGGTCTCCGCGTGGAGGCGGTCGATCCGTGCGCGGCGGCGACGCTCACGGATCGGATTTCCGCCGGACCGGCGCTGCTCGACACGCTGACGCCGCTCGTCGGCCTGCTGCTGCGCGACCGCGCGGCGGCGAAGGTGGGCTGACCCATGCTGCGGACCAATCTCTCGACCCGGCCCTTCTACAACGAGCGGGTGGTCAGGCTCGGCATTCTCGTCATCGCCGCCCTGGCCGTCGTCCTGACGATGATCAACGTCACGCGGGTCGTGCAGCTGTCGCGAAGCGACACGAGGCTGGGGACGCAGGCGTCGACCGACGAGGCGCGCGCCCGCGAGCTGCGCACCGCGGCGGTGCGTCTCCGCCGGACGGTCGACCCGAACCAGATCGAGGTGGTGTCCGATCAGGCCCGCGAAGCCAACGACCTGATCGACCGCCGCACGTTCTCCTGGACGGAGCTCTTCAACAGGTTCGAGGCGACGCTGCCCGCCGACGTCCGGATCACCTCGGTCCGGCCGAAGTTCGACGAAAGGGGCGGCGACGTGGTAACCATCACCGTGGTGGCCCGGACGGTCGAGGACGTGAACAAGTTCATGGAGAATCTCGAGAGCACCGGCGCCTTCGCCAACCTGCTGTCGCGCGAGGAACGGGTCGACGAGGACGGTCTGCTGGAGGCGACGCTCGAATCGCTGTACGTCGGGGAGGCGGGCAAGGAGAAGCAGCCGAAATGACGCCCCTCAAGCGCATCCTCGCCGAGAAGCGACCGACGCTCATCCCGCTGGGGGTGGTGCTGCTGCTGAACGTCGCGGTGTACGGCCTGGTCGTCTACCCGCTGCAGGCGCGCGCGGCAGGCGCGGCGGACCGCGCCCAGGCCGCCTCGAGCGCGCTCGGCGCCGCCCGGCGCGAGCAGACGGCCGCGCGCGCGCTGGTCACCGGCAAGGCGCACGCCGACAAAGAACTCGCGACCTTCTACGACAAGGTGCTGCCGGGCGACCTTTCCTCCGCCCGTCGCCTGACGTACGCGCGCCTGCCCGCGCTCGCGCGCGACGCCAACGTGCGCTACGAGGCGCGCCGGACCGAAGCCGAGGCGGAGCGCGGCTCGCGCCTGGGCCGCCTGAAGACCCGGATGGTGCTCGTGGGGGAGTACCAGAGCCTTCGCCAGTTCATCTACGCGCTCGAATCATCGCCCGAATTCGTCATCATCGACGATGTGACCCTCGAGCAGGCTGACGAGGGCAAGCCGCTCACCTTGACGCTCGAGCTGTCCACGTACTACCGGCTGGGGGCCAATGGCGGGGCGTGAACGGCGACAGCAGCAGCTGCTCGCGACCCTGATCGTCATCCTCGCGGCCATCATCGTCTACCGCGTCTGGGCCCGTCCGTCTACCGGTGCATCCTCGACGTCTAACGCAAGAGCGGCCGCCGCGGCGCGCCGCAGGACCGGGCGGTCACAGGTGACCGCGCCCGACGTCCGGCTGCGCCGGCTGGACGCCGATCGGCCGAGGCCGGTCGAGGGCGAACGGAACCTGTTCCGGTTCAAGCCGAAGGCGGCGCCCGCGCCGCCGCCGCGGCCCGTGCAGTCGGGGGCGCCGGCGCAGGCGCCATCGTCCGCGCCTGGAGTGGCGCAGCCGGCGCCGATTGCGTTGAAGTTCATCGGGATCGTGGACACGCCGGGCAGCAGCAAGAAGATCGCGGTCCTGAGCGACGGGCGCAACGTGTATCACGGAACCGAAGGCGATATCATCGAGGGGCGTTACCGGATTCTGCACATCGGGACGGAGTCGATTGAGATGGCGTACCTCGACGGGCGGGGACGGCAGACGATCCGGCTCTCCGGCAGCTAGTCTTTTCCGCCGCGTCCGCCGGCCCATCCACGACCGCGCTCGCCGAGCGCGCCGCGGCAGGGAGAGCGCGGGGCGGTCCGGCAGGCGGTCCGGCTGACACCGGACCCTACACAGAGGGCGTTGTGACCGAACGGCTCAGAGGGTTCTTCGTGATCGTGTCGCTCGCGCTCGTCGCCTCGAGCTGCGCCGCCGGCAAGGCGTACCGGCAGGGGAACCTCTCGATGAAAGCCGGCGACCTCGATCAGGCGGTCTCCTACTACCGCGCCGCCGTCCAGGCGTCGCCCGACAACGCGAACTACAAGATCGCGCTCGAACGGGCGATGCTCGCCGCCTCGCGCTCGCACCTCGAAAAGGCCAGGGACTTCGAGCAGAAGGATCAGCTCGAGGCGGCGCTCGGCGAGTACAGGCAGGCCAGCGAGTACGACCCCAGCAACCAGTCGGCGGCAGCCAAGGTGGCGGCCCTGGAGCGAACCATCCGCGATCGGATTGAGGCGGCGCGCCCGAAACCGCCGATCGAGGCCCTGCGCGCGCAGGCGCAGGCGGCCGGCGCGGGACCGACCCTGTTCAACTTCGACACCGTCATCTCCCCCCTGAGGTTCAACAACGCCAGCCTGCGCGACATCCTGAACTTCATCGCCAACGCCACGGGGATCAACATCATCTACGACCGCGAGTTCAGCGATCGGCCGGCCACGGTGGAGCTCTCCGGCGTGACGCTCGAGCAGGCGCTGGACGAGATCCTCACCGTCAACCAGCTTTCGTACAAAGTCCTGAACACGAAGACGATTCTCATCTTCCCGGACACGCCGACCAAGCACGCGCAGTACGACGAGCAGGTGATTCGCACGTTCTACCTCTCGCACGCCGACGTCACCGAGCTGTCGCAGGTGCTGAGCACGATCATCCGCCTGCCGGGGATTGCCGTGCAGCCGGCCATCGGCGTCAACAAGACCGCCAACTCCATTACGGTCCGTGGATCGAAGTCGGTGGTCGACATCCTCGATCGCGTCATCCGGCAGAACGACAAGCCGCGCGCCGAGATCGTCATCGATGTCGAGCTGCTCGAAGTGGATCGCTCGCGCACCAAGCAGTACGGCTTGAACCTCTCGGACTACGCCGTCGGCGGACTCTTCTCGCCCGAGGTGTCGCCAAGCGCGACCACGTCGCAGAACAACGGCACGGGGACCGGGACCGGCACCGGTACGGGAACCGGGACCGGCACGGGCACCGGCACAGGCACGGGGACCGGCACCACGACCACCAACACGGGCACGTCGACCGGGCCCACGCAGCTCAGGCCGCCGCCGCCGTTCAACCTGAACACCATCTCGCGCGGCGTCACGACATCGGACTTCTACCTCGCCGTGCCGACGGCGCTCGTCAAGTTCCTCGAGAGCGACACGCACACGAGGGTGCTCGCCAAGCCGCAGCTCCGTGGGGCCGAGGGCACGAAGCTGGAGCTGAAGCTCGGGCAGCAGATTCCCATCATCTCGACGAGCTACACGCCCATCGCGACCGGCGGCGCGGGCGTCAACCCGCTGAGCTCGTACCAGGTACAAGGACGTCGGCGTGAACGTGACCATGACGCCGCGTGTGACACTCGATGGCGATATCACGCTCGACCTGACGGTGGAGAACAGTCAGGTCGGCGCCGACAAGTCGGTGGCCGGCGTCACCGTGCCGTCGTTCGTCAACCGTGAGGTCACCACGCGGCTGCGGCTGCGCGACGGCGAGTCGAACCTGCTCGCCGGGTTGCTCCAAGAGAGTGAGACAAACGGGGTGACCGGCTTCCCGGGTGCGATCCACGTGCCGTTCCTGAAGCAGCTGTTCTCGTCGAACAACAAGACCCTCGATCAGACCGACATCGTGATGCTGCTGACGCCGCACATCGTGCGCACGCAGGAAATCACGGTGGACGACCTGAAGCCGATCTACATCGGTTCGCAGGGCAATCTCGGGATTGGCGGGCCGCCGCCGCTCATCGCGCAGGCCGAGGCGCCGGCCGCGCAGGCTCCCGCAGGCCAGCAGCCGGCCGGGGCGACGATCACCACGCCGAGCGGAGCGGTGGTGACGGTGCCACCCGGCAGCACGCCCATTCCAGGCACGGTGCTGGTGCAGCCACAGCCCACGCCGGCACCTGAAGCGGCGCCGCGTCCGCCGACCGAGACCACGCCGGCCAACCCGGCGGCCACGCCGCCCGGCACGCCGGCGGCCCCGACCGAGACGCCGCCTCCGACGCCGACGACGCCGGCGCCCGAGGTGCCGCCGGTCACGTCGCCCGGCGTCGGCCAGGCACAGGTCATCCTGACGCCGCCCGGCACCACGTTCCGCGTCGGCGGGGGACCTTACACCGTCCCGATCTCGGTGGTCGGCGCGACGCGGTTGTCGACCGTGGCGCTGACGCTGACCTTCGATCCCAACGTGGTTCGCGTCCGCTCGGTCCAGGAGGGGAGCTTCATGCGCGCGGGCGGCGCGACCGCCACCTTCTCCCAGCAGGTCAACGGCGGGCGCGTCGACATCACGATCGCGCGGTCGGCCGATGCCACCGGCGCGTCAGGAACAGGCCTGCTGGCGGCCGTGCTGTTCGAGCCGGTCGCCGCCGGCAGCGCCACCCTGACGCTGAGCGGCACGGCAACAGGCCCGGGAGGCACGGCGATGGGCCTGCAGTTCAGGCCGGTGACCGTGACGGTCCAGAAATGAGAGGCCTGAGGGCCCGCGGATCAGGGCTCATGGAGCGCATGACAGGATTCCGCGCTCGCGGAGCCGGGCGGTGGGGCGAGGGCGGCTACACGTTCGTCGAGCTGCTCGTCGTCGCAACGATCCTGATCATCCTGGCGTCGGCGGCGATGCCGCTGGCCAAGGTGTCGGCGCAGCGCGCGCGGGAGGTGGAGCTCAGGCGAGACCTCCGCGAGATGCGGACGGCGATCGACAAGTTCAAGGACGCGGCCGACCAGGGGCTCATCGGATCGCTCGATTTGAAGGTCGGCAGCGAGAACTACCCGCCGGATCTGCAGACGCTCGTCGACGGCGTCAACGCGGCCAACGACGCGACCGGCCGCAAGCTGAAATTCCTGCGGCGGATCCCGGTCGACCCGATGACGCACACGACCGAATGGGGGCGGCGATCCTACCAGGACAAGCCGGACTCGAGGAGCTGGGGCGGCCAGAACGTGTTCGACGTCTACACGACGTTCGACGGGACGGCGCTCGACGGGACGAAATACAAGGACTGGTAAATCTGGTGACTGTCGATCGGGTGATCGTCAATCGGGGTGACGCGCGCGGCTTCACCATGATCGAGCTCATGGTGGTCATGTCGCTCATCGTCATCCTGGCGACGATCGGGATGGCGCAGTACAAGTCGAGCGTCGTCCGGTCGAAGGAGGCGGTGCTCAAGACCGATCTCTTCCACATGCGCGACGCCATCGACCAGTACTACGCCGACAAGAATCAGTACCCCTCGACGCTCGACGCGCTGGTGAGCGAGGGCTACCTGCGCAGCCTGCCGAAGGATCCCTTCACCGACTCCGACAGCACGTGGCAGACGGTGCCCGCCGAACCGGATCCGAACAACCCCACGGCCGAGCCGGGAATTTACGACATCAAGAGCGGCTCGGACAAGACCGCGCTGGACGGCACGAAGTACGCCGACTGGTAGCAAGCCAGGTGGGACGGGTCGGGCCTAGTTGAGGCTTGGGGTTTCCTGGCGCGGTGGGGTCAGGCCCCGCGCTGCCGGCTCCGAAAGGGCCTCCCCACACCACAATTGCCGCACAGCTATGGAGTCACGGTCGTTGTCGCAGTGCCCGTCTGGCCCGTGGGTGTCGTTACCGTAAGGCTAACGGTCTTCACCCCAGAACCGCTTGTGTAGACATGCGTGGTTGTCGGCATCGTCGTCGTCATTTGCGTGCCGTCACCGAAATCCCATTGGTAGATGGCCACATTCGATACCCGGTGGCGTCACAACTGCTTGGAACGTGAATTGAATTGTGTTGGGTGTCCCGGTGGGCGTTGAACTGGAAGTGATGCCCACGATCGGTGCCGCTGGCAGAACAGCAACAGCGGTTGAGACCGAACTTACGTTGCCAGCGGCATCGGTGAGCGTGCCGGTGATCGTGTAGGTGTTCGTCGTCTGGTACGTATGCGCGACCGTAGCGTTACCGTTGATGGCACCGAGATCCTGCTCTGAGCCATCGCCCCAACTTACTTTGAGATCCCTGATCGCACTACCATTTGAAGTCGCGGCCGTCACTGCAAATGTGAACGTTGATGGCAAGCCAGCAGTCGGCGCGGTTGACGGCGGCGTGATGACGAGCGTGGGTGCGACACTCACGTTGACCGTCACGGTCCCCGACGCCTGGCCGCTCGTAGTGCCGGTGCCCGTTCCGGTGCCCGTGCCGGTCCCCCCTCCAGTGCCCGTGCCGCCGCCCGTGCCGGTGCCGCCGCCGCTGTTGGCGCCCTGCGCGCCGACGCTGGCGGTGACGGTCGCCTGCTGGCTGGTCTGCAGCGTCGTCTGAGCGTTGCCGTCGGCGTCGGTGTTGACGAGCGACTGCGCCAGCGACCCGGCCGTCGTCGTAAAGCTGACCGGGGCCGAGGGAAGGACGTTGCCGTTGATGTCGAGTACGCTGGCGGAAATCGTCGTCGTGCCGCCAAACGCCGACACGGTCGCGGGATTCGCGCTCACGGTCACGTGACCGACCGCCGCCGTGCCCACCGCAATCTTGACCGCGTTGTTCCCGCTCGCCGACGCGCCGCCCGACGTCGCCGAAATCGTCGCTGTCCCCGAGGACGTGCCCGCGTGGAAGGTGGCGTGCACCTGGCCGTTCACATCGGTTTCGCCTTCCGACGGCTCAATCGACCCGAGCGACGTCGTAAAGGTGACATGCGTCCCGGAGTGGGGCGGCGTGCCTGCCGCCTCGACGATCTGGGCGAGAATTGGCGTCGTCCCATTCAGAGGAAGCGCGGTCGCCGACACCGTCAGCGTGATCGTGGAGCCCGAGGGAGCCAGGAGCGGGACCTTCTGACAGGCGACGGCGGACGCGCTCAAGAGCGCGCCGAGCAGGAGAAGGCGACGGCCGTGTCGTGTTATCATCAAGGCGCTAAGCATCTTAATCCCATGCATTTAGCCGGTCAAGCCAGGCGGCGCTTCCAGACACTCGATCGGCGTCGTCTCCGCCGGGACGCGCGATCCTCGGCGCGGGGAGCCGACGCCCCGCGCGCCCGTGAAACGGGCTACGCCATGGCCGTGCTGCTGGTCACGCTGAGCGTCATGGCCATCATGATGACCGCCGCCATGCCGGTATGGAAGCACGAGATGCAGCGCGAGCGCGAGGCCGAGCTCATCTTTCGCGGCCAGCAGTACGTCCGCGCCATCGCGCTGTTCCAGCGAAAGGCGGGTCCGGGCGTTCTGCCACCCAGCATCGACCTGCTCGTCCAGCAGCGATTTCTTCGCGAGAAATACAAGGACCCGATCACCGGGGAGGACTTCGTGCCGGTCGTGGCCGGCCAGGCGTCGGCGCTCGCCGGTCCCGGTGGACAGCCGACAGGCCGAGGGGCCAGCTCCGGATCGCAGGCCGGCGCGGCTGCCGGGAACCCCCGGTCAGGCACCTCCATCGGCAGACCGCTGACCGGCACCTCGCCCATTGGAGGGCCGGTCACGGGCATCACGGGCGGCGCTGGCGGTGGCATCATCGGGGTCCAGAGCAAGAGCACGGAAAGATCCATTCGTCTCTACAACGGCCGCAGTCACTACAACGAGTGGGTGTTCGTCCTGACTCAGCAAACCCAGGCGCCCGGCGTCGTTCCCGGCGCCACGGGCGCGCCCGGTATCGGTCCGGGACCGGGCGGTACGCCGCGGCCCGGCGGCGTCGCGCAGCCGGATGGTCGCGGGCGAGGCGGCCGCGGGCCCGGTGGCACGACCCGCCCGGACGCCGGACGAGGTGATCGCCCGTTCAATCGCCCCGTGCCGCAACCGCGTCGGCCCGGAGGTTAAGACGGCGGCTAGTCGATGAGAGTCTTCCAGCCTCGAACGGCGAGATCGCGCGAGATGGCCGCGGCGGCAGCGGCCGCAACCGCGAAGAACGGCAGGGCGCGAAGGACCGACTGCAAAACGAGTGACCCGATCCCGAACAGCATCGCGTAGACGAGCACCCATCCGGCAATCCAATCGACGATCAACCCGCCAACCGGTTCGGGAGGCGGTTCGCCGGCGGCGCGCGCGATGCGCCGCCACCCGGGGCCGCCCGGCCGAACGCGCCGGTAGAACGCGACGAGATGCGCCTCCGGCTCCGCCCGGGTCAGCAGCGTGATAGCCAACCAGCACGCCGTCGTCCACGCCACAAGGTACAGGAGCGTGTCTGGAAACTGGACGTGGGTGAAGAGCTTCAGGTACACCCAGCCCGCGGCCGGCGCCACCATCGCGACGATCTCGGACCACGCGTTCACCCGCCACCAGTACCAGCGCAGAATCAGCACCAGCCCGATGCCGGCACCCGATTCGAGCACGAACTCCCATGCCTGGCGGATGCTTTCCAGATAGAACGTCACGACCCCCGCGGCGACCATCGTGCCGATTGTCGTCACGCGCGACACCCAGACGTAGTGGCGCTGGCTCGCGCCGGCGCGGACGAACCGCCGGTAGAAGTCGTTCACGACGTAGGAGGTCCCCCAGTTGAGCTGTGTGGAGATGGTGGACATGTACGCCGCGAAGAACGCCCCGAGCAGCAGGCCGCGCCAGCCGGCCGGCAGGAAATCGCGCATCACCATTACATAGCCGGCCTCCTTGTCAGGAAGCCCTGGATACAGCACGAGCGACGCGAGGCCGACGATGATCCAGGGCCACGGGCGAAGACAGTAGTGCGCGATCGTGAACCATAGCGTGGCGAGGAACGAATGCCGCTCGTCCCGCGCCGACATCATGCGCTGCGCGATGTATCCGCCGCCGCCAGGTTCCTGCCCGGGATACCAGCTTGCCCACCACTGCACGCCGACGTACGCGAAGAAGGCCGTTAGCGGCAGGGCGAGCGCCGGTGCCGACGAGGCACCGGCGCCCCGGCCGAGCGAGGGCACGAAGTCGAACGTCGACTCGGGCAGGGCAGCGTGCAGGCCGGCGATGCCGGCGACGCCCCGGGCGCGCAATGCGAACCACGCGAGGGCGATCGACCCGCTCATCGCGAAGGCAAACTGGAAGAAGTCTGTCACGACGACTCCCCAGAGGCCGGAGAGCGCCGAATAGAAGCCGGTCATCGCGAGGCAGGCGAGCACGGCGGTGAGGCGGTTCCATCCGAGCGTGACCGCGAGGATCTTCGCCATCGCCAGATTGACCCAGCCGATGATGACGAAGTTGATCGGCAGGCCGAGGTAGAGCGCCCGAAACCCGCGCAGCACCGCCGCAGGCCGCCCCGTGTAGCGCAGCTCGGCAAACTCGACGTCGGTCATGATGCCGGCGCGGCGCCAGAGCCGCGCGAAGAAGAACACCGTCAGCATGCTGCCGAGGGCGGCGTTCCACCAGATCCAGTTGCCCGCCACGCCGTTGTTCGCCACCAGCCCGGCCACGGCGAGCGGCGTGTCGGCTGCGAACGTGGTCGCCACCATCGAGGTGCCGGCGAGCCACCAGGGGAGGGCGCGGCCGGAGAGAAAGAACTCGTCGACGCCGCGGCCCGCCCGGCGTGAGTAGTACACGCCGATCGCCAGCGAGACCGCGAAATAGGCGGCGACGATGCCCCAGTCGAGGGGAGTCAGGACCATGAGAGGGGCTCTCTCCGGCTAGAGTTCGAAGAGCGCGTCGTGGAACGTGCGGCGGACGGTGCGCATCTGGTCCTGCGTTCCGCCGCCACAGACACGATTGCTCAGCAGGACGTAGTACCGGTCGCGCTCCGGGTCGATCCAGAGCGACGTCCCGGTGAAGCCGACGTGACCGAACGCCGACGGCGACATCCGCGTCCCGCACGACGACGTCGGCAGCATCCTATCCCACCCGAGCGCGCGGGAACTGCCCGGCACGGTCGTCCGCGTCGTCGCGGTCCTGACGAGAGACGGTGACCAGGGCGGCGGCACGCGCACGTCGCCCCGGACCGCGCGCAGGACCGCTCGCGCGAAGGCGCCGACCGCCTGCGCGCTGCCGAACAGACCCGCGTGCCCCGCCACGCCCCCGAGGGCAGCGGCGTAGTTGTCGTGCACCTCGCCGACGAGCCGGCGGCCCCGCCGGAGATCCTCCCGAAGCGCCTCGGTCGGCGCAGCGCGGCCGCGAGCTTCGGGCCGCAGCTTGAATGCGATGGCGGTGGAGTCGGGCTCCACTTGGGCGAGCGCGCCGAGCGCGTTGTCGAACGACGCATCGAGCCCGGCGCCGGCGCGATCGGCGAGGAGGAACCCGAGCAGGATGAATCCAAGGTCGCTGTAGATGGACCGCGCGCGCGGCGTGTATTCGAGCGGCGTCATGCAGATCTCGTGCTCGAATTCGCGGCGGAGGGACGGGGGCGCATCGACGAGTCGCGCCGGCAGCCCTGAGGCATGTTCCAGCAGGTCACGTACGGTGACCCCCTCACGGTCCGCGCCACGCCACTCTCCAAAGGACTCCTCCAGACGGTCATCGAGCGACAACCGGCCGTCGTGCACGAGGCGCATGGCCACACCGGCCGTTGCGATCGGCTTCGTGAGAGAGGAGAGGTCGAATGGCGTCGTCGCGTCGACCGACCCCTCTCCGCCGAACGTCCGCCGGCCCAACGCCTCCTGCCACAGAGGCCCTCCCGAGGAACCCGCTTCCGCCGCCGTGCCGGGAAAGACCCGCGACTCGATCGCGTCGGCAAGAATTCGTCGCGCGGAACCGACGGCGTCGATCATCTGCTCAAGGCCGATCCGGAAGCGTCGCCGGGTTCGCCCCGGCCGGGCTCGAACGGCCGAGAACCGTCCATGCCGAGCCGACCGACGTGCAGATGGCCGTTCCCAGAAGGACGTACCAGGTCCAGGCCAGGGGAGTGAAGACCTTCACCAGGATCATCGACGCCAGCGAGACGACGATTCCGCCAATCACGGCGGATTCGGTCGTCGATCTCGTCAGGACGCCGAGCAGAAACGCTCCGAGCATCGGACCGTAGACGATGGATGCGATGGTGAGCCCCGCGGTGAACACCGAGCCCCAGCCGCGCGCCGCGATCGCGATGGCGATGAGCAGCGTGCCCCAGGCCGCCGTCAGCCACCGTGACAGCGTCAGCAGCCGATGATCCTCGAGGCGACGACCGCTGAGCGGCTGGTAGAAGTCGAGGACGGTCGTGGATGCCAGAGAATTGATCGACCCGCTCAACGTCGACATCGCAGCCGCGAAAATCGCTGCAATCACCAGGCCGGCAACCCCGTGCGGCAGCGTACGGACGATGAAGGCCGGGAAGATCTCGTCGGTGGTCCCCATCGGCGGGACCGGACGGTCGGCGTAGTACGCGTGCAGCATCAGACCGATCCAGAGGAACAGCACGAACTGCACCAGCACGACGAAGCCGCTGAAGATCACGGCCCGACGACTTTCGCGCGCGTCGCGGCACGCGAGCAGTCGCTGCACCAGCAGCTGATCGGTCCCGTGCGAGGCCATCGTCAGGAAGCAGCCGCCGATGAGGCCGGCCCAGAAGGTGAAGGGCAGCCTCAGATCGATCGACCACGAGACGACTCGGAGCTTACCGGCGGCACGCGCGTCGGCGAGAATGCCGCTCCAGCCGCCCGGCACCAGGCGCAGCAGAAGCCACGCCGCGACGAGTGAGCCGCCGACGTAGATGATCAGCTGGATGAGGTCGGTCCAGATCACGGCCGCGAGCCCGCCCTCGAACGTGTAGACGAGCGTCAGCACCGCGAACAGCACGATCGACCAGAGCCACAGATGCGGGAACGCCGGCAGACTCGCCCCGAGCACCGCCGCCAGCACGAGCGACGCGGCAAACGTGCGCACCCCCTCCGCGAGGCCGCGCATGACGAGGAACAGCGACGCCGTCACGTGCTTGGCGCGCGGACCGAATCGGCGATTGAGGAGCTGGTACGCCGTGAGCATCTCGCCGTTGAAATAGGCCGGCACGAGGAGCCAGGCAATCATGAACCGAGCGACGACGTAGCCGAGCACGACCTGGAGATAGGTGAGGCTGCCGCCCTGCTCGGGCTGCGCGTAGGTCGCGTACGCCAGGGCCGGCACGCCGATCAAGGTGAGCGTGCTGGTCTCGGTCGCGACGATCGAGAAGCCGATCACGACCCACGAGGTGCGCCGGTTGCCGAGGAAGTAGTCTTTGACGGATCGCTGGGTCCGCCGGAAGCGGCTGCCGAAGGCCGTAATGCCGGCCAGGTACGCTGCGAGGACCGCGTAGTCGAGTGCGGAGAACCCCACGGGCTACTACTGGTCGCTGCCGAGCGCCCGTCCCACGTGTGAGAGATCGTCGGCGCCCCTCGAAGGTGCCACCAGGCTGTCGTACGAGAACAGGATGATGCCGGCGACGCCGAGGCGCCTGGCGCGCTCGACGTCGTCGACAATCTGCGGCGCCGAGAGCCGGTACGCCCCGATGCCTGCCCAGATCGGCGTGGAGCCCGCCGCCGCGCGCGCGGAGGCCAGCTGCAGGGAAAATGCCGCCGCATCGGTGGTATACGCCATCGGGCAGAGCACGTCGACCAGCCGTCGAGCCGTCCAGGCCGGCCAGTCCTGCAGGCGCTCGACCGCCGATCGCGACGCCTCCGGCCCGACCGCAGCGCTGATCGTCGCAGACGGGCGGGTTGCCCTGATGACATCGTGCAGCCGGCTCATGAGCGCCGTGAGCCGCGCCGTCCGGAACGCGCGCCATCGCTCGGGAAACGCCTGCGTGTAGATCAGCGGCTCGGTGGACAGGCGCCGGTCGAGCCGGTTCGCGTCAGCCGCCGCGAGCTCCCGCGTCACGTCGCTCCTGAACGCCTCGAGCGCCTCGCGGCTGTAGTCGAAGTCCGCCGTGGGGTA
The DNA here is from genome assembly GCA_963840225.1 of uncultured Acidobacteriota bacterium. Taxonomy (GTDB): domain Bacteria; phylum Acidobacteriota; class Vicinamibacteria; order Vicinamibacterales; family CAVVIG01; genus JBLMXQ01. The sequence continues at coordinate 723,788 of CAWIYH010000004.1, forward strand.
CCGGAGGTAGTCGAGGTGCACACCGTCCACCGGATATCGCGAGACGATGTCGCGGACGACGGCGACCGTGTAGCCGGCCGCCGCCTCCGGAATCGGCGAGAGGTACAGGCCTTCGATTCCGGCACGCTCGTCGCGCGCGTATCGGGAGAGGCGGCCGAGATACTCCGGGCTCCGCGGGTCGATGGACGCCAGGTCGGCAGCGAGGGCGTGCGGCACCATCAGCCACTCGGGATGCCGATAGATGACGTGGTCGCGCGAGACCGGCGGCTCGACCGCGCTCGACACGAGGTTCACGTTGATCCACGCGTGCACCTTGAGGCCGGCGGCGTGCGCGCGGGCGATGGTGGTCGCGAGCGGATCGAAATCGGGGAGGGTCGTCAGCGAGAGGGGACGCGGCTCGACTCCGGCGGCATAGTAGGCGTCGCCGCGGCCGCGCACCTGGACGACGAGCGTGTCGAAGCCGCTGGCGCGCGCCGACCGGACCATCGTCGCGATCGCCTCCGGGGACGTCAGCGTCGTGCGAACCACCCACAGCGCCCGGACCTCGTTCTGCGCGCTCAGGGCGCCAGCCCGCCCCGGCACGAGAGTCGCCGTGAGGAGCCCGGCCAGTATCGCCGCCCGCGGCAGACCGACTGCTGCCGCGCGGGCCAGGTGCAGAACGTTTCGAGCCATCGATCCGACGAAAACTACCATAAGATCGCCTTCGATGCACGTGATTGGCCTCGACGCCGGCGGCAGCAAGACCGTGTGCCACCTGGCCGACGGCAGCGGCGCGGTGATCGGGGAAGGGCGCGCGGGAGGCGGCAACCTGCAGGGCCAGGATGAAGGCGGCATCGAGGAAGCGCTCGGGACGGCGATCGCCGGCGCGCTCGACGGCCGCCGGATCGTGCCCGACGCGGTCTGCGCCGGCATCGCCGGCGCGGACCGCGAGGAGGATCTGAGGGACGTCGCCGCGCTGCTCGGGCGCCTCACGGGCAGCTCGCGGGTGCTGGTGGTCAATGACGCCCTGGTGGCCCTGGTCGCGGGCGTCGGCGACGCGCCGGGCATCGTTCTCATCGCCGGCACCGGATCGATCGTGTACGGGCGCAACGCCGCCAATGACGCCGCGCGCGCGGGCGGCTGGGGCCACATCATCGGCGACGAGGGCAGTGGGTACTGGATCGGCAGGGAAGCGCTGGCGGCAGTGGTCCGGGAGGCGGACGGCCGCGGCCCGTCGACGCGCCTGGCGCCCGCCGTGCTCGCCCATTTCGCGCTGGCGCAGGTCTCCGGCCTCGTGCGCATCGTGTACAATCGGGAGCTGCCGCGCGCCAGCGTGGCCGGCCTCGGACCGATCGTCCAGGAGGCGGCGGCCGGCGGCGATCCGGTCGCGATGCACATTCTCGAACGCGCAGCCGGGGAGCTGAGCGTGGCCGCCGACGCGGTGGCGTCACGCCTCGGGATGCGCGGCGATCCCTTCCGCTTCGTGCTCGCTGGGGGCGTCTTCGGCGTCGTGCCGTGGCTCGCGCGCGAGCTGACGCGCCGGCTCGTCGAGGTGGCGCCGCGCAGCGATCCGGGTCTGCTCCAGGCCGAGCCGGCGGCCGGCGCGGTACATCTGGCGCTCGCGCACGCGCGCGGCCGCACCCGGCTGCCCAGGTATGCGCATCCGCATCTTCTCGACCCCGCGCGCCGCGGCGCGCGCGCTGGCGACTGATCTCGCGCGGGGGCTTCGCGCGAATCCCCGTCTGGTGATCGGGTTGCCGACGGGCCGGACGTCCGTTCCGCTCTACGACGAGCTGACCCGCCTGCGCCGCGCGCGCCGCGTGGATTTTTCGCGGGCGACGACCTTCAACCTCGACGAGTTTCTCGGCGTGCCGGCGGACGATCCCGCGAGCTATCACGCCTTCATGCGCCGCCACTTCTTCGACGGCGTCAACCTGTCGCCGCGCCGGATTCACGTGATGGACGGCGCGGCGGCGGATCCCGTGATCGAGTGCGCACGCTACGAGCGGGCGATCGCCCGGGCCGGCGGCATCGATCTCCAGATCCTCGGGCTCGGCGCGAACGGCCACATCGGGTTCAACGAGCCGGGCCCCGCCCTCATCGCACGTACGCATGTCGCGCGCCTTGCCCCGGCCACCAGGCGCGCCAACGCCGCCCTCTTCGGCGGTCACGCGACCCGCGTGCCGCGCGGCGCGCTGTCGATGGGAATGGCGACGATCCTGCGCGCGCGCCGGATCGTGTTGCTCGCCGCCGGTCGAGGCAAGGCGCGGACGGTGGCGCGGATGATCCGCGGTCCCATCACGTCGCGGCTGCCCGCATCGTTCCTGCAGCTGCACGCGAACGCCGAGGTCTGGCTGGACGAAGCGGCCGCCGCCCGGCCGCGGACCGGCGAGCGGTGAAGAGGACGCCGGGCGCCGGCCTCAGTCGACGTGGAGCAGCTGGCGAAGGCGCGCCTCGACGTCCTCGCCGATCGCCTCGCGAACCGAGTCGTGGGCCCGGCGGATGCGGCTGAGCGCCTTGGGGTAGGGCACCCTGGTCTTCTGCATGACGATCGCCGCCTTGACGTTCCAGTGCGCGCGGCGCAGCAGGCGATCGGCTTCTTCGTAGTCGAGACCGGTCACGATCATGATGATCCGGCGCGCGCGGTCCTTCAGCTTCTCGGACCCGGTCTGCACGTCGACCATCAGGTTGCCGTAGGTCTTGCCCGTGCGGATCATCGCGGCCGTCGTCAGCATGTTCAGGACGATCTTGGTCGCGGTGCCGGCCTTGAGCCTCGTCGAGCCGGCGATCACCTCGGGTCCCACGGCGGGCGAGATGGTGAGGTCGACGAACGTCTGCAGCTCCGTGCGCGGATCGCAGGTGACGAAGATGATCTTCGATCCCGCGCGGCGCGCGCGGGTCAGCGCGCCGCGGACGAACTGCGTCATGCCGCTCGCCGACACGCCGACCACGACGTCCCGGCGGGTCGGATGGAGTCGCATGATCGACCGCGCGCCCTCCTCGTAGTTGTCCTCGACGCCCTCCTTCGCGCGGAGCACGGCGTCCTGTCCGCCGGCCATGATGGCCTGCACCAGGTCGGGCGGCGTGCCGAAGGTCGGCGGCATCTCGGCGGACTCGAGGATGCCGAGGCGGCCGCTCGTCCCCGCGCCCACGAAGACGATCCGTCCGCCGTGGCGCAGGGCCTGGGTCAGGATGTCGATACCGACCGCGATCCGGTCCTTCTCCCGCTGCACGGCGAGGAGCATCTTGCGGTCCTCGTTCAGCATCTCCTCGACGATGTCGGCGGACGGGAGCTTGTCGATGGCGAGCGTGGCGGGGTTGATCGCCTCGGTGGGAAGGGACTGCCACTTGGAACGGACAGGCATGGGTGCTGACGACCTCGCGGACCGGGCGCGGATACTACTCCTCGGCCGAAGGTGTGTCAAACTGAGCGCCGTGTCCGCCATCGACGCTTACCTCGATCACCTCCGCGTCGAGCGGCGCCTCGCCGATCACACCCTGGACAGCTACGCGCGGGATCTGCGGCAGCTGGCGCGCTGGGCGGGGGCCGAAGGACACGGCGTCGAGGCCCTCGACCGCGCCGCGCTCGAACGGTTCGTGCGCGAGCAGGTGGCGCGCGGCGTCTCGCCGCGCTCGGCGGCGCGGTGGGTGGCATCGGTCCGGGGATTCTACCGCTTCCTCGTCGTCGATCGGCGGCGTGACGACAACCCGGCCGACGATCTCCGGCCGCCGCGCGCGTGGCCGGCGCTCCCCAGGTTCCTGTCGCTCGACGAGGTGGACGCGCTCCTCGCGCAACCCGACGTCTCGACGCCGACAGGACTGCGCGATCGCGCGCTCATCGAGCTGTTGTACGCGACCGGCATGCGCGTGTCCGAGCTGGTCGGCGTCCGTGCCCCCGATCTCCGCCTCGACGACGCGTACCTGACGTGCGTCGGAAAAGGGAACAAGGAGCGGTTGATTCCGATCGGTGAAGAGGCGACGGCGTGGGTCCGGCGCTATCTGCGCGAGGCGCGGCCCGCGCTCGCCGGCCGCCGCGCGACGCCCAGGGTGTTCGTCAACGCACGAGGCGGCCCGCTCAGCCGCGTCGGCTTCTGGAAGATCCTCAAGGCGCACGGAGGTCGCGCCGGCATCCGCTCCGCCTTGAGCCCCCACGTGCTGCGCCACTCCTTTGCCACGCACCTGCTCGAGCGCGGCGCCGACCTCCGCGCGATTCAGCTGATGCTCGGCCACGCCGATCTGTCGACGACGCAGATCTACACGCACGTGCTCGAGGCGAGGCTGCGGAGCGTCTACGATCGGTTTCATCCGCGGCCGTGATTCTGGTAGACTTAACTGTTTCTCGATGCTGAGATTGCGCCCGAGGGCGCCGACCGTGACGCGAGGGCTCCAGACGAGGGGATGCCGCGGCGTGGGCGGCCCCTCGCGAGGGCAGCCGGCGCGAGGAATCGCGAGCGGCGCTGGCCCGCCGCGAGCCCCCCAGCAAACGTCGCTCGCGGGCGGAGTCCCGCGGAAGAGCGAGAGAAGGAGCTCGGCATGAGCCGGTACTGGACGGCACCTCTTCACGTCAGAGTCGGTGACCGAGGGTCACCCCGACAAGATCGCCGATCAGATCTCCGACTCGATTCTCGACGCGATTCTCGCGCAGGATCCGGTCGGCCGCGTGGCATGCGAGACGCTCGTGACGACCGGCCTCGCCATCATCGCCGGCGAGATCACGACGAGCTGCTACGTCGACTTCCCGAAGATCGTGCGCGACACGATCAAGGACGTCGGCTACACCCGCGCGAAGTACGGCTTCGACTCGGAGACCTGCGCCGTCCTGTCCTCGATCCACGAGCAGTCGCCGGACATCGCCCAGGGCGTCGATCCGGGCGGCGCCGGCGACCAGGGCCTGATGTTCGGCTACGCGTGCACCGAAACCGACGAGTTGATGCCGCTCCCGATCATGCTCGCCCACAAGCTCGTCAAGGGGCTGTCGTGCGCGCGGCGCGACGGCATCCTCGACTACCTCCGTCCCGACGGCAAATCCCAGGTGACCGTGGAGTACGACGGGAACAGCCCGGCCCGCGTCGACGCCGTCGTCGTGTCGACCCAGCACTCGCCCCTCGTCAACAACGACACCATCCGCGAGGACATCGTCGACAAGATCGTCAACCGCGTGATTCCCGCCGAGCTGATGGACAAGAACACGAAGATCTACATCAACCCGACGGGGCGATTCGTCGTCGGCGGGCCGCACGGCGACGCGGGCGTCACCGGGCGCAAGATCATCGTCGACACCTACGGCGGCGCCGCGCCGCACGGCGGCGGCGCGTTCTCGGGCAAGGATCCGACGAAGGTCGATCGGTCGGCGTGCTACATGGCGCGCTACATCGCCAAGAACGTCGTCGCGGCCGGCGTCGCCGACCGCGCCCTCGTGCAGCTCGCCTACGCGATCGGTGTCGCCGATCCGGTCTCCGTCATGGTCCATACGGAGGGCACCGGGCGGATTCCCGAAGCGAAGATCACCGAGCTGGTGCGCGCGCACTTCAAGCTGACGCCGCGCGGAATCATGGAAGAGCTGGACCTCCGCCGGCCTATCTACAAGAAGACCGCCGCCTTCGGGCACTTCGGCCGCGCCGAGCCCGAGTTCACCTGGGAGCGGACCGACAAGGCCGCCGCCCTCCGAGCCGAAGCCGGGCTCTAAGGGCTGCAGGGATTGAAGCGGCTGGCACTGGCAGCGGCGGCCTTCGTGGCCGCCGTCGCCGTTTTGGTCGCCCTGACGCTTCCGCCGGCGAGCCTGACACTGCCCCCCGCGCCGCCCGACGGCACACTCGCGGGCATCCTGCACGTCCACACGAATCGATCGGACGGCCGCAGCGGGCCCGACGAGGTCGCCCGCGAAGCGGCGCGCGCCGGACTGCGGTTCGTCGTCTTTACCGACCACGGCGACGCGACACGTGCGCCCGATCCGCCCGTGTACCGGTCGGGTGTCCTCTGTCTGGACGGCGTCGAGATCAGCACCACCGGCGGCCACTACCTCGCCATCGGGCTGCCCGGTCCGGCCCCCTATCCACTCGGCGGCGAGCCCCGCGACGTCGTCGACGACGTGCGACGCCTCGGAGGATTCGGCATCGTCGCGCACCCCGACTCGCCCAAGCGCGAGCTGCGATGGAGCGCCTGGTCCGCGCCATTCGACGGCCTGGAAGTCCTCAACCTCGATACGGCGTGGCGGGCGCGCGTCGAGCGGCCCGGCCTGAAGGCGCGATTTGGTCTGCTGACGGCGCTTCTGGACTACCCCGTACGCTCGGCCGAGACGATTGCGGAGCTGTTGCCGGGGGCCGACGCAATGTCGGAGTGGGAGGCCGCAGCGCGTCACCGGCGTGTGGTGCTGAGCGCCGGCGCCGACGCTCATGCCCGGCTCGCGATCACCAACGGAGACCCGCCCACCAACGGCTACGCGCTCCCGTTTCCGGGATACGAGGCGTCGTTCCGCGCCATGTCGGTCCATATCCGTCCCGACCGTCCGCTGATCGGCGACGCCACCACCGATGCCGCCGTGCTCCTGAGAGGACTTCGGGAGGGTCACCTCTACGTCGCCGTCGACGGCGTGGCGACGCCGCCGTCGTTCGCCCTGACCGCGTCCAACGGCCTCGGCTCGGTGCACTCGGGCGACTCGCTGGGCATCGGCGGCCCGGTGACGCTCCACGTGCGCAGCAACGCGCCGCCCGGCTTCACGACCATCGTGTGGAACGGCTTGCGGGAGGTCGCGCGCCGGCAGGAGGACGATTTCGACGTGTCGGCGTCCGAGCGGCCTGCCGTCTACTGGGTCGAAATCCGCGCAGCGAACCGGAGCGTGCCGACGCCCTGGCTGGTCAGCAACCCCGTGTACGTCCGCGGACCCGAGCTGCCCGACGTGGAACCGCCGGTTCCGCCGGCGACGACGGTCTCCCCGCTGTTCGACGGCCAGACGGCGCGTGGATGGACGGTGGAACACGATCCGATTTCGGTCGCCGCGGTCGACACCGCGGTGCGGGTCGGCGGCGGAAGCGCCCTCCTCCTGCGGTACGGCCTGGCCACCGGCCGGGCCGCCGGACAGGTGGCGGCACTCGTCTGCGCCACACCGGCGGGCATCGCCTCGGCCGATCGAATTGCGTTCACGGCGCGGGCCGATCGGCCGATGCGCGTGTCGGTACAGCTGCGGGTCGAGGGACAGCGGGGCAGGGAAGAGCGCTGGCAGCGGTCGGTCTACGTGGATACGTTCGACGAGGATCACACGGTCTTGGTCGGCGACATGAAGCGGGTCGACCCCGGTGGGCGCCTGCACCCCGATGCAGCGAATGTGCGTGCGGTGCTGTTCGTCGTGGACACCACCAACACGAAGCCTGGTTCGTCGGGCCGGCTGTGGCTCGGCCGGGTCGCCCTGGAACGCTGACCGAGGTCGGATCGGACCCTGTCGGGAGGGCTCAGGTCCGCACGGTCAGAACCATGTAGAGCGCGGCGGCCCCGAAGAGCACGTTCGGCGCCCAGGCGGCGAGCGTGGGGGCGACGACGCCTCCGGCGCCAAGCGCGGCGAACACGCTCAAGGTCATCCAATACACGATGGCCAGCACGATGCCGACGCCGATGCCGTACAGGGCGCCGCGCTGGCCGGTCGTGACGGCGAACGGCACGGCGAGAAGCGTCATCACCAGCGTCACGAGCGGAAACGCGATCTTCCGTTGCAGCGCGACCATGTACGGCACCGCGTAGGCGCCGGTGGACTGCAGCTGGGTGATGTAGGTCCGGAGCTGGCCGTACGTCATCTGCTCGGCGTCCGGCTCCACGCTCTTGAAGTAAGCCGGCGTTTCCAGCGAGATGCGGCGGCGGGCGAACGACTCGTACCTGGCCTCCTGCTGTTCGCCGGCATCGCCGGCGGGGAATTGACGGGTCCATCCCTGCCGCGCGAGCCACCCCAGGACCGGCCTGCCGTCCGCGCCCGTCTGCCTCACGAGTGTCGTGTCGGCCGCGGACGTCAAGTCGAGCAGTCGCCAGTGGATCTCGTCGAGATGGTAGATGTCGAGGCGAGTGAAGCGGTCGGCAGACGGATCGAACAGGTCGTAATGATAGAGATCGCCGTTGCGGCCGACGAGCCATCGCTGGCCGACGAGATTCGAGGCCTGGGCCGGCATACCCCGGATGGCCCGATTCAAGCGGTCGGCCTCCCGGTTCGCGCCGGCAAGCACCTGTTCCTGCAGCCCGAACAGCGCCGCGCTCGCCGTCAGCGCAAACAGGAGGAGCGGCACGGCCGTGCGGTACAGGCTGATGCCGCACGCGCGCATGACGACGAGCTCGCTGTTCTTCGTCATGAGGCCGACCGTCACCAGCGTCGCCAGGAGCGCCGACATCGGGATGATGTAGTACACGTACTGCGGCGTCTGGAAGTAGAAATAGCGGAGGAGCATCGCGCTGGTCGCGGTTCCGCGGAACAGCTTGTCGGCGAGATCCATGAAGGTCGAGACGTAGAAGATGCCCAGCAGCGCGACGATCCCGAGCAGAAACACGCGAAGGTACTGGCCGGCGACGTAGAGGTCCAGCAGGGTCGGCCGCGGGAGGTCGACGTGCGGCACCCTGATGACGACGACCACGCGCGGGCGTGAAGGCGCGGCGGATGTCCCGGCTGCACCGGTGGCGTCGGAGCTCCGGCGCCAGAACGCCGGCAGGCTGATGCGGATCGGCTGGTCCGCCGCGCGGGCGCGCCAGAGCAGGAGGGCGCCGCCCGCGGCACCGAGCAGGATATTGGGCACCCAGGGAGCCATCGAGGGCATCAGGCCGCTGCCGATCGCCAGCGCCCGCGACGTCCAGAGCAGGACGTAGTACACGAAGATCACGCAGAAGCCCAGCACGAAGCTCGCGAGCCTGCCGTCCTTGCGGGCGCTGGCGCCCAGGGCGAGGCCGATGACCGCGAGCACCAGACACGCGGCCGGAATCGAGTACTTCTGCTGGATCATGAACCGCTGGCTGTAGGTCGGCTCGTGGCGCCGCTCGGCGTCGGCGATGCTCGCGCGCAGTTCCGCGATCGACATCTCCGGCACGCCCTTCGACGGCGGCCTGGGAAAGACCGCCTGGGGGTCGAGGCGGAGCGTGATGGTCTCGAACTTCGTGTCTTCGGACACTTCGGGCTGATCGGTCCGGGTCATGTGCCACGTGCCGTGCTGCAGCAGCAGCTGCACCGTGCGCCGTTGCCGATCGATGAGCAAGCGCCCCTCGCGGGCGAGGTACACGGTCATCCGGTCGGGGCGGGACGAATCGGCCAGGAAGACGTCGCGCCAGCTCCCGGGGCGGACGTCGCGGACGTACAACACGTGGTTGGGAAACTCGCCGAAGAAGGTACGCGGCTTGACCGCGCTCTCGACGCGCGACGCGACGACGTTGAAGGCGATCTCGCGGAACGCCTGGTTGGCGTTCGGCAGGGCGACAATCATCACGTAGAGAGTCGCCGCCGTTCCCACGATCGCCAGCAGCCCGATCGGCCGCAGCAGGCGGTAGAGGCTGATGCCGCAGGCCTGGATCGCGACGTATTCGCGATCGGCTGAAATGCGCCCGAGGCCGATGAGGATGCCGATGAGCACCGCCATGGGAATCGTCACGGCGAGCGCCTGCGGCAGCAGAGTGAGGAGCACGCGGCAGACGACCGTCCACTCGACGCCGCGCGCGATGAGCTGCTCGCCCTGCTGGAGAATCGGCGGGATCTCCAGGATGAACGTGAAGACCACCAGTCCCAGCGCCAGAGGGACGAGCATCTCGCGGACGAGGTAGCGATCGAGGATGCTGAGCATGGAAGGCGGGCGCAGGGAGTTCGATCCGAAATCCGCCGCTGCCATCCCGCCGTCATTAGAGTACAACAGCCCTATGACGCAGGTGGCGATTCTCTGGCACATGCACCAGCCGTTCTACGAGGACCTCGTCACCCACGAACACGTCATGCCGTGGGTGCGGCTGCACGGGCTCAAGGACTACTTCGGGATGGTCGCGCTCCTGCGGGAGTTCCCGCGCGTCAGGATGACGTTCAACCTCGTGCCGTCGCTCCTCGTCCAGCTCGAGGCGTTCGCCGGCGATCGCGCGCGGGATCGGGACCTCGAGTTGAGCCTGAAGCCGGCCGACGAGCTCAACGACGCCGACACCGCCTTCATGGTCGAGAACTTCTTCCACGCTCAGCGCGAGCGCATGATCGACGTCTATCCGCGCTACGCGGAGCTCCTCGCCAAGCGCGGCTCGGCGCCGCCGTCGGGGGCCGACGCCCGCGCCGTGGCGCGCCGGTTCTCGGTCGAGGAGCTGCGCGACCTTCAGGTGTGGCAGAAGCTCGCCTGGATCGACCCGGGCTACCACGAGTCGGACCCGCGCGTGCGCGCGCTGGTGGCCAAGGGACGGCAGTTCGTCGAGGAGGACAAGGCGGCCCTGAGGGCCGTCGAGCTGGAGATTCTCAACCTGGTCGTGCCGGAATACCGCGCGGCCGCCGACCGGGGGCAGATCGAAATCGCCGCATCGCCGTTCTATCACCCGATCCTGCCGCTCCTGTGCGATACGAACGTCTATCTGAAGACGCATCCCGACTCGCGCCTGCCTCGGCAGCGGTTCGTGCACCCGGAGGATGCAGTCGAGCAGCTCGAGCGGGCGGCGGCGTGTCACGAGCGGCTGTTCGGCCGGCGTCCGATAGGCCTGTGGCCCTCGGAGGGCTCCGTGTCCGACGCCATGGTGCCGCTGGTCGCTGCCGCCGGCTTCAAGTGGATGGCCACCGACGAGATGATTCTCGCCAGGACGCTCGAGACGACCTTCGATCGCGACGCGGCCGGCCACGTCGACCGTCCCGGACTGCTGTACGTCCCGTACCGGATCCGCGCCGGAGGAGCTGAGGTCGCGTGCGCGTTCCGCGACCACTCGCTGTCAGACCTGATTGGCTTCGCGTACGCGTCCTGGGCCCCGGACGCGGCCGCTGACGATTTCGTCGGAAAGCTCGTCGAGGCGGGCCGGCGATACGCCGATCGAACCGGGGGCCGGGAAGCGTTCATCCCGGTCATCCTGGACGGCGAGAACGCCTGGGAACACTTCGAGGGAGGGGGCCGACCGTTCCTCCGCGCCCTCTACGGGCGGCTCCAGGCGCATCCGAAGCTCAGAACGGTGACCATGGCCGAAGGGTGTCGGCATCCGAAGGCGCCGGTGCTGAACGGCGTCTTCCCCGGATCCTGGATCGACGCGAACTTCTACATCTGGATTGGCCACCCTGACGATCAGCGGGCGTGGGGGCAGCTCGCCGATGCGCGGCAGGCGCTCGACGAGGCGTCAGAGGCAGAGGCCCCCGCGCTGGCCCAGGCGCGCGAGGAGATCCTGGTCGCCGAAGGCAGCGACTGGTTCTGGTGGTACGGCGACGATCACTCGTCGGCGCACGACCCTGAGTTCGACGACCTGTTCCGTCGCCACCTGCGCAACGCCCACCGGCTGATGCAGAAGCCGATTCCCGACGAGCTCTTCATCAGCAACATCACGACCGGCCCGGCCGCCCCGGCGCAGATCGACCCGACGAGTCTGCTGGCGCCAACGCTCGACGGCGAGGAGACCAGCTACTTCGAATGGCTCGGCGCCGGGCTGCTCGAGGTCCGGGACGCCGGCGGGGCGATGCACCAGGCCGACCGCCCGCCGTCGCTCCTCACCGAAGTGCGATTCGGATTCGATGCGGAGCGGCTCTTCGTCAGGGTGGACGGCGTCAGGCCGGTCGTCGACCTGCTGGCCGAGGGGTACGAGGTGTCGCTGAAGTTCCTGGAGCCGACCGGCATCCGGTTCTCCGTGCAGCAGCGGGAAGGCCGGTTGTCAGGCGCGTTCTGGCGCTGGTCGACGACCGCGGCCGCGTGGACCGAACGCGGTCCGGATCAGGCGGCGTTGGCGGCCGGGCCGGTACTCGAAGTGGCGCTGCCGCTGGCAGACCTCGGAATCGTGGCCGGTGGGCGCGTGGCATTCGTCGTCGCGGTGTACGACGCCACGGGAGAAATCGAGCGGCATCCGGAGAGCCGACCGATAGAGGCGGCCGTGCCGACCGAGAGCTTCGCGAGCGGTCATTGGACGGCCTGACGCGCTAGGGCGTCCGCCTGTGAAACCGGGCGCACAAAACATCCACAGGGGTCGTTTTCGATGGATTTCGATTGAGTCCAATAATGTATGTTATGTTAACCTAGACATCACGGTCGGCCCGGCGGGATTGCCGATGCGTCCAGCGCGCGCGAGAACCCGCCGCGCCGGAGGCCGAGCGCCCTCACCACCCATATACCCGCCTGACTTCCGGGTCTGTTCCGCGTCGGTGGCCCTGAGCGCCGCACCCGACGCCGCCTACCTGGCTTTCCGGAGCTCCTTCAGGATGCCCTCGAGCGCCTCGATGATCTCGTCGCGATTGACGCGGGTCTTGGTGAAGCTCAATTTCAGATTGAACGCCTTGGTCGGAGGCCGATACGCAAAGACGTAGTGCTTCGGGCGGCCGGCCTTCGGCTTGGCCGCCGCCTCGCGCACCTGCTGGCGCGTGGCGCCGCCCTGGCTCGCGATCTTCTCGATCAGCTCGATCATCTTCTGCGGCGCCTCCTGCCGGACGATCTGCAGGAGCACGGACTTCGAGCCGATGTTCGCGAGGCGGCACAGATTGCGGACCTCGTCGGGCATCTGGTTCAGGGTCAGCGCCTCGGTGACCGCGGTCCGCGACTTGCCCAGGCGGCGCGCGAGGTCCTCGTGGGTGTAGCCGCAGCGGTCGGCCAGGCCGTGCAGCGCCTCGGCTTCCTCGAACGCCGTCAGGTCCTTGCGCTGCAGGTTCTCGATCAGGGCGAGCTCGATGACCTCCGTGTCGTCGACCTCGCGGACCACCACCGGCAGCTCGCGCAGGCCGGCCTGGACCGCGGCCTGGTAGCGGCGCTCGCCGGCGATAATCTGGAACCGCTCGCCCCGCTGCCGGACGACGAGCGGCTCGATGATGCCTTGCTCCGTGATCGAGGCAATGAGCTCGGACAGATCGCCCATGACCTGGCGCGGCTGGTTCGGGTTGGGGTCGATCTGGTCGATGGCGACGAGGCGCCCGATCGGCGTGCCGGCGGACGCGGCGAGGGCCTCGACGTAGTGTTCGTCGTGGCGCATGCTCAGGGTGTCGGGCAGGCCGCGTCTAGGCACGGTCGATCACCTCCTCGCAGAGTCGGTAGTACTCGGTCGCCCCGGTCGATTCCGGCGCGAACGTGAAGATCGATTCCTTGTAGGCCGGGCTCTCCTCGAGCCGGACGCTCTTGGTAATCACGGTCTTGAACACCTTTCCGCCGAAGACCTTCTGGATCTGGGCCCGGATGTCGCGCGCGAGCGCGGTGCGCTTGTCGTGCATCGTGATGACGACGCCGAGGATGCGCAGCGCGGGATTCGGGCGCGCGCGCACCTTCTCGATCGTCTCGAGCAGGTCGTCGGTGCCCTCGAGCGCGAAGTAGGACGACTGGATCGGGATGAGGAGATGGGTGGCGGCGACCAGGGCGTTGACGGTGAGCAGGCCGAGGGTCGGCGGGCAGTCGATGACGACGTCCGGGTACTCCAGGCGCAGCGGCTCGAGCTGGTCCTTCAGCCGGAAGTGCGCATCCATCTCCCCCACCAGCTTCGCCTCCAGCTTGGCGAGGCCGATGCGGGCCGGCGCGACCGAGAGGTTCTCGAAGGCCGACGGAACGATGACGTCTCGGAGCGGCACGCCCGGCTCGGCGATCGCGTCGTAGACGCTGCGCGACACCTGCTGCATGTCGAGGAACGACATCGTGCTGTTGGCCTGGGGATCGAGATCGACCAGGAGCGTGCGCTTGCCGCGGAGGGCGAGCGCCGCGGCGAGGTTGATGGCGGTCGTCGTCTTGCCGACGCCGCCTTTCTGGTTCGCGATGGCGACGATCATCGAGTGGTCATCGGACGCCTGAGCGCAATTCTGAGCACCGGACGCGCCTATTGTAGGAACGACCCCGCGGGGTGTCAATCAGCGAATTAATCTCGGGCTCTCAAGCGACAGAAAATGGGGCAGTTAGCGGAATTGTCGGCCGGCCGACAATTCCGGCGCCTACATCTTGTACTTGCCGAGGTCGTCGGGGTCGAGGCTTTCGAGCCACTTCTGCAGCCGATCCGCGTCGGCCTTCTCGGAGGTGAAGTCGACCGTCTTGGCGTTGTCAATCACGGCGTCCTCGACGAAGATCGGCGCGCGCGTCCGGAGCGCGAGCGCGATGGCGTCGCTCGGGCGCGCGTCCACGGCGAGGGTGTCGCCGGCGAGCGACAGGTAGATGAGGGCGTAGAACGTGTTCTCCTGCAGGTCGCAGACCACGACCTTCTCCACCGTGGCCTTGAGGTCCTGGATCACGTTCCGGAGCAGGTCGTGGGTCATCGGCCGCGGCGTCGCGATGTTCTCGATCTGCAGCGCGATCGCGTTCGCCTCGAAGATGCCGACCCAGATCGGCAGCACGCGCTGCCCGTCCTTGTCGCGCAGGATCACGATCGGCATGTTCGTGATGGGGTCGACCATCAGTCCCTTGATGGTCATCTCAATCTGCATGGTGCACCCAAGCTAGGCGCCGGCCGCGGCGCTGTCAAGCAACCCGGCGGGCGCGGCGTCCGCCGCCACCCGCCCCCACACGCTGTAGGCGCCCGCGCGCTCCACCCGAACCGGCAGCGTGCGGCCGATCCAGCCCGGCGATCCCGGGAGGTTCACCACGAGGTTCGTCGACGTCCGCCCGGACAGCTCCGTCGTCCGCCGCCGGCTGGCCGCGTCGACCAGGACGTCGACCGTCCGTCCGACCAGCGCCGCGTGCGCGGCGAGCTGCAGCTCCCGCTGCCGCGCCTGGAGCGCCACGATGCGCCGCGTCTTCTCCGCCTCGGGGACCTCGTCCGGCATCCGCTGCTCGGCGAGCGTGTGGGGCCGCGGCGAGTACTTGAACGAGAACACGCTCCCGAAGCCGACCGTCTCGACCAGCGACAGCGTCTCGTCGAAATCGGCCGCACGCTCCCCCGGGAAGCCGACGATGATGTCGGTCGACAGGGCCACGTCCGGCAGGCGGTCGCGGATCCGGTCGACCAGGGCGAGGTAGCTCTCCCGCGTATAACGCCGCCGCATGGCGGCGAGCACGCGCGTCGACCCCGACTGGACCGGCAGGTGCAGGTGCCGGCAGACCTTGGGCAGGCGCGCCATCGCCTCCAGGAACCGCGCGCCGACGTGCCGCGGATGCGGGCTCGCGAACCGGATCCGCTCGACCCCCGGCACCTCGTGGACCGCCTCGACCAGCCCCGTGAAGTCGCAGGCCGGGTCGTCGGGCGCCACGTAGTGGTTCACGATCTGCCCGAGCAGTTGCACCTCGCGCCGCCCCCCCGCCGCCGCGTCGGCCACCTCCGCCAGGATGTCCGCCTTCGACCGCATCCGCTCGTGGCCCCGCGTGTACGGCACGACGCAGAAGCTGCAGAACTCGTTGCACCCCTCGATGATCGTCACGTACGCCTTCACCGGATCGCTCCGCCGCGTCACCCCCAGCGGGAACGTCACGTCGTCGTACGGGTTGAGGTCGACGACCGCGCGCGCGCGCCCCGCGGCGGCCTCCTCGACCAGCATCGGCAGCCGCTTGATCGCCTGGGTGCCGACGATGATGTCGGCCACGCCGGGCGCCCGCTTGAGAATCGCCGGGCCTTCCTGCTGCGCGACGCAGCCGGCCACCGCCACGAGCGGCGCCGTCCCGCCGGCCGCCAGCTGGCGCAGTTCACCCAGCCGCGTGTACAGCTTCTCCTCGGCGCGCTCACGCACGCTGCAGGTGTTGATCACGACCAGGTCCGCGTCGCGAGCGTCGGCCGCCGCCTCGAACCCCGCCTGCTCGAGCAGCCCGGCCATCCGCTCCGAGTCGTGCACGTTCATCTGGCAGCCGAACGTCTCGATCAGGTATTTGCGCGCCATCGCTGCTCCCGCCCGCGACCGGCCGGCCGGCCGCCGGGTCCTGCATCACGATTCATCGGCCGCCAGCGGCCCGCCGCCGCGCCGACTTTCGCTTTCGCCTTTCGGCGGTCTTTCGCCTTTCGCCCCGCCCGGCGCCCCCCGCCCCGCCATCATCTCACGAGCCGACCGCCGCACCTGTTCGGTCACGGCGGCCCCGCCGAGCATCCGCGCCAGCTCCTCGACCCGACCGGGCTCGTCCAGCCGGACGATCGTCGTCCGCGTCCGCCCGGCATCGACCCGCTTCTCGATCAGGAAATGCGCGTCGCCCGACGCCGCAATCTGCGGGAGGTGCGTGATGCACAGGACCTGGAACGTCGACCCCAGCGCCCGCAGCTTCCGCCCGACGACATCCGCCACCCGTCCACCGATGCCGGCGTCGACCTCGTCGAAAATGAGGCCGGGGGCGGCCCCGCTCGGCCGCCGATCCGCCGCCTCGCTGAAGCCGCGCCTCGTCGTGGCCGTCAGCGTCTTGATGGCCAGCATGATGCGCGACAGCTCCCCGCCCGAGACGATCCGCGCCAGCGGCCGCAGTTCCTCCCCCGGATTCGGCGACACGAAGAACTCGGCGTCGTCGACGCCACGCGCGGACCAGCCGGACTCCCCGACGAGCGGGCCGCCGAAGCGGACCTCGACGCGCGTCTGCTCCATGGCGAGATCCGCCAGCAACAGCTCGAGCGCCGCGCCGAACCGCCGCGCCACCCGCCGCCGTTCCCGGCCCAGCGCGCCGGCGGCCGCAAGATAGGCCGCGCGCGCGTCGGCGTGCGCCCGCTCGCGGGCCGCCAGCTCCTGATCGCTCCGCTGGAGCGCCTCCTCCTCGCCGCGGAGCGCCTCGCGGCGCGCGATCACGTCGGCGAGCGCCGGCCCGTACTTGCGCTTCAGGCGTTCGAGCAGCGCGAGCCGCGCCTCGGTCTCCTGCAGCCGCGCGGGCGAGGCCTCGATCCCGTCGGCGTACCGCCGGAGGAACAGCGCCAGATCCTCGAGCTGCGACTTGATGCCGTCCCGGGCGTCGAGAAAGGGCTGGAACTGCGGGTCGAGCGCGGCCAGCTCGCCCACCCGCCGCCAGACCCCGCCGAGCGCCGCCAGGATGGCCTCGTCGCGCTCGTAGAGCGAGGCGTAGCTCTCGGCACAGAGCCGCTCCACGCGCTCGGCGCTGGCAAGCACCTGACGCCGCGCGGCGAGATCCTCGTCCTCCCCCGCATCGCGCAGCGCCGCGCGATCGAGCTCCGCGAGCTGAAAGGCGACGATCTCCTGTCGCGCCTCGCGGTCGGCGAGCAGCCGGCGCACGCGGTCGACCTCGCCGCCCGCCGCCCGCCACGTGTCGAACGCGGCGGCGACCGGCTCGAGGAGGGCGTCGAGACGGCCGTAGGCGTCGAGGACACCCAGGTGGGTCGCCGGGTCGAGCAGCGTCTGGTGCTCGTGCTGTCCGTGGAGCTCGACCAGGCGCGACGACAGCTCCTTCAGCGCGCCTGCCGTGGCCAGGCCGCCGTCGATGAACGCGCGGCTGCGCCCCTGCGCCGTGATCTCGCGCCGCACCACCAGCTCCTCGCCGGCGGTCTCGAACATCGCCTCGATGGTGGCCGCGTCCTCGCCCGTCCGAACGAGGTCCGCCGACGCGCGGCCGCCGAGCAGCAGCCCGACCGCCTCGACGAGAATCGACTTGCCGGCCCCCGTCTCGCCGGTGAGGACGTTGAAGCCGGGCTCGAACTCGACCTCGGCGGCGTCGATGACGGCGAGGTTCCGGATGCGGAGGAAGCGGAGCATCAGCAGCGCGGAGCCGGATGAACGGCGCAACTCGCCTGAAAAGAGAGAACTCCAATCATAGCATAGGTTTGACAGCGATTTGTGCCCGTGCTATCGTGTGCGGCGTCGCGCTGTCCCAGCGGCGCACAACTATGTTGCGGAGGCCCGTTTGCGCACGCTCGGTAGTCCGCTCCTTGCCCTGCTCCAGCAGGCCCAGGGGGCGCCCACGCCTGAGGGCGGCGCGAGCCCGTCGTTCTACGAGCTCGTTCCCCACAGCGCGGTTGCCAGAGTCGTCCTTCTGATTCTGGCCGTCTTCTCCATCGTCTCCTGGGGCATCATCCTCTACAAGCTCTGGACCTTCCGGCGCTCCGAGCGCCAGACCGCGAGCTTTCTGGATGTGTTCCGGCGCAGCAACAAGTTCTCCGAGGTCCAGGCCGTCTGTCGCTCGCTCGGTCAGAGTCCGCTCGTCGGGCTGTTTCAGTCTGGCTACGCCGAATTGACGGCGCAGCTCCGTCAGGGCGCGCCGGTCGAGGCGGTCGCGTCGGCGGCAGCCGCCAATCCACGGTCGGTCGCCAATCGTCCAACTCTCAAGAGCCTGCCTGCCGTGGACCGCGCGCTGATGCGCGCGTCGGTGGTCGAGGTGAACAAACTCGAGCACCATATCCCGTTCCTCGCCACGACGGCGAGCATCGCGCCCTTCATCGGGCTGTTCGGGACGGTGTGGGGAATCATGAGCGCATTCCAGGGCATCGGCCAGACCGGATCGACCAACCTCGGCGTCGTCGCCCCCGGGATTGCCGAGGCGCTCATCGCGACGGCCGCCGGCCTGTTCGCCGCGATCCCCGCCGTGTATTTCTACAACGATTTGACCAACCGGGTGAAGCTGTTCGCGTCCGAGATGGACGATTTCGCGATGGAGTTCCTGAACATCGCCGAGCGGAACTTCACGTAGGTCGATGCCGAAGGTCCAAGCCATTCCCTCCGCAGCGCCGAGTCGGGCCGGCCGGGGCCGCCGGGTCTCGACCTCGCTCGCCGAAATCAACGTCGTCCCGCTGGTGGACGTGATGCTGGTGCTGCTCATCATCTTCATGGTGACGGCACCGATGATCCAGCGCGGCGTGGACGTTCACCTGCCGGTGTCGACGCGGTCGAACCAGATCACCAAAGAGCGGGTGTTCGTGACCGTGCCGCTGGCCTACCGGCGCGATCACATCGTGTACCTGAACGACGAAGCCATCCACGTCGAGGTGTTGCAGGAGCGGATCCGCCAGCAGATGGAGGGTCGGGCGCAGAAGCAGGTGTACCTGCGCAGCGACGGCGGTCTGCAGGTGCAGGACCTGATGGACGTGTTCGGTCTGTTGAAGGCCGCCGGCGTCGAGGACGTCGGCATCGTCACGAGGGCGCCCGGAGAGCGATGAGCGACGTCACCGACGTGCTGCGCGATCGGATGCAGGAACCCTCCGGCCTGCAGCGCATGGTGTCGGTGTCGCTGGCCGCCCACGCCGGCCTGCTGGCACTCGCCCTGCTGGCGCCGTCGGCCTGGTGGTCGCACGCAGCCGAGGCGCCCCCGACGGTCATGACGATCACGCTCGGCGGAGGCGCCCCCGGGCCGGCCAGCGGCGGATCGACGCCGCTCGCCGCCCGGCCGGTGCAGCGGGCGGTCCAGACGCCCGACGTCCGGCGGCCGGAACCGCTTCGCCCGCCGGCCGCGAAAACGCCCGAGATGACGCTGCCCAAGGAGGCCGCCAGGCCGACGCGCGCGAAGCCGACGCCCGACGTGCAGCAGGCGCCGAAAGAGGCGCGGGGCCGGACGCCCACCACGGGCAAGGAAGTCACCGAGGGACAGGGCGTCGCCGAGACCGGCGCGCGCGGGCAGGGCTTCGGCCTCTCGACGGGCGGCGGCTCCGGCTTTGGCGCGACGCTCGACGTGGCGAACTTCTGCTGTCCCGACTACATCATGACGATGGTCGAGCGGATTCGTTCGAACTGGAACCCGGTCGCCGAGGTGCCCGGCGTGGCTGGCATCAAGTTCACGATTCAGCGTGACGGGCGGGTCACGGACGTGGAGCTCGAACGATCGAGCGGCTACACGGCGCTCGACCTGACCGCGCAGCGCGCCGTGGTCGTCACGCGGCAACTGCCGCCGCTGCCGGCGACGTACCCGAACCAGACCCTGGGCGTTCACCTGACTTTCCAATACCAACAATGACACGGATGAGACCCACGGCAGGCGCGAGAGCCTGCAAGCTCGCCGCCCTGCTGGGCGCCACCGCGCTGGTCACGCTCGGCGCCCGTCCGCAAGCACCGCAGCCGCCGCCGCCCCAGCCCCAGCAGCCGACCGAAATCTCGACAACGATCACGAGCGGCACGAACGCTCCGCCGCGCCTCGCCGTGCCCGAGTTCCTGGCGCTGTCGAAGGACGCCGAGACGGTGGATGCGGCGAAGACGATCTCTCAGGTGCTCTGGGACGATCTGAACTTCGAGCGCGAGTTCCTGCTGATCCCGCGCGACGTCAACCGCACGATTCCCGCGGCGACCTCCATCAGCGACGTGCCGTTCGACCGCTGGCGCGAGGTCAACGCCGACGGCGTCGTCATCGGGACCGTCGAGAAGACGGGATCGGGGCTCACGGTGGAGGTCCGGCTGTTCGCCATTCGGACCCGCCAGTCCGCCTTCGGGAAGGAGTACTCCGGGTCGGCGGCGAACCCCCGCCTCTACGCGCACACCATCTCGGACGACCTGCACCTCCAGCAGCGCAGCCTGCACGGGGTGGCGCGGACCAAGCTGACGTTCGATTCGGACCGCGACGGCGAGCGGATGTCGGGCACCGTCGAGAACCGCGGCGTGAAGGAGATCTACATCTCGGACTACGACGGCGCGAACCAGCGCCGGCTGACGACCTCGCGCACGCTGAGCATCACGGCGACGTGGTCGCCCGACGGCCGGTCCATCGCCTACACCTCGTACCGGCGCGGCCTGCCGAACATCTTCATCTCGAACATCTACGAGGGGACGCTGTTCGAGCTGACGCGGAATGCCGGCAACAACTTCACGCCGGCCTGGTCGCCGGACGGGACCCGGATCTGCTTCTCGTCCACGCGCGACGGCAACACCGAGCTCTACGTCGTCAACCGCGACGGCACCGGCCTTCGGCGCCTGACCAGTCATCCGGGCGCGGACATCTCACCCACCTGGTCGCCGTCGGGCACGCAGATTGCCTTCACATCCGATCGATCCGGGACGCCCCAAATCTACGTTATCGGCGCCGACGGCCTGGGGCTGCGCAAGATTACCTCTGAGTCGTATGCGGACCGCCCCACATGGTCGCCGGCGCCGTACAACGAGATCGCGTTTGCCGCGCGGACCGGGCCGGGCAACGACATCAAGATCATCGACGTGGCGACCGGCACCGTGCGCCAGCTCACCTTCGGCGAAGGCACCAACGAGAGCCCGGCATTCGCGCCCAACGGGCGGCACCTGGCGTTCATGTCGACCCGGTCGGGCAAATCGCAGATATTCACGATCGCGCGGGACGGCAAGGACCTCCACCAGCTCACGCGCGCCGGCAACAACTATCAGCCCAACTGGTCCAACTACCCGTCCAGCTGACCCGCGCGGCCTTCGGCGAAGCCGCCGCGGTCGGCGCGGCCGACGAGAAAGAGCGGGCACGAGCATCCCGCGATGAGGCGATGGCATCCATGACCCAGATTCGCACTGCACTCTCCCACGCGGCGATTGTCGCAGTCGTCACGTTCGCCGCCGCGGCGGCGGCCTGCGGCGGCAAGAAACCGCCCGTCACGCGGCCGGCGCCCCCGCCGCCTCCGTCGGCGTCCACCCCGGCGGCCACGCCGCCGGCGCCGCCCGAACCGGTGAAGGAGCCGACGATCGTTCCGCCCGAGCCGGTCCCGGAGGACTCGATCGCGTCGGCGTCGCTCGACGAGCTCAACCGCAACTCGCCGCTGCAGCCGGCGTTCTTCGACTACGACAGCAGCGACATCACGCCGGACGCGCAGAAGGCGCTCGACGGTGACGCCGCCCTGCTCAAGAAGTACCCCGGCTGGATGATCACGATCGAAGGCCACTGCGACGAACGAGGGACGGCCGAGTACAATCTCGCTCTGGGGGAACGTCGCGCGGTCGCGGCCCGGACGTACCTGGTCTCGCTCGGCATTTCGGCCGACCGGCTCCGGACCGTCAGCTACGGCAAGGAGTTCCCCTTCGACCCCGGACACGACGACGCGGCGTGGTCGAAAAACCGCCGTGCGCACTTCGTGATCACGGCAAAATAGATACGAGTGAGTATGAGTTACAGACTGACCGGCGCGCTGCTCGCGTTCGCCATCTACCTCGGCACGGCCGCTCCGGCCGGTGCCGCGAACAAGGAGCACCAGCAACTCGCGGCCGACATCCGGATCCTGCAGGAGCAGGCGCAGCAACTGCAGAACATGCTCGCGGCGCTCGCCGACGCCATCAAGGGCGTCGACACGCGCATCGACGACCAGACCGGCGCGATGCGCAAGGCGTTCGCCGACCAGAAGCTGCTCATCGACAATCTCACGAGCGACCTGCGCGTCGTGCGCGAGAAGGTGGATGACAACAACGTGCGGATCTCGTCGCTGACGCAGGAAGTCGACGCGCTGCGGCAGCTCGTGCAGCAGATCAACGCGCGGCCGACGACCACCGACGCCACCGACCCTGGCGCCGCGGGGGCCGCGCCGTCGGCGACGCCGCCTCCGGCCCCGTCCGGCGCCCAGCCGCCGCCGCCCGAGGCCGGTTCCGAGCTCGCCGCGCCCGGCGCGTCGCCGTCCGCTCCGCCGCCCGCCGCGGCCATCGGCGCGTCGCCCCAGAAGCTCTACGACATGGCGTGGGCGGACTACACCGCCGGCCAGTGGGACCTCGCCGTTCAGGGCTTCGAGCAGTACATCCGCGCGTTCCCGAAGTCGGACAAGGCGTCGGACGCGCAGGTGAAGATCGGCAACTCGTACATGATGGACAACAAGTACGACAAGGCCGTCGAAGCCTACGACCTCGCCATCCGCACCTATCCGAACGGCTCGGCGATTCCCGAGGCGTACTTCCGCAAGGGCGTCGCTCTGCGCCACCTGGGCAAAGTCGACGAGGCGCGCCAGGCGCTGGAATTCGTCGTCAAGAACTATCCCGACAGCGACGCGGGTCAGCTGGCCAAACAGCAGCTCGATCAGATGACTGGCAAGGGCTGATCGGCGAAGACGATGTACAATGGCCGGGTTTCGAGCGTCAGCCGCAACGCCTCGCGGCCGCGTGCCGTCTCCGGGAGATTATGGGCAGCGTCAACAAAGTCATCCTCGTCGGGAATCTCGGCCGAGACGCCGAACTGCGCTACACGCCGGGCGGCGCGGCGGTCGCGACCCTCAACATGGCCACGACGGAAGTGTGGAACGACAAGTCGGGACAGCGTCAGGAAAAGACCGAGTGGCACCGCGTCGTGCTCTGGGGCAAGTCGGCCGAATCGCTGTCGGAATACCTGACGAAGGGCAAGCAGATCTACGTCGAGGGACGCCTGCAGACGCGCCAGTGGGACGACAAGGACGGCAACAAGCGCTACACCACGGAGATTCGCGGCGACCGCGTCGTGCTGCTCGGCGGCGGCCGCGGCCGCTCGATCGATGCCGGCGAACCGGCGGGCGGCCACGGCGCAGCTCCGGAGCCGGCCGAACCGCTCACCGACGACGATATCCCGTTCTGACGGATCGAGGGACCGGCCGGCGCCTCGAGCCGCGACGGCGGGACGCCGCCGCGCCCGGCGTCCGCGCAAGAGAGGCCATGTTCAGCGACATCACCCGCGTCGAGAAGCCGTGGGGCTACGAGCTCCACTGGGCGAAGACGGACCGCTACGTCGGCAAGCTGATCCACGTCACGGCGGGCCACGCCTTGAGCCTGCAGTACCACAACCTGAAGGACGAGACCATCTACCTGCACGCCGGGCGGCTCCTGTTCGAGCGCCAGGAGGACGGCGCGCTCGTGAAGCGGGAGATGCTGCCGGGCCAGCGCGTTCACATCAGCCCCGGGACGGTCCATCGGATGACGGCGATCGAGGACAGCGACGTCTTCGAGGTCTCGACGCCCGAGCTCGACGACGTCGTGCGGCTCGAGGATCGCTACGGGCGGGAAGACAGGAAATAGGCCGCGGCCAGCTCCCGCTCGATCTCGTCCGCCGTCGCGAGCCGCATGACGCGCCTGGCCAGCGCGCGCAGGTCGTCGAATCGCGCGTCGGCGAGCACTTGGCGCGCGACGCCGATGGCGCCCGGCGTCATGCTGAACTCGGTGAGCCCGAGGCCGACCAGCAGCGCCAGCAGGGCCGGGTCAGACGCCATCTCGCCACACACCGACACCGGAATCCGCTGGCGGGCCGCCGCCCGCCGGACCGTCACGATCATCCGCAGGATCGCCGGGTGCAGGGGCTCGTAGAGCCGCGACACGCGGTCGTCGGCGCGATCGACCGCGAGGCAGTACCTGAATCAGGTCGTTGGTGCCGATCGTGAGGAAGTCGGCTTCGCGCGCGAGCAGATCGGCCGTGTACGCCGCCGCCGGGATCTCGATCATCACGCCCACCGGAACCCGCGGCACGGACTCCCCTTCCCGTTCGAGATCGGCGACGGACTCGGTAATCATGCGGCGGGCGTCGCGCAGCTGCTCCACGCCCGACACGAAGGGAAACATGATCCGCAGCCGCCCGTGGCGTGCCGCGCGCAGCAGCGCCCGGAGCTGCGTGCGGAAGAGATCCGGTCGCATGAGGCTCAGGCGCAGCCCCCGCAGCCCGTGGCTCGCGCGCTTGTCGTCGGCCGCCCAGACCGCGGCGGCGTGCCGCGTCTCGGCGGCGGCGTCGAGCTGCTCCTCGTCGATGTCGAAGGTGCGCACCGTGACCGCGCCGGGCGCCATGCCCTCCAGCATCCCCCGGTAGACGGCGTACTGCGCCTCCTCGGTCGCGAGCCGCACGTCGCCGCCCGCCAGCAGGAATTCGCTGCGGTACAGCCCGATCCCCTCCGCGCCGGCGTAGCGCGCCGCGGCCAGGTCGTCGGCGAACTCGATGTTGGCGTCGAGCCGGATGGCCATTCCGTCGGCGGTCATGGCCGGGCCGCGCCGGCCCTCGGGACCGGCGGCCGGCCGGCGCTCGGGAGTACTGCACGCGGCGCGCTCCAGGACGTCCGGTGTCGGATCGACGAACAGCGTGTTTGCGTCGGCGTCGAGCACGACGACCTCGCCGGGCTGGATCGATCGACTGGCGTCGTGCAGGCCGACGATCGCCGGCACTTCGAGCGATCGCGCCAGGATCGCCGTGTGATAGGTGCGGCTGCCGGCGTCGGTCGCGAAGCCGCGGACCCGGCCCCAGTCCACCTGCGCGGCGAGCGACGGCGTGAGCTCGTCGGCGACGAGGACCGACGCCTCGTCGAGCTCGCGCAGCAGGTCGCGGGGGGTGGCGACGCCGTGCCGGAGGTTGAGCTTCAGCCGGCCCACCAGATCGGCGACGTCGCCCTTCCGCTCGCGGAAGTACGGATCGGCGACCTCGTCGAAGACATCGCTGAACTCGTGGAACACCTGCTGGACGGCCCATTCCGCGTTCACGTGCCGCTCGCGGATGATGCCGGCGGCGCGCGGAACGAGCATCGGGTCGTCGAGCATGAGGAGCTGGGCGTCGAAGAGCGCCGCCAGTTCCGGGCCGCGGCGACGGGCCACGCGCGCGCGGATGTCCTCGAGCTGCTGGCGCGATCGCGCGCGGCTCTGCTCGAGGCGCTCGAGCTCGGACTGCACCCGCCCGCCGGGAATCTGATAGCGGAGCACCTGGGCGCGCTGGCTCAGGATGACGGCGCGCCCCGAGACCACGCCGGACGAGACACCGATGCCGGTCAGTCGGCGCATGACCCGTCCTCGCCGAACCCGGTCCGGACGAGCGCCGTGAGCGCATCGACCGCCGCGGTCTCGTCGGCGCCGTCGGCGCTGATACGAATCGTCGAGCCGCGGGCCGCGGCCAAGAGCAGGACGCCCATGATGCTCTTTCCGTCCATCTCCCGTCGGTCACGCGCGACGCGGACCTGCGACGAGAACCGGGTGGCGAGGTGCACGAACTTCGCGGCGGCCCGCGCGTGCATCCCGAGCTGGTTCACGACGGTCACGTCGCGGGAAATCATGTGGCAGTTGCTTTGTCGCCCCGCAGCAGGTCGGAGGCGACCCAGATGGCGTTGCGGCCGTGCTCGCGCATCTCGCGCGCCACGCCGAGCAGGTCCGACGAGCTGCGCAGGCTCGCCAGTTTGATCAGCATCGGCAGGTTCACGCCGGTAATGACCTCCACCCGGTCGGTCTCCAGGAACGTCATGCCGAGATTCGACGGCGTGCCGCCGAACATGTCGGTCAGCACGAGCACGCCGGCGTCGCCGCGAACGCGCTCGATGGCCTGGGCGATGTCCTCGCGCGCGTCGTTCACGTCGTCGTGCCATCCGATCGACACGGCGGTGAACTGCGGCAGGTCCCCCACGATCATCTCGGCCGCGTTCACCAGCTCGGTGGCGAGCTGCCCGTGCGTGACGACGACGACTCCGATCATTGGCGCTCTATCAGTACCTCGTCCGGCCGCTCAGGCGCGCGCGACGTCCCGGTGCCGCACGCGGACGGTAATGCCCCCGACGTCGCGCAGGGCGCGCCGCAGCCGCTCGGCGATCATCACCGAGCGGTGGCGGCCGCCGGTGCAGCCGATGGCAATGGTCAGGTAGCTCTTGCCCTCCGCCACGTAGTGCGGCATGACGAACCGCAAATAGTCCTCCAGCCGCTCGATGAACTCGCGCGTCGAAGGGTCGCGCTCCATGAAGCGCACCACGGGCCGGTCGCGGCCGGTGAACGGACGCAGCGCCGGCACGAAGTGCGGGTTCGGCAGACAGCGCACGTCGAACACCAGGTCGGCGTCGAGCGGCACGCCGTGCTTGTACCCGAAGCTCAGGAGCGTGACCACCAGGCGCGCGTGCGCCCGATCGCGCGACAGCCCCATGAAGAAGCGGCGCAGCTCGTGCACCGTCATGTCCGACGTGTCCACGATCTCGTCCGCCAGGTCCCGGATGGCGTCGAGCCGCGACCGCTCGGCCCGAATCCCCTCGCTCACCGACCGGTTGGGCGCCAGCGGATGGGGCCGGCGGGTCTCGCTGAACCGCCGCACGAGCGCGGCGTGGCTCGCCTCGAGGAAGATGAGCATCGGGTTCAGCCGCGGCATCTTGCGCAGGCGGCGGAAGACGGTCGGGAACTGCGACAGGAAGTTCCCCTCGCGAACGTCGACGACGATCGCGACCTTCTCGATGTCGCCGCCGGCGCGCACGGACAGGTTGGCGAGCGTCGGAATCAGGGTCGTCGGCAGGTTGTCGACGCAGAAATACCCGAGATCCTCGAGGGCGCGGATCGCCTGCGACTTGCCGGACCCCGACAGTCCGGTCAGGACGATGAACGGCTGGCCGGTCCGGGCCAGCTTGCGGTGCGCGGGCTTCCCGGCGGTCTTTCCGCCGCTCCTCGGCCGCCGGCTCACCGGCGCGCCCCCGGCTCGAGGTCCTCGTCCTCTTCGTCGTCGGCCGGCGGCGCGACGGCGGCGTCGCACAGCGTCCGTTCCAGGCGCTCCGCGAGCGCCCGGGCGGCGTGGTGCCCGCGGGCCCGCAGGAGCTGATTGCGCGCGGCGACCTCGACCAGAATCGCGATGTTGCGGCCGGGAGCCACCGGCATGCGGATGAGCGGGACACGAAGCCCGAGGATCTCGTAGAACTCGTCGTCGAGGCCGAGGCGCTCGTACTGCCGGGTGGGGTCCCACCGCTCGAGCTGCACGACCATCTCCACCCGCTTCGACGAGCGCGTCGAGGCGATCCCGAACAGCTCCTTGACGTTGATCACGCCGAGGCCGCGCAGCTCCATGTGGTGGCGGGTCAGCTCGGGGCAGGTGCCGATGAGGATCGTCTCGGACCGGCGCCGCACCTCCACCGTGTCGTCGGCCACCAGCCGGTGGCCGCGGACGATGAGGTCGAGCGCGCACTCGCTCTTGCCGATGCCGCTCTCCCCCCCGATGAGCACGCCGAGCCCGAGGATGTCGAGGAGCACGGCGTGAAGAACCGTGCGCTCGGCGAGCGAGTCCTCGAGCCTCGACGACAGCTTGGCGATGGCCATCGGCGTGACGATCGGCGTCTTGAGGACCGGCAGGCTGGCCCGCTCGGCTTCCACGAGCAGCTCGGAGGGGGGGGCGAAGCCGCCGGTGATGAGGATGCAGGGAAAATCGAGCCGCAGGGCGAGGCGCGAGCGCCCGGGTCCGGGTTGACGAGTCGAGGCTCTCGAGGAACCGGATCTCGCTTTCGCCGAAGATGAGGACGCGGCCCGGCTTGAGGTACTCCTGAAAGCCAGCCAGCGCGAGGCCGGTCTTCTGCACGTGGGGGCTAGTGATGACGCGGCCGACGCCGTCGCCGCCCGCGAGCAGCTCCAGCGGGAGGCCGAACGACTCGGGCCGGCTGTCGATCAGCGCAGCCACGCTGACGCCGGGAATGGACGGCATGAGCGCGTTGGCGGCGGCGCCCGGCTAGCGGCGCCTCACAGTTCGGTCTCGACGAGCGCCAGCTCGCCGTTCCGCTGCCGGTAGATGACGCTGATCGACGCGCGTTCCGCGTCGCGGAACACGACCAGGCCATCGCCCCGCGACTCGAGCTCGCGCGCCGCGTCGGCGATCGACATGGCCTTGACCGACTGGCGGAACGTCCGCAGGATGCGGGGCATCCGCGGCCGCACGCCGTCGTCGCGCCGGCCCGCCGGAGACACCGCGGACGCTTCCGGCGTCTCGGCGGCGACCGACGCGCCTCGCGCGCCCCGGCGCTTGCGGGCCTTCCACTTGCCCTTGACCTTCTGCGCCTGCTGGACGAGCTTGTCGATCGTGTCGCCGACGGCCGCCTCCCAGCTCGACGCGGTGCCGACGCCGTGGAGGAACTTCTCTCCACGGGCGTGCAGCGTGATCTCGGCGCAGTGCCGGTGTTTCTCGCGGGTGAGCACGGCCTGAGCGGAAACCGCGCTGTCGTTCAGGAGACGGCCCAGCTTGGCGAGCTTGGTGTCCACGAGGCGGCGCAGCACGGGGGTGATTTCGACGTGACGTCCGGTGAGTTCGAGGCGCATCGCAGTTAGCTTTCCGCGGGTGTCAGTACAGCACCTTGCGTTGATTCGAGGTCGGAATCTTGAGCTCTTCCCGGTACTTCGCGATCGTCCGGCGCGCCAGGACGAGCCCCTCCCTCTGCAGGATGCTCACGATCTTCGAGTCGCTGAGCGGCTTGCGGGGGTCTTCGTTCTCGATGATCTTGCGGATGCGCTGCTTGATGGTGACCGACGACACGCTCTCGCCGTACGAGCTGCTGATGCCGCTGTGGAAGAAGTACTTCATCTCGAACACGCCCTGGGGCGTGTGCATGTACTTGTTGGTCACCACCCGGCTGACGGTCGATTCGTGCATGCCGATGTCGTTGGCGACGTCGCGCAGCACCAGCGGGCGCAGGTGCTCGATGCCGTGGTCGAGGAAGTCGCGCTGGAAGTTGATGATGCTGTTCGCGACCTTGTGGATCGTCTTCTGCCGCTGCTCCACCGACTTGATCAGCCACAGCGCCGACCGGAACTTGTCCTTCACGTAGGCGCGGGTCTCGGCGCTGTTGTCGGCGCCCTTATCGAGCAGGCGCCGGTAGACCGGGCTGATGCGCATCTGCGGCAGCCCGTCCTCGTTCAGCACGGCCACGTACTGGTCCTCGACCTTGATGACGTAGACGTCGGGGATGACGTACTGCGACTGCGTCGGGTTGTAGCGGCTACCCGGCTTCGGATCGAGGTGCCGGATGACCTCGATGTGCTCCTTGAGGTCGTCGATCGTCAGCCCCAGCTTGCGCGCGATCTCCGGCACCTGGTGGTTCTGGAGCAGGCGCAGGTGCTCGGTGACGATCTTCTCGGTCGGCGTGCCCTCGAGGCCCAGGTGCCGCAGTTGCAGCAGCAGACACTCCTGCAGGTCGCGCGCCGCGACGCCGGTCGGATCGAACGACTGGACCAGCCGGAGCGCCCGTTCCACGTCCTCCACGGCCCACGGCCCCATCCCCGCCAGCTCCTCGAACGACGCCACGAGATACCCGTCGTCGTCGAGATTGCCGATGATCGCGGACCCGATCTCGCGCGGCAGCGGATCGTCGGTCTGCATCGACAGCTGCCACATCAGGTGATCGGACAGCGAACTGGCGGTCGACAGGGTGTTCTCGATCGGCGGCAGCTCCTTGATTTCCTGGGGAGCCCGGGGGCGATAGCCGTCGTCGAGATAGTCGCCGAAGAAGTACTCGTAATCCTGGTCGTCCCAGGTATCCGTCTTGTTGGCCGGCTGCTCGGGCTGTTCCGGCTTCTCGGCGGCGGTCGCGGCGTCGGCCGGCTGCAGCTCCTCGGTCGGCACTTCCTCCAGCATCGGATTCTCGACCATTTCCTGGTTCAAGAGGTCCGACAGCTCCAGAGTCGACATCGGCAGCAACTTGATCGCCTGCTGCAATGACGGCGTGAGGATTAGTTTCTGGACGAGCTTTGTATGAAGTTTCTGCTGGATTCCCATTGAGCCGAGCGTGTCAGCTAAGTCGTTGATCTATATGCGATTGATCTCTGCGCCCACTGCCTCGGCCGCCGCCGGGCCCCGGCGACGCGCCTCAGCTGATGCAATTCCCAGGCCTTATTTTAGTCCAACCGGAACTCAGTCCCCAGATAAATCCGCCGCACCTCCTCGTCGGCCGCGAGGCCGGCCGGCGTCCCGCTCTTGAAGATCACCCCGTCGTGCACGATGTAGGCGCGATCCGTAATCCGGAGCGTCTCGCGCACGTTGTGGTCGGTGATGAGGACGCCGATTCCGCGCGTGCGGAGGTGAAAGATGATCTTCTGGATGTCGCTCACCGCAATCGGATCGATGCCGGCGAACGGCTCGTCGAGCAGGATGAACTTCGGCGCGACGACGAGCGCGCGCGTGATCTCGGCGCGTCGCCGCTCGCCGCCCGACAGGGTGTAGGCGGGCGCGTGGGCGAGCGGCGTCAGATTCAGCTCCGCGAGCAGCTCGCGGACCCGCGTCCGCCTCGTCGCCGGATCGAGCCCCATCGTTTCGAGGATGGCCAGGATGTTCTGCTCCACCGTCAGCCCGCGGAAGATCGACGGCTCCTGCGGCAGGTAGCCGATGCCTTTGCGCGCGCGGATGTACATCGGGTCGTCGGTGACGTCGTGGCCGTCGAGGAGCACCCGTCCGGCGTCGGGCGCCGTCAGCCCCACGGTCATGTAAAAGGTGGTCGTCTTGCCGGCGCCGTTCGGTCCGAGCAGCCCGACGATCTCACCCGACGCGACGTCGAGGTTCACACCCCGGACCACCGTGCGCCCGCCGTACGTCTTGGTCAGTCCCTGGGTCCGGAGTGTGGACATTCGCTAGGATCCGGAGCACTTCCCGCCGCCTTTGGTCTGTGTGCGGATCTGCTGATTGCCGTCGACGAGGATCGTATCGGTGGCCTTGAAGAACGTCAACGTCTTGCCGATGGTCTCACGGTCGCACTCGTCGACGATGCGGACCGGCGCGCCCGTGACGACGTAGCGCTCGTCGGCGCCGAAGTAGGTCAGGCGATCGCCGGTCACCGTGCGCGCGGATTCGTGAATCGTGACGTGCTCGTACGCTTCCGCGCGATCGAGCTCGTCGCCCGACTCCTTGAGGAAGAGCTCGACCTTCGTCGCGGTGAGATCGCCCTGCGGTCCGGTGACGTGGGCGTCGGTCGTGTAGGTCGCGCGCCGCAGCGTGTCCTCGTACTTGAAGGTCTTCGACGTCGCCAGCGAGCGCGTCCGCTCGCGCGCCTTCGTCTTCGCATTGGTCTCGGTCAGCGCGATGGCGGTGGCCACCGACTCGCTCGCGGCGAGGTCGCCGGTCCGCCCGTCGAGTACAATCGTCTTCGCGCGCACGCTCGTCTCCCCCTGCCAGAGCTGCGCCTCTCCTGTGTAGGTGGCGCCCGACGTCGACCCGTCGTAGCTCAGCGCCGCCGCGGTGACGTTGACCGGCTGATCCTGCTTGAGCATCGTCGGCAGGTGCCGCCCGTTCTTCCTGGCGTCGCCGGTCACGGGACGGACGACGCTCTTGACCGACCCGGTCGCCTCGAGCTTGGGCCCGGCGAGCGTGACGGCCACATGGGAGGCGTCGACCGAGATCTGATCGTTGACGACGTGCGGCGTCGGTGCCGCCGCGTCCGAGCCGCTCAGGTCGAGGGTGCCCTTGCCGAGCTGATAGTGCCCGACGGCCGCGGTCGCCGCCATCGTGCCCTCCTCGAACCTGAAGCCGCGGGTGAACCTCGCGTCCCGAATCGCGCCGAATCCGGGCTCCAGGGAGGCGTCGAGCACGCCGGAATTTGCGGCGCAATCGGTCGGTCCCCCGCTCTCCCGATACTCCACCTGTCCCGTGAACTGGGCGCGCGTCAGGCCGCGGGTCCGTTCTCCGCGCGCCTCGAGCGTCGACGCCCGAATCGTGCGCAGCGCGCCGCTCTCTTCGGCCGGAAACGTCAGGGCGACGGCCTCCCGGCCCGTGAGCGCGACCGGCGTGACGCCGTCGGGCGCGAGGGTCAGGTCGATCGTGCGCGCCTCGATGCGACGGGCCGCCTTGTCCGGGCCTCCGCCGAGCTCCATCACCGCGCCGCCGTCGACCAGCGCGCGCTGCAACGTCTGCCCGTCGGCGGCGTACTGCAGGTTCATGTCTTGCCCCGTCAGCCCGCGCAGGCCGCCACCCCGCCCCGGGGCGCCCTGGATGCGGCCGCCGCCGTGCAGCTCAACGCTATCGATGCGCTTCTCGTCGTCGGTCAGGTGGGCGATGGCCTGCGCGGAGTCGATGATCTGGCCTCCGCGCTCGATGTGCACGCCGCCGTCGAAGCGGAGGAACTTCTCGCGGCGGGCGATCGTGGCGGCCGAGGCCCGGATCTCGGTGGCCCCGGCGCCCGCGGCGTCGGGCGCGATGTGCACGGCCGCGTCCTTGGCGATGGTCAGCACGTCGCGGTTCTTCTCGTAGGCCATGCCGATGCCGCTGCCCGACAGCCGGCCGCGCGAGAAGGTCACCGGCCCCGCCGCCCGCACGGTGGCGTCCGCGTCGGCATAGGTGGCGCGCTCGGTCCTGGCCACGAGGCCGTCGCTCGCCGTCAGCTGCACGTCGCCGATCATGGTCAGCGTCGACTGGTTGTGGCCGACCTGCCCTTCGCGCGCTGCGACCCGGAAGCTGCGCCCGCGGGTGCTGCGATCGACCGTGGCGACGCGGACGCCGAGGAGCTTGGTCGATCCGTCCGCGTAGGTGAGCTGCTTGTCGTATTCGATGGTGACGTCCTTGCGCGTGCCGGTGTAGCGCGCGACGTCGCCGCCCGTGCTGACGACGACGGCGTCGGCGTCTGGAGAAGCCGGGCCGGGCGACACGGCGGGCGCGCCGGCCGGGCGGTGCCTGAAGGCCAGCACCACGACGACCGTGAACGCCACCGCGAAGATCGCGATGACGAACCGGGCCCGTTTCTGCCATGTCAACGCGATGAGCTCTTCAGGTCGGCGAGGGTCAGCTCGACGTACGTCTCGCCCTGGTACTGATTCTGCTCCAACGAGAACGCCACGTCGAGGGCGGCCTTGTGCTCGGCGAGGAAGTCGTGCCGCTCCGCGGCGCGCCAGGCGACGGCCCTGAAGATCCGGCCATCCTGCTTGAGCGCCATCTTCAGGTGGCGCTCCTTCAGCCTGCGGGGGCCGTCGACGATCTCGACGTCGCGCGCGGCAAACACCGGACGCGGGTTCCCGGCGCCGAAGGGCGCCAGAGACGCCACGCCGGCGGCCACCTCGCCAGTGATCGCACGGAACCCCAGGTCGCCGTGGATGCGAAGGCGCGGCATCAGGTCGTCGGGCTGGAGCGTCTCGTCGGCGACGTCGTTCACGGCCCTCCGCAGCTCGCCGATTCGGGCGGCCTCCAGCGTGAGCCCGGCCGCCTGCCTGTGGCCGCCGAACCGGCGCAGGAGTCCGGCACACCGCTCGAGCGCGCCCAGCATGTCGAACGCCGGGATGCTGCGGCACGATCCGTGCGCCGCGTCACCGTCGATCGACAGCACGATGGCGGGCCGGTGAAAGGTCTCGACCAGCTTCGACGCCACGATGCCGATGACGCCGCGATGCCAGCCGTCGCCGGCGACGACGAGCACCGAGCGGGCGCCGACGTCGGGATCGGTCTGCACGACCTTGCGAGCAGCGGCGAGAATCTCGGCTTCCTCTTCCTGCCGCCGCACGTTCTCGCCGTCGAGCTGCAGCGCCAGCGCGCGCGCCTCCTCCGCCATGGCTTCATCGCCGGCCAGCAGCAGCCGCGTGGCCAGATCCGGCGTGCTCATGCGGCCGGCGGCGTTGACCCGCGGCGCGAGCAGAAAAGCGACGTGATAGCTGTCGATCGTCTTCCCGGCCAGCCCGCACACGTCGAGGAGCGCGCGCAGTCCGACCTTGTGCCGACCCCGCGAGAGCAGATCCAGGCCGACCTTCGCGATCACGCGATTCTCGCCGACCAGCGGCACGACGTCGGCCAGCGTCCCGATGGCCGCCACCTTGATGAATCCCGGCAGCCACTGCTCGCGGCCGGCGCGGCGGCAGAGCGCCTGCACGACCTTCAACGCGACGCCGACGCCGGCGAGGTCCTTGTCGGGATAGGAGCAATCGCGGCGCTTGGGATTGATGACGGCGAGCGCTGGCGGCAGCTCGGCCTCCGGCTCGTGGTGATCCGTGATGATGAGGTCCAGGCCGAGCTCGCGCGCCCGGCGTCCGGCCTCGGCACCGCGGATGCCGCAGTCCACCGACACGATCAGCGACACGCCGTCGGCGTGGAGCCGCTCGATCGCGGACGGCTGCAGGCCGTAGCCGTCCTTCAGCCGCTCGGGGATGAAGTGCACGACGTCGGCGCCCAGCAGCTCCAGCGCACGGCG
Source organism: uncultured Acidobacteriota bacterium (assembly GCA_963840225.1). Classification (GTDB taxonomy): domain Bacteria; phylum Acidobacteriota; class Vicinamibacteria; order Vicinamibacterales; family CAVVIG01; genus JBLMXQ01. The sequence continues at coordinate 758,468 of CAWIYH010000004.1, forward strand.
CAGGATGACCGTCGACGTGATGCCGTCCACGTCGTAGTCGCCGTGGATGGCCACGCGCTCCTTGCGCGCGATCGCCCCGAGCAGCCGATCGACCGCCTCGGCCATGCCCGCGAGCGCCATCGGGTCGTGGAGGTGGTCGAGCGACGGATTGAGGAATCGGGAGGCCGCGACCTCGTCGGCAAGCCCCCGCTGGCAGAGCAGCCGCCCGACGACGACCGGCACGCCGAGCGACCCGGCGAGGCGGACGGCCCCGGGTTCGTCACACGCGAGCGATTCCCACCGTAGCGAGACAGGAGACATCAGCGGGCCGAGTTCCGATCGGCTGGAAGGCAGCATGGCCTGATGGCGCGCCGGCTCGCGCCGCTGCCCTCATTCTGAGACCGCGCGCGGACAGGGCAGGTCACGGCGCGGCCTCGTCGATGAAGTCGACCCCCAGGCGTCCCATGTTGCGGAACTTCTCGTACCGCCGCTCGAGGCGCGCGCGGGAGTCGACGCCCTGGACCTCGCCAAGCACGCGGCTGAGCACCTGATCGAGCAGTCCGGACGCCCTGGCATGATCGGTGTGCGCGCCGCCGCTCGGCTCGGGCACGATCTCGTCGACGATGCCGGCAGCGACGAGGTCCGGCGCGGTCAGCTTCAGCGCGTCGGCCGCCTCGACTTTCTTGCTCGCGTCGCGCCACAGGATGGCCGCGCATCCTTCGGGCGGTATGACGCTGTAGATGGCGAACTCCTGCATGAGCACGCGGTCGCCGACGGCGATGCCGAGCGCCCCGCCGCTCCCTCCCTCCCCGCTGACGACGACGACGATCGGGGTGTCGAGCATCATCATCTCGCGCAGGTTGAAGGCGATCGCTTCAGCCACGCCGCGCTCCTCGGACTCGATGCCCGGATAGGCCGCCGGCGTATCGACGAAGGCCAGGACGGGGCGCCCGAACTTCTCCGCCAGCCGCATCGCGCGCAGCGCCTTGCGGTACCCCTCGGGCCGGGTGTATCCGAAATTGCGGAAGATCTTCTCCTTCGTATCGCTGCCCTTCACGTGGCCGACCACCAGCACCGGCTGGCCCTTGTAGTCGGCGAAGCCGGTCATGATGGCGTGGTCGTCGGCGAACCGGCGGTCGCCGTGGATCTCGATGAACCCCGTGAACAGGTTCTGCAGGTAATCCTCGAGACCCGGGCGGCTCGGATGGCGCGCGACGAGCACGCGCTGCCACGGCGTGAGCGACCGGTACAGCTCGGCGCGGATCGACTCGATGCGACGCCTGAGCGACTCGATCTCGCGATCGCGCGCGTCGGTGTGCGGAAGCAGCGACAGCGCCTCGATTTCCTTGAGGAGGACCGCGATCGGCTCTTCGAACTCGAGAGTCTCAGTTGGCATATGGACCCGGCGGGGCCGGACGCCCCTCCTCGATCAGCGCAGCTCCACGGCGCCCGGTCCGACGACCTGCTCCAGCTCGGCGACGAGCGTCTGCGACGGCCGCACGCGGATCTGCGACGTCACATCCGCGCGCACGAGCAGGCGGCGGGGCGAGGGCAGCTCCATCTCGAACGACACGCGGCGATCGCCGCGGTGCCGCGCGAAAATCGCGCCGAGCTGCTCGAAGGTGCTGCGATCGGCCGGCGCTTTCAGGTGAATCGCGACTTCACGCGCGATCCGTTCGCGCACCGTCTCGATGGGCGCGATCTCCGAGGCGAGAATCCGGACCGACTCGTCGTCGCGCTCGAGCTTGCCGCGCACCAGGACCAGCGTGCCGACCTCGATGGAGGCCGCGGCCCGCTGAAACGTCTCGGGAAACGCGATGACCTCGACGCTGCCCTGCGAATCCTCCAGCGTGAAGACCGCCATGCGATCGCCCTTGCGCGTCTTGAGCGGCCGGCACGTGGCAACGATGCCGCCGACGCTCGCGTCCGGCTCGATGGGCTTCGGCCCCCCCGCCCCCCATGCGCCGGCGCGCGAGCCGTTGAGAGGAAGCTCGGCGAGCTCGCCCACCGCGGTGGCGCCGAACGCGCGCAGGTCGTCCGCAAACCGATCGACCGGATGGCCGCTCCAGTACAGCCCGAGCGTTTCCTTCTCGAAGGCGAGCTGCTCGGCCTCGGTCCACTCGGGCGCATCGGGGAGGCGCAGGCGCGACGACGGTGCCGGGCCTGCGGCGACCGGTTCCACCAGGTGGTCGTCGCTCAGGAACAGGGCGCCCTGACCCTGCGCCCGGTCCGACTGCACACGCGCGCCATGATCGCACGCCGCGTCGACCGCCGCGAGCAACCGCGGCCGGAGCGCCGAGGACCTCAGCGAGCCGTACGACGGATGATCGACGGCCACGGAATCGAACGCGCCGGCCTTGATGAGGCTCTCGAACACCCGCTTGTTGACGAGCCGCAGGTCGAGGTCCTCGCACAGGGCGACGAGCGAGGTAATCCGCCCGAGCGCGCGGCGGACGCCGAGCAGCGACTCGATCGCGCCTTCGCCCACGTTCTTGATGGCGGTGAGGCCGAAGCGGACGCCCCTCTCCGGCTCGACCGTGAACCGCAGATCGCTCTCGTTGAGATCGGGCGGCAGCACCGGGATGCCGCGCTCCCGGCACTCGCCGAGGTACAGGGCGAGCTTGTCGGTGTTCTGGGCCTCGATGGTGAGCAGGGCGGCGGCGAAATGCCACGGGTAGTTCGCCTTCAGGTAGGCCGTCTGATAGGCGAGGAACGCATAGGCCGTCGAATGCGACTTGTTGAAGCCGTAGCCGGCGAAGTGCTCCATCAGGTCGAAGAGGTGCGCCGCCTTCTTCTCCGCGTGGCCGTTGCGTTTCGCGCCCTCGATGAACGAGGCGCGCATCTTGGCCATCACGTCGGCCTGCTTCTTGCCCATGGCCTTGCGCAGCAGATCGGCCTCGCCGAGCGTGAAGCCGGCGACCACGTTCGAGATGCGCATCACCTGTTCCTGGTAGGCGATGACCCCGTAGGTGTCCGAGAGCACCGGCTCGAGCTGCGGCAGCTCGTATCTGACCTCGGTCTTGCCCTGCTTGCGCGCGATGAAGTCGTCCACCATGCCGCTGCGCAGCGGTCCCGGGCGGTAGAGGGCGTTCAGCGCGATGAGGTCGTCGAGCCGCTGCGGCTTCGCCTTGCGCAGGATCTCCCGCATGCCGCTCGACTCGAACTGGAAGATGCCGTAGGTCTGGCCGTCCTGGAAGATCTGGTACGTCTTCGGGTCGTCGAGCGGCACGTGATCGATGTCGAGCCGCTCGCCGGTCGTGCGCTCGATCTCGGCGATCGCGTCCCAGATGAGCGTGAGCGTGCTCAAGCCGAGGAAGTCCATCTTCAGGAGGCCAATCCGCTCGATCTCCTTCATCGACCACTGCGTCACGATTTCGTCGCGCGCCCCCTTGTAGAGCGGCGCGTACTCGGTGATCGGCCTCGGCGCGATGACGACGCCCGCGGCGTGGACCGACGCATGGCGCGTCATCCCCTCGAGGCGCCGCGCCACGGCGAGCAGCTCCTTGACCTTCGGGTCGCTCTCCTCCATCAGGCGGAGCGGCTCGCTCTCCTCGAGCGCCTTGTCGAGGGTCATGTCGAGCGCCGCCGGAATCTGCTTCGCGACCTTGTCGACGTCGGCGAACGGCATCTCGAGCACGCGTCCCACGTCGCGCACCACCGCCTTTGCCTTCATCGTCCCGAAGGTGATGATCTGGGAGACGTTCTCGCGGCCGTACTTGCGGGTGACGTAGTCGATGACCTCGCCGCGCCGCCGCTCGCAGAAGTCGACGTCGATGTCGGGGAGCGACACGCGCTCGGGATTCAGGAACCGCTCGAAGATGAGGTCGAAGTCGATCGGGTCGACGTCGGTGATGCGGAGGCAGTAGGCGACCAGGCTTCCGGCCGCCGACCCGCGGCCCGGCCCGACCGGAATGCCCTGCTCGCGCGCGTAGCGGATGAAGTCCCAGACGATCAGGAAGTAGCCCGGGTACTTCATCCGCTTGATCATCTCGATTTCGTAGTCGAGGCGCCGCTCGTATTCGTCGATCGTGTGCCGCAGTGCACCGATCGAGGCCAGGTGCCGCAACCGCAGCAGCCGCTCCCTGAACCCCTCGCGGGTCACGTGCTCGAAGTACCCGTCGAGCGTGAAGCCGGCCGGGACGTCGAAGTTCGGCAGGTAGTTCTCGCCTTCGCCCAGGCTGACGTCGCAGCGCCGGGCGATGCGGACGGTGTTGGCCAGCGCGTCGGGAAAGTCCTTGAAGGTCTCCGCCATCTCCTCGGCGGTCTTCAGGAAGAACTGCTTGGCGTCGTACCGCAGGCGTTTCGGATCGCTGAACGCCTTCCCGGTGCCGATGCAGAGCAGGATGTCGTGCGGATGCGCATCGGTCTGGCGGAGGTAGTGCACGTCGTTGGTGCACACCATGCCGAGCCCGAGGTCGCGCGCAATGGCCGGGATGCCGGTGTTGACGGCCCGCTGCTCCTCGATGCCGTGCCACTGCATCTCGAGGAAGAAGTTCTCCCGCCCCAGAATGTCCCGATACTGCGCGGCCGCCTCGCGCGCCTTCCGCTCCTGCTGGTGCGACAGCCCCTCGGCGACCTCCCCCTTCAGGCAGCTGCTCAGGCCGATGAGCCCCTTCGCGTGCCCGGCGAGCAGTTCCTTGTCGATCCGCGGCTTGTAATAGAACCCCTCGGTGTAGCCGGCCGACACGAGCTTGATCAGGTTGTGATAGCCCTCGAGCGTCTCGGCCAGCAACACGAGGTGGTTCTGCGTCTCGCCGGGGCTGCCGGTCCGGGCGTGGCGACTGCCGGGCGCCATGTACACTTCGCACCCGAGGATCGGATTCAGGCCCCGGGCGCGCGCGTGGTCGTGGAACGCGACCGACGAGAACATGTTGCCGTGCTCGGTCACGGCTATCGCCGGCATCCTGAGCGCCGCCGCCTGGTCGAGGAGCTCGTCGATGCGGCACGCGCCGTCGAGCAGTGAGAACTCGGTGTGCAGGTGGAGGTGGACGAAGTCGGACATGATCCTAGAAGACTTGCCCCTTTCTCATTCTCTTCCTCATTCCCATTCAATCGTCGACGGCGGCTTCGACGACACGTCGTACACCACCCGGTTGATGCCCTTGACCTCGTTGACAATCCGCGACGAGATCCGGGCCAGCAGGTCGTGCGGCAGGCGCGCCCAGTCGGCGGTCATGCCGTCCCGGCTCTCCACCGCGCGGATCGCCGCCGTGTACTCGTAGGTCCGGGCGTCGCCCATCACGCCGACGCTCTGGACCGGCAACAGCACCGCGAAGCTCTGCCAGAGGCGCGTATACCAGCCCTCGCGCTTCACTTCCTCGGCGACGACCGCGTCGGCGCGCCGGAGCAGATCCAGGCGCTGGGGTGTCACCTCGCCCAGGATGCGCACGGCGAGACCGGGACCCGGAAACGGCTGCCTCACCACGAAGGCTTCCTCGAGCCCCAGCTTGCGCCCGACGGCCCGGACCTCATCCTTGAATAGCTCGCGCAGCGGCTCGACCAGCGTCATCCGCATCCGCTCGGGCAGCCCTCCCACGTTGTGGTGACTCTTGATCAAGGCGGACTGGCCGACGATCGACACCGATTCGATCACGTCCGGATAGAGCGTCCCCTGGCCGAGAAAATCGACCTGCCCGAGCCGCGCGGCCTCCTGCTCGAACACCTCGATGAACGTCGCGCCGATGATCTTCCGCTTCTGCTCCGGATCGACGACGCCCGCGAGCCGATCGAGGAAGAGTCTGGAGGCGTCGACGAACACGAGCGGCAGGTGCAGGCGCTCGAACCGGCGTCGAATCTGTTCCGCCTCGTTCAGCCGCAGCACCCCGTTGTCGACGAAGATGCAGGTGAGCCGGTCCCCCACGGCGCGGTGGATGAGCAGGGCGGCCACGGTCGAGTCGACCCCGCCCGACAGCGCGCACACCACCCGGCCGTCGCCCACCCGCCGGCGGATCTTTTCGGTCGCCTCGTCGACGAACGACGCCATGGTCCAGTCGCCCGTGCAGCCGCAGATGTCGCACGCGAAGTTGCGCAGGATCTCGAGCCCGCGGTCGGTGTGCACCACCTCCGGATGGAACAGGATGGCGTACAGGCTGCGGTCGACGTCGGCCATCGCCGCGACCGGCGCGTTCGCGCTCGTCGCCACGACCGAAAAGCCCGGCGGCGCGGCCGCGACGAAGTCGCCGTGACTGGCCCAGACCCGCAGCTCTTCGGGCAGGCCGGCAAAAAGCGCGGCAGGATCGCGAGCCTCCCGGCCCTCTCGCCTCTGGGGGTCCGATTCCTCCTCGTCGCGCTTGACGGCGATCATCGCGTGGCCGAACTCGCGATGCGGTGCGGGAGCGACCCGTCCGCCGAGCGCGTGCGCCATGAGCTGCATGCCGTAACAGATGCCGAGCACCGGCACGCCGATGTCGAAGACCGTCGCGTCGCACCGGGGCGCACCGGCCTCGTCGACGCTCTTCGGCCCCCCGGACAGAATCATGCCGACCGGCCGCCGCTCCCGGAGCCGCCCGGCGGGAGTATCCGGCGGCCACACCTCGGAATACACCGACAGCTCGCGCAGGCGCCTCGCGATGAGCTGCGTGAACTGAGATCCGAAATCGAGCACGATGATGGTCTGATGACTCACGAAGCGGGGCCTGCCTGACTGTGAGGAGTGGAAGATTCGACGCTATTATAACGGTGTGGGGAGGCGTGGGACCACAATATGTTGTAGTGCATTTGCCCTTTGGGCGGTTGCGGCGCCGGTCTCGGCCGCCGACCGCGTCGACCAGCCCCATCTCTTCCCGGTCGAGACGGCCTGGACCCTGCCGCTCAAGAACCTGGCGTCGGCGCCGCCGGCCTACGACGGCGACCGCGCCTACTACCCGCTCGACGGCAGTCGCATCGTCGCGTACGACCTGCGTCGGGGCATCAGGCTCTGGATAGCTCCCTTCGGCACCAGCATGCAGCCGGCGGCCGGCGAAGGGCTGGTGTTCCTGGCCACCCGCGAGTCGCTTCTCGCCCTGCGCGCCGAGGACGGCAGCCTGGCGTGGCAGCTGCCGTTCGCCGACCCGCTGTCGGTGCGGCCCGTGTGGGACACGGGGTGGCTCGTGCTCGCGACGACCGCCGGAAGCGTTCTCGCGTTGCGCGGGAGCGACGGCCACCTGCTCTGGCGCCACGACCTTGGCTCGGCCGCGCACGCGGCTCCGGCTTTCGCGGGCCGCCGCGTCTTCGTCCCGACCGAGGACGGGCGGCTCGCCGCGCTCTCGATTGAAGACGGCCGGCCGCTGTGGGAGCACCGGCTCGGCGGGGCGGCCAGCGAGATCCTCGCACTCGACAGTCGCCTCTACGTCGGCTCGGAGGACAACTTCTTCTACTGCCTCGCAACGAAGGACGGGCGCGAGAACTGGCGCTGGCGCACCGGCGCCGACGTGATCGGCCCGCCGGTCGTCGACGAACGGGCCGTGTACTTCGTCTCGCTCGACAACGTGCTGCGCGCGCTCAGCCGGAAGAGCGGCGTGCAGTACCTGGAAGACGCCGCTTCCCGTGCGTCCGACATCCGGCCCGATCAAGGCGGGAGACACGCTGCTCGTCACTGGCCCCACAGAGACGCTCTATGCCTACGCCATGGCCGACGGCAAGGCGGCCGGCAACGTCCAGCTGACGGGCGAACCGAGCGCCCCTCCTCACCTCCTCCGCCAGACCGATGCCGCGGGCCTGCTCGTCGTCGTGGCGACGCGGGCCCTCACGTCGGGTGAGACCGTCACCGCCGTCCGTCACTCGGTGGAGCCGGCTCTGGTGCCGATCGCGCCGCTGCCGAACATCGAAGCCGTCACGACGCCGTCGTCGACGCCGCGGACCAGGTCGTAGCGCCGAGCTCCTCGCGCAGGGCCGCCGCCAGCCGTCGAACGCCCTCATCGATGCGCTCGGCCGATGGCGCGGCGAACGCCAGCCGCGCGAAGGCGCTCGAGCGGCCGTCGACGAAGAACGCGCTGCCGGCGACGTAGACGACGCGGTGCGCCAGCGCGCGGGTCAGGAGGGCGTCGGTGTCGACGCCCGTAGGCAGGCCGACCCACAGGAAGAACCCGCCCTTGGGCGGCGTCCACGACACGGCGTCGCCGAGCTCGCGCCGGAGCGCCGACTCCATGGTCGTCCGCTTGTCCTGGTAGTAGCGCCGGAGGAGCGGGAGGCGGGAGTCCAGCACGCCTCGGCGCCACGCCTCGTACACGATGCGCTGATCCAGCGGGCCCGTGCACAGGTCGGCCGCCTGCTTGGCGACCTCGAGCTTCGTGACGATCGCCTGGGGCGCGGCAATCCACGCCACTCGAAATCCCGGCGCCAGCGTCTTCGAAAACGTGCTCAGGTAGACGACGCGGCCCTCCCGATCCTCCGCCTTCATCGGCCGCGTCTCGGCGTCAGTGGCCACGTCGTCGAAGTGGATCGCGCCGTACGGATCGTCCTCGACGACGAGGACGTCCCGGCGAGCGGCCCAGTCGAGAAGCCGCCGGCGCCTGGCCTGGCTGAAGAGAATGCCGGTCGGGTTCTGGAAGTTGGGCACGACGTAGAGGAACGCGACGCGGCGGCCGGCTGCCCGCTCGCGGGCGAGGGCGCGATCGAGATCCTCCAGGTCGATTCCGTCCGCATCCTGCCCCACCCCGACGAGCCGCGCCTGCGCGTTGCGAAAGGCGGTGATCGCGCCCGTGTAGGTCGGCAACTCGACCAGCACGACGTCGCCGGGATCGACGAAGATGCGCGCGGTCAGGTCCAGCGCCTGCTGCGATCCGGTCGTGACGAGGACTTCCTCCCGAGCGGCGCGGATGCCGCGGTCGGCCAGCATGCGCGGCAGCGCCTCGACGAGCGGAGGATAGCCGCGCGTCGGGCCGTACTGGAGCACGCCCGCTTCCCTGCTCTCGAGGACCTCGCGTGCGATCTCGCGCAGCTCGTCCCAGGCGAACACCTCGGGCGCCGGAAAGCCGGGCGCGAACGAGATCAGATCGGGGACGCGCAGCGCCATCGCGCTCATCTTGCGAATCGCCGATTCCTGCATCGTCGCCGCCGCGCGCGAGAACGAACGGTCGTAGTCGATCATGCGGATGGTCCCCCACTCTCACCAGCCGGTGCGGCCGCCCGCCGCGCGCCCAGGCCCCTGCGAGCCGGCATCGTGGCCGGGGCGCCGGCCGCGTAGTGGCTGTAGAGCGCCAGGTAGGCGCCGAGCGCCGTCAGGCCGATGTATTCGAACACGAGGCCGCGAAGCACGAGCGCGGCCAGCTGCAGCGGAAAGACCGCCAGGCCGACCAGCGGCACGAAGGCGATCAGTCCGACCCCCGACCACGCGAGCGCCGACGCGAGCGTGGCGCCGACGACCAGCACCAGGACGACCCCGAAGAGCGCCGCCAGTTCCCTGAACTCGGCACGGATGAAGCGCCCAACCTGTCGCGCGGCGTCGAGCAGCCCGGCCGACTCGACCGCGATGACCATCTGCACGAGCAGATACAGCAGATTCACGACGGTGATCCAGACGACGAGCCCGATGGCGGCGAACGCCGCCACCAGGGTCCAGCCGATCATGAGCGCGCGGCCGCCGGCGGCCCGGTACCCGTACACCACGAAGGTCAGATAGGCCGCCCCCGACGCGGCGTAGACGAGCATCAGCACGAGACCGAGGCGCAGGTACGGGCCAAAGAGACGGGCGCATCCGCCGGTGAAGCGCTGCAGCGTGAACGCCATCGCGCCACGGAGGCCGTCGAATGTCAGCGGCTCGCGCTCGACCGGCCCGGCCGCCGCCTCGGCCGCCAGCATGACCTCGACCGTGCCGCCCTTGACGAGGAACATCAGCACCGAGCCGCCGAACAGCACGATGGCGAACGCCGTGATGAACGCGACCAGCGCCACCGGCTCCGACATCAGCGTGCTCGCGATCGTGGTGAAGATCTCGCGGAGGCTGCCCTGCAGGAGATCGGCCAGATCGGCGCCGAGGAGCACCGCCACCAGGATCGCGGCGCCGATGATCGGCACGGCGAGGAGCACCTGGAAGGTCGACTCGGCCACGAACTGGATCGTGACGGCCTGCCAGTTGGCCGCCGCCAGCAGTGCGCCGCGCTTGAGCAGGTGCTTCAGGTCCAATCGATTTCACTATAGCACCCGTGTATGCTGGTCCTTACCGTGGGGGCACTGCTGCTGCGCCTGGTGCGCGCCGGTCTGGTGGCCGCGCTTGCCGTCGGTCTCGCCGGCCTCGCGATCGAACGGGCGCGGTTCGGCGGATCCAACGAGGCGGCACTCCAGCAGATCGAGTCCGAGCTCAGGCACCGGTTCGACGCCAGCGCCGACACGCTCGGCAGGATTGCCGCGGCCCTCGCATCGCGGCACGACGTTCTGCGCGCGGCGCCGCGCGACCAGTCGGCCGCCCGGACCCTGTTCGAGGCGGCCGCCGCGACGCTGCCCGACGACCTCGCGGGCCGGACGGGCGTGACCGTCTATTCGCCGTCGGCCGCTCCGCTCGCGTGGTCGGGACGCGTCTCCGAGCTGCCCCGCGACCGCATCGACGGCCCGGCCGCCCTGTTCGTGCTGTCCGGGGCGCTCGGGCCCGGCCTCGTGCGCGTCGAGGCGGTCGCCGATCCGAGCCGCCCGGCCGGTCCGCGGCTCGCGACGATCGTCGTCGAGCAGCTCCTCGGCGATGCGCGCCTCCCGCTGGCCGACAGCTTCACGCTGCCCACCTCCATCGTCCCGGCGCTGGTGCGGGTGCGGTACGGCGGCCTCCCGCCTCCGGCCGGGCCGTATCAGTTCCTCATCCGATCGCACGGCGGCGGGGCGCTCGTCGAGGCGGAGGTGTCGCCCGACGAGCTCGCGGCGGCGCGACAACGCTGGCGCCGCGGCACGGTGGCCGCCGTCCTGTCGGTCCTCGCCGTCACGCTGCTCTTCTGCACGGGGCCCCTCGTCGAGGTCCGGCGGCGGACGCGGTCGACGCGCGTCTTCATCGCGGCGACTGCGGCGCTGGTCCTGATGCTCGTCGCGTCGTGGGGGCTGCTCCGCGTCGCGACCAAGCCGCTCGTCGAGCGTCCGACGCTGGCCACTCCCCTGGAGCTGCTGCTGGCGGGACTGCTGGCGGTCGGCCTCGTCTGGGTGGCCCTCGACGCCATCGAGCGTCGGCGTCTGACGCGCCCGACCTTCCTCGCGCCGGGCCTGCCGGCGCTCGCCTGGCTGAGCGCCGCGTTCGCCGGGGCCGGCGCTGTCGACGCGGTCCTCGTTGTCGAGTACCGAGCGCCGCCTCGGCGGTCTCGTCTCGCACACGACGCTCGATCTCCTGCACTTTTCGCTGCACCCGGCGGGGGCGCCGCGCCTGGCGATGGCCTTCGGCCTCGTTTTGGCCCACGCGGCGGTGCTCTGGGCGGCGGTCGCCGCCATCCGGCTGGCCGCGACGCTGCGGCGGACGCCCCGGACCACGCTCATCCGCGCCGCGGCCACCGGCGCGTGGGGCGCCGGCGCCGGCCTGGCGCTCGCTGTCGTCGGCAGGAGCCGGCTGCCGATCCCGCTCGAGCCCGTCCTGATCATGCTGGCGGCGGTCGGCGCCTCCGCGCTCGCTGCCGAGGCGCTGCTTCGCCGCGAGCGGCGCGCGACGCAGGCGGCGCGGCTCGGGATCATGTTCCTCGCCCTGCTCGTCCCGTCGATGGCCATGTATCCCTCGCTCGTGGCGTTCGGGACCGCCGCCAAGGAACGGCTCGTCGCCACGCAGTTCGGTCCCGAGGCGCGCAGCCAGCGCCGCGACCTCCAGCTTCGCCTGCAACACGCGCTCGAGCAGATTGACGCGCTGCCGTCGCTGGCCGAGTTCGTCGTGGCGCCGCCCGAGAGCGCGGCGCCGACCACCGATCGCGCGTTCCTGGTCTGGTCGAAGACCGAGCTGGCCACGTTCCGTCTGACGTCGGCCATCGAGCTCTACGCCGCCGACGGTCACATCGTCAGCCGCTTCGAGCTGAACCTGCCCGAGTACGCGACGCCGCGCCACCAGGCGGCCACGTGCGACTGGGATCTCACCGACGAGCCGTCGCCGTTCGGGTCGAGCGAGCGTCACGTCCTTCGCGCGAGCCGGGGCATCTGCGAGCACGGGCGGAGCGTGGGATCGATCGTGGTCCGGCTGATGCTCGACTACACCACGCTGCCCTTCATCTCGTCGCAGAGCCCGTATCTCGAGTCGCTGCGCCGCGACGAGCCGCCGGCGGAGACGGCGCCGGGACGCGACGTCGAGTTCGTGGTGTACGGATGGAGCCGCGCGCCGCTGTTCGCCTCGGGCACCGGCGTGTGGTCGCTGCCCGACGAGGTCTTCGACCGCATGGTGGCCTCGCGTGAGCCGTTCTGGGCGACGCTGTCGCGCGGAGGCGAGACGTTCCGCGTCTACGTGCTGAACGATCGAGGCGGCATCTACGCGCTCGGGTACCCGGTCATCGCCTGGTTCGGCCACCTCGTCAACCTCGCGGAGCTCGTCACCCTGATCGGCGTCCTGTACGTCGCGCTCGTGCTCGCGGCGACCGCCTTCAACGCCATGACGTCGCGCACGCCGGCCAGCGGCCGCGCCCTGCTGCGCGAGATTCGATCGAGCTTCTACCGCAAGCTGTTCCTGGCCTTCGTGGCCGCGGCGGTCACACCCGTGGTGATCCTCGCAATCGCCACGCGCACCTACTTCGCCGCGCAGTTCCGCGCCGGCATCGAGCAGGCCGCTGCGCGCACCGCCACCGTCGCGCAGCGGCTGGTCGAGGACTACGCCACGCTGCAGCAGCGCGGCGCCGGGTCGCTGCAACCGATCGACGACCAGATCATGGTGCTCGTGGGCCGCGCGATCGACGAGGACGTCAACCTGTTCGAGCGATCGCGCCTTCAGGCCACCAGCGCGCGCGACCTCTTCGTCACCGGGCTGCTGCCGACCCGCACGCCCGGCGACGTCTACCTGCGCATCGTGCTCGAGCGGCTTCCGAGCTACGTCGGGCTGCAGCAAGGGTATCTGCTTGCGTCGGCGCCGGTCCGCGCCGGCGGCCGGGAGGGGATCGTCACCGTGCCGGTCGCGCTGCGCCAGCAGGAGATCGAGCAGCAGATCGACGAGCTCGATCGACGCGTGCTGTTCGCCGCCGTGCTGTTCAGCCTCCTCGGCGCGGCGCTCGGCTACTGGATGGCGGAGCGAATCGCGGATCCGGTCAACCGGCTGACGCGCGCGACCCGCCGGATCGCGCGCGGAGACCTCGACGCGCGCGTCGCAGCCACCTCGTCGGACGAGCTGCGGCGCCTCGTCCAGGACTTCAACCAGATGGCCGCGGACCTGAAGCGGCAGCGGAGCGAGCTCGAGCGGACCCAGCGCCTCGAGGCCTGGGCCGACATGGCGCGCCAGGTGGCGCACGACATCAAGAACCCGCTGACGCCGATCCAGCTCTCGGCCGAACACGTGAGGCGGGTGAACACCGACCGCGGCCGGCCGCTGTCTCCCGTGCTCGACGGCTGCGTCGACGCGATCCTCAGCCAGGTCCGGCTGCTCCGCCAGATCTCGGCGGAGTTCTCGAGCTTCGCGTCGCAGCCCTCCGCCCGACCCGAGCCCACGCGGCTCGCCGAGGTCGTCGAGGAGGTGGTCGCGCCCTACCAGGCGGGCCTGCCCGAAGGGATGGCCATCGAGACCGACGTCCCGGCCACCCTGCCCAACGTCTTCATCGATCGGACGCTCTTCGTGCGAGCGCTCACCAACGTCGTCGAGAACGCGCTTCATGCGATGCCGGGCGGCGGACGGGTGGAGATTCGCGGCAGCGGCCCCTCGTCGGGGCCGCCGGCCGTCGTGCGCCTCGAGGTGCGCGACACTGGCGTCGGCATGGATCCCGACGACGCCGCGCGCATCTTCGAGCCGTACTTCTCGACGAGGGCGTCTGGCACCGGCCTCGGCCTGACGATCGCCAAACGGAACGTCGAGCTGAACGGCGGAACCATCCAGGTCGAGAGCACGCGGGGCCGCGGCACCACGGTCACGATGACGCTGCCGCTCGCCTGACGCGGCACCGGGCGGTCGGCGGCGGAAGGGGTGAATCCGGCTAGCGGGCGGCGCTGTCGCGCGGCGAACGGTCGGCGGGCGCCGCGGGTGCGTCGGGGGCGGCCGGCATGGCCGGTCCCGGCGCTTGGGAGGCGGGCCGGCGTCCGCCGCGATGCCGGAACTTGGTGATCGCCATGCCGATGAATGCCGAGAAGAGATACGTGTAGGCCAGCGCCACCAGCACGAAGCGCGGATGCGTCGTGATGAGCATGATGCCGGCGGCGATCAGCAGGAGCACGGTGTAGGGGCGGCGGCTCTGGAGATCGATGGTCTTGAAGCTGCGGAAGCGGATCGTGCTGACCATCAGCAGCGCCGGCACGAGCACCATCAGGAGCGCCGGCAGGGCTTCCCGGTAGTCGTAGAGCCCGATCGGGTACGCGAACACCGTCGCCGCCGGCACGGCCGCGGCGGCCGGGCTCGGCATGCCGGCGAAGTACCGCTTGTCGCCGCCGGCGGCCGTCTGGATGTTGAAGCGCGCGAGGCGCATGGCCGCGGCCGTCACGAACATGAACCCGGCCGCCCAGCCGAGGCGGCCGAGCGGCGACAGCCCCCACGCGAACGACAGGATCGCCGGCGCGATGCCGAAGGAGATGACGTCGGCCAGCGAATCGAACTCCACGCCGAACGCGCTCGCCGTCCCGGTGAGTCGGGCGATGCGGCCGTCCAGCATGTCGAGCACGATCGCGAAGCCGATGAACGGCGCGGCCGTCTCGTATTCGGCGCGCATCGCGTACACGACGCACGCGTAGCCGCAGAACATGTTGCCGAGGGTGAAGAGGCTGGGCAGCAGGTACACGCCGCGCCGGAAGCGGCGGCGCGGCCGATCCGTCGCGCGTCGGAGGAACCGGAGGCGCCCGCGCTCCTCGTGCAGCACGGCCATCAGTGTAGCACCGCGAGTACGGTTTCGCCGCCTCGGACCTTCTGTCCGACGGCCACGCGGATGGTGGCGTTCGGCGGGACGAACACGTCCATCCGCGAGCCGAATTTCATGATGCCGAAGCGCTCTCCGGCGCGCACGTCGGCGCCGGCCGCCACGCGGCAGACGACCCTGCGCGCCAGCACGCCGACGATCTGCCGCGCCACGATCGTCTGCCCCCGATGGTCGATCCAGATCTCGCTGCGTTCATTCGAGGTCGCAGCGTCGTGGCGGTACGCCGGCAGGAACCGGCCGCGCGTGAAGGCGACGCGAGTCACCCGTCCCGACACCGGCACGCGGTTGACGTGCACGTCGACCGGCGACAGAAAGATGCTGATCTGCTGCCACGTGCCCGGCGGCGACGCCTCGGCGACCGCCGGGCCGGCCACCAGGACACGGCCGTCGGCCGGCGCGAGCACCTCGTCCTCGTCGACCTCGCGCCCGCCGCGTTCAGGATCGCGGAAGAAGAAGAGGAAGAACGCCGCCAGGAGGACAAAGCCGGCGGCCAGCGGCCACGCGACGACGAGGGAGAGCGCGGCAAGCGCGAGCGCGCCGCCGATGAACGGGAATCCGGCCGGGTCGATGCGCAACGGGATGATTCTGCCGGAGAGGCGTGCAAGCGCCCGCGACCCCCCTTCGGGTCGCGGGCGCGACAATTCGCGGTTCGTCAGCTCCGCGCGTGCGCGCGCGCACCCGCGTGGGGCGGCATGGACACCGGGGCCTGAGCGTGCTTGTAGCGGCGGATGATGTCCTCCATCCGATCCTTGATCTGGAGCTTGCGTTTCTTCAGATTGACTTCTTCGAGTTGTTCGGGTCCGGAGAGGTAATGCTTGTCGGAGAGTTCGTTCAGGCGATCTTCCAGTTCGTGGTGTCTGTCGGCGAGGTCATGGAACTCCTGGTCGCTCTGCAGCAACAGTTCCTTCAGGTCCTGTTTTGCAGCATTCATGCGTCGCCTCCTTGATCAGGCCTGTCCATTCATATGACACAAAAGTACCATAAGGGGCCGGAGGTTGCAAGATCAGCCGTGCAGATCTTCGCGCCACAGAACCAGGGCGTCCTCGACCGGATGCGAGTAGTACCCCCGCCGCACCCCGGCGACCGTGAACCCGAGCCGCTCGTACAGCTTGCGCGCCTCCTCGTTCGAGCGCCGCACTTCCAGGGTCGCCCGCCGGGCGCCGAGCCGCGCGCCCTGGCGCAACACCTCGAGCATCAGCGCGGTCCCGACCCCCGTCCCGCGGTGCGACGGCGTCACGGCAAGGTTGTTGATGTGCATCTCGTCGAGCACCCGCCAGAACGAGCAGAATCCGATGATCGTGCCCGACGAATCGCGGATCACGTAGCAGAAGGACACGCCCCGGTTCTCGAGCTCCGACAGGTACATCTCCCGCGTCCAGGGATTCGTGAACGACGCCTGCTCGATGGCCAGGATCTGGTCGAGATCGTCCTGGGAGACGAGCAGTTCGATGGTCCATTCCGTCATGAGCGGTCACCGCCGCGCGTCGCGCGCGAGCTCGGCATCGGGACGCCGCACGTAGAGCGGCCGCACGCCGGAGGGACCGTCGGCTCCACCGGCGCGCACGCGCGCCGCGCCCAGGCGCCCGATCACCCCGGCCAGTACCGGCGCGCCGACGACCCGCACGCCCGGCAGCCGGCCCTCCACCGCGCCGGCATAGCGGACCGCGCCGGCACCGGCCACGATGTCGGGCCGGGCGATCCGTTCCGCGGTCCAGCGCTCCAGCACCGCGTCGGCCGTCCCGACCCGCGCCTCGTCGAGCGGCACGATCCGTAACGGGTCGTACGGCGGGCGATCCTCGACGCGGTAGGCGGCCGCGAACACTTCCGCCCGCTGAGCGTCCATCCAGGCCGCCACAATCGTCCCTGGACCGCTCGTCCCGCTGACCGCGTGCGCGATCGCGTCGAGCGCGGACACGCCCGCGACCGGGCGCTGCCCGACGAAGGCGAGCCCTTGAATCGTCGCGATGCCGATCCGCAGCCCCGTGAACGAGCCCGGCCCCGTGGCGACCGCGAACGCGTCGATCTCGCGGATCGACACGCCGCAGGACTCGAGCAGTTCGAGGAGGCCGGCCGGCAACTGCTCGGCGTAGCTGCGCCCCGGATCGCTCGCGCGCTCGGCGACGATTCGATCGTCGACCAGCAGGGCCGCGCTGCCCGCGACAGTCGTGGTGTCCAGGGCCAGCACACGCATGGGATAGACTAAAGCATACTCTCCATGGGCTTTCCGTCCGATCCCACGGTCTCGCGCCAGGGCGCGGGCGCCCTGCCGCGCGGTTCCGCCACGGCCACGCCCGCGATGCGGCAGTACTTCGACGCCAAGCAGCAGCATCGGGATGCCATCCTGTTCTTCCGGATGGGCGACTTCTACGAGATGTTCTACGAGGACGCGCTCGTGGCGGCGCGGGCTCTCGACCTGACGCTGACCTCGCGCTCCAAGGACGCGGGCGGCGGCGCGATCCCGATGTGCGGCGTCCCCCACCACGCCGTCGACGGATACATTTCGCGCCTCGTCAGGAAGGGCTTCCGCGTCGCGATCTGCGATCAGGTCGAAGATCCGCGCAAGGCGAAGGGCGTCGTCAAGCGTGAGGTGGTCCGCGTCGTGTCGCCCGGCACGCTGACCGACGCGCAATACCTCGACGCGCGCGAGCCGGCATTCCTGATGGCGATCGCGCCGGCGGCGGGCCCGGGCGCGGGCGTCGCGCTCATCGATGTGTCGACCGGCGAGTTCACGGCGGCGGAATACCAGGGCGAGGCCGGCTTGGAGGCGCTGGCCGACGAGCTGGCCGTGCTGCGGCCGCGCGAGATCGTCGTGCCGGCCGATGACGGCAGTCCGGCCGTCGCGCTCGCGGCCATGGCCGCGTGCCCGGTCACCCCGGTCGACGGCTGGACCTTCGACGCCGAGCCCGCGCGGCGGGCCCTGCTCGATCAGCTGCGCGCGGGCGGCCTCGAGGGGTTCGGGCTCGACCGCCATCCCTCCGCCGTGGCGGCGGCCGGCGCCCTGGTCCACTACCTGCGCGGCACCCAGAAGGCCGAGCTCGCCCATCTGCGCACGATCGCCTACCGGCAGCGCGCCGACTGCCTCCTGATCGATCCGACCACGCTCGAACACCTGGAGATCGTCGAGGGGTCCGACGGCGGACGCGACGGATCGCTGCTCCACGAGCTGGATCGCACCGTCACGTCGATGGGCAGCCGCCTCCTCCGCGCGTGGCTCCTTCGCCCGCTCGTCGCACTCGAGCCGATCCGCGACCGGCTCGACGCGGTCGAAGAGCTCGCCTTCCGGACGACCGACCGCGGGCGCTTCCGCGATGCGGTCAAGGCTGTGCAGGATCTCGAGCGGCTCGTGGCGCGGGCCGCCCTCGGCACGGCCGGCCCGCGCGACCTGGTCGGCCTCAAGCAGTCGCTCGACGTCGTGCCGCGCGTGCGGACGCTCGTCGCCGACCTGCAGGCGCCGCTCATCGGCTCGCTGGCGGCCGGCCTCGACGATGTCGCGGAAGTGCGGCAGGCCATCGACGCGCTCGTCGTGGACGATCCGCCCGTGCTGGCGCGCGACGGTGGCTTCACGCGCGACGGCACCGATCGCGAGCTCGACGAGCTGAAGGCGATCAGCCGCGGCGGCAAGCAGGTGATCGCCGAGCTCGAGGAGCGCGAGCGGGCGCGGACGGGCATCGCCTCCCTCAAGGTGCGTTACAACCGCGTGTTCGGCTACTACATCGAGATCTCGAAGTCGAACCTGCACGCCGTCCCGCCCGACTATCACCGCAAGCAGACCATCGCCGGCGGCGAGCGCTTCATCACGCCGGCACTGAAGGAGTACGAGGAGAAGGTGCTCGGCGCCGACGAGCGGATCGTGGAGCGCGAGCTCGAGCTGTTCACGGCGCTCGTCCGGCAGGTCGCCGACGAGGCCCCGCGGATCCAGGCAACGGCGCGCGCCCTCGCGACGCTCGATGTGCTCGCCGGGCTGGCCGAGGCGGCGGCGGTCAACAACTACATCAAGCCGCACGTGCACGACGGCGACGAACTGTGGATCGCCGACGGCCGCCATCCGGTCGTCGAGCGGCGGACCACGACCGGCGATCCGTTCGTGCCGAACGACGCGCTGCTGAACGGCACCTCGTCGCAGCTGGTCATCCTCACAGGCCCGAACATGGGGGGCAAGTCGACCTACCTCCGACAGACGGCGCTCGTCTGCGTGATGGCGCAGGCCGGCTCGTTCGTGCCGGCGCGGGAGGCGAAGATCCCGATCGTCGATCGGATCTTCGCGCGGGTCGGCGCCTCGGACAACATCGCGAAGGGCCACTCGACTTTCATGGTCGAGATGCAGGAGACGGCGAACATCCTCCACGCCGCGACGTCCCGCAGCCTGGTCGTGCTCGACGAGATCGGGCGCGGCACGGCGACCTTCGACGGCCTCAGCATCGCCTGGGCCGTGGCCGAGTTCCTGGCGACGCAGCCCAACGTCCGGCCGAAGACGCTCTTCGCGACGCACTATCACGAGCTGACCGACCTCGCCGACGCCACGCCGGGCGTCGTGAACTGCCACGTCGCCGCGCGCGAGTGGAAGGACGACATCGTCTTCCTGCGCAAGATCCTGTCCGGCCGGTCGGACCGGAGCTACGGCATCCAGGTGGCCCGGCTCGCCGGGTTGCCGCCGCGGGTCATCGAGCGGGCGCGCGAAATCCTGTCTGCGCTCGAGCGCGACGAGCTCACGCGCGGCGGACGGCCGTCGCTCAGCGGCACGCCGAACGAGCCGCAGCAGCAGCTCGGCCTCTTCCAGCCCGCGGCGCACGACGACCCGCTCCGCGAGAGGATCGCCGCCATCGACGTCGATCGCCTCACACCGCTCGAGGCGCTGACGCTGCTGGCCGACCTCAAGAAGAGCGCCGGGGAATGACGGCGGCTCGCGACGGCCTCGCCCGCCTGATCGTCGCAGGGCTGCTGCTGACGTCGGCGGGGGTCCGCCCGGCTGACGCCTCCGCGCTGGTCGATCCGGCGCTCCGCTTCCGCGCGATCACCACCGCCCACTTCGTCATCTTCTTTCACCAGGGCGAGGAAGCGCTCGCCAGGCGGCTGGCGGACATCGCCGAACAGGCCTGGGTGTCGCTGCAGCAGCCGCTCGCGGTCGAGCCGCCGCCGCTGACCTACGTGATGCTCGTGGATCAGACCGACATCGCCAACGGGTGGGCCACGCCCGTTCCGCACGACACGATCATGGTTACGGCGACGTGGCCGCCGGGATCCGACTTCGTCGGCAACACCGACGACTGGCTGCGGCTCGTCTTCACCCACGAGTTCACGCACATCGTGCACCTGGACCGCAGCGAGGGATGGGCGCGGCTCGCGCGCGGGGTGTTCGGGCGGATGCCCGTCGCCTTTCCCAACATCTTTCTCCCGACATGGCAGATCGAAGGGCTCGCCGCGTACGAGGAAAGCGTCCTGACCGGCGAGGGCCGTCTCCATGCCGGCGACTTCCGCGCCATCGTCGGGGAGGACGCGCGCGCCGGCCGGCTCGAGCCGCTCGACCGGGTCAACGGCGGCCTCGTCGACTGGCCCGGCAGCCTCACGCCCTACGCGTACGGCCTCGGCTTCCATGCCTGGCTCGCCGATCGCTTCGGCGCGGACCGCCTCGCCGCGCTCGCCGACGCGACCGCCCGCCGCCTGCCCTACACACAATCGCGCGTGTTTCGGCGGATCTTCGGCGAGCCGCTGGGACGCCTTTGGCAGGACTACGAAGCGAGCGTCGTGCCGGCACAGGCGTCCCCCGGGACCGAGGCGCGTCGCCTGACGCATCAGGGCTTCACCGCGGCAGGCCCGCGTTTCCTGAAGCCGTGCCCCGGATGCCCACCCTCGATCCTCTACTCGTCCATCACGCCGCACGAGCTGCCGGCCTTGTACGAGTTGACGCTTGACGGAACCGACCCGCGCCGGCTGGCCACGCGGTACCTGGGGTCGACGGTCGGCGTCGGAGGCCGCACCATCTACTTCGACCAGCAGGAGATTCGCCGGAACATCGGGCAGTACAGCGACCTCTACGCGCTCGACCGCGCTAGTCGACGCGTGAGGGCGCTGACGCGCGAGGCCAGGCTGCTCGATCCCGACCTGTCGCCCGACGAAACCACGCTCGTCGCCGTCCACGACCACGACGGGCGGCGCGATCTGGTGACGCTCGGTGCGAACGGCGGCGACGCGGGGACGCTGCTGACCGGGCCGAACGTCCAGTTCAACGCGCCGCGCTGGTCTCCCGACGGACACCGGATCGTCGTCGAGCGTCATCGTCCCGGTGCCAGATCGGAAGTCGTCGTCGTCGACGCGTCGAGCGGGGCGGTGCAGGTCGTCGCGTCGGGCTCCCGCGGTCGATTCGTGACGCCCGCGTGGCGTCCGGACGGCGCGGCCATCGTCCTGGCCGCCGCCTTCGGCGACGGCCCGTTCAACCTCTACGAAGCGCCCTACCCGGTCGACTCCGGCGCGCGGCTGCGGCCCCTCACCAGGACGACCGGTGGTGCGCTGTGGCCGGACGTGTCCGCCGACGGCAAGTCGCTCGTCTTCGCGCGCTATGCGACCGACGGCTTCGACGTCTATCTGATGCCGTATCCGCGGACCGCTCGGAACGCCGTCCGCGAGGGGCCTCTCGCGATCGACGGATTGACAGCTGACGGCACGTCCCCTCCGGCGGCGGCGCCGGCGTCGAGCCCGTCGCGCCCCTATCGCCCCTGGGCGACGCTGGCGCCCACCTCCTGGTCGCCGGCCGTCTCGTGGGACCGGCACCAGGTGCGGCTCGGGGCCTCGGCCGTCGGCGCCGACGTGCTCGGCTATCACGTCTACTCGGTGTCGGCGACCTGGCTCGTCTCGGCGCCCGCCGGTGCGGTCACCCCCGGCGGCGACGCCCTCGACTGGCAGGCCGTGTACCAGGTACCTCCCGCTGGCGGCTGCAACCCTGGCTGGCGGCTTCGACGACGACGTCGTTTTTCGCGGGTCCGCCGCTCTCGAACGGCCTCGCATCCACCGTCACCCGTCGCGAGCGCCAATTGGAGAGCGGCGCGACGTTCACGGTGGAGCACGTGCGCCTCGCGCAGGCGGTCGTCGCGTCGGTCCTCCGCGCCGACGACGACGACCTGCTCCCGGACCAAACGGTGTCACGCACGCGGGCAGGGGTTCGTGCCGGCTGGGCCCTGAGCTCGGCCCGGACCTTCGGCTACTCAATCAGCCCGGAGCGCGGCCTCTCGTTCGGTCTGGGGGTCGAAGCCGTCCGCCGCGCCCTGGGCGCCTCCGGCGAGGCGACGACGCTGACCGCCGACGTGCGGGGCTACGTTCCCGGTTTCTCGCGCCATCAGATCCTGGCGCTTCGACTCGCGGGCGGCGCCTCGAGTGGCGGCGACCTCCGGCGCACCTTTCTGCTCGGCGGCGGCGCGGCCAACGCGGGCACGCTCGACTTCGGCTCGGAGGCGATCACCCTGCTCCGCGGCTTCCCCCTCGATACCTTCGCCGGCACCCACGTCGCGCTCGCCAACATCGACTACCGCGTTCCGATCGCCCGGCCCGAGCGCGGCGCCGGGACATGGCCCCTTTTCGTGCGCGCCGTGCACGGCGCGGCGTTCCTCGATCTCGGCCATGCCTGGACGCGGACCTTCGACGCCAGGGACCTGAAGGTGGACGCCGGCGGCGAACTGGGGCTCGACGTGGTGGCCGGCTACTCGGTGCCCCTGACGGTCGCCGCCGGCGCCGCATGGGGACGGGACGGCAGCGGCCTGGTCCGCGGCGGCGCCGTGTACCTGCGCGTCGGCCGCGCCTTTTAGTCACAGGATGTCACCGCCGCTCTCGTTGACGTAGCCTCCAGGGTTCTGTTGTAATCGACCTGCCTTTCATGTCATCCACCCTGAAATCGATTGGATCCGCGCTGGTCGTGCTGCTCCTGGCCGCCGGCGCCGCGGCCCTCGCCTATGCGCGCTGGACGCGCGACGTCGACGCCGGCGATCGCCTCCTTGCGGCTGGACAATACGAACAGGCGCTCGCCGCGTACCAGGCGGCCGAAGCGCGATTCGACCGCATGCCGGCTGCCAGGCAGCTCTTCGTCGCCGACTACACGCGGGTGGTCGCCAACGAGCTGTGGCTGCTCTATCAGCTCGGGCGCTACGACGAGACCATCGACAAGGCGGAAAGCGCTCCGGCGGGAGCCTCGCCGCATTTCTGGTCGGCGTGCGCTCTCTACGACAAGGCGATCGTCGAACAGAAGCCGGACGCCCGCCTCGGCTGGATGACGCGCGCGGAGGACGAGTTCCACCGGGCGGTCGAGGCCTCGCCCGCCGACTGGAACACGAAGTTCGACTTCGAGCTCACGACGCGCCTGGCCGCCGAGCTGCGGAAGCAGCCGAAGGCGCCGCCCAAGCAGCTGATGCAGCTGCTGCGTCCGCCGCCGCAGGCCGGCAAGCCGACCCGCCGCGTGGGATGAGGCCGGCACGGCATGAGATTCCTGCGTCTCGATTTCGCGGCGTGGTGGGAGATCCTGCCGGTCCTGGTGGCGTGCTGGGCGCTGCGGGTCACCTACGTGCGCCGCGTCCGCCGCGGGCAGACGCCGCCGCTCCGGCTCGCCCGGCTCTCCCGGCGATCGGGCTGGGCGCGTGAAGCCAGCGTGCTCGGCGCCTCGATCGTGGCCGCCGGCGCGCTCGTCTTCGCGCTCGTCCGGCCGCAGGCGCTTCTCGCCCAGCGTACGCCCGAACTGGAGCGGCAGGATCTGATCCTCATGCTGGACCGCTCGGCGTCGATGCGGGCGCACGACATCCAGCCGTCGCGCTTCTCGCGGGCGACGCTCGAGATCCGGAACTTCCTCCAGCACAAGCCGGACGGCGTGGATCGGGTCGGCCTCGTCGGGTTCGCCGACGCCTCCCTCATCCTGTCCTATCTGACGAAGGACGTCGACAACATCGCGTTCTATCTCGACTGGATCGATCACGATCCGCAGACGCTGCTCGGCACCGACATCGGCGCGGCCCTCAAGAGCGCCCTCGATGTCGCGCGCAAGGACGACCGCCCCACCCACAAGATCTTCCTGCTGGTTTCCGACGGCGAGGACTACGGCGAGGAGTTGAACCGGCAGCTCGGCATCTATCGTTCCGCGGGCTACCACGTCAACTGCATCGGCATCGGATCGGACCAGGAGGTGCCGGTTCCGGTGCTCGATCCGACCGGACGCGAGACGCCGCTGCGCGACGAGTCCGGCCGCATCGTGAAGACGAAGTTCGAGGAATCCACGCTGCGCCAGATCGCGGCCGCCACCGGCGGCCGTTACGCGCGGTCGACGACCGGCGGCGAGCTGGTCACGGCGATCGACGACGTCGTGAAGGGCGAGCGACGCGTCCTCGGCTGGCGGACGTCGACCGAGTATCGGGATCTCTATCCGGCCGGCCTGGCGGTGGCAGCCGCCGCCGGCGCGGCTCTGTGGCTGTTGCTATGAGCATCCAGGAACCCATGACCGTCTCCAGCGCGACGACCGCCGAGCACGCCGCCGGCGTCATCGCGGGGCTCGAGGCCGAGATCGGGAAGGTGATCGTCGGGCAGCACACGCTGATCCGCCGCCTCCTGACCGGGCTGTTCGCCGCGATTCCCTTCGCCACGTCGAAGGGCCGGGCGCGAGCGGGCTGCGGCCACCTGCTCCTCGAGGGCGTACCGGGCGTCGCCAAGACCCTGACGGCGACGACGCTCGCTCAGGCGATCTCGGCGAAGTTCCAGCGCATCCAGCTGACGCCGGACCTGCTGCCCGCCGACATCCTCGGAACGCGCATCTACGACGCCAAGACCGCGACGTTCCGGATCGAGCAGGGACCGGTCTTCACGAACATCCTGCTCGCCGACGAGATCAACCGCGCGACGCCGAAGACGCAGAGCGCCCTGCTCGAGGCCATGCAGGAGCGGCAGGTCACCCTCGCCGACACCACCTTTCTCCTGGAGGATCCCTTCTGGGTGCTCGCGACGCAGAACCCGGTCGAGCAGGAAGGCGTCTACACGCTGCCCGAAGCGCAGCTCGACCGGTTCTCGATGATGCTCAAGGTCGGCTACCCGAGCGCGCGGGAGGAGATGGGGATGCTCCACCTGCGGCTGGCCGAGACCTCCATCGAGCGCCGCGTGTCGCCGGCCGACGTGAACCTGCTGCGCGAGTTCATCCGCGAGACGGTCTTCGTCGACGAGAAGATCCTCGAGTACATCGTCCGCCTCGGCCGCGCGACGCGCGCGCCGGGCGACGTCGGTCGCGGGGACCTCCGGGAGCTGCTGCTCATCGGGATGTCGCCGCGGTCGTACCAGCACGCGCTCGCCCTCGCGCGCGTCACCGCCTTTCTCCACGGGCGCACCTGGGTCCTTCCCGAGGACGTGAAGGAGATCTTCTGCGACACCGCGCGGCACCGCATCGGGCGGACCGTCCGGGCCCAGGCCGAGAACATCGAGGCCGACGAGATCCTGAACGAGATCCTGCAGGCGGTGTCGATCCCGTGATCCCCGAACACGTGATGCGCGAGCTGCGGTACATCGAGGTGTACACGGCGAAGAAGATCCGCAACCAGCGGGTCGGCGCCTACCAGAGCCCGCTCCGCGGCGCCGGCTTCGACTTCGACGAGCACCAGCTGTACCGCCCCGGCGACGACGTCCGTCGCATCGACTGGAACGTCACCGCGCGCATGGACGCGCCCTACGTCCGCCACACGCACGCCGAGCGCGAGCTGAACGTGATGATTGCGATGGACGTCTCGCGATCCATGGACCTGGGCTCGGCGAAGTATTCCAAGCGCGAGGTGATGACCTTCATCACCGGCTCGCTGCTCTTCTCCGCCCTGTCGGACCAGATCAACACCGGGTTCCTCGCCTTCGGGGACCGCGTCCTGACCGAGAGCCCTCCGCGGCGCACCCGGGCGGCCGCCTGGTCGGTCCTGCAGCAGTGCTGGTCGACGACCTCGGAGGCCGCCCTCACCTGCATGCTGCCGGCCATCCGGCACCTGAACAAGACGCTGAAGCGCATGAGCGTGGTCTTCCTCGTCTCGGACTTCATCACCGACGATGAGGTGCTCACGAGCAAGGACCTGGCGATCCTCGCCGACCGCCACGACGTCATCGCCGTCGTGCCCGAAGACCGCGCCGAGCTGAACCTCCCGCGCGGCCGCGGCTACCTGCGGCTCCGCGACCTCGAATCCGGACGCCGCCTGGCGCTCGGGCTCACCGATCGCGCGCGGCGCCGGTTCGCCGACGAAGCGCGCCAGCGCCGCGAGGCGCTCACGCGGGCCTTCTACCGCGTGCCGATGGACTTCGTCTTCGTCCCGACCGATCAGAGTCCGGTGGAACCGGTCCTGTCGCTCTTTGCCAACAGGGTATGAGGAACATGTCGAAAGGCTGGTCGTCCCGTCACCGAACAGCAGCGCTCCTGGCGCTGGCGGTCCTGGCCGCCGCGCCGGCAGCGCGCGCCCAGGCCACCGGACAGAAGGATGCCGCTCCGCGGCCGGGGCGCGCCGAGGCGGCCCCGCCCGTCCGGATACAGACCTCGCTCGACCGCACGGCCGTGTGGGTGGCCGACCGCGTCACCTACGCCATCGACGTCACCTGCGCGCGCGGGGTCGACATCCTCGACGAGGACCTGTCGAAGGACAAGCTCAAGCTCGACGGCCTGGACCTGCTGGACAGCAGCGCGAGCGTCGAGCCGGAGTCCGACGGCGCCACGACCCATCACTTTCGCTATGCGCTGACGACGTACCACGTCGATCTGCCGGCCCTCAAGATCGCGCCGCTGTCGCTCCGCTATTTCGTCAAGCGGCCCGGCCAGCGCCCCGAGGACGCGACGCCGGCCGGCGAGGTCGAGGTGCCCGGCGCGGTCATCGCCTACCGGAGCATGCTGCCCGACGCCCAGGACGCCTACGACCTCCGCGATACCCCGCGTCCGGCGCCGAGGCTCAGGCGCTTCGCGCTCGCGCGGTCGGTCGGCCTCGGTCTCGTCATCGCGTCGATCGTGCCGGTCGGGCTCGTGACCGCGGGCGCGGTCCGCCGGCGCGGCCGGCTGTCGCCGCGCCGATCGGCCCGCCAGGTGCGGCAGGACGAACAGACCACGCTCGAGGAGCTCCGCGCGATGGACCTCACGACGCCGCAGGGACGGCGCGACGCCTACTCGCGCATGAACGAGCTGGTGCGTCAGCACCTGCGCGAAGCCTGCGGCATCGCCGGTCAGAGCCTCACACCGGCCGAGGTCGAGCCGGCGATCGAGGCGGCCGCCACGACGGGCGTCCCGCCGGGCACCGTGACGACGCTCCTGGCGGCGTGCGACCTGGCGCGCTACGCGCCGCCCGATGCGCTGCCGTCGCTCGAGCAGTGCCGCGCGGCGCTCGATCAGACCGGCGAGATTCTCGCGGCGCGGTGAGGGCGTGCGCTTCCTCCATCCGGGGCTCGGCTGGTGGCTCCTCGCGACGCTGACCGGCGTCGGCGTGCTCCAGTGGGCGCTCCGCCGGCGCTTCGCCGCCTCGACGACGGTCCGCTGGCTGACCGCGCGGGCCTACCGGGCCTCTCCGCTGCGCCGGCTGCCGTTCCTCCTGCTGGTCGCGACCCTCGTCCTGACGGGCCTCGCGCTGATGGAACCGGTGATTCCGTACTCGCAGACGGAGGTCCATTCGCGCGGCCTCGACATCGTGATGGTGCTGGACCTCTCCTCGAGCATGGAGGAGGAGATGAACCCCGCGCCGATTGCGCAGCTGATGCGCGAGCCGGCGCGGCCGCCGGGCAAGACGCGGCTCGAAGCCACCAAGAACGCCATCAAGGCGTTCATCCGCGGCCGGCGTGACGATCGCATCGGGCTCGTCGTCTTCTCCGACCACGCGTACGTGGTCAGCCCGCTGACCTTCGACTACGACTACCTGCGGCACTACGTCGACATGGTGGACGACCGCATCCTGCAGGGCGAAGGACAGACGGCGATTGGCGACGGCCTGGCGCTGGCCAACTACCTGCTGGCGCGGCAGTCGCGCGGGGCCACCCGCGGACACCAGGTCATCGTGCTGTTCACCGACGGGGAGAACAACCGCGGGCGCGATCCGGTCGACGTGCTCGGCGAGTCCAGCGACGCCGACATTCGCGTCCATGTCGTCGGCGTCGATCTGGAGCGCGAGGTGCGGGACAAGCCGCAGGTCCAGCGGCTGCTGCAGGTGATCGGTCGCGCCGGCGGCCGCTACTTCAACGCGACGTCCGAGCGCGATCTGGTGGCGGCGTCGGCGACCATCGACTCGATCGAGAAGGGATCGCTCGTGAGCACCGCCTACGTGCGCGACGCGCCCGTGTACCAGTGGTTCGCGCTGCCGGCGCTCGTCTGCCTGGCGGCGGCCGGCCTGTTCCGCGCGATTCCCTACTTCGTCGACCAGACCTGACGGCGCGTCGACGCCGGCCGGGGTCGTCGCGGGCCGCGCGCAGCGCGTGAAATCCGCGCGACCCCGTATAATGTGCGCGCATGCCGAAGAAGTCCCGGTTCCTCCACACCCCGGTCGAGCCGTTCGCCGTCGACGCCGAGCTCACGGCCGACCAGGTGCTCTCGCGCATGGAGCGCATCTCGTTCCAGGGCCGCAACCTCGCGACGGCTCGGCGCGTCTGGCGCAAGATGCTCAGCGACGACGTCACCATCTTCCTGGG
The DNA here is from genome assembly GCA_963840225.1 of uncultured Acidobacteriota bacterium. GTDB lineage: Bacteria > Acidobacteriota > Vicinamibacteria > Vicinamibacterales > CAVVIG01 > JBLMXQ01. The sequence continues at coordinate 787,051 of CAWIYH010000004.1, forward strand.
CATGGCAGGCGCGCTGAGCGCGGGCGGCCTTCGCCTGATCGTCGCGCACCTGATTGCGCACCGCTACGTCGACTGCCTGGTCTCGACCGGCGCGAACCTGTACCACGACCTCCACGAGACGCGCGGCCAGCGCCACTACGTCGGCTCCCCGCTCGCCGACGACGCGGCCCTGGCCGCGGAGCGGATCGACCGCGTGTACGACACCTACGCGGACGAGGAAGAGTTCATTGGCAACGACAACTGGATCGCGGAGTTCGCCGCCGGGCTCGAGCCGCGGCCCTACACGACGCGGGAGTTCCTGCATCTGCTGGGCGGACATCTCTGGGAGTCGACCGGCCGCGACGGCATCCTGACGGCCGCCTACCGCGCGAAGGTGCCGATCTTCTGCCCCGCCATCGCCGACTCCTCCATCGGCATGGGGCTCTCGCAGGCGCGCCACAAGCGCGAGGCCACCGGTCACATCGACATCATCGGCGACATCGTCGAGTCGGCGAACATGATCATCCGGCGGCCGCGCACGGCGTCGGTGGTGCTCGGCGGCGGCACGCCGAAGAACTTCATCAACCAGGCGTCGGTGCAGGCCGAGTTCTACAGTTCGCGCGTCGGCGGCCACCAGTACGCGCTGCAGATCGTCGCCGACGTGCCGCAGTTCGGCGGCGCGTCGGGCTCGACCCTCGAGGAGGCGCAGAGCTGGGGCAAGCTGGCGACCGACGCCGATCGCGTCAGCGTACAGGCCGACGCGACCCTGGCGCTGCCGCTGCTCGTCAGCGCGCTGGCAACCTCGGACGGCCGGCGGCTGGCCGACCGCACGCGCCCGACGTTCACTCTCGCCGATCGCACGATGACGATCGACGGCGAGGCCGTACGCCACGATCGGTTCGTCGAGGATTGAATGAGCCTGCCGTTCGACTACGAACAGGTCACCCCGGGCGAGTTCGGCGGCACCAAGCCGACCACCACCGACTTCGAGCGCGCCCGGGTGGTGATCCTGCCCGTGCCGCTCGACCGCACCACCTCGTACGTGCCCGGTACGCGCACCGGCCCGCACGAGATCCTCCTCGCCTCTTCCCACATGGAGCTCTGGGACGAGGAGACCGAGACCGACGTGCACAGCGTCGGCATCTTCACGATGCCGGAAATGGAGCTGCCCTTCGCGTCGATGGAGGAGGTGGTCGCCGCCATCCGGCGCGTCGCCGGTGAGCTCGTCCAGCGCGGCAAGTTCCCCGTCGTCCTGGGCGGTGAGCACTCCATCACGCCGCCGGTCGTGGCGGCCGTCGCCTCGAAGTACCCCGGTCTGTCGGTGCTCCAGATCGACGCCCACGCCGACCTGCGCGACGCGTTCATGGGCTCGCCGCACAACCACGCGTGCGCCATGCGCCGCGTCCTCGAGTACGCGCGCGCGACGCAGGTGGGCATCCGCAGCCTGTCGCCGGAAGAGGCCCGGGCCGTGCCGACCCTGCCCACCGAGGTCTTCTACGACTTCAACATGCGGAACGACGTCGACTGGATCGAGCGCGTCGTCGACTCGCTGAGCGAGAACGTCTACGTGACCATTGACGTCGACGGCTTCGACCCGGCGATCATGCCGGCGACCGGCACGCCGGAACCGGGCGGCTTGTCGTGGTACGAAGGGCTCGCGCTGCTGCGGCGGGTCGTCGAGTCGAGGCACCTCGTCGGCTGCGACCTCGTCGAGCTGTTGCCGCAGCCCCACAACGTCGCGCCGACGTTCATGTGCGCGAAGCTGATCTACAAGATTCTGTCGTACCGCTTCGGCCAGGCCGAGACGTAGGCGCGGCGTCGGCTACGTCTTCTTCAGGCCGTCCAGCTGCTGCCGCGCCTCGCCCGTGTACGGCGAGTCCGGAAACTCCTGCACGACGCGCGAGAAGGCCTGCCTGGCGTCGGCCTGCTTGCCCGCATCGAGATAGACGTGCCCGAGCTGCATCAGGATGGCATCGATCGGCAACTGCGTGTCGGTGCGCTGTACCAGCTCCTGGAAACCCTTGATCGCCTGATCGTAGTGTCCCGCCCGCGCCTGCGCCTCGGCCAGGCCCAGCCGCGCCATCTCGCCGTAGATGTTGCCGCTGCCCGCCTTCGCGATCACCTGCTGATAGATCGGCATCGCATCGCCGGGACGCCCGAGCTGCACGAGCAGCGCGGCCTGCCGGTAGCGCGCGAAGATCCCGGCGTCGGTCGACGGATACGTGTCGGCGGTCGCCTTGAACTTGGCGAGCGCGGCCTCGTCGCGTGCCTGCTCGGTCGGAAAGCTCGGGCCCGGCGCCGTCGAGCCGCCCGGGGCAGCCGCCGGCCCCACCCGGACGTCCTGGACCGCGAGAGCCTGGGCGAGCATCGCCCCGGCGCGGGACTGGACCGACTGCCGCCATCCGAAGTACACGAGCGCGGCCACACCGAGGACGACGACGGCCACGACAATCGCCGTCACCTCGCGCTTGCGGGCCTCGACGAGATCCCGGGCCTGCCGCGTCAGGATCTCGAGCTCGTTCTCCTTCAGATGCCGCCGTTCGGTTCTCTTCATACGCCTTCGGTCTTTCTCGAGCGCCTGCCTGGTCGTTGGAAGCGGCGCCGCGTCGCCTCGCGACCGCCGGTCGTCGCCATTTCGAGCGGAGTGCCCAGTGGATACACGCCATTATACGTTGGAGCCCCGGCCGCCGCCGCCGATCACCCACCCGCCACGCCCGGCGGGAGATCGCCGCCAGAAGCCGGGGGCGCCCCGCCCTGTATCGCGCGCTCCATCCTGACGCAGGGAAGCTCCAGCCCGTTCCCGAGCCCGACCGACACGGCGTCCTTCGACTCGAAGCCGAGGGCGCGGTACAGCGGCTCACCGGGCAGCGTCGCCATCAGCTCGAAGCGGGTGAAGCCACGAGCGCGCGCCGCGCGCTCGCACGCGGCGAAGAGCCGGCGGCCCAGGCCGCGCCGGGCCCAGTCGGGGTGGACGAAGAACGCCCGGATCCGCGCCGGCGCCACCGCCGGGTCGAGCAGGTCGTCGCGCGGCTGCTTGGCCTGGTCCCCGCCGTACAGCGTGCGCCGCCCGCTCCATCCTCCCGCGCCGGCGATCCGATCCTCGATCGTGATCACGTAGTACGTGCCGTCGACGATGAGTTGGGTGTCGATGCCGAAGACTTCTCTGAGCGCGGCGTCCACTTGCGCGGGCGTGTAGAACCCGACGCTCAGCCGACGGACCGACACGTCGATGAGCTCACGCAGCGCGGGAACGTCGGCGGCGGCGGCAACACGAAGGTGGCCGGTCAGAATTGATCGAGGTCCTTTCCCGACACGACCCGCCCCGTGTATCCCGCCTGGCGAATTTCCCGAACGAGGTCGGCGTCGGTGGTGCCCCAGAAGAGCTGGTGATAGAGGACGAGCAGCTTCGGCCGAGCCTTGGTCGCCAGCGCGGCAAGCTCGACGGTCGACGTGTGAAACGCCCGATGGTATCGCTGCCACTCGGGCGGACGCGTGGCGAGCGTCGCGGCCGAGTATACCTCGTGCATCAGCACGTCGCAGCCGTCGCACGCCCTGGCGACGGCATCGATCGGACGCGTATCGCCGGAAATCACGAACGTCCGGTCCGGCGTCTTGAAGCGGAAGCCGTAGGCGTCGGGCCACGAACCGTGCGCGACCGGAATCGCGTCGACGCGGACCCTGTCGTCCTCGAACACCAGACCGGGCGCGAGCTCGTGGACGAGGGCGCGATAGTTCCGCGTGGACTGCGGCTCGAGGCCGAACAACCGCATGTCGATGTCTTCGCGCCACGCCTCCTCGATGTGCCGCGTCATCGCCGCTATCCCGGGCGGGCCGTACACGTCGAGCGGCGTCGGACGGTCGAGGACCCAGGGACTCAGCATGAGATCGGGCAGGCCGAGCGTGTGGTCCGAGTGCAGGTGGGTGATGAACACGCGCCGCAGTCCGGCGGGGCGAAGCGCGGGAATACCGTGGTCCGCCGCCGCCGCGGCGTGCCTCACGACGCCGACGCCCGCGTCGACGAGGTACGCCTCGTCGTCGACGACCACGGCGACGGCGGGTCCCCACCGCTCCGGATCGGCGTTCGGCGTGCCCGTGCCGAGGAGCACGAGGCGCGAGCGCAGCTCGGGCGCGGCGCCAGCCACCCTCATCCAGACCACGAGGACGAGGACCCCTGACAGGACAAGAGCCAGGATCCTTCGCGGAAGGCACGCGGGCCGGCACATGGCCAGCAGAGTGTAGACCGATGCAGCGTCCGCCGCCAAAAGGCGGACTGCGGCCGTTCCGCTCCCGGACGACCTACTTGCTCAGGACGAACTGCCCGAGGATCAGCATGTCCACGCCTGTCCCGAAGAACACACGGATGGCATCACGTGGGCTGCACACAATCGGTTCCTGGAAGCCGTTGAAAGACGTGTTGACGAGGATGGGCAGCCCGCACGCGTCGCCGAAGGCGTCGAGCAGCTCGGCGAAGCGGGGGGACCTCCGCCCGTCGACCGTCTGGACCCTGACGGACGGCCCGGGCCCGGGCAGCACGTGGCGGAACCGATCCCGGTCCTTCACTGTGAAATCGCATTCCATGAACGACGACTCGCCCGGCCCGTCGAAGCACTCCCGGACCGCGGAGACGCGGCCGCTGAGCGCATACCCGCGCCATGGATCGCGCAGCTTGAGGAACCGGTTCAGGTTTTCGAGCACGTAGGGTGCAAACGGGTTCGCGACGATCGACCGCGCCCCGAGCGCCCGCGGCCCCCACTCCATCGCGCCGTCGAACCAGGCGACGAGCCGCCCCTTCCGCAGGGCACCGACGGCCGCCTCCACCGTTTCCTGGGTCGACATGCACGTGTAGGTCAACTTGCAGTTGTCGAGGATCGCCTTGATCTCCTCCGACCCGTAGGCGGGCCCGAGAAACGGCGAGACGTCCTGACGCGGCCGGCGGCTCGCGTGCAGCGCGGCCCCCAGCGCCAGGCCGGCGTTCCCCGGATTGACCGGGACGAATACCTCGTCGAAGCCGGCTTCCAGCTTGACGCGCGAGTTGATGTAGCTGTTGTGGAACAGGCTGCCGCCGACGCAGAGGCGGTCGGTTCCCCGCGTGCGCCGCCTGATGCCGGCGAGAAATTCAACCACGAGATCCCCGAGCCGACGCTGCAGCGCCGCAGCCACCGGGGCCTTGATCTCGGGCGTGGCGCTCCGCACCCACCGCTCGATCTGGAGCGGCCAGCCCGGCGCGAGCCTCAGTCGATGATCGTCGAGGCTCACGAGCGCCGCCGCCCTCTCGTCGACGCTCGGGACAGCGTAGCGAGCCAGCGCCTCCATGCGCCGCTCGCTCGCTACGGTCCCGAGTCCGAGAGCCGCGGCGCACTGTGAGTAGAAGCCGGCGAAGCCCAGGCCCTGCCACGGCGTCTCGACCCTCGTGACGGCCGTGCCGTCGCCGCGCCAGACGCTGACCGCTGGGTCCTCGTTGTCGCAGACCACAATCGCGGCGGACGCGAACGGAGAGGGCAGAAAGGCCGCGCAGGCGTGCGACAGGTGATGGTCGAGGGCCGGGAACCGACCCGGGCGCGACAGCGCCTCCTTCGACGTCACGTACAGAGCGACGTCTTGGCGGCTCCGCCCGGCGCGCCGCAGCAGCTCGTCGAGCGCCTCGTCCGGCAGTCCGCTCCGGTTGAATCCGGCGCCCCGGACGCGCGTGACGCGCTCCTGCTCGCACACGCCGAGCACCCCGTCGGGCGCACAGACGGCCACGCAGGCGAAGTGCTCGGCGCCGCTGAAGCCGACGACGAGGTCGGCCTCGGTGTCCGGGTGCGTCATGGCCTCATCGCGCGCGCCGCCTCTCCCAGGGTCCCCATCGCATCGAGGATCTGCCGATCGGAGACGTAGGGAGCCGGGCCGAAGCGCAGGTGGCGATCCCGGTAGTCGGTCAGCACGCCGCGCCCCTTGAGTGCCGCCTGCAGGGCCGCGGCCCGGGGCGATTCGAGCGCGAGGAACCCGCCCAGGCCATCGAGTGGCACCCGACGGCACCGCGTCACGATGCGCGGATCGAGATCGAGCGCGTCGAAGGTCGCGGCCAGCAGCCCGACCTGATGCTGGCTGACCTCGCGCAGGAGCGCCGGCCCGAGCGCCATCGCGTCGAAGAAGTCCACGACCGCCGCGGCGCGGTAGTGGCTCGTCGGATCGTAGGTCGCTCCGGCAAACCGGGCCGCGCCGGGGCCGTACTGCACCGCGCCGGGCCTGGCGGGATCGGCCATCGCTCCGAACTCGGCGAACCAGCCGGTCAGGATCGGACGAAGGGGGCACCCCGGGGGGCACCTCAGGAAGGCGTTCCCCTCGCCGCACTGCATGTACTTGTATCCTCCGCCGAGGACGAACGCATCCGACAGGTCCATCGCGCGCAGGCTGACCGGCACCACGTTGAGACTGTGATACATGTCCACGACGAGCGGCGCGCCGTGCATCCGACAGGCGCGCGCGATGACGTCCAGATGCGGCACGATGCGGCCGGTCTGAAACAGGACCTGCGACACCAGGACGCACAGCGTCCGATCGTCGACGCTCGCGGCGACGGCCTCCGCCAGCGTGTCTGCCCGGCCGGCCGGCACCCTGACGATCGCGACGCCCTCTTCCTCCAGCCGATCGAACTGGCGGCGGGCGCTGTGATACTCGCCGTCGGTCGTGACGATCTGCGTGCGCGTCCGCCAGGACAGCGCCGAAAGCAGGCGGACGAGCAGATCGTGCGTGCTCGGACCGAGCGCCACGAGCCCGTCGTCGTCTCCGAGGAGGCGCGCGATGGCAGTCCGGTAGCGGTCCGCCTTCCCGAAGGCGCTGGCCCACTTGTCGTCGACCAGCCGCGCGGCGTCCTCGAAGGCCTGCATCTGGCCCTCGAACGCGCAATCGGGCCAGGCCTGGTGCGAGTGCCCGGTGAAGAGCAGCCGCTCGCTCACCCGGAAGCGGCCGTAGTGCGCCGCAAGAGCGTTCGGATGATGCCGGTACGGTGGCAGGGGGGTCATCTTACAGGTGCAGGCGAATCGCCCACAGGTCCGGAAAGAGCGGCTTGAACAGCGTGGTGCGCAGGTATTCCACGCCTGCCGATCCGCCCGTCCCCGGCTTGGTGCCGATCGTGCGCTCGACCATCTTCACGTGCCGGTAGCGCCATTCCTGGATGCCTTCGTCGAGGTCGACGAGCCGCTCGCAGACGGCGGCCCGCTCCGGGTCGGTACCGATACACCTCGATGATCGACTGCTGCACCCGCTCGTCGCCGCCGTACGCGTCGTCCGGATTGCGCGCCAGCACCTCGTCGGGCACGTCGTAACCGTTGGCCGCCAGGAACGCGAGGAAGCAGTCGAAGAGCGCCGGCGTACCGAGCCGGCGCTCGAGGCGCCGGCGCGCCGGGCTCCCCTCGGGCTGGTTGGCGATCGCGTGCCGGGATCGATGCCCCAGCACGAACTCGAACTCCCGGAACTGGGAGGATTGAAACCCGCTCGCGCTCTCGAGCCGTCCGCGGAAGGAATTGAACGACAACGGCGTCATGGTCTCGAGGATGTCCACCTGGCCGACGAGCGTCTTCATGATCGTGAGGATGCGCCTGAGGGTGTGCAGCGCGACGGGGGTGTCGTTCGCGACCAGGGCGGCCTTCAGGTGGTCGAGCTCGTGGATGATCTCCTTGAACCAGAGCTCGTACACCTGGTGGATGATGATGAACAGCATCTCGTCGTGCTCCGGACCCGCGGAGCGCGGCTTCTGGCAGGCGAGCAGCTCCTCGACGTTGAGGTAGCTGGCATACGTGACGGCTGGATCGGGCACGGACGGCCTCCGGGAAACCCGCTCGAATCATGGTCCGGGAAGACCTCCGGCGCAACCACCGCGACGCTCCCCTGCCGTCAGGCCCGGAAGCGCCGAGGCGGCGTCCGGTGGCGGCGACGCATGACCGACGCGCGTGAACTCATAGTCTATCTTTGCGGTCGAGGTCTTCGGCAGGCCGTTTGGCGCGGCGAGGAGTGGCGCGCCCGGGCAGATTTGAACTGCCGGCCCCCCGCTTAGGAGGCGGGTGCTCTATCCCCTGAGCTACGGGCGCGTGCGTGCCGCGATCGTTTAGTGTAGCAGGTCATCGGCGACTGCGATGCGGCGCGCCCGCTCTTCGGCTCACGGAACGCCGACGCGCGGCTCGTCTGCGCGACCCCGAGCAGCATGACGCCGAGCACGCGTCGATCGCGCTGGAGGAGCTCGGGACGCTCCGCCGGCACGAACGATCGCGCGCTCTCCACGCGGATCGCCTGCTGGCCGGCCGACAGATCGACGTCCACCCGCGCCGTTCCGCCGCGCGTGACGGACGCGCTCACGCGCGTCGCGCACGGCGCCGCGCACACGCTCACCTGCACCGAGCCCCAGGGGTAGTCCGCAGGAAGACCCAGGCGAATCTCGGCGGATCGAGCGCCGACATCGGGGAGCGCGATTTCCGCGGCCGGCGCCAGCCAGCGCCAGCTCTGGCCGCGAACCGTCCGCTCGGGTCGGTACACCCCACGAACGGCTCTGAACCGGCGCGCCTGCGGAACCGGCACGAGCGAAATGACGCGGTAGTGATTACGCGTCAGCTTCCCGTACGCGTCGCTGTCGCGCCAGGAAAACGTCACCGCCCCCGGCTCGTCGCTCGCCCCGTCGGCGAGGACGAACACCGGCGTGTCGGCGCGGTCCGCCAGGCCGCCGAATCCCGGCTCGAGCAGCGAGGAGCGGAAGGTCGAAAAGAGCTGCTGCGCATGCGGCCGGAGCGGCGCCTCGTACAGGATGACCGAGGCGGGAGGCAGCTGGCGCCGGGCGTACGCGGCGGCTTCGGCGGGTGGCGATGGGGCCGCGTGACGTTGCCCGACGACCGGCCAGACGTAGATCAGCGATCCGACGCCGACGAGCCCGACCGGCACGAGCACGGCGCGGGAATCCAGGCGCAGGCGCCACGATGCCAGCGCGGCGCAGCCTCGGCAGGCCATCAACGCCACGACCAGGGCGGCCGGCAGCGCGTACCGAACGCCATCGGACGGGTCCATGACTCCCACGGCGAACGCCAGGTAGAGCCCGCCCGACACCAGGAGCGGCGCCAGTCTCCGTTCCCGCTTCACGACGGCGACCGCCAGGCCGACGCCCGCGCAGAAGAGAACCGGCAGCGACAGAGCCTTGGGCCCCCACGGGTGAGCGACGAAGCGCTGAATCAGCATGGACCAGCGCCAGCCGTTCCTTGCCAGCGAGGCGTCGTTCACGGCGACATCGGCGGCCTGGACGAACTCGTACCGGAGCAGACCAGACGGTCCGCCGGTCGCCGCGAGGAGCGGAAGCAGCCAGGCGAGCGACGCCGCTGCGAATACAGCGCCGACGACAACAGCGTTCCGACCGCGCGACGGGTTCTGGAGCACCGTCAACGCAAGCAGCGGCAGGACGATCACCACGAGCTGCGGGCGGCACCCGACGGCGAGCGACCCGAACAGGCCGAGCAGAATCGCATCGCGGCTCCCGCTCCACGGCGCCTTCGAGGAGGCGTAGAGCGTCGCCGCCAGGAGCGCCACAGCCGGCGCGTCGGACAAAGGCAGGCTGGCATACACCAGCATGCCGGCCGATAACGAGAAGAGCGTCGCTCCACCCAGCGCCAGCCAGTCGTCGTCGAGCAGGTTTCGACACGCGGCCGCCAGGAAAACGAACCCGGCCAGCGACATGACGATGCTCAGAACGACCAGCGCGGTGAACGCGTCGCCCACCGCTAGGTTGACGATCTTCCCGAACCCGATGTACACCGGGTAGCCGGGCGGATGCGGGTGATGGCGCAGCGGCTCGAACGAGACGACGCCCGCGCCGAACAACAGCTCGTCGTACTCCCAGAAGGTCTGGGGGCGGGTCCTGACCAGCAGCGCGAAGAGCGCCGCCAAGGCGACCCCGACGCGGAGCGGAAACTGACCGGCCGTCGTCAGCCACCCCGCGCCCGGGCGGCCGAAGCCGTTTCGTTCGCCCAGCTCCGCCGCGTTGATCGGAGTCACTCCGTATAATCGCTCCGTGTCGCTACGATTCCGCGCGGCGCTCGACCTGCTTCGCCGCTCGTCGGCCGGATTCCCGATCGGCTCGCGCCTGCACCTTCTCGGTCGTTTCGTGACCTGTCCGTTCCTGGCGGTCGTCGAAGCGCTGCCGCCGGGCGGCGTCGTCCTCGACGTTGGCGCCGGCCACGGCGTGCTCGCGCGGCTCGCCGTGGCGGGACGGGTCCTGAAGGTCGTCGCCGTCGAACCGGACCTCCGGAAGCTGAAATCGACCCTGCGCGATCCCTCCGTGCTGTGGGTCTGCGGCCCGGACTCCTCCGTCCGCGGGCGGTTCGACGCCGTCGTCCTGTGCGACGTCCTTTACCGCGTTCCCGGCGGGGAGCGCGATTCCCTGCTCGGCCGCCTGAGAGAACGGCTGAGACCCGGAGGGGATCCTCGTGCTCAAGGACATCGACCCCGCACACCGGCTCAAGTTCGGATGGAACGTCCTTCAGGAGACCATTGCCATCCGGGGACTCCGATTGACAATCGGGTCAGGCCAGACCTACGAAGGCCGTCAGGCCGTTCGCGCGCGCCTGGAGCGGCTCGGGTTCGAGCAGGTCACGGTGCAGCCGATCGATCGCGGCTATCCCCACTCCCACATCCTCTACACGGCGCGCCGGCCCGCCTGATTCCGAATTCGTTTGTGCACAATGAGTGGGGCTAGCGTATCATGGCCCCGCGATGCCAACGCGATTGCCGCCTCTCGCGGCCCGGGTATCTGTGTCGTGCGTCGTGCCGATGTTCAACGAACAGGAGAACATCGCCCACACGCTCGACGTCGTCGCCGACGCACTCGAACGGCACGCGTCGGCCTACGAGATTATCGTCGTCGACGACGCCTCGACGGACGAATCCGCCGAGATCGTCCGCGCCGCCGCCACGAAGAATCCCCACATCCGGCTGCTGCAGCACGATCGCAACCGCAAGCTCGGAGCGGCCGTCCGCACGGGCTTCGCGGCGGCGACGAAGGACCTGGTGCTCTACACGGATGCCGACCTGCCGGTCGACCCCGACGTCATCGGCCGCGCCATCAGGGCGATGCGGTTGAGCCGCGCGGACGTCGTCGCCGCCTACCGGTTCGACCGCGTGCCCGAGGGCCTGCGACGATCGCTCTACTCGCGCGTGTACAACGCGCTCATCGGGCTCGTGTTCCAGTGGCCGTTCCGCGACATCAACTTCGCGTTCAAGCTCTTTCGCCGCGAGGTGCTCGAGGCGTTCGAGATTCGCTCGGAAGGCTCACTCGTCGACGCGGAGCTCATCGTGAAGGCGAAGAACTCGGGCTTCGTCGTCCAGCAGATCGGCGCCGACTATTTTCCGCGCTCGTACGGACAGTCGCACCTCTCCTCGCCCGGGGTCATCCTGCGGATCCTCGTCGAGCTCGTGAAGCTGTACCCGGACATGCGGCGACCCGAGCGCGGGCACCGGGCGCGCCATCTGGAGCGGGAACGGGTTTCCGGGGCGCCCGTTCGGTGAATGCGCTGATCGTCACCGCCGACGATGTCGGCCTCCACCGTGGGATGACGCTCGGCGCCATCCGCGCCCACCGAGGCGGGATCGTGACCGCGTGCAGCGTGGCCGGCGCAGGCCCGGAGCTCCTTCACGCTGCGGACCTGCTGCGAAGCTGCCCCGGCCTCGACGTCGGCGTCCACCTGATGCTGACCGGCGGGCGTCCGGCCGGTCACCCCGCGCGCGTGCCCACGCTGCTGACGTCCGGCGGCGCCTTCGCATCCGACCAATGGCGGTTCATCGCACGGCTGGCACGCGGCGCCGTTTCGCTGATCGACGTCGAGACCGAATTCCGCGCCCAGATCGAGCGGGTCCTGGCCGCCGGCCTGGCGCCATGCCACCTGAACGGCCATCAACATCTTCACGTTCTGCCCGGCGTGTTCGATGTCGTCGTGCGTCTGGCGCTCGAGTACCGCGTGCCGTATGTGCGGATCCCGGCCGACCGCGCGCGTGAAGGATCGAACTGGGTCAGGGCTGGCGCGATCTTCGCGCTCGGCCGGCTGGCGGCGCGCGCGGCCGAGAAGGCGCGCGCCGCCGGCCTTTGCGTCAACGACTGCACGATCGGCGTGACGGACGCCGGCCACCTGACGGCCGCCCGCGTCGGTCGACTGCTCGGTCGTGCCCACGGCCTGATCGAGCTGGTGACGCATCCCGGCACCGACGGCGCGCTCATCGCCCGGACCTACTCGTGGGGCTATGACTGGGACGCGGAAACCGATGCGCTGTGCGACCCCGCGCTCGCGCGACGGTTGACGAACGGCGACATCAGGCTGTGCGGCGTCCGCGCCCTTGCGGCTGCCAACCTCCGAACGGCCCGCGAGGAGGGGAGCGCGCCGGTCAACGATCAGCGCTCATGAGCCGGCCCAGGCGGCCCGACTCGCGCATGCTCGTCCGGCCTATCGGCCGCTGAGTCCTTGCAGCGCCTTTGCCACGCGGACGTATTCTTCGTACCGTCGCTGGTAGGTCTCGAGCTTCTCGCGTTCGACGGCGGCGATCCGCGCCTTCAGCACGGGCGATCCCTCAGAAGCCGCGAGCGCCTCTTCAGCCGCCGCGGCCTTGAGCTTGAATTCTTCATCGTGGCTGCGCTCCCACGCGAGCCACTCGGCCGTCCACCGCGCGTGTGCGCTCTCGACGACCTCGCGCGTGAAGGGAAACCGCGCGCCGGCGGCGCGGTCGAGACGCGAGAAGGACTCGGGGTCGAGCGTGCGGCAGAGGGCGGCCAGCGGATACCAGACGAGGAGCGCCCTCGGATCGCGGTGCGTCTCGGCCAGCGCGGGGCCGAAGAGCCGCAGCATCGCTTCCACCGAGGCCTGGCGCTGACGCTCGCGGATGCGCGCCGCCACGATCCACCCGACGGCCACCAGCGCCGCGCCGACGATGCCCAGGCCGAGCAGGGTCACCGCGGCACGTCCGCCCGGCTGAAGGGTCGCGCTCCGCGCTCCACGTCAGGTACTTCAGCACCGTGTGGACGTGCTCGCCGTCGAGGCGCTGGCGCCCGTTCAGCGCGACGAGCTCGATGAGGAACGCCAGGGCGTGGACGTGGCCGCCGACCTTCTTCACGAGGTCCCTCGTCGCCCGCGCCGTGCCGCCGGTCGCCAGCAGGTCGTCGACGATGAGCACGCGCTGCCCGCGCCGGACGGCATCGTCGTGCATCTCGAGCGAGTCCGAGCCGTACTCGAGGTCATAGGTCGCCCGCACCGTCGTCGACGGCAGCTTGCCCGGCTTGCGCACGGGGGTGAATCCGGCGCCGATGCGATCGGCCACCGCGGCGCCGAAGATGAACCCGCGGCTCTCGATCCCGACGACGACGTCGATCCCCTGTCCTTCGAACGGCAGGCTGAGGCTGTCGACGGCGGCGCGGAACCCGGCCGCCTCCTGCAGCAGCGTCGTGATGTCGTAGAAGAGGATGCCCGGCTTGGGGAAGTCCGGAATGCTGCGAATCTTCGTCTTGAGTTGATCCATGTCGGGGAGGGGTTTCACCGAATGCTGAATCCTGTGTCGCGCCCGGTGGGCGCGGTATGTTCGATCTCGATCGCGTCGACCCGGGCCAACGGCGGCCCGTGCCGCATCTCGCGCTCGAAGCGGACGAGCGCCTCGACGTCGCCCTCGACGGCGATCTCGACGCGGCCGTCGGCGCGGTTGCACACCCATCCGTGGAGCGCTTCGCGAACGGCTGCGCCCTCGGCGAAGAACCGGAAGCCGACGCCCTGCACGCGGCCGCTGATCAGGTACCGACGGGCCGTCCTCATGCCGAGCGGTGGATTATACCCCGTGTGATAGCATGCGCAGGCCGGACCTTCGGCACGCGAACGCGACGCGACCCGTGGCTGACGATTCCGCCTTCCCCAACCTCAAGCGGCTCCTCGTCGGCCGGCCCATTCCGTCGCATCTCGCCCACCACGAGCGCCTGTCGCGCGTCACCGGCCTCGCGGTGCTCTCCTCGGACCCGCTGTCGTCGGTGGCATACGCCACCGACTTCATCCTCAGCACGCTCGCCCTGGCGGGAGCCGCGGCGCTCGGGTACGCGATCCCGATCAGCCTCGTCATCGGATCCCTGCTCGCGATCGTCGCGTTCTCGTATCGCCAGACCATCTACGCCTACCCGAACGGCGGCGGCGCGTACATCGTCGCCAAGGAGAACCTGGGCGCGAGCGCGGGGCTGGTCGCGGCGGCGTCGCTGCTCGTCGACTATACCCTGACCGTGTCGGTCAGCATCTCGGCCGGCGTCCTCGCGATCACCTCGGCGTTCCCGGCACTCCACCCCTACCGCGTCGAGATCTGCCTCGCGTTCCTCTTCCTCCTGACGGTCGGAAACCTGCGCGGCATCAGGGAGTCGGGCCGGATCTTCGCGGTGCCGACCTATTTCTTCATCGGCTCGATCGTCCTGCTGATCGTCGCCGGGTTCTATCAGTACCTGGCCGGCACCTACATACCGGTCGACGCCCCCCTCCCCCCCGCTGCCGGCTCGCGCCCGCTCGGCACCTTCCTGCTGCTCACGGCGTTCGCCAACGGCTGCACGGCGATGACCGGGGTCGAGGCCATCTCGAACGGCGTGCCGGCGTTCCGCGCGCCCGAGTCGAAGAACGCCGCCGGGACGCTCGTCGCGATGGCGGCGCTGTCGGTGGCCACCTTCATCGGCATCACCTTCCTCGCGCACGCATTCCGCGTGATGCCCACCTCCACCGAGTCGGGCGTCTCGCAGATGGGCCGCGCCATCCTCGGCGCCGGCACGCCGTGGTACTACGCCGTCCAGATCGCGACGACGCTCATCCTGGTCCTGGCGGCCAACACGGCGTACGCGGACTTCCCGCGCCTCTCGTCGATCGTCGCGCGCGACCGCTACCTCCCCCGCCAGTTCATGAACCAGGGTGATCGCCTCGCCTTCTCGAACGGCATCCTGATCCTGTCGCTCTTCGCCGCCGTGCTCATCGTGGCGTTCCGCGGCGACACGCAGTCGCTGCTCCCCCTGTACATGATCGGCGTCTTCGTGTCGTTCACGCTGTCCCAGGCGGGAATGGTCGTCCACTGGCGACGCACCCGGGAGGCCGGCTGGCGGACGAGCGCCGCCGTCAACGGCTTCGGCGCGGCGGTGACGGGCGTGGTCCTGGTGGTCGTGGCGGTGACGAAGACGGTCGAGGGGGCGTGGATCGTCCTGCTGCTCATCCCGGTCGTCGTGGCCGTCTTCAAGGTGACGCGGAGCCACTACGAGCACGTCGCCGCGCAGCTGACGCTCACCGGCTACACGCCGCGGTCGCGCGTCCACAACACGGTCATCGTGCCGGTCGGCGGCATGCAGCGCGCCGTCATCGAGGCGCTGCGCTACGCGGAGACGCTGTCACAGGACGTGCGGGCCGTGTACGTCGACGTCGATCCCGACGCCACCGCCGCCCTCCGCAAGGCCTGGGAGACGTGGGGAGGACGAGTCGAGCTGGTCGTGCTGCCGTCTCCCTTCCGATCGGTGCTGGAGCCGCTGCTCGAGTACATCGAGCAGATGGAGAACGCCCATCCCGATGACTACGTCACCGTCATCCTGCCCGAGTTCGTCCCGGCCCGCTGGTGGCAGCACCTGCTGCACAATCAGAGCGCGCTCCTCATCAAGGGCGCGCTCCTGTTCCGCCCCAACACGGTCGTGACGAGCGTGCCGTTCCACCTGGCGAAGTAGGTCGGGGCTACGGCTTCGGCTTTTCCTTCGGCGTCTTCTCCTCCGGATTGAGCGGCTCGGCCTTGATCGGATCGAGCTTCTGACGCTGCAGCAGCTGATTCACCTTCGGCAGCTCGGTCTTGACGGCGCTGTCGAGCGTGTTGAGCTGCTCGTTCAGCCGTCCCGAGAGCGTCTGGAACACCTCGTAGCTCTGTTCGGTCGGCGCGTCGTCGGCCGATTCGACGACGCCCTGGATCGCCGCGATCTTGTTGTTCAGCATGATCGGGAAGTTCAGCGGGTCCTCGCCGCTCTGCAACTTCGTCTGGTAGATCGCGCTCTCGACCGTCGTGAGCTTCTTCTGGAGGTCGTCGAGCGCCTTGGCCGTGGGACCCGTCTTGCTGTCGAGCTTGTTCGTGCGGTCCTCGATCTGCGGCCGGATGCCGCGCACGAGGAGCACGGCCTGATTCGCCTCGGTGGTCTTCTGGCTGATCTGCATGGCGAGGTCGAACTCCTTCTGCAGATCGGCGTCGGTCACGTCGGCGAGCAGGTGGGGCTCGCGGCGGACGGCGAACGGCCGCGTCTGGCTCTGGCCGTCGGCGGTGACGCGCACCGTGTAGGTGCCCGGAGGCGCCACCGGCCCACGCGTGCTGGCCGCCCACATGATCAGACCAGGAAAGTCCGCCGCGCCCTTGTAGCGCAGGTCCCAGTTGACCCGGTGCAGCCCGGCGCTCACGGGCGGCTTGGGATCGCGCGGCCGCCGGAAGTCCTGCGGGGAGGGCGGCCCGGCCGGCTTCTTCTCGTCCTCGGCCGTCCCGCTGAAACTGCGGATCACGTTGCCCTGAGCGTCGAGGAAGTCCATGGTCACCTTCTGCGCCGCCTGTTTCAGCTGGTAGTCGACCGAGAGCGTGCGATCCAGCCCGCGCAGGGCGTCCTGCGGCTTGAACAGCGTCAGCTCGTTGTTGGACGTCTGAACGCCCCACTGCCGCAGCGGCGAGATGTCGTCCATCACGAAGAAGCCGCGGCCGTGCGTGGCGATGACCAGATCGCGATCCTCCACCTTGAGGTCGTGCACCGGCGTGTCCGGCAGGTCCTGGTCGAGCGACTGCCAGTTCGACCCGTCGTCGAACGAGACGTAGACGCCGTGCTCGGTGCCCAGGTACAGCATCCTGGCGCGCTTGGTGTCCTCGCGGATGGCGCGCGCGTAGTCGACCGGCCCCACCCCGTTGACGATCTTCGTCCACGACTGGCCGTAGTCGTCGGTGCGATAGACGTACGGCGCGAAGTCGTCGAACTGATAGTGGTTGGCCGCCACGTAGGCGGTCCCCGGACGGAAGGGCGACGCTTCGATCAGGCTGATCCGCACGAAGTCGGGCATGCCCTTCGGCGTGACGTTCGACCAGTTCTTGCCGCCGTCGCGCGTCAGGAACACGTAGCCGTCGTCGGATCCAGTCCAGATCAGGTTGCCGTCCTTGGGAGACGGGGCAATCGTGAAGATCGTCGCGTAGGTCTCCACGCCGGTCTCGTCGCGCGTAATCGGGCCGCCCGAGTCGCCCATGGTCTTCGGATCGTGCCGTGTGAGATCGGGGCTGATCTTCGTCCAGCTGTCGCCGCCGTTGGTCGTCTTCCAGAGGTGCTGCGAGCCCACGTAGAGGACCGTCGGATCGGTCGGAGAGAAGACGATCGGGAAGGTCCACTGGAAGCGCTCGGCGATGTCCTTGGTCGCGTACCCCATGGGGTTGTCCGGGTACGGATTGACCTCGCGGAGCTGGCGCGTCTTCCGATCGAACCGCGTGATCAGGCCGCCGTAGCTGCCGGCGTAGAAGATGTCGGGGTTGCGCGGGTCTTCGGCGATGTAGCCGCTCTCGCCGCCTCCCACCGTGTAGAACACCTGGTTCGCCGACGCCGCAGCTCCCGCGCCGCCGCCGCCCCCGAAGCCCGCGGCCGCCTCGCTGCCGACGCAGGCCGTGCTGTTGTCCTGCTGGGCCCCGCACACGTGGTACGGCACGTCGGCGGTCGTGATGACGTGGTAGAACTGCGCCGTGGGGAAGTCGAGGTCGGTCCACGACTGCCCGCCGTTGGTCGTGACCGTGGCGCCGCCGTCGTTCGACGCGATGAACCGCTTCGGGTTCGTCGGGTCGATCCACATGTCGTGGTTGTCGCCGTGCGGCGGACGCAGCTGCGTCCAGGTCTTCCCGGCGTCGGTCGTCTTCATGAAGCCGACGTTCGGCTCGTAGAACGTGTTCTTGTCCTTCGGATCCGCGTAGACGCGCGTGTAGTAGAACGCGCGCTGCCGGACGTCGCGATCCTCACTCACCTTCGTCCACGTGGCGCCGGCGTCGTCGGAGAGGAACGTGCCGCCGTCCTCCGCCTCCACCTGCGCCATGATCCGGTTGCTGTCGGCCGGCGACACCGCCAAGCCGATCTTGCCGAGCACGCCCTTCGGCAGGCCCGGGTTGTGCGAGAGCTCCGTCCAGTGGTCGCCGCCGTCGACCGACTTGAACAGCCCGCTGCCCGGACCGCCGCTCGACATCATGTAGGTGCTGCGGAACGCCTCCCACAGCGCCGCGTACACGACGTCCGGGTTGTTCGGGTCGAAGTTGACCTCGATGCCCGTCGTCTTCGGATCGCGGTAGAGGACCTTGTCCCAGGTCTTGCCCCCGTCCTTCGTGCGGTAGATGCCGCGGTCGGGATTGGGCGTCGAGTAGTGGCCGAACGCCGCGACGAAGGCGATGTCAGGGTTGGTCGGGTGCACGCGGATCTTCGAGATGTTGCCGGCCTGCTCGAGCCCGACGTGCGTCCACGTCTTGCCCCCGTCGGTCGACTTGTAGACGCCGTCCCCCGGAGCGATGTTGCCGCGGATCTCGCTCTCGCCGGTGCCGATGTAGACGACGTCGGGATTGGAGGGCGCCACGGCCACGGCGCCAACCGACGAGCTCGAGATCTTGTTGTCGGTCACCGGATGCCAGGTCGTTCCCCCGTCCGTCGTCTGCCACAACCCGCCCCCCGTGGCGCCAAAGTAGTATTCGAGCGGGCGCGCCGCGCTTCCAGCCACGGCAATGGATCGGCCGCCGCGCAGCGGCCCGATACTGCGCCAGAAGAGCGCCCCGAACGGCCCATGCTGCTCGCCCACCGTCGCCCCGCCGCCCCGCCGCTGCGCGACCAGGGTCGGCTGAAGCCCGAGCGCGCCGACGCCGACGACGGCCGCTGACAACAGCACCGATCTCAACATGCGTGACATAGGAGGCTCTCCCGAAAAAAAGCTGCCAAATGAGGGGTCGATTGTACTACCATCGCGTCGGCGCGCCGGTCGCAGACAAGCCGTGACAACTGCGGAACGCCGCCGGACCGGCTTGAGACGGAAGGTCGAGTCGGTGTAGTACCGTCTTCAACCCGTGCGCACCTTGATCGTGTCCCGCCCTGTCGAAGGGTCCGTGCCGAGCCGAGATATAAAGAGCTTCAACGTCTACTCTTGATGACTGCAGAGCCGTCAGCCACGCTCACGTCCGTCCGGAACTGCCCGGTGCTCATCGTCGAAGACGACGCCGATCTCCGCGAAATGATGGCCCAGCTGCTGACCCTCGAGGGCTATGCGGCCGCGACCGCGGCCAACGGCCAGGAGGCCCTCGAATACCTTCACAGCGGGCGACGCCCGGA
Organism: uncultured Acidobacteriota bacterium; assembly: GCA_963840225.1. Lineage (GTDB taxonomy): Bacteria > Acidobacteriota > Vicinamibacteria > Vicinamibacterales > CAVVIG01 > JBLMXQ01. The sequence goes on from CAWIYH010000004.1 coordinate 806,378, forward strand.
CGTGATCCTCCTCGACCTGATGATGCCGGTCATGGACGGCTGGGAGTTCAGGCGCCGGCAGCGCGGGGAGGAACAGCTGAGCGAGCTTCCGGTGGTCGTGCTCTCGGCGCTCGATCAGGGGCGGGCGCGCGACATCGGCGCGAACGCCGTCCTCAAGAAGCCGCTGGACTTCGATCGTCTGCTGGAGCTCGTCCGCCTCTATTGCCGCTGAGCCACCCCGCCTGGAGCCGCCGCGCGGCCCGCCAGACCAGCCAGCCGGCGCCGCCAGCGAGCATCGCGAAGAACGCCCAGCGGGTGAGCGCCGCCGCCAGCGGCACATCGAAGGCTGGCCAGTCCATCTGCATCAGCACCGCCCCCCGGTCGAGCAGCCAGTGCCAGCCGGTATGCGCCACGAATGCCGACAGGATGATCGTCCCCATCCGCTCCGCCACGACGAACCGGAAGACGATCGCGAGGGCGGGAATCATCACGGCGAGCACGAGCAGCTGTCCCAATTCCACGCCGACATTGAACGACACGAGCGAGGTCAGCATGTGCGCGCCCGCGAACTGCAGGCTGCGACGCAGGGCGAACGCGAAGCCGAAGCCATGGACGAGCCCGAAGCCGAACGTGATGAGCCAGCGGCGTTTCAGGTTCCCCGACACGATGTTCTCGAGCGACATGTAGACGATCGAGGCGGCGATCAGCGACTCGACGAGCGGGGGGAACCAGAGGGCGTCCGGCGCGAAACCGTACGCCGAGGCCACGAGCGTCACCGAATGGGCGACCGTGAACGCGGTGACGACCGGCACTAGCGCGCGGAAGCGGCGGAACGGGATGACCAGCGCGCACAGGAACAGCAGGTGATCGGCGCCGCTCAGGATGTGCTCGAAGCCGAGCCCGACAAAGCTGAACGCCGCCTGGTACCACTCCGGATCCAGGCGCACCAGACCCGGATCGCCGGTGTACTCGAACGCCCGGACCTCTCCCCCGGGCGCCACGAAGCGCAGCACCGTGACGACGCGCAGCCCGAGCCGGGCGAGCGCGGGGTGAATCGAGAACCTCGACCGATCGGATGCGATCGGGTACTCGAACAGCGCATCGAGCATCGCCTGCGCGGGCACCAGATCGACGCTGTCGGGCAGTCGGGGCGCCCGCACGTGCGCCAGCGCGGTCTCCCAGGACTCGAGTGAACGATCCGACGGCAACGAGATCTGGACCGCCGCCAGGCGCGGCGTCGGCAGCCTGCGGGTCCCTTCGTACACCTCCAGCTCGTCGCCGATCCACTGCTGCACGGCGTCACGGAGAAACGCGTCCGCCGAGGCGATGTCGAGGAACCCGCGGCCATCGGTCGGGAACACGTAGTCACGCATCGTGACGAGCGGGACGCGCAGCAGCACCTGCAGGTGGTCGCCCCCCGGCCTGACGAAGGCCTGTACGGTCACGTCGGCCGGAATGTCGTGGGCCGAAAGCGAGACCCGCCCGAGAGCGGCCAGAGCGACCGCCCCTGCGACGACCGAGCGGGCAAGGGGGAACCGGGTCATCCCCGCGGAGTGTATACTGGCGCCCGGCCGCCGGGGAACAAAGCTTTCCGGCCCCAGACGAATGGAGGATCAGGCATGAAGCGGACGCGCACGGTCGTCGTCGGTAGCGCCTTCGTGGCAGGACTGGCGGTGCTGGGAGTTGCCCAGGCGGTTCTGGGGCGGGCTGCCGCGGCCGACGACAAGTCCATGGTTCAGGCGCCCCGCTTCGAGGTCGACCCCCTCTGGCCCAAGCCGCTGCCCAACCACTGGCGGATCGGCATGACGATCGGCGTGTCGGTCGACTCGCAGGACCACGTGTGGATCATCCACCGGCCCGACACGCTGGCGGCCAAGGAGCACTACGCGTCGACGAACCCGCCCGGGGCGATCTGCTGCACGCCGGCTCCCCCGATTCTCGAATTCGACCAGGCTGGCAACCTGATCGGCCACTGGGGCGGGCCCGGGGAGGGCTACGAGTGGCCGGTCTCGAACCACGGGATCACGATCGACTACAAGGGCTACGTCTGGATTGGCGGCAACGGCAAGGGGGACGCGCAGGTCCTGAAGTTCACTCAGGACGGCAAGTTCGTCATGCAGATCGGCCACCACGGCCAGGGCAAGGGGAGCCTCGACGAGGAGAACCTCGGCGGGCCGGCCAAGTTGTTCGTCGATCCGGCGACCGACGAGCTCTACGTCGCCGACGGCTACCAGAACAAGCGGGTCGTCGTCTTCGACGCGAACACGGGCAAGTTCAAGCGCCTGTGGGGCGCCTACGGCCACAAGCCGGACGACACGAATCTGGGCCGCTATAACCCGGACGCGCCGGTCGCGCAGCAGTTCCGCAACCCGGTCCACTGCGCCCAGCTCGCCAACGACGGCCTCCTCTACGTCTGCGACCGGCCGAACGATCGCATCCAGGTGTTCAAGAAAGACGGGACCTTCGTCAAGGAACAGCGGATCGCCCCGCGGACGCTCGGCGACGGGTCCGTGTGGGACATCGCCTTCTCGAAGGATCCGCAGCAGAAGTACATCTACCTGGCCGACGGCGCCAACGAGAAGATCTACGTGATGGATCGCGACTCGCTCCAGATCGTCACCGAGTTCGGCGACGGCGGCCGCCAGCCGGGCGAGTTCTACGCCGTGCACAGCATCGCGACCGACTCGAAGGGCAACATCTACACGACGGAAACCTACGAAGGCAAGCGCCTCCAGAAGTTCGTGTACAAGGGAATGGCCACCGTACCCCGCGATCAGGGGGTCGTGTGGCCAAAGTGACGGTCGTGTTGTCCGGCTACTGATTCGTCCTGGTGCCCGGCCCGGGCAGCTCGAACGCGACGTACTCGCCCGAGTGTCCGAAGCCGCTCGTCGCGACGACGATGTACTGCTTGCCGTTGACCATGTAGGTCATCGGCGAGCCGCTCTCCGGCGCGTCCATGTAGACGGCCCCCACTTCCTTTCCGGTCTTCTTGTCGTACGCCCGCAGCATCGCCCCCGGCTTGCCGGTCGACGTCGTCGTCTGCTGGCCCTCGCCGATGATCACGAGCGTCTTGGTGACGAGCGGCGCCACGTTCCAGGTGGACTGCCCCGTCCGCGGGATGTCCAGCCCCTTGAGCGCCGGGTTCTTCTTGATGAAGTCCGGCGTTTCGCCGTGGGCGATCGTCCAGTCGATGTCGCCCTTGTCCAGGTTGATGGCGGCGAGGATGCCGTAAGGCGGCTTGATGAGGGGCAGCCCGTCGACGGTCGTCGTGTAGCCGCGCCCCTGGCCGGCCGGCCGCTTGAACTCCTCCGGCAGGTTGAGCGGTGGCGGCGGCGGCAGCTCCACGGCGTCGGCGTCCGAGCGATCGCCGGCGGCGAGCGCCATGCGGAACGGCTGGCCCGCGATGTGGAGGATGTACGGCAGGTCGGAGATCTCGGGCGTCGGCGGCGGTGAGAGCCCGATCTGGGTCATGCACGCGTTGCAGGCGTACGCATAGATCGTGTGCGTCTCGGGATCGTAGGCGCCGCCGGGCCAGTTCGTGCCGCCGCCTGCGGTGCCGAGCGTCAGCGTGGCCAGCGGGCCGTCCACCTTGCTGACCACTCCCGGCGTGAACACCGGCCCGAGCTTGTAGCGCTTCACCAGTTCCAGCGCCTTCTCGTGGAGTTCCGGCGTGAAGTCGATCAGCTCGTCCTCGGTGACGCCGTTGCGCGAGTAGACCGGCGGCTTGGTCGGGAACGGCTGCGTCGGCGAATACCACTCGCCGGGCACGTTGCCCTGCGGCACCGGCTTCTCCTCGATCGGCCAGACCGGCTTGCCCGTGGCGCGATCGAGCACGTAGACGAAGCCCTGCTTGGAGAGCTGGGCAATCGCCTTGATCGGCTTCCCGTCGACGACGATGTCCGCCAGGATCGGCGCCGACGAGTTGTCCATGTCCCAGATCGGGTGGTGCACCTGCTGGAAGTACCACTTCAGCTTCCCGGTGTGCAGGTCCACGGCAACGATGCTGTCTGCGTACACGTTGTTGCCCGGACGCAGGCCGCCGTAAAAGTCGCTCGTCGGATCCTCGACCGGCAGGTACGCGAGCCCCAGTTCCGTGTCCGCGGACATCTGGGTCCAGACCCCGGTGTTGCCGTTGTCCTCGGCCGATCCCTTCAGCCAGGTGTCGTAGCCCGGCTCGCCCTTCTTCGGAACGGTGTGGAAGATCCACAAGCGCTTCCCGGTCCGCACGTCGTAGCCGCGCACGTACCCTTTCGGGTTGTTGTGCGTCTTGACGGTCATCCCCTCGCGGAACGACGCGCCGACGAGGACGACGTCGCCGGCGACGACCGGCGTCGCGTGAATGCCGATCTCGCCCCGGCCTTCGCCCGTCGTGAGATCGAGGTCCTGATCCATGTCCAGCTTGAGGTCGACGACGCCGTTCTTGCCGAAGGTCGGGATCGTCTGGCCGGTCTTCGCGTCGAGCGCAACCATCCGGTAGCCGGGCGTGAAGTACAGGATCCGGCCCTCCCTGCCGTCGGTCCAGTACGCGACGCCGCGGCCGGACAACTGGCGGGGCGCGGTGCCACCGCGAACGCCCTCGCGCTCGCCGTGCACCCACAGCACCTCGCCGGTGGCGGCGGCCATCGCGACGACCGCACGCCGGTTACCGGCGGTCGTGTACAGCACGCCGTCGATCATGAGCGGCGTCCCCTCGAGTTTGTTCTCGGGACGGTTGCCGAAGTTGTCGGTGCTGAGGCGCCAGGCCACCTTCAGCGTCTTGAAGTTCTCGGCATTGATCTGGTCGAGCGGCGAGTACCGGCTGCCGCGAAGGTCGCCGGCATAGGTCGGCCACTCGCCTTTGGCGGTCGAGTGGGCCGCCATCGCGTCGCTCGATCCCGACTGCCCCCTCAGGTGCGGCGCGCCCCAGGCGATGAGGCCGACCGCCAGCACGAGCGAGGCCGGCGCTGTTCGACGAACTAGTCGCGACATCCATTCACTCCTCTGATCGCGCCCCCAAGGGCAGGCGCCAGCCTCCAAAGGCTGTGTGGCCTGCACGATAAGCGCTCCCTGCGCCGGCGTCAAGGGCGGGGCGTCCGCCATCGGCCCGCCGTCGGCTTTCCCGCCAGACGGCACGCGGGTTGGATAAAATCGGACGATCAGCCGATGGCCCTCACCCGCCCTGCTCGTCGAGTCGCCGTCCTCCTGCTCCGGACGATCGTCGTCGCGGTCGCCGTCGTGCTGGTGGGCGTCGGCCTGGCGCTCCTCGTGGCGCAGACCGGCTGGGCCAAGAACCGGATTCGCAGTCTGATCGTCAGCCAGGCGAACGAATACCTGACCGGCACGCTCGCGATCGAGCGCCTTGGGGGCTCGCTCGTTCGCGGGCTCGAGCTCGACGGCGTGCGGCTCACCCGCGACGGTGACACGCTGGTCGTCATCGAGCGCGTGCAGGTCGCCTACAGCATCCGCGAGCTGGTGCAGCACGGCACGGTCATCCGCCGGCTGCGCCTGGTGCGGCCCGAGATTCACGGCGCGCGCAACCCGGACGGGTCCTGGAACCTGTCGGGCCTCGTGCGGACGCGGCCGCCGCGGCCGTCGGCACGGTCGCCCCGTCCGCTCGAGATTTCATCGATCGACGTGGTCGACGCCACGGTCCGTCTCACCGCGCCGGTGACCGCCGGCCCCGTGCATGTTCCAGCCGATCTCGAGCACTTGAACGCGGCCCTGTCGCTCGCCTACGCGGCGCCGGTCTGGACCATCGGCCTCCAGGCGGTCTCGTGGCAGGGGCACGATCCCGAGCTGCCGATGAAGCACATGGCCGGGACGCTCGGAATCGGCGGCGGCCTCGTGACGTTCCGCGCCTACACAGTGGAGACACCGACCAGCGCCTTCCGGCTGGACGGCACACTCGATCGCCGGGAGTCGCCGACCCGCCTCGACCTCGACGTTCATGCCGGCCGGTTCGATTTCCAGGCCTGGGGCGGCATCCTCCCGGGCCTGTCGAAGATCGGGGTCGTGGCCGGCTTCGACGTCAAGCTGCGCGGGCCGACGCGCCGGATGGCGACGACACTCGACCTGCATTCGACAGGCGGATCGGTCCGTGGCACGCTGGTCCTCGATACCACCGTGCCGGGCTGGCACGGCCAGGGCACGCTCGACGTCGGGAGCATCGACCTCTCGCGGTGGCTGAGCAACCCCGAGAAGCCCTCCGACATCACCGGCAAGGTCACCTTCGACCTCGCGTTGGAGCTCGGACACCATTTCCCGCGCGGCAGCTACGTCTTCGACGGCGCCCACGCCGGGTTCATGGGCTACGAAGCGACCCGCGTCAGGGCCCGCGGGACGATCACGCAGACCGAAGCGCTCGTCAGGCAGGCCGCGGCCCGCGCGTACGGGGCCGAGGTCACCGTCAGCGACGGCTCGATCGGCCTCGACGCCCCGTATCCGTATCGGTTCGCGGGCACGATGGCGGGGCTCGACCTGCGCAACGTGCCGCCGTCGATTCCGCTGCCGCACGTCGAGAGCACGCTGGCGCTCGCCTACGACGTGCACGGCCGCTTCGAGCAGGGGTACATCGCGGGCGGCGCCCGCTTCGAGCCGTCGACGTTCCTCGGCGCGCACCTCGGCGCCGGCGCCAACGGCACGATCGATACGTCGACGACGCCGCTGCAGTACGGCGGAGAGGGTGACATCAGCGAGTTCGACGTCAACCGCGTGGGACGCGGACTGGACGTCGCCTGGATGCAGGACCCGCGCTACGCGGGCACGATCGCGGGACACTTCCGGGTGGACGCCTCGGGCGCCGACAGCGCGACCCTCGCCCTGCGGGCGCGCGGCACGATCGCGTCCGCCCACCTCTTTTCCGGCGCCTTCGCCGACGACACCGTGTCGCTCGACATCGCGGACGGCACGCTGGCGACCGCCTTCAGCGGGCCGTATACGAACATCGATCCGGCGATTGCGCTGGACGACCCGCGATTCCGCGCGTCGCTCACCGGGTCGGCCGACGTGCAGGCGTCGATCGCGGAGCTGCTGATCAGGTCGCCGGGCCTCGACGACTACACGGTCGACGGCTCGATCGCGCTGCGGCGGTCGACGATTCGCGGGCTCGACGTCGCCGAGGGCCGGCTCGCGGGACGCATCGCCGGCGGGGTCGCCACCCTGTCGCGGGCGGCGGCCTCGGGGCAGGCCGGCAGCGGCCACGGCTCGGGAGTGGTCTCCTTGGCGGAAGACCGACCCTCGAACTTCGAATACGCGCTCGAGGCGGTCGACCTCGCCAGGCTGGCGGCCTTCACCGGGCGGCCGCTGAAGGGTGTCCTGGCGACGACGGGTCGCCTGACCGGCGCGCCGGCCGCGCTGCGCATGGCCGGCGACGGGAGCGTCCGCGACGCGGGTATGCCGGGCTTCAGCGCCCTCGCCGTCTCGTCGCACTACGACGTCACGGTGCCGTCAGGCCGTCTCGATCGCGCCGCCGCCGCACTGCAGGGCGCCATGTCGTTCGCGCAGGTCGCCGGCATGCCGGTCGAGGAGGCGCACGGAACGATAACCCTTGCCGATCTTGGCGTCGGCTTCCACGTGGACGTGAAGCAGGCCGGCGGCCGTTCGGGCTCGCTGTCGGGGGCCGTCGTCGTGGATCCCGATCGGCGCCAGCTGGCCGTGAGCGACCTGACCATCGCCTTCGGGGCCTCGCCGTGGCGGCTGACGGCCGCCACGCCGCCGCCGACCGTCGACTTCAGCGGCCCCGGCGTCTCGCTCACGCCGATGGCGTTCGTCGGCGGCCCGTCCCTGGAGCAGCAGATCACCCTGTCCGGCGCATGGGGCGGTCCCCGGCCGGTCGGGCTGCACGTGGCGGCGCGAAACGTTCGTCTCGAGACGCTGGCGTCGGCCTCCTCCGGCCCGGCGCGCTACGGCGGCGTGGTCGAGCTCGACGCCACGATCCGGGGTACGCGACGGGATCCGATCGTCATCGGCCGCGTGCGCATCGACGACGGCCGGGTCCGGCGCCTCACCTACCAGCGCTTCGCCGGACAGGTCGACTATCACGATGGCATCTTCGACATCGCCTTCCGGCTGGATCAGGCGCCGGACGTCTGGCTGCGGGCCGACGGCACGGTGCCGCTCGCGCTGTTCGACCGCACGCTGCCCCCGCGCCCCATCGGGGTGACGGTGACGTCGAGCCTGATCGATCTCGGCCTCATCGAAGGGGTCACCGACGTGATCCGCGACGTGGGCGGCAAGGTCCACGTCGACCTCCGGGCGGGCGGCACCAGCAGGGACCCGCAGTTCGTCGGGTCGGTCGGCGTCGCCGACGCGGCGTTCATGGTCGCGGCGACGGGCGTGCGCTACAAGAACGTGCGCGCCGACCTCGAGCTGCAGCCCGATCAGATCGCGGTCCGCGCGCTGCACGTCGAGGACCCCGAAGGCCATCCCCTCGACGTCAATGGTACCCTCGCCACGCAGCAGCTCCAGATCGGCGCCGTCACGCTCGACATGAAGGCGCGCCACCTGTCGGTCCTCCGCAATTCGCTGGGCAACCTCGAAACCGATGCCACGCTCGCCGCGCGCGGCACCGTGCAGGTGCCTCACCTCTCGGGTCAGGTGTCGATTCAGAACGGCGCCATCCGCGTCGATCGGATTCTCGATCAGCTGTTGTTCCGCCCGTACTCGACCGACGAAGCGCCCGGCGCACCGACCGCCTCGTCCGACACCGCGCCGCCGCTCGACGCCCTCGTGGCGCTCAATCCCTGGGATCGCCTGGCGCTGGCCATCGACCTGAAGGTTCCCGAGACGCTCCGGATGACCGGACAGGACATCCAGGTGACGCCGGGCACGCCGATCGGGCTCGGCAGCATCAACCTGCGCACGGGCGGGGACCTCTGGCTGATCAAGGATCCGGGGCAGGGGCTCGCCGTCTATGGATCGCTCGACTCGGTGAACGGCACCTACGCGTTTCAGGGGCGGCAGTTCGAGATTCAGCCGGGCGGCTCGATCAACTTCCGCGGCGACGTCGCCCCGGAGGTATACGTGACCGTGGCGCGCGAGATCTCGGGGGTTCAGACGCGCGTCACGATTGCTGGACCGCTCAAGGGCCCTGAGCTGCGGCTCGCGAGCACGCCGCCCCTGGACCCCTCCGACGTGCTCTCACTGGTCGTCTTCGGGACGACGACCAACCAGCTCAATACGGCGCAGCAGCAGGAGCTGGCGGTGCGGGCGGGGGCGTTGGCGGCCGGCTTCCTGGCCACGCCAATCGTCTCGGCGCTCGAGAGCTCCCTGGGGCTCCAGCTCCTCGAAATCGAGCCGGCCGGGGAGTTCGGCACGGGCCCGAAGATCACGGTCGGCCAGGAGCTGGCGCCGGGCCTCGTGGCCCGCTTCAGCCGACAGTTCGGACAGGCGGAATACGATCAGGCCATCATCGAGTACTACTTGTCGCGGATCCTGCAGCTCCGGGCCACCTTCTCCGACGCGGCGTCGCTCAACATACGCTCGCCCTTCAGGCGCATCGAGCGTGCCGGCGTCGACCTGCTGTTCTTCTTCAGCTTCTGATCAGTAATCGAGGCCCGCGGCGAGCGCCGAAAGGACCGCCCGCGCCTGCAGGAGCTGCTGCTTCGGAATCTGATCGAGGGTGCGCTTGACGGCGGCTTCGACCGTCCCCTTCATGCTGCGGGTGAACGGCATGGCCTCGGGCCTGAGCTCGAGCCGGATCCGGCGGTTGTCGGCCGCGTCGCGTTCCACGGACACGAGCCCCTTCCTGACGAGCCGCTGCACAATCCCCGTGATGGTGCTCGGGTGCAGCTTGGCGACGTGCGCCAGGTCGCCCGCCGAAATGCCGGGATGTCGATTCACAATCCGCAGAACGAGCCGCTGGGGGCCGGTAACCCCGAGCGAGCTTTCCATCCTTTTGGATGCGCTCTGGAGGCCATGCTCGAGTGTCCACAGGATTCGCATGAAATCGAGGGTGGGATCGAGTCTGATGATGAGTTCTTTACGCACGATAGTCGCAGACCTCAAGCGCATCCGGCGCTGGCAGGCACCGTGGTGGATTACGACGACCTGCCGGGGGTCGTTTACTCCCGGTGCGGCGGTCCAGGCGGGTCGAGTTGCGAAATTCCTTGCGACACCGCACAATCGGTCAAGTCATGCGTCTGGGTGCGCTCGCCCTAATCGCGGCCTTGCCGGGGGCCCTGCTCTTCGCCTCCGCGAACCGACCCGCCCCGGCCGCCGATCCCGGACCCGGGCGCACGCCTGTTCCGGTGCTCGTCGAGCTGTTCACCTCGGAGGGCTGCTCGTCCTGTCCCCCGGCCGACGAGGTGCTGTCCCGCCTGGCCGTGTCGCAGCCCGTGCCCGGCGCGCTGGTGATCCCGCTCGGCGAGCATGTCGACTACTGGGACCACCTCGGGTGGCGCGATCCCTTCTCCTCGCCGCAGTTCAGCGAGCGCCAGTCGGACTACGCGTCCCGGAGGTTCGGGGCCGACCGCATCTACACACCGCAGCTCGTCGTGAACGGGCGCCAGGAACTGGTGGGCAGCGACTACGCCCATGCCGTCGCCGCGATCGCGCGCGAGGCGCGCTCCCAGGAAGGCGCCGACGTCGCGATCACACCCGACGGCGCCGGGCGCGTGGCCATTCGGGTCCAGATCCGTCAGGGCACGACTGTTCACGGCGCCGCCGACGTCATGCTGGCAACGACGGAAGACCATCTGGGAAGCGACGTGCGGCGGGGCGAGAACCACGGTCGACATCTCGATCACGTGGCCATCGTGCGACGTCTGGTCGGCCTCGGTCGCGTCACGGCCTCCGATCCATCCTTCAACGCCGCGCCCCAGCTCGCGCTCGATCCTGCGTGGCGGGCCGCCGACGTTCATGTCGTCGTCTTCGTCCAGGAGCACGCGAGCGGCCGCGTCCTGGGTGCCGCGAGGCTCCCGATCCTCCCGACCTCCCAGTAGCGAAAGCCCGGTAGTTGCGACGGGATCCCGCCACACCGGCGTTGGAAAATCCGCCGAAAACCACGGTTTCGGCGGGTTCGATCCCGATTTCGGGCCCTGGCGATGGCACCGCTGATGCGTAAACAAGTCGTAAGCGCGAGAACCGCGGACGATGACCTGCATCCTTCCTCGCTGGGAATGGCGCACCTTCCGGACGACGTTCGGCGATGCCGAAGCGCGCATAAGGGAGCACGCCACGCATCTGACGACGAGCCGCGAGACCTACGTCATTTCCGATGCGACGGACGCGAACACGAAGATTCGCGACATGCAGCTCGACATCAAGGCGCTGATGGAGACCGGCCGCGAGGGGCTCGAGCGGTGGCGTCCGGTCGTCCGGGAGACCTTCCCCATCAGCCAGGCGGTCGCGAAGGAGGCGTGCCGCCGGTGGTCGATCCCGACGCCCGTCTTCAGGCGTGACACATACACGGCCGACGAGTTCCTCGACGAGATCGTCGCGCACCAGCCGGGGCTGCACGCCATCCACGTTCGCGAGCAGCGCAGCGGGTTCACCATCAGCGATTGCCTCGTCGAGATCGCCGAGGTGACGTTCAACGGCGCGCCGCTTCGTACGATCGGCGTCGAGATGCCCGATGCCGCCCGGGTCATGGAAACACTGCGCAGTCTCGGACTGGATCGGTTCGAGAACGTGAGCTACGTCAAGGCGCTGCGGCGTTTTCTGCATTCAAAGGCGCCGGTGACGCTCTAGCGTGCCGGTCTGGCGCCCGCTCGGCGCGCGCCCCCGCTTCGGACGTGGAGCTGAAATGCGTCCGGTCGGCCGGTTCTCCCCGCCACACATCACGCCCCTCACTCGAGCCCGGCTGCTGTCCCAGCTCGCTGCCGCGGCCATCCACCTCGTCGCCATCGCCTGCCTCGCGGTGCTGACGTCGGGCGCGCCGCCTGAGCACGCGCCATCCGTGATCGTGCGTCCGCCGCCCGAGCCCCCTGTGCGTCTCGTGTTCCTCCCGGGGACCGGCGAGGTAGGCGGCGGTGGCGGAGGCGGCAATCGCCAGCCTGGCCCGATCCGCCAGGCTCACGCGCCGGGGCGCGACGCCGTGACGCTGCGCGTCGCCCGGAAGGTGGTCCCGGCGTCGCGAGTCGTCGACGAGCAGAGCCGCGAGGGCGCGATCGTGCTCGATGCGAAGCCGCTCGCCTCGGGCGGCGCGTTTCAGCTCGGCCTTCCGTCGGGCGGCGTCGAGTTCGGCACCTCGCTCGGGCCTGGAACGGGCGGCGGTGTCGGCACCGGTGCGGGCAGCGGGATCGGATCGGGTGTCGGACCCGGCCTGGGGCCCGGCGCGGGCGGCGGAACCGGTGACACCGTGTACCGCGCCGGCGGTGCGGTGACGCCGCCGAAGGTCCTCGGCATGGTGCAGCCGACCTACACGGATCGGGCCCTGGCCAACCGGGCACAGGGTTCGGTGGAGCTCGAGCTGATCGTCGATCGCACGGGACGCGCGACGCGCATCCGCGTCGTGCGCTCGCTCGACAGCGATCTCGATCGGCAGGCGATCGATGCCGTGGCGCGCTGGCGATTCGAGCCCGGCCGCCTGGCCGGCACGCCCGTGGACGTGCTCGTGACGGTGATTCTCGACTTCCGCATTCGCTGATCGCGGTGACAAACAAACACGCGCGCGCGCGGGTCACTTCAAGGCGCCTCGCTGGCGGGCCCCGACCAGGCCCGCCCGCGTCGTGTACAATCGGCGCCGTGCAGCTCCGGGTTCCCTCTGTTCGGAGAACATCAATGAAACAACCACTGCGGACCTTCTCAACCGGCCTCCTGACCGGGCTCGCCGCGCTGGCGATCGTCCTGCTGGCCGGGCCGTCGCCGACCGCCGAGCAGGTTGGGCGGACCGCGCCGGCGCCGGCCCATGGCAAGGCCGTCAACCGCCTGCTCATCAGGCACGCGATGATCATCTACGGCAACGGCAAGCCTGCGTACGGGCCGCTCGACATCCTCGTCGAGAACGGCCTCATCGCCCGCATCGGCAACCTGGCCAAGGAGCAGGCCGACGCGGTCATCGACGGAACCGGCAAGTACGTCATGCCGGGCATCGTCAACGCGCACGGCCACCTCCAGGACGAGCGCGGCGGCGTCCCCCAGCCGTTCCAGTACCAGATGGACCTGTACACGGCGTGCGGGGTCACCACGTTCCGCGACGTCGGCTCCGATTTCGACAAGGCGAAGCGCTGGCGCGCCCAGAGCGCCGCGCACGAGATCGTCGCGCCGCGCCTCCTCATCTACCCCATGACCGCCTGGCGGACCAAGGGAAACACGCCCGACCTGCTGCGGCAGGGCGTCCGCACGATCAAGGAGCAGGGCGCCGACGGCATGAAGATCGCCGGCAACATCGATCGTGACCAGCTCGAGGCGGTGATGGACGAGGCGCACAAGCAGAGCCTCAAGGTCGCGGCGCACATCGGCGTCGAGGAAACCACGGCGAAGGACTACGTCGACCTCGGCGTCACCTCGATCGAGCATTTCTACGGCGTCGCCGACGCCGCCCTCGACGGCCTCCAGGACTTCCCCGCCGACATGAACTACAACAACGAGATCATGCGGTTCGGCCGCGCGGGCGAGCTGTACACGCAGGCCAACCTCAATCCCGAGAAGCTGTCCGCCCTGCTCGACGAGATGGTCGAGAAGCACGTCTACTGGGACCCGACCTTCTCGATCTACTCGGCCGGCCGCGATCTGCTCCGCGCGGAGAACCTGCCCTGGTACAAGGACTACCTCCATCCGGTGATGGAGGAGTACTGGAAGCCCGACTTCAGCCACCACGGGTCGTTCTTCATGGGCTGGACGAACACCGAGCAGTCGCGCTGGGCGCGCGACTACCGGGTCTGGATGGATACGGTCCGTGACTTCGCCAGTCGCGGCGGACTGGTCACGACCGGCGACGACGCGGGGTTCATCTATTCGCTGTACGGCTTCGGGCTGATCCGCGAGCTGGAGATGCAGGAGGAAGCCGGCTTCAGCCCGCTCGAGGTGATCCAGCACGCGACGGTAAACGGCGCGACGCTCGTCGGCATGTCCGATCGCATCGGCCGAGTCCGTCAGGGCTTCGTCGCCGATCTGCTCGTGGTCAACGGCAACCCGCTCGAGAACCTGTCGCTCCTCAACCCGTACGGCACCGACGTGATGACCGAGAACGGCAAGCCGATTTCCAACTACGCGCCGGTCGACCCGACGGATCCGACCATCAAGAACACGCACGGCGGCGGAATCGAATGGACCATCAAGGACGGCGTGCCGTATCACGTGCCGACGCTGATGAAGGAAGTGAAGGACATGGTCGCCAAGGCGCGCGCCGAACGGCGTGGCCGCACGACCTCCCAGGGCGGGAAGTAGTTCGCCGGCGTCGCCCCCGCCACCTGAGCGAATGATATAGTGGCGGCTCTGGAGACAACCGAATGACGGGCCTCGGAGGGCTTTCACAGCTCATCCACAAGCAGCAGTCGGCGCTGTTCGACGAATGGATCGCCTCGCAGCTGAAGGATTCGCCCGAGACGCTCGGCCGGATGAGCGAGCGCGAGCTGCGAGACGAGTCGCGCGAGTTCCTCGCACGCCTGGCGCGGGCGCTGACCTCGGCGAATGGCGACGACGTGTCGGCTCCCGAGTGGTCCGGGGTCCGCGATCTGCTCAACCACCTGTCGCAGTCTCGGGCCGCGCAGGGCTTCACGCCGAGGCAGACCGCGACGTTCGTCTTCTCGCTCAAGAAACCGCTGTTCGCGCTGCTTCAACGCGAGCTCCCGGGCGGCGAGACGCTGACCACCACCACGTGGTCGGCGTCGCTCGTCATCGACTCGCTCGGCCTGTACACGATGGAGGCCTTCCAGAAAGCCCGCGACGAGCTGATTCTGCGCCAGCAGCAGGAGCTCCTCGAGCTGTCGACGCCCGTGGTCACGCTCTGGCAGGGGGTCCTGGCGCTGCCGCTCATCGGCACGCTCGACAGCGCGCGGACGCAGGTCGTGATGGAGAGCCTCCTGCAGCGCATCGTGGACACCGGATCCGCGATGGCCATTCTCGACATCACCGGCGTGCCGACGGTCGACACGCTCGTGGCGCAGCACCTGCTGAAGACGGTGGCGGCGGCGCGGCTGATGGGAGCCGACTGCATCATCAGCGGCATTCGCCCCCAGATCGCCCAGACCATCGTCCATCTCGGCGTGGATCTCAACACGGTGGTGACGAAGGCCACGCTCGCCGATGCCTTCGCCGTCGCCCTGTCGCGCGTCGGGCTCGCGGTCGGCCGCGCGCGCGCCGCGGTGCCGGCGGCCGGACAAGAGCCCGCCCTCGGTCTGTGACGTGGAGCGCATTCCGATCCTCAAGATGGGCAACTGCCTCCTGGTGTCGATTCAGGTCGACATGCACGATCGCCTGGCGCTCCAGCTCCAGGACGACCTGACATCGCGCATCGCGGAGACCGGCGCCCGCGGCGTTCTGATCGACATCTCGGCGCTGGACATGGTCGATTCCTTCATCGGCCGGACCCTGGGGAACATCGCAGGCATGTCGCGCGTGCTCGACGCCCAGACGGTCGTCGTCGGGATGCGCCCGGCGGTCGCCATCACGCTGGTCGAGCTGGGCATGGCGCTGCCCGGCGTGCGGACGGCGCTCAACGTCGAGAAGGGCATGGCGCTCCTGAGCGAGGCCTTTCGGCCGTCCGTCGATGGACGTCCATGAGCGCGCTGGCGACCGAGGAGGTGCCGCTGGTCGCCTCCGACGACGTGGTCGGCGCGAGGCAGACGGTGCGCCGCCGGGCCATCGAGCTGGGCTTCAGTCTGGTGGATCAGACGAAGATCGTGACGGCGGCGAGCGAGCTGGCGCGCAATGCCATCCAGCACGGCGGCGGCGGCCGGATGGTCGTCGAGCGTCTGCTCGACGGGCCGCGCCGCGGCCTCCGCCTGACATTCGAGGACCGCGGCCCCGGCATCGCCGACATCGAGCGGGCCATGCGCGACGGGTACTCGACCGCGGGCGGCCTCGGCCTCGGCCTGTCGGGCGCCAGGCGGCTGTCGAACGAGTTCGGGATCCAGAGCGCACCCGGCCAGGGGACGCGCGTCACGATCACACGATGGAAATGACCACCCACCAGGTCGCCCCGATCCCCGACTCGACGCACGTGGCGTCGGCGCGCGGCGCCGTCCGTACGCTCGCCGAGCACGGCGGATTCGCCGACGAGGACGCCTACCGCGCCGGTCTCGTCACCACCGAACTGGCGACGAACCTCGCCAAGCACGCCTCGGAGGGCGGCGAGATCCTGTTCCGCCTCTCGCGGCAGACCGACGTGCCGGAGCTGGAGCTGATCGCGCTGGATCGCGGGCCGGGCATCGCAGACCCGGCCCGGGCCCTCGTGGACGGCCATTCGACCGCGGGGTCGGCAGGGACGGGACTGGGCGCCATCCGCCGGCTGTCCGAGGAGTTCGACATCCACTCGGCGCCGGGCCGGGGCACGGTCGTCTGGGCGCGACTGCGCGGCGGGCGCGCGGCGGCCTCCAGGCACCCGGCGTTCGAGGCGGCCGGCGTCTCGGTCGCCATCCCCGGCGAGTTCGTGTCGGGCGACGCCTGGAGCGTCTGCCACCGGGCGGAAGGGCTGTCGGCGCTCGTCGCCGACGGCCTCGGGCACGGGCCGGCCGCAGCCGAGGCGGCCGTCGGCGCCGTGCGGGCGTTCGCCGACCGCGGGCACGCCGCCTCCACGACCGCGCTCGAGGCCATCCACGACGCGATCCGCCACACCCGAGGCGCGGCGTGCGGCATCGCGGTGGTCGAGCGCGACCGCGGCGTCGTCACGTTCGCGGGCGTCGGCAACATCGCGACCACAATCCTGCAGACGGGGACCGCGCGCCAGGCCGTGTCGCACGCCGGCATCCTCGGGCACCAGGTCCGGCGCTTCCGCGAGTACTCGTATCCCTGGGACGCGCGGGCGCTCCTCGTGATGCACTCGGACGGGGTGAGCTCGCACTGGTCGCTCGACGACTATCCAGGGCTCCGACTGCGGCGCCCCGCGGTCGTGGCGGCGGTGCTCTTCCGCGACTACAATCGAGGCCGCGACGACGCGACCGTCGTCGTCATCCGGGAGGCGGCATGACGACCCCGCTCCTGTCGGTGTCGATCCGGCACGAACACGACGTGGTCGCCGCCCGTCAGCGCGCCCGGCTGGTGGCGGCGGTCCTCGGCTTCGACGTGACCGGGCAGACGCGGATCGCGACCGCCGTCTCCGAGATCGCCCGCAACGCCTTCGTGTACGCCGGCGGCGGACGGGTCGACTACCGGATCGAAGGCAGCGCGCCTCCCCAGCTGCTGGTGGTGAGCGTGGTCGATCAGGGGCCGGGCATCCGCGATCTCGCCGCCGTCCTTGGCGGCCGCTATCGCTCGCCGAGCGGCCTGGGGCTCGGCATCGCCGGCGCGCGCCGGTTGATGGACCGCTGTGTCATCGAGTCCTCGGAGGCGGGCACCACCGTCACGATCACGAAGATTCTGGGCAGCGACGTCCTCGTCGGCCCGCGCGAGGTGGCGCGCCTGGCCGACGAGCTCTCCGCCCGGCGGGTGAGCAGCGCCATCGAAGAAGTGCAGCAGCAGAACCAGGAGCTGCTCCGGACGCTCCAGGATCTCCGGGCGCGCCAGGAGGAGCTCGAGCGCGTGAACCAGGAGCTCGAGGACACCAATCGAGGCGTCGTCGCGCTGTACGCGGAGCTCGACGAGCGGGCCGACCACCTGCGCCGCGCCGACGAGCTCAAGACGCGCTTCCTGTCCAACATGACCCACGAGTTCCGGACGCCCGTGAACTCGATCCTGGCGCTCGTGGAGCTGCTCGCCGATCGCGTGCACGCCGCACCGGAGAGGAAGGACGAGGTCTACTACATCCGCAAGGCCGCCCATCAGCTCTCGGAGATCGTGAACGACCTGCTCGACATCGCCAAGGCCGAGGCCGGGAAGATCGAGATCCGGCCGGCCGTCTTCGACGTGTCTGCGCTCTTCGGCGCGCTGCGCGGCATGCTGCGGCCGCTGCTGGTCAACGCGGGGCTGACGCTCGTCTTCGACGAGCCGGAGGACCTCCCGCCGCTCTTCTCCGACGAGAGCAAGCTGTCGCAGATCCTCCGCAACCTCGTCTCCAATGCCCTGAAGTACACCGAGGCGGGCGAGGTCCGCGTGAGCGCCCGGCCGACGACCGATCGCGAGGCGGTGGAGTTCAAGGTCGCGGACACGGGCATCGGGATTCCGCCGGGCGACCTGGAGCGGATCTTCGACGAGTTCGTGCAGATCGAGAACCCGCTGCAGCGCCGGGCCAAGGGCACCGGACTCGGCCTGCCGCTCTCCCGGCGCCTGGCGGAACTGCTGGGCGGCGCGATTGCGGTCGACAGCACGCTCGGTCTGGGATCGACCTTCACGGTGCGCATTCCGCTCGTGTACAGGCGCGCCGCGTCCGTGTCGCTGCCGGCGCTCGAGCCGGGGCGGGCGCCCGTGCTGGTCGTCGAGGACTCCGACGAGGATCACCTGCTGTACGTGCGCGCGCTCGAGGGCACCCGCTTCCAGCCGGTGCCGGTGCATTCTGTCGACGCACTCCCCGCTGCGCTCGAAGCGGTCCGGCCCGCCGCCATCGTGCTCGACATCCGCCTCCACGGGCGGGACGCCTGGGACGTGCTCGCGAGGCTGAAGCGCGATCCGGCGACCGCCTCGGTTCCCCTCATCGTGGCCTCCACGCTCGACGACCGGCAGAAGGGGTACGCCCTGGGCGCCGACGTGTACGCCGTCAAGCCGGTGGATCGGCAATGGCTCCTCGCCACGCTCGACGCCCTCACCGGCGAGCGGCCCGCTCTGCGCGTGCTGGTCATCGACGACGAGGAGGCGAGCCGGTTCATCGTGCGCGAGATCCTGAACGACGCGGAGTATCACGTCCTCGAAGCCGCCAACGGTTCCGACGCCCTGCAGGTGGCCCGGCAGGCGCCGCCCGATCTCATCCTGCTCGACCTGTGTCTGCCCGACGCCCATGGACTGATGGTCCGCGAGCGCCTGCGCGACGACGCGTCGACCGCGGAGATCCCGGTCATCGTCCTGACGGGCCAGCGCCTGTCGCCCGACGACCACACGCGCATCGGCGAGGGCACTCCCGTCGTCCTCAAGGCGTCGCTGACGCGCGAGTCGCTCCGCACGGCGATCCGGCAGGCGACCGCGGGTGGTCGCTCAAAGGTGGCACATGGCTGAACAGAGCGCCCTCATCCTGGTCGTCGACGACCAGGAGGCCTCGCGGTTCGTCAAGACCTCGCTGCTTCGCCGGGCGGGCTTCCGCGTGAAGGAGGCCGGCACCGGGCGCGACGCGCTCGACGTCGCGAGCGCCACCTCGCCCGATGCCATCCTGCTCGACGTGCACCTGCCTGACATCAGCGGCCTGGAGGTCTGCCGGCAGCTTCGGCGGGCCCACGGCGAGCCCGTGCAGATCCTCCACATCTCGGCGACCGCGCTGACCGACGCCGACCGGGTCCGGGGGCTCGATTCGGGCGCCGACGCCTACCTCACCGAGCCGGTCGGCCCGGACGTCCTCGTCGCCACCGTCAGGGCGCTGCTGCGGGTGCAGGCGGTCAAGCGGGAGTTGTCGGCCGCGCTCGAACGGGAGCGGGCGGCCCGCCTTGCGGCGGACGAGGCGAATCGCGTCAAGGAGGAGTTCCTGGCGACGCTTTCGCACGAGCTGCGCACGCCGCTCAACACGATCATGGGCTGGCTGTGGCAGCTGCGCCGGGCGGCCGACGACGAGGCACTGCGCGGCCGCGCGCTCGACAGCATGGAGCGCGCGACCCGCCTCCAGCTGCAGCTCATCAGCGATCTGCTCGACGTCTCACGCGCGGCGAAGGGAAAGCTGCAGCTCGAGATGGACGACGTCCAGCTGCACGCCATCGCGGCCGCGGCCGTCGACGACGTCCGCCGCGAGGCGGACGCGAAGCACA
Source organism: uncultured Acidobacteriota bacterium (assembly GCA_963840225.1). GTDB lineage: Bacteria > Acidobacteriota > Vicinamibacteria > Vicinamibacterales > CAVVIG01 > JBLMXQ01. The sequence continues at coordinate 826,255 of CAWIYH010000004.1, forward strand.
TCGAGTTCGACGTCCGCCTCGAACCGATCCAGATCACGGCGGATCCGGGCCGCCTCCAGCAGATTCTCGGCAACCTGATCGGAAATGCCGTGCAGTACACGCCGGAACACGGCGCGATTCTCGTCACGACGGAACGCGAAGGGCAACACGCGATCGTGACCGTCTCGGACAACGGCGCCGGCATCGATCCCGACGCCCTGCCGCACATCTTCGATCGCTTCCGGCAGGCCGAGGACGCCTCCAGCTCGGGCCATCGCGGACTTGGACTCGGCCTGACGATCGTGCGCGAACTCGTCCACCTGCACGGCGGAACGGTCGAGGCGCGGAGCGCCGGCATCGGCCGGGGGTCGACGTTCGTCGTCCGGCTGCCCCGCGCACGCCGAGCCGACACGTAGGTCGCGACACCGGCCGAACGCGCCGCGCCGTGTCCAGGGCATCCAGGGCGCGAGCACCACCTTGACTGAGTGTTGCGAATGGCCGCCGCGGCCGGGCGGCCGGATGACCGGGTCGATCTGGAAAACTTCGACGGGCCGCGCGCAGATCGCGCGAGGCGGCAGATAATCACCCCCAGAGGGCCTGAGTGCCGACGGCTATTCCTCCCACGGCGAGGGCTGCGGCCCGGGGACGATGCCGGCGATATCCGGATCCTCCTGGCCCTGCTTCATCGGTTGCTCCGCGCGGCGCTGCTTGGCTTCGCGCCGGCGTTCGGCCTTCTGCTGCTGCTTCTCCTGGCGCGCCCGCTCGCGGGCGCGCTTGTGCTGCGTGGGTCTCGATTTCTGCATAGATGAAGCTTACCTCACATGATCGGCTTGCCGTCCAGGTCCGGCGGCAAGGGGACCCCGAGCAGCCTGAGCACGGTCGGCGAAAGGTCCATGATATTCGGCGTGGTCGTGTCGATCCGCCGGTTCACGAAAAGCACGCCGCCGCTGATCTCCGCGGTGGTCGCACAATGGTCGCCGCTCCACTTGCGGTTGTTGTCCTCGATCACGCTCTGGGTGATGCCACCCAGCGTGTCCTGCCAGCCCACCCGGTACCCGTCGTTGAAGCCGACCTCCAGGTCCGGCGCGTTCCTCAGGTAGGGCCCCTTGTAGATGTCGTCGCGCTTGTAGATGTCCCCGAAGACGCGCGCGCCGTTCTTCGGATCGGTCAGGGTGATCAGCCGGGCTCGAATCTCGTCCTGGAGCGCGCGGTATTCCGCGCCCTCCGACACGATGCCCTGGGCTTCGCGCCCCTTCAAGTTGAAGTAGATCTGCCCGAGCCCGACGGCGTACGCCTTCGTCCGGCTCCAGTCGACGCCTTCGAAGAACCGGCCGCGGCCGAACAGGTCGTTCAGCGTCTTCTTCGTGCTCTGGCCCTTGAACGCCATGTAGCCGTTCTGCACCAGCCAGGTGTTCAGGTTGACGCCGCGACGGAACGAATGAAAACCGTGGTCCGACATCACCATGAACACCACGTCCTTCGGCAGCCGTTCGCGCAGCCGGCCGACGAACCGGTCGGCCCGTTCGTACACGTTTTCGATCGCGTCGCCGTACCGGGCCGCGAGCGCCGCATCGTACATCGGGTGGGTCGGGTCGATGAGTCGCCACATCATGTGCTGGATGCGATCGGTCGTCTCGATGGCCGCGACGAAGAGATCCCAGTCGTCGTGCTTCAGGCGGTCGAGAATCACCTTCTCCCGATCGTCCATCGCGCGATCCGAGTCGTACAGGAACGCCGCTTCGTCGAGGCGATCTTCGTTGAGCGGTTTGTCGGCCGACTCCGCCCAGCCGAGCGTGCGGTACAGGCCGCCGAGATCGGACACGATCTCGCCCGAGAAGCCGTCCGGCTTCGAGATCGGAATGGGCGGGTCGCGCGGATCGAGGTTCACGGGCGATCCGTACAGCTGCAGGTCCTGGCCCGCGCGCACGAGATAGAGCTGGATCATGCCGTGGACCCGCACGAGCACGTTGATCCTGAAGGTCAGCGGAATCCACCGGCTCCACTGCCCCGGCGCGAGCTCGACCGACTCGCCGTCGAGGCGCACCGTCGCGGTGTGCGTCTCGCGGTTCCAGTCGATGTGCATCGGCACGCGGATGTCCTCGCGCGCTTCGAGCTCGGCGACCGCCATCCGGTCGGCGTCGGTCATCGGGCTCTTCGCGCGCGTCTCGCGCAGCTGCTGCCTGACGATCGGGTTGGGTGGTCCCACCAGCTCCGTGTCGGCCGAGTCGCCGTCGAACACGAGGCGCTTGGTGATGCCGCCGAATTCCGTGTTCCCCTCTTCATACCGGCTCACGTCGGTCGCCCAGTAGTAGTACGTGCCGATCGTCCCGCGGACGTCCGGCGTGGGCAGCCCGGCGAGCATCCGGCCGTGCTCGATCGTCTCGGGCGGGAAGGTCACCGGAACGGTGAGCACCGTGCTCCGGATGCCGTCGCGCCCCGCGTACACCCAGAACGACGTCCCGCCGCGCGTCGAGATCACCTTCGGCCGCTTCGTCGGGATGAGCCCCCAGAGAAACGCGGGCGGCTCCCGCCGCACCATGTTGAAGTCGGGAAAGTAGGTGTTGAAGTCGCGGATCAGGAAGTCGTAGATGTTGTGCTTGCCGGGATTGACGCCGGTCGCGAAACTCGACCAGGCCGTCGGCGACTCCGAGGGCAGCGTCGACCCGAGCGTGGCGAAGGTGCCCTCGTCGGCGAGCCGCTTCAGGTTCGGCAGCTTCCCTTCGTCCATCCACTTGCGCGCCAGCGTCGGGTCCATCCCGTCGAATCCCATCACGAAGACGCGCTGCTTCGCCCGGCGCACCGGCGTCGCGTCGCCGGGTGCGCGCGAACAGGCGAGCGCCAGGGCGAGGCAGGCGGCTGCCGGCACCCATGGCCTCAGTCGTCGGATTGCGCATACGGGCATGGAACCTCGGGGAAGGTGATTGTACTCGACCGGCGAGCCGCTGCCCAACTGCCGGCGATGGGCTGGGACGTCATGCCCTTCCCCTCGGCTCGCCGGGGCCACACTGCCTCCGTACGACGTCCTCGACCCGATCATCGAGACCTGCGTCGAACGCGACGAGGACATCGACACGATCGTCGGCCGCGGGCTGGAGTGCGCGCTGGTCGCCGACGTGCTGCGCCGGATCGACGCGAGCGAGTGCAAGCGGCGGCAGGCCGCCCCCGGGATCAGGATTTCGTCGAAGCCCTCGCCATCGGCCTTCGCACGGCGTCACCGGCTGAGGTTGCCCGGCGTCGAGCGAGAACGGTAAGGTGATGCGCGCATGTCTCGGCCAGGCTGGCGCTTCCCGGAACTGCCCCTCCGGTCGCATCTCCTCCTCCTCGTGCTGGGTGCAGCGCTGCCTCTGGCGGTCTTCGGCGCCGTGCTGGTCGCGACGGCCGTGCGCGCGAATCGCACCGAGGCCCAACGACGGCTCCTCGAGTCGGCCCGCGCCCAGGCGGCGACCATCGACCGTCAGCTCGGCGGAACGGTTCGAACCCTCAAGGCCATCGCCGAATCCAGCTCCATGGATCGGCAGACCCCCAGCGCGTTCCGGGACGAGGCGCTGAACATCGTCCGCACCCAGCCGGCGTGGTTCGCCCTGCTGGTCATCAGGTCCGACGGCCGGGTCGCCCTTCACACCGCCAGGCCGGCCGGATCGTCGAGCCAGGTCGCGGACCCTGAAAGCTTCGATCGGTTGCTCCGAACCGGCCGTCCGGTCGTCGGCAACCTGCGCCTCGGTTCGGCCGATCATCTGGCGTTTCCCGTCCGCGTGCCCGTGCTGCGCGGCGGCCGGCTGCGGTGGGTGCTGACGGCGCTCATCACGCCCGAGGCGCTCGCCGGCATCGTGGAGGCGCTGTCGCCGACGTCGGAGGAATGGACGCGCACCATCGTCGACGGCAACGGCGTCATCGTCGCGCGCACGCGGAATCCGGAAGCCTTCGTCGGCCGCCAGGTCACCGCGTCGTTCTTCGAGCGGACGAGGAACATGGCCGAAGGCGTCTACCGCGATCGCACGATGGAAGGCGCGCCGGTGGCGGTGGCGTTCAGCCGCGCGCCCGTCACCGGCTGGACCTCGGCCATCGCGCTGCCCGTCGGCGTCCTGGATGCGCCCCTGCGCCGTTCGCTCGCCCTGACGGGGGCGTTCGCCGCGCTGCTGGGGATCAGCGCCATCGCGGCGTACTGGCTGGCGGGACGGCTCGCCTCTGCCATCACCTCCACGACGCGTGCGGCCGAGGCGCTCGCGAGCGGCGAGCCGCTCCCGCTCGAGCCGTCGAGCGTCACCGAGGTCACGCGGCTCCGCCAGGCGCTCCAGCGCTCCGCCGAGCTCATCGCCGCGCACGGTCGCGAGCGCGAGGAGCACGTCCGCCGCGCCGAGGGCGCCCGCAGCGAGGCGGAGACGGCCAACCGGACGAAGGACGCCTTCCTCGCGATGCTGGGGCACGAGCTCCGGAATCCGCTCGCGCCGATTGTGACGGCGCTGGCGCTGCTCAAGCAGCGCCGCGTCGCCTGGACCCGCGAACACGACGTCATCGATCGGCAGGTGCAGCACCTGACCCGGCTCGTGAGCGACCTCCTCGACGTCTCGCGGATCGCGCGGGGCAAGATCGAGCTGCGGCGCGAACTGGTCACGCTGGACGCCGTCGTCCACCGGGCCGCGGAGATGACCGCGCCGCTCTTCGAGCAGCGCAAGCATCGCCTGGAGGTCGACGTGCCCTCCGGCGTGGTCGTGTCGGGCGACCAGGTGCGGCTCGCGCAGGTGTTCGCGAATCTCCTCTCGAATGCCGCCGCCTACACGCCGCCGGCCGGTCGCATCCGCCTCTCCGCCACGATCGAGAGGAACGAGGTGGCCGTTTCGGTGTCCGACAACGGACAGGGGATTGCGCCCGAGCTGCTGCCTCGCGTCTTCGATCTGTTCGTGCAGGGACAGCGAACGATCGACCGCCGCGACGGCGGTCTCGGGTTGGGGCTGGCGATTGCGCGAAGCCTGACGGCCCTGCACGGCGGGCGCATCGAGGCTGCGAGCGACGGCGTCGGGCGCGGCAGCACGTTCACCGTCCGCCTGCCGGTCGCCGAGAACGCCGTCGTCGCGCCGCCGGCGCCGCCGGCCTTCGTCGGCTCGGTGCGGCCGCTGCGGGTCCTGGTCGTCGACGACAACGCGGACGCGGCGGAGATGCTCCAGCACCTGCTGGCAGCCGGCGGCCACGAGGCGCGGACCGCCTGCGACGGCCCGACGGCCCTCGACCTCGCCGATCGGTTCCGGCCCGAGGTGATGGTGCTCGACATCGGGCTGCCGGCGATGGACGGGTACGAGGTGGCGGAGCGGGTTCAGGCGCGGCTCGGCGCCCGCGCGCCGGTGCTCATCGCCGTCTCGGGGTACGGGCAGGACGAAGATCTGGAGCGCTCGCGAACTTGCCGGCTTCGCCCATCACTTCGTCAAGCCGGTGGACGCCGACCAGCTCCTGGAGTTCACCGGCCGCGTCGCCGCGGGGCTCGTCTGAGCCCGTTCGGCCTTCGCCGACGGTCCCCGCGCGCCGCGTCCGGCGCGCTCACCGATAGGCGGCCGCCTGGATGCCGTACAGCTCCGCGTACTGGCCGCGTGCCGCCACCAGGGCCTCGTGCGTGCCGGCTTCCACGACGCGTGCGCCGTCGACGACCACAATCAGATCCGCCATCCGGACGGTGCTGAACCGGTGGGACACCAGGATCGTGACGCCCTCGCCGCGCGCCGCGGCCGCGTACCGCTCGAACAGCGCATGCTCGGTCTCCGCGTCGAGCGCCGCCGTCGGCTCGTCGAGCACGAGAACGAGCGGAGTGTCGCGCATGAAGCCTCGCGCCAGCGCCAGCTTCTGCCACTGGCCGAAGCTGAGGTCGACCCCCTCGGGCCAGGTCGGTCCGAGCTGCGTGTCGAGTCCGGCTGTCAGTCCGGCGGCCACGTCCGCCGCGCCCCCGCGCTCCACGGCCGCCGCCACCGCCGCGCGGTCGTCGACGCGCGGCACGTCGCCGACGCCGACCGACCGCAGAAGGGTGAACTCGAACTTGTGGAAGTCCTGGAACGCGCCGGCCAGCCGCATCCGCCACGCCTCGGGCGGCAACCGGGCGAGATCGATGCCGTCCACCAGAATCCTGCCGCCGGTCGGCCGGTACATCTGGCAGAGCAGCTTCACGAGCGTCGTCTTGCCCGCGCCGTTCTCGCCGACGATGGCGACGACCGAGCGCGGTGGCAGGTGCAGGGAGACGTCGTCGAGCACGAGCCGGTCGGTGCCCGGATAGGCAAACGAGACGTGCTCGAAGCGGATGCCGTCTGTCAGCCGCTCGGGCACCGCGGCGTCCGCGTGCCGGACGATGGAGGCGACGTAGTCCTCGAGCCACGCGAGGCGGCGCGACCCGTCGAGCCAGATGCCGCGCAGGAACCCGATTTCGCCCACCGTGGCGCCAACGTACGCCGACAGGCGCGCGCCGGCCGCGAGGACCAGCAGGACGTCGCCCGGCGCATTCGCGCGAATGGACGCGACGAACGCCACGGCGCCCACGTACGCGCCGCCGAACGTCGCCCAGCCCAGGGCGTGCCACGCCGCGCTGCCCCAGCGCGCGCCTGCGACCGGCCGGTACCATCGCTCCCACGCCGCGCGGCGATCGGCGACGAGACGGGCGCCGATCCGCGTCACGCGGACCTCCTTGCCGGGCGCCGCGGTGGTCGCGACGTCGAAGAGATGGCGCGCCAGCCGGTTCGCCGAAGCGCCCCGCTCCTCCGCCGCGCGCTCGGCGCCGGGACGCCACGTCGAGGCGAGCACGGTGGGAAGGGCGAACACGGCGATCAGCGCCAGGGCGGGATGGATCGCGACGAGCAGCGCCAGCGTCACGCCGAGGCGGAGAATCCAGCCGCCGGTCGTGAAGAGCGACATGTACATGTGGTCGAGCACGAACACCTGGTTGCGCAGCACGGCCAGCCGATCCAGGTACTCCGGGCGCTCGTGATGCTCGATGGTCGCGACCGACGCCTGCAGCCGCGCCACGTGTGATTCGAGCGCGATCGTCACCTGATCGCGGAACCGCCGCTGGACGCGATCGCTCGTCACGCGGAGGAACCAGGTCGCCACCGCGGAGCCGCCGAGCAGGACCGCCGCCGCGGCCACCTCGGTCCGGCGCCCCGCAAGCAGGGCATCGGCGAGGATCTTCAGCCACAGGGCGATCAACGCATCGGGCAGGGCGGCCAGCAGGGCCAGCCCGAACGCCGCCGTCAGCAGCCACGGCTCGACGACGAAGCCCCGCTTGAGCGCGCGCCACATCGACGACAGCGCCGGCGGCACCGGCGGAACGAGGACATCGGCCGGCGCAGCCGGACTAGTCGAGGACATCGAGCCCCTCTTCTTGGTCCTTCCCGAACCGGGACGCCTGCAGGTCGAACAGGGTCCGGTATCGCCCGCCGAGCGCCATCAGCTCGTCGTGCGTGCCGAGCTCGACGACCGCTCCACGCTCGAGCACGCAGATGCGGTCCGCGTGACGCACGGTCGAAAAGCGATGCGAGATGAGGATGGTGGTCGTGTGCCGCGTCGCGGCGAGGATGCGATCGAAGATCTCCGCCTCGCCCCGGACGTCGAGCTGCGCGGTCGGCTCGTCGAGCAGCACCACGCCCGCGCCCGTCGCCACCGCGCACAAGGCCCGGGCGAGCGCCACACGCTGCCACTGCCCGCCCGACAAATCCCGTCCGCCCTGGTAGCCGCGCGCCAGCACGGTGTCGAGATCGGCGAGGCCGGCGGCGCCGGCGGCCTCGAGCGCGCCGCGAATGGCCGCGAGCGGCGCGCCGGAGGGCGCGACATTGTCCCGAAGCGGCAGCTCGAACCGCACGAAATCCTGAAACACCGCGGTCACGCGGCCTCGCCACGCGTCGAGGTCGAGGGTCCGGAGATCGACGCCGTCGATTTCAATCGTGCCCTCTTGCGGATCGTACAGCCGGCACAACAGCTTGGCGAGCGTCGTCTTTCCCGCCCCGTTCTGCCCGACGATGGCGAGCGAGGACCCGGCGGGAATCGTGAGATCGAAGCCCGCCAGCACGGGCGCATCGGAGCCCGGATATGCGAAGCGGACGCCGCGGAAGCGGATGTCCCGCAATGGCAGCCCCGCGGCCGGCGCGCGGCCCAGCGCGAGCGCTCCCACCGGTGCCATCGCCGTCTCGAGGCGCAGCACCGCGGCCACCGGAGCCGCGGCGCCGTCGAGCGCCCATGACAACCCGCCGAACGCGATGGCGCTGGTGCCGATCGCCGCGGTGGCGAAGATCACCAGGCGATCGAGCTCGAGCCGCCCGTCGGTCGCCGACGCCGCCAGCGACCAGAAGACGATCAGGTTCGCCGCCAGCGCGATCAGGAGGCTCCAGGCGACCGGGCGCTCGCGAAGGCGGGTGGCGTGCCACTGAAGATCGGCGAGATGACGGCGCCGCTCGCGGAAGCGATCCACGACCCAGTCGGCCAGGCCGAACAGCCGGAGCTCCTTGGCTGCTGGCGGATCCACCGCCAGGCGGAACGCGTATTCGGCGTGGCGCTGCGCCGCACGCACCTCCGGCGTATTGCGATCGTGCCAGACACCGCTCTCGCGAAGGAGCCACTGGGTCGCGAACCAGCCGCCGACGAGCACGAGCGGCGCCCACCACGCGTACGCGGCCAGGACCGCCGCCGACGCCAGGCCGCCCACCATCTCGACGAGGCCCCCGGCGATGAAATCCATCGAGATCGACATCGGCGGCCCGCTGATGCCGAGATCGAAGTCCCGCGCCATCATCAGGTCCGATGTCAACTCGGAGTTTTCGAGATGGCCCATCCCGGGCGGTCCCACGCACGCCAGGGTGAGCCGGTCGTAGAGCCACGCCGACGTGCGGCTTCCGAGGTTTGCGCCGACGGCCTGGTGCACCGGAGCGAGCACCTGCAGCAGGACGAAGACCACGCCGATTAGTACCGAGGGGCGCGGTCAGGCTCGCATGCCGCTGGATCGCACCGACGAACACGCCGATGGCCACCGCGAAGACGGCCGGCAGCAGGCCGCGCAGCACGAGGATGGTCCACCAGGCGGTCGCCAGCGCGCGGTCGGCGCACGGCAGGATGGCGAAAAATGCCCAGTCTTTCCGGGATCGCAGAGACGCCGCCACGCATGAGACCGTAGCACGACCTCAGCGGGCATTCAACGCGCCCGCGGAGGCCGCGCACGGCTCGAGCGGCGACGCCCGCGTACGGATGTGGTGCGGGAAGTGGCGGGTGGTCATGATGTTGGCCCCGGTGTTGCTGGGGCACCAAGGACGACCGATCGCTGATGCTGGCGGACCATAGACGCGGTCATGAACTCCATACATCCGGACAGCTCCGCCTCACAGAGGGCCAGGCCGCTGCACATGCGCAGTCCGAACATGCCGGGACGATGCGGATTCGCCTGACCCGCAAGCTGGCGCCGTATCTCGACGGTATCGACGTCTCCGCGTGCCACGAAGGCGACGTCCTCGATCTGCCCTGGCGTCAAGCCGAGCTGTTGATTGCGGAGAGCTGGGCGACGATCGTCCTCCACGAGTCGCGCCGGCAGTCTGCAGAGCCGCCCGGGCATCGGACCTCCTCGAGCGACCGCCCGGCCCGGTCGGCGCGGCTCATCGAACAGCTCGGCCACACACGGAAGGGCCTCGAGACCGGCGAGTTCGATCCGCACGAGGATCGCCGCGTCGAAGACAGGATTCGCGAGGAGCTGCGCGACGCGCGCGCGAAGATCGTCCGCGGTCCCCGCCCCCCCGGCAAGCGCCCCTCACATTGAAGCCATCGCCCCCGATCGCGCGCGACATGATGCGGACGCCTCCCCATGGGCCGCGCTAGCGAACCGCGATTCCCTGCATGCTTGTCGGAAAGCCGTTCTCCTGATCGATCGCCGTCAGCGTGCCGCCCCGAACCCGGAATCCCGTGAGCGTGCCGTTCGCGGCATTGAGCGCATAGAGGAACCGCCCGTCCTGGGAGAGGTTGAGGTCGATCGCGCCGCTCGCCGCGCCGGTCGCACCGGCCGTGGCCGACAGCAGGCTCAGTCGCCCGCGGCCGGAAACGCGGTACCAGCTCACGGTTCCACTTCCCGTGTTCGTCACGAAAGCGAAGCGCCCGCCCCGATCGAGAACGACCCAGCACGCCGCAATCTGCGTGTCTGGGATCGACGAGCTGATCGTCTGGAGCATGTCGTCCCGGTCGATCCGATAGGAGGAGACCGCGCTCGCTCCAGCCTCGGAGACCAAGACGACGCCGTGGCGTCCGAAGGAGAACCCGAATGGCGTGGGGCCGTTCGACGGCTGCGGAAGCGCTGCCGCGGGCCGGCCGAACTCCAGCGGGAAGACGTCGATCGTGTCCGTCCCTTTCTCGGTGACGAGCAGTGTCTCGCCGTCGGGGCTGAACGCGACCTCGGCGGGCGCCGCGGCCGTTCCCCCTGCCAGCGGCCGGGTGGACCCCGCGATCGGTCGCAGCCTGCCCCTGAAGGTGAGGAAGAACCCCGTGATGTTCGGCGTGCCGCCAGCGTTCAGCACGTAGACGAGGTTGTGCCTGATGGCGACACTGACTGGCCGCTCGCCGCCTGAAGGGACCGTATCGAGGAGCCGCAGCCCGCGATCGGTGACCGCCAGCAGCGACAGGTCGTTGCTGCCCGCGTTGACGGCGAACAGCAGATGTCCTCCTACCGCCAGCTGCAGCGCACCCTGCGACGCCAGCGCGTCGCTGCCGCCGCCGCTGCCGTTGCCGCCCGTGCCCACCTCGGCGGCGCGGACCAGGCGGCCGCGCTCAGTCCGGTGGAACACGACGATAGTGTTGCCGGTGTCCTTGTTGGTCATCACGTACACGGCGCCGTCATCGTCGCCGTCGCGGTCGCGGTCGCGCCTGTCCTGCGCGGTCAAGGGACGTGCGAGCACGAGCATCAATCCACCCAGAAGCACAGCGGTGAGGGTCCGGAGAGCCTGACGACGCATGGGAACGCTTCCTTTCTCAAAAGCGGGTGAGGTCCGCTGAAGGGACGGTGGCGCGGCGCGCGGCCGGAGCCGCGGACCTGTTTCTCGGTATGTATGTCGCGGCGCGGAAGAAAATCCCCCTCGCCCCGTCCTGCGTCTCCGTATAATCCATGGCTGATCGATGCACACTGACGTGCGGCTCGGGTTGGTCGCTGTCTTCGTCTCGGCTGGATGCGTGACGCAGGTGTCCGCGCAAGCCAGGCCGTATGCAGGAGCCGTGGCAGGGCTGGCGACCCTCTCCGCCGATGCGCGGGCGCAGCCGATCGCGCAGGGCCTGAGCGTCGCCCTGTACAAGCCCGAGAACGGTCCCGCGCTCAACCTGTTCGCAGGTGTCTATCTGACGCCGTACGTCGCGCTCCAGGCGAACTACGTGTGGAACCGCAACGCGCTCACGCTGGACGCCGCGGCGTCGGGGAGCGAGGCGTTCTACGAGGATCGCCGCGCGAGCTCACAGCACGCCGCCATCGTCGATCTGCTGATCTACTTTCGGCGGCTCGATAGCCGCGTGCGCCCCTACCTCTCGGGGGGAAGCGGATTCGTGCGGTTCTCGAGCGTGGATCGAGGCACGCCCACACGTCGCGTCGCGATTGCCGGTCCACCGCGCCGTTTGGCCTCCACGCGCCTGGCGCTGCGCGTGGCGGTCGGCATGGACGTCGCGCTGGCGGCGCACGTGGCTTTCCGGTACAGCTTCAGCGAGACCATCCGGCACAACGACATCAGCGCCGCCCTCTCGCCCGCCGGCCGGCGGGGACTCGCCAACTTCCAGAACCTGTTCGGGATCGTGGTGCCGTTCTGAACGCGCGGTCAGCGCTTCTTGAACGCCACGTATGGACAATGCGGCCAGAAGATCGGCGGGTCCTCGACGCGCTCCGCGAGGATGCGTGCGTGACAGGCCGCGCAGAAGAAGGGGGATTTCGCCCCGTCGCCGAGGGGAGCGATCTGGATGATCCGCTCGAACACGCAGAGATCGCGCCCCGCCGCGCGCGTCGCCTCGAGGCTGCAGAGCGGGCCGCTCTCCTGCTGGGCGCGGACGAGGGCCGAGTACACGCGCGACTTGAGGGTTGACGGCGCCGCCAGGTCCGGCGCCGTCTCGCCGGCCGCGAACAGGGCGCGGATCAGATCCTCGTCGCGGTCACGACTCGGCATGGTTCCACCTCTTCCGGAACTGTTCCCGCGCCCGCGCCAGCAGGCGCTCGATGGCCTTCTCCGTCCTGCCGGTGAGCCGCGCGATCTCGCGGACGCTGCGGTTTTCGAGGTACCGCCACAGCAGGACCAGCCCGTACGGCTCGGGCAGTCCGGCCAGCGTCCGGCGAATCTGTTCCTGCTCGGAGGCCCGGTCGAGCCGTTCGTCGTACGACGGGATGACCGCGTGACCGTCGGACGCCTCGTCCAGGTCCGACCATTCGGCCTCGCGCAGGCGCCTGCGGTAATAGTCCTCGACCTTGTGACGCGCGATGCCGAGCAGCCACGGCCGCAGGCCGGCCTGTCCCTGGAAGTTCCCGAGGCTCTTCCAGGCGGCGAGGAAGATTTCCTGGACCAGGTCCTCCACCGCCTCGGACCGCGACATCACGCGCCAGCGGACGTACGCGTAGACGCAGTCGGCGTACCGGGCGACGAACTCCGCGGTGGCCTTGCGGTCCTTCCGGAGGACATCGGCGACGAGCCGGATATCGTCGGCGACCGCTCGATCCGGCTCGACGCGGACGCCCGCTCCTTTGGCCTCCGTGGACATCTCTGCTGGTATAGTCGCGGCAGGCCCAGGGTTTCACCCTGGCCGCTCGTCGCCCCGCCGAGGCCCGCCGGCCGCCCCTCACATCTGAGGTATCCTCCGGGCCCGGGCGGCCGAGCCGCTATGACGCCGGCCCCCCGGCTTCACCCCGACGAGGAGGAACGACATGCCGACCACCTACACCGTCAAGGGCAGGATCACGGACAAGAGCACTGGAGCCGCCGTGCGGAATGCGACCGTGAAGATCGTCGCCGGCACCGGGACGAACTTCGGCAAGAGCACGAAGACCGATTCCTCGGGACGGTACAAGCTGACCGGCGTGAAGCCCGAGAAGATCATCATCGAAGCGTCGCTTGCCTACAAACCCAGGGAGAAGATGCTGACGGTGAACTCGAATACTTCCGTGAACCTCGCCTTGAGCAAGTGAGCCACGGCGCGAAGGACACACGTCGACTCCGGGAGGCGCTCGTTCTGCCATCACTGGCCGGACAATGTGAGGGAGTTGCGGAACGCGGCTGGCCTCTGAAGCCACACGTCGGCCCCACGCCGTCGAACGCCGGCCGATCGGAGCAGGCGCTCGCCGCCGGCGCGGGCAACAACATCGAAAGCCGCGGCGAGACCGGCCATCTCGCGCACCCGGCCGTGCGCGCGGCTCCGGAGGTGTCAGCTGTCCTGAACGCGGCTGCCGTCAGCCGCCTGCCGTCTAGGCAGAGCGCCCGGTCCGGACGTTTTCCGCGCGCGGGCCCTTCGGACCCTGCCCGGGCTCGAACGTCACCGGCTCGCCTTCGCGCAGGTCCTCGAACCGGGACTGGGTGCAGGCCGACTGGTGAAAGAAATACTCGCTGCCATCGCTCGCCGCAATGAAGCCGAACCCTTTGTCGGTCAGTCGCTTGATCGTGCCGTTCATCGTCGCCATCGTCGCCTCGCTGAGGTGCTCTGTCAGTTGAGTGCCGGTTCGAGATCTTCGCCAGGAACCACGAGATCCGGCAGGGGCTTTCCGAGAAACAACCGGCGGCAGGCCAGGCCGATCCAGCGTGCCCAGCGGGCCGATCGCTGCACCCGCGCGCTGTCGGTGGCGATGCCGGTGTTGGCGTACATCTGGCGGTAGAGCTTCGAGACGAGCACGAACGCCACCCGCGCCCGCACGGATTCGACGACGCGCGAGCGGCTCCAGACGCGGCGCCAGCCGTAGAACCGGTCCCACGCGCGCTGCGTGCCGATCCGGATCTCTTCCAGCGACATCGTTGGATGCGCGGTGTAGAGCCTCGGCCGGCGACCCTGCGGAATCAGCCAGTGCTGCGTGATCGGCACGCCGTCGACCGCGGTCCCGCGCCCCTTCTCTTCGGCCGCCCACTTGTCGAAGTCCACCGTGCCCGGGAAAGGCGTCAGCAGCACGAACTGCGCGAAGGTCAAGTCGGCGCGCTCGGCGAGCGCCACCGTCGCATCGAAGGTGCTCGCCGTGTCGCTCGGAAGCCCGAAGATGAACGAGCCGAGCACGTGTATGCCGTGACGCCGGAACGCTCGCAGCCGCGCGACGAGCTCGTCGCCGGCCAGGTTGAATCCCTTGTAGACGTCCTTCAGGCCGTCGACCGTCACCGATTCGATGCCGACGAGCGCGCCCCGGATCCTGGCCCGCTTCATGGCGTCGAGGAAGTCCGGATCCTCGGCGGCTTCCATCGTGATCTGCGTGTAGAAGACCAGGTCGTCGGGCAGCTGCGCCAGGCGCGCCATCAGGGCGAAGCGCTCGTCGCGCAGCGCCTCGAGCTCGCGCAGTCTCGAGGTGTCGGCGCGCCGCTTCGCCTGCGCCAGGTCGGCGAACGTGACCGGATAGAAGTTGTCGTCGGCGAGCGCAATGAACCGGAACCCGAGCCGCCGGAGCTCGACGATCTCGCGCACGACGCTGTCGGCGAGCCGCTGCCGCGGCTCCTGCCCGTCGGTCCGCCACACCGAACAGAACGAGCAGTGTTTCGGGCAGCCGCGCACCGTCTGCACCGAGGCCCACATGTAGCGCCGCTTGGGCAGCAGGTCCCACCGCGCGGACGCGAACTCGTCGCCGGCGATGCGGCCGCCCTCGTACACGGGCTGCGGCCGTTCCGCCATGCAGTCCTCGATCACTCGTCGCCAGACCAGGTCGCCGTCGCCGCGAACGACGGCGTGCGCCAGTCCGTGGGTCACGGCCTCGTCGGGAAAGAGCGTCGCGTGGATGCCGCCGTACACCACCCAGGCGCCACGCCGGCGCAGCTCGCGTCCGAGCGCGTAACCGCGCAGGGCGTTGCCCGTGTGGATGCCGATCCCCACGACGTCGCCGGCGCTGACCGTGTCGAAGTCGAGCGGCTCGAGCGTTTCATCAACCAGGTGCGGATCGCCCCACTGGCCGCCGGTGGCGGCGGCCAGCACGTACAGCCACCGGGGCGTGATGACCGCGACCCCGAACGACTGCGTGCTGGGATTGACGAGGTGAACCCGGGGCATGCCCCTCCTATGACTTGACCGGTTCCGCGCCGGGGTCGCCGAGACTCGGCGAGCGGGCCACCTTGCCTTCAGCGACCTCGTGCTGGGCCGTGACGGCGAGCTTCGCGGATCGCTCCACGCGAGGCGTGCAGCCCCGCCCCAGCTGGGCCGCCCGAAGCGCCGACAGTACCCGAGAACTCGAACGCGCTGATCCCCTCCGGACGCTTGACCATGAGAACCTCTTTTTCCGTTCAGCGAACGATGATCGCCTGGACCGGGGCAGCAATGGCAACCACGAATGCCGGCGCGACGGCGGATCGGCCGGGGGCCAGATCCGCCGAGCGGCCGGTGGGCATGCCTCGAACCAACCGGTGGGCGTCGACGCCGGGATCATCCCTCGAGCGGACTGACATGCGATACCCTCACAAGCGAGAGGCTTTGGTGAGGGCTCAGGCCGAGGTGGCCGAAGGCTCAGAAAAGCAGAAGCTTCGAGTATACGCCGATCGCCGACGCCCTGCGCGCCAACTCACCCGACACGCCATCCGAGACGGCTCCTGGCGGCGCGCGCCGGGCGGCGCCAGGAGCGCCTCGATCGGGATGTCGCTACCAGCGCGGCTCGGAGCGCCGGCGGTAGGATTGGCCGCCGCCGAACCCGCCGCCGCCCCCTGCGGGCCTCGGACGAGCCTCGTTGACGGTCAGACTGCGTCCGCCAAGCTGGGATGCGTTCAGCTCGCGAATCGCGGTCTGCGCATCTTCTTCAGTGCCCATCTCCACGAACCCAAAGCCGCGGGCGCGGCCCGTGGCCTGATCGCGCATCACCGTGACCGTTTCGACGGTTCCGGCGCGCGCGAACAGCTCCTGCAGCTCGCTCTCCCCGACTTCGTACGGCAGGTTTCCGACATACAACTTTCGACCCATGACACAAGCTCCTCTGTCGCAATTCGCGACGTTCCCGACACATCCGATATGGGCGTCGGGTGGATGTCGTCTCGTAACCAGGCTGAACTTCAGGAGGAGCGAGTCAGGGAATGGCTCGTCACGCCGGAGGCGGCACAGTACGCGGCAAGATCCGAGCCCTAAGAATAGCACGAAAACTCGCCGGATGCCCGTCGGGGAGTGCACTCGACGCGATCCTCACACTGGGCGCGCTGTCACGGGCCACGTCGCTGGCGCCCGGCTTCCCGAAGAGCTCGACGATCGCGGGTTCATCCTTCTCAAGCGGCCGGATTCACGAAGGCCTTCGACCGAGTTGAGCTGGGCAGATCTTCAAACGAGGTCGCGAATTCGTGGACTCGGTCGCGACCAGATCCTCACACCACACCTCGATAGAAGACGCCTTTGGTGATTTCTATGGCGACGACGTACATCGCGGTAATCGCTGAGACTGTCACGAGCATCACGGCGGGCAACGGAACGAACCTGAACACGCCGATGAAGGGCAGATAGGGTACGGCGAAGGTCAGCACAATGAGCGCCACGGTCGACCACAGCAGCAGGCGACCTGGCCGACTTCGGAAGAAGGGCCGTCGCGTCCGTACGACCAATGCGATGACGAGCTCGGTGAGCAGCGATTCGACGAACCATCCCGTTCTGAACAGGTCCGGTCCCGCTCGGAATACCACCAGGAGCGCGCCGAACGTGAGGAAATCGAAGAGTGAGCTGACGGCCCCGAACTCCACCATGAAGCGGCCGATGAAGCGCATGTTCCAGCGCTGTGGCCGCTCGATCAACTCCGGGTCCACGGCGTCGTCGGCGATGCCGATCGCCGGCACGTCGGACAACAGGTTGTTCAGGAGGATCTGGCCAGCTAAGAGCGGGAGGAACGGCAGGAACAGCGAGGCGGCCGCCACGCTGATCATGTTGCCAAGATTCGCGCTCATCGTGGTGAGCACGTACTTCAGCGTGTTGGCGAAAGTCTTACGGCCCTCCTCGATCCCTCGACGAATGACGTCCAGACTTCGCTCGAGCAGGACGAGATCCGCCGCCGCCCTGGCGACATCAACGGCCTGCTCAACCGACAGGCTGGTGTCCGCCGCATGCATGGCCGGCGCATCGTTCACGCCATCGCCGAGAAAACCCACAACGTGCCCCATCTTCTTGATCGCCAGGATGATCCGTTCCTTCTGATTCGGGTCCACCTCCACAAAGAGATCCGTCGATTCGGCGGCGCGCCACAGCGCTTCGTCCGACAGGCGTTGAAGGTCCGTGCCTGTGAGCACGCGATCGGCCCGCAAACCGACAAGGGCCGCGACGTGTTGTGTGACGGGCTTACAGTCTCCCGTGATGATCTTGATGGAGACGCCGAGCGCGGCCAAGCTCCGAATGGCGTCGGACACGTCAGCTTTCGGCCGGTCGAAAAACGTGAGGAAGCCGACGAAGGCGAGATCCCGCTCCAACTCCCTGCCGTACGAAGGCTGCGGCTCCAGTATTCGTGACGCCACGGCCAGAACTCGAATTCCCTGGGTGCTCCACGCCTGATAACGCGCTTCGAGGCGTGCCTTGCCGGCCGCATCAAGGACAACTCCGTCCGCAGACCGCGTGCAGATGTCCAGTACGTGGTGAAACGCGCCCTTTGTGATCAGCGATGTCTTCCCCGCTGCGTCCACGATCACACTGACCCGCTTGCGCACGAAGTCGAACGGGATTTCGGCCAGCTTCTGAACCGTCGAGAGATCGGGCGGGCCGGCGCTGAGGATGGCATCGTCAAGCGGGCTCGCGAGCCCGGTTTCGAGCGCCGCGTTCCAGCCGCCGTGCGTCTGCACGTCCGCCGACGGTGCCCCCCAAGCATCGTACGCACCCTCAAGCACCACCAAGCCTTCAGTCAGAGTTCCCGTCTTGTCCGTACAGAGGACGTCCATGCTTCCGAGGTTCTCGATGGCCGTGAGGTGCCGCACCAGCACGCCGTGGCGCGCCATCATCCGCGCGCCGCGAGCGAGGTTCACGCTCAGGATCGCTGGAAGCAGCTCGGGGCTCAGCCCAACGGCGAGCGCGACCGAGAACAGCAAGGTCTCGATCGGCGGCCGGCCGTTCAGGACATGCACGATGAACACGAGAAAGACCATGATCAGCATGGCGCTGGTGAGCAGTCGGCCGAAGCGGCGGAGCCCGCGGTCGAATTCCGTTTCTGGCGGACGTAACGTCAAGCGGCGAGCGATGGCGCCGAACTGGGTCCTCAAGCCAGTGGCCACGATCAGGCAACGCGCGGTGCCGCTTCGCACGTTGGTTCCGAGGAAGACGCAATTCAATCGGTCGCGCAGGCCCGCTGTGGGTGCAACGGGGCCTGGACGCTTCTCAACGGGAAAGCTCTCGCCGGTCAAGACCGCTTCGCTGACGAAGAAGTCAGCCGACTCGAGAATCACGCCGTCGGCGGGAACGAGGCTGCCTGCCGACAGCAGCACCACATCGCCTGGCACGACTTCTTCGGTCGGCACGTCGACCGCCTGCCCGTCGCGAAGGACGCGCGCTCGTGTCTGCACACGTGCCTGAAGTGCCGCCGCAGCCGTCTCCGCGTGATACTCGCGCGCGTATCCAATACTGACCGTGGCGAGCACGATCACGACGACGATGACGGCATCCACCCACTGGCCCGTGATTGCCGATGCCATCGCGGCGAAGACCAGCACCAGCAGCAGCGGGTTTCGGATCTGATCCACGAGCACCCGCGTGCGCGTCAGGCGCCGATGTTCGCGCACCTGGTTCGGTCCGTACTCGCGAAGCCGTCCCACCGCTTCTGCAGCCGACAGGCCGTCCCGTGTCGAGCCAAGCCGCTGCACCAGCATGTCGGCGTCGGCACTCCAGTAGTTCTCCGGCGTGCGTTCGGGCGTCCTGACCATAACGGCGCGGGCTGTGAGTCGCCGCGTGATCCACAGGCCTGGCAGCATCGGCAGCCAACAACTCAACCCTCGGAACAGGAGCGTGGCCGCGAGGCCGACCGGAATGGCCACACCCATCATGCTCAATGTCCACGTCGACGTCGCCTCGAAGATGCCGAGCCCGCCGGGGACGATGCCGACGGTTCGAAACACACTCGATACCATGAAGCTCGCGAAGACGGCCCCTGTTGACGCGGTCGCTCCGAACGAGTGAACGAGCAGCCAGATGGTGGCCGCATCGAGCAGAAAGATCTCTCCCTGCGCAAGGTACGTCGCGGCCTGCAGGCAGACCGCCAGGACGAGCCACCAGGCCTTGGCCCCTTCCGCAACGGCGACGAACTGGCGACCTTCGGAGACTTGGACGGCCGCATACACAACCGCCACCAGCATCGCCGCGCCGAGAATCCACGAGAGCCAGTAGCCGGTCGAACCGATGGGTCTGAGAGGGGTCCTTCCGGAATCTCCGTGGGTCACAAGAGATCCAGCTGATTTGAGAGGCCGCCTGCGCGGGCCGCTCCTGCGAGTGGGCGGCCTGCTCGGCGGCGGGTTGAAGTCGACGTGTTCTGCTGATACAACCGCGTCCGGAGGGAGCGCTGTTGCAGGACACGAAACTGTTTGAGACGATTCTGGGCGTCACCGCGCCGTGGCACGTCACGCGGGTCGAGCTGAAGACGGACGCGAAGCGCGTCGAGCTCTGGTTGGAGCACGACCCCACCCGGTGGCCTTGTCCCGAATGCGGCGCCGAGCTGGCGGCGTTTGATCATGCGGAGCCACGGACGTGGCGGCATCTGGACACCTGCCAGTTTGAAACGCACCTCCACGCAGAGATTCCGCGCGTGCAGT
Organism: uncultured Acidobacteriota bacterium; assembly: GCA_963840225.1. GTDB lineage: Bacteria > Acidobacteriota > Vicinamibacteria > Vicinamibacterales > CAVVIG01 > JBLMXQ01. The sequence continues at coordinate 846,117 of CAWIYH010000004.1, forward strand.
GTCCAACGCATGGCGTCAAACAGGTGCGCGTGCCCTGGGCCGAGCCCCGGAGTCGCTTCACGCTGCTGATGGAGCGGCTCGTCATCGATCTGATCCTGCAGTGCAGCACCGTGAAGGGTGCCTGCGCGATCGCCGGGATCAGTTGGGACGAGGCGTGGGGCATCATGCAGCGAGCCGTGAGCCGTGGGCAGCGCCGAAAAGAGGCGCGGCCGATCGCGTACATCGGCGTCGACGAGAAGGCCTTTCGGAAGGGGCACCGCTACCACACGATCGTCTGTGACCTGGACCGGTCGACCGTGGAGTTCGTGGCCGACGATCGCAGGACCGAGAGCCTCGCGGCGTACTATGCGCAGCTGACGGACGACCAGAAAGCCGCGCTGCGGGCGGTCGCGATGGACATGTGGGAGCCGTACATCGGCGCGACTCGCGACGGCCTGCCAGACGGCGGCGCGCGCATTGTGTTCGATCGGTTCCACATCATGCGCGAGATGACCAAGGCGGTCGACACGGTGCGGAAGCACGAACACCGGGAATTTCTGGGCGCCGGCGAGGACTCGCCGCTCACAGGCACGAAATACGTCTGGCTGTTTAGCGACGAGCGGCGGCCCGAGTACCACGCCGAGACCTTCGCGAGGCTGCAGGCGCTGAACCTGAAGGTGGGGCGCGCATGGGCCATCAAAGAAGCGTTGCGCACGCTGTGGACCTATCGGCAGTCGGCCGCCGTGAAGCGATTCTTCTCGCGCTGGTACGGATGGGCGGTGCGCTCGCGACTGGAGCCCGTGAAACAAGTCGCGGCCACCCTGAAGCGTCACCTCGATGGCGTCCTCCGATTCGTGAAGCATCCGATCACCAACGGCGTGGCCAAAGGGTTGAACAGCAAGATCATGAGCATCAAGCGCAAGGCCGGCGGCTTCCGCAACCCGTCGAACTTCACGACCGCAATCTACTTTCACTGCGGAGGCCTGGACTTATACCCACGCTAATTCCGGATGGTTCCTGAGAGGTTCGTTGACGTCACGAGTCGACATTGAGAGAAAGCCCTATCCCACCGCTACGTTAGACTGAACAAGTGGTGGGTGCTCGAGGCGCCGAACAGGATCGTCGAATACGACGCGGGCTCGTTCGTGGCGCGGCGCACGGTGCTGGCGCCGCTGCGGGTCTTCGAGCGTCCCGAGTACCTCCGGATCAACGCACGCGGTCAGATGCTCTTCACCGGCGAGCCGGGCGTGGAGTTCGCCTCGGGCGACCTGGCCTCGACGGACACGCGCGTGTGGGTGTGGGACGGGCGCGAAGCGCTCGAGTTCCCGCGCGAGGACGAACCCGACACCGCCCGCGAGTGGTTCCTGTCGTCATCTGGCGATGCGCTCTACGCGTTCGAAAACCGCTTCGCCATTACGCGCGACAAGGACGGCCTCGAGCAATCGCAGCGCGCCTCGGCGCGGCTCTGGCGCACGGACCTGGCGGGTGGCCGGCGCGAGGCCGTGATGGAGCTGGCGGTCTACTCCGCAGCGGGCGCGAAGGTGCGCGACACCGTCATCGCGGCCAGTGCCAGCGCCGCCTGGCTGCGGTGAGGGCTCTGGCCCAGCGAGCCCTGGTCCGGTTATCATCCTTCGAGAAATCATGTCAGTTCATTTTCGTGAGGAGGATGTCGATGGCATTCGGTATGTATTTCCGACCAACAGGTTTTACGCCAGCAGTCTACGACAACGCGATCAAGCAGCTCGAACAGGCGGGCGCTGGCTTCGGTAAGGTCCCAGGTCGCCGGTTCCATTGCGCCATGGAGGTTGACGGTGCGGTCTCGGTCTTCGATGTGTGGGACTCGATGGAACAGTTCCAGAAGTTCGGCGAGACGCTGGTGCCCATCATGAAAGAGCTCGGCGCGGACCCCGGCCAGCCTCAAATCATGAAGGTGCACAATGTAAAGAACGGCTAATCGCCGGGACGCGCGCAAGCTCGCCACGTTGCTGCGCGCGGGTTACTGACCGAGTATAGGTCCTCGTACGTCGCCCAGGAACGGGCGACCTCCCTGTCGCCCTTCGGAAATCGGTGCGGCGTATCGGCGGACCCGCGCGCGCGAACGCCCCTTACTTCTTCTGATTCAGTTTGTAGCCCGCCGGCGGCGCAAACAGGTCGTCGGCCAGCGGCGCGACCTCCACGGAGTCGACAGTCGTCGTCATCGTCACGTTGCCCATCTTCGACAGGAGTCCCGCCATGGGTCCGCTGCCGCTCATCTTGATTTGCACATCGGTCTCGTAGGGAATGCCGCCGGTTTCGGCCATCTGCTTGTACATTTCGGCCATCGCCTTGGCCTGGCCGGGCTGAGCTTTCGCGCCGCGGGGGTCGGAGAAGATCCAGCCCTTCTCGACGGCTGCTTTGTAGAAATGGGCATAGTCGGCCGAGCCCGGCGCGTTCTTCACGATCCAGATCGGGCCCGACAGCATCACCGTCATGGTCATGTCCTTGCTGCCGCCCATGGCCGACTGCATCGAGACTTCCATGTCATAGCCGGTGGCCGAGCGACCGGCGATCTGCTTGGTCTGCCCGTTCGCCTTCACCGACGCTTTCGCTCCAGACATGTCGACGGTCTTCGAGAGCTGGGCCCCGAAGGTCGCCATGTCCCACACGTCGGCTTCCTTCTTCTTCGAATCGAAGATGTACATCTTCTGCGCGTCGACATCGAAAATCGTCGTCTGAGTCTTGCCCCCAATCACGACGTCAGACCGCATCTTGTTGCCCTTGATGTAGGTGGCGCCGCTGGCGTTCCCTGAGATGCCCATGCCTTTGCCGCCGGTTGTCTGCTTTAGCGTGACGTCCGCATGGGCCGGCAGGGCCAGACCAAGGCCAAGAACGGCAGTGACAAATACGCGTTTCATGGGTCGGCCTCCTGATGGTGAACGTCGCAAATTATACGGCGCGCGGGGAGCGACGCTGAATCTGGCCTGTCAGTTCCTCGATTGATCGGCGTTGATCGTCATTACGGCCTGCAAATGAGCCGCGCGGCCCCCACGACTACCGAACGAGGACGCGGGCCTGGGAGCTGTGGACGCGCATAGTGATACGCTGAAACCGATGCTGCGCATGGCGCAGTTGATCGAGCAATCTATGTTCAGGAGAACACATGGCGAAGATCAAGAAGACAGCCGAGCAGGCCGTAAGGCGTGCCAAGGCGGCCGGTGCGCAGGCGAGACGTCAAGGCGGACAACTGGCGACTCAGCTGGCCAAGAAGACTGCTAAACAGGCCGGGAAGACCGTCGCGCGAGGGCGAAGGGATGCAGTTGCAGCGGTTACGAAGATCGCAGACAAGGTCACCGGACGCGCTCGGAAGCGCAAGAGGGCCAAGGTCGTGGCGGCCGTTGTCGGCGCCGCCGCTGTGGCAGCAGCCGCCGGCGTGGCCGCCAGCCGTCGCAAGCGGTAGAGCGTACTCTCGCTGCCGCGGAGCGGCCTTGCCGGGAGCACAAGAGTCGCGGACCAGGCGCGTCGACGGCGGAGCGCTGTTCCACATCCGTGACGCCGCAGTCTGGCGCCCAAGCTCGTCACGCAGAAGCACGTCGTCCAGAATCGGCTCGAAGGGCTGATAAACGACTCGCCCCGGCGACGAGTCTCAGTCGCCGGCCCTCTCCGGCCTGAGTCCCTCCCGGTCATACGCCTGACCTTCGCCCGCCTTGAAGCATACACTGGCGGCGTGAAGAGGCGTCCCGCGAAACATAACCACGCAGACACGAGAGACAGCGCCCTGGCCGCGGACGCGGACACCGAGGTCTTCACGCGAGCCCATGGCGGACGTCATTCGCCTCCCGGCCGATCCGCGTGGGCGCGTTCGCGCTGTTTCGCCGCTCATGCCCAGGCACAGGACGCGGGTGCGTGCATGCCTCAGGCAGCATCACGCCGTGCTCGCCTACACCGATGCCCCGCGGGCTGATGGTGGAATGGGCGCGGTGTACGTGTTAGTCCGAAAGCACCCGGTGAGATGAACCGCGACCGAACACATTCCGCGACGAGCCGCTATGATTTGCGCGGATGCCGGACGACTTGAGGTGTCCGACCCGGGCGGGCACCCCTTGCGGATCGTGGCGATTCCGCACGCCCGTCGCCAGGCGCGCTCGCAACCCCCGCCATTGACTGTCGGCCAGCCAGAGCTGGCGCCAGGAAGCATGGCGTTCCCGGAGCGCGGGCGACAGCTGACTGAGCGGACACCAGCGAAACTGCACCTTGTGCGAGCGCGCCAGCTCGACGATGCGAGCGCTCGGGGAGTACCGGCTGTAGTAAACGAACGGCTTGCCTTCGCAGAAGCTAAACACGAGTTCCAGCCAATCATAGACATCGTCGCGCACCGTCTTGAGATCCACGAGGGGCTTGATAACGAGATCCCACAGCGTGCCGGAGGCGGCGCGTCCCTCCCATGTGGGACAGTCGAGCGTCACGAACGACCATTCACGCCAGCGGCGCGTCACCTCCGCCGGCCCCTCCCGGCCGATCGTCTCGTACCGGACCTCGCGCGACACGCTGCCGATCGCCCGTGAGTCAGGATCGTTCCAGCCAGCGTGCGGCCCCCCACCGCGTAGAATGTCCGAGTCCTCGGTGCGGCTCGTCCAGTCGATGACGCCGTTTCGGATGTTGTACGACGTCGGCTGATGCTGGCGGACGTAGATCTGGTCCTCGTGCGAGAACCGGATGGTCGCCCGGACGTCGAGCCCGCCCTCGAGGCCGCTCACAAACGGCGCCGATGAGCCGTTGGCCAGATCGAGCTGACTGGCTCGACGGAGTGCGTACCGGACGAATCGTTCGTAGGCCTCCTGATCCGGTGGATACGCATGCCAGTGCAACGTCTCCCCTGGGCGCGCGCCGGGCAGCCTCTCGTACTCAGCGTCGTGGGCGTCACGCATCAACTGCGCGACGTCTGGCAGATCGAGTATCGGCCAGGGCACCGGGAACCACGGCTCGGCCGAGAGGCGCTTGCCTCGGAAGCAGAAACCGGCCTCGAGGCGGTCAGAGCGCCTCGTACGCGGATCGATGTCGAACGTCAGTGCGTCGAGCACCGCCTCGGGCGTGGGCGCGTGTTCAGCCGTCGCCAGGGCGAAGAGCCGCGCCGCGTAGCGGGGCCCGACGGTGGCGCTCGCCGCCAGCACGAGCTCGGCCAACTGCGGCTGCTCGCTGATGCGGGCGGTCGCCGCGAGGTTTCTCGCGTACAGCGCTGTTCGCGCCAGGTCGATGGTCGCCGCGGGCTCGGGCGGCGTCCCGCGACAATCCGGCGCGGATGCCGCGGCCTGGTGCAGGAGCGTCCGCATGGCGTCGAATGGCTCGAACTGTCCAGGCGCCCGGGCGAACGCGGCAACGCTGGCCGGGTACACACCCGTCAGGCGCACCAAGGCGGACGACCCGAGGCGCGCGGGCGCAAACCGACGTCGCGGTCCGGGCTCGGCTTCCGGCGCGGAGAAATCATCGGATCGCAGCCGCTCGACGATCCGCGACCAATGCGCGAAGCCGCCCACCCACAAGACGGACTCGTGCTGCGCCATCAAGGCCGAAAGCGTCGCCGCCATCGCGGCCTCGCGCGCAAGGTCGCTGACCAGCGGCTCCTCACGAGTGTTCAACGCATCGATCGCGGCAAAGAAGCCTTGGCCCGGCCGAGCGGCAAACTCAGGACCGACAGCGAGCGTACCCTTCGGACGCTGCTCTTTCGGCACCCACACGTCGACGTCGATGAGCGCGATCTCGATGCCGGCCTGTGAGGCCAACCGAAAGGCTTCGAAGATCGAGTCGCCCGGCACGAACGGCACGACCATCCCCAATGCGGACCGCGGGCCACGCTCAAGAGCCACCAGAGGCGTCGGCCAGCAGGTCGCGGCCCACTCGAGTACCGGTCGGAGTGCGGCCGGCAGCTCCAACGCCACGATGGCAGATCGCATCGACGCCAACTGCTCGTGCACGATCCGGCCGAAGACGCCGTCGTAGTGATACGACGGCAGCCCCGTCAGGTTGCGGAACGTCTGGACGAACGCCGACTCGGTGCGGGGGCGGCGCTCAGGCAACGGCGTCCTCCAGCACCTGCGCGACCGCGTGCGCGAGCGGTGTCTCCACGCCGCTCAGTTTCAGCTTCTGCGCATACTGGGCGAGTGAGAGCATGTCGCGTGTGCTGTCGTGCCGCCCCTGCTTGACCCGCTTCTTGAGCAAGGCGAAGACATCCGCGAGCAGCTGCTCGTCGACAGCCGGGCACTTCAGCCGCAGGATCTGCTCCTGGACCGTCCACGGCGGCGCGACGACGTCGACGCGCGGCTTGAGCCGGCTCTGAATGTAGCCAGGCAGCTCATACACGCTCGCGTCCGCGTTCATCGTGACGCACAGCCGGAAGTCCGGGTGCGCCCTCACCTTGATGGCGGCGACGGCGCTTTCGACGTAGCGGCGGTCGTCCATCAGCGGCGCGAGCGAGGCCCACGCCCGCTCCGGCATGCGATTGCCCTCGTCCAGCACGGCGATACCACCACGCACCATGGCCGAGACGACGCTCGACGCGTGATAGTCCACGCGGCGGTCCGGCGTCAGCACCGGTGTGATGACGAGATCCTCCGGACGTGTGTCCATCGTGCACTGGAACAGATACACCGGCCGGCCGAGACGCCGGGCCGCGGCGCAAGCGAGGGTGGTCTTGCCCAACCCGGGCTCGCCGACGATGCGCGGGTTGAGGGGCGGTTCATTGGAGGAGAGTCGAAGCCAAGCGGCTTCGAGCCGCTGCGAGAAATGCCCGAAATCGATCCACTCTGATTCGTGGTCGTCGGGCGGGGCTAATACGACGTCCACACCATCAACTGTCACGTGGTCGCTCATCGTCCTCCTTGGATCAGGGGGCTTCCGGGTCATGGGGGCTCCGTTCAGACTGCTCTTGGCTCTCATTTCTTCCGTCTACAGCCAGTATGCGGGCGCGCTATGACAGGACTGGTCAGCCAGAATGCGCCCTGGCAGGGCACTCAATCGGCTGGAGGGAGGTGATCGATGGGTCGCAACCGCGAGCTGATTCGACAGTGGACGCTCCTTCGAGAGCTCGCCTCGTCGCGCGCGAAGACCATCCCGAAGCTGTCGGCAGACCTGATCGTCAGCACGCGGCCGATCCGGCGCGACCAGCGGCATTCAGCCCGGGCTGCCGTCCCTGTTCAATCAGCTGGTGACGGCTTGACGCACGACAGCACGGCATCACCTGAAGAAACCCGGGAACTCGGTCTCGAAGCGTCGCTTGCGTTTCGCGGCTTCCTGGAGTTCCGGATGCCACTCCGGTGGAGTCGAAGGGATCCGACGTGCCGTCCCAGATTGAGGACGTCGTCTTAGAGCTGCTCGAGCGCCCCGTTGGTGCCTCGGCAGCCGGCCATCACTCTTTCCGTCCAGTCGAGATGGGCGCGCCGCTCAGAAACTAGGCCATTCGCCGCTCAGAAAGTAGACCACCTGAGGGTGTGACGGCGAGCTTGCCGGATCGAGGGATCCGGGGTTCGCTGGAGGATGCTCAGGATGGATCAAGTGCATGTTGTCCGGCACAAAGTGCTGGTGGAGGGGCGGACGCAGCGGGCGGTCGCCCGTGAGTTGGGGATCGCGCGCGTCACCGTCCGTAAGTACTCTGCATCAGGCGGTCCCGAGTCGAAAGCCGGCGACGCCGCGACCGCGGCCGGTCTGGGATGCGGTGGCCGATCGGGTGCAGGCGCTGCTGGCCGATTCCGTGCGATGGACGGCCGGCAAACAGCGGCTGACCGCCACACGGCTGCACGAGATGCTGCTGGCGGAAGGGAAACGCGTGGGCGTGACGGTCGTCAAAGACGCGGTCGCCGAGTGGAAGCGACAGCGGCGAGAGGTGTTCGTCCCGCTGACGTATCGGCCGGGTGATCTCGCCGAGGTCGATTTCTTCGAGGTCCTGGTCGACATCGACGGCACGCGGCGCAAAGCGTGGCTCTTCCTGATGCGGCTGATGTACTCCGGTCGCGACTTCGCCTGGATTTACGAGCGCCAAGATCAAATCAGCTTTCTCGACGGGCACGTCCGCGCCTTTGCGCATTTCGATAGCGTGCCCGCGCGCGTCGCGTACGATAATCTGCGCGCCGCGGTCGTGCGGATTCTGGTTGGCGGCGCGCGCACGCTGACGCCGCGGTTCGAGGCGCTGACCTCGCATTACCTGCTCGAAGCGTGCTTCTGTCGGCCCGGCGAAGGCCACGACAAAGGCGGCGTCGAGTCGCGGGGCAAAGCCATCCGGCAGCAAGCGCTCGTCCCCATTCCGAGCGGGCCGACGCTCGCGGCGATTAATGCGACGCTGCTGGCGCAGATGGATGCGCGGCTCGACACGACCCGGGATGCGGCCGGTCGCACGATCGGCGACCGCTTCACCGAGGAGCAGCGCCAGTGTCGGCGGGCGCCCACGCCGTTCGCGCCGGAGGCCACGACGTTCGCCACCGTGTCGCCGCGCGCGCTGGTCCGGCTCGAAGGCGCGGTCTACTCGGTGTGGACGCGCTGGGTCGGCCTCGATCTCGTCGTGCGCCTGGGCGCCACGATGGTGACCCTGGTGGGACGCGACGGCGTCTGCGTGACGCATCCGCGCAAACGCTTCGGCGAGCGCTCGATTGATTATCGACACTACCTGGCGGAGCTCGCGCGCAAGCCGCAGGCGGTGCGCCAGGTGCTGCCGGATCTCCTGTGGGATCTCGGGGATCCATTTCCGGCGGTCTGGGCGCAGCTGCACGGCGCGCACGGGCCGCGGGAGGCGGCGCGGCACTTCGCCAAAGTCCTCGGCCAGCTGGAGACACACGGCGCCGCCGTGGTCGTGCCCGCGCTGCGCGTCGCGCTCGCGACTGGGGCGCCGCTGCTGCTCGCGCTCACACCGGCCCGATCGCCCGTCCGTGTCGCGCTTGACGCGCTGCCGGCGCCCCTCCGTGAGATCGACGTCGCGAGCGGCTGCGCCGCCGACTATGACGCTTGGCTCCTGGGCGGCGTCGCATGAGCACCGCCACCCTCGCCCGCGATCTCGTCGTCGCGCAGACGCGGGCGTTGAAGTTGCCGGGCGTGGCGCGCACCTTCGAAGCCCTCGCTCGCCAGGCGCGCGACGCGCACTGGCCACACGAGGATTACCTGCACGAGGTGCTCACGGCGGAGCAGGCCTCGCGGCACGAGTCCGTGATCCGTCAGCGGCTTCGCGAGGCGCGCTTCCCCGAGGTGAAGACCCTCGACACCTTTGACTTCACGACGGCCGACGGCGTCAGCGCGACGCAGATTCATACGCTGGCACGTGGCGAGTGGGTCACGGCGCCGGAGAATCTGATCTTGGCCGGCCCGATCGGGACCGGCAAGACGCACTTGGCGATCGCGCTCGGCGTGGAAGCCACGAAGCAGAAACGACGGGTGCTCTTCACCCGGGCCGCCGACCTCGTGCGTCAGCTGATTGAAGCCCGCGATGCCCGCGAGCTGACCCGGCTGCAGCAGCGGCTCCTGCGCGTCGACGTCCTGATCGTCGACGAGCTCGGGTTTGTGCCGTTCGACCGCATCGGCGGCGAGCTGCTCTTCAATCTGATCACCGATCGGTACGAGCGGCGGGCGACGGTCGTGACCACCAATCTGGCGTTTGCTGAATGGGTGACGGTGTTCGCCGGCGACGAAAAACTGACGACCGCGCTTCTCGATCGCTTGGCGCATCACGCCACCGTGCTGACGACGAAAGGCAAAAGCTATCGCATGCGAAAGCGCCGCGGCCGCGAGGAACCCTCGTGATCCGTCGAGACTCGATGGCTCTTATCGAGGCGTACAGGTTCGCAGCCTTCTCTGGGCGCTCGCCGGCGATGCCGGCTCGCGCTGTCCTCACGACGACGTACGAAGGGGGGCCGTTTTAGTGTCGCTGCGTCAGAAACGGGTAGAATGAACGTCCTTCAGGTGGCCTACTTCTCGAGCGGCGTACTGGCCTAGTTTCCGAGCGGCGCAACCACAGATACTCAATTCGCCAGGTTAGTTGAGACAGCTGACAGATCCGGTCATACGCGGGATGTTCGCTGTGATCCGTAGGTCTTCGTCTCAAGAACGGCCAACAAAAAAAGGCCTTCCACCGACCATGACGGTCGATCGAAGGCCCTCTTCAATTCTTGCTCGCGGCGAGAGGATTTGAACCCCCGACCCCTCGGTCCCGAATCAACTGTTACTCGCTACCGTGCTTGTCAGACGCTTTCAAATCGGCCAGATCCTGGCCGAGTACGTCACGCACCTTACTGGCGATCGCCCATTCGAGTGGCGCGAGGAAGCCGGGAGGGATCCCGTGGGGCGCGAGGGTGAACTCGACTGTGACGCACGTGCCGGCATTCTCGGCTTTGAAAGTGAACACGGCATCGATTCGGACACCCATCTTATGGTGCGTAATCGTGTACGTCCGGTTTCGTTCAAAGGCCGTGACTTCCATCTCCGCGCTATCCAGACGGCCCAAGACTTCTCGCGTCTCTCGCCACCGCGTGCCCCGCCCGAAGGGTCCGGTCGTGAGCATCTCGATCGCCTTGATGCCGGCGACTCGGCCAGGGCTGCCTTCGACGTCTGCAAAGAGCGCAAACACAGCGGCGGCGGGCGCCGCGTACTGCTCCGAAACTGTGATAGTGGCCATGTTCCTCCCACATCGCTGACAAGTCCGTCAGTCGGAAGCCCATTTGCAGCCACCGTCGAAGTGGCCCTGGCGGCTGCGGCTGGACCGCTGGCGGCCGCGCATCTTCACAACATTCGAACGACTGAAGATGACGGTCACTCCAAGGTCACGCTTAAGAGCGGTGCCTCGCTTACCGTTTCGCGACGGCCTGCGCCTTCTCGGGCGCCGGCACATTGCGCGCGTCAGGGCCGATGTAGACCTGGCGCGGCCGGGCGATCTTCTGCTCCGGGTCGAGGAGCATCTCCTCCCACTGGGCCAGCCAGCCCGAGGTCCGCGGGATGGCGAAGAGCACCGGGAACATCGCCACCGGGAACTTCATCGCCTTGTAGATCAGCCCCGAGTAGAAATCGACGTTGGGGTACAGCTTCCGCGACACGAAGTAGTCGTCCTGGAGCGCGATGCGCTCGAGCTCGAGGGCGATCTGGATCAACGGGTCCTTCCCCTGGACGTCGAAGACGGCGTCGGCCATCTGCTTCAGGATCTTCGCGCGCGGGTCGTACGACTTGTAGACGCGGTGGCCGAAGCCCATCAGCCGTCCTTCACCGGCTTTCACCTTCCTGATGAACTCGGGCACGTGGCTGACGCCGCCGATCTGGTTGAGCATGATCAGCACGGCTTCGTTCGCACCGCCGTGCAGCGGGCCGTAGAGGGCGGCCGCCGCGCCGGCCAGCGATGAGTACGGGTCGGCGTGCGAGCTGCCGATACTGCGCATCGCGCTCGTGCTGCAGTTCTGCTCGTGATCGGCGTGCAGGATGAACAGGACGTCGAGCGCCTTGACGAGCGCCGGGTGCGGCTGAAACGGGGCGTCGGTCATCTTGAACATCATGTTCAGGAAGTTCGACGTGTACCCGAGCGCGTTGTCGGGCATCACGTAGTGCAGTCCCTGGCTGTGCCGATAGGCATACGCCGCGATCGTCGGCACTTTGCCGATCAGCCGCAGCATCTGCAGATGGCGCGACTCGATGTCGCCGATGTGCTTGGCGTCCGGATAGAAGGTCGAGAGCGCGCCGATGGTGCTGAGGAACATCCCCATCGGGTGCGCGTCGTAGTTGAACCCGTCCATGAACTTCTTGATGTTCTCGTGGACCATCGTGTGGTGCGTGATCTGCTCGGTCCAGAGCTCGAGCTGGCCCGTATTCGGCAGCTCGCCAAACACGACGAGGTAGGCCACCTCGAGGTAGGTCCGCCGCTCAGCGAGCTGCTCGATCGGATACCCGCGGTACCGCAAGATGCCTTTGTCACCGTCGATGAAGGTGACGCGGCTGCGGCAGCTCGCCGTGTTCATAAACGCCGGGTCGTACGCCATGAGCCCGACATCATCGGTCGAGACTTTGACTTTCCGAAGTTCCGGCGCCGGAATCGTGCGGTCGGTGATCGGAATCTCGTAGTGCTTGCCAGTCCGGTTATCGATGACCGTCAATGTGTCCTGCGGCATGAAGACCTCCGAAACGGATTGATCGAGCGCCATTTCTCTCTGGAAATCCGTGCTGCTGGTTCGCCTGATGCTCCGCACTCCTCCGGTGGCTCACGCAGCCCAGTTCGTCAGTGTCACCGGCACGTTGGGGGGATGACCAGCAGCAGCACGCCAAGGCCAGCGACCAATGTCATCGCGCCTAGCCAGAGCATTTGCCAACCTTCTCCGACCATGTGCCGGGATCGAGGGCTGCTTTCACCGGAGCCGCGTGTTGACCATCCGTCAGACGGGCATAGTGTCCGTCTGGCCTCACGCAGAGGAACTGCTCACCCACGAGCGCGTCGAGCACGCTTTGGCACAATGTGCGCTCGATACCGCACAGGCGTTGCACCTGTTCGGCTCTGAGCCGTAACCCGGGCATCTCCAGATATTCGCCTCGGAGACGCTCGAGGATGTTGGTCAACGTGGTCATGAGGACGTCCTGCGCCGTCGGGTGGCACGAGCCGTCACCGTGCCGCGTAGTTCCTGTTCGGCCTGCAACCAGTCCGCCAGGTCGTGTCCGTGCGCGCCGTCACGGGCGAGGTACAGGCCGTACGCGCGACGCGCGATGTCGTCGTGGATGCGCGCCGGCGGCCGGGCTGGCGTCCTCGGTGGGCGGTCGGACGCCGTGGCAGTCCCGTCGTCAGTCTTTCTTGATTGTGCGATCGTGGTGACCTCGTTCGTATACGAGTCGCAATTCCCCGAATTCGTCGATTTCCGCGCGGAGCATCTCATCCAGTCCGGACTGAAAGTTGAGCGGCGCGGCGGAACAGTCGGCAGACAACCCAGTCAGACAGATGCTCGCCCCGTTCTCGTGCACGTCGAGCAGGTCAAGCGTGATGCCATCCTCTTGCAGGAGCGGGCGAATCCGATTGAGCGCCGCTTCGACGCGTCGCGTGTGCCGTTACCCGTCAGGTCGAGGGCGTACGTGCAGACGAGGTCGGGGTCTGAGACTGGCGCTACCGACTTCGCTGTGTTCTTGGCTATCGGCATCGGCTGACCTCACGGGTTCCCGTTCTTCTGCTCGAAACGTGCGGAGCAGCACGAGGGGCTTGTCGCTCTCAGCGAACCACACGCGCACTCGAAAACGCCTGGCGTAGCCCACCGCTAGCGTGACGGCTCTGTCACGAGTCTTGACGGTGAACTGGCCGGGCGCACCGGGAGTCTCCAGCAGATAGACGGTGGACGAGGTACCGTCCTTCTGTCGGATGACGACATCGTCGTTGCCAGGGAGAACCATGGCCCCCCGTCCTAACTTGCGAGTCCGGTGAACCACCTGCGATGGTTCTAAAGGGGCTGGCGGGAAGAGTATCGAGTCGAGCTTCGACTGTCAGGTAGCCGACAGTAGGAAGACGCCAGGCCACTCTCACGATCTCGACCACGATGTCACTCGCCTCCGCCCGTGTGGTCTTGCTGGCCGCGAGACAGCCGCCGTCGCACTCGTTGCTTCGACGGGCGGCATAGGTGGCGGAAAGATTCTGCCGGAACGTCCACCCGACTCGGTGTGCTGTATTGAACAGTGAACTGCCGACAATCGTATCGGTCGCCGCCTCAGCAGCACGCGGCGGACTTCGCGACGATTCGCCACGCGCACCCGCCAGCCCTGAGGCTCTACAACAAGATGGCCAATCCGGGCTGGAATCAGCCCACGCTCTCGTTCGGCGAGCCGGCATCACCGCTGGGTCGATGAGTGTTCCGCAACGTCAACCCAATCGCTGACGAACCGGCGGTCGTGGAGTCGATGGAGCCGTCCGACGTACTGCGCGATGGTCCCGCGCCACGAGACCGGCAGCGTCAGAAGGAGTGTGTAACGTGAGCCACCTTCCCGGCCGGCTCGCGCTCGAATCGGTCGAGGTGCTCAGCCTGGAATTGGACTCGTTTGTCCGGGCGTGTCTCCTTCGCCGACTGAAATGCCATCGGCCGAACAAGGACCGTGTGCTCGAACGGCCTCGCCGCCGCCTGCGCTCTCGCGTCGACACGATGCCGGGCCTCCATCGTCTCCGTCAGAATGTGCGAGCCCGGCTTCCGCGCGAGCCCAGCCGACACCGCGTCTTCGAGGAACAGCCACACGTGACCGCCACGCCCCGAGCGCGACTGCTCCAGGGCCGCTGGCACATCCATCCGCTGGACGTCGCCATGCACGCCGTGGAATCCGCGAGCCAATCGCTCTTGTCGAAGTCAACGGCCAGGAAGAAGCACGTCTCATCGAGCAACATGGGATAGACGCCCGCGACAAATGGCTCGCCGGTGTCGTCGGGCCCGGAGAGATGCCACCGGATCCCGAACCGAGTTCAACCTCACCGATTTGCGAACAATTTCGCATCTTTTCGGGCTCGGGTAGCAACCGGGTAGCGACTCGGAAGCTCCAGCGGCCTGCCTTCGCCGGCCATCGCCGACATGGAACACGAGTCTCGACGATGCGACGCGCAGGACCGCTTGTTGCGCGACGCTGCGCGGTGCTACTGTGATCGCTATGACATTGAAGGCTCGAGTGAAGGCCGGCCGGCTCGTCGTGGACGAACCCACCGACCTGCCCGAAGGAACGGAAATCGAGCTGCTGCCTCTCGATCCCGGAGATTGGCTCGACGAGGAAGATCGAGCCGCCCTCCATCGGGCTCTGAAAGATTCCGACGAAGACATCAAGGCCGGCCGTCTCATTGACGCGGACGTGATCCTTCGCGAACTTCGATCGCGTTGAAGAATCGTCGCGTTCGCTTCACAGCTACTGCGCAGGAACACGTTCGGCGGGAGAAGGCCTGGTGGTTGGCCAATCGCGACAACCCGGATGTGTTCACCGAGGAACTCGAACAAGCGCTCCGGATCATCGCGGCGCTTCCAGGGGCCGGAAGCCTCTACGCTCAGTCTCCAGTTCCCGGCGTCGCCGCGTCTACCTTCGGAAAATCGCTGCCCATCTCTATTACACGTTCGATGATGCCCGAGTGATCGTTCGCGCGCTCTGGGGCGCGCGTCGCGAACGCGGCCCGCGGCTTTGACCGCCAACCGGATCGCCATCACGGACGCAAATCATTGTCCGGCCCGGTCGCCCTCGAGTAATCTTGGTCGCGTTCCCGAATGTCCAACGCCGACGACGACCTTCCTTTCGGGCTCTACGAGCGGCTTGTCACAGCCGGCCTGAAGGCGCGACTCCTCCGTTTCGATTCCAACACCGCCCGCATCGTCACGAAAGAGCTCGACCCCACTGAGGCACATGCCACGCTGGCCCGTCACGTCGCGCATGTGGTGTGGCGTGTCCTCGAGGCGCTCCCGCAAGAACATCGGGCCACCGCGCAGCCGGAGCTAACCAATCAGATCATCAGCTTGCTTGCAGGAAATCCGGCGACAGGCGAGCCGCAAGATGACTTGGTCGAAATCCCGACTGAGGAACTCCGGGCGATTGAGCCGATCGGCACAATGCCGAATGATCGGAGCGTCGTCGCACCGCTGGCTGCGTTGTCCGCGTCAGACCTGTTAGTGAACGCACGCGGGGAGCCTGGCCTCGCCCACGCGCTGGCGCACGAGATCCCGTCGGCCGATTCCATCGATCTGTTATGCGCCTTTGTGCGATGGCATGGGATGAGATTGCTGGCCGATCAGATCGAGGCGCATTGCCGGGCGGGCAGGCGACTGCGCGTGATCACGACCGTCTTCACCGGATCCACCGAACGGAAAGCGCTCGATTGGCTGGTGGCGCGCGGTGCGCAGGTCAAAGTGTCGTACGACACGCAGTCCACGCGCCTGCACGCCAAGGCGTGGCTGTTCCGCCGCGCCAGCGGCTACTCCACCGCTTACATCGGCTCGTCCAATCTCTCGAAATCGGCGCTCGTGGACGGCGTGGAATGGAACGTGCGTCTATCGCAGGTGGGCTCGCCGGACATCCTCGAGAAGTTCGATGCCACGTTCGACACGTACTGGGAAAGCCCCGAATACGAGTCTTATGAACCGAAACGGGATGCCGCTCGATTCGATCGGGCTGTCGCGCCGCAACAAGGCGAATCGCTTGAGGCGCCGCTCCTCTTCCTTGACGTCGAACCCTGGCTACATCAGCGCGAGATGCTCGAGAAGCTCGCCGTCGAGCGCGAACGGCATCACCGCTTCAAGAATCTTGTCGTTGCCGCCACAGGCACTGGCAAGACCATCGTGGCCGCGCTGGATTACAGGCGCCTCCGCGATCAGCACGGCGATCTACGCTTGTTGTTTGTCGCGCATCGACAAGAAATCCTGAAGCAGAGCCTCGGCGCGTTCCGCCAGGTCCTGCGGTCCGGGGATTTCGGCGAGCTCTACGTGGACAACCATCGGCCCGAAGAGTGGCGCCACGTGTTTGCGTCCATTCAATCGCTCGCACAGGTCGATCTCGACCTGCTCGATCCGGCCGCCTTCGACATCGTGATTGTCGACGAATTCCATCATGCGGCAGCGCCGACGTATCGACGGCTGCTCAAGCATCTCTTCGACGGCGACCGTGCCCAGTCGCTTCGACAGATGCCGAGAATCCTGCTCGGTCTTACCGCCACGCCGGAACGCACCGACGCCGACGACATCCTTCACTACTTCGACGATCACATCGCGGTGGAAATGCGGCTCTGGGACGCGCTCGAGCGCGAGCTGCTTTGCCCGTTCCAATATTTCGGGCTGCACGACAACACTGACTTATCGTCGGTCCGGTGGTCTCGTAAGGGCTACGACACGGCGGAGCTCGAGCGCCTGTACACCGGAGACGATGCGCGGGTGAGGCTGGTGCTGGAGCAGGTCCGGCAGAAGCACCGCGATGTGGGGACGATGCGCGCGCTCGGGTTCTGCGTAAGCATTGCGCATGCAGAGTTTATGGCACGGCGGTTCACCGAGGCGGGGCTTCCGTCGGTGGCAGTGTCCGCTGACACCGGCAGCGACATGCGAAAGGACGCGCTGGCGTCGCTGCGGGCAGGACGGGTGCGAGCGCTCTTCGCAGTGGACCTGTTCAACGAGGGTGTCGACCTCCCGGAAGTCGACACGCTGCTCTTTCTGCGGCCGACGGAAAGTGCCCTCGTGTTCCTGCAGCAACTCGGGCGCGGGCTGCGGCGCCACGAGAGAAAGGATTGCGTGACGGTACTGGACTTCATCGGCCAGTCGCATCGGCAATTCCGCTTCGACCTGCGCTATCGCGCGGTCACAGGGACGACGCGAACCGAAGTCGAGAAACAGGTGCAGCTCGGCTTTCCGTTCCTGCCTGCGGGCTGCTCGATGCAGCTGGATCGCGTCGCGACGCAGATCGTCCTCGACAATCTGAAGAGCGCTGTCCCCTCACGTCGTCCCGCGATGATGAGGGAATTGAAGGCGCTCGCTGAGGCCCGTTCGGCTTCCGGACGTCGCATCACGCTTGCCGAATTCCTTCAGGAGGCGGGGCTGGAACTGGAGGACGTCTACCGTTCCGGCAGTTGGTCAGGGCTGCAACGGGACGCGGGCCTGAAGGTGCCCGCGCCCGGGCTACATGAAGGGCTGATCGGCGAACGCCTGGCCGGAATTCTCCACGTGGACGATCCGCTTCGGCTCGCCGCGTACGGGCGTCTCGCGGCATCCGCGTCAGTGGACGGATTGCCTGACGCCGATCGGCGTCTCATGACCGGCTTTCACTTCGCCGTGGTCCCTTCGAGGATCGCACCCAAGACACTGGCCGAGTCGGTCGCGCTCCTTCACGCACATCCTGCGATCGTCGAAGAACTGCGCGATGTGCTTCCCTTTCTCGACGAGCGCTCGGAGCATCTCACGTATCCGCTCGACCCTGCGCAGCCTGCCACCTCTGCAGACCGCATCCCTCTGTCCGTGCATGCGCGCCACACAGTGGACGATGTGCTCACTGCGTTCGGCATTCTGGACTTCGACAAGACCGTGTGGAAGCAGACCGGCACCATCCGAGACGAGCGGACGAACTCGGACCTGTTCTTTGTGACACTCGAGAAGTCCGAACGCGAGTATTCGCCGTCCACGCTGTACAAGGACTATGCGATTTCGCCCACGCTGTTCCATTGGGAGTCGCAGTCGACCACCACGCAGCGGTCGAAAACGGGGCAGCGCTACATTCATCACCGGAACCGTGGCGGCAGCATCCTGCTGTTCGTGCGTCCACGAAAGAAGAACGAGAGCCGCACGATGCCATACACGTTCCTGGGCCCAGCAGACTACGTCTCGCACAAGGGCGATCGGCCAATCAGCTTTGTGTGGAAATTGCGGAGACCCATGCCCGCGGATTTCTTCCGGCAGGCGAAGGTGGCCAGCGGCTAACAGGCCCAGCGTGCATCCGGGGTAGCGTGACGGGGTAGCGGTTTGCCTCGAGGAGTACCTGGAACGGCACGATCGCGACCGACGGAGGCGAGAAATCTCGAACAAATCCGACTTCAGGTAGGATTCGAGGCACCGGTCACTCGGTTCCGAGCACGGAAAGTTACAGCAGAAACCGAGCGCTCCGCCAGCCTAAGTTCTGCGAGTTTTCCTAAGAAAAATCAGAAATTGGTCGTGGCGAGGTTCCGGCCCGAGTCCTGTAGAAAATCGCGTTGGCGTAACGCTCCAGCCGACTGGTTGACGACTCTACCTCGCTACGCGGCCTGAGACCACTGCTCCTTCATCAGGAACGCCGCGAGCTGCTGATGCCCATCGATCTTGCGAAACACAATCTGCCCGACTGCGACCAGCCCAAACAACACCGTGAGCGCGGCCGCCTCGGTGCTGAACGAGGCTTGCGTCTTCGTGCGGCGCCGGAATTCGCGGTTGAGAGTTTCGAGCGCGTTGGTGGTCCGCAACGACACATCGCCTTCGGAAAGCTGTAGAAGGTGAGCAGGTCGAGGCCCGCTTCTTCCAACGACCGCGCCACCGGCGGGCAGAGGGCGGTCCACTTCTTGACGAAGGCGTCGTACGCCGCCCGCGCGGCGAGGCC
The DNA here is from genome assembly GCA_963840225.1 of uncultured Acidobacteriota bacterium. GTDB lineage: Bacteria > Acidobacteriota > Vicinamibacteria > Vicinamibacterales > CAVVIG01 > JBLMXQ01. The sequence continues at coordinate 865,116 of CAWIYH010000004.1, forward strand.
GTCGGCGGCGCAGGTGATGCGGTGGTAATCGCGGTGCAGCTCGGGACGCGCGTGCACCGGACACGCGTCGTCGAGGTTGCGGCCCTTGTGCGTGGTGCAGCGCTGCACGCGCACCGTTGGCCAGGCTTCGAGCGCTTTCTTGAGGCCCGCGTGGCCGTCGGTGACGACGAGCAGCGGCGCCGGCAGCCCGCGGCGCTGCAGATCGCCGAGCAGGCCGCCCCACGACGTCGTCGCCTCAGTGGTCGCAAGCTGCAGGGCGACCAGCTGTTTCTGGCCGGTTTCCGTCACGCCGAGGGCCGCCAGGACGGGCACGGTGATGACGCGACCCGCCAAGCGGACCCGCAGATGGAAGCCGTCCAAGAAGAGGACCGCGTAGCGCTCCTCAGTCAGCGGGCGCTGCTGCCACGTGAGAAATTGCTCTTTGACCCGCGCGACCACGCGCGACACGGCGCTCTTCGACAGGTGCGCCTCCCCGAACAGCGGCTTCAGCGCCCGTCGGATCCGGCGGGTGTTGATGCCGCCGAAGTAGCACCCGAGCAACGCCTCGTCCACTTCCCGCGTCCGACGGGCGTACCGCGGGAGGACCGAGCTGTGAAACTCTGCCGGCCGGTCGCCCGGCCCGCGCACGCGGCCACGGGGCACGGTGACTGTCCGCATCCCTTCGCGCGTGGTGACGGTCCGCTCGATCGTGCCGTGACGATACCCCTGGCGGCCGGCGGGGCGCTCATGCGCGTCGGCGCCCAGCGCGCTCAGCAACTCCTCCTCGAGCACGGTCTCGATCGCGCGACGCACCCCGTCACGCAGCTTGGTCAAGAGATCCTGACGGAACTGAAGAACCGATCCTACCGCTGTGCTACTGTCCTGCATGGCGTACTCCTCCAATCGCCGTTTCAGCGGCGATCTGCTGGTTGGGTCAGCAGGAGGTTACGCCATTTTCAATTTCTACAAGACCCGGGACGGATCCGGTGGTGGGTTGTTGGAGAGCAGAGTAGGTTAGATAGATAGGTGTTGAGTAAGATAGTGTGGTGCAATGGATCGAGGCAGCGATTGGATGTGCAGGAGTGGAGGAAGATGTGTGCTGTGGGTTGCGATAGAGGGTGAAAGATGTTTGGATAGCGGTGCGAGAAGGGATGTCAGGATTGATGAGTGGTATGTATATGTTGAGGGGCTGACGATGCTTGAGTGTAGAAGCCTGTGCAGGGTTGTATTTGCATAGCTTATGTGAGGAGCTAGCGGTGGTAGCACTGCAGCTGAATTGTGGATTTTTGAGTGCGTTACAGCGAGGGAGGTATATGTTGAAGCGAGTTGCAGCTGGGCTTTACGTAGTGGGGGATTTTGGGAGCTCTAGCGATATAGTGATGAGGCATTATGGTGGTGTGTGATTTGCGTGGATGGAGGGTGATTTGTGTGGGGATGGATGGCGTTTTGTTACGGGGCTTGTGGTTATGAGTAGGGTGCGATAGGTGTGGTTGTTGCTGCGTGTGCGATGTATTTATTGAGGTTTTTTTTTTTTTTTTTTTTTTTTTTTTTTTTTTTTTTTTTTTTTTTTTTTTTTTTTTTTTTTTTTTTTTTTTTTTTTTTTTTTTTTTTTTTTTTTTTTTTTTTTTTTTTTTTTTTTTTTTTTTTTTTTTTTTTTTTTTTTTTTTTTTTTTTTTTTTTTTTTAAAAAAAAAAAAAAAAAAAAAAAAAGGCTAGTGGCTTGTAACGACTGAAGCAGTACCTGGTACTGTTTAGCGCCATATGGCGCTGACGTTGACGAACGATGAACGAATCGAGCTTGAGCGACGTATGCGGGGTCGGACGATTCGGTCGGAGGACGCGCGTCGCGCGCGGGTGATCCTGATGCTGGCCGACGGCGCGATCGTACACCGCGATCGAAGCGGGCGGTGCCCTGCTACCGCGATTACATCAATCGGTGGCGGCGCCGATTCCTTGCGGCCCGTCTCGACGGCCTGCGATCGAAGCACCATTCGCGGGCACCGCGAGCGTCCTGACACCGACCATGGAGGCGCGGATTTTGGAACAGGACGCGGCAACGCGCCGCCCGACGGCAGCACGCATTGGAGCACGCGGAAGCTGGCGCGCCTGCTGCAGATCAATCACAACCACGTCGCCCATGCGTGGCGACGAGCTGGCCTGCAGCCCCATCGCTTCGAACGGTACATGCTGTCGGACGATCCCGACTTCGAACGCAAGGCGGCGGACGTGATCGGGTTGTACGTGAATCCGCCGCAGCACGCCGCCATCTTCGCCGTCGATGAAAAGACCGCGATTCAAGCGCTCGATCGGCTCGATCCGGTCCTGCCACTGTCGCCGGGACGCGCCGAGCGGCACGGCTTTGAGTATTACCGCCACGGCACGCTCTCGCTGTTTGCTGCCCTGAACACCCAGACCGGCGAAGTCGTCGGCCAAACGGTGCCGCGGCACACGAGTGCCGCCTTCGTCGACTTCTTGCGATGACGTCATCGCCGGCGCGCCAGCGGCGCGAAATATCCACGTCATCCTCGACAATCTCGTCGACGCACAAGACCCAAGCAGTCCGCTCCTTCCTGGTCGAGCATCCGAAGGTCCGGCTGCATTTCACGCCGACGTATTCGTCCTGGCTCAACCAAGTCGAACTCTGGTTTGCGAAGATCGAACGCGACCTGCTGGCTCGAGGCATCTTCACCTCCGTGCCGATCTCGCGCGGCAAGCATTCGACGCTACATCCGGCACCACAACCACGCGCCGAAGCCGATCCGCTGGAGCCTATCGCAACCCCGCACATCGGATTAGTAGTACTTCAGTGTTACAGTCCACTAGTTTTTTTTTTTTTTTTTTTTTTTTTTTTTTTTTTTTTTTTTTTTTTTTTTTTTTTTTTTTTTTTTTTTTTTTTTTTTTGCATATCGCTGGCTGAGGCGCTGAACGCAAGAAAAGCTCAGCGATGTCGTCGCCTGCGTTAACGACACGGACGCCGGAGTGAAGCTGGTCGGCCTAGCAGCCGCATATGGGGCGTGTGGCTGGCGACGATCTTCGTGTACGGATAGCGCATCGCGCGCTGGCGGCAGAGATGTGATGCTGCACGAGTTTATCGCTCTATCGGGACGCGATCATTCATGCACGAGGGAACGCGTCGCGGGGCGGACGTGCGTCAGTCTCACAGCACGGCTTGAGAATGGAGTGCTCTGTTCTTGAGTCAACTTTCGGAGACGCTCGCTTCAGACGACTGACCGAAAAAAAAAAAAAAAAAAAAAAAAAAAAAAAAAAAAAAAAAAAAAAAAAAAAAAAAAAAAAAAAAAAAAAAAAAAAAAAAAAAAAAAAAAAAAAAAAAAAAAAATAAAATAATATAATATAATATAATATAATATAATATAATATAATATAATATAATACAACACAACACACCACACCACACCACACCACACCACACCACACCACCCCCCCCCCCCCCCCCCCCCCCCCCTTTTCCGGCGCGAGTACCGAGGAGACATGACGCATGGCTGACAGGGTGGCGATTCGACGACTTCCCACAGGCGTTCCGGGACTCGACCAGATCCTCGGTGGCGGCCTGCCGGAGTTCTCCTTCAATCTGATTGCCGGCGCGCCGGGCGCGGGGAAGACGACGCTCGCGCAGCAGATCATGTTCGCCCTGTCCGGTCCCGATCGTCCTGCGCTGTACTTCACGGTCGTCGGTGAACCGCCCTGAAGATGCTGCGCTATCAGCAGCAGTTCGCCTTCTTCGACCTGACGCGGGTGAACGAGTCGATCCGCTACGTCAACCTGAGTCAGGATGTGGTCAACGGCTCGCTGGAGACAGCTCCTGGGCCGCATCGTGCGAGGAAGTCGAGACGACGAGCCCCGGCGTGGTGATTGTCGATTCGTTTCGAACGATGGCCCAGGCGGCCGGCGGACAGAACGACGACCTCGATTTGCAGCACTTCGTGCAGCAACTGGCGGTCCGGCTCACGAGCTGGGAAGCGACGACATTTCTGGTCGGCGAGTATCAAGCCGCGGAAGCCAAGCACAATCCGGTCTTCACGGTCGCGGACGGCGCTCTGTGGCTCGTGCAGAGCCTCGATCGGAATTCCATGGTTCGCAAGATGCAGGTCATGAAGATGCGCGGACAGGCGCCCATTCCCGGGCTGCACACCTTCCGCATCACCGGCGACGGCGTTCAGGTGTTCCCGCGGGTCATCGTCGGGCCAGAGGAGACGCCGCCAGCGGCAGTGGAGACGCGAGGCGCGCATCCCGACAACGGCTGTCGATCGGCGTCAAGGGATTGGACGAGATGCTCGGCGGCGGCATTCCGGCGGGCTATTCGGTGCTGCTCGCCGGGCCGTCGGGCTCGGGCAAGAGTGTGCTCGCCAGCGAATTCATCAGCGAGGGCGCGCGTCATGATGAACCTGGCATCATCGCGGTGTTCGAGAAGCGGGCCAACGAGTACCTCGCAGGACTGGCCAAGGCGCAGCGGTTCGACCGGCTCGTCCGCGAAGGCAAGATGGGCATCATCCACACGCGCCCGCTGGATCTCTCTATCGATGAGATGCTCAATGAAATCGTCGAAGCGATTCACCGTCTCAAGGCGCGCCGGCTGGTGATCGATTCGCTTTCTGGGTTCGAGCTGGCACTGGCGCCGACGTTTCGCGAGGACTTCCGAGAATCGCTGTATCGCATGGTCGCCGTGCTGACAGGGATGGGCATCACGATGATGATGACGGCGGAACTGGAGGACAGCTACACGGATCTGCGCTTCAGCCCGCACGGGACGGCGTTTCTCACCGACGCGATCATCATGCAGCGGTATATCGAATTGAAGGGGAAGCTGCAGCGCGTCATGGCGGTCGTGAAGGTGCGCGGGAGCGCACACAGCAAGGATCTGCGAGCATTCGAGATCACGGACGAGGGGATCGTGATGGGCGAGACTCTCGGCGGGTACGAGGGCTTGCTGACTGGCAGCCCCGAGTTGATGCCGAGCGCGCCGTGAGCGACAAACCACGAGAAGGCACGTGGCGAGGTCGTTGCGCTAGTTGATGAATGCGTATAATGTGATGAGGGATAGGTTGGAGATTGAATTGAATATTCGTGGCGCTCGGCGCGGTCGTGGGTTCATAGCCTCGCAAGTTGGCCAGACGGTGTCCGCTTTTGAACGGCGTTCCGTTCGAGCCTTGGAGTACATCAACGAACTCATCAAGATTAGCGCTCCGCCGGTGTTCAAGTTCGGGGGATTTGTCGCTTCGGCAAGGATCGCCCCAGCCATCGTGCATTGTGGCGTGGGACAAGTGATCTTCTCCCAGGGCGATGCCGCCGACAGCATCATGTATGTGCAGAAAGGCACGTTGAAACTGTCGGTGTCATCCAAGCTGGGCCGAGAGGCCGTCCTGGCGGACGGCGCCCTGGTGGGCAGCCCAGCGCGCCAGACGCGCCCGATTCTGCCTGTCGTAGATCTCCACGAACCCGTCGCTCGTGCCAAACGCAACCTTCCGTGCGTCGCTCGAGAATGCGACCGACTGGTACCCCGCGGGACTCTCACCGAGGATCTCGCTCTGGTGGCTTTGACAGAGGCGATCCAGATATCGCCACTCGAACCCTCGAAAATCCGTTGCACCCTGGGCAGGGATCTGCGCGCGGAGCAGTTCCAGCGCCCCGCCAGTTCGACCTACGAGGCAGGCGGCGTGTGCCAGCCGCCGCATTTGCGCGGCGTAGAGACGTCCCTGCGCGATGTCGCGCTGCGCCCGCGCTTCGTTGCGCTGCGTGCGCGCGTCGGCGGCCGCCCGCTGGTGTTGCGATTGCCACGCGATCCCTGCGAATCCCAGGACGATGCTCGTCGCGACGGCAGCGGACGAGCGCGGCAACAAGGGGCTTGCGCCTGCACCAGCGCCAAAGCCTCCCGACAGCACCAATCGCGCGGGCGAGAATCGGCTCCCCGTCGAGAAAGCGGCGCAGGTCCTCGGCGAGCGCCTGTGCCGAGGAGACCGTCTCGGCGGCTCTTTCTCGAGACACTTCAGGCAGATTGTCTCAAGGGCCACTGGCACGGCCGGATTGAGCAGGCGGATCGACACCGGGTCCGCCATCAGCAACTGGCGCAACGTCTCCGAGTAATCCTGTCCCATGAATGGGGGCCGGCCAGTCACCAGATGATAGAGCGTCGCTCCCAGGCCGTACACGTCACTGTGAGGTCCTGTCTTGCCGCAGCGTGGGTCTGCCTGCTCCGGAGGCATGTAGCTGGGTGAACCGAGCACCTGGCCGGTGACAGTCAGTCCGATTTCCGCGGTGATCTCTTTTGCGAGACCGAAGTCGGTGATGTGCGGCTGGTCACCGGCATCGATGAGCACGTTCGACGGTTTGATCCCTCCTGCCAATATAGATGAGACACTTCACGCGCCGGTAATTACTGTCGAGGGCGGGGAGGTGTCAGGGACGTGATGCACACGATCGCAGCTGTCAGACCGGTCGCCCGTGGGAGAGCCGGAGCGAAGGGGCGACGAGCGAAGCGAGGCGGCCCGAAGCGGAGGGTCTCCCACGGGCGAGCGCGACGCGCCGGCATTCCCCCCGGACCCCGAAGTGCCGGCCCGGCACGCCAAGCGCCGCTTCACCATGGCCTACAAACTCGACATCCTCCGGCGCGCGGACGCCTGTACCTGCCGGGCGAGCTCGGCGCGCTCCTGCGGACCGAGGGGCTCTACTCGTCGCATTTGGTGACCTGGCGCCGGCAACGAGCACACGGCTTGGCGCCCAAGAAGCGGGGCCGGAAGCCGACGTCCAGGGATCCGCGCGTGCGCACGTTGGAACGCGAGAAGGCCACACTGACCACTGAGAATCGTCGACTCGAGCGCCGCTTGCAACGGGCGGAGGCGATCATCGCCTTCCAAAAAAAAGTTGCGGAGCTGCTGGGGATCCCCCTGAAACCCCTGCCGAGCGACGAGGACGATTGATGACGGCCGTCGAGACGGCGAGCGAGACGCTGGGCACGGCGGCGGCGTGCGACGCGTTGGATGTCTCGCGCGCGACGCGTCTATCGACGGCGGCAGCCGGCCCGCGCCGCCGGCCGGGCGGCCGACGCCGCCGCGGGCGCTCGCGCCGGTCGAGCGGGCAGACTGGTGCTGGACGACGCTCAACAGCGAGCGCTTTCTCGACCAGGCGCCGGCGCAGGTCCAGGCGACGCTTGCTCGACGAAGGCACGTATCTGTGCTCGGCGCGCACGATGTATCGCCTGCTGGACGCCGCCGGCGAGTCAAGGAACGGCGCGACCAGGTCCGGCGTCCCGCACTACGCCGCGCCGGAACTGCTGGCCACGCGGCCGAACGAGGTGTGGAGCTGGGACATCACCAAACTGCTCGGCCCGGTCAAGTGGACGTACTTCTATCTGTACGTGATCCTCGACATCTTCAGCCGCTACGTCGTCGGCTGGATGATCGCGCCCGCATGAGAGCGCGGCGCTCGCCGAGCGGCTGATCGCCGAAACCTGCGCGAAGCACGGCATCGAGCCCGGCCAACTGACGCTGCACGCCGACCGGGGCGGCGCCATGCGCAGCAAGCCCGTGGCGCTGCTGCTGGCGGATCTCGGGGTCGTCAAGACCCATAGCCGGCCGTACGTCTCCAACGACAACCCGTTTTCCGAGGCGCAGTTTAGGACGCTGAAGTACTGCCCGCAATTTCCTGACCGCTTCGGATCGATCGAAGACGGCCGGGCGTTCGGCCAGGACTTCTTTCGCTGGTACAACCACGAGCATCGTCACAGTGGGCTCGGTTTCCTGACGCCGGCCGTGGTCCATTTCGGCCATGCGGACGCGGTGCGCGCGGATCGCGACCGCGTGCTCGCGGCGGCCTACGCCCGCGCATCCCGAGCGCTTCGTGCATGGCCGCCCGCAACCGGCCGATCTGCCGAACGCGGTCTGGATCAACCCGCCTGTCAAAAAAGCGACGGCCCAGGATGACTCAGGAGCGACGAACGCCAGGCCGGACGACCCACAGCATGGCCGGATCATCGAGCCACGCGCCGATCGACCGCGATCATGATCGACGCGGGCGCTCCTTTAATTAACTCGACCTTGGTGGTAGAGTCGAGGCGAAGCGCGGTGGCGTACAGGACCGGCGGCGCCAACTGCGCGCGGCGTCTTTCGTTGCTGCGCTCGCCGAGAAGTCCATCGCTCCGTTTCTCCTCCCCGCTCATCGAACCGGGCGTGCAGGTTTCCCGCACCCGGCTCTCGGACGAGTTTCACGCGAAGGCATGCGCCGGAGCGTGCGAGTAGGATTCGGGGGAACGAACGCCCAACTTCCCGAACACATCGCGGATGGGAAACTGGTGGTAGCGAGGACCAGCGATTTTGTGCCGTCGGCGGAGAAGCGCCGGACCGAGTGGTACAGGTGCTGTTCCACGTTGTGCCGGGCTGTCGTGACCGAACCGTAGGAGAAGTAGGCGCACCAGCCCCGCACGGTGCGGTTCAGGTCGCGCGCCACGTCGTCCCACGGCGCCTGGTTGCCGTGCCACAGTCGCCGACGAATGTTCTTCCGGATGGAGGCGACAGCCTTCCGAGAAGGCTGGGCCCGTTGTAGCGTCCGCCGGTTCGTGGTGAGTACAACGGACCGAAGGTGTAGCCGAGGAAGTCGAACGATTCACGTCGGGCGTGGCACACACGCGTCTTGTCTTCGTTCAGCGCGAGCCCGATGCTGGCCATCCACCGCCGAGTCGTGTCGAGGACCTCTGCGGCGTCGTGCCGACAGAGGACGACGAAGTCATCAGCATAGGTCACCAACACCGCGCCGTACCGTCCGTCAAGACCGTATTTGCGAAACGCCTTGATGAACCGATGCATGTAGATGTTCGCCAACAGTGGCGACGCCACCCCACCTTGCGGTGTCCCTCGTGTCGCCTTCTTCCGCCGCTCATCCGTCGATGTCCCCGCTCGTCGGTCTCCTCGACCGGCGCCTTCAGCCACATCTTGATGAGATGCAGCATCTTCCCGTCACTGATGCGGCGCGCGACGCACCGCAGGAGTGCTGAGTGCGGAATCGTATCGAAGTACTTGGACAAATCAGCGTCAACCACTTCGGTGTGCCCCTCGTCAATCGCCAGGTGGACGCGCCGCACGGCATCGAGCGCCCCGCGTTTGGGACGGTACCCGTAGGCCGCCTCATCGAAGTCCGCTTCGAAAATCGGTTCAAGCACCAGCGTCGCGGCGGTCTCCACGACCCGGTCGCGGATCGTGGGAATACCGAGCGGGCGCTGGCCCACGCCACTGGCTTTCGGAATCATCACGCGTCGGACCGGCTGCGGTTTGTAGCGTTCCGTCCGAATCTCCTCTCGCAATTCGCCGAGCCAGCGCTCCACCCCGTAGACTTCGATGCGCGCAAAGGTTTCCCCGTCCACACCTGGCGCTCCGCCGTTGGCTCGGCTGAGCGCAAACGCGTGGGCGAGGATGTCTTCGCGCCACACCTTGTCGTACAGAAAATGGAACCGCCGCGTCGGCTCCTGCTTGGCCTTCACGTACAGCGCTCGTTGGAGCGTCCGGATTCGTTCGGGAGTTGCCAGGCTCACGCCAATCCCCCTCTCCTCAGCTCGTCCAAGCACACCTCGAACCAGGGCTCCTTCCCTCCACCGGCGTTACCCGGTTTCCGCAGGTACGTGAGCCCCTCCGACACCTGTCGTGCCCGTCTCCCGATGGAACCGTTGCCAGGTGTCCCCGGCAGCCCGACAGGCCTCCCGTGTTGCGAATCACCGCGTGTGTACGTGTCGCGCCCACTACCCCGGCGAGCAGGTCGACCTTCGCATGTCGGTCGTTCTGGTCGACCTCGACGGCCTTCGTCTATTGAGAGGAGACTCGGCGCCCGCATTCAAACTTTCGAGGCCTGCTCAGGCTTCACTCACGTTGCGGCCCGTACACTTGCTGGCCCGCCCGAAGCGGACCTCTGTCCCCGGGGCTTCGATGGTTCGGTCGCCCTCGCCATCTCCCGGGTAGCTACCAAGGCGTACCGACACCTCCTCGGACCGGACTCTCACCGGCTGCGTTGATTCACCTTTCACGGCGCACTCTCAATGTCATTGACAGCGGCCGGTCGTGGTGCATGATGCCGTGCTGATGCGCGTACTGCATCGCCACGGCAAGCGTGCGGACATACTCCGCAGCACGCCTGGCCGGCAATGGCCCGTCGCGTGTGATGTCGGCGAGGGTCTCCGTACGTACGAATGGCCGGCATCGACCGGCCATCTGGATCGCCTTTGCTTGCCCCGCGCTCACTGAAGTGACGCGAGGGGGCCTAACAACAGCCTAACGATTTGCCCCCGATCACCCCCGTTCTTGACCGACCATCACCGACTACGCCGATCAAGAATCGCCAATGTTTTCGGGAAAAGTTGGTCGGGGCGAGAGGATTCGAACCTCCGACCCCTCGGTCCCGAACCGAGTGCTCTACCAGGCTGAGCCACGCCCCGACATCGATGACTGGTGGTGCCCGCCGCTCGGGAGGCGGCGAAGCCGTCATCTTACCTCAGCTTCCCCCCGAAAGATAGCTCGGCAGACGCGCCAGATCCTCCACCGCCCTCAGCTGATCGTGCGCCGTCAGGTCCGGCTGCAGCGGCGTCACCGACACGTAGCCGTCGCGCACGGCCTGGTAGTCGGACCGGTCGTGCGGCTCCCACTCGTTCTGCCCTTCCTCGATCCAGAAATACGGCCGCCCCTTGGGGTCGCTCCGCTCCAGCACCGACGTGACGTGATTCCGCTTGGCCTGCACGGTGACCCGGTGCCCGCGGGGTTCGCCCTGCGGCACGTTGATGTTCAGGAACGTCCGCCCGGGCAGCGGCCGCTGGAGCAGCGCCTCGGCGAACGTCGCCGCCGCGCGCGCGGCGTGCGTGAAGTCGTACGGGCCGCGCGTCGCCTTGAGCGATGCGGCGATCGACGGCACCCCGAGCAGCGCCCCCTCCAGCGCCCCGGCCACGGTCCCGGAATACGTCACGTCGTCGCCGAGGTTGTAGCCCTTGTTGATGCCGGAGACGATCAGGTCGGGCAGGCCGCCGAAGACCTGCGTGACGGCAACGTTGACGCAGTCGGTCGGCGTGCCGTCCACCGCGAAGATCCGCTCCGCGATGTGCTCGAGCCGAAGGGGCCGGCGCAGCGTCAAGGCATGGCCGATGGCGCTGGCTTCCGTCACGGGGGCGACGATCGTCACCTCGCCGAGCGGCTTCAAGGCCTCAGCCAGCGCCTTGATCCCGTCGGACCGATAGCCGTCGTCGTTGGTGACGAGAATACGCATGCCGGGAAATTATAGCGTGGGCTCCCGCCGCCGGGCGGATGGCTCGCGCGGCACGGACGAGCCCCGCGTCAGCGCGTCCGGAGCTTGATGAACTCGGTATCGTCGCGCACGCCGGCCGCGCGACCGCCGGTCTCGGGATAGTTGTTGTCGTTCACCACCACGAGCGTGCGCGCGTCGAACGGCCACACGGCTTCCGGCGTGACGAACGGAAACGCGAACGGCGACGGCATCCCGCCGACGCCGGACGGGTTGTCGATGGCGAGCAGGTCGACCAGCAGCGTCTTCGTCACGGGCCGGCCGGAAACCCCGATGGCGACGCGAAAGACCTTCTTGAAGCGCGCGCGGGGCCCCTGCCCGTCGTCACGCTCGATGGCCAGAAAGCCGCGGCCGTCGGCGACGAGCTCTGTCAGCGAGTGCCCGGGCGCATCGAAGACGTACGTCCAGCTGCGTCCGGTGAAGAGCCGCGCCGACGTGTCGAATTCGATCAGCCTCGTCTCGTTGGGTGGCACGCCTTCCGGCCCCTGTTCGAGCGCCGCCAGCAGCAGGCGCCGGTCGCGCATCGCCGCGAGCCCCTCGAACCCCCGGCTTCTGCCCACCGTGGCGGCACTCTTCCCTGCCGCCTGCACCAGCGCGGGGTTGTCGGGCGATCGGAGGCCGTCAGCCTCCGCCGGAGCGTCGAGCAGGCGGCCATCCGTCGCGACATGCAGGACGAAGGGGCCGAACTCGTCGCCAATCCAGAACGTCCCGTTGCGATCGACGACGAGCGACTCGGGATCGAAGTCGGCGCCGGTGAGCATCCGCTCGTCGGTCCGCTCGTTGACGATGGAGAAGCCCGAGCGGCGGTCGGGATCGGCCAGCTGGATGAACGACGAATCCACCTCGACGGTGCCGGCGGCAGCCTGCGCGCCCGGCGCGTCCTGCCACGTCGGGCGCACGCGGTAGATGCGAAGCAGGAAGTCGTCGGAATTCGCCTTCGTGCCGAACCCGTTGTCGGCGAGCGCGTAAAACCACCCCGCCCGTCCCGGCACCGGTGCAATCGACGAAAAGCCCTGGACCGGTTGCGATGCCAGCGGTAAGGTGAGGCCGTCGGCCGAGGCGAGGTGGTGCCCGGACGGCGGACCGGGCGCGAACGTATCGGCCGGCAACCGCGCGAATCCGACGAGCAGGACGGCGGCCGCGACGCGTGGGCCGTTCACGCCCGCGCCGCCTCGGGCTGGGCGCCCGGAACGACGAGGAACAGGAGGGCCGTGGCGACGAGCGCGAGCGCCGCACCGACGGCAAACGCGACCGCCGCGCCCCACTCGGTCCAGATCAGGCCGAACACCAGGCTGGCCGCCAGCGCGCCGAATCCGACGGTCGCATTGTAGATGCCGAACGCCGTCCCGCGGCCGGCGGCCGGCGCAAGGTCGGCCACGAGCGCCTTCTCGGTCCCCTCGGCAAACCCGAAATAGAACCCGTACACCATGAACCACGCGAGGAGCGCAGTCAGCGAGCGGCTGAACGCAAATCCGCCGTAGACGACCGCGTACACCAGCCAGCCGGTTGCGATGACTGCGCGCCGGCCGATCCGGTCCGACCAGTCTCCGCCGACGACCGACACCGCGGTCTTCACCAGGTTCAGGCCGGCCCACATCAGCGGGACGTACTTCGCGCCGCCGGCCGCGTCGGTCAAACGCAGGAGCAGAAACGCGTCGGTCGAATTCCCCAGCATGAAGACGCCCAGCACGACGATGAACAGCCAGAACCGCCGGGGCAGCGCGACGCCGGCTCCCGGGCCCGCCGCCAGGGGAACCGACGGCGTACCCGCGGGGCCCGACGCGGGGATGAAGAAGATGAGGAGCACCGCGATTGCGCCCGGCACGATCGTCAGCGCGAACAGCGTCCGGTACTGTCCCGGGTAGAGAACGAGAAACAGCGTGGCGAGCGCCGGCCCGAGCACGGCGCCGAGGTTGTCCATCCCCTGGTGGAAGCCATAGACGCGGCCGCGGGTGGTCGGCGTCGCGAACCCCGCGAGCATGGCGTCGCGCGGCGCGCCGCGAATGCCCTTTCCCGCCCGATCGAAGACACGGATCGTGAAGACCTGCCCCCAGGACGACGTCAGGGCGATGAGTGGACGCGCGGCCGACGACAGGGAGTACCCGCCGAGGACGAACCGGCGCCTGGTCCCGAAGCGATCGGCCAAGCGGCCGCTGACGATCTTGAGAACGCTGTTGGCCGCCTCGGCGGCGCCTTCGACGACGCCCACCGCCACGGCGCCGGCGCCCAGGACCTGGGTGAGGAAGAACGGGAGCAGTGAATAGATCGCTTCACTCGCGGCATCGGTGGCCAGACTCACCCATCCAAGCAGCCACACCGGCCGCGGGAGATTGAACAGCACGCGCCTATTCTGTCCCGTTTCGTGCCCCGGTGAACGCGTCAGGCGAGACTGCGGTCACCGCCGTGCGTACTGCGTGAGGGCACCGCCGGGCACCGACAGCACGAAGATGCGGTCGGGGGGCCCGCCGACGACCCGATAGACCGGGAAGTCGCGGTAGGTCCCGATCGCCGCGAAGCGCGAAGGCTCGAACGCGATCGCATCGCCTGCCACGTACCAGCGGCGGCGGCGGAACTGGATCCAGATGCCCTGATCCGACGGCCTCGAGGAGGTCCACGCAAGCCCGGTCGGCTTCGGCAACGGCGGGGGCGGCCGGTTCTCCTCCACGGGATAGGCGAACACCGCGCGGCCCGCCACGTCCACCGGCCCCGTGGCCGCGGCCGGCTGCTCGGGTGGCAGCTGGGTCGGCGGCATCTGTACCGGAAACGACGGCGTGCGGCTGCCCACGGTGCCCGCCTGGGCGCCGGTTCTGGGCCGCTCGTACTGCCGCATCCGGTAGCCGCCCACCGGCACGTACACGATGCTGTACGGCTCGAGCGTTGGATCGACGTACAGCGGAACGCCCCGGAACTCGCCCACCTCTTCCATCAGGAGCGGGTTGAAGAACACGCGGGACCCCGTCGGGAGGTAGGTCTGGCCGGCATACACGATCGGCTCGTCGTTGATCTGCCACTCGGCTGTCGCGGCAGTCACCTGTGGAGGCGGCGTGCGGAAGTCGGAGACCTGGGCGGTTCCCGATCTGGGCAGCAGCAGGGACACGGAAAGGACGAGTCCGGCCACGATGGTACGCATCACACCCTCCGTCGGGGATCTTCTCAATGCGCGTGCCAGTGGTCAATGCGCGTGCCAGTGGCCGTACAATGGAAGGCGATGGGTACTCTGGCCGAGGTGCTGGCACAGGAGACGCGCGAAGGCGAGCTGTACGACGTCCTCCCGGACGGCCGGCTCCGCTGTTACGCGTGCGGCCACTGCTGTCCCCTGCCCGAGGGGGCCATCGGCGTCTGCAAGGTGCGCTTCAACCAGCACGGACGGCTGCGCGTCCCGTGGGGGTACGTCGGCGGCGTGCAGTGCGATCCGATCGAGAAGAAGCCGTTCTTCCACGCCTATCCGGGCGCGCTCGCGTACAGCTTCGGCATGCTCGGCTGCGATCTGCACTGCGCGTACTGCCAGAACTGGGTGACATCGCAGGCGCTCCGCGATCCGCAGGCGATCGCGCCGCCGCACGGCGCGGCGCCCGACGCGCTGGTGCGCGACGCGCTCGACCAGGGGGCGCGCGTCCTGGTCAGCACCTACAACGAGCCGCTCATCACCAGCGAGTGGGCCGTCGCCATCTTCAAGGAGGCCAGGGCGGCGGGGCTCGCGACGGCGTTCGTCTCGAACGGCAACGGCACGCCGCAGGTCCTCGAGTACCTCCGCCCGTGGGTCGACCTCTACAAGGTGGATCTCAAGAGCTTCGACGACCGCCACTACCGGCAGCTCGGCGGACGGCTCGATCCGATTCTGGACACGATTCGCCGCCTCCACGCGATGGACTTCTGGGTGGAGATCGTCACGCTGCTCATCCCGGGCTTCAACGACTCCACCGAAGAGCTGCAGCGCCTGACCTCGTTCATCGCCGGCGTGTCGCCCGGGATTCCGTGGCACGTCACCGCGTTTCACGGCGACTACAAGATGACCGACCCCGGCGACACGACGTCCGAGATGCTCATCGAGGCCGCCGAGATCGGGCGGCGCGCGGGGCTCAAGTTCGTGTACGCGGGCAACCTGCCCGGCGCGGTCGGGGATCTCGAGGACACCCGGTGCGGAGAGTGCCACGAGACCCTCATCGAGCGTCGCGGCTATCGCGTCCGGGCGTACCGCGTCACGGCCGACGGCCGCTGCCCGCAGTGCGACGCGGCCGTGCCGGGGCGGTGGAGCGAGGCTTTCGACGGCCAGATCGCGTCGCGACCCTTCGTGCCCGGCGCCGGGGCACGGCTGCGAATGCTGGGCGGCGGCCGGCCGTGGTAGCCCTCCGGCCGCACTTCCTTCATAATCCTCAGTGGTGACCTCCTTCGACCGCCTGCGGCGCCCGCTTCGCAACCTGCGGCTCTCGGTGACCGACCGCTGCAACCTGCGCTGCGAGTACTGCATGCCCGAGGAGCACTATGTCTGGCTGCCGCGGCAGGACATCCTGCACTTCGGCGAGACCTGCGCCCTGGTCGATGTCTTCATCTCCCTCGGGGTCGACAAGGTGCGCGTCACGGGCGGCGAGCCGCTGCTGCGCCGCGACCTTCCGCGCTTCATCGGGATGCTCGCCGCGCGCGCGGGACTGGCGGATCTCGCGCTCACGACCAACGGCATCCTGCTCGGAGACCAGGCGGACGCGCTGCAGGCCGCCGGCCTTCCGCGGATCACGGTCAGCCTCGACACGCTGCGTCCCGATCGATTCCAGGCGCTGACGCGCAGCGATCAGCTCGAGGCGGTCCGGGCCGGCGTGGCGACCGCCTCGCGCCTCTGGAGCGCGCGGCCGGGCGGGTTGAAGATCGACACGGTCGTCATCAAGGGCGTCAACGACGACGAGCTCGGCGATCTGATCGAATACGGGCGGACGCTGAACGCCGAGGTGCGGTTCATCGAGTACATGGACGTCGGCGGCGCGTCGCGCTGGACGCCGGCGCAGGTCGCGTCGCGCCGGGAGATGCTCGACACGCTCGGCGCGCGCTACGGCCGGATCGAGGCGATCGAGGACGAGACGTCAGCGCCGGCCCAGCGCTTCCGCCTGCGGGACGGGACGACGTTCGGCATCATCGCGTCGACGACGGCGCCGTTCTGCCGGAGCTGCGACCGCAGCCGCCTGACCGCGGACGGCATGTGGTACACGTGCCTCTACGCCGCCACCGGCCTCGACCTGCGCGGTCCCTTCCGAGCCGGCGCCACGCCCGAGGCGCTCGCCACCCTGATCGGCGACACGTGGGGGCGCCGCGCCGACCGCGGTGCCGAAGAGCGCCTCGCCCTGGGCGACATCCGCGGATTCGTCCCGCTGCAGTCGGTCAAGCGCGACCCCCATCTCGAGATGCACACGCGGGGAGGTTGAGGGGCGACGCCATTCTCACTTGCCCGCCATCGAGATCGGCGCGATCTTCCGGCGTTGCAGCAGCCGGTTGATGCCGGGCACCTCGGTCGTGAGCGTGCGGTTCAATCCGTCGAGCTGAACCTGCAGCTCGTCGGACAGCTCCTTGAACGCGGCGTAGGTCTGGTCCGTCGGCTTCGCGTCCGCGCTCTCGATCACTTCCTTGACGTAGGCGATCTTGTTGTTCAACTTGATCGGAAAGTTCAACGGGTCCTGGCCGCTGCGGTTCTGGACCTGATAGACGGCCTCCTCGACGGCGGTCAGGGTCTTCCGCAGGCCCTCGAGCGCCGTCGTGATCGGCTTGCGGCCCAAATCGCGCTCCACCCGCTTCGCCTTCTCCAGCCGGTCGTCGATCTCCCCGCGCACCTTCCGCACCGCGACGACCGCTTCGTTGGCCTGGCTCACCCGGTCGCGCACCTTCATGGCGAGCGCGAACTCTTCCTCCAGGTCGGCATCGGTCGCGTGGACGCGGGGGTCGAGGGCGATCGCGAAGGGCACCGTCTCGGTCTGTCCGTTCGCGGTCACGCGTGCCTGGTAACGCCCGGGCACGGCGAGCGGGCCCTGGGCCGGCTCAGCGCTCCACATGATCAGGCCCGGGAAGACCGTCGCGCCCGAATACCGCATGTCCCAGACGAACCGGTTGAGGCCCGCGTCGACCGTCACCGACGCGGGACGCGGGCGGAACGGGTTCTCCGGCTCGTCCTCCTTCTTCTCTTCGGGACCGACGAACGTCCGGACGAGGGCGCCGTTGGCGTCCAGAATCTCGATCGTGACCTTGTCGGCCTTCGTCTTCAGGTAGTAGTCGATCGCGACCGGCCGCGCTCGCCGCACGCCGTCCTCGGGCCGGTAGACGTGCAGGGCCGACGCGCGCGCCACCTCGTCGTTCAGCTGGCGGATCGGATCGAGGTCCGGCAGCACCCACATCGACCGGCCGTTGGTCGAGATCACCAGGTCGTGCTTCTCGACGACGACGTCGGAGACCTGCGTGTCGGGAAGGTTGAGCGACAAGGACTGCCAGCGGCCGCCGTTGTCGAACGACACGTAGATGCCGTGCTCGGTCCCGGCGTACAGCAGGCCGGCGCGCGCCGGGTCCTCGCGCACCGCGTGGACGTAGTCGTCGGCGCGGATGCCCTCGACGATCTTGGTCCAGGTGCGGCCGTAGTCGTCGGTCCGGAACACGTACGGGGCGCGGTCGTCCTGGAGGTAGTTCTTCACCGCCACGTACGCCGTTCCCGCCTTGTGCGGCGAGGCGTCGATCAGGCTGACGCGCGCCAGGCTCGGGATGCCGGGCGGCGTGACATTGCTCCACGTCTGCCCCGCATCCCGCGTGAGGGACACCAGGCCGTCGTCGGACCCGGTCCAGATGGTATTCGGCTCCTTCAGCGACGGCGCGATCGTGAAGATCGTCCCGAAGATCTCCGGCCCGTTCATGTCGTGGGTGATCGGCCCGCCCGAATCCCCGAGCGTCTTGGGATCGTGCGTCGTCAGGTCCGGACTGATCTTCGTCCAGCTCTGCCCTTCATTCGTCGTTCTGTACAGGAACTGTGACGACGTGTAGATGACCTTCGAGTCGAACGGCGAGAAGACGATGGGGAAGGTCCACTGCCAGCGGTCGGGCAGCGACGCGGAGTTCTCGCCCGAGAAGAAGCGCGGATAGACCTCGACGTCGCGCTGCTGTCCCGTCATCCGATCGAGCCGCGTCAGCAGCGCGCCCTGACTGCCGGCGTAGATGATGTTCGGGTCGGTCGGCGACGGGGCGATGTAGCCGCTCTCGCCGCCGCCCGCGTCGTAGAACTTCGCGAACGCCGTCGGCCCCACGCCGAGCATCCCGCCGAGGCCGTCCCGCCCCTCGGTCGGCACGCAGACGGTGCTGTTGTCCTGCTGCGCCCCGCAGACGTGGTACGGAAAGTCGGCCGTCGTCGACACGTGATAGAGCTGCGCGGTCGGGAAGTCCTGGTCGGTCCAGGTCTTGCCCCCGTTGGTCGTGACCGTGGCGCCGCCATCGTCGCTCGTGATGAAGCGGTCGGGGTTGTCGGGATCGATCCACAGATCGTGGTTGTCGCCGTGCGGCGGACGC
This sequence comes from uncultured Acidobacteriota bacterium, assembly GCA_963840225.1. Lineage (GTDB taxonomy): Bacteria > Acidobacteriota > Vicinamibacteria > Vicinamibacterales > CAVVIG01 > JBLMXQ01. The sequence continues at coordinate 883,901 of CAWIYH010000004.1, forward strand.
AGCGCGGTCTTGAACGTCTTGCCGCCGTCGGTCGACTTCCAGAAGCCGACGTTCAGCCCGTAGACGACATCCTTGTTCTTCGGGTCGGCGAAGATGTGCGTGTAGTAGAACGACCGCTGCGTCAGGTTGTGGTCGCCGTTCATCTTCTGCCACGTCGCGCCGGCGTCGTCGGATCGATAAGTGCCGCCGTCGGCATTCTCGATCTGCGCGTAGAGGCGGTGGCTGTCGGCGCCCGACACGGCGATGCCGATCTTGCCGATGACGCCCGAGGGAAGCCCCGGGTGCCGCGTGATCTCGGTCCAGGTCTCTCCCCCGTCGGTCGACTTGAACAGGCCGCTGCCGGGCCCTCCGCTCGACATCTGCCAGGAGACGCGGTAGGCCTCCCACAGCGCGGCGTACATCACGTTCGGGTCGTGGCGATCGATGGCCAGGTCGATCGCGCCGGTCTTTGCGTCGCGAGAGAGGACCTTCCGCCACGTCTTGCCGCCGTCGGTCGACTTGAAGACGCCGCGCTGGTCGTTGGGACCCGCCGGGTGCCCGAACGCGGCAACGTACACGATGTCGGGATTGGTCGGATGAATCCGGATCTTGGCGATGGCCTGCGTGTCCTCGAGGCCCACGTGGGTCCACGTCTTGCCGGCGTCGGCAGACCTGTACACGCCGTCGCCCTGCATGATGTTGCCTCGGATGCAGGTCTCGCCCATCCCGATGAACACCACGTCGGGGTTCGATTCGGAGACCGCCACGGCGCCGACCGAGGAGCTCCGGATCTGCCCGTCCGTCACCGGATTCCACGTCGTGCCTCCGTCGGTCGTCTTCCAGAGGCCGCCGCCGACGGCGCCGAAGTAGTACTCGAGCGGCCGGCCCGGACTGCCGGCCGAGGACAGGGAGCGGCCACCGCGGATCGGCCCGACCAGGCGCCACTGGAGCGCCTTGAACAGGTCCCGCTCGTACCCGGCGGTCTGGGCGCGCGACGGCTGGCGCCCGCTCGCTGCGAGGACAATCAGTGACGCGCACACGACGACCCCGGCGCGTAGAGCGGTGCGATTCATGGGACCTCCAGAGGGGGCCACTGTAGCACCTTCCGCGCGCCTTTTGCTTTGCGTTTCGCCCGCCGCTGTTTCTATGATTCCGGCATGGCCGCGCCACGCCCCAGGTCGTCCTCCGACGAAGTCCGCCGGGCGCTCGACGCGTTCCGGCGGATCGTCCAGGCGCTGCGGCTCTCCACGCGCGAGGCGGAGCGCCGGGTGGGCCTGAGCGGCGCCCAGCTCTTCGCGCTGCAGCAGCTCGCCACGATCCCCGGCGCCTCGGTGAACAATCTCGCCGCGCGCACCTTCACGCACCAGAGCTCGGTCTCGGTCGTCGTTCGCCGTCTCGTCGAGCGCCGCCTGGTGGTGAAGGTGGTGGCGCCCGATGACCGGCGGCGCGTCCACCTGGCGCTCACCGACGGAGGACGGTCGCTGCTCCGCCGGTCGCCCGAGCCGGTCCAGGAGCGGCTCATCGCGGGCATTGCGGCGCTCCCGCGCGCGCAGCGGCAGGCGGTCGCCGACGCGCTGACGCGCGTTGCCCGCTCGATGACCGCCGTCTCGAGACCGGGGCCGGTGCCGATGCTCTTCGAGGAGGGCGACCGCGAACGGCGCCGGACCCCTGCGCCCGGGCGGCGCCCCCGCACCAGACGTCCAACGCGGCGGTGAAGGCCGCAGCGATCTGGTCGACGGAGCGGTTCTCGATGTCCGAGCCTGCGGCGCAGCCCCACACCGAATCGACGACAATCAGGGTGCCGGGGAGGTCGTGGACGGCGGCGTCCACCGCCTCGGGCCTCGTCAATGACTCGACGCCGAGACGGGTCAGTTCCTGGCGCATCGGCGCCACGAAGAACTCAGGATACGGCATGCGCGCGGTACCGCATGCGCGCCGGCGGATCAGGCGGTATGCGCGCCGGGCTGCTCGAACCGCCCGAAGAGCAGGAGCGACACGGCCTGCTGCAGCCCTCGCACGCTGCACGGCTTGTCGAGGAACGCCTCGTCCTCCCACAGCGTCACCTTCTCCTTGAAGAGGTGATCGCTGTACCCGGTGAGGTAGAGGACCTTCAGCCCCGCGTCCCCCTGCCGGAGGCGCCGTGCCAGTTCGTCGCCGCTCATCTCCGGCATCATCACGTCGGTGACGAGAATGTCGATGTTTCCCGCCTTCGCGGCGACGGCGATCGCATCCGGCCCATCGGACGCGATTAGCGTCTCGTAACCGGCCTCTCGCAGCACGCGGTCGACGAACCGGCGCACCGGCTCCTCGTCGTCGACGACGAGCACGCGGACCGGCGCTGGATCATCCTGCTTCATGCGCGCGTGTCCCTCCTGATGAACGAACAGACACGGCCCTGGTCCTGTACCACAACCGGCTCCTTTCGGACGAATCGGCAAGCCGGAGCCTATCTTCAGCCTCGTCTCGGCCTGGCCAGAATCTCACGTACCCTCGCCGCCAGTACCGACGCCTGGAACGGCTTGCTCAGAAAGCTGACGTTCGGGTTGTCCGCGTCGATCGGCGTCGCCACGTCCGCGTATCCCGAGATGAACAGAACGCGCAGCTCCGGCCGCACCGCGACCAGCCGCTGGGCCAGCGCCGGGCCGTTCATCTCGGGCATGACGACGTCGGTCAGCAGCATGTCGACGTCGGCCGCGTGCTGTTCGAAGATCTCGCAGGCCCCGCGCGGCGTCGACGCCTCCAGCACCTGGTAGCCCTGCCGGCGCAGCACCGCGCTGATGATCACGCGGACGGCATCCTCGTCCTCCACCAGGAGGATGGTCTCCCGCGACTCGATCGGGGGCGCCGGCTCGCTCGGGGACCTCTCGGCCGGCGCGGGCGCCATGGCCGCCGGGAAGTGCATCGTGAAGGTGGTGCCGACCCGCTCCTCGCTCGCCACGGCGATGTAGCCGTTGCTCTGCCGCACGATGCCGTAGACCGAGGCCAGCCCGAGGCCGGTTCCCTTTCCCAGCTCCTTGGTCGTGAAGAACGGCTCGAAGAGGTGCGCGCGCACCTCCGGCGCGATGCCCAGGCCGTTGTCCGTGACGCGCAGCTGGACGTATTCGGCCGGACCCGCGGGCTGATCGTGCGGGACGTCGGCTTCCGACGCGCGCACCCTGGCGACCGCCAGGCGGATCTCGCCGCCGCTCGGAAGGGCGTCGCGGGCGTTCAGGACCAGGTTGAGGATGACCTGCTCGATCTGGTTCGGGTCGATGCGGACGAAGGCCGGCGTCGGCGCGACGTCGCACACCAGGCGGATGTCCTCGCGAATCAGCCGCGTCAGCATGGACTCGAGGCCGAGGACGGTCTGATTGAGATCCACCTCCTTGGGCATCATCACCTGCTTGCGGCCAAAGGCCAGCAGCTGCTGGGTCAGCGCCGCGGCGCGCGCCCCGGCGCGCCGGATCTCCTCGAGGTCGGCCCGGTCCGGGTCGTCGGGCTGCCGGCTGTTGATGAGCAGCTCCGCGTAGCCGAGGATGGCCGTGAGGAGGTTGTTGAAATCGTGCGCGATGCCGCCCGCCAGCCGTCCAATGCTCTCGATCTTCTCCGACTGCATGACCCGCTCCTCGAGCAGGCGGCGGTCGGTGATGTCGCGCGCGATGCAGAGGTGGCGGCTCGCCTGCACGCGGGCACGGTAGCTGCACTCGACGACCCGGAGGCCGGTCTCCGACGCGACGCGATGCTCGCGCTTGGCCTCGCCGAGCGCGAGCAGCTCGCGCCAGGCCGCGCCGAGCTCCTCTTCCGTGTCGCGGAACAGGCGATCCAGGGTGCGCCCGACGAGGGCCGCCGCCGGACCGCCGAACAGGGCGCCCGCCGACGGGTTGGCTTCGACGACGGCGCGCGCATCGTCGAGGATGAGCATCGCGTCGGCCGCGTCGTAGAAGATCGCGCGGAACTGCCGCTCGCGCTCCTGGAGCGCCGCCTCGGCGCGGACGCTGTCGGTGACGTCGACGAGATACCCGCGCAGCTCCGCCAGGGTGCCGGCATCGTCGAACTCGCCGACCACCATCTCCACCACATCCACCATCCGGCCGTCGCGCGTGCGCAGCCGGCTCCGGTGATGGTCGAGCCGCCCGGCGCGCCGCACGCGATCGACGAAGAGATCCCGTTCGCCGGGTTCGTACAGCTTCTCGAGGCGGGTGCTGAGCGCATCCTCCACCGACTCGAAGCCGAGCAGCCTGGCGAACGTGCGGTTGCACGTCAGGAGCCGTCCGTCCGGCGTCGAGATGTAGATGCCGACGAGGGCGCCCTCGAACAGGTCGCGGTACCTGGCGTCGACGCCGGCGGCCGCACTCATCGCATCACCCTCGTCCGCGGCGCCGTGGCGCCTCGCTCTCCAGGTGATGGCGCTCGAGACGGCGGTACAGGGCCCGGCGGCTGATGCCGAGCACCTTGGCCGCGGCCATGCGATTGCCCTTCACCTGATTCAGGACCTCGAGGATGTGGCGCCGCTCGACGTCCTGGAGCGGCGGGGGTTCGGCGCTGGGCTGGACCGGCGACGGCGGTTCGGCCGCGGCGCGCGCGCGGGCGGCGGACTGGGTCTCCGGCGTCAGCGCCCCCGTCAGCTCGCGCTCCGAGATGACGCTGGCCTCGGCCAGCATGCAGGCGCGTTCGACCACGTTGCGCAGCTCGCGCACGTTGCCGTCCCACCGGCCGTTCAGCAGGACGCGCTCGGCGCCCGGGGTCAGGCCGTTCAGCGGCTTGCGCGTCCGCTGCGTGAACTCGCGCACGAACGCCGCGACCAGGTACGGGATGTCCTCGCGACGGTCGCGCAGGGGCGGCAGCGCCACCTCCACGACATTGAGGCGGTAGAACAGATCGCCACGGAACCGCCCCGCCGCCACCTCCGATCGCAGGTCCCGGTTCGTCGCCGCGATGACCGTGACGTCCACGCGCTTGGCGTGCAGCGAGCCGACGCGCTGGACTTCGCCGTTCTCGAGCGCGCGCAGCAGCTTGGCCTGCACCGTCAGCGGCAGCTCGCCGACCTCGTCGAGGAACAGCGTGCCGCTGTGGGCGGCTTCGAACAGGCCCTGTTTGGATTCGACCGCCCCGGTGAACGCGCCGCGCACGTGGCCGAACAGCTCGCTCTCGAACAGCGTATCGACCACGGCCGAGCAGTTGATCGTCACGAACGGCTTGCCGCGCCGGGGGCCGGCCTGATGGAAGGCACGGGCCGCCAGCTCCTTGCCGGTGCCGGTCTCCCCCAGGATCAGCACGACCTTCGCGTGCGGCGCGAGGCGCTGGATGAGGCTGAAGACCTCCTGCATCGCCGGACTGCGTCCGAGCATGCCGCAGAATTCGAGCTGGCGCGCCATCTGGCTCTCGAGCGCCACGATCTGGGCCCGGCGATCCAGCTCATTGCGGATGTCGGCCAGCACCACCCGCAGACGATCGAAGTCGAAGGGCTTGGTCAGGTATTCGCGCGCGCCGAGCTTGATCGCCTCGACGGCACTGTCGACCGCGGCGTAGGCGGTCATCAGAATGACCTCGCAGCCGGGAACGGTGGCGCGGATCTGCCGCAGCAGATCGAGACCATTCACGTCCGGCATGCGGAGGTCCACCATCGCCAGGTCGGCCGGCCGGCGCATCAGCGCCCGCATCGCTTCGGCGCCGTTCGAACAGGTCACGACGTCGTAGCCGATCCTGGCGGCCAGTCGCTCGATGACTTTCAATACGGGGGCCTCGTCATCGACGACGAGGAGCTGCGGTCGGGGAGCCGGGGGACGGGTCACGGACATGGGGTCAGTCGCCTGATGACACACCGCGCACCAGACCGGCGGCCCTGGGGCGGTCCCGAACGGACGGACGGCGGCGGCGTGCATTCCGACGTCGTCCAGTCCAAGATCCGTACCGCTCAACTTCCGGCCAGTCTGTGCAGAAACCGCACGGCGCACACTGAAGTGGGCGCTCGCGCACACTATATCGGGGGCTGATGTGCGGCTCCGGCACAGCGCCGCGCGCACGTCGTCGCACTTCTTGGAGTATCGGCCGCACACTTCAATGGCAACAATATTGCCAATCTGGCGGTGCGCCATGAATCCAATGAACTCCGTGCTGATTGTGGACGACGAGCCCGCCGTCAGGGACCTGATGGCCCGCTGGGTCGCCTCGCTGGGGCTCTCCGCCACTACCGCCTCGAATGCCGACGAAGCGCTCGAAACCCTGCGCCGGTCCCACTGCGACCTCGCCGTCATCGACGTCATGATGCCGGGCCACGACGGCCTCTGGCTGGCCAATCAACTCGCACGGGAGCATCCGCACACCGCCCTGGTTCTCGCCACCGCCTACACGTCGCTGCTCGAGGACGCCGCCGACACGCGCCCGGTCGCCGACCTCCTGATCAAGCCGTTCGCCCGCGAACGCTTCGCGCTCGCCGTCGACCGCGGCCGCCACTGGCGGAAACAGGCGCTCGAAGAGGTCCGGTGGCACGCCGAGCTCGCGCACGCCCTGCAGGACCGCACCGGCCAGGTGTGCGCCGAAGTGGCCCGCGCGGCCGACGCGGGAGCCGTCGAGTCCGAATTCCTCATCGCGCTGGCCCACGAGCGGACGCCGGCCGTCATGGCGCACAGCGAACGTGTGGCCCGGTACGCCGTGGCGGTCGCCCGACAGGCCGGATGCGACGACTCGGTGGACGACATCGAGATGGCCGCCCTCCTCCACGACGTCGGAAAGATCGCGATTCCCGAGGCGCTGCTGAGCAAGCCGTCGCCGCTGACGCCGGGCGAGCAGGCCGTCATGCGGCGCCACGTCGACGCGGGCGCCGAGATCCTCGCCGCCACCCGTACGCTGCAGGATCACGCCCCGATCGTGCTGGCGACGCACGAGTGGTTCAACGGCGCCGGCTATCCGCTCTGCCTCGCGCAGGACGCCATTCCGGCCGTCAGCCGCCTGATCAACGTCTGCGACGCCTACGATGCGATGACCCAGGATCGGGCGTACCGCCACCGGCTCGATTCGGCCGAAGCGGTCGACGAGCTGCTCCGCTGCTCCACGACCCAGTTCGACCCCGAGATCGTCGCGGCCTTCCTGTCAGTCCTCGGCCGGCACTGACCGGCGCGCCGGCGGCCCCCGGGGTCGCGGGCCCGGCCCGTCAGCGGCGGCCCGGACCGAAGATGGCGCGCCCGGCGTGCACGCCCGTGTGCTGGTTGTTCCTGATTGTCACCTGCCCGTTCACGATGACCGCGTCGATGCCCACGGGGTACTGCTGCGGCTTCTCATAGGTCGCCGTGTCGGCAATCGTGGCGGGATCGAAGACCACGACGTCGGCGTAGTAGCCGGGTCTGAGGATCCCGCGATCCTTGATCTGCATCTGCGCCGCCGGCAGGCTCGTCATCTTCCGAATCGCCTCGGGCAGCGAAAGCACGTGTTCCTCGCGCACGTAGCGGCCCAGGACGCGGGGATAGGTGCCGTAGGTTCGGGGGTGCGGCTGCCCGGCGCCGAGCGGGCCGTCCGGGCGGACGGCGGCCGAATCGGTGCACACGCTCACCCACGGATACCGCATCGCCTCCTTCACGTCGTCCTCGGACATCATGTGGTACAGCGCGCCGACGCGGCCATCGTTCTCAGCGAGGATCGCAAACAGGGTGTCCCAGTTGTCGGCGCCGCGCTCGGCGGCGATCTGCGACAGGCGCTTGCCGACGATCGACTGGTCCTTGTCGGGCGGGACCGACGCGATCTGCACGCCGTCGAAGGTCGCGTCGGCCAGCAGGTTCTCGAGCTCGGTGTTTGCCTCGATGTCGTGGCGCATCCTGGCCCGCTCGGCGGGGTCCTTGAGCCGCGCGAGCATCTGCTCGCGGCCCCCGGCCTGCGCCCATCCGGGCAGGATGGCCTGGAGGCCGGTGCCGCCCGCCGTGTACGGGTACTGACAGGCCGACACCTCGACGCCGCGCGCCTGGGCCTGCTCGATCAACGCGCGCACCTCGTCCATATGGCCCCAGTTGGCCTTGGCCCCGATCTTCAGGTGATAGATGACGACCGGCAGGTGCGCCGCGTCGCCGATGTGAATCGCCTCCTGGAGCGCTTCCTTCAGGTGGAAGCTCTCGCCGCGAACGTGCGAGATGTAGACGCCGCCATGTTTCGCGGCCACGCGCGCCAGCGCAGCCAACTCGTCGGTGGTGGTGTAGGAAGCGGGCGGATAGATGAGGGCCGTCGCCAATCCCAGCGCGCCCTGGGTCATGGCGCGATCGAGCCGCTGCGACTCGCCGTCGATCTCGCTCGCCGTCGCGGCGCGATCGGCCAGCCCGACGGCCTGCTCGCGCAGCATGGCCACCGGCGCGAAGGACCCGAAGTTGATCGACGATCCCTTGCGCTCGAGCGTCTCCAGGTACCCGTCGAAGCCGGTCCAGTCGAAGCGGATGCCGTAACGCTTGATGGCCGTTTCGTCGGCGTGGCCCTTCGTCCACAGACCGGGCGTCGACCCTTCACCGGTGACCTCGGTGGTGATGCCCTGGCGGATGTGGCTCTCCCCGTTGCCATCGACGAGCAGGGTCTCGCCCGACTGTCCCTGTGGATCGATGAAGCCCGGCGTGACCGCCCGGCCGGTCGCGTCGATTTCCTGGCGTCCCCGGCCGGCGACCTGGCCGATCTCCGCGAGGCGGCCGCCCGTGATGGCGACGTCGGCGCGGCGCGGTGGCGCGCCGGTGCCGTCGATGACCTCGCCGTTGCGGATCACGAGGTCGTACGCCGGGCGGTTGCAGCCGGCGCAGACGATCGCGGCGGCCAGCAGGACAACGGGACTTGAATTGAGCTTCACGCTCGAGAGTCTACGCCAGGTTCGCGCGCGCCTGTGGGACGAGGTCGTCCCGCAACCGAACACTTGCCGCGACTGTCCGCGCCTCCTGGCGCGACGCTAAGCCAATGCAGTAGAATGACTTGTTCGCACGCACATGGCTGGCGCGAGGTTTGCCCGCGGTTGTCGATGATCCATTTCGCCGAGATTTCCGTCTAAGCACACAATTAACAACCATGGATATTGCCCGCCCGTCCAATGCCAGACAGAAGCGCATCCGCCGCATCGCCTACGCGGGTGCCGGTCTCGCCGCCGTCCTGTTGATCACGCTGGGCCTGTCACGGCTCAAACCGGCCGCGCCGACGGTCGAGCGCGCGGTCGTCTGGGTGGACACCGTCAAGCGCGGTCCGATGGTGCGTCAGGTTCGGGGCCTGGGCACGCTGGCGCCGGCGCCGGAGGACATCCGATGGATCTCCTCGCAGACACAGGGCCGGGTCGATCGCATCGTCCTGCGTCCAGGCGTGACGGTGAAGCCGGACAACATCATCCTCGAGCTGAGCAATCCGCAGCTGCAGCAGGAGCTGCAGGAGGCCGTGCTCAAGCTGAAGGCGTCCGAGGCGACGCTGGCCAAGCTCCGGGTTCAGGTGCAGAACGACTATCTGACGCAGAAGGCCTCGGCGGCGAGCATCGAGGCCGACTACAACAAGGCCAAGATGCAGGCCGAGATGAATGAGGCGCTCGCGAAGGACCAGCTGGTCTCGGAGCTCGTGCTCAAGCAGTCGCTGGTCGACGCGCAACAGCTCTCGGTCAGGAACAAGATCGCGGAGCAGCAGCTGTCGACCAGCCAGGACACGGCGCAGGCGCAGATCGCCGTCCAGCAGTCCGACGTCGATCAGCAGCGCGCGCTCGTGGACTTGAAGAGGAGCCAGGTCGACGCCCTCAAGGTCCGCGCGGGCTTCGCGGGGGTGCTCCAGGTGGTGCCGGTCGAAGTCGGCCAGCAGGTCGCACCCGGCACGAACCTCGCGCGCGTTGCGGATCCGTCGAAGCTTCAGGCCGAGCTGAAGATCGCCGAGACGCAGGCCAAGGACATCCTGATCGGGCAGGCCGCTTCCATCGACACGCGCAACGGCATCGTGGACGGCAAGGTCGTCCGGATCGATCCCTCCGTGCAGAACGGCACCGTGACCGTGGACGTGGCGATGGAGGGACCGCTGCCCAAGGGCGCGCGGCCCGACCTGAGCGTGGACGGGACCATCGAGCTCGAACGCCTCGACGACGTGCTTTTCGTCGGTCGCCCCGCGTTCGGCCAGGAAGAGAGCACGGTCGGCCTCTTCAAGCTCGGCGACGACGGCTCGACCGCATCGCGCGTGCAGGTGAAGCTGGGCAAGAGCTCCGTGAACACCGTCGAGATCGTGTCGGGCCTGAAGGTGGGCGACCAGGTGATTCTCTCCGACATGTCGGCGTGGGACGCGTTCGACCGCGTGCAACTGAAGTAGGCGGACCAGCGGGCTGCTGCAGGTCTTGTGAGACCCGCATCAGGTCAAGGAGAACAGACACATGAGCCAGAACGGATCGCAGCCGCTCATCAAGCTCGAGGGCGTCACGAAAGTGTTCTTCACCGACGAGGTCGAGACACACGCGCTCTCCGGCATCCACCTCAGCATCGGGAAAGGTGAGTACGTGGCGATCGCCGGTCCGTCGGGCTGCGGCAAGTCGACGCTGCTGTCCATCCTCGGCCTGCTCGACTCGCCGACCGAAGGGGCCTACCTGCTGAACAGCCGTCCGGTCGCGGAACTGCCCGCATCCGAGCGGGCGCGCGTCCGCAACCGCGAGATCGGGTTCATCTTCCAGAGCTTCAACCTGATTGGCGACCTGACCGTCTTCGAGAACGTCGAGCTGCCGCTCACCTACCGCGGCATGAAGGCGGCCGAGCGTCGCCAGCGCGCCGAAGCGGCGCTCGAGCGGGTCGGGATGGGACATCGCGCCAAGCACCTTCCCAGTCAGCTGTCCGGTGGTCAGCAGCAGCGCGTGGCCGTGGCGCGGGCCGTCGCCGGCGAGCCGTTGATCCTGCTGGCCGACGAGCCCACGGGCAACCTCGATTCGCGCAGCGGCGAGGCTGTGATGGACCTGCTCCGCGAACTGCACCAGGGCGGCGCCACGATCTGCATGGTCACCCACGACCCGCGCTACGCGCGGCACGCCGATCGCAGCATCCACCTCTTCGACGGCCGCGTCGTCGAGGAGCGGATGGAAATGGCCATCACCGAGTAACGACGAGAGGGCTGAGGGCTAAGGGCTCAGGGCTCGTGAACAAGGGCTCGAGGCACTCTTAGCCCTGAGCCCCGAGCCCTTTCGATGTTCACTGACCTCCGGCACGCACTGCGCGTTCTCCTCAAGTCTCCCGGTTTCGCCGCTGCGGTGGTGGCCGTGCTGGCCCTGGGCATCGGCGCCAACACGGCGATCTTCAGCATCGTCTACGGCGTCGTATTGAAGCCGCTCCCCTTCGCCGATTCCTCACGCCTCCTCGCCCTCCAGACGACGACGCGCGGCGAGCCCGACGATGCCTCCTATCCCGACGTCGGGGACTGGGCCGCGCAGTCGAAGACCATCGATCGGATGGCCGGATACGCCGAGAACGGCGCCACGCTCACCGGCGCCGGCGAGGCCGAGGGGCTCGACGTGGTGGCCGTCAGCGGCGACTTCTTTCAGGCCCTCGGCGTGCCGCCGCTGCGCGGACGCTGGCTCACATCGGCCGATGACGGGAAGAACCGCGCCCGGACAGTCGTCATCAGCGAGCAGTTGTGGGACAAGCACTTCCATCGCGACGACGGCGCCATCGGACGCGTGGCCACGATCGACGGACAGCCGGCCACCATCGTCGGCGTGATGCCGGCGTCGTTCGAGTTTCCGTTCACCAGCGAGCCGGTGCAGGCATGGCTGCCGGTCCACGCGCTCGGGCTGACCTCCCAGTTCGCCGACGAGCGCGGGGCCTCGTTCATGAGGGCCATCGGCCACCTCCGGCCGGGCGTCACGCTGGCGCAGGCCAACGCGGAGCTGGCGACCATTTCCGCGCGGCTCGCCGCGCAATATCCCGACTCGAACCGGTCGCGCCGCGTCAGCGCGACGCCCCTGCAGCAGACCCTCGTGAAGGACTACCGGCTCGGCCTGCTCGTGCTGCTCGGCGCCGTCGGCGTCGTCCTGCTGATTGCGTGCGTGAACGTCGCCAACCTCCTGCTCGTGCGCGGGACGGCGCGGCGCCGCGAGATGGCGATCCGGTTGGCGCTCGGCGCCGGGCGCATGCGGCTCGTCCGTCAGCTCCTGACCGAAGCGATGCTGCTGGCGCTCGCCGGCGGCGCGTCCGGGCTGCTGATTGCCTTCTGGGGCGAACGGGCGCTGGTGGCGGCGACGCCGATCGACATCCCCCGCCTCCACGAGGTGGCCGTCGACGGCACGGTTCTCACCTTCGTGCTGGGCGCCTCCATCCTCACCGCCCTCGCCTTCGGCCTCGTGCCCGCGCTCCAGGCGTCGCGCCCCGGCGCCGGCGAGGCGCTCAAGGAGGAGGGGCGCGGCTCGAGCGGAGGCCGGGGCGCCCGCACCCGGCAGGTGCTGGTCGTCGCCGAAGTCGCGCTGTCGCTGGTGCTCCTCGCGGCCGCAGGACTGCTCGTGCGGAGTCTGGTGGAGCTGCAGCAGGTCGACCCGGGCTTCGTGCCCGAGCGGACCGCCAGCATCGGGTTCATGCTGCCGAGCGCGCGGTATCCCGGTGCGGCGTCCTACACGGCGTTCTATCGCCGGCTGCTCGACGAGCTGCACGGCATGCCCGGCACCGTCGCCGCCGGCATCTCGACCACCCTGCCGCTCTCGGGCAGCAACATCGGCGTCGGCATCCGCATCCCGGGACAGCCTGACGACCCCGCGCACCGGCATTCCTCGCCGTATTTCGCGGTGAGCCCGGACTATTTCAAGGCGATGGGTATCCCGATCCGAAGAGGTCGCGCCTTCGCCGACCAGGACACCTCCACCTCGCCCGCCGTGGCCATCGTCTCCGAAGCGTTCGCCGCGAAGTACTTCCCGGGTCAGGATGCGATCGGCAAGAAGGTCACCCTCAACTACAACAAGACCGGGCCGCGCGAGATTGTCGGCGTCGTCGGCGACGTGAAGAACGGCGCCCTCGAGGAGGCGTCGACCGGCTTCGTGTACGCGCCGTTCCCGCAGACGCCGTGGCCGTTCATGTCGGCGGTGGTGCGGACGGCCGGCGACCCGGCGCCGACGCTTGCCGCGCTGCGCACGGTCCTGCCGAAGCTCGACCCGACGCAGGCGCCGCAAGAGGTCCGATCGCTGACGACCTCGGTTCGCAAGGCCACGGCGACGCCGCGCTTCACCGCGGCGCTCATCGCGAGCTTCGCGGGGCTCGCCCTGCTCCTGGCGGGCGTCGGGCTGTACGGCGTGATGGCGTATTCGGTGGTTCAGCGGCGCCGGGAGATCGGCATTCGCATGGCGCTCGGGGCCCAGCCGTCGGACGTCCGGAGCCTCGTGGTGGGGCAGGCCGTCCGCCTCGGCCTGCTGGGCGTCGCCATCGGACTGGTCGGCGCGCTGGCCGCCACGCGCGTTCTGAGCAGCCTGCTGTTCGGCGTGAGCGCGTCCGACCCGGCGACCTTCGCGGTCGTCTGCGCGCTGCTGGGCAGTGTGGTGCTCGCCTCGGCGTACCTGCCGGCGCGACGCGCGACGACCGTCGATCCCGCGGTCGCGCTGCGATCGGAGTAGGGACGAGTCCGGGCCCGCCGCGCGGGGCGGCCGGGAGTGCACGGCAAGAAGATCCATGCTCATTTCGATCCGCAACATCGAGAAGTCGTATCCGGTCGGCGTGGGGCGCACCTATGTGCTGCGCCGGATCAACGTGGACATCAAAGAGGGCGAATTCGTCTCGATCATGGGCCCCTCGGGCGCCGGCAAGTCGACGCTGCTGCACATCTTCGGGATGCACGACAGCGCGTGGACCGGGGAGTACTACTTCAGCGAGCAGCCGGTCCACCGCCTGAACCCGAAACAGCGCGCCGAACTGCACAAGAAGCACATCGGCTTCGTGTTCCAGAGCTATCACCTGCTCGACAACCTCACCGTCTACGAGAACCTCGAGATCCCGCTCTCCTACCGGAACGTCAGCCGGAAGGACCGCCAGAGCATGGTGGCCGACATCCTGGATCGCTTCCAGATCGTCGGGAAGAAGGACCTCTATCCGAACCAGCTCTCGGGAGGACAGCAGCAGCTCGTCGGCGTGGCGCGCGCGGTCATTGCCAACCCGCAGGTGATCCTGGCCGACGAGCCGACCGGCAACCTCCACTCGGCGCAGGGCAAGGAGATCATGGAGCTGTTCCGGACACTGAACGAAGCCGGGGCGACCATCGTGCAGGTGACGCATTCCGAGGTCAACGCATCGTACGGCACCCGGATCATCCAGTTGCGCGACGGCTGGGTGGTCGATGACTAGGGACCAAAGGCTCTGGTCGAACGTCTAAACGAACCGACTCATTCCCGGAGAGACCGCCGTGGCATCAGCCTCAACCTGGCCGATCGATCTCGATGACCGCGTGGACGCCCGCGTGACGTCGCCTCCCTCCACGGTCCCTCGCGTGCTCATCGCCGACGACCAACCGGACGTGCTCGAGGCCCTGCGCCTGCTCCTCAAGGGCGAAGGTTTCCGCATCGAGTCGGTCGGATCGCCGGCCGCCATCCTCGACGCCGTCGACGCGACGGAATTCGACGTCGTCCTGATGGACCTGAACTACGCGCGCGACACGACGTCGGGCGAGGAGGGCCTCGATCTGCTGTCGCAGCTCCGGTCCCACGATGCGGCGCTGCCGGTCGTCGTGATGACCGCCTGGGGCAGCGTCGAGCTCGCGGTGGAGGCGATGCGCCGCGGCGCGCGCGACTTCATCCAGAAGCCGTGGGAGAACGCGCGCCTGCTGTCGATCCTCCGGACCCAGGTGGAGCTGGCGCGCGCCCTGCGGCAGCAGCACCGCCTCGAAGCCGAGAACCGCTCGCTCAAGCCGGACGGGCGCCCGCTCTTCATCGCCGAGGCGCCGGCCATGCGGCCGGTCCTCGAGCTGATCTCCCGGGTGGGGCCGTCGGAGGCCAACGTCCTCATCACCGGCGAGAACGGCACCGGCAAGGGCACGGTCGCCCAGGCCATCCACGCCGTGTCCGAGCGCACCGGCAAGGGACTGGTGACGGTCAACGCCGGCGGCCTGTCGGAAGGGCTGTTCGAGAGCGAGCTGTTCGGGCACGTCAAGGGCGCGTTCACCGACGCCAAGAGCGATCGGGTCGGGCGGTTCGAGCTGGCGGACGGGGGCACGCTGTTCCTCGACGAGATCGCCAACGTGCCGCTCAACCTGCAGCCCAAGCTGCTGCGCGTGCTCGAGACCGGCGACTTCGAGCGTGTCGGCTCGTCGCGGACGCGGCACGTCAACGTGCGGATCATCTCGGCCACCAACGCCAACCTCGCCGAGGAAGTCGGCGGCGGGCGCTTCCGCCAGGACCTGCTCTTCCGCCTGAACACGATCGAGATTGCGCTGCCGCCGCTCCGCAGCCGGCGCGAGGACATCCCGGCGCTCGCGGCGCACTTCCTCCGGCAGCATGCGCAGCGCTATCGCAAGTCGATCACGGCGTTCGAGCCGGCGGCCCTGCAGGCGCTGCTCGATCACCCCTGGCCCGGCAACATCCGCGAGCTCGATCACGCGGTCGAACGCGGCGTGCTGATGGCGCACGGGTCGATGATCCGCATGGGCGAGCTCGGCCTGCGGATCGAGCGCGACGCGGTGTCGCGCGTCGAGGACATGAGCCTCGAGGAGGTCGAGGGCTTCCTGATCAAGAAGGCGATGGCCCGGTTCGACGGCAACGTGAGCCAGGCCGCAAAGGCGCTCGGCCTGAGCCGCAGCGCGCTGTACCGGCGCCTGCAGCGCTACGGGCTCTGACGCGCGGGGAGGCCTGAGGCTGGAGGTCAGCGATGCGGACGGCCACAATCAGTCCGTGACCGCCGAGACCGTGGAGCGGGACGCCGCCATCCACGAGATCATGACGCCCGGGCTGCCGGCGGGCGCCCGCCTGCGCTTCGATCAGCGCATCCTGCTCCTCGCGCTGGCGGCGGGCTTCCCCGCCGCCCTGGTCGCGCTGATCCTGCTCTGGACCGGCGCCTTCACCCCGAAGGTGCAGTGGACGTTGACGGTCGTCGTCGTGGGCGTGTGGTTCGGCTGCTCCTTCAGCGTCCGCCACCGCGTCGTCCTTCCGCTCCAGACCCTGTCCAACCTCCTCGCTGCGCTCCGGGAGCGCGACTTCTCGATTCGGGCCCGGGGCGCGAGCGGCAGCGATCCGCTCGGCGCCGTCATGCTCGAGGTCAACGTCCTGGCCTCCACCCTGCACGACCAGCGCCTCGGCGCCATCGAGGCCGGCACGCTCCTCCGCACGGTCATGGTCGAAATCGACGTCGCGGTGTTCACCTTCGACGGCGCGCACCGTTTGCGGCTCGTGAACCGCGCCGGCGAGCGACTGCTGGGACGCGCGGCCGAGCAGATCCTCGGCTCGTTCGCCGACGATCTCGGCCTGCTCTCGTGCCTGGACGGCCCGTCGCCGCGAATCGCCGATCTCTCCTTTCCCGGCGGCGCCGGCCGCTTCGAGGTGCGGCGCACCACCTTCCGCCAGGAGGGGCGCCCGCACCAGCTGCTCGTGCTCGCCGACGTCAGCCGACCGCTGCGCGACGAGGAGCGGCAGGCGTGGCAGCGCCTCATTCGCGTGATCGGCCACGAGATCAACAACTCGCTCGCCCCGATCAAGTCGATCGCCGGGAGCCTGGAGTCGATGCTCGGGCGGACCGAGCTGCCCGCCGATCTGAACGACGACATGCGGCGAGGCCTTGCCGTCATCGCCACCCGGTCCGATTCGCTCAGTCGCTTCACGACGGCGTATGCGCGCCTGGCCAAGCTCCCGGCGCCGCACCTCGACGCCGTACCGGTCGGGGCGCTCGTCAAGCGGATTGCCGGCGTCGAGACCCGCCTGCCGATCAGGATCGACGGCGGCCCCGACCTGACCATCCGCGCCGATCCCGATCAACTCGAGCAGCTCCTGATCAATCTGGTGCGCAACGCCGTGGACGCGGCGGCGGAGTCCGGCGGGGGCGTGACGATCGGCTGGCGGCGACAGGGCCCCGTCTTCGAGCTGTGGATCGACGACGAGGGCGCCGGGCTGCCGAACGCGTCGAACCTGTTCGTCCCCTTCTTCACGACCAAGCCGGGCGGCTCCGGCATCGGGCTCGTCCTCTGCCGGCAGATCGCCGAAGCGCACGGCGGAACGCTCACGCTGGAGAATCGGTCCGATCGGCCCGGCTGCCGCGCGCATCTGCGCCTCCCGAACTCGATCTGATGGCGTCGCGTCCCGACGTCGGCGCGCGACCGTCGGGCCGCGGCTGGCCCTGCCCTTGCTTTTGCGACCATCGTGACGCGCGCGCTGTCGAAGTGGGCCATCGGCGTGTTTGCAACCCCCGTCGGGGTCGTCGCGCTGGCCGCGCTCGACTCGACGCTCTTTTTCTCGCTGCCATTCGGCATCGACGCGGTCGTCGTGATCCTCGCCGCGCGCCTGAAGGGACTGGCCTGGGTGGTCCCGCTCCTCGCCACCTCAGGCGCGGTGGCCGGCGCTGCCCTGACCTTCTGGATGGGCATGAAGGTGGGCGAGAAGGGGCTCGAGCGCTACATCGCCGCGCGGCGCCTCAAGCGCATTCGTGAACGCGTCCGCACGAGCGGCGCCATCGCCCTGGCGGCGCTCGATCTGATTCCGCCGCCCTTCCCGTTCACGCCGTTCGTGCTGGCGGCCGGCGCGCTCGAAGTGGACACCTGGCGGTTCTTCCTCACGCTCGCCGCCGCGCGGATGTTCCGCTTCAGCGTCGAGACCGCCCTCGCGAAGATCTATGGCCGGCGCATCCTGGGCTGGCTGAACTCCGATATCTTCCACGACGTCGTCTTCGCGTGCATCATCGGCGCCGTTGCGCTGAGCGTGATCTCGCTGGTGCGAATCGTCCGGTCGACGCGGTCGACGTCGCGGCGCGCGGCGGCCTGATCGGCGTCAGAACATCCGGCCGCCGAGCGGCACGTCGCGATCCGGCGCCAGCAGCACCACCTCGCCCTCGGCGTCGGGCACGCCCAGGGTCAGGACTTCAGACACGAACGGGCCGATCTGCTTCGGCGGGAAGTTCACCACGGCGAGGACGAGGCGCCCCAGCAGATCCGCCGCTGTGTAGTGCCGGGTCAGCTGGGCCGACGAGCGCCGGGCGCCAATCGGAGGCCCGAAGTCGATCCGGAGCTTATAGGCGGGCTTGCGCGCCTCGGGAAACGGCTGCACGTCGACGATGCGGCCGACCCGCGCGTCCACCTTGTCAAAGTCGGGATAGCTGATCATGATCTGTCGCAAAGCCGTTCGCTTCCACGGAGCCGCGGGTCGAAACCTGACACGGGGTGCCAGCTCAACTCGGAACTGCGGGGTTTTCGTGTACCGTTGAGTCGGCATGCGCCTTGATTAGGCTACAGATGATGGGTCCTCTCCCCATCGGCAACGTCCTGATTGTCGAAGACGACCCCGATATGCGGGAAATGCTGGCCACCCTCCTGTCCACCGAGGGCTTTCACACCGTCTCCGCCGAGGACGGCCTCGAGGCGCTGCACCTGCTTCGGACCGTGCGCCACCGGGCGCCCGAGACGCCGTGCCTCGTCCTGCTCGATCTCAAGATGCCGCGGCTCGGGGGCAAGGAATTCCGGCGCGCGCAACTCGAGGATCCGGTCGTCGCGAACGTCCCGATCGCGGTCATGTCGGGCGCAACCGATGCGGCCGAACGGGCGCAGGACCTCGGCGCGGTCGCGACGGTCACCAAACCAATCGACTTCGATGCGCTGCTGCGGATCGTCCGGCAGGTACTGCACCTAGCGCGTGGGCCCGCCGACCGCCTGACGCAGAGCGCTGGCCAGCACGGCCCCGAGCGCTGCCGCAGCCAGCACCAGCGCGCCAGCCGGGCGCTCCTCGATCACGAAGATGAAGAGCGCGCCGACCACCCCGCCGATCGTCACGGTCGTCAGCGCGTCGGTGATTCGACTGAACCGCCCGCGAGGACAGCGGTGGTTCTCGGTCAGGGCCCCGAAGCACTTGGGACAAGTGGCCATTCTTCAACGTTTTCGGGGGATCCGGTCAGCTACGGTCGTCTCGGCGATTGTACCATACGGCCCCGCCGGCCTTCCGGGACTGTAGTTTATTCACACTCGCTGTTGTGATTCCGGTCGAGCCCGCGGCCGCCGGTCGCGGCAGCAACAACAGAACTCTCGGTATTTCAAGCCGTTAGCGTAGATTCCTTATCCGGCACACTGGTTGCTCCCCATGGACGCGCGTTCCCCCTTTTCGGACTGCAACCATGGACGAGACCAGATTGAGCACCAGTGAGGGATTCGACCGCCTGCAACGACTGCTGCTGGCGATGCACACCGGCGAGGAGTTGCGCGCGTCGGAAGCCGCAACCGTGACCGGTTTGAGCAGCGAGATCTGCCGCACCGTCTTCGAGGGCCTTTCACGCGCCGGGCTCATGGCGCACCAGCACGACGACGTGTTCGTCCGTCGGTCGCTGGATCTGATGGCTTCCTGACGGTCACATCCTCACGGAGAAGCTCCACGCCGGCGGCCCCGCGACATCGCGGACATGGCCGCCGGCGCTCCCTCACTACGCCGGCCGCATACTCAGAGCCCGCTCCCCGTCGCGCGCGTCGAACGACCCACGGGTCATCGGTCCCGACCGGCTGATCTGCGTCTGCGCCTGACGCGTCGAACGCCGACCGTGATTCGCCCTGCCGAGCTCGGATTCAACTTTGCAACGGCGACCGCGTGCAGAGCCGGTCCAGCCACGGCACACCGTCCGCGGACGCGACGCCCACGACACCCGGCGTGACGGATGAGCCTGCGCTGAGACTGCTCCGGCGCTTCCAACGCTCGGAGGCCCGCACGCTCTTCGTGCTGACGGTCATCGTGGGCGCGGCCAGCGGCGTCGCGGCCAACGGATTCCAGCGCGCCATCGACTTCTTCCATCGTCAACTGCTCGAACGTGCCCTTGCCGTGCACGGCGCCGGGGGCGCCGTCCTCATCCTTCTCCTCCTCGGAGCGACCGGCCTCTTCGTGGGCTACTGCATCGAGCGGTGGTTTCCCTACGCGCGCGGCAGCGGCATCCCGGAGGTGAAGACGGCGTACGTCATCACGCCCGGACCGCAGGTCGCGGCGCGCACCGTCGTCGGCAAGTTCCTCCTCGGCGCGCTGTCGATCGGCGCGGGCTTCTCGCTTGGCCGCGAGGGGCCGATCGTCCAGCTCTGCGCCGGCATCGGCGCGGCCACCGCACGCGCGACGAGGCGATCGACGCGCGTGGTCAAGACGCTCATCTCGGTCGGCGCGGCCGCCGGCATCGCCGCGGCGTTCAACACGCCGATCGCGGCCGTGACCTTCGCCCTGGAAGAGCTCGTCGGCGATCTGAACCAGCGGCTGCTCGGCAGCATCATCGTCGCGGCGGTCGCCGCGTCGGTGGTGGAGCGCGCCGTCCGCGGCGGCGCGTCGCCGCTCTTCGCCGTGCCCTCCTACGCGCTGATGCGCTGGTGGGAGCTGTTCGTCTACGCCGGGCTGGGCCTGCTGTCCGGCGTGTGCGCCGTGGTCTTCGTCAAGGGCCTGCTCGCGACGAGGCGAGCGGTCTGGGAATGGGGCGGCGTCCGCACGCCGTGGCTCAAGCCGGCCATCGGGGGCCTGCTGATGGGCGCGATCGGCCTCGCGTGGCCCCGGGTGTTCGGGATCGGGTACGACACGCTGACCGACGGCCTGCTCGGCCGCCTCTCCTTCCAGACGATGGCCGTGTTGAGCGGGGTCAAGCTCGTGGCCACCATCGTCTCGTACGGCTGGGGCGTGTCGGGCGGCATCTTCTCCCCGACCCTGTTCATGGGCGGCATGCTCGGCGGCGCGGTCGGCTACGGGGTGGAGGCGTTGATTCCCGGCAGCACCCACGCGGTCGGCTCGTTCGCGCTGGTCGGCATGGGCGCCTTCTTTGCGGGCGCCATCCGCGCGCCGATCACCTCGGTCCTCATCATCTTCGAGATGACGGGCGACTACGCCATCATCCTGCCGCTGATGATCGCGAACACGATCAGCTTCACGACGGCGTCGGCGCTGCAGGAGACGCCGATCTACGACGCCCTGCTCGAACAGGACGGCGTGTACCTCGGCGAACACCGCCTGCGGCCGACGCTGCGCCAGGCGACCGTCGAGGAGGTGATGACCGAGCGGGTCGTCACGGCGACGACGGGCGAGCCGGCCGGCATTGTCGCCGGGCGCCTGAAACAGCTCAATCTGGCCGCGCTGCCGGTCGTCGACGACGAGGGACGCCTGGCCGGCATCGTGACCCGCGAGAGCCTGGAGCAGGTCGACGAATCGGACCAGCGGGCGGTCAGCGAGATGATGGCGACGAGCGTCCCCGTCATCTCGACCGAGCAGACGTTGGACTTCGCCATCTTCCAGCTTGGCCGCCATCGCCTGCGCGAGGCGCCCGTGGTCGAAGCCGACCACCCGCACCGGGTCGTGGGAATGCTGTCGCTCGACGATATCGCCGAGGGTGTCGCCGCGCTCCGCGGCACGCCGCTTGCGCCGCTATCCGGCAGGGGCGGTCCCCTGCCGGGTTCTCGGCAATGACTCCTGTTTCCCCGCTTGCCGGCATCATCGTCGCGTCGCTCGGCGGCGCCGCTATCGGCGTCGAGCGCCAGCGCTCCGGGCACGCCAGCGGCACGGCCGCCCGCTTTGGAGGGGTCCGCACGTTCACGCTTCTGGGCGGCACGGCGGGGCTCGCCGGGTGGCTCGCGGCGGCGGGCTTTGCCGCTCTGGCCGTCGTGATCGCCGGCGGCGCGGTCGCTCTGGTCGTTGCGGGCTACGCGGCGGCCAGCCGGCACGACGTCGACGCGACGACGGAAGTCGCGGGCCTGGTGGTGATCGCCGCCGGGCTGCTGGCGGGCCTCGGATCGCTGGCGCTGGCGAGCGGCATCATCGCAATCGCGACGCTGCTGCTCGTCGAGAAGTCCGAGCTTCACGCCCTCGTCGGCCGCATCGACGACGAGGAGCTCCGCGCGGCCGCGCGCTTCGGCGTGATGGCGGTCGTCATCCTGCCGCTCCTGCCGGAGGGCCCGTACGGGCCTCTCGGCGGCGTGCGCCCGCGAGAGTTGTGGCTGCTGGTGCTGTTCTTCACCGGCCTGAGCTTCGCCGGCTACCTGGCGCGCCGCACGGTCGGCATGCGGCGAGGCTATCCCATGGCGGGGCTGCTCGGCGGCATCGTGTCGTCGACGAGCGTGACGTTCACCTTCGCGCGCCTGAGCCGCGCCGACGCCGCAGCCGGCGCGCCGCTGGCGCTCGGCACCATCGGCGCCTGCACGATGCTGTTCCCGCGGGTCCTGCTGGCGGCGGCGGTCCTCAATGCCGGCGTCGCGCGCGCGCTGGTGCCGTACCTCGCGCCGCCGTTCCTCGTCGGAGCGATCGCGCTGGTCGTCGGCCTCCGCCGGACGCGCGAGGACGGCCCGCCGGGAACCCCGCTCCAGAACCCGCTGCAGATCGGCCCCGCGCTCCAGATGGCGGTCACCTTCCAGGCGGTCCTGTTCGCGGTCCACGCCCTTCGCGTCTGGTTCGGCACGGTCGCCCTGCTCGTCTCGGGCGCCGTGCTCGGCCTGACCGACGTGGACGCCCTGACGATTTCGATGACGCGAAGCGCGTCGGCCGGCGTCGCGGCCGGCGTGGCCGCCGAAGCGATCGCCATCGGCATCGTGGCGAACTCGGCGATGAAGCTCGCGCTGGCGGCGGCGCTCGGCGCCCCGCGCTTCAGGCGCCGCGGCCTTCCCGCCCTGACGGCGATGCTGCTCGCCATCGTCGCCGCCATCGGCCTGTTCCACTTCTAGTGGCCCGTCACGAGCCGCTCTTGCGGGCGCCGTCGGCGGTCACGGTATACTCCGCGACTATGCGGACCTCATTCGCGCGATATCTCGGCGCCAGCGCGCTGGCGGCGCTCGTCGCGCTGCCGGTCGTCGCCTCCGGACAGCGCGGAGTGCCCACCCCCGACTCGGTCTTCGGGTTCAAGCCGGGCGCCGACTACAAGCTCGCCACGTACGAGCAGTCGATCGACTATTTCAAGAAGCTCGCGGCGTCCACGAAGTACATGACGCTCGTCGAGGCCGGCCGCACGAGCGAGGGGCGGCCGATGTACTTCGCGTTGATCTCCACGCCCGAAAACCTCGCGAAGATCGATCGCTACCGCGAGATCTCGCGCCGGCTCGCGCATCCCGAAGGGCTCGGCGACGCCGACGCGCGGCGCCTCGCGCGCGAGGGCAAGGCATTCGTGCACCTCGACGGCGGGCTCCATTCGACCGAGGTCGCCGGCGCGCAGCAGACGCCGCAGCTCGCCCACGATCTCGTCAGCCGCGCCGCCGATCCCGAGGTGCGGGCGATCCTCGACAACGTCGTCGTCATGCTGTGGCCGACGATCAACCCCGACGGCCAGCAGATGGTGGCCTCCTGGTACATGAAGAACGTCGGCACGCCGTACGAGCTGTCGCCCCTGCCCGAGCTGTACCAGGAATACGTCGGCCACGACAACAACCGCGACGCGTACATGCTGAACATGATCGAGTCGCGCGTGATCGAGCACACCTGGCGCGACTGGGAGCCTCAAATCATCTACGTGCAGCACCAGTCGGGTCCGTTTCCAACCCGCATCTGGCTGCCGCCCTTCTCCGAACCGGTCGGCACGGACGCGCCGTATCTCATGTCGCGCGAAGTCAACATGATCGGCATGGCGATCGCGAAGGGGCTCGAGGAGCACGGCCAGGTGGGCGCCACCCACATGGGCACGGCGTTCGACGCCTGGTATCCCGGCTACGTCGACTATGCGCCCAACTTCAAGAACATTCCGGCGTTCTGGACCGAGACCGCCCTCTACCAGTACGCCACGCCGCATCGATATACGATCGAGGACTTCCCCGAGAACATGCGCGACCTGCGGCCGCAGAGCCTCTATTCGAGCCCCTGGCCGCCCGGCTGGTGGCGCCTCGGCGATGCGGTCTCCTACATGGAAACGGCGTCGCTCTCCGTGCTCGAGTACGCGTCGAAGTACAAGGAGTCGCTGCTCCTGGACCGCTACAAGGCCGGTCGAGCGCAGATCGAGCGCGGACGGACCACGGCGCCTTACGCGTACCTCGTGCCTCAGCAGCAGCGCGACCCGGTCGCCGCGGTGGAGCTGCTGCGCCGCCTCGCCTTCGGCGGCGTGCGCGTCTCGCAGCTCGTCGAGTCCGCGACGATCGGCGGCGTCGCGTATCCGGCCGGCACGTGGATCGTGCCGATGGATCAGGAATTTGGCGCCATGGCCCGGGAGGTGCTCGACGTCCAGCACTATCCGGATCTGCGCCAGTACCCCGGCGGGCCACCCGAGCGTCCGTACGACGCGGCGGGATGGACCCTGCCGATGGCGATGGGGGTTCGCGTCGCCACGGCCGCCCAGCCGCTCGACCCGTCGGTCCGCGCGAAGCTGAAGGCGCTCGGTCCGGCTCCGGATCCGAACGCGGCGCCCACGCCGTACAACCCCGGCGCCGCGCCGGCTGCCGCGCGCGAGGGCGACGGAGGGGCCGCGGCGACCGGCCCCGACGCGGCGCCGTTCGACAGCGTGCCCGGCGTCGGCTTCAACACGGACCCCGAAGCGGCAGCGATCGTCCCGCCGCCGGGACGCGTGACCGGCTCGGGCACCGCGCTGGTCGTGGATCCCGCGGAGAACAACGCCTTCCGTGCCCTGAATGCCGCCTGGAAGCAGGGCGCCACCGTCCAGCGGATCGCGGGCCCGTCGGGCGAGCGCTATGCCATCAGCGGATTGTCCGACTCGGCGCAGGAGTCCCTCGTGAGGTCGCTGGCACTCGCGGCCGAGCGCTCCGACGCGACCGGAATGCCAGTCAAGCGTCCGCGGATCGGACTCTACCGGCCCTGGTCCGGATCGATGGACGAAGGCTGGACACGCTGGCTGTTCGAGCAGTACGGCTTCGACTCCGTCGTGCTGCGCCCGGCCGACTTCCATGGGTCGCTGGCGGACAGGGTCGACGTCGTCGTCCTGGCCGAGGACGCGCGGCTGCCGCTCGAGGGACAGCCGGCCGGCCGCGGCTTCGGTGGACGGGGCGGCGCCGCGCGGCCCGTGCGCCCGGAGTACGCCTACGCGCTCACGCGCGACGACGTGCACGCGTTCGAGCAGTTCGTCCGCAGCGGCGGGACCCTGGTGTGCCTGAACAACGCCTCGGCGTTCGCCATCCAGCACTTCGACCTGCCGGTCCAGAACGCGGTTGCAGGCCTCAAGCCCGAGGAGTTCTTCCTGCGGGGCTCGATCGTCGCGGTGCAGACCGATCCGGCACACCCGGTGATGGCCGGCATGCCCGCCACGGCCGACGTCTTCGCGGACGCCAGTCCGATGTTCGAGCCGCTGGCCGGCTTCAACGGCGCCGTGCTGGCCCACTATCAAACCGAGGGCTCGCCGCTCCGGTCCGGCTATCTCATCGGCGAGAATCACCTGCACGGCAAGGCCGCCGCGCTCGACGTCCGCCTGGGCGCCGGCCACGTCGTGCTGATCGGCTTCCGGCCCGACTGGCGCGGCCAGCCGTTCGGCACGTTCCGCGTGCTCTTCAACGCCGTCTTGTACCGATAAGGCTCACAGGGTCACACCTTGAGCACGTCGTCGTCCTTCGCCACGACCGCGTAGAGGACCGGCGCCAGGAAGATCGACAGCGCCAGGCGCGACACCAGGCCGCCGACGATGACGATGGCGAAGGGCTTCTGCGAGTCGCTGCCGATCCCGGTGGACATCGCGGCCGGCAGCAGGCCGATGCACGCGACGAGCGCCGTCATCATGATCGGGCGGAGCCGCAGCAGCGACGCCTCGTAGGTCGCCGTCAGGATGTCCTTGCCCTCGAGCCGGAGCTTGTTGATGAACGAATAGAGAATGACGCTCGTCTGGACGGCGACGCCCATCAGGGCGACGAACCCGAAGCCGGACGACACGCTGAAGTTGGTGCCCGTGAGCTTCAGCGCCAGCAGCCCGCCGACCGGCACCGTCACGAGCACGCTGAACATGATGATCATCGGGAACTTCAGGTTGCCGTAGAGGGCGAACAGGATCAGGAGAATCAGGACGATGGTCAGCGGCAGGATGACCATCATCTGCGAGCGCGCCGCCAGGTACTCCTTGTACTCGCCGCCCCAGTCGAACGAGTAGCCGATCGGCAGCTTCACCGCCGCCGCGACCTGCGTGCGGGCGTCCGCGACCGCGCCGGCCAGGTCGCGCCCCTCGACGCTGAACTGGATCCCGACGAACCGGGAGTTCGACTCGCGGTAGATGAACGACGCGCCCTTGCTCACCCGGATGTCGGCGAACTGGCTGAGCGGGAGGTGCTGGCCGTCGGGCGTGGCGATGAGGATGTTCTTGATCGCCTCCATGTTCTCGCGGAACGGCTCCTTCAACCGGACCACCAGGTCGAAGGCGCGCTCGCCCTGGATCACCTGCGTTGCCGGTGCCCCGCCGACCGCCGTCTCGATGAGCGCGTTGACGTCGGCCACGTTCAGGCCGTAGCGGGCGATCCGGGCGCGGTCGGGCTCGATCGTGAGGCTCGGCTGCCCCAGCTCGCGCACCAGAGTGATGTTGGTGATGCCGCGGACCCCCGCGATGACCTTCTGGACCTGCTCGGCCTTCTGCTCGAGGGTCGCCAGGTCCGACCCGAAGATCTTCACGGCCAGCGAGCTCTTGAGGCCGGTTTCGGCCTCGTCGACGGCGTCCTCGGCCGGCTGCGTGTAGTTGAAGATGATGCCGGGGAACGCGGCGAGCTTCTTCTGGATCGCCTCGATGAGCTGCGGCTTCGTCCGGATGGCGCCCTTCCACGCGCGATCCTCGTACGGCTTGAGGCCGACGAAGTACTCGTCGTTGAAGAAGCCGATCGGATCGGTGCCGTCGTCGGGTCGTCCCAGCTCGTTCGCCACGGTAGTGACCTGGGGGAACTCGAGCAGGATGCTCCGGACCTGCGGCGCCAGCTTCGACGCCTCGTCGAACGAGATCGTGTACGGCATGGTGGCGCGGACCCAGAGCGCGCCCTCGTCGAGGTGCGGCATGAACTCGGCGCCGATGAACGGCACCAGCGCCAGCGACGCGACGAAGACGGCCATGCACGCCAGCGTCGTGGCGCGCGGGCGGCGGAGCGAGCGCTCCAGCAGCCGGCCGTAGGTCTGCAGCACCCGATCGTAAAGCGGCACGACCGGCTCCTTCACGTGCCGGCGCAGGAAGATGGCGCAGAGCACCGGCAGCAGCGTCAGCGAGCACAGGAGCGCGCCAACCAGCGCGAACGCCATGGTGTCGGCCATCGGCCGGAACAGCCGCCCCGACGGTCCGGTGAGGACGTAGATCGGCAAATATCCGGCGATGATGACGGCGATGGCGTAGAAGATCGGCCGCTCGACGTCCTTGGCCGCCGCCCGGATGACCGAGATGAGGTCGTACTTGTGGTCGTGGCGCGCGGCAAGCTCGCGGAAGATGTTCTCCACCATGACGACGGCGCCGTCGACGATCATGCCGAAGTCGATCGCGCCGATCGACAGCAGGTTGGCGGGAATGTGCGCCCAGTCGAGGCAGATGAACGAGAACAGCAGGGCGAAGGGGATCGTGACGGCGACAATGAGCGCCGTGCGGACGCTGAACAGGAACAGCCCCAGGACGACCAGGACGAGCACCATCCCGCGGAGCAGGTTGCGCTCGACGGTCCGCGTTGTCTCCTGGATGAGCTCCGTCCGGTCGTAGAACGGCAGGATCTTCACGTCCGGCGGCAGGACGCTCCGGTTCAGCGTGGCGGTGAGCGCCTCGATCTTCTGGAGCAGCACCTGCGCCTGCTCGCCGACCCGCATCAGGATCACGCCTTCGACCGCGTCGTTGTCGTGCATGAACCCGAACTGCCCCAGCCGCGGCGCGTGGCCGATGGCCACCGTTCCGACGTCCCTGATGAGCACGGGAATGCCGTTGTGGGTGGCTACGACGATGTTGCCGATGTCCTCGAGCGACTTCACGAGGCCGATGCCCCGGACGTAGTAGAACTGGCCGCCCTGCGAGTAGAAGCCGCCGCCGGCGTTGGCGTTGTTGGCCGACAGCTGGCTCATCACCTGCGAGACCGACACCCCGTACGCGGCCAGCCGATTCGGATCGACCTGCACCTGGTACTGCATCGTCGCGCCGCCCAGGCCGGAGTCGTCGGCGACGCCCTGGATGGCGCGGTATTTCCGCGACAGCACCCAGTCCTCGAGCGTCTTGAGGTCCTGGGCCGAGCGGTCCGGGCTCCGCAGGACGTATCGGTAGATGAGACCGCTCGGGCTGAAGAGCGGCGACATGCCGGCCGAGACGCCCTCCGGCAGCTCCGCGGCGGCGATCCGCTCGAACGCCTGCTGACGGGCGAAATAGGGGTCGGTGTTGAACTGGAAGTTCATCGTCACCGACGACAGGCCGTACAGCGAGATCGACCGGAGCGTGTCGAGCTTCGGGATCCCGTTCATCTCCACTTCGAGCGGAATGGTGATGAGCCGTTCGACCTCCTCCGCCGCGTGCCCCGGCCACTGCGACACGATCTGCACGCGGGGCGGCGCCAGATCCGGATACGCGTCGATCGGCAGGTTCCTGAAGGAGACGATGCCCCAGATCGACAGGCTGATCATCGCCACGACGACGATGAACCGCTGCGACAGAGCGAACGAGACGATGCGGTTGATCATGGCGCTACTGCTGATACGTGTTGGCGAACTGCAGGAATACGCTGCCCTGCGCGACCACCCGATCGCCGGCCTTCAGGCCGTCGGCGACCTGCGTCTGGTCGTCGTGCTGTCCGCCGAGCGTCACCAGCCGCTGGGCGAACGTGCCCGGCTCCATCTCGACATACACGAACGGCATGTTGTTCTCGTCGTACAGCACGGCGGCCGTCGGCACCTCGAGCACCTTCTGCACGGTCTTGTCGTGGATGACGACGTCCACGAAGAGGTCCTTCTTCAAGAGCGCGTTCGTGTTCCTGGTGACGATACGGACCGGCGTCGTGCGCGTCGCCGGATCGAGCATCTCGCCGATGTACGAGACCGTGCCGTGAAAGACGACCGGCAGCGCGGCCTGGCGCACGTCCACCTGGTCGCCGACGTGGACCTTCGCGAGGTCCTTGTCGTACAGGTGCCCCTGCACCCACACGGTCGACACGTTGCTGATCACGAACGCCGTCGTCGCGCCGGCCTGGATCACCTGGCCCGGGAGCACCAGCTTCTGGACGACGGCCCCGGCAATGGGCGCGCGCATCGCCAGCTCGGACCGGATGGCGACGTTCTGCTGCTCCGCCTCATCGAGGTCCGCGGCGCTGACGCCGTAGATCTTCAGCGCCTGCAGGGCGCTCTGGACGTCCGTGCCGGCGTCGTTGAAGTCGGCCTCGACCGCGTCCATGTCGCGCTGCGACAGCGCCTTGTGGGCCAGCAGATCCTTGGAGCGGTTGAGCGTGCGCTGCGCAAGGTCCAGCCGGTTCTTCGCCTTCCGGAAGTTCGAGATCGCCGTCGCGACGTCGGCGCTCGCCACGTACAGCAGCGGGTCGCCGGCCTTCACGCGCGTCCCCAGATCGACCGTGATGCGCGTCACCGGTCCGCTCACCTGGGTGATCGCCTGCGTCGTCTGGTCGTTGTCCCAGTCGACCGTGCCGGTGGTCCGGACCTCCGTCGTCCACGTCCCCGCGCGGACCGGGACGACGCTGATGTGCTGCTGCTGATCGGGCGGGACGGTGAAGTAGGCCGCCTTCGCGCCGAGGCCTTCGGCCGCGGCCTGCGCCGACCCGGGTGGCGGGGCGCTGTCGCACCCGGCAAGAGCAAGGGCTCCGACGGCCGCGACGAGCATGAGAGCCCTGACGGCCGCCGCTGGGGCGGTTCTCATCGCATCACCTGCCTTCCGACGACGAAGTTGATCTGCTCGACGCTGGTCTGGTAGTTCGCCAGCGCCTGGCGAAACGCGAACGCGATCGTGCGATAGGTGCGCTCGGCGTCGAGCAGGTCCAGCAGCGTGCCGTTACCGTGCTCGTACACGTACGTCGAGATGTCGAGCGAGTCCTTGGCCTTCTGCAGGTAGCCGCCCTGGTAGAGCGTCACGACCTTCCGGTTCGCCTCGTACGACGACCACGCGCTGGCCACGTCGGTCAGCACCGCCGTGCGCACGGCCTCGGCCTGCTCGATCGACTGCTTGAGCGCAACCTGGCTGTGCGCGATGTTGCCCTGGTTGCGGTCGTGGAACGGAAGCTCGATGGAGATGCCGAAGCCGAGGGCGTTGAAGTCGCCGGCGCGGTCGTACTCGACCTCGCCCGTCAGGTCGCGCGCCCGGTTGCCCTGCTCCAGGGCGACGGTGTCCTCGGCGAGCTTGATGCCGCTCTGCGCCGCCAGCAGGTCGGGGCGCGACTGGAGGGCCGCTTGCTCGATGGCCTCGCGGGCGATCTCCTGCGGCGCGTAGGCCAGCTCGCCCGTCGTGTCGAAGTCGGCGGCAAGCGCGTCGATCCCGACGTTCTGCCGGAGCGCCGCCTTGGCCTGCGCCAGCGCGGCCTCGGCCGACGTCAGGTCCTGCTCGAACTGCAGGCGCTGCAGCTCGATCTTGTAGAACTCGGCCTCAGCCAGGTCGCCCGCCGCCAGGCGCTGACGATTTACGTCTTCAATCTGACGAAAATTGTCAAGATCCTGCCGCGCGAAGTCGACGTTCGACTTCGCCAGGAGCACGCCGATGAAGGCCTGAGCCGTCTCGAACGTGACCTGGCGCTCGGCGTCGCGGGTCGTGCTGGAGGTGACCGCGGTCAAGTCCAGGGCCACGACCATGCGCTTCTGGCGCTTGCCGCCCCGCTCGAACAGATAGCTGAGCGATTCGACGTAGTTCGCGTTGTTGGCGAGGTTGTTCCAGGTCAGCTGGCTCGGCGAGAAGACCTGGAGGTTCTCGTTGGTCGACGTCAGCACCGGATTCGGCTTCAGCGCCGCCGTGACTTCGTCGGCCTTCGACGCATCCACGTTGAGCCGCTCGGCCCGCAGGGCGCGGTTGTGGGCGAGCGCCAGCCGCACGGCTTCGTCCATCGAGACGGTGTGCGCCGGCGGCGGCGCCGGTCCGGGAGCCGGCTGGGAGCGGAGGGCCGACGGCGTCCAGAGCAGCATGACGAGGGCGCCCGCATGGCGCCCGACGGAGGTCCATCCGCGCATCGAGTCGTTCTCCTTCGCAAGGCGTCGCGGGGGCGCGCAGCCGCGCACGGGAAGCGGGAGCCTGGAGGCTCAGCAGCCGCCAACCGTGCGGGCGCGGGCCCGATGACGAATCGGCTTCCGCCGCGCGCGTGCGAGCACGCGCGCCGCGGCGGCTCAGGAACGAACTGTCGGAGCTACGCGAGGATGGCGGACGGGGGACCGCGGAAGCGGATCGGGAAGTCGTTACTACTGTCCGGCGGCTCGACCGCGGGCGCGACGAGGAACCGCGAGATCGCCTCCGCGCACGCCCCCAGCGAGAACGGCGCGTCGAGACGTGGACCCATGCGCAGCCACGCGCAAACCGGACAGGCATAGTCCGGCGTCGCATCGGGCCCGGCCGGCGGCAACGCGACGTGCGCGACGCCGGGCGGGGGCGCAGGTGCGGCGTCCGGCCGATGTCCGTGGAGGAAGTCCACGAACATCGCCAGCAGCAGATACGGCAGGCAGGCCCCGACGAAGGCCCGACGCCAGCGCGAGTGCCGGATGAAATGCCTCACGGAATGTCGGTGGAGCGACTGGCTCGACCCGATTGTAGCGAAGGCCCCTGCGCCGCGCAAATCTGGAAGATCGAAGATTTTCCAGCCGATCCGAAATATTCCGCCTGGCGAGAAACCGGCATGCGGCGGGACCGCGACGCGGGTCGGCGAAAATCAGCGGAAACTGATGGACTTTGGGGGGCACCGGAACTGGCGAGCCGATTGCACATCCAAAGGGCATGGCAACCAGACGCACCCTCGACCGCGAGCCCGGGCCGGTACCAGAAATCCGCGCCGCCGGAGACAGCGTCCTCTATCGCATGGACCTCCGCGACCTGGGCAAGAACACCCGGCTGAACATCCGATGCAATCCCGACGGCAGCGTCTGGGTGTCAATCGACCTCCCCGACGAGGAGCAGTGGTAGCGCTCGACGCCGCAGTGCTCCACGGAGCCCGTATCCGCGCCGACCACCCTCCCCACGTTTCGTCGCTTCCCACTATTTCACCAGTCGGCCGCCGGTCATGAACCGGCGGTAGTTTGAAAACGTCTGCGTCGTCCGCAGCCGGGGCACGCCGGCGTTGGTGATGATCGTCAACGACTCGATCGACGACGGCAGCAGCATCGTCTCATCGGGATCGTGGAAGGTCACCGCCTTGTAGCGGATCGTCGAATCGGCCCGCACGATCTCCATCCACGCGGGCGCGCCGACCCGACGCTGCTTCGGCGGCACGGGCACGTCGAAGCGACCGATGAGCCGTTCGTCCAGCCGCAGGACATCGCCGGTCGCGACGTCCACCCACAGCCGTCCCCCCGCCTGGCCTGGAATGTCGATGCTGACGCAGTCGTCGTGCCACCTGACCGACGACGGCTCCGAGGTCGCCACGCGATAGTCGATCTTCACAGCTTCGCGTCCGTCCACGCGGTCGGTTCCAGCCCCGGCGAAACGAAAGTCGCCTCGATGCGCCGGCAGCAGGAATTCGAGCGGCTCGGGCGACACCGACCTCGGATCCATGCACGCGTCGTGGTCGTCGGCACGCGGCGGACGCCCGTCGACCGAAACGATCTGGCGCAGGACGCTCGCATCCGAGGAAGCGTCGCCGTCGCCGGTCGGATCCCACTGCACGCGCAAGTCGTAGATGATCTGGCGCGGCCGTCCGTTGGGCGACCAGTCCACGCCGAGCGGCTGCAGCCGGACGGTTTCGGTGCAGAGGACCTTGCGCGCCCGGGCGTAGGTCCTGCTCGACACGCGCGCCGACGCGCGCCAGCAGCCCGCTCAGGTCGTCGGACGTCGCCGTCTGCTGGCCGGCCAGAGCCACCGACGCGAACGCCGCCACCGCCGTGCACGCGGACCGGAGCCGCACGGGGGGAAGCCTACTACAGAGCGGCGTCCGTGACGCGCCCGTTCCACCGGGTGGACACGGAACGCCCGAGACTCCTCCAGCTGGACCGAGACGTGGAGAGGCGCCGGGCCGTCGGTGTACTATGGCGGACGCCCGGTTCGGCTGGTAGCTCTTTCGAAAGGACGTGTGGATGCGGACAGAGACCGCTCTTCTCGCGCTGCTCCTTCTCTCGCCTGTTGCTCCGCTCGCGGCCCAGGGCCAGCGGCCGAGCCCGGCGGCGCAGGCCGACTGCAAGTTCGCCGACGGCAAGACCGTGCACATCGACTACTCCAGCCCGCGGATGCGCGGCCGCAAGATCTTCGGCGCCCTGGTGCCCTACGGCGACGTCTGGCGGGCCGGCGCGAACGAGGCCACGACCTTCGTCACGACTGCGGATGTGACGGTCGCCGGGAAGCCCGTGCCGGCCGGACGCTACACGCTGTTCGCGATTCCCGAGGCCGGGAGGTGGACGCTGATCGTCAGCAGGAAGACCGGCGAATGGGGCATCCCCTATCCCGGAGCGGCCGACGATCTGGTTCGCGCGGACATGAGCGTCGGGACGACGCCCTCGCCCGTGGAGAATTTCACGATCAGGTTCGACCAGGCGGACGGCAAGTGCACGCTGCAGATGGAGTGGGAGAACACCCGGGCCAGCGTGGACCTCGTCGAGACGAAGTAGCCGGGTGAGGATGACCGCACCGGATGTCGCCGCGTTTCGGACGCTCGGACGGACGGGACTGAAGGTGTCGCCGCTCGCCCTCGGTGCGATGACCTTCGGCTGGGGCGCCGACAGGGAGACGGCGCAACGCCTCTTCGACGCCTACCGCGGCGCCGGCGGCAACTTCGTCGACACGGCCGACCTCTACGCCGGGGGCACGAGCGAAGAATGGCTCGGCGAAATGATCCAGGCCGCGGGATGCCGCGACCACATCGTGCTGGCGACGAAGTTCAGCTTCAACGCGCAGCCCGGCAACCCCAACGCGGGCGGCAACGGACGCAAGAACATCTTCCGGGCGATTGAAGGCTCACTCCGGCGCCTGCGCACGGACTACGTCGACCTCTACATCATGCACGCGTGGGATCGCGTGACGCCGGTCGAAGAGGTGGCGTCGACGTTGAACGACCTCGTGCGCGCCGGCACGATCCGCCACGTCGGCCTGAGCGACGTGCCGGCGTGGTACGCCTCGAGATTCGCGACCCTGGCGGAGCTCCGCGGATGGGAACGGCCGGCGACGCTTCAGCTCGAATACTCGCTCGTCTCGCGTGCGCTCGAACGCGAGCACCTGCCGCTGGCCCGCGAGCTCGGCATCTCGATCACCCTGTGGAGCCCGCTCGCCAGCGGGTTCCTGTCCGGCAAGTTCCGGCGCGTGGACGGGAAGATCACGGGAGCGGGGCGGGTCCTCGACATGAAGGACTCGGGCAACCCGACGCTCGAGAAGTTCTCGAAGCGCGAGCAGAACTGGGTGATCCTCGACGCGCTTCTGCGCGTGGCCGAGGGGCTGGGCAGGAAGCCGGCCGAGGTTGCGCTGGCCTGGGTGATGAGCCGTCCGTCGGTCGCCTCCACGCTCGTCGGCGCGACGCGGCCCGAGCAGCTCGAGACGAACCTGGCCGCGGCGAAGATTTCGCTGCCGCCCGACGCGCTCGACGCGCTGGACCGGGCCAGCGCGCCCGAACCGAACGAGCTCGATCACTTCTTCGGCGACGTCATGCAGCACATGATCAACGGCGGCGTCAGGGTCGAACGCGCAACGTGCTGACCGACTCGGTCGCGCCGTCGTGGACAATGACCGTCGCGGCGCCTCCGACCAGCGATTCGAGGAACGCCGGATCCTGCCAGGCCTCGCTGCCTTCGGGCGGAAGGCTCCCGGCGGCCAGGTCTTCCGCTTGATGATGCGCGCAGGCCAGCGCCTCGCCATCGTCGGCATCGTGCTGGGCCTCGCCGCCGCGTATGCCGGAGGGCGGCTGGCCACCAGCGCCGTGTACGCGATGCCGGCGGCCGATCCCATGGTGCTTCTGGCGGCGACGGCGATCGTGGGGGCGGCCACGCTGCTGACGACGATGATTCCTGCGGTGAGGGCCAGCCGGACCGATCCGATGCGGGCGCTGCGGTCCGAGTAACCGGCTGATGACCGGGAGTCGCTGGAACAAGATGTCCGAGGTCGTGCCTGTCGACGTGAGCGGGTGGGACGGCTCGCCAGGTCCCGGAACCCCCTGCGCCGGGTTGCTCGAACGTGGGGCCGTGATCTTCTACCCCCGGCTCGCCTTCGAGGTCGCGAGCGCCGAGCGCCGCCTGTTCTCGCCCGGCACGGTGGCGCACGCGAAGAACGTCAGCTTCGATCCCGTCACGAAACGCGTGGGCGGGACCGCGGCCGAGAGCGACGAGCGGCACCTGCTGACCGCGTTCATCGAGCGCTACAACCAGGCCGCACGACAGCTCGTCGAATCGCTCTTCCCCGAGTACCGCCCGCATCTCGTGACGGGACGCGCGAGCTTCCGACCGGTCCAGATCGCCGGCCGCGTCACGTCGTGGCGCAAGGACGACACGCGGCTGCACGTCGACGCGTTTCCAGCCACGCCGGTGCAGGGCCGGAGGATCCTGCGCGTCTTCTCGAACGTCAACCTCGAAGGCCGCGCCCGCGTGTGGCGCTTGGGCGGCGAGTTCGAGGACCTGGCCGCCAGGTTCGCGCCGGCCTTGCGTCTGCCGCTTCCTGGCAGCGCCGCGCTGCGTCGGGCGCTGCGCCTCACCAAGACGCGGCGGTCCCCCTACGACGCTCTGATGCTGCAGCTCCACGATCGCATGAAGGCCGACGAGGCGTTCCAACGCGACTCGCCCCAGCAGCAGGTCGAGTTTCCTCCCGGCACGACCTGGCTCGCCTTCACCGACGAGGTGAGCCACGCCGCGATGTCGGGCCAGTATCAGCTGGAGCAGACGTTTCTCGTCCCCGTCGGCGCGATGCTCGACGAGCGCCGCTCACCTCTTCGCGTGCTCGAGCGCGCCAAGAACCGCGCGCTCGCCTGATCGACCGAGCGACCCGCGGCCGATTTTTGTCCGCCGATGACGGTGGCGGATCCGGCTGAGAACGCTTCTTCGGAAAGGATCGTATCCTCAGGTGTGGTCAAGTTCCTCCTCTGGTGCATCCTCCTCGTCCTCTGCTGGCCGCTGGCGCTGCTGGCCCTCGTGCTGTACCCGGTCGTCTGGCTCCTTCTGATTCCGTTCCGCATCGTCGGAATCGCTGCCGACGGCGTCCTCGGGCTCGTCCGCGGCATGCTCTTCCTCCCAGGCCGGATGCTTCGCGGACCGCGCGCCTTCTGAACGGCGCCCCGGGGGCTGGGTTGGGCCGAGAGCGGTAGGGCGTTCTGGTCGTTCTGGCTCTGGACCGCTATTCTGTACGTGAGCGCGCACCGCAGCTCGACGTTGCGACTGAAACGGTGGAGTGGCGATTGCACCGTCGAACGGCCGCGCCGAAAGGACTGGACGAATGCAGAAGCGCACGTTGGGCAAGGGCGGCCTCGAAGTGTCGGCGGTCGGCTTCGGCTGCATGGGCATCAGTTCCGGCTACGGCCCGGCTACGGCCCGTGAGGACGGACTGGCAATCATCAGGGCGGCCGTCGACGGCGGCGTGACGTTCTTCGATACGGCCGAAGCGTACGGACCGTTCGCGAACGAGGAACTGGTCGGCGACGCGCTTGGGATGGTCCGCGACCAGGTCGTCATTGCAACGAAATTCGGGTTCAAATTCGAGAACGGCAAGCCGGCTGGCCTCGACAGCCGACCGTCGCACATCCGCGAGGTCGCCGAGGCGTCGCTGAAGCGGCTGAAGACCGACCGCATCGATCTCTTCTACCAGCATCGCGTGGACCCCGACGTCCCGATCGAGGACGTCGCGGGTGCGGTGAGCGACCTGATTCGCGAAGGCAAGGTCAAGCACTTCGGGCTGTCCGAAGCCGGCTCGCAGACGATCCGGCGCGCACACGCCGTCCAGCCGGTGACGGCGCTCCAGAGCGAGTACTCGCTCTGGTGGCGCGAGCCGGAAGGAGAGATTCTGCCGACGCTCGAAGAGCTGGGTATCGGGTTCGTGCCATTCAGCCCGCTCGGTAGAGGCTTTCTCACGGGCAAGATCGACGACAAGACGACGTTCGATCCGAATGACTTTCGCAACATCGTGCCGCGGTTCACGGAGGAGAACCGGAAAGCGAATCAGGCCTTCGTCGAATGGCTGAAGACCTTCGCCGGGCTGAAAGGCGCCACGCCGGCGCAGATCGCGCTGGCCTGGCTGTTGGCGCAGCAGCCCTGGATCGTGCCGATCCCTGGAACGACAAAGCGCGATCGACTCCGGGAGAACGTGGCCGCGACGGAGGTTCAGCTCACGGCTGACGACTTGTGGGACATCGATCGCGCAGCGTCACGGATCGAAGTCCATGGCGCGCGGTATCCTGAGCATCTCCAAAGGATGGTCGGGAGGTAGGGCCAGCAGTCGCGCTGGTGCTAATTGCTATTTCATCGAGCGTCGTTGCTGCCCGGCAAGCTACAAAGACTCCATGTTTTCAAGTCATCCCCGAATTGTCTGAAGACACACGCCTTTGTCCAGTGTGGTCCGAACGTATCCTCGTATGTGATGTACACCCATAGCTACTCGTGGTGGCTTGATCACGGTAAAGATTCACCGCTCGGCCTTGGAAGGTGTATGTGACGTCTCTTGTGATGTCTGGCTGCGCGCCAGCCACGGCCTGCCCATTGAAGGGGTACACGGTGACCGGAGCTACAATGCGGAACGAAGCCCAATCCGGCTCGCGTGGAGCAGCGGTCGATACGAGTCCCCACTCCTTCGCAACAACGTTGCGGGCCGGCATCTTACCGATGTTCTTCAAGTGATAGACGACAACAGCCGTTTCCTTGCCGACTGGAGTGCTGGGCGTCGGCTCGGCCTGCAACGCGAGGGTCGGCCCTTCGATCAGCGACCGTGATCACGCGCTGTTGCGGTGGCACTGTTCCGCATCAGCGCGCTGGTCAGTTCGTTCGCACGTTTAGCTGCATCGACTTGGGCGACTGCGGCGCTGGCACTTTGCGCGGCCGCTGCTGCGGCGCTTCTTGGCAGCGGCGGTGCTGTCTGCCAGCAGTTGCGTCTGCTGATTTATTACGGCGAGCGTTCTATCCATCCGAAGAACTTGTTGGCGGGCGTAGTAGGCATAAAGGCTGGTTACGACGAGGATTCCAAGCGTGAAGACCGCGCTGAATCGATTCGCCGTAACGCGCCGGCCAATGGCTTTCCACAGTTGGTTCCGTATGTGAAGGTCATACCCGGTATCGGTACCCCCAGTCGGATTTGGCCACCTTTGTCAGCTCCTCCCAAGCAGTGTCAAATGACGCCGAGACGGCCGTAAATATTGGCGATGTTGCGGCTGGCACCATTGCAGCGCTGTTCGTCCAACCGCACGTAAGGTCGCAATCCTGTTACCCAGGCGTTACCCCGAAAGGCGGTCGCGTCTGGCGCTGACCCAACCGTCTGACAGCGTGTCGACTCCCAGGCAGCGCGTTCGAGGTCGCGGCGCCGAAAAGGCGTCTGCCGGAGCCTTGAACCTGAATCGATCGCGAGCCTGGTTGGCGCGGCGCCCGGCGCTGACCGTCGGGCGGCTCCGGCGCAACGGCTTTAAGTCGGTCCGAGGGCAACCGGGCGAACATCGCTGAAACGGCGACCGGGCGAAATCGCTGGAGATTTCGTTGCCGCGCACGTCAACGGGGACCAGCGAGTTTCGGCGCGTCGTTAGCCGAGCGCTAGCCACAACACGAATCTGTACGAGGTCGCGTCCGAGCCGGGATGCACCGCGGAGTCCCCCGCGACGGTTTGACGCCAAAATGTAAAAGATTGTCCCCCTGCGTCGCGATCGGACCTGCCTGCCGTATTCTTCCGTCGGCGATCTCATCAAGCTCTCCGGTGCGCCCGCACGCAGTTGTTTCGTCACGACATCTGGAGGATCCATGGCCTCCGCGCGGCGATCCGACGAGCACGCCGAGGCGCGCGCCCAGCAGCGCGACGCGCTCGTCGCAGGCTTTCTCGGCTGGACGCTCGACGCGTTCGACTTCTTCGCGGCTCGCCTTCGTCATCACGCAGGTGGCGCACGATTTCGGGCGCTCGGTGACCGCGATCGCGCCGATCGCCGCCAGCCTCTGGACGCGTCCGATCGGCGCGTCATCTTCGGCCTCATGGCCGACCGCTGGGGACGGCGGCGGCCGCTGATGATCAACATCGTCTTCTTCTCGGCGACGTCGTTCGGCCTGCGGGCTCGCGCCGAGCTACGCCGTGTTCTTCCTGCTGCGGC
Organism: uncultured Acidobacteriota bacterium; assembly: GCA_963840225.1. Lineage (GTDB taxonomy): Bacteria > Acidobacteriota > Vicinamibacteria > Vicinamibacterales > CAVVIG01 > JBLMXQ01. The sequence goes on from CAWIYH010000004.1 coordinate 923,195, forward strand.
TGCTCTACGGAATCGGGATGGGCGGAGAGTGGGGCGTCGGCGCGTCGCTCGTCATGGAGAGCGTGCCGGTGCGGTGGCGCGGCCTGCTCTCGGGTCTGTTGCAGATGGGGTACACGTGCGGCTGCCTCCTCGCCGCGATCGTGTATTGGCTCTTCTTCCCGGTCTGGGACTGGCGCGCGATGTTCTTCGTGGGTGGACTGCCCGCGCTCCTCACGTTCTTCGTGCAGGCCAAGGTCAAGGAGACCGAGGCGTGGCGCGAGTCGCGCACCGACTGGCCGACCTACCGCCGCACGATCCGGCAGAACCTGCGGCTGTTCGCGTACCTGGTCGTGATGATATCCATCATGGCGTTCGTCTCCCACGGCACGCAGGACATGTATCCGACCTTCCTCCAGCGGGAGCGGCACTTCAGCCCGGAGCTCACCGCCCTCATCACGATGATCTCGATGACGAACGCGATTGCCGGCGGTCTGATCTTCGGCTTCTACCGCGACTGGGCCGGGCGGCGGCGCGCCATGGTGACGGCGCTGCTCCTGGCCTCCCTGGTCGTGCGGGTGTGGGTGCTCGCGCCATCGGCCGCGGTCATCGTCGCCGGCGCGTTCCTGATGCAGTTCATGGTGCACGGCGCCTGGGGCATCGTCCCGGCTCACCTCAGCGAGTTGGCGCCCAACGCGCCCCGGGGCTTCTTCCCGGGCCTGGCGTATTAGCTCGGCATCCTGGCCGCCTCGAGTATTGTCTATTTCGAGGCGCTGCTCGGCGAACACTTCACGTACTCCCAGACCATGGGCGTGCTGGCGGCGCCGGTGACGCTCGCCGGCGCGGTGATTGTCGGTCTGGGTTCGGAGGCGAAGCCGGTCGTGTTCGGAGCGCAGGCGCGACCTGCGGCGGCGGAGCGCTGAGTCAAGGGGCGATGATGGGCGGGAGCCGCGACGCGCGGTTCTCCGTTCGCGGCTTGCGTGCGGTTTCGACTGACCCAGACGGACATTCTGCAGTGTCAAGAGGGAGGAGATCATGGCACGGACTTGCCTGCGGACGTTTCGTTACCTCGTTTTCCTCGTCCTCGTCCTCGTCCTCACGCCGCTCGTGGTCTACGGCCAGACCGCCGAGCTGCGCGGGACGGTCGCCGACCAGACCGGTGCCGTGCTGCCCGGCGTCACCGTCACGGTGCACAATCAGAACACCGGTGTCGAGCGCGTGGTGACCACGGATACGGGTGGGTTGTTCCGGGCGCCGGCGCTCCAGCCGGGCCCCTACAAGATCACGTCGGAGCTGATGAACTTCAAGACGGCCACGCAGGAGGTCACGCTGACCGTCGGTGGCGTCGTCGACATCAAGCTCGTGATGGCGGTCGGCGGCCTGAGTGAAAGCGTCGAGGTCAACGCCGCGGCGGTGCCGATCGAGACGACGAAGTCCGATCTGTCGGGTGTGGTCTCCGAGAAGCAGTTGTCCGATCTGCCGGTGCTGAACCGCGGGTTCGTCGGCCTCGCCCAGCTGCTGCCGGGCGGCGGCCCCGCCCTCACCGGTGACGCGCGGTTCGGCATCCAGACCGCGTTCGGCGGCACGAACGTGCGCAGTATGTACACGATGCACATCGACGGCTCCGATCTGGACCACCCGATCTATGGCATCGCCGTCGTGAACGTCAACCAGGATGCGGTGCAGGAATTCCGCGTGTTGCGCAACCAGTACGATGCCGGGTACTCGCGCGCGGGGACCGCGGTCGTGGACGTGCTGACCAAGTCGGGGACGAACCAGTTCCACGGCATGGGCTCGTACTACGGCCGTGACGCCAAGCTCAACTCGACCAACTTCTTCGCCAAGACGAAGCCGCCGTTCAAATCGACGCGCCTGAGCGGTACGTTCGGCGGACCCATCCTGCAGAACAAGGCCCACTTCTTCGGCGCGATCGAGCGGCTGCAGCAGAGCTCGGTGCAGATCGTGGCTCTGAACGCCAGCAACCCGTTCGCCTCGACCTGGAACGGCGTCTACGGCAACGCGAACAACGAGACGACGGTCGACAGCAAGGTCGACTACGAGCTCAACTCGAACCAGGCGGTGAACGTCCGCTACCTCTACGACGACCTCGCGCAGCCATCCGACTACGTGCTGGCGCAGCAGTACACCAACAAGGCGCACGACCTCGCCGGCACGTGGACCTGGAACCTGTCATCGTCGAAGTTGAACACGGTGTACTTCGGTACCTGCACCAGAACACCTACCGGTTCCAGACCACGACGGACCCCGAGATCGTGCGGCCATCGTTCACTTCGGGCGCCTCGCCCAACCTGCCGCAGGGCTTCCCGCGCGACCGGTACTCGATCAACGAGACGTTCTTCTGGGCGCCCGGGCGGCACGCGCTGAAGTTCGGCACCGGGGTGGCCTACGAGATCCTGGGCTACCTGGCCGACTACTACGGCGCGGGCGTGTGGCAGTTCAGCACCGACAAGGCGTTCAACGCGGCCGACTCGGCCACCTGGCCCTTCCGCTACACGACCGGGTCGGGGCTGCGCACCGAGAAGTATCGCAACACCGAGTGGGACTTCTTCGCGCAGGACGACTGGAGGGTCGCCCCCCGCGTCACGATGAACCTCGGCCTGCGCTACGACTTCGACACCAACCTCCGGAGCAACGACTACATTGCGTCACTGCTGGCCGACCCGCAGTTTGCCGGCCTGGGGAATCTGGTCACGGCGCCCCGCGGCAACGACCTCGGACACATCCAGCCCCGTCTCGGCTTCGCGTGGGATACCAAGGGTGATGGGCATTTCGTCGTCCGCGGCGGCTGGGGGCTCTATGCCGTGCGCAACCGTCCGTGGTTCAACATCCGCGGCCAGGTCGTGAGCAACCAGTTCACGGCGGAGGTCACCGACCCGAATCTCCTGGAGACCTACCCGGATCAGACGGCCGTACTCGGCGGCAAGTCGCTCTCCGACTACATCAAGACGGCGGGCGGCCGCGCGCTGTACCTGCCGGGTGACAACCTCGACCTACCCACGGTGAACAACACGACGCTCGGGTTCGCGATGACGCTCGGCCCGAGCACGACGCTCGAAGTGGACGGGATCCATCAGAAGCAGACCAACCTGCAGAGCGGCCAGGACGCGAACCTGCCCGCGATCGGCCCGCTGAAGACCAACCCCCGGCCCTACCCGCAATTCGCCTCGGTCACGCTAATCAACGGGATAACGACCTCGTGGTACGACGCGCTGCAGACGTCCCTCAAGAGCCGCCTCAAGTGGGCCACGTTCCAGGTGTCGTACACGCTGGCGAAGTCGGTCTCGTACGGCCAGAACGACAACTCGAGCCAGCAGTCGGATCCGTTCCACGTGCTTGGCATCAACGACAACGGCCCCGACGAGAACGACCGGCGCCACGCGCTGTCCTGGTCTTCGATCTTCTCGCTCCCCTACGACGTGCAGCTCTCGATGATCGTTTCGCTCCGCAGCGGTGTGCCGTGGGACATCAACTCCGGCCTCGACCTCGACGGCGACGGCATCAGCGGCGACCGGCCCACGGGGCTCGTGAAGAACGCCGGCGGCTGGGCCAGCGATGCGAACCTGGCGATCATCAATGCCTTCCGCACCGCGCACGGCAAGCCCACGATCGCGATGGATCAACTCACGCAGAGCAGCGGCGATCGCCTCGTCGACGTCCGGTTCATGAAGTCGCTGCGGCTGCCCCGGACGACGGGCGTGGATCTGTTCTTCGAGGCGTACAACCTGCTCAACGCCGTGAACTACGAGAACCCGAGCGGGAACATGTCGTCGGCGAGCTTCGCCGTCCGCACCGTGGCCCGCGACCCGCGCCAGTTGCAGTGGGGTGCGCGGATCACGTTTTAATGAGGCGCGTCTCGGACCGCCGACGATGTACCGCGGCGGTCTGACACGGCACACCGCGCGAGAATGGCCGCTGGCTTGCCCCGCGGCCGGCCAACACAGCTGCGAACGGGCGGCATCGCGTCAACCACGTGGAGCAATTCGGTGATGTCATTCCGGTTCGCGGCCGTTAGCGTCGCGCCTGAGCGGAATCCCCTGGCTGTCAGTGAGAACATGATGCTTCGACCCCGCCTTGCGGTGATCGGGAGGGTTCGGTCCAGATCTTTTCCCGCGCGCAGCGCGCGGAGCGAGGCGCTGTCGACAATCGCTCGAGCCAGATCGAGCCGGCCGCGGCGCCACAGTTCGGCGAGCAAGACCGCCTGCAGGCGCGTCCAGACCCCGCTGCCAGTCCACCAGCCGGCGCCAACAGGTGACGCCGGACCCGCAGCCCATCTCTCGTGGGAGCATCTTCCAGGGAATGCCACTGCGGAGGACGAACGAAATACCGGTCAGCACGCTCCGGCCCGGAATCGGCTTCCGGCATGGCGGCGTTTCCGCGCGCGCCGCTTGGGGAGGATAGGTTCGACCCGTTTCCATAATTCGTCATCGAGTAGCGGCTCGGTGATGCCTGACCACCTCCTCGTCGGTCGGGCGACGGTACCAAGTCTCGGCTCGAAGGACAAGAGGCCGGTCGTTTAATTTTGAAACGCGCTCTAATACTACTTTGTCAGATCCGAGTGATCTGAATTGAGGACATTGTACGTGTCAGTGAAGTTCGGTACGCTGCCAGCCGGTGCTCGATCAGAGTGCATGGCCGCGCGTGCGTCGGTTGCTGGGCTATCTGGAGGAGTTCAAGGGCACCTTCAGTACCCGCTTGCAGGCGACGTCGCTGCGCCGCTACTTGCAGGGCTTGCTCGGAGACAGTCCGCGCAAGTCCATGCAGGCGATGCTGACGCGGGTCACCGACCCGGGCCATTACCAGAATTTCCAGCACTTCATCACCCACGCAACCTGGGAGTGGACGCCGGTCTGGCGGCGCCTGCTGGAGCTGCTGCCGGTGCGCGAAGGGATGTTGGTTATCGACGACACCAGCTTCCCGAAACAAGGCAAGCACTCCGTCGGCGTCGCGCGCCAGTACCTGTGGCGCGCTCGGCAAGATCGCGAATTGCCAAGTGGCGACGACCGCCGTGCTCTGGGCGAAGGGGCGCGCCTGGATGCTGGGCGCGGCCCTGTATCTGCCGAAGGAGTGGACGCGCGATCGCGCGCGCTGCGAGCGGGTCCACGTCCCCGCCGCGGTGCGATTTCAGGAGAAGTGGCGCTTGGCGCTGACGCTGCTGCGTCGGGCCCGAGCGGCCGGGTTGACGTTCACGGCGGTACTCGCCGACGCCGCCTACGGCGACGTGACGGCCTTTCGCGAAGCGTTGCACCGCCTCGATCTGCCCTATGCCGTGGGCATTTCGTCGCATCTGACGGTCTTTCTCGGGACGCCGCGCATCGCCGCGCCCGTGCCCAGGCCGGGGCGCGGTCGACCCGCGACGCGCGTCCGGCTGGTCGACGCCATCTCGCCGATCGCCGTCAGCCGACTGGCGGTCCGCCTGCCGGCGCGAGCGTGGCGCGTGATCAGCTGGCGCAACGAACATCAAACCACCCGGTGGCGCGCGGAGTTTGTCGCGGTCCGTGTGACCCCCGCCCACGAGTGGCGCCGCGGCCGGCTGGCGCCGGAAATCTGGCTCCTCGCGCAACGGCCGGTGGGCAGCCGAAAGATCCTCAAATACTTCTTCATTCATTTGCCCGCCACGACCGCGCTCCAGCGGCTGGTCTGGATCGCGCACCAGCGTTGGGCGATCGAGCAGCAGTACCAGCAGCTCAAGGACGAACTGGGACTCGACCACTTCGAGGGCCGCAGCTATCCCGGCTGGCATCGGCACGTCGCGCTCACCGCTGTGGCCTACACCTTCCTGCAGCAGGAACGGCGGCACACACGCGGGACGCCGTTGACCTTTCCGATGGTGCGCGCGCTCGTCGCCGAGATCTTCACGGCGTTGTACTTCGCCGCGAATCCGAAACAACTGGATTACATCATTCAGCTTCGCCGCCATCTACCGCTGCGGATCTGACAAAGTGGTACTAACTGACCTAAAGGAGATGTCCATGAACCCCGATTTGCGGAGGCCGAGGGTGCGGCGCGCGATCCTTGGCGGCGTCGTGTGCCTGGCGCTCGCCGTCGCGGGCGCCGTGCACATGGTCGCCCAATCCCGGCAGAAGCCCGACCTCGAAGCGCGTGCCACGGCCACGCTCGCGCAGCTCTCCGGGACAATTGTCGTCAAGGGGCTGCACGAGCCGGTCGAAGTGCTGCGCGACACATGGGGCATTCCCCACATCTACGCCGAGAACACCGAAGACCTCTTCTTCGCCCAGGGCTTCGTCGTGGCCCAGGATCGGATGTGGCAGCTCGAGATGTGGCGGAGGAACGGCGAGGGCCGGCTGGCCGAGGTCCTGGGTCCGCAGTATGTAACCCGCGACAAGTTCGCGCGCCTGCTGGCCTTTCGCGGGAACTGGGACGAGGAGTTCCAGAAATACCATCCGGAAGGGCGCCAGATCTTCACGTCGTTCGCGGCGGGCATCAACGCCTGCATCGAGCAGGCCCTCGACGAGAAGAAGGTGCCGGTGGAGTTCGAGATCCTCGGCTTCCAGCCGCAGCCGGTCTGGACGGCCGAGACCGTGCTGACGCGGATGCCGGGTTGGACGCTCTCGCGCAACGCCATCAGCGAGGTGCGGCGAGCGGTCGAGATCAAGCAGTTCGGCGTCGCCAAGGTCGAAGAACTCCGGCCGACGGTGCCCGAGAAGAAGCTGGTCATTCCACCGGGCCTCGATCTGAACGACATCACGCCCAACATCCTCGACCTGACGAAGGATGCGAACAACATCCGCTGGACGCTCAAGGGTGACAAGCTGAGCGCGGAGCGGCTCGAGCAGATGACGAGCGAGCTCGGGAGCAACAACTGGGTCATCGATGGGAGCAAGTCGACGACCGGCGCACCGATCATCGCCAACGATCCGCACCGCGAGGTGGTGAACCCGGCGCTACGCTACGTCGTGCACCTAGTGGCGCCGGGCTGGAACGACATCGGTGCCACCGAACCGGGCCTGCCCGGCATCACCATCGGGCACAACGATCGGATCGCGTGGGGCTTCACGATCCTGGGCATGGACCAGCAGGACCTCTATGTCGAGGAAACCGATCCACAGAATCCGGACCGGTACCTCTACAAGGGGCAGTGGCAGGACATGAAGGTCGAGCGCGAGCTGATCCACGTCAAGGGCGGGGAGACCCAGGAGTTCATGGCCAAGTTCACCCGCCACGGACCGGTCCTCTACGAGGACACGGCGCGACACCGGGCTTTCGCCCTGCGCTGGGTCGGGGCCGAGCCCGGTGGCGCCGGCTACCTGGGATCGCTGCACGTGATGCAGGCGCAGAACTGGCAGCAGTTCAAGGAAGCCGTGGCCAAGGCCTGGTACATTCCGTCCCACAGCCTCGTGTATGCCGACGTCGACGGCCACATCGGGTATGTGGGCGTGGCGCGGACGCCGGTCCGCAACGGCTGGGACGGGTTGATGCCCGTGCCCGGCAAGGACGGCAAGTACGAGTGGGCCGGGTACGTTCCCTACGATCAGCTGCCCCAGAGCCTCGACACACCGCAGCACTTCTACAACTCGTCGAACAACGACGTGGTGCCGAAGATCGTGCCGGGCTACAAGATCCCGCTGGGGTACGAGTACAGCGCGCCGTACCGGTACGATCGGGTGGCGGAGGTGCTGGCCGAAAAGCGCAAGTTCTCCGTTGAAGACGTGGAAAAGCTGCAGCACGACGTCGTGTCGCTCCCGGCGCGACAGCTCGTGCCGCTTCTGAAACACGTCAAGCCGGCGACGCCGGAAGCCAAACGAGCCGCCGATCTGCTCCTCAACTGGAACCTGTCGCTCGACCGCGCGTCGGCCGCCGCGGCGCTCTACGAGTTCTGGGTGCTCGAGATGACCTCGCTGGCCTACGCGCCACACGTGCCCGCGGGCATGAGCTTCTCGCAGTACGACATCCAGCAGGTCATCGGCTGGATGACGAAGCCCGACCAGGCGTACGGCGCGAGCGGCGCGGCGCGCACCGCCGCGCGCGACACGATCCTGCTCACGGCGCTCGACAAGGCGGTCGCCGATCTGAAGGGCCGGCTGGGCGACAACATGTCGAAGTGGACGTGGGGCGCGATCCACACGGCCGACTTCGTCCACCCGCTCGCCACGACCGACGCGCTCAAGGCCCTGTTCCACATCGACCCGGTGCCGCGCGGCGGTGACGGCTACACGGTGATGGCGACCTCCAGCCTCAGCGCGTCGAACACGGCCCAGGTCTCCGGCGCCTCGTTCATGTTCGTCTTCGACGTCAAGGACTGGGACAAGTCGACCGGCTTGAGCGTGCCGGGCAACTCGGACCAGCCGAAGGGTCCACACTACGCGGATCTCATCCCGTACTGGGGCGAGGGCAAGTACTTCCCGATGGCGTTCAGCCGAGCCGAGGTCGAGGCGAACACGACCGATCGGCTGGTGCTTCAGCCGCTGCGAGAACCGCCCACCACCGCGCCGGCGGGTCAGCCGGCGTTCGAGCCGGTGAATCCGGAGCAGTTCGACGCGGGCGGCGCGCAGACCAACGACTGGGCCGACTTCGACAACGACGGGAAGCCGGACCTCTTCGTGGGGTTCAGGCGCGGCCATCTGAACCGGCTGTACCACAACGAGGGCGGCGGCAAATTCGTCGACGTCGCGGTGCAGGCCGGGCTGGCCGACGAGGAGGACACCCGGGCGTCGGCCTGGGGCGACTTCAACGGCGACGGCCTGATGGACCTCTACGTCGGATTTGCGCGCACCGGCGGCATTCCCAACAAGCTGTACCTCAACGTGGACGGCAAGCACTTCCGCGACGTCGCGCACCAGCTCGGCGTCGATGCGGTCGGCGAGTCACGGCAGATCAGCTGGGTCGACTACGACAACGACGGCGAGGTGGACCTGTTCGTCGCCTTCCGTGATCGGCCGAACATGCTCTTCCACAACGAGGGCGGCCACTTCCGTGACGTGTCGAAAGAGATGGGCGTCGACGATCCGCGCAAGACCGTCGGCGTGGCCTGGTTCGACATGGATCAGGACGGGCGGCTGGACCTGTTCGTGGCGAACCAGGACGGCGACCTGAACGGGTTCTTCCACAACGAAGGCAACCGGTTCGTCGATGTCGCGCACAAGCTGGGGATGGATGGCGCCGGTCGGCCGCTCGTGTTCGGCGGCGTGGGCCCAAGCGTCGCGGACTACGACGGCGACGGCCTGCTGGACCTGTTCGTGGCGAATTACGGCCCGAACGAGCTGTTCCACAACGAGGGCCATGGCACGTTCCGCGACGTGGCGCCCGAGATGGGCGTTGCCGGGGAATACCACGGCGTCAGCTCGGCGTGGGGCGACTACGACAACGATGGCAGGCCGGACCTGTACGTCACGGCGTACATCAACGGCATCACGCGGTATCCCGACTACCTGTACCACAACGACGGGGACCACTTCACCGATGTGACGCCATCGGTCATCCTCCGCCACGACGGCGATCACGGCGTGCAGTGGGCCGACTTCGATCAGGATGGGGCCCTCGATCTCGCGCTGGCGAACAACGAGGCGATGGGCAGCCACTACCTGTTCCGCAACCTGTTGCCGCGCGACACGGCCCGGCGCTCGCTCCAGGTGCTCGTCCTCGACGAGAAGGGCCGCTACACGCGGGCAGGCGCGGAGGTCCGCCTCTACGCGGCCGGCACCCGGACCCTGCTCGGTACGAGCATGGTCGACACCGGCAGCGGCTACTGCGCGCAAAGCGCCCTGCCGGTGCACTTCGGGCTGGCCCGTCACGACGGGCCGGTGGATGTCGAGGTCACCTACTTCACGCAGGCCGGCCGCAAAGTGGCGCGCGTGGTGAATGTCGATCCGGCGACGTACCCTGGCAAGGCGCTCGTGGTCAAGGTTGGACCGGCGACGCCGCAGTCCTGATTACGCGTCTCCCAGGAAGCCCTGTCTCGAGGCGCAGGGGTAGTGGTCAAGTTTGAGAGCGGTTATGCATTTCGGATGCATGACCGCATAAGTATACAGCCTGTTACAGGCCGGGCTGTTGTTCAAGCCGTCCCTTCGCCTTCGGCGCTTTCTTGAACGTCGCCCCGGTCTGGCGCTCCGGCGGCCGGCTGATGGTCTTGCCGGCCAGCAGGTCGGCGACGGTGAGCAGTTGAATCCTGGGATGCGGTCCCCACTGAGAGAGGTAGAACTCGCCGGTGGCGGCTTCCTTCCGCATTTTCCTTGGTCGGTCTATCCATCGTGATCAAGACGCCGATAGCGGCCTTCTCGCGGTCCACCGTGGCGCGAAGGTCGCGGACGTGCTCGGGCATCGTGTGGCCAGCCTTCACGCTTAGGACGATCTGTCTCGTGTCGCCCGATGTGTCGTCGTGGAAGTAGATCCGGCCGTCGATGCCCCGGTCCTTGCCCTTCTTGACTTGTTCGGACCCGGCTGGCCGAGCGCCGACCGCGTTCCTGTTACCCGCTCGTGCGTCCTCAGCCCGCTCAGACAGAACGTCCCTTCGTCCGCGCGATGCAGACGTCGAGCGTTAACTTTCCAAAGCGGCGCCCAGTAGTTCCGGAGTGGCCGGCAAGAATCGCAGTGAGCTGCCGGTGCCAGAACTCCATCGCCCCCTTCTTCTCCACGTCGTAGCTATACCGCTCGTACACGCTGGTGACGTCTTTCTCCTCGGAGTGGTTCAAGATTCGCCGGATGACGAACCGCGGCACCCCGCCGCTCGCCATGAGGCTCGCCGCGGTACGCCGAAGGTCATGACCTCGAATATCGGCCGTGTCGCGACTCTTGCCTGTCGCCTTCGGTGTCGCCACGATGTTGGCGCGCGAGGCCTGCGCCAAGCGTCGGCCGACGTGCTTGTAGTCGCCCATGAATGATTTCGGAAAGACCCAGACGCCGCGCTCGGCTCGAGGGACGCTTCCGATCAGCTTGCGAGCCGTCGCGTTCAGATAGACGCGATGGCCGTGCGCGTTCTTGACGAACTCCGCGGGAATCGTCCAGAAGTGGGATCTCGGATCGATGTCTTGCCAGCGCATCTGCAGCAGTTCGCCCCCGCGCTGGGCGGTCATGAGGCGGAGACGGAACCAGGCGCAGACATATGCATTTTGCGTCGTGCAGGCCTCCCAGTTACGCCGGATCTCATCGTCATTCAGGACGCGCTCGCGAGTGGTTTCCTTGGTCTGCTTCTTGACGCCGATCACGGGATTCGCAGCCGCCGGAACGAGTCGCTGCTCCGCGGCGAACGTGTAGATGCGTGAGACGAGCGCCCGCAGCCGATTCGCCGCGACCGGCGCACCCGCCCGCACCTTGGATTGAGCATCGCCAGGACATCTTGCGCCTCCAGTTCGGCCGCGGGACGGTTTCGCCACTTCGGAAGCAGCGTAGACTGAAGCTGGCGCTCGTCTTCCGCCCAACTTCGTTTGTTCGGCTTCGCGTAGTCCTCGATGTACCGCGTCGCAAGTTCGCCGAACGTGAGGACGTCGCGGGCCGCACGCTTCTCGAGGACCGGATCGCCGCCCTTGGCAACGCGGCGTTGCGCCTCGCGCGCCAGTTCGCGCGCGTCCGCAAGGAACAGCGCCGGGTAGCGACCGAGCGTCAGCCGCTTCTGGCGCGCGTTCTTGTCGCGGTAGAAGACTGTCCACGTCCGGACGTCGTTCGCGGTAATGCGCAGCGACAGCCCGGGCGTGGCGTCGTCAAAGTAGTCCAGGCGCCCGGTCGCGGGCGGTTTCAGGCTACGGATGGAGGTGGCGTTGAGGATGCGCCGGCGACCCTAGCGGGAAGCCCGGCGAGTGAACGGAATCGCCTGAGGCATGGGACCTCCGGAGTAACACCCGGGTTCTGCTACCCCGATGTTCCCCCGAAACCCAGCCGGCGCGAAAAAGTGGTCGGGATGGCGGGATTCGAACCCACGGCCCCCTGACCCCCAGGAACAACCGGCTCCCTGCCGGTCAGTGCACTGTGGGGTTTTCTGCAGTCTTTTCGAGCGTCTGTGGGTCGGTCGGTGCCGGTTGAGGGCCGCTCGCTCCGGAAGATACGGCAACATACGGCAATCGCCCGGAGGCCTGCTCGAAGGCTCGCATGGCGTCAGCGTCCCCGCCGCCCGTCGCCGCCAAATACGTGGACGTCTGGCTGATGTTGTGATGGCCGAGCCATCGCTGAATCGTCGCGAGCGGCACCCCGGCGTCCATCCACCGAGAACCAGCCTCGCGGCGCAGGTCGTGAAAGTGGAGATCGATGATCTTTGCGCGGGTGCAGGTAAGGCGCCACGCCGTCTTGATCGAGTGCCGCCGTCGCCCGACCTCGTCGCCGAAGACGTAGGCATCGGGCGGCAAGGGCACCCCTGCCGGGTCGTTTCGGCGAGCGTCCAGAACGGCGCGGAGGACGCTCGAGATCGGAACGCGCCGAGGCTTCTTCGCCTTCGTCTTCCCGGCCGGCAGGAACAGGTCGTCGCGGACCTGTGCCCACTGGAGGCTGAGGAACTCGCCCCGGCGGCAGCCGGTCTCGAGCGCAGCGACGATCAGGTCGTGTAGGTCGTTCGCCGCGAGTAGAAGCCGCTCCTCTTCCCCTGTTTGCAGGCGTCGTGTACGCGGCTCCTCGCGGGTCAGCTTCACCGCCGAGACGGTTCCCACCTTGAAGGGCGTCGTGGGAACCAGGCCGCCGAGCACCGCCCAGTTGAACGCCGCGCGCAACACCGAGAGGTCGCGGTTGGCAGCGGTGGGTGGACGTTGCCGGCGGAACGCCTCGACCATCTCACGGGTGACCTCTGCTGCGCGCCATTCACCGAATCGGCGGCCGTTGACCACCGTGGTCACAATCGGCCCGCGTTGATACCTGTCAACCGGGGCGCCACCGGGTCGCCTACCGTATGCGTCGAGGATCGCGGCGATCGTCGGTGCGTCGTCCGGCAACAGCTCCCGCGCGTCGCGGCCGTCTCGCCACGCCACGATGGCCCGGCGGGCTTCGGCCTTCGCGTCAGCAAAATCAATCGGCTCACGGCCAACGAGCGGAGCCAACTTGCACCGGAGGCCGCGTTCGCGCCGCTTGCCTGTCTCGGGATCGACCTCCGAGCCCTCGCGGTAGAAGACGTACCAGGGATGCGAGCACTCCTTCCACTTCGCGCAGCCGCACACTTTTCGTACGTTGTCGGTCGGACTCTTTCGTGGCATCGGAAACCTTCCTGCACGCTCTTCGCGTGCGGCCAGGGCGGCGGCTCCCGTATCATGCGGGCAGCCCGCGCGCTCGGCTCAGACGAGTGAACGGGTTAGGGGCGCCGGCGGGTGGTCGCCCGCTTGCGTCCCGGCTTCTTCATGACGCCTTTCTTCGTGAGCCAGGCGGTCAGGGCCCGGCGCGCCTGCTCGCTCGGGGTGATGCCGTCGCGGTCCTCGAGCCGCGCCATCGCGGCGTCGATTCTCGGGGCCCAGGCGGAACGGTACTTGGCGGCGTGCGGTTCGCGCGTGGCTTCGTCATGCCTTCATTGTAAGGTGGTCTTACAGGTCATACAAGATGGCCGCCTCGTGGCCTGAAGTCGTACATCCGTGCCCTCAGGTCACCAAGCAGCCGGTCGGCCGCCGTCCTCGCCGTGGCCCAGTCGTCGATGTTGAAGAACCCAGGGTCGACCGTGCCTCGGCCGCGAACCCTCCGCGGCTTCATCTCCTGCGCGCGCCTGGGGATGGGATATCGCCCGGCGGCACCAACGAAGTACGACAGGCGGCGGAGTACCTCCCGTTCTGAGTCATTCAGCGACGCCTTCACCGCGAGGGCCAAGCCTCCCAGATCGTGGTCTTTGACTCCGGCGATTCCGGTCACCTTCCCGTCTCTCACAAGCGTGCCGCCAGCGGCAACCCAGAGGCCCTTGAAGATGCACTCGAGCGCGTATCCGACGAGAAGACCGTACGAGGTGTAGTGGGTGTCCATGTAGTCGTGCCGCTCGAGTCTCGTCGCCGCCGGCCCTGCCTGAAGTCCACCGAACAGGTACTCGAGCGGACTCGAACAGCGTCTCCGCTTGGTCGGTACCACGCCTGTGGATTGTGCGCGGTCTCCTCATGGACCGATTCGAGATGACTGCGATTGGCGCGCTGCCTCGCGGTCTGATGCTCGTGTCGTTGTGGTCGTTTCACCATCAGGCGCCGCGCTTCGGGCGGTGATTCCGCGCAAGGGCGCGGATGAGAACACGAAGCGCCCGACGCTCGTCGAGCGCGAGCGCCGACCAGGCCATGAGAACGGCGAGCGGCAGTTCGGGTGGGCGCCGTGGGTGGCGACGGCGAGCGCGGACGGCAGACATCGCGGGGCCTCCTCTCGTGAAGGCCGGCGCGCCTACAATGCTGGCAGGCGACGTCGGCAGGGTTCCTCTGCTGACGGGCTCAGGGGCGCGTGCGGGTGGTCGCCTGCGCGCGCTCCGAACTTGCGATGATGATCCTGATCTCCTCCGGCCGGTCCTACCGCTCGGACTCCTCCTCCCGCGGCTGCGCGCGTAGTCGGCGCCGAATCAACTCCGGGACGCTCACGCGCTCGCGGCGCGCGCGCTCGTCCAGGTCGTCGGTACTCGTCGGACGGCAACTTCAGGTGCACCGGCACCGAGGGGTGTGCGTCGTCGAGCGGCGGCCGGCCCTGGCGCTTGCCCATGCGGCCTCGTGAAAAAACGGGCCCTGGCGGATGACCACCGCCGGCGGACGACTCGAGGCATCCGCCGACGGCCGGGAGGCCGACCAGGGCCAACCCCTCCCGAACTCAGAGTCCCGTCACCAACCCGAACGCCGCCTCGCGGTAGACGGCCAGGGCGAGCCGCTCCTCGGCGCGGATCGCGACGAGGTTCTTGATGAAGAAATCACTGTGCGAGTTGCTCGCCTCGACTCGGATGCCGGACGGCTTGCGGAACAAGCCTGCGGCCGTCCGAAAGCAGCCGACGAGCGCCGTGCCCTGCGCGATGGCCGTGGTCCGCGCGACCGGCAGTCCCCAGAGCACCGACGGGATCGCCGCCGCCAGCGGCGTCGTCCCGCTCGCATAGCTGCCATCGGCCAACTTCGAGAGCTGGACGCTCAGCCAATCGATGGGGTTCATCACGATGCCATCGACCGGGAGGTTCATCGCCGTCTCGATCGCGCCGATCTGTTTGGCGATCGCATCGGCGATGGTGTCGGCGCCGCGGGCCACGGCGGCCGCCAGACCCGGCAGATGGAGAAATCCCAACAGGTGCGGCGTCACGCCGGAGCCGTTCAGGAGTTCATCGTCCTCGACGAGCTGAACGCCGGTGCGTAACCGGCCGTCGATGATCGACTGCGTCTGCGCGTAGTCCTCGAGCATTTCTTCGCTCGCCGGAATCCAGTGCGCCACTTTCTGCACCGGGCTCGTGGCCGACTCGTACACGAGCGTCGACTCCGGCTTCGCGGCCCCCTCCGCGACCGCGGCCGCCGCGTTGGTGAACGTCTTCTCCTTCTGGTACTGAATCAGGTTGCTGGTCGTCGTCCCCGGCGCGAGGAGATCGCCGACGACGATCCGGCGCGTCGGCAGCAACACGACGTCACGCTGCACGTCGGGCACGACGAGCGGTCCGCCCGATCCCGCGTCTTCGGTGAGCGTGGTCGCCTGGAGCTCGATCGCGGGCGATGCCCAGGCACCGGCGCGGCGGTGTCCGCCGCCTTGAATGAACGCGCGGGACTGTTCGTTCTGAACGAACTGCGCGCCGAGCGACACGGGCGGGCGCCTCGCGCCCCGCACCGTGGCGGGAGACGCGCCGCTGCCTGCGGTCAGGGCCTCGATCTGCGCGGCCATCGCGACGTCGCTCGCCTCGCGGTCGAGCCGTGCCTGCAGGTCACCGGCCTGCTGAAGCAAGCCGGTGTAGGTCGTTTCTTCTGAGGTGGTCAGCGCTCGGTTCTCGCGCTGCGCCAAATCGAGCATCATCTGCGCTCGCTGTAGGGTGAGCCGGTGCTCTTGTTCGAGGCGATCTAATCGTGTAGCCATGTACCGTCCTCCGTGAGACGTCGGGCGCTGAGCGCCTCAGTCTCGAGTGGCCGCGTTGCGTGTGCCGGAGGGTGGGTTCGATCCTGGCCCGTGTCGTCGCGTGGCCCTGACGGGCTCCTGGCGTTGATCCTGGGGCGTGTCGACCGACCCTTGTCGTCGTCGAGTTCTACGTGTGGTCGAGTCCTGCCGCTCTCGCCAGCGCGCGGCGATGCGGCGCGAGCGCCGCCTGCACCCAGCGCGCCCGGGCGCCGGCGAGCAGCCGGGCCGTGAGGGCCGCGCGCCGCGCGTCGAATGCCGCCATGCGCGCCGGCTCCGCGGCCACCCGGGCGATTGTGTCGTCGACCTCTTCGACCGCGTCGATCATGCCGAGCCGGAGCCCCTCGGCCGCGCTGACGATGCGGCCCTGGCCGAACGAGTCCCGTACCCTCGCGCCGGGCACCGATTGGCCCGCCGCGACGTCCGCCACGAACTGCTCGGTACGCCTCGTCAACGCGCGCCTGCGTCGCGCTCCGCTCAGCGTTCGTCAGCGGCACGACCTCGAGGCCTTCGGTCTTGTACTTGCCGGCCGAGAACACCGCGACGTCGATACCTTCCTGGTCGAGTTGTCGGACGATCGAGGGGCGCACGCAGAAGACGCCGACGGCGCCGACCGACGCCGATGGCGTCGCCGTCATGCGCGACCCGCCGGCGGTAATCCAGTACGCGGCCGACGCGTTCAGCCCCGCGACGGCGACGACGACCGGCTTCCGTTGCCGCGCGGCGCGCATCGCCGCCGCCGCTTCGGGGACCATGCCCAGCAGGCCGCCCGGCGAATCGACCACGACCGCGATCGCCTTCACCGAATCGTCGGCGGCCGCCGCCTTCACCTGGCGGGTGAACGGGCGCAGCGCAGTGCCCAGGCCGAGCAGCGAGAGATTCCCCTCGGCGGGCGTCAGGACGCCGAGCAACTGCAGGAGCGCGACCGTCTGGGGTCGCGCTTGATGGGCGCGGGTCGTCGCCCCGCCGAGCGCGGCGCGCAGGGCGTCGCCATCGACCGCCCCGGCCAGGAAGTCGCGCACGAGGCCCGTGGCCCGCTCGAGCGCTGCCGGCTCGATCGCGACGGGGCCAACGGCCGCGCGCAGGAAGTGCTCGGCCGCCGCGCGGAGTCCGGATGTCATCACACCACCTCGCCTTCACCAATCGACGTTTCGAGCTTCGCGGACGTCGTCTTCCAGGGCGGCCACCTCGGCGGCCGCCTCGGCCCCCGACACTTCGCCGCGGGCCTGCAGATGGCGCCAGCCTCGGATCCACGCCTGCCGCATTCGCACGCGCCGACGGACCGCGTCCCGCCGGGCCTTGCAGGCGGGACCGCACGTCTGCCGTGGCCGGCCGGTCTTCCGCGACGCCAACGCGCGCCCGCAAAAGCACCGCGTCGGCCGATCGCTCTTCGCGGCTTCATGCTCATTCACGACGGCAGCCCCAATCGCGAACCCCCCTTGCTGAATTTCGCGGCCACGCGAGGGAAGGGCCTAATGGGGTATGGGCGCGCGTTCCCAGTGATTGAACGGCCCCCCTGGCCGGGCGACGATCGCGCGTCCCTAGGCCATCCTCGGCGTTCTGGAGGCTCCGCGTGCGAACGGGCCCACGCCGGCCTCGGGTGCCTTGCCTATTCGTCAGTGCGCCCGCTGGCCCTCCGCGGCCAGGTAGAGGTGCAACTCCCCGATCCGTTGCAGCACATCCGCCCGAGCGGCCGGTGCCGCCTCGACGATGTCGCCGAGCACTGACCCCGCCATCTCCAGCAGCGCGTGCACGGTGAGTTGCCAGCCGACCCGGGGCAACTCCCGCCGGATGACCGAAAGCAGATCACCCTCGACCCGCTCCAGATCGGCGCGGTACCACTTCGCCGCCGGGCGCTCGTCGACGGCCTGGGGCGATCGTCCGCCGGCGCCATTCGGCTTCGGCGTTGGCTTGTCGAGAGCTGCAATTCGCCGCCGCATGTCGTCGAACTGCGCGGCGACGGCGGCTCGCCGCTCCGCCGGATCCCGAGGCAGTCCGTCGTCCATGCGATCCCGTTCCATCAGCTCCTCCTTCACGCGGCATCGCCGCCGTCACCGTCCCGCCTGGACTCGTCTGGCGCCTCGGACGCGGAAGGCAACGCGGGCCAGGGACGCCGGCCGAGCACTTCGGCCCGCCGCTCCGTCCGACAGGCGCAGGGACGCACGCGATCTCCCGCATCCCGGGCCCAGCCGGTGTCTGCGCAGCACGCGCACGCCGGCGCAGGAAGGCGCCGCAACCACGCGCGGTGCGCCTCGATGCGTTCCGCCTCCACTTTCACGGCCATCGCGCGCCAGTCGCCGACCTTCGGAAACCACGCGGCCGTCGCCTGCAAGCGCTCGGCAGCCGCCACGACCCACTCAAGTTCCAGGTCGCGCAACCCGTCGAAATAGACGCGCATCTGGACGGCGTCGGGATCCTTCTCGCGCAGGGCGACCGCGAGATGCGCGATCGCGCGCAGGAAGGCCGGCTTGTCGCCGTCGGTCATGACCGCAAGAACTCCTGGCCCGCGCGGCCGATCGCGAGGGTCTGTTCGCTCAGACGCGGCGCGGTGCTCGGTTCATCCAGCCACCGGCCGGCGTTGAGCCACGTCGCCGGATTCGGCACGAAACGCCCGCCCTCGCGTAACCACCCGTCCTGTCCTCGCTGCCATGCGACGGCGGCGAGGATCTGCTCGGTGAGTGCGGCACTGGGCTGTCGCTTCTGCCACGCGCGCCACGCCGCGTCCTTGCCGACTCGCTTCGGGTAGACGCGCCAGAAGGCCTCGAAGCGTTCTTGGAGTCCGGTGCCGTTCCCATTGCCGCGGAGCGCGACCGACTCGCGCCGTCCCCTCGCGCGCGCCACGCGCGCGGGACTGTGTTCCTGCTCCTGCTCTTGTTCTTGGTCCTGTTCCTGTTCCTGTTCCTGACTTGGCGCACCTTCGCGTGAGGTCCGCGATAGCTCTCGGTGACCTTCGCCGAAGGTCTGCGAGACGTCTCCGATCCGCTTCCGGACTTCCCGGCGAAAGGTCGGACGGAGCCTCGACGCGAGGTGCTCGTCGTGGCGGGCGAACGCCTCGACCAACGCGCACGGGGGGAAGCTCGCACAAGTCCTTCAGGTTGCCGATGAGGACCTTGTCGTGGTCCGGATGGTTCCAGCGCCACCAACTCGGGATGAAGAGGACCCGGGCGTCCGCGTCGAATTGCCACCCGAAGGTATCGGTCACCTGGGCGAGTGCGTTCCGCGCGGCGCGCATCGAGAGACCAAGATCGTCGGCCGCCGTTGAGATCGAGAACGGGAACAGGCCGATGCGATTGGTCTGCGGCCCAGCGAGAACATAGAGCGCGAAGACTTGATCCTGGGCGGCGAGCGCGCGGAACTTCGGATCGCGAAAGACGCGAGGGAACAAGCGCCGATAGCGACCGACGCGATCGTCACTCATTGGCGCGGCTCCGTCGGCGATCCGCCGATCGCCTCGCGACGGCCGATCGGGGCGGCCTCGCGTTTCCCCTGGGCATCCGCAAGGAGCACGGTCACGTCACGCGCCCCGCCGAACGCGAAACGGAACAGGAGTCGCCTGGTCCTCGACCCACTGATCGCACCATTCCGCTCGTGTGAGGACCTGACGACGGCCGCCGACGAGCGCGGCACGGAGACGGCCGGCGTGAATCTCACGAAGGACGAAACGGCGACTCCGCTTCAGGTACGCGGCCGCCTCTAAGGCCGTCATCCACGGTGAGGTCGAAGTCACGCTCTCACCTCTCGCTCCGCAACAGGGCACTCGTTGGTCGAGAGGTCGTCCGGTTCGGCCTCGAAGCACTCGTCTGGGTGCAGACCGAGTTCGGCACCGATCGCGATGATGCGCGGATCGGCGTACAGGATGCGCCGGAGACCCGAGAGCATTGCGCTGAAGGTGGACGGCGACAGCCGGTGGGCGATGGCCAATCGATAACACGCGCCGCCGTCGGCTCGGTAGCCGTAGAGGGCGATTTTGAATTGCCGGCTGATCTTCATGGCGGCAATTCTCTCGTGCGACGTGTGGTTCGCATCTGCACGAAAATTCGGTCCGTCGGCCGATTTTTCGTGCAGATGGACGGTGGGAAAGTTGTGATATGTGCGCCGAGAACGGTCAGCGACCGGTCCTGGACCGTCTGTACAGCGTTCGCCAGGAGGGAAGTTTCTCGAGCGCCCTTTCCGCTCGTTGGGACTGCGCTTGCCAGAACTCGCGCCTGTCCACGCTGGGCGCCGACTTCGCCTTCGCCTGGGCCGCTTGCGCGGCCGCACGCAGCCCGCGTCGGCGTTCCTCGTGCAGCAACCGCGCCGCCATCTCACCGGGTGTGAGGTGAGGAAGATCGAAGAACTCTTCAAACAGTTGCGCCTGACCGACACGGCGCCCAAGCGCCGATTGGAGGCACGCCGTTCGGTGTTCGAGTGAGCGAAAGTCTCGGTTGCGGGTGCGATTCATCCGCGCGTGATGGCTCTGACGCATTTGAGTGAAGGCGCGGAATCGCTTCACGAGATCCCGCCACTCATAGGGCATCGCGACTACTTCCTGGCGCGCCTGAATCGTGTCGGTTCGCGGTCGCCCGCGGCGCCGCTTCTTCTCGATGACGAGAGGGGATCTTGCCGCAGCCTCGACGAGCATCGCAAGTTGGAAGTCCGTTGCCGTTCCGAGCCAGAGTCCGTCGATCCAACGCCAGAGGGCATCGGGCGGTAACTGACGAAGATGCGCGAGCAGTGCCGATCGACGATCACGATTCAACTGAGCATCGTCCTCGCGCCGCGCCTGGAAACCGACGGCCCGACGATCACGCGTGCGACGCTCTGCTTGGCGCGGCACCTGGTCACGACGCGGCTCCTGAAGCCATCGACGTGTGTCTTCGATTAGATGCTCCAGGTCGTCCTCTGCGTCAGACGAGGGCTCGGAGGCTTGAGGTCGGGTGTCTGAACGCTTGCTCGGGCGGGAGCGTTTCGGAGTCTGCTTTCGGCCGCGACGCTTGGGCAACGCCATCTCGCTTCAGTGCGATCCGTCGCCGGATGGCGGCGAGCCGGAGGTCGGAGCCCCCGGCCCGCCGAATACGGCAAAGATTCGGCAATCGATCTTGTGAGAATTGGTCGGGATGGCGGGATTCGAACCCACGGCCCCCTGACCCCCAGTCAGGTGCGCTACCAGGCTGCGCTACATCCCGACGTCTGCAGTTGACACGATCTTAGCAGAGACCAGCGGAGGGCTGAAACCGCCCGGCCGGTCAGGCGCGCTTCCGGCGCGCGGCGCCCGACCGATGCCCGTGGCCTCGAGCCGCGCCCTTGGTTGCCGGCCGCGCCTTCGGGCGCACCGCCATCGAACGAACGGCCGGCGGCGCCAGGCGGAACTCCTCGGCGCTCGCCCGCCCGGCCAGCAGGTCGAGAATCGACCGCAGGCCGCGCTTCACCTCGGTGAGCCGCTCCCGCGCGTTGCGGCCGATCAGCTCGTCGAGCACCGGCGCATTGGCCGCCACCGGCGCCGTGTCCTCCTCGAGCTTCCGCCGCGCCCCGGCGAGCGTCAGCCCCTCGACGAGCAGGAGATGCTTGATCCGCAGCACCTGCTCCACGTCGGCCCGCCGGTACACCCGCGGCCCGCCGGCGGTCTTCGCCACGCCGAGCGCCGGGAACTCCGCTTCCCACGTCCGCAGCACGTAGGGCTGCACCTTGGCGAGGTCGCAGACCTCCCCCGCCTTGAAGAGGGCCCGGTTGGGGATCTCGACCTGAACGTGTATCTCGGCCATTGGACGCCGTCGAGCGGCGCCAGAAGTATAGCATCGGGTCCCACGCCCGGCAGCCGCCGCGTCGCGCCCTACGAGCGGCTTCCCTTCTTCTCCCGCCGCCGCACCTGCACCCGGATCGGCGTGCCGACGAACCCGAAGCTCTCGCGCAGCTGGTTGACCAGGTACCGCTCGTACGAGAAGTGAAACGTCGTCGCGATGTTGGTGAAGAAGACGAACGAGGGCGGCGCCACCCCGATCTGCGCCGCATACAGGATCCGGACGTGCTTGCGACCCGGACTGATCGGCGGGTTCGTCAGCGTGATGGCCTCGATGAACTTGTTCAGCTGTGGCGTCGGAATGCGCTGGCGCCGGGCCTCGGCCACCCGGTCCATCACCTCGAGGACTTTCGGCGCCCGCTCGCCCGTGAGGGCCGAGATGTGGAGGATCGGCGCGTAGTCGAGGAACTTCATCCGGCGGCGCAGTTCCTCGTCGAACGTCTTGACGTACTCGGAGCCCTGCGCCTTCACGAGGTCCCACTTGTTGGCCACGATGACCACGCCTCGTCCGGCCGCGTCGGCGTCGCCCCCAATCGCCGCATCCTGATCGCTCGCCCCCTGGCTCGCGTCGATGACGAGCGCGACGACGTCGGCCTCGGCAATCGCGCGCTTGGCGCCGGCCACGCTGACCATCTCGACCTGCCCGCCCCGGCCCACCCGGCCGGGCCGCCGCATGCCGGCCGTGTCGACGATGCGGAAGCGTCGCCGATGCCAGGTGACGACCGCGTCGATGGCGTCCCGCGTCGTGCCGGGCATCTCGCTGACCAGAACGCGCTCCTCGCGCAGCAACCGGTTCAACAGGGAGGATTTTCCCACGTTGGGACGACCGACGATGGCGACGGCAATCTCGGTGTTCGGCGCCGACGCCTGGCCGGCTGCCGACTCTGATTCCTCGGGGCTGGCTTCCCGCGCCGGGCCGGAATCCTTGAGCCGGAGCGCCTTGACGATCTCGTCGAGCAGATCGGCGACGCCGGTGCCGTGCTCGGCCGAGATCTCCACGATCGGGTCGACGCCGAGCTGATAGAAGTCGAGCGACGCGGCGCGCGCCCGCTTGTCGTCGGTCTTGTTGATCGCGATGAGCACCGGGTGGTTCGCCTCGCGCAGCGTCCGTGCGATGGTCTCGTCGGCTGGCAGGAGACCTTCCCGGCCATCCACCACCATCACAAGGAGATCGGCGCGCGCAATCGCCCACTGGCCGTGGCGCACGACGAGCTCGTGCAGCGGATCCTCGCTGGCGCCAAACATGCCGCCCGTATCGACGAGCTCGAAGGTGTGGCCGCGCCACACGACGGGCCGCGCCAGCGCGTCGCGCGTCGTGCCGGCCACCGGCGCGACAATCGCGCGCCTTGCGCCGGTCATGCGGTTGAACAAGGTGGACTTCCCCACGTTGGGGCGGCCCACCAGAACGACGGTCGGCGGTCTGCGAGTCATGCCGGAAACGGGTCGCGCGACAAGTTAGCCTCAGCCTTGACAGCGTAAGTCTCAGTATTTATAGTAGTTATCAGCCTTCTGGAGACCCTAAGCATGATCAAGGTCGACATCGTGAACGAAGTGTCCAAGGTCGCCGATATCACCAAGGTCAAAGCCGAGGTGGCAGTCGACGCCGTCTTCGACGCGATGCGGACCTCGATGCAGCGGGGCGAGCGAATCGAGCTCCGCGGCTTCGGCGTCTTCCAGGTCAAGCCACGCAAGCGCGGCATCGGCCGTAATCCCCGGACTGGCAAGGAAGTGCGGATCCCGCCGGGGCGCACCATCCGCTTCAAGCCCGGTAAAGACCTGCAGAATATCGGGTAGCATTTCTTTCTTGGATCCCGCTCGCCCCGAAGACTATCTCGAACCGACGCTGTCGGGACCGGCCCTCGACGTCAACCAGGGCCCGCTCCCGCCAGTCGCGTGGTACCCGCGTCCGAAGTTCAGGGATCGGGTGTGGCTCCACGTCGTGCTGCTCGTCCTGACCATCGCGACCACGACCTGGGCCGGCATCTTCAATTACGCCGCCTTCGTGGCCGACTTCGGCAACTCGACTCCGGACATCCCCCTGGCCGCGCTCGTGCTTCGGGGCTTCTGGTACAGCGGAACCATTCTCGCGATTCTCGGGTGCCACGAGCTCGGACACTACTTCGCCTGCCGCTATTATGACGTTGACGCGTCTCTGCCGTTCTTCCTGCCGGTCCCGATTTCCCTGACCGGGACGCTCGGCGCCTTCATTCGCATTCGCGAGCCGATCCCGACCAAGCGCGTCCTGTTCGACATCGGCATCGCGGGACCGCTGGCCGGCTTTGTGGTGGCCCTGCCGGCGCTCTTCGCCGGCCTGGCCATGTCGCACGTCGTGCGGTTGCCGGCCAACTTCACCGGCTGGTCGCTCGGCGAACCGCTGCTCTTCAAGCTCGCGTCCTGGACCATCTGGGGCTCGGTGCCGGACGGCTACTCCGTCAACCTGCATCCGATGGCCTTCGCGGCATGGTTCGGGCTTCTCGCGACGGCGCTGAACCTGTTCCCGATCGGGCAGCTCGACGGCGGTCACATCTCGTACGCCGTCCTCGGTCGGAAGTCGACGACGGTCACCATCGTGATGATCGCGGTGGCGATCGTGCTCACCTACTTCTCACTCAGCTGGCTGGTCTGGACGCTGTTGATGATCGGCATGCTCGTCGCCTTCGGCCCGAGGCATCCTCGAACGTTCGACGAGCCGGTGGCGCTCGATCGGACGAGGGTCGCGCTCGCGGTGGTCGCGCTGATCATCTTCGTCCTGTGCTTCACGCCGGCGCCGATCGAGCCGCTGAATCTGCTCAAGCACTGAACCGGCCGTCCGGGCGCCGGCGCCGGCCACCCAATCCTCAGAGCACGCTGACCGGATCCACATCGACGACGACACGCCTCGCCAGATCCGGGCGCGCTGCCAGGGCCGCCTGGAGTGCCTCGCGCATGCGGCGTCGGTTCGGGCCCTTCATCAGCAGCTGCACGCGGTATTCGCCCCGCAGCCGGCCGAGCGGCGCCGGGGCCGGTCCGAGGACCCGATATGCCCGGCCGGCGGCATCCTGGCGTCGCAGTCGATCGACGAGCGACGCGGCATCGTCCATCGCGGCGGTGTAGGTGCGCGCGCGCACGATCGTGTTGACCAGCGAGACGACCGGCGGATACCGCATCGCCTGCCGGAACCGCAGCTCGCGATCGAAGAACGCCGGGTAGTCCTGCCGGCAGGCCAGCTGGATGCTGTAGTGGGTCGGATAGAGGGTCTGGACGATCGCCTCGCCCGGCAGGTCGCCGCGCCCCGCCCGGCCGGCGACCTGCGTGAGCAGCTGGAAGGTGCGCTCCGACGCGCGGAAATCGGCCAGGCCGAGGCCGACGTCCGCCGAAATCACGCCGACCAGGGTGACGCGCGGAAAGTCGTGGCCCTTGGCGATCATCTGGGTGCCTACCAGGACGTCGATGTCGCCGGCCCGGAACTTCGCGAGGATGGCGGTCAGCGCGCCCTTGCGCCGGATGGCGTCGCGGTCGAGCCGGGCCACGCGCGCGCCGGGCGCCAGGCGCCGCACTTCGGCTTCGACGCGCTCGGTCCCGAAGCCGGCCTGCTCGAGATACGGCGCCGCACAGGCCGGGCACTGCGGCGGCACGCGCGCCGTGTAGTTGCAGTAGTGGCAGCAGGCGCGCCGCGAGGCGCCCTCGCCGTGCACGACCAGCGACACGCTGCAGTTCGGGCAGTCGAGCGTTCCCGCGCACTGTCGGCAGAACACGGCCGTCGCGAACCCGCGGCGATTCAGCAGCACGAGCGACTGTTCGCGCCGCTCGAGGCGCGCGTCGATGGCGGCGCGAAGCGCGCGGCTGACCACGACGTCCGGCCCCTCGGCGGCGTACTCCTCCCGCATGTCGACGACCGTCACGTCGGCCAGCGGCCGATCCAGGACCCGGCGCTCGAGCACCACGCGCTCGTAGCGTCCGCGCATCGCGTTGTGGTAGCTCTCGAGCGACGGCGTCGCCGACCCGAGGACCACGAGCGCCCCGGCCTCCCTGGCGCGCACGATCGCCACGTCCCGCCCGTGATAGCGCGGGCTCTCCTCCTGCTTGTACGACGCGTCGTGCTCCTCGTCGACGATCACGAGGCCGAGCGACGCGATCGGCGCGAACACGGCGGATCGCGTGCCGACCACGACGTCGATCTCGCCGCGGCGGATGCGCTGCCACTGGTCGTGCCGCTCGCCGTCGGTCAGCCCGCTGTGCTGGATGGCGACGCGGTCCCCGAACGGCTCGCGGAACAGCGACGCCACGGCGGGCGTCAGCGCGATTTCCGGTACCAGCATCAGCACGCCGCGGCCGCCCGCGCGGACGACGGCCGACAGGCGAAGGTAGATCTCGGTCTTGCCGCTGCCGGTCACCCCGTGCAGGAGGGCGACCGCGAACGTGCGCGCCGCAGCCATCGCGGCGACCCGGTTGAAGGCCGCCACTTGCTCGTCGGTCAGGTGCCGATCCGGATCAGCGGCCGTCGCGGCGAACGGCGCGGCGTGGAACGGGTCGCGTTCCACCAGGTCGTGCCGCAGGACGACGAGGCCCTGCCGCACGAGCCGCGAAATGGTGTCGCTCGAGAAGCCGCGCGACGCCAGGTCGGGCGTGGCGATGCCGGACGGCGCCGCGGCCAGCAGATCCAGAACGTCGCGCTGTTTCGGCGTCAGCACGCGCCGCGGATCGCCCTCCCCGTCGTCACCGGCACCGGGCGCGTCTGCGGTGCCGCATTGCCTCGCCGTCTCCAGCCCGGCGGCGGTCGCCATGGCGACCCGCTGTTTCTTGTGTGCGTCGGCCCGCTCGCCGCGCGTCTTCGGCGGCAGCACGGCGGTGATCGTCTCGCCGGCGCCGGCCGCGTAGTACTCGGCGGTCCATCGCGCCAGCCCGACGACCTCGGACGGGACGAACGGCGCCGCGTCGAGGAGGCGGCGAACCGGCTTGATCGCCGCCACGTCCACTGCGCCGCCGGAATGCTCCGTCACCTCCACGACAATCCCGGTCACCGTCCGCGACCCGATCGGCACGACGACGCGAGCGCCCACGACCGGGACGCCGAGAGAGGCCGGCACCGAATAGGTCAGCAGGTCGAGGAGGGGTACGGGAATGGCGACGTGGACAAACAAGATAGAGCCAGGAGCTGAAGGCCGGAGGTCAGAGCGATCTCAACAACTCTCTGACGCGCTTCATGTCCTCCCACACATCCCGCTTCGAGGCCGGATTGCGCAGCAGGTACGCGGGGTGGAACGTGGGAACGAGCTTCGCGCCGCGGTAGTCGTAGACCCCTCCGCGCAGCCGCGAGATCGGATCGAGCGTCCGCAGCAGCGTCCGCGCCGCGAAGGTCCCGAGCGCGACGATGACCTTCGGCCGGATCGTGTCGATCTGCCGGAAGAGGAACGGCTCGCACGTCTCCACTTCGTCCTGTTCGGGGTTGCGGTTCTGCGGCGGACGGCACTTGATCACGTTCGCGATATACACATCGTCGCGCTTGAGATCGATCGCTTCGATGATCCGGGTGAGCAGCTGTCCCGCACGGCCGACGAACGGGATGCCCTGGATGTCCTCGTCGCCTCCCGGGGCCTCTCCGACGAACATCAGGTCGGCGGTCGGGTTCCCGACGCCGAACACAATCTGGCGGCGGCCGAGCTGGTGCAGCTTGCAGCGCGTGCAGTCGCCGATGTCGTCGCGGATGAGCTGCAGGGCCTCGGCAGGCGAGCGGCTGACCGTCACCAGCCGCGAGTCATCTTCTCTCATCGCTCGCGGGGCCCCGCCGCCGGGCGTGCGCCACGCGGGATCGGCGCTCACGCCTTCGACGCCGAGCTCAGCGGCGAACCGGAGATGTTCCTGAAGCTGCTCGCGATTCACCGAGAAGGCTCTCCACGCGATCGAGGATGTCGGCGGCGACCTGCGCCTTGGTCTGCAGCGGGCGCGACTCGGTTCCGCCGGGCCCGATGATCGAGACCGCGTTCGTATCGACGTCGAAGCCGGCGTCGGCGCGCGAGACGTCGTTGGCGACGATGAGGTCGGCGCCCTTCTTCTCGCGCTTGGCCGCGGCGCGCGCCTCGACGTCGCTCGTCTCCGCCGCGAAGCCCACCAGCAAGGGTCCGCGTCCGGCTGCGGCGCGCCGGGCGCCGAGATCGCCCAGGATGTCGGGCGTCTTCCTCAGCGTCAGCGTGATCGTCTCGCCCCCCTTGGGGACCTTCTCGGCCGCGCGCTCGACCGGGGCGTAGTCGGCCACGGCCGCGGCCAGCACCGCCACGTCCAGCGCGCCGGCGCGCTCGATGACGGCGGCGTGCATCTCGGCGGCGCTGCGGACGCGCACCACCTCGGCGACCGGGGGCGGTTCGAGCGACGTCGGACCGGCCACGAGCGTCACGTGAGCGCCGCGTCTGGCGGCCTCGGCGGCGATCGCGAAGCCCATGCGGCCGCTCGACCGGTTGCCGACGTACCGGACTGGGTCGAGGTCCTCGTAGGTGGGTCCGGCAGTGACCAGCACGCGCGCGCCGCGCAGCGGGCCGTCGGGACTGAGCAGCCTGTGCGCGGCCGCGACGATCTCGTCCGGCTCGGCGAGGCGCCCCTTGCCAATCCAGCCGCATGCCAGGTAGCCCTCGCCCGGCTCGACGAACCGGACGCCGCGGGCGGCCAGCGTGTCCAGGTTCCGTCGGACCGCGTCGTGCGCGAACATCTGCGTGTTCATGGCCGGCGCCACGAGCACCGGCGCCCGCGTGGCGATGTAGAGCGTGCTGAGGAAGTCGTCGGCGATGCCGTTGGCGAACTTGCCGAGGATGTTGGCCGTGGCCGGCGCGACCAGCAACAGATCGATCGTCGAGGCGAGGGCGATGTGCTCGATGTCGGCGTTGGCCCCCGGCTCGAACTGATCGACGATGACCCGCCGGCGCGTGATGGACTCGAAGGTGACCGGGCCGACGAAGCGCGTGGCCGTGGCGGTCATGATCGCGACGACCTCGTGCCCGCGCTTCTGCAGGCCGCGGACGACCTCGACCGCCTTGTAGGCGCCGATGCCCCCGGTCACCCCGAGTGCGATCAACATGTCCCGAACCGTCGCGAAAGGGCGCCAGTCATTCGACCGACGTCGTTTCCGGCTCGATCTTCTCGACGACCCGCGTCACGACCTCCTGCAGCGCCACGGTCGTCTTCTTGTGGTCGCCAACGGGCACGCGCGGCGTCGACCCGTTCATCAACTGGCGCGCCCGGGCGCCGGCGGTCACGACGAACTCGAACGAGTTGGTGAGCTTGCTTCTGTCGGTCATCTGTTACTTTCTCGCGGGGCCCCACCCCCGCTCGCCTGCCGTGTGACTACATCCCTCGCGCTCGAGCGTAGACTCTCGCGCTCGGGTGATGGGCGCGGGCCCATTCCCACGAGTGTAGCCAGCCCGGGAACGGAGCCCAGGCCGCCCGTCACTGGAACGTCCTGATGATGCCTTCGGCGTCGCTCCGCATGCGGGCGACGCGCGCGCGCTCGGCGATGACGATGGCCCGCAGGCGATCCGCGGCGGCCGTCACCTCGTCGTTCACCACCACGTAGTCGTACTCCGCGAACGAGCTGACCTCCTGCCGCGCCACCTCGAGCCGCCGGGCGATGGCGGCGTCGGCATCCTTGCTCCGCCCGCGCAGCCGGCGCTCGAGCACGTCGGAGGACGGCGGCATCACGAAGATGGCCGTCGTCTCGATGCCGCGGCGGCGGACCTTCCGGGCGCCCTGCACGTCGATGACGAGCACCAGATCTGAGCCGCTCTCGAGAACGCGCTCGGTGTCGGCCGCCGACGTCCCGTACAGGTTGCCGAATACGTCGGCCCATTCCAGGAACTCGCCGACCGCCACCATCGCCTCGAAGCGCTCGCGGCTCACGAAATTATAGTCCACGCCGTCGACTTCGCCGTCGCGAGGCGCCCGGGACGTGTAAGAGCGGGACATCCGCAGGTGCGGCGTCTGCACGACGAGGCGCTCGACCAGGGTGGTCTTGCCGGCCCCCGACGGCGCCGACACGACGAACAGCAGGCCGCGGGCCCGGCTACTCGACATTCTGCACCTGCTCGCGCATCTTCTCGAGCTCCGCCTTGACGGCGATGATCAGGTCGGACACGCGGAGGCCGTCGGCCTTGGATCCCATCGTGTTGACCTCCCGGTTCATTTCCTGGAGCAGGAAATCGAGCTTGCGGCCGCACGGCTCGGCGGCATCGACCAGGGCCGCCCAGTGCGCCACGTGCGCGCGGAACCGGGCGACCTCCTCGCTGATGTCCGAGCGGGCCGCGAAGCGGACGATCTCCTGGGCGACGGCGGTCTCGTCCGCCTGCAGCTCCGTGCGAAGCTCGCGCACGCGCTCGGCGATCCGTGCCTCGAGCGCCGCCCGCCCTTCGTCGGCCGACGTCGCGACCTGCTCGACCAGCCCGGCCACGAATGTCCGGCGGCGGTCGAGGTCCGCCTTGAGGTGCCCGCCCTCGCGACTCCGCATCTCGTCGAGGGATCCAATCGCCTCGTCGATGGTCGCACGGATCGCGTCGAGGAGCGCCTCGGGCGGCGCGTCACTGTCGCCGCGCTGCCGTTCCCGGATGGTCAACGCCTGCGGCAGGCGCAGCAGGTCGCCTGGCGTCAGCTGGCCGTGCACCAGGCCGCGCTCGCGGGCGGTGTCGAGCGCCGCGCCGAGCGCGCGCCCGAACGCCTCGTTGAGCTCGACCTCCACCTCGGGCAGCGCGCGCATCTGGAGCGACACGCTCAGCTCGATGCGGCCCCGCGCGACGGTTCTGGCCACGATGGCGCGCGCGTCGGCCTCGACCGGCGCCAGCGACGTCGGTATCCGCATCTGCAGGTCCAGATATCGATGGTTCACGGCGCGGACGGTGACGGCCATGGTCGCCAGTTCCGTCTCCCGCGTCACGGCCGCGAAGCCGGTCATTGATTTGAGCATTCCCTGTGACTTCCCTGCGGGGACCGCCCCCTACGAATGAACGATCCGGCGCTCGGTCCGGCGGCCCTCCAAAAGCTGCAGCTGATAGAGCGACGCGTAGGTGCCGTTGGCGCGCCCGAGCAGCTCGTCGTGCCGGCCGACCTCGACCACCCGCCCGCGCTCGAGCACGATGATCGCGTCGGCGCGTCGAATGGTCGACAGCCGGTGCGCGATGACGAACGACGTCCGGTTCATCATCAGGTGCGTGAGCGCCTCCTGGACGAGGAGCTCCGACTCGGCGTCCAGCGCCGACGTCGCCTCGTCCAGCACGAGGATCGGCGCGTCCTTCAGGAGCGCGCGGGCGATGGCCAGGCGCTGGCGCTGCCCGCCCGAGAGCCGCTGCCCCCGCTCGCCGATCATCGTGTCGTAGGCCTTCGGCAGCGCGACGACGAACTCGTGCGCGTTGGCGGCGCGGGCCGCGGCCTCCACCTGCTGCGGCGACGCGCCGCGCGACCCGTACGCGATGTTGTTCGCGATGGTGTCGTCGA
The DNA here is from genome assembly GCA_963840225.1 of uncultured Acidobacteriota bacterium. Taxonomy (GTDB): domain Bacteria; phylum Acidobacteriota; class Vicinamibacteria; order Vicinamibacterales; family CAVVIG01; genus JBLMXQ01. The sequence goes on from CAWIYH010000004.1 coordinate 954,366, forward strand.
AGAGGACCGTTTCCTGGGTGACGATGCCGATCTGGTGGCGCAGCGAGGCGAGGGTCACCTGCCGGATGTCCACAGCGTCGATGAGGATGCCGCCGGCGCTCACGTCGTAGAAGCGCGGGAGCAGGTTGACGAGCGTCGTCTTGCCGGCGCCGCTCCGGCCGACAATCGCGATCATCTGCCCCGCGTGTACCGTCAGCGACACGCCGCGCAGGATGCGGCCGGGACCGTCTTCGTAGCCAAACGCGACGTCGCGGAACTCGATGGCCGAGCGGAACGGCGCGAGATCCTGCGCGCCCGGCACCTCCACCACCTCGGTGTGCGTGTCGAGCATCTCGAAGATCCGTTCCGAGGCCGCCATCGCCTGCTGCAAATTCGCGTTCACGCGGCTCAGCTTCTTGGCCGGTCCGTACATCAGGAGGACCGCGCCGAAGAACGCCGTGAACTCGCCCGGGGTCAGCCGGTGCGCCGCGATCTGCTGCGCGCCGTACCAGAGCGCCGCCGCCATGCCGAAGCCGCCGAGCAGCTCCATGAGCGGCGGCAGGGTGGCAAGCGACGCCGTCACCTTCATGTTCGTCCGGAACAGCCGCAGGCCGGCCCGGTTGAACTTCTCCGCTTCGACCTCCTCGGTGCCGAACGCCTTGACGATCCGATGGCCCGTGAACGCCTCGGCGCTGATGTGCGACAGCGACTCCAGCGCCTCCTGGCTCCGCCGCGTCGTCCGGCGCACGCGCTGGCCGAGACGGATGAGGGGGTACATCACCAGCGGCGCGCCGGTCATGCAGACCAGCGTCAGGCGCGGATCGATGTAGAACATCAGCGCGACGTACCCGACGAGCGCCAGCGACTCGCGGGCCAGGTCGCCTGCCGTCTCCGACACGACCTGCTGCACCTGCCCGACGTCGTTGTTGATGCGCGACATGAGCGCGCCCGACGTCCGCTGCGCGAAGAATTCCGCCGACTGTCCGAGTATGTGCCGGAACAGCGCGTTCCGCAGATCCATGACGACCCGCTGTCCGACGTCGGCCATCAGGTACGACGAGAGGTACGACCCGGCCCCCTTCAGCACGTACGCCGTGACGATCGCCCAGGCCGTGAACGCGAGGCGCTGCTGGTTCGGCAGCACGTTGTCGAGGATCGGTTTGATGAGCGCGGCGAGGCCGGCCGACCCGATGGCGTACAGCACCATGCCGACGACCGCGGCCGTGAGCCGCAGGCGGTAGGGCGCAGCGAAGCCGAACAGGCGCTTGAGCGGATTCACTCTGTGAACCGGTACTTCAGCAGCACCCAGAGCGCGACCAGCCCGTCGCGCCAGGTGATCTTCTTGCCCTCACTGTAGCCCCGCCCGTCGTACGTGATCGGCACCTCGTACACACGGTAGCCGCGCTTGAAGATCTTCGCGGTCAGCTCCGGCTCGATGCCGAACCGGTTCGACTTCAGCCTCATCGACCGTACGACGTCGGTCCTCATCACCTTGAAGCAGGTCTCCATGTCGGTGAGGATGGTGTTGTACAGCACGTTGGTGACGAAGGTCAGCAGGCGGTTGCCGAGATAGTGCGTGAACAGGAACACGCGGTGCCGGCCGAGGAAGCGCGAGCCGAAGACCACGTCGGCGCGTCCCGAGCAGATGAGCTCGGTGAGCGCCGGGTACTCTTCCGGCGAGTACTCGAGGTCGGCGTCCTGGATGATGACGATCTCGCCCGTCAGCAGCTCGAACCCGGCGCGAACCGCCGCGCCCTTCCCCTGGTTGCGCGGCTGCTGCACCAGCCGGAATCCCAGCTCCGCCTGCAGCGCCTGCAGCCGCTCGCGCGTCCCGTCGGTCGACCCGTCGTCGACGACGATGAGCTCCACACGCTGCGGCACCGCGAGCACGCGCCGGACGATCGCCTCGATCGTCGCCCGCTCGTTGTACACCGGCATCACCACCGACAGCAGCGGATCGGCGGACACCCCGGCGCGATCCATCATCGGTCGGCGTACCCGTGGGGGTGGGCGCGGCGCCACTCCCATGCCGTGCGCACGATGTCCTCGAGGGCCGGGTACCGGGGCGTCCAGTGCAGCTCGGCCTGCGCCTTGTGCGGCGCGGCATAGAGGATCGCCGGATCGCCGGGCCGTCGCGGCGCCAGCGTCCACGGCACCGGCCGGTTGGTGACGCGCTCCACCGCGTGGATCACCTCCCTGACCGAGTGCGGGTGTCCCGTGCCCAGGTTGTACGCGCCCGAGTGGGCCGTCTCGGTCAGCGTCTCGAGCGCCCGCACGTGCGCCGATGCGAGGTCGGACACGTGAATGTAGTCGCGCAGGCAGGTGCCGTCGGGCGTCGGGTAGTCGTCGCCGAAGACGTGCAGCCCCGCGCCGCCGGTGACCGCGTCAATCGCGCGGGGGATGACGTGGATTTCCGGCGAGTGATCCTCGCCGATCTCGCCGTCGGGATCGGCCCCGGCCGCGTTGAAGTACCGCAGCGCCATCCAGCGAAGGCCGTGCGCGCGCTCCAGATGCGGCAGGGCGCGCTCGATCGCGAGCTTGGTCTCCCCGTAGGCGTTGATCGGCTGCTGGGGATGGGTCTCGGCGATCGGGGTCTCCCTGGGCTCGCCGTAGGTGGCGCAGGTCGAGGAGAAGACGAAGGTGGACACCGCCTCGGCGATCATCGCCTCGAGCACGCCGAGCGCGCCGTCCACGTTGTTGCGGTAGTAGCGCATCGGGTCGCGCACCGACTCGCCGACGTCGAGGACGGCCGCGAAATGCATGACGGCGAACGGCCGGTGGCGGCGAATGGCCGCGCGCACGGCCGCGGTGTCGGCGATGTCGCCCTCGACGAGATCGCCGTAGCGCACCGCGCTCCGGTGGCCCGCCGACAGGTTGTCGTACGCCACCACGCGGTAGCCAGCCCGGGCGAGCGCCTTCGCGGCGTGGCTGCCGATGTAGCCCGCGCCGCCGGTCACGAGCACGGTGCGGGGCTCAGCGGCCAATCGAGTAGTACCTGAAACCGAGCGCGTCCATCTGCGCCGGCGCGTAGATGTTGCGGCCGTCGAAGACGACCGGGTTCTTGAGGAGCGAGCGGATCCTGCCGAAGTCCGGCTCGCGGAACTCGTTCCACTCCGTCACGATCGCCAGGGCGTCGGCGCCCGCCAGCGCGTCGTAGCTCCGCTCGCAGAGCGTGATCCGATCGTCGAAGATGCGCCGCGCCGTCGCCGTCGCCTCGGGGTCGTACGCCCGTACCCTGGCGCCGAGGGCCAGGAGGCGCTCGACGATCGTGATGGCCGGCGCCTCGCGCATGTCGTCCGTGCGCGGCTTGAACGCCAGCCCCCAGAGCGCGATCGTGCGCCCCTTCATCGTCGTGAAGTGCGCGACCATCTTGTCCACCAGGCGCTCCTTCTGGCGCTCGTTCACGGCCTCGACCGCCGCCAGGATCTTGAAGTCGTACCCCTTGTCGGCCGCCGACCTGAGCAGCGCCTTCACGTCCTTGGGAAAGCAGCTCCCGCCGTACCCCACGCCCGGAAACAGGAACGACGTGCCGATGCGGCGGTCGGCGCCGATGGCCTTGCGGACCTGATCCACGTCGGCGCCCACCAGCTCGCAGACGTTCGCGATCTCGTTCATGAACGAGATGCGGCTCGCCAGGACGGAGTTCGCCGCGTACTTGCAGAGCTCGGCGCTCGCCGTGTCCATCACCATCACGGGCGCGCCCGTGCGGGTGAACGGCGCGTACAGCTCCCGCATCACCCCGGCGGCGCGCTCGTCGGACGCCCCGATGACGACGCGATCCGGCTTCATGAAATCCTCGACCGCCGCTCCCTGTTTGAGGAACTCCGGGTTGCTGACCACGCTGAAGGGCTGCGCCGTCTCGCGCCCGATGGTCTCGCGGACCCGTTCGGCCGTCCCGACCGGCACGGTGCTCTTGTCGACGACGACGGTGTACTTGTCCATGGCGCGCCCGACCTCGCCGGCGACCGCCAGCACGTGCTGGAGGTCGGCGGAGCCGTCCTCGCCCTGCGGCGTGCCCACGGCGATGAACACGATGGAGGAGGCGCCCACCGCGGCCCGCAGATCGGTGGTGAAGGTGAGCCGCTCCTCGGCGAAGTTGCGCCTGACCATCTCCTCGAGGCCGGGCTCGTAGATCGGCATGCGCCCGCCTGCGAGCATCGCGATCTTCGCCTCGTCCTTGTCCACGCACGCGACGTTGTTGCCGTTCTCGGCCAGACATGCGCCAACCACCAGCCCCACGTAACCCGTTCCGACGACGGCGATGTTCATCCTGTCCTCCGGGCAGGCCGAGCGGGCACGCCCTATCAGAAGGCTCCACCCCACGGTAGAGCATCACATCAAGATACTGATTTAGAACGACTTACTCAAGTGGTTCGGTGGGTCCGTGCCGGGTGGCCCGGGTGCTTGTGCTACCTTTCGTGAGGCGTGCGCGTCCTGCTCGACTATCGGCCAGCGCTCAAGAAACGCAGCGGCGTCGGCGAGTACACCCACCAGCTCGCCCGGGCGCTCCTGGCGCTCGAGGCCCCGGCGGCCGACGGCACGCTCGAGCTGACGCTGTTCTCGAGCTCCTGGAACGACCGCCTCGCCGACGATCCCGACCTCGCCGGAGCGGCGCGCGTCGACCGGCGTGTGCCGGTGCGCGTGCTCAATCTTGCCTGGCATCGTTTCGGATTCCCGACCGCCGAGAGCCTCACCGGGGCACGCTTCGACCTCACCCATTCGATGCACCCGCTCCTGCTGCCGGCCCGCGCGGCGGCGCAGGTGGTCACGATCCACGACCTCGATTTCCTCGCGCACCCGGAGCGGACGCGCGCCGAAATCCGACGCGACTATCCCGCGCTCGCCCGGCAGCACGCGCATCGCGCCGACCAGATCGTCGTGCCGTCCAGGTTCACGGCCGGCCAGGTGGAGCGCGACCTGGAAGTCGACGTGGGCCGGATCAGCGTCTGCTATCCGGGCGCGCCCGACTGGCAGCCGCGCGGGGTCGGCCCGCCCGACGGCTACCTGCTCTTCTTCGGCACGCTGGAGCCGCGCAAGAACGTCGGCGTTCTCCTCGACGCCTACGACCGCCTGGTGGAGCGCCACCCTCTGCCGGCCGCTCCGGGCACGCGCACGCCGGGCACGCTGCCGCCGCTCCTGCTCGCCGGACAGTCGACCGCAGAGTCGCAGCCCTGGCTGGACCGCCTCCAGCGGCCGCCGCTCGCCGGCCGGGTCCGCTACGCAGGCTACGTCAATCCGCGCAACCGCCGCGCGCTGTACGAGGGGGCGCGGCTGCTCGTGCAGCCCTCCTTCGAGGAAGGCTTCGGCCTGCCGGTCCTCGAGGCGATGACCCTCGGCGTGCCGGTCATCGCGGCATCGACAGGCGCGCTGCCCGAAGTGCTCGGTGACGCCGGACTGCTGTTCGATCCCCACCGCCCCGACGAGCTCGCCGCCGCGATCGAGCGCCTCCTCGACGACGAGCTCCTGGCCGGCGTCTGTGCGTCGCGCGGACCGCTGCGCGCCCGACACTTCCGGTGGGATGCGACCGCGCAGCAGGTGTATCAGGCCTACCACCTGGCGCTCGATCACAAGAGATGCGCATCGGCATAGACGCGCGCGAGCTGTGCGGCCGGCCGACCGGCGTCGGCCGCTACCTGTCGGGGCTGCTGCGGCACTGGGCGGCGGGCGAACGGGCACGGGCGCACGAGTTCGTGCTGTACGCCCACGCGCCGCTCGACGTGGTGCTCGACGCACGCCGGTTCGCGACCCGCCACGTCGCCGGGGGCGGCGGTACCCGCTGGGAGCAGTGGCACCTGCCGCGGGCGGCGGCGGCCGATCACCTGGACGTGCTGTTTGCGCCGGCCTACACCGCTCCCCTGGCGATCCGCGTGCCGGTGGTCCTGGCCGTGCACGACGTGTCGTTCCTCGCGCACCCGGAATGGTTCGGCGTGCGCGAGGGCATCCGGCGCCGCTGGCTCACGCGTCACGCAGTCGCGCGCGCACGTGCGGTCGTCACCATCTCGCAGTTCTCGCGCCGCGAGATCGCCGACCGGCTCGGCGTACCCGCGCCGCGTCTCCACGTCATCCCGCCAGGCATCGACCCGCCGGCGGTCGCACGCGTGCGCGCGACGGCCGAGCCGCGCGCGCTGTTCGTCGGCTCGGTCTTCAATCGCCGCCACGTCCCGGACCTGATCCGGGCCTTCGCGCCGATCGCCCGCGCCCATCCGCTGGCGTCGCTCGATCTCGTCGGCGACGATCGGAGCTTTCCGCGCGAGGACATCCAGGGCACGATCGCCGCCGCCGGGGCGGCCGATCGGATCCGCTGGCACAAGTACGTCTCGGACGAGCAGCTCGCCGCGCTGTACGGCAGGGCGCGCGCCTTCGCGTTCCTGTCCGAATACGAGGGGCTCGGGCTGACGCCGCTCGAAGCGCTGTCAGTCGGCGTGCCCTCGGTCCTCCTCGACACGCCGGTCGCCAGAGAGAGCTGCGGCGAAGCCGCACTCTACGTGCCGCTGGATGATCTCGCCGCGACGACACGCGCCATCGAGCGGCTCCTGTTCGATCTCGCAGTGCGGCGACAGGCGCTGGACGCGGCGCCGTCCGTGCTGTCCCGCTACAGCTGGCCCCGAGCCGCCGACGAGACGCTGGCCCTCATCGAGTCGGCTGGCGGGGGGATCTAGCCGGCCGTGGCGCCCCGCCTCTCCATTGTCATCGTCAGCTACAACGCGCGGCAGGACCTGGCCCGCTGCCTCGACTCGCTGCGGCTCGCGCCGCCCGCAACGCCCCACGAGATTATCGTCGTCGACAACGCGTCGGCGGACGGGAGCGCCGAGCTCGCCCGCCAGCGCGGCGTGCACGTGATCGAGGCCGGCGCCAACGTCGGGTTCTCGAAGGCGAACAACCTGGGAATCCGCGCCGGCCGCGGAGACGCCGTGCTCCTGCTCAACAGCGACACGATCGTGCCGGAAGGCGCGATCGATCGACTGCTGGCCGTGCTCGACCGCCATCCCGAGGCCGCGGTCGTCGGGCCGCGCCTGGTGGACGGCCGCGGCAGGGCGGAGCTGTCCTTCGGCCGGATGATCGGCCCGATCAGCGAGATCCGGCAGAAGATCCTCGTACGTGGAGCCGAGCGCCAGTGGCCGATAGTAAGGGGAGTGGTGGAACGGCTGACACGGCGGCCTGGCGCGCCGGACTGGGTGACCGGTGCCTGCCTGCTCGTGCGCCGGGCCGACGCCGAGGCCGTCGGTCTGCTCGACGAGCGCTACTTCATGTACACGGAGGACGTCGACTTCTGCGCCGCCATCCGGGCCCGGGGGCGACGGGTGCTGTTCGCGCCAGACGCCGAAATCGTCCATCAGCGAGGCCGGTCGGCCGCTTCCGCCCCCGGCGCGACCGCCGCAGCGTACGAACGCAGCCGTCTCGCGTTCTACAACAAGCACCATCCCGGTTGGACGCCGCTGCTGCGGGCGTACCTCCGGCTCCGGGGACGCCGATCGTGACGAGCGGCAGCGCCTGGCAGTGTCCCGCATGCGATCGCCTGGTGCCCGGCTCGGTCGCCACCTGCCGCTGCGGCTACGAGCGGTCGGAGGGACCGGCCGACAACCCTCCCGGCAAGTCCCGCCCCCGTTTCATGGTGGCCGTGGTCCTCTGTGCGGCAGCGGCGGTCGCCGGGGCCGCCTGGTACTCGATCGCGTCGTCGCCCGTGCGCCGCTCGGGACGGCCCGGCTCGGCGCTGCAGGCCGGACGGCAGGTGTCCGGCGCCGCGAGCGCCGCCTCCGCGGTAACCGCGGCACAAGGCGGGGACTCCGAACCGGTGCGCCTGGTTCCCCTGCCGGAGATCGCGGCGGGGCCGGCACCCGCCCAGCCCGCCCCGTCGCCCCCGACCGAATCTCTCGAGGCGCTGATCGCACAGGCCTTGCCGGCCGTGGTCCGCGTGGAGACATCAAGCGGATTCGGCAGCGGATTCTTCGTTCGTGCCGACACCATCCTGACCAACGTGCACGTCGTCGCCGAGAATACGGCCGTGAGCGTCCGTCGTGCCGATGGGCGCGTCCAGTCGGCCCGCGTGGAGCTGACCGCCCCGGAGGTGGACATCGCCGTGCTGCGGATCTCGTCGTCCGACCCGAACCAGCCCGTGTTGACGATGGGATCCTCCGCGACGGTGCGACCCGGACAGGAAGTGCTGGCGCTCGGCACGCCGATGGGCCTGCAGAACACCGTGACCCGCGGCATCATCAGCGCCGTCCGGCAGGTCGCCGCCGTGACGTTGATACAGACCGATGCCGCCATCAACCCCGGGAACAGCGGCGGGCCGCTCGTCGATCGCCTCGGCTCGGTGGTCGGCATCAACACGATGGCGGTCCGCAGCGGCGTCGGGCTGTCCTTCGCCGTGGCGATCGATCATGCCGCGCCGCTCATCGACGGGCGCCGGCCCGCCTTCGCGTCGACAGCCACGCCGCTCACGAGCCTCGCGCAGAGCCTGCAGAGCGAGACCGGAGCGTCGCCTGCCGACCAGGGACGCGCCGCGGGGCTGCAGGCCTTCGAGCGCTCGATGGCCGCGCTCGCCCGGCGCGCCGATGCCCTCGACGATTACTGGCGCCAGATCCTCAAGGCCTGCTATCGCGGCGCCGTCGGCGGCGCATTCGACCGTCCGTGGTTCGCCCTGTTCGATGCCCGCGCCATGCAGGGCGCGTTGGCTCCGGGCTGCGGCGTCCCGTTCGGCGAGGCCCGGGCCCGGGCCGACGAAATCCGGGCGGGCGTGGCGGCCGCCGACGAGGCGGCGCGACGGGCGGACGTCTTTCCGGGCGCGCGCCGCGAACTCCGCGTCCGCTACCGGCTCGAGCTCCCGGAATCCGATCGCTGAGGGCTCGGGGGACCCACTTCCCCAGGCTTCCATACCGCCAGCAAGTATCATTACCCGGTGCGCATCGGCATCGACGCGCGAAAGCTGCACGATTTCGGCATCGGGACCTACATCCGCAACCTCGTACGACAGCTGGCGCGGATGGACCACGACACCGATTTCGTGCTGCTGTGCCGTCCGCAGGACGTGGAGGCGCTGGCCTCGCTCGGCGAGAACTTCCGGCCGATCGTGGAGAGCGCGGCGAACTACTCGGTCGCCGAGCAGGTGAGGGTGCCGCTCGCGCTCCACCGGGAGGGCGTGACGCTGTTCCACGCGCCGCACTACGTCCTGCCGCCGCTCGTCGGCTGCCCGTCGGTCGTCACCATCCACGACTGCATCCACCTGATGTTCCCGCAGTACCTGCCGGGGCGTCTCGCGCATTTCTATGCGCGCTCCGCGATCACGCTGGCGGGGCGCAGGGCCACGCGGGTGATCACCGTGTCGGAGAGCTCCAAGCGGGACATCCTGCGGTTCGTCGACATCCCGCCCGAGAAGATCGACGTGATTTACAACGCGTACGACGAACGCTTCGCGGTCGAGCCCCGCGAGGAAGACGTGCTGCGCGTGCGCGAGCGGTACCAGCTGCACGACGAGTTCGTGCTGTACGCCGGCACGGTCAAGCCGCACAAGAACATCGAGCGTCTGATCGACGCCTTCAATCGGGTCCGCCAGCGGGGCCTCGATCACCTGAAGCTCGTGCTCATCGGCGACGATATCTCGAAGTACGCCGCGCTGCGTCGGGCGGTCCACCGCCACCAGCTTCACAAGTACGTGCGGTTCCTCGGCTTCGTGCCCGAGGAGACGCTGGCCGTGATGTACCGACTCGCCGGCGTCTTCGTCTTCCCGTCGTTGTACGAGGGGTTCGGCCTGCCCCCGCTCGAGGCGATGGCCAGCGGCACGCCGGTCGTGACGTCGAATGTCTCGTCGCTGCCCGAAGTCGCCCGAGATGCCGCCATGCTCGTGGACCCGTACGACCCGGAGGCGATCGCGGAGGGCATCTGGCAGGTCCTGACCGACGAAGAGCTCCGCCGGACGCTCAGGCGCCAGGGTCTGGCGCGCGCCAGGCAGTTCTCGTGGGAGGCGTCGGTCCGCCGCGTTCGCGAGATCTACCATCAGGCAGGTGACTGATACGGGCATCGGGAGCCATGCGGGCCCGGCGCCCAGCAGCGCCGGGGGCGCGCATCGGCGTCAGGCCGCGCTGGGGGTGGGGCCCGGCGCCAGGAGACAATGACCACACGGCTGGCGCTCGTCCACGACTGGCTCACCGGCATGCGCGGTGGCGAGAAGGCGCTCGAAGTCATCTGCGAGCGGTTTCCAGACGCCGAGCTCTTCACCTTGATTCACGTCCGCGGCTCCGTCTCGCCGACGATCGAGCGGCGCCCCATCCACACCGCGTTCGTGCAGCGGCTGCCGTTCGTCGCGCGCCACTACCGGCTCTATCTGCCGCTCTTCCCTGACGCCGTCGAGCAGTTCGACTTGGACCGGTTCGACTGCATCCTGAGCACCAGTCACTGCTGCGTGAAGTCGATCGTGCGGCCCGGGCGTGCGCGCCATCTGTGCTATTGCCTGACGCCGATGCGGTACGCCTGGGATCAGTTCGACGCGTATTTCGGGCGCGAGCGGATCGGCAGGGTCGGCGGCCGCCTCATGCGGCCGCTAATGGCCGACCTGGCCCGGTGGGACCGCGACACGGCCGGCCGCGTGGACCGCTATGTCGCTATTTCTCATTATGTTGCGGGCAGGATCCGTCGATACTATAATCGCGAGGCGACTGTTGTGTATCCCCCCGTCGACACGCGCTTCTATCAGCCCGAGATGGCCGCCAGCCCGAGCGCTCCACCTTACGCGCTCGTCGTGTCCGCGCTCGTGCCCTACAAGCGGATCGACCTTGCCATCGCCGCGTGCCGGCGTGCCGGCGTGGCGCTACGGGTGGTGGGCGACGGCCCCGAGCGTGCCGCGCTCGAGGCGGCCGGCGGATCCGGCGTGGAGTTCCTGGGCCGATTGTCCGACGGGGAGATTCGGACGCTCTATCGGAACGCCGCCGTCGTGCTGCTGCCGGGCGAAGAAGACTTCGGCATCGTGCCCGTCGAAGCGCAGGCGTGCGGCTGTCCCGTCGTGGCGTTCGGGCGCGGGGGCGCCACCGAGACGGTGGTCGACGGGGAGACCGGCCTTCTGGTCGAGGACCAGACGGCCGAGGCGTTCGCCGACGCGATTGGACGGACGGTCGGACGCCCCTTCGACCGCCGCGCCATCCGCCTCCACGCCGAACGGTTCGGACGCGAGCGGTTCGGCGACGAAATCGAAGCGCTGGTCGAGCGCGGGAGCCGGGCCTAGTTCGACTTTGTCAGAATCGCACGGGTGAAATCGGCCGGAAACCGCGGCGCACGCGAACCGTTCGGAGGCACGCGTTCCACGGAGGCCCCAAACCGCGTCGGAGGCGCCGAGTCCGGGCTGGGGTGACGCCGCGGGGCCCCAGCCCTGTGATGACAGGCCGTGGAGACGCGGTTTCCGGCGCGCCGGAGCCGGTTCGCGGCGGCGCATTTCTGGCCGATGTCATACGATCTGACAGTGTCGCACTAGGGACCCAAGGGGCAGGGGCTGGGGAGGCGTCGAGCATTCAGCGCGCCCGCGGCCATGCCGAGCCAAGGACATGTGACTCCGAGGCGAGGCATCAGCGTGAGTTCGCCGCGGGGTGGGCCCCCGCCGCCGGATCACGAAGGGCGCGCCTGCGGCCATGCCGAGCCGAGGACATGTGATCCGAGGCGAGGCATCAGCGTGAGTTCGCCGCGGGGTGGGCCCCCGCCGCCGGATCACGAAGGGCGCGCCTGCGGCCATGCCGAGCCGAGGACATGTGATCCGAGGCGAGGCATCAGCGTGAGTTCGCGGCGGGGTGGGCCCCGCCGCCGGATCACGAAGGGCGCGCCTGCGGCCATGCCGAGCCGAGGACATGTGACTCCGAGGCGAGGCATCAGCGTGAGTTCGCGGCGGGGTGGGCCCCGCCGCCGGATCACGAAGGGCGCGCCTGCGGCCATGCCGAGCCGAGGACATGTGACTCCGAGGCGAGGCATCAGCGTGAGTTCGCGGCGGGGGTGGGGCCCCGCCGCCATTGAATAATGGTCAAGCGGTACAACCAGCTCCTGGTCGCCATTCACGTCAGCTCCGACGCCCTGCTCGGCGTGTCGGCGTTCGTGATGGCGTACGCCATCCGCTTCCACGCGGGGCTGATTCCGATCACCAAGGGCGTGCCGCCGTTGCGGCAGTACGTCAACGTGCTGCCGTTCATCGCCGTGCTGGTCCCCGTGGCGTTCCAGCTGCAGGGGCTCTACCGGCTGCGCCGCGGCCGGTCGCGCGTGGACGACTTCTTCGCCGTCTTCGTCGGCAGCATCCTCGCCGTCGTCTTCGGCATCGTCGCGACGTTGTACGTCGAGACCTACTTCGCGACGAGCGCGGCCAAGGACCGAGGCGTGTTCGAGGTGTCGCAGGTCGTCTGGGGCCTGTTCCTCGTCCTGAATACCGGGCTCACCTTCGCGTCGCGCGAGCTGGTGCGCGAAGCGCTCGAGCGCCGCTGGCGCGCGGGCATCGGCCTGAAGCGGATTCTGATCGCCGGCGCCGGGGATCTGGGCCGCCTCGTCGCCGACAAGATTCTCGAGCATCGCGAGCTCGGGTACCAGATCGTCGGGTTCGTCGACGACCGCGCGGCCGGCGACCACCTCGGCTACCGCGGCCTGCCGCTGCTCGGCACGCTCGAAGAGTCGCCCGAGATCGCCGCCCGCGAGAGCGTGGATCACCTGTACGTCGCGCTGCCGCCCGAGCAGCACGTGCGGATGCTGGAGCTCATCGAGGCGACGAGCCGCGAGTGTGTCGACGTCAAGGTGGTGCCGGACCTGCTGCAGGTCATCGCGCTCCGCGCGCGGCTCGAGGACCTCGACGGCGTGCCGGTCATCAACATCAACGACGTGCCGCTGCAGGGGTTCAACAGCGCCGTCAAACGCGTCATCGACATCCTCATTTCGAGCGCCGCCCTGCTGGTCCTGGCGCTGCCGCTCGCCATCATCTCGGCGCTCGTCAAGCTCACCTCGCGGGGCCCGATCTTCTACCGGCAGGAGCGGATGGGCCTGGACGGCAAGCCGTTCACGATCGTCAAGTTCCGGTCGATGAGCCACGAGGCCGAGCGCGAAACCGGTCCGGTGTGGGCGACCGAGGACGATCCGCGGGTCACCGCGCTCGGGCGCTTCCTGCGCCGGGCCAACCTCGACGAGCTGCCGCAGCTCTGGAACGTGTTCCGCGGCGACATGTCGATCGTCGGGCCGCGGCCCGAGCGGCCGCACTTCGTCGAGCAGTTCAAGCACCGCATTCCGCAGTACATGCTGCGCCACAAGGTCAAGGCGGGGCTCACCGGCTGGGCGCAGGTCAACGGCTGGCGCGGCAACACGCCGCTCGAGAAGCGGATCGAGTACGACCTGTACTACATCGAGAACTGGTCGGTGCGGCTCGACTTCAAGATCATGTGGCTCACGCTGCTGAAGGGATTCTTCCACAAGCATGCCTACTAAACAGCGGGTCGTCATCACTGGAGCCGCGGGCTTCATCGGCTCCCACCTGGCGGAAACGCTGCTCGATCGCGACTTCGAGGTCATCGGCATCGACAACCTGCTGACGGGCGACGTCGCCAACATCGCGCACCTGGCCAACCGGCCGTTCAGTTTCATCAAGCACGACGTCACCAACTACATCTACATCGACGGTCCGGTCGATTTCGTGCTGCACTGGGCCAGCCCGGCGAGCCCGATCGACTACCTCGAGCTGCCCATCCCGACGCTGAAGGTGGGCGCGCTCGGCACGCACAAGGCGCTCGGCCTCGCCAAGGCGAAAGGCGCGCGGTTCGTCCTGGCCTCCACCTCCGAGGTCTACGGCGATCCGCTCGAGCACCCGCAGAAGGAGAGCTACTGGGGCAACGTCAACCCGGTCGGGCCGCGCGGCGTCTACGACGAAGCCAAGCGCTTCGCCGAGGCCATCGCCATGGCCTACCACCGGTACCACGGCCTCGACACCAAGATCGTCCGGATCTTCAACACCTACGGGCCCCGCATGCGCCTCCACGACGGCCGCGCCGTACCGGCTTTCATGACGCAGGCCCTGCGCGGCGAGGACGTCACGGTCTTCGGCGACGGCTCGCAGACCCGCAGCTTCACCTACATCACCGACCTGGTGGACGGCATCATCCGCCTGATGCTCTCGGCCGAGAACGATCCGGTCAACATCGGGAATCCGCGCGAGATGACCATCAAGCAGATTGCCGAGGCGATCATCCGGACGACCGGGTCGACGTCGAAGATCGTCTATCGGCCCCTGCCGACCGACGACCCCAAGGTGCGCCAGCCGGACATCACGCGCGCGCGGACCCTGCTGCAGTGGGAGCCGAAGGTCGCCCTCGAAGAGGGGCTGGTGAAGACCGTCGCATACTTCCGGACGAAGCTCGAGCAGCCCCGGTAGGCGGCGCCATGCCCGTGCACCATCCCACCCTCGACCGCGCCTCGTCGCTGACCATCGGGCTCACGCTCGTCCTCTTCCTCCTCGCGCTCTTCGAGAAGGGGCTGACGCACGACCTGCTGCTCGAGGCCGGCGTGTTCCTCGTGTCGGTGAAACTGGTGCTGGCGGGGTACAAGAACGGCCACGCGCAGCGCGAGCTGGCCAGGCGCCTCGACGAGGTGAAGGCGCTCGTCGAGACGCGGCTGCCGCCGCGCGGCCCGGGCGGCAGCCCTAGCGGGTCAGCTTCCGGTACTTGATCCGGTGCGGCTGGTCGGCCGCGGCGCCGAGCCGGCGGTGGCGGTCCGCCTCGTAGTCCTGGTAGTTCCCCTCGAACCACACCACGCCGCTGTCGCCCTCGAAGGCGAGCATATGGGTCGCGATGCGGTCCAGGAACCAGCGATCGTGGCTGATGAGGACGGCGCAGCCGGCGAAGTTGAGCAGAGCCTCCTCGAGCGCGCGCAGCGTGTCGACGTCGAGGTCGTTGGTCGGCTCGTCGAGCAGAAGCAGGTTGCTTCCCTGCCGCAGGAGCTTGGCGAGATGCACGCGGTTGCGTTCGCCGCCCGACAGCGAGCCGACCTTGCGCTGCTGCGCCGGCCCCTTGAAATTGAACCACGAGACGTAGGCGCGCGACGCGACCTTGCGCTTGCCCAGCTCGATCTCGTCCTGGCCGCCGGAAATCTCCTCCCAGACGGTCCGGGTCGCTTCGAGCGCCTCGCGGCTCTGGTCCACGTAGCCGATTCGCACCGTGTCGCCCACCTTCAGCGTCCCGGCATCGGGCGCCTCCTGGCCGTTGATCATGCGGAACAGCGTGGTCTTCCCCGCGCCGTTCGGCCCGATCACGCCGACGATCCCGCCCCGCGGCAGGGTGAACGTCAGGTCGTCGATGAGGAGGTTGTCCCCATACCCCTTGCGCAGCCCGCGCGCCTCCACGACCAGGTCGCCCAGGCGCGGGCCGGGCGCGATGTAGATTTCGGCCGTCTCGATCTTCTGCGCGGTCTCCTCGCGGAGCAGCTCCTCGTACGCGTTGAGGCGGGCCTTGCCCTTGGCCTGGCGGGCCCGCGGCGACATCCGGATCCATTCGAGCTCCCGCTCCAGGGTCCGTTGGCGCCGGGTCTCCGCCTTCTCCTGCTGCGCCAGGCGGCTCTGTTTCTGCTCGAGCCACGACGAGTAGTTTCCCTCCCACGGGATGCCGTGGCCGCGATCGAGTTCGAGGATCCAGCCGGCGACGTTGTCCAGGAAGTACCGGTCGTGGGTTACCGCTACCACCGTGCCGGGATACGTTTTCAGGAACAGCTCGAGCCAGGCGACCGACTCCGCGTCGAGGTGGTTGGTCGGCTCGTCGAGCAGCAGCAGATCGGGCGACCGCAGCAGCAGCCGGCACAACGCGACCCGGCGCCGCTCGCCGCCCGAGAGCGTCGCCACGTCGGCGTCGGCGGGCGGCAGGCGGAGCGCGTCCATCGCCAGTTCGAGACGCGAGTCGAGATCCCAGGCATTGGCCGCGTCGATCCGATCCTGGATCCGCGCCTGCTCGTCGAGGACCGTCTCCATCTCCTCGGGCGTGAGCTCCTCACCGAGCCTGGCGTTGACCTCGTCGTACCGCGCGAGCAGCGCCTTCAGCCCGGCCACACCCTCCTCGACGTTGCCGAGCACCGACGTCGAGGCGTCGAGCCGCGGCTCCTGGGGCAGGAACCCGATCGAGATGCCGTCGGCCGGGAAGGCCTCGCCGAGGAAGTTGCGGTCCTCGCCCGCCATGATGCGCAGGAGCGAGCTCTTGCCGGCGCCGTTGGCGCCGAGGACGCCGATCTTCGCGCCGGGCAGGAACGACAGCCAGATGTCCTCGAGGACTTTCGTGTCGGGAGGATGGACCTTCCCGAGGCCTTTCATGGTGTAGATGAATTGAGGCATCGCTGAATGTTGAGATTGCAGACTGAAGATTGAAGATTGAAGATTGACGATTGCTGATTGATCGAGGCCGGCCCCAAGCCGTGGCGACAGCCGGCGCAATCGTTTATTCTAACCGAGAGATCGCAGGATGGCCCTCAATCACCAACCGTCAGTCCCAATCTGCCATTCGCAGTCTGCAATCAGCCATCTCACACTCCCGTGAGACGAATCCTTCACGTCGACATGGACGCGTTCTACGCGTCGGTCGAGCAGCGCGACGACCCGGCGCTCCGCGGCCTGCCGGTCGCGGTCGGCGGCCGGCCGGATCAACGCGGAGTGGTCGCAGCCGCCAGCTACGAGGCTCGGGCATTCGGCGTCCGGTCCGCGATGTCGATGGCACGCGCCGTCCGCCTGTGCCCCTCGCTCGTCATCGTGCCGCCCGACTTCGGCCGGTACCGCTTTGCGTCGCAGGCCGTGTTCAGCATCTTCCGCGAGGTGACGCCGCTCGTCGAGCCGCTGTCGCTCGACGAGGCCTACCTCGACGTCACCGAGAATGCCTGGGGCGAGCCCCTGGCCACCGCCGTCGCCAGGCGCCTGAAGACCCGCATCCGGGCCGAGACCGGCCTCACCGCGTCGGCCGGCGTGGCGCCGAACAAGTTCCTCGCGAAGATTGCGTCGGGCTGGAAGAAACCCGACGGCCTGACCGTCATCAGCCCCGATCGCGTCGAGCCGTTCCTGCAGCAGCTGCCGGTCGACGCGCTGTGGGGCGTGGGTCCGGTCACGGCGCGCAGGCTCCGCACGCGGGGAATCGAGCGCCTCATCGACGTCCGGACCGCCGATCCGCAGGCGCTGCGCGACACGGTCGGGAGCCTGGCCGACTGGCTGCGACAGCTCGCCAGCGGCGTCGACGACCGGCCGGTCGTGCCGAACCGCGCGGCCAAGTCGGCGGGCCGCGAGAACACCTACGCCGAAGACCTCACCGACGTCGACGAGATGAGCCGGGAGATCGCCGAGATGGCCGCCGATGCCGCCCGCTGGCTCGCGCGCAAGGGGCTGGCGGCCCGCACAGTGACCATCAAGGTCCGCTATTCCGACTTCACCACCATCACGCGCAGCCACAGCGCCGGACCGACGCGCGACGAGGCCGACCTGGTCGCCCGGGCCGTGCAGCTGCTGGCGAAGACGGAAGCCGGCCGGCGGCCCGTGCGGCTGCTCGGCGCGAGCGTGCACAATCTCTGCACCGACGGGGCGGCGGAGCGGCCGGCCGCCGATTGGCTGCCCTTCGCCGAGAGCGACCCGCCGCCCGCGCCCTTGGCCCGAGAGAATCGCGAGGCCCCCGTGTCCGACACCTGGAATCCCGTTCAGGACCAGAAGTTCCGACGCGAGCGCGAGCAGCCGGCGCTCGACCTGATGGCGCTCGTCCAGCTGTCGCCCGACATGCGCATCGTCGATTTGGGTTGCGGCACCGGCCGCATCACGCGGCTCCTGCACGAGCGACTCGGCGCGCGCGAGACGCTGGGCATCGATCGATCGGAAAAGATGCTCCACGCCGCCGGCTCCGACCTGCCCGACGGGCTTCAGTTCGAGCACGGGACCATCGAGGCGTTCGACGCGGTCGACCGGTACGATTCTCATTTTCTCGAACGCGGCGCTGCATTGGGTGCCGGATCACGGCTCGCTCGTCCCTCGGCTCGTCCGCGCGCTCAGGTCGGGAGGGCAGCTGGCCTTCCAGGTCCCGAGCTCGCACGACGACCCGTCTCACGAGGTGGCCGAGGCCCTGGCGGCCGAGGAGCCGTTCCGGTCCGCCTTCAAGGGATGGCGCCGGCCGCAGCCGGTACTCCCGCCCGAGGCGTACGCGCGCCTGCTCTATGCGAGCGGCCTGGCGGAACAGCGGGTGCACCTGGGCGTTTACCCCCACGTGCTGCCGTCCCGGGAGGACGTGCTCGAATGGATGCAGGGGACGCTGCTGACGGAGTACGATCGCCACCTGCCGGCAGGCATGTTTCCGCCGTTTCTGGAGCTCTACCGGAAGCGTCTGCTCGAACGGCTGGAGCCGGCGGCGCCGTTCTTCTTTCCGTACAAGCGGATCCTCTGCTGGGGGCGGAAAGGCTGACCGCGACGGCGCGTGGGGCTCCAGCAGGAGCGCGAGGCGCCAACCGCGCGAAGGACCGAATGCTCAAGGGCACACGCGACGGCATTCTGAGGCGGGTCCAGCCGATCAGCGTCCACGGCCAGATCGCGTGGGATCTGTACTTCACGGACGCCGACGATCCCGACGGCGAGGTGCGCGTTGCGCGCGTCGGCCCCGAGGCGGTCACCGCCAGCAGCCTCGACCCGGGCGACCGCATCCGGGTCGAATACCTCGTCGGGCAGGCGGTCAAGGTGACGAAGGTGTCGCGCGCCTCCTGACCCAGGCGATTGCCGCCAGGTACGCGCGCTGCAGTTCGGGCCCCTTGTCGGTGAACCGGTGGTTCGCCGCGTCGATGAGCACGAGCTTCTTCGGCTCCCGCGCCGTCGACTCGAACCGCCGGTAGGCGGCCTCCGGCACGTACTCGTCCTTCGTCGACTGGATCATGACGAGCGGCAGGGGGGACACGGCGGCCACACGATCGAACGCCGAGAACGACGGCTCCTTCGCGTCGCTCTTGGTGATCCACGCCGTGAAGTCGCTCCACTTCCAGGCGAGCTCGGCCACGCCGGGCAGCCCCATCGTCACGACGCCGGTCATCCAGGCATGATTCGCCGCCGACGAGGCCGCGAGCACGGCGAGCGCGGCGCCCTCCGACACGCCCGACACGATCACCGGCGGCACCAGCAGCCGCTGCTTCTTCAGCCAGTCCGCGATGGCCTGGTAGTCGCCCGGGACGTCGCCCTCGGTCAGGTGGTTCTTGCCGACCGTGAACGCCGACAGGTACTGCCGGACATTGATCCCGACGACGGTGTAGCCCTGGGCCGACAGGAACTCGGCCATCGAGACGGCGAGCCCGACCCACCCGACGTCGCCGCTGCCCATCAAGACCGTGCCGCGCGAGGCCCCGGCGGGACGATAGACCGCGAGGGCGAGCGCCCGTCCGCGCACGGGAAGGTCGACGTGCTCGGCCGGCACCGCACCCGCACGTCCCGCCGTGGCGATCAAGATGGCCGCGAGCGCCGCAATCCACGCGCGTCTCATCGCCCCTCCGGCGCCAGGTCGAGGTGGCGGCGCGCCACCCACGCCAGCGAGCGCTGGAGCTCCTGATAGAGCTGCGGCCGGGCGTCGCTGAAGCTGTGGTTCTTCGACTCGATCGCGTGGAGCTGATGGAGCGAGGTATCAGGCCCGAGCAGGCGCCTCGCCTCGGCCGCGGGCAGGTAGTCGTCGTGGGTGGACTGGATGATCGAGAGCGGCAGCCGCGAGAGCCGCGCGAGGTACTCGTAGTTGTCCAGCATGACCAGCTCGGAATCGCCATCCGGCGATCGACGGCTGCGCCGCAGGTGGTGCACGTACTCTTCCTCGCGGGTCAGCGCCACGGTGACGAGCCCGGCCAGCTCCCTCTGCAGCGTCTCCTGGCCGGCGGCCGCGACGGTCAGCCCCGATCCGCGCGACACGCCGACGAGGATCGTCGGGGTGGCCGGCGGCAGCGAGAGTTCGGCCTTCGCCGCGGCGATGAACCGACCGTAGTCGCGCGCGACGTCGGCCGGCGTCGCCTCCTGCCGCCGGCGCACGACCTGCCGCAGGTACTCGGGCGCGCTGAAGCCGGCCACCGGGTAGCCCCACCGGGTGATGCGTTCGTACGCGTCCTTGTCCTTGCCGCGCCACCCGCCGTCGCCGGTCGCGAACAGCACGAGCGGGTGCGCGTCGTCGATGGTGCAGGGACGCGAGAGGTGCAGCGTCAGGGAGCGGCCGTCGAGCGGAACCCGGCTCTCCCACCGGACCGGCGCCGAGGCGTCGAGCGGCGGCACGCGGTGCGCGCATCCGGCGGCCAGCGCCGACAGCGCGCCGGCGAGCGCGGCGTCCCGGGAAGTCATTTCTTCTCGATGCGCACGCCCCGAAGCTCGATCCGCGTCACCGGCGTCTCGCCGTTGACGCCGGCCGCCGCCAGCCGCATGAACTGGCGGACGGTGTCCGGCGCCTTGTCCACTTCGATGCTCATGCGACGGTCCCCTGCGGCGAATCGGCAATCCGCGCCGCATGCCAGATATAGTGCAGGCTGGACACCAGCGTGATGACGAGCGACGCCCAGATGCCGACGTCGACGACGATCGAGTGGTAGCCGAGGTAGTTGAAGAGCATCGCGGCGACCGCCGTCAGGATGTAGGTGGCGGTCGCGATCTTGCCGAAGACCGACGGCCGGAACGTCCGCCGGCCGATCGCCAGGTTGATGATCGCGACCGTCAGCACGATGACCACGTCGCGGCTGATGATGAGGACGGTCAGCCAGATCGGCAGGCGGTTCGCCAGGCCGAGGCCCGGAAGCGTCAGCACGACGAACGTCGTCACGAGCAGCAGCTTGTCGGCCATCGGATCGAGCCACGCGCCGAGGCTCGTCTTCTGCCCGGAGCGCCGCGCGATGAGGCCGTCGAGCGCGTCGGTGACGCCGGCGGTGGCGAAGACGGTCAGGGCCCAGCCGAGGTAGCCGTAGACGACGAGGATCACGAAGGCCGGGATGAGCAGCATGCGCAGGAGCGTCAGCTGATTCGCCGGCGTGAGGGCTGTCATTGCTTCCGAAGCCTGGCGACGTCGGCCAGCTCCTCGATCCGCGACACCGCCGCCATCGCCTCCGCGCCGGTCACCGGCATCGAGGGAGCGAAGGCGCGATCCGGCCCTGTCGTCATCACGCCGGAGGACACCGCGGCGGACGCGGCCGGATACGCCAGGTGCGCCGGCGACAGGTCGGAGAACGTTACGCGCGCCGTCTGCCAGGCGCGGGCGCGCTCGGGGTGCTCCGCGGCGACCCGCGCGAGCAGCCGGCCGATCGCCTGCGCGAGGTCGATCCGGTGGACGATGGCGGCCGGCTGGAACGTGTGGTTGGCATACGGCTCCATGATCCGGGCGCGGGCGACCGCCATGATCCAGGGCGCCGCCCAGCTCGAGCCGACGTCGGTGATGAGGACCGCGTTGCGGTCGCTCTCCTTGACGAGCGGCGCCAGCCGGACGCCGATGAGCGCCGCGAGCTCCGCGCGGGTGATCTGCGGCGCATCGCCGATGGCGCGGTACTCGGCCGGAAGGGTCGCCATGGCGGCCCGGTCGCGCGCGGCCTCCAGCTTCTTGGCGAGCGCCTCCCCCGGCTCAATCGCGTACGCCGCGGCGTAGGCGGCCGAGGCGCCCTTGAAGTCCTCCCGCGCCATCAGCAGGTCGCCCAGGTGCACCTGCGCCTGCGCATCCGACGGGTCCAGGGCCAGTGCCTTGCGGAAATGCTGCACGGCGCGGTCCGCGTCGCCCTTCTGCTGTTCGACGGCGGCCAGCTCCCGGTAGAGAAAGGCGCTGTCGGGCGATGAGGCGATCGCGCGCTCATAGGCCCGCTCGGCCTCCTCCAGCCGGCCACCACGCGCCGCCTGTCGCGCCGTGGAGAGCTCCTCCTGTACGGCGCGGAACTTCAGGACCTCGACCCGGCGCCCCAGGTCGGTGAGCGACGGGTCGGCCGCGAGCGCCGCGTCGAACGCGGCGACCGCATCGGCCGAGCGGCCGAGCCCGGCGAGCGCGAACCCGCGCCCGGCCAGCGCCGAGACGTAGCCGGGCTGCGCCTCGACCGCCTTGTCGAAGTGCGACAGGGCCGCCTTGTTGTCCTTGCGCGCGAGCGAGGCGTAGCCCAGGCCGGCCTCGGCCGGGAAGAAGGCGGGGGCCGACTGCAGCGCGGCGCCGAACTCGTGCTCGGCGCTCTTCAGATCGCCGACCTGCAGAAACTGCCAGCCGCGATCCTCGCGTTCGGCCTCCGGCGTCGACGCCAGCGAGGGCGGCACTCCCGGCGCGACGAACTCGGGGAACTTCGGCGCGGTGACGACCGGCGCCGGCGCCATCTTCGGCGCACAGGCGGCCGCCGCCGCGAGCAGGGCGGCCGCGATCGCGAGCTTCCGCATCGAAAAATTCTACCTCGCCGGGGGCTCGACGCGGGCAACGAGCCGCCGGGGCACGTCGGCCACGATCGAGACGCGCCCGTCGCGCGCCTCATGCACGAGGACGCGCGCGTGCCGATAGAGGCGCGCGATCCGCTCGCGATCACCGGCATCGTCGGGATCGAAGGTGTAGGTAACGCGGCGGGTGTCCAGCGCGAGCCGCGACGCGATCGTGTCGACGAGCTCATCGATTCCCTGGCGGCCGAGCGCCGAGATGTACAGCGCCGCCGGATCCGCCTCCTGCAGCCGGCGCCGC
The DNA here is from genome assembly GCA_963840225.1 of uncultured Acidobacteriota bacterium. Lineage (GTDB taxonomy): Bacteria > Acidobacteriota > Vicinamibacteria > Vicinamibacterales > CAVVIG01 > JBLMXQ01. Next base: position 976,985 of record CAWIYH010000004.1, read on the forward strand.
TCGTCTGGCGTCAGCTGATCGCACTTGTTGTAGACCTCGACGAGCGGCACCTGGATGGCGCCGACCTCCTCGAGCACCTCGCGAACCGCTCGCAGGCGGCGCTCCCGGTCCGGCGCTGCGGCGTCGATGACGTGCAGGATCAGATCGGCGTCGGTCACTTCCTCGAGCGTGGCCCGGAAGGCCGCGACGAGCGCGTGCGGGAGACGATCGATGAAGCCGACCGTGTCCGAGACCAGGAGCTCCCGGTTGTCGGGCAGGCGGACCTGCCGGAGCAGCGGATCGAGCGTGACGAACAGCGCATCGGACGCCTCCGCGGAGGCCCGCGTCAGCACGTTGAAGAGCGTCGTCTTGCCGGCATTGGTGTAACCGACGAGCGCGACGGTCGGCACCGACGCCTTGTGGCGGCGCTCGCGGAGCTGCGCCCGGCGGCGGCGCACCTGCTCGATGTCGGCGGATATCGCGTGGATGCGGGTCCGGATACGCCGGCGATCGGTCTCGAGCTTCGTTTCACCAGGGCCGCGCGTGCCGATGCCGCCGCCCAGGCGGGACAGCGCCAGCCCGGCGCCGACCAGTCGCGGCAGCAGATACTTCAGCTGGGCGAGCTCGACCTGGAGCTTGCCTTCGCGCGTCCGGGCGCGGCGCGCGAAGATGTCGAGAATCAGCTGGGTGCGGTCGACGATCTTGCGGGCGACCTGGGCCTCGATCTGCCCGAGCTGCGCCGGCGTCAGCTCGTTGTCGAAGATCACGACCTCGACGGCCATCTCGGCGCACGACGCCGCCAGCGTGGCCACCTTCCCCGCGCCCAGGAAGGTCGACGGGTCCGGCCGGGGCCGCTCCTGCGTGACGCGCAGGACGACCTCGGCGCCCGCGGCCTCGGCCAGTCCCGCCAGCTCGTCGAGCGAGCGCTCGGCTTCCAGGCGCCGCGCGCGGCCTGACACCAGGCCGACGAGCGCCGCGCGTTCCCGTGTCCCTACCCGTCTGCCATGCATGCGCGGACCTGCTCCCACGGAATCGCCCCTTCGCGCACCAGCGCCGGCGTCGCACCGGTCGCATCCACGATGGTCGACGGCGGACCGCCCGGCGTCGGGCCGGCGTCGAGCAGCAGGGCGACCCGCTCCCCGATCGCCCGCGCGATCTGGTCGGGATCGGCGCTCGGCGGCTCGCCGCTCACGTTCGCGCTCGTCGCGGTCAGCGGGCGCCCGGCGGCCCGGCAGAGCGCGCGCGGCACCTCATGATCAGGCACGCGCACGCCGACCCGGCCGGTTCCGCCCGACACGCCGGCAGCCAGGGCGGCCGGGGCGGGGACGAGCAGCGTGAGCGGGCCCGGCCAGAAGCGCTCGGCCAGCCGCCGGGCGAGGGGCGGCAGCGCGCCCAGACGCGCCGCGACCTGTTCGACGTCGGCGGCCACCAGGGGCAGCGCCCGCTCGAGCGGACGGGCCTTGACGGCGTAGAGGCGCGCGACCGCCGCCGCCGAGAACGGATCGGCCGCCAGGCCGTACAGCGTGTCGGTGGGAATCGCGACGACGTGGCCCGCCAGCACGGCCGCCGCCGCGGCGTCTATGGCGGCAGTCGCCGGCGAGCGCGGGTCGATCGCCACGCGGCGCATGGACGCTGATCGCGGTCAGAAGCGGATCCGGACGTCGCTCTCCGCGGACACGTGGATACTGTCGATGAACCGGATCTGGTGCGGCTCGTTCTGCATGATGACCGAGCTGGTGCGCGTGCCGTCGCCGAAGAAGCGGACGCCGCGCATCAGCGTGCCGTCGGTGACGCCGGTCGCCGCGAAGATGATCTTGTCGCCCGGCGCGAGATCGCGGGCGCGGTACACCTTCTTGAAGTCGGTGATGCCCATGGCCCTGCAGCGTTCCTCGTGCTCGGGCTTGCTCACGACGAGGCGCGCCAAGATCTCGCCGTTCAGGCAGCGCATCGCGGCCGCGGTGAGCACCCCCTCGGGCGCGCCGCCCGTGCCCATGACCGCGTGCACGCCCGATCCGACGACCGCCGCCGCGATGCCGGCCGACAGGTCGCCGTCGCCAATCAGGCGAATCCGGGCGCCGGTGGCGCGGATGTCCGCGATCAGCTTCTCGTGCCGCGGCCGATCGAGCACGATGACGACGAGGTCGTCCACGTCGCGGCCGAGCGACCGGGCGATGCCATTCAGGTTGTCGGCGACCGGCGCGTCGAGGCTGACCGCGTCCCGCGAGCTCGGACCGACCACCAGCTTCTCCATGTAGAGATCCGGCGCGTGCAGCAGGCCGTTGCGGTTCGACGCCGCCAGCACCGCGATCGCGTTCGCGGTGCCAGTGGCGCAGAGGTTGGTCCCTTCGAGCGGATCGACCGCGATGTCCACCTGCGGGAAGCCGCCGGCGGGGCCGCGGCCGTCCCGGGCGTGCGCCATGCCGACCCGCTCGCCGATGTAGAGCATCGGCGCCTCGTCGCGCTCGCCCTCGCCGATCACAATCGTTCCGTCGATCGGCACGGTGTCCATCACCTTCCGCATCGCCTCGACGGCGACGTGGTCGGACTTGTGGCGGTCGCCCTGCCCCATCGTGTGGGCGCAGGCGATGGCCGCCTCCTCGACGACGCGCAGGAACTCGAGCGAAAGATCAGGGTCCATAACCTTGGCCAGGACGTGAATCCGCGAGGCTCAACGTTCGACGGGCGGCAGCTCGCACCGCGTCGGCCGATCCTGGCGGTAGCCGAGCACGTAGTCAGCCTGCATCAGCTTGTGGATCTCGCGCGTGCCCTCGTAGATGACCGCCCCCTTGCAGTTGCGGAAGAACCGGCCGACCGGGTACTCGTCGGAGTACCCGTTGGCGCCGTGCACCTGCACCGCGTCGCTGGCGGCGCGCTCGGAGGCGACGGTCGCGAACCACTTGGCGAGGCCCGTCTCGCGCGTGTTCCGCTGCCCGCGGTTCTTCAGCCACCCGGCGCGCAGCCACAGCAGGCGCGCCGCGTGGTAGTCCGACTCCATCTGCGCGATCATCTCCTTCACGAGCTGGTGTTGCGCGATCTCGACGCCGAAGGTCCGCCGCTCGGTCGCATACTTGACGCTGGCGTCCCGGCAGGCGCGAATCAGGCCGGTCGCGCCCGCGGCCACCGTGTACCGGCCCTGGTCCAGCGCGAACATGGCGATCTTGAACCCTTCGCCCGGCTGGCCGACGAGGTTCTCCTCGGGCACCTCGACCTCGTCCATCTTGAACGAGCCGGTGTTGCCCGCGAGAATGCCCCACTTCTCCTTCAGCGTCGCGCTCGAAAAGCCCTTGAAGGCGCGCTCGACGATGAAGGCGCTCAGTCCGGAGGGATCGCGCTGCTTCTTCTTCTCCAGATCCGTCCACGCGAACACGAGAAAGTTGTCTGCGACGTCGGCGAGCGAGATCCACATCTTCTCGCCCGTCACGACGTAGCGATCGCCCTTCTTGACGGCGACGGTCTGCAGGCCGCGCACGTCGCTGCCGGCGCCCGGCTCGGTCAGCCCGTAGGTCGCGATCTTCTTCCCCTGCGCCTGCGGCACCAGATACCGCTGCTTCTGGTCCTCGTTGCCCCAGGTCAGGAGCGACAGGCAGTTGAGCCCGGCGTGGACCGACATGATCACGCGCAGCGAGGTGTCGACGTACTCGAGCTCCTCGCTCGCGAGCCCCAGGCAGAGGTAGTCCATACCGGCCCCGCCGTACTCCTGCGGGACCGAGATGCCGAGCAACCCGAGCTCGGCCATCTGCGGGAAGACCTTGCGATCGAACTTGTGCTCGCGATCGAGGTCGTGGATGTGCGGCGCGGCTTCACGCGCACCCCACTCCCGCACCGATTGCTCCAGCAGCCGCTGCTCGTCGGACAATGAGAAGTCGATCATATGAAGGTCGAGATGATGTCCGGCCGGGGCCGGTGTCTACGTCATGCCGCCGGAGGGGCAGAGCGCCGACGCCGTGCGGCTGAGGCGCAGCATCGTATCACGCGCGCCGGGTGAGGTGCACAGCGGCGCCGCGCGACAGCCGCAGCCGCTCGGCCGCGCTGCCGCCGTTGACCGCGATTTCGAGGTGATCGCCGCTCCCGAACAGCGCGCAGACTTCCCCGGGCGACGCCTCGCCATAGGTCGACACCAGGCGCGGCACTTCGATGCCGCCCGCCCGGAGCTGAACGGCATGCGCCCCCGCGAACCGCTCGAACGTCGGCCGGTCGATGTTGCTCACCAGGTTGCCGAACCGATCCACGCGCAGCACTTCCCCGCTCAGCTCGTCGCCCTCCACCGCCGGCGCGGGAATGGACAGCCGCTGCAGGGCCCCGGCCGGCCGGCCGAGGGCTCCGAGCTCGACACCACGGGTCAGCCAGGCGGCCGCCGGCGCGAAGCGGTCACGCCCTTCGAACGTTCGGCTGACGGTCGGCCGCGCGTAGCGCCGCTCGGTCAACTCGACCGCCTGGCGGGCCGGCGTCTGGTCCAGGACGAGCGACAGCACGCCGTTGTCCGGGGCGACGAAGCGGTAGTCGCCCGCTTCCACGGCGATGCCCCGACGCGCCGAGCCGACCCCGGGATCGACCACGATGAGGAACACGGTGGCCGCGGGAAAATAGCGGTAGCACCCGCCGAGCTCCAGCGCGCCGGCCAGCACGTCGTGCGCCGGCACCTCGTGCGTGATGTCGACCAGCGTGGCGTCGGGCGCGATGCCGAGCGCGACGCCCTTCATCGCGCCGGCGTAATGGTCGCGCGTGCCGAAATCAGTGAGGAGGGCGATGATCGGCCTGGGCATCCGCAGAATCCGGGGTCGCGCCGCCTCCGGGCGGAACCGCTACGCGGGCTTGCGAAACAGAATCTCGCGGCGGTGGTGCTGGAGCAGGAACGAGTCCGAGACGCGCAGCCCTTCGAAGATCCGGATGATGTCCCGGTTGACCATCGTGGTCAGGCGGCCGCGCGCAGCCTCGTACGTCCTGTGCTTCAGGTTCGCCTCGTCGACGACGATGTATTTCGTGTAGGCCGTGGACTGGGCCTGCCCCGTCGCGAAGAAGCCGAGGAGCGCGCCGTCGGGCCGCAGCAGGCGCGACAGCTCGGCCGCCATCACCTGCGCGGCCGGCCGATCCATGTAGTCCAGCAGATCCCAGAGCAGGATGCCGTCGACGCTGCCGCTCTCCTGGGGAAAACGCTGCCCCAGGAAGGCGGGCAGCTCCTCCAGCTTGCCCTCGCGAATGTGGCGGTCGAGATCGGCGAAGATGTCCTCGACGAAGATCTTGCACCCGAGCTGTTCGCCGAAGAAGCTGACGTTGCTCCCGACGACCGGCCCGAGGTCGAGCAGTACCGGCGATTCACGCGACGTCAGGCACGCGAGAAACTTGTGCAGCGCCTTGGTCCCGAGGACAGGCTCGGCGCCGCCCGACGGGTCGACCGACGACGCGTCGGCATCGGAACGGCGTGGCGCGAGGCGATCTAGCAGGCCCACGTGACGATCGTTCTCGGAAGGTGACCTTCGGGATTCAGGAGGTCGTCCCGGGCGGAATCGGGGAACGGCATGGGGAGCCGGGATTCGGCCGATTTCGCGAATCCCAAGCTCCGACTCCGGACCTTCACGTCAGGACGCGCGCTGTCCTGCCGGCGCATTGGCCGCAGCCGCGGGCTGGGGCGTCGGCGCGGCGGCCGGCTTGCCTTCGGCCTTCGGCTGTCCGGGCGCGCCGCTCTTGCGCTGCATGTCGACGCTGCCCCGGAAGTGCGCCCCCTCGGCAATAGCCACACGCGGCGCGATGATGTCGCCGTCGACCGAGCCGTTGTCGCGGATGTCGACCTTCTCGCTGGCGCTCACGTTGCCGGTGACCTCGCCGAGCACGATCACCGCCTTGGCGAACACCTGCGCCTTGATGCGGCCGTTCGGTCCGATGGTCAGCACATGGTCGCGCAGTTGGATCGTCCCTTCGACATGGCCCTCGATGGTCAGGTCCTCGCTGCCATTCAGTTCGCCCTTGATGACGACTGATTTGCCAATGTTCACGATGTCCTTCTCCATGAGATGACTCGGCTTCTGAGGACTCGGCGCCCCCGTTACCGGCGCGGCTGGCGGGGGGGCCGCCGTCGGTTGTCCGCTCGTAGGTCGGACCGCTTCATCGCGTTTCCACATCTGTTTCCTCCGACTGTCCTCTTTTCAGGGCGCCTTTGGAGTCGTGCTCGGATGTCAGTGAGTGCTGCTCTTTCCGCAAAAACGCTGCCCAGTATAGGTGAGGGGCTTTATGATGTCTAGTCCTTTTGTTGCCGAGGGTTAGCGCCGGTGGTAGGATGAAGAGTTCATCGTGCGTGTCTATTTTGATTACAACGCGACGACACCCCTGACGGCGGAAGTCGCCGACGGCGTCGCCGCCGCATCACGGGATCTTTTCGGCAACGCGTCGAGCGTGCATTATTACGGCCAGCGCGCCAAAGCCGCGCTCGACGATGCGCGATCGGCGGTCGCGGCGCTGGTCGCCGGCGATCCTTCGGAGGTTGTCTTTACCAGCGGGGGCACCGAGGCCGACAACGCCGCCCTGCGCGGCGCCGCCGAGGCGCTCGAGCCGTCGGGCCGCCGTCATCTGGTCGCGAGCGCCATCGAGCACGAAGCGGTGCTCAACACGCTCAAGGCCCTCGGCCGCCGGGGCTGGCGCACGACGCTCGTCCCGGTCGACTCGTCGGGCCTCGTCTCGCTCGATCGCCTCCACGAGGCCCTCGCCGAGGACACGGCTGTCGTGTCCGTGATGCACGCCAACAATGAGATCGGCACGATTCAGCCGATCGCCGACATCGCGCGCGTCGCGCACGAGCGGGGCGCGCTGGTGCACACCGATGCCGTGCAGTCGGCCGGCAAGATCCCGGTCGACGTGCGGGCGCTCGGCGTCGACCTGCTGGCGATCTCCGCGCACAAGTTCAACGGCCCGAAAGGCGCCGGCGCCCTGTGGGTCAAGCGCGGCACGCGCCTGGTGCCGATCCTCACCGGCGGCAAGCACGAGCGCAACCGCCGGGCGGGCACTGAGAACGTTCCGGCCATCGTCGGGCTCGGCATCGCCGCGCGCCAGGCCGTCGCGAAGCTGGGAGCCGAGGCGGATCGCGTCGGCGCCCTGCGCGACCGGCTGGAACAGGAGATCCTGCGCCGGGTACCCGGGACCGCGGTCAATGGCGATCGGACGGCGCGCGTCCCCAACACGACCAACATCAGCTTCGATCGCGTGGAAGCCGAAAGCCTCCTGATCGCCCTGGATCTCGACGGCATCGCGGTCTCGACCGGTTCGGCCTGCTCGTCCGGCACGCTGGAGCCGTCGCACGTCCTGCGCGCGATGGGCCTTCCCGCGCACCGGACGCAGAACTCGATCCGGATGAGTCTGGGCGCGTTTTCGACCGATGCGGAGGTCGACCGCATGGTGGAGGTCCTGCCGGGCATCGTCGAGAAGCTGCGAAGCCTGACGCGCAGGACCGCGTAGCCGCGAAGACTCGGGGCGCCCGCCGCACCGGCGCGACCGACGTCACGTCGCGACAGTCGATTGGATGATTATGCGCATCGTTGTCGCGATGTCGGGCGGCGTGGACTCGTCGGTCGCCGCGGCCCTGCTCGCCGAGCAGGGGCACGACATCGTCGGGGTGTCGATGCAGCTGTACGACCAGCAGGAGGGGCGGGCGTCGTTCGGAAGCTGCTGCACGATCGACGACCTGCACGACGCGCGCCGCGTGGCGCAGGTCATCGACATCCCGCACTACATCCTGAACCTCGAACGGCAGTTCGACGAGCACGTCGTGTCGAACTTCGTGCGCGAGTACGCCGGCGGGCGCACGCCGCTCCCCTGCACCCACTGCAACAGCGACCTGAAGTTCGCCACGCTGGTCGAGCGCGCGCGCGGATTCGGCGCCGAATGGGTCGCGACCGGCCATTACGCCCGCGTCGAGCGCGACGCGGCGGGGCGATACCTCCTCAAGCGGGGCGTCGATCCGGCCAAGGACCAGTCCTACTTCCTGTTCGCGCTGACGCAGGACCAGCTCGGACGCGCGCTGTTTCCGATCGGCGATCGGCCCAAGGAGGAAGTGCGGGCGTACGCGCGCGCCCGGCGGCTGCCCGTTGCCGACAAGCCGGACAGCCAGGAGATCTGCTTCGTTCCCGACCACGACTACGCGGCATTCGTCAGCCGCCGCGCCGGCGGCACCGTCCGCCGCGGCGCCATCGTCGACGAAGGGGGCCGCGTCCTCGGCGGCCATGACGGCGTCCACCGGTTCACGGTCGGCCAGCGCAAGGGGCTCGGGCTGTCTTCTCCGACCGGCGCGCCGTGGTACGTCCTGCAGCTCCGGCCCGACGAGGGGCAGGTCGTCGTGGGACCCAGGCGGTCCCTCGAACAGACCACGCTGACCGCATCGAACGTCAACTGGATTGGGGAAGCGCCGGACCGGCCGCTCCGCGTCGCGGCGCAGATTCGCCACCGTCACCGGCCCGGCGCGGCCACGGTCCGCGCCCTCGACGGATCGCGCGCGGAAGTCGTCTTCGACGAGCCACAGGTCGCCATCACGCCCGGGCAGGCGGTCGTCTGCTACGACGGCGACGTGGTGGTTGGAGGCGGCTGGATCGACTGAGGGCGGCCGTCAGACGCTGGTCGTGGTCTGCAGGTGCTCCGGCACGCCTTCCAGATAGCGCTCGGCGTCGAGCGCGGCCATGCAGCCCGTGCCGGCCGCGGTGATCGCCTGGCGATAGATGTGATCCTGCACGTCGCCGCACGCGAACACGCCCGGCACGCTCGTCTTGGCGCCGTCGTGCGTGAGGATGTAGCCGTTGGCGTCCATCTCGAGCTGTCCGCGGAAGAGCGAGGTGTTCGGCGTGTGGCCGATTGCGACGAAGACGCCTGAGACGGGCACCTCGACAGGCGCGTTGGTGGCGCGGTCCCGGACCACCATCGCGCACACCTCGCCCTTGCCCGTGTCCTTGATCTCGTCGACCTCCGCGTTGAGCATCCACGCGATCTTCGGGTTCGCGCGGGCCTTGTCCTGCATGATCTTCGAGGCGCGCAGGGTCTCGCGCCGGTGGACGACGGTCACCTTGCTGGCGAACTTCGTCAGGAACACCGCTTCTTCCATGGCGGAGTCGCCGCCGCCGACGACCGCGATTTCCTGCCCGCGGAAGAAGTACCCGTCGCAGGTGGCGCAGGTGGAGACGCCGTGGCCCATCAGGGTCCGTTCCGACGGCAGGCCCAGCAGCCGCGCCGAGGCGCCGGTCGCGATGATGAGCGTGTTCGCCCGGTACTCCTCATCGTCGGTACGGACGACGAACGGCTGGGAACAGACGTCGACGCGCCGGACGTGGCCCTGGATGATCTCGGCCCCGAACTTTTCCGCCTGCGCCCGCATCTCGGCCATGAGGTCGGGCCCCATGATCCCGTCGCGGTGCCCCGGAAAGTTCTCGACGAGGGTGGTGAGCATGAGCTGTCCGCCGGCTTCGAGCCCTTCGATGACGAGCGGCCGCAGGTTCGCCCGGGCCGTGTAGAGCGCCGCGGTCAGCCCCGCCGGCCCGGATCCGATGATGATGACGTTACGGGATGACATTGCACGTCCGCACTTCTGCAATTCCGTTAGAGATGCTTCTCAATCGCCTTCTTCAGATCGTCCTTCTGCGCCAGGCCGACGACCGACTCGACCACCTGGCCGCCCTTGAACAGGAGCAGCGTCGGGATGCCACGGACGTTGAACTTCATCGCCGTCCCGGGGTTGTCGTCGACGTTCAGCTTGCCCACCGTCACCTTTCCAGCATAGTCGCTCGCGAGCGCGTCGACGGTCGGCCCGAGGCGCTTGCAGGGCCCGCACCACTCGGCCCAGAAGTCGACCAGCACCGGCCCGCCCGCCCTGATCACCGTGTCTTCGAAATTCCCGTCCGTGAAGGTCTGCACGTTTTCCGCTGCCATTCTGTGATCTCCCTCGGAGGCTGGAGGCTGGAGGCTGGAGGCTGGAGGCTGGAGGCTGGAGGCCGGGGTTGGGCTGGGGACCGAGTTGCCTCAGCCTCTAGCCTCTAGCCTCTAGCCTCTAGCCTCTAGCCTCTAGCCTCCAGCCTCCAGCCCCGCCGCTCTGTCATACATTTTGACGTACTCCCGAGCTGAATGGTCCCAGGAATGGTCCTGCCGCATGCCCGTGAGCTGAAGGGCACGCCAGCGCTCCGGCTGGGCGTAGGTGTCCAGGGCCCGCCCGAGGGCCGCAAGGAGGGCGTCGCCGGCGTACTCCTGAAACGCGAATCCGGTCGCCGCGCGGCTCCGCGGCTTGAAATCGGCCACCGTATCGGCCAGCCCTCCGACGGCGCGGACGATCGGGACGGTCCCGTAGCGCAGGCTGTACATCTGATTGAGCCCGCACGGCTCGTACCGGGACGGCATGAGGAACATATCGGCCCCGGCCTCGATGAGATGCGCCAGCCCCTCGTCGAACCCGATTCGCACGCCGATGCGGTCGGGCCGCACGGCGGCGAGGCCCGTCCAGAGGTCCTGATAGCGCGCCTCCCCCGTTCCGAGCACGACCCACGTGGCGTCCAGCGCGGTGAGGTCGCCCGCGATCGCCGAGACGAGATCGAGGCCTTTCTGATCGACCATGCGCGAGATCATCGCGACGACCGGCCGAGCCATCGCCGCCTCGTCGATTGGCAGGGCGAATCGCTCGATCATCGCGCGTTTGCAGACCGCCTTGCCTCCGAGGTCGTCGGGGCCGTACGCCGCAGGCAGGAAGCGGTCGCGCGCGGGATTCCACGCGTCCACGTCGATGCCGTTGAGAATGCCGGACAGGTCGGCGGCCCGCCGCCGGAGGATGCCATCGAACCCGAAGCCGAACTCCGGCGTCTGGATCTCGGCCGCATAGGTGCGGCTCACCGTCGTGATATGGGAGGCGTCGTTCACGCCGCCCTTGAGGAAGCTGATCCGGCCCCAGAATTCCAGCCGGTCCATCGTGTACAGCTCCCACGGCAGGTCGAGGCGCGGCAGCCAGTCGGGCTCGAACAGCCCCTGGTACGCGAGGTTGTGGATCGTGAAGACCGACGGCGTGCCGCCGAGCACGGGATGCGAGCGATACAGCGTGCGCAGGTAGACCGGGGCCAGTCCCGCCTGCCAGTCGTGCGCGTGGATGAGCGTCGGCGTCGTGCCCTGCCGCCCCGCGAACTCGAGCGCCGCGCGCGTGAGCGTCGCGAACCGCCGCGCGTTGTCGGGATATTCGGTGTTGTTCGGCCCGTAGAGCGTCTCCCGATCGTAGAGCTCCGGGCAGTCCACCAGCAGGGCGCGTGCTCCGTCGCCGAGCGGCGTCTCGAAGAACCCGACGTCGAAGACGGTCCCGCCCACGGCCACCGGAAAGCGTTCGAGGAGGCGGCCCGCCTCGACGCCCCGGTAGCGCGGCACCACGACGGTGGCGTCCCATCCGAGCCGCGCGAGGGCGGGCGGCAGGGCACCGAGGACGTCGGCAAGCCCGCCCGTCTTGGCGAACGGCTGCGCCTCGCTGCCGATCATCAGCACGCTCCGAGGCTTGGCGCCTCGCGAGCCCTGCGCCCTGGGTCCTGGGGCCTTTCGCGTCGGACTTGCGGCGGCGCCCTTCCGCCTGACGTGCTTCGTCGGACCGCTCACGAGCCGGCTCCTTTGCGCCCGCTGCCGAGCGCCCGCTCGAGCGCGCGGCCGCGCGCCGCGGCAGTCTCGGCGTCCGCGCGGCGTCCCTGCCGGGCGTACACGTCGGCCATGACGTAGTAGCCGAGCGGCGCCGACGCGGAGCGGGGCGCGAGGTCGATCCCCTTCTTGGCGAGCGTGAGGGCCTCGTCCAGGTTCGTCCCCGCATCGAGGTACGCCTTCGCGAGGTACAGATGCCCCTCGGCGAACCCGGGATTCATGTCGATCGCCTTGCGGAGCGCGTCCATCTGCGCCTCGGCGTCGCCGAGGCGCCGATAGAGCTGGCCCAGGTTGAACTCCGCCTTGTAGCTGTTCGCGTGCAGGTCGATCTCCTTCTTGTACTCGGCCACGGCGCCCGAGAAGTCGCCCCGTTGCTCGGCGAGCAGCGCGAGATTGTAGTGCGCCAGACGCACGTCCGGCTTCAGCGCGATGGCCGCGACGATGTCCTTCTCGGCCGCCGCCGTGTCGCCGCGGCTGAGCGCCACGACGCCGAGCGCGTTGCGCGCGGCGGCAAGAGCCGGCTCGAGCTCGAGCGCGCGCTGGAGCTGTTTCTGCGCCTCGTCGAGATCGCCGTTGTCGAGCAGGATCTGCGCCGCTTCATACCGAATCTGCGCGTTCTTCGGGTCGAGCTCCATGAACCGCCGGTAGCCAACCATCGCCTCCTGGTCCTTGCCGAGCGCGCGATAGGCGTTCGCCATGTTGATCACGACCAGATCGTAATCGGGCTTGAGATCGAGCGCCCGCTTGTACTCGGCGATGGCCTTCGCGAACTCGCGCCGCCGGTAGTACTCGTTGCCGAGCATGAACCAGGCGTCGATGACCTTCGGATCTTGCTCCACCACGCGTTCGAGCGCGTGCAGTCCTTCGTCGGACGACTTGTCGTGGCGCGAGGTCTCGCGCGCCTGCGTCATCAGGTTGAACAGCCGGATCTTGTCCTTGGGATCGGCCAGGCCCGTCCGGTCGGACGAGGCGGTCGTGGTCACGAAGTTGCCCACGTAGCCGAGCGCCGCGAGCCGCTGGCGCGCGTCCGGATCCACTTCGACCGCCGGCGTGGCGTCGCGCGCGGTCATGTGCCCCTCGAGTGCGGCGAGCGCCTGGCGCATGCGGTCGCCGAGTCCGCGGCGCTCGGGGTACAGGTTGGTCGTCTCGGCGGGATCGCGCTCGAGGTCGTACAGCTCGGGCCGTGGCGCGTCGATGAACTGGTAGCGCCCGGCCGTCAGCGAACGCAGGTCGCTCCATCCGAAGTGGAAGCGCGGATACACCGCCTCGGAATACGCGGCGAGGCCGAGCTCCCGGCTGGCCCCGGTCAGGAGCGGCGCCAGGCTCGTCCCTTCGAATCGCTCGCCGGTAGGAACGCCGAGCAGGTCGAGCGCCGTCGGCAGCACGTCGATGCTCCGGACGGTGTCGGCGACCCGGCGCCCGGCCATCAGGCTGTAGGGCGCGCGCACCAGAAGCGGCACGTGCATCGTCGACTGATAGATGAAGAAGCCGTGCGTCGCCTCGCCGTGCTCGCCGAGGCTTTCGCCGTGGTCGCCCATCACGATGACGACCGTCCGGCGCATGAGATCGTGCGCGTCGAGGAACGACAGCAGCCGGCCGACCTGGGCATCGACGAACGCGATCTCGCCGACGTAGGGATGGCCCTTGTAGCGGGAGGCGAACGGCTCGGGCGGATCGTACGGCGAATGCGCGTCGTAGAAGTGGACCCACCCGAAGAAGCGGCGCTCCTTGACCGTGTCGAGCCACGCGAGCGCGCGGTCGGCCACCTCGTTGCCCGGACGATCGACGCTGCCGAGCGACAGCGACTGGTACTTGGTCAAATCGAAGTCGTCGAAGTAGGTCTTGAAGCCCTGCGCGACGCCCCATTTGTGATCGAGCACGTACGCCCCGACGAAGCCGCCCGTCTCGAATCCGTGCGCCGCGAGGCGCTCGGCCAGCGTCGTCTCCCGGTCGTCGAGAAAGAACCCGCCGTTGTCCCGCACGCCGTGCTCGGGCGGGAACTTGCCGGTGAAGATCGAGGAATGGGCCGGCAGGGTCAGCGGCGCGGGCGCCTCGGCGTGCTCGAACAGGACGCCTTCGTGCGCCACCCGATCGAGGTTCGGTGTCTCGATGCCGTCGAAGCCGTACGCGTGCAGACGATCGGCCCGCGTCGTGTCGAGCGTCACGAGCAGGAGGTTGAGGGTCGACTGCCGGACGCCGGAGGGGAGAAAGCCCAGCGTCTGCCCCGACGCCGACACGATGGACCGCGGCGCGAGGCGCATCCACGCGAGGATGCCGAAGGCCAGCACGACGAGAGCGCCGAGCGTCCACGCGGTGCGCACCGCGACGCGGGATCGACCCGCGGCCCGCGTCGTCGCGGGAGCGCGTGGCTTCAGCGTGGCGCTCCGCCGGGTGCCGTTCCGGGCCTTCGTCATCGGGACAGACGGTCCAGCGCCTCGCGCGCTGCCTTCAGCATCGTATCGCGCTCGAGCGCCAGACGGTATTCCCGCCGGGCGCCCTCGACGTCGCCGCGGTCCTGGGCAAGGCGGCCGAGCTCGAAGTGCGCCACCGCGAGGCTGGGATTGATGGCGAGGGCCTCCTCGAACGCCTCCTGCGCCGCCGCCCGCTGCCCCGCCGCCCGCGCGACCAGGCCGCGCGTCAACCAGCCGTCGAACGACGAGGGCTCCAGGCGCAAGCCGGCCGCGACCTTGTCGAAGGCGGCGTCGAAGCGCGAGAGCGCGGCGAGACTGCGCGCTTCGTCGAAGTAGAGGCCGGCTTCCTTCGGCGCCAGCGCGATGGCCGCGTCGAGCTCCCGCACCGCGTCGGGCGCCGCGCCCCGGGCGGCGAGCGCCCGGGCCAGGTACTGATGGGCCTCGAACGCCTGCGGATATTCGCGCGCCAGCGCGCGGAACCGCGTTTCCGCCTCGGCGGCGCGTCCCTCTTCGAGGCTCGCCAGCCCCGCGTTGAACGCCTTGACATAAGCGACGTAGCGCCCGATCTCCTGCTTCGGATCGCCGCCCTTCTGCGAGGCGCCGAGCGTCACGCGTCCGCCGACGTAGCCGAGGCTCCGCAGCCGCTCCTCGGCGTCGGCACTCGGCTCCGGGGCTCGATCGGATGCGGCCGGCACCATGCGGCCGAGCGCGCGGGCCAGGGCCGCCGTGGTATCCCGCCGATCCGTCGCGAGGTTCCGGCGCTCGCCGGCATCTGCGCGAAGATCGTACAGCTCGGGCGTCGGGGCGTCGATGTACTTCCAGTCACCGTCGCGCACGCTCCTGAGGGCGCTCCAGCCGAAGTGCAGCTCCCCGAAACGGCTCTCGGCGTACGAGAGCGAGGCGGCCGGCGGCGGGCCGCTCCCCTGCAGCAGCGGCACGAGGCTCTCGCCGTCGAGGCCTGCCGGCGGCTTCACCCCCAGCAGGGCCGCGGCCGTCGGCAGAATGTCCACCAGCCGGACCTGCCTTGAAATCCGCCGGCCGGTGGGAACGCCGGGGCCCGCCATGACCAGGGGGACGTGCAGCGTCGAGTCGTAGAGCAGGATCCCGTGCTCCTCTTCGCCGTGGTCGCCGAGCGCCTCGCCGTGGTCGCCGGCGGCCATTACGACGATGTCGGCGCGTTGGTCCGGCGGCAGCGCGTCGAGCAGCAGGCCGACGCCGAAGTCGGCCGTCGCGACTTCGGCGTCGTACGGCCGGCCGGGTAACTTCGACGCGAAGGCGGGCGGCGCGTCGTAAGGCGCGTGCGGATCGTAGAAGTGCACCCAGAGAAAGAAGGGACGGGGCGCCGCCTTCAGCCAGTCGGTTGCCGCGCGCGCGACCTCGGGCGCCCGCCGCTCGAGCGAAGACAGCGTGAGATGCGCGACGCCGGCGCCCGCGAACCGCTCGTCGTACCGGTCGAAGCCGTGCGAGAGGCCCGTCGAACCGCGCAGCACGTACGACGCGACGAAGGCGGCCGTGTGATAGCCGTCCGCCTTCAGCACCGAGGCGAGCGTGGGCACCGACGCGGGAAGGGTGAAGCCGGCGTTGTCGTGCACGCCGGTGCGCGTGGGGTTGCGTCCCGTCAGGATCGAGGCGTGCGAGGGAAACGTCAGCGGAACCTGGGCCGTCGCATCCAGGAACGCCGCACCGCGGCGGGCCACCTCGTCGAGCCGGGGCGTCAGGCCGTCAGGGCCGCCGGTCGCGCCGACCCGGTCGGCGCGCAGCGTGTCAATCGTGATCAGGATTAGGTCGCGCGCCCGTGACGGCCGGGGCGGCGGCCGGCGCGAGCAGCTCCACGCGACGACCAGTCCCGCTATGCAACCTGCGCCGAAAAGTATGCACCTCGCGCTCGTCCGCCTCGTCGTCCGAAAAGCCGGAGTGACATTCAATTCATTGAATCCAAAAGGCTTCAACGGAGTGACATTTTGTATCAGATTGTCGATCTACACAACTAGCCGGAGTGTATACTCACGCGCGAGTCCGGACTGGTGTACGGATTTGTACCACTCAGGAGGGCGGATGAAAGGAGCAAGAGCATGAAGTGGAGAACGGCCGTACTCGCGCTTGCTGTCGCAGGCGCGATCGCCGGCACGGCCACACCGGTGCTCGCGCAGGCACGACAGACATCGACGTTGACCGGTACCATCAAGGACGGCACCGGCGCGGTGTTGCCGGGCGTCACCGTCAGCGTGAGCAGTCCGTCGCAGGTCGGCGGCGTGCAGACCAACGTCACCGACAGCCAGGGCATCTACCGGTTCCCGGCGCTCCATCCGGGGATGTACCAGATGGAGGCAACGCTTCAGGGCTTCAAGACCATCAAGCGAACGGGCATTCAGCTGCCACTCGGCACCACCGTCACGGTCGACGTCGCGATGGACGTGGCGTCGGTGAGCGAGACCGTGCAGGTCACTGGCGTGGCGCCGGTGGTCGACATCAAGAGCTCCGCGTCCAACACGCAGCTCTCTGACGCGGTCCTGCAGAACCTGCCGACGGCGCGCTTCCAGCCCGACATCATCAACCTGACGCCGGGCGTCAGCCAGAGCGTGGCGTTTGGCGGAACGCAGAGCTCGAATGCGCTCCTGATGGACGGCGTCGACGTGAGCGACCCCGAGGGCGGCACCCCGTGGTCGTTCTTCAACTACAACTGGGTGCAGGAGGTGCAGATCGTCTCGCTCGGCGCCAACGCCGAGTACGGCGAGTTCACCGGCGTGGCCGCCAACAGCATCATCCGTTCGGGCAGCAACCGCTTCAGCGGCCTCGGCGAGTACCTGACCGAGAACAAGAAGTGGATCAGCGACAACACGACGTCGCTGCCCGCGGACCTGCAGTCGAGCTTCACGCCGCGCGAGATCAAGACCTACTGGGACACGACGGCGCAGATCGGCGGCCCCATCGTGAAGGACAAGCTGTTCTTCTTCGGCGGCTTCCAGTACTTCCACCGCGAGGACCGGCCGGCCGGCTTCACGGGCGACTTCACGAGCGAGAAGGACCCGCGATACCTCGGCAAGATCACGTGGGCCCTGTCGCAGAACGTCCGCGCCGAAGGGTTCGTCGAGTGGGACAAGTACAACATCAGGGGCCGCGGCGCCAGCGCCACCCGGCCGACGACCGAGGTGACCGCCCTCGAGCCGTCGCCCGAGTGGAACTGGAACGGCCAGGTCACCTGGACCATCAATTCCCGCACGCTGTTCAACATCCGCAACGGCGGGTACAGCGGCTATTTCCCCGTCGAGCCGACGCCGCCGCAGACGCGTCAGGGGCCCTATCCCCACTACGACGGTCTCACGGGCCTCTACTCGGTGAACGTGCCGTACTACGGCCGGTTCGACCGCAAGCCGAACGTCACGGCCGCCACGCTCACGCGCTACGCCGACAACTTCCTCGGCAAGAGCCATGAGTTCAAGTTCGGCTTCGAATACGAGCGCGCGAAGGTCCGCAACGAGTCCGGCTATCCGGGCGGCCGGTACTACTACGACTACGGCGGCGAGCCGTACCTCGTGTACCTGTGGGACGGCTACGTCACCGACGCGACGGCAAAGCGGACGTCGCTGTACGCCCAGGACACCTGGACGGTCGGCGATCGCCTGACGGTCAACCCGGGTGTCCGGATCGACGTCAACCGCGGGTCGGTGCCTGGTCTCGGCACGGTGCTCAAGAACCACTCGCTGGTGGGCCGCATCGGCCTCGCCTACGATCTGCTGGGCGACCACAAGACGGTCATCCGCGCCCACTACGGGCGGTACGCCGACGCGCTTTTCGGCGGCCAGTTCGAGTTCATGGACCTGACGCACCAGAACCCGCACATCACGGCGCAGGTCAACGGGCCGAACGACTTCACCGAGCTCACCCGGCGAACGCCGTCCACGAACGTCGGGATCGATCCGAACATCAAGCAGTCCTACCTCGACCAGTACCTCGTCGGCGTCGAGCGCGAGCTGTTCCCGAACTTCTCGGCCACGGTCCAGTACATCCGGCGCAACTTCCGGAACTTCATGGGGTTCATCGACACCGGATCGGTGTACACCCCGGTGCAGAAGGTGGACCCTGGGCCTGATGGCAAGACGGACACGGCCGACGATGCCGGACTCGTCACCGTCTACGACCTGACGAACCCGGGCCAGGAGTTCAAGCTCTTCACGAATCCGGACAACGCGTTTCGCGACTACGACGGCTTCCAGATCATCGGGAACAAGCGCTTCTCGAACAACTGGCAGGCCAACGTCTCGTACACGTGGTCGCACGCGCGCGGCACGGTCGACAACCGTGGCGGCACCAACTCGGGAGGCGGCAGCACCTACGGCCTGGGCCAGACCGGCGCATTCGCCGATCCGAACCACGCGATCAACCTGAACGGCGATTCGCTCTTCGACTACACGAACCAGGTGAAGCTGGACGGCACCTACCGTGTGCCGTACTTCGGCGGGTTCAACGTCAGCGCCGTGTACCGCTACACCACCGGCCTGGCATACGCGCGCCGCGCCACGATTCGCGGCCTCACGCAGGGCAACGAGACCATCCGCACGGCGCCGGTCGGATCCCTGCGCACCGATCCCATCAACAACGTCGACTTCCGCTTCGAGAAGACGTTCCCGGTCGGCAGCGCCGAGCGGCAGGCCGGCATCTACCTGGACCTCTTCAACATCAACAACCAGGGGGTCGTCGACAACGGGTCGTCGACCGGCGTGATCGACACGTCCGGCACGTCGTTCCAGAACCCGAACCGCTGGATCACACCGCGAACCGTGCGGCTCGGCTTCCGATTCACATTCTGAGGCTGGAGGCTGGAGGCTGGAGGCTGGAGGCTGGAGGCTGGGGGGTTAGGGTAGGGGGCCCGGGCTTGGTCCTGGCTTCCCCGCCTCTAACCCCAGCTTCCCCGCCTCCAACGCCAGCTTCCCCGCCTCCAACGCCAGCTTCCCCGCCTCCAACGCCAGCTTCCCCGCCTCCAACCCCAGTTCCGGCCCCGAGCTTCCACGCCCGCGGCCTCCCCCCAGCCTCCAGCCTCCCCTAGCCTCCAGCCTCCAGCCTCCAGCCTCCAGCCTCCAGCCTCAGTCGACAATCCCTCCGTGCACGAACGCCCGCCGCGTCCCACGCGCGCCGAGCCGCGCGAGATCATCGAGCTGAAGCAGCTCAAGGCCGACCAGCCCGAGCTGGCGACCGCCGTCGACATGCAGATCGCGCTGGTGGAGATGCAGCGGCGCGTCCAGTCGCGCGTGCCGCTGCCCTGGATTCAGGCCGACGCCGGCTGGCTGCGTGCCGAGCAGGCCGCCGGGCGTCCCCTGGTGAACTTCCGCGACATCCCGCTCGACTGGACCGACTTCCGCCTGATCTTCCGGCAGACCGCGGACATCCTGCGCCGGTTCGATGCCATCGAGTCGCCCGGCTACGAAGCCATCGTCGCGCTGGGGCGCGACGGGAACACGCTCGAGCCGGTGGTCGAGCGCTGGTATCGCGCGACGTCGGGGCGCGACGACGCCGACTTGCGCGATCGGGCGCCGGAGGCCGCGCCGCCGGGGCTCGATCACGTGCTGACGCTGGCCATCCGGCCGTTTCTCGCGCGGTGCGCCGAGGTGCTGATGCAGCGCGGCGAGATCGGGCAGTCGCCGCACGGGCACTGCCCGTTCTGCGGGTGGGAGCCGGATTTCGCCGTGATCACGCCGAGCGGCGAGCGGCGTCTCATCTGCGGCCGCTGCGCGGCGCAGTGGGCGTTTCCGTCGCTGGCCTGCCCCTTCTGCACGAACGACAACCGGGCGCTCATCACCTCGTTCGCGACGCGCGACGGGCGCTACCGCGTGTCTGCCTGCGACGTCTGCCGGCGTTATCTGAAAGCCTACGACAGCCGCAACGCCAGCCGGCCGGTGCTCGTGTCGGTGGACACCATTGCGACGCTCCCGCTCGACGCCGCCGCGATGCAACGGGGATATATCGGCTAGCAGACCGTCGCGTCGGCCGGGTCGGCCAGGTTCTCGACGGCCCGGCGTTCGTCGACCTATGGCTGGGGATCGGGAGTCTTGGTGGCGAAGATCGTCGAAGAGCGCGACGAGAGCCAGCTGAAGAGATTCCTCACTTCGATGAACCGGCCGGCGTTCGACTGCGCCCCCAGCACGACGACGGCGACGTGCTGCCCGCCCTGCGGCAGCCGCAGCAGCGTCGCCAGGCAATAGCCCGCCTTGGAGATGAAGCCGGTCTTCGCCGCCCGCACGTCGACGTCGTCCCGCCCCAGCAGGTGATCGGTGCTGTGGAACGCGATCGCGCGGCGCGGCGTCTCGACCGTGTATTCCTGGGTCCGCATGATCGAGGCAATCCGCTCGTCGGCCGACGCGTGCGCGATGAGCCGCGCCATGTCGTACGCCGACGACACGTTCTCGGAAAGCAGACCCGAAGGGTCGGCATAATGCGTGTGGTCGAGGCCGAGTTCCGCCGCCTGCTCGTTCATGCGGTCCACGAAGCCGTCGGCGCCGTAGGGCGAAATGCGCGCCAGGGCGCGGGCGGCGGCGTTGTCGGACGCGATGAGGAGGAGGTGCAGCAGGTCGTCGCCAGTCACCCGATCGTTGGCGCGCAGGTGCGTGGTCGACGCGCGGAACACGTCGCTCCGCAGAATCGTGGTCTGCTGCGACAGGTCGGGATTGGCCGCGAGGAACACGGTCGCCGTCATCACCTTGGTGATGCTGGCGATGGAGCGCTGATCCTGGGAGTTCTCCTCCCAGATCACCTCGTTGGTGTCGGGGTTGTAGATGATGGCGGCCGCCGCGCGGATGTCGGGGACGAGGTCGCCGTTTGTGTCGATCTTGTAGCGCGGGAGCGCGGTGTTCGCCG
Source organism: uncultured Acidobacteriota bacterium (assembly GCA_963840225.1). Classification (GTDB taxonomy): domain Bacteria; phylum Acidobacteriota; class Vicinamibacteria; order Vicinamibacterales; family CAVVIG01; genus JBLMXQ01. The sequence continues at coordinate 997,846 of CAWIYH010000004.1, forward strand.
TCTCGCGCGCCATCGCGGCGGCGCGCGCCCGGGCGAGCTTGGCGCGGCGCGACAGCGATCGCTTCGCCGAGTAGAGCTTGCGCGGGCGCTGATTGGACGTGCGCGCGACGTCGGACCGCGGGGCGCGGATCTTCGCCGAACGCGCGTGGTGGGTGGTCGGTTTCTTGTGCCCGCTGGCCGGTGAGGCGACACTCGGGGGCGAACCGAGGAGGACACAGCTCAGCAGTACAAAGGGAACCATCCAGAAGTGCGGTTTTCGGTTCACGTGGATTCCGATCGCGCCGTTAGGTTGAGATTCCGCGCGAGGCATTGTAGCAGATAATTACTAGAGCGCAAGGCGATTACCGGATCGACCTCTGCGATAAACAACTTTCGTGCCACAATGCCCCGATTGCCGGGGCCAATCCCCATACTGAAGATATCGGCACGTTGGGCCCCGAACCGAAGGAGCGCGTCATGACACCGCGCGAACTCGAGGAATACAGAGAACTCCGCGCCACGATTCGGGAACGCGGCACCACGCGGGTCTGGGTGTTCGTCGCCGGCCTGGGCGTCTGGGCGGGCCTCGCCGTCGCCACCCTCGCCCTGGCCACCCTGCCGGTGGCCACGCTGCTGCCCCTGCTCGTGCTCGCGGGCATCTTCGAGGCAGTCTTTAGTCTGCACGTCGCGGTCGAGCGCATCGGACGCTACCTTCAGGTCTTCCTCGAGGCCGAACCGGGATGGGAACACGCCGCCATGCGCTTCGGCAAGCCGACGGTGCGGACCGACCCGCTCTTCGCGGCCGTGTTCCTCGGCGCCGCCGTCATCAACTTCATCCCGGTGCTCATCGCGCAGCCGACCGGGATCGAGCTCGGTGTGACCGGCGCCTTCCACCTGGCGTTCGTGGGGCGCGTGCTCGTGGCTCGCCGGCGCGCCGCTCACCAGCGCACCGACGACCTCGAGCGCTTCCAGCGGATGAAGTCGGCCTAGGACTGGCACCGCAACGGCCGGGCCCTTACTGCGCCCCGCCGTTGCTGTGCGCCGTCGTGGAGGGCCGACTCATCGTCGCGTAGTACAGCGAGTTGAACAGCAGCTTGAACGTCGCCCATGTTTGCGCCCGGGTACTGCGGCCGGAACCCGAACAGAATCACGCGCCCCTTTCCGAGGGGCGCATCGACGACCGCCGCCTTGCCGTTCAGCTTTTCAGCCCCGAGGAGCCATCCGCTCAGGAGCGGCGAGCCCGACGAAGGATACGTGACGATCGACCTGGCGTTGCCCGAGACATCGAACGCGGGGCTCTGCTCGAACCAGATCGCCTCCTCGGCGCTCGCGCCGTACGCGATCGGGCTCGCGAGGTCGACCTTCGCCTGGACGATCGACCCTGGCGCGTAGAAGGCCGCGGAGTCCGGGCCGAGCGTCCCGCCGGCCCCCCCGCCCCGCCCCGACAGTCCCTGGAGCACGTTCTTCACGGGCAGCTTGAACTGATCGATCGGCATGGTGGAGGCTGAATCGAGCGCGACGAGCGTCCCGCCGGCGTCGACGAACGCCTTCAGCGCCGCGACGCCGTCGCCGGCGAGGCCGCCGACGTACTCGCCGGGCATCGTGCCGGCAGCGAACCCGTCGAGCATCTGGCGCTCCGCCTGCTGCGGCAGGACGATGACGTCGAACTTGTCGTGCAGGCCTCCGGCCTTGACGTCCTTGTTCTCGAGCGACGTGTAGTCGACGCCCCACTGCTCGAAGATCCAGCGCGTCCACCCCTCGTCCATCGACGCGACGTACGACTTGTACAGCCCCACGCGCGGCGCGCGCACCGCGTCGGCGGCCGGCACGGCGTCGTTCACGGCGTGCGCCTCGATCGGCAAATCGCGCGCGACGGCGGCGACGGTCTGGTGGATCGTCTTCTGCGCCGCTTTCGGCTGGCCGCCGACAGGCACGAGGATGGTGCCGGCCGGGTACGAGGCGCCGGCCGAGGTGAACGGCGCGCTCGCCCAGAGGACCTTCACCCCGGCTTTGGTCAGGCGGATCGTCGCCATGATGCCCGCGTTGTCGTGCGCGAAGGCGTACGCCTTCTTCGCGCGGCCGTCGACCTTGCCGCCCGGCGCCGCGATCGGATCCTTCAGCGGCTCGAGGTCGGCCTCGAAGGGCTGCTGCACGTGCAGACAGTCGACGCCCATCATGAGCGGCATGGTGTACGCCGTGACGTCATAGGGGCGCTGCGGCGGGCCGCCCGGATACTGCCGGATGTCCGGGTAATGCTGCACCTCGGTCAGCGTCTTCGCAAAGGCGCTGGACGGCTGCGCCATCAGGATGACGTGCGTCCCGGCGGGATAGGTCTTGCCGTCGGCCGTGAATGGCGCCCTGGCGCGACTGATCTCGACGTCGGCGAACTGCAGCGTCGCCAGGAGCTTGTAGGCGGCGGCCGGGTCCTTCTGCGCGGCGGGGAACACGATGGCGTACGGCTTGTCCTTGCCGGTCAGCGGGTCGCGTCGCCCGACGGCCTGCTGGTTGATGCGATAGAAGTTGGTCAGCCACTGCTCGCGGTACTTCGCGGCGTTGTCGAGGAGCGCGTCGGCGGCGGCCATCTCGTAGTCCATGATGTTCCGGAGGTGCCACGTCCCCCCGCGCCAGGGCCGGGGGAAGTTCCAGGCGACCTCCTTGGCGTCGTACCCGATGCCGCGGCCCAGTTGCTCGAACTTGAGCGTGATCGGACTCGCCAGCCGCACGCTGGCGGCCTCGGTCAGGAACCGGATGCCGCCGTGATAGTTCGTGTAGCCGCGCGCCGGCGTCCAGCCGTCGTACATCGCGTGGATGACCACGCCGTCCTTCCCCTGCCCGGTGAGCTCGGCCGCCATCGTCGAGCCCAGCATGCTCATCTCGGAGATGAGGATCGGGTTGACGTTCGGATCCCAGGGGTCGACGTAGGGCGGGATGAACAGGCGCGCCGCGTTGGATCCCATCTGGTGCATGTCGTAGCTGATCTCGGGATGCCACCGGTTCCAGATCTTCTCGACCGTGATCCGGCTCTCCTTCTGCGTGAACATGTACCAGTCGCGGTTGTCGTCGTGCCCCACGTACTTGTGGTACAGGAACGGGATGTTGCTGCCCTCGAACTTCGTCCCGAGGGTCTTCTGGTTCCACTCGGCGACCATCTGCGTGCCGTCCGGGTTGTGCGACGGCGACATCAGAATGATGCAGTTGTCGAGGATCTCCTTCGTGCGCGGCGAGTTGTCGGTCGCGAGGAACCGGGCGAGCTCCATCGAGAGCTGGGCCGCCGCCACCTCGGTGGAATGGATGCTCATCTGGATGGCCACAATCGTCTTGCCCTCGACGATGAGCCGCCGTGCCTCGTCCGCGCTGGTCTTGCGCGGGTCGTACAGCCGGTTGTTGAGGTCCCGGTAGTACTCGAGCTTCTTCATGTTCTCGGGCGACGTGATGATCACGTTCCCGAAGGGATGCCCCATCGTCGTCGGGCCGAGATCCTCGAACATGAGGCGGTCCGACATCGGCGCGATCGTGCGCAGGTACGACACGATCTGGTCGTAGCTGGCGAGCACGCCGTCGCCGCCGATCTGAAGGTGCAGGAAGTCGGACGGCGTCGGGATGGACTGCCCCGATGCGAAACCGCCCACGATCAGCAGGAGCGCCGTGGCAAGAACGGCGCGGCGAATGACTCGTTGCATCGTGTGCCTCATTTCTTACTGCTCGCGGGGCCCCACCCCCGCTCGCCCGTCACGCTGCATTCATCTTCCCTCGCGCTCGAGCGTAGACTCTCGCGCTCGGGTGTCGGCACCGGGGCCCACCGCCCGCGCCCGTCCGTCACACTGCGCCCCACCCTCCCTCGTCGCTCGAGCGGAGGACTCTCGCGCTCGGGGTGTCGGCACCGGGGCCCACCGCCCCCGCCCGCCCGTCCGTCACGCTGCGCCCACCCTCCCTCGTCGCTCGAGCGGAGGACTCTCGCGCTCGGGGTGTCGGCACCGGGGCCCACCACCCCGGCCCGTCCGTCACGCTGCGCCCACCCTCCCTCGTCCCTCGAGCGGAGGACTCTCGCGCTCGGGTGTCGGTAGGGGCCCGCACGTACGGCCACGCGGCTCGACGTCGCGCCCGACCTGCCCTACTTCTGCGCGAGTGCGATTGTCAGCAGCAGCGCGCGCTGGGTGCCGAGGTACGAATCGGTCGTGTCGAACGCCTCGTCGAGCGAATGCGCGTGCACCCCCCGGCCGCCGCCGCCGATATCGAGCGACGGGATGCCGAGGCTGACCGGATAGTTCGCGTCGCTCGATCCGGCCCCTTCGGTGTGCACCGGACCGAAGAGCTTCGTGACCGCGACAGCCGTCTGCACAATCGGCGATTCACCCGGCACCGATCCCGCCGGGCGATCGCCGACCAGCTTCTTGTCCACCGTGATCACGCCCGGCTTGCCCCAGCGCTGGTTCTCCTCGTCCACCGCCTGATCGACCGCCTTCTGGAAGCGGCCGTCGAGCTCCTGGAGGGCGGCCGCGCTGACCGACCGCATGTCCACCTCCATCCACGCCTCGAAAGGAATCGAGTTGACCGACGTGCCGCCGCCGATGCGGCCGACGTTGAACGTCGTCTTGGGCCTCGTCGGCACGCGGAACTCGTCGATCTTGGCGACCGCGCGCCCGAGGGCGTGAATCGGGTTGGCGAGGCCGAACGCGCCGAAGCTGTGACCACCCGGCCCCTTGAACGTGACCCGGTAACGATGGCTCCCGACGAAGGTGTGGGAGATGCTCAGGCCGGTGCCGTCGATCGACACGAACCGGTCCACCTGCCCCTTGAGCGTCTCGTCGAAGAGCTGCTTCATGCCGCGCAGATCCCCGAGTCCTTCCTCGCCGACGTCGGCCACGAAGGTGATGGAGCCGGGCGTCCGGACGTTCGCCTGCTTCATCGACCGGATGATGCTGACGAGCACGCCGAGGCCGCGGCAGTCGTCGCCGATGCCCGGACCGTGCAGCACGGCGCCCTCGCGCTTCACCGTGACGTCGGTGCCTTCGGGAAACACCGTGTCGAGATGCGCCGCCATCACCAGGTGCGGGTGCGGCGACGCGCCCGGCCGTTCACCGAGCACGTTGCCGGCCTTGTCGATCCGGACGTGCTCCAGGCCGAGCTGCTCGAACTCCCGCTTCAGGACGTCGGCGCGCGCGCTCTCCTTGAACGCCGGCGCCGGGACCTGGCAGAAGCGGATTTCGTCCTCGATCGCCTGCGGCTCGTTCGTCTTCGCCGCGTCGACAGCCGCCTTCACGGCGGGGTCCTTCATCAGATCGTCCGGCCCTCCCGGACGTTCCTGAGCGCCGGCGCCGAACGCCAGCGTCGCTGCAATGCCGATCGCCAAGCCGATGTGCCGCATCTCTCCTCCGTCCGGTGCGCGCCCGGCCGCTGTACGCCGCCGGCGAAACTCTAACTCGAAACCGTTTCAAGATGAGAAAAGCGCTGGGATCCTGCGCAAATCCAAAAAGCCGTATCGCGCACCCGCAGGATATAAAAATTCTGCAAGAGTCGCGATGTCTTTACGAAATTCTTGTGTATCGTCCTGCCGTTCCACTTGTTCCAGTTCGTTCGGGCAACCGGCTCGTGTGAGCCGGTCTTTCGGAGGAGGTCACCCGTGAAACGTACGTTCCTTCGGGGCGTCGCGACGTTGGCCCTGCTGCTGGCCGCCCTCGCGCCGGCCGCGGCCCAGACAGGCCAGATGTTCGGCGAACTGGTCGGCAGAGTGACCGACGCGCAGGGCGGCGTGCTGCCCGGCGTCACCGTCACGCTCTCGGGTCCCGCGGTCATGGGCAGCCAGACCGCCACCACCAACGAGCGCGGACAGTACCGCTTCCCCGCCGTCAACTCGGGCACCTACAAGCTCACGTTCGATCTGTCGGGCTTCTCGCCCCTGGTCCGAGACGGCATCGTCGTGCCCGTACGGAGCACGATCACGGTTGACGCCCAGCTCAAGCTGGCGCAGTTGCAGGAAACGGTCACCGTCAGCGGCGCGTCGCCGACCATGGACGTGGAGAACACGAAGGTGGGCGCCCGCCTGGACCGCGAGACGCTGACGGCCGTGCCGACCTCGCGCACCATCTTCGGCGCCACCACCGTGCTGCCGGGCATGACGATGGGCCGGCAGGACCCCGGCGGCCTCAACGCCGCGACGTCGACCGGCATGGTGGCGCACGGCGCGAGCACGTACAACCTGAATTACTACGGCGTCACCGCGGACACGCCGCAGAACTACGGCTCGATGTACTACATGGACTACGGATCGGCCGAGGAGATCTCGGTCGACACGGCGGCGATGGGCGCGGAAGTCGGCGGCGGCGGCGGCGCCAACATCAACGTGATTCCCAAGTCGGGCGGCAACGACCTGAAGGGCGAGGCGATCTACAGCGCCACCGGAAAGAGCCTGGCCGGCAACAACCTCGACGAGAAGTCGCGGCTCGACGGGATCAAGGCCTCGAGCTCCCTCCAGAAGCTGACCGACTTCAACGCCAACGGCGGCGGTCCCTTCGTCCGGGATCGCCTCTGGTGGTTCGGGTCGGTGCGCAACTACAGCACCGACGAGAACGTCGCCAGCTTCCCGACGCTGTTCCACTCGAACCTGCGGAACTTCACGGCGAGCACGAAGTACCAGCTCACGAAGAACAACCAGCTCTCGGGCTTCTGGACCTACAACAAGAAGTTCCAGCCGCACCGGGGCGCCGGCGCCACGCAGCCGAACCCGATCACGACGATCAACCAGCAGTCGCCGAAGAACCTGTTCAACCTGAACCTGACGTCGGTCATGGGGCAGAACACGTTCCTCGAGGTGTCGTCGAGCTACTTCCACATGCACTGGCCCAGCGTCTTCTCCGACGAGTTCTACGCGCAGCCGGCCGACCAGCAGACCTCGACGCTGCAGAACCTCACGACCAGCGTGTACTTCGGGGGCGCGGATCCGAACGGCGAGCGGCGCCGCGACGCGTACAGACAGCAGACCAACATCGGCATCACGCGCTACATCGATGGATGGCTGGGCGCGAGCCATCAGCTCAAGACCGGCTTCGAGAACTGGTGGGGCTGGGGAACCGACGGCTTCGTCGAGTTCAACGACACGCGGCTCCAGTTCCGCAACGACGCGGCAGGCACGGCGCAGCCGTCGCAGATTCTCGCCTACAACACGCCGCTCGCGCAGAAGACGCGGATGAAGAACTTCGCGGCGTTCGTCCAGGATCGCGTCACCTACTCGAGGCTGACGTTCAACCTCGGCGCCCGCTGGTCGGTACTACGACGGGGAGCTGCCGGAGCAGACCGGCGGCGGCGGGCGCTGGTTCCCGGTCACGACCTACCCGGCCGTCAAGACGCCGTACAGCTGGAACACCATCGCGCCGCGCACGGGCATGATCTGGAAGGTGACCGAGGACGGCAAGAACGTGGCGAAGGCCGCCTACAGCCGCTACTACGAGGTGATGTACACGGGCGAGTTCGACGCGATCAACCAGAACATCATCAACACGAGCGGCGTCGCCACGTACAAGTGGTTCGGCGACTCGAACGGCAACGGCATCGTCGATGCCGGCGAGTACGACCCGAACCCGCTGTCGGTGTTCACGCCCAAGAGCAACAGCATCGACCCGAAGCTGCGCGACCCGAAGAACGACGAGGTGATGTTCTCCTACCAGCGCGAGCTGGCCCCCAACATCTCCTTCGACGCGCAGTACATCCAGCGGTGGTTCGCCGACCAGACCGTGGACGAGAACGTCGGCATCCCGGCCAGCGCCTACACGCCGCACACCTTCGCCGACGCGGGCCCAGACAACATCGTCGGCACAGGCGACGATCGGACGATCGTCGGCTACGACGTGTCGCCGGCCTATCTGGGCAAGGACGTCTTCTATCACACCAACTCGCCCTACACGCAGTACTACAAGGGGCTCGAGCTGACCGTGTCCAAGCGCATGTCGAACCGGTGGCAGATGATGGGCTCCTACACCTGGGCCCGGCTGAGCGGCGCGCTCGTCTCGTCGACCTCGCCGCTCGGCGGCGATCCGAACAACCCCAACTCGCTCATCAATACGCTCGACGGGCGCGGCGCCAACGACCAGCCGCACGCCTTCAAGCTGATTGGCAGCTACCAGGCGCCCTGGGGCATCAACCTGGGCGCGAACTACCAGGCCCTCAGCGGCCTGCCGCGCGACCGCCGCATCGTCCTCGCGCTCAAGCAGGGGTCGACGACCGTCCTGGCCGAGCCGCGCGGCACCTATCGCGCCGACACTCTGTCGCTGCTCTCGCTGCGAGCCGACAAGATGTTCCGCCTCGACGCGCGGCGGAGGGCCGGGGTGGTGATCGAGCTGCACAACGCGCTCAACTCGAGCGCCGGACAGAACAGCTGGGGCGTGACGACGCAGTCCTTCGCCAGCCAGACCGTGTTCGACGCGAGGCGCGCGAGCACGTCTGTACTTCGGGCGCACGCAGGAGATCGTCGCGCCCCGAATCCTGAAACTCGGGCTGAAGTTCGAATTCTGATCAGGAGTTCTCGAGAGGGGCGGGCCGCCGGGTCCGCCCCTCTCGTGTCCTTGCCCTTCCACCCTTCTGGTTCCCGGCCTTTCGGCTTACACTTCCCCCGGTTTCACACGTGACGACATCGGCGCGCCGCCGGGTGTTTCTCGGCCTCTACGCGCTTTCCGGGGCCGCCGCGCTCGTGTACGAAGTCACCTGGACGCGGCTGCTGACGCTGTACCTGGGCCACACGGTCGCCGCCGCGAGCACCGTCCTGGCGGCGTTCATGGGCGGGCTGGCGGTCGGCGCCTGGCTGGCGCGATCGGCCGACGGCCGTCTGCGCACGTACGCCTGGCTCGAGATCCTGACGGCGGCCGTCGCCATCGCCCTGCCCGTGGCGCTGGCCGCGACGCGTCCCACGCTCGTGTGGGCGTACGCGGACGGCACGACGCCGATCCGGTTCGGCCTCGTGCGCCTGACCCTCAGTCTGTCTCTCCTGGGCGTGCCGACGGCCGCAATGGGCGCGACCTTCCCCATCGCGGCGCGGTGGTTCGCACCAGACGCTGCCGGCGCCGGACCGCTCTATGCGGCCAATACCGCGGGAGCCGCCCTGGGCGCACTGTCGGCCGGCTTCTGGCTGATCCCGGTCCTCGGCGTGCGCGGCACGACCTGGATCGCCGTCGCCCTGAATGGCGCCGCGGCCGCCGGCGCGCTCTGGCTCGCACGCGCCGGCGCGGCCGCCGGGCCGTCACCTCCCGCGGCGGCCGCACCCGCGCGCGCGCGACCGCGACGGTCGCGCCCGGCCGCCGCAACCACACGGCCGCAGCCGATCCTTGCGTGTGCGGCCATCGCCGTTTCCGGCTTCGTCGCCCTCGTCTACGAGGTCGCCTGGACTCGTCTTCTGGCGCTCGTGCTCGGTCCGACCACCTACGCGTTCGCGACGATGGCGGCGTCGTTCATCGCGGGCCTGGCGCTCGGCTCCGCGGCCGGGTCGGCGTGGGCGCGGCGCGCCCGCCGCCCGGCTCCCGCCCTCGCCGCCGCCCTCGTCGTGACAGGGGCCGCGGCGTCGATCGGCGGTTGGTACGCCGCGTCGCGGCTGCCGCTGTTCGTCGCGGCCCAGGTCTCGCATCCGACGATCGCGTTCGCCCGGCTCATCGCCGCGCAGGGCGCGATCGTCGCGCTGCTGCTGCTCCCGATGACCGTCGCGCTCGGCGCCGCTTTTCCACTCGCCCTCGCCGTGGCGTCACGCGGGCCCTCGCATGTCGGACCCGACGTCGCGGGCGTCTATGCGGCAAACACGGCCGGCGCGATAGCCGGCGCGCTCACCGGCGGCTTCGTCCTCTTGCCCTGGGTCGGTCTCGAAGGCACGTTCCGGGCGACCGCGCTGGTTGCGGCGCTCGCGGGCCTGGGGTGCTGGGTGGTTGCCGCCAGGGCTGCCGGCGCTTCCCTGGCCCGCGCCGTCGCGGGCGCGGCCCTGGCGGCCGCCGTTGTCGTCCTCGCGCTGGCGCTGCCGCGATGGGACCTGGATCTGCTGGCGAGCGGCGCCTACAAATACGCGCCGTACGTCCGGTCGGGCGACGTCGCGGCCGCGCTCACCGCCGGCCGCCTGCAGTTCTACGAAGACGGCGCGGCCGCGACCGTCACCGTCCGCGACCTGGCCGGCACGCGCGCCATGGCCATCGACGGCAAGGTGGACGCTTCGAACGCGGGCGACATGCTGACGCAGCGCCTGCTCGGGCTGCTGCCGATGCTGCTCCACCCTCGGCCGCGCGACATCTGCGTCATCGGCCTCGGCAGCGGCGTGACGGTCGGCTCGGCGCTGGCCGCAGGCGGCGTGCGGCGCGCCGACGTCGTCGAGATCTCGAAAGAGGTCGTTCACGCCTCGTCGCTGTTCGCCCGCGAGAACGGCCGCGTCCTGGACCGACCGGTGGTGCGTCTGATCCTCGGCGACGGCCGGTCGCACCTGCAGCTCACGCGCGCCCGCTATGACGTCATCGTCTCCGAGCCGTCGAACCCGTGGATGGCGGGCGTCGCCGCGCTGTTCACGCGCGAGTTCTTCGAGGCGGCGCGCGCCCGCCTCGCCCCCGACGGTCTGCTCTGCCAGTGGGCGCACACCTACGACATCAGCGACCGCGATCTCCGCTCGATCGTCGGCACCTTCCAGTCGGTCTTTCCGCAGGGGACGATGTGGCTGGTCGGCGACGGCGACCTGCTGCTGGTCGGCATCAACGGGGACGCGGTCGAGGCGCGTCTGCACCTGATCGCGGAGCGCTGGCGCATCGGCAGCGTCCCGGCCGCGCTCGCCGACGTGGCCGTGCTCGGCCCGGCGACGCCGTTTGCGCTGCTCTCGCTCTTTGCGGGCGGCCCCGCGGCGCTGCAGGCGTTCGCCGCAGGCGCGCCCATCCAGACCGACGACCGACTGGCCCTCGAGTTCTCGGGGCCGCGGGGAATCTACGGGCGATCGGCCGACGAGAATGTACGGGAGATCCGCAAGCTGTCGCAATCGAACCGGCCGCCCGCCGTTGCCGCCGCCTTTGCCTCGGCGACCGACGTCGACTGGACCGTGCGGGGCGCCATGGAGCTCAAGGCGGAGGCGTACGCGTCGGCCTACGGGGCCTTCCGTCGTGCGGTGGAGCTGAACGGCGCCAATGCCGACGCGCTTCGGGGCCTGTCTGACGCGGCGGCCGGCGCGGGCAGGCAGGCCGAGGCGCTGGGCCTGCTCCGTTCCATGGCAGCCGCGTCGCCAGGCAACGCGAACCTCCGCGTCGAGCTGTCGCGAATGCTGGCCGCGGCCGGCGCGTACCAGGAGGCCGAGGCGGTGGCCCGCGAGGCGGTCCGCCTCGCGCCCGACGACGCCCGCCCCGGCGAGCAGCTCGCGTCGATTCTGGCCGACGCGGGCGATGTCGATCGGCTGCAGCTGGTGGCCGACCGCCTGGCCGCGCGATTCCCGGAGCGGGACGACCCTCGCTACTACCAGGCGTCGGCACTGTTCATGTCGGGACAGCCGGCCGAAGCGGCCGGAATCGCGCGAGGGATCGTCGATCGTCATCCCGCGCACGCCCGCGCCCAGAATCTGCTGGGAGCCGCCTGCGCGGCGCTCGGCCGATCCGACTGCGCCCGCGCGGCCTTTCTCGCCGCCATCGACGCCAACCCGCGGGACCCGACTGCGTACGTCAATCTGGGCAACCTCCAAATTCAGCAGGGCGACCTCGCCGGCGCGTCCGAATCGTTCTCCGAAGCCCTCTCGCTCGACCCGGCCTCGCCACGGGCGCGCGAGGGCCTCGCGCAGGCCCGGGCCGGCCTCGCAAATCCGTAATCGCGTGTCTGAAGATCAACCTTCGATTGGATCGCCGCTCCAGTTGTTTGGAACCGGCGACGTCCCCGACGACAGCCGCGGCTCAACCCTCGGGCCAATCTGTCGATTCTCACACTGAACGAATCGGGCACGTCGTTTGCTGAGGCAGCGACCGGAGGTTCGGATGAGTCTCGTTCGGCTTCTCGGCTTTCAAACCCTCGCCTGCGGCTGCGTGGTCGGCCGCTACCGCGAAGTGGCGACGGGCCGCGAAGTCACCTACATCGAAGAGAAGGGAAAGACCTGCGGAAGCCACGGACACCGCCGCAACCATACGGTGGTCGCGGATCGTCTCCCGTCGTTGCCGCCGATTGCGCTCGCCACGAAGGCGTCCTAGTTCCCTCCGCCCCCTGGGTTACCCGGCCAGCTTGTGGCCGTGCGCCCATCCGCGCTAAGGTACGGCCGTGTTCTGGCCGAAATATCTCCCGGACATGCCCGTACTCCTCAAGCCGTACGCGACCGTGCCGGGCCGGGCAGGCACGAAGAGCCGGTTCTATCTGGCCGACTGCCTCGCGGTATTCCAGCAACTGCCCTCTCAGAGCGTCGACGTCATCGTCACGTCGCCGCCCTACAACCTCGGCATTCAGTACAACAGGTACCAGGATTCGCTGTCCCGGGCGGAATACCTGGAGTGGACCAACCAGTGGGTCGCCGCCGCGACGCGGGTGCTCCGGCCTGAGGGTTCGCTGTTCCTGAACGTCGGCGCGAAGCCGAGCGACCCCTGGACCGCCCTCGACGTGGCCCAGGCCGTCCGCCCGCACCTGCGGCTGCAGAACATCATCCATTGGGTCAAATCGATCGCGATCGAGCGCGACTCGGCCGGCGCGGCCGCCGGGCTGACTCGCGACCTGGCGGTGGGCCACTACAAGCCGATCAACAGCGAGCGGTTCCTGAACGACTGCCATGAGTTTGTCTTCCACTTCACGCCCGGAGGCACCACCTCGCTCGACCGGCTCGCGCTCGGGGTGGCGTATCAGGATGAATCGAACGTGGGCAGGTGGCGGGCCGGCGCGGAGGGCGTCCGCTGCCGCGGGAATACGTGGTTCATTCCGTACGAGACCATCCAGCGGCGCGACCGCGACCGGCCGCACCCGGCGACGTTCCCGCCGAAGCTACCTGAGCAGTGCCTGCGGCTGCACGGCCTCGAACGGATTGCGCTGGTGATGGACCCGTTTACGGGACTGGGCAGCACGGCGATGGCGTGCGCCCGGCTCGGCGTCGATTTCGTGGGATCGGAGATCGACGAAACCTACCTCGAACAGGCGATTAAGAGGACAAAAGTCGCCATCATTGAGCCCAAGGCGGCTAAGGCCGCTTTGTCGGAGCGGTCGGCGGCGGCGTCGGCTTCAGGAAGTACTCCTTCCGCGCGAACACGGTGAGCCCCTTCCGCTCCACCTTCACGGCGATCTCCCGCCGGCGCTTGGTCGGATCGGGATTCTTCGAGCAGTACCCGAGCACGTAGTAGTCGCTCGTCTCCGCGTCGATCCGCTTCAGCGCCTTGTCGAAGTCGTTCTGGTTGACGACGGCGATGCCGCCGGTCTCGTCGGCCAGGACGCGCAGGCTGTCCTGCGACTTGCGGATATAGTCGGACCACTCGGTCGGATCGACCTGCTCGTCGATGTCGCTCCCGCCGACGAGCCCGCGCGGGTCGATCGTATACAGCGTGGCGTTGGCGCTGTTGGCCTCCCGCGTCAGCTCGGCGAGCTCGCCGGCAAGATCCGCGTCGGCGAACTGCTGGCCCTGGCGCAGCTGCTGTTCGGTCGGATCGTTCTGCGCATCGGCCGCACTCTGCCCGAAGCGCCCTTCGAAGATGTGGTTCGGGTCCTCGCCGAGGCGCGCGTTGGCGAACGGGTTGAAGTCGTAGCCGTCGCTCACGTAGATGATCGCCTTGCGGCGGTTGTGCACCTTGTCGATGTTGGTGAGCAGGTCGTGCACGGTCGAAAACGCGACGTGCGCGCGGTAGCGCACCTCGTCGGGTCCCTGCGAGCTCTCCGGGCCGTTGATGATCTCGCTCGGTTTCAGACCGTTCCCCGCGATCTTCTTGATGGCTTCGTCGAAGCGGTTACGGTCGTACGTCAGATCGATGGCGATCGACGAGGGGCCGCTCGTGACCATTCCCCACATGTCGCCGTCGTGCAGCAGGTTCTTCTCGATGCGCTTGAACAGGTCGCGAATGCGCCCCGTGTTCCGGAACTGCATGTGGAGGTCGTCCACGAAGAACAGGAAGATGCGCCCCGAGGTGTCGTTCGACGGCTTGGACGGCGGCAGGATGATGCCTTCGGGTGGCGGCGCAGGCGGCGGCGCCAGCACGTTGGTGACGCGCCCGCCGTGGACCAGGGTCATCGACGAGATGTCCTGCTTGACGCCGTCTTCGAAGACCTCGAACTCTTCCTTCTTCAAGTCGGGAACGAACTGCCCCTCCGAATTGCGAACGACGACGTCGGTGGTGACGAGATCCACCTGGACGCGGAAGGTCGGCTTGTCGCCGGAGGGCGCCTGCGGCTTGGCGGGCGCGGGCGTCTGCGCAGAGAGGCCGGCGACGATCGCCGCGCCGAAGGCTGCAGACCAGAAGCCGTTCGTTTTCAAACTCATGGCGTGATTATAGCGGGTTGTCGAGGTCGCCGCTACGGAGAGCGTTTCGAGCCGTGCGCGCAACGAGGAACGTCGCCACGGCGGTCGCCGCCAGCCCCGCGCCCGCGACCACGTAATAGGACGACGTCCGCGCCGCGCTGGCTCGGCCGGCCAGCGCCAGCGCCTGTCCGGCCAGCGCGCCCGCATAGCTGAACAGCACGAGCCCGGGGAGCATGCCGGCCGAGCCGATGTTGAAGTCGCGCAGCGGGATGCGCGTGGCACCGAGCGCGTAGTTCAGCACGTTGAACGGCACGACGGGCGAAAGGCGCAGGAGGAAGATGATTCGGCGCGCCTCGCTGCCGACCGCCCGATCGATCGCGCGCAGCCGCGGCATCGTGGCCAGCCTCCGCTCGATCGCGTGGCGCGCGACGTATCGTCCGATCAGAAACGCGATGCTCTGGCCGAGATAGGCGCCGGCAAGCGCGTAAGCGAGGGCATGCCAGAAGCCGAACAGCGCGCCCCCGGCAAGCGTGAGGATCGACGCTGGCACGAAAGCGACCAGCGCGACCGTGTAGCAGGCGATGTAGGCGACAGGCGCGAGCGCACCGAGAGACCGTACGGCGGCGATCGGGGCGATGAGCGCGGCCGTTCCGCCGCGCGCGGCGAGCCAGGCGACGGTCACCCCGACGGCGGCGAGCGCGAGAGCCGCCGCGAGGCGCCCGACCAGCCGCACTACTCCCCCTCGCCGGACCCGTCAGGCTGGCCGTCCTCGAAGTCGGCGCGGTCGGCCGGTTCAGCCGCGTCGGACCGATCGAGCGCTTCCTCGCGCGAAACCGCCTCGTTCGATCCCGCCGCGGCCGCCGCGGCATCCGGCTGCCGGCGCCGCCGGCGGCCTCCACGACGACGCCGGTGTTTCCGCGCCGCGTTGACCCCGGGCATCTGACCGACTTCCGCCCCGTCAGCCGCCGCAGGATCCGCCGCGGCTTCCGCTGTCGCGACCACCGCGATGTCGCCGACGGCAATCGCCTGCGGCGCAGCTTCCGGCTCTTCGCCGTCGACGGCGTTCTCTTCTTCGACCTGGACCTGGTCTTCAGCCCGGCGACGCTCGGTCGACCCGGCGCCGCCCTGTCGAGCGACCCGTTGTTCGCGGCGGCGCTCGCGCCAGCGTTCGACGTCGGCGGCCGGTGGTGGGATCGGCGTGTCGAGGAGGCGTTTCCAGTCGAAGGCGACGCCAGGATTGCGGGATTCGATCTCGCGCCGCATCTCCTCGTCGAAGGGCACTCGCCCCACTTTGACGTTCGGCGGCGTCCGGAACCAGTAGAGCAGGCGCGATCGCGAGCGGCCCCGTCGCACCGACTGCTGGATCAGATAGAAGTGCTCGTAGCCGCGCGAGTCTCGGGAGAACCGCAGGAAGGCGCCACTGCTGCCGGTCATTTGCGCTTCTGGGCGCGCGCCGGCTTCTTGGCCGTCTTCCGGCCGCGGGCGGGAGCCTTGGCGGCGGCGCGCGGGGCGGTTTTGCGGCGGGGCGCCGCAGGGGGGCGCGCCTCCACGCGCGGGCGCGCGTGCTGTGGCGCCGCCTCGCGGCTCCGGTGGATCATCGTGAACCGCACCTGATCCCCGATCGCGTGGTAGCTCCAGATCTCGTTGACGTGGATATGGTTCTCCTCGCAGAGGCGCCGCGCGACGTCGACCATTCCGGCCGACACATACAGGTGAAAGGCGGCGCGGAGCCGGGCGAAGGCGGCCCACTGCGCGAGCGCCTCGAGGTGATTGACCGACTCGCCGGTCTCCACTTCGACGACGATCTGCAGGCGATGGCCGCGCTCGAGCGAGGACAGCACGAGATCCGGGTACACGGCGGAGGTGCCGGTGCCGACGGGAGTATTCTGCTCCGTGCCCGGGTTGATGGCCGCGTCGTAGCGCCGCCGTAACTTGCTTTGCAGGAAGCGGATAACGCGATCGTGCTCGAGCTGTTCGCGGACCGGCCGCACCAGGATCGGGCTCACCGAGCGCCTCCAGAGAGGTGGCTGTCCAAGCGGATCAAACCCCTAAGTGTAACATGCTTTTGTCAAGCTCTTCGGACCCTCAATGTTCGGTTACAATAGGCGCGTGCCTGCGCTGACATCCTCCGGCCCTGCGACGTCCACGATTCTCATCGTTGACGACGACGAGGGGGTTACGCAGACCTTCGCGCGGATGCTGCGACTCGAGGGGTTCGAGGTCCGGACCGCGATCAACGCCGAGATCGGCCTGCGCGAAGCTGAGGAGGCCCACCCCGACGCCATCATCCTCGACCTGCGGATGCCGCTCGTCGACGGCCTCGGCTTCCTGCGGCGGCTGCGCGCCCTGGACGACCAGCGTGGCACGCCGGTGGCCATCGTCACCGGCGACTATTTCCTCGACGAGTCGGTATCGGCGGAGCTCCAGGATCTCGGAGCTGAACTGCGCTTCAAGCCGCTCTGGCTCGAGGATCTCGTCGGCCTGGCCCGCATGCTCCTCAAGGTGACCCACTGACGGCGCAGCATACCCAGGGTTTCAGGTTCCTCACCGCCTGTCGGCGCCGTCCGGTCGATGCGACTCCTGTCTGGTTCATGCGGCAGGCGGGCCGGTACATGAGCGAATACCGCGCGCTGCGCGAGCGCCATTCGCTGCTCGAGCTCTGCCGGACGCCCGATCTGGCCACCGAAGTGACCCTGCAGCCCATCCGCCGCATCGAGCTCGACGCGGCGATCCTTTTCTCCGATCTGCTGCTGCCGCTCGAGCCGATGGGCATCCGCTTCGATTTCGTCCGCGGCGAAGGGCCGGCGATCGAGAACCCTCTGCGGAGCGAGGACGAGCTCGCGCGCGTCCATCCATTCGAGCCCCGGGAAGCCCTCGGGTACGTGCTCGAAGCCATCCGCCTGATCCAGCGCGAGCTGGCGGGACGCGTTCCGCTGATCGGATTCGCGGGCGCCCCGTTCACGCTGGCGTCGTATGCGATCGAGGGCGGGCACTCGAGCAGCTTCGCCCACACCAAGGCGCTGATGTACGGCGCGCCCGCCGCCTGGCACCGCTTCTGTTCGCTGGTCGCCGAGGTGATTGGCGACTACCTGAACGCCCAGATCGAAGCGGGCGTCGACGCGGTCCAGGTGTTCGACTCGTGGGTCGGCCAGCTGAACGCCGCCGACTATCGCGAGTTCATCCTGCCCCACACCCGGCGGATCTTCGAGATCGTCTCGAAGCACGGCGTGCCGACGATTCATTTCGGCGTCGGCACCGGTTCGATCCTGGGCGAGCTGCGCGAGGCGGGCGGGGACGTCATCGGGGCCGACTGGCGGATTCCGCTCGACGAGGCGTGGGCGCGTATCGGCCACGACCGCGCCGTCCAGGGCAACCTCAATCCGACATTGCTGCTCGGCCCGCTCGACCGGCTGTTTGCGGCCACCGACGACGTCCTCGAGCGCGCCGGCGGGCGGCCCGGCCACATCTTCAACCTCGGGCACGGCATCCTGCCGAGCACGCCGCTCGAGCACGTGCAGGCGCTCGCCCGCTATGTCCACGAGCAGAGTCGCGCGTAAGCCGGGCGTGCTCCTGATGGCCCACGGCACGCCGGCCTCCCTCGAGGAGATGCCGGACTACCTGCGGCTGGTGCGCGGCGGCCGGCCGCCCTCGCCGGAGCTGGTCGAGGAGATGCGCCACAACTACAGCGCGATCGGCGGGCGCTCGCCGCTCACTGAGATCACGATGGCGCAGGGCGCGGCGCTCGGCGCGCGGCTCGGCGGCGACGTGCCGGTCGCGGTCGGCATGCGCAACTGGCGGCCATTCATCAGGGACGCCGTGGCCGGCCTCGCGTCGGCCGGCGCCACGCGCATCGTCGGCATTCCGCTGGCGCCGCAGTTCTCGACCCTGAGCGTGCAGAAGTACGACGAGAGCGCCCGCGCGGCGACGCCGGACGGGATCGAGTTCGTGTCCGTCCGCTCGTTTCACACGCACCCGCTCCTCGTGTCGGCGTTCGCGGAGCGCATTCGTGAGGCGAAGCCGGAGCCCGACGAGGAGATTGTCTTCACGGCGCACAGCCTGCCGATGCGCGTCGTCCGCACCCGCGACGCGTACGCGTCGGAAGTGGCGGAGACGGCGCGGGCGATCGCGGGCGCTCTCGGCCTTCGGCGCTACCGCCGGGCGTTCCAGAGCGCCGGACGCACGCCCGAGCCCTGGATCGGCCTCGACCTGTCGGAGCTCATCCGCCACCGCGCGGCGCGCG
This sequence comes from uncultured Acidobacteriota bacterium, assembly GCA_963840225.1. Lineage (GTDB taxonomy): Bacteria > Acidobacteriota > Vicinamibacteria > Vicinamibacterales > CAVVIG01 > JBLMXQ01. The sequence goes on from CAWIYH010000004.1 coordinate 1,016,466, forward strand.
GCGCGCGGAAGGTCCTGGTCGTGCCGATCGGCTTCGTCTGCGATCACACGGAGATCCTGTTCGACATCGACGTGCAGGCCGCCGCCGCCGCCCGGGACTGCGGCGTCGGGCTGAGGCGCACGGCGTCGCTCAACACCTCGCCCGCCTTCATCGCGCTGCTGGAGGATCTCGCCCGGAGGCACCTGTGACCCCGGTGGTCGTCGTCGGCGCCGGCATCGCGGGGCTGTCGACCGCGTACGAGCTGCACCGCCGCGGCGTGCCATTCGTCGTGCTCGAGCGCGGGCCGCGCGCGGGCGGCGTCATCCTCAGCGAGCAGGTGGACGGCTTCACGCTCGATGCCGGCCCCGACGCACTGCTCATTCAGAAGCCCGACGGCATCACGCTCTGCCGGGAGATCGGACTCGGCGATCGACTGGTGCCCACCAAGCGACCGAGGCTCGCCTACATCCTGCGCGGCGGCACGCTGCACGCGCTGCCGGCCGCCTCGGTGCTCGGGATCCCGACGCGCGTCGGGCCCTTCGTGCGCACGCGCCTGTTCTCGTGGGCCGGCAAGGTGCGGATGGGGATGGAGCTGTTCGTGCCGCCGCGGCGCGACGAGGGCGACGAGTCGATCGGCCGGTTCATCGAGCGGCGCTTCGGACGCGAGGCCAAGACCTACCTGGCCGAGCCGCTGCTGGCGGGCATCCACGCGGGCGACGTCGATCGGCTCTCGGTCAAGGCGCTCTTCCCCCGCTTTGCGGCCGCCGAGCGGAAGTACGGCAGCCTCTTGAAGGCGTTCCGCCGCCAGGCGGCAGCGCGCCGCGGCGGCGGACACGCGCCGTCGGCCGACGGCGCGTTCCTGTCGCTGCCGGGCGGCCTGAGCGAGATGGTCGACGCGCTGATGAACCTGCTGCCGGCCGAATCGGTCCGGACCGCCACGACCGTCACGCGCGTCGTCGCGCGGCGGAGGGAGGCGGCCGACGCGTTCGCCGGCCACGCCGGGTTCCGCGTCGAGACGGCGGGCGGCGAGACGATCGAGGCCCGGGCGGTCGTCCTGTCCGCGCCGGCGTACGTGACCGGCAGCATCGTCCGCGATCTCGACCCGGAGCTCGCCGGTCTGTGCGACGCGATCCCGTATGCGTCGTCGGCCACCGTGGCGCTGGCATTCACGCGGGAGACGGTCGGCCATCCGCTGAACGGCTCGGGCTTCGTCGTGCCTCGCGTCGAGGGAGGCGGTATCCTGGCGGCGTCGTGGCTGTCCTCGAAGTGGCCGGGCCGCGCGCCCGACGAGCGCGTGCTCGTGCGGACCTTCGTCGGCGGCGCGCGCGATCCGGAGGCGCTCGGCCGCTCCGACGCCGAGATCGTCGCGCTGTCGCTCGACGCCATTCGCCCCATCCTGCGCGTCACCGGCGCCCCGCTGCTGACGCGCGTGTACCGGTGGCCGCGCGCCAACGCGCAGCACGACGTCGGCCACGTCGAGCGCCTCGCCGCCATCGAGCGCCGGCTCGCGCTCCACCCGGGCCTCTTCGTCACCGGCAGCGGGTTCCGCGGCACCGGCATTCCCGATTGCGTGGCCGACGGCCGCGCCACGGCTGCTACGATCAGCGAATGGCTGACACCCTCATCCGTGCAACCCTAGCGGTCTGCCTGGTGGCGCTCGGCGTGGGGTCCCCCGCCGCGCCGGCCGCCCCGCCCCGTCCCGCCGGCGTGCCGCCGGAGGTCGCCGCGGTGCTCGATGCGATCAAGTCGGCCGACACCGATCTGCTGGCCGTCTCCGAGCCGGACGGCCAGTTCCTGCGGGTCGTGGCGGCGGCGAATCGGGCCAGGCGCGCGCTCGAGATCGGCGGCGCGGACGGCTACAGCGCGATCTGGATCGGCCTGGCGCTCCGCCAGACGGGCGGCCACCTGACGAGCATCGAATACGATCCGGCGCGTGCCCGGGACGAGGCCGCCAACATCCGCCGCGCCGGCCTGTCCGACGTGGTCACCGTCGTGCCGGGCGACGCGTTCACGGTCATCCCGACGCTCGACGGCACGTTCGACTTCGTCTTCCTCGACGCCTGGAAGCGGGACTACAAGCGGTTCTTCGACCTGGTCTGGCCGCGCGTCGACGCGGGCGGCGTCTTCCTGGCGCACAACGTGGTGAACAAGCAGGCGGAAATGCGCGATTTCCTGGCCGCCATCCACGATCGGCCGGATCTGTTCACGGCCATCGTCACGCCCTCGGGCGAGGGCATGTCGATCAGCTATAAGAAGTAGGAGCGCGAGACGACCGTGCGTGCAGTCCATCTGATTGGCGTTCCCCTGGACCTCGGCGGCAACCGGCGCGGTGTCGACATGGGGCCATCGGCCTTCCGCATCGCGAACCTGCGCGAGCGGGTGGCCGCCCTCGGTCACGCGGTCGTCGACAAGGGCGACCTGCCCGCACCGATTCCCGAGACGCAGGAGGCGCGCGACGAGCGGAAGAAGTACATCCGCGACATCGCGAAGGTCTGCCAGAAGCTGTACCAGACCTCGCTGGCGTCGCTCGAGGAAGGCGCCATGCCGCTCGTGCTCGGTGGCGACCACAGCATCGGCGCCGGATCGGTGGCGGCCGCGGCCGACTGGGCGAAGCGCACGCGCGACCTCCCGATCGGCCTGCTCTGGGTGGACGCGCACGGCGACATGAACACGCCGGCCACTTCCTCGAGCGGCAACGTGCACGGCATGCCGCTGGCCGCGCTGCTCGGGACCGAGCCCGCCGAGCTGTCGCGGATCGGCGGCTGGGCGCCGAAGGTGCTGCCGGCGCACGCCGTCCTCATCGGCGTCCGCAACCTCGACGAGCGGGAGAAGGAAGCGGTGCGTGAGTCGCACATCCACGTCTTCACGATGAAGGACATCGACCGTCAGGGCATCGCGTCGATCGTCGAGCAGGCGGTGAACCTGGCCGGCAACGGCACCGCGGGCATCCACGTGTCGTTCGACATGGACGTGTGCGATCCGACCATCGCGCCCGGCGTGGGAACGCCGGTCAAGGGCGGCCTCGACTACCGCGAGGCGCACATGGTGATGGAAATCGTCTCCGACTCGGGGCTGCTGACGTCGCTCGACATGGTGGAGGTGAACCCGACGCTCGATCTGCAGAACGCCACGGCGCAGCTCGGCACCGAGCTAGTGCTCTCGGCGCTCGGACAGAAGATACTCTGAGAGCATCGCTGACTGCTGATTGAGGTTGATCGGCATGGACGGCCGATTGCGGACCTGCCGATCCGAAACCGTCAATCAGCTGTCAGCAATCCACACTCATCCATGGGTCAGTGCGCGGTGTCCGAGAGCATCTCTTCGAGCGTCTCGACCAGGAGAACGAGCGAGTAGGGTTTCTCGATGAGCCGCGTGCGGGGGCGCAGGCGTTCGAGTTCGGCCGACTCGGACGGCACGCCCGAGAAGATGATGACCGGCACGTCGGAGGGAGTCGAGACAACAACGTCGCGGCCTGAGCCCCGCCGGAGCCGCAGGTCGACGATGGCCGCCACCACCTGTTGCTTGTTCAGCGCCTCGAGCCCTTCGTCAGCCGTTTCGGCCGTGACCACGGAGAAGCCGTGCATCTCGAGAAACTTGACGAGCGGCCGGCGCACGGAGACGTCGTCCTCGACGACGAGAACGAGGCGATTGGCGTCCTTGTTCATGATCAGGCTCGTTGGAGCTGCCGGAGGGACGTCAGCCCCACAGGCCCACTTTCAAGGCAAGTATATCGTGAAAGGAGCAGCCTCTGTGCGCGTCCTTGCACTCCTGATCGTTGCCGTCATCCTTTCCGGCACGTGCGTCGCCTCGACAGGACAACGCCGACGAATCAGCCCGCACGAGACGACCACTGCCGCCATCGACGGCGCCGAGATCGCCGTCGCCTACGGGCGCCCCTCCATGCGCGGCCGTATCATCATGGGCGGGCTGGTTCCCTACGATCACGTCTGGGCGACCGGCGCCGACGAAGCGACCACGCTGACGACGACCCGCGCCCTCAAGATGGGCGGGTTCACGCTGCCGGCAGGCCGCTACACGCTCTGGACCCTCCCCTCGCCCGATCGCTGGAAGCTGATTGTCAACAAGCAGACCGGCCAGTGGCACACGCAGTACCACGAGTCCCAGGACCTCGTGCGGCTCGACATGGACAGACGGCAGCTCGCGGCGCCGGTCGAGCAGTTGACCATCTCGATCGACAAGGATCGCGACGACCTCGGCGGCGTGCTGAGAATCGCATGGGAGACCACCGAGGTGTCGATTCCATTCACGGTGGAGTAAGATTCTGCCATTCTGCCAGTCGCGAAGACCCGGTAGCTCAGTGGTAGAGCATTCGACTTTTAATCGAATGGCCGCGGGTTCAATCCCCGCCCGGGTCACCATTCCTGGCCGCATCCGCCACCTGCTCCGCATAGGGCTCGCCCCAAGGACCGCTCTTCGCTGAGGATCGGTCCTGCGGCATCCGCGCGACGGCTGCCGTCGGGTCGGCAGCAGATCGGCGGTAATCGATTGACGCTCCGGCGGCACCGACGGTAATCCGGCACTCTTAGACCGCCCGTCGCGAAACGCCAGCGCGACAGCGTGGCATTCCACTTGCGGTTCCAGCGGCTTCAGACCTTCCATGGCGACCGCTGCACGTGCATTCCGCCTCGGCGTCCCGGAACTCGACACATTGATCGCCGTTTTACGTCAGCGGGACTACACGGTCGTCGGTCCGCGGCTGGACGCGGGCGCGATCGGCTATCGGCCGATTGAATCGGTCGACGATCTGCCTCGGGGCTGGACGGCCGAGCAGACGCCGGGCCGCTACACGCTGAAGCCGCGAAGCGACGAGCTGCTGTTTGCCTACGGGCCGGGCTTCCAGTCTCTCAAGCGGTTCGTGCATCCCCCGGTCGAGACGCTCTGGACCGCGACGCGCGAGAACGGCGGCCTGCGGTTCGAGCCGCAGGAGGCGCCTCCGGCGCGCCTTGCCGTCATCGGGGCGCGCCCCTGCGACCTGGCGGCGATCGCGCGGCTCGACGACGTGTTCCTGCACGGTCCGCAGGCGGACGCGCAGTATCGGGCGCGCCGGAACGCGCTGTTCCTGATCGCGGCCAATTGCGCCCATCCCGGAGACACGTGTTTCTGCGCGTCGCTGGGGACGGGGCCGCGCGCGACGGGGCCCCACGATCTCGCGCTGACCGAGATGGACGACGGCCGCCTGCTGGTCGAGATCGGCAGCGCCGCCGGCGCCGACCTGATCGCCGACCTGGATCTCGAGGCGGCCCCGGGCGAGCTCCTCGACGAGGCGTCCGCCGTGCTCGAGCGGGCAGCCGCGCATATGGGACGGACGGTGGAACCCGCCGGGCTCGGCGAGCGCCTCGCGGCGGCGCTCGAGCACCCGGAATGGGAGGCCGTCGCACGGCGCTGCCTCGCCTGCGGCAACTGCACGATGGTCTGCCCCACCTGCTTCTGCCACACCGTGGACGACCTGACCGACCTGTCCGGGACCCGGGTCGAGCGCCGGCGCCGCTGGGATACGTGCTTCACCGGTGAGTTCTCGTACATCCACGGCGGCAGCATCCGCGCGAGCGTGCGGTCGCGGTACCGTCAGTGGCTGACCCACAAGTTCTCGTCGTGGACCCGGCAGTTCGGCCCCGACGGCTGCGTCGGCTGCGGGCGCTGCATCACCTGGTGTCCAGTCGGCATCGACCTGACCGAGGAGCTCCAGCACTTCAGAGGGTGACCATGCAGGCAGTCTCGTTGGCGACCATCCTGGGCGAGCATCCCGTGCTCGAAGGCCTCGCGCCCGAGCAGCTCGACCTCATCGTCGGCTGCGCCTCGAACGTGCGCTTCGACCCCGGCGCGTTCGTGTTCCGGGCCGGCCAGGCGGCCGATCGCTTCTTCGTGATCCGCAGCGGCCGCGTGAGCGTCGAGGCGTTCGCGCCCGAGCGCGGCGCGATCACCATCGAGACGGTGGGCGACGGCGAGGTGCTCGGCTGGTCGTGGCTCATCCCTCCCTACGCGTGGCACTTCGACGCCCGGGCGCTGAACGTCACGCGCGCGATCGCGCTCGACGCCAGGTGCCTCCGCGACAAGTGCGACAGCGACCCCGCGTTCGGGTACGAGCTGATGAAGCGCTTCTCACAGATCATGGAGCAGCGCCTCGAAGCGACGCGGCTGCAGCTCCTGGACCTCTTCAACGTGTAGGCCGCCGATGCGCCCCAGCCTGTACGCCGTCCGCCGCATCCGCACCGAGACCGCCGACACGTTCACGGTGGAGATCAACGCCGCTGCCGGCTCCGGTCCGGCGCCGTTCGCCGCCGGACAGTTCAACATGGTCTACGTGCCGGGTGCCGGCGAGATTCCCATCTCGATCAGCGGCGACCCGGCCTCGCCCGGCCGCCTGCTTCACACGACGCGCGTCGTCGGCAGCGTGACCCGGGCGATGCGCCGACTGGCGGTCGGCGACACAATCGGCATCCGAGGGCCGTTCGGCAGAGGATGGCCCCTCGACCACGCGACGGTGGACGGCTGCGACGTCGTGCTCGTTGCGGGGGGCATCGGCTTCGCCCCGCTCAGACCGGCGCTCTACCGCCTGCTCGGCGAGCGCACGCGCTACGGGCGCATCGTGCTGCTCTACGGCACGCGGACGCCGGCCGACCTGCTCTTCCGGCGCGAGCTCGAGCTCTGGCGGGCCCGCCTGGATCTCGACGTGTTCGTCACGGTCGATCGCGCGAGCCCAGGCTGGCACGGCAACGTCGGCGTCGTGCCCCGGCTCATCCCCAAGGCGCCGTTCGACCCCACCCGCACGATCGCGATGATCTGCGGCCCCGAGGTGATGATGCGCTTCACCGCGATGACGCTCGAAGAGCGCGGCGTGCCCTCCGACCGCATCTTCGTGTCGATGGAGCGCAACATGAAATGCGGCGTCGGCCAGTGCGGCCACTGCCAGTACGGTCCGACCTTCGTCTGCAAGGACGGTCCGGTCTATCCGTACGACCGCGTCAAAGAGCTGTTGGCGATCCGGGAGGTCTGAGGTGGCGCGCACGCGAAAGCCCAAGCTCGCCGTCTGGAAGTTCTCGTCCTGCGACGGCTGCCAGCTGTCGCTCCTCGATTGCGAGGACGAGCTCCTCGCGATCGCCGACGCCGTCGATCTGGCGTACTTTCCCGAAGCGACGCGCGCCGTGCGCAAGGGGCCCTACGATCTGTCGCTCGTCGAGGGCTCGATCACCACGCCGCACGACGCCGAGCGCATTCACGCCGTGCGCCGCGCCTCGACGACGCTCGTCACGATCGGCGCGTGCGCCACGGCGGGAGGGATCCAGGCGCTCCGCAACTTCGCCGACATCCGCCAGTACGTCGCCACGGTCTACGCTTCCCCGGCCTACATCGACACGCTGCGCGAGTCGACGCCGATCTCCGCGCACGTGTTCGTGGACTTCGAGCTCCGCGGCTGCCCGGTCAGCAAGGCGCAGCTCGTCGAAGTGGTCAACGCGTACCTCAACGGCCGGCGGCCCGCCATTCCGACCTACGCCGTCTGCGCCGAGTGCAAGGCGCGCGACCTGCCGTGCCGGCTCGTCACCGCCGGCCCGCCCTGCCTCGGTCCGGTGACGCAGGCCGGCTGCGGCGCGCTGTGTCCCTCGTTCGACCGCGGCTGCTTCGGCTGCTTCGGTCCCAAGCAGGCGCCCAATCCGAGGTCGCTCGCCGCGCGCTTCGCCGAACGTGGCATGGACTCGGCGTCGATCGCCCGGGCGTTCCGCCACATCAACGCCTGGGCCGACGCCAACCGGAAAGCGAGCGAGGCGCATGAAGACTAGAACCATCGCCGTGCAGATGCTGGCCCGCATCGAGGGCGAGGCGGGCCTGAAGGTGCGGATTCGCGACGGGCGCGTCTCGGCCGCCGAGCTCCGCGTCTTCGAGCCGCCGCGCTTCTTCGAGGCGCTCCTGCGGGGGCGCCGCTTCGACGAGGTCTGCGACATCGTCGCCCGCATCTGCGGCATCTGCCCGGTGGCCCACCAGCTCACCGCGATCCAGGCGATCGAGCGCGCGTGCGGGGTCGAGGTCGGCGCCGAGATCGCCGCGCTGCGCCGGCTCATCTACCTGGGCGAGTGGATCGAGAGCCACGCGCTCCACGTCAACCTCCTGCACGCGCCCGACTTCCTGATGGCCGACGACGCCATCGCGCTGGCCGCGGCCGACGCGCCCGCCGTCGAGCGCGGGCTGCGCTTGAAGAAGATCGGCAACGCGATCATGACCGTCGTCGGGGGCCGCGAGATCCATCCGATCAACCTGAAGCTCGGCGGATTCCATCGCGTCCCCGATCGCGCCGGGCTCGCCGCGCTCGTCGATCCACTGCGCTGGGCGCGCGATGCGGCTGTCGAGACCGTACGCTGGACCGCCGCGCTGCCGGTCCCGGAGTTCGAGCCGGAGTACCAGCTCGTCAGCATTCGTGAACCGGATCGCTACCCGCTCATCGACGGCCGGGTCGTGTCGAGCGACGGCCTCGACATCGGGCCGTCGGAGTACGAGGCCACGTTCGAGGAAGAGCACGTGGCATACTCCAACGCGCTGCAGTCCACGACGCGGCGCCAACCGTATTTGGTGGGGCCGCTGGCGCGATTCGCGCTCAACTTTGACCGGCTGGGAGCCGCCGCCCGCGCCGCCGCCGACGAGGCGCGCCTCGATCCCCACGACCGGAACCCGTTCCGCAGCATCGTCGTGCGCTCGGTCGAGCTCGTCGAGGCGTGCGACGAAGCGCTCGGGATCCTCGAGCAGTACGCGCCGCCCCCGGCCGCCGGCGTGTCGGTGACGCCGCGAGCCTCGCGCAGCAGCGCCTGGAGCGAGGCGCCCAGGGGCCTCCTCTACCATCGCTACACCATGGACGCGCGCGGGATGATCCTCGACGCGAAGATCGTTCCGCCAACAGCGCAGAACCAGAAAGTCATGGAGCGCGACCTCGAGCAGTTCGTCGGCGCCCATCTGGATCTGCCCGACGACCAGCTCGAGTGGCGCTGCGAGCAGGCCATCCGCAACTACGACCCCTGCATCTCGTGCGCGACCCACTTCCTGCGGCTGACGATCGACCGCGGATGACGGCGCTCTTCGTCGGCGTCGGCAACCGCTACCGCCGTGACGACGGCGCCGGACCGGAGCTGGCGGCGCGGCTTCGCCGTCTGCACCTGGAGCGCGTGACCGTCGCCGACGCGAGCGACGACGTCGTCCGGCTGATCGACCTGTGGGAGGGGTACGACCTGGTCGTCCTCGCCGACGCCGTCGCCGGCGCCGGCGAGCCCGGCACCGTCCTCTGCCGCGACGCGCTGGCGGCGCCGCTGCCGCGCGCGTGGTTCGCGGTCTCCTCGCACCAGCTCGGTCCGGCCGACGTCGTCGAGCTGGCGCGCACGCTCGGTCGCCTTCCACCGCGGCTGGTGTTCGTCGGCGTCGCCGGCGGGGACTTCGCCTTCGGCGAGGGCCTGACGCCGCCCGTCGAGCGCGGCGTGGCGCACGCATTCAGCCTCGTTCGCGAGATCCTGGCGCAGGTCGACCGGTGAAGCGGTCGCCGACCCGGCAGAACGCCCGCGACGATGCCGGCGCGAAGCGCGAATGGAGTCACAATAGGGCATGACTCGATCGCACGGGCTCTGCGCGCTGGCGCTCGTCCTCGCCGCCGCGACGACCGCCGTGTCCCGGACGCCGGGCCGGCAGGCGCCCTCCCAGGTCGGAACCGACCTGCCCTACCCGCCCGCGCGTACTCCGGCCCCTGGCGACATCGTCCACGTGCGGACCGGCGTGAAGATGTCGTTCGACGGCATGATGGACATGGTCGCCGCCGCGCGCCTCGTCTCCATCGGCGAGACCCACGACAACATGCGCGCGCACGACGTCGAGCTGCAGGTCATCCGCGACCTCGCGCGGCGGCTGCCGGAACGGATTGCGATCGGCATGGAGATGTTCCGTGAGCCGCAGCAGGAGGCGCTCAATCGCTGGACGAAGGGCGAGTTGACCGAGGCGGCCTTCCTGAAGGCGACCGACTGGCAGGAGACCTGGGGCATGGACTTCGGGTATTACCGCGCCATCCTCGACTTCGCCCGCGATCGCCACGTCGACGTCGTGGCGCTGAATCCGCCGGAGGCGCTGCAGCAGCAGGTCCGCCGTCAGGGGCTGGACGCACTGCCGTCCGAGGTCCGGGCGAAGCTGCCCGAGATCGGCGAACCCGATCCGTACGAGCGCAAGGCGATGAAGGCCATGTACGGAGCGCACCTCCCCAGCGAGGGGATGTTCGATTCGTTCTTTCGCGTGCAGCTGCTCTGGGAAGAATCGATGGCGGCACGCGTCGTGGACTATCTGAAGAGCCCGCGCGGCCGGGGCAAGACCATGGTGACGCTGACCGGAGGCTGGCACGTGCGGTACGGATTCGGTCTGCCGAAGAAGGTGCTGCGGCGGATGCCGTTGCCCTACGTCATCATCGAGCCGACCGAAATCGAGATTCCCGCCGGCAAGGAGACGATGGACGTCGATCTCCCGGACATCCCGCTGTCCCCGTCCGATTTCGTCTGGTGGGTCCGCTACGAAGGCCTGGACGCCAAAACGCCCGGCCGCTGACGGCCGGCGTGCTACAACAGATGGATGACCTGCCGGCTCCTCTGCTGCTGTCTTGCGCTGACGCTGACCGCCTGCGAGTCCCGCCCGGCCGCGACAGGCTCGGATGCGCCCGGGCCGCGGCCGGCGAGAAGCGCGGCGGCGCCCACCGGTCACGACTGGACGCGCTTCGGCTGGGATGTGGGGCGGTCGAGCGCTTCGACGGCTCCAACCGGCATCACGGCCGCGAACGTCCAGTCGCTTCGCCGGCAGCGCGTCCGCCTCGACGGCACCGTTGACGCTTCGCCCATCTACCTGAGCGGCGTCTCCGTGAACGGCGCGCCGCACGACGTCTTCTTCCTGACGACCACCTACGGCAGGACCATCGCGATCGACGCCGACGCCGGGACGAAGCTCTGGGAGTACACGCCGCCCGGCTTCGCGTCGTGGGCCGGCTCGTACCGGATCACCAACGCGACACCGGTGGCCGACCCCGATCGACGCTTCATCTATGCGGCCTCGCCGGACGGGCACGTCCAGAAGCTGGCGGTGGCCGACGGCCACGCCGTCTGGAGCACCGCCGTCACGCGCCTGCCGGAGCGGGAAAAGATCGCGTCGTCGCTTAACGAGTACCAGGGGCGCATCGTCGTCGTGACGGGCGGCTACATCGGCGACGCTCCGCCCTATCAGGGGCACGTCGCCATCCTCGACAGCGGGAGCGGCCGGCTGTCGCACGTCTGGAACTCGCTCTGCAGCGATCGCCCGGATCTGCTCGATCCGCGCTCGTGTCCCGAGAGCGATTCGGCCATCTGGGGCCGTGCCGGCGCCGTCATCGATGCCGCGACGGGACACATCTTCGTGGCCACCGGCAACGGCCGGTGGGACGGCCGCACGTACTGGGGCGACGCGGCGATCGAGCTCGACGCCGACGCCACGCGCCTCCTGGCCGGCTATACACCTGAGGACACCGACAATCTGAACGAGCGCGACCTGGATCTGGGATCGACGTCTCCCCTGCTCCTGGGCGGCGGCTATCTCGCCCAGGGCGGCAAGGACGGGCGGATCCGGCTGCTCAGCCTCGAGCAGATGCGGGGCGCTCCCGCCCGGCGCGGCGGCGAGCTGCAGACGGTGTCCACGCCGTCGAGCCGCGACCTTTTCACGGCGCCCGCCGTCCACCGCGCTGGCGACACGACGTGGATGTTCGCCGCCGACGGCGGCGGCACCGCCGCCTGGGTGCTGCACGATGGTCGTCTTCAGGAGCGGTGGCGGAACCGCCACGGCGGCACGAGCCCGGTCCTCGCCGGCGGGGTCCTGTACGTCTACGATCCGCGCGGCAGCCTGCGCGTGTACGACCCGGACACGGGCCGGGATGTGGCGACGCTCGACTGCGGCTCCGGCCACTGGAACAGCCCGATCGTGATCGACGGACGGATCGCGCTGCCGGAGGGCGATGCCAACGACCACTCCGCGGCCGGCGTCCTCGACATCTGGCGGCTGCCCGGCTAGCGGCGGGCCGCCCCGAATTTTTCACACGCGTGTCACGACTTTTGCGGTCGGCGGGACGTCCCATACTGCAGGTGCCAAACGTCGTCGCCCGCGGAGCCGTCCATGCGCAAAGAGATTCGTGAAGCCGCCTCGACCATCACCCCCCTGCCGCTCGCCATCGGCAACGACCAGTGGGATCTGTTCATCTTCGGCGTGGTCCGGGTCGGGCCGGAGCTCTTCGTCCAGGTGGCGGCCGTCGGTCCGGGAACCTGCACGGCGACGGCCACCGTGCGGGTGGACTCGCGCCGCGGTCGCCTGGTCGCCGCCCGCGAAGTCATCGCGCTCGTCCGGAACTGGCTGACCGCGGGCGATATCGATCGTCACGGCTTCCTCGAGCAGGCGTCGTGCGCCGCGGCGTCCTGACCCGAGCGGCTCTGGTAAGCTACGGCGCGTGAAGGCCGGACGGCGACGCTGGCTCCGGGCGGTCCCGATCGTCCTGTTTCTGTTCACCTGGACGCTGACGACGCACGGGAAGTACTCCGCATCGGGAGACGAGCCGCACTACCTGATGATCGCCGAGAGCCTGCTCGCCGATCGCGATCTGGACGTCGCCAACAACTACGCCGACAACGACGGACGGCTGTTCGGGCACGACCATCTGGTGATGGGCCTGCATGCCGTCCCGTCGCGAACCGGCCAGGTGCTCCCGATTCACGACATCGGCCTCGCCGTCGCGCTGATGCCCGTGTACGCGGTCGCCCGCGCCGTCGCGCGCCTGCCCTCCAAGGCGGTGCTGGAGCGCTTCCGCATGGACCGCGGGCTGTTCACCTACTCGATCGTGGGCCTGTTCCTCATCGGCCTGACCGCGACGGCGCTCACGCTCGTCGCTGCCGCCCTGGCCGGCCTCGACCGGCCGGACCGCGTGGCCGTCCTCGCCATCGCCATCGGCGTCTCGCCGCCCGTCGTCAGCCATGCCTTTCTGGTGTTCCCGGAAGTCGCGGCGCTGTTCGTCACGTCGATGGTGGTCTGGCTGGCGCTGAAGCCGGCCGGTCCCCGCGACCTGTCGCTTCTCTTCGGCGTGCTGCTGCTGCTCGGCGCGCTGCCGTGGACGCACCACAAGTACCTGCTGTACGTCCCCGCGCTCGTGCTGGTGATTGTCTCGGCGCGATGGACGCTCGTCCGCGGCCTCTCGCCCGTGCAGGCGGCGCTCGCGACGGCCCTGTTCGTCGCGCCGCAGCTGGCGCTGGAAGCCTGGACGTGGCACGCCTGGGGCACCTTGGGCGGCGCGCTCACGACCGAGAGCGTGCCGTTCTCGATGGCCAGCCTCGGACGCGGCCTCGTTGGCCTGTGGGTCGATCGGCAATCGGGACTGCTCGCCTACGCGCCGCTGTACCTGATCGCTCCGGCCTGCTGCTGGCTCACCTGGCGGCGGACGCGCATGTATCTGGTGCCGGTCCTCGCGCTCTATCTCCCCGCGGCGGCATTCGTGGTCGGATGGTGGGCCGGGTTCGCCCCGGCCGCCCGATATCTGGCGCCCGCGATGCCGCTCGTGATGGTGCCGGTGGCCGCCGCGCTTCGCTACCGCGCCGTCCGGATCGCGGCGCTCGCGCTCGCCGTCCCCCAGGCCGCGATCGATGCGGTCGTCTGGCAGCATCCGCGGTGGCTGTGGCCTTCGCCCGACGGCAACCTGGCGCTCCTGGCGCTCGGTCCAGTCGGTCGCGCCTATTCGCGGATGCTCGTCGGCGTCCAGGGCGGGGCGGCCTTTTCCGCGGCCCTCTGGATCGCGGGCGTCACAGCGGCGCTCACCGCGGTGCTCGTCGTGTTCGCGCGCAGGGAACAGACCGAGGTCCCGGCGCTTCCATGCAACTGAGTGCTGAAGCTCGCGGACGGCCCTGCCTGCCGCGCGCCCGGTCAGAACGTGTCGAACCGGAAGCCGAACTGGTGGAGGCGATCGTATGACGCGATGAGCCAGCGGCCGTGCCGGGACCGCAGCACCTGGTCGATCCGCGACGGGTGTTCGATCGTCCGGCGCCCGCCGCCGACGATGGCGAGGATCTCGGTCGAAGACCTCGTGTACACCTCGCCGGCGCGACCCGTCATCCGTCGCCACGCCTGCAGGGCGTTGGCCTGCCGTCCCTCCTGCCAGTCGATCTCGCCGATCAGCAAATAGGCGTCGTCCAGCCGATAGCCGGCCGGCGTCGTCGCGACGATCATCTGGAGAATCCTCAGCCGCACGGCGTCGTAGACCTGCTTCATCGACTCGGCCGAGGTCAGCTGCCGGCGTTCGACCTCGTGGCGATAGTAGTGGACGGGGCTCCGCCGCGAACCGGCCGATGTAGTCGATGAAGTCGACATGATCGGCCGCCAGCCCGAGCTGCACCCAGAGCCGCGGGTCATGGATGTTCGTGTCCTCGTAGGGCTGGAGGCCGTCCTGCTGCACGTAGGCCCTCAAGAGGGCCGGAAGGCGCCCCTCGCTCGGGTGGTAGCGCTCGGCGAGCGAAGCGATCGGCGGAAAGCAAAGCCGTTCGCGGGTCACGGTCGAGTGGGTAGCGAGCAACCCATTTCGTGGCGACACCTCTGCCGCGCTCGCGGCTGGCCGTCCACACCGGACGCGGTCGACGGTCGAGGTCTTCACTTGTGGAATCAGGACGTTACGGGCGTTTCGAGGGATCGCGCGCGAGCTCGGCATTCGTCTTGATGACCGGACCGCGGGAGGATTTCTATGAAATGGCTCGGCTGGTCCGCTGTCGTGCTCGCGCTCGGCTTCGCGGCCGCGTGCGGAAACGACCACAGCAATCCTACCGGCCCTTCGTCGGGCGCGGCGGTGAAGGCCGTCACCGTGACCAGCGCGTCCACCTCCGGCAGTTCGTTCCAGATGACCGCAACCGCGCAGCTGGCCGACGGCAGCTCGCGTGACGTCACGACGGCCGCCCAGTGGCAGTCGTCGAACACCAAGATCGCGACCGTCTCGGCGAGCGGCGTCCTCACCGTTGTCGGCGCCGGCGAAGTCGACGTGCGCGCCACGTACCAGAACGTGACCGGCTCCGCGCACCTGATTCTCGCGTCGACGCCGGTCGTGTCGCTTGCCGTCACCGGGGCGCCGGCGTCGCCGGCCTCGTCGTTCCAGCTGACCGCGACCGCCAAGATGTCCGACGGCTCCACCTCGAACGTCACCGACAGCGCGTCGTGGCAGTCGTCGAACACGCAGATCGCCACCGTCTCGTCGACCGGGTTCGTCACCGCCACGGGCACCGGCCAGGTGGACATCACCGCCGCGTACGGCGGCGTCAGCGGAACGGCGCACGCCGCGGTCACCTCGACGGCGGCGTTCACGATCAGCGGCGTGGTGACGGAGGTGGCGCCGAACGCCCATCCCGTCGCGGGTGCCCGCGTGCAGCTCCTCGTCGGCGCGCACGCCTTCACCGACGACCACGGCGCATTCTCCCTCGGCGGCGTCCCGCCGGGACGAACGCTGCTCGAGGTGACGGCGGACGGCTATCAGGTGTGGGAACAGGACGCCGAGGTCACCGACCACGACGTCAAGGTCGACATCCAGATCTACCCGAAGCCGCCGACCAACGCCGACGGCGCCACTGCCACGGCCCGGTGCAAGGACGGGTCGTGGAGCTGGGCGTCGACCCAGGCGGAAGCGTGCACCGCGAACGGCGGTGTCGCCTACGCCGTCTGCCCTGGGCCGCTCTGCACGCAGTAAACGGCGAGCCGGCCGGCTGAACAGGCGCAGTGCATGCGGTAGACTCCCCCGGGGAGGATCACACGCATGCGATGGACAGGTGCCCTGGTTGTCACTGCTGCACTGGCCGCGGGCATCGTCGCGATGGCCGGCGCACGCCGGGCGGCGCAGACGCCGCCTGCAGCCGCCGGCGGCGACGCCGCGGCCACGCTGGTGGCGCGGCTCGATGTCGCAAAGTACCGCGGGACGATCAAGGGGCTCACCGCCTTCGGCGATCGGCGCGAAGGCACGAAACGAAACCAGGACGCCGTCGCGTGGATCGAGGGCCAGCTCGAGAGCTTCGGCTATGCCGACACCGCGCGCCTGCGCTACGAGTTTCCGCCGGCGACGCGCGGGTGCGGACCGAGCGTGCCGGAGCCGTCCAGCGCGGCCCGGGCGCCGGCCCGGCGGCGTCCCGCGCCGACCCCCGGTGTCGGGAGCCCGACGCCGACCGGGGGCGCCGTCGGCCGCGGCCCGTCGAACGCCGGCGGCAGCGTGATGTTCGGCTTCCTCGCGCGAACCGGCGTGAACTGCGATCCGATGAAGCAGCCGGACGCCGCGATCCGCGAGCTCGACTCGCAGCCGATCGTCTCCAACTGGGCCGAGGACGTCTACGCCACCAAGATCGGCACCACCCACCCCGAGGAGATGTACATCGTCGGCGGGCACATGGACGGCCACGGGTACAACCAGGCGGCCAACGACGATGGGTCGGGCGCCGCGCTGGTGATCGAGCTGGCGCGCGTGTTCGCGTCGCCCGACGTCGTGACCGAACGGTCGATCCGCTTCGTGCTGTGGAACGGCGAAGAGGAAGGCTTGCGCGGCAGCCGCGCCTACGTCAAGGCGCGGCAGCCGCTCCAGGGCCAGGAGAACCCGCCGGCGTCCCACCGCTATCCCGAGCCGAAGTGGCTCGGCATGATCCAGCACGACATGATGATGTGGGACCATGGCATGCCGAGGGCCGACGGCACCGTCAGCGGCGAGCAGCGCCCCGAAGCCGACGTGAACATCGAATTCCAGTCGACGGCGAAAATGGCGGACGCCGCGCGGGCGCTCGCGTGGCGGTTCAAGGCGGCCAACGAAAAGTACGCCACCGACTACCCCGCCGCGGTCGGGCCGCACATGACCAACACCGACTCGGATCCCTTCAAGGACCTCGTCCCGGCGATCAGCCTGCGCGAGAACGAGCGGGGCGCGCAGATCGGCGCCGGGTGGGACCCGAACTGGCACCAGCCGACCGACGTCTTCACGACCTATTCGGACAAGGACTTCCGCCTCGGCCTGAACGCCGCGCAGACCACCGCCGCCGCGCTGGCGGAGCTGGCCGGCGCGCGCGTGAAGTGAGGGGCGCCGCCGATCACTTGATGTCGAGGGTCCCCACCCCGTTCTCCTGGCGGATGGTGGTGCCGTAGGCACGCGAGATGCGCGCGACGCGGTCGAGGATCTTCCGGGAGAGCGCCGCGTCGGCGAGGCGCGGCGTTCCCTTCTGCGACGGCGGCAGCGACGCGCCGAGGTCGATGGGGTGCAGCTCCACGCTGCGGACGCGGCCGCCGTCGAACTGCGCCACGGCGATCGCGCTTTCCCACCAGATGTTCTCCTTGAACCCGAGCCCCTCGTCGGTGACCGCGTCGTAGAGCTGGGCCGGCGTGCTGCGGAACGGGTCGAGCTTCTCGGCCTCGTAGATGTCCGACGCGAGCGGCTCGAGCGACTGGTACTGGAAGGCGAAGTTGCCGAGGCTGTAGAAGATCGGGCGCTCCTTGTAGATCTCGACGCCGCGGAGCTGATGCGGGCCGTGGCCGACGAACAAATCCGCGCCCGCGTCGATGCAGGCGTGGGCGAAGCCCGGCAGGAAGTCGGCCGGCACCTCGCTCTGGTTCGACGGCTCGTGCGAATGAATCGTCACGAACACGAAGTCGGCCTCGCGGCGCGCGTTGCGCACTTCGGCGAGGATCTCGTCGAGGTCGCGCGGGTTGGCGACCAGCTCGACGCGGTTGCGATCGCCGCGCCGGTACTCGGTGCCATAGAAGGTGACCGCCTCGTCGGTGAACGGCCTGGGCAGCGGCACCAGCGCCATGTCGCCGATGGCGCGCTTGAGCGACGCGAACGCGCCCGGTTCCAGGTAGACATGACGCGTCCATCGGAGCGCGCTGACGCCGGGGCGGCCCTTCATGTCGTCGCGGGCGTGCGAGGCGCGCGAGAGCGGCGTGAAGGTGGACGCGGTCGAGATCATGGCCACGCGGCCGAGCGGCGTCTGGAAGTACGCCGCGCGGCGCGCGGCGCCGAGGTCGGGGCCGACGCCCGCGTACACCAGCCCGACCCGGTCGAGGATCTCGCTCGTCTCGGTGAGGCCGTCGACGCCATAGTCCATCGCGTGGTTGTTGGCGCGCGACACCATGTCGAAGCCGAGCGCCTTCAGCTCGCCCGCCTGCGCGGGCGCCGCGTGCACCCACAGGCCGCCGTGCTCGGCCTGCGGCGTCGGCTGGAACCGGCGCAGGTCGAAGACGTTGAACTCGAAGTTCGTGAACGCCACGTCGCCGGATTCGACGAGGTCGCGGACACCGGCGAACCCCGGCTCCTTCCCGTACACCGACACCGGACGCAGGAGAATGGAATCGCCCGCCGCCACGAAGGTGAACGGCGCCGTCAGAGTCGTCGGACCGCGCGGCGGGACCGCCGGCTGCCGCGCGCCGAGCCACGACTCCCGGCTCCCGAGCAGCCAGGCGGTCGCCAGCACGGCCAGCAGCCAGGCGCGGCGATTCATGACGCCCCTCCTCTGCCAGCCCGTGGTGAAGATGACTCGGGACCGAGACCGGCGGCGCATCGACCTGAACGCTCGAACGTCACCGTGCACCCGTTGCGGAGCGTGTTCTGAATTTCGGCGACGCGATCCGTATCTGCGAGCAACCTCGCGATGTCAGCGTCCGACGCATCGGAGCTGACCCTGGCCCGGTACGTGATCGCCCTGGCCGGCTCGCCGCGGCCGCCGAATTCGCCGCTCACCTCGACCTCCACGGCTTCGAGGCTCATGCCGCGTGCGGCCGCTTCTCGGTACAGGTCGTTGCAATAGCAGGTCGCCAGCGCCAGGAAGAGAAGCTCTCCGCCGTTCACGCTCGAACCGAATCCTGTGGATTTCGGGCCGATCGACAGGCGTTGTCCCACATCCTCGGTGGCCACCAGAATCGAGTGGCTGTTGAAGGCATTCCGGACCTCGGCAACGATGCGCATAGCGAGGCAAAGCTTACCGGAACGGCGGGTCGAACGTCACAAATTGTCCCGCCGCGGCTCGAGTGGCGGGGAAGACGCCTGTGTGCGACAATCGGCGGGCCAGCGTAAAAATGTCAGAAACGAAGAAGATGATGATTTCCAGGACCCTTGCCGTCGCGTGCGCCCTGAGCGCGTTGGTCGCCGCGGCCGCCTGCGGCGGCGTGGTGTCGCCCAGCAAGAATCGGACGGAGACGCTCACCGGAGCGGTGATGACGGGCGGCGTGGACGCGCAGCCGTTCAGCACGTCGAAGACCGGCGAGTACTCCATCACGCTCACGAGCCTGGATCCGCCGGTGAGCGCGTTTGTGACGGTGTTCTTCGGCCAGGTCATCGGCGGCCAGTGCAGTCCGCTCAACGTGAGTCTTGCACGCATCGGCCGAGAGGCCCTGGTCGGTCAGATCTTCCCGGGCAACTACTGCGCCGGCATCTCCGACGACGGCAAGGTGATACCAAGCGGCGTGACGCTCACCTACACGTTGTCCGTCTCGCACCCGTGACGTCCGGCGCTGACGCAACGCGCCGCGGACAGGCGTCAGTCACGACTTCCGCTCCTCGCTCACGGTCGCGATGACGATGACGGTGATGATGGCGCCGATGACGCCGCCGACCACCACGACCAGCAGAATCCACGGCCACGTCAGGTTCGCCCACCATGCTCCCCAGGGACTGTACATACTCGTGTGAAGTGCACGACCCGTGCCTGAGATGGAGCGCCGAGCGAACCCATGCCCACACTCGAGTCACAGATAGACGAGCTCTACCAGCGTCCGCTCGGCGAATTCGTCGCCGCCCGTGACGCGCTCGCCAGGACGCTCGATCGGCCCGCTGCCGCGACCGTGCGCCGCCTCGTCAAGCCGACCCTGGTGCCGTGGGCCGTCAACCAGGTGTACTGGCGCGCGCGGGACGTCTACAATCGCCTGGTCGAGGCCGGCGCCGAGCTCCGCCGGGCCCAGGTCGCCGCGCTCGAAGGCCGGCGCGCCGACGTGCGCGCGGCGACCGAAGCACATCGCCGCGCGATAACCGCCGCCGTTCAGCAGGCGCAGGCCATCGCCGGCTCCTCCGGCGCGCATCCGCCTGCCGACGCGCTGGCACGCACGCTCGAGGCGCTGTCTCTCGCGCCGTCGCCGGCGCCGCCCGGCCGGCTCACCCAGCCGCTTCAGCCGGCAGGATTCGAGGCGCTCGCCGGCGTCACGCCGCACGCCCGCCTGTCACCGCCGGTCTCCGGGGCCGCGACGACGGAGATAAAGAATCGACCTGTCGCGCGACCGGACAGGCACGTCGACCCATCGTCGCCGCGCGTCGATCGCAAGGCCGCGCATGAAGCCGAGCGGGCCGCCGCCGCCAGGCGCCGCGAGGACGAACGCCGCGCGCGCGAGGCGAGCGCGAAGATCGACGCCGCCGGGCGCGCCGTCGCCCGGGCGCGGGCGGCCGAAACCGCCGCGCGCACGCGCTGGGAAGCCGCGCGCCGCGATCTCGAGACCGCCGAGCGCGCCCTCGCCGACGCCCGCCGCTCGACGACGCGCTGACCCCCAGCCCCCAGCCTCCAGCCTCGGCCGTGCTACATTCACCAGATGTATCTCGCCATCCTGACCGTGCATTCCTGGATCCGCTGGGCCGCGCTCGTCTGCGGCATCGGCGCGACGCTTGCGGCCGTGACCGACCGATCCGGCCGTCGCGCCGACCGCTGGGGCCTCTTCCTGATGATCTCGGTCGACATCCAGATGCTGCTCGGACTGCTGCTCTATTTCGTCCTCAGCCCGTTCACGCGCGTCGCCTTCGCCGACTTCGGCATGGCCATGCGCAATCCGGCGCTCCGCTTCTGGGCCGTCGAGCACGCCACGATGATGGTCCTCGCCGTCGTCATCGTGCACGTGACGCGGGTGGCCGCGCGGGGCGCCCGCACGCCGAACGGCAAGCGCCTGCGCATGATCTTCGGATTCGGCGTCGCCACCGTCGCGATGCTCATGGCCACGCCCTGGCCGGGGCTGCCCAACGGGCGGCCCCTGTTCCGGATTTGAAGCCCCGGGAGCCCGGGGCGATTCGGGGACGAAAAACGGCACGGCTGTTGCCCCATCTCCTGCCGAATGGGCAGAAGTGCCGGGAATCCGGCGGGAGGGCCCCGATGAAGCAGCTTCCACGTCTCGCGCTGGCGCTGGCACTTGCCGCCGGCGTGTCATGCAGCTCGATCACGCCAGTGGCGGTCAACGTCGGCGATCAGTGTTTCCGCTGCCGCCGCCAGATTGCCGAACCCCGGCTCGCGGCCGAGATCATCGACGCCAACCGGCTGGCGTACAAGTTCCGCACCTCGGGGTGCCTCGCCAGGTACCTGGCGGATCACCCGTCGGATACCGGGACGATCTTCGTCACCGATTTTCCGACCGGCAGGATGATGCAGACCGCCGAGGCGGCGTTCGTGCCGGTCCTCATCGACCCGAACACCGGTGAGCGCGACTACCGCGCGTACAAGAACAAGGCCGACGCCGACAAGGCGGCGCGGGAGCTCGGCGCGACGCCGGTCGACTGGACCGCGGTCCTCGCCAAGGCGCGGTCGTAAGGCCCCGTTTCCGGTCCCTGGCCGGGACCGGTCAGTCCCGCTCTTCGAGGCCCTTCAGGACGTCGCGCAGCGCCTCGTCGACCCTGCGCAGGTGGTCGACGGCGCGCTGCGCCGCTGCCGTGACGCGCCGCGGCACGGTCGTGTTCCGCGATGCGATGTCCGCGCGCGCGGCGTCGACGACGCCGCGGAAGGCCCTGAGGTCCTCTGCCGCTTTCCCGACGACCTCGCTCAGCATCTCTAACGACAACTCAACGGTTGGTGGTGTGGGTTCGGTCATGTCGAGAGTCCATCAAGACGCGTACCGATGGGGTCCCGGTGGCCGCACGGGGCTCAGCGGTCCGGCACCGTCACCGAAAGCGCGGCCCCGAACAGCATCGTGCGGTCGTTGTCGCGCGCGGCCCACTTCAACAGCACCGCCGGGTCCTTCTTCACCTTGCCGCTGAAGGCCGTCCGCCCGTCCACCGTCACCGTCACGACCTTGCCGAAGTCGAACTGGTCCGGCGACAGGAGCAGCGTGAAGCGCTTGACGCCGCGCGTGAACGTCTTGACCGCGTTGCCGTAGCGTTCGACGTCGACGCGGCCCGACGGCGCCTCGCGCGGGTACGCCTCGTCCTCGCCCGCCATGTCCTCGTCGTGGAGCGCCATGTCGGATCGCGTGGGGCCCAGCTCGTCGATCACCAGCCAGCCGGCCCGGTTGGAGCCGTCGGTCCGGTCGGTCTCCCAGGACAGCCGGTCCGGATACGTGGTCCGCGGGTGCGCGTGGACGAAGGCTTCGTAGTCGGGCCGGACGGTCTTCCACCAGCTGGCGTCGTGGCCGCAGCACTCCTGCGGCCGGAACGTCAGATCCACGCCCGCGGTCTTGAACATCGTGATCCACGGCCTGACCGCGTCCACGGGGTACAGCGGATCGTTCTTCGCGTTGACGGCGAAGACCGGGCGGTTGACCGCGTTGGACGGAAACAGTTGCCCGTCGGGCTGCGCGCCGCGGGTGGCCAGCACGCCCGGGTCGCCGATGAGCGGCAGGAAGGCGGCGAACGGGGTCGGCTCGCGCATGGCGAAGAACCAGCTGCCGGTGCCGCCGTCGGAGATGCCGGTCATGTACACGCGCGACTCGTCGACGTTGTAGACGCGCTTGACGCGATCGAGGAGGGCGAGGACGTTGGCCACCTGATCGCCGTGCCACCACGCCCGGTCCGCGCGCGCGGCCGGAAAGAGATAGATCTGCGGCTCTCCCGCGATGCGGTTCGGACCCCGCTCCGGCCGGCTCTCCTCGCGCCCGATGCCGCCGTGCAGCTGAACGCGCACCGGCCACGGTCGCGACGGATCGTAGGACGCCGGCACGTCGATCGTGTTCGGGAACGGACCGCGGCCGCCGCCGATCGCGATCGGCACGTCGCGACGGCCGGTCGGCGCCGCCGCGTAGCGCCTGCCGGCGCGGAGCCGCGCGAAGGCCGTGTCGAAGTCGACGCCGTCGCGCGCCAGGCGATCGGCGGCGGCCGCCGCCTGCTGCGGATTCGTCGCGGCCCAGAAGGCGGCGAAGTCGGCGTCGACGGCCGGCTGGCCGCTCCCGGCGGACACCGCGGCGACCGCGGCGAAGCAGGCGGCCGCGAGCGCCGGGGCCAGAAGACGAGGGGAGCGGGCGGCACGAGACATCGGGCGATTCTACCGCGGCCGGTTGACACCGGCGGCCGGCGCGCCTACTATTCGCCTAAAGCGAATAGTCGCCCATGAAGCCGCCGCCGGTCGAGGTCGCCGCCCATCTTCCCCTGACGCCGATCGCGTTCGAGGTGCTCCTTGCCCTCGCTGACGGCGACCGCCACGGCTACGACGTCATGCTCGAAATCGAGCGGCGCACGGATGGGCGGCTGGCGCTTCACGCCGGCACCCTGTATCGCGCCATCCACCGCCTGGTCGAAGCGAAGCTGATCGCGCTTGCCGGCGCCTCCGCCGCGCGCGAGGCACACGGCGAGCGCCGCACTTACTTCCGCCTGACGAAGCTCGGCGCTCGGGTGGCGTCCGCGGAGGCCGACCGGCTGGCCGGTCAGGTGTCCGCGGCGCGCGCCAGGCGGCTCCTGAAGGACGCGGGAGCATCGTCGTGACGGCCCTGCGCGGGTCCGGGATCGCCGTCGCGGTCTTTCTGTACACGCGGCTGCTCTGCGTCTGTCCGCCGGCGTTCCGAGCCGCGTACGGCCGCGACATGGCGCTGATGTTCCGCGACCGTTGTCTCGCCGCGCGCGCACGGTCGGGCGCTCGCGGCCTGCTCGTCTGCTGCGCCGGCGGGCTGGTCAATCTGGTCGCCGGCGGCGTCCGGGAGCGCCTCCTCGAGCGGCGCCGGCGCGTTCGAGCATTCATCCGCCGGCGTGGCGCCGCCGGCGCGCACGACGAGCCAGCCCGAGGTGATTCGATGCCGCAGACCGTCCGACAGGACCTCCGGTTCGCAGCCAGGAACGCCCTCCGGCATCCCGCCTTTGCCGCAACCGTCGCGCTGACGCTCGCGCTCGGCATCGGCGCCACGTCGGTCATCTTCAGCCTCGTCGACGCGACGTTGCTGAAGCCGCTGCCCTTCCGCGCACCCGATGGTCTCTTCTCGATCCTGGTGACCACATCGCAGCGCGAATACGCGCGGACGCCCGTGTCGCCCGCGAACCTCCCCGATCTGCGGCGCCGCATCCGGAGCTTCACGGCCCTTGCGGGCTTCTCGTCGAGCTGGCAGCTGCGGCTGACCCTCAGCGGCGATCCCGCGTTCGTGAACGGCCAGTACGTATCGGCCGGTCTCTTCGACCTGCTCGGCGTCGGCCCGGTGGAAGGGCGCGATTTCCTGCCATCGGAGCATCTGCCGAACGGTCCGGCGGTGGCCATTGTCAGCCGCGCGTTCTGGCGCCAGCACTTCGGCCCGCACACGCCGCTCGTCCGCCAGGTCCTTCAGCTCGATTCGCGTCCGTACTCCATCATCGGGATCATGCCGGACGGCTTCCGGCTGCCGTTCCAGGCCTCGATCGTGAACCAGCGGGCCGGCAGCGCCGAGCTGTGGCTCCCCTTCTCGCTCAATCCGTATGCCGCATCGCGGCGCGTGCCCGTGATGAACGTCGTCGGGCGGCTGGCGCCTGCGGTCACCGCGGCGCAGGCCCGGACGGATCTCGACGCGGCAGCGGCCGGTCTTGCGCGCGACTACCCGGACACCAGCGCGGGACAGGGCCTGGTCGCGGTGCCGCTGCACGAGGAAGTTGCCGGCCGGATCGAGGCGACGCTCGTCGTGTTGTTCGCCGCGGTGGCGTTTCTGGCGCTCATCGCCTGCGCCAACGTCGCGAACCTCCTGCTCGCGCGCGGCGTGAGCCGCGCGCGGGAGCTGAGCGTGCGGTCGGCGCTCGGAGCGAGCCGGCGCCGGCTCGTTCAGGAGCTCCTGACCGAGAGCCTGCTCTACGCGATCGCGGGCGGACTGCTCGGTTTGCTCGCGGCGTACGTCGCCATCCGGGCCCTTCCCCTGCTCGATCTGCCCGGCATGCCTCGCGTGACGCGGATTGCGATGGACTACCGGGTGGCCGCGTTCGATCTGGCCCTGGCCGTGGCCACCGCCCTCGTCTCGGGGCTGCTGCCGGCGCTGCAGATGTCGCGGCAGGCCGCGTCCGAGTCGCTCAAGGAGAGCTCGCGCACGGTGACGGGCGCCGGTCGCCGCCTGCGCAGCGCCATCGTGGTGGGCGAGGTGGCCCTCGCCATCGTCCTGCTCGTGGGTGCCGGGCTGCTGCTGCGCAGCTTCTGGGACCTGAGCCACGTGAACCCCGGCTTCCGGACCGAGCACCTCGCCGAGTTCGGCGTCGCGCCGACGCCGGTCCGCTTTCCGACCGCCGCCCGGCGGCGCGTGTACATGGACGACCTGCTGCAGCGGCTGTCGCGCCTGCCCGGCGTCGACCGCGCAGCGGGGGTGAACCGGCTGCCGCTCAGCGGATCGAACACGCTCGTCGGCATCGAGATCGACGGGCGGCCGGCGCCCGCGGGCAGCGGCGGATCGCCGGTCGATCGGCGGGTGGCCACGCCCGGCTACTTCCGCGTCATGGGGATTCCGCTCGCCGACGGCCGGGCCTTCGACGAGCGCGACCGGAGCGACGCGCCGCTCGTCGCGATCGTCAACGAGCAGATGTCCCGCCAGTACTGGCCCGACGGGCGGCCGCTCGGCCGGCGGTTGCGGCTGGCGCTGCTCGGCGGCCCCGGCCCCTGGCTGACCGTCGTCGGGGTGACGGGCAACGTGCGGCACCACGGACTCGGCGCTCCCGCGCATCCCGAGATCTACGTGCCCTACGCCCAGGCGCCGGTCGAGAGCATGACCATGGTGCTCCAGACGCCGGTCGAGCCGCAGAGCCTTCTCGGCAGCGTGCGGGCGCAGG
Organism: uncultured Acidobacteriota bacterium; assembly: GCA_963840225.1. Lineage (GTDB taxonomy): Bacteria > Acidobacteriota > Vicinamibacteria > Vicinamibacterales > CAVVIG01 > JBLMXQ01. The sequence goes on from CAWIYH010000004.1 coordinate 1,042,411, forward strand.
TCTGGGCGGTCGATCCCGATCAGCCGATCGACGACGTGGCGTCGCTCTCGTCGGTCGTCAGCGAATCGGTGGCCGCGCCGCGGTTCCGCATGCTGCTGGTCAACACGTTCGCCGCGCTGGCGCTCGTCCTGGCGGCGGTCGGCATCTACGGCGTGATCTGGTACTCGGTGAGCCGGCGCGCCCCCGACATCGGCCTGCGGATGGCCCTGGGCGCCGGAGCCGGGGACATTGTTCGGATGATCGTGCGGGAGGGGCTGGCGCTGGCGTCGGGAGGGCTGGCCATCGGCCTGCTCATGTCCGTCATGGCGACGCGGCTCCTGAGGGCGCTCCTGTTCGACGTCGGGCCGACCGATCCGATCACGTACGCGACCGTCGCGGCGCTCCTGCTCGCCGTCGCCGGTGTGGCCAGCTATCTGCCCGCGCGCCGGGCCACGAGAATCGATCCGATCGAGGCGCTGCGATCGGAATGAGCGGCCTCATCCAGCCTGCGATGGACGGCTCCCGCCTGCCGAGTCCGCCGGTAGCGGTGTGCTATCATTTTGAGTTTGCACGCCTGACTCGTCCCCATCGTCCAGAGGCCCAGGACGTGGCCCTTTCAAGGCCAAAACGCGGGTTCGAATCCCGCTGGGGACGCC
>CAWIYH010000005.1:0-265720 GCA_963840225.1 uncultured Acidobacteriota bacterium
GGACGGTACTCAGTGCGAGGGGCTTCTTATTGAAGCCCGTGGGTTTTGAGAGCGGCCGACGGGGACCCCTGTCTAGTAGTCCTTCACGGTGGGCCCATGGACGCTCACTTCGCTGATTTGCAGGGTTCTAAGTTCTGATGCTTGGCCTATACCTGGGCTACAAGGGGTTGGCTCGTGTTCTTCCCGAATCCGAGGGGCTCAACGAACTACGGAAGTTCCTTTATGGCTGCGGCTGTAGGTGATCTGGGAGGAGGCGATCTCGACGACGTCCTGGCTGGTGTCGATGCCTTAGAGAACGGCGGGCTTGCTGACCCGGGACGTTGCGTGATTTCGGGCTGGAGCTACGGCGGCTATCTCGCCGGGACGGCTATGTTGCGCACTGGGCGCTTTCGTGCGGCCATTGCGGGAGGTGGCGTGTACGACTTGTTGAGCTTATATGGCACGTCCGCCTTGCCGGGCCTGATTGCGTTATATCGCAGGAGGTGGTTCCAGACGAACAGACGCTAACGGATAACCTGTGGTGGTCGCCAACGTTCATGATAGATGGCCAGTTGACGCCCTTGCTGCTGCTGCACGGTGAAGCCGACCGCCGCGCTCCGCCCTCGCAAGCTACTCAGCTTGCACTGTATTATGAAGGGCCAGGGGAAAACTGTGGAGTCGGTTGTGTACCCCCGCGAGGACCACGGGTTCGGAGAGTATGCACACCTGCGGGATAGACTCGAACGCCAGTTCGTGTGGGCACAGCAGCACGCCGCGAGGCCTCCTGAACAGAGCCCAACAGGTCCGCCAAAGTTGACGTCGCTAATCGACACGGTTGGTCTCAACGGCAGATCCGTAGCTGTGGGCGCGGTGCGTGATGACAACCAAGGCCCTTACTGAACTAGTGACTCGCCACATCGTAGGTTGTGCAAGGTGCTGATGGTGACGATCATCCAGTGCGCGAGCGATTCCGGGCACACGCCGTTCTCCTTGCCGTCGCGCTCGTCGAGTCGATGGCGATGGGTAGACCCCGCAGGCCGCGCAGTATCGGGTTGGCGGTTTCAGAATGGCGGCTCGCGAGCAGCGTCCCGCGAGGGATCGAAACGCGCGCTCGTGGACGACTCCGTGGTCCCGGAGTTGGGCCGCGCGATCTCCTAAGGCGTGTACGATGTCACCGGTTTCCGGGATGACAGGCGTCGGCATCGATCATGGCACCGCGAGCTTCGTCGTCGTGAGCTTCTCAGGCGTCGGCAAAGGTTTGTGAGGGGCACTTTATTGATTAGCCGCGATGGCGACGCGCGGCCACTGCAGGGTTATACATCAGACAAAGCTGCGTCTACCGCGAGCAGCGAATCAGGCCGATCCGCGAATAGCGGAATTAATGAACCTCCATAGTTATCATTGGTGCCGGCTTGACGGGCATGGCCCTCGCACTGATGCTTGCCAAGCGAAGTTTACCCGTGCTCGTCCTTGAGCGCGATCCCCGCGACGCGTTCGGACCATCGGGCGAGCATCAGCACAGCGAATCGGCGCACCTCACGCCAACCGCCGTTACAGGCCTGGCGGGAGGCCGAGACGTCTTGCTGCGATCGCCGCCTAAGTGGCCCGCGAGGTCCACAGGCTGGACGCCAGGCTACAGCATGGCCGGGGCCACCGGCGACACCAGACTTGACTGTTCTCGTTTTTCGTCGGGCGTCCTCGAGCGAGTTTTCCGAGAGTGCGAAATAATCTCCGACCCGCCCCCTCCGGTTTGCTGAGCCCGTGCTCGAATCTCACTGTGACGGGCGATAACGGCCCACAGGTCAGTGGCGTGCGGACCGGCGTGACTCGCCGCCCGCACGGCTCGTCATCGACGCAAGTGGCATACGCACTCGGACGCGGCGCGCGCCAGAGCGTCCTGAGATCGACTGTGTCACCCTGCGTTCGCGCTCGACTACACGTCCCAGCCACTCCGGCTGACGAGGCCGGGATACGACGCCGCCAACGGCGCGGGCGCCGTGTGGGTCAAAGCTCCGGCTCCGTTTGTGGCGCACGTTCGTCTTTTTTTGGATGATCCACCCTATGTGTCATTCTTCCTAGTCCTTCGCGGCGATGACCAGACTCCAAGTTGACGGATCACAGACGAGGCATATCGATCGTCATGTCTGATGAGAAATTCAATCAAACTGTCGAGGAGCGGTCTGTCTTGCACCTATCGAGATTGTGGGTTACCTGAAAACCAGACTCCGCCTCCCGATAGTGAGAGACCGTTCGAGACAGCAGGGCTGCTCCAGATCGGTGATGTTGGAACAGTGAACCCGCTTACGTCACGAGGCGTGTCTCTGGCCTGATCCAGGCAGAGGCATTGGCTACGTGCATAGCGCGTGATGCTCGGACTTATGAGCCAGTGTGAGACCCTGCTCCGAACGTATTATCAGTGGTCGTTCCGAACTGGGCGGACGGAGTTATCCGAGGCAATTTTCTCCGGTCGAACATGGATTTCTCAACAAAGTCAGCAGAGTCATCGACCTTGCGCGCGGTCGCTACGCCTGATGAAGACTTCCGCGCAGCACGGACAAGTCGGCAGTGGCATTCGCGAGGAACCGACGGACAGAACCGGTGAACCGAGTCGCACAGCTTCAGACTCCTCCATCGGCCATGGATACACAAACAGAACCCTCTTGTGCTATCAGTCAAGAGGTGAGTTAACCAGTTTGTTGGGATGTTTTCTGATCCTGGGCAATGCGAAAGCCGGGGACTAGGTAGTTTAGCGTAGCGCCGACTCGTCGGTTGCCTCGGTGGACACCCAAAACCGGCAATTAAGGGACACCTCAAAACCGGCAATTAACTGACGCCGGCCAAGACGTTGACGCGGGCGAGGGACGTGTAGTCCTTCGTCGGCATGAGCAACGCCTTGGATGAACAGGAACAGCAGCAAATCTGTGCGCTCGGCCGACTGGGATGGCCGCTTCTGCGGATTCAGCGGGCGACCGGTGTCCGGCGGGAGACCGTCAGCGGCGACCTGAAGGCGGCCGGATCCCCGTGCGCGGCCGCGGTCGGCCGAGTGAAGGCAGAGCAAAACCGGGAATTAGGGGCGGCTGGTGTCCACCGACTCTGCCTTTCGAAAACCGGCAATTTCCCCGCCCGGGGTGTCCACCGACTCGTCGCCGACGCGCGCCCCGAGTGCGAGCGCCTGCGCGCTGTACCGCGAGCTGATTGAAGAGGCCGTGGCCTGACGATCACGCCGACGATGCTGCCAGGGTCTGCAGAGCCAGGCGGACGCCAATCTCGTCCGTGCGCTGACTCACGATGTAGGACATGACGCCGTAGATGCCGATATCAGTTAGGACGAGGCATGGGGAGGGTTGTGTCGGCAGGCACGTCGGGTTCACGGGCCGCCGATTGGGGCCCGCCCACGCCGAAGAGGGGCCCAGGCGGGAGGCCTCATGATCGCCGGATCGCCGGTGACCACGGAGATTCCGGAAGACCGATGATTCCTCACGCAGGACCCGGCGGAATTTTGATTCTAACCATGCGCCGGTGGCCACGATGGTGCCCCCAGACCAACGCCAGAACCAAATGACCATGCGACCAGTGTTGCGTGTCGTGCTGCCAGCGCCGTATAGCCAGCTCCGCATCACTGGAGTGTCCTATATGAGAACCCCCCCCCAAAAACGCCCAGAATCGACGTGGCCGCACCCATCCCTCTCATTTCGATCATTGCCTGGTCGAGTCTTCCACCAGTGCCATGCTGATTCCCATTTCGCGGGCGCGCTGCGCAACTGTGGCGCCACCAACGAAAACCCCGCCGTGCTCAGGAGGAGAGCGACACTCATTGCCCCCGAGCAATGCCACTTCCGTCCGCCGTGCGTCGAGGCTTCTCGCGCGAGGAGAGCATCCATGCTGTAGGAGCCGGAACCAGGCAGGTTGGTATTTTTGCCGCTCAGCGTGTGTTGCATTTCCCCTGTCAAGCCTTGCACTGGGGCAGCCGTGCGCACGATTGAGTCGGGCTGAAAAAAGAGGAACGAGCGAGAGATACTGTGAACTGATCTGAGTTGCAGGAATGATACCTCGCTTGCTCGCTCGTCAGTCGTGCCGCTGGATTCAAGCCGGGCGAAACCGGCACGTCGGCCACCTCGCCCACGATGAGAGTTGTTTGTCAAAATAGCGGCCGACCGGACTTGTTCCGCCGTAGAATTTCCTGGCAAAGAATTGATTCACGATGGCAACGTGCTGCGAATTTGGGCCGTCTGCATCGGTGAAAACACGGCCAGCCACTAGCGGAATCCCCAGAGTGTCGAAATATCCCGGCGTAACTGTACGTGACATTTGTTTCAACGGTTTGTCCGGCTTCTGAGCCGTCGCTAAGCGTTACGCGATCATTGAGCGCACGCTCGTAAGGGACGCTCAGGCCGACGGCCGCGTTGCGCACTCCCGGGATTTGCCGCATCGCGGCGGTGCTCTCGTCCAATAATTTTCTGAACGTGGCCGGATCATGAAAACGCGCGTCGTCGAGGGACGCCTTGGCGATCATGACTCCGTCCGAGTTAAAGCCACGTGGAAGAGTTTGCAGATGGACGAAGCGTACGGATGACAAGGCCCGCAGCGGCGAGCAGCATCACGGTGATCGCGACTTCTCCAACGATGAGCGCCTGTCGCAAGTGCGCGGTACCGCCGGCGGCAACGCTGCGGCCGCTCATGGACGAGCGGATGTCCACCTTGCCGGCGGCGAGTGCGGGGAGCATGCCAAACAGAACGCTCGTTAAGAGCGCGACGAGCAGGGTGACACCCATCACGCGGGCGTCGAGTGAAACGCTTTCGACCGGCAGAAAATGCGGAGGCAGGATCAGCAGAAGGCCGCGCAGCGCGGCGAATCCGACAGCGATGCCAGCCGCGCCACCGATCGTTGCAAGCAACAGATTCTCGGCCCAGAACTGCTTCTGAATCTGCCATGGCGATGCCCCGAGCGCGAGCCGCGTTGCGACTTCCGCGCCGCGCCGCAGCACGCGGACCAGCATCAAGCCGGCTAGATTCGCGCAGGCGACCAACAGGATTAGCCCGGCAACTGCCATCAACGCCGTCACCTGCGGACGCAGCGAAGCGGTCTCGCCCTTCTGCAGCGACACGGAATAGTAGGCAATGTGGGATTCGGTGCTGCGCTTCTCGAAATTCCGTGCAAGAGCCGCCCACGCGCGATTGATTTCGGCGTTTGCCTGCTCCCACGAGGCGCCGTTGCGCAGACGCGCGATGACCTCGAAATTTGTCGCGCGGCCTTCTCCTTCGCGGTTCGGCTGGAGCGGCGTGTACACGTCGGCGTTCAGCGGCGTGACGGCACCCCGGGGAAGCACGCCGACCACCGTATAGGGCTCGCTCCTGAGCTCAATGATCTGGCCCAAGACGCCGGGATCCGCGCCGAAGATATTGCGCCACACGCCGTCGCTTAATATCGCCGCCTTAGGTCCGTGCGGCCGGTCCTCTTCTTGTGAAAAAGTCCGCCCGATGACGGGTCGCAGTCCGAGCACGTCAAGGTAACCGGCTGAAATCCGCCCGTCGCGCACGTATTGAACGTGCGAACCCGCCTTTAGATTGATTCCCGACGTGCTTCCAGAAACAGCGGAGATCAAAGCGGGAACACTGTCCCGCAGGAGTTCCCACTGCTCTCCGTTGACGTTGATCAGGTAGTCGGATGACCTGAGGCCGGTCTCGTGGGCATAAATCGTGCCCAGCATTCTCAGGATGCGGATAGGGCAGGCTCTTGAGCATCAAGGCGTTGACTAGCGAAAACATGGCCGTGTTCGCGCCGATTGCGAGCGCCAGCGTTATCAACACTGTCACCGTGAAGCCTGGAGTCCGCCTGAGCTGCCGCGTCGCAAGGTTGAGATGCTGCTGCCAATTTCCCATCGGGCGCTCCTCCGCTCCAGTCCATTCGCAAGGCTATGCGGAAATACGGTTAGAGCGGCTGGAAAGTTCGGCTTAGCTGGCACTGCCAGAAAACAACTCTTCAGGATTCGGCTTGGGATCGAGCCGGTACGCGGCGAATCCTGCCCGCTGACCGCACGCGGGTGGCACCGGGATCCGGGACGGACATTTGTGTTGTCTAATGTTTCGGATCGGTCGAGTGGTCGGCTCCCCCAATTCCTCCAAATCACGCCGCAACGTGGGGAGCGTTTATCCTGCGTCTGCTTCCGTCGGCCCCCTGTGTCAGCGAATCCGCTCTGTCAGCACCGGGGCCGGCCGTCTTGCGTAGCTTCTCCAGGCGCGAATCGCGGCCCGCGACACCCCGATCGCAAACGCGATCACTGAGACGCCTCGCAGGCCCAAGACCTTCGCTTTGGCTGTGGCTGCGACACCCGGCGCATCCGTCTCAAGCAGCTCGAACCGGCGCGGCGGCCCCGAGTCGGTGAGCAGCGTGTAATGACCAGCGCCACATATGGTAACGGTGCAGACATATTCCGCCATCGCGCGCTGGATCACTTCGAGCGCGTGGCCGCGGGTTTCGATACCGCTGCGCATGAGCATAAAGCCTGCCATCGCTATGGCCACGGCGATCACGATGGCCGACAGCGTGAAGGTGCCGGACAGGCCGAGCACGCCCAGCCCCGCGCCGAGAATTCCGCCGGCTTTCGAACTGGCGGCGATCACGCCCGAGCCCGTGCCGCGCAGGTGGACCGGATAGATTTCCGCCAGTACGGAATCGTCGTCGCGATCACACCATTGATGCCGATCAGCAGAGCGACGGTGCTGAGCGTGGTCGACGCGTTGCTGTGCACGTCTGCCATGTCGATCAGCAGGAACACCAATCCAGCCACCCGCAGCGGAGGAACGCGCGGAACTCCTCCTCGACGAATCGCGGCAGCCCCTCGCCGTCGTGCAGGCGAGCGGTCTGCGATCGGAACGTCTCGAAATGGTCGCGCACGGTCCGGTACAGCACGTCCGCCGACGGATCACGCGGCGTGTACGTGGCAGTGACACGAGCCACGCGGCGGACAGGGGCGAAAACGAGGCCACCCGGTTCACCACGTGATCACGGCGTCATCCGCGACGCGGGTCGAGACGATCGCAGATCGTGCGCGCGTCCAGCCGATCCACGATCGCAGGGTCTGCGACGGCCTCCGCAGCTGCGGTTGGTCGCCCGCGCGGTGTGCTCGACACTGTCAACGCCTCGTCGCTGCGCTCCGACGCCGCGTCCCCGCGGCGCTTCGGGCCTTGCCGGCGCCCGTGCAGTTCGGGATCAGCAGTGACGTGATGCCGACGGAATGCTGGATGTCGTTTTCGTGCGGCGCTCCGACAAAGGCCGGATGAGCGGGAACGGCTGGCGCGGGTCAAGGCCGCGAAGCGCCGACGCCAGGAGGGTAGCCTTGACGCGCGCCAACGCTCCCGCAAAATGTCCGGGAGGAGCGCCGACACGGGATAGGCAAGCACTCAGCCTGCGCCGTGCAACTCGCAGGATTGCCGCCACGTTGCCAACCACTCTGGCAGCGATTCTGCCCTGGATTTTGACATTCAAGGCGCGCACGTCTGCGTGCATGATCACGCGCGCGCAGCGCAGTGGCGTCGATGTCATGCAGCCGCCCCGCATTCGCGCTGCAACACGACACACGGAACCCAGGACGTGAACGACCCCGAACCGCCCTAGGGTCGCGTCGTGGGGCCATACACGGGGTCGTTCACGTCCTGGGTTCCACATCTGCGCTGATCGGAACCCCTGTCAGGGGCGGCACAGACCGCCGCCCCATCTGTCACGCCGTGTGTGCGCCCAAATCGTTGCAGGCAAGAGGCGTTGTCAGCGACCCATGGCGCGGACGATCGGCGCGCTGACATGTCCGTCAGGGATGCGCGGCCCGGTTAACAGGCCGGTTAAGGGACCGGTTGATGGCGTGCTGGGTCTCGTCCCCCTCTGTAGCGTCAGCCGTATCGCGCCGCCGTTGCACGTGGCGACGCCTGACCAGCGGAGAGAGATGATCGTAGTCGTGAAGCAAGGCGGCGCAGTCGAGCTCGGCGCGACCCGTTGCGAACGCCTCCGAGATGGCGAGCGGGACCGATGTCAGCGCGGCCTCGCGATCGGTCAGCCACAGGCGATACAGCCGAGCAAATCGCGGTCCGGCGAAGGCCTTCGCACAGCGAGCGAACCGCGCTTTGAGCCCGTCGGCGCCGGCTTTGTACTCGCGCCAATCGGTCTGACGACGCGTGTGGAAGAAATACCACTGGAGGTCGTTGATCGTCTGCGCGTCGAGCCGGTTCTCCAACTCGTCGTGCACGGCCCGTCGATACTCCGGCACCCCGCGCTGGAGGGCCGGGGCGAACACGATCCGAACCGTCCACCTGGGCGTGACCGCGAGCAGGGGAAGATGCCCCGCGAGAAACGATCGGAAGTCGTCGGTCCAGGGCTTCGTCGCGAGGTACACGACCACGGCTCGGCCGCTCGCGTCGAGGCCGATCGGGAACGTTCCAGGGAACAGATCGAGCCGGTCTTGCGCAGGCAGTTCTGCAGACGATTCAGACGATCCCGACGCCGTCATCCGGGCCAGATACGCGACCTTCTCCGGCCGAGTGGTGAGCCAGTCGAGCTCGGGGCTGATGAGGGCCGCATCGAGGCGCATCAACCGCTCCGCGGCGGCACGTGCTGGCACCGCCCGGCGGTAGCGACTGCCAGCCTCGTCGATGGCGTGATAGAGCGCCTTGTAGTGCACGTGGAAGAGCCGCGCGCGGTTGTGAATGCAGTCGACGGCGGCAGCGAATCCGCGCCGGGTGAGCTTGTCGAAAAGCGCGTTGCAGCGATCGCCGCCGTTGGCGATGCCAGCGAAGGCGGCGTACTGGCGCTTCACGCAGAGACCCGCGTGCCGCATGACGAGCACGACGAACCGCGCCTCGCGCTCCGTGAAGCCGTAATCGGCGATAGCCTGAACGCGTTCGGCGGATGTCATTAGTCCAACATCTCCTCGGCAAGTCCGCCGTGATGCCCACCACCGCCGCGGCCTCCGCCACCCCCGCCGATGCGCAGGCTCGAGCCGCCGTAACAGGAGAAACCCGACTGCGCCACGCTCGACGCGTGAGCACCGCGATAATGCTCGGTCGTCACCTCGATGTCCTCGTGATCTTCGCGCCCATCCCGGTCGCGATATTCGATGCGGAGATCGGGGAAGTGCACCTCCTCGTCGAAGTAGGGGAGGTCGTGCTCGTGCGCCCATTCGCGGATCTCCTCGTCGGTTCGATCGGGGTGGCCGTCGTAGTCGGCGCGATCGCGATCGCGCTCGTGGAGCCAGCCCTGGTATCGCGCTCCAGCTCGTGGTCGAGGATCACCCGTTCCACGTTCCCGCCGCGGTCAGCCAGGCGCGCCGCTTCGCGTTCGTATGCGCGATAGACCTGGAGGTCGTGTTCCCGCTCCCGTTCGCGTTTAAGGCCTTCCCAGAACGTCTGACGGTCACCCTGGTCGCGGCCTCGATGATGCTCGAGAAGGCTCCGGCCCTCCTTCGTCAACGCGACGGCATGTTCGCGCGAGCCGGGCACCCGAACCGTTTCCACCAGCCGCTGCTCACGGAGATGCCTCAAGTCCCCTGAACGCGGATCGAGCGGACGGTCCTGATGGTCTCGGAGATCACGACTGGAGACCATCCGAAACGCACCGACCGTGGCCAGCGTGCGCGTCTCCGACCCGCGCAACGTGTATTCGTGATCGCGGTCGCGCACGAGTTCCCGTTCGAGTCCGCGCGGCAGGTTGAGATCACGCGTAAACGGCTCGCGCGGATCGAACGTGCGGTCAGGCGGTTCACGATCGCGATCCGGCCAGCGTGCGTCTTCGCGCGGATCGCCGCCGTGCTCACCAGTGTTGGATTCCCGCGAGTCACCGGGACCACGGCCAAGTTCTCGGGCGTCGTCATCATCGCGATCGCGGGAACGCGCGTCGAGCGCGGTTGGACTGTCGTCGCGATCCAGGTCGTCGTGAGTGCTGCTCTTGTCTTCGCGCGTGCCGAAACGTTCCTCGTCGCGCGAGTCGTAGTCGCGTGGATCGAAATCCATATGGACCTCCCGCGCGCACGACGATCACCGGCCGAGTCGCTCCGAAATTCCGTGTGACCGATTTGTGACCGACGTGCGCGGTTTCAGGCGTGGGGCAGTTGCCCCCAGTGGTCAAAAACCCAAATAAAATCGGCTTGTACGTGGTCGGGCGGTCCCAGGTAGGCTTGTCAGGCGTGGCTCATAACCCAAAGGTCGCGGGTTCAAATCCCGCCCCCGCAACCAAAGTTACTTGCAGGGAAAGGTCGTCGGATTCCGACGGCCTTTTCCTTTGTACGGTCGCCCCGAGCATGGCCGCGAGGTTGCCTCTCAGCTCGATGCCGAGTTCCCTTCCGTTCGCCGCTGGGGTCAACACGATGGCGTCCACCAGGCCGCGCAGGGCTTCGGTCGCCTCGACACGACTTTCGGGCTGCTGGAGCGCCGTGGCGAGCTGCGTAACCTTCGTGCGGTAGATGCGGGCCATCTCCGGATGCAGAAGCGGCGGCGGCTCGTCAGCTGCGGCGACCTTTGCCTGGAGCGCTTCGCGTCGCAACGCATTCGCCTTCAGCTCGTCCCTGACCTCGCTGGCAGGCACGCCGTCCATGATGGACTCGACGAGTTTCTTGCGACGAGCCTCGATTCGCTCGATCTCGCGTTCGGCCGCGGTGAGGTCCGCACGGTGCTGCATGCGCAGCCGGTTCATCTCGCGCGTGAACTCATCGCAGAACTCTTCGAACAACTCCTGATTCAGCAGCTTCTGTTGGAGCGCCTCGAGTACGCGCGATTCGACTTCGTCGCGGCGGATGGTCAGGCCGTTGTCGCAGATGCCCTTGTAGCGTGCGCCGAAGCACGACAGCCGGTTTGCGCCGGCCATGATGAAGCCGGAGCCGCATACGCCGCACTTCGTGAGGCCGGAGAACAGGTACCTGGGGCCGTCGCGCTCGACCAATGTTTCCACTGTCGGCGACGGCGCGCCTCGTCGCCCGCTGGCGATCCTTCGCCGCTTCCCACAGCTCGTCGCTGATGATGCGAAGGGCGGGGATGCTCTTCGTGATCCACTCGTGCGACGGGTTCAAGCGGGAGACGCGTTTGCCCGTGTCCGGGTTCTTGACGTAACGGAGGCGATTCCAGACCATCCGACCGACGTACAGCTCGTTGTTGAGAATGCCCGTACCGCGTTTGGCATTGCCGTGGATCGTGCTCGGGCTCCAACTGCCACCGAAGGGACCAGCGATGCCTTCCCGGTTGAGTGCCTTCACGATGGCTTCGGGCGAGACGCCAGCCACGAAGTCTCGGAAGATCCGTTCGACAACCGCGGCCTGTTCCGGGTCGATATCCCGCTCGCCTGTCGTCACGGTGCCGCCGTTGAGAGTCTTCACGACGCGGTAGCCGTAGCAGAGTCCGCCCGCCGACTTGCCGTCCTCGACGCGACCGCGTAGTCCGCGGTGTGTCTTCTCGGCGAGATCCTTCAGGAACAGGGCGTTCATCGTGCCCTTGAAGCCGATGTGGAGGTGCGTGATGTCGCCTTCGGCGATCGTGACGATGTTCACGCCGGCGAACGTGAGCCGCTTGAAGAGTCCCGCGGTGTCTTCCTGGTCGCGGCTGAAGCGGTCCAGCGACTCTGCGAGCACGATGTCGAAGCGCCGGTTCAGGGCGTCGCGCATAAGCGCCTGGAAGCCTGCGCGCAGCAATGTTGCACCGGACACGGCGTGGTCCGTGTACTCCTCGCAGATCATCCAGCCCTGTCGCTCGGCGTACGCGCGGCACACGCGCAGTTGATCGGCGATGGACGCGTCCCGCTGGTTGTCCGAAGAGTACCGCGCGTAGAGAGCGACTTTCACGGCCTTCACCTCATTAAGTCGTTCGCGATCGTTGCTTCAATTCCAGATCGAAGCACTCGCGTGCGGCCTGCCGCGCCAACGCGCGGACGAATGCACGGAGCGAAACGTCTGCGGCGTTGTCGGCTCGTCCGGCGTTCCTTGTTTGCGCGCGAGTCCACTGCCGTCGGCCGCGTCCCCTTCGTCGCGATCGTCTTTCGGCCATGATACGCCTGCCCATTCCGAGCGTCGATGCCGCTGTTGTTCATGGTGATGGGCGCGCTGGGCGCATCTCCCGACGCATCGACTTCTGACAGGCGTACCGCCGTGGCAGCGTGATGATGTGGACGTGTGGTGCACGGTCGGATCTGCGCCTGGCCTGGGACCGAAGCGCAGTCCGGTTCGGTTATCGGTTTCGCGGACGTGACGTCGCACGAACAGACAACCAGGAAGTGGGTTGAGAAGCGGGGAACGAACCGTGGTCTGAGACCGCCGATTCGAACGTGCTCCACATCGGGCGATGTGGAGGGGGCTGCGAACTGCAGCCGGCGAGATGATCAGACAGTAGCGCCGCCGCTCACCGTCGTCAAGCAGTTCTGTGTGCGGCCGTCGATAGTTGCCAGGAAACGGGTCGCGGCTCGCGCGGTCAAGGCCGTCAGCCGCGCGCAGCGCGGGCGGAGCGAACCGAGGAAGCGCGCAGCGCCTTGAGCGCGCGAGTTGCGGGCCGCACAATGCCTGCGCGACGGCCGATGATCGCGACGCGGATCTGCACGCGTTCCACGCCGCCCTGGACGGACGCAAGTCCGACGACGACCCTCCCGGCTGAGGCAGAGACAGCGTGGCGTGAGCGACCACCTCGCGTGGCCGCGGGCTTGACGCAGACCAAGCGGCCAAATCTCGTGGTCGCTCACGCCACGGTACTGCGATTGACCACCTCGCCAACCGCGTCGCACTTATCGGGCGGCACAGAACGCCGCCCGATGAGCGATGTTCAGCAACCCGCAGCGCTGATTGAACTTGGCGTGAAGCAGTCGCGATGACGCGGGCGTTCGCATCGACCTGCGATTCGTGTAGGAACCAGGCGAACGAGGAGGGGGAACACCTCGCGCGAGCCCCTGTTCCCCCCGGGTGTTCCCCCTCCTGTTCCCCTGCGGGGATACCGCCGACGTTCGTTCATCTGCGTGCGGATAGAATCTGTTCGTTCGAGTCCGACTGTTGGCGAGGAGTTCCGTGAAGACGAAAATCACCCTCACGCTCGATGCGGAATTGCTTCAGGCCGCCAGGGCCGTTGCCGCCGAAGAGGGCCGCCCACTCAGCGCGCTGCTGACGGATCAACTGGCTGCCATCGTGCGCGAGCGACGGGGATTCGCGCAGGCTCGTAACCGCGCCCTCGCGCGTCTCCGTGAGGGCATCGACCTGGGTTGGACACCAGCTCGATCCCGCCACGACTGCACGAGCGGTAGGTAGCGTCTGGCCCGTCCGGCTTCATGAAAGATCGCGGGATTCTTGGACGGTCTGCTCGACGACAGCCTCAACTTCAGCGTCGCTCATATCGCCGCGCGCGCTGATCGCCCTCGCGCCCGATGCGGTGAAGCCAACGACGGGCAAGGTCACGCTCGATCGCCTTGGTCGCGAGCTGATCGACGGTCGTGCCCTCGGCGGCGGCAATCTGCTTCACGCGCTCGTAGACAGCATCCGGAACGGCGATGCTCTTGGTGGACATAAACGGCCTCGCCAGGTGTAGCTCCGCTGCCAAGCGGCAATTGTCTGCCAGACCAGGAGTGGATGGTTCGGCCTGCGACCTGATTTCCAGGCCACTGGCGGCTTGAGCGCTGTGCGACTGGAGCGTTGGCAATGAGGTCGAGAGCGGTCTTCTGACGCCGTGGGTCAGCCTGATCGGAGGCGTAGATCAGGACGTTCGTGTCAATCGCGATCATGCAGTTCCTCTCGGCTGGGAAGCGGCCCCTCCGAGAAAAAACGCATGCTCGCGATGCCGGCCTTCAGCCGGGCGACGGCGGCTTCGCGATCGGTTACGGGTTCGTCGATCGTCTCCACGGTCAGGCGCACACGCTGCTCGTCCTGAAGGGGCAGGTCGCGTGCGGGTTTGAGGACGCCGCCGGTGTAGATGGCCTCGACCTTCTGGGTCATTCCGCATGCTCGTCAGCCAGAGTAGGGCGAGTCGTATCCTGATGCAAACTGTCGCCGAGCCGGGCGTCCCTCCGCTTGTCCGCTCCGGCACGACCGCGTACACTCACAGGCGTTCAATCCCCCCTTGTTCCTTCGGGAGGAGCGGGCGAAACCGGCCGCGAGGCCGGTTTCAGAGTCTTGTCCCGTCGTCCCGCCTCGATTGACCGTCATTCCCAAATAGGGCATGCTTCTGCCCATATTGGGCCCAAAGGCGAAGCGCGGCCGGTCGCGTCGAACAAGCCTCGCCGATGCGCTGTTGACCCGGACCCAGCAGCGCGTCCTGGGCGTGCTCTTTGGCCAGCCTGGGCGCAGCTTCTACGCCTCCGAACTGATCCGGACCGCAGGCACAGGTTCCGGGGCGGCCCAGCGCGAGCTCGCCAAGCTGGAAAACAGTGGCCTCGTCCTCGCCCGGCGCATTGGCCAGCAGAAGCACTATCAGGCTAACGCGGCATCGCCTCTCTTCGAGGAACTACGGGGCATCGTCCTGAAGACGGTCGGCCTTGCGGAGCCTGTCCGTGAAGCGTTGAGGACTTTGTCGCCGGCTATCCGCGCGGCGTTCGTGTACGGGTCCGTGGCGAAGGCCTCGGACCATTCCGGGAGCGATATCGATCTGATGGTCATCAGCGACAGCCTCACGTATGGGGAAGTCTTCGGAGCGCTCGAACGAACTGCCAACACCGTCGGCAGGCACCTCAGTCCGACGGTCTATACGGTCGCCGAGTTCTCGAAGCGCACTCACGAGGAGAACGCTTTCGTCGCGCGTGTGCTGGAGCAGCCGAAGGTCTGGATAATCGGGTCGGAACATGACCTCCCCGTCGCGGCTTGACTGGTTGCCGGCATGCCTGACCACAACTACTTCGCGAACCTGATCTGGCAGATCGCCGACCTGCTGCGCGGGCCTTACCGCCCGCCGCAGTACGAGCGCGTGATGCTGCCGATGACGGTGCTGCGCCGCTTCGACTGCGTGCTCGCGCCGACCAAGGCGAAGGTCCTCGCCGAGCACGAGCGCTCGAAGGAGCAAGCTCAAGGACGACGCGCTCGACGCGCGGCTGAACAAGGCCGCGGGCCAGCGCTTCCATAACCACTCGCCGCTCGACTTCGAGAAGCTCAAGGGCGACCCGGACCACATCGACAAGCACCTCGTCAGCTACATCAAGGGCTTTTCGGCCAACGTCCGCCGCATCTTCGAGTACTTCGAGTTCGAGAACGAGATCGAGAAGATGCGCGAGGCGAACATCCTCTACCTCGTCGTCTCGAAGTTCTGCGACGTGGATCTGCACCCGGCCCGGGTGCCGAACGAGCAGATGGGGCTCATCTTCGAGAACCTCATCCGCCGCTTCAACGAGCTGGCCAACGAGACGGCCGGCGATCACTTCACGCCGCGCGAGGTCATCCGGCTGATGGTGAACATGCTGTTCATCCACGACGACAAGCTGCTCGCCACGCCCGGCACGGTGCGCAAGCTCCTCGACCCGGCCTGCGGCACAGGCGGCATGCTGGCCGAGGCGCAGAACTACCTGCGCGAGCACCATGCCGAGGCGAAGCTCTACGTCTACGGGCAGGACTACAACAAGCGCGCCTTCGCCACCGCCGCCTCCGACATGCTGATGAAGCAGGTGGACCACAACGGCGGCGGCGACAACATCCGCTTCGGCGACAGCTTCACCGAGGATCAGTTCGACGAGCCGCCCACGAGAAGTTCGACTACTTCCTCGCCAATCCGCCCTTCGGCGTGGACTGGAAGAAGCAGCAGAAGGAGATCGAGCGCGAGCACGACAAGCAGGGCTTCGCCGGCCGCTTCGGCGCCGGGCTGCCGCGCGTCAACGACGGTGCGCTGCTCTTCCTGCAGCACATGATCAGCAAGTTCGAGCCGGTGCGCCCGACCGAGCACAAGCACGGCTCGCGCCTGGCCATCGTGTTCTCCGGCTCGCCGCTCTTCACCGGCGGCGCCGGCTCGGGCGAGAGCGACATCCGCAAGTGGATCATCGAGAACGACTGGCTCGAAGCCATCGTCGCCCTGCCCGAGCAGATGTTCTACAACACCGGCATCGGCACCTACGTCTGGATCGTCACCAACCGCAAGGAGAAGCGCCGCAAGGGCAAGATCCAGCTCCTCGACGCGCGCGAGTTCTGGACCGCTGGCGGAAGCGAAGAGAGCAAGCGCAGCCTCGGCGACAAGCGCCGGCACATCGCGGCGAGCGCAGATCGACGGAGATCGTGCGGCTCTATGGCCGCTTCGCGGACGGCGAGCGCTCGAAGATCTTCGACAACGCCGATTTCGGCTACACCCGCGTCACCGTCGAGCGCCCGCTGCGCCTGCGCTACCAGATGACCACCGAGGACAAGGCCCGCTTCCTCGACGCCTGCCCGCACCTGCTCGACGACGTGCAGGCCATCGACAAGGCGCTCGGCCGCGAGCCGCAGCGATGACTGGAACGCCGCGTGGGAGCAGATCGAGGACCTGCTGCACGAGCGGCGCTCTCGCTGGAAGGCGACCGAGCAGAAGCTCTTTCGCAGCGTCTTCACCGTGAAGGACCCGAAGGCGGAGCCGGTGCGCAAGGGCGGGCGGGACGAAGGCTACGAGCCCGACGCCGACCTGCGCGACTTCGAGAACGTGCCGCTGAAGGAGGACATCGACGCCTACTTCGAGCGCGAGGTGCGCCCACACGTGCCCGACGCCTGGATGGACCGGAGCAAGGACAAGATCGGCTACGAGATCAACTTCAACCGCCACTTCTACAGGTACACGCCGCCGCGCCCGCTGGAGGAGATCGACGCGGAGCTGAAGAAGGCCGAGGAAGAGATTCTGCGGCTACTGCGGGAGGTGACCGAGTGAGCGCGGCCCAGAAGCGACTGAAGTACGTTGCGACGATCAATGACGAAGCGCTCGGCGAGGACACTGATGCTGACTTCGAAATGCAGTACGCGGACATTAGTAACGTCGACTCGGCCGGACTATCGGGGACCTCGCCACGTACAGGTTCGAGGATGCCCCGAGCCGCGCACGACGACGCGTACGCGATGGCGATGTGATCATCTCGACCGTTCGCACCTATCTCCAGGCAATCGCGCAGATCCGACGGCCGCCAGCCAATCTGATCGTGTCCACCGGATTCGCAGTCGTTCGCCCTCTTCCACAGGTGTTCGACGCGCAGTACTGCAAGTATGCGCTTCGTGAGCCCGAGTTCCTGGCTGAAGTTGAGCGGAGGTCGGTCGGAGTGAGCTATCCGGCGATCAACGCGTCGGATCTCGCCAGCATTCCCGTCCACGTGCACACACCAATGCGGCAGCGCGCCATCGCCGATTACCTTGATCGCGAGATAGCGCGGATCGATGCATTGATCGCCGCGAAGGGGCGGGTGCTCGGGCTGCTGGCCGAGAAGCGCCGCGCGCTGATTACCCGCGCCGTTTGCCGCGGCCTCGACTCCGCCGCCCCGCTCCGCGACTCCGGCATCGCTTGGCTTGGGGAGATTCCAGCGCATTGGGAAGTAAGTCGTCTTCGGTTTCTTGCTCGGCGTATCGAACAGGGATGGAGTACCACAGGCGGAGAATCGTGAGCCTTCCATCGACGAGTGGGGTGCCAGTGCTGAAGCTGAACGCTATCAACCAAGGGCGCTTTGATGACACGGCGGCGAAGGCACTTCCAGCCAATGTCGAGCCGCGAGGTTGATCTGGAGGTTCGCGAGGGTGACTTCCTACCTTGACTCGGTCGAATACGCCTTCGTCGGTCGGCGACGCCTGCTTTGTCGACGTGACGCGGCCGCGCCTAATGCTGTCCGATCATGTGTCCGCCGCTCGCCAACACTCATCGACGGAAGGTTCTTGGGTCACTTCATGACGCTTCCCGTCGGACGACGCCAGATCGAGGCCGACGCGCTGGCACGAGCGCCTCCATGGTGAAGATCTCAACAGGAGCACATCAAGGATTGGGTGGTGCCGCTGCCGTCACTTGGTGAGCAGCAGATGATTGTTGGTCACGTTGCGAAGGCCGGTCGCGCGCTAAGCGGAGTGATGGCTGCGACAGAGCGCACTGTGGAACTTCTCAAAGAGCGTCGCGCTGCCCTCATCGCCGCGGCCGTGACCGGTCAGATCGAGGTGGGAGCACGGCATGATCGTCACGCGCCTCAAGCTGGCGAATCTGCGCGCCATCGAGGCAGCAGAGTTCCGCTTCCAGCCTGGGTTTAACCTCATCGTCGGCGTCAACGGTGTCGGCAAGACGAGCGTGCTGGACGCGTTGGGCGTGTGCCTCTCGGCGGTCACGAAGCAGCTAAACAGGGTTCGAGTCCGGGCCGAGTCGTTTAGGGGTGAGGACATCCGCATAGGTGCGGACGCGATGACAGTGGAATGCACGGTGCGCTTCGGAGAGCACGACCACACTTACCTACTCCACAAGCCACGAGAGGCCAGCGCCCCGCGAGACAAGAAGGCGGGGATGCCGCGCGAGCAGGTTCACGACACGCCTGAGAGGGCAGAGTTTCTTGGCGAGGCGCCTGCGGTCGTGTCGGGAAAGGAGCCCGGTGGGCGACCCCTGGCTGTACTCTTCTCGACCAATCGCGCAGTCCCGTCTGAGCGCGCACCGGCCAAGGGAGTCGCCGCGGGTGGAGTCGCCGCCGCATTTGCCGACGCCTTCGCGAACCGCGAACTACGTCTGGGGGAGTTCGGCGCCTGGATCCGAGTGCAAGAGTCAATGAGCAAAGAGCGACCCGCCTCCGCTCGAGTCCTGAAGGCACTCGACGAGGTCGTGACGCGCTTTCTCCCGGGGTACGGCAATCTGCGACTTGCCGGCGACGACAGGCCGCAGCTCGTAATCGATCGAGGGAACACGACGCTCCCGGTCCGACGGCTTTCGGATGGCGAGCGCGGAACGCTCGCGCTGGTGCTCGACCTCACTCGCAGGCTGGCGCAGGCCAATCCCGCGCTTGCGGATCCAGCCGCCGACGCTGGCGCGATCGTTCTGGTCGACGAGCTCGATCTGCACTTGCACCCGAAATGGCAGCGGCAGATCGTCCACAATCTGCAGACAGCTTTCCCGCGGTGCCAGTTCATCACGACCACCCATTCGCCGCAGGTGATCGGCGAAGTGGAGCACGAACGCATCCAGATCATCGCGGAGGGAAAGGTCTACTCCCCTACGCACTCCTATGGGGTGGACTCCAGTCGATTACTCGAAGAAGTGATGGGCTCCGACCCGAGGACAAAGGCGGTTTGGGATCTTCTCGACAAAGATTTCGGGAGCGATTGGCCGAGCAGGAGTTCCCACAAGCGCGTGACCTGCTGGTGCAAGCCATCGAGAAGCTCGGCGAAACCGACCCAGAGGTGACACGCATCCGGACCCTTCTTGACTTCGTGAAGGGAAGGGAATGAGAACGATCGCTAAGGGCGCAGAGCCTGGCAAGCTTGACGGCGCATCGTCAGACGCCGCATGCCGACTATGACAATTACCAAGATAAGAATGGGCTGCGGTCACTCCCTCGTGACCGAGCAGCGCGGCATCTGCTGCTACTGCATGAACCGGATCCACAACGGCCACGACACAATGAAGATCGAGCATTGGCGCTCGCAACGCCACCACCCGGCGGAGCAGCTCGCCTATGGCAACTTGCTCGGGGCGTGCCTGGGAGGGCACGGGCAGCCCTTCAGCCTCCAGCATTGCGATACTCGAAAGGGCGATTCGAAGCCTCCAGTGGAACCCGGCGGATCCAGCCACCACATCGAAACGCGGGTTGGCTATGAGCTGGATGGCAGCATTCGCTCAGACGACGCGGCATTCAACGCGGAACTCGAGAACGTCCTGAATCTGAACGTCGCGCTCCTGAGGAACAACCGCAAAGGCGTTCTGGACGCCGTGCTTGGACTGGTGGCGTCGTGAGAAGGCGACGAATCGGGGCCGCGGTGCCGCGCGCTACTTTCGAGGCGCGAGCGTGCGCGTCGTACGGATGGAGCGGGAAACCTCGAGCCCTATTGTCATGTCGCCGTGTGGTGGCTGGACCAGCGGTTGGCGCGGATGGCAGCATGAGTGATACGAAGCCCGAACCATGACAACCCGCGTCCCTATCCGTTCCGAGATGCTCCGCTGGGCCTGCGAGCGCGCGGGTTACGACATTCGCGACCTCGCGCCCAGGTTCCCCCAGCTTCCAGAGTGGGAGCGCGGCGAGAAGCAGCCGACGTTCAAGCAGCTCGAAGCGTTCGCCAGGGCCACGCACACGCCGTTCGGGTTCCTTTTCCTGCCCGAGCCACCGCAGGAGGCCTTGCCGATCCCGGACTTTCGGACCGTGAAGGATCGACCGGCACGTCCGAGCCCCGATCTCCTCGACACGATCTACGCGATGCAGCGCCGGCAGGACTGGCTGCGCGAGGAGCGCATCGAAGGCGAGGCGGACCCGCTGGAGTTCGTGGGCAATGCTCGTCTGAACGACGAGCCAACGGCCGTCGGGCAGGAGATGCGGCGTGCCGTCGGCCTGGACGACGGATGGGCGGGCGAAGTGGCGACCTGGCAGGAAGCGGTCAGCGAGCTGCGGCGCCGCATCGAGGCCCTCGGCGTCATGGCCGTCATCAACGGCATCGTCGGCAACAACACGCATCGCAAGCTCGACGTGGAGGAGTTCCGCGGCTTCGCGCTGACGGACCGACATGCGCCGCTCATCTTCGTCAACGGCGCCGACGCGAAATCGGCGCAGATGTTCACGTTGGCCCACGAGCTCGCACACGTCTGGCTTGGGCCGGAGGGGGAAGGCATCTCCGGGTTCGAAGGCCTCTTTCCCGGCGACAGCCGCATCGAGAAGTTCTGCGACCAGGCGGCCGCGGAGTTCCTCGTGCCCGCTCGGGAGTTGCGCGAGCGCTGGCGCGAGGTGCGGAACGCGCCGGACGCGTTCGAGCGGATCGCCCGGCAATTCAAGGTCAGTCCGATCGTTGCCGGCCGCCGCGCGATGGATCTGCGACTCGTGAACCGTGAGACGTTCTTCGATTTCTACATGCGTACACGAAACGTGAGCGGCAGCAGACCCGGGCGGCAGGCGGCGGGGACTTCTACAACAACCAGAACACGCGCGTCGGGGCGGCCTTCGCCACCAGCGTGATCCGCGCGGCGATGGGAGGGCGGCTGAGCTTCAAAGAGGCCTACGACCTCACCGGGCTTCGCGGCGGTGCCTTCCAGCAGTACGCCCAGCGGCTGGGGATGGTCTGCCATGACCGAGCCCGCGCCGTATCTCCTGGACTCGGATGTGTTCATCGCGGCGAAGAACGCCTACTACGCCTTCGACATCTGCCCCGGGTTCTGGAAGAGCGTCATCCGTGCACACACAGAAGGCCGCGCTCGAAGCATCGACCGCATCAGAAACGAGTTACTCACCGGGCGAAAGGAAGAAGACTGGTCCAGTGGGTGGAGAAGATTTGCCCGCGACCTTCTTCCATGATTCCAACCCGAGGACATAAGCACCGCCTACGCCGAAGTGATGCTGTGGGTTCAGCGCAACGGGCAGTACTTCGATCAAGCGAAGGCGAAGTTCGCGACCGAGGCGGACGGTTGGCTCGTGGCGTACTCGATGGTGAATGGAACTGTCGTCGTGACGAACGAACAGCCGCGCCCGGAATCCAGGAACCGTGTCCTCCTCCCCGACGTCTGCGCGCAGTTCAAGGTGACCTACAAGGACACGTTCTTCATGCTGAGGGATCTCACTGTCCGGTTCGACCTGGTGGGATCAGGCGCGTGACGGGCAGGCACTCGGAAGCCGCCTTCGAAACCGTGATCGAGGCCCACCTCCTCGCGCATGGTTACGTCAGCCTCGACCGCGAGGCCTTCGACCGCGAGCGCGCCATCTACCCCGAGGCAGTCCTCGACTTCATCCGGGAGACCCAGCCCAACGAGTGGGCGAAGCTCGAGGCGCTCCACGGCGCGAAGACGGGCGAGCAGGTCCTCGAGGACCTGTGCAAGTGGATGGACACGAACGGCTCGCTCGCGACGCTGCGCCACGGGTTCAAGTGCTACGGCGGACGCTCGTGTCGCCTACTTCAAGGCGCGCACGAGCTGAACCCGGAGCTGGAGGCGCCTATGCGGCGAACCGCCTTGGCCTCACGCGGCAGCTCCGGTTCTCGCCCGCACGAGAAGTCGCTCGACGTGACCTGAGCCTGAACGGCATCCCGGTCGCCACGGTGGAACTCAAGAACCCGCTGACCGGCCAGACGTGGCGGACGCCCTGCGCCAGTACAGGCATGACCGCGACCCGCGCGAGCTGATCTTCGAGTTCAAGAGGCGCACGCTCGTCCACTTCGCCGTGGACACCGACGCGGTCCACATGACCACGCGGCTCGCCGGACCGCAACACATTTCCTGCCCTTCAACAAGGGGTGCGAGGGCGGCGCCGGCAATCCGCCCGAACCCGCGGGCGCACGCTATCGGACGGCCTACCTCTGGGAAGAGGTCCTGCAAGCGCGACAGCCTGCTCGACATCCTGGCGCGCTTCATCCATCTGCAGGTCGAGGAGAAGCGCGACGACAAGGCAAAGGTGAAGATCGAGACGATGATCTTCCCGCGCTACCACCAGCTCGATGCGGTGCGAGCTCGTGGAGCGGCGCGCAGCGAGGGCGCGGGGCACAACTACCTGGTCCAGCACTCGGCCGGCAGCGGCAAGAGCAACACCATCGGCTGGCTCGCGCACCGCTGGCATCCTGCACAACGCCGGCGACGAGAGGGTCTTCGACAGCGTGATCGTCGTAACCGACCGCGTGGTGCTCGACCAGCAGCTCCAGGACACGATCTACCAGTTCGAGCACAGGCAGGGCGTGGTGCAGAAGATCGACGAGCGCTCTCGGCAGCTCGCCGAGGCCCTCGAAAACGGCGTGCCGATCATCATCACGACGCTCCAGAAGTTCCCTTTCGTGTCGCGGCAGTTGCTAAAGCTGGCCGAGGAGCGGGGCGAACAGGGCAACGGGGACGCTGCCCACCCGGCGCTACGCCGTGATCGTCGACGAGGCGCACAGCTCCCAGGGCGGCGAGACGGCGACGGATCTCAAGGGGGTCCTCGGCGGCGAGGACTGCGCGAGGAAGCGCGCAAGCGCGCGGCCGAGGAGGGCCCCGAGGATCAGGAGGAGCTCTTCCGCAGCATGGCCAAGCGCGGCAGGCAGCCGAACATTAGCTTCTTCGCCTTCACGGCCACGCCGAAGTACAAGACGCTGGAGGTGTTCGGCCGGAACGGCGAGCCGTTCCACCTCTACACGATGCGCCAGGCGATCGAGGAAGGGTTCATCCTCGACGTGCTCAAGAACTACACGACCTATACGACGTATTACCGGCTGGTCAAGGCCAGCGAGGACGACCCGAAGGTCGAGCGCAAGAAGGCGGCGCTGGCGCTGGCGCGCTTCATGAGGCTGCATCCGCACAACATCGCGCAGAAGACCGAGGTCATGGTCGAGCACTTCCAGGCCTTCACGCGGCACAAGATCGGCGGCCGGGCCAAGGCGATGGTAGTCACCGGCTCGCGGCTCCAAGCGGTCCGCTACAAGCAGAGCTTCGACGAGTACATCCGCGAAGGGTTACGCCATCAAGACGTTGGTGGCCTTCTCGGGCACGGTGATCGACGACAAGCTCCGGACGTGGGTACACCGAAGTCGAGATGAACCTCGGCATCCGCGAGAAGGAGCTCCGGAGAGGTTCGCCACGCAGGAATACCAGGTGCTGCTGGTGGCGGAGAAGTACCAGACCGGCTTCGACCAGCCGCTGCTGCACACGATGTACGTGGACAAGCGGCTCGCCGGCATCCAGGCGGTGCAGACCCTGTCGCGGCTGAACCGGACGCACCCGCTCAAGGAAGACACTTTGTCCTCGACTTCGTGAACGATCCCGAGGAGATCCGCGAGGCATTCAAGCCCTACTACGAGGAGCGGAGATGGGCGAAGAAGTCGATCCCGCCGATGTACGCGATCAAGGGCGAGCTGGACGCGTCGGGCATCTATCTCCAGGAGGAGGTCGAGCGGTTCTGCGCGGTGTACTTCAAGCCCAGGCAACGCCAGAGCGCCTGGACCACAGCGATGAATGCCGCGCTCGATCCGGCCGTGTCGCGATTCGGCGTCCTGCAGCAGGACCAGGAGGAAGAGGCGGAACTTGGCGCGGCAAGGTGCAGGCGTTCCGGAACCTCTATGCTTTCCTCAGTCAGGTCATTCCCTATCAGGACTCCGATCTCGAGCGGCTGTACGTCTTCCTCCGTCACCTGGCGGCGAAGCTGCCGCGGCGCCGGCGAGGGCCTGCATATCAGTTCGATGACGAGGTCCGGCTCGAGTACTACCGGCTGCAGAAGATCAGCGAGGGTTCGATCTCGCTGAAGGAGGGCGAGGCGCAGCCGCTCGACGGCCCGAAGGAGGTCGGTTCGCGGCTCGCGCGTCAAGAACGGGTGCCACTCTCGCAGCTGATCGACTTGGTCAACGAGCGATTCGGCACCGACTTCAACCAGGCCGACCAGCTCTTCTTCGATCAGATCGTCGAAGCTGCGGTCACGGACGAGGGCCTGCGGCAGGCAGCCGCGGTGAATCCCGAGGACAAATTCGAGATGGTGTTCCGGGTCTCCTGGAGCGGCTGTTCGTCGAGCGCATGGATCAGAACGAGGAAATCTTCGTTCGCTACATGAACGACCTGCCATTCCGTGATGTGGTGAGCACGTGGATGGCGTCGGAAGCGTACCGGCGGTTGCGGACCGGGCGAACGGATACCGGCGCGGCGACGAGCCGCAAGCTGCCTTCTGGATTGCGAATCGTCGAGGGGAACCTCGATGAGCGCTACAAGACATGCGTTCCGCTCGTGCCGCTCAAGGCCGCCGCGGGCGCCTTCAGCGATCCGCAGCACATCGGGGACGACGGCTTCGAGTGGGTCGAAGTCGGTTCACGCCACCGCCCCCGTCCGGGGATGTTCGTGGCACAGGTCGTGGGGAAGTCCATGGAGCCCATCATCCCCGACGGGTCGTGGTGCCTTTTCCGCGCGCCGGTCGAGGGCACGCGCCAGGGCAAAACCGTACTCGTCCAACTCCGCGACGTTACCGACCCGGACACGGGCCAGCGCTACACCGTGAAACGATACGAGAGCGCGAAGGCTTCGAAGGGCAGCTCCTGGCGACACGAGCGGATCACGCTGAAGCCGGTGAATCCGGACTTCAAGCCGATCGTGCTCATCGATATCGACGCGGGTGAGCTGCAGGTGGTCGCGGAGCTTGTAGAAGTGGTCGGGTCCGCTCCGTGAGATGCATTGATGTCGAGAACCATCATCATCCGAGAACGGCGACATGAAGCCTGACAAGACCTCTGTCTACGACCTGTTCTACAACCAGCGCCGATTCGCGGTGCCACTGTATCAACGGCCATACGTGTGGTCGCTTGAGGCGCAATGGCAACCGCTCTGGCAGGACATCGACGATAAGGCCCAGGCAGTACTCCAGCGTCAGACGGATGTTCCACACTTCCTCGGCGCCATCGTCACGGGGCAGCGTCCGGTGTTCGGCAACCGGATCAGTTCTTGGGACATCATCGACGGGCAGCAGCGGCTGACGACACTCCAAGTCGTCCTCAAAGCGTTCAAGGATGTCATGAACGCTCACGCCGGCAAGGAGTCAAAATACGACTTCGACCTCAAGCGCATCACAGTCAATGAAGGGCTGATGGAGGCGCCGGACGAAGAGTTCAAGGTCTGGCCGACGAACAGCGACCGGGCGGTCTTCCGGGCCGTGATGACCGCCGGGGCCATCGACAAGGTAATCGGTGAGTTTCCTGCAGTCCGAGGCCGGCGGCGAAGGCCCGCTCCGAAGCTCGCAGAAGCGTACGTGTTCTTCTACAGAGCCATGGAGCGCTTCTTGACTGGCGCCGATGACGTTGCGGGGACCCCAGGGTCGAGAAGTGACGCGTTGTTCGAGACGTTCCGTCGGTATCTGCAAGTTGTCAACATCGAACTCGAACCTGGCGACGACCCCCAGGTCATTTTCGAATCGCTCAACGGGCGCGGCGTGGCGCTACTGCCGTCAGATTTGGTGCGCAATCTCGTGTTCATGCGTGCCGCTTCTTCGGCGCCGGTCGACGCCGACTCGCTCTACAGCAACTATTGGAGGCAGTACGACGAAGCCCGGTTCGGAAGTTCCATCGATGCCGGCCCATGGTGGAAGGAGGAGGAGCGTCAAGGACGGCTGAAGCGTCCACGGCTGGATTTGTTCCTCTTCTACTACGTTCAGGACCGAACCGAACAAGAGGTACACATCGGGCACTTGTTTCAGGAGTTTCGCAAATGGTGGGAGCATTCGGCGTCGAAGGACGCAGCAGGTGGCCTGGCCGAAATGCACCGATATGCCGACGCTTTTCGCCGTTGGCTAGAACCGGACGGTTTCGGTCAGGTCGACGAGTTTTCCCGCTGGTTGTCGGCCCTGGACACGGCAACGGTGTATCCACTGCTGTTTCTTTTGTTAGTCGAGAAGACTGAAGCCAGCGCGGAGGAACGTGATGGGATACTTGCGGACCTTGAGTCTTACCTTGTGCGCCGAGCGATTTGCGGACTGACCAACAAGGGCTACAACCGATTCTTCATGACGCTGGTGAGGAAACTGCGTGCGTCGAATGCCGTCAGCAGGGGTGCGCTTCGGGCCGAACTGGTGGCCGGTAAGGGCGATTCCCGTCGGTGGCCGACCGATGAGGAATTCGGTCGGGCCTTCATTCACAGGCCCGCGTACCAAGTCATAAGACGGCCCGTGATCGCCAAGTTGCTTGACAGCCTGGAACGTGTGATGGTCGACAAGGTAAACGATGAAATCGAGATCAAGACGAAGCTGTCGATCGAGCACGTGATGCCCCAGGAGTGGGGCTCGTACTGGCAGCTGGCCGACGCGAGCGATGATGCCGTGGAGCATCGCGAACTGATGCTGCAGACGCTCGGGAATCTCACACTCGTCACGCCGGAGTTCAACACGAAGCTGAGCAACCGCGACTTCAAGACGAAGAAGAAGGAGATCAAGCGGACGTCTCGTCTCCTTCTTAACCGACGGTTTTGGGAGGACGAACTTCAGGACTGGGACGAGGCTTCAATTCGTCTCCGAAGCCGAGAGCTGTTCGATCTCGCGCGGCGGAGATGGCCGCATCCGACGTCGCCCGCAGCGCTGGAGAGTCTGGCGCTGGACCTGCCTCCGGATAAGTCCGGACGAATCTCCGATGATGAAGACGTGATCGACGAGCCGCCGATCGAGCCCAGCGTGGCCGAATCGCTGCTCGAAGAATTCGGGCGTGCCCGACACGTGGCACCGCAGGCAGTCGAGGAGTGATGGAGAGCGTGATGACAGACAACGTTGGTCAAGTCGATGCGGTGCTCTTTAGGCGCTGGACGGACGCGGTTGCCCTTCGGGAAGCGATGACGGAGTTGGAAGGACGTATGTCGCAGCGCCTCGAGAAGGCGGCGGAATCTCTACAACCGTGGCTCGAGGAGCAAGGCTACGCGTTCGTCGAAGTAGAGGCCAAGTACGCGAGGGTGAATGTCGCTCGGGCCAGCTGGATGAACAAGAAGAGGCAGCAGCCCTGGGTTTGGTTCGCACTCGACGCGCTGTTTCCGTACGGATTTCGGAAAGTTCAGGAAGAGCATCCGCTGGTCTGGGTGGTGACGTCCAACCTCGAAAAGGACGACCGCAGGGTGTTCCAAGAGCACTTGACGAATCGCCTGAGAGGCAAGGGAGGAGACTGGATAAACGAGGATTGCGGCCGAGACTATCCGGCCGGTCACTACATCTCGAAGCACGCGAGGCGATCGCGCCAAGACATCACGTATCCGCCGCGGCACTCGGCACATTTCGTCAGGCCGGAGAAGAGATACTTCGGGCGGCGTGCCGGTTGAACTGTTGGCTGAAAACCTCACGCTGTCAGTGCCGAGAACGGGAGAAAGGAGGGCCATGCTGATGGCGAAACACGTGGCCGTGACGTCAAGGTAAAACAGCGACCCCGCGCGCCCTTACGATGCTCGTGGCGGCAGCAAGAACTCGCCGAGTAGCATCCTGACGTCGTTTGGGGTTCTCCCACATCTCGTTCGAAATGATCCGGAGATCAGACACTTCCTTGATGATCCATATACACACTCGATCAGGATCGCGTTCGGAGGTCGTCGGCAAACGCGACGGCATTCGTTCGAGCGATGGGCTCGAGGAATTTCCGTGCCGCATCGTGCCGTGCGGCTGCCTGTCGGGCTGGCCCGCTAGGGCAGGATCTCGACGTACCCCTCCGTTCCATGCACGCGGATCCGCTGCCCATCCCGGATCAGCCGGGTGGCATGCTCCACCCCCACGATGGCCGGCAAGCCGTACTCCCGTGCGATTACCGCGCCATGGGTCATCAAGCCCCCGACCTCCGTCACCAGGCCCTTGATCGCGACGAACAGGGGCGTCCAGCTCGGGTCCGTGCAGGCGGTGACCAGGATGTCGCCCGTTTCGAGATCGGCCTCCGCCATGTCCAGGATGACTCGGGCTCGCCCCTCGACGGTCCCGGCCGAAACCGGTAAGCCGACCAGCGCGCCGGCCGGCAAGTCGTCGCGCCGGTACGCCCCGGCGACGCCCTCGCCATCCGACGTGAGCACCCGGGGCGGCTTGAGCGCTTGATACGACCTGAACGCGTCCCTGCGCTCGCGGATGAGCTGGTCATCCGCCTGGTTCGTGCGCACGACGTCGTGGAGCTCCTGGAACCTGAGGTAGAAGATGTCTTCCTTCTCACGAAGCACGTGGGCTTGCACCAGGCGCTCGGCTTCTTCCAGCAAGGCCTGCTTGTAGACGAAGTAGCGGCTGACCATGCCGTACTTCGGATATTCCCGGTACCCGATGAAGGTCCGGACCCGGTCGATCATCCGCTTGGTCTCTTTGGCTTTCCGCTCCCCGTCCGGCAAAGCCCGCAAGCGCTCCAGCAGCTCCTGTTCCTTCTTCCAGGCCTCCTGCCGCCCTTGCTCGAAGCGCCGCTCGCCGGCGCCCGGCTCGAAGTTCTTAATGTGGCCGAGGAGCAAGGGCACGAGCGTGGTGGGGCGTTCGCTCCAACGCGGCCTCGTGATGTCGATCTCGCCGACGCCGTGGCAGCCGAACTTGTCGAGCCAGGCTCGGATGGCATCTCGCGCTTCACGCCCGCCTGCGAGCCTGGGCAGTTCGTCCAGGAAGCCCTCGTCCCTGACCAGCTTGTCCCGCTCCAGAAATTCCACCACGTCCGGATGCGGGCGGATCGCATCCGCGACGTCCAGGAGCGCCAGCCCCATCTCCGACGTGACATTGTGGGGGACGGACTGGGTGAGCGTGTCGGCGGCGTTCTTCTCGCCCAGCCACGCCTGCAGCTGGTCGTTGAGCCACCAGGTGGCCTCGATCGCCGCCATGAACACCCGATGGCTTTGCGGATCGAACAGAATCCGCCTCAGCTCCTGGATGTCCGCCAGGATGAAGTCGAGCAGCGCCGATCCGGACTTCGTCCGGATCTCGCGCTTCAGGGCGGCGATGGAGGCCTGGCTACGCCCGATCAGCTCGGCGACGATGGCCGGATCGGTCTCGATCGGGGCAGGCGCGCCGCCAGCCGGCGCCCCTCCGGGACCCTCGTCGGGGAGCGACGGAATGAAGTCGCCGCGGTCGAGGATGGTCTGCACCGCGTCCCGGATCAGCGGATCGGATCTCCCCATGAGCTCCAGGAGGCCTGCGCGGCTCGCCGGTGAAGCCAGGCTACGCGTGACGTCGACGAACAGCCTCCCGCCCGACTCGGCCATGGGCCGGGGGGTCGTTAACTGCCAGAAGGAGAGCCCCAGGGGCTTCATCGGGTCGGTCATCATCTGCTGATGACCGACGGAGAGGTAGACGTGATTCTCCTGGTCGCCGGCCTCGGGGATGGGGAACAGCGTGGTGATCGGCCGGCTCTGGACGATCTGGAAGTCGTCGTCGACCAGGCACCATTCGATGTCCTGGGGGCGGCCGAAGTGCGCTTCGATCCGCCGGCCCAGCTCCGCGAGCCGCACGACCTGCGCATCGGTCAGCGCGTGCTGCTCCTGCCTATCCGGCTCGATCGCCCGTTGCTGCGTCCCGCCCGCCGGTGAGGCGTAGATGGCAAGCTGCTTGGTGCCGACCGCCCTGGCGACGACCTCGCCGTCCCGCACCTTGTAGACGTCCGCGTTCACCAAGCCGGAGACCAGAGCGTCGCCGAGGCCGAAGCTGGCCTCGACGGAGGCGACCTTCCGGTTGCAGGTGACGGGGTCGGCCGTGAAAAGGATGCCGGACGCCTGCGGGAAGACCATCTGCTGCACGACCACCGCCATGTGGACCTTCCGGTGGTCCAAGCCGTTCCGCATGCGGTAGATCAGGGCGCGCTCGGTGAACAGCGAGGCCCAGCACCGACTGACGTGCTGGAGGACGGCCTCCGCCCCCACGACGTTGAGGTACGTGTCCTGCTGTCCCGCGAAGGAGGCCGTCGGCAAGTCCTCCGCCGTCGCACTGGATCGAACGGCATATGCGGCTTGCTCGCCGAGTTGGGTGAGCTGGCCAGTGATCGCTGCCGCCAGATCGTCGGAGATGGCGATTTCTTCGAGGGTCCGGCGGATCTCCGAGCTGAGCGCGCGGATCGCCTCCCGGTCGGCCGGCATCAGGCGCGACAGTCGGTCGAGCCGATCGTCGATCGACAGCGCTTCCGCCATGATCCACTGGAAGGCGTCCGTCGTCACGCAAAAGCCAGCCGGCACGCGGAGGCCTTCGATCCGCGATAGCTCCCCCAGGTGCGCGCCTTTGGCGCCGACGACCGCGACCTGCGTCTGGTCGATCTCCTGGAAACCCAACACGTAGCAGCCCATCCGCGCTCTCCCTTGTGCGTTCTCTAAAGAATGGCGCAGCGTCACTCCATTTCCGCCGGTTCCGGCGTCGACCCCGAGATGCTGCAGCACAGGCTTTGACGCAGGCGCCGAACAAGAAGAAGTAACTGTGCGACTGGTGTGCGTGGAGTGGCTGGATCCCTACGGCTGCTCAGACGTCCTTTGTCGATGGCCGCGCGCGCTTCACGAGCGTGCAGGTCACGACCGAGGTTCCGAACTCGCGCACGAGCGGCGCCGAGAGCCAGCGGTGCCCATGGATCGGTCGGATTTCGTAGCGCTCGAATCGGAAGGGACTCTCGGCGATCAAACGCTCGAAACGGCTGACGGTCATCTTATTCAGACCGCATTCGGTGATCGTGCGCGCTGTCTGGCCCGGGCGAAACCGCTTGCGCCATCGGAGGAGCGCCGTTTCCCTGAAGACGAGGTGAGCCCAGGGAAAGACCGAGAACAGGTGGCCGCCGAGCGGATGAAACCACGGCGGACCGAACGACGCGACGACCTTGCCGTTCGGCGCCATGTAGCTGTCCATCACCCGGAGGATCGCCGCCGGATCGTCGAAGTGCTCGAACGAATCGAGCGAGACGACGATGTCGGCCGGCTCCTCCGGAGTCGTCGTGAACACGCAGCGGTCAGCGACACCGGCTTCAGCGGCGTGCGCCCGCGCCGTCTCGAGGACCGACTTGCGGATGTCGACGCCGAGCACTCGCCGGGCGCCCCGCTGCGCCATTTCGATTGCTTCCGCCCCGTGGCCGCAGCCGAAATCGAGCACCGTCTTGCCCTGGACCTCCTCGAAGAACCCCTCGCCGAGGAGCACCGTGAGCTTGCTCTTGTTCGCGTATGCGGCTCCGCTCAGATGGTTGCGCGAGTCCTCACGCGGAACCATCCACGTCAGCAATGTGTACCCGAGAGCACCGCCGATGAATCCCAACCTGTTCTCCTTCCGTCGAAATCGTCAGCGCGCACCATGCAAAATCCGTGCTGAACCTGACGGCGAACCGATCGTCGCGTTCATCACTGCCGGGTTGGTTCCAACCAGTGCCGTCGCGACGCTGTAGGGGTAGGCGCCGGCTCCGGCCGTCACTTTACAATGCAAAGTTCTCTGTGTAAACTGCTCACGGATGCGTATCCTCCGAGCGGCCCACCTCGGCATGTGTTTCGGCGTTCGCGATGCCATCGCGCTCGCGCTGGAGTGCGCCGACGCCGGCCCCCTCACGATTCTCGGTGACCTCGTCCACAACCCAACCGTTTTGAGCGCCCTTGAGGCGAAGGGTCTCGCGGTCGCGCAGGACGTCGCACACGTCCAGACGCGGACCCTGATGGTGACGGCCCACGGCACCTCCGAGCGGACCCTGGCGCGGAGCCGCGCCCTGGGACTGGCGGTGGTCGAAGCGACGTGCCCGCTCGTACACGTCGCGCACCGCGCCGTCGCGGCCCTCGCGCGCGACGGCTACCACGTCGTCATCGTCGGGCAACGCGATCACGTGGAGGTGCGCGGCCTCACCGGCGATCTCGACCGCTTCGACGTCGTGCTCCAAGACGAGGACGTCTTCGCGCTCGAGGAGCACCCACGCTTCGGGGTGGCGGCCCAGACGACGCAGACACTGGAGACGGTCCGGCACCTGGTCGATTTGATCCGACGGCGATTCCCGCAATCGGCCGTGCGCTTCGTCGACACGGTCTGCAGGCCCACGAAGGAACGGCAGTCCGCGGCGGTCGAGATGGCGCGCCAGGCCGACGTCGTCATCGTGGTCGGCGGCCGGTCGAGCAACAACACGCGCGAGCTGGTCAAGACCTGTGCGCGCTACGGCGCCCGCGTGCATCACGTGCAGACCGACGCTGACGTGCGTCCGGAATGGTTTGCCGTCGCGAGGGTTGTGGGACTGACGGCCGGCACCTCGACGCCGGACGAGGTCATCGACCGCGTCGAGGCTCGCATCCGCCAGGTCGAGGCCCAGAGGGAGGCGATGCCGCGAGGCGTCGCGGAGGAGCTGTGATGACCGGTCACCTCTCGGAGCGAACGCGCTGGGCGATCGTCATTGTCTTCGCGATCGCCATGGCCTGGGTCGAAGCTGCAAGCGTGTTCTACCTCCGCGCGCTCGTCGATCGGATCGAACCGTACCAGGCAGACCCGCTGCCGATGAACGGAGCCCTGGGCAACGTCGAATTGTGGCGCGAGGCGGCCACACTGGTCATGATCGCCACGCTGGGGGTGCTCGCGGGGCGCACGTGGCGCCGGCGCGCCGGTTACGCGGCGCTTGCGTTCGGCGCCTGGGACATCTTTTACTATGTGTTCCTTCACCTCATCTCGGGCTGGCCGGGGACGCTGCTGGACTGGGACCTCCTGTTCCTGCTGCCGCTCCCGTGGTGGGGGCCTGTGCTCGCGCCAGTCAGTATCGCGCTGGTGATGATCCTGTGGGGCACGCTCGCGACGCAGTCCGGTGATGCTGCAACCGACGCCCGCTGGGCAGGGGCGCTCGCCTGGATCGGTATCGCGCTGGCGCTCGCCGTCTTCACGATCGACGCCTGGCGGGCGCTGCCGGATGGCCGTGACGCGGTCCTGCGGGTCCTGCCGACGACCTTCGCCTGGCCGCTGTTCTGGGTGGCTTTGCTGCTGATGGCGTCACCGGCGCTTCATCAGATGGCCCGCTTGCCCACGGGGAAGTCTGTATTCCGGCGGCTCTGACGCTTCACCCTCGGGCCGGGAAAGCGGATGCGTAGAATTCGGTCGCCTCTCCGGCCCTCGCGGTCGAACCATAGATGTGGGCCTGGAACGAGATCGTGGTGGGCGGCCGCGGCCACGTCTACCGATCGATTTGATACTTGCGGAGCCGGCCGTACAGCTGCGTTCGCGACAGCCCCAGGCGTCTTGCCGCTCTCGATTTGTTTCCAGCGACGTCTCCGAGGGCCCGCGCGATCATGTCGCGCTCGATGGCGCGCAGGTCGGTTGTCCGTGAGGGACTCTCGCGCGTCGACGGGCCGCGTTCCGGAGCGCTCAGGGACAGGTGCGCCGGCATGATGAGGCCGCCCTCACAGAGGATGACCGCACGCTCGAGGCGTTGCGCAGCCTGACGGCGATCAGGCAGTGCGCAGGCCGTGAGCCATCGGCTGGCCCAACCCGAGGTCCGTGGCAAGCGAGAGGGCGGCCAGTCGACTCCAGCGCCGCTGGTCCCGACGGGGCCGGTGCGTCTATGATGTTGCCGCTGCTGCGCGCGACTGGATTGAGCTCATGTCGCTTACTCCCCGCGGGAAGAACGAGTGGACCCTGTGGGTCGTCGCGGCGTCGTGCGCGCTGCATGCCGGCGAGGAGTACCTGACGGGCTGGCGGGCGTGGGCGGCCGACACGCTCGGCATCACCGTGATGCCCGCGGCGGTCTTTCTCGGCATGAACGCCGTGCTCGTCGTCGCCGCGCTCCTGCTTGCACGCGTGGGTTGGAGGCGGCCGACCCTCAGCCTGGTCATTCCGGCCGCGACCCTCGCGAACGGTCTCTTTTTTCACATTCTGCCGACGCTCGCCACCTTCCGGGTCTCCCCCGGGATCTTCACGGCCACGCTGCTGTACGTGCCGTTCTCGTCGTGGGCGCTCGTGGGAGCGCGGCGGGACGGTGTGCCCCATCGTTCAATCGGGCTGGCCGTGGCTGTCGGGACCATCCTCGCGATGACCGTAGTCCTGGCGGCCCGATTGCTCGGGGGAATGAGTCTCGCAGGTCGTTGAGTCCGCCACGTCCCGTCCACGTGAAGGACGCGCCGGCGCCGCCGGGCGCAGGCATCGGTGCCAGCGAAAACTGGTGAGCGCCGCCAAAGTCACCGTGGTCCGGCCCGGATGCGTGCCGGCTCAGGG
This sequence comes from uncultured Acidobacteriota bacterium, assembly GCA_963840225.1. Taxonomy (GTDB): domain Bacteria; phylum Acidobacteriota; class Vicinamibacteria; order Vicinamibacterales; family CAVVIG01; genus JBLMXQ01. Next base: position 34,610 of record CAWIYH010000005.1, read on the forward strand.
ACCCGGGCGGCAAACCCCGCCAACGCGACCGCGGCCGCCAATGCGGGCAGACGATGCCGCTCGATCCACGGACGAGGACCGTCGAGCTCGCATCGGTGACCTCCTGGCGATGAAGGCGAGGGCAGCGCGGCGCACCAGCCGTCCGCCTGCGTGATTCGGGCGGTCGGGTAAAGACAATGGGGCGGCGATACCCGTCAAGACATGTGGCCGCGCTCGAGGCGGCCGTTCACGGCGCGCCGCAATCGGCAGGGGATCGGCGGGACGTCAGCGCCCGCCGATTCGAAGCGCGCGCTCCACGAGCACGCCTGCGGCGGCCATCGCGAGAATCGCCCAGATCGACGGGCGACCCTTGCTGCCGCCGATCAGGAATGGCAGGGCAGCGCCGACAATCGCGCCCGCCAGCGCACCGAACAGCGAGTATTGGACCGCACGCAGCCGCAGCTTCCAGATCGGCGGGCATTCGTGTCGGTCGCCCAGGGCGCCGCCGCAGGTAGGGCAGGTGGCCATGCTCAGGTCGCCGACGGACGTGGCCGGGACGCCCGGGCGATTGAATGCTGGGCTCCCATCTTTTTCGCTGGATCCATCGGGCGATTGGCCTCACGATATCGCTCACGTGGCGGGTCTTGTCAACCGTACGGGGAGCTCCCATGACGATGCTCACGTCGGTGTTCAGAAGAGTCGCCTCCCTCCTTGGCCGGGGCCATCGCGGCTCGACGGGCGCGACTGCGCGCATTTTGATAGTCGACGACGACGCGCCGGTGCGGCGGTTCGTCGACCGGGTCCTCCGCGAGGCCGGGTACCAGACGACGGTCGCGTCGGACGGCCCCGAAGCGCTCGGCGTCGCCACGATCACCGGGCCGCCCGACCTGCTCCTGACCGACGTCAGGATGCCCGGGATGAACGGCGACGAACTGGCCCGGCGCCTACGGGCGCAGGAGCCCGATCTGAGGGTCCTGTACCTGACCGGATACAGCGACCAGCTGTTTACCGAGCGGATGGTCCTCTGGGAAAAGGAGGCGTTTCTCGAAAAGCCCTGCAGCGTCCAGGCGCTCCTCGAGGCCGTGTCGTTGATGTTGTCCGGACACACGGCGATCAGGCGCGATCGCCCAGCGGACGGCGGATCGCCTCCGCCGATCGACAAGGCCTCCGGCTGACGGTTTCCGGCGCCCCCGGCCGGTAGCGCCGCCCCGGGGCGGTCACGCGTCGTTGCCCGAGTACGACTGATTGAACGACTTGTTGCAGAGCGGGAAGTCGGGCACGATGTTGCCGACGAGCGCCTGCGACAGCGCTGGCCAATTGAAGAACGACGGGTCCACCACCTTCACGCGGTGCAGTCGTCCGTCGAGCCCGCCCATGAGCCAGTGCACGATCCGGCCGCGCCATCCCTCGACGACGCCGAATGCCGGCACGAAGGGCTCCAGTGCCGGAACGGCGACGTGAACCGTTCCGCCGGGCAGCCGCTCGCACGCCTGCCGGACCAGTCGCGCCGACTCATGGATCTCGTCCACGCGAACCAGCGTCCTGGCCTTGACGTCCCCGTCGGCCCGCCGTGAGACGCCCACATGGAGCTCGCCGTAGGCGGCGAACGGATGGTCCCGCCGGGCGTCGATGTCGAGGCCCGACGCACGGCCGACGTACCCGAGCACTCCGTAGTCCCTGGCGAGCGCGGCGCCCAGGCGGCCCGTGCCCTCCAGCCGGTCGAGCACGAGCGTGTTGCCGAGGCTGATCGCGGCGATGTCGTCGAAATCCGCACAGAGGGCGTCCAGCCGGCCGGGAAGGTCCGACGGCACGGCGAGATCGTGGCCAAGGCCGCCGGGAACGAGGGCTCCGCGGAGGAGTCGCGAGCCGGTCAGCGACTTGTTGATTCTGAGCAGCTGCTCGCGGATTCGCAGGCAGTGCGCCTGGGCGATGGCGAATCCGGTGTCGCTCACGATCGCCCCGAAGTCGCCGACGTGATTGTAGAGCCGTTCGAGCTCGAGCAGAAGCACGCGGAGCCAGCGCGCGCGCGGCGGCGCCTCCACGCGGCCCGCCTGTTCGACCGCCTGGCAGTAGGCGAGCGCGTGCCCGACGCTGGTATCGCCGGAAATCCGCTCCGCCAGCTCCACGCCGTCGGCCGGCAGGCGCCCTTCGAACAGCTTCTCCGTTCCCTTGTGCGTGAAGTACAGGCGGGACTTCAGGTCGATCACGCTCTCGCCCACCACGCTGAATCGAAAATGCCCGGGCTCGATCACGCCCGCATGTACGGGCCCGACGGGAATCTCGTATACGCCCTCGCCCTCCACCGCCGTGAAGGGAAACGGTCGTCCGTCGTCGGCGAACGCGGCGACCGCGGCGTCCTTGCGAAGCGGGTAGTAGCCGTCGGGCCAGAAGGCGTGCTTGACGAGCGGCCGCGGATCGGGATGCCCCGACGGTTCGATGCCGAACAGGTCGCGGATCTCCCGCTCGAACCGCTGCGCCGGGTAGTACACGGCCGCGAGCGACGGCACTTCCGGCCGGGACGCGTCGACAGGGGTCGTCAGGTGCAGCCATGACGATCCGCCGGCGGGGGTGAACACGTAGTGGACGAGGAAACGCCTGAGCTCCCGCCGGCGATCCTCGGCGACGACGAGCGCCAGGTCCGCGCCCCGGTGGCGGCACGCGCGAGCCATCTCCTGGACGTCTGACGGCGAGACGTGACGGTATTCGACGGTCATGGCAGGAGCACCGCGACCGATCGATGAATCAAGCCGCTCAGCGGCGTCGGCAGGACGACGCCGAGAAGGACGAGCAGGGCGGCCGGGACCGCCAACGCCGCGATCGTCCAGCCGTCGGCGTCGCCGATCGGGATCTCGGCGGGCGCATCGCCGTACAGCATCGGACCCACGTGGCTGACGAGCGCGACGAACGCCGTCAGCAGCAGCACGAGCATCGTGCCGGCCAGCCACAGATGGCGCGTCATGACGGCGGCGCGGACCAGGAGGAACTCCGAGACGAACAGGCCGAAGGGCGGCAGGCCGACGAGCGCCAGGATCCCGACGGCAAAAAGGCCGCCGGTCCACGGCATCACGCGCAGGACGCCCCGCACGCCGTCGATATCCGCCGTGCCGTACCGGTGCAGCAGCCGTCCGGCGAGCAGGAAGCTCAACGACTTCGCCAGGGCGTGGTTGACGACGTGCAGCCATGCCGCGAAGACGCCGAGCGGCCCGAGCGCGAGGCCGATGACGGCAAGCCCCATGTGCTCGATGCTCGAATACGCCAGCATGCGCTTGTAGTGGCGCTGCAGGACGAGACTCAGCGCGCCGATCGCCACCGACAGCGCGCCGAACGCCACGAGCAGCGCGCCGGCAAACGAGGGCACGGCCGCGTCCACCACCGCCTTCCAGCGCGCAATCGCGTAGAGCGCGACCGCCAGCAGCACGCCGGACATCATCGCGGAGACCGGCGAGGGCGCCTCCGAGTGGGCGTCGGGCAGCCAGGTGTGCATCGGGGCGAGCCCGGCCTTGGTGCCGTAGCCGACGACGAGGAAGGCAAAGGCAAGCTGCAGCACGAACGGATGGAGCGCCGGCGCCTCCTGCCGGAGCACGGCCCAGTTCAACGCGTTCGGCACGTCTCCGGCAATCGCGACGAAGTCGAAGTACGCGAGCACCGTGCCCGTGAAGGCGAGCGCGATGCCGACCGAGCAGATGAGGATGTACTTCCAGGAGGCCTCGACCGACGCCTTCGTGCGCCTCAGCGGAATCACCATCGCCGACGTGATGGTGGTCGCCTCGATGGCCACCCACATCAGCGCGACGTTCTGCACGGTGACGGCCGCCAGCATCGTGAAGGCAAACGCGCTCATGAAGACCCGGAGGCGGCGCGTCTCGGCGGGATCGTCCCCGGCGCCGAATCCCGGCGCGGCGACCGACGCCAGCAGGGTCACGAACGCGATGCAGAGCGCGAGCAGTCCCGACAGCGCGTCGGCGCCGCCCGGCCCCGTCCCGCCCGCCCCGGCGCCGTTCGCACTCTCCATGCACAGCGCCACGCTCGCCAGAAGCGAAGCCGCCGCGGCCGAGACGCCGATCCAGGCGACGGCGCGGGGACGAAGCCCGGGCAGGGCCGAGAGCGCCGAGGCAAGCAGCGGCGGGGCGAGCAGCCCCAGCATCGTCAACATGGCTGGCTCCGGCACAATCAGTGGCGCAGCTCGGTAAGCTGCTCAACGTCGATGGTGTCGAACGTCTCGTGGATGTGATAGACGAAGATCTGCATCACCAGATAGCCCATCAGCGCGTCGAGGAACACGCCGAACTCGACGAGCAACGGCACGCCGTAGGTGCCGACGACCGCGAGCAGCGCGATCGCGTTCTCGAGCATGAGAAACCCGACGACCTGCGTCAGCGCCTTGCGGCGGCTCACGATGATCAGCAGGCTGACGAACAGCAGCGCCATGGCGAGCGGCAGCCCTTCCCGGGTCGGGAGATCGGAGACGGCGACGAGGGGGCGCGCCAGGACGTACGCGAAGATCACGAGCATGCCCGACACGAGCAGCGAGCTTTCCGTGTTCAGATACGGCGTGACTCTCGGCTGGGTGGCGAAGCGCTCGAAGGCCTTGCGCAGCAGGGCGGGGATCGCCACGCCCTTGAGCAGGAAGAGCACCGCCGCGACTCCGTACAGGCGCCAGTCGCGCCCGAAGTGAGCGACCACGGCAGTCAGCGCGGCCAGCAGCCACGACTGCCAGCGGTAGGCGGCGATATACGCCGGCAGGTGCTTGCGCCAGAGCGCGATGAACGCCGTGAGCAGCATCCCGCTGCCGGTCAGCATCACGAGCTGGGAGAAGAGGCCGGTCATCGGGTCATTTCGCCAGGAAGGTGGACATGACGGCGAGCAGCGCGAGCACGAAGGACGCGCTCAGCAGCTCCGGCACGCGGAAGAGACGCAGCTTCGCGACGCGCGTCTCGAGAACGGCAATCGCCACCCCGACGAGCGCGAGCTTCACCAGGAAGGCGGCCGCGCCGAGCGCGAGTGCGGCCGGCGCCAGCGAGGTCGCGATGCCCCACGGCATGAACAGGTTCGCGGCGAGCGCCACGAGCACCAGCAGCTTCAGCGCGGCGCTCCACTCGATCAGGGCCAGGTAGGGCCCGGAGTACTCCAGCACCATCGCCTCATGGATCATCGTCAGCTCGAGATGCGTGGCGGGGTTGTCCACCGGCAGCCGGCCCGCCTCGGCGAGGGTGACGATGAAGAGGGCCGAGAAGGCCAGCAGGTGTCCCGGTCCGAGCGCCGACGCCGGGTCGGCCAGCGTCCGTGACACGATCCGCGAGAAGTCGGTCGCGCCCGCGTTGATGGCCAGCGCCACGAAGGACAGGGCGACGGTCGGCTCGGTCAGCGCGGCGACGGTCATCGCGCGGCTCGCACCCATGCCGCCGAACGCCGAGCCGGTGTCGAGGCCAGCCAGCGCCAGAACGAAGGTGCCGAGCAGCAGGAGGTAGACGGCCGCGAACAGATCGCCGACCACGAACGGACTGGAGATGACGGTGACGAGCGGCACGAGGGAGGCGACCACCACGGTCGTTCCGAACACCAGGAACGGCGCGGCGGTGAAGATCCATGACGCCGTGAACGACACCACGGCTTCCTTCCCGAACAGTTTTCGCAGGTCGATGTAGGGTTGCCACGGCGGCGCGCCACGGCGGCTCTGCAGGCGCGCCTTCAGCCAGCGGATGAAGCCAACCAGGCCGGGCGCCGCCGCCAGACCGACGAGCACCTGCGACGCCATCACGAGGACGCGCGTCATCGCAGCCACCAGGCGGATGCGAGCGCGGCCATCAGGGCACCGGTGAGGTACAGGAGGTAGAGGTGGACCGAGCCCGCCTGGAGGCGCCGCACCTGGGCCGCGACGGTGCGCGCGGCCAGGAGAACGGGCGCGTAGACAGCCTGCTCGATCCGGGGCGCGATGTGGGTCGAATACGAAATCGACCGCACGACGTACGGCGAGTCGGGATGGACCACGACGCTGCGATCCTCGGTCGGACGATACAGCTCGCTGAAGATCCGCCGCAGCGGCTCGGCGAAGGCCGATGCGGTGTACTCCATGCGCGGGGTCTGTCGAATCCGGCCGCAGCCCCACGTGTCCGCGCGCCGCACGACGAGGCCCCGCAGCCGCAGGACGGTGAGCACGGCGAGCGGAATCACGATCAGAAGCGACGCGATCAAAACCGGCGAGGTGTGCGTGAGGTCCTGTGGCGCCCGCAGCCAGAGCCAGTCGGGCGGTGCGCTCGCCGATGAGGTGATCCCGAAGGCCGGGACGACCGGCTCGAGGGCTCCGGCCATGCCGCCGAACACGCGGGGGGCCCCGAGTCCGAGGAGCGCGCAGGCGCCCGCGAGCAGCCACATCGGGACGCGCATCGACCAGTGCGGCTCGCGCGCCTCCGCCGCGGCGTCCGAGCGGGGCATGGCGAGAAAACCGACCCCGTACGCCTTGACGAAGCAGACGGCCGCCAGCCCGCTCGTCAGCGCCAGCACGCCGATGGCCAGCGGGGCGCCCAGGGCGACCTCCGGTCTCGGCAGGTGCACCCCGGCCAGCAGCGCCTGGAAGATGGTCCATTCGGATGCGAATCCGTTCAGGGGCGGCAGGGCCGCGGCGGCAACCGACCCGAGCAGGAAGAGGCCGGCCGTCTCCGGGAGGCGCTTGGCAAGGCCGCCCAGCTGCTCCAGGTTCCTCGTGTGCGTGCGCTGCTGGACGCTCCCCGCGGCGAGGAACAGCAGCGCCTTGAACGACGCGTGGTTGACCGAATGGAGGAGCGCCGCCGCGAACGCCGCCAGCGCGAGCGCGCGGAAGCCCTCGCTCTCGAAGACCAGCCCCGCGCCCACGGCGAGGAAGATGATGCCGACGTTCTCGATCGACGAGTAGGCCAGGAGGCGCTTGAGGTCGTTTTCGGCCAGGGCGTACAGGATGCCGAGCAGGGCCGACGCGGAGGCCGCGGCAATCACGACGCCGCCCCACCACGCAGGGCCGACCCCGAGCAGGTCCACCGCGACCCGCAGCAAGCCGTACACCCCGAGCTTGATCATCGCGCCCGACATCAGGGCCGAGACGTGCGAGGGCGCTGCCGGGTGGGCGCGCGGCAGCCAGACGTGGAGCGGCACGAGGCCCGCCTTCGACCCGAACGCCGCCAGGGCGAGCAGGAAGACCCCGTCCCGGGCTCCGGAGGTCAGCGCGGCTGCGCCCGTCCGCAGGTTCGCGAACGCCGTGAAGCTCGGACCGGGCGCCAGCAGCAGGAACATCGGCACCAGCAGCACGAAGCCGAAGTGGGTCATCGCCGCATACCAGAGCGACGCGCGTCGCGTTTCGACCTGGTGGCTCTCGGTCATGACGAGGAAGTACGACGCGACCGCCATGAGCTCCCACGCCAGGAGGAACGTGAACACGTTGTCGGCGCACGGCACCAGGCTCATCCCGCAGAGGAACCCGTTGAAGAACACCCCGAACGCTCGGAGCGATCGCCGCCCGTCGTACTCCGCCGTGTAGGCCACGCCGTATATCGCTGCCGGAACGCCGACCGCGTTGACCAGGCCGAGAAAGACGGCCCCGAGCGTATCGAGGCGGAGCGCCACGCCGCCGGCCGGCGCGACCAGCCCCGGCCACGTGATCGCGGCCGGCTGTCGTGTGCCGAGGACCAGGGCGGCGGCGACGAGACCGGCGAGGCTGCCGGCCGACGCCGCGAGCGCCGTGATCAGACGGGCCGCGCGCGGGGAAGGCGCCAGTGCCGACAGCACGGCCCCGGCCCCGAAAGCGGCGATCATCGCGACGAGTGCCGTGCGGCCGATGTCGACCATCACCGGATTGCCGTCCGCCCGCCCCTTGGCACGCGTTGTCCCCCCGGCTTCACCGCGCGCCGCGACGCTCGAGGGCGGCGAGGATGCCGTGCAGGATGTCGGCCGGCTCCGGAGGGCAGCCGGCAACCTTCACGTCGACCGGGATGACCGATTCGACAGGTCCCACCACGGCGTAGCTGCCGATGAACACGCCGCACGTCGCCGCGCAGTCGCCCACGGCGACGACGAACTTCGGAGCGGGCGTCGCGTCGTAGGTCAGTCGGAGCGGCGCCTCCATGTTCCTCGTGACGGGTCCCGTGACGAGCAGCAGATCGGCGTGGCGCGGGGAGGCCACGAAGTGGAGACCGAAGCGCTCCATGTCGTACGTCGGTCCCGCCATGCCGCCGATTTCGAGCTCGCAGCCGTTGCACGAACCCGCGTCCACCTCGCGGATGGCCAGGGACCGGCCGAAGAGGCGCCCGATGCGCCGCTCGAGGGCGCGGCCGACGTCGATCGCGTCGGCGTCGGCCGTACGCAGGGCCTCGACCGCGACACCGGTTCTCACAATCTTCGAAAATAGACGCATCGGCGATCGGTCGCCCGATGTTAGGGGCGCATCTCCCGCTGCAGCTGTTTCAGCATGGACTGCGTGTGGGCCAGGCGGTTGTTGAAGATCTCGCGGGCGACCGAGAGCAGCTTGCCGATGAGGGGATCGCTCAGCGCGTAGCGCGCGGTCGTGCCGACCTTCTGGGGGACGACGACGTTCTTCGCGCGCAGCACGGCCAGGTGCTGCGAGACAACGGGCTGGCCGAGATCGAGGGCCTGCTGCAGTTCCTGGACGGTGCGGTGCCCGGTCGCGAGCATCTCGAGGACCTTGATCCGGACCGGGTGTGCGAGCGCACGGAAGAAGTCGGCCTTGAACTCCTGCAGGGACGGACGGACCGGGGCGGAGGCGTGCCTAGTCAGAATATATAAATATTACTATATTCAATGTCGCGAAGGCAAACCCCGCCGGGAGCGCCGCGCGCATCGGAATCGTCGGGGTAGGCATGATTGGATCAACGTTGGCAAGACCGTGAGTCGACGCCGGGCACGACGTCCGGGTGGCGTCGAGGCATCCGGACGAGGAGATCCTTTGCCGAGGTCGTCATGCCGACGGTCCCGCTGAAGGCTGTTCCGGATGGGGGCCCATGGCCCCCATCCCCGCAGTCGTCCTCAGTCCCGATCGCGGTCGGTCTGCGGCACGATGGCCACACCGTTGGCGTTGGCGACGCCAACCGTGATCGGCGTCCCCTGAGCCGCGAGCTCCCCGAATCGGTTGTACGTGAAGAGCGACAGATGCGACTGGCCGCCGCCGTGGTCGATTACGCCGAGCAGGCCGGCAGCAGCGTCGATGTCCGACGGGGCGCCTCCCGTAGCGATGCTGGCGGCTGCCAGGCCGTCCACAAAGACGTTGTTGCCCGTGCCGACCAGCCGGCTGATCGTTCCGCTCCCGGTGTTCGCGGTGAAGACGTACTTCCCGACTCTCGTCGTCCAGCAGGGAGCCGCCTGCCCGGCGCCGACCACCGATGTGAACGCGCCGTCACGGAACAGCCCGTCTTGATTGGTGTGTGCGAGGGTGATGAGCGCGGTGCCGTCGCGATAGACGGAGAACCCGAAGGGCGTGAGGGTGCCGTCGGGCGCCGAGACGGCCGTGGGATCGGCGCCGGTCACCCTGCCGTGGCGGAGCGGCACGACGTCGACCGTGCCCGGATCGGGGTCGGTTTTCAGGGTAACGAGGAGGCGGTCCTCGCCGATGGCGCCCACCTGTGCCGTGCTGCCGATGGCCGGCGCGCCGCCGCCGGCGACTACGAGCGCCGCGGTTCCATCCAGCCACTCCACGGTGTTCCGGCGGAGCACGAACGAATCGACTGTCGTCGCGCCGGCGACGTACATGTGGCGGTTGCCGAAGTCGACGCTGACGGGCGCGCTGGTCGTCGAGACGGTCCTGTCGAACCTCAGCCTGTTGCCGTCGCGGCTGAAGAGCGCCACCGTGCCGGACCCGGTGTTGACGGCAGCGACGAGCGAGCCGCCGTATTGTTTCACTCCGCGTGCGTTGCCGCCGACGCCTCCCTTGCCGTGAGTCGAGAGGGTCTGGAGCAGGGCATGGGTTCCGGCGTCGTACACGACGAGTTGATTGGCGACCGGATCGTTGGTCATCGCGACCACGAGCGTGCGGCCCCCGTTCTCGGCATGGGCGTTCGAGGCGCCCGCGGCGAGCGCCAGCGCGGCCGCGCCGCACAGGGCTGTCAGTCTGAACATCCGGACCTTCCTTTCGATGTGTCGTCCATTGGGCGAAGGGCGGCCGCTCCAATCGGGCCGACGACTCCTTCACGGGGCTATATGTCCGTACGGCGCGAGGATATTCCCGCCGTCTGCAGGACGCGTCCCTCGCGGGCCGGGCGCCGGTCGACGGCGGTAGAATGGCTGCGGTCATGTATCCCACATCGGCAACGACCCGCTCCCGATCGCTCGGCGTGCCGGCCGCCCGGTCGCGGCCGCTGCTCGCGCCGTCGCAGGTCGTCGCGAGCGCCGAGACGCAGCTCGAGTACCGGGTCACCCGCCTGCTCGGCGAAGGCGGATTCGGTCAGGTGTACCTCGCGACGCGCCTCGGCCGATCGTCGAGGGTTCCGGCGACGGTCTGCATCAAGATCAGCAGCCGGATCGACGGGTGGGTGCGCGAGGCCTACTTCGGGCAGTTGCTCGAAGGGCACCCACGCGCGATCCAGATCTTCGATCGGTTTCCCCTCGTCCGGGACGCGGCGACGCTGTATTGCCTGACGCTCGAGTACGCGCCATACGGCGACCTGAGCGCCTTTCTCGCGCGTTCCGACAGGCACTGGACCGAACCGGCCGTCCGCCGCGAGATCGCCGGGCTGCTGGAAGTGCTGGCGAAGCTGCACCGGGGCCAGGCGCTCCACCGGGACCTGACGCCGGTGAACGTCTTCGTCTGCGAGGGTTACCGGCTGAAGCTCGGCGACTTCGGGATCGTCCGGCACCAGAGCGATTCGCGCGGCATCACCGCCAATACGATGAACGCGCTGACGGCCCCGAGCGACATCCTCGCGCGGATCGCACCGAAGTGGCAGGCGCGGGACGATGTGTACCAGGTGGGTCAGCTGCTGGGGATGCTGCTCAAGGGAAGCGCGGGCGCCCGGCTCCGTCCCCACGAGGTGCGGGGACTCTCGTGCACCGATCATCTGAAAGAGATCGTCTATCGCTGCATCGGGGAGCGGCGGAAGCGCTACGAGAGCGCCGACGAGATGATCGGCGCCCTCCGGAACCCGCCGCCCGTCCTCAAAGCCGGGGTCCTGAGCACGCTGAAAGGCGTGCACCTGGCCTTCACCGGCATTCTGAGCGTCCACCGCCGCGACGCGATCCGGGCCGCACGCAAGGCGGGCGCGGTCATTCACGGCGCGCCGTCGGCGCGGACCACCGTCGTCGTCCGGGGCCGGCCGAATCCGCTGCAGGCGGCCGGCCGGGACGGTGGGCTGAAACTGATGGAAATCAAGCGCCTCCGCGAGAAGGGGCACCGCATCACGCTGCTCGACGAGTCGCAGTTCTGGCGGCTCGTGCCGAAGACCGCCCGCAGGAAGACTGCCGCTCGCTGAACCCGCCCTGACGGCGACGATTCCAGCACCGGCAACCGCGCCGCGCTGGACTATTCGCCAGAGCCTCTCGCGCTCTGGAGCGCCGGGATCGGCGCGGCCGGGACCGCGGTAAGATGGCGCCATGGCGAACAACATCAGGCGCGTCCTGGTCCCGGTCGACTTCAGCGCGGCGTCGAGGGCCGCACTGTGGCGCGCGAGCGAGCTCGCCTCGGCCCTCGGCGCCTCGCTCGAGCTGCTGCACGTCCTCGAGTTGCCGGCCGCGCAGTACCTCGCGTCGGAAGGCTACGTGCCGCTGCCGCCCGAATTCCGCCAGGACCTGAAGAGCCGCGCGGGGCAGCATCTGGAGGAGTGGCTCGCGACGGCGAGCGTTCCGACCGACGTCCACCGCGAGCTGCGAGAGGGAAAGCCGTCGGTCGAGATCGTCGAGTACGCGCGCGCACACGGCAGCGACCTGATCGTGATGGGGACGCACGGCCGGGCGGGCATGTCGCACGCGCTGCTCGGGAGCGTGACCGATCACGTCATCCGGACCGCGCCCTGCCCCGTGCTGACCGTTCGAGGCGACAGCGTGCCGGCCGCTCCCTGAAGCGCCCTGCCGCCTGCTTCCCGGTCGCCGAAGCCGGGTCAGCTCGACGGCTTCTTCCCGCGGCGTCCCGTTCGGGATGCTTCGATGCTTGTTCGGGCCACACCACGCACCAACCGTGGCCCGGCTCGCCGCCGCCGTGCGATCATCAGCGCAGGTGAGGTGCAGCTGTGGACAGCGGCGTCACGCGCGAGCCGGTCGAGGGGAAGGAGCATGCGGGTCACCGTCATGGGCGTGCGGGACATGCGCACGCCGCGGCCGAGGACGCCGACGGCCGGTACCTGACGATTGCCTTCGTGCTGATCGTCGGGCTGATGGCCTTCGAGGTCGTCGCCGGCATCGTGGCGCATTCGCTCGCGCTCCTGTCGGACGCCGCCCACATGCTGACCGACGCGGGAGCGCTCGCCCTGTCGCTCGTCGTCATCCGGTTCGTTCGGCGCCCGGGCGGCGAGACGCTCACTTACGGCCGGCGACGGGCCGAAGTGCTCAGCGGCCAGGCCAACGGCGCCGTGCTGCTCGTGCTCGCGCTGCTCGTGACCTACGAATCGATCTCCCGGCTGATTGCTCCGCCCGACGTCAAGGGCCTGGCCGTGACGATCGTCGCCGCCGCCGGTGTGGCGGTGAACGTCGCGGCAGCCTGGGTGCTCGCCAAGGCCAACCGCCAGAGCCTGAACATCGAAGGCAGCTTCCAGCACATCGTGACCGACCTGTACGCCTTCATCGGCACGCTGGTCGCTGGACTCGTGATCGTCTTCACGGGGTTCGACCGCGCCGATGCCATCGCGTCACTCATGGTCGCGGGCCTGATGGTCCGTTCCGGGTTCGAGCTCCAGCGCAAGGCGATCCGGGTGCTCCTCGAAGGAGCGCCCGAAGGAATGCCTCCCAGGGAGGTCGGCACCGCGATGGCCCGCGGCGAGCACGTGGAGGAGGTCCACGACCTCCATCTCTGGGAGATCGCTCCGGGCCGTCCCATCCTGACCGCCCACGTTCTCGTCTCCGCCGACGCCGACTGCCACGCCGTGCGTCGCGCGCTCGAGCGGATGCTGAGGGAACGCTTCGCGATCGACCACACCACGCTCCAGGTCGACCACGTGCAGCAACGACTGCTGCCGGTGCAGAGGCCCGGCCTCAGGCCCACGAGGACGACCTGATGCGATATGTTCGCCGCCGCGACCACGCGGACCGCCACGGCGTCAGCTGGCGCAGGACCGTGGCGCTCCGGAGATGGCGCGCGTCGCGACCCTCGACACGGCGCTCGGGTCAGTGGCCTTCAGCCGTTCCAGGCGATCTTCCAGCTGATGAATCCGCTCCTGAAGGATGTCCTCTCGGCTCAGGCACGGGCGCGCCCGCCGGGCGAGGCTGGCGAGCGCACGCGACGCGAGCGCCCGTTTCGCGCGGCGCCTGGCCCGCCGGGCGAGACCGGCGCCCGCCACGGCCGGCCAGATGGTGGGCAGCGGATGCGGCCGGTATTCGAGCGCCAGCGATCCGCACCAGTCTTCCCACTTGAACGCCTTGATCGCCTCGCGCGTGCGAACGGGAATCCAGGGGATCCGGAACGCGTCCGCGACGATGGCGCCGTGCATGGCTTCGGTGATGAGCACGTCGGTCCTGTGCAGTGCGTCCAGGACGGCGTCGGGCTGCCAGCGCGGGTCGATGAATCCCATCCCGAGATCCGCGCACAACCGGTCCCAGACGTCCGGCTCGCTCTGCCAGTGCGGCATGAACGCGTGCGTCCACCGGAGACCGGACGGCCTGCGACGGATGCCGAAACGTGCGACGAGCGCGGCCGGATCCGTGACCGCGGCCTCCGCGGACAGGCCGAGGGCGCGGGCGGTCAGCGGTCCGCGCACGCAGTAGATCGACCAACCGTCACGACCCCGTGGCAGTCCGTAGTACCCGACTCCGGCGCCGAAGACGATCGTGCGGGACGCCGGCGGAAGACGGTCATTCAACAGGGTGCCGATGCCGACGAACTGCGTTCCGGGGTCTTCGTCGAACGCGTCCGGCAGCAGCCGCGGCCACAAGTAGGGATTCAGCTCGTCCCCGAAGTTGCTGATGCCGTTCTCGCCGCGGTAATAGAAGAGCTTCACGACCGGACGGACCGTCTGGGCACTGTCGACGGATGCTTCCTGGACGCCCGCCGGAGCGTTCGCGCGCGATTCAGAGCCACCGTCATCGCCAGGAAGTACAGCTCGCGCGGGAGTGTCCAGACTGACCGTCCCTCCTGGCGCTGTCGCGCGCGAATGTAGCTGGCGTAGTACAGCAGCCGCGTCTGATGGAAGAACGCGCGGTTCCACTGCAGGGTTGCGGCCGTCCAGATGAGCGCTGCGGCATGCCGGAACAGGCTCCGGTAGATGAAGGCCGGCGTGCCGAGGAGCGTCGGGCGCCGCGGGATTTCGCGGAGCAGCCGGCCGGTCGCATCGATCCGATCCAGGTACCGCATGCGCGCGTGCGATTCGCCGACTCGCGCGTAGAACTGGCGGTGGTAGCTCTTGGCCAGCCGGTCGAGCGGCACTTCGGTCGTCACGGTGACCTCTCCGACGTACAGACCGCGCTTGCCCGCCGTCCAGAGGCGGAGCTGAAGCTCTCGATCCTCGTCGCGCATGTAGTCGACGGAAAAGCCGCCGACCTCCTCGAGCGCGCGGCGCCGGCAGGCGAAGTTGGCCGTCATGAGGCAGGGGGCCGCGTGGTCGGCGTCGACGTAGGGCGTGGGCGCCTTGTCGGTCTGCAGGGCGACGGCCGCCGAGAACATCGGCGTCAGCCAGGCCGGCCGGGGCGCCGCCCAGCGAGGCTCGATTCGTCCGCCGAGGCAGTCGATCTCGGCGTGCGCGTCGAAGGTCTGCTTGATTGTCTCGATCCAGGTCGAGCTGGCCTCGACATCGTCGTCGATGAACGCGAGGATCGGCGCGTGGGCCGACGCGATCCCGGTGTTGCGCGCGTACGAGACGCCCTGTCGCGGCTCGAAGAAGTACCGCACGTTCGGCGACTGGCGCGTGAACCCTTCCACCACGGCACGGGTGTCGTCGGTCGAGTTGTTGTCGACGACGAGCACCTCGTATCTGGCAGAGCTTGTGCGCTGCGCCACGAGGCTCGCCAGAGTTCTCTTTAGGAGCAGTTGCCGGTTGTAAGTGGGAACGACGACAGACACGTCGAAGAGCCGCGATGTTTCGGGCGACGTCCCGCCAGGCGGCGCCAAGTCCGCGGCGTTTCTCGTATTGGCGCCAGCAGAACCGGGAACGGACTGGAACGCTCCGTCGATCGGCGAAAACATAGCGGCCAACTCATGCACGTTCCGGACCAGTTGTGGCCCTCCGATCGAGCTGATCCGCGCGTTTCAGGCCGTATTGGTCGAGGTGCTGCCCCTGGCCTCACGACGGCTGAGAATCTGCCCGTCGGCGAGCAACCGTCTCCGCAGTTCTCGATAGTCGAGAAGCTGCACGTCGATACTCGAGTCGGCCGACAGGACGGCAGCGGTCGCGGCGGACTGACCGAGAATCATGAACACCGGCTCCATGCGGATCGACCCGTACGCGACGTGCGAGCTGGAGAGGCAGACGGGTACGAGGAGGTTGCCGCACTCGTCCCGCCGCGGCGTAATGGAGCCGTACGGGATCTCGTGGGGAAAGATGCCCCACGCAAGCTTGTTGAAATTGCCTTCGTTTGCCACCCGCCCCTCGAACACGATGCGCTGCACGTGATGGCTGTCGACGGGGTAGGTCGCCACGCCGATCGACTCGTCCTTTTCCGGGCGGTCTCTGCAGTCGTGCTGCGTCACGACATGACGGCCGACCATCCGTCGTGCCTCCCGGATGTAGAGTTGCGGCGGAAAGTGCCCGGTGCTCGAAAACTCGCCGCCGTCGTATCCGTAGCGCGACGCGACGCGCCGCAGCCGCCTCGGCACTCGAGGATCGTTCGCGATGAACCACAGGTACCCCTGCGTGTAGCCGACGTGGTCCTGCCACACGCGCTCCCGCGTGGCATGGCTGCCGTCCGGATAGTCCCAGTTCGCGCCGATGTAGTCGATGGACGCGGGATTGCCGTCGTTGACGTCGGATCGACGGTTCGGCATCCAGCGCGCGGGCAGGAGCTCGTGGTGGAATCGGGCGCGGTCGTTGACCGCGGCGTCCGGCGTGTACCGGAGCCAGCGGGCGAGCAGCTCGTATCGTGCCGGGTCGTAGGTCGCCGGCTTCCAGAAGGGCACGCGCCTCTCGGCGACGTCGGTCACGCACAGTCGAAAGCAGTAGGCCTGGACCTTGCGGTCGCCGTCTCCTTCGCGGCCGAGGCATTCCGCCGAGATGCCGGCCAGCAGCCGGCCGTCCGAGGTGTAGGGGGACACCTGTCGGGGGAAGAACTGCTTCCGCTGGACCACGGGCCGCCCCGGTGTCGTGATGCCCGCGAGCGCCTCGTCATAGGTTCCCCGCGACTCGCGGCCCACGTGGTACGACACACCAGCCAGGGCCATCAGGTCGCCTTCGTATGAACAATCCAGGAAGACGGCGCCGCGGCATCTGGTCCCGCTCTCCATCCGGATTTCAGCAATCCGGTTGCCGGACCGCGTGACGCCGGCCTCCAGGTCCAGCCGATCGATCGCCGTCTCGATTCGCCCCGGCGCTGCCTCGCTCAGCAGCGCTTGCAGCATCTCCTCGGCGATCGATGGCTCGAAGGCCCAGGCGACCGGCGTGCCGTAGTGCGCGCCGAGCCGTTGGTAGAACGACAACGCGAGGCCGCCGATGGTCGACTCGTCACCCTTGTCGGTGTTGCTCAGGCCGCCCGTCGTCATCCCGCCGAAGTGCCGGTTGGTCTGAATCAGGAGCGCCGATCGGCCCATCCGGGCGGTCTGAACGGCAGCGGCAATGCCGGCGACGGTGGCGCCGTACACCACGATGTCGAACGACCGAACGTCTTCGCGGTCCACGCTAGCACTCCGGCGGTGACGGCCGGATCGAGGCGGAACGCCGCCGCAGCCCCGCCCCGCATCTTGCATAGCCGCGGCCTGCGGTCGCGGTGTCGATTGATGGATGAGTTGGCATGCCTGGAAGTCCGATCGAGATGACGCACATAGGATGTGATCGTGACCTGTCGGCGCGCGGCGCCGCCGGCCTGTCGCCGGCGGGCCGGACCTTCGTGTTCATCGCCGGGCTGCACCGCAGCGGAACGTCCGTTCTGTTCAAGTGTCTCAAGGAGCACCCTGCGGTCAGCGGCTTCGACGGCACGGGAGTCATCGAGGACGAAGGCCAACTGCTGCAAACAGTCTACCCAGCGGCGCGGGTGTACGGCGGTCCCGGAAAGTTCGGCTTCCACGATGACGCGCACCTCACCGAGGCGTCGCCGCTCGCGACCGAACGGAACGCGAGCGAGCTCTTTCGGCAGTGGGCGCCGTTCTGGGATCTCACGCGGCCGGCATTGATCGAGAAATCTCCTCCGAACCTGATCCGGACGCGCTTCCTGCAGGCGCTCTACCCGCGATCGTCGTTCATCGTCATCCTCCGTCACCCGATCGCCGTGTCGTATGCGACGCAGAAATGGAGCGGCACCCAGCTGCATTCGCTCGTTCGGCACTGGCTGGTCTGTCACCGGACGTTCGAGGCGGACAGGCCATTTCTTCGGCGCGTGCTGACGCTGAAGTACCGAGGACTTCATCGCCGACCCGTCGGGGGTGCTCGCGCGCATCCTTCGTTTCCTCGGCGTGTCGGCCGACACGCACGTCGCCAGGGTCCGCGCGGGCGCCAACGACGCGTACTTCGCGCGCTGGCGCGACCGCGAGGGTAAACCGCTCAAACGGGCGTATCTGTCCGGCCTCGAGCTCCTGTACGAGCGGGCGGTCGGGCATTTCGGCTATAGCCTGCGGGATCCGTTGCGCCTGACGCCGTCGCCATTGGAGCTCGAGACGTCCTGAGGGGAAGCGACACCCGGCGCGCGGCTAGGCCCGCAGCGCCGTTCCGACCCACCGCCTCCACCGGTGCAGCCCAGTTTCGGCCGCGGTCACGCGCACGTGCTGCAGCACGTCGAGGTCGGCCGCTCCCGTCGACGCGCGCGTGTCGTCGATGAAACGATCGCGCCACGAGTCGCTGTCGCGTTGGCGCGACGTGCGCGGACTCGGAACCGGCGAGTCGGCGGGAAGGTCGACTCCGATGAATGCCGCCACCTGGCGGACGCACGCGGCCGGATCGGCCGCGAGCGACTCGTATTCCACGACCAGCGGATGGAGCCCGTAGGCATGGAAGAAGTACTCCCAGCTGGCGTTCTGCCGCCCGATCTCGACGAGGCAGCGCCGAATCAACGTGCGATCGTAGACCGCGGTCCGACCGCTCGCGGGCCCGCGCGAAATCCACTCGTCGGTCTGTTCCGCCCTCGCAAACGAGATCGCCTGCGCCAGCCGATCGCGTCGCACGATCCGGACGTGGGCGAACGCCGACGCGAACTCGTTCAGCGGGATGTGCTGCGAGAGCGTCCGCAGGTGCGGATAGTGCGCTTTGATGCCAAAGCACCCGTTGGGGCTCGTCCGGACGGCCGCCAGGAAGCCCACGAGATCCCCGGCGTTCGCCGCCGAGGCTCGCTCCTGCCACCGGCCGATGTTCCGGCGATTGAAGTACTCCAAGGGGGCAGCCCAGAACGCCCGTGCCGTACAGCAACTGGCCGAGAAGGTGGCTGCCCGAGCGTGGCGTCGAGCAGATCGCGTATCGAGTCGACACCGTCCCAGGCACGGCGAAGTCGAGCGCCGGTTCGAACTGCTCGTTCCATTCCATGGCAGGCGTGCGGCTCAATGCCAATTCGATGCCGCGATGGATGAGGCCGCGGACGGCGCGCGGTGGTAGCTGGCTGCCACCTTTGTGACCTCCCGTTCCACGCGGCGGTGGAAAAGTCCGGGAAGTCCTCCCAAATCTCCGGATCCCCGTTTGCACGCGCTCAGGCGTTTTGGCGAATCGCGCATGACCTTGGTGCGTGGTCGCGACTGACGAGCCAGGTTCACGGCCTGGCGGCGGCTGGAGGCGAATGGCGACAACGGCGAATCTTCGAACCCGACCGGAAGGCGCGACGTGCACGCCCCTTGGCGAGCGCATGCATATCGTCGTCACTGGCCACGTCGACCATGGCAAGAGCACGGTCATCGGCCGGCTCCTCGCCGACACCGGCTCGCTGCCCGACGGCAAGCTGGCGGCGGTCCGGATGACCTGCGAGCGCAACGCCAAACCGTTCGAGTACGCGTTCCTCCTCGATGCGCTCAAGGACGAGCAGGTACAGGGGATTACCATCGATTCGGCTCGGGTCTTCTTCAAGACGGCGCGCCGCAACTACATCATCCTCGACGCGCCCGGGCATATCGAGTTCCTCAAAAACATGATCACCGGCGCCTCGCGCGCCGAGGCCGCGCTGCTGGTGATCGACGCGCACGAGGGCATCCGGGAGAACTCGCGCCGCCACGGGTTCATGCTGGCGATGCTGGGCATTCGCCAGATTGCCGTGCTGGTCAACAAGATGGACCTCGTCGGCTACAGCCGAGACGTATTCGAGGGCATCGTGTCCGAGTACGGCGAGTTCCTCGATCGGATCGGCGTGACCCCGGCCTGGTTCATCCCCATCAGCGGCTTTCACGGCGACAATCTGGTGGCGCCCGGGTCCAATCTGGCCTGGTTCGAAGGGCCGACGGTGCTCGACGCCCTCGAAGGGTTCGAGAACCGCCCGCCCCTGACGGCCGCTCCCTTCCGCATGCCCGTGCAGGGCGTCTACAAGTTCACCGAGAACAACGACGACCGGCGCATCGTCGCCGGGACGTTGGAGAGCGGTCGGATCACGGTCGGCGACGAAATCGTGTTCTATCCGTCGGGCAAGAAGACGCGCGTCAAGAGCATCGAGGCCTTCAACCGCCCGTCGCCCGGTGAGGCGGCAGCTGAGGAAGCGGCGGGACTGACGCTGACCGAGCAGATCTACATCGGGCGCTCCGAGCTGGCGGCGATGACCGGCCAGCCGAAGCCCCACGTCAGCACCCGGATGAAGGTGAGCCTGTTCTGGCTCGGCAAGAGCCCCCTCGTCCAGCGGAAGGAGTACGTCCTCAAGCTTGGCACCGGTCGCACCCCGTTCCGGGTGGAGCAGATTCATCGGGTGATCGACGCGTCCGAGCTCTCCGCGTCGGAAGGACGTAGCCAGGTCGATCGATACGAAGTCGCGGAGTGCACGCTTGTGCTCGGCAAACCGGTCGCCTTCGACACGGCCGACCAGTGCCCGCCCACCGGCCGCTTCGTGATCGTCGACGACTTCGAGATCACCGGAGGCGGCATCGTCCGCCAGGCCCTGCCCGACAAGCAGTCGTGGGTCCGGGAGAAGGTCCTCGACCGGAACTACAAGTGGGAATCGGGCGGCGTCTCCACTGAGCGACGCATCGAGCGGTACAGCCAGAAGCCGGCGCTGCTGGTGATCACCGGCGACAAGGATGCGGATCGGAAGCGCCTCGCCCGCGAGGTCGAAGCGCGGCTCTTCGACGACGGTCGCCACGTGTATTTCCTGGGCATCGGCAACGTGCTCTACGGGGTCGACGCGGACATCGAACGGACCGACGTGAACCGCCTCGAACACCTGCGGCGCCTCGGCGAAGTGGCCAACATCCTGCTGGACGCCGGACTGATCGTGATTGCGACGGCCGTCGCCCTGACGGCGGACGACATCGACGTCATCCGGACGTCCGGAGGGGCCGACCGCGTCATGACCGTGTGGCTGGGCGATCGGATCACGACCGACGTGCCCTGCGACCTGGCGCTCACCGAACAGGAAGCCGAGGCCGACGGTGCCAGCCAACTGAAGACCCTGCTCCACGACTGCGGAGCGATTTTCCGGCCGTGGTAGACATCACCGCGCTGGACCCTGCCGTCCTCTGGTTCACCGGGTTGTCGGGGGCCGGCAAGTCGACGGTCGCCCGCGAGGTCCGCGACCGCCTGGTCGCCGCCGGCGAGAAGGTCGAGTATCTCGACGGCGACGCGATTCGCAGCGTGTTTCCGCAGACCGGCTTCACCCGGGCCGAACGCGACGCGCACGTGAAGCGGGTCGGGTTCCTGGCGAGCCGCCTCGAGCATCACGGCGTGTTCGTCGTCTGCGCGCTCATCTCGCCCTCCATCGAATCGCGCGCGTACGTCCGCGGCCTCTGCCGCCGGTTCGTGGAGATTCACGTCTCCACGCCGCTCGACGAGTGCGAGCGCCGGGACGTCAAGGGGCTGTACCGGCGCGCGCGCCGCGGCGAGATCGCGAACTTCACCGGCGTCAGCGACGACTACGAAGTGCCGCCGTCGCCGGAGCTGCGGATCGACACGAGCGACATCTCCGTGCAGGAGGCGGCCGACCGGGTCCTGGAGGCGCTGGCCACGGTCGACGACGTGTCCGGCCGGACGGTGGTCCGGTGACCGGGGTGGACCGCGTATCGCCGCTCGATCGGCTGTGCGCGATTGCGCGTGAAGCAGGGCGCGAGATCCTGCGCCACTACGGCACCGCGTCGGCGAGCTGGCGGAAGGCCGACTCCAGCCCGGTCTCCACGGCGGATCTCGCGGCCGAGCGGCTGATCGTCGGGGCGCTCACGGCCTGGGACGCGGCGATTCCGATCGTCTCCGAGGAATCGGCCGCGCCGGAGGCGTCGCTGCGCCGGAGCTGGGAGCGCTACTGGCTCGTCGATCCGCTCGACGGCACAAAGGAGTTCCTTGCGCGCAACGGCGAGTTCACCGTCAACATCGCGCTGGTCGAGGGCGGCCGGCCCGTGCTGGGCGTGGTACTGGCGCCTGCCCTCGACGTCGTCTATTGCGCCGGACGCGGGTGCGGCGCCTGGCGTCAGTCCGGATCCGCCCGCCCCGAACGGATCTCGTCGCGTGTCTGGCAGGACGGCGAGCCGGCGCGCGTGGTCGAGAGCCGATCGCACCCCTCGCCCGCGCTCGAAGCGTATCTGGCATCGATTCGCGTCCATGAGCGGGTGCGTCTGGGGAGCTCCCTCAAGTTCTGCCGGGTCGCGGAGGGGAGCGCGGACCTGTATCCCCGGTTCGGCCCGATGATGGAATGGGACGTCGCCGCCGGCGACTGCGTCTTCCGCTACTCGGCGCCGGCGGGCGAACGGCGCTCGCCGCTTGCGTACAGCAGCCCGGACCTGCGGGTCCCGGGCTTCGTGCTCGGGGGCGAAGGCGTGCTGGTGCCGGCCGCCGAGCCCACGAGCGCGTGAACACCTGAGGATCGCACATGGAGCAGCTCGATCAACTCGAACACCGCAGCGTGCACATCCTGCGCGAAGCCTATGCCGCGTTCCGCAACCTCGGCATGCTCTGGTCCATCGGGAAGGACAGCACGGTCCTGCTGTGGCTCGCGCGAAAGGCGTTCTTCGGGCACGTGCCGTTTCCGCTGATTCACATCGACACGTCGTTCAAGATCCCCGAGATGATCCGGTACCGCGACCAGCTGGTCGCCGACTGGGGACTGAACCTCATCTACGGCCAGAACGAAGGCGCCCTCGCGGAACAGCGGACGTTTCCGGATGGCGCCGTGGATCGGATGACCTGCTGTTCGCTGCTGAAGACCGAGGCGCTCAAGCGCACGCTGAGCGGCGAATGGCCGAGGTATCGATTCAACCACGTCACCAGGACGTACGAACGCGACAAGAATACCGAACCGTTCACCGGCGTCATCGTCGGCGCGCGAGCGGATGAGGAGGGCAGCCGATCGAAGGAGCGCTATTTCTCCCCGAGGACCGATCGGAACGCGTGGGACCTCACCGATCAGCCGCCGGAATTCTGGAATCAGTACAAGACCGACTTCGCGCCGGGGACGCACGTGAGAATCCATCCGCTGCTCGACTGGACCGAGCTGAACGTCTGGGAGTACATCGAGCGGGAGAACATTCCGATCGTCGGCCTCTACCTGGATCGCGGCGACGGGACGCGTTATCGCTCGCTCGGATGCGGTCCCTGCACGCAGCCGGTCGTCTCGAACGCCACGTCCGTCGCGGAGATCATCGTCGAGCTGCGGAGCGGCCGCTTCGCCAACATCGCCGAGCGCTCCGGACGCGCGCAGGACGCGGCCGACGGCGGCCTCGAGACCCTGCGAAAAGACGGGTACATGTGACGCCGCGATGTCGCTCGAACTGATCGCGCTGCCGCTCATCACGCTGATCGCCGCAACGGTCAACGGCGCCCTGGGCTACGGGTTCTCCGCGCTCACCGTCCCCATGGCCCTGCTGTTTCTCAGCAACCGCGTGCTCAATCCGGCCCTCGTGCTGATCGAGGTGGTGCTGAACGCGTACGTGCTCTTCGTGAACCGCGAGGGCGCCGCGCTCATCTGGCGTCGCGCCCTGCCGATGCTCGTCGGGCTCGCGCCAGGCATCGCCGTCGGCACGGCGCTCGTCGCCAGCGTGAATCCGGCGTGGATGAAGCTGGCGACGTTTGCCTGCCTGATTCCGCTGATGTTCGTGCAGGCGGCCGGCGCCTTCAGGCCGGCCGCGCCCGGACGGCCTCCGGGCGTGGCGTCGGGCGGGGGCCTCGGCGCCCTGTATGCGGTCACGACGATCTCCGGTCCGCCCCTCGCGGTGATGCTCGGCAACCGGGGCTACGGCAAGCGGGAGTTCCGTGCGGCGCTCGGTCTCGTCAGGCTGGCCGAATCGTCGCTGACGGCCGCCGCGTACCTGTATGCCGGGATGATCACCACGACCAGCGTCGCGCTTTCGCTGCAGATCCTTCCCAGCCTCGCCGTCGGTGTGCCGCTCGGCGCGTTCGTCATCCGCCGGACCCGGCCCGAGACGTTCCGGCGGATTTGCGTGAGCTTCAACGCGTGGGTCGTCGCTTTCGGGCTTGCGTCGCTGCTGCGGATGCTCGGCATCGTCGACACGCCGCTCGCCGTCGGCGTGTTCGGCAGCGTCGCCTGCGTCGACATGGTTCTCCTGTTCCGGTTCTTTCGCGCCGGTCAGAAAAGGATCCGCCCGGCCGCGGACGCGACGGGCGCTCCCGCCAGCCGCCGACGTATCGCCGCCTGGTGACGGAGCCCTGCGCGGAGCTCCGTCGGCGCGCCGGCTGTTGGCGCTGTCGGTCTCCGATCGGCGCCGTACGCCGCGGATCAGGTGCTGCGGCGGGCCGACGGCGATGCCATGGTCGCCGATGGCCTCGGAATGTTCCGCGCGTCGTGCGATTCCTGGAGCGCTCGCGCCCCTGGCGCTTCCAGGTGTAATAGCTTCCGCCTCCGTCCGCGCGGCTGGTGCGCCCTCGGGCAGCCCCCGTCTTGTTCCGCGCGCTGAGCGGCTAGAATGCGCTACCGGAGGCCGCGTGCCCAACTTCAAGCCGATCCTCGCCGCCGGCGCGCTCGCGCTGGCGGCTGCCGTTCTCGCGCGTGCGCAAGGCCCGTACGCGCCCGACACCCCGGAGCCGGGCTCGGTCGAGGCCATTGCGCGCTTCACGACCGACGCCCGATACGTCAGCCCGTGGGTCAGCTACGTGCCCGAATCGGCGAGCGTGCCGTCGCCGTCGGACTATCTCGGGCACGTGGCCGGCGCGGCGGGCGAATTGTCGTATTCGGATCAGATCTCCGGCTACGTCAGGGCGCTCGCGACGGCGTCTCCACGCGTGCACGTGGAGACGATCGGTCGAACGGAGGAAGGCCGGGAGATTCTGCTCGTCGCCGTTGCCGATGCCCCCGGCATCCGTGATCTCGATCGGCTGAAGGCGGCCACCGCCGCGCTCGCCGACCCGCGGGCGACGTCGCCGGAGCAATCCGAGCGCGTGATCGCCGGCGCGAGGCCCATCTACTACTTCAACGCGGCGCTGCACGCCGACGAGACCGGCAGCGCCGAGATGGTCATGGAGCTGGCCTACCGCCTGGCCGTGTCGGAGCAGCCCATGATCCGGCAGATCCGGCAGCGGGTCCTCGTCCTGATCAACCCCGTGTCGAACCCGGACGGCCGCGACAAGATGGCCGACTGGTTCTACCGCTTCCTCAAGGGCAGGACCGACTACGCCACGCTGCCCCGGCAGTCGCCGCCGTACTGGGGCAAGTACGTGTTCGTGGACGCCAACCGCGACACGCATCAGCAGACCGAGGCGCTCACCCGCGCCGTGCACGGCATGTTCTTCGCGTATCACCCAACCGTCGTTCACGACCTGCACGAAGGCATCCCGCTGCTGCAGACCTGGAACGGTACCGGTCCGTATAACCCGCACCTCGACCCGATCGTCACGAACGAGTTCCTCGAGATGAGCCTGCACGAGATGACGACGATGTCGGCGATGGGGATGCCGGGCGTGTGGACGTGGAAGTTCGGCGAGGCGTTCGGGCACCACTACCTCGACTCGGTCGCCATGAACCACAACGCGATCGGCCGCGGTTACGAGACCTTCGGCAACGGATCGCCAGAGACCTTCGAGCGGACCATCTCCGCCGGGGAGACGACGCGCGAATGGTACCGCCCGTGGCCGGCCGACCGCCGCTTCCGGTGGTCGATGCGCGACAACACGAACTACCAGGAGACGGCAGCGCTCGCGATCCTGGACTTCACCGCGAAGCACGCACCCGAGCTCCTCCGCGATTTCTATCGCAAGGGGTGGAACTCCTGGCAGAAGGGCGTCACGGGGACGCCGTACGCGTTCGTCATCCCCCCCGATCAGGGCGACCGGCGTCGCGTCGCCCAGATGGTGAACGTCCTGCTCGGGCAGCGCATCGAGGTGTCGCGAGCCGTCGGCGCGTTCCGCGCCGGCGGCCGCGAGTTCCCGGCCGGGTCCTTCGTCGTCGATCTCGCGCAGCCGTACCGCAACTACGCCGTCGATCTGCTGGAGCCGCAGCAGTTTCCCAGGGACTCGCCGTACACGCCGTACGACGACGTGTCATGGGCGCTGCCGATGCACTATGGAGCGGAGGCCCTGCCGATCGACGACGTCGGCATTCGCGACGTGCCGGTCGAGCCGATCGAGGGACCGCTGCATCCGTCCGGCACGGTTTCCGGCGACGGACCTGCGTTCGTGCTCTGCGAGTCGGGACAGGAGGCCGAGCTGGCCGCGCGATTCAGGCTCTCGCGATTCGCCGTTCGGGTGGCCGAGCAGGCCCTCGAGGTGGCGGGCCGGCGCTGCGGGGCCGGTACGTGGTTGATCCCGCCGCAGCCCGGGCTCGAAGCGGCCCTCCGACGCGTCTCCGAGGAACTCGCGCTCGACTTCACCGGCGTGCCGGCGCTGCCGGACGTTCCGGCGCACGAGGCGCGAGTCCCGCGCGTCGGCGTCTGGGTGCCGTGGGCCGACACCGATTCCATCGGCTGGATTCGGTACACGCTCGACCAGGAAAAGGTGCCGTACGTTTACCTGCGCGACGAGGAGCTGCGCGCGGGTCGTCTCCGCGACGCCGTCGACGTCATTCTCTACGGCAACGTCGACCTCGATCTGCAGGCACAGATTCACGGCATCCCGTCGGCGTGGGGGCCGATGCCGTTCACCAGGACCGACCGGTTCAAGTACCTGGGCACGCCGGCCGCCTCCGACGACATCACCGGTGGAATCGGCTGGGCCGGCCTGGCGAACCTTCAGCAATTCGTGGAGGGGGGCGGCGTCCTCGTCACCATGGGGAAGGGCACGACGCTCGCCGTCGAAGGCGGTTTCGTCCGCTTCGTCCAGCGGGCGTCGTCCACGGCCATCTTCACGCCGGGCGCCGAGCTCCGTGCGCGCTTCACGCAGGCCGACCATCCGCTGTCGTACGGTTATGGCCGCGAGACCACGATCTTCCGGTCCAACTACCCGGTGTACGACCTCCCGAAGCGATGGGTGGAGATGTCCTACTGCACGTCGTGTCTCGACGGCCCGGACGATCGCGGTCCGATGGTGATGGCCTGGGGCAGCGGCGACGGGCGGGCGATGGTGGTGAGCGGCGGCGCGCGTCACGAGGAGGCGCTCGAGGGCCGGCCCGCGGTTCTCGTCACAGCGCCGGGCGCGGGACGCGTCGTCGCGCTGAACTTCAACCCCATGCATCGCGACCTGAACCACTCGGACTACCGCGTGCTGTGGAATGCCGTCCTGAACTGGGAGCACCTGCCTGGCGGATCGGCGTCACGATAGGTGGCCGGCGCGGTCCATGTTGGCGCCTCGAAGCCGGGCACGCCCGGATGAACTGTCGCTTGACGCCGGCCCCGCCGGGCGCGAGGATTCGTCCGATCGATAGCGCTCTCAACCCTGACGGAGGCTTCCATGCGCCGCCTGCTGCTCCTTGCCGCTGCCGTGCTGTTCCTGGCCCCTCTTCTCTCCGCCCAACGTACGATGAAGCCGCCGCTGCACGGCCGCCACTGGATGGCGATCACCGGCAAGCCGCTCGGCGCGACGGCCGGCGCGATGATCTTCAACAAGGGCGGCAACGCAGTCGACGCGGCGTGCGCCATGCTCGGGGCGGTGTCGACGATGTGGGACACCCTCAGCTGGGGTGGTGAAACGCAGGCCCTCATCTACAACCCGAAGACCGGGAAGGTGGTCG
Source organism: uncultured Acidobacteriota bacterium (assembly GCA_963840225.1). Taxonomy (GTDB): domain Bacteria; phylum Acidobacteriota; class Vicinamibacteria; order Vicinamibacterales; family CAVVIG01; genus JBLMXQ01. Next base: position 62,066 of record CAWIYH010000005.1, read on the forward strand.
GCATCAACGCGCTCGGCGTCGCGCCGACCGGCGCCACGCCCGAGTTTTTCAGGGGCCGCGGCATGCAGTACCCGCCGGCGTACGGCCCGCTCGCCGCGGTCACTCCCGGCACGCCTGGCGGCCTGATGGTCATGCTGGCCGAATACGGCACCATGAGCCTGGCCGACGTCCTCGCGCCCGCGATCGAAATGGCCGACGGCTATCCGATCGAAGCGCAGGCCGCCGACGCCATCGAACGGCAGAAGGCCGAGATCGAGAAGTGGCCGTACTCCAGGGCCGTGTTCCTGACGCACGCCGGGGAGAAGCGGGAGGCGCCGAAGGCCGGCGAGATTTTCAAGCAGGCCGACCTGGCGGCGACGCTGCGCAGGCTGGTTGAAACCGAGAAGCAGGCGCTCGCGGCGGGGAAGAGCCGCAAGGAGGCGATCTACGCCGCGTACGATCGGTTCTACAAGGGCGACATCGCCGCCGAGTTCGTTCGCGGATCGCAGGAGATGGGCGGCCTCCACACGGCGGCAGACCTGGCCAACTGGAAGGTCCACGTCGAAGAGCCGGTCGTCACCGACTACAAGGGGATCCAGGTCTACAAGCTGAACGCGTGGACGCAGGGGCCGGCGATGCTCCAGGCGCTCAACATCCTGGAGAACTTCGACCTCACGTCGATGGGGTACAACAGCGCGCGCTACATCCACACGGTCTATCAGGCGATGAACCTGGCGTTTGCCGATCGCGACTTCTACTACGGCGACACGTATGCCGCGCCCGAGGAGCCGGTGAAGGGGCTGCTGTCGAAGGACTACGCGAAGGCCCGCGCGAAGCTGATCGCGCCGGACCGCAACGATCCCGCTATCAAGCCCGGCGATCCCTATCCCTACCAGGGAGGCACGAATCCCTTCAGCGATCTCCTCGAGCGCTGGGGCCGCACCACGACGTCGCAGGCGGTCGCCCCGGACGGCCGGACCTTCGAGGAAGGCTTCACGGCGGGGACGACGTCGATCGAGGCGGCGGACGCGGACGGCTGGGTCGTGTCGGTGACGCCAAGTGGAGGGTGGATTCCCGCCGCGATTGCGGGACACACCGGCATCGGGATGAGCCAGCGGATGCAGAGCTTCGTCCTCGATCGCGCGCAGAATCCGTACAACGTCCTCGAGCCCGGCAAGCACCCGCGCGTCACCCTGACGCCGACCCTCGCCCTCAGGGACGGCAAGCCGTTTCTCTCCTTCGCCGTGCAGGGCGGCGACACGCAGGACCAGAACCTCCTGCAGTTCTTCCTCGACGTCGTCGAGTTCGGCATGACGGTGCAGCAGGCGACCGAGGCGGCGAACTTCAACAGCTACCAGATGCACAGCTCGTTCGACGATCACAAGTCGGAGCCCGGCCGCATCACGCTGAACGAAGAGGTGCCGCCCTGGGTCCGGGAACGGCTCCGGTCGATGGGGTATCGGGCCGACTTCCAGCGCCTGACATCCGGACCGATCAACGCCATTCTCTTCGACCGGCAGCACGGCTCGATGTGGGGCGGCTCGAGCAACCACGGCGAGGACTACGGCATCGCCTGGTAACCGTGGCCCCGCCGTCGCGCGGGTTGCGGCGCGGCGGCCTCGCCTCAGCCGGCCGCCGATTGCAGCTGGCGTCCGGGCACGCTGATGGCGATCGCAATCGCCGACGCCAGGCCGAGGACGGCCAGCGACTCGCCCGAATCCGGCTTGGCAATCATCAGGTAGACGACCGCCAGCCCGAAGGCGACGCGCAGGCGCAGCGATGCGAGCAGCAGCGCGGCGGACGCGGCGGCGCGCAGCGCCGGCAGCCCGCGCTCGCCCGGATCCGCCGCCGCGCGGCCGATCGCGGCGAGCCGCGGCCTCGCCACGCCTGCGCCGACGATGGCCATCAGCACGATCGCCGCATAGGACGCGTGCATCCAGGCGTTGTCCAGCACGCCGATTCGCGCGCCGAGGTAGAAGCCGGAGGCGAGAATGATCGCCACCGCGACGGCCGAGGCGCGCGGCACCGCCCTGTTGGCGCGCACCCAGGAGAGGGCCTCGGCGCGGGTGGTCGCGCGCCGCAGGGACTGCAGGCTCAACCACTCGAGGCCGAGTCCGACGAACAGCATGAGCACGCCGACGACGTGCACGAACAGTATCAGCGAACGAAACATGCGCGACTCCTTCTCCTGCAGATGAACGACGAGGCGTTCGGCCCGACCGTCTTTACCTGCGAACCGCCTTGTGCCGTCCCGACGGGCAAGGAGAGTGCCGACGCAGCCGACCATCAAATCATCAGACGGTGGCTGTCAGCGGAACGGAGCCCTGCGTGGAAATGCGCAGGCTGCGTGCCGGTGCCCAGTCGATCGGGGCGCTCATGGCCCTCAACCAGCCGGGAATGGCTCAGCGGAACGCGGTCCCCGGGAAGGCATCGCCTGGTAGGACCGACGGCCTGCTCCTGTATCATAGCTGCGCCGCATCGCCGCGAGATGCGCGCCAGCCTCGTCGTTGAGCAGGACGGCGAGGGCGACGGCAGCGCGGACGTCTCGCGCTGGGCGGATGCGCGTTGGTCACCGCGCTGACGCGCCCGCGGGTGTCACGACACATGCGAGCGCTCGATACGGACCAGCCGGGCGGAACCGGACGCTGTTCTTCGGCGATCCGATCGATCGGGACTTGATCGTACGACCGGAACGGCCGACCCGGGACCGCCACCAGACGTGACGATCGACTACCTCTTCTTCGATCTGGACGGCACCCTGACCGATTCGCGGCCGGGCATCGTCGCCAGCTATCGGCACGCAATGGCCGTGCTCGGGCGCGAGGCTCCCGCAGATGCCGAGCTGACCAGATACGTCGGGCCGCCGCTCGGCGAATGCCTCGCCGTGCTTCTCCAGACGGGCGATGCGGCGCTCGTCGAGCGGGCCATTGCCGCCTACCGGAGCCGATTCGAGCGCGTCGGCATGTTCGAGAACGCGCTCTATCCGGGCGTGGACGAGGCGATCGCCGCCCTCGCGCGATCCGGCCGCGATCTGTTCGTCGTGACCGCCAAGCCGGCGCCGTACGCCAGGCGGATCCTGGAGCATTTCGGCATCGCCGGGTTCTTTCGGCGCGTGCACGGCCCCCAACTCGGTGACCGGCGCCACACCAAGGCTACGCTGGTGCGTGCGCTGCTGGCGTCCACCGGCATCGCGCCCGATTCGGCGGTCATGATTGGCGATCGCGCGGACGACGTCGTCGGCGCGAGAGAGAACGGGCTCGGTGCCGTGGCCGTCACATGGGGCTACGGATGCCGGGACGAGCTCGAGGCGGCGGGCGCCGATGCGCTCGTCGATTCAACCGCGGGGCTGCTGGACTACATCGCGCGCGCGAAGGGCGCGGGGACGCGATCGACCAGGGTCGTCGATCGCGGCCGGGAGACCTGAACGCGGATGGCGCGATCGATCAGGCGCCGCCGTCCGGCGACGCCGCCGTCACGTCGTAGTGCGTGACGGTGAGGTCGCGCTCGACCAGGTACCGGTCGTCCTCGGGATAGAAGACCGCCGTGCTCACGTCGGTTCCGGCGAATGCGGCGACCGCGTCAAGCGAATCCCACAGCGAGAGCGTGACCATCTCGGTCCGATCGCCGGCCTCGCGCTGCAGGATCCAGGCGCCCCGGTTGCCGGGCGTCGCCCGATACGCGGCGATGCCGGTGCGCATGATGTAGTCCGCATACGCGGCGGCATCCCTCGATCTCGTCCATCCGCGCCACACACGCGCAATCATCGCGGCCCTCCAGGCCCCATCGTCGAATCGCCTCGACCTCAAACATACGCGGTCGAGGCGGGCGGGTCAAACGCCCGCACGCGTGTCGCCGGCCCGGAGTGAGACCCGGGCGCACGGGCGCCTGGACGCCTTGTACTTCTACACGTGCCGGCCGTAAAGTTACTCCTGCTGCTGTTCGGCATCTTCGCCGGCGTCGCGCTGCTCGTGGCGCGCGTCGGCATCTACGGCGCGCTCGCGTACCTGACGAACCAGCGCGTGCCGGAAATCGGCGTGCGCGGACGGCGCCCTCGGCGTGCAGTTCGGGAACGTTCCGGACAGATCGGTGCCGGCTCCGCATCCCAGTTCCACGTGACGTGCCGCAGCCTGATCGTTCGCGGTCCTTCCTGCTCCCAGACGCCGACACCGGGAGGAAGCGCGCGCCTGTTATCGTTCCTCCAGAACACGCGTGAGCGCCGGCAGATCTCTTCGCGCGCGACTCCCTGTTGACACACGCGCGTATCGCCCACGCACGCTGCCTCGAGGTTCGTCCCGCCGGTGAGACCTGTCGTTCGGCGGTCCCCTTAGCGGGGCGGCGTTGAGCGTATCGGCAGCGCGAAGCAACAAAGTCTGCCCGGCCGGCGATTTGTTATGAGGTCCTCGAATTCGCGCAGCACGCGTGGCCGGAAATCTAGCTGATCCGTTCTGGTACCGTTCATGAACTGCCGTTGAGGGCATGCCCCCCAAGGTGCCCGAGGTCACTTGGAGTCCGTCACGGTATGTTTTGCTGGCGAGCAATGACCTGGCCCTTGCCGCCAGGTGGCTCACGGCGGTCGGTGAGATTGGGGCCGAAACGAGGATCGTCCGGGATGCCGAGAGCGGATTCGAGATGCTCGCCCGCTCCGGCAGCCCGATCCTGCTGATTACCGATCTGGTCCTTCCCAAGCAGGACGGGTTCGCGCTCGCCGAAGCCCTGAGGCGCCAGAGCGGTCCGGACCGGGCGGTCCTCATCGGCGTATCCAAGTGCCGCGACACCCGTGAGCTCGCGCGCCGCCGATCCGACCTCGGCTTCGCGGCGGTCCTTCCGGTGACCGATCTCGACGCGCTGCGCTTGGCGGCGCTTCGGGCGCTGCGCTGGCTTCAGTCGCCCGAACCGCAGTCGCTCGTCCCTGCGCCAGCGCCGGAGCCCTCGCCCATCGAGCTCGTCATTCGCGAAGTCGCCGACGAGGCCGCCCGCCTGACCGCGGCGTCCGGCGTGGCCGTCTATCTCCAGGCCGGCTCGTTCGAGAAGTTCCGCGCGAGCGTGACGTGGACCGCCGAGCGACCGGACTCCTCGCCCTTCTCCGTGTCCCACGTCTTCCGCTCGATCATGGAGGCCGTGCGGGGCATCGCCGCCACGCCGATCCTCGGCGAGCGTGGCGAGGCGCTAGGTGTCATCTGCGTGTTCGACGTCGAGCCGCTGGCGCTCGGCGTGCGGGAGCTCGAGGCGTTCCGCGAACTGGCCCATCGAGCGGCTCAGCGGCTCCAGGACGCGCTGGGCGTCGCATCGCAGGAGCTTTTTCAGGAGGTGGCACCCGATGCGGCGCTGACGGCGCCACTGGCCGCGGCCGACGTGGCGACGCTGTCGCGCCTGGCGCTGGCCGATCCGCTCACCGGACTGGCGAATCGACGTGGCGGAGAGCTCTCCATCGACCGAGAGGTGGCCCGCGCGCGACGCGAGGCCCGCCCCCTGAGCGTGGTCTTCCTGGACGTGGATCGCTTCAAGGCCATCAACGACGTCGACGGCCACCTGGTCGGCGATCACGTCCTCCGGGGCGTCAGCGAGACGCTGATCCGCGTCCTGAGGCGATCCGATCTGGCGATCCGCTGGGGCGGCGAGGAATTCCTCCTCATCCTGCCGAACGTCCGCCTGACACAGGCGCGCCAGGTGGCCGAGCGCGTTCGGGTGGCGATGCAGGAGACCCGGTTCGACCGCTCACGGGTGACGGTCTCCGGCGGTGTCGCCGAGATGGCCGACGACGAGGAGTTCACGGCGGTGCTCAAGCGGGCGGACGACAAGCTCCGCGCCGCCAAGCAGCACGGCCGCAATCGAATCTGCTGACCGGGGTCTTGCCGGTGACGGGCGTCCCGTGTGAACCTGTCTGCATGCAGGCGCGCCCGAAGAGACGGAAACGGGCTGCCGGCGCGCGTCGCCGGGGGCCGATACGAGAGACGCAGCCGATGGACGCTTCAACCTCCGCCGACCAGGCTTCTCAATCCCGTTCCGGCCGTTCGGCGTCGGGGCCGTCCGACTGGGAGGGCAGCGGCATCCTGCCGGGCGACGCCTTCGCCTTCGCGCTCGACGGCGAATTCAGGCGCGCCCGACGGACGCGGACCGCGTTCACGCTCGTCGTGTTCGACACGACGCCTCAGGAGGCGGGCCCGGCCGCGTCGGCGGGCGAGATCGACCTCCGGGAGCTGTCACGGGTCGTGCGTTCGTCGGTCCGCGAAGTCGATCTGCTGGGCGAGATCGGCAACGGCAGGCTGACGCTGCTCCTGGTCGACGCCGACCGGGGCGATTCGGAACGCGTCACCCGGCGCCTCATTTCGCGCCTCGAGGCGTGCGATTTCATGCGCTCGAGGCGTCTGTCCATCGGATCCGCCTCGTTTCCCGCCGAGGCGTTCGACGCGCGCTCCCTGACCGCGCACGCGCTATCGCACGCCCTCGTCGTCGCTCCGCGCGCCTGAACGCGGACGGATCGGCGTGGCCGCGGTTTCGCCCGCGACGGTGATCCAGGGGCGGACGCGCCACTGCTTGACCAGCCCGTTGACGACGTAGGGATCGGTTCTCGCGAAGGCCTCGACCACCTCCGGCGACTCCGCGCGGAAGAGCAGCAGGGCGCCGTCGGTCGGGTCCCCGAGGGCGCCGCCCAGCACCAGTTCGCCGCGTCCGTGGGACGCCCAGGCCTTCTCGAGATGCGCGTCGCGAAACGCCGCGCGTCGGGCGACGTAGTCGTCGCCGACCTCATAGAACAGCAGGAAATGCTTCACGCCTCCTCCTCTCGGACGACGTCGAGCCAGCCGTGGCGGTCCGGCGCGCATCCCGTCGCGATCGCCATGAGCTCGCTTCGGACGGCCGGCCCGATGGTCCGCGCCTCGACGGGGGGCAGCTCGACCTGCCGGCCATGGTACCGGATGCGGCCGATGTGCGAGAGTGTCGCGGCGGTTCCGGTGCCGAAGGCCTCCCGCAGCGCTCCCCGGTCCGCCGCCGCCATGATCTCGTCGATGGACACGCGCCGCTCGCGGACCGCGACACCCGAGTCGCGCAGCAGCGTGAGGACACTGTCGCGCGTCACGCCTGGCAGGATCGTGCCTTCCAGGCTCGGCGTGATTACTTCGTCGTCCACGACGAAGAAGACGTTCATCACGCCGCACTCTTCGACGTAGCGGCGCTCCCGGCCGTCGAGCCAGAGCACCGAATGGAAGCCGGCCTCCTGCGCCTCGCGATCGGCCACGAGCGTGGGCGCGTAGTTGCCGGCCGGCTTCGTCTCTCCGGTGCCGCCGGGAAAAGCGCGCACGTAGCGCTCGCTCACCTGCACGTCCACCGGCGCGGCGTAGTAGCTGCCGAACGGAAAGGTGAAGACGACGAAGAGGTACCGGTCGGCCGGCTTGACGCGGACCGACTCGTCGATCGAGAAGAGGCAGGGCCGGATGTAGAGCGCCCCCTGGCCGTGGGCGGGGACCCAGGCGCGATCGAGGTCGATGAGGGCGCGCAGGCCGTCGAGGAAGAGCTCGACCGGCACGTCGGGCATGGCGAGCCGCGCCGCGGAGCGGTTCAGCCGTCGCGCGTTCTCGCGGGGACGGAAGAGCGCGATCTCGCCGGCCGGCAGGCGGTGGGCCTTGAGACCCTCGAACACCGAGAGCCCGTACTGGAGCGCCGAGATCGTCGGCGCGAGCGGCAGCGGCCCGTAGGGACGGATCGCCGGCGCCTGCCAGGCTCCGTCGCGGTACTCCGCGACGAGCATGTGGTCGCTCAGCACGCTCGAGAACGGCGCCGCGGGATCGAGGGCGACCCGCCGCGACGCTCCGGCCCGTTCGATCCGTCCTTCCGTCATCGCCATCGTCATGTCTCCTCAGGCTGGAGTGCGGTTCAAGACCGCGCACGGCGCCGGCGGGTCCGAAGGCCGCGCCCTCCGTACGGGCGCACCGCCGTGGAGACCAGCGTAGAGAGCCGCGACGCCATGTTGCAAGTGAATAATCGGTATGGTTAACATGCCGATCGTGAATGTCGACGATGTCAGGGCGTTCGTGGCGGCGGTGGACGCCGGATCGATCAGCGCCGCGGCGCGCGAGCTGCACCTGACGCAGCCGGCCGTGTCGCGCCGGATCCAGCGCGTCGAGCTCGCGCTCGGCGCGCCGCTCGTCGATCGGCGCAAGCGGCCGTTCGCGCTGACCGACCTCGGACGGGCGGCCGTCGACGGGTGCCGCCGGCTCGTGTCGGCGAGCGAGGCGCTCGCGGCCGTGGGTCATGGCGAGGCGCTGCCGTCGCGCGAACTCAGGCTCGGCGTGGCGCACGCCCTGACCGAGCTGGTCCTGATCGATCCGGTGGACGACCTGCGGCGCACCTTCCCCGGTGTCGTGGTGCGGCTCCACACGGGGTGGAGCCGCGATCTTCTCGGGCGGGTGAGGGACGGCGCGCTCGACGCCGCCGTGATCCTGCTCCCGGCACGGGTGGCGCCGGGAACCGTCACCGCCCACGTCGTGGCGAAGGAGCATCTCGCCGTCGTGGCGCCGCGGAGCTGGCCCGCCCGTTCCCGCACCGTGGCCGATCTCGGCGGCACAGGCTGGATTCTCAACCCGGAGGGCTGCGCGGCGCGCGCCGAGCTGCGGCGCGAGCTGGGACGGGCGCGCCTCCCGCTGCGGGTCAGCGTCGAAACCTACAACTACGAGCTCCAGCTGCGCCTGATCGCGCGCGGGCGCGGTCTGGGGCTGGTGCCGAACCGGCTGCTGACGAGGAGTCCGACGCGCGCGCGGCTGCGCACGCTTCGCGTGAGGGGGCTGAGCTTCCCGCTGACGGTCTGGATGGTTGCCGGCGAGGTGCCCGCGGGACTGGGCGAGCCGATCGCCATGCTGCAGCGCGCGCTGGCCGCGCGATTCTCGAAGACGCCGGCGCGCGTGCGACGGTCGCGGCCGGCGTGACCCTCGACCTGCGTGTGGCAGACGCCAGGGCCCACGGCGTTCGCTCGACGTGGCGGCCGGCGCGGCGCCGGGGTATTCTCGATGGCAGTAGACGAAGGTTGTATGGACCGCCGGGAGATCGAGCGGTTGCTCGATGCCATCCGTCTGACCCGGGAAGCCGCCGAGCCGGCGGCGCTGGCCACGCTCGTCCGCGTGAAGGGAAGCGCCTATCGTCGAGAGGGCACCCGGATGTTCGTGCGGCGCGACCAGACGTACGAGTGCGCCCTCTCGGGCGGATGCCTCGAGCCGGCGGTCGCCACCGCGGCTGCCCGCGTGATCGCCACCGGCGAGCCGCTCGTCGTCAGCTACGACCTGGCTGATGATTCGGTCTGGGGGCTTGGCATCGGCTGTACGGGCGCCGTCGACATCCGCATCGAGCGACTGGGAGACGACCCGCTGACCGCGGCGTGGCTGCAGGTACTCGCTGGTGGCGAGGCAGCCGTTCTGGTGACGCCGCTCTCGGGCGTCGCCGGGCGCCTCCTCGTGCGCGAGGAAGGGGAGCCAGCTGGGGGGTTGACGGACGCCGGCATCCAGCTCCGGGCCGTCGCGCTCGCCCGGAGCCGACTCCAGGCGCGGTACCCGGCCTCGGGCACCGCGTCGGTCGACGGCGCGGAGCTGTTCTTCGAGACCGCGACCCCGGCGCCCGAGCTGGTGATCTTCGGTGGGGGCTACGACGCGGCGCCCCTGGCGCGGCTTGCCTGGACGCTCGGCTTCTCGGTGACGGTCGTCGACCCCCGCGAGGCCTTCCTGACGCGCGTCCGGTTCGGCGGGGCCCGCCTGGTCGCCGCCCACTTCGGGGCATTCGCGGCGAAGGTGCGGCTCGACGCCGGCAGCTTCGCGGTCGTGATGAACCACCACGTCGAGCGCGACCGGGAAAGCCTCCGCTTCGCGCTCGCCTCGCCGGCTGCCTACATCGGCGTGCTCGGTCCGCGTGCGCGCTACGAGCGGCTGCTGAAGGACCTCGAGGCGGAGGGCGGCGTCGCCGACGCCGCGGCGCTGTCACGCGTACGCAGCCCGATCGGCCTCGCGCTCGGCGCCGAAACGCCCGAGGAGGTCGCGCTGTCGATCCTGGGGGAGATCCTCGCCCTCCGCCGCGGCTTTGCCGCCGGCTTTCTGGACGGCCGGGACTCCAGCCTTCACCGATCGTCCGACCAGCGCCTGCTGACCCGCTCGTAGTCCTCGGGCGTGTCGATGTCCTGCAGGAGCTCGGCGCGGAACTGCAGCACGTACGCCTCGGCGGCGTGAGCGGCGAGCAGCGGGCGCGCGCCATGGGTCAGCCGCGCGAGCTCCGGAAAGAGGGCGCGCGTGAAGAGGTGCGGCGGCGCCGTGACTTCGCCGTACTGCGCCTGTACGATCGGGGGACGCCGGACGCGGTACGCGTCGACGATCTCGCGGGTACTCGCGCGCGCCGACCAACGGCTGGTCGGCGAGCGCGAAGACCGCCGCTTCCGCCTCGCCGAGGTGCTCGACGCCCGTTCGGAACGAGCTTCCCATGCCGGTCAGGTAGGCGGCGTTGACGGCGTGCCGCACGCTCAACCCCTCGAGGGCGGCCAGGACCCGCTCGTGCTCGTGCCCGACGACGACGAGCACGTCGTCGAAGCCCGCGGCGCAGACCTGCTGCACCGTTCGGCGGACGAGCGGCTCCCCGCCGAGCGGCAGGAGGAGCTTGTGCGTCCCCATTCGCGTCGACGCGCCGGCCGCGAGGACAACGGCGCTGATGACAGCCATGCGAACAGTCTACGGGAGTGCCGGGCGGCGGAGTGCGTGTAGTAGAATGGCGGTTCTTACGAACCCTCTGTGTCGCCGGCGTAACGACGATCCCGTCCGACGCAGCCGAACCGGGAGGTAGGCCGTGATTCCCGCCGCCTTCGAGTACCTCCGGGCCCATTCCCTCGACGAAGCCATCGCTCATCTCCAGCAGCACGGCGCCGAGGCGCGCGTGCTCGCCGGCGGCCAGAGCCTCATTCCCGCGATGCGGTTCCGGCTCGCGCGGCCGGCCGTACTCGTGGACGTGAACGCGGTCGGCGAGCTCGGGTACCTGCGCACGACCGACGGGGGGTTGGAAATCGGCGCGACGGCGCGCGACAGCGACATCGAGCGCGCGTCCTGGATCGCCGATCGTCGATGGAGTCTCATTCACGACGCGTCGCGCCTCGTCGCGGATCCGGTCGTCCGCCAGATGGGCACGCTGGTCGGCAGCCTGTGTCACAACGACCCGGCCGGCGACTGGACGGCGGTCGCGCTCGCGTCGCGGGCCCTGGTGGTCGTGCGCGGCAGGAACAGCGCGCGCACGGTGGCCATCGACGACTTCCTGGTCGACAGCTACACGACCGCGGTCGGGGAGGGCGAGATGGCGCTGGCCGCCCGGTTCCCGGTGCCCGACGACCGCACGGCCGGCTCGTACCAGAAAGTCGAACGCAAGGTCGGCGACTTCGCGACCGCGGCGGCTGCCGTTCAGGTGTCGCTGAACGCCGACGGCACGGTTCGCGAAGCGGGCGTGGCGCTGACGGCCGCCGGACCGTGCGCCGTCCGCGTGGACGAGGCCGAGCGCCTGCTGGCCGGGCAGAAGCCCGGCGCGGAGCTCATTCGTGCGGCCGCCGAGGCGGCTTCCCGCCGGAGCGAGCCCCAGGCCGACCTGCGCGGCACGGTCGAGTACAAGAAGAATCTGGCCGGCGTGCTCGTGGCGCGCGGTCTTCGCCAGGCCCTGTCGCGCCTGGGGGTGCAGGCATGAAGGTCAAGGTGACGGTCAACGGCGTCCGCTACGAGCGCGAGGTCGAGGCGCGAACCCTCCTCGCGTACTTCCTGCGGGAGGACTGCGGGCTCACCGGCACGCACGTCGGATGCGACACGTCGAGCTGCGGCTGCTGCGTCGTCGTCATGGACGGGGAGCGGGCGGTCAAGTCGTGCACGATGTTCGCGGCGCAGGCCGACGGCCACGACATCCGGACCGTCGAGGGGCTGGCCGACGGCGCCGCGCTGCACCCGCTGCAGCAGGCCTTCTGGGACCAGCACGGCCTGCAGTGCGGCTACTGCACACCGGGCATGCTGATGACGGCCTACGCGTTCCTGAAGCACAATCCGGCTCCGACCGAGGGGGACGTCCGCGAGGGGCTCGCCGGCAACCTGTGCCGCTGCACCGGATATCAGAACATCGTCAAGTCGGTCCGGCAGGCGGCGGAAACGCTCCGCCAGCCGGCAGGCGCCGCCTGAGCGACGCGCACGTGAGGACCAGTCATGAGTGCTGAACCGAAATCCGGAGGTGCTCTCGGCGTCGCGATGAAACGGAAGGAGGATCCCCGCTTCATCCAGGGCAAGGGGCGCTACGTCGACGACATCACGTTGCCGGGCATGCTCTACATGGCGCTGGTCCGCAGCCCGTACCCGCACGCCGAGATTGCCGCCATCGACATTGGCGAGGCGATGAAGGTGCCGGGCGTCAAGGCGGTGATCACCGGCAAGGACCTCGAGGCCGCCGGGCTCGGCTGGCTGCCGACGTTCCACGGGCTCGACAAGCAGATGGTGCTCGCGATCGGCAGGGTGCTCTTCCAGTACCAGGAGGTTGCCGCCGTCTTCGCCGAGACCCGGGGCGCCGCCGTCGACGGGGCCGAGGCCGTGCAGGTGGACTACACGCCGCTCCCTGTCGTGGCCGACCCGTTCGCGGCGAAGACCGATACGGTGATTCTGCGGCCGGATCGCGAGCAGAAGACCAACCACATCTATCACTGGGAGGTCGGGGACAGGGAGGGGACCGCCAGGGCGCTCGCCGCCAGCCCGAAGAAGGTGTCGCAGCGCATCTGGTTCCAGCGGTGTCACCCGGCGCCGCTCGAACCGTGCGGCTGCGTGGCCGAGTTCGACACGATGGGGCGCCTCCAGTTCTACGTGACGTCCCAGGCGCCGCACGTCTATCGGACCGCGCTCGCGCTCGTGACCGGCATTCCCGAGGACAAGATCCACGTCGTCTCGCCCGACATCGGCGGCGGGTTCGGCAACAAGGTGCCGGTGTACCCCGGCTACGTGTGCGCCATCGTGGGCGCGCTCAAGCTGGCGCACCCCGTCAAGTGGATCGAGACGCGGACCGAGAACCTGACGAGCACCGGCTTCGCGCGCGACTATCACATGGATGTCGAGCTCGGCGCGACCGAGGACGGCCGGCTCACGGCCCTGCACGTGGCCACGACGGCCGACCACGGCGCGTTCGACGCCGCCGCCGACCCGACGAAATACCCCGCCGGCATGTTCGGCATCGTGACCGGCAGCTATGACGTGCCCGTGGCGCACGCCGAGGTCGACGCGTACTTCACCAACAAGGCACCAGGCGGCATCGCCTATCGCTGCTCCTTCCGCGTGACGGAGGCGAGCTTCGCCATCGAGCGGGCCATGGACATCCTCGCCGACGAGCTGAAGATGGACGCCGCCGAGCTGCGCCGGAAGAACTTCGTCCGCAAGGACCAGTTTCCGTACGCCTCCCGGCTCGGCTTCACCTACGACAGCGGCGACTACCACAAGACGCTCGACGCCGCGCTCGACAGGGTCGGCTATCAGCAGCTGTTGAAGGAGCAGGCGGAGAAGCGCGCGGACGGCGAGCTGATGGGCATCGGGATCTCCACCTTCACCGAGGTCGTGGGGGCCGGGCCGTCCAAGCACTTCGACATCCTCGGCATCAAGATGTTCGACAGTGCCGAGATTCGCATCCATCCGACCGGCGCCGGCATCGTGCGGGCCGGAACCAAGTCGCAGGGGCAGGGACACGAGACGACCTGGGCGCAGATCGTCGCCGAGGAGCTCGGCCTCGACCCGCAGAACATCATGGTGGAGGAGGGAGACACCGACACGGCGCCCTACGGCCTGGGAACCTACGCGAGCCGCAGCACGCCGGTCGCGGGCGCGGCGATCGCGATGGCGGCCCGGCGCGTGCGGGAGAAGGCGCGCAAGGTGGCGGCCCATCTCCTCGAGGTCGGCGAGGCCGACGTCGAGTGGAAGGATTATAGGTTCCAGGTGAAGGGCGTACCGTCGAAGACGGTCACGATGAAGGAGGTGGCGTTCGCCGCGTACACCAACATGGCGCAGAACGAGCCTGGGCTCGAGGCGAGCTACTACTACGACCCGCCGAACATGACGTTTCCCAACGGCGCGTACATCGCCGTGGTTGACGTCGACCGCGAGACCGGCGACGTGAAGGTGCGACGCTTCCTGGCCGTGGACGACTGCGGCACGATCATCAACCCGCTCGTCGTCGAGGGCCAGATCCACGGCGGCCTCACCGAGGGGTTCGCGATCGCCTTCATGCAGGAGATTCAGTACGACAGCGAGGGCAACAACCTGAACACGAACTTCACCGACTACCTGGTGCCGACCTCGCTCGAGACGCCGGCGTGGGAGACCGACAGGACGATCACGCCGAGTCCTCACCACCCGATCGGCGCCAAGGGCGTCGGGGAGAGCCCGAACGTCGGCAGCCCGGCGGCGTTCGTCAACGCCGTCGTCGACGCGCTGTCGCCGCTCGGTGTCCGGCACATCGACATGCCGATGACGCGCGACAAGGTGTGGCGCGCGATCCGCGACGCCGGGGGAAAGCGCTAGCGTGAACCTCCAGTACAGCGGCGAGGAGAAGATCGCGGCCAGGCCCGCCACGACCTGGGCCTTCGTGACCGACCCGGAAAAGGTCGGCCGGAGCCTGCCGCAGGTCGTCGACGTCACGGTTCGCGATCCGACCCACGTCGACGCCGTCGTGCAGGTGGCGGTCGGGCCCGTGCGCGGCAAGTTCAAGCTGAAGCTCGAGCTCGTCCCGGACGAGCCGCGCCAGCGCGTCGACATGAAGATCTCCGGCGGCGGCTTCGGCAGCGCGGTCGACCTGACGGCCGGCGCCGACGTCGTCGACGCCGGCGACGGGACGACGCTCCTGAAGTGGAGCGGACAGGCCGTCGCGCGCGGACCGGTGGCCGCGGTCGGCGGCAGAGTCCTGGACGCGCAGGCCAAGAAGCTCATCGAGGAGGCGTTCGCCAGCGTCCGCACCCAGCTCTCCGCGTGAGAAACGCGGCCGGACGGCGACGCGGCGGCGTACCATGGACTCCATGGATCTGTTCGAGCAGCTCGCGGCGCTCACGCGCGAGGGGCAGGCGTTCGCGCTGGCGACCGTGGTCGGCCGCCGGCCGCCGGTCTCGGCGCACCTCGGCGATCGGGCGATCGTGTTCGCCGACGGGCGCATGGAGGGCTTCATCGGCGGCGCCTGCTCCCGCGAGATCATCAGGCAGCAGGCGCTCGAGGTGCTCCGGGCCAGGCGCGGCCGCCTCGTGGCGATCCGGCCGGACGCGGATCGGCCGGTTGAATCGGACGAGCGCGTCGTGGTGCCCATGACCTGCGTCTCCGAGGGGGCTATTGACGTCTTCGTCGAGCCCTTCGTGCAGGCGCGCCGGTTGATCGTCGCGGGTGCCACTCCGATCGCCGGCGCGGTCGCGCGCCTCGCACGCAGCATGGACTACGACGTCGTCCGCGTCGTGGAGGGGCGCGAGCGGCGCGACCTCGAGGCGGAGGCCGCGGCACTCGGCGTGACCGTCGCCCCGCTCGAGGGCCTCGAGACGATTCTCGCCGAGGGCGCCGCCCGCGGGGTCGAGCAGGCGGCCGTCGTCGCATCCCAGGGACACTACGACGAGGAGGCCCTCGACGTCCTCCTCAAGTGCCCGCCGGCGTACATCGGGCTCGTCGCGTCGCGCAAGCGCGGCGGAGCCGTGCGCGCGGTCCTCGAACGGGCCGGAACGCCCGGCGCCGGGACCATCCGCAACCCCGCCGGGCTCGACCTCGGCGCCCGCACCCCCGCCGAGGTGGCGCTCTCGATTCTCGCCGAGATCGTCCAGGCGCGCCCGACGGGTGCGACACGGGAGCCGGCGGCGCCGCCCGCCACGGCGGCCGACGCCGGCCCGCCGGTCCAGGCGGTCGATCCGGTGTGCGGGATGTCGGTGGATGTCGCCACGGCCCGGCACACGGCCGAGGTGAACGGCGTCGTCCACTACTTCTGCTGCGCCGGATGCCGATCGCGGTTCGTCAGGAATCCAGCGGACTTCGGGGTCCCATCGTGACCGATGCCGCCGAGATCGGCGCCCGGTTCCGCGAGCGCGGCTTCATCGTCGACGAGGCGTTCGCCACGGCGCTGCAGCTGGCGCTGGCGCTCGAGAAGCCGCTGCTCATCGAGGGGCCCGCCGGCGTCGGCAAGACCGAGAGCGCCAAGGTGCTGGCCGACGTGCTCGATACCCGCCTCATCCGCCTGCAGTGCTACGAGGGACTCGACGCGATGTCGGCGCTCTACGAATGGAACTATCCCAGGCAGATGCTGCACGTCCGGCTGACCGAGTCGGACGGGACGAGCCTCGAACAGCGAGAGGCGCAGATCTTCAGCGAGGCGTTCCTGCTGAAGCGGCCGCTGCTCGAAGCGATCACCGGGGATCGATCTCCAGTGCTGCTCGTCGATGAAGTGGATCGGGCCGACGAGGCGTTCGAGGCATTTCTCCTCGAGGTCCTCGCCGAATGGCAGGTCACCATCCCCGAGCTCGGCACGATCCGGGCGCGCCACAGACCGCACGTCATCCTGACGAGCAACCGCACGCGGGAGCTGTCCGACGCGCTGCGGCGGCGTTGCCTGTTCCTCTGGCTGCCGTACCCGTCGCTCGAGCAGGAGATCGCGATCCTGCACGCCCGCGTGCCCGGGCTGTCGGATCGGCTCGCCCGGCAGATCGCGCGGCTGATGCAGGTGCTGCGGGGACTGTCTCTCCAGAAGGCGCCCGGCGTCGCCGAGAGCCTCGACTGGGCGATGGCCCTCATGACCCTGCACCGGGACCATCTCGACGCGACGACCCTCGACCAGACGATCGGCTGCGTGCTGAAGGTGCACGAGGACCGCGCCGTGCTCGACGCGCATCGCGAGGCCGTGGCTCCGGCAATCGCCGGGGACTCGCGGCCCGCGGCGGGCGGATACGATCTCGAAACCGACTTCGGGATCGGGTCGGTGTCGACGCCGCGCCGCTGATGTACCCGTTCGGCGGGCTTCCCGAAAACCTCGTGGCCTTCTGCGCGTTCCTGCGCGGCGAGGAGGGATTCGCCATCGGGCCCGCCGAGACGCGCGACGCCGCACGCGCCCTCGAGATGGTGGACTTCACCGACGAGCGCATCGTGCGCGACGCCCTCCGCCCGGTCCTCAGTCGCACCAGCCAGGAAGCGGCCGCGTTCGACGGCGCCTTCAACGCGTTCTTCTTTCCGGGCCCGGAAGGCGTCCCGCAACCGGCCCTTCCGCCGCTCGCCCGTGCGCGGGAGCACGTCCCGGGAAGCGGGGAGGCGGATGGCGGCGACGCGCGCACTCGGTCGAACGGCCTGGCAGCCGCGGAGGGCACAGGCGTGGACGGCCCGGGGCCCTCGACTTCGGCGCCGGCGTCGGACGGCCCCGCGGCACTGACGCTGACGCGCCTCGAATACAGTCCGCTCGAGCGCCGCCAGGCCGGCGAGGCGCAGATGCTCGGGCCGACCGATGCCGCCTGGCACGCCGCCGCCAGGTCGTTCGTGCGCCGCCTGCAGCTGGGGTCTGCGCGGCGCTGGCGTCCATCTCCCCGGGGGCGCCGCTTCGACCTGAGACGGACGCTCCGGGCCAGCGTGCAGACGGGAGGCGAGTCGCTGACGATCCGCTGGCTGCGCCGGCCCAAGCGCGCGCCGCGCTTCGTGCTGCTGGTCGATGGCAGCCGGTCGATGGCGGCGCACGCCTCGGCGGCCCTGGAGATCGCCGTCGCCCTCGCCAGCGTGACGATGCGCGTCGAGGCGTTCACCTTCTCGACCGGACTGCAGCGCGTGACCGACCACGTCCGCCGTGCCGCGGCCGGGAGGCCGCTGCGGCTCGATCTGCTCCCTGGCGCCTGGGGCGGCGGCACCAGCATCGGCCGATCGCTCGGCGACTTCCTGCGCCGCTTCGGGGAGCGCCTGCTCGGCCCGGGTACTCTCGTCCTTGTCGTCAGCGACGGCCTCGATCTTGGAGAGCCCGACGAGCTGCGCGAGGCAATGCACGGCCTGCGGCGCCGGTCGGCGGGCATCGTCTGGCTGAACCCCCTGCTGGACACCGCCGGATACGAGCCGACCGCGGCGGGCATGGCCGCCGCGCGTCCCTTCGTGACCACACTCGCGAGCGCGAACGACCCGGCGGGCCTGGTGCGCCTCTCGCGAATCGTGCGCGTGAGGCGGTGACGTCCGTCAGACCGCGTCGCCATCCTGCGCCGGTTCAGGCTGCCACAGCTCGATCGGGTTGCCTTCCGGGTCCTCGAGGCGCGCGAAGCGCCCGTTCGGATAGCGCGTGGGATCGACGTGAACGCCGATCCCGGCCGCGCGAAGCTGAGCGACCATGGCGTCGAGATCGCGGACGCGGAAATTCACCATCCACGTCCGGCTGCCCGGGCCGAAGTAGTCCGTATCGGCAGGGAATGGCTGGAAGACCGTCGGACCGGCCTCCTGGCGCCAGGCCTGCTCGCCGTAGCTGGCCGGCGTCAGCCTGACGCCCAGATGCTCCTCGTACCATGCGGCGACCGCGCCTGGATTCTGCGCCCGGAAGAACAGGCCGCCGATGCCATTTACGCGCTCCATCTGGTCCTCCAGCCTCAATGCTGCAGCGCCCGGGCGAACTGTCCCAGGTCGAAGTCGTTCAGATCGGACACCGCCCAGAACGCCAGGCCGTTCCGCGTCCAGTGGCGGATCTGATAACCACGGATGGATCGTGCGCCGGCCGGTTCGCCGTCAGGCCCGGCCGGCCAGACGAAGAGATTGATCACGTGCTGCCGCCGCTGGTAGACGAGCGCCGCCGCGGGCCGGCCGTCGATGTAGTCGAGGCGTCCGCCGATCAGCGGGAAGCCGATGGCCGCCAGATCGTCGACCTGTGGCGAGAAGTCGATCTTGCCGAGAAACCACGGCTTGACGGTGTGCTGGTCCGTGGATCGCACGTCGAGCAGATGGTCGCCCATCAGGGCCCGCACGTGACCGTCGGCAACAGCCTCCGCCACGCTCGCCGAGGCGCTAGCCACCCGCCCCGCCCGCAGGGCTCGAACGGCGAGCAGGCCGCCAAGCGAGACGGCCGCCAGCAGGGCGGCCGCCACGGCGAGCCGCTGCGGGAGCCGCCACCGCCAGCGCATGCCGGCCACCCGCGTGCGCAGGGCCGCCGGTGCCGTGTGGTAGGGGGCCGACCGGACGAGGCTGCCGAGGCGTTCGAGGTCCTCGACGCGCCGCCGGCACGCCGGGCAGGCGTCGAGATGCGCCTCGAGCAGGCCCGCCCGTTCCGGTTCGACCTCGCGATCGACGTAGGCGTCCAGCAGGGCGCCGGCTTCATGACAGTTCACGATTGCCTCCTGCGCCGAGGCCCGCGAGCGCGGCCAGCAGCCGTTCGCGCGCGCGGGAGAGCCGCGACATCACGGTCCCGATCGGGATGCCGACGACGGTCGCGATTTCCTTGTAGGAGAGCCCCTCCAGCTCGCGCAGCACGATGATCTCGCGGAAGTCGGCCGGCAACGCCTCGATGGCGAACCGGACGGCGTCCACCGACTGCTGCCGGATGACGGTGGCCTCCGGGTCGGGCTGGCCGTCGATGGGGTCGTCGGCCGAGTCCTCGAGCGGGGCGATGCGTGCCTGCCCGGCTCGGGCCACGCGTCGGTACCAGGTGTTCCGCACGATCGCCATGAGCCACGCGCGGGCGTCGTCGCTCCGGAGCGACGAGAAGTAGCGGAGCGCTCGCACGCACGCCTCCTGCACCACGTCCTCGGCCTCGCCGCGGCCCCGCGTGAGCCATCGGGCGTAATTGAACGCGGCGTCCAGGTGCGGGAGGACGGCTTCCTCGAAGGTGCGACCGGCCATCCCTACATAGACCCGCGGGAGGGCCAATCTATTCCCGGAATAGAGCGCCGTTCCCTGCGGTCTTTACCCCCGGAGGTCGGGAATGGCAGACACACACGATCAAGACGGACTCAATCGGCGCGGATTCCTCCGGTGCATGGCCTGGGTCGGCACCGGCGCGGTCTGGGCGATGGCCGGGGGCGTGATCAAAGGCGCACCGCTCGAGCAGAGCATGGGGAGCATGGCTGGCGGGGGGCTGCGGTTCGTGCAGATCAGCGATACGCACATCGGCTTCGACAAGGCCGCCAACGCCGATGTCGTGGCGACGCTTCGGGCCGCCGTGGCCAGGATCAAGGCGATGCCGGAGCCCCCGTCGTTCATCCTGCACACGGGGGACCTCACGCATCTTTCGAAGCCCGCGGAGTTCGACACGCTGCAGCAGGTTCTCTCAGAGCTTGCGCTGCCCGTGCACTACGTGCCGGGAGAACACGACATGCTCGTCGACGAGGGCGCCAGCTATCGGGAGCGGTTCGGCCAGGGCACGCGCGGCGGCGGGTGGTACAGCTTCGACCACGACGGGGTTCATTTCGTCGCGCTGGTCAACGTCGCCAACCTCAAGGCCGGCGGCCTCGGCAGGCTCGGAGACGAACAGATCGAATGGCTCGAGCGCGATCTCAAGCCGCGCTCGAGCAGCACGCCGGTCGTCGTCTTCGCCCACATCCCGCTCTGGTCGGTCTACCCGGCCTGGGGCTGGGGGACCGACGACAGCGCCCGGGCGCTGGCGTACCTGAAGCGGTTCGGTTCGGTCTCGGTGCTCAACGGACACATTCATCAGGTGATGCAGAAGGTCGAGGGGCACGTGACGTTCCACACGGCGACGTCGACCGCCTTCCCGCAGCCCTCGCCCGGCGCGGCGGCTTCGCCCGGGCCGATGACGGTCGAGGCCGCGCGCCTGCGTCAGGTCCTTGGGCTGACCGGGGTCGCGTTTCACGGCGTGCACCACCCGATCGCCATCACCGATATGCCGCTTGCCGGCCGCGAGAGTGAATCGAAGGAGGCCGAGGGCATGCGTGAGGTGGAGATCGAGAACTTCAGCTTCTCGCCGCGAGCGGTGCGTGTCGCGGCCGGCACCGCCGTCGCCTGGACCAATCGCGACGACGAGCCGCATGTGGTAACCGGCTCGCAGCAGGGCTTCAAGTCTCCCGTCCTTGATACCGGCGACCGGTTCGTTCACACCTTCGAGGCTCCCGGCACCCACGAGTACTACTGTTCACTCCATCCCAGGATGGTCGGGCAGGTGACGGTCGCCTGAGGAGGCGGCGAGGCGACGGAGCGGTGCGGCGTTCCGGCCTGCCGCTTGCACCGGCGCGCGGCACACAGGCAGGTGTGGCTCATGGATCAGTTGGACCCATCCGTCGCCCAACAGGTCGTCGTCGAGTACGCGCGATTGCTCGAGCGCGACCTGACCGAGAACCGGCATCCGGCGCATGTCGACTCGCTGCCCTACGCCAAGCCGCTCATCAAGTCGGCGATTTGCACATCCGTTCGACAGCTCGCCGCGTCGGGGCAGCTGACCGACGAGCTTCGCCGGTATCTCGAGATCGCGTACACGTGTCTGGCCGAGTATCTCGACGGCGAGCTCGTGGCGCTGCTGACCGAGTATCGACGGTCGGCTGAAGCGCTGACCACTGCCTCGCCGGCCGCGGGTGACAAGGTCCAGACCGCCGCCTGGCGGACGCTGGTCGAAAGCGGTCCGCTGGCCGGCGAGGTCGCGCGGGCGACGGCGTCGGAAGCCGAGGCGCTGCGAAGCGAGTTCCGGGGCTTCCTGAGCCCCGCGTGACGGTCGCCGCGCAGGTTCGCTCGAGTTTGCGTTTACGACGCAGTAGACCTGCCCTCTGTCTGAAAACCATGCTCGCGCGGCGGTCCGACACCGGCGAAAAACCGGCAGTCACGTTGCACGTCGTGCCTCCTTCGAACCGCCGTTCCGCCCCCGCGCAAGCGGCGCTCGGCTCACCGCTGGAGGTTGCGCATGGACACCGCGACGCATCCCCGATCCTCGGCCCGCCGTTCCTCTGAGCCCGCCGGCCTGCGGCTCAAGTCACGAGAAGAGATCGAACGTGAGATTCAGGGGCGGGTCGAGGAGGAGCGCCGCCGCCTTGAGGCTCAGCATCACGAGCGTGCCGGGCGGGCTCACTTCCATCGGCCGGTGGAGCGACCGTTCACGGCGGGCGAGCGCGACAAGGTGACCATCCTGTTCGGGGGCCTCACCTGGAAACACGAGTGGCTGATTCGCGCGGCGTTCGAGTCGGCCGGGTACAAGGTGGAGCTGCTTCCGACGCCGGACGTTGCGGGGTTTCAGCTCGGCAAGGAGTACGGCAACAACGGCCAGTGCAACCCGACCTACTTCATGGTCGGACACCTGATCAAATACCTGCAGGGCCTCGAGGCGAAGGGCCTCTCGCGGCAGGACATCGTCGACAAATACGTCTTCTTTACGGCCGGCTCGTGCGGGCCGTGCCGCTTCGGCATGTACGAAGCGGAGTATCGGCTCGGCGTGGAGAACGCCGGCTTCAACGGATTCCGCATCCTCCTCTTCCAGCAGGACGACGGGATCAACGCGGCGTCGGGAGAGGCGGGCCTGAAGTTCACGGTCGACTTCGGCCTGGGCGCCTTCAACGCGCTGAACTTCGGCGACGTTCTGAACGACGTCTGCTGCCAGATTCGTCCCTACGAAGCCCGCGCGGGGGAAACGGACCGCGCGTTCGCGCAGGTGATGGAGCGGTTGTCGGCGGCGATCCGCGAGCGCGAGATGTTCCACGTCGACCGCCGCGCGCCCGCATGGATTGCCCGGCGCGTCATGGCGAACCGGGTCGCCGAGGCGACCACGCATACGATGGGGAAGATCGTCGACCACCTCTGGGGCGGGCAGACGGCCGACGCCCTGCGCGAGGCCCGCGAGCGACTCGAGCAGATCGAGGTGGATCGCCTCCGGGTGAAGCCGCTGGTCAAGGTCACGGGCGAGTTCTTCGCGCAGACGACCGAGGGCGACGGCAACTTCCACATGTTCCAGTTCCTCGAGCGTGAAGGCGCCGAGATCAAGGTGGAGCCGATCGCCAACTGGATCATGTACCTCCTGTGGCAGGCACGGGCGCACCACCGGGACCGCAAGTGGCTCGACATGACGAAGCCGGACCCGTGGCAGCTCCACAAGCGCGCGCTCTGCGAGCTGAAGTTCCGGCAGAAGCAGCTGTTCTTCGGCATCGGCGAGGGGTTGTACGCGCACCTCTACCGCCGGGTCATCGACGGGCTCGGCGGCATCGCGCATCCGCTGCTCGACATGCGGGAGCTGGCCGCGCTCGCCCGGCCCTACTACCATCGCTTCGCGCGCGGCGGGGAAGGACACCTCGAGGTGGCCAAGAACATCCACTACACGGTCCACAAGAAGGCCCACATGGTGCTCAGCCTCAAGCCGTTCGGCTGCATGCCCTCGTCCCAGTCCGACGGCGTGCAGTCGGCCGTGATGAACCACTTCAAGGACATGATCTTCTTGCCGATCGAGACGTCGGGCGAGGGCGAGATCAACGCGCACAGCCGCGTGCAGATGGCGCTCGGCGAAGCCAAGGCCAAGGCCAAGCTCGAATTCCTGCAGGCGCTCGAGTCGACCGGCAAGTCGCTGGACGACCTCCGGTCGTACGTGGCCGAGCACCCCGACCTGCGCCGCCCCTTCTACAAGGTGCCGCACCGCGAGGGCGTCACGGGGACGGCGGCGAACTTCGCGCTGCATGTCAGCGATCTGATGGACAGGCGCCGACCCGTCCGGCACGTCGCCCGGCGGCCCGCCGTCGTCACGGCCCATTGAAGGGACAGGGCTGCCGGCAGAGCAGCCACGACAACATCCGCGTGAAAAGACATCGCCTATGTCCGCACAACTCCTCGTCGGCATCGACGTCGGGTCCACGACGGTGAAGGCGGTGGCCGTGGACGCGGCCACCGATCAGATCGTCTGGTCCGATTACCAGCGGCACGAGACGAAGCAGCCCGAGAAGACACTGGAATTCCTGCAGCGGCTCGAGCGCGACCTGACCATCTCCCACGACACCTGTCGCGCCTTCATCACCGGGTCGGGCGGCAGCGGGCTCGCGCAGCTCATCGGGGCGAAGTTCGTCCAGGAGGTGACGGCCGTTTCGCTGGCGGTCGAGAAGCTGCATCCCGAAGTGCTGTCGGTGATCGAGCTGGGCGGACAGGACGCCAAGATCATCGTCTTCAAGCCGGATCCCGAGACCGGGCGCAAGAAGAAGATTCCGTCGATGAACGACAAGTGCGCGGGCGGAACCGGCGCGGTCATCGACAAGATCAACGCGAAGCTGAAGATCCCGACCGACGAGCTCGGCAACCAGGGCTACCTCGGCATCAAGCTGCACAAGGTCGCTGGCAAGTGCGGCGTGTTCGCCGAGACCGACATCAATGGGCTGCAGAAGGAAGGCACGCCGCCCGACGAGCTGATGGCGTCGCTCTTCGACGCCATCGTGCTCCAGAACCTGACGGTGCTGACGCGGGGTCATACGCTGCGCCCCCACGTCCTGCTGCTCGGCGGACCGAACACGTTCATCCGGGGAATGCGCGAGGCCTGGCAGCACAACATTCCGAAGATGTGGGCCGAGCGCGGCGTGGAAATTCCCGCCGGCGAGTCGCCGGAGACCCTGATCAAGACGCCGGAGAACGCCCAGTACTTCGCCGCGCTCGGCGCCATCGAGTTCGGGAAGGACGAGGACGATCGCGTCGGCCGCTACTGTGGCACCGCGGGGCTGGAGCGCTACATCACCGTCGGCCGGCTCGAAGAGAAGGCGGCGTCGGGCGGCCGTGGCCTGAGCGCCTCGGTCGAGGAGCTCGAAGCATTCAGGCGGCAGTACACGCCGCAGCGCTTCGTCGCGGCGCCGTTCCGCGCCGGCGAGACGGTCCGTGCCTTCGTCGGCATCGACGGCGGATCGACGTCGACCAAGGGCGTCCTGCTGTCGGAAGAGGGTGAGGTGCTGTCGAAGGCCTACCAGCTCTCGAAGGGCAACCCGATCCAGGACACGATCGACATCTTCGACGAGCTGCGGGATCAGGTGGAGAGCTCCGGCGCCTCGCTCGAGGTGCTCGGCGTCGGCACGACCGGCTACGCGAAGGACGTTCTCAGGGACGTGCTCGCGGCCGACGCGGCCCTCGTCGAGACCGTGGCGCACACCGAGTCGGCGGTCAAGTACTACAAGGATCCGCACGTCATCGTGGACGTGGGCGGCCAGGACATCAAGCTGATCGTTCTGAGCAACGGTCGCGTCAAGGATTTCAAGCTGAACACCCAGTGCTCGGCCGGGAACGGTTACTTCCTGCAGTCGACGGCGGAGATGTTCGGTATCCCGGTGAAGGAGTTCGCCAACCACGCGTTCACGGCGACGGCGATGCCGATGTTCGGTTACGGCTGCGCGGTGTTCATGCAGTCCGACATCGTCAACTTCCAGCGGCAGGGATGGGCCCCCGAGGAGATCCTTGCCGGTCTGGCTGCCGTGCTGCCGAAGAACATCTTCCTCTACGTGGCGAGCATCCCGAACCTCGCGAAGCTCGGGACGAAGTTCGTCCTCCAGGGCGGCACCCAGCACAACCTCGCGGCCGTGAAGGCCGAGGTCGACTTCATCCGCTCGAATTTCCGCGGCTCCGACGTCGAGCCGCAGATCATCGTCCACGAGCACTGCGGCGAGTCGGGGGCGATCGGCGCGGCCGTCGAGGCGCGGCGCCTCCACGCCAGCGGCCACCGGACCCGCTTCATCGGGCTCGACGCCGTCCGCCGCATCACGTACCGCACGACGCGCAACGAGTCGACCCGGTGCAACTTCTGCAAGAACAACTGCCTGCGGACGTTCATCGACATCAAGATGACCGCGGGCGGACATCCCGTCGGCAGCGGCGCGCCCGCCGCCCTCGCCGAGAAGCCTGAGCTCAGGGCGGCGCCCGTGAAGTTCCTGTCCAAGGTGCCGAAGGCCGACGACGAGCAGCGGCTGATCATCGCGACCTGCGAGAAGGGCGCCGTCGAGGACGTGAATGCGATGCGCGGCATCAAGGCCGGCCTCGATGCGGTCAAGAAGTCGAACCCGAACTTCGTCGAGATGGCGGCCAGGGAGGTCTGGAACCCCCGCAAGCCCTCACGAGTGGCGGATTCGATCCCCTCACGCGGCTGGACCCGACCTGCGCGGCGTCGGATCGAACTGATGCAGCGCCGCGACCACCTCCGCATCGGCATGCCGCGCGTGCTGAACATGTACGTGTACGCGCCGTTCTTCAGCGCCTACTTCGAGTCGCTCGGCGTGCCGGGCGGCAATCTCGTGTACTCGGACTTCACGAGTCCCGAGCTGTACCGGGAGGGATCGGGCCGCGGCGCCATCGACCCGTGCTTTCCCGCCAAGATCGGCATCGCGCACGTCCACAACCTGCTGTTCGCCAAACACGCGAAGAAGAAGCTCGACCTCATCTTCTTCCCGATGATCGACAAGCTGCAGACGCCGCTCGTCAACCTGCAGGGCTCGAATGCCTGCCCGACGGTCACCGTCACGCCCGAAACGGTGAAGGCGGCGTTCACGAAGGAGGGCAACGTCTTCGCCGACCAGGGCGTCGAGTACCTCGATCCTCTGCTCGACCTCGGCGACCGAAAGCTCCTCGGCCAGCAGCTCTTCCAGGCGCTGGAGCCGTGGCTGGGCCTGTCGCCCGAGGAGAACGCCCGCGCCATCGACGTCGCCTTCCGCGAGCTGGCTGCCTGGGAGGCCGACATCCGTGGACGGGCGCGCGCCGTCATGGACCAGCTCGAGCGCGAGAACCGTCTCGGCATCGTGGTGCTGGCGCGTCCGTATCATCACGATCCCGGCCTCAACCACGAGATCCTCGAGGAGTTCCAGAAGCTGGGCTATCCGGTGTTCTCGCAGACCACGCTGCCCCTCGACGTTGATCTGCTCGAGCGGCTGTTTGGCGACGAGGTTCGAAGCGGGGCGATCACCAGTCCGCTCGACATCCAGGACGTCTGGAAGAACAGCTATTCGACCAGCACCAATCACAAGGTCTGGGCGGCCAAGTTCACCGCGCGGCATCCGAATCTGGTCGCGCTGGAGCTCTCCAGCTTCAAGTGCGGCCACGACGCGCCGATCTACACGACCGTCGAGTCGATCATCGAGCGCTCGGGCACGCCGTACTTCTCGTTCAAGGACATCGACGAGAACAAGCCGACCGGATCGATCAAGATCCGCGTCGAGACGATTCACTACTTCCTCAAGCGCTATATCGAGCACATGAACGAGCCGGCGGGGCACGAGGAGATCGAGCGCCAGATCGCCCAGTACCGAGCAGCGCCTGCGCCAGGAGCTCCTGCGCGAGCAGCAGCTCGCCGAGCTCGCCGTGGCCCAGCGGCAGCAGGCGAAGACCAGGAGGTTTCTGCCCATGGCCGGCGCTCCCAGCTCCTCCGCCGACCTTCGCGCCGCCATCTAGGGGGCAGCATGCCGTCATTCCCTCTCGAAGTCCGTCTGAGCGGCAGATTCGGCGGCGACCTGCGGCCGGCGCCGCCGCCCATCAGGCCTCCGCTGGCAGGCAGGACACTCCCCGAGCCGGTCTTTCCGCAACACCCGGAGCTGCTGACCGACGCACCGTGGCCGTGAGACGGCGAGCGCCACTGGCCGCCGTCGAAGATCTATCACGCGATGCGCGGTGGGCGTTTCCCTTCCTCAAGTCGCGCGTTCTGCCCGGCGACTTCCACCCGATCATCGCGTATCTGTTCACCGAGTACAAGTGCAACCTCGACTGCCACTACTGCTACTCCTTCGACAACCGCGTCAAGGGGATGAGCGAGGAGGTGGCGCGCGCCTCGATCGACTGGCTGCATTCGACGACGTGCCGCGTGCTCGCGCTGATGGGCGGGGAGGTGGTCCTCCGGCCGAAGTTCGTGCAGAAGGTCGTCTACTATGCGGCGAAGCAGGGCTTCTGGATCTACATACCCACCAATGGCCGCCTGCTCAAGCCGTACGTCATCGATCGCCTCGCCGACGCCGGCGTCGCCACCTTCAACCTGGCGGTCGACGTCGTGGACGAGAAGCCCGGCCTGCCCAAGGCCCTTACCCCCATCCGCTCGCACTTCGAGCACCTGGTGAAGAAGCAGTACCGCTACGGATACACGGTCTTCTTCAACATCAACATCTGCCGCAACAACCTGGACGACGTGCGGCAGCTCACCGAGATCGCCCACGAGAACAGGATCTCGACCGACTACCACATCAACGAGGAGCCGCTCGTCGAGCAGCCGCACTTCAAGCACCTGGCCGACAACCCGACGTACTTCCGCCCTGAGGATCACCCGAAGGTGGACGAATTGCTCGACTGGCTCATCGAGAAGCAGCGTTCCGGGTACGGGATGTTGAACTCGGTGGAGCGGCTGGCCGAGATGAAGCGCTTCCTCAGAGGGGCGCACCACGAGCCGTGGAATTGCCGCGCGGGGCAGAACACCGTCATCATTCGCGTGGACGGCACTCTCGCGCCCTGCTTCCCGATGTACTCCGCGTCACACGACTGGGGGACGGTCGGGTCCCCGAAGTTCGACACGGCGCAGCTTCGGGACATGAAGACAGACTGCGAGCCGAACTGCTTCTCGACGCTCAACCACATTGTCGGCTGGTGCTACAACGACGCTCGCGTGGTCAGATGGCTGTTCAGACAGGCGCAGCACGGTTTCCAGGGGGTTCGGGGCAACTTCGAGTGAACGCGCCACCGGGGGCCGGCGGGCTCGCCGCCGCCGCCTGATCGCCAAACCAGTTCCTGATGCGGGCGGCGGCTTCCGTAGTGACCGCGGCCTCGCCGCCCCGGACGGCCGGCAGCAGCCCCTGGCGCGGTGACCACAGTGAGCCGGTGTGCGCCATGCGGGGTCGGAGCCAGACGGTCCTCGCATCGGTTGCCGGCACCGACCCGAACCACCGGCAGTCTGAGACGATCACGTGTGTTGCCGACAGCGGCGGGCGCCGCGCGAACGCCGTCGGCACCGCGTCACTGAGTCCGCCGTCGGTGAGGCGCAGCTCTTCAGCGTCCACGAGCACGGTCACGGGCGGGAATAGCAGGGGAATCGACGCGCTCGCGCGGACGACGTCCGCCAGCCGCGCGCCGTCGCTGCCGCCTGTGTGGAAGTAGCGCGGCCCGGCCGAGCGGACATCATGGCAGACGATGCCGAGGCCGCGGACGCCGTGGTGGAGCCGGTCGAAGGTCGCCGCCTCGAGCTGGCGGAGACGATCCGGGATCACGCCGCACCAGGGCCGCAGCCGGTGCTCGTGGCGATACCCCAGGTGCACGTTCACGCTGTAGCTGAGGAGGTGGCGGCCCCGAAAGCTCGCCGCGTCGCCGAGCAGTTCGTCGATCTCCAGGCCGACCCCCGCGTAGTAGGCCGCGACGACTGCCCCGGCGCTCACGCCGACGATGATGTCGACGGGGATCCCGAGACGGGCCAGCTGCCGGAGGACCCCGACGTGCGCGGCGCCGCGCAATCCCCCGGCGCTGAGGACCAGCCCGACGCGAACGCCAGAGTCGTCTTGCATGATCGCGGTCTTGCCGCCCGGGCGCCGGGCCGCCGTGAACGGAGAGCGACGTCGATTGCAAGGGCGGGACCCGTTCACCCTAGCTCGTGGACAGGCAGTGGCTTCTGCTCAGATATGTAAGATGCTGGCAGGGAAGCACATAGGCTAGGTACTTGCGTCGCGAGTGGATCGGCGTTAATATACGACCAATTGAGTCGTATATGGACGGGCCGGTTCGGCCGGTCCGGACCTCAGAGAGCAGGGGATGATTCAACTGACGTCGAATGCCGCCGCCCAGATCAGGCGCATGCTCGCCAAGCGCGGTCAGGGTGAGACAGGCCTCCGGATTGGCGTCAAGGCCGGGGGCTGTTCGGGCTTCGAATACATCTTCGCGTGGGAAACGGCCCGGAAGGACACCGACGCGGTGTTCGAGGGAGAAGAGGGCGCGACGGTCTTCGTGGACCCGCGCAGCCTTCGCGTGCTCGACGGCACGGTGCTCGATTACGACACGAGCCTGCTGAGCAAGGGGTTCATCCTCAACAACCCGCACGCCAAGAACACGTGCGGATGCGGCGCGTCCTTCAGTATCGAGGGAGGCGGCGAACGCGACGCTTCCCAGGGATAGCACATGAGCACATCGACTGCGGTCATCCAGGATCTTGCGAACCGCGACTACAAGTACGGGTTCGTCACCGACGTGGAGCAGGAGGCGGTCCCTCGCGGCCTGAGCGAGGAGATCGTCCGGCTGATTTCGGCGAAGAAGCACGAGCCGGGCTGGCTGCTCGACTGGCGTCTGAAGGCCTACCGCGCGTGGCTGACGATGACGGAGCCGACCTGGGGCAACATCAAGTACGGGCCGATCGACTACCAGAACATCATCTACTACGCCGCGCCGAAGCGGAAGCCGGCCGTGCAGAGCCTCGAGGAGATCGACCCGGAGATTCGGAAGACGTTCGAAAAGCTCGGCATCCCGCTCGACGAGCAGAAGCTTCTGTCGGGCGTCGCGGTCGACGCCGTGTTCGACAGCATCTCGGTCGCGACGACCTTCAAGGAGAAGCTGGCGTCGCTCGGCATCATCTTCTGCTCGTTCTCCGAAGCGGTCCAGCAGCATCCCGATCTCGTCCGCAGGTATCTGGGGAGCGTCGTTCCGTATTCCGACAACTTCTTCGCGACGCTGAATTCGGCGGTGTTCAGCGACGGCTCGTTCGCGTACATCCCGAAGGGCGTACGGTGCCCGATGGAGCTGTCGACCTACTTCCGGATCAACGCGCGCGACACCGGCCAGTTCGAGCGGACGCTGATCATCGCCGAGGAGGGCGCGTCGGTCAGCTATCTCGAGGGCTGCACGGCGCCGATGCGCGACGAGAACCAGCTGCACGCGGCGGTCGTCGAGCTCGTCGCCCTCGACGCGGCCACCATCAAGTACTCCACGGTTCAGAACTGGTACCCCGGCGACAAGGACGGTCGCGGCGGCATCTACAATTTCGTTACGAAGCGCGGCAAGTGCCTCGGGGCGGGATCCAAGATCACCTGGACGCAGGTCGAGACCGGATCGGCCATCACCTGGAAATATCCGGGCTGCATCCTGCAGGGCGACAACTCGGTGGGCGAGTTCTACTCGGTGGCCACCACCAACAACTGGCAGCAGGCGGACACGGGCACGAAGATGGTGCACCTGGGCCGCAACACGAAGAGCACCATCGTCTCGAAGGGCATCTCGGCCGGCCACGGCCAGAACACCTATCGTGGGCTGGTGAAGATTGCCAAAGGGGCCGCCGGCGCGCGCAACTACTCCCAGTGCGACTCGCTGCTTATCGGCGACCTGTGCGGCGCCCACACGTTCCCGTATCTCGACATCAAGAACTCGACCGCGAGGGTCGAGCACGAGGCCTCGACCTCGAAGATCGGCGAGGACCAGATCTTCTATTGCCGGCAGCGCGGCCTCTCGACGGAGGACGCCGTGAACCTGATCGTCAGCGGCTTCTGCAGGGAGGTCTTCCGGCAACTGCCGATGGAGTTCGCCGTCGAGGCGCAGAAGCTCCTGAGCGTCAGCCTGGAGGGCAGCGTTGGCTAATCCCCTGCTGGTCGTCGAAAACCTGCACGCACGGGCCGCGGGCCGCGAAATCCTCCGCGGCGTGGACCTGACGATGGACACCGGAGAGGTGCACGCGATCATGGGGCCCAACGGCTCCGGCAAGAGCACGCTCGCACGGGTCCTGTCGGGTCATCCCGAGTACGGGGTCACGGGCGGGTCGGCGCGCTACAAGGGCCGGGATCTGCTGGCCATGGATCCCGAAACGCGCGCGCGGGAAGGGATGTTCATGGCGTTCCAGTATCCAGTCGAGATCCCCGGCGTGAACAACGCCTATTTCCTGAAAGCCGCGCTCAACGCCCTTCGCAGGCACCGCGGCGAGGAGGAGCTCGACGCGATGGACTTCATGGCGCTCGTGCGCGAGCGTATGAAGTGGCTCGACATGGACGAGACATTGTTGAACCGCGCCGTCAACGAGGGCTTCTCCGGCGGCGAGAAGAAGCGGAACGAGATCTTCCAGATGGCGGTCCTCGAACCGACGCTGGCCGTGCTCGACGAGACCGACTCCGGCCTCGACATCGACGCGCTGAAGATCGTCGCCGAGGGCGTCAACGCGATGCGGAGCGCCGAACGGGCGATTCTCCTCGTCACCCACTACCAGCGGTTGTTGAACTACATCGTGCCCGACGTGGTCCACGTGCTGACCGACGGCCGCATCGTGCGGTCGGGCGGCAAGGACCTGGCACTCGAGCTCGAGGAAAAGGGCTACGCGTGGACGCAGCCGGAGCCTGCAGGCCGGGCCGTCTAGCAGCGGTCGGGCCCCGAACGGCCCGCGCGATCGATTGTCGAGTGACATGCCCACACTGACCAATTCCTACGTCGCCGAAGCGGAGCGGGCCGGACTCCAGCGTCCCAACGAGGCCGAATGGCTGACGAGAGTCCGCCAGGCGGCGCTCGCCCGGTTCGACGCGCTCGGCTTCCCGACGACCCGTGACGAGGAGTGGCGGTTCACGAGCGTCGCTCCGATCGCCGAAGGACGGTTCGTGATCGCGCGGGACGGGGCGGATACGGAGCCGATCGACCGCGCGCCCTTCGAGTGGGACGGTCCACGGGCGGCGACGCTGGTGTTCGTCGACGGGGGCTACGCTCCGGCCGCAAGCGACGAAGGCACGCTGCCCGAGGGCGTGTACGTGGGCAGCCTGGCGCGCGCGCTGGTCGATCGCCGGCCATCCGTCGAGGCGCAGCTGGCGCGTCTGGCGAACGCCGACCGGCACGCGTTCACGGCGCTCAACACGGCGTTTCTCGCCGACGGCGCGTGCGTGTTCGTGCCCGAGGCGACCGCCATCGACGCGCCGATCCACCTGCTGTTCCTCTCGCGCGGGGGCGCGGCTCTTCCCATGGCCCATCCTCGCGTGCTCGCGGTGATGGGCGCGAGAAGCCAGGCCACCATCGTCGAGACCTACGGTGCCTCGCGCGACGGGCAGTACTTCACGAACGCTGTGACCGAGCTGGTGGCCGGGCAGGAGTCCACTCTGAACCACTACAAGGTGCAGCGTGAACACCCGGCGGCCTTCCACATCGGCGCGATGTATGTGCGCGTCGCCCGGAACGCGGCGGTCGCCTGCCATTCCGTCGTGCTGGGTGGCGGGCTCGTCCGCAACGAGGTCGACGTGGTGCTTGACGGCGAGGGCGCGACGTGCACCCTGAACGGTCTCTACCTGACCGACGGGACGCGCCTGGTAGACAACCACACGACCATCGACCACGCCCGTGCGCACTGCGCGAGCCGGGAGCTCTACAAGGGCGTCCTCGCGGACCGCAGCCGCGCCGTGTTCAATGGCAAGATCGTGGTCAGGCCGGACGCGCAGAAGACCGACGCCAAGCAGACCAACAAGGCGCTGCTGCTCTCCGGCGACGCGCAAATTCATGCCAAGCCGCAGCTCGAGATCTTCGCCAACGACGTGAAGTGCACGCACGGGGCGGCTGTCGGCCAGATTGACGAGGAGGCGGTCTTCTACCTGCGCGCCCGCGGCATCGGCGAGCGCGAGGCGCGCCATCTGCTCGTTCGGGCCTTCGCCAGCGACGTGCTCAATCAAATGCCGCTCGCGGAGCTGCGGGCGCGCATCGACCGCGATCTGCTCGATCGCCTGCCCGGGGCGCCGGCGCCCTCGACGGCACCCGGTCGCGCCGGCAGTCGGGCAGAAGGGAGGCGGTCATGACGCTGGCAGCCACGACACCCGGGGCCGCCTTCGACGTCCGGGCGGTCCGAGCGGAGTTCCCGCTGCTCGGGCAGCTGACGCGCGGCCGGCCGCTGGTCTATCTGGACAATGCGGCGACGACGCAGAAGCCGCGAACCGTGATCGATCGGCTGGTGCGGTTCTACGAGCAGGAGAACGCGAACGTCCACCGGGGCGTCTACCTGCTGAGCGAGCGGGCCACCGACGCGTACGAGGACGCCCGCCGCCGGGTGAGCCAGTTCCTGCACGCGGCCGACCCACGGGAAATCGTGTTCGTACGCGGAACGACCGAGGCGATCAACCTCGTCGCGGCGTCCTACGGCCGCGCGCACGTCGGGGCCGGCGACGAGATCGTCCTCACCGCCATGGAGCATCACTCGAACATCGTCCCCTGGCAGATGCTCTGCGAGGAACAGGGCGCGCGCCTCCGCGTCGTGCCGATGACCGATGCGGGCGAGTTGCAGATGGACGAGTTCGTGAAGCTGTTGTCCGAGCGCACGAAGCTCGTCTCCGTCGTCCATGTGTCCAACGCGCTCGGGACGGTGAACCCGGTCGCCGAGATCGTCCGGATCGCCCACGACCTGGGCATACCCGTGCTGCTCGACGGCGCACAGGCCGTGGCGCACGTGGCGGTGGACGTTCAGGCCCTCGGCTGCGACTTCTACGCCTTCTCCGGCCACAAGGTGTTCGGCCCGACGGGAATCGGCGTGCTCTACGCCCGGGCGCCGCACTTCGAGGCGATGCCGCCCTGGCAGGGCGGCGGCGACATGATCCGGTCGGTCACCTTCGAGCGCACCATCTACAACGACGTGCCGCAGCGGTTCGAGGCCGGGACCCCGAACGTCGCCGGCGCGGTAGGACTGGCCGCGGCGATCGACTACCTCGATCGACTCGGCGTCGATCGCGTCCGGGCGTACGAGCACGGGCTGCTCGCGTACGGCACCGACGCGCTGTCGCAGATTCCGGGGCTGCGCCTCACGGGCACGGCCCGTGACAAGGCGGGCATCCTGGCGTTCGTCATCGACGGGATGCATCCGCACGATATCGGCACGATTCTCGATCGCGAAGGGATCGCCATCCGGAGCGGACACCACTGTTGCCAGCCGCTCATGGACCGCCTCGGGGTGCCCGCCACCTCGCGCGCCTCCCTCGCGCTCTACAACACGCGCGAGGAAGTCGATCTATTCGCGTCGGCGCTCGACAAGGCGCGCAGGATGCTCGCATGAACCGCGACCTGCAGGACCTCTATCAGGAGGTGATCCTCGATCACAACAAGCGTCCGCGGAACTTCCGCGCCATCGACCCGGCGCGGAAGGCCGAGGGCTTCAATCCGTTGTGTGGCGATCGGCTGACCGTGTTCCTGCGAGTCGAGGACGGGCGCATCCAGGACGCCAGCTTCCAGGGGTCGGGGTGCGCGATCTCGAAGGCGTCCGCGTCGTTGATGACCGAGAGCGTGAAGGGCAAGACCCTCGAGGAGGCAGGCGAGCTCTTCGACCGCTTCCATCGCATGATCACGCGCGGGCCCGACGAGGCGATCGAGGATCTCGGCAAGCTGTCGGTGCTGGCCGGTGTCCGCCAGTTTCCGGTCCGCGTGAAGTGCGCGAGCCTGGCGTGGCACACGCTTCAATCGGCGCTCCAGGCACGCGCCGAGACCGTGTCAACCGAATGAAAGAGCTTCCTGTCGTGCAGCATGCTCCGACCGACGAGAGTCGGCCCGCTTCGTCCCAGACCGACGCGATGTCGAACGATCCGGCCCGGTCGGCCGAGCTGCGGCCGATGGTGATCGAGGCGCTGAAGAAGGTGTTCGATCCGGAGATTCCGGTCAACATCTACGATCTCGGTCTCATCTACGACATCATCGTCGATGCATCCGC
Organism: uncultured Acidobacteriota bacterium; assembly: GCA_963840225.1. Lineage (GTDB taxonomy): Bacteria > Acidobacteriota > Vicinamibacteria > Vicinamibacterales > CAVVIG01 > JBLMXQ01. The sequence goes on from CAWIYH010000005.1 coordinate 97,562, forward strand.
GGCGATCGGCGTTCGAATGACGCTGACGGCGCCAGCCTGCCCGGCGGCGCAGTTCCTTCCGGGCGAGGTGAGGCAGCGCATCGCGGAGATCCCCGGGGTCGGTGACGTGAAGGTCGACGTCGTGTGGGATCCGCCCTGGGATCGCGACCGGATGTCCGACGCCGCGAAGCTCCAGCTCGGGATGTTCTGACCGCAGTGCCGGTCGCTATCGGCGCTCGGCTGCGCCGTGGCGCGACGCAGGCTTCCGGTGGGCTGCGCCGCCGCCGGCTCCGATCGCCCGCGCAACGGCGAGGACGACGTCGTTGACGACGATGGGCCGGGTCAGGGTCGGGAATCCCAGGCGCTCCACGTCGGCCTTCCTCAGGGTGCCGGCGGCCATCAGCACCAGCACCCTGGCCGGCTTCATCAGCACTCGCAGGTCGTTCAGGACTTCCTGCGGATTCTGCAGGCCCTTCAGGTCCACGAGCGCGAGGCGCGGCTTCGAGCCCGGCCTCAGCTGCCGTCGCATCATCCGCCACGTGCCCGTCGCCACCACGTCGAAGCCTTCTTCGATGAGTTGTGCGCGAATCAGGGCCCGTGGCTGCCACTCCGTGCCGAACAGGACGACGTCGGCTGGCAGCTCATGCATGGGCGTCATTGTACCGCCCCGCGCGCGGTCGTGGGGCGATTTTCCGCCGTCGACCTGTCCGTGTGGCCTATTTGACGACAGTCACCTCGAAGTCACCCTCCTTGCGCAGCACGGTTACGCCGACGTTGAGCGGATGCTGTTCGAAGAGCAGGTCCACCTGACCGAAGGGGAGCTCGAGATTGGAGAGACGGATGAAGGTGAGAAACGGCGGCAGGATGGCGCGGTCGACGCACAGCCGGCGAGCCCCGGCCTCGATCGACAGCCGGAGGCACGACTGCAGGAGATGGAACACGACGCCGGAGGCCCAGGCCTGCGGCAGGCAGGCGACCGGATAGAGCGTGGGGCCCTCGCCGCCGCGCCGGTGGAATCCGCAGAAGAGCTCCGGCAGCCGATGCCCGTCCACCTCGACGCTGGCGTCGAAGAGGCCGGCGAAAGGCGCCGAAATCAGATCGTCGAGCCGATAGCGGGCGAATCCGGCCGCGATGAGGCCGTTGTCGTGCGGCCAGATCGAGCCGTTGTGGTACGACATCGGGTTGTACCGCCGCTCCACGGAGGACAGCGTGCGGATACCCCACCCCGAGAACATCTCCCCGCCGACGAGCGTCGCCGCCACCTGCCTCGCACGTTCCGCAGACGCGATCCCGCCGAACAGGCAGTGGCCGGCGTTGGACGTCCGGACGCGGCACGGCCGCTTGAGGCCGTCGAGCGCCAGGGCGTAGGTCGCTTCGGCGTCACACCAGAACCGATCTTCAAAGCGCTCGCGCAGGCGCTCGGCCTGCGTCCGCAGTTCGGCCGCCGATCCGTGCTCGCCGACCGCCTCGGCGAGACGCGCACCGCGGACGCGCGCGTCGTACACGTAGGCCTGCACCTCACAGAGAGCAATCGGAGGCTCGGCGAGCGAACCGTCCGCGTGGAACACCGAATCCTGGGAGTCCTTCCATCCCTGCTGCACCAGCCCGGACGACGATCGGCGTGCGTATTCGACGAACCCGTCGCCGTCGCGGTCGCCGTACCGGTCGATCCAGGCGAACGCCCGCTCGACGTGGGGCCACAGCCGCGTGGCGAACGCCAGATCGGCGGTGCGCTCCAGGTACTCGCCGGCCAGGACGATGAAGAGGGGGGTGGCGTCCACGCTGCCGTAATAGCGGCCGAACGGCACTTCGCCCAGCCGCGCCATCTCGCTATTGCGCGTCTCGTGCAGGATCTTGCCCGGCTCGGCGTCCTGCTTCGGGTCGATGCGGTCGGCCTGGGTCGCGGCCAGGTATTCGAGCACGCCGCGCGCGATCAGCGGGTTGATCCAGATCGTCTGCAGGGCGGCGATGATGCCGTCGCGGCCGAACGGCGTGCTGAACCAGGGCACGCCCGCGTACGGGTAGGCGCCGTGCGCCGTGTCCGACACCAGCATGCGCAGATCGGCGGCCGAGCGGCGGAGCCATTGGTTGAATCGCTCGCTCGAGGTCTCGACCTCGGCGTACTGGCTTCGCGCGCGATCCAGCGAGCCGAGCGACGCGGCCTCGGCCAGCTCGTACGCGCGCGGCGCGACCGGCCGGTGCTCGCGCTCGCAGCGGATGGCCACGCCGAGGAGCGCGGGTGAACGCGGCGCGAGATGGTACTCGAACCGCACCGCGTCGGCCGAGGCCGCCGCCGGCGGTTCCGTCCATTCGAACGCGGTCCAGCGCTCCTCGCCGTCGAGCCCGCGATAGCCGAGTCGCACCCAGGTGTCCGACACCAGCGGGTCGAGCCGCGTGCCCCGCCGCCGTCGTTCCGTCCCGCGCACCTCGAAGATGTCGGCGAAGTCGGCGTCGAGGTCGAAGGTGAGCGAGACGCGCACCGGTCCGCGGCTGTAGTTCCAGAGACGCACCCGCTCGTGCCAGGTGCCATCCCACAGGAACCGGGCCCGGAACAGGTGCACCAGGTCGCGCGAGAGGACGTGATCGGTGCCCTCGAGCGGCAGGTCGGGATTGGTCAGATCGGCGCTGAACAGCTCGTTGTCCTCCTTCACGCGCGCGCTGAGCAGCAGGGGACGGTGTCCGTTGACCCGGAGGCGAAACCGGCTGAGGTATCGCGTCCCCTCGTGATACAGCCCCTGTTCGCCGGCGCCGAAGGCGCCGACGTCCCCGCGGTAGTCGAAGACGGCGAACGTGTCGCCGTGCTTGAGGACCGCGGTCCGGCCGGCCGCCGTGGAGGCGGTCGCGAGGATGTAGAACTGATCCTGAACCTGAATCACGTCCTCCATCAGGCCTCCAGCCCGGCGCCTGCGGCCGCCTCGCGTGAGAGCGCGCGTTCGTACACCTGAAGATAGCGATCGCCCATCGCCGCGAGCGAGAAGCGCGCGGCGACATCGTCGCGGCACGCCGACGGGTCGATGCCTGGCGCGATCGCGCGGCCGGCCATCTCGACGACGTCGCGGCAGATCCAGCCGTTGACGCCGTCGCGGACGACCTCCTCGACCGCGCCGCCCGCGAATGCGAGCACCGGCGTGCCGCATGCCATCGCTTCGATCATCACGAGCCCGAAGGGCTCCTCCCATTGAATCGGGAAGAGCAGCGCCCGCGCGCGCGCGAGCAGCGCGTTCTTCGTGGCGAAGTCCGCTTCGCCGACGTATTCAACCCGACCGCCGAGCAGCGGCACAACCTCACGTTCCCAGTACTCGCGGAACATCGGCTGGACCTCACCGGCGAGCTTCAGGCGAACGCCGGCGAGGTGGGCGGCTTTCGCGGCCAGGTGCGGACCCTTGCACGGGACCATCCGGCCGAGGAATACCACGTAGTCGTCCTTCTCGGCGGCGAAGGTGTACCGCGACGGCGAGATTCCATGGGGCACGATGTGCAGGTGCCGCATCGGCTCGCGGCGCGCCAGCCAGGAGGCGATCGCCACGTAGTGGACATCCGGGTATCGCAGATACTGCTCGGAGAGGGCGGCGTCGTGCGGATGGTGGACGGTCAGCACTGCGGGCCGGCTGACGAATCGCGTGAAGGGCAGTCCAACGACGTCGTTGAGGTGGACCACGTCAGCCCAGCAGGCGGCGTCGCGTACGGCCCAGGCCGTGTGGTCCGCGTTCTTGAGCTGAGCGCGCACCTCGTCTTCGAGCGGCCATTCTGCGTGCGGGTAGTTCCACTTCAGGCGGCACGGCACGCGGGAATCGCCGTTGCCGTAGACAGTGACCTCGTGGCCACGCGCGTGGAGCTCGCCCGCCAGATTCGCGATGAACAACTCGGTCCCGCCGTAGCGACGCGGCGGAACCTCGATGAATGGCGGCCCGATCAGCCCGATGCGCACCCGAGGCCCGTTCTCCAGAGTTCAAAACCACGCAACCCGGGTGCCAACAACCGGCGGCGCCGGGGCCGCCCGGCGTTCGCCGTTCAGAACCCCGGCGTCAGGTTGAACTGTAAAGATCCAGCCCTTGCCCGGCCGCTGCAACGGGCGAACGAGAAAGCTCGTGAACTTGACGCTGCCGAACGTGGGCGCCCCCTCGATCCGGTAGCGCTGCCCCTGCACGGGGCTCGTCGCGCCGAAGCTCGACGTGTCGCTCACAAAGGCAGGGGCCGACGTGCCCAGGGTGAGCGAGCGGGCGAGCGAGGTCTCGGCGTGTCGTCGGACATGACTCGACCGGTCGAGAGCGAATACGCCGTTGAGCGCACGATCTGGTCGAATGAGACCTGAATCACACTGCCGCTCAGCTCCACCTGGTCAGCTCGGCTGAACGGGTACGCCGCGATGTCGGACGCGCTCCGCTTGGTCTGGCGGTAGACGGTGGCCCGATCGATCTCGACGACCTCTGTCGTGACGCCCGTGCCGATCTGGAAGCCTCCGCTCAGGTACGGCACTTGTCAGCCCACCAGCCCCCAGTTCCAGCGACGCGCCTGGTTGAAGTAGCCGGCCTGGGCGGCCGTGTCCTTCATGCTGAAGCCGCCGCCGATTCCCGAGCTGAACTGAGCGGCGGTGATCAGCGAGAACAAACCAATGTGATCCAGGGTGAGCTCAGCAAGAGCACGGGCTCGATCGAGACGCTCGACCACCCGAGTACTTCCCGTACCGCTGGGGGCAGGCCTTCTGGGCGTACGTCCGCGGCCGGTGGGGCGACAACGTCATCCACCAGATGCTTGCCGTCGCGGCCGCATGTGGCGACGTCGGCGTTGCCGTCGAGAAGGTGCTGCACGTCGCGTTCGAGCGACGTCGCAGCCCTGCTGGCAGACCCGGCGTTCGGACTGCCCGAGCCGGTCGCGTACCCGTCGCGGGGATACAGCTCGAGGCTCTCGCTCGAGGGAGTGGGCCAGCCGGTGATCGCCATCGGGGCCAACCGGTTCGGCACCGCCTTCGGGGGAAGGCTGTCGCTCTATTTCAGCGACATGCTCGGCAATCACTCAAAGTCGGGGTGCGAGGCGTACAGCACGAGCGGCTGCCGTCCGCGAAGCTGGTGCTCGCGAATTCGGGACAGCCTCGCGTGCCAGCGCTCGGCGAGCCGCGCGCTGATATCGACGCCGGCGCGCTCCTCGGGATAGAAGTAGATGTCGAAGTGTTCGGTCACGAGCACCTGAAACTTCATGTCCCTGTACTGGACCTTGTTTCGTCCGAAATACTGCGCCGAGGCCGGGCTGCCGAACAGGAGTGCCGAGAGCGCCGCCGCCAGCGCGGCGCCGAGGCCGAAGCCAATGGGCATGACGTCTCCTGCCGTGGATGCCGGATTGTCGAGGGGTCGGCGCATCACGTTCCGCAGGGTAGAGGTAGCGGCAAATCGTCGAACAGCGGACGAAATAGCAATGCGCTTGCCCGACGGCAGCCCGCTTGCACTGACTGGTCGTGCGCTCGATCAGGCTGAAACCTTGATGCTGCCGCCTTCAGCCCCGCCCTTTTCACCGACCTGTGCGAGCTCACGATGCTCCAGGCGTATTTCGAGGAGGGGATGAGCGAGACGGCCGTGTTCAGCCTGTTCGTCCGGAGACTGTCCGCGCGCTGCAACTACCTGCTCGCCTGCGGTCTGGACGACGCGCTGCGCCTCCTCGAGACCCTGCGGTTCGACCAGCCGGCGCTCGCCTATCTCGAATCACCGGGGCGCTTCTCGCAGCGCTTTCTCCAGTATCTGGAGCGGCTTCGATTCACCGGCGACGTCTACGCGATCGCGGAAGGCACGCCGGTGTTCGCGAACGAGCCGGTCCTCGAGGTGGAGGGCCCGATCGCTGAGGCGGAGCTGGTGGAGGCGATGGTCATGAACCAGGTGCACCTCCAGACCGTGCTCGCCTCCAAGGCAGCGCGGGTCGTCGGAGCCGCGCTGGGGCGGCGCATCGTGGATTTCGGCCTGCGTCGGATGCACGGGATCGACGCGGGCCTCAAGGCGGCGAACCTCGCCGCGGGCGTGCACGCGACGTCGAACCTCGCCGCGGGACAGGCGTACGGTCTTGAGGTGGCCGGAATCTATGCCACCGAGGATCTCGTGCGAGGAATGGACGCGAAGGTCCACGAGCAGGTCGCCAACGTCGCGGCGCTGCCGGGTATCGTGCGCGCCTCGTACGCGATGCCAGAGGCGCACTGGGGCTACGGGTTTCCGATCGACGGCGTTGCAGCATTCGACGCCGACCGCGGCGGCGTCGTGTCGGCCGGTGGCGTGGGGTTCGATATCTCCTGCGGCGTCCGGCTGCTGCACACTGGCCTCACGCTGACGGAGTTCGCGCCGCTCAAGACGCGCGCGGCCGACGAACTGTCGCGCAGCGTGCCCGCAGGCGTCGGCAGCTCCGGCCGGCTGCATCTCGACGAGCCGGAGACTGAGGCGATGCTGGCGGGTGGCGCCCGCTGGGCGGTGGCGCGAGGCTACGGCAGCCAGGACGACCTCCAACGGATCGAAGACCAGGGCTGCATGAGCGGAGCGGCGCCGGCTGAAGTGTCGCACCGAGCCAAGGATCGCCAGCGCTGGAGATTGACCCAGGTCGTCGACGCGGCCGACCGCGCAGGTCTCTCGCGCAAGGTCGCGCGCCTCGAACCGCTCGTGTGCATCAAGGGGTGAACAACGTGTACCGATCCCTTCTCGTTGTCTGCGCCGCCGCCGGCCAGTTGGCGGCGGCGGTGCCGTTCTCGCCCGCCCGATACGTCGCCGGCGAGGCGCCCGGGCTTCCCACCACGGCGGTCGGCGGCGGCCAGGTGCTCGTCGACCTGACCGTGGACAGCCGCGGCCGCGTCGCCGACGCGCGGCTGCTGCGCGCGACGCCGCCCTTCAGCGACGTCGTGATGCAGGCCGTGCGCGGATGGCAGTTCACGCCGGCGATGGCAGCGGCGCCGTCCCGCCCGTCTGGCGAGCCGCCCGTGCCGGTGCCGACGCTGTCGCACGTTCTGGTGGCCGCGGTGTACCGCCCGCCGTCACTGAACGCGCCGACGCTCGGGGAGCGGCCTCGTGATGTGGCTCGTCCCTCCGACGAGGTCGCGTTCCCGACAGCGATCACCGTACCTGCCTATCCGCCGCGGGCGTTCAACGCAGGGGTGGTCGTCCTCGAGGTGCTCGTGGAGCCCGACGGAGCAATCGGCGCCGTGGAGACAGTCCGCTCCGCGCCGCCGTTCGACGAGGCGGCGCGCTCGGCGGTGCGCGCGTGGCAGTTCCTCCCGGCGCGCGAGCGAGGTGCGCCGGTCGCGGCGTTCGTCTACGTGGTCTTCGGGTTCCCGGTTCCCGTCGGGCCTGGCCGACCGGCTGTTGCCGACCGGCGGGCCGGTTAGTCGAGACCGGTTCCCCCGGTGTGGGGACCGCCGTCGCGAAGCTCGTGGAGGAAGCGCGAGCGCGACTCGATTTCGGTCAGCTTCGTGGACGCATACGTCGACGCGTCCCCGAGCACCGCGGCCCGCTCCGACGGCGGCAGCGCGTCCAGCCGCGCAGCATCGCAGCCTCTCGCCCGGAGGTACTCGTCGATGAGCGCCTGCTCCAGTCGGTTGAGCGAGGCCTCGACGCGCGGCATATCGGGTCGATCAGGGCTCATTTTCCACCCTCCTGCGGCGCGCCGCGAGCCGCCTGCCGCCCGAGAAGCACGTACCTTGCCCGGACTGGTCGCCGTCTGTCGAATCCGTGCGCCCGCCGCCTCCCGCAGTGGAACCGCAATTGCGTGAACCCGATGCGAGGCCTCGCCATGACCGCGCGCCTGGAGCTCGTCGATCCGATCGCTCTCCGGATCAATCGCGGACAGGTTCGAACGCCCGACCCGTCGCGATCCCTCGGCGGGGCTCCCACCGATCCGACCCTTGGCGATCCGGACCTGCCCGAGGGTCTCGCCATTGCCCTCGAACCGGGGTGGGAAGACTGGGACCGGGCCGAGTCGACCATCGGCGAGGACGAGGAAGGGGCGCCGGCCGACGTCGAGCCGATTCGGACCTATCTCAACGAGATGGCGCGCGTGCCGCTGCTGACGCGGGCCCAGGAGGCCGACGTCGGGCGCCGGATTGAAACGGCGCAGCGGAATCTGCTCGGCGCGCTTGCCACCATTCCGTTCGCGGTCGGGCGTCTCGTGGAGCTCTCGAGCCGCGTGCGGCGCCAGCAGGCGGCGTTCGAGGATCTGATCGTGTTCCCGGAAGGGCGCGACGTCGAGGTTGCCGAGGCGCTGTCGATCCTTCGCGTGTTCGGTCGCATCGGCCGGCTCGCGCAGCGCGCGCGCGCGTCCGATCTCAAGGCACACGATCGGCGACTCGCCACGCCGACGCGCGCCAAACACGCGCGACAGGCGACGCACGCGAGGGACGAACTGCACACGCTGCTGCTCGGGCAGCACGTCAAGCCTGCCGTGCTCGACCGGCTCGTTGCCGAGCTGCGTGTGCTCGTCGGGGACCTCGACGCGGCCGAATCGATTTCCGATGCGGCGACGCGCGCCGAGCGCGTCCGTGCGCTCGAAGAGCGGCTCGAGATGCCGCGCCGAGTGTTCCGCGGGGCGCTGGCCCGTGCGCTGGCCCATGAGGAGGAGGCGCGCCGGGCCAAGCAGGCGCTCATCGAGGCGAATCTGCGGCTGGTCGTGTCGATTGCCAAGAAGTACACGGGGCGCGGGCTGTCGCTCCTCGACCTCATTCAGGAGGGCAATCTCGGCCTGATGAAGGGCGTCGATCGCTTCCAGTACCGGCGCGGGTTCAAGTTCTCGACCTACGCCACCTGGTGGATCCGGCAGGCGATTACCCGGGCGATCGCCGACTTCGGGCGCACGATCCGGCTGCCGGTTCACGCGGTCGACGCGCTCAACCAGGTAGAGGCGGCGCGGCGCAGGCTTCGTGACGAGCTGCATCGCGAGCCGACGGTCCACGAGATCGCCGAGCGCGTCGATATCCCGCCGGATCGGCTGGAATTCCTGATGCGCGCGCGGAAGGAGCCGTATTCGCTCGACATGGCGATTGGCGACGAGACGCCGCTGGGCGCGTTCCTGACCCTCGAGGGGCCTTCGCCCGAGGAACTGGCGCTCGGCCGCGACCTGCAGTCGCGCGTCGGCCGCTATCTCGCGCGCCTCTCGGCCCGCGAGCGCAGCGTCATCTGCCTGAGGTTCGGCATCGGCACCGGCCGCGAGCACACGCTCGAGGAGATCAGCCGGCGGTACTCCCTCAGCCGCGAGCGCATCCGCCAGATCGAAGGCACGGCGATGAAGAAGCTCCGCAGGTCGCCCGTCGTCGGGTCGCCGCGGGGCCATAAGCTCCGCAGGATCGGCTGACTCGCGGTCGAAATCATCACGAGTTCCCGGCATCGCGCCGGAAACTCGTCCCGCCAGAACGGCGGGCGCAGGCTCAATCGATCGCGCGCACCCTTCGGACGCTTCCGGCGAACCGATTGCCGTCGCGCCGGATTGCCGGCATCCGACAGCAAGGATTCGATGATGCCGATCGGCCGCGCCGCCCACGGCTGGCACGGCGGCGCTGTCGTGAGCCGCGCCCTGCTGCACAACCGTCGCGAAATCGCGTGCAAGGACCTGCGTGTCGGCGATCTCGTGCGCGTCATCCTGGCCGGCGACGTCATTCCGGACGTGGTCGCGCGCGTTCCGAACGGCCGTGCGCGGCGTCATCGGTCGTTCGTGATGCCGGCGCGCTGCCCGGCGTGCCACGCGCCGGTCGTCCACGAGGGCCCGTTCGACCGGTGTCCGAACGGTCTCGCGTGCCCGGCGCAGCTCGCACGGGCGCTGCAGTATTTCGGTTCGCGCGCCGCGCTCGCCAGGAGGCTGAGGAGCGCGCCAGGGCGAGTGGCGCGCGTACGTCGAGATCGGTCGGCGCCGACACGGATCTGGTCGTGGCGGGCGCCGAGCCGGGGACGAAATACGATCGGGCGCGCGCGATCGGCATCCCCGTCGTCGATGAGGGCCGGTTCGCGAAGCTCGTCGGCCTGCACATGTGAGGCACGCGGTCATGGAGAACATCCATAGTCTCGCCAGATGACGCCCAGGCCCGGTGAACGGTCCGCCAGGCGGGCGTCAAGGCCGAGCTCGTGTTCGACGAGGGCGATCCCGCGCGGCGCATCGTGGAGCGGGCCGGAGCCCTCTCGGCCGACCTGATCGTGAGCTCGCGGGGCTTCGCTTCGCGTTCTCGCTGGCGGAGGAGTCCGACGCCGAGCTGACGCTTCTGCAACGTGTTCGACTGGCCGGCGGACGACGAGCTGCTGGTGCAGCAGTTCGACGTACCGGAGTTCCGACGCGTCGTCGAGAAGGAGGCGCGCGAGCGGCTCGACGCCCTGGTGACCGACGACGTCCGTCCCTGGTGCCGCCCGAAGACGACGGTTGCCTACGGGAAGGCGTACGCGGCGATTCTGGACGTCGCCGGACACGAAGCGGCCGATCTCATCGTGATGGGCGTGCGAGGACGGAATCCGCTCGATCTCGCCCTGTTCGGATCGACGACCAATCACGTCGTCCGGCGGGCAGCGTGCCCGGTCCTGACGCTGAAGCAGTAGGCACGAGGGTCACGAAGCGAGCGGCGAGTGCCTGCGCCCGTCGTCGGTCTCGCGCCCGCGCACCAGACGACGGCCGGCCGACGAACCGTCATCGGCGGTGACGACCGTGCACTGCCGCTCGCCGTGGCCGTCATCCCAGTAGATGATGACCCAGTCGTGGGTCCGGCCCAGACGGTGCGCGAGCGCCGTGTTGGAGAAGAGCGCCGTGTAGTGCCGCGGGCCCCGGGTGGTGTGCAGGATGGGCAGCCACGCCGTCCGCGACGGGTTGAAGCGTCGGGGTGCAATCATCACGAGCGCTCCGGAAGCCGCCTTCTCCCGGTATTCACGATCGACGTCGAGGAGTTCGCTGGTCGACGGCGGCCGCGTGCCGTCGGGCGTCGGCGGGCGGACGCGCTGCAGCCGGTGCGCCAACGAGTCGCGGATGCCGGCCAGCCGCTTCGGACCGAAGCCGAGCACGTGCTCGAGACAACCGTCGTGCGCGGCCGCTTCGAGCTCCTCGAGCGTGCCGATGCCGAGATCGTGGTAGAGCCGATCGGCCAGGCCGCGGCCAATGCCGGAGACCGACGCCAGAACGCGCGTCGGGTCGCCTTCGCCCCGAAGACGATCCAGCATCGCCAGGCGGCCGCGGGCCAGCAGATCACGGATGGCGCGCGCGATGCTGTCGCCGACGCCGGGCAGCGCACGAAGACCGTCGAGCCCCTCCTTTTCCAGGATCTCGGACACGGGTCCGGGCAGTCGGCGAACGTTGTCGGCAGCCTGGCGGTACGCGCGGACGCGAAAGCGGTTCGCGCCCTGCGCGTCCAGGAGCTGCGCGACCTCGTCGAGCCTGTCGGCCACGTCCGCGTTGAGCCGTTCGGCCATCCGATCGAACGGGGACGCAAACGCGATACCGACCTCGTCGGCGATCGGCACTTGACAGAAGAGGGGAGTCGGCGTATTCGTACTAGTGAACCACGCAAGACAAGACGTGGAGGTTCTCGGATGACAGAGCCACCGGGCTTGAGGCGCGCGTCCTCGGAGGACTGAATCCTTCGACCACGCGCCAGCGACCAGCGGCACCGGAAGGAAAGTCCAAAAATAATCCGGGCACTCGCCCGGATGCGTGTGAATCCCACACGCGTGAAGCGCCCGGCTCCCTGGCTCCCGCCAGAGACCGGGCGTTTCTAATGTACGCCGGCCTGCTTCCGCCTATTTCTTCCCCGACGCCCCCCCGGCAATCTCGAGACGACGCCGGCGGCGCACTTGTTCGGGCGGCGCTGGCATGACGATCTCGAGCACGCTGTCTTTGAACCTCGCCTTCGCCTGGTCGGTCAGCGCTCCCTCGGGGGATGACTCGACGGAAGCTGCCGTAGCTGCGCTCCGAGCGGTACACGGCGCCGGAACCGGAAGGGTGTGGCGGCAGGCTACGTCGTCGGCTCGAACCTGAACGGCCAGTCACCCCAACTGGCGAATGTCGCACCGGCTGCGCGCATTTCGTCGATGGCGCGGCTGACGTCGCCGCGACGAACGTCGATGCCGGCGATCGCATCGTCGAGAACCGTGACGCTGAGTCCGTAGCGGCGTGCGTCCAGCACCGATGCGCGCACGCAATACTCGGTCGCCAGCCCGCCGACGTGCAGGTGATCGATACGCCGGTCGCGCAGCTCCTGCAGCAGTGGCCGACCGTCCGTCGTGTGCCCGTCGAAGATCGAATAGCCGGGGTGCGCGGGATCGTCGCCCTTGCTGATGACGACCATGGACGATGGGAGCCTGAGGTCCGGATGGAACGCCGCTCCCGCGCTGTGCTGTATGCAGTGCGGCGGCCACTTGCCGCCGTGGGTGTTGAAGTGCGAGGTCACTTCCGGATGCCAGTCGCGCGACGCGTAGATGACGAGCCCATGATCGGCTGCGCCTGCCGCATAGCGATTCAGCACCGGGACCACGCGGCCGCCGTCGGGGACCGGCAGCGCGCCGCCGGGACAGAAGTCCCGTTGGACGTCGACGATGACAAGAGCCGAGCGAGAAGCTTCCATCGGGTCGGTGCCGCTTCTTCCAGCCACCGCCCAAACGTACTTCCCCGGTCGGGGCGAGCGCAACCGCGCCGCGTCCGTGCCGGCCGTCGCGCGTCGTGACCCGGCTGCCGGGCGCCGGAATAGCGCCGGGACAGCGCCGGGTTTCCGGCAGAGATTCTCCTCTTGGCTCGGTAATCCTTCGCAAAAGTCGACATTTCTCATCCTCGAGGCCGGCACGCTGGTTGCGGAACGTGTCTCAGGGACAGCCGGTGCGCTGTCCTTCGACGCGGAGGATGCATCATGAGCGACACGAAAACTGGCCTCGTCGATTCGAATGGGGTCGCGGATACGAGCCACGTCGGCGCGGAGCAGCTGATGACGCTCGCGGCAGCCGGGCGGCTGACCAAGCCGGTGATGGCGGCGCTGCTCGCGCAAGGCGCGCGCCAGCGCTTCCTGGAGTCCTGTGCGCACATCGAGCGCCGGTACACCGACGCGTGCGCGGCGAAGGGCGACCCGTGTCTCGAATCCGGCTGCTCGCTCGAGGGCGGCGACGAGATCTGCCTGCAGCCGCTGCTCGAGGCGGGAGACGAATACAACCGGGCGTGCGCCGCCGAGTGGGTCAAGCTCTTCCAGCAGCCCGAGAATCGGCTCGGCGTATAACGCAACCGCGCGCGCGGTCGAACTGGCGATCGGCACGCTCGTTGCCTCTGCCGTGCACATGCCGGACGGCCGCTGCCTCTACCCGGCCCCGACCTTTCCCACTCGTACGGCGACGTCGCCGGCCACGGCGATCGATCGCTGGGCGGTGTCCCGCATCCAGCAGCGGGTCGCGCGCGGGCGGCTGCGCTTCCTGTTGTGGGACGGCTTCGAGGTGCCCTCAACCGCCGGTCCTTCCGTTGGCGCTATCCTCTTCAAGAACCGGCGGGCGCTTTACAGCTGGCTGTGGGATGCCGATCTGAACTTCGGCGAGACGTACATGTTCGGTTCGGTCGAGGTCCGGGGCGATCTGCTCGCGACTCTCGAGGAGGTCTACCGAGCCCTTGCCGAGTCCGGGCCGCCGCGGCCGCGCTGGTGGAGGGAGAACGACGTCTCGAGGGCGAAGGCCAACGTCCACCACCACTACGATCTGGGCAACTCCTTCTACCGGCTGTGGCTCGACCGGCAGATGCTCTACACGTGCGCGTACTTCCCGACCAGGGATTGCACGCTCGAGGAGGCCCAGCACGCCAAGATGGATCTGGTGTGCCGCAAGGTCGCGCTGAAGCCGGGCGAGCGCGTGGTCGAGGCGGGGTGCGGCTGGGGCGCGCTGGCGCTGTTCATGGCGAGGCACTACGGCGTCACGGTGCGGGCGTACAACGTCTCGCGCGAGCAGATCGCGTTCGCGCGCGAGCGCGCGGCGCGTGAAGGGCTCGCCGGACGGGTGGAGTTTGTCGAGGACGACTACCGCAACATCCGCGGCCAGTACGACGTGTTCGTGTCGGTGGGTATGCTGGAGCACGTCGGATTGCCCGACTATCCCGTCCTCGGAGCCGTGGTCGATCGCGCGCTCGATCAAGAGGGCCGCGGCCTGCTGCACTTCATCGGCCGTGACGTGCCCGCGCCGCTCAATCGCTGGATCTGCAGGCGAATCTTTCCCGGCGCCTACCCTCCGGCGCTGCGGGAGGTGTTCGAGGGCGTCCTCGAGCCGAGCGCGCTGTCGGTCCTCGACGTCGAGAACCTCCGCCAGCACTATGCCGCGACGCTCGAGCACTGGCGCCGCCGGTTCGACGATTCGGCCGACCGCGTCGCCGCGATGTTCGACGAGAACTTCGTCCGCGCCTGGCGGCTGTACCTGGCCGGTTCCCACGCCGCGTTCACGACGGGGAGCATGCAGCTCTTCCAGGTCGTGTTCGCGCGCACCGGCAGCAATCGGATTCCCTGGACCCGCCGCGCCGGGTGACGGGCGTCCGCCTGGGTTCCGGCATGGTGAGCTGCGACGTGGTGGTGGTCGGCGGAGGGCCCGCCGGATCGACCTGCGCATGGAGGCTTCGACAGGCCGGCGCCGACGTCGTCGTGGTGGATCGGGCGACGTTTCCCCGGGACAAGGTCTGCGCCGGCTGGATCACGCCTCCCGTCGTGGACGCCCTGTGTCTGGACGTCGACGACTACCGGCACGGTCGCACGTTTGAAGCGATCTGCGGATTCTCGATTGGTATGATCGGTCGGACCAGGTCCATCAAGGCGGCATACGGCCATCCCGTCAGCTTCGCGATCCGCCGGTGCGAATTCGACGACTACCTGCTGAAGCGATCGGGCGCACGGCTGCTGCTGGGAACGGCAGTGACCTCGACTCGCCGCGCCGCCGGCGCATGGATCGTCAACGACACGATTCGGGCGCCGATGCTGGTCGGCGCCGGCGGACATTTCTGCCCTGTGGCCCGATGGCTCAACCAAGGCGAGCAGCCTCGTCGCGAGGCCCCGCTTGTCGTCGCCCAGGAAGCCGAATGGGCGCTCTGCGGGCGCCAGAGCCGGGGCGATGCCGACGACCTCCCGCAACTGTTCTTCTGCCGGGACCTGAAAGGGTACGGATGGTGCGTGCGGAAAGGCGGATTCGTGAACGTCGGTCTTGGCCGCGTGGACCCTCATGCGCTGCACGGCGCGCTCGAGGAATTCGTGGCATTTCTCGTCGACCGCGGGGCGCTTCACGCCGCCGCCCCCCGGCGCTGGAACGGTCACGCGTACCTTCTCGCCGACCGACGCCACCGCCGCGTCGTCGGCGACGCCGTCCTGCTCGCGGGCGATGCGGCAGGCCTGGCCGACAGCCGGAGCGGAGAGGGGATTCGGCAGGCGATCGAGTCCGGCCTGGCCACCGCGTCGGCCGTGGTCGACGCGGGCGGGCAGTACACACGCGACCGGCTCGAGTCCTACGAGGCGCGGCTCTTCAGGGCGGCGCCCTCGACGGATGGCCTGGCGGCCCGGGCGGCGGCGTCGTCGGTTGCGCAGGCGCTGGGCAGGACGCTGCTGCTGGTTCCGCCGTTCGTGCGGCACGTCGTCATCGAACGCTGGTTCCTCCAGCGCGTGCCGCTTCCATCGCGAGCGTGAGGTCCCGCCCGTGCAGCCTGCCGCCGGGCCGGCGTAAGGCAGTGATTGAGCGACCCGTACACTCCAACCGTGATCTCGCTCATCCGACCATGAGCCGACGCATGAAGCGTCGGGTTTCGTATGATAGCGTGACAGAATGTGTCTGGGATGAGACGGAGCGCGAGCGCGGCCGACCCACTGTGGTACAAGGACGCGATCATCTACGAGGTGCCGGTCAAGTCGTACTGCGACGGTAACGGCGATGGCATCGGCGACTTCCAGGGCCTGCAGGGGAAGCTCGACCATCTGCAGACCCTCGGCGTCACCTGCCTGTGGCTGCTGCCGTTCTTCCCCTCGCCGCTCAAGGACGATGGGTACGACATCGCCGATTACGTGAACGTCCACCCGAGCTATGGGACCCTGGACGATTTCAAGCGGTTCCTCGACGCGGCCCACCAGCGGCAGCTGCAGGTGGTCGTCGAGCTCGTCCTCAACCACACGTCCGACCAGCATCCCTGGTTCCAGCGGGCACGATCGGCGGCGCTGGGCACGCCGGAGCGCGACTATTATGTCTGGAGCGACACCGACCAGCGGTACGGCGACGCCCGCATCATCTTTGTCGACGCCGAGCGCTCCAACTGGACGTGGGATCCGGAGGCGCGCGCGTACTACTGGCACCGGTTCTTTCATCACCAGCCGGATCTGAACTACGACAACCCCGCCGTCGTGCGCGAGATGGTGGGCGTGCTCGATTTCTGGCTCGATCTCGGCGTGGACGGCTTCCGGCTCGACGCCGTGCCGTACCTCGTCGAGCGGGACGGCACCAGCTGCGAGAACCTGGACGCGACGCACGCCATCATCAAGGCGATCCGGCAGCATCTCGACGCGCGCGGCCCTGGGCGGCTGCTGCTGGCGGAGGCGAACCAGCCACCGGCCGAGGTCCGGACGTACTTCGGGGACGGCGACGAATGCCACATGGCGTATCACTTCCCGCTGATGCCGCGCATCTTCATGGGGCTGCATCTCGAGGACCGCAAGCCGATCGTCGACGTGATGGAGCACACGCCGCAGATTCCGCCGACCTGCCAGTGGGCCCTGTTCCTGCGCAACCATGACGAGCTGACCCTCGAGATGGTCACCGACGACGAGCGCGACTACATGTACCTCGCGTACAGCCTGGATCCGCAGGCGCGCCTGAACCTGGGGATCCGGCGTCGTCTGGCGCCGCTCGTCGGCAACAGCCGGCGCCGCATCGAGCTGCTCAACGCGCTCCTGTTCTCCTTTCCCGGCACGCCGATCCTCTACTACGGCGACGAGATCGGGATGGGTGACAACCTGTACCTCGGCGATCGTAACGGCGTGCGCACGCCGATGCAGTGGACGAGCGACCGCAACGCGGGCTTTTCGCGTGCCGATCCGGAACGCCTCTACAGCCCGATCATCATGGACGCGGTCTACGGCTACCAGGGGGTGAACGTCGAGGCCCAGGAGAGCGACAACGCGTCGCTCCTGCACTGGATGCGCAACATGATCCGCCTGCGCCGGCTGTTCAAGGTCTTCGGCCGCGGCGCGATCGAATTCCTGCAGCCGGAGAACCTGAAGGTCCTCGCGTATGTCCGCCGGTTCGACGAGGACGTGATCCTGTGCGTCGCGAACCTGTCGCGGTCGGCGCAGCCGGCCGAGCTCGATCTGCAGGCGTTCGTCGGGTCGGTGCCCGTGGAGATGCTCGGCTACACCGAGTTTCCGCCGATCACGGCGGCGCCCTACTTCCTGACGCTTGGCCCCTATGGCTTCTACTGGTTCGAGCTCCAGCGTCCACGGGACTGACGCCGGGACGGTCGACCGCGCCGAGGCCGTCGTCGCCGTGATCACGCACAACGACGTGCGGACGATCGGCGCGGTGGTGTCGGCGGCGCGGGAGGCGCTGACGGCGCGGTTCGGCGCCGAAGGTGCCCGGATTCTCGTCGCCGACTCGGCGTCGACCGACGGGACGCGGGAAGCGGCGCGCGAGGCGGCCGGCCGGACGCTCGTGGAGGTCACCTGCCCTGTGCCGGCGACCCTAACCGAGCTGCCGTACCATGGGCAGCCGGGACGCCACACGGCGCTCAAGGCGGTCCTGCAGACGGCGCAGCAGCTTGGCGCGCGGGCGTGCGCGGTCCTCGACGCCCGGCTCGAGTCGCCGGCGCCGGATCGGATTGACCGCCTCATCGGTCCGGTCGTTGCCGACGGCTTCGACTACGTGTCGCCGTACTACACGCGGCGGCCGCACGAAGGCGCGATCACCAAGGGCATCGTGTATCCGATGTTCCGTGCGCTCTATGGCGTCCGCGTCCGGCAGCCCTCGGCGGTCGAGTTCGCCTGTTCGGCGATCGCGATGGCGCACTATCTCGAGCAGGACTTCTGGGAGATCGAGCACGCGCAGTACGGCATCGATCTCTGGCTGGCGGTGGAGGCCGTCTGCCGGGCGTTTCGGGTGTGCGAGACGCCGCTCGGCGTGTACCGGATCGCGGCGCGCGACCCCGTGGTCGACGTCAGCACGACGCTGGCGCAGATCGCCGGCGCGCTCTTCGCGGACCTGGAGTACCGCGTCGACTTCTGGCAGCGGAGCCGCGGGTCGACCCCGCCGCCGATCGTCGGAACCGCCGCAGCGGCGGCCTCCGACGAGTCGCCGATTCCGGTCGACGGGCTGATCGACTCGTTCCGGCTGGGGTACCGGGAACTGCGCGAGATCTGGACGTGGGTGCTGCCCCCGCGGCCGATCGTGGAGCTGCGGCGGCTGACCGGGGAACCGCCGGAGCGCTTCCGGTTTCCCGACAGACTGTGGGCGGAAATCGTCTACGACTTCGCGCTCGGGTACGCGCTGCGCGTGATGCCGAGAGACCACCTGCTTCGCTCGCTGGCGCCGCTGTACAGCGGCTGGCTCGCGTCGTTCGTGCTCGAGACGGCCGGCCTGACGGCAGCCGCCGTCGACGAGCGCGTCGAACGGATCGGGCTCGGGTTCGAGGCGGAGAAGCGACATCTCATCTCGGGATGGCGGTGGCCCGAGCGCCTGCGATAGCGCGCCGGCCGGGACGGCCCCGTTTCATTCAGCCGTGAGGAGCAGTCATGTGGGCACAAATTGACCGAATTCTGCGGCAGGCCACCGGTCAGATCGTCGACAACGTGGCGAACTTCCTGCCCGGCGTGCTCGTCGCGCTGTTGCTGATCGTCGTCACGGTCATGGTCGCAATGGTGGCGCGCTTCATCGTCGTGCGCGCCCTCCGGGGCCTGGAGTTCGACCGTCGGGCGGACCAGTTCGGGCTCGCGGCGCTCGCCGGGTGGCCGCCCTCGGCCAGCCCGTCGATGACCGTCGGACGGATCGTCGCCTGGACGATCCTCGTGCTCGGTCTGCTGATGAGCCTGACGGCGCTCAACGCGACGATTCCGTCGCGCCTGGCGCTGTCGGTCTTCGGCTACGTCCCGCACCTGCTGGCGGCGTTCGTCATCCTGATCGTGGGCGCGATTGCCGCGCGGTTCATGGCGCGATCGGTGCTGATCGGCGCCGTCAACATGCACCTGCGGTCGGCGCGTCTCCTGAGCCTCACGGTCAAGTGGCTGGTGCTGCTCGTGGCGATTGCGATGGCGCTCGAGCACCTCGGCATCGGCCGCTCCGTCCTGCTGCTGGCCTTCGGGATCGTGTTCGGCGGGATCGTTCTCGCGGCGTCGCTGGCTGTCGGGCTCGGCGCGCGCGAGGTCGTGGCCCGGGCGCTCGAGCGTCAGCTCCGCGACACGGCGCACGAGGGCGAGCACATCGATCACGTGTAGGCGGCCGACGCCGTCCCTCTTCCGCGCTCGCCGAGCGCCCGCAGCGGGTCCGACCGGTCACCACCCCTTTCGAGGCGCCCTGCGACGACGTCACGAACAGCAGGTGATGGTCGCGCCGGTCGTCAGCCGTGAACGTCGGGATGATGCGGGCGTGTCCGCCGGTCGCCTCGGCCACGAAGACGACCGCGGTCACGATCAGATCATACGAGTGGATTTGCGTGTCGACGCGTTTGTATCAGATGACTTCCGTTCATGGTCTTCTTCTTCCATCAACCAGCGACGCAGTTGCAGGATGTCGTTGGCGCGAACGATACCAACGGGCTTCGAGCTTTCGTGAGATTCGACGACAATGACATTTTCGACATTCTTCAGCAGCATTTCCCGATTCACCCGGTCGACCAACTCACCCGGGTAAGCCAGGACGTAGTCCTGCCGGGCCAGCTCTCGCATCGTGAAATGGTGGTCCTGAGTATCGACCTTCAGCAGGTCGTGAGGCTCGACGATTCCTACGAGGGCCCCGTCTCTCTCCACGACCGGCAGCAATTCCACATTTTCCGGCGCCGACCTTTGCAGGATCGTACGCAGTTCCACATCGGCCTGAACCACCGAGAACTGGTTGCGCATGACGTCATCGATCCGCGCCCGCATCAACACCGGTACCGAGTAGTCCTGAAGCACAATCAGGCCTCGTTTCACGAGCTTCCCCGTCATGATGGAATCCGGGCTGAACAGACGCACGAATCCATCGGATACCATGACGCAGACGATCAGTGGAAGCAGCGAATTCGGATTGTGGCTCAGCTCGAACAGGAACACGATGCTGGTGAACGGAGCGCGAGCTATCCCGCCGAACACCGCCCCCATTGCCACCAACGCATAGAAGGTCGGATTGCTGACCAGATGCGGAACGAAATGCTGGCACGCGATGGCGTAGGCTCCTCCGATGCCGCCCCCGACGATCAGCGAGGGGGCGAAGACCCCGCCGGTGGTCCCTGAGCCCAGCGAGATCACCAGTGCCCAGAACTTGGCCACGGAGACGCCCAGCAGGTCTGCTGCCATCAACCGACCATTCAGCATATCCCGGATCGTGTCGTATCCCGTGCCGAACACCTGCGGATAACCGTATCCAAGAACGCCCAAAACGACGGCTCCGATGGCGGGCGACCAGATGAGCGCACGCTTCATGGGAAGGTGATCGAACAACTCCTCGATCCAGAAGAGCGCTCGGATCATCGCGATGCCGACGATCCCCATCAGGATGCCCATCGCACCGAATAGCCACAGTTCAGTCATGCCGGTAATCTGATAGGCGGGCGTGGGGAACAGGGGCGCCCACCCGGCAAAGTGGATGCGAACTCCGGTCGCGACGGCCGCCGCGAGAGACACTGGAATGAAAGAGCGAGCTCGGAACTCAAAGAGCAGCAGTTCGATCGCCACCAGAACTCCCGCCAGTGGTGCCGTAAACGTCGCCGCCATTCCAGCGGCCGCTCCCGCCGCCAGCAACACTCGCCGATAGTATGGCGTGAGACCGACCAGCTGTCCGAACAGGGATCCGCACGCGGCTCCCGTCTGAATGATGGGGCCCTCGGCCCCGAACGGGCCGCCGGTTCCGATAGCAAGAGCGGTCGCCAACGGCTTCAGAAAGGCCACCCGAAGCCGCATTCTGCTGCGGCTGAACAACACGGCTTCCATCGCTTCCGGGATGCCGTGACCCTTGAGTGTGGGTTCCCAGTAGTGGACCATGATTCCGACGGCCAGGCCGCCGATGGGGGGGATCAGTATCACCCACGGTCCCAGATGATGGTGCGCCGGGCTGGCGACGGCGAAAGAGAGCCGGCCGTAGAAGCACAGGTTCGTGAAGAAATAGATGAGCTCGAGCAGACCTTCCGCGACCAGACCACCAATCAGACCGATCAGCAATGCATAACCGGCGATGGTCATGACCTCGGGCTCCAGTGCTATTCCGAAGCTCCCCTTCTTCGGCAGCTGTGATCGTGATTCGGCCGCGCCTGCGGATAACGGAACATCAGCCATCGACAGCTCCTAGGCGTCGTTGATCGCCGCCCTCGAAGGATGGCGGACAAGGATTGGACGAGTCATGTGCACACGGGACGATGGCGTATGCCATCGACCGACGTCACCGTGGCAGCTGACGACCGCACGGTGCCCGAGCGCCTGGCACACCGGCGTAAGCGGCGCGCCGACGTGGCGATCCGCGCCCAACGGATCGTGCAGCTCGTGGACGGGGCGTGAGTGTGATCGGTTTTCTATCTCAACCCGCCGCGGCAGGCGGCCTGTTCGCCGTTCGTGAAGAGACGGCCATTGAAGGCACGCAAGGGCGATTATATATTGGATGCCATATAAGTGGCGAGTCGCGGCCGGAGCGGCCTGGCGGCGGCTATCGGCCCGTTTCGAGCGCCGCCAGCACGCCGCGGAGCCTCCGGTCGGCCTCCTCCGCCACGGCCTGCAGCTCGGCGTTCGACCCGACGACGCCGAGCGCAGCCAGGGGCGCCATCGCGGCGACCACGCTGGCCTCCGCGCCGCTCTCGTAGACGATGACGTTGCAGGGCAGGAGCAGCCCGATCTCGAGCTCCGCGTGCAGCGCGCGGTCGGCGAGCGGCGGGTTGCACGCGCCGAGAATCACGTATTTCCGGAACGTGCGATCGAGCTTCGCCTTGAGCGTCTGCTGCACGTCGATGGTCGTCAGAACGCCGAACCCTTCCGCCTTGAGCGCGTCTTTCGTGCGTTCGACGGCCGCGTCGAACGGGATCGCCAGGGTCACGCGCAGTCCGTAAGCCGTTTCCTGCATGCTGCACCTCGTCCAGGAAGGGTCGAGCGGGGGACCGAGCCTCCATTGTCCGCCAAAGGGCCCGCTGCCGACGAGCCCACTCCACTTGAGATGCCAGTGATAAGTGCCGGCATGCCGCGTGCGCGTCCTTCGTCGATGCCGGGTTGCGATCGAACGCCGGGCCCGGCGCGTCGGCGGCGCTCCTCCGGGACGCCGCGCGCCAGATCGAGCCGCAGGCCACGCTCTACAACGTCGCGGGCATGACGCGCATCGTGTCGAACGCCATCGTGCAGCCGAGGCTCGACGCCGTCGTGATGGGCGTGTTCGCCGGCGTGGCCCTCAGGCTGGCGGCGATCGGCGTCGCGGGGGGTAGCGGCGCTGGCGGAACTCCGGCAGCCAGGGTCACAGCGGCCGCGAATTGGCCTGGTCCGTATCTTGCACTTTCGGCACTGACGTGGCGCGTCTGCGGCGGATCCTCTTCGCATCGGACTTCTCGCCCGCTTCCCGGCGGGCCTTTGCAACGGCCATCCGGCTGGCGCGTATGGATCGCGCCGCGTTGACCATCCTGCACGTCGTCACGCCGGTCGCCACGATTCCGGTCGACCCGTTGGCGGCGGTGACGCTTTGGCAGGAAATCGAGCGGAGTACGCGCGCGTGGGCCAGGGGCCAGGTCAAGCGGCTCGTCGCCCGCGCCCGGAAGGCCGGCGTCGGCGCAGAGGGGCTCGTTCGCGACGGGAACCCCGCGGACGTTGTCGTCCGGACGGCGCGGACGGCACGCGCCGATCTGATTGTCATCGGAACCCACGGGCGCACCGGCTTGTCGCGGATGTTCGTCGGCAGCGTCGCCGCGCGGGTCGTGGCCACCGCGTCCTGTCCGGTCGTCACGGTCCGCGGTCGCTGAGCGAGCGGCCGCGGCGACTCGTTCCCGCCTATAATCGCCTCGCGTCCACACCCGCGAGGTCCACATGTCCCCGACGCGTTCGCAGTGGTATCACCTGTACGGTCGTCCCGTCAGCCGCCGGGATTTCCTGCGCGTCGGGCGCGACGTCGCCGGCCTGATCGCGCTGGCATCGCTCTCCGGCGACGCGGTGGCCCAGACACGGTTGAGCGGCAATCCCTTCACGCTCGGCGTCGCGTCGGGGGATCCCTGGCCCGACGGGGTGGTGTTGTGGACGAAGCTCGATCCTGCGGTGGTCGGACAGGCGAAGGCCGCGTCGGTCCGATGGGAGGTCGCCGCCGACGATCGGTTCCGGCGGATCGTGCGCCGCGGCTCGAGCCTCGCGCCGGCCGAACTGGGTCATACGGTGCACGCCGAGGTCGGAGGCCTCGCGCCCGGCCGGGACTACTGGTATCGCTTCTCGACCGGGGGGCAGGTCAGCGCGGCCGCACGGAGCCGGACGGCGCCTGCCGCGGGCGCCGCGGCCGACCGCGTGCGCTTTGCGTTCATCTCGTGCCAGAACTACGAGCACGGCTACTACACCGCATTCCGCCACCTCGCCGACGAACATCCGGATGTCATCGTCCATCTCGGCGACTACATCTACGAGAAGCGGTTCCCCTCGGCTCCCGCGGTTCGCGAGCACAAGGGCGGCGAGGTGTTCACGCTCGATCAGTACCGGGCCCGCTACGCGCTCTACCGCGCTGACCTGGACCTGCAGTCCGCGCACGCCGCGTGCCCGTGGATCGTCACGAACGACGACCACGAGGTCGCCAACAACTGGGCGGGGCCCTTCGCCGAGGACACCTCGATCCCGCCCGAGCAGTTCCTGCTGCGGCGGGCCGCCGCCTACCAGGCGTACTTCGAGTTCATGCCGCTGCGGCGGACGTCGCTGCCACACGGCCCCCGGATGCAGATCTACCGGCGGCTGGAGTTCGGAGGGCTGCTGCGGTTCCACGTCCTCGACACGCGCCAGTTCCGGTCGGATCAGGCGTGCGGCGATGGCACCAAGCCGCGGTGCCCCGACGTCTTCCAGCCGCAGCGAACGATGATGGGAGGCGAGCAGGAGCGGTGGCTGGCCGAGGGCCTGCGCGGATCTCCCGCGCGCTGGAACGTGCTGGCGAACCAGGTGATGATCGCGCAGACCACGCGCATGGCGAAGGACGAGCCGGTGTTCTCGATGGACAAGTGGGATGGCTACGTCCCGGCCCGCCACCGGCTGATGACCCTGCTCGCCGACAATCGAGTCTCGAACCCGGTCGTCGTGACCGGCGACATCCACACGAACTGGGTCGCCGATCTGAAGATGGACTACGACGATCCCGGCTCCGCCGTGGTCGGCGCCGAGTTGGTGGGTACGTCGATGACCTCGGGGGGCGACGGCAACGACGCGGACACGAGCCGCGTGCAGGCGCTCAACCCGCACGTGAAGTTCTTCAACGCGCGCCGCGGCTACGTCAGCGTCGAGGTGGCGCCGGCGCGCCTGACGAGCACGTATCGCTGTGTGCCGTACGTCAGCCGTCCCGGCGCACCGATCGAGACCGTGGGCACGTTCGTCGTGGAGAACGGCCGGCGAGGGGTCGACCGCGCGTGAACGCGCGGCTCATTTCCTGACGTACTTCTTCACGTCCTTCGGCCCGACTTCGGCGCCCCAGATGTTGCCGTCGGCGTCGACCGCCACCCCCTCTGCGGCGCTCGTGCCCCTGGCGTGCTGGTCGGGGTCCGGAATCAGGAACCTGACCGAGCCGTCCTTCGCGCTGCCGATCCGGATGCCGCGCTTCCAGCCGTCGTGGTTCTTCGAGACCGATTCGGACTCGGAATCGGCCACGTACATCGTGTCGTCCGGCGTGATGAAGATGCCGCTCGGCCGGCTGAACTGCTTCCATTCGGTGATGTAGCGGCCGTCCTGATCGAAAATTTCGATCCGGTTGTTGCTGCGATCGCCGATGTAGAGGCGGCCCTTCGAGTCGAGCGCCAGGGCGTGCGGCTGATCGAACTCGCCGGGCCCGGTACCGCGCCGGCCCCACGTCTTCAGCAGCTTGCCGTCCTTGGAGAACTTGAAGATGCGATCGACGGGCGCGCCGTGCCCCTGGGCGACGAAGATGTCTCCGTTCGGGGCGACCAGCACGTCGTTCGGCTGATAGAAGTAATCGGGATCGGCGGCGCCGCCCTTCTTGCCGAGCGTCATCAGCAGCTTGCCCTCCGGGCTGAACTTGAAGACCTGGTGGCCGCGCATCACGCCGGGCCGCGGGATCGGCGCGTCGCCCGGCGCGACGCCGCCGCGCGCTCCCCGCGGCGCGTCGTCGCCGGCGTCGGTCACCCAGACGTTGCCGTCGCGGTCGACGTCGATGCCGTGCGGGAACGCCATGAGCCCTCCGCCGAAGCTCTTCACGAGCTGGCCCGACGGGTCGAATTCGAGCACGGCCGGCAGGTCGGATCCGGCACAGCTGTTCGCCCCGCACCGCTCCGCGACCCAGATGCTGCGGCCGTCATGGGCGACGGCCACGGCGCTCGTCGAGCCCCACGTGCGTCCCGCCGGCATCTTCAGGAAGTTCTCGACCGTGCGGTACGGATTCGCCAGGTCGTTGGTCGGCGCCACGGCGTCGCTCTGCGCCCACACGGTCGCCCCGACCATCAATACTGCCGCCGCCACGCGAACATAGGCCGCCGACAAATCCGCTCCACCGCCTCGTGCCATCGCCGTCTCCCTCCCAGGTCTGGGGGAGTATATCCCGAGGGGCATCAGATGGCGGAGGGCCGGGCGACGACGCTCGCTTCGCCCGTGCGGAAGAGCGCGCGTCGCGCGAGGAGCGGTCCGACGATCTCGAAGAGGATGACGCCGGCGAGCACGATGCCGGTGATGCTGGCCGCTTCGGTGGGAAAGAGCGTTCGGATCTGGATGGTCAGCCCGATCGCCAGAGACGACGACGAGATGAGACAGAGCCCGAGATGGCGGCGCAGGATGTCGGGCACTTCGAGCAGCCGCCCGCCGAGGCGGGTGCCCAGCACTTTGCCGGCCGAGCGCAGCGTGACGTACGCGAGGCCCGCGACCCCGATGCCGGCGAGGGTCTCGGGGCGGAGCTCGGCGCCCGCGAGCACGAAGAACGCCGCATAGAACGGCGGCTCGGCCTGACGCAGCGCGGCCAGCAGGTTTGCGCTGCGCTCCGACGCGTTCACCAGCGTGGCTCCGAGCACGAGGGTCGTGACCAGGGACGAGAGGTTCAGCCAGCGCGCCGCGCCGACGGCTACCAGCAGGATGCCGAGACCGAGCACCGAGAGCTCGGCGGTGGTGTTCACGCGGCGCGTCCAGGTGTCGAGCCCCACGCCGAGCACGGCGCCCAGGGCGACCAATCCCACAATGCCCCACACGGCGCCGAAGATGCCCGCGTAGGCCGAGACGGATGGCGCCGGGCCCCCGAAATGACCGATGACGGCGCTCGCCACGCCGAACGCGACCAGCACGAGCATGTTGTTCAGGGCGAGCATCGCGATCAGCAGGTCGGTGAGGGGCCCCTGCGCGTCGTACTCCCTCAGCACCATGAGGGTCGTCGCCGGCGCCGTCTCCATCGCGATGATGCCGAGCAGGGTTGCCGCCGACAGCGGCAGCCCGACGGCGAGCATGCCGCCGAAGACGAGCACCGCCGCGCCCCCGGCCTCGAGGAGCGTCAGGAGCACGACGCGACGGCCGAGGGGCGCGATCCGCGAGGCCTCGAAGAACGCGCCGATGCTGAACAGGATCAGGCCGAGGGCGATCTCGCTCAGAAACTGCAGCGCTTCGCGGTTGTCGACGGAGATGACATCGAGCACGCCCGGGCCGAGCGCCGCGCCGACCAGGAGATAGCCGGTCACCTCCGGCACGCGCGCCAGCTGGGCGAGATGGCCGGCGGCGACGGCCGCCAGGAGAATCAGCCCGACCGAGAGGATTTCGTTCACCGTATCCTTGTGAAGAAACGCTGCCCGCCGTCCTCGACCCACAGGACCGCGCCCGATCGCGGCGTCTCCTGGGAACCCGGCGTCCTGGCGTTCACCGTCAGCAGGCGCGCGGTGCGCGAGACGTGGGCGGCGGAGAGCCCGGCGGGCAGCCAGTCGGCCACGAGCGGCGCGCGCTCCGGCGCCTTTCGAGGTACGCCACGCCACCACGCGTCGAGCAGCCGCTCAGGCGTGACCACGATCTCCTTCGTCTGTCTGCCGCGCCGGACCGTGAACGTCGCCGGCAGCCACGGTGGAAGCGCCGCGACAATCGCGCCCGCCGTGCCCGAGCTGGACGTCGCCTCGCCGGCGACGTCGACAACGACGTCTCCGGCACGCAGCCCGGCGGATTCGGCCGGACTGTCGGGCGAGACGTCCGCGACCAGGGCGCCCTCCTCGCCGAACGCCGCGGCGAGGTCGGCGTCGAGGGGCTGGAAGGTCACGCCGACGCCGCTCGGGTTCCCCCGGCCCTCCGCCGTCAGGCGCCGGAGGCGATCGATCGCGGCCCCCAGGGCGTACGCGCGCCACGACCCGGCGGGCCCGGCGATGGCGAACGCCCGTCCGGACACGGTGAAGAGCGGCGCGCCGTCCGCGGCCCCGCCGCTCGTGAGCAGGTAGTCGTCGCCGTCCCTGCCGGCGACGAACATCGGCGCGATGGTGTCGCTCGCGCCGGCCCGGCCGGCGGCGAAGACCATGTCGCCCGGACCCGGCGGCTCGTCGGCCATCGCCGCCGGCTGCAGCGCGTCGGCGGCGTCCAGTTTCACGATGACGAGGCCCGATCGCGGATCGTAGACGGTCACATCGCCGCTGACCTCGCGGCCACTCGCGAGGCGCGCCCGCGCACGGGAGCCGCCCACGGCGCTCGCGAGCGTCAGGACGTCGCTGTCGGTCGAGATCAACAGCCCGGCGCCGCCCCCGGTCGCCCGCGTGGCGTCGCTCTGCCACTCCGCGTGGAGCTGAGGCGCCGTCGGCGATTGCGCCGGCGGCGTGAAGGTGACCACGGCTCCGCCGACCCGCCGCGCCGCGGCCTGCACCGCGTCGAGAGTCTGGGGGACGCCGCGCCCCGTGATGAGCTCTTCCAGCATCGGCGCCGGCGCTTCGGTCGAGGGCAGCGAGAAGGACTCGGGAGCATGCGGCCGCAGCAGCAGGCCCAGTGCGAGCACCGCGATCGCGACGGCGGCGAGGACGAGGCGGGTGGACGGCGACGACAGCAGCTTGGCCGGCACGGGTCCTAGTGTACGCCGCGCTGGCCGCGCGCCCGGCACCGGATATCGGGCGCCGCGATCCCCCAGTTAAGATACAGGCGTGACCGATTCGCCCCGCGCCCGTTTCGTCGAGTTCGCCGTCGACCACTCGCTCGTGCTTCCCGTTGGTGCCGTCCTCGCCCTGATCTGGGTCAACCTCGGTCCGGAGAGTTATGAGCGCTTCGCCCATGCGCTCCATTTCGCTGTCAACGACGTCGCCATGGTGTTCTTCTTCGCCCTCGCCACGAAGGAGGTCGTGGAGGCGACCGCGCCGGGCGGCGCCCTCCATACCTGGAGGCGCGCGGCGCTGCCCGTCGTCGCGGCGACGGGCGGCATGGTCGGCCCGGCCATCATCTACATCGTCCTGGTCCACGCGTGGCATCAGCCGGTCCTCACGCGGGGATGGGCGATCCCCTGCGCCACCGACATCGCGTTCAGTTACCTCGTCGCCCGCGGCATCTTCAAGCGCCATCCTGCCATCCCGTTCCTTCTGCTTCTCGCGATTGCCGACGATGCGCTCGGGCTCGTGATCCTCGCCGTGTTCTATCCGATCGGCGAGCTGCATCTACTCGAGGCGCTCGTGCTCATGTCGGCGGCGATCCTCCTCTCGTACCTGATTCGCCGGCGCAGGTCGAAGAACTTCTGGCCCTACGTCGTCGCGGGAGGATCCTTTTCCTGGGCCGCGCTGTACTTCGGCGGACTGCACCCCGCGCTGGCGCTCGTGCCCATCGTTCCGTTCCTGCCCCATGCCGCCCGGGACCCCGGCCTGTTCGTGGAGGCGCCGCCGACCGCGCACGATACTCTCAGCGAGTTCGAGCACTGGTGGAAGTACCCGGTGCAGGGCATCCTCTTCTTCTTCGGCCTGGCAAACGCGGGCGTGCCGTTCGAGCAGTTCGGGCCAGGCACGTGGGCCGTCCTGGTCGCGATTCTCGCGGGAAAACCAATCGGCATCATCGCGTCGGTCGTGATGGCCGTGTTCGCCGGTCTGCACCTGCCGGCGAAGCTGGGGTGGAAGGACCTGGTGGTCGTCGGATTCGCCGCGGCCATCGGCTTCACGGTCGCCCTGTTCTTCGCGACGGCGGCGTTCCCGGTCGGCCCGCTCCTCGACCAGACCAAGATGGGCGCGCTCCTGAGCGTCAGCGGATCGGTTGTGGCGTTAGGGGCTGCGGCCCTGCTGCGGGTCGGGCGCTTCGGGCGGACTTAGATCAGGGCGCGCTGCAAAATGACGCTGACGGGCCCCGTCCGAGGCCAGCCCCCGAGTGCTCAGGCCGACAAACGTGCATACGGCTGACGGCCTTGCGCGCTCGTGGGCGCCCGGCCTCGGCCACCCGTCACCCGCGATCTGACAGTCGAGTTAGGGCTTGCCGGGCGGAGGGACGTCCTTGATGATGAAGACCTTTTCGCCGGGGCGGATGAGGCCCAGCTCGCCGCGCGCCACTTCCTCGATGGCGCTCGGATCCTCGCGCAGGCGGCGGGCCTCCTCCCGCAGCCGCGCGTTCTCGGCGCGCTCGCGGGCGATGCTGGCGGCCAGGCGATCGTAGTCGCGGCGGGCGCGCATCGTCGCAAGGAGCCCGCGATCGCCGACCAGCGTGTTGACGACGATCAGCGCGGCAAAGAAGAGCAGTGACCAGCGGATGATGCGCCGCGTGCGCCCGCCGCCATCGCCGCTCGCCTTGTGGCGGCCCCGCGCCGTTCTGTCCGCCGCGTGCTTCGGCACCGCTCAAGACAGTACAACAAGCGGGCGGGAAGTACAAGCCGGAAGCGCGGCAGAGCTCCGAGCGCGGCCGTGCCGCCGTGTTGCCGGACGGGCGCCGCGGTGGAGGTGGAACATGGAGAGGGAGATGGTCGTCGTTCTCACGACGCTGCCGGCCGGCGATGGCGACGAGCCGGCACGCCTCGCCCGGACGCTCGTGGACGAGCGCCTCGCGGCCTGCGTCAACGTGCACGCGCCGATGAGCTCGATCTACCGATGGAACAACGCGGTCGAACGCGCCGAGGAGCGGCAGATCGTGATCAAGACGACCAGGGCTCGGCTCGCCGCGCTCGAGGATCGGATCCGGGCGCTGCACCCGTACGAGCTGCCGGAACTCCTCGTGTTGCCCGCCGCCGGCAGCGCCGCCTACACCGAATGGGTGGAGGAGGCAGTGGCGGGGAAGGGCTGATCCGCGGCGGTCCGCCGGGTCAGTCTTCCGAGTGCCTCGTCTCTGGCGGCACTAGCGCGGCGCGATGCCGGCGTGCAACGAGCTCGACCGCCATCGGCAGGACCGACACGATGACGATGCCGATGGTCACGAGCGAGAAGTTCTGCCTGACCACGGGCACGTTCCCGAAGAGCAGGCCACCGCCCAGGCAGAGCGTCACCCAGCCGACGGCGCCGACGAGATTGTAGAAGCCGAATGCGGGAGGCGACATCTGCGCCGCCCCGGCGACGAAGGGCACGAACGTCCGGACGATGGGCACGAAGCGGCCCAGGATCACCGCCTTTCCTCCGTATTTCTCGAAGAAGACGTGCGCCCGGTCGAGGTGCTCCTGATTGAGCAGCCGATGCGACCATGCCGAGCGATCGGTCGCGGCGAAGACCCGCGGCCCCACGGCGCGGCCGATCGAGTAGTTCACCGCGTTGCCCGTGAAGGCCGCCAGCGCCACGAGCGCGAAGGCCAGCGCCGGATTCAGCGCGCCGGTGGCCGCCAGGGCTCCAGTCGCGAAGAGCAGCGAATCGCCCGGCAGGAACGGCGTGACGACGAAGCCGGTCTCCGAGAAGACGATCCCGAAGAGCAGCGCATAAATCCAGGTGCCGTACGCCTGGACGAAGTCGAGCAGGTGCCGGTCGGCGTGCAGGAAAAAGTCGAGCAGGTCGCCCATCAGACGCGATCGAGCGCCTGGGCGAGATCGTCCTGCAGGTCCTCGACGTCCTCGACGCCGGCGGAGATCCGGACCAGGCCGTCCGTGATACCGAGCGCCGCGCGGCGCTCAGCCGGCACCGATGCATGCGTCATCGACGCCGGATGGGAGATGAGCGTCTCGACTCCGCCGAGGCTCTCGGCGAGGGCGTGCAGCCGCACGTGGTTCAGCAGCCGGCGCGCCGCCTCGAGCGACCCGAGCTCGAACGACAGCATGCCGCCAAATCCGCGCATCTGGCGCCTGGCCAGCTCGTGTTGCGGATGGCTCGGCAGCCCGGGGTAGAAGACCTTGCGGACCTTTGCGTGCCCGGACAGGTATTCGGCCAGGGCGAGCCCGTTGGCACTGTGCCGCTCCATGCGGAGCGGCAGCGTCTTGGTGCCGCGCAGGACCAGCCAGGAGTCCCACGGACTGAGGATCGCGCCTTCGGCGTTCTGCACGAACTTGAGCCACTCGGCATCGTCTTCGCGCGCGGCGACGACCACGCCCCCGACGCTGTCGCTGTGGCCGTTGAGGTACTTGGTCGTGCTGTGCGTGACCAGGTCGGCGCCCATCTCGAGCGGACGCTGGATGTACGGGCTGGCGAAGGTGTTGTCCACGACGAGCCGGATCCCGCGCCGGCGGGTCAGCTCGCCCGCCGCCCGCAGGTCCGTCAGCTTGAACATCGGGTTGGTCGGCGTCTCGACGAACAGCATCCGCGTCGCGGGCGTGATCGCCCGTTCGACAGCATCGAGGTCGGAGGTGTCGACGTAGGAGAAGGCGAGCTGGTAGCGCGTCAGGACCTTGTCGAACAGCCGGAACGTCCCGCCGTATGTGTTGTCCGACACGATGACGTGGTCGCCCGACTTGAGCAGGGTTGCGATCGCGCGGATGGCCGCCATGCCCGAGGCGAAGGCGTAGGCCGCCCGGCCCGACTCGATGGCGGCCAGGTTGCCCTCGAGGGCCAGTCGGGTCGGATTCTGCGTCCGCCCGTACTCGAAGCCCTTGTGACGGCCGAGCTCTTCCTGGACGTAGGTCGAGGTCGCGTAGATGGGGGTGATGATGGCGCCGGTCGACGGGTCGGGCTCCTGCCCGGCATGCAGACACAGCGTACTGAATCGCACCTTGGTCGTCAGCTTCACGATCCCGTTACGATACATCTGTTAATATCGCGAAGTCCACGCTCATGCCCGGTTCCCGCCCCCACCGCACACGCGGTTCTCTGCCGCCGCCGGATCGTCCCGACGGCTTCCGGCACGCCCTGCTGCGGACGCTGCCGGGCCGCGCCATCGTCGTCGGGCTGGTGGTGCGCGTGGCGGTCTGGCTGATGGGCCTGGCCATCGGGGGCGTGCCGCCGTTCCTGAGCGTCGTGGACACCGTGGCCGCTCTCGCGATCGCGGCCGGCGCGGCGTACTTTCTCTTTCTCCTCGGAGTCCTGGCCAAGCGCCGGCTGTTGTGGCGGGTGCGTCGCAAGCTGATCCTGTCCTACATTTTCATCGGTTTCATCCCGGCAATTCTGATCGTCGCGTTCTTCCTGCTCTCCGGCCTGCTGCTCTTCTACAACTTCAGCTCGTACCTGGTGCAGACGCGGCTGCGGTCGCTCGGCGATCAGGCGCGGTTTTTCGCCGAGAGCACCGCGCTCGAGATCCAGCGCGGCGGCGGCCGCGCGGTCGCCACGATCATCGCGCGCAAGCAGGCCAACGCGGCGACCGAGTACCCGGGCATGTCCATCGCGGTCGTGCCGGTCGCGCGCGACTGCACGGCGACAGGAGCCGGGCCGGCCGCCGGTCCGGACGCGGCGATGACCGCCGGGCCGTGGGCGCACATGGAAGCCCCGGCGCAGATCCCGTCGTGGATCGGGTGCACCGGCTGGTCCGGCCTGCTGGCCTACACCCATCCGGCCGCGCCGGGCGCGACGGAGCCCAACCCAATCGTGCTGGGCGGTCAGCGCGTCGCCATCCCGGGGAATCGACAGACCGAGATGCTCGTCCGCGCCGTGGCGTTCCCTGACTCGTCGCATCCCGGCTACGCGGTGGTGGTGGATCTGCTGGTCAGCGCGGCGCTCAAGGAGCAGCTGCGGCGCGAAACGGGCGTCGAGATGAGGAGCGTCAGCGCCGCGAGCACCGACCAGACCGTCAAGCCGCTGGAGGGGCGTGCCCCGGCCGGCTTCCAGGCGCCGTCGACCGGCGCCGGGAACACCGGCCCGCCCTCGGTGAGCTTTCTCGAGTTCCGCGACTGGCAGACCGGCAAGGCGGGGACGCTCGTCGTGTCGACGCAGCTCAGCATCGCGGACATCTACGATCGCATCTCGGCCGTGCCGGGGATGAACAACCGCAACTTCGGCGAGGCGCTGCTGTTCGCCCTGCTCGTCGTGGTCGGCGGCCTGTTCCTCGTCATCGAAATCGTGGCGCTCGTCGCCGGGCTGGCGCTGGCGAGATCGATCACTGGTTCGGTCCACCAGCTGTTCACCGGCACGGAGCGCGTGCGCCAGGGCGACTTCACCCACAAGATTGCCGTCAAGGCCGAGGATCAGCTCGGCGAGCTGGCCGAGTCGTTCAACTCGATGACGGCGAGCATCGAGGACCTGCTGCGCCAGGCGGCCGAGAAGAAGCGGCTCGAGGAGGAGCTGCGGATCGCGCACGAGATCCAGATGTCGCTCCTGCCCCAGGGACGGCTGGAGATGGCCGGCCTGTCGGTCACCGCGCTCTGCGTGCCGGCGCGCGAGGTGGGCGGCGACTACTACGACTTCCTCCCGCTCGGCGAACACCGGCTCGGCATCCTGATCGCGGACGTATCGGGGAAGGGGACGTCGGCGGCGCTCTACATGGCGGAGCTCAAGGGCCTCGTGCTGTCGCTCAGCCGGATTTACAGCTCCCCGCGCGAGCTGCTGATCATGGCGAACCGGATCATCGCCGAGCACCTCGATGCCCGCAGCTTCATCACGATGACCTACGCCGTCCTCGATCTGCAGGAGCGGACGATGACCTACGCGCGGGCCGGCCACACCCCGCTCATCTTCGTGCCCGGACCGGGCTGGAGCGGCGACGGCGCGGCGGGCATGGACGGGGTCCCGCGCGCGAACGGCCGCACGGGCGCCGACCGCCGCGCGCGCATCCTCGCCCCCGACGGCCTCGTGCTCGGCCTGAAGATCGACAACGGCGAGATGTTCGAGCGCCTGCTGGAGGAGGACACGATCCCGCTCCACACCGGCGACCTGTATCTGTTCTTCACCGACGGCATCTCCGAGGCGATGAACGATCGCGACGACTGCTTCGGAGAGACCCGGCTCGGCGCCATCGTCGAGGAGCACGCCCACCTGCCGGCCGACGAGCTGCGCGAACGGGTGCTGCGGGAGATCGAGGCGTTCGTCGGCGGGGCGCCCCAGCACGACGACATGACGATGATCCTGCTGAAGATCGAGGAGCTCGGCACGCCGGCCGGCCGGCCGTACGCCGAGGCCAGCCATCAAGTTGCCTGATCTCGTCGTCATCTTCCGGACGCAGTCCGACGTCGAGGCCAACATCGTGCGGGGTCTGCTCGAGACGCACGGCGTCCCGTCCGTGCTCTCATCCGACGTGCCGCACTCGGTCTTCCCGCTGACGGTCAGCACGCTCGGCGAGGTCCGGATCTCGGTGCACGCGTCGGACGTCGACGAAGCGCGGCGGATCATCGACAGCCACCGCACCGACCTCGACACGCAGAAGCTGGTCCGGCTGCGCGACGAGTTCGACTCGCTGCAGCGGGCGGTCGGCTACCGGTTCCGCGACCGCGGCCTCCTCGAGCATGCGATGACGCACACCTCACGCGCCAACGAGGACGTGTCCGGCGGCGTCCTCGACAACGAGTCGCTCGAGTTCCTCGGCGACGCGGTCCTCGGCTTCGTGATCGCCGACATCCTGTTCCGCGAGTTCCCGGACTTCGACGAAGGACAGAAGTCGAAGACGAAGGCGTCGCTCGTCTCGACGGCCACGCTCGCGCGGCAGGCCGACCGGCTCGATCTCGGCGAACACCTGCTGCTCGGCCGCGGCGAGGAAAAGACCGGCGGCCGCCGCAAGCAGGCGCTGCTCGCCGACGGCTACGAAGCGCTGATCGCGGCGCTGTACCTCGACGGAGGCATCGATCAGGCCCGCGCCTTCCTCGCGCGAGAGTTCGGCGACCTGATCGCCGGCATCCGCCGCCGCGGGACCGCGGGCGCCGACGACTACAAGTCGGCGCTCCAGGAGCACCTGCAGTCCCGGGACTACCCGCTGCCCGAGTACCGGCTGGCCGGCACCCTCGGGCCCGATCACCGCAAGCAGTTCCAGGTGGAAGTGGTGATTCGCGGCGAGGCGGTCGCCGAGGCGACCGGGGGAAGCAAGAAGGAAGCGGAACAGGAAGCCGCCCGCCTCGCGCTGGAGAAACTCAGACAACTGTGAGGACTCGATTCTCGAATCCTCACATTCTGCCTCAGTCGATCTCGATCAGACCCGACGACGATCCGGCCATCGCATAGGCGTTCTCCTGGGGCGCGGGCGCCTGCCCCGGCGGGAGGCGCGGCAGCGCGTAGCGGTGGACTTCGCGCGCGATGTCGTCTTCGGTCGGCGCGGTCGGGCGGCAGTGCAGGCGCACCCACACGCGCAGCAGCGGATCGGCGAAGCTGTAGCGCTTCTGGCGGGACGTGACCAGGTCGACGTCCTCGAGCCACGACAGGTAGTCCTTGGTCGAGCCGGGAGTGCGCTGCAGCCGCTGCGAGATTTCGGTCAGCGTCAGCCCTTCTTCCTCGCCGAGAATCTCGAGAATCGCCTTCAGCGCGCCGTAGCCGCGCGCCCGGTGCAGCCGCAGCTCGTACGAGAAGGCGCACTGGACGGCCAGGCGTCCGTCGCGGCCGAGCAGGGCGGCCAGGGCGCCGAGCGGGTCGGCGATGCCCGACGGGCCGCTGCCGCGCATCGTGGCCAGCTCGTCGCCGAGCGCGCGGACGTACGACGGGCGGCCGTCGGCCAGCGCCTGGACGGTGCGGGCCAGGTACTCCGCGTCGTGGGCGTCGGCGGAGGCGGTCGACCCGCCGATCATGTCGAGCGTGTCCTCCGCGGTCAGTGACGGCATGGGGATGATCTCGAAGCGCGCCGAGCGGTCGCGCAGCAGCCGCAGCGTGCGCGCCGTGTAGCGGCTGGTCAAGACGAAGCGGTTGCCGCTCTCCGACAGCCCGTCGACCACCTCGTGGAGCACGCGGCGCAGCCCGGGGAAGCTCTCGAACGTGCGCAGCTCGAGGAACTCGTCGAGCACGAACGTCGCCGTCGCTTCGCTGCCCGTCCGGACGCGTCCGAAGAACGACAGCGTCGCATCGAACGCCTGGCGCGCGCCCTGCACCCGCTGGTCGGTCGCCGGGAAGGGAGACGTGGACATCACCGCGCGCAGGAACCGCTCTGGCGTCGTCGCCGTCCGTTCGACGTCGATGTACTGGGCCATCCCGCGGCCGGCCCGGTCGTGAAGCTGGCGGGCGAGCACCGTGCGGCCCGAGCCGCACCCGCCGACGAGGACCGGAATCCGCGACGGCGATCCGTCGAACGCGGCCTGCACCCGGCGCAGCAGAGCGGAACGAGGGGTGATCATGGACGCTCCTCCCGCATCGGGATCCGCAGGCCCGCCCGCGCGGCGGCGGCCTGCGCTTCAGGATAGCCCGCGTCGGCGTGTCGGATCACGCCGATTCCCGGATCGCACGTCAGCACGCGCTGCAGCTTCTCGTCGGCTTCCGCGGTGCCGTCGGCGACGATGACCATGCCGGCGTGGAGCGAGTAGCCGATGCCGACGCCGCCGCCGTGATGGACGGAGACCCAGGTCGCGCCGCACGACGTGTTGAGAAGCGCGTTCAGTACCGGCCAGTCGGCGATTGCATCGCTGCCGTCACGCATGCCTTCGGTCTCCCGATTCGGTGAGGCCACCGATCCCGCGTCCAGATGATCGCGACCGATGACGATGGGCGCCCGGATCGCGCCCTCCCGCACGAGCGCGTTGATGCGCAGGCCGAAGCGCGCGCGGTCGCCCAGCCCGAGCCAGAGAATCCGCGCCGGCAGCCCCTGGAACGCGATTCGCTCGCGCGCCAGCGTGAGCCAGCGGACGAGCGCCTCGTCCGGCTCGCTGCCGGGCCCGCGGCCGCCCGGGCGGCCGAACAGCTCGAGCGCCGCCTCGTCGGTCACGCGGATGTCCTCGGGATCGCCGGAGAGCGCCGCCCAGCGGAACGGGCCCTTGCCCTCGCAAAACAGCGGCCGGATGTAGGCCGGCACGAACCCCGGGATCTCGAAGGCGTCGGCGACGCCCGCCTTTTCCGCCTGCGCGCGGATATTGTTGCCGTAGTCGAAGGTGACCGCGCCGCGGGCGCGCAGCGCGAGCATGGCGCGCACGTGCGTGGCCATCGCCGCCATCGATCGCTCGATGTAGGCCGCCGGGTTGCTGCCGCGGAGCCGCAGCGCCTCCTCGAGGCTCATCCCGTTCGGCACGTAGCCGTTCAGCGCGTCGTGCGCCGAGGTCTGATCGGTGAGGACGTCGGGCACGACGCCCCGTGCCACGAGCGCCGGCAGGACGTCGGCGGCGTTGCCGCGCAGTCCGACGGAGCGCGCGACGCGGTCGCGCGTCCAGCGGGTGGCCGTGTCGACGGCGTCATCGAGGCTGTCGGTCGCCTCGTCGAGGTAGCCGGTCGCGACCCGCCGCGCGATGCGCTGCGGGTCGACCTCGACCACCAGCGCGGCGGCGCCGTTCATGGTGGCGGCGAGTGGCTGGGCGCCGCCCATGCCGCCGAGTCCGGCGGTCACCACGAGCCGCCCGGCAAGCGAGCCGCCGAAGTGCTGGCGCGCGATGGCGGCGAGCGTCTCGTAGGTGCCCTGGACGATGCCCTGACTGCCGATGTAGATCCAGCTGCCGGCGGTCATCTGTCCGTACATCGTCAGGCCGCGATGCTCGAGATCGCGGAACGTGTCCCACGTCGCCCACGCCGGGACCAGCAGCGCGTTGGCGATGAGGACGCGCGGCGCCCACGGATGCGTCCGGAAGACGCCGACCGGCTTGCCGGACTGCACGAGCAGCGTCTCATCGTGCTCGAGCGCGCGCAGCGCGGCGACGATCGCGTCGAAGGCGGGCCAGCTGCGCGCGGCGCGGCCCGACCCGCCGTACACGATGAGGTCGTCGGGTCGCTCCGCCACCTCGGGATCGAGGTTGTTCATGAGCATGCGCAACGCGGCTTCCTGCGGCCATCCCTTGCAGGTGATCGCGGTGCCGCGTGGAGCTCGAATGCTGCGGGTGGCGGTGGCCATTCTTCTCGAACGCCGGACCTGATGCGGACGCGCGCGGCGCGTCCGCGAAAGATTAGACCTTAAGAAGCGACGCGAATGTTGTCAATTTGAAAATGAAAAATTTTTCACTTGACTCTCACGCCGCACGCGTTCTCGATCGCGCTCGTCGCGATCAGTTTGGTGATCGCGGCGATGTCGGGCGCCGGCGAGCGGTCCTCGTCGAGCGTCGGCACGCGCGATCGCACCAGCGCGTGCACGCGCGCGAGCGGGGCCGACGTCTCGAGCGGGGCCAGCAGGTCGATCGCCTGGCACGCGCACAGCAGTTCGACGGCGACGACCTCGCGCACGCGCGCGACCACGGCCGCCGCCTTGAGCGCCGCCGTCATGCTCATACTGACGTGGTCTTCCTTGTTGGCCGACGTCGGGATCGTGTCGACCCCGGCCGGGTGCGCCAGGCTCTTCAGCTCGGATGCGACGGCGGCGGCCGTCACCTGCGCCAGCATCAGGCCGGACCGCAGGCCGCCGTCGCGCGTCAAGAACGCCGGCAGGCCGCTCAGGGTCGGATCGACCAGGCGATCGGTCCGCCGCTCGCTGATCGTCGCCAGCGGCACCAGCGCCGCCGCGACGAGGTCGGCCGCCATCGCGATCGGCTGCCCGTGGAAGTTGCCGCCCGACACGATGTCGCCGGTCTCGGCGAACACCATCGGGTTGTCGGTCGCCGCGTTCGCCTCGACCTCGGCGATTCCGCGCGCGAAGCGGAGCGCTTCGCGCGCCGAGCCGTGCACCTGCGGCGCGCACCGCAGGGAATAGGCGTCCTGGACGCGGCCGCAGTTGGCGTGCGAGGCGTTGATGCCGCTGCCCTTGATGAGGCGCTCGAGGTTGGAGGCCGACGCCATCTGGCCCGCGAACGGCCGCGGCTCGTGCAGCCGGGCCTCGAAGGGGTGGTAGGAGCCGCGCAGCGCGTCAATCGACAGCGCCGCGACCACGTCCGCGGCGCGCGCCACCCGCTCGGCGTCGAGGATGGCGAGCGCGAGCACGGCGGTCGACACCTGCGTGCCGTTGATGAGCGCGAGGCCTTCCTTGGGCCCGAGCGCGAGCGGCGCCAGCCCGGCGCGCGTCAGCGCGTCGCGTCCGGGGACGACGCGTCCCCGGCCTGCCGCGCCGTCGCCATGCGCGACCTCTCGCGGCTCCCGATCCCCGCCCGGCCGACCGCGATCCTGGTCCACGGTGGCCCACCCTTCCCCGACCAGCACCAGCGCGAGGTGCGCGAGCGGCGCCAGGTCGCCGCTCGCGCCGACCGAGCCGCGCGACGGCACCACCGGGTGCACGCGCCGGTTCAAGAGTGCGATGAGCGCGTCGAGCGTCTCGGCACGGATCCCCGAGAAGCCCTTGGCCAGGACGTTGGCCCGTAGCGCCATCGCCGCGCGCACGTCGCGTACGGCCAGCGGATCGCCGACCCCCGCCGCGTGGCTGCGGAGCAGGTTCAGCTGCAGCGCGTCGAGCGCCTCGGGCGCAATCTTCACCTCGGCAAAGGAGCCGAAGCCGGTGTTGATGCCGTAGACCGGCGCGTCGCCGTGCGCATGACGATCGACCACGGCGCGCGCGGCGCGTACGCGCTCGCGCGCCGGGGGCGCCACGTCGACCGGTACGCCCTCGTCGGCGATGGCCGACAGCTGTTCGAGTGTGAGCGAGTGGCCGTCGAGGAGAATCATGGGATGTCGGGTAGAATCTTAGTCCGACTATGAACCTAGCCGTGCTCGGCGCGCAATGGGGAGATGAGGGGAAGGGCAAGATCGTCGATCTCCTGACGCCGCGCTTTTCGATCGTCGCCCGCTACCAGGGGGGCCACAACGCCGGGCACACGGTGTACGAGGAGGGCCGGAAGTTCATCCTGCGCCTCATCCCGTCCGGCATCCTCCATCCGGGCATCACGTGCGTCATCGGCAACGGCCTCGTGGTGGACCCCGAGGCGCTCTTCGCCGAGATCGACGAGCTCGCCGCGCACGGCGTCGACGCGGCCGGCCGCCTCGTCATCAGCGACAAGGCGCACCTCATCCTGCCGTATCACCGCGACCTGGACCTGCTGTCGGAAGCCAGGCGCGGCGAGCGCCGGATCGGCACGACCTCGCGCGGCATCGGGCCGGCGTACGAGGACAAGATCGCGCGGCGCGGCATCCGCGTCTGCGATCTGACCGACCCGCACGCCCTCGAGCAGGGCGTGCGCGACAACGTCGCCGCGCGCAATCGCCTCGTCCAGGACTCGACGATGGACTGGCGCCCGGTGCTCGAGCGGCTCCTGGCGCTGGCCGACCGCATACGGCCGATGGTCGGCGACGTCTCGCTCCTGCTGTCGCGCGCCGCGGCGGCCGGACAATCGATCCTGTTCGAGGGCGCCCAGGGAACGCTGCTCGACATCGATCACGGCACCTATCCGTACGTGACCTCGTCGAACGCGACGATCGGCGGCGTGTGCACGGGCCTCGGCGTCGGCCCGCGCGCCATCGACGGCGTCCTTGGCGTGGCCAAGGCCTACACCACGCGCGTCGGCGAGGGGCCGCTGCCGACCGAGCTGACCGGCGACGCGGGTACCCGCCTGCGCGACAGCGGCAACGAGTACGGCGCGGTCACCGGACGACCGCGCCGCTGCGGCTGGTACGACGCGGTCGCCGTGCGCTACGGCGTGCGCATCAACGGGCTCGACGCGCTGGCGCTGACCAAGCTCGACGTGCTCGACGGCCTGGCGGAGATTCCGGTCTGCACGTCGTATCGCCTGGGATCCCAGGTCATCGTGGAGTTGCCCTCGGACCTGGCCGAGCTCGCCCGATGCGAGCCGGTGTACGAGACTCTGCCCGGCTGGTCGACGCCGACCCGCGGCGCCCGACGGTTCGCCGATCTGCCCGAGGCCGCACGCCGATATGTCGCGCGGCTCGAAGAGGTGAGCGGCGTGCCGGCCGCCATCATCTCCACCGGCTCGGACCGCGACGACACGATCGTGCGCGGAGACGTCGTCGCCGCGCGCATGGCGGGATTCGCGCTCGCGTAGCGGGCCGGCCCCGAGCCGGCCGCCGGCGGTTCAGACCTGCTGGTGGTGTTCGCGGTGGCGGAGGCAGAAGGCGTCGACCGACTCGCCGTTGGCGTCGACGAATTCGATCCCGGCGCGGTAGCGCGGGCCGCCCTTGGCCGGCATCTCGTACGACGCCCACGCCACGGCCGCGTTGAAGCGGATGCTGCCGTGGTCGTCGGTCAGGGCCATCCGGACGCGCTGATTCGGCCTCAGGATCGTCGACGACACCACCTGCGCGCCGATGGTCGACAGGTTCACGAGCGTCGCGGCATTCCCGTCCACCATCGCGCCGAGCACCCCGGCGATTCGAAAGCGCTGAGCGCGGCGCGTGCCGCGCTGATCGAGCGGGATCGTGGCGGCCGACGACGGGGCCAGCCCCGGCATCGTGGAGACGTGGAGACCGGTCGACTGGTGCGAGACCACACGGATCTCCGATCCGACGAGCGCCGGATCGGCCTTGATCCGGTTGATGAGCGCCGCGCCTCGCGGCGTCGCCGCGAACAGGCGCTCCAGCGCCACGACGCGCGGCCGGCGGCGCGTGATCACCTCGAGGGCAGCAAGCGCGTCGGTGTCGGCGAAGGCCAGCAGTTCGCCTCCGTCCGCCGCGCTGGCGGTCAGCGTCGGCAGCAGATCCGAGGCGGCGATGAGAACCGTGCAGTGACGAGGCACAGCGCTTCAGTTAAGCACAAAGGTCGAGCGGCGGGAAACCGGGGGAGCCGGCCGCGCGCTATGGCTATTGGAAGATGCGGGCATCCTGGAGCGGCCACCACCGGACCTTGACCTTGCCGACGATGTACTTCTTCGGCACCTGGCCCCAGTGGCGGCTGTCCGAGCTGTTGTTGCGGTGGTCGCCCATGACGAAGTAGTAGCCCTGCTTGATGACCTCGGGGCCCCAGTCATCGTGGCTGCGGAACGCGTTGGGTACGTAGTCGTCGCGCAGCGGTTGATCGTTGACGAAGACCTTGCCGTCCACGATGCGAACCGTGTCGCCCTCCTTGGCGATGACTCGCTTGACGAACATCTTCTCCGGGTTGAGCGGGTAGTAGAGCATCACGATGTCGCCGGGCCGCGGATCGCCCATTTCGTACACCAGCTTGTCGACGATGAGGCGATCGTGATCCTCGAGCGTGGGCGCCATGCTCTGGCCGTCCACGCGCGCGACCTGGAACCCGAACGTCACGATGAGCGTCGCATAGACGGCCGCCGACACCAGCGTCTGCAGGCCGGCCAGGATCTCGTGCGCGACGCGCTTCCACGGACCGACGGCCAGCGCGGCCGGCTCGCGCGCCGGGGCGGCCGCCGGCGGCGGCGAGGCGTCGGGCTCGAGCACGGGCGGGAGCGGCAGGGCGGTGCTGCCGGGGTCGACGACGGGCGAGAGGGCGGCCGGTGAGAGCTGGTCCGATTCGCTCATGGGCATACCAGGACAATCGCCCATCAGAATAGCAGCCGCGTCCCGTCGTCGCAAACTGCGGGGGAGCGGTTTTGATTGCACGGGGTCGGGGGCCGACGGTATACTTCGGAGTCCCTTCTCGCTCTGCGGTAGGCCGCCCAGCCCCATCCGCGACAGGAATCCAGCGCCAGACGGAGGAGTTGTCGATGAAGCGTGTGGCAGTGATGCTTGTGGTCGTCGTGGCATGCGCCGGCACGGCGCGCGCGCAGTCGGCTCCGACCGCCACGTCGGACAGCCGGTGGGACGCCGAATTCACCGTCGGCCCGACCTTCGGCCACAAGGCCAGCGTTTCGCTCGGCGGGGAGATCGGCTGGTGGCTCACCGACAAGCTCGGGATCTACGGCGAGGGCGGCCGCATCCTGAACGTCGCGAGCAGCGAAATCGAGAGCCACGCGGCGGTCGTCGCCGACTACATCGGCGGTTCGGCCGACGTCAAACAGCACGTGAACTACTTCGACGCCGGCGTGAAGTACCGCCTGCCGCCACACGGCCGGCTGCGGCCGTACGCGCTCTTCGGCGTCGGCGCCGGGACCGTCTTCAACGACGTGACGTTCAATGTCGCCGGCGCGGACGTGACCGGGTCGCTCCTCGATCAGTTCGGCGTCGCGCTGGGCAGCGACCTGTCGGGCCACTACAATCGGGTGTTCATCACCACCGGCTTCGGCACCCGCCTGCCTCTCACCGGTCGCTGGGTCGGCGACCTCAGCTATCGGTACGGGTATGTCGGCAAGAACGCCGACGCCAATCTCAAGGGAATCAGCACGAACCGGCTGCAGTTCGGCGTCGGACTCACCTTCTGATCGCCGGCTGTTTCAACTGATCGCCGGCTGTTTCAACGACGGCTCAGCTGGGTCGACCGAGGCTCGGCGTGGCTCTTGCTGTGTCTTCCGATCGACTGTTGAATGAACGGGACGCAGAGGAGGTGATCATGTTCAAGACAGCCCTCGCGACGACGGCGGTCGTGGTCTGCGCCGCAGGATATGCCTTCGCCCAGGGTGCGCGCGCAACATTCATCCTGACGGACGGCGAGCGCAAGAGCGGCACGATCGTCGCCCACGGCTCGGACCACGAAAACCTGATCAACGGCTACCTGAACCTCGGCCAGCAGAACGACAAGGACCTGACGTTTCCGCAAAGCCAGGTGGCCGTGATCGACTTCGTCGGCGGCCAGCCGCCCTCCTCCGAGCTGCAGGCGCTGCCGTCCGGCACCGGCGACATGCTGGCCCTACGCAACGGCTCCAACCTGAAGGGACAGCTCGCGAACCTCGTCAACGGGGACACGGTGCTGTGGAGAAACCAGGCGGGCCAGACACAGCGCTACGCCATCAGCGACGTCAAGCGAATCTACCTGAACCCGGAGAGCGCCCGCACCGCCTACAACTACACGCCGAGCGACGCGGCGGGCGCATCGGCTGGCCAGGCCACGCCCGGCGCGGTGCAGGTGCTTGCGAACCAGGCCTGGACACCGACCGGCGTGATGGTCAAGAAGGGGGATCGGGTCACGTTCGACGCGAGCGGCCAGATTCAATTCGGCCAGGGCTCGGGGATGACCACCGGTCCCGGCGGCGGCACCCTGCGCAACGGCGCCTATCCGGTCCCGGCGGCGTCGGTCGGCGCGCTCATCGCCAAGGTCGGCGCCAGCACGCCGTTTCCGATCGGCACCAACTCCCAGCCGATCGTGATGCCGGCGAGCGGCCAATTGATGCTGGGCGTGAACGACAACGAGGTCAACGACAACTCCGGCTCGTTCTCCGTCGTCGTGAGGAAGGTCGGG
Source organism: uncultured Acidobacteriota bacterium (assembly GCA_963840225.1). Taxonomy (GTDB): domain Bacteria; phylum Acidobacteriota; class Vicinamibacteria; order Vicinamibacterales; family CAVVIG01; genus JBLMXQ01. The sequence continues at coordinate 142,293 of CAWIYH010000005.1, forward strand.
TAGGGAGAGGTCATCGGCAGGTCGCTGCCCGAGCGCGGACCGCACCTGCCGACCCTTGGTGGGGCGTTACCGGCTCTCGCCCTGCAGCGCGTCGATGAAGGGCTTGGTGGCGGGCGGCGTCGCGATGGTGGTGCCGCTCAACACCTCCTTGGGCGTGACGTTGTCGCCGTACAGATCCCCGTTGGCGTCGGTATCCGGCTTCACGACGCCTCCCGACAGGTTGATTCCGGCAAACAGGCCCTGCGTACGGGAGTAGGAGAGGATCTCCGCCTGCATCTGCGCGTCGGTCGCCGCCCGCGCGTCGCGTCCGACCGGACCGGCCGCGATCGACGCTTCGGCGCCGAGCGAGACCTTGTTGCCGAGCAGTTTCTGCATCCCCGACTCGTTCATGACGAGCAGGACCAGATCGATCGACTGCGCGCCGATCTGCAGCCCCCAGCTGCCCTTGCCGATCTGCATGAACACGGGCGCGGCCCAGCCCTCGCCGCGGCGGCAGCTCATCAAACCGCCGCCGTACTCGCCGCCGAAGACGAAGGCGGCCTTCTTCAGCGACGGCACGACGATGACGCACTGCGCCTTGTTCCAGAGATCGCGTGGAATGTCCTTGTCCGGCACCGAGTGAATCTCGCGCAGCACGGTCGCCGCATCCTGAATCCGCCTGCGCTCCTTGCTCGACAGGTCGGCGTGAAGGCCGACCGTCGCCACGGCCAGGGCAGCCGCGATTCCGATCACTTGTCGCATAGTCCCTCCGGGGAAGCCCAGTAAGAACGTTACCAGATCATGGTCGAGTCCGGGGCTCAAACCCTGCGCAGCCTGCGCGTGCGGTGGCGGTACTGGAAGGCGCCGCATCCGGACGGGCACTGGTAGTAGTCCCACTGCTCGTCGCTGTGCGAGCTGACGCCGCCCACGTGGCTCCGGGCGTAGGTGAGCCGTCGGTCGCAGTGCGGGCAGGACAGCACGGGCGGCGCAAGCGGAGGGCGCGTCGTCTCGCCCCGCTGAATCGCGCGCGCCACGGTCTTCCGATCCTTGCCGCGCTGCGGCGCGCGCAGGCGCGTGATCGTCCGGCCGAGCGTCTCGGCGGAGGCCTGGCGGAGGGCGACGAGGCGCTGCAGCTCTCCGAGCAGCGTCTCGGGCAGACAGGGCTTCACCAGGACGCTGTCGGCCCCGGCCTCGCGAGCGCGCTGGAGATCGGCCGGCTGCGCGTCCCCGGTCACGACCACGAGCATCATGGAAGCCGTGGACGGATCGCCGCGCAGCAGCCGGCAGAGTTCCGTGCCGTCGATGCCCGGCAGGCGCGTGTCGGTCACGAGGGCGTCGGGACGGCGCGACAGGGCCATGGCGAGCGCTTCGCGGCCATCCTCCACCTGAACGACCTCGCATTGCGCCCGCGTGAGGTATTCCGCGTACATGGCGCGCGTGTCTTCGTCGTGGTCGGCGAGCAGCGTCACCGTTGGAGCCGTCGGCCGCAGCGCGGGTGAGGTCATAGGCAAGGGAGGACTGCCTCACCTTATACGGCACGGTTCAGCCGTCGGCAAGCCAAAATTTGTTGACGCGTCGTGCCGGCCGGCCGTGCGCGTACCGGGGCACGGCGCTTGCACCGCTTGGCCGTCTGGAGGTGCGCATGGCGCGAAAGTACGGCCCCAAGGCCCAGAAGAAGGTCGAGAAGACCATGCGTGAGCGCAAGCGCGGCACCCTGCGCTCGGGATCGACCGGACGGAAGGTCACCTCGCGCAAGCAGGCCATCGCCATCGGTCTGAGCGAGGCGCGCCGCGAAGGCGACAAGGTGCCCCGCAACCGGCGCGGCACGGGGGCCAGGAAGGGCCGCGGGCGAACGAAGAGGAGCAGCGGCCGCAAGAAGTAGGGCCGCGCCGGCCACGGTATACTCCCGGCCGTGCGCTGTCGGGTGAGCATCGGAGCGGCGGCGGTCCTGCTCGGGGCGGTCGTCAGCATTGCCGCGGCCGCCCGCAACGACGCCTTTGTCATGGGGGTCCTGCGGCGCGACGGCGTGGTCGTGCCCTTCGCGACGTGGGACGGGAAGCGCTGGCGCAGCGACTGGCCGGCCCCTGAGCAAGACCCCGACGTGCCGATCTCGCTGGCCAGCGTGCCGTTGCGCTGGTGGGGTCGGGCGCAGCCCGACGCTTCGTGGCAGGTCTGGACCCGCCAGCCGACTCCTCACCCGGTACGCGTCCGGCAACCGGACTGGTTCAAGGCCCAGTGCCTGCGACAGATCGGCTTGCGCACCGACTATCGTCCCGCCGAACTTCCGCCCCCGCCCGACGTGCACCCGTATCCCAAGGACGGGCTCGCACTGTCGGCGATGGAGCCGGTCTCGCCGATCCTCGTCCTGCCGTCGGGGCAGCCGACCCGGGTGATGATCGACGCATTCGAGGACTCCGAGGCGGCCCTGCTCCGGGGCATCGGGCGCAGTCCGCCCGGCGTCTCTCATGACGAGGACGAACGCGCCCGCATTCCGCTGACCGTGGAAGCGGAATACGCGTTCGACGGGGCGGCGTCGACCCGGTACTACTACGTCGAGATGAGCCGCGAGTACGGACACGACAGAGGCGACCGGTCGTGCAGCGCCGTCGTGTTCGGCGCCGGCTGGTTCGCGCGCGATCCCGACGGGATGCACCCGCTGGGCTTCGACGTGTCGCTGGCCGACTGCGATCGGTACGGCCTCGCGTACATGCTGCCATTGGGCGCGCTGCGGCTGAACGGGCGTATCTACTGGGTCGGCCAGTGGTCGGGATGGGACTTCGAGCGCTACACGATCGTCGAGCTGACGCCGAAGAAGGCGCGGCAGGTCCTGAGCGTGTACGGGGGAGGGTGTTGAGGACGACGTTCGCCGGGCTCGCGGGGTGCTCGGATTCCATTCTCGAGATTGGAGTGGTGACGTGAGGCTGACGAGGCTGTCTGCCGTGCTGCTGGTCGTCGCGTTGGTCGTCATGGGCGCTCGGACGGGTGCGCGCGGGGCCGGCGTGGCGCGGCCGCCATGGGACACGGGGACGTTCTCGATCCTCGGGTACGATCCTTCGACCGGCGAGGTCGGTGGCGCCGTGCAGTCACGCGTCTTCTCGGCCGGCAACGGCGTGTTGTGGGCCGAAGCCAACGTCGGCGTCGTCGCCACGCAGGCGATCGTCGACGTCAGTTATGGACCGCAAGGCCTGGACCTGCTCCGCAGGGGAATGGCGCCGGCGGCAATCGTGAAGCAGATCTGGGAGCGCGACCCCGACCCGCTGCCGAAGCAGTGGACCAAGCAGGGCCGGCAGGTCGCCGTCATGAACGCCAAGGGCGAGTACGCGGCGTTCACCGGACCGAAGGCGCCGGACTGGGCAGGCAACAAAGGCGGGAAGTTCTGCACGGCGCAGGGCAACATCCTGGCGGGCCCGGCGGTCGTCGATGGCATGGTGTCGGCGTTCGAGAAGACGACCGGCCATCTGTCCCAGCGGCTGGTTGCGGCCCTCGAGGCGGGACAGGCCGCCGGCGGCGACAAGCGCGGCCAGCAATCGGCGGCGCTCATCATCGTCAAGAAGGGCGCCGGTGTCTGGCTGAACAACGACGTCGTGCTCCGTCTGCAGGTGGACGACGATCCGGAACCGATCAGGGAGCTGCGCCGCCTGGTTGACAAGTGGAACGAACGCCGACCCGGACCAGCGAAGTAGCGCTCAGGTCCGCGCTTCCCAGATCCGGCACAGCTCCACGATCACCTCGGCTGCCTTTTCCATGTCCTCGGCCGATACCCACTCGAGGCGCGAGTGGAAGTTGTGTTCGCCGGCGAACAGGTTGGGCGTCGGCAGCCCCATGAACGACAGGCGCGAGCCGTCGGTGCCGCCGCGGATGAGGCGCGTCCGCACCTCCAGGCCCGCGCGGCGGACTGCTTCGCGCGCGTATTCGGCGATCTCGGGCTGCCCTTCGAGCACTTCGCGCATGTTGCGGTACTGCTCCTCGACCGCGAGCTCGAATCGTGCGCCCGGGTAGCGGCTCACGGCACCTCGCGCGAGATCCTCCAGCAGCGCTTCCTTGTCCTTCAGCCCCGCCGTGACGAAGTCGCGGACGATCAGCGTCACCGCCGTGCGTTCCACGCCCGCCTGGACCTGATACGGATGGACGAAGCCGTCCCTGGCCTCGGTCGTCTCCGGCGACAGGCGATCGTCGGGCAGGCGGTGGACGAAGTCGGACGCCACCTTGATGGCGTTGATCATCCGTCCCTTGGCGTAGCCCGGGTGCGTATTGAAGCCATGGAACGTGATCGTCACCCGGTCGGCCGAGAAGCTCTCGACTTCGACCTCGCCCCGGCTGCCGCCGTCCATCGTGTACGCGCAGCGCGCGCCGAAGCGCTCGACGTCGAAATGCGCCGTGCCGCGGCCGACTTCCTCGTCGGGCGTGAACGCAATCCGCACCGTCCCGTGAGGCATCTCCGGGTGCGACTGCAGGAATGCGGCCGCCGTGACGATTTCCGCGACCCCCGCCTTGTTGTCCGCGCCGAGCAGCGTCGTGCCCGACGCGGTCACGATGCGATGGCCGATCTGCTCGGCCAGCCTCGGGTTGTCGGCCAGGCGCAGGACCGCGGTCGGATCGTCCGGGAGGACGAGATCCCGCCCGTCGTAGGCGTCGTGCACGATCGTCTTCACGCCGGCGCCGCTCATCTCCGGAGACGTGTCCACGTGCGCGATGAAGCCGATCGTCGGCACGCCGCTCTTCGTCGTGGTCGCGGGAATGGTGGCCGTCACGTAGCCGAACTCGTTCATCGCGACGTCGGCGAGCCCGAGCTCCCGGAGCTCGTCGGCGAGCGCGCGCAGCAGGACGAGCTGCTTCGGCGTGCTCGGGTAGCTGGTCGAACGCTCGTCGGACTGCGTGTCGTAGGTGACGTACCGGAGAAAGCGGTCGAGTACGGAGCTGAAGGTATTCATGTGTCAGGCCGGCGCCTCGATGAACGTGCGGTGCAGCGTCCTGACGGCGTCGTCCACCGTGGTACGCGGCACCAGCCACGTGATGCGGAACGATGAGGTGGCGACGTCCGACGCCGCGAGGCCGGCGGCGGCGAGCGCATCGCCGCCGCGGCGGAGGTTCTCGAAGGTGGCGTTGATGCCGGCGCCAATCACGCTGACCGCCGCGACCTCGGCGTCGAGCCGGACGCGCGGGCCGAATCGTGCGCCGAGACCGGCCCGGACGCGCTCTTCGTCGTGCAGGTTCTCGCGCGAGACGACCAGCGTCAATCGATCGGCGGTGGCGTGGAGCTGCTTGCCCGACACGCCGTGCGCGTCGAGAAACGCAAGCAGCGCGAGCGGCGATTCCCCGGGGCTGTCGGATGCGCCTGCAGCCGTCATGGCGATGACGTCGCGCTCGCTCGCCACCCCGACGACGGCGCCCGGCATCCGGGGAGGAAAGCGGCGAACCACCGTGCCGTCGGCGGACGGGTCGGCGCCCGGCAGCGGCGACGCGGTGGCGCGCGCATAGATGGCGATGCCCTGCGCCTTGGCGAACTCGACGGCCTGCGCGTTGAGCACCCTCGCGCCGGACTCGGCGAGCTCCTGCGTCTCCTCGTACGACAGCGTCGGCACCCGGCGCGCCTCGGGCACCACGCGCGGGTCGGCGGTGTAGACGCCGTCGACATCCGAACAGATCTCGCAATATTCCGCGCCGAGGGCCGCGGCCATGGCCACGGCGGTCGTGTCGCTGCCGCCACGCCCCAGCGTGGTGACCTCGCGCCGGTACGACACCCCCTGGTAGCCGGCCACGACCACGATCCGGTCCCGGGCGAGCTCGTCCTGCACCCGGAACGGCCGGACCTCGACGATGCGCGCGTCGACGTGGCGATCGTTGGTGATGATGCCGGACTGGCTGCCGGTGAAGCTGATGGCGTCGCCGCCGAGCTCCCGGATGGCCATCGAGAGAAGCGCCATCGAGATGCGTTCGCCTGCCGTGAGCAGCATGTCCAGCTCGCGGCGGTCTGGGTTCGGCGACACCTGCTTGGCCAGCGCCAGCAGCTCGTCGGTCGAATGGCCCATCGCCGACACGACGACGACCACGTCGTGGCCGGCGCGCCGCGTCGCCATGACCCGGGCCGCGACCTGCTTGAGGCGCGAGACGTCGGCCACGCTCGAGCCGCCGTATTTCTGGACGACGATCGGCATTGACCCCTCCGCCCGACAACTCAGGAGAACGTCGCCACGACCGGCGCGTGGTCGCTCGTGCCGACCTCCTTCTGCACGACGCAGGCCGTGGCACGCGCGGCGAGGCGCTCGCTGGCGAACACGTAGTCGAGGCGCCAGCCGATGTTCCGCTCGCGGAGGTTCCGCCACGGCGCCCACCACGTGAACAGGCCGTCGTTGTCGGGATCGAGGGCGCGTCCCACGTCCACGAGCCCGCGGCTCAGGATCCGCTCGACCAGCGCCCGCTCTTCGGGCAGCTGGCCGATGGCGCGCGGCTTCCGCTCCTTGGGATGCACGTCGCGCTCGGTCCGGGCGACGTTCATGTCACCGCAGACAACGAGCGCGCGGCCCGGACAGGCGGCGGGAAACGCGGCGGCGAAGGCGTCGAGCGCTTCGAGAAAGCGCATCTTCGCCCGGAAGTCCTTGCCGCCGTTCGGGACGTAGACCGACGCCACGACGCGATCGCCGAGCTCGGCGGTCACGATGCGCGTTTCGTAGTCGAAGTCGGGATGGGAGAAGCGCGGGCGCTCGGGCGCGATCGCCTTGCAGACGTGCAGCCCGACGCCCGAATAGGCCTTGCCGCCGTGCCAGTAGCACCAGTACCCCTCGAGCTCGCAGAGAAACAGGGGAATCTGGTCGGATGCGGCCTTGATTTCCTGCAGGCAGACGACATCCGGGCGTTCCCGCGCGATCCATTCCTGGACCTGCGCCTGACGCGCCCGGATGCCGTTGACGTTCCAGGTCGCGATCTTCATTGCGGATTGCTGACTGCCGATCGCAGACGGTGACGGCGACGACCCGCAGCCACGCGCGATCCGCAATCAGCAAACGGCAATGGGCGCGTCAGAACCTCGCGTGCGCGGCCTGGCGCTCCGCGGGCGGGATGGCCATGATGTCGGCGTGCGAGGCGACGTGCGCCCTGACGATCTCTTCGGCCTTGGCGATGGTCTCGGCGTCGCCGTTGCGATAGATGGCGTTGGCCTCGATGAGATCCTTCTGATGCGCCGGCGTGGCGTCCACGCTCTCGTAGATGGCGGCCACCGGACACGCCGGCACGCACGCGCCGCAATCGATGCATTCCTCGGGGTGGATATAGAGCATCGTCGTCTGCGCGAACTCGGGCTCGTCCTTGCGCGGGTGGATGCAATCCACCGGACACACGTCCACGCAGGCGGTATCTTTGGTCTCGATGCACGGGTCGGTAATGATGAACGGCATGTGTGTGCGTCTCCAGAAGTCGAGCGGTATCGGGCGGCGTGCGACCACCTCCCGAGCCCCGAATAGTATCGAAAACGGACGCGTCGCGCCAGTCCGGGGCCGCGTGATGCGGACGTGTCAGGCGCTTGCGCGGCGGGCCCGCATCCAGCGGCCCAGTCGCGCCAGGCCGTGATCCAGCTTGTCGAGGTCGTGCACGAGCGGACCGTAGGACACCCGGACGCCCTGGACCAGCGTGTCGCCGAAGCCCCGGCCGGGAATGACGAGCACGCCGGTCGCCTTCAGGGCTTCACGCACGAACGCGTCGCCGTCGCGGCCCACCTTGACCACCGTGTACAGCCCGCCGTCGGGCGCCAGCCGGGGCAGTCCGAGATGCGCGTCGATGGCCGCGAGCATCGCTTGGCCGGCGCGCCGATAGGCGGCGTTCGTCTCGGCGACGTACCGTTGCAGGCTCCCGTCGGCGAGGGCGTCCCTGACATACTGCGCCATCGTCATCTGCTGCAGCATGTCGGGGCAGAGGATGCTGCACTGCTGGACGCGTTCCAGTCCCTCGACGACCGGATGCGCGGCCTCGATCCAGCCGAGCCGCCGGCCGAGGCCGCGCGCCCACTTCGAGTTCGAGTGGATCGCGACGAGGCTCGGGTGGTCCTCCGGCGACCAGGAGAAGTAGGGCGGCGGGTCCACGAAGATCTGGCACTTGTACGCGAAGTCGACGACGACCCACGCCCGGTCGCGCGAGGCGTGCGCCATCATCGCGTCGACGATCGGCTGCGGCACGACCTGGCTCGTCGGGTTGTCGGGGGCGCAGAACATCACCAGGCGCGGACGCTCGGCCCGCCAGACGCGGTCGAGCGCCTCGAGCACCCGATCCGGGGCCGTGCGCGGCAGATAGCTCCACGTCTCCGGATCGAGAACCGGCAGCCGCACGATCTTCGCGCCCGGCACGGCGAACGCGATCTGCCCTTCGTAGTTGGCATAGGTCGGATCGAGCAGCAGGACTGTATCGCCCGGGTCGAGCAGGGTGCGCAGGAGGTCGTGCGTGAGCTGCGTGCTGCCGAGACCGACCGCCACGTTGGCCCGGGTCAGGTGCGGCATGCCGAACAGGTGGCCCTCGAGCGCGGCAATCGCGTCGCGGCACTCGTCGGTGCCGAGCGTCGCGCTGTAGGCCCCGCTCTTGTGGAACAGGGCCGGATCGCGGGCAACGGCCTCGTACGCCTGGCGGTAGGGTTCGGGAGCGGCGTGGTTCACCCATCCGCCGCCGAAGGAGATGACGTCGTCGGGATCGAGGCCCAGATCGACGATGTTCTGCCGCTCGGCCATCTTCATGATCTGGCGGATGGGCGACGGGCTCGCGATCTGACGGCGGACGATTCCGGAGAGGGGCAGGTCGAGCGTTCCGGCCATGGCGCCCCAGTGTACTCGATGCGGACTATACTCAGCCGATGACCCATCACGAGAGCGCCGAACGCCGGCGCGGGCCCGAGCCGCCCGACCTGAGCGAAAAGGGAGGGGTGAAGAACGGGCAGCCGCAGCGATCCGACGAGCGGCTCTTCATGCAGCTGCTCGCCTTCGGCGGGTGCACGGATGTCGGGCCGCTGGTCGAGGCGTTGGCGGGCGCCGGCCTCGACGCGGTGCTGTACGAGGACGCGAACGACCCCCGCGGCGTCGCGCTGCTGACGCTCTCCCGCGATCCGTCGATCTTCGTCGACGACGTGCGCCGGCTCTTGAACGCTCCGCCGTTCGCCGCGCTGAGCCAGAAGCCCGAGTACACGATGCTCGGCCGGACGTACTCGCTCGGCTACGAGCCCGACCTGCCCGAAGCGCTGCTGCACCGGCCGCGGCGGACCGTCCTCACGCCCGAGTGGATGTGGGCCGTCTGGTATCCCTTGCGGCGCAGCGGTCGGTTCGCGCAGCTGCCGGTCGAGGAGCAGCGCGTGATCCTGGCCGAGCACGGCGCCATCGGCATGTCGTACGGCGCCGCCGACTACGCGCACGACATCAGGCTGGCCTGTCATGGCCTCGACAAGGCCGACAACGACTTCGTCGTCGGCCTCATCGGCAAGGAGCTGTTTCCGCTGTCCGCCGTCGTGCAGTCGATGCGAAAGACCCAGCAGACGGCGCTCTACCTCGAGCGCCTCGGTCCGTTCTTCGTCGGACGGGCGGTCTGGCAGGCGCCGCGGTAGGCCGCGGGGACGTCCGGCCGTCTCATCGCGAGAGGTCGGCGCTCGCGGCGAAGGCCGGCGGTCGGCGATGCTTCGTCGCCTGCTCGTAGGCGTACGCGATCTCGATGAGCGCCGGCTCGCTCCATGCGCGGCCGATGAACGACACGCCCACCGGCAGCCCCCGGTAGAACCCGGCCGGGACCGTGAGGTGCGGATAGCCGGCCACCGCCGCGACGGTCGACGCGCTCCCGCCCACGGCGTCGCCGTTCACGAGGTCGGTGAGCCAGGCGGGCCCGCCGGTCGGGGCCACGAGGGCGTCGAGCCGGAACTTCGTCATCACCGCGTCGATCCCGAGCGTTCGTGACAACCGCTGGTCCTTGGCGAGCTCGGCGCGGTACTTCGCGTCCGACAACGGTCCCTTCCGCTCGGCCATCGTCATGATCTCCTGGCCGAAGTACGGCATCTCCTCCCCGGCGTGCGCCTTGTTGAACGCGATCACGTCCGCCAGCGAGTGCACGGGCGAGGCGGGGCCGAGCCAGGTCAGGTACTTGTTGAGGTCTGCCTTGAACTCATAGAGCAGCACGTCGAACTCGGAGTCGTCGAACTGGCCGAGCGTCGGGATGTTCGCCGGGTCGACGATCACGGCACCGGCCTTCTTCATGTCGGCGATCGCCTGGTCGGCGATCCGATCGGCGGCGGGACTGTAGCCGAACAGCTTGTTGCGCACGACGCCGAGGCGCGCACCGTGAAGGCCGTTCGGATCCAGATACTTCGAGTAGTCGCGCTCGCCCTTCGCGGCGGAGGGTTGCGTCGCCGGATCGTCGGGATCCGAGCCTGAGAGCGGACCGAGCAGCGCCGCCGCGTCCGCCACGGTGCGCGCCATCGGCCCGGCCGTGTCCTGGCTGTGCGAGATCGGCACGATGCCGGCGCGGCTCCAGAGCCCCACGGTCGGCTTGATGCCGACGATCCCGTTGTTGTTCGACGGCGACACGATCGAGCCGTCCGTCTCGGTCCCGATCGCGATCGCGCAGAGGTTCGCGGCCGCGGCGGCGCCCGAACCTGAGCTCGATCCCGACGGGTTGCGATCGAGCGCGTACGGGTTCCTGGTCTGTCCGCCGCGTCCGCTCCACCCGCTCGACGAATGGGTCGAGCGGAAGTTGGCCCACTCACTGAGGTTCGTCTTGCCCAGAATCACGGCGCCGGCCTGGCGCAGGCGCGCCGCGATGAACGCGTCCCCGGGCGGGTGCGAACCGGCGAGCGCCGACGAGCCGGCGGTGGACATCATCCGATCGGCCGTGGCGATGTTGTCCTTGATGAGAACGGGGATGCCGTGAAGCGGTCCGCGCGGACCGCGCGCCTTGCGCTCGGCGTCGAGGCGATCGGCGATGGCGAGGGCGTCCGGGTTGGTCTCGATGACGCTGTGAAGGGCAGGGCCGCCGCGATCGACCGCGTCGATACGGGCGAGGTACTTCTCCGCGAGCGACCGTGCGGTCTCCTGTCCCGTCTCCATCCGATGCTGCAGATCGGCGACGGTCGCCTCCTCCAGGTCGAAGCCGGCTCCCGCCGCGCGCGCGGCCCGGGTCTGCCCGGCCGGCGCCGCCGTCAGGACGAGCGAGAGCGCGGCGAGCGACAGAGCGAGCGGCGCGGAACAGCGGAGCGGAAACGGTCTCATCGGCGGTCCTTTCCACGAGTCGGGCGGTGCATGTTTCAGGCGTTTTCGATTGGCGCGAACAGGCCCGGCAGGCGGGAGCGGTCGACACCGTGAACGAGCAGGCCGTCGGCGGCACCGAGCGCTTTCACCAGCAGGTCGTCGTCCAGCGCGCGGCCCGCCGCGGCGCCCTCGCGCGCTGCTGGACTGGGCGACGCGGCCAGCACCACGCCGTGCACGGTCAGCGCGAACACGCGGGTCTCTCCCGGAGCCACGCCCCGAATCATACCCGCCCGGACGCGACCTCGAGCCCGCTCGGTCGGCTCCGAGCGACCCGGCTACCCCGGGCGCGCGAGCGCCGCGCGACGTGCCGCGAGTCCCTCGCTGACGTCCACCGGATACGGATCGGGATGCGACAGCCGGCGGACGGCCCCGGGCAGCCGGTCCGCCGACTCGCCGGCGCGCATGCGAAGGGCAGAGAGCGGCTCGGCGGGACTCGTCCGTACGCCGTCGCGCATGACGCACGACAGCAGCGCTCGTGAATCGGGAGGCGGTGGTTCGTCCTCGCCGGCGACCAGGTCGCCGGCCATGCGCCCCTCGTCCTCCCGGCGCCAGACCTGCTTGATGCCCGGCCACGTCGCCTTGCCCTCGCTCAGCTTGACCACGTCGGTCGTGACCCCTTCCCGATCGAGCGCGGCCAGCTTGTAGACGCAGGAGAGCACCGGCGCGTCGGGAACCGCCGTGAGCGCTCCGCCCACGCCGAAGGCGTCGACGGGCGCGTGGCCGGCAACGAGCGCGGCGATGACGTGCTCGTCGAGATCGCCGCTGGCGAAGATGCGCGTCGAGCCGTGGCCGCCCTCGTCCAGGATTCGGCGGACCTGCCGGCTGAGGGCGCCGAGGTCGCCGCTGTCGAGGCGGACGGCGGCGGGATGCAGGTTCGACGCCACCAGCGCCCGCGCGGCGGCGATCGTGTCGTAGGTATCGAGCAGGTACACCGCGTTCTCGAAGGTCCGGCTGAACTCGCGGAAGGCCTGCAGCTCGTCGGGGAATGCCTGAACCCAGGCGTGCGCCATCGTGCCCGCTGGCGGAATGCCGTATCGTTCCGCCGCGGCCACGCACGAGGTGGCTTCGCAGCCGCCGATGTAGGCCGCGCGCGCCGCCGCGATGGCCGAGCCGAGCCCGTGCGCGCGCCGCGCGCCGAACTCGACGACCGTGCGGCCCGCCGCCGCATCCACGACGCGGCGCGCCTTCGAGGCGACCGACGTCTGGAAGCCGACAATCGAGAGAAGCGCCGTCTCGACCAGTTGCGCTTCGGGCAGCGGCGCGGTCACGCGAAGCAGGGGCTCGTCGGGAAACACCGCCGTGCCTTCGGCGATCGCCCAGACCGTTCCGGTAAACCGGAACCGGGCGAGGTACTCATCGAAGAAGGGGCGCGGCACGCCGCCGAACGCCGGAAGCGCCGCCAGCCAGCGCCGGGCGTCGACGTCGAAGCGAAGCGACTCGAGGAAGGCGAGCGCGTCGTCGAGGCCGGCCGCAACGAGGTACGCCCGCCCTGGCGGCAGGCGCCGCACGAAAAGGTCGAAGGTCGCCGGCGCCATCAATCCCGCACGCCAGTAGCCGGCGATCATCGTGAGCTGATAGAAGTCGGTTTCGAGGGCGCTGGACATGGTCGCGTGGGCCGTCGGCACGGATCTGCGCGGCCGTCAGGGTCTCACGGCCTGCGCGACGAAGGCTTCGATGTCGGCGGCCGGTCGGGCGCCCGACGTCCGCGCCACCTCGCGGCCGCCGGCGAAAACGGCCATCGTCGGAATCGACCGGATGCCGTACCGATCCCCGAGCTCGGGGATCGCGTCGGTGTTCACCTTGAGCACGACGAGCCGCCCCGACTGGCGGGCGGCGACCTTCTCGAGCTCGGGCGCCACCATGCGGCAGGGACCGCACCAGGGGGCCCAGTAGTCCACGACGAGCGGCAGGGACGCGCGGGCGATCGCCTCATCGAAAGACGCCGCGTCGGGCACGTCGACCGGCGTGGCTGGAGCCGTCAGCTCGCGCTTGCACCGGCCGCAGCGGACCGGCGCGTCCAGACGCCCGTACGCGAGGCGGTTCTTCTGGGCGCACGACGGACAGGTCACGACGACGCCTCGATCGTCGAGCTCAGCACCGGCCATGACGCCATTGTACGCCGCACGCCGCGGCCTTCGCGTCGATCGCTTCCGAATGCGCGTGCCACGATGCCGGAAGACCTCATGTCCCGCACTCTGGCGCGCGGCCCGATGCCTCCGTACCCGGCTGAGCGGCGGCGCGCGGCCACTATCGATGAGAGCCTGATCCTGGTCGTCGCACCCAAGCACTCTTCAGCTCAGCGAAAGCGACTCGAGCGCGCTCCGGTCGATCAGCACGAAGCCGTCCTTCTCGGTCCGCACGACCCCCTGCTTGCCCCAGCGGCTCATGATCCGGATCGAGGTTTCGATCGTCGTGCCGACCATGTCCGCGAGCTCCTGCCGGGACAGCGGCATCGGGATGAAGACGCCGTCCGCGTGGGGCTTCCCGGTGTCGTCGGCCAGCTTGAGGAACAGGCGGGCGAGGCGCGCCTCGACGCGGCCGCCGGAAAGCTCCGTCAGGCGGTTGGTCAGCTCGACGAGCCGGTGCGTCAGACCGAGCAGCAGGCCCCGGACCATGGTCGGATGGGCCTCCAGGAGCGCGAAAAACGCCTCGCGCGGGATCAGGACGCAGGTGGTCGGTTCGAGGGCGACGGCGCTGGCCGGGTAGGCGCGCGACTCGTACACCGCGACGGCGCCGACCGGATCGCCCGGACCGAAGATCTCGAGGATGACGTCGGAGCCCCGGGCGGTCACCTTGAAGACCTTCACCCGCCCGGTGACCACCGTGAAGAAGTGGTCGGACGGATCCCCCTCCGAGAAGAGCATGCCCCCCTTGTCGAACTCGCGCACGTGCGCCACGGCCGTGAGGCGCTGGCGGTCTTCCGCGGAGAGGCGGCGGAAGATCGTGCTCCGCCTGAGCATGTCGTCGACGACGGCCGGCATGATCCTGTGATCGTAGCGCATATGACGGCGGTCATACCGCGGCACGCCCCCTGGAGCTACGCTGGGTGCAGGTTCCGGGAGGACACAGGATGATCGAGCAACTCGACCAGGCGACGGTGGGTGAGGTGGTGGCGACCAATTTCCGCGCCGCGGCGGTATTCGAGCGATTCGGGATCGACTTCTGTTGCGGAGGCCGGCGCTCGATTGCCGACGCCTGCCGGACGGCCGCAGTCGAGCCGGCCGCGCTGGTGGAGGCGCTCTCGGCGCTCGGCGCCGGCAGCGGCGGCGACGAGGACGTCACCACTTGGAGCGTCACGCGGCTCCTCGATCACATCGTCGAGCGGCACCACGGCTACGTGCGGCGCTCGCTGCCGATCCTGAGTCAGTATCTCCAGAAGCTCGTGCGCGTCCATGGCGAGCGGCATCCGGAGCTGGCGCGCATCGCGACCGAGTTCGACGTTGTCAGTCAGGACCTTCTGCAGCACCTGATGAAGGAGGAGCAGGTGCTGTTCCCCTACGTGCGCCTGATGGCCGATCTGCGCGAGAAGGGACAGGCCCTGCCGGCCAGCCCGTTCGGGACGGTCCGGAACCCCATCCGCATGATGGAGCGAGAACACGTGGACGCGGCCGACGAACTGCGCCTGATTCGCGAGCTGACCAACGGCTACACCGTTCCGGCCGACGGGTGCGCCACGTACAAGGTGTGCTTCGCCGAGCTCGAGGCGTTCGAGCGGGATCTGCACCGGCACGTGCACCTGGAGAACAACGTGCTCTTCCCGAAGGCGGTTGCGCTCGAGCAGCTGTCGTGAGCCCCCACCGGAGGATTCGCAGGCCCGGGGAGCGCGTCAGGGGACCCTGTCCGACAGCAGGCCGACGCTGAGCGCGTACGAGGTGGCGCAGTTGTATTCGAGCAGGGCGTCGTAATTGCCGTACACGAGAAAGGCGCGCTTCTTCCCGGATACGAGCGCTGCCGTCATCGTGCTTCGCGGGAGCGGCCGACCGCTGGCGAGGCGCACGCCCAGCCGGGACCACTCGCCGAGCGGCCGCGCGACGGTCATCTCCCTGGTCGCGTGACAGGTGCCGTCGCGCCGCGCGACGTCGGCCTCGATACGTCTGGCGGCCCCTTCGCTGACGCGGACCTCGCGGCCCCAGCGTTCGCGATCGTCCCAGCCGTGCGCCTTCAGGTAGTTGGCAATGGAGGCGAACACATCGGCCGCCGACGACCAGATGTCCCGGCGGCCGTCGCCGTCGTAGTCCTGGGCGTAGGCCAGGTACGCCGACGGCATGAACTGCGTCTGTCCCATGGCGCCGGCCCACGATCCGCGCAGGTGGGCGAGGTCGATGTCACCGCGGTTGACGATCTCGAGCGCGTCGAGCAGCTCGTTGCGAAAGAGGGTGGCCCGGCGCGGATCCCAGGCGAGCGTGGCGAGCGCCGGAATCGTGGGCCGCACGCCGCTGAAGCGCCCGAAGTTCGACTCGATGCCCCAGATCGCGACGATCACGCGCGCCGACACGCCGTAGTCGTGCGCCACCCGCTGAAGGAGGCGCCGGTGCTCCGCGAACGCCGCGCGCGCCGTGCGGAGCACCTTCCGGGTGAGATGTCGATCGAGGTAGTCCTCGAGCGGCAGCACCGTCTCGGCCTGCGTGCGGTCGCGCTCGATGATGACCGGCTGCGGCTCTTCCACGCCGGCCAGCGCTTCCTCGACCACCTCGCGCCTGATGCCTCGCGCGAGGGCGTCGGCGCGGATGCTGTCGAGGAACTCGGAGAATGACGGCCGTGGGTCGGGCGCCTGCCCCGGCGCCTGACGGACCGCCGCGCTCGCCGTCAGCACGCCGGCGCCCGCGGCGAGGGCGATCAGAAGAGCGGTCGCGGCAGCCAGAACGCGCACGCGATCCAGTCTACAGCGTTCGCGCGCCGGCCTGCGCCGCGCGGAAGCCGCCGGCGGATCGTCCGGCGCGCCACCTGGCGCCCGGCGCCGACTCCGCGGGCGGCACCGAGAGGGGTCCATCCGGACCTCCGGTCATCCGGACCTCACGCGGCCCACGCCGGAGCGTCAGTGAGCGGCCAGCGGTCCTCCCTGCGTGCGCGGCCGGCGCATGATGAGGACCAGCGGCACCATGACCACGAACATCATCCCGAGCAGCCAGAACAGCCCGACGAACGAGACCATCGCCGCCTGCTTCTGCACCATCCCGAAGAGCGCCGCGTTGGCGCGGTTCGTCGCGGTCACGGCATCGGCGCCCGCCGAGATGAACGCGGCGCGAAGCTGCTGGAACATCGCCTGCGATCGGAAGTCGTACGGCGTGACGTTCGCGGCGAGGACCGAGGTCACCGACTGCTGGTGCCGCGCCAGCATCGTGCCGGTCGTGGCGATGCCCACGCTGCCGCCGATGTTGCGCATCAGGTTGAAGAGACTCGTCGCGTTGCCCATCCGCTCGCGCGGAATGGCGTCCATCGTGACCGTCGTCAGCGGCACGAAGAGCAGCGACATGCCGACGCCCTGGATGAGCTGCGGCCAGAAGATGTCCCAGTATCCGGCCTGCAGGTTCAGCTCACCGAGCCAGATGAGCGTCACGCCGCCGACGATCAGCCCCGCGCTCAGGAGCTTTCTCGCGTCGTAGCGGCCCGTCATGATGCCGGTAATCGGCATCATCAGAAACGATCCCACGCCGCGCGGCGCCATCGCGATGCCGGCCTGCAGCGCCGGATAGCCGAGCAGCGTCTGCAGGAAGATCGGCAGCAGCACCATGCTGCCGTAGAGCACGAACCCGACGATGGTCATCAGGAACACGCCGACCGCGTAGCTGCGCTCCTTGAACACGCGCAGGTCCACGATCGGGTGATCCGTGGTCCACTCGTGGATGATGAGCAGGGTCAGCGTGATGGCCGAGACGACCGCCAGCCCCAGGATGACGTGCGATGCGAACCAGTCCTCTTCCTGGCCCTTGTCGAGGACGATCTGCAGCGCGCCGATGCCGACGGCCAGCATGCCGATGCCCCAGTAGTCCACCTTCGTCGACTCGCGCCGCAGGTACGGCGGATCGAAGATGAAGAGCTTGGTCATGACGAGCGACGTGATGCCGACCGGCAGGTTGACGTAGAACACCCAGCGCCAGCTGTAGCTGTCGGTGAGCCAGCCGCCGAGCACCGGACCGAGAATCGGCGCGACGACGATGCCCAGCGCCCAGAAGGCCATCGCCTTGCCGCGGTCCTGGGGCGGAAAGGCCTCGAGCAGCACGGCCTGGGACAGCGGCTGGAGCGCGCCGCCGGTCGCGCCCTGGACCACGCGGAAGAAGACGAGCGCGCCGAGCGTCGGCGCCAGGCCGCACAGGAACGACGCGAGCGTGAACCCCGACACCGAGAGCATCAGGAGGCGCTTGCGCCCGAACGTCGCGGCGAGCCAGCCGGTCATCGGCAGGATGATCGCGTTGGCGACCAGGTACGACGTCAGGGCCCAGGTCGCCTCGTCGATGGTGGCCGACAGACTGCCGGCGATATGCGGCAGCGACACGTTGACCACCGTCGTGTCGAGCACCTCCATGAAGGTGGCGAACATCACCGACAGGGCGATGATCCACGGATTGATGAGGGGATGGTCCTGGTCGGTCATGGTCTTTGCCGGATGGCAGAATGGCAGGATGGCACGAGACTAGGACTTCCTTCCTGCCATCCTGCCATCCTGCCATCCTGCCATCCTGCCATCCTGCAATCTCTCCTATTTGCTCGTGTCAACCGTCGGCGTGACCGACATGCCGGGCCGGAGCATGTGATTGGGATCCTGGCCCTGGTCGAGCACGATCTTCACCGGGATGCGCTGTACCACCTTGACGTAGTTGCCGGTGGCGTTCTCGGGCGGCAGGAGGCTGAATCGCGCGCCGGTGGCGGCGGCGATACTGTCCACGTGTCCCTTGAAGGTGCGGCCGCCGTAGGCGTCCACGTCGACCGTCGCGACCTGGCCGGGACGCATGTTCCTCAACTGCGTCTCCTTGAAGTTGGCCGTGATCCAGACGCTCTCGAGTGGAATGAGGGCCATCAGCGGCTGGCCGGCCTGGATGACCTGTCCCACTTCGACACTCTTGCGGCTGACGGTTCCGGCGACCGGCGCCTTGACGGTCGCGTACTGCAGGTTGAGCTCCGCCTGTTCGAGCGATGCCTTCGCCTGCTGAACCTGGGCCTGCGCGGCGTCGGCCTTCGCACGCATCTGGGTCACCTGTTCCGGCGCCGTCCGCGCCGTCCGCAGGGCCGCGCGCGCCTGGTCGGCGACGGCATGGGCCTGCGCGAGCTGGCTCTCCGCCACGGGGACGCCGGCCTGTGCTTCGAGGATCTGCGACTGCGCGGAGTCAACCGCCGCCGTGGCCGCATCGGCGGCGGCCCTCGCCGCGTCAAACTGCTGCTGCGAGACCTCGTCCTTGCTGAGAAGCCCCTGCAGCCGCTCGACGTCGCGACTGGCCTTCGTCGCGTTGGCCTGCGCCTGACGCAGGCGCGCCTGGGCGACGGCTACACGCGCGTGCGCCGCGTCGACCTGCTTTTCGGCCGCGGCCACGCCGCTCGCGGCCTGGGCGACGCCGCCCTGGGCCGTGGTCACGTTGCCCGTCGTGGTCGTCGACGCGATCGGCACGCCGCTCTGAGCCGCGACAGCGGCCGCCTGCGCGTCGGCCAGGGCGGCCCGCGCCTTGTCCACCGCCACCTGGTAGTCGCGCGGATCGAGCTCGACGAGCACCGCGCCGGCTTCGACCCGCTGGTTGTCCTTCACGTGGACGCTCTTGACCGTGCCGCCGACGCGCGCGGCGATCTGCGTGATATGCCCGTCCACCTGCGCATCGTCGGTCGACTCCTGTCCCGCGGTCGCCCAGAGCCACGCGCCCACCGCCAGCAGGATCACGACGACGAGGGCAAGGCCTACGCGGAAGCGCGTCGACCGGAGGAGGGAACGCGATTCGGGTTGATCGGCCATCAGCGGGAGCCTCCGAGATACTGATGCGCCGCCTGTTCGGCGACGCCGAGCGCGCGCGCCAGCGCGGCTTTCGAGACGTTGTAGCTGTAGAGCGCGGAGATGTACTGCTCGTTGGCCAGCGCGACGGCTTCCTGCGCCTGCACCACTTCGATGTTGTCGGCGACACCGGCGGCGAACCGGTCGCGCGCCTGGGTGAGCTGCTGCGCCGCGAGGTCGCGACCCTTGGTCGCGACCTGGAGCTGCTGGCCGCTCGCCTTCAGGTCGAGGAACGCCGTGCGCACGTCGTAATAGAGGCCCGCTCTGAGATCCTCGGCCTCGGCGCGGCGGTTGCGCAGGTCGGCGTCGGCCTCGAGCAGCCGTCCGTGCGTCCGGCCGCCCTGGAAGATCGGCACGTTGACCGACCCCGCCACGGCGTAGGTGCCGACCGACGTGCCGGGTGTCAGGCCGAGCTCCCCGTAGTCCGCGTTGAGGTGCAGCGAGGGCAGGCGCGAGGTGACAATCGCCTCGCGGCTCGCCTCCGCCGCCCGCACCCGTTCGAGCGCCGCCTGGTAGTCGGGCCGCCCCTTGTAGGCCCGATCGAGCGCTTCCTCCAGCGTCATGTCCGGAACCGGCGCATAGGGCAGCTGATCGCTCAGGCTGAACTCCTGCCCGATCGGCAGTCCGATGACCCTCGCCAGCTGCAGCTTCGCCTTGGCGAAGTCGTTCTGCGCCGCCGTCGAGCGCTGCTCCTCGGTGCCGAGCTGGACCTGCGCGCGCAGCACGTCGATCCCGGCGACAATGCCGCCCGCCTTCAGGTCGACCGCCTGGTTGTAGAGCGCCTGCGCCGTGTCGTACTGCGCGCGCGCCGAGTCGGCGCGCGCCGACTGGGCGAGGGCCTGCAGATACAGGTTCGCCGACACGAGCACGACGAGGTCGCGCGCGCTCTTGTACGAATACTTCGCCGCCTCGAGCGAGTGCGACTGCGCGCGGTAGTCGTTGATCGCGCTGAGGTCGAGCACCGGCTGCGAGACCGAGACGCGCGCGTCGAAGACGTCGAAGGGGCCGACGACCGGCGGCACGCCGGCCGGCAGCGGGAAGCCGAACGCCGCCAGGTTCACCTTCTGCCGTGTCTCGGTGACGTGGCCGCTGACGGTCGGCAGGAGCCCCGTCAACATCCGCCAGCGCGCGCCGGCCGCCGACGTGATCCCCTGCTCGGCGGTCAAGACGCCGAGATTGTGCTCGAGCGCCCGGTTGATTGCGTCGGCAATCGAGAGCGCGAGCGGCTGGCTGCTGACCTCGCCCGTCGGCACACCGCCGAGGAAGGGGTTGGTCGAGGGAGCCACGGGACGGACGGGCGCCGGCGAAGACGGCGTCTGGCCCTGCGCGGCTGCAGGCACGGCAGAGGCGGCGAGCGCCGCGACGAAACCGACCGCCGCCAGCACAGGTTTCACGAGAGACCCTTTCTCGCCCGAGTGCAGCCTCGACGAGACGGGCAGGCAAGCCGGTCGGGAGGGCACAGGCGTTTCGATCGCAGAGGCGACCGATCCTCAAGCCTACTACGCTGGGGGCATCAGTTCATACATGAAATGTGGACGGCCGCAATCGTCGAGGCGGTCCCGCGCGGGCCCCTCGCGGATGGACATCGAGTTATACACTATGTATAAGTGAGGGTCACATGACCACCGACGACTACCGCCGTGCCCTCGACGCGGCGATCGCCGAATACGAGGCGCTCGGCGCGAAGCGGCGCGACATCGACGAGCGCCTCGCCCAGCTCGCGCAGACCATCGGCACCCTCAACCGCTTGTGCGGCCTCGTGCCGACCGTGCCCTGGGGGCTCACCGACGCGTGCCGGCTCGTCCTCCGAAACGCCGCCGTCCCGCTCACGCCGCCCGAGGTGCGCGACCGCCTCGCCTCGATCGGCTTCGACCTCTCGCGCTACTCGAGCCAGCTCGCCGCCATTCACACGGTCCTCAAGCGACTGAACAAGGCGGGCGAGCTGCGCTTGATCCCGCGATCGTCGGGCCGACACGCCTACATCGCGACAGGAGCGGCCCGCGCCATCGCGATGTCGCTGGAGGACGTGCACGGGATGCTGGCTGCGGAGGACCCGGCCCGGGTCCTCGCGACGGCGTCAACGCCGAGGGCCGCTGCCGCGCCCGGCCGACGTACCAAGAAATAGTCGCGCCTGCGGCCATGCGAGCCCGAGGACATGGGACTCCGAGGGCGAGCATCGGCGTCAGCGCGCGGCGGGGGTGGGGCCCCGCCGCCCGTGAGGAATGAGGGCGCCTGCGGCCATGCGAGCCCGAGGACCGGATTCGAGCGCGTCAGAAAGGACTGCGTGTATGTGTGCCACCGCCGCTGCGCCGGACCCGAACGTGTTCGACCTTCGCCTCCGCCGGCAGTTCTACGCCGAGGACATCGCCCTCCTGGCCAATCTCCACACGCCCGGCCTCGTCGAGGCGCTCGCGACGGTTCCCCGCGAGCGCTTTCTGCCGCCGGGGCCCTGGTTCATCAAGTCCGACGCCGACGTCGCCGGCCCGGCGCGGCGGACGCCGGATGCCGACCCGCGTCACGTCTGCCACAACGTCGCGGTCGCCATTGACCGCGAGCGCCAGCTGTTCAACGGCCAGCCGAGCTTCGTGGCGATGCTGATCGACGCGCTGGGCCTCACGGGCGGCGGACGGGCCGTTCACATCGGCGCCGGCACCGGCTACTACACGGCCCTCCTGGCCCACGCCGTGGGCCAGGCGGGCCGCGTCCTCGCCATTGAGGTGGATCCGGCGCTCGCGGCCCGGTCCCGGACCAACCTCGAGACCATGCCGTGGGTCGAGGTGCGCGAAGGCGACGGGACGGGTCCCATCGGGGAAGCGGACGCCATCCTGGTCAACGCCGGCGTCACCCACCCGCTGGCCGGATGGCTCGACGCGCTCGGGCCGGGAGGCCGGATCGTCCTGCCGCTGACGACAGCCGGCTATCCGGGCATGGGTCCGACCATCGGCAAGGGGCTCGTGGTGCTGGTGACGCGGGACGCCGCCTTCACGGCGCGGACGCTGACGTTCGCGGCCATCTACTCCGCGATCGGCATCCGCGATCCGGCCATGGATGCGCGCGTCGGAGAAGCGTTCAAGCGGAACCCGTTTCCGCGCCTCACGGCGCTGCGCCGCGACCCGCACGAGCCGTTGCGGTCCTGCTGGCTGCATGGCGACGGCTGGTGCCTGACCGAGTGAGGCCGCGCGGCTCGCGGGCGACGTAGAATGGTCTCCGCCAGCGCCATGACCTCCACGACGCCGCGCGGCGCCCTCGACGCCCTCTACCGCGAAGTCTTCGAGCGGGGCGTCGGCTACTGCCTGCCCGACGTCGAGCTGCGCCGCACCGGGCTGGTGGAGCCGCCCGCCGCGCGCCTGACCATCGCGACGCTCGACAACGGCGTCGTGCGGCTGTCGTGGCTGGGCGTCAGCTACGAGCTGCGGCATCCGGATCGCGGGCTCACCGAGAGCGAGACCAGGCTGCTCCACAGCATCGGCCGGGTGCTGACGGCGCGTTACCGCGTGCTCCTCGATTCGGCCATCGCGGCCGAGGGGCTCGACCTCTTCCGCGGCGTTCCGGAAGACCGGTTCGTCTCCGCGGCGCTCGATCCCGGTCCCTACACTCGCGGCGACGGCCTCGGTCGCGATCGGGTGGCCGAGGCCATCGAGGTGCTGCGCATCAGCTCCTCGACGACCTACGAGAACCGGCGCATCAACACCGGCGTGCTGCTCTTCGGCAACCTCCCCGACCCGTGCCATTCGGCGCCGCCGCTGCCCGACGGCGCGCTGCTGTACGGGCCCGCCCTGACGACGTTCCGCACGTTTCATCGTCTGAGCGACGGCATGCGCACGGTGGCGCTGGTCAACGCGGCCGGACGGATGGTGGAGCTGGTGGACATCGAGGAGTGGGCGGCGCCGTTCGGCGACATGACGCTGCCCACGCCCTCGGCCGATCAGTTCGCGGCGCATTGCCGGGCGACGCTCTGCGGCGGGCACATCTGCCTAGTGCTCACCCGCAACGGCGAGATCAAGGCCTTCGCCGACGGCATGCAGATGTTCACGCTGCTCGACGGGCGATGGCGGCTGAGCGACATCGGCGAGAAGTACGCGCTCTGGCAGCGGGCGATCCAGCGGCCCGCCCTCGCCGAGCGCCTCTTCACGACGGCGCTCAACCTCGCCGAGCGCAGGCGCGGCGGCCTGTTCGTGGTCCTCACCAATCGCGACGCCGCGGACCTCCTCGTGCCCGACAACGACCGGCTCGAAGTCACGCGGACCTTCGGCGGCGACGACCCGCGGTCGAAGAACCAGTTTCACTACCTGCTGCGCGGCAAGTCGGTCCTCGACCTGACGCCGACCGTGCTGGAGAGCATCGCGCGGATCGACGGCGCGATCGTCCTCGACGAGGCGTCGAATCTGATGGCGTTCGGCGCCATCCTGCGGCACCACGTCGAGGCCGCGCGCGATCGCTACACCGCCGAAGGCGGCCGCACCACGGCGGCCATCGTCGCGTCGCGCTACGGCCAGGTGCTGAAGGTCAGCGAGGACGGCCTGGTCGGGTTCTACTCGGCGGGCCGGTGCATCTGGGAGCTCTGATGGTGTGCGGGTGCTTGGGTGCAGGGTGGCGCGGTGAGCTGTCCGCGCGTTTCTGAGCGAGCGTCTGTCGATGCATCTGTTCGCGCCGCTTCGTCTTCGCGAGGTCACGCTCGGGAACCGGATTGCCGTTTCGCCGATGTGCGAGTACTCGAGCGTGGACGGCTTTGCCAACGACTGGCACGTCGTTCACCTTGGAAGCCGCGCCGTTGGCGGTGCGGCGCTCGTCTTCACCGAGGCGGCAGCGGTCACCGCCCTCGGACGAATCAGTCCAGACGACCTGGGGATCTGGCAGGACGCGCACGTCGACCGGCTCTCGAGCATCGTGCGCTTCGTCCACGGGCAGAAGGCCCTGGCCGGGATTCAGCTGGCGCACGCCGGGCGAAAGGCCAGCACCTCGGCGCCGTTCAAGGGCGGTCTCGCCCTCGGGGCGGAAGAAGGCGGATGGCAGCCCGTGGGGCCCACTGCCGCACCGTTCAGCGCCGCGTCTCCGATCCCGCGGGCGCTCGATGCCGGCGGCCTCGCGGAGGTCGTGGCCGGATTCCGCGCAGCCGCGGCGCGCGCGCTCGAGGCCGGGTTCGACGTCGTGGAGATCCACGGTGCGCACGGATATCTGGTCCACGAGTTCCTGTCGCCGCTGAGCAACACGCGCTCGGACGAATTCGGCGGATCGTTCGAGGGACGCATCCGGCTGTGCCTCGCCATCGTCGACGCCGTCCGCGACGCGTGGCCCGAACGGCTGCCGCTGTTCCTGCGAATCTCGGCCACCGACTGGACGCCTGGCGGCTGGGACGTCGAGCAGTCCGTCGAGCTGGCCCGCCGGGTCCGGGCGCGCGGCGTGGACCTGGTGGACTGCTCGAGCGGAGGGAACGTGGCGGGCGCCGCGATTCCCATGGGACCGGGCTATCAGACACCCTTTGCCGAGCGCATCCGGCGCGAGGCGCAGATCGCGACCGGCGCCGTCGGCCTGATCACCTCGCCGGCGCAGGCCGATCACGTCATCCGGAGCGGGCAGGCGGACCTCGTCCTCGTGGCGCGCGAGCTGCTGCGCGATCCGTACTGGCCGCTGCGCGCCGCACGCGAGCTGGGGCAGCCGGCGCCGTGGCCGGCCCAGTACCTGCGCGCCGCCCCGCCAGGGACGCCCGTGAGATGACTGCGCCTGCGGCCATGCCGAGCCGAGGACCTGGAACTCCGAGGCGAGGTATCAGCGTCAGCTCGCGGCGGGGGTGGGGCCCCGCCGCCGGTGAACGATGACTGCGCCTGCGGCCATGCCGAGCCGAGGACCTGGAACTCCGAGGCGAGGCATCAGCGTCAGCTCGCGGCCGGGGGGGCAGCCGTGAGCCGGCCGCGTGGGGGCGGGGCTCCGCGCGCCTGGGAAATGCCTTCCGGTGCCAGGAGATAATGCGCGCGCTGGTCGTCGAGGACGATCGGGTCATTTCGGAGTTCGTGGCGCGCGGCCTGCGCGAGGCCGGGTTCGCCGTCGACGCGGCGTCGGACGGCGACTCCGGCATGCACGCGGCGCTCGGGCAGCCCTACGACGTCGCCATCGTCGACCTGATGCTGCCGCGGCGCGACGGCCTGGCCCTGATTGACGAGCTGCGACGCCGCGGGGTGATGACGCCGGTGCTGATCCTGAGCGCGCGCCGGTCGGTGGACGACCGCGTGCGCGGCCTGCAGGCGGGCGGAGACGACTACCTCACCAAGCCGTTCGCCTTCACGGAGCTTTTGGCGCGCGTCCAGGCCCTCGTGCGCCGGGCGACGCGCGCCCCGGAGCCGACCCGGCTGCGCGCGGCCGATCTCGAACTCGACCTGCTCACCCGCCAGGTGACGCGCGGCGGCGTCGATCTCGACCTCCGGCCGCGCGAGTTCGCGCTGCTCGAATACCTGATGCGCAACGCCGGCAAGGTCGTGTCGAAGACGATGATCCTGTCGCACGTGTGGGAGTACAGCTTCGATCCGCAGACCAACGTCGTGGACGTGCTGGTCAGCCGGCTGCGCGAGAAGCTGGATCGCCCCTTCGAGCGCAAGCTGCTGCAGACGGTGCGCGGAGTCGGCTATGTCCTGCGCGCCTGAGCGCTCGCCGCGACGGTTGTTCCAGCGCACCTTCGGCCTCCAGCTGGCCGTGTGGTACGCGAGCCTCTTCGTCATCGGCGCCATGGCGATCGTCGCGCTGACCTACCGTGTGACCGCGATCACGCTGGCCGAGCGCGATCGGCAGATCATCCAGTCCAAGCTCGGGGAGTACGCGGCGACCTACGAGCGCGGAGGCGTCGACGCGCTGGCCGACACCGTGCGGGCCGAGCAGAGCACGGCGCCCGAGCGGCTCTTCGTGCGCGTTGTCGACCGCGGCACTGAAGCATTGGTGCTGAGCAGCCCGCAAGGGTGGGACCCGTCGACGCTGGAGCTCGCCACGTTGCGTGAGCCGGACGGCACGCTGGTCCAGGTAGGGAAGAGCACCGAGGCGCGCGACGACATGCTGGCGCGCCTCCGCGCCGCGCTCGGCATCGTCACGCTGTCGATCGTGGTGGTCGCCCTCGGCGGCGGACTGCTCGCGACGCGATCGGCCATCGCGCCCGTCCGGGCGCTGACGGCCGCCGTGCGCCGCATCGTCGACACCGGCCGAACCGACGCGCGCGTGCCGCTGGCCGGAACCGGCGACGCGCTGGACGACCTCACCGCTCTCTTCAATGCGATGCTCGACAAGATCGAAGGGCTCGTGGCGGCGATGAGGGCCGCGCTCGACAACGTCTCTCACGACCTGCGGACGCCGCTGACCAGGCTCCGGGGGACGGCGGAGCTGGCGCTCAGCGCCGACCGCGATCCGGCGCGCTGCCGGGAAGCGCTCGCCGACTGCGTCGAGGAGAGCGACCGCGTGCTCGTCATGCTGAACACGCTGATGGACATCTCCGAGGCCGAGAGCGGCGTCCTGCCCCTGACCCGCGAGCCGGTCGCCCTCGCCGACGTCGTATCCCGCGCGGTTGATTTGTATCGGGACGTCGCCGACACTCGGGGCGTCACACTCGACACACACGTGCGGGCCGAGCCGGTGGTCAACGCCGACCGCACCCGCCTCGAGCAGGTCGCGGCGAACCTGATCGACAACGCCGTCAAGTACACGCCGGCGGGCGGCCGGGTCGACGTCGAGGTGGACGGCGTCGGCGGCCGCGCGCTCGTGCGCGTGCGAGACACAGGGCCCGGCATCCCGGCCGACGAGGTGCCGCGCATCTGGGATCGCCTCTTCCGGGGCGACACCAGCCGGGCCGAGCGCGGGTTGGGCCTCGGTCTCAGCGTCGTGAAGGCGGTCGTCGAGGCGCACGGCGGCACCGTCGAGGTCGAGAGCACTCCCGGCCGCGGCTCGACGTTCACCGTCGCGCTCCCGCTTGGCTAGAGCCACCTCCGCCGCAACCTTTCACCGCTGTAATCCCCTGGTAACCCTTTCGCAAGGCGGGCCTTCGTCTAATCCATCAGAGACCAAAGGAAAAGGAGGAAGGACCTGCTCATGCCCGATCAGCATCTTTACAGACGATTCGAGCGCGCGCCCTGGACGGCGCTCGTGGCCATTGTCGCGGTGCTCCTGCTCGTCGGTGGCGTTGCCTGGAGCGGACTCGCCGCCCAGGTGGCCGAGCACACGAATGCGGCGGGGGCCGCCGGCCGCGCCCCCACGCAGGCCACCATTACCCCGACGCCGCCGCTGGCGCACGCGGCGGGAGGCATCCGCGACTCGTTCGCGGATGTGGTCAAGGTGGTCGCGCCCGCCGTGGTGACGATCCGCACGGAAGGCAAGGCGAAGATGTCGCCGACCCAGTTCCAGGGCGACGACCTCTTCCGGCGGTTCTTCGGCCAGGAGTTCGGGCGGCAGATGCCGCAGCCGCGCCAGTTCCGCGAGCGCGCGCTCGGCTCCGGCGTCATCGTCAGCCCGGACGGCTACATCCTGACCAACGACCACGTCATCGGAAACGCCGATCAGATCAAGGTCGATCTGCACGACGGGCGCACCCTGAACGCCAAGCTGATCGGCTCCGACGAGCCGAGCGACCTGGCGCTCGTCAAGATCACGGCGTCGGATCTGCATCCGCTCGCGCTCGGCGACTCCGACAAGGTGCAGGTGGGCGACGTCGTGCTCGCGGTCGGCAATCCCCTCGGCATCGGACAGACCGTCACGATGGGGATCATCAGCGCGAAGGACCGATACACCGGCAGCGTGGGGCAGGGCGGGCAGCAGGGCTACGAGAACTTCCTGCAGACCGACGCGCCGATCAACCACGGCAACTCGGGTGGCGCCCTCGTGAACACGCACGGTGAGCTGGTCGGCATCAACTCGCAGATCCTCTCGATGTCGGACGGCAACATCGGGATCGGCTTCGCAATCCCGGCCAACATGGCGCGAAACGTCATGAACCAGCTTCGAACCTCGGGTCATGTCACCCGGGCGCAACTCGGCGTCACGGTGCAGCCGGTGACCTCCGACATGGCGAAGAGCCTCGGCCTCAGCGGCCCCGAGGGCGCCATCGTGGCGTCGGTGGATCCGGGCGGCGCGGCAGCCAAGGCCGGGATCCAGCAGGGCGACGTCATCGAAGCGTTCGACAACCAGCCGGTCCGCGACACCAACTCGCTCCGCAACCGCGTCGCCGAGTCGAAGCCGGGCTCGACGGCGCCGGTCAAGATCTGGCGGAACGGCAGCGAGAAGACGCTCGACGTCACGCTGGGCCAGGCGCAGGCTGGCGAAAACAGCGGCCGCAGCGAGTCGGACACGAGCGACAAGACGGCGCTCGGTGTCGCCGTCGAGCCGTTGACGCCGGACCTGGCCGACCGCGTCGGCGTGCCGCGCACCACCAGGGGCGTGATCGTTGACGACGTGAGCCCGGACGGCCGCGCGGCCGATGCCGGCATCCAGTCGGGCGATGTCATCGAGTCGGTCGATCGAAAGCCGGTGACCAACGTCGACGGTCTCCGCACCGCGGTGCGGGCGAGCGCCGACAAGCCGCTGCTCCTGCTCGTCAACCGCCGCGGCAACGAGCTGTTCGTGACGGTGCCGGCGGGCCAGTAGGCGATTCAGCGTCCCAGCAGTTCGCCGATCGGGTGGAACGTCTCCACTCGATCGGCGAGTGCCTTGAGGGCCACGAGCAGCGGCACCGCCAGGACCAGCCCCCAGACGCCCCACATCCATCCCCAGAACAGCACGCCGATGTACACGGCGACCGCGTTCAGTTCGCCTGCGCGGCTGGTCAGCCACGGCGTCAGCGCGTTGCCCTCGGCGGCGGCGACCAGCGACGCGATGCCCGCAGCCGTCGCGGTCGGTCCGAAGCCATGAAACTGCAGGAACGCGGCGAGGGCGATGAGCGCGACGGCTCCAATCGGTCCGACGTAGGGAAGGACATTCAGGACGCCCGCGACGAGGCCCCACACGACAGCGTGGTCGAGGCCGACCAGCCAGAGGCCGCCGGCCGTCGCGGCGGCCACCAGCGCCGAGATGAGCACGCGCACCGCCAGGTACCGCTGAATCTGCTGGCCGATGGCGCGAACGGTCTCCGCGGTCACGCGGCGGCGCTCGAGTCTCGGGCCGGCCAGCTTCAGAACCTTGCGCCGAAAGAGATCGCCGGTCGATGAGAGCAGGAACGTGAGCATCGCGACGATCCAGACGTCCGCGGCTCCGTTCAGGAACGCCGGGAAGCCGCTGACGACATACCGCCGCACGCTGTAGCCGGGCGCGACGATCTGGACGCGAACGGCGCCGGCGCGCGCGGGTGCCGCGGGCGCCGCCACGTGCTCGAGGGCGTTGGTCTGCCGCTGCAGCCGATCGAGCGTCGTTCGCCCGCTGTGACGCGCCGGCGCGACCGCCTGCTCGACCGCGGCGACGATGTGCGGCAGATCGTCGATGAACTCGGCCACCTGGTCTTGCAGGCCGCGCGCCGACACGCCGACGAGCAGGGAGAGGGCCGTGAACGTCAGGTACCGGCGGCGGCCACGCGCGGCAGCCGCCACGCCACCAGGTACTCGATCGGCGGCTCGAGGGCGTAGGCGAACAGGATGCTCAGCAGCAGCGGAACGACGATGGATTCGGCTTCGCGGAGGGCGAGCAGGGCGGCGACCGCTCCGAGCGTCCAGGCCGCTCGCGAGCGGACCGGCACCCGGAGGGCGGGAATCGCGGGCGTCGCCGATGGCGTCGAGCGCAGCGCGTCAGGCACGCGCTGGTTCGGCGTTCAAGGCGGGTGCCAGAGGGGGCCGCCCGCTCAGTGCTGGCTCGTCGCGGCGGTGACCTGGCTCGTGGTGTGGATGAAATCGGCCAGATCCTTCTTCGCCTGCGTCCGGACCGCGTTCTTGAGGTAGAGCATGTGGCCGCTCGGGAAGAAGGCGAAATGGACCCGTTTGTTCAGGGCGCCGCCCGGATCCAGGTGCGACATCGTGTACTCGGCGCTGTAGAAATCGGTCGCGCCGTCGAAATAGCCGCCCATCACCATGACGTGCAGGAAGGGGTTCTGGGTCATCGCACGCCTCATCATCTCGCCGACCTTGGTCCGCGGATCCTGCCGCCATGGCTGCACGTCGCCCCAGATGTAGTACTTGTCGTCGGTCTCCCACTTGAGCTCGTCGCGGAAGTACGTGTTCACGGCGCCCGCGAACGGGCCGTCCCACGACCACATGGCCGGGTCGCCTTCCGGCCGCTCGCCGCCCGAGTCCTTGTCCACGCCCGTGTAGCGGCTGTCCAGACGGCCGATGGTGAGGTTGCGATCGCGCAGCAGTTCCTTCCAGAACCGGCTCTTCTCGACGCGGAGGTTGTTCTCGAGGACGAACTCGGGCGAGCAGCCGATGAGTCGCGCGACGCCCTTCGCGATCGACTGGCGCTCGTCGGCGCCGATGCGGCTTCCCTTGAACAGCGCCGTCGTGTAGTCGCCACTGGCGAACTTCTCCGATTCGGCAATCACGTCGGCGAGCGGCTTGGACTGCAGGTCCGGCGGCAGCTTCTTGTGATACCAGGCCGTCGCCGTCATGTAGGGCAGCGAGGTTGCGAACCCGACGTCGTCGCCTCGCTCGTAGCTCAACCCGGTCGTCGACACCAGGATGACGCCGTTCAAGTACATCTGGTGGGTGCTCTGCAGGTAGCCGGCGAGCCCGGCGGCGCGCGTCGTGCCGTAGCTCTCCCCGATCACGTACTTGGGCGACTTCCAGCGGTCCTCGCGCACGGTGAAGACCCGGATGAAGTCGCCCATCGACTTGATGTCGTCGAGCACGCCGTGGAACTTGTGCGGATCCTCGCCGGGCGCCATCTTGCTATAGCCGACGCCGACCGGATCGATGTAGACGATGTCGGCGACGTCGAGGATCGAGTCGTCATTGTCCATGACGCGGTAGGGCGGCTGCAGCATGAACCCTTCCTCGTCGTAGACGACCCGCCGCGGTCCGGTGAAGCCGAGATGCATCCAGACCGACGCCGTGCCCGGCCCGCCGTTGAACGAGTAGACGATCGGTCGCTTCGCCAGATCCGCGACGTTGTCGCGCGTGTAGTAGACGTAGAAGAAGCTGGCGAGCGGCTTCTCGTGATCGTCGTGCAGCACCAGCGTCCCGGCCTTCGCCGTATACGCGACGGCCTGTCCGCCGATCCGCGCCGTGTGATGCGTGACGGAGGTCTTTTCCTGCGGCTCGGGAGCGGGGTGAGCGGCCTTCGCCGCCGGCTCGGCGCCCTTCGCCGGCTGCGCGGCGAGCGGGAGCGGCGCGAGGGCGAGAAGACCGGCCGCGAGGACGAGGCCTGGGAGTGTGCGCACGGGAGTTCCTCCTGAGGACGCGCGTTACGCTTCGACCGGCGTCGTCGCCGCCGCGCTTTCGTCGGCGCTCGCCGCCGACGCCATCAGCATCGTCACGGCGGTATAGACGACGACCACGATCACCAGCCACCGCACGGCGTAGAGCGGCAGCTCCTTGACGATGTAGGCGGCCAGCAGGACGCCGGGAATACCGCCGACGGCCAGGCCGAGGGCGGCGCGGAGGCTGTAGCTGCGCTCGCGGATGAACCGCAGGCTGCCGATCGGCATGAGGAAGGCGCAGGAGCCCATCATGATGGGGAAGGCGGCCTTGGGGTTCATGCCGAGCAGGCTGATCAGAATCATGCAGGGCGCGTAGAGGCCGATGCCGAGCGTCATCAGCGCGCCGAGGGCGAAGTTGCCCCCGACGGCGAGCGCCAGCCTGACGCCGCGCACGCCGAGCGTGTCGCCGCCGCCCGGGAACAGGTTGAACTGCGTCATCAGCATCAGGACCGCCGCCGCCAGCAGCGCCAGCCCCATGCCGACCTGCACCTTGCGGCGCGGCCAGTGGGCGACGACGCCGGCGCCGAGCCACGCGCCGATGACCGACGAGGCGATCATGGCGAGCAGCGTCGGCACGTCGACCGGGATGAAGGCCATGTACGCGAAGGCCTCCGTGATGGTCGGCAGCGTGTGCCCGGCGTTGAGCGTGCCCGGGATGACCCGGTCGGGCACCATCTTCTTGAGCCTGAAGACGGCGGTCGTCGTCGCAAACGATCCGATGCCGAGAGAATCGAGGAAATTGGTGACGGTGCCGAGGCCGATCTGAAACGGCGTCGGAAAGCGGGCGTCGGTGGCCGGGGTCGCCCGACTCGGGCCACCCTGGCGTCGCACGGCGGCGATCGCCCGGCCCCAGAGCGCGATGTAGGTCAACGTGAGGGCGCCGAGCGCCGACAGCAGCGCGGAAATGGGGTTCACGCCAGCGACGGTAAGCCGCAGACCGTCCCGTGTCAAGACGGCGTCGATCCGGCGTCTTGGATCCGAGCGTGATTTGAGGGCCAAGTTATGACTCGATAAGCAGAAAGGATTGGACGCCCGGTACGGCCCCTCCTATAGTCGCGCGTACCAGCCACGTCAGGGTCCAGTCGGCCGGGGCTGGTTTCCACGGACCGGAAATCGGAGGAGGGGTATGAACGTTCTTCGACGGGTAACGGGGCTCACCTGTGCCGTCCTGCTGCTGGCGGCACCGCTGGCGCGGGCGCAGTCACAGACCGGCTCGATTACCGGGGTGGTCACCGATACCAGCGGCGCCGTGCTGCCGGGCGTGTCGGTGTCGGTCTCCGGCGAGAAGCTGATCGGCGGCGTCCAGACGAAGGTCACCGACGCCACCGGCAACTACCGTTTCGACCGGCTGCCGCCGGGCGCCTACAACGTCAAGTTCGAGCTGCAGGGGTTCAAGACCATCGAGCGCTCGGGCATCCGCATCACCGCGCTCTTCGTCGCGACGGTCAGCCCGAAGCTCGAGGTCGGGAGCGTCAGCGAGACGATCACCGTGACCGGCGAGTCGCCGACGATCGACACCAAGTCGAACGTGCAGCAGACGGTGATGAGCCAGGAGATTCTCGAGGGCGTGCCGACGGGGCGCGACCCGTGGTCGCTCGCCAAGATCATCCCGGGCGTGCAGATCTCGACGTACGACGTCGGCGGCACGCAGTCCTACCAGCAGAGCTCGCTGTCGTCGCACGGCTCGAACACCAACGACGTCAACTACAACATCGACGGCAGCACGGTGAACTGGCCGGGCGGCGGCGGCGGCGCGACGATGCTGTACTACGATCAGGGGATGTTCGAGGAGGTGAACTATACGACCTCGGCGATCCCGGCCGAGGTGATGGTCGGCGGCGTGTCGATCAACATGGTGACCAAGGAAGCCGGCAACAAGTGGCGCGGCGGCGTGCGCTACTCCTACTCGAACGGCGACCACCTGCAGAGCGACAACACGCAGGTGCCGGAGCTGACGAAATGGAACTTCCTCGGAAACCCGATCCAGAAGCTGTACGACTTCAACATCGGCGGCGGCGGCGCGGTCGTGCAGGACAAGGTCTGGGTGACCGGGTCGCTGCGCCGGTGGGTGGTCAACAAGGTCACCAACGCGCTCAATCCTGACGGCACCCGGGCGATCGACGACAACACCATCCGCAACTACTCGGGCAAGGCGGTGTGGCAGGCGGCGCAGACGCAGAAGATCGCGGTGTCGTACAACTACAACAACAAGGTGCGCGGCCACCGGCGCAACACGCCGCCCAACTTCGTGCCCGACATCGCGTCGCTACACCAGGACAACCCGGCGACGAGCACGCAGGTCAAGTACACCGGCATCAGGAACAAGGCGGTGTACGAGTCCTCGTTCAGCGTGATGTCCGGCAAGACGTCGTATCTCTACCAGGACGGCACCAACGGCGCGATCCGCGTCGTGGACAACGCGGCGTCGACGGCCGACAAGGCGGCGCAGAGCCAGGAGATCAACCCGAACTCGCGCATCCAGTTCGACAACGTGCTCTCCTACAACGCGACCGGCATCGGCGGCGATCACCTGTTCAAGGCGGGCGTCCAGTTCGCGCGGCTCCGGTTCGAGGACGACTACCTGGTCAACGGCGACATGTACCTCGAGTACAACAACGGCGTGCCGCTGCAGGTGCGCGAGTTCAACACGCCGGCCAACAGCCTCAACATCGATCACGCGCTCGGCTTCTTCGCGCAGGACTCCTGGACGATCGCCAACAGGCTGACGCTGAACCTCGGCATGCGGTTCGACCACAACACCGGGATCATCCCCGGCCAGTCGAGCCCATCCGGCACCTTCATCGGCGAGCGCTCGCTCCCCGAGTCGACGCCGGTCAAGCAGAACCTCGCCGTCTGGCGCACGGGGCTCTCGTACGACCCGATCGGCGACGGCAAGACGGCGGTCAAGGCGAGCTTCAGCCGCTACGGGACGCAGGTCGGCATCGACCGGGTCCAGAACGTCAACCCGTTCAACTTCGCCAACCGCACCTGCACCTGGTCCGACCCGAACGGGGACGGCGTGGCGCAGGCCAGCGAGATCGGCACGTGCACGGCGTTCCCGACCCGGTCGATCCACTACGCGGGCGCCGACGGGCCCGACTGGCCGTACTCCGACGAGATCACGGCCGGCATCGAGCGCCAGGTCGGCCCGGCGATGCGCGTGGGCGTGATGTACCTACCATCGCACCAACCGCAACCAGATCGGCACGCGCAACGTCGCGGTGCCGTCGAGCGCCTACACGCTCGAGACCGTTGCCGTGCCCGGATCGCCCACGGGGCCCGGCGGCACGGCGACCTTCTACAACATCGACCCGGCGTACCTGTCGGCTCAGGATACGGTGCTCGACAACCAGTCGTACCTCGACACCGACTACAACGGTGTCGAGTTCACGGCGAACAAGCACTTCAGCAACCGCTGGCAGATGGTCGCCGGCCTGACGATCGGGAAGAACAAGGGCGGCATCAACAACAGCAGCGGCAGCGGCCAGTCGACGAACAACGACCTGAACGATCCGAACTTCACCCTGTTCCCCAACGGGATCGTCGGGAGCGACTCGAAGGTCGCGTTCCGTCTCGCCGGCAGCTACCGGGCGCCCGCCGACATCACCGTGGCGGGCAGTCTCATCTCGAACGGCGGCTACCCGTACGTCTCGACCTACACGATCAGCCGGGCCATCTTCCCCGGCCTGACGCGGTCGAGCCAGGTGGCGCTGCTCAGCTCGCGCGGCGACGAGCGTCTTCCGAGCGTGACGATGGTCGACCTGCGCGTGTCGCGCGCGTTCCGCTTCCCGGGCGGCCGCGCCATCACGCCGCAGCTCGACATCTTCAACGTCGGCAACGCCTCGACGATCGTCAGCTACGGCGCGTCGGTCGGCAGCTCGTACCTGAAGCCGGGCGAGATCGTCGCGCCGCGCATCGTGCGCGTCGGGTTCAGCATCGACTTCTAGGAGAGACAGAAGCCGGGTCCGTCCGGACCCGGCGCCTTGTGTTCCGGGCCGGGTCCTTCGGGACCCGGCACTTTCCCGCCATTGGCCAACGGGAGCACGTCATGAAACGCATCCTCCTTCACACCGTGCTGGTGGCAGCCGTCATGGCCATCGGCGTGTCGTTTCCCCGGGCGCAGCCCCGGAGTGCTGCGAAGGCGCCGACGCACGGCGCGCAGGTCAAGCGGCTCCTCATCACGAATGCGATGGTCATTCCGGGACCGGCGACGCCGGCCTTCGGGCCGGTCGACATCCTCGTCGAGGACGGCCTCATCAGCCGCATCGGCGCGGCGCCGGTCACCGGCGCCACGGGCGCGGCGGCGGCCCAGGCCTGGCCGACACCAGACGCCGTGATCGACGCGACCGACAAGTACGTGATGCCGGGCATCGTCAACACGCACATGCACTGGCATACCGAGCGTGTCGGTCCCATTCCCATTCAGTACGAACGCGACCTCTACCTGGCCGCCGGGGTGACGACAGCGCGCGAGGTCGGCGGCGACTTCGCGAAGAGCACCGAGTGGCGGACCGAGAGCGCCGCGCACAAGATCGTCGCTCCGCGCATCATCGTCTACCCGATGCTCGGGAACCTGCTGGACCCGGGCGAGCCCGCGCCAGTCGCGCCGGCCGAGTGGCGCGCCCTCGTGCGGCGCGCGAAGGAGAAGGGCGCCGACGGCATCAAGCTGATCGGGCCGATGGACAAGGACCAGGTCGCCGCCACCCTCGACGAGTCGAAGAAGGTCGGCCTGCGGACCACGGTCCACATCGCGGTCGGCGAGGCGACGGCGCGCGACTTCGTCGACGACGGCGTGAACTGCATCGAGCACTTCTACGGCGTCGCCGACGCCGCGCTCGACGGCATCCAGCATTTCCCGCCGGAGATGAACGCGTACAACGAGATCCACCGCTTCGGCCGGGCTGGCGAGCTCTACATCCAGCCGAACCTCGATCACGAGAAGCTCTCGACGCTGTTCGACGACATGGTGGCCAGGGGCGTCGCGTGGAGCCCGACGATGTCGACCTACGAGGCGACGCGGGACCTGGTCCGCGCACAGAACCTGCCGTGGTACAAGGACTACCTCCACCCGTCGCTCGAGGAGTACTACAAGCCGTCGATGACCCGGCACGGCACCTTCTGGATCGGCTGGACCGAGGACCAGGAGGTGAAGTGGCGGAAGAACTACCAGGTCTGGATGGCGGCGCTCTACGAGTTCGGCCGCAAGGGCGGCGTCATCAGCACGGGTGACGACGCCGGCTACCTGTACGGGTCGTTGTACGGCTTCGGCATCACGCGTGAGCTGGAGCTCCAGCACGAAGCGGGCTTCGAGCCGCTCGAGGTGCTGCAG
Organism: uncultured Acidobacteriota bacterium; assembly: GCA_963840225.1. GTDB lineage: Bacteria > Acidobacteriota > Vicinamibacteria > Vicinamibacterales > CAVVIG01 > JBLMXQ01. The sequence continues at coordinate 179,195 of CAWIYH010000005.1, forward strand.
CACGCGACTGTCGGCGGCGCCGAGGTGCTCGGCATGGCCGACCGCATCGGCCGGATTCGCCGCGGCTACGTGGCCGACCTGCTCGTCATCAACGGCAACCCGCTCGCGAACCTGCACGTGATGAACGCGTACGGCACCGACCTGATGGCCTACGACGGCAGGATCATCGACAACTACTCGGCCATGGTGAAACCGGAGGATCCGCACGTGTCGCTCGTACACGGCGGCGGCATCGAGTGGACCATCAAGGACGGAATCCCATACCATGTTCCGACGCTCATGAAGGAGGTCAAGGACATGGTCGCGAAGGCCCGCGCGGCGCGCGCGAAGCCGTCGCACCAGCAATAGAGCCGGACGACCGAGCGATTCCGATGGCAGAATTCGGCGGCGTGTTCTCAGTCCTGCCCACCCCGTTCGACGCGGCGGGCGAGGTCGATTGCGGCAGCCTGACGCGGGTGATCGACCTGTTTCTCGACGGCGGCGTCAACGGCGTCACGGCGCTGGGCGTCACGGGCGAGGTCGCGCGCCTGACGGAAGCGGAGCGCGGCCTCGTCCTCGACACGGTCGTCCGGCACGTCAACGGACGCGTGCCGGTCGTCGTCGGCACGACCGCTGACGGCCTGCGGACCTGCGTCGAGTTCACGCGGCGCGCACAACGGGCCGGCGCGGCAGCGGTGATGATCAGCCCGCCGCGGATGGCCAAGCTCAACTCGGACTCGGTCGTGCGCCACTACGCCGAGGTCGCCGCGGCCGTGGAACTGCCGATCATCGTGCAGGACTACCCGCCGATCTCGGGCTTCGCGATGGAGCCGGCCCTCCTCGCGCGGATCGGCCGCGAGGTGCCCGCGGCCCGCACGATCAAGCTCGAGGACCCGCCCACGCCGCTCAAGACGTCGCGCATTCTCGAGCAGGCCTCGGGCCTCGACGTGCGGATCTTCGGCGGCCTGGGGGGCGTGTTCCTCCTGGAGGAGTTGCTGGCGGGCGCCGCCGGCGCGATGACGGGCTTCGCGTACCCGGAGATTCTGGTCGCGATCGTCACGCGCTTCCGCGCAGGGCAGGTCGACGACGCCGCGGAGATCTTCTACCGCAACGTGGCGCTGATGCGATTCGAGTTCCAGGAAGCGATCGGCATGGCCATTCGCAAGGAAGTGCTCCATCGTCGCGGCGCCATCGCGCATCCCGCCATCCGGCCGCCCGGCGGCGTCCTCGACACGACGACGCGGGCGGCGCTCGATCGCGTGATGGCATGGGTGGAGGCACATGGATCTCGAGCTTAAGGGCAAGGTGGCGATGGTCGGCGGCGCGAGCAAGGGCCTGGGGTTCGCGGTCGCGCGCGCCCTGGCGCGGGAAGGGGCCTCGGTCGCGATCGCCTCGCGCGACGAGCACGCCATCCGCCGCGCGTCCGAGTGCCTCCACGCCGACACCGGCGCGCCGGTCTTCGCGATGGCGGCCGACCTGAGCCACGCCGACGACATCGCGCGATGGCACGGGGCCACCATCAGCGAGTTCGGCGGCCTCGACCTTCTGTTCACCAATACCGGCGGGCCGCCGGCCGGCGCGGTACTCGCCTTCGAGGACGACGCGTGGCAGGAGGCGTTCGGCCTGCTCGTCATGAGCGTCCTGCGGCTCGTGCGCCTGGCGGTGCCGTCGATGCAGGCGCGCGGCGGCGGCGCGATCGTGATGGGGACCTCTTCCTCGGTCAAGGAGCCGATTGCGAACCTGGCGCTGTCCAACGTGCTGCGGGCCTCGGTGGCCGCACTCGCCAAGACCCTCGCCATCGAGCTCGCGCCGTCGGGCATCCGCGTCAACAACCTGATCCCGGGGCGCATCGACACGGATCGCGTCCGGCATCTCGACGCCGTCAACGGAAAGAAGGCCGGTCTGTCGGCCGAGGAGCAGAAGGCGCGCGCCTCGGCCGCGATCCCGCTCGGGCGCTACGGCGACCCCGACGAATTCGGCCGGACCGCCGCCTTCCTCCTGTCGGGCGCCGCCAGCTACATCACCGGCGCGTCGGTGCAGGTCGACGGCGGGCTGATACGGGGAGTGCTGTGAACGTGGGCATTCACGAGTAGGCATTCACAAGGGTTCGAGAATCGGCGCCGTCAGCGGCAGCCATCCGCCACCATGTCCTTGTCCCGCAGACTGCTCCTCGCGCTTTCCACCAACGTCTGGCTCCGCGAGAAGGCGACCCGGGCGGCGTTCGTCCGTCGATCGGTGTCGGTCTTCATGCCGGGCGAGACGGTCGAGGACGCGATGGTCGCGGCCGCCGAGCAGCAGCGCCGCGGCGTCCGGACCATCTTCACCCGGCTGGGCGAGAACATCACGCGAATCGAGGAGGCCGAAGAGGTCACCAGCCACTATCTGGGCGTGCTCGAGAAGGTGAAGGCCGCGGGACTGCAGGCGCAGATCTCGGTCAAGCCGACGCAGCTCGGCCTCGACCAGGACCGGGAACTGTGCCTCCGCAACCTGCAGCGTCTGGTCGATCGCGCCTCGGAGACGGACAACTTCGTGTGGCTGGACATGGAGAGCTCGCCGTACGTCGACCCGACGCTCGACCTGTTCCGCCGGATCCGCCGACGGTCGCCGCTCATCGGCGTGGCGCTGCAGGCGTACCTGTACCGGACCGCCGCCGACGTGGAGTCGCTGCTGCCGCTAGGGCCGGCCATCCGCCTCGTCAAGGGCGCCTACCTCGAGCCGCCGGAAATCGCGTACCCGAAGAAGAGCGACGTCGACGCGAATTACTTCAAGCTCGCCTGCCGCATCCTCGGCGTGGACGCGCCGCGATCGGGTACGCTGCTGCACGTCGCCACGCACGACCCGGTGCTGGTGGGGCGGATCGGTGGCTTCGTCGCCGAGCACCGGGTGCCGGCCACGGCCTACGAGTACGCGATGCTCTACGGCATCCAGCGCCCGCTGCAGCAGCGGCTGGTCGCCGAGCAGCGGCCGCTGCGCGTCCTGATCGCTTACGGCGAGTACCGGTTCCCGTGGTACATGCGCCGGCTCGCCGAGCGTCCGGCCAACGTCTGGTTCGTTCTCAAGAACCTGTTCGCACGCTAACCCAGCGAGGTACTCCCATGACGTCGTCGAAAGTGACAGGCCGGATCGCCCTGGCCGTCGCGTTGTCCGTGGTGTCGGCGGGCGCGGCGCTTCGGGCCCAGCGCGTCGCCCCCCGGCCGCCGCAGCCCGAGCCATTGCGGTTCCGCTACATGGGCCCGCCGAACGCCGGCCGGATTGCCGCCGTCGCGGGTGTTCCGGGCGACACGACCACCTACTACGCGGGCGCCGCTTCCGGCGGCGTCTGGAAGTCGTCGGATTCGGGCCGCACCTTCGAGCCGGTCTTCGACGAGGAGCCGGTCCAGGCCATCGGCGCGCTGGCCGTCGCGCCCTCCGATCCCCGGATCGTCTGGGCCGGAACCGGCGAGGCGTGGGCCATCCGCGACAGCGACGTCATGGGCGACGGCATCTACAAATCGACCGACGCGGGCGCCTCGTGGCAGCACATGGGACTGCCAGAGACCGGCCGCATCGGCCGGATCCTCGTCCATCCCACCGACCCGAACATCGTCTATGTCTGCGCGCTGGGCCGGACCACCGGGCCGCAGCAGGAGCGCGGCGTCTTCAAGACGACCGACGGCGGCCAGACATGGCAACGGTCGCTCTTTGCCGATCCGAACACGGGCTGCTCGGGCCTCGCGATGGACGCGCGGGACCCCGACGTGCTGCTGGCCGGCATGTGGCAGGTAGAGATGCACACGTGGGCCGAGTTCAGCGGCGGCCCCGGCAGCGCGGTCTACCTGACGCACGACGGCGGCGCGACGTGGAAGAAGCTCGAGGCCGGCCTGCCGAAGTCGCCCGTCGGAAAGATCGACGTGGCGATTGCCCCGTCGGATTCCGCCCGCATGTACGCGCTCGTCCAGACCGCGAACCAGGGCTCGCTCTGGCGCTCCGACGACGCGGGCGCGACCTGGCGGGTCGTGAGCTGGGACCGGACGCTCATCGGCCGGGCGGGGTACTACATCCGCACCGAGGTGAGCCCTTCGAATCCCGACGAGGTGCTCGTCGCCAACAGCAGCTTCCACCGGTCGACCGACGGCGGGCTCACCTTTCCGCACAACGACCGCGGCTGCGGCGACTGTCACGACATCTGGATGGACCCGAAGAATCCCGATCACTGGGTCACGACGGGCGACGCCGGCATGGGTATCACCACGGATCACGCGCAGAGCTTCGCGCGGGTTCAGCTGCCCATCGGCCAGATGTACCACGTGGCCGTCGATCGCCGGGTGCCGTACTGGATCTACAGCAATCGGCAGGACGACGGCACGATGCGAGGGTCGAGCGATGCCGCGGTGAAGGTGTCGAACGTGCCCTCCTACGCCGGCATCACCGGTGTCGGATCGGGAACCGGCGTGCCGGCGCCGCGCAGGCGCTTCGGCGGTGAGGAGGAGCCGGAGGCGTGGGAGGCCGGGCTCGGCGGGTGCGAGTCGGGATTCACGCTGCCGGCCGATCCCGATCATCCCGACGTGGTCTGGGCGAGCTGCTACGGCAACCAGGTGACCCGCTACGACGCGCGCACCAAGCGCGCGCGGTCGGTGAGCCCGTGGATTCACACCCTCGATTCACCGCCGACCGACACAAAATACCGCTGCCACTGGACGCCGCCGCTCGCCATCGATCCGTTCGACCACAAGTCGGTCTACTACGGCTGTCAGGTGATCTTCAAGACCTCCGACGAGGGCCAGACCTGGAAGGTCATCAGCCCCGACCTGTCCACCCAGGATCCGAGCCGCATCGTGTCGTCAGGCGGGATCATCGGCGACAACCTCGGGCAGTTCTATGGCGAGGTGGTGTTCGCCATCGCGCCGTCCGAGGTCCAGCAGGGCCTGATCTGGGCCGGCACGAATGACGGCAAGCTCTGGTACACCAAGGACGGCGGCGGCAACTGGATCGACGTGACGAAGAACATCACGGGCCTGCCCGCGTGGGGCACGATCCGGAAGATCGAGCCGTCCCACTTCGACCCGGCCACGGCATACGTCGCGATCGACATCCACCTCATGGACAACCGCGATCCGTTCATCTACAAGACGACCGACTTCGGACAGACGTGGACGAAGATTACGGGCGGCCTGCCGTCGGGACACGCGCTCGACTACGCCATGGCGGTCGCGGAAAACCCGAACCGGCGTGGAATGCTGTTTGCGGGGACGGGCCACGCCTTCTACTACTCGACCGACGATGGCGGCCACTGGACGCCGTTCGAGAACGGGCTGCCGGCGGCGCCGGTGAGCTGGATCGTCGTGCAGAAGGACATGCACGACGTGGTCGTGTCCACCTACGGCCGCGGCCTCTTCGTCCTGAAGGACATCACGCGGCTGGAGCAGGCCGACAAGGTCCCGACCAACGCGACGGCGTTCCTCTACGCCCCGCACGCCGGCTTCCGCCAGTCGCGCAGCGGATCGGTCGACCTCCTGTACAGGCTCGACGCGACCACGGCCGGGACCGTCTCCTTCGACGTCGTCGATGCGGGCGGCGCGGTCGTCCGGCGCTTCACGGAGCACGGACGGGCCGGCCTGAACAAGGCGGTGTGGGACCTGCGCTACGACGCGCCCGTCCAGGTCGCGTTGAAGACGACCCCGCCCGACAACCCCGAGATCTGGAAGGAGCCTCGCTTCAAGGGCCAGGCGACGCGGCCGATCGTGCACTGGGGCATCGAACAGGCGATGGTCGCCGGACCGATTGCGGCGCCGGGCACGTTCACCGTGCGGATGCGCGTGAAGGGCCAGACGCTGACCCGGCCCGTGGAGGTGCTGAAGGACCCGGCGATTCCCTCGTCCGACGCCGATCTGGTCGCCTCGACCGGGACGCAGGTGCGCGTGAGGGACGACATGAACGCGGCGGGCGACCTGATCAACAAGCTGGAGACGATGCGCAAGTCGGTCGAGGATCAGCGCAAGGCGGCGAAGACGGCTGGCGCGACCAGGCTCCTCGACGGCATTGGCCAGAAGCTGATGGCGGCCGAACTCCACCTGCTCTCGCGGACCGACCTGCACAGCGACGACAAGTGGTACGTCGAGAAGTACAAGGTCTACATGAACCTGATCTGGCTGAACGGCGAGATTGGGACCGGCGCCGGAGACGTGGCCGGGGGGGCAGATTACCGGCCCACGGCGGCGTCGCTCGAGGTGCTCGACGGGATCGAAAAGGACCTGGCCGCGGCGAAGGCGGCGTTCGCCGCGGTGGCCAACACCGACGTGCCGGCGTTCAACAAGCAGGCGCGCGGCGCGGGCCTGCAGCCCATTCCGGTCCCGGGCGCCGAGGCGGCGACCGGACAGTAGGGTCGGCCGTCGTCGAAATCGGAGGATCGCTCATGAATATCCGTGATTCGGGTCGTCTGCTCGGCGGGGCGGCGGCGCTGATGCTCTCGCTGTCCCTCGGGGCGCAGGCGCCCTCGCGAACCGATGCGCGGCTGCCGCCGCTCGGCGCCGCCAAGGGGCAGCAGTACAGCCGGCTCGTGATCCGCAACGCGATGCTCATCAGCGGCCGCGGCACGCCGGCCGAAGGGCCCGTGGACATCGTCGTCGAAAAGGATCGGATCACCGACATCATTCCGCTCGACGGCGTGTCGATGGCGTCGTACGGACCGGACTTCAAGCGGCCGGAGGGCGACCGGGTGATCGACGCGACCGGCATGTACGTGATGCCGGGCATCGTCAACATGCACGCGCACATCCCGGGCAACAACCAGCTCGGCACCGGCCCGCGCGGGCGCGAGTACTCCTATCGCTTGTGGCTCGGCAACGGCGTGACGACGCTGCGCGATCCGGGGGCGCGGGCGGGGCTCGACGTGCTAGTGAAGGACCGGCGCGAGAGCGAGCTGAACGAGATGGTGGCGCCGCGCATCGTCATCTACAAGTTCTGGGTGGGGACGGCGCGCGAGACCGGGCACGGCCATACGCCGGACGAGGCGCGCGTGCTGGTGCGGCAGTTCCACGATCAGGGCGCCGACGGGATCAAGGCGATCACCGAGCCGAGCCACTATCCCGACGTGCTCGAAGCGATCTGCGACGAGGCGAAGAAGCTCGGAATGGGCGTGGCCGTCGACCTCAAGGTCGGCGAGACCGACGCCGTCGAGGCCTCCAACGCCGGCGTCACCTCCATCGAGCACTGGTACGGCATCCCCGACGCCGCGATCCCGGGCTCCCAGGACTTTCCGGGCGACTACAACTACTCGGACGAGCGGCAGCGGTTCCGCGAGGCGGCGAACCTCTGGCCCGAGGCGGAGCAGCATCCGGACCGGATCCTCCAGGTGCTGGACCTCATGATCAAGAACCACACCGTCTGGGATCCGACGATGGTCGTGTACGAGCCGAACCGCGACCTCACGCGCGCGCTCAACCTGCCGTGGCGAACCCCCTACGCGCTGCCGGCGATGATCGAGTACTGGGAACCGAACCCGACGCACCACGCGTCGTTCCACTACAACTGGCGGACCTCGGACGAGATCGCCTGGAAGCGCAACTACGCCATCTGGATGAAGTACGTGAAGACGTTCTTCGAGCGCGGCGGGCGGCTCACCGTCGGGTCCGATGCGGGCACGCAGCAGGCGCTCTACGGATTCTCGACCATCCGCGAGCTCGAGCTCATGCAGGAGGCCGGGATTCACCCGATCGACATTGTGAAGATCGCCACGGTGAACGCCACCGAGACGCTGGGCCTGAAGGATCTCGCCGGCATCCGCGTCGGCCAGATCGCCGACCTCATCGTCGTGGACGGCAATCCGCTCGACAACCTCAAGGTGCTGTACGGGCTGGGGCACGACGACTTCACGCCTGACGGCAAGAAGCAGCAGCACGTCGGCGTGCGATGGACGATCAAGGGCGGCGTCGTGTTCGATGCGCCGGCACTCCTGCGCGAGGCGGAGTGGTACGTACGGGAGGCGAGGGCCGGGCGCCTGACCAGCTCGCACCAGTAGCGGCCGCGGCGCTATCATGCACGCACGCTGATCTTCCGTGAGCGAGCTCGATGAACCTACGTCTGATCGTTGCCGCGGGAGCCTCCGCGCTCGCGTTCGCGCAGCCGCTCCTGCTCAATCCCGACGCGCCGGCGCTGAACCGGCGGGCGCCTCGTGTGTTCGATGTCCGCCTTCAGACCTCCAAGGGGGTCATCGTGGTCGAGGTGCATCGCGACTGGGCACCGCACGGCGCGGACCGCTTCTTCAACCTCGTCGAAGCGCACTACTACGACGACAACCGCTTCTTCCGCGTCCACGCGGGCCAATGGGCGCAGTTCGGCATCAACGGCAACCCGGAGATCGCGACGCGCTGGCGCACGGCCACGATCCCCGACGACCCGCCGAAGCAATCCAACGCGCGAGGCACCGTCACCTTCGCCTTCGCCGTCCCGAACGGACGGACGACCCAGGTGTACATCGCGCTGAAGGACCTGTCCGATCCGCAGGACAAGCAGGGCTTCGTGCCCTTCGGCCGTGTGGTGCGCGGCATGGACGTCGCCGACGCGCTCAATTCGGAGTACGGCGAGACGTCGGGCAGCGGCATCCGGGCCGGGCGGCAGCAGCCGCTGTTCGACGGCGGCAACGCGTACCTGGACCGGACCTTTCCGCGGCTCGATCGCATCGTCCGCGCGCGGGTTACGTCCGTTGGGCGGCGCTGAGCGGTCTGTCCCGTTGTGCCGACGTGACGCCGGCGGAGCCCCACCGGCGGCGGCGGGGAATAAACGGTCCGGCTGGGGGTATACCGATGAAGAGATCGGCCGTGTCGGCCGATCGCGGCTTTGCGGCGGATGTCGAACAACAATCGGACGACCTATGACGGCGGGCGCACGCTCTTCGAGACCGAAGCGTGGCCGCACGCCGATCGTCTGTTCAGGCTCGCCATGTGGCTGGAGCGCAACCGCGCCGAGGCGGAAGATCTCGTGCAGGACACCTTCGTGGCTGCCCTGCAGTCGTTCCACCGGTTCACGCCGGGCACGAACTGCCGCGCGTGGCTGGTCACGATCCTGCACCACCTGCGCAGCAACCGCCGGCGTGCCATGGGGCGCCGCGTCGTCGACACCGGCGCCGATGAACGGCTGGCCGAAACCGTCCCCTTCGTGCCGCCGGTGCCCGAGCAGCTGACCGACGAGGATCTCCTGGAGGCGCTCCGCGCGATGCCCGAGTCGTTTCAGCAGGTCGTCGTGCTGAGGGACATCGAGGAGCTCTCGTACAAGGAGATTGCCGAGGCGCTCGCCATTCCCGTCGGCACGGTCATGTCCCGCTTGCACCGCGGCCGCGCGCTGCTGCGGTCCAGACTCGACGTCAAGTCGCGGCAGGAACGAGCCACCTCATGAGATGCCGGGATGCCGTGGAGCTGGCCGACGCGCGCCCCAGCGACCAGCTGCGGGTCGAGACCAGCCACGAGGTGCTGCAGCACGTCGCCGAATGCCCGCGCTGCCGGCGCGAACTGGAGATGCGGCGCCGCCTGCGGTCCGCGCTGCAGCGCGCGTTTGCCGCCTCGCCGGAGCTGCAGCCGCGCAGGGAGTTTCTGGAGACGCTGCCCGACCGGGTGTGCGGGGCCGGGACGCGCTGGCGCCTGACCGCGCGGGCGGCCGCGATCGCCGGCCTCGCCGCCGTCTTGCTGCTGGCCGCCGCCGCCGGCAGCGTGTGGCTGCGGTCGGTCCAGGCGGCGCGGTACGCGCGGCTGGCGGCGGGAGACCACGAGAACTGCGCGGTGCGCTTCGGTCTCGGCGAGCGGCCGATCTCGCTCGAGGAGGCGGCGCGGCGGTTCGATTCCGGCCTATCGGGGGCTGGTCGACGTCGAGCCGACGGCGGAGGTGCCGGGCGGATCCGGTCGCCTCGTCGTCGTCGCCCGCCACTCGTGCGTGTTCGACGGCCGGCGCTTCGCACACCTGGTGCTGAGCGACGGCCGGACCCTCGTGTCCGTGCTCGTCGCTCCAGGAGCGCCCGGCGGCCTGCCCGAGCGCGACCTCACGATCGACGGCTACAGCGTCGTCGCGGGCCATGCCGCCGGTCGCGCGATGTTCGTGGTGTCGCCCTGGAGCGTCGCCGAGACCCGCGGCATAGCGGCGGCGGTCTCGGGTCCGATCGCTCGCGCCCTGGCCGGCGCCTAGCGGCGGCCCGGATCCTCGCGGCCCGGTCATTCGGGTCTTCGGGGGCCCCGCACGTCTCTGTGGGGACAGGTGCGGGATTCTCCCCACCCCGATTGACGAGTTTTCAGCACGCCAGGCCCCTTCTCGCCGTAATCGCGGTAAACACACGGCTGCCACGCTGGCGTACCGCTTGCTCATGATGCCGCCCGTGGCCCGCATCCTCATCGTCGACGACGACCCGGTGACCGCGGACCATTTCGCGCGCGTGCTGCGCGGGAACGGATTCGATCCAGTCGTTGCGTATGACGCGCACGACGGCCTCGGCAAGGCCGCCTGCGGCCGATTCGACGCGATGCTGGTCGACCTCAGGATGCCGTCGATGGACGGCATCGCGCTCATCGAGCAGTGCCGCGGCATTTCGACGCTGCGGCGCGTGCCGGCGGCCATCATCACGGGGGACTATCTGCTCGAAGACGCGGAGCTCGAGCGGCTGCACGCGCACGGGGCGGTCCTCCGGTTCAAGCCGCTGTGGATCGACGACCTCCTCGAGACGGTCCAGGATCTGCTGGCCACGCAGCACAACACGGCCGATCCGGTCGCGGCCGCCGCATCCTAGGCAGCCTGGCGATCGGACATTGACGCGATTCGCGGAGGGGATCATGAAGCTTCGTCACAAAGCCGTCTGGGGATTTCGACGCGCGACCGCCAACGCCGGAGCCGCGCGGCCGACATCGCTCCAGGTCGACACGGCACGCCTCTCCTCCTCTTCCATCCTCTAGAAACCGACACTCGCGCTCACGGCCTTCCCTCGCGCCCCTGGCGATCGAGTCCTGGACGACGGTCCACTCGGCGGCCCCTTGCGTCACGACCCGGCGGAGGTTCATCATCCGCCTGCGGCTCGATGAAAACACAGGAGGGCGTATGAAGGAGACGAGCAGGCGCAGGTTCATGACCGGGCTCGGCGCGGCGGCGGTGGCGGCTGGGGGTGGGATTGCCGGGGCGGAACCACAGGCCGGCGGCGGATCGCGGTCGACGGCCGCGGCGTCGGTGTTCCGGCCGGCGCGCCACCCGAAGGACGACTGGTTGGATCAGCTGCCTGGCAGGCACCGGATCTTCATCGACGCCGTCACGCCGCATGGCGCCGGCGAGGCGGCCCTCTTCGCCGCCAACCTCTACGACGCCAACGAGTCGGCGTACGGCCTCAAGGACAACGACCAGGCCATCGTGATCTGCATGCGGCACTTCGCCACGCCGTTCGCCTACTCGGACGCCTTCTGGGCCAAGCACGGGAAGTTCGCCTCGGAGATGCTGCGATCGATCGATCCCGACCTGGAGATTCTCGATCCCAAGACGAAGCAGCCGGCGCTCCGGAATCTCTATCAGGTGACCGACGTCGATCCGATGTCGCTGCCGAACTTTGGCAACACGCTCGACTCGCTGATCAAGCGCGGGACCCGCATCGCCATCTGCGACGCGGCGACGCACTTCATCGCCGGACAGGCAGCGAAGGCCATGAACGGGGATGCCGACGCGATCTACAAGGAGCTCGTCGCGAGCGCCGTGCCGAGCAGCACCTTCGTGGCCGCGGGCGTCGTCGCGGTGAACCGATCGCAGGAACGCGGCTATACGTTGATTTACGCCGGCTGAGGCGGCGTCACACGGCGATGGCGGCGGCGGCCCAGCCGGCCGGGTCCTTGTCCGACTGGAACAGCCGATCCAGGTCGGCGACCACGGAGTCGCCGTCCCGCCGCACGGCGAACCGATCGAGGTTGCGCGTGGCGCGTCCGGACATGTAGACGCCGTCGGGCTGGTACTTGGAGTCGTGCTTCGTGCACTGAAACCGGTGGTCCGCCGGCAGCCAGCGCACGGCCGCGTTCTGATGGGGGCACGTCAGGGCGAAGACGTAGACGTGTCCGCGGAAGCGCGCGACGATGGTGCTCTCCTCGTGATCGATGTTCACGCTGTCGGAAGCCGGTATCGGGTATCGACGCTCGCTTCCCAACTGGGCCGACGCCGACGTGAACGCGACCGGCAGGGCGGCGGCCTCGGGCGCCGAGAGGCCGAGCGCGGCCACGGCCAGGGCAAAGCATCCGGCTGTCTGCACGAACGTCCGACGCGAGATGCCGTCGCCGCACCCGTCGCCGGCACACGCCGCCATCGTCAACGGGCGATTGGTCACTGGACGCGTCATGGTGCGGTTATCCGACATTGGGGAGCGCGGCTCCGGCCAGGGTGATCAGCAGCCACAGCGCCAGGCTGACGCCCGACGCGCGCCGCAGCCGGCCCCACGCGCCGGCGTCGCCGCGCTCGATCTGCCGCCCGGCCGCCACCAGCCGGACGCCGTTCGACAGGAGGCCGACGACGAGCGCCATCTTCAGCCAGAAGACCGTCGAGTGCACGAACGTGTCGGCGTCGGCGGCGAAGAGCAGCAGCCCGCTCGCCATCACCGCCGCGAGTCCGACGACGACGATGCGATGAATGTCGCCGAGGGATCGGAGGTGGAGGGCGCGGGCGGAGGGCTCCCACGACGCCGCGCGCAACGACATGCGATCCGCGGCGATGGCGCACCCGCCGCCGACCAGGAGCCCCCCGATGTGCAGGAAGTCGATGCCGGTGCGCAGCGCCGCATGATTGGAATAGATCGAGGCCCAGGTATCGAGAAGCTGCATCGGCATGATCAACGGTTTCCCAGCAGCATGATCAGATAGCCGAGGGTTCCCACGCTCATCGACGCGATGGCGATGTTGCGATGGGTGACCTTGTCACCTTCGAACGTGAAGGCATGGCGCTCGCTCTCGCTGCTGGGTCCCGAGGCGGTGGTGGCCAGGAACCCGACGTCGGCGGCCATCATGAGGAGCCCGTGGACCAGCCGCAGGGTCCGCCCGTTCGGGTCCTTTCGCCCCTCGCCGAACATGTTCCAGGCTCCCGTCACCGTGTTCACCGCGAAGAGCCCGACGATGCCGCCGCCGATCCACGCGTGAGCCGCGCGCTTGGCGCCGGCGTTCGCCGAGCTGTTGTACAGCGACTGGCCTAGCGCCAGTTCGGCGCCGAAGAGCGGCAGCGTCGCGAAGCTCGAGTACTTGTGGATCCTCTGGCGCAGCCGGTACCCATCGCTGTACTCGATGGCGACCGGCCGCCGCCGGGCCGGCTGCGCGGCCTCGTCGGCCCCCGCCGCCTCGCTGGCGACGGCAGCCTCCCGCGGCACGTCGACCACGATCGCCGGAGCCACCGGGAACGGATCGTCGGGTGGCGCGAACGAGAGCTGCCACGGATGCGTCTCGTGATGCACCGGCATCAGTTCGACGTCGGCGGCGGAGGCGGCGGCGGTCGAGCCGGCGACGAGTACCACGGAAAGGACGGCCGGAAGGAACGATGGCATCGGTCTCCTCGACAACAGAAGCGGCCTCAGGTCGTGATGGTCAGCACGTTGTTGTTGAAGCTGGTCGGGTACTGCTTGAGCGAAGCGATCGCCGGCCCCATCACGACGCGCCCGGTCGTGTCGAACTGCGATCCGTGGCAGGGGCAGACGAACAACTGGCTGCCGAACCCGGTGATGGTGCAGGTCTGGTGCGTGCAGGTCGAACTGAGGGCCGTGAAGCTGTCCTGGGTCGCCCGCACGACCAGCAGGGATCCGGCGCCGAACGTCACCAGTGCGGCGCCGCCGATGCTGGCGAGCGGAGACGCCGAGTCGATCGACACCGTGACGTTGCCGCCGGCGAGCGAACCACTGATTGTCGACAGCGACGGCACGTTGCTCGGCGACGTGGGGCTGCCGGCACAGGCGGAGACCAGCGAGCCGAAAACGCCACCGAGCGCCGCCAGAGAGGCGACCTGACAGGTGTGCGTACAGAACTCGCGCCGGGTCTGCGCGTGGTTGTCGCCCGTTTCCATCGGTCGTGTCATCGATTGTCTTCCTCGCAGGTCGGTCGGTCAGGCGCGGCGAACGCGTCAGCAAACCCGCTGCCATGACAAGTGTCATGGAGATCCGCGCTGCCTGCCCGATGACTGTCCCCCACGGGGGATGTGCCTTGTCCTCGTACGTCGACGCCCGTAAAGGAACCGTGAGCCGGCGGGCGCGCGGCGGACTACAATGTCGCGCCCGGCCCGGGTTGTCGCGCAAGGTTTTTTGGTTCTATCAAAAGGGATCGCATGCGGATCCGTTTGTCACTGCTCGTCCTCGTTGTCGTCGCCGGCGCGGCCTGGCCGTCGGCGCAGCCGGTGTTCACCGGGCCGGAGATCTTCCCGCTCGAGGAGTTCGCCGCCCGCCGCCAGCGCGTGATGGCCGCCGTGGGCGACGGCGTCGCGATCCTGCAGGGCACCACCGAGCGTCCGGGCGAGCAGCCCCTTCGTCAGAGCAATCAGTTCTTCTATCTGACGGGCGTGGTGGAGCCGCGCGCCATCGCGGTGATCGACGGCGCCGCCCGGACGGCGACGCTGTTCCTGCTGCCGCTCGACGATCGGCGCGAGCGGCAGATCGATCGGATGTACGGCGTCGGGCTCGTGCCGGGACGCGCCGCGGCGGAGGAAACGGGCTTCGACGCCGTGCTGCCGCGCGATCAGTTCGCGGCGCTCGCACGCTCCCTGGCCCGCCGCACGATCTACGCGCCGATGCGCCCCGAAGTCCTCGGCAGCGCCTCGTCGAGCGATCCGGCGGCGCTGGCGAAGGCGACGAAGACCGATCCGTGGGACGGGCGGTCGTCGCGCGAGGAGGCGTTCGTCGCCCACCTGCAGGCGTCGGCGGCGGGCGCCACGATCAAGGACCTGGATCCGATCGTCGACGCCCTGCGGACGATCAAGAGCCCGCGCGAGATCGCCGTCATCCGGGAGGCGACGCGGCTCGCCGGCGACGGGATCATCGCGGCGATGCGCCGCGCGGCCCCCGGCACGATCGAGTACCAGCTGCAGGCCGAGGCGGAGTACGTCTTCAAGCGGGGCGGCGCCTACGGTCCTGCGTACTTCGCGCTCGTGGCGACCGGCAGGAACACCTTCTACTCGCACTACCACAAGAACACGGCGGTGCTGGCGGCGGGCGACCTCGTGCAGTTCGACTACGCGCCCGACTACAAGTACTACACGTCGGACGTCACCAGGGTGTTTCCCGCGGACGGGACGTTCACCGCGCGCCAGCGCGAGTACTACGGGGCGTACCTGAAACTGTACCAGGCGCTGATGTCGTCGATCCGCGTCCATGCGACGCCGGCCGCCGTGGCCGCCGACGCGGTGACACGGATGGACCGGGTGCTGGCGTCGTATCCGTTCACGGACGCGGCCATCGAGGCGGCGGCGCGGCGGTTCGTCGACGGCTACCGGAACCGGACCGGGATGAAGAGCCTCGGCCACATGGTCGGCATGGAAGTGCACGACGTGACCGCCGGCCTGCCGTCGACGCTCGAGCCGGGGCAGGTGTTCACCATCGAGCCGGCGATGCAGCTGCCCGACGAGCACCTCGGCATCCGGCTCGAAGACATGATTCTCATCACCGACGCCGGCTACGAGAACCTCTCCGCCTTCGTGCCGATCGAGATTCCCGACATCGAACGGACGATGGGCGCCGGCGCTCGCTGATCGCCCGTCGACGAAGCTGAGCCGATGCCACGATCTTTTGGGCGCCCGTTCGGCCGTGTCGCTACAATACCCCCGACTTCAATCCTGGAGCTGTCATGAGTCACTTCCGTTTCGCCGTGCTCGCGCTGGCGGCGCTGGCAATCCCGACCCTCGGGTCCGTTGCCGGGCGCGCGCAGCAGGACGCTGCCCCGGGTAATCGCGGACCGTTCGATTCGCTGCACTTCCGTTCGATCGGTCCAGCCGCGATGTCCGGCCGCATTTCCGATGTCGCCGTCTACGAGGCCGATCCGTCCATCTTCTACGTGGGCACCGCGCACGGCGGCGTCTGGAAGACGACCAACAACGGCACGACCTTCGAAGCCGAGCTGCAGCACGACGGGCTCATGTCGGTCGGCGACGTCGCCGTGTCGCAGAGCAATCCGGATCTCGTGTGGGCCGGAACGGGCGAGTCGAACAACCGCCAGAGCACGTCGTGGGGCGACGGGGTGTTCAAGTCGACCGACGGCGGCACCACCTGGACGAACATGGGCCTCCGGGATTCCCGCTTCATCGGGCGCATCGTCATCGATCCGCGCGACAACGACGTCGTCTTCGTGGCGGCCGCCGGCAGCCTGTGGGCGTCGGGCGGCGATCGCGGGGTGTTCAAGACGGCCGACGGCGGCAGGACCTGGAAGCAGACGCTGAAGGTGGACGACGAGACGGGCGCCAACGATCTCGTGATGGATCCGGTCGACCACGACGTGCTCTACGCCGCGACGTATCAGCGGCGCCGCGCCGCGTGCTGCATGAACGGCGGCGGACCCGGCAGCGGCATCTGGAAGTCGACCGACGGCGGCGACACCTGGACGCGCCTGACGCACGGCATCCCGGCCGGCCCGCTCGGCCGGATCGGCATCGACGTCTCGCGCCTGCGGCCGAACATCCTGTACGCCGTCATCGAGGGCCCGGTGCAGGCCGGGGCCGGGCCGCCGGCGGGCGGCAGGGGCGCCCGGCTGTCGCGGGGCGCGGACGCGACGCCCACGGGGCTGTATCGCTCGGACGACGCCGGCGCGACGTGGCGGAAGGTGAACAACGCCAACCCGCGTCCGATGTACTTCAGCCAGGTCCGGGTCGACCCGCACGACCCGGACGTCGTCATCTTCGGCGGCGTGAACCTCCAGATGACGACCGACGGCGGCAGGACCGTCAACACGCAGGCCGCGTCGAAGATCCACTCGGATCATCATGCCATCTGGATCGATCCGGCCAATTCGCAGCACGTGATCATCGGCAACGACGGCGGCCTCGCGGTCTCGTGGGATCGCGCCGGGACCTGGAACTTCCTGCCGAACCTGCCGGTCGGCCTCTTCTACCACGTGAGCTACGACTTTGCGGCGCCGTACCACGTCTGCGGCGGCATGCAGGACAACTACGTCTGGTGCGGTCCGAGCGCCGTCCGCGGGGCGGCCGGCATCGCCAATTACCAGTGGACCACCATGCAGGGCGGCGACGGCTTCGTCGCCCTGCAGGACCCGTCCGACTATCGCACGGCGTTCAGCGAATCGCAGGACGGCAACATGATGCGGGTGGACCGCGTGACCAACGAGACGGTCTCGATGCGTCCGCTGCCCGCGGCGGGAGAGGAGCCGCTGCGGTGGAACTGGGACACGCCGCTCATCCAGTCGCCACACAATCCGCGGGTCCTCTACACGGCGGCCAACAGGGTCTTCCGCTCCGCGGACCGCGGCCTCACCTGGACGCCGGTCAGCCCGGACCTCACCGCCAACGCGAAGCGCGACGACATCGTGACGATGGGCGTGAAGGGGCACGACATTCACATCGCCAAGGACGACGGCATCGAGGCGTGGCCAACCATCGTGTCACTGGCCGAGTCGCCCAAGCGCGGCGGCCTGCTGTACGCGGGCACCGACGACGGCACGTTGCAGGTGACGAAGGACGACGGCAAGACCTGGACGAACATCACGGCGAACGTGCCGGGCCTGCCGAAAGGCATCTGGGTGTCCGAAGTCGTGCCGTCGCGCTTCGACGAGGGCACGGTGTACGCGACGTTCGACGGACACCGCCAGAACGACTTCGGCACCTACATCTACGCCAGCCGGGACTTCGGGCAGACGTGGCAGCCGGCGAAGGCGAATCTGAAAGACGTGGTCGTGAAGACCCTGACGGAAGATCCGAAGAGCCCCAGCGTGCTCTACGCTGGCACCGAAACCGGCCTCTACGCGACCGTCGACGGCGCAAGGAACTGGGTGAAGATCAAGGCCAACCTGCCCGACGTCCGGATCGACGAGATCGTTATCCACCCGCGGGACAACGCGATGATTCTCGCCACGCACGGACGGGCGATCTGGATCCTCGATCATCTCGAGCCGATCCAGGAGTACGCGAAGACCAGCGCGATCACTACCGATGCGAAGCTGTTCGCCATCCCGCCGGCGATGTATCGCCGGCCGGCTCGCGATCGCAACTATGAGTTCTGGGGCAACCAGACGTTCTTCGGCGAGAATCCGCCCGATGGTGCGGTCGTCTCGTGGTACCAGAAGCGGGCAGGCGGCGACGTGACGCTTCGGATCACGGACGCGACCGGTCGAACCGTGCGCGAAATTTCCGGCAAGGTGATGGCCCACAGCAACACGCCCGGCATCCAGTCGGCCTGCTGGGACCTCCGAGTGGATCCGGCGCCTGCCTTGCCGCCGCCAGGGGCCGCGCAGGAGCGGGAGGAAGGGGAGGCGCGACGGCCGGCCGAGAAGAAGCCGCCGGCTCCCGAAGACAGCTTCGGGGCCGGCTGTGCGCCGGCCGCGAACGGGCCTGGCGGCTTCGGCGGCGGCGCGAGCGTTCTGGGACCGGTCGTGCCTGGCGGCGTCTACACGGTGTCGCTCCTCGTCGACGGCAAGGTCGCGGACAAGGCGCCCCTGCGCGTTGCCGAAGATCCGGAGGTGGTGCTCACGTCGGTCGAGCGCCGGCGGATGTTCGAGATGGCGACGGAGATTCACCAGTTGCAGCGCTTCGTCACCGACGGGGTGGCGGCGCAGACGTCGCTCGCGCGACAGATCCCGGACCTCGTCAAGGCGATCGGCGCGCGAAACGACGTCCCGGATCAGGTCAAGGCCTCCGTCGACGGCCTTCAGAAGGAAGTGACCGGGCTTGCCGCGCGCCTGTCGCAGCCGCAGCGGTTCGGCGGCGACGGGGCGAACGAGAATCTGCTCGCCAAAGTCGGCCGGGCGAAGAACGGCCTCATGGCCGGCATGGCGGCGGGAGAGCAGACGACCCGGGCCTACAACGAGGTCAAGGCCGAGACGCCGAAGGCGATTGCGGACCTCAACGTCATCATTACGAAGGCGGCCGCCCTCGGTCCCGAGCTGGCGAAGTACAGCCTGACGCTGAAGGTGCCGAAGCCGGTCGAGCCGCCGCCGGCCGCGCGCGGCAGGAAGTCGAGCCAGTAGGACGAGGACCCCCCGTGACCATTGACGATTTCAACGCGCTGATCGATTACCACTACTGGGCGCGGGACCGGATGCTCGACGCGGTCGCCCAGCTCGACGCCGACCGGCTGACTCGCGATCTGGGCAGCAGCTTCCGATCGATCGCCGGCACGGCCAGCCACATCTACTTCGCCGAGTGGATCTGGCACGAGCGCTGGAACGGCCGCTCGCCGTCCGGCCCGCCTCGCGACCCGTTCTCCGACGTTCCGTCGCTCCGCGATGGCTGGACGGCGCTCGAGGCGCAGGTGCGCGGATTCGTCGGCCGCCTGACCGAGGCTGACGTCGGTCGCGCGATTGCCTTCACCCTGCTGAGCGGCGAGGAGCGCAGCGCGACGTTCGGAGAGATGATCCCGCACGTCGTCAATCACGGCAGCTACCATCGCGGCCAGGTGACGACGATGCTGCGGCAGCTTGGGGCGAGCCCGGGCAAGAGCGTCGACCTGATCGCCTATTCCTGGGAGAGGCGATCCGCGGCGCGCGGCTGAGGGCCCGCCGTTCGGGGGCCACCGCGGCGCACGGGCGGCACGCATCTGAGCATGGCGCAGTCGGTCGACCTGGTGGCGCAGGCCGTCGGCCCTGCGTGGGAGGACCCGTGAAACGGCTGATCGTCGTCGCGACGGACATCTTCAAGGTCGGCGTCGACCTTGGCCGCTGTCTGAAGGGCGCCTCCAGTACGGATGGCCGGGACAGGTAGGAACCACCTGCCTCTCCGTTCGACGCTCCTGGCGGCGGCCGCGCTCGCGGCCGCTACCGTGCTGATGACGTGGCCGCAGGCGCTGGCGCTCCGGTCCCTGCCGGCGCATCAGGACGTCCTGTTCAGCATGTGGCGGCTCGAGTGGATCGCGCACGCGCTGGGCGATCGCGGGCTGCACCTGTTCGACGCGAACATCTTCCATCCAGCCACGGGCACACTGGCCTACTCGGATGCGACGCTGCTGGAGGGCGTGCTGACGGCGCCGCTCGTCTGGGCCGGGGTGACGCCGGCCGTGGCCTACAACCTGGTCCTCCTGCTCGGGATGCTCGCGTCTGCGCTGGGGATGTTCGCGCTCGTCTCCCACCTGACTGGCGAGTCCGCCGCCGGTCTCGTGGCCGCCCTGCCGTTCGCCTTCGCGCCGTACCGCTTCGAGCACTACATGCACCTGGAGCTGCAGTGGGCCGTGTGGATTCCGCTCGCCTTCCTCTTCGTCCATCGCGCCATCGAGCGCCGCTCGATCCGGGACGGCATCTCGGCGGGCATCTGCGTGTGGCTGCAGGCGCTGTCGTGCGTGTATTACGCAGTCTTCCTGGCGCCGCTCGTCCTGGTCCTGGCCGTGCTCCTGCTGGCGACCGACGGCGGGGCCAATCGCCGTCGTGCGGTGCTCGCGCTCGCGGCGGGCGCAGGGGTTGGGGTCGTCCTGGCGACGCCCTACGCCCTGCCGTACATCGTGAACGCCCGCACGCTCGGTCCGCGTTCGACGGACCAGATCCTCCGGTACAGCGCGACGGCCGCCTCCTACCTGGCCGCGCCGGCGAACAACGGTCTGTACGGGTGGACGGCGGGGTGGGGCGCTCCCGAGACCCACCTGTTTCCCGGGCTGGTCGTGCTGGCGCTGTCGGCCCTCGCGTTCGCGCGCGGACGGATGCGGCTGCCGCTCATCTACCTGATCGCTGGCGCGGTCGCGCTGGCGCTGTCCTTCGGTCTGAACGGAGCGGCATACCGCTTCGCGTACCGGCACGTCGGTGCTCTGGGCGGGCTCCGGGCGCCGGCGCGCGCATCCATCCTCGTGCTGGCGGCGCTCAGCGTGCTGGCGGGCCTCGGCGTCCACCGGCTGCGCGGCGCCACCGCCAACGCGTCGCGCCGGGCCGTCGCGACGGCCGCTGCGGCCGGTCTCCTGCTTGTGGAGTATTGGTCGGGTCCGCTCGTCCTCGCGCCGCGGCAGACGCGCGTGCCCGAGGTCTATCGCTTCCTGCGCGGCGTGGCGCCGGCGGTCGTCCTCGAGCTGCCCGTTCCGCGCGCCAACCGGCTGCCCGGGAGAGAAGCCGACTACGAGTTCTGGTCCATCTACCACTGGAATCCGCTCGTCAACGGGTACAGCGGCTACTATCCGTCGATGTACATCCACACCATCGAGGCGCTCGTCACGTTTCCCGACGATCGGTCGATCGAGCGGCTCAGGAGCCTCGGGACCCGCTACATCGTCATCCACCGCAGCCTGTTCACGCAGGACGCGTATACGGCGCTCATGCTGAAGGTGATCGTCCGGCCGGAACTCGAATCGGCCGGCGTGTACAAGGACTGGGCCGGGGACGCGGCGGTGTTCGTCCTGCGCGATTCGACGAAGGGCTGAGCTGCGGCGCCGGGCGCCGCCGGGCGGAAGGCCTGCCCGCCTTCGCTGGACCGCGCCGGCCGGATCCGTTCGAGCTTCGTCAGGTCGTAGCGTTCGCCCGGTCCCATGAAGAAGTACTTCTTGCCGTTGCGGGCGGGGTCCGTGCGTCCGTCGTGCACGGCGATCTTGCTGGCGCCGATCACCTCGAACTGCTGCCCCTGGACCACGATCGCCGTGCTCTCGTCGATGCTGATGCCGAGCAGCTCGGGATGCTTCGCGACCACCTGCTCGAGATCGTCCTGGCGGTTCCGCGTGAGCATGTGCTGGTCGATGGCGACCCCCTTGATGAGGCCGAAGCCCTCCTCGTACCCGGGCGCCATCATGATCGTGTTGCCCTGGCGCGCGCCGCGGACGAGATACGAGGCCTGGATCGACGCCCCGGCGGAGGATCCGCCGACGACCCCGCCGCGTTCGAGCACCCGCTCGATCTCGCGCTGGGTGCGCGTGTGAAGGTAGGAGTCGACGAGGTGCCACTGCCGGCCGCCGGGAAACCAGACGGCGCGCGCCATGGTCAGCGGCTTCACGAACTCTTCCGAGTCGGCGACCTTGCGGTCCGTCGTGTGCAGGACCGTGATGTTCGTCGCGCCGTAGTCGCGGAACATCTTCAGGCCGTTCCAGTCCGGCGGATAGGAGTCGGCGCCGCCAGCGGTCGGGATGACGACCAGCGGCGCGTCCTTGCCGCCGGCCAGCCCGAAGAACCGATCGAGGATGTCGCGCCCCACCTTGCCCCCGCCCACGATGACGAGGGATCCGCGGTGGGGCCCTTCGACGACCGGGGCCGCCGAGCCGGATGCGACGAGCAGAACGGCGGCCACGACGGCCGCGGCGATGCGGGATTCACGAGACATGGACCAGGCCTCCAGCGGAGCACGGTAGACCAGAGACGGCCGGATGCGCAACCGCGGAGACGCGAGGCGGGCGGCCCGGGAGGCCGGGGGAGCGTCCCGGCTTGGACGCGCCCGCCATCTGGTCTAATATCGGCGGCTCCGGACACAAGCCGCGTGGATCGCGTCGATTGAGAGGAGGTCGGCATGACAGCATTGTCAGCAGTGTGGCTTCCAATCCTGGTTTCGGCCGCGCTGGTGTTCGTGGCGAGCTCCGCGATCCACATGGCGTCGCCCTGGCACAAGAGCGACTATCCCAGACTGCAGAACGAGGACCGCGTCCGGGAGGCGCTCCGGCCCCTGGCCCTTCCTCCCGGCGACTTCATGGTTCCGAGGCCGGCGAGCCGGAGGGATCTCGCGTCGCCGGAGTTCGCCGAGAAGATGCGGAGCGGGCCGGTGATGATCGTGACGGTGATGCCGAACGGTCAGATGTCGATGGGGCGCAATCTCTCGATGTGGTTCGTCTACTGCGTCGTCGTCAGCGTCTTCGCAGCGTATATCGCCGGTCGGGCGCTGCCGCCGGGGGCGCCGGGCCTGACCGTCCTGCGCTTCGCCGGCGCGACGGCGTTCATCGCGTATTCCGTGGCGCTCTGGCAGATGTCCATCTGGTACCGACGCGCCTGGTCGACGACCGTCAAGGCGACCGTCGACGGCCTGATCTACGCGCTCCTGACCGGCGGGGCGTTCGCGTGGCTCTGGCCGGCGATGAGCGCCGGGTAGCGATGCGGCCGGTGGCGATCGTGACGGGCGGCAGCCGGGGCATCGGTGCAGCGACCGGCCGCCTGGCCGCCGCCCGCGGCTACGCGGTGGCGGTGGTGTACCACCGGAATGCCGCCGCGGCCGCCGGCGTCGTCGACGACATCGTTCGTGGCGGCGGCAGCGCGATCCCCGTGGGCGCCGATGTGTCCTCCGAACGGGATGTCGTCGCGGCCTTCGCCGAGGTCGATCGGGCGCTTGGCCCGGTGACGGCGCTCGTCAACAACGCCGGGGTGCTCGAGCGACAGATGCGCGTCGAGGAGATGGACGGCCAGCGGATCGCCCGCGTCCTGGCCGTGAACGTCGTCGGGCCGTTCCTCTGCGCGCGCGAAGCGGTCCGGCGGATGTCGACGCGGCGGGGCGGAGCGGGCGGCGCCATCGTCAACGTCTCCTCGGTGGCGGCGCGCCTGGGATCGGCCGGGGAATATGTCGACTACGCCGCGTCGAAAGGGGCGCTCGACACGTTCACCATCGGCCTCGCGCAGGAGGTGGCCGGGGACGGCATCCGCGTGAACGCCGTGCGTCCCGGGTTCATCTACACCGACATCCACGCGAGCGGCGGCGAGCCGGGGCGGGTGGATCGGGTCAAGGCGTTCGTGCCGATGCGGCGCGGCGGCGAAGCCGAGGAGGTGGCCCGGGCGATCCTGTGGCTGCTGTCCGACGAGTCGTCGTTCACCACCGGGTCGTTCGTCGACGTCGCGGGTGGACGCTGACCGGGCCTGCGGGGCGCCGCGCTACCGCTTGATCCAGACGACCATCTCGCCCTTGCCGCGGTTGTTCCACGAATAGTAGGGCACCGCCGTGATCGTCCTGCCCGTGATCACGTCGACCCCGCCGAGGAGACCGGGCCGAAACGTCGCCGCGAGCTTCTCGTCGAGCGGCACGGCGGTGTCCAGCACGTGCCCGCCGTTGTCGACGCCTTCCAGGCAATAGACGACCGGACCGCGCTGAATGGCGGCACGGCCTCGATCCTCGGCCACCGCGTCGTTGGCGAGCACCCGGCGGACGGGCATCGGCAGATCGAGGACGACGATGTCGCCCTTCTTCCACTCGCGCCGGATGTGCGCGTATCCCTTGACCGGCTGGACCGGCACGCTCCGCCCGTTCACCGTCAGCCTGATGGCCTGGCGGGTCAGGCCGGCCCCCGCGTCCGCGAAGCGATAGAGATTGCCCGGGACCGCCTCGCCTCGCGCCCAGCCAGGGATGCGCAGGGCGAGGTCGACGTGGGCCGGCTGCGCGGGATCGACGCGGAGCGTGATGCGGCCCTGCCATGGGTACTCGGTCGTCTGCGCGAGACGGAGCCGGGTGCCCGCCGCCTCGACGGTGGCGTCGCTGCCGACGTACAGGTTCACGAACACCTCGCCGGCGCGCTCGGCGTAGACGAGGCCCGGCAGCTGACCCATGAGCCGGGCCAGGTTCGCCGGGCAGCAGGCGACGTCGAAGTACTTGCTTCGCTCGACGCGGCCGTCCGACACCAGCGGGTTCTGGTAGAAGAACGAGTCGCCGGCCAGCGACACGCCGGACAGGTAGCCGTTGTAGAGCGTGCGCTCGAAGGTGTCGTAGTACTTCGCATCGCCCTCGCGCAGGAACATCCGGTGATACCAGAGCAGGCCGCCGACCGACGCGCACGTCTCCGCGTACGCCCGATTCGGCAGCACGTAGTCGTCCCCGAACGCCTCGGTCCGGCCGACCGATCCGAGTCCGCCGGTCAGGTACATCCGCTTCGACACGACGTCGTTCCACAGGCGATCGACCGCGCTTCCGAAAGCCGGCTTGTCGTCGAGGGCGGCGACGTCGGTCATGGCGTTGTAAAGATACGTCGCGCGGACGGCGTGGCCTTCCGCCCTGGCCTGCTCGACCACCGGCTCGTCGTCCTGCCGGTAAGCCAGGCTGTTGTAGATCGCGAACGGATCGTCGTCGGCGAAGTGGTGCGGCGGATCCGTGTGCGCCTTCCCGCGCTGGTTGAGGAAGAAGTCCGCCTCGTCGAGGTACTTGCGATCGCCCGTCACCCGGTAAAGCTTGACGAGCGCGAGCTCCACCTCTTCGTGGCCCGGCGCGTCGTGGCGGCCGTCCGGCCCGAAAACCTTGCAGACGAGATCGGCGCTCCTGAGGGCGACGTTCAGGAGCGTCCGCTTGCCCGTTGCCTCGAAGTGGGCGACGGCCGCCTCGTACAGATGCCCCTGGTTGTAGAGCTCGTGACTGGTCGACAGCCACGACCATCGTTCCGGACCGGCCCCCGGGGCCGGATGCGCCGGGTCCGCGGTCCGGGCCGAGTAGATGTAGCCGTCCGGCTCCTGGGCTTTTGCGACGAGGGCGATGAGCTCGTCCACCTTCCTGTCCAGCGCAGGATCGGGATGGGCGGCAAGCGAATAGGACGCCGCTTCGATGACCTTGTAGACGTCGGTGTCGTCGTAGCGGTGGCCCTTGTACTGTCCGGGAATCGCGTGAGCGGCCTTGAGGAAGTTGTCGACCCGCCCCGTCACTTCGTTCTGCCGCATGATGTGCGGGATGGTGACGGTGCGGTTGACCTCCATCTTCGGCGCCCAGAAGTGGTCCGTGATCCGCACGTCGGTCGCCGGGACGGGCCTGATCGGGTAGTCGGGGGAGACGGGGGTCGCGGCGGCGGCCGCCGCGGCAGCCAGGGCGAGGAGGAGGGCGCGCATGGCGACAGTCTAGCGCGAACGCGCGCCCGTTCCGATCGGCCCTAGATCTTCAGGAAGCTCCATTCCTTCGAGAAGGGCACCCGGCTCATGCGGACCGCCTTGTCCTTCAGCACGAGCAGGCGATCGCTCGGGTTGACGCCGATGCCGCGGGCGGCGTCGTAGAGGCCCGGCTCCACCGAAAACGTCATGCCTTCCACGATCACCGTCTCGTCGCCGAGCGCCAGGTACGGCGGCTGGTGCCCCTCGTAGTTCTGCCCCTGGCCGTGCCCGGGACGATGGTAGATGTAGTCCTGCATCCCGTGCCTGATCTGGTACTCGTGCACCTTGTAGGCGACCTCGGCGCACGTCCGCCCCGGGACGGTCTCCTCGACCATGATCTGCACGGTATCCGAGACAATCTGCCACAGCTTGTCGTGGTGGGCGTCGAAGGGCGCGATCACGTAGTTGCGGTAGCACTCGCCGCCGTACCCGCCGAGCAGGATGTCGCAGTTCACGTAGAGCGGCTGGCCGCGCTCGATCCTGGCGTGGAAGAACTGGTTGGGGTGCGGATAGGCCGTCGCGACGCCCGCTCGCACGTAGTTGGACGTGACGTCGATGCCGACCGCGCTGTGCGGCCGCCCGTCGCGCTTGACGTCCTTCATCATCAGGTTGATGCCGTACGCGGCCAGCGCCTGTCCGACTTCGTAGTCGGTGGCCCGCGTGCCGTGCTCCAGGATGTAGTCGCGCGCGAAGGCATGGACGCGGTCGAAGTACCGATAGGCGCGCTGCGTGAGCGCGATCTCCTCCTTCGTCTTGACCAGGCGCATGCCCAGGCACACGTCGCTGATATCGACGACGCGCGAGCGGGGCAGCGCCTTCCTGAGGGCGGCCAGCCGCGCGGGCGACAGCGCCACATCGATGCCGATCGTCCTGCCGTCGAGGCCGCGCGCCTTCAGGCGTTCGAGCGTCCAGTCCCAGACGTCCACGCGGGGCCCGCGGAGCAGCCTGCCCTTGTTCGGATAGGCGCCCTCCACGGGCGGATAGCAGAAGTAGTACTCGTTCTCGGTGCACCACCAGGACTGGATGAGATCGCGATCGATGCCGGGCGAGAACCAGTAGGCGGTGTCCTTCTCCGCGACCGGCATCAGCACCCACGTGGTCCGCTCGCCGCTCTGACGGAAGCAGCCGGTGAAGTACACGATGTTGTGGTCGGACTGCAGGAGCACGGCGTCGACGCCCTTCGCCGCCACTGCGTCCTTGAGCCGCCCCGCCGTCGCCTTGTACCACTCGAGGGGCAGCCGGTCGTACCCGACGGGCGCCGGGTCGGGCTGCAGCGGGTTGGACTCGAGAAGCGCCTCCGAGCCGGCGGTGCCCGCCGCCTGGTCGGCCGCGCAGGCGAGCGCGTTCGCGGCGACGCCGGCCGTCGCCAGACCGGTGCCCATGGTTCGAATGAAATCGCGGCGTGTCGCGGTCATCGCTTGCCTCCATCCGGGTTCGTGAACCGGACGCTGCCCTTCCACCAGTTTGCGTCGCCGGCGCCGGCCGGACCGAGCCGGCCCTTGACCGACGCCAGGAGCTTCGCGCTGTCGTAGATCACGCCGGCCTTCATCACCAGGCGCACCTTGTGCGTGTTGCGGATGTCCTCGAGCGGGTTGCCTTCGACGACGAAGAGGTCGGCGAGCTTGCCGGGCTCGATCGTCCCGAGCGTGCTCGACACGTTCAGCGCCCGTGCCCCGTTGATCGTCGCCATTTTGAGGGCAGCCGCCGGGGGAATGCCGGACGCGACGAGCGCCTGGAGCTCGCGGTGCGAGCCGAAGCCGGAGAAGAACTCACCCCAGCTGGGATGATCGGTGCCGAGCGTCATCCATGCGGCGCCGCCCAGGTCGTAGAACTTCTTCGCTTCCTTGTGCTTCACGCGGTAGATCTTCTCGAACTGTCGGTTCACCTTCCGGGGCAGCCTCGACTCGACCACCGAGCGCGCGTAGGGCGTGAGGAAGTCGCGCTCGTTGATCCAGTACGTGTAGACGGCCGGATCTTCTCGCCGAAGTACCCGTAGGCCGTGATCGTGGCGTCGTAGAACACGTGATGCTTCAGGAACAGCGCAATCTCGGCGCTCACCTCCGGGCGATCGACGTCGAGGTCTTCGAGCGACGCATAGGCCGGTCCGTCGGGGGTGATCGCGTCGCCGCCGGTGAAGTGCTCGATCCGGTCGATTCCCATCAGGATCGCGTCGCGCGGGTTCACGCTGTCATGGAAGCCGGAATCGAGGTGCGCGGTCACGGTCAGCCCGTGCTGGTGGGCCCGCTCGATGAGGGCCTGCAGCGGCGCGGGCCGGATCCCCTTGGCCTTGAAGCCGCGGACGCCCTTTGCCGCCCAGGCGTCCACTTCCTCGCGGATGCGGTGCGGCGTCTCCGCCGCCGTGTCCCACTGCGGCCGGGCGGTGCCGAAGTACGGCCCGGAGTTGTAGATGCGCGGCCCGACCTGTTCACCGGCGTCGATCCGCTCGCGCGCCGCCTTCATGCCCTCGGGGTCGACCTCGCCCGCTGGAAAGGTGGACGTGACCCCGTTGGCCAGGAAGAGCACCGGGTTGACCGTGTACTCGTCCACCCTGCCGGCGCCGAACAGGTTGACGGCGTAGTGCGCGTGCAGATCGAACAGCCCGGGCAGGACGTAGTCGTCGTTCCGCAATTCGACGACGCGCGCGGCCGAGAGGTCGCGCGCGCCGAGGTCGGCGCCCACTTCGAGCACAGTGCCGTCACCGACGACGATGCCAGTGTTGCGCACGGCGCGATCCTGGACGGCGTCGAAGAGCCAGCCGCCACGGATGACCGTGCTGCCGCTCTTGAGCGGAGCGGGCGTCTGGCCCTGAAGGAGTGCGAGCCAGGCGAGGAGCAGCAGTGGCACGAACGCCGCGAGTCTTCGGATCATCGTCTGTCGAACCTCACGCGATCCACGAGCAGCCAGGTGCCGGGATCGAAGGTGACCTCGCTCGGCTCCTTGTCCGCCGCGATCGTGAACGTGTTGTGAGCGCCAGTCATCTCCAGGCGTTCGATGCGAGTCGTCGGAGCCGGCTGGCCGTCGACGGTCACGCCGACCTCGACCGGCATTTGGTACGGCTCGCCGTCCTGGGTCTGGTCCAGGATGATGGCGATCCGTCGGGCCGCCGCGTCGTAGTGCCAGCTCCCCTCGAACGACGGCTCGGTCGAGCGCGTCAGCCATTCGTCGAAGAACCAGCCGAGATCGCGGCCCGACGCTTCCTCCATGACCCGGCGGAAGTCGGCGGTCGAGGCGCTGGCGTCGCGGTAGCGGCGGTAGTACTCGCGGATGCCCGACCAGAACGCGTCGGTACCGATGACGCCGCGCAGCATGTGCAGCGTCCAGCCGCCTTTCTGGTAGATCAGCTGATTCAGCACCTTGCTCATGTCCGAGAGGTTGTCGTGCAGCACGGCCACCCCGGGAAGCGACGGCTGCAGCGCCAGGACCCTTGCCCGGCTGGACTTCAGACCCGCGACGAAGGCGTCGCGCCCGTCATAATGTTCCGTGTACAGCAGGGTGAAATAGGTCGCAAACCCCTCGCTCAGCCAGACGTCGTCCCAGTCCTTCTCGGTGACCGAGTCGCCGAACCACTGGTGCGCCGTTTCGTGGACGACGAGACCCGTGGCCGGCGAGGCCGTGACGCCGGTCTCGCCGTAGAAGATGGCGCTTGCGTGCTCGGTGCCCCCGCGAATGCCCGCGGCCGCGACGTTGGCCAGCTTCTCGTACGAGTACGGCCCGACGTGCTCGCTGAAGAACTCGAGCGCCCGGCGGGAGGGGAGCTCGAAGTAGACCCGCCCCGCGTCGGCGTCCTGGTGCGCGACCCAGGTCTGGATCTCCACGCCCTTCACCATCCCGACGTGGTGCACGTCGAACTGCTCGACCCCGATGGCGTTCAGCCACGAGGCGATGGGCACCGACTGCTTCCAGTGCGTCATCCGCGTGCCGTCGCCCAGGTCCCGCGTCTCGACCAGCAGCCCGTTGGCCACGACCTGGTACTTCGACGGCGCGGTGACGACGAACTCGCTGGTGGCCTTGTCGTACGGGTGGTCGATCATCGGCAGCCACTCGCGGGCGCGGTTGGGCCAGTTCTCGCTGAAGGCGCACCACTCGCCGTACTTGTTCCTGATGAGGCGCAGGCCGTCGGCCGGAGCGCCGTGATACGCGACAGCGAACTGTACGTGCTGTCCCGCGCGGACGTGCGGGGGCAGCGCGAGGGTCAGGCGGTTCCGGTCGTGCACGAACGGAATGGCGTGTCCGTCGCGGGTCACGCCCGTGACCGTCATGCCCTTGCCGCCGGCCGCCGACGCCAGGTCCATCACGACCTGCAATGCGGCGTCGCGCACGATCAGGAAGTCGACGGTCGCCTCGCCGCGAATCTCCGGGCTGGCGTCCGACAGCGTCAGGCGGAAAACGTAGTGCCGGGCGTCCACGTCGGCCTGGCGGGGATAGGTGTCCGCGCCGGCTGGCGAGGCGCCGAGCAGCGACAGGCCAAGGAGCGCCAGGAGGAGGCGGCGCGTCGACGGAACACTCATGCCGCCGAAGCTTACCCCGCGGGCGCCTCAACCTCCAGTCCGGTCGGTCCGGGCCGGATCCATAATTCTCTCGTGATCGCCCCCACGCTCGTGATCATGGCCGCCGGTTTCGGCAGCCGGTACGGCGGTCCGAAGCAGTTCGACGCCGTTGGACCGTCCGGGGAGACGCTCCTCGAGTACGCCGCGTTCGACGCCCGGCGCGCCGGCTTCGGCCGCCTCGTCCTCGTCGTCGACGCGGGCGCGCGCGAAGGCCTCGACCGAATCGCCGGCAGGCTGCCGGCCGATCTTCCCGTTGCCCCGGTCGTCCAGGATCCCGACGCGCTGCCGTCCGGATTCACCAGGCCGCCCGGCCGCGTCAGGCCGTGGGGCACCGTTCACGCGGTGCTGGCGGCCCGGAGGGCCGTCCAGGGTCCGTTCGCCGTGTCGAACGCGGACGATTTCTACGGCCGCGGCTCGTACCGGCTGGCGATCGGCGCCTGCGCGGAGGCGACGCGGGGCGACGCGGCAGTGCTGTGCCTTCCGGTCGGGGACACGCTGTCGCCGCACGGGTCGGTGGCGCGCGCCGTCTGCCACGTTCGCGACGGACGGCTGGTCGGGCTCGAGGAGCTGGTCGAGCTCACCCGGCGGGACGGCGCGTTGACGGGGCGGACCACGGCAGGACTTGTCCGGCGTCTCGAGGGCGTAGAGCTGGCGTCGATGAACTTCTGGGTGTTTCCAGGCAACGTCTTCGATCGCCTCGAAGAGCGGTTCGCCCGCTTCCTGCGAGCGCGAGGATGGACGGCGGACGCCGAGTTGACGCTGGCCGACGCCGTCGGCCCGCTCGTCGCGGACAACGCGCTCACAGTCCGCGTCCTCCGGATGCCCGGACCGTGGTTCGGACTGACGCATGCGGACGATCGGCCGACCGTCGTCGGCGCGCTCCGCAGGTTGACGGAGCGGGGCGACTACCCGTCGCCGCTGTCGGAGCCAGCTGCCGGCCGATCTTCCTGATCGCGCTGTCCGACGGAGCATTCGACGCACGGAGGTCCTTCAGGCGGGCGGGATCCTGTCACCAGGATTCTTCCTCAGCCGGGGGCATCCGCCATGAACAGGCCGGCACCGTCCGACGGCCGCACGACGAACAGGGCGCCTGACTGTCCGGTATCTCGTGCGTATTCTCGCGCGACGCGTGCGATGAACTCTTCCGCGCGCGCGGCAGCCACCAGCGCCACTGCGCAGCCGCCGAAGCCCGCGCCGGTCAGCCGGGCGCCGAAGCACGACCGCTGGCGTTCGGCGGCGGCCACCATCGCGTCCAGCTCGGGACACGACACGTCGTAGAGGTCCCGAAGGCTCGCGTGCGAATCGCGCATCAGGAGGCCGGCGCCTTCGAGGTCGCCCTGGCGCAGCCGCTCGGCCATCGCGACCGGACGTTCGATCTCCCCGACGACGTGGCGGGCGCGCTTGAACGCCTCGGGGTCCATTCGGCCGCGGGCTCGCGACAGGAGGAGGTCGTCGACGTCACGAAGGGCCCTGACCTCCGCTGTCAGCGTCCGCACGGCCGCGACGGCCCGCTCGCAGGCCGTGCGCCGGATGTTGTATTCGGTCGCAGCGAGGGATCGTCGAACACCGGTGTCCATGATCACGACGGCTCCATCAGCCGGCATCGGCACCGCGTGGACGTCGAGCGTCCGGCAGTCGATGAGCAGCGCGGAATCGGCGACGCCGAGCGCCGACGCGAGTTGATCCATGACGCCGCAGGAGACGCCGGCAAACTGGTGTTCAGCCTGGCGCGCGAGCACCGCCATGCGCGGGGCACTCCAGGCGGCGCCTGAGGCGGAGGCGAGCGCCCTGAGCACGGCCAGCTCCAGCGCGGCGGATGAGGAGAGGCCGGCGCCGATGGGAAGGTCGGCCGCGATCGCGAGGTCTGCGCCGGCGACCGGCAGTCCGGCGGCGCGCATCGCCCAGGCGACCCCGCCGATATAGGCGCGCCAACCCGTGAGGCGGCCCGGCTGGAGCTCCGGGATCCTCAGGGTGGCGGTTTCCCCGTACGCGGCGGCGTGTGCACGCACGACGTCGTCCGGCCGGGCCGCGAATGCGACCTCGACGCCTCGATCGATCGCCATCGGCAGGACGAATCCGCCGTTGTAGTCGGTGTGCTCGCCGATCAGATTGACCCGTCCAGGGGCGATGGCGATGCCCGCCGGCTCGCGACCGAACACGCGCTTCAGCAGTTCGTCCGCCGCCCGTCGAGGCCTGCCTGTGGTCAATCCGCATTGACGATATGTCACGGGTCCGCCGGGGGCAACGGGGCAACCGCAGTCGACCCGGACGAGCCTGCCCGGCCAGAGCCGTGCGCCGCGACCGGCCATTTCCGCATCGCAGCTCAGCCCGGCCTTGACAACGGCTCGGCCGCGGTCATATTGGCATCTACGATGCGCATCCTTGTTGCGATCTGTATGGCCGTCGCCTGCATGCCTTCCTCTTCGGCGGGCGACGCTTCGGATTCGGCGATCCGGGCGGCCGCCGTCAGGGCCCTGGCACGCTTCCAGGAGAGTCAGAGGCGCTGGTATACGAGTCAGGCCTGCGCCTCATGCCATCACCAATATCAGCCGGCGCTGGCGTATCGATCCGCCCGCGAGCACGGGATTCCGTTCGACGAGTCAATCGCGGCAGCGGACGCCGGTCGGACCTTCGCTTACCGCGATCTCGACTCGGCCGTCCAGTACCACCAGGTCATCGAGCCAGCGATGGACGACGCCTATCGGCTGGTTGCGGCGGACGCGGCCGGAGTGCGACCGAATCTCGTCACCGCGGTGTACGCGCGAATGATTGCTTCGAGACAGAATCCCGAGGGCGACTGGCCGAGCTTCCACGCCCGTCCGCCGATGTCATACAGCCGCTTCACGATGACTGCGCTCGCGGCGCGCGCAATCCGGCTGTACAGCCATTCGTCCGAGCGGGCGGACGTCGACCGACGCGTAATTCGGGCGCGTGGCTGGCTCGTCACCCACACCCCGCGCGATACCGAGGAACGGACCTACCGCCTGCTCGGGTTGCTCTGGACCGGTGCCGATCGAGTGGCGCGTCTCTCCGCCGCACGAGAGCTGGCGGCCGGGCAGCGGGAGGATGGCGGCTGGGGCTCTCTCGATGGCCGCGCATCGGACGCGTACTCCACCGGCGAGGCGCTGGTCGCCCTGCACGACGCCGGAGAGGCGTCGGCGACCGACGCCGCGTGGCGGCGCGGTCTCCGCTATCTGCTCGAGGCCCAGGCCGCAGATGGCTCGTGGCACGTCGCATCGAGACTGCACCCGCCGGCTCCGCTCAGTCCGCCCTACTTCGACAGCGGCTATCCGTACGGCCATGACCAGTTCATCTCGTCGGCAGCTGCCAGCTGGGCGATAATGGCGCTCGCTCGCAGCCTGCCGGCAGTGCCAGCCCTCGCTCCGGCGGGTGTCGCGCCGCCAGATGTCGGCTCCTGGGAAGTGACCGTGCTCTTCGGGACGACCCGCGATCTGGATCGCTTGCTGGCCTCGGGATTCGACCCGAACTCGGCAACGGCTCCTGGCGGCACGACCGCGCTGATGATGGCGGTTCCCCACGTCGACAAAATGAAGCGGCTGCTCGATCGTGGCGCCGACGTCAACCGCCGGACGAAGACGGGGTACTCTGCGCTGATGGTCGCCGCGCAGTACCGCGAGGCGTCGGACGCCATCGAGCTGCTGCTCGCGCGCGGCGCGAAAATCCGCCCGCGCAAGGGCGATTCTCCACCCCTCTATGGCGCGCATCCGCTGTTCCTCGCGGCGTACGCCGGGAATGCGGCGATCCTGCCCCGGCTGCGCGCCGCTGGCGACAGCTTCGACGAGCCGATGCTGGTCCTCGGCGCCGCGTCCATGACGCCTCTGGCCGGCGCCGTTGCGCTCGATCAGATCGAGGTCGTTCGAACCCTGCTCGACGCCGGCGTGCCGGTCGACGAGGCGGATGGTGACGGCCTCACCGCGCTCGACGGAGCGGTGTTCGGCAATCAGGTCGCGCTCGCGCGGCTGCTCATCGACCGGGGCGCCGACGTCAACCACGTCGACCGAAACGGCATGACGCCGTTGCTGTACGCGGCATCGATTGATTTCGGCGACGCGGAGATGGTCGACCTGCTGCTCGGGGCCGGAGCCCGGGCCGACGCCCGCACGACGGCAGGGTTGACCGCGCTCGACCTGGCCCGGCGCTACCGTCACGCGCGCCTGATTGCGCGGCTGACTTCACGGTGACGCCACGCCGTCCCACTACAACGCTTCGTGCTCGGTCCGCTCGATGATCTCATCCTGGAGCGCTCGCGAGAGATCGCAGAAGTAGTCGCTGTAGCCGGCGACCCGGACGATGAGCCCGCGATAGTCGTCGGGGGTGGCCTGAGCCGCCCGGAGCGTCGCGGCATCCACGACGTTGAACTGCACGTGGTGGCCGTCCATCTTGAAGTAGCCGCGCACGAGCGTCGCCAGCGCGCGAATGCCGTCGCCCGCCACGATCGACGGCGTGAACTTCAGGTTGAGCAGCGTGCCGCCCGTGCGGACGTGGTCCATCTTGGCGGCCGATCGCACCACCGCCGTCGGGCCGCGCCGATCGGCGCCCTGCACGGGCGAGATGCCCTCCGACAGCGGCCGTCCCGCCTGCCGGCCGTCCGGCGACGCGCCGGTCATCGACCCGAAGTACACGTGTGAGGTGGTCGGCAGCATCTCGATCCGGTGCACGCCGCCGCGCGGCGCCGGGCGGCCGTCGACCGCCCCGAAGAACGCCTCGAACACCCGGCGCATCAGGCGGTCGGCGCGATCGTCGTCGTTGCCGTACTTCGGCGCCTTGTTGAGCAGCCGCGCCCGCAGGACCTCGTGTCCCTCGAAATCGACCGCCAGCGCCGCCGCCAGCTCGGTCATCGAGGCGCGCCGCTCGTCGAAGACGATCGTCTCGATGGCGGCGAGACTGTCGGTGATCGTGCCGATCCCCACGCCCTGGATGAACGTGTTGTTGTATCGGGCGCCGCCCGCGTTGTAGTCCCGGCCCTTCTGGATGCAGTCATCGATCAGCACCGACAGGAACGGCGCGGGCATCAGCCGCGCGTACATCTCGCCGATCGTCTGGTTGCCCGCGATCTTGATGTCGATGAAGTGCCGCAGCTGCCGGTCGAACGCCTGGACGACGTCGTCAATCGAAGCGAAGCGCGACGAGGCGCCGGTCGCCGGTCCGAGCTGCGCGCGGGTCCGCGGGTCGCGGCCGTTGTTGAGCGCCAGCTCCAGCATCTTCGGCAGGTTGAAGTAGCCGGTGAGGATGTACGCCTCCTTGCCGAACGCCCCCACTTCGACGCAGCCCGAGCAGCCGCCGGCCCGCGCGTCCTCCACGCGCTTGCCCTGCCGCAGCTGCTCCTCGACCACCACGTCGGCGTTGAAGATGGACGGGAAGCCGTAGCCCTTGCGAACGACGTCGAGCGCGTGCGCCAGGATGCGGTCCGGCGTCTTGCGCGAGAGCTGCAGGTTGCTGCTCGGCTGCAGGAGGTGCATCTCGTCGATCACGTCGAGCAGGAGGTCGGTGACGACGTTCGAGCCGTCGGAGCCGTCCCCGAGCAGTCCGCCGAGGTTGATGTTGGCGAAGTCGGTGTAAGTGCCGCTCTCGGCCGCCGTGACGCCGACCTTCGGAGGCGCCGGGTGGTTGTTGAACTTGACGAAGAAACACTCGACGAGCTCGCGCGCGCGTTCGGGCGTCAGGGTGCCGTCGGCCAGACCGCGCTCGTAGAGCGGCAGGAGATGCTGATCCAGGTGGCCCGGATTGAAGGCGTCCCAGCCGTTCAGCTCGGTGATGACGCCGAGATGGCAGAACCAGTACGCCTGAAGCGCCTCCCAGAACGTCCGCGGCGCGTGCCTCGGGACATGACGGCACACCGCGGCGACGGTCTCCAGTTCGCCCCGGCGCTTCGGGTCGGCCTCGGCCGCGGCGCGCGCCGAAGCGAGCACCGCGTGGCGATCGGCGAAGTGGATGAGAGCGCCGCAGGCGATGCGCATCGCGGCCAGCGACTCATGCTTCGACCAGGCCTCCGCGTCGTGCACCCGATCGAGGCGCTCGATGGCGCGATCGATGTCCGCCATGACATCGAGCAGGCCGCGTGAATAGATCTTGCCGTCCAGGACGGTGTGGCCGGGCGCGCGCTGTTCCATGAACTCAGTGAAGACGCCCGACTCGTAGGCCGCGTGCCACTCGGCCGGCAGGGCGGCAAACAGCTTGTCGCGCAGCGACCGGCCGCGCCAGTACGGGATGACGCTGCGCTCGTAGTCGTCGACCACCTGGGCCGGGACGGCATAGGCGGTGAGGGGGCGGGAGTCCAGGATGCGCAGGTCCTCGAGGCTGTGGCACGTCAGCTCGGGGAAGGTCGGGACCGCCTTTGGCGCGGGCCCGCGTTCGCCGACGATCAGCTCGCCCTCGCCCAGGTAGATGGTCTGGCGCTCGCAGAGATGGCGGAACGCGCGCGCCCGCATCACGCTCGTCGAGTGCTTGCCGTCGTGCTCGCGGTAGAACCCGGTGATGAGCACGGCGCGCTCCGAGGAGATCGAGGGCGGCGCCTCCAGGCTTCGGCAGCGCAGCGTTTCAGTGCGCGTGGTCACGTCAGCCTCCGATTCGTGTGTCGATCCGATGGGCCTCGAAGAGACGCGCGAGCGTCGTCAGTCGACCGGCGTCCGGAGGCCGCACGTCCTCCAGGGGGTAGCGGCGATCGAGGCGCGTGAACTTCGACGAGCCCGTTCGGTGGTACGGGAGCAGATGAACGCGGCGGACGGCCGGCAGCCGCGCGGCCAGCCGCGCCGTCTCCGCGAGCGCACGCTCGTCGTCGGTGTATCCGGGGACGATTGGCACGCGCAGCCAGATCTGGGGATGGATCGCCGCGAGCGCCTCGAGGTTCTCGAGAATCGGCGCGAGCGGAAGCCCCGTCAGCTCGAGGTGGCGGGCGGGGTCGGTCAGCTTCACGTCGTAGAGAAACAGGTCGACCAGGGGCGCGATGGCCAGGATCTGATCGCGCGCCCCGGCGCCGCACGTGTCGACGGCCGTCGACAGGCCCTCGGCTCTGGCCGCAACGAGCAGGGCGTGGAGGAACGCCGGCTGCGAGAGCGGCTCTCCGCCCGACACGGTCAGGCCGCCGCCCGATTCGTCGAAGAAGACGCGGTCGGCCAGCACGTCGGAGAGGACGTCGGCCACGCTCATCGTGCGGCCGACCAGTTGACGCGCGCCCGTGGGGCACGCCTCGACGCAGCGGCCGCAGCGCGTGCAGCGGGTGACATCGAGGCCGTTCGGACACACCTCGAGACAGCTGCCGCACTCGAGGCAGCGTTCTTCAAGGCGCAGGACGTCCGGGTCGGGCGACTGGCTCTCGGGGTTGTGGCACCACAGGCAGCGCGCCGGGCACCCCTTGAGAAACACCGTCGTCCGCACGCCGGGGCCGTCATGGACGGCGAAACGCTGGATGTTGAAGACGCGACCCGAGGCCGTCATCCCGAGTCATGAGGGCAGCACAAGCCGGACCAGGCCAGAACAGGCCTGAAGCCGGCCGATTTCCGGCGCCGTGACGGGAATCCGGCGGCCCCGCCACCGGGCGGAGGCCGGCGAGCGGCTACGCGAAGAGGTGGTCGATGGCGTCGGCCTGCCGCGTGAAGAACTTCGGGCCGTCTTCCGTGATGTGCAGACAGTCCTCGAGCCGGATGCCGAACTCGCCGTAGATGGCGATCATCGGCTCGTCGCTGAAACACATACCGGGGGCGATCGGCGTCTTGTTGCCTCGCACGAAGTTCGTCCACTCGTGGCCGTCGAGCCCGATGCCGTGCCCGGTGCGGTGCGGCAGGCCCGGTACCTTGTAGTCGGGGCCGAAGCCCGCGTCGGTGATGACCTTGCGGGCGGCGGCGTCCACGGCCTCGCACGCCACGCCGACCCTGGCGGCGTTGAAGGCGGCGGTCTGCGCGGCCTTCTCGAGGTTCCAGACGTCGAGCTGGCGCTGGCTCGCCTTGCCGAAGACGGTCGTCCGGGTGATGTCGGACCGATAGCCGTCGACGCTGCAGCCGCCGTCGACCAGCACCACGTCGCCCTCCTGCAGGCGCTGGGGCGTGATGCTGCCGTGTGGAAAGGCGGAGTACTCGCCGAACTGCGCGCCGGCCGATCCGTCGGGCGCGCCGAGTGCCTTGAACGCGGCCGAGACGTTGCGTGCGAACTCGAACTGCGTCATGTCGCGATGGAGCGTCGCGAAGGCCGCCTTGTACGCCGCGATCGTGATGTCGTTGGCGCGCTGCATCAGCGCGATCTCGGCCGGCGACTTGATCATCCGCCCGCCCGCCGTCACCGCCACCGCCTCCACCATCGTCGCCGCCGGCGCTTGCTTCGCGACGCCGTCGACGATGAAGTACCGCAGGCGCTCCTCGACACCGATCCGTCCGGTGGCGGCGCCGCGATCCTTCAGAATCGCGGCCACGACCTTGTACGGGCTCTCGTCCTCCTGCCACACGCGGACGTCGTTGCTGAAGCGGGTCTGCTCGCGGGCGCGCTTCTCCTCGAACCCGGGGCAGACGTAGCCGATGTCGCCCTTCGCGGGGAGCACGGCGACGAACGGGCGCTCGCTGAGACCCCACTTCACGCCCGTATAGTAGAAGAGGGTGGAGCCCGGCTCGAGGAGCAGCGCGTCGAGGCCGTGGTCGGCCATCAGCGCGCGCGCCTTCTCGACGCGCGCGAGCCGCTCGGAGTCGGCGATCGGCGCGACCGGACCGGCCGTCGATTCGACCGGCTTCAGCGCGCGGATCGGGGCCGGAACGGCGTCGGCCGCGGGGCCCGGAGCCGCCTGGGCGGGCGGCCCGGGGGCGCCGGCCGGGGAGCAGGCGCCGGCGCCGAGGCCGGCGGCCGCCGACCACCTCAGGAACACGCGGCGGTTCATGCGCATCGCGTCGCCGCTTCCCAGTTGAAGGTCCGGACGATCTTGATCAGCGCGCGCGCCGATTCGCTCAGGTACCCCTGGTCCCGGTAGATCATCAGCGTCCGGCGCGGCGCGCTCAGCTCCCGCAGCGGGATCGCCGCGAGAGCGCCATCGCGCAGCTCCTGGGCCACCGTGATCCGCGGCACGATGGCCATGCCGACCTCGGCCTGCACGAAGCTCTTGATGTTCTCGAAGCTCCACAGCTCGGCGACGACGCGGCAGCGCGTGTCATGCGCCTTGAACAGCTTCATGATCATCTGCTCGGTGGTGCTGCAGAGATGATGGAGCACGAAGTGTTCGCCGCCCAGATCGCTCACGCGGACCTGCGGCCGGCTCGCGAGGGGATGGCCGGGCGCGGCGATCAGGACCATCTCGTCGCAGTGGACTTCGATGGCCTTCAGCTCGTGGAACGCCGGCTCGTCCTTGACGAAGCCGATGTGCACTTCGCGGTCCATCACCTGTCGAGGGATGTCGGTCAGGCGGCTCCGGTAGATGCCGACCCTGATGTCGGGGAACTTGGCCAGGTACGCGTGCAGCGGCGCCGGAAGGAGATAGACCGCCGCCGATTCGTGCGCGGCGATGTTGAGCGTCCCCATCTTCAGCTCGCGCAGCGCGCCAATCTGGCGCATCGCCTCGTCGCGCGCGCGCACCATGCGGCGCGCGTAGTCGGCGAGCAGCTTGCCCGCTTCGGTCAGCGAGACGTCGTGGACGTCGCGGGCGAAGAGCGACGCGCCCACTTCCTCCTCGAGCTTCTTGATGCTCTGGCTGACCGCCGGCTGGGTGCGGCTCACACGTTCGGCCGCCCGCGTGAACGTGCGTTCTTCGACGACCGCCAGAAAGTGCTCCAACTGCAGCAAATCCACAGGTCACCTGCCGTTCACGGAAGTCTCGACGTTACAACTGGTTACATGCCTGTTACAGGTAGTAGCGAGAGCTTACGGGAGAGCTGGTTTCCAGGCAACCATCTTTTTGTCATGGCGCCCATGCGCACAGCGGATGGTACCGACACGGGCGTCGTCTGG
Organism: uncultured Acidobacteriota bacterium; assembly: GCA_963840225.1. Lineage (GTDB taxonomy): Bacteria > Acidobacteriota > Vicinamibacteria > Vicinamibacterales > CAVVIG01 > JBLMXQ01. Next base: position 219,540 of record CAWIYH010000005.1, read on the forward strand.
ATCGAACGCGCGCCTCGCTGCACGTGTTCCAGCTCCCAGCCCCAGCTCGAGCCGCTGGACTAACATGTCCGGATGCCGCCCCGCAAGAAACCGGTCCGTCGAAAGAAGGTCGCTCCCGCCTCCGTCGGGCTGACGCCGGCCGAGACCAGGTCGGTGCCCGCCGGCGTGCTCGACCGCCTGACGGCGGAGGTCGAGGCCGACGATGGTGCGGTGCTCGGCGCGTACAACGAGCCGTTCGCGGGAACGCCCGTGCTGCTGGTGGCGCTGCCGGTCGCGAAGGTCGAGCCGACGCCGTACCAGCGCGATCCGTCCGACACGCACGTCAAGCGACTGATGGCCGTCATCGAGAAGCTCGGGCGATTCCTGGATCCGATCATCGCCATCCGGCACGAGGACCGATACTGGACGCCCAACGGGAACCATCGCCTCCAGGCGCTCCGCAGGCTCGGCGTGAAGACGGTCATCGCGCTGCTCGTCGCGGAGCCCGAAGTGGCGTTCAAGATTCTCGCGCTCAACACCGAGAAGGCGCACAACCTGCGTGAGAAGTCGCTCGAGACGATCCGGATGGCGCGCGATCTGGCCCGTACCTCGCCGGAGCACGAGGCCAGGTTCGCGTTCGAATTCGAGCAGCCGGCCTTCCTGACGCTCGGCGTCTGCTACGAGGAGCGGCCGCGCCTGAGTGGCGGTGCGTATCAGTCGATCCTGCGCCGCATCGACGCCTTCCTCGACGAGCCGATCAAGGCGGCGCTCAAGGAGCGAGAGCGCCGCGGCCGAAAGCTCCTCCGGCTCGACGACGCGGTGAGCGGGGCGGTCGAGAAGCTGAAGGCCAAGGGGCTCACCAGCCCGTACCTGAAGGCGTTCGTCGTCGCGCGCGTGAACTACACGCGGTTCTCCAAGGCGACCTCGTTCGACTTCGACGAGGCGCTCGATCGGATCCTCGCCAGTGCCCAGAGGTTCAACGTCGATCGCGTGAAGCAGGAGGACGTCGTCCGCGCCGGCGGAGCCCCCGACGAGGAGTAGGAAAGGTGTATGATTTGACGTTTCCGTCATCACCTCAGGAGTAGCAGCAATGTTCAAACGCTCGGTGTTTTCCGCCGTCGTGCTGAGCCTCGCTCTGACGCCGGCCTTCGCGCAGCAGCGTCCCGGAGGCCCTCCCGGCGCCCAGCGCCCGGCGCCCGCCGAACCGGGCGCGCCGTCCGAATCGCAGCAGCCGCGGCACGAAGTCGCAGGCCCGGCCGAGGAGAAGGTTTCGCAGACCGAGCACGTGGTGCGGCTCGACGGCCGCGAGATCCGGTACACGGCGACCGCCGGCACGATTCCCATCCGCCTCGAGGACGGACGCGTCGCCGCGCGCATGTTCTTCGTCGCGTACACCAAGGACGGCGAGGACGTGAAGACCCGTCCGATCTCGTTCCTGTACAACGGCGGCCCCGGATCGGCGACGGTCTGGCTGCACATGGGGTCGTTCGCGCCCAAGCACGTCGAGATGGCCGCCGACGGCTTCCAGCCGGCCCCACCCTATCGCCTGGTCGACAACGAGGGCTCGCTCATCGACGTGAGCGACCTGGTGTTCGTCGACGCCATCGACACCGGCTACAGCCGCGTGATGCCCGACATCAACAACTCGCAGTTCCACGGGCAGGAAGGCGACATCCACGCGTTCGGCGAATTCGTCAACCAGTACCCTGAAGGAGTACAGCCGCTGGGCCTCCCCGAAGTTCCTGATCGGCGAGAGCTACGGCACCATCCGCTCCGCGGGGCTTTCGGGCGATCTGCAGAGCCGCCACGGGATCGAGCTGAACGGGATCGTCCTGATCTCCTCGCTGCTCACGTATCAGACGCTGTCGCCGGCGCCGGACAACGACATCGCCTACGCGGATCAGATTGAAACCTTCGCCGCGACGGCCTGGTACCACAAGAAGCTGCCGGCCGATCTGCAGTCGAAGACGATCAAGCAGGTCGTCGACGAGGCGCGGACCTTCGCGTTCGGCGACTATCTGCAGGCTCTCACCAAGGGCCACACCCTGACCGACGCCGAGCGCAAGGCGATGGCGGACAAGCTGGCGCGCTACACCGGCCTCTCGCCGCAGTTCATCCTCGAGGCGAACCTGCGGGTGGACTCGGGCCGGTTCCGCAAGGAGCTGCTCCGCGATCAGCGCCTCATGATCGGCCGCCTCGACGGGCGGTTCACCGCGCTCGACGCCGACGCGGCCGGCGAGCGCCAGGAGTTCGATCCGTCGAACACGGCGCTGCAGGGCGCCTACACCGCGATGTTCCACGACTATCTCAAGAACGACCTGAAGTGGGACAGCGACCTGCACTATCCCTCGTCGGGGAACGTCCGGCCGTGGAAGTATGTCGAGAACCGCTACATGGACGAGACCAACGTGCTCCGGCAGGCCATGGCGAAGAACCCGTTCCTGAAGGTGTTCGTGGCGTGCGGCTACTACGACATGGCCACGTACCTGGGCGGCTCGGAGTTCAACTTCACGCACCTGGCGTACGATCCGGCGATCACCAACCGCGTGTCGTTCGGCTACTACGAGGCCGGACACATGATCTATATCCGTCCGTCGGCGCACAAGGCGCTCAAAGCGGACATCGCCAAATTCATTCGTTCCACGGGCGGTCCGACGAAGACGACGACCAATCAGTAGCTCACCGAAGAACGGGCTCAGGGGCCGAGGGAGCTCCTGAGCCCGCCTCTCTGCACGGCGTCGCCGACGGCGATTCGGCCCGGCGTTGCCACCGCCGAGGCTGGAGGCGGAGTGGAGGCTGGAGGCTGGAGGTGCGATCCGGGAGCGGTCGCGGTCGTGGAAGGACTCGCGGATGGTCTCGCACGACGCCGCGACCTCAAGTGAGCTTGGCGCAGGATGGGTTGCCGAGTGCCCCCGAGCCCCGAGCCCCGAGCCTCCAGCCTCCAGCCCCCAGCCTCGAGCCTCGAGCCCCCAGCCTCGGCGGTGTATGCTACGGCCATGCGCCGCGCGCTCGGCTTGACGCTCGCGGTCGCGGTCGTCCTGGTGGCTGCCGCCTGGCTCGTCCTGCGCGCCGACGCGCCACCCGACGTGCGTGTGGTCACCGCGCGGGTCACGACCGGACCCGTCGTGCGTCGGGTGATTGCGACCGGCACGCTCGAAGCGGTGACGACGGCTGAAATCGGATCCCAGATCTCGGGACGCATCGCCGCGCTGGACGCCGACTTCGACAGCGCCGTGCGCCGAGGGGAAATCGTCGCGCGGCTGGATCCGTCCACCTACGAGGCGCGACTCGCGCAGGCGCGCGCCGCGCTCGCCAAGGCGCAGGCCGACGCCCGGCACGCACGCGTGACGGTCCGCGACGCCAGGACCCGCCTCACCCGGACCGAGCAGCTCGCCAGGCGGCGGCTCGTCACCCGGGCCGACCTCGACGCCGCCCGCACGGCTATCAACCAGGCGGCAGCCGACCAGGCCGGCGCCGACGCGCAGGTCGTCCTCGCCCGCGCCTCGCTCAACCAGGCGCAGGTGAATCTCGACCACACCGTGATCCGCTCACCGATCGACGGTGTCGTGATTGCGCGGAGCGTCGAAGTAGGGCAGACGGTGGCCGCGACGATGTCGTCGCCGACGTTGTATACGGTCGCGGATCTCGACCACATGCAGGTCGAAGCCGACGTCGACGAATCGGACATCGGGCGTGTCCGACGAGACGAGCCGGCCACCTTCCAGGTCGACGCCTATCCGGATCACGAGTTCCGGGGAACCGTCGCCGAGGTCCGCCTCGATCCGATCGAGGAGGCCACGGCGTCGAACAACGGCCGACCGTCGGCGGCCGGGAAGATCGTGCGGTACACCACCATCATCACCGTCGACAACACCGACCACACGCTGCGGCCCGGGATGACCGCGACCATCGCGATGACGGTCGGCGAACGTCAGGACGCGATGAGGATTCCGAACAACGCCCTGACCTTCCGGCCCTCGGGCGACGTGCTCGACGCCATCGGCCAGAGCCCGGCGTCGGCCGATGCCTCCGCGGCGGCCGGACCGGCCAGACGCGGGTTCACCCGCGTGTGGCGCTACCGGGAGGGCCGGTTCGAGCCGGTAGCCGTTACCGTCGGGCTGGTCGGCGCCGAGTACGCCGAGCTCGTCGGCGGATCGCTCCGTCCAGGCGAAGCGGTCGTGACGAGTGCGATTCTGCCTCGCGCCACGGCGTCCCAGAGCCGGTCGCCGCTCGTGCCCCAGAGGCGCCGGTTCTTCCGCAGGCGCCGCTGACGGTCGGGCTTCGACCCTCCCTGCTGGACGTCCTCTTGCAGCCATCCTCGCAGAGAGGAGGAAGCCCATGAAACGACTGGCCCTCGTCGTCGCCGTCGCATGCGTGTGGACGGCCGCCGCCCTGGCGGCTCGCAATACCGACGAACGGGCGCGGCTCGACGAGGCCGCGCAGGTGACCCGGCAGGTGCGTCCGCTCATCCCGGACGAGGTCTGGTCCGGCACGCGCTGCGTCGCCGTCATTCCCGGTCTCAAGAAGGCGGCGTTCATCGTCGGCGGGGAATACGGCACCGGCGTGATGAGCTGCCGCTCGGGCGACAGCTGGACCGCGCCGCTGTTCCTGCAGCTCGCCAAGGGCAGCTGGGGATTCCAGGCTGGGGCGGAAGAGGTCGATCTGGTTCTGCTCGTGATGAACGAGAACGGCGTGCAGAAGCTCCTGCAGGACCAGGTGACGCTGGGCGCCGGCGCCTCAATCGCGGCCGGACCGGTTGGACGACGCGCCGAGGCCGGGACCGACGTCCGGCTCTCGGCGGAGATTCTGTCGTACTCCCGCACGCGCGGCGTGTTCGCGGGCCTCGACCTGTCGGGCGGCGTTCTGAAGCCCGACGCGGACGCCAACCGTGGCGTGTACGGCGCCAACGCGACGCCGCGCACCATCCTCGCGAGCCGCGGGTTGTCGGCGCCAACGGAGGCGGCCGCGTTCCTCACCGCGCTCAGGAGCGCCAGCGGGACAGCGGCCTCCACGGCGCCCGTCGCGGCGAGTGCGACCGGTCACGGCGCGCCGTCCGCGCCAGGCGGCGTCCACCAGGACGTCCCGGCCAACGCCACCCTCCGGACGCGCGTGCTCGACATGCAGCAGACCGTCGACCGGATGCTGTCGTCGCCGGCAGACGAAAACGTCGTCGGCACGTCGGGTTCGGCAAACGCACCGGCCGCCGCCGTCACGGTGAGTCGCGCCGAGCTCGAACGCCTCCGGCAGCAGCTCGACGCCATGCTGGAGACGATCGACAAGGGCAGGTAGAACGCTAGTTCGTCTTCTGCATGCGGACGGACTTGAGGAGGACGGGCTGAATCGCGTAGTTCTCCAGGACGATCAGCTTGTTCTCCTTGTCGGCCGTGATGCGCGTGGCGAGCGACAGCTTGCCCTCGCCCTCGCCGTCCTTGTTGACGTGGATCTCGACGACGGTGAAGGGATAGTCGACCGAGCGCGTCTGGTTGGCTACCTCCCAGAAGCTCATACGCCGGTCCGTGGCCAGGACCACCTGCCAGCCGCCATCCTCGCCCGGCACCGCGCGGGCGTAGTGGAGGTCGTATCCGATGCTGCTCGTCGAGCGGATGTAGCCGACCTTCGGCGCCTTCTGCAGGGCGGCCAGCAGCTTGTCGGGTCCCTGATCCATCAGGACGTTCATGAGGCGATCGCGCTCGGCGTCGGTCGTCCAGTTGTTCACCCGCATCTCCAGCGTGCCGCTGCCTCCTCGCGCCATGTTCACGGCGAGCGCGGTGAAGCGCACGGGCAGTGGAATGTCGGCGGGCGTCTGTCGGGCCGCCACGCCAGCGGTCAGGGCCAGCGCGGCCGCCGCGACCCAGGTCCACAAGGGCAATCTCGAACGAGCCATCGAAACCTCCTATCGTTGAATTCCGGTCCTCCCGGCGCTTTTGCAAAGACACGTCCACGATGGAACGACAGCTGCTCGACTGGCTTGGCCGATACGGGGCGTCGGCGCTGTTCGCGGCGCAGATGTTGGGGATTTTCGGGCTCCCGATCCCCGACGAACTGCTGTTGACCATCGCCGGCGTTCTGGTTCGCCGGCACGAGCTCGATCCAGGCGCCGCCGCGCTGGCCGCGGTGAGCGGGTGCATGTGCGGTATCACGTTGAGCTACGTGGTGGGCCGGACCGTCGGGCTGTCGGCGCTCCACCGGGTGTCGCGCGGGCACGAGGCACCGCTCCTGCGCGCGCAGCGGTGGTTTCGACGGTTCGGCGGCTGGCTGCTGGCGTTCGGCTATTTCGTGCCCGGCGTCCGCCACGTGACCGCGATCGCCGCCGGTTCGACGCCGCTCGACTACTCCACGTTTGCCGCCTTCGCGTATCCGGGCGCGGTCCTGTGGTGCGCGACGTTTCTGCTGCTGGGCTATGTGGCGGGCGACGAGTGGCAGCGGATCGCCGGCGCGGCGCGGCAGCACCTCACCCTCGCCGGGCTGGGGCTCGTCGCGGCCCTCGCCGTCTATGCCATTGCCGCGCAGCGACGCGATCGAACGCGGCGGGGCTGACGGCGGTCCGTCCGGGGCGCGCTAGCCCTGGGCGGGCGAGAGGACGACATGGCGCGCCTCGGCGAAGCCCCGCCGCAGTTCTTCGCGGAAATCGGGGTGAGAGATCGCGATGAGCGCTTCGGCCCGCTCGCGCAGCGTCTTGCCGAACAGGTCGACGGCGCCGTACTCGGTCACCACCCAGTGGACGTGGCCGCGCGTGGTCACGACGCCGGCGCCGATCTTCACGCTGGGGACGACGCGGGACATGGTGCCGCCGGCCGCCGTCGAGGGCAGGGCGATGACCGGCTTGCCGCCGTTCGAGAGCGCCGCGCCGCGGATGAAGTCCATCTGCCCGCCGATGCCCGAGTAGATCCGGTGTCCGATCGAATCGGCGACGACCTGGCCGGAGAGGTCGATTTCGATCGCCGAGTTGATGGCGACGACGTTGTCGTTCTTGCGGATCACCGACGTGTCGTTCGTGTGATCGCAGGGGAAGAACTCGACGAAAGGATTGTCGTTCACGAAATCGTACAGACGCTTCGTGCCCATCACGAAGCTCGTGGCGATTCGGCCGGGGTGCACGCGCTTGTAGCGGTTGGTGACGACGCCCGCCTCCACCAGGTCGACGATGCCGTCCGAGAACATCTCCGTGTGGACGCCGAGATCGTGCTTGTCGCCGAGGCGCCGGAGGACGGCGTCGGGGATCGCGCCGATGCCCATCTGCAGCGTCGCGCAGTCGGGGATCAGCCCGGCGACGTGCTCCCCGATGGCGTGTTCGACCGGCGTCTCCTTCGCCGGCGCGTGCTCGGCGAGCGGCCGCGCCGTGTGGATGAAGGCATGCAGACGACTGAACGGCACCAGCGTGTTGCCGTGCGTGCGCGGCATGAGGTCGTTGATCTCGGCGACGAGAAGACGTGCGCTCCGGGCGGCGGCCAGCGCGGTGTCGACCGACGTGCCGAGCGTGCAGTAGCCGTGCGCGTCGGGCGGCGAGACCTGGATGAGCGCCGCATCGAGCGGCACGCGGCCCGTCATGAACAGCGCCGGGATGTCGGAGAGGAAGATGGGGACGTAGTCGGCACGCCCCTCCGCGATGGCCTGACGCACCGGATCGGCGGCGAACAGCGAGATCGAGAGGAACCGCCCGGCGTGCTCGCGCGCCACGAACGGCGCGGGTCCCGACGTGTGCATGTGGTACAGGCGGACCCCCTTGAGATCCGTGCGCAACGCGAGCGCGTCGAGCAGCGGCGTCGGCGTCGCCGCCGCGCCGTGCACGAACACACGCATGCCGCTCTCGATGCACCGGACGGCGGCGTCGGCCGCCACGGCGCACGCGGGCCAGTCGCCGACCGACGTTCCGTCGTGAGTCATAGGTCTCTTCGCCTATTTCGACGCGCCGGCCACCAGTCGCCGGATTTCGGCGACACCGAGGCGCACCTTGATGTCGTTGAACAGGCGGCCCAGCTCGGGCGACGAGCGGCGGGGATCCCCTTCGACGCCGGTCGGTCCGATGGTGGCTTCGCCATTGGGCGTGCGGTTGACCGGATCGCCCATCGCGATCCGGCCGGGCCGGACGTAGCGGGCGCCGACGGCCCACGTTTCCGAGGTGTCGGCTACCCCGCCGTGATTGCTCGGCGGAAAGTGGTGGGCTTCGAGGTAGGCCTCCACCTCGGCGTCGGCCTTCGCGTAGACGTCGCCCGCAAAGAACACGCGCACGCCCTGCTGGCGATAACGGGCGTCGAGCGTCGGCGCCAGCGCCTTGAGCGGCGCCTGGTTTCCGCCGTGGTCGCCCATGAGGATGACATCCTTGAAGCCCGACCGCACGAGGCTGGCCGTCAGCTCCTCGTTGACCTTCGAGAAGGTCTCCGCCGAGAGATCGACGGTCCCTGGAAACTTGTCGAGCTCGGCGCCGGTCGGCGCGAACGGCATGACGGGCGCGACGAGCGCGTTGCCCAGCTCGCGGGCGATGCGCTCGCCGAGGTAGCGGGCCTTGTAGACGTGCTTCCCCAGCACCACGTGCGGTCCGGTCTGCTCGATGCTCCCGTTGAAGACGAGGACCGTGGTCTTGCCGCCGGCGATCGCGTCGCGCACCTCCGTCATGGTCATCTCGGGCATGTACACGACGGCGGGCGCGGCGCGCGACGCCTGCGCGCGCGCGACCGAGGGAAGGATCGCCAGGGCGAACGACAGGGCCAGGCAGGAAGGACGTTTCATGGCTGTCGCTCCGTCTCGCGAAGATGGTCCAGCCGGAACCAGGCGAACATCGCGCACAGAATCGCCGTCATGCCGGCGACGATCGCAGGGATGGCCACGATCCAGGTCACGGGAAACGTGATCGCGCCGAGCATCAAGAGGACGACGGCGGCCACGGCCGCCGTGCGCGTGAAGCGCGCCACGGCGCCGATCGAGTTCCACCACTCCATCTTCCGAGCTTAGCATGCACCTGCGACATAATAGGCCGGCGCGCGTGGCGGGAATGGTGCGAATCGCCCGATGGAGGATGAGATGCGGCTGGGACTTGCGCTCGCGGCACTGTGCGCGGCATCGACGGCGGCCCTCGCGGCGGGCCTCACCTACACGACGCCGCACGGCTGGCAGTCCGAGCCGCCAAGCTCGTCGATGCGGGTGGCGCAGTTCGTCCTGCCGCACGCTGCCGGCGATCCCGCCGACGCCGACCTGGTGGTGTACTACTTCGGGGGCCAAGGCGGCGGGGTCGAGGCGAACATCCAGCGCTGGATCGCCCAGATGCAGCAGAGGGACGGCAAGCCGTCCACCGGCGTGGCGAAGCGGGAGACGAAAACCGTGAACGGCCTGAAGGTCACCCTGATCGACGTCAGCGGCACCTACACGGCCGAGATGATGCCCGGCTCCGCCGCGCATCACGACAACGCCAACTATCGCATGCGCGCCGGTGTCGTCGAGACGCCGGCGGGGCCGTACTTCCTCAAGCTCGTCGGCCCGGCCCCGACGGTGGCGAAATGGGATCAGGCGTTCAACGCCTTCGTGAACAGCCTGAAGTTCGGATAGCCGGCGGGCTGCAGGGCCCCCACGGCCACCCGGTCCAGTCCACCGATGGTCGCGCCCTGCCACTCGCGCGCGAGACGCCGGAAGTCGTCGACGAAGCTGCGGACGACCGCCTCGAGCGGGGACGCGTCCAGACTTGCGCGCCGATGGTCGATGGGCCGTGGGGCGGGCTCGGGCGGCGCGCCGGCGTCCTCCCCCTGGTCGAACAGCGCGTGGACGCCGTCGAGCGCGAGGTCTGCGTCGCCCGACGCTGGCGGATCGCCGGGCGCCCCGGGCGCGGCGGAACTGTCGGCGAAGCGCTCGGCCGCCCATCGCAGGACGCGCGCGCGCACGAGCGGGTCGCTCACCGACGCCAGCGCGCGCCCGACGGCCTGCATCGCCGTCAACTCCTCTTCAAGCGCCGCCTGCAGTCGTTCGGAGTCAGTCATCATCCTCAATCCTTTTGGCCTGGTCCGACGCCTCGCGCCCCGCCACGCATGACGACGCAACAGTAGCTTAGAGTCCTACAAAGTCATACAAAGACGATTCCCCACACGCAGACGAGCGGAACCATCTGTCATTCAAGCGGTTGCGCGGCCGCGGTGGGCGCAGATGGGCAGCATCCTTGTGTCGAAACGACACACTTCGAGCCAGAAGTGAAATCGAAGAACCCGATGGTATAGTCCTCGGCTCATGTCCGAGGTCACCGCGGCGCCGGCTCCGATGACGTTCCGCGACGTGCTGCGGATCGACGTCATGCGCCGGGTCTGGTACGCGCAGATGGTGAGCCTGTTCGGAGACTTCCTCGCGATCTACGCCGTCATCAGCGTCATCTCGTTCAGGATGCACGGCACGGCGAGCCAGGTGACCTGGGCGCAGATCGCCTACATGGCGCCGCTGGCGGTGCTCGGGCCCCTGTCGGGCGTCTTCGTGGACCGGTGGCCGCTCAAGGCCACGCTCGTCGTGAGCGATCTGTCGCGAGCCCTGCTCGCGCTCCTGCTGATCGTCTCGACCGCCGTGTGGCACGTGGCGCTCGTCCTTGCGGCCATCAGCTGCGTCTCGAGCTTTTTCGCGCCGGCGCAGTCGGTGACGATTCGGACCTACGTGCCGCGGGAAGGTCTGCTCGCCGCCAACGGCCTGATGCAGATGGTCATGATGGGCATCCGCGTCGTCGGGCCCGCGGCGGCCGGAGCCCTGGTCGCCGCCGTCGGCGCGGACCTCTGCTACTCGCTCGACGTGGCGAGCTTCCTCGTCTCGGCGAGCCTGATCGGCTCGGTCGCCATCCGCCGGACGCTGGCCGCGCCGCCGCCGACGGCGGAGGCCAGCAACCAGCTCCACGCGCTGTGGCTCGACATGATGCAGGGCATGCGGTTCATCTTCGGGCACCCGGCCGTTTCCTTCGTGGTGGTCGCGATGGCCGCCGGGCTCTTCACCGTCGGCTGCTTCGGTCCGCTGATCGCGATCTACGTCCGCGAGTCGCTGCACGCGAGCGCGGCCATCTTCGGCATCGTCAGCGCGGCCATCGGGGTCGGCATGATCGTCGGCACGCCGGCGATGCGATCGTGTGCCGCGCGGATGGAGAACAGCACGATGGTGCTCGGCGGGCTGGCCGGCATCGGGGCGGGGGCGCTCCTGCTCGGCGCCGTGCCGACCCTCCCGGCCGCCATCGGCGCGACGTTCACCATCGGCGCCGCGTTCGCCGCCATCATCGTCCCGGCGCAGACGCTCCTGCAGCAGGAGACCCCGCACGAGATGATGGGCCGCGTGTCGAGCACGACCATGTCGGTCGTGTTCCTGGCGCAGATCCTGGGACTGGCCTTGTCGGGCGAGCTGGCGATCCTGGTCGGGGTCCGGGCGGTGTTCGTGCTGAGCGCCGGCCTCGCGGTGGTGCTGGCGATCGGCGGCCGGCTGTTCCTGCACGCGCGAGCAGCCTAGAGTAGTAGGGGCCCCCCTAGAATGTGACCCTGGCTCCGAGATGCACCGCGCGTGGCGGCTGCACGGCCGTGATGGTGCGGAATCCGGCCCCGGTCACCACACGTTCCTCGACTTCATAGCCCAGGTTGATCAGGTTGAACGCATCGGCGATCAGGTCGAGGTGTCTGCCGGCGATGGCGAACCCCTTCTGCAGGCGAAGGTCGAGGGTGCCGGTGAAGGTGAACCGCGAGTCGCCATTCGGAAAGGCGCGAATCGCTTCAGCCCCCTGGCCGAGGGCGGGTGCGACGACCATCCGCGCGAACGGCTGGCCGTCCTGGTACCGGGCGATGACGCCCGCCCGGATGTCGTGGGCGAAGCGATATATCGTAGTCAGCTTGATCGTGAACGCCCGATCGGCGAACTGGCGCCCGCGCGCGAAGGTCGCAGCGTTCGGATCCACGTAGAGCGAGCCGATGACGTCCTGATCGTTTTCCGTGGCGTGGTATCCCGGGCTTGCCGCCGATGCTTCCGCGAGGCTGGCCGTAGCGCCGAACAACACGAAGAGCCGATCGGTCGACGCCTCGGCCGAGGCCTCGAGGCCGAGCAGCCGCGGCGCCTGCTGCGCGGGGTTCGTGACGAGATACCGATCCTGGCCGAACGTGGACGCCAGGCGGCTGTAAACCGGCAGAATCTGGTCGTCGTCGTCGTGCTGCAGATCGAGGCCGGGGTCGGCGATGCCGGAGAGCGCATAACCGGTCACCGGCACGCCGGTGTCGACCAGCGCGATCGGCTGGTGTTCCCAGCGCGCGAATCCGGTCAGGCCCATCCGAAACGACGGCCGCGGCTGCGACTGCACGCCAAGGACGATCTCGTCGGTGAGCGGACGGGCGAGGTCCGGCGCGAGGGCGGTGAACTGCGCGTTTCCACCCGTGCCCGGTCCGATGCGCGCGACGAGCGGCGGCGACGTCGTCACGTCCGGCCGATAGACGCTTCCCGTGGGAGCGGCGGGATCTCCGTACGCCAGCAGGCCGAGCTGCAGCCGGTACGCCGTCCGGCGATAGCCGACCAGCGCCGACACGTGGCCGCGATCGGCGAACGTCCAGCGCAGCACGCTTCTGGGCAGCCAGGAGTGCCACGTGAGGCCGTTGGCGGCGCCCTTGGCCGACGCCGTGACGCCGTCGTAGCGGAGGCCCGCCTCGAGCGCCGCGCGCGCGCCGAGCTCGATGCGGTCGGTCACGTACGCCGCGACCGACGTCGCGCGGCGGTCGGACGCCTCCCCGGGGCCGACATAGGTCCACACGCGCGAGGGGGCGCCGTCCACGAGCTCGGTGGCCGTCCCGGCGAATGGTGACGGCGTGCGCATGCCGCTGCGCTCGACGTCGACGCCGACCTCGGCGGCGTGCCCGCGTCCGAGGAAGATCCCCGGCGAGGGCTTCAGGCGTCCGCCGACGGCCCACCGGCGATCCCGCGTCTCGACGTCCGAAGTGACGAACGGCACCGGTCCATCCTCCAGACGCTCGACGACGATGGGGGAGGAGAGACGATCGGGCGTGCGCGTCCGCTGTGAGAACGTGGCGAAGGCGCGCCAGCCGGCCTCGCCGGCGGCCACGTGCTCCCAGGTGCTCTGCACGTGCACCGAGACGTCGCGCTCGGCGGTCGACGGCTGCCGATACGAGACGCCGTTGCCGAAGGGAAAGCGCGCCCGCTGGATCAGCGCGAACGTGCGCAGCTCGTCGGTCGGGGCGGGCGTGAAGATCGCGTTCGCGAAGGCCGTGCCGACGCGGCCGTCCCGTGCCTGCTGCCCGCCCCGCTCGTACTGGGAATTCGACATCCAGCTCGCGCCGGCCGCGAGACCGAGCCGGTCGGCCACCACCGGTCCGCTCGCCATCGCCGCTCCGCGGCCGTAGTCGTTCAACCGGGCGATTGCCGCAGCGTCGTCGGACGACCGGTCCGACGCGAGCGCAGGCGCGGAGAACGCGCCCTCGGCGCGACCGCTCCAGGTCGAGCCCGGGCGCCGCGGCGCGAGCGAGACGGCGATCGCCGGCGCGTTGACGTCGAGCGGCATCAGGCCGGTGCCGACGTCGACCTGGCGGAACAGGAACAGCTCGGGAAAGAACAGCGGCGACCCGCTGCCGTCCGGATCGGTGACGTCGGCGTCGCCGATCCGAAACGCGGTGCCGGTCCAGGAACCCAGAAACGCGCCGAGCCGCGCCGGTTGTCCGACGTTCAGACCGCCGACGTCGAATCGATCGCCGATGATCTGGCTCTGCGTCGTCTCGAGCACGTCGAAGAGGCTGTCGGCGGTCGGGAGCTCGGCGAGCAGATCCGCGGTCAGGGTGGAGTGGATGGCGACCTCGGCCCGTGGCGCGGACTGGTCGGCCGGCGCCGTCCGGGTTGCCGGAGGAGCCGCCGGTTCCTGCGCGACGCCGCCGGCGGGCGCCAGGAGGCACACGACGGCGCATGCCCACGACCGGACGACGAGCCTCAACGGCGCCGCCTTCCGAGCAGCAGCATCGCGGCAACGCAGGCGACCGCCAGCGCCAGGCGGACGAGCCACGTCGCGCCGACATCGACGCGCGGGGAGAACGCCGGGAGGTGCGTCCCGTCGTACCGCACCACCGGATTCAGGTACATCAGGATGTTCGGAGTGCGGATCTCGGTCCGCACGTAGGCGTCGTCGGGCGCGATGTCGTACCAGGCGCTCGTCGCCCCGTCGACCGTCTTGCGGATGTCGCCGTTCTGCCGGATGAAGGTGAACGTCGCCGGCGGGCCGGCGATGGAGACCGTGAGCCGGCCACCCGCCACGTCGACACCGCTGAGGACGGCGTCGTTGCGCGTGGACGTGCCGCTCGTCGCCGACACGGCGTAGCTGTGCCCGCGCGCCAGGGCGTCCACGAGGGCCGCCGTGCCGGTCGACGCGGCGTCGATCATCGTCCAGGCGACGGCCATCCGGTGCGGATCGCTGACGTCGTGCGTGTCGTCGTCGCCGATCGCGCTGGCGAAGTGTCCGCTCGACAGCGCGGCGTCCCACAGCTCGTCGGCCGGGAAGCGGCCGTTGACGACCTCGAAGAGCCGGTAGTTCGTGAGGTGCTGGAGGTCGTCTTCCGTGTACGCGCGGCGCGCCGAGGGATGCACCAGCGCCACGAGGTCGGCCTTGGCCTTCAGCCGATCGATGACGAACTGCTTCTGGCTCGTCCACTGCAAGAGCGGGAAGTCGAGCCATTCGACGTCGCGCGCGCCGAGCACGAGCTGGTGCGTCTTGGTCACGTTGTAGCCGTGCTCGTACGCCGGCAGCGTCGGGACGCCGTCGAACGCCGCGATGCGCTGGTAGTCCGAGATGACGGCGACGTCGTAGCCGTGCTGTTTGTACGCCTGGACGACGGCGTCGTCCGACTGCTGGCCGTTGGTGAGGCCGGCCCAGGAAGCGCCGTGTGCGTGCAGGTTGGCCAGGAGCCACGTGCTGTCGACGCCGTCGTACGGATTCCAGATGTCGGGACCTGCGAACGGCTGCGGCGCAGGGAAGGAGTAGATCGGCGAAAAGAAGTACGGCAGAGCGGCGATCAGCAGCAGCGCCAGCAGCGCGCGCCTGAGGACCAGGACGAGGATGCCCGAGCCCTGCCGGACGGCGACGTCCGGCTTCTGGTGGCCCGCGGCCTCGCGCGGAATGTACAGCGAATCCTCGGTCGCACTTTCGTGCAGGTTGGGACGACGCATCTTCAGAATCGGAAGCCGTGAGATTGTACCAGATCGACGGTTCAGGCTCAGCGCATCCGCGGCGCGCCCCCCGCGGCCGGCGTCGGTCGCGACATGATCATCGGCTGAAGTCCCGGATCGACGCCACCGTCGGCGCGTCGAGCTTCTGCAGCGTGGCCACGAGCAGGTCCACCATGCGATCGAAGTCGCGCCGGTTCATCACCCCGTTGTGCGAGTGCGTGTAGCGCACCGGCACGACGAGGTTCACGGTCGGCACGCCGCCGTTGCTCTTCTGGATCTCGGCCGAGTCGTCGCCGTAGCCCTGGACCAGATCCGGCTGCAGCGGCACGTTCCCCGCGGCCGCCGTCTCCTTGACGAGGGCGACCAGCTTCCGGTTCGGCAGCGCCGACGAGTCGAACAGGAAGATACCCGGACCGGCGCCGAGCTGCGCCTGCGTCTCCTCGGGATGGCCGACGAACACGTCGCCGGTGATCCCCCCTTCGATCGCGATCCCGAGATCGGGCTTGATGGTCTCGGCGGCCGTACGCGCGCCGCGCAGCCCGACCTCCTCCTGCGTGGTAATGGTCCAGAAGATCTGGTTCGCGTGGGGCAGCGTGGCCAGCCGGCGCATCGCTTCGACGACCACGGCGCAGCCGACGCGATCGTCCCAGCCCTTCCCGAGGTAGTTCTGGGTCCCGTTCAGCACCATGAACGGCGCGTCGGGCACGACCGGGTCGCCGGGTGAGACCCCCAGCGCGCGCACTTCCTGCTCGGTCGCCGCGCCGACGTCGAGGAACAGGTGGTCGCGCGGGAACACGCGGCTCCGCTCGTCCGCCGGCACGACGTGCACGTCGCGAATCCCCGTGACCGCGTGCACCGGACCCCTGGAGCCGACGATGATCCACCGCTGATCGACCAGCGCCTGATCCAGCCAGCCGCCGAGCATCTGCATCGTCAGCAGCCCGTTTGGCGTGATGCGCCGGATGACGCCGCCGAGCTCGTCCATGTGGGCGTCGACCATGACCCGCGGTCCCGTGGTGCCCTGGGCCGCGATGATGGATCCCAGGCCGTCGAACCTGATCGATGCGGCGTACGGCTTCATCTCGGCGAGCAGCACCTGGCGGATCGGCTCTTCGAATCCCGGCGGTCCCGGCGTGTCGGCCAGTTTCTGCAGCAAGGCCACGGTTTGGTCGGGCGCCTGTCCAAGGAGCGGCCTGGTCAGGACGACGAGGATCGCGCTGGCGAGGGCGAGTGCACGTCGAGTCATGGCGGCTAGCTTACGCGAAGCGTGGTCAGGAGGGGAGGGCCGGCGGTTCAGTCGGCAGACACCTTGCGTCAGCCATCAACGTCAACGGGGGCCCATGCCGGTTTGCACGGGATCTGACCCTGTGTCGCCGGAATCTCCGCGACGCGGTCCGCATCGTGACGAGGTTCCGTCGATGCGACGTGGAGCATGGCCATGAGGACCACCTCGCCGGTCGGCATCGCGACGCTCTTCGCGCTCGCGGTCGCCTGGGCGCCGCTCGGTGCACCGCCTTTCGCCGGTCCGCCGGACGGTCACCCAGCAGCCGCCGTACACACCTCCCGCGATCACCAGTCGCAGGCGAAGCCGCGGGCCGGGCAGCCGCCGGCCCAGAAGCCCCAGGCCCAGCCCCGGGCGCCGAAGCCGCCCGAGCGCCCGAGCGCGCGGCCGCCGTCACGCCGGCCGCCGGCCGGAGACGCCGCGCAGCCGCGCGGCGGCCGTGCCGTGCCGCGGCCTCCGGCCGTACGTCCTCCGGCGATCCGGCCGTATCGCGTTCCCTACCGGTACTCGTATGGGTTCGATTTCATGTTCGGGCCGTACGGGACGTACTGGTACTGGGGCCACTATCCGTACCCGTCGTATCCCTATCCCATGTTTGCGCCCGGGTGCGATGACTGGGCGCTCGAGGCACCGGGTCAGCTCCGGCTCGAGGTAATGCCCCCGACCGCCGCCGTGTTCGTCGACGGCTTCTATGCGGGCGTCGTGGACGACTTCGACGGCTTCCTGCAGACGCTGGCGATCGAGCCGGGGCCCCACCACGTCGAGGTTCGACTCGAGGGCTCCCAGACCGCCGTGTTCGACGTGAACATCCAGGCGGGGCAGACCATCACGTATCGCGCGACGCTCCGGCCGGTGCCGTGAGCGACGGCTCGCGAGGGCCGCGGGCAGAGGGGGCAGGTCCCGTCGACCCGCCCCTCACCCCACGTAGGCGATCGCGTACCCGCGTTCCTGAGCGCGGCCGACCGCCACGATGCCCGCGGCGACAAACTGGCAGTTGCCGATGGTGCTGGCGACCATTTCCTTGTACACGGCATCCGCGTCGAGCGCCGCCTTCACCGAGACGTTGCGCGCGAAGAAGTGCGTGGCCATGTCGCACACCGCGAACCGGCTGCCGCGCTTCGCCAGCGCCTCCAGCTTGCCTCTGTGAGGGTTCACGTCCACCTTCTCGCCGTTGTACTTCGACAGATCGGCGAGCGTTGGCCCGTACTTGCTCCAGATCGCGTCGGTGAACGCGTAAGGGGTCGCCAGGTGGCGGAGGCACACGACGACGGCCAGGTCGGCGTCGCCCAGTCCGTAGGCGTTCTTGCTGGCGGTGTAGTAGTTGTCGGCGAAGAGCGCGGCGTCGCCGGCGCCGGCCTGCGTCAGCGCGTCCAGGAACAGCCGGTGGCGTCCCGGCACCTGGTCCAGCCAGTCGTCCTGCGGATGGCGCGCCGGCTCCCAGCGCGAACCGGGAGCTGGCGCCGCCTGCGCACGGGCCGGGGCGCCGCCGAGGGCCACGGCCGCGCCCGCGGCGCCGACGTGGGTGAGAAACGATCGTCGTGGCTTCATGAGGGCTAGCTTACGCCAGGCGACGCGGGGCAGGCGAGCGGGGACGCGGCTCACCAGCCCCCGCGCGCGATTCCCGCGTCCCGGGGTCACTGCCGGTGCGACGAGACATTGAACTTGATCGTCGCGCCGCACTGCGAGCCGCCGCTGAGACCGATCGACCTGGACGAGGGCACCCAGCTGCTGCCGTCCCAGGTGTAGGACGTGCTTCGCGCCACGCCGTTGAACTTGGTGTCGGCGCCCAGCGCCCCGTCGAACTCCGTGCCGGTGAACCACAGAAGGAAGTCCTCGCCCTTCGACACGTCGCGATTGAACGTCATCGAGGCGGACACGGCGTGATTGCCCTTGGTGTAGGACGTCAGGCCATTGCCCCAGATGGTCGTCCGGCCCGTGCCGCTTCGCTCGACGTCGAAGGTGAAGGAGAACTCGCCGTTCTGAGAGGACTCGAAGATGCTGTCGTTGTCGCACGTCCCGTCGATGACGAGCGTCGTGGGCGTCACCGTCACCACCTGGATGTTGTCGACGTCGTTGACCTGAACGGAAAGCTGTCCGGTCCGGCCGCCGAGCGCCGCGGAGATGACCGCCGTGCCGGGCGAGAGGCCACGCACCTGGCCCGCCGACACCGTCGCCACCGCGGTGTTGGAGCTTTGCCAGGTGGCGCTGGCCGTGACGTCCTGGCTGGAGCCGTCCGACTGCATCGCCTTTGCCGTCATGGCGGCGGTCGATCCGACGGTCAGTGCGTTCGACCCGGAGACGGTGATGGACGCGACGGCCGGCCCCGACGGGGCGGCGGGCGAGTTGCTGCCGCAGGCGAGTGGCAGCGTCGCCGCGAGAAGAAGCGACAACCATCCGATGACACGGCCGATTCCCATGAAGTCCTCCCAGGTGGCGCTCTCGGGCACCCACTCACAGAAGCGACATCCGGGTGACAAACCCATCAGCGGGCGGTCCGCAGGCGAAGAAAAGGGCGAAGTCCGTGCGGGCGTTCAGTGCGGGCGGAGATCGGGCGCGGCTTCGAGCTCCGCGCGCAGCCAGGCGCGCGCCATGCGGAAGTCGCGTTCGACCGTGGGTACCGAGACGGAGAGGACGCCGGCGATTTCGGCGTGCGTCATTCCGCCGAAGATCCGCATTTCGAGCACGCGCACCTTGCGGAGGTCGAGCGACTCGAGCCGGTCGAGCGCTTCGTCGATCTCGATGATGCGGTGCGCGAGGCCGGACGCCGCGATCCCCGATTCGGTGAGGGTGATCCTGACCTCGCCCTGGCCCCGCTTCAGGCGCGCGCGGGCGCGCGCGTGGTCGACCAGCACCCGACGCATGACCCGCGCGGCAAGGCTCAGGAAGTGCACCCGGTCGCTCACCGAGTGTTCGCTGCTCCTCAAGCGGGCATACGCCTCGTGCACCAGGGCCGTGGCTTCGAGGGTGTGTTCGCGGCGCTCGGAGCGCATCAGGCGCCGGGCGATTCTCCGCAGCTCGTCATAGATGAGCGGCATCAGCCGGTCGAACGCCTGGCTGTCGCCCTGCCGCCACTCGCCGAGCAGGCGAGTCACCGTTCTGGGCAGCGGATCCGTCATGCGGGTCCTTATTATAGGATCCGTCCCGAGCAGCCACCGTGATGCCACTGACCCGCGGCGAGTTCGAGGAGCTCGATCGTCTGTTCCACCAGGCCGCGCCGCTCTCCCTCGCCGGGCAGGCGGCGTTGCTGGCCGGCCTGCGGCGTGAGCGCTCGCCGCTCGCCGCCCCGCTGGCGGCGATGCTCGCCCACGACGCGGACGGCGCGGCGACGATCGAGCGGATCGTCTCCGACAGCGCCAAAGTCGCCGTCGCCGGCGACGAGGTGCTCGTCGGCGAGCGACTGGGCGCCTACCGCTGCGAGCGCGTGATCGGCCGCGGCGGCATGGGCGCCGTCTATCTCGCCTCCCGCGCCGACGACGCATTCCGGCAATCGGTCGCGATCAAGACGATCCGGGCGGGTCTCGAATCGCGAGAGGCGCTCGAGCGGTTTCGCCGCGAACGCCAGATCCTGGCGCGGCTCGATCACCCGGGCATCGCCCGCCTGCTCGACGGCGGCACGGATGCGCGCGGGGGGCCGTTCGTGGCGATGGAGTTCGTCGACGGGACCTCGCTCGTCGGCTACGCGACCGATCGCCGGCTGGGTCTGTCCGGGCGCCTGCACCTGTTTCTCCAGCTGTGCGACGCGGTGGAGTTTGTCCACCAGAGCCTCGTCGTGCACCGCGACATCAAGCCCGGCAACGTGCTGGTCACCGCCGAAGGACGTGTCAAGCTGCTGGACTTCGGCATCGCGAAGCTGGTCGACGAGCTCGGACCGGAGGCCCCGGCCGTCACCGCGCCGTCGCTTCGGGCGATGACGTTCGAGTACGCCAGCCCCGAGCAGGTCCAGGGGCGGCCGGTCACGACCGCGGCCGACATCTACGCCCTGGGCGTCCTGCTCTACGAGCTGCTGACCGGCGAACGGCCCGTGCGGTTCGACTCGACGAATCCGTACGAGCTCGCGCGCGAGATCGTGGGCACGACGCCGGCTCTTCCGAGCGTGGCCGTTCGAGGCGGCGGCGGCGCCGGCGGGTTTTCGACCACGGGCGCGAAGAGGTCGCGGCAGCTTCGCGGCGACCTCGATCGCATCGTCATGAAGGCGATCCGCAAGGAGCCGGACCGCCGCTACGCCTCGGTGGCGGCGCTGGCCGCCGACCTGCGCGCCTGGCTGGCGGGCCGGCCGGTTGCCGCCCAACCCGACACGTGGAGGTACCGCGTGCGGAAGTTCGTCGGGCGGCACCCGGCAGGCAGCGCCGCGGCGGCCGTCTTTGCCGCCGTCGTCGTCGGCTTCACGGTGGTGACGATGCGGCAGAGCCGGCTGATCGCGAGCGAGCGCGATACGGCCGTGGTCGCCCAGCGCCGCGCGAGCGCGAACGCCGCATTCCTGACCCGGTTGTTCACCACGGCCGATCCGCGGACGGCCGGCAACCGGACCATGACGGCGTACGACCTGCTCCAGCGGGGCGTCGCAGACCTCGGGACGAACAAGACGCTCGACCCGAGAGTCCGCGGCGATCTGTACATGACGCTCGGCCTGGCGCTGGCGAATCTGGAGCAGTTCGCGCCCGCCATCGCCAGCATCCGCCGGAGCGTGGAGCAGAGCGAGCGCGACTACGGCCGGGACTCGCTCGAGACGGCAGAGCGCCTGCACCGGCTCGGCGACGTGATGCGCGCAGCCAATCGTGTCGATGAGGCGTACGCGTCTCTCACCGAGGCGCTTGCGATCCGCCGTCGTCATCTCCCGGGGGACTCGTACGACATCGCCGATTCGTACAACAACCTCGCGCTCGTCGCCATCTTGTCCGGCCGGTACCGCGAGGCGGACGATCTCCAGTCGGCGAGCGTCGCCATGCACCGGCGGCTGACCGGCGACCACTCGCCCGAAATCGCCGTGCCGCTGGGTAACCTGGCGCTGCTCAAGCGCCGCCAGGGGCTGCAGCGCGAGGCGCTCGAGCTGGCGAAGCAGTCGTACGCGATCCTCAGGACCACCGAGGATCGGAACTCGACCATGTGGGCGCTCAGTACCGTCGCGGGGATCCGCCGCGAGATGGGCGAGGTGCGCGAGACCGAGCCGCTGGTCGAGGACGTCCTCAGGCAGTACCGGGTGCTGCTCGGCCCGACGCACAGCCGCGTGCTGGACAAGGAGCGCGATCTCGCGTGCACGCGATACCTGTTGGGGGACTACGACGGCGCGGCGCGCCTGTACGCCCGACTGGAGCCGCGCACGCGGCAGGCGCTCGGCGACCATTCCCAGGGAACCGCGCAGGTGGAGCGCCTGCGCGGCCTCCTCGATCGGGATCTCGGCCGTCTCGATTCCGCCGAGCGGCGCCTTCGTGTGGCGCTCGCCGATCACCTGGCGGACACCGGCCCCCAGCACTTCCGCATTCCGTCGTTCCGCCGGAGCCTGGCCGGAGTGCTGATCCGGCGCGGACGGGTGTCCGAGGCCGAAGATCAGCTCCGACAGGCGCTGGCCGCCCTGCCCGACGCCCGGACGCTGCCGCACATCGAGCGCGCCCGCACGCTGATCGTGCTCGCGCGCGCCCTGAGGCTGTCGCATCGGCTCGACGAAGCCGATCGCGCGCTGCGGGAAGCCGGGACCATCGTCGACGAGACGACCGGCGGCGCGAGCATCGACATGGGCCGCCTGCTGCTCGAGGAAGGATTGATGCTCGACGCGAAGGGCGACGCCTCGGACGCGGGACCGCTGTTCGAGCGGTCGGACGGGATCCTCTCGACGCGGCTCCCGCCTCGCGACCCGTATCGTGTCGAAGTCGAGAACCGGGTCAAGCGCTTCGCGCGGCCGTAATCACGCCACTCGCCGTCGATCCGGTGTCGCGCCCGTCAGCATCGACAGGAAATTCCGCCAGCCGTGCAGGGCCACCATGGTCAGGTGGCCCGGGATGAAGGCCAGGAAGCCGCACATCGCGACCAGGTGCGAGATCCGCACGACACGGAAGCCGCCGAGCCAGCCCACCAGCGGCGAGAAGGGCTTCGGCACGGAGAGCACCAGGCCGGTCAGGCCCGTGAAGATGCCGAGCGCGATGATCGTGGTATAGGCGAGCTTCTGCAGGGCGTTGTACGTTCCCGGCACCGGGGGCTTCGGTCCGAAGAAGAAGTAGTGGCGCACCATCGGCCACACGCCGCCCAGGTCGCCGCGCGAGAAGAGCACCTGCCGGTAATTGCCGCTCTTCAGCTGGTACGCGAGATAGCTGAGCCCGACGCCGACGAACAGCCATCCGAACGCGAGGTGCCACCAGATCAGACCGCTCGCTCCCGCCGTTTCCGGCCGGGCGAAGAGGTCGCGCCCGGGAGCGGCGCGGAAGAGCGATGGCGCCTCGACGATGGCCAGGCCGGTGCCGATGAGCGTCGCCACGGTCAGCACGAGCAGCCAGTGGCTCGCGCGGACGACAGCCGGGTGCTCGGGACGGGCGTTACGCATCGCATTCCTCCGTGCCGCTGGCGCCTGGCTCCCGCTCATGGCGCGTCCGCGAGGAGGTAGTGCACCTTCGGCCTGGTGCCCGCCTCGGGCTTGCGGACCCCGGTGCGCCCGGACGCGACGGCTTTCGCCACCGCGCTGGCGGGGTCGTCGAGGTTGCCGAATATGCGCGTCCTGGTCGGGCACGTCGCCACGCAGGCCGGCTCGAGCCCTGCGGCGACGCGATGCTCGCAGAAGGTGCACTTGTCGACGGTGCCCGACAGCCCGTCGAAGTACCGCGCGTCGTACGGGCAGGCCTCGATGCAGGCGCGGCACCCGATGCAATCGTCGGAATTGACGAGCACGACCCCGCTCGCGTCGCGGTAGCTCGCGCCGGTCGGACAGGCCCGCACGCAGGGAGCGTCGTCGCACTGCATGCAGGCGGAGGGCGCCATCGCGATCGTCACGTGGGGGAAGGCGCCGTATTCCTCTTCGCTGAGCCGGTTGCGGCTGTGCCCGTCGGGGACGGCGTTCTCGGCCTTGCAGGCGACGACGCAGGCCGCGCAGTGGATGCAGCGGGCCGCGTCGATGACCATGCCGAACCTCTGAGTTCCAGCCATCGTCTGCTCCCGGTCAGGCCTTCTCCACCGTCACGAACGTCTCGTGCAGGGCGGCGTTCCCGCTGATGCGGTCCCAGCGGGCCTCGATCAGATCCTGATCGCTCGCGCCGGCTCCGTGCGCCGTCAGGAGACCGGCGGAGCGCTGGCCGAAGCCGTGCGGCAGGTGGACGCAGTCGGGCCGGATGCGCTCGGTGACAAACGTCTTCACGCGCACCTCGCCGATGGGGCTGCGCACCACGACCAGATCGCCGTTGGCGATACCGCGCGCCCGCGCGGCGCTCCGGTGGATCCAGAGCCGGTTCTCCGGACAGAGCTCGTGGAGCCAGACGTTGTTCTGGTTGGCCGCGTGGGTGAAGTACGCCTGTTTGCCCACGAGGAGCCGGAACGCGCCGGGCGGTCCGGCCGAGGGCGGCGCGTAGCGGGGCAGTGGATCGAGGCCGTGGCGGCGCAGGCGCTCGTTCGCGAGCTCGATCTTGCCCGATGGGGTCCGGAACCGGTAGTCGGGGTGACGCGTGGCGCCGTAGTGGCGGCCGCGGCGATCGGTCCAGATGCCGGTGCGCCGGAGGTCGGCGAGGCTGATGCCGACCGGCGCCAGCTGCGCGGCGTGGTAACGCGGCATGTCGTACTCGAAGACGGCCGACAGGCCGAGACGCGCGGCGAGCCCCTGCATGATCTCGAGGTTCGGCCGCGTGTTGAATTGCGGCACGACGACCTGCTGCCGCAGCGCGACGAACGGGTACGGTGCGTTGAACTCCTCGATCGGATCCGTGCGCTCGAGGTAGGTCGATTCGGGCAGGATCACGTCGGCGAGCCACGCGCTGTCGGACGGCACGATGTCGATCGCCGCGACGAAGTCCATCTTCCGGAACATCGCCTCGGTCTGCCGGCGATCGGGAAGCATCTGCATCGGGTTCTGCTTGTAGATCAGCCACCCGCGGACCGGGTACGGCTCGTCGGCGAGCACCGCCTTGCGGAGCTCGATCCAGGCTCCGTCGCCGGCGTTGGCGAGCGGATGGCGCTCGCCGATGGCGTCCACGCGATCGGCGTCGGGGTAGGGATACTCGGGCGGCTCCGGCGCGCCGAGCCCGATCGACTCGTTCGGGACCACGCCGCCTTCGACGTCCCAGTTGCCGACCAGCGCGTTGGCGATGGCCATCGCCTGGCGCATGTCGGTGTCGTTGACGTACCAGGACGACCGCCGGCCCCGGTAGATCACCGCGCGCGGCGCGTGCGCCGCGAACTCGCGCGCGATAGCCCGGATCCGTCCTGCCGGGATCTCGGTCTGGGTCTCCGCCCATTCGGGCGTGTACGGCTGGACATGCGCGGCGAGCTCGGCGAACCCCTGGGTGTAGGTCTCGACGAACGGTCGGTCGTAGAGCTTCTCGCCGATGAGGACGTGGATGAGCGCCAGGTAGAACGCCAGGTCGGTGCCGGGGCGGATCGGCAGCCACTCGTCGGCCTTGGCCGCCGTGACGGTGCAGCGCGGATCGAGGTAGACGAGCTTCGTCCGCCGCTCCCGCACGTTGGTGGCCAGATCGACGGTGTCGGGCGTGACGAACGACTCGAAGCGGTTCGCGCCGCTCGCGATCACGTACGTGCTGCGCTCCAGGTCGAACTCGGGCACCGTGCCGTAGGTGATGAAGAAGGCGATGTTGGCCGAGCTGAGGCAGGTGCTGGGGTGCCGCACGAGATTGGGCGAGCCGAACGCCTGCGCGAATGCCAGGAAGAAGCGCTCCTGGAAGGCTTCCGAGGAGCTGAAGAGCATCCCCTGCGGACCGTGCGCCTCGCGGACGGCGCGCAGGCGCCCGGCCGTGAAGTCGAGCGCCTCGTCCCACGTCGCCTTCCGCCACCGTCCGGCGCCGCGCTCGCCGACGCGGATGAGCGGGTGCTTCAACCGATCCGGGTCGTACAGGGTCCGCACGCCCGCGTTCCCCTTCGCGCACAGCATCGACCGGGACTTGGGGAAGTGCGGGTTGGGATCCAGCTTGACGAGGCGCCCGCCCGAGACGCGCGCCACGACCCCGCACTTGTTCACGCAGTTGTCGCAGATGCTGAACACCGCGCGCGTGGCGCCGCGCGCGGCCACCTGCTCGCTGGGCGACGGCGCGCCGCGCAGGAACTTGCGGACCGGCCCGCAGCCGGCCACGGTCGTGGCGGCGGCTGCGGTGCCGGTCAGGGCGAGAAACGTGCGCCGATCGAGTTGGCGTGGAGCAGCCATGGTCAGAAGCGGACGGTCATTGACGCCCGCAGGGTGAACATGTCCTTGTAGGTCGGGAAGCCGAGCAGCGGAGCGTTCGAGTCCGTGAGCTTCTTCGGCTCGCCCATGTGCCAGCCGCTGCCGCTGTAGTCGTAGTTGTACTGCATCGCCCCGACGCGGGCGCTCGCCATCCTGCCGATCTGCTGGATGAAGTAGGCCTCGTAGACGTTGCCGCGCGTCGCCAGCTTCGACAGGATGATGTCGTCGGCGCTCTGCGTGAAGTTGAACCAGTACCGGCTGCCGCGGTTGAACTCCGCGCCGATCTGCGTCTTGCCGTTCGGCAGGTCGTAGCGCGCGCCGGTATAGACCGACCACGCGTCGCGCGACACCGGCGTCGAGAAGGGATCGCTCAGCAGTCCGCCGAACACGGTGGTCACGTTCTCGGGATGCGTCTTCATGCCCGCGAGCGACCCGAACATCTGGATCGGCCCGACGGTGCGCTCGACGGCCAGCGCCGCGAGGTCGATGTTGCCCAGGTTCGCCGACGGCGTGAAGCGCATCGCCGCCGGACCGGCCGCCGCGTTTCCGGTGAGCGGATCGACCGGCATCACGACCAGCGAGTTGAAGCCGTCGGTCACGTTCCAGGCCCGGAGCGCCGTGCCCTGGACGAACATCCGGTCGCTCGAGTAGAGGTCGAGGTTGAAGCCACCGAAGTGCGCGTCCTTCAGCCGATCGGCCGGCGACTGCAGCTGGTCGGCGCTGCCGAAGCCCGACTCGTATCCGAGGCCGTAGCAGAAGCGCCAGATGGCGCCGGGCATCCACTGTTTGAACACGTACCCGGCGGTGATGCCGTCGAACTGGTAGTCGACGACGTGGCCGAGCGGCGTGCCGCCGCGCAGCCGCCCCTCGCGGATTTCGGTGGGTGGGCCGCCCGACGAGGGCCTCCGGCCGAGCGAGAAGTACACGCCGGAGTTGCCGATGTCGTTCCAGTCGAAGTACGCCCGGTCCACCCGGACGATGTCGCTGTTGGGCACGCCGATGGTGGTGCCGTCGACGTTGATCGACGTCGGCTGGCCGTTGAACACCTGGACGCCGGTGCTGTCGCCCCAGACCTTGTACATCGCCAGGCGGCCGCCGAAGTTCATGTGCTCGCTGATGTCGGTCCGGACGTTCACCCGCAGCCGCGTCGTGTACAGGATGTTGTTCTTGTAGTCCTGTTGCGCCATGTAGGTGCCCGGCATCAGCAGCTGCATCAGCGCCTGCTGCTGCGCGGCCGGGAAGCTGCCCATCGCGGTCTTGAGGTCGTTGAACGTCAGGCCGCCGGTGAAGCGCATGTAGTCGGCGTAGTGCGCGTCGACGTTGGACTGCAGCAGCCGGTACACGGCCAGCGGATCGGACGGGTTGGCCGGAATCGGAAAGGCGCCGCCGTTGGTCTGCATGTAGAACATCGAGTCGACGACGCCCTTCTGGAGCGCCATGCCGTCGAAATGCGCCGCCTGCGTGCCGTTGAGCGTGTCGGCGGCGATCCGGATCTCGCCGGTGAGATTGAGCCGGTCGAGCGCGGCCTTCTTCTCGACCGCGTCGAGACGCTCCGCGTCGACGGTCGCCTTCTCCTCGCGCGACTCGTCCTTCGCGCGCAGCTCGGCGAGCTCGCCTTCGAGCTCTTCGATACGCGCTTCGAGCGCTTCCATCGTCGCGGCGGCTTTGGCCGCCCCGGTGACCGTCGGCGTCGACTCGACGACGACCGGCATGTTGATCTGGGCGCGAAGCTGCTCGATCTGCTGCACCAGCTTCTTGACGGCCTCGTCATCGGAGGCAGCGGCCGGACGGGCGGCGAGCAGCAGGGCGGCCGCCGCAAGCACGAAGATCAGTCGTCGCATGGGTCACCTACTTGATTCCGCACGTCTCGGGCTGATCGGAATCAGCCGCGTGCGAGACGAGGAACGCCTGCATGTCTGCGAGATCGGAAGCCGAGAGCGGTTTGCCGACCCTCTTCTCGACGCGGTTCGACATGGTGTCGATGTTGGTCTTGAACACGCGCGTCCACTGCGCCTGGGTCTTCGACATCGGCGTCAGATCCTTGGCCTCGCCGTCCTTGACGTGACAGGTCTTGCAGGTCGAACGGAACATCGTCTTCCCGCGATTCGGGTTCGGGCCGGCCCCCGCAGCGGCGGTCACGCAGACCGCGAAGCTGGCGATGCCGGCGAGAGCGATCAATCGGCTGAACATGACGGAACTCCCGGACGCGGAATGAACGGAGCGTCCGCCCCCGGGGAGGGCAAGGGCTGTGCCCCGCGGGAGATGGCCGGGAATGGCGCGAACGCGTGCGGAACGGGTGAACGGTCCGATAAGTCCGCCACAGAGTGTTCCAGGCGCCCTGGAACACCCTGTTTCACTGGAACATCTTGTTGAGGCTTCGCTGACGGGCCGCGCCGGCCGCTACGGGCGATCGAGGAGGCCGAGACGGCGCATGCGGCGCCACAGCGTGGTGCGGCTGATTCCCAGCGCTTCGGCGGTCCGCGATTCGTTCCACCGATGGGCCTCGAGCGCCCGGCGCAGCTGCTCGGCGTCGCTCTCGGGCGCCGGCGGCACCGCCGCGGCGCCGCCGCTGCCGTCGGCATGCGCGCGAATAGGGGCCGGCAGGAACGCCCGCTCGATACGGCTGGTCGTCGTCGAGATCATCGCGTATTCGATGGCGTGCTCCAGCTCCCGCACGTTGCCGGGCCACTCGGTACTGCAGCAGCAGCGCGAGCGCGCGGTTGGAGATCCCCTCGAACTGGTCCTCGTGGCCGGCGAAGTACCGCCCGCGGTACTTCTGCATGAAGTGCTCGACGAGCAGCGGGATGTCCTCCCGCCGCTCGCGCAGCGGGGGCACCTGCACGGGGACGACGGCGAGGCGGTAGTAGAGATCCTCGCGGAAGCGGCCTTCCTGCACCATCCGCCGCAGGTCGCGGTTGGTCGCGGCGATGACGCGGACGTCGGTCTGGCGGCTCCGGTTGTCGCCGACGCGCTCGAAGGTCTTCTCCTGGAGGACGCGCAGCAGCTTGGCCTGGAACGCCGGCGTCGTGTCGCCGATCTCGTCGAGGAAGATCGTCCCGCCGGCCGCCGCCTCGAAGCGCCCGGGCTTGTCCTGCACGGCCCCCGTGAACGCGCCGCGCACGTGACCGAACAGCTCGCTCTCGAGCAGGTTGTCGTTGAGCGCCGCGCAGTTGATGCTGACGAAGGGCCGGTCGCGCCGGGCGCTGTCATGGTGGATGGCGCGCGCGACGAGCTCCTTGCCGGTCCCGGTCTCACCCGTCAGCAGCACCGTCGCGTCGTTCGACGCCAGCGTCTCGATGGCGGCCGTCAGCTCCCGCATCGCCGGGCTCCCTCCGACGAGATTGTGCCGGCTGTGGCGCTCGTGGAGCTCGCGCCGGAGCTGCTCGATCTCGCTGTCGTCGCGGACGACGCCGGTCAGCCCCACGGTCGCCCCGCGGGCGTCCTGCAGGAAGGCGGTCGTCACGGTGACCGGCAGGCGCCCGGCCGGCAGGCTGAACTGCTCGCGGCAGCGCTCGACGACGGCGCCGTGGACGAGCGTCCAGGCGAGCGGGCAGTCGGTGTCGCACTTCGTGCCGTGCAGCAGGTCCCGGCAGGGCCGCCCGATCGCGTCGCGCTCGGCGACGCCCGTCAGCCGCTCCATCTTCGCCGAGAAGGTACGGACCACGAGATCGCGATCCACGGTGAAGATCCCGTCCGCGATCGAGTCGAGCACGCTGTCGGTGCGGTCCTTCTCCCGCTGGATGGCGGCGTTGACTTCCTTCAGCTCGAGGATCATGTCTCGAAGCCGATCCATGCTGCGGAAGTTCTGCAGGATCCCGATGGTCCGACCGTCGCCGTCCCGCACCTGCGACGCCGTCAGACAGTAGGTCCTGGACTCGCCGGAGGGCGCCGCCAGATCGACGTTGAAGTGAACCTGGTCCTGCACCAGGCTTGGATTGAGGCTGGGATCGAGGCGGCCGCTGATGTCGGCGTCGACGAGATCCGTCCAGCGCAGGCCGCGCAGGTCCTCGCCGCGGCGGCCAATCATCGCCCCGAAGGCCTCGTTCGTGTACGTGATACGCCCATCGCGATCCACCAGCACCAGCGCGTCGGCAATGTGCCGCAGAATCGTCTGCGCCGGCGGGGTTGGCATGAATGCTGCCTGCCCGTTGCTCACGACCATGGATGAATGTCCTCAGCTTCGCGCCTGGATCTGGGACCAGCTCGCTCGCCTATTCGACGGCGACGTCGGCGACCTGCCCGACCCGCCCGTTCCGATCGACGCAATTCCTGGACCGATCGTGAAGATGCTCGACAGACTCCGGGCGGCAATCGCGGCGAGCGACCCCGAGGCAGTACGGGCCGAGCACGTGCGGCTGTTCGTCACGGCGCGTGGCGGGGTGGCGGCGCCGCCCTACGAGTCCTGGTACGTCGACCGCGAGCTGTCCGGGCCGTCGGCCCGCCAGGTCGAGGCGGCGTACGCCGAACAGGGGCTTATCCGTGCCGAGGATGCCGGCGAACCGGCCGACTATCTCCCGGCGGAGCTCGAATTCCTCTATTTTCTGGCCCGCCACGAGGTCGCGGCGCGCGCGGTGGAAGACGAATCGGCGCTCGCTGCGGTGCAGGACGCCGCGGCGGCGTTCATCCGCGCCCATCTGGCCCGGTGGGTACGGCCTTTCGTGGCTCGCCTGCGGTCGGCCGGACCGGATCAGGTCCACGCCGCGGCGGCCGAACTACTCGAGGCGGCCGTGCGCCCGGGAAACCATCTGTAGCCGGAATGGCGCCAATGAAACAATCTGTTGCCGGATTGCCGGCGTCAGGCTGGAGGCTGGAGGCTGGAGGCTGGAGGCTGGAGGCTGGAGGCTGGAGGCTGGTGACGTTCCGGCGCGATCTCATCGCCCGGCTCGGCGCCGGGCCGGCGTCGGTCTCGCGTCTGGCCCGCGAACTGGGCCTGCCGCGAGGCGACGCGGAGGACGATTTGCGCCACGCCATGCGATCGGCGCGCCGCGCCGGGGCACCCGCATCCTCGAAGCGCAGATCGCGATCGACCCGCCTGCGGGGTGAGACGCGGCGCCCGACGACCTCGCCGTCGAGCGCCGAGGTCTATTACAATCGGCGGCCATGCAGCGACGCTCATTCCTGTCCGGGTTCTCCGCGGCTCTCGCGTTTCTCGGCGTCACGACGCCGGTCGGCGCCGGCGAATGGCGCGCGGCGCGCCATGCACAGGACGAATGGTTCGACAAGCTGCCGGGGCGGCATCGGGTGTTCTTCGACACGTGGACCGCGTCGAAGTTCGAGGAGGCGCTCGGATTCGCCGGCAACTACTTCCGGGCGAACCGCAGCGACTACGGGCTGGACGACGACGACCTCGCCGTCATCGTCTGCGCGCGGCACCGGACCGGGCCGTTCGCGTTCAACGACGCCATCTGGGCGAAATACGGCCGGATATTTTCCGAGCGCCAGCAGTTCACCGACCCGAAGACCAAGGACGCTCCCGTCGCGAACGTCTTCGGCCCGCGCCTCGCGCAGCTCGTCAAGCAGGGCGTGCACCTGGCGGTCTGCAACCTGACGACCAGGGCGTACTCGCAGATCATCGCCGAGCAGCACGGGACCACCGCCGACGCCGTGTACAAGGAGTTGACGACGAACACCGTCGGAAACGCGCACTTCGTCCCCGCCGGCATCGTGGCCGTGACGCGCGCGCAGGAATACGGCTACGCGATTGTCAGCGTCGGGTGAACGCGAACGGCGATCGGGCCGCTGCCTGCGTGCCGGTGCCTACTTGATGAAGGTGCCGTCGCGCAGCTCGTCGAATGCCTGCTGGAGCTCGGCGCGCGTGTTCATGACGATCGGACCGTACCATGCGACCGGCTCCTCGATCGGCTTGCCGGAGACCAGCAGGAAGCGGACGCCTTCGTCGCCGGCCTGGACGGTCACCTCGTCTCCCGCGTCGAACAGCACGAGCGATCGGTTGGCGGCCAGGTTGCGGGGCGACGAGGCATCGGCGACCGGCTCGCCCACCGGCTCGGTCTCCACGAGGCGCGGCGACGAGGCGTCGCGAAACGTCCCGGAGCCGGCGAACACGTAGGCGAACGCGTGGAGCCCGAGCGCGACGTTGAGCCTCTTCTTCTTCCCGGGCGGGACCGAGACGTCGAGGTAGCGCGGATCGGCGGCCACGCCGTCGACCGGGCCCGACACCCCCCAGAAGTTCCCGCAAATCACCCGGACCGTCGCGCCGTCGTCGTCGGTGACCGATGGGATGTCGACGGCCGCGATGTCCTGGTAGCGCGGCGGCATCATCTTGAGCGACGCCGGCAGATTCGCCCACAGCTGAAACCCATGCATGCGTCCGTCGGGATCGCCCTTGGGCATCTCCTGATGGAGGATTCCGCGCCCGGCCGTC
The DNA here is from genome assembly GCA_963840225.1 of uncultured Acidobacteriota bacterium. Taxonomy (GTDB): domain Bacteria; phylum Acidobacteriota; class Vicinamibacteria; order Vicinamibacterales; family CAVVIG01; genus JBLMXQ01. Next base: position 251,691 of record CAWIYH010000005.1, read on the forward strand.
ATCCACTGGACGTCGCCGGCGCCGAGGCTGCCGCGGTTGCCGAGGCTGTCGCCGTGCTCGACGCTGCCGGCGAGCACGTAGGTGATCGTCTCGATGCCGCGGTGCGGATGCCAGGGGAAGCCCTTGAGGTAGTCCTCGGGCCTCTCGTTGCGGAAATCGTCGAGCAGCAGGAACGGATCGTAGTCGCTCGTCGAGCCGAAGCCGAACGCGCGCCGCAGGTGCACGCCCGCGCCTTCGAGCGTCGGCCTGGCTTCGACAATGCGGCGGACGGGCCGGATGGACATGGAACGTCTCCTCTACGGCCGGGCTCAGAAGGACCCGCCCCACTGGATCCGACCGACATGCGAACGGGCCGGTTCACTGCCCGCCATATTCTCTTGACGCTCGTCGCCCCGTCGCCGTCCCCGTCGTCAGCCCGTCAGGACCGGCGCGACCGCCCGACCACGCGCCTTCTGGCGGCCTCTATGATCGCGAGCGCGCGTTCGGAGGGAAGCGTCCGGAACGTCGACAGCGTCAGGCCAGTGAGCTTCTCGACGGCACGATACAGACCTTTCCTGCTCTTGAACCCAACCTGGAGAGCCACGGGGTCGATCTTCTCACGCCTTACCGCATCGAGCGCTTCGACGACGCGCAACGCCATCTGAAACTCCTTGGGCGACATGCCGTATCGCCGCCGAAACGCGCGAACCAGACGCGACGGCACCATATGCACCCGTTCGGCGAGCGCCGATGTGTCGGACCGAGAGGCGTATTCGCGCTCGAGGATTTGGGCCGCGCGCTCCACCTGGTCGATCGGGTGCGCCCGCTCAAACTCGTCGAAGAAAGACATCGTCCATTCGGCGAGACCCTTGGCCGGATCCTCGAGCACATTCCAGGTCTGCCGCAGGTGCGACGCTGCATCGAAGCGACAGACGCGGCTCCCATTGCTGCCGTGGTACGACCGATGGAATACGAGGCCGAGCCGCACGGCGAATTCGACCGCCAGCCCCTTCATCAATAGGCGCTCGGCCGGACTGTCGGCTGATGGAATGGCCTCGACCTGCTGCAGGATTGACGCGCGCGCCTGGACGGGAACCACGAACTCGATCGCGCGACCCGCCGCGACCTGCAGCTCGCGGACGGTGGCATCGAGCCACTGCTGCCGGATTCCCGCCGCGCTCGTGCCGAGTTCCCGTCGGCCGCCAGTTCGTCCTTCACCCTGATCGCGAATCATGCTCATGTCCGTTCGCGGATAGCAGAACGCGTTCCCATTTCGCCGCCTCGGGTCACATTTTGGTAAAGATCGGAACTCGTTCTGGCTTGTCTTCGATCTCGCCAACGCCCACACTGAACGCAGTCCCGCCGCCATCCCGAAGAAATCGCTCTCGCAACAACGACTGGAAGACCGCAGATGCGCAACCAGGGCTTCGTCACGGCGACGCTGATCCTCGCTTTCGCAATCGCTCTCGCCGGCAGGGCGACCGCCGCTGGGCCGAGCGTGGCAGCAGGGAGCTACCACGTCCTGGTGCTGACCGATGGCGGCGTGGTATGGGGCTGGGGCACCAACGGCAACGGCCAGATCGGCGACGGCACAACGACGGCGCGCGTGATGCCAACCGAGATCACCGCGTTGTCGGGAGTCCTCGCCATCGCCGCAGGGACTTCGTCGAGCTATGCGTTGAGAAACGACGGGACGGTGTGGGCGTGGGGATACAACGGGTATGGCCAGCTCGGCGACGGGACGACGACGCAGCGCCTCGTGCCCGTCCAGGTCTCGGGACTGAGTGGCATCGTGGCGATCGCGGCAGGCGCCTATCACGCGGTCGCACTTGGCAGCGACGGGACCGTCTGGACCTGGGGACAGAACCTCTACGGGCAGCTCGGCGACGGGACGACCACGCAGCGTTCCATTCCGGTGCAGGTGACATCGTTGGGGACGACGGTTGTGGCGATCGGCGTTGCAGGGAGCAAATCCCTCGCGGCGAAGGCCGACGGAACGGTCTGGGCGTGGGGCTTCAACCAGTACCGGCGAAATTGGGGACGGCACGACCACGAGCCCTCGAACGGTCCCCGTCGAGGCCGGCACGCTGAACACTGCCGTGCGGGTCGAAGGAGGCGCGAACACCTCGTCGGCCTGGGACATCGTCGGCGCGTTGTGGGCCTGGGGCAACAACGGATACGGGCAGCTTGGCGATGGCACGACGACGCAGCGGACCAGCCCGGTTTCCATCGCATTCGACTCGGTCCTATCTCTGCACGGTGGAAGCGCCCACACGATCTCGGCCAAGGCCGACGGATCGGTCTGGACCTGGGGTCTGAACGACCAGGGCCAACTCGGCGACGGCACGACGACGCAACGGAAGACGCCGACGGCGGTCGTCGGCCTCGACAGCGTCGTCTCGGTGTCCGCAAGCGGATCGTCGTCCGTAGCCGTGTCGAGCGATGGACGCGTGTGGACGTGGGGCGACAACTACTGGGGTCAACTTGGAGACGGGACGCACACCGATCGCCACGTCCCTGTGCAACTCAGTGATTCGGGCTTCGCCTGGCGCGTCGCGACGCCGTCGTTCAGTCAAGCCGAGGGCACCTACAACAGCGATCGAACGGTGGCGATCACCTGTGCGACACCTGCCGCCACGATTCACTATACGACGACCGGCATCGACCCGACGGAAAGCGATCCGACGATCGCGAGCGGCGGTACCGTGTCCATTACTCAGACGACGACGCTGAAGGCGAAGGCGTGGCTTGCTGGCATGCCGCCGTCGAATGTGAACGCGGCCACCTACACACTGGTCGTCGGCACGCCGTCGTTCTCGCCAGGCGCTGGTACGTACACCAGCGCGCGGACCGTCACCATCTCGTCGTCGACGACCGGCGCCGACCTCCGGTACACGCTCGATGGCTCCACGCCCACGGCGGACTCCACTCCATACACGGCGCCGATCACTATCAACACCAGGACGACGCTCAAGGCCAGCGGATTCAAGGCCGGCTGGACGCCAAGCGCGGTCACGACCGCGAGTTACTCGTTCAACTACGGCACCTTGTTACCGCCCGTGCTGACGCCTGGTCCCAGCGAAGTGCCCTATGGCCAGACGGTGACGATCTCGGCGGAGCCTGCGGCCATCATCCGGTACACGACGAACGGCACCACGCCGACCGGAAGCTCGCCGATCTATGCCGGGCCCATCACCGTGACCGGCACGACGACAATCTACGCGAAAGCCTTCAGCCCTGACTGGACGACCAGCGCGCAAGCGGGTGGAGCGTACACCGTCAAGGTGGGCAGTCCAGTCTTGACGCCCGGTTCCGGCGCCTACGCCCCAGGACAGCTCATCACGCTCACCGACACCACGCCGGGCGCCGTCATCCATTACACGACGAATGGCGCGCCGCCGACCTTGTCGGACCCCGTCATCGCCTCGGGCGACACGATCGTGGCCGGCAACTACACGGTCACGGCTCAAGCCTTTCTGACCGGTTGGACCTCGAGTGATGTCGTCAATGCCACGTACGCCATCACGGGGCCTCTCGCCCAATGGGCAGTGGCAGCCGGCTACAACCACTCGATCGGTCTGAAAGACGATGGCACGGTCTGGACCTGGGGACGCAACGGTTTTGGGGAGCTCGGAAACGGCACGCAAACGAATGCGTCCACGCCGGGAATCGTGAGCGGGGTGAGCGGCGTCACGGCGACCGCCGCGGGCGGCTATCACACGCTGGCGCTTACGACGGACGGGATCGTCTGGGCGTGGGGGTTCAACGCGAACGGCCAACTGGGCGATGGCAGCACGACCAACCGTTCGCTGCCGGTCAGGGTGTCTGGGCTGAGCGGAGTCGTCGCGATCGCCGCCGGAGCGTACTTCTCAATGGCCGTGAAGAGCGACGGATCGGTCTGGGCCTGGGGGCAGAACAGCAACGGGCAGCTCGGCGATGGCACGACGACCGAGCGAGTAGCGCCGGTGCAGGTGCTCTCGCTGACCGGCGTCGTTGCGATTGTCGCGGGCGACAATCACGCGTTGGCGAAGAAGGACGATGGCAGCGTTTGGGGATGGGGAAAGAACTCCGAGGGCGAGCTGGGCGATACAACCGTAGGCCAGCGACTCACGCCGGTGCCGACTGCCATCGCATCGGCCCAGGCGTTGGGGAGCGGGGCGATGCACTCGTTCGCAGTGACCCTCGACGGCGCCCTGTGGTCCTGGGGGAGCAATACGATCGGCCAACTCGGGCTCGGCTACACCAACAGCTACCTGAATACGCCCGCTCAGGTCGTTGGGATGAACGCGGCGTCTAGCGTCGACGGCGGCAACTCGTTCTCGCTGTCGGTGACCACGGACGGCACGGTTTGGAGCTGGGGCAGCAATACGTCTGGCGTCTTGGGGGACGGCACCACGACCTCACGAAGCGTGCCCGGCCAAGTCGTCGGGTTGTCGGACATCCGGATGGCCGTTGGCGGGGCCGCTCACAGTGTCGCCGTATCGAACGACGGCGCGGTGTGGGCGTGGGGTGGGAATACCTACGGGCAGTTGGGCGATGGCACGCTCGATACCCGGATGGTTCCGACGAAGATCAGCGAAGCCGGTTTCGCGTGGAAGACGAGCACGCCTCGATTGGCGCCGGGAACGGGCACCTACACTGCCGTGACCACCGTCACCGTGACCGCCGTCACACCAGGCGCCGAGATCCACTACACGACCAACGGCGCGGATCCGACGCAGGCTGACGTCGCCGTGGCGTCAGGCGGAACCGTCACCATCGACAGCACTGTCACCTTAAAAGCCGCAGCCTGGAAGGTTGGCATGCCTGCCAGCAACGTGGCTCTCGCGACCTACGCGATGAGTCTTGCGGCGCCATCGTCCTCGCCTGGCGCCGGCCTGTTCTTCAGCACGCAGACGGTGGCGCTCTCGTCGTCGGTTCCTGGCGCGACGATTCGCTATACGACCGACGGGAGCGATCCCGATGCCGGTTCGGCCGTCTACTCATCGCCGATTACGGTTGACGCCACGACCACCATCAAGGCCAGGGCTTTGAAGACCGGCTGGACCGACAGCGCGATCAGCACAGCCACGTACACGCTGAAAGCCATCACGCCCATATTCAGTCCGATCGGTGGCGGCTTCGGCTCCCCGCAGGTCGTGACCATCTCGACGGCCACTCCGTCCGCCACGATCCGGTACACCGTCGATGGCTCGGAGCCGACGGCGGGCTCCCCGCTCTATTCCTCGCCAATGGCGGTCAGTTCCACGACGAGCGTGAAGGCCATCGCATCGCGCCCGGGCTGGGTCGACAGTGACAGCGGCGCGGCTAGCTTCTGGATAACCGAAGGCACGGCAGACGCACCGACGTTCACGCCGGGAGCGGGAGCATTCACGGCGGCCGTGGACGTCGCGATCACCACCGCACCCCCAGGCGCCGCGATCCGGTTCACAGTCGACGGGTCCGATCCGACCCCGCTCTCGACGCTCTACGTCGGCCCGTTCACGATTGACGTCACGACGACGGTCAAGGCTCGCGCGTACAAACGCGGATATGCACCGAGCGCGGTTGCGAGCGCGGCCTACGCGATCGACGCCGCCGGCGCCGCCGACACGCCGACGCTCACGCCGGGCGGCGGATGGTTTGCGACCCGGCAAGTCGTTACGGTCGCCGTGCAGGCGCCGGATGCCGTGATCCACTACACCACGACCGGGGCCGATCCCACCGAGACGGATCCGGTCATCGCCTCCGGCTCCACGCTCGTGGTCGATCGCTCGGAAGTCGTGAAGGCGAAGGCGTGGAGCGCGTCGCTCTCGCCGAGCGGCGTGCGGCGAGCGGACTACGTGATCACCGGCGCGATCGCTGTGGGCGAAGCGTCGAGCTACGCGCTGAAGGCCGACGGGACCGTCTGGGCGTGGGGCGACAACCTGTACGGCCAGCTCGGGGATGGCACGTACACGACGCGCCTGACGCCGACTCAAGTTCCGGGCCTCGTCGACGTCGTGGCGATTGCCGCCGGCGCGTACCACGTCCTTGCCGTGAAAGCGGACGGGACCGTGTGGGCCTGGGGACGAAACATTTCAGGCCAACTGGGCGATGGGACGACGACCGCGCGGCTCGTCCCCACCGAAGCCGCAGGGTTGAGCAACGTCGTCGCCGTAGCGGCCGGCGAAGCGCATTCGCTCGCGCTCAGAGCCGACGGGTCGGTCTGGGCGTGGGGCGCCAATGGATCGGGCCAGCTCGGCGACGGCACGACGACGATGCGGACCTCGCCGGTTCCGGTTCCTGGGTTGACCGGCGTGTCGCGGCTTGCCGCGGGTCAGAAGTTCTCGCTGGCCCTTGAGGACGATGGGACGGGGAGTGGCCCGGTGTGGGCATGGGGGCTCAATGCCAACGGGCAACTGGGCGACGGCTCTCTCGTCCCACGGCTCTTGCCGGTGCAGGTCAGCGGCATCACCGACGCGGTCGCGATCGCGGCGGGTCAGGACTTCGCGTTCGCCATCGAGCGCGGCGGGACGCTGTGGGCCTGGGGTCACAACAGCAGCGGACAATTGGGCGATGCGACGACGACGGATCGCCTGTCTCCCGTACCGGTGATCTTTGCGACTGGAGTGACCGCGGTCGCTGCGGGCCCGTTGCATAGCGTGGCGGCAACGAACGATGGCCGGGTCTGGACTTGGGGCAGCAACACCTGGCAGCAACTTGGTGACGACACCGTGGACCGGAACTACCCGCAGGCGATCGGCGGTGTGACGGCATTGACGGTCGCCTCGGGCCCGTCATCGGTCCACACGGTGGCCCTGCAGCCTGACGGCACGGTGATGTCGTGGGGTGGTAACGGATCGGGCCAGCTCGGTGATGGCACGACGACGCTTCGGCCGACGCCCGTCTCCGTAAGCGGGCTGAGTGTCGCCTCGAACGACTGGCTGCTGGGCGACCCGGACGGCGATCGGTTAGTGACCTGGCGGGAGTATCTCCTCGGCACCGATCCGCTGGTCGCAGACACGAACCGAGACGGCGTGCCGGATGGCACAGCCGTGTCAGCGGGCGTGTCACCGACGAGCCCGGACGCCGATGGCGACGGCGTTCCCAACTGGGTGGAGATCGCGCAGGGGACCGATCCATTCGCTCCAGACACCGACGGCGACGGCGTCCCCGATGGGGTCGATTGCTTTCCGCTGGATCCGACACGCTCCACGTGTCTCGTGGCCGATCCGAACGATCACGTGCCGCCCATCATCACCTTGATCGAGCCGGTTACCGCCCGGCGGATTCAGTAGGGGAGGCCTCGGCATGTCAGTCCATTCATCCACTGTGCGATCGGCCGCCCTGCTGTTGACACTCGGGCAGGTCTGGATGGGCGTTCCTGTCGTCGCCGCTCCGGCAGACCGGCAGCAAAACGCTGTTCGACCGATGTCCACCATAGCGGCGCCGGTCGAACGCGGGGTGCTCCCGAACCGCACCGCGCCGGCCGTTGTCCCGCCCTCCACCGTGCTCCGCCTGCCGGCAGTCCCGACCGATGAGCAATTGTCGCGCGCTCGTGTATTTTCTCAGCCCCTGGTACCCGTGGGGCGTCCGACGTCGCGACAGGAGAACGCGGCGCTGGCGCGGGCGATTCTCGCGTACCGGGATCTCCGGCGGATCGAGGCGGTCGCGCCGCTGCTTGAGTTCATCGGCACCTTCCCGCAGTCCGCGTGGCGTGCCTCGCTCTTCGCCAATCTTGGCACGGTGTATCTGGCAAGCGGCTACTTCGGGAAGGCCCTGGCAGCGTGGGATCTCGCGTGGGTGGAAACGGGAGCGCAGACGGATGCCCATGCGCGGATCGTCGCCGACTTCGCGTTGGGCGAGTGGCTGGCCTTGAGCGCGCGGCTGGGGCATGTCGATGCCGTCGCCGCCCGTCTCGCCGACACGGACGCTCGCCCGCTTCACGGCCCTGCGGCACGCCAGCGCGAGGCCGCATGGGGTGCGCTCGGCGTCCTCTCGCGCCACATCGAGCGGTCCACGCCGTCGGGACCGGCGGCACTCGGGGCTTTGCTGGCGTACGCCGATCCGCAGGTCGGGACGCCATCGCGCGCACAGGCGTCGCTCGCGCGCTATAATCCCGCGGCTCGGGGAACGTCGCTCTCCGAGTTGCAGCAATTGGCTCGAGGCGTCGGACTCAACTGGAGAATGGCGGTCCGCCCACGCGACGCTGCGTTGCCGATCCCTTCGATCGTCCACCTGCGAATCGGCAGCTACGCCGCCGTCGTGAAGCGCGACGACGGCGGGTACCTGCTGATCGATCCGGCGATCGGCATGCGGCAGTGGGTGAGCCAGGACGTGATCGACGAGGAGACGTCCGGCTACGTCCTGGCGCCGGCGTCGTCGCTCGACGGCGACTGGGCGGAGGTGACGGCATCTCAGGCCATCGGGATCTTCGGCCTGAACTGCGCGCCGGGCGGCTCGGACAGCAACGATCCGGGCCCGCCGCCGTGCGGCGGGCCCGGAGGACCACCGCCCGGATCACCCCCAGGAGGACCGCCGGCCGGGCCGCCGTGCCAAGGTTCGTTCGGGATGGCCGCCTATACCCTGCTGCCGAACGCCAACCTGCGAGTCAGCGATCAGCCGTTGACGTATCGCGCTGTGGTCGGCCCGTCGGTGGACGTCCGGTTCACGTACAACCAGCGTGAGAGCCGGCCGTTGCCGCTGAACGGCGCCGGCAACCTCGGTCCTCAGTGGACGTTCGATTGGCAATCGTTCGTGGAGGACGATCCTACGCATACCATGATCCACGACACGGCCTTGGTGGATCTGCGGGGCGGCGGGAAGGAGGAGTACAACGATCCCGATGCGTCAGGCGCGTATCCGGTTCATTGGCGATCGCGTGCCACGCTGGTCAGAGTCTCCGATGATCCGGTCAGGTACGAGCGGCGCCTGTCTGACGGCGGCGTGGAGGTGTTTGCGGTGTCGGATGGCGTCATCACGTATCCTCGGCACGTATACTTGACCGAGATCGCCGATCCGCGGGGCTTGGCCCTTCACCTGACGTACGATGCCGATCTGCGCCTCGTCGCGGTGACCGATGCGTCTGGACTGGTGACGACGCTCGCGTATGATCGGGCCTCCGACCCCGGGAAGATGACCAGCGTCACCGATCCGTACGGCCGCGTCGCCACGCTGACGTACAACGCCAGCGGACAGCTCTCGGCCATTACGGACAGTCTCGGGCTCATCTCCTCGTTCATCTACGGCCCCGACGACTTCATGATGAGCCTCACGACGCCCTATGGCACGACCCGGTTCAGCCGCGAGCTCAATCCGACGAACGCCTTGTGGATGCCAGCCATTCAGGCGACCGACCCCGCCGGAGGCACCGAGCGCGTCGAGTATCGGGTTGCCACGAGCGATCTGCCGGCGTCGGCGCCACCCGAGGAGGTGCCCACGGGATTCGCGGAGTACAACGCGCGCCTCGACACGTACAACAGCTTGTACTGGGACAAGCGCACCCTGGCCCAGGGGCCGCCCGTGGCGAGCACCGCCGTCGTCACGCGCTTGCTGCTCACGGGCGAGCGCGGCGACACCCCGAGCCGGACGTCGTCGGTGCCGCATAGTATCAAACGGCCGCTCGAGCACCGGGTCTGGTACACCTACCCCGGGCAGGAGCCACACGGTCCGTCGTGGACCGACGAGGTTGGTATGGGAATCCAACCGGCGCAGACGGCGCGCGTGCTCGACGACGGGACGACGCAGGCCGTCGAGGCCACCTACAACGCCCAGGGGCAGGTGACGAGCCGGACGGATGCGCTGGGCCGTCGAACGAGCGACCTCTACGCCGCCAACGGCAACGATCTGCTGGAAGTCCGACAGACCACGAACGGACTGAACGAGCTGTTGGCCAGCTACTCGAACTACACGAGCCAGCACCAGCCGCAGACGATGATCGATGCCGCGGGCCAGACGACGACGTACACGTATGACAGCGTCGGGCAGCCGCTGACGATCACCAACGCCAAGCAGGAGACGACGACGCTGACGTACGACGCGGATCACCGGATGGCCTCGTTCGCCCAGCCGATGACGGGCGCGATCACGAGCTACACGTACGACGGCTATGGCCGGGTGCGCGCGGTGACGGACGCCGACGGCTTTACAGTTACGAGGGACTACGATGCGTTCGATCGGCCGACCCAGGTCACGTATCCCGACGGAACGACGGAGCGGACGACATATAGCCGCCTGGACGTCGCGACGCGGACGGACCGGCTGGGACGGGTGACGCGGTACTACCACGACGCGGTGCGGCATCTGGTGGGCACGCGGGACGCGCAGGGGCGGGTGGTGTCGCAGAGCTGGTGCGCGTGCGGGAGCCTCGATCAGGTGAGCGACGCGAACGGCCACGCGACGCGCTGGGAGCGGGATGCGGAAGGGCGGGTGACGCGGGAGGTGCGCGCCGACGGGGTGACGGCGACGACCTATACCTACGATGGGACGGGGCGGTTGATCACCATGACGGACCCGAAGGGACAGGTCACGACCTACGCCTACAACCTGGACGACTCGGTCCAGCAGCTCGCGTTCACGAACGCGGCGATTCCGACGGCGGCCGTGAGCTACACCTACGACACGAATTATCCGCGCGTGGCGACGATGGGGGACGGCACCGGGACGACGACCTATGCGTACCAGGCGCCGGGCGCGCTCGGGGCGGGGCAGGTGGCGAGCGTGGACGGCCCGCTCACGGACGACACGATCACCTACACGTACGACGAGCTGGGCCGGGTCACGAGCCGGGCGATCAACGGGGTGGCGGCCAGCCAGGCGTACGACCCGCTGGGTCGCGTGACGACGGAGACGAACGTGCTCGGGACGTTCACGTACGGGTACGACGGGGTGACGAGCCGGCTGGCGACGGTGAGCTATCCCAATGGCCAGACGAGCGCGTACCGCTATTTCGACAACCTCGGCGATCGCCGGCTGCAGACGATCCATCATCAGTACCCGGATGGCTCGACCCTGTCCCGGTTCGACTACACGTACGACGCGGTGGGAAACATCCGGACGTGGCGGCAGCAGGCCGACGCGACGGCGGTGCTGTGGACCTACGGCTACGACGCCGCGGACCAGCTCACCTCGGCGGTGAAGCTGGCGGACCCGATGAGACGGTGCTGCAGCGGTACGCGTATGCCTACGACCCGGCGGGGAATCGGACGTCGGCGCAGATCGACGACGCGGTGACCACGACGACGTACGACGGGCTGAACCGGCTGGTCTCGCAAGCCGGCGGCGGGCTGCTGCGGTTCAAAGGGCAGGTCGACGAGCCGGCGATCGTGACGGTCAACGGGCGGCCGGCGCCGGTCACCGCGGACAACCAGTTCCAGGGGACCGCACCGGTCACGCCCGGAACCAACTCGGTGACGGTCTCAGCGGTCGATCCGACCGGGAACACGGCGACGGCGGTGTACGAGGTCGATCAGGCGAGCAGCGGGAAGACGTTTACGTACGACGCGAATGGCAATCTCACCAGCGACGGCCCCCGCGCCTTCGAATGGGATGCGCAGGATCAACTCGTCGCGATCAATCAGGGCACTCACCGCAGCGAATTCTCCTATGACGGCGCGCACCGGCGAACGCGCATCGTCGAGAAAGAAGATGGGACGGTCGTCAGCGATCAACCCTTCATCTGGTTCGGGAACGAGATTGCCGAACGCCGAACAGTGACCGGCTCCACCGGCACGACGCGGGCGTATCGCTTTGCGCTGCAGGATAGTGGAGCGGCGCGGTATCTGACGCGGGATCACCTCCTGAGCGTGCACGAGGTGACCGACGAGAGCGCGGCGATTCAGACACGGTACGACTATGCGCCATTTGGGGCCGTGACGAAGACCGGCTCCGGTGCAGACTTCTTGGAATATACGGGTGAGCCCGTGCACGAGGCCTCCGGTCTGTTGTTGATGCAGCGGCGCGCGTACGACACCGCAATCGCGCGGTGGCTCAGCGAAGATCCGATCGGCCTGAAGTCGGGGCCCAACCTGTACGCGTATGTCGTGAACAATCCGACGAGGTGGATCGATCCTGAAGGAACAATCCATCATCATCCGGATCCTTGGCATAGCGATCCGTGGAGGCCTTATCCGAACGGCAACGTCGGTGACGGATTCACGTACCAGGACAACAAGTGCAGTCAACCCGGCGCCGCCCTCGGTCTCAACGGCGCGCCGTGCCTCAAGAAGTGCTGTCAGGCACACGACGACTGCTACACGGTCTCGAGGTGCAACTGGAGCTCGTGGTTCACGATCTCCTATGACAGTGCTTGCACGCGCTGCAACCGCACTCTGGTGATGTGCATTTTGAATGCGGATCCCAGGCCTGATGCCTGCCAAGGCTGTGAAAAGAAGTAGTCCTATGACTCCTATGGCTTCTCGTGCTGGGCGTTGTGCGCGCCACTTTCGAATGGCGCTGGGATTCCTTGTGCTGTTTGCGGCGTGTCATCCCGTCCGCGGCTGTGCGGAATCGCAATTCGACCTGGCCCCTGGGTCGCGTCTGCCACGATGGTTTACTCTTCCCGCCTGCGTGCAACGCAAAGATGTCGAGGTGGCCCTCAGCTACTACATTCCGCTCATTGGATCGGAGCGAACGGCGACCGTGACACTGCGAACTCGGCAGGGCAAGACATTGAGCGAGGTCGTTGCGACTTTGAGAGGTCGAGAGCCTCTAACTCTCGAACCACACTCAGACACCGGCCCTATTCCGTACCCCGGATATGAGGTGCTAACAGCCAACGGCATCACCGAAATCATCGAACACCGGCGGATGGAGCCGATCGTCTATATCACCGACGACCCGGAAGTCCGACGCAAGCTGGGCGTCGACCAGTAACGCGAGGTGACACCGGTTTCGACGTGAGTCTCATGCCGAAAAGCGCTGGAACCACACCGAAGCCATCATGACGGTGCTCAATGTGATCGTCGTCGGCCTGGTGGTCGGATTCATTGTGTGCGTCGCCATCTTTCTGATTGGCGCGCAAAGAAAGCGTGCGAGCTGGCCTGCACTCTTCTTCGGCTATGTGCGGCGCCTGGCGGCGAGTGCAGCGATTGCCGTGGCTCTCACGACTGTCGCGGTGTTTGCGGTGACGGCTTTTCACCAATTCGTCTCAAGGGCCGTTGAGCCTGATCGTCCTCGGACCCCTTGCCGTGATTCTTGGTGCGTGGACGGGAGCCATCATCTGGCTCGTCAGATAGTCCGCTTGATCCGTCGCCGTCGCGCTTGAGATTCTGTGCACCGGGCTCGCCGCGTCCAGGGGGCCGCGCGTGTGATGCGGCGGGCTGACGCCCGCCCTGGACGCGGCTCTGCGCGGCGCAGGATGAGCCGGTACGCGCCGGCGCCGCTGAACGGCTGCTGATCGACGGCGGTGCCTGGCGGGACCGGCCGGGAGGGGTGATCCTATGAAAGCCGGCGCGTCAAGCGCCGGGGCTGGTGCGGTAGGCTCGACGCCGATGAGGAGGTCGAGCGCATGCCGCAATTCATCGGATGTGCTGCGCACAAGAAGTTCTCGGTGTTCGTGATGGTGGATGAACACGGCCGCGCCAGTCAACCGATGCGCGTCGAGCACGAGCGCGAGGCGTATCGGACCGTTCTGCAGGGGTTGCCGGCGCACAGCGAGATTGCCCTGGAAGCTTGTGGACTCTGGTAATGATTGGTCAACGAAATGGAAGCCGCCGGCCATCTACCGCACCTGGCCAATCCGACGGAATCCAAAAAGTGCATGGGCAAACCGCACAAACACGACCCGCTGGATGCCAAAGGCCTGGGCCTTCTGCTGCGCAACGGCCCGCCGCCGGAGTGCTGGATTCCGCCCAAACCGCTCCGCGATCAGCGGGAGCTGGTGCGCACGCGGATGTGCGGCACCGCGCGCCAGGTAAATCAGTACTTGAAATGGGCCTTCGTCGAAGCGGCGACGTGTGCCGTGAAGCTGCACCGCTATCGGCAAGAACATATCGGCGGTTGTATCGCCGGCTCTTCCGGAAGCGTGGTCATGGCCGGGCCATCGTGGCGGTGGCTCGTCATTTGGCGGAAGCGAGTGACTGGGTGCTGAC
>CAWIYH010000006.1:0-133719 GCA_963840225.1 uncultured Acidobacteriota bacterium
GGCAGGTGCGCTACCAGGCTGCGCTACGCCCCGACTCTGGAGAACCTCAATCTTACTGCGGTTTTCTGCAGGTCGCTCCTTCGTATCCTTCGCTTTTCTGGCGAAAACTGTCCCAGAGCTGTACCAAAACTCCGCCCGACTGTCACAGAATACCCCGGATTCATCAGCCCGCCTGCCCCGGAAACTCCCGCCGACTCGTTGGCCGCGCGATTGAGCTTCTGGAGTGCCTCGCGCTGCATCTGCAGCCTTATCTGCGAGTACTCTTGAACACCTTCGCATCGCCTGGCGGAGCAGCCGCATCACCCGCTCGTCGGCCACGCCGCCGGCGCTCAAATGCGTCGCGCAGGTCGAACGCAGATCGTAGATCGCGAAAGGACGGCACCTTCGCTCGCGGAAGCGTCAACCGCCACGCCGCCTTGAACGTCGTCTGACGTCCGGGTCGTTCTCGTCGCTCGGAAACAGGTACGGACTGTTCCCGGCGAGCTGCATCTGGTCTCGAAACCCTTCGACCGAGAGATCGGTCAAAGGCACTTCCGCGAGGCTGTTCGGCGTCTTGGAATCAGGAATCCAGAGGACCTTGTTCTCCCGATCTACCTGATCCTTCTTCATCGGTGTCAGTTCCTTGTAGATCCAAAGTCCGGTCTCCGTGATGATGCGAACGACGTTGCGCAGGTAGCTCGGCGCCGGCGCCTCGATCCGCTGCTGCTCCGACCACGACACGTAATGCGGTCGGAACAACCCTTTGACCAAGTGCCCGCAGTTCCTGGTGAATCGTCGACGGCTTCAGCACTCCCTTCTCGACGATGCCCGCCTTGGTCTTCCATCTCGCACCTTGACGCAACCGATATCGCAAGTAGCCCTCGATTGTGTCGCTCGTCAGATCCGCCAGCTTCTGCTGCTCGCCGAATACCTTGACCAAATGCGTGACGGCGCGGACGTGCGTGTCGTACGTGTTCGGCGAGCGCAGCCGCGGCTTCGAGTAGTTCTGCAGGAACAGTCCCGCCCACTGCTTGAACCCCATCTCATCGCCCTTCACGTAGCATGTCGAGCCGTGGAGCGGGCGCGTTACCCGTTTAGCGACTCCGGCGCGGCCGCCCGACCGGCCACGGCGGGAAGCAGGACGTCGAAGCGTGCGCCGCCTCCGGCGGGATGCCGCCGCCCGTATCGGACACGCTGGCGCACACGTAGCGTCCCGGCGCGACGTCGGGATGGAGCCGCGCGAAGGACTCGTCGAGGGTTCGTTCGCTTGTCTATCGCCAGACACCCGACTACGGCCGCGACGAGGCCGCGTGTCGAGGCAGTCCCTCGGAAGCCATGATGGCCCGCTGAAGCTTGACTTCATCCGCATCGGGCCGGCTGAAGTCGATGCCTCGGGTCAACGCGAGCCACAGTGGGTTGGCGAGCCGGGCGAATTGAACCTGCTGGAAATTGTAGGGCCTGAAATCCGGTCTTCCGGTGAACAGGTCCCGGAGGTCGGTCGCCGCCGCGTCGTACTGGTTCAGCGGCGGCAGGCCGAGGATGAGGTCGACGGTCTTGAACACGCTGGCCAGGCTCGTGTGGACCCTTCCCAGATACTGTCTCTTCACCCACGGGCTGATGGCCAGAAAGATTGAGCGGTGCCCGTCGACATGGTCGGCTCCGTTCTGGGTGTCGTCCTCGAGGACGAAGATGACGCTGTCCTTCCAGCAGGGGCTGTTGGAGATGAGATCGACGGTCAGGCCGAGCGCCGCGTCGTTGTCCTGCACGAAGCGTTTGAACGACCAGTCGGGGCCGTCCGGGTTGATGTCGCGCGCACCGCCCCCGTGGTCGTTCGGATAGTACAGGTCGACGTACTGGGGCAGCTTGCAGGTGCCGGTGGCGCGATCGACGAATGTCGATTCGAACACCTGCTTGAAGCGGTCGAAGCGGTTGAACCGCACCGGGTCCTCGGGAAGCGGCGCGTCTGGAATGTGCGTGTTGAACGTCGGGAACAGGTGATCGCTGTTGTCGCGCACCACCTTTTCCATCGGCACGTTCACGTGCTCCCGAGCCCCGGTCGGCTCGGCGCCGCGCGGCTCGTCGATGACGGCGAACTCGTAGCCGTTGCCGAAGTTGACGAAGCTCTTGCCGTGGCGGGCCAGGTGCAGGTAGATGCCGCCGTGCTCGTTGTAGTCGTTCGGCTCGGGCGAGCTGTTCGCGTCGGTGAAGCCGATGCGGCCCGGGTAGGCCTCGATCACGGCCGGATCGTCGCCGGAATCGCGCCGTTGTCCGCCGTACGAGGCCGGCCAGTGGGTTTCCTCGAATTCACTGGTGTACTGCCCGGTCAGCCAGCGGTGTCCGTCCGACGACACCGATGGTTCGAGGAAGAAGTTGTCGGAGAAGGCGAAGGCGAGCGCCAGCTCGTGATGGTTGGGACTCGCGTCGTGGCCGAGAGAGAAGGCCGGATCGCCGTTGACCGGTGCTCCCGTTCGCGTGCGGGTGATGTCGCCGAGGAGCAGGTCGTAGGTCGCATTCTCCTTGTTCACGAAGATGATGTGCTTGATCGGCGCGCTGGGCCGGCCGGCCTGGCTCGGAATCGGATTGTCCGGTCCGCCCCCTCGCCCGTCGTCCCGATCGTCGGCCGCTTTGAAACCGCGGTCGCGGGCGTCCGCGGCGATGAAGCCGTTGTTGGCGTACACCCGCTCGGTGTAGGCCGCCAGCTGATGACGGCTCGGGGTGGGGATGATGCTCACCGTGCCCAGGACGCTGAACTTCGGCGAGTGGCTCTCCCCGACCGGGTTGGGGCCGGCTCCGCGACCGCGTGCGTTCGCGACGTAGAGCGTGCGGCCGTCGGCGCTGACACGGACGCTGCTCGGCCACCATCCGGTGGGGATGTGACCGACGAGATGGCCGAAGGCCCCCTCGAGGCTGATGACGCCGACCGCGTTGACACCCGCTTCGGCGACGTACAGAGCGCGCCCGTCCGGGGCGAGCGCCAGTCCTACCGGCTGTACCCCCTTGAGCGACCGGTCCTGCCCTTCGAGCAGCGACAGTTCGATGCGGCCGCGCTCCCGATAGGTTCTCCGATCGAGCACGGAGATCGTGTCGTCGTTGCCGTTCGCCACGTAGATCGCGTCCCGACTGGCAACGACCGAGTTGGGATGGCTCCCGCTGTACACGTCGATTCCGTCATCGAGCTGCCCGACCAGCGGCCCGGTCTTCACGATGTCGCGCCGTTCGGGATGATCGGGGTTGCTGACGTCGAGGACGTACACCGACGACCCCTGGGGCGCATTGGGGCTGCCGAGGCCAGGAATCGTGTAGAGCATGTCCGCCGACACGTATCCGCACCCGATCGTGTCCTGCTCTCCGAGACCGTCGGGCAGGTTGCGCGGATCGACCTTGATGATCCGGATCACGCGATCGTTGCGCGTTTCGTCGGGATAGCCCGCGCCTGGATAGCAGAGCGGGTAGTCGACGTTGGCGTCTCCGGACGGACTGGCCGGCCGCAGGTGCGTGTACTCGAACATGCCCACGTGAGTGACAAAGAGCGTCCGGTCGTCGGCCGACAGGGCGATGCCGAACGGATAGCGGCCGACGCCGATGTGGCCGACGACGGCGGCGGAATTGTCCGGCTCGAGCACCCGGCCCTGAGTGTCGACGCCCGTCTGGATCCGGGTGGTATCGATCACGTGGACCGCGAAGGCCGCCTGATCGACGACGTAGAGGAAGCGGCCGTCGGCGCTGAGCGCCATGTTGCCCGGGTATGCGCCCTTGAAGCGAACCTGCGGCGTGACGACGACGTCGAGCGGCCGATCGAGCGGATGGGCGGGGCCGTTGAGGTTGACCGAGCCGACGATCTTCTGGCCGACGGCGTCTCCGATCCAGATGTTCCCGTTCTCGCCGCCGGACAGATAGACGCGGGCGCTGTCGGGCGAGAAGGTCACGCCCATGAAGCTGGCGTTGACGTCGATTCGCCTGGCGCTCGGCGAGTCGCTGTCGAGCTGCGTGATCAGGGTCAGCGAGAACGGGCCCGCCCCGCTGTTCAAGGTGGCAAGCGTCCGGCCGTCCGGCGAGAGCGCCATGCCGAACGGCTTCGGCGCCTGGACGTTCACCTCGGTGCCGGCTGGAGTGACCAGGCGGCCGTTCGGCAGAATCGCCGCTCTGACGCCGTCGACGACCGTGTCGGTGGTCGCGGGCCGCCTGCCCGCCGGCGCGGAGAAGTGCAGGAATCGGGAGCCGTGTCCGTCCGGCCTGCGCCACTGGTCCGCGAGTACCCAGCCTCCAGCTCCGAGCGCACAGAAGGCCACGGCGCTGCCGAGCAGCGTGAGAAGGCCCTTGTATCGCGCGCAATACCGCACCATGCTCTCCTCCCTCTCTTTCCGTCGCGCCGTCCGCGCGTGGTCGGCAGATCGAACCGACGGCTGGAGACGATACGCGGTCGATGTGTAGCTTCTGTGATTGCCGTGTAACAAGCGTGGTGACCGGCAGCCCGCCCGGACGGGCGGACTGCCGGCTGCAGAGATTCGATCAGAAGTCGTGGTGGTCGTGATCGCGGTCGTCGTCGTCGTGGCCGCGATCGCGATGGTGCACCTTGAAGCCGCTGATTTTGAGGAGCGCGCCTTCGCCGGTGCTGCGATGCTGCAGGCTGACGAATGCCGTCTCGCCTGAGCCGGTGAAGATGAACCCGGTCGGCTCGGAGCTCGTGTCCCGCAGCGAGGCGATGCGGATGCAGCCGTCGGTCTGCACGTCCCGATCGGCGCTGTCGGGCAGGCACATCCAGATGTCGTTGCCTCGAAGCTCTGTGGTGCCGTCCTTCTTCACCACTTCGACTTCACCGTCTTCGAGCAGGACGAGATTGCCCGTGTGCGGCTGGAACGCGACGTTGTCGAACATCGCCGCCTGGGAGTCGCCGGCCACGAAGCGCGTGACCTCTGGAATGGCCCCGGTCGCGATCGACACATCGTCGGTCGGCTCGTCCGTCAGGCACATCGCCTCGCCGAAGATGGCGTCGGTCTCCTCCACGCTGCCGCCGCCGTTCGACATCCGGCCCGTGTTGGTCCAGCAGGCGCGGATTTCGCCGCGGGCCTTCGCGAGCGGGTCCCGATCCATGTCTTCCGGACGATAGTATCCGGTCAGCTTCAGCGCCAGGCGGGCGTCGCGCAGGGCGATGTTGCCGCTGCTGTCGGCGAAGGTCGCAGCGTCGACGGCAATCCAGCGGCCCGTGCCGATTTCAGACCCCTGTCCCCAGTTGTCGGCCGCGCCGACGCGCAGCCCGAACACGCGTCCCGAGGCGAGGGGCGACTGTGCCGGCGTGGTGATGACGAGACCCGGCGTCGCCGGGAAGTCGGGGACGAACTTGTAGATGGCGCCGCCGGGATCGCCGTTGCTCGGTCCAAGCTCGTCGCCGTAGTACGTCGTCCCGTCCGGCAGGACCAGCAGCCCCTCGAATGCGAGCTGGCCGACCGCCTGGCGCTTGACCAGCCGCGGGTCGCTCGTCGCACCGGTCGCCCGATCGGTGACCGCAATCGGGCTGGTGATGCTCGCCGGATCCATGATCTGGTACAGGCCGCCCGATGAGTTCTCCTCGCCGACGATGATGGAGCCCCACGGCGTACGGCGCGCCGGGTCGCACGACGAGAGCCCCGTGACGATTGTCGTGGCGTTCGCGTTGGCCGGCTTGGAGAGATCGACACGCTGCACGGCGGGATCGGAAGCGCTCTCGTCGCACACGTACAGATATTTCGGGTGGTCGTCGTTCGGCCAGAGCGCGATCTGATCGGCGCTGAAGTGGACCGCGGACGAGACGAGGGACACGTGAAGCGACCCTGCGGTCCTCACGGCGGCCGTGCTGTCGGCGCCCGTGTACGGACCGGCCGCACTGCGCGCGAGCGGGCGGTTCACGCCGAAGATCTCCTCGGCATGAGCGTTCAGCTGCTGTTCGACGAACTCACCGACGCTGAAAGAAGAGTCGGCAATGGCGCGGGTGCCCGCCATTGCCGCGGCCGCGAGCAGGCCGCAGGTCATCCACACGAGACGTCGCTGCATGGTGTTCCTCCATTCGAGAACGGAGGCCACTCTAGGGGAGCGATGTCACAACCGGGCGACGTCTTTATCACTTCTTGACATCGTACGGCCTTCGGGCCCGCCGCCCCCCCGGCGCAGTGGCCGGTGCGACGCCCCCACGGCGGCCGTGCAACTGGTTGGTAAAGACTGGGGTCCCGTGGTCGGCGGCGGCGCATGCCATGCCGGCCGATGAAGGGAACGCGGGGTTCGTGACGTGCGGATTGAGGAGCGCCGCGGACCCGAAGTCGAACGCAGATCGCCGACGCGATCTTCCCCTGGCACTCCGTGCTCGGCCGCCGCATCAATCGGCGCGCCGCGACCGAGTCACCTTCCCGCAGCTTGACGGGCGATCTGTCAATCAGCCGCGATCAGCAATATGTGCGGGCCATCGGCCCGCGCGTCTCGTGCACCTGGAGTGCTCAATCGGTGAACAGCCCATTCTTCGGTGCCCTGCCCTCGAGGCCGGCCCAGCCCGTTCGAGCAACGCCAACCGCCCAGCACATGGTCCGCGTCTACTCGAGCGGAATTCGTGACTTGTACTTTGCGAGCCACTGATCGAAGGTCTGGAGCGCCGGGTAGAGCGCGCGTGCCGCTCCGACGTCCCGAGCGCCGACGACCTCTTGCTCGAAGTCGCGATACACCTGGAACATGTTGCCCATCTCGTCGGCTGCCGGAAAGCCGAAGCTGCGGTACGCGTCCGGCTCGACGTCCTGGTAGGTCACATGGATGCCGAGCGCTCTGGACAGCGCGGCACTCATCTGCTGGAGCGTCAAGTGCTCGCCGGCGATTCCGACGGTCTTGCCCATATAGCGAGCTCCCGCCTTGAAGATGGCGAACGCGACCCTGCCGATGTCCTCGGCGGCGATGCCCGCGAGCCGTTCGTGGCCCATCGGCAATACCCAGCTGTAGCTGCCGTCTCCCGCCTTCTTCGGAGCCAGGCCGAAGGCGTACAGGTTGTCCCAGTAGAACGACGTCACGAGGTACGTGACCGGCAGGCGCGCGAAGAACGCGTCGGCTTCCGCCTTCGCGTCGAAATGTGGGACGCGGTACTTCTCCTGCAGCATCGGCATCCGCTTGTCGGTCGGCGCCATCAGCTTGCGCGTGTCTTCGAGCGTGGACCAGATGACGTGCCTGACGGCCGTCGCCCGGGCGGCCTCGGCCATGTTCCTTGCCTGGGTCTTCTCCTTCTCGGCGGAGAAGTGCTCCCAGAAGTTGGTCACGCAGTACGACCCGTACGCGCCCGCGAACGCCGCCTTCAGGCTCTCGACATCGTCGAGATCGGCCTTCACCACTTCGGCGCCACGGGCTGCGAGCGCCCTGGCCTTGTCCTTGCCCGGATCGCGGGTGATCGCGCGGCACGCGAATCCCGCGCCGGCGTCCTCAAGGATCGCGTCGCAGAGGCCGCCGCCCTGCGCGCCGGTCGATCCCACGACCGCGATGATCTTCCTGTCGACATTCATGAGCGGTTCTCCTTTGTGCTCTGCCGTCGGCGACGCGAGCAGGGTGTACCTTGACGCGGCTACCCTTCCCCGGTATACCCCAGGTGTCCTGAGTCGAAGGTTCGCTGGCATTCGGGCGCGGTGCTCGCCGAACCTTCGAGTCGGAACGCCAGTGGCTGACTTTCCCCAGGCCGTTCCCATCCAAAGGAGCTCGTGTGAACACACGATCCGGAGCCGCCCCCACGCCGGTGACCGAACTCACCATCCGCGGCCTCATCATCGGCGTCGTCATCACCATCGTCTTCACGGCAGCGAACGTCTATTTCGGCCTGAAGGCCGGCATCACGTTCTCCACTTCGATTCCCGCGGCCGTGATCTCCATGGCGATCCTGCGCGCGTTCCAGGACGCCACGATCCAGGAGAACAACATCGTGCAGACGGTGGCGTCGGCCGCGGGTACGCTGTCGGCCATCATCTTCGTGCTTCCGGGTCTGATCATCGTCGGATGGTGGACGGGTTTCCCGTTCTGGGTGTCCTTCTTCATCTGCGCCGCCGGCGGCGTGCTGGGGGTTATGTACACAATCCCTCTCCGCCGCGCGCTGGTCACCGACTCGCCTCTTCCCTATCCCGAGGGGGTCGCCTGCGCCGAGGTGCTCAAGGTCGGTGCCGGCGCTGAGGGTCACGACGCGAGCGAGGCGGTGGAGACCAGCGGCGCGGGCCTCAAGGCCGTGATCTGGGGAAGCGTGGTCTCTGCGATCTTCTTCGTCGTGGTGCAGAGCAAGCTCTTCGCCAGCGACGTCGCCCAGTACTTCCACGTCGGCAACGAGGGCTCCTCGACCGGCTACGACTTCAGCCTCTCGTTCGCGCTCTTCGCCATCGGCCACCTCGTGGGCCTTTCGGTCGGCATCGCCATGCTGGTGGGCGCCCTCATCGGGTGGGGGTGGGGCGTGCCACACTTCACCATGCTGCACCCGGCGGCGGGTGCGGCGGCGGACGTGGCCCAGGCCGGGTGGAGCCACTACGTGCGCTTCGTGGGCGCCGGCGCTATCGGCGTCGCGGCCATCTGGACGCTGGGCACCCTGGTCAAGCCCGTGCTCGCGGGGCTCGCCGGAGCGCGCGCTGCCTCCCGGGTGCGCGCCGCCGGCCAGGGCGACACGCTGCCCCGTACGGAGCACGACATCCCGATCGGCATAGTGGGGCTCGTCTCGCTGATCTGCCTCGTCCCCGTCACCTGGCTTTTCTGGCGCTTCAGCGTCGCCAGCGGCCTGGGCTCGCACGGCTTCCTGCTCAGCATCGGCGGCGCCGTCTTCGTGGTGGTGATGGGCTTCCTGGTGTCCACCGTGTGCGGCTACATGGCCGGCCTTATCGGCTCGTCCAATAGCCCGCTGTCCGGGATCGGCATCCTCGTGGTGGTGGTGGCCGCGCTGCTTCTCGTGCTGGGCGTCAAGGCGACACTGCCGGCTTCGGCGGGCCAGGCGCTCGTCGCCTTCGCGCTCTTCGTGACCTCGGTGGTGTTCGCGGTGGCCTCCATCGCGAACAACAACCTGCAGGACCTGAAGACCGGGCAGCTCGTCGACGCCACGCCGTCCGCGCAGCAGTGGGCGCTGGTCATCGGCGTCATCGCCGGCGCGTTCATCATCCCGCCGGTGCTGAACCTGTTGAGCCGCGCCTACGGTTTTCTGGGCGCGCCCGGCGTCGATCCGGCCCGTGCGCTGCCGGCGCCTCAAGCCGGTCTGATCTCGGCCCTGGCCCAGGGCGTCATCACGAACAACATCGACTGGAGCCTCATCGGCATCGGCGGCGCCATCGGCGCGGCGTGCATCCTGTTCGACGAGATCCTGCGGAAGGCCACGAAGTCGTTGCGGCTGCCGCCCCTGGCCGTCGGTCTGGGGATCTACCTGCCGACGTCCACCACGCTGATGGTGGTGGTGGGCGCCATCGTGGGATGGTGGTTCAACACCCGCGCCGACCGCCACGCCCCCAAGCCCGAGGCCACGAAGCAGCTCGGCGTTCTGCTCTCCTCGGGGCTCATCGTCGGGGAGAGCCTGCTGGGTGTGGTGTTCGCCGCCCTCGTGGCGTTCTCCGGGAACACGTCGCCGATGGCCCTCGTCGGTGAGGGCTTCCAGACCGCGTCCATCTGGATCGGTGGAATGGCGTTCGCGGTGACGGTGCTGCTGATGTACCGCTGGATCGAGAGGCTGGGCGCGGCTTAGAGCGCGTTTGTTGCAAAATTGCCCTTCCGGTCCTGGCTCGGTAATGGCTGGGGGTGGGTACACGCGAGGAGCTTCTCGCCGACCAGTCAGTTCCTGGGCATATGCGAGGCACAGCATGGCGGACTCGCCCGGCACGGGGCGGCTCAGGATCCAGTCGCTCGCCCGCGGGCGGTCGGCTCGGGCAGACGAGGCCGGGAGAGCTCGACGTCGACCTCGCAGTTGTTCGCCAGCGTCGCCGGTGCGGTCGACTCGACGACGCGCCGCACGTGGTCCTCCTCGTCGACCGGGGCCTGCGCGTGCTCGCCGATCGGCGCCTTCAGCACCGCCACCTTCTCCCCGGGATTCTTGCCGTACGGTGACGCGTGCTCGAGCTCCGCGTTCAGCTCGGCGCCGACCAGCACCGCCAGCCCCGACACGTAAAACCACAGTAGCAGCACGATGGCGCCGCCAATCGTCCCGTAGGTGGCGTTGTAGGAGGCGAAATGCTGGACGTAGAACCGGAACCCGAGCGACACGAGCAACCACAGAGTCGTCGCGAGCAGCGATCCGGGGGTAATCCAGATCCACTCCTGCTCGGCGTCAGGCGCGTAGTAGTAAATCAGCGCCAGGGCGAAGCTGACCATCGCGAAGACGAGCGGCCACTGCAGGATCGTCCACGTGACGGCGAACGCGTGGCCGAGTCCGATCGACCGCGCCACCCGGCCGGCGACCTCGGGGCCGACCAGCACCAGCGTCATCGCGACAACGATGAATACGGCGAGCGCGACGGTCAGCGCGAGGGCGATGAGACGCACCTTCCACCAGGGCCTCCCTTCCCGGATGTCGTAGGCCTGGTTCAGCGTGTCGATGATGGCCGTGATGCCCGAGGAGGTGCTCCACAGCGTGCCGATCATGCCGAGCGTCAGGAGGCCGCCGCTCCGGTCGTTCGCGATCTTGACGATCTGCGACTGCAGGATGCTGATGACGTCGTTCGGCGCCACGCGTCCCAGCGTGGCCAGCAGCGTGTCCATCAGATTGGTCACCGGCACGTAGCTGAGGACCGCCACCAGGAAGAGCAGCGCGGGAAAGAGCGCCAGAAAGAAGTAGTACGCCAGCTGGGCGGCCAATCCGAGGCAGTTGTCGGCCAGCAGTTCGTTGTACGTCTGCTTGAGGAGCGCGCGCCAGCCGATGGGGACTCTGAGCGTTCGAAGCATCATCCGTCACCGCTGCGCGTGGGCCCGGTGCCGACCGTCGACGTCCACGGCGGCGGATCGCTCGCCGGAAACGAGTCGGCCGACGCGTCCTCCACCTCGTCACGCCTCCGCCAGGGCAGGCGCTCGAGGGCAGCCCGCGTCCACCGCTCGGCGGCCACGGCGGGGCGGTCGCCGGTCACCGCCCAGCCCGCCAGCACCCAACCCGTCGCGGCCATCACGGCCCCCGCCCGGGTCCGCCGGCGCAGGCCTTCGATGGCCAGCAGCGCGCCGCCCGATCCCACCAGCACCCGGACGGCCGTCATCCGTTGCCGTCCACCGGCCCAACTCCTCCGGTTCCAGACATTTCCCGGCGCGCGATCGAGTTTCAGGTTCATCGCCGCCCGAGGGCTCATCGCATCCATGGAGGTGAGCAATGCAAGATTCAGGGACACGAGGCCCGCGTGCAAGGCCTAACCTCGGCCTGAATGGATTTCGTACACCACCTGTCTCGGAAGCAACGGCCGACCTGGGCTCTGGTGCGCTCCGCTCGACCATTGCGACGTGGGGCCGCCAGAGATTTCGAGCGTTTCCGCCAGGCAACGGCGGCCGAGCCGCGCGACGAGCCGTGGCATCGACGTTGCTCCCCGACCCGTTGTCTCCGACAGCAAGCCAGCCAATCGCGGAGAGTCACGATGACGCCAGACGCACGCTCAACCGAGGCAGTCCTCCGGCGCGTTCGGGGCGAGTTCCTCGAAATGCCCGGACTGCGACTGACCGAGGCGCAGGCGCGCCGGTTATGGGGGCTGGACGCCACGGCGTGCGCGGCGTTGCTCGGCGCGCTGGTCGACGCCAACTTCTTGTTCCGAACGCGGGACGGTGCCTTCATGCGGGTCGAACACGCGTCGCCCTCGCGTGCCGGCCTCCGCCCGCGTGCCCGAATCGCTGCAGCCTGACGGCTGCGCACTGTTTCCTCTTCGGAGGAATGCCCGCCAGTCGGCTGGACCAGTAAGTCTTGCCTACGAGCCGTCATCCAGCCGGCCGAACGCCTGCCACACCAACCCCGGGCGACGACCTCCGGGTCGCCGCCCGCGGCCAGTCTCGGGCTCCCGCACCGCAGTACACTACGCGTCGATGTCCCGACTGCTGGTCGCGACAACCAACCACGGAAAGCTGCTGGAGATCAAGGCGATGCTCGGCGGCACGT
Organism: uncultured Acidobacteriota bacterium; assembly: GCA_963840225.1. Taxonomy (GTDB): domain Bacteria; phylum Acidobacteriota; class Vicinamibacteria; order Vicinamibacterales; family CAVVIG01; genus JBLMXQ01. The sequence continues at coordinate 12,053 of CAWIYH010000006.1, forward strand.
CCTGCGACCTGGCGACGCTGGCCGACTATCCGGACATCCTGCCGCCGCGCGAGACCGGCCGCACCTTCGAGGAAAACGCCCGACTCAAGGCACGCTACTACGCCGAGCGGACCGGTGAGCTGACAGTGGCCGAAGACTCCGGCCTGGAGATCGACGCGCTCGGCGGCGCCCCGGGCGTCGGGTCGGCGCGGTTCGGCGGCGAACACACCACGTATCCCGAGAAGTTCCGGCTCATCTACCAGGCACTGCGCGAGCAGGGCGCGCCGACCAGCACGGCCCGGTTCGTCTGCGCCGTGGCGCTGGTCAGCGGAAGCTCCGTCCTGTTCGAGACGCGCGGTACGGTCGAGGGTCGGATCGCGCCGGAGCCGCGAGGGGAGGGCGGGTTCGGCTACGATCCGATCTTCTTCTATCCGCCCTTCAACCGCACGCTCGCCGAGGCGAGCGCGCAGAAGTCGACGGTCAGTCACCGCGGCGAGGCGTTCCGCGCGCTCAGGGCGTACCTCGAATCGCACTTCTGACGGCTGTCACACGTTGATGAGCGGGCGTCCGGCGGTTGTCGTCGCGCGTGCGACGCCTGGATGTCAGAACAGCGAGTCGGTCCGCCATCGCCGCTCGTGATCGAGCAGCCACGTCTTGCGATCGAGCCCGCCGCCGTAGCCGGTCAGCGATCCGTTCGATCCGATGACGCGATGGCAGGGGACGACGATGGCGATGGGATTGGCGCCGTTCGCCATGCCGACGGCGCGCGAGGCGCCCGGCGAGCCGAGCCTGGCCGCGATGGCGCCGTAGCTCGTCGTCCTGCCCGCGGGAATCGCGAGCAGCCCCTGCCACACGCGCAGCTCGAACGGCGCGCCGTGCATGTCGAGCGGCAGGCCGTCCAGGTCCGCCGAGGTGCCGGCGAAGTACTGGTCCAGCCAGCATCGCGCGCGCTCGATCGCGGGCGCCGAGCGCTCGACGATTTCGTGGGGCGGAAAATATCGCGCCAGGCGCGCGGCCAGCCTGTCGCGGCGCTTCGGCCCCGTGAACTCGAGCGCGCACAGGCCCGCGTCGGAGCTGACGGCGAGCATCTCGCCGAGTGGCGTGGACAGGATCTGGCTGCAGAGTGTCATCACCGGCTCCTGCCGATTGTGCCACAGGCGCGCGCAGGGTCGCCGTTTCCGGGCAACCGGCGGCGTTAGGTCGTCGTCGGGGCTGACTTTGGCGAGTCCCATTTCACGGAATCGCCGCCGTGCGGGCCGTCCGACCTGGAATATCTCTTGCTAGTACGTTGTGCAGGCTGCTTCGGCCGACGGTCAACCGGCATTCGGTCCTCCCGTCGAACGATTGCAGCCGCGGCCCGTTTGCTCCGTTGCCGGCCCGGCGCGTGCGTATGTCACGCGGCTGGGCCGGCGTCCCTGCTTTTTCCGCTTCCGCCCGAGACACGCCAGGCCCTAGGGCTTCCGGTTCGGAATCAGGTGGCCGACGATGGCCTTCTGGTGCTCGATGAGCTGGCGGATTCCCAGATCGGCCAGGTCGAGCAGCGTGAGCAGGGAGTCGCGGCCGAAGGGCAGCGCTTCGGCCGTGCCCTGCACCTCAACGAACCGGCCGTCGCCGGTCTTCACGACGTTCATGTCGACTTCGGCGCGGGAGTCGTCGTCGTACGCCAGGTCGAGCAGCGCCTCGCCGTCCACAATCCCGACGCTGGTGGCCGCGACGTAGTCGGACACCGGGATCGTCTTGATCTGATCGCGCTCGCGCATGGTCTCGAAGGCGAGCGCGAGGGCGACGAACGCGCCGGTGATCGAGGCGGTGCGCGTGCCGCCGTCCGCCTGGATGACGTCGCAGTCGATCCAGACCGTGCGCTCCCCGACGGCGTGCAGGTTCGTGACCGACCGCAGCGAGCGGCCGATGAGCCGTTGAATCTCCTGCGTCCGGCCGCCGACTTTGCCCGTGGTCGCCTCTCGCGTGGTGCGCGTGCTGGTCGCGCGGGGCAGCATGCCGTATTCGGCCGTCACCCATCCTTTGCCCGAGTTGCGGAGAAAGGGCGGGACGCGGTCCTCGACGCTCGCCGTACAGATGACCCTGGTGTTGCCGGCCTCGATGAGCACGGACCCTTCGGCGTGCTGGAGAAATCCGGGCGTCAGCTTCGTCGTCCGGAGCTGGTTGGCGGTGCGGTTGTCGGATCGCATGCGGGCTCTATTGTATCCAGTCGGCGTTCCTGGCGAGCGGGCGGCGCAGATCGACGTGGCCGGCCAGCGTGTCGACTTCCTTGCCGTCGACGAGGATCTGCACGGCGGTGACACCCGGCAGGTTCGTCGTCAGCACGTCGACGAGCGTGTAGACGGTGAGCAGCTCGTTCAGCGAGCCGCCCGGATGCGCGGCGACCACCTCGTGGCTGAGGTCGACATACGCCTCGCCGCGATCGGTCAGAAACAGTGCCCGCAGCTTCGTGCCGGGCGGCACCGCCGACACGAGCGGATCGGCGGCCGGTGCGATCTGCGCCTCGACGATTTGCCGCGCCTGGTCGGCCGGGCTTTCTTCGTACGGCACCTCGCGCTCGACGCCCACCAGACGCGATCCGTCGTGGCTCACGTAGAAGAGCCGTGCCTTGATCCGGCGTCCGCTCGCCGAGGCGGCGCTTTGAGGAGCCGCAGACGCTCCGGCGCGGGCCGTCGGCACCGCGCGTTCGGACCGGCGGGGCAGCGCGACGAAGAAGGCCCACGCGATCGCAGCCGCGGCCACGGCGATCGCCGCGATCACAAGCACCCGGCGCGTCATCGGCCGCCTCCAGGAGGCGGCGCGCCGGGCCCGCCGTCGGCGGCCCGGTGCGCCTCGTCGAGCGCATCCCGGAACTTGAGGAGCCCGTCGAAGGTCGCCTGCGCCACGATGCTCTGGAAGCCGGCGGCCGTGAGCTGCTTCTCCTGCGCAGGATTCGAGAGGAACCCCATCTCGATCAGGACGGCCGGCATGTTCGCCGACTCGAGCACCCTGAGCGGCGCGCGGTCGAGCGGATGCGCGGCCAGCGGAACGCGCCCGAGGAGCTGCTGTTCGACGAGATCGGCCAGTCTGGCGGACTGATCGACGTGGCGGTATTGCGCCAGATCCCACAGGACCAGATCGATGTCACGCGATCCGCCGCCGAAGGTCGGCAGCTTGTCCGCGGCGAGCGACGCACGCGCCGCCGCCGTGGCGACGCTGTCGAACGCCGCGTAGAGGACGCTGGCGCCGCTGGTCGCTTGACGCGGCGCCCCGTCGGCATGGAGGCTGAGGAAGAGGTCGGCCTTGTTGTTGTTCGCCAGCGCGGCCCGGTCGTCAATCGCCACGTTCCGGTCGTCGTCGCGCGTCAGCAGCACCCGAACGCCGAGGCGTCCCTCGACAATCTGCTTCAGCCGGCGCGCCACGGCCAGGGTGACGTCCTTCTCCTTCGACCCGCCGGAGCCGTGCACGCCTTCGTCGTCGCCGCCGTGGCCGGGATCGATGACGATCGTGCGAAGCGTGGGCGCGCCGGCCGCGGACAGCTCAGGCGGGGCCATCGGCGGAGGTGCTGCGGGCGATGCGGGCGCGACTGGCGTCGCTGCGGGGGCCGGCAGGAAGTCGACCGTCGTCCGCGACGTCGCGTCGACCGTTTCGGTCGAGGTGCGCAGCGTCGCGAATTTGGGTCCGAGCTCGATTCCGATCGTCACGGGATCGACCTGGTGGATGGCCTGCACGATTTCCCGGCCAGGCAGCATCGGTGCAATCGTCAGGTCGAGGGCGTCCGCGTCGAACTTCACGGTCAGGCGGTCGTTCTGCTGGGCAACCGACGCCGGCGTCTCCGGCCGGGCGTCGATCGTCAGACGCGGCGGCGCCGCGACGGGATCGTACCGCACGACGATGCGCGGCACCCGCAGGTTGCCGACGACGAGCAGGCGCGAAGGCTTGCGGAGATCGAGGCGCTCGTCGTAGATGGGCGCGAGCGCGCGATTGATGAACTCGAGCGGCACCATCCAGCGGCGGCCGCTGCGAACCGGCGCCGCGGGCAACGACACGAGCCGGCCGGCCACCGACGCCAGCGCCTGATCCGGCGTCAGGACAATCGTCCTCCCTTTGTAAGAGACGGTGATGGCACCGGCTTCTTCGTGGACGGCCAGCTGGAAGGTGGATGCCAGCTCATCCAGCGCAACGAAATCCTGGTCGTTGATCACGGCGATCGGCATCGGCCGGCGACCGGCCTTCGACAGGAGCGTCAGCGCGGACCCAGGTCCCTGGGCGCCGCCGCGCGCACCGGCGAGCGTCGCGGCCACCACGACGATCGCGAGCCACCGGCACGAGCGAGAGTGTCTGCAGACCAATGAGGGATCTCTCGGCTTCCTGAGATCCCCCATTGTATCGAAACGCCGCGTCAGTCGACGATTTTGCTGACGGCCGTGAGCCCGATCACGAGGAAGATCACGAAGAGCAGCAGGAAGAGACCCGCCAGGAACTTCGCGATGACGAACGACGCGCCGGCGATCGTCGTGAAGCCGAGCAACGCCGAGATGATCCCGATGACCAGAAAGACCAGCGCCATATGCAGCATGGTCGATACCCTCCGTCGCAGCACGTTGCGAAAGCCGTGCCGTAGCATCTGCGGCTGAGCCACAATACGCGAATGGCCGACCTGTTCTTTACCGCCGCCATCGAGGAAGCTGAGGCGGGACTCGCCGAAGGGGGAATCCCGATCGGCGCCGTCCTCGTGCACGAGGGCCGCATCATCGGACGCGGCCACAACCGCCGCGTGCAGCAGGGAAGCGCGATCCTGCACGGCGAGATGGACGCGCTCGAGCGGGCCGGACGACTGGCCGCGCCGATCTACCGCGCGAGCACGCTCTACACGACGCTGTCGCCGTGCGCGATGTGCAGCGGCGCCATCATCCTGTACGGCATCCCCCACGTCGTCGTCGGCGAGCACCGCACGTTCATGGGCGAGGAGACACTGCTGCGCGAGCGGGGCGTGCGCGTGGACGTCCTCGAGGACGCGAGGTGCATCCGCCTGATGACGGAATTCATCGCCGCGCATCCTGGATGGTGGAACGAAGATATCGGTGAGGGGTAGGGCGGGCCGCGCCGGCCCGCCCTGCGCATAGGCGCCGGGCTTCGCGCTACGGCTGGCGCCGTAGCTCGGAGCGATACGTCGTCGTCTGTCCCGGCTGGACCTCGATCTCGAAGGCGAGGGTTTCGAAGCCCGGCTTGCGCACCTCGAGATGGTGCGGTCCTGCCTCGAGCGTCAGCTTCTGGAACGTGCCGTCGAAGTCGTCGACGATGCCGGCATAGTAGCCGTCGGCGTAGACCGCGGCGTCCCGGTCGGGGATCTCGATGCGGACGCCGCCGTAGGCCTCGCCCGGCGCCGCCGACACGTACCCACCGCCGTATCCGTAGCCGCCGTATCCGTAGCCGCCGTACCCGTAGCCGCCGTACCCTGCCGTACGCCGCCGTACCCGCCGTACCCGTACCCGCCGTAGGGGGCTCCATAAGCGCCGTAGGCATACGGCGACCCGTAGTAGCCGTAGGGATACCCGTAGTACCCGGGATACCCATACCCGTACGCCGGATAGCCATACAGAAAGGAGAAGCCCAGGCCATAGCGGCCATAGTACGGGTAGCCGTAGGAGAATCGGAAGCTGCGCGGGTAGTAGACGCGCCTCCCGTAGGACCGGTAGATCGGCGGCCGGTAGGCGCCGGTCCGGGGCACGGCGCGGCCGGCAACGGCCGTCCTCGGCGGCACGCGCGCCCGGGCCGTACCTGACACGCGCGCGGAGCCGCGGCGATGGCTCTGGCCGGCCCAGGTCGGCGCCGCTGAAATGGCGAGCGCGGCGGTCAGAGCAGCAAGAGTCGTCAGAAGTCTCTTGGACATGGTCCCGGTTCCGAGCAGACAGGACTGGCTGGCACCTCCAAGTATACGCCCGTACGGCTCTGCCGCGGTGCGGATTGACGTCGCGTCCGCGGTGCTTCGGTCCCCGATTCGCAGGCGCGCCGTGCTTGAGGTCGCCTCGTTTGCAGGCATTCTCCGGAACCCGGCTGTGCGCGGCGTGCGGCTGCCTGAACGAGGAGAGGGAATGCGTATGCGACGAGCGACTTGGGGTGCAGTGTGTCTGGCGATCGTCATGGCGGCTCCGGCCGCCCGAGCTCAGTCGCCCGTGGCGAAGGCGAAACAGGCCGCGGAGGAAACGCCGCGGACGCGCTGGGAGGCGGGCCTGGCGGTCGGCTGGGAGCCGTCGCTGTCGGGCGGACTGGTCTCGGCAGCCACCGGTGTCGTCGGCGGTGCGCCGATCGCGCTCGGCGACCAGAGCTACGGCGACGTGTACGGATCGCTCATCCACTGGAAGTTCTACGGCGGCTACATGTTCGCGGCGCGGTCGGAGGCGACCTTCGCGTTTTCGTACGCGAAGAGCTCGGCCGGGCCGCAGGCGGCCGGCGTCGGTCAGGGCACAGGGCTGGTCGCGCAATACGACGACCTCAGCGAGAAACTGTTCGAGGTCGGCTACCGCTATCATTTCGCGCCCCTCTCGAGGCGCCTGCACCCGTACGCGGGCCTCTCGGCCGGCTTCGCGCGGATCGGGCAGATCAGCGGCACGCTGACCACGCCGTCGCAGTCGTCGGGCAACGTCGTGACCCTGCCGATGTACGACAACACGACGGCCGGCGCGTTCGGCCTGCACGGCGGCGTCGTCTACAACGTGACGCCGCGCCTCGGCGTGACCGGCGAGCTAGCGCTACAGTGGCGCGGCGGCCTGAGCGCGTCGAACGCGCTGGTGGGAACGGGCCTCGACGAAATCGGCAGCGACAGCGGCCGGTGGTCGCTGCCGGTGCTCTTCGGCGCCGTCGTCCGCTTCTGACGCGCAGCACTCTGCACGGTGACGGTCCTCGCATCCGCTAGTACAGTGTCGGAAGGCGATGAGACGGATTGCGACCGCGCGGCTTCGCGTGGGCGACCGCATCGGGCGCGACGTATATGCGAGCCTGGACCTGCCGCCGCGCTCCTGCGCGTCGGCATCCGGATCTCCGATCCGTTCCGCCGGTCGCTCGAGCGGGGCCGGGGTCTCGTCGGTCTGGATCGACGACGGGCTGTCGGCCGGCATCGAGCCGCTCGAGGCGGTGCTGGAAGAGCCGAAGCATCGATCGGCCGATCGTCCGGCCGAAGGCATGAGCGTGTCACCTCCGGGCTGAACGTGCATCTCTCTCCACGAGGGCGCCGCCCGCGGCGGCGCGTGAGGAGAGGCTATGTCAGTCCTGAACGCGACCGTCCAGAAACAGGTGCGCGACGTCCTGACCGGGCTCGCCCCGGTCAGGCTCGCCGTCTTCATCCATGGCGCCCCGGATATTCCCTGCGAGATGTGCGACGACACCCGTCAGCTAGTCGAGGAGCTGGCGATGATCTCGGAAGGGACCGTGGTCGCGGAGATCTACGATCTCGAGCGCGACGCCGAGGCGGCCCGGGCGTTCGGCGTCGACAAGGCGCCCGCCATCGCCGTGCTCGGCGCCGGGGGCCAGGACTACGGCATCCGGTTCTTCGGCCCGCCTTCGGGCTACGAATTCGCCTCGCTCATCGAGGATCTGAAGATGGTGGGCGGCGGACGGACCGATCTGTCGAAGGCCACCCTCGACGTGCTGGCGCACCTGCAGACGCCGCTGCACATCCAGGTCTTCGTCACGCCTACCTGCCCGTACTGCCCGCGCGCCGTGGTGCTCGCGCACCGGCTGGCGATGGCGAGCGATCTGGTGCGCGCCGACATGGTGGACGCCACCGAGTTCCCTGAGCTCGCCGATCGCTACCACGTGTACGGCGTCCCGCGCACCGTCGTCAACGACCGCGTGCACATCGAGGGCGCCGTTCCCGAGGCGGCGCTCATGGCGGAGCTCATGCCGATTCTCGAGACGCCCGTCGGGTGATCAGCTGCTCCTTCCGCGCGCGCGCCCAGCGTTTCAGCTCCCGCTCCCGCCTGAGCGCCGCACTGAGCGAGCCGAACGGCTCCGAGTACTCGAGCGTCACCGGCCGGCGGCCGGCGGTGTACTTCGCGCCCCGCCCGCGGTTGTGCGCGGCCGTGCGCCGGACCGGATCGCGCGCGTAGCCGGTGTAGAGCGTGCCGTCGGCGCAGCGCACGATGTACACGTAATGCGCGCCGCCCGTGGGCGCCGGCCGACGTGGAGCGCGCCGGGACGCGGGCGCGTCGATCACATCGGCTCGTCGGCGCTCGGTCCGTAGATCTGCGGCACGGTCAATCCCATCGGTCGGAGGTAGGTCGACAGCTGGCCGCGATGGTGGATGATGTCGAACAGGAAGCCCCAGGCGTTCTCGTAGCCCGGCTCGCTCATCACCTCCCGCCCCTGATACATGAACGGCACCTTGCGCTCCCAGCGGGCAGGCTCGATCGCCTGCAGTCGCGCGGTGAGCTTCTCGTGCAGGCGGTCGTACGCGGCGAGGACCTCCTTCATCGTGGCGGGCGCGGGGCGCTCCTCCCATCCGAGCTGTCCCTTCTCGAGCCCGTCCACCAGCGTCTCCTCCTCACACACGATGAGCCACGCAATCTCCCGGGCGGTCCGCGACCTGGGATCCGGACGATAGTCGGAGCCCTCAGGGATTCGCGAAAAGACCTTCCGCGTCGCCGGCGCCTCTTTTTCCCAGAACTTCAGGAACAGCGTTTTCTGGTCCATGTCCGGTCCTCCCGTTCGTCGAAGCGAGGACAATAGGGCAAAGAGACGGCGAAAGTCAATAACCCCGCGCCGCCCTGGGTCGACGGCGCACCGCCTTGACATTGCAAATTGCGATTCATATATTGCTATTCGTAATGACCCTCGGCGAGAAGGTCCGGTCGCTCAGAGCCGTCGAAGGCGAGCTGCGCGGCCTCGGGCGCGACATGAGCCAGCAGGAGGTCGTCCGCGCGATGGCCGCCGAGCTCGGCTCCTCGCTCAGCCAGTCGTATCTGTCGCAGGTCGAGAGCGGCGCGCGCCCCCACCTCACGCACCGCTCGCGTCAGCTGCTCGCCCGCTTCTTCAAGGTCCATCCCGGCCATCTCGTCAGCGACCCGCCCGGATTCCAGACCGAGCTCGCCTCGGCCCTCGGCACCGCCGAGGGGCCGATCGACGAGTGGCTGCGACGGGGCGCGGAGCGCTTCGAGCACGATCGCGATCTCGCCGACGCGCTCGTGAAGCTCGCCGCCCACGAAGACTCGCGCCGGTGCCTGCTGCTGCTCGGCCTCGTGGTCGAGACGCCGGGGCTGGTCGATCGATTACTGGCCGCGCTCGGGCCGGCCACCACCTGAGGAGGCGTCGTGACCTGGGCGCACGTCTATCTCGTCTGCTTCCTGCTCGGGTTCGCCCTCAGCGCCTTTTCGTGGATCTCGACCGTCCTCGGCCTGCACCTCCCGCACGTTCACGGCGTGCCGCACGCCGCCGGCCACGTGCACCCGACCGACGCGGCCCACCTCGCCGCCGGCCACGCGGCGGCCGCGCCCTCGCCGTTCAACTTCGCCACCCTCACCGCCTTTCTGGCGTGGTTCGGCGGCGCCGGGTACCTGCTCACGCGGTACTCCGGTGTCTGGCCGATCGTGGCGCTACTCATTGCCGTCGGCGTCGGGGGCTTCGGGGCGGCGCTCGTCTTCTGGTTCATGGCGAGGGTGGTGTGGTCGGCCGACGAGAACCTGGACCCGGACGACTACGACCTGGTGGGGCTGCTCGGCACGGTGAGCAGCCCCATCCGCAGCGGGGGCACCGGGGAAATCCTGTTCCTGCAGGCGGGCGCGCGGCGCGTGGCCGGCGCGCGCAGCGACGACGGCGCCGCCATCGATCGCGGCGTCGAGGTGGTGATTACGCGGTACGAGAACGGGCTCGCCTACGTGCGCACGTGGGACGAACTCGCGGCGGATCAATCGCGCTAGAGGAGGGTCGGGACGTGATGGGCATCTCTGCCGGCGTCGGCGTCACGGTGGGGCTCATGGGCCTCACCGTCGTTTTTCTGACGAGTCTCATGGCCACGCTGTATCGGAAGGCGGGGCCGCATGAAGCGCTCATCGTCTACGGCTTCCGCGGCACGCGGGTCGTCAAGGGGCACGGCACGGTCATCTTTCCGATGATCGAGACCTTCCGCGAGCTGTCGCTCGAGCTGATGTCGTTCGACGTGGCGCCGGTCCAGGACCTGTACACCAAGCAGGGGGTCGCCGTCACGGTGGAGGCGGTCGCTCAGATCAAGGTGAAATCCGACCCCGTCTCCATCCAGACCGCGTCGGAGCAGTTCCTGACCAAGAGCCCGGATCAGCGCGAGGGGCTGATCCGCCTGGTCATGGAGGGGCACCTGCGCGGCATCATCGGCCAGCTGACGGTCGAGGAGATCGTCAAGCAGCCCGAGATGGTGGCCGATCGGATGCGATCGACCTGCGCCGACGACGTGAGCAAGATGGGCCTCGACGTCATCTCGTTCACAATCAAGGAAGTGCGCGACAAGAACGAGTACATCGTCAACATGGGGCGGCCCGACATCGTGCGGATCAAGCGCGACGCCGACGTCGCCGCGGCCGAAGCCGACCGCGACACGGCGATCAAGCGCGCCGAGGCGACGCGCGCGTCGGCCGTGGCCAAGGCGCAGGCCGACCAGCAGCGCGTGCTCGCCGAGACGCTGTCGCAGGCCAAGCAGGCCGAGGCGCAGCGCGACCTCGAGATCAAGAAGGCCGAGTACCTCGAGACGGTCAAGAAGCAGCAGGCGCAGGCCGACAAGGCCTACGAGATCCAGACCAACGTCATGCAGCAGCAGGTGACCGCCGAAGCGGTCCGCGTGCAGCAGGTCGAGCGCGAGGCGCAGATCAAGGTGCAGGACGCCGAAATCCAGCGGCGCGAGCGCGAGCTCGTCGCCACCGTCCTCAAGCAGGCCGAGATCGAGCGCCAGCGGATCGAGACGCTGGCCGCCGCCGAGAAGCTGCGGCTCGTCGTCGAAGCCGAAGGCCAGGCCTCCGCGACCCGCGCCCGCGGCGAGGCCGAGGCCGAGATCATCTTCAGGAAAGGCGAGGCCGAGGCCAAGGCGATGACGGTCAAGGCCGAGGCCTATCAGGAGTACAACCAGGCGGCGGTGGTCGACCGCCTGATCGCCGGCCTCCCCGAGATCGTGGCGGCGCTGGCCACGCCGCTCGGCAAGGTCGACAAGATCACCGTCGTGTCCACGGGAAACGGCGACGCCGCCGGCGTGAGCAAGATCACCGGCGACGTGGCGAAGATGGCCGCGCAGGTGCCTGCGCTGTTCCAGGCGCTGTCGGGCATGGACATGGCGCAGCTGCTGTCGAAGGTGCGCGGCATCGGCGAGGGGCCGAAAAAGCCGGACGCGCTCGGTTCGTAAAGGAGCGCCATCATGGGACTGCTGGAACGTGTGAGCACGCTGGTCAGGGCCAACCTCAACGACCTGGTCGATCGGGCGGAGAACCCGTCGACGATGATCAAGCAGGTGATCCTCGACATGGAGAATCAGCTCCTGCAGGTCAAGACGCAGGTCGCCATCTCGATTGCGGATCAACACATGCTCGAGAAGAAAGCGCAGGAACACCGGGACAAGGCGGCCGACTGGATGCGCAAGGCGGAGCTCGCCGTCGCCAAGGGGCAGGACGACCTGGCCCGCGCGGCCCTCGAGCGCCACAAGAGCGCCGAACGCTCTGCCGGGGGCTTCGGCCAGCAGATCGAGGACCAGCGCGCGCAGGTCGGCACGCTGAAGTCGGCGCTCGCCAAGCTGGAGCAGAAGCTCGCCGAGGCGCAGGCCAAGAGCGACGTCCTCGTCGTCCAGCATCGCCGCGCGCGGGCGCTCGCCAGGGCGAGCGACGCGCGGATCGCGATCGGCGGCCGATCGGCCGTCCGGACCTTCGAGCGGATGAAGGAGAAGGTCGCCGTCAGCGAGGCGGTCGGCCGGGCGAAGGCCGATCTGGCGGCCGACGATGTCGAGGATCGATTCGCGCAGCTGGAGCGGGACGAGGAGGTGGACCGCCTGCTCGCCGAGTTGAAGGCCCGGAAGGGCACGAGCGCCTAGTCGGGCCGAGATCCTTTATAGTGATCCCTCGCGGATTTCGAAGGAGAGGACACCATGCGTCTCGTGTACGCCTCAGTGTTTGCCGCTGCGCTCGCCGTGCTCGCGTCCCCGGTCGCGCGCGGACAGGAAGCCAACCGGACAGTCGCCGGTGGGGGGATCTCGGTGCCGGGCTGGATGGGCACGGCCGATCGCGGCCGGCCCGTCAACGACGCGAAGCTGACCAAGGAGGGCGACGTCCTCCACGTCACGACCGGACCGGCCGTGACCTACTGGAACCCGGCGAACAAGGCGAGCGGCGACTACACCGTCAAGGCCACCTTCAACGAGCCGAAGTACATGAACCTGAACGATCACCCCCACCCGTACGGGATCGTGATTGCGGGCAACGACATGGGCACCGCCCAGCAGAGCTACCTGTACTGCGCCGCGTACGGCGACGGCACGTTCATCGTGCGCGGCTTCGGTCCGACGCCGTTCCAGCTGGGCGGCCGCGCGGCACAGGCCAGTCCGGCCGTGCACAAGGCGGCCGGCGCGGGCCAGCCGGTGACGCAGGAGATCGCCATGTCGGTGAAGGGCGGCAAGGTGAGCTGCGCGATCAACGGCACGGTGGTGGCGAGCTACGACAAGAGCGAGGTCGTCGGGCCCGGCAAGCTCAAGTCGACCGACGGTGTGTACGGCATCCGCTTCGCCCACAACACCGACGGCACGGTTTCCGGTCTGGCGATGGCGAAGAACTGATCGCGTCGACCTTCGCGCCCGCAGGTCCATGGCTGGTGAGACCCGGTCGCCGAAGTACCTGAACGCGACCGACGCGGCGGCCCGCCTCGGCATACACCGCGCGACGCTCTACGCGTACGTGAGCCGCGGGTACGTGCGGGCGGAATCCGACCCGCGCCACCCGCACGCGTCGCGTTATCTGACGGCGGACGTCGAGCACCTTCGCGACCGGAAGGAGGCCAGGCTCCGCCCCGGCGACGCCGCGCGGAAGGTGCTGCACTTCGGTCTGCCGGTACTGCCGTCGGCCGTCACGCTGATTGAAGACGGCCGGGTGTTCTATCGCGGGGAGGACGTGCTCGACCTGGCGCGCACGTCCACCTTCGAGCGGGTCATCGCGCTTCTCTGGGGGCAGGCGGCGCCCGCGCGGGGCCGCCGCCCGCGAGGCGTCCTGCCCCGATCGCTTCGGGCCGTGCTGCGACCCTTCGCCCCCGCCGACCGCCTTCAGTTCATCCTGCCCGTTGCCGCCCGGGCGGATCGCCATCGATCGGACGTGACGCCGGCCGGCCTCGCCGCCTCGGGCTGGCGCATCGTGTACTCGCTGGTGGCGGCGGCGACCCTTCACGAGCCGACGCGCGGATCCATTGCGGATCATCTCGCGATCGCCTGGCACCGGCGGGACCCAGAGACCCGGGACCTGGTGGACAAGGCCCTCATCCTCTGCGCCGATCACGAGCTGAACGTCTCCGCGTTCGCGGTCAGGGTGGCGGCGTCGGCGCGCAGCTCGCCGTACGACGCGATTCTCGCCGGCCTTTGCGCGCTTCGGGGATCGAGACACGGGGGCCAGACCGACCAGGTCGAGCAGCTGTTCGACGAGGCCGGTCGCCCGGAGAGGCTGCGCGCCACGCTGCGGCGCCGCTTGCGTCGGGGCGAGCCGGTTCCTGGATTCGGGCACCCGCTCTACCCGGACGGCGATCCGCGGGGACGCCTGCTCCGCCAGTTGGTCGTCGAGGCCTTTCCTTCGTCGCAGGCCGCGCGGTGGGTCGACGCGGTGGATCGGGCGGGTGCGGACCTCGGCCTCGACTTTCCGACGCTGGACTGCGGACTGGTGCTGCTGCGCCGCGCCCTTCGTCTGCCCTCGGGAGCCGCGTTCCTGCTGTTCGCGCTGGGCCGCAGCGCCGGATGGATGGCTCACGCCATCGAGCAGTACGCCGCACCCGGCCTCATTCGTCCGCGAGCGGTCTACGCCGGGCGGCAGCCAGCGACCCGAGAGCGGGCGCGCCCCAGCCTGGCTCCCTCGACTTGATTGTCGAATCAAGATTGACGGCGGTCTGCCATCGGACGGTAAATGCGGAAGGGAGCACGATCGATGAGCAGCGTATCCGCAGCGGGTCTCGACGACGTCGTCGTCGCGGACACCGAGTTGAGTGACGTTGACGGCGAACAAGGCAGGCTGACGATTCGGGGGCACGCGGTCGAGGACCTGGTCGAGTCCGCAGCATTCGAGGACGTGTGCGGTCTGCTGTGGTACGGCGCCCTTCCTGAGGCGTCCGGACGGAGGGAGATCGAGCGTGCCCTCGCGCGGGCCAGGGTCGAGGCGTTCGAGGCGATTCCCGCGCTCGGGGACGCCCTTCGCGCCGCCGACGGCATGAGCGCACTCCGAGCGGCCGTCGCGCACATGGCCGATTCAGGCGACCTCCGACAGGACCGGCTGCGCGTCACGGCCGGCGTGGCGGTGTTCGGGTCGGCCTGGCATCGGCTTCGGACCGCTCGCCCACCGATCGAGCCGTCGAAGGAGCTGACCCATGCGGCCGACCTGCTGCGGATGATGTCCGGCGCCTCGCCGCCGCCGGCCTTTGCCCGGGCGCTCGACGCGTATCTGTGCTGCGTGTGCGACCACGGCATGAACGCATCCACCTTCGCCGCGCGCGTCGTGGCGTCCACGCGATCCGATCTGGTGAGCAGCGTGGTCGCGGCGATCGGCGCGCTGAAGGGGCCGTTGCACGGCGGCGCGCCTGGGCCCGTGCTGGACATGATCGACGCCGTCGGCGAGCCGGACCGCGCGCGGGCGTGGCTCGCGGCGGAGCTGGACGCGGGCCGCCGGATCATGGGCATGGGACACCGCGTGTACCGCGTCCGCGATCCGCGGGCCGCCGCGCTGGAGCGCACGGCATCGGCGCTCCAGGCCTCGGGCGCCGCGCCGGCCAGGCTGGAGATGGCGAGGCGCGTGGAGCGCGAGGCCGAACGGCTGCTCGAGGAGCGGCACCAGGGCCGTCGCCTGAGGGCGAACGTCGAGTTCTACACGGCCGTGCTGCTCGACGCGATCGGCGTGCCGCGCACGATGTTCACGCCGACCTTCGCCGCCTCGCGCGTGGTCGGCTGGTGTGCGCACGTGGAGGAGCAGTGGCATGCCGGCCGCCTGATCCGGCCGGCATCGCGCTATGTCGGGCCGTCACTGACTCAGGCCGCTCCCTGATCGCCTGGTCCAGTCGATCGGGCCGGTCTGGAACCGGCGCCGGAGCTGATCGAGCAGCTCGGCGTTGCCCTTGGCCAGGTACTCGTAGGCCGCGTCCCATTCCGGTCCGGCCTTCCATCCGGTCTGCACCAACGTGACGATCGTCGTTCGAGCGGTCGCCGGCGCGAATGCGAAGGTGGCACGCGTGCGCTCGCGCCGGACGGTCGGGAACCTCTCGGGGGCGAGCGCCGAGATGACGAGCCGTCGCCGGGGCTCGACGGCGACCACCGTGCCGCCGCCGGTGGCGCCGCCGGGATAGAGCACCAGCCAGTCGCCGCCGGGCCGGAGGTCGATCCGCGCGTCGGACCACAGCCAGGTGACCATTCCCTCGCGCGTCGCGAACGCCTTCCACACCTCGTCGAGCGGCGCCGCCACCGTGACCTCGAATCGCAGCGCGCGCTCGGGCGCCGCGACCTTCTCCACCTTCACCGCCGCCGGCTGCGCCGCTGCCGCCCCGACCGTCGCCGTCATCAGCGCCAGGACTCTCAAGACCCGCATGTCGTCCTTCCTCTCCGGCGCCGACCAGGCGCCGTGACACGTCCCGGCCGCGCCGCCGCCGGGCGCCAGGGAGGCCAGCATACGTTTACTTGGTTGAATGGTCAACTAAGAAACGCTCCAGCCCGTATTCCCCGCACAGCGCGCGAAGGTGCCGGTTGATCGTCCATTTACTTGGCGCGTAACTGACGCCGCGTATTTCGTCGTCGCGCAGCGAGGTCAGAAGATCGAGCAAGACGGTTGCCTGCCCGGCCAGCACCGTCACGGCGTGTCGCCCTCGACCGCGTTGATGTCCGGCTTTGCGTACTCCGCCAACTCGCCATCGGTCGGGCGCCCTGACGGGATGTGGCTTGGCTTGTCGGACTCTGAGCGAAACGATGAGACTTCAATGTGCATTGATATGACCTCGTCGACCATGGCAGTTGTCGGCGCCGGCGGGTGCTGCACAGATCCTCGTGCCGCCGGGATGGATGCTGAGTGAAATCATGCATCAGCGACGCACGAAAACGTCATGTCTCTTGCATCCCGACCCAGCCGTCTCGAGCGGAACGTGCCCGCACCGGATCGCGTGCGCGCGAAAGTCTTTTCAGTCCGGCGACGAGCGTCGCCAGACAGCGTCTAAGAAGAGACTCCGGGTCTTCGAGCAACATTTGACGATTTGAACCTGGCAAAGATGCAGCATGGACGTGCTTACACGAGAAGTTGAGCGAGAGGTACCGACCCTCACGCAGGTTGCCTTCACACGCCTCCTCGAATGGCTGGACGACGGGACCGATTCGCGCGGCGAGACCTACCTGGAGATGCGCCGGCGGCTCGTGGCCTATTTCGATCGCCGTAATCGGCCGTCCGCGGACGAACTCGCCGACGAGACCCTCAATCGAATCGGCAGGACGCTCGAGAAGTCGGGCGCGATCACGATTACCCCACCGGCCCGCTACTGTTACGTGATCGCGCGATTCGTGCTGCTCGAGGACGTCAGACGCGGACGCCGCTGCATTCAGGTGGACGAAATCCGCGGTGCTACGGCGATCGAGTCCGGCCGGGCGCCCGAAGTCGACGCGGCCGCGTCCGATCGGGAGCGGCGGCTCGAGTGCCTGGATCGCTGCCTGCTCAAGCTGAAGCCCGACCAGCGGGAGCTGATGATCGAATACTACCGCGACGCGAAACGGCAGCGAATCGAGCGGCGCCGCGACCTGGCCGCCAGGCTGGGCATCACGATGAACGCCCTGGGAATCCGCGCCTGCCGGATCCGGGGCGCGCTCGAAGTCTGTGTCGACGGCTGTTGCGGCGACCGGTGAAGGATTTGGCGGCCGGGGTTCCTATCAGAATGGGTGTCGGTTCAGGTGAACATACCTCTCTCGAGCGAGTCCGACCACGGCGACCAGGAGCTGATTCAGTATCTGTTGGGGCTTCTGCCCGAGGAGGACGCGGAGCGCCTCGACGAGCTGAGCATCGTCGATGACGAATTCTCGGCGCGGCTGTGCGGCGTCGAGCACGACCTGGTCGATGCGTACGTCACCGGCGCGCTCGAGGGCGATCTCCGGGAACGGTTCGAGTCCTGCTACCTGACGTCGCCCCGTCGGCGGGAGAAGGTGAAGTTCGCGGAGCGCTTCGTCGGCGCCCTGAGTCGCCCGCCGGTACCCGGCGCGATGCTGTCCCGGTCGGCGCCGGCCGGAGTCGGACAGAATCCGGCGGTTCGCCCGGCGGCCCGGCCTCGACGAGTCTGCGCCCAGCCGGCCGTTCGCCTGGCTGGTGACGGCCGCGGCGCTGCTGCTCGTGACCTGCGGCGTCCTCTTCTTCCAGGACGTCCGGCTGCGCCGCGGGCTCAGCGAGGCGGAGCGGAACGCCGCCGCCCTGGACCATCGGGTGGGGGAGCTGACCGGCCAGCTCGCCGACCAGCGTGCGGCGAACGACAAGGCGGCCAGGGAGATCGACGGCCTCCGCTCCGCGCCGGCCGTGGCGCTGGTGCTGATGCCGCAGACGCGCGCCGTCCGCAACGTGCCCGTGCTGGCCGTCCCGCGCGGCGCGAACGTGGTGGCGCTCGATCTGCAGCTCGAGGCGGGCGAGTCGGTTCAGTACGTGGCCGCGCTCAAGGACGCGGCGACGCCTCGCAGCGTCTGGCGGAGCGGCGTGCTCACGCCGGGGCCGTCGCGGCGCCCGCCCGCGATCTCGGTGGTTATACCCGCCCGCCTGCTGACGCCGCAGCACTATTCGCTCGAGGTGTCGGGCCGCACGCCGACCGGAGCCTTCGAGATCGTCGGGAGCTACGCCTTCCAGATAGAGCCGCGGTAGACGCCGGCGACGATTCGCGCGGCCCCTGAAGCTGAACGAGATGCGAGAGACTTCCGTCTGCACGACGCTCGCGACCTGCTGTGCGCTGTCGGCAGCCCTCCTCGGCGGCGCCCGGGCGCAGGCCCAGCCGGGGGTGGCCGCCCTCGATTCCGGCGTGGTCCTCGAGCACCGGCTTGCCTGGGGCGACGAGCATCGCTATCGCCTCTCGCTGGCGGAGGGCGAGTTCGCGCGCGTGATCGTCGAGCAGAAGGGCATCGACGTCGTCGTCGAGGTCCGCGATGCCGCGCACGAACCGATCGACGAGTTTCACGACGAGATCAGGCCGCACGGGGACGAGCGGGTCGAGGTCGTCGCCGTCACGGCCGGGGTGTACACGTTGACGGTCAGGCCGGCGCGCGGCGTGGCCGGCGCGGGCACCTACGCGATTCACGTGGCCGCGCGGCGTCCGGCCACCGAGGCCGACCGCGTGATGCAGGAGTCGCGGTCGCTGCGCACGGCCGGCCTGCGCCTCGAGGACGCCGGCCGGTTCGCCGACGCGCGGTCGGCCCTCGAGCGCGCCCTCCGCCTGAGCGAGCCGGTGCGCGGTCCCGACGATCCCTACGTGGCGACGCTGCTGTTCGAGCTGGCCGGCAACGCGCTCGAGGCGCACGAGGACGCCTTGGCGCGGTCGCTGTACGAGCGGGCGATCGTGATGCTGGACAAGGCGTGGGGCGCGTCGCATCCCTATCCGGCCATGGCGCGATCGCGCCTGGCGCTCCTGTTCCAGCGCGCCGGCCACCATCAGGAGGCCGAAGCCCTGGCGCGGAAGGCCCTGGCCGAGATCGAGCGGGCGCTTGGGCCGGAGCACTCGTGGTTCGTGCGGTGCCTGGTCACGGTGGCGAACCTTCGCGACGACGCCGGAGACCGGCAGCAGGCCGAGGCGATGAACCGCCAGGCGCTCGCCATCCTGGCGAGGATTCATGAAACAGGTACGATTCTCGACGCGACCGTGCTGAACAACCTGGCGAACGTCCGCCGCGAGCGCGGCGACTACTCGTCCGCCCAGGATCTTCTCCAGCGCTCACTGGCCATCGGCGAGGCGCTGTACGGTCCCGACAGCTACTTCGTCTCGACGGCGCTCCAGAACCTCGGCATCGTCGCCCGTGAACGCAAGGACTATGCAGCCGCAGTGGCGTCCTACACGCGCGCGCTGTCGATCCGCGAGCAGATCGTGGGGCCGGACCATCCCGACGTCGCGCAGCTGCTGAACAACCTGGCCAACGTCTACCACGCCACCGGCGACGACACCCGCGCGCTCGAGATGCACTTCCGCGCGCTGCACATCTGGGAGAAGGGCTCGGGGCCGTACGAGCGAGGCCCCTTGATGTCGCTCGGCAACATCGCGCGGACCTACGCCTCGGCCGGCGACGTCGCGCATGCCGTGGAGTTCCAGCGGCGGGCCGACGCGATTCTCGAGAGGCAGCTGTCGCTGTACCTCGCGACCGGCTCCGAGCGGCAGAAGCTGGCATACGCGCGCAGCGTCGCCGAGCGGACCGATCGGACGATCTCGCTGCACCTGCACGAAGCGCCGGACAACCCGGACGCGGCCGCCCTCGCCGCCCTCGTGCTGCTCCAGCGGAAGGGGCGCGTGCTCGACGCGATGACGGACGTCTTCGCGGCGGTGCGGGACCACGTCGCCGACCCGGGGGATCGGGCTCTGTTGGACCGGCTGAACGACACCAAGGCGCGGCTGGCGCGGCTTGCCTTGAAGCGCTCGGGCGCCGAGACCGCCGACGGCGGGCCGTCGTCGCTGGCGTCGCTCGAGGCGCGAAAGGAGCAGCTCGAAGCGACGATGAGCGAGCACAGCGTCGAGTTCCGGAGCGAGGTGCAGCCGGTGACCCTCGGGGCGGTGCAGGCCGCGCTCCCCGACGCGGCGGCGCTGCTCGAGTTCGCGGTCTTCCGCCCGTTCGATCCCCGGGCCGAACGCAACGCCGAAGCCTACGGAGCCGCGCACTACGCGGCCTACGTCGTGCGGAAGCACGCCCCGCCGGTCGGCGTGGATCTCGGGCCCATCGCGGCAATCGACCGGCTGATCGGACGGTTCCGGGACGCGCTGCGCGATCCGAACAGCCCCGACGTGAACGCGCGGGCGCGCGCTCTCGACGAGCAGGTGATGCAGCCGCTGCGCGCCTCGGTCGGCGACGCGACGCGGCTGCTCATCTCGCCGGATGGCGACCTCAACCTCGTCGCGTTCGAGGCGCTGGTCGACCAGCAGGGCCGGTACCTCGTCGAGCAGTATGCGACCAGCTATCTCACCAGCGGCCGCGATCTGCTGCGCATGCAGATCCCGCGCGCGATGCCCGGCAGGCCGGTCATCGTCGCCGATCCACTGTTTGGGGAGCCGGCGCCCTCCCGCGTGCGGGGGGTCCGCGCCGCGACGTTCGATCCGTCGGCGCGCCAGAATGCGACGGGCGCCGCGTCGAAGCTCTACTTCGCGCCCCTGTCGGGGACTGCGGCAGAGGCGCGAGCCATCAAGGCCCTCTTTCCCGACGCGAGGCTGCTGACGGGACGCCGTGCGACCAAAGCGGTCGTCGAGCAGGTGAAGGCGCCGCGCATCCTGCACATCGCGTCCCACGGCTTCTTTCTGCGCGACGAGGGGCGCCCGGGCGCCAGTTCCGCCGTGGTCCAGAATCCGCTGCTGGGGTCGGGTCTGGCGCTGGCCGGCGCCAATCTCGGCGACGGCGAGCTCGGCGACGGGATCCTGACGGCGCTGGAAGCCTCGGGGCTCGACCTGTGGGGCACCAAGCTCGTGACGCTCTCGGCGTGCGACACCGGCGTCGGCGAGGTCCGCAACGGCGAGGGTGTGTACGGCCTGCGGCGCGCGTTCGTGCTGGCGGGCGCCGAGACGCTGGTGATGAGCCTCTGGCCGGTCAGCGACTACATCGCGCGGGACGCGATGGTTGGCTACTACACGCGCCTGCGGGAGGGTCTCGGACGCGGCGACGCGCTGCGCCAGGCGAAGCTCGCCATTCTCAGGCAGCCCCACCGGCGGCACCCCTACTACTGGGCCGGCTTCATCCAGTCGGGCGAATGGGCTGACCTCGACGGCAGGCGGTAGCCGGCCGGGCGATTCCGTCGCGCGCGGGACGCGCAGCCCTGCCGATGCCCTGAAAGACTTCGGGCGCCTCACTCCTACTCGTATGTTCCCGTTCGCATCAGCCGCCGATCGCGCGGCACCGACGCGGAGCGCTTCATCGTCAAGCCCGGGCAGACCGGAACGACCACAGACGAGGTAGGGACTGTGCGAAAGGTTGCTCAACGCCTTTTCTGGGCATTGCTCGTGTTCCTGGCAGTGGGCAGTACGGCGATTGCCCAGGGCGTCATCACGATCTCGGGCACCATCACGACGCGCGCCGACGGGCTTTCCGTTCCAGGCGCCGTCGTCACGGTCGTCGGCGCCGACGCCAGCGCGACGGCCGATGCCGGTGGCCGCTATGCGCTGCGCGTCGCCCGGTCGGCCGTGCGCGCCGGCCGGATTCAGATCAAGGTCGACGCGCTCGGCCTGCCGCCGAAGGTCGTCGACGTCGTCGTCATCGGCGAGACGGTCACGGTCGATGTCGGGCTGACGCTCGGCTTCGCCGAGCAGGTGACGGTGGGTTCGCGCGCGGCCGGCGCCGAGTCGGAGAAGGCGGTGCCGGTCGACGTCATCAGCCACGACGACATCGCGTCGAGCGGCTATGCCGAGACGGCGCAGCTCATCGAGTCGCTGACGCCGTCGTTCAATTTCCCGCGCCCGACCATTACCGACGGCACCGACACGGTCAGGCCCGCGACGCTGCGTGGCCTGGGGCCCGACCAGGTGCTCGTGCTCGTCAACGGCAAGCGGCGCCACCAGAGCGCGCTCGTGCACCTGAACGGCAGCATCGGCCGCGGGTCCACTGGCGTGGACCTGAACGCCATTCCGGTCTCGGCCATCGATCACATCGAGGTGCTGCGCGACGGCGCGGCGGCCCAGTACGGGTCGGATGCGATCGCCGGCGTGATCAACATCGTGCTCAAGGGCGGCGTCGCGCGGCCGAGTGTGACGTCGAACGTCGGCCTCTCGACCGGATCGTTCGTCGGCAACCGCTGCACGTCGGACGGCCGGTCGTGCGCCGAGGGGGACGACATCGACTTCTCGGACGGCGGCCTCGTGGACCTCGGCGGATCGTGGGGGATTGCGGCCGGGCGGGGCAGCGTGACCGTGGCCGCGGAGTACCGCCACCACAATCGTACGAACCGGGCGTCGTTCGATCCGCGCGACCAGATCGTCGCCGGCGACGCCGGACAGAACGCCGTGCCGGAGCCGAACCACCGGTGGGGCGATCCCGACACGCGCGACCTGATGACGTTTCTCAACGCGACCGTGCCGATGAACGCCACCGAGACGCGCTTCCTCTATGCCTTCGGCGGCTAACAGCCGCCGCGTCGCGAACAGCGCGGGCTTCTACCGCCGGGCGCTCGACGCGCGCAACTGGCCCCAGATCTATCCGCTCGGCTTCCTGCCGGTCATCGAGCCGACGGTTTTCGACGGATCGGGCACGGTCGGGGTCCGCGGCGTCCGGGGGAAGTGGAATTACGACGTCAGCGGGGAGTACGGCCACAACAGCTTCGGGTTCGCCATCGGCGACACGCTCAACGTCTCGCTCGGCCCGACCCTGCCGCCCAACAAGACCTCGTTCGACGCCGGAACGCTGGTGCTCAACCAGTTCGTGGGCAATGCCGACGTGAGCCGTCCCGCCGGCGTGAAGGGGTTTGCCGGGCCGCTGAACGTCGCGTTCGGCGCCGAGTACCGCCGGGAGAACTACCAGATTCAGGCGGGGGAGTCCGACTCCTACGGCGACGTCGGCGTCCCGAACCAGTTCGGCGGGCCGGCCGCCATCGGCGCGCAGGTGTTCCCGGGATTCCGCCCCTCGAACGAAGTGAACGCCTCGCGCGACAGCGTCGCGGCGTACGTCGACGTCGAGGGCGATCTGAGACGCTGGCTGCGGGTCGGGGCCGCGGAGCGCACGGAGCGCTACAGCGATTTCGGCGGAACCGTCGACGGGAAGCTGACCGCGCGGGTGCAGCCCGACGCGCACGTCCTCGTGCGCGGTTCGCTGAGCACCGGATTCCGGGCGCCGTCGCTCGCGCAGTCCTTCTTCTCCTCGACCGCCACGAACTTCGTCAATCTGGGGCAGGGCCTGGTGCCGGTGGAATCGCTGACGCTGCCGGTCGGCTCGCCGGCGGCGCAGGCCCTCGGGGCGGCGCCGCTCAAGCCGGAGAACTCGCGGAACCTGAGCGCGGGAGTCGTCGTCACGCCCGTAGCGGCGCTCGAGGTCGCCGTCGACTACTACCACATCGCCATCGACGATCGCATCGTGCTGTCGGGAAACTTCACGGCGGCGCCGATTGGCGAGCTCCTCGCGCCGTTCGGGGCCAACAGCGCGCGCTTCTTCACCAACGCCATCGACACGCGGACCCACGGCGTGGACCTCACCGCGTCCTACCGGCTGTCGCTCGACACCGCCGGGGATCTCCGCCTGCGCGCCGGGTACAACACCACCACCACGAAGATCGTCGGCAGCGTGGCCACCCCCTCGCAGCTCGCCGGCTACGCCTCCGTGCTGTTCGATCGCATCGAGCAGCGACGGATCGAGTGCGGCCAGCCGAAGGACAACCTCCGCGCCGGCGGCGACTGGCAGCGCAAGGCGTTCGGCGTGAACCTCGACTTCTCCCGGTACGGCGAGTACTGCAGCTTCACCTTGAGCCCGGCCGACGACCAGGAGTACGGCGCGAAGTGGCTGACCGACGTCGAGGCGTCGTACCGGTTCGGCGGCTACACGGCGGCGGTCGGCGCGCAGAACCTCTTCGACGTCTTTCCGGACCGCAATTCGACCGTCAACTCGTTCAACGGCATCCAGACGTTCCCGAGCCAGTCGCCGTTCGGCATGAACGGCCGATCGGTGTACGCGCGCCTCGCGTGGACATTCTAGGTGTCGTCAATCACGATCTGGACGGCCGCCGCGATGGCACGGCAGACGTCGACGTCGAGGCCCTTCCACTGGCCTTCCTTGTCGACCTGGGAGAAGGGCGCAGGGGGGAGAGCCAGCTCATCAGACTCCGTTGGCTCTCGCTCGGATGTGTTGTATCCCGCACCGGATTCGTTTCAAATATCTGTCCCGACGTGAACGCGGCATCGCGACGGTGCTGCCGGCCGATCCTTCGTGGAGGATGACGGCCGTGCAGGCTGCAGAGCCGCCGTCCGGAGGTCTCATGCATCAGGCGCCTGCGTCGCTCTTCGATCGCGACTTCGCGGCGGTGCTCGACACGGCTCGAGACCGCGGCTCGCACCGGCCGACCCTGACCGCGTCGCCGGCCGACTGGCGCGACCAGTGGATCTATTTCCTGATGATCGATCGGTTCAACAACCGCCAGGCGCCTCCCCGGCATGCGCCGTTCGACGACCCGGCCTTCACCGGCTTTCAGGGGGGTACGTTTCGCGGCCTCGCGGCGCAGCTGCCGTACCTGCAGGACCTCGGCGTGGGCGCCATCTGGATCAGCCCCGCGCTTCGCAACGTCCAGTCCGAAACCGGCACCTACCACGGGTACGGCATCCACGATTTTCTCCGCGCCGAAACCCGGTTCGCCGAGGACCCCGCCCGTGCCGACGACGAGCTCCGCGAGCTGGTCGATGAGGCGCACGCCGCCGGCCTGTACGTGATCTTCGACATCGTCCTGAACCACGTCGGCACCGCGTTCCTGTACCGGTGCGCGCCGGCCGACGGCCACTGTCACGACAGCGGCGGCCGGGAAGCGACGTTCCATCAGGATCCCCAGGACGTGCTCTGGCGGGATCCGGACGGCGCGCCGCGGCACGAGTCGACGCCGATCGAGCAGATCGCGGATCCGTCCCGCGACGCGTTCGTCTGGCCCAGGGAGCTGCAGCGCAACGACTTCTTCCGGCGGCAGGGACTGCCCGGTCCCTCCGACGACACGGTCGGCGACTTCGCGTCGCTGCGCCAGCTTCGCACGGACGTGGCGGACGTGCAGCGGTTCCTCATCCGCGCCTATCAGTACGTGATCGCCCGGTACGACGTCGACGGGTTCCGCATCGACACGCTGAAATACCTGAAGAACGACCTGGCGCGCATCTTCGGGAACGCGACCCGCGAGGCGGCGCTCCAGTACGGGAAGAGGAACTTCTTCACGTTCGGCGAGGTGTTCGACAGCGAGGAGACGATCGCGCGGTTCATCGGCCGCCAGACGCGCGACGAGAGCGATCTCGTGGGGGTCGACGCCGCGCTCGACTTCCCGCTGCGATTCGTCCTGCCCGCGGTCGTCAAGGGCTTTGCCAGCCCCGCGACGCTCGCCCGGATGTACCAGCACCGGAAGGACGTCGAGCAGGACGTGCTGAGCTCCCACGGCGACGCTACCCGGTTCTTCGTGACCTTCCTCGACAACCACGACGTGAAGGAGCGCATCCGGTACGAGGACCCGGCCGATCCGCACCGGTTCGATCGCCAGGTGACGCTCGGCCTCGCCTGCCTGTTCTCGCTGCAGGGGATCCCGTGCGTGTACTACGGCACCGAACAGGGTCTCCACGGCCACGGGACCGACGAAGCCGTGCGCGAGGCGCTGTGGGGCGGCCCCGGCTTCGATCGCGGCGGTGCGCCGTTCCGCGCCCTGAAGCAAATATCGGCCGTCCGGCGCGCCAGCGCGCCGCTGCGCTACGGCCGGCAGTACTTCCGTCCGGTCTCGGGCGACGGCGTCGCATACGACGTGTCAGGGTTCGCCGGCGGCATCATCGCCTTCTCGCGCATTCTGAACGACGAGGAGGTCCTGGTCGTCGCCAACACGAATCAGACGCAGACGATCGCCGTCGACGTCATCGTCGACCAGAACCTGAGCGCCGCCGGCGACCGGCGGCCGGTCCTCTTCAGCAACGCGGGCGATCCGACGCCGCCAGAGCCTGTGGTCCGCCGGGCCGCCGGCGCCGTCCGCGTCAGGGAGATCGACGGCAGCCTCGGCACGGGCCCGCTGCACACGGTTCGCGTCCGCCTCGAGCCGATGGAAGCGCAGATCCTCGGCGGCCCCGCCTCCGGCTAGAGCGATCGCAGGAAGTTCAGCAGGTCCTGCTTGCGCGCCTCTGCGAGGGCGTTGAAGTTGGCGATGACGTGATTGGCTTCCGATCCGGTGCTCTGGTGCGCGCGGATGGCCACGAGCAGATCGGTCGTCCGGCCGTCATGCAGCAGGAAGAGGCGCTGGCCGAGACCCCAGAGTGGCGCGCTCCGGAACTCCCTCGGGCCGGCCTGGCCCTGGGTGACGCCGTCGGCGAGCCCGACCCCCATGTTGTGAACCAGCAGATCCGAGAACAGGTTCACCGTCTGGGTACGCAGCGCCTGGACCGCCGAGTTGCCGGTCTTGAACGACGCCGTGTGGCAGAGCGCGCAGCCGACGGAGCTGAAGAGGGTGGCTCCCTTCGCGATCGACTTCGCCCCGCCGGGCGTGTCGGCCGAGGGGAGGGGTGGCGCGAGGAAGCGCATGAAGACCGCGAACTTCTCGATGTCGCTCAGCACGTCCACGGCGTTGGCGGACCCCATGTTGGTCACGCTGTTGGGCACCGGAGCGAACTGGCAACTGCCCGCTTCTTCACGCTCGGTCTGGAACAGCTCGTTCGTGATCCCCATCTCGACGTTGTAGGCTTCGCCCGAGAAGAGCAGCAGGGACTTGTTCTGCGCCTTCCAGCCGAACCGCGCGATCGTCCCGTCGTTGCCGTTGGGGTTGGTCTGGCCCGTGATCGTGCGCCCGGACACCTGAAAGTTCGGCCGGCCGCGGATGCCGAGCGTGCTCTTGGCGGCGGCGTTGCTGGCGGCGTTGGCGAGGATCGCGCTGTCGGGAATCTCTTCGATGAGCCCGTCGCCGAAGGTCGGCGTCGGGATCCGGAAGATCACGTTCTTGTTGGCCATCTGCGTGTCGTAGTCCGGCTGACTGAGCGAGCAGCTGCCGGCTCCCGTTCGCGCCGTGATCGTGAAGAGCGCGTGGACGCCGCCATCCGGCGTCCCGTCGGCGTTCTTCACGAATCGCGCCTCGCGGATCGGTCCGTCGGCGGAGATGAAGCCCGGCGGGCGATCCGTCCCGCCGTCCTTGGTCGCGAACGCCATCTGCGGATTGACCGCGGGGCTCGAGCCGCCGAGCGCAGGGTAGAGGTGGCAGCCGCCGCAGCTGTCCATGTTCATCCGGGGCCCGAGGCCGTCCGGCATCGCATCGGCCGAGGCGAACTCCTCCGCGCTGGCGGCGAAGTACTCGGCCTCGAACCCGGTGAGCCCGGCGATGGGGCCGCCGGCCGTGGCTGCGCCCGGACGGACGCCCGGGTCGGCTGCCTTGAAGGTCGTCGCCGTCTGCGCGGCGGCCTGAATCTCGAGCGCCATCAGACCGGCGCCCGCCATCAGCATCGCCACCTTCGTCCATCGAGCGATAGGGCTCTTCATGCGCACACCTCCGGCCGCCCGCCGGGACGGCGATTTCCTTGGGGTATTTCCGGACCGCTGGAAAGGCACGGCCGCGCAGGGCAATTCCCCGGCCGGGATCGGAAGGCATGCGGGCTCAGCGCTTTGGGCCAATCGCAGGTCCCGAGCCCGGCAAGACGTCGCGAATCGCAACTGAGCGTTTGGACGGAACTTACATTGCGCGTAACATCCCGACAGGCGCGCGCAGGGCCAAACGACGATTTCGTCTTGAAAAGAGCTCGCACACAACCGACGAGGCGGTCGGGTAGAGCTGGGACGGCTCAGTCTGGAATTGAGACAATGGTTTATTTATGGATCGTCACCCGCGCCATTCTGTCCGATAAAGGGCGTTGTTCCGGCAGTAAGCGTCGTGACGTATCGTCCCGGCCCCAATTCGTTCGGCACGGCACGGTGACGAAAGGGTGACTGCGATATGGACCCGCAATTCACAGGCGCCGCGCGTGCGCTTACCACGACCGGGATCGCCGAGGCCGTCGATCGGCTGCGCGTCGATCCGGCCACACTGTGGGCGCTGCTCTCCGTCGAGGCGTCCAGCTGCGGGTTCCTGGCGGACCGCCGCCCGAAGATCCTGTACGAGCGGCACATCTTTCATCGACTAACAGCAGGCGCCCACGACGAGGGCGACATCAGCGCGTCCGAGGCCGGCGGGTACGGGGCCCAGGGTGCACACCAGTACCGACCGCCTCGCGCTCGCGCTGGCTCTCGACCGCGATGCGGCGCTGATGAGCACCTCGTGGGGACTCGGGCAGATTCTCGGACTCAATGCGTCAGAAGCCGGGTTCCCGAGTGTCGACGACATGATCCAGGGCATGAGCGGCTCGGAGGACGGTCAGCTGGCGTCGGTCGTGTCCTTCGTCGTGGCCAGCGGGCTCGACGGCGCGCTGCGCCGCCGCGACTGGACGTCGTTCGCGTCGCGGTACAACGGGCCGTCGTATCGACTGAACCAGTACGACCTGCGGCTGGCCGCCGAGTACCACAAGCACGCGTCGGGCTTCGCACCCGATCTGACGGCGCGGGCGGCGCAGCTCTATCTCACCTACCTGGGATTCCACCCCGGACCGGTGGACGGCGTGGCGGGTCGTCTCACGCGCGCGGCCGTCGCAGACTTCCAGCGCCAGCAGCACGCCGCCCCCACCGGGGTCGACGATGTGCTGGTGGCGCACCTGAGCGCGCTGATTGGCGCCGGCGCGTGACGCCCGAATCGGCCTCGCGGTCCGGCGCGCCAGGCGTCACGGACCACGGAGGAGCGCGATGCGTCAGCGCCTGATTGTCCTGTGTGCGGCGGCGCTCGCCGCCCTCGGCGGGCCCGGCTGCGGGGCGCCCCAGCCCAGGCCCGGCACGGTGAAGGACGAAGCCATGCGCGCGGGCGTGACGCCCGACGAGCTGGTGCGCCCGGGTCCGCCGGTCGACTACTTTCACGACATGGACGACAACGTCGTGAACGGCGCGCCGCGCCGCGAGCTCAGTCCGGAGGAGATCGCGGGCCGCACGATGTGGATGGTCTGGACCGGTGGCGACGACCGGCTGTGGGACCGGCTCTCCATCGACAGCTTCGGGACGTTCGATCTGCTGAAGACCATCTCGTCGCACCCGAGGGGCGGGTACGGCCGTCACAATCGCTTCCGCTATCTGGGGCTGATCAACGAGCCGTGCTTCAGCGAGCCGACGGGACCCGATCCCGCGCACTGGGGGCTCTGGATCGACCAGCGCGACAGGGCGTGCCCGGCCGACCCGTTCGCCGACGCCGCGCGCTACCCGGGCGTGAAGGTCGGTGCGCGCGGGCGGACCGTGGCCGTCGGCTCCTACTACGGCGAGCCGACGGGCATCGTCGGCCTCAGGCTCTTCCCGAATCCGGCCTTCGACGAGAAGGCCCGGGCGCGGTGGAACTCCGACCGGTTCTACAACGATCCCGACTACTACAACGATGCGAAGCTGGTCCGCCCGTACCGGGTCGGGATGTCGTGCGCCTTCTGCCACGTCGGCCCAAATCCGATCAAGCCGCCAGACGACCCGGAGAAGCCGGGATGGGAGAACCTCAGCTCGAACGTCGGCGCGCAGTATTTCTGGTGGGACCGGATCTTCCACTGGCGCGCAGACGACGAGTCGAGCATGTTCTATCAGACCCTGCACGTCTCGCGGCCCGGCGCGCTCGACACCTCGCTCGTGTCGACCGACAACATCGCCAACCCCCGCACGATGAACGCCGTCTACAGCCTGGCCGCGCGGATGGAGCAGGCGCGGCGATGGGGCAAGGAGACGCTGGCGGGCGGCGGGCTGTACAACAAGCAGTTCAACGACTACGTGCCGGCCGCCGATCCGCTCGCGCGGTTCTTCGTGTGGCCCAGCACGACGTGGACGCCGCGCGTCCTCAAGGACGGATCGGATTCGGTCGGCGCGCTCGGCGCGCTCAATCGCGTGTACCTGAACATCGGTCTCTTCAGCGAGGAGTGGCTGCTCCACTTCCAGCCGATTATCGGCGGGAAGCCGATTTCGGCGATTCCCATCCAGTCCGCCGAGCGCAACTCGGTCTACTGGCGGGCGACCGAGATGCAGACGCCGAACATGGCGCGTTTCTTCCTGGCCAGCACCGACCCGCACCATCTGAAGGACGCACCGGGCGGGAGCGCCTTTCTCACCACCGACCAGGCGGTGCTCGATCGTGGCAAGGTGGTGTTCGCCGAGCGGTGCGCGCGGTGTCACTCGAGCAGGCTGCCGCCGCTGCCCGCCGGTCTCGACATGGAGAACGCGAACGGCCCGGGCTACCTGAAGGCCTGGGACGCGTACTGGGAATGGACCAAGACCGGGGCGTTCAAGGCGGCCATGCGGCGGATCGTCCTCGACGAGTCGTTCCTCGCCGACAACTTCCTGTCGAGCGAGCTCCGGGTGCCGATCACGCTGCTCGGCATCAATGCCTGCAGCCCGCTGGCGACCAACGCGATACGGGACAACATCTGGGACAACTTTTCCTCCGAGTCGTACAAGACGCTGCCCTCAGCCGGGACCATCGAGATTCGCCACCCGGTGACCGGCCGGAAGATGCCGTACGTGCTGCCGGCGGGCGGCCGCGGATACATCAGGCCGGCGTCGCTCGTCAGCGTGTGGTCGACGGCGCCGTTCCTGCAGAACAACACCGTCGGGCCGTTCAATCCCAGCCCCTCGGTCGAGGCGCGGATGGACTCGTTCCAGAAGTCGATCGAACAGCTGCTGTGGCCGGAACGCCGCCGCAAGGATCCGCTCTTCGCCAACGAGAGCGGGCCCGGCGTCGGCGTCATCGACCGGCTGACCGTCGACAGCTACCTCGACGTCCCGGCCGGCTACGTGCCGGACGCCCTGCGGCCCCTCGTCCCCCTCTTCCGGCGCCTCTTGCCGGGCGCGAGCGGCGAGGGCTACTCGCTCCGGATCGGGCCGTTTCCGCAGGGGATGCCCGTCGGGCTCATCACGAACATCGATCTCCTGGGCGCCGATCTGCCCGCCAAGGAGCGCAAGGCGCACCTGCGCCGTCTGGGCGATCTCGTCAAGCACGCGATCGAGGCGCTGAAGACCGACAAGGACTTCCGGGTGGTGACGGGGCGTCTCGTGGACGAGCTGATGGCCGTCAGCAAGTGCCGGGACTTCGTCGTCAACAAGGGGCACTATTTCGGGACCGACGATTTTCCCGACGAGCCGGGGCTGAGCGACGCCGACAAGCGGGCCCTGATCGAGTTTCTGAAGACGTTCTGACGTGAACCGCCGCGACCTGCTCAAAGCCGCCGTTCTCGTCGGAACCGTCGGGCGGCGCGCGGTCCCCGAGCCATCGGCCGACGTCGACTACGTGGTGGTCGGCTCGGGCGCGGGCGGCGGGACGGTGGCGGCCCGCCTCGCCGAAGCGGGTTACTCGGTGCTCGTGCTCGAGGCCGGAGGCGACGTGCCGGCGTCGGCCCGCGCCAACTACGAGGTGCCGGCGTTCCATCCCTTCGCGACCGAGGATCCGGCCCTGCGGTGGGACTTCTTCGTGCGGCACTACGCCGACCGCGCGCGCCAGGAGCGGGACCCGAAGTTCCTGCCCGCCGAGGACGGCGTGTGGTACCCGCGCGCCGGCGCGCTCGGCGGCTGCACCGCGCACAATGCGCTGATCCTGGTGTACCCGACCGACGCGGACTGGGACGAGCTCGCCGATCTGACGGGCGATCCGTCGTGGCGCTCCGCGGAGATGTGGAAGTACTTCCAGCGGATCGAGAACTGCCGCCACCGGCCGCTCGAGCGGTTGTCGCACGGCGTCGGCCTCGATCCGACGGGCCACGGATGGTCCGGCTGGCTGACGACCGAGATCGCCGATGCGCCCGAGGTTGTCGGCGATGCCCAGGTTCGGAAGGTCATCGCCCGCGCCATCGGCGCGGTGCTCCGCGAATCCGGCGCGCCGTCGTTGTCCCGCCTGGAGGCGTTGCTCGATCCGAACGACCGCAGGAGCGTCGAACACGACGAGGTCGGCGCGTGCTACACGCCGCTCACCTCGGAGGATCATCGCCGAACGGGCACGCGCGAGCGGCTGCTGGCGGTGGCGGCGCGGTATCCGGACCGGCTCAGGATCGAGTTGCACGCGCTGGCGGCCCGCGTCCTGTTCGACGATCGGCAGCACGCCGTCGGCGTGGAGTACCTCAAGGGCGAGCGGCTGTACGCGGCGCACGCGAACCCGAGCCGCGCGGCGGCCGAGACCCGGATCGCAGCGGCCCGCCGCGAGGTGATCCTGGCCGGCGGCGCCTTCAACACGCCGCAGCTGCTGATGCTGTCGGGGATCGGCGATCCTGCTACGCTCGGCCGGTGCGGCGTGCGCGTGCGCGTGCCGTTGAGCGGTGTCGGAGGCAACCTCCAGGACCGCTACGAAGTTCCGGTCGTCAATCGCATGCGGCAGCCGTGGGACACGTTGAACGGCGCCACCTTCACGACCGCTGATCCGCAGTACCGCCAGTGGGCCGACAGCCGGAAGGGGGTGTACACGAGCAACGGCGTGCTGCTCTCGGTCGTGCAGCGATCCTTCCCCGGCCGGCCGGCGCCCGACCTTTTCTGCTACGCGCTGCTCGCGAAGTTCGCGGGCTACGAGCCGGGATACTCCGAGGCCGTGCGCCGGAGCCACGACTACCTGACGTGGGTGGTGCTGAAGGGGCACACGAACAACCGGGCGGGCAGCGTGTCCATCACCTCCCCGGATCCACGCGTGCGTCCGGCCATCAACTTCCGCTACTTCGACGAGGGCACCGATGCGGCCGGCGACGACCTGTCCGCCGTGGTCAGCGGCATCCGCCTCGTGCGGCGGATGACGAGCGGGATGAAGCCGGACGTCGTCTCACACGAAGAGCTGCCGGGCGAGCAGGTGACGAGCGACGCCGACCTCAGGGCCTTCGTGCGCGACCATGCCTGGGGCCACCATGCGTCGTGCTCGTGCCCGATCGGTCCCGCCTCGTCGGGCGGCGTGCTGACGAGCGACTTCCGGGTCCATGGGACCGACGGGCTGCGCGTCGTGGACGCCTCCGTGTTCCCGCGGGTGCCGGGGCTGTTCATCGTGAGCGCGGTCTACATGGTCGGGGAGAAGGCGGCCGACGTCATCATGGCCGCCGCTCAAGGCCGGGCTCCGCGGGCCTGACCGCCGCGCGGCCGGTCGATCGCAGCGTGCCCCGATGTCGGGCTGGCGGCGGCCGACGCCGCGGCCCGGATTTCACTTGTAGGTCCCGCCTCGACTGGTCACAATACCTCGCCTCGCGCGTCCCCCACGGGGCCGAGTCGCGATCGGGCCTGAGCGAAATCGAGAGGTGCTGTCGTGGCAACTGAGACAACCGAGCTGACCGTCACGAACTGGTTTGGCGACCTCGTGTCGCATCCCAGCGTCATCGTGGATGCGCATTCGGTGGACGACATCGTCCGCGTCCTGAAGGACCCGGTCGCGTATCCGTCGCCGGTCCGCGCGGTCGGATCGAACCATTCCACGACGGCCTGCGGCGCCGCCGACGGCGGCACCCTGATCCGCATGAAGATGAACCGGATCCTCGCCATCAACGGCGACACCGTGGTGGTCGAGGCCGGCGCGCTGTACCGCGACATCGAGCTGACGTTGCTCGAGCGCAATCTCCAGTTTCACGTGAACACCGAAATCGGCAGCCTCTCGGCAGGGAGCGCCGCCTGCGCGGGCACGAAGGACGCCTCGATGCCCGGCGAGTACGGCCAGGTCGGATCGTACGTCGTCGGCGTGAAGATGGTCCTGCCCTCGGGGGAGGTGGTCGAGATCACGGAAGCCGCCGACCCGGACCTCATGAAGCAGGTCCGGTGCAGCTACGGCACCTTCGGGATCGTCGCGGAGGTCACCTACCGGGTCCGGCCGCTGGTTCCCATGGCGGTCCATCACAAGACGTATTCGCTCAAGGAATTCGCGGCCGCGCTGCCGGACCTGCGTGCGCTCGGCTACTCGATGTTCTTCTACATCTTCTTCTACACCGACCGCATCACGGTCGAGTTCAGGAAGTACAACCCGGGCGCCACGGGCGAGCCCAACCGCGCCATCTGGAACATCCGCAACTACTTCTGGGGAACCGCCGGGCCGCGGTTCGGCCACGATGCCGAGCGGGACATCCCGGACCCCGAGGCGCGCTATTCCATCATCGAAGCCTTCAACGCGATGTGGCGCTTCAAGCTCGAGAACATCATCGTCAGCGAGAACACGCTGGCGCCGGATCAGACCATCCTCTATCCGCCCGTGTCGAACGACAGCCGGTACACGTTCAGCCTGTTCGCGTTTCCCGACGAACAGTACGGGGAGACGCTGCTCGCGTACGCCGAGTGGGTCAACGACTACTACCGGCGCAAGCACTACAGGACGAACCTCCTGCACGTCGGCTACCGGATCGCGCAGGATCAGCAGGCGCTCCTCTGGTACTGGTACGACGGCCCCGTCATGACGATCGATCCCGTGTCGACCGCCAACCCGGGCTGGAAGGCGTTTCTGGCCGCCTACAACGACTGGTGCATCGACCGCGGCGGCGTGCCGCTGCTGAACCAGACCTTCGGCGTGACGAACGCCATGGCGACGAAGGCCTACGGCAGCCGGCTGGATGTCATCGCCGCCACGCGGCAGAAGTACGATCCGGCGAACCGCCTCCTGAACGGGTACTTCAAGGAGGTCTTCGGCGTGTAGCCGGCCCGGGTCAATGGACCTGCCGCTCCAGCACCGACCGAACGGATTGCAGCGCCGCGACCCTGTCGTGTCCGTGCGAGGCGAACGCGACGTAGCCATCGGGCCGGACCAGCGTGATGTCGTGCCCCGGGTGCGATCGCAGCTCGATCAGATCGCCGAGCGAGCCCTTGAGATCGGTCGCGGCCTCTTCGATCGACGGGTCTACGCCGTCGTCGAGGAGCAGCAGGAAACGGCTGCGGATGCCCTCGCCCCCGCGCAGGGAATCGTCGAAGTACCGCTTTCCCGCGCCGTCGACGATGGGGCTGCCACGGTAGGCGATGCCGAGCTCCGACAGCCGCTGGACGAAAGCGTGCTGAAACGGGGCCAGACGCGACGCCATCGGGATGACCGTATCGCGCAACGCCTGCGCGAGGCGGCTCGGCGTTCCCAACGCCTTCGTGAGGAAGTCCGTCGTCTCGATGACCTGCTTGATGACCGGGCGCCGCTCCGAGGTGTAGCTCTCGAGCAACCGCTCGGTGCCGTGACCCTTCACGACCAGATCGAGCTTCCACGCGAGATTCCAGACGTCGTGGAGACCGGTGTTCATGCCCTGCCCGCCGAAGGGACTGTGGATGTGGGCGGCGTCGCCGGCGATGAAGAGGCGTCCGACGCGCAGCCGGGCCGCCTGCCGATGGTGGATGTTGAAGTAGCTGCTCCAGTGGAGGGCGCGGGCCTCGAGCGCCGCCGGCGCACGCTCGTGCAGGATCCGCCGCACCAGGTCGAGTGATGGGGCGTCTCCCTCCGCGTGCTCGACGGTCGCCACGATGCGCCGGCGGGTTGCGCTCATGGGAAAGACGGCGATCGGACCCGATTCGCTGGGACAGAGTTGCAGCTCGTCAGCGGGAAGCGCGTCGTTGGTCTCGATGTCGGCCAGCATGAACGACGCCTCGGTACTGCGCTCCCTCGAACGGCAGGTTCAGCAGGTGGCGGACCGTGCTGTGCGCGCCGTCGCAGCCGACGACGAATGCCGCCCGGAGCTCCGTGTGCTGGCCCTTGCGATCGAGCGTCACCTCGACGTGATCGTCGTGCTGCATCGCCGACACGAACGACGTCTCGTATTCGACCGCCCCGCCCTTGCGGCGCAACTCGTCCACGAGGATCCGTTCGGTGACGTCCTGGGGCACCATGGCAATGAGCGGATAGGGGCTTTCCTCGGGCGCGAACCGCAGGTGGCCGAGGGTCCGCTCCGGCGACACGACCGCGACCGACGTGACGCGATTCGCCTTCTCGAGGAAGGGACCGACGACGCCGGCCATGTCGAAGATCTCGAGCGTTCGCGGAAAGATCGCGAGCGCCTTGGAATGTTCCGACTGAGTCGAGCCGGCCTCGACGAGTCGGAACCTCAGGCCGCGGCGGGCACATTCGTTCGCCAGGAACAGGCCGACCGGTCCGGCCCCGACGACCAGGACATCGACATCACCGCCAGCGATCATGATCCCTCCTTGTCACGTGCTGGAGACCGCCGGACCGGTGTGCCGGGCAGCGAGTCAGGCGGCGGGCTCGTCGATCATGTCACCCAGCCCGCGGGTGCCGCAATCAGCTCGGCCGTTTCTGGCAGTAGGTAATCGGCGGCGCACACGAACAGCGGGCGAGAGAGCGCTGGCCTTCGCAAAAGGAAAGACTCGACCCGCGGGCGCGCGAGGTTACGGCGCCTGAATGACCTTGGCGAAGGCCGACGCGATCGCGAGGTACCCGAGCGAGTTCGGATGCACGTCCGGACCCCTCGGCGCCCTCGCGCCCATCCAGGTCCACGTCAGCGCCAGGATCACGTTCGCGGGGAACCTCGTCGTCCGGAACGTGGCCGCGACGTCCGCGACCGGCACCTGCAGGGGCTGATACACGCTTTCGAGCGCCTGGTTGTAGAAGGTCGACGCGGCAAGCGACGCGCTGGCGAGCGCCTGGCCGTTGGCGCCGAAGACCCAGGCCGCCAGGAACGGGTCGTAGTAGTTCATGCCGACGATCGGGGCCCCGCCGGCGAAGTTCCGCAGCGTGCTGAGAATGATCGCCAGATCGTTGGTGGCGGTCAGCGCCGCGTTGGTGACGCAGGCGGGATCGATTGTGCTGGTGAGGGCGATGCACCGAAGCAGGTTGTCCGCGCCGATGTCGATCGTGATGAGGACGACACGGTGGGTCCGCAGGAACTCCACCGCGGCGGCCAGCTGGCTGCCGGCCACGTACGAGCAGCCGGAATCCAGACCCGAGATCATCGAGCTGGTGGTCTCCCCCGAGCACCCGAGCTTGGCCAGGCGAAGGCCGTGCACGCGGGTCCGATAGAAGGCGTACAGATCGTCCACGTATCCCTGGCTCGTCGCGACGTAGTCGCCGTTGGCGTCCGGCTGGATTCCGATCGAGAGCGAATCGCCGAGCGCAAGATAGTACGGGGGATCTGCCGCGCGGGCGACGCCTGCCGTCGCGAGGGTCACGAGGAGAGCCGACCAGAACATTCGGATACGCATGGCCATGCTCCTGCAAGGAGGCCGACGGACTGGCGTTGCCGGGGGGACCGGCCGACCTCGAAGGGCCGAGACTAATGCCCGATCCCCACGAAGTCAACCTACTCGTGTCTCAGCGCGACCACCGGATCGACGCGCATCGCCCGGCGCGCCGGAATCATGCACCCGATCGCGGCGGCCAGAATCAGTACCACCGGAGCGGCCACGAACGTGATCGGGTCCGCCGGTGACACCCGCACGAGCGCCGATCTGAGGACGGGCGTGAGGGCCGGAGATGCCGCCAGCCCCGCCGCCAGTCCGATTCCAGACGGAAGCATGCCCTGGGTGAGCACGAGGGCCAGGATATCTCCGGCCGTGGCGCCGATCGCCATCCTGACGCCGATCTCCTGCGTGCGCTGCATCACCGAGTGGGCGACGACCGCCGACAGCCCGACCGACGCCAGCAGCAGTGCGATCGCAGCGAACATCAGGAACGGGACGGCGACGACGGCGCTCGACCAGAAGTTCAGAGTGTCGAGACGCTGGGCGAGGCTGAACGGGCCGAAGATGGGGAGCGCGGAATCGAGCCCCTGGACGGCGCGTCGAAAGGCGGTGCCCAGGCTGACGGGAGGGACTCGGGTTCGCGCGAGCACCCACATCTGATTCGCTGGCATCTGCCGGTAGGGCACGTAGACGAGCGAGTCGGTCTTCTCCCAGCTGTTGCGGCTCTGCACGACGTTCGAGACGACTCCGACGACAGCGAGCCATGGTCCGGGCCTGGCGCCATCGAACAGCCGGAGGCGCCGGCCGAGCGGATCCTGTCCCGGCCAGAGCCGGGCCGCGAACCGCTCGTTGACGATCGCCACGGACACCCCGGAGCGTCCGTCGCGGTCATCGAACTCGCGGCCCGAGAGGACGGTCGCTCCGAGCGTGTGGAAATACCGGGGGCCGACCACCAGCGCCGGCACCGTCGGGCGGCGCTGCTCGTCCACGGGCGGTGCGCCGGCGAGCTCGTACGGCCGCCGCAGCGCACCGCCCGTCGGGATGGCGCCGGCGAGCGCGACGGAGTCGACGCCGGGGAGGGCTGCAAGGCGTACCTCCAGGCGCTCGAAAAAGGCGACCTGCGCCTCGGCGCCGGGATACCTGACCGGGGGCAGCCCGATGCTCGCCACGATGACATCCCTCGTCGTCACACCCAGATCGGCCGTGTAGACGTTGAGGAAGCTGCGCACCGTCACCCCCGCTCCGGCCAGCAGCACGACGGCGAGCGCCATCTCCGCAGAGACCAGGAGCGACGAAAGGCCTCGCGCGCGCCGTCCGGCGGTCGCGCCGCGGCCGCCCTCCTTCAGGCTCGTGTTCGCGTCGAGCCGCGACAGCCTGATCGCGGGCGCAAGGCCGAACAGCAACCCCGCACCGATCGAAATCGCGACGAGATACCCGAGCACGCGGCCGTCCATCATGTAGTCGACGATGAGCCAGGGCGACTTGCTGGCCATCGCGATCGCATAGACGCGAACGCCGGCTTTCGCGATCCACCAGGCGGCGGCGCCGCCCAGCGCCGACAGCATCAGACTCTCGACGAGGAGCTGCCGCGTGATGCGCCAGCGCCCCGCGCCGAGGGCAATCCGGACCGAGATCTCCCGGGACCGGCCGATCGATCGGGCGAGCGACAGGTTCGCGAGGTTCGCGCAGGCGATCAGCAGCACGAAGCCGACCGCGGCCCACATCGCGCCGTATATCAGCGCGGCATCGGGTCCGATGAAGAACTGGTCGAAGGTCTGGACCACGGGAGGCTGGTCCCGGTTGGTGCGCGGATAGGCGCGCGCCAGGCGGCGGCCGATCGTGTCCATCTCCGCTCGCGCGCTCTCGACGGTCGCGCCGCTCGCCAGCCGGCCCACCGCGACCCAGAGGGTACGGGCCTCGCGCCGCCGAAGGTCCGGCGCCGGAATCAGCGGCACCCAGAGGTCCTGCTTCTGCGGAAAGGAGAAGCCAGGCGGCATCACGCCGATCACGGTGCTGGGGTTGCCGTCGATCTCGATCGTCCGGCCGGCGATGGCCGGATCCCTTCCGTACCGCTGCTCCCAGAAACCGTAGCTCAGGATGACGACCGCCGCGGCCCCCGGCTGCTCGTCCGTCGTCGTGAAATCGCGCCCGATGAGCGGCTTCTGCCCGAGCAGCGCGAACGTGTTGGCCGTGACCTGCGTGGCCGAGGTACCTGCTCGGGGAAGCCGGCCCGGTCGCCGAGCACGACACCCACGCCCCGCACGGCCGCCATGTCCGCGAACGACTTCGCCTGGGCCCGCCAGTCCTCGAAGTCCGGGTAGGAAACGCAGCAGCCGTACCCGCGGCTCGTCACGTAAAGGAGCCGGTCGTTGCCGGCCACGAGCGGGAAGCCCTTGAAGAGCACCGCGTTCGTGACAGTGAAGACCGCAGCGTTGACCCCGATCCCGATGGCCAGCGTCATTACGGCGGCGGCGACGAAGGCGGGTGAGTGCCGCAGGCCGCGAATGGCAAACCGGACGTCCTGGACGAGCGACTCCAGCCATCCGACGCTGTTCATCCAGTGGGTGTCCTCGCGGACGAGCGTCACGTTTCCGAACTGCCGGAGGGCCGCGATGCGTGCCGCCTCCGGCACCATCCCGGCGCGGATGTTCCTGCCCGTGAGCAGCTCGATGTGCGTTTCGCACTCGTGCGCCGCGTCCTGGTCGAGGCGGCGGCGGGCGAGTAACGCGCGGAGACGGGAGGCCAGGGCGACGAGCGTGGCCCACATCTCAGGAGGGTTCCGCCCGGAGGAGGCGGTGGATGACGCCGGCGATGCGCTCCCAGGTCTCGGTTTCCCGCGCGAGCTGCCGGCGGCCCAGGCGCGTGATCGCGTAGAACCTGGCCCTGCGGTTGTTTTCCGACGTGCCCCAGCTCGCCGAGATCCAGCCCTGGTGCTGCAGGCGCATCAGCGAGGCGTACACGGTGCCCTCGTTCAGCGTCAGCACGTCGTCGCTGATCTGTTCGATCCGCCGCGCGATCCCGTAGCCATGCTGCGGGCCCATGCTGTCCAGCCTCTTCAGGACCATCAGGTCGAGCGTCCCCTGCAGCAGGATTTTTGCCGTTTCTCCTGCCTCGGGCGTCGCCGAAGCAGAACGGCGTCGGGCGACCCACGCGAACTCGTCGGCGCGAACAGGGAAGCGGGTCACGTCCCGTTGCCCCGTTCCATTTTCGGCGCCTCCTACCAAGGTCTCACCCTCCCCAGTCATCCATTGTTCTCCTATACTTTCCGGCTGTGCCGTACGACGTCATCGTGGTCGGCCTTGGCGGAATGGGCAGCGCGGCGGCCTACCACCTCGCGGGGCGAGGTGCCCGCGTGCTGGGCCTCGAGCGCTTCGACATCCCACACGAGCTCGGCTCGTCGCATGGCGTCAATCGCATCATCCGCCTCGCGTACGCCGAGCACCCATCGTACGTGCCGCTGTTGCGCCGCGCCTACCAACTGTGGCGTTCGCTCGAGGCGAGTGCCGGCGAGCGGCTGCTGGTGGTGACGGGCGGGGTCGACGCCGGCCCGCCGGCCGGCGCCACGGTGAGCGGGTCGCTCCGCTCGTGCCGGGTGCACGACATCCGGCACGAGGTGCTCTCCGCCCGCGAGCTTCACAGGCGGTTTTCGGGATACCGCCTGCCGGACGCGATGGTGGCCGTCTACCAGCCCGACGCCGGATTCGTCCTCTCAGAGCGTGCGATTGTCGTTCATGCGGCCGAGGCGCGACGCGCGGGCGCGGACCTCCGCGTGCGCGAGCGCGTGCAGGGCTGGGAGCCGACCGCGTCGGGCGTCCGCGTCCGCACGGATCGGGCGACGTACGACTCGACGCGCCTCGTGCTCACCGCCGGGCCATGGACCGGCGTCCTCGTGCCGCGTCTGGCGCGAATCGCCGAGCCCGAGCGCCAGGTGCTGCTCTGGGCGCAGCCGATCCGCCCCGACCGATTCCAGCCGGACACCTTTCCGATCTTCAACATGGAAGCGCCCGGGGGACGATTCTACGGTTTCCCGGCCTTCGGGCTGCCGGGATTCAAGATCGGACGCTACCACCATCTGGAGCAGCCGGCCGATCCCGATTGCATGGATCGCGACTGCCATCCGGAGGACGAGGCTGTCCTGCGGAGCGCGATCCGCCAGTACTTTCCCGACGCGGACGGCCCCACGCTGGCCATGAAGGTCTGCCTCTTCACGAACTCGCCGGACGAGCACTTCGTCCTCGATCACCTCGACGCGACCGATCGGGTCGCGGTCGCGGCCGGATTCTCGGGTCACGGCTTCAAGTTCTGCAGCGTGGTCGGAGAGATCCTCGCCGACCTCACGCTCGACGGCGGGACACGCCACGACCTGGGATTGTTCCGGCTGTCCCGCTTCCACGACGACGGGTAGGCGCGCGGATCGGGACGACCCTCGTCGCGCAAACGCCACGATGGTGTCTTCCAGCGCGAGAGCGTGAGTCAGCTGTGCAGCGCGGCCGGGGCGGCAGTCTCTCCGAACGGAGCGCGGCCCTGGAGCCGAGCCGCCCGACGCGCACGTTTTCCCGAACGGTCTCGACAGTCAAAGGTAGACTGTGTCGGTCTTCTTGACGCTCGTGACCGACGCACGTGACGTGCGGGTGGGGAGGCGGCTGTGGATTCGAAAGACAGGATCTCCTGGCTGAGCTTCGTCCTCGTCCTCTCTCTCGGATGTGGGGGAGGCGGTCGCAAGCTCCCGGATCGCGGGCTCGCCGCCAGAGCCGATCTGGCGGCTGTCGATCCGAGCGTCCTCCGGAGCCTCGAGTGGCGGCCCATCGGCCCCCCACGCGCGGGCCGGGCGCCCGCCGTCGCCGGCGATCCGCGCGACCCGCTGGTCTTCTACTTCGGAGCCGCCAGCGGCGGGGTGTGGAAGACCACTGACGGCGGACACTACTGGCGCAACATCTCGGACGGCTCCTTCACCTCGGCGTCGGTGAACGCGCTGGCCATCGCGGACTCCAATCCCGAGGTCGTCTACGCCGGCACGGGCGAGACCTGCACCCATCCGGACATCGAGCCGGGCGACGGCGTGTACAAGTCGACCGATGGAGGCAAGACCTGGGCCCACGTCGGACTGGTCGAGACGCGGCACATCGGGCGGATCGTCGTCGATCCGAAGAATCCCGATGTCGTCTACGTGGCCGCGATGGGACATCACTTCGGCACCAACGCCGACCGCGGCGTGTTCCGGTCGAAGGACGGCGGGAAGACCTGGCAGAGGGTGCTCTTCAAGAGCGATCGGGCCGGCGCCGTGGATCTCGCCATGGATCCGACCAACCCGAAAGTCATCTACGCGTCGATCTGGCAGTTCATCCGGCAGCCATGGAGCGAAGTGAGCGGCGGACCCGACAGCGGTTTGTGGAAGACGACCGACGGCGGCGACACGTGGAAGGAGATCAGCCGCAACCCGGGGCTGCCGACGGGGGTGATGGGGAAGATCGGCATCTCGATCTGCGCGACGCGCCCGAGCCGGGTGTACGCGATCATCGAGGCGGCCGACGGCGGGTTGTTCCGCTCGGACGATAGCGGCGCCACGTGGCAACTCGTGTCGAACCGCCGCGATTTCCGGTGGCTGGCCGCCTCCTACAGCCACGTGACCGCGCACCCGACCGATCCGGACACCGTCTACCTGTCCTGGATGCAGGTGCTGAAGTCGACCGACGGGGGCCGCAGCCTGGCCACCGTGCCGATGGCGCACACCGACCACCACGCGCTCTGGATCGATCCCAGGAATCCGAGCCGGATGATCGACGGAGGCGACGGCGGGGCCACCGTGACGCTCGACGGGGGCCGGTCGTGGTCGTCGCTGCTCAACCAGCCGACGGCGCAGTTCTTCCACATCGCGGTCGACAATCAGGTGCCGTACCGCGTGTACGCCACGCAGATGGACAGCTCGGCCGTGAGCTGCCCGAGCACCACGAACGACGGTGTGATCAACTGGAGCGACTGCGACACGGTCGGCACCGCCGAAAGCGGCAGCATCGTCGTCCGACCCGACGATCCGAACATCATCGTCGCCGGATCGATCGGGAGCTCGTCGGGCGGCGGCGGCAACATGATCCGGTTCGACCGGCGCCTTCGCCAGCAGAGCCTGATTACCGTCTGGCCGGAAGACCA
This sequence comes from uncultured Acidobacteriota bacterium, assembly GCA_963840225.1. GTDB lineage: Bacteria > Acidobacteriota > Vicinamibacteria > Vicinamibacterales > CAVVIG01 > JBLMXQ01. The sequence continues at coordinate 55,371 of CAWIYH010000006.1, forward strand.
GTACGGCTCGCCCGTCAAGGACGTGAAGTACCGGTTCTACTTCACCTATCCGATCGTCATCTCGCCGCACGACCCGGACACGGTGTACGCCGCGGCCAACCGGGTCTTCAGGACGACCGACCTCGGCCGCAGCTGGGAGGCCATCAGCCCCGATCTGACCCGCCAGGACGCCAGCAAGATGCAGGCGATCGACGGCGGCCCGATCACGTCGCAGCAGTTCTCGTCCCAGTACAGCAGCGTCATCTACGCGTTCGCCGAGTCGAGGCTGAACCGCGGCGAGCTGTGGGCCGGGACCGACAGCGGGAACATCCACCTCTCGCGGGACGGCGGCCGGACGTGGAAGGACGTGTCGCCGCCGGCCCTGCCGGAGTGGACGATCATCAGCGCCATCGAGGTCTCGCCGCACGACGCCGGCACGGCCTACGTGGCGGCGCACCGGTACAAGCTGGATGACACGCGGCCCTACCTGTTGAAGACGACCGACTACGGGGCGACGTGGCACATGATCACGAAGGGGATCCGGACGGGCGATTTCTGCCGCGTGATTCGCGAGGACACGGTTCGTCCCGGCTTGCTGTATGCCGGCACGTGGTCGGGCGTTTACGTGTCGTTCGATGCCGGGGAGCATTGGCACTCGCTGCAGTTGAACCTGCCGGTCGTACCGGTCCACGACCTCGTCGTGAAGGACAACGATCTGGTCGCCGGCACCTTCGGCCGCGCGATCTGGATTCTCGACGACCTGACGCCGCTGCGCGGCATCAGCCGGGACGTGCTGCAGTCCGACGCCCGGCTGCTCCCCGTACCGGCCGGCTTCCGGCTCCTCGGCGGTCGCGGCGGCCGGCGCAGTACCGCCGGCGAGCCTTCCGACATGGTGCGACCGGGCGGCGAGGACGTCGGTATCCAGGACGTGCGTGGCGCGGACGGAACCGTCAGGCCCACCGTGCTCAACGGCGGGCAGGGCCGGCCCGGCGGCGTCTGGGTCACCTACTACCTGAAGCAGAAACCGGCGGGCGAGGTGACGCTGACAGTCCTGGACGGCGGGAACCAGGCCATCCGCACCTACAGCAGCCGCGCGGCGTCGGCGGGCGATCCGCTGGTGCCTGCCGAAACGGGGATGAATCGATTCGAATGGGACATGACGTACCCCCGCGCGCGCGAGGTTCCGCCGGGTCCCTTCACGAATCTCGAATGGGCGCGGGCACTGCCTCCCATTGCTCCGCCCGGCGCGTACCACGTTCAGCTCCACGTCGGCGGGCAGGTGTTCGAGCAACCGTTCGAGATCCGCCGGGACCCGCGCGTCACGGCGAGCGACGCCGACCTGCGGGCGCAGTTCGACCTGATGATCCGGATCCGCGATCGGCTGTCGGAAGTGACCGACGCGGTCGACCAGATCCGTCAGACCCGCACGCGGATCGACGAGGCGGATCGGAAGCTCGCCGATCGCTCCGAGGCGCGGGCCGCGGCCGATCGCGCCAGGCAGAAGCTGCGGTCGGTTGAAGGGGCCCTCACGCGGCTGCTCGGCCCCAATCCGATGTTCGTGCCGCCCAAGACCCTGAACATCCGGCTGGCCGCGCTGACCTCCGTCGTCCAGTCCGCCGACGACAGGCCGCCCAGGCAGGCATACGAGGTCTTCGACAGCCTGTCGCAGCAGGTTGCAGCGCAGTTGGCGCTCTTGAAGGAGATCCAGGGCAAGGAGGTGGCCGACTTCTTCCGGCGTACCGCGGGCTCGTCGCCGAGCCACTGAACTGTCAGCAACAGCGTTCCATGTCCCCAGGGAGGAATTATGAGGACCGCATCCGTTGGGCTGATTGGCGCCCTGGTGCTCGCATCGGGATCGTTCGGACCGGTGACCGCGAACGCCGACAAGCCACTCCTGGTGCCTGGCTACGAAGCCGCCGGCGATCTGGCTGGCGCGCGCGAGCTGCCGGATCCGGCCACTGACTACAAGGTGGTCTTCGCCGACGGCCAGGACGCCAAAAAGCCGGGCGACGTGAATCCGATGCTGCCGACGATTGCGATGTACGTCAACACGCTCGGCAAGCACGGCGTCCCGGCCGAACATCGCCACATCGTCGTCATGTTCCACCAGCGCACACCGGACATCGATATCGTGATGGCGAACGAGGCCTACAAGGCGCGCTACCAGCGCGACAATCCCAATATCGCCCTGATCCACGCGCTCAAGCAGGCGGGCGTCGACCTCCGTGTCTGCGGCCAGGGGCTGCTCGCGAGGAAGATCGATCCGGCCCAGGTCAATCCCGACATTCAGGTCGATCTCTGGGCGCTGACGACGCTGGTGAACCTGCAGCTGAAGGGATACGTCCGGGTGGGATGAGCCGCGGCGACGGCTTCATCGATGAGTCTTTGAGGACTCCCAGCTGATGATGCGCCGTCTGTTGACGGCGCTCCGGTTCCGCGCGGCAGTCGGGCGGCCGTGTGCCTGCCGGCGCCCCGGGAGCGGGGCCTCGGCAAATCAGGGCGGGCGCGCTAAGATGCCGTCGCCGTGCGGCACCGCGATTGGCCCCGATTCGCGTCCGGGCGTCCGAGACCTGGATGCCGGCGGCCTGGAGGCGTCGGGATGAAACATCTGGGTGGAGTCTGGTGCGTCCTTGCCGTCCTCGCCGTCTCGGCCGTGCCCGCGGGCCGGGCGCCCGACCCGTCCAGGCCGAAGGTCCGCGCCATCACCGGATTCATCACGATCGACCGGGCGTCGTATCCCTCGCAGATTCGCGAGGCGGTCGCGTTTCTCAACACGGTGCGCGACGAGGTCACGGCCGCGGGATACGAGGTGTCGGGAGTCCGCATCTCGACGCAGCCGTTCCCCGAATACACCCGCGGGCTGAGTCGTGCCGACGCCCTCGCGGTGCTGCACGGCATCAACGAGATGGCGACGAAGCTCCGCTTCGCGCCCAACATCGGCCCGGCCATGCGGCGCGACACCGACGACGCCTCCCCGGTCGATCTCGCCATCGACGTCCTGTCGGAAGCAGGCAACCGCCTGAACGCGAACGTGATTGTGGCGGGCGACGACGGCATTCACTGGAACGCGGTGCGACAGGCGGCGCGCCTCATCAGGGTGGTGGGGCAGCGGAGCCCGCATGGCCAGGGGAACTTCAACTTCGGCGCCATCGCGATGCTGAAGCCGTACGGCCCGTTCTATCCCGGCGCGTGGCACCCGGCTGGCGGACCGCCGGCCTTCGCCATCGGCCTTCAGGCCGCGAATGTGGTCATGGACGTCTTCGCGCGCGAGCACGACCCTCGCACCGCCGGGACGGCCCTGACCAAGGCGCTCGGCGTCCACCTTCGCGCCGTGGAAGCGGCGGCCGTGCGAGCGGCGAGCGGCAGCGGATGGACCTACGCCGGAATCGATCCCACCCCGGCGCCCGGCGGCGACGTGTCGATCGGCGCGGCGGTCGAGTCGTTCACGGGCGCGCCGTTCGGGTCGCCCGGCACGGAGACGGCGGCCGCAATCATCACGCGCGCCGTCAAGGACGTGCCGGTGAAGCAGACAGGCTATTCGGGTCTCATGATTCCCGTGCTGGAAGACGCCGTGCTGACCCGCCGCTGGACGGAGCGAACGTACACGCTGGATTCGATTCTTGCGTATTCCGCCGTGTGCGCGGGCGGCGTGGACACCGTCCCGCTGCCGGGCGATACGAGCGAGGCCGCCATCGCGGCGATCGTCGGCGACGTCGCCACGCTGGCCGTCAAGTGGAACAAGCCGCTCGCCGCACGCCTGCTGCCAGCGCCCGGGAAGATGGCGGGCGCCACGACCGAGTTCGGGGGTGCGCTGTCGAACGCGGCCATTCAGAGGCTGCCGGGGTCGCGACCATGAGCGGGCCGGGCCGACTTCTTGACCACGACCACGATCATGGGCGCAATTTCTGATTGCGAGGGGATACCGGCGACGGCCCATGGGGCCGCCCGCCGATTTCTCATCCCTCCGCGACCGGTCGGCGGCGCGCACAAAATGTCGCGCGCGTCGGTGCGCGGCCGGTCCGCCCCAATTCAGTGCAAAGCGCTCGAACGTTCGAGGAGTCCGCCGGGAACGGTCTCGTAACGGCCGTTTATCGACAGGCTTTTCAACAGTTCGTGTGGAAATCCCGCCTGCTCTTGGGGTCCTCGCCCAACCGACATTCGGTGGCGGACAATTGCCGACTATCCGCTGTGCTATCCGGGCGCGGGCTTCGAGCTCCGGCCGGCATCCGCGGTCCTCGACGCGTCTCCGACGTCTCCACCACAGAGTCGCGGGTGCAGGCGTCGAGGCGGGCGGGGCAGCCCCTTCGAACCGCCCGTGTAGAATAGGCACGGTTGCCCGCGTCCCTCGTGGCGGGTCACCAGCTCTCTCGACCTTCAGCCGAGCACGGACGAACAGGCGAACGTGATGGTGACGACATTCATCAATCCTGCGCAGCTCGGGCAGCCCTCCGGCTACAGCAACGGCGCCGTGGCTCCGGGAGGACTGCTCTTCGTGGCCGGACAGGTGGCCTGGGACGCCGACAAGCGCCTGGTCGGAGATGGCTTCGCGGATCAGTTCGACCAGGCGCTTTCCAACGTGCTCGCCGTCGTCGTGGAAGCGGGCGGGTGCCCGGCGTCGATCGTCAAGATGACGATCTTCGTCATCGACAAGTCCCGGTACGTGGCGGCGCGGCGCGAAATCGGCGTCCGTTACCGGCGGCGCATGGGACGCCACTTTCCGGCCATCACGCTCGTCGAGGTCAAGTCGCTGCTCGAGGAGGGCGCGCAGGTGGAGATCGAAGCCGTGGCGTTCGTCCCGACCCCGGCGCCCCGGCCGGCGTGAGAGGAGCCCCGTGTCCTCGTCGATCAGGACGTGCGCGCCCCGAGCGGCTCCGGGAAGAATCGAGCGAGCGCCTTCCGCGGCGCTGGATTCGTCACCGGCGTCAGGCCGACGATGAGGACCAGGCCGACGGCCAGGCCGGGCACGATGGGGTGAACGGCGGTCGCCCAGGGCCGGCCCGCCAGCGTGAAGGCCGTCCATACCGTGGTGGTCAGGAAGCCTCCGATCGACGATGCCAGCGTGGCCGCGGGCGTCGTCCGGCGCCAGGTCAGCCCGAGCAGCAGCGGCAGGAAGAAGGTGGCCCCCACCATCGCCACGGCGTACGAGACGATCGCGAGGATGAGCTGTGGCGTTCGCAGCGCGGCGAGCAGCGCCACGACGCCCACGGCGACAATCGAAACGCGCGAGACCATCAGGTAGTACCGTTCGTCGCGGAGCGTGCCCCGCGGCTCATGCAGCGACTTGCGCAGGAGGTCGTGCGCAATGGCGGCGCCCGAGAGCAGGAGCAGCGAATCGGTCGTCGACATCGCCGCGCTCGCGATCCCGGTCAGCGCAATCGCCGAGGCGACCGGGTCGAGCGCCAGCCTGGTCAGGGCGGGAAAGGCCTGGTCGGGAATCCGGATCTGATCCCATACGAGCACGCGCGCCGCCGCGCCGAGGTAGAGGTTCCCGTAGAGCAGGAACACCATGACCAGGAGGCACGTGGTCGGCAGTGCGTACCTGGCGATCTTCGAATCGCGTGCGATGAACACCTTGGTCACGAGCTCGAGCCGCGTCGCGTAGGCCACGAACCAGACGAGCCACCAGGAGAGCAGGTACGACCAGTCCCACTTGGTGCCCAGGACGGAGGTCCAACCCGGTGCGATCGCCTCCGCCCGATGGAGCACCGTGCCCCATCCGCCGGCGACGCGGTAGACTTCCGGCATGAGGATCAGCAGCCCGATCCACATGAAGATGAACTGCGCGACGTTGGTCCACATCACGGCGAGCATGCCGCCGAGGGCGACGTAGAAGACGAACAGGGTGGTCCCGACGACCATCGCGGTCACGAACGAGAACCCGAGCAGGCTCTGCAGGATGAGGCCCATGCCTCTGATCTGGGCGATGAGGTAGACGATCGACGACGCCGCGACCACGAACGCGCTGAAGGCGCGCAGCGGGACGCTGTCGAAGCGCTCGCCCATGAAGTCGGGCAGCGTGAAGCCTCCCGCTTCGCGCAGCTTGCGGGCGAAGAACAGTAGGATGATCAGAAAGCCGAGCGAGAAGCTGATGAACGGGAGAATCGCGACGCCGCCGAAGGCGCCGGCGAAGGCGACGCCGCTCAGGATCGAGCCGCCGTGCATGACGGCCGCCATCAGTCCGAGCACCATCACCAGGGTCCCGAACCGGCGGCCGGCCACCCACATGTCGGCCGCGCTCTGTTGCTGGCGGCCGCTCGCCAGCCCGATGAGGATCAGGGCGACGAGATACGCCGCGAAGACGAAGTATCCAGCGGTCACTGCGCTCATGCGTCAGGCTCCGTTGTGGCTCCGGCGGCACGGGCCGCCCCGTTAATCGCGGCGGCCGGTCCTGATTTGCCAGCAGACGTAGTATTGATAGCCGACGATGCCGAACGGGATCGCGATCAGGACGAGGAAGCTCGACCAAGGCAGGCCCAGGATCTCCATGACAGCGGCTCCTCCTGGCGGCCGGTGTGTTGAGGCGGCCCGACGCGCGTGCTATAGTGTGCCAAAACTTTAAGCTTAAAGGAAACGTTCCTCGTACCGATGGCTACTGGGGTCCCCTCGCGCGTCGCGGCGCCGGCGGTCGCGAAGAGCCCGTTCCTCGATCCGGCTCTGGACCGTCTCGAGATCCAGCCTGACGCGCCGATCGATCGGGCGGAACTGGTCGCGATGTACCGGTCGATGCGGCTCGCCCGCAGCTTCGACACGAAGCTCGCCGCGCTGTACCGCCAGGGCCGCATCACCGGGGCCGTGTATCTCGGCATCGGCCAGGAAGCGATTGCGACGGGCGTCGTCAGTGTCCTGCAGAAGGACGACTATTTCTCGACGGTGGCGCGCGGGATCGCCGGCTGGTTCCACCGGGGCGTCGAGCCGAAACATGTCCTGGCGCGGTGGTTCGGCAAGGACATTCCGCCGTCGCACGGCCGGGAGCTGGGGCTGTTCCTCGCCGACCTTCACGCCTACGGGCTGGCGCCCTATCACAACGGCTCGATGGCGTCATGGATTCCCTCGGGCGCCGGCTTCGCGCTCGCCTTCAAGTACCGGCGCGAGCCGCGCGTCTACGCCGCGCTCACCGGAGACGGCGCGACCAGCCCCGGGGACTTCTACGAAGGGCTGAACTTCGCCGCCATTCACAAGCTCCCCCTCGTGGTGATCGTCGAGAACAACTGCTTCGCCTACTCGACGCCCAACGCCCTCCAGATGCCCGTGGCGAACGTCGCCGATCGGGCCCCCGCCTTCAACGTGCCGGCCGCCCTCGGCTTCGGCAACGACCTGTTCGAGGTGCGGCGGCTCACCCGCGCGGCCGTCGAGCATGCCCGCAGCGGCAAGGGGCCGTACCTGCTGGAGTTCAAGACGTTTCGCCGGCGCGGCCACGGCGAGCACGACGACATGGGGTACGTGCCGGCCGATCTGCGCGAGTTCTGGGAACGCCGGGATCCGATCCGCCTGCTCGCCGAGTTCATGCGCGGCCGCGGCGGCGTCCCGGCGGCCGACATCGAGGCGATCGACAGAGAGTGCGAGAAGGTCGTGGACGACGCCGTCGCCTGGGCGGACGCCCAGCCCGATCCGTCGCCTGAATCGGTCACGTGGAGGCTGTTCGCGGAATGAGCGTGCGGACCTACCTCGAGGCGATCTCCGACGCGCTCCGCTCCGAGATGCGCCGCGACGACCGGGTGATTCTGCTCGGAGAGGACATCGGCACCTTCGGCGGCGCGTTCAAGGTGACGCGCGGCTTTCTGGACGAGTTCGGCGCCGATCGGGTCATCGACACGCCGATCAGCGAGAGCGGGTTCGTCGGCGCCGCATGCGGGGCCGCCATCGAGGGCCTGCGGCCCGTCGTCGAATTCCAGTTCGCCGACTTCATCGCGTGCGCCTTCGATCAGATCGTCAACTACGCGGCAAAAGCCTGCTACCGGTGGGGGACGCCGGTGCCGGTCGTGTTTCGCGGCCCCTCCGGCGGCGGGTTCCGCGGCGGTCCGTTCCATTCGCAGAACCCCGAGGCGTGGTTCACGCATGTCCCGGGCTTGAAGGTCGTGCAGCCATCGACGCCGTACGACGCCAGGGGACTGCTGGTGTCCGCCATTCGCGACCAGAACCCGGTCATCTACTTCGAGCACAAGCATCTCTACCGGCGGGTCCGGGAAGACCTGCCCGACGAGGACTTTGCGGTGCCGCTCGGCGTGGCCGACGTCAAGCGCGTCGGCTCGGACCTGACCATCGTGACCTACGGCGCGATGGTCCATGAATCGCTCGCCGCCGCCGATCGCCTGAGCTCCGAGGGCGCGGAGTGCGAGGTCGTCGACCTCCGGACGCTCTCGCCCCTCGACCGGGAGACGTTTCTCACGAGCGTCCGCAAGACCTCCCGCGCGCTGGTCGTGTACGAGGCCCACCTCACCGGCGGTTTTGGGGGCGAGGTCGCCGCGATCATCGCCCAGGAGGCGTTCGACGCGCTCGACGCGCCCGTGACCCGCGTCGCCAGCCTCGATGTTCCCGTGCCCTTTGCCGGCGTGCTCGAGGACGCCGTGCTGCCCAGCGCCGAAAAGATTTACCGCGCCGCCGTCGATGTCCTCGAGTACCTGACGTCGACCACCGGAGAGCGGCGGGAGCCGACGACGAACCATGACGATTCACGACGTGACGATGCCTCAGATGGGTGAGTCACTCGCCGAAGGCACGATCGTCAGGTGGCTGAAGGCCGCGGGCGAGACCGTCGCGCAGGACGAGCCGCTGTTCGAGATCACCACCGACAAGGTCGATACCGACGTTCCAGCGCCCGCGTCGGGCGTGTTGAAGGAGATACTCGTCGCGGCCGGCGAGACGGTCGCGGTCGGGCAGAGGGTTGGGACCATCGAGGGGACCGGCGACCGGGGGCGCCCGGCCGAAAAGGCGCCGACCGCGGTTCCGGCCGAAGAGGGCGGCCACTTCAAGTCGAGTCATGCCCCGCAACTGGTGGCCTTCCGCCACAGGGAACCGCCGCAGGCGGTCGCTCCGTCGACGGGTCCCGGTGCGGCGCGACCGACGGGCCGTCCGGCGGCGCATCGCTCGTACAGCCCGGCCGTGCTCGAGACGGTGCGGCAGGGCGGCATGGCGCTCGACGCGCTGGCGCGGCTGCAGGGATCGGGCCGCGGGGGGCGCGTCACCAAGAAGGACGTGCAGCGGGCCCTCGCCGAGGGAAGGCCAACGCCCGGCGCGTCGGGCGCGTTCGCCGTCGCGGCGCCTCCGCCCGAGTACCTGTACCGGCCGGGCCCCGAAGACCGTCGCGTCGCGATGTCGCCGGTCCGTCGGAAGATCGCGCACCACATGGCATGGTCCGTGCGGATCAGCCCGCACGCCACCGCCTTCGCGGAAGTGGACATGACCGGCGCCGCGCGGCGGCTGGCGCGGGCTCGAGCGGAATCGGCTGAATCGCACCCGGCCTACACGGCGATCGTCGCGGCCGCGGCGGTGCGCGCGCTGAGCGAGTTCCCGGTTCTGAACTCGTCGGTCGTGGACGACGACGTGATCTTCAAGCCGCACGTGCACCTCGGCGTGGCGGTGGCGCTGACCGATCCCGACGAGCTCGTCGTTCCGGTCGTGCACCACGCCGAGGATCTCTCGCTCGCCGGGCTCAGCCGCGCGATTCGGGATCTGGCGGACCGCGCCCGTGCGCGCCGGCTCACGCCGCAGGACGTGCAGGGCGGCACCTTCACGATCACCAACCCGGGGATCTTCAGGGGGATGACGGGAACGCCGATCCTCAATCAGCCCCAGGTCGCCATTCTGGGCCTCGGCGCCATCGTCAAGCGTCCGGTGGTCGTCGACGACGCGATTGCGATACGACGGATCATGTCGACGGCGCTGACGTTCGACCATCGCGCGGCCGACGGGATGATGGCCTTCAGGTTCCTCGACCGCCTGCGCGAGCTGCTGGAGACCGACGAGGGCGGCTCGCCCTGATTCGATCGTGACGTGCGAGGGTGCGAACACGCAGTGACAGCGACCCGGCTTCCCGACGCCGGCGCTGCGCCCGACCCGGATGGGTCATCTTCATTTGCCAAGGAGGGTCTCATGCGGACGCTGATTTTCGGTGGTGCAGCAGCCGTCGCGGCGTGCGCCATGGTGTCGATCGCCGGCTGCAGCAGTCAACCGCCGGCAGCCGCGGCGGGTGCGCCGGCCGCCGCGCCGCAGCCGCCGCCATCGCCTCTTGTCCAGGTCGAGGAAGGCATCGCGTCGGGTGCGATGACGGTGGTGGACCTGGCGCAGCCGCTCAACGCCAAGACGCCAATCATCCACCTGCCCCCGCCCTTCGCGAACACGCCGTCGTTCACGAAGCACGAGATCTCACACTATGACGCGAAGGGGCCCGCGTGGTACTGGAACTGGTTCGAGGTCGGCGAGCACGTGGGCACGCACTTCGACGCGCCGTGCCACTGGGTCACCGGCAAGGACAAGCCGTGTGTCGACGAGCTCCAGGCGAAGCAATTCGTCGGCCCCGCCGTCGTCATCGACGTCACCCGGGACGTGGCGAGCAACGCCGACTTCGTGGCCACGAGCGACACGATCAAGGCCTGGGAGCGCGACCACGGACAGATTCCGGCGCGGGCGTGGGTCATCCTCCGCACCGGGTGGGGGAGCCGCGCCAGTGACGAGAAGGCGTTCCTGAACGTCGGGCCAGACAAGAAACCGCACTATCCGGGCTGGGGCAAGGATTCGGCCGAGTTCCTGACCCAGCAGCGCGAGATCCTCGGCGTCGGTACCGAGGCCGTCGGCAGCGACGCCGCCGTCGGCTCCGGTGCCCAGCCGCCGTTCCCGAATCACTCGATCATGCACGGCGCCGGCAAGTTCGGCCTGACGCAGCTGGCCAACGTGGATCAGCTGCCGGCGACCGGCGCGCTGCTGATCGCGACGCCCCTCAAGCTCGATCATGGGTCGGGCAGCCCGGTGCGCGCGATCGCGATCGTGCCCGCACGCTGACTCGACCGGCATCGCCGCGGCGATGATCGCCGCGGCGGTCCGACCTTATCTTCCCGCGCCAGTCTGACGGGTTGACAAGGGATCGGGCCGGCCACTATCATGCCGGTCGTTTAAATCTAAAGCATTTCGGCCGGGCCGGCCCTTCGCCACGCACGCGCCGCGGATCCCGGCCGGCTCCTGCCGCTCTGAAAAGGTCGCGTGGTGCGTCGAGCGCGCGGGGCAGCGACCAATCGGGGGTGAACGTGATCGAGAGACACCGCCGTTTCGCGACCGCTGCCCTTGCGTGGCTCGCCGCCACGCTGTGCGTCGTCGCCGCGCCCGCACGACAGAGCGACGGCGAGGCCTCGCTCGCCGCGATGCGCTGGAGGAGCATCGGTCCCTACCGAGGCGGCCGCGTGACGGCCGTTTCCGGGGCGCGCCACCAGCGCGACGTCTACTACCTGGGCGCCACCGGCGGCGGCGTCTGGAAGACCGACGACGCCGGCGTGACGTGGCGGCCGATCTCCGACGGCTTCCTCGACCGCGGATCCATCGGCGCGATCGCGGTTGCCGACTCCGATCCGAACGTCGTGTACGTCGGGACCGGGGAGGCGTGCGTCAGGAGCAATTTCTCCGAAGGCGACGGCGTCTACCGCTCGACCGACGCCGGTCGCACCTGGACGCACGTCGGCCTGGATCTCACGAGGCAGATCGGACGCATCGTAGTCGACCCTTCGAACCCCGATGTGGTCTATGTCGCCGCCCTCGGGAACGTGTTCGGGCCGAGCGCGGAGCGGGGCGTCTATCGGTCGAAGGACGGCGGCCGTACCTGGGCGCGCGTGCTTTTCGTCGACGAAAACACGGGCGCCGTGGACCTGTCGATCGATCCCCGAGATTCACGAGTCCTCTACGCAGGCATGTGGCGGGTGCGCCGGCGGCCGTGGAATCTCGACAGCGGCGGGCCGGGGAGCGGGCTGTACAAGTCCACCGACGCGGGCGACACCTGGCGCCCGCTGACCGCGGGTCTGCCGACCGGTATCAAAGGCAGAATTGGCGTCGCGGTCTCGCCGGTGCGCTCCAGCCGCGTGTGGGCGATCGTCGAGGCCACCGACGGAGGCGTGTTCCGCTCCGACGATAGCGGGGCGAGCTGGAGCCGGACGAACGGCGAGTCGGCGATCCGCGAACGCGCGTGGTACTACAGCCACATCATCGCCGATCCGGCTGCGCTCGATACGGTCTACGTCCTGACCCTTCAGATCAACAAGTCGACCGACGGGGGCCGCTCCTTCAAGGTGGTCCGGCCGAGGCACTCCGACAACCACGGGCTCTGGATCGACCCGGACGACGCCGACCGCCTGATCAACGGCAACGACGGCGGGGCCAATATCTCGGTCAACGGCGGCCGCACATGGACGACGGAGGACAATCAGGCGACCGGCCAGTTCTACCATGTCATCACCGACGGCCGCTTCCCGTACCGCATCTACGGCGCGCAGCAGGACAGCTCCACGGTGTCGATTCCGAGCAGGACCTCGTCGTCCGGAATTGCGGCGACGGATTGGTACGGCGTGGGCGGCGGGGAGAGCGGATACGTGGCGCCGGATCCCTCCAACCCCGACATCGTCTATGCGGGCAGCTACTATGGGCTGCTCACCCGGTACGATCACGCGACCGGGGACATTCACGACGTGTCGGTCTGGCCCGTGACGCCTGGCGGCCGTCCGGCTGCCGACGTCAAGTTCAGGTTCCAGTGGACCTTTCCGATCGTGGCCTCACGGCACGCCCCGGGCACGATCTACGCCGGCGCGAACATCCTCTTCAAGACGAGCGACGGCGGCTCCGACTGGCAGGCGATCAGTCCCGATCTCACGCGGAACGATCGCGCGAAGCAGGGGCCGTCGGGAGGACCGCTGACAGGCGACAACAGCAGCGCCGACTACTACGACACCATCTTCACGGTCGCCGAATCGCCGCTCGACGCCGGCACGATCTGGGTGGGGACCGACGACGGCCTGGTCCAGGTGACGCGCGACGGCGGCCAGCACTGGCAGAACGTCACGCCCCGCGGCATGCCCGACTGGGCTCGCGTGAGTCTCGTCTCGGCGTCGCCTCACGACGCCGGCACCGCGTACGTGGCCGCGAACCACTACCAGATGGACGACCGGCGTCCGTACATCTTCAAGACCGCCGACTTCGGACAGACCTGGACGCAGGTCGTGCAGGGACTGCCCGACGACGCCTTCGTGCGAGCGGTCAGAGAGGATCCGGAACGCCGCAATCTGCTGTACGCCGCCACCGAGCGCGGCGTGTTTGCATCGGCGGACGGCGGCGAACGCTGGCGGTCGCTGCAGCTGAACCTGCCGGCGGTGCCCGTGACGGACCTCGTGGTGCACGATGCCGACCTCGTCGTATCGACGCAGGGGCGCGGCTTCTGGGTGCTCGACGACGTCACGCCACTTCGCCGCCCGGATCCGTGGACGACCGAGGAGGGGCTCGTCGCATCACGCCCGGCCTACCGGCAGCGGACCGCCGGGTTCGGCCGTCCAGCGCCCGATGAGGGGCAGAACCCGCCAAACGGGGCCATCATTTATTACATGCTCCGGCCCGGGAGCTCGTCCCCCGTGTCGCTGGAGATCCTGGACCACGCCGGCACGGTTGTTCGCCGGGTCGAGAGCGGCGGCGCCGCCGGGCGCGGGCTCACCGCCGATCCCGGCCTGAACCGGTTCATCTGGGACCTTCGCTATCCAGGCGCGGATCCGCCGCCCGACGGCGTGCTCCTCTTCGGCGGCAGCACGCGCGGCCCTGTCGCCGTGCCGGGCACCTATCAGGCCCGGTTGAAGATCGGATCGTCGGTGTCGATACGGCCCATCGAGATTCGCGCAGACCCGAGAACGCGGACGTCGGCCGACGGCTACACGCAGCAGTTCACGTTGCTCACCAGCATTCGCGATCGGGTAACCGCCTGTCATCGCGCGGCGTCCGAGATCGTCGCGCTCAGGAGCCGCCTGGCGAGGGCCGGCGAGCGGGCCCGGGACGCTGGCCAGGGACGCGCGGGGCTGTCAGCGCGCATCCAGGAAATCGCGGACCACCTCGGGACCGTCCTGGACCGCCTGGTCCAGCCGGCTCTGAAGACCGGGAACGACGTTCTGAGCCATCCCGTCGGTCTGAACAGCCTCATCGCGTCAATCGGCAGCGCCGTCGCGAGCTCGGACTCGGCGCCGACGCGCCAGTCTCAACTCGCGTTCGAGGAGCTGTCGAAGCGTCTCGACGCCGAACTGGCGACGTTCGCGACCATCAAGTCCACGGAGCTGCAGGCGCTCAATCGCGAGCTGCAGCGCGCAGGGATCGGTACCATCCCGCCGGGTCGGTAGCGCCTCGGCCCCCAGGGCCGCGGCCGCGTGTCCCCGATGAACGCCAGCGTCACACCGTGTCGCACGGCATTGCTTGACTACGATCGACCGAGTCTGTATAGTCGCGCCGAATGTCATTTAAGCCTAAACAATCAAGGCTGTTGACACCATAGTCCGGGCGCGCGGTCCGGGCGGGCGAGCGAGACCCGTGACCGGCGCCTGGAGACGCATCCCTGACCCGGGTCGCACCTGGCACGGTCCGCTTCGGTCTGGAGGAGCCATGACCCAGCAACGCGCGCTCGTTCGTCTCGCCTGCGGTACCCGCCGTGTCGCGCGGACCGCGCTCGTCGCGATCGGCTTGACGGTCGCGGCGGCTCCACTCCACGCTCAGGTGAGCACCTTCGATCTCAGCGGCGTCATCAAGGACCAGCAGGGCGGCGTGCTGCCAGGCGCCTCGGTCACGATGCGCAACGAGGCGAGCGGGTTCACGCGAACGGTCGTCTCGGACACCAGCGGCCGCTACTACTTCGCCAGCCTGCCGCCCCAGGGGACCTGGAAGCTGACGGCGGAGCTGGCCGGATTCACGACGTACACCCGTCAGCGCCTGGAGTTCAACGCCGGCAGCAAGCCGATCGTAAACATCACGCTGACCGTCGGTCAGGTGCAGGAGAGCGTGACGGTCGTGCAGGAGGCGCCGCTCATCGACACGGCGCAGGCCACGCTCAGCTCGGCGGTGAGCAAGGATCAGATCGCGCAGCTGCCGCTGAACGGCCGCGACTACTTCGACCTGGCGCTGCTCGGATCGGGCGTCACCGACGTGGGCACCGACGGCATCGCGGGCAAGAAGAGCCAGGTCATCAACGGCGCGTACTCACGGTACACCTCGTATACGCTCGACGGTTTCAACAACACGCGCGACCAGCACGGCGTCGAACGGACCGACATCCCGATCGACGCCATGAGCGAGTTCCGGGTCCTCACGAACCAGTTCTCGGCCGAGTACGGCGAGACGGTCGGCGGGATCGTGACGGTCATCTCGAAGAGCGGCACCAACACCGTTCATGGCAGCGGGTCGCTGTTCGCGCGGCCCGGCAGCTGGGACTCGGCGGACCTCCTGACGGGCAAGAAGGCGCCGTTCAGCCGGCAGGACCTCGCGGCCGTGATCGGCGGCCCGATCATCAAGGATCGCACGCACTACCTCGGCACGTACCAGTACCGGAACCAGGACCAGAAGGCGGTGGTGACCGCGCCGATCGACAACGGCCGCTTCCAGGGGACCTTCCCGGTCGGGGACAACCGGACGCGCGTGTTCACGAAGCTGGATCAGACCTTCGATCAGAACAACCATCTTCAGGCCAAGTTCGCGCTGGGGCGCGAGACGACGCTCGCGGGCGTGGGCGGGCTGAACATCGCGGACGACACACAGACACAGGTCAACAACTACCTGAACCTCGACGCCACCTACACGCGCCTGTTCTCCAGCAACCGGCTGAACGAGTTTCGAATGGGCTACTCGCGCGAGGACGTGGTCTCGACGACCGAGAAGCCGACGTTCACGCCCAACGGCGTCGCGCTCAGCTATCCCGGACAGGGCAATCTGGGCTCGACGAACCGCCGCCAGACGTCGCCGGACAGGGTGTTCCAGATTGCGGATACCGTCACGTTCCATACGGTCGCGCACACGGTGAAGATCGGCGGAAGCACGCGGAGCGCGACGCCGGGCGGCGAGCTCCTGGTGGCGCTCGACGGCCAGTACGTGTTCGCGCCAGGCGCGCCGTACCCCTACGATCCCAACAACCCGGCCTCGTGGCCGGTCCAGTACGTCCAGGGATTCTTCGGCGTCGGGACCGGCGCGCTGACGGTCAAGAAGTGGCACTACGCGGCGTTCGTGCAGGACGACTGGCGCCTCAGGGACACTCTGACGGTGAACCTCGGGCTGCGCTATCAGTACGAGACGATGGTCGATGACAAGGTCAACCTCGACCCGCGGTTTGGCTTTGCCTGGGATGCGACCGGCGACGGCAAGACGGTCGTGCGCGGGGGCGTCGGCGTGTTCCACGGCACCGTCTTCAGTACCATCAACGCGTTTGAAGGCTACACCAACCCGAACGGCTTCCGGACGGTGGCCTTCGCCCCGGGCGACCCGAACTTCCCCGACTATCCGAACAACCTGCCCGGCCCCAATATTCCACCTGGCGTGGTGCCGCCGCCGGGGAACTTCTACCTCGAGGTGCCCATCTATGCGCCGTCGGTGAGGCACGAGCCCGAGTCGTACAACTTCACCCTTGGCGTCGATCGCCAGCTCCGGCCGACCCTGTCGGTCGCGGCCGACTTCTCGTACAACCGCGGCCGGAAGCTGCTCGTCCCGACGAACGTGAATGCGCCGTCGTACTTCGACTATTCGACGGGCGCCAGGCGCAGCGCCCAGGCCGGTGACGCCGCGCGCCCCTTCGGCGCGCCGGGCCGGCCGATTCTGCCCGGCGAGGTGTCGTACCTGCCGAACGGCTATCCGGAAAGCAACTATCGGGACCTGTACATGATCGAATCCTCCGGCGAGTCGCGGTACAAGGCGGTCGCGTTCTCGATCAACAAACAGTTCTCGGAGGACTTCAGCCTGCAGGGCCAGTACCACGTGGAGCCGCGCGACCAACAACGGCGACGGCTTCCGGCCCAACACGCTTCCGCTCAATCCCAACGATCGCAAGGCCGAATTCGGCCCATCGGCCACCGACGTCCCGCACGCCTTCTCGTTGAACGGCGTCTACCGCCTGCCGGTCGGATTCCAGGTGTCCGGCATCATCCGCGCCCACTCGGGCTTCACGATCAACCCGCTGGCCGGGATCGATCTCAACGGCGATCGATCGACGAACGACCGTCCGTTCGCCGACGGCCGCGTGCTCGGACGCAACAGCTTTCGAACGTCCGCCTTCTCCGAAGTGGACCTCGGCGTCAGCAAGAAGGTCAATCTCGGCGGCGGTCGACAGCTGGAGGGGCGCATCGAGACCTTCAACCTGACGAATCACCTGAATCCCTTGAGCGTCGACTCCACCTTCGGCCCGGACGCGAACAACCCGCGGCCGGAGTTCCTGCGCATCAACTCGGCAAATCCTGGCCGGGAATACCAACTGTCGATCCGCTTCGTGTTCTAGCGGGGACGGCACGTGTCAGCTCACGAGGGCGCTCGACTCGATCGGGCGCCCGTTTGGTCGCGCGCGATGTTCTGACGCGCGCGCCCCCGCCGGCAAGACGATCGGGCATGCAGGTCGATCGCAGGCAGTTCCTGATGCAGGTGGGGCGTGGCCGTCGTCGCGGCGCTGATGCTGGCCAGCCAGACCGGTCGAGCGCGGCCGCTATGTCATTTAGGTTTAAACCATTTGTCATTGACACGGACGATGGCGCTGGCTATCGTGGGCGATGGCGGATCATGAGCAGCCGTGGGGACCGAGGAGCGCGGATGAAACGGCACGGCGCCGCGATTCTGGCGGCGATCATGCTCGGGTCGGGCCATTCGCTCGCCGCCACACAGGCCGTTGGACCGCACCCTCGCCAGGCGCCCCCGCTGGTGGCCTCTCACGGCGACGCGTCCCTTCCGTTGCAGGCGCAGAACGAGATCATCGACGGCATCTGTCTCGGCTGTCACGACGCTGACGGCAAGGCCGGAGGCCTGTCGCTGGCTGAGTTCGATCCGGCGCACGCCGAGCGGTCGGCGGCGATCGCCGAGAAGGTAATTCACAAGCTGCGTGCCGGCATGATGCCGCCACCGGCCGTCAAGGACCGGCCGGGCGCCGACACGCTGAATGCCTTTGCGGCGTCGCTCGAAGCGGTGGTCGATCGCGCGGCGGCGCCCCGGCCCAATCCGGGCTCGCGCGTGTTCCAGCGGCTGACCCGCGCCGAGTACGCGAGGGCCGTGCGCGACCTGCTGGATCTGGACGTCGACGTGGACGCCTTTCTTCCGGCCGACACGGTCAGCAACGGCTTCGACAACATCGCCGACGTCCAGACCTTCTCGCCGGTGCTGACGGAGGGCTACCTGCGCGCGGCGAGCACGATCTCGAGCCTCGCGGTCGGCAATCGGGGGATGGCGCCGACCGAAGAGACCTACAAGGTGCCCCGCACGCAGTCCCAAATGGAGCACGTGGACGGGGCGCCCTGGGGCACCCGCGGCGGCATGTCGATCGTGCACACGTTTCCTGCCGACGGCGACTACAGCTTCCGCATCATGCTCCACTCGGTGCCGAGCGGACGGCTGTACGCCAGCACCGCCCGCAACGAGCAGATCGAGGTGTCGATCAACGGCGAGCGGGTATCGCTGCTGAAGATCGACTATCGGATGAGCGAGGCCGACAAGAACGGCATGAACCTCGTCACGCCGCGCGTCCACGTGCAGGCGGGGCCGCAGCGGGTGTCGGCGACGTTCCTCGAACGCTTCACGTCGCCGATCGACGACGTGATCGCGCCGATCGAGTACACGCTGGCCGACACGCAGATCGGTGAATACGGGTACGGCATCACCACGCTGCCGCACCTCCGCGACTTCAGCATCACCGGGCCGTTCAACGTCACGGGTATTTCGGACACCCCCAGCCGTCGCCGGATCTTCACCTGCCGCCCGACGTCGGCGGTCGAGGAGTTGCCGTGCGCCACGAAAATCGTGCGCCGCCTCGCCAGCCAGGCGTACCGGGAGCCGCCCGGCGCCGCTGACGTGGAGCCGCTGCTGGCGTTCTACCAGCAGGGCCGCACGGATGGCGACTTCGAGAGCGGAATCCGGCTGGCCCTTCGGGCGATTCTCGTCAGCCCGAGATTCCTGTTTCGCGTCGAGGCGCGTCCGGCGGCGGCCAGGTCGGGCGCGGCCTACCGGATCGGCGATCTGGATCTGGCGTCACGGTTGTCGTTCTTCATCTGGGACGACGGGCCGGACGAGGAGCTGCTGAAGGTCGCCGCCGCCGGCACGCTCCACCAGCCGGACGTTCTCGATGCGCAGGCGCGGCGCCTGCTCGCTGATCCGCGGTCGGCGGCGCTGTCGACGCGGTTCGCCGCCCAGTGGCTGCGGCTGCACGACGCCGACGGCATCCGACCGGATGCGCTCCTCTATCCATCGTACGACTATCGGCTCGCGCAGTCGTTCAAGCGCGAAACAGAGCTTCTGTTCGACAGCATCGTCCGGGAGGACAGGAGCGTCCTGGACCTGTTCACCGCGGACTACACGTTCGTGAACGAGCGCCTGGCCCGGCACTACGGATTCCCGAACGTGACGGGTTCGGCATTCCGGCGGGT
This sequence comes from uncultured Acidobacteriota bacterium, assembly GCA_963840225.1. Classification (GTDB taxonomy): domain Bacteria; phylum Acidobacteriota; class Vicinamibacteria; order Vicinamibacterales; family CAVVIG01; genus JBLMXQ01. Next base: position 74,948 of record CAWIYH010000006.1, read on the forward strand.
TCAACTCGGCCGCGAGTTCGACTACCGCCGGGGCCTGCTGGGCCAGGGCAGCATCCTGCTGCTCACGTCGGTGGCCGACCGCACGTCGCCGGTCCAGCGCGGCAAATGGATCCTGGAGGTCCTCCTCGGCTCGCCGCCGCCGCCCCCGCCGCCCAACGTGCCCGCCCTCGACGAAACGAAGGCGGTGGCCGGCGGAGGGAGAACGCTGTCGACGCGCGAGCGGATGGAAGAGCATCGCAGGAATCCCGCCTGTGCGTCGTGTCACAAGGTGATCGACCCCCTGGGCCTCACGCTCGAAGGCTTCGACGTGACCGGGATGCGGCGCATCAAGGACAACGGCGTTCCGGTGGATTCCGCCGGCGTCGTGTACGACGGATCCACCGTCCGGGGACCCGACGGACTCCGCCGGTGGCTGCTTACCCGTTCCACGACGGTGCTCCGGACCTTCACGGGCAATCTGATGGCGTACGCACTCGGGCGCCGGGTCGAGTACTACGATCAACCGACGATACGCGCCATCGTCAGATCGGCCGAGAGCCACCAGAACCGGTTCTCGTGGTATGTGCTGGGGATCGTCAACAGCGCGGCGTTCCAGATGAGCAGCGGGCAGGGCGCGTCGGACACCGACCAGGCTCGCGGCGCCGACGGCCGTGGGCGTCGATTGGAGAGGTAGGACCCCGATGTCGTATGTCACCGGCAAGCATATGTCGCGTCGAACCGTGCTGAAGGGCATGGGCGTGACGCTGGCGCTCCCGTTTCTCGACGCGATGGTGCCGGCGAGCACGGCCTACGCCAGGACGGCCGCCGCACGCGCGGCTTCCAGGACGCGCCTCGTGGCGATCGAGATGGTGCACGGCTCGGCGGGGACGACCTCGCTCGGATCACAGATGAACCTGTGGTCGCCGGCTGCGGTCGGCTCGGCATTCGATCTGGCGCCGACCAGCCTGCTGCCCTTCGATCGTTTCCGTGAGTATCTGACGATCGTCAGCAATACGGACGTGCGAAACGCCGAGGCGTTCCTGCCGGCGGAGATCGGCGGCGATCACTTCAGGTCGAGCGCGGTGTTCCTCACCCAGGCGCATCCGAAGCAGACGCAGGGATCCGACGTCCACGTCGGCGTCTCGCTCGATCAGCTCTACGCGGAGCGGTTCGGCCAGGACACGGCGATTCCCTCGATGCAGCTGTGCATCGAGAACGTGGACCAGGCCGGCGGGTGCGCATACGGCTACTCGTGCGTGTACACGGATACCATCAGCTGGTCCAGCCCCACGCAGCCGATGCCGATGATCCGGGACCCGCGAGCCGCCTTCGATCAGCTGTTCGGCGTCGGAGCCACGCCCGAGGAACGCCTGGCCGACCGCCGGGCCGATCACAGCCTGCTGGACTGGGTGACGGGAGAGGTCGCCCAGCTGAAGCGGGAGCTCGGACCGCGCGATCGCGCGAGGCTGGACGCGTATCTGGACGGCATCAGGGAAATCGAGCGCCGCATCCAGCGGGTCGAGTCGCGGAACACGAGCGGTGAACCGAGGCAGATGCCGGAAGCGCCCGTCGGCGTGCCCGACTCGTTTGCCGAGCACGTCCACCTGATGATGGACCTGATGGCGCTCGCCTTCGCCGCCGACATCACGCGCGTCTTCTCGTTCAAGCTGTCGCGGGACAGCTCGAGCCGCGCGTTTCCGGAGAGCGGCGTCACGACGGGCTTCCATCCCGCGTCGCACCACCAGGAGAAGGAAGCGCGGCTCCTCGACTTCGCGAAAATCAACACCTACCACGTCAGCATGGTTCCGTATTTCCTCGAGCGGCTCAAGGCGACCGCCGACGGGGACAGCAACCTGCTCGAGAGGTCGCTCATCCTCTACGGCTCGCCAATGGGCGATTCGAACCTGCACAACCACAAGCGCTGTCCGCTTCTCGTGGCCGGGCACGCGAACGGCCGGCTGAAGGGCAACCTGCACGTGAAGGCTCCGGACGGAACCCCGATGGCCAACGTCATGCTGGCGGTCCTCCACGAGCTCGGTCTCGATGACCTGGACCGCTTCGGGGACAGCACCGGGGCGTTTCCGCTGGCGTCCGCGAGCCGGCAGACCGACGTGGCGGCGAAGATTCTGAGGCACCCGTCGATGCAGAAGCCGGTCAGCGCCGTGTTCCGCGCCGTGGCCGTGGGCGTCATGTGCCTGCCGCTGGTGCTCCACGCCTCGGCGGCCGGTCTGGCCGACGCTGTCAGGCAGGGGGATCACGACGCCGTCCGCCGGCTGCTGGAGCACGGCGCCGACGTGAACGCCGCGCCGGCCGACGGCACGACGCCGTTGCATTGGGCCGCCCTGACCGGCGACGTCGAGGCGGCGGGGATGCTCCTCCAGGCGGGGGCGAACGTCCGCGCGACCACGCGGCTCGGCGGCTATACGCCGCTGCTGCTGGCGGCCAGGAACGGCAACGCCGGAGTCGTGGCCGAGCTGCTGGCCTCCGGCGCCGATCCGAATCAACCGACGACAACCGGGACGTCGCCGCTCATGTTCGCGGCAGCATCGGGCAAGGTCGCGGCCGTGAAGGCGCTGCTCGACCATGGCGCGAACGTCAATGCGAAGGACGCGAGCAGGGGCGAGAACGCGCTGGCATTTGCAGCCGCCTCCGGGCGCGCAGACGCGATTCGGCTGCTGGCCGCCCACGGCGCTGACATCAGGGCGACGTCCCTGGTGGTCGACCTCTCGCCCTTCACCAGGGAACAGCAGGCGATCTTCGGCGGAGGCGGAGGTCGAGGCCGTGAGCAGGTCGGTGGCGTCGACCGGCGGTTCACGTACAACGAGCTGGTCGGGACGCAAGGCGGCCTGACGCCGGTCATCATCGCCGCGCGCCAAGGACAGCGGGAGTCGGTACGGGCGCTGCTCGACGCGGGCGCCGACGTCAACCAGCCGAGCGCCGGCGACGCCACCACGCCGCTGCTCATCGCCACCATCAACGGCCACTTCGATCTGGCCCGGTTTCTGCTGGACGCGGGCGCGGATCCGAACCGCGCGAGCTCGAACGGCGTCACACCCCTCTACGCGGTGCTGAACTGCCAATGGGCGCAGAAGGCCCTGTACCCCCAGCCGCGGGCCTACCAGCAGCAGCAGATCACGTACCTCGATCTGATGACGGCGCTCCTCGACAAGGGGGCCAATCCGAACGCACGGGTGAACAGAAAGGTCTGGTACTCGGGGTACAATTCAGACTTCTCGGCGGTCGATGAGACGGGCGCCACCCCGTTCTGGCGCGCCGCCTACGCCAGCGACGTCGAGGCAATGAAGCTGCTGGTGGCGCGCGGCGCCGACCCGAACATCCCCACGACCAGGACGCCCGGCCACGCCCGCAATGGCGGAGGGCTGAGCAACGAGGTCAAGGACGTGTCGGCCCTTCCGCCGGTGCCCGTCGGCGGCCCCGGCATTCCGCCCCTGCTCGCGGCGGCCGGGGAAGGGTACGGCGAAGGATTCGCCGGCAACGCGCATACGGTCGCGCCGTTCGGCATGCTCGCTGCCGTCAAGTACCTCGTAGACGACCTGCACGTGGACGTGAACGCCACCGATGCCGACGGCAACACCGCGGTGCACAACGCGGCCGCTCGCGGCGACAACGCCATGATTCTCTTCCTCGTGTCGAGAGGCGCCAGCGTGCTCGGGATCAATCGAGAAGGGCAGACGACCGTCGACATGGCCAACGGCCCCGTTCAGCGCGTTCAGCCGTTCCCCGAGACGATAGCACTCCTCGAGAAGCTCGGCGCCAAGAACCACCACAAGTGCGTGTCGTGCTAGCGACCGCAGCTCCAGTGGCGGATCGAACGCTGCCAGGTCATCATAGGACCGGCGAGGTGTGACTCGGTCCGGATCGCGCCGACGGTCCCGGTGTGCCGGTATGAAGGTATGACGAGCAGCATGGTGGCGCTGGTCACCGGTGGGGGGCGCGGCGTGGGCCGCGCCGTGGCCCAGGCGCTTGCCGGGTCGGGCGCGGGTGTCGCCGTGGTGGCCCGAAGCCGCGAGGAGATCGACGAGGTGAGCCGGCACATTCGCGCGGGCGGCGGCCGAAGTATCTCCGTCGTGTGCGACGTCACCGAGGGCGCCGGCGTCCGGGCCGCGGTCGCCCGGACCGAGGCCGAGCTCGGACCGATCGACATCCTGGTCAACAATGCCGGGATGGCCGAGAGCGCTCCCCTCGTGAAGCTCGACGAGGACCTGTGGGCGCGCACGCTGGCCGTGAACCTGACCGGCACGTACCTCTGTTCGCGCGCCGTGCTGCCCTCGATGATCGAACGTCGTCACGGCCGCATCATCAACATCGCCTCGGTGGCCGGCAAGGTCGGCTTTGCCTACTCCACTGCGTACTGCGCGGCCAAGCACGGCGTTCTCGGGCTGACCAGGGCCCTGGCGCTCGAGGTCGCGACGCTCGGCATTACGGTCAACGCGATTTGCCCGGGCTGGCTCGACACGTCGATGACCGTGGCGTCGACCGCGCGGATCGCCGAGAAGACCGGGATGACGGTCGGCGAGGCCCGGCTGCGGCTCGAGGCGATGATTCCGCAGCGACGCCTGATCGACCCGGACGAGATCGCCACCCTCGCTCTGTTCCTGGCGGGCGATCGGGCCGGCGGCATCACCGGTCAGGCGGTCAACGTCGACGGCGGGCAGGTGACGATGTGAAGGAGTCTCCATGAACGGCCAGGCACGCACGTTTCGCTACGAGGAAGACAACGGCGTCGCGGTGGTCACCTTGAACCGCCCCGAGCGGTTGAACGCGCTCACCTTCGAGGTGTACGCCGAATTGCTTGATACGTTTGCGTCGCTGCAGTCCAGCGGGTCCGTCCGTGCCGTCGTCATCACCGGAGCGGGCCGTGGCTTCTGCTCGGGTGGCGATGTCGAGGCGATCATTGGAGAGCTGGTCAGCCAGCCGATGGCCCGGCTCCTCGCGTTCACGCGAATGACCGGCGCCCTCATCAGCAACATCCGCGCGCTCAGGAAGCCGGTCGTGGCGGCCGTCAACGGCGTCGCGGCCGGTGCGGGCGCGGTGATTGCGCTGGCCTGCGACTTCAGGGTCGCGAGCGAACAGTCCAGTCTCGCGTTCCTCTTCACGCGCGTCGGCCTGGCGGGAGCCGACATGGGCGCGGCCTATCTGCTGCCGCGCGTCGTGGGCCTGGCGCGGGCGACCGAGATCCTGATGCTGGGGGAGCGGATGTCCGCCGACGAGGCCCTGCGGATCGGCCTGTTCAACAGGGTGGTGCCGGCCGATCGAGTCGCCTCGGAGGCGCGGCAACTGGCCGAGCGGCTCGCGGCCGGTCCGGCGTTCGCGATCGGCATGACGAAGGAGATGCTCAATCTCGAGCTCGACCTGGACCTCCACGCCTCGATCGAGGCTGAGGCCCAGGCTCAGGCGATCTGCATGCAGACCGACGATTTTCGCGAAGCATACGACGCCATCCGCGCGAAGCGGCCCGCCCGGTTCGCGGGACGCTGAGAACGGCGGCGCATGCTGGACCTGCCTTTCTTCGAGCCCAGACACCGCGAACTCGCGGCGCGTCTGGCTGACTTCACGGCGACGGACATCGAGCCGCACGCAGCGGCCGCCGACGCGGACGCCCGGCGAGTCGACGAAGCTGCCCGGGGATTCCTTCAGTCGTGCGCCCGGGCCGGGCTGCTCCGCCTTCTGGTTCCCGGCGCTTTTGGAGGCATCTCCCCAACGATCCCTGACCTGAGGGCGGTCTGTCTGGTCCGCGAGGCCCTGGCAGCCGCATCGGCAATCGCCGACGCGGCGTTCGCCGTTCAAGGGCTCGGCGCCTTTCCGGTCGCGATTGCCGCCGGCGAGCCCCTGAAGCGCCGGTGGCTGCCACGCATCGCGTCCGGTGAGGCGATTGCGGCGTTTGCGTTGACGGAGCCCGAGGCCGGGTCGGACGCAGGAGCCATTGCCACCTCGGCGCGCCGCGACGGCGGGGACTACGTGCTTGAGGGGCGGAAGACGTTCATCTCGAATGCTGCGATCGCTTCCTATCTGGTCGTGTTCGCCCGCACGGCGGAAGATTCGCGCCGGGGGGTGTCGGCCTTCGTCGTGGAATCGGGCACGCCGGGACTTCGTCTCGCGCGGCCGATCGACCTGCTCGCGCCGCATCCGATCGGCGAGCTCGAGTTCGAGGGCTGTCGCGTTCCGGCGGAGCAGCGGCTTGGCGAGGAAGGCGGCGGCATGAAGCTCGCCTTGACGACCCTGGACTTCTTTCGCGCCAGCGTCGGGGCGGCAGCGTGCGGCCTGGCCCGCCGCGCCTTCGACGAGAGCTGCGGGCGGGCCACCGCGCGGCGCCAGTTCGGCGCCGCGCTGGCGACGTTCCAGGCAACGAAGATCGCCGTTGCCGACATGGCCACGGAGCTGGATGCGGCCCGGCTGCTGGTCTATCGCGCGGCGTGGCTCCGGGACCGCGACGAACGACGGATCACGCGGGAGGCGTCGATGGCGAAGCTCTTCGCGACGGAAGCGGCCCAGCGGATCGTCGACCGGGCGGTGCAGCTCCACGGGGCACAGGGCATCGAGCGGGGCTCGGTGGTCGAACGCCTGTATCGCGAGGTTCGCGCGCTGCGGATCTATGAAGGCACGTCGGAGATCCAGCGGCTGATCGTCGCGGATCAGTACCTGGCGAAACCGATCGCGTCAGGGTCGAGGGAGGGCGGCGCACGATGAACTGGATCGCCGTAGCAGCGTCGACGGCGGCGGTCCGTGACTCTGGTTGACATGCGCCTCGCGCTGGATACATCATATCCATACCGTTGAAGCTTAAATTAAATCGATCTGTCCCGCGCGAACATGTGGCATCCTCCTGAGCGCGTCAAGTTCGCGATTCCGGAGGTCCGCTGGCCGACCGAGGCAGAAGCCGCCGCTTCGCGCTGGTTCAGTCCGCTCCACGCCGGGCGACTCGCCCTCAAGGAGCGGACCTGGGTTCCGGCGATGGTGCCCTGGCGCGCGACCGAGGACGGGCTGGTCACCCAGGACGTGCTCGACTGGTACGAACGCTTCGCGCGAGGCCGCCCCGGCGGGCTCGTCGTCGAGGCAACGGGCGTCCGCGATATTCCGAGCGGTCCGCTGCTGCGCATCGGACACGACCGCTTCCTGCCCGGGCTGCGACAGCTGGTCGAGGTCGTCCGGGCCGCAAGCGAGGGGCGGACGCGGCTCTTCATTCAGCTCATTGATTTTCTGGCGATCAGGCGTCGCCCGGAGCCGACGCGGTACTTCCGTGAGTTCCTCGAGCTGACGGATCGGCATCGCGACGCGCTGCGCGGCGTGGCGGCCACGGACGCCGAGATCCGCGAGACACTGCTGGCGATGAGCGACGAAGAGGTCGCCGCCGTCCTGACGCCGCGCGAGCTCGAATCGCTCACCCACGGCTTCCGCGAGCGGGTGACCGACACGGACAGGCCGCACATCCGCGACCTGCCGTCGTTGCTGCCTGGCATCTTCGCGGACGCGGCGCGGCGCGCCCAGATGGCCGGCTTCGACGGCGTCGAGCTGCACTACGCCCACGCCTATACGATGGCGTCCTTCCTCTCGGCGTTGAACGATCGCGCCGACGGCTACGGCGGTCCGCGCGAGCACCGGGTTCGCCTGCCACTGGAGGTCCTTCAGGCGGTCCGTCGGAGGGTCGGGCCCGGATTCGTGGTCGGGTGCCGCTTCCTGGCCGACGAGATCGTCGAGGGGGGCAGCCGCCTCGACGACGCGGTCTATTTCGGCGTCGAGTTCGCACGCGCCGGGGTGGACTTCCTGTCGCTGTCGCGCGGGGGCAAGTTCGAGGACGCCAAGCAGCCGAACGTCGGGTGGCCAGCCTATCCCTATACGGGTCCGAGCGGCTGGGAGTGCATGCCGACCGCGCTCGCCGACGCGCGGGGGCCGTTCGGCCGAAACGTCCAGGCCGCGGCCACGATCCGTCGCGCCGTTCGTGAAGCCGGGTTCGAAACGCCCGTCGTCGTGTCCGGCGGGATCTACGGCTTCGACCAGGCCGAGGCCATTCTCGCGCGCGGCGAAGCCGACGTGATCGGCGCGGCGCGGCAGTCGCTGGCCGATCCCGACTGGTTTCGGAAGGTGCGGCTGGGCCTCGGTCACGAGATTCGGCGCTGCACCTTCACGAACTACTGCGAGGGGCTGGATCAGAAGCACAAGCAGGTCACATGCAAGCTCTGGGATCGCGTGGATCTGGCGCGGGCGGACGGCAAGCTGTCCGTTGACGGCAAACGCCGGCTGGTGGCGCCCGAGCCGGCATTCGAGCTTCCATAGCCGCCGCCGGCACGTTCCCGACGCGGGACGAGATAGAGGGGTTGCAGATGGGCATGAAGATCGCCGTGGTCGGCGGCGGGCCCGCAGGCCTGTATTTCTCGCTCCTGATGAAGCAGGCGGATCCGGGTCATCAGATCACGCTGTTCGAGCGCGACGGCCCCGACGACACCTTCGGCTGGGGCATCGTGTTCTCGGATCAGACCTTCTCGTATCTGGCCGACAGCGACGAACCGTCCTTCCGCCGCATTCGCGCCGCTTGCGAGACGTGGGACAACGTGGACGTCGTCCACCGCGGCGTCCGTGTGTCGATTCACGGCAACCGGTTCTCGGGGATCGCGCGGCTCGCGTTCCTGCGCATCCTCCACGACCGCTGTCGCGAGCTCGGCGTGGACCTGCAGTTCCACACGACGGTGTCCGATCCGGCGAGCCTCTCGACCGCGTGCGACCTTCTGGTCGGCGCCGACGGGGCCAACAGCGGCGTCCGGCGGGCGTTCGAGCCGGCGTTCGCGCCCTCGGTCGAGCTCGGCCGCAACAAGTACATCTGGCTGGGCACTCGCCGGCTGTTCCACGGCCTCACGTTGACCTTTCACGCGACCGATGCGGGGGTCTTCGCCGCGCACTCGTACAAGTTCAGCCCGACCACGAGCACGTTCATCGTCGAGTGCAATGCGGAGACCTGGCGCCGCGCCGGGCTGAACGCGATGAGCGACGAGGAGACGTGCGGCTATCTCGCCCGCGTGTTCGCGGAGGATCTCGACGGCCATCCGCTCCTTTCCAACAACTTCGTCAGGTGGCTGAACTTTCCGCTGGTGAAGAACGCGCACTGGCACGACCGTCGGGTGGTGCTCCTCGGCGATGCGCTTCACACCGCGCACTTCTCGATCGGTTCAGGCACGAAGCTGGCGCTCGAGGATTCGATCGCGCTGTTCCAGTCGTTCCGGCACGAAGCGCGCGTGGAGCAGGCGCTGGCGCGGTTCGAAGGGGTCCGCAAGCCGATCGTCGATGCCTACCAGGAGGCGGCGGCCGAGAGTCTGCACTGGTTCGAGGAGATGGAGGCCCACATGGGCCTCGCCCCGCTGCGGTTCGCCTATCAGGTGATGACCCGCAGCAAGAAGATCGATCGCGAGAAGCTCCGGCGACGCGATCCCGCCTTCGTCGCGGCGTACGAGTCGGCCGAAGCGGAGGGAGGGCCGGAGTCGGTGAATGCCGGGACGGGGCGCCGGGGCTAGGGGCAGGCCACCGATCCCCTTATCGGCCCGCCCGCTGGGCCGCCGGAGCCCGTTCGAGCAGATCCCGTTCCGCTTCGAGGGCCTCGAGAACCGCATCCACGTCCTGCGTCGTGTTGTAGCCGTGAAACGAGATCCGGAGGCCGTTGCCGCGGGCTGACCCGACGATGCCTCGCGCGGCGAGCCGCCCGACCAGCGCCTGGGCATCCACGCTCCTGACGACGACCAGCGGACCGCGCCGCAAGGGATCCGCCGGGGTGGCGACCGCATACCCGGCGGCGGCTGCTCCATCCCGGAACCGCTCGACCAGGCTTGCGATCTGCTGCTCGACGGCGTCGTAGCCCACGCGCTCGAGCAGACGGAGGCCGGCCAGGGCGCCGTAGACGTTCGGAATCGGCGGCGTGCCCGCTTCGAAACGGGACGCCGTCGCGGCCCAGTCGAGGCGATCGATGCGGAACTCGAACGGGTTCATCCGGCCGAACCATCCGGTCACGGTGGGTTCCAGTCGGTCGATGAGGCCGCGCCGCACGTACAGGAACGCGACCCCCGACGGCCCCAGCAGGTACTTCAGGCAGCCGGTGACCATGAAGTCGACGCCAAGCGCGTGGACGTCCAGCGCGCCGCTTCCGCTGCGCTGATAGTCGTCGAGAAAGACGTATGCTCCCCGCTCGTGGCACAGGGCGGTGAGGTGGGCCACGTCGAGTCGATATCCGTTTCGAAAGCAGACGTGCGTCGCCGGCACGAGGAGGGTCCGGTCGTCGACCTCCGCGCCGTACGCCTGGGTCGGCAACTCGTCGCCGCGAGCGCGGGCCCAGCCGATCTCGGCGCCGCGACGCTCCTGCGCCAGCCAGACCTGGGCCATGGTCGGAAACTCGAACTCGCCCATGACCACCCGCCTGCGCTCGCCCGTGAAGTCCAAAGCGCTCGCGATGACGTCGATGCCAGCCGAGGCGCTCGGCATCACCGCCACCTCGTCGGCGTCGGCGCCAATGGAGCGCGCGAACGTCTCGCGCAGCACGCGGACCTGGTCGACCCAGGCGTCCCACGGAGAGCCGTGTTCGTCCCAGGAATGCAGGAAGGCGCCGATGGCCTCCGCCACGTCGGTCGACAGCGCGCCCTGCGAACAGTTGTTCACGTAGATGCGCCGCGCGAGCACGGGGAACCGGGCGCGGAACTCGGAGAGCTGCAGACGGGGCATTCGACCGACTCCTTGAGGGTTGAACGATTGGGCCCGAGCTTACCTGCGCCTGCCGGGACGGTCAAGCCGGCGCACGAGAATGCACGCCGGGCGAGGGCCGAACGCCGTGGTCGGGCGTGCTACAGTCACCGTGAATGGCCGACGAGTTCTATCGCGTGAACCTGCGCGTCCACTGGGCGGACACCGATGCCGCGGGCGTCGTGTGGTTCGGCAACTTCTTCCGCTTCTTCGAGGAGGCCGAAGACGAGCTCTTTCGGGCGCTGGGCAGGACCCGCGTCGAGCTCACGCGCGATTTCGGCGTGCTGATGCCGCGAGTCAACGCCACCTGCCGCTTTCGCTCGCCCGCCCGCGCCGAAGAGGTGCTGGAGGTCGGCATCGCGGTCGCGGGAATCACGGCGCGCCGAATCAGCTACCAGTTCGAGCTGCGGGAGCGCGACACCCGGCGGCTCGTGGCCGAGGGCGCATACGAGGTGGCCTGCGTCCAGCGGGACTCGTTTGCCGGCGTGGAGCTTCCGCCCGCCCTGCGGCGTCTGTTCGGGCGCCTTCCCGACCTGATCCGCGAGCAGCAGCTGCAGCCCGAGCCCCGGCGGACGCGCGGCTGGACGTAGCCCCTGCGCCCGGCCGGCGCGATCGCCGGCCGCCATCGGGCCCGATTGGGCCACCGTGTCCGGCTCCGGACGGGGGTCCGCCTCGGCACACCCGGATCCGACCGCTTGGATTGCCTGCCGCCGGCGTCCGGCGCGCCCCGGCATGCGGGCTTGACTCAGGATCGCGAGGCTCCTATAGTGGCCTCGAATTTTGATTAAACTTAAACCATCTATCATTAAGTCACTTCGGCCCGCAGTGGCACGGCCGGCGGGTGACAGGAGGATCCATGCGTGCGCGCCTGCTGCGTTTGACGCTGGTCGGTCTGGTGCTCGGCGTCGGCCTTCCGTCGAGGGTCGGCGCCGACGTGACCCGGTTCGACCTGGCCGGAACCGTGACCGACGGGACGGGCGGCGTGCTGCCGGGCGTCACCGTGACGCTGCATAACGTCGACACCGGCTTCACCCGTTCGGTCGTCACGGATGGAGCGGGACGTTACGCCTTCACCGCGCTGCCCCCGACGGGAAAGTGGACCCTGTCCACCGACCTTTCGGGGTTCGCCCCGCAACGGCGGGAAGGGCTGCAGTTCCAGGCCAACACGAAGTCGGAGATCAACTTCCAGCTGGCCGTCGGGGGACTGCAGGAGGCGGTGACGGTGGAGGCCCTCGCGCCCCTCGTGCGCACGCGCGAAAGCGAGCTCTCGTCGATCCTGGATGCCAAGCAGGTCAACGAGCTGCCGACCAACGGCCGCAACTTCCTCTCCCTGCTCGAGACCTCCGGAAGCGTGGTGCCGACCGGCAACGGCAGCGGCAATCTGTCCCTGAACGGCCAGGGCACCCGGATGGCCAACTTCGTCGCCGACGGCGTCTCGATGACGGGACGCGAGATCCGGACCATGAACGGCGAGTTCGGCGGCGGCAACGGGCTATCGCTGGACGTCATCAAGGAGCTCCAGGTCATCTCCAGCGGGTTCAAGGCGGAGACGGGGCAGACCGGCGCCGGGACCGTCAGCATCGTGACGCAAAGCGGCACCAATACACCGGCCGGTAGCGTGTACGGGTTCTGGCGCCCGGCCGACTGGGTCGCCGCCAATCAACTGACCGGCATCAAGTCAAAGCAGACACAAAAGCAGTTCGGCGCGACCTACGGCGGCCCGATCGTCAAGGATCGCACGCATATTTTCGCCAACTTCGAGGGTACCCGCATTCGAAACGAGGCCGTCGTCACGTCGGTCCTCGGACCCGGCACCTACCCCCAGCCTCAACATCAATATCAGGGGTTCTTCAAGTTGAATCATCGGTTCAACGACAACAATCTGCTGGACGCCCGATACAGCTTCAATCGGAACGTCCAGGAGAACGGCGGCATCGGCGGCCTGAATACCTTCGAGCAACGCTTCAACACGGTAGGCCGCGACGACACACTCGTGGCGTCGCTCGTGTCGACCCTGTCGAACACCCGCGTGAACGAAGCCCGGTTCCGGTACACGCTCGATACCACCGACTTCTACTCGCCGCTGACGGCCTCGAGTGGAGCCGCGTCGCGCACGCCGGATTTCACCAACGCGCCCGTCGCCATCGTGTATCCCGGCGTGGGCACGCTGGGCACCAATACGGGCTTTCCCCAGAACCTGGTCGAGAAGCGGGCGCAATGGGTGGATCAGTACTCGGTCAATCACGGCAGCCACCAGATGAAGTTAGGTGCCGACGTCATCGCGTCCTGGCGATTCGTGACGTTCTTCAGCAACTTCCCCGGTACCTATGCGTTCAAGGCCGGCCAGCCCTACCCGTACGACCCCGACAATCCGGCGACGTTTCCGTTCCAGTACACGCAGAGCTTCGGGAACTCGGGGCTCAACTTCACGGACCAGATGATCGGGGCGTTCGCGCAGGACGACTGGGAGATTCGGCGGGGGCTGACCCTGAACCTCGGCGTGCGATGGGACCGGGATTCGCTCTTTCAGGGCGACAACAACAATTTCGCCCCGCGTCTCGGGTTCGCCTACAACGTCGGCGACAACGGAAAGACCGTCATCCGTGGCAACTCGGGCATCTTCTTCGACACGATGGAGTCCTCGGGTATCAACCGCGAGTCGAACTTCGGGCCGGAGGGACAGGTCACGATCGACCTGCGACAGGGCGATCCGCTGTTCCCGACCTTTCCCGACCGCCTGACCGCCTTTCCGACGGGCGCCGCGACCGTGCCGCGCGCGACCGTCTACGTGCCGGTTTTCGAGGGCGACAAGTTCCCGGACAGCATCGGTGATCACCTGAAACGGACGGCGCCGTATTTCTTCAACACCAACCTCGGCGTGCAGCACGAGCTGTCGACCAACTGGGCCGTGTCGATCGACTACGCCAGGGTGTACGGATACAACCTGCTCGTGACGTACGACGTCAACGCGCCCCCGTATTTCGCGATCGGGCCCGGGCAGACGCGCACCCAGGCGCAGGCGGACCTGCAGCGGCCGCTGGGCGTGCCGAACACCACCGGCGGGCCGTACGGCATCGGGTTCACCGGGTTCCGCAGCCTCTACCTCCAGTTCAACGGCGGCTCGACGGAGTACAACGCGATAAAAATCGGACTCACCAAGCGTCTGGCGAACCGATACGCGCTGCAGGCCAACTACACGTACGGCCGGGCGCGCGGCGACGTCGACAACTTCCGGTTGACCAGCTCGTTCGTGCCGGGCCTGACCGACGTGAACGGCGACCGCGGCTACCAATGGGGGCCGAGCAACACCGACGTGCCGCACCTGTTCGTGCTGAGCGGCTCCTACGATGCGCCGCTCGGCATCCGCATCGGCGGCATCCTGTTCGCGCGTTCGGGGTTCCCATACACCGGCGTCGCCGGCTTCGACGCCAACGGGGACGGCGTCTCGACGACCGCCAGCTACGGCGACCGACCGGCCGGCTTGACGCGCAACTCGTTCCGCATGCCTGCCACCGTGACGCTCGACACGAGCGTCGGGTACGTGGCGCGGCTGCCGGCCCGTCAGAGCGTCGAGCTGCGCCTGGACGTGTTCAACCTGACCAACCGGAAGAACGTGTCGAGCGTGAACACGGTGATCGGCCTCGACCCGCAGGCGCCGCCGCGCACCTTCGGAGCCGTCACCAACTACGCGAGCCAGCGGCAGGCCCAGATCTCGCTGCGGTACCGCTTCTAGGGTTTCGCCGAGAGCGCTCGAAGCTGCCGCGTGGCTGCGGCGATCTGTGCGGCGTACGCGGGAGGCGCAATGCGGACGAAGTGTTCGTAGTCGCGCCTCGCGGCGTCGCGCAGGTTCAAGACGAGCTCGGCCCGGGCGGCCCCGAACAACGCCTCGGCGTAGTCGGGACGGCCGTCGAGCGCGGCCCGGTACTCGGCCAGTGCCGCCTGGTTGTCGCCCGAGGCGAGAAGAACGGTCGCCAGCTCGTAGTGCGCTTCCGCGTAGCGCGGATTCCGCGCGAGCGCCTGTTGGAGCTGTGCGCGTGCGTCGGCGTCGCGGCCCAGGCGACGGGCCATGATCGCCGCGTTGTAGTGCGGCTCGGCCCGACCGGGCGCGGCGGCGATGGCCTTCGCAAACGCCTCGGCTGCCGGCTGCGGCCGGTTGCGGCGCGCCTCGAGCAGGCCCAGACGATTCCACGCGTCGGCGTCGGACGGCGCCAGCTGAACGGCCTCCCTGAGGGCCCCCGCCGCGTCGGACAGGCGGCCGTCGCGCTCGGCAATCGACGCGAGGTTCACGTAGAGGTCAGGATGGCGGAATCCAGCCTCCAGCGCCCGCGAGTAGCCGAGTTGCGCGTCGTGAAGCCGCCCCGCTCGAAACGCCAGGTCCGCGAGATACTTCATCGCCAGGCCATTGGACGGATCCAGCCGGAGCGCCCGGCCGAACGCCTGCGCCGACGTCTCCGGATCGGCGGCGATCGAATCCATGCCGCGCTCGATCTCGGCCCACTCCTCGATGCGATCCTTCGGGTCGATGCCGCGGACCTCCGGACTCGTGGACATCGCTCCCGAGGCGTATCCCAGGCTGCGCAGCCGCTCCGAGGCTTCGCCGTGCGCGAAGTCCAGCGCACGCGGGATGGGAGTCTCGCCTCCGAGCGCCGTCTCGAGCCCCTCGACCAGCGACCGGTGGGTCGCCGCCACGTTTTCGTGTTCCCCGGGGTCGGCCACCAGGTCGTACAGCTCGGGGCGCGGCGCCTCGATGTACTTCCAGCGATCGGTGCGAATCGCACGAAGCGGGCTCCAGCCGAGGAGGACGTTCAGGTAGTATGACTCCGCGTAGGTCGTCCGCTCCGGGTCGCCCGCGGCGCCGTCGAGCAGGGCCAGCAGGCTGCGGCCGTCGGCCGGCGCGAACGGCGCGCCGGCGATCTCGGCCAGCGTCGGGGACAGATCGGCGGTTTCGACTGGCGAGGAGACGCGGCGGGAGGTGGTCTGGCCGGGCAGCTTGACGAGCAGCGGAACGTGAATCGTCGCGTCGTACAAGAACGTGCCGTGCGTGCGCTCGCCGTGCTCGCCGAGTGACTCCCCGTGGTCGGCGACCACGACGATCATCGTCGAACCGAAGAGATCGAGCTGCCGCAGGCGATCGAAGAAGCGGGCCAGCGCCGCGTCGGTATAGGCAATCTCTCCGTCGTACGGCGCGTCGCGGTGCGCCGCGGCGTATTGGGGTGGCGGCGCGTACGGCGAGTGCGGATCGAAAAGGTGGATCCAGGCGAAGAACCGGTGCGACGGACGTCCTTCGATCCAGTCGGTGGCGGCCTTCAGCACGGCGTCCGCCGGACGTTCCGTGACGCCGGGCACGTTCATGAAGCTGTCGTCGTAGGTATCGAAGCCCCGATCGAGACCCGACGAGGACTGCAGAGGATAGCCGCCGATGAAGGCTCCCGTCTCGAAGCCGCGGCGATGCAGAGCGTCGGCGAGCGTCGGGACCCGAGGATCGAGGCGGTAGCCGTCGTTGGTCCGCACGCCGTGGCTCGACGGATGCCGCCCCGTGAGGATCGTCGCGTGCGAAGGGAGCGTCAGCGGGACCTGGGCGACCGCCGACGTGAATCGAGTCGCCGCGCGCGCAAAGGCATCGAGTGTCGGCGTCAGGCGACGCTGTGAGCCATATGAGCCGAGCCGATCGGCCCGAAGGGTGTCGATCGTAATGAGCACGATGGAGCGTGCGGCCGGCCCGCTCGCCGAACTGGTGGCGGCGGGCTGAGGCGACCGACAGCCGGGCATCAACGCCGCGGCGACTGCGGCCGCGAACACCAGGCCGGGACGTTTCAGGGCGAACCGAACCATGGCCTCCAAGTCTACTCCCGGCGCAGAAGGAGCTTCCATGAGGAGACGCATGCACCTGCTCGCAGGCGGCGTGGCTGCCGTCGCCGTGGCGCTGGTCCCCGCGCCGCGCGGGACGGCGATCGTTCAGGCGCGGCCGCTCGACGCCGTGTCGGCGCAGGCGAAGCGCGACGTCGAGCGAACGACGGCCTCGCCGGTGTTCACCGCCGAGGACATGCTCGCGGTGCGGGGATTCGCGGGGGGACAGCCGGTGGCCGTATCGCCGAACGGTCAATGGATCGCGTACGTGGTCACGGACATCGACGATGAGTGGAACGTCCAGGAGCCGCGGCCCACCGGCTACGTGCAGGTGCAGCGGCTCGGCGGCGCACGCTCGACGCCGCGCGCCCTGACGGGAGGCGCGACCCACAGCGCGTTTCCTGTGTGGTCGCCGGACGGCACCCGCCTGGCATTCGTCCGCGAGGATCAGTCCGGTGGCCACGTCGCGATCTGGGACGCCACGCGCGATCAGACCACGATTGCCGGCGCCGCGTTTGCGGCTCGCGCGTACCTGTCGCCGGAGTGGGACCCGTCAGGCAAGCGGATTGTGTTTGCCGTGCCGGTGCCGGATGAGCCGCCGGCGCCGTACCGCGTGCGCGTGGTCAAGAGCACCGACGCGCGCATACCCGGGGATCAGTTCTTTGTCAACGGGCGCAGGGCGACCCTGACGGCGATCGATGCGGCGACCGGCGCGCAGTCGGGGCTGACGCGCGGCCCGATCATCGTGCGCTCGTTCCGGCTGTCGCCGACGGGCCGGCAGCTGATGTACGTCTCTCCCGATCCGGAGACCTTCGGCGTGATCGGCAAGGAGCGGAACGACACGTTCGTCCTTTCGATCGACGGCGCGCCGGAGCCGCCACGCAAGCTGCCGACACGCGGCCGCTTCTCCTGGTCGCCAGACGGCCAGCAGATCCTGTTCACGGAGGGTGGACGCCTGATGGCGATGCCGGCCGCCGGCGGCGAGGCCCGGGAGTGGTCCGAGGCGCTGAGGGTGGCCACGTCGGAACCGGTGTGGGCGCCGGACGGGAAGAGCTTCGCGGCCCTCGTCGCGGATCCGTCGGTGGTCGATCCCGAGCTCGAGCCGACGCCGCCCGGCATGTACACGACCGCGCGGCCTTTCGAGGACGTCTACCTGATCTCCGGCGGCGCCGCGAAGAACCTCACGGGCCAGTTCGAGGACCAGACGAGCGATCTGGTCTGGGCTCCGGACGGCTCGGCCCTCTACTTCAAGGCCGTCGACAACACGGCATACGACGAGACGATCTATCGGTACACCGTCGCGAATGGGGCCCTCGACGTCGTCGCGCACGGCCCGGAGGTCTACGGTGCCCTGATGCCGACGTCGGGCGGGATCGTCGCCAGGATTCAGGATGCGACCCATCCCGACGATCTGTGGCTCCTGGACGGCAGGGGCGGCCGGACGCGCGTGACCGACTTGAATCCGCAGCTGGCGCGATTCACCTTCAGCCCGCCGGATCTCATCTCCTACCACAACGCCGACGGCGAGCGGCTCGGCGCGCTCCTGTACAAGCCGCCGCACATGGCGGCCGGCGACAAGGTGCCGGTGATCACGTGGGTCTACGAAAAGATGACGCCGGACCGCTATCACTTCGACGCACGCCACCAGATGTTCATCAGCAACGGATACGCGATGCTGATGCCGAACGTGAAGGTCGAAGTCGGACGGACGGCCGATTCGTTCGAGAAGTGCGTGGTGCCTGCTGTGAACGCCGTTCGTGAGATGGGCTTCACCAACGGCCGCTTCGGCCTGTGGGGCCACAGCTTCGGCGCGTATGCCACGTCGAACCTGATCACGCGCACCGACATCTTCGCGGCGGCGGTGTCGGGTGCGACGCCGCCCGATCTCTTCCGGAACTGGGCGAGCGGCCGCGATCGCGACTCGCGCAACATCGAGACCGGCCAGGCGCGGATGGGCGGATCGCCCTTCGTGTACCCCGAGCGCTACCTGTCGCAGTCGGCCTTCTACCGCCTCGACCAGGTGCACACGCCGGTGCTGATCCTCCACGGCGAGAAGGACCTGACGATTCTGTTCGGCGAGGGCGAGATGATGTTCTACGCGCTGCGTCAGCTCGGGAAGACGGCCGAGTTCGTCGCCTACGCGAACGGCGACCACAGCCTGTCGAGGCATTCGCGCGCCGACGCGCTCGACGTGAATCGGCGCATCATGGCGTGGTTCGACAAGTACCTCAAGAACGCCGCCTCCTCCGACGACCACCGATAGTCGCGTCGAGACCGTCGCCGCCGCGGGCGCGGGCCCGCGGCGCGATCACCGCGCCGATCGCGACTGCGCCTTCAACCCCGTGAACCGTGCCAGCGCGGCATCGATCTGCGCGGACAGGTCCTTGAACACGGCGTACTGCTGATCGGTCGGGGCGTAGTCGCCCCGGGCGACGTACCCCTGCAGGGCGGCCATCCGGTTGTTCAACTTGAGGTCGAAGACGAGCATCTGATCGTCGTAGCCGGCGAACCGGAGGTCGACGAGTTCGTTCTGCACGGCGGCGAGGTCCGCGTCGAGCTTCGCGGCTACCGGGTCGCTGGTGCGCCCGGCCAGGCTGCTGCGCAGTGCCAGGATCTCGTTCACGGTGTCGTGAACGGCGCTGAGCTTGTCGCGGATCGCGATCAGCAGATCGAACTGCTTCTGGAGGTCCCCGACGGTCGCCTGGCTGTGCGGCGCGGGGACGATGCGGAGCGTCTGGGTGAGAGGCGGGCCGCCCGCGATCAGGCGAACCGTGTAGGAGCCCGGCATCGCAACCGGTCCCCGCAGGCTCCCGCCGGAGAGATGGGTGCCTCCCTTCAGGCCATGGGCGTCCGGATATCGCATATCCCAGACGTAGCGGTTCAGTCCTGCCGTGGCCCGCGGTCCGCCGCGCTCGGTGCTCGCCACCCGCTTGATCAGGGTGCCGGCACCGTCCAGAAACTCCATCGTGACCGGCTGCGGCGACGCGAGACGGTACGTGATGACGGCGCCGGCGGGCGGATTCTGTCCCGCGTTGGCTCCGGCGCGACCGAAGCCGGCCCGCGCGGACCGGACCGCGTCGCGAATGGTGAACAGGGTCGCCGGGGCGCTCGCGGTGGTGGCGTCGATCTCGTGAAGCGGTGTCAGATCGTCGAGGACCCAGAACGCCCGTCCCTGGGTCGCCGCGATCAGGTCGCCCTTCTTGAGTGTCAGATCGGTCACCGGCACGATCGGCAGATTCAGCTGGAGCGACTGCCAGTGCCGGCCGCCATCCGGCGAATAGAACACGCCTCGCTCGGTGCCCGCGTACAGCAGATCCCTGCGGTCGGGGTCTTCGCGGACGACGCGGACGAAGGCATGGGGCGGGATGCCGGTGGCGATCTGCTCCCAGTGCTGGCCGTAGTCGGTCGTCTTGAAGATGGAGGGGCGGAAGTCGTCGAGCTGATAGCGCGTTGCGGCCACGTACGCCGTACCGGCGTCGTGCGGCGACGCCTCGATGATGTTCACGCGCGTGTAGGGCTCCAGCGCCTTCGGCGTGACGTTCTGCCAGTTGCCGCCGCCGTTGCGCGTCAGCCACACGAGACCGTCGTCGGACCCGGTCCAGATGGTGTCCGCGGCGCGCGGAGACACCGCGATCGTGAAGATCGTCGAGTAGTACTCCTCGAGCCGCCCGCCGTTCTCCTTGGCCTTGTCGTCCCGTGTCAGGTCCGGGCTGATCGCCTCCCAGCTCTGGCCTTCGTTCGTCGAGCGGAACAGGACCTGAGCGCCGGCGTACACCGCCTTGCCGTCGTGGGACAGGACGATCGGATACGTCCACTGGAAGCGGTACTTGCTCTGCGCCGCCGTCCGGCCGCCGTTGTAGTCGGGCCAGACGGTGACGTTGCGGGTCTGCCCGTCGGGTTCCTGGTACCTGGTCATCAGGCCGAAGAAGCTGCCGGCGAAGATGACCGGCGGCACCGACGGCGTCGGCGCGATGTACCCACTCTCTCCGCCGCCCACCGCGTGCCAGTCGCTGGCCGTGATGCCGCCACCGTCGGTGCGGCTCGCGATCGACACCGTCCCGTCGTCCTGTTGCGAGCCATAGACGCGATACGGCTCGTCGTTGTCGGTGATGACCGTGTAGAACTGACCGGTCGGCTGGTTTTCGAGCGAGCTCCAGGTCCGTCCCCCGTTGAACGTCACGGCGGCGCCGCCGTCGCTGCCATTGACCATCCGCAGGTGATCGCGGGGATCGATCCAGAGATCGTGGTAGTCGCTGTGCGGCGTCCGCACGTCCGTGTAGGTCGTTCCGCCGTCGGTCGACTTGTAGAAGTACTTGGCGCAGAAGGTGTAGACGGTGTTCAGGTCCTGGGGATCGGCGAAGATGTGGCCGTAGTAGTACTGGCGCGACGTCATGTTGAAGTCGTCGTTCAGGAGCTGCCACGTCGCCCCGCCGTCATCGGAGCGGTACACGCCGCCCTTCGAGTCCGCCTCGACGGTCGCCCAGACGCGCTGCGGGTTGACGGGGGAGACCGTGACGCCGATCTTGCCGAGCGCAGAGGTCGGCAGCCCCGCCGTGAGCTTCGTCCAGTGATCGCCGCCGTCGGTGGACTTGTACAGGCCTCCGCCGGGGCCCGTGCTCGTGATGCCCCAGGGCGTTCTCAACACCTGCCACATCGTCGCGTACAGGACGCGTGGGTTGGACGGGTCCATCGCGATGTCGGCGGCGCCGGTCTTGTCGTCGACGAAGAGGATCTTCTGCCAGGTCGAACCGGCGTCGTTCGAACGGAACACGCCGCGCTCCGCGTTGGGACCGTAGGGGTGTCCCACCGCGGCGACGTAGACGAGGTTCGGGTTGGTCGGATGGATGCGGATGCGCCCGATCTGGCTGCTGTCGGGAAGGCCGACGTGCGTCCAGGTCTTGCCCGCGTCGAGCGACTTGTAGACGCCGTCGCCGGCCGAGATGTTGGCGCGCAGGCAGGCTTCGCCCGTGCCGACATAGACCACGTTCGGATCCGAGTCGGCGACCGCGACGGCGCCCACCGAGCCGGTCTGGAAGGCCTGGTCCGAGACATTGACCCAGGTGACACCGGCGTCCGCGGTCTTCCAGACGCCGCCGCCGGTGGCGCCCATGTAGTAGACGAGCGGCTGAGAGGCCACGCCGGCGACCGCGGTCACACGTCCCCCGCGAAAGGGCCCGATGGAGCGCCAGCGCAGCGCGCCCGAGAGGTCGGCGTCCGTCCGGATGGGGCTCGGCTGGATGGCGATCGACGTGGCGAGGAGAAGTCCGGCGGTCAGCGTTCGAGACATGCGTTGCTCCTTGGCGCGCTCAGCTGGACCCGCATCGTAGCGGATCCGCCCGGAGCCTGTGTTCGCGGGCGTCGGGCGGGGCGGCGATCCGGAAAATAGTTCAAGTATAAATTATCTTGGGATAAGATCTTCAGACCGCGCAAAACAGTCCTCGACCGGGCGGCGAATCGGCTCCATATTACGGGACGCGAGCCTGGTTGGGCGGAGCGGGCGAGGCCAGAACGACGCGAATCGGGTCGGCAGTGCTCGGCATGGTGGCCCTAGAGGCGAAGACCGGCGGGCTCTCGGGTTCGGCGTCTGCCGACGCCATCCGGCGGATTCGCGCTCGCCGTCGTTGGTCGCCCGCACAGGCCGCCCGCGGCACCAGGAGATCGCTGCGCGACCGCCCGAGTCCCGGACCGGTCCAGCCGAGGGCGATTTCACACCACTGACATCCTGATCCACAATGCAGGGCTGCGGGGGTTCGCCACCAGCGACGGCGTTCGAGCGCTCGACGCGTGCAGTCCCGGGGGACCCGGCGGGGCAGCCAGGCCCGGGCCCCCCAGCCCAGGGGCGGAGCCGAGGATGCGTGAGGGAAGCAGGGCTCATGAGTGAACGGCAGCCGGCCCGCATGCAGGGCCGCACACGGGAGTCGGTGCGGACGCACCTGCGTATCGCCACCTGTTACAACCTGTTGATGCGCGAGGCGCGGCAGCGCGTCTCGACCCGGTGGAGTCTGACGCTGCCGCAGTTCGAGATGCTGGCGGAACTGGCACGAGCGGACAGCGGCGGCTTCACGTTCGTCGAGCTGAGCCGCCTATTGCTCGTAACCTCGGGAAATCTCACGGGGATCGTGGATCGCCTGGTCGAGCAGCACCTCGTCGAGCGGCGGCCCGACGCCAAGGATCGGCGCGTGATCCGCGTGGCGCTGACGACCAAGGGACGTCGCGTGACCGGGGACATGTTGCCGGCGCACGCCGCCGACATCGAGGAGATCCTCTCGTTCATGCCCCGCGCGACGCTGAACACCCTGAGCCAGCTGCTCGGCCAGCTGCGCGACGGCCTGCACGCCCGCGCGGCGCTGCACCAGCCGGCGCCGGGACGCCGAAAGCGGAAGGCTTCGTTGCGGCGCGCCGGCTAGCCGCCCCGCCGCCGCGCGCAGCGCGTCGACGGCCGCGCCGCCTGCCGCCCGCGTCCGGCGGGCTGGCC
This sequence comes from uncultured Acidobacteriota bacterium, assembly GCA_963840225.1. Lineage (GTDB taxonomy): Bacteria > Acidobacteriota > Vicinamibacteria > Vicinamibacterales > CAVVIG01 > JBLMXQ01. The sequence continues at coordinate 97,983 of CAWIYH010000006.1, forward strand.
CTCCCGGGTCGTATCGTTTAGACTTCAACTAATGCCGACCGCCTCGACGCTCCAGCCGCCAGCCGCCGCGACCGACGAGGGACTCCAGCGCCGGTTGACCTCCCGGCAATTGACGATGATCGCCATCGGCAGTGCGATCGGCGTCGGTCTCTTCCTCGGAAGCAGCGTTACCATCGGTCTCGCCGGTCCAGGCGTGATCATCACCTACTTGGTCGGGGCGGTCATCGCGCTCATCATGGGATACGCGCTCGCCGAGATGGCAGTCGTCCATCCGCAGGCGGGATCGTTCGGCGTGTACGCGGAACGCTACCTCTCGCCCTGGTCCGGCTTCGCCGTGCGAGCGACGTACGGATTCATCCAGATCCTGGCCATCGGCGCCGAAGTCACGGCCGTCGCCATCTACTTCGCCTTCTGGTTCCCCGGCCTCCCGCAGTGGGCGTGGGTGGCCGCGGCCTCGGTCGGCCTGGTCGCGATCAACACGGCGCAGGTGAGCCGGTTTGGCGAATTCGAGTACTGGTTCGCCCTGGTGAAGGTGGTGGCGATCGTCGCCTTCATCGCGGTGGGGATGGGGCTCGTGCTCGGATTGGGCGGCGCGCCGGCGACCGGGGCCTCGAATCTGTTCGACGGGCCGGGGGGCTTCCTGCCTCACGGATGGCGCGGCGTCTGGCTCGCGATGACGCTTGTCATCACCAGCTACATGGGCATCGAGGTCATCGCGGTGACGGCCGGCGAGGCCGAGCACCCCGAGACGTCCATCCCGCGGGCCATGCGCACGCTCGTGATCCGGCTGATCGTCTTCTACCTGCTCGCCATCGGCGTCATGCTGATGATGACGCCGTGGCAGGAGCTGGCCGAGGGCGGCCGCGAGATTACCGGCAGCCCGTTCGTGCGCGCATTCGCGACCGTTGGCGTGCCGTACGCGGCCGGCGTGATGAACCTGGTCGTCATCACAGCGGCGCTCTCGAGCGCCAATTCGAACCTCTACGTCACGACCCGGATGCTGCTCTCGCTCTCGCGGTCGGGATACGCGCCGGGCTGGCTGTCGACGGTCACCGACACGGGCGTGCCGCTCCGGGCCGTGGCGGTGGCCAGCGGCGGGATGGCGGCCGCCATTCTGCTGGCGATCTACGCGCCCGGCGATGCGTTCCTCGCCCTGTACGGCACGGCGGTCGCCGGCATGCTGTTCATCTGGATTGTCATCCTGCTGACCTACCTGCGCTTTCGCGCCTCGATGTCGCCCGATCGGGTGGCCCGGCTGCCGATCCGGATGCCGGCTTCGCGCCCCGCCGCGATCTTCGGGATCGTGGCGCTGCTCGCCATCGTCGCGACGACGTTCTTCGTTGACGGGCTGCAGTACACCGTGCCCTCGTTCCTGCCGTTTCTGGCCTTCATCTCGCTCCTGTACCTGCGGATGCGTCCCGCCGCGAGGGTGAATCCGTGATTGACTTTCCGGTCGATGAGCTGCGCCGGCAGTTTCCGGCGCTGGACGCTGCCGACGGGTTCCTGTTCTTCGACAATGCCGCGGGCGCGCAGGCGCCATCGTGCGTGCTGGCGGCCACGGCCGATCACCTGCTGCGGCGCAACGTACAGCGCGGCGGGCCGTATCGACGATCGCAGGAGGTGGACGAGACGATCGCCAGGGCCCGAGCGGCGGTGGCGGCGCTCGTCAACGCCCGCGCACCGGAGGAGATCGCGTTCGGCCTGAACGCCACGTCGTTCATCCGCTCGGTCAGCCTCGCGATCGCGCGCTCGATGGGCGGCCGGTCGGAGATCGTCGTGACCGATCTGGATCACGAAGCGAACATCGCCGCCTGGATCGCGCTCGAGCAGTACGGGGCTCGTCTCGTGTGGTGGAGGGTCCGGGATGACGGCCGCCTGCACGTCGCGGACCTGGCCGGGCTCCTGAGCGAGCGCACGCGCCTCGTGGCGTGCACGGTGGCGTCGAACGCGACCGGCAGCCGCGTCGACGTCGCAGCCGTCGCCGAGGCCGCGCATGCCGCCGGCGCTGAGGTGTTCCTGGACGCCGTTCACTTCGGCCCGCACGGACTGATCGACGTCCGGGCCATGGACTGCGATTATCTCGTGTGCTCGGGCTACAAGATCTTCTCGCCGCACATGGGGTTCGCGTTCTGCCGGGCCGAGGCGGTCAATCGCCTTCCGACCTTCCGGGAGGACTTCATCCCGGACGTCATGCCGGACAAGCTCGAGGCGGGGACGTATGCCTACGAGAGCGTCGCCGGCATGGAGGCGGCGGTCGGCTATCTCGAGCAGGTGGGACATCGTGTCGGCGTCGACGCGAACGGTTCCAGGCGCGACGCCGTCTGCAGGGCGATGGAGGCCGTTGCGGCGTACGAGCGCACGTTGTCCGCCGCCCTCCTCGACGCCGTGCGGTCCGTGGACGGCGCCGCCGTCCATGGCCTCACCGACGCCCGTCGCCTCGACGCGCGCGTGCCAACCGTGTCCTTCACCGTCGACGGCCTCCCGGCGTCGAGGATCGCCGTCGGCCTGGCCGGTCGGGACGTCGGAGTGCGCAGTGGCCACATGTACTCGCCCAGGCTCATGCGACGGCTTGGCCTGATGCCGGAGGGCACCGTGCGCGTGTCGCTCGTGCACTACAACACGGCGGGCGAGATCGAGCGCTTTCGAGAGGCGCTGGCCGCCACGGTCGCGGAACTCAGGTCCTGAGTTCAGATGAACCCGAGCAGCGGGCTCGCGGTGACCGGACCGAACCGTTCGAGCATTCGGGGCAGCGCGAAACCCCGCCAACCGAGCTCCTCACCCAACGGACCAAAGGGCAACCATGAGGAGGCTGGCGGCGGTGAGGAGGGGCGGGACGGTCAGCGTCACGACGTACCAGAGCCACCCAGCGCGCCATCGGCCCAGCGTCCCCAGCAGCTTGCGGACGCCATCACGGCCGTGCCCGATGCGCGGTCAGGATGAGTGCCGCCACCGACCGCCCCGGCCCCCGACGAACGCGAGCGGGGCAAAGGTCCACATCCAGCCGGGGATGTCTTCATGGTAGACGACGTTGAATACGTAAAACCAGAACAGTTCGAGGAAGGCGTCGATAAGCAAGCGCCGGTTGGCGTGGTCGAGCTCAATCACGGATGGAATGTCCGCCTTTGCATGGTGCGGGAGCCGCCGGAGCGCCAGGCCCCGCGGCGCGGGCCGCATCACGGGGCGACCCGCCCCACTGGCGGCTCCAGGCACGCCGCAGCTGCAGATCGGAGGCGAATCCGGCCTCCGCGGCGGCGCGCGTGACGGTCGCGCCGTACTCCAGGGACTGGCGGGCGCGCTCGAGCCGGATCAACCGGAGATAGTGCAGCGGCGAGATGCCTGCATGGTCGATGAACAGCCGCAACAGGTGGCGCTCGGCCGCGTGGCCGACGCGGGCCAGCGACGCCATGTCCCAGTCGCGCTGGGGCTCGGTGACGATCGCGTCCTGCACCCGGTGCACAGTGGGGTGAAGGTGGCGACGGTGCATGTGGAATGGCGACAGCTCGGTGTCGCGCGGGGAACGCCGCAGGTAGACCACCATGTCCTCGGCGACGCTGGCCGCCAGGGCCTCGCCACACTCCTCGGCGATGAGGTGCAGCGCGACGTCGATCCCCGCCGTGATGCCCGCGCTGGAGGCGAGCGGACCGTCCACCACGAACACGCGGTTGTCGATGACTTGAGCCTGCGGCGCCAAGGCCCGAAGCATGTGCAACAGCTCGTGGTGCGTCGTGCAGCGGCGCGTGGCGAGCACCCCCGCCCGCGCGGCGAGCAGGGTGCCCGAGCAGATCGTCAGCAGGCGGTGCGGCGGGTTCGCATCGAGCAGCGCGTCACGCAGCCGATCGTTCAACCACTGGGCCGTGACGGCGATCTCCGGCGTGACCTGGGTCACGTGGGCCGTCGGTTGACCGACCACCACGACCCAGGTCGGCGTGCTGAGCTCCTCCGGCAAGGGAACGAGGTCGCCCAGCGCCAGTCCGACCGACGTCGGCAGGGTTGTCGCCGGCCCCGCGAAGCCAAGACGGAAGCGTGGTGGCAGCCCGCGAGCTTCGCGGTGCAGGTTGGCGAGACGAAAGGCTTCGGCAGGTCCGGCGATGTCGAGCAGCAGGGACTGCCGCACGATGACGAAGAGCACGTCGATGAGCTGAGCGCGCGCGATCATGGGCAGGCAGACCAGTGAATCACAGCATATATCAGGCTGAAGCGCCGCACGGTGCGGTGCACACGCCAATGTCCGAAACTGATTCAAAGTTGTCGGCCTGCGCCGCGACAGGAATTCGGGCCTCCGGTACCTTTCGTCATTGCCGGGGCCTCGTGCTCCGGCTCGAGATCATCACTCGAGCGAGAGGCTACGCCCATGCGCTTCGACGCAACCCATCGCACGCGGCCTCGGAGCCGGGCCGATGGATACGTGGCCGCGGCCGCGCTGGCGACCCTCCTGGCGGCGACGCTCTCGTGGTGGCCCGTGCGCGGGGTTGCCGCGCAAGTGGCGGATGGGCGGAGCCCGTCGCGCCTCGAAGGCACGGTGGACGCAAGCATTGCCCCCGGCGATGATTTCTTCGCCTACGCCAACGGCGGCTGGCTCAAGGCCACCGCGCTCCCGGCGGGCAGGGAGCGCTGGGGGGCCCGCGACGAGCTCGAGGAACTGACCCGCCGCCGCATCGCGGCGCTGCTCGACGCCGCCAGCCACGCGCCAGCCGGCTCCGCGGCACGCAAGGTTGCGGACTTCTACGCCGCCTACCTGAACGAGGCCGCCATCGAGGCCAGGGGGCTGGCGTCGCTCAAGCCGCTGCTCGATCGCATCGAAGAGGTGTCGGACAAGGCGGAGCTCGCACGGCTGCTGGCTCGTGGTATGCACGCCGACGCCGACCCGCTGGGACTCGGCATCTACGAGTCATCGGGCGTGCTGGGACTCTCCGTGGAGCAGAGCATCCACGCAGAGAAGACCAACACCGCGTTCCTGGTGCAGGGAGGACTGGGCCTGCCGGAACGCGAGGACTATCTCGGCGCCGGTCCCGGGAAGGAGTTGCTTCGCGCACGGTATCGCGAGTACATCCGGACGATGCTCACGCTCGCTGGCGTGGGCCGTGCTGACGAACGCGGGAGCGCGGTGCTGGCGCTGGAGACGGCGATCGCACAAAGCCAGAGCACGCGCGAGGCGTCGGCAAACGACCACAATGCCGACAACGTGTGGAGGCGTGCCGACTTCGTGCGGCGGGCCCCTGGAATGGACTGGACCGTCTTCTTCGACGAGGCGGGGCTGGGCAGGCAACAGGAGTTCGTCGTCTGGCAGCCTGCCGCCGTGACCGGGTTGGCGGCGCAGGTCGCGTCGCAGCCGCTCGCGGCCTGGAAGGACTATCTGCGCTTCCATGCCATCCACGATTTCGCAGACGTCCTGCCGCGCGCATTTGCCGAGCAGGCGCTTGCGATGCATGCCGCCACAGGGGCGGGCCCCCAGCCCTCCCGTGCCGCGCGCGCGCTCGTTGCCACGCAATCGGCCCTGAAAGATGCGCTGGGCCGGATGTACGCCGAGCGCTATTTCCCCGCCGGGCAGAAGGCGCGCGTGGAGCGAATCTCCGACAACGTTCGCGCGGCGCTCGCCAAGCGGGTCGCTGCCGGGACGTGGATGTCGCCGGCCACCAAGGCAAGTGCGTTGTCGAAGCTGCAGACGCTGTACGTGGGGATCGGGTATCCCGATCAATGGGAGGATGATGCCTCGCTGACCGTGGACCCGGCAGACCCGCTGGGCAATCTCCGGCGCGTCTCCGACCGCGCCTATCGAAATGCCGTCGCCCAACTCGGCCAGCCCGTGAACCTGAAGCGCTGGTCCATCTCTCCGCAGACGGTCGGGGCGCTGCTCGTGTTCCAGCAAAACGCGTACGTCATGTCGGCCGCGTTGCTGGAACCTCCCAAGTACGATCGCACGTCATCCGAGGCCGCGGCCTACGGTTCCGTCGGCGCGCTCATCGGCCACGATCTCACGCACTACATCGACCTGCTGGGCGCCGACTACGACACGGAGCACCGGATGCGACACTGGTGGACCCGCGAGGACATGCAGCGCTTCAACGTTCTCGCGCAGCCGCTCGTGGATCAGTTCGCGGCGTACCATCCGCTTCCTGGCCTCTCGATCAACGGCAGGCTGACGCTCACCGAGAACATCGCCGACCTCGGCGGCCTCGCCGCCGCGTTCGACGCCTACCGCCAGATGCTCGGCAGCCGGGTGAGGGATATGGACTACGTGCGGGAGCAGGACCGGGAGTTCTTCATCGCCTACGCGCAGACCCTTCGGCGGAAGATCAGCGACGGCGCACTGCGGGCGCAGGTGGCCACCAACGACCCCGCGCCGGAGGACTACCGAGCCGACACGGTGCGCAATCTCGATGCCTGGTACGACGCGTTCGACGTGCGTCCAGGGCAGCGGCTGTATCTCGAGCCCTCGACGCGCGTGCGGGTCTGGTAGCGTCGCGCCACGATCATGCGCGTCACCGTCTGTGAACTCCCGCACGAGCCATCCGCACTGGCCGCCGCATGGACCGCATTGTGCGAGCACACGGCGCGCCACTCGTCCGAGCTGGTTCTGCTGCCGGAGCTCGCGATGGTCGATCCGGTCTGGCAGGACGAGCGCTTCGACCCCGCCCGCTGGGCGGCCGTGCAGGCGCTCAGCGCGGGCTGGCGCCATCGCCTCCCCGAGTTGCGCGTCGCGCATGTCGTAGGAACCCGTCCCGTCACCATCGACGGCCGGCCGTTCAACCAGGGGTTCCTCTGGTCAGCCTCAGGCAACCTGGTGCCGTTGCGACGCAAGTTCTTCCTGCCCGATGAACCGGGCAGCTGGGAAGCGCGCTGGTTCGACCGGGGTGATGCCGACTTCACCGCATACCACGCCGACCTATGGTCGTTCGGCCTCAACATCTGCACCGAGCTGTGGGCCGTGGAGACCTACGCCGCCTATGCCGCGCGTGGCGTGCAGGTCATCCTGTCGCCACGCGCGACGGCGGCCGCTACGACGGACAAGTGGCTGTCGGTGGGCGTGGTGGCGGCGGTGCGATCGGGTGCGTTCAGCCTGTCGTCCAACCGCGTGGATCCGACCGGTGCGTGCGGTGGGGTCGGATGGATCATCGACCCGTACGGAAACATCCTGGCGCGGACGACCCTCGACGCACCATTCGCGACGGTCGACATCGACCTGTCAGCCTCGGCGGCCGCGCGGGACGACTATCCCGGCTACGTGCTCGGCGGCAAACGGCAGTGATCGCGACCATGGATCACTTGCGAAGCCAGCCCGCGACGGCGCCAATCGCCGCAATAGAGACGCCACCCTTGACCGCGGAGTGCCACCTTGGCTCGTTGAGGCATGCCTCCGCCCCCAGCGTGACGCCAAGCGCAGCCCCGACACCAAAGCCAACGATGCCGCCGATCACGACTGCCTTGGCTTTGTGGGACGAAGCGGACCCTGGCGTGGAGTTGTCCAGGGCTGCCGCGCCAACACGCCAGAGTGGTGTTGCCTGCTGATGGTCGCTTCTCCCGGTCACCCCAGGCGCCCGCATGTTCTCGCCCGCCCGTGCGTTGCCGGGCGTGAGCGCGATGTGGACCGCCCCGGGCACCGATTCGGTCCGTTCCTGCGGCATGGCGAACCGCACCGCTCCGAGCAGACACAGCACTGCAAGCGGAATTACCGGCTTGCTCATGGTTCCCCTAGGCGGTTTTCAAGCGCTGCACCGAAGCGGCGACAAACAGGGTCTTCGACCATCGTCGCAACCGCTTCAAGCGTGTGGTTCAGTCAAGACGGCCGTCACTGTCCGGGAACCGATGCCGTCCATGATCGGGTTGTTGGAAGAATGCGCCAGATAGGCGACGCCCAGCGCCAGCGCCCACCCACGAGCACGTCGCCAAGTCGCGTCGTTTATCCAGACTGACGTGCGCTCGACCACAGTCCGGAACACGCGACGAAGGGGGCCGGGCCACAACATCCAGGCGACGGCGAGATCCACGGCTGGATCGCCGGCCGTCAGGTCTCCAAAGTCGATGACGGCCCGGAGACGCCCCTCATGCACGACGAGGTTGGCCGGATGCAAATCGCCATGAAGCCAGACCGGCGGCCCATGCCAGTCCGGTTCCGCGACCACCGCGTGCCAAGCCGCCATGGCCAGCTCGCCGTCGAGCCGGCGACCCACGCGGGCTAGCCGCTCGCAAAAGACATCCGCGCGCGAGGCCAGTGACGTTCGAAACGGGTTGACTGGCGCGTCCGAGGGCGCCGGCTGATGCAGTGCGGCCAGGAACTCCGCTAGCTGCTCCGTCAGGGCCTGGGGGTCAGCCGTCGCGGTTGCCGCGGTTTCACCATGGAACCAAGGGCAGACCGACCACGCCCACGGAAATCCGCAGCCGGGTCGCCCAACCCGCACTGGTGCCGGCACGGGCAACGGTAACTGGGGAGCCAGGAGAGGCAGCCAGTGCTGTTCGTGCTCGATCAGCGAGACAGCCGCCTGGCGCCGCGGAAGGCGCACAACGAACTCACTGCCGAGACGCAACTGCTTGTTGTCCCAGCCCTCGCCCGCCTCGACGATCGCGAGAGAGGCAAGATCCTCATGCTGTTCGCGCAGGAGCTCGCGTACGAGATCGGGGGTGATTGGGACCTCGGCGTTTGGCATGCACATGTTCACGACAGACCGACGGTAACACGAGCCGAGGCGCGACACCCTGCCGGGCGCGTCGGACCTGATGGTCCTGAAGATTCTCTGCCGCCAGGAGCCGCTGCACGGGTACGCCATCATGACGGCCATCGAGAAGATCGGGGGAGACGCCTTGCGGGCCGAAGAAAACGCCAGCTTCCCCGGAGATGCAGCATCATGGCGAGGCCAGTTGACCGCTGACGGGCGACTTGGAGGGCAGTATGGCCATCGAGCGAGCGCTTACCCGCTGGTGTGGTGTCGCGATAGCGATTGCAGCCTCTGTGACGGCGGTCGTCGCGCAGGCCACCGGCGGCACGCCGGAACCCGCCCGGTGGAACGATCTCATCTCGAGGCTGGAGCAATTGATCAGGCGATAGGCATCCCCGTCCGACAAGCGGCTCACCTTGATTCGCTGGCTGCCGGGGCAGCCCGGCGGCACGGCCACGTTCGCGTCGTCGCGCTCCGCGTCGTGATGACGCTGGCCGGACCGCTCGTACCGGCGGTTCGCGCGGTGCGCGTCGATCCGATCGGCGCCATCGGATCGTTGTGAGAGGCGACGACGAGAATCCCAGCTGTTTGCCGTGTTCGCATCCCCGACCCGGCATCGGCGGTGCATCGCTTCCCGGGTCCCGCGCACCGCCCGGCCCGTCGTCGGCCACACCGGGAACTGTTACCGCCCCTGCGTTCCCGAACGCAACTCAGCCGACCGGCGCGACCCAACCGGGGGCATTCGGAGCCGCTACAGCCCAGCAGACTGGAACCCAGACGCCGCTCGCCTCGCTGCTCTGCTCGGTCAACGGGTTCCGGAACGTCGGCAGCGCCACCCAGCTGGCGCAACAGCTGAACGACATCATCACGGCGCTCGGCACCGGTGGTGCGCAGTGATCTCCTGTCTGTACTTCTCCTGAGCGTGTGCGCCACCATGAAGATGCGCCCGTCGGCGGCGCGGCCCATCCGCAGGAACCACAGGTCGCCCTTCGAGTGCTCAGTGCCGCTGAAGGACTCACGCGAAGCGGGGAATTCGCGTCGCTCAAAGTCTAAGGGATCGTCACGCCGGTAACGCAAACAGCTGCGAGTGCCTGGGTCATCTTGACACCCTAAACGAGCTAGGGCATCATGCGCCATCATCTTGAAGCCCTAAAGGAGTGCCGTGGAAAAGCTGGACATTCCGCAAGGCACGCTCGACTTGATGATCCTGACGATCCTCGCGCGCGAGCCGATGCACGGCTACGGCATCTCCCAGCGGCTGGCCGTTCTCAGCCACGATCAGTTCCACGTCAATCCGGGATCGCTGTTTCCCTCGCTCTATCGTCTGGAGCAGGACGGCAAGCTGAAGGCTGAATGGCGGCCTACGGAAAACAATCGCCGGGCCAAGTATTACCGCCTCACCGCTTCGGGTCGGCGGCAGCTTGAACAGCATCGGGAGCGGTGGAATCGCGTGTCGTTCGCCGTGGCCAGTGTGTTGGAGGGCGCATGACGCTCCTGCATCGCCTCGCGTCGATTCTGCGCTGGATCGTCCATCGCGATGACGCCGATCAAGACTTGCACGACGAAGTGCAGGCGTTTGTCGACATGGCCGCCGCCGACATGAGGCGCGACGGAGCGTCAGCCGCTGAAGCGCGGCGAATGGCCGTACTCGATCTCGGGGGCGTGGAGCAGACGAAAGAGCGCGTGAGAACCGGTCGCCACGGCGCCTGGCTCGACGATCTCGGGAGAGACCTTCGCTATGCGTTCAGGATTTGTTCCCGGACTCCCGGTTTCAGCGCGGTCATCATGATCACGCTTGCTGTGGGCATCGGGGGGAACACCGCGATGTTCAGTCTCGTTGAGACGTTGATGCTCCGCTCGCTGCCAGTGCGGCAGCCCGAACAACTCGTCGAATTGCTCTTCAAGTATCCGCGCGATCCGCGCCTCAACCTCTACCGGTGGAAGGATTACAAGCGGTTCCGCGACCAGAATCACGTCTTCTCGGACCTCATTGCGGTGTCGCCCGCGCGTTTCCAGGTGACGGCGTCAGCGCTGGGCACCGAGCTTGTTGACGGCGCGTATGTGTCGGGCAATTTCTTCGATGCGCTCGGCCTGCACCCGACGATCGGCCGTCTGATTGGTCCCCCGGACGCCGAGATCGGATCGGCCGGCGCGGCGGTGTCCGTGATCAGCTGGTCGTACTGGAACAAGCGCTTCAATCTTGATCCCGCGGTACTGGGCAGATCCCTCGTCGTCAACGATGTACCCACCACGATCGTCGGAGTCACGCCGCGTGAATTCTTCGGACTTCAGCTGGGCATGGATCCGTCCTTCTGGCTGCCGATCGCGATAGAGCCGGTGATTCAGAAACCGAGCCACCTGGGCGAGGACTGGCACTGGCAAGACTTCTCGCTGGTCGGGCGCCTCAAGCCTCGGGTCACATTAGGGCAGGCGCAGGCGGAAATGCGAGTGCTGGATCGATCGCGCCTCGCCGACCTCGAAGCGCGCAGCCACGATGCGCAATGGAGTCACGTCACGATGGACGTCGAGCCGGCCGGCGCCGGCCTCTCGACCCTGCGCGATCGGTTTGCCGGTTCGCTGCTGCTGATGATGGCCGCCGTCGGTGTGCTGCTGCTGCTCGCCTGCATCAACGTCGCCAGCATGTTGCTCGCGCGCAGCGCCGCCCGCCGCCGCGAAATGGCGATGCGCGTCGCGCTGGGGGCCGGGCGGCTTCGAATCATCCGGCAAGTGCTCACCGAATCGCTGCTGCTCGCGACGCTGGGTGGTGGATGTGGCGCCCTGCTGGCGTACTTCGGTGCCCACACGCTGGTGAAGATCATCGGATCGGGGCGGTCGCCGGTCGGCATGCCGCAGCCGCTTCAGATTCCAGTCCACCTCGATCTGCCTGTGCTGCTCTTCGCCGCGGGAGCGGCCGTTGCGACAGGCGTCCTGTGTGGACTGGTACCCGCGTGGTATGCCTTCGCGTCCGCTCCTTCGTCGTCGCTCCGCGAAACCGGCGGGGCTGGAGAGACGCGGAACTGGAGACGCTTCGGGCAGGCGCTGGTTGTCGCGCAGGTGGCACTCTCGGTCATCCTCCTGAGCGCGGCGGCGTTGTTCGTCCGCCATCTGACCGCGCTTCGCACCGTCGGGCTCGGCTTCCAGACCGATTCCATTCTGCAGGTCAGGCTCGATTGGCCGCGTGGTGGCTACCCGCCCGCGCGGATCGGACCGCTGAGCCGGCAGGTGCTCGAGCGCCTGCCTTCAATCGCCGGCGTTCGCTCGGCCACGCTTGCTGGCATGACGCCCATTTCCGGCGCGGCCGGCAGCCGATTCATCAGCGTGGACGGCTTCGCGGAAAATCCGGAAGACCGGCGCCGCGTCACGATGAACAGCGTCGCGGCCGGATATTTCGAGACGCTCGGCACCCCCTTTATCGCCGGCCGGGATTTCGCGCCCGCAGACGAGGGACGCCCGCGCGTGGCGATTGTGAACCAGGCGATGGCGCGCTACTACTTCGGCACGCAGAGTCCGTTGGGACACGAGTTCACAATCGAAGGTCAGGCCAGACCGCTCGAGATCGTCGGCGTCGTCGGCGACGCGAAGTATTGGGATCTGCACGAAACGCCGCCGCGAACGATCTACATGAACGCGTTTCAGGGCGGTGGCCCTTGGATCTTCGTGTTGCGGACCGAGGTGCCGCCGATGTCCGTCGTTCCCCGCGTGCGAAGCATCGTCCACGATACGCTCCCGAACGTGCCGATCGCCAGGATCACGACGCTGGCCGAGCAGGTGGACGCCTCCATTCTGCCCGAGCGACTGATCGCGATGCTGTCGGCGCTCTTCGGCGTGATCGCGGCGATGCTCGTGGCGATCGGTCTGTATGGACTCCTGGCCTACACCGTCACGCGGCGTCTGAAGGAGATCGGTCTCCGAATCGCGCTTGGCGCAACCGGCCGGGACGTGATCGGGATGGTGTTGACGAGCGCCCTCGGCCTCGTGTCCGTTGGCCTCATCGTCGGCGTGCCGACGGCGCTCTGGATGAAGGGCTACGCGGTACACGTGCTCGCGACCGTGGCTGCGACTCAGGTCGAGAGACCGATCATATTGCCCGTGAACCTGTTCGTCCCCCTGCTCATTGCCGTGATCGCGATGGTAGGCCTGGCCTTGGTCGCGTCATACCTGCCTGCCCGACGTGCCACGAAGGTGGATCCGATAGCCGCGCTTCGAGCTGAGTAGGGCGGTCGATCCGCTTCAGTAACCAGATACGCCGATCTGGCTGGCCACGGCGGGCAGAATTCCTCGATCCCTGGCGAGATTACTGGTCGCTCGCACCGTTCTCGAAGGCGAACGGCCAGGCTTCGTGTCACCGGCTACTTTGCGTTGGCCGGCGATTTCAACCCGACAGATGCCGCAAGGAACTCGTCGAAATAGCCGTTGACGATCCCGTAGCACTCGCACGAACCTGCTTCGAGCCGCTGCCGTGCATCGCGAACGTCTGCTTTCCCGATAGTGGCGTGTGCTCGGTCATGTCCGTGATGCGGAATGGGCTGGTCGGATTTGGAAAGACTCTGCTTGAACGTCAGGGATGTTTCGGTCAGATGTGGCGCCAGCCGTTGAAATTCTTCAGGCGGCAGCGCGGCGAGGATGCGGTTCTGGAGATACTGGATCGTCTTGCCACGCGAGACATGTGTCGATGTCTTTGATTTCATCGCATGCGCGGCGGGGATGGGCATCATAGATCGGGAAACGGCCGAGAACGCGCCGGCCCTGCAAAAGCTGCGAGCGGCGGCGGTGCTGTGAACGTAGGGCAAATGTCATGCCGAACTGTCATGCCATTGACAGTCTGGGTTCGTCTTCAGCGTCTTGGTAGAACGAGTCGGACCACGATGCCCGGCGCCGAGACAACGACGAGGAACGTGCGGCGGTCGTGGACCGCCTGCTGCAGGACTCTCCTCGTCAACGCGTGCACGACCGATGAAGGCGTCAACTGGAACTCCCGAAGGTCCCGAGCGCCACCAACAACCAGAACGCCGCCGCCGTCGCTCCGAAGACCACGTGAGTTATCGGCCCCCGCGAAGATTCTGCCATCAATCGCCTACGACGGTCTCAAGGGCGCATCACGTCACGCGGTCACGTGCGTCGGGAATGGCGGTTGCCACGGCCGAGTGTCCGAGCGGCCTCGCATGCGTCTTCGAGCGCCGCGTAGGGAGCGCCGACTTCCGTCGAGGTCCGAAGCGATCCCGCGCTTCACAGTCCAGACCAAACGGAACATCGGGCACTTGGGCGGCAATTGGTGCGGTGGTGAGTCTTGCCGGTGGCTCGGCCGGCCCGTGTCGCCGGGTCGTCATCTCGGACGGGCGAGACGGGATCGGGTGATGGGAAAGTCCGCGTTGCTCTGTGAGGGCGGCCCCAGCCCGGAACGGACCCGTCCCGGCTGGAACCCGTGATTCTACGGCTAGGTGGACGTGCGCCTGACATTCTCGGCCCGTGGGCCCTTCGGGCCGGCCGCGCCGACCTCGAATTCCACGGTGTCGCCTTCGCGCAGCTTGTCGATCCCCTCACCATAGATCGCGCTTTGATGGAAGAAGAACTCCTTGCCTGCGCCGTCGCTGATGAATCCGAATCCTTTCTCTGCTCGCAACGTCTTGATTGTTCCTGTCATTGCTCTCCTTTGCTTCTCCGACCGATTCGCCACGACCCAACGGTCAGTAGGCGCGGCACAGATCTGACCTATCTTCTCACACTTCACCCCTGAGTGGGCCTGCTCGACCGGCGCTTGAATGATCGGCAGCCGCTGACATGCGGACGCCGGGTCGCGATCCACTCCGCCGCCGCTATTTGTCGACCGCGACCGCCTCCGCAAACCACTTGGCGACGACACATTACGGGCGAGGCGACGAGCTGAACAGATAATCCGGAGGCAAGTCGCAGCGCTACGTGCTCGGTCTGGTGCGGCGACACTTCTCGAGCAGAGGCGGCGACATGATGAGTCCGGAGCGCTCGGCATAGGCGGCGGGCCACTCAGGCGACAGGGTGCCCTCGAACATCATCCAAGCGAACTGCCTCTCGGTGTGCTCCGTGAAGATCGGGCGATCCTGAGGCAGCCGCCAGTCCTCGACGCGCTGACCGGCGCGCTGAAGGAACCAGACCGGTATCGGCGGCGATCGCAGCGAGGCGATGCCTCTGCTCATGGAAAGAGCCGGGTCCGTTTCCCAGGTGTCCCTGGTGACACCACGAAGATCAATGACTGAGTTATCTCCGAGATTGGCTTCGTCGAGCAGTGGCAGCAAAATCTCCCGCCACTCGATGGCCGGCAGTATGTCGGAAAGCGACGGCTGGCCTTCACTCAGGTCGGGAATCCCTTCGGTGAACGCTTGTACTCGATCGAGATCCCACGGTGAGACATTCGGCGGAAACCACAAGGGCACAGCATTCGGTTCAAGGCCGCACTCGGTTTGCAGGTCGCGGAACACGCGACGATACGCAGCCCATCCGTCCGGATTATTCGTTGGCGGCGGGATGGGTGGAAGGCTCGCGTTGGAGGACAGCAGTTGTGCGAGACGATTGGCGACATCGCTATCGGCATCACCATAGATCGCGTGGAACACGCGCAGCGCAGCTGCGGCGCGCAGCATCCGGAGCAGCCATTCGAGTTGGCCGCCGAGAAAGTAGACCGTGCTCAACGGCGGGAACTCCGGGACCCGTGCCCGCGACGTCAATCCTGATAACGGCCGCCACGCGTCGACGAAGTGATCGAGCCGCGACAGGTGTTCCACATCCGCATCGAGAACGAAGCGGTGGTTCATGAAGTCGCACGTGTGCTCTACATATCGCAGCATCTCCTTCTCCCGCCTGCACCATTCAGACGCGTCGTAGTGCGGTGACGAGATCGCCACGAGCAAAGGAGTCGCTGCAAAGAGTGCCCAGATCATGCCGGTGTTGGTTTCCCACGAGGGGGCATAATTGGCATCGATGGCGAACAAGCTGGATTGCCATGCTTTCATCCTGATCAGGGCAGGCTTGGCATCCATCGAGCGGTGACTGAGCGCCACAATGCGGCGAGGCCAATCAGGCTTGACGGCATTGAACGCAAAACACGCAAGGTCCTGCGGGCGCACGTGACTCCACGGCTGCGCCAGCGCCTCCTCGAGCCAAGCCATCGCCTTGAGCGACAGGAGCCAGCGGCGCAGCACGGCCACGGCGATTTCTTCGAGCCCGTGATGGTTCTCGTCAAGCGCATCCGACAACCCCGCGAGCAGCGGCCGGGAGCGCAAGAGCCTGGCCGCCAATGCAATCGCCGGAAGGATCTGGGATGAGTCGACCTCGCAGCTCAGCCATTGCCAGTGCTTAAGCCATTCCTCGCCCTGACCCACCCGAATGCCTCGCCACGAAAGGGTGCCTTGAGGGCGTTGTCGACAGTTGTAAAGAATTCCGATTTCCCCTTCGGCGAACTGAGCGCCCCACATCGGAGCGGCTTTGAGCTTTCGTGGAATCAACAGCCGTCGCCGCGATTCTGCTACGAGTGCCTCGGGGGGCATTTGCGGCGAAAGCGCAATGCTGGAGAGTAAATTACCAAGTGCGGTGGATAGCCAGGCGCGAACGTATTGAGCCTGAATCATCGGCACGTCCGCGCTTTGGGTCGTCGCGTCGTCGAGTGCGTAGAACTCCGATACAGCAGCATCACTGCCGCTCTCGACGACATCGGCGGCGGCGTTCAGTATACGTATGAAGTTGAAATGATTTGTCCTGCGCATGTTATCCGGAGCGTAGGACTGGAGGAGTGGCGATAGCATCGAAGGCCATTCATCGATCCTGTCGGGAGGATTCCATCCGGGACTGATACCACGGCCGATCACGCTGGCGTTTGCCGTCTTGCAGATCCAGAAGTCCGAGATCCAATCCTGCAAGCTCCCAACAACCTGCGACAATCCTCTCATCTGATCGCGCACACGCTGCCATGACCGGTTGCAGGGCGCGGAGGTGTCGCTCAGGCCCAGGCTTCTTGTCATCCACCGCAACGAGACCGCCGATTCATTGATCCGTTGCATACGGCCGCAATCCTCTCATGGCGAGGCTCCGGCAACGCCCGCTGGTCACCGCCGTACACCCGCGGATGGAACAGCTGTCCACGACCGCCCACGACCAATCAATCTGGTTGTCGCGCGCGAGCCAATCCAGGAGCGCAGAGTGGATCAGACCCCACACGCCCGCCTGTTGCCAGTCGCGCAAGCGACGCCAGCACGTCATCCCCGACCCGCAACCCGAGTTCCTGCGGCGGCATCTGCCGGGGAATACCGCTGCGAAGGACGAAGACAATGCCCGTGGGGCAGGAGCGGTTCGACAAGATCCCATAACGGCTCTGGAAGCAGCGCGGCGGCCATACCTATTCACGTTACTTCGCAACATGGGATAGGTTCGGAGGCTTTGTTACACGCTCTTGGATCAGATTAGCAAGTTGGCTCGCCGCACTGGACGAGTTCCGTGATGCGCCCGTGTCCCAGATCGTTCAGGCGTTCCCCGATGTCTTCCGAATCGGTTCGGGCCCTCAGGTCTACTTGATTGGCCGTGAGCCAGTGATCAGGATGTCAACGAGCCGCTTCGCGCTGTGTTGCCAATCCGGTGTCGTCGCGACGTTCGCGACGCCGATGAGCGCTCGCAGGAGATCGATGGCGTCGAGATCCTTCCGGATGTCGCCGCTCTTGATCGCGCGTTTCACCAGCGCGCGGATCGCGTCCCGCATCTGACCGTGCGACGCTTCAAACGCCTTGGCGGGTCGGCCGGCGAGCGTATTCAGCGCTGGGGCGATGATCCGCTTGGTCGCGATCACGTCCACGAACAACAGCATCCAGGCTCGCAAGGCCTCGATGGGCGGCAAGGTCTCGGCGAAGTTCCGCTCTGCTGCCGCTAGCTTTTCCACTTCGGTTCGATACACCGCCTCTAAAAGGTCATCACGCGTCGGGAAGTGGCGATACAGCGTTCCTGGTCCAACGCCGGCCTGTTTCGCGATGTCGTCCAGGCTGGTATTGGCGCCGGAGTGGGTAAAGGCCTCCTTCGCCGCCTCGAGAATGCGCCCGCGGTTCTTCTGCGCGTCGCTTCGCGGCTTTCGGCCCGCGGTTTGGCCACGTTTCTTGGTCATGTCGTGAGGGCTTACGATCCGGAGGAAGTCTCCGATAATCTATTCATTGGGAGAGCGTCTCCGTTTCGTTGAGTATATCGCGCGTGAAAAGAACTGGACATCATGCTGGTGATCACCACTCCAACCGGTCAGATCGGCAAACAGGTTCTGGCGCTCCTACTCGAACACCAGGATCCAGTCCGGGTGATCGTACGGGACCCGATTCGCTTGGACTCCGGCGTGCGCAGCCGGGTGGAAATCGTCCAGGGCTCGCACGATGACCCCGCTGTTCTCAGCCGCGCCCTGGACGGGGCCGACGGCCTGTTCTGGCTGGTTCCGCCGGGCCTGGGCGGCACCAGCACGGAAGAGCGCTATCTTGGCTTCACCCGACCCGTCGCTGACGCCATCCGTCGTCGCGGTGTTCCGCATGTGGTCGGCGTCTCTAGCGCTGGACACGGCTGGCCGACCCGCGCGGGCGTACTGTCGGCCGCGTTTGCGATGGACGCGGAGATCGAGCGCACAGGAACCGCCTACCGTGCGCTGAGCATGCCGTTCTACATGGAGAACCTGCTCGGACAACTCGGCGCGATCCAGGAGCAAGGGATATTCTCACTGGCGCAGGCCGCCGACCGCCCGCTGGCCACCGTCGCGACGCGCGATATCGCCGTGACCGCCGCGGCGCTGCTCGCCGACCGGTGCTGGGCCGGCCAGGAGCACGTGCCGGTGTTCGGCCCTGATCGCATCGGCCCCAATGCGATGGCCACGTTGATGTCCGAGGTCCTCGGTCGAACTGTCATCTTCAGTCAGCTGAGCGTCGCCGACGTCGAATCGGCTCTCACCCAGCGTGGCGCGAGCGAAGGCGTGGTGCGGGACGTGATCGAGATGATGGCCGCCGTGAGCGATGGCATCTACGACGCCGACCAGGCGCGCGCGATCCCAGGCCCGACCGACTTCCGCACCTGGTGCCGTGAGGTCCTGCGGCCCGCCGCGAGGTGAGGATCGATCGGCTGGCGGCGCTTCGCATTTCATAACCTTGACTGGCTCGCCCGTCGGTCCAGCGACGCTCCGATACGTCATGGTCTGGCCGACCGGAACGGTGGCCGGCCCGGGACCGGCTGCTGCCCGCCTGGTTCAGCCGCCTGCACCGCAAATCCCGGCCCCCCGGTCAACTCGGTTGCGGTTGTGGCTATATTCTTCTTCGCGATGTCCGTGCACAGCCTCGTCGGCCCAGCCGAAGCGCTCCAGATGGTGTTCCACGCCGGCGGCATCTTCCACGGGCTGACCCCTGATTGCCGGCCGCCGTCGGTTCACACTCGTTGCGAAAACGGGAGCGTCACATGCCCAAGTCATTCGTCGTTGTCGTTCTTGCGTGCGCTCTCCTCGCCGGGTGCGCCCGACGTACCAGCCGCGAACTGGCCGGCGATTGGGACGTGTATGTCGCGCTCAGCGCGCAGCCCAAGTTTGGCTTCGAGGGCTGGCGCCGGATGGGCTTCGCGCACTTCGCCGGCACGGATGAGGGCAACGTCGGTTTCCTGAAGCGACGTACCGGCCAGCCCATGCTGATCGTGAACCAGGTTGCCGTGAACGGCGACAACGTGGTGCTGACCCAGGACTCGCAGGTAGTGATGCGCGCGGCCTGGCACGATGACACGCTCGTCGGGCTCCAGTACGTCCGCGGCCACGTGATGGACCGCCGGTTCCGGCTGGTGCGCCGCAGCACGCCGGGCGTGGTCGAGCACGACTACCAGGTCTGGAAGATGCCGGCGTCAGACTCCCAGTACGCGGTCACGGAAGAGACGCTCGTGTTCATGCGCACGCGCGATGGCGCGCGTCTGGCCACCTACATCGCGCAGCCGATGGGGCCGGGGCCCTTCGGTGTGGTGCTGCAGCGGACGCCGTACCGCCGAATTCTCCACGAGGCCGGCACGTGGTGGGCGTCGCGTGGGTACATCTTCGTGGCGCAGAGCGTGCGCGGGCGCGAGGAGTCCAGCGGCGACATCGCGGAGTTCGGCGATTACAGCACCGACATCAACGACGGCTACGACGCGGTGGAGTGGGCGGCGCGGCTGCCGCACGCCAACGGCAAGGTCGGCATGATCGGCCATTCCGACGAGGGGCGGCTGGTGTGGTTTGCTGCGGTCAGCAATCCGCCGCATCTGGCGGCCGTCGCTCCCACGGCGGCCACCGCCGATCCGTGGATGATCGTCCCGTACGCCGCGATGGCGTTCGGGCCCATCAACGTGGACTGGGCGTGCCTGATGCGGAACCGCACGATGGACACGCGCACCGCCGACCTGGACATCGGAGAAGCGATCACGCATCTGCCGCTGGCCACGCTGCCGCAGCGGCTGGGCTGCGGCGACGTGCCGCTGTGGGACCGCTGGATCGCGCATCCCACGCTCGACCCGTACTGGCGTCAGCACGCGGCCACCACCTACATCGACAAGGTGAGGGCGCCGGTCCTGTCCATGGCCGGGTGGCACGACGATTCGCGCGGGCCGACCTACTACACCGACGCGCTGCTCAAGGTGCCAAACCATCCCAACTGGCACCTCGTGATGGGCGTGGGCGCACACAAGGGCGTGGATTACGTGGCCGGCGATTTCGGGCCCGACGCGCGCTATGCCTACCGCGACCTCCAGCTGCGCTGGTTCGACCATTACCTGCTCGGCAAGAACAACGGCGTGGACATGCTGCCGCACCTCGACATCTTCGTCCAGGGCGACAACACCTGGCGCACCGAGAACGAGTGGCCGCTGGCCCGGCAGGTGCTGACCAACTGGTACGTGTCGTCCGGCGGCCACGCCCAGACCAGCAAGGGCGACGGCGTGCTCGCCACCGTGCCGCCAACCGGCGCCTCGACCGACACGTTTGCGTACAATCCCGGCAACCCGACGCCGTATCTCATCGATTCGCGCGAGCTGGAAGAGTCGCTCAACGAGGACTACACCGAGCTCAACGCGACCCGCCGGGACGCGTTGGTGTTCACCTCGAAGCCGCTCACCCGGCCCATCGAGGTCACCGGTGAGATGTCGGCCGTACTGTGGGCGGCGAGCGACGCGCGGGACAC
Organism: uncultured Acidobacteriota bacterium; assembly: GCA_963840225.1. GTDB lineage: Bacteria > Acidobacteriota > Vicinamibacteria > Vicinamibacterales > CAVVIG01 > JBLMXQ01. The sequence goes on from CAWIYH010000006.1 coordinate 118,798, forward strand.
CGACTGGAGCATCATGCTGCTCGATGTGTGGCCCGACGGCCATGCCGAGCGGGTGCAGGACGGGCTGGTGCGGGCGCGCTTCCGCCAGGGCATGGACACGGAGATGCCGCTCGTCCCCGGGCAGGTCAATCGCTACGACGTCGACCTGTGGTTCACGTCGAAGGTGTTCGAGCCGGGGCACCGGCTCCGGGTGAGCATCGCCTCGGCGCTGTTCCCGAAATACGACCGGAACCTCAACACCGGCGGGAACAACGAACGCGACACGACATGGGTGGTGGCGCACCAGACGTTGTACCACGACGCGGCGCGCCCGACGCACGTGGTGCTGCCGGTCATTCCGCGGTGAATCGCGTCCGACGGCGGCGGGCCTTGAAGAACGCGCATGAATCATGGAATCGAACCCGATGCTGCTTGACCCGGATCACCGGCAGGGCGGATGCTTCAATCCGCCCTGCGCGACGACTCGGGAGTTGAGAACAACCCGGCGATCGAGAAGACGGTCGAGCCCAGCACCGCCGGGGTCAGGCGGAGGATCGTCTCGACCGACAAGCGCAGGGCGCCAGGACATCCGCGAGCGATTGTATGGTTTAGACTCGTCGCATGGGACTCTTGACCTTCAGCATCAACGTCACCCTGGACGGCTGCGTCGACCACCAGGAGGGAATCGCCGACGACGAGACACACGCCTTCTTCACCCGCCTCATGGACGAGGGCGGGGCGATGCTGTGGGGCCGCGTCACCTACGAAATGATGGAGAGCTACTGGCCGGCGGTCGCCCGCGGCGACGAGGAGGCGCCGCCGGCGATGCGCGAGTGGGCGGTTAAGCTAGAGGCCAAGCCGAAGTACGTGGTGTCGTCGACGCGAAAGGACTTCCCGTGGACCAACAGCCACCTCATCGCCGGCGACCTGCGCACGGGCGTGCAGGAGCTCAAGGACGCGACCCCGGCCGGCGTGCTCCTCGGCAGCGGCAAGCTCGCGACCGAGCTGGAGCGGCTGGATCTGATCGACGAGTACAAGTTCCTCGTCCATCCCAGGATCGCCGGCCACGGCCCGACCCTGTACCAGAGCGGGCTGCCCAGCACGCGACTGCTCGAGCTGGTCTCGGCGAAGCCGCTCGGCAGCGGCGCGGTCGCCATGCACTACCGGCGCGCGCGCTGACTCAGAGCAGCCCAATCGCGCCCAGCTCGCGGGCCAGCGCGTCGTCGGGAGCCTTCTCGCCGCGCAATGGCGTACCCGCTGCACCAACCCCGTCTTGAGCATGACCGGCTGAGCGGTGTCGCCGGCCACCGCAAGCTTGCGATCACGCATCCTGTGACCACCGCGAGCGTTCGTTCCATGGTCCGTCCTCCGCTGCGCAGTGTCTCAAGGCCGTAGGCGGTGACGTCAGTGCGGGCTGTCACAAATCGAAGATGACAAAGGTCAGAGGGCAGCCGTTGACGCGACGTGGCGCATCGAGGATTGGCTAGATTGGCGGTCCTGGCACCGAAGTCGATGGCATGGCCAGGCGAACAGCAACTGGCTGACAATCAGTTGTTTACGGTGTGGCCGGCTCTAAACTCCTGGAAAACGCCGCAGCCGCTTTCGACCAGCCCCGACTGGTTCCGCAAACCACTGGCGACTGCTCATTACCTATGCGCAACAAAGATCGGCCGCCCTCGCTCGCCGCGCTAATGATCCGGCGGATTGTTTCGGTATCTCCATTTCTCCCGAGCGTGTAGGCCACCATGTCCAGCCGCAAGAACCGTAGCCGGCCTTCGAGTGCTGCCGGTCGGGCTGTCCAGCGCTGGTCATCGAAAAAGACCGTCACGGCGTCATCGAACGAGACGCCGTGTTTCGCGGCGTTGGCCCCTACCCGCATAGAGCCCTGTGAACGCTCGGTCAAGGAAGATCGGCTGAGCTAAAATCGCGCCGTGTCTACCGACGCGCTCCTCACTCTCGCAGCGGCAGTTGTCGCCATTCTGACGTTGCTCTCGCCGGAGGCACGAGAGGATTTACGGCTGCGAATCACCCCCTTCACTCGTCTCATCATCCTCGCGGCATTTCTCATTCTGGTCGCGATCAAGCTATCGCCCGTCTGGGTGGCTGTGGGCCTTCCCATCGTTGCGTATTGGCGCTGGGGATTCGATCCGGAGATTGCCTCGTTCACCACCATTGCGGTGGCGACGGCGGTCGTTCTGGTGCGGATGTTCACGTTGAAGTTGCAGCCAAGGCGAATCGAAGGCTTCGCGAGACTGTCCGAGCGGCTGCTTTTCGCGGGGAAGTACTCAGAACTGCTGTTTCTGACAGAAAGGCACTTCGACGCATTGAGTTATCTGCTAGAAAATCGGCACCTCTCCACCAGGCTGCGCGAGCGGCTGAAGCCGAGTTCTTGGTTGGACGTGTTCATCAACGACAAGCGGGTCGGTGGCACGGAGACACTTGAAGAGCGGCGGGCGAAGAAGAAGACGCTGCAATATCGGTTACGCGTCTGGTGGCCGGACGATTGCCCAATCACGACGAGCGAAGGAATAGAGCTCGCCGACTCGTGGATCGTGTGTTTCTCTCGGAACATTTCGTCGCGTACCTGTCGCAGGCCAGACCGGATTTCGCCCTCCGAGTGCTCGACGTGAAGGCGGCGTTCTTCACAGAGCCTTTCCTGGACATGCTGAGGATCCGTCCCGGGTCTTGTAGAAATTGAAAATGGCGTAACCTCCTGCTGACCCAACCAGCAGATCGCCGCTGAAACGGCGATTGGAGGAGTACGCCATGCAGGACAGTAGCACAGCGGTAGGATCGGTTCTTCAGTTCCGTCAGGATCTCTTGACCAAGCTGCGTGACGGGGTGCGTCGCGCGATCGAGACCGTGCTCGAGGAGGAGTTGCTGAGCGCGCTGGGCGCCGACGCGCATGAGCGCACCGCCGGCCGCCAGGGGTATCGTCACGGCACGATCGAGCGGACCGTCACCACGCGCGAAGGGATGCGGACAGTCACCGTGCCCCGTGGCCGCGTGCGCGGGCCGGGCGACCGGCCGGCAGAGTTTCACAGCTCGGTCCTCCCGCGGTACGCCCGTCGGACGCGGGAAGTGGACGAGGCGTTGCTCGGGTGCTACTTCGGCGGCATCAACACCCGCCGGATCCGACGGGCGCTGAAGCCGCTGTTCGGGGAGGCGCACCTGTCGAAGAGCGCCGTGTCGCGCGTGGTCGCGCGGGTCAAAGAGCAATTTCTCACGTGGCAGCAGCGCCCGCTGACTGAGGAGCGCTACGCGGTCCTCTTCTTGGACGGCTTCCATCTGCGGGTCCGCTTGGCGGGTCGCGTCATCACCGTGCCCGTCCTGGCGGCCCTCGGCGTGACGGAAACCGGCCAGAAACAGCTGGTCGCCCTGCAGCTTGCGACCACTGAGGCGACGACGTCGTGGGGCGGCCTGCTCGGCGATCTGCAGCGCCGCGGGCTGCCGGCGCCGCTGCTCGTCGTCACCGACGGCCACGCGGGCCTCAAGAAAGCGCTCGAAGCCTGGCCAACGGTGCGCGTGCAGCGCTGCACCACGCACAAGGGCCGCAACCTCGACGACGCGTGTCCGGTGCACGCGCGTCCCGAGCTGCACCGCGATTACCACCGCATCACCTGCGCCGCCGACGGCCTCGCCGCGCGGGCGGCGTACGACGCCTTCGTCAAGAAGTGGACCGCCCTCTGCCCGCCGGTGGCGCGGTCGTTGGAAGAAGCGGGCCTCGACCTGCTCACCTTCTACAGCTTTCCGAAGGCGATGTGGAAGTCGTTGCGGACCACCAACGCGCTCGAAACTCTCAACCGCGAATTCCGGCGCCGCACGAAGACGCAAGCCTCGTTCAGCACCGAGGCGGCCGCGCTCACGGTGTTGTTTGGGCTGGTCGCAGTCGGGCAGATTGTGTTTCGCAAGATCGATGGGCATCAGCAGCTCGCGGCGTTCCTGATGAAGGAGCAGTGGTCTCAGGCCGCGTAGCGAGGTAGAGTCGTCAACCAGTCGGCTGGAGCGTTACGCCAACGCGATTTTCTACAGGACTCGGGCCGGAACCCATGCTGATTGGGGCATGGATGAAGAACCCGAATAGCGTCTTGTACGAGGAAACCGTCCAGAATCAAAACCTGCGAGCGCACCACCGCTACGAATTCACCCCGTTGAACCCGGTGCTCTGGTATCTGTTCGGCGATCCGTTTCGCGCGGAGGAACTCGCGATCTATAAGCCGGTCGGCGATTTTGTGAGCGGTGAACTGATCCGTGTGGGGCGCACTCCCGAATTGGATGTGCATCGACGGCCGCAAGTAGGATTCAGCCAAGAGGGCAAATGGCGAAGCCCGATTCACATCGGCTTGCGCCTTTTCGACTATTGGATCAGCGAGTCATTACACCGAGGCTCTCACTGGCACGGATGGCTCATGTACTGGGAAGACTGTGTTGAGCAAATCGCGGCGAACATGGCCGACCTCCAGCGTGTGGACAATACACTCGAGTTCCCGACACCGTATCACAACCTTCTGTATGAGGTGTTCGCGACGATTGGGAGCTGGATCGAGGAGTCTACTGAGATCGACCAGACGCTAGGAAGCGTCCAGATCGATCATGTGAACCTGAAACCTGGAACCATCGCCAAAAGCGCTGTGATCACGTACGGCCGATGCCTTCGATCGGTCATCGAGAGCAGAAACGTGACCGTGGAGTTCAAGGCGTACATCTTGGATATGGTGCTGTATCGATATGAGCAGGTTGTTGGCCGTGCAGACTTGAAGCAGCTCTATGAGATCGCAGTACTTAGGGGCGGCGACAGGTTCCGGCCCGAGTCCTGTAGAAAATCGCGTTGGCGTAACGCTCCAGCCGACTGGTTGACGACTCTACCTCGCTACGCGGCCTGAGACCACTGCTCCTTCATCAGGAACGCCGCGAGCTGCTGATGCCCATCGATCTTGCGAAACACAATCTGCCCGACTGCGACCAGCCCAAACAACACCGTGAGCGCGGCCGCCTCGGTGCTGAACGAGGCTTGCGTCTTCGTGCGGCGCCGGAATTCGCGGTTGAGAGTTTCGAGCGCGTTGGTGGTCCGCAACGACTTCCACATCGCCTTCGGAAAGCTGTAGAAGGTGAGCAGGTCGAGGCCCGCTTCTTCCAACGACCGCGCCACCGGCGGGCAGAGGGCGGTCCACTTCTTGACGAAGGCGTCGTACGCCGCCCGCGCGGCGAGGCCGTCGGCGGCGCAGGTGATGCGGTGGTAATCGCGGTGCAGCTCGGGACGCGCGTGCACCGGACACGCGTCGTCGAGGTTGCGGCCCTTGTGCGTGGTGCAGCGCTGCACGCGCACCGTTGGCCAGGCTTCGAGCGCTTTCTTGAGGCCCGCGTGGCCGTCGGTGACGACGAGCAGCGGCGCCGGCAGCCCGCGGCGCTGCAGATCGCCGAGCAGGCCGCCCCACGACGTCGTCGCCTCAGTGGTCGCAAGCTGCAGGGCGACCAGCTGTTTCTGGCCGGTTTCCGTCACGCCGAGGGCCGCCAGGACGGGCACGGTGATGACGCGACCCGCCAAGCGGACCCGCAGATGGAAGCCGTCCAAGAAGAGGACCGCGTAGCGCTCCTCAGTCAGCGGGCGCTGCTGCCACGTGAGAAATTGCTCTTTGACCCGCGCGACCACGCGCGACACGGCGCTCTTCGACAGGTGCGCCTCCCCGAACAGCGGCTTCAGCGCCCGTCGGATCCGGCGGGTGTTGATGCCGCCGAAGTAGCACCCGAGCAACGCCTCGTCCACTTCCCGCGTCCGACGGGCGTACCGCGGGAGGACCGAGCTGTGAAACTCTGCCGGCCGGTCGCCCGGCCCGCGCACGCGGCCACGGGGCACGGTGACTGTCCGCATCCCTTCGCGCGTGGTGACGGTCCGCTCGATCGTGCCGTGACGATACCCCTGGCGGCCGGCGGTGCGCTCATGCGCGTCGGCGCCCAGCGCGCTCAGCAACTCCTCCTCGAGCACGGTCTCGATCGCGCGACGCACCCCGTCACGCAGCTTGGTCAAGAGATCCTGACGGAACTGAAGAACCGATCCTACCGCTGTGCTACTGTCCTGCATGGCGTACTCCTCCAATCGCCGTTTCAGCGGCGATCTGCTGGTTGGGTCAGCAGGAGGTTACGCCATTTTCAATTTCTACAAGACCCGGGACGGATCCCGGCGACAAGTTCGGCGACATTGATGACTACCATCGGGAGATGCGCAAAGTACTGCCTGCGGTTGACCAGCTCCGCCTGTACGGTGAGCCTGGTATGGATCTGTACGAAATGCTTCAGAACGGAGTGTGAGGCCGGTGGGGACATCGCATCAGTTCCTGGGCCAACTGTGCCAGCCCTGCGGCCGTGGGTTGATTACCTGCCGTCTTGTCACGAAGTAATGCTGCAGGACCTCGTCGCGCTGTTGTTGAAGTTGGCGTGGCCTTTCGTTCATCTGCGACCAACCATCAACAACTGAGCCCTCCACCGCGGTGGGTCACATGGTCAGGCCATCGGGCCGCGTTGCCCAGAGGAGGCGCGACCGTTTCCGAATACGGCAGCATTCTTGGCGACGGTGAATATACTTGCGTCCTCGCCGACGGATGGATTCGTCAGATTGCCTTTGCGCTGCAACGGCCTCGTGAAGCACCCCAGCCGCGATAGGGAACGACAAACGCCGCAGGAGCGGCCGGTCTCGAAGCAGACCGTACGCCACCTGGAGCCTGTGACGCGACGTCCTTGCGCATGTGCTCCGCGAGCAGCGAGTTGATTAGCGCCTGGTAGCCGGTGGCGCACCCGAATAGGAGATGCGGGGAAATGCCGCAGCGTCGCAATCGATGCTAGGCTGACGGAATGTCGCATCCGTCGTGGAATGACCGCTACGCTTCGGAAGAGCCGCTGCCCTGGGACACTGGGACGCCCGATCCGATGCTGGTCGAGTTCGTCGAGTCGCACGCTGTCGCGCCCGGACGCGCGCTGGAGGTCGGCTGCGGCACCGGCACCAACGCGATCTATCTGGTGCAGCACGGGTTCGAGATCGTGGGAGTCGACGTCTCGCCACTCGCCATCGACAAGGCGCGCGACAAGGCGCGCGGGCGGTGCCGCTTCGAGACCGTCGACTTCCTGAGCGAAGCGCCGTCCGGCGGGCCCGTTCCAATTCGTGTTCGACCGCGGCTGCTTTCACACGTTCGACGAAGATCACGAGCGAGCGCGGTTCGCGCAGAACGTAGCTGCCGGGCTCGTCGACGGCGGCACATGGCTGAGCCTGGTCGGCAGCACAGAGGGTCCACCGCGCGATGTCGGCCCTCCGCGACGAAGTGCGCGCGAGGTCATCAACGCGATCGAGCCGTCGTTGGAGATCCTGCAGTTTCGCTCCGGTGAGTTCGGCATCGATAGGGAGCAGTTGAAAGCCTGGCTGTGCCTGTCGCGCAAGCGCACGATTCCGGCGCAACCGTTGACCCATCGCTGATCGAGAGGTTGGTCACCACCACCATCGAACCCAAGCCGCAAGGCGCCTTGTGTGATGAGACACGGCGGCTTCATCGCGAGAACCAGCGGGGAAGGCCGACTTGCTGGGATCGTGAACGCGGCTGACGGCGGAGCGGCACTCGGCAACGATGAGTTCTCTTGCTCCGTCACATGAACGCGACCTTATAGACGAACAGCCCGACGATGTTGACGACACCAATCGTCAACGCGACCCGCTCGCGTGCGAGCGCAAACGTCGCCACGGCGAGTGCGACGAGCACGGCGGTGCACAGCGCCGCACCGATGAACGGTTCAAGCCCGACGAGCGTGTACCGCGCCACGTCGAAATACTTGACGCGAAACACTTCGCTCAGAATTCGGACCAACGCGAGAAATTGCGCTGTGATGCTGACGACCGCGGAGCGTCGAATAGACCATTGGCGTAGGCTCACGAGAAGCGACTGTGCGGGTGTGTCCGGTGTCCTTCAGCGCGTGTTCCCAGCTTACGCATGAATGAAGAGGTCGGTCGGATCAAAAGCGCCCACCGGCGTCAGCCGGATGTGGCGAACCGCGCGAAGCGAGACTTCAGTGCGTTGACCTTTGCAAGGTAACGGCGAGCGTCGTGATCGCCGCATCGCTGGCCGCGCCTGAACCGGAACCCGCGGCGCGCGTATGCGTTGCCGACTCCGCTCCCGCATAGGTGGATAACAGCCGCGAGGTCCTGCCGCTGTTGCAGCGAGGCGGTGGCGGTGCGGCTGAGCCCGAGGGTGCGTGCGACCGTGCGATCCAGCAGCGCTGCCGTCATTTCCACCGCGTGCCCGGGCACCACGCGCGTGTAGAGCGCGTTGAACCAGCACGACCGAAGGTCGTACCAGGGGCCGTCCTCGACCACGACATGGTCATGGATGCAGTAGCGTCTGGCTTCGGCGAAGGTGCCGTCGGTGATCTGAAACATGCCGACGGCGCTCGAGGCCGGCCGGTACACCTCGAATGGATTCAAGCTGAATCGCCACCGCCAATAGGTCCGTGCCATCGGACTGCCGCTGCCCTCCACCTGGGCCAGTGCGGCGAGCAGTTCCGGCGTGATGACCGCTGTGGAGTGCGTGACGAAGAGCGGGCCATATTGTTGCCAGGTCTGCGCTGGAGGCTTCACGAACGATCCGCTGACCGGGAAGAACACCTCGGTCGGCTTGCGGGCCACCTGCACCATCCAGTTCACGACTGCCCAGACCGCCACGAGCAGGACCGTCGCGACGACGATCCGAATGGGCAACGGGGCGACCCGCCAGGCCTGGAGCGCGCGTCCGCTCACGCGCCATGTCGCCGGGACGCACCGCACGCGACGGCTTCGGGCGCGCGTCCTCCGATGTGCGCCGCGCGACATCGTAACGTGGGGCATGATCGGGTACTCCTCCAGTATGCCAGGGTCGCCAGTTTCCGGCCACCCGCGGTGAGGGTGGCATCCAGCGCGAACGTCCTCCTAAAAGAGTTCCCTCGAGGCCTTTAGCGAGGTGGATCCCGAGTCGCCGCGAGTCGAGCAGGAGCGAGGCAGGTACGCCGTGGAGCTATATGTGATGCGTCCAGAAACTTGCGGTAACGATAGACGCCGCAGGGGCGGCATTTTTGGAGAGGGGCCCGCACGCCACGCGGGAGGTCTTACGCGACGTCCTTGCGCGTGTGCTCCGCCAGTACTTCGTTGATGAGCGTCTGGTAGCCGACCCGCCGCCGGCGTGCTTCCTTGCGGAATGACTCAAGGACGCTCGGATCGACGCGGATGGCGATCAGTTGACGGGGTTCCGTCCCGAGCGGCGGCCGACCTACACGGCGCATGGCCGCCAGTTGCTCCGGCGACGAATCCGGGATATCCGAGAAGTCCATCCTTCGCCGCGTACGCCGCGCGTTCCCGGCGGCTCGCCCGCCGCGCGCTGATGATCCGGATCGCTTCGGCATCGCCACTTCTCCTGAGCGTATACGCCACCATGAACACCTGTCCGTCGGCTGCCCGCCCAAGTCGGCGGAATCGCGATTCGGCCGACGAGTGCTGCAGGTCGGGGCCGTCAAGCGCGTCGGGATCCAGGAAGACCGTCACGGCATCGTCGAAGGTGACGCCGTGTTTCGCCGCGTTGGCCTCGGCCTTCCGCGGGTCCCACTCGAACACCTATTCAGTATATACGGAATGCCGGGCATGCTGAGGGCGCGGACCAAGGAGACCGCCGCCGATGTCACATGCTCGATCCCGCGCGCGCAAGAAGGCACCAAAACGAGTGGGCGATCGACAAGGCCGGCCGCATCTGGGGCGACGGGATGTCGCCGAAGGTGCTCTGGGACGTCGTCCGGGCCGCGGCCGCGCTGGGATGCAAACAGAAGCTCCGCTGCGCCGTCAACGATCGGCTCGGCATCGAACCAGATGCCGCGGCATGACCCCTGCCAAGGGCCGGACGGGTGAGCCCGTCCGCCCTGGGCGACTTTCAAGGGTTTATCGGTGCGCGTCCCGCTTGAATGAGGCGGCCGTGGTGCGAATGCCGTCGGCGTACGGCGTACCGGCGAAGCCGAACTCTCTTGCGAACTTGCTGGAATCGAAGAGATACGGCCCATCGCTCTGGTACAGCATCTCGTAGGATTCGGCGACCAGCGGATCGAACCAGCCGGCAATCCGGAGCATCGGCCGGCTCAACACGCGATGGCGTGGCACGAGGGCGAATTCCTTCGCCGCCAGCGCGACGAATTCTTTTCCTGTGAGCGGATTGGGTGCGGTGGGGACATGCCACGTCTGATTCCAGGCGTTTGATCGTCCGGCCAGCTCCACCAGGCTTTGCGCGGCATCTGGCGTGTAGGTAAAGGAGTGCGGAACGGCATCATTCACGAGCCATGACGCCTTGCGCTTCCGGGCGAAAGGTTGAAAGACGAGAAGATTAGGAACGGCGTTCTGCGCGTCGGGGCCGTAGAAGTCGGCGGATCGGGCAATCATCGCGGCGAGCGCACCCGACTTCCACTCGTTGATCAGCATCGTCGCGACCTTCGCGCGGATTTCCCCTTTTTGGCTGCACGGATTGAACGGCGTCTCCTCGGTCATTGGCCCGCTCACCTTGCCGTACATGTACACGTTGTCAAAGAAGATCAGTTTGGCGCCGGCGCGTTTGCAGGCTTCGATGGCATTGTTCATGACCCGCGGCCACATGTCCTGCCAGACCCTGCGATCGTATTTGAGACCCACGAGCAAGTGCACGACACTCGAGCCCGCGACGGCTCGAACGGTCTGATCTCTATCCGTCAGATCGGCCGCGAGCGTTTCGGTCGCGCCCGGCGTCGCCTTTGGATTGCGGCCAACCAAGCGGAACGGCTGGTTCTTCGCCGCGAAAAGATTGGCGAGTTCGTTGCCGATGGCGCCGCCTGCTCCAAGGATGGTGATCATGAGACCTCGCCCGTTCGACCCACGCGGATCGCGCGTGCTGTCCCCGACGCCGAGGCGCGTACCGTGAGCGAGGGCCGCACGTGACGTGAGTATACGCGCCGGAGCGGAGGGCGGACGGCTCAGGTCCCCTGTAACGCCGATCCGTTGACGTTTGGGGCCACACGGCAATAGCTCGCGGCCGATCACGATCCGAACCGCCCGGCTGGCGCTCAACAAGACTCCTCAACACCTGATCATCGGGCAACGCTGCAAGCCTAGCGTCACGTTCGACCTTGATCACGTCGAGAACGCGCTTCGCGATTGTCCTGTCCATCTCGTAACACCCCCGACACTATTGATGCGTGCCCACACTGCCAACCAACGATGTCGTCGGCGCAGGTGCGGACAAGTCTTCCGTCATCATTGCAGTCTCGGAAGATCGGCCATCGAAATCGGTTGCAGGTGAGCACCCGACTCATACTCGCCGATGCGTCGAATGAGCCGTTTCGTCGCGTGCTCAATTTCCGCGTTCGACAGTGGAAGGAATCCCGCTTTCCGAGCGGTGGAGGCGTCGCCCTTTCTGGACGACAATGCTCGTATCTTCTTCAATATCTCGCAACTGGCGCTCAGTCGTGACAGCACTTGCTCGTGACCCTGGCTCCGGGTTTCGATCCACGATGTCCGCACGGACGTAACGGACCCGAATCACGCCGACGCCTTCGTCTATGTCGGTAGCGATCTCCCATGCTCGCAGAAACGGCTCGATGATCGCCCGCGCATCCGCTTCATTGGAGAAATCGTCCACGGGTGACACGACGAGCGCCCCGCCGTCCGTCTCGGACGTTCCGAACTGATGTCGGAAGCGAAGCGGCGCCGGATTGTCGTAGACTGTCCCCTCCTCGCAAGCTATCCGAAAGTGGAGCCGTTCAACCCGCGGATCACGCACGTTGTTCACCTCGCCGCGGCCGTTGCGGGACGATAGGAAGCATGAGGATCGTCTCGCGGTGAGCCTAACGCGCCTTCTCGGACGCTGCTCAGTCCCTTCCCCCTGCGACAGCTGTTGTCCGAACAGCCCAGGAATCTCGCCCTCCGCGGCGTCTCCCGCCGTGCTCACCCCGCGGAAGATGATCTTGCCGAACTGCTTGGTCAAGTCCTAATTTGCCTGTAAAAGCGTGAGGGCGTTGTTATCCCCCTGTCACCGTCACGCGGCGGCTTCCTCCTTCGTCGGGGCCGCGATCGCTGCACGGAGCTGCTGCAATTGCTTCACATCCCGAACCGTCATCTGAATTCCGCGCCAGTGTTTCGACGCGGTGATCAAGCTCGCATATAACAACGAGAGGCACGAGCGCTCGGTCGGGAACCGTGGAATCACTTTCGTGCGCCGTCGGCTTTCACCATTCAGTCGCTCAAGGCGATTTGTCGTCCGAATCCGCACGTGATGCGGTGCTGGGAACCGCAAATAGGTGACGCACTCCTCGAGGTCGCGCTCGAGACATTCCATTGCGGCCGGATACCGGTCCTTGAACTTCGCGACGAGGTCGCGGCCGCGCTTCACCGCAGCCGCGTAGGTCGGTGCCAAGAAGATCTGCTGGACCAAACCCTTCATCTTCGCCTGCATCAGGCGCGGCAGCTTCGCGAGGACGTTGCGCATCTTGTGGACTTGGCATCGCTGCCGATACGCGCGCGGCCACACGCGTTTCACGGCCCTGATCAACCCAGGCGCGCCATCCATCACGACCAGCAGCGGATCCCGCAGTCCCCGCGCGACGAGATCCTGCAGGAAACTGAGCCAGGCGTCGTACGATTCGCGCGGCCCGAGATCCAGATGGAGGAGGACCGGGCGCCCGTCCTCCAGCAGCGCGTAGGCCGACAGCACGCCTTCCTTCTCGTCCGATCCGCGCCGCGCCGCGTGATATTGGCCATCGAGAAACAGGTAGACGACCGGCAGCTCGCTCAGGTCTCGCCGGCGCCACGTCTCGAACTCCTGGTTCAACTGCTGCGTCACGCGGCTCACCGTGCTCTTGCTCAAGCGACTGGCCCCGAACGTATCGTGATACAACGCGCTGACGTCCCGCGTCGACAGGCCGCGCACATACATGCCGCGCACGAGCGTTTCGAGATCGCCCGTCCGGGTGTGCAGGCGGTCGACGACCGTCGGCCGAAACGCGTCTTCGGTCCCGCGCAACTGCGGCACCGCGAGCTCCAGCGCGCCCGCCTCAGTCTGCACCTGTTTCGGCTCATAGCCGTTGCGCCAGCCGACGCGCTGCCGATCGCCGCGGCGATAATGTCCACGCCCGAGAAACGCGGTGGCCTCCGCCTCGATGGCGACTTGCAGCATGTAGCGTGCGAGCCGGCCGATGAAGCCCGCCATCGGCGCTTCTTCCGTCGCTGGCGGCGCCTCGGTGGCGCCCAGCATCCCTTCGATTTCTTCCTTCAGTCGAATGCTCGGTGGTACTCTCTTCATGGCGTTGATCTCCTCCGGCCCCGCTGCTAACGGAGCCGCCTGGTTTGAGTCACCAGGAGGATACCAACGCCTCTTTGCTTTTACAGGAAGTTTAGGACGTCACCAACTGCTTCCGATGGATTTCGAGGAGCGTCCAAAGAGAGGCGTGCGGTGAATCGGCGTCGCTATGTCGTTCGTGCCAGACGCCGTGATTCATCAGCAGCCGCAGAAAGGAATTTCGATCGATCCGGCTCCAGTCCCATTCCGCCCTGAACGTCGTGATCGCCCTGTTTCGATCGATCTCGCGACTCTCCGAAGACGAACTGCGCGATCTGAACCGGCGAATCATCGAGCGCCTCCGGCTGATGCGATTCGGGGGGCAGTCGAACTCACCCGGTTCACGGTTGGCATGCACGTCGAGTTCACAATCCACGATGGCCGCATGCTGCATGCTGAGATTACGAGGCTGAATCGCAAGACCGCGACGGTCTGCGGCGATCCCTCGGGCCACTGGCGGTCGGTCCGTCGCCCTGTGGCGAACGCGCTCGGCTCCGTCTCTCGATCGTTTCGTCACGAGACCCGGTCGGTCGATGCCGTCGCCGCTCGACTGCATCAGCTTGTTTCACCCTCGGCCTTGCTGTCACAGTCGTACAGAGAGGGGGCACGATGGCGAACCTCGAGCAGATGCGGGAGGCGTGGGAGGCGTGCGCTGAAGCTTACGACAGGGCGCTCACGGCGACCGACATGCGCGCGGCCGAAGAAGCGCTCCGCCTGGCCGGCGTACGCGCGGGTATGCGCTTTCTCGATATCGCGGCGGGGCCGGGCGCTCTGAGTATTCCGGCCGCGCGTCTGGGTGCGGACGTGTTGGCGGTCGACTACTCGCACGCCATGGTGGAGCTGTTGAATCGAAAAGCGACGAAGTCGGGTCTATCCAATCTGCGCACGCGTTGGATGGATGGCACGGCGCTAGAGCTCGCGGACGACACGTTCGAGGTCGCCGGCTCTGAGCTCGGGATCATGCTGTTTCCCGACCGCGCCCGGGGCCTGCGCGAGATGGCGCGCGTGGTTGTGCCCGGTGGCAAGGGGCTGATGGTGGTGCTCGGACCGCTCGAGCGCGTCCAGGCCGTGTCGATCTTCTTTGAGGCGATGGCGCGAGCGGTGCCCGGGTTCACGCCGCCTGCGAATTCACCGCTGTTCTGCCTGCAGGACCTGGACACGCTAGGCCGCGAGATGCAGAACGCCGGGTTTGGACAGATCCAGACGCAATCCTTCGAGAGCAGTCTGGTGGTCGACTCGGCCGAGGACCTCTGGGAGACGATCCTGGCCGGGGCGCCGGCCATTGCCGGTCTCATGAGACAGGTGCCTGGCGAGCGGCAGCGCGCCGTGCGGGCCGCTCTGATCGAGATTGCCCGTTCGCGCTTCGGCACCGGACGGATCTCGCTTCCGATAGGCTTCAACATTGGCGTCGGCACGAAATAGCGCCCCGGTCATCGGACGATAGATGGGATGAAGCGGCTGGCTGATCCCGGGTGGTAGCGTAAGCGCTCCACTGGGTAAACGCGCTCAAGGCGCAAGGAGCAGCCAGCCATGGAGTATGGTGCCATCGATCTGCATACGAAGCATCGCCAAATACGCATCGTGACGCGGA
>CAWIYH010000007.1:0-488063 GCA_963840225.1 uncultured Acidobacteriota bacterium
CGACGCCCTCTTGCTAACGCCGAATCTCTTTGTGCAACCGTATCGACCCCCTTCGGTCAACCGGTCGCCAACGCAATGGCAGACGTCGACGGCCGGCGGCGGCATCGTAGGCGCCACTGCGACCGCCGTTCCGCCGCACATCCTGGCTCGCGAGGAGGTCAAGACCTATATTCGACGCGTGTTCTCGGTCGAGGAGCGGCGTCTCGAGGCCATGATGTCCGTCGTCGACAACGCGCAGGTGGAGAAGCGGCACGCGATATTCCTCGTCGACTACATCGTCCAGCGTCGGTCGCTGACGCAGACGACCCGCGAGTACCAAACACACGACGTGGCACTGGGCCGTGCGGCCGCCGAGCGCTGCCTCAAGCGTGCGGGAGTGGCGGCCTGCGAGGTCGACCTGTTGATCACGGTGTAATGCACCGGGTTCATGATCCCGTCGCTCGACGCGCACCTGATCAACCTAATGGGATTTCGCGCCGACGTGAAGCCGCTGCCGTTGACGGAACTGGGGTGCGCGGCCGGTGCGATGGCGCTGTCGCGCGCGTGGGAGTTCACGCGGGCCTTTCCCGGAACGACCGTCTTGATCATCTCGGTGGAGCTGCCCACACTGACCTTCCAGCGTGACGATGTATCACAGGCGAACCTGATCTCGGCGGTGCTCTTCGGTGACGGGGCGGCCGCCGCGCTGGTCACCGATCGCCCGGTGCGGGGGCCGCGTATTGTCGACGCCGCTACATACACATTTCCTCGATCGCTGGACGCGATGGGATTCGACTTACGTGACAGCGGCTTTCACATCGTCCTCTCGAAGGACGTGCCGCAGATGATCCGCGACAGCATCAGGCCGGTCGTCGATGGATTCCTGGCGCGCCGCGGTCTGATGCTGGCCGACATGTCACGTTCGTGCTCCACCCGGGCGGCCAGAAGCTCCTGACGTACCTCGAGGAGCAGCTCGAATTGTGCCGCTGCCAAACGCAACGGTCCTGGGATGTGCTCAGGAAGTACGGCAACCTGTCGAGCGCGACCGTCTTGTTCATCTTCGACGCCTGGCTCGCCAATCCCGAGCCGGCGCCAGGCGAGTACGCACTGGCGGCAGCGTTCGGCCCAGGCTTCAGCGCCGAATTCCTGTTGCTGCAATGGCCATGAACCTTCGCTTGGTGGCACAACAGCCTCACCAACGGCGAGAGAGGAGAACCGCTGAGGACGTAGAGTTCGCGGACACGCGTCGCTTATTACACCGTAAGACTTAACACCATGTAGATTGTGAGTCATAAGACGCTCAGTGAGTGGGCTGACCTTTGCGTGCGGCAGATGCCGGAACGAGCGTCATCAGGGGAGGCAACCATGATCGATAGGACACGGCTCATGGTCTTGAGCGTTTCGATGGCCGCGCTTGGATTGGCGGTTGCGTGCGACCGCGCTCCGAGTCCCACCGCCCCCGATCGTGTGACTGCGACTGCGGTGAGCGGTTCGGCGCCGACTGGCGAAATCAACCCCGCTGGCAAGTCAAACGGCCAGTTCAACGAGAAGTTCACGTTCAACCCGGTCACCTACCCCCAACGGCACGACCGGCGTCATCGAGGCGGGTAGCAAACGCACGAACAAATCCCAGTTCACCGTCTGCGATTACTACTCCGACGGATACCTCGACAACCTGGGCGAGTTCGGCAGCGATATCTTCAGCTCGCAGGATCCTGATGAAGTGCGTGACTTCTGCCTGCAACACTTCGACGATCGGCGGTAGCGTAACGGTCCTTGGTCGAGCGCAAAACGTGCTTGTTGATGCTCAACAAGTGCTCACGGACCTTGCGGCGCCCACGCTTGGTGAGTACGGGTTGATAGCGGTCTTCGGCCGGAATTCAGTGGTGAGCTCCTGCTGCCTGCAATGGCCGTGAGCGTCCTACTATTCCTAGCCCTTCTCGCGGCGGTTGCTGCGGCTCGCGGCGTCGAGCTGGAGATCTCGCGCCGGCATCAAATGGTGCTGGCGGCGCAAGGCGCGCGGCGGATGCTCGAACCGCACGTCCGGTGGATGGTCGCCGTGCACACCGGCGTGCTGGCCGGAGCGGCCGTCGAGGTGCTCTGGCTGCGGCGTCCGCTCGTGCCGGCGCTCGCGGCGCTGGCTGGGACCGGCTTCCTTGGCGCGAACATCCTCCGTTGGTGGGTGATCTGGACGCTCGGCACGCACTGGAACGTCGCGGTCGCTGCATCCCGTCTTCACTGACATTCCCATTGGAGCGTGGGCGACCGCGCTGGCGCTCGATGCGTGCGCGAACCGGGATGCCGGCATGCGCCGCGCCCCAACGTTTGCGATAGGAATTGGCCTTCTCGGCGCCGCAGGTGCGGCCGTTACGGGACTCACCGACTGGAGCGAGACCGACGGGCGGGCACGCCGCGAAGGCCTGTTGCACGGCCTGTTGAACATCGCCGCGACCGCCCTGACGTTCACCGCCTACATCCGGCGCCTCACGAACGAGCGCGCCAGCGGACGCGGGTGGGCGTGGGCCGGGTACGCCGTCGCGCTCGGATCCGCCTACCTTGGCGGCGATCTCGTGTACGGTCAGCGCCTCGGGGTGACGCACGCGGTGACGGATCAACCGGAGACGTTCACGCCAGTGGCCTCCGTCGCGGAGCTGACAGAGGGTCAGATGCGCCGCGCGCGTCACGAGGACATGGACGCTGCTGGTGCGCCAGCACGGACGCGTGTGCGCCCTCGCCCACGCCTGCTCACATCTGGGCGGACCATTATCCGAGGGGGCCCTGAAAGAAGGGTCGGTCGTCTGTCCCTGGCATGGATCGGAGTTCGGCCTTCGAGACGGCCGCGTGATCCACGGGCCGGCGACCCGGTCGCGGACGGTGTTTGACGTGCGGGAAGCCGGCGATCGCATCGAGGTCAAACAGCGCGCGGGGCGATAGTCGTCCGGTGGCCATCGCCACGCAGGGTAGGCCCGCGTGCATCCCGGCGGTGGCTCGTATGGTTCCATGTGCACCACCACCGACTGCACCTGCGGAACGCGATAGTGAATCGCCCGCGCGACGGCGGCGCCGAGCGCATGAGAGCGCCGGAGCGGCAGATCGGGATCGGCTTGGGCGTGAACCACCGCGCGATACCAGACGCCCATCCGCCGCACGGCCAACTTTTCGACGGCGAGGACACCCGGCACAGAGGTGGCCGTTGTGCGGATTGTCGAGAGGACGTCGGCTCCTGGCGCGATCCATCGGGTCCGCGACGGCCGGACGCAGAAGCAGCAGGCCATTCACGGCAATCACGGATGACGCCCCGAGTGCGGCCCAATCATCCGCGGATTCCCATCCAGGCCCGCCGATCACCGCGATCAAGATCCCGACGAACGCCGCCACAGACGTGAGCGCGTCGCTGAGGTGGTGTCCGGCGTCGCTCCGGACTGCCGTGCTGCCGATCTCGGTCGCGACCTTGCGCACCCATCGCGACAAGGTCCACTTGACGGCGACAACCGCGACGAGCACGACCAGGGTCCACGACGCGGGCGCATGGTGGGGAACTCGAATCTCGCGAACAGCTTCGACAGCGATCCCGGCTGCCGCTCCGAGCAGCATCAAGGCGACGACCGCTCCCGCGAGGGTCTCCGCCTTTCCGTACCCGAACGGGAACTGTTCGTCCGCCTCACGCCCGGCGACCTGAAGCCCGCCGAACACGACGGCCGACGAGACAATGTCGGCGCTCGATTCGATGGCATCGGCGATCAATGCATACGAGTGGCCAACCACACCCGCGAGCAGCTTGAACACGGCGAGCGCGCTATTCGTGAGGATGCCGACGCGCGCCGCGTGTTTGCCGCGACCAATCCCGACCTCGCAGCGGCTCCGATCGCGAATCATGCGAAGGATGCTCGGCGGCGAACACGTTTCCGAACATCCTCCCTGTCGCGGTGGGGGCTGTCGCGTTGGGGGAACGCGGCGGCGAATCCGGGGTTCCGATAAGAGCTCTTCCGTCAACCGCCAGTTCTACTGCTTCCTTCTATGAAGCGGCATGCTGAAGTCAAGATCGTGCTCGAGAGAGGTCGCCTTTTCTTAGCCCGTCCTTTCCGAGTTCTTTTTCGGTCAACCGCGCAGCCGCAGCGGCGAAGTCCCTCATCCTTCTATTCGCGCTCGTCGTGGCGATCGAAATCGCCGGCGCAGCATGGGACACGCTGGCGTGGCGTGCGATCTATCGTTCGGCTCTCACGTGCGGCCAGGAAACATTTCGCACTGCCACACCATTCTGTTGACTGTCGCTGCCGGCCGGGCCGTTGACCGACGCCGTTACGCCGCGGCGGCGGTCACGCGCACCCGCGTACCGTCAAAGTCTCGGCCGTCCCGCCACATCGCATAGAGGCAGCGCGCCAGTCGCCGGGCGAGCGCGACGAGCGCGATGCGACAGCCGCGACGTGCCGCCAAGCGATGGACCCACGCGTGCAACGCGGCCGCGCCGCCGCGGCCGCTGCGCCAGATGTGCCAACTGGCTTGGACCAACAGCGCCCGCGGCCGACCGGGCCCCGCTTTCGTGATCGCGCCGCGATGCCGCCGCTCGGCCGAGCTGTCTTCGCACGGTACCAACCCGAGGTACGCGGTGGCGCGACCCGCGTCCGGAAATCGGTCGACGTGATCCAGCGTGGCGCGATAACTCAGGGCGGTCACCGGCCCGACCCCCGGCGCCGTCATCAACCTCCGCGCCACCGGATCCGCGGTGGCGGCCTGGTGCGCCCAGGCCTCGGCCTCGCGCAGCGGCATCGCGAGCCCCTCAAGGAGCTCGGTCAACGGGCGCAGAGCCTCCCGCACCGGCGCCGGCAGCTCGAGGGCGGCGAATCGACGAGCGAACGTTTCGGCGACGCCCGTCGTGACGCGTCGACCGGTCGCGCGCACTTGCGACCGGAGCAGATTAATGAGCTGCGTCCGCATGCGTACGAGCTGGTCCCGCACCAGCAGCCGCTGCCGAATCGCGCGTTGCGCGGGACTGACCCGATACGCCCGCGGTACACGCCGGTGCGGGTCGCCTCGGCCAGCGCCGCCACGTCGCGCCGATCCGTCTTGATCCGCCGCGTCCGCGTCCCATACATCGCCGCGAAGTTCGGGTCGGCCACGACGACCTCGTGGCCCAGGCCCTCCAGGCACGTCGCCACCCATTCACTTTCCGTGCTGGATTCGAGCAGGATGCGCATCCGGTCGCGTCCGCCGAACACGGCCTTGAACTGTTCCGCGCGCGTCATGATGCGCCGCTCGAGCACGACGGTTCCGTCCGCGGTCACGATGCGTACTTGGCGATGCTTCGTATGCAGATCGATGGCACCATACTCCATGGCTGGCTGCTCCTTGCGCCTTGAGCGCGTTTACCCAGTGGAGCGCTTACGCTACCACCCGGGATCAGCCAGCCGCTTCATCCCATCTATCGTCTTGCTGGCGCAGCCCTGCAGTTCGTCTTTCTGGGCGACTGGAACGCGGCCGAGGCAGGCTATCGGCGCTCCCTGGTCGCCAATCCTGCTGCGCCCTGGACGCATTGGGGCTTCGCGTGGCTGCTGACCGGGCAGGCCCGGCACAGACAAGCGATCGCCGAGATGCAGGCGGCGATTCAGCTGGAGCCCGTCAGCCCGTATCTGCGGACGAGCCTGGGCGAGATGTACTGGTTTGCGGGGCGTCCCGATGCGGCCCGGGAGCAGTACAAGCGGGTGATCGCGCTCGATCCGTCATACATCCGGAGCTATGACCTGCTGGTCCTGCTCTACGAAACCCAGCGACAGCATGCGGAGGCGATCGGCGCGCGTCGGACGCGGGGGCAAGTGCGCGGCGATCCGCCCGCGGAAGCCGATCGATTCGCCCGGGCGTATGAGGCCGGGGGAAGCCGGGTACTGGCAGATGTGGCTGCAGGAAGCGCTCGCCAACGAGGACACTCGCCGCCTTCCGTTCGTTTACGCGTTTCTCGGCCGCACCGATCAGGCGATCACGCTCCTGCAGCGGGAATTCCGGCCGCTCGCGCGAACCGCGCCGCAGTTCGCACCGCTGCGCGCAGACGCGAGGTTCCAGGCCCTGCTGCTCCACTGGCACCTGGCGCCGTAAGGCGCTTCGGCGCGCGCGAATCGCCAATTCGTGCGGATTTCGTCGCTCCGTCAGGACTTTCCGGGACGCGCCGTGGAAACATCGCGCTCACCAACCGCTCGCCGTCCGTCGCGGCGGCGAGCCCGACCAGGAGCGCAGCACCATGATCCGAACCGCCACAGCGTGCGTCGCGAGCGCCCTCAGCCTCGTGCTGGCCAGTCCGCTCGCGGTCGACCCGCCCTTCCGCGCCGGCGACAGCCTCGAAGGCATCGCCTTCGACCGGGCCGGCAACCTCTACGTCGGCAACCGCCATACGGCCGGGGGCATTCACGTTTCCGAGCTCCTGCACGTCGCTCGCGACGGGCGCCGGACTCTGGTGGCCACGCTCGATCCCGCCGTGGCGGCAGCCGCGCCTGGCGTGCTGGGGCTGGTCACCGACGACCCCGGCAACGTCTACGCAGCGCTCGCGTCGTTCAATCCCGCCACACACGGGGTCTGGCGCATCGATCCCCGCGACGGCGCACGGGAGCGCCTCGCCGGGTCGGCCGGGATCCGGTTTCCGAACGCCCTGACCTTCGATCCACGAGGCAACCTGTACGTGAGCGACAGCACCGGAGCGATCTGGCGATTTCCGCGGCACGGTGACGCGGGAATCTGGATTCAGGACGCGCTCCTGGCGCCCGTCAATCCGCAGGATCCGCTGCTGCCGCCGGTCGGCGCCAACGGCATCGTCTTCCTTCCGCCGGACCGCATCTGTGTGGCCAACACACAACGCGGATTGATCGCGCAGATCACGATCGGCCCGGACGGCGCGCCGGGGCCGCTCCAGGTGCTGGCTGAGGACGTCGCGCTGCTGACGATCGACGGCATCGCCGCGGATCGGCGCGGGACGATCTACGGCGTCATTCCGGGGTCCGCGGTGCTTGGCACGAACCCGCTCGTCGCCGTAGAGGCGGCAACGGGAGCCGTGCGGCCAATCGACGTCGCTCCTGCGGTCTTCGACACGCCGTTGAGTCTTGCGTTCGGACGCGGGAGCTGGGACCACCGGACGCTCTTCGTCACGAATGGTGACCTGCCGATCGTTCCGGGCGGTCCTGGCCCGGGGATCGCGGTCGTGTCCGGACTGGCCAATCGTTGAGGAGCGTACGCGTCAGCACCACGACCAGAACGCCGGCGGCCAGGTGAGCGACGTATAATCCGCGGCGGACGAGCGCTGCATGATCGACACCAGACTGGGGCCGTTCGAGGTCCGGGCTCGGCGAGGGCGGCATGGGCGCCGTGTACCTTGCGCACGATGCGCGGCTGAATCGCGATGTCGCGATCAAGGTGTTGCGGATCGGTTCGCGCTCGACCCCGCGCGCCTGGCGCGGTTCAATCGCGAGGCGCAGGCGCTCGCCGCGCTCTCACACCCACACATCGCGCAGGTGTACGGCCTCGAGGAGCTGAACGGAACCGCCGCGCTCGTGATGGAGTACGTCGCGGGCCGTTCGCTCGAAGCGGCGCTCTCCCAGAACGGTCCGATCGCGGTGCCCGACACCATCGCGATCGCGCGTCAGTTCGCCGAGGCCGTCGAAGCTGCGCACGAAAAGGGGATCGTCCATCGCGACCTGAAGCCGGCCAACATCATGGTGACCCCCGACGGTCAGGTGAAGATTCTCGATTTCGGCCTCGCCAAGTCGCTCGACACGAATCCGGCCGATGCCGACCTCAACGATCTGCAGTCCGAAACGGGTCTGAGCTATGCCGTCGATCCGACGTCGGGCCGCTTTCTGATAGTCCGGCTCGCCGGCGAGGAGGGCGCCGCCCCGGCAGACCGCTTCCGGATCGTCCTGAACTGGGCGGCCCATCTCCCGAAGTGAGGCGGCACGTCACGTGGGCCGGATGTTCTGGTTCACGCGGAAGAAGTTCGTCGGGTCGTACTGCTTCTTCACGCGCGCGAGCCGATCGTAGTTGTCGCGGAAGGCCGCCTTCACCCGCTCCTGTCCCTCCTCCATCATGAAATTGACGTACGCGCCGCCTGCCGAGTACGGGTGCACGGCGTCGAAATAGTCCTTGCACCAGCGGGTGATCGTGTCCCGGTTGGACGGATCGGGATCGATGCCAGCGACGGCGAATGCGAAGTTGGCGTCGCGGTAGCTGAACGCGGTGTCCGTCTTCTTCACGCGGTGGGCGGCGCCGTTGATCGGATAGATGTGCGCCTGCGAGAGGCCCGCCGGCATTCTCGCGGCCTGCTCCAGATGCCTCTGGATGGCGTCGGCTGGGAAGTCCTTCACGAAGTCGGCGCGCCAGTACCACTGCAGCCCGGGCTTCAGCAGCGGATCGAAGAGGGACTGCAGCGCCGGAAACGGCATCGGTCCGACGTGATCGAGCGCGGGCTGGCCGACGCTGCGGATCGGCCGCGTCAGCTTCTCGGCCCGGTCCGGCTCGGCCGTGCAGCACCAGATGACGGCGCACATCTGACGCCCGTGCAGTTCCGGCGGAAAGAGCGGAACCGGCGGCACCGTCAGGAACGCGAAGAAGCCGCTGACCTCGTCGGGGGCCTTCAGGATGAACTCCTGATATGCCTTCATCACCTCGGGCGTCTGCTCGATCGGCCAGAAGGTCGGGCCGGCCATGACGGTCGAGACGGGATGCAGCCGGAAGAGGAACGACGTGACCACGCCGAAGTTCCCGCCGCCGCCGCGTACCGCCCAGAACAGGTCCGGGTGGGACTTCTCGTTGGCCGTGACGAAGCGGCCGTCGGCCAGCACCACGTCGACCTCGAGGAGGTTGTCGATCGCGAGTCCGAACGGCCTCGTCAGATGCCCGATGCCGCCGCCCAGCGTCAGGCCGGCCATGCCGGTGGTCGAGACGGTGCCGCTCGGGGTCGCCATGCCGAAGGCGTGGGTCGCGTGGTCCATGTCGCCGCCCGTGCATCCGCCCTGCACGCGCACCGTCCGGGCGGAGGGATCGACACGGACGCCCCGCATCGGTGACAGATCGATCACCAGCCCGTCGTCGCACGTGCCCAGTCCGCCGCCGTTGTGTCCGCCGCCACGGATCGCGGTGAGCAGGCCGTTCTCGCGGCCGTACGTCACCGCCGCGAGCACGTCGGCAACGTCGTTGCACCTGGCGATGAGGCGCGGCCGCTTGTCGATCATCGCGTTGTAAATCCTTCGGGCTTCGTCGTAGCCCGCGTCCCCCTTTTCGAACACGGCTCCGCGGAGGCTCGTCTGCAATTGCTCGAGAACCATGGAATCCCCCTGTGAAACGGAATGAAGAAGCCAATCTGAGCTGTTGATGAGTGCCGGGCCCGACGCGAGCCGCTTCAGAAGACGCCGCGGCCGAGATTGCGGAATGCGGGAGGGATCCACCGCATTCGCTCACGCTAACGCCGGAGGCCGGCGATGTCAACGCGGCGCCGGTCTGAGGGAACGGCGCCGACGTCCGTTGATCAGAGCGCGTGCGTAGCGCGATGACGGCCCACGAGGTGGCGGCAGCCGAGATGAACTGGTCCGGTCCGTGCGGGAAGCCGGTCTCGACGTACGGCTGAAAACCGATCGCCCGCGAGCGCACATACCAGGTGCCGTCTTCGAGTTGGCTGCGCAGAAGATAGGCAACGCCGCGACTGTAGGCATCCTTCGATGCCATGCCGGAGATCCGAAGCGCATACAGCGCCTGCCCGGTCGCATATGCGTCGGACGCCATCGTCGGCAACTGCCCCCAACCGCCATCCTGTCGCTGCTGCGCACGCAGGCGCCTAGCTTGGGCCGTGATCGCGGATTTCGTCGCGCTGCCCCAGACGAGTCCCAGGAGCTTGAACGCTTCCTCCTGCGAGTCTGCGGGGGAGGCATCGCGAATGAACTCCACCGCGCGAGCCGCGCGCTGGGCGAACTCCTGACGGCGGCCAGGCGCCCCGTACAGTTTCAGCCCGCGCAGGGCCAGCGCCGTGTACACCATCGGGTTCGGCCCTGCCAGCGGCGGACGCGAATCGGCACCCTGCCAGCTGCCGTCGGGCCTCTGGATGCCGCTCAAGCACGACGTCACCGCGTCGGTGACCGGGTTGGGCGCGACGCCGTCTTCGGCGAGGCCGAAGAGCCCGTACGTCACGTTGCCGAGAAAGCCGAAGATGGCGCAGTTGCCGAGCAGCATCTGCTCGCGGTTGCGGCCCCACACCTTCAGCGTGGCCTCGGTCGGGTGACGTGCGAGCGCCGCGTTCACCTGAAGAGCCTTCGCGCGCGCCAGGGCCACCGCGACGGATGGCAGGCTCTGGTGGTGACAGGAGATGCACCCGGCCTGCTCATGGAAGGCGGGGCCTGCCGGCTGCAGCCCGGCCAACCGCCAGCTCGATCGCCTCGCGCGCGGATCGCGGAGTCGACGCCGGACGCGGAGTCTCGAAGGGACGGCCCCGCTCGATCGCTCCGGCCTTTCGCAGGATGCGGCTGGCCTCCGTCTCGCCGAGTCTGAGAGCCCAGTCGAGCGCCGTCTGACCTGCTTCGTCCCGCGTGTTGATGCGGGCGCCTCGCTCGAGCAGCAGCGTGACGACCGCCTCGGCGTGCTCGGTTGCTCCGGCCATCATCAGCGGCGTCAGACCGCGCGAACCCGGCGCGTTGGGATCGGCGCCGCACTCGAGAAAGCAGCCGGATGGCTTCGGTGTCGTTCATTCGTATCAGGCGCGACAGCAGAGGCACCTTCAGGTCCATCCGCGGGATCATCTGGTTCGCGTCGGCGCCGGCATCGAGGAGCGTGCGAAGCGATTCCGCGCGGCTGTCGGCCGACTGGGGCCTCCAGCTGAAGACCGAGGTCAGCAGCCAACTGGCAAGGGGGCGGGGCCGCCCACTGCCCAAGCTGCTGCGGGGTCATCTCGGCGGCATCGGCAAATTCGCGCATGCCGGGATCGTTCGTCGTGAGCGCAATCGCGGTCAGCCCCATGCGCCAGGGCGCCATGACGTAGCCCTGGCGCCGATCGGCGCCGGCGTCCAGCAGCATCCGCACCACGTCGGCCTTGCCGCGCAGGGCGGCCGAGAGCAGTGCCGTCATCCCATCCGAGCGCTCGTGGCTGACGTCCGCGCCGGCCTCGAGGAGGAGCGTACGGTGCCGGCGTCGTGCGTCCCCCACATCAGCGCGGTGCTGCCGACGCGATCGCTGAGTCTGGGGCCGGCCCCGGCGTCGAGCAGCGTGCGGACCATCCCGGGGGCGCCGAACGCGGCGGCGTGCATGAGGGCCGTGGCTCCGGCCTCGTCACGCGCGTTGGGGTTGGCGCCGCGCCGAAGCAGAGCGGCGGCGCGCTTCTGGTCTCCGGCGCGAATACTCGCGAGCAGTTCCGGGCCGTCCACGGCCGGCTGTGCGTGGACGAGCGTCACCGTCATGAGTAGCGCGCCGGCAATCGGAAACCTGGCAGTCATCGGGAAACCTCCTGGGCGGGCAGACTGCCAGACAACGGGCTGCGAGGCGGAGTAGGAACCGGCTATGGACGCCGTCGCTACGGGTACGTACGTTGTGTTCTCAGTTACTTACGGGAATTGCTTCCGTATAATCATCCCGCGATGGTGAGCCCGGCCGTTCCGACGCAGGACGTTCAGGACGAGCTCGATCTTCCGCTCCGCCGGGCGTTCATCCCGCCTACTCCAGTTCATCGTGGAAGAGACGCTTCAGGGGCGCGCCGCCCGGTTGAAGGACTACACGCTCGGCTCCGAGGTGCTCGGCCCTGGCGAGCAGTTCGACCCGAGGACGGATCCAATCGCGAGAGTCGAGGCCTCGCGGCTGCGGGCACGGCTCGACCTGTACTTCGCGACCGAGGGCGCGGCCGATCCGGTCGTGATTTCCCTGCCGAAGGGCGGATACCTGCCTCAATTCGAGGTCCGGGCCGTCCGAAATGCCGGCGAGCCTGATCCGGCAAAGCGGTCTTTCTTCGGGGCCATGGGGACTCGCAGTGTGTGGTTGAAACCCCCGACGCGTCTGAGAAGCTGGCTGTGTTCGAGAACCGATCGATCGAGAGACCCGACAACAGAGCGATGACGGCGAACGAAGCGTGCGACTTCGCGCTGTAGTACTTCCGGATGTTGGACATGATGAAGCGGTTCGGGCGCGCGTGATCTGACGGCATCCTCTCGTGCCACGCGAGAGACTGGCCCGGTGGGCCTGGCGGACAAAAGAGGCCGAGCGATCTCTCGCCGGGCGCGCGTCAAGCGAGGACCTGCGACCAGATCGTCGTAGCGACGGGTGACGGCGAGGGCGTCGTCGCCGGATGACGTCCGGATCCGAATAGCCAGAGAGTCTGGCATAGGCCGCGATCATGCGGCCGACGCCGTAGTCAGCATCCGTGCCCGGAACGAACGCAATTGGTCCGCGCGGACCACGCCGGGCGATCAAGCCCTCGACAATGGCCACCAGCCGGCGCACCTCCTCGCCCGGCAGCTGGTCGATCGTCGCGGTTCGACCGAGGATCGCTTCTCGGCCACACTGGTGACCGGCCCGATTCGCACCTCGGCAGCGCAGGATCAACATCACCCGCCGACGCTCGCGAGGTGACCGACCGAACTTGAAGTGGCGAACGGGCCCGAAGACGTGAAGTGCGCGCTACAATGGCCTGGCCCGAGGAGGTTCGTGCCGGTGTGTCACGTGACGTCCCGCACGTTACACTTCGGGTGACACACGGCCCGACGGGCGTCGCAGGTTTGGAGCGAACCCGCGAATTCTGGCGAGATTTTCAAGCGCGGAGGGATGGCCGAGCGGTCGAAGGCGGTGGTCTTGAAAACCACTGTGCCCGGAAGGGTACCGGGGGTTCGAATCCCTCTCCCTCCGCCAGTCATCGCGCCACACGCGTTACGAGCGCGTCTGAGATTGATCTACCTAACGGATTGATCTAAAAGCACATTGTTTGTGTCCTTTGCGTGCCGCCGACCGCCACAGCGGCCATGCCGAACGTTCCGCACGGACCGGCGAGCCGCAACCACCGGCGGACGGCCAGCGCGCCAACACGAGTGGAGTCAGGGCCACTCGACTCCCGCGAGAGCTGGCGCAGAACAGAGATGTCGAGTCCCCCATCGCTCAAATACGCCAGGACCTCGGACGGCTTCGACCTCGCGTACTGGGCCATCGGGGGCGGTCCGCCGCTGCTCGAGGTGCCGCACATCCAGATGAGCCACCTCCTGCTCGAATGGGAAATCGACGCCGTCAGGCGCTGGTACGACGGGCTGTCCCGGTTCCGCACCGTCGTCCGGTACGACAATCGGGGTTCGGGCGCGTCTGGAGGCGTGTGCACGGACTATTCGATCGAAGCCATGGTCTGCGACATCGAGACGGTCGCCGATGCGGCCCGTCTCGACTCGTTCGCGCTCTGCGGGAGAATCAGCGGCGCGCTGCCGGCGATCGCCTATGCCGAGCGGCACCCGGACCGCATATCGCACCTGATCCTGTTCAACGGGTTCGCACGCCCCGAGCACGGGCAGGCGCCGCGGCTCCGATCGCTCTTCGCCATCGCGGGGACGGACTGGGAGCTGTTCACCGAATCGCTGTCACAGGCCGCGCTCGGCTGGCAGGATGCAGGCGCGGCCCGTCAGTGGGCCGCCGTGGTCCGGGCCGCCACCAACTGGGACGCGCTCCGGGCGCTCCTGAACGCCCGATCCGGCTGGGATGTGCTGGCGCTGCTGCCGCAGGTCAAGACCCCGACGCTGGTGCTGTTCGACCGGCGCAATGCGCTCGTCGACGAGGCCCGGAACCGCGAGGTGGCCGCCGGCATCCCGGACTCGCAGCTGCTCGGCGTCGACGGCGACGCCGGCATGCCCGACGTCGCCGCGGTTCGGGCAATCGAGCGGTTCCTGGCTGGACGGCCATCCGCCAGGGTCGCGCCGACCTTCGGCGCGCTGACGCCGCGCGAACGGGACGTGCTGCGCCTGATCGCGTCCGGCCACAGCAACGCCGACGTCGCCCGCCAGCTGGCCATCAGCATCAACACGGTCACGCGTCACCTCACCCACATCTACACGAAGACGGGTACCGCCAACCGCACTGAAGCCGTCGCGTTCGCGTTTCGGCACGGCCTGGCCCGGTAATCCCTGACCGCCCACTTCCTCCCAGGTTTCAGCTCCTCCCACGTTCCCAGCCATCCCGGAATCCTGGTACGACGACCGGGTCGAGAGATCCCGGAACCCTGCGATGCGGGCCGCGGATCCCGCCCAGCACAATCACGGCGACCCTCGTGCCACGCCTCGAGGGTCCTGTCGTTCGCCGACGTTCCACCCGACCCGATCGGGTCGATTTGACTGGAGGCGCGTGATGCTTCTGCGCAAGCTGTGTGTGGCGATGGTCGCGGCCCTGTCCCTGGCGATCTGGGCGATTGTTCCCGTCGTGGCCCGCGGGCCGAATGAGTCGAGTTATTCCTTCGCGACGCCGGTCTTCGGGATTGACACCGCGTTCGACGGCAGCCTGCTCGTCGCCGACGCGGGAGCCGGCATCGTGCGGCTCCGGCGCGGCACCGGCTCGCTCATCGCGGCGCTGCCGGGCGTCACCGATGTGGCGCCCACCTGGTTCGGCCTGCTCGCGGTCACGGGCGGAGCGACAGACCCGTCCCAGGCGACGCCGCTGTCGACGAAACTGTTCAGGATCGCGCGCGGCCAGGTGACGCCCGTGGCGGATCTCGGGGCATTCGAGGCTGCGGTCAATCCGGACGGCGGCGTCATCGAGTCGAACCCCTTCGACGTCGCGGCACTGTGGAACGGCTCGGCGCTCGTCGCCGACGCCGCGGCGAATGACTTGTTGATCGTAGACAGGAAAGGCGCGGTCGACTGGGTGGCCACGCTGCCGCGGGAGCTCGTGTCCACCGACAACTTGAAGCAGCTCTCGGGCTGCCCCTCGGGGCCGGCCGCCATCTGCAACCTGCCTCCGATGATCCCCGCAGAGGCCGTTCCGACCAGCGTCGCCGTCGGACGGGATGGCGCCTACTACGTCGGAGAACTGAAGGGTTTTCCCGCACCGACCGGCCGGTCGCGCATCTGGCGGATCGACCCGGGTACCCGTCATGCGCAGTGCGGGACGAGTCCGGCCTGCACGGTCGTTGCCGATGGTTTCACGTCCGTCGTGGACCTGACCTTCGGCCTCGATGGCGTCCTGCACGTCGTCGAGCTGGACGAGGCCAGCTTCTACGCGGTCGAGGTCGCCGGGACTCCTCTTGGGGGGACGGTGGATAGGTGCGAGCGGGACCGGTGGACCGACCGCTGGACGTGCGGCGTGGAAGCCGCCGGCCTTCCGATGCCGACCGCCGCGACCGTGGATTGGCGCGGCCGCGTGCACGTCGT
This sequence comes from uncultured Acidobacteriota bacterium, assembly GCA_963840225.1. GTDB lineage: Bacteria > Acidobacteriota > Vicinamibacteria > Vicinamibacterales > CAVVIG01 > JBLMXQ01. The sequence goes on from CAWIYH010000007.1 coordinate 15,321, forward strand.
CACGAACGCGCTCGTCCCGGGAGCAGCCGCGATCGTGACGCTTCCCCGGTTCCTGTCGCAGTGAGAAGGCCATCAGCGCGAGGTGATGACCACCCTGACGACCGCGCCAGCGAGTCCGCCTATCACCCCGCCGCGAACGACGATGGACTCAGGGTCGCGACATCGGCAAGGAAGCGCCACGCGACTCGTGATGACATTCCTGTGAGTGCCCAGAGTGCCGCGAGGCTGGCGACCTCCATCTCACGTCGCTCCGATCTTCGACCCGGTTGAACTGCCCTGCCGGTTCCTTCGTCTGGTTCAACAAGAACCGGTCCGCTCCGGTGGCGCCAACCGGTCTTTCAGGACCTGCCGATGGATTCACTGCTGCAGGACATCCGCTTCAGCGCGCGGCTCCTCTGGAGGGACAAGGGGTTCGCGCTTGCTGCCATGCTTACACTGGCGGTCTGCGTCGGGGCCAACGCCGCGCTGTTCACGGTGGTGGACAGCGTCCTGCTGAGGCCGCTCCCGGTGCCGCATGCCGACCAGCTCGTCTATGTCTACGACAGCTTCCCAATGCGGGCATTCCGAGAGCCGGCGCCAGCGTGCCCGACTACTCGACCGCGTGCGCGGCGTTCCGGCGTTCTCCCAGGGCGCGCTGTACGGCGAACGGAGCGTCAGCATCAACGCCGGCAATCGTCCGGAGCATCACGCCGACCGCAGCCGCTTGGTCAGTTCAAGGAACCGCGCGATGTCTTCCCCGGTGTTGAACAGCGCCGGGGAGACCCGCACTTGTCCGACCCCGTCGCGCACGGTGACGTCGACGCGCGCAGCATCGGCGGCGACGCGCGCCGCGGCCGGATCGCGATCGAGATAGAAGGTCACGATCGAGGAGCGGTTGCCTTCGGGCGTGAAGAGGCGCCATCCCTGCGCGGCGAGGCCTCTCCGCAGCTCGAGGGCGAGTCCCACCGTGTAATGCTCGATCCGGTCCACGCCGACGTGTTCGAGAAACGACAGGCCGGCGCCGAGCTGGTAGACCTCGGCAAAGGGCAGCGTGGCGTAGTCGAAGCGCTTCGCCGTCTTGAACAGCTCGAAGGTGTGATCCGGCTCCTCTTTCTCGACGTGCAGCGCGCCGAAGCGGTCGAGTCGAATCCGATCCAGCAGCTCGCGGCGAACGAAGAACGGCGCGACGCCGAACCCGCCCAGCAGCCACTTGTAGGTCCCGCAGCACAGGACGTCCACGCCCGCCTGCCGCACGTCTATCGGAAACATGCCCGCCGCCTGGATCGCGTCGGTGTAGAAGAGCGCCCCGTACGCGTGCGCGAGATCCGCAAGCGGTCGCATGTCGTGGCGGAAACCGTTCTGGTGCGACACCCACGCCACCGACACGAGCTTCGTGCGGCGGTCCACGAGCGGCTCGAAGTCCGCCGCGTCAACCCTCCCGTCGTGGTGCTTCACGATTCGCAGGTCGAGTCCCCGCGTCGCTTCGAGGTGACGGTAGAGCACGAACTCCGTCTCGTAATGCAGTTCGTCGATGACGACGTTGTCGCCCGGACCGAGGTCGAGGGCCCGGGCCACGACGTTCTCACCTTCGCTCGTGGCAAACAGGAAGCCGATCTCGCCGGCTGACGCGTTCACCAGTTGCGCGAACTGCGCGCGCACCTCGTCGGCCTTCTCGAGCATGTCGCCGAGCGGAATGGGCCGGACCGACTTGCTCTCGATGAAGGCCTGCCCGGCGGCCACGACGGAACGGGGCACGGGCGTGATGTACGCCGAGTTGAGATAGGTCCGCTCGCGGACGACGGCGAAGTCAGCCCGCACGCCGAGCGGGTCGTCTCCCTCCGGCGTGTCGGAAGCGACGGCGGCGAGCCCGCCGGCCGGGGTCGCGGCCGCCATGGCCGCCATCGAAGCCGCGGACGCGACGAATGATCGGCGGGACAGAGTCATTTGATGCCTCGCGCTTGCCGGGCCTTCAGTGTGGCGATGTCGCGGCCGCCGCCGGCCACGTCTGACCGCTCACAATGTAGGTGGCGATCCAGTGCGTGCCTTCGTAGCTGGCATCGTACATCGCCTTGATGCTGATCCGCGCCAGGGACGTCGCGTCGGCCCGATAGATCGGCACGCGCGGATCGGACGGCGGCAGCGCGGCCGCGATGTCCTCCAGCGCACGCGCGCACCTCACGCCGAGCCCGACCAGGTGGGCCTTCGCCCCGAGCATGTCGGCCTTCTTGCAGCTCCTCGGGCGTGCCGGGCGTCTCCATGTTCACGACGGTCAACGATTGGAACGCCCGGCTGTCAGCGGCCAGCATGAAGGCGTCCCGCCACTTCGCGAATTCCCCGGGCTTCATGACGTCTTCAGATACGGCAGCGTTCGCTCGAGCAGCAGCTTGGCGAAGGGGTCCAGCTTGGCCGCCCACTTCTTCGCATCGGGATCGTCCCACGACTTCAATTCGGCAGCAGGTGGGCGGATCGTCGCGGCCCTTTCGGCCTGCAAGGACGACGCGGAGAAGAGAACGACCCCCAATGAGCGTCACGGCGATGATTCGAGACATTCCTTCCGACGATAGAAGGAAGCATTAGGACCGTCTCGCGGTGAGCCTAACGCGCCTTCTCGGACGCTGCTCAGTCCCTTCCCCTGCGACAGCTGCTCGGCCCGAACGGCGCCGGCAAGTCGACCCTCATCCGGATGCTGGTGGCCGGCGCAGCCTCGTCACACGGCGCCGTGCCGCCTTGCGCGCCGCGCGTCCGCTCCCGCCCCGCACCGGCACGGCGGGGATGGCGTTCGCCCCCGCATATCCTTCAGCGTCAGCCCCGTCACGTGGACGTGCTTCCGCAGGAGGGGCGCAATCGCGACGTCGAGATCGGTGCGCCCGACCGACAGCAGCTCGCCGCCCGGCAGTCCGGGAGGGGTTCTCAGCTTGAGATCGTCCACCTCGAGGTGGACGGTCGGGAGCAGCTTCAGGTGCAGGCCACCGATTGCGACGCGGTACCCGGTGCGCTCCTGGATGGCAGAGACGATGGTCGGTCTGAAACGGTCGACCGGGACGAGAAAGGCAGCCAGCAGAAGAACGACGATCACGACGACGACCGCCAGGGCGGCGATCGTGAGACCGCGGGCGAGACGCCCGGAAGAGAGTCACGAGCGCGCCGGGTCCTGGTCCGTCAACCACCTGCGGATCGATCCGGCCGTTATGCGAACGCTGCTCTGCGAACGGCAACGAATTTGCCTAAGGTGTCGGACGCCAACACCTGATCATTACCGGAGCAAGCATCGATGGCCCGTGATTCTGCAACGCGTCGGCGGCAGGGCGCGGTGGAATTCCAGGCGAGCGCGATGTTGCGCTCGGCGAGCGATCGAACAGGCAATCCGGCTGCTTGACGGCCCGCATGCCAGCCCGCAGTTTGGCAACGGGATTTACCGAGATCGGTAATTCCTCTCGGTAGGACAGGTTGGGTGGTGGAGGCGGCGGGAGTCGAACCCGCGTCCGAGAGTACGCCGTCGCAGGAATCTACATGCGTAGCCGCTCTTGAAAATTCGCGCCCGCCGTCGAAGAGCGACGGAAATCGGCGGCCGCTAGCTCCGAATCATCTCACCGCTGCCCGTCGGAACCGCTGGCAGCGGCCAGCCTCCTGTTATGACATCCGTACCCGCCCCGGAGGCGAAGACGAGAGGGACGTCGCTGCTTAATTAAGCAGCGAGAGCGAGCTGCGTGTTCGCAGTTACGTTGTGTTCCACCGGATTTACGAGGCGATGGCGCTCGGCATGCATCCCGCGAGTCCTTACCCCCGTCGAAGCCGTGTCGCCCCCTCGAAGCCGGGCTGGCTGGTCGATCGGCCGGAGCTCGTCGCGTGACTGACACCTCTATTCTACGGCAGTTCGGGATGCCTACCCAAGGCAGAGTCTTCAAACCCTTCTGTACCTATCACTTGTCAGGATCGAAGCGCTTGACTTGCCGCCCGCGCGGCCCGCATAATGCGGAGCATCCCCTTCCTATTGCCCGTTGTGCCGGCGCCGACCCCAGCGGCCCGCCCGAGAGACGCCGATGACGTTTGACGATGAGGTGCGCCGGGTGTTTGACGCACTCGGCAACCGCGTGCGCGAGACATTTGATCAGCAGCTGAACGAGTCGGCAGCCGAGCTGGCCGGCGCCGCCACGGCCGAGATCGAACGGGCTCGCACGGACGCGGCCGCGCAGGCGACAGCCGAGACGGAGGCTCGCGTGCGAGCCGACGCGGAGCGCGACGTCGCCACCAGCCTCGAGGCGGCCGAGCGCGACGCGGCCGCCCGGCTGGCCGACGCGGTCGCCTCCGCCGAGGCCCGGGCGCACGCCGAGGCCGACGCCAACCTCCAGCAGGCGCGCGCCGACGCCGAGCGAGTCCGGGGCGCGGCCGACGCGACGCTTCACCAAGCCCGCGCCGACGCCGGTCGGGCGCAGGTCGAGGCCGCCGAGGCGCGCGCCGAAACCACCGACCTGCGCGCGCAGCTCGAACGGCAGTCACAGTCCGCCGACGAGGCGGCAGCCGCCGCCCGCGCCGATGCGGCTCGATCCGCCGCGGCGGCCGATCGGCTGCTCGACGCCATCCGCGCCATCGACCGCGCGCGATCGCTCACCGAGATCCTGGACACCTTCGCCGGCTGCGCGGCGCGCGAAGCCGCTCGCGTCTCATTCCTGGTCGTGCGCGGCGACACGCTGCGCGTCTGGCGATTCGTCGGCTTCGGCGGCAACCTGGACGATCGGCCGGCGGTGGACGTTCCGCTGGAAGCGGCGGGCCTCCTGACGGACGCCGTGCGCAGCCGCACGGCGCAGATGGCGACCGTCGGCGACACGCCGTCGTTTGCCCCGCTCGCCGACGGGCAGCCGCGCCTGGCCGTTCCGCTCGTCCTCGCCGGCGAAGCGGTCGCTGTCCTTTACGCGGACCAGGACGGATCGGGCGACGAGGCACCGGGCAGGCACTGGACCAACGCCATCGAGGTGATGGCGCGGCACGCCTCGCGCGCGCTCGAAGTGGTGACGGCCTTCACGACGGCGCGAGCCCTGTCGAGCCCAGCGGCGAGCGACGGACGCTCCACCACGGACAGCCGGGGGGAGGACCACGAGTCGGCCCGACGCTATGCGCGCCTCCTCGTGTCGGAAATCCGGCTGTACCACGAAGCCGAGGTCGTCGCCGGCCGTCGCGACCGGGATCTGGCGTCCAGGCTGGGCGGCGAGATTGCCCGGGCGCGCGTGCTGTACGAGCAGCGGGTCCCACCACGGATTCGCTCGCAGACCGACTACTTCCAGGCCGAGCTCGTCCGCACGCTCGCCGACGGCGACGCGGCCCTGCTGGAGCTGCGCACGTAGAGCTTAGAGTCGTTGCGCAGTCCGGCCGATAAGCCCATTGAACTGGTATGCCCCGTGAACACCGTGAACTCGTGAACTCTTGAACACCCCTCCTTTCCTCGCCACGCTCGGCTTCGTCTGTACGGCCTCGTTGCTCGTGCCAACGGCCAGTGCCCAGCCGCCGAGACAGCCGGCGCCCGATGATGCCCACGAGAGCGTTGCGCTGGCGCCCACCCTCCATCCGCAACTGCCGGATGATCCGTCCCAGCTGTGGTTCGCGCCCCGGACAACCGGCTCCCGGACTCCGGAGCTGAAGGAGCTGGCCGAAGCCGTCAAGCTCGAGACCGACTCGAAATTCGATCGCGCGCTCGTCTTCCTGACGAGGCCCGGCCTGCAGCACGGCGCGCTCGCTGACTACGTCGCCTATTTCCGCGGCATCGCCGAGCTTCGTCTCGACCGGCCGGCGGACGCGCGGAAGACCTTCCGCGCGCTCGCCGCGCGCAACCCGGTCGGCTACCTCGCCGAAGGCGTGGCGCTGCGGGAGGCGGAATGCGACGAGGCGCTGAACGATCCGGCCGCGGCCTTGGGGATCTACGAGCGCCTCGCGAAGGCCAAGCCAACCAGGCCCGACGATCTCCTGATGCGGCTCGGGCACGCCGCGATGACCGCTGGCGACGACGACAAGGCGGCCAACGCGTTCGCGCGCGTGTACTACGAGTTCCCGATGAGCGACCTGTCGCCGCTGGCGAGCGACGAGCTCGACAAGCTGCCCAACGTCCAGCCGATCGAGCCGGGCACGGGGCGCTACAAGCTGGAAATCGGCCGCGCTGAGCGTCTGTTCGGCGCGCGGCACTACGCCGAGGCGCGCGCGGCGTTCGACGGGCTGGCGAAGGTTGCCGCGCCGGCCGACCGGGAGCTCGTGGAGCTGCGGCTGGGCGAATGCGACTACTTCCTCCGGCGTCCGCGCAACGCGCGCGACGAGGTGCGACCGTTCGCCGAGAAGGCGTCGCGTCAGGCCGAGGCGCTGTTCTTCCTCGCCCTCTCCTCGCGCGAACTGGGCGACGAGGACGCCTACCAGAAGACGGTTCGGCGCGTCGTCGACGAGTTCCCGACCGAAAGCTGGGCGGAGGAGGCGCTGAACAACCTCGCCACCCGCCACATCATCGACGACGAGGACGAGGAGGCGGACGCGACGTTCCGCGAGCTGTACGAAAAGTTCCCGAGAGGGCGCTACGCGGAGCGGGCGGCGTGGAAGATCGGCTGGTGGGCGTACCGCAACAACCGCTACGCGGAGACCGCGCAGTTCTTCGATCGCGCGGCGGCGGCGTTTCCCCGCTCCGACTACCGGCCGGCGTGGCTGTACTGGGCCGGCCGCGCTCATGATCAGCTGAACGAGTCGGCCGTCGCCGACTCGCGCTTCTCGCTGGTGGCCGACGACTACCTGAACAGCTATTACGGGCGGCTCGCGATGAAGCGGCTCAAGGGACAGTCGCCGCACCTGCAGTCGATCGCCGATCGCACGACCAAGGCGGAGGCGCCCGCCGTGTCCCCGCCCCCTCCCAACGAACAGATCATCCGGACGCTGCTCGGGCTCGAGCTGTACGATCAGGCCGAGAACGAGCTTCGCTATGCCCGACGCGTGTGGGGTGACTCGCCGGCCATCGAGGCGACGCTCGGCTGGATCGACAACCAGCGCGGCGACCTCCGCGCCGGCATCAACGCCGTCAAGCGCGCCTATCCGCAGTATCTGGCGGCAGGCGGCGAGGATCTCCCGGCCGAGCTGCTGCGGGTGCTGTTCCCGGTCGACTACTGGCCGCTCATCCGCCGGTATTCAGCCGCGCACGACCTGGATCCGTACATGATGGCGGCCCTCATCGCGCAGGAGTCCACCTTCACGGTGGACGTGAAGTCGGCGGCGAACGCGTACGGGCTGATGCAGCTCCTGCCCTCGACCGGCCGGCATTACGCGCGGAAGCTCGGCATGCGCCGCTTCTCCACGAGGTTGCTGACGACGGCCGACACGAACATCCGGATGGGGATGGCGTACTTCGCCGATCTGGTGAAGCAGTTCGGCGGGGCGCACTTCGCGCTCGCCGGCTACAACGCCGGCGAGAGCCGCGTCGCCCGCTGGATCTCCGAGCGGCCCGGCGTCGGCCGCGAGGAGTTCATCGACGACATCCCGTTCCCCGAGACGCAGAACTACGTCAAGAAGATCCTCGGGACGGCCGAGGACTACCGTCGCCTGTACGGCCCGGGCGGCGAGCTCGCCGGACGCGGATTGCACGCGGCCCCGGTGCCGCGCGAGACGAAGTCGGCCGCCCCCATCAAAGCCACGCGGCGCGGCAAGAAGAAGGTCTCGAAGGCGCCGGCGGCCAAGCCGGCGCACCGGACCGCCGGCAGGCCCGCGCCCGCGAAGAAGTCGAAGAAGAAAAAGGGGAGGTCGGCCTCGGCGCAGTCCGCGTAGAATTCGGCTCTATGTCCAAGCTCACCGGGTCGAAGAAGGCCACCCAGTTCAGCGAGTCGGTCATCCGCGAGATGACGCGGCTCAATCAGTTGTACGGCGGCGTCAACCTGTCGCAGGGATTCCCGGACTTTCCGGCGCCGGCGGCGATCAAGGAGGCGGCCTGCGCGGCGATAACCGCCGACGTGAACCAGTACGCGGTCACGTGGGGCGCCCGGCCGCTGCGCGAGGCGGTGGCGCGCGAGTTCGCCCGCCGCTACGGCGTGCCGGTCGTCGCCGACGAGCACATCACCGTCTGCTGCGGCTCCACCGAGGCGATGATGTCGACCATGATGGCCATCATCGATTCGGACGACGAAGTGGTCATCTTCGAGCCGTTCTACGAGAACTACGGCCCGGACGCCATCCTGTCGGGCGCCACGCCGCGCTACGTCACGCTGCACGAGCCGGATCCGGCCGGAGGGCCGAGCGCGGACTGGCATTTCGACCCGGACGAGCTCGCCTCCGCCTTCAACGACAGGACGAAGGCCATCATCATCAACACGCCGAACAACCCGACCGGCAAGGTCTTCACGCGGGCCGAGCTCGAGACCATCGCGGCGCTCTGCCGGAAGTGGGACGTCATCGCGATCTCGGACGAGATCTACGAGCACATCATCTACGATGGCCGCCGGCACATCCCGATGGCGTCCATCGAGGGCATGGCCGACCGCACCGTGACGATCAACGGGCTGTCGAAGACCTACAGCGTGACGGGGTGGCGGGTGGGCTGGACGATCTCCCCGGCCTCGCTGACCGGCGCCATCCGCAAGGTGCACGACTTCCTGACGGTTGGCGCCGCGGCTCCGCTGCAGGAAGCGGGCGCCGCGGCGCTGGGCATGCCCGAGGAGTACTACGCCGGACTGGCTGCCGGCTATCAGCGGCGCCGGGATCTGCTGCTCGACATCCTCGGCCGGCACCACTTCACCTGCTACAGGCCGTCCGGCGCGTACTACGTCATGACCGACATCAGCACGTTTCTCGCCGGGGCGGTCGGCGCGGGCCCGGCCGACGACACGGAGTTCGCGCGCTATCTGGTCAAGGACGTCGGCGTGGCCGCCGTGCCCGGCAGCAGCTTCTACAAGACGCCGGGCGTGGGGCGGACCAAGCTGCGGTTCTGTTTCTGCAAGCGCGACGAGACGCTTCACGAAGCCGATCGGCGGCTGGTCAAGCTCGCGGCGGCGGCGGTCGACTGATCCGGCGGGTCGCCCGCCGTGCGCTGCCTCAGTAGCGGGCGACCAGCCCGAACCACAGCCCCTTCAGCACGAACGATCCGGAATCCGGCTCGACGAAGTAGCCCACGTCGAAGCTCCGGAAGCCGCCCTGGACGCCGACGTTGCCGGTGACGTTGTACGTGGCGTACACGTCGAAGTCGACGTAGTGCCCCGTGTCGCCGTTGGTCACGCTGTCAGGCAGCCACTTGAGCGTCGCGCCGGACAGTTCGCCCGTGATCGAGAACCTCGGCGTGGCGTAGATGCGGGCGACGCCGCCGATGGCCGGGATGGGGGCCTTCGCGTGCGTGAACTCGCTGGTGGCCTGGCTCTCCAGGGTCACGTTGACCCTGGTGTACTTGACGTCGAGGAGCACGCCGAGATACCCGCGGTCCGTCGACAAGAAATCGTACTCGTACCCGAAGCGGAAGGCCTTCCAGTCGAGGGTCGAGGTCACCGCCTGGCCGGCGCTGAACTTCTGGCCGTTGAAGACGACCGTGCGCGGCAGGGTGGCCGACTGGTCGTACTTGATCGGGATGAACTGGAAGCGCAGCTTGTGTTTGCGGAACGGCCGAAGCACGACGTGGAACTCGGGAAAGTGCTGGTCGGTCAGACCGAGGTCCTGCTTGGCGTCGACATCGGTGCCCGGGATGCCGAGCGATTCGCTGGCGATCGTGATGTCGGCGTTCGGGCTCCACAACCCGATGGCGCCCTCGATGTGGTACGTCTCGCCCGTGGACGGATTGTAGAGCGGCTGCGGCCTGAACTGGGCGCGCGCGGGCGCCGCAGTCGCCAGGAACACCACCGCAACGGCGGCGCTCGCGTACATGCAGACAGCGGATCTGTTCGGCATAGAAGCTCGTGTTGTCCCCGGAACGTGAAAAAAGCGTGCGCGACGCGCCTGCTGGGAAGGCGCTAGGAGGATAGCACAGAAGGGCTCGGCGCCCCGGGGCTCAGGGCTAAGGTGACGACGAAGGTGACTCCTACGGTCGGGGCGCAGGATGGACCGTGGGAGCGGAGGTGTTGCGGTCGCGTTCCAGCGACCGTACGTCCATCCCTCAACAGGGCGGCGGGGTGCGGTACAGCGCCTCGATGATCTCGCGGAGGACCTGCAGGACCTTCTTCATCTCATCCGTATCGACGCGGCCGGCCGGATTGACCGATCCGGCCCCGTGCCCAGTCCAATGATACCCGGAAGGGGCCGAGCGCGTTTGCCCTCAGGCCTCGGCCAGCTCCAGGGTTGGTTCCTTGCCGGTCAGCACGGCCACCCAGCGCCGGGCCGCGGAGAAGAGGATGATGATCGAGCAGATCATCATGATCACCGTGCAGATCGAGTTGATGTAGCCCTGGACGTGCAGGGCCGGGTTGTCGCCGATCGCCATCGGCCAGAAGCTGTCGCGCACGCTCAGGTACCCGGCGCTCAGCGTCGTCACGGCGACGAAGACGAGCGGCACGAAGGTGACCCAGGCGTATTTCGCGCGCCCGATGTTGATGATGATCGTCGTGCCCACGGCCAGCGCCACCGCGGCGAGCAGCTGGTTGGCGATGCCGAACATCGGCCAGATGGTGCTGATGTTGCCGGTCCAGATGAAGTAGCCCCAGCCGAGCACGATGAGTGTGGTCGAGAGGACCGATCCGGGCAGCCAGTCGGCGCGCGCGAACGGCTTCCACGCGCGTCCGCCGAACTCCTGCAGGAGGAAGCGCCCGACGCGCGTCCCGGCGTCGATCGTCGTCAGGATGAACAGCGCCTCGAACATGATCGCGAAGTGGTACCAGTAGGCCATCAGGCTGCGCATGCCGGGCAGACTGCTGAAGATGTCGGCCATGCCGACGGCCAGCGAGACGGCGCCGCCGGGACGGTTCGCGACGACCTCTCCGACCTGCCGCTGGAGGTCGGCCAGGTGGACGGTCGACATCCCCAGGGTCTGGAAGACCGCGGGCGAGGTGTTGATGGCGAAGTAGTCACCGGGGTGGAGCGAGGTGGCCGCGATGATCGCCATGATGCCGACCAGGCCCTCGAACAGCATCGCGCCGTAGCCGATCGGGCGCATGTCGGTTTCCTTGTCGACCATCTTCGGCGTCGTGCCCGACGCGATGAGCGAGTGGAAGCCCGAGATGGCCCCGCAGGCGATGGTGATGAAGACGAAGGGGAAGAGCGGCCCCGGGATGATCGGCCCGCCGCCCGACACGAACCGGGTCATCGCCGGCATCTGCAGCACCGGGTTGACGAGGATCACGCCGATCACGAGGAAGAGAATGGTGCCGATCTTCATGAAGGTGCTGAGGTAGTCGCGCGGGGTCAGCAGCATCCAGACCGGCAGGACCGAGGCCGCAAAGCCGTAGATGGCGAGCGCGATGGTGATCTGATGCCGCGACAGGATGAACCACGGGCCGAGCGCCGAGTTGGCCAGGGGCCGACCCAGGACGACGGCCAGGACCATCGCGACCACGCCGATGATGGTCGCCTCGCGGATGCGGCCCTTCCGCCACCGGAACATGTAGTAGCCCATGAAGACCGCGAGCGGGATGGTCACGCCGATGGTGAACGTGCCCCAGGCGCTCTCGGCCAGCGCGTTGACCACGACGATCCCGAGGCCGGCGAGGGCGATGATCACGATGAACAGGATGGCAATGGCGGCCGTCGTGCCGGCGAGCGGGCCGATTTCCGTGCGGGCAATGTCGGCGAGCGACCGGCCGCCGCGCCGCGTCGACGCCCAGAGCGCCACGAAATCGTGGACCGCGCCGGCCAGGCAGACGCCGGCGACGAGCCAGATGAGACCGGGTGCATACCCGAACTGTGCCGCCAGGACCGGCCCGATGAGGGGGCCGGCGCCCGTGATGGCCGCGAAGTGGTGGCCGAACAACACCCAACGGCTGGTCGGGTAGTAGTTGTGGCCGTCGTATTTCGTGTGCGCCGGTGTCACCCTCGAGTCGTCGAGCACCATCACCCTGGCCGCGATGAACGCGCTGTAATAGCGGTATGCAATCGCCAGGATGCAGAGGATCGGCACGATGATGTAAAGGGCATGCATAGCCGGGAATTCTATCAGCCCAGGCGCCCGCGTCGCTCCGTGTAATCGAATGTCACCGCGCGCCGGGTATACTCGGTCTGTGTCGCCGATCCGCAGGTTGTCGAGGTATATCCTTCGCTATCGCAAGCCGTTCCTCCTCGGCCTGGCAACGGTCACCGCCAGCACCGCGGTCACGCTGACTGCGCCGCTCGTGCTCGGCTACGCGATCGACGACCTCGAACGCGGGGTCACTGGCGCCAAGCTCCTGCTCTACGGCAGCGTCCTGCTCGGCATCGGGCTCTTTGCCGGCGTGTTCCGCTTTCTGATGCGCTGGATCCTCATGGGCGCCTCGCGGGACATCGAATACGACATGCGGAACGACTTCTTCGCTCACCTGGAGAAGCTCCCGCTCTCGTACTTCCAGACGCACCGCACCGGCGACCTGATGTCGCGCGCGACCAACGACCTGTCGGCCGTCCGGATGATGATCGGGCCGTCGGTGATGTACTCGGCCAACACCATCCTCACCTTCATCGTCGCGCTGTCGATGATGATCGCGATCGACGCGCGCCTGACGCTCCTCTCGCTGATCCCGCTGCCGTTCGTGTCGATCTCGGTCAAGTTCTTCGGCAGCGCCATCCACAAGCGGTTCGAGCGCATCCAGGCGCAGCTTGCCGACGTCAGCGCGGTCACGCAGGAGGCGCTGGCCGGGGTCCGCGTCGTGCGCGCGTACCGCCAGGAGGCGGCGGAGATCGAGCGGTTCCGCCGCGCCAACGCCGAGTACCTCGCGCGCAACCGCCGCCTCATCGCGCTCCAGGGATTCTTCTTCCCGAGCATGGCGTTCTTCCTGGGCCTCGGCACGCTGGTCGTGGTGTGGCTCGGGAGCCGCGAAGTCATTCTCGGGCGCATCACCGTGGGGCAGTTCGTCGCCTTCACCGGCTACCTGGCGCGGCTCAGCTGGCCGATGATCGCGTTCGGGTGGGTCACCAACATGCTGCAGCGGGGCATGGCCGCGTGGAAGCGGATGCTCGAGGTGCTCGACGTCGAACCCGCGATCCGCGACGCCTCACACCCCGCCCCCGGCGCCGCCCCGCCGCCCGCGATCCGCGGCGCCATCGAGTTTCGCGACCTCACCTTCCGCTACGGCGTCACGCCGGTGCTCCACCACGTCTCGGCGCGAATCGAGGCGGGGCAGACCGTGGCGCTCGTCGGCGTCACCGGGTCGGGCAAGACGACGCTCATCAGCCTGCTCGCGCGCCTCCACGATCCGCCGCCGGGGAGCGTGTTCGTCGACGGCGTGGACGTGCGCGACATTCCCCTGGCGGTGCTGCGCGGCGCCATCGGCTTCGTGCCGCAGGAGCCGTTCCTGTTCTCCGACACGCTCGCCGACAACATCGCCTTCGGCCTGGACGCGCGGCGCGCTGCAGGCGCCTCGCGGTTCGACCGGATTCTCGACGCGGCCGCCGTCGCCCGCCTCGACAAGGACGTGGCCGACTTCCCGAAGGGCTACGATACGATGGTCGGCGAGCGGGGCATCACGCTGTCCGGCGGCCAGAAGCAGCGGACCGCCCTGGCGCGCGCCATCGTCATCGATCCGCGGATCCTGGTGCTCGACGACGCGCTCTCCGCCGTCGACACGTATACCGAGGAGGAGATTCTCTCGCGGCTGCGCGACGTCATGCGCGAGCGGACGTCGATCCTGGTGTCGCACCGCATCTCCACGGTGCGCGACGCCGATCAGATCCTGGTGCTCGACGACGGCCGGATCGTCGAGCGCGGCACGCACGACGAGCTCGTCGCCCGCCAGGGGCTGTACGCCGAGCTGCACCGCAAGCAGCTGCTCGAAGAGGAGCTGGCGGCATCGTGAGCGCCATCCAGGAAGACGAGGTCCTCGGCAAGGCCTACGACGGCCGGCTGATGCGGCGGCTGCTGAAGTACCTCCGGCCGTACTGGACGCAGGTCATGGTCGCGCTGGTGGCGATCATCGCCGGTGCGGCGATGCAGCTCGCGCAGCCGTACCTGGTCAAGGTGGCCATCGACCGCTACATCGCCACGGGCCAGCTCGCCGGGCTCAACCGCCTCGCCGTGGTGTACCTCGGCATCCTCCTCGTCGCGTTCGCGGCCGAATACGTCCAGACCTGGACGATGCAGCTCATCGGCCAGTGGATCATGTTCGACCTCCGGATGGAGATCTACGAGCACCTGCAGCGGCTGGACGTGCGCTACTACGACCGCAACCCGGTCGGCCGCCTGATGACCCGCGTCACCTCCGATGTCGACGTGCTGAACGACCTGTTCACGTCGGGCATCGTCACGGTCTTCGGCGACGTCTTCCTGCTGGTCGGCATCATGGCGGTGATGCTGGGGATGGAGTGGCGCCTCGCGCTCGTCACCTTCTCCGTGCTTCCCCTGATCGTTTTGGTGACGCAGTGGTTCCGCCGCAACGCGCGCGACTCGTACCGGAAGGTCCGGGCCTGGATCGCTCGCATCAATGCGTTCCTGCAGGAGAACATCACGGGCATGTCGACGGTACAGCTGTTCCGCCGCGAGGGGCTGAACTTCGAGCGGTTCGACGAGATCGACCGGCGGCACCGCGACGCCAACGTCGAATCGATCTTCTACTACGCGGTCTTCTACCCGACGATCGAGGCCATCAGCGCGCTCGCCTCCGCGCTCATCATCTGGTGGGGCGGCGGGGCGGTCCTGCGCGGCGTGCTGACGCTCGGCTCGCTCGTGGCGTTCCTGCAGTACTCGCAGCGGTTCTTCCAGCCGATCAGCGACATGTCGGAGAAGTTCAACATCCTCCAGGCAGCGATGGCTTCCTCGGAGCGCATCTTCAAGCTGCTCGACGAACCGGTCGAGGTGACCTCGCCCCCGCAGCCGGGCGCGGGGCAGCCGGCGCGGGCGGGCCACATCGTGTTCGACCACGTGTGGTTCGCCTACAGCGCCGAGGACTGGGTGCTGAAGGACGTCAGCTTCGAGGTGAAGCCGGGCGAGCGCGTGGGGATCGTCGGCGCGACGGGAGCCGGCAAGACGACCCTGATCAACCTGCTGCTCCGCTTCTACGACGTGCAGCGGGGGCGCATCGTCGTCGATGGCGTCGACGCCCGCGAGCTGAACCTCGGCGACCTCCGGAGCCTCTTCAGCCTCGTGCTCCAGGACGTGCACCTCTTCTCGGGCACGATCGCCGACAACATCCGGCTGGGCGACGCCGCGATCGACGATGAGCGGGTCGCCGCGGCCGCGCGCGCCGTGCACGCCGACGCCTTCATCGAGCGGCTGCCGCAGGGCTTCGCCAGCGCCGTCGCCGAGCGGGGCGCCACGCTGTCGGTCGGCCAGAAGCAGCTGCTTTCCTTCGCACGGGCGCTCGCTTTCGACCCGCGCGTGCTGATCCTCGACGAGGCCACGTCGAGCGTCGACACCGAGACCGAGCTGCTCATCCGCGACGGCCTCCAGGCGCTGATGAAGGGCCGCACGACGATTGCCATCGCCCACCGGCTCTCGACCATCCAGGACATGGACAAGATACTGGTCTTCCACAAGGGCAGGCTCCGCGAGGCGGGCACCCACCAGGAGCTGCTGGCCGAGCGCGGTATCTACTTCAAGCTGTTCGAGCTGCAGTACAGGGGCAGCCCGGCTGCTACCGCGACGCCTCGGGAGCCGACGGAGGTGGGGGCGTCGCCGGACGCCGGTGGAGCAACCGCTCCATGAACGTGGGGATCGTCGCGCGCGGGTTCCATCCGAGGCGCAGCACGGTCAGGTGGACCGGACGGCGCCCGAACTCGAGCGCCTCGTAACAGCTCCACACGTAGATATCCAGCTCGCGGCCCTGGATCTCGGGGCCCGTGTCCATGATGGTGTAGATGCCGTTGTAACGGGTGTCGAGGGAATCGATCTCGATGACCGAGCCCACCGGCAGGAGCGTCGGGTCGGCGGCGGCGACGCCGCGCCGCGCCGGGACGCCTGAGGCGGTCGTCGCGCCCTTGCAGTAAGCGGTCGCCGAAAACGCCAGGCGCGCGCCCGGCGAGGGAGCGGCGGTCGCTTCCCGCAACACCGCCTGGCGCGCCGCGTACTGGGAGTCGAGAATCGTCACCTCGTACAGGGAGACGAAGCCCACGATGGCGACGAGGGTCACGAACACCTTGCGCCACAGCGAGTTGGCGATGATCACCTCTCGATTTTATGAGAGAACCGGGTGTCGGGGGCACGAACTGCGCGAGGGCCGCCCTGCCGATTCTGTCGGCCGGCTGCGACAACTCGTTGATTCTGGGCAGGTTGGCGCGACGACACAGAACTGTCGCCGGCGACCGATCGGCAGCCAGTCAGCGATCGATCGGCATCGGCACTCGTCAATCTGCAAAAGACCCCTTTCCCCGGCTCACGGCTGGTGCTTGTGGTGGTGGTGCATGATCTCGTGAAGCCGGCGGCGGCTGGTGACGAAGCCGAGGGCGAGCGGATAGGCCAGGGCGGCCAGCAGCAGCGCGCCGAGCGTGGAACCGACGACATACGGCACGAGCAGCGGCTGCAGGAGATCGGCCAGGCGCCACCAGAAGTCGCGATGGAAGAGCGACAGCTCGAAGAGCACCCTGAGCTGCTCGTGGAAGCCGGCCGGCACCCGGGCGCGCATCAGGCGGGCGCCAATCCAGGTCGCCGTCGCGTAGTAGGGCGCGATGATCCAGGGGAGGTTGGAATACACGCCGAGCAGCACCGACACCCGGTTCAGGTTCAACAGGACCGCAAATACGATGGCCAGCAGGGTGTGCAGGCCGAGAAGCGGCGAGAAGCCGAACAGCACCCCGAGCGCAAACGCGGCCGCCGTCCGCTCCGGCGTGTCGTCGACGTGCAGGAGCTCGTCGAGCCAGCGGCGAACGAGGGCGCGGGTGAGATGGATCATCGGAAGTGCCGGAACGCCGGGGTCGGCAGGGCCAGGTCGACGACAGCACCGCGATCGCGGCGGCGCAGCCGGACGCCGGGCTCGCCGGTGCAGACGCCGATGCGCGTCAGCGGCACGTCGCCGTGCCTGCGCACCGAGGCGAGGCGGCCTCGCGCGCGGGGGCTCACGGCGGCCAGGAGCTCGTAGTCGTCGCCGCCGGCGACCGCGCTCGCGACCGGGTCGGCGCCCTGGGCCTCGAACCACGCGCGGGCGGCCGGGTCGACCGGCAGGGCCTCGGCGTCGACGAGTGCCCCGACGCCGCTCGCGGCGGTCAGCTGCACGAGGGCGTCGGCGAGCCCGTCGCTCAAGTCCATGCAGGCGGTCGCCGCGCGGTTGCGGGCGAGCAGCGTTCCCATCCGCACCCGCGGCGTGGGGCACCGGTACGCGGCGACGAGCGGCGAGTCGTCCGCCGCAGCGCCGCCCGCCCGCAGGAGCCCCAGGCCAGCCGCGGCCGCGCCGATCGCGCCGGTGACGTACAGCTCGTCACCCGCGCGGGCGCCCTGCCGCGTCAACGCCTGCCGGCGCTTGACGGTGCCGGCGACGGCGACGTCGATCACCAGGGGCCCGGGCGACCGCGTGATGTTCCCGCCGGCGATCGCCACGTGGTGCCTCGCGGCCAGGGCAATCAGGCCGCCGATCATCCGGTCGAAGTCGTCGAGCGGGAGGGCGGGCGGCAGGACCAGTGAGACGAGCGCCAGGCGCGGCGCGGCGCCCATGGCGGCGATGTCGCTCAGGCTCACGGCGAGCGCCCGGTGGCCGACGGCCTCGGGCGGCGTGAACGCGCGGTCGAAGTGGACGCCCTCGACAATCGCGTCGACCGTCAGGACCTCGACGTGGTTGCGCTCGGGCTCCACGACGGCGGCATCGTCGCCGGGAGCGACGAGGAGCCAGCCGGGCGGGGCGGGGAGACGATCGCGAATGCGCGCGATGAGCGCGCCCTCGGTCAGGTCCGCAAGGATCACTTGGCGTATTCGACCGCCCGGGTCTCGCGGATCACGGTGACCTTGATCTGACCGGGATACTCGAGCTCGGCCTCGATGCGGCGGGCGATGTCCTTCGACAGCCACACCGCCTCCTCGTCGGAGATCTTCTCGCTCTCCACCATGATGCGGACCTCGCGTCCGGCCTGGAGCGCGAACGCCTTCGAGACCCCCTTGAACGAGTCGGCGATTCCCTCGAGCTTTTCGAGCCGCTTGACGTAGGACTCGAGGATGTCGCGCCGGGCGCCCGGCCTGGCGGCGGAGACCGCGTCGGCGGCCTGAACAATCATCGCCTCGAGCGACGGCCAGTCGATGTCCATGTGGTGGGCGGCCATCGCCATGACCACCGCTTCGCTCTCGCCATGACGCCGCAGGAACTCGATGCCGAGCTCGAGGTGGGTGCCCTCCATCTCGCGATCGATCGCCTTGCCGATGTCGTGGAGGAACGCCGCCCGCACGCAGACGTGCGAGTCCAGCCCGACCTCCTTCGCCATGATCCCGGCCAGGCGGGCCACCTCGGCGGAGTGCGCCAGGACGTTCTGGCCGTAGCTCGTGCGGTACTTCAGCCGGCCCATGAGCCGGTGGATCTCGGGATGCAGATCGTGCAGGCCGAGCTCGAACGCCACGGCCGCGCCTTCCTTCCGCATCGCCTCGTCGGTCTCGTTCTTCACCTTCTGAACGACCTCTTCGATCCGCGCCGGGTGGATGCGGCCGTCGGCAATGAGCCGCTCGATGGCCTGCCGCGCGATCTCACGGCGATAGGGATCGAAGGCCGACAGGATGATCGCGCCCGGCGTGTCGTCGACGATGAGATCGACGCCGGTCGCGAGCTCGAGAGCGCGGATGTTGCGCCCCTCGCGGCCGATGATACGCCCCTTCAGGTCATCGCTCGGCAGGTCGACCACCGAGACGGTGGTCTCGATGGCGTGCTCGGCCGCGCAGCGCTGGATGGCCTCGGTGATGTAGTGCTTCGCGCGATCGACCGCCGTCTCGCGCGCCTCGGCGTCGAGGCGCTTGACCAGGTTGGCGGCGTCGCGCCGCGCGTCGGCTTCGATCTGCCTGAGGAGGATGTCCTTGGCCTCGTCGGCCGTCAGGCTGGCCACCCGCTCGAGCTCGTGCTGCTGCTCGGCCACGAGGTGCTCGTAGCGGGCCTGGCTGGCCGCCACCGACTTTTCCCGCTCGACGAGCACCCGGTCGCGCGCGTGGAGCTCCTTCTCGGCCCGTTCGACAGCGGTCTGCCGCTCGATCAGTCCGGACTCGCGCCGACCGAGCGCCTGCTCGACCGTGGCCGCCTGCTGCCGCTCCTGGCGCAGCTGCCGCTCGGCCTCGGCGACCAGGTCGTGGGCCTTTTCCTTGGCCTCGAGCAGCGCCTCCTTCTTCCTGCTTTCGGCATCGCGCTCGGCCTCACGGGCGATGCGGAGCGCCTGCTCCTCGGCCCGGCCGACGGTCTCCGCGGCGATGCGCTTGCGGTTGGCGACCCAGACCGCGAACACCGCCGCGGCGGCCACCACGGTGATGACCACGTTGACGAGATATCCCAGGTATGGCAACACGCGTGACGTCCTTTCCCGCGGACCCACATCGGGCTAGCTCAGGTCGGCGCCGCGCGCGGGGAGTGGGCCCCGCGGATCCAGAATTGGAGGGGAAGGCGAAACGAAAGGCCCCGCTTTGCCGTGTGGGGAGGTCGATGAACCTGCGTAAACAGGTGGAACCGCTCCAACAAGCCGCGCTTCAGGCTTCCTCGCACAGAGGCATGCACACCACGCGGCGTCGCGACTCACTTGGATAAAACGTTGGCTCAAACGAGCCTACCGCCATCACGCGCAAAGCAGGGAACTCAAAAACGCTGTCGAGATCTTAGCGTAAGGAAATGGAAGTCCGCAAGGAAACGTATTCAGGAGGCCATCAGGATCCGATCGACGAGCCGCTCGAGCTCCTCGGCGCGCTCGGCGAGCTCGCCGTCGCGAGCGCGACTGGTGTCGCGGCAGCGGAACAGCTCGTCGGCGATGTTGAGGGCGGCCAGGATCGCCAGGCGCACCGAATCGCCGGTGGGCGTCGTCTCGGCGGCGGCGCCCATCTTCTCGTTCACGTAGCTGGCCAGGCGCGCCACGTACTCCGGGTCCAGCGTGCTGCGAACCGGGTACCGTTGTCCGTGGATCTCGACCGGCACGACGCGTCCGGAATCAGTCATTCTCTTCGCCGCGGCTCTTCGTTTGCCGGGCCGGCCCGGCGAGGCGCCGGCGCCCTTACAGGTTCAGCGCCTCGAGCTGGTCGAGCATCTCGCTGACGCGCGACCGGATCACCTCGCGCTCTTCCTTGAGGGAGTTGAGCTCGCTCGACAGGCCTTCGTTCGCCGCCAGGCGCGCGCCCAGCGCTTCGAGTTCGCGCGACAGCCGCTGGTTCTCCTCAGCCGTCCGCGCCTGCTCGGCCTTCATCCGGTCCACCATGCCGACGAGCAGCTTCAGTTTCTCCTCGAGCCGATCGATCGGCTCCAGATCCACGCTTCGTGTTGCCGTCTTCGCCATAACCGTCCTTGCGCCAGACGGCCCGTCGCGAGCCGCCCGGAATGACTATCGCTGGACCGCGCCGTACTCGCGGACGAGCGCGGCGAGGATGGTGTCGAAACTGCGCTGCACTTCGGCGTCGGTCAGGGTGCGATCGGCGGCCCGGAACGTCAGCCGGACCGACACGCTGACGCGCCCCTCCGGTACGCCCGTGCCGTGATACCGATCGAAGAACGTCACGTCGACCAGCGGCGCGGGTGCGTCGGCGCCGACCGCCAGAATGGTGCCACGAATGATCGCCGCAGGCAAGGCATCGTCGACCACGACCGAGAGATCGCGGACGACGGATGGGAAGCGCGGCAGGGGCCGGGCCGATTCGAATGCCGGCGCCCGCGCGAACCACGCCGCGTCGAGATCCAGCTCGGCGACGAACACCTTGTCCGATCGCGGCGCGCCCTGCGCCTCGACCACGGCCGGCGCGACCAGGCCGAGACGGCCGAGCGCGCTGCCCGCCGCCGACACCGCCGCGGACTGCCCGGAGACGAGCGCCGGCGCGTCGACCGGCTCGAACTGCGGCGCGAAGCCGAGCGCGTCGCACAGCCGCTCGACGACGCCCTTCACGTCGAAGAAGTCGACCTCGCGCGCGCCCTGGGACCAGTGCTCCGGCGTGCCGGCTCCGGTCCAGGCGATGCCGACGCCGCGCGTCTCGCCCTGCCGCGTGAACCTGGTGCCGATCTCGAACAGGCCGACGTCGCGGCGGCCGTGCCGGCGATTGTGCGCGACCGCGCCGACCAGGCCCGGCAGGAGCGACGGCCGCATGACCTCGAACGTCGCCGACAAGGGGTTGGCGACGCGCACGAGATTCGCGGCATCGGTGAATGCCTCGGCCGACTTCTCCTCGACGAAACCGAAGGCGACGGCTTCGGACAGTCCGGCGGCCGTCAGCACGCGGCGCACGAGGCGGTCGCGGGGAATCCGCGGGTCGGGCGGTGGCGCCGGCGCGGTCTGGGCCGGAAACGTCGCCGGCAGCCGGTCGAAGCCGACGTGCCGGCCGACTTCTTCGATGAGATCGGCTTCGCGAACGAGGTCGACACGGAACGTCGGCACGCCGACATCCCATCCGTCGGGCGCCGGTGAAGGGATCAGGCCCAGGCCCTCGAGGATGCGCGCCACGTCGGCGTCGTCGACGGTCAGGCCCAGCAGGCGCCCGATCCGGTGGCGGCGCAGCCGGATCGTCACGCCGTCGCGCGGCCGCGGATAGCGGTCGACCGCCGGCCCGATCGCCCGGCCGGCGCCGATGCCGGTCATGAGCGCGATGGCCCGCTGCATCGCGACCATGGCGCCGTTGATGTCCGCGCCGCGCTCGAATCGCGCGGAGGCCTCCGTCTTGAGGTTCAGGCGCTTGCTGGTCCGCCGCACCGACGCCGGCTTGAAGTACGCGCTCTCGAACACGATCGTGCGGGTCGCGTCGGACACCTCGGAATCGGCTCCGCCCATCACGCCGCCGATGCCCTGGGCCCGCGTCGCGTCCGCGATGACGAGCATCTCGGCGTCGAGCTGGCGGTCGATGCCGTCCAGGGTCCGGACGACCTCGCCAGGCTTCGCGCGCCGTACGCGGATCTCGGGGCCCTCCAGCCGGGCCAGATCGAACGCGTGCATCGGGTGCCCGAGCTCCAGGAGCACGTAGTTGGTGACGTCGACGATCGCGCTGATCGGACGCACACCGGAGGCCTGCAGCCGCTCGGTCATCCACGCCGGCGAGACGGCGGGCGTGAGTTCGGCGACGGCCGCCACGTACCGGGGACAGAGATCGGCGTCCTCGACCGTGACGCGCACGCGATCGGTCTCGCCCGCCGCCTGCGTCGCGAGCGCGAGGCGCGCGCCCGGGGCGGTGGAGGGCACTCTCAGGGGCAGACCGTACGCGGTCGCGACCTCCCGCGCCAGGCCGAGCACGCTCAGGCAGTCGGGCCGGTTCGCCGTGATCTCGAAATCGATCACCGCGTCGTTGTCGCCCGTCGGCTCGACCGTCGCCACCTCGAAGCCGCGCAGGCCGAGCCTGTCGGCGATCTCCCGCGGTGGCGCGCCGGCGTCCACGAAGTCACGGAGCCAGGAGACGAGGAGTCGCATCGGTACCGGGAACTGCTCGAGAAAGCGCAGGTCGTTTTCGAAGAACAGCCGGATGTCGTCCACCTGATAGCGCAGGATGGCGACGCGCTCGATGCCCATGCCCCAGGCGAAGCCGGTGTAGCGGTCGGCGTCGTAGCCGACCGCCTCGAAGACGGCCGGGTGCACCATGCCGCAGCCGAGGATCTCGAGCCAGCCGCTCCGCTTGCACATCGCGCAGCCGGAGCCGCCGCACTGCCAGCAGCTGACATCGAGCTCGGCGCTCGGCTCCGTGTAGGGGAAGAAGCTCGGGCGCAGCCGGACCCGGGTCGACGCGCCGAACATCCCGCGCGCGAACTCGAGCAGCGTGCCGTTCAGATCCGCCAGCGACACGCCTTCGCCGACGACCAGGCCCTCCATCTGGGTGAACATCGGCGTGTGCGTCAGGTCGAGATCGTCGCGACGGTAGACCCGACCGGGCACGACGATCCGGATCGGTGGTTCGTGTGCCTGCATATAGCGGATCTGCATCGCCGAGGTGTGCGTGCGGAGCAGCGTGCGAAGATCCACGCGCCGCTCGGCTTCGTCCCTCGGGCCGGCGGGCGTCCAGCCTTCGGCCGGCATCGCGGGGGACAGGTACAGGGTGTCCTGCATGTCGCGCGCGGGGTGTTCGGCCGGCATGTTGAGCGCGTCGAAGCAGTGCCAGTCGTCCTCGACCTCGGGCCCCTCGACGATCGCGAAGCCCATGCGCGTGAAGATCTCCTCCATCTCATCGCGGACGACGGTCAGGGGATGGCGGTGGCCGAGAGGCGGCACGCGGCCGGGAAGGGTGACATCGACCGCGCCCGCCGGTCGGGTTCGCGCTTCGGCCTGCGCCTGATACGCGGCCCAGCGCGATTCGATCGCCTGCTTCAGCTCGTTCGCGAACCGGCCGATCGCCTTCTTCTCGTCGGGAGCCGCGGAGGCAATCTGCTGCATCCACGAGGCGACCACGCTCTGGCGGCGGCCGAGGAAGCGGTCGCGTACCGACTGGGCGTCGCGCGGCGTTTTGGCGCCGGCCAGCTCGGACTCGAACGCGGCAATCTGCGCCTGGACGGCGGCCTGATCGGGCAGCGGCATCGGCAGGAAGCTGGATCGAGGCCCGCCGGGAAGGCGGGCCGGCGCCCGGTCAGGCGCGCGCGGACTTGAGCGCCGCCTTCACCTGCCCGGCGAGCGAGGCGAACGCCTTCGGGCTCGACACCGCGAGATCGGCGAGGCTCTTGCGGTCCAGGGTCACGCCGGCGCGCTTGAGGCCGCTGATCAACTGGCCGTAGGTGAGGCCGTGCTCGCGGGCGGCGGCGTTGATCCGCACGACCCACAGGCGCCGGAAGTCCCGCTTCTTCCGCCGGCGGCCGACAAAGGCATACTTGAGCGCCGTGTCGACCGACTCTTTGGCCGCCCGATACAGCTTGCTCTTGTTGGCGTAGTACCCCTTGGCCAGTCCGAGAAGCTTCTTGCGCTTCGCGCGCCGGACCGACCCTCTCTTCACTCGCGGCATCGGCTGTCTCCAGAGATTGCAGACTGATGATTGCGGATTGCAGATTGAATTGATGATTGATTGATGGACGATCGGTCGCAGTTCTCAATCTTCAATCATCAATCTGCAATCCGGAATCTCACCCTATTTATACGGAAGCATCCGCGCGAGCTTGGCCACGTCGACGTCGGCGACCGTCGTCGTCCCGCGGAGCGCCCGCTTGCGCTTGGTCGTCTTGCTGCTGAGGATGTGCTGCTTGAACGCCTTGCCCCTCAGGAACTTGCCCGTCTTGGTCCGCTTGAACCGCTTCGCGGCGCCACGGTGTGTCTTCAGTTTCGGCATCGTCTACTCGCTTGCGGGGACCCACCCCCCGCGATCTATCGGGCGGAGGTCGTGGCCACCGGTTTCGGCCGACCGCCGCCAGCCGCCTTGCGGCTCAGGATGGTGTGCATCTGGTTGCCCTCCATCCTGGGCATCGTCTCGGCCACGGCGACTTCCGCCAGCTCCTGCACGAGGCGCTCGAGGATGCGGCGCCCGATCTCGGGGTGCGCCATCTCGCGCCCGCGGAAGAAGATCGTCGCCTTGACCTTGTCCCCCTCCTCGAGGAAGCGCTCGATGTGCTTCTTCTTGAACTGATAGTCGTGCTCGTCGACCTTCGGGCGGAACTTGATCTCCTTGACCTCGATCACCTTCTGGTGCCGCCGGGCCTCGCGCGCGCGCTTCTGTTCCTGGTACTGGTACTTCCCGAAATCCATGATGCGGCAGACCGGCGGGGTGGCCGTCGGGGAGATCTCGACCAGGTCGAGGCCTTTCTGCCGGGCGATCACGAGGGCCTGCGGCGGCGGCATGATGCCGAGCTGCTGGCCGGTGTCGTCGATCACGCGGATCTCGCGGACGCGGATGCGCTCGTTGACTCGCACGCGATCATCGCGGCGAGGTCCTCTGTCGAAAGCGATATAGACCTCCTTCACCTGCTCGCGCGGGGCCCCGCCCCCACGCGTTCGCCGGACTGACGCCGTTCCTCGCGCTCGAGCGGGAGACGCTCGCGCTTACGCCGCTTCGGTCCTCTCCGCCGTCCCGCCCTTGGTCCGGATTTCCTCGAGCGCCGACTCGATGAAGGCATCGATCGCGCGCGCGCCCTGGTCACCGCCCGTGCGCGTGCGGACCGACAGGGTGCCGTCAGCGGCCTCCCGGTCGCCGACTACGAGCATGTAGGGGACCTTCTGCAGCTGAGCCTCTCGGATTTTATAACCGATCTTCTCCTGTCGCTCGTCGAGCTCGACCCGCAGCCCGGCCGCCTTCAGGCGCTCGAGCGCGGAGCGCCCGTAGTCCAGGTGCCGGTCCGAGATCGGCAGCACCAGGGCCTGCACTGGCGCCAGCCAGAGCGGGAACGCGCCCGAGTAGTGCTCGATCAGCAGCGCGATGAAGCGCTCGAAGCTGCCGAAGATGGCCCGGTGGATGACGACCGGCCGGTGCTCGGTGTTGTCCGCCCCGATGTATTTCAGCTCGAATTGCTGCGGGAGCTGGTAATCGAGCTGAATCGTCGCGCACTGCCATTTCCGGCCCAGCGCGTCGGTGACGGCGAAGTCGATCTTCGGACCGTAGAACGCGCCGTCGCCCTCGTTGATCGTGTACGCCTGGCCGGCCGCGTCCAGCGCGCGCTTCAGTTCCACCTCGGCGTGGTCCCACGTCGTCTTGTCGCCGAGGTACTCGGCCGGCCGCGTGGAGAGCTTCATCTCCGGCGTCAGGCCGAAGTCGCCGTACACGCGGCGCACCAGGCCGAGCAGCCGTTCGACCTCGTCGCCGATCTGATCCTCCCGCAGGAAGATGTGCGCGTCGTCCATGATGAACTCGCGGACGCGCGTCAGGCCGCTCAGCACGCCGGACGCCTCCATGCGGTGCAGGACGCTCTGCTCGTGAATCCGCATCGGCAGGTCGCGGTAGCTGCGCACCTCGCTGCCGAACAGCAGCATGTGGCCCGGGCAGTTCATCGGCTTGAGGCCCGACTGCTCTTCGTCGCCCCGCGATTCGATGAGGAACATGTTCTCGCGGTAGTGCGACCAATGGCCGGACTTCTCCCACAGCGCCTTGTTGAACACGAGCGGGGCGCGCACCTCGACATAGCCGGCGGGGAAGAGCACGTCCCGCATGTAGTTGCCGAGCCGGTGCACGAGCGCCGTGCCCTTCGGCAGCCAGAACGGCTCGCCTGGCGCCCACGGATGGAACCAGAACAGCCCGAGCTCGCGTCCGAGCTTGCGGTGGTCGCGCTTCTTCGCCTCTTCGATCTGCGTCAGGTAGGCCTTCAGGTCCTTGTCCGAGAAGAAGGCCGTCCCGTAGATGCGCTGCATCGGCTGGTTGCGCGCGTCGCCCTTCCAGTAGGCGTTCGAGGTGTTCAGCAGCTTGAACGCCTTCAGCCTGCCGGTGGACGGCACGTGCGGGCCGACGCAGAAGTCGATGAACGTGTCCTTGTCCTTGATCGTGTAGCAGGAAACCTCGGGCTGGCCCGCGGTCTTCTCGTCGATGAGCTGCACCTTCAGCAGCTCGCCGCGCTTCTCGAAGAAGGCCTTGGCCTCGTCACGCGGCCACAGCTGCCGCTCGTAGGGCAGGTCCTGGGCGGCAAGCTCCCGCATCTTCTTCTCGATCGCCTCGAGATCCTCGGGCACGAACGGCCGCTCGACCACGAAGTCGTAGAAGAAGCCTTCGTCGGTCGCCGGGCCGATGCCGCACTGCACGCGGGGGAACAGGTTGGTGACGGCCGCCGCGAGCAGGTGCGCGGTGCTGTGCCGGTACAGGGCGAGCGCCTCGGGGCTCTGGTCGGTCACGATCCGAACGGCTGCGTCACGCGGAATCTGGTGTGCCAGGTCAACGAGCTTGCCGTCCAGCACGCCGGCGAGCGCCGCCCTGGCGAGACGCGGAGAAATCCCTTCAGCCACGTCGCGAACGGACGTGCCGGCAGGCACGGTGCGCTGCGACCCGTCTGGCAGCGTGACGCTGATTTGGCTCATGGGAAACTACTCGGTGCCCGCCTTGGCAGCCGCGACGCTTCGGCGCGCATCCTTCGCGCGGCTTGCCAGCCGAGACTCACCCGTTCGGTCCGGCCCGCGGGAGCAACGGCTGGTAGGCACGGGTGGACTCGAACCACCGACCTCCTGCGTGTCAAGCAGGCGCTCTAACCTCTGAGCTACGCGCCTACGTCTTGAAAAACAAGGCGTTACGCGAACGGACAGTATATCACGAGGGCTGAAGGATCGTTGCGGGCCAAGGCCGCCTGGCTGGGCAACGGGGCCAGGGCCCGGGGCGGCACGGGCTCCGCGGCTGGCCCCTCCCCGGTTCGCCCTGAGCCCGTCCCGCCGGGCGCCTATTTCACGGCCTGCTTGAGCGCCTTGCCGGCGGAGAAGCGCGCGACGCGGCGCTTGGGGATCTTGATGGCGGCGCCGGTCTGAGGATTGCGCGCGGTGCGCGCCTTGCGGTTCGCGGTCTTGAAGGTGCCGAAGCCGACGAACGAGACCGAGTCGCCCTTCTTGAGCGACTTGGTGATGCCTTCGATGAGCGAATCGACCGCCGCGGTCGCGGCCGTCTTCGTCATCCCCGTATCCTTGGCGATCTTCGTGACGATGTCCTGTTTGTTCATGCTGCCTCCTGACGAGAATCGCCGGACAGACCGTCCGCGGCTGCGAGCGACCGGCGGTGTGTGCGCGGTGAGAATGCGGAGCCGTTATACGTGAGCGGTACAGAGGTGTCAAGCCGAAAGGCCCATTTTTCGGCCCTTCCGGGGCGCTCATCGCGAGGCGATCGGCAGGCGGGATCGTCGCGTGCTCAGGCAGCGCTCTTGCCGGCGACGCGTTCGAGCGCCTTCTCGAGGATTGGATCGCTTTTCGGCGCGGGCTCGCCGAACTCGACGTCCGGCTCGTCGACGGCAACCGTCGGCTCGAGCCCCTTTTCGTGCAGGGTGCTGCCGTCGGGCTGCAGGTAGCGGCCGGTCGAGAGCCACAGCCCGCTGCCGTCCGGCAGCGCGATCAGCTTCTGGACCGCGACGCGGCCAATCGTCCGCTCGCCCACGAGATCGGCGCGGTGGTTGCCGGCGAGCGCCGAGGCGAAGAGCTCCGCCGCGCCCGCGCTCCCGGTGTCGACGAGGATCGTGACCGGCTCGGCAATCGATCCGTCGCCCGCCGCGGCGCTGATCGTTTCGCGATCGACCTTGTCCGTTCCCTTCGACTCGAACACCGCCAGCGTCCCCGTGCCGACGAAGAGGCGGGCGACACTGAGCCCGCTCGCCAGCGATCCGCTCGACGCCTGGCGGACGTCCACGAGCAGCGTCGAGGCGCCTTCCTTGCTCAGGCGCGCGACCTCCTGCTTCACCTGCTCGGCGGTCTTCGGACCGAATTCGGCAATCCGCACGTCCCCGACGCCCGGCGCGACGATGCGGCCGGTGACCTGGGGCGCCGGCGTCGCTTCGCGCGTGAGCTCGACGACGTGGGGGTCCGCCGCGCTGCCGCGGATGATCGTCAGCTTGACCGTGGTGCCCGGCGCCCCGCGCAGCGCGCGCGCCCCCTCCCACACCGACATGTCCCGTGTCGGCTCCTCGTCGATCATCCGCACGTAGTCGCCGGTCCGCAGTCCGGCCTTGGCGGCGGGGGAGCCTTCACGCGTGGCGATCACGCGCAGGTAGTACTGGCGCGTCAGCTCCAAGCCCACGTCGCCCGGCGCCACGGCGCCGGACCCCTGGACTTCCTTCACCTCGGCGGGGGTGAGATAGGCGCTGTCGGCGTCGAGCGCGTCGGCCAGGCCGTGCATCGCGCCGTGCATGACCTTGTCGACGTCGACCGGCTGCACGTAGTTGTTCGTGATGAGGCCGGTGACCTCGTCGAACATCCGCAGGTCCTGGTACGTGCCCTCACGGGCCATGACCCTGCCGAGGAAGCCGCCGACAATCGCGAACGCCACGATCGGCGCCGAGATCGACATGACGAGAACGCGCGTGCGTGCAGACATGAATCTCACCGTGTCCCCAGCCATTGTAAGGGATCGACGGGCCGACCGTCGACGCGCAACTCGAAATACAGCCCGGCCGGTCCGGCCGGGGACGGCCCGACCGTGCCGACCGGCTCGCCGCGGGTCACCCGGCCGCCCCGCGCCACCTGCATGTCGAGCAGGTTCCCGTAGAGGCTGAACGCGTTGGCCCCGTGATCCACGATCACGAGATTGCCGAAGCCGGCGAACGGGCCGGCGTAGGCCACCACGCCGTCGTGCACGGCGCGCGCGGGAGAGCCTTCCGCCGCCGCAATCTCAATTCCATTGGACGTTGTCGCGCTGCCGGCGGCCGTCGAGCCGAACCGGCGGCGGACCGGGCCGTCGGCCGGCCAGGGCAGATCGCCGCGGAACGGCCGCAGCGGCAGCGACAGCGTCGAGCCGGACGCCGAGGGAGTCCCCAGATCGGCCACCGCCGCCTGCAGCTTCCGCTGGGCCTCCTGCAACTCCGCGGTGAGCTGGGCGTTGAGATCCCGGCGCGCGTCGATGTCGCGAATCATCGCGTCGCGCGCCTCGGTGGCCCGAGCCGCCGCCGCCTGGGTCTGACGGGCCTGATCCCGCAGCCGCTCGGCCTCTCGCCGTCGCGCCGTCAGCGTCGTCCGGGCCGCCCGCAAGTCCCGCAGCGTGTTCTGGTGCTCGAGCATCCGCCGGCGATCCTGATCGGCCAGCATCGCCACGGCGCGCGTCGCCTGGCCGATCTGCTGCAGGTCGGTCGCCGAGAGGAGCAGTCGCACGTACCGGCCCTGGCCGAGCTTGTACACTTCGACGAGTCGGGCCTTCAGGGCGGGACGCTCGTCGGCCTCCTTCCGCTCGAGCGCGTGGATCCGTTGTTCGAGCTGGCTCTGCTCGAGGCTGACGGCCTCGGCCTGCGCCACGGTCTGCCGCAGGGCCTCGGTCTTCATTTCACGGTCGAGCTCGAGACGACGAAGGTCGCCGAGCACGGTCCGTTCCCGGGCCGCCAGATCGTCGGCCTCGCGCCGCAGCGCCTCGAGCCGCTGGCCAGCGCGACGGGCTAGTGCTTCAGCGCGCGCCCGATCGGTCTGCAGGGCGGCGGCGCGCACCGGCAGGCCGAGCACGAGCGCTAGGACTATCAGGACGCCGGTCGCCCCCGGCGCTGAGGGGCCCGACCGCGGGCTGGGACAACAGTGAAGCATCAAGAGATGGCTCGGAACGGGCCGTTCCGCTTCGGCCCTCGACTCACGACCGGACGGGCTGTGGCGGAAAGGGCCGGATCATAACACCCGCAGTACACTATCGGCCGTGACCGCCCGCGGCCGTATTCTCGGCATCGACTGGGGCTTGCGCCGCGTCGGCCTGGCGATCAGCGACGTGTCGGGCACGCTCGCGCGGCCGCTGTCCACGCTTGCGGTCCGCAGCCCGGCGGACGCCGTCGCGAAGGTCGCTGCCGAAACCGATCGGCTGTCCGGCAGCGAGGACGGGCTCACCGCCATCGTCGTGGGACTGCCACGCCGCCTCGATGGTTCGCCGACCGACGACACGCCGCAGGTCGAGGCCTTCGTGCGCGCTTTGCGCAGCAGGACAGACGTTCCGATCCTCCTGCAGGACGAACGACTGTCGAGCCGGGAGGCCGAGGGCCGCCTGGCCATCGGCGAGCGGGACTGGCGGAAGCGAAAAGCCCGGCTCGACGCGGCCGCGGCGGCCGTGATCCTGCAGGACTACCTGGATCAGCACGCATGAGACGACTCGTCCTGATCGCGCTCGCGCTGGCCGTCGTGCTCGCGGCCGCAGTGCCGGCGGGAGTCCTCTACCTTCGCCTCCACCGGCCGTACCAGGGCTATTCCGCGACCGGGCAGTTCGTCGACATCCCGCCCGGCTCTGGAACACGCGACATCGGGGCCCGGCTCGTCGACGCCGGAGTGGTACGGGACAAATGGACCTGGCGAGCCGCCCTCTACCTCACCAGACAGGGACGGCACCTGAAGGCCGGCGAGTATCGCTTCTCGGGAGCGATGACTCCGTACGACGTCATCGGGAAGCTGTCGCGCGGCGAGGTCTACGTCGTGAGCGTGACGTTCCCCGAAGGACTCACGATCGCCGAGATGGCGAAGATCTTCGAAGGGCATGGATTCGGGACGGCGCAGGCGTTCGTCGCGGCCGCGCAGGATCGCTCCCTGGTCAGCTCGCTCGATCCGCAGGCGCAGGATCTGGAGGGATACCTGTTTCCCGAGACGTATGTCGTGGCGCGTCACGTCGAGGCGAAGACGCTGGTGCGCCTCATGGTGGAGCGTTTTCGGCACGTGTTCACGCCCGACCTGGCGGGCCCGGCCGCGGCCCGCGGCCTGTCGCCTCATCAGGTCGTCACACTCGCGTCGATCGTGGAAAAGGAAACGGCGCGTCCCGACGAGCGCCCGCTCGTCGCCGCCGTCTATGAGAACCGCCTGCGCATCGGCATGGGCCTGCAGTGCGACCCGACGGTCATCTACGCGCTCCAGCGGGAGGGACGATACACCGGCAACCTCCGGCGTGACGATCTGCAGATGGACTCGCCGTACAACACTTACCGCCACCCCGGCCTGCCGCCGGGGCCCATTGCGGCGCCCGGCCGCGCCTCCCTCGACGCCGTCGTTCACCCGGCTGACGCCGAGTACCTGTATTTCGTCAGCCGCAACGACGGCTCGCACGTGTTCGCGAAAACGCTGGCCGAGCACAACCGCAACGTCGCGAAGTACCAGGTGAGGTACTTTCGAAACAAGGAGCAAAAGGGCTAAGGGTTTACCATAGCGAGCCATGCTCAGAGGGTTTCGCCCGATTGCCGTCGCCTGCCTTGCGACCGGCCTCCTGGCCGCCGCGCCGACCTCCACCGTCCAACGCGTGCGGGCGTGGCGCGGCGCGCACGAGGACGCCGTCCTGCGCGATCTGTTCGCGTGGCTGTCGCTGCCCAACGTCGCGGCCAGCAAGGCCGACATCCAGAAGAACGCCGACGCCCTGGTGCGCATGTTCGGCGCACGCCGCTTCACGGCCGACATCGTGCCGACCGCGGGCTCGCCGGTCGTCTTCGCCGAGCGGCGGACGCCGGGCGCGACCCGCACCGTCGGGTTCTACTTCCACTACGACGGCCAGCCGGTGAAACCGGACGAGTGGACGCACTCGCCGCCGTTCACGCCGGTGATCGTGACGGGCGACAACCGCACGTTGACGCTCGACGACGTGAAGGGATCCGTCGACGGCGAATGGCGCGTGTACGGGCGCTCGGCGTCGGACGACAAGTCGCCAATCGTGGCGTTCCTGAGCAGCGTGGACGCGCTCGACGCCCTCGGCGTTCCGCTGACGTCGAACGTGAAGGTCATCCTGGAGGGCGACGAGGAGGCAGGGTCGCCGGGCCTCGAGCGGGTCATCCGCGAGCACGGCGACAGGATTCGCGGCGATCTGCTGATGATGGTCGACGGCCCGCGACACGCGAGCGGCCGGGCGACCCTGTTCTTCGGCGCGCGCGGCATCGAGACGGCCACCGTCACCGTCTACGGGCCGGCCCACGACCTGCACAGCGGCAACTACGGCAATTGGGCGCCGAATCCGGCGCTCGAGCTGTCGCGGCTGCTCGCCGCGATGAAGGACGATCACGGCCGCATCCTGGTCCCCGGCTTCTACGACGATGTGACGCCGCTGACGCCGTTCGAGCGGCAGGCGCTCGACGACATCCCGAACGTCGAGCCGATGCTGATGAAGACCTTCGGGTTCTGCCGACCCGAGAATCCCGAGGAGCGGCTGGAGTACCGGCACAACCTGCCGACGCTGAACATCAACGCGACCGAGGCGGGCGGCGGCGTCGGCGGACAGGGCCGGACGGTGATTCCCGCAACCGCCTCCGCGCGGCTCGATCTGCGGCTGGTCAAGGCGATCGATCCACAGAAGCAGTTCGATCGGCTCGCCGCCTTCGTCCGGTCCCGCGGCTTCTTCCTGGTGGACGCCGAGCCGGACGCGGCCGGGCGGGCCGCGCACCCGCTGCTCGCGCGCGTCACGAAGTCGGGCGGCTATCCGGCCGGACGCACGCCCATGGACGCGCCGATCGCGAAACCGGTCGTCGCCGCGATGTCCGAAGCGGCCGGAGGACAGATCGTCCGGCTGCCGACGATCGGCGGCAGCGCCCCCTTCTACGTCTTCACCGACGTGCTCAAGGTGCCGACGATCGGCCTCTCGGTCGTCAACTTCGACAACAACCAGCACGGCGCCAACGAGAACCTGCGGATCCAGAACCTGTGGGACGCGATCGACTCGATGGCCGCGCTGCTGACGATGCGTTGACCGGACGGCCGATTCCCTGCCGTCGACGCTAGCGCTCGCCCCACTTCAATTTCTGGCGGAGCACGTCGTAGTAGCTCCGCGTGGTGGGCTTGATGAGGCGCAGGGGCGTGTGGGATCGGCAGATGCGGACCGAGTCCTCGGCGCGAAGGTCGAAGCCGGACTGGCCGTCGAAGGTGACGAACACCTCCTCGAGCTCGTCCATCTCGGGCTGCACGCGGACCGTGGCCGTGGCCGGAATCACGATGGGCCGGTTCGTCAGGGTGTGCGGCGCAATCGGGTTGACGACGAACGCATCCACATTGGGCTGGACGATCGGTCCGCCTGCCGCGAGGTTGTACGCCGTGGAGCCGGTGGGCGTCGCGACGATGAGTCCGTCGGCCCGCACGCGCGTCAGGAACCCTTCGTCGACCCAGACCGAGAGGTCAATCATCCGCGACCGGGCGCCTTTGGTGATGACGACATCGTTGAGGACCACGTGCTCGGCGAACAGCCGGCCGTCGCGCTCCGTCGTCGACCGCAGCATGAGGCGCTCCTCGATGCGCGCCCTGCCCGACAGCGCCGCATCGAGCGAGGGGTACAGCTCGGGGAGCGTCACCTCGGTGAGGAAGCCGAGGCTGCCGAAGTTGACGCCCAGGATCGGGATGCGGCAGCCGGCCGCGGCGATCCGATCCGCCATGCCCAGCAGCGTGCCGTCGCCGCCGAGCACCAGCACCATGTCCACGTGCTCGACGAGGTCGCCACGCTCGAACACCGTGCCGCCGACGCCGGGCACCAGCGCGGCGGTCGCCGTTTCGAACACGGCCGCGGCGCCGCGCGCGGCGAGCCAGGATGCGATGTCCGAGAGGTGCGGCGCCGCGTCGACCAGGTGCGACTTGGCGACGACGCCGACACGCGAGACTTTCGCCACCACGCTCATGAGCCCGCTATCTTACCTTCCATCGCCTTGATCATCACGACGAGCGCGGCGTTCACCGGGCAGTCGATGCCGAGCCGCCGGCCGAGCGCCACGACGGCGCCGTTCATGTGATCGATTTCGGTCGGCCTCCCGCGGAGCAGGTCCTGGCGCATCGAGGCGACGTTGGGCGATGCGCCGAAGATCCGGTCAACGGCACCCGCCAGATCGCCATCGAGGGCCACGCCGTCGGCCCGCGCGACGCGGACGCACTCGTCGACGACGAGCCGCTTGAGCGGGGCGAGCCCCGGGCTCGCGATGCCGGCCACGTCGGTCGCGGCGATCGAGGTAATCGGGTTGATGACGCAGTTGAAGACGAGCTTGCGCCAGATCTCGACGGCGATGGCGTCCGACACCCGGCCTGCCAGGCCCGCCGACGTCAGGAGGTCGGCGATCTCACCGCTGCGCGCGTGCGGCTCGATGATCGTGTCGCCGGCCACCTTGAAGTCGACGACGCCGGGCTGGCTGAAGATGGCCCCGAAGCGGGTGATGGCGCGAAGCACGACGACGCCGCCTCCGCGCCGCGCGGCGATCTCGTCCTTCACGACGGCCTCGGCGTCGAGGCCGTTCTGCACGCAGAGGACCACCGTGTCGTCCCGCAGCGAGGGCGCGATGGCTCCAATCGCCGTCCTGTTCGCGTTCACCTTCGTCGTGAGCAGGACGAGCGTCCGCGGGGCGATGGCGTCCAAAGCGACGGCCGCGCGGAGCCGGACGAGGCGGTCTTCCAGGCCGGTGACGCGCAGCCCGCTGCTCGCGATGGCGTCGACGTGGGCCTGCCGCGCGACGACGGTGACGTCGCACCGGTCCGCGAGGCGTGCCGCGTAGAGGCTGCCGATGGCCCCGGCGCCGAGCACGACGACGTGATCAATGGCCATGGCGAAGGTGCAGGAAGAACTCCCGGTTGCCGGTCGCGCCCGTAATCGGCGACTCGGTCATCGCGACGCGCTCGAGCCCGCAGGCCGCGGCGCCGGCCGTGACCCGTGCGATGACGGCCTCGTGCACGGCGGGATCGGTCACGAGCCCCCCGCGGCCGACCGCCTCGCGCCCTGCCTCGAACTGCGGCTTGACCAGCGCGACCACGTCGGCGCCGGCCGGGAGGAGCCGGGCGACGGCGGGGAGGATGTGCGCCAGCGAAATGAACGCGACGTCGATCGTGACGAGATCGACGTCGTCGGGCACGTCGGCGCGCGTCAGCGCGCGGGCGTTCACGCCCTCCCGCACGCTCACGCGGGCGTCGGTGCGCAGCCGCCAGTCGAGCTGACCGTGGCCGACGTCGAGTGCGACGACGCGCGAGGCGCCGCGCGCCAGCAGGACGTCGGTAAAGCCGCCCGTGGACGCGCCGATGTCGAGCGCCGCACGTCCCCGCGGATCGACGCCGAACACGTCGAGGGCACGGGCCAGCTTGACGCCGCCGCGGCTGACCCAGGGATGGTC
Source organism: uncultured Acidobacteriota bacterium (assembly GCA_963840225.1). Classification (GTDB taxonomy): domain Bacteria; phylum Acidobacteriota; class Vicinamibacteria; order Vicinamibacterales; family CAVVIG01; genus JBLMXQ01. The sequence goes on from CAWIYH010000007.1 coordinate 51,053, forward strand.
GGGCTCGACGAGCACGACCTCGGCATCGTCGGGCACGGGCGCGCCGGCTTTGGGCTCGACGCGTCCCGCCACCTTCACGCGGCCGGCGAGGATGAGCGCCCGCGCCCGTTCGCGCGTCGGCGCCAGGCCGCGCGCCACGAGCAGGAGGTCGAGCCGCGCTCTGCTGGTCACCGTGGTCGTCAATTGCGCCGCGTCGCCACCCAGTCGGCGATGGCGTGCAGGAGCTCGGCGCGGAGGCCGGCCTCGTCGAGCGCGGCGTGCGCCAACGCCACGTGCTCGGCGGCCAGGGCGCGCGATCGCTCCACGCCGAAGAGCGCCGGATACGTGGGCTTGGCTTCGGCGGCGTCCTTGCCGGCGCTCTTGCCAAGCTCGCGGGCGTCGCCCTCCACGTCGAGGATGTCGTCGACGATCTGGAACGCGAGCCCGAGGTGTCCGGCGAAGCGGCCCACCGCGCCGACCGTTTCCTCGTCGCGGTCGGCCATCACGGCGCCGACGACGACCGAGGCGCGGATGAGCGCGCCGGTCTTGCGCGCGTGCATCGCCCGCAGCCCCTCGGCGTCGAGCGTGATCCGATCGCCGGCGGCGCGGCCGGCCGCCTGCAGGTCGATCGCCTGGCCGCCGACCATGCCGGAGGCGCCGGCCGCCTCGGCGATGAGCCGCACCACGCGCAGCTTGCGTCCGACGAGCGCCGGATCGTCGCCACCCGGTTCGCGCGCGAGCAGGCCGAAGGCCTCGGCGTGCAGCCCGTCGCCGGCCAAGACCGCGATGCCGTCGCCGTACACCACGTGCAGCGTCGGCCGCCCGCGTCGCAGGGTGTCGTTGTCCATGGCCGGCAGGTCGTCGTGAATCAATGAATAGGTGTGGATCATCTCGATGGCGCAGGCCGCGGGCAGGGCGGCTTCCATCGGCGGCGTGAAGGGCGACGCGCCGGTCGACCGCGTGGCGGCGGCGCGAACGGCGCCGGCCGCGGCAAGGGCGAGCATCGGCCGCAGGCGCTTGCCGCCGGCGAACACGCTGTAGCGCATCGCCTCGCTGACCAGGGCGGGGCAGGCCGGCGGCCGGGGCAGGAACGCGTCGAGGGCGCCGTCCACGCGGGCGCGCGCGGCGTCGAGGAACGACGCGAGCAGCTCGGAGCGGGTCACTGGATCACCCGCGCTCGGAATCGTCGGCGGCCAGCGACGCCGGCGCCGCTTTCAGCTCGCCGCGCTCGTTGAGGATCTCGATGCGCCGCTCGGCTTCTTCGAGCCGCGCATGACAGAAACGCGAGAGCTGCACTCCGCGCTCGTACAGCTTCAGCGACTGCTCGAGGGCGAGCTCACCCTCTTCGAGCGTCTTGACGATCGACTCGAGCTCGGCGATCGCCGCTTCGAAGTCCTTGATGGATGGGTCGGACATGAGCCAGCCCTGAGTGTATCACCCGCCCTTCGAGCGGACCTCGCAGTGCAGCTCGCCTCTGGCGAGCGTGACCTGTACGCGGTCGCCCGGCTGCGCCTGCGCCGCGTCACGCAACGCCTGCGTCCGGTCGGCATTCCAGCACACGGCGTAGCCGCGGCCGAGGACGGCCAGCGGGCTGAGCGTCTCGAGACGCGCGGCCGATCGCTGGAGCAGGGCGACGGCGCGATCCTGGCGCCGCAGCGCGCCGCTTCTGAGCCGGCCGTCGACCGCCACCAGCCGCGTGCGCATCCCTTCCAGGCGCCGCCGCAGGTCGCACGACTCGAGCTGCCGTTCGAGCTGGAGAACGCGCCGCTCGCGGACGGCGAGCCGCGCGCGTGCCGTTCGCGCCAGCAGGTGGCTCAACTCTGCCGCGTGGCGGCCGCGCATCGCCACGCGCCCGGGAAATCCGGCGAGAGCGGGACGGGCCGCGAGCATGTGCACCCATCGGCCGAGCGACTGCACCCGGGCCCGCGCGGCCGCGCGCAGCCGATCGTGCAGCCGGTCGATCCGGCTGCAGAACTCGTCCTTGCGGGCCACCACCAGCTCGGCGGCGGCCGACGGCGTCGGCGCCCGCACGTCGGCGACGAAATCGGCGATCGTCACGTCGCTCTCGTGGCCCACCGCCGAGATGACCGGCACCGGCGACGCCGCAATCGCGCGCGCGACCGCTTCTTCGTTGAACGCCCACAGATCCTCGATGGAACCGCCGCCGCGCCCCACGAGAACGACGTCGACGCCTGCGACGCGCGCGACGGCACGGAGGGCGCGGGCGACGTCGAGCGCCGCCCCCTCGCCCTGCACGCGCGTCGGACCGACGACGAGGTGAGCGTTCGCATATCGCCGCCGCAAGACCTTGATGATGTCGCGAATGGCCGCGCCGTCGAGGGAGGTGACGATGCCGATCTTCCGGGGAAGCGCGGGCAGCGGCCGCTTGCGCGCGGCATCGAACAGCCCCTCGGCCTGCAGACGTTTCTTCAGCTGATCGAAGGCCAGCTGCAGGGCCCCGAGCCCCTGCGGCTCCATGTGCTCGCAGACCAGCTGATACTCGCCCTTCGGCTCGTACACCGAGAGCCGCCCGCGCGCGACCACCCGCAGGCCGTCCGCCGGCTTGAACTTCAGATAGCGGAGCGCCGTGCGGAACATGACGCCCCGAATCTGCGAGGAGGGGTCCTTCAGCGTGAAATACAGGTGCCCGGTATTCCAGAACCGGCAGTTGGACAGCTCGCCCTCGACCCAGACCTCCGCCAGCTCGGACTCGATGAGATCCCGGATCCGGATCGTCAGCTCGGTGACCGTCAGCAACCGCCTCGCCGCCGGCGGCGTGGTCGTCGGTTCCGGCGCCGGCTCGTCGTCCTCGAACGGCAGGTCGAAGAGGTCTGACATCGGAGCGTGTCCCGCTTAGCGGTTCGTGGCGGACGCGCCGACCGGCGCGCCGAGATCCGACAGGTCCTGCAGGTTCAGGCTCAGACGCTCGATGTCGGTCGCCAGCCCGGTCTGCTCGTCCGCGTCGATGAGCACCGCGTTCAGTCGTGGGTTGCCCGTGGCCGTCTCGAGCCGGGCCGGCAGCCCCGTCAGGAAACGACCGAGCACCGCCTCGACGTCCGATCCGATGATCGAGTCGTGCGGCCCCGTCATCCCGACGTCGGTCAGATACGCCGTGCCCTTCGGCAGGATCCGCTCGTCCGCCGTCTGCACGTGCGTATGCGTGCCGACGACTGCCGTCACCTTGCCGTCGAGATGCCAGCCCATCGCCTGCTTTTCCGACGTGGCTTCGGCATGCATGTCGACGAGCACCAGTCGCGCGCGGTTCCGCATGGCCTCGATCTCGGACAGCACCACCGCGAAGGGGTCGTCGATGTTCGCCAGGAACACGCGGCCCATCACGTTGATCACCCCCACGGCCCGTCCGTCGCGGGTGCGGGCGACGTAGCTGCCGCGCCCCGGAGCTCCCCGGGGATAGTTGGCGGGGCGGAGGAGGCGCGGCTCGGTCCCGATGTAGTCGAGGGCTTCCTTCTTGTCCCAGATGTGATTGCCCGAGGTCATCACGTCGACGCCCCAGTCGAGGATCTGATCGCCGATCTCGCGCGTGATGCCGAAACCGGCGGCTGCGTTTTCGGCGTTGGCGACGACGAGGTCGACCAGGTAGTGCTCGACGAGGGCCGGGAGCCCGAGGCGGACCAGATCCCGTCCCGGCCGTCCGACGATGTCCCCGATGAAGAGGAGGCGGGTCATTTCTGCGCGATCGGAATGTCGAGGCTCGCGCCGCGCCGCTCCCGAATCTTGGGGACCGAAATCCGCAGCTCGCCGCCGGTCAGCGTGGCCGCGGCCTTCGCGACGAGACAGGCGCGGTCGAGGCGCACGACCCGCGCGAAGCGGCCGAACCCGCGCTCGAGCAGATGGAAGGTCGATTCGCCGTCCGAGCGCTGCGCCCGCTTCTCGCCGACGATGAGCAGGGCGTCCCGCCGGCCGACGATCCGAATGGCGCCCGGATCGATGCCCGGCAGGTCCATCGCGATTTCCACGGCCTCGTCGGTCTCGAACACGTCCAGCGCCGGTGCACATTCGCCGGTCAGCGTTTCTGCCCCGAACGTCCGGCCGAGCTCCAGGAACACCCGCCGGATGTCGTCGGCGAATTCGCCGAGCTCGGAGGGAATGACGACCGCCTGCACACGAGTTCGCATTCGGGGATGATCGCACAGCGACCGGCGGCCTGGCCAGTTTGTGGAGCTGAACTGTCCAGGTCTGAAGGCTTCGGCTGGCCTTACTATATATGAGCGTAATATACGCATATAAATTGCTTGACATACACTCATTACATGCCTATACTGGCTCTATCCCGTAGGAATCGAGGACAAGTGAATATGGCAGGCAAAGTCATCGGAATCGACCTCGGCACCACCAATTCGGTCGTCGCCGTGATGGAAGGCGGCCAGCCGAGCGTCATCGTGAACCAGGAAGGCTCGAGGATCACGCCGTCGGTCGTGGGCATCACCAAGGACGGCGAACGCCTGGTCGGCCAGGTCGCCAAGCGACAGGCCGTCACCAACCCCGAGAACACCATCTTTTCGATCAAGCGGTTCATGGGCCGGAAGTTCGACGAGGTGCCGGCCGAGTCGAGCCGCGTGCCCTACACGGTCGCGCGCGCGGGCAGCGGCGAGGCGCGCGTGGAGGTCCGCGGCAAGCTCTACTCCCCGCCGGAAATGTCCGCGATGGTGCTGCAGAAGCTGAAGCAGGCCGCCGAGGACTACCTCGGTGAGAAGGTCGCGGATGCCGTCATCACCGTGCCGGCCTACTTCAACGACGCCCAGCGGCAGGCCACCAAGGACGCCGGCACGATCGCCGGCCTGAACGTGCTGCGCATCATCAACGAGCCGACGGCCGCGGCGCTGGCGTACGGCCTCGACAAGAAGAAGGACGAGACGATCGCCGTCTACGACTTCGGCGGCGGCACCTTCGACATCTCCGTGCTGGAGGTGGGCCAGGGGATCGTCGAGGTGAAGGCGACCAACGGCGACACGCACCTTGGCGGCGACGACCTCGACGATCGCATCATCGAGTGGCTGGCGGCCGAGTTCAAGAAGGCGGAAGGCATCGACCTGACGAAGGATCGGATGGCGCTGCAGCGGCTCAAGGAAGCGGCGGAAAAGGCGAAGATCGAGCTGTCGACGGCGATGGAAACCGAGCTGAACCTGCCGTTCATCACCGCGGATCAGACCGGTCCCAAGCACCTGCAGATCAAGCTGACGCGCGCCCGGTTCGAGCAACTGGTCGACGACCTGCTCCAGCGGACGATGGGGCCTGTCCGCCAGGCGCTGTCCGACGCGGGCGTCGATCCGAAGCGCATCGACGAGGTCGTGCTGGTGGGCGGCTCGACCCGCATGCCGAAGGTCCAGCAGCTCGTGCGCGACTTCTTCGGCAAGGAGCCGCACAAGGGCGTCAATCCGGACGAAGTGGTGGCGGTCGGCGCGGCGGTGCAGGGCGGCGTCCTCACGGGCGAGGTCAAGGACGTGCTGCTGCTCGACGTGACCCCGCTGTCGCTCGGCGTCGAGACGCTGGGCGGCGTGATGACCACGCTCATCCCGCGCAATACGACCATCCCGACGCGCAAGAGCGAGATCTTCTCGACGGCCACCGACAGCCAGACGACCGTCGAGGTGCACGTCCTCCAGGGCGAGCGGCCGCTGGCGCGCGACAACCGCACGCTCGGCCGGTTCCATCTGATCGGCTTGCCGCCGGCGCCCCGCGGCGTGCCGCAGGTCGAGGTCGCGTTCGACATCGACGCAAACGGCATCGTGAACGTGTCGGCCAGGGACATGGCGACCGGCGCGGAGCAGAAGATCACGATCAGCGGGTCGAGCGGTCTCAGCAAGGCGGAGGTCGATCGGCTCGTGACCGAGGCGCAGAGCCACTCGGCCGAGGACCAGGCGCGGCGCGACCTCATCGACGCCCGCAACCAGGCCGACTCGCTGGCCTACCAGGTCGAGAAGACGGTCAACGAGCACCGCGGAACGGTGCCGGCCGGCGTGCTCTCGGCGGCCGAAACCGCCATCGCCGAGCTCAGGCGGGCGGCCGAGGGCGAGGATCCGGGCGCCATCCGCGCCGCCACCGGCGCGCTCGAGCGCGTGTCGCACGATCTGGCCAGGGAGCTCTATCAGGGAGCGCAGGGGTCAGAGGGGTCACAGGGGTCGAACGTCAAGGATGCGGAAGTGGTCGACGCGGAATACGCCGAGACCAAGTAACGACTCATAAAGGAGGCACACCATGGCCATGGTTCGTTGGAACGATCCGTTCCGGGAGTTCATCCAGCTGCAGGATCGGATCAACCGCATGTTCTCGGACACCTACACGCGGACGGGCGACGAGGCGCTGATGACGGCGGGCAGCTGGCTGCCGCCGGTGGACATCTATCAGAGCGGCGATCACGAGCTGGTGCTCAAGGCCGAGCTGCCCGACATGACTCGCGAGGACATCGACATCAGCGTGGACAACGGCACGCTGACCATCCGCGGGGAGAAGAAGCTGGCCGGCGAGGTCAAAGAGGACCAGTATCACCGCATCGAGCGGCGGTACGGGGTGTTCAGCCGCTCCTTCTCCCTGCCGCAGACGGTCGATGCGGGCAAGGTTTCGGCCGAGTACAAGAACGGCGTGCTGACGGTGAAGCTCCCGATGCGCGAGGAAGCCAAGCCGCGGCAGATCAAGGTGGACGTGGCGGCGTAACACGTGGCGCGCGTGCCGGATCGGAGCGGGCTCGACTCGACGCCCGCTCCGCCCTTCCAGCCCGTCCCGCCAACGTGTTACGCTCTATGCCCGAAATGGAAGACTCCAGCTTTGTGACCGACTACGGCGACGCCGCGTCCGCGCCGGCTGAACCCGCGCCGCCCATTCAGAGCCGGTTCCTTTTCGTCGACGTTGCGGCGCTCCGCGCCAAACAGCTGCGCCGCGGCGCCCGTCCGCGGTTCGAGCGCTCCGTGGAGCCGCCGGCGCCCCTTAAACCCGAACGCATTGCGATGGAGGAGGTGCGGCGCGGCCTCGTCCACTACGACGTCCCCGAGCCGAAGCCTGCGGCTACGGACGGTGACGCGTGAACGACGACGTGCTGCAGATCGTGATCGGCGTCATCCAGGGCGTGGTGTCCAGCACGGCGTTCCTGCTGGCACTCTTCATCGGGTTCTGCGTCCTCGTCGGCTTCACGAAACTGAAGAAGACGGCCGGGAACACGCCTGTCGTCAAGAGCCTGGACGAAGTCGTGACGCATCACGCGATGCAGTACCTGCCGCCGACGGCTCCCCGCGGCCCGGCCGATCAGCTCCGCGCTCCGGAACTCCTCGAGGCCGCCGCTCGTAAGTAACTGTAGACGAGAGGGGAGTATCCATGTTCTGGCTGCTGACGCTGCCGATCCGGATGGCCTTCTGGCTGGTCTTCGGGATTCTCTTTCTCCCCTTTCTGCTCCTGCGCTTCTTCCTGAAGCTCACACTCGGCCTGCTCCTGCTGCCCTTCGTGCTGCTCGTCCTCTTCTTCGTTGCCATCGTCGGCGGCCTGGCCCTGGCCCTGGCGTTCGCGCCAATCCTGCTCGGCATCGCGCTCATCTGGCTGCTGGTGCGGCTCGCCCAGCCGGCGACGCATCGGGCGGTCATCTGAGGGCGGCGGGCGTCGGGCCCGCCGGCCGATCCCCTATGCCACGCTCTCGGGCTGCCAGCGGAGCCCGAGGTTGATGATCCGCTGCAGCACGGCTTCGTAGCTGAGCCCCGCGAGCTCGGCGGACGCCGCGAAATCCTCGCCCCGCGCGATCTGCGGATTCGGGTTCGCCTCGAGAATCCAGGGCCGGCCGGTCGGATCCAGCCGGAGGTCGATCCGCGCGTAGCCGCTCAGCTCCAGTCCGCGGTAGGTGCGCTTGCACACGTGGATGATGTGATCGGCCAGCTCCTGGGGCAGCTCTTTCGCCGGCCCGCTGTCGATGCCGTACTTCTTCTGATACTTGACACTCCACTTCACGCGATCGGTCGCGATCCGCTTGGCGTCAGCCGGCATGTTGGTGAAGAAGAGCTCCCACACGGGCAGCGCCTGCAGGTGTTGATTGCCGAGGATTCCCACGTACAGCTCGCGCCCCTCGATGTACTGCTCCACGATGGCCGCGGTCCCGATGCTCTCGTGGATGAAGGTGACCCGTTCTTTCAGCCTGTCGTCGCTGTCCACGACCGATGCCTGGGAGATGCCGACCGACGCCTCCTGCGTGAGCGACTTGACGATCAGGGGGAATGGCAGCTTCTTGGGACGCCTGATCGGGCGGCCGATCCGGAACACCTCGAACTCGGGCACGGCGATCCGGTGGTACGCGAGGAGCTTCTTCGACAGCGACTTGTCGCGCGCCAACAGGAGTCCCCGCGGGTTGCAGCCCGTGTACGAGAGCTTCAACAGCTCCAGGTGGCTGACGACGTTCTGGTCGAAGATGGTGATGTCGTCGAAGCCCTCGAGCAGGTTGAACGCGATGTGCGGCTTCCATTCGGTTGCCGCGCGCCGGATATCGCCGAGGTCGTCATGGACGCCGAGCACCTGCACGTCGTGCCCCATCGCCCGGACCGTGGTCACGACGTCGTACTCGGTGCGCCAGGGCGCGGCTACGAGATCGACCCCCTCGCCTACCGTCTCAGGGGGGATGAGGTGGCGGTGGACGAGGGCCAGGACGCGCAGGCGGGTGGTCGTCACAGCGCCACCCGGTGCCGTCCGCTATGCAGGTAGTTCATGGTCTGCACGGTCAGGAACACGAGGAAGTCGATTCGCGTCGCCGCCTCCGAGTCGGTGAGCCGCAGGTTGAGGTCCCGGCAGCGCTCGATGATCTTCGCGATCAGCTGGTCGATCGTGTACTGGTAGGTGTCGGTGAAGCTGGCCACCGTGGCGCGCGCCTCCTTGCGGATGCGCCGCACGAAGCTGGCGGCTGTCGGATTCTTGGCGTACTCGGGAGAATCGGAGAACAGGTTGCGCAGGTCGCTCTCGTAGAAGTCGGGGTGATCGACCCCGTAGTGCTCGCGCTTCTTCCGGTAGTGCTCGCCAAGCGTCTTCCGAAGCCGTGAGATCGGATCGACCTGCCGCTTCGTGGTGATGGCCGGGCGGACGCCCCTCAAGCTGCGCATCAGGCGGTCCATGTATTCCAGCTTGCGCTGCGCCGGCCAGCCCGCGTACCGCGTGGCCCACATCGACTGCGGGTCCAGCCACACCCCGAAGGTCTCGGCGAAGTCCTCGTCGGGATGGCTCTGGGCGTACCAGTGGTCGAGGTGCTGGACGAAGCTCCTGCTGTACGGCTTGGGCGTGTAGTACTCGGGGTACTCGGTGTTGGGGTTGCCGAAACGGCGTCGCCGGGTCGGCCGACGCCGAAGGCGATACGCGTTGTCGATGGCGTGTCCGGCCTCGTGGCGCAGGATGCGCATGAAGCTGTCGGCCGTCCCGCCCTCGATCTCGAGCATCTGCGCGAGCTCGAGCTTCGCCAGCCGCGGGTGCGCCAGGTAGAACGGGATGGCGACCCCCGGCACTCCGTCGGGGGTGAACCACTCGTCGGCCAGCCAGAAATGCGGGCGGAAGGTGAGGCCGCGCCCTTCGAGCTCCGCGGTGAGCGCCGCGATGCGGGGCTCGATCTCGGTGCCCTCGATGGCGAGCCCGAGATCGCACATGCGCAATTCGAGCAGCTTCTCGTCGCTCCACCCGGCCCACTCGGCGGGGGTCAGCGTCGGGCGTGCGGCGGTTGCCTCGTCCACCATCCGGTGTCGCGCTCGTACGCGTCGGCGATGCGGAGCACGGTTCCCTCGTCGAACCGGCGTCCGGTCAGCTGCAGGCCGATCGGCAGGCGGCCGTCCGTGAAGCCGCAGGGGACGCTCACCGCCGGCAGGCCGGCCAGGTTCGCGCCGACCGTGAAGACGTCCGCCAGGTACATCTGCAGCGGATCGTTGGCGCGCTCGCCAATCCGGAAGGCGGGCGTCGGACTGGTCGGCATGGCCACGACGTCGACCTGGTCCCACGCGCGATCGTAGTCGCGGAGGATCAGCGTGCGCACCTGCTGCGCCTTGAGATAGTACGCGTCATAGTAGCCGGCGCTCAAGACGTAGGTCCCCAGCATGATGCGCCGCTTCACCTCGGGTCCGAAGCCGCCCTCCCGCGTCCGCGCGTACATCGTCCGCAGGTCGAAGGCGTCACCGGCGGGGCGGGCCCGGAAGCCGTACCGCACGCCGTCGTAGCGGGCCAGGTTCGAGCTGGCCTCCGCCGTCGCGACCAGATAGTAGACGGGAATCGCGTGGGGCGCGTGCGGGAGCTCCACGTCCACGAGGCGGGCGCCGCGGCCGGCGAGGACGTCGAGTGCCGCTCGGAACGCGGTGGCGACCTCGGCGTCCACACCCGCGTCGACCAGCCGCCCGGGCACGCCGATGCGTGCGCCGCGGAGGTCGCCGGTGAGCGCCGCGGCGTAGTCGGGCACGGGTTCGTCCGCGCTCGTGGCGTCGGCGGGATCGGCTCCGGCCAGCACGCCGAGCGCGATGGCGGCGTCACGCACGGTCAGGGTCAGGGGGCCGATCTGATCCAGCGAGGAGGCGAACGCCAGCAGCCCGTAGCGCGACACGCGGCCGTAGGTCGGCTTGACGCCGACGATGCCGCACAAGGCCGCCGGCTGGCGAATCGACCCGCCGGTGTCCGATCCGAGGGCGAGCGGGGTGATCCCGGCAGCCACCGCCGCCGCCGAGCCGCCGCTCGAGCCGCCGGGGATCCGATCCAGATCCCAGGGATTGTGGACCGGTCCGAACGCGGAGTTCTCGTTCGAGGAGCCCATCGCGAACTCGTCGCAGTTGGTCTTGCCGACGAGGACCGCGCCGGCCGCCTCGAGACGGGCGACGGCGGTCGCGTCGAACGGCGGGACGTACTGCTCGAGCATGCGGGAGGACGCCGTGGTGCGCACCCCGCGCGTGGACAGATTGTCCTTGAGGGCGACCGGCACGCCCGCGAGCGGGCGGTCGCGCCAGCCGCCGCGATCCGCATCGATGGCGGCCGCACGCGCCAGCGCCCGCTCCGCAATGACGGTGTTGAACGCGTGCAGCCGGCCGTCGAGCGCGTCAATCGCCTGCAAGGCGTCGCGGCAGACGTCCACGGCGGTCCGCTCGCCGGACCGCAGGGCCTCGCGGATGTGTGAGAGCGTGGGGCGCGTCATCCGATGACTCGTGGGACGCGGAACCAGCCGGCCCCGGGCGCGGCGTCGGGCGCGTTGGCGAGCGCCTCGCCGCGCGCCAGGGACGGCCGCACGAGGTCGGGCCTGGCGGCGTCGCGCGTCGCCGTGACGCCGGCGGTCGGCGGCACGCCGGCCGTGTCCACCTGCTGCACCTGCCGGGCGTAGGCGAGGATCTCGCCGAGCTGGTGAGCGAACATCTCGACTTCCGAGGGCTCGAGCTCGAGGTTGGCGAGCGCGGCAATCGCTGCAATCTCGTCGGGCCTGAATCCCGCGGGCATGTCAAATGCTAGCATCGATGGGGTGCTGGGGTGCTTCGGTGCTCGGGGTGCCGGGTGCTTCGGAGTACTACGGGGTGTCGGTCGCGCGCTCGGTGGCGGCCGGGGACGGGGTGGCGCAATGATCCGTCCGGCAGCGGTGGCGGGGAGCTGGTATCCGGGTGCCGGCGGGAAGCTCCACGCGGCGGTCGAGGGCCATCTGGCGGGCGTCGCCCGTCAGGTCGCGGGCGATCTCGTCGCATTGGTGGCGCCTCACGCGGGCCTGATGTACTCGGGCCCGGTGGCCGCGCATGCCTACGCCCTGCTCCGCGGCCGCACGTTCGACTCGATCGTGCTCGTCGGCCCGTCGCATTTCGTCGGCTTCGACGGCGTGGCCGTGTTCCCGGGCGAGGGGTTCGCCTCGCCGCTGGGCGTGACGCCCGTCGACGTCGCTCTGGCGGCCGCACTGGTGCGGGCCGTGCCGATCGCGCACGAGGACGCGGGACCGCACCGCCGCGAGCATTCCCTGGAGATGCAGCTGCCCTTTGTCGGCCACGTGGCGCCCGGGGTCCCGATCCTGCCGCTCCTGGTTGGCCGTCAGACCGGCGGGACGGCCCGCGCCCTCGCCGACGGCCTGGCCGCGGTCCTGCGCGGCCGGCGCGCGCTCCTGGTCGCAAGCTCGGACCTCTCCCACTATCATGACGCGCCGACCGCCGCCTCCCTCGACGCGGTCGTCATCGACTGCGTCCGCCGGTTCGACGCCGACGGCCTCCAGCGGGCGCTCGACGCGCGACCGGAGCACGCCTGCGGCGGCGGGCCGATGGTGGCGGTGATGCGTGGCGCGCGCGCGCTCGGTGCCCGGGACGCGATCGTGCTCAGGTACGCCGATTCCGGCGACGTGTCGGGCGACAAGAGCGCGGTCGTGGGGTACCTGGCGGCCGCGTTCGGCGCGTTCCCGGCCGAGCGCGATCAGGAGCGCCGTCGATGATCGATCGCGACGAACGACGCCTGCTGCTGCAGATCGCGCGCGAGGCGATTCGCTCCCACGTGCTCGACCGCGAGGTGCCTCCGCCGCTGCAGTCGGGCGTGGCGGCCCGGCGGGGCGGCGCGTTCGTCAGCCTCCGCGTGAACGGCGACCTGCGCGGCTGCATCGGACACATCGAGGCCGACGATCTCGTCGGCCACGTCGTCTCGCGATGCGCGGTCGCGGCCGCGAGCACGGACCCGCGGTTCCAGCCGTTGGCGTATGCCGAGCTCGAATCGGTGTCGATCGAGCTGTCGCTCCTCGGGCCGCTCGAGCGGATCGGGGGGCCGCTCGACGTGATCGTCGGACGCCACGGTCTCGTCGTCGAACGGGGCTGGCAGCGGGGGCTGCTGCTGCCGCAGGTCGCGACCGAATGGAGGTGGAACGCCGAGGTGTTCCTCGCGCAGACGTGCCGCAAGGCCGGTCTGCCGCACGATGCCTGGAAGACCGGCGCGACCGTGTGGCGCTTCGAGGCCGAGGTCTTCGGCGAAGGCGGGGAGGGCGGAGTCGACTAACGCGCGATCAGGCGGCGCAGCGTGCGGAGGTTCCGCAGATCCATCGGGTCGGCCACAATCGGACCGGTGGCCTTGCCCTCGCCCTTGGGCGTTTCGAGCAGCATCGGCAGCCCGCGAAACCGGCGGTCGTTGACGATCCGCCGGAACGGCTCGAGGCCGAGGTGCCCGCGGCCGATGTGCTCGTGACGATCCACGCGGCTGCCGAGCGACTGCTTCGAGTCGTTCATGTGGAACACCGCCAGCCGATCGAATCCCACCACGCGGCCGAACTCGCGGAACGTGCGGGCGTACCCTTCCGGCGTGACCAGATCGTAGCCCGACGCCAGCAGGTGGCACGTATCGAGGCAGACGCCGAGGCGGGCGTGTCCGTCCAGCCGGTCGATCACGGCGGCGAGCTGCTCGAACGTGCAACCGAGCGCAGTGCCCTGGCCGGCGGTGTGCTCCAGGAGGATCTTCGTCCGACCGTCCCTCCGTTCGTCGAGCAGTCCGGCGATGGCGTCAGCGATTGCCGCAAGGCCCTCGGCTTCCGTACCCGACGTGAAGCACCCGGGATGCAGCACGACGCCCTGCAGCCCGAGCACCTCGGCGCGATCGAGTTCGTCGGCCATCGCGACGATCGATTGCCGCCGCAGGAGCGGGCTCGCCGTCGCCAGGTTGATCAGATAGCTCGCGTGCGAGACGACCGGCGGCGATCCGATGGCTGCCACCCGCGCGCGGAACTCGGCGACCTCCTCCGGCGCCACGATGCGGCCGCGCCATTGGCTGGCGTTCTTGGCGAAGATCTGAAAGGCGCTGCAGCGGTGCACGACGGCGCGGTCGACGGCGCGGCAGAGTCCCCCGGCGACCGACATGTGTGCGCCCAGCTTCGGCACCCGTTCCTCCGCGACCCCTTCTCCGGCCCCGATGCCGCTCCCGCCGCCGGCCGGCGTGTACCGGCGCTTCCCTAGCGGCCCAACCGCTCTTCCACGACATGTCCGTCCGGGGCAATCCGGACCGTCACCGCGAACGGATCCGGTCGCCGCGGCGCGCTCAGCTCGACGATGCCGCCGGCGAACCGCATGTCGTTCCACCGGACGATCGCCTCGCCTGACGGGGTGACGAAGCTGCGGGCGGCAGGAAAGCGCGAGAAGCCGAGGAAGATCCGTCCGACGTCGGTGCGCGCCGCACGCTCGACCGCCGGCGTCCAGACGTCCGGATACCGGATCGATGTCCGCCAGAACACCTCTCGACCGGTTTCCGGCTTGCGCAGGCGTGTGTCGAGCAGGTCGACGTCGTGCAGCTCGTATCCGTTCGACGTCTGCGCGACCAGCCGCCAGCGGAACGGAGAAAGAAAGCTCGGCATCGCCGCGATTCGCGCGAGACACGGCCGGGCGCCAACAGGCGGCGGCGGCGCCTGCCCCCACGACACGAAGGACGGCTCGACGACCCCGGCGCCCGGTTCGCATGGCGCCGGCAGCAGGGGACCGAACAGGCGCGGCGCGAGGGCCAGCGCCTGACGGTGCGTGATCGCGCGCAGACCGTAGTTGCCGGCCATCAAGGTCAGCGCCAGGAGCGCCGCCCGCCGTCGACTGGCCGGCGCGAACGTGCCGCTCAGCAGGCCGCCGGCGAGGATCACGAGCAGGAACACGTCGATGATCGGCAGCCAGTCCGCGGCGTACCAGCGCCAGGCGAACGGACTCAGCACCCGCGTGCCATACGCGGTCGGCACGTCCATCAGGATGTGAAGCGCGACGCCGATCATCGAGACGGCGCACAGCATCCCGAAGGAAGCCAGGCGGCCCGGGGAACCGTGGCGCCCGGTCGGAGCGCTCCGCGTCCGGTCGACGAGCCGCCCGCCGGTCCACACGATCGCCGCCGTGACGATGGCGAGCACGACGATCCCGAGCAGGCCGTGCGTGGGCCCGCGGTGCCATCGCAGGTACGAGGCGCTCCCGCCGCCGGCGGCGACGATGTCGATGTCGGGCGCGTTCGATGCGAGCAGGAGGGCCGCCGTCGTTCCACGACCGGCGTCTCCGAGGCGGGTCCGGGCCAGCGTCGCCCCGAAGAGCGTGTGGGTCAGGTTGTCCAACCAATCTAATATAGCAGCATGCGAAAAGCGCTCTCCCTCGCGTGCGCCTGTCTCGCCGCATCGCTCGCGCCGTCGCCCGCCCTGGCCTGGGGCGCCGCGGCGCACCGCTTCATCATGCAGCGGGCGATCGACCTGCTGCCGTCCGAGCTGAAGCCGTTCTTCGACCGCCACCGCGACGAGATCGTGCTGCGGGTCAACGATCCGGATGTCTGGCGCAACGTGCCCTGGGACGACGACGCGAATCACTTCGTGGACTTCGGCGCGCCCGAACTCGGGCCGTATCCGTTCGCCGCCCTTCCGCGCGAGTACGGCGCGGCCCTCGAGAAGTTCGGGGCGGCGGCCCTGAGGCGCCTGGGCACGTTGCCATGGCGCGAGCAGGAGGAGTCCGGCAACCTCCGTCGGGCGTTCGAGGGCTTCTCGAAGGCCGCGCCGTACGCCGAGTCCGACGCCGTCGTCTTCAGTGCCGTCGCGGCGCATTACATCGAGGACGCGTATCAGCCGTTCCACGCGTCGAACAACTACGACGGACAGCTGACCGGCCAGGCCGGCATCCACGCGCGGTTCGAGACCGCGCTCTTCGAGCGCTTTCAATCGCGCCTGACGATCGCGCCGCCGCCCCCCAAGCCGATCGTCGACCCCCGTGACGCCGCCTTCGATGCCCTGCTCGAGAGCTATCAGCTCGTGCCGAAGGTCCTCGAGGCCGACCGCGCGGCCGTGGCCGGCAAGTCGGTGTACGACGACGACTACTTCGACCGGTTCTTCGAAGGGGTGAAACCGATTCTCGAGCAGCGGCTGTCACAGGCCGTTTCGGCCACCGCCGGGGTGATCGAAGGCGCGTGGGAGCGCGCGGGGAAGCCGGCGTTGCGGATGGACGTGCGGCGTCGGCCCCAGAAGGTGCGCCCGCCGAAATAGCCGGACGTTCAGCGCGGCCGGTCGGTGTTCGATCGACGTTCGAAGTGCGTTTCGAGGGGAACGAGCAGGGTGAGGACGATCAGCGTGATCGCGGTGGCCTCGCTGGCGATGGCGTACAGGCCGGCTCCGGCCGCCATCCCCACCGCCGCGTTCACCCAGATCGTCGCGGCGGTCGTCATGCCGAGAATGCTCCGCCCGCTCTGGATGATCGCCCCGGCGCCGAGAAACCCGACGCCGGTGACGATCTGCGCAGCGATGCGATCGGAGGCTCCGCCGGTCCGCCCGATCTCGGTCGACAGGATCGTGAAGAGCGCGGCGCCGACCGCGATCAGGATGTTCGTGCGCAGACCGGCCGGCTTGCTGTGCAGCTCGCGCTCGAGCCCGATGGCGGCGCCAAGGCCGGCGGCGAGCAGCAGACGGAGCGTCACGTCGAGGGCTGGCATGTGGCTTGCGACCACTATATAGAATCTTGGCGATGACCGCGTATCTGGTCCCCGTCGGCGGCGGACGGTTCGAGCTCTACTCAGAGCCGCCCGAAGAGCCCGATCCGGGTCCCGGCGCGGGATGGGTCCGGCGCAAGATGCGCGCCTTCCGCGACGGGTGGCACGAAATGGTGCACGCCGCGCGGCGCGACGACCCGCGCGGACGCCTGGCGCGGTGGCGCGCGGACATCATCTGCCGGCTCGCCGAGACTATCGCCGAGCAGCGGACGCTCTGGGCGCTCCGCGACCGGACGGTGGCCACCATTGTCTATCCGGCCGACGTGGATCAGGCGGCCGCCCGCGCCGCCCTCGACCGGCTCTTCGGCCGCGCCCGGCGCTCGTACCGCTTCTGGCTCGTCATCGACTCGATCGCGTTCGCCCTCTCCGGGCTGCTGATGCTGCTGCCTGGTCCGAACCTGGTCGCGTACTATTTCGCGTTTCGGCTGATCAGCCACTACTTCTCCTGGCGCGGCGCCACGCAGGCGCAGGACCGGATTCGATGGGCCGCCGAGCCGGACACGCGACTGGCCGAGCTCGGGACGCTGGCCGGCCTGCCGCGCGAGGCTCGTGCGCCGCACGTCGAGGCCATCGCCCGCAGCCTCGATCTGCCCGAGCTTTCGGCGTTTTTCGACCGCGCGGCCGCGCCGGCCGCCTGAAACCGGCATGCTATACTCGACACTCCTGCAAAGGAACCCAGCGCCGTCGGCCAGTACACCTTGAAGCTGCACGAGATCGCCGAACAGTTGGGCTGCCGTCTCGAAGGCGACGGAAGCGTCGAGATCCTGCGCGTCGCCGGCATCGAGCAGGCCGGCCCGGGCGATCTGACCTTTGTCGCCAACTCGAAATACGCGCCCCTCGCCGCCGCTACGCGCGCGTCAGCCGTCATCCTGGCAAATCCGCTGTCGGCGCCATGCGCCGTGCTCCGGACCGAGGAGCCCTACCTGGCCTTCGCCCGCGCCGTCGGCCTGTTCGCTCAGCCGGCGCATCCGGCGAAGGGCATCGATGCCCTGACCGCGATTGCCGGCGACGCCGTGCTCGGCGCCGACGTGTCGATCGGCCCGTTCGTCACCATCGGCGCGGGCGCGGCCATCGGCGCGCGGTCGATTCTGTACCCGAACGTCGTCGTCGGCGCGGACGCGCGGGTCGGCGAGGACTGCATCCTCTATTCGCACGTGTCGATCCGCGAGCGTGTCGCGATCGGCCACCGCGTCATCATCCACGACGGCGCGGTCGTCGGCAGCGACGGGTTCGGGTTCGCCAAGCGGGCCGACGCCACGCACCTGAAGATTCCCCAGCACGGCGACGTCGTCATCGAGGACGACGTGGAGCTCGGCGCCAACACCACGATCGACCGGCCCGCCGTCGGAGAGACCCGCGTGCAGGCGGGCACGAAGGTGGACAACCTCGTGCAGATTGCGCACGGCGTCCGTGTGGGCCGCCGGACGCTCCTTGCGGCGCAGGTCGGCGTCGCCGGCAGCACCGTCATCGGGGACGACGTCGTCTTCGCCGGGCAGGTGGGCGTGGCCGGGCATCTCCGGGTCGGCGACGGGACGATGGCCACGGCGCAGACCGGAATTCCCGGCTCGGTGCCGAAGGGGGCGTTCGTGTCGGGGACGCCGGCGATTCCACACGGCGAGTGGCTCAAGGCGTCGGCGGTCCTCCGTCACCTGCCGGCGCTCAGGAGGCGCGTCATCGATCTGGAACAGCGCATCGTGGACCTGGAGGAGAAGCTCGCGACATGCCGGATACCATCGGATCGTTGAGCAGGCACGCGGCAGCGGCCGCGTGCCTGCTCCTGATTGGCGCGGCGCTGGCGGCGGGGCAGGACGCCCCGGAGCCGGCGCCGGCTCCGGATGCTCCCACGTTCATGTCGCGGTACGATCTGAGCCTGGCGGCGGCGGCCCTGTCGATCGACGATCAACGGTTTTCGTGGGACACGCACTTCGGCGGGAACATCGACGTCGTGGACTACGTCGGCGGGCGCGTGAACCTGCTGGCCGAGTACGAAGCGGTGCTCGGCAGCGAATACCGGCCGTTCGACCCGAACCAGGGCAACTACACCCTGGAAGCCTCGGGCTCCGGCCGCATCGGAACGCTCGAGGTCGCCGGGATGTTCCATCACCTTTCGCGCCACCTGAGCGATCGGTCCAAGCGCTTCGCGATTGCCTACAACGCCCTCGGTGGCCGGGTGCTCGACGAGGCGAGGGTGCAGGGGACGATCATCTCCGGGCGGGCGACCATTGCGAAGGTCATCCAGCACTCGTATCTGGACTACGCCTGGACGGCAGACCTCGACCTCAAGGTCCGACGTCCTCTCAACAAGGTGGCGTCGGTGTACGGACGGGGAACGGGCGAGCTCTACGGCATCGACGATGCGGTCTCGAACCGGGGTCGACAGAAGGGCGGCCGTATCGAAGCCGGCCTGCGGCTCGATGGGAGGGCCGGGGCGATTGAGCTGTTCGCCGGCTACGAGCAGCGCGTCGACGCGTACCAGATCGATCTCGTGCCCCTCCGGTGGGGATACGCCGGTTTCCGGTTCGTCAAGTGAGGCGGGTCTTCCGGGGCCCGCCGCAGGCAGGACGGGTTCCGGCCGGAACCGCGCAGCGGGCGCAGGGTCTCCGGGGCCCGTCGTGGGAAGGCAGGGGCAGGTGAAGTCAAGGCGCTCGGTTCGGGTGTTCGGCGCCGCGGTACTCGTGGCGGTCGTGGGCGCGACGGCGGCGGCGGCCGTCCGGCCGCCGAAGCTGGATTACCGCATCACGACTTTACCCAATGGCCTCACGGTCGTGCTCGAGGAGGACCATTCGACGCCGGTCGTGCACCTCGAGCTCTGGTATCACGTCGGATCCAGGGACGAGAGGCCCGGACGGACCGGGTTCGCCCATCTCTTCGAGCACCTCATGTTCAAGGGCTCGAAGAACGTCGAGCCGGAGGCGCACACCTCGTTCATCTCGTCGGTCGGCGGCCAGAGCAACGCCTACACGACCGAGGACACGACCGTGTTCTGGGAAACGGTCCCGCAGCAGTACCTGCCGATGATCCTCTGGCTCGAAGCCGATCGGATGGCGACGCTGCGGATCGACAAGGGCACGTTCCAGACCGAGCGCGAGGTGGTGAAAGAGGAGCGCCGGATGCGCATCGACAACCAGCCCTACGGCCGGTTGAACGAGATCATCTACGACCAGGCGTTCTCGGTCCACCCCTACAAGCACCCGACGATCGGCAGCATGAAGGACCTCGAGGCCGCGTCGATCGACGACGTCCGCGACTTCTACCACACGTACTACGTGCCGTCGAACGCGACGCTGGTGCTCGTCGGCGATTTTGATTCGACCGGGGCGCTGGACCTCGTGAGCAAGTACCTGGGCCGGGTGCCCAAGGCCGACAGGCCGGTGCCGCGCGACATCCCCAGGGAGCCGCCGCAGACACGGGAGAAGCGGGTCACGCTCGAAGAGCCGTGGCCACTGCCGGCCGTGGTGGTCGCGTACCACATCACGTACGACGGGAACCCCGACTCGTATCCGCTCCACATCACGGCGAAGATCCTCTCCGACGGCGAGAGCTCGCGCATCTACCGCAAGCTGGTCTACGACAAGCAGCTCGCCGTCGCGGCGTTCGGCCAGGCCAATCTCATCGAGGATCCGAACCTCTTCTACGCGGTCGCGATCGTCGCGCCGGGTCATCGTCCCGACGAGGTCGCCGCCGCGCTCATCGAGGAGATCGAGGCGCTGAAGACCGAGCCGGTCACCGATCACGAGCTGCAGCGGGCGAAGAACCAGTTCGCGCGGGACTACATCCTGGGGCGCGAATCGGACAAGGACAAGGCGACGCAGCTCGCGCACGCGGTGGTCATCCACAGCGACATCAAGACGGCCGACGGCGAGTTCGACATCTTCCAGAACGTGAGCAAGGCCGACGTCCAGCGGGTGGCGCAGAGCTACTTCACCCAGAACAACCGGACGGTCCTGACGCTCATGCCGTCCGGCAGGACGGCGGCCGGAGGTGGGCGATGAGGCGACTCGCGCTCGTGCTCGCGTGCTCGCTGTCGGCCTCGGGCGTCTCGGCGCAGACCACGTGGCCCTCGGAAGGTCCGCCCCGGCCCCTGACGGCGCACGACGCCAAGTTTCCGCCGTACGAAATCCGCAAGCTGCCCAACGGCCTGCAGGTCATCGTCGTGATGCAGCACGAGCAGCCGGCGGTCAGCATGCGGCTGCTGATTCGCGCGGGAAGCGCCGCCGACCCGAAGGACAAGCTTGGGCTGGCGCACCTGCACGCCTCGCTCCTCGACCAGGGGACCGAGACGAAGTCGGCGCAGGAGATCGCCGACACGATCGACTTCATCGGCGGCGCGGAGGGAACGGGCGCCGGCACCGACCTGAGCTACCTGAACATGGTCGTGATGAAGGACAGCTTCGATCTCGGGATGCGGCTCCTGTCCGACATCGCGCGGCACCCGGCGTTCGCGCTGCCCGAGATCGACCGCCAGCGCGCGCAGATGCTGTCGGGGATGCAGGTGAGCGACCAGGACCCGAGCTGGGTCGCCAATGCCGTCTTCGACCGGCTGGTCTATGGCTTCCATCCCTACGGGCTGCCCGACACCGGCACGCGCGAGACGATCGCGGCGATCTCGCGCGACGACCTGATGGCGTTCCACGACAGGTACTTCGCGCCGAACAACGCGATCCTGGCGGTCGTGGGCGACGTGACGGCGCAGGAGGCATTTGACGAGACCACGGCCGTGTTCGGCGACTGGCGGTCGCGGCCGGTCCCGGTCCAGACCTATATCGCGCCGCCCGACCCGACCCGCCGCGTGATCGTCGTCGACAAGCCGGACGCCGTGCAGACCGAGGTGCGGGTCGGTCACCTCGGCGTGCCGCGCAACAGCCCAGACTACATGGCGCTCAATCTGGCCATCCGCATCCTGGGCGGCGAAGGCGCCAATCGGCTGCACCAGGTACTGCGGACCGAGCGCGGCCTGACCTACGGCGCCGAAGCCGACATGGACACGCTCAAGGAGAGCGGCGATTTCGAGGCCGAGACCAACACGCGGTCGAACGCCACGGCCGAGGTCCTGCGGCTGATCGTGAACGAATTCTGGCGGCTGCAGCGCGAGCGGGTCAGCAACCGCGAGCTCGAGGACGCCAAGGCGTACATGACCGGCAGCTTCCCGCTCACGATCGAGACGCCGGACGACATCGCCCTGCAGGTGCTCAACGTGGTCTTCTACGATCTTCCCGTTGAGCAGCTCCAGACGTTCCGAGAGCGGGTCAACGCGGTGACGCCCGACGACATCCAGCGAGTGGCTCGAGTCTATCTCAAGCCTGATCGTCTGTCGGTCGTCCTCGTCGGCAATGCCGCGGCGTTCCAGACGGACCTGAAGGGCGCCGGCTTCGGCCAGTTCGAGACGGTGGAACTGAAGGACCTCGACCTGACGTCGGTCGACTTCCGCATCCCGAAAGCCGCGCAGGGTGGCGGCGGCTTGCGGGCGGAACATGGCGGCTCCGGTGGCGTGCGCGAGGCGACGTCCGGCCGGTTGTCGGCAGCCTACCGGCCGGCGTCGCAGCAGTCGACCGGCCAGATCGTGCCGCGCGAGGGCGAGGCGGCCAGGGCGCTGCTGGACAAGGCCATTGCCGCCAAGGGCGGCCTCGCCACGCTGCGCGGCATCCGGAACATCAAGGCGACGACGACCGGAACGATGACGACGCCGACCGGCGACAGCGTGGAGGCGCAGGTGACGACGTGGCTCGCCTATCCGAACCAGGTGCGCGTGGAGACCCGCCTCGCGTCGGCCACGATCGTCCAGGGCTACGACGGCGAGCACGCGTGGGTGCGCGATCCGATGGGGATGCACGACGTGCCGCAGGAGGCGATGGACGAGATCAGGGCGACGTTCCGGCGCGACACGATCGCCGCGCTCCTTGCCGCGCACGACGGCACGCTCAAGGCGCGGACGCTGCCGGACGTGAAGGACCCGTCCGGCGCGCTCTTCCACGCGCTCGAGGTCTCAGGGCCGAACTTCGATCCGATGGTGATGTACATCGATCCGGCCACCGCCTTCGTCGCCCGTCAGACCTATGTCGCCGGCGGCCCCGGACGGCCCCTCGTCGAGGAGCGCTTCGGCGACTATCGGCCGGTGGACCGCGTGCAGGTGGCGTTCACCGCGTCGGTGCGCGTCGGAGGGCGTCAGATCCTGCAGCGGAAGGTCACCGACATCCAGATCAACACGTCGATGCCCGCGTCGCTGTTCACCAGACCTGCGTCTTGAGTGCGCGCCTCCTGCTCTCGTGCGGCGAGCCCTCCGGCGACCTGTACGCGGGTGCCCTGACGCGCGCGTTGCGCGAGATCGATCCGCAGGTGCAGGTCGAGGGCATGGGCGGGCCGTCGTTCGCCGCCGCGGGCGGGCGTGTGCTGGCCGACTATCGCGGCCTTTCGGTCACCGGGCTCACCGAAGCGATCGCCAAGGTGCCGCAGTCGCTGGCCGTCGTCCGCCGGCTCACCGCCGCGGCGCGCGCCGGGCGCCCTGACGCGCTCGTCGTCATCGATTTTCCCGACTTCAACTTCCCGCTGGCGCGCCGCGTCAGGCGGCTGGGCGTGCCGGTCGTCTACTACATCGCCCCGCAGATCTGGGCGTGGCGCGCCGGTCGCCTCAAGACGATTCGCGCGGTCGCCGACCGTGTGCTCGTGATCTTCCCGTTCGAAGAGGCCATCTACCGTGAGGCGGGCGTTCCCGTGCAGTTCGTCGGGCATCCGCTGGTCGATCTGGCCGTCGCGAGCGAGTCGCGCGACCGCCTGCTGTCGGACCTCGGCCTCGATGCGGCGGCCCCGACGGTCGCGGTCCTGCCCGGCAGCCGCCCGAACGAGGTGTCCCGGATCCTCCCCGATCTCGCGTCGGCGTGCGCGCGCATCCGCCGTCGCGTGCCGGGCGCGCAGTTCGTCGTGGCGCGGGCCCCGCACCTCGACGATCGACTGTTCGGCGTCCTCTTCACCCCAGGCGCCCCGGCGTTCCGCACGGTCGAGGGCCGGACCGACGCCGTGCTGGCCGCCGCGGACGTGGCGCTGACCGCGTCGGGGACGGCCACCGTGCAGGCGGCGCTGCACGACACGCCCATGGTCATCGTCTATCGGCTGTCTCCGCTGACCTACCGCCTCGGCCGGCCGCTGGTCAGGGTCGACACGTTCGGGATGGTGAACCTGATTGCCGGCGAGAAGATCGTGCCCGAACTGATCCAGGAGGCGTTCACCCCGGACGCGGTGGCCGACGAGGCGGTCTCGATGCTGACCGATCCGGCGCGAACCGCCTCCATCCGCGCAGGCTACGCGCGCGTCCGCGCGAAGCTCGGAGGACGCGGCGGGAGCCGTCGCGCGGCGGAGGCAATTCTCGACGTCGCGCGGCGGAGACGGGACCGGGTTACGGCCGGGGCCGCGCGGCCCGTCTCGCGGCGGGCCTGACAGCAGGGCGGTCGAGCCGCACCCCAGGGCGGCCGCTCGTTCCGGCAGACCGCGCGACTGCGAGCGGGCCGCGACACGTGACACGTGCACGGGGATGGGGCCCCGCGCCCAGGCAGAGGATGATGGCCGGATGCGTCGACTAGCGATTGCGAGCGCGCTGATCTTCATCGTCGCGAGCCAGGCTCGCGCCACAGTGCTCATTCCAGCCGACCTCGGCGACCTGGCGCGCGGCGCACGAACGATCGCGTCGGGCACGGTCGTCGACGTCCAGCCGCGCTGGACGCCGGGCCGGCGGACCATCGAGACCCTGGTTACCCTCGAGGTCGAAGACTACCTAAAAGGCGCGCTCGGCGGGACGGTGCAGTTCCTCGTCCCCGGTGGCCGGATGGGTCGCTATCGGAGCATCTTCGTCGGCGCGCCCACCTTCGCGCGCGACGATCGCGTGATCGTATTTCTCGGTGCGCGGGGCCCGGGCATCCCGTACGTGCTCGGTCTCAGCCAGGGCGTGTTTCGCCTGGTGCGCGCCGCAGGCCGATCCGGATGGCTCGTGACGCCGCCGCCCGTCCTGCCGTCGACCGTTGGCGCGGTGCCCGTAGTGCGCGGCGATGCCCTCCGGCGACCGATGCCGCTCGTCGACTTCTCCCGTCGCGTGCGCGAGCTGGCGGCGGTGCGGCCGTGAAGCGCCTCAGCGCGGCGCTGGTCGTCTCACTCCTGGTCGGCACCGCCCAGCCGGCGTTCGCGTACCTGAAGTTCGGTTTCTCGCTCGACGGGCGGACCGTCGCCCTCAAGTGGCCGCAGACGCCGGTCCACTACTGGATCAACACCGCGACCGTCCCCGGCGTGACGACGGCGGACTTCACTGCCGCCGTCCAGCGCGGGTTTGCGACCTGGCAGGACGTATCGACGGCGTCGATCAGCTACCAGTTCGACGGCGTCACCGACGCGCAGCCGCTCGACGACGACGGGCGATCGACGCTCGGGTTCCTCGACCGGCCGGAGCTCGATCGCGTGCTCGCATCGACGGACTTCCTGGTCGACTCGGAGACCGGGGACATCGTCGAGTCCGACATCTTCTTCAACGCCGCGTACCCATGGTCGACGACCTCGAGCGGCGAGGCCGGCCGTTTCGACATCCAGACCATCGCCACGCACGAAATCGGCCACCTGAGCGGTCTCGGCCACTCCGCGATCGGCGAGACGGAGCTGCAGGCGGACGGCGGCCGGAAGGTGATCGCCGACGAGACGGTGATGTTCCCGATCGCCTTTCCGCCTGGAAACATCTCGAACCGGACGTTGCGCCCCGACGACATCGCCGGCCTGTCAGATTTGTACCCCGACAACGGCTTCAATCAGGACACCGGGAGCATCTCGGGGCGGGTTACGAAGGACGGCGCCGGCGTGTTCGGCGCCCACGTGGTCGCCTTCAATCCGGCCACCGGCGCGCTGATCGCGAACTTCACGCTGGACGATCGCGGCCGCTTTTCGATGGCCGGCCTCTCGCCAGGGCCGCACATCGTCCGCGTCGAGCCCATAGATGATGCCGACCTCGACAGCTTCTTCGATCCGAGCGGACTGCCGCCGGATGTCGACTTCCGTGCGACGTTCTATGACAAGCTCGTGATCGTGCCGCGCGGCGGCGACAGCGGGACGATCGAGATTGCCGTGGTGTCGAAGTGAGACGAGCGCTCCTGCGGGTCGCGGCCGGGACGATCTGCGGACTGTGCGCGGTCTCCGCGCGGGCGCAGACCGTGACGGCCGGTCGCTGGGAAGTGTCCGCGGGCGCCGAATGGTACGGCGGCGCCTCGTTCGGCGGATCCGACGCCACGGAGACCTCGAGCGGGGGCGGCGGATTCACGCTGTTCACGACCTCCAGCACGCTCGGATCCGCGACCGGGGGGGTCGCGCGGGCAGATTTTCGCCTGTCGCGGCTGATTCAGCTGGAAGGCGAGGTCTGGTACGCACGGCCCGCGCTCCGCACGTCGATTTCGGGCGACACCGAGCAGGCGGCGCCGGTCACGGCATCCGAATCCGTGCAGCAGATCGTCATCGGGGGCGCCGTCGTCGCCGACGTTCCGCGGTGGCGCCTCGGCCGGCAAGGCGTCCCCTTCGTATCCGCCGGCGCCGGCTACCTGCGGCAGCTCCACGAGGGACGGACGCTCGTCGCCACCGGACGGACGTACGCGGTTGGCGGCGGCGTCCGGTTCCTGCTGCGATCCCGGCCCGCGGGACGCGTCAAGGCGCTCGGCCTGCGCGCCGACGTACGGGCGGTCGCGCGCACGAAGGGGGT
The DNA here is from genome assembly GCA_963840225.1 of uncultured Acidobacteriota bacterium. Lineage (GTDB taxonomy): Bacteria > Acidobacteriota > Vicinamibacteria > Vicinamibacterales > CAVVIG01 > JBLMXQ01. Next base: position 77,175 of record CAWIYH010000007.1, read on the forward strand.
CGCGCTCGACGGTCGCACGCACGTCTCACCGGTTGTCGCCGTGTCGCTGTTCGCGCGATTCTGAAGCTCCCGTCTCGGCCGACCTCCGCGAGACTGGGCGAACGCCGTGAACCAGGTGAACCCCGTGAACCCAACGATTGAGTTCCAGTCGGTGCGTTTCGCGCGAGAAGGGCAGGAGGTGCTGGACCGATTCGACCTCGCCGTGGAGGCTGGCGAGGTCCTCGCGCTGGTCGGGCGGAGCGGGGCCGGGAAGAGCACGCTGCTGAAGCTCGTGAACCGCCTGCTCGTGCCCGACGCCGGCCGGGTGCTGGTCGAGGGACGGGATACGCGCGAGTGGGACCCGATTGCGCTGCGGCGCCGGGTCGGGTACGTGCTGCAGGAGGTCGGGCTGTTTCCCCACATGACGCTGGCCGACAACGTCGCTGTGGTGCCGCGGCTGGAGCGCTGGCCGGACGCCAGGGTCCGGTCGAGAGTACGCGACCTCCTCGAGCTCATCGGCCTGGCGCCCGACCTCTATGCGACGCGATGGCCCGACGAGCTGTCGGGCGGCGAGCGGCAGCGCGTCGGGGTCGCGCGCGCGCTCGCGGCGGATCCGCCGATTCTGTTGATGGACGAGCCGTTCGGCGCCCTCGACCCCATGACCCGCGCGGAGCTGCACGACGAGTTCAGCCGGATTCAGGATCGCCTGCGAAAGACCGTTATCATCGTCACGCACGACATGGGCGAGGCCTTCGCCCTGGCGACGCGGATCGGCGTGATAGACGAGGGCGCGCTCGTCGCGCACGACACGCCCGCCCGGATCGGCCGCTCCACCGATCCGCGCGTCCGCCGACTGCTCGACGCCCTCCCGCGCCTTCCGCCGCCGGACACGACGTCATGACCGCGCTCATCGCGTTCTGGACGGCGCACCGGGTCGAGCTCGCCGGTCTCTTCGGCCAGCACGTGCTGCTCGTGGCGGCGTCGACCCTGGCCGCGATCGCCATCGGCGTGCCGCTCGGGATCTTCGCGGCCAGGCGGCCGCGTCTGAGCGCGCCGCTCGTCGGCATCGCGAACATCGTGCAGACCGTTCCGAGCCTCGCGATGTTCGGATTCCTGCTGCCGGTGCCCTTCGTTGGCGGCGTCGGCGCCCGCGCCGCGGTCGTCGTTCTCATCCTGTACGGCCTGCTGCCAATCGTCCGGACGACGATCGCCGGTCTGACCGGCATCGACCCGGCGATTGTCGAGGCCGGCGTCGCGATGGGCATGACTCCGCGGCAGCTCCTGCGGCGCGTCGAGCTGCCGCTCGCGCTGCCCTCCATCGTCGCCGGGGTCCGCGTCGCCGCCGTCGTCGGCGTCGGATCGGCGACGATTGCCGCCGCCATCGGCGCCGGCGGGCTCGGCGAGTACATCTACCGCGGCCTGTCGATGGTCGATACCACCGTCATCCTGGCCGGCGCCATCCCGGCCGCGCTGCTCGCGCTGGCCGTCGACCTCCTGCTCCTGTGGATCGAACGGCTGCTGTCCGCGCGTCGGCGGCGCCGTCCGCGGCGGGCCTTGGCGATTGTCGCCTCACTGGTGGCCGCTGCGCTGCTGGTCTCGGGCAGCGCCGCGGTCCGGGCCTCGCGGGCGACGATTGTGGTCGGGTCCAAGAATTTTACGGAGCAGCTCGTGCTGGGTGAACTCCTGGCGCAGACCATCGAGCGGACGACGGACCTGAAGGTGCAGCGCCGGCTGAATCTCGGCGGCACCCTGATTTGCGACCGCGCGCTGCTGACCGGCGACGTGGACGTGTACGTCGAGTACACGGGCACCGCGCTGACCGCGGTGTTCCACCAGCCGATTCCGTCCGATTCGCGCGCCGTCGTGCCGGTGGTCCGCGAGCTGTACGCTCGCAGCGGACGCACGCTCCTGCCGCCGCTCGGCTTCGACGATACGTTCGCCATCCTGGTGCGCGCCGCCGACGCGCGGCGGCTGCACCTCGAGACCATCGACGATGCGGCGGCAGTCGCGCCGCGGTGGCAGGCCGCGTTCGGGTACGAGTTCCTGCAGAGACCCGACGGATATCCCGGCCTCGCGCGGGCGTACGGCCTGCACTTCAAGACCCCGCCGCGCGCGATGGACCTGATGCTCAGCTACCGGGCCCTCGCCGAGGGGCAGGTGGATCTGATCGCGGGCGACGCCACCGCGGGCCTGATCGAGGCGCTCGACCTGGCGCAGCTCGACGACAATCGCCACTTCTTCCCGCCGTACGACGCCGTTCCGGTCGCGCGGTCGGAGACCCTGCTGCGGTACCCGCAGGTCAAGCGCGCGCTGGAGTCGCTCGCCGGCCTCGTCAGCGCCGCCGACATGAGAACGATGAACTACGCCGCGGACGGCCGCCATCGGGACATCCGCAGCGTCGTGCGGGAGTTCCTCGATTCGCGGCTGAAGACGCGGCCGTGACCGGCCGAGCGGCCGTTCGTGGCGGCGATTGAGAATGCCGGATGCCCCGGCGAACGGCCGTCGGTCAGGCGTGGAGGACGCCCGTATCGAGCACCTCGCCCGCCCCTGGATAGATTGGGGTGCACGTTTCCCGCCCGCCGAGCTACGCGGTCTTCGCGAGCGGATAGGCGATGGCCGCGCCCTCTTCCATCACCTCGCCGTGCTGGCTGATGTCGAGCCCGAGCTCCTCCTGCTCGTCCGAGACCCTCAGGGGGATGACGAAGTCGGTCACCTTGTAGAGCACCCACGAGCCGCCGAAGGAGAAGAGGGCGACGAAGACGAGCGCCCCGCAGTGCACGAGGAACGTGTAGGCGTGGCCCGACGCCAGACCGACGTCCTTCGCGAACGCGCCGGTCAGCAGCATTCCGACCATGCCGCCCACGCCGTGGCAGGGGAAGACGTCGAGCGTGTCGTCCAGCGTCGACTTCGACTTCCAGTGCACCATCAGGTTCGACACGACGCTCGCGACCGTTCCGATGAAGATGCTGTCGCCGACGGTGACGTACCCGGCCGCCGGCGTGATGGCGACGAGGCCGACCACGGCGCCGACGCAGGCGCCCATCGCCGACGGCTTCCGGCCGCGCCAGCCGTCGAAGAACATCCACGCCAGCGCCGCGGCCGCCGACGCCGTGTTGGTCGTCGCGAACGCCATCGCCGCCGTGCCGGACGCCGACAGGGCCGAACCGGCGTTGAACCCGAACCAGCCGAACCAGAGCATCCCGGTCCCGAGGATGACGAACGGAATGTTGGCCGGGGCGTGGGTTTCGCTGGCCAGGTGGATCTTCCGGCGGCCGAGCGTCAGCGCGCCGGCGAGCGCCGCCAGGCCGGCCGACATGTGGACCACGGTCCCGCCGGCGAAGTCGAGCACGCCGAGGCGGTGCAGGAAGCCGTCGGGGTGCCACGTCCAGTGCGCCAGCGGGCAGTAGATGAACAGGCTGAACAGGCACATGAACAGCAGATAGCTCGTGAAGCGCACGCGCTCGGCGAACGACCCGGTGATGAGCGCCGGCGTGATGATGGCGAACTTCAGCTGGAACAGGGCGAAGACGACCAACGGAATGGTCGGCGCGAGGAGGGGATGGGTTGCCACGCCGACGCGCGTGAACATGAAGTAGGTGGCGGGATTGCCGATGATCCCGTGCAGGCTGTCGCCGAACGCCAGGCTGAACCCGACCACGACCCAGAGGATGCTGATGACGGCCATCGCGACGACGCTCTGGAGCATCGTCGAGACCACGTTCTTGGACCGGACCATTCCGCCATAGAAGAACGAGAGCCCCGGCGTCATCAGCAGCACGAGCGCCGTGGCGGTCAGCATCCACGCCACGTCCCCCGTGTCGATCGGACCGCCGGTCACCGTCGGCGGCGCCGGGTGCAGCGCCACCGCCGCCACGCTGGCCGCCGCCAGCAGCAGGAACGGCAGCGCGGAGAAGGTGCGAAGGCGGCGCGTGGTGTGGCGGACGGTCGCGAACGTCATGGCCAGATGATACCAGAAATGTGCGATATATGCACAAAAGCCTCATCACTACGACAGTAGCATGCCTGTTTGACTTGATGGTGATGGCCATATCGTGCCGATTATGCACGAACAGACGCGGATTGATGCCGTCGGTTGCGGGGGTATCGTTCGGGCGAGGACGATTTGCGGTTGCCGCTTCATCCTTTTTCGAGGGCCATCGATGACGACCTCAACCAACAGCTTCGGCGCGCGTTCCAGCATCCCGGTCCGGGGCCGCGACGTCCACGTCTTCAGCCTGTCGACGCTCGAAGCCGGCGGGTTCGGCCCGGTGGCCCGGCTGCCGTACTCCATGAAGATCCTCCTCGAGAACCTGCTGCGCCACGAGGACGGTCGCTTCGTGACCGCTGACGACATCGAGGCGCTGGCGCGCTGGGACGTGAAGGGCGGGGCACAGAAGGAAATCTCGTTCGCGCCGGCGCGCGTCCTGCTGCAGGACTTCACCGGCGTGCCCGCAGTGGTCGACCTGGCTGCGATGCGCGACGGGATCGCGCGCCTCGGCGGCGATCCCAACAAGGTCAACCCGCTGCAGCCGGTGGAGCTCGTCATCGATCATTCCGTGCAGGTCGACTACTTCGGCCGCGCCGACGCCTTTCAGCTCAACGCCGAGCTCGAGTTCGCGCGCAACAAGGAGCGGTACGCGTTCCTCCGCTGGGGCCAGGACGCCTTCCGGAACTTCCGCGTCGTGCCGCCCGACACGGGCATCGTCCACCAGGTCAACCTCGAGTACCTCGCGCGCGTCGTGGTGGCGGACGACACGCCGGGCGGCACCGTCGCCTACCCGGACACGCTCGTCGGCACCGACTCGCACACGACGATGGTGAACGGGCTGGGCGTGGTGGGCTGGGGCGTGGGCGGCATCGAGGCCGAGGCCGCGATGCTCGGGCAGCCGATTTCGATGCTCATTCCGCAGGTGCTCGGCGTTCGTCTCACCGGCCAGCTGCTCGAGGGCGTGACGGCCACCGACCTCGTCCTCACGATCACCGAACGGCTGCGCAAGCACGGCGTCGTCGGCAAGTTCGTGGAGTTCTTCGGCTCAGGGCTCGAGCACCTGACCATCGCCGACCGCGCGACGCTCGGCAACATGTGTCCCGAATACGGCGCCACGATCGCGATCTTCCCGATCGACGACATGACGCTCGACTACCTCCGGCTGACCAGCCGCGATGCCGCGCGGATCGCGCTCGTCGAGGCGTATGCCAAGGCGCAGGGTCTGTTCCGCACGGCGGCGTCGCCCGAGCCCGTGTATTCCGAGACGATCGAGCTGGATCTCTCGTCGGTCGAGCCGAGCCTCGCCGGGCCGCGGCGGCCGCAGGACCGCGTGGCGCTCAGGAACGCGAAGGCAGGATTCGCGCAGGCGCTGCCGGGCCTGGAGACGGCCGCCTCCCGCAAGACCGGCGAGGCCGGCGGATCCGCGTCGGCGTCGGCGTCGGCGGTGGCCGTGGCCGAGCCGTCGGTGGCCGAGCTCGATCATGGCGCGGTCGTCATTGCCGCCATCACGAGCTGCACGAACACGTCGAACCCGAGCGTGATGATCGGCGCGGGTCTGCTGGCCAGGAAGGCCGTCGAGCTCGGGCTGCGCAGCCGTCCGTGGGTCAAGACCAGCCTGGCGCCCGGCTCGAAGGTGGTCACCGAGTACCTCCGCAAGGCGGGGCTGCAGCCTTATCTCGACGAGCTCGGCTTCGGGCTGGTCGGCTACGGCTGCACGACCTGCATCGGCAACAGCGGACCCCTTCCCGAAGAGGTCAGCGCCGAGGTCGAGGCGCGCAACCTCGTGGTCGCCTCGGTCCTGAGCGGCAACCGCAACTTCGAAGGGCGCATCCAGCAGCAGGTCCGGGCCAACTACCTGGCTTCGCCGCCCCTGGTCGTCGCCTACGCGCTTGCCGGCCGGATGACGCTCGACCTGACCGAAGAGCCGCTCGGCGTCTCACGAGACGGCACGCCGGTCTACCTGCGCGACATCTGGCCGACGGGGCGCGAAATCCAGGAGACGATGCTGCGCGCGGTCGACGCCGAGATGTTCCGCGAACAGTACGCCGACGTGTTCCATGGCGACGATCGGTGGCGGTCGCTGGCGGTCCCGACCGGCGATCGGTTCGGGTGGGACCCGGAGTCCACCTACATCCGCAACCCGCCGTTCTTCGACGGCTTGACGCTGCAGCCGGCGCCGCTCGCCGACATCGCCGGGGCGCGCGTGCTGGCGCTTCTGGGCGACAGCATCACCACCGACCACATCTCGCCGGCCGGGTCGATCAAGAAGGACAGTCCGGCCGGGAAGTACCTGATCGAGCACGGTGTCGAGCCCCGCGACTTCAATTCGTACGGCGCGCGACGCGGCAATCACGAAGTGATGATGCGCGGCACCTTTGCCAACGTCCGCCTGCGCAACCAGATGGCGCCCGGCACCGAGGGGGGCTGGACCACGCACCAGCCGGGCGGCGAGGTGATGAGCATCTACGATGCGGCGATGAAGTACAAGGCGGCGGGGACGCCGCTCCTCGTGGTCGCCGGCAAGGAGTACGGATCCGGGTCGTCGCGCGACTGGGCGGCCAAGGGCACCCTGCTGCTCGGCGTCCGCGCGGTCCTCGCGGAGAGTTTCGAGCGCATCCACCGCAGCAACCTGGTGAACATGGGCGTGCTCCCGCTGCAGTTCGACCCGGGCGTGACCCCCGCCACGCTCGGGTTGACGGGCCGCGAGCGGTTCGACCTCACGGGCGTCGCGGCCGGGCTCGCGCCACGAAGCCGGGTGACGGTGCGCGCGCAGGGCGAGCAGGCGCCGGTCGTGTTCGAGGCCGTCGCGCGCATCGACACCCCCGAGGAGCTCGAGGCCTTCCGGCACGGCGGCATCCTCCAATACGTGCTGAGGCAGCTCGTCGCCCGGCCCTAGCCCGCGCGAGCGCGCGACGCCTGCTCGAGGTCGCTACGCTGCAGGACGTTTCTGGCCGCTCTTCTCGGGGTCGGCGTTGATCTCGATGCGGCGCGTCCGCCGCGCCGCGGCCTTGGGGAACGCGACCGTTACGACCCCGTTGCCGTACGCCGCGTTGGCTCGATCGACGTCGAGACCCGGCGGCAGTTCGATGGTCCGCTCGTACGGGCCGTAGGTCCACTCGCGCGTCAGGTAGCGCAGGTGTTCCTGCCCCGGGCCGCGCTTGTCGCCGCGGACCGTCAGGCGCGAGTCGTCGACCTGGACCTCGACGTTCGCCGACTCGATCCCGGGCATCGCGGCGACGATGACCAGTTCGGTGTCGGTTTCAAAGACGTTGATCGGCACGCTTTGCGAGTCCAGCTCGTGGAGGACGCGGCCACGGTCCGTCGGGCCGCCGGCGAGCTCGTCGAGCAGCCGCTCGAAATCACTCCGCAAGCCGTCAATCCGGGTCCAACCTGAACGATACATGGGCTTCCCTCCGCTTCACGCTGTTCGTCGTATCCGGTTGTTCCTGCAAAGCGGACTCCAGCGGGAACCGGGAGGACGTTGCGCGGGGCATCGATCGGGCGCGGAATGTGTTGAAATGGTCACGGGCCGCCGGCCACGTCGCGCAGGCCGGAGGTCGGGCGAAGAAGCGATGAAGCGATGAAGCGACGAGAGACGACCAAGAGGTGATGTCGTGTCGGTGACCGCGGCGGACGTGAAGGCAAAGGCGATCGAGCTCGGCTTTGATGCGTGCGGCATCGCGCCAGCCGGCGATCTGCCCGAGCTTGGCGCGTTCGCGTCGTGGCTCGCCCGGGGGTACGCTGGAGACATGGCGTATCTGGGCCACTCCGCCCACCGCCGCGCCGACGTGCGCCGCGTCCTCCCCTCGGCCCGCTCGGTCGTCGTCACGGGCACCTTGTACAACGTCGGTCGCCCGTACTCGGTCGAGTGCGCGGACCCGTCGCGCGCAACAGTCGCGCGATACGCCTGGGGCGACGACTACCACGACGTCCTCGCTGCGCGCCTGAATCGCCTGCTCGAGTGGCTGCGGACGACGGCGGGCGAGGCGTTCGAGGCGCGGGCGTACGTGGACACCGGTCCCGTGCAGGAGCGCGTCTACGCGCGGCACGCCGGCGTCGGCTGGATCGGGAAGAACACCTGCGTCATTCATCCGACACTCGGCTCGTGGCTGTTCCTGGGCGAGATCATCTGCAGCCTGCCGCTCGAGCCCGACGAGCCGGCCTTCGATCAATGCGGCACGTGCACGCTCTGCATCGAGGCCTGTCCGACCCAGGCCATCGTGGCGCCGGGCGAGCTCGACGCACGCCGGTGCATTTCGTACCTGACGATTGAACAGCGCGGGCCGATTCCCGAGAGGTGGCGCCAGGCGGTCGGATCGCACGTGTACGGCTGCGATATCTGCCAGGAGGTCTGTCCCTGGAACCAGCACGCGCCGCGCTCCGACGATCCCGCGTGGCAGCCGCGGCCGGCCTGGGACGCGGTCGCCATCGAGGAGCTGGCCGGCCGATCGGATGAGACGCTGGCGGCCGACCTGCGTGGCACGGCGATGCGTCGAGCCAAGGCGAGCGGGCTGCGCCGCAACATCGAATGCGCGCGCGCGAACGTCGCGAACGGGCAACGGAACGCCTCATGACGAGGAGGCGCGTCAGCCGCCGATCGGCGGCCGACCTCGTTCCCGACCGCCCGACGCTCCGGCGCCTCGCCTCCGCCGCGCGGGACTGTCGTGGGTGCGACTTGTGGGTCCGGGGCACCCAGACGGTCTTCGGGGAGGGCGGACGCGCTGCGCGGCTGATGTTCGTCGGCGAGCAGCCGGGCGACGTGGAGGACCGGACCGGCCGCCCCTTCGTCGGTCCAGCGGGGCGATATCTCGACAAGGCGCTGGCGGAGGCGGGCATCGATCGCGCCGACGTCTACGTCACGAACGTCGTGAAACATTTCAAGTGGGAGCCGCGCGGGAAGCGGCGCATCCACAAGAAGCCGAACGCCTCCGAGGTTGCGGCCTGCCGGCCGTGGCTCGACGCCGAGATCGCGCTCGTCAGGCCCCAAGCGATCGTCTGTCTCGGCGCGACCGCCGCCCGGGCGCTCTTCGGAGCCACGTTCAAGGTGACGGCGAATCGCGGCGAGTTCGTTGCCTCGGAACTGGCGCCGCTGGTCATGGCGACCGTCCACCCCTCGTCGCTGCTGCGCGCGCCGGACCAGGAAACCCGTCGCCGCGAGACCGCCCGGTTCGTCGCGGACCTGCGCAAGGTCGCGCGCCGTCTTGGCCCTCAGGCCTGAGCCCTTCTATGTCGCACTCCCTTGCTCCTTCGCTGCTCCTCTCGATGCCGCAGCTCGTCGACCCCAACTTCAACCGCACCGTCGTTCTGCTCTGCAAGCACACCGACGATGGGGCCTTCGGTCTGGTGGTGAATCGGCCGCTCGTGACGACCGGACGGGTGGTCGTGCAGCTCGATCCGCCGGTCACGACCGATCAGGAGCTTCGCGTCTGGGTGGGCGGGCCTGTCCAGCCCGAGCGCAGCTGGATCCTGGTGGGCGAGGAGCTCGACGCGTTCGCGGACGTCACCGGCGTGGCGATCGCCGAGAGCCTGTATCTGTCGACGTCTCCCGACCTCCTCCGCCGCCTCCTCGAGAACCCGGTCCCGCGGAACGCGCGGCTCGTCATCGGCTACGCGGGGTGGGGGCCCGGCCAGCTCGAAGCCGAGCTCGAGGCCTCGGCGTGGCTCATCAGCGAGGTCAATCGCGATCTGATCTTCAGCACGCCGCCCGAGCAGATGTGGGAGCAGGCCATCCGTCGCCTCGGCGCCGATCCCGCGACGCTCCAGATGAGCCGTGGTGTGCACTGAGGGCCTGCGGAAAGGACGCCGGCGCCTTCGGTCAAACCGCCCCGAGGAGCAGGATCCGAGGGAGGCATCAGTGGATAATGAGCCTGCCATGACCAGAGCACTCGTGACTGCCGGCGTCTTCCTCCTGGGCGCCGCGGCGCTGACCGTGCGCATCGCCGCCCAGGACAGGCCGATGCCCGACACCGCCACGCTCGAGCGGATGGCGGCGCGCTTCGCGCCGACCGACATCACCGCCGACCTGTCGATGCTCTCGGCAGCGGACCGCGTGGTGCTGACCAAGCTCGTCGAAGCGTCGCAGGTCATCGACGCGCTGTTCCTGCGCCAGGCCTGGGCCGGCAACGGCGAAGTGCTCCTCGCGCTCTCCCGCGACCCGACGCCGGAAGGGCGGGCGCGCCTGCACTATTTCCTGATCAACAAGGGGCCCTGGTCGCGGCTCGATCACAACGAGCCGTTCGTGCCGGGCGTGCCGGCCAGGCCGGCCGGGGCGGGCTTCTATCCCGTCGACGCGGCCAAGACCGGGCTGGAGCGGTGGATTCAGGATCTGCCGGCCGACGAGCGGGCCCGCGCCACCGGGTTCTTCACCGTCGTGCGGCATGCGGCGGAGGGCCGCGGCTTCACGCTCGTGCCGTACAACGTCGAGTACCAGGGCGAGCTCGAGCACGCAGCCGCGCGGCTGCGCGAGGCGGCGGGCGCGGCGGCCGAGCCAACGCTCAAGGCGTTTCTGACGAAGCGCGCCGAGGCGTTGCTGACCAACGACTATTACGCGAGCGACGTCGCCTGGATGGAGCTGACCGGCGCGATCGAGCCGACCATCGGGCCGTACGAGGTGTACGAGGACGGGCTGTTCAACTACAAGGCCGCGTTCGAGTCCTATGTCACCGTCGCCGACCCGGACGAGAGCGCGAAGCTCCAGAAGTTCGGCGGGGAACTGCAGGACATCGAGAACCACCTGCCGATCGACCCGAAGTACCGCAACCCGAAGCTCGGCGGCATGGCGCCGATCGTCGTCGTCAACGAGATCTTCGCGGCCGGCGACGGCAACCGCGGCGTGCAGACGACTGCGTTCAACCTGCCGAACGACGATCGCGTCATCCGCGAGAAGGGCTCCAAGCGCGTCATGCTCAAGAACGTGCAGGACGCCAAGTTCGCGAAGACGCTGGTGCCGATCTCGAAGGTGGTGCTGCGCCCGGAGGACCAGGGCGAGGTCTCCTTCGAGGCGTTCTTCACGCACACCGTCGTCCACGAGCTGATGCACGGCCTCGGACCGCACAACATCACAGTCGGCGGCCAGGCGACGACCGTGCGGCAGGCGCTGAAGGAGACCTACAGCGCGCTCGAGGAGGCCAAGGCGGACATCTCGGCGCTGTTCGCGCTGCAGTACCTGATCGACAAGGGCGCGGAGCCGAAGGCGCTCGAACACCCGCTGTACACGACCTATCTCGCGTCGGCGTTTCGCGCGATCCGGTTCGGCATCAGCGAGGCGCACGGTCGCGGCATCGCCGTGCAGCTGAACTACCTGCTCGATCACGGCGGCTTCGTCGCGCGGCCGGACGGCCGCTTCCTGGTGGACTTCTCGAAGATCAGGGCCGCGGTGGCCGGACTGACGCACGAGATCATGACCATCCAGGCCGAGGGCGACTACGCGAAGGCGAAGGCGCTCGAGGCGACCGGCATCGTGCGTCCCGAGGTCAAACGCGCGCTCGACAAGCTGATCGGCGTGCCGGTGGACATCGAACCGCGATTCCCGACGGCGGAGGAACTGACGAAAGGCAGGTAGCGGGGAGGGCAGGTAGAGCCGGGACAAACGTGCATACGGCTGACGGCCTTGCGCGCTCGCGGGCCCGGCCTTGGCCACCGTCACCGTAATCTGCAACGCACTCTCAGTTCGACATTGTCGGATCGCACACGTGAAATCGGCCATCTGGAGCACATCAGCGATATCGAGGCGAATCCGCCCGATCTCGAGAAGGCATTCAGATAGCGCGAGCCTCCAGTCCCCCGAGCCCCGAGCCTCCAGCCCCGACCGCTTGACCTTGTACTTGACTACAAGGTTTATGCTGGTGTCATGTGGATCAGCCAGGCGGCCCGCGAGGCGGGCGTCAACCAACAGACGCTGCGGTACTACGAACGCCGGGGCCTGCTGCCGCGGCCTCCGCGCCGGGGCTCCTATCGCGAATTTCCCGCCGACGCCGTGCAGATGGTGCGCTTCATCAAGCGCGCCCAGGAGCTGGGCTTCTCCCTCGACGAGGTCGAGGAGCTGATCCGCCTCCGCGGCGTCAAGCGGGCCGAGCGCCACAGGGTGCGAACCCTCGCCGAGCGCAAGATCGTCGACATCGACCGCAAGGTCCAGCAGCTCCGGGCGATGCGGGCGGCGCTGGCCGCGCTCGTCGAGTCGTGCCATCGGGGCGGCGCCGCCGACTGTCCGATCATCGAGGCGTTGAATCATGATTGAGCTCGCTGTCGATCCCGTGTGCGGAATGAGCGTCGACCCGTCGAAGGGGAAGCCGACCGTCGAGCACGGCGGACGGACGTACCACTTCTGCGGCCAGGGCTGCGCGACGAAGTTCCAGGGCGATCCCGACGGCTATCTGTCCGGCAAGTACCCGAAAGGCATGCACGCGAAGCCGGCTGCGATGACCCGGCCCCGAGCCTCGAGCCCCGAGCCTCCAGCCTCCAGCCTCTGGATCTGTCCCATGGATCCCGAGGTCGAGAGCGCCGTTCCCGGCGCCTGTCCCAAGTGCGGCATGGCGCTCGAGCCGGCGGTGTCGGCGCCGGTCGCGACCATCGAGTACACGTGCCCCATGCATCCCGAGGTCGTGAGCGACCATCCGGGCGCCTGTCCCAAGTGCGGCATGGCGCTCGAGCCGCGCGTTGCCGACGTGGCCGAGCCGCCGAATCCCGAGCTCGTCGACATGACGCGCCGTTTCTGGATCGGCGTCGCGTTCGGCCTGCCGGTCTTCGCGCTGGCGATGGGCGACATGCTCACCGGCGGCGCCCTCGGTCCTCGCATCGGCGTCTCCACGGTGAACTGGATCGAGCTCCTGCTCGCCACGCCGGTCGTCTTCTGGTGCGGCTGGCCGTTCTTCGCGCGCATGTGGGTCTCGTTCGTCAAGGCGAGCCCGAACATGTTCACGCTCATCGGCATCGGCGTCGGGTCGGCGTACGTCTACAGCGCCGCCGCCACGCTCGCTCCGGGTGTCTTTCCCGCCGGCTTCAGGACGCACGGCACCGTGGAGACCTACTTCGACACGACGGTCGTGATTACGGTGCTCGTGCTGCTCGGCCAGGTGCTCGAGCTCCGCGCGCGGTACCGGACCGGCGCCGCCATTCGCCAGCTGCTCGGGCTCGCACCGAAGACCGCCCGGATCGTCAGGGACGGCCGCGAGGAAGACATCCCGCTCCCCCTGGTGCAGGTCGGCCACGTCCTTCGCGTCCGCCCCGGCGAAAAGGTACCGGTCGACGGCGTTGTCGCCGACGGAGGCGCGGCGGTGGACGAGTCGATGGTCACGGGCGAGTCGATCCCGGTCGACAAGCGCGCCGGCGACCGCGTCATCGGCGCCACGCTGGTGTCGAGCGGCACCTTCACCATGCGCGCCGAACGCGTCGGCGGCGAGACGATGCTGGCGCAGATCGTCCGGATGGTGGCCGAGGCGCAGCGCACGCGCGCGCCGATTCAGCGCCTCGCCGACCGCGTCGCCGCCGTCTTCGTCCCGGCGGTCGTGCTGTCCGCCGCGGCGGCCTTCGTCGTCTGGAGCGTCTGGGGGCCGCCGCCGCGGTTCGCGATCGCGCTGGTCAACGCGGTGGCGGTGCTCATCATCGCGTGCCCGTGCGCGCTGGGGCTCGCGACGCCGATGGCCATCATGGTCGGCACCGGGCAGGGCGCCCGCGCGGGCGTGCTCATCAAGAACGCCGGGGCGCTCGAGCTGCTCGGGCGCGTGGACACGCTCGTCGTGGACAAGACCGGCACGCTCACGGAAGGGCGGCCGGACGTCACGGCGGTCGAGACGGCGCCGGGCATCGACGACGCGCAGCTGCTCCGGCTGGCGGCTGCCGTGGAGCGCGGCAGCGAGCATCCGCTGGCGGCCGCCATCGTCAAAGCGGCCGAGGCGCGGGGGCTGGCGATTCCCGCCGTCGCCGACTTCGTGCCGGCGACGGGACAGGGCGTGAGCGGCCGGGTGGACGGCCGGGCGATCCTCCTCGGGACGGTCGATCTCATGCGTGCGCGCGGAATCGATCCCGGCGCGTTCGCGGCGCGCGCCGAGGCGCTGCGGCAGGACGGCCAGACCGTGCTCCTCGTCGCCGTTGACGATCGGATCGGCGGCCTCGTGGCCGTCGCCGATGGGATCCGGCCCACCACGTCCCAGGCGGTGAAGGACCTGCAGGCAGACGGCGTGCGCATCGTGATGCTGACCGGCGACAACCGGACCACGGCAACGGCGATCGCCCGGAGGCTCGGCATCGAGGACGTGCGCGCCGAAGTGCTCCCGGCCGGCAAGCGCGCCATCGTCGAGGAGCTGCAGCGGCAGGGGCGTCTCGTCGCCATGGCCGGCGACGGCGTCAACGACGCGCCGGCGCTCGCTCAGGCCTCGGTCGGCATCGCGGTCGGCACGGGGACCGACGTGGCGATCGAGAGCGCGGGGATCACCCTGGTCAAGGGAGACCTGCGCGGGATCGTGCGGGCGCGACGGCTGAGTCGCGCGACGCTCCGGAACATCCGCCAGAACCTCTTCCTGGCGTTCGTGTACAACACGATCGGCGTGCCGGTGGCCGCGGGGGTCCTGTACCCGCTGGTCGGCGTGCTCATCAGCCCGATCTGGGCGAGCGCCGCCATGACGATGAGCTCGTTGTCGGTCATCGGCAACGCGCTGCGCCTGCGTCGGGTCGCGTTGTAGCATCGGCCCCGGGCGCGCCACGCGGCAGAGGCCTGGGAATCCGGGCCTTCGCGCGCTCCGTTTGAGACAATCGATTACAACGAAACGACGGCGCGAGCCGCGTCGTATACTGCTACACCACCTCCTGTGTTCGCACTACACTCCATTTTTGCTCAAGCCGCACGCTTCGGTGCGGTCTGCCAGGACGGTTCGACGAGGCTCGCGCACATGTCAGGAAAACTGCCCAGTGGTCGTTGGAACGTCGCGCTGCTTCTCGGTTTCGCGGCGCTCGGCGCGGTCGCCTGCTCGAAAGAGGGGACCGCGCAGGCGCGCGGACGCGAGATGGCCAAACCGGTCGACGTCGAGAAGGTCCGGCAGGAATCGGTCCGCCGCGCCGTGGAGGTGGTCGGCACCCTCGCGGCCGAAGACGAAGTGACGATCTCATCGGAGGCCGAGGGGACGGTCAGCCGCATCCTCGCCGACCTGGGTGACCGCGTGCAGGCGGGGCAGGTGCTGGTGGAGCTCGATCGCGAGAAGCTGCGGTACAGCGCCGACCAGCAGGTCGCCGCGCTGCAGCGGGCGCTCGCCAAGTACGGCGCGGCCGACTCGGGCCATCTGCCGGCGATCGAGCAGACGCCGGACGTGCAGCGGGCCAAGGCCGAACTGGTGCAGGCGCAGCAGTCCTTCGATCGGGCAAACGAGCTCCACGCGCGTCAGCTCGTTCCCAAGCAGGCGCTCGACGACGCCGACGCCATGCTGCAGTCGAAGAAGGCCGGCTACGAGTCGGCGCTCCAGAACGCGAAGAACCTCCGCGCCGACATCGTCGCGTCGGAAGCCGCGTCGAAGCTTGCCGACCGGCAGCTGCGGGACACGTACATCCGGGCGCCGTTCGATGGTTACATCGAGAAGCGGCTCGTCAACCTCGGCGAGCTCGTCAAGGCGCAGATGCCCGTGATGGCGGTCGTGCGCATGGACCCGCTGAAGGTGACGGCGGAGATTCCCGAGAAGATGGCCCCCTGGATCAGCGTCGGCCAGGACGTGCAGCTCCACGTCGACGCCTACCCCGATCGGACGATTACCGGGAACATCTCGCGGATCAGCCCGTCGGTGAGCACGTCGACCCGCGCGTTTCCGTTCGAGGCAAAGGTGCCGAACCACGACGCCCTCCTCAAGCCCGGGACCTTCGCGCGCGTTCACATCGAGACGTCGAAGGTGGACCAGGTGCTCACGCTGTCCTACAGCGCGATGCAGTACCGCTACGGCGTGAACCGGGTGTTCGTGGTCGAAGGCGATCACCTGGTGGCGCGCGAGCTGAAGACGGGCGAGCGCCTCGGCGACCGCATCGAGATCCTGAGCGGCGTCAAGGCCGGGGATCCGGTCGCCGTCACCGACGTCGAGAAGCTGGCCGACGGCGCGAAGGTGTCGATCGGCAAGACCGGCGAGTAGCGAGACCGTCATGCTGTCAGAACTGTGCGTCCGCCGGCCGGTTTTCGCCACGATGCTGGTGATGGCGCTCGTGGTGCTCGGGATCTTCTCGTTCCTGGATCTGGGCGTCGATCTCTTCCCCCGCGCCGATCCGGCGACCGTGAACGTGACGCTCCAGCTGCCGGGGGCGAGCCCCGACGAGATGGCGACCTCGGTCGTCGAGCCGATGGAGGAGACCCTCAGCAGCATCTCGGGCATCGACGAGATGTCGTCGATGCGCATCTCCGAGGGTCGCGCGCAGATCACGATCAAGTTCGTGCTCGAGCGCGACATCAACGACGCCGCCAACGACGTCCGCGAGAAGGTCTCCTCGGCGATGAAGTCGGTGCCGCCCGAGATCCTGCCGCCGGTCATCACCAAGGTCGATCCCGACTCGGATCCGGTGATGACGGTCGTGCTCTCGTCGAAGGACCTGAGCCTGCGCACGCTCACCGAGATCGCCGACAAGCAGGTGAAGCGCGCCATCGAGACCGTCAGCGGCGTCGGCGAGGTGGACCTGGGCGGCGGCCGCGCCCGCGAAATCCACGTCGTCGTCGACATCGACAAGCTGAACGCCTACGGGCTGTCGATGGACGACGTGAAGAGCGCGGTCGTCAGCGAGAACATCGAGATTCCCGGCGGCACCGTCGAGCAGGGGAAGTCCGAGCTGCTGCTCCGCACCCTCGGGCGCATCGACGCGACCGCCGACTTCAACAACATCGTCATCGCGACGAAGAACGGCACGCCGATCCGCGTGGCCGACATCGGCTACGCGGAGGACTCGACCGAGCGTCCGACGCAGGCCGTCTGGCTCGGCGACGCCCCGGCCGTCAGCCTCGACGTCAAGCGCGCGATGGGCGAGAACACGGTCGGCGTGATCGAAGGCGTCAAGCGGAAGCTCGACACGGTCCGCAAGGCGCTGCCGCAATCGGTCGACCTGAAGGTGACCCGCGACGACTCGAAGTTCATCTACGCGTCGGTCGCGTCGCTCGAGGAGCACCTGATCTTCGGCAGCCTCTTCGCAGCGATCGTCGTGATGATCTTCATCCGGAACATCCGCGCCGTCATCATCTCGGCGCTTGCGATCCCGGCGTCCATCATCTCCAGCTTCACGCTGATGCGGGCGATGGACTTCACGCTCAACAACATGACGCTGCTCGGCATCACGCTCGCCGTCGGCATCGTCATCGACGACGCGATCGTCGTGCTGGAGAACATCTTCCGGTACATCGAGGAGAAGAACTGCACGCCGTTCGAGGCGGCGATCCAGGGCACGCGCGAGGTGGCGCTCGCGGTCATGGCCACCACCCTCTCGCTCGTCGTGATCTTCCTGCCGATCGCGTTCATGACCGGCTACGCCCGCCGCTACATCAACCCGTTCGGCTGGACGATGGCGTTCTCGATCCTCGTGTCGATGCTCGTCAGCTTCACGCTGACGCCGATGCTGAGCTCCCGGTTCCTGAAGGTCTCCGACGGCGCCGCGGACCACAAGACGAAGGAGAAGGGCTTCTTCCACTGGCTCGACAACTGGTACACCGCCCGCGTGAACTGGGCGCTCGATCACTCCGGCGTGATCATCGCGATCTCGATCGGCGTGTTCCTCCTGACGTTCCCGCTGAACCACCTGGTCGGCCGCACCTTCGTGCCCAACGAGGACATGGGCGAGTGGACGATCCACGTCGACACGCCCGAGGGGACGTCGCTCGAGGGGAGCACCGAGATCGCGAAGGGGCTGGTGAAGGAGCTCGGCGGCATCGAGGGCGTGGCCCAGCTCGAGCCGACGATCACCGAGCGGCCGACGCACATCCACCTGCTCGGCTTCGCGACCCCGTACGAAGAGCGGAAGGTCTCCGAGGACGACATCGTCTCGGAGCTCCGGAAGCGGCTGGCGGCGCACCCGTCGTACAAGCCGAGCATCACGATTCGCAACCCGCTCGGCGGCGGCGAGGCGGGCGGCTTCCCGATCTCGGCGAACCTCCTCGGCCCCGACCTGAACGAGCTGGCCGAGTACTCCCTGCGCGCGCTGGCCCTGGCGCAGAAGATGCCGGAGCTGCAGGACGTCAAGCTGTCGCTGAACATCTCCAATCCCGAGATCCACGTCGCGGTGGACCGGAAGCGCGCGGCCGACCTCGGGGTCCGCATGTCCACGATCGGCAACACCCTGCGGCTCGCCGTCGCCGGCGACGACGAGATCTCCAACTACCGCGAGGGCTCGGAGCAGTACCCGGTGAAGATCCGCGTGCTCGAGAACCAGCGGCGCGACATCGGGGCGATCGGGAAGCTGACGGTGCCGTCGCCGAACGGGCCCGTGCGCATCGACAACATCGCCCGCCTCGAGCGCGGCCTCGGTCCGAGCACCCTGCAGCGGTACAACCGCCAGTTCTCCGTCGGGCTGTACGGCGACCTGGCGCCCGGCCGCGCGCTCGACGAGGTGTCGACTCACGTGAGGCGGATGCTCGCGGGCCTCAACATGCCCCCGGACATGTCCTTCAAGCTGGCGGGCCAGACGAAGATCCTCGACGAGACGACCCAGAACCTGATCATGGCGATCAGCCTCGCCATGATCTTCGTCTACATGGTGCTCGCGGCGCAGTTCGAGAGCTTCGTGCAGCCGATCGTGATCATGCTCGTGCTGCCGGTGACGATTCCGTTCGCCCTCATGACGCTCTGGCTGACGGGGCGGCTGCTCAGCCTCTGGAGCGCGCTCGGCGTGCTGCTCCTGCTCGGCATCGTCAAGAAGAACTCGATCCTCCAGGTCGACTACGCCAACGTGCTGCGCGCGCGGGGCCTCCCGCTTCGCGAGGCGGTCGTCGAGTCGTGCCGCACGCGGCTCCGGCCCATCCTCATGACGACGTCGGCGATCATCGCGGGGCTGATCCCGACCTCGCTCGGCATCGGCATCGGGGGGCAGGGCCGCGCCGCCATCGCCATCACCATCATCGGCGGCCAGTCGCTCTGCCTCTTCCTGACCCTGCTGCTCGTGCCGGTCGCCTACGTCAAGTTCGATGCCCTCGAGCAGTCGTTCGCCAACAAGCGGTGGAAGGTCTGGATGGCGCGCCTCAAGGGCGGCGTGGCGAAGGAAGGGCTCAGAGCTGAGGGCTGACGAGTGAGGCTGAGGACCGAGGGGATGCCGACAAGACCGCTCGCGGTCGCGCTCGCCGTCTGCGCCGCCGCCGTCATGTCTGCTCAGGGCGCGCCCGACCCGATGCTCGCCCGGATCCGGGCCGAGGGCCTGGACCGCTCCCAGGCGGCGCCGGTCTTCGAGACGCTCACCGTCGACATCGGCCCGCGCCTCACCAACTCGCCGGCGTTCCGGCGCGCGGTGGCGTTCGTGCGCGACCGCCTGACCGCCTACGGGCTCTCCAACGTTCGGGCGGAGCCGTGGCACTTCGGCCGCGGCTGGACGCTCGAGAAGCTGACCCTCGAGATGGTGGAGCCGCGCTACCTGCCGCTCATCGGCTACGCCGAAGCGTGGTCCCCTTCGACCGACGGCGACGTCGTGGCCGCTCCGGTGTTCATCGGCGGCAAGACGCCGGAGACGGTCGAGGCGATGCGCGCACAGCTGAAGGGCGCCCTCGTCATGACGCAGCCGCTGATGACGCGCTTCGTCCGCGCCGACCGGCCGCAGCCGACCGACCCGCAGGCCTCGCGGTCCCAGCCCAACGCCTCGGCCGGGACGCGGCCACCGGCCATCGCGCAGCGGATCGCGGAGATCGTGCGCGAGTCGGGCGCCGCCGTGCAGCTGCGCCCCAGCATCGGCGAGCACGGCACCGTGTTCGTGACGGGCCGCGACGGCGGCCCCGGCGGCGTGCCGTCGGTCGTCCTGAGCGCGGAGCACTACAACATGATCGTGCGCATGCTCGAGCGCGGCGTCGCCGTCAAGCTGCGCGTCGGCGTCCAGAGCCGGTACGTCGACGACAACGAGAACGCCGCCAACGTCATCGCCGAGATTCCCGGGACCGACCCGGCGCTCAAGGACGAAGTGGTCATGATGGGCGCGCACCTCGACTCGTGGCACACCGGCGTCGGGGCCACCGACAACGCGGATGGATCCACCACCGTCATCGAGGCGATGCGGATCCTGAAGGCAGTCGGCGCGAAGCCGCGCCGCACGATTCGCCTGGCGCTCTGGGGCGGAGAAGAGCAGGGGCTGCTCGGATCACGGGCCTGGGTGGCCGCGCACCTGGAGGGCGACCAGAACCGCGCCGCGCGCGAGAAGTTCGACGTCTACTTCAACATCGACAACGGCTACGGTCCGATCTACGGCTTCTATTGCGAGAACAACGGAACCGTCAAGCCGTTCTTCGACGCCTGGCTCGCTCCCTTCAGGGACCTCGGCGCCAGGAAGAACGTGATCGAGGGCATCGGTGCGACCGACCACGTGACGTTCGACCGGGCCGGCGTGCCCGGCTTCAATCCGATCCAGAGCTATCGCAACTACGACATCCGGACGCACCACACCAACATGGACACGGTGGACCGGGTCGACGAAGGCGACCTGAAGCAGGCGGCCGTCGTCATGGCGTCCTTCGTCTATGATGCGGCGATGGCCGACGCCCGGATCCCCCGCAAGTAGCGGCTGCCGGAAAACCGGGAGCCCGGCGCGCCGAACCGGGCGGCCGGCGCAAACGCGAGTCGAATCCCCTCGGAAACAGGCCGGATCGGACCCCGCGCCACCCCTGGTCCGTCGATTGCTTCGCCCCAAACAGGAGCCGATGAGTCGCGTTTGACTCCGGTTCAGCAACCGCTCCTTATTGCAGGACGACACAATCATGCAGGTAACTCGAGCCGCCGACTACGCCGTACGCGTGACCGTGCACCTGGCCACGCTTCCCCAGGGCGCGCGCGCCAGCCGGGCCGCGCTGGCCCGTGCCGCGGATGCGCCCCAGACCTTCGTCGCCAAGATCCTCCAGCAGCTCGTGGATGCACAGATCGTCCGCTCGCACGCGGGGCGTGCGGGTGGGTTCGAGCTGGCGCGCCCGGCCGAGGCCGTGTCGGTATTCGACGTCGTCACCGCCGTCGAAGGGCCGCTCTGCCTGAACCGCTGCGTCGGGGCCGACGAGGGCTGTCACCTGGCGCCGAGGTGCGCGACCCAGAAGGTGTGGGCCAACGCCCAGACCGCGCTCCAGAACGTGCTGTCAGCCGCTTCGCTGGCGCAGCTGGCCAGCGTCGCCGTACCGGCGGCCTGACCGCCGGTTCGCACGCTTTCGGCGGGCTCACCGGGGTCACGGCGTTCGCCCCTGGCGGGATTCCGGCGGACCTCAGGATGGGCGGTGGAGGGGGACTTCATCGCCCGGATTCGTCATTTCCTGGACCGGATCGCCGCCGGCGAGTCCCTGTGCGACGATGAGCGCCCGGGCGGGCGCGCGGAGGGCGGGGAGGCGGGCGGCGAACACGGCGGCTCCTGCCAGGCAGATGGCGCCGCCGGCCGCAATCGTCTCCGGGGCGCCGACCCGCTCGGCGAGCGCTCCGGCTGCCAGCGCCCCGAACGGTCCCATCCCCATGAACATCATCGAGTACACCGCCATCACGCGCCCGCGCAGCCGATCCGGCACCATCGACTGGATGAGCGTGTTGGAGGAGGCCATCTCCACCATCATGCAGAAGCCGACCGGCACGAGCAGCACCAGCGACAGGTAGAACAGCCGCGACGCCGAAAACGCGACCAGCGCCAGGCCGAACGCGGCCGCCGACGCCGCGACCCACCGTCCCAGCCCCCCGACTCCGGACCGGGACGCGAGCAGCAGCGCCCCGCCGAGGGCGCCGGCCCCCGACGCGCCCATCAGGAGCCCGAGACCGCGCGCCCCGGCGTGCAGGGTGGAGTCGGCGACGACCGGCATGAGCACGGCGTACGGCATTCCCGCGAAGCTGACGACGCCGAGCAGCAGGAGCAGGGCGCGGACCGGCGTCGTCCGCGCCACGAAGCGGAAACCTTCGATCGTGTCCCGGATCGCCGATCGCGGCGTTTTGCGCGGGCGCGGGCGCGTGACGTCCATCATCAGCAGGCCGGCGATGACGGCGAGATAGCTGAGCCCGTTCAGGAGAAAGCACCAGCCCTCGCCGACAGCCGCGACCAGCAGCCCCGCGACGGCCGGCCCGACGACGCGCGCGCCGTTGACCATCGACGAGTTCAGCGCGATGGCGTTCACGAGATCCTCGCGCCCGACCATGTCGACGATGAACGCCTGCCGCGCCGGGATGTCGAAGGCGTTCACGACGCCCAGGCACCCGGCCAGCACGAACACGTGCCAGACCTGCACGCGGCCGGTCAGCGTCAGGACCGACAGCGTCAGCGGCAGCACCATCGACACGGTCTGCGTGATGACGACGATCCGATGGCGGTCGTGGCGGTCGGCGGTCGTGCCCCCGATCGGGGCGAGGAGAAAGACGGGAAACTGGCCGATGAAGCTGGCGACGCCGAGCAGCGCCGACGACCCGGTCAGCCGGTAGACGAGCCACGCCTCGGCGACCTGCTGCATCCAGGTGCCGATGAGCGAGATCAGCTGGCCGCCGAAGAAAAGCTGGTAGTTGTGGTGGCGGAACGCGCGGGTGAGCTGCGCCACGGGTCGCGTCGGAGCCGCGCCGCTAGTTCATCGAGCACGAGCCCGGGCCGCGCGGGTCGCCGCACATCCCGCAGGCCGACGAGGGGAACGCCGCCGGCTTCTCGCCCGGCCCGACCGCGACGGCGAACACCGACAGCTGCTTTGTGAGCGCCGTGCTCGCGCAGGCGGGACACGCCGGCGACTGGCCCTCGCGCGTCAGATACTCGAACTGGCGACCGCAGTCGCGGCACTCGTATTCGAAGAGCGGCATATGCGTTATATTCTAGCGCGCCTGGCCGCCGCCTGCCCACCAGCCTCGGGCGCCACGCGTTCGCCGCCACCGATGACCGTCATCGCCGCCGTCATGCCCGCCCCGGAAGCCAGGGTCGAGCTGCGGGAGTTCTCCGAGCCCGTCCTGGAACCAGGCTCGGCCCTCCTGCGCACCCTCTATTCAGAGGTCTGCGGCACCGACGTCCACCTCTGGCACGGCCGGCTCGCAGGCGTTCCCTATCCCATCATTCCCGGCCACGTCTCGGTCGGCCTCGTCGACCGGCTGAGAGGCGCCATGCGGACCGTCGACGGCTCGCCGGTTCGGGAAGGCGATTGCCTGGTCTTCTTCGACGTCCACCGGACTTGCGGCCGTTGCCGGGCGTGCACGGTCACCCGGACGCCCACACGATGCGACGCGCGGCGCGTCTACGGCATCACCGACTCGGCGACCGAAGGGCTCTTCGGCGGGTGGGCTGAGGCGATCTATCTCGAGCCCGGGGTTTCGGTGGCGAAGCTGCCCGACGGCGTGCCGCCGGAGACCTACATCGGCGGCGGTTGCGGGCTGATTACCGCCGTCCATGCCATCGAGCGGGCTGAGGTGGCGCTCGGCGACACGGTGCTCGTCCAGGGCACCGGGGCGGTCGGTCTGAGCGTCGTCGCCCTGGCGCGGCTCGCCGGCGCCACCCGCGTGATCGCGCTCGGGGCGCCGGCCGACAGGCTCGACCTGGCCCGCCGCATGGGGGCGGACGCGGCCCTCGACATCCAGGCGACGACGCCCGAGACGCGCCTGGCCCGCGTGCGCGACCTGACCGACGGCATGGGCGCCGATGTCGCGATCGAAGCGGCCGGGTCGGCGCGCGCCTTCGAGGAAGCACCCGATCTGCTGCGCGACGGCGGGCGGTACGTCGTCGCGGGCCACTACACCGACGCCGGACCGAGCACGATCAACGTCCACCGTCAGATCAACCGCAAGCACCTGGAGATCCGCGGCTGCTGGGGAAGCGAGGTCGCGCACTTCGTGCGCGCGCTCCGCGTGCTCGATCGCTGGCACACGACGATCCCCTGGCGCGCCATCGGAGCGCGCACCTATCGGCTGGCCGACGTCAACCAGGCGCTCGCCGACGCCGAGGCGATGCGGCTGCCCAAGGCACTGGTCCGACCCGAGTAGCCACATTTCTTCCTCCCTTAATGTCATTTCTGATACACTCGCGTCCCTTGCCGACCAGGACCAGAGTCTCGAAGGGCAGCAACAGTATGCCGGCCGTGGCCGCGCTCCGTCGGGAGCTTCGCCTCCTGCGCAGCACGATGGCGGAGCAGGGCCGAATCCTGAGTCGCGCCGTTACCGACCTGGAAGTGCAGTTCAAGCGCATCGCACAGATCCAGGCCGAGGTCGACGAACTTCGAAAAGGGACGCGGCGCGAGCCCTGACGGGATTCCGGCATCCTTCCCGCGGCGGCATGGTCTCCACGCACCCGAGAGGTGAAATTCCAGCCAATTGCGCCCGCTGGGCGGGCGGTATCGCTATTGATGCTGATCGGTGCCGGAGGTATCTATGCGGCACTTGATGCGGCTGGCTTTTGCAGCCGCGATCGTGCTGGGCGCGTGGCCGCAGGCGGCGGCTGCCCAGCCCCCGACCGACGACTATGTCTGGGCAGCGGCCTGCAAGGACTGCCACACGGCCGAATACGCGGCCTGGGACAAGACCAAGCACGCGCGCGCCATCACCCGGCTGTCGGGGTCGGAAAAGGACGCCGCCGGTCAGTGCATCGGCTGTCATGTCACGGGCGCTCCGAGCCTGTTGGAGAACGACGTCAACGCCAACGTGCAGTGCGAGTCCTGCCACGGACCGGGGAAGGCGCACGTCGCCGCCGCCGCCGGCGGGGCCGCCAAGCCGGGCTTGATTACGCGAAAGCCGGCCGAGAGCGTCTGCGTGCGTTGCCACAGCGAGAAGAGCCCGCATTTCAAGTTCTTTTCTTACGCGGCGATGGCCGGGCTCGTCCATCCGGTGACGCCGTAGACCGACGGCGGCCCCGCCGAACCCCACGCCCGAACCGACGAGCGACGACACGGCGCCAACGGTGTCTAACCTCGCCGGCAGCAGAAGTCGGAGGGGTGCGTCAATCTCGGCCGCATGCTCGAGGCGCGGGAGGACGCCGAGCGCGTGGCCCCCGAGGACGCCGACGTCATGGGCGAGCGCGCGAAGGCGTTGCTCGCGCGACTCCAGACGTGACGGCGCCGCGCGCCGGTCCGCTATACTGAAGGGATGGCCATCGCCAATTCCCTGAGACGGAACGTTGCGATCATCGCGCACGTCGACCACGGCAAGACGACGCTGGTCGACGCGCTGCTGCACCAGAGCGGCACGTTCCGGTCGAACGAACGCGTGGTCGAGCGGGTGCTCGACAGCATCGACCTCGAGCGGGAGCGCGGCATCACCATCCTCGCGAAGAACACCGCGGTCCACTACCAGCACATCCTTATCAACATCGTCGACACGCCGGGCCACGCCGATTTCGGCGGGGAGGTCGAGCGCACGCTGTCGATGGTGGACGGCGTGATGCTGCTGGTGGACGCGTCGGAAGGGCCGCTGCCGCAGACGCGGTTCGTGCTGCGGAAGGCGCTCGAGCGCCGGCTGCCGCCGATCGTGGTGATCAACAAGATCGACCGGCAGGACGCCCGCCCGCAGGAGGTCCTGAACGAGATCTACGACCTCTTCATCGACCTCGACGCGACCGAGGAGCAGCTCGGCTTCCCGGTGCTGTACACCAACGCGAAGGCCGGCACGGCCACCGCCGACCCGGACGGGGTGGGCCGGGACCTCAGGCCGCTGTTCGACGCGATCGTGGCGCACGTGCCGCCGCCCGCCGGCGATCCGGCGGCGCCGCTGCAGCTGCTCGTGGCGAACCTGGACTCGAGCGACTATCTCGGGCGGATCGCCATCGGCCGCATCTTCAACGGGCGCGTGAAGATCGGCGATCCGGTCGCCGTGTGCAAGCTGGACGCGGCCGTGCAGGAGACGAAGGTCACCAAGCTGTTCGCCTTCGACGGTCTCAAGCGGTTGGACGTCCAGGAGGCCGCGGCCGGCGACATCGTGTGCCTGGCCGGCATCGAGGACATCACCATCGGCGAGACCATCACCGACGCCGAGCACCGCGTGCCGATCCCGCCGGTCGCCATCGACGAGCCGACCGTGTCGATGATCTTCGGCGTCAACACCTCGCCGATGGCGGGCCGCGACGGCCAGTACGTCACGTCGCGCCAGATCGGCGATCGGCTCGATCGCGAGCTGCTCGGCAACGTGTCGATCCGGCTGGAGCCGACCGATTCACCCGAAGCGGTCAAGGTCGTCGGACGCGGCGAGCTGCAGCTCTCGATCCTGATCGAGATGATGCGCCGCGAGGGGTACGAGCTGCAGGTGTCCCGCCCGGAGATCGTCACGCGGGAGGTCGTGGCCGGCGATCGGCGCCAGATCGTCGAGCCGGTGGAGGAGCTCGTCATCGACGTTCCCGAGGAGCACCAGGGCATCGTCATCGCGCAGGTGGGCGAGCGCCGCGGGACGATGACCAAGATGGTGAACAACGGGAGCGGACGGGTGCGGCTCGAGTTCCGCATCCCGGCGCGCGGGCTCATCGGCTTCCGCCCGCAGTTCATGACCGACACCAAGGGCACCGGGATCATGAACCACCTCTTTGCGAGCTGGGAGCCGTGGCACGGCGCGATCCCGGCGCGCCCGACCGGCGCGCTGGTCGCCGACCGTTCGGGCGTGGCCACGGCGTACGCAATCTATAACCTGCAGGAGCGCGGAGAGATCTTCCTGGACCCGGGGACGGCGGTGTACCAGGGCATGATCGTCGGCGAGAACGCCCGGCCGAACGACATGGACGTGAACGTCACGAAGGAGAAGAAGCAGACGAACATGCGCGCCTCGACCGCGGACGAAGCGATCCGGCTGATTCCACCGCGCAAGCTCGGCCTGGAGCAGGCGCTCGAGTTCATCAACGACGACGAGCTCGTCGAGATCACCCCGGCGCACATCCGGCTCCGCAAGCGGATCATGGCCGCCAACATGCGGCCCAGGCGGGGGGCGGAGCCGTGATGGCGGGCGCGTTGCAGGGGCTCCTGGAGCGCTGATGCGGGTGGACGGGTATGCGCCGATTCGGGAGTACGCGATCATCGGCGACGGGCGGACCACGGCGCTGGTCGCGACCGACGGCGCGATCGACTGGCTCTGCCTGCCGAACATCGACTCGCCGAGCGTGTTCGCCGCCATCCTCGACAGGGATCGCGGCGGCGCCCTGACGCTGCAGCCGTCGATCCCGTTTACGAGCCGCCGCCGGTATCTGCCCGACACCAACGTCCTCGAAACCACCTTCACGACCGATCGCGGATCGGTGCGCGTGGTCGATGCCCTCACCGTCCCCGACGAAGCGCTCGAGCCGATGCGTGAGCTGGCGCGCTCGATCGAGGGGCTGGGCGGCCGTGTGCCGATGCGCTGGAGCTTCGCCCCACGGTTCGACTACGGCCGTGGCACGCCGAAAGCGGAGTGGCGCGACGGCGTGCCGGTCGCGACCTGCGACGCCGAAGCGCTGGCGCTCCGCGCCTGGGGCGCGGGCACGCCCGCGTGGACGGGCGACACGGTTCACGCCGAGTTCGACGTCCAGGAAGGCGGACGGGCGCTCCTCGTCCTGGCGTCGTCGTACTCCGAGCCGCTGGTGCTGCCGGCACGCCGGGCAGTCGAGGCGCGGCTGCAGAAGACCTGCGCGTTCTGGGAACGGTGGGCCGGCGGCCGCGAGTACTCGGGGCCGTGGCAGGAGATGGTGCGGCGCAGCGCGCTGGTGCTCAAGCTGCTCATCTTCGCGCCGTCGGGCGCCGCGGCGGCCGCGCCGACGACGTCGTTGCCCGAGGTGCTGGGCGGCCAGCGCAACTGGGACTATCGCTTCTGCTGGATCCGCGATTCGGCCTTTCTGATCGACGCGCTGCTGGAGCTCGGATGCCGCGACGAGGCGCGCGCGCTGTTCTGGTGGTTCATGCAGGCGACCGCGCTCACCGAGCCGCGGCTCCATGTCCTCTACCGCCTCGACGGCGGCCCGCGGGCGCCCGAGTTCGAGGTGCCGCTGTCGGGGTATCGCAACTCGGCGCCGGTGCGCGTCGGCAACCGGGCGGTCGATCAGCGGCAGCTCGACATCTACGGCGACCTGATGCAGACCGCGTGGCTCTACGGCCGCGGCGGCCACGTGCTGTCGCGGGACACGGGCAGGGTGCTGGGCCGGATCGCGGACTACGTGTGCGACCACTGGCGCCGGCCCGACTCCGGCATCTGGGAGGTGCGCAGCGAGCCGCGGCAGTTCACCCATTCCAAGGCGATGTGCTGGGTCGCCCTCGACCGGGCGCGCAGGCTGGCCGACACCGGCGAGGTGCCGGGCCGCCACGCCGCCCGCTGGACGCGCGAGGCGCAGGCGATCGCGGAATACATCGAGACGCGCTGCTGGTCCGATCGGCTGGGGAGCTACACCCAATCGGCCGGTCGCGAGGAGCTGGACGCGGCGCTCCTGATGCTGCCGCTCGTCGGCTATGGCGACCCGTGCGGCGCACGGATCAGGGGCACCATCGACGCGGTCTGCGCCGCGCTTCGCTCGGGCACGTTCGTCTACCGCTATCGGGGCGAGGACGGCCTGCCCGGCAGCGAGGGCTGCTTCCTGAACTGCTCGTTCTGGCTGGCCGGTGCGATGGCGCGCGCCGGGCGCGTCGAGGAGGCCGCCCGGCTCATGCAGGATCTCACCGCGCACGCCAACGACGTCGGTCTGTACTCGGAGGAGATCGACCCGCGCACCGGCGAGTTCCTGGGCAACTTCCCGCAGGCGCTGGTGCACCTCGCGCTCATCGACGCGGCCGTCGCGATTGCCGACGCGGCGGGCGGCGGCGCCGACGAGGCGGCGCGGCGGCGAGGCGGGCGGCGGGCCGGGACGAAAGGGGAATGACGTGACCATCTGGTCCGAGCTCGTCGCGGGCTTCGTCGGCACCATCGTGCTCACGACCGCCATGCGGGCCGCGACGCAGCTCGGCCTCACGCGGATGGACCTGTCGTTCCTGCTGGGAACGATCGTCACCGAGAATCGCACGCGCGCGAAGGCGTGGGGCTACACGTTCCACTTCCTGATCGGCATCGTGTTCGCCCTCGGCTACGCCGCGGTCTTCCGCGTCGTCGGGTACAGCACCTGGTGGCTGGGCGCGCTGTTCGGGGTGGTGCACGCGCTGTTCATGTCGACCGTGCTCGTCAACGTGCTGCTGCCGGTCGTGCATCCGCGCATGGCGACGCCGGAGACAGCGGCCGACGAGACCGCCCTCATCGAGCCGCCCGGCTTTCTGATGCTGAACTACGGCCGCCGCACGGTTCTGGTGACCATCGCCTCGCATATCCTCTACGGCGCGATCGTCGGGTGGATGATCCACGTGTGACCGTCCTGGGCTGCTCGCGGGGCAAGTGTTGATATGATGTGTGACCGTGTTCGGACGTAAAGAGACCGGATCCGTCGTGTGCCCGTCGTGCGGCTCGCTCGTCGGGGTGCGCGACGATCGGTGCTATTCCTGCGGCCGCGCCAATCCCGGCCTGTGGGGCTTTGCGCCCGCGCTGCGCCGGCTGGGCGCCGACCTCGGTTTCGTGCCGCTCGTCATCGGCGCCTCGAGCGTGCTGTACGTCCTGACGCTGCTCGCCTCGGGCAATCAGATTGAGATCTTCGGCGGCGGGTTCTCGATTCTCGCGCCGAGCCTGCCGGCGCTGTTCCTCTTCGGCGCGAGCGGCGCCGTGCCGGTGTTCGGGATGGGCCGGTGGTGGACCGTGCTGAGCGCGACGTGGCTCCACGGCGGCCTGCTCCACATCTTCTTCAACATGTACTGGGTGCGGCTGCTCGGTCCCGCCACCGTGGACGTCATCGGCCCGGCCCGCACGATGATCGTCTACGTCATCGCGGGTGTCTGCGGGTTCCTGCTCAGCTCCGTGATGGGGACGGTGGCGCTGCCGATTCCGCTCCTCCGCGGCGCGTCGTTCACCATCGGCGCCTCGGCCTCGATCTTCGGCCTGCTCGGCGCCATGGTGCAGTACGGGCGGCTCGGCAGCCCGGCGATCCGCCGCGAGGCGGTGAGCTACGCGGCCATCCTGTTCGTATTCGGCCTCATCATGCCGGGCGTCGACAACTTCGCCCACGCCGGCGGCTTCCTCGGCGGCTACCTCACGTCGGCGATGCTCAAGCCGATGTCCCGCGAGCGCGGAGACCACCTGATCGTGGCGCTGGTGCTGCTCGCCGCCACGTTTCTCGCCATCGTCGTCTCGCTCGTCCAGGGGGTCGCGCTGCTTCGCTGAGTCGCGTCACGATTCGTGCGCGGCCACGGCCGGAGCGGACTCCAGCCCGCGGAACCCGTCCGGTGCCGTCCACTGCTCATGCCTGCGATCGCCGGCAGCAAGCGCGCCGGAGGCTCAGCCACGGGCTGAGCCAGCTCGCGGAGGACGACGCCGTCGCCCGCGCGTCCGATGATTCAGCGGCGCTGCTTGCGCTCGAGTTCCTCGTCGATCACGCGCTTGAACGCCTCGAACGGCTGCGCCCCGGTGATCATGCGCCCGTTGATGAAGAACGCCGGTGTGCCGTTCACGCCGACGGCTTCGCCGTCCTTGATGTCGGCGTCGATGCGGTCCCGGAACTTGTGCGAGTCGACGCAAGCGTCGAACTTCGCGCGGTCGAGCCCCACGTCGTCGGCCGCCTGCCCGAGGTCGGCGTTCGACAGCCGGCCCGCGTCGGCGAACAACCGATCGTGGTACGGCCAGAACTTGCCCTGCTCGTTGGCGCACTGGGCCGCCTCGGCGGCCGGCCTGGCGTCTGGATGGGACGGCAGCGGGTAGTTCCGGTACACGAAGCGGATGCGATCGCCGTAGGTCGCGAGCACCTGCTGCACGGTCGGATTGGCGCTCAGGCAGAAGGGGCACTGGAAGTCGGAGAACTCGATCATCTCGATCGGCGCGCCCGCCGGCCCGCGGGCCGGGCTGTCGGCTTCCGCGACCTGCTCCCGCGGCGGCTCGAGCAAGACGTGCACGGGCGTCTTGGCCCGGAGCCTGGCGAGGTAGGCCTCGCGCGCGCGCGCCGTTCGCTGGTCGGTGAGGAGCGCCCGGATGGGCACGCGCACCTGCTCGAGGGGAGCGCCCCGCAACCGCGCCTGGTTCGTCTGGTACCAGGTGTCGACGTCGGCGTCGGTGGGCGGCTGCGCCTTCGCCGTGATCTCCTGCCGGACCAGTGCATCGCGGTCGATGCCGCGCGCCTTCGCTTCCTGATCGATCAGTGCGTCGCCGACGAGGGCCTCGATGGCGGCGCGTCGTGCGTCGTACAGGGCCTGTGAGAGCTTCGACGCACCGAAATTGCTCACGGGCTGCTCGAGCGCATCCTTGTCGACCTCGGCCAGCGTGATCGCCCTGCTTCCGACGGTCGCCACGACGTCGCCGTTCCGGACCGGCGCAGGCTGACGCTCGGCGGCCGTGCTGGAACACGCGATCATCGTCACGAGCACCAGTCCGAGAGCGGGCGCGCGCCCGCGCGCCGGCGCTGAAACGGTGAATTCCTTTCGAGCCATCCATTTAGTCTACCTCGCCTGTGACGGGGCTCCGCGACGAACCACCTCTGGCCCACACCTGCTCCGGCCCACACTTCCGTAATTTTCCACTCCGAAACGGCCTGTTCCGCACCGAGCAAGCCGCGGAAGGACGTGAGGGTCGGGGCATTCGGAACATTTCGGCGTGGTCCGTCTCTTGCACCGCACGGGTGCGACGACGGCGGTTGGCGTTCTTCAGCAAGGCGATGGTTATGAAGTCGTTCGTGTTGTGCAGTGCAGTGTGTTTGCTGGCCGGCTCGCTGAGCGCGTCCGGCAAAGTCGTCGTGAAGGCGTCGCCAGCGGTCTCCTTCGCGCCGGCCAACCTCGTGATCCAGGCGGTCGTGCCGGCCGACAGGAAGAACCGGTCCATCGAAATCATCGCGGAGTCTTCCGACTTCTACCGCAGCAGCGAAGTCCAACTCGACGGCGAGACCGCGCCCGTCGTGACGGTGCGTGAGTTCGCGAGCCTGCCGGCCGGAACCTATCGCGTGACGGCCGTGCTGAAGGGCTCCGGCGATCAGCCGATCGCCCTCGCGCACCAGCAGGTGAGCGTGCTGTCCATCGGGGAGGGTCCGGACGGCCGCTAGGGCGGTGGGACGGTAGCCCCGGGCGCGCCTATATAATGGCGCGCCTATGCCCTCCTCGTTCCGCGTCTGTGCCGTCGCGTGTCTCGGCGTGCTGGCTGCGGCCGCGCCCCACGCGCAGTCCACCGTCGACCAGCCGTTGCTCGCGCATTTCACCTGGCGCTCGGTCGGCCCGGCCGGAGCGGGCGGACGCGTCAGCGACGTGGCGGTCGCCAGCGGATCGCCGCAGCAGATCTACGTCGCCTTCGCCACCGGCGGCCTCTGGAAGAGCAGCAGCGAAGGCACGGCCTGGACGCCGATCTTCGACCACGAAGGCGTCAGCTCGATCGGCGACATCGCCATCGATCCTTCTAATTCCGACACCGTCTGGGTCGGCACGGGCGAAGTCAATCCGCGCAACAGCGTGTCGTGGGGTGACGGCGTCTACAAGACGGCCGACGGCGGCCGTACGTGGAGCCACCTCGGGCTGGAGAACACGCACCACATCGGACGGGTCGTCGTCGATCCCCGCAACCCCGACGTCGTCTATGTCGCCGCGCTGGGGCACATCTGGGGCCCGAGTCGCGATCGCGGCGTCTACAAGACGAGCGACGGCGGCCGGACCTGGACGTCCAGCCTCTTCATCAACCAGGACACCGGCGTGGTCGATCTCGCCATGGACCCCGGCGACAGCAACACGCTGTACGCCGCAGCCTACGAGGTCCGCCGGGACCGCTTCGCGGGAGGCGATCCGGACAAGGGCTGGGGGCCTGGCAGCGCGATTTACAAGACGACCGATGCCGGGCGCAGCTGGCGGAAGCTGACCAGAGGCCTGCCGGACGGTCCGCTCGGCCGGATCGGTCTCGACGTCTCCGCCAGCCTTCCCTCGGTCGTCTACGCCATCGTCCAGACGCCGTCCACGGTCCCGCGCGAGACCGAGGCCGGTCCGTTGAGGACCACTCCGGAAGGCAAGAAGACCCTGAAGGACGGCGGCGTGTTCCGCTCCGACGATCGCGGCGAGACGTGGACGTGGGTCAACGCCATCGATCCGCGGCCCTTCTACCACAGCCAGATCCGCGTCGACCCGGCCAACGAGCACCACCTCTACGTGCTCGGGAGTCCGATCGCCGAATCGCTCGACGGCGGCCGGACGTTCCACAACCAGACGTGGAACATCCACGTCGACCACCACGCGCTGTGGATCGATCCGCGCGACTCCCGGCACATGATCAACGGCAACGACGGCGGCATCTACATGACATGGGACGGCGGCGTGTCGTGGGATTTCCAGAACCAGATGTCCGTCAGCCAGTTCTACTCGGTCGACGTCGACATGCGACGGCCGTACTACATCTATGGCGGCGTCCAGGACTACTGCTCGTGGGGCGGACCGAGCGCCACGCGCAAGAGCGTCGGCATCCAGGTGTCCGACTGGTACAAGGTGCAGACCGGCGACGGCTTCCAGGTCCGCGTCGACCCGACCGACTACACCATCGTCTACGCCGAGTCGCAGAACGGC
Organism: uncultured Acidobacteriota bacterium; assembly: GCA_963840225.1. Classification (GTDB taxonomy): domain Bacteria; phylum Acidobacteriota; class Vicinamibacteria; order Vicinamibacterales; family CAVVIG01; genus JBLMXQ01. The sequence goes on from CAWIYH010000007.1 coordinate 110,786, forward strand.
GGGCTGGTCCGCCACGACTTGAAGAGCGGGCGGAACACCTCGATCAAGCCGGTCGCCCCGTACGCCAAGCCGGCGTACCGCTTCAACTGGGAGACGCCGATCGTCGTTTCGTCGCACGATCCGAAAACGCTGTACGTCGGCGGCAACTACGTCTTCAAATCGACCGACCGCGGCGACTCGTGGACGATCGTGAGCCCTGAGCTCCCGTCGGCCAAGGAAGGCACGATCAGCGTCCTCGGCGAGTCGCCGAAGGACGCCGCGGTCCTCTACGCGGGCACCGACGACGGCAACGTGTTCGTCACCCGGGACGCCGGCGCGAACTGGAAGAACATCACCGCGAAGTTCCCCGGCATGCCCGGCAGGCGCTGGGTGAGCCGCGCGGTGGCGTCGCGGTACGACGCCGGCACGGCGTACGTCGCGTTCGACGGCCATCGAGACGACGACTTCGCCGTCTACCTCTTCAAGACCACGAACCATGGCGACACGTGGACGTCCATCGCCGGCGATCTGCCTCGCGGTGCGCCCGTACGCGTGATTCGTGAGGACGTCCGGAACCCGAAGCTCTGGTTCGCCGGCACCGAGCGTGCCGCCTACCTGTCGATTGACGGCGGCGTCCACTGGCTCCCGCTGACGAACGGCCTGCCGACCGTGCCGGTCGCCGACCTCATCATCCACCCCAGGGACGGCGACCTCATCGCCGGCACGCACGGTCGGAGCTTCTACGTCATGGATATCTCGCCGCTCGAGGAGCTGACGCCGCAGGTGCTCTCGAGCGACGTGCATGTCTTCACGGTGAAGCCCGCCGCCGCGTTCGACTACCGCGTGTTCACCACCGACGAGTTCCTCGCGCAGAAGCGGTTCATCGGCGAGAACCCCCCGCCGGGCGTGACGATCAGCTACTACCTGAAGTCGGCGCCGCCGGGCGACGTCAAGCTCGAGGTTCTCGACGCCTCCGGCGCGCTCGTTCGCGCGCTGAAGGCCACCAGGGAGCGTGGCATCAACCGCGTGCAGTGGGACCTCCGCGGCGAGCCGCCGGTTCGGCGCGCGGGCGGGGCCGGCGCGGCGGGAGGGTTCGGCCGGGCGCCGGAAGGCGCGCTCGTCGATCCGGGCACGTTCCGGGCCCGGCTGACGGTCGCCGGCCGCGAGTTCACGGCGTCGATTGCGGTCGAACCCGATCCCGATGTGACGATCACGAGCGAGCAGCGGAGCGATCGCCGCAAGGTGGTCGACGCCGCGCTCGCGCTGCAGGCGAAGACCGAGCCGCTCAGCGGCCGGGCGGAGTCGGCCAGCGGAGCGCTCCGGGCGCTGTCGACATCGCTGGCCGACGTCGCGAAGGTGCCCGCCGACGCCAGACACAGCCTGGACGCGGCGGTCAAGACGTCGGACAGCCTGAAGGACGACACCGCCAAGCTGAGTCGCACGACCTTGCAGTTGTTCGGTCAGGTCAGCGGCTCGCCCTTCCCCGCGACGGCGACGGAACGCGCCCAACTGTCCGACCTGGCCAGCGAGTACGACCGACTGAGCGCGGCGTTCGGCACGCTGACCGCATCGACGGTTCCTGCGATCGAAAAGCAGCTGAACGACGCAGGGGTTCCGAGGGTGGTGATCAAGTAGGAGCACCTATGCTGGTCGTTCTCTTTCGATCGAAGCTCGTTGACGCGCCCGACGGGTACGTCGACATGGCGCAGGAGATGCTCGAGCTCGCGAAGACCATGCCCGGGTTCGTCGACGTCAAGGCGTTCACCGCCGACGACGGGGAGCGGTTGACGCTGGTGTGGTGGGAGGACGAGGAGACGCTCCGCGGCTGGCGGGAGAACGTCCGCCATCGTCTCGCCCAGCGCCTGGGCCGCGAGAAGTGGTACCAGGTACCTACAAGATCGAAGTCGCGCAGGTCATCAGGGCGAATGCGTTCGAACGCCGGCCGCAGGAGACGGCGCCAGCCCCCCGGCCGCGCCCGCGGCGAAGCTCGACGCGTGCGCCACGCTCACGAAGGAGGAAGTCTCGGCGATTGTCGGCGAGACCGTCTCCGCTTCTCTGACGGACACGCCCGGAAGCTGGGCCGACGGCGCCCACACGTCGGTCTGCAATTACTACGGCAATGCTGGCGTCCTACTTTCTCTTTCAATCATGCAGCCGGCGTCGCCGGTTGCGGGATCGCAGGGACTCGCGGCCGAGCTCCAGAAGAACAATACCTCCTCGGGCATCCCCGCCTCGCCCGTGGAGTCGGTCGAGGGCCTGGGCGACGCCGCGGCCCGTTATCGTCTTGAGCCGAACGTCCATTATGTCGTGGCGCAGAAAGGGGCGGCCAGGGTCGTCGCCACAGCGGAGGGCGCCGAGCAGGCGCGCGCGATGATGGAGAAGGGGCTCGCCCGCGTGCCGTGAGTGACACCCTCAAAAGCGACGCGTGTAGACCACTTTCGTCGCGGCGTGACGATCCAGGAGGTCGAAGCGGCGGCGGGCGGTCTCGAGCCAGTTGTTGAGCGCTACGACGTAGATGTCGTTGCCGGGCCGCAGGATCCACCGGAAGCGGACCTGCCAGCCGAGGGCCCGGCTCACCGAGTCGTACTGGACGTTGTTCGTCAGGGACACGAACGGGCCGAACTCAGTGTTCACGATCGCGCGATACAGCCGGGTCGTGAACCGCCCCTCGGCCAGCCGGACCCGGTTGAGCGTCGTCGTCAGCGTCGCGAGCAGGCCCGGGCGCGGACGCACGTTGAGCGTCGCCGTGAGGTCCCGGCGCGTGCCGGAGTAGAAGGTGCCGAGCTGGACGGCGGCGCTGCCCGACAACATCCGGCGGTTCGCGGTGTCGACGCCGGCTTCGTAGCGGGTGTACTGGTACTCGGCGCCTCGGGCCAGGGTGATGCCGTCGGAGATCTCGAAGTCGCTCTCGAGCCGCTCGCGTGTCGGGCTGACTTGCACGTGCATGCTGTCGCCCGACTGGAGGCTCAGGTCGAGCAGTGTGAAGCGGAACGATCGGCTGAGCATCCGGTTGTGGGTGTCGGCCAGGTACTCCGACCAGACCTCCATCGACACCTGGCGGATAAACGGGCTGTTCTTCGGCCGCGGGCCGAAGCGGACGACCGGGTTGACCCTGCGGTAGTCGGTGCGCTCGACGAAGCCGACCGCCGGCAGGTGGTGACGCTGCACTTCGCGATACGAGATGCGGGCGTTCCACAGGTCGTTCGGGTAGTTGAGTCGTACGCCGTACGCCGCGTCCTGGCCCCGCGCCGCGCGGTTGGGCGTCTTGACGAAGAAGCCGCTGAACTGAAGGTTCTGTGAGCCGCGGAAGCGGTTCGTCGCCACCGCGAAGTCGGCTCCGATCGTCTGGCTGACCGGCGCCCCGATGTCGCGGGCGGCCCGCCGCGTGTAGATCATCCCGACGTAGGACTGCACCCCGAGCCGTCGCACCGGCCGGAACACGGTGAAGTCCTCGCCGGGCCGGCCGTCCGCGGTCCCCGTGCGCACCTGCAGAAAGCCGAGATTGAAGCGCCCGACCTGACCGTTGACCTTGGCGCCGTAGTCGATCGTCTGCGGCGCGCCATCGGCATCGAGGCCGATGCGGCGGCTGAAGAACACCGAGTAGCTGCTGCTCGGCTCGAGCGTGAAGTCGAACGCCGCCGATCCTTCGAGGAAGAAGTCGCGCTTCTCGGGAAAGAACAGCGGAAACCGCGTCAGGTTGACCTGACGATCGTCGACCTCGGTCTGGGCGAAGTCCGTGTTGAGCGTCAGGTTGGTCCTGAGCAGGGGCGTCACGTTGTAGGAGACGTCGAGGCCGCCTGTGGCCGTGGTCCTCGCCGGACCCTCGGCCGGCACGCTCGCGATGCGGCCGATCGCGTACGGCTTCACCTCGAGACCGTGCCCATCGGTCACGGCGGTGATGCCGATGATGCGGCCGCCGCTGGCGAGGTGGTACAGCCCTTCGTTGTGGGCGTAGCCGCTCCAGAGGCTCTCCTCGTTCTTGCGTCGCACGGTACGCTGGAAGTTGACGCCCCACGCCTCGACGCCCGGATCGAAGCTGAGGGTGCGGAACGGGATCTGGATCTCGGCCATCCACCCGAGGGCGTCGCGGCGGACGCGCGCCAGCCAGATCCCGTCCCACCCGCGGTTCTGCGTCGTCCCGAACCCGCTGCCCTGGGCCGGTACGAGCAGGCCGTCGCCCATCGCCCCGGAGGGGTTGATCTCGAAGAAGTAGCCCGATCGGTGGGTGAAGCGCGGATCGAGCGTCCACATGAAGCGGTCGTCGGCGCTCAGGAAGCCGTCGCGCACCATCTGGTTGCCGAGCAGGCCGTCCGGTTCGTCGTCGAAGCACCAGACACCCATGTAGAGGTTGTCGGCGTCGTAGAGGATCCGCACTTCGGTCGGTTCGGTCGCGGGGTCGCCGTTGTCGGGGTCCTGCTGACGGAAGTCGGTGGCCGGGGCGGCGCGCCGCCAGGCCGGCTCGTCGAGGTGGCCGTCCAGGTCGATGGTCTCGCCCGGTTGCAGCCGGACGGCAACGAGCGCCGGACGCGACGGTGGCGCCTCCGGCTCCTGTGCCGACAACGGCGCCGCGGGCGCGCCCGTCAGGAGTGCGACCGACAGAGCGCCGGCGGCACGACAGAGACGCCGCGAGGAGGAGGAGGACGCCGCCACGGGGCGTGATTATACAGGCCCGACCGCGCGGCTCCGGCCTACAACGCGTTGCTCGTGCGCACAGGCGCGGCGGCGCGCTCGGGTTCGGGCGTGAAGTCCTCGCCCGGGTTGATGAACCGGTCGCGCTCGAAGTTGTACTGCTTGTCGTACAGCTGACGGTAGCGGCCGTTGCGGGCCAGCAGCTGCTCGTGCGTGCCGCGCTCGACGATTTCTCCTGCTTCGAGCACGAGGATTCTGATCGGCGCTCCGGATGGTCGACAGCCGGTGGGCGATGACGAAGGTCGTGCGTCCCTGACGCAGCGAACGCAGGCCGTCCTGGATGAGCGCCTCGCTCTCGCTGTCCAGGCTCGAGGTCGCCTCGTCGAGGATCAGAATGCGGGGGTCCGCCAGGATGGCGCGTGCGATGGCCACGCGCTGGCGCTGGCCGCCCGACAGCCGGACGCCGCGCTCGCCGACAATCGTGTCGTACTTCTGCTCGAACGCCTCGATGAACTCGTCGCAGTGGGCGATGCGGCTCACCGCCTTGATGTCCTCGAGCGACGCGTGCGGCCGGGCGTAGGCGATGTTCTGCGCGATGGTGCCGTCGAACAGGAAATTGTCCTGCAGCACGACGCCGAGGTTGCTCCGGTAGTCGCGCAGCTTCACGGCCGCCAGGTCCTGGCCGTCGACGACAACGCGTCCGGACAGCGGACGGTTGAAGGCCATCACCAGGCTGATGAGCGTGCTCTTGCCCGAGCCGCTGGAGCCGACGAGCGCCGTCGTCGCGCCGGCCGGCGCGCGGAACGACACGTGGCGGAGCACCGGCACGCCCGCGTTGTACTCGAAGGTGACGTCGTCGAAGTCGACCTCGCCGCGAACCTCGGGCAGCGGCAGGCGCGAGGCGTCCTCGTCGTCCTCGGTCGCCATGCGGCGGATCTCGCGAATCCGATCGAGGCCGGCGAAGGCTTCGCTCAGCTGCGTGCCGATGGAGGCGAGCTGGACGACCGGCATCGTCATCATCGCAGTGAACGACAGGTACATCACCAGGTCGCCGACCGTCATCGACCCGTTCCGAATCGACTGGCCGCCGATCAGCATCATCGCGATGCCGGTCGCACCGACCACCAGCGACGAGAAGGCGCTGACCGCCGACACGCCCGTCAGCGACTTTGCCACGTTGCGGAACAGGCGGTGCGCGCCCTTCGCGAAGACCAGCTCCTCGCGCTTCTCGGCCGTGTACGACTTGACGATGCGCACGCCGCCGAGCGTCTCGGCGAGCCGTCCGGTGACCTCCGCGTTGATCTGACCGCGCTCGCGGAAGAGCGGCCGGAGGCGCTTGAAGGCGGTCGCCATGCCGCCGCCGAATACCGACAGGATGATGATCGTGACGCTCGTCAGCCGCCAGTTCAGATAGAGCAGCACGCAGAGGGCGAGCGACGCGGTCAGGATGGAGCCGGTGAGCTGCACGAGACCCGTGCCTACCAGGTTGCGGATACCCTCCGCGTCGGTCATGATGCGCGATATCAGGACGCCGGTCTTCGTCGAGTCGAAGTAGCGGATCGGCAGGCGCACCACGTGCGCCTCGACGTTCTTGCGCATCTCGGTGATGGCGCGCTGGGCCGCGACGCCGAGCACCTGGGAGTTGAGGAACGTCGTTGCCGCGCTCACGAGCGACGCCGCCCCGGCCGCCAGGGCCAGCTTGGGAAGGAGTTCCCAGTGTCCCTGACTGATGACGTCGTCCATCAGGTACTTGGTCGTCGTGGGCAGCACCAGGTCCGAGAGGCGGCTGACCACCATCAGCGCCAGGCCGATGGACAGGCGCTTGCGGTGGATCCAGACGAGGGCTCGGGCCTCCTCCCACGCGCCGGCCGTCAGCGCCTTCTTTTTCTTGGTCTTGGCGGGATCCGCGAGCGGTGAATCGGGCACGGACCGATCATATCGTGCCGGGCGCTCGAGGTCGGCCCCCCAAACGGGCGGGGACGAACTTTCCGGACTTCGGGACGTCTAAGAAGCGCGGGCTTTTCGCCTTCGCCGCGCTTTCGGGGGAGAGCATCATCGGCCGGGTCGGGACGGCCAGTTGAGCGAGAGACACTATGTCAACGTTCCTGCAGGACTTACGGTACGGTGTGCGGATGCTGGCCAGGACGCCCGGCTTCACCGTGATCGCGGCGCTGTCGCTCGCCCTGGGGATCGGCGCGAACACGACCATCTTCACCGTGATCAACGCGGTGCTGCTCAACCCGCTGCCGCTCAAGAGCCCCTCGGAGTTGCTGGCCGTCTACACGACCGACCAGCGGAACCGCGGCGGATTCAACAATTTCCTGCAGACCTCGCCGCTCAACTACCAGGACTATCGGGACAAGAACGAGGTCTTCTCCGAACTGGCCGCGCACCAGTTCCTGCCGCTGAACATCTCGGGCGGCACCGGTGAACCTCAGCAGGTGTTCGGCGAAATCGTCACCGGCAACTACTTCGACGTGCTCGGCGTGCGCCCGCTCGCGGGCCGGACTTTTCTGCCCGACGAGGACCGGACGCCCGGGGCCAAGCTGGTCGCCGTGCTGGGCTACGGCGAGTGGCAGAAGCGGTTCGGCGGCGATCGGGCCATCGTCGGCCGGACGATCACGCTGAACGGCAGCGCGTTCACCGTCATCGGCGTCATGCCCAAGGGATTCAAGGGGACCAACGCGATCGGCGCCCCGGCCCTCTGGGTGCCGTACATGACCTACCCGGTGACGACCAGCGGGTTCATCCGGGAGGCGGTCGATTCCCGCCGCGCCCTGATGTTCGACCTGACCGGCCGATTGAAGCCGGGCGTCTCGCGCCAGCAGGCCGAAGCCAACCTGAAGACCATCGCGTCGCAGCTCGAGCGGCAATACCCGAACGACAACCGCGGGCGCAGCATCACGGTGCTCCCGCTGGCGCAGGCCACCGTCAACCCCGGCTTCCGCGACAACCTGGTGATGGCCGGCGGCCTGCTCATGACCATCGTCGGGGTGGTCCTGCTCATTGCGTGCGCCAACGTCGCCAACCTCCTGCTCGCGCGAGCGTCCGTCCGCCAGCGGGAGATCGCCGTGCGGCTGTCGCTCGGCGCCAGCCGCGCGCGCCTCATCCGCCAGCTCCTGACCGAAGGAACGCTCCTGGCGCTGGCCGGCGGCGCGCTCGGCCTGCTCCTCGCGTACTGGGCGCAGGGGCTGCTCTGGTCGTTCCGTCCGCCGTTCTTGCCGGCCGACGCCATCGACCTCCAGCCCGATCTGCGCGTCCTGGCGTTCACGATTGTCGTCTCCGTGGGAACCGGCATCCTGTTCGGGCTGGCGCCCGCGCTGCAGGCGTCGCGCCCCGACCTGGTCGTCGAACTGAAGGACCGCACGAGCGCGCCGACAGGCTCGGGCCGGGTGCTGAGCCTGCGCAACCTGCTCGTCGCCGCGCAGGTGGCGCTGTCGCTCGTCGCGCTGGTGGGCGCCGGGCTGTTCCTGAGAAGCCTCCAGAACGCCCAGAAGATCGACCCCGGCTTCGACGCCGATCACCTGGCAGTGCTGACGGTGGATCTCGGCGCCCAGGGCTACGGCGAGGAGCGCGGCCGGCAGTTCGAGCGCCAGATGATCGAGCGGGCCGCGGCGACGCCCGGCGTCGGCGGGACGACGCTCGCGGGCAGCATTCCGCTCTTCAACGGCGGCTTCGCGCGCACCGTCTTCCTCGAGGGGCAGGACCCGACCGACCAGCGGGCCGGCCGCCTCGTGCAGGTCGACATCGTCAGCCCGAGCTATCTGCGGACCGTCGGCATCGCGCTCATGCGGGGGCGCGACTTCGCCGAATCCGATCAGCCGAACACCCCGGCCGTGTGCATCGTGAACGAGACGATGGCCAAGCAGTTCTGGCCCGACCAGGACCCCATCGGCAGACGCTTCCGGTTCTTCGGCCAGGATCACTTCAACGAGGTCGTCGGCATCGCGCGCGACAGCAAGTACAACTTCATCGGCGAAGGACCGACGCCGTACGTCTATCAGACGCTGACCCAGGTCTACCAGCCGCAGGTCTCCCTGTTCCTCAAGAGCGCCAACCCGGGCGCGGTGCTCGGGACCGTGCGCAGCGAGGTCCAGCAGGCCGACCGGAACCTGCCGATCACCACCGTGTTCACGCTGACGGCGATCTTCGACCAGTCGCTATGGGCGCCGCGCATGGGCGCGTCGCTCCTGGCGGTCTTTGCCGGCCTGTCGCTCGCCCTCGCCGTCGTCGGCATCTACGGCGTCATGGCGTACTCCGTCAACCAGCGGCAGCGCGAGCTCGGGATCCGGATGGCGCTCGGCGCCACCCGGAGCTCGGTGATGCGTCTGGTGGTCACCCAGGGCTTCCGGCTGGCCGTCATCGGCGTGGCGGTCGGCCTGCTGGCATCGCTCGCCGTCACGCGCGTGATCGCCACGATGCTCTATGGCGTGAGCGCGACCGACGTCGTGACCTTCGTGACCGTGCCAGCGCTCTTGACGCTGGCCGCCGTGGCGGCCAGCTACATTCCGGCGCGCCGCGCGACCCGCATCGATCCGATGGTTGCGCTGAGATATGAGTAAGCTCGGATGGGGCGGACCGGCCCCTCGCCTCCGCACGGGCCCGCGGCGGACCGGCCGTGAGGCGCCGGCCCGCCGCGGTGGTCTCGCCTAGCTCTGGAGCGCCGCGAGATCAGCCAGCGCTTCGGCTCGCGCCAGGTTCGCTTCGACCGCCGCGTTCACTTCGGGCCGCGACTCCTTGATCGCGACGGCCAGCGGCTTGTGGTCGACGAGCACGCGGTGCTTCAGCAGGATGAAGGGAATCTTCGAATTGTGCGCCGCGTGCGCCACCGTGGCGAACTGCTCGGCGCTCCTGAAGCCCTGCACCGCCTGCTCCATGTTCGTCCCCTTGTTGAGGACCGGCCTCACCCGATCGCGCAGGCGCGGAGACGACAGCGCCACGCGCTGAACCACCGGCTTCGCCGGCCGGGTCGCCTCACGCGCTGCTGCGGGCCGACTCGCCGGGGCCGCCGCCGGCCGGGCGGCTGGGGTCGTGGCCACCGCCGTCGGCGCGCGGTGGGTCACGTGCGGACCGATCCAGATCCCGAGTCCAATCGCGCAGAGAAAACCTAGCGTGAGGGCCGATGCCTTGACGAGAGTCATCATCACACCTCCATGCAACGGTTCACGTCGCAGAGTGTTGCAAGATCTGTGACGCAACCGAGCTTCTTGCTTGGAGTCAGCCACTTGCGGCGATAGCTCGACCGTGACAGACGTCCGGCTGAGTCCCGTCGCTCGACGTGCGCCTTCTGCCTCGCTTCACTGCTCTGATTGAGAGGCCCGCGCCGAGGTGAGGACGAACCGCTCGATGGCGGCGCCGAGACCGCCTTCGTCGTTCGTCCCCGTGACGTATGCCTCGGCCAGCCGTGCCTTGACCGCCACGCTGGCGTTGCCCATCACGACGGCGGTTCCGGCCAGTACCAGCATCTCGACGTCGTTCAGGTTATCGCCGGCCGCCAGCACCTCCTGGCTGGCGATGCCTCGCGAGGCGATCCATCGGGCCAGCGCCGCGCCCTTGGAGCATCCCTCGCCGTTGACGTCAACCATGGCGAAGTCGCGCGCCTCGTATTCGGTCACCGACAGCGAAAAGCGCGATCTGACCGGCGACTCGCGGAGCGCGGCGACGAGCTCGCGCATCGGCTCGAGGTGCCCGTTGAACATGACCTGCACCGGGTCCTCGGTCAGCGCGGCGGCGAGCGACGGCGCGGCGGAGGCATGCGCCTTGTTCTTCTCGTAGTACGCGCGACGCTTCGGGTGGGTCCAGTCCATGCGCTCGAACACGAGATGGCGCTCGTCGGGCCGGTCGAACACCACGGCGACGCTGTCCTCGTACGCGCGCGTGTGTTCGAGGACATCGCGCGCCACCTCGCGCGACAGCAGGTGCCGATCGAGCGTGGCCCCGTCCCGGTCCTTCACCAGGGCGCCGTTGTTGACGACAAGCGTGAGGGGAACCGGCAGGGCGTCCGCAATCGGCCGCGAGAAGAGGAAGGACCGTCCCGTCACCAGCAGGACCTCCACGCCGATGGCGGCGGCCGAGACGACCGCGTTCCGGTGCGCGTCGGGCACCTGTCCGCGGCTGTCGAGCAGCGTGCCGTCGATGTCGATCGCCAGCAGGCGGATGCTCATGGACGGCGGTCCGGATTTCCGGTCACCTCGGGCGGCGCGGTCATGGCGCGGGTGGATACTGCGCCCCGGCGTCGGCGATCTGGCGCGCGATCGTGCGGGCCAGCTGCTCGGGCGCGACGACGCGCACGAAGGGCCCGAAGCTGAGAATCCAGCTCTCGAGGGCTCGGTCCAGGCACACGTCCAGCGTCATCGCGACCCCGCCGCCCTCGGCGGCGCGAACGCGTTGCGACTGGTGCCATCGACGCGCGCCGACGTAGTCGGCAACCGCCGGCTGGAACTCCAGCTCCACGCGCTCGGGCGGCCCCGAGTGGACGCCGAGGGAGTGGGGAAACGCCGCGTCCGGCAGCTCTTCGATCGGCGTGAAGCGGTCCTCGAGCAGCGACATCTCCTGGATGCGATCGACGGCGAAGGTGCGAACCTCGCTGTACTCGGGCACGTAGGCCAGCAGGTACAGCGCGCCGAGCGCCCAGGCCAGCCGGTACGGGTGGACGAGATAGCGCTTGGTCCGGTCGCTCGACTTCGAATGATAGGTGAGCGCGGCCTGCCGCAGGTGGAGCGTCGCGTCGACGGCGAGCGCGACGATCTGCTGCCGGCGCGGATCGTCCCGGCCGCCCGACGGGTCCGCCTTGGTCGCGATCACGCGCGGGAGCTGGTCGAGGAACTGCCGCATGTGCGGGGTGAGCGCCGACGCCAGCTTCTCGAACGCCCGTTCGACCTCGTCACGGAAGGGCGCGCCCGACAACGATTCGACGAGCGTCCGGCTGAAGTACAGCGCGCACAGCTCGGCGAGCGTCAACCCCGCGGCGAGCCCCTTGAACGCCTGCCCGTTGATCTTCCACCGCGTCCGACCGTCGTCGCTCGAGCGGTCGTCGTACAGGGGAAACCCGGCCGCTTCGAGCGCCTGCAGATCCCGCCGGATGGTGCGCGTCGTCACGCCGCCGCTCTCCGCCAGTTCGTCGATCGTCATCCCCGACGCGCGCGCCCCTTCGATGTCGCGCAGGATGGACCACTGGCGGATGACCTCGGCGTTGCGCATGAGATGATTCTAGCAATTGCAGGATGGCAGGATTGCAGGATGGAAGGACGGAAGGACGGAAGGACGAAGGACGGAAGGACGAAGGACGGAAGGACGAAGGACGGAAGAACGCAACTGAAGGAGAGAAGGGGAGACGGCAGACCTGCAAGAAGGCAAGGCGGTCAGGAAGCGAGGAGGCGAGGGGTCATTGGCGGCGGTCGTTCTGGCGGGCTGTCAGGTGAGCTTTCGAGAAGATCGCCCTCAGCTGGCGGCTCTCGTCGAGTAACGGCTGCCGCTTCGTTGCGTCGCCCCACTGGCAGTCCTCGCAGACCTCGAGCCAGAGCTCGCTCTCATCAGCCTCCTCCAGCGCGATTGCAATCCGCGCCGTGAACTCTGCATGAGATCGCGATCGGCAGGAGCGGCGGTAGTTGCCGGCGACTCCGGGCCCGGACCGGGCAAGCTGACGGACAAGCTCAGTCGCTGCGGGCGAGCGAGGCAGGGTGTCGAGAAATTTCAGAACGGCGACGGCAAAGCGCTTCGTGCGAAGTTTCAGGTCCTCGGCCGTCCGGTCCACGCCGGCTGGCTGTGCACGGGTCGAGCCATCCGTCGGAAGCAGGCCCCGTCGGAGCCCTATCGGCCCGTTTCTCCCTCTTTACCGCCGGTCAGACGCGTCCCGCTCCGATCCTTCCTGCAATCGTGCAATTGCACTTTCTGCAATCCTGCAATCCTGCAATCCTGCAATCCTGCACTCAGTCCAGCGAAATCCGCCGCAGCAGATTGAAGTCCGACAGCATCTTCCCGGCGCCGAGCACGACCGAGGACAGCGGATCCTCGGCGAGCTGCACGGGGAGTCCGGTTTCCTCGCGCAGGCGCCGGTCGAAGCCTCGCAGGAGCGAACCGCCGCCGGTCAGGATGACGCCGCGATCGTAGATGTCGGCCGAGAGCTCCGGCGGAATCCGCTCGAGCGCGTCATGGACCGCCTGCACGATGGCACGGACCGGCTCGGCGAGCGCGCGGCGAACCTCCTCGTCGGTCATCGTCACGGTCTTCGGACGCCCTTCGCTCAGGTGCCGGCCCTTGACTTCCATCGTCGCCGGCGCGTCCATCTTGTACGCGGACCCGATCTCAATCTTGATCCGTTCGGCGGTGCGCTCGCCGATGAGCAGGGAATGCGCCTTGCGCGCGTGGAGCATGATGGCATCGTCGAGCTCGTGGCCGGCCACGCGCACCGACTTGCCGTAAACGACGCCCGCGAGCGAGATGACGGCGATGTCGGTTGTCCCGCCGCCGATGTCGACGACCATGTTGCCGGCCGCTTCGGTGATCGGCATCCCCGCGCCGATGGCGGCGGCCATGGCCTCCTCGACGAGGTGGACCTCGCTCGCCTTCGCACGCATCGCGCTGTCCTTGACCGCGCGGCGCTCGACCTGCGTGATTTCCGACGGCACGCCGATGATGACGCGCGGTCTGAGCAGCCCGTTCCGCCGGTGCGCCTTGCGGATGAAGTGCGTCAGCATCTTCTCCGCCGCGTCGAAGTCGGCAATCACCCCGTCGCGCATCGGCTTGATGGCCGTGATGTTTGCGGGCGTCCGCCCGAGCATTTCCTTCGCCTCGGCGCCCACGGCCTCGATACGGCCGCTCACCGTGTTGAAGGCGACGATCGACGGCTCGTTGACGACCACGCCCCTGCCTCGGGCGAAGACGCAGGTGTTGGCGGTCCCCAGGTCGATGGCAAGGTCATTGGAGAAGATAGAGAGCAGGCCAGAGAACACACGAACTCCTGGCGGGCGCAGGGCCCGCGGCGTACCCGACGTTTGTAGCTGGGCGTGCAAGAACCGCTCAGGCAAGCAGACAGGAAGGCGATCGGCAAGGACGATGCCGCCGGAAATCGTCGTGAATCTGCAGGAACACCGTGCAGATTCAGATCGCGTCGGTGGTGTGCGTGCGGGGACGATTACACATTTGAAGGGACCCTGACAAGGCTGTCGCCGCCAATCTCAGCCCTGTCAGATCGCGGCCCAATTTGCGCGCCCGCGCCCTCCACCACCCAAAGCTCCAGCCCTGGGAGCGCGTTGCAAAATTACGCGTACGGCTCCGTTCCGAGGCCAGCCCATGAGTGCTCAAGCTGACAAACGTGCTTACGGCTGACAAAGTCGAACGAGGGTTCTAAGCACCGGCACCTCAGGCCCCCGTGGTACACTGTCGGGTCCGTCCGGAACCGCGCGCAACTCCATAGAGTCATAACGCACATGGTATTGAGAAAGGTCGCGGCCATTGCCGCGCTCCTGGCGGCCGCCGCGTGCGGTCGCACCCAGCAGCAGGGTCCGGCCGGCGGCCAGGGTTTCCCGCCGGCGACCGTCACCCTTGCGGAGGCGGCCTCCAAGCCGATCGAGGACGCGTCGCAATACGTCGCGACACTCAAGTCGCTCCATTCGACCGCCATCCAGCCGCAGATCGACGGTCAGATCACCCGCATCTTCGTGAAGTCGGGCGACCGCGTGAAACAGGGCGCTCCGCTCGTCCAGATCGATCCGCGCCGCCAGGAGGCGGCCGTGTCCAGCCAGCAGGCCGAGATGGCGGCCAAGCAGGCGGCGGTCGAGTACGCGCGGCAGCAGCAGCAGCGCGCGAAGGAGCTCTACGCGGCCGGCGCCATCAGCAAGCAGGAAGCCGAGCAGGCCGACACGGCCCTGCGGACGGCCGAGGCCGACCTGTCGTCGTTGCAGGCCCAGGTGCGCCAACAGCAGGTCCAGCTCCGCTACTACACGGTCACGGCGCCGACTTCCGGCACGGTCGGCGACGTCCCGGTCCGGGTGGGCAACCAGGTGACCAGCCAGACCATGCTCACCACGGTCGACCAGAACGAGACGCTCGAGATCTACGTGTCGGTGCCGCTCGAGCGGGCCAAGGACCTCCGGCTCGGCCTGCCGCTCCAGGTCCTGAGCGGGGACGGCGCGACCGAGGTCGCCGACACGACCGTCAACTACGTGGCGCCGCGGGTCGACGACGCCACGCAGACCGTGCTGGTCAAGGGGCTGGTCAGGAATCCGGACGGTGCGCTGCGCGCCTCGCAGTACGTCCGCGCGCGGATCGTCTGGAAGACGGCTCCGGGCCTGGTGGTGCCGGTCACGGCCGTGCTGCGGGTCAACGGGCAGTTCTTCGCGTTCGTCGCCGAGCAGGCCGGCGGGAAGCTCGTGGCGCGCCAGCGGCCGATCACGGTCGGCCCAATCGTCGGCAACGACTACACGGTCACGAGCGGGATCAAGGCGGGCGACCGCGTCGTGGTCTCGGGCGTGCAGAAGCTGACCGACGGCGCGCCGCTCCAGGCTCAGGGCTGATGTTCGTCGACACCTTCATCAAGCGGCCGATCCTGGCGAGCGTCTGCTCGCTCGTGATTATCCTCATCGGCGTGATCGCCATCCCGAACCTGCCGGTCTCGCAGTTTCCCGACCTCGCGCCGCCCTCCGTCCAGGTGAACGCCTTCTACAACGGCGCCGCGGCGGAGACGGTCGAGACGACCGTGACGACACCGCTCGAGCAGGCGATCAACGGCGTCGAGGGGATGATGTACATGACCTCGTCGAGCGGCAACGACGGGTCGTCGATCATCACGATCACCTTCGACATCAACCGCAACATCGACGTCGCCGCCGTCGACGTGCAGAACCGGATCAACCAGGTCGAAGGGCGGCTGCCGAACGAGGTGAAGCAGGTCGGCATCTCGGTCACCAAGGTGTCGACCAACTTCGTGCTCGGCGCCGGGATCTACGCCGAGCAGGGGCAGTACGACGCGCTCTTCATGAGCAACTACATCGACCGCTTCATCAAGGACGACCTGAAGCGGGTCCCGGGCGTCGGCGACGTCATCATCTTCGGCGAGCGCAAGTACGCGATGCGCCTGTGGCTGGATCCGGACAAGCTGGCCGGCCGCGGAATCACGGCCGACGAGGTGGTCGACGCGCTTCGCGAGCAGAACGTGCAGGTGGCCGCAGGCCAGGTCGGCGCGCCGCCCGCGCGCTCGGGGCAGAACTTCCAGATCAGCGTCCGCGCGCTCGGCCGCCTCACCGAGCCCGAACAGTTCGACGGGATCATCGTCAAACGGGCCGACAACGGCACGCTCGTGAGGCTGCGCGACGTCGGCCACACCGAGCTCGGAGCGGAGAGCTACACGAGCGACCTCCGCTACAACGGGCATCCCGCGGTCGGGTTCGGCGTACTGCAGCTGCCGAGCGCGAACCAGCTGAGCGTCTATCGCGGCGTCGTCACCGAGCTCGACCGCCTCACGGAACGCTTTCCGCCGGGCATGCGGGCGGATCTGGCGTTCGACACGACCACCGTCGTCTCCGACTCGATCCGGGAGGTGGTGAGGACGCTCGTGATCGCGATCGGGCTGGTCGTGCTCGTCATGTTCCTGTTCCTCCAGAACTGGCGGACGACGCTCATTCCGGCCATCACCATCCCGGTGTCCCTCGTCGGCACGTTCGCGTTCGTGAAGCTGTTCGGCTTTTCGATCAACACGCTGACGCTGTTCGGCGTCACCCTGGCGACGGGGCTGGTGGTCGACGACGCGATTGTGGTCATCGAGAACATCGAGCGGCACATCCACGAGTACCACCGGCCTGCGCCGGTCGCGGCGTCGACCGCGATGAGCGAGGTCACGAGCGCCGTGATCGCGACGGCGCTCGTCCTGGCCGCCGTGTTCGTGCCCGTGGCGTTCTTTCCCGGCACGACCGGGCGGCTGTACCAGCAGTTCGCGCTGACGATCGCCGTGTCGATGCTCATCTCGGCGTTCAACGCGCTCACGCTGACCCCCGCGCTGTCGGCGCTGCTGCTCGCGAAGGTCGAGAAGCCGACCGGGGCGTTCTTCCGGCTGCTCAACCGGCTCATCGACGGCGGGACGAACGTCCTCGTCTCGACCCTCCGGGTGCTCATCCGGGCGCGCTGGCTCGTGACGGCGGCGTTCGTCGCGCTGCTCGGCGTCACCTACCTCGTCTACCAGCGGGTGCCGACCGGGTTCGTGCCCGAGGAGGACCAGGGCTACATCTTCATCATCATTCAGGGGCCGACGGGCGCCTCGCTCGAATACACGATGGACATCATGAAGCAGGCCGAGACGCTGCTGCACAGGACGCCGGAAGTGCAGAACACGTTTGCGGTCGGCGGCTTCAGCTTCGGCGGCTCCTCGCCGAACGCCGGCGTGATGTTCGTCATGCTGAAAAGCTTCGACGAGCGCCAGGGCGATGAGCACTCGGCCAAGGCCGTGGTCGGGCGGCTGTTCGGCGCCTTCAGCCAGATCACCGGCGCGACGGTCATTCCCTTCCTGCCGCCGTCGATCAACGGCCTCAGCCAGTTCGGCGGCTTCACCTATGAGCTGCAGGATCAGTCGGGCGGGCCGATCGAGGGGCTGGCCGCCACCGCGCAGCAGCTGATCGGCCAGGGCTACGCCACGCCGGGGCTCACCGGGCTCTTCACGCAGTTCACGGCAAACGACCCGCAGCTGGTAGTCACGATCGATCGCGAACGGGCGAAGAGCCTCGGCATCTCGCTGAACGACGTCACCGACACGATGCAGGTGCTGCTCGGGTCGTCCTACGTGAACGACTTCGACTTCAACGGGCGGTCGTACCGCGTCTACGTCCAGGCGGACCGGCGGTTCCGCGCGCGGCCCGACGACATCAAGCACTACTACGTCCGGACCAGCAGCGGCCGGATGATGCCGCTGAGCGACGTCGTGTCGATCCGCGAGGGCACGGCGCCCAAGACGATCACGCACTACAACCTGTTCCGGTCTGCCGAGATCAACGGGTCGGCCGCGCCGGGATTCAGCTCGGGGCAGGCGATTCAGCTCATGCAGCAGCTCTCGGCCCGCGTGCTGCCGCAGGGCATGACGTATGCCTGGTCGGGACTGTCGCTCGAAGAACTCAAGGCCGGCAGCCAGTCGGTCGTCATCTTCGGTCTCGGGCTGCTGCTGGTGTACCTGACGCTCGCGGGCCAGTACCAGAGCGTGACGCTGCCCTTCATCATCCTGCTGTCGGTGCCGCTGGCCGTTCTCGGCGCGCTCGTCGCCCAGTGGGGCCGCGGGCTGGTGAACGACGTGTACTGCCAGATCGGCCTCGTCATGCTGATCGGCCTGTCGGCGAAGAACGGCATCCTGATCGTGCAGTTCGCCGAAGAGCTGCGGGAACGCGGCATGAGTGTCGCCGAGGCCGCGGTCGAGGCCGCCCGCATCCGCCTGCGCCCGATTCTGATGACGTCGCTCGCCTTCATCCTCGGCGTGATGCCGCTGGTGTTCGCCAGCGGCGCCGGTCGCGAGGCGCGCCACTCGGTCGGCACGGCCGTGGCCGGCGGCATGTTCGCCGCGACGTTCCTGAATCTGGCGTTCATCCCCGTACTCTATGTCGTGGTGAAGAACCTCACGGGCGCCGGGCGGGTCCGACAGGAGACGCCGCATGAGTAGCCGAGCGCGCTTCACCGCCGCGCGAAGTCTCCGCCGGACGTGCGCCGTCCTCGGCGCCCTGGCCCTGCTGCGGGCGGCAGCGCTCGCGCAGACGCCGCAGCCGGCGCAGCAGATCGCCTTTCAGGCCGCGATCGACCGCGCCGTCCGCAACCACCCCTCCGTGGCCGCCGCGGCGGCCGGCATCCTGCGCGCCGAGGCGCTCCTGACCCAGGCGCGGGCGGCGACGCTCCTGCAGGTGAACGGGGCGCTGACGACGACGACGCTCAACCGGGGTGTATCGTTCAGCGGCAGTGTGGTCACGCCGCGCAATTCGGCGACGGCGAGCCTGACGGCGGACATGCCGGTCGTGGCCGCGGTGGCCTGGGCGCGGCGCGCCGAGGCCGAGGACGCGCAGCACGTCGCCGAGCTCGGCGAGGCCGAAGCCCGCCGGCAGGTCGCCCTGGCGACCGCCGACGCGTACCTGACCGTCATCGCGTCCCACCGGGTGGTCGAGGCCAACGTGCGGGCGCGCGACACCGCCAAGGCGCACGCCGACCTGGCCGATCAGCTGGAGCAGAGGGGCAGCGGGAGTCATCTCAACGCGCTGCGCGCGCATCAGCAGTGGTCGACCGACGAAGAGCTGCTCGAGTCGTCGCGGCTGGCGCTGTACCGGGCGCAGGAGGCGCTCGGCGTGCTCATCGTGTCCGGCGAACCGGTGGATGTGGACGGCGAGCCGTCGTTCGAGGTCCCGGCCGACGCGGGAGGCGCGTCGGACAACCTGCTCCTGTCCCGCACCGACCTGAAGCTGTTCTCGGCACAGGTGCAGGCGGCCGACCGCGTCGTGCGCGACAGCCGCAAGGACTACTGGCCGTCCCTCGATGCCATCTTCCAGCCGCAGTCCACCTATCCGGCGCCGTTCTTCACGCCGGCCAACAGCTGGCGCTTCCTGCTGCAGTCGAGCATTCCGATCTTCGACAGCGGTCAGCGGACCGGCCTGAAGGTCGAGCGTCAGGCGGCGCTCGACGAGGCGCGCGCCACCTTGTCGGGCGCATCCACCCAGGCGGCCGCCGAGGTGCGCCAGGCGAGGGAGGCCATCGCCAGCTCCGAGCGGAGCCTGGTCAGCGCGCGCCAGGCGGCCGACGCCGCGCAGCAGGTCGTGTCGATCACGAACCTCAGTTTCCGGGCCGGTGCCGCGACCAACATCGAGGTCATCGATGCCGAGCGCAGCGCGCGCGACGCCGATACGGCGGTCGCGGCCGCCGAGGACATCCTGCGGCGCGCGAAGCTCGAGCTGCTGACCTCGCTCGGACGCTTCCCGCAGTGACGCGGTGATTTCCCTCGCGATTCTCTGTGCCGCCGGCATGCTCGGCGGCGCGCTCAATTCCGTCGCCGGCGGCGGCTCCTTCATCACGCTGCCGGCGCTGCTCTACGCGGGCATTCCCCCGGTCGCCGCCAACGCCACCAGCACGCTCGCCCTCTGGCCCGGGTCGGTGTCGAGCGGCATCGCGTACCGGCGCGACATCCGCGCGACGCGGCGCACGCTCCTTCTGCTCGGCGGCGCGAGCCTGGCCGGCGGCCTTTTCGGAGCGCGCCTCCTCCTCGGCACCTCGGACACCAGCTTCATGCGGCTGCTGCCGTGGCTGATGGCGGTGGCCGCCACGACGTTCACGTGTGGCGGCGGCCTCGCGGCGGGCCGGGAACGGATCGACGGGCACGCCGTGCGGTGGTGGGCCGTCATCCTCCAACTCGCGATCGCCACCTACGGGGGCTATTTCGGCGGCGGCATGGGCATCATGATGCTCGCCGCCTTCGCGATCGCCGGCATGAGCGACATCCACGAGATGAACGGGCTGAAGGCGATCCTCGGCGCCAGCGTGAACGGCGTGGCCCTTGCCGAGTTCATCGTCCGCCACGCGGTCGTGTGGCGGCCCGGCCTGGTCATGATCGCCGGGGCGATCGTCGGCGGCTACGGCGGGGCGTCGCTCGCGCGGCATGTCGACCGGCGCTCCGTGCGGGCGCTCGTGATCGCGGTCGGCTGGGCGATGACTCTTTACTTCTTCCTTCGCTGACCGACGCGCATTTGACGCGTGGATGTCGCTTCGGCATCATGCGGGGCATGAGATCCATCTTCGGGCCTGCATGCGTGCTGCTCATCGCGGTTGCGTCCGCGGCTCACGGCCAGACCCCGCGGGCCGACGGGTACGTCGGGTCGGCATCCTGCAAGACCTGCCACGAATCGATCTACCTGCGGTGGTCGAGAACCCGCATGGCGAACGTCGTACGCGACCCCAGGGTCCATCCCGACGCGATCATTCCGGACCTGTCGACGCCTGATCCGCTGGTCACCTTCAAGAAGGACGACATCGCCTTCGTGTACGGCAGCCGGTGGAAGCAGCGGTACTTCACCCGGGTGGGCGACGACTACTATCCGCTGCCGGCGCAGTGGGACGTGGCCCACGGGCGCTGGCTGAAGTATTTCGTGGCTGGCGGCACCGACTGGTGGGCGCCGCACTATCCGCCCGACAACATGAAGCGGCCGACCGGCCCGACCTGCGATGGGTGTCACTCGGTGGGCTACGACGTGCGGACGAAGCAGGTGAGCGAATGGAACGTCGGCTGCGAGAAGTGTCACGGTCCGGGCGGCGCCCACGTCACGCAGCCGACACGCGCGAACATCTTCAATCCCGCACGGGCCGACCTCGTGAGCGCGAACGACACGTGCATCCAGTGCCACTCGCAGGGACAGCCCTCGAAGAACCCGATCGAGGGGCGGTACTTCGACTGGCCGGTGGGCTTCCGTGTGGGCCTGCACCTGGACGACTACTGGAAGCTCGATCGCCCTGAGCTCGGCCAGACCGACTTCCTGTACTTCGCCGACGGCACGTCCCACAAGAACCGCATGCAGGGCAACGACTTCGTCACGAGCCTGATGTACACGCGCGGCGTGACCTGCTTTGCGTGCCACGACGTCCACGGCACCCCGTACGACGCCGACCTGCGCCGCCCGGCAAGCACCTTGTGCCTGCAGTGTCACGGCCCGCGCTCGCCCAACGGCCCGCACACCGCGACGCTCGAGGAGCACACACACCACAAGGCCGGATCGCCAGGCAGCGAGTGCGTCGCCTGCCACATGCCGAAGATCGAGCAGACGCTCGGCGACCAGATGGTGCGGAGCCACACGTTCCGCTTCATCACGCCGGCGGCCACCGACGACTTGAAGGTGCCTAATCCGTGCACGTCCTGCCACACCGACAAGACAACCGCCTGGGCGGCGGCGGCGCTCAAGAGCTGGCCGGAGTTCTCCCCGTGGCGCGTCGGCCGGTAGCCACGCCGAGGCCCGGCCCGGAGCGGCGGCCGTGAAGGCGATGATCCTCACCGCTCGGGGCGCCGGCGTGCTGAAGCCGGTCGAGCGCGACCTGCCCGTGCCCGGCCCGGGTCAGGTGCTGGTGCGGGTTCAGGCGTGCGGCGTCTGCCGCACGGACCTGCACGTCGTCGACGGCGAGCTGCCGGGCGGGCAGATTCCCATCGTGCCCGGCCACGAGATCGTCGGGTCGATCGAGAGGGCCGGTCCCGACGTGGTCGGGCTCGCGACTGGCGATCGCGTCGGCGTGCCGTGGCTCGGCTGGTCGTGCGGCGTCTGCGAGTACTGCCGCACGGGGCGCGAGAACCTCTGTCCGGGCGCGCGGTTCACCGGCTACGATATCGACGGGGGGTATGCCGGATACACGGTGGCTGACGCGCGTTACGCGTTCAAGCTGACCGAGGCGTCCCCGCCCGCAGACCTCGCGCCGCTCCTGTGTGCCGGCCTGATCGGGTACCGATCGTACCGGATGACCGGCAACGGCCGGCGGCTGGGCATCTACGGATTCGGCGCCGCCGCCCACCTCGTCGCGCAGGTCGCGGTCCACGGCGGGCGCGAGGTGTACGCCTTCACGTCGCCTGGCGATGCCGAGGCGCAGGCGTTCGCACGCGAGCTGGGCGCCGTCTGGGCCGGTGCGTCCACCGAGACGCCGCCCGACCCGCTCGACGCCGCGATTATCTTCGCGCCGGTCGGACGGCTCGTGCCGGAGGCCTTGTCGCGGGTGGCTCCCGGCGGCACCGTGGTCTGCGCCGGGATTCACATGAGCGACATCCCGTCGTTTCCGTATCGGATCCTGTGGCAGGAGCGCAGCGTCCGGTCGGTGGCCAACCTGACGCGCCAGGACGCGCGGGACTTCCTGGCGCTCGCGCCTCGCGTCCCGGTGCGGACCCACGTGCGCACCTACGAGCTGGCCGACGCCAATCGCGCGCTGGCCGACCTGCGCGCCGGCCGCCTGCAGGGTGCAGCGGTGCTGGTGCCGTGAGCCCAACCCTTCAGGAACAGCGTGTCGCCGATCGGCTGAACGAGCTCGGGATTTCCTTCGAGCGGGTCGAGCACCCTGCCGTGTTCACGGTCGAGGAGGCGTCGGAGCACTGGCGCGGCATCGACGCCACCCACTGCAAGAACCTCTTTCTCCGGAACCAGAAGGGATCGCGCCACTATCTCGTGATCCTGATGCACTCGAAGAAGGCCGACTTGCGGGCCGTCGCCGAGCAGATCGGCGACGGAAAGCTGAGCTTTGGCTCGCCCGAGCGGCTGATGACGCACCTGGGCGTGACGCCTGGATCGGTGTCGCCCTTCGCTCTGATCAACGACGCCGGTCGGACGGTGCGCGTCGCGATCGACCGGGACCTGAGGCGCGCCGCCCGGGTGTCGTTCCACCCCAACGTCAACACCTCGACGTTCGTCATCTCGCTGGCCCATTTCGAGCGCTTCCTGGCCGCCTGCGGCAATCGCGTGCAATACGTGACCGTCCAGCCCCCAGCCCCCAGTCACTAGCCCCGGCCGGGAGCCCCGACCCGACCCCGTGACCTTCCCTGTCACACCCTCCGGTTACCCTCGTGGTCATGGCAGACGACAACCAGGCCATGGAGTGGACCCGCGCAATGATCAGACCGTCGCCGGACGCCGAATGGATCGGCTTCCCGGGCGGCCAGCTCGAAGGTCGGCCGCCCAAGGCGCTGTGCCCGACATGTCGGGAAGCGCTTCGAGTGGAGTCACGGAGCCGCCGCGCGGCCGGACGTCGGCGCAGCGCCGGAATCGCCGGGCGGCGGACGCTCTGCTTTCAGTGCTACCGGGCGGAGATCGACCGCGAACGGCGACTGCGGGCAGCCGGCCAGCTCGACACGGCGTCCGAGGAGCGCTTTCAGACGGCCTTGCCGTTCGAGCCGGTCAATCGGCCGCGCCTCGAACGACTCCGCGCGGAGCGGCTCGAGGCTCGCGCGGCTGCGCGGCAGGGGACCGGGCAGTGTGCGGATAAGCGGCGGCGGGCGCAGATCGCCGCTCGACACGCTCTTCAGGCCATTGTCGAAGGCCTCCGTGCACGCCGTCTCCCAGGGCCCGAGCAGGACCGCCGTCTGGCCGCCGCGGCTCACCTGGCGGAGCTGCAGCTGCCGGATGCCTGGCTGCCGTTCGTCCTCAGCGGTGCGAGGAGCCTCGAGGTCGAGGCTTCGGTGCGTCGAAGCACCTGAAGCACCCGAGCCCCTCTCTTGGAGTCGTGCGATACTGTGAACGCTCCCATGGAACTGGTCGTCGTCCTGCTCGCCGGCGCTGCCCTTGGCGCGCTCGTCGGGTGGCTGGCCTCGCGGCCGCAGCACGCGCGACTGCAGGCGAATCTGGACAAGGAACGCGCCGTCCACGCCGAGCGCCTCCGCACGTATGAGCAGGCCGAAGCGCGGTTCCGCGAGACGTTCCAGGCGCTCAGCGCCCAGGCGCTCAAGGCCAACAACGAGAACTTCCTGCAGCTTGCCGAAACGCGCCTGCGCGAGGCGCGCAGCGAAGCGACGACCGATATCGACTCCAGGAAGAAGGCCATCGAGGAGCTCCTGACCCCGATGAAGACGGCGCTCGACAGCGTCGACAAGGAGATCAAGGACGCCGAGCGGCGGCGCATCCAGAGCGGCGCCGAGCTGGCGCAGCGAATCGCCTCGCTCGACACGGTCGGGCGCGAGCTGCAGGACGAGACGCGCCGTCTGGTCGACGCGCTGAAGCGCCCGGGTGTGCGCGGCCGGTGGGGCGAGCTGCAGCTCAAGCGCGTCGTGGAGCTCGCCGGCATGGTCGAGTACTGTCACTTCAGCGAGCAGCAGACCCTGGAAGGCGACGAGGGCCGTATCCGCCCCGACGTCATCGTCCACCTGCCCGGCGGCAAGCGCATCGTCGTCGACTCGAAGGTGCCGCTCGACGCCTACCTGCAGGCGCTCGACGCCCCCGACGAAGCGGCGCGCCAGAAGCTCCTCGCCGACCACGCGCGACAGGTGCGGACGCACATCTCACAGCTGTCGGCGAAGGGCTACGCCGCCCAGGTCCAGCCGAGCCCCGACTTCGTGGTGATGTTCCTTCCCGGCGAGATGTTCTTCAGCGCGGCCCTCGAGCAGGATCCGTCGCTCATCGAGTACGGCGTCGACCGGCGGGTCATTCCCGCCAGTCCGACGACGCTCATCGCCCTGCTGCGGGCGGTGGCGTACGGCTGGCAGCAGGAGGCGGTGGCCGAGAACGCGCAGAAGATCAGCGAGCTCGGGCGGCATCTCTACGACGCCATCCGCGTCCTCGGCGGGCATTTCGACGATCTCGGCGGTCGCCTGAAGGCGAGCCTGGAGGCGTACAACCGGGCCGTCGGATCGCTCGAGGGCAACGTGCTCGTCAAGGCGCGCCGGTTCAAGGAGTTGCAGGCCGCCAACGGCGAGGACATCCCTGCGATCCAGCCGGTGGATCGCGTTCCGCGCATGCTGCAGTCGGCGGAGCTGACCGGCGGGTTACCATTTGCCGATGGCCAGGGTGCTGCCGACGAACCGGCGGCCGAGGAAACCGAGCCCGCGTGACACGCCCTCGCCGGCCGCCGAGCCCGCCGGTCATCATTCGGTCTACGTGGTGTACCTCCGCAACCCGCTCGGCGACGGTCGCGCCGGCTACTACGTCGGCATGACCGGCCTCACGCCTGAAGAGCGGTTTCAGAACCACAAGAACGGCATCAAGGAGGCCCGTGTTGTCCGTCGGCACGGAGAGCGGCTCGTCCCACGCCTGTACGCGCACCTCAACCCGATGCCGTACGAGAGAGCGCAGCAGATGGAGGGCGTGTTCGCCGACAGCCTGCGCAAGCGCGGGTTCCTGGTGTTCGGAGGCCACTGACGTGCAGCTCGGCCTGCCGTTCGCCGTGCCGGGGGGACCAGCGACTGTCTTCGTGCGGCACCCGCGGGCCCGCCGGTACATCGTCCGGGTTCGCCGGAACGGCACGGTCCGCGTCACGATTCCGCGGCGGGGATCGATGCGCGAGGCGCGGGCGTTCGCCGACGGGCAGCGCGCCTGGATCGAGCGGCAGCTCCGACGTCTCGAGCGCGAGCGCGCCGACCCTCGGGAACTTCCCGTGTCGGCCGGCGAGCTGCGCGAAATCCGCCGCCGCGCGTCGAGCGAGCTGCCGGCGCGGCTCATGGAGCTCGCCGTCGAGCATGGGCTCCGCGTCACGCGCGTCAGCGTGCGGAATCAGCGATGCCGGTGGGGATCCTGCTCGCCGTCAGGGCATATCTGCCTGAACTGGCGGCTCGTGACAATGCCGCCGTCGGTCCGCGACTACGTGATGATTCACGAGCTGATGCACCTGAAGCGGATGGACCACTCGCCCCGTTTCTGGCAGCTCGTCGCCCGGGCGTGTCCCTGGTACCAGGAGGCCCGGCGCTGGCTGCGGCGCGCCCCTCAGTGGTGAAGGATCCGCCCCTTGTCGATGCCGAACGATGGATCGCTGCGCTGGCCGGAAATCTTGATGGGGATGGCGCTGCCGCCGCCCTTCCTGTTGAACAGCGGGTCGACGATCTTCAGCAGAAGGCTCTTGAATCCGGACGTCGCCTGGGACACTTTCACGTCGAGGAACAGCGTTCCCTTGAAGTCGAGCCGTTCGGTTTTCAGGCCGTAGATGCCGGCCAGCCGCACGCCGGCTCCCGGAACCCGGAACGTCACGGAGGGAATCCTCAGGCGGCCGTTGCCCAGCTCGAAGCGGCCGTCGAAGTTCGACGCCACGCCACGCGTCTTCTGTTCCTCCGGCAGGCCGCGGCCATGATGGCTGAGAGCATTGATCTTCTTCTGGATGTCGAAGCTGGTGAACCTGGCCCGATCGATCGAGAACTTCCCGTCGAGCCGCAGCTTGTCCACGACGTCCTCGTCGCCCGGCGGCAGGAGGAACTTGGTCTCGAGCGTGAGCCCGCCCGTCATCACCGGCCTGGGCGTGTGGACGGCGAGCTGCAGCACGTCCTCGAGGCGGCCCTTGGTGATCTCGACGTCCAGCTGCACCGTGCGGCCGTCCTTGCCGGGCGTGCCGAGGACGCCTCCCGTCGCGACGAGGGAAGTCCGCAGGAATGACGCATCGATGCGCTCGAGCAGCGTGTCGCCGTTCGTCCCGTCCACGATCGCGTGGTACTTCGTGTGAAGCGGCACGGGGTGCCCGCCGACCGAGACGGTGAAATCCGGCGTGTCGGTCTCGCCGTGGATGTCGATGCGTCCGAGCGCGCCGCCGAACGTGCCATGGGCCGACAGGATGCCGGAGATGCCCTTGAACACGCTGAGGTCCGCCCGTGCGAAAGTGAAGCGGCCATCGAGCGGGGTGCGGCCCGGGCGAGCCGCCTGCCACGGGCCGAAGAATCCGGTGGTCTCGATTTCGCCGGGCGGCACGGCGTTGGTCAGCGCCGCTCGAAACGGCATCGCCGCGTCGATGCCGACGTTGCTCATTGCGAGCATGTGAATCGCCCAGACCTTCGGACGTTTCCCGGCCTCGTCTGAGAGAAACGCCAGCCGTGCGTCGTGCGATTCGAGGGCGTCGATGACGATCCCGCGAGCGGCACCCGCTCCGCCGTTCGGGCCGCCGGGCGCCCCGGATTCCGCCGTCGGCCTCGTCTGCTCCACGGTCGCGGTCCGGTGGGATTTCGATGTCGAGGCCGGTCAGCGCGACATGGGTGATGTGCTTGAACATCAGCGGGACCAGCCCGGCGTCGATCGCGAACGACTTCACCGAAAACATCGGCGGCACGTCGCGCCGGCCCCTGTGCCGGATGACCAGGCCGGTGCCGTCGACGTGCAGGGCGGGAAAGATCCGCGCGTGAAGCTGAGCGATCTCGACGTCGCTGTCGAGCTTGTCCCCCAACGCGGCGACAATCCGCCGCCGCAGGTGATCGGAGGAGTAGGGAATGGCGATCGTCAGGACGAACAGCAACACCAGCAGGGCGCCCGCGCCGACGGCGACCCACTTCATCGCACGGCGGGACGTCATGAGCCGTACGGCAGCATGATTCGTGCCGCGGTCAGCGCTGGGGCCCGATCCAGGCTTCGTAGTGTGCCCAGACGGCGCCGAGCCGGTATCCGTCCGCTTCGAGCGTCTCCTGCGCGACGTCGATCATCGGAAAGGGAAACAGGTCGTCCGGCGAGTCGTTGATGACGACGGCGGCGGCGTGCGACGCGATGGCGCGTTCGAGTGTCGGGGCCATGCGATCGCGCGAGGCTTCGACGCTTTCCCAGAACGACTGACGCCCGCTCGCCGATCCCTCGAGCGTCGCAAGCCATCCGGCCTGCCGCACGCCTGTCGTCAGCTCGTCGATCTCGCCCGCCACCTCGGCATACGGGATCACTTCGCGCCGGTTGGCCTCGAAGGCGATGATTGGCGGCGTCGCCACGGATGCGTCGGCGTCGGCGTGGGAGCGGACGTAGGCGGCCGCCGCCAGGATCTCGCTGCGGCTGCGGTACCCGAAGCCGTACCGGCTGCCGTCGCCCGCCTGCCAGTTGAGGTTTCGAAGCGGGACAACGGTGAAGAGCAACGCCAGCGCCGCGGCGCCGCACACGAGCGCCGGCTGACGGCCGGCCGGGACTCCTCGTGGCGCCGACCGAGACGATTTCGCGTGGCTGCCGGACCTGGTTCTTCCTCCCGAATCTTCACGTGGTCGTCCCGGCGCCACCCTTCGCACGACCGAGGCGATCAGGTATCCCGAGGTGAGCGCGAGCCACGGCAGGAGCTCGATGCCCGTGTGCGCCCAGTACGTCGGATTGAGGACGACCAGGAAGACCACGCCCGACGCCAGCTGCAGCAGCACCGTCGTCCACCGGCGCCACGCGCCGGTCCAGAGCAGCAGCACCACGCCCATGCCGCCGGCCGCGAGGCTCACGTCCAGCGTGTAGCGCATCTCGTCCAGCTTGACCGCGAGGGACGGGAACGCCGCGTGGACCGCGCGGAAGAGCGCGACCTGCACCAGGAAGTCGACGCCGAACGCGGCCGTCAGCACGAGGCCCGAAACGCCGACGAGGCCCAGCGAGACGCCGGCGACCAGCGCGGCGGCGCGGCGCCGGCCCGCGAGCCACAGGTGCACGAGGACCGCGGCAAGCGCCGCGAACGCCGTCAGCTTGACGGCCATCGCGACTGCCAGCAGCAGGCCCGCCCAGACGTACGGTGACGCCTTCTCCGCGGGGGCTGGCTCGTCTGGCGCGCGACGCCCGGGTGCGGCAGCCCGCGCTGCCCCGGCGGCTCGAACGCACATCCACACCGCCGCGACGACGGCGGGCACGACGAAGATCTCGCGCTCGAACACGTGATACCGGAACAGGAGCGCGCTCATGGCGAACACCGCCGCGGCGGCGGCCGGGGTGTGGCGGGGAGCGTCGCCGCGGCGCTCCATCTCGCGTCCGAGCAGAAACACCAGGCCGGAACCGGCGAGCGCCGACGTCTGGGTGACGAGTTCCGCGGTTCGAATCGACGCTGGCGCCACCAGAAACACCGCCGCCAGGAGAGCCTCGAGCGCTGGCAGGTGGGGCAGCGGGAAGTCGCGATACGGCATCCAGCCGCGCGACAACATGAACGCGCCGTTCAGATACGACTCGTCCTCGATCCAGACCTGCGGATACAAGAGGCGGACGATGCGCGGCACGGCCAGCAGCGCCATCAGCAGGAAAAGCGCGGCTCCCGCACGGGCAGGGGACCGGGACGGGAAACTCACGCGCGGAGCGGTGCCGGACACGAGCGCCCCATTATATGAAGAGATCCGTTCGACCGCGTCACACCCCGGCCGGGCGACGGACGCACGGTCGCATCACCGCGAGGCGCCCGCCGACGACCGGGCCGCGCCTCGGCGCGCCTCGGCTTTCGGCGAGGCCGCGGCCCGTGGTACGTTGATCGGATGCCCCTGCTCGCGCTCGACCGCGTGTCGATGGCCTACGGCCACGTGCCGCTGCTCGACGCCGTGTCGCTCCAGATCGAATCGCGCGAGCGCCTGTCGATCGTCGGCAGGAACGGCAGCGGCAAGTCTACCCTCCTGAAGATCATGAGCGGCGAGATCGAGCCCGACGCGGGCTCGGTAAAGCGACAGCCCGGCTTGCGTGTGTCGAGGCTGGAGCAGGACCTGCCGCTGTCGTCGCGACGCTCGGTGTTCGACGCGGTCGCGGGAGGATTCCCCGGCCAGCTCGACGAGGCGGAAGCCTGGCGGCGCGACCACCACGTGGATCTGGTGCTGTCGCGGCTGGAGCTCAGGGGCGAGACGGTGGTCGACACCCTGTCGGGCGGTTGGCGCCGCCGCGTGCTGCTGGCGCGGGCGCTCGTCGCCCGGCCCGATCTCCTGCTCCTCGACGAGCCGACCAACCACCTCGACATCGACGCCATCGTCTGGCTCGAGGAGTTCCTCGCCGCGTATGGCGGCGCCGTCATCTTCGTCACGCACGATCGCACTTTCCTGCAGCACCTCGCGTCGCGCATCGTGGAGCTCGATCGAGGCACGCTCACGTCGTGGCCCGGCGACTACGCGACCTACGTCCGCCGCAAGCAGGAACGTCTCGCGATCGAGGTGATCCGGGACGAGAAGTTCGACCGCAGGCTCGCGGAGGAAGAAGCCTGGCTGCGCCAGGGCATCAAGGCGCGTCGGACGCGGAACGAGGGCCGCGTCCGTGCGCTCGCCGAGATGCGTGCGGCGCGGGCGGCGCGTCGGGCCCAGGTGGGACAGGTGCGCCTGAGGGTCGAGCGCGCCGATCCGTCGGGGCGCCTCGTCTTCGAAGCCGACGGCATCTCGAAGTCGTTCCCGGGCCCCTTGCCAGCCGACCCGCCGCGTGCAGTCGTCCGTGACTTCTCGACACGCGTCATGCGCGGCGATCGCGTCGGGCTCATCGGGCCGAATGGCGCGGGCAAGACCACCCTGCTGCGGCTGCTCCTCGGCGACCTCGCGCCGGACGCCGGCGAGGTCCGGCGCGGCGCGAACGTGCAGATCGCCTATTACGATCAACAGCGGGAGCAGCTCGATCCCGAGCGGACCGTGTTCGACACCGTGGGCGAGGGGAACGACACGGTGACGGTGGGCGGGCGGTCACGGCACGTCATGGGCTTCCTGGCCGACTTCCTGTTCTCGCCGGAGCGGGCGCGGTCCCCGGTGCGCGCGCTCTCGGGCGGCGAGCGCAATCGGCTGCTGCTGGCACGGCTGTTCACGCGGCCGGCCAATGTGCTGGTCCTGGACGAGCCGACCAACGATCTCGATCTCGAGACCCTGGAGCTTCTCGAGGCGGAGCTGGTGGACTGGCCGGGCACCCTCCTTCTCGTCAGCCACGATCGCGCGTTCCTGGACCACGTGGTCACCAGCACGCTGGCGTTCGAGGGCGACGGCCGGGTCGGCGAATTCGTCGGCGGATACGAAGACTGGCTGCGCCAGCGGCCGACCCCCTCTGGCGCGCGCGTGCCGGCCGTCCCGCCCGCCAGGCCGATTCCGGCCGAGCGCACCGCCCCGCCCGCCCGGCGGAAGCTGACCTACAACGAGCAGCGGGAGCTCGGGGCCCTGCCCGATCGGATCGACGCGCTCGAGCACGAGCGGCGCACGCTCGCCGAGCGAATCGGCGCGCCGGAGTTCTACAAGGAGCCGGCAGCCGACATCGCCAGCGCGCTGGCGCGGGCCGATGCCCTCGAACGCGAGCTGACCGACGCGTACGCGCGCTGGCACGACCTGGACGCGCGGACGTCGATCGGTCAGTAGAGGCCCGGCGTTTCTCTATAATGCGTCCATGCCCTCCGTGATCGTCGGCTCCGGATCGGCGATTGCGCCGAATCTCGTCACCAACGACATGCTCGCGCGCATCATGGACACGAGCGACACGTGGATCCGCGAGCGCACCGGCGTCGAGACGCGCTATTTCGTCGATCCCGGCACGTCCACCAGCGAGC
Organism: uncultured Acidobacteriota bacterium; assembly: GCA_963840225.1. Lineage (GTDB taxonomy): Bacteria > Acidobacteriota > Vicinamibacteria > Vicinamibacterales > CAVVIG01 > JBLMXQ01. Next base: position 142,244 of record CAWIYH010000007.1, read on the forward strand.
TCGGCGCGCGCGCCTCGCTCGAGGCGCTCGCGGCCGCCGGGTTGTCGCCGGCCGACGTCGACATGGTCGTCTTCGCGACGATGACGCCCGACCAGTTCTTTCCCGGCTGCGGGGGTCTGCTGCAGGCGCGGCTCGGGATGCCCCACGTGCCGTGTTTCGACATCCGCCAGCAGTGCAGCGGCTTCCTGTACGGACTGCAGCTCGCCGACGCGCAGATCAGGGCAGGCGCCGCGAGGACGGTGCTGCTCGTCGGGTCCGAGGTGCACTCCGGCTTCATGCCGTGGTCCCCGTCCTGCTGGGCGCGGCTGTACGGCGATCTGGACGCGGCCATTCCCGAGGAGCAATGGGCCGTCAACACGAAGACCCGCCACCTCAGCGTGCTGTTCGGCGACGGGGCGGCCGCCGTCGTGGTCCAGCAGAGCGACCGGGCGGGCGGCGGTGTCATCGACGCGCTGCTCGGCGCCGACGGCAGCGCCGCCGGCAAGCTGTGCGTCCCGGGCGTCGGCTTCGCGCGAAGGCCCTACGTCGACCACGCCCAGATCGACGCGATCGAGTACGTCCCCGTGATGGACGGACAGGCGGTGTTCAGGATGGCGACCGCCCGGATGACCGACGTGACGCGCCAGGTGCTCGAGCGGAACGGGCTTGTCCCGTCGGATCTCACGATGGTGCTGATGCACCAGGCGAACCGGCGGATCAACGAACTGGTGCAGCGGATGCTGGACCTGCCGGCCGACAAGGTGCTCCACAACATCCACAAGTACGCCAACACGACCTCGGCCACGATCCCGCTTCTCTGGGACGAGGCCGTGCGCACGGGCCGCCTTGCGCCGGGCGACCTCGTGCTTCTCGTCGGCTTCGGCGCCGGCATGACGTGGGGCGCGCTGCTCGTCGGGGTGTAGCACGGGCTTCGCGGGGTTCGCGAGTATGATTCGTCCCATGTCCTCCTTGCGATCGGCCGGACTGGTTCTTGCCCTCCTGTTGGTCCAGGCTGCTGCGGCCGGGCGGGGTTCGCTCCTGCGGGCGTCCCAGAGTCGGGCGGCTTCCGCGCCGCTGGCGCTCGTGGGCGGAATGCTCCTGACCGGGTACGACGTCCCGCCCACGCATCACGCCGCGGTGCTCGTCGACGGCGGCCGCATCGTCGCCGCTGGGCCGGCCTCGGACGTCACGATTCCCCCGGGCGCCACCATCGTCGACACCAGCGGCCGGACGATGATGCCGGGGCTGATCGAGTCGCACGCGCATCTCGTGATCCTCGGCGACGGCGATTACGTGCGCTGGTTCGCCTGGATCGACAAGCACGGCCGCGCGGCGATGCTGCCGCGAGTCATGGCGATTTCAGCGAAGCAACTGCTGATGGCCGGCATCACGACCGCCGTGGACCTGGGCGCGCCGCTCCAGGAGAGCCTGGCCATTCGGGACCGCATCGCGAAGGGTGAGATCCCGGGGCCCCGGATGATGATGAGCGGTCCCTGGCTGACGCGCACGCCGGCCATCTTTCCGGCCGACTATCAGATCAAGGTCACCAGTCCGGTGCAGGCGGGGGAGGAGACCGAAAAGCTCGCGACTGCCGGGGTGGATGTCATCAAGGCGCATGCCGGCCTGACCTTCGACGACTACCAGGCCATCGTGGCGGCCGCGCACCGGCACGGCCTGAAAGTCATCGCGCACGTGTACGCGGAGGCCGACGTGCGCCACGCCCTCGACGCCGGCGTGGACGTCCTGACGCACGCCGGATCGGCCGGCACCGCGCCGCCCTACAGCCCGGCATTGATCCGCGACATCGTCAACGCCGGCCGGCCCGTCGTCGTGACGGCCGCGCACCGGAGCTGGATCTATCCCGACACGGCCGCTTTTCCCGAGCGGCTCGAGGACCCGCAGCTGAAAGCGGACTTCGGGCCCGACATTTGGGCGGAGGTGCACGATTCGTTGAAGAACTGGCCGGCGCTGCCCTACTTCGCGCGGACCGACCGCGAGATGTTCTTCCGCGAGCGTGGCATCAAGCAGTTCATCGAGACCGGCGCCGTCATGGGCATGGGCACGGACAACGGCACGCCGATGAACTTCCATACCGACGCGCTGTGGCGCGAGATCAAGGTGCACGTGGACATGGGGATGACGCCGCTCAGGGCCATCGGCGCGGCCACCCGCGTGAACGCGAACATCCTCGGACGGGGAAAGGAGGTCGGCACGATCGAACCGGGCAAGCTGGCCGACCTCATCGTCGTCGACGGCGATCCGCTGTTCGACATCACGGCCCTGGCGCGCGTCGAGACGGTCGTCAAGGGAGGCGTGGTGTACCGCCGCTGAGGGGTCCCGGCGTCCTCAACGGGCGCGAGGCGCCAGCCGATCCGATGGCCGGCGGCACGCTCAGTGCACGACGCTGCCGAACCCGTGCTCGAGGCAGGTCTGGCAGACGTCGTCGCCGCCCAGCCATTCCGGCGGCGTCGGACGATCGCACACCTGGCACATCCGATACGTCGCGACCCGGCGTTCGCGGGCGCCCTTGATGAGCGCGCCGATCACGGTCATCACGGTGTGCTCCGGCAGACGCCGCCAGTTCACCGCGCCGACCGTGCGGGGCCGCGCGGTGGGCGCCGACGGATCCTCCCACACGACCTGATGTTCGAGCACCACCACGCGCGACGCCGAGAGCCGCACGTGGAGCTCGATCGGATCGCCGCTGGTGAACGTGATCGATCCGTCGGAGGCGTGCTCCTGGGATACCGGCCGTGACAGATGCGCCTCGATGAAGGCGATGAGCTCTTCGAACGACTCCGGATTCACCATGGCTACCCGCCGACCAGCGCGCCCCCGCGCACCCACGTCCGATCGCCGATGGTCACGGTCAGGTCGGTGAAGAAGTTCCAGCGGACGTACCCGCCGCCGACGGCGCCGCCGAGCTCGGTGTTGTCGCCGAGCGAGAGGCGCACGACGCCCGCGCCATACCCGTAGTACGGAATCCAGGGCTCGCGTGCCGGAACCGCGAGCAGCGGATTCAGGCCGAGCGCGAACTCTCGGAAGGCGCGGCCGGCGTCGCCCGCGGCGTCCATTTCCGCGAGGACCGCGTCGCGCCCGCGCGTCGCGGTCACCTCGACGACGCGCCCCTTCGAGAAGCGGAGCTTCAGTCCGTCGACCGGCCCTCCGTCCCACTGCGATGGCGGGAACGCGATGGTGCCCTCCACCGACTCCTCGATGGGCGCCACGCGAACGGCGCCGGCCGGCAGCTCGATCTCCTTGTCGATGAGCACGAGGCCCGCGGCGGCGCGGGCGGCCGAGGCGTCCCCGTCCTGCAGATTGACCGGGCGCCCGCCGGCGCGGAACCGCAGGTCGGTGCCCGCAGGCGACGTCACGTGCACCTCGCCTAGACGCAGCGCCTCGACGAGACGACGCTGGGTGGCGGCGAGCCCCGCGTAGTCGGTCGCGAGCAGCGCGTGCTGGTACTCGCGATCGATCGCGGTCCGCGGCGGCAGCGGCTGGCCGGGAAGCGCGTACGCGCTGCCGTTCTCCACCCAGTGGAAGTGCACCGTCCGGCGGCCCCGGTGATCGGTCAGGTCCTGTCTGAGCCAGTCCTGCATCGCCTGGTAGGCGGGGTGCGCCGTCGTCGCGCCGGGCAGCATGATCGCCGCATCGACGTCGCGAAACATCTCCTTGTACGCCGCCCGCGCGCGGGGCGCGTTCCGCGCGAGGACGGCGTCATCCCAGGCCTCGGGCGCCGGCTCGGGCATCACGTCGATCACACCCAGGTCGATCCCGCCGGCGCGCATGACCTCGTAGCGGATCCACGGCAGCAGCGGCTCCCACAGCCCGGGGTGGGAGACCTCGATGACGCGCTCGCCAGGCTTGAGGGCCAGCTGCGCGACGATGCGCTGCGCGATGGCGGGGTAGTCGAGCGTCAGGCGCGGGGACTGGGCGGCCACGGCGGCCGCGACGGCCAGGACCGTGAGGACGATCAGGGGTCGCATCCGCATATCGTACCCCCGAACGGCCCCGCGCCGGACGGGCAGGCCCCCGTCGTACAATCGGGCCATGCGAGTGGTGAATCGTACCGCCGTCACCGTCACCGGCGGCAGGCCGTATCTCGACTGGACCGCCTCCACCGACAGCGACGCGAACCGCGGAATCCTGACCGTGGCGCGCGCCAAGACCTACGGCACCGCGTATCTGCTGCCCGAAGTGGAGCTCGAGGAGGACCTGCAGGAGTGGATCGAGGAGAACGCGGTCTGGCTCTTCGAGTTCCAGCTCGCCGCGTGGACCGATGACGAGTCGCTCTGGCCGCCGACCCGCGACCTGAAGACCTTCCGCGAGTGGTTCCGCGTCGACCTGCACAGCGTCGTCGTCGACGTCGCCGACGACGACATCGAGGGGGAAGAGCTCTGATGCTGATGCACGTGGTCTGCTTCAAGTACAAGGCCGGCGTCGCCGCCGCCGCGCGCGACGCGCACCGGGCGAAGCTGCGGGCGCTCGCCGCCGTCGACGGGGTCGAGGAGCTGCAGGTGGGCGCGGACCTCGTCGGGTCGGCGCGATCGTACGACACGGCGCTCGTCGTTCGATTCCGCGATCGGGCGGCGCTCGAGGCCTACCAGCAGGATCCGCGTCACGTGCCGGTCGCCCAGATCGGCGTCGCCGCCAGCGAGCACATCGTGGCCGTCGACTTCGAGGTCTGATGGCCGCGCGGCGGCGCCAGCGGTTCGCTGTCCGCGATCGCACGATGTGCGATCGTCCCGCCTCCGAACATCAAACTTTGGCGCGCGGTCTCCGTCTAACGCGGCATGATGCTGACCGCGATCACGCTTGCCGCCGCGCTCACGCTCGTCACGACCGTCGCCGCAGACGCGGCGCCTGGCGACACCAGGTCGGCGCCCCGCCCGGCCAACCCGGCGCTGCCGCCCCTCGCCCTCACCGTGCTGACGACGCCGGCGGTGTCGCCGGCGCTCCTCTCGCGCACGCTGGCCGAGGCCGACACGATCTGGCGGGCCGCCGGCGTGACCCTCGACTGGCGCCTGCAGTCGTTCGCGGCGCACGCGCGGATTGTGCCGGTCGCGTCGGCGGCACGGGCCCCCCTGCGCGTGATCGTGGACGACTCGCCCGGAAAGCGAAGCGAGGGAGAGGTGCCGATCGGCTGGATCGTGTTCGACGAGAACGGTGTTCCCCAGCCCGAACTGCACGTCTCGCGGGGCAACGCGATCACGCTGCTCGGGCTCATGCGCCCCGACTCCGCGAGGAGCGGGTCGATGCCGCCGCTCGAGATCGAGGTGCTCCTCGGCCGCGCCATGGGACGCGCGCTCGCCCACGAGCTCGGCCACTACCTGTTTGCCTCGAAGACGCATACGCGCCGGGGCCTGATGCAGGGAGTCCGCTCGGCCACCGAGATGTTCGCGCCCGAGCGGGTGCGCTACGAGATTACCGAGCCGGAGCGGCGGGCGGCCGTGTCACGCATCTGGGACGAACGGCGCGTCGCCCAGGCGGCGGGCGATCAGATCAGGCTCTTCGAGCCGTACGTGCCGGCCCAGAGCGAGAACGCCATCACCAGCCCGGCCGTCACGAACGCCCAGACGAAGTTTGCGACGAGCGGCGTCAGCAAAGCATCCACGCCGAATCCGACCCAGCCGCGTCCGTAGAACATCGCGGCAGGGAACCAGTCGATGCAGGTGCGTACGGACCCGACCGCGACCGCTGTCTGCCAGAGATAGCGGCGTCCGAACGGCCGATAGCAGCCCAGCCACGCCAGGACGAGGCCGTACGCTCCGCCCCAGAACGTCCGGGTCCAGAGGGCCATGACGCCCATGGGCAGCACCCGGTCGAACGAGAAGCCGACGCGTGCGGTCAGACCGACCTGGTGCAGTCCCCAGATCAGCGGAAGCTGGACAAAGAACGTGGCCAGGAGGCCGGCGGCGAATCCAAGTATGAGCTCCGTGGGGTGAGTGGCGCGACGCATGACTTCTGGCTGTTCAAGACCGCTGCCACGCGCGCGGCCGCCGGACGACCGGCCGGACGGTGACAACCTCGAGCTGTTGAGGTATCGTCTGCGCATTCGAGCGTCCGTGTCCGCATCGGCGTGCGCACTTCAGCTCCTGAGGAGGTCGACATGCGCTCCCGGCGAAGCCTCTTGTCTCTGGCGTTCTCGATCATGCTGGTCGTCGGCGTCTCAGCCGGACAGGGGCGCCGCCGCGCGTCGCCGCCCGCGCCGACCTCGCCCACGCCGGCCGCCTCGCCTCGAATCGAGAAGATGAAGCAGGATGCGGCCGCCGAGGTGCAGAGCATGCGGCAGCTCACGCAACAGATGGTCGATCAGGTGTTCAGCTTCGGCGAGCTGGGGTTCCAGGAGTTCGAGACGTCGAAGTACCTGACCGGCATGCTGGAGAAGAACGGCTTTACCGTCGAGCGCGGCTACGCCGGCATTCCGACCGCGTGGGTCGCGACGTGGGGATCGGGCAAGCCGGTCATCGCCCTCGGGTCCGACATCGACTGCATTCCGCAGGCCTCGCAGAAGCCGGGCGTCGCCTTTCACGATCCGATCATCGAAGGCGCCCCGGGCCACGGTGAAGGCCACAATTCCGGCGTGCCGCTGAACATCACCGCCGCCCTGGCGGTGAAGAAGATCATGGAGCGCGAGCACCTGCCTGGCACGCTGAAGCTGTGGCCCGGCGTCGCCGAGGAGCTCGTCGGAACCAAGGCGTACTACGTGCGGGCCGGCCTCTTCAAGGATGTCGACATCTCCCTCTTCGCTCACGTCGGGAACAATCTCGGCGTGAGCTGGGGCGGCGGCTACGGCAGCGGCCTCGTGTCGGTGGAGTACATGTTCAAGGGCGAGAGCGCGCACGCGGCCGCCGCGCCCTGGCGCGGACGCTCCGCCCTCGACGCCGTCGAGCTGATGGACGTCGGCTGGAACTTCCGGCGCGAGCACCTGCGCCTGCCGCAGCGGTCGCACAACGTCATCACCAACGGCGGCGATCAGCCCAACGTGGTGCCCCCGAACGCCGCCGTCTGGTACTACTTCCGCGAGATCGACTACGCGCACATCAAGGAGATGCGCGAGATTGGCGACAAGATGGCGCGCGCCGCCGCCATGATGACCGACACCGACGTGACGTGGCGCGTGCTGGGATCGGCCTGGCCGGCGCACATGAACAAGACCGTCGCCGAGACGATGTACGCGAACATCGAGCACGTCGGCCTGCCGCAATGGGACGAGGCGGACCTCGCGCTGGCGAAGGGCATTCAGCGCGAGCTCAAGCAGAAGGAAGCCGGCCTCGCGACCGAAATCGGCCCGCTGCGCGGCGGCCGGGACCCGGAAGAGAACATGGGCGGCCCCTCCGACGACATCGGCGACGTCTCGTGGAACGTGCCGACGGCAACCCTCAGCTACCCGGCCAACATCCCCGGCCTCCCGGGCCACAACTGGGCCAACGCCATCGCCATGGCGACGCCGATCGCGCACAAGGGCGTCACCGCCGGCGCCCAGGTGCAGGCGATGACGGTCGTCGACATCCTGACGCGGCCCGAGCTCGTGCAGCAGGCCTGGGACTACTTCCGCAACGTGCAGACCAAGGAGCAGAAATACGAGCCGCTCATCGGTCCCGACGACAGGCCCGCGATCTGGATGAACAAGGCGACGCTCGACAAGTACCGGCCGGAGATGCGGAAGTACTACTACGACCCGGCGAAGTACCGGACCTACCTCGATCAGCTCGGGATCAAGTACCCGACGCTGAGGAGCCCCTCGCAGGAGTAGCGGCCGCTCGGCGGTTCTCGGGATCCGGCGGTCAGGGAGCGGGCACGAGTTCGGGCGACGGCAGGAACATGTACAGGTGGCGTCCGACGATCTCCTGAACGACCACGTCGGGGTGTTCCTGCCGGACCGGCTCCGGATCGAAGTCGTTCTCCCACAGATACACGGCGCGGCTGAAGTGCTCGCTCAGGTAGGGCGCCACGCGCGACATGAACGAGTCGCGGAAGACGACCACGCGGGGAAGGGTCGAACCCGGGATCTCGGTGACCAGCCGGCCTTCTTCGGCCGACGGCTCCGCGCCCGGCGGCTCGACGACGCGCGCGCGGCGCCGTCGCCGCGGAGCCAGACCGAGATCGACCTCGGGCAGCACACGCGTCAGGCCGATCATGCCGGCCAGATCCATGCCGTCGGTCGTGCGCCTCGTCGGCGTGAAGTCGTCCCGCGTCCAGGCGGGCGGCACGGCCGGCACCTCGGCGCGGATGGCGGCGACCAGCTGCCGGTACGCCACGAAGGCGCCCCGATCGTTCCAGTGCGTGTCGGTGACGAAGTAGATGCGCTCCCGGCGCTTCGCGTCGAGGAGCGGCTCACGCGGGTCCACCACCGATACGCCCGCCTCGCGCAGCACCGCGAGGACCTGGTCGGTTCGTGAAACGTCCCGGATCTTCCGAATCGAGTCGGGCACCTCCTCGGGATAGATGACGTGCTTGTCCGGCGCGATGGTGAACGCGTAGCCGATCCCGCGGGCCTTCAGCCAGTCCCGCGTGCGCACGACGGTTTCACGCCACAACTCCAGCTCGCCCGGCGAGAGCAGCGCCTCGTTGGCGTAGTCGGCCATCCCGCCGTCGTCGTTGTAGAAGAGCCACCCGTCGCGTCCCTTGACGACCGTCGTCGAAGGCGACACGCCGAGCCCCCAGAAGCGCGACTCGCCGTACCAGCGCACCAGCCGTGCGCGAAAGCCGAAATGGTCCTCGAACCAGGCGCCGAAAGCCGCGGGGAACTGCGCGAGCGATTTCAGCGTGCCGTCCACGCGGGGCATCGCCGCCAGCTCCCGGTTCTCCGCCTGAGGGTCGGCGCCGTCGTCGCCCGTGAGATTGGCGGCGAGCGGCAGCGCGATGATTGCGGCGAAGAGCGCGACGGTGAGCAGGTCGAACAGACCGCGTCGCGCGGTCTCGACCTCGTCGCGTCCGCCGTAGCGCGCCGTTCTCGCGTCGCCCGTGGTGTCCATCAGAACCTGAAGTAGATGAACGGGTTGTAGGTGCGCGCCGCCATCTGCGTGATCGAGGCGACCAAGAGCGCGGCGAGCGCCACGGTCGACGTCAGGCCGAAGGCCCAGTCGACGGCCGGGAGCGGCGCGGTCTGCGCGGCGCGGTCGCGCCACCGGGCGAGCGCCGGGATGAGGGGCGCGGAGCCGATCGCTCCGGCCGCCAGGGCCAGCCAGATCTCGGGCGTCAGGTACCACGCGACCGAGTAGGGCGTCGGCAGCGCCGGCCCGAGACCGGCCATCGCCTTCAGGAATGCGAGGGCGCCCGGCAGGGTATCTGCGCGGAAGAAGACCCACCCGACCATGACGACGGCCAGCGCGTAGGTGTGGCGGAGCAGGTGCCCGGGTGCCTGGGTGCCGGTGTGCCTGGGTACGCGAGCGGGGGTCTGGCGTGTGGCGCGCTCGATGACGAGGAACATCCCGTGCCACAGGCCCCAGATGACGAAATTCCAGCTCGCGCCGTGCCACAGACCGCAGAGGAAGAAGACCATCACCAGGTTCACGTACACGCGCCGCGGCGCGACCCGGTTGCCGCCGAGCGGCACGTACAGGTAGTCGCGGAACCAGGTGGACAGGGAGATGTGCCACCGGCGCCAGAAGTCCTGGACGCTCGACGCGATGTAGGGATACCGGAAGTTCTCGGGGAACCTGAATCCGAACATGCGCCCGAGGCCGATCGCCATGTCGGAGTATCCCGAGAAGTCGAAGTAGATCTGCAGCGTGTAGCAGACCAGGCCCAGCCATGCGTGCCCGGCGCTCAGCTGCGCGAAGGGCATGGCGAAGATCTTGTCCGCCGGCACCGCGACCACATTCGCAATCAGGACTTTCTTGGCGAGCCCGACGACGAAACGGCGGACGCCGTACGCGAAGTCCTCGAGGCGGACGACGCGCCGCGCCAGCTGGTCCGCGAGGTCCCGGTAGCGGATGATCGGGCCGGCGATGAGCTGCGGGAAGAGCAGCAGGTACAATGCCGCGTGTACCGGGCTCTTCTGTGCCGTCGCGTCGCGCCGGTACACGTCGACGACGTACGAAATTGCGTGGAAGGTGAAGAACGAGATGCCGATCGGCAGCAGAACGCGCGGCACGACCACCGGCCGGGCGTGAAGGACCAGGAACAGGGCGTTGACGTTGTCGGCGAAGAAGTTCGCGTACTTGAAGATCCCGAGCACGCCGAGATCCACGGCGATCGCGACCGCCAGCACCCGCCGGCCGTACGGCGTCCCGCGCAGGCGGTCGACCGCAATCGCCATCCAGTAGTTGAACGCAATCGACCCGAGCATCAGCCAGGTGAACGCGCCGCCGCCCTTGGCGTAGAAGATGACGCTGGCGAGGAGCAGCAGCCAGTTGCCGTACGCGCCGTGCGACCGGGAGAACGTGACAAAATACAGCGCGAGGAGAACCGGCAGGAACAAGAAGAGGAACGTCGGTTCGGTAAAGAGCACGCAGCCCTAGAATAGTATGGAACCCACGCGTACGCCCGCACGGCTCTGGAAACAGATGACCTCCGACCAGCGGCAGCGCGTCGCGCTGGCGTTCTGGTTCGACGAGGAGGCCACCGACGACCAGATCCAGGCCGTCATGCTGATCGCCCGGCAGAAGAAGTTCCGACCCAAGACCGTCGTCGGTCTCGATCCGGAACGCAAGGCCAGGCATCTGGCCACCCTGCCGTCGCTTCCCGACAGCCTGGCCGCCCGCGCCCTGGTCGTGTATCACCTGGCCGAGCAGCGGCCGATGATGGCGGCGTTTCTCGACGCGCTGTCGATCGCGCACGAGGACGGTCTCATCAAGGAAGACGACGTCAAGCCCGATCCGACGAAGCTCGGAGCGGCGGCGGCGGAGCTGGAGCGCCGCTTTCCGCCCGGTGACGTGGCGCTGTATTTCGAGACGCTGCTCTGCCAGGACCCGGAGACGTGGGGCGGACTGGCGGACGTCGTGAAGAAGGACGAGGGCTCCCCGGCGAGCTGAGCTAGTCCACCGACGCTGCGTCCGTGACGAGGGGGAACAGGGCGACGAACGTGGTGCCCTTGCCCGGCTCGCTCGTGAACGTGACGGCGCCGCCGCATTCCTTGGCGATGCCGTAGACGATCGAGAGCCCCAGACCGGTGCCCTTGGACGGTCCCTTGGTGGTGAAGAAGGGCTCGAAGACGTGGCGCTGCATCTCGGGGGCGATGCCGACGCCGCTGTCGCGCACCGCCATCCGCGCGTAGGGGCCTGGCGGCAGGCCGGTCCGGGCGCTGTCGGCATCGCGTTCGATCTCACAGGCTTCCACCCGGACGTCGATCGTGCCGCCCTCCGGCATCGCGTCGGTGGCGTTGACGACGAGATTCAAGAGGATCTGCTCGATCTGTCCCGGCTCGGCGCGCACCCTCAGCGCGCGCTCCCCGCCGCTCACCGTGAGGCGGACCAGATCGCCGACGAGCCGCCGCGCCATGCCCTCGAATCCCCGCACGAGAACGCCGAGGTCGAGGATCTTCTGTTCGAGCGCCTGACGGCGGCTGAAGGCGAGGAGCTGGCGGGTCAGTCCCGCGCCGCGCTCCGCGGCCTTGCGGATCTCCTCGGCGTCGCCGCGCGCGGGATCGTCGGGCGGCAACTGGGCGAGGAGCAGGTCGCTGCAGCCGACGATCGCCGCGAGGACGTTGTTGAAGTCGTGCGCGACCCCGCGTGCGAGTCGTCCCACGGCCTCCATCTTCTGCGCTTGCCGGAGCTGTTCCTCGAGCGCCCGCTTCGCCGTGATGTCCTCGGCGATGCCCTCGAAGCAGCGCTCGCCCCCCTCCACGCCGAGCGGCACGACGCGCGCGGTCAGCCGCACGATGATCGGCACGCCGTCCTTCCGCTTCCACTTCACGTCGGCCGACCCGAATCCCTCGGACGCGTAGCGGTCGATGAGCTCGGCCCGCTCGTGCGGGTCGCGGTAGAAGTCCGCCATATTGAGCGCGCGCAACTCGTCCACGTGCGCGTAGCCCAGCATCTCGGCGAGCGCCGGGTTCGCGTCCAGGATCCGTCCGTCCAGCCCCGCCAGATAGATCCCGTATGCGGCGCCTTCGATGAGCGACCGGTACCTCGCCTCGGAGCGGCGCAGCCGCTCTTCGACGACTTTCTGGGCCGTGATATCGCGCGCGATCGCCTGGACGGCGGCGACAGCCCCATCCTCAAAGACCAGGTGCACGTGCTGTCCCACCCAGACCGAGCTGCCGTCCTTCCTCACGGCCGGGAATTCCAGGTAGGTACTGGACACGCGGTCCGCGATCTGCCGCGTGTACAGCCGCCCCGCCGTGCCGCGGTAGTCGGGACGAATCAACGTCAGGAAGTGGCGGCCGATGAGCTCGTCTTCGTCGAACTGCATCACGCGCGCGGCCGCCGGATTCACGTACGTGAAGTAGCCGTGCGGATCGCAGTAGTAGATCAGGTCCTGCGCGTTCTCGACGAGCTGCCGCAGCCGCGCTTCGCTCGCGCGGAGCGCTTCCGCCGTTCGGTGGCGCTCGGTGATGTCCTGGTAGTTGATGACGATGCCCTTGACGGCCGGCTCGTTGAGCCAGTTGATCCCGATGACGTCGACGCGACGCCAGTCGCCGTCCTTGTGCCGGACGCGGCAGCGCAGCGTGATCGGCCGACCGGGGTTGGCCAGCGCCTCCGCGAAGGCCTTTCGGGCCGCCGCCAGATCGTCGAGATGCAGCAGCTCGAACCCGCTGCGGCCCAGGCGCTCCGAGAGCTCGTACCCGAACAGGCGGGCGAGCGACCGGCTGGCGAAGGTGACCGTTCCCTCTTCGTCCAGCACGACCACGGCCGACGAGCTGTACTCGATCAGCGTCTGGAACAGGTGGTCCGCGGGCGCACCCGGTGTGGGCAGCATTCGCCGAATTCTACAGCGGATACGGCAGCGTCAGCCCCAGCAGCGTGACGAGGAGCAGGACGACCGGAGCGAGCGACAGGAACACCACGAAGGTGTAGCCCATGACGTCGCGGGCCCGCAGCTGGAACAGGCCGAGAATCGGGAGCATCCAGAACGGCTGCACGAGGTTCGCGAGCGCCTCGCCGAGGTCGTACGAGGTCACCACCCAGCCGAGGTGCACCTTGAGGCCGTGCGCGGCGGCCATCACGTAGGGCGCCTCGATCACCCATTTCGAGCCGCCCGACGGCACGAAGACGCCGAGCACGGCCGAATAGAGCGCGACGAGCGCGGGAAAGGTCGCGTGCGTCGACACGCTGACGAAGGCCGCCGCCAGCCGCTCGTTCAGGTGCGTCGCCGTAATCACGCCGGCGATGCCGGCGTAGAAGGGGAACTGCAGGATCACGCCCCACACCGCGGGCGTGGCGTCCTCGACGGCGCGCATGAGGCGTGCGGGCGTCCCGTGCAGCAGAAATCCGGCGAGGAGGAACGCGAAGTTCAGGATGTTCAGCGTGATCGCGTTCAGCGGATCGCCCGTGTCCACGAAGTAGCGCGCGAGATAGGCGCTCCCGAGCGCCACGATCAGCCACGTGAGTACCGGCGAGTGTTCGAGCCAGGCGCCCGGAGGGATGCTGGAGGGCCCACCCGCCGGGGCTGAGCGCCCGGGACGAGCCGAGACGTCGGGGTGAAGGGCGATGCCGAGATCCGCGGCGGTGCGTCCGCGGCCCGGCGGAGGCGTCGCGAGCCACATGACGGTCGTGACGACCGCCATCTCGATCAGGACCGCGACGACGCTCTGCCAGAGAAAGATGGTGTGCCCGAACGTGACGATGCCGCCCGGGACCATTCCGCCGGCCGCCACGATGGTGCGGATCTGCGGCTGGAGCGCGCCGGGCGTCGCCATCTGGAGCGCGGCCGAGCCGCTGAGGCCCTGCGCCCAGATGCTGCCGAGCCCCAGGAAGCTGGCGGCGGCGAGCGCGCGGTAGTCGACGCCGCGCACGCGTCGTGCGACTTCGCGCGCCAGCACCGCGCTGAAGATCAGGCTGAAGCCCCAGTTGATCCAGGCGCTGGCGAGGGCGAACGCCGTGACCATCGCCACTGCGGCCCGCGGCGAGCGCGGCCAGGCGGCGACCGTCCGAATCAGACGCTGGGCGGGCGGCGACGTCGCGAGGACGTGGCCGGTGATGATGACGAGCGCCATCTGGAGCGTGAACGGAATCAGCTCCCAGAAGCCGCGGCCCCAGGCGTCGACGACCTGCGGCAGCGTGGAGGGCGTCGCGACCGTGCCGGCCGCGACGACGAGGAGCGTCGCCAGCAGCGCGAAGATGAACGCGTCGGGAACCCAGCGCTCGCTCCACGCGGTCAGCGCGAGCGCGCCCCGCGAGACGAGTCCCGGGCGATCGACCGCGTCGGTCACTCCGATCGCGAGCCCCCGGCTTTCACGTACTTGTCGAACCAGGCGACCACGCGGTTCAGCCGGTCGAGCAGGTGGTTCCGCTCCGTCAGTCCATGGCCTTCGCGTGGGTACAGCACCAGGTCGCTCTCGACCCCGTACCACTTCAGGCCGCGATAGAACTGCTGGCTCTGCCCGATCGGGTCGGTCACGTCGTCTTCGCCCTGGAGGAGGAGCGTCGGCGTCTTGGCCTGGCGGACGTAGGTGACCGGCGAGCTCTTGACGAAGCCGTCGAGCTTCTCGTACGGCGCGCCGTAGAACCAGTGGTCGTACGCCGGCCCCCGCTCGGTGCCGAACTCGCTGGCCATGTCGATGACCGGCGCCCCGGACACGGCGGCCTTGAAGCGGGTGGTCTGGGTGACCGCCCACGCCGCCATGTAGCCGCCGTACGACCAGCCGCCGATCCCGAGCCGCGCCGGGTCGGCGATGCCGCGCGCGATCATCGCGTCGACGCCGGCCATGACGTCCTTGAAATCACCGCCACCCCAGTCGGCGCGGTTCATCTCGACGAAGCGCTCGCCGTAGCCGGTCGAGCCGCGCACGTTCGGATAAAGCACCGCGTAGCCGCGCGCGGCCAGGAGCTGGCCCCATGGCTCGAAGGCGTCCGACCAGCGCCCGGTCGGCCCGCCGTGGACGAGCACGACGAGCGGCAGCCGTGCGGAGGCGGCGCCCGGCCGCGAGTCGGCGCCGGAGCGCGAACCGTCGGCCGGGCGATCGGGCGGTACGAGCAGCGCCGCCTCGATAGACGTGCCGTCGAAGCTCGTGTAGTGAATGAACTGCGGCGCGATCACCGGGACGGCGTCCCAGCCGGCATTGAGCGACGTCACCTTCCGCGCGGCGGCGCCGGGCGCCTTGATCCAGACTTCGGGCGCGCGCGTCGCGGTCTCCCCGACGAAGGCGAGCGTGCCGCCAGGTGCCCGCGCGAAGCCCGTCGGGTTGACGTCGACGCCGCCCTCCGTGGTGATCGCCGGCCCGCGCCGCGCGATCGACACGAGCGCGCTCTTGAATCCGCGATCCGCAACCGCCACCAGCGCCGAATCGCCGGCCCAGCGGACCTGGCGAATCGGAAGATCGAACGTCGCGTCGCTCCAGGTCGTTCCGGTGACGTTCACGGGGCGTCCGCCCGCCGTCGGCTGCAGCCACAGGTCGTGCGGCTCGGGGCCGTCCACGCGCGCGCCCACGTAGGCGATCGTCGTGCCGTCGGGCGACACGGTCACGCCGCCGAACGGACCGCGCGGCGCGGCGATCTCGGTGAAACGGCCGTCGGCGAGCTCGATCGTATACAGCCGGTCGATCCAGCGATCCGAGTCCGGATGGTCGTTGGCCACGGCGATCAGCCGGTCGCCTGCCGGCAGCCACTCGATCTGTCCGATCCCCCAGGTGCCGCGCGTGACCCGGCGCAGCGCATGCGTCTCGACGTTCGCGGTCCACACGCGCGGGCGCCTGTCGTCGCGATCGACGACCCGGCCGTCGTCCTTGTCGCGCTCGCGCCGTTCGAGCGCCTCGGACTTCGGTTCGGGCATCAGCAGGGCGATCTCGCCTCCATCGGGCGACCACCGGAACTCGCGGACGGCCTCCTTGCCGTCGACGAGCGGTTCGGCCTCACCGCCGCGCATCGACAGGAGATAGACCTGGGCCTTCCCGCGGCGATCGGAGAGGACCGCCAGGGTCCGTCCGTCGGGCGACCAGCGTGGCGACCATTCGCTCTTGTCTGACGTGGTCGCCTGGCGCGCCTCGCCCGTGGCGACGTCGAGGAGCCAGACGTGCCGCGGTCTCCCGGTCTTGAGCGGCGGCTCGGTCACCGTGAAGGCGAGCCGGCGGCCATCGGGCGAGAATTGCAGCTCGCTGATGCTCCGACGGTCCAGCGTCTGGACGGGCAACAGGGGAGCGGCGCTTGCCGGGACGGCGAGGGCGAGCGCCGCGATCATGGTCATCAACCTGGTCATTTCGCGCTCCGCGGCGACGTACCTTAGCATAAGGGGCCAAAGGAGCCGCCATGCGCCGCATCGTGCCCGCCATCCTGTTCGTCCTGTGCGCCTGCACGCCCGCGTTCGCCACCTGGTCGGTGATCGCGCTCGACCAGAAGACCGGTGCCGTCGTGGTCGCTTCGGCGACCTGTGTGGCCCAGCGGAACATCGCCAACTTCCCCGCGAAGGACCTGCGGGACATCCAGGCGATTGTCGTGCCCGGCAAGGGCGTGGCCGCCGCACAGGCCGGGGTCGACCGCACGCGCGCGAACCAGAAGCTCATCTTCGCCGAGCTGGAGAAGGGGACCGATCCCGCACGGATCCTCGAGATGCTGAAGCAGGACCCGAACATCGAGTCGCGCCAGTTCGGCATACTGGACATGCAGGGGCGCCACGCCAACTTCGACGGCGCGAAGAACGCGATCGCCTCGCTCCACGACGTGGGGAACGTGCCCGGCACGGGGATCTGGTACTCGATTCAGGGCAACATCCTCGCCAGCGACAACGTGGTGCACGCGGCCGCGGCGGCGTTCGAGGTGACCAGGGGGTCGCTGGCCGACCGCGTCATGGCCGCGATGGAAGCGGCGGACGGCCGCGGCGGCGACCGGCGCTGCACGTGTGACAGCGAGCCGAAGGTCAACGCGCCGTGCGACGCCAAGACCGCGCATGTCGCCTACATCCTGCAGGCCGGCAGGAACGACCGGAACGGCGACTCGTTCAACAACGGCCAGTACGCCATGTACGTCAGCGTCACGAACGACGACGTCAGGCCGACCGAAAACGCCAACCCGGTCAAGACGCTCCGAATGAGGTACGACGCGTGGAAGAAGGCGCACTCATCCTCTCACTAGAGGCGTCGCCGCTCGCGCCCGGCCGCGCGCCGGTCCCCATCGCCTGCCGCCGGTTCGGCGCCGGGACGCCGCTGCTGTTCCTCCACGGGGGCTGGGGCTACGAGGCGTACCCGTTCGATCGGCAAATCGCCGCGCTGAAGGATCGTTATCGTGTCTTCGTGCCCGACCGGACCGGCTACGGCGGATCCGGACGGATCGAGCGCCTGCCCATCGACTTTCATCGTCGGGCGGCCGTCGAGACGCTGGCGGTGATCGATGCCCTGCAGCGACTCGAGGTCGAGGCGGGCGTCGAAGGCGCGCGGGAGCGGCCGGTCCTCTGGGGACACAGCGACGGGGCGGTCATCGCCCTCCACGCCGGCCTCCTGTTCCCGGAGCGGATCGCGGGCATTGTGGCCGAAGCGACCCATCTGCTGCGGCGCAAGCCGGCGTCTCGCCAGTTCTTCGAGACCGTGGCCCGCTCACCTGAGCGCCTGGATCCGAATCTCCTCGAGGTGTTCGAGCGCGACCACGGCGCGGACTGGCGCCGCGTGATCGCGATGACCGGCGATGCGTGGCTGCGGCTGGCGGACCTTGGGCCAGTCCCTGCCGCGGATCTCTACGACGGCACACTGCCGTCCCTTCGGGTGCCGACCCTCCTGGTCCACGGCGCCCGCGACCCCCGAACCGAGCCCAACGAGCTGCGGCGGCTCCGGACGGCTCTCTGCAGGCCGGCTGGTTCCCGAGCCGGCCACGGAGCGACGCTCCGGTCCCCGCACCGGACGATCGTCTTCGCCCATACCGGCCACAGCCCCCACACCAGCAGGAGGAGGGCCGACCACGTCACGCGGACCGCCGCGAAATTCCTCGACGGCCTCGCGCGCCCCTCGAGCGCTCTCGCTCGTTGACCGCCGCGAACCAGGTGAAGCCCGTGAAGCAGGTGAACCTCGCGAAGCCCGTGACCCTCGGCGTGATACTCGCCGTCGTCATTCTCGCCGTCGCGTGCGGTCGTGGCGCGCCTCGCGGCGGCTCGGCGACCTCGGTGAGGATCTCCGTCGGTGGCCAGAGCCAGCTGCTCTACCTGCCGACGACGCTCGCCGGGCGGCTCGGGCTGTATCGGGACGAGGGCCTGGACGTGACCATCGAGGACTTCGCGGGTGGATCGAAGGCGCTCGAGGCGCTGTTCGGCGGCAGTGCCGATGTCGTGTCGGGCTTCTACGATCACACGATCGAGCTGGCCGCCGACGGCCGTGAGCTCGTCGCGTTCGTGACGATGCTGAGATACCCGGGGCTCGTGCTGGCGGCGCCGCCGCAGGCGCTCGGGGGCGTCTCGCGCATCGAGGATCTCGCCGGGCACGTGGCCGGCGTGACCGCGGCCGGGTCGTCCACGCAGATGATGCTCACCTATCTGCTGCAGAAGCACGGCGTGCCGCCCGACTCCGTCAGCTTCACGGCGATCGGCACGTCGGCCAGCGCCATTGCCGCCATGGAGCACGGATCGGTGGCCGCCGGCATGATGGCCGAGCCCGCGTTCACCCTGGCCGTCGGACGCAATCCGGGCATCCGCGTCCTGGCGGACCTGCGCACCGGCGCCGGCGTCAAGGCGGCATTCGGCACCGACATGTACCCCGGCGCGGTCCTGTACTCGACCGGCGACTGGGTGCGCGCACATCGTGACACCGCGGGCCGTCTGGCCCGTGCGATTCGCCGCGCCCTCGAGTGGATGCAGGCGCACTCGCCGGCCGAAATTGCGGCCAGGATGCCCGAGCGCTTTCGCGGCGGCGACGATCAGCTGTACATCGCCGCGCTCGGCCACGCCATGCCGATGTATTCTCCCGACGGCGTGATGTCGGCGGAGGGGGCCGCGATCGTCCATCGCCTCCTGTCCCAGTCGATGGAAAACGTCCGCAAGGCGCGCGTCGACCTGTCCAGAACCTACACCAACGAGCTGTTGCAGTAGCCGGTCAGAGAGGGCGACGGTTGATGCGCGATTTCCTCTTCGTCGGGCTCGGGTTCGTGCTCCTCGTCTACGCCGTGGCGCTGGGGCATGGCATCGCCGCCGCCAGGCGCGGGCGCCCGACGCATGGAGCGGCCGCGCATCCGCAGCCGATCCTCCCCACGCCGTTCCAGGCGGCGGTCGGCTTCGTCACCGCCTTCTTCGACACGCTCGGCATCGGTTCCTTCGCGACCACCACGTCGATCTTCAAGCTGAAGGAGATGGTGCCGGTGCGCGTCATTCCCGGCACGCTGAACGTCGGCCACACCCTGCCGACGATCACGCAGGCGTTCATCTACACGCGGCTCGTGCCGGTCGACCCGAAGACGCTGCTGCTGATGATCGCCGCGGCGTGCCTCGGGTCCTGGCTCGGCGCGGGGGTGGTGGTGCGCTGGCCGCGGCGCAGGATCCAGATCGGCATGGGGCTGGCGCTCCTCGGCGCGGCGGTCCTGATGCTGATGACCCAGCTCAATCTGTTCCCGGGCGGCGGCGTGACGCTCGGGCTGTCGGGCGGGCGGCTCGGCGTCGGCCTCGCCGGGAACTTCGTCCTCGGCGTCTTCATGATGCTCGGCATCGGCCTGTACGCACCTTGTATGATCCTCGTCAGCCTGCTCGGGATGAATCCGACCGCGGCGTTTCCGATCATGATGGGCTCCTGCGCCTTCCTGATGCCGATTGCCAGCATGAAGTTCGTGCGGAGCGGCAGCTACGACCTGCGGCCGACGCTCGGGCTCGCGCTGGGCTCGGTGCCCGCCGTGCTTCTGGCGGCCCTGGTCGTCAGGTCGCTGCCGCTCGGCGCTGTCCGCTGGCTCGTCGTTGTCGTCGTCGTGTACACCGCCGTGCACATGCTGGCGACGTCGCGTGACGGGGGAAAGCGGGATGCCGGCGGTCGCCGTTGAGACCCCCGCGGGGGCCGAGCATGCCCGGTCGTCGTCACGACGGCGTAGAATCGTCTGTCATGAAGCGCGCGTTCCTCGCGGCCGTCACCGGCATCGTTCTTCTTTTCAGCCTTCGTCCGTCTGCCGGGCAGTTCCCCGCGCCACCGTCCGGCGACGCGCCGCTGGCGGCCCTAGCCTGGCGATCGCTCGGCCCGGCCAACACCGGTGGACGCGTGACGGCCATCGACGGCGTGGCCGGCGATGCCACGACGTTCTTCGTCGGCGCCGCCGACGGGGGCATCTGGAAGACGACCAACGCCGGCACGACGTTCACGCCGGTCTTCGACCGCGAGCCGGTGCTCTCGATCGGCGCCATTGCCGTCGCACCGTCCGACAGGAACGTCGTGTGGGCCGGCACCGGCGAGGGCAATCCGCGCAACAGCGTGTCGTTCGGCGACGGCGTCTACCGCTCCACGGACGGCGGCGAGACCTGGAGGCACCTCGGTCTCGACGACACGGAGCGCATCGCCCGCATCCGCGTCGATCCGCGGGACCCGGACGTGGCCTACGTCGCCGCGCTCGGGCACGAATGGGGCGCCAACGAGGAGCGCGGTCTGTTCAAGACGTCGGACGGCGGCAAGAGCTGGTCGAAGATCCTGTACCTCGACAAGGACACCGGCTGCTCCGACGTGGAGCTCGATCCGTCGAACCCGCGGATCGTCTACGCGGGCATGTACACCTACCGCCGCCGGCCGTGGCGGATGGACAGCGGCGGCGGTCGGACCGGGCTGTACCGATCGATGGACGGCGGGTCCACGTGGACGCACCTCACCGGCGGCCTTCCCGCGCAGCCCCAGGACCGAATCGGCATCGCCGTCGCGGCGAGCCAGCCGTCCACCGTGTACATGGTGACCGAGTTCAAGGATGCCGGCGTCCTGTTCCGCTCCGACGATCGCGGCACCCATTGGGAGATGGTGCACAAGGATCCGCGGATCGTGCTGCGGCCATTCTACTTCGGCGTCGTCCGCGTCGATCCGCGCGATCCCGAGCGCGTGTACGTGCTGGGCGGCAATCTGTGGATGTCGCGCGACGGCGGCCGGACGTTTCGTCCCCACGACGCCGGCGTTCATTCCGATCACCACGCCCTGTGGATCGATCCGGCCAATCCGGAGCGGCTGCCGACGGCGGGGTGTACCAGTCGTGGGACGGCGGCGACACCTTCGAGTACCTGAACGTGCTGCCGCTCAGCCAGTTCTACCACGTCAACTACGACCTCGCTCAGCCCTATCGCATCTGCGGCGGCCTGCAGGACAACTTCAACTGGTGCGGGCCGAGCCGCACGACGCTCAACGAAGGGATCCGCCGCGAGGACTGGCAGACGCTGACCTTCGGCGACGGCTTCTTCGCCGTTCCCGATCCGCGGCAGCCGAACCTGGTGTACAGCGACACGCAGGGCGGCGTCATCGCCATCACCGACCTGCGCACCGGAGCGCACCGGCAGATCTCGCCGTATCCGGCGAAGATCGGGTCGGCGGGAGAGGGCATCTCGGACCACAAGTACCGCTACAACTGGAACTCGCCGATCGTGCTCTCGCCGAAGGATCCGGGGACGGTCTATTTCGGCGCCAACGTCCTGTTCCGGTCCACGGACCACGGCGAGACCTGGGGCGCGATCAGCGCCGACCTGACGACCAACGACAAGTCGAAGCAGCAGTCGTCGGGCGGCGACGTGTCCAACGACAACACCGCGGCCGAGTTCCACTGCACCATCGTCGCCATCGCGCCGTCGCCGCTCGACGCCAACGTCATCTGGGTCGGCACCGACGACGGCAACGTGCAGGTGACACGGGACGGCGGGAAGAGCTGGACGAACGTCGTCTCGAACATCGCTGGCCTCGCGGCGAATTCGTGGATCCCCGCGATCGACGCGTCGCACGCCGACGCCGCCACCGCCTACGTTGCGGTGGATCGTCATCGCGACGACGATTTCGCGCCGTACGGCTTCAGGACGGCCGACTACGGCCGCACCTGGACGGCGCTTCGCGGCGACCTGCCGCCGAAGGGCTATGTTCACGTCATCCGGGAGGATCCGAAGTCGCCGTCGCTCCTGTACGCCGGCACCGAGCTCGGCGTCTTCGCGTCGTGGGACGGCGGCTCGCACTGGAGCTCGATTGCGAACAACATGCCGCCGGTCGCGGTGCGCGACCTGCAGATTCACCCGCGGGACAACGATCTGATCGCCGCCACGCACGGCCGCGGGGCCTGGGTCCTCGACGATCTGGCCGCGCTGCGGGAGCTCCCGGCAGCCAGGTCGAGCGCCGCGTACCTGTTCAACCCGAGGCCCGGCGTCCGCTACCAGATGTCGAACACCAACGTCTTCGTCGGGGCCCATCATTTCGCCGGCCGGAATCCGGCCTACGGCACCTACGTCGACTACTTCCTGAAGGAGGCGGCGACGGGCGTGACGGTGACCGTCGCCGATCGCGGCGGCAAGACCGTCCGCACCATCCGCGAGGCGCCCAAGCAGGCCGGCGTGAATCGGGTGGCGTGGGACCTCCGCTACGATCCCCCGACGCCACCACGGTCGCAGGAGGGCGGCGGCCGGGGCGGCGGTCGGTTCGGGCCTCCGGGCGGACCGCTGGTGGTGCCGGGCGACTATACCGTGACGCTGGCCGTCGGCGGGCGGCAGCTGACGAAGCCCGTGCGCGTGGAGCCCGACCCGCGTGCAGAGGTCGCCGCGGCCGATCTCGCCGCGCAGCGCGACGCCCTCCTGACGCTCCGCGACCTGACCTCGCGACTCAACCGGATGGTCGATTCCGAGGACGACCTGATTGGCCAGCTCACCGACCTCCACGCGTCGATGAAGGACACCAATCCGGAAGCCCTCCCGACGATCGAGCGTGCGCTCGACGACGCGAAGACCGTTCGGGGGCCCCTGACGCGCCTGGTGCCGACGATGGGTTATCGATTCGGTCCCGGCCTGCGCGAGGAGGTCAACTCGCTGACCGGTGGCATCGGGTCGGCCGCCGCGGCGCCCACCCCGGCCCAGCTGGGCCGCCTGAAGGAGCTCCAGGGCGACGCCGACAAGGCCGAAGCCGCGTTCAAGGCGATCGTCGCCACCCGGGTGCTCGAGGTGAACCGGGTGCTGTCGGGCCAGCCTCGTCTCATCGTCAAGTGACCATGCGCAAAACCGTCACGCTCATGACCGGAGCCGGCGGCGAGATCGGCCACGGCCTCGTCGCGCGGCTCGCCGCGTCCGGTACCTCTCTCATCACGCTCGATGTCATGCCGCTCGATACGGGGCTGGCCCCGCTGGTCGCCCGGGAATTCACCGGCTCGATCACCGACACGGCCTTGCTCAACCGGATGCTGGCCGAGTTCGAGGTCGACTGCGTGTTCCACCTGGCGGCGCTCCTTTCCACCCGGTCGGAGTTCACGCCCGTGACGGCGCACCAGGTCAACGTGGAAGGGACGCTGAACCTCCTGGAGTTCGCGCAGCGTCAGGGCGAGTCGCACGGCCGCCCGGTCGTCTTCGTCTATCCGTCGTCGATCGCCGTTTATGGCCTGTCCGACCTCGACGCCAAGAACCGCGCAGGACGGGTCGCCGAGGACGACCATACCCATCCGATCACGATGTACGGCTGCAACAAGCTGTACTGCGAGTCCCTGGGACGGTACTACGCGCGACACTACAAGCAGTTGTCGGCCGACGTCACCCGCCGGGTGGACTTCCGCTCGGTGCGTTTTCCGGGACTCATCTCGGCGGCCACCATGCCGTCGGGCGGCACGTCGGACTACGCGCCCGAGATGATTCACGCGGCGGCGAAGGGCGAGCCGTACGCCTGCTTCGTGAGGCCCGACACCCGGATTCCGTTCATGGCGATGCCCGACGGCGTGAACGCGCTGCTCGCGCTGGCCGCGGCGCCCTCCGCCAGCCTCACCCGCACGGCCTATAACCTGCGCGCGTTCAACCCCACCGCGGCGGAGGTGTGCGCGGTTGTCTGCGCCGCGTTTCCGAACGCGGCGATCACCTACCGGGTCGACGAGAAGCGCCAGGGGATCGTCGACTCGTGGCCGGCCGACGTCGATGACCGTGCCGCCCGCACCGACTGGGGATTTGCGCCGGCGTACGATTTCGCCCGCGCGTTCAGCGAATACCTCATTCCCACGATCCGCCAGCGGTACAGCGTCTAGCCTCCCCGCCGGCGCGCTCCACGGACCACGGTGAGGGTCTTTCGCGATCCTGGCGAGTACGTGGCGGGCGCCGCAAGTTAAGATGGATCCCGGCATGCACTCGGTCACGGCCTTTGCGCCCGCGACGGTGTCCAACGTCGGCTGCGGCTTCGACGTGCTCGGGTTTGCGCTCGAGGCGCCGGGCGACGAGGTCGAGGCGCGGCTGCTCGACGTCGGCGCCCCAGTCGTCATCGACGCGATCACCGGCGACGGGGGGCGCCTGCTGCGCGAGGCCGGGCGGAACACCGCCGGCGTGGCGGTCCGTGCGCTCCTCGAGCTCGTCGGCGAGACCCGGGGCGTAGCCCTGACTGTCCGCAAGGGCCTGCCGCTCGCCGGCGGTCTCGGCGGCAGCGCCGCGAGCGCGGCGGCGGCCGTGGTGGCGGTCAACGCGCTGGTCGACGCGCGCGCCGCGCCCGAGACCCTGGTGGCGTGCGCGCTCGAGGGCGAGCGGCTTGGCGCCGGCTCGGCGCACGCCGACAACACCGCCCCGGCCATCTACGGCGGCCTGGTGCTCGTGCGCCGCCTGATGCCGCCCGACGTCATCCGCCTGCCGGTGCCGCCGGGCCTCATGGTCGTCGTCGTGCATCCGCAGCTCGAGATCGAGACCGCGGCGGCGCGTGCGCTGCTGGGCGACACCGTGCCGCTGGCGGCGGCCATCCGCCAGGCGGCAAATCTCGGCGCGCTCGTCGACGCGCTGCACCGCGCCGACTTCGACCAGCTGGCGCGGTCGATCGACGACGCCATCGCCGAGCCGCGGCGCGCGTCGCTCATCCCCGGCCTCGCCGCGATCAAGCGCGCCGCGATCGACGCAGGCGCGCTTGGCGCGGGCATCTCCGGATCCGGGCCCTCGCTCTTCGCGCTGTGCGTGGGCCGCGCGACAGCCGAGCGCACGGCCGTCGCGATGTCGGCCGCGGTCCGCGAGGCGATCGGGTCGAGTCCCGAGTCGTACGTGTCGTCGATCGGATCGGGCGCCCGCATCGTCTCCACATGCGTTTCGTGAGCACGCGCGGCGGGGCGCCGCCGGTCACCCTCGGCGCGGCGCTCGCGGCCGGCCTCGCCCCCGACGGCGGCCTGTACGTGCCCGAAGCCCTCCCGCCCTGGCCCTCCCCGGACATCGCGCGAATCCCATCGATGTCGCTGGTGGAAATCGCCACGCGCGTACTGGCGCCGTACGTCGGCGGCGAGCTCTCCGAAGCGGATCTGGCGGCCCTCGCCGGCGACGCGCTCGATTTCCCGATGCCCCTCGTCGAAGTCGAGCCGGGCGTTCGGGCGCTCGAGCTCTTCCACGGCCCGACGCTGGCGTTCAAGGACGTCGGCGCCCGCGTGATGGCGCGGCTCATCGCCGCGCTCGAGCGGGGCCGTTCGCCGCTCACAGTGCTCGTCGCCACCTCGGGAGACACCGGCAGCGCCGTTGCCCACGCCTTCCACGGCGTGCCCGGCACCCGCGTTATCGTGCTGTACCCGGAGGGGCGCGTCAGCCCCACGCAGGAAGCCCAGCTGACGATGTTCAACACGCCGGCGGAACGTGGCAACGTGCGCGCGCTGGCGGTGGACGGGACGTTCGACGACTGCCAGCGGCTCGTGAAGGCCGCGTTCGCCGACCCGGCATTACGCGAGGAGGTGCGGCTGACGTCGGCGAACTCGATCAATATCGGCCGCCTCCTGCCGCAGATGGTCTATTACTTCCTCGCCGCGGCGCCGGCGGGAGAACCGCCGCTCGTCTCGGTCCCGAGCGGAAATTTCGGCAACCTCACGGCCGGCCTCATGGCGAGGCGATCGGGCGCGCCGATCGGCCACTTCGTGGCCGCGACCAACGTCAACGACGTCGTGCCGGCGTATCTGGCGACCGGCCGGTTCGTGCCGCGCGACTCGATCACGACCCTGACCAACGCCATGGACGTCGGCAATCCGAGCAACTTCGAACGGATGCAGTGGCTGGTCGGGGGCCGTCTCGACGAGCTCCGTGCGGAGGTCAGCGGCACCGTTCACACGGACGCCGACGTGCGGGCCACGATCAGGCGCGTGTTCGACGCGCGCGGGTACCTGCTCGACCCGCACAGCGCGATTGCGTACCTGGGCCTCGCGCGACAAGGGGGGCCGGCGGGGCCGCGCGGGAGCTTCCTGGCCACGGCGCACCCCGCGAAGTTCCGCGAGATTGTGGAGCCGATCGTCGGCCACCCGGTCGACCTGCCTGGTCCGCTTGCCGACGCGCTCGCCGGCCCACGGCATCGCCTCTGCCTGCCGGCGACGCTCGAAGCCGTGTTAGACGAAGTCAGGGGGTCGGCTGCGTGACGCTCCAGTTCCGCCGCTCGACGAACGTCCGCGGTTCGAGCGGGCGGCCCCCGGGATGCGCCAGCGCCTCCCGCCTGGCCGCCCACAGGAGCACCGGCCCGGCGACGTGGTCGATCAGGCGCGCCAGGCCGCCCAGCTCGCGCTCGATGTCGCGGCGAAGCGCCGCGATGCGCGCGCTGACCTCGCCGTTCGGTTTCCGCAGGTAGTGCTCCATCGCCCAGAGGGCCGCGCCGTACCCGTGGCGCAGCCGATCGCCTTCCGCCGAGAACCGGGCCCGGACGCGCGCGTCGCCGTCGCGGCAGTAGCGCTTCCACCCTTCGAACGTCGTGCGCATCATGCGGTAGAGGCTGGGTCCGTTCACCTCGAAGTCGTGGGCGAACGCCCAGTCGAGCCACGTCTTCGAGTCGTCGCGAGCGATGTGCTCGTGGCGGAAGTTGAACTTGTACTGGCCGTGGATGTCCGCGAAGTCGATCCCCTCGAGCAGGCGGCCCTCGCTCGCCATCTCGGCGTACAGCGGCGTGCCGGGCACGGGCGTGTAGAGCATGAACTGATGGCAGTCGGCGTCGTGCGCGACGGCGTGCGCGATCTCGTCGCGCAGGTTGTCGGGCGTGTGATGCTCCATCCCCACGATCGTCGACCCCTGGACCCGGATGCCGTGCGACTGCAGCTCGCGGGTCAGCGCGATGGTGTCGGCGTCCTTCAGCTTCGCGTACCCGGCGCGCGGCGACTCGAATCCCATCCACACCCAGGACACGCCGAGCTCGACCAGCTGCCGCATGTCGTACTGCCGGATCGCGTTGGCCGACGAGAACACGAACATCGACCACGCCTTCCCGTGCCGCTTCATCTGGCCAAGGAGCTCCAGCGCCCGCTTCTTGTAGAGCAGGAAGTTCTCGTCCATCATGAAGAACGTGCGGACGCCGAGGCGGCGCTCGATGTCGCGCATGACGTCGAACAGCTGCGCGCCGGTCTCGTAGAAGTTCACGAACTTTCCCCTGCCGCCGAAGAACGACGAGGTCGTGCAGAAGCTGCAGCCCATCGGGCAGCCGACCGACGGGATGATCGTGGCGGCGGGATCGCCGCCGCCGCGGGGGGCGGCGAGCCCCATCAGGCGGAAGCCGAACGACGAGGGGATCGCCGGATGCGCAATCGGCCGGTCGGCGTCCTCTCCGAGGAACTCCCGGAACCACCGGATCCCTTCGCCCTTGACGATGTGGTCGGCGTCGACGAGCCGATCCACGCCCGCGATCGCCGCGACGTGGCCGCCGACCACGATCGTGGACCGCGGCGAGTGCTGCCGCACGAGCCGGCACATCTCCCGTACCTTGCCGACGTTGACGACGATGGATGAAATGCCGACGATGTCGTAGTGGTGCGATTGGAGCTCGCGGACGAATCGCTCGCGCGTCGGAAAGTCGAGCAGCGTGGACGGCGCGGAGATGTTCGCCTGGATCAGCATGATGCCCCAGGACCGATGGTGCATCCGCAGCGAGAACGGACCCTGCGCGCGCGTCACCTGGTTGTGGTACAGCTCCATCGGGTTGATCGTGCGGCTGCCGTACTCGTCGTCCTGTGCGAAGGGACCGAAGACCGAGGTGAGCAGCACGCGGGGCCGTGTGCGGGTCGCTTGAGGCATCGCGCACGATCGTAGCAGAGCAGGCGTCGTCCGAGGCACGATCCGATACGAGAGAGGGAAGAAGTGTGCTGACGGATTGCCGTCAGCGCCGGAAAGCCGGCATGCCGTTCAGGTACCGTTCCGAAATCGTCGACGCGCTGCCGCGGCACGGCGTGCTCCTCACGCCCCAGACGCGTCCCGAGCTCGTCCGGGGGTTCGTCGCCGATCTCTATCGCTTCGAGCTGCGCGCGCTGCGCGACCGGCTCCTCCGGCAGGAGTTTCCGAAACAGGAGTACGCCGGGCGCGTGATTGCCCTCAGGGACAAGTACGCGATTCTCGCGTGGCGCGCCCGCGAATGGGCCGACGAGCTGATCTGAGCCTGCGGCATCACACGCCGAACGTTTCGCGGATGCATCCGAGAATCTGCTCCGCCGGGCGTGCGGCGTCGAGCGTCAGGGTCGACCGGTCGCGGGGCTCCTCGAGATCGGCGAGCTGACTCGCGACGAGCCCGGGGCCGGCGAAGTGGCCCGGCCGGTCCGCCAGCCGCTGCCGCAGCAGATCCGCCGTGGCCCTGAGGTAGACGAACCGAATCGGGTGCAGATCGCCGCCGAGCGCGTGCCGATACCGCTTCTTCAGTGCCGAGCAGGCGACGACCGTGGGCTCGCGCCGATCGACGGCGCGGGCGATCGCCGCGTGCACCCGGGCGATCCACGGTGCGCGATCCGGCTCGTCGAGAGAAAGTCCGGCTCGCATCTTCGCGACGCTGTGCTCCGAGTGCAGGTCGTCGGCATCCACGAAGCGCCATCCGAGCTCGGTCGCCAGGGCCCGACCGATGGTCGTCTTTCCTGCGCCGGCCGCGCCCATGACGATGATGACCATGGCTCGAATCTAGCATGCGGGCATTTGGCGCCGGCCCTCCTTCACTGGATAATGCGCAAAGAGCGCGTTCACCGACCCATGGCTGCCGCTTCACCGGACCGTCCGCCAGCCGATGACCTGCTCCCGGTCGTGTATGCGGAGCTGCGGCGCCTGGCGGGCGCCTACCTGCGTCGCGAGCGCCCCGGGCAGACACTGCAGGCGACGGCCCTGGTGCACGAGGCCTATCTGCGGCTCGCGGGCGCCGGGGCGCCGTGGACCGACGAGCGCCATTTCGTCGGGATTGCGGCGCGATCGATGCGCCAGATTCTCGTCGAGCGCGCGAGGGCACGAGGGGCGCAGAAGCGGTGGGCGGCGCTCGACCGGGTGTCGCTCCACGACTCGGTGCCCATGGCCGCGAACGAGGACGACATGCTCCCGGCGCTCGACGAAGCGCTCGACCGCCTGGAGGCCCTCGATCCAGAGCAGGCGCGCATCATCGAGCTCCGGTACTTCGTGGGGCTCAGCATCGAGGAGACGGCCGCCGCCCTCGGGATTTCGCCGGCCACGCTGAAGCGCCGCTGGAGTCTCGCCCGGGCCTGGCTGCTGCGCGAGCTCAGCGGAGGGGCACCGGCAGCCGCCGCATCTCCTCAGTGTCGCGACAGTGGAACGGCGAGCGTCAGCGACAGTCGTCCGACCAGAGCGAAAACCTGACCATCGATGCGCACCGCCACGTGCTGCGCCACGCGTCGTTCGTAACCGACCCCGATCAACGGGGCCACCGGTGCGAGGATCCGCCCACGGCCGAACGCACCGGTGAAGCCGAAGACGATGAATCGGGTGGAGTCCGAACGGTCGAACCGGATCAGGCGTCGCTTGAACTGGATCGCATACAAACCGTACCGCTCGCCGGGCTTCATCTGGAGGACGCCTTCGGTGGCCCAGAGCGGATTCCGCGGCAGGGTCAGCCGCAGATCGGTCGTCGGTATGGTCAACACCCCGCCGTCAGGGAACCACACGGCGAAGGTGTCCACGCCGGCGGCGACCTCTGCGCCGCTTCGCGGCCAGTCCCGGGGCTGAGCCCCGGCATGCGCCGGCAGGCACAACGCGAGTGTCAAGGCGGGAACGACCGCGCGATCGAGACGCATTGCGCTCTCCTATGGAGTCCGGATGTCGTTCACCGGATAATGCGCAGAGCATGTCGATCGCGGCTCACCGAGGCCGGACCCGATGACCCCCGCTCAGCAGCGCCGCGTGCGCGACCTCTTCGAGCGGGCGCTCGAGCTGCCCTCCGCCGATCTCGATGCGTGGCTCCGCTGCGAAGCGGCCGACGATGACGCCGTGCGGGAGGAGGTGCGCTCGCTGCTCCAGTACCACGCGCGGGCGGACCGGTTTCTCGATCAGCCGATCGTCGAGCGTCACCCGGAGATCCTGGCCGACGAGGAGCCGCTGCCGGAGGGCACCGTCGTCGGCAGCTATGCGATCGTGCGGCCGATCGGACGCGGAGGCATGGGCCGCGTCTACCTCGCGCGCGACCTGCGACTCGGCCGCGGCGTCGCGCTCAAGGCGCTCGCGCCGCACTTGACCGGCGATCCCGTGCACCGTGACCGGCTGCGCCGCGAAGCGCAGGCGGCGGCCTCCCTCAGCCACCCGGGGATCTGCACCGTGTACGCGCTCGAGGAGGTCGAAGGCGCGCTGTACATGGCGACCGAGCTCGTCGAAGGGTGCACCCTGCGCGAGGAGATGGCCGAAGGCCGCCCCACCGCTGAACGCGTGGTCGAGACGCTGCGCGAGCTCGCTGAAGCGGTCGCGGCCGCGCACGGGCGCGGAATCGCCCACCGCGACCTGAAGCCCGAGAACATCATGCGGACCCGGGAGGGGCGCTTGAAGGTGCTCGACTTCGGCCTGGCCCGAATGCTCGACGCGGCGTCCGCCGGGGCGACCCTCCTGACGAGGCCAGGCCTCTTGATCGGCACGCCGGCCTACATGGCGCCCGAACAGCTCAGAGGCCAGCCGGCCGACGCGCGCTCGGACGTCTTCGCGCTCGGCGTGTTGATGTACGAATACGCGTGCGGCGAGCACCCGTTCGCCGCTCCGACCGAGATTGCCGTTGCGGCCCGTGTGCTGGAAGCCGAGCCACGGCCGCTCGCGGAGCGCGGCGTCCGGCTTCCTCCGGCCGCATCCGCCGTCATCGATCGCGCGCTCAGGAAGGAGCCGGAGGAGCGGTACGCGTCGGCGGGTGGGATCGTGGAGGTGCTGCGCTCGGCTGACGTTCCGCGCTCCATCGAAGTCTCGCGCGAGGGGCGCGGAATGGTCGGCTGGTGGCGGACGCACCAGGCGGTGAGCATGGCGCTCTACGTCGTCGCCACCGCGGTCTCATGGGCGATCAAGCAGCGCGTCGGCGGCGCCGCGGCGGTCTGGGTGTTCGTCGGCGTGGGCGCCGCCTCGGCCATCGCAGGCATGGCGCGCGGGCATCTGCTGTTCACCGAGCAGATGAACCGGATCCGGCTGCCGACCGAGCGCCGCCGCGCCTCGGCGCTGACGATGGCGGGCGACGTCGCGGTGGCGATCGGGCTGGCTCTGGACGCGCTGCTGCTGGCGCCGATCCGTCCGCTGCCGGCCATGTTCACGCTCGCGCTGGGGCTCGGGATCGCGCTGGCGGCGTTCCTCATGGAGCCGGCGACCACCGATGCGGTGTTCCACGATGCGCGTGATTGAAATTCGAGGGCCGGGCGGCCCCGATGTCCTCGTTCCCGCGGAGCGTTCCAGGCCATCGCCGGGTCCGGGCAGCGTGCTGATCAAGGTGACGGCAGCCGGCGTGAATCGCCCCGACGTCCTGCAGCGGCAGGGCAGGTACCCTCCGCCTCCCGGCGCGTCCGATATTCCCGGGCTCGAAGTGGCCGGCGTGATCGAGGCGATCGGCCGCGGCGTGCACGGCTGGGAGACGGGCGATCGCGTCTGCGCGCTCGTCGCCGGCGGTGGTTATGCGGAGTACTGTGTCGCTCCGGCGCCGCAGTGCCTCCCGGTACCGGCGGGCATGGACCTGGTGCAGGCCGGCGCCATTCCCGAGACGTTCTTCACCGTCTGGACCAACGTCTTCGAGCGCGGCCATCTCGCCGCCGGCGAATCGATCCTCGTCCATGGCGGATCGAGCGGCATCGGCACCACCGCCATCCAGCTCGCCGCGGCGCTCGGCGCCCGCGTGTTCGCGACCGCCGGCACCGCCGACAAGTGCGCCGCGTGCGAGCGCCTGGGCGCCGATCGGGCCATCAACTACAGGGATCGCGACTTCGTCGCCGACATCAAGGAAGGGACCGGCGGCCGGGGCGTCGATGTCGTGCTGGACATCGTCGGCGGCGAGTACCTGCCGCGCAACATCGACGTCCTCGCGACCGATGGGCGCCTCGTCCAGATCGGAACACTGGGCGGGGGGAAGGCGCAGCTCAACATGATTCCCGTGCTGCAGCGGCGTCTGACCATCACCGGCTCCACTCTGCGCGCGCGCTCCGTGCCGGAGAAGGGCGCCATCGCCTCGGCCCTCCGCGAGCGCGTCTGGCCGCTGCTCGCGGTCGGGCGAGTCAAGCCGATCGTCGATCGGACCTTCCCGCTCGAGCGAGCCGCCGACGCGCACCGCGTCATGGAGGCGAGCGCGCACATCGGGAAGCTCGTCCTCATTCCGTAGCGTCGAGCGCCGGACGCGCGTGAGGTACAATCGTGCGTTCTGCCATGCGCACGCATCTGCCCGCAGCACTCCTTCTCGCCGGCGCGCTGGCGCTGGCCGCGATCGCCGGCTGCGGGCGCGGTGAAGAGGTCAACAGGATGGACACGATTACGAGCCTGCGCGCCTGGGACACCAAGGTCGGCGGCGGAGCGGAAGCGAAGGCCGGCGACCAGGTCACCGTGCACTACACGGGCTGGCTCTACGATCCGAAGGCGGAGAATCACCACGGCACGAAGTTCGACAGCTCGAAGGACCACGGCGAACCGTTCACCTTCAAGCTGGGCGCCGGGCAGGTGATCAAGGGCTGGGACGAGGGGGTCGAGGGCATGAAGGTCGGCGGCACCAGAACGCTGATTATCCCGCCGCAGCTCGGCTACGGCTCCCGGGGCGCCGGCGGCGTCATCCCGCCGAATGCCACGCTCGTATTCGACGTCGATCTGCTGGATGTCGAGGCGGGGAAGAAGTAGATGGACTACGTCCGCCTCGGTCGTACGGGATTGAAGGTGTCGCGGCTGTGCCTCGGCACGATGACGTACGGCACGTCGAAGTGGCGGTCGTGGGTCCTCGACGAGGAGGCGAGCCGGCCGTTCATCCGGCGCGCGCTCGAGCTCGGCATCAACTTCTTCGACACCGCCGACATGTACTCGGTCGGCGTCAGCGAAGAGGTGGTCGGACGGGCCCTCCGGGATTTCGCCCGCCGCGATCAGGTGATCGTCGCCACCAAAGTGTTCAACCCGATGGGCGACGGGCCGAACGACCGGGGCCTGTCGCGCAAGCACATCCTCGATGCCATCGATCGATCGCTCGACCGCCTCGGCATGGACTACGTGGACCTGTATCAGATCCACCGTTTCGATCCCGAGACGCCGATCGAGGAGACGCTCGAGGCGCTCCACGACGTCGTCAAGGCCGGGAAGGCGCGCTACATCGGAGCGTCGAGCATGTACGCCTGGCAGTTCATGAAGATGCTCGCGACGTCGGATCGGCATGGATGGTCCCGCTTCGTCACGATGCAGAACCACTACAACCTCGTGTACCGGGAAGAGGAGCGGGAGATGATGCCGCTCTGCCGCGAGGAGGGGATCGGCGTGGTTCCCTGGAGCCCGCTCGCCCGCGGCTTCCTGGCCGGCAACCGCCGCAGGGAGGACAAGGGCGAGACGCACCGGGCCAAGAGCGACGCGTTCGCCCACAATCTGTACTACTCGGACGCCGACTTTGCGATTACCGGCCGCGTGGTGGATCTCGCCGGGCGCCGCGGCGTCCAGCCGACGCAGGTGGCGCTCGCCTGGCTGCTGGCCCAGCCGGGGGTCACCGCGCCGATCATCGGCGCCTCGAAGCTGCCGCACCTCGAGGCCGCGGTCCAGGCGCTCGAGATCCGGCTGTCGGCCGACGAGCTGACGTTCCTCGAAGCGCGCTACGAGCCGCACCGGGTGCTCGGTCACTCGTGACCCCCGCCTGACGCCTCGCGCTCCAGAACCGTGCGCGCGTCGATCGTCGCCCTCCAGCACCGCAATTTCAGGCTCATCTGGATCGGGCTGCTGCTGTCGTTCACCGGCTCGTTCATGCAGAATGCGGCGCTGCTCTGGCACGTGTCGCTGCTCGCGCCGGCCGGCCACAAGGCCCTCGCCCTCGGCATGGTGGGGCTGGTCAAGGTCCTGCCGATCGTCGTCTTCTCGATGGTCAGCGGCGTCGTCGCCGACGCGTGGGACCGCCGGCGCCTGATGCTCGTCACGCAGACGGCGTCGGCCGTCGTGGCGCTGGCGCTCGCGGCCCTGACGTTCCGGGGCACCGCCACGCTCGGATCGGTCTACGCGCTCGCCGGTCTCGGCGCCGCCGCCGGCACCTTCGACCTCCCCGCGCGCCAGGCGCTGGTGCCGACGCTGGTGCCGCGCGATCACCTGCCGAACGCGATCAGCCTCAACGCCATCATGCTGCAGGTGGCCTCGGTCGGCGGACCGTCGGCCGGCGGCCTCCTGATCGCCGCCAGCGGCGTGGCCTGGGTGTACGCGGCGAACGCGATCTCGTTCGGCGCCGTCATCGTCGCGCTGCTGATGATGCGCGACGTCCCGGCCCGCGAGCCGTCGCGCGCCGGATCGCGCGACGACGTCTCGTGGCGCGCGGCGCTCGAAGGGCTGCGGTTCGTCTTCCGCTCGCCCCTCATCCGCTCGACGATGCTGCTCGATTTCTTCGCGACGTTCTTCTCGTCGGCCATCAGCCTGCTGCCGATCTTCGCGCAGGACATCCTCCACGTCGGCGCGCGGGGCTACGGCTGGCTGTATGCGGCGCCCTCGGTCGGGGCGCTCGCGACGAGCGCCGCCATGGTGCCGCTGGCCGATCGAATCGAGCGGCGGGGCGCGACCCTCATCTGGGCCGTCGTCGGCTTCGGCATCGCGACCGTCGTGTTCGGCATCTCCCGATCGTTCTGGCTCACCTTCGCCTGCCTGGCGGCGACCGGCGCGACCGACACGGTCAGCATGATCATCCGCAACATCGTGCGCCAGCTCGAGACGCCGGATCGACTGCGGGGACGCATGACCGGCGTCAACATGGTGTTCTTCATGGGCGGACCGCAGCTGGGCGAGCTCGAAGCCGGCACCGTGGCCAACTGGCTCGGCCCGACCTTCTCCGTGGTGAGCGGCGGCGTCGGCTGCCTGCTCGCGACCGCGTGGGTGGCCGCGGCGACCCCCGGGCTCAGGCAGTACCGGGCGTCAGGCCCGACCGAGGTCTCCGAGCCGGGACTGAGCGAAGGCGCGACCGTCGCGCCGCAGGCGGTGCAGAGCTGCAATGACTGAAGCGACGAGGCCGCGACCTGCGAGCCGCCCGCGGCGCCGCGGCGCCCTCCGCGTCGGCCTCGTGTCGGACACCCACGGCCTGGTCCGACCCGAGCTGCCGGAGGTCCTCGCCGGCGTCGCGCTGATCCTGCACGCGGGCGACGTCGGCGGCCTGCAGGTCCTGCGCGAGCTCTCCGCCATCGCGCCCGTGGAGGCGGTGTTCGGGAACGTCGACGACCCGCACGATCCGTCGCTGGCGCGCGAGCGCTCCGTGACGATCGGCGGCGTGGCGATCCATGTCAGCCATGGAGACGAGCTGGGCAGCCCGTCGCCCGAGCGGATGCTCGAACGCTACGCGGGTGACGTGGTCGTCTTCGGCCACACGCACAGGGCCGTCGTGCTGCGGAAGGGCGGCCGGACGGCGGTCAACCCCGGAGCCGCCGGTCCCCGCCGTTTCGATCTCCGGCCGAGCGTCGCCATCCTGACAATCGTCGACGCCGCGGCCGAGGTCGAGATCATCTCGCTGGCGTGAACTCGATCTCGAGGTCGCGCGACGGATTCACCTTGAGGCCCTTGACGTTCTGGAGCGCCGCTTTGGCCTCTTCGAGCGACTTGAGCTGCTGGATTCTGGTCATCGCGTCGGGATTGCTGAGCAGCTGATCGAAGTCCATCTCGAACAGCGTCACGGTGCCCCGGTCGACGTACGGGCTGTTGGTGCGCACGAGCGTCCCGACCGGTTTCACGGCGATGGAAATCTTCAGGCCGGCGAGCATCTGCTTCATGAGCGCCAGCTGGCCGGCGTCGGGGCCGGGCGGCATCTGGGCCGACCCGTCGGCCGCGGCCGGCTTCTCTTTCGGCTCAGGGAACTGGATGTGGAGCACCGCGTTCCCGTTCGTCTGCCGCGCGAGGTGAAAGGCGAGGTTCTCGGCCCGGGTGTCCCCGGTCGGCCCCATGGACATGCCGCCCGGCGCGTTCGGCTGCTCGTTGAGGGCGAGCTTGTTGATGTCGGTGAACGCATACACCGTGCGGCGTCCTTCGCCGGCGTCGCTCTTGACCGGCGTGGAGGAGACGAAGGTCACGCCCTCGCCCATCTTCGCGACGGTGGCGCGCTCCTGTTCCTCCGAGAACGGGTTGACCTCGCCGGTGTCTTTCCCGCCGAACGATCCGGCGAACTGCTTCAACTGAGCGAGCGCCGCCGCCGACATCAACGTCGTCTGCTCGATGGTGCCCGAACCGTCGGCCTTCAGATTGATCACGGTCGTGGACTGGAGGCAGCCGGTCAGGACGAGCGCAGCGGCGAGGACAACGCCGAGGAGGATCGGTCTCATGGAGAGAGAGTGACATAGTTGGCGGGCGGGAGCTAGAGGCGAACGGCCAGGGGTCCCTGCCCCCGGACCCCAGCCTCTAGTAGAATCCCGCCATGCTGAAAGCCGCCCTCACCGTGGCTCTGTCGTTTGCCGCCGCGGCGGCGCTCGCCCGGCAGGCCCCCTCCGCCCTGGCCAAGGACGTGACCGTCTACACGTTCAGGCTGCACTACCTCGAAGCAGGACAAGGGCCGCCGGTCATCCTGCTGCATGGCCTGGGCGGCGACGGATCTCGCTGGGGCCCCAACATCGGTCCGCTGGCGAAGGACTTCCACGTCTTCGCCCTCGACCAGATCGGCTTCGGCCAGTCGGACAAGCCGCTGGCCAACTATCACACCGGCATGCTCGCGGACTTTCTGGCCGGCTTCATCGAAGCGGTCCATCTCCCGAAGGCGTCCCTCGTCGGCAATTCCATGGGCGCGAGCGTCGCGCTCTACATGGCCGTGCACCATCCGGCGCTCGTGGACAAGATCGTGCTCGCCGACGGCGGCGGGTATCGTTCCCCCGGCCCCGCGGCACCCCGGCGCGAGCCGACGGCCGCCGACCGTCACCGCCGCCAGATCCAGAACAGCGTGACGCACGCGGAGACCCGGGAATTCTTCCGCATCATGTTTCACAACAAGAACCTCGTGACCGACGAGATGGTCGATGCGCAGCTGCCGATGCGTCTCCGATCCGCCTTCACGATCTCCAGGATCCAGGAAGCCGGCGAGAAGGGGATCGGGAGTCTGACCGAGGCGGAGGTCCGCGGCGTCGCGGCGCCGACGCTCATCGTCTGGGGCAAGTACGACGAGCTGGCGAACCCGGCGGGCGCCGATCGCCTGGAGCGGGCCATTCCCGGCGCCAGGAAAGTGATGGTCGATGACTGCGGGCACATGCCGCAGCTCGAGAAGGCGGACGAGTTCAACCGGCTCGTGCGCGAGTTCCTGAAGTGAGACTGATGCTCGGGGCGGCGCTTGTCGGCCTGGCCGTCGGGACGGGCAACCCCACGGCAACGTTGCTCCAGGAGCTCATCCGCGTCGACACGAGCAACCCTCCCGGTCACGAGAGCGCCCTCGACGCCGTCCTGGCGCCGAAGCTGCAGGCGCTCGGGTTCGAGGTCACCATCGTCCCGACGCCCGAGCCGGGCAAGTCCGCGCTGTTCGCGCGGCTCAAGGGCGACGGGAGCAAGCGGCCGGTCCTTCTGGCGGCGCACGGCGACGTCGTCGGCGTCGAACGGGAGAAGTGGTCGGTGGATCCGTTTGGCGGCCTGATCAGGGACGGCTACGTCTTCGGTCGCGGGGCGATCGATTTCAAGGGCGGTATCGCCGTCTTCGCCCGGGCCGTGATGGAGCTTGCCGAGCGCAAGGTGCCGCTCGCCCGGGACGTCGTTCTGCTGGTCGAGGCCGACGAGGAGGGCGCCCAGTACAACACGTCGTGGCTGGCCGCGTCGCACTGGCCGCAGATGGACTGCGAGTTCGCCCTGAACGAGGGCGGCTGGATCATGAAAGGCCCGGACGGCCGGGTGCGGTACGTGAGCGTCTCGACCGCCGACAAGTCGTCAATCGGCGTCGTCCTGACGGCGCGGGGCACGTCCACGCATTCCTCGATGCCGCGGCCCGACGGCGCCATTTTCCGGCTGTCACGCGCGATGGCGATGCTCGCCGACTACGAGACGCCGGTCGAGATGATCCCGATCACGCGCCAGTTCTTCTCGACGCTCGCCCGCACGAGCCCGTCCCCAATGGCGGGATACTTCAGGACGATTGCGGCGGCCGGCGAGCCGGGCGCCGATCCGGGATCGGTGGCGGAGGCCGATCGCGCCGTGAGCCGCGATCCGCTGCTGCACGCGTTCATCCACAACACCATCGCGCCCGTGCTGATGAAGGCCGGATTCCGGAGCAACGTCATTCCGGGATCGGCCGAGGCGACAGTCAACGTCCGGCTGATTCCCGGCGCCGACCCGAACGACATCGTGCGCGCGTTCGAGCGCGTGATTGGCGATCCCGGCGTCGAGGTCAAGCTGTCCCGGCCGTCCGCCGGCCTCTCGACGATGCCACCGTCGCCGGAAGCGACCGACCTGTATCGGGCGCTGGCCTCAGAAGCGCGCGCCGAGTTTCCCGGCGCCGACGTCACGCCCTACCTGTTCCAGGCCGGCACCGACGCCGGTGCCTGGCGGTCGCGGGGCGTGCCGGTCTATGGCATCTATCCCTATCCGATCGACAATGAGGACCTGTCACGCATGCACGGCAACGACGAGCGGGTCAGCGTGGAGTCGCTCCGTCAGGGCACGGAGATGATCTTCAGGACGCTGGTCGACGTGGCGGGCAGACACTGAGGCCAGCCGGCCTCGACCTCGCGCGAAGCGTCGAGCGGGGCCGGGCCTGGCGGAGCGATCCGGGAACCATGGACGACAAAGCCGCAATCGAGGAATCCTGCCGCCTCCAGCGCGATGCGCTGCTGGCGATCAGCCATCGCATCCACGCCCATCCGGAGCTCGGATTCGAGGAGGAGCGCGCGTCGGCGTGGCTGTGCGACGCGCTCGCCGACGCGGGCTTCGCCGTCGAGCAGGGGCTCTGCGGGGTCCCGACCGCCTTCCGTGCGCGAAAGGGCAGCGGGCCGCTCCGCGTGGTCTTCTGCGCCGAGTACGACTGCCTCCCGGGGATCGGCCACGCGTGCGGCCACAACATGATCGCGGCCATGTCGCTCGGCGCCGCGGTGGCCGCCGCACGCGTCGCCGACGCGGCGGGACTGACGGTCGAGGTGCTGGGCACGCCGGCCGAGGAGGTCGGGAACGACTCCGGCAAGATCCGGCTCCTCGCCGGCGGCGCGTTCGCCGGCGTCCACTGCGCGATGATGCTCCACCCGGCGCCGTTCGACTTCGTCACGCCGAAGTTGATCGCGGCGTCGATGTTCGAAGTCGAGTATCGCGGCAAGGAGGCGCACGCTGCGGCGTTCCCCGAGCTCGGCGTCAACGCCGCCGACGCGCTCACCGTGGCCCAGACGGCAATCGGCCTGATACGCCAGCACATCTCCCAGACCGATCGCGTCCACGGCATCGTCACCCGGGGCGGCGAGGCGCCGAACGTCGTGCCGGCGCACACCTGCTGCCGCTACATCATCCGCTCGGAGACCGTCGCCGATCTGGGTCGTCTGCGCCAGAAGGTACTGCGCTGCTTCGAGGCGGGCGCCGTGGCGACTGGCGCGTCGATGGCGGTCCTCGGCGGCGACAAGCCGTACGCCGAGGTGAAGCACGACGCCGCGCTCGCGGCCGTCTATCACCGGAACGCGGTGGCGGCCGGGCGTGTGTTTCCCGACCTCGGCCCGCAGGCGGACCGCTTCGCCGCCTCCACCGACATGGGGAACGTGTCGCAGGTCGTGCCGTCGATCCACCCGCTCATCGGCATCAACTCGCTCCCTGCCGTCAATCACCAGCCCGAGTTCGCGGCCCACTGCGTGACGCCGGAGGCGGACCGTGCCGTGTACGACGGCGCGTTGGCGATGGCCTGGACGGCTGTGGACATCGCGCGCGACCCGGCCCTTCGCGACCGCCTGCTGACGGCCGCGGCCGCCAGGGCGTGACGGGTCGGTGAGGAGGTGGCCCCGGCGTTTCCCGGTTGTATGATTACGCGTTCCGCTACCCAAGGAGCCCGCTCATGACATCAGTCCGCTTTCGGGCGACCGCGCTGGCGCTCGTCGCGCTCGCCTCCATCGCGACCTCCGTCACCGTCCGCACGCAGGAGAAGAAGGCCGACGAGAAGGACAAGGACGAGCCGGGCCTGATTCTGGAGCGAGCCAGCACCGTGTCGTTCGCCACGGATGAGGGCACGTGGATGTCGCTCGACGTCTCGCCCGACGGCCGGGCGATCGTCTTCGACCTGCTCGGCGATCTCTACACGCTGCCCGTCGAGGGCGGCGCGGCCCGGCGCATCGTCGGCGGCATGTCGTTCGAGAGCCAGCCGACGTTTTCGCCCGACGGAAAGACCATTGCGTTTCTGAGCGATCGCAGCGGTGTCGAGAACCTGTGGATCGCCGATGCCGACGGATCGAATCCGCGCGCCGTCAGCAAGGATCGCCCGACGCAGGCCGGGCCCGAGGACATGATCTCGCCCTCCTGGACCCGTGACGGGGAGTACCTGCTGGTCTCGAAGGCGCGCCCGCCCGAACGGGTTCACAGCGTGTTCCTGTACGACCGCAACGGCGGCACCGGCGTGCGTCTCGGCAAGGCGCCGCCGATGCCGACCGAGGACGGCCCGAATCCCGCGGCGCGGACGGCGCCCAACAAGCTCGGCGCGGTGGCGTCGCCCGACGGCCGGTTCGTGTACTACGCGGAGCGCAAGGGGCTGTTCAGCTACAACGTTCATTTTCCGCTCTGGCAGATCGTCCGGTTCGATCGCCAGACCGGAGACACCTCCACCATCACCAACGCGCAGGGCAGCGCCATGCGGCCCGTGCTGTCGCCGGACGGCACGTGGCTCGTGTACGCGACGCGCTTCGAGACGGGTACCGGCCTCCGGATTCGCAACTTGCAGACCGGCGACGAGCGCTGGCTCGCGTACCCGGTGACGCGCGACGACCAGGAATCGGTCGCCTCGCGCGACACAATGCCCGGCTACGCCTTCATGCCCGACGGCAAGTCGCTCGTCGTGCCGATCGACGGCAAGATCGCCCGCGTGGACGTGGCGACCGGCGCCAGGACCCCGATTCCGTTCACGGCGCAGGTCGACGCGGACATCGCCGGCCAACTCCGCTTCGAGAACAGGATCGACGACGGCCCGACCGTCCGGGCCCGCCTCGTGCGGTGGCCCGCGATTTCGCCCGACGGCAAACGGGTCGCGTTCAGCGCGCTCAACCATCTGTATCTGATGGATCTGCCGAACGGCACCCCGCGACGCCTGACGTCGCTGCCCGACGGCGAGTTCATGCCGGCCTGGTCGCCGGACGGCACGTACGTCGCGTTCGTCACCTGGTCGAAGGAAGGCGGCCAGTTGTACCGCGTGGCGCCAGGCGGGCAACCCGACCGGCTGTCCCGATATGCGGCGTACTACGCGTCACCGGCCTACACCCCGGACGGGTCGAAGATCGTCTTCACCACCGAGTCACGCAGCGACCAGCTGTACGCCGACCTTCACCTGCTCGAGCGCGGCGGGCACGCCGACGTGCGGCCCGACGGCGAGCCGGCCGAGATCGAAGGCATCGCGCCGGATGCCGACGCCGACCTGATGTGGATGCCGGCCGGCGGCGGCGAAACGACCCTCATCGGATCGACGGAGGGCGGGGAGTCGCCGCACTTCGCCGGCGACAGCACGCACGTCTACCTGACCTCGGAGAAGGGCCTGAGCTCGATCCGCACCGACGGCTTCGACCGCCGCGAGCTGGTCAAGATCACGGGGAGCGGGGCCGGACCGAATCCGCCCCGTGCGGGGGAGATCCGCGTCTCGCCCGACGGCACGCGTGCCTTCGTCAGCCTGCAGAACAAGCACATCGTCGTCGGTATCCCGCGCGTCGGGAAGGAGGTCGTCAAGATCAGCGTGCACGGCAAGGACGACTCGGTGGTGCCGATCAAGCGCCTGTCGCGCGAAGGCGGCGACTACCTGTCGTGGAGCGCCGACGGCAAGTCGGTCATCTGGGCGCTCGGCAACACGATCTACCGGCAGGCGCTGACGTCGGACACGCCCGAGCAGTTCCATCCGATCGTCGAGGCGCCGCGCGCGAAGCCGTCGGGCGCGACGGTGCTGACCGGCGCCCGGGTGGTGACGATGAAGGGTGACGAGGTCATCGCGAAAGCCGACGTCGTGATCGCGGGCGACCGCATCGAGGCCATCGGCGCGTCAGGCAGCGTCAAGCGCCCGGCCGGCGCGAAGGTCATCGACGTCTCCGGCAGGACCATCATTCCCGGCTTCGTCGACGTGCACTCGCACATGTGGCCGCCGCACGGCGTCCACCAGACCCAGGTCTGGCAATACCTGGCCAACCTCGCCTACGGCGTGACCACGACGCGCGACCCCCAGACCTCCACCGACGACGTGTTCGCCTACGCCGACCTGGTGGAAACGGGCGACATCCTGGGCCCCCGCGTCCTGGCCACCGGTCCCGGCGTCTTCAGCGAGTCGGGCCTCGACGACAAGGACGCGACCGACGCCTTCATCAAGCGCTACAAGGAGGCGTACAGGACCGACACCATCAAGGAGTACATCTCCGGCGATCGCATCGTCCGGCAGTGGGTGATCCTGGCGGCGCGGAAGCACCACCTGATGCCGACCACCGAGGGCGCCCTCGACATGAAGCTGGATCTGTCGCAGATGATCGACGGCTACACCGGTTCGGAGCACAGCCTGCCGCTCCAGCCGCTGTACAAGGACGTCACCGGGTTCGTGGCGAGGACCCACACCTTCTACACGCCGACGACGCTCGTGGCATACGGCGCCCCGTGGACCGAAAACTTCTACTTCGAGGGGACGCCGAAGCTGCACGACGATCCGAAGATGCGCCGGTTCATCCCGCACGAGCTGTACGACACCATGGTGCGCCGGCGCGGGCAGTGGTTCCTGCCGGACGAGTACGGGTACAAGGGCATCGCGAAGGGGGTTGCCGACATCGTGCACGCGGGCGGGCGCGCCGGGCTCGGCAGCCACGGCCAGTTCCAGGGTCTCGGCGCGCACTGGGAAATCTGGGACCTGCAGTCGGGCGGGCTCACGCCGCACGAAACGCTCCGCGTCGCGACGATGTTCGGCGCCGAGTCGCTCGGCCTCGATCGGGATCTCGGGTCGCTCGAGGCCGGCAAGCTCGCCGACCTGATCGTCCTCGACAGGAACCCGCTCGTCGACATCCACAACACGCTGTCGATCAGGTACGTGATGAAGAACGGCGTGCTGTACGACGGCGACACGCTCGACACGGTGTGGCCGAATCCCAGGAAGCTGGACGTGCAGTACCTGGTGGAACGCGGACCCCAGGCAGCCCTAGCTTGCCCTGGGCCGGGGGCGACGGCGGTTCGCCGCGGGCCCTGGGATATGATCGCGTGATGCAGTTGACGATGTTTCCCGCTGAAGCCACGGCCGCGCCGCCGCTCCGCGATCGCGAGGAGATCTCCGACCGCTTCAAGTGGCAGCTTGCCGACATCTTTCCGGACTGGCCGGCGTGGCAGGGCGCCTATGACGAGCTGGACAGGAAGATCGCCGAGTACGCGGGCCTTCAGGGCTCTCTCGCGACGGGCGCGGCTCACCTCCATGCGGCCCTGAAGCTCGCCGACGACATCGGCCAGCTCACCTACAAGGTCTGGTACTTCGCCTCGCTCAAGTACGACGAAGACCAGCGCGACAACCGGATCAACGCGAGACGCCAGCAGGTCCAGATCCTGTTCGCCAAGGAAGCGCAGGCGACCGCCTGGTTCAACCCCGAGCTGCTGCAGATTCCGCTCGCGACCGTGCAGGACTGGATGAGCGGGCACCCCGAACTGGCCGT
This sequence comes from uncultured Acidobacteriota bacterium, assembly GCA_963840225.1. Taxonomy (GTDB): domain Bacteria; phylum Acidobacteriota; class Vicinamibacteria; order Vicinamibacterales; family CAVVIG01; genus JBLMXQ01. The sequence goes on from CAWIYH010000007.1 coordinate 186,538, forward strand.
GTACCGCTTCGCCGTGGAAGACCTCTATCGCCAGCAGGAGCACGTGCTCGACGACAGCGGGGAACACCTCCTGTCGCTGGCGAGTCGGTTTGCCTCGTCGCCGAACGACGCCTACTCGGCGTTGTCGACCGCCGACGTCAAGTACCCGACCGTGGCGCTTTCGACCGGCGAGGTGACGCTGACCTACGGCCAGTACCGCGCCATCCTGGCGACCAATCGCAACCAGGCGGACCGCGCGGCCGCGTTTCAGGCGTTCCACGAGCTGTACGCGAAGGACGTGAACACCTACGCGTCGCTCTACAACGGCGTGCTGCAGCGCGACTGGTTCCTCTCTCAGGCCCGCGTCTACGAGTCGACCCTCGACGCCGCCCTGCACGGCAACAACATCCCGCCGGCCGTCGTCACGAACCTGATCGAGACCACGAAGGCGGGCACCGCGCCGCTGCGCCGCTACCACCAGCTGCGCAGGCGCGTGCTGGGGCTGGCGTCGTACCACACGTACGACACCGCCGTTCCGCTGGTCGAGTTCGACAAGAAGTACCCGTACGAGGCCGTCCTGGGATGGCTGGCCGAATCGGTCGCACCGCTGGGCGCCGACTACCAGCGGCGGATGCGCGAGGGGCTGTCCGGCGGCTGGATCGATGTCTACGAGAATCCGGGCAAGCGAAGCGGCGCCTATTCGGCCCCCGTGTACGGCGTGCACCCGTACATGCTCCTCAACTACAACGACACGCTCGACGCCGTCTTCACGCTGGCGCACGAGATGGGGCACTCGATGCACACGCTCCTCTCGCACGAGCACCAGCCGTTCGTCTACGCGGGCTACACGATCTTCGTCGCCGAGGTGCCCTCCACGCTGAGCGAAGCGCTCTTCCTCGAGTACATGCTCGCGCGAGCGACCGACCAGCGCGAGCGCGTCGTCCTGCTGCAGCATGCCATCGACGGCATCCTTTCCACCTTCTACACGCAGGTGATGTTCGCCGACTACGAGCTCCAGGCGCATCGGCTGGTCGAGGAGGGGCGTCCGGTCACCGGCGAGGCGCTCGGCGACATCTACTTCGGCCTGCTGAAGGCGTACTACGGCGACGCGTACGACTACGACGAGATGTCGCGCGTCACCTGGGCCCGGATCCCGCATTTCTACAGCACGCCCTACTACGTCTACCAGTACGCGACCTGCTTTGCGTCGAGCGCGCAGCTGATGAAGGAGCTGAGGGGCGGCACCGAGGCGTCGCGCGCGGATGCCATCGAACGCTACCTGGCCCTGCTGAAGGCGGGCGGCAGCGACCATCCGATGGCGCTCCTGAAGCGCGCCGGCGTCGACCTGAGCACGCCGGAACCGGTCAAGGCGGTCGTCGCACAGCTCGATGGACTGGTCGACCGGCTCGAGCGCGAGATCGCGGCGCTCGACGCCGGCTAGTCGGTGTCAGGGTCGAACATCGTCCCGCGCACCTTCAGCGTCGGCTGCCCACGTGGTCGTGATCTCGACGTCGGGCAGCGTCCGGCCGATGGACTCGACGAGCGTGAAGCCGGACCGGCGCGCCATGGCTCTCTGTTCGACGCCTTGTCGGGGTTCGACGAGGCGCCGACCACGGCGATCGTCGCCTCCGCGAGGAACCGCCTCAGCTCGTCGTTCGATGGGTTGGCCATCCGGCCATCCGACGCGAACGCCATCCGCGCGTCGACCAGGACCGGGCTGCTGGGATGTATCGTCCGCAGCCAGGGGTCTGTATGCCAACCATCCACGGCGTCGCGCGAAACGACGGGCCGGCGACGCATGGCAGGCCCCTCCGAGTCGTGGGTGTCCCGGCGGCAGCCGTGCAGAACGCGATCGTCGACTCGACCGTGGACGTGGGGCATAGCGATTGCGTAGGGCTCGCCCGACTGACGGCGGAGGCAGCCATGGCGCTCGAATCGCTGAAGGACCTCTACCTCGATGAGATAGCCGATCTGATGCAGGTCGAGCGCCAGGCGCTCCCGGAACTGCAGCGCCTGGCGGAGGTGGCGCACGCACCGGAGCTGCGTGAGGCGCTGCTCCGGCACGCCGACGTGTCACGACTCCACGTGGAAAGGCTGGAGTTGATCCGGGCGCGCCACGCCGCGGCCGCGCCGTGCGGCCCGTCGCCGGCGGCAGCAGCGCTGCTCGCGCAGGTGGAGTCGCGCATCGCCGACGCGGGCACGCCCGACGTGCGCGACGCGGCCATCATCGGCATGGCCCAGCGGCTGGAACACTACGAGATCGCGGCCTACGGATGCGCCCGGGCGTACGCCCGTCGCCTGGACCGCCACGACGACGCCGACCTGCTCGAGACGTCGCTCGCCGAGGAGGGCATCGCGGACCACCGGCTGACGGAGATTGCCGACGCCCATGTCAACGACGATGCGAGGACCGAAGCCGACCTCCACGCGCTTCTGCGCGGCAGCCGGCTGCGCTACGTCGCGGTCGAACGGCTGGACGTCAGCCGTCTCGCGGACCCTCCGCTTCGCATCCGCAACGAAGGACGCGAGGATTTCGGCCGGTTCGACGGCATCCTCGTCGACCCGGACGCGGGGCGTCCCGCCTACGTGGTGCTCGACGCACGCGGGTTTCTGTCGGGGCGGCGGCGTCTCGTCCCGGTCTCGCAGCTGCGCTTCGACGATCGCGAGCGCGTGCTGCGGCTCGACGTCGACAAAGACATCCTCGATCGGTACCCGTCGTTCGAGCCCAGGGAGTTTCAGGTCCTGGAGGAGTGGCCGCGCGGCCGCCAGGCGCGGCTCGCCGACCTGATGGAGCAGGCGGCCGCCGGCGGCGCCGGTCGGGCTCACGCGCGGGGCGGGGCCGCCCCGGAGTGGCTCATGACGGGCGTCTGGCTGGTGGTCCCGTCCGGGCGTGCCGGGCGCGTGGACGAGGGCGTGAACAGCTTCGCGAACGAGTTCAATCCGCGGGCCGCCGGACGATCGTCGCTGGATCGGGATTGAACGCGATCGCCGCTCGGTCGGTGCCCGTGACCTCCTCGTATCGGTCCGGTGCGTATCGCGAGGCCAGCTGACCCGTCGCGGCGTCCTGGTCCAGAGCCTGTACCAGCACGCCTTCCTGTCCGTAGGGCAGGTACGCCACGCATTCGCCCGACGGCGAGATGAGAGTGGTGGCCGACTCCTGATAGCGCAGGGCGTAGTTCACGCTGGCGAAGTAGATCGTGTTCTCCAGGCTGCGGCTGATCATCGCCCGCTCGTAGTACGGACCGGCGAGATCTCCCCAGCGGGTCAGGCTGATCCCGGACGTGTCGCTGCCCGTGCAATGCGGGTGAAACACGACCTTGGCGCCCCGAATGGCCGCCCACCTCACCGTTTCAGGGTATCGCCATCCCTCGTGGCAGATCGCCACGCCGAACCTGAGGCCGTTGATCTCGAAGACCTGACGGGTGCGTCCGGGCACGTAGAGACGGTCCTCGGAGGGATCCAGCTGGTTCTTGGTCTGGTACCCGAGGACCGCGCCGCCCGCGTCCACGACGAGCGCCACGTTCCGTCGACCCTCGTCGGCAAGCCACTCCATGCCGAGGACGACGGCCGCCTGGCGGGCCTTCGCCCACTGCCTCACAGCCTTGACAGCGCGCTCCTGATCGGCGCGATCGAACGGCGGGACGTCGAAGTCCATGCCGCGCAGGCCGGGCAGGTAGGCTTCAGGGAAGCAGACGATCTCCGCCCCGCGCGAGACCGCCTCCGACAACGAGTGCCTGATTCGGTCCAGTCCGTCGTCGACGGAGGAGGCGAGGCGGGGCGACGCGAGTGCGATGATCATGACCGTCGCTATCGTGTCCCGTGCCGACCGCCGCGGCGCCTTGCTCTCGGTGCGCCCGCCCGGCGGTCCGGTTCAGCGGAGCTCCTTCCGCACCATCAACTTGAGTCCGGACCAGACCTCGTCCACTGCACACACCTTGATGTCGACCAGTCCGAGCGGCAGCGCCGCGCCGCGCACGGCGTCCTCCGTGAGGTCGGTCGCGACGCCGGCCGCCTTCTTCGGCCAGGACACCCACACCACCGCGTCGGGTCGCATCTTCCTCCGGATGGCGGGCAGCAGCCTTGCGAGCGCCGCCTTCCTGGTCGAGAAGACGTGCACGACGTCGGTGTCCCGGGACACGCGCGACACGAACGCGACGCGCTCAGGCAGCGGCGCGAGGAGATCGCGATAGGCGGGAGGAGCGCCGACGAGGCGCACCCTGCTGCCGGTTCTGATTCCGAGCTTGGTCGCCAGCGGTGTGCCCGAATACCCGGCGGTCGGCATTCGCTCCTCCACGACGTCGTGACGATCGGAGACATTCTACGCCACGCCGACTTGAACCGATCCGCCGCGAGGGTGCTAGACTCCTTGACATTCCGTGGAGGATTCACAGCATGTCCGCCATCTTCAAGCATCGTCTGCTCTGGGCCTGCGCCCTGGCCGCCACCTTCGTCGCGGGTGATCAGTTCCGACTCGCCGCCCAGCCGCCAGCCGCCGACACGCTGGATCCGGCGATCCTGCACGCCTATCAGTGGCGGAGCATCGGGCCGGCGCGCGGCGGCAGATCCATCGCCGTGTCCGGCGTGCGAGGGCGCCGCAGCGAGGGGTATTTCGGCGCGGTCGGCGGCGGCCTCTGGAAGACGACCGACGGCGGCCAGAACTGGGATCCCGTCACCGACGGCCAGATCCACAGCGGTTCGGTCGGCGCGGTGGCGGTGTCGGAGTCGAGCCCGGACACGGTCTACATCGGCACGGGCGAGTCGTGCATCCGCGGCAACATCCAGCCGGGTGACGGCGTCTACAAGTCGACCGACGCGGGGAAGACCTGGACCCATGTCGGCTTCTCGGACTCGGACGCCATCTCGAAGATCCGCATCCATCCGACGAATCCGGAGGTCGTCTTCGTCGCCGACTTCGGGCGATACGGCAAGGCGAGCGATGAACGCGGTGTCTACAAGACGACCGACGGCGGCAAGACGTGGAAGCGCGTGCTCTTCCGGGACGACAAGACCGGCGCCGTGGACGTCGAGATCGATCGGCGGAATCCGAACGTCGTCTACGCGGCGCTGTGGCAGGCGTTCCGCGTCGAGTACCAGATGTCGAGCGGCGGGCCGGGCAGCGGGCTCTTCAAGTCGACCGACGGCGGCGACACCTGGACGGAGATCACCCGCAATCCTGGCCTGCCGGCGGGCGTCGTCGGCAAGATCGGGATCGCCGTCTCGGGCGCCGACTCCAACCGCGTCTACGTCCTCGAAGAGAACGCCAAGGGCGGCCTGTTCGTCTCCGACGACGCGGGCGGGAGCTGGAAGCTGGTCAACGACGGCCACAACATCCGGCAGCGCGCGTTCTACTACACCCACGTCTTCGCCGACCCGACGAACAAGGACACCGTGTACATGCTGAACACGAGCGCCTTCCGCTCGACCGACGGCGGCAAGACGCTCGAGAACATCGGGGGCGGCACGCACGGCGACCACCACGACCTGTGGATCGACCCCGACGACCCGCAGCACGTGATGCTCGGCAACGACGGCGGCGGCACCGTCACCTTCGACGTCGCCTCGAAGAAGCGGACCTGGTCGGAGGAGGACTTCGCGACGGCGCAGTTCTACCACGTGATCACGACCGAGCACGTGCCGTATCACGTCTGCGGCGCGCAGCAGGACAACAGCACGCTGTGCGTGCCGAGCGATACCGGCCCGGGCGGGGTCGGCGCGGTCGCGGGCGGCTTCGGGCGCATTCCGCCGGTCGCGCCGTACCCGGTCGGCGGCGGCGAGCCGGGGTACATCGCCCCCGATCCGCGCGACCCGGACGTCTTCTATTCGGGGGCGAACAACGGCGCGTTCACGACGCGCCTCAACCGGCGCACGGGGGAGCTGAAGGAGGTCGGGGCGTACCCGCGCTTCTTCTCCGGCGAGGCCTCCGACGCGGTCAAGGAACGCTGGCAGTGGACGTTCCCGATCCTCTTCTCCTACGTCGACCCCAACACCCTGTACGTGTCGTCGCAGCACGTCTGGAAGACGACCGACGGCGGCCAGACCTGGACGCGCATCAGCGGCGACCTGACGCGACACGATCCGAAGACGATGGGGGAGTCGGGCGGCCCGATCACGCACGACATGAACAGCCCGGAGATCTACGCGACGGTCTTTTCCCTGGCTCCGGGCAAGACCGACGTCAACGTGCTCTGGGCGGGCTCCGACGACGGGCTGGTGCACGTCACGCGCGACGGCGGCAAGACGTGGACGAACGTCACGCCGAAGGACATGCCCGATCTCGGACGCGTCAGCCAGATCGACGCGTCGGCGTTCGACGCCGGCACGGCCTACATGGCGGTGAAGAAGCCGCTTCTCGAGGACTACGCGCCGTACCTCTACCGCACGCACGACTTCGGCAAGACCTGGACGAAGATCGTCAGCGGCATCGCGCCGAACGACTACACGCACGTCGTGCGTGAGGATCCGACGCGGAAGGCACTGCTCTACGCCGGCACCGAGCACGGGTTCTACGTCTCGTACGACGACGGCGATCACTGGCAGTCGCTGCGGCTGAACCTGCCCGACACGCAGGTCTCGGACATCTGGGTCGAGGCCAACGATCTTGCGATTGCGACCCACGGCCGCGGCTTCTACGTCCTCGACGACATCACCGCCCTCCGGCAGTACGGATCGGCCGTGACCACCGCGGCCGAGGCGTACCTCTTCAAGCCCGGCGACGCCATTCACTCGGCAGAGAACGCGACCATCGAGTACTGGCTGAAGAAGCCGGCCGGAAAGCTGACGCTGGACATCCTCGACGCCAAGGGCCAGGTCATCCGCTCCTACACGGGCGAGTCGCCGAAGGAGGCGAAGGAGGAGGCCGACGCGGAAGGCCCCCGGCGCGGCGGACCGCAGCACCCTTCGACGGCCGCTGGATTGAACCGCTTCCCGTGGGACCTGCGGTACGAGCCGGTCAAGTCGTTCCCGGGCATGATTCTGTGGGGCGCGACGACGAACGGTCCCATGGCGCTGCCGGGCTCCTACCAGGTGCGCCTCACCGTGGACGGCCAGGCGCTGACGCAGCCGGTCACGATCAAGAAGCATCCGCTCCGCAACAACAGCCTCGCGGACCTGCAGGCGCAGCTCGACGTCGCGCTCCAGATTCGCGACAAGGTGGACGAGGCGAACGAAGCGGTGATCCGGATCCGGCGGATCAAAAAGGACATCGCCGACCGTCTGTCGAAGAAGGACGACAGCGACCTGCGCGCCATCGCCAATCGGCTGACGCGCAACCTCACCGTGGTCGAGGAGAGCGTCTACCAGGTTCAGAACCAGAGCAACCAGGACCCGCTGAACTTCCCGATCAAGATCAACAACCGGCTCGCGTCGCTCCTTCGGGTCGTGGAGACCGGCGACGGCGTGCCGACGAGCAACGTCGGGCCGATCTTCAACGACGTCAAGCAGGAGCTGAAGATCCAGACCGACAAGCTGCAGCAGGACCTCACGACCGACCTGCCGACCTTCAATCGGCTTGCCGAGCGCATGGGGCTCGAGCCGGTCAAGGAGAAGTGAGCGAAGTGGGGATTTGGTAATCGGGTGATTCGGTGATCGTGGGGTGGCGCGGCGGGAGCGATCCCGCCGCGCCACCTGCGCGTACGCGAGTAGAATCGATCGCGCGTGATTCACCTGCTGGCCCTCGTCGGGGTCGTAAGCATCTCGTTCTCCGCGGTGTTCGTCCGGCTCGCCTCGGTTTCCCCCGTCACGACCACGCTCTTCCGTGCGGTGTACGCGGCGCCGGTGCTCGTGGTCGTCTACCTGATCGTGCGGCGGGGCGATCGCCGCTCGCACCGCGAGCACGCGCTCGCGCTCGCGAGCGGCGTGATTCTGGCCGTCGATCTCTCGCTCTGGCACGAGTCGATCGCGCTGGTCGGGGCGGGCCTCGGCACGGTCATCGCGAACTGCCAGGTCGTGTTCGTGGCCCTGCTGGCGTGGGGGCTGTGGGGCGAGCGGCCGACCGCCAGGACGGGCGGCGTGATTGCGCTGGTGCTCGCGGGCGTGGCGCTCACCTCCGGGCTGGCGCGTCCGGGGGCCTACGGCACCAACCCGCGCCTCGGCGCCGCGTTCGGCGTGCTCGCGGGGATGTCGTATGCGACGTTCCTGCTCGCGTTCCGCGCGTCCAACCGCTCCCTGTCGCCGGCGGCCGGCCCGCTGCTCGACTCGACGCTCGGCACGATCGTCGGCGCGCTGGCATTGTCGGTCGTCGACGCTCGTTTTTCGATCGTGCCCGCCTGGCCGGCCCACGGCTGGCTGCTCATGCTCGCGCTCGTCTCGCAGGTGTTCGGGTGGCTGCTGATCGCGGCGGCGCTCCCGCGCCTCCCGGCCGTCGAAACGTCGGTCCTGCTCCTCGGCCAGCCGGCGCTGACGGTGGTCTGGGGCATGCTGCTCTTCGACGAGCGATTGTCGCCCCTGCAGTGGACGGGGGCGACCATCGTCCTCGTCGGCGTCGGCCTGGTGAACGTGATGCGACTGGTCAAATAGTCGCGCGCGGCGGGAGGGAGCCTCGCGCGCGCTCGAGACGCGCCCGCGCGCCGGGGCCGACGAGGCTCGGCCGCGACGGGGTTCGACGCTAGTCGCGGACCCCGTCGCCGATCCGGTGGGCGGATTCGATTTCAGCGGCGGCGCGGCGGCCGCTCTCCACCGCGCCGTTCATGTAGCCCTGCCACCGGACGCTCGTGTGCTCGCCGGCGAAGAACCAGCGGCCGGCCGGCCGCGCGAGCCAGGCGCGCCATTCGGGCTTGAAACCGGGATCGAAGTACGCGTATCCGCCGCGCGCCCAGGGGTCGGCTTCCCAGACCGTCTGATGCGAGCGCACGAGCTCGGCCCGATCGGCGCCCAGCCATCCGAGCTCGCGGGCGAGGCCTGCCGGCCCGTCCTTGTCGACAATCGCCTGTGTGGAGATCGCTCGCCGAGCCCCCGGCGAGGAGCGCCAGGATGCCGGCGCGGCCGCGCTGGTCCTCGCTGCCGTCCCACACCGCACCGAACGCCTGCGGGCTGCCGAAGGCACGCGGCTGTCCGGCGCGACGCCAGAAGGGCCGCGCGAACTGCAGCAGCGTCTTGGTGGCGCGGCCGTACTGCAGCCGCGCGATCGCGTCGTGCTGCTGGGCGGGCAGCGCGGGCGTGAGCGGGATGCGCTTGAGCAGGAGCGCGGGCAGCGCCAGCACGATGTAGTCGCAGATGATCTGGCTGAGCCGACGCGTCCGCTTGACGCTGGCCCGCACGACGCGCCCACGCTGCGACACGGCCACGAGCTCGGTCTGCAGCTGGACGCGATCGCCGAGGGCGTCGGCCATCGTCGTCGCCAGCCGATCGTTGCCGCCCCGGACGCGGAACATCGGGCCGGGCGCCGGTCCCGCGTCGCCGGCGAACTGGTCGACCATTGCCAGCAGGGACAGCTCCTCCGGATCGGCGAGGAAGAACCCACGGAGGCCGGTCGCCGTCGCACGCAGATCGCGATCGGCGCGCGACCGGTCGAGCCACTCGGCCACCGACTGCCGCGCGATGTCGGCCGCGATCGGCGACTCCCATCGCTGCTCGGCGAGCCGATAGCGCCGCGTCAAATCGCCGAGGCGCTCGGCCAGGTGGTTCCAGCCGCCGGCTGCGTCGCGCGGCACCGGCTGGAGGCGTCCGGCCGCGTCGGGCCTCGCGTACCCGAAGCCGCCGCGCAGGATGCGCGACAGCGACAGGCCGAGCTCGTCGGCGAGCCGGCGGATCTCGTCCTGGCCGCCGTCGATCATGTCGCCGCCCGCTTCGGCGTGCTGGTCGTCGAGGAACGGGGAGCGGATGGTGTGGACGCGGCCGCCGACCCGATCGCGGGCCTCGACGACCGTGACGTCGGCGCCCTTCGCGACGAGATCGCGCGCCGCCGCGAGCCCCGCCAGACCGGCGCCGGCGACAACGACCGAGACGCCGCGGAGCGGGCCGTCGCCGGATGGCATAACCCGGATCTTAGCGCGCTTTGCCGGGCCGCCGCCGCTGGAGCCTCGCCGGGCACGGCCACGCCGTGGGCGCGCGGTTTTGCATCGGGGGCCCATATAATGCGGTCATGTTGCCAGTCCTTGCCAGCGCGACCGTCGTGGCGGCGATGGCCTACGCGCATCCCGAGCAGCTCGTCGACACGGCCTGGGTGGCCGCGCACGCCACGGACGCGAACGTCCGGATCGTCGACATGCGGCGGAGCGGATACGACGCCGGTCACGTCCCCGAAGCGGTGTATCTCGATCCGGTCGCGATTCGCGACGCCCACAACCCGCCGACGTTCCTGCCCTCGGCCGCCCGCTTCGAGCTGATGATGGCGTCGCTCGGCATCTCCGACGGGACGCGCGTCGTCGCCTACGACGATCGTGGAGGCCTGTACGCCGCGCGGCTCTGGTGGATCCTGCACTACTTCGGCCATTCGAACGCCGCGCTGCTCGACGGGGGATGGAACAAGTGGACGGCCGAGCGGCGTCCCGCGCCGGAGGGAACGCCGTCGCCGGCCGCCGGTCGTTTCAGGGCGCGGCCCCAGCCGCGCTGGATCGCCACGGCGGCCGACGTCGTGGCCGCGATCGGGAAGCCCGATACGGTGATCGTCGACGCGCGCACCCAGGCGGAAATCGACGGCAAGGACCTGCGGAACATCCGCCGCGGCGGGTTCGTGCCCTCCTCGGTGCCGGTGTACTGGGAGGACCTCCTGGATCCCCGGACGAAGGTGTTCCTGCCGGCCGACGCGCTGAAGAGACTCTACGAGTCGCGCGGCGTGACGCCGTCCAGACAGGTCATCGCGTACTGCCAGGTCGGCATGCGCGCATCGGTGGACCTTTTTGCCCTCCGACTCATCGGCTACGACCACCTGCGCAACTACTACGGCGCGTGGGAGGAGTGGGGAAACCGCGACGACCTGCCGCTTGGCAAGAAGTAGGCGGTCAGCCGTCGCCGCCGCTCACGAGCGGCGTCCATGCCCGCCGGCCCGCGGATCCCGCATCGGACCTCGGCCGGCGATGCGCTGGTCAATGTTCTCCGCCTGCTGACTGGCACGGAATTCGACGATCCGGAAATCGGCGAGCCCGCGGACGCAGAACGGATCCTCCGCGACGATCGCCTCGATCTGCTCCCGGCTCGTGCCGACCGCCAGGATGATGCCGCCGTCCCGCGGGATCTTGCGGCCGGAGACGAGAAAATGCCCTGAGGCGTAGTACTTCGTCAGGAAGGCGACGTGAGCCCGCATGTGGGCGTCAATCTCGGCGAGGGGGGCCTTGTACGTGAGCTCGATGAGGAACATGACGGAGTGCAGCCTCTGCCAGACGGCGCCGCAGGTGACGCGCGGCCGGCGTGGGCCGCCTGCGGGGGCGACCGGGCGTCGGATCACCTGGCCGCGAAGCGCTTGAAGAAGCTCGTATCGTTCCAGGTCGGACGCCCGGGGCTCGCCGCGATGGCCGTCACCAGGTCGCGGACGACCGCGACGTAGGTGGCGGCGGCGCTCATGTCGACCGGCTGATCCAGGTCGTCCGACGGCGCATGATAGCGCTCGGCGGTCCACCGCCGGGCGATTGCCGCCTCCGGCGATCCCTCTTCGTAGCCCACCTTCATGGCGAGCGACGGGATGCCGGCCCGGATGAAGTTGTACTGATCGCTGCGGATGAAGCGATTGCGCTGCGGTTCCGGGTCCGCCTGCACACCGACGCCGGACCGTGCGGCCGCTGCCCGGATGTCGGCGCCCAGCGTGGATTCGTCCAGCCCGAGCACCATCACTTCCTTCATCGGAAAGAGCGGCAGGAACATGTCGATGTTGACGTCGGCGACGATGGTGGACAGCGGCACCGTCGGGTGCGCGGCGAAGTAGCGCGATCCGAGCAGTCCTTTCTCCTCGCCGGTGAGCGCCACGAACAGGATGGACCGGCCGGGCCTGAGGTGCCGGTCCTTCAGCTCCCGGGCGATCTCGATCAACGCGGCGACGCCCGAAGCGTTGTCCATCGCGCCGTTGTAGATGCGATCGCCGCGAATCGGCGCGCCGACGCCGACGTGGTCGAGGTGGGCCGACACGACCACGTATTCGTGCCTTCTCGCCGGCCTGGCGGCGGGCAGCACCGCGACCACGTTGGGCGATTCGACCGCGGCCGTCTCCACCTGAACGGTCGCCTTCACCCGGGCCGGCAGCGGGAAGCGCGGCAGCCTCTGGCCGGCGTCGGCCAGCGCGAGCAGCTCGGCAAACGTGTGGCGGGACCCGGCCAGCAGCTTGTCTGCCTGCGCGGGGTTGAAGGCGGCGGCGAATCGCTCGCCGTCGGTGTCGTCGAGCGCGCTATCGGAGAGCGTCATGGCGGGCAGGAGGCGCGCCGGTGTCGAACGCGCCCACGGCACGTCCATGGCCTTCGGGTTGGCGATGCTGATTGCGCCGATCGCGCCCGCGCTCTTGAGAGCCGCCCACCGTTCGCCGGCCGACTGATAGTGCGCGCGCAGCGCTCCGGGAACGCTCGATGGTCCGCCGGTGAGATAAACGACCACCTTGCCGTGCAGGTCCTGGCCGGCGAAGTCGTCGACGTCGTACTCGGGAATCCGCAGGCCGTAGCCGACGAACGCGAGCTCGGCGTCGACCGACGGCGCCGGGTCGATACGCATCCCGAGCGCCACGTCTTCGCCGAGCACGAGCGGCTCGACGGCGCCGCCGCGAACCAGCGCGAGACTCGACTGATCTTCGAGGATCCGGCGCGTGCGGAACCGGATCGGCTGGGTGAAGCCCCGGACGCCGGCCGGCTGGAGGCCAGCCTCGCGGAACTGGAGGGCGACGTACTCCGCCGCCCGTCGGTACTCGGGGCTGCCGGTGTTGCGGCCGCGCATCGAGTCGGCCGCGAGCGCGCGGACGTGCGACCACCAGCGTTGCGCGGCGGCCGGCGCGCCGTCCGCGCCGGGCGCGGGCGGCTGCGCCGAGGGCGCAGCGGCAAGGATCAGGATGACGACGCCCGCCACGAGCCTGCGCATGCCGTGCTCCTTCAGAGTTGCTCGATCGTGTAGCCCCGGGCCGTCAGCATCGCCAGCAGGCCGTCGGGGCCGACCAGGTGTGCCGCCCCGACGACGACGAACGCGCGTCCCGGACGGGTGAAGAGCGCCTCGATCTTCGGCAGCCAGTTCCGATTGCGGTCCACGAGCAGGCGCTGGTACATCTCCGGCGAGTCCTTCAGGTCGCCGACCACGAGATGCTCAACCGTCGGGACATCGCCCTCCCGCCACGCCTGCGCGAGGCGGGTCACGTTGCCCTGTTCGGTGTCCAGCTCCTTCAGCGTCTCGGTGAGCATCTTCTCCTGCTGGGCCATCGACATTCCGTCGAACCGTGAAATCTGGTACTCGGCCGTTTCCAGCCCCTGCACCGGCTTCTTCCCCTCCGCCGCGAGATCGTAGAAGTGCTTGTCGAGCCCGAGCCCGGGGTCGAAGCCGGCCTTCTGCCACTCGAGGCCCGCCAGCGTCAGCGCCACCATCCACGGCTTGAACCGGGACACCGCCGCCATTGGCAGGCCGATGTCGGCCGCGCGGGTGCTGACCAGCGAGAACGCTGCCGGCGAGACGACCGCGTCGAGGGTCTGGCCGTTGGCGAGCAGGCCGCGTGTAAGCAGCTCGAGCTGTCCCTGGGCGCCGAGCGCCTGGCCGAGATCCACCTCTTCGACGAGGAGGTCGGAGTCGCTGAACGCCGTCTCGAGCGCCGGGCGGAGCGGATAGAAGTCCTTGGACAGCAGGTGCACCGACCCGACCAGATACACCGCGTGATGGTCGGGCGCGGAAGCCTTCCAGAGAAAGCTGCGCCCCGAGGCGGCAGGCGTCGCCGTCTGAACGGCCAGCACGGCCGCGACGAGCGCACCCGCGGCGCGCCGGATCGCCAGCCCTCGCCGGGTCGCGCCAGTCCGCCCGGTCGGCAATCCGGTCCAGTCTCGAATCCTCAAAGCCCCCAACTGCTCAAATTCTCAAACCGGCTCGACCATCTTCCCCGGGTTCATCCGGTTGTCCGGGTCGAGCGCGCGCTTGAGCGTGCGCATGACGGCGAGCGCCGGACCGTGCTCTGCCTCCAGGTACTTCATCTTCCCATAGCCGACGCCGTGCTCGCCGCTGCAGGTGCCGCCCATCTGGAGGGCACGCATCACCATCTGCTCGTTGAGACGGCGGGCCACGTCGAGCTCCGAGGGGCTGTCGGGATCCAGCACGTACACCAGGTGAAAATTGCCGTCGCCGACATGGCCGACGAGGCCGATGGGGAAGGGCGCTCCGGCGTTCTCTTTCTTGGTCTCGACGATGCACTCGGCGAGGCGCGAGATGGGCACGCAGACGTCGGTGGTCCAGGCGCGCGACCCCGGCCGGAGCGCGATGGCGGCCCACATCGCCTCGTGCCGCGCCTGCCACAACCGCTCCCGGTCCTCGAGGCGCGTCGCCCACTGGAAGTCGCTGCCGCCGCGCTCGGCCGCCAGGCCCTGGACGGCCTCCGCCTGATCGCGCACGTGCCGCTCGCTGTCGCCGTGGAATTCGAAGAACAGCGTCGGTGCCACCGCGTAGGCCGTCTTCGAGTAGCGGTTCACCGCGTCGATCTGCGTCTCGTCGAGGAGCTCGATCCGCGCCACCGGCACGCCGAGCTGGATGGTGGCGATGACGGTCTCGACGGCGCCTTCGATCGAGCTGAAGGCGCAGACGGCCGCCGAGACCGCCTCCGGGAGCGGATACAGGCGGACGGTCACTTCCGTGATGACGCCGAGGGTTCCCTCCGAGCCGACGAGCAGGCGGGTCAGATCGTAGCCGGCCGACGACTTCCTCGCACGCGTGCCGGTCGAGATGATGCCCCCGTCGGCCAGCACGACTTTCAGGCCGAGGACGTTCTCGCGCATCGTGCCATAGCGGACGGCGGTCGTGCCCGAGGCGCGCGTCGCGGCCATGCCGCCAATCGTCGCGTCGGCGCCGGGGTCCACCGAGAACATCAGACCGGTGTTGCGAAGCGCCCGCGCCAGCTGCATGCGCGTGACGCCGGCCTCCACCGTCGCGTCCATGTCTTCGGCGCTGACGCGCAGCACCCGGTTCATCTCGCGCAGGTCGATGGCGATGCCGCCGTGGATGGCGTTCACGTGTCCTTCGAGCGACGTTCCGGCCCCGAACGGGATGATCGCCGCGCCGTGGCGCGCGGCGATCCGGACAATCGCCGCGACCTCATCGGTCGTGTGCGGGAAGCACACCACATCGGGCGGCGCCGGCTGATGGTAGGACTCGCCCCGGCTGTGATGCTCGCGGACGGCCGCCGCATCGGTCGCTCGCGAGCCGAGGAGCTCCCTGAGTTCGTCGATCACGCGTTCAGTGTACGGGCAACGCGGCATGATCACAACGTCCTCAGCGGTCAGGTTTGTCATGGGTGTGACCGGCTCTCCGACGGCGAACGTGTCGTCGGCGACCACAACCCCGGCGACGATCGATACCGGTTCGAGAGGCTGAAGGAGCTCGTGAAGGGCCTCGCGGGCTGACGCCTCCGGCCGGCGGTCTGTGCACTGGCCGATGACCTGGGGGCCCGGGCAGGGCACGCCCCTGCACGACCACGCCGGCATCTGGTGTGTGGAAGGGGTCGTCGAAGGCAAATCGGGCCTCGCCAATGCGAGCGAGCGCCCGTCAATGACGCTGCACGTCTACGGCGGCGAGATGACGAGCTGTCACACCTTCGAGCCGCTCGACAACGGCCGCTATCTGCGTCGCGAACACGCGCTCTGCTATCACGAATAGACGGGCCGGGCGCCGCGCCCCGGTTGAAGCCTTGCGCACGTCTCCGCTTCGCGTTCACTCCGCGAGCGACGCCTGGAACTGCGCGAACGTCTCCTGCATGCAGTGCGCGAACGCGGCTTCGAAATCCCGGCCGGTTCCGAGCTCGCGCAGGAGGTTCGCGATGGCGAATCCCCCGCGCTCGTCGAGCAGGCGCTGCACCGCAATCGCGCTCACCGCGTAGGCGAGCTGCGCCTGCGCCGGCGTGAAGCCTCCGAACGAGCCTTCCAGCGCCGGCAGCCGCGGCGGCCCGTGTGCGCGGGCCGTGCGCTCGGCCCAGCCGAGGTCGTCGGATTCGAGCGCCGCCGCGAGCCCTTCGTCGAGCCAGGCCGGCACGTTGCGCCTGGCCAGCGTCCGGACGAGCGCGTGACAGAACTCGTGCGCGAGCACCCGGTCGAGCTCCTGCGGGTCGTCGAGGGCACCGCGCATCGGCACGCGGATCGTCCCGTCGTACGCCCCGGCGGCCCAGGGCGGCGACCGGGTGATGTCGCGGAACTGTTCGCCGGTGTAGAGCACGACCTGGATCGGGTCGTTCGGGTAGGTGGACAGCGTCGCGCCGATCCGCCAGTAGGCGCGGTCGAGCGACTCGAGCGCCCGACCGGCCAGCGTCTGGTCCTCCGGTCCGTTGAACGACACGGTGAAATGGGCGCCGACCGCCTTCTGCATCCGGGCGGCGAGCGTCACCTCGCGGCGCCACCGTGCCAGCGCGTCGGCGACTTTCGGGGCCAGCGACGAGCCGCGGGTCCGCACGGCGAGATCTTCGTACCGGCGGACGGCGCCCTGCACGTCCCCCAGCCGGTGCAGGACCTGCCCGAGCACGTAGGCCGCCTCGGTCTGTCCGGGATCGAGCGCGAGGGCGTGTTCGAGCGCCTGTCGGGCGTCGCTGTCGCGGCGCTCGACGAAGGCGGCCGTGCCGGCGCCGAGGTACAGCTCCGGATTGCCAGGGTCGGCGTCGAGGGCGCGCCGGAAGGCGTCCGCCGCGTCGTGGGGCCGTCCGGCGGCGAGCGCTTCCCACCCGGCCCGCGCCAGCAGGGCGGTGTTCGGATCGCGCTGCGCGAGGGAAGGAGCCGCGAAGGCGACGACCAGCAGCGCGGCGCCGAGCGACCGCACGTCAGTGCTTGCCGACCTCGAGCCGGACGAAGGTCTGGAAATCGCGCGGGACGGTGTTGTAGAACGACCCGAAGTCCGGCGAGGCGAGGTTGTTCTGCACGTCGCGCGGGTTGAAGCGGCCGAGCGCGTCGAACATCCGGACGCCGACGATGGCCCGGTACTTCCAGATCTTGACCGGCTTCGAGGCGCTGAAGTCGAAACTGGCGAAGATCGGGTAGCGCCCGCCGCCGTTGCGCGGCCCGACATACGACTGATCCTCGGCGACGACGGAGTACGGGAAGCCGTCGTGCAGGTCGAGGAGCGGCTCGAAGCTGACGTTCCACGGCAGGAGATAGGTCCCACGGATGATGACGCGGTTCGGCGTGTCCACGTTCGTCAGGCCGTACTCGTCGGGCCGGATGATCGGATCGCGCATGTTGCCGAAAAAAGTGTCGTAGGCGTTCAGGTCCGCCCGCGATCGCGATCGCACGTAGCTGACCGTCGTGTCCCAGCCGCTGCGGCTCGCGTAGCGGACCGTCAGCTCGGTTTCGTGATAGCGCGAGCGGCCGCTCGACGACAGGAGCAGCTCCGGGGTCCCGCCGATCGTGACCGGATCGACGATGAACTCGTTCTGCCCGGCGCGCTGCAGGACGTTGACCTTGGCCGACCACTGGTCGTCGAACTTGTGATCGAGCTCCAGGTTCCAGATGCGGCTGTAGGGCGTCCGCATGCCGGAAGCCGTCCGGTTGACGTAGGCGGTCGACGCGAGCGCCAGGCCCTCGGGCGCGTAGGTCGTCACGGTCCGTGGCGCGAACGACTCGAACGCGCCGACGTTGAGCGGCGTGCGGTCGTAGAACAGTCCGATCCCGCCCCGCAGGACCGTCCGCGCGTCGGACTGCAGGCCGAGGGCAAAGCCCGTGCGCGGCGTCAGGTTCCAGCGCTGGAGGACGCCGTCGCGATCGATGCGCCCGCCGAGCTCGACGAGGAGGCGGTCATCCACCCGCCAGTGATCCTGCCCGATGAGCGCGGCCTCGGTGCTCGACACCGACTGGCGCGTGAGTGCTCCCGGCGCACCGAAGACGATCTGCTCGATGAGCCGCCCGTCCTCGCCCCGCACGTCGACCGGACTGTTCGCGCTCGTGCCGTCGTAGCTCACCTGCAGAAGGTCGGTGCCGAACTTCATCAGGTGCTCGCCGGTCCGGCCGGTGGTGGTCATCGTCAGCGACTCCACCCACTGGTAGGTCCGGCTCCGGCGCGACTGCCGGTTGAAGTAGTTGCCGAAGTTGCCCCCGGGCGTCACGTCCATGGCCGCCGTGCCCTGGCCGAGCACGCGGACGTTGTACTGCTTGACCGCGAGGGTCGACTCCAGCAGCCGCGAATCGGAGAACGTCGCCCGATCCGTCATCGTGCCGTTGAAGCCGCCCTGGCGGAAGTCGGTCGCGACCGTTTTGCGATTGAACGTGTTCAGGTTGGCCAGGTCCACCTGGCGCGGGAAGGTGGCCACCGTCACGTTGAACAGGTTCCGCGGCGACACGTTGGCGTCCAGGCGGCTGAACGTCTTGACTTCCGAGAACCGCGGCGTCTCGTCGTCGGGCAGGCCGGGAATCGGCGTCCGGAAGTACCGGTACAGGACGTTCTCGAACAGGAAGACCTTGTCCTTGACGAGCGGCCCGCCGACGGCCACGCGCGGCCGGAACGAGCGGATGCCCTTGATGTCCCACCAGTTGGTCTGCGAGCGGAAGAGCCGCGGGACGAAGCCGTTCGGCGTGAACGACCACGCGGCGCCGCCGTGCGTCGTGTTGAGCATCGTCACGCCGGAGGAGAAGCGTCCGTACTCGGCCGAGTACGGATTGGTCAGCACGTCGACCGACTCGACCGCGTCGTTCGGAAGGTCGAATCCCAGGTTGCCGGTCGAGGGATCGGTGACGTTCGCCGTATCGACCTGCACGCTGCTCTGCGTCGGCGTGGCGCCCTTGATGCTGACGTGGCCGTCGAGCGAGCGGACGACGCCGGGGAGCGTGGGGAGCAGGGCTTCGAAGTTGTCGCCGGCGATCGGCCCCACTTCGAGCGCGCGGGCGTTCTCCGTGGTCATCGTCGGCGCCGCGTCGAGCGGCAGATCCTCGCCGCCCTGGACTTCGACCTTCTCGCTCAACTTCGCGAGCCCGAGGTCGAAGTTCGCCAGCACGTTCTGGTTCGCGGAAACAACGATCGACGACTTTACGCCGTCGGCGAAACCGTCGAGCACGGCGCGTACCGTGTAGACGCCCGGCTTCAGGTCGACCAACGCATACTTGCCGACGCCGTCCGAGGTGGTCTCGGCGACCGTCGCGCCGCCCGCATCAAGCACCGTCACGACGACGCCGGGCAGGAACACGGAGCTGTCCTGGGTGGTGATCGCCCCGTGAATCCCGGTGACCGGAGCCTGAGGCGCGCCGTCCGGACGCCGGCTCTGCGCGGCCGCGGACCCCGCCGTCAGTCCGGCGACGGCCATCGCCAGCGTGAACACAACCGCCCGAAGGCGACGACGATCGCCCTGGTACGGGCGCAGCCTGTCAGTCATGGACTTCTACTTCAATAGTCGGTCCGCCGGTCGCGGGCGGTCAACAATAATCTGGTGTGAAACGCTGTACACTCGTGTCCGGCCTGACCAGCACGGCCGCATGACATTCGTGATCCCCATCGACTCCACGTTCCGGCGCAGGCTCGCCTTCAAGGCATACGAGATCGAAGAGGCGTACGACATCTACGTCTCGCGACCGCTGGGTGGATTGATCGCCTGTGGCGCCCGCGCCGCCGGTCTGTCGCCCAATCAAGTGACCGTCGCTGGAGCCGTCGTGGGCGTCGTCGCCGGCCTTCTCTTCTATGACGTCGCGTGGGGGGGGCTGGGTTTCACACTTCTGCTCGTGCACGGCATCGTGGACTCGGCCGACGGTCAGCTGGCGCGCCTCACGGGCCGGACCTCAGAGCTCGGCCGTATGCTCGACGGCGCCGCAGGCTACGTCACGCACGTGGTGCTCTACGCCGCCATCGCCGCCGGGACGGTCGCCGCCGGCGGCACGCCGGCCGTCTGGCTGCTCGCCGTTGCGGCGGGGGTCTCCACGATCGCCCATGCGCAGATGTACGACTACCATCGAACCGCCTACATCGACGTCGTCCTGAAGGGCCGCGTTCCGCGTCCAAACGCGGGCCGGCGCGCGCCGTCCTGGGTGCGTGCGGTGCTCCGCGCGTACGACGCGTCGCAGCGGCTGCTCGTCGGCGATCACGCGCAGGTCGAGGCGGCGCTCGCGCGGCGCGCGGCCGGCGGGCCGGTGCCGGATGCGGAACGGGAACGCTATCGCCAACGGTTCTACACGCTGGTGCGCGGCTGGAACGCACTCGGCGACAACGGCCGGCGCTTCGCGGTCGGCGTCGCAGCGATCGCCGGACGCCTGACGTGGTACTTCTGGTTCGAGGCGATCGTGATGAACCTCGTCCTCGCCGGCCTCTGGACATGGCAGCGCCGGGCCGATCGGCTCTTCCTCGCGGAACGGTGACGCCGCGCGCCCGCATCGTGGTCTCAAACCCCGCGGTGGCGCACGCGCGCTTCTGCCGGCGCACGCTCGTCGAGCGCCACGTCGCGCATCTCCGAGACGCGGGAGTGCTGTCGATCGACGTCGACGAGGCGGGCGCCCGGCCGCAGCCGCTCGCGCCGGCGGACGGTCGCCCGGCGACCCTCGTGGTGGTCGCGGAACGCGTGTTCGATCCGCGTCTCTATGCCGCCGCGCTCGCCACCGGCGGCCCGGTCGTCGTCACGGACCGCGGTGCGCCCATCGGCCTCGACGTCGCAGGCGGCGCGCCGGCGGTTCTGGCGATCGACGACATCGACCCGTACAGCGCCGAATTGCGGCGCCGGCTGCGGCCGTATTGGACGGCCGTCCACGGGGCCGCGGATCGCGCGCGCGTCCGCGACTGCCTGATCGAGGCGAGCTACAAGGGCCATCAGGACCTTCCCGCCGAATTCGTCAACCGGCCGATCGAGACGGCGATCCTTCGCTGGACCGCGGACAGGGCGATCACGGCGAATCAGATCACGATTCTGTGCAACGTGCTCGCGTACCTCGTGGCGGCGGCCTTCGCGCTCGGACACGCGGGCTGGGCGATCCTTGGCGCCCTGGCCGTGGGCGTTCTCGACGGCGTCGACGGACGTCAGGCCCGCGTGCAGCTCGACACGTCGACGTTCGGGCGCTTCGAGCACGTCCTGGACCGCGGATACGAGATAGCGTGGATGGCGGGGCTCGCGTTCAGCCTGTCGAATCGCTTCGCCGACCTGCGGGTGACCGCCGCGCTGGGAGCGTGGGTCGCCGCGTACGTGCTCGACAGCGCGGCCTACGATCTCTTCCGCTGGCGGCGCGGCATCCGGCTCGACGAGGCGACGCCCTTCGACGCCGCCGTTCGCCGCGTGGCCGGCCGCAGAAACGTGTACGTCTGGATGCTCGCCGCCGGCGCCGCCGCAGGCCGACTGCCCGCCGCCTTCCTGTTCACGTGCGCGTGGGCGGTTGCCACCGCCCTCCTCCACTGGTGCCGCGTCGCCAGGCTGCTCGGCGGTCCGGTCGAGCGCGTCCGGGCGCCTCTGCTATAGTCGGGTGATGAGCGCGATCGGCGACGCGGTGCGCGAGGCCCGCGGCTACCGTTATCTCCGCATGGCCCGGCGCCTGTTCGACCAGAAGCCGCTCCAGTGCAGCCTGTACGTCACCGATCAATGCAATCTCGACTGCGCGTACTGCACCGAATACGACAACTCCAGGCCGCACCCGGCCCTCGACGACCTGAAGCGGTGGCTGGATCACATCCGCGGGCTCGGCACGGTGAGGGTGGCGCTGGTCGGCGGCGAGCCGTTGATGCACCCCGACATCGTCGAGGTGGTGCGGCATGCGCGGGGGCTCGGCCTGGCGACGAGCCTCACGACGAACGGGTTCCTGCTGAACGGGGATCTCGTCGGCCGGCTCGACGCCGCTGGACTCGAGGTGATGCAGATCAGCGTCGATCGCATGACGCCGAGCGCGATCACGCGCAAGTCGTTCAAGACGGTGCTGCCGAAGCTCGACGCGCTGGCCGGCGCGCGCGTCAACGTGCACATCACGGGCGTCCTGTGCGCCGACACGATGGGCGAGAGCCGCGACGTGCTGAAGACCGGGCTGTCGCGCGGCCTGCCGACCGAGGTCCGGCTGGTGCACGCCGACCCCGATCACCAGTTCCGGGTCGATCCGGGCGCGCGCCGCGATCTCGAAGCGTTCGTCGAGTGGATGCGCGACGCGAAGGCGTCGGGCGTGAAGATCCACACGAGCGACGGCATCCTCGACTATCAGCTGGCGCTGCTCCGCGGCGAGCGCGTGGACTGGACCTGCACGGCAGGCTTCAAGATCTTCTTCGTATCGGCCGCGGGGCGGTTCTGGATCTGCAGCATGCGCCATACCGACCGGCACATCCTCGACGTCACCCCGGAGGATCTCGTCGCCAACAATCACGCCAAGCCGTGCCAGGACGGATGCGGCGTGTACTGCTGCGTCAGCACGTCGCTCCTGTACCAGAATCCGCTGCGGCGCGTCGGACGGGAGGTGGCCGCGCGCGTCAGGCGGGTCGGGGCGCCGGCCGCGGCGACGGCCGGATTCTGAGCCACCCTCCTTCGGTGGCGTGCCCGGCCGCCGATCGGGCATCGCCGGTCAGGACCGCCCGCGCTGGTAACGCGCGCGCATCGCCGCCGCGATCTCGGCCTGGCACGTCAGCAGCACGACCAGCGCCGAGGCAAGGCCGGCCGCCACGACAATGGGGAGAACCGCGCGCCGGGACGTCGTCAACGACACGACGAACAGGGCAATCGTGAACAGCTCGCGGCGGAAGATCTGGAAGAAGGACGCGGCGGCGCGGAGCAGCGGTCGTCCGGTCGCCGCTGCCGCATCGATCACGGCGATCTCGATCGGCGTGAGCGGCACGACACGGCGATCCGCGCGGGGCCCGTCCCGTCTGACCAGCCGCGTGGCCCAGACGACGGTGGCCAGAATCGCGGCCAGTGTGCCGGCGACCACGAACGCGCCGAGCGGTCCCATCCCCTGCCGCCACCAGCCCGCCATCACCCCCGCGTAGCAGGCGAGGTAGGTCAGGTCGTCCATCACGGTGTCGAGCTGCTCGCCGGCCGCCGATTCGGTGAACGTCAGGCGCGCGATCTCGCCGTCCACGCCGTCGACGATCGAGGTCAGCCAGAACAGCAGGCCGCCGATCGCCATCGACGCGCGACCGGTGAGCGCGAAGGCCCACGCGGCGGCCAGGCCGACGGCGAACGTCCCCAGCGTGGCCTGGTTCGCGGTGACGCCGGCGCCGAGCGCGAGGACGCTGACGATGCGGCTCACCCTGCGGTGCACGTGTCGCGATATCCAGCCGTCGGTCGGCTTGCCGGAGGCGTTGAGCAGGCGCGCGGCAGCCAGGCGGCGGGCCGGCCCGGTCGACGCGTCGAGCGCCCCGCCGGCCGGCGCGCGCACGATGCCGCCGGCACCCTTGCCGCCGGCCGCGCCGACCATCCAGACGATCGGCGGGCGTCCCGCGTCCCAGACCAGCTGCCACACGCCCGCTTCGCGCGGCAGCGCCGCGGTCAGGACCGGCGTAATCGCCACGCCGGGCGGAACCTCGAGCCTCCCGTCGACGCGCCCCGAGCGGACCAGCACGCGGCGGTTGCGCTCGGCGACGTCGAGGCCGAGGAGGCGCACCCGTTCGGCCGCCGGCGGACTACCCGGCAGTGCGGATGCCGTCGCCGTACCGCTGGTCATGAAAGGGAGCGCGCGCGGGCGGCGTGGGAACGATCGTGAGGCTGGGGCCGGCCGGACGCTCGGGCACGCCGCACGAGGTCGGAGAGAACGGGTCGAATGGCCGGATAGGCGGTCGACGCGTACGGCGCGTCGGCGGAGAGCGTCGCGGCCAGCCGGCGATGCGCGCGCCCGAGGTTGTGGTACGGCAGCGAGGGAATCCAGTGGTGGAGCGCGTGGAAGCGGAGGCCGACAGGCGCCCACACCGCGCGCGCGGCCGCCGCCGCCGCCCCCGTCAATCCGCCCGACGGCGCGATGGTGCACGAGTCGAGCAGCTGCTCGACCATCGACAGCTCGCCCGCCTCCACCTCGTGATCGTAGCGGTGGGCCGCCAGCGTCCGCACGGCGTTGACCGCCGACACGGCCGCGCTCACCACGAACCACTCGAGGAAGACGGCTCCGGGGATGAACCCCGCGCGCCACAAGAGCACGGATCCCCAGACCACGGCGCACGCGCCGGTTTCCTCGATCCGCGCGGCGCGATCGAGGGCGGCGCGTCGCACGTACGCGTGGTTGATGACGAGGGCCGAGAAGCGTTCGGCCGCCAGCCGGCGCAGCCGCGGCACGACCCACGAGAGCGGTGCGAGCAGCCCGAAGCGGACGGCGAGCAGCGCCGGAACCGCGAGCGAGGCCGCCGCGTACCCGACGATGAGCGAGGGCGGTCGCCGGCCGAACGGAACGTACTCGGGGTCCGAGACGGTGCCGTAGCAGCGCTGGCGGTGGTGATCGGTGTGGACGCCCTCGTAAAGAAACGACGGGACGAGGAGCGGGACGCCGACCAGCGCGTTCCAGGCGGCGCGGAAGCCCGGGACGTCGCGCGGCGCGAGATGCGTGATCTCGTGAATGAAGAGCACCGCGCGGTAGAGGGCGAAAGCGGCTACGATGAGGAGCAGCCCGCGCGCAGGTCCATGCGCGGCCGCCGACAGCGCGAACGCGGTCCAGCCGAGCGCCGCCGAGGCGGCGAGGTCGGCCCAGTAGACGCGCGGATCGGGACGGAACCAGGCCGCCGGAATGGTGCGAATCGCCTGGTCGAGCGCGCCGGCGGCTGCGCGGCCGGGCGGCGTCTCGCGGACTCCACGCATGATCGTGAGTGTCACACAAGGATTCGAGCGAGCGCAAGGCGCGGTCACGGTCGTGCCCGCATCCTCGCGGGCGCTCGTCCGCGAATTCGTCGAGCTGCCGTACCGCCTGTACCGGGCGCATCCCCACTGGGTGCCGCCCCTGCGCCGCGACGAGTACCACCGCCTCGCGCCGCGGCACAATGCCTTCCACGCGCACGCCGACATGGCGCTGTGGCTCGCCCGCGCCGGCAAACGGACCACCGGCCGCATCGCGGCCATCGAGGACCGCCTGCACAACGAGACGCACGGCGAGCGCGTCGCCTGGTTCGGGTTCTTCGAAGCCGAGGACGAGGCGGCGGCGGCGGCGCTGCTCGAGGCGGTGGAGCAGTGGGGCCGCGCGCGCGGCGCGCTCGTCGTCCGAGGGCCGGCCAATCCGTCGCTCAACGAGAGCGCCGGATTGCTCGTGGACTGCTTCGACGAGGACCCCTACATCCTCATGCCGTACAACCCGCCCTCGTACCCCGCGTTCGTGGAGGCAGCGGGCTACCGCAAGGCGAAGGACCTGCTCGCCTGGGCGATCGATCTCGGCACACCGCTTGGCGATCGGGTGACCCGCATCGCCGGACGCCTGGCGCGCCGGCACGCCCTCGTCGTCCGGCCGCTGAACATGCGCGCGTTCTCGCGCGAGCTCGGGATTCTCAAGGTCATCTACCGGGCGGCGTGGCAGGCGAACTGGGGGTTCGTGCCCCCGACCGACGCCGAAATCGACCAGCTCGCCGTCGATCTGAAGCCGGTGATCGACCCCGAGCTGGTGCTGTTCGCGGAGATGGACGGCCGGCCGGTGGCCTGCGCCGTGGCGGTGCCGGACGCCAACCAGGTGCTGAAGCGCATGGGCGGCCGGCTCTTCCCATTCGGGATCGTACACGTGCTGCGGCGGCGCGCCATCGTGGATCAGGCCAGGCTCCTCCTGCTCGGGGTGCTGCCCGAGCTCCGCCGGGCGGGCCTCTATCCGATGCTCATCGCCGACATCCACCGCCGCGCCGTCACCCGCGGCTATCGCCGCGGCGAGCTGTCGTGGACCCTCGAGGACAACGACGCCGTCAACGCCGGGATCGAGGCCGCCGGAGGCCGGCGCCACAAGACCTACCGGCTCTATGAAAAGCCGATCCGTTAGCCTGACGGGCGCCACTGGCTTCCTCGGGCACCACATCGCGCACGCCTTCCTCGATGCGGGATGGCGCGTGCGTGCCCTGGTGAGGCCGGGCTCGCCCCGGCCCGCGCCGCCCGACGTCGACGTCGTCACCGTGCCGCTCGAGGCCGGGCCGCTCGCCGCGGCGATCGACGGAACGGCGCTCCTCGTCCACGCGGCGGCGCTCATCCGCGCGCCAGACGAGCGCCGGCTCCTGCAGGTGAACGTCGAGGGGACTCGAGCGGCCATCGCCGCCGCCAACCAGACGGGAACCGAGCTGCTGCTCGTCTCGAGCCAGGCGGCCGCCGGTCCCGGCACGCCGGCGAATCCCCGCCGCGAGGACGACGCGCCGCGCCCGATTAACGCCTACGGGCGCAGCAAGCTGAACGCCGAACGTGCGGTGCGCGAAGAGGCCAGTGTCGCCTGGTCCATCGTCCGGCCGTCGGCGGTCTACGGCGAGGGCGATCGGGGCTTCCTTCCGCTGTTCCGCTGTGCGTCACGTGGCTGGTTTCCGCTCGTCGCGCGGCGCGACGCGGCCTTCACGCTCATCGACGCGGCCGACGCCGCGCGCGGCATCGTCCTCACGGCCGCGACGCCGGCCGCGCGGGGAGCCGCCCTCTTTCTGGGGCATCCACGGCCGCACACGGCGGAGGAGATCATGCAGGCGTTGGCGCGGATCCTCGGACGGCGCTATCGGCCCCGGGCGGTCCCGGCCGTGCTCCTGCGCCTGCTGGCCGGAAGCGGCGATCTGGCGTGGAAGATCGGGTGGCGGCCGCCGCTCGACCGGTCACGCTATGCGGAGCTCATGGCCGAAGGGTTCGTCTGCGCGGTCGATCGCGCGGCGGCCCTTGTCGGCTTCCAGGCCGAGACTCCACTTGCCGACGGGCTGGAGCGGACGCTGGCGTGGTACCGGGAACGCGGGTGGCTGTAGCAGTGGAGGTCAGTTGCCCAACGGGCCGCTGCCGATCGTGAGCGCGTCCTCGTCCGGCGCCTGCCGCGGCATCGCCGCCGGGTAGGTCGCGGCGAGCGGGGCGTCGCGGAACACGCCGCGCTGCAGGCAGTAGTTCGTCCAGACGCGGTTCCAGAGGAACGTATGCCAGGCGGCGTCGGGCGACACCGTGTCGTGGGTGCGACGGTAGATCGCCGCGACGCGCTCCGGCCGGAAGAACTGCAGCACCTGGACGTAGCGGCGCATCAGGCCGGCGCCGGTGACGTGCGGCATGCTGGTCACGGGAAACGCCAGCGTGTACTTCTCCCAGTCCTCCGGGTAGTTCTTGAAGAGGATCCGTCCCTCCGCGTCGAAGCGTGCGTAGTCGCGCGTGCCGGGCAGCGGCGTCAGGATGGTCGGGTTGAGGCCGTCGAGCTCGCTCTCCTCGGCGAATCCGAGGATGTCGGAGACGATCGTCTCCATGTTCTGCGTGTCGATGCCCAGGATGAACGACCCGACGACGCCGATGCCGTGGCGCCGGATGCGCGCGACATTCTCGCGGTAGTAGGCCAGGCCGCGCCGCTGCGACATGCCGTCCTTCCGGATGAGCGTCAACGACTTCGTGTCGGTGCTTTCGAGGCCGATGAAGACGCCGGCGCAGCCGGCGGCGCGCGCCAGGGCCGGCAGCTCGTCGTCGTCGCCGAAGTTGATCGTCACCTGCGTGATCCAGCGCTTGTCCAGCCGCGCGTCGACCATCGCGCGGAACAGGTCCAGGCAGCGCTGTCTCGCCTTCCGCGAGAAGCCGTTCAGATCGTCGTCGACGAAGATGATGTCGCGCTCGCGGATGGCCGCGACTTCCGCCACGACGTCGTCGATCTCCCGCATCCGGAACAGCCGGCCGTTGAACGCCGTCACCGAGCAGAACGAGCAGTCCATCGGACAGCCGCGCGAGGTCTGCGCCGAGACGTATTCGTAGCGGTACTTGTCGAAGATCGTGCGATCGGGCACGAGGCGATCGGCCGCGCCCGCCGGGGGGGTTCGCCCGTCGTACAGCGGCTTGAGCGCGCCGCGCTCGACATCGGCGAGGACCTCGGGCCAGAGGTGCTCGCACTCGCCGACGAACAGCGCGTCGGCGAAGCGCGCGGCCTCGTCGGGCACCAGCGAGGCGTGAATGCCGCCCATGATCACCGGGACGCCGCGGCCCCGGAACGCCGCGGCGATGCGATAGGCGCGCGGCGCCTGCGTGGTGAACGCGGTCACGCCGACGAGATCGGCGTCGACCGCGGCGTAGTCGCGCTCGCCCTCGCACTGCTCGTCGATGAACTCCACCTCCCAGGACGACGGCGTCGCGGCCGCGACGTACCCGAGCGCCAGCGGCTGCCAGAGGTAGTCGCCGTACAGCGACACGCGGTTGCGCGGGTTGATGAGGACGAGCTTCATGCGGCCGCTTCGATCACCGCCAGGCGGCGCCCGACCTTCTCGAAGATCGCCAGCGCGCGCTCGATGTGCGCGGGCGTGTGGGCGGCGGAGTAGCTCGTGCGCAGCAGGCAGGCCTCGGGCCGGCAGGCCGGCGGCAGGACGATGTTGACGTAGAGGCCCGCCTCGAGCAGCGCCTTCCAGAGCTCCACGGTCCGTTCGGCCGTCCCGATTTCGATCGGCACGATCGGCGACTCGGTCGCGCCGATCCGGAAGCCGAGCCCGGCCAGACCCGCGCGCATCCGGTGGACGTTGGCCCAGAGCCGCTCCTGCAGCGCGCGATCCTGGCGGACCACGCGCAGCGCGGCCCGCACGCCGGCCACGTTGGACGGCGACCCCGACGCCGTGAACACGTACGACCGCGCCGCGAAGTGCAGGAGCTTGAGCGCGCCGTGGTCCGAGACGCAGAACCCGCCGACGCCGGCGAGCGTCTTCGAGAACGTGCCGACGACGAAGTCCACGCGATCCAGCACGCCTTGCGCCTCCGCGCAGCCGAGGCCGCGGTCGCCGTACGCGCCGAAGGAATGCGCCTCGTCGACCACCAGGTACGCGCCGGCCGCGCGGCAGACGGCCGCGATGTCGGCGAGCGGCGCCGTGTCGCCGCCAATCGAGTACAGCCCCTCGACGACGACGAGACACCGGCGCCCGTCGCGTTGCGCGCGCAGCTTGCGCGCCAGGTCGGCGGCCGAATTGTGGCGGAACACGAAGGTCGTCGCCCCGCTGAGCCGTGCCCCGTCGAAGATGCTGGCGTGGCTCTCCACGTCGACGATCGCGACGTCGTCGGGTCCGCACAGCCCCGCGATGACCCCCAGGTTCGCCTGGTACCCGGTCGTGAACACCATCGCGTGAGCCTTGCCGTAGAAGTCGGCGAAGTCGCGTTCGAGCGCGCGGTGAAGGGCGAGCGTGCCGTTGGCGGCGCGCGACCCGGTCGTTCCCGAGCCGTAGTCGTCGAGTGCCGCGTGCGCGGCGGCCAGCACGTCGGGGTGGAAGCTGAGCCCGAAGTAATTGTTCGACCCGCACATGAGCGTCGGCCGGCCGTCCACGACGACCTCGCACGGCGTGCGCGCCTCGTCGACGACCGTGTCGAAGGGCACCGCGCCGTCGCCAAACGCGCGGAGGCGATCGGCTACCGGCGTCAGCTTGTCGAGCAGGCTCATCGGCTCACGCTCTGGCGTTCGGCAGGGCGCCCGGCCAGGAGCGTCCCGGCGCGGTAGCGCTCGCGCGTTTCGGCACGCCTGACCTTTCCGCTCGTCGTGCGTGGAATCGTGCCGGGGGGCGTCACGACCACGCGGTCCAGCTCCAGCCCGGCCGTCTCCCGGACGCGCCGGCGCGCCCGGTCGACGATGTCGTCCGACGCGGCGCTCGCCCGCGCCTCGAGCACGGCCACGACCTCGTCGTCGTCGCCGAGCCGGTTGACGCCGAAGACCACGATGCCGGTGGCCCGAATGCCGGGGAGGTCGGCAAGCGCGGCCTCGAGATCGGGAGGATGGTACTTGCGTCCTTGCCGGACGATCAAATCTTTCGTGCGCCCGCAGACGAAGAGTTCGCCCTCGACGAGGTAGCCCGTGTCGCCCGTGTCCAGCCAGCCGTCGCACAGCGCCTCGGCCGTGGCCGCGGCGTCCTCGAAGTACCCGGCCATGACCGACGGGCCGCGCACGACGATCGCCCCCACGTGTCGATCTGGGAGCGGGCGCCCCGCGTCGTCGACGACGCGAATCTCGTGGCCTGGGAACGCGCGCCCGCAGCCGACCAGACGCACGGCCGGCGACCCGTTCGCCGCGGGGAGCGCGACCGACCGGCGCACCAGGCGCTCGGGCTGCACGGCGTCGACGTGGAGGCCGTCGCGGGCGAACGCGACCGCCAGCGAGTGCTCGGCGAGACCGTAGCTCGCCAGAAAGCTCGCCGGCTGAAAGCCGGTGCAGGCGAAGTGATCGGCGAACGCGCGCAGGGTGTCGACGCGTATCGGCTCGGCGCCGCAGCCGGCGATGCGCCAGCAGGACAGGTCGAGCGTGTCGATCTGCACCGGCTTGACGCGGCGCTGGCACAGGTCGTACGCGAAGTTCGGCGCGAACGACACCGTGCCCCGATAGCTCGAGATCGCTTCGAGCCACGCCGTCGGCCGCTTCAGAAAGAGCACCGGCGACATGATGATGGTGTCGACCGCCTCGTAGATCGGGGTGAGCAGCATCCCGATGAGGCCCATGTCGTGGTACAGCGGCAGCCAGCTCACGCCGATGTCCGACGGCTCGAGCGCCAGGCCTTCGGGCCCCGCGATGGCGGCGATGTTAGCGTGCAGGTTTGCGTGGGTCAGCACGACGCCCTTGGGCGCCGCCGTCGATCCGGACGTGAACTGCAGGAGCGCCGGCGCCTCCATCGCGATCCCGACCGGCCGTTCGAGCGGCGTCGCCGGCGCCAGTTGCTCCACGACCAGCACGGCGCGCAGGGACAGGCCCGCCAGGTCCAGCAACGACACGACCGCGCGCGTCGTGACCACCGCCGCCACCCGGCCGGCCATCAGGATGTGCCGCGACTGGCGCGCGAAGGTCGGGATGTCGCCCGCCTGCGCCGGCGGGCACAGCGGCACGGGCACCAGGCCAGCGGCGCTGATGCCGAAAAAGGCGCGGATGAAGCCGCTGACCTCCGGGACGACGAGCGCGACGCGATCGCCGGGGACGAGGCCGCGTGCGTGCAGCGCGCCGGCGATCCCGAGCGCCTCGCCGGCGAGCTGTTCGTAAGGAAGTAATAACGACCGGCCGTTGTGCTCGATCGACCGGATCCCCCGGCGGGATTGGGCCGCCGCCATCAGCGCCTCAGCCACCGGGACTGGCCCGATCACGACGCCGACTCCTGCCGGACGACCAGTCCCCGGATCTCGTCGACGACCTGGCTGACGGTCCGGATGTGCGTCAGGTCGTTCAACGGCACCGCGACGCCGAAATGGTCCTCGAGCTCACCGACCAGCTCGAGCACCTGGAGGGAGTCGAAGCCGAGATCGGCCAGCAGCTCACTCTCCGGCCGAGGTTCGATCGGCCGGCGACTGATGCGTTTCAGGATATCGATGGTGTCGGCTTCGAATCGGTCGGACAAGGTGGATGAACCATCGCCAGGCGCGCGGACGCTTCGACGCCCCGGGGTGTCACGAGCAGGCGCAACGGAGGCAATGTAACATGCCTGTTGCCACGGGCGCCACCGGCCCTTCGCGGTGTCTGCCGCGGCGCGCCATGCGGATCGCGATCGACTGCCGGTACGTCCGCGAGCGGCCCAGCGGCATCGGGACCTACGTCCGTGCGCTCGTCGATCGGCTGCCGGCCGCCGCGCCGGACGATACCTTCGTCCTCTGGGCGCACGCCCGGGCGCCGCTCCCCCTCTCGCGCGCGCCGAACGTCACTGAGATCGTCGTTCCCGTCGAGCCCAACTCGCTCTGGACGATCGCGATGGCCGGATGGTACGCCTCGCTCGCGAATCTCGACCTGTTCCACGGTGCACACAATCTGCTCCCGTGGCGGCTGCCCTGCGCCGGCGTCGTGACGGTTCACGACCTGCTGCCGCTCGAGCGCCCTGACCTTGATCGGCGGGGTTTCGTCAAGGACCGCTACTACCCACGGGCGGTGCGCCGCGCCGTCAGGCGCGCGGCGCGCGTCATCGTCACGACGGAGGCGACCGCGGCGCGCCTGCGAGCGCTGGCGCCGGAGGCCGGGGCGCGAACGCGCGTCGTGCCGCTGGCGGCGGACGGCGTCTTCCAGCCGGCAGCCGACCCCGCCGCGGCCCGCCGCCGGGCGACCGCCATCGTCGGCGCTCCGTCGTTCGTGCTGGTCGTCGGCCAGCACAGCCGCGTGAAGCGTCACGAGGCGGCAGTCGAGGCGTTCGCCGCGCATGTGCCGCCGCCCTGGCGCCTCGTACTCGTCGAGCGCCAGACCGTCGCCCATCCGCTGGCCGCGCTCGCGCGGCGGTTGCGGATCGAGGACCGCGTGGTGTGGCTGCCGCATGTCGAGACTTCAGACCTCGTCGCTCTTCTTCAGACGGCGGGAGCGCTCGTCCAGCCATCCATGCACGAAGGCTTCGGCCTCCCCGTCATCGAGGCCATGGCGTGCGGATGCCCGGTGGTGGCGAGCGCCGTGCCGGCGCTGCAGGAGGTGGTCGGAGCGTCCGGCGTCCTGGTGCCTCCCGATGACGTCGAGAGCCTCGGCCGCGCGCTGGCGGCGCTCCTGTCATCGCCCGATCGCGGCCGCGAGATGGGCGAGTGCGGCCGCCGGCGCGCCGCGACCTTCTCCTGGGACCGCTGCGCGCGCGACACGCTGGCGGTGTACCGGGAGGCGGTCGCGCGATGACTTCGGATAAGATGCGAGACATGCTCGCGTCAGGCGTCAGGCAGACCGTGATTCTCGCGGCCGGACTCGGATCCCGGCTCTCGGGCGGCGAATCGGGCGTTCCCAAGCCGCTGCAGACCGTGGCGGGCGCGCCGCTCATCGTGCATGCGCTCGCTCACGCGCGCGCGTCGGGGTGCGACGAGGCGCTCATCGTGATCGGGCACGAGGGCGCGCGCGTGCGGAAGGCCGTCGAGGCGCTCGACGGGCGCATCGCGGTGCGTTTTGTCGAGAACCCGAATCCGGCCACGCCGAACGGCGAGTCGCTGCTGGTCGCCGAGCCGCACGTGCGCCCGCATTTCTACCTCCAGATGGTGGATCACCTGTTCGCGGCGCCCGTGCTCGCGCGGCTCGTCCCGCCCGGCGAGGATACGGAGAGCGTCGGCTGTCTCCTGGTCGATCGCCAGCCCGGTTCCGCGCTCGACCTGTCCGATGCGACGAAAGTGCGGCTGGACGGCGATCGCATTGTCGCGATCGGCAAGGCGGTCACGCCCTGGGACGCCATCGATGCCGGCTGCTTCGTCCTGACGCGCGGCGTCTTCGAGGCCCTCCGGCACGTGCCCCCGTCGGAACCGCGGACGGTGTCGTCGGCCATGCGGCGGCTCGCGGATCGGGGCGCGCTCGGGTTCGCCGACCTGGGCGGAATTCCATGGGTGGACGTCGACACGCCGGCCGATCGGCAGGTCGCGGAGCGCCTGCTGCTGGCATCGGCCGGCGTTCCATCCGGACCGGCGGCGACGGCCCGGGACCACTGGTCGGTCGACCGGTGATCGGGAGTCGACCCGGCGAGCCCGCCACGGGAGCGGAGCTGGCCCGGGGCGCCGTCGTGAACACGGCGGCGATGCTCGCGTCGAATTTCCGCGGCGTCTTCACCTTCCTGATCGCGCGCCTCCTCGGCGCGGTGGCCCTCGGCACCTTCTCGGTCGCCTGGGCGGCCGTGGATCTCATCAGCAAGATCGGCATCCTCGGTCTCGACAGCGCGGCGACGACGCTCATCGCGCGCGCCGAGGCGGCCGGCGACCACGCCCGCAGCCGCCGCCTGTTCCTGGCCGCGGTCGGCGTGTCGCTGGCCGCGAACGCCGCGATCGCGGGCGTCTGCACGGTGGCGCTCGGCACCTTCGGGATCGGTCTCGGCGAATCGCCCGCCGTCCTCCGCGCCCTGAGCGTGCTGGTGTGGGCCATGCCCGGCGTCGGCCTGTACCGCGTCAGCACCGCCGTGTCGCGCGGCATGAAGGTCATGCGCCACGATCTCTACTCGCGTGGCCTGACCGAGACCACCGCCACGACGCTCGCGTTCGTCGCGCTGATCCTCGTGGGCCAGCGGGCGCACTCGCCGGAGATTGCCGCGATTGCCGGCACGGGCGCGTCGGGCGTCGTGGCCCTCTTCCTCGCCGCGTCGCTGTTCCGGCGTGCGCCCGCCGCTCCAGCCGCCTCGACGATCGGAGGCGAGGCGCGTGCACTGGTGGCGTACTCGGCGCCGATCGGCGGTTACCAGCTGCTCAACGCCTTCATCGTCCGCATCGACGTCGTGATGCTCGGCTGGTTCGTCGGCCGCGTGCCGGGCGTGACGCTGGCATCGGTCGGCATCTACGCCGCGGCGGTCGAGGTGGCGAGCGGCCTGCGCAAGGTGAACCAGTCGTTCACGCCGATCTTCATACCGATCGTCGCCGCGATGACGGCCGCCGGCGACCTGGGGGCCGCGATCGCGCAGTACGGGCGGCTGGCGCGGTGGATGCTGGCGGTGCTGCTGCCGGTCGTCGGCGTGATGACCATCGGCGGCGGCGCGATTCTCCGGATCTACGGCCCCGCCTTCACCCAGGGCGCGCCGTGGCTCGCGGTCGTCGCGGCCGCCTGCGCGACCAACGCCTTCGTCGGTCTCGGCGAAACGGTCATCATGGTGCAGCGGCCGGGGTTGAACCTGCTGAATTCGGCGATCACCTGCGCGGTGGCCGTCGGCGCCAACCTGTGGCTGATCCCGCGTTTCGGCATGATGGGCGCCGCCTCGGGCATTCTGCTGCCGTACGTGCTCCAGGGCGCGCTGCGCGGCGTCGAGCTGCGCCGCATCTTCGGGTGGCGCGCCCCGGTGCGCGAGGTGCGTCGACCGGTGGCCGCCGCCGCCGTGGCGCTCGTGCCCGCGGTCGCCTGCCGCGCGCTGTGGGACACGGTGCCGGGACAGCTCGCGTCGGCGGGGCTGTTCCTCGGCGGCTACCTGGCCGCCTGGTGGTGGTTCGGCCTCGACGCCGACGATCGCGCGACCCTCGCTGCCCTGACCGGACCGCGCGCGGTCCGGCCGGCGGCCTGACCGACGATGTCCGCGGAGGATGATGCAGACCGACTCGACTGAGATGCGGCGACCCGGCCGCACCGGATTCCTCGTGCTCGCCGCGCTCGGCGTGGTCTTCGGCGACATCGGCACGAGCCCGCTGTACGCGCTGCGCGAGTGCTTCACCGGGGAGCACAGCATCGACGTCACGCCCCTCAACGTCCTCGGCGTCCTCTCCCTGATCTTCTGGTCGCTCGTGATCGTCGTGTCGGTGAAGTACCTGCTGTTCGTCATGCGGGCCGACAACGGGGGAGAAGGCGGGATC
The DNA here is from genome assembly GCA_963840225.1 of uncultured Acidobacteriota bacterium. Lineage (GTDB taxonomy): Bacteria > Acidobacteriota > Vicinamibacteria > Vicinamibacterales > CAVVIG01 > JBLMXQ01. The sequence goes on from CAWIYH010000007.1 coordinate 221,828, forward strand.
CTGGCCCTCGTCGCCTTGATGCGCTCGCGGCTCGGCGGCGCGTCGCACGTCGCGCTGGTCGCGATCGGGCTCTTCGGGGCCGCGCTGCTGTACGGCGACGGCATGATCACCCCCGCGATCTGGGTACTGAGCGCGGTGGAGGGGCTCGGCGTCGCCACGCACCTCTTCGAACCCTTCGTCGTCCCGATCACGGTGGTGATCCTGATCGTCCTGTTCCTGTTCCAGCATCGCGGCACCGGGGGCATCGGCGCGATCTTCGGACCGATCATGATCCTGTGGTTCGCGACGCTCTCCGTGATGGGCATCGGCGCCATCGCGGAGCACCCGCGCGTGCTGGCGGCCATCGATCCCCTGTACGGGATCGCCTTCTTCCGCGCGTACGGCCTGGCGGGGTTTCTCACGCTCGGGGCCGTCTTCCTCTCGGTGACCGGCGCCGAGGCGCTCTACGCGGACATGGGTCATTTCGGCCGCAGCCCGATCCGCATCGCCTGGTTCTCGATGGTGCTGCCGGCGCTCCTCGTCAACTACTTCGGGCAGGGGGCGCTGCTGCTCGTGCGCCCCGAGGCGGCGCAGAATCCGTTCTACCGCCTCGCGCCCGACTGGGCGCTGTACCCGCTCGTCGTCGTCTCGACCATCGCGACGGTCATCGCCTCGCAGGCCGTGATCTCCGGCGCGTTCTCGCTGACGAGCCAGGCCGTGCAGCTCGGGTACGCGCCCCGCTTCAACATCCAGCACACGTCGGCCGAGGAGCAGGGACAGATCTACATTCCCGAGATCAACTGGATCCTGATGCTCGCCACCGTCGGGCTCGTCCTGGGGTTCCGCTCGTCCACCAACCTCGCCGCGGCCTACGGCATGGCGGTGACGACGACGATGGTCATTACGACGCTGCTGGCCTACGTCGTGACGCGGGAGCACTGGGGGTGGAGTGCGAGGCGCGCCGCCATCGTTGCCGCGCTGTTCCTCGTCGTCGACGTCGCGTTCTTCGGCGCGAACCTGATCAAGATCGAGCACGGCGGGTGGTTTCCGCTGCTCGTGGCGGCCATCGTCTACACGATCATGACGACCTGGCACCAGGGGCGCCGGCTCATCGTCGCGCGCCTCGACGAAGCCGAGGTGCCGCTCGACGCCTTCTTCGCCGGCATGCGCGTGAATGCGCCGGCGCGGGTGCCAGGCACCGCCATCTTCATGACGGCCCGCGCCAAGGGCGCCCCGCCGATTCTCGTGCACCACCTGAAGCACACCAAGGCGCTCCACGAGCGCGTGGTGCTCTTCACCGTCGAGATCGTCGACGTTCCCGCGACCGATCCGGAGCAATCCATCGAGGTCGAGGACCTCGGCGCGGGCTTTTACCGCGTGGTGGCCCGATACGGCTTCATGCAGACGGTGGACGTGGCGGCGGCCCTCGCCCGCGTGCGGCGCACCGACCTGGAGCTGCGCGACGAGGACACGACGTACTTCCTCGCGCACCTCACGCTGCTGGCGTCCCCGCACCCCGGGATGTCGTCGTGGCGCGACAAGCTGTTCGTGTTCCTCTCCCGGAACGCCCGGCGCGCGACGAACTTCTTCCGGATTCCTCCCGACCGCGTGGTGGAGATCGGCATCCAGCTCGAGCTGTGAGCGCCGCGGCGACGCCGCCCGTCGGTCGATGCTTCGGACGTCCCGGTGATTCGTGGTTCATCGTTCGGGAGGTGACCGGCGCGACGACGCGTCCGCGTCGGGACCTCCGCGCCCATCTGGCCCATCCCGCCGCGCGGCTGACAGCGCCGCGACCACGGCCTCGTCGGGCACTTCGGCGAAGTCGTCGTACCACTGTCCCACCGCGTTGAATGAGAGCGGCGTCGACAGGCAGGAGACCTCGTCGGCGATCCGGGCGATTCGCCGGCACGCCTCGATGCTGGCGACCGGCACGGCCACGACGATGCGGGCCGCATCGTGCCCGCGCAGCGCCGACACGGCCGCCTCCATGGTCGACCCGGTCGCCAGGCCGTCGTCGACCAGGATGACGGTGCGGCCGCTCAGCGTGGGAAACGAACGGCCCCCGCGATAGACGCGTTCGCGTCGCTCGAGCTCGAGGCGCTCGCGAACCGACGTCTGCTCGACGAGCGGGCGTGGGATGCCGAGCTCGCGGATCAGAATCCTCGCTGAGCACCCGGACGCCGCCGGCGGCGACCGCGCCCATCGCCAGCTCGGGATGCCCGGGCACGCCGATCTTGCGGACCAGAAAGACGTCGAGCTCGGCCCGCAGGGCTCGCGCGACCTCGGCGGCGACGGGCACGCCGCCGCGCGGCAATCCAAGGACGAGGACGTCGGCCCGGCCCGCGTACGCCGCGAGCCTGGCGGCGAGCTGGCGGCCGGCGTCGACGCGATCGTGAAAACGCATGGGCGGTCCGATTCCGTGCAACGGGTGTGCCTCGGGGGACTGAGAGTGCCTCGGTGCCTGGTGCCGATGTTCGGGGCCTGAGCCTGGCCATTGTTCAGGCGGTGGGACCGTGGCGTCAACCGTCGGGATTCCGGCCCGGCGATCCGGCGGATCGGCCTTCAGGCTCCGGGAGTAGAATGCGCCCGACCAGGAGGTGCCCGTCATGCCTTGCAGCCGTCATCAGCTTGCGCCGGGCGCGCTTGCGGCCGCGGTCGTCGCCGCGGCGTTTGCCGTCCAGTCCTCCGTGCGCGCGCAGGAAACAGCCTCGCCGGGCCGGCTCACGACCGATCATTACTTCGATCTCGAACGGGTCGGCGACGCGCAGATTGCGCCCGACGGCACGCGGATCGTCTACGCGCGCCAGCACGTCAACCCGCTCCAGGACAAGTGGGAATCCGAGCTCTGGATGCTCGGCGCGGACGGCTCAGAGCACCGGTTCTTCACCAAGGGCTCGGGCCCGCAGTGGTCGCCCGACGGCAAGCGCATTCTGTATCTCGCCGAGGGGGAGCCGAAAGGCGAGCAGATCTTCGTGAAGTGGGTGGACACGAACGGTCCGCCGACGCAGGTGACCCACGTCATCGAGACGCCGCGCGGCCCGCGCTGGTCGCCTGACGGCAAGTCGATTGCCTTCTCGATGTTCGTCGCCGAGACGAAGACGATGCCGATCAGCATGCCCGCCGAGCCGAAAGGCGCGAAGTGGACGCCGAAGCCGCGCATCGTCGACACGCTGCACTATCGGCAGGATCGGGTCGGCTTCCTGGAGGACGGCTACACGCACCTCTTCGTCGTCTCGGCCGAAGGCGGCACGCCGCGCCAGCTGACGACCGGAAAGTGGAGCGTCGGCTCGGGCGAGCTGCGCGGCGGCGCGTCGATTGCCTGGACGCCCGACAGCCGGACCATCTTCTTCGACGGCCTCAACGCCCCGGACGCCGACCTCGAGTACCAACGGTCGCGCCTCTACGCCGTGGACGTCGCATCCGACAAGGTCCGTGACGTCGTCGAGAAGCCGGGGGACTGGAGCCGGCCGGCCGTCTCACCCGACGGCAAGCTGGTCGCGTTCAGCGGCTTCGAGACGTCGAGCCACACGCATACGGTGAGCGACCTCTGGGTGGCCGCGGTCGACGGGAGCGGCATGCGCGACCTGAGCGGCAACTTCAATCGCGATCCGATCGACGCTCACTGGGCGCCCGACGGGAGCGGGGTGTACTTCGCCGCCCAGGACCGCGGATCGGAGAACGCGTACTTCGCGGCGCTCGCCGGCGGGGTGAAGCCGGTCACGACCGGCACGCACGTGCTGACGCTCGACTCGGTCTCGAAGGATCTCGTGGCCGCGGGCACGGTCAGCGATCCGGATCACCCGCAGGACGTGGTCCGCTACAGCCTGCGGGAGCCGGGCCAGGTCGCCAGACTGACCGACGACAACGCGGACCTGCTGGCGGGCAAGAAGCTCGCGACCACCGAAGAGCTCTGGTACACGTCGAGCGGTAATACGAAGGTGCAGGGCTGGATCGTGAAGCCCCCGGACTTCGACGCGTCGAAGAAGTACCCGATGATCCTCGAGATCCACGGCGGGCCGTTCTCGATGTACACGGTGGCGTTCAACTACATGTTCCAGAACTTCGCCGCCAACGACTTCGTCGTGCTGTACACGAACCCGCGGGGCAGCACCGGCTACGGCGGGGCCTTCTCGAACGGCATCGACCACAACTATCCCGGCCCGGACTACGACGACCTGATGGCGGGCGTCGACGCCCTGGTGGGCAAGGGGTACGTCGATCGGTCGAGAATGTACGTGTCTGGATGCAGCGGCGGGGGAGTCCTTTCGAGCTGGGTCATCGGCCATACGGATCGCTTTGCCGCCGCCGCGGTGCGGTGTCCGGTGATCGACTGGCTCAGCTTCGCCGGGCACACCGACATCCCGCTCTTCACCTACAGCTTCTTCAGCAAGCCGTTCTGGGAGGACCCACAGCCGTGGCTCGCGCATTCCTCGCTCATGTCGGTCGGCACGGTGACGACGCCGACGCTCCTGATGACGGGGGTACTGGATCGACGGACGCCGATGCCGCAGACCGAGGAGTTCTACGCGGCGCTGAAGATGCGCGGCGTCCCGACCACGCTGCTCCAGTTCAACGGCGAGTACCACGGGACGGGATCGAAGCCGACGAACTTCGTCCGGACGCAGCTGTACATGATGACCTGGTTCAACAAGTACACGCGCGCCGCCGGCGGGAAGGTGACCGAGACGGCGTCGCGCTAGCCGGGTCCCGACGCAGCGCGAGGCCCGGGCCTCGCGCTGCGGGTATACTGACATCGCGGCGGCGTGGCGCTGCCGTTTCCAGAGAATCCGGCACGGCGTCCGGAGGGCCCGATGCAACTCGTCGTCTCCACCTCGACGGCCGCGCGTCTCGACGCGGCACGCGCGTTCCTCGCCGATCTCCCCCCGTCCACTGACGTCCTGATTGTGGGCGCCACGCGCGGCGCCGCCGACAATCTCGCCCGCTTTGTGGCACGGACGCGTGCGACCTTCGGGCTGCAGCGCTTCAGCCTCACCGAGCTTGCCGCACGCACGGCGGCAGTCGCGCTGGCCCGCTCCCGCCGCGCCGCCGGCTCGCCGGCCGGCGCCGAAGCCGTTGCGGCGCGGGCAACCTTCGATGCCGCCGCGGCAGGCGAGCTCGCGTACTTCACGCCCGTCGCGCGCATGCCGGGCTTTCCCCGCGCGCTCGCGCGGACCCTCCACGAGCTTCGCCTCGCCGGCGTCGTCCCTGCCGCGCTCGCGACGCAGGGCGGCGCTGCGGCGGACATCGGCCGACTGCTGGCGAGGGTCGACGACGCGCTCGCTTCGGCGTCGGTCGAGGATCGGGCGGCCCTTTTCGCGGCCGCGGCCGGCGCCTGGACCAGCGGCCAGGTGCCGTGGCTCGGCGCGCCCGTCGTGCTCCTGGACGTCCCGCTCGATTCGGCAGCCGAACGCCGGTTCGCCGACGCGATCTGCCGGCAGGCGTCGCGCGTGCTGGTCACCGCGCCCGAGGGAGACGAGAGCGCGACGGCGACGCTCGCCGCGCTCGGGGCCACCGCGATCCATCTGCCCGACACCGCGCCGCCGTCGTCGGATCTCGCCCACCTGCGCCGCTTCGTCTTCGCGCCGGCACCGCCCCCCGTGCGGAGCCGCGCCGGCGACGTCCGCTTCTTCTCGGCGCCCGGCGAGGGTCGCGAGGCCATCGAGATCGCGCGCCGCGTGCTCGACGAAGCGTCGCGCGGCGTGCCGTTCGACGAGATGGCCATCGTGCTCCGGGCTCCGCAGCACTACCTGGGGCTGCTCGAGCACGCGTTCGGCCGCGCCCAGGTGCCGGCGTACTTCAATCGCGGCACGCGGCGGCCGGACCCGGCCGGCCGGGCGTTCATCGCGCTGCTGTCGTGTGCGTGCGAAGGGCTGTCAGCGAAGCGGTTCGACGAGTATCTCTCGCTCGGCCAGGTGCCGGAGCTGGTACGGAACGGCGCCGCCGAGCCGCCCGATTCCGACGAGGAGGCGATCGTCGCCGGCACCCTGCGCGCCCCGTGGAAGTGGGAGGAGCTCATCGTCGAGTCGTCGGTGATTGCCGGCACCGATCGCGAAGACGGCAAGCGCCGCTGGCGCCGGCGCCTCGACGGCCTGGCGGCGGACTACCGCCTGCGGCTCGACGAGTTGCGCGGCGAGGAGCCCGAGTCGGCGCGCATCGCGCGGTACGAGCGCGACCTGCGCAACCTCGATCACCTGCGCGCCTTCGCACTCCCGATCGTCGATGCCCTCGCCGACTGGCCGCCGGCGGCCTCATGGGGCGAGTGGATCGAGCGCTTCGGGTCGCTGGCGCCGCGGGTGCTCCGCGGGCCGGATCGCGTCCTGGCGACGCTCGCCGAACTGCGGCCGATGGCGGAGGTCGGCCCCGTGCCGCTCGACGAGGCGCGCGACGTCCTGCAGGACCGGCTCCTCGCCCTCGACTGGGAGCCGCCGCCGCGCCGCTACGGACGCGTGTTCGTCGGCAGCCCTCACCAGGTGCGGGGACGCCTCTTCCGGGTGGTGTTCGTGCCGGGCCTCGCCGAACGGCTCTTCCCCCAGCGGCTGAGGGAGGATCCGCTGCTGCTCGACGACGTGCGGCACGAGCTGGCGGACGCCGGGCTCGCGGCTGGCGACGGCCTCGTCACACGGGCGGAGCGGACGGCGGCCGAGCGCCTCCTGTTGAGAATCGCCATCGGCGCGGCCGTCGAGCGGCTCTATCTCTCGTACCCGCGCCTCGACGTCGCCGAGAGCCGGCCCCGCGTGCCCTCCTTCTACGCCCTGGACGTGATGCGCGCGATGACCGGACGCGTGCCCGATCATCGCGCGCTCGCCGACGAAGCGGCCGAGGAGTCGGGCGCGGGGCTCGCGTGGCCCGCGCCGCGCGAGGCGGCCGCCGCCATCGACAATCTCGAGCACGATCTCGCCGTCCTGAAGCCGCTGGTCGAGTCCCGCGACCCGGCCGCCGTCAAGGGGCGGGCGCACTACCTGCTCGATCTGAACCCGGCGCTGCGGCGGTCGGTCGTCAGCCGGTGGGCGCGCGGGCGCTCGCGCTGGTCGACGAGCGATGGCCTGGTTCGCGTCGCCCCGGCGACCGCCGCGGCCCTGGCGAGCCAGCGGCTCGGCGCGCGTCCCTACTCGCTCTCGGCCCTGCAGCGGTTTGCCAGCTGCCCGTACCAGCTGCTGCTCGCGACGATTTACCGCCTCGAGCCGTGGGAAGAGCCCGAACCGCTCATCCGCCTCGACCCGCTCACCCGCGGCAGCCTGTTCCACCGCGTGCAGGCGGACTTCCTGCGCACGCTCCAGGCGGAGGGGCGGCTGCCGGTCACCCCGGAGGGGCTGGCGCAGGCGGCCGAGACGCTGCACGGGGTGATCGACCGCGTCGCCGCCGCCTACGCCGACGAGCTCGCGCCGGCCATCGAGCGCGTGTGGCGCGACGAGATCGACGAGATCCGGCGCGACCTCGGCATCTGGGTGCGGCGGCTCGCCGAGGAGGGCGACTGGATTCCGGAGTACTTCGAGTTCAGCTTCGGGCTGCACGACGAGGGGCGCGACCCGCGCAGCGTTCCCGATCCGGTGCGGGTCGACGGCCGGTTCCTGCTGCGCGGCTCGGTCGACCTCATCGAGCGCCACCGCGAGCTGCCGGTCCTGCGCGTCACCGACCACAAGACCGGCAGGAACCGCTCGACCAAAGACCTCGTCATCGGCGGCGGCGCCGTGCTGCAGCCGGTCCTCTACAGCGTGGCGGTGGAAGCGGCGCTGGGACGCCGCGTGTTCGAGGGGCGGCTCTTCTACTGCACGACCGCCGGCGGATTCGCGGAGCAGCCGATCCCGATCAACGACTACACGCGCGGCCAGGGCCTCGAGGCGCTGGCCATCGTCGACCGCGCCATCGAGCTCGGGACGCTTCCCGCCGCGCCCGCCAGGGACGCCTGCCGCTGGTGCGACTTCCGGGCGGTGTGCGGTCCGCGGGAAGAGGAGCGGGTCGCGCGCAAGCAGGCCGCGCTCGTCAAGGACCTCGACGCGCTGCGGGCGACCCGATGAGCCGCATCCTCGCCTTTCCGGGCTCCGACGACGAGGCGCGCCGCGCCATCAAGAACGACCTGGACGACACGCTGGTCGTCGAGGCGGCCGCGGGCACCGGCAAGACGACCGAGCTCGTCACGCGCATCCTCCAGGTCCTGGCGACCGGCCGCGCCACGATGGACGAGATCGTCGCCGTGACGTTCACCGAGAAGGCGGCCGGAGAGTTGAAGCTCCGGCTGCGCGGGGCGCTGGAGCTGGCCCGAACGGCGGCGCCGGACGAGGCGACCGCCGGCCGCCTCGATCGGGCCCTGAAGGAGCTCGAAGAGGCACACGTCAATACGATCCACGGGTTCTGCGCGGAGCTGCTGCGCGAGCGGCCGGTCGAGGCCGCCGTCGACCCTCTCTTCACGGTGCTGACCGAGCCGCAGGCCGACCGCCTGTACACCCGCGCGTTCCGCGCCTGGCTGCAGGAAACGCTGCGGGACCCGCCGGACGGCGTCCGCCGGGCACTGCGCCGATCGAGCGCGCCGGCGTTCGGCGGCGGCGACTCGGACGGCCCGATCGATCGGCTGCGCGCCGCCGGTCGTCGACTCGCCGAGTGGCGCAGCTACGACCATCCGTGGCAGCGCGTCCCGTTCGATCGGGACGGCGAGATTCTGCGGCTCGTTCGCGGGCTCCACGACCTGGCCGCGATGAGCGCGGGCGGCAGCGAGCGCGACAACCTCCACGTCGATCTCGACGGCGTACGGCGCCTCAGTCGTCAGATCGAGCTGGAGGAGTCGTTCGGCCGCCGCAATCTCGACGCCTGGGAGTCCCGCCTCGTCGATCTCACGCGCGATCGCGGGTTCTCGCGAACACGCAAGGGCAGCGGGTACAAGTTCGGGCCGCACACGCGGACGGAGGTGCTCGCCGCCCGCGAGCGGCTCCTGGCCGAGCTGCAGCAGTTCCGCAGGGACGCCGATGCGGACCTCGCGGCATTGCTCCAGCAGGAGCTGGCGGGCGCCACCGACCGGTACCGGCTCCTCAAATCGCGCGCCGGCGCGCTCGACTTTGCGGACCTCCTCGGCCTCACTCGCGACCTGCTCCGGGACAACCCGGGCGTCCGCCATCACCTTCAACAGCGATTCCGCCGGATCTTCGTCGACGAGTTCCAGGACACCGATCCGGTCCAGGCGGAGATCCTGCTGCTGCTCGCGGGCGGATCGCGGCCCCCGGGGCGCGCGGCGCCGGATCAGGAAGTGCCCGGAAAGCTGTTCATCGTCGGCGATCCCAAGCAGGCGATCTACCGGTTCAGGGGAACTGACGTCGGCACGTACTGGGCCGTGTGCCGGCGGCTCGCTGCCGCGGGCGGCCGAGTGCTGCAGCTGACCAGGAGCTACCGCTCGGTTCCGGCGGTTCAGCGGTTCGTCAACAACGCGTTCGCGGCCGAGATGGTCGGCAACGAGCACACGCTCCAGGCCGCGTACGTTCCCCTCGGTCAAGACCGGCCGGAGGACCCGTCGCAGCCGGCGGTGGTCGCGCTGCCAGTGCCGGCGCCGTACGGCGCGTCCTACGGCGTCCCGAGAGTGGCCGCGCGCGCGATCGAGGCCTCGCTGCCCGACGCGGTCGGGGCGTTCATTGCCTGGCTCGTCGACGACAGCGGGTGGACCGTTGCCGAGCGCCAGGCCGACGGCTTTGAGCGGCGGGTGCCGATCGCACCCCGGCACATCGCGGTGCTGTTCCGCCGGTTCGTCAGCTTCGGCGACGACGTCACGCGCAAGTACGTCGACGCCATCGAGGCGCGCGGCCTGCCGCACCTGCTCGTCGGCGGCCGCGCCTTTCACGATCGCGAGGAGGTTGAGACGATTCGAGCGGCGCTTGCCGCCATCGAGTGGCCCGACGACGAGCTGTCGGTCTTTGCCACGCTGAAGGGATCGCTGTTCGCCATCGACGACGAGCATCTGCTCGAGTTCCATCATCGGTTCGGGGCGTTCCACCCGTTCCGCATCCCGCGCGAGCTCGGCGGGAACTCGGGCCGCGAGCTTGCGCTGAGCGGCGACCCGACCAGCCATCTCGTGCCGATCGCCGACGCGCTGCGGGCGCTGCAACGCCTCCACCGCGAGCGGAACTACCGGCCGGTCGCCGACACGATCGGGCGGCTGCTGGACGCCACGCGCGCGCACGTCGGTTTCATGCTGCGTCCGGCAGGCGAGCAGGCGCTCGCCAACGTCCTGCACGTCGCCGAGCTCGCCCGCCAGTACGAGGCGTCAGGGGGAATCTCCTTCCGCGGCTTCATCGACGAGCTCCGCCAGGCGGCCGAGGCGGTCGGCGTGGCCGAGGCGCCGATTGTCGAGGAGGGGAGCGACGGCGTGCGCCTCATGACGGTGCACAAGGCGAAAGGGCTCGAATTTCCGGCCGTCATCCTCGCCGACCTCACGTGCCGCATCAGTCGCGACGACGCGAGCCGGTATCTCGACGGCGATCGCCGGCTGTGCGCCATGAAAATCGGCGGCTGGGCGCCGCGCGAGTTGCACGACCACGAGGCCGAGGAGGTGGAACGGGATCGCGCCGAGGGAGTGCGTCTGGCGTACGTGGCCGCAACGCGTGCGCGCGACCTGCTGGTCGTCCCGGCCGTCGGCGACGAGCCCTGGGAGGGCGGATGGCTCGCGCCGCTCAACCGTGCGCTGTATCCGCCGATCGAGACGCGGCGGGAGGCGGCGCGCGCACCGGGGTGTCCCGCGTTCAAGTCGCGCGACAGCGTGCTCGATCGTCCGGCCGACGATATGGCGAGCGCCCGCACCGTCGCACCGGGACTGCACCGCTTCGACGGGTACGACGTCGTGTGGTGGGATCCGCGAGCGCTCGCGCTGGGGGCGCGACCGCCCTTCGGCGTCCGCCGCGAAGAGCTGATCGTCAAGGACGTTCCGCGGGACGTTGTCTCCGACGGGCGGACGCAGTACCGAGGCCTGGTGTGCGGCGCGCGAGGCGGCGCGGACGGCTGGAAGCGTTCCCTCGCTCGTCGTTCAGACGGCGCGGGAGCGGGCCTGCGGCGCGTTGCCCGTGCACGGCGCCGGGCTCGTCGAGATCGTCGACGCGACCGGCGCGCGGCGCGAGGGCGGCGCGGCGTTCGGCGCGCTGGTGCACGCGGTGCTGGCACGAGTACCGCTCGACGCCGGCCGCACGGCCGTGGACGATCTGGTGGCCCTCGAAGGGCGGACGCTCGGCGCCACCGATCGGGAGACCGCGGAGGCGGGCCCGGTCGTCAGGCGTCTCCTCGAGACGCCGCTCATGGCGCGGGCGCGGGCCGCGGACGGGAACGGCCGCTGCCGGCGCGAGACGCCCGTGAGCCTCGCGCTCGAGGACGGAACGATCGTCGAGGGCATCGTCGATCTGGCGTTCGAAGAACGCGACGGGTGGACGGTCGTGGACTACAAGACCGATCGCGAGCTGGCAGGTGCCGAGGAACACTATCGTCGCCAGCTCGCACTCTATGTCGAGGCGGTCGCGCGAGCCACGGGCCGCGTCGCGGCCGGCGTGCTGGTCCGGATCTGACCCCGCTGTCAGTCAACCCCGGCAGTCGGCGAGGCCGCAGGGTGGACCGGCGCCCGTCATGGCAGCCTTCTTGGATTCTCCGCCGATGAGGCGTCGTCGTGCGGAACGGTAGAGCTTCCCATGGGGCCAAACATGAACACGTCGCTTCTCGCTCATCTCGTCATTGCCTCCGGCTTCGCTGCGGCCTGTTCCTCGGCGCCGCCGCGCGACGAGCGGCCGGTCGCCACGCCACGGGCGGTGACGATGGTTGGCTGCGTGGAGCCGAGCCTCGAGCACGGGCAGTACGTCCTGCGCGGCCTGGCCATCGACTCGGCCATCGGAGCGCCCACCGGCTCGAGGCCGAATGAGCTCCAGAGCACTGAGACGCTGCCGGGGGGCGACGCCATTCGCAACCCTAGCGACCTGACGCCGGAGGAGTGGGCGTCACGAATCACGCCTCAGCTGGAGGGCGACAGCGCCCGCGTCCGGGAGCTGGTCGGGCATCGCGTCGTCGTGACCGGCACCTACGTGGCGGCCGGCGGCGGAGCCCCGCTCGACCTGCTGAAGGTCAAGACGCTCGCGCTCGTGTCCGCGCATTGTATCGATGGCTGAGGCGGCAGCGGCGCTAAACTAGGGCGGCTTGCGCCTTTTCAGGACCCCTTCCGCGCGCCGGATCGAGGCTCTCGCTCGACATTACGCGGCCGTTCCGCTCCCGACCTACGTGTACGCCAGAGTCGACGACAACGACTTCCTCCTTGTCGCGTTCAACGACGCGGCAGAGCAGGCGACCGACGGGATCGTGCGGCAGTGGGTCGGGCGCTCGGTGCGCGACATCAGGCCGTCGCGTCCCGGGCTCCTGGAACATCTCGAGGCCTGCTTCAATCAACGGGTACCGTTGACGCGTCACGTCGAATCGGTCGAACAGGGGCAGGTGCGCTTCCTGATCGCGCGCTATGCCTTCGCCCCGCCGCGATTCGTCGTCGTGCATGTGGAGGACGCGACCGATCGGCGCCAGGCGGAGGTCGCCCAGCAGTATCTCGGCGCCATCATCGAGTCGAGCGACGACGCGATCATCGGGAAGGATCTCGATGGCCACGTCACGTCGTGGAATCAGGCGGCCGAGCGGCTGTTCGGCTACGCGGCCGAGGAGACCATCGGGCGATCCATGCGGATGATCATTCCGCCGGAGCGGCAGGGCGAAGAGGACGACGTCCTCGCCAAGATTCGCGCCGGTGAGCCCGTGCACCACTTCGAGACCGTTCGCATGCGCCGCGACGGCAGCCGCGTCGACGTGTCGGTCACCACCTCTCCGGTGCGGGACTCGCGGGGCGCGATCGTCGGCGCGTCGAAGATTGCCCGGGACATCTCGGAGCGGCGGCGGGTGGAGCAGCTCCGCGACGAGCTGCTCGAGCGGGAGCGCCGCCAGCGCGACGAGCTCACGCTCTCGCGGGATCGGCTGGCGTTTCTGGCGGAGGTGAGCGCCCTGCTCGTCTCCACCCTCGACTACGAGGAGACGCTCGACCGTGCCGTGCACCTGGCCGTGCCGCGCCTGGGCGACTTCTGCAGCGTGCTCGTGCGGGACGACCGCGGCGGCCTCCGACCCGTGGCGTCGGGCCACGTCCTGCGGGAGAAAGAGCCGCTGGTCCGCGAAATCGCCCGCCGCTTCTCGGAGGCTGTGCCGGCCGACGACCGCGGCGGCTCGGTCGATGCCTCCCGGGCCGGGCGGACGATCGTGCTGACCCGGGAGGCGCTGCTCCGGCAGCTGGCGCGCGCGGCGGCGGTCGACCGGGGAATCGACGCGCTCACGGCGGAGCTCGCGCCGCACTCGGTCATCAGCGTTCCGCTGTACGTGCGCGGCAGGACGATCGGCACGATCACGTTCGGGACGACGCTGCGCGAATCGCGGCACGAGTACGAAGAGGCCGACGTGCGGCTCGTCGAGGAGTTCGCGCGCCGCGCGTCCCTGGCGGTCGAGAACGCGCGGCTCTTCCGTCACGCCGGCGAGTTGAACCGGTTGAAGGACGAGTTCCTGGCGACGCTGTCGCACGAGCTGCGGACGCCGCTCAGCGCGATTCTCGGCTGGGCGAGGATGCTGAGGAGCGGTCAGCTGTCCGAGGCGACGCGCGAGCGCGCCATCGAGTCAATCGAGCGCAACGCGCTCGCGCAGGCGCGGCTCGTCGACGACATCCTGGACGTCGCGGGCACGACGGCGGGCAAACTGCGGCTCGAGGTGCGCCTCGTCAACCTCGCCGACACGGTCCGACGGGCCGTCGATGCCATCACGCCCGCCGCCGCCGCCAAGGGCATCCATTTCGAGATCTCGGCGCCCGAGGCGCTCGTGGTCGCCGCCGACGAGGCCCGCGTCCAGCAGATCGCCTGGAACCTGCTGTCCAACGCCGTGAAGTTCACGCCGACGGGCGGCACGGTTCGCGGATGGCTGATCCAGAGGGACGGCGTTGCCGAGCTCGCCGTCGAGGACACGGGGATGGGGATCGCGCCGTCCTTCCTGCCGTACGTCTTCGACAAGTTCCGCCAGGCCGACTCCTCGTTCTCCCGCCGCTACGGCGGCCTCGGCCTCGGCCTCGCGATCGCGCGCCATCTCGTCGAGCTGCACGGAGGGACCATCGAGGCCTCGAGCGAGGGCGAAGGACGGGGCGCGCGTTTCACGGTGCGCCTGCCGGCGTCGCTCCGGTAGGGCCGCCCTGGCGTCACACGTGTCCGCCTTCGAGGGGCGCGGCGTGCGAGCCGGCGCGTCGGACCGCCTCGACGAGGGTCGCGAAGTCGAACGGCTTGGCGACGAAGCCCTGGAAGCCGGCGGCCGCGGCGCGCGCGCGGTCGTCGGGGCGCGCGTATGCGGTGACCGCCACGGCGGGCGTCGCGATCCCCGCGTCGCGCAGCTGGCGGATCAGGGAAAGGCCGTCGATGTCCGGCATCGCGATGTCGCACACGAGCACGTCGAACGCGCGCTCGGCCACGACGCGGATCGCGCCGGCCGAGCTTTCGACCGCTTCGATGCGGGCTCCCGCGGCGGCCAGCGCCGCGCTCGCCACGTCCCGCGAGTCGGCATCATCGTCGACGACGAGGATCGACATCTCCTGCAGTCCGGCGTCACGCGCCAATCGCGGCGGCGCCGGTTTCGCCACAGTCGCCTCGACGAGCTGCGGCAGCCGGATGGAGAACGTCGAGCCCTGCGCCTGACCGCCGCTCGACGCTTCGACCTGCCCGCCGTGCAGTTCGACCAGCTCGCGGACGATCGCGAGGCCCAGCCCCAGGCCGCCCTGCTGGCGCGTCATCGATCCGTCGGCCTGCCGGAAGCGGTCGAACACGTACGGCAGGAACGCGGGCATGATGCCGATGCCCGTGTCGCTCACCGTGAGGCGATGGGTCCCGGCCTCGGTCGTCAATGCCACCGTCACGCGGCCGCCGGCCGGCGTGAACTTGACGGCGTTCGACAGCAGGTTCCACACGATCTGCTGCAGGCGGTCGGCGTCGCCGCTCACGAGCCGGGGAGGCTCGGAGACCTGCCGCTCGATGACGATGCCCTTGGCGTCGGCCGCGGGCCGCGCCACCTCGAGCGCCGCGTCGACGACGGCGACGAGGTCCACCGCGCCGGTCTTCAGGTGCAGCTTGCCGCTGACGATCCGGGAGACGTCGAGGAGGTCTTCGATGAGCCGGGCCTGCGCGCGGGCGTTGCGGTCGAGGCTGTCGATCGCGCGGGCGCTGACGGCCGGCGGCGGGGCGGTCCTGAGGATCTGGAGCCAGCCGAGGATGGCGTTGAGCGGCGTGCGCAGCTCGTGCGAGACGGCGGCGAGGAACTCGTCCTTGAGCCGGCTGGCGGCCCGCAGCTGATCGTCCCGCCGCTCGATCTCGCGGACCATCTCGTTGAACGTGCTGACGAGCGCCCCGATCTCGTCGTCGCCTTCGCGGCGGGCCCGCAGCGAATAGTCGCCGCGGCGCGAGATCTCGGTCGCCGTCCGCGCCAGGTTCGCCACCGGGCGCGAGATGAAGCGCTGCAGCGGCTCGGCGATCAGGACGGCGACGAGCGCGCCGATTGCGAGGCCTCCCAGAGCGGCATAGGCCTGGAGCCGCAATCGCGCGCCGACCTCGGCGAGCGTGCCGCCGACGTACAGGGTGCCGACGCGGCGGCCGCCGACGGCGATCGGCCGCACAATCAGCACCGCCAGCGACTGCACCGTGTCCTGGTCGGCCGGCGGATTGGCCGGACACACCACCGCCGCGCCCGCCCGCGCGTACTGCGCGAACAACTGCCCCCGCTGGTCGAACACGCAGGCCAGGTCGACGTCGGGCGTCGCCCGAAGCGCCCCGACCGTTTCGGTGGCGGCCGACCGATCGGCAAACGCGACGGCCGCCGTCGTGTTGTCGGCCACGATCGCCGCCTGGGCGCGCAGGTTCTCGTGCACGCTGCGGCGGATGAACACGTAGGTCGAGACGAGGAAAATCGCGCTGCTGACGATCAGGGCGCAGGCCGTCGTGGTCAGGCCGGTGACGAGGAGCTTGCGACGGATCGGCAGGTCGCGCAGTCCGCCCACGTCAGGGCGTCCCCGTCCCGGTGACCGTCCGCCGTGCCACGCGCAGCAGCTTGGAACTGACGGTGAGGCGGTGTGCGGCGATGGCCTGCGGATTGATGTCGAAGCGGACCTCCCCGCCGACGACCACGAACCGGATCATGCCGCCGCGCTCGAGGAATCCTGGCGATTCGCCGATCGTGAGGACGGCCCGCGAGCGGGTGGCCCGCAGGATGGCCGCCGCGCGCTGCTGCGCTGACGCCGGCACGAAGAGCATCGCGCAGGCGCCCAGATTCCGGGTCCGTCGCAGCCGCTCGACGACGACCGGATGGCTGCCTACCGCGTTACCCGCTATCGTGCGGTCCAGCGTCGGTCCGAACGGGTCGTTGCCGTAGATGCACAGACGGAACGGAGATGCCGGGTCGCCGAGCTGGTCGGCGGGCCATTCGACGAACTTGGTGAGGTTATTGAGAAAGCTCGCCTTGACGTCGTACTCGGGCGCCTGCGCGTGACCGATGGCCGCCGCGAGTCCCCATCCGACGACGAGCGCGGACACCCACGGGCGCGCGCGAGTCAGGATCGGCACGCGCGCGGGGTCAACACCCTTTGGCTGCGGCATGCGACGCAGAGAAGCGAGCACGATATCATTTTCGCAAGGATGAGTTGGGCGCGGCTCGCCCGCCTCTTCGCCAACCGCTCGTCGTCATCCTCATCGCCGCCGCGGGCATCAGCGCCGTCCTCGGCCGGCATACGGACGCCTCCTCACGCGGGCGAAGCCTGCGCGTGCTGCTCCGCGCGGACGTCGCTGACGGGCCTGTACTTCGCGTTCGTCGCGGCGGCGGCCTATCTCGTGCTCGTCGAAGTCGTGAAGCGCCGGGTGGTGAACGGCGCGCGTGAGGTCAGGCGCTGCGGACGTGCAGGTGCCGCCGGGGGTCGATCGCTGCCTTCGCCATCGAGCCCTTCGCAGGATCGGTCGGGTGCAGATACTGGTGATTCGCATCGCACGCGAGAAACCTGGCCGACACGAGACGACGGAGGATGGCATCGCACGTCGTCGCGTCGAGGTGCCACAGGCGGCGCGCCTGCGCGCACGTCAGGCGCAGTCCCGGCATCTCCAGGAATTCGTTGCGAACACGCTTCAGGATCTGATCGATGGTCGCTGTCCGATCTGGAGAGTCGGCGCGCGTTGCGGCCATGACACTGCTCCTTCCTTGCACGACGGAATAGTATCGTTATCGCTCCAACGCCGCCCGGACGCAAGCGGATTCTGCGGTTTTCTGCTGCCATCGGGCCGGCGACGACATTCTCATCGGGACTCCGGATCCCCCGTTGCTCGACCTCCCGGATTTCCGGCACCACGACCATTCGTGCTAGCGATCGCCTCGTCCGAACAGGAGGCTCCCGAGGAATATAGCGGCGGCAATCGACACGATGATCGGACCGGTTTCCTGGTGGAGCCGGACCGCGAGCCACGATCCGCCCAGCGTCGCCGCCACCGAGATGATCGCCGCGACGACCAGCATCTCGGCCAGCGTCCTCGACAGGCGCCGTGCGGCGGCCGCCGGGATGATGAGCAGCGATCCCATCAGCAGGACGCCGAGATAGCGAAGCCCGAGCGCGACGGTCAGCGCGAACATCTCGAGGAAGATCAGATTCAGGCGGCGCAGCTTCACGCCCGAGGTCCGCGCGATGTCCGCGGACACGAGCGAGACGACCAGCGCGTGCCGTTCGGCCACGACGAACGCGACGACCAGGGCAGCGGCCGCGAGGCCGAACGCCACCTCCGGCCACGCGAGCGCGCCGGCGCCGCCGAACAGCGCGTCGACGAGCTCGTCGCCCGACGCGAGCATGCTGCCGGCGGCCAGCGCCGTCGAGAAGACCACACCGACAATCGCCTCCGTGCCGACGCGCGCCCGATCCTCGACCGCCCACACGAGCAGGGCGCCGAAGAAGAGCATCGCTACGGCGCCGAGGAGCGGATGCAGCCCGAGGGCGAGCGCGATGCCGATGCCCGGCAGCGCCACGTGCGCGAGCGCGTCCGCGGCGAGCGCCATGCGGCGCATCACGGCGAAGCAGCCGAGCAGGCCGGCCGCCACGGCCATGGCCGCGGCGACGACCAGCGCCTCAGCGGACATGTTCGTGCACCGTCAGCGTGCTGCCGTACAGCTCCCGCAGCCGTTCTTCGGTCAGGACTCCGCGCGGCGGGCCGAACCAGCTGCGATCGCGGCTGAGACAGAGGACGTGCGTCGCGTGCCGGAACACGATCGACAGATCGTGTGAGATGAGCAGGACCGTCAGCCTCGACTCGAGCTGCAGCCGGCGGACCAGGTCGTTGAGCTGCTCCTGGCCCGGCTCGTCGACGCCGGAAGTCGGCTCGTCGAGCAGCAGGACGTCTGGCGCGCCGACGAGCGCGAAGGCCACGAGCAGACGCTGGAACTGACCGCCGGACAGGGCGGCGAACGTCTGCGCGGCCGTCTCCTCGCGCAGGCCGACCGCCGCCCGCACGCGATCGACGGCCTCGAGCCCGGCGCCCGCCAGCGCGGCGCCCGCCGCCAGGAACTCGGCGCCCGTGATCGGCACGTCGCGGGCGATGTCGAGCTTCTGCGGCACGTAGCCGATCCGGACGCCCGGGGCCCAGGCGATGGTGCCTTCAGACGGCACCGCGCCGATGAGCGTTCGAAAGAGGACCGTCTTGCCGGCGCCGTTCGGGCCGACCACCGCGACCGCCTCGCCGCGCGCGACGCGGAACGTGAGGCGTGACAGCACCGTCGTGCGCCCGAAGCGCACCGTCAGATCGCGAACGTCGAGCAGCGGCTGGTCCGCCGGGGGCGTCATCGCGCGATACGCATCCGTCCCACGGGGATGCACGTCGGAGGCCGGACAATTCGCCGGATTCCCGGCGGGAGGCCCGCCTCGTTAGCAGAGGAATTGCAGGGGAATTGTGGAGGGAGAAGGGGCCATGGCCGTTACCTCCACCCGCTGCGCCGTTCTCGGCGCGCACGTCTCGCGCGTCACCGACCTCGAAGGGCGTCCGACCGCCGTCATCTGTCCGGAATATGAAGAGTCGACCGGCATCTCTCGCGCGAAGCGCGCCGCGCGTGAGGGCGGTCCGCTCTCGCAGTTCCTGGAGCGCACCTCGCAACCGTCGCTGGCCTCCCGGTCGATTCAGTGCGATTTGAGGTCGTAGCCTGGAAAACCCGGCGTGGCGCCGGGGACTCGGCCCGAGAATCCGGCGGATATCCCATCGAAAGGAAGCCCGTCATGAGCACAGCCACGCCTGACACACCAGACACCACGCGGCGGGACAAGGCAGCCGACGCCATCCGGCACGCGACGCACGCCTCGCACGAGGTGCAACTGCTCAAGTCGCTGGCCGGCGACGCCGTCGAGGATGGCATGTACGCGGTGCGCCGCGCGTACAAGACCGTCAGGCGCAGGCTGCACGAAGCCGGCGACCTGCGGGACGAGGCGATCTACCGGGTCAAACGGGACCCGCTCAGGGCGATTGGCGCGGCGTTCGGCGCGGGACTGCTGCTCGGCGCGGCGACGGGCCTGCTGATTGCCCGCCGGCCCCGCCGGCAGACGTCGCAGTGAGGTGACGCATGGCGGCGGTGCAGGTTCCCATCGGGCCTCACGAACTGCACGGCGACCTGACGATCCGGCCGGCGGCGTCGGGCGTGGTGCTGTTCGCGCACGGCAGCGGCAGCAGCCGCTTCAGCCCGCGCAACCGGCACGTGGCGCGGGCCCTCGAACGCCACGGGCTCGCCACGCTGCTCATCGATCTGCTGACGCCCGCGGAGGAGGCGATTGACGAGCGGACCGGCCACCTGCGGTTCGACATCGACCTGCTCGCCTCGCGTCTGGTCGCGATCGTGGACTGGTTGCGTCGGCGCGGCGACACGGCGCGGCTGCCGATCGGCCTGTTCGGCGCCAGCACCGGCGGCGGCGCGGCCCTCGTGGCCGCAGCCGCGCGGCCCCACGAAGTGAGCGCCGTCGTGTCCCGGGGCGGACGCCCCGACCTGGCCGGGAGCGCGCTGGGCCGCGTGTCGGCGCCGACCCTCCTCATCGTCGGCGGCGCCGACACGGCCGTCATCGAGATGAACCGCGCGGCGATGGCCGACATGCGCGGGGAGGTGGCCCTCGAAATCGTGCCCGGGGCAACGCATTTGTTCGAGGAGGCGGGGGCGCTCGACCAGGTCGCCGCGCTCGCGGGCGACTGGTTCGCCCGTTACCTGCACGGCGGCGCTCACTCGATCCGGCGGGCCGGGACCCCGGCGTAGACGCCGTGCGCCTCGAGGCGGGAGTGCTTCGGAACGAAGGCCAGCGCGCCGATCTGACACCCCGCACCCGCCTCGACGTCGATCTCGACGATCGCGCCGATGCCGACCGTGACGCCGCCACCCAGGCGCACGTGCGCCGTCTTGACCACGCCGCCCTCCACCGTATGGCCCGAGACGTGCGCGTCAGCACCGATCACCACGCCGTCGCCAAGCTCCAGCAGGTCGTGATCGACGACGCCGAGACTGTTGACGTACACGCGCCTGCCGATGCGCGCGCCGTTCAGGCGCATGTACCAGGTCCAGATCGGCGAGCCGCGGAAAAGCCCCCCCGCGATCAGGCGGACGAGGTGATTCATGGCGGCATATCGGGCCCAGTCGAGGAGCGGCCACTCGTAGTCCGCGATGCGCAGCGCCAGTCCGGGCCGCGTGCGCCAGCCGGTGATGCGCGTCGCCGCCGCCGAGAGGGGCAGCAGGGCGAGCGCGACGAGCACGTACGACGGCACGGCGGCAAAACTGACCAGGACGAGCCGCCAGGCGGGCGCCGCGCGGGTCAGCGCGACGATGAGGCGCCACCCGGCGACAGCGGGCAGGATCGCGAGCCCACAGACCACCGTCTCCACCACAACCAGGGTGGCCACGGTCCAGGCGACTCGGAATCTTCGTGTCATGATCGGAGTCCGGCGGCGATTCGATGTCCGACCCAGAATACGCTCCTCTGATCTCGACCTCGGGGCAGGGGCCCGCCGTGGTGCTCGTGCCCGGGATCGACGGCACCGGCCGGCTCTTCTACCGGCAGACCCCGGGACTCGCTCGATCGTTCCGAGTGGCGACCTACGCCCTCCGCGATGACGCGCGGTCGATGGACACGCTCGTCGCCGATCTGTCGCAGGTCATCGAGGCGGTCGCGCCCGACGAGCGGCGCGCCGTCGTGATCGGCGAGTCCTTCGGTGGGGCGCTGGCCCTGTCGCTGACCCTCGCCCGCCCCGAGCGCGTGTCGGCGCTCGTGGTTCTGAACTCGTTCGCCCACTTCACGCCGCAGTTCCGGCTTCGGCTGGCCATCGTCGCTCTGAGCGCCATGCCCTGGGGCGCCATGGGCCTGGTCCGCCGCCTGACCGCCTTTCGCCTGCACTCGCCCCATACCCACCGGACGGAGATCGAACGCTTCCTGGCGCTCACGGCGCAGGCGAGCCGCACGGGGTACATCAACCGGCTTCACATCCTGCGGCAGTATGACCTGCGCGACCGCCTGCACGAGGTGCGCGTGCCGACCCTCTTCCTCGCATCGGATCGCGATCATCTCGTCCCCGCCGTGCCCCAGGCAGGCTACATGGCCGCGCGGGTTCCCGGCGCGGTGATGCGCGTCCTGTCAGGCCACGGACACGTCTGTCTGATTGCGCCCGGCATCGACCTCGCAGACATCCTCGACTGGTGGCGGCCGGGGACTTTTCCGGCGTAGCCGAGGAATAGTCCGCAACCTGACTGGCGCCGTACCGGCTCGGCGCGGCCTTTCTCACGACGGCGTCGGTACGAGGATTGCTGAGATGGACAGGATACTGTCGGAGTCCTGAATCCATGCTGCAGACCACCAACCCGCCGCTCGTGACCGAGTGGCTGAATCGCATCCGCGCCGAATTCCTCGAAGTTCCGGGCCTGCGCCTCTCCCGGAACCAGGTGCAGCGCTTCTGGGGACTCGATACGGCGATGTGTGACGCGCTCCTCGGTGCGCTCGAAGACTCCAGGTTCCTCCGCCGGACCCGCGACGACCTGTACGTCCGCGCCGACTCGAACTGACCGCTGCCGTTTCCGTTCACCTCCAGGAAAGAATTTCCGGCTGTTTCCGCGATACGGGGTCCACGACCGTCGCGGCGGGGACGCCGACGACGATCGGCGCGACCGCCGTCACGGCGGGCGGGATCTTGAGCTCGGCCTTTACGTCCGGGGCGTTCAGCACCGGGACCGCCGAGCCGATGCAGCAGGTGCCGAGGCCGAGCGCGGTGGCCGCCAGCATGAACGTGGCGGCCGCCAGCCAGCAATCGGCCGTGGCGAACGGACCGAGCGGCTTCGCGCAGATCACCACCAGGGCCGGCGCGTTGTAGAAGATGCAGGCGTTCGGATCCCGCATCTCGTCGAGGAACTGCCGGCGCGCCTCGTCGGCCGGTGCCGGCGTGGCTGCCAGTTCCTCGAGGATATGCCGCTTGGCGCGATCGGAATACCGGCGCAGGGTCGCGCGATCGCGTACGACGGCGAAGGCCCAGGGCTCCAGGTGAACCGCGGTTGGCGCCTGCACCGCGGCCTCGACGAGCATCCGCAGAGTCGAGTCGTCCAGGTAGTCGCTCGTGTACCTGCGAATCGATCGCCGCACGTAGATGACGTCCAACCCGGTCAACGTGTTGCTGGCAGCCTGAAACGCCATCCCTACTCCTTCGGAAAGACGACCACGTTCACGGCAATCGTCACGAGCGCCTGGCCCTGTGGGCAGGGGGGCGGATAGGCCGCGGGAAAGGCCGGCGGCGGCACGCCGACCATCGTGAACCGGAGCTTGACGGTCCGGTTCTCGTGCGACAGCACCGTGACGTCCGAGAGCCTGAGGGCCGTTGGACTGGTCAGCGCCGCCTGGGCATCGACCAGCGCCTCGCCGGGTCCGAGCGTCACCGGGACGTCGACCTCGCCGGCGCTGATCGCGTCGCAGCCGACCTGCAGCAGCGGTCCCTTCACCATCCGCTGGACGAGCTGAAACTCCTGTGCGCTCGACGAGGGCGCCGCCCAGCCCGGCACCTGCCGCGCGATGAAGGCGGCAGCCGGGCCGAGCAGCGTCACCATGGGGACGCGCGCCGACCCGCATTCGGTGACGAATCCGAACACGCCGCCCGGACCGAAGGCCGGCGCACCGGCGAATTCCGCGACGTCCGGGGCGGTGCGGTCGCCGGCGACGAAGCGCGTCGACTCGAAGCGCACCCGCTCGGTGAGCACCGTCGGCGTGCCGTCGCTGTGGTGGCCGACGATCACGAAGACCTCGCCCGGACCCGGCGGCGCGATCGTGACTCGCACCGGCACGACGCGGGGATCGCGCGCCGGGACGCGGAGAATCGCGACGTCGAGGCCCACCTCGCTGCCGAGGGGCAGCAGGATGCGGTCGCCCGCGACGTCGAGGACGCCGGTGCCTTCGATGAACAGCCGGGCGCGGAGCGCGCCCGACGGCTCGAGGTCGGGCGCGGCGGCAAACAGGTGCGCGGCGGTCACGAAATACAGCGTCGTCTCGCCGTTCGCTTCGCGGAGCGTGTGGATGAGGAAGGCGGTGCCGTGGGCCGTGTGGTCGCCGGCTGTCGCCTCGACGCGGGCGACGGTGCCTTCGGGGCGTGGTTCGATGTCGGACGCCGTGGTCGCCGACGCGGTAGCCAGGACCATGGCGCACGCGATCAGGTGGCGGTCCATGCCTGCTGACGATGCAGCGGCGATGCCACGAAAGACGGCGGAAAACGCGCCGTTGGCGCGGCCCGGCGTCGCCCGCCTCCGGGAATCCGGCATTCCCTGGTCTTGTGTCGGGCGTGGCCCCTGGACCAAGATCGCGGGTCGAGCATGCCCCCCACCTCGTATTCGGCCGCCCAGGCGGTCGTCGCCGCCCTGGAGTCGCACGGCATCACCGAGCTGTTCTGTCTGCCGGGCATCCAGAACGATCCCTTCTTCGACGCGCTGTTCGACTCGCGCGCGATTCGCCCGATCCACACCCGGCACGAGCAGGGCGCCGCGTACATGGCGCTCGGCGCCGCGCTCGCGACCGGACGGCCCGCGGCGTTCTGCGTGGTCCCCGGTCCGGGCTGGCTGAACACGACGGCCGCGATGGCCACCGCCTTCGCCGTCAACGCGCCGGTGCTCGCCATCGTCGGCCAGCTGCCGCGGCGGCTGATCGGACGGGGCCTGGGGATGCTCCACGAGCTGCCCGATCAGCTCGCGACGCTGCGGCTCCTGACGAAGTGGGCGGCACGGATCGAGAGCGCCGCGACCGCGCCGGGCGTGATGGCGCGCGCGTTCGTCGAGCTGACGAGCGGGCGCCGTCGGCCGGTCGCCGTCGAGTGCCCCCTCGATGTCTGGGCGGATCGCGCCGACGGCGATCCGACCGCCGACTGCCCCCCGCCCCCGCCGGCGCATGTCGACGAGGCTGCCGTCGATCGGGCCGCGCGGCTACTCGGGCGCGCCAGCCGTCCGCTGATCGTCGTCGGAGGTGGCGCCCAGGACGCGGCCAACGAGGTGCGCGCCATCGCGGAACTGCTGCAGGCCCCCGTGACGGCCTACCGTACCGGCAAGGGCGTGCTCGACGCGCGGCATCCCCTCAGCGCGCCCTTCGTGGCGGGCTATCGGTTGTGGGGCGCCGCCGACGTGGTGCTCGCCGTCGGCACGCGCCTCCAGCTCCAGCAGATGGAATTCGGCGTGGACGCCGCCTTGGCCATCGTGCGTGTCGACGTCGACGAGCAGGAGATCGATCGGATTCAGCCTCCCGCGGTCGGCGTCGTAGGCGACGCCGCGGTCGTGCTCGAGCGGATCGCCGACCGGCTACCCGCGCACCTCGATCGTCGTCCGGATCGACTGCCCGGGATCCGCGCCGCGATCGAGGCGGCCCGACACGACGTCGAGCGGGAATTCGCGCCGCAGATGGCGTACGTCGACGCGATCCGGCGAGCCCTGCCGGCGGACGGCATCTTCGTGGACGAGCTCACGCAGGTCGGCTACGTCGGCCGGCTTGGGTACGAGGTGTACCGGCCGCGGACGTATCTGTCGGCCGGCTACCAGGGGACGCTCGGCTGGGGTTATGCGGCGGCGCTCGGCGCGAAGGCCGCTCGCCGGGATGTGCCGGTCGTGTCGATCAACGGTGACGGCGGGTTTCTCTTCAACGTGCAGGAGCTGGCGACCGCCGTGCGGCACGGCATCGGCGTCGTCGCCGTCGTCTTCACCGACGATGCCTACGGCAACGTCCGGCGGCTCCAGCAGCAGCGCTATCGCGGCCGCCTCATCGCGAGCGACCTGGCCAATCCTGACTTCGTCGCGCTCGCCCGGAGCTTCGGCGTGGCGGCGTGCCGGGCGGAGTCGCCGGCCGATCTCGGCGGGATCGTCGGATCGGCCATCGCGCGCGACGAACCGGCGCTCGTCGAAGTGCCGATTGGCGACATGCCGGATCCGTGGCATGTGCTGCATCCGAGGAGGAATCGCGGCTAGAAGGCTCGGCTGGTTCAGCGCTGGAACGAGGCGACGATCTGGCGGGCGAGCGGCAGGCTGACGCCGCAGCTCGGGTCGTCCACGCGGCAGCGCGCGATTGTGAGGCCGCAGCCGCAGGTGCACGGCTGGGTGTTCATCTTCTCGAGCGCCGCGCCGCGCGCGGCGGCGGGCAGCGTCGAGAGATCCACGCCGGGAATGCTGGCGACTTCGGCGACGTTGTCGAGCCCCTGCGGCTTGCCGGCGTCGATCAGCTTGACGGCCGCATGCGGCGCGAGGTCGGCAAGGGCGCGGACCTCCTGTTCGGTCTCGGCG
The DNA here is from genome assembly GCA_963840225.1 of uncultured Acidobacteriota bacterium. GTDB lineage: Bacteria > Acidobacteriota > Vicinamibacteria > Vicinamibacterales > CAVVIG01 > JBLMXQ01. The sequence goes on from CAWIYH010000007.1 coordinate 247,640, forward strand.
GGACCCAGCATGCCGATGTGCTTCTGGACGACGCGGCCCTCGCGATCGACGACGAACGTGGTCGGCAGCGCGTCGATGCCCGGGAAGAGCTTCTCGATCTCCGGCGTCGTCATCGCCACCGGGTAGTTCATCTTCATGCCGCCGGCGAACGCCTTGACGGCGTCGGCCGGTGCTTCGTCTTCCGAGATGCCGATGATCTGGAGTGAGTCCTTGTACTTGTTCTGGAGCGCGATCAGAATCGGGAATCTCCGAGCGGCACGGACCGCACCACGTGGCCCAGAAGTTGATGAGGGTCACCTTGCCGTGGAAATCCGAGGGGGACACCGAGCCGCCGTCGAGGGTCCGCAGGCTGAACGCCGGCACGGCGGCCGGGCTGCGGTAGAACTCGACGGTCATCGATTCGCCGCCCGGGTGCGTGGCGGCGACCGCCTCCGACGTGCGGGATCCGCGCAGCGCGATCCACCCGACGGAGACAACGAGCGCGGTGGTCCCGACCACGAGCAGGCGTGCTGGAGTCACAAGACCCCATTGTAACAGCTCGGCGGGGGCTACCGCACGGCCTCGCGGGCGGCGCGAAAACCGTCGAGCGCAAGCGCCGTATCGAAGCCCACCGCGACGAGGCGCACGCCGCTGTCGAGCCACCGGCGCGCCAGAGCCGGGGTCGGCGCGAAGACCGAGGTGGCCACCCCGCGCCCGGCGGCCGCCCGCACAATCGTCTCCATTCGCGCGATGACCTCGGGGCGTTCCACCTCGCCCGGCATGCCGAGCGACTGCGACAGGTCGAACGGGCCGATGAACACCGCGTCGAGGCCGGGCGTGGCGACGATGTCGTCGAGGGAGGCGAGCCCGGCGGTTCCCTCGACCATGACGATGACCGCCGAATCGCCGTCGGCGCGCGCGAACCAGTCGGCCGTCGCCGCGTAGCCGGCCGCGCGGACGTACGGGTTGGTGCCGCGCCGGCCGCCGGGACCGAACCGCGCCGCCGCCACGGCCGCGGCCGCCTGCCCCGCCGATTCGACCTGCGGCACGAGCACGGCGGCGGCGCCCAGGTCGAGCGCCCCTCCGATCAGCGACGGCTCGCCGGTCCTGACGCGGACGATCGGCGCGATGCCCGCGCCCGATGCGGCCGGAATCAGCACGTTGAGCGCTTCGGGTCCGAGCGGCCCGTGCTCGGCATCGAGCACCACGGCGTCGTAGCCCGCCCTGGCGATCAGCTCGACCACGATCGGCGACGCGATCATGGAGAACGTGGCGACGAGCGGCGGGCCGGAGCGGAGGCGGTCGGGGAAGCGCATGCGCGGAGCCCATCATACCTTCGGGCGGCCGCCAGGCGCGGCCGTCAGGCCGGGAGCTCGCGCCGCCGGCGCAGGAGCCGCACCAGGTGCGAGCGGGTCACCACGCCTTCGACGCGGCCGTGGGCGACCACCGGCACCTGCGAGACATCGTCGCGCCCCATCACGGACAGCGCGTCGGTGGCCGGCGCGTCGGGCGTCACGGCGTGCAACGTGGCGAGCGGCTGCATCGCGTCGGCGACCGTGGACTCGCCGCGGCGCCCGGCCGCCAGACGCCGCACATCATCGGCCGAAATGACGCCGACCGTCCGACCGTCCGCCTCGACCACGAAGCAGCGCCCCGGCATGCGCAGCAGGTCGTCGCGCACGAACGCGTCGAGCGGACGGCCGGCGTCCACCATGACGCAGTCCCGCAGCATGACGTCCGCGACGCGCACGCCGTCGAGCGTGGCCGCCACGCGGGCCTGCGCGTAGTTGGCCTGCGCGGACTCGAGCAGGAACCACCCGATGAACGCGATCCACAGGCCGCTGAAGTCGGAGCGGGACATCGCCGAATAGACACCGGCGACGATGAAGAAGATGCCGATGGCCTGCCCGAAGCGCGCGGCAATGCGCGTGGCGCGCGGGCCGTCGTGAGACCAGGCCCAGATGAGCGATCGGAGCACGCGCCCGCCGTCGAGCGGAAATCCGGGAATGAGGTTGAAGGTGGCGAGCGCCACGTTGATATAGGCGAGCCAGCCGAACAGCGCCGCCAACGCCGTCGGCGTGCCCGTTCCGCCATTCCAGCCGGCCGTCCGCGCGACGGCGAAGCAGACGGCGCCGAGCGCGTAGCTCGCGATCGGACCGGCGATGGCCATCCAGAATTCGCGGCCCGGCGTGGCGGCGTCGCGCTCGATGAGCGCCACGCCGCCCAGGGCGAAGAGCGTGATGCCTCGAACCGGCATGCCGCCCAATCGGGCCACGGTCGCGTGCGCGAGCTCGTGCAGCACGATGCAGACGAAAAAGAGCGCCGCCGTCGCGCCGGCGAGGATCCAGACGCCGGTGGGCCCCCACGTCGGGTTCTCGGCGCCGAACTGCCCGGCCAGCGACCACACGATCAGCCACGCGATGACGAACCAGCTGTAGTGCAGTCCGACCGGCACGCCGAACCAGCGCCCGAGGGGGACGGTCGCCTTCATGCCGAGCTCCTTCGTTGCAATGCGGATACCGGAGGGCGGTCGGCGCCGTGTCGCGGGTCGCTGCCTGCCACGCGCCGGATCCCGCAGGCGCGTCGCGGCCGACGACCCCTCCGGGCGAGCCTGACGCGCCGCCAGTATAATTCGCCCTCATGCGACGAGTGACGTTCGCGGCTGTGCTGGTGGTCGTGACGCTGATGTCGGTGCGCGCGGCCGAGCACGCCGATCGAATCTTCGTCAACGGCCGGATCTGGACGGCCGATTCCGCCCATCCCTACGCCGAAGCGCTGGCGGTGGCCGGCGACCGCCTGCTGGTGGTCGGCGCCAACGCCGAGGCGCGCGCCGTGGCGGGGCCCGACACGGCGGTGGTCGACCTCGCCGGGCGTTTCGTGGTGCCCGGGTTTCGCGATTCCCACGCGCACTTTCCGGGGCCGACCGATGCGGTTGATCTTGGCGACGCTGCCGGCGTTCGTGACGTGCAGCGCCGGATCATCGAGTTCGCGCGGCTCCATCCGGGTACCGGGTGGATTCGCGGCCGGGGATGGGGGTACTCGTCGTTCCCGGACCGCCGTCCCGACAGGCGCTACCTCGACGAAGTAGCACCGGACCGTCCCGTGTACGTGGTGGAACGCGACGGGCACATGGGACTGGCCAACTCGAAGGCGCTGGCCCTGGCCGGTCTCACGAAGGACACGCCGGACCCGCCGAACGGCCGCATCGTGCGCGGCGCCGACGGCCTGCCGACCGGCGAGCTGCAGGAGGCCGCGCAGCCTCTGGTGACGGCGCACATACCGGCGGCGACGCCCGAGGAGCGGTACGCGGCGTTCCTCGAGCACATGGATCGCGCCGCGGAGGCCGGACTGACCTCCATTCAGAACGCGAGCTGGAGCGAGGAGGATCAGCCGCTCGTCCTGCGGGCGCTCGCGGAAGGGCGCCTGAAGCTGCGCTTCCGATTCGCGACGCCGATCCTCGTGACGTCGATGTACCCGCCCGATCACGCGATGCGGGCGCCGCTCGGCGCGGCCGACCTGGCGCGCGCCAGAGAGCTGCGGGCCACCTTTCGCGGTCCGCTCGTCGAGTTCGGCGCCGTCAAGGGCGTGCTCGACGGCGTGGTCGACGCCAGGACGGCGGCGATGATGCAGCCGTACGTCGGCGGCGGCTCGGGGATGCCGTTCTGGGACCAGGCCGACCTGAACCGGACCGTCGCCCTGTACGATCGCGAGGGCTTCCAGGTGCTGCTGCACGCCATCGGCGACAAGGCGATCCACATGGCGCTCGATGCGTACCAGTACGCGGCGGCGGCGAACGGGACCAGCGGCCGCCGGCACCGCGTCGAGCACGTGGAGGTGCCGGACCTGACCGACCTCCCGCGCTTCAAGCGGCTCGGCGTGATCGCGTCGACGCAGGCCATGTTCGCACTGCCCGACGACACGACCCTGCACAACTACGCCGTCGTCCTGGGGCCGGCGCGCGCCTCGCACGCCAACGCGTTCCGGTTGTTCGACGAGGCCGGCGCGGTCCAGGCGTTCGGGAGCGACTGGAGCGTGTTTCCGTTCGAGCCGCTGCCCGCGCTCTATGTCGCCGCCACCCGGATGACGCCGGCGGGCACGCCCGCCGGCGGCTGGTACCCGGCCAATCGGATCACCGTGGAAGCGGCGCTGCGGCACTACACGATCGATGGCGCGTATGCGAGCTTCGACGAGACGAAGGTCGGCTCGCTCGTCGCGGGCAAGCTCGCCGACTTCGTCGTGCTGTCAGAGGACATCGTCGCGCGGCCGCCGCGCGCCCTGCTCGACACCCACGTCCTTCTGACGGTGATGGGCGGGCGCGACACCTTCCGGGCGTCCGGGTTTCGATGACCGTGCGGGCCCGCGTCATCGGCGGGATCCTCTGTCTGGCCGCATCCCGCGCGCTCGCCGCCACGCCGGTCGATCGTGCCCTCGCGTTTCTGCAGCCTGCCTTCCGCCTGACCTCCGGCGAACGCCAGGACCTCGCGAAGGATCGCGTCGTCGCCCGCGTCCTGCCGTCGGAGCGCAACGGCGTCGCCGTCATCGGCGTGACTCCCGTCAAGGTGGCTGGCCGAGAGCTCCTCCATGCCTCGCGCGACATCTCACGGCTGCGGCGATCGCCAGAGGTGCTGGCCATGGCGAGGCTGTCGAATCCCCCGGAGCGGTCGGACTTCGCCGGTCTGGCGCTCGACGATGACGACCTCGAGTCGATCCGCGACTGCGTCCCCGGCGACTGCGGCGTGAAGCTGTCCGACGACGAGATGCGGGAGCTGCAGACCGCGGCGCAGGGCGCCGGCTGGAAGGACCGGCTCCAGCAGGCATTTCGCGCGGTCATGCTCGCACGCGTTCGGGCCTACCTCGAGGGAGGGCTCGGCGCGCTGCCGGCGACGCACGGACACGCCAACGTTGTCGATCTGGCGCGCGCCTTCAGGTCGGTGCTCGACGAAGCGCCGTTCATCGGACAGGAGGCGCCGGCGCTGCTCTGGTATCTCGAGCGCCGGCCGGCCGACGCGCCGCCCGGCGTGGAGTGGTACCTGTACTGGTCGAAGGAGAAGTACGGCGGCAAGCCGGTGGTCCGGGTCGCGCACGTGGCGATGATGCGCGTGGATGGCGAGGGGCCGGGCCCGCAGTCGGTGGTGGTCGAGAAGCAGCTGTTCGCGACGCACTACATCGACGCGTTCCTCAGCGTGACGACGCTCAGCTCCGGCGGCCCGTCGATGCCGAACTACCTGTCGTACATCAACTGTTCGCGAGTCGACTTTCTCGGCGGCTTCTTCGGCCCGATCAAGCGGGCCGTGGCGCGCCGCGAGATCGAGAGCTACCTGAAGAAGATCCTCGCCATGGCCCGCCAGCGGCTCGAAGCGACCGACTGACGCGGGCCGTCGGGCCGCGTCGGCCCACCACCGTAACGGTAATGCGCATTGCAGTTTCCACCGCGCGGGCGGACCGGCGCCCGTGATCCGTTCCGCGACACAAGGCGGACCGGCCGCGACCGGCGCGCGGCCGCTTTGGCGCGCCTCTCGCCAGGGCGCCTGCCTTCACGGTCGTAAACCGCTCGACAGCGGCCGGTTGCGGCGGCGCGCCGGTCGCGGCGCCTGCGGACGGCGCGACGGCGCACGCGCCGTCAGGCGCAGCCCGATGACGGATTCGGGGCATGGGCGACGCAATCGGTCCTCGTGCAGGCCTGGCACGTGGGCTGCACTGGCTCATGCGCATTCTCTCGAATCGGCGCAACACGATCACGCTCAACGGGGTCTGCGCATGCTCCGCACCTTCTTGCGACGCCTCCGCCGACGGACCGGCGACTCCAGCGGCACGAACCTGCTCGAGGCCGCCATCCTCGCGCCACTCCTGCTGCTCCTCACGCTCGGCATCGTGGAATTCTCGACGCTCCTGTACGTGTACCTGGCGCTCGAGAACGGTGTGAGCCAGGCGAGCAGATTCGGTGTCACCGGCAACGCGCTGCCGAGCCTGTCCCGCGAGGACTCGATCAAGGAAGTCATGCGGCAGGCGACGCCGACCCTCACGCTCAACGACGGCGCCTTCAGCTTCAGCCACCTGTCGCCGGGCGGCGGCTGGGCGGGGGGCGCGGGCGGGTCCGACGACGTCGAGAAGGTGACGGTCGACTACACGTGGGACGTGATGACGCCGGTGCTGCGTCCGTTCTTCACGAACGGCCAGATCCACTTCACGGTGTCCTCGTCGATGAAGAACGAGAGGCGATTCCAGTGACCCGCAGGTTCGGACGGAGACTCGCCGGCTCCCGGGGTCAGAGCCTTCTCGAGTTCGCGCTCGTCCTGCCGCTGCTCGTGATGGTGGTCCTCGGGGTCGTCGAGCTCGGCTACGCGCTGATCGACGCGCACGTCGTCACCAAGATGAGCCGCGAAGGGTCGAACCTCATCTCGCGCGATACCACCCTGCAGGACGCCGTCACCACGATGCGCAGCATGAGCGGCGGCCCGGTGAACTTCGACGATGGTTCGTCGACGCTGATTCTGTCGGTGATCCTGAAGGTGGCGACGGTCGGCTCGGCCAACTTCGACCGGCCGGTCCTCTATCAGCGGTACACGTACGGCTCCTATCCGGGCGCGAGCGTGCTGACGATGGCGGGGTCCGGCGCGTTTCAGGGAGCGCCCGACTACAAGGCGGTGAACGCCGACAACAATCCGGGCCTGCAGGTCACCAACCTCGCGCCGAACCTCCTGGTGACGCGCGGCGGCATGCTCTACGTGGCGGAAATCTACAGCCGCCACCAGCTGCTGACGCCCCTCGGGCAGTTCGGGATTCCGGTTCCGTCGACGCTCTATTCGATCGCGTACTTCTAGCGCCGGCGCGCGCCGGCCCGTGGTGGGAGACGTTTGAGGACCTGAGGTCATGAACACGCTGGGAGCCAACCGTTCGGATGAGCACGGCTTCGTACTCGTCTATATGGCCGCCACGCTCGCCGTCCTGCTGATCTTCGCGGGGCTGGCGCTCGACAGCGGCCGGGCCTATGTCGTCAAGGCGCAGCTGACGAAGGCGGTCGACGGCGCGGCGCTGGCCGCGGCCCGGAACCTGAACTCCGGCGACCCGCGCGGCGAGGCATCGCGGATCTTCAAGGCGAACTTTCCGTCCGCCTTCATGGGCACGTCGTCAGTGACCGATCCGACCGCCGACCCCGGCTTCTTCACGCTGGCGACCGACGCCACGACCGGCATGAACATCGTCACCGTGACCGCCTCGGCCGTCATGCCGACGACGTTCATGCGGCTGGCCAATTTTCAGCAGGTCACCGTCAGCAGCTCCGGGCAGGCGACGCGCCGCATGGTCGACCTGTCCCTCGTCCTCGACGTCTCGAGCTCCATCGGATCGAAGTGGGGCGCCGTCAGGGACGCCTGTCGGGCGTTCATCGACTCGTTCGATCAGACCCACGATCGCCTGGCGCTCATGACCTTCGGCAATGGTGCGACCGTCGTCGATGCCATGCCGTCCGGCCGAGGGTTCGACAAGCCGACCGTCGAGGCCGACGTCCCGAGCACGCTGCCCGGGGGCAGCACGAACATGGTGGAGGGGCTGTATCGCGGATGGGACGAGCTGCGCTCGGTGCCGAACGGCGCGCAGTCGAGCCTCCGGATCATCGTGCTCTTCACCGACGGCGCGTCCAACAGCGTGCCCGGGCGCTACGATGTGTCGTCGGCGACCGCCAAGGCGCTCCGGACCTACGATTTCCCCAAGAACCTGCCGGACCCCGACGGGCAGACGTGGGACAACCCGACGATCGCCGGAATCTACGATACCGAGACCGGAGCGTCGGGGCCCTCGGTACAGCCTGACCGTGCCGTGGAACTCGACGCAGACGCTGGCGCAGATCCCGCTGCTCCCGACCACCACCTGGCACACGCACCACCGCAGCAGCGGGATTCCGACGTCGTTCCCGCTCCAGAGCTCGACCCTGGCGGTGAACGGGGCGCCCCAGAACGCGGTTCGAGGTCTCCGGCACCTGGATGGCGCGACCGGCCGGTACCCGGCCGAGGTCTTCAACATCAACAACGCCGCGAGGAACGTCCTCGAGATCATCGCCGCCGCGGCGCGGAACGACGACGGGGATTACCCGATTCGCATCTTCACGATCGGGATGGGCGACCTTGTGCGCTACAACCTGGGCACGATGCCCGAGACGCCCGAGACCATCCTGATGCGGATCGCCAACGACCGCCATTCCGCCGACTTCAACTCGAACCAGCTCGAAGGGAAGTACTTCTTCGCCCAGACCGCTGGCGACGTGTCGCCGGCGTTCCAGGGCATCCAGAACGAGATCGTGCGCCTCAGCAAGTAAACGCCCGCCGATGCCGGCGCCGGGCGCCGGCATCACCCCTTCCCACGCACGCCACACACCGAAAACCAGCCTGCCGGTGCCGCAGCGCGCGCTGTTGCGTGGCGCTGATGGTTGACCGACAATGGACCGCTGCGGTTCCCGTGCAGATACAGAGAGGCGTCATGTCACGAATGAGCAAGTCGCTGTGGTTCATGGTCCTGCTGCTCCTCGCGGGCACGCTGGCCGGCGATTCGGCCGTAGTCGGGGCGCAGGGGCCGTTCGGCCCGCCACCCAGCGCGAATCACGGACCGTTCGGGGCCCTCTCGTGGCGCAGCCTCGGTCCGGCGCGCGGCGGCCGCTCCATTGCCGTGGCCGGCAGCGCGGCGAGGCCCGACGAGGTACCTACTTCGGCGCCACGGGTGGCGGGCTGTGGAAGAGCGCCAACGGCGGCGTCACGTGGCGGGCGGTCACCGACGGCCAGATCACGAGCGCCTCGGTCGGCGCGGTAGCGGTCGCGCCGTCCAATCCCGACATCGTCTACCTCGGGATGGGCGAGAGCGAGCTGCGCGGCAACATCGCCCAGGGCGACGGCATCTACAAGTCGACCGATGCCGGCAAGACCTGGCAGCACGTGGGGCTCGAGAGCAGCCAGGTCGTGGCCAAGATCCGCGTCCACCCGACCAATCCCGACATCGCCTTCGCCGCCGTCTTCGGGCACCCGGCGGGGCCGAGCGCCGACCGCGGGATTTACCGGACGAAGGACGGCGGGAAGACGTGGGAGAAGGTGCTGTACCGCGACGACAAGACGGGCGGCATCGAGGTGAACTTCGACCCGAACAACCCGAGCGTCCTCTACGCGTCGCTCTGGGAGGCGTACCGCGTCTCGCACATGATGTCGAGCGGAGGTCCCGGCAGCGGCCTGTTCAAGTCGACCGACGGCGGGGACCACTGGACGGAGCTCTCGCGGAATCCGGGAATGCCCAAGGGCGCGCTCGGCAAGATCGGGTTCGCCGTGTCGCCCGTGGACAGCAACCGCGTGTACGCGCAGGTGGAGGCGCCCGACGGCGGCACGTTCGTGTCGAACGACGCGGGCGCGACCTGGACGAAGGCGAGCGAGGATCACAACGTCAGCCAGCGCGCGTTCTACTACACGCGGCTCTACGCCGATCCGAAGGAGAAGGATACGGTTTACGCGCCGAACGTGATGTTCATGAAGTCGACCGACGCGGGCAAGACGTGGAAGCCGGTGATGGTGCCGCACGGCGACAACCACGACATGTGGATCGACCCGACCAACGACAAGCGCTGGATCGTCGGCAACGACGGCGCGGCCACGGTCACGACCGACGGCGGCCAGACCTGGACGCCGCTCACCCAGCCGACCGCGCAGTTCTATCACGTCGAGCTCACGGGCGACGTGCCGTACCACGTCTGCGGCGCGCAGCAGGACAACACGACGGCGTGCGTGTCGAGCGCGCCGGCGAGCGGGTTCGCCGCCATCGCGGGCGGCGTGGATACCGTCTTCTACTCGGTGGGCGGCGGCGAAAGCGGCTACATCGCGGACGACCCGAAGCGCGCGGACATCTTCTACGCCGGCAGCTACAGCGGCGACATGACCCGGTTCGACCGCAAGACCGGGCAGCTGCGTCGCATCAATCCGTACCCCGTGAACCCGATGGGCTACGCGTCGAAGGACCGGACGGAGCGCTTCCAGTGGACGTTCCCGATCGTCTTCTCGCCGGTCGACACGACGACGCTCTACGTCGGCTCGCAGCATCTCTGGAAGACGACCAACGGCGGACAGACGTGGACGAGGATGAGCCCCGACCTGACGCGGCACGATCCCTCGACGCTCCAGGGCTCGGGCGGGCCGATCACGCGCGACGAGACCGGCGTGGAGACGTACGCGACGATCTTCACCATCGCCCCGTCGCCGAAGGACGCCGGCCTCATCTGGACCGGCTCCGACGACGGCGACGTGCAGATCACACGCGACGGCGGGCAGACCTGGAAGAACGTGACGCCGAAGGAGCTGCCCGACTTCGCGCGCATCAGCCTGATCGAGGCGTCGCCGTTCCGACCCGGCACGGCGTACGTGGCCGCGAACCGCTATCAGCGCGACGACTTCGCACCCTACGTGTACCGCACTGACGACTACGGCGAGACGTGGACGAAGATCGTCAACGGCATCGGTCCGCGCGACTTCGCGCGCGCGATCCGCGAGGACACGACACGGGCCAAGCTGCTCTATCTCGGCACCGAGCACGGCATCTACGTGTCGTTCGACGACGGCGCAGGCTGGCAATCGCTGCGGCAGGACCTGCCGGACGTGCCCGTGCACGACATCAAGGTGGCGGCGCGCGACCTGGTCATCGCGACCCACGGCCGCGGCTTCTATGTCATGGACGACATCTCGCCGCTGCGCCAGTGGGGCGCCGAGACGACCGAGCTCCATCTGTTCAGGCCCGAGAATGCGCTGCGCGGCCTCGACCAGAAGCTCGCGATCGACTACCGGCTGAAGGCGCCGGCGGAGAAGATCAGCGTCGAGATCCTCGACGCGACGGGCAGGGTCATCCGCTCGTACGCCGGCACCAGGGCCGATTCGGAGAAGAAGCCGACCCCACCGACGATCGAGGACATCTTCAACCCGAAGGACCCGAAGCCCTCGACACTCGCCGGCCTGCAGCGACTGAACTGGGACCTCCGGTACGATCGCGCCACCGACTTCCCGGGCATGGTGCTCTGGGACGCGACGACGCGGGGCCCGGTCGCGCCTCCCGGCACGTACCAGGTGCGTGTAACGGCGGACGGACAGACGGCGACCGAGTCGTTTGCCGTCGCGCGCGAGCCGCACCTGCTCGCCGATGTCACCGATGCGGACCTGCAGAAAGAGTTCGAGCTGTCGATGCAGATCAACAACAAGGCGAGCCAGGCGAACCAGGCGGTCCTGCTGGTTCGCGGCATCAAGCCGCAGATCACGGATCGGACGAACAAGCTCGACAGCAAGACCGGCCCGACCGCCAAGGCGCTCGACGACCTCGAGAAGAAGCTGACGGCCGTCGAGGAGAGCGTCTACCAGACCAAGAACCAGAGCATGGAGGACCCGCTGAACTTCCCGATCATGCTCAACAATCAGATGTTGTCGCTGCAGGGGATCATCGAGCAGTCCGATGCCAAGCCGACCGATCAGACCTACGACGTCTACAAGCAGCTGGCCGGGCAGATCGACGATCAGCTGAATAAGCTCGACACGACCGTCACGACCGAGCTGCCTCGAGTGAACCAGCTCCTCCAGCGGCAGAAGCTCCAGCCGATCAAGGCCGAGCCGCTCAAGCCCGAGCCGGAAAAACCGAAGGAAAAGGAGAAGGGACCGGTTGTTTCCGGGAAGGGCGGTTTGTAAGATACGAACAGCGCGGCCGTGCGTGGGCCGGCTTGGCAGGTCGATGAACACCGAGTGGCAGGAACGTGCGGGCAGTGTCACACGTCGGAGCGCGGGCCTCTGGCCGATTGCCGGCGAATGTGCGCACGCCGTGCAGTTCTATGAGGACGATGCGGTCCTCCTCGACCTGCTGGCCGGCTTCGTCGGGACCGCGCTCGTCACCGGCCGCTCGGCGGTCGTGATCGCGACCGCCGCGCACCGCGTCGCCCTCGCGCACGAGCTGAGGACGCGGGGGTTCGACGTCTCGATTCCCCGCCTCGAAGGGCGATACGTCGCCCTCGACGCCGCGGCGGTGCTCGATCAGATCGTGGACGACGCGGGCTGGCCCGACGAGGCGCGCTTCAGGGATCTGACAGGCGTCGCCCTCGAGCGCGCGCGGGCCGCCGCCGGCGACCCGCGCGCCCACGTCTTCGCATTCGGCGAGATGGTGGCGCTCCTGTGGGCGAGCGGCCGGTCCGATGCCGCGGTCCGCGTCGAAGAGCTGTGGAACGCGCTGACCGACGAACGGCGGGTGTCGCTCTGCTGTGCCTATCCGATGAGCGCGTTCCACGCGAAGCACCACGCGGCGTCCTTCCTCCGCATCTGCGCCCAGCATTCCCACGTTTTTCCCGCCGAACGGCCCGCTTAGCGGTCGGCGTTTTGCAACCGCCTCCTGCGGGAGGTCTCGTGAAGTCCAAAATGCTGTCCCAGCGGGATGGACGCCGCACGTTCGCGATCGTGTTCGACGAGGGCGACGAAGCGGTGGCCGGCCTGAGGGATTTCGCGCGGGAGCAACGGCTCGGCGGCAGTTCGTTCTCCGCCATCGGCGCGTTCCGCGATGCCATCGTCGCCTACTTCGACTGGGAGCGGCGCGAGTACCGGCACCTGCCGCAGAGCGATCAGATGGAGGTGCTCTCGCTCGTGGGCAACGTCGCGCTCGATGGGGACGAGCCGAAGGTTCACGCGCACGCGGTGCTCGGCCGGCCCGACGGCCGCGTGCGAGGCGGCCATCTCATCGAGGGACACGTCCGGCCCACGCTCGAGATCGTGCTCGAGGAGATGCCTCGACACCTGGTGCGGCGTCACGATCCGCGCTCCAGCCTCGCGCTGATCGACCTCGAGCCGGACTGAGCACCTCGCCGGCTTGTCGTCCGGCCGTCGCCCGGCGGCGACGGAACAGCGGCCAGGGGCCTTACATCCGCGAGATCGAGATCTGGTTCAACGCGTACTTGTTCCGGCCCGTCCGCTCCAGGAACGCGATCTTGTCGCCCTGGGGCGACCATGCGGGCAGGAGCACGTCCTGGGTGCCCTGGACCTCCAGATCCTCGCCGGTCACGTATTCGAAGACGCGGAGGCGGTGCCGTTCGTCGACGTAGGCCACCGCCCGCAGGTTGGCCGGCGACCACCCGAACGTCGTGCCGGGCACGAGCGGCTTGTCGATGAGCGTGCTGATCACGTGATCCGCGAGCACGAGGGTGCGGACTTCGGCGCCGTTCTTGTAGTCGTTCGCCGCTTCCATCAGGCCCCCGATGGAACCGTTCTCGGTCCCCTTCGCCTTCTGTGCCAGGCTCTGCGTGGGAATGCGATTGTGCTCGACGCGGTCCCGGACGTCGATGATCAGGTCGGGCCGCCCCGGGGTGTTGCGGGTCGACTTGAAGGTCCAGTATTCGGTCGCCCAGTCCGGTTCGGAGCCGATCGACTCCGGCGAACGGCCACCGACGGCGACGAGGTAGTGGCGCAGCTTGACGTGCGGTGCGTCGCCCTCGGCGGTCTGGACGTAGAACTTGCCATCGGCCGACCACGCCAGCTCCACCGGGTCGCCCTTGAGCGTGTCCTTGTCGAGATCGATGACGGTTGCCGGAGCCGTGACCTGGAACATCGGGATGCCGCTCAAAGCGAACACGGTCAGCGCCGCCAGCACGCGCATGAGCACCTCCTCGTTGGCGGCCATCATACGCCCATTCCGGTGGAGCTCAGGGTCTGTTGTTCATGCGGCGGAAAATCTCGTCGAGCTCCTGCCGGGACGCCCGGCTGGACTGGGCCGCAAAGCCGTAGGCCACCTCCAAATCGCCGTCGCCGATGCCCTTCATGGCGGCGTCGGCAAACTCGTCCACGCCAACGCCGAACGTGTGCAGGCCCGGGCCGCCCAGATCGGTGTCGACGGCCGGCGGCGCGAGCTCGATCACCTGGATGGTGGTGCCGGCCAGCTGGTGGCGCAGCGACAGCGTGAAGGAGTGCAGGGCGGCCTTCGTGGCCGAGTAGATCGGCACCGCCGCGAGTGGCGTGAAGGCCAGGCCGGAGGTGACGTTGATGATCGCGGCGCTCGGGTGCCGCGCCAGGTGCGGGACGAACAGTCGCGACAGGTGAATAGGCGCGTCGAGGTTGATGGCGAGCTCCTGGCGCGTCACCTCCCAGGGCTCGGCCTCGGCGAGCGCGACGCGCCGCTGGATCCCGGCGTTGTTGACGATCACGTTCAAGGACGGGAAGGTCCGCGTCGCCCAGTCAACGAGCGCCTCGCGCCCCTCGGGAGCGGCGAGATCCGAGGCATGGGTCGCCAGGTCGGGATGGCGTTGGCGCGCTGCCTGCAGCTGAGCCGTTCGCCGCCCGCAGACCACGACGCGGCTGCCGGCACGGAGAAAGCGTGCGGCGAGCGCGAGCCCGATGCCCGAGGCGCCGCCGGTGACGAGCACGGTGTTCGAGCTGAGTTCCATGGGTGCTACATTAGTCCGGTGCGTCCGATCGTTGCACTCGCGCCAGTCTCGGCCCTGTTCGCCGCCACCACGATCGTCGCCGTCGGCCAGGCGCCGCGCGGGTTCACGGGGTCGTTCGACGATCCCGCGATTCAGTACGTCAAGGGCCCTCGATCCGACGCCGGGCTCGAACTGAACAGGAAGCTGGAGAGCGGTCAGGCCCGCCTGGCGTTCGAGAAGGGCAGCGGCTACCTCGGGTCGGTCCTCCACGCGCTCGACGTGCCGATCGATTCCCAGGTCGTCGTGTACGCGCAGGACAGCTTCCAGGCAGCGTTGATTAGTCAGAAGAATCCACGCTCGATCTACTTCAACGACCAGGTGGCGGTCGGGTGGGTGCGCGGCGGGAACATCGAGGTTGCGGCGCAGGATCCCCGCCAGGGCGTCGTCTTCTACGAGCTGGAACAGAAGGACACCGGCGCGCCGACGCTCCGGCGCGAGTCGCAGTGTCTCAGGTGCCACGTCTCCTGGGATACGCTCGGCGTGCCCGGGCTGATGGTGCAGAGCGTCGGCCCCCCCGACGAAGCGGGCTACGCGAGCGGCGGCATCACCGATCACCGCACGCCGATCGCCGATCGGTGGGGAGGCTGGTACGTCACCGGCGATCCCGGCGGCATGCGACACATGGGCAACGTCGGGATCGACCTGCCCGATCGGCGCCGGCCCGAGCATCCGGTCGTGTTGAGTTCGCTCGCAGGCCAGTTCGACCTCGCCGGCTATCTTGCGCCCTCCAGCGACATCGTCGCCCTCATGGTGCTCGAGCACCAGACGCACATGATGAACCTGCTCACCTACATCGGGTGGGAGGCCCGGGTGGACAAGGCCTCGCCGACGCTCCGCGACATCGCGCGCGCGGTTGTCGACTACATGGTGTTCGTCGACGAGGCGCGATTGAACGGCCCGATTGCGGGCTCGTCGGACTTCGCGCGTCGATTCGCCGCCGAAGGGCCGCGCGACGGAAAAGGGCGGTCTCTCAGAGAGCTGGACCTTCGCCGGCGTCTGATGAAGTACCCGTGCAGCTACATGATCTATGCGCCGGTGTTCGACGCGCTTCCTCCGGCCGCGAAGTCGGCCATCTACGAACGGCTCTGGCAGGTGCTGTCCGGCCGGGCCACGGGCGTGAAGTACCGTCGTCTGTCGGTCGCAGATCGGCGCGCGGTGGCCGAGATACTCCAGGACACGAAGACCGACCTCCCGTCCTATTTCAAGGAGCCGATCGAGACCCCGGCCCGATAGGCGCAGCCGCCCTCGCCCCGCCATTCTTCGCCCCGTCTTGCGGGGAGCGCATGAGTTGGCCGTTGGAAAAATGCTTGCAGGATCGTCCTGCGTGCCAAGCCGGAACGATGCGGAAAACGACCAGCCGCTCGTCGCCTGGCCCGCGCCTCGTCCGCGCGTGAAGGTGCTCGACTGGAGGCGCCGGGCGAATGAGTGGGGGATCCAGCCGCGCGAGGCGGATGGGGTCGACGCTGATGACCCCGACGAGGCCGCCGGTGCGCCTGCGGCGGGCGAGCTGCTCGCAGAGGACGAGCCCGAAGCGGCCGAGCCTCAGTCGATCGGCGACGAGGACGAGGACGGCTTCGCGCCGCGCGAGCTGACACGCGAACCGCCCGAGCGCGGCCTGCGGCGCGAGGAGGTCGATCCCGTTCGGCGGTACCTCGTGCAAATCGGATCGCGGCCGCTTCTCACGGCCGGGCAGGAAGTGGAGATCGGCCACCGCATCGAGCTCGCGCGGGCCGACCTGCTCGCCGCTCTCGGCCGGATTCCCCACGCGGTGCAGAGTCTGACCGACCTGGCCGACCTCGTGCGTGAGGGCCAGGTGCCGGCCGCCGAGCTGATCCTCCTGCCCGACGGCGGCGAGCTGCAGCCGTCGCGCGTCGGGCCTGTTCTGCGAACCATGTCGCGGATCGCGCTCGCAGAGCGGTGCCGCATCCAGTGGGCGGCCGACGAGGACCCGAAGCGGCGCGCGCGGGTGGCACGGGCCGACGATGTGGTGTCCGCGAGACTGGCCAGCCTGCCGATTCGCCCGTCGGTCGTCGACACGATCGTCGCCCGGCTCACCGAGGTGGAGCAGAACGGCGACGCCGTCGCGGGGCGCCGCTGCCTGTCGGCCGCGATGTTCGCCGATCGGCTGCACGCGGTGCGTGAGCGCGAACGCGCGGTCCACGACGCCAAGCAGCAGCTGATCGAGGCCAACTTGCGCCTCGTGGTCTCGGTAGCCAAGAAGTACCTCGGCCGCGGCCTGTCGCTGCTGGATCTGATTCAGGAAGGGAACATCGGCCTGATGAAGGCGGTCGATCGGTTTCAGTTCCGGCGAGGATTCCGCTTCTCGACCTACGCAACATGGTGGATCCGCCAGGCGATCAGCCGCGCGGTGGCCGACTACGGCCGCACGATCCGCCTGCCGGTGCACGTCGTGGAGGCGCTGAACAAGCTCGAGCGGACGCGGCGCACGCTGCGCGAGACGGGCGGCCGCGAGCCGTCCACCGTCGACCTCGCAGGAGCGCTGCACCTGTCCGAAGAGAAGGTGCAACTCCTGCTCGACGCGTCACGGCTGCCACTCTCGCTCGACGCACCCTCCGGCGGCGAGGACAGCCAGACGGGGCTCGGCGAGCTGCTCGCCGATCGGCTGGCACGCACGCCGGAGGACGAGATGTTGCAGCGAGACGCCGCCGAACGCATCGAAGCCGCGATGGCGCCGCTCGACGAACGCGAGCGCGAGGTGGTCCGGCTGCGCTTCGGGCTGACGAATGATCGCGAGCACACGCTGGCGGAGGTGGGACGGCGGCTTGGCGTGTCGCGGGAGCGGGTGCGGCAAATCGAGGCGCGCGCGTTCCAGAAGCTGCGCGCGTCCTAGCCAAGAATCAGTGCTCTTCAAGGCGATGGCGCTCGGTTTCGGCTTCCATCGCGATGTTGTCCCGCCTGGCCTGCGCTGCCGCCTTGGCGCGCGACTTCGCCGCGGCCTGCATCGTCTTTTCCTTGTAGCTGACGGCGAAGGTGGGAAGCTGGCGTTCGAGATCCTCACCCTGGCACGAGGGGCACTTCGGTCCCCTCTCGTCCTGCGGCCGCACCAGCGCCTCGAAGGCGTGCCCGCATGTCTTGCAGCGAAAGTCGAACAGCGGCATGGTCCGTGCCCTCCAGGGTACCTCTAGGATACACCTCTCAGGGGCACGAGCCGCGGGCCGCCCGGACGCGTGTGACGTGAAACTCCGGCAACGTGACGTTTCCGGTGGCCGACGCCGTGCCGCCCGGCGCGGCCGCGATCGCCGCCTGCGCCGGATCGATAGAGCCTGCCTGCGCCGCGACGTTCGGGGAGGGAACCAGCCCGAAGCGGACGTGCACCGGCGGCGGCCGCACGCCGCCGACGATTTCGACTTTGCGTCCGACGAACTTGCGCAGGTCGGTCCCGCTCAGGCGATAGGTCGTTCCGTCCTTTTCATCGGCGATGGTAAGTCGGTCGTCCGCGTCGTCGGACTGGCTGACGCAGCCGACCATGGTGATGGCCTTGCTCTTGGTCTTTTCCTTCGCCGATTTCCTGTCAGGCGTCTGGCCGGACTGATCGGGCCGCGCCGGGCGGTTCGCCGCCTCCGGCGTGGCGCCCCGCGCCACGAGTCCGGTCGTCGTCGCGACGGCGAAGGCCAGCGCCAGAATGAAGTGTCGCGGCATCGCGCCTCCTCGGTCGCCGTCCAGTCTATCAGGTCTGATTGCCGTGCCGGCGTCGGGGCGGAGTGTCGCGGGTCTGGTCGGGGTCCGCTCGCGCGCGGCGTAGCCGGCCACGATCAGGTACCAGCCCAGCCGGATGTCGACGTCATGGACGGTGCCCTGGCGGAAGAAGCCGACCTCGAACCCGTCCATCACGGGGGCCGGCTCTCCCTGCCAGGGCCTGACGGCCACCTCATCGGGACGGCGACGGGCCTGGCGTCCCGGTCCCCGATTACCTGCTCGTTGATCCGATCACAAAGACGTCATGCGCCGTGGGGCGTTACATCGCCTGACCGGCGGCCCCGCGTGGCACGGCCCGTGCTCTCTTTCGCCGCATCGACGCGATCCTCTCACTCAGCCCCGTCTCCCAGGCTCGGGCCCGGTCGCGGTTCCCGCTGCTGGCCGAGCATCGCCTGATCATCGGGCTGGTTGCGACCCAGGTGATTCTGCTGGTCGGCTTTGCGCCGGCGTACGCGGCGTACGGGCTGCAGATCGACTGGTCCACTTCCGGGCCGATGTTCGCCGCGCAGGCGGCCTTCATGGGCGCGTGGCTCTATTTCCGCCGCTACCGCGCGCACCCGACGAAACGCTTCGCACTCGATGTGATCCTCGCCACGGCGCTGATCGTGACGCTGACCGCGATCGTCGCGCCGGCACAGTACGTAGCGGTGGCGGTCCGTCGGCCGCTCATCGACCCGCAACTCGCCGCCGCGGACGCGGCGATAGGCATCAACGTCGCGGCCCTCGCGCGGTGGACGTCGAGCCATGCCGCGCTCTCGCTGGCCATGTCGCTGTCGTACGTGTCGCTGCTGCCGCAGGTGTTTCTGCCGCCGATCGTGCTGGGACTCGGGTTTCACGACCGCGAACGGCTGTGGGAATTCGTGTTCCACTACCACTTCTGCCTGGTCGCGACCCTCGCGTCCCTCGCGCTGTTTCCGGCCGCGTGCGCGTTCCAGTACTACGGCGTGCCGTCGACATTCGATCAGTCTCGATTCATCGCGCACTTCTCCGGGCTCAGGGCGGGCACCTTTCACCGGATTTCGTTCACCGATCTCGAAGGGCTGATTTCGATGCCGTCGTTTCACGTCGCCGGCGGGCTGATGGTGGCCTGGGCGTTCCGTCGCCACCGGTCGGTATTCGTCCCGATCGCGATGCTGAACGCGGCGATGATCGCGGCGACTTTTCTGAGCGGCGCCCACTACTTCGTCGACGTCATCGCGACGTTCGCGCTCTTTGGCGTCAGCGTGGTGTCGTACCGGATCGTGGCCGGCCAGACGCGTCCCGATCGGCGCGGCACCAGATGACGCTGGCGATCGTCCTGCTCCCGGGGCAGTCCTGACGCACCCCTCTTGAACGTCCGTTCGGGCCGAAGTGCAGAAGCCGGGCTCAGAGGGTCGTCGAACGTCGACGGCCCGGTTCTGGGCAGGTTCGTCGAGGATGGCGCCGGGTTTGAGGGCTACTCGTACCGGAGCGCGATCATGGGGTCCACGCGCGTGGCGCGGCGCGCCGGAATATAGCTGGCGAGAAGGGCGACCAGCACCAGCACCAGGGAGACTGCGCCGAAGGTCAGCGGATCGGAGGCGCTGACGCCGAACAAGAGGCTCTTGAGCGCGCGCGTGGCCGCCATCGCGGCGACGGCGCCTGTCGCGATGCCGAACAGCGCCATCTTCATGGCGCCGCCCAGGACCATTGCCAGCACCTCGCGCCGGTCCGCTCCCAGCGCCATGCGCAGGCCGATCTCGTGCGTGCTCTGGCTGACCGCGTACGACACCACACCATAGATCCCGACCGCCGCCAGAATCAACGCCAGCCCGGCAAAAACACCGAGCAGCAGGCGAGTGAAGCGCCGCCCCGCGAGCGAATCGTTGATCACGCCCTGCATGCTCTGCACGTTGAACATGACCATCCTGCCGTTGATCCCGGAGATCACGCGCTTGAGGTCCGGCACGACGGCATAGGGATCGCCCGCGGTCCGCACCACGAACGCGCCCGCGGTCGAGGCCAGGTCCATCACGGCGTCCGGGAACTGGCGGAAGGCGATGTACATCTGCGAATGAATCTTCGACGTCGCGTCCGCGTCGAGGCCCCACTGCTTCACGTGGCCGACAACGCCGACGATTTCGCACTTCATCGGCAGCAGTGCGAAATTGAGGTGCTGGCCGATCGGATCCTGTCCGGGGAACGCCTTGCGCGCCAGCTCTTCGTCCACGTCTATCGCGCAGGCCGAGTTCTCGTCGTCCTGCCGCGTGAGCAGACGTCCCCGCAGCAGCGGGATGCGCATCGCAGCAACGTAATCCGGATCGATGCCGTAGAAGAGCGCCTCGTCCATCTGGTTCTGCTCGGCCGGCCTGGGACGTCCCTCGACCCAGTAGGGGAGCTCGGAGTCGCCGCTCATGGGCACGCTGCCCAGCATGATGCTGACCGCCTGCACTCCCGGGACCGCGCGCAACCGCTCCATCGTTTCGGAGAAGCCGTTGCGCACCTCCTGCGGCGTCCCGTGCACGGCGGGCGAGCCGGCGACGCCGAAACTGAGAACGTGAGCCGGATCGAAGCCGGGGTCCACCTGCCACAGGCTCGACATCGTGCGGATCATCAGCCCGGCGGAGGCGGTCAGCACCAGCGCCAGCGCCACCTCCACCACCACCAGGACGCGCTGCGGGCGACCGTGCCCGGTAGTGCCGCGGCCGGCTTCCTTCAGCGTCTCGTTCAGATCGGCGCGCGCGCTCTGGAACGCCGGCGTGAGGCCGAACAGCAGGCTGGCGACAATCGAGATGGCGGCGGTGAACGCGAGCACGGGCCCGTCGACGAGGACCTGGTTCGCCCGCGGCAGCATGCCGGCGAGCTTGGAGACGAACACCGCGTTCAGACCGGTGGCGACTGCCAACCCGAGCGCACCGCCGGCGGCCGCGAGCAACAGGCCTTCGGTCAGGAGTTGTCGAATCACCCGGCCCGGGGTGGCGCCGAGAGCGCTCCGGATGGCGAATTCGCGCCGCCGCGCCGTGGAACGCGCCAGCAGCAGGTTGGCGACGTTCACGCAGGCGATCAGCAGCACGAACCCGACCGCCGCCAGCAGCACCACCAGCGGCGTGCGCACGTCGCCGAGAAAATCGTCGCGAAGGGAGAGCGCGTAGATGCCGCTGTCCTTGTCCTCCTTCGGGAATTCGCGCGCGAGGCCGGCGCCGATGCCGTCGAGTTCCCCCTGTGCCTGCTCCGGCGATACGCCCGGCTTCAGGCGGCCGACCACGCGCATGCCCATGCCTGCGCCGCGGTCCTGGAAGATCGGCTCGGTCCACTGTCCGATCGGCACGACGAGGGAGACGCGCTGAAACACGACGTCGTCGCCGGACACCACGCCAATCACCGTGTACAGCCGGCCGTCGAGCGTGATGCTGCGTCCGAGCACGGCCGGCGAGCCGCCGAACCGCGACTTCCACAGGCTGGAGGTGAGCACCGCGACCGGCGCGGCGCCCCGCCGGTCCTCCGCGTCGGTGAACGTCCTGCCGATGAGCGGGCGCACGCCGAGAACGTCGAAGAGCGTCGCCGACGCCATCTCGGCGCGCAGCCGCTCGGGAGTCGCCTGGCCGGTGAGGTTGAAGTTGTCCGTGCGGTAGGCAGCCATCCCGTCGAACGACCGGCTGCGCTGGCGCCAGTCGAGGAAATTGGGATAGGAGACCGACGACCGCTTGAAGTTCCTGGTGCTGCTGTAGATCTTCAGGAGGCGCTCGGGCCTGGGATAGGGCATCGGCCGCAGCAGGACCGCGTCGACGATGCTGAACATGGCCGAGTTCGCGCCGATGCCCAGCGCCAGCGCCACCACGGCGACCAGGGTGAACCCCGGCGAGGTCAGCAACGTCCGGACGCCGTAGCGCAGGTCCTGCAGGAGCGATCCCATGACGTGGAATACGCAAGGCCCTCCGCGTCAGTTCCCCGGAGCATGCCCTGGTCTCACAGCATCTCGGGAAGGCGCTCACCGAGGACCATCGCGCACCACTGGGTGCGGCTCATCTGCTCAACACCTGATCGAAACAGGCGGCCAGCTCTACGAAGACCTTTTCCGGGCCGGACCGGGGCGCCGGCCGCTCACGTGCGACTCACAGTTGACTCTGAACTGGTCTAGGGTTGCTCCGGCCTGACCTCAGCCGGTCGCCATCGCCCTCGCTCGCGTGCGATGATATGCAAGCCGGTTCCTGCGTGGCGGCGCGATGCGCTCATACGTAAAGAAGGAGGAACACTCATGACTCGCCACTCCGTTCCAATTCCGCGTGCCGTGCTGTTCGGTCTGCTCTCGCTCCTGGCGGTCTCGGCCCTGGTTTATGCAGCCGACGCCGCGAAGGAAGCGGCCATGGCCGCGCGGCACGCCGGCCTGGCCTCGAAGGCCGCCGACATCAAGCAGGTCCACATGCACCTGCACCACGCCGTGAACTGCCTGGTCGGACCGGAGGGAGAGGGCTTCGACGCGAACGAGGCCAATCCCTGCGCATCGCTCGGCGACGGCGCGATACCGGACACGACCGACGCGGCCATGAAGACGACGCTCGAAGCCGCCCTGAAGACGGCGAACGCCGGCCTGGCCTCGGACGATCTCGCGACGGCGCAGAAGGACGCCGCGGAGACCGCCGCGACGCTCAGCAAGAAGGCGATGTAGCGGGACCGGGACCGAAGGGAGTCGCCGCGGTCCCGGGCTATAGTCGGGTGCCCAATGCGTCGCCAGCCGGCCGTTCGAGTGTCGGGCATCCGCAAGGCCTACGGCCCCCTGGTCGCGATCGACGACGTGTCGTTCGAGGTGCAGGCCGGAGAGATCTTCGGCCTCATCGGGCCCAACGGGGCCGGCAAGACGACCACCATGGAATGCGTCGAGGGGCTGCGCGTGCCCGACCGCGGGACGATATCGGTCCTCTCGCTGGATCCCTTTCACGACGTCTATCGCCTGCAGAGCCGAATCGGGGTCCAGCTCCAGGCCGCGCAGCTCCAGAAGCGCATCACCGTCCGGGAAGCCGTCAACCTCTGGGCCTCCCTGTATCCGCGCCCCGTCAACGGCGACGTCCTGCTCGAGCGACTCGGCCTGGCCGACAAGCGGACGGCCTGGTTCATGACCCTCTCGGGCGGCCAGAAACAGCGGCTGTTCATCGCGCTAGCGCTCATCAACGATCCCGAGCTGGTGTTTCTGGACGAGCTCACCACGGGGCTCGACCCTCAGGCCCGGCACGCCATCTGGGATCTGGTCCGCGACATCCGCGCGCGAGGCAAGACCGTGTTCCTGACCACGCACCTGATGGACGAGGCGGAGCGGTTGTGCGACCGCGTCGCGATTCTCGAGCACGGCCGGATTGTCGACGTGGAGACGCCCGGCAGGCTGGTCAGCCGCCACTGCCCCGAGCGGACCGTCGTCCTGACGACCGACGACCCGGACGCCGGCGCCCGCCTCCGCGCGATCCCGCAGGTGGACGCCGTGCACGCAGACTCGTCCAGGCTGACGATTCACGGACGCGGAGAAGAGCTGGTTACGGCGGTGATCCAGTGCGTGGCAGAGCATCAGATCAGAGTGACGGACTTCCGGACGATCGTGCCCAATCTCGAGGACGTCTTCCTCAAGCTGACGGGGCATTCGATCAGGGATTGACGGGAGCGTGGCGGTGCGTGGACTGCTGGGCCTGACCTGGCTCGAGATCAAGATCTTCGTGCGCGAGCCGCTCGGCGTGATCGGCACCATTGGCGTGCCGGTCCTCGCCTTCGTCGTGCTGGGACGCCTGCTCGGCGGCGGTCTGTCCGCGGCCTCGGCGCGACGGACCGAGTTCGTGACCGCCGGCCTGCCGGTATTCGTGTCGATCCTGATTGCGCTCAATGCCGTGCTGTCGCTGGTCACGATCATCTCGATCTACCGCGAGGGGGGCATCCTCAAGCGCCTGCGGGCGACGCCGCTGCGACCCGTGACGATCCTGACGGCCCACGTGATCGTGAAGCTCCTGATGACCGCGGCGACCCTGGCGTTGATGATCCTGGCCGGCTGGCGCTACTTCCCGATCGACACGCACGTGCCGGTCGTCGGGTTCACGATCGCGCTGCTGTTCAGCACGGGCAGCATCCTGTCGATTGGGTTTCTCATCGCGAGCCTCGTCCCGACCGCGCGGTTCGCGCAGCCGATCGGCGGCGTCATTCTCTACCCGATGCTCGCACTGTCGGGCCTGTTCGTCCCGGTCGCCTCGCTGCCGCCGGCTCTCCAGGCAATCGCGCGGCTGTTGCCGCTGACCTACGCGACGTCCCTCCTCGGAGGAATCTGGAAAGGCGACCCCTGGTCGGCACACCTCGGGGACGTCGCGGGACTCGTGGCCGTGTTCGCGATCTGCACGGCGCTGTCAACCAGGGTGTTTCGCTGGGAGTAGAGTGGCCAAGTTCGCCGGTTCGGGGCTTCAGGTCGACTGACATCGCGTGCTCCCCATGAATCCTGGATGAATGACGACCCGTGGACGCGTGTCCGATCGGGCTTCTGGACACAGCGATTCGGTGGCCCATGAGCGCGGTGGTCTCGGGGTGCAAGCTCGGCGTGTGGTCACACTCACAGGCGATCGTCTTCGCGCGCGATCACGGGTTCGACGCACGACAGGGCGATCGATTTCAGGGCCCGCACAGCGATCCAGGACGGCTGAATCAGCCCGGGCCGTCGATTACCGCGCCGGGCTCGCATCGACCGGCACGTCATCGATGCGGCGACGGACGTCCGGGAGCGACATCCAGATCCGCAGACGCGCCGCGAGGCCCGTGGCGACCCGCTCGAACGCGCGACGCTGCTCGTGGGGATCCTTCACCGCCGCCGGATCTTCGAAGCTCCAGTGAATCCGGTCGGGATCGCCGGGAAACACCGGGCAGCTCTCGGCCGCCCGGTCGCACACGGTGATGACGTAGTCGAACCGCTGATCCGCGAACCGCATCATCGATTTGGGATGCAGGCCCGTCGGGTCCAGTCCGTAGCGCTCCGCGAGGACGGTGCGTGCCATTGGATGCACGTCTGCCTGGGGGGCGCTGCCAGCGCTGACCACCTCCATCCGATTCCCTGACAGATGGCGCGCCAGCGCTTCGGCCATCTGCGACCGGGCCGAATTGCCCGTGCAGAGAAACAGCACCCTCAAGAGCGACTCTGACATGACGCCCTCCTCCGCGGATCCAAGGCGCCCGCCATCTGGCTGAAGAACGCGGCCGCCATCTGAAAGCGTCCTGCATGGTGCACGCACGCGAAGACGACGGTCAGCGGTGCCGCGCTCATGGAAGGCCGACGACCCGGTGCGGCGCCGTCGCCGTGAAGTACCGTCGCTCGAAGGACAACGCCACGTTGACCAGCAGGATCAAGGCCGGCACCTCGATGAGCGGTCCGATGACCGCCGCGAACGCGGCGCCGGAGTTCACCCCGAACACCGCCACCGCCACCGCAATTGCGAGCTCGAAGTTGTTGCTGGCCGCGGTGAAGGACAGCGTCGCCGTCTGGCTGTAGTCGGCGCCCAGCCGGCGGCCGATCCAGAAGGACACGAAGAACATCGCCGCGAAGTAGATGACGAGCGGGAGCGCCACGCGCGCGACGTCGAGCGGGATCCGCACGATCATGTCGCCCTTGAGGGAGAACATCACGACGATCGTGAACAGGAGCGCGATGAGCGTCACGCGGCCGATGCGAGGCACGAACTCCTGCTCGTACCAGGTGCGCCCCTTCGTCTTCAGCCCCAGGTAGCGCGTCACCATGCCGGCCA
Source organism: uncultured Acidobacteriota bacterium (assembly GCA_963840225.1). GTDB lineage: Bacteria > Acidobacteriota > Vicinamibacteria > Vicinamibacterales > CAVVIG01 > JBLMXQ01. Next base: position 273,509 of record CAWIYH010000007.1, read on the forward strand.
TGAACGGGACGCCGAGGTAGATGAAGACACTCCGCGCAATCGCCGCCATCGTGATGCCCGACAGATCGACGGCGCCGAACTCGACGCCGAACCAGGGCGGCAGCACCTTGATGAAGATGTAGGCGAACACCGAATAGAACAGCACCTGGAACACCGAGTTGAACGCCACGAGCCCGGCCGCGTAGTCGGCGTCGCCGCCGGCGAGGTCGTTCCACACGATGACCATCGCGATGCAGCGAGCCAGCCCGATGAGAATGAGCCCGATCGCGTACTCGGGATGGCCGGCCAGCAGCGTGATCGCCAGCACGAACATCAGCAGCGGTCCCACCACCCAGTTGAGAACGAGGGACAGCAGCAGGATCCGGGTGTTTCGAAACACGTCGCCTAGGCGCTCGTACCGCACCTTCGCGAGGGGCGGGTACATCATCAGGATCAGGCCCGCCGCAATCGGAATCGACGTCGTCCCGACCGCCAGGCGCGTCAGCGCCGTGACGACGCTGGGCGCCAGGGACCCGAGCGCGACGCCGGCGGCCATCGCGGCGAAGATCCAGAGCGTGAGATAGCGATCGAGAAACGACAGGCGCGGGCGGCAGGTGGCGGAGGACGCCCTCCGCGACTCATGGCCGCCCGTAAGCGGCGACTCCGACATCGTGTGCTCTTTGTATTCGGACACGCGAATGTACTTGAGTCCAAGTCTAGGCGCGGCGTGTTATATTTGTCAATACAGATATATGGCCAGACAGCTCAACGACATGGAGACGCTCTTCAAGGCCCTGGCTGAGGTCACGCGGCTCAGGATTCTCGGACTGCTGCTGACGGGCGAGGTGTGCGTCTGCAACATCCACGACAGCTTGAAGATCCCGCAGCCGAAAGCCTCACGGCACCTCGCCTACCTCAGGCGGGCGGGATTGGTCGAGACGCGACGGGACGGGCTGTGGATTCACTACCGGCTCGGCACGCTCGCCGATCCGGTGCTGGCCGCGATCCTGGATGCCGTCCGCCACGCCCTCGCCCACGTCGATACGGTGCACCGTGACGCGGAGCGCCTGCAGAAGCGAACGGGCTGCTGCGTGCCCGCGCCCGGCGACATCGCGGGTGCGCCGTGCTGCGCGCCGCAGGGTGAGCGCGCAGGGCGGACAATAGGAAACCACTCCGCGGGTCGCGACGTCCTCACCAGGTCGGCATCGAATTCAGGAGCGTCTCGGGATTGATCCTCGAGTGTCTCGAGTCGCCCGGGTGGCGCCCGTGCCGACCGAGTACCTCCGTCGGGAGGCCGAAGTGTCGGACTGCCTCAACTGCTGTCACTGAGGACGTTCACCCCTGTCACGTGGAAGTGCTTCGCGGCCTGCAGCATTCGGCGGTCGTTCGTGTGGACCTCGTTGAAGCCATGCTTCGGCACAGGCCAGGTGGCGCGCGTCACCAGATCGGACGAAGACCGTGCTCGGAAGGTCGAGGACGGCTATGCGGGTCTTCTCCAGAAGCTCCGACGTCTCACCAAACCACAGCCATACACGGTTTTCTCTCATCTTCTTCGAAGTCCTTCAAGATGGTTGTCATCTCCCGGCGAGTCACGTGGCGCTCTCGAACGTGTCGCTCGAGGATCGATGCAAACTCCAGTCGCGCGGGTCAGTTCAAGCTGCCCAATGCCATCAGGTTGGTGGTGCCGTGGGGCCGGGGGCGTCTGCGGTGTCCGGAACTGGAAGGCGCGGCATCTCCAGGAGGCCGCCGAGGTAATTCCGACTCTCGATCAACAGAGAGGCGACGTGATTGGCGCCCGCGTCCAGGAGCGCCTGCGAGTTCTCGTCCGCCAGCGCCGACGGTCCCCATCGTCCCACCGCGATTCGCAACTCGGGCAGTGCCGAGCGAAGTCTCCTCACCAGATACCGTGTCTTCGACGACGAGCTGGGTGGAAGATCGGCGAAGCACACGACAGAGAACGTTCGGTGTCCCACTAACGACACCAACTCCACCGCCTGCATGCGCGCACCGGTGATCTCCATCGCGATCGGCAGATCGTCCACTAGATGGGCCAGCATCGCGAGCGCCACTTCATCGGCGGCCCCGTTGACCGCGTAGCCGAGTACGCGCAGCGGCTCGCGTGGCCCCAAGACCGGGGGAGTGGCGGCCCCGGCGGCCGGCTCCCTCGCCGCGTGGCGGCGGATGGTCTCGGCCGCGTCCGCGACCAACTCCCGGGTCGCCTCGATCACCGCCGCTTCTTCTTCCGACGAGAGCCGGTGCTCCAGACGGTCGCGCTCGGCATAACTGAGTGCCGGCAGCAGCAGCGCATCGTACACCGATGCCGGCGGCCCGGTCTTGATGTGGCTGTCGATCAGTTCAGCCGCTTCGCTCTGGTCGCGGGCCACCAGGCGCTGATAGTAGCCGTACTCCGGTGCGAGCGCTGCCGTATCGTCCATCAGCAGTCCGACGAACGCGAGGCCGGGCACGTGCTTGCCGAGCACGACGAGGCACACGGTCAGCGGTGAGGCCATGAGCAACCCGAGCGGTCCCCACAGCCACGTCCAAAACGCGACGGACACGAGCAGCGCCACCTGCGATACTCCGACCGCCCCCGCATACAGCACCGTTTCCAGCACGAGATTCGTGAACAACTCGAGGACGACGAACAAGGCGAGGACGATCAACGGCCCCGTCCACCCCTGCAGGGCCGCGAGACTGACGAGGATCGGCGCGCCGGCCGCGAGCACCGGGCCGAGGTACGGGATGAATCGAAGCGCCGCACCGAGCATCGCCCAGACCAATGGGTAGGGGACGTGGAGGACGTAGAGTCCGACGAAGACCGCGATGCCGTATATCAGGCTCACCAGGGACTGCATCAACAGCTGCCGGCTGACACGACTACCGGCTTCGTCGAAGGCCTTCGTGGTCGTGGCGAGCTGTCCTTGCCCGATCAGCCCGATCAGGCGATCCCGCAGATCGCGGCGTTCGAGCAGCATGAAGATGACCATCGCCGCGACGAGCCCCGCCGTGCTCAACGGCCCGACGACGGGCCCGAGCCACGCGAAGGCCAAAGAACCCGTCACCTGGTTGGAGGTCACCAGGAGGGGCCGCGACACGGTTCCCTTCGATGGCGCCGGCGTTTCCAGATCAGCCTTGATGCCCTCCAACGCGTCCTGCAGCTTCTCAACCGCGCTTCCCCTGCCCGCAAGGCGCACGTCGGCAATCTTCGTTCGGATGTTGGCCCGATAGCCGGGCAGGTCTTCCACCAGATGGGCCATCTGCCAGGTCAGACCCAGGCCGGCCAGCCCGAGAGTCGCGAACACCAGCGTGACGACCACCAGCACGGCAGGGACCCGACCGACCCACCGTTGAAGCCAGGTGACGGGCGGCGTCAGGACGAACGTGAGCAGGATGGCGAGCGCGAACGGCACCAGGACGGCCTGTGCCCAGTACAGGACGGCGACCACAAGCACGCCACCGGCGAACGTCACCCAGGGCTTCACGGATTTCAGCGTGTCGTCCAGAGTCCTACTCCGTTGCTCGACCGAATTGCCGGCGGCGCCCTGTGCAGTCATCCGTGACTTGTTTTCCGAGCACGTCGAGATCGGCGTTCAATGGGCGCCTTGCTCGCTAGGTTTCGTCATGCGCCAAATGGCCAGTTATGGCGACGATCGCTGCGGTCAGTGCGGTGCGGGCTCAACGGGCTTCGGGGCATGCACTTGGAAGCCTGCCGCGAGCGCCTAGCGCGATCGTCGGCGCGGGCGAGCCCGGCGACGACTCGGTTCGTCGCTCAACCAGCGCGGCCGCCTGACTTGCCCGCCCACGCCGCTCCGGTCTCTGGCGGCTTCGCGCCCCCTGTTCCCCAGACCGGAAACAGGCTCCCGGTGCTCCCAGATACGCTTTCGCGAAACCTTCGGACTAATCGTCTTTGCCAATATCTGCATATCCCTCGTCGCGGGGCGTGAAGTGCCACCACGCCCTGCAATGGCTGCGCCGCGCCAGATACGCAGGAGGAACGACGTCGTCCCGGCCAGGTCCGTGGCATGAGGACACGCGGCGCCTGTACTGACCCGACTGGCGCAGCCCCCCTTTTTGGCTCGCGTCGAACCTCATCGAACGGTCCGGAGCGTTGCCAAAAACGTGATAGGTGTCTCAAACGGAACATGCTCAGAGATGCCTCATGCGTTACCGTGTGAGTGAAGAATCTCGCTCATGGCGCAGATCTCATGGTCTGCGGCGCACAGTCGCGTGTTGCTGACGCGCCCCGGTGCGAGCCGCGGCCACCTTGTGAACGTTGGAAGGAGACAGGCACCGTCATGTCAATCATTTTGATCATCATCGTGCTGGTGTTGCTCTTGGGTGGCGGCGGGGCGTATTACGGCACGCGTGCCGGTTGGGGTGGGCCACACTACGGCGGCGGGCTGCTCGGTCTTGTGCTGCTGATTCTGTTGATCCTCTGGCTGACCGGCAACCTCGGCCATGGCCCGATGATGCGCTAATCGAGATGAACGCAGTCAAGATTGCCGCCATCGTGCTCATCGTGGCCGGGGTCTTGGGGTTGGCGTATGGCAGTTTCAGCTACACCAAGGAAACTCATGAAGCCAAGCTGGGACCGATCGAGCTGTCGGTGAAGGACAAGCAGACCGTCAACGTTCCCGTGTGGGCTGGCGTGGGGGCGATCGTGATTGGCGGGGTGATCCTGCTGTTTGGAAGCAAGGCGCGCTAGCGGCTGCACCTGGGTTCCTCGGATCTGCTGGATCGGTTCTGCGAGTACTACGAGGGCAAGTCGAAGGTCACAGACACGATCGGAGCGCGACCTTGAGCCAGTGCGAGACACAGGTGCAGAGCTGGACATGAGGCGATGACTGGCGGCCAAGAGCGGGAATGGTCCCGATATTATCGAGTGCCGGGCCGGCCCTCGGTCGGCGCCCTGCACGCCCGGTTCGTGTCGCACCATTATCCGCGACACGCGCACGAGTACTTCGTCGTCGGGCTCGTCGATCGAGGGGCGCAATCCTATTGGTATCGAGGCGCCCGCCACGTCACGCCGGCGGGCGGCGTGTTCATCGTGGCCGGCGGCGAGGCGCATACGGGCGAACCCGCTACGCCTGCAGGCTATACGTACCGCACCCTGTATCCCTGCGCTGTCGACTTGGCGCGCCTCGTCGAGCAAATGAGCGGCCGCGCGTCCGTGCCCGCGTTCAGCGGCGCCGTCCTGCACGACGCGGCGCTCGCAGCGCTGCTCGCGCGCTGTCACCGGGTACTGGCGGCACGCCGAACGAGCTTGGAAGGCGAAGCCCGCTGGCTCGACGCCATGACGCGCCTCATCGCGGTCCACGCCGATTCGCATACAGCGCCGCGGATGCCGGGCCGTGAACGGCCGGCCGTCGCGCGCGCGCGGGCGTACCTCGAGGCGCACTTCGCCGACGACGTGTCACTGTCGGATCTGGCGCGCGTCGCGTCACTGAGTCCGTTCTATCTCGCCCGAACGTTCGCACGCGAGGTCGGCTTGCCACCGCATGCGTATCTGGAGAGCGTCCGGCTTCGACGCGCGCGCGAGATGCTCGACGACGGGATGTCGCCCGCGGAGACCGCGATCTCGGTGGGCTACGCGGACCAAAGCCACCTGACCCACCGGTTCAGATGGGTATTGGGCGTCACGCCCGGCCAGTACGCCGGACGGCAGGATTCGACAAGACGCGGGCCGTCACATCTGGCACGCTGTCGTTGTGCAGACCGCTGAGGTCGTCCACGCGCGCGTCTTCGCCGACGGCCGCCGGGGCGGCAATCCATGCCCGGTGGTTCTCTCCGCCGACGCGCTGCCAGACCGGGCCATGCAGGCGCTGGCGAAGCGATTCGGCCAGGATACGGCGTTCGTGCTCACCGCTGGTCTGCCCGACGCCGACGTACGGCTCCGCTATTTCGTTCCCGACCATGAGAGGGGCGTCACCTGCCGGACCAGTGTCGGATGGGCGCACGCCGAAGCGCGGCAGTTTCCGTTGCGCGCGGGGTTTCCGGAAGACGCGGCGACGGGGGTGGCAGCCGCAGCGCTTGCCGCGTACCTGGCGCACTACAGCCGCCGATGTCGCCCCAAGCGGTGCGCGTTCCTGATCGCGCAGGGCCGGGCCATGGGCTGGCCGAGCCGCATCGAGGCCATTGCGCACTGCGCGCGCGTCAGGTCGTCGGGGCGGCGATCCGTGGCACGGTCCGCATCGTCCGCCGCGGGCGCGTGCCGTGGTGAGCAGGAGGAACTGCATGAATGAAACGATCCTGAGGCGATTCGACCAACCCGACGAGACGCGGACGTTCCCGAAGGGCCGGTTCGAGGTGATTACTCTGGGCGGACTGACGCTCGGTCGGGCGACGTACGAGCCGGGCTGGCGCTGGTCCGAGCACGTCGGTCGGGCGCTCGGGCGGCGCACCTGCGACGTGGAGCATGTGGGACTGGTGATTGCCGGGCGGGCGACCGCCGCCATGGACGATGGGCGCGTCGTCGAGATGCAGGCCGGGGACGTGTTCCACGTTCCTCCCGGCCACGACAGCTGGGTGGTCGGCGACGAGCCGTATGTGTCGATCCACCTGATCGGCGCGAGCGCCTACGCGCGCCACTAGGCAAGGCCCTTCGTCGGCCGACGGAAGCTCCCTGGTGACGCGGAAGTCACAGCTCCCAAGGCGTTCGCAACGGCCCTACAAAAACGGCGGGGCCGCCGAACTGGTCTGCCGTGATATCGACGATCGTGGAGCCGATCGCGAGCACGGTGTGCCCCACTCCCGCATAACGACCGCGCCGAACCAATCCGCGGCCAAGGACCGCGCGAAGGTAGGTGGAGCACAGCCCGCAGTTCAAGGCCGGAAAGAGGCGACGCGATCGTCTCAGGAAGAGGTCGACGTCCAAGCCGGGCGCGTAAGACGCGTAGGCATCTCGCGCGAGGCCCACATCGAGGCGACCCGACTCGAACGCTTTGCGTGTCTCGCACGCCTTGGTCCAGATATCGACCCGACGGTACCACCCGCAACGCACCTTCGCATCAGCATCAATTGTTGGCCGTTGAGACATCGGGCTATCGAGCTGATCCCCCGCGCGTGTAGGTGAGATGGACGAGGCCGGTGTCGAAGCGTCGCGCGGTCTCGAGATAGAGGGTTGCCTGAGCGGTGCCTTCTTCCGGGAAGAGCCGCTTCCCCGTAGCCCTCACCACCGGGTAGATGAACAGTTGGAGCTCGTCCAGCAACTCGTGGCGGAGCAGTGAGCGGACGAGCGTCGCGCTTCCAGTTACATTGATGTTGCGCCCGTCCTGCTTCTTAAGCTGGGTGACCCCCTCCACGACATCGTCAATCAGGAAGGAGTTGTTCCACTCGAGCACATCGAGCGTCTTCGATACCACATACTTGCGGGTGTTGTTCATGAAGGCGCCGACCGGGTTGTCCGTTCCGCGCTGGGGCCAGACCGCTGCGAACTCCTCGTATGTTCGCCGGCCGAGCAGAAGGGCGTCTGCGGCCTGCAGCGCCTGGCCGATGACTTGGCCGACCTCGGGTCCGAAATACCTCGGCGTCCAGTCGTCTGGCGACTCGACAACCCCGTCAATTGAGACGATCTCCGCGGCCATCAGCTTTCTCATCACCATCTCCCTATCGTTCGTCCTCTGTTTTCCGTGACTTAATGGCGTGCCTCGACGAGTGTCCCTGTCGGTCTCAACGCCTTGTGCTCGCGTCGCCGCCCTGGGCGGCTGCACCACCCTTTTCGTCAAGGAAGCGGAGGACGGTGACCGCCAGCCGAGGGTCGGCAAAGATCTCGTAATGCGTGGCGTCAGGGATGACTGCAAGGCGATTCGGAGACATGTGCTCTCTCATCCAGCCGGCGTCCCTGAGTCCACCACCCAGCAGATGGTAGAACTCGACCATATGCTCCGGCCGGATGATGTCGCCGTCGCCGTAGACGAGCATGACCGGGTCCCGGAGCGACTTCGCGTCCGCCGACCAGTCGTAGGGACGCCGCATGTACGTGCCCATGGCATCCAGCAGCCGAGGAAACTCACTGGGATCGGGAGCCGTCGCAGCGTACGCCTGGTACATTGGAGTTCCTTTCATTCCGTCGGCCAAGGCCGCGCTCAAGGCCGCCTGCTGGGGCAGGACCTCCGAATAGAACCCACTCTGAGCAAAGGGTGTCGAGACGAGAACGAGGCGCCGTACGACCGCCGGGTGCTGCACGCCAAGCCGGAATGCGACAGAGCCGCCGAGCGAGTAGCCCACGACGTCGACCCTTCCATAGCCGAGGCTGTTCAGCAGAATCGCCATGTCGTCGGCCATGGCGGCGGCTTCTATCGGGCGGCTCCCCAATCGGGTACGTCCGTGGCCCTGGAGATCCACGCCGATCACCTGCCGAGTACGCGCCAGCTTGGTGAGATTCGGTCCGAACATCTCGATCTGGCCGAGTCCCCCGTGAAGGAGCAGCACGGGCTGTCCTGTGCCGTAGATGGCGTAGTAGTAGCTGACGCCGTTGGCGGATACGTGCCCCGTCTTCCGGGGTACGGGGATGGAAGCGGGCTCCTGACCCATCACGGGGGCACTCACAGCTGCCATCAGCACGGCGGCCAAGATGGTCTGGGTCTGCATGTTCGGTATCCCTCCTTTGATGTCTGCGCCTATCCTCTCGTCGAACGGCGGAGGGAACGATCGACAGTCGATCGTGGATGTGCCGTGCGGTTCGGACTCACGTCAGCTGCGAACGGCGGACGCGGGGTCGACGCTGAGCGCCCGCCGAATAGGCAGGATGCTCGCCAGCAAGACGACGGCGAGCAGGACGAGCCCTACCGTAGCGAACGTCGGCTGGTCCATGGGGCCCACACCGAACAACTGGCTCGCAAGCAAGCGCGCCGAGAGCCCGCTCCCGCCAAATCCCAGGAAGAGTCCCAGCGCCACGGGTCGGGCCGCCTGGGACAACACGAGCGCCCATATGGAACTGCAGCTTGCTCCGAGCGCCATGCGGACACCGATCTCGGGTACCCGCTGGTTGACGTCGTAGGACAGCACCCCGTCTATGCCGATTGCTGCCAACAGTACCGCGAGAAGCGCGAACGCGCTCGACCCCGCATCGCCGGCACAGGTCGGCGACGCCGATCGTCGTCTTCGGATCGGCGATGAAAGTTTCGGCCACGCGGAGTGCGCGCGGATCCTGCGGCAGCGTCACCAGCGTCGGGATGGCACGCGCCGCCTGCAATTGAGAGACGAGCAGGGTCCGGAGGGCCGCGTGCAGCCGCGTTCTGAGGCGCAGTGTGCCCAGACGGACGGCCTCGACGATCAGCGCGCGCAACAGCGGGTTCACACTGCAGACGGTGCAGGTGGTCGGCAATTCTCGTGCGATCCCGTGACGGAAGTACAGGGTTCGCATCGAAACGGCGCTGGCCACGCGAATGCGATGCGTCGTCCGGACCGGAATCCTTACCGCGAATTGCGGCGGAATGAGCCAGTATCTGCTGGACGCGGAGACCTCCATCAGCCCGCGGGTTGCGAACATCAGCCGATCGGCCCCGTGCGCGTGCTCCGGCACGTGGGCGTCGGCCGCGTATTCGCGGGCGATCCGGTGGCGTGTCGGCCGATGCCCGCGCCGGGAATCGGACCCGTGACCGCCCTCAGCTATCGCGCGACGCTCGATCGGGTTGAACGATTTGCCGATGCGGGCCGAGCCACGGCGTACCCTGATGATCGCCACCACGAGCGCGAATAGAAGGATGAGGGACTTCGCTCTTGACCGATGCGCCGGACGACGACTGATCAAATCGGGCTGATGTTATTGACAATCGCCAGCCGCTTCATAGAAGGACGCATTGAATGCGTCCTGATTCAATTCCCCGTAAGCGGCCGAGTCTTGAGTACCTCCGGGACCTCCACTCCCAGCCGAACCAGCAACCTGTCGCGTCCTGAGCGCGTCAGTCGCAGCGCCCTACTGTCACTCTCCCGGACAACCCATTTCCGGTCCAGAGCGAGCTTCAGCAGAGCCGCGCCCAATGCTCCACCGATGTGGGAGCGGCGCTCGCTCCAGTCCAGGCACGCATAGGCAAAGCGCCGCCGGCTTGCTCTCGCCGCCGCGATATCGACGCCGAGCGCCTCGAGGGCCGCTACGCCCGGGGCCGTGAGAATCGCGCGCACCCTCGTGGTCGTCGGCCATGCGCTCGAGCCAACCCAGCGCGAAGAGTCGGTCGTGGAGCGCCACCCCGAGGGCGCCGGCGAGATGGTCGTAGCACGTCCGCCCGGCTCGCAGATGGTTCGGTGCGCTCGCCTTGAACGACGTCGGGCCGCCACTCAGGATGTGAAGCTTCTCGAGTGCCGCAGCCACGGCGGGTCCTTCCAGGCTGTAGTACCGGTGCTTTCCCTGCACGTGCACGCGCACCAAGCCCTCCGACCTGAGGCGTCCGAGGTGAGTGCTTGCCGTCGATGGGCTCACCTCCGCCACCAGTGCAAGCTCGGTGCTGGTCCGGGCGCGATTGTCCATCAGACAGTAGAGCATGCGCACGCGTGCGCGCTCGCCGATTGCGGCTGCGATCCGAGCAACGCCGTCGTCCGCCAGTGCGGCCTCATCCATGATCGATCCTTAGAAACGACGGGCACTATTTGATAATCGACGAAGCGTAATCGCAAGCCAAATCTTATCGTGTGAGCCATGAGCGCCGTTACGCGTCGTCAGGCAATCGCGATCGGGATGGGGACTGCCGCCGCCGTCGTACTCGCCGGCGCATCAGCGTCAACCCGGAGGAGAACAGGAATGCTCATTACGTGCATCATCCGCTACCAGATCGATCCGTTCCAGCGGGACCGGTTCAAAGCGTACGCGGAAGACTGGGGCCGCATCATCCCCCGCTGCGGCGGACACCTCATTGGATACTTCATGCCCTACGAAGGGACGAATGATGTGGGGTGGGGCCTGATCGCCTTCGAGAGCCTTGCGGGGTACGAGCGTTACAAGGAGCGTCTGCGTTCGGACCCGGAGGCCCGCGCGAATTTCGAGATGGTGACTCGCGAGAGAGTGATTCTCCGCGAGGAACGGAACTTTGTGGAGGTCGTGGACGGCACGTTCGAGCTACCGTCCAGGCTGGATGTCGGGTAACCGCACAAACCGAACCGCATGGACGGCCCTTCGTCTCGACCGCGCGAGAGGTCCGTCGCTTTGTCGGGGCCGTTGCGCACGCCATGGGAACGCTGAGCCAAGCGGCCATTCCGGTCGGGTGTCGATTCCGCCTGGGGCCGTTCGACTAATAGTGGAGAGGGACAGAAGACGCGCCTCGAGAACTCGGGAGCGCTCCTGCTGAGCATGTGGCCGGACACCACCGCGATGACCCTCGCGCGCCAACGCGGCTGTCAGAAAGGATCATGGACGATGAAGTTGTATACACACCTGAACTTCGGCGGCAACTGCGCCGAAGCCTTCGGCTACTACGCCACGCACCTCCGCGGACGGTTGACGACCGTGATGAGGGTGAGTGATCTGCCCGCCGGAATGACTCCGCCGCCGGGCTCGGCGGATGCTGTGATTCACGCTCGTCTGGAAATGGCCGGCGTCGAGCTGATCGGCAATGATGTACCGCCGGCCAGTTTCGAGCCGATGCGCAGCTGCTATGTGTATCTCTCGGTGGACTCCCCGGAGGAAGCCGAGACGTTCTACGGCGCCCTTTCAGATGGAGGAGACGTGCGCATCCCGCTTGCCGAGACGTTCTTCGCGACGCGGTTCGCACAGGTCAGGGATCGATTCGGGACCCTGTGGACGATCCTGCACGAGCGTCGATCGTCGGCGTCGATCCCGACGATGTAATCCTGGGCGACAGTGCCACCTACGGGCTCAACCTGCTCGCCACGGGAATCCGCTGGCGATCGGGCGACGAGGTGCTGCTGGTGGACGGCAATTTTCCGGCGGACGTCTACCCGTGGCTCCCGCTTCGGGCGGCAGGGAGTCAACGTGCGGTACGTCAGGGCGTGCTCGGACGACGCTCCTGCCCACGACGAGCTCGCGGCGGCGCTGACCGATCGCACGCGCGTGTTCTGCGCGAGCTGGATCGCGCCGTCCTTTCGGGATTCGCTGCAAGCGGCGCGTGCCTACTGGCTACCCAATGTCTGGAGGGCAGGCCGCAGCCTCCGCGACTACACGCTGCAGGACGACCTCGGGGCTCGGTGCGCTCGATACCTTCTGTACCGCGCGTTTTCTGAACCACATGCCCGGCTGGCAGCCGTCGAGTACCTGCTTCGCTGCGGGATTGATGCCGTTGCGGGGCCTATCTCGCTCCGCTCAAGGCAAGAGCCAGGTCCCTCGTCTGGACAGGATGAAATTGGAGATCTTACGAAGAAATCTGGAGCCGGCGCTCGGACTCGAACCGAGGACCTGCTGATTACGAATCAGCTGCTCTACCAACTGAGCTACGCCGGCTCGGGAAACGTCGATGTTACCACAGCGGCCTGCGCGCGCCGGACGAGAGGGACCTGGTGTGCGCCTGCGGCGGTCCGGCTGTTGCAGGCGTCAGCGGAAAAACCACGGGAGGGCCAGATGAACACCCAGGAACTGCTGCAGTCCACACAGAGCTCGCTCAGCGCCGGCCGCGTGTTCGGCCAGCCCATCGACGTGCACGGGGCGACCATTCTGCCCGTCGCGCACGTGGCCGGCGGCGGCGGCGGCGGACAGAGCTCCGGCGACCAGGGCGGCGCGGGCTTCGGCCTGCGGGCCCGCCCCGCCGGCGTGTTCGTGGTCCGGGACGGCCGCGTCTCGTGGCACCCGGCGCTCAATCTGAATCTGGTGATCCTCGGCGGACAGATCGTCGCGCTTGCGGCGATCTTCTCGCTTCGCGGCGTGCTCCGGGCCTGGCTCCAAGGCCGCGCGCTCGAGCCGCACGCCCCACCGGCGCTCTGACCCGACCGCGTCAGGGCGCTGCCGATCCCGACGGCCCGTGGCCGCCGGCGTACTCGTCGTCGCTGACCGCCTCGAACCATTGCGTCGTGACGTTCACGTTCACCGCGAGGTGCGTCCCCCGGGAGCCGGGCACCGCGCCATGCCAGTGCTTCTCGTCGGGCGCGATCACCACGAGGTCCCCGGCATCGAGATCGCGCGCCGGCTGTCCCCACGACTGCACCCGGATCCGTCCGTCGATCACGTAGAGCCACTGGGAACCCGTGTGCGCATGCCAGTGGGTCCGCGCCCGGGAATCGAACTCGACGCGATACACCGTCACGGGCACGCCCGTCTCGTCCATGGCGACCCTGGCCGTCCCGGCCGCGCCGCTGAACGTCCGTGGATCGGCCGGACGAAGGGGAGCGGATGTTCCCGTGAAGATCTGCATGCCGCAAGTCTTGCACGCGACGCGATTGGAGGTATGATACATATCTGAACTAAATGGGTGACAAGCGATCACAGCTGTTCGCCGTCCTGCACACCGCCGCCGTTCTCGAAGGCGAGGTCGAGTCGCGCCTCGGACGCATCGGGCTGTCGCTTCCGAAGCTCGCGGCGCTGAAACAGCTGGTACTGGCGGGAGAATCGCTGCCGCTGGGTCATCTGGCCGAGCGGTTGTCGTGCGTGAAATCCAATGTCACCCAGCTCGTCGATCGCCTGGAGGCCGACGGTCTCGTGGCCCGCGCGCCGGACCCGAACGACCGCCGATCGCGCCTGGCCGTCATCACCGACAGCGGGCGGAACGCGTACGAGGAAGGCATTCAAATCCAGCAGGATGCGGAGCGCGAGCTCTTTGGCGTGCTGTCGGACGATGAATCCGCCCGGTTGATCGAGCTCATCGGAAAGCTCGAACGCGTGCCTTAGGGAGTTTTTTGTTGACATATAGTTCATATATTAACTGTGTGCCAGCCAACGATGACGTGCTGGCCTTCGCCCGCATCGGCGTCGGCCGGCAGTTCCAGCTCGCCGAGGTTTGCCTCGGGTAGGTCCCTGCGATAGGATTAGGGGTTCAGGACACCACCAAGAACCCGACGTAGGGTCGTGACCATCGAGCATGTCCGAGACCGTGTCACCGCCGGCCGCTAGCCAGAGCGACCTGGTCGTCCGCGGCGCACGCACGCACAACCTCAAGAACGTCGATCTTTCGCTGCCGGTCGGCAAGCTCATCATCGTGACCGGCGTGAGCGGATCGGGCAAGTCGTCGCTCGCCTTCGACACGATCTACGCCGAGGGCCAGCGGCGCTACGTCGAGTCGCTGTCGGCCTACGCGCGCCAGTTCCTCGAGCGGATGGAGAAGCCCGACGTCGACCGCATCGACGGCATCTCGCCGGCCATCGCGATCCGGCAGAAGAACAGCGTCCGCAATCCCCGGTCGACCGTGGGGACGACGACCGAGATTCACGACTACATGCGGCTCCTGTTCGCGCGCGTCGGCCGTACCTACTGCCGCAGCTGCGGCCGCGAGGTCGTGCGTGAAACGGCCGAAGTGGTCGCGCGCGAGCTGGGCGGGCTGCCCGAGGGGACGCGACTCCTGCTCGGCTTCGACCTGCCGCTCGTGTCGGTCGGAGAAGACGAAGGGCCTGAGGTCGACGAGCTCGCCGAATCGAGCGACGAGGACGGCGAGGCGGCAGGCGCCGCGGCGCCGCCGTCGCGAGGCACCGAGCGGGCGGCGGCCCTTCGGGCGGCCATCGAGTCGCTGCGGCGCAAGGGATTCGGCCGGCTCCTGGTCGAGGGCCGGGCGGTCGCCTTCGACGACCTCGACCTGGAACGCCTGTCGGAGCAGTCGACGCTGCAGGTGGTCGTCGATCGCGTCCAGATCGGCGGCGACGGTCTGCGGCAGCGCCTGACCGACTCGATCGAGACGGCCTACCTCGAGGGCGGCGGCGCTGCGTGGGCCGCGCGCCTGTCGTCAGAGGGCCCGCTTCACGTCTATCAGTTCTCCGAGCGATTCGAATGCCGCCCATGCGGCATCACCTACGAAGATCCGCAGCCGCGCCTCTTCTCCTTCAACAACCCGTTCGGCGCCTGTCCGACCTGCCACGGCTTCGGCAACATCATCGAGCTCGACATGGACCTCGTGGTGCCGGATCCGAGCCGTTCGATCGCGCAGGGTGCCATCGAGCCGTGGAGCAAGCCGCACTACCGGCCGCAGCTCGCCGAGCTGAAGCGGGCGGCGAAGAAGCAGAAGGTGAGGCTCGACGTGCCCTGGGCGTCGCTCACCGAAGCCGAGCGGACATTCGTCGTCGAGGGCAACGGGGAGTTCGAGGGCATCCGCGGCTTTTTCCGGTGGCTGGAGCGCAAGAAGTACAAGGTGCACGTCCGCGTGTTCCTGAGCCGCTATCGCGGGTACCTCACGTGCCCCGACTGCGGCGGCGCGCGGCTGCGCCGCGAGGCGCGGGACGTGCGGATTGCCGGCCGCACGATCGATCAGGTGTCGGCGCTGACCGTGCGCGCGGCCCAGGGGTTCTTCGACCGGCTGGAGCTCTCGCCCAAGGAAGGCGTCATCGCGGAGAAGGTGCTCAAGGAGATCCGCCGCCGGCTCACGTTCCTGGGCGACGTCGGGCTCGACTACCTGACGCTCGACCGGCTGTCCTCGACGCTGTCGGGAGGCGAGGCGCAGCGCATCAACCTGGCGACCTCGCTCGGATCGGCGCTGGTCGGCACGCTGTACGTCCTCGACGAGCCGTCGATCGGTCTGCATCCGCGCGACAACCTGCGGCTCATCGCGATTCTCCAGCAACTGCGCGATCAGGGCAACACGGTGCTCGTCGTCGAGCACGACGCGGACATGATCAAGGTCGCCGACCACGTCGTCGACCTGGGGCTCGGAGCCGGAGAGCAGGGAGGACGGGTCGTCTTCTCGGGGACCTACGATGCGCTGCTGCACGAGACGCGCTCGTTGACGTCGAAGTACCTCCGCCAGGAGCTGGCCATCCCCGTGCCGACGTCGCGGCGGCGCGGGACGGGGCAGACGCTGCGGCTGCTCGGAGCGAGCGAACACAACCTGAAGGACGTGGACGTCTCGATTCCGCTGAACACCCTCACCTGCGTGACCGGCGTGAGCGGATCGGGGAAGTCGACGCTCGTGCACGACGTCCTGTATGCCGCCGTCAAGCGGGCGAAGGGCGGGTGGGACAAGCGTGTCGGCTCGTTCCGCAAGCTCGAGGGCGTCGAGTACATCACCGACGTCGTCCTGGTGGATCAGGCGCCGATCGGCCGCACGCCGCGCTCCAATCCGGTGACCTATCTCAAGGCGTTCGATCCGATCCGGGAGCTGTTCGCGGCCACCAAGGACGCGCGCTCGCGCGGCCTGACGGCGAGCCACTTCTCGTTCAACGTGCCGGGCGGCCGCTGCGAGGCCTGCCAGGGCGAGGGCGAGGTGCGGGTGGAGATGCAGTTCCTCGCCGACGTGTTCGTGCCGTGCGATCAGTGCGACGGCAAGCGGTTCAAGCCGCAGGTGCTCGAGGTCCGCTACCGCGGACGCACGATTCACCAGGTCCTCGACCTGACCGTCCGCGAGGCCCTGACCTTCTTCGGCAGCTCGCCGAAGGTCCTGCGCCGCCTCCAGGTGCTGGACGAGATCGGCCTGGGCTACCTCCGGCTCGGACAGCCGGCCACGACGCTGTCGGGCGGGGAGGCGCAGCGGATCAAGATCGCGGCGCACCTCGCGTCCCACAGCGGCGAGCGCCTGCTGTACATCCTCGACGAACCGACGACCGGGCTGCACTTCGACGACATCGCGAAGCTCCTGACGGCGTTCCGGAAGCTGATCGACGCGGGGCATTCGCTGCTCGTCATCGAGCACAACCTGGACGTGATCAAGGTCGCCGACGCGATCATCGACCTCGGGCCGGACGGCGGGGAGGACGGCGGGCGCGTGGTCGCCACGGGCACACCCGAGCAGATCGTGCGGAGCGCCGACTGGTACACGGGCCGGTACCTCCGGACCGTTCTGGCCGAGGGGCGCGCCCACGCGTACGCGTCCGGACGCTGATTCGTGGTGCTGCCGCGTGCCTTCTACGATCGGCCGACGCTCGAGGTCGCGGCCGATCTGCTCGGGAAGGTGCTCGTGCACGAGCGGCGCGGCGTCCGCACGAGCGGCATGATCGTCGAGGTGGAGGCCTATATCGGCGAGTCCGATCCGGCCTGCCATGCCGCTCCGGGCCCGACGGCGAGGAACCAGCCGCTCTACGGCCCGCCGGGGCACGCCTACGTGTACCTGAACTACGGCATCCACTGCCTCGTCAACGTCGTGACCGAACGGGAAGGCGTTCCGGCCGCCGTCCTCATTCGAGCCCTCGACCCGCTCGACGGCGAGGCGACGATGCGGCGACGCCGGAAGCGGTCGGTCAAGGGTCGACGCCCCGCATCGATGGAGATCGCCAGGCACGACCTCTGCCGCGGTCCCGGCAACCTGACGATGGCGATGGGGATCACGCTGGCAGAGAACCGCCTGGATCTCGTCGGGGGCCGGTTGTTCGTCGAGGATCGCAGTCTGGCCGCCGGAGCGTTCGCGTGGGGGCCGCGCGTCGGGATCAACGTCGGGATCGAACGTCCGTGGCGCGCGTCCATCCAGGGACACCCGGCCGTGTCCGGCGCGCCCTCGCCTTCGGCCCTTCCTGGCCGGCATCGTTCGTGATACACACTGGCCTCCATGAAACGACTGTTCCGGCTGCTTGCGGCGGTGTCGGCGTGCGTGGCGCTGCACGCGCAGAGCGACGTGGCGTTTCCACAGGCCGTGTACGCCGCGCGCCGGGCGGCGCTCCTGGCGCAGGTCGGCGACAGCGCGGTCGTGGTGCCGGGGCGGTATCTGGTCGGCGCGGACGGCCTGTTCAGGCAGGATCCGACGTTCTGGTACCTGACCGGCGTCGAGTCGCCGCTGGCCGTGCTCGTCATGACGCCCGCGCGGACGGCGCTGTTCCTGCCCTCGCCGTTTCAATTCGCGGGAGGCCAGTTCCCGACCGACGACGCGCGCTTCCGCTCCGCGCCGTGGAACCGGCCGATTCGACGGCTTTCGCCCGGTCCGGCGGCCGCCTCGGCGACGGGCATCGCGGACACGTTCCCGATTGACGACCTGGTCGGCCGGCTCGCGGATCTGGTCGGCGCGAGGCGGAGCGTGTACCTGCCCCGCGACGGCGCGACCCGGTACGCGCCGCCCGGTTTGGCGCCCCCGCTCACCGACGCGCAGCAGCTGACGCGGTCAATCGAGGCCGCCCTGCCGAGGCGCGAGTTCCACGACGTGCTGCCGCTCGTGAACCGGATGCGACTCGTGAAGGACGCGCACGAGATCGCGGCCCTGCGTCGCGCGGCCGAGGTGAGCGGCGAGGGGCTGGTGGAGGCCATGCGTGCCGCCAGGCCCGGCATGAACGATCGGGAGATCGCGGGCCTGATGGAGTACACGTGGAAGCGCCTCGGATCGCCGCGCGCGTCGTTCGCGCCGATCGTGGCGTCCGGGCCGAACGCCATGCACGTCTTCACGTTGATGGGGGAGAACTACAACAGCGTCGACCGGGTGATGCAGGCGGGCGATCTGCTGTACATGGACTACGGCGCCGCCGAATACCAGACGTACGCGTCCGATTTGTGCCGGACGATTCCGGTGTCGGGCCGCTATACGCCCGAACAGCGCAAGTACTACGACATCGTCCTCGAGGCCCAGGAGGCGGCGATCGGCGCCGTCAGGCCCGCCGTCATGATGCTCGACGTCGTGCGCGCCGCCGCCGCCGTCTTCCGCGCGCACGGGCTCGAGCCGTTCGAGGACGTGGCGCGCATGGGCATCGACCACGTGTGGGGCGTCATGCCGTCGCCAACCTACTACCTGGCGCACCACGGCGGGCTCACGCGGTACAGCGCGGCGGGATTCGGCGTGCGCGATCTCGGGCACCACATCGGCCTCGAGGCCACCGACAGCCGTGACTACTCGCGTCCGCTCGAGGCCGGGATGGTCTTCACCGTGGAGCCGAAGATCTACATTCCCGATCTCGGGATCGCCATCATGACCGAGGACATGGTGCTCGTGACCGCCGACGGCCACGACGTGCTGTCGGCGAAGACCCCGAAGCGGGCCGACGACATCGAGCGCGTCATGTCGCGCGGCCGGTGATCGCCGGCCGCGCTCACGGCATGCCCTCCGCGTCGCCCCGGGTCGAGGCTCGACGCTCACGCGGCGCGCCGCCGACCATGTCGAGCACCGCCGTGCAGCGGTGCCAGCGGGCGAACCAGAGCGCCGCGCGACTGGCGAACGTGTCCGGGAGGCGCAGCGTCGGATCGTGCGCCAGGAGCGCCCGTACCGTCGCCGGGTGGCAGCCGCCGAAGAGCGGCGCGTCGATGTCCGAGAGCGCGCCGCCCGACACGGCCGTGCTGAGGGGCGTGTCCCCGTGCTCGCCCTCGACGCGCGGATCCGCGCCGTGCGCCAGGAGCAGCCTGACGATCGTCGGATCGGGGCGGCCGGCAGCCATCAGGAGCGGCGTGAGCGAGCCGGCAGCGGCCGACAGGTTCGGATCGGCGCCGCGATCCAGCAGCAGCCGCACGGCGTCGGCGTGCCCCGTGTGGATCGCGTGCTGGAGCGCCGTCCAGCCGTAGCGCCCGTCCTGGGCGTTGATCGTCGCGCCGGCGTCGAGGAGGGCCGCGAGGGCATCGAGGCTTCCATGCCGCGCGGCCCACATGAGGGGGGTCAGGGTGCGGTCGGCCGTGCCGCGGACGGGCGGACCGCCGCGGCTCGTTTCGTCGGGCCCGTGGCCGTCCGCGATGAGCCGTCCGACGGCGGCCGCATCGTTGGCGGCGGCAGCGGCGGCGAGGGGCGTGTCGGGGAGGGCGGTGCAGCCGGCGGTGCCGGCGAGCGCCGCAGCCATGCCGGTGAGGAGCAGAAAGCGATCCATGCACATTCTCCTGGCGTCATCTTACACAGAGAACTTTGCAGTGTAAAGTCGTGACGGACCAGTGGGTCTTGACCAACGCCCACCGTGCGAGGCGGCAACCGACACGACCGGCGACGCCAGCGTCGGGTCGAGCGCCTGCCTGTCCGACAGCGCCCGATCGAGCGCCTCCCGAGCCTGCCGGATGACGTCGGCCGTGCCCGGTCGCCGGCTCGGCTGTCGCAGGCAGTTGACCCCGACGGCCGAAGCGAAGTAAGTAGTAGAGCATCGTGATCGGGTGCACCACCTGCCCCTGTTGTTGTTGCTGCGCGGCTCCCAGGAGCCTTCGCGCCAACAGTCCAGGTACGGGCGTCGCCGTCACGTGATCTAGACGCACTCGTTCCAGACCAAGGCCCGGGAGGCTTCATCGCCTTCCGGGCCTTTTTCTTTGTACGCCCTATGCAGCGATTTCCCGTGTTCCTCGATCTCGCCGGCCGCCGCGTGGTCCTGGTCGGAGCGGGGCCCGTCGCCCTCGGCAAGCTCCGCCAGCTCCTGGCGGCTCAGGCCGACGTGTCGGTCGTGGCGCCGCACGTTCATCCGGCGATCGCCCGATCCGGCGCGACCGTCGTCCGGCGCGCGTTCGTCGCCGACGACCTCGACGGGGCGTGGCTGGTGATTGCCGCGGCGCCACCCGAGGTGAACCGCCAGGTCGCGGCGGCTGCGGCGTCACGGCGGATCTTTCTGAATGCCGTCGACGACCCCGCGCAGGCGACCGCGTATCTGGGCGGCGTCCTCCGGCGCGACGGGGTGACCGTCGCGATTTCGACCGACGGCGCGGCGCCGGCGCTCGCGGGACTCCTGCGCGAAGCCCTCGACGATGTCCTGCCCGACGACCTGGGGCGGTGGCTGGAAGAGGCGCGGCGGCGGCGCCAGGAGTGGCAGCGGGCGGCAGTTCCGATCGCACGACGCCGGCCGCTGCTGCTCGAGGCCCTGAACGAGCTGTACGGCCGCGAACCGGCGCAACGAGGGAGCGCGTTGGCGCGGCCGCATGACGCCGGCGAACGACCGCGCGGGCGGCCGCGCAGGGACCGTTACGTGCCCTGGCTGCAGGGGCCGGAGGACACGTGGCTGTGACGGGACACGTCTCATTGGTGGGGGCCGGACCCGGCGACCCCGATCTGTTGACGCTCCGGGCCGTCGAACGGCTGCGCGCTGCCGATCTGGTGCTCTACGACGCGCTGGTCGATCCGCGCGTCCTCGAGCTGGCGCCGCGTGCGCAGCGGTTCTTCGTCGGCAAGCGCGCCGGGCGTCACGTCCTCAACCAGGCGTCCATTCACGCGGTCATGATTCGCGCCGCGCGGCGCGGCCGCCGCGTGGTCCGGCTGAAGGGCGGCGACCCGTTCGTCTTTGGGCGTGGCGGCGAGGAAGCGCTCGCGCTCGGCGCCGCCGGCGTCCCGTTCGACGTCGTGCCGGGCGTCAGTACGGCCGTGGCCGCTGCCGGGCTCGCCGGCATTCCCGTCACCCACCGCGGCATCGCGTCGGGATTCCTCGTCGTCAGCGGTCACGACGAGGCGACGTTCGCGTCGGCCGTCGGATCGCTCGAACCTCATCGCGTCACGCTCGTGGTGCTGATGGGTCTCGGACGTCACCGGGCGCTCGCGCAGCGCCTGATCGACGCCGGCTGGTCGAACCGCACGCCTGCGGCGGTCGTGATCGCCGCGTCCACGCCGCGGCAGCGCGAGTGGCGCGGTACGCTCGCGTGGCTGGCCGACGTCGACCTGCCGGCCGCGGGCGATCCCGGGACCCTCGTCATCGGCAGCGTTGCCGCCCTGAAATGCCGGGCGGCGTCTGCCGTACCCGGCCTGGAGAACCGTCATGTCTGCAGCCGATGAATCCGTGGCGGTGGGACGCCTGTCGTTCGCCGACACCGCCGAGATCGATCGCTTCGTCGCCACCCTCGAACGCTACGAGGCGGGAGAGATCTCGACCGACGCCTGGCGCCAGTTCCGGCTCGTCCACGGGACGTACGGGCAGCGCCAGGACGGCGACGCGCAGATGCTGCGCGTCAAGGTGCCGCAGGGGCTGCTGACCGCCGCCCAGCTCGACGCCCTGGCCGATGTCGGCGAGCGGTACTCGCGTGGATTCGGCCACATCACGACGCGGCAGAATATCCAGTTCCACTTCGTCCGGCTGCACGACGTGGAGCCCGCGATGCGCCACCTGGCGGACGCGGGTCTGACGACCCGCGAGGCGTGCGGAAACTCGGTGCGGAACATCACGGCGTGTCCGTACGCGGGGGTGGCCTCCGACGAGCTGTTCGACGTCACGCCGTACGCGGAGGCGCTGACCCGCTTCCTCCTGCGCCATCCTCTCGGGTCGACCCTGCCGCGCAAGTTCAAGATTGCGTTCGAGGGCTGTCCCGCGGACCACATCGCCACCGCCATCAACGACCTCGGATTCCGGGCGCGAGTCGGCGCCGACGGGGCGCGCGGCTTCTCGGTGACGGCCGGCGGCGGCACGGCCATCCTGTGCCGGTCGGGCGGGCTGCTGCACGACTTCCTGCCGGCTTCCGAGCTCCTGCGCGTCGCCGACGCCGTGCTCCGCGTGTTCCAGCGGCTCGGCGACTACCAGCACAAGCAGCGCAACCGGATGAAGTTCCTCATCCGCTCGCTCGGCTGGGAGCGCTGGCGCGACGAGTACAACGCCGAGCTGTCGGCGGCCCGCGAGCGCGTCCCCGCCCTGGTCCTCGATGCGCCGGCGGCCGAGCCACGTCCGCCGCGGGCGGAGGGCTCGTCGCCCTCGCCCGGGCACATCGCCAACCGGGTAGCGGCCGGCACCGTCCACGGGCCGGGACTGCGGCCCTCGGTCGTGCCGGTCTTGCGGACGAGCGACGAGGCGTTCGCGCGCTGGCGCGCGACGAACATCCGTCCCCAGAAGCAGTTCGCCTGCGTGATGGCGGTGGCCACCGTGCCGCTGGGCGATCTCACGAGCGTGCAGATGCGCGTGATGGGCGAACTGGCGCGCGCCTACGGCGATGGCACCGTCCGCGTGACGCCGGAGCAGGACCTCGTCTTCCGATGGGTGAGCGCGTCGGATGCGCGGCAGCTGCACCGCCGGCTGTTGGCCGCGGGCCTCGGCCTGCCCGGCGCCGGCACGGTGGCGGACGTGACGAGCTGTCCGGGCGCCGAGTCGTGCCGCCTCGCCGTCACCCAGTCGCGGGGACTGGGACGGCTGCTCGAGGAGCGGCTGCGGGCACGGCCCGATCTCGTCGCGCTCGCCGGCGACGCCCGGATCAAGATCAGCGGCTGTCCGAACGGCTGCGGGCAGCACCATGTCGCCTCGATCGGCTTCCAGGGCAGCGTCCGCCGCGTGGGCGGCCGTGCCGTCCCGCAGTACTTCGTGATGGTCGGCGGCGGGGTCGGGGCCGGCGGGGCCGCCTTCGCGCGGCTGGCGGCGAAGATTCCCGCGCGCCGGGTGCCCGAAGCGGTCGATCGGCTCGTGACGCTCTTCGCCGCCGAGCGCCGCCCGGGCGAGGGGGCGGCGGCGTTCTTCGCGCGCGTCGAGGTGGTGCGCGTGCGCGGCGCGCTCGCGGCGCTCGAGGAGCTCGACGCGGCGTCGGCGCGCGACGAGGACTTCATCGACCTGGGCGACGAGACGCCGTTCGCGCCGGTCGTGCTCGAGGGGGAGTGCGCAACATAAATCAACGAATGTGCATATGGAGATGCAATCTGTTGCAGCGACGCGGCGCGGTCTGCTATAGTCGTCGCGACAACTGAACCGGCTCTTCTTATCGAGAGTGGCTGAGGGACTGGCCCGACGACGCCACGGCAACCGCGCGAGCTGCACCGCCCGCGGTCAGGTGCCAAATCCTGCCCCCGCCGTCGCGGGGGGGAGATGAGAGCATGTGCACCCCGTCGGTTCGCCCGTGTCGTGTCGCGCTGATAGGCTGCGGCACGGTCGGCGGCGCCGTCGCGCGCCGCCTCCTCGACCTGCCCCTTCCCGGCCTCGAGCTCACCCACGTTCTCGATCGCGGCTATTCCGCCAAGCGCCACGCGTTCAACGGCGCGCGGCTGTCCTGGACCGACCGCATCGACGCGGTCCTCGCGAGCGACGCCGACGTCGTCATCGAGGCCATCGGCGGCCTCGATCCCGCCGTGGGGTGGACCCGCGCGGCGCTCGCCGCCGGCAAGTCGGTCGTGACGGCCAACAAGCAGGTGATCGCCCGCCACGGCCCGGACCTCCTGCGCTTCGCGGAGCGTCAGGGCCGGCAGCTCCGGTTCGAAGCGGCGGTAGGCGGCGCGATGCCGATCGTGCGCGCCGTCGGCGAAGGGCTGACGGCCGCCGGCGTGATCCGGATGACCGGCATCCTCAACGGCACCTGCAACGCGGTGCTGTCGCGGATGGAGGCGGCGGCCTGCAGCCTCGGCGAGGCGGTCGCGGCGGCGCGCGACGGCGGCCTGGCTGAGGCCGATCCCTCCTCGGATCTCGATGGCACGGATGCGCGCGCCAAGCTGTCGATCCTCTGCGCGCTCGCTTTCCGGGTGCGCGTCGAGCCCGACGCCATCGACGCGCGGTCGATTGCCGGCCTGCGGCCCTCAGACCTCGTCCGCGCGCGGCGGCGCGGCGCCGCGCTCCGGCAGCTCGCGCACGCTGCCTACGACGAGGACCGCGCGGAGCTGGTCGCCTGGGTCGCGCCGGCGCTGGTCCCCCGGGCCTCGCTCTTCGCGCGCACGAGGGGGCCCGCCAACGCGGCGCTGCTCGTGACCCGGCACGCGGGCGAAATCGGCCTCTTCGGACCCGGCGCCGGCGGCGCGGCGACCGCCACGGCGATCATCGCCGACCTGCTCGCCATCGCCCGCGATCCGGCGGCCGTGGTGCCGGCGCCGCGTCTCTGTCGGCCGGCTGCCATCTCCGGCCTGGATCCCAACACTGACATCGTGGAGGCCCTGTGAACACCCTCGTCGGACTGCGCTGTTCCCTCTGCCAGGCTTCGTTCCCCGCCGACGCCCGCTATGCGTGCGAGAGGTGTCTCGGCCCGCTCGAGCCGGCCTACGACTACGCGGCCGTTCGCCTGACGCGCGCCGCCATTGCCGAGCGGCCCAAGAACCTCTGGCGGTACCGCGAGCTCCTGCCGATCGAGGGCGAGCCCCTGACCGGCTTTCATTCCGGGTTCACGCCGCTCGTTCGCTGCCGGCGTCTCGCCGAACGCCTCGGCATCGACGAGCTGTACGTCAAGGACGATTCGGTCAACCATCCGACCTTGTCGTACAAGGATCGCGTCGTCTCGGTCGCCGCGACGCGGGCCGTCGAGCTCGGCTTCAGCGTCCTCGCCTGCGCGTCGACCGGCAACCTGGCGAACAGCGTCTCGGCGCACGCCGCCCGCCTGGGGCTCGAGTGTTACGTGTTCATTCCCGACAACCTGGAGGCCGGCAAGCTCCTCGGATCGGCGGTGTACGCGCCGACGGTGCTCGCCATCGCCGGCACCTACGACGACGTCAACCGCCTCTGCACGCAGGTCGCCGACCGGCACGGCTGGGGCTTCGTCAACATCAACCTGCGCGCGTACTACGCCGAAGGCGCCAAGACCTACGGGTTCGAGATCGCCGAGCAGCTCGGGTGGCGGCTTCCGGATCACGTCGTGTCGCCGGTCGCGGGCGGCACGCTGCTGCCGCGGCTCGCACGCGCGTTCCGGGAGCTGAAGCTGCTGGGCCTTGCCGATGGGGAGCTGCCGCGCATCCATGCGGCGCAGGCGGCCGGCTGCGCCCCGGTCGTCGCGGCGCTCGATGCCGGCCTCGAACATCCGGAGCCCGTGCGGCCGGACACGATCGCGAAGTCGATCGCGATCGGGAACCCTGCCGACGGGTACCAGGTGCTCCGCACCGTGCGCCAGACCGGCGGCACGGGCGCCGCGGTCAGCGACGGTCAGATCGTCGAAGCCATCCGGCTCCTCGCCGAGACCGAGGGCATTTTCACCGAGCCGGCCGGCGGGACGACGCTGGCGGCCGCCGTCGAGCTCGTGCGGCGCGGCGCCATCCGTCGGGACGAGTCGGTGGTCGTCTGCGTTACGGGCAACGGATACAAGACCGGGGAGGTGCTGCGCGACCGTCTGGCCGAGCCGGTACGGCTCGGTCGCGCGTTCAGGGAGTTCGAGACCTGGTTCGAGCGCCAGCGCTCGACACGATCGGCAGCTGCACCTCGATCGTCCGTCCTTCGCGCCGGAGCGTGAGCGTCGCGGTGGTGCCGATCTTGGAGTCGGCGACGAGCCGGAAGAACTGCGACGGGTCGTCGACGCGCTGGCCGTTGAAGCCGACGATCACGTCGCCGGGCCGGACGCCCGCCTCGAAGGCGGGTGTCGCGCGGCGCATGCTCGACACCAGCACGCCGTCGGTGCCGCGCACGCCGACCTCGTCGGCGAGCTCGTTGGTCAGCTGCTCGATCCCGAGGTAGCCGATCGAACCCCGGCGCACCTCCCCGTACTTCATCAGGTCGGTGATGACACGCCGCGCCAGGTTGCTCGGCACGGCGAAGCCGATGCCCTGGTACCCGCCGCTCTCGCTGTAGATGCCGGTGTTGATGCCGACCAGCTCCCCGCGGCTGTCGATCAGCGCGCCGCCGGAGTTGCCGGGGTTGATGGCGGCGTCGGTCTGGATGAAGTCCTCGTACTGGGCAAAGCCCATGTTCGCGCGGCCCGTCGCGCTCACGATCCCGGCGGTCACCGTCTGGCTGAGCTGAAACGGGCTCCCGATGGCAAGCACCCATTCGCCGACCTTCAGCTCGCTCGAATCGCCCCATGGCACGACCGCGAGGCCGCTCGCGTCGATCTTGAGCAGCGCGATGTCGGTTGTCGGATCCGTGCCGATGACCTTGCCGCGGATGTCCTTGCGTCCCGGCAGCGCGAGGGTAATTTCCCGCACGTTCTCGCCAACGACGTGGTTATTGGTGACGATGTAGCCGTCGGATGAGATGACGACGCCCGAGCCGAGGCTGAGCGACCGGCGGTCGCGCGAGCCGAAGAGGTCGTCGTTGTTGCCGAAGAAATACCGGAAGAACGGGTCGTCGCCGAACGGCGAATTCGACGTCCGCACCACGTGCAGCGACGAGATGTTCGCCACGCCCTTCACCGCGAGGCTCGCGACGCGGGTGAAATCGGGACCCCCGGACGCGGCGGGCGCCGTGGGGGCCGCCGCCGCGGCCGGGACCGCGGCCGGGACCGCGGCCGCTGCGGCGCTTTCGGCGCGGGACTCGCTGGCGGAATGGAGGCGTCCGGTCACGACCAGACCGCCCGCGAAGCCTGCCACGATGAGGGCCAGCGACAGGGCCGTGCGCTTGAACATCTCAGGACACGTTGATCTTCTGGGTGCCGCGGTCCTGCGCCTTCGGCATCGTCACGGTGAGCAGGCCGTCCTTGAGGTCGGCGCGGACGGCGTCCACCTGCACTGGATCGGGCAGGACGAAGGCGCGGGAGAAGCGGCCGTGTCCGCGCTCGACGCGGTGGAACTGCTCGCAGGGCACGGCACCGCCCGGGCCGCTGGCCCGCTCGCCGCGGATCGTCACGCGGTTGTCTTCCGCGTGGATCTCGATTTGATCGCGTGAGAGTCCCGGAAGCTCCGCCGTCAGGACGTACTCGCCCGGCGTCTCGTACAGGTCCACTGGGGGCGTCCAGCCGGGCGCATCGGTCCCGACGAGCTGTCCGATCTGCTCGTGCAGGGCGAGCAGGTCGCGCAGCGGATCCCACCTCGTGAAGGCCACCTCGGCATCCTAGCACGTTTGTTCGGCCTCGGCCATATGTGCTAGTATCGAAAGGTTTTAGCCATCAAGAGAGGCCTGCAGACGATCCATGAGCTTCGTTCAAGCGACCCGGCTCCGGAAAGGGATGCTCCTGAAGCTGGGCGATGACCTGTTCCGCATCCTCGACCTGCACCACCTGACGCCCGGCAACAAGCGCGCGCACATCCAGGCGCGCATGCGCAACATCCGGACGATGACACTGGCCGACCACAAGTTCCGCGCCGAGGAGGACGTCGAACGCGCGACGCTTGACGAGCGCGAAATGCAGTACCTCTACAACGACGCCGACAGCTACTACTTCATGGATACGACGACGTTCGAGCAGATCCACATCGCGAGCGAGGCCCTCGGCGACGCGGTCAACTACCTGATCCCCGACAGCGTGATCAAGGTGGAGTTCTACGACGCGGAGCCGGTCGGCATCGAGCTGCCCCAGACGGTGGATCTCGTCGTCAAGGAGACCGTGCCGGGGATCAAGGGGGCGACCGCCAGCGCCCAGGTCAAGCCGGCCACCCTCGAGACGGGCCTCGTCGTGCAGGTGCCGCCGTTCATCAACGAGGGCGACCGGATCCGCGTGAACACCGAGACCGGCGAGTATCAGGCGCGCGTCTGACCGCCGCGGCGGGTAGGGTCATGGATGTCATCAGGAAGCTGCCGACGCACGGCTGGATCGAGGTCGTGACCGGCAGCATGTTCAGCGGCAAGAGCGAAGAGCTGATCCGGCGCCTGCGCCGCGTGCAGATCGCCCGGCAGAAGGTGCAGATCTTCAAGCCGTTCCTCGACGACCGCCACAGCGAGGACCACATCGTCTCGCACAGCGACATGCGGATCGCGTCGCGGAACGTGCGCGACTCCGACGAGCTCGTGGCGCTGGTGGAGGAGGACACCGAGGTGGTGGGAATCGACGAGGGGCAGTTCTTCGACGCGAAACTGCCGGCGGCCTGCAACCTGCTGGCGAACCGGGGGACGCGGGTAATCGTCGCCGGTCTCGATCAGGACTATCTCGGCCGTCCGTTCGAGCCGATGCCGCAGCTGCTGGCGATTGCCGAGTACATCACCAAGATGCTGGCGATCTGCGTCGTGTGCGGCAACCCCGCCAACCACACCCAGCGGCTCGTCGCGAGCAGCGATCGGGTGCTCGTCGGGGCGCAGGGGCTCTACGAGGCGCGGTGCCGGCACTGCTTCGACCCGACGCTGGCCGCGGCGCCCGAGTCGGCGTCGCTCGGCTGAGGGGCCGCGCGGCCGGCGCCTGTCGCCGCGTCGGCGGCCGGGCGTACGTGGCGCCGGCCTCGCGGGCGCGAATAGAATCGTATCGTGAAGGTGCAGCCGATCCTGCAGGGCGTGCTCCTCGTGCTCGGCGTGGGGTTCCTCATCGCCAACGCCAGGCTCGTGCTCGAATACGTCCGCTTTCAACGTCGGAGCCGCTCGGCGCTCCTGGTCTGGCCCGCGCCCAACCCGCCGTACTACGGGCTCGGTCTCGCCATCGGCGTGGCGCTCGGGGTCCTCATCTTCTACAAGCTGGTCGTGCTGCACACGCAGGTGTTCGGCGAAGCGATGATGTTCATGTACTACGGGTACATGCTGCCCCTGAGCCGCCGCATCCGGCGGGGGTTCTACGGCGACGGCATCTGGACCGACGCCGGGTTCATCCCGTACCAGGAGATTGGCGGCATCAGCTGGCGCGAGGGCGAGCACCAGGTCGCGCTCATCCTCATCTCCCGGCTGCGCAACCTGGCCCGGCGCCTCACCGTGCCCGGCGATCGCTACGGCGCGGCCCGGCGGATCCTGCGCGACAAGATCGCCGCCCACGAGATCCACTTCACCGGCACGGGACTCGACCTGGACCAGCACGACGAGCGCGACGAAGCGTGACCCGCGGTCAGACGGGAGGGCAGGGATGACCCCGATCGCCCTCGAGCCGATAAGAGAGCCGACATGGCAGCACGAGCGACCTGGAAAGGCTTCCTGAAGGTGAGCCTGGTGAACATCCCCGTCAAGGTGTTCCCGGCCACCGAATCGAGCGGCACCCTCTCGTTCAACCAGCTCCACGGCGAGTGCCGGACGCGCATCCAGCAGAAGCGCTGGTGCCCGACGTGCAGCCGCGAGGTCCCGAACTCCGAGATCGTGAAGGGCTTCGAGTTCGAGAAGGGGCGCTACGTCGTCGTCTCCGAGGAAGACTTCGACCGCGTGCGCCCGAAGTCGACGCGTGTCATCGACCTGGTGCAGTTCGCCGACGGGTCGGCCATCGATCCGATGTACGTCGACCGCACCTATTACCTCGCGCCCGACGGCGGCATGGCCGCCGACGCGTTCGCGGTGATGCGCGAGGGGATGCGCGGCAAGGTCGGCGTCGGCAAGCTCGCGCTCTACGGCCGGGAATACCTCGTGGCCGTCCGGCCCCACGACCGGGGCATCGTCATGCACACGCTCCATCATGCGGCCGAGATTCGATCGATCGACGCCGTCGAGGACCTCGGCTCGGTGCCCGTCACGGTGAGGCCCGAGGAGGTCAAGCTGGCGAAGCAGGTCATTCAGACCTTCGAGGGGCCGCTCGATCTGGCCGACTACAAGGACGAGTACCGCGAGGGACTGCAGCGGATCATCGACGCGAAGATTGCGGGGGAGGAGATCGTCGCGCCGGCCGAGGAGGCACCGCCCAAGGTGGTGAACCTGATGGAGGCGCTCAGAAAGAGCCTCGACACCGTCAGCGCATCGAAGAAGAAGCCGGCGAAAGTGTCGGGGCGGACGGCCCCC
Source organism: uncultured Acidobacteriota bacterium (assembly GCA_963840225.1). Classification (GTDB taxonomy): domain Bacteria; phylum Acidobacteriota; class Vicinamibacteria; order Vicinamibacterales; family CAVVIG01; genus JBLMXQ01. Next base: position 303,785 of record CAWIYH010000007.1, read on the forward strand.
CGTCGCAAGCGCGCCTGAGGCTGCACGGCCCGGGCGGAGGGCTCAGAACTGCGATCCGATCCACGCGATCAGCCCGGCGTCGTGGGACATCGGATCGCCGAGCCAGGCGGGCGGCGTGAGCCACACGAACGCCAGGATGGCGATAACCCAGATGTCGTACGGAATCGTGGTCCGTTCGTCAGTCCAGAAGAACGCGCGGTTCAGCACGCCGCGCAGCCCGGCCCGGGACGGCATCGGCAGTCCGTTCAGATTCAGGTAGGTGTAGTAGATCCGGTTCGCCACGGTCAGGATCGACAGCACCAGGATCACCCACAGCACGCCGGCCATCCGGTTGGTGAAGGCCCCGATCATGAACAGGACGATCCGTTCCGGGCGCTCCATGAAGCCGACCTTGCACTTCGCGACCAGCGACTCGGCGCGCGCGCGCGCGTAGCTGGTCATGATGGAGAAGATCAGCGTCAGGGCCGCCACCATCACGTAGTCGGTCCGACCCAGGCGCGAGTACAGGTAGATCAGGCCGACGAGAAGGGCGAGGTCCGAGAAGCGGTCGAGCGTCGAGTCCCAGAACGCGCCGAACTCGGACTGCAGCTGCAGCCGGTGAGCCACCTTGCCGTCGATGAAGTCGAAGATATTGGCGGCAATCATGATGAGCCCGGCCAGGAGGAAACGGCCGACTCCGAGCGCCCACGCCGCGCCGACGTTGATGACGACGCCGACGAAGGTCAGGACGTTCGGGTGGATCCGCAGCCTGACGCAGACGGCGATGATCGCGCGCAGCGGAATCATACACACCAGGCCGATGAAGCCGGTGAAGGTCATCCGGGGCCGCGGGGCGCCGTTGCGGTCGGGTGAAGCGGCGGGCGGAACGGCGAGCTGGGCGTTGCTGGGCACGTGGCGACGTATAATGGTGGGTTCAGACACCGGCCGGAGACGCGTCATAGTAGCGTATGCCCATCCACGAACTCAAGGATCAGATCGCCAGGTTGCCCGAGCAGCCCGGGGTCTATCTGTATGTCAACGCGGAGGGCGAGACAATCTACGTGGGCAAGGCGCGGGCGCTGAGAGACCGGGTGAGAAACTATCTCGGCGCCTACGGATCGGACCCGAAGACGGACGCCCTGCTCGAAGAGGTCGCGCGCCTCGAGGTCATCCTCACCGATTCGGTGGTGGAGGCGCTCGCCCTCGAAAACAACCTGATCAAGCAGCGCTCCCCGAAGTACAACATCCTGCTTCGCGACGACAAGAGCTATCCCTACCTGCAGGTGACCACGACCGAACCGTTTCCGCGCGTGCTCGTCGCGCGGCGGGTCGAGCGGGACGGCAGCTTCTACGCCGGACCCTTTCTGCCGGCGACCTTCGCTCGCAAGACCATGGCGCTCACGCACCGGCTGTTCGGCATCCGGTCCTGCAATGAGGTGATCACGGGCAAGCGCGGCCGGCCGTGCCTCGAGTACGACATCAAGCGGTGCAGCGCGCCCTGCGTCGACACGATCTGCTCCGCCGAGGAGTATGGGCGGTCGGTGGCGCTCACGCAGATGTTCCTCGAAGGCAAGAACGAGGAACTCGTGCAGACGCTGAAGGGGCGCATGAACGAGGCGGCTGACGGCGAGCGGTTCGAGGAGGCGGCGCAGTTGCGCGACGCCATCAGGACCGTCCAGGCGTTGCACGACCGGCAGCAGAAGATGGCCACCGCCGAGCTCGGCCACCGCGACGTCTTCGGCGTCAAGCTCGGTCCGGCCGGCGTCGTCATTCAGGTCTTCGAGGTGCGGCGCGGGCGGGTCGTCGAGCGCGTCGAGCTCGGCGGCGACCAGGGGATCGCCGGCACGCGGGAAGGGGCGGTGCTCGCGGCCGCGTTGCAGCAGTTCTACGAACTGCGCCCGGCGCCGCCCGAAGTTCACGTGCCCGCCGAGCCCGACGAGCGCGAGGCGCTGGAGAGCTGGCTGTCCGAGCGTGCCGCGCGGCGCGTCCGCATCCTCGTGCCGCAACGGGGCGAGAAGCGGGGCCTCGTCGATCTGGCGGGCCGGAACGCCTCGCTCGCATACCAGACGCGCTTCAATCAGGCGACCGCCGCGCAGTACGACGCGCTCGAGACGCTGCAGGCGGTGCTCGCGCTGCCCGCGCTCCCGCGCCGCATCGAGTGCTTCGACATCTCGACCATCCAGGGCAGCGAGACCGTGGCGTCGATGGTGGTCTGCGAGGACGGCCGCATGAAGCGGGCGGAGTATCGGAAGTACCGGATCCGGGGCTCGAGGCCGGAGGCTGGAGGCTGGAGGCTGGAGGCCGGGGGCTCGAGGCTGGAGGCTGGCCTGCGGCCACACCGAGCCGAGGACGTCCAACTCCGAGGCGACGTGTCAGCGCCGGTTCGCGCCGGGGGTGGGGCCCCGCGAGCAGTCAAGAGCGCCAGCGGCCCGTGCGAGGAGAGCGAGTCTTTGAGCGCCGCAGCACGAGCGAGCGGGGGTGGGGCCCCGCGAGCAGTCAATGACGACTTCGCGGCCATGCACGAGGTCGTGCAGCGGCGGTGCCGCACGCTGCTCGAGCAGGGCGGGCCGTTTCCCGACCTGCTGCTCATCGACGGCGGCAAGGGGCAGCTCTCCGCGGCGTACGCCGCGCTCGAAGAGCTCGGCCTCGGCAATCTCGTGGCGGTCGGCATCGCCAAGAAGGAGGAGCTCATCTTCACGCGCGATCGCGTCGAGCCGGTGGCGCTCGCGACCGACGATCCGGCCCTGCTGCTCGTGCAGCGCATCCGCGACGAGGCGCATCGCTTCGCCGTCACGTTCCACCGCCGCGCGCGCTCGATGCGCGACCTGCGGTCGGCGCTCGACGACGTGCCCGGCATCGGCGTGCGCCGGCGTCGCACGCTGTTGACCACGTTCGGCAGCGTGGCTGGCGTGCGGCGCGCGACGCGCGAGGAACTGGCGGCCGCAGTCGGCGCGAAAGCGGCCGATCGCGTCCTTGCGTTTTTCGCCAGTCGGCCGTAACCTGTTACGCCTTGCTGGACATCAACTTCGCGCAGATCTTCATCGCGTTTGTCGTGCTCCTGTTCTCGCTCACGGTGCACGAGAGCGCGCATGCCTGGACCGCCGATCGTCTCGGCGATTCGACGGCGCGGCTGCGCGGGCGGGTGTCGCTCAACCCGGTGGTCCACGCCGATCTGATCGGCACGGTCATCTTTCCGCTCGTCGCCGCGCTCGGCGGCGTCCCGCTCATCGGCTGGGCCAAGCCGGTCCCGGTCGACGTGCGCCGGCTCCGCCGTCCGCGCCGCGACTACGTCCTGGTCGCCGCCGCCGGGCCCGCGTCGAACCTGCTGCTCGCCGTGGCGGCCGCGATCGCCCTGCGCCTCACGCCGGTGTCGCCGGTGACGCTCGGCGAGCCGAACGTGTCGGTCCCGTTCGCGTCCCTGCTGAGCCAGGCGATGCAGATCAACGTCCTGCTCGCCGTGTTCAACCTGCTGCCCATACCGCCGCTCGACGGCGGCAACGTGGTCGGCGGCCTGCTGCCGCCGCGCTTCGCCCGGCCGCTCGACGCGCTGCGCCCCTACGGCTTCGTCGTGCTCTACGCGCTGATGCTCACCGGGGCGCTCGGCTACCTCGTCGTGCCGCCGTATCGGCTTCTGGTGTCCTGGCTTCCGTGACGTCAAGACCTCGCGTCGTCTCCGGCATGCGGCCGACCGGCCGCCTGCATCTCGGTCACCTTGGGGGCGCGCTCGGCAACTGGGTGTCGCTCCAGGCGCAGTACGACTGCTTCTATTTCGTCGCCGACTGGCACGCCCTGACGAGCGATTATGCCGACTCCGGCGAGCTGACGGCGTACGCCTACGACAACGTCGCCGACTGGATCGGAGCCGGTCTCGACCCCGAGCGCAGCACCTTCTTCGTGCAGTCGCTCGTGCCCGAGCACGCCGAGCTCTACCTGCTGCTGTCGATGATCGTGCCGGTCCCGTGGCTCGAGCGCGTGCCGACCTACAAGGAGCAGCAGGAGAACCTCAAGGACAAGGACCTCTCGTCGATCGGCTTCCTCGGCTACCCGCTGCTGCAGACGGCCGACATCGTGATGTACAGCGCGCAGTTCGTTCCCGTCGGCGACGATCAGGTGGCGCACCTGGAGCTGGCGCGCGAGGTCGTGCGCCGCTTCAACAACTTCTATGGCGACGTCCTCGTCGAGCCGCAGCCGCTCCTGACGAACTTCGCGCGACTGCCGGGGATCGACGGCGACAAGAAGATGAGCAAGAGCCTGGGCAACACGATCGACCTCTCCGACACCGCCGACGAGGTGAAGCGGAAGGTGATGCGGATGTACACGGACCCCAGGCGGATCCGGGCCGACATCCCCGGCACCGTGGAGGGCAATCCGGTCTTCACCTACCACGACGCGTTCAACGCCAACCGCGAGGAGGTCGAGGACCTGAAGGCGCGCTACCGCGCCGGCAAGGTCGGCGACGTCGAGGTGAAAACGAAGCTCGCCAACGCCCTCAACGCGCGTCTCGACCCGATTCGCGAGCGGCGCCGCGCCGTGCTCGCCCGCCCCGACGATCTCAAGGAAATCATGTTCGAGGGATCGCGGCGCGCACGGGCCGTCGCGGCGACGACGCTGGCGCGGGTGCGCGAGGCGATGAAGATTTCCTACCCGTAGGCGGGATGGCGGATCAGCAGCCGGAATTCGAGTCGCAGCTCGAGGCGTACCCCATCAAGCTCGAGGCCTTCGAGGGGCCCCTCGATCTGCTGCTGCACCTCATCAGGAGAAACGAGGTCAGCATCTACGAGATCCCGATCGCGCTCATCACCCAGCAGTACTTGCACATGCTCGAGCTGATGCAGGAGCTCAGCCTCGACGTCGCCGGCGAATTCATCGTGATGGCCGCCACGCTCATCCACATCAAGTCGAAGATGCTGCTCCCGCGTCCGGAGACGGCCGCCGGCGTCGAGGGCGACGAGGAGGATCCGCGCGACACACTGGTGCGCCGCCTGCTCGAGCATCAGAAGTTCAAGGCGGCCGCCGAGCTGCTGCACGAACGAGAGACGTGGCGGTCGGCGCAGTGGCAGCGGCCCGACGAGCGCGTCGCGGCCATCGCGGGCGACGAGTACGAACCCGAGCTCGAGGTCGATCTGTTCAGCCTGCTCAATGCCTTTCAGGCCGTCCTCCAGCGGGCCAGACAGCGCCCGAAGGTGCTGCTGCCGCCCGAGCAGATTCCGGTGGAGGTCCGGATCGAGCAGCTGCTCGATCGGCTGTCGGAAACCGAGGCGTGCGGGTTCGACGCGCTGTTCGCCGACGTCGCGGACCGCGCCGGCCTCATCGTCACCTTCCTCGCGCTGTTGGAGATGATTCGGCTCAAGCTGGTGCGCGTCTTCCAATCGGGCGCGTTCGGCCCGATCCGCGTGTACAAGCGGCCGCGTCCGGCGGATGCGCCGCATCCGATCGGAGACCCGGAGGCACACCGTGGCTGACGAACGGCAGGACGGCCAGGGGGCGCGGGCGGGCGCCGTCGACGCCGGCCAGCCAGGAGCTCCGGCAACGGGCGCGGCGCGCGCCTCCGCGGAGCTCAGGGCCATTCTCGAGGCGCTCATTTTCGCCTCGCCCGAGCCGCTCACCCCGAAGGCCATCCACAAGCTGCTCGACACGGAGCCGAAAGAGGACATCGAGGCCGCGCTCGCCGAGCTCAGGCAGGACTACGAGCGTCCCGGCGGGCTGCAGCTCGTCGAGGTCGCCGGCGGCTATCAGATCGTCACGCGCCCCGACCTTCACGAATGGGTGCGGCGCCTGTTCCACGAGCGGACAACGCAGAAGCTGTCGGTGCAGGCGCTGGAGACGCTGGCCGTGATCGCGTACCGGCAGCCGGTGACGGCGCTCGAGGTCACCGAAATCCGCGGCGTCAACACCTCGGGCGTTCTCAATACGCTGCTCGAGCGCCATCTCGTGAAGATCGTCGGGCGCAAGCAGGTCGTCGGCCGGCCGTTCCTCTACGCGACGACGAAGGAGTTCCTGATCCGCTTCGGCCTGAACGACCTCACCGACCTGCCGAAGGTCGAGGACATGGCTGAAGCGCTCGGCTTCGAGCCTCCGGCGCTGCTGGTCGAGCAGACTCCGCCGGAAGAGATGCTGCCGCTCGAGGAACCCGAGGCGTAAGCTCGCGGGCCGGAGTCAGCCGCGCCGGCGGCGCGGCCAATCCCTCGTCGCCGGCTTGCGGTCGACCCTTCGCGGCGGCTCGCCGCCGGCGCTGGGGACCGGTTGCACGGCGCGGCGAAGACGATCGACCTCGTCGGGGCGCAGCTCGCGCGACTGCCCCGGCTTCAGCCGGGGATCGCGAATCGGTCCGATGGCGATCCGGCGCAGGCTGTCGATGGGATGGCCGACCGCCTCGCACATCTTCCGGATCTGGCGGTTGCGCCCCTCGCGGATGGTGATGAGCAGGTGCGAGGGGCCGAGGGCCTTGACGTCGGCCGGCGCGGTACGGCGCCCGTCGATGGTGACCCCGCGCGCCAGCCGATCGCGGTCGTGCTGATCGGGAGCCCCGGCCACGTGTGCCTCGTACGTCCGCGGCACGCCGTGCCGCGGATGGGTGAGTTGCGCGGCGAGCTCCCCGTCATTGGTCAGCAGGAGCAGCCCCTCGGAATCGAAGTCGAGGCGGCCGACCGGATACACGTACTCGCGGACGCCGCCGATGAGGTCCATCACGGTGGGGCGGCGCTGCGGATCCGAACGCGTCGTCACGTAGCCGCGCGGCTTGTTCACGAGCACGTACCGGCGCCGCTCATCGCTCTTGACGCGTCGGCCGTCCACCCGGATGTCGTCGCGCGCCGGATCGGCCTTCGTGCCGAGCTCGCGGACCGGCTCGCCGTTGACGGTCACCCGTCCTTCGAGCATCAGCCGCTCGGCCGCGCGGCGCGAAGCGACCCCGCATCGGGAAAGGATCTTCTGCAATCGGTCCATGGACAGCCAGCTCTCGACCCTTGCCAACTACCAGATCGCCGACGACCAGATTGCCGGATCTACTGTCTCAGAAGCGCCCCCCAGAACGCCGCCAGCCGCCAGACCGAACCGGCGTGCAGCGGGCGATCGGCTTCGGCATGCGACACCGCGTCGCTGAGGAGCAGGCGCACCGGCGCGTGACCCTCGAGGTCGTGCGCCAGGAACTCCGACTCTTCCGATGGGATGACATTGTCGTCGGTTCCGTGCAGCAGGAAGACCGGCGCGGACGGCCTGGGCGATCGCGATGGCGAAAGCGCGGGCTCGCGCCCGAACCGATCCATCACCGGCAGCAGCCGGCGACCGAGTTCGGAGACGTCGCGGTCGTTGACGTCTCCGAGCAGCGTGGCCGACGGCTCCGGCATGTGCGCCGCCAGGGCGCGAAGCGCCGCGAATTCCGGCGCCGCCTCGGTCGTGTTGACGCTGTCGAGCGCCGAGGCCCACAGGTAGCGCCGTACGGCGTCGCGCAGCGCGTCGACCTGGCCGGCGGGCACGAGCCGGTCGACGACGTTCAGCAGGACCACCGCGACGCCGTAGTCGTGCGGCGGCAGCGCGATCGGCTGCGCGCCAGGCTGCAGCGACGGCTCCGTGCCGGTGCACAGGTAGTGGAGCACCCGCGGAAGGTCGTCGTACGCGCCGTACGCGAAGACGTACGCCACATGCGGCGAGAGCGCCGGCCGTCCGGCGGCCACGATGGACAGCGCGCCGCTGAAGCTGATCCCCATCAGGCCGATGCGCTTGCCGCCCGACAGCCCCGATCGATCGACCAGCCACAGGGCCGATTCTTCGATCTCGTCGACGATCGCCGGCGCGATCTCGAAGCGCGTGAGCTCGGGAATGTCGGGCGTGACCACCGCCAGGCCACTGGCCGCGAGCTGACGCGCGAGGCCGACGAGCCGCGGCTCGTTGATGCCCGACGGATGCAGTCCCGAGACGAGCAGCACGGTACGCTCCGGCCGCCGGGCGGGCTCGTACAAGCGGGCCCGAATCGAGCCGCGCGCGAGCGGAATGGTCAAGCCGTGCTCGCCCGCCTCCTCTGCGTCGATGTCGGCGATCCGCCGCGCGACGCCGTGCACCTCCGCCGCGCGGATGACGAACGCCAGCCCGCGCCAGTACGGGCGCGCGGCGACGCCCGCCGCCGCGAACGCCGCGAGCACGAGCCCGAAGAGCACGCGTCGGCGCATCGTCCGATGTTACACTCAACCGGAATTGCAGGATGGCAGATTGCTGGATGCGGGCGCGGAAGGCATCAGGGCGGTGATCGCGATCGACGGTCCGTCGGGCGCGGGCAAGGGCACCGTCGCGCGCGCCGTGGCCCGTCAGCTCGGCTACCGTCACGTCGACAGCGGCGCGATGTACCGGGCGATCGCGTGGAAGGCCCTGCGCGAGCGCATCCCGCTCGACGACGAGCCGCACGTCGCCCGGCTGGCCGACGGCTCGGTCATCGACGTGGCGCCGATGCGCATCGCGATCGACGGCGAGGAGATCACGCGCCTCATCCGGACCCCCGAAATCGATCGCGCCGCCGCGGCCGTCGCCCGGCTGCCGCGCGTGCGCGCGATTCTCGTCGAGCGCCAGCGCGCGATCGGAGCGGGCGGCGGGGTCGTGATGGAAGGCCGCGACATCGGGACGGTCGTCTTTCCGGCCGCCGACGTGAAGGTGTACCTCGACGCGGCGCCCGAGGAGCGCGCGCGGCGTCGCGCCAACGATCCCGCGCACTCGGGACCGACCGCCGTCGACGAAGTGGCCACGGCGCTCACGGCGCGCGACGAGCTCGATCGGACCCGCCCCGTCTCACCCCTCCACGCCGCCGCCGATGCGGTGGTCATCGACACGACGGGCAAGCCGGTGGAGGCGGTGGTCGCCGAGGTGATGGAGGTCGTTCGCTCACGCTACTTCCGTTCCTTGTAGTCTTCCGACGAGGCCGGATCCAGCTCCCAGCGGTGCTTGTCGCGCTCGACGACCTTGTCGCTCGAGCGCAGTTCTTCATTGTCCTGGTACTCGACGCCGAGCGAGCGCCCGATGTCCTCGACGACGTCCTGATCCGGCGTGGGGTTGTCGCCGCCCGGCGCCTCGTCGCCGCTGAAATAGGCATTCTGCCAGTTGGCGTCGACATCGCCGCCGGTGAAGGCGGGCGTCATGCCGGGATGCTCGTGAAGGCTCTCGGCCAGCTCAGCGCGGCCGGTTCGGGCGGCCGATCCGCGCCGCTCCATATCGAGCGAGGAGGGCGGCGTCGGCAGGTCGTCGTCGAGCTGGCGGCGCACGCGATCCAGGCGGGGCATCTTGCCGGCCCGCGCGCTCGTGTCCCGTCCCGTGCGGGCTCGCGACGACCGCCTGGTCTTTGCGGCGGCTCTCCGGGGGGCTTTTTTCTTCGTCCCTGCCGCCCTGCGGGCGCTTCCTGCCGCCTTGCGGACGCGCGAGGCGCGACCCGTGCGAGTCTTCTGGCGTTTAACCGAACGACCTGCTTTCGCGGCCTTCCGGACCGGTCGAGCGGCGCGCTTGCGAGCGGGGGCCTTGCGCTTGGCCATGGTCTCGTCCTTTCGGAACCTTGACAGTTTTGCGATAAGTGTCGTACTCTCTGATGCTTATCGGCACTCAGGGTGAAGACGTCGTGCAGGTCCCTGGACCTGCCTACCACGACCTGCGGCCGAACATGCGGGCCGTCGGCCCCCGCGACCCAAACGCCGGCAATCGATCGAAGAGGAGGACGCGCAAGGCATGGCGAATGTTGAAGATGAGAACGCTCCCGGTCCCGCCAGGGGCAGCGCCGCCGTCGCAACCGGCGACCGCACCGATCGCGGCGCGCTGAAGGTACTGCCGCGAGACGACGACGATCAGCTCGATCCGGAGGAATACGTCCGGCTGCTGGACATCTACGATAGCAGCTTCCGGAACATCGCGGAAGGCGAGGTCGTCAAGGGAACGGTTCTCAAAGTGACCCCTTCGGAAGTCATCGTGGACGTCGGCTACAAGTCGGAAGGCATCATCGCCGTCGACGAATTTCTCGACGAGCACGGGGAGGTCACGGTCCAGCCCGGCGACATCGTGGATGTCCTCCTCGAGCGGACCGAGGACCGGGAAGGCTACGTCGTCCTCTCGCGCGAAAAAGCCGAGAAGATGAAGATCTGGGACGAGGTCGAGAAGGCCTACGCCGAGAAGAAGGTCGTCATCGGCCGGGTCATCGAGCGGATCAAGGGCGGGCTCGCCGTGGACATCGGCGTCCGCGCGTTCCTGCCGGGCAGCCAGATCGACGTCCGCCCGGTCCGCAACCTCGACGCGCTGCGCGGGCAGGAGCTCCGCATGCGCGTGATCAAGGTGAACAAGAAGCGCGGCAACATCGTGCTGTCGCGCAAGGCGCTCCTCGAGGAGGAGAACGCCGAGAAGAAGAAGCACACGCTCGAGACCCTGGCCGAGGGCAAGGTGCTCAAGGGTGTGGTGAAGAACATCACCGACTACGGCGCCTTCATCGACCTCGGCGGCATCGACGGCCTGCTCCACATCACGGACATGTCGTGGGGCCGCGTCGGCCATCCCTCCGAGCTCTTCAAGGTCAACGACGAGATCGACGTGATCGTGCTCAAGTACGATCCGGCGACCGAACGGGTGTCGCTCGGCCACAAGCAGCTCATTCAGGACCCGTGGGCGAACGTGACGGACCGCTATCCGGTCGGCGCGCGCGTCGGCGGGAAGGTGGTGAGCCTGACCGACTACGGCGCGTTCGTGGAGCTCGAGGCGGGGGTCGAAGGGCTGATCCACGTCAGCGAGATGTCGTGGAGCAAGCGGGTCAAGCACCCGTCGAAGATCCTGAACGTCGGCGACAGCGTCGAGGCGATGGTGCTCGGCGTGGATCCCACGGCGCGGCGGATCTCGCTCGGCCTCAAACAGGTCGAGAGCAATCCCTGGCACGATCTGGCCGACAAGTACCCCGTCGGCTCGAAGATCACGGGCAAGGTCCGCAACCTGACCGAGTTCGGCGCGTTCGTCGAGGTCGAGGAGGACATCGACGGCCTGATCCACATCTCCGACATGTCGTGGAGCAAGCGGATCAAGCATCCGTCCGAGGTCCTCAAGAAGGGCGACGTCGTCGAGGCGATGGTGCTGAACATCGACGCCGAGAACCAGCGTCTGTCGCTCGGCCTCAAGCAGCTCGCGACCGACATCTGGGACGATTTCTTCTCGCGCCACCACGTCGGGGACACGATCGAGGGCAAGGTCGTCCGGATGACGAACTTCGGCGCCTTCGTCGAGCTCGACGAGGGGATCGAGGGGCTGATTCACGTCTCGGAGTTCGACGACAGCCAGCACGCCGGCAAAGAGGAGAAGATCGACTTGAAGGTGGGCGAGACCTATCCGATGAAGATCATCAAGCTCTCGCCGGCCGAACGGAAGATCGGCCTGTCGATTCGGGCGCTCAAGTCCGACGAGTTCCGCGCCGACTGGGAAGCGTACCAGGAGAGCGCGGGGGACGGCACGGCGACCCTCGGCGATCATTTCCGGAATCAGTGAACGATGGAGGCTGGAGGCTCGGGGCTGGAGGCTGGGCCCGAAGCCCACGCCCGAGCCCCCAGCCCCGAGCCTCCAGCCTCTGATGGAGAGCAGCCCATGAACGGCGGCAGCATGACCAAGGCGGAGCTCGTCGAGGAAGTCTCGCGCGTGTCGGACCTCACGAAGAAGCATTCCGAAGTCATCGTCGACACCGTCTTCCGGAGCATCATCGAGGCGCTGCACCGGGGTGAGAAGATCGAGCTGCGCGGGTTCGGCAGCTTCCGGCTCCGGAAGCGCGAGCCGCGTAAGGGGCGGAACCCGAAGACGGGCGACAAGGTCGACGTGCCGCCCAAGAAGGTGCCGTACTTCAAGCCGGGCAAGGAGCTGAAGGAGCTGATCAACCGCGAGCCGGAGCCCTCTTCGTCGCCTTCGGGCGAGGCGCCGCTGCCGCCCGACGCGCTGGCCGTCTAGCTTGGAACGGCTCTGGTCCCCCTGGAGACTGGCGTACGTGACGGGTACCGGCAGCGCGGCCGGGTGCATCTTCTGTGACGCCGAATCGCATCCTCAGCGCGACGACCTGATCCTCATCCGCGGCCGGACCGCCTACGTCATCCTGAACCTCTATCCCTACAACAACGGCCACCTCATGGTCGTGCCCCAGCGCCACGTCGCCTCGCTGGCGTCGACCACCGTCGACGAGCGCGACGAGCTGATCCGCCTCACGCGCGACGCCGAGATCGCGCTGACCGAAGCCTACCAGCCGCAGGGCATCAACGTGGGGCTGAACCTCGGCCGCGCCGCCGGCGCCGGCGTCGCCGACCACCTGCACATCCACCTCGTGCCGCGCTGGATCGGCGACACGAATTTCATGTCGGTCGTCGGCGACGTGCGCGTGCTGCCCGAGGAGCTGGGCGACACGGCACGGCGCCTCAGGCCGATCTTCGAACGACTCGCGCGAGGCAGCGAATAGTCACCGACGATGATCCTCGAGCTCACCCCCGAACAACTGACCTTCCAGGACGCGGTCGAGCGGTTCGCCCGCGTCGTCGTCGCGCCGCGCGCCGCCGCCATCGATGAAAGCGGCGAGTATCCCCTCGACGTGATCCGCGCGGCCGCAACCCAGGGACTGCTCGGCGTGGCGCTGCCGAAGGCGTGGGGCGGCGGCGGCCGCGACTACGTGAGCTATGCGCTGGCCGTCGAGGCCATCGCGCGCGCGAGCGCGACGGTGGCGGTCTCGATCACGGTGACGCATTCGCTGGTGGCCGAGCTCATCGCCCATGCGGGCCGGGCGCCGCAGAAGGAGCAGTGGCTGCGCCGGCTGGCTGCCGGCGACGCCATCGGCGCGTTCGCGCTGTCGGAGCCTGACGCCGGCACCGACGCGGCGAACCAGCAGACCAAGGCCGTGCGCACCGGGGACGGCTATCGCATTACCGGGCGGAAGGTCTGGGTGGCCAACGCCGACGCGGCCTCCGTCGCCATCGTCTTCGCCGCGACGCGGCCGGCCCTGCGCGGCCAGGGCGTGACGGCGTTCCTCATCCCGATGGACGCGCCCGGCATCACCCGGACCGCGCGCGCCGACTCCCTGGGGGTGCGCGGCCTCGGCTGCCAGGATCTCGATCTCGACGTCACCGCCTCGGACGACCAGGTCCTCGGGGCGGTGGACCAGGGGTTCCGTCTGGCCATGTGGGCGCTCGACGGCGGCCGGGTGGCGATCGCCGCGCAGGCGCTCGGCATCGGCCGCGCGGCGCTCGACGAGGCAATCGCCCACGCCAGACACCGCGAGACCTTTGGCCGCCCGATCGCGGACTACCAGGCGATCCAGTGGATGCTCGCCGACTCGGCCACCGAGCTCGACGCCGCGCGGATGCTGACGCTCAAGGCAGCGGCCGCCCACGACCGCCAGGAGCGCGCCACCGTCGAGGCCTCGATGAGCAAGCTGGCGGCGTCCGAGGCGGCGCACAAGGCGGCCGACAAGGCGATGCAGGTGCTCGCCTCGGCCGGCTACCGGCGCGGCTCGGTCGTCGAGCGCCTGTTCCGCGACGCCCGCGCCACCGAGATCTACCAGGGCACGTCGGAGGCCCAGCGGATGATCATCGCCCAGCACATCGTCGCGGGCGCCTGATCCGGCCGCTCTTTCCCGCCGTCGCTTCCCGGTGTAGAGTCCGCTCGCAAGGACTCACACCATGACCACAAAGCTGAACCGCCGCCAGTTCGTCCGGACCACGGCCGCCGCCGGCCTGGCGGCCGCCGCGCCCGCCGCGCTGCTCGGCAAATCGCCCCGCCAGGCTCCGGGACCGTCCGAGCCGGGCCGTGCGCCCACCCTGATCACGCCGAAGAGCGTCAAGCCGGTCGTCGTCTCGGCCGCCAACGGCAACCGCGACCGGAACGGCGGCCCCGTGACGTGCGTCCAGAAGGCGTTCGCGATGATCGCGGGCGGCGCCGACGTGCTCGACGCGCTCATCGCCGGCGTCAACATCGTCGAGCTCGATCCCGAGGACGCCAGCGTCGGCTACGGCGGCCTGCCCGACGCGGACGGCGTCGTCCAGCTCGACTCCTGTTGCATGCACGGCCCGAAGAAGCGCGCGGGCGGGGTGGCCTGCCTCGAGGGCGTGCGGACGCCGTCGACGGTGGCGCAGCTCGTGGCCGACACCACCGACCACCACTTGCTGGTCGGCCAGGGGGCGCAGGACTTCGCCCGGATGATGGGCGTCACGATCGAGGACGACCTCAACACGGCGAAGTCGCGCGGCCTGTGGCTCGAGTGGAAGCGGCGTACCGACCCGGAGCACTACCTGGATCCGAAGAAGCGCGCGCAAGCCTGGTACGATGCGGGGCTGCAGATGGTGCGCGAGGGGCTGATCGACCCGGATCACTACTGGGGCACCATCAACTGCGACGGCATCAGCCCTCGGGGAGAGATCTGCGGCGTGACGACGACCAGCGGCCTCGCGTGGAAGATCCCCGGCCGCGTCGGCGATTCGCCCATTCTGGGCGCGGGGCTGTACGTCGACGGCGACGTCGGCGCCGCCGGTTCGACCGGCCGCGGCGAAGCCAATCTCTACAACCTCTGCTCGTTCTTCGTCGTCGAGGAGATGCGGCGCGGCGCGCACCCGAAGGACGCGGCCCTCGCCGCGCTCCGGCGCGTCGCGGCGAACACGGTCGAGAAGCGGCTGCTGAACTCGCGCAACCAGCCGAACTTCGCCCTGAACTTCTACGTGCTGAACGCGAAGGGCGAGTACGCCGGCGTGTCGATGTACCCCTCGTCCTACGCGGTCTGCACCGAGAACGGCCCACAGACGCTCGACACCGAGCCGCTGTACAGCGGCAAGCCGACGGACTGAGTCAGCCGGACCGGACGAGGCCCCTGCTCAAGATCGCGGGACGATGTCCTGCTTGAACGTTCCGTGGGCGTACCCGGCCGACCGTCCTTTCGGGATGCTCAGCGAGGTCCAGTCCGCTCCGGCGAAGTGTTTCGCCAGCAGTACAATCTGTCCGACGTGGTAGGCCGTGTGGGCGACCGAGCGGTTGAGGGCTTCGATCACGGCAAACGCCTCGCCGCGGATGTGGATGGTCCGGTCCAGGTCTGCCGGCGCGAGGGCTTCGATCGACGCCAGCGCGACGGCCCAGCCCTCGTTCCACGCCGCCATGAGCGCCTGGCGCGAGGCCTCCGCGTCCGGCTCGAACTCGCGGTCGCGATTCCGGCCGGGTTTCTCGCCGTCCGCAGTGAGGAAGTCCGAGAACCGCAATCGCAGGTTGCCCGCCACATGCTTGACGACGACGGCGATGCTGTTCGCGCCGTCGTCGATCAGACGATGAAGATCGCCGTCGGAGACCTGGGCCATGGCCCGCTCGGCGAGCAGCTTGTGCTTGTAGTACGTCCGCACGAGGTCGCGGAGGTAGGTGGATTGCAAGTCAGTGGTCATCGGGTGGCTCCACGCGCGACACGCGGCCGTGGTCGAGCCGGTAACGCGCGATGACGGGCGTGCCGGCCCGGAAGGCACTGCCGCCGGCTGGCACGACCTGCGCTGTGACATCCGGGCCGACGTACAGGCGGACCGCGTCGGTCGCGAGCGAGCCGAACGCGCTGCGGAAATTGGAGAACGGCACCGCTTCGTCCTCGAACACAATCGTGCCGTCGGGCGGCAGGGTGGGCGCGTCGGAGGCGACCGCCTGCATGGTGCGCGCCGACACGCGCGCCGGTTCCACGTACCGCCGGTCCCGGACACGATACACCGGGATGAGGACCAGGAGCCCCGCGAGTGCGGCGGCCATGCGACGGCCTCCCCGCACGGCCCGCCGTCTCCCGACGGCGTCGAGCACGGCGGCGCACGCGATCGCGGCGCCCGCCGACGGCAGCACGGCGTACACGTCGGACCGGACCGGCAGGAACACGGTGACGGCGTAGGTGGCCGCGAACCAGACCGCCCCGGCGAGGGCCAGTCGTCGCTCGCGTGCGTCGAGCGACGGGAGGGTGCCGTACGCGACGACCGCGATGACGACCAGGATCGCGAAGACCGTCGCGCCCCGATCCAGGGTACTGAAGCGCGTTCGCGAGGAGGAGCCGGGGTTCGGCGCTCAGCTGATAATACGGAGGCGCCGTGAACGGGGTGAATGCGGGCGTCCGCGTCCGCAAGAGCGCGTATGCGCCGAGCGCGACCGTCATCGCCGCCACGTCCAGGACACGCGGCCATCCATTCCCCTGGTGCGCCTGCCACGCCAGCGCGACGAGCGCCAAGGGCAGCAGGACCGCCTCTTCCTTCGACAGCAGCGCCGCGAAGACCAGCAGCGTCCCGACGGCGCGGTGGCCGCGCACGAATGCGACGGCCGCGAGGAGTGCGGACAACGTCAGCAGGAGCGCCGTGCGGCCGCTGATCCAGACGACCGCCATGGCGATCCCGTGGGGGTTGAGCGCCCAGGCGAGCGCGGCCAGCGCCGCCGCGACGGGGGAAACGTCCAGCGTCCGGAGCAGCCAGACGAGCGCCGCGGCGCACGCGGCATACAAGAGCAGGTTCGAGGCGCCGTACGCGCGGGCCCCGAGGCCGAAGAGCGAGTAGTCGACCGCGAAGGACGCGGTGACGAGCGGGCGGTAGAAGTCGGGCGTGCGCGGCAGGACGATGGAGACGGGACGGGTCAGGCCGGCCCGCGCGGCCACAATCCAGCGGAAGTCGTCCTGGACGAAGCCGCGCCCGACGTCGGGCGCGTAGACGGCCGCGACGAAGAGCGCCCAGACGAAGAGCGCGGCGCAGACGACGACGGCGGTCTGTCGATCGGTCGCGCCCCGCACGGCTGCCGCCTCGCGCCCCATCGCCCCACTACGTCATGATCTGCTTCGCGATGGTCTCGAGCTGCAGGTTGGAGGTGCCTTCGTAGATCTGCCCGATCTTCGAGTCGCGCCACAGTTTCTCGACCGGGTAGTCCTTGACGAACCCGTAGCCGCCGTACAGGTTGACCGCCAGCGAGGTCACCCGCTCGGCAACCTCCGACGAGAAGATCTTGCACATCGCGGCCTCGGTCAGGAACGGCCGGCCCGCGTCGCGCAGGCGCGCCGCGTTGTAGACCAGCAGCCGCGCCGCCTCAAGCTCGGTGGCGGCGCGGGCGATCTGGTGCCTCACCGCCTGGAAGTCGCCAATCGCCCTGCCGAACTGCTTCCGCTCATTCGTGTACTTGATCGTGTGATCGAGGGCCGCCTGCGTCAGGCCGAGCATCTGCGCGCCGATCCCGATGCGCCCTTCGTTGAGCGTCTCGATGGCCACCTTGTAGCCCTTGCCGATCTCGCCGAGGACGTTCGCCTTGGGGACCCTGGTGTCCTCCAGCAAAATCTCGCACGTGCTGCTGGCGCGGATGCCGAGCTTGTCTTCCTTCTTCCCCACCGTGAAGCCGAGCATGCCCCGCTCGACGATGAACGCCGTGATACCGCGATAACCGGCGTCCGGGTTCACGTTCGCGAAGACGATGAAGACGTCCGCTTCGTTGCCGTTGGTGATCCAGAGCTTGCGACCGCTGAGCACGTAGGCGTCGCCCTGGTCGACGGCCCGCGTCGCCATGGCGAACGCATCCGACCCCGAGCCGGCTTCCGACAGCGCGTACGCCCCGATCGTGTCGGCCGCCAGCTTCGGCAGGTACCGTTTCTTGACCTCGTCGCTGCCCCAGCGCAGCAGCGCGTTGACGCACAATGTGTTCTGCACGTCGACGAGCACCCCGATTGACGGATCCACCCGCGAGATGGCTTCGACGGCGAGCACGGCGTGAAAGAAAGAGGCCCCGCCGCCGCCGTAGGCGTCCGGGATCTCGATGCCCATGACACCGAGCTCGAACAGCTTCGGGAGCAGCCCCTTGTGGATCTTGGCATGCTCGTCCATGTCCCGGACGAGCGGCCGGATTTCCCGATCCGCGAACTCGTAGACGCTGTCGCGAAAGAGCTGCTCGTCTTCTGAAAGGGCGGTCAACGCCTGAGCGGTGAGAGTCGTATTCGATGTGGTCACGGCCGGATTTTAGCATCGACCGGCGCGCACGGCCCCCGGACCGCCGCGAGCGCCCGCGCTTTTTCGGGGTCGAGCGCCGAGCCGCTCGCCCCGGCTCCGCGATCGGAAAGGCCACGCGAGCCGCTGATTGCGTCTAAAATCAGGAGTATGTCCAGGTCGATTCGGACCATCGCCGCGACGGGCGCCCTCGCCGTGGCGCTCTTCGGCGTGCGCGGGGACGCCCGGCAGCAGCCTCCGCCGCCGAAGCCCGCCAGTTCGTCCCCCCAGCAGCCGACGGCTCAGCCGCCGGGCGCCGACCAGCCGACGCCGCAACAGCCGGTGTTCCGCGCGGGCATCAACTTCGTCCGCGTCGACGTCATCGTCTCGGACAAGCAGGGCAATCCGGTCGACGACCTCAAGGCCAGAGATTTCTCGGTGTCGGAAGACGGCAAGCCGCAGTCGATCGAGACCTTCAAGCTCGTCAAGCTGGACGGCGGCGCCATCCCGGGGCCCGACGGCCCGCCCCGTCAGATCCGCACCGACCTGGACGAGGAGACCGAAGCGGCCCGGGACGACGTGCGGCTGTTCGCGGTCTTCCTCGACGACTATCACGTGCGCCGCGGCACCAGCCTGAGGGTGCGCGCCCCGCTCGAGCGCTTCGTCCAGAACCAGCTCGGGCCCTCGGACATGGTCGGACTGATGTACCCGCTCGAGTCGCTGTCGTCGCTGCGCATGACCCGCAACCACGACGCCGTCGCGAAGGGGATCGAGCAGTTCATCGGCCGCAAGTTCGACTACGAGCCGAAGAACCAGTTCGAGGAGCAGTACGCCCACTACCCGGCCTCTACGGTCGAGCAGATCCGCAACCAGGTGTCGCTCTCCGCGATCAAGGGCCTGATTGTCCACCTCGGGTCGCTCAAGGAAGGCCGCAAGTCGCTCATCCTCGTGAGCGAAGGGTTCACGAACATGCTGCCGCCGCAGCTCCGCGATCCGATCGCCTCGATGCCGGGCTTCGGGAACCCCAACCGGGGCAACCCCACGGCCGGCGAGAACGATCCGAACGAAGAGCGCGCCCAGTTCTTCAGCAGCATGGACATGCAGACGGATCTGCGCGAGGTCTACGCGGCGGCCAACCGCAACAACGTCTCGATTTACTCGCTCGATCCGCGCGGCCTCGCCGGCTTCGAGTACGACATCAACGAAGGCGTCGGCATCAAGACCGACCAGCAGTACCTCAATTCCACGATGGACACGCTGCGCGAGCTGTCGTCGGAGACCGACGGCCGCGCCATCGTCAACCAGAACGATCTCGACAAGGGCATGAAGCAGCTCGTGCGCGACTCGAGCGCCTACTACCTGATCGGCTACAACTCCACTCAGGAGCCCTCGGACGGCAAGTTCCACGAGATCAAGGTGCACGTGAACCGTCCCGGCGTGTCGGTCCGGGCGCGGAAGGGCTACTGGGCGCTGACCGCCGAGGACGTGAGCCGCGCGACGGCGGCGCCCAAACCGGGGCCCGCGCCGGCCGTCGAGAGGGCGCTCGCCAGCGTCAGCGAGCCGGCCAACGTCCGGATCATCCGGACCTGGATCGGGACCTCCCGGGGCGACAACGGCCAGACGAAGGTCACCTTCGTCTGGGAGCCGGTCGAGAAGGCGCCGGGCCGCGCGCCGGGTCCATCCGAGCAGCCGGCGCGCGTGTCGCTGATGGCCATGAGCGCCGACGGTTCCGCGTCGTACTTCCGCGGAAAGGTGCCTGACGGCCCGCTGCCCGGCCAGGCCGAGTCCGACGGCAACAGCGGCAGCGAGCCGCGCCCGCCGTCGCGCGTGACCTTCGATGCCAAGCCGGGGAAGGTGACCTTGCGCGTGGCCGTGGAGGGAGCGGGCGCGCAGGTGCTCGATACCGAGATGCGCGAGATCACCGTCCCCGATCTGACGGCGCCGCAGGTGACGCTGGGCACCGCCGAAGTGCTGCGGGGCCGCACGCCGCGCGAGTTCCAGCAGATCAGGAACGACGCGAACGCCGTGCCGGTGGCCACGCGGGAGTTCCGCCGCACCGATCGCCTGCTCATCCGGGTGCCCGCGTATGGCCCCGGCGACACGCCGCCGGCCCTGACGGCCCGACTGCTGAACCGAGCCGGACAGGCCATGTCGGATCTGCCGGTCTCGCGGCTGGCGTCGACCAGCGAGCAGCAGGTCGACCTTCCGCTCGCGAGCCTTCCGCCGGGCGAGTACCTGGTCGAAGTGAAGGCCGGCGACGATGCCGGCACGCGCCAGCTGGTCGGCTTCCGCGTGACCGGCTGATCGTCATGCGCCCGCTTCTTGCCGCTGCGCTCGCCGCCGCGCTCGCGGCGCCGTCCTCCCCGGGGCGCGTGATCCGCGTCGACGTGTTCGCGTCGGACGCGCACGGCCGGTTCGTGTCGGGCCTCACCGCCGCCGACTTCGAGCTCCGCGAGGACGGCGTGCCCAAGGCTATCGACAGCGTCACGTTCGTGCGCGCGGCGGGCGGCACGGGCGCGGGCACGGTCGCGTCGCCGCGCGAGGAGGCGGCCGAACCGGCCGACCGGGGCCGGGCCTTCGGCGTGTTCCTGGACGACTATCACCTGACCTCGGACGGCGCCGCGCGCGCGCGCAGCCTGCTCGAGCCGCTGGTGGTGCGCGATCTGGGACCGCGCGATCTCGTCGCCGTCATGAAGCCGCTCGATTCGCTCTTCTCGATCCGCGCGACGCACAGCCTGGACGCGCTGCGCGAGGCCCTCGCCGGGCTGCAGGGACGGCGGGACGACTTCGAGCCGCGCTCGGCGTTCGAGCGGAACTATCTGGCCGGCGACCGCGGCCGGATCGCGGCGGCCCGCGCCCAGATCACGCTCTCCGCGCTGAACGCGCTGGTCGTTCACCTCGGCGGCCTGAGCGACGGCCGCAAGACGCTCGTGTTCGTCAGCGAAGGGCTGACGCCGCCGGCGCTCCGGCGCGGATTCGAGCCGATGCCGACGCTCGAGACGATCATCCGGTCGGCCAATCGGTACAACGTATCGGTGTACGTGGTCGATCCCGGCGCGGCCGACGGCGAGGAGCCGCCCCTCCTGCGCCGCCTCGCGACCGAGACCGACGGCGCGGCCATCGGTTCGGGCCTTCATTCTCCCGAGGAGCTGGCCCGGATGACGGTCGACGCCAGCCGGTACTACCTCGTGTCGTATCGCTCGGTGCAGCCCTCCGACGGCCGGTTCCGGGCGATCGAGATCCGCGTCAGGAAGGCGGGGGTTCGCGTGCGGGCGCGCGAGGGGTACTGGGCGCTCTTTCCCGACGAGGCCCTGGCCGCCGAGCTCGCCTCCGGGCGGCCGGCGCCCGAACCGCCGGTCCCTCCCGAATTCAACCGGCCCCGGAAGATCAGCCGTCTAATTCAGCCGTGGTTCGGGTTCACGCGGGGGCCTTCGGGCAGGACGGAAGTCACCTTCGTCTGGGAGCCGGTTCGCCGCATTCCGGGCGACCGCTCGCGGCAGCCCGCGCCGGCGCAGATCGTGTTGAAGGCGCTCGCCGCCGACGGCACGATCGTGTTCGACGGCCGCGTGCGCGCCTCGGACGCAGCCGACGCGCCGGCGGCCAAGGACCCGGCGCGGGCCGTCTTCGACGTTCTGCCCGGGCGCCTGCGCCTGCACATGTCGATCGAGGACGGCAGCGCCGGGCCCCTGGACGCCGACGTGCGCGACATCGAGGTGCGCGACCTCAAGGCGCCGGTGACGCTCGGCACGCCGCAGGTGCTCCGCGCGCGTACCGCCCTGGAGCTGCGCGCGCTCGTCGCCGATCCGGACGCCGTCCCGGTGGCCGCGCGCGATTTCAGCCGTACCGAGACGCTGCTGATCCGCGTCGCCGCGTACGCCCCGGACGGTGCCCCGCAGGTGACGGCGCGGCTGTTGAGCCGCTTCGGCCAGGCGATCCGCCCGCTGCGCGTGACGTCTGCCTCGGCCGATCGCCCGTTCGAGATCACGCTGCCGCTCGCTCCGTTCGTACCTGGTGACTACGTCATCGAGCTGACGGCCGCAAACGGCTCTAAAGTGGTCCGCGATCTGCTGGATTTCCGGGTCCGTGGGTCGTAGTGCCGCGGTACGGAGCGCCGGAATGGCGGCACAGGTGATTGCCGCGCCTCCGTCGCCTGCCATCGGCCCCCCGCAAGCACTTGCCGGCCGGTCACTTGGACCAGAGCCGCCGGACGGCGTTTCATTTGCTAGATCAACGGACCCCCGGTGAGAACTCGTTCATCTGCGTCTGGGAGGACTTCATGATCGTCAAAGAGCCGGAGCCGTCGACCAGTGCGGGATCGTATGCGCGGGACTTGCTCTCGAATCTCAAGGCCAAGAACCCGGCCGAACCGGAGTTCCACCAGGCCGTGCAGGAGGTCGTCGAATCGCTGGAGCTGGTGCTCGACCGCCGGCCCGAATACCGGAGCATGCGGATCATCGAGCGCATGGTCGAACCCGAGCGAGTGATCATGTTCCGGGTCCCCTGGCAGGACGACCAGGGCCGCATTCAGGTGAACCGCGGCTTCCGGATCGAGATGAACAGCGCGATCGGTCCCTACAAAGGCGGGCTCCGGTTCCATCCGTCGGTGAACCTGGGCATCCTGAAGTTCCTCGCGTTCGAGCAGGTGCTGAAGAACTCGTTGACGACGCTGCCGATGGGCGGCGGCAAGGGCGGGTCGGACTTCGATCCGAAAGGGAAGAGCGACAACGAGGTGATGCGGTTCTGCCAGAGCTTCATGAGCGAGCTGTGCCGCCACATCGGACCCGACACCGACGTCCCGGCGGGCGACATCGGCGTCGGCGGCCGCGAGATCGGGTACCTGTTCGGTCAGTACAAGCGGCTGCGGAACGAGTTCACCGGCGTGCTGACCGGCAAGGGTCTGAACTGGGGCGGCTCCCTCATCCGGCCCGAGGCGACGGGCTACGGCGCGGTGTACTTCGCCGCCGAGATGCTGGCCACCCGCAAGGAGACGCTCGAGGGGAAGACCTGCCTGGTCTCGGGGAGCGGCAACGTCGCCCAGTACACGGTCGAGAAGCTCCTCCAGCTCGGCGCGCGGCCGGTGACGCTCTCCGACTCGGGCGGCTACATCTTCGACGAGGCCGGGATCGACGCCGAGAAGCTGCAGTTCGTGATGGATCTCAAGAACGTCCGGCGGGGCCGCATCAGCGATTACGCCGACCGCTTCAAGGGCGCCGTCTACACCACGGTGGATCCGCGGCTCGAGTACAATCCGATCTGGAACCACAAGGCGCAGTGCGCGTTCCCGAGCGCGACCCAGAACGAGATCACCAGCCGCGACGCGTCGAACCTGCTGGCCAACGGCGTCTATGTCGTCTCGGAAGGCGCGAACATGCCGACCGTGCTCGACGGCGTCCGGCAGTTCATCGACGCCCGGATCCTGTACGGGCCGGCGAAGGCCGCCAACGCGGGAGGCGTGGCGACCTCGGGTCTCGAAATGGCGCAGAACAGCGCGCGCCTGTTGTGGACGCGCGAGGAGGTCGACGATCGCCTGCACAAGATCATGAAGGCGATCCATCGCAACTGCCATGAGACGGCGAACGAGTTCGGCACTCCCGGCAACTACGTGAACGGCGCCAACATCGCCGGCTTCCTGAAGGTCGCCGACGCGATGATGGACCAGGGGCTCGTCTGAGACGAGGACGGAGGACCTGAGGATTTGAGGACGTGAGGATTTGAGAATGTGAGAATTCGCGGGGCTGAATCTCCGCGATTCTCAGATTCTCGGATGCTCAATTCTCAATTCTCAGCTCCTCAAATCCCAGATTCTCAAATTCTCAGATCTCGTGTCCTTCCCCAACCGGCCCGGTTCGGGTGTCCGCCTCGCGCGCGTCTCCGATCTCGCGCGCAGGCGGGTCCATGACATCCTGCTCGTCTCCAGCCTCTACGACTCGTTCATCATCGCGGAAGACGGCGAGCTGCAGGAGCTCGTGCTCAAGGAGTTCCTGGATCTGAACGTCCGGCACACCCCCGGCATCACGCACGTGTCGAGCGGGGAGCAGGCGCTGGCGCTCGCCTGGGATCGCACGCGGTACAACCTCATCATCGCCTCGGCGTGGGCCGGCGACATGTCGGCCGTCAGCCTCGCGCGGCGCATCCGGGAGGCCGGGCTCGACACGCCGGTCGTGGTCCTCGCGTACGACGCCCGCGAGGCCGGGCGGCTGGTCGACGGCGCCGGACGGCTGCCGATCCACCAGGTCTTCCTCTGGCAGGGCGACGTCCGCATCGTGCCGGCGATCGTCAAGTCGGTCGAGGACCGCTGGAACGTCGCCCACGACACGAGCGTCATGGGCGTCCAGGTGATCCTCGTCGTCGAGGACAACGTCCGCTACTACTCGTCGTTCCTGCCGACGATGTACGCCGAGCTGATGCACCACGCGCACAGACTGGCGCCGGAGGGGGTGAACCTGTCCCACAAACTGATGCGCCTGCAGGCCCAGCCGAAGATTCTGCTCTGCGGGAGCTACGAGGAGGCCTGGCGCGACTTCGTCGAGCACGAAGACCACATCCTCGGCATCATCTCCGACATCGAGTTCCGGCGCGGCGGCGTGGTCGCCGAGGACGCCGGGCTCGATCTGGCCCGCCGGATCCGGGAGCGCCAGCCGGACATCCCCGTCATGCTCCAGTCGAGCCGCGCCGAGAACCAGGCGCTCGCGCGGTCGGTCGGCGCCGGGTTCCTCGTGAAGGGATCGCCGACGCTCCTGCAGCAGCTCCGGCGGTTCATGGTCGAAAGCCTCGGGTTCGGGGACTTCGTGTTCCGGACGCCCGACGGACGCGAGGTCGGCCGCGCGCGCGACCTCCGCGAGCTCGAGGAGCAGCTGGCGACGGTGCCGCCGGAGTCCCTGGCGTATCACGGCGAGCGCAACCACTTCTCGAACTGGTTCAAGGCGAGGACCGAGTTCGCGCTCGCCGAGCGCCTGCGGCCGCGGAAGGTGTCGGACTTCCCCACGGTCGAGCACCTGCGGCTCGAGCTGATGCGCGCCATCCAGGAGCACCGGCACCCGCTCGGCCACGGCGTGGTGGTCGACTTCGATCCCGCGCGGTACGACCCGGAGGCGACGCTCTGCCGGCTCGGGGGCGGATCGCTCGGGGGCAAGGCGCGCGGCCTGGCGTTCACGGACCTCCTCGTCAGCGAATCGGGGGTGGCCGAGCGCTTTCCGGGCGTCCGCATCGCCGTGCCGCCGTCGGTCGTCATGGGATCGGACGTGTTCGACGAGTTCCTCGAGCGGAACTCGCTGCGCGACGTGGCGTTCGGCGGCGCGACCGACAGCGAGATCGAAACCCGCTTCGTGGCGGCAGAGCTGCCGCCCTCGGCGGCCGCCGACCTGTCGGCGCTGGTCGCCGCCATCCGCCATCCGCTGGCGATCCGGTCCTCCAGCCTGCTGGAGGACTCACAGTACCAGCCGTTCGCGGGCATCTACAGCACGTTCATGCTGCCGAACGACCACCACCGCGCCGACGTGCGGCTGCGCCAGCTGCTGACGGCGGTCAAGCGGGTCTACGCATCGATGTTCGCGCACGCGGCGAAGGAATACCTCGCCGGCAGCCCGTACCGGCTGGAAGAGGAGAAGATGTCGGTCGTGCTGCAGCGGCTCGTCGGCCGCGCGCACGGGGCGCGCTTCTATCCGGACTTCGCCGGCGTCGCCCGATCGCACAACTTCTATCCGCTGCCGCCCATGGAGGCGGCCGACGGCATCGCGGCGGTGGCGCTCGGGCTCGGCGAGACGGTCGTCCAGGGCGGCGCTTGCTTCCGGTTCTGTCCGCGCTACCCGCACCACGTCGTCGAGTTCTCGTCGGCGGGCGACGCCGTCAACAACTCCCAGCGGCAGTTCTACGCGCTCGAGCTCGGCCGATCGGACAGCGTGGGCCGGTTCGCGCCGGCGCGCTTCGATCTGCGCGCGGCCGAGGAAGACGGCACGCTCGCCCGCCTGGGCTCGACCTATTCGCCCGAGAACGACGCGCTCTACGACGGCGTGTCGCGGCCCGGCGTCCGGCTCGTCACCTTCGCGCCGCTGCTCAAGCACGGGCTCTTTCCGCTGGCCGGGCTCCTCGACGCGCTGCTCGGCGTGGCCTCGGAGGGCGTCAGCGCGCCGGTCGAGATCGAGTTCGCGGTCAACCTGCCCTCGGCCTCGCCGCCCGAGCTCGCGCTGCTGCAGTTACGGCCGCTCGCGCGCCTCCGCGAGCTCCCCGACGTGGCGCTCGAGGCGATCGAGCGGGACCGTGTGATCTCCCAGAGCTCGAGCGCGCTCGGCCACGGCACGATCGACGACGTCCGCGACCTGATCGTCGTGGACGGCCAGCGCTTCGAGCGCGGACGCAGCCGCGACGTGGCGCGCGAGGTCGCGCGGTTCAACGCCGAGCTCGCCTCGCAGAAGCGATCGTACCTGCTCATCGGCGTCGGGCGGTGGGGGTCTGCCGATCCCCTGCTCGGGATCCCGGTCACCTGGGACCAGATTTCCGGGGCGCGGGCGATCGTCGAGGCGGGCTTCCGCGACTTGCACGTGCAGCCGTCGCAGGGAAGCCATTTCTTCCAGAACCTCGTGGCGGGCAACGTCGGGTACCTGACCGTCAACCCCGACGCCGGCGACGGCTTCATCGACTGGGCCTGGCTCGCCGCCCAGCCGACGGCGGGCGAAGGCGAGTTCGTCCGCCACATCCGCCTGCGCGCCCCGGCCGTCGTGACCATCGACGGCCGCACGCGAGCCGGCGTCATCGTCAAACCCGGTCCATCGTAGCGCCCCGCTCGACGTCGGGCGCCGTCGACGTCAGTCCGACCAGCGCGTCCGTCGCCTTCGCGGGCCGCCGGCGGCCTCGGTGCGCGAGTCCGGCGGCACGAGGGCGCCGACCGCCTCGTCCAGGTCGGCATTCATCAGGACCCGCAGCACCAGCCCGCCGCTCGCCTGCGGCAGGTCGATCACGCGGACGACGTCGGCGAGGTCCGCGTGATCCGGCACCAGCCTCGCCAGGTGGTTCGGTGCCCGGCGCAGGAAGTCCTCGTTGAACACGGCGCCCGGATCGTCGGGGTACAGCGGCAGGTACCGGATCCGCGACTCCACGAGATCCTGAAAGAAGTGCGTGCCGAACGACAAATCCGGCACGTAGCTGCCGCGGCGCCGAGCCACCTCGAGCAGCATGGCGGTGTTCCTGATGTCGGAGTAGGTCACCGCGACGCCCAGTCTGATGTCACCGCGGCTGCCCCACCGGCCAGGTCCGATCAGCACGAAGCGCCTCCTCGGCAGCAGGGCGTTCAGGCGGCCGACCACCTCGCCCACGGCGCGCATCTCGGCGAGCCCGCCGAGCGCCTGATACCGGTCCGGATCCACGTACACGACGTGGGTGATGTCGGCGACCCGGCCGTTTGAGACAAACCGACTCGCGGTGAAGAGGACGCGCTCGGGCGGAAGGTCGCGCGGGATGCGCGCCGGCGCCTCGTCCTCGGCAAAGCTCTGCGCGCGGCACTGGAGCAGGTACAGATCGCGCCCGTCGGAGGCGAACTCGATGTCGACGGGGCCGCCGAGCTTCTCGCCGAGGAGGCGGAGCAGCGCGCGGATGCGCGCCAGGAACGACGTGCTGCCGACCAGGCCGTCGAAGGTCACCAGCGCCGGATCACTTACCGGGTTCCAGTCGAAGCCAATCGGGCGCCGGGTGCCGTCGGCGTCGAGGCGCGAGAGGATCTGGCCGACCGCCGGCAGGTCGCGCCCGCATTCCCTGAGGAGGGTCTCGACGGCCACGGTCTCGAACCGGCCCGTGTCGAGGTTGATGAGGTCGGCGCGCCGCGGCGAGTAGCGCAGGACCTCTTCGGGACTGACGTTGACGCGCAGTCCAGGCTGTCCCGGAGCGAAGAGCAGCGGGTAGTCGTCGGCCAGTCGATCGACGGCTCGCGTGCCGAGCCCGGGCACCAGGCGCACGAGGCCGTCCTCCCGGCGGATGCGCGGCGACCAGCGCAGCTCGTTGTTGCTGAAGGCGACGCCTGCGTAGGCCGGCAGGAAGTAGCGGCCGACGCGCGACCCGACGACCTCCTGGATCATGATCGCCATTTCCTCGTGAAGGTCGAGCAGGCCGCGCTCGGCTCGGTACTCGATCGGATCGGGGCCGAACAGCGACGCGTATACCTCGGCCACCGCGTCGAGCAGCGCGCCGAGCCGATCGCGCTTCGTGCCCTGGTTGGCCAGGAACAGACTCTTGTACTTGCCCGAGAAGGTGGCGCCCATCCGGTCCTCGAGCAGGCTCGAGCTGCGCACGATGAGCGGGCGATCCTGGAGGTCGTCGAGCGCCATCGACAGCCCCTTCACGATCTCCGGCGAGAAGTGCGAGTGCTTGAACACCTGCACGATGTGCCGGTAGTCGCGGCGGATCTGGGCGGGCTCGGCGTACTTGCAGTTGTAGACGTCCTCGAGATGGTTGTACTCGACGAAGTCGTGCAGGCCGTCGGACGCCACATACCAGGTCCGGGGCACACGAACGTCGGCGGCGACGTCGGCGTACTCCGTGGAGCGCCGGATGATCGCGGCCGCGAGGAGCAGGCCGGCGCTCTTGCCGCCCAGCTTGCCGTGGCCGTCGGGCGGTGAGATCACGCGGTGCAGCAGGTCGGCGTAGTCGGCGACCGTCAGGTAGGCCCGCGCGAGGTTGACGAAGTCGCTGTCGTCCGTCAGGATCCGCCGCGCCAGCGACACGCGCAGCCCGATGCGCGTTGCGCGCGACAGTTCCTCGTCGTCGAGGGCTAGCTGCCGGAACCGGTCGAGCGCCTGGGTGATCTCGGCCATCGTGCTGCCCAGGTGGTCCACCGTCTCGATCAGGAACGCGCTCTTGTCCTCCCGGATCCACTTCTCGAGCTCGGCGAGGATCTCCTGGCCTGTCATGTACTCGGCGGCGAGCGCGAAGACCGGCTCCGGCGCGGCCGGCAGCGCTTCGGTGCCGCGATCGAGCGGTCGATTCTCGTTGAGCGCGCCCTCGTCGTGATCGCGCGCCGTCGACGCGTACGACGCGAGCAGCGCCTGGGCGCGCTCGACGCCGGTCCAGCTCAGCTGGTTGAGCATGCGGTGCGACAGGCGCGCGAGCTGATACGGATCGGTGCGCCGCAGGAAATCGATGATGACCGACCACTCGCGATCGCGAACGGCCGCCCGGTCGGCGCGCACGCCGGCGATGCCGTGCTGGACCGCCCAGTCGGCCAGCTGGTCCGCGATCGTGTCGATCAGCTTCCGCTCCTCCTTGAGGAACGGTCCTTCGTCGGCCGGCGGCTGCGGCCTGGTGTAGAACACCTCCACCGCGCCGATCTGGCGGTCACCGGCGACGATCGGCGCGCGCTGCACCCACGGCGTGTCCACGCTGCGCAGCGGCTGGAACACCTCGTGGCCCAGCGTGATCTTCGCGAAGCAGTCGGCCGGGAAGCGCCAGCCCGCCGGCATCGCCTCGACGAGCCCGCGGCAGATCTCGGAGGCAGGCCGATCCGCATGCGAGAGGATCTCGTGAACCCTGTAGAGGCAGTGCAGCTCCTTCGCGCGCTCGCGAAGCGAGTCGAGGATCGGATCGTCGGATCGGTTCACGATGCGCTCTCCGCGGCCGAGCGGAGGACGATCCCGCGGCCGCTTCGACCGTCCACCTTGACGACGAGCGGCGCGGCGAGCTCGACGTGACGCACGTGGGCCGTCTCGTGCGCGATCGGCTGCGCGTCGAGCCATGGCCAGTCCATGGGCGGATCGACGCCGGGCCGGACCGTCAGGTACAGGACATCGAAGCTGGAGAGGTTGTGGAAGAAATGTGACCCCTGGCTCGGATCCACCGTCATGCCCGGGATTGCGGTCTCGACGATCGCGCGTGCGCCGGCGATGCTGGCCCAGTCGACCGGGATCCCGAGCCACGGATCGGAGCTGCCCCAGCGGCCGAAGCCGATGAGGAGATACGGACGCTTCCGGTCCACGAGCCAGCGGTTCATGCCGGCGACTTCGGCGCCGATGACCCGGGTCCGGGCCGCGTCGAACGTCTCGGGGCGCACGAACACGACGTCGCGGACCTGCGCCTCGCCGTTGCCGAGCGCGGCGCGCGAGAGGAGCATCCGCCCGGCGCTCGCGGCCTCCTCGTCGGCGATCGCCACGGGGCGTGACGACACCAGCATCGGACGCGCCTGCAGGAAGCCGAGACGCCCCGGCGGCTGCCGATCGTGCGCAAACGTCGCGGCGAACTCGATCTCCACCGGCGCGTCGAACACTTCTTCGGCGATCGTCAGCAGCGTCCGCACGGCCGCATTCAGCGGAAACTGCTCGAACACGAGGAGCGGCGCGAACGTCACCGCACGAGGGCCGCTGCCGCGCAGTCCCGGGTAGAGCCGGTCGCCGCCCGGATCGTAGCTCGAGGCCACCAGCCGCAGCGTCCCGTCGGCTTCAGCCTCCGCGAGGCCGTTTCGCACGAGATATTCGGTCTCCTCCGACGGATCGTACCGCGGCGTGCCCTCCATGCGCACGCTCCAGAACGCCGTCTGGGTCCCTTCGAGCAATTCGTGCGGCGAGGCGAAGGGCGGCGTGGCCTGTGGATATGCCGGGGAGTAGCTCCAGGCCAGCGCGCCGTCCACGATCGTCTTGCCGAGCCCGAGCGCGAGGTCCACGACCCCGTCCTCGGGACGCGCCGTTCCGCTCCGGTAGAAGCTGTACGATCGCGCGACGCCCGACACGTCGGGGTAGAAACGCGTTCGGTGCCGCCGGCCCACGACCTCCTGGACGATGACCGCCATCTTCTCGTCGCTGGACCGGCAGCCGGCCGCCTCGCGATAACGCCTGGCCGCCTCGAAGAACGTCGATGCGTACACCAGCTTGATCGCCTCGGTCAGCCGGCGGAAGCGGGAATCGGCGTCCAGCTGATCGTTGGGGAGCATCTTGGTGGCGTAGACGCCCGCGAACGGGTGCGGCAGGGCGTCCTCGAGGAGGCTCGAGGACCGGATGGCGAGCGGCGATCGAACCTCCTCGACGAGCGCGCGCAGATCGCCGACCAGCTCCGGCGGCAGATCGGCGGCCTGGAACGCCAGCGCGAGCGTGGTGTCGTCGTCGGCCGTGGTTTCCACGGGCCGCCACAGGTCGTTGTGCGCCATGAACCGGTCGAACGCGCCGGTTTGCAGCACCGTCAGCGCCGGGACGTCCACGTGGAGCTGGGGGAACCGGTCGGCGGGGAACCGACCGGTCAGCAGGTCGCGGACCTGGATCAGGCCTCGCGCCTTCGCGCCCGGCGAGCCGCCGGCGATGACCGTTACCGGTCGTGACGCGTCGAAGAACCGGCGTTCGAAGCGCGGCACGGCCGGCGGGCGGTCATCAGCGGGCATGGCACGCCGCCGTTCAGATCCACCCGCGATCGTGGCAGGCCTGCGCGACGCGGTTCACCGCGATCACGTACGCGGCATCCCGCATCGAGAGCCGGCGCGCGGTCGCCAGCTGGCTGACCGCGTAAAAGGCGGCGGTCATCTTGACGTCCAGCTTCGCCAGCACCTCGTCCTTGTCCCAGTAGTAGTTCGTGTTGCTCTGCACCTGCTCGAAATAGCTGCAGGTGACGCCGCCCGCGTTGGCCAGGAAGTCGGGAATGACGAAGATGCCGCGTTCGCCCAGCACGGCGTCCGCTTCGGGGGTCGTCGGGCCGTTGGCGCCTTCCGCGATGACCCGTACGCTCCGGTTCACGCGCGCGACGCTGTCGGCGGTCAGCTGGTTCTCGAGCGCCGCCGGGATCAGGATGTCGACCGGCTGCTCCAGCCACGCGTCGCCCGGCAGCACTTCGTAGCCGAGCGCGCCCACCTCGCCGGCGTCGATTCCGCCGAAGTGATCCGTGTGCGCCGCGAGCTCGTCGGGGTCGACGCGGGGCTCCTTCCGGAACAGGTGGGCCGTTCCGGCGCGCTGATCCCACGACGCGACCGCGATCACCCGCCCGCCGAGCTGGTGGTAGAGCCGGATCGCATACTGCGCGACGTTGCCGAAGCCCTGGACGCTCGCCGTGGTCGCGCTCGTGCTGATGCCCAGCTGCCTGAGCGCTTCGCGCAGCGTGAAGACCACGCCGTACCCGGTGGCCTCCGTCCGCCCGAGCGACCCGCCCAGCCCGACCGGCTTGCCGGTGATGAATCCGGGGGCGTGCCGGCGGCCGTGGATCACCTCCCATTCATCGAGCATCCAGAGCATGTGCTGCGGCGTCGTCATCACGTCGGGCGCCGGCACGTCGATCTCCGGCCCGACGTCGCGCCCCACCTGTCGGACCCAGCCCCGGCAGATCTGCTCCTGCTCGCGCGCGCTCAGATCATGCGGGTCGCAGACCACTCCGCCCTTCGCGCCGCCGAGCGGGATGTCGACGACGGCGCACTTCCAGGTCATCCACATCGCCAGCGCGCGAATCGTGTCGATCGTCTCCTGGGGGTGGAACCGGATGCCGCCCTTGCTCGGACCCCGGGCGTCGTTGTGCTGCACGCGGAACCCGCGCAGCACCTTCATCCGGCCGTCGTCGAGCCGGATGGGGATGCTGAAGTGGTATTCGCGCAGTGGCACACGCAGCAGTTCACGCGTCGGGGCATCGAGGTCGAGCAGGTCCGCGACATGATCGAATTGACGCTGGGCCACCTCATACGAGTTGTACGGGCGGGTCAGAATCGCCATGAATGAGGTCTCCTGGGAGATCAATGAGGGCCGAATCAGGATCGATTGGGGAGGGAGCGTAGCGGTGACGCGAACAGCCGCACATCCCATTGTAGCCCAGCCAGGGCGAGAGCGCCGAGAATCTACGCGTACATCCCGCGCATCCGGGTCACCGTGGCGACGCGGTTGATGGCGACGATGTAGGCCGCCGTGCGCATGTCGATCTTGAACTTCAGGGCGGTCTGGAGGACGTCGCCGAACGCCTCGCACATCTTCCGCTCGAGCCGATCGTTGACCTCCCCTTCGGTCCAGAAGTACCCGTAGCGGTCCTGCACCCATTCGAAGTAGGAGCAGGTGACCCCGCTGCTGTTGGCGAGGATGTCGGGGACGACGAAGACGCCGCGCTCGTGCAGGTGGCGGTGGGCGTCGGGTGTCGTCGGCCCGTTGGCGCCCTCGATGATGATGCGCGCCTTCACGTCCGGCGCGTTCGCCATCGTAATCTGGTTCTCGAGCGCCGCCGGGATGAGCACGTCGACCTCGAGCGCGAAGATCTGCTCGTTGGCGAGCGGCTCGCCGCCGCTGAAGCCCTCGACGGTCCTGTGCTGCTGCGCGTGCGCGAGCAGCTTCTCGATGTCGAGCCCCTTGTCGTTGTAGACGCCGCCCTTCCAGTCAGTGACGGCGACGACGCGGGCGCCCGCCTGCGCGAGGAGCTGCGCCGAGATCGATCCGACGTTGCCGAAACCCTGCACGGCGACCCTCGCCCCGGCGATGTCGAAGCCGACGTGCCTGGCCGATTCGCGCGCGGCGATCATCACGCCGCGCCCCGTCGCCTCGCGCCGGCCGAGCGAGCCGCCGAGCTCGAGCGGCTTGCCCGTCACGATCGACGTCACCGTGTGGCCGACGTGCATGCTGTAGGTGTCCATCACCCACGCCATCACCTGATCGTTGGTGTTGACGTCGGGCGCCGGCACGTCCTTTTCCGGACCGATCGCGTCGACGATCTCGGCGATGTATCGGCGCGTCAGCGCCTCGATCTCGCGCCGCGACATCCGGGTCGGATCGCAGACCACGCCGCCCTTGCCGCCGCCGAACGGGATGTTCGCGACCGCGCACTTCCACGTCATCCAGGCGGCGAGGGCCGTGACCTCGTCCAGCGTGACCCCGGGATGATAGCGGATGCCGCCCTTGGCCGGGCCGAGCGTGATGTTGTACTGGACGCGGTAGCCGGTGAAGACCTCGATCTCCCCGTTGTCCATCTGCACCGGACACGACACCGTGATCTGGCGCTTCGGACAGGTCAGGATCTTCCAGATGCCCGGATCGAGCTTGAGGAGGCGGGCGGCGAGGTTGAATTCCTGGAGCATCGCGCCGAACGTCGAGGCATGACCGGGAAGCTCCGGCCCCCGGGGGATGGTCTGGTCGCTGCGCGCGTTCATCGTCGCTGCTCCGGCAGGGCGGTTCGCCCTGCTCACTGCGGCTCGGTACCGCCGGGGAGCGTAGCGTCAGGCCTCCGGCAAGTCAAGAAAGGCCAGGGCTTTTGGCCTATAATCAGGGCAGTCATGGGGACCAGGACCACCGCAGAAACCGACAAACAGCGCTGGGAGCGCGAAACGCTCGAGCCGGTGCTGAAGACATCGCCGGAGCGCGCGCAGAGCTTCACCACCATCTCCGGACGGCCCATCGATCGCCTGTACACGGCCGGCGATCTCGACCCGATCGACGCGGCGCGCGAGATCGCGCAGCCGGGCGAGTTCCCGTACACGCGCGGGATCCACCCGACCGGCTACCGCGGCAAGCTGTGGACGATGCGGCAGTTCGCCGGCTTCGGCATGCCCGAGGAGACGAACCAGCGCTACAGGACGCTGCTCGAGGCGGGCGGCACCGGCCTGAGCGTCGCGTTCGATCTGCCGACGCTGATGGGGCGCGACCCGGACCACGAGCTGTCGCTCGGCGAGGTGGGCAAGTGCGGCGTCAGCGTGGCCTCGCTCGCCGACATGGAGGCGCTCTTCGACGGCATCCACCTGGGGCAGGTGACGACGTCGATGACGATCAACTCGCCGGCGGCGATGATCTTCGCGATGTACCTCGTCGTGGCGGAGCAGCAGGGCGCCGACTGGACGAAGATCTCCGGCACGATCCAAAACGACATCCTCAAGGAGTTCATCGCGCAGAAGGAGTACATCTTCCCGCCGCGGCCGTCGATGCGCATCATCACCGATATCTTCGGCTTCTGCGCGAGGGACGTGCCGAAGTGGAACACGATCTCGGTGAGCGGCTACCACATCCGCGAGGCCGGGGCCACAGCGCTCCAGGAGCTGGCGTTCACCTTGCGCGACGGCATCGAGTACGTCCAGTGGGGCGTCGACGCCGGCCTCGACGTCGACGCGTTCGTCCCCCAGATCTCGTTCTTCTTCAACGCGCACAGCGACTTCTTCGAGGAGATCGCCAAGTACCGCGCCGCGCGGTCGCTCTGGGCGCACGCCGTTCGCGACCGCTTCGGCGCGAAGAACGAGCGGTCGTGGAAGCTGCGCTTCCACACGCAGACGGCCGGCGTGTCGCTGACCGCCCAGCAGCCCTACAACAACGTCGTCCGCACGGCCCTGCAGGCGCTCTCGGGGGTGCTCGGCGGGACCAACTCGCTGCACACCAACTCGCTCGACGAGGCGCTCGCGTTGCCGACCGCCGAGGCCGCGACGCTCGCCCTGCGGACCCAGCAGATCATCGCGTTCGAAAGCGGCGTCACCAACGTCGTGGATCCGCTCGGCGGCTCCTACTTCGTCGAGAAGCTGACCCGCGACATGGTCGACGGCGCCGAGGCGTACTTCCGGCAGATCGACGGCATGGGGGGCATGGTCGAGGCGATCGAGCGCGGCTTCCCGCAGAAGGAGGTCGCCGAGAGCGCCTACCGGTTCCAGCAGGCGGTCGAGCGGCACGAGAAGATCATCGTCGGCGTCAACGACTTCGTCCAAGCAGACGAGCCGCCGATGGAGATCCTCTACATCGACGAGAGCGCCGGCGAAAAGCAGATCGCCCGGCTCCAGGCGCTCAAGAAGCGCCGCGATGCCGGCCAGGTCCGGCGGACGCTCGACGCCCTGCGGCAGGCGGCCACCACGGCCGACAACCTGATGCCGCCCATCCTCGACGCCGTGCGCGCGTACGCCACGGTCGGCGAGATGTGCGACGCGCTGCGGGAGGTGTGGGGTGAGTACGAGGAAGTGCCGGTCATCTGAGTGAGCGGGTAATTGCCGATTGCAGACTGCTCATGGCTGATTGACTGAGGGTTGCCGACAGCTGATGCCGATGAAAAAGATCAGAGTGGTGATTGCCAAGCCCGGGCTCGACGGGCACGACCGCGGGGCCAAAGTCATCGCCCGTGCGCTGCGGGATGCGGGCATGGAGGTCATCTATACGGGGCTCCGCCAGACCCCCGAGCAGGTGGTCTCCGCCGCCCTGCAGGAAGACGCGGATGTCATCGGGCTGTCGATTCTGTCGGGCGCCCACAACCACATCGTACCGCGCCTGATGGAGCTGCTGGCCGAGAAGGGGCTCGACGACGTGCTCGTGGTGATCGGCGGTATCATTCCCGACGTCGACATCCCGCGGCTGAAAGCGATCGGGATCAAGGGCATCTTCCTGCCCGGCACGCCCATGCAGGAGATCATCGAGTTCATCAACGCGAACGTCCGGGCACGGGTTTAGCAGGATCCATCACGTGGGCTACAAGCTGCTCCTGGCTGACGACAGCATCACCATTCAGCGAGTCATCGAGCTGACCTTCGCCGACGAAGACGTCCAGGTCATTGCCGTGAGCGACGGCGATCAGGCGATCGCGCGGCTCGAGAAGGAGCGTCCCGACATCGTGCTCGCCGATACCGGCATGCCGGGGCGCGACGGCTACCAGGTGGCGGAGCACGTCAAGCGCTCGCCCGCGCTTGCCGACGTGCCGGTGCTGCTCCTGACCGGCGCGTTCGAGCCGGTGGACGAAGCGCGCGCGAACGCCATCGGGTGCGACGGCGTGCTGGCCAAGCCGTTCGAGCCGCAGCTCGTCATCAGCCGTGTCAAGGAGCTGCTCGGCCGTCCGGGCCGGTCGCCCAAGCCGACGGGCGCGGACGTCGTGCCGCCCTCGATCGCCTCGCCGCCCTCCGAGGGACACCGGGTCCAGCCGCCAGGCAACGCCGACGTCGATGGACTCGACGCGTACTTCGACCGCCTCGACGAGGCGTTTGCCGCGCGGTCCACTCCCGCCGACGACTCGCTCGAGCCCCCGCGTGCCCTCCCCGCCGAGTGGCCCGGCCGGCGCCCGGCCGAATCGCAACCCGATGAATGGGACGTCGGGCTGGACGTCGTGCCGGGATCGTCCGATCTGCCCGTGTCGTACGCGTCGCCCCGGGCCGAGATCGAGCGTGCGGCGCCCGCCGGACGCTCGACGACGGCGCCGGCCGCGTCGCCGCAGGCCGACCCCGGGTCTGGTGCGCCTGCCGTTGCGCCGCCAGATCCCGTTCCGGCCCCGCCGCCAACCCTCCCGGCGGCGCTGCCGACCCTGTCCGACGCCTTCGCCGCACTGCTCGCCGCCGAACAGGCTGCGCCGGAGGCAGCGGCCGCCCGCTGGCCGGGCCTGCCGCCAGCGGTCGACCTCACCGACACCATGATCGAAGAGGTCGTGCGCCGCGTGCTTGATCGCCTCACGGACCGGGTGGTCCGCGACACCACCGCCCAGATCGTCGGACCGGTCGCCGAGCGGCTCGTGCGCGAGGAGATCGACCGGATCAAGGGGTCGGTCGAGTAATCTGTAATACGATCTAGGGATGTCCGACCCGTCTGCGCTGACGCGCCTCGACCCGGCGCGCCTGCGGCTTCCCGAGAAACCGGCCCTCGAAGGCCTGGAGGCGAAATGGATGCCCCGGTGGGAGTCGACCGGCGTGTACCGATTCGATCGGACCCGGCCGCGCCACGAGGTGTATCCATCGATACGCCCCCGCCGACCGTCAGCGGATCCCTTCACGTCGGCCACGTCTTCTCGTACACCCACACGGACGTCATTGCGCGATTCCAGCGCATGCGGGGCAAGGCCGTGTTCTATCCGATGGGCTGGGACGACAACGGGCTGCCGACCGAACGCCGCGTGCAGAACTACTACGGCGTGCGGTGCGACCCGTCGCTGCCCTACGATCCGGCCTTCGTGCCGCCCGACAGGCCGGGCAAGCAGCCGGCCTCGATCTCGCGGCCGAATTTCGTCGAGTTGTGCGCGCGGCTGACCGGCGAAGACGAAAAGGTCTTCGAGCATCTGTGGAAGTACCTCGGGCTCTCGGTCGACTGGTCGGCGACCTACGCGACGATCGACGCACGGTCGCAGCGCGTGTCGCAGCTCGCGTTCCTGCGCCTGCTCGCTCGCGGCCTTGCCTACCAGGTCGAAGCGCCGACGCTCTGGGACGTCGACTTCAGGACCGCCGTGGCGCAGGCCGAGCTGGAAGATCGCGACGTGCCGGGCGCCTACCATCGGATTCGGTTCGTCCAGCCGGACGGTGGCTTCGTGGACATCGAGACGACGCGGCCCGAGCTCATTCCGGCCTGCGTCGCGCTCGTCGCGCACCCCGACGACGAGCGGTACGGGCCGCTCATCGGCCGCACCGTCTTCACGCCCCTTTTCCGGGCTCCCGTGCCCGTCAGAGCGCACCACCTGGCCGATCCCGCGAAGGGGACCGGCATCGCGATGATCTGCACCTTCGGCGACGTCACCGACGTGACCTGGTGGCGCGAGCTGTCGCTGCCGGTCCGCGCCGTCATCCAGCCGAACGGCACGCTCGGTTCCGTGACATGGGGTTCGAGCGGATGGCCGTCGGACGACCAGGCTGAGGCGCAGCGCCACTACGACGCGCTGGCCGGCCTGTCGGCCTCGAAGGCGCGCTCCGCGATCGTCGAGCAGCTCCGCGCGTCGGGCGCTCTCATCGGCGATCCTCGACCGATCACCCACGCCGTGAAGTTCTTCGAGAAGGGCGATCGTCCGCTCGAGATCGTCACGAGCCGCCAGTGGTTCATCAAGGCCATCGAGCTGCGCGACGCGCTTCTGGCGCGCGGCCGCGAGCTCCAGTGGCATCCCGCCTACATGCAGGCCCGGTACGAGAACTGGGTGAACGGCCTGAACGGCGACTGGTGCGTCAGCCGCCAGCGCTTCTTCGGCGTGCCGTTTCCCGTCTGGTACCCGCTCGACGGGGACGGGCGGCCCGGGCACGACCGGCCGATCGCGGCGCGGGAGGACCGCCTCCCGACCGATCCGTCCACCGACGTGCCGGACGGCTACCGGCCCGACCAGCGCGGGGCGCCCGGCGGCTTCGTCGGCGATCCCGACGTGATGGACACGTGGGCGACGTCGTCGCTCTCCCCCCAGATCATCTGCCGATGGGAGGACGATGCCGATTTCTTCGGCCGGACGTTCCCGATGGACCTTCGGCCGCAGGCGCACGACATCATCCGCACCTGGCTCTTCGACACGGTGCTCCGTTCGCACCTCGAGTTCGGATCGCTGCCCTGGGCGAACGCGGCGATCTCGGGCTGGGTCCTCGATCCGGATC
This sequence comes from uncultured Acidobacteriota bacterium, assembly GCA_963840225.1. Taxonomy (GTDB): domain Bacteria; phylum Acidobacteriota; class Vicinamibacteria; order Vicinamibacterales; family CAVVIG01; genus JBLMXQ01. The sequence goes on from CAWIYH010000007.1 coordinate 342,890, forward strand.
GCAAGAAGATGTCGAAGTCGAAGGGCAACGTGGTCACCCCGATGGCCCTGCTCGAGGAGCACGGCTCCGACGGCGTCCGGTACTGGGCGGCGAGCGGCCGGTCGGGGACCGATACCGCTTTCGACCCGGGCCAGATGCGGGTCGGCCGGCGGCTCGCGATCAAGCTGCTGAACGCCTCGCGCTTCGTTCTGTCGACTGCCGAGCCGCGGGGCGACGTCACGGTGCTGGTGGATCGCGCGATGCTGTTCGACCTCGGCAACCTGGTCCGGGAGGCGACCGATCTGCTCGAGGCGTACGACTATGGCCGCGTGCTCGAGCGCGCCGAGCGCGAGTTCTGGGGCTTCTGCGACGACTACCTCGAGTTCGTGAAGGCGCGGCGCTACGGCGAGCAGGGACCGTCCCGCGCGGCCTCGGCGAACTCGGCGCTCGTCGCCGCGCTGTCGGTGTACCTGCGCCTCTTCGCGCCGTTCCTGCCGTTCGTCACCGAGGAAATCTGGTCGTGGTGGCAGGACGGATCCGTCCACGCCTCGGCCTGGCCGGAGCGCGCCGAGCTCGTGTCGCTCGGAGGCGAGGTGACGGCCGACGAGCATCGCCACTGGGACTACGCGCGCGAGCTGCTCTTCGAGATTCGAAAGCGGCGCTCGGAGGCGAAGCAGTCGATGAAGGTGCCGATCGTCCGCGTCGCCCTCACCGACGCTCCCGAACGGCTCGCGCTCATCGATCCGATCGAGGCCGACCTGCAGGCCGCCGGCCGCATCGAGCGTCTCGAGCGTCTGCCGGGGGCGTCGTTCGGCGTCGACGTCACCTTCGGCGAAGTGGCTCCCAATCCGTAGCCGATGGAGCCGCTGGCCCCCGACGTCTATCGCGACCTTGTCCGCCGGGCTCTCGACGAAGACATTCAGAGCGGCGATATCACCACTGCCGCCACGGTCGCTCCGGACCTCGAGGCGCGCGGCGTCTTCGTCGTGAAGGACGATTGCGTGGTGGCCGGCCTGGACGTGGCGGTCGAGGCGTTCCGCCAGCTCGATTCCGCCGTCCAGGCGACCCTCCACCGGCGCGACGGCGACCGCGCGCGGGCCGGCGAAGAGATTGCCGAAGTCGTCGGTCAGGCGCGGGCGCTCCTCTCAGCCGAACGGACCGCGCTCAATTTTCTGCAGCGTCTCTCGGGCATCGCCACCAGGACGCGCCGGTTCGTCGACGTCGCGGGCGGCCGGATTGCCGTGCTCGATACCCGCAAGACGACGCCCAGCCTGCGAGCGCTCGAGAAGCACGCCGTGCGCGCCGGCGGCGCCGTCAACCATCGCGCCGGCCTGTTCGACGCGGTGCTGATCAAGGACAATCACATCCGCCTCGCCGGTGGCGTCGCGGAGGCGGTGCGGCGGGCGCGCGCGCACAATCCCGGGCTGCCGATCGAAGTGGAGGCGCAGGACCTTGACGAGGTCGACCAGGCCCTGCAGGCGCACGCCGACATCGTGCTCGTCGACAACATGCCGACCGCTGAGGTCCGCGACGCGGTGGGCCGCGCCCGCGGGCGGGCGAAGGTGGAGATCTCGGGCGGCGTCACCCTGGAGCGCCTGCCCGAGCTGGCGGCGACGGGCGCCGACTTCGTCTCCGTGGGCGCGCTGACGCATTCGGCGCCGGCCGTGGACATCAGCTTTGAGCTCGAACCTGTCTGACCACGGTCCGGGCGGTTCCGCCACGGCGGCCCTCCCGGCCGACTTCGCCGCGGCGCTGGCGCGCGCGGGATCCGGTCTCGGCCGGCTTGCCGGCGACGTCCGCTATTTTCCGACCATCGGATCCACCAACGACGCGGCGGCGGCGCTTGCGGCCGGCGCCGGCCGCGAGGGAACAGTCGTCTGCGCCGACCGACAGACGGCCGGGCGCGGCCGGCGCGGCCGCACCTGGTTCTCGCCGCCGGGATCGGGCCTGTACGTCTCCGTAATCCTCACGCCCGCCCACTCCGTCGATGCGGGCCGCGCGACGACGACGATGACGCTGGCGGCAGGCGTGGCACTGGCCGAGGCGATCCAGCGGATCACCGGGCTCGCCCCTGACATCAAGTGGCCCAACGATCTCATGGTCGGCCGGCGAAAGCTGGCCGGCATCCTGGCCGAAGCGGTCGCCGCCGGCTCGCGCATCGAGGCCATCGTCGTCGGCTACGGCGTCAACGTCGCTTCGACGGCGCTTCCGCCGGACCTTGCCGACCGGGCGACGTCGCTCGAGACCGAGCTGGGACGTGCCGTCGATCGTGCCGCGCTGTTCGCCGGGACGCTCGCGGCGCTGTCGCGCCGCTACGACGACCTGCTGGCCGGCCGGTTCGATGCTATTCTCGATGCCTGGCGCGCGCGCGCGCCGGGGTCGGTCGGCGCACGGGTCTCGTGGGAATCGCCCTCGGGGCCGCTCGCCGGCACGACGGCCGGTATCGACGAATCGGGCGCTCTCCTGGTCGCCGTCGACGGGCGAATCGTGCGGCTCGTCGCCGGCGAGATCACGTGGCTGCGCTGAAGGGATTCCATGCTGCTGGCGATTGACGTCGGCAACACGAACATCGTGCTCGGCGTCTTCGATGGCGAGTCGCTCGTGCAGTCCTGGCGGCTGCAGACGCTTCGGGAGCGGACGGCCGACGAGCTGGGTCTGCTCATCGACGGCCTTTTCGCTCACCACCACCTCGATCGCTCGCGGGTCGACGGCATCGTTCTCGGGTCGGTGGTGCCGCCGCTCACGGCGACGATCCGCTCGATGGCCGAGCGCTACTTCGGCACGCCGGCGCTGACCGTCGAGGCCACTCATGCGGGCATGCCGATCCTCTACGAGAACCCGGCGGAGGTGGGCGCGGATCGAATCGTCAACAGCATCGCCGCCTACGAGCAGTTCGGGCGCTCCAGCCAGCGGCCGCTCGTCGTCCTCGATTTCGGCACCGCGACGACGTTCGATGCCATCACGGCGCGCGGCGAGTACCTGGGTGGTGCGATCTGTCCCGGCGTGCAGATCTCGGCCGACGCCTTGTTCCAGCGCGCCGCGCGACTTCCACGTATCGACGTCCGCAAGCCGTCTCACGTCGTCGGGCGGACGACGGTGGGGGCGATGGAGTCGGGCCTGTTCTGGGGCTACGTCGGGATGGTCGAGGGCCTCATCCGCCGGATGAGCGACGAGCTCGGCGGCGGCGCCATCTGCGTCGCGACGGGCGGCCTCGCTCCCGTCATTGCGCCGGAGACGCCGCTCATCCAGCACGTCGACGCCGACCTGACGCTGCGCGGGCTGAGGATGGTGTGGGAACGGAACCGATAGACTACTGCCGCGAAATCGAAGCGTACCTCTGCCAGAAGAACGAAGGGCATCTGATTCGGGTGGTCGGGCCGTCCTTCGACCTCGTGTCGCGCTGGGCGGCGGAGGGGATTCCGCTGAAGGTGGCGTTCGGCGGGATCGATCGGTACCGATCGCCCGGCACCAGCGAAAGGGCGGCCGCCGGCGCCCCGTGAAGATCGACTTCTGCGAGGGGGACGTCCTCGACGCATTCGACGAGTGGCGGCGGGCCGTCGGACTGCCCGCCGCGATCGAGGACGAGGGGGCGGGTATCGCGTCGCCCTCGACGGCCCGGGGCTCGCTGCCGGCGCACCTCGAGCGCGCCGTGCTGCGGCTCACGAACGCGCGAGCTACCGGAGCGCTCGGCGACGCGTTCGACGGCGTGACCGATCGGGTCGCGCACGAGCTGGAGGCCGCGCGAGCCGCGGCGCACGGCGTCCGCGGGCGGGCGAGGACCGAGCTGCTGGCGCGGCTCCGGACGCTCGACCGGGAGCTGCTGGACGGCGCGCGGGCGCGCCTCGACGCCAGCCAGCGGGCGGCATTTGCGCGACAGGTGGCCGACGATCTGGCGCCGTATCGCACCCGGATGGCGCCCGACGCGTTCGCCCGGGCGCAGGAGGCGGCCCTCGATCGGCTCGTTCGAGAGCGATTCGCCTTGCCGACCCTCGTGTTCTCCTGATCGCCCGCGGCTCATCATCGATGGACCTCCTCACCCTCGACATCGAGAAGCCGGCGGCCGGCGGGCGGATGATCGCTCGCCTCGACGGGCGCGTGGTTTTGGTCTCGGGGGCGATTCCCGGCGAGCGGGTGACGGCGGCCGTCGAGCGGGTGGCGAAGGGCGTCGTTTACGCCCGCAGCGTCGGTGTCGACGTGCCCTCGCCGGATCGCCGCGAGCCGTTCGTCGACCCGCTCTGCGGCGGCTGCCTGTTCGCTCACATCGCCTACGCGCGCCAGCTCGAGATCAAGGCGCAGGTCGTCGTGGATGCCTTCGCACGGATCGCCCGTGCGGCGCTGCCGTTGCCCGTGACGGTCGCCCCGTCGGCCCACGACGGCTATCGGATGCGGGGCCGCCTGCACTGGCGCGGCCGTCGCCTTGGCTTCTTCCGCGAAGGCACCCACGAGATCTGTGAGCCGCGCGCGACGCGCCAGCTGCTCGCGTCGACCTGCGACGTGCTGGACCGCGTCGCGGCCGGCCTGCAATCGCTCGGCCTAGGCGGTCCCGCGGAGATCGAGGTCTCCGAGAACGTGGATGCGTCGGAGCGGGTGCTGCACGTGGAGGGCGAGCGGCTCGACGCGCGGAGGCTCCTGCCCGTCGCGGCGATCGACGGCTTGACCGGATTGGTCGCCGGCACCGCCGGCGTGATGTCCGGCAGCCCGTTCGTGCACGACGTGCTTGAGGCCGGCGGGCGGACGATCCGACTGCGGCGTCACGTGCAGGCGTTCTTCCAGGGCAACCGGCACCTGCTCGGCCGCCTGGCGAGCGACGTCGCCTCGCGGGTCCCACACGGCGCGTCGACCATCGATCTGTACGCCGGGTCGGGGCTCTTCGCGCTGGTGGCGGCGGCGGCGAGCGGCGGGCCGGTGACGGCCGTCGAGGGCGACCGGATCGGCGCTGCCGACCTCCATGCGAACGCCGCAGCATCCGGCGCGCAGGTGACCGCCGTCCACCAGTCGGTCGAGTCGTTCGCGGCGCGCGCCGGCCGCGCGGACGTCGTCATCGTCGATCCGCCGCGCACCGGCATGTCGAGGGAGGCGCTGGCCGGCGTGCTGACGATCCGGGCGCCGCGGGTCGTCTACGTGTCCTGCGACGTCGCCACACTCGCGCGCGACACGCGCCGCCTCCTCGACGCCGGCTACGGGATCGTCGACCTCGGCGCACTGGACCTCTTCCCGAACACGCCGCACGTCGAATGCGTGCTCGAGCTGAGGCGTGAGGAATCGTGACGCGGGCCGGCCGCGCTCAGCGCCTCGCCGCGGTGGCGGCTTCGAGGAATCCCTCGAACAGCGGGCGGAACTCGCCGGTGCGCCAGAAGTTCTCCGGGTGCCATTGCACGCCCAGGCAGAAGGGCTCCCCCGGGTCCTCGATGCCCTCGATGACGCCGTCGGGGGAGGTGGCCGAGACGCGGAAGCCCGGGGCGACCTCCTTCACGGCCTGGTGGTGCCGGCTGTTCACGTCGCATCCGTCGGCATCGCTGAGGCGCTCGCGCATCAGGCCGGCGAGCCGCGTATCCGGATCGATCCAGATCTCGTGGGCGCGCTCCATCGGCTGGTGCGGAGGGACGTCGAGGCTGTGGGCCAGGGCGCCGGGCACCTCCGACGGGATGTCCTGGACCAGGGTGCCGCCGCAGGCCACGTTGAGGACCTGCACGCCGCGGCAGATCGCGAGCAGCGGCAGGTGCCGGGCCCGCGACTCCCGGACCAGGGCGATCTCGAACTCGTCGCGTCCCGGTTCGGCCGGCACGACGCTCCCGTGTGGCGCCTGCCCGTAGCGCGCCGGCGCCACGTCGTCGCCCCCCGTCAGCAGCAGCCCGTCCGCGCCCTCGAGGGCCTGAACCGCCGTCGTGGAGGCGTCCACGATCCGGACGTCGCCCCCCGCGTGCAGGATCGCCTGACGATAGTCTTCCAGCTTCCGGCAGGCCGTGATTGCGATGAGTGGCATAGTGGGCGACGCTACATGCGCGATGGTACTTCAATTCCCATCAGGTCCAGCGCCCGCGTGAGCTGGGCCCGGAAATAGGCGACGGCGGCCGCGCGCCAGCGTTTCCGGTCGGGCGCCTCCTCGTTGAGGATGGGATACCGATGGTAGAAGGCGTTGAAGGTCTGCGCCAGCCCGAAGCAGTATTTCGCCAGGACGGAGAATTCGAGCGAGCGCACCACCTGATCGACGATTTCGTCCAGCCTGGCGGACTCGAGCACCAGCGCCCAGATGTCGTCGCCCTCCAGCTCGCCGCCGGACGCGGGGTCGAGCTCGCGCAGCAGGTCGGCTGCCGACAGTCCTTCGCGCTCGCGCAGCTTGTGGAAGATGTTGTTGGCGCGCACGACGGCGTACTGCAGGTACGGCCCCGTCTCGCCCTCGAAACTGAGCGCCTCCTCGATGTCGAACACGATCAGCTTGCCTCGCGAGAACTTCAGCATGAAGTACCGGATCGCGGCGACGGCGATCTGCGACGCGACGCGCCGCCGCTCGCCCTCGTCCAGGTCCGGGTTGCGGCTGGCCACTTCGTCCGACGCCTTCCCGATCAGAAGGTCGAGCAGGTCGTCGATCTTCACGCCGAGGCCCCTGCGTCCCGAGACCTCGACGAACGGCTTCCTCGCCTCGTCGTCGTCGGCGTCGCCGTAGCCGAGCTCGCGCGCCGTGGCGTGGGAGAGCGCCACCATTTCGTACGAGAAATGAATCGAGTTTTCCGCCTCGTCCGGATGCCCCAGCGTCCGGAGCGCCTGGACCAGCAGCGCCTGCAGGTACATCTGGCGCGAGTCGATCACGTTGTACGCCCGCCGGGCGCCGCCGAAAGGCGGCGCCCCGGGATCGGTCTCGCCGGAGGTCGTCGACCAGAGGGGGCGGCCGTCGGCCTGCGTGCCGTAGAGGCGATAGTGGAAATCGAGGCCGAGCAGGCCGAACTTCCAGAACTGGTTCGCGATGTCCTTTCCGACGTAGGTGACGACGCCGTTCGAGCGCACGATGACCTTCTCCCGCGCCTCCTCGTCGTTCTCGTCGATGGCGCCGGCCTCGTCGATCCGCATCACCCAGCAGCCGGCCAGCCGCCCCTCGGTCTGCAGGAAGACGGCGCCCTGCGCCTTCATGATCTCGAACGCGCGCGTCCAGAACTGCAGGCGCAGGATGTCGCCCTCGTGGGTCAGCAGGTCGTAGCCGATGTTCAGCCGCGCCATCGTCCGCAGGTGCGCGCCGACGATGCGCTCGACGATGAAGGCTCCCATCGACGCGGCCTCGTTGCCCCCGCGCTCGAGATCGTGGAGGGCGGCCGCGCGTACGGCCAGCCGCGCCTTGTCGGCTTCGTACCATTCGGTCACGCGCGAGTAGAGATCCCAGCAGTAGTAGTCGAAGCGGCTCGACTCGGCAATCTGCCGGACCTCGCCCAGCGACTTCTGCTCGAGCTCCCGGAACCCGACCACCACGTCCGCAACCTGGACGCCCGTGTCGTCGATGTAGTTCTGGACTTCCACCGGCGCGCCGCGGAAGCGGAGCACCCTCACGAGCGTGTCACCCAGCGCGGCGTTGCGCAGGTGCCCGATGTGCGCCGCCTTGTTCGGGTTGATCGCCGTGTGCTCGACGATGGTCTTCTCGACGTCGACCGGGACGGCCTGCGGCGGATGCGGCCCGATGCGGTCGAACAGGAAAGCCGGACGATCGAGATACAGATTCAGGTAGCCGTTCGGCGCGACGTCGACGCGCGCGACGCCGGCCGGCGCGCCCAGGGCGCCCGCCAGTTCCTGCGCGATGGCTCGCGGCGACTTGCGCAGCGGGCGCGCCAGCTGGAACGCCAGCGTGACGGCCAGATCGCCGAGCGCGCGGCTGGGCGGCACTTCGACCGCAAAAGGCGGCAGCTCGGCGAGGCCGAACTGGCGGCGCGCGGCGTTCGCAACGGCTTCGTGAACCTGGCGTGCGACGGTCAGTATCATCGGGCGTCGAGGATTGTGATTAGAGGATTCGAGGACCTGTCGGCCGTTGTACGCTCGTGCTACGATGACAGCTGGTGACCCTGGAACGCCTCGATGTGCTGGTAGTCCTCCGGCGTGTTCACGTTGGCCAGCAGCCGGTCGGGATCGCCGAATCTGTCGAGCTCGCCAGGGGTGACCACCCGCACGCGGACGTCCTCCAGGAGATCGACCATCGCCAGGCGGCCCTCGCCGAGCCGCCGCGCGGCCGGCGCGAGGCACGCTCGCGTGTAGAGTGCGCAGAGCGGATGATAGCCGCGTCCGGTGCGCGGCACGACGGCGTCGGCCGCCGCCGCGCAGGTGATCAGATGATTCAGCAGGGGCGCGGACAGGTACGGCATGTCGCAGGCGACGAGCAGCGTGCCGGCGCCAGGCGACTCGAGGAGCGCCGTGTGCAGGCCGCCGAGCGGACCGCGGCCCGGCTCGCGATCGGGCACGACGCGCACGCGCCCCTCCGCCCCGGCCGGCGCGCCGCCGACCACGATCACATCGTCGGTCACGGCCGCCAGCACCTCGAGCTGCCGCTCGAGGATCGACCAGCCGCCGACGACGAGCCCGCTTTTGTCGCGGCCGCCAAAGCGGCGCGCCTGGCCGCCGGCCAGGATCGCCGCCGTCCAACGCAGCCTTCCGCTCATTCGCCGTCGATCTTACCCCTACACTGACTCATGCGCGAAGCCGGTATCGGCCGTGTGCTCGTCGCCAGCCTGCATCAGGGAATCGCCGACATCCTTCCGACGCGGCTCGACTTCTACGAGAACTGGCTCAACGCGGGGGGGCTCCGGCACGGGACGATCGGCCTCGCCCCGCTGCACGCCGTGCTCAGCTTCCTCCGCCAGGAGGGCGAGGCCTATCAGCTGATCACGGCGCGCGCGGGCCAGTACGCGGCCGAGTGGACCGTGGCCTCGCTTCCCGCGATGCGCCGCGGGGTCCTGCGATCGTCGCCCGCCTGGCTGCGCCCGCACCTCATCATGGGCCTCGCGCGACAGCTGGTCCGCGATACCTACAATGGGAGCCGGGCGGTCGTCCGCCTGCGCAATGGCACGGCGAGGATCGACGTCCGCGGGTCGATCTTCTGCACCGTGCGCGAGCCGGTCGCGGCCCCGCTCTGCGGCTATTACGCCGCGGCGTTCACGAAGCTGATGGCGCTGTTCGACGTCCCCTCCCGCACCGAGGTCCTCGCGTGCCGCGGCACCGGCGAGAGCGGCTGCGTGCTGCGGCTGGCCGTGCTCGACGACTCGGCCCGCGGCGAGACGCCGGAGGCGGCGTGATCGGCGGCCGTCTGGCGCTTCGCGCCCTCGTCGTGCTCGCCGCCGCCGCGACCGTCGCCGCGCCGGCCGCCTGGGCCGCGCCTCCAGCCTCCGCGCGCGTCCTGGTGATGCCGTTCGAGAACGTCACGCACGACACGCGAATCCTCTGGCTCAGCGAGGCGTCGGCGGTCGTCCTGACCGACGACCTCAACGCGCTGGGCGCCACCGCCATCACGCGAGTGCAGCGCAGAGAGGCCTTCGATCGCCTGCAGGTGCCGCCCGCCGCGCCGCTCACCGACGCCACCGTGATCCGCATCGGGCAGCTCGTTGGCGCGGCGCAGGTGGTCATCGGCACGCTGGAGCTGTCGGACAACCTGCTGGTCGTCCACGCGCGGCAGATCGTCCTCGAGACGGGAAAGGTGCAGGCCAACGTCGTGGAGCGCGGTCCCATGCCCGAGCTCTTCGCCACCTTCGAGCGCATCGCGCGGCGCTTCACGCCGGCGGGCGCGCCGGCAGACGGCGAGCTGGGCCATCCGCCCGTCGCGGCGTTCGAGGCCTACATCAAGGGCCTCGTTGCCGCCACGCCCGCCACGGAGATCAAGTATCTGGACCAGGCCATTGCGCTCGATCCGAAATACGATCGCGCGCGGCTGGCTCTCTGGGACGTCTACGAAGATCAAGGCGAGCACGAGCGCGCGCTCGGCGCGGCGGTCGGCGTGCCGCCCGATTCGTCGTCGTACGCGCGCGCGCAGTTCCTGGCTGCCCTGGCGGAGATCGGACTCAAGCGTTACGACGATGCGTTTGCGACGTTCGGGGCGCTCGCCGACGCCGGACCGACGGCGACCGTGCTGAACAATCTCGGCGTCGTTCAGCTCCGCCGCGGCGCGCCGCCGGATTCAGAGAAGGCGACCGACTACTTCAAGCGGGCGGCGGATCTCGACCCGGCCGACGCCGACTATTTCTTCAATCTCGGCTACGCCTCCTGGCAGGAGCACGATACGGGCTCGGCCGTCCGGTGGCTGCGCGAGGCCGTGCGGCGCGATCCGACCGACGCCGACGCGCACTTCGTCCTCGGCGCGGCGCTCAATGCGACCGGCACTACGCTGGAAGCGACGCGTGAGAAGGAGCTCGCGCGCCGCCTGTCGTCCGCGTACGAAGCGAAGCGGTCGGCCGACGTCGTGCCGAAGGGACTGGAGCGCCTGAAGAGCGACGTCGAGCTTCCGCACGGCTGGAGTCTCGACGCCGCGCTCGAAAAGGGCGAGCAGCGCGAGCAGAACGATCTGGCCCGCTTCTATCTCGACCGCGCGCGGCGGCTCTACGAGCAGGAAAACGACGCCGCCGCGATCGGCGAGCTCAACCGCGCGATCTATCTCTCGCCGTACCTCGCCGACGCGCACCTCCTGATTGGACGGATTCGTCTGCGCGACGGCCGCGTGCGGGAGGCAATCGACGCCTTCAAGATCGCGATCTGGAGCCACGAGACGACCCAAGGGCACGTCGCGCTGGGCGAAGCGTATCTCGAGAACAGAGACCCCGATGCCGCGCGCGCCGAAGCCGAGCGCGCGCTCGCGATGGACCCGGCGTCGGACGCCGCGCGCAGGCTGCTGACGAAGATCGACGGCGGCTAACGTGCTAAAATCGGAAGCGCTTGGCTCACGACACAGAGGACGAAGGCTTCCACGAAATCCAACTGAACGGCAAGCAGTTGGTGTTCCTGTTCATGGCCGCGACGGTCGTGTCGGTGGTGATCTTCCTCTGTGGCGTGCTGGTGGGGCGCGGCGTCCGGGCCGAGCGGTCCACGGTCGCCGAGGCGGCCTCGGCCGCCGGAACACCGACGACCGACGTCGTCCCTGATGCGGCGCCCGCGCCGACCGCCGCGGCGCCGGCCGACGCCGATCCGACGAAGGCCGCTCCGCCTCCCGACGTGAACGACCTCAGCTACTTCGAACGGCTCGACAAGTCCAAGGGAACGGTCGAGCGCCTGAAGTCCCCGTCGCCCGACACGCGGGCTGCCGCCAAGACGCCGAAAGAGGTCCCAGCGCCGCCGGCCAAGGCGCCGAACGAGACCGCCGCGCCGCCGGCCAAGGCGCCGCCGGCCGCGCGGAAGGCGGCCGAGCCCGGGGCCTCGCCGGAGCCAGCCGGGGCGGGATATGCCGTCCAGGTTGCGGCGCTCAACGTGCGGTCCGAGGCCGATGCGATCGCGCGGCGCCTGACGGGCAAGGGCTACGCGGCCTACGTGCTGGCGCCGTCTGCCGGCGCGCCGTCCGTGTTCCGGGTCCGGGTCGGCAAGTTCAAGACCCGGCGCGAGGCGGAGACCGTCGCCGCGAAGCTCAAAAGAGAAGAGCAGTTCTCGCCCTGGATTACGCGCTAGCCCTCGCATCGGGCGCCCTGCTGGCGCTGAGCTTCCCGAAATTCGGCCATCCCGCTCTCGGCTGGATCGCGCTGGCGCCTCTGCTCGTCGCGCTCGGCCGCGGTCCGCTGTCGAGGGCGTTCGGTCTGGGTCTCGTCACCGGGCTCGTGTATTTCGGCGGGACGATCTACTGGATCACGCACGTGATGGTCGTCTACGGCGGGCTCGCGACCTGGGTGGCGGTTCCCATCAACGTCGCGCTGGTCGCCTACCTGGCGCTCTATCCCGCCCTCTTCGCTGTGGTGATGCGCCGCCTGATGGCGTCGCACGGCCCGACCGCCGTGATGATGGCGCCCTTCGCCTGGATCGCGACCGAACTGGGGCGCACGCGCCTGTTCACCGGGTTTCCCTGGGCGCTGCTCGGCTACAGCCAGACGACGACGCTGCCGATCGCGCAGCTTGCGAGCCTGTTCGGCGTCTACGGCGTATCGGCGCTCGTGGCGGCCGTGAGCGCCGCCGCCGCCCTCATGGCGCTGACCGCACGGCGGCGCCCCCGAATCATCGGCGCGGCAACGGTCGGCGCGCTCCTGCTCGGGGTGGCGCTGTGGGGCAGCTGGCGCATCGCGCGCGGCGATCTCGCCGGTCGCGGCGACGCGGTGCGCGTCGGCATCGTGCAGGGCGACGTCGACCAGGCCGAGAAATGGGACGCCGCGAGGGCCGCGTCGATCTTCCAGGAGTACCTGCGCATGACGCGGCAGGCGATCGCCGCGGGCGCGCGGTTCGTCGTCTGGCCGGAGTCGTCGGCGCCGTTCTACTTCGAGCAGGACCATCTGGCCGCCGACGAGGTGCGCGCCATCGCGCGCCAGGCGCACGTCCCCATCCTGGTCGGCAGCGATCAGATCGAAGAACGCCCCACCCGCTATTACAACGCGGCGTTCCTCGTGAAGGCGGACGGGACCGTCGGCGGCGTGTACCGGAAGATGCACCTGGTCCCGTTCGGCGAGTACGTGCCGCTGAAGTCGGTGTTCTTCTTCGCGGCGCCGCTCGTCGAGGCGGTGTCGGATTTCTCGCCCGGCATGGAGCCGGTGCTGCTGCCGGTGGACGGACACCGCGTCAGCACGGCAATCTGCTACGAGATCGTCTATCCCGATCTCGTCCGGCGGTTCGTCCGTGGAGGCAGCGAGCTCCTGACCACGATTACCAACGACGCATGGTTCGGGCGCACATCGGCCCCCTATCAGCACTTCGCCCAGGCATCGATGCGGGCGATCGAGGAGGGCCGGTATCTCGTGCGCTCCGCCAACACCGGCATCAGCGGCATCGTCGATCCGTACGGACGGGTGCTCCAGGAGAGCGCTCTCTACCAGCCGGCCGTGATGCTGGGCGATGTGCGTTTCCTGCAGGCGACGACGGTGTATGCGCGTATCGGTGACGTGCTGGCCTACGCCGCCGTCGTCCTGACGGCGCTGGCGCTGGCGCTCGCGCGGCGGGTACAATCCCGGGTCTGATCGGCGCCCGGTTGCCGCACCCCTGAACCGCTTCTGTCTGGAGGACTATGGCTACGTTGGACGAGTTGATGCGCCGCTACGAGGATCTCAGCAAGCGGGCCGCCGATCTGCGGAGCTATCTTTGAGGCGGCCCGGCCGCAGGAAGAGCTGACCCGTCTGGAGTCGCGGGTCGCCGCGCCGGATTTCTGGAAGGACCAGGGCGAAGCCCAGAAGGTGCTGCAGCGGCGGCGGAGGCTCGAGCAGGACCGCGAGCTCGTGGACTCGCTCCGCACGAAGGGCGACGACCTGGCCGTGCTCGTCGAATGGGCCGGGGCGGGCGAGCCGGTCGAGGCCGATCTGGTCCAGGCGCTCGACACCCTGGACCAGGAGGTGCAGTCGGGCGAAATCAAGAAGATGCTCGGCGGCGAGCACGATCGCAAGAACGCGATCGTCACCATCCATCCCGGAGCCGGCGGCACCGAGTCGCAGGACTGGGCGGAGATGCTGCTGCGCATGTACCTCCGCTGGGCTGAGCGCCGCGGCTTCAAGCGCGAGCTGATCGACTATCAGCCGGGCGAGGAGGCCGGGCTGAAGAGCGCCACCTTCACCGTCACCGGGGAGTTCGCGTACGGCCTGCTGTCGGCCGAGGCCGGCGTCCATCGGCTCGTCCGCATTTCGCCGTTCGATCAGGCCGCGCGGCGGCATACGTCGTTCGCCTCCGTCTTCGTCTGGCCGGAGCTGCCCGAGGACGTCGACGTGCAGATCGAGGAGAAGGACCTGCGCATCGACACCTATCGGTCGAGCGGGGCGGGCGGACAGCACGTCAACGTCACCGACTCGGCGGTCAGGATCACGCACCTCCCGAGCGGCATCGTCGTATCGTGCCAGAACGAGCGCTCGCAGCACCGCAACCGCGACTCGGCGATGAAGGTGCTCAAGGCCCGCCTGTACGACGTGAAGATGAAGGAGAACCAGGCGAAGCTCGATCAGATCGGCGGGACCAAGAAGGACATCGCCTTCGGCAGCCAGATCCGGAGCTACGTCCTGCACCCGTACCAGATGGTCAAGGACCATCGGACCAAGGAGCAGGTCGGCGACATCAACCGCGTGCTCGACGGCGACATCGACGGCTTCATCAAGAGCTACCTGATGAAGAGAGCCAGCGGCACCCTCGGCGAGGCGACGCCTGAAGAAGATGTCGACTGAGCGGGCCTGGTCCCGCGGCACGAAGACGCCGGTGCCGCGGACCGGCCGCTCCGCGTTCTTCGTCGCCCTGGGCATCTTCGCCAGCCGGCTGGCAGGGCTCGTGCGGCTGCGCGTGTTCGCGTACTACTTCGGCCTCCAGTCCGACGCGGCCGACGCGTTCAACGCCGCGTTCCGGGTCCCCAACTTCCTGCAGAACCTGTTCGGCGAGGGGGCGCTGTCGGCGTCGCTCATTCCGGTCTACGCCGCGCTCCTGGCGCGGGGCGAGGAACGCGAAGCCGACCGCGTCGCTGGCGCGGTCGCATCGCTCCTGGCGCTGGTCGTGTCGGGGCTGGTCCTCATCGGCGTCTTCGCGACCCCGCTCCTCATCGACGCGATCGCGCCGGGCTTCACGGGCGCCAAGCGCGACCTGACGATTGCCATCGTCCGGGTGCTGTTTCCGGGCGCCGGCCTCCTGGTGCTCTCGGCCTGGTGCCTCGGCATTCTGAACAGCCATCACCGGTTTCTCCTGTCCTACACCGCCCCGGTCATGTGGAACGTCGCGATGATCGGGACGCTGGTGGCGTTCGGCCGCACCTCTGGGCTGCCGCGGCTGGCGGTGCTCTTGGCGTGGGGCTCGGTCCTCGGCAGCGCGCTGCAGTTCCTGGTGCAGGTGCCGTTCGTGGTGCGACTGGCGCCCGACCTGCGGTTCGCCCTCGACACGGCGTCCGAGCACGTCCGCACCGTCGTCCGCAATTTCGTGCCGGTGTTCGTCAGCCGCGGCGTCGTCCAGATCAGCGCGTACGTGGACGCGCTGCTCGCCAGCCTGCTGCCGACCGGGGCCGTGACCGGCCTGTCGAACGCGCAGCTCCTCTACACGCTGCCCGTGAGCCTGTTCGGCATGTCGGTGTCAGCCGCGGAGCTCCCGTCGATGTCGGGCGCCGCTGCGGCCGATCCGGCCGGAGCCGAGGCGGTCCGCAAGCGGCTGAACGCGGGGCTCCGCCAGATCGCGTTCTTCGTGGTGCCGTCGGCCGTGGCATTCATCGCGCTGGGCGACGTCGTCGCGGCGGCGCTGCTGCAGACCGGACGGTTCCGCCATGCGGACGCGGTCTACGTCTGGAGCATCCTGGCCGGCTCCGGGGTGGGCCTGCTCGCGTCGACGCTCGGCCGCCTGTACTCGTCGACCTACTACGCGCTCCGCGACACGCGCACGCCGCTCAACTACGCGGTCATCCGCGTCGCGCTGACGACAATCCTCGGTTACGTCTTCGCCATTCCGATGCCTCGCTGGCTCGGCATCCCGCAGGTGTGGGGAGCGGCCGGGCTGACCGTTTCCGCCGGCCTGGCATCGTGGGTGGAGATGCTGCTGCTGCGCGACAGGCTCAACGCGCGGATCGGCCCTACGGGCCTGCCGCTCGATCTGGTCGCGAAGCTGTGGGGATCGGCGATCGCGGCCGCCGGTGCCGCCTGGGCCGTCAAGGTGCGCGCGCCGGTGGCGCTGCATCCGGTTCTCACGGCCGTGCTGGTGCTGGGGCCGTACGGCGTCGTCTTCTTTGCGGCGACGCGCATGCTGCGGGTGCCCGAAGCGCAGGCGGCCCTGGGGCGCCTGAGCCGGCTCGGACGCTGAGCACGCGCCTTGCTAGCACATGGGCCGGTCGGGACGCCATCGACGCGGCGGCAACTTTCTCGCCCGCCATTCTCTGAGCATCGTCGTCGCCGGCCTGGTGGCCGCCCTCATCGTCGTCTACCGCCGGAGCGACCAGAACAGCCACATCGGCACCTTCTACGGCAACGCCGTCGCCGACTGGCTCGGAACGCTGATGATCGTGATCGCCACGAAATACCTTCGCGAGAGCCGCTCGGCGGAGAGCCGTCAGCCGCATCCGCGCGGCGGTACCCGCGTGCGGCGGCTCATCGCGCGGCATTCCCTGACCATTGCGCTCGTCGTCTCGGGCGCCGCCTGGGCGATCGCCTTCGGGTACGCCGATCCGGCCGGCAAGTCCGGCCAGGTCCTCGGAAGCATCGTCTCGGAGTGGACCCAGCTCCTCGGCCTCGTCCTGATCACGAAGTACGCGCGCGAGGCGGGGTCGAAAGAGGGCGATTGAGCGGCGCAGTCAGCCGTCCGACGCGAAGAGCTTCACGTCGGCGACCTCGCGCGGAAGGCGCGTCAGGCGCTCGAAGCGGAATCCGAGCCGCTCGAGGAGGCGAATCGAGGCGGCGTTGTCGGGAGACGCGATCGCCACGATGCGCGTGAACCCGAGCGTGGTGCGCGCGTAGGCCAGGACCGCCGACGCGGATTCGAATGCGTATCCCCTCGACCAGAACTGCGGCAGGAACGCGAAGCCGACGTCGACGTCTTCGAGCGCGTCCCGCTTGACCAGGCCGCAGATGCCGATCGGCGTCTGGTCTTCCTTCCTGACCGTGAGGTACTGTCCGAAACCGAGCCGTTCGTAGCTGGCCACCGGCCCCGTCCGGATGTACTCGCGCGCCGCCTCGAGATTGCGTACGCCCTTGTCGCCGATGAAGCGCAGGAAGGAGGGCTGGTTGAGCAGGTCGAGGATGAACGGCGCGTCCTGGTGCGGATCGACGCATCGCAGGATCAGCCGTTCCGTCTCGATCACGGTCATGGCGCTTCACCCTGGTGCGACGGACGCGCGGGCCTGCCGGCGCTCAATCGGCTCGTCCGGATCTCCGGGACGCCCATCAGGCGCACGCCGGCGGCCGGCGCCTCGATCGCCGCCACGAGCGCCGCGACCATGGCCGGCCGCGTGACGAGGCCAAGTCTGGCGGCGCCCGCGCGCGTGGCTGGGATCAGCCGGAGGACGGCGTACAGCGGGACGAGCGCGGACGGCCAGTAGTGGCCCGGGCCGAGCACGTACCACGGACGCAGGATGGTGGCGGCAATTCCGGTCGCCTCGACAAGCGCCTCGCCGCGCCGCCGGGCCGCGATGTAGGCGTGCATCACGGGAGCAGGATGGGCCACGCTCACGTACACGATGTGGCCGGCGCCGGCCTGTCGTGCGGCTGTGGCGGTGGCCCGGATGGACGCCAGGTCCACCCGCTCGAATTCGGCCGCCTTGGACGGATTGGGGTGCGGCGTGCCGACCAGGTGCACGATCGTCGCGCCGGCCGGGATCGCGGAGGCAAACGTCGAGGCGTCGAGCGCGTCGCCGAGGACCGCCTCGACTCCAGCGGACAGGCGGTGTTCCGATCCGCGCCGCGCCAGCGCGATGACGCGATGGCTCCGCGAGATGAGCGCCGCCGTCAGTGGACGGCCGACGTACCCCGTGCCTCCGGTCACGAAGACCACGCGGCTCATTGGGTCGGCGGCCGGCCGCGGTCGCCGGACCGGCCAGGCGGCGAGCGCACGGCCTTGAGGTAGATGTAGTCGCCGAGCGGCGAGTCGTCATTGTTCGACGCGTTGGCGGCGACGTTGAACTGCACCGGCGCGGCCGCGGTCGCCGGAGCGACCCACTCGATCGTCCAGGCGTTGCTGCCGCGCTCGGGCGCGCGCGACCCGGCGAGGTTGTGCTGCACGAACTCGAGCGCCGGGTCCGCCTGCGAGTGAATCAGCTGCGCGCGCGCGTCGACGAGGCGCCAGTGGCCGGCCTGCGTCCCGCGCTCGGGGCCCGAAGCAAAACGCGCCGCAATCTCGAACCCGCCCCGCCGCAGCGCCTGTCGCACCAGGGTGACCGTAATCACGTAGGTCGTGCCCGCCGCATAGGTGGCCGGGACCCCGGCGATGGCCAGCGATCCGCCCGGCGCGTTCACCGGGTTGTCGAGATGGCACGTGTGGCAGGAGGGCTCGCCGAACCCGCCGGTGACGTTCGGGTAGGGTCCCTCCTTGAACGCGCTCAAGCTGAGCGGAATGCTCGCCAGGAGCAGGGCGGCCGGTATTAGAATGCGCATGCGCAGGAGGGACATTATGCGTCGAAATCCGGTCATCGTCGCCAGCGGGGTCGTGACGCTCGTGGTGTCAGCGCTCGTGGCCGTTTACGCCGCCCCGGTTCCCGCTTCCGTGATGGTCGGCTTCAAGGAGTGGCTCACCCCGAGCCATCCTCCGTACCCGCATGACCCGGCCGTCGCCCCGGACGGGTCCATCTGGTACACCGGCCAGCGTGCGAACGTCGTCGGCCGCTTCGATCCGGCGACCGAGCAGTTCAAGGAATTCACGCTCCCGACGCCGAACTCGGGTCCGCACGGCGTTACGCCCGACAAGGACGGCAACATCTGGTACACGGGCAATGCGGCGGGGCTCATCGGGAAGATCGACGTGAAGACCGGCAAGATCACCGAGTACAAGATGCCGGATCCGAAAGCGCGCGATCCGCACACGATGGTCTTCCTGCGCGACGGGATGATGATCTTCACCGTGCAGGCCGGCAACTTCATCGGGAAGCTCGACCCCAGGACCGGCAAGATCCAGCTGGTCTCGTCGCCGACGGCGAATGCCCGTCCGTACGGCATCCGCCTCAACTCGAAGGGCGTGCCGTTCTTCGACGAGTTCAACTCCAACAAGATTGGCAGCATCGACCCGGCCACCATGAAGATCACCGAGTACCCGCTGCCGAACGCCGACGCGCGACCGCGCCGGATCGCGGTCGCCCGCGACGACACGATCTGGTACGGCGACTACGCGCGCGGCTACCTCGGCCACCTCGATCCCAAGACCGGAAAGGTGGAGGAGTTCGCGTCGCCAGGCGGCGAGGATTCGAAGCCGTATGCGATCGACATCACGGCCGACGGCGCGATCTGGTACGTCGAGACCGGCGATGACGCCCACAACGTGCTGGTGCGCTTCAGTCCCGAGACGAAGAAGATGATGTCGTGGCCCGTGCCGAGCGGCGGCGGGACGGTCCGCAACATGGACATCGATCGTCAGGGCAACCTGTGGCTGGCGGAAAGCGGCGTCGGCAAGCTGGCGCGCGTGACGATCAAGAGCGCCGACGGCACCCGCTGATCCGGCGAGGGTCCCCACGACGCGGCGCGTCGTGCCCGCCACGGCTCATGGCTGCTGCACCTGCGGCGTGGGCGGCGTGGCGTGGCCGAAGTTCGCGCCGGGCTGCGTGCCGGCGATGAACGCTTCGGTGATCGTTCCGGGTGTGTCGGGCGGCATCACCGCGCCGGTGGCCTTGTCGACCGACAGGAACACGATGTTGCCGGGCGCCTGGAACTGCGGCGGGTTGTCCTTGTCCGGCTGCCGATCGATGTACGCCTTCATGGTGTCCATCCAGATCGGGAGCGCCGCGACGGCTCCGGTCTGGTTGTAGCCAATCGGCTTCTTCTCGTCGAGTCCCACCCAGACGCCGATCGTGATGTTCGGGTCGAAGCCGATGAACCAGGCGTCGGTGTTGTCGTCGACCGTGCCGGTCTTGCCTGCCAGCGGCCAGTCCAGGCTGGCGGCCGCGAACGCGGTCCCCCGGAGCACCACGCCGCGGAACAGGTTGGTCATCACGTAGGCCGTGTCGGCGCGGATCACGTCGGTCGGCTCGGGCCGGTTTTCCTCGAGCAGGTTGCCGTCGCGGTCGAGCACCTTCGCGATCTCGTACGGCGTCATCCGCACGCCCTGATTGGGGAACGTCGTGTAGGCGCTCGTCATGTCGAGCAGCGTGGCGTCGCCGGCCCCGAGCGCAATCGGGAGGTAGGGCGGGAAGTTCTCCTCGAGCCCGAACCGCTTCGCCGTGGCCAGCACGGGGGCGGGGCCGAGCGTCGCCATCATCTTGATCGCCGGCACGTTGCGGGAATCCTCGAGCGCGCGCCTCAGGGTGATCGGCCCTTCGAACTGGTGATCGAAGTTGTGGGGCGAGTAGTCCTGCCCGGTGCCGGTCGGGTACGTCACCGGTTCGTCGACGATGATCGACGACGGCGTGAAGCCGCGATCGATCGCCGTGGCGTACACGAAGGCCTTGAAGGTCGACCCGACCTGGCGGTACGCCTGGATGGCGCGGTTGAACTTGCTGCGGGCGAAGCTCTCGCCGCCCACCATCGCCCGGATCTGCCCCGTGTGATTGTCGATGGCCAGCAGCGCGCCCTGCACGAGCGGTGCCTGCTCGAGCCCCACGCTCGCCGCTTCCGTCGCCTCGTCCAGCTGCTTGATCTCCACCTCGATCAGATCGCCCGGCTTGAACAGGTCGGCGGCGGACGCCTTTCGCGTCCACGCATAGTCGGCGCGGGCCAGGTCGGCGTGCAGCGACCCGAGGCGCAGCCGCGCCCCGGTCTTCGACACGTCGACGACGACGGCCGGCACGATGTCACCGGCGGCCATCGGCCGGTTCCAGCGGTCGTCCTGGAAGCCCTCGAGGGTGTGACCCTCGGCGAGCACGTTGCGCTTCGGCGTGCGCCAGCCGCGCCGCTTGTCAATGCGGCGCAGCCCGCGATCGACCGCGCGATCGGCCGCCTCCTGCAAGGCAGGGTCGAGCGTCGTCTCCACCGACAGGCCGTTCTCGTACAACACCTTCGCGCCGTACTGGCGCTCGAGGTGCTTCCGAACCTCCTCCACGAAATACGGCGCGATGCCGGGCGCGGCCGTGGGCTGGCCGCGCGTGACGATCGGCGTCTTCTTGGCGGCGTCGGCGCGCTGCTGCGCAATGTAGCCCTCGTCGGCCATCCGCTGGAGCACGATGTTCCGCCTGGACACGGCGCGCTTCATGTTCACGTACGGGCTCTGTCGCTCGGGCGACTGGAACAGCCCGGCGATCAGCGCGGCCTCGTCCAGGGTCAGGTCCTTGTTTGACTTGGCGAAGTAGAGCCGCGATGCCGCCTCGACGCCGTACGCCCCGTGGCCGAGGTACATCTGGTTGCAGTAGATCGTGAAGATTTCCTTCTTCGTGTAGCGCTTCTCGATCTGGATCGCGAGAATCGCCTCGCGGATCTTGCGCTCGAAGAGCTTCTGCTTGGTCAGACCGAACTGATCGAGGTTGCGCGCCACCTGCTGCGTCAGCGTGCTTGCGCCCTGGTCGCGCCGCCGCTCGATGATGTCGGTCAGCGCCGCCATCGCGATGCGCCAGATGTTGATCCCGAAGTGCCGGTTGAACTCGGTGTCCTCGGTCGCGATGATGCCGTCGCGCAGCAGCGGGTTGATGTCGTTGTAGCCGACGACGACGCGGCGCTGGGTGGCGAATTCCCCGATGACCTGTCCGTTGGCCGCGTAGACCCGCGTGATCGTGCTCGGCGAGTAGTCGTCGAGCGCCGACACCTGCGGCAGATCGCCCGCATAGGCGAAGAGCACGCCGCTCAGGATGCCCGCGAGGGCGGCGACGACAAAGAGCGCGGCAAGGCCGGCGCTCCGGGCGTAACGGATGACGTAGCGGCTCACGGCTGGCCCCTAGTGTAGCGCGAGGAGCTCGGCGCCTTCGGCGGGCCGGGCCGCCGCCAAACGCCGCCGGCCGCCGGCCGAACCGACAACCGTTCGGGCTGCCGCGGCCGCCCCCCCTGACCTGAAACCTCCCGAGCGCGCGGACCGCGCTCGCGACGCTGCGGCCGGCCTGAACCGTCGGCACCTGACCCCGTGCGCGGCTCGAAGCGCGGCTCGTACCGCGGCGCGAAGTCGGGCGCGTACGGATCTCTGGCGCGCCGCCGATGGTGCCGGCCCGGGGACACCGAGCCCCCCCACAGGTAGGACGACTCCGGTTCGGGTTCGGCCACGTCGGGCTCTGGTGTCGCCACGACTGGCGGCGCCGCCGCGACCTCGTCGGCTTCCTCGCTCGCGGCCGCGGGCATCGCGCGCTCTGGACCGGCGACGGTGAGGAAGGCGGCCTGAGCGGCCGGTGGAACGCGTTGAACGATGAAGGGGACCGAACGCGAGAGGGCCGCGGTCTCAACCGGCGGGAGCGTGACGCTGCTCGTCCCTTGGTCGAAATCCTGGCGGCGCATCATCGTCCATCCCGGGGAGGCGGAGCCGATCTTCAGCCTGGCCGCGGGGCCATCGTCGGGGCCGAGCGCGCACCAGCCGACGTAGTCGGGCGCGATTGCCCAGGCGACTGGCTCAGGATCGATTGGGGGGCCCGGAATCCAGAACCACGAACCGTTCGCCCGCGCCCATCGGCCTGCGTGCTCGGTTGGTGTCGACCAGGGATCGCTTCCACGCCACGTCCATCCCGAGGGGGCCAGGCGTCGCCAGGACCCGTGCGAGTAGGGCTGCCAGGGGGGCCTGGCGTCGGGAAACCACACCCGACCGAATCCGTCCTGCGCTTTCCAGTGGCCGTAGCGTGCGAGTCTGGTGGTCTGGGCGGCGGAAAGGGCCGGGATAGGCTGCGGCGTCACGGGTGACGCGACGGCCAGCACGAGCATCGAAGTCGACAGCAGGCGTGGGGCGAGGCGGAGGAGACCCATGCGAACCGCCTCCGGGGAAGGGCAGGACGCCGATCGCTGACCGGACCAGTATAGCACCCTGTTTTTCAGGCAAATCCGCCCAGGATTGACTATGATTCACTCAGGTTTCATAATCAATCCAATATCAGCCCGACAGCCTGCGAGGTCTCTTCATGAGCAAAATCATCGGTATCGACCTGGGCACGACCAACTCCGTCGTCGCGGTCATGGAAGGCGGCGAGCCGGTCGTGATTACGAATCCGGAAGGTGGGCGGTTGACCCCGTCCGTCGTGGCGTTTGCCAAGACCGGCGAGCGGCTGGTCGGGCAGGTCGCCAAGCGCCAGGCGGTCACCAACCCGGAGAACACCATCTTCTCGATCAAGCGCTTCATGGGCCGCAAGTTCGACGAGGTGAACGAGGAGATGAAGATGGTGCCGTACCAGGTGGTACGCGCCAGCAACGGCGACGCTCGCGTGATGGCCAACGGCAAGGAGTACTCGCCGCCCGAGATCTCCGCGATGATTCTGCAGAAGCTCAAGCAGGCGGCCGACGAGTATCTCGGCCAGCCGGTGACCCGGGCGGTGATCACGGTGCCGGCCTATTTCAACGACGCGCAGCGCCAGGCGACCAAGGATGCCGGGCAGATTGCCGGGCTCGAGGTCATGCGCATCGTCAACGAGCCGACCGCGGCCGCTCTGGCGTACGGCCTCGACAAGAAGAAGGACGAGACGATTGCCGTTTATGACTTCGGCGGCGGCACCTTCGACATCTCCATCCTGGAGGTCGGCGAGGGCGTCGTCGAGGTGAAAGCCACCAACGGCGATACCCACCTCGGCGGCGACAATCTCGATCAGCGCATCATCGACTGGATCATCGCGGAGTTCAGGAAGAGCGAGGGGATCGATCTGGGCAAGGACCGGATGGCGCTCCAGCGGCTGAAGGAATCGGCGGAGAAGGCCAAGATGGAGCTCTCCACCGTGATGGAGACCGACATCAACCTGCCCTTCGTCACCGCGGATCAGACCGGCCCCAAGCACCTGCAGATGAAGCTGACGCGGGCCCGGTTCGAGCAGCTGGTCGACGACCTCCTGCAGAAGACCGTGGGGCCGACGCGCCAGGCGCTGACCGACGCGGGGGTGGATCGGTCGAAGATCGACGAAGTGGTGCTCGTCGGCGGGTCGACGCGAATCCCCAAGGTGCAGCAGATCGTCAAGGAGCTGTTCGGCAAGGAGCCGCACAAGGGCGTGAATCCCGACGAGGTCGTCGCGGTGGGCGCGGCGGTGCAGGCCGGCGTGCTCGCCGGCGACGTGAAGGACCTGCTGCTCCTCGACGTGACGCCGCTCTCGCTCGGCATCGAGACATTGGGCGGCGTGATGACGACGCTGATTCCACGCAACACGACCATCCCGACGCGCAAGAGCGAGATCTTCTCGACGGCCGCCGACAACCAGACGAGCGTCGAGGTGCACGTGCTGCAGGGCGAACGGCCCCTGGCGCGCGACAACCGCACGCTCGGTCGGTTCCACCTGGTCGGCCTGCCGCCCGCGCCGCGTGGCGTGCCGCAGATCGAGGTGACCTTCGACATCGACGCGAACGGCATCGTCAACGTGTCGGCCAAGGACCTCGGCACCGGCAAGGAGCAGAAGATCACCATCACCGCGTCGAGCGGCCTGAGCAAGGACGAGGTCGAGCGGATGATGAAGGAAGCCGAATCGCACGCCGACGAGGACAAGAAGCGCCGTGAGGAGATCGAGACGCGCAACCGCGCCGACCAGGCGGTCTATGGCGCCGAGCGCTTCATCAAGGACAGCGGCGACAAGCTGAGCGCCGGCGATCGGGAGGCGATCGAAGCGGCGAGTGAGGCGGTCAAGAAAGCGAACGAGGGGACCGACGCGGCCGCCGTGCAGCGGGCGCTCGACCAACTCACGGCGGCGCAGCACAAGGCGGCCGAATCGCTCTATCGTCAGGCCCAGGGCGGGCCGTCGGGCGCCGGTCCCGGGGCCGGCCCGGGCGCGGGAGGAGCCGCCGGCGCGCCGGGCGGCGAGGGACCGCAGAGCGGCGAGGTGATCGACGCGGAGGTCGTCGACGAGGGGAAGCAATGACGGGAGAGATTGCAGATTGCAGATTGCAGATTGATTGCAGATTGCTGGATGGATGGATGGATTGCTGAGTGGTGTTGATCGCGTCAATCTCGATTGACTCCAATCATCAGTCAACAATCCGTCTGCAACCTCGAATTTGCGTATGGACTTCTACGTCCTCCTCGGAATCGAGCGTGAAGCGACGCTGGGGGAGATCAAGCGCGCGTACCGGCGGCTCGCCCGGAAGTACCATCCGGACATCAATCCGGGCGATCGCATGGCGGCGGCTCAGTTCCGCCAGATTGCGGAGGCGTACGAGACCTTGAGCGATCCCGAGCGGCGCAGCCGGTACGACACGACCGGCGCCGCTCTGGGCGGGCCCGACACGGTGACGTTCGGGTTCGAGGGCTTCGACTTCTCGGTGAACGTCAACGGCGACTCGGCGCCCACCTTCGGCGACCTGTTCGCCGACGTGCTGCACCAGCGGCAGGGGCACCGAGATGCCGACGCGCCCGAACGGGGCGCCGACCTGCACCACGCCATCACGATTGCCTTCGAGGACGCGGTTCGCGGCGGGCAGCGGCAGATCGTCGTGACGCGGCAGGAGCACTGCCGGACCTGCCGCGGCGCGGGACGCCTGCACGCGGCCGAGGGCCGGTGCCCCTACTGCCACGGCGCCGGCAGCGTCCGGTCGGCGCGCGGACACATGGTCTTCTCCAAGCCGTGCGCCCCCTGCGGAGGGTCGGGACGGCAGCGCCAGGCGGTCTGCCGGACCTGCGCCGGCCAGCAGGTCGAGATGCGGACCGAGCCGTTGACGATCGCCGTGCCGGCGGGTCTCGCCGACGGCGCCCGCATCCGCATCCCCGGCAAAGGGCACGTGGGACGCAACGGCGGCGAGACGGGCGACCTGTATCTCACGATCCACGTGGAGCCCCACCCGCTGTTCCGGCGCGAGGGCGACGACCTCCACGTGGTCGTCCCCATCGCGATTCACGAAGCGGCGCTCGGCGCCAAGATCGACGTGCCGGCGCTCGACGGCCCGGCGCGGCTCCGCGTCCCGCCGGGCACCCAGTCGGGACAGCGGTTCCGGCTGCGCGAGCGCGGCGTGCCGTCGCCGCGCGACGGACGGCGCGGCGACCTGGTGATCGAGGCCCGGCTGGTGCTGCCCAAGCTGCTCGACGAGCGGTCGAAGGAGCTGATGCGGGAGTTCGGGCGGATCAACGGCGAGGACGTGCGGAGCGACCTCGCGTTCTGACGAGCCATGAAGAAGACGGGCAAGGCGTACTACATGATCAGCGCGGTGGCGCAGAAGTACAACATCCACCCGCAGACGCTGCGCCTCTACGAGCGCGAGGGGCTGCTGAAGCCGTCCCGGACCGAGGGCAACACCCGTCTGTATTCGGAAGAGGATCTCGAGCAGCTCGAGACGATTCTGTCACTCACCCGAGACCTCGGCGTGAACCTGGCCGGGGTCGAAATCATCCTCAATATGCGCCGCAAGATCGAGCGGATGCAGCACGAGGTGAACGAGTTCATGGAGTACGTGAAGCATGAACTCGCCCGGGGTATCGACGACTGGGAGCAGCGCCTGTCGACCGCGCTCGTGAAGTCGTCGCCCACCGACCTCGTGCGCGCGCAGCCGCAATCGGGATCGACGACAGAACCCGAGCGATCGGCGGAGCCCGCGCGGAAGAAGATGTCGTAGCGACACGTACGGGTGTATCCTTTTCGCGTGTCCCGCCGCCACGCGACCGCCGCGTCCGATGCCAGCACGCTGACGGCGTACCTGCGCGAGATCGCCAAGCTGCCGCGCCTGACGATCGAAGAGGAGCGCGCGCTCGGCCTCCGCATCCAGCGCGACGGCGACGAGGACGCGCTGACGCACCTGGTCGAGTGCAACCTGCGGTTCGTGGTCAGCTACGCGAAGCGGTACCGGGAGATCGGCGTGCCGCTGCTCGACCTGATCCACGAAGGCAACCTGGGGCTCATCGAAGCGGCGCGGCGGTTCGATCCGGCGCGCAACGTCAAGTTCATCACCTACGCGGTCTGGTGGGTCCGGCAGGCGATCATGCACGCCGTGGCCGAGCAGACGCGGGCGTTCTCGTTCCCGCCGAAGCTGTTCTCGATCCTGCGCGCCGAGGACGTGTCGCTGAGCGACCCCGTCCGCTCGTCCGACGGGACCGGCGTGTCGCGGGAGATCGGCGACACCCTGCCGCAGGATCAGGTGCCGGTCGAGGAGGAGATGATCCACCGGGCCGACCTCGACGAGCTGGCGCGGGCGCTCAGCGACCTCGATCGCAAGGAGCGCGAGATCGTCCGGCTCCGCTACGGGCTGGAAGACGACGAGCCGCGGACACTGCAGGAAATCGGCAATCGGCTGCACCTGTCGCGCGAGCGCGTGCGGCAGCTCGAGTCGCGCGCCAAGGACAAGCTGCGGCGGTCGGCCAGACTGCGCAGTCATCTCAACTGACCGGTTCACGTGGGACGTGTCAACTGATGTCGTGCCCTCTCTGTGACGGTACCGGCTGGAAGCCGGTCGAGCAGGACGGCATTCGGCGCGTCGAGCGCTGCACCTGCTGGCGCGACCAGGCCGCGGGCCACCGGCTCTCGGATGCCAACATCCCGCGGCGCTACCAGCACTGCGCCCTCGAGAACTTCGTCGCCTACAACGAGTCGCTCGAGATGGCCGTCGAGGCCGCCCGGCGGATCGTCGACGCCTTTCCGTCGGTGAGCCGCGGCCTGCTGCTCGAGGGGCAGCCCGGGGTGGGGAAGACGCACCTGGCAGCCGCCCTGCTGCGGGAGGTGATCGCGAGCGCCGGGGCGCGCGGCCTCTTCTACGACACCCGCGACCTGCTGCGGGTGATCCGCAGCACGTACGACCCGGCCACCCGGACCACCGAGCTCGAAGTGCTGCGCCCCGTGATGCAGGCCGACCTTCTCGTGCTCGACGACCTCGGCGCCGAGAAGACGTCCGAGTGGGTCGACGAGACGATGAACCTCATCGTCAACACGCGCTACAATGAGCGGCGGGTGACCGTTTTCACGTCCAACTATCTCGACATCCCGGACGACACCGATCCGAACTCGCTGCTGCACCGCATCGGCTTCCGCATGCGGTCGCGCCTGCACGAGATGTGCGAGTTCGTCCAGATCGACGGCGCCGACTACCGGGAGCTGCCGGCCAACGGGGGCGTGGACGACCTGATCACGCTCTGGAAGATGCGCCGGAAGTCGCTGCCGTCTCGGTCCGGCCGCCAGGCCCGCGCGCAGCTCCGCGAGCCGGCGCGGGACGGCCGGGGCGACCTGAAGTGGCCGGGCGGCCGCGCGGGAAGCTAGGCGCCGTGCTCGGCCTCTACCTCCACGTGCCCTTCTGCGCCGCGATCTGCAACTACTGCAACTTCAACCGCGGTCTGTTCGACGCCGACCTGAAGGCGCGGTACGTCGATGCCCTGGTGGCGGAGATCGCCCGGGCGCGCCCGACGCCGCTCGCGGCCGACACCATCTACGTCGGCGGCGGCACGCCGTCCCTCCTCGAGCCGGAGGAGATCGGGCGCCTGGTCGGCGCATGCCGCCGCGCGTTCGAGGTCCCGGCCGACGCCGAGATCACGATGGAGGCGAACCCCGAAACCGTGACCGTCGAGCGGCTGGCGGCCTATCGCGCCGCGGGCGTGAACCGCGTCAGCTTCGGCGTCCAGTCGTTTCGCGACGAGGAGCTGGCGCGCCTCTCACGGCTGCACGGCGCCGCGCGCGCTCGGGCCGCGGTCGGCGAGGCGCGGACGGCCGGGTTCGACAACGTCAGCCTCGATCTGATGATGTGGCTGCCCGGGCAGCGGGTGGACGAGTGGCTGACGTCGGTCGACGACGCCATCGCCCTCGCGCCCGACCACGTGTCGCTCTATCTGCTCGAGGTGTATCCCAACGCGCCCCTGCGCGACGAGATGGCCCGGGCGCGCTGGTCGCAGGCCCCCGACGAGGATGCCGCCGTGATGTATCTGACCGCGTTCGAGCGCCTCGACGCCGCCGGGTACGCGCAGTACCAGATCTCGAACGTCGCCCGTCCGGGCCGGCGCTCGCGCCACAATCTGAAGTACTGGACCGATGGCGAGTGGCTGGGATTCGGCTGCGGCGCCCACTCCACCCGCGACGGCGCGCGGTGGCGCAACGTGTCGGACGCCGGCGGGTATGTGGGGCGCGTTGCCAGCGGCGCCTCGCCGGTCGCCGAGTGCCGGCGGCTCCCGGCCGACGAGCGGCTCGGCGATGCGCTGTTCACCGGTCTGCGGCTGGTCGACGGCATCGACCTGGCGGCCATCGAGACCCGGTATCAGGTCGACGTCTGGGCTCGATACGGCCGCGATCTGGCGCCGTTCGTCGAAACCGGACATCTCGTGCGGGCGGAGGGGCGCCTGCGGCTGTCACGTCAGGGAATGCTTCTTGCTCATGAGGTGATGGCGGTTTTCGTGTAGCCCTGAGTACGTTACAGTATCAGCCCTTTCGCGAAGGAGGCCGCGATGTTTCGAACCGTTGGTGTGTCGGCCGTGGGAGGCCGGCCAGGGTGGATTGCGCTGGGACTTGTCATGGGTCTGCTGTCGGCCGCTGCCGCCAGGGCGCAGGATCCACAGCAGCAGACTCCCCCCGCTCAGCAGCCGGCGCAGCAGGCGCAGGCGCAGCAGAACAAGCGTGTGTTCGCGTCGGATGCCGGCATGGTGTTGAACTTCATCAAGCCGGACAAAACCGCCGATTTCGAGTCCATTGTGGCGAAGCTGAAGCAGGCGCTGCAGCAGAGCGACAAGCCCGAACGCAAACAGCAGGGCCAGAGCTGGAAGGTCTTCAAGGCCGCCGAGCCCGGTCCCAACGGCACCGTGCTCTACGTGTTCTGGATCGACCCGGCCGTGAAAGGCGCCGACTACACGGTCTCCACGATTCTCGCCGAGGCGTACCCTCAGGATGTGCAGACACTCTACAAGCAGTACGCCGACGCGTACGCTCAGGGGCAGAACTTCGTCAACCTGACGCAGGTCGCGGACCTCGCCAAGTAGACGCGATCGCGGTATGGCAGGATTGCAGGGTGGCAGGGACGATCACGGGATCGTTCCTGGACCTGTGATCCTGCACGGTCCCCACTCCTCGCGCGGATTCAGCCAGCCTAGAACTTGAGATTCACCCCGGCGTAGACCCGGTGGACCGGCGAGTTGAGGGCGCCGCTCCCCAGCTTGAACACGCGGTAGTCCACCCGCAAGCGGAGCGGCCCGATGAGCGACACCTTCACGCCGCCGCCGGTGTTGACCGCGAGGCTCGTGTCCTGATGATCGCCGAGCGTCTCGCGGTAGAACCCCGCGCCCGCCGTGACGTACGGCTGGAAGCCGAAAAAGGCGACCGGCGTCTGCAGCAGCACGTTTCCCGATCCGGTGGTGAGCGCGGGCGCGTCGGTGGCCGGATCGTCCGGCGTGTGCGCGTACTCGACCTCGAAGCCCACGATGAGCAGTCCCATGCCGACCGATCCACCGCGTACCGAGCGGTTGGTCGGGGTGGTGTTTGCGCCCAGAAACAGCGTCGCGTCGGCCCGCGACGGCGCGGCAGCGCCGGCCACGATCGCCAGCGCCACGATCAGCGTACGTCCCCGAACCATGGCCCCTCCTTCACGCCATCATAGTACGGTTCGCGGGGCGGGGACGATTCTCGAGGCGACCGCGGTGACCGGCGCGACGACCGATCGCATCCCTCCGGCATGCGCGAGCGCGCTGTCAGCGTCAGCGCGAGCGCGCCGTGGACCGATACCGGCATCGACGTGCGCGCGGGCCAGACGATCTACTTCGGCGCGACCGGCAAGGTCCGCTGCGGCCCGGGCCGCCAGGACAACCCCCGCCGGCGAAGGCGGATCGCACGACAACGCGGCGCGGCCCATTCCGGGCCGTCCCGGCGGAGCGCTCATCGGCCGCATCGGCGAGCGCGACGAGCCGTTCTTCATCGCCGACGACACGGGATCGGTGCGCGTGCGGAGCTCCGGCCGGCTGAGCCCCGAGCCTCTGCCCGAGCCGAAAGCCTCTGGCCCCCGGCCCCCCGGCCCGTTACAATCGTAAGTGCCGTGAAGACGCACTATTACAGCCAGCACGCGACGGCCCTTCGAACCGAGCTGGCTACGGCGCTGACCCGGGATGAGCTGCGGTCGCTGCATCGGAAGCAGCCGTCGCGCCATCTGCTGATCGCGGCACGGCAGTTCCTCATCCTCGGCCTGTCCACGTGGGGGCTGTTCCTGAGCGACCAGCCGCTCCTCTGGGTGCCGCTGGCGGTCGTCCAGGGGTTCACGATTTTCAATTTCACCGTGCTCCTGCACGAAGTGGTGCACCACACGGTGTTCGAACGCCGGCACCCGGCCGCCGAGCGGGCGCTCGCGTGGCTCTATGCGGTGCCGAGCGGCATCTCGGCCAGCCAGTTCACACGCTGGCACCTGGACCACCATGCCGAGCTCGGATCGCCGATCGGCGACCCGAAGCGGCACCATCTGTCGCCGAAGATCAACGCGCGCTGGTTCAAGCTGCTCTACTGCTCGCCCGCGCTCTTTCCGATCTACTTCCGGGCGGCGCGCAAGGAGAGCGCGACGTATCCGCCCGCCCTCCAGCGCCGCATCGTCCTCGAGCGCCGGGTGGCCATGGCGACGCACCTCGGCGTGCTGGCGCTGGTCTGGTGGCTGGCGGGCTTCTCGGCGGCCCTGCGGGTCTACATCGTGCCGGTCTTCTTCGTGTTTCCGATCGCGTTCACGTTGAACCGGCTCGGCCAGCACTACGACATCGATCCGTCCGACCCGACCAAGTGGGCGACGCTCGTGCGGGGCCACTGGTTCTGGGACTTCGCGTTCCTCGACTCGAACTACCATCTCGAGCACCACTACTTCGCCGGCGTGCCGTTCTACCGGCTCCCGGCCCTGCAGCGCGCGCTCGCACCGTTCTATGCGCGCCACGGCATGCGGTGGCAGAGCTACTCCGGGCTCGTGCGGGGGTGGATCGTCGACAACCGCGCGCCGCACACCGACTGGGCGGCGGCACGACCCGACGCCGTCCCGCCGGCTCCTGCACGATCGCGTGTCGTGTAGCGCCGGCGGGCGGGCTGGAATCCCTCCGTGGTGATCGACGTCACCGACGAGCACGTCGAGCCGGTCAAGCGCTTCCTCGAGCAGCACCCCGAGACCTCGCTGCTCCTGCTGTCGAACCTGCGCGCATTCGGGCCGCGGCTCGCCGACAGCATGTATTCCGGCGACTTCAAGGCGCTCGTCGGGAGCGACGGCTCCATCGAGGCCGTCTGGTGTCTGACGCGCGGCGGCAGCCTGGTCGCGCAGTCGGGCGGCCGGGCGGAGCCGGCGCCGGCGATCGTCCGTGCGTGCGCAAGCGAGCCGATCGAGGTGCGCGGCGTGCTGGGCGAGTGGACGATCGCCGAGGCCCTGTGGAACAGCCTGTCGGCGGAGCGCGGGCTGCGGGCGGCGTTCGTGTCGCGGGAAATCTCGTACCGTCGCCGGCTCGTGCGGCGGCAGCCCGGCGGCGCCGACGCGCGCGTGCGGCGGTTGACGCCGGACGACGCGGCGGGCTGGGGACGGCTCACCCGTGCGTTCCTCGCCGAGCAGCGGCTGCCCGAGCAGGGCAGTCCGGCCGAGCGGCGCGCGGCGTTCGTGCGGAGCGCGGGCCTCGGGCACTGGTGGGGCGCGTTCGAGGACGACGAGCTCATTGCAATCGCCGGCTATGCGGCGCTGCACGACACGATGGCGCAGGTGGGCGGCGTCTACACGCCGCCCGGGTGGCGCCGGCGCGGCCTGTCCCGCGCCGTCATGGACGCGCTGATGCGCGACTCGGTCGACCTCCACGGCGTGAACCGCCTCTTTCTCTTCACGGGCGAACAGAATGTGCCGGCCCGCGCGCTGTACGAGTCGCTCGGGTTCGAGCGCTTCGGACACTTCGGCCTCTTCTTCGGCGAGTCGTGAACGTGCTAAAGTTTGAGGGTTTATGGACTTCCGGTTGACCGAAGAGCAGGAGCTGCTCAAGCGAAGCGTCCGCGAGTTCGCCGAAACCGAGATGCGGCCCCACGTGATGGAGTGGGACCAGTCGCAGCACTTCCCGATCGAGCTCGTGCCGAAGCTCGCGTCGCTGGGGCTCCTGGGCATCCAGTTCCCGGAGAAGTACGGCGGCGCCGGCATGAGCGCCATCGACTACTGCATCTGCATCGAGGAGCTCGCGCGCGTCGACCCCGCCGTGTCGCTGTCGGTCGCCGCCCACAACGGGCTGTGCTCGGCCCACATCGGCATGTTCGGTTCAGAGGCGCAGAAGCAGCAGTACCTCGTGCCGCTGGCGCGCGGCGAGAAGATCGGCGCCTGGGGGCTGACCGAGTCCACCTCGGGGAGCGACGCGGCCGGCATGCGGACGACCGCCGTGCGGGCGGGCGACTGCTGGGTCCTGAACGGATCGAAGACCTTCACCACGCACGGCCGCGTCGGCGACGTCCTCGTCGCCATGGCGGTCACCGATCGCGCCGCCGGCAGCCGGGGGATTTCGGCCTTCATCGTCACGCAGGGCACGCCGGGGATGACGCCGGGCAAGAAGGAAGACAAGCTCGGCATGCGCGCGAGCGACACGAGCGAGGTGCTCTTCGAGAACTGCCGCATCCCCGCCGACCAGCTCCTCGGCGACGAAGGCCAGGGGTTCGTCAACACCATGCAGGTGCTCGATGCCGGGCGGATAGGCATCGCGGCGCTGTCGGTCGGCCTGGCGCAGGGCGCGTACGAGGCGGCGCTGCACTACGCGCGCGAGCGCAAGGCCTTCGGCAAGCCGATCGCCAGCTTCCAGGCGATTCAATGGAAGCTCGCCGACCATGCGACGCGCATCGAGGGCGCGCGCCTGCTGACGTATCGGGCGGCCTACCTGAAGGACCGCGGCCGCCGCACCACCCTGGAGTCGGCGATGGCGAAGCTCTACGCGAGCGAGATCGCCGTGAAGGCCGCCGACGACTGCGTGCAGATTCACGGTGGCTACGGCTTCGTCAAGGACTACCCGGCCGAGAAGTTCTTCCGAGACGTCAAGCTCACCACGATTGGCGAGGGCACGAGCGAGATTCAGCGCCTGGTGATTGCCCGCCAGCTCCTGGCGCAATGAGCGCGTCCGGGGCCCACATGCGCGCCGCCACGCTCGCCGAACGCGTGCTCGCCGGCGATCCGCGCGCCATGGCCCGGGCCATCTCGCTCATCGAGGACGAGCGCGCCGAGAGCGCGGATCTGGTTCGCGACATCTTCAGCCATACGGGCCGCGCGTACCTCATCGGCGTCACGGGTCCGCCCGGCGCCGGGAAGAGCACGTTGGTCGATCGCCTGACCGCCGAGATCCGTTCGCGCGGCACGACGGTCGGCGTCATCGCCGTCGATCCCACCAGTCCGTTCAGCGGCGGCGCGGTGCTCGGCGACCGCCTCCGGATGCAGACCCACGCCGCCGATGCGGGCGTGTTCATCCGCAGTATGGCCACCCGCGGGCACCTGGGCGGCCTGGCCCGGGCCACCGGCGACGCGGCCCTGGTGCTCGACGCGGCCGGCAAGGAGGTCATCGTCATCGAGACGGTGGGCGTGGGGCAGGACGAGGTGGACATCATCCGCACCGCCGATGTGTCGATCGTCACGCTGGTGCCCGGCACCGGCGACGAGGTGCAGGCGCTCAAGGCCGGCATCATGGAGATCGCCGACATCTTCGTCGTCAACAAGGCGGAGCGCGAGGGCGCCGATCGCCTCGTGAGCGCGGTCGAGGCGAACCTGGCGCTGCAGGCCTACGGCGAGGACGAGTGGCGTCCGCCGATCCTGAAGACCGTGGCGACGAGCGGCCGGGGCGTGAAGGAGCTGGTGGACGCCATCTGGGAATACCGCGCGCACTCGGCCGGCAAGCAGAACGCGCGCCGGCGGACCCGCAGCGAGTACCGCCTGCGCGAGCTGGTCGCGCACCGGTTCATGGACCACCTCGAACGCCAGGTGCTGGCCCCCGGCGAGTTCGGCGCGATCGTCGATCGGATCGCGTCGCGGGAGATGGATCCGTACACCGCCGCGAACGACCTGCTGAATCGCGCGCTCGCGCGATCCGGTGTTGGTGAGGATCGGTAGGGCCATGAAAGCTGTGCTCGATCACGTTGGGGTCGCCGTGCAGGACCTGCCGGCCGCGCTCGCCTTCTATCGCGACGCGCTCGGCCTCGAGGTCGAGGCGCCCGAGGAGGTCGCGTCCGAGCGCGTCCGGACGCACGTCGTCCCGGTCGGCCCCGCCGCGCTCGAGCTGCTCGAGGCGACAGCGTCCGACTCGCCGATCGCCCGGTTCACCGAAAGGCGGGGGCCGGGGCTTCACCACATCACGCTGCGCGTGGACGACATCGACGCGGCGTTGTCGCAGGTCAGGGCCCGCGGCATCCGCCTCATCGACGAGCGGCCGCGCGCCGGCGGCGGGGGCTCGCTGGTCGCGTTCATCCACCCCGCGAGCGCGCACGGCGTGCTCGTGGAGCTCAAACAGGCCGCGCCCCCCACGCGTGAGGCACGCGCCGCCGCGGCGCCCCTCGTCACGCGCGACGTCCGCGCGACGCGCTACGCGCTCGGCGATGTCGACCTCATCTCCGTGTCCGACGGCTTCTTCCGGCTGGACGGCGGATCGATGTTCGGCGTGGTGCCGAAGCCCCTGTGGGAGAAGCGGGCGCCGGCCGACGACCGCAACCGGATCGCCCTGGCCATGCGGCCGCTGGTCGTCCGCGGCGCGCGAACGATGATCGTGGACGCCGGCGTCGGCGACAAGGAGGACGAGAAGTTCGCCGATCTGTACGGGCTCGATCGGGCGCGCGCCCTGGACGAGACGCTCGCCGACGCCGGCCTCTCGGTGGAGGACATCGACATCGTCCTGGCGACGCACCTGCATTTCGATCACGCCGGCGGTTTCACCGTGCGCGATGCGTCAGGGCGCGTCCGCCCGCGCTTCCCGCGGGCCCAGTACGTCGTGCGCCGTGGCGAATGGGAGGACGCCACCCACCCCCACGAGCGCAACCGCGCGAGCTACCTGGCCGACAACTACGTGCCGCTCGCCGAGGCCGGCGTGCTCCAGCTCGTCGACGAGGATCAGACGATCATGCCGGGCGTGAAGGTGCGCCGAACGGGCGGTCACACGATGCATCACCAGATGATCGTGATCGAATCGGACGGACGGACCGCGGCGTTCGTCGCCGACCTGATGCCCACCACGGCGCACCTGCCGGCTCCGTGGCTCATGGGGTACGATCTCTATCCCATGGAGACGCTGGCGACCAAGAAGCAGTTCGTGGCGGAGGCCGTCGAGCGGAGGACGCTCGTCTTCTTCGAGCACGATCCCTGCGTCGCGGCCGGATACATCGTCGAGGAGAACGGCAAGCGGCGGGTCCTCCCGGCAGAACCGCATCCATGAGCGCTCAACCCACCATCGGCATCATCGGCGGCAGCGGCCTGTACGACATGGAGGAGCTGACCGATCGCGAGGAGCGCCGGGTGTCGACGCCGTTCGGCGACCCGTCAGGGCCGTATCTCGTCGGGACGCTTCGCGGGCGGCGTGTGGCGTTTCTGGCGCGGCACGGCGTCGGGCATCGCATCCTGCCGTCCGAACTGAACTTCCGGGCGAACATCTACGGCTTCAAGGTGCTCGGCGTGGAGCGGATCCTGTCGGCGAGCGCGGTCGGCAGCCTGAAGGAACAGTACAAGCCGCTCGACATCCTCGTGCCCGACCAGTTCTTCGATCGCACGAGGGGCCGCATCAGCACCTTCTTCGGCCGCGGCCTCGTGGCGCACATCGCCTTCGCCCACCCGGTCTGCGGGGCCCTGTCGGCCCTGGCCGCCGGCGCGGCAGAGGCGGTGGGCGCGACCGTCCATCGGGGCGGCACCTACGTGAACATGGAGGGCCCGCAGTTCTCGACGCTGGCCGAATCGAGGCTGTACCGGTCGTGGGGGATGGACGTCATCGGGATGACGAACCTCCAGGAGGCGAAGCTGGCGCGCGAGGCCGAGATCTGCTTCGCGACCATCGCGCTGGTCACCGACTACGACTGCTGGCATCCCGATCACGACTCGGTCACGGTCGAGATGATCATCGGCAATCTCCTCCAGAACGCCAAGACCGCGCAGGCGACGATTGCGGAGGCGGTCGGCCACCTCGAGGGGGCGCGGACCTGCGCGTGCAAGGACGCGCTGGCTACCGCGATCATCACCAGGCCCGAGCTCGTGCCCGAAGAGACGAAGCGGGAGCTCGAGCCGATTGTCGGCAAGTACATGCGCTGAGGCCCGGACACCGCCGTCCTCGCCAGAGCACTGAAGCACCCAGGCGCGCAAGGCCAACCGACCATGAGAATCGTCGTCACCGGCTCGATTGCCTACGACTACCTGATGTCGTTCCCCGGGAAGTTCACCGAGCACTTCCTGCCCGAGCACTTCCATCGCGTCAGCCTGAGCTTCCTCGTCGACTCGATGGACAAGCGCCGGGGAGGCTGCGGGCCGAACATCGCCTACACCCTCGCGCTGCTCGGGGAGCGGCCGCTCCTCATGGCGACCGCCGGCGAGGACTTCGGCGAGTACCGCCAGTGGCTCGAGGCCGCGGGCGTGGATACGGCGCTGACGAGGCAGGTCGAGGGCAAGTTCACCGCGTCGTTCTTCTGCAGCACCGACGAGGCGAACAACCAGATCGCGTCGTTCTACACCGGCGCGATGGCCAACGCCTCGGAGCTCTCGTTCCGCACGATCGAGGAGTGCGGCCTCGCGATCATCTCGCCGAACGATCCGGCGGCGATGGTGCAGTACGCCGAAGAGTGCCGGACGCTCGGCATCCCGTACATCTTCGATCCCGGCCAGCAGTGCGCGCGGATGTCGGGCGAGGAGCTGCGCGACGGCGTCGTCGGGGCGGCGGTGGTGATTGCCAACGACTACGAGTTCGAGCTGCTGGAGAAGAAGACCGGCCTCGACGAGCACGAGGTGCTCGAGCACGCCGGCGCGCTGGTGGTCACGCGGGGCGAGCACGGCTCCTCGGTGCTGAGCGCCGGTGGACGCGTGGACGTGCCGGCGGTCGAGCCGCATCGCATCGTCGATCCGACCGGCGTCGGCGACGCGTACCGGGGCGGCCTGATGAAGGGGATGGCGCTCGGGCTGCCGCACGCCGACTGCGCGCGCCTCGGCAGCGTCGCCGCCGCGTACGCGCTCGAGCACCTGGGCGGCCAGAGCCACGCCTACACGTGGAGCGAGTTCAAGGCGCGGTACGAGGCGCACTTCGGCCCGCTGTCCGGAGCAACCGACGAGGCACGTGCGACCGGCTCGAACCGTTGAGGGATCGCGACAGCCAGGCCCCGCGAGAACGTAAAGAATGACCGCAGCCCTGATCGTGCTCGCGACGGTCCTCTCCGACGCGCTCGGGTGGGCGATCGGCCGTCCGTGGCTCGTGCCGATCCTCAACACGCTCGCCAGCTATCCTTTCATGGCCGCGGCCATCAGGCGGGGCGACCTGCGCCTCGCCTTCGGCCGGATGCTGGTCTGGGCGCTTGCCATGGGCGTGTCGGCGACGCTCCTTTCCTACGCGCAGCCGCTTCGCACCGACACGCTGTTCCTGCGCGGCGAGGCCTATCGGGCCGAGATGTTCGCGTGGGTCATGACCGGCCGGGGCGCCGAGAGCACGCCGTCGCAGTTCATCCCGCAGCAGCTCGGGCATGCCGCGTTGTTCTCGGCCCTGGCGATCGCCACCGGCAGCCTGCTGGCGATGCCGATGGGCGCCGTCCTGATGAACTACATGGGCCACTACGTCGGCGCGCTGGCCGGAGCGAGCCGCCACCCGGCCGCGACGATGGTCGTCGCCTGGGTGCCGTGGGCCGTCATCCGGGTGGTCAGCTTCGTCGCGATCGGTGTCGTGCTGGCGGCGCCGCTCCTCGGGCGCGTGCTGCGGGCGCCCGTGGACTGGACGACGGGTCGCCGGATGCTGGCCTGGGCCGGTGGCGGACTCGTCGCCGACATCCTCCTCAAGGCGCTCCTCGCCCCTGCGTGGCAGCGGATGCTCGTTCGCATCGTCGGCTGGTGACGCGGATGGCCGGCGCCTGAGCCCCGCGTCGGAGCCGGGCCCTCAAGGCTTCGATGCGGCCCGCTCTGGCGCGACGTTCTTGTAAATCGTGCCGCCCCTCATGACGAACACCACGTGCCGGACGGCTGTGATGTCCTTGAGCGGGTCCCCCTGGACCGCGATGATGTCGGCGTCCAGGCCGGGCGCGATGGAGCCGATCCGGTCCCCGAGCTGCAGCGACTCGGCGGCGAGCGAGTTGGCCGACACGAGCGCCTGCATCGGATCCTGACCGCCCTTCTGGACCCGGTCGACGATCTCGTCCGCCTGGCGGCCGAACGCGCCGGCCACCGCATCGGTCCCGAAGACGATCTTCAGTCCCGGCGTGCCGAGCGCGGCCTTGAAGAGCGCGATGTCGTCCGGCCAGGCTTTGCGCATCGCCTCGAAGCCCGCCTCGGTGTAGCCGCCCGCGCCGAGGTAGTGCTGCTCGTTGTCGAAGTAGTTCTGGAACACGAGACCGACCTGCGGGTCGAAATAGGTCCCATGCTCCGCCATCCCCTTCAGGTCGTCCAGCGGCATCAGCGTCCCGTGTTCGACCTGGGTGCACCCCGCGTCGACAGAGGCCTTGACCGCGGCTCCGTAGGCGTGCACGAGCGTTCGCAGGCCGTCCTTGCGCGCCTGGTCGCACGCCGCGTTCAGCTGATCCTGCGAAAGCGTCATGCCGCCGCCCTGGCGAATCGATGCCGAAGCGAAGATCTTGATCAGATCGGCGCCCATCGCCTTGTCCTGATCGATGAACTGGCGGATCTCGTCCGGCGTGCCGGTTTTCGGCCCGCGTCCCGAAAGGGGACGGACGGCGGTGAGGATGCGCGGGCCAGGCACCTCGCCCCGGTTGATCGCGTCGCGCAGCGGTACGTCGGCGGCCGCGCCGACGCTCTCGATGGTGGTGAACCCGGCCATCAGTGTGGCCCAGGCGTTCGCTTCCATCGCGAGGATCGCGTGCTCGGGTGGCTCGTCGCGGCCCACGCCGGCGCCCGCCAGCTTGCCGTCGGACCCGAAGTGCCAGGTGATGTGTTCGTGCGTGTCGATCCAGCCGGGCATCACCGTCAGCCCGCGCAGATCGTAGACGTCCCCGCCGCCGGCGGCTCCGGGATCGATGCGGACGATCCTGCCGTGATCGATGACGATGGCGGTGTCGTGCAGCACGTGGCCTCGTCCGTCGAGCCACGTGCTCACGCGCAGAACGACCGGTCGATCCTGCGCGGCCGCCGTACCGACGGCCGCGACGAGGGTCGCGAGACAGAGCAGCAAGCGTCCGGCATTCTTCACGGCACCCTCCAGGCTTTCGGAACATCTACCTGGAGGCCCATCATAGTCCACCACCGGCGACCTGGCGGACTGACGGGCGGCCGCGAGGGTGAGCCGTTAGACCTAGCTCGCCGACGGCCCTGATGCCTTCCGGTGCCGCCTGACCTTCAGAAGCACGAGTCCGAGACCGCCGATTGCGAACGCCACAATCCAGTGCACAAAGGCCTCCCTTGGTGTGGGCGACAGGTCGCCCGCGATCCGGTGCGGGCAAGGCCAGTACCCGGGCGCGGTCGGCCGATCGCGCCCGCGTCCGCATGTGATTGTCGCGTCGTCGGTTGTCACGGGAATCCGGGCGAGTGTCGCGTGCAGATCTGTGCGCCGCCCATTGCAGCCGGCCGCCAGTTTTGCAAGTCTGCCGTCAGGTTTCGGTTGATGGAACCGCGCGCTCGGCGGCGCTCAGCGCGGCGTCGACTGGGAGGCCGCGACGGCCGCGTAGGAGCCGCTGGTGCCTGCGGCCGCCGCCGGACCCGCCTGCTGCAGCGCTTCGAAATCGACGAGCGCAAGGTCATACGCGAGCACGGCCGAGAGCTCGTTGGTGCCGGCCTGTGCCAGATCCCGCTGTGCCTGGATGACGAGAAAGCTCGTGGACATCCCGACCTCGAATCGCTTGCGCTCGGCGTCGAGGCGCTGTTCGGCCAGCGCGCGCGCCGCCCGCGTCGTCTCGATCCGCTTCGCGTTCATCTCGATCTTCCAGGCGGCGTCGCGCACCTGCTGGACGACGCGCGCGACGTCGCTCTTGAGGCGCTCCCCGGCCTGGGCCCGCTCCAGCCTCGCCCGCGCGAAGTTGGCGTCTTCGCTGCTCTGGCCGACCGGATACGACACGCTGACGCCGACCGCCCAGGTCGGGTAGTCGGTCCGGAGCACCTGGTTCAGGACCGACCCGAAGTCGGTCACTTCGCCGGGCCCGACAATCGTGCCGGGAAAGCCTCCGGTCCGCAGCACCTGCGTCCCGCCCAGACCGCTGGCGGCGTAGCTGGCGTTGATCCGCACGTCCGGGAGCCGCTCGGCGCTGGAGAACTTCACCGTGATCTGCGCGTTGTCGATGTCCTTCCGCGCGCGCGCGAGGTCGGCTCGATCGCGCAGCGCGTTGGCGACGGCCGCGTCGAGATCGACCGGCGCCGTGCCGATCGGCGGCGAGTCGACCGGATCGAGCGCGACGGTCCAGGTGTCGCTGCCGGTCGGATCGAGGATGAGGAGCCGCAGCCGGTCCTCGGTCTCCTTCACGGCGGTTTCCGCGATGATGAGCTGCTCTTGATCGGCGGCCACTTCCGCCTGCGCCGACACCAGGTCGAGCGGCGGCGACTGTCCGACGTCTACCTTGGCCTTGTTGACGCGGGCCAGCTCCTCGGCCAGATCGAGCGCGGTCCGCCGCGCAATCACGTTTGCCTTCGACGAGACGAGATTCCAGTACGCCGCCTTCACCGCGGCGGTCGTGTGCACCGTGTCCTCGCGAAGGCGCGTGTCGGCGATGTCGCGGTTCACCTCGCTCGTCTGCAGCTGCATCCGGGCCCCGTCGATGAAGAGGTCGCGCACGAGGGGCTGGGACACGTTCAGCGACAGGCCGGTCTGCAGCAGCGGGTTGTAGCTGTTCAGGAAGCT
Source organism: uncultured Acidobacteriota bacterium (assembly GCA_963840225.1). GTDB lineage: Bacteria > Acidobacteriota > Vicinamibacteria > Vicinamibacterales > CAVVIG01 > JBLMXQ01. Next base: position 384,536 of record CAWIYH010000007.1, read on the forward strand.
GTTGCTGTCGGTGTGGGTGGTATTCCAGGCGACCGAATACGACGTGCCGAACCGGGGCAGCTTCTGCGAGAGCGCGACGTTCGAGGTGACCGCGTCGGTGCGGGTGGCGGTCGGTACGAGGAAGCTCGACGGGGGCTGCAGCTGGTTGTTGCGGTTCACGGCGGTCGTGAAGACCGGCTTGAACGCGCCGGCGGCCGCTGCGACGCGCATGTCGCCGATCTGGGGGTCGAGCCTCGACGCCTTGAGGTCGACGTTCCGATCCATGGCCATCTTCACGGCGTCATCGACCGTGAGTCGCAGGACGGCCGGCGTTCCCGGCGCGGTCTGCGCGGGGACGGGCGTCTGGGCCGAGGCGGCCGCGGCGGCCGCGGCGGCGAGCACGCCGACGAGAAGAGTTCTGCGCATGAGAGCACCTGCAGGCGATACAGCGCCAGGTCAGCGGGCGCGAGCGGCGCCCGATCTACGAGATGTCCACCGTCGCCGGCACCGCCGAGGGGTCGGGCTTCCGCGCGGTGCGGCGCCCGAAGATCCGCAGCTTCGACGCGTCATCGAACAATGAGTACGCGACCGGCGTGACGAGCAGCGTCAGGAGCAGCGCGAGCAACTGCCCGCCGAAGATAACGAAGCCGATCGCGTGGTTCGTGCCGGATCCGATGCCGGTCGAGGCGATGAGCGGAATCATCCCCGCCACGAAGGCGAAGGTCGTCATCAGGATGGGCCGGAGCCGGTCGCGGCTCGCCTGGACGATCGCCTCGTGCGTTCCCAGGCCGGTCTCCTTGAGCTGGTTCGCGTGGTCGATCTGCAGGATCGAGTTCTTCTTGACGACGCCGAACAGCACCAGCAGACCGAGCGCCGAGAAGATGTTCAGCGACTGCCGGAAGATGATGATCGACAGGAGCGCGAATGGCAGCGTGAGCGGCAGCGACAGGAGGATCGTGATCGGATGGAGCCACGATTCGAACTGCGCCGCCAGGATCAGATACATGAAGACGAGCGACAGCATGAACGCCAGCACGAAGTTCTGCGCGGCGCGCCCGAGCTCGCGCGATCGCCCCGTGAATCCGCCGCGGTACTCGCTGCCGGGGTTCATCTTCGCGAACTCGGACTGGATGGCGTTCTGCACCTCGGCCTGGGACGCCGACGGCAGAAGATTGGCGAAGACCGTCACCTGCCGCTGCCGCGCCAGCCGGTTGATGTCCGACGGGGCGCTGTCGGTCGAGAAGCGCGCGACGTTGTCCAGCGACACGGCGCCAAGCCGCGACGAGGGAACGGTGAGACCGGCGATGGCCGCCTCGGTGGAGCGGTCCTCCGCGCGGGCGCGCAGGTGCAGTTCGTACTGCTCGCCGCCTTCGTTGTACGTCGTGACCTGGTCGCCGCCGACCAGCAGGCGCAGCGCCTCCGCCGCGTCGCCGATCTGCACGCCGAGGTCGGCTGCCTTCAACCGATCCACCTGGATCGAGAGCTCCGGTTTGCCGACGTTCAACGACGTGTCCGGATCCACCACGCCCGGAATCGTCCGGACGCGCGCCAGCAGCGCCGTGCCGGCCTGCTCGAGCTTCTTGAGGTCCGGCCCGTTGATCAGGAACTGCACGTCGGCGTTCTGAGCGCCGCCGCCGCCGATCGTCGCGATCGGCTGCACCGAGGTCCGCATCCCCGCGGTGAGCGGCGGCAGGATCTCGGTGCGGGCGATGGCCATGAGGGCGAACTGATCGCGCTTCCGGCTCTCGATGGGGGTCAGCCGCACGTAGATGTTCGACAGGTTGCGCGTCTTCGCCGGGTCGCCGGCGACGGTCACCAGCGTGTAGTCGACCTCCGGCAGCCGCCGGCGGATCGCGCCGGCCACCCGGTTCGTGATCACCTCGGTCGACTCGAGGCTCGTCCCCTCCGGTGCCCGGATGTTCACCTCGAACTCCGACTGGTCGTCCTGCGGCAGGAAGTTCTTGTTCGCCGCCATGAAGAGCGGCACGCTCGAGAACAGTACCACGACCGCCAGGCCGGCCACGACCGCGCGGCGGGCCATCGACCACTCGAGCAGCCGCGTGTAGAACGCGTCGACCGCGTGGAAGACGCGCGAGTCTTTCGAGGCGTGCTTGTCCTTCCCGTGCTTCTCGACCTTCAGCCAGCGGGCCGACAGCATCGGCGTCAGGGTGAAGCTCACCAGCAGCGACACCATGATCGCGAACGCCATGGTCAGGCCGAAGCTCTTCATGAAGCGGCCGACGATGCCGCCCATGAACCCCACCGGGACGAAGATCGCGACGAGCGACAGCGTGGTGGCGAGGACGGCCAGTCCGATTTCCTGGGTGGCGTCCACGGCCGCATGGAGCTGGTCGTCGTGCTTCTCCTCGATGAACCGGTAGATGTTCTCGAGCACGACGATGGCGTCGTCGATCACGATGCCGACCGAGAGCGTCAGCGCCAGCATCGTCATCGAGTTGAGCGTGAACCCCATGTACCAGATGAGGCCGAAGGTCGCGATGATCGACGTCGGGATCGCGATCGCCGAGATCATCGTCGACCGCAGGTTGGTCAGGAACAGGAGGACGACCAGGGCGGCGAGGATCGACCCGACGACGAGGTGCTCCTCGACGTTGTGAATCGACGCCTCGATGAACTCCGACAGGTCGCGGACGACGCGCGCCTCGTAGCCGGGGGGCAGGTTCGGCTTGAGTTCGTCGAGCCGTTCCTCGACCGCCTTGACCACTTCCACCGTGTTGGTGCCCGACTGGCGGCGGATCTGCAGCAGCACGGTCGCGGCGCCGTCGAGGTTCGCGGCCGATTCGCGCTCGGCCTCGCCGTCCTCGACGCGGGCCACGTCGCCCACCCGCACCGGATGGCCGCCCTGCTCGCGGACGATGATGTCGCCGAACTGCGCGACCGACTCCACGCGGCCCCTCGTGCGCAACGTCAGCGACCGGGATCCCTGGTCCACCCGGCCGCCCGGCACCTCGATGTTCTGCATCTGGAGCGCGCGCGCCACGTCGGTGACCGTCAGGTTGTACGCGCGCGCGCGGTCGGCGTCGAGCCAGACGTTGACCTGCCGCTGGCGCCCGCCGACGATCAGCACCTGGCCGACGCCGGTCACGCTCTCGAGCTGCCGGCGCAGCACCTTGTCGGCGTACTCGGTGATGTCCCGCACCGGCTTGCGGGCGCTCAGCGCGATGCTCAGCACGGGCGACGCGTCCGGATCGAACTTGTCGACCCGGGGCTGGTCGATGGTCTTCGGGAGCTGCGGCAGGACGCCGTTCACCTTGTCGCGGACTTCCTGCGCCGCGACGTCGGTGTCCTTCTCCAGCACGAAGCTGACGACGACCTGCGAGATGCCCTCGGATGAATTCGACCGGAGCTCGTCGATGCCGCTGATCGTGTTGACCGCCTCCTCGATCTTGTCGGTGATCTCGGTCTCGATCTGCTCGGGCGCCGCGCCGGGCTGCACCGTCGTCACCACGATGGTCGGGAAGTCCACCTTGGGGAAGCGGTCTACGCCGAGACGCGTGAACGAGAAGGCGCCGACGACCGTGAGCGACAGGATCAACACGGTCGCGAACACGGGACGGCGTACGCAGAGTGCGGCTAACCATTGCATGACGGATGTGTCCCTCGATCGGCTGCCCGCGTCCTATCTGACCCTGGTGCCGTCGGCGAGCTTGCCGACGTTGGCCGTCGCGACCCGCTCCCCGCGTGCGAGACCGCTGGTGATCTCGACCCTGTCGTCGAGCATCTGGCCCAGCGTGACGATCCGCTCCTCCACGTGGTCGCCGACCACGACGTAGAGGCGGCTCGTGCCGGCGGAGGTCTGGACTGCGGAGGAGGGGACGATGATGGCCGGGGTGTCGTTCGGCTGCTGGATCCGCGCCGTCGCGAACAGCCCCGGCTTCAGCTCGGCGCCCGGATTGGCGACCACGGCTTCCACCGTCAGCGCCCGCTGCGCGGCCTCGAGCGCCGGCGACACGTACCGGACCCTGCCCTCGAACTGGCGGCCCGGATAGGCGTCGACGGAGAAGGTCACCGGCGCGCCCGCGGAAACGGCCGATACGAACTGCTCCGGCACGGTGAGCTGCACGCGCAGCGGATCGATGCGGACGACCACGGCGACCTTCATGCCGCGGGTCACGTAGTCCCCGATCGAGACCGTCCGCTGATCGACGATGCCGCGGAACGGCGCGCGCACGACCGTATCGGCCGCCGCCTTCCGCGCGAGATCGACGCGCGCCCGGGCGGCGAGCAGCCCCTGGTACTGCTGCGCGGCCGCGTTCTTGGCTGCGTCGTACTGCTGGCGGGCGGCTTCCATCTGCGTGCGGCGCTGGTCGTACTCCGACTGCGAGACGACGCGCTGGTCGAGCAACGACTTGATCCGGCCGAATTCGGCCTGCGCGAGGTCGTAGCCGGCCTTCGCGTTCTGCACCTCGGGCACGGATTCGACGGCGAACGGGCGCCCGCCGTCCAGCCCGAGCCGCGCCTCGATCTGCGCCGCGTTGGCCTCGGCCTCCTTCAGCTGGGCGTCGGTCTCGACGGGCGACAGGCGGATCAGCTCGGCCCCCGGTGCGACGCGCGTCCCGCGTTCGACCGGCGTCCCGATGACGCGTCCGGCGGTCTCGGCGGCGACCTCCGCCTGCTCTTCGGCGACCAGGGTTCCCGTGACGCGGATGAACCGGGCTATCGCCTGTTCGACCGCCTCGACCGGCGAGACGACAACGGCAGGGCTCGCCGCGGTCTCCTTCTTGTGCGCGTCGGCGGCGCTGCACCCGCTCCCCACGATTGCCGTCGCGAGCAGCACGGCGACCGGCCACCAACCCATTTCGCGATTCATCGAGGCTCCTCGACGCCGAGCGCCTCGCCCGGCGATACCGATACCGACTTCGCGTCGCCGATGGGACAGTCGGCCGCGGCCGCCCGCAGGGCAATCCCCGATCGGAGCCCGGCGATCGTCACGTCAATCACATCCCGCGCGAGCGCGTCCGCATCCTCGGCGGGCCCCAGCCGATCCGACAGGCGCATCATCGCCACGCCCAGCAGACCCACGGTCAGCAGGCGGAAGGCCACCATGGGGTGCACCGTCGAGGGCAGCTCGCCCGCGTCGATGCATGCCTGCATATGGCGGACGACCTGCGCCTTGGTCTCACGGACGAACCCGAACCGGGCGTACTCGCGGGTGATGCGCGGGACGGTCCGCTCGACGAACATCAGGGCGAAGTACTCCGGGTGGTCGCGGCTGAACTCGTACAGGTGCCAGAAGATCCGGCGGATGCGATCGAGGGGCGCCAGCGTGTGCAGCTCGGTCACCTCGTCGGAGGGAGCGCCGAGCAGGCGGAAGCCCTCTTCGGCGAGCGCGAAGAAGATGTCGTCCTTGCTGGGAAAGTAGCTGTAGATAGCGGCCGGGCTGTACTCGATGCGCTCGGCGATCTTGCGGATCGAGACGTTCTGGTAACCCTCGCTGACGAACAAGTCTCGCGCCGCGTCCAGGATGCCGCGCCGGACGGCTTCCCGGTCCCGTTCCTGTCGTTCCTTGATGCCCATGCTCGTTGTCGACCGGTGCTCTGGCGGGGAGGGATCCGCGCCGCACAGTGCCTACCTTATTGGTTGAACACTGTTCACAAGTCCAACGATGTTAGACGCGCTCTGGGCCAGGAAGGTTCAATATTTCATAACTTCTTGTATTTGCATGATGTTATGCCGTTCTTGCACGCGTGGCGGCGAGCAGGGCGCCCAGCCCGCACACGTAGCTGAAGGAGGCGGTCAGCAGGGTGACCCGGAAGCCCCAGTTCATCGCGATGAAGATGGCCAGCGTGGCGCCGAGGACCGACAAGGCGCCGTTGATGCCCCATGCCCACGGGATCATCTCCGGCGCGCGGACCGACAGCAGGCGAATCCCGGCCGGCATCGGGACGCCGAGCGCCATGCCGATGGGCACCAGCACCACCACCGCGACTGCGATCCGGACGCTCCGGGCGAAAGGAATCGCCCATGCGACGACCGGCGTCACCGCCACCAGGACGACGAGCCCGAGGACGGCGATGACCGCAAGGGACACCGCGGTCGAGCGGCGGAGCCGTCCCTCGTCGATCCGGCGGCTCCACGCGGCGCCGGCTCCCGTCCCGAGCAGCAGCGAGAACAGCGTCACGGTGAGCGAATAGACCGGGTGGCCGAGCAGCAGCACGAACCGCTGCAGCACGGCCACTTCGATGAGCATGAACCCGGCGCCGAGCGCGCCGAAGTACGCGAGCCAGGCCAGCCAGCCGCTCGACGGCGGGCCGCCGGCCAGCGCCAGCGGCGCGACGACGAAGAGCGCCACGAGGACGACCGAGATGGCCATCAGCGTGAGCAGCGCGCTCAGGCCGTTCCCGAAGAGCATCGAGCGCCCGAACGCCACCTGGAACTGATCCCTGAGCTTCGTCGTGTGGAAGAAGAACGGCCGGTCGTCGGTCGTCGGCCGGACATCCTGCGGATACGCGCGGAAGAACTGTGCGCGATCGCTCGCCCGGACGAGCCGCGCGTAGTCGTTGTCGGCGACTGTGGTATCGGGCGCGTACAGGACGTCGAAGCCGAGCCGGCTCGAGACCTCACGAAGCGCGGCGATCTCGGACGGCGTGAACGGCGACTTCTTCAGCAGGAACGTGGCGACCCTGTCGTGCCTGACGACCGCGAGGCGCGGCGCCGAGGGGAAGCCGTGCGCCTCGCACGCCGCCTGGGCGAGCGACACGAGGCGAAGGCCGTCGAACTGCCAGCGCGTAATCGTCAGGATGCCGTTGGGGTTCAGGTGGTCGAGGTAGTCGTCGAACGCCTCGACCGTGTACAGCGTGTTTTCGGTCAGGGTGTAAGCGCCCGCCGCCGTGGCCGCCCACGTGTCGACGAGCGACGCCTGTATCACGTCGTATCGGTCGCGCGATCGGTGCACGAAGCTCCGCCCGTCGTCGACGACGATGCGGACCCGCGGGTTCGTGTAGATGCCGCCCGAGAAGGCGCGGAAGCGGTCGCGCATCACGTCGTTCGCGATGATCGGGTTGATCTCGACGCCATCGACGTGCCGCGCGCCGAATACCAGGGCCGACAGGAGGTCGCGTCCGCCGCCCGGACCGATCACGAGCGCGGAGAAGCCTGGAGGCCGTGGGGTGGGGGCTGGGGACCGGGGTGGATCGGGTTCCGTGGCTTCCTCTGGCGGCGCCACGAGATGGTAGGCGAGCGCCGTCAGCTCGTAGCGCAGGTACTGCGCGTTCGACAGGTCGGGCGCCACCCCGACGATCGGGGTGGACGCGGCGGAGTCGATGTCCATGAACCGTGTTTCGGGCAGCGGTCCGTGGTACCGGTCGCTCAGCGACCAGTCGCCGTGTGCCCGCGCATAGACGGCGACGCGCGAGAACGAGTTCCACTTGCTGAACAGGATGCGGTCGCCCTGGTGTCCCTTGGTGTCGGTGACGTCGAAGGTTGCCCGACCGGACATCTGTCCCGCCAGCGGCACGAGGAGGACGATCGCGGCCGCCGCAGCGGTGGGGCCACGAGCCGGCTGCGGGGCGAAGAGCACCGCGGCCATCACGGCCAGGACGACTGCCGCCAGCACGACGCCGGGGGCCCCGAGGCGGTCGAGCAGAGGGATCAGCACGAGGCATCCAGCGGCCGCGCCCGTCAGGTCGGCCGCGTACACGGCGTTGATGCGCGCGGCGAGCCGCGTGATCGCCAATGTGACGACGAGCCCTCCCGTGAAGAACGGCGCCGCCGCCAGCGCGTAGATCGCCAGCATCAGGACCAGGTTGCGTGGCGAATAGTTGAGGCCGACCCTGAGCCGCACGAGCGCGAACAGGGCGAGGACCGTGGCGACGGCGTAGACGAGCGACTGACGGGCCAGCAGCTCGTCGGTCGGGACCCGGTCCAGGCGGCGTCGGAACACGTATGCGAACACGCCGCTCGCGCTCAAGCCGAACAGGGCGATCGAGATGGCCAGGAACGCGAAGTGGTAATACATCACGACCGAGAAAATGCGCGTCAGCGCGAGCTCGGTCATGAGGATGGTGGCGGAGGTCAGGCCGACGGCGATGAGCTGGCGGGGCGTCGGGGCGGGCGCGGACGGCACGCGCAGAGTGTACCATTCGGGCGTGGCCGCCCTGCGCCGTGCCTTCCTCGCCGCCGCGCTCGCCTGGGCCGTCCTCCTCCCGCTGGCGGCGTTCGCCGCGACCCATGCGCGTCGGGACTCGGCCGGCATGGCCTTCGCCTTTCTCCTCTACAGCGCCGGCGCGATCGTCTGCCACCAGAAGCCGGAGCGATCGTTCCTGGTCTGGGGGGCCCAGATGCCGGTTTGCGCGCGCTGTGCCGGGATCTATCTGGGGGCGGCGGCGGCCGCGGGCGCCGCGGCCATCGGCCTGGGGACGCGCGCGTCGCTGGCGGCTGCCAGGTCGGTCGGCGCCTCCCGCCTGGTGCTGGCTCTGGCGTCGCTGCCGACCACGGCGACTCTGGCTTACGAATGGACGACCGGCATCATGCCGTCCAACCCGGTGCGGGCCGCCGCGGGGCTGCCGCTCGGCGTCGCGATCGTCGTCCTCGTCCTGGGCGGGCTCGGGGATCGCGGGCGCCGGCTGGCCGGGCCGGAGAGCCGGCATGTGAATCCGGAGCGAGGCATCGGGTAAACTACTGGGCCGTGCGCTCCACCGCCGCCGACGAGACCCAGGCGGGCGGGCTCGTGCTCCTGTGCCTCGCGTCGTGGGCCCTACCCGGCCTCGGGCACCTGTGGCTCGGCCGCCGATCCAAGGGCGTCATCTTCCTCATCATGCTGCCGCTCATGTTCGCGATCGGGCTCGCGATTCACGGCCGCCTCTTTCCCTTCGACTTCACCGAGCCGCTCGTCGGCCTCGCCGCGCTCGCGAACCTGGGCGCGGGGGCGCCGTATTTCATCGCCTCGATGCTCGGCTACGGCGCCGGCAACGTGCGGGCGGTCACCTACGAGTACGGCAACGCCTTCCTCATCGTGGCGGGGCTGCTCAACCTGCTCGTCGTGATCGACGCGTACGACGTCGCGCTGGGCCGCAAGTGATGCAGAGCCACTTCCTGCTGCTGATCCTGTTCGCATTCTTCGTGTCGGTGGTGTTCGCACTCATCGCGAAAGACGAGCCGCGCGACCAGCTTCGGTTCGGGGCGCTGCTCCTGGTTGGCTTCATCGTCGCGGCCATGGCGCTCGGCTGGCTGATGTACCCGCTTCCGCGCTGAAAGGCGGTAAGATCGACCGAATATGGCCTTTGACAACGTGCTGCTCGAACGGGACGGCACCCTCGCGGTGCTCACGTTCAACCGCCCCAAGGTCCTGAACGCGCTCAACACCCAGACGATGGACGAGTTGCGGCGGGCGATGCTGGAGCTGAAGCACGACGACAGCGTCCGCGTCGTCGTGGTCACGGGCGCGGGCGACAAGGCCTTCGTCGCCGGGGCGGACATCAACGAGCTCGCGGTCCAGACACCCACCAGCGGTCGCGATCACGCGCTGACCGGCCAGCACGTGCTCAATCTGATCGAGAACCTGGGGAAGCCGGTCATCGCCGCGATCAACGGCTACGCGCTCGGCGGCGGCTGCGAGCTGGCGATGGCCTGCACGCTGCGCCTGGCGGCCGACACGGCCCGGATGGGACAGCCCGAAATCAACCTGGGGCTGCTCCCCGGCTACGCCGGCACGCAGCGTCTGGCGCGGCTGGTCGGCAAGGGCAAGGCGATGGAGTTGATCCTGACGGGAGCGCAGATCGACGCGGCCGAGGCGATGCGCATCGGGCTGGTGAACCGGGTGGTCCCGGCGGCAGAGCTGATGACCGAAGCGCGGAAGCTCGGGTCCGCGCTCGCGCGCAACGCGCCGATCGCGATGCGCTACATCATCGACGCCGTCAACCACGGCCTCGAGATGCCCTTCGCGGAGGGCTGCACGTTCGAGGCGACCCTGTTCGGCCTGGTCGCGTCCACCGACGACATGCGCGAGGGGACGGCCGCGTTCCTCGAGAAGCGCAAGCCGGAGTTCAAGGGGAAGTAGGCCGGGCCCTTCCGGCCCCGGCGGTGCTCCGCATGCACATCATCGACGGCTCCGATCCGGCAGGCAGCCTCCGCGTCGTGATTGTCGTGTCGAAGTACCACGATTTCGTGACCGGGCGGCTCGAAGCGGGCGCGCTGGCGGCGCTGGCGGCGGCGCGCGTGCCCGACGATGCCGTCACGGTGGTGCGCGTGCCGGGCGCGTTCGAGATTCCGATTGCCGCCCAGCGGGCGGCCGAAACCGGGCGGTACGACGCCGTCGTCTGCCTCGGGTGCCTGATTCGCGGGGCGACGCCGCACTTCGACTACATCGCCTCGGCGGTGTCGCAGGGGCTCACGGCCGCGGCCGCGGCGACCGGCGTGCCGATGACCTTCGGCGTGCTCACGACGAATTCCGCCGAGGAGGCGCTCGAGCGCGCGGCCGACGGCCCGTCGAACAAGGGATGGGAGGCGGCGGCGGCCGCTCTCGCGATGGCCGGGATCGTCGCCGAGCTCGCGCAGCGGGCACCGACGTCGACTCCATGACGCCGCACGCGGCGAGAAAGGACGCCCGCCATCGCGCCCGCGAAACCGCGCTGCAGATCCTGTATCAGTGGGACATCGGCAGGGAGGATGTGGACCGCGCGGCGTCGACGCTGCTCGACCTGCAGTGGCCCGACGCGGGCGGCCCGTCCGACGAGCTGCGCGCCTTCGCTTCGGCGCTCGCTCGCGACACGGTGGCGCGGCTGCCCGAGATCGACGGGCTCATCGCGGAAACGGCCGAACGCTGGCGCCCCGAGCGCATGGCGGTGCTCGATCGGCTCATTCTGCGGATGGCCGTCTGCGAGCTGCTGCGCGGCGACGCGGCGCCCGCGCCGGTCGTCATCAACGAAGCGCTCGAGCTCGCGCGGACCTTCAGCACCGAGGACGCCGTGAAATTCATCAACGGGATGCTGGACGGGATTCGCCGGAAGATCGACACGAGAGGGTAGCCAGCGTTGTCATGTCGTCTCAGGATGAACAGGTAGCGCAGCGGCGCGACAACCTCGAACGCATCGCGGCGCTCGGCGTCGAGATCTACCCGCGGCGGTTCGACCGCAGCCACACGATTTCGGACCTCGTCGAACGGTACGGCGAGCGCAGCCACGACGAGCTGGAGGCCGAGCACGTCCCGACGGTCACCGCGGGGCGGATTCTGGCGATCCGGTCCTTCGGGAAAGCGAACTTTCTGGTGCTGTCCGACGGGCACGCGAAGATCCAGGCCTACATCCGCAAGGACTCGCTGCCCGATCTCGACTTTTCGGTGTTCAAGCTGCTCGACTTCGGCGACTGGGTCGGCATGGAGGGACGACTCTTCCGGACCAGGACGAACGAGCTGACGATCTGGGCCTCGCGCCTGCACTTCCTGGCCAAGTGCCTGCTGCCGCTCCCCGAGAAATGGCACGGGCTGACCGACATCGAGATCCGCTATCGCCAGCGCTATCTCGACCTGGCGGTCAACCCGGACGCGCGCCGGGTGTTCGAGACGCGCAGCCGCATCGTGCAGGCGATCCGGGAGTTCATGACGGCGCGCGGCTACCTGGAGGTCGAGACGCCGATGATGCAGCCGCTCGCGGGGGGCGCGCTGGCGCGGCCGTTCGTCACGCACCACAACGCGCTCGACATGGACCTGTTCCTGCGGATCGCCCCCGAGCTGTACCTCAAGCGGCTCACGGTCGGCGGCCTCGAGAAGGTGTTCGAGATCAACCGGAACTTCAGGAACGAGGGGATTTCCACGCAGCACAACCCCGAGTTCACCATGATGGAGTTCTACGAGGCGTACGCCGACTACCAGGCCATGATGGCGATGACCGAGGCGCTCGTCGCGGAAGCGGCCGTCAAGGCGGTCGGCACGGACCAGATCGTGTTCGGCGAGCACCGCATCTCGCTCACGCCCCCCTTCACGCGCCTGTCGCTGCGTGACGGCGCCCGCGAGGCGTCGGCGAGGCGGCTCCGGCGTGACGTGGCCGGCGGGGAGCTCCGCGATCGCGACCGCGCCGCGGCACTGGCGCGGCAGCTCGGCCTGGAGGTGGAGGCCGGACAGGGCGCCGGCAAGATCACGATGTCGATCTTCGAGGCGCTCTGCGAGGACCAGCTGATCCAGCCGACCTTCGTGTACGACTTTCCGACCGAGGTGTCGCCCCTCTCGAAGCAGCGACCCGACGATCCGGACACCGTGGAGCGGTTCGAGCTCTACATCGGCGGCTTCGAGGTCGCCAATGCCTTCAGCGAGCTGAACGACCCGGCCGAGCAGCGCCGGCGCTTCGAGGCGCAGCTCAAGGACCGCGCCCGCGGCGATCTCGAGGCGCACGCGATGGACGAGGACTACATCCGGGCGCTCGAATACGGGCTGCCGCCGACCGGCGGCGAGGGGGTGGGCATCGACCGCCTGGTGATGCTCCTGACCAACAGCCCGTCGATTCGCGACGTCATCCTCTTTCCCCTGATGCGGACGCGGGAATGAACGTGCCCTTCGAGCTGCACATCGCGCTGCGCTATCTGCTCGCGAAGCGGAAGCAGGCGTTCATCTCCGTCATCTCGCTCATCTCGACGCTGGGCGTCATCGTCGGCGTCACGGCGCTGGTGATCGCGCTCGCGCTGATGACCGGCCTGCAGGGCGAGCTGCGCGACAAGATCCTCGGCTCGAACGCCCACATCTACGTCTGGAACACGAAGGGCATCGCCGACTATCACGCGGAAGCGAAGAAGCTGCTGCAGCTGCCCCACGTGGTCGGCGCCGCCCCCGCGATCCTCGGCAAGGCGCTCATCTCCTCCGGACGCGAGGAGGCGTTCATCACGGTCAAGGGCATCGACCCGTCGCTCGAGCCGGCCGTCACCGACATCCGGCCGGCGATGCGCGAGGGGTCCATTGACGCCATCGAGGAGGCGCCGGCGTCGGAGACGCCGCCCGGCATCCTGCTCGGCAAGGACCTGGCAACGCTGCTCAACGTCGGCGTCGGCGACTCGGTGACGCTCCTGACGCCGCAGGGCACGCTCTCGCCCATGGGGATGATCCCGCGGGCGCGCCGGCTGCGCGTCGCCGGACTGTTCGACCTCGGGCTCTACGAGTTCGATTCGTCGTGGGGCTTCGCCTCGCTCGACGTGGCGAAACGCCTGTTCGACAAGGACCGGGTCGACCTGATTCAGCTGCGCGTGGACGACATCTACCGCGCGCCCGCCGTCGCGCGCGACATCACGGCGCGCCTGGGCCCCGACTACCTGACCCAGGACTGGGTGCAGATGAACGGGTCGCTGTTCTCCGCGCTCTGGCTCGAGAAGATGGCCATCTCCATCACCATCGGCCTCATCGTGATGGTGGCGGCGCTCAACATCGTCGCGTCGCTGATCCTCCTCGTGATGGAGAAGAACCGCGACATCGCCATCCTGAAGACGATGGGCGCGAGCGCCAGGAGCGTGACCGCGATCTTCATGATGCAGGGGCTCATCATCGGGCTGGTCGGCACGGTCGTCGGCGCGTCCGCCGGCTGGGGGCTGTCCTACGTCCTCGACCGCTATCAGCTGATCAAGGTGCCGCTCGACGTTTACCAGGTGTCGCACGTGCCGTTCCAGGTTCTGCCGCTCGACTTCACGCTGGTGGTGTCGGCGGCGGTCCTCATCTGCTTCCTGGCGACCATCTATCCGTCGCGGCAGGCCGCACGGCTCGATCCGGCGCAGGCGCTGAGGTACGAATGAGGCCACGACGGACACGCAGGAGCGGGCCGGGGCCGGCCGCCAGGCGATCCGCGTCTTCGTCGGCCTGGCGACTTCGTGGCTGACCATGTCGTTCGTTGAAGCGCGCGGCGTGCGGAAGAGCTATCAGGTGGGTGCGACGTCGCTCGTCGTGCTGCGCGATCTCGACCTCGACGTGGACGCCGGCGAGATGCTCGCGGTCGTCGGTGCGTCGGGCGTGGGAAAGAGCACGCTGCTGCACGTGCTGGGCGGCCTCGACGCGGTCGACGCGGGCGCCGTGCGCATCGGCGAGACCGAGGTGACCGGGCTCAGCGACGCGATCAGGGTGGCCTTCCGCAACCGCCACGTCGGGTTCGTGTTCCAGTTCCACCATCTGCTGCCCGAGTTCAGCGCGCTCGAGAACGTCGAGATGCCGATGCGCATCGCGCGGCTACCGATGCCCGACCTCCGGTCGCGCGCCGGGGAGCTGCTGGCGCGCGTCGGCCTCGGCGAGCGCCTGACCCATCGGCCCGGCATGCTGTCGGGCGGCGAGCAGCAGCGGGTGGCCGTCGCCCGGGCGCTCGTGATGCGGCCGGCGCTCCTGCTCGCCGACGAGCCGACGGGCGACCTGGACGAACAGACCGCCGAAGCGCTCCACGCGCTCATCCGCGAGATGCACCGCGCGTATGATCTGACGTCAATCATCGCGACCCACAATCCGCGGCTGGCCGCGGCCTGCGATCGCGTGCTCAGGCTCCACGAGGGGCAGCTCGTGCCGGCGTAGAGGACGCCAAGACGATGAAATCAGGCCTCGAAATCGCGAATGCCGCCCAGCTTCTGCCGATCGGCGATGTCGCCGCGGGGATCGGGATCGAGCCCGGGGAGCTCGAGCACTACGGCCACGACCGCGCGAAGGTGCGGCTGTCGATTCTCGACCGGCTCGCCGGCAGGCCGGACGGCAAGCTGGTCATCGTGACCGCCATCACGCCCACCAAGGCCGGCGAGGGCAAGACGACGACCAGCATCGCCCTGACCCAGGGCCTGGGGCGCCTCGGCCGCCGGGTCGCGCTGTGCCTCCGCGAGCCGTCGATGGGACCGGTGTTCGGCATCAAGGGCGGCGGGACCGGTGGCGGTTACTCGCAGGTCCTGCCGATGGAGGCGATCAACCTGCACTTCAACGGCGACTTCCATGCCATCACGGCCGCCCACAACCTGCTCGCGGCCGCCCTCGACGCGTCGATCTTCAACGGCAACCCGCTCGGCATCGATCCGCAGAGCGTCACCTGGACCCGCACGCTGGACGTGAACGACCGCGAGCTGCGGTACGCGGTCATCGGACTCGGCGGCAAGGCGCACGGCGTGCCGCGCGAGAGCCAGTTCGTCATCACCGCCGCGTCGGAGGTGATGGCCGTCTTCGCGCTGGCCAGCGGCCTCCGCGATCTGCGCGAGCGCCTGGGCCGCATCGTCGTGGCGTCCACGTTCGACGGGCGGCCGGTGACCGCTGAGCAGCTGAAGGTGGCCGGCGCGATGACCGTCCTGATGAAGGACGCCATCGAGCCGAACCTGGTCCAGACGCTCGAAGGCCAGGCGGTGTTCGTTCATGCCGGCCCGTTCGGCAACATCGCCCACGCCAACAACTCGATCCTGGCCGATCGCATCGCGCTCAAGCTGGCCGACTACGTGGTCACGGAGGCCGGCTTTGCGAGCGACCTCGGGTTCCAGAAGTTCTGCGACATCGTCTGCCGGACGGGCGGCTTCGCGCCGAGCGCGGCCGTCCTGGTCACGACCGTGCGCGCGACGAAGTCGCACGGCGGCAAGGCGTTTGCCGATCTCGGCGCCGAGGACCCCGATGCAATTCGACGCGGCGCCGACAACCTCGCCGCGCACATTCACATCGTGCGGCAGTACGGGCTGCCGTGCGTGGTCGCGATCAACAGCTTCCCGACCGACCGGCCGCAGGAGCTCGCGCTCGTCGAGGAGCTGGCGGCCGCTGCCGGCGCCGAGAAGGTGGTGGTACACCGGGGCTTCGCCGAAGGGGGAGCGGGCGCCGTCGAACTGGCCGACGCGGTCGTCGCCGCGTGCGCACGGCCCAGGGCGTTCACGTTCCTCACGCCGGCGGGCACGCCGATCGCGGCCCAGATCGAAGCCATCGCGACCGGTCTCTACGGCGCCGACGGCGTCGACTACCAGCCGCAGGCGCAGAAGGATCTCGAGCGGATCGCTGCGGCAGGGCTCGCCACGGCGCCGGTCTGCATGGCCAAGACGCACCTGTCGCTGTCGCACGATCCGCAGCTCCGCAATCGCCCGACCGGGTTCCGCCTGCCGGTGCGGGGGCTCGTGCCCAGCGCGGGCGCGGGCTTCGTCGTCGCGCTCTGCGGCGACATGCAGCGCATGCCCGGCCTCGGGAAGACGCCCGCCTTCATGAACGTCGACGTCGACGAGCGGGGCAACACGGTCGGGTTGTTCTGAGCGTGGCGGCGCGATCGAGCGGCCGGGTCACGGCCGGGGCGCGGGCCAATCTGGGGCGCGAACCCTAAGAAGAGCAGCGACTTACCCGGCGATTGCCACTGGCTCGGCGAAGACCTATGCCGTATAATGTGGCCAGACGACCCGTGACCGCAACGTCATCAGCTTTCACGTAGGTAGACCGGATGTTCGAACGGTACACCGAACGGGCTCGACGAGTCCTTTTCTTCGCCCGCTATGAGGCCAGTCAGCTCGGCAGCATCTCGATCGAGACCGAGCATCTGCTGCTCGGCCTGATCCGCGAGGGCAAAGGGCTGACCAGCCGGATCTTTGCGCGCTCGCATCTCTCCCTGGAAAACATCCGCAAGGAAATCGAAGGCCGCACGGTCTTCCGGGAGAAGGTGTCGACCTCGGTCGAGATTCCGTTCAGCGCCGAGACCAAGCGCGTGCTGCAGTTCGCGGCGGAAGAGGCCGATCGGCTGCTCCACAACTACATCGGCACCGAGCACCTGCTGCTCGGGATCCTGCGCGAGGAGCGGTCCGTCGCGGCGTCCATCCTCATGGAAAAGGGGATGCGCCTCAACACCGTCCGCGAGGACATCGTCCAGCTGCTCAACGAGAAGACGACGCTGACGCGGGTCAAGGAAACGCCGCTGCTGGCCGAATTCAGCCGCGATCTCACCGAGTCGGCGATGAAGAACCAGCTCGATCCGCTCGTCGGCCGCGAGCACGAGCTCGAGCGCGTCCAGCAGGTGCTCTGCCGCCGGACCAAGAACAACGCCGTCCTCATCGGCGAGCCGGGCGTCGGCAAGACGGCCATCGTCGAAGGGCTGGCGCAGAAGATCGTTTACGGCGACGTGCCGCACTTCCTCGCCGACAAGCGGATCCTCGCGCTGGACATCTCGCTCATCGTCGCCGGCACGAAGTACCGCGGTCAGTTCGAAGAGCGCCTCAAGGCGATCATGAAGGAGCTGACCGACAACCCGAACATCATCGTCTTCATCGACGAGCTGCACACGCTGGTGGGCGCGGGGTCGGCCGAGGGCTCCCTCGACGCGGCCAACATCCTCAAGCCGGCGCTCAGCCGGGGCGAGATCCGCTGCATCGGCGCGACGACGCCGGCCGAGTACCGCAAGTACATCGAGAAGGATCGCTCGCTCGAGCGCCGGTTCCAGGCGATCAAGGTCGACCCGCCCGGCGAGCGCGAGACCATCGAGATCCTGCTCGGCGTCAAGGACCGCTACGAGACGTTCCATCACGTCGAGTACACGCGCGAGGCGATCGAGGCGGCGGTCTACCAGTCGAACCGCTATATCACCGACCGCTTCCTTCCCGACAAGGCGATCGATCTCGTCGACGAGGCTGGCGCGCGCGCCAAGTTGCGCGAGGCGGGCTACAGCGAGGAGTTCGGCGAGATCAACCGCAGCATCCGCCTCAATATCGAGCAGATGGAGAACGCGGTCTCGCAGAAGGACTTCGAGAAGGCACAGTTTCACCGCGAACAGGAGATGGCGGCGCGCGAGAACCTGCAGTTCGTCCGCGAGAAGTTCGACGTCAAGTCGAGCGCGCGCAAGGTCATCGTCGGGAAGCAGGAGATCGACGAGGTCGTCTCGAAGTGGACCGGCGTGCCGATCGCCTCGATCAACCAGGACGAGGGCGACAAGCTCCTGCGCATGGAGGCCGAGCTGCACAAGCGCGTCATCAGCCAGGAGAAGGCGATCTCGGCCATCTCCCGGGCGATCCGCCGCTCGCGCGCCGGCCTCAAGAATCCCAACCGCCCCGTCGGCAGCTTCGTGTTCCTCGGGCCGACCGGCGTCGGCAAGACCGAGCTCGCGCGCGCGCTGGCCAACTTCCTCTTCGGCAGCGACCACGCGCTCATCCGCTTCGACATGTCGGAGTACATGGAGAAGCACTCGGTCAGCAAGCTGATCGGATCGCCGCCCGGCTACGTCGGCCACGAGGAGGGCGGCCAGCTCACCGAGAAGGTCAAGCGCAATCCCTATTCGGTCGTGCTGCTCGACGAGATCGAGAAGGCGCACCCGGACATCTTCAACATCCTGCTGCAGGTGTTCGAAGACGGCCATCTGACCGACGGCCTCGGCAACCGGGTGAACTTCAAGAACACCATCATCATCATGACGTCGAACATCGGGGCTCGTTACATCCAGAAGAAGAGCTCGATGGGCTTCCAGTCGTCCGACACGGGCGAGATCGCCAGGAGCGTGTCCGAGATGGTGCTGGGCGAGGTGAAGCGGACCTTCAACCCGGAGTTCATCAACCGCATCGACGAAATCATCGTCTTCGAGGCGCTGACCGACGACGACCTGCGGCGGATCATGGCGCTGCTCGTGACGCAGCTGAACGACAACCTGGTCGATCGCAAGCTGAAGATTGCGCTCACCGCGGAGGTCGTCGACTGGATCATCGAAGTGACCTGCAAGGACCGCTCGTACGGCGCGCGCCCGCTCAGGCGCGCCATCCAGCGCTATGTCGAGGATCCCCTGTCGGAGGAGCTGATCCGGGGACACCTGGGCGGTGGCGAGGTTGAGGTGTACCTCGACGCCGGACAGCTCGCCTACCGTCCGGCCGGCGAGGTCGAAGCCGGCCGCAAGCTCGCCTGAGGTTCGCCCGCGCCCGGGGGTCGCTCCCGGCGCGGGCCCCGGTCATCCGGGGGCCGTCCATCGCCGGGTCGCCGGCGTCTGACCTATCATTGACGACAAGCCCATGCCGACCATGAAGTGGATGACCGCGCTTATCCTGGCTGGAGCGCTCGCGCTGGCGATGGCCGCCTGCAGCGATCCGGTCCCGCCCGCGGCGCCCACCCCGGTGACGCCGACCACGACCGAGACGTTCCCCGGTACCCTGGTGGTAGGCGGCGTGAACACCCTCCCGTTCACGGTCTCGCAGGTCGGCGGCCTGGAAGTGACGCTCTCGAGCGTCGACCCGCTGGCCACCATCGGCATCGGCGTCGGCACGCTGGGCAACGGCACCTGCTCGCTCTCGAAGACCGTCACGACGGGGCCGGGCTCGACGGCCCAGCTGACCGGCACGGCGACGATCGCGGGCGACTTCTGCCTGCAGGTGTTCGACACGGGAACGTTGACCGGTTCGGTCGCGTTTACGGTGTCGGTCCTGCATTCGTGACCGGACGCCCCGGCCGAACGACGCCCGGGTGCGTCTAAGATCCAGTAATATAACGAGTTCAGGTCGACGGCCGCCGTTGGATTCTTCTGAATGTTGAAGCGTTTCCGCCCGTTTTATCTGTACGCCGCGCTGCTGGCGGCGCTCCCGTGCGCGGCTGCGGCCCAGGAGCCGGCCGCGGCCCCGGCCCCAACCTCGGGCGTGACGCAGTGCGGGCAGGGGGTGCCGCCGCCACGGGCGCTTCCGCCGGCCGGCTCCGCACCGGTCGTCTACACGATCGCCCCGTGCTTCCAGGCGCAGGGCGGGCAGTCGGTCATCGAGCCGCAGACCTACCTGTACTACATCCAGCTCAAGCCGAGCCGGCCCTCCGAGGGCGTCTGGGTTCCCTACAACGACCAGACCGAGAAGACGATCCTCGAGGACTTCCACCGGCTCTGGAACACCAATTTCCTCGACAACCTGTGGGTGGACGTCGAGGACTACCACTTCTCCAACGGCGTGATCGGCAAGATGGTCACCTACAACATGGAGGAGCGGCAGCGGGTCAAGATCGTCGACTACGTCGGCAGCAAGAAGATCGAGACGTCGAAGATCGAGGAGAAGCTGAAGGACGCGAACGCGACGATCCGGCTCGACTCCTTCATCGATCCCGGCCTGGTGCGCAAGGTCGAGGGGATCGTGCGCGACATGATGAAGGAGAAGGGCTTCCAGTTCGCGCAGGTCACGCATGACATCAAGGAACTGCCGGGCGGACCCAAGCTCGTTCACCTCACCTTCCACATGGACGAGGGGCCGAAGGTCAAGATCCGCCACATCGAGTTCGTCGGCAACAAGGCGATCGGCGACGGGGCGCTCCGGCGCCAGATGAAGGACAACAAACAGCAGTGGTGGCTGTCCTTCATCAGCGGCCGCGGCACCTATCAGGAGGCGAAGTTCGACGACGACGCCGAGAAGGTGGCCGAGTACTACCGCGACCACGGCTACATCAAGGCGGTCATCGGCGCGCCCGAGCTCAAGTTTCTCGGCGACTCCTCGGACAAGAAGACGCGGTGGGTGGAGCTGCGCATCCCGGTCACCGAGGGGCGCCGCTACAAGGTGGGCGAGTTCACGTTCGCGGGCAACACGGTCGTCAAGAGTGACGCGCTGCGCCCGATGTTCAAGCTGAAGCCGGGCAACTTCTACAGCGAGAAGGCGATTCGGAAGGGGCTCGACAAGGCGCGCGAGGTGTACGGCTCGGGCGGCTACTTCGAGTTCACCGGCTATCCGGACCTGAAGCCGCGCGACGAGCCGAATCCGAACGAGCCCGAGGCGCCCGCCGCGATTCAGGCCGATCCGCCCAAGGCGGCGGAAGAGGGCCCGCCGATCGTCGACGTGACGATGCGGATGCAGGAAGGGAAGCAGTACTTCGTCAACCGGATCACGTTCGTCGGCAACACGACGACGCACGACAACGTGATCCGGCGCGAGCTGCGGCTGTTCGAGGACGGCGTCTTCAATACCGAGGCGCTCAAGTACAGCATCAAGCGCCTGAACCAGCTCGGGTACTTCAAGCCGCTCGAAGGCGGCAAGGACGTGGACGTCCAGAAGACCCCGGGCGCCGCCAACAAGGTGGACGTGAAGCTGAAGCTGGAGGAACAGAACCGCAACCAGCTCACCTTCGGCGCCGGCGTGTCGCAGTTCGAGGGCTTCTTCGGCCAGCTCTCGTTCCAGACGGCCAACTTCCTCGGGCGCGGGGAAAACCTGACGCTGTCGCTGCAGGCCGGATCGCGCGCCCAGAACTACCAGGTGTCGTTCACCGAACCGTTCCTCTTCGAGCGCAACATCACGGGCGGCATCAACGTCTTCAAGACCGACATCCGCTACATCGGGCAGTTCACGCAGAAATCGGCGGGTGGCGTCTTGACCTTCGGGTTCCCGACGGGCGACTTCACCCGCATGTTCCTGAACTACAGCTACGAGCGGACGCGGGTCACGGATCTGAATACGGCCTACACCGATCCGGCGGTGCTCGCGGCGAACCCGTACCTGCGCGACTCGCTCCTCATCGGCGAGAACGGCGAGCGCGTCGTCAGCAAGGTCGTCCCCAGCATCGTGCAGAACACGGTGGACAACCCGATCTTCCCGACCTCGGGCCACCGCTACACGCTGTCGATGGATCTGGCCGGCCTCGGCGGCAACACCAACTTCTACAAGCCGGTCGTCGAAGGCGTCTGGTACTGGAAGCAGGCGAACCGCCTCACGCTCGGCATGCGCGGGCAGTACGCCTACATCCACACCTTCACGGGGTCGAAGGACCTCCCCATCTTCGAGAAGCTCTTCCTCGGCGGCGAGTACAGCGTGCGCGGCTTCGACATCCGCACCCTCGGTCCGCAGGATCCGGTCACGGGCCTGGTGCTCGGCGGCAACAAGAGCCTGCTGTTCAACCTCGAGGAGATGATCTCGATCGCCGGGCCCGTCCGGCTCATTCTCTTTTACGACGCCGGCCAGGTGCAGCCGGGGCCGACGCTGGTGACGCCGGCGCCCTTCGTGCCGACCGGCGGGACGCTCGCGACCGTCCTCAAGCCGGGCCTGAACTTCGCGTGGCAGGACTTCAAGACATCCACCGGCGCCGAGATCCGCTTCTTCATGCCCGTGCTGAACGTGCCGTTCCGGCTCATCTTCGCCTACAACCCCCAGCGATCGGGAGTGCTCGACAACAACCTCCAGCCGCAGAAGGCGTTCTCGTTCCGCTTCGCGGTCGGCTCCACCTTCTGAGCCTCTGCCGTTCGGCTGAGTTGGTATAAAATGAACGACTTATACGTGTGCTTATGAAAGGACACCACGTAATGAGAGGTCTTGCCCTTGCCGCGGCGCTTGCGATCGTCGTGAGCGCCGCTCCCGCGTTCGCCCAGACGCCCGTCAAGCCGGCGCCGACACCGCAGGCCCAGACCGCCCCGACCCCGCCGCCGCAGCCGCCCGCGCCCTTCCCGCAGGGCGCGAAGATCGGCATCGTCAACCTGCAGCAGATCGCGAGCCTGTCGGTCGAAGGCAAAGCGTCTTCGGGGAAGGTTCAGGCGCTCATCCAGAAGAAGCAGCAGGAGGCGGCCGACAAGCAGAAGCAGATTCAGGCGAACCAGCAGAAGCTGCAGACCGGCGGCAGCATGATGAACGAGGCGGCCCGCACCCAGCTCGAAAAGGAAATCGAGCGCGAGCAGGTCGACGCGCAGCGCTTCCAGCAGGACGCGCAGGCCGAGGTCAACGAGCTGCAGCAGGAGCTCCAGCAGGCCTTCCAGAAGAGGCTCTTTCCGGTCCTCGAGCAGCTGTCGAAGGAGAAGGGCCTGCACGTGCTCCTGAGCGTCGCCGACGCGGGCGTCATCTGGGCCGAGCCCGGCATCGACCTGACGATGGAAGCGGTGAAGAAGCTGGACGCCACCACGGCCAAGACCGACGGCAAGCCGTAGACGGGTTGTGTTGCCGAATATCCCGGTCCTGCTCGATCGCCTCTGCTACCGGTACCCCTCGCTGCTCGTCGACGCGATCAGCGAGCAGGACGAGGGGCGGCGGCTGGTGGCCGTCAAGAACGTCACGGTCAATGAAGAGTTCTTTCAGGGACATTTTCCCGGCGCGCCACTCCTGCCGGCGGTCCTGATGCTCGAGGCGCTGGCGCAGGTGGCCGCCATCCTGCTCCTGCATCGCGACGATGCGCCGCCCGACTTCCGCGTGTACCTGCGCGGCGTGAACGACGCGAAGTTCCGGCGGCAGGTGGTCCCCGGCGACCGGCTCCGGCTCGAGATCTCGCTCGGGCGGCGCCGGACGGCGCTCGCGCGGGCCCACGCGATGGCCTACGTCGGCGACCACGTCGTCGCCGAGGCGGAGCTCCTGCTCGCCCTCGAGCCCGATCGGACCGACATCCATCCGACCGCCAACGTCGATCCGGGCGCCCGCATCGGCGAAGGGACGGTGGTCGGCCCACACGTGACCATCGGGGGGCAGGTCACGATCGGCCGCAACTGCCGCATCGGGGCGTCATCGGTCATCGAGGGGCGGACCGAGATCGGGGCCGGCACCGAGATCTACCCGTTCGCGTCGGTCGGCCTCATCCCGCAGGATTTGAAGTTCCGCGGCGAGGACACGCGCCTCGTCGTCGGCCGCGACAACATCATCCGCGAGTTCGTGACCATCCACCGGGGCACGCGCGGCGGCGGAGGCGTGACGAGCATCGGGGACCGCAACGTCTTCATGGCGTACGTGCACGTGGCGCACGACTGCCACGTCGGCAACGACACGATCTTCGGGAACATGGCGACGCTGGGTGGGCACGTCACGGTCGAGGACTTCGCGAACATCAGCGCCGGCTCGGGGGTCCACCAGTTCTGCCGCGTCGGCCGCCATGCCTTCGTCGGCGGCTATTCCGTCGTGACCAAGGACGCGCTGCCGTTTGCGCGCACGGTCGGGAGCCGGCCGGCCCGGATCTTCGGGTTGAACACCATCGGCCTGATGCGGCGGCGCGTCCCGCCCGACGTCGTCGCGAAGCTGAAGCGCTCGTTCCGCTACCTGCTCCAGTCGAAGCTGAATACGACGAGCGCGCTGCAGCACATCGAGGACGACCGGTCGCTCCAGTGCGACGAGGTCCGCTACCTGATCGACTTCATCCGGACGTCCCAGCGCGGCGCGATCCTGCGGCGCCCGAGCCGGAGGGCCGAAGAGGTGTTGGCCGAGGAATGAGGGGGATGGCGCCAGGCTGCCCTCCTGCCGGCCCGGCATCTCTCGCAATGCACCTAGGGCTGATTGCCGGCAACGGCCGGTTTCCCTTTCTCGTCCTCGACGCGGCGCGTGGCGCCGGCCACGAGGTCACCGTCATTGCCGTCAAGGAAGAGGCGTTTCCGGACCTTGCCGACCTCGCGTCGCGGCCTCCCCGGGCCGTCCTGCACTGGGTCTCGCTCGGCCAGCTCGGCAAGTGCGTCAAGATCCTCAAGCAGGCGGGCGTCACGCGCGCCGTCATGGCCGGGCAGGTCAAGCACACCAAGCTCTTCGCCGACATCGTGCCGGACTTGACGCTGCTCGGCGTGATCGCAAAGCTGCGGTCGAAGAACACCGACGCGCTCATTTCCGGCGTGGCTGACGTGCTGCGGGACAACGGGATCGAGCTGGTCGACTCGACCGTCTTCCTCGCGCCGCTGCTCGCCGGCGAGGGCGCGCTGACGCGCCGCGAGCCCGACGAGGAGCAGCGCGGCGACCTGGCGTTCGGCTACGGCGTGGCCGACGCCATCGCGGGCCTCGACGTCGGCCAGACGATCGCCGTCAAGTCGAAGGCGGTCGTGGCCGTCGAAGCGATGGAAGGCACCGATGCCGTGATCGCGCGCGCCGGACAGCTGGCGGGCGCCGGCGTGCGCATCGTCAAGGTGGCGAAGCCGAACCAGGACATGCGGTTCGACGTGCCGGTCGTCGGGGTCGCGACGATCGAGGCGATGAGGGCGGCGGGAGCCGACACCCTGTCGGTCGACGCGGGCCGAACGCTCCTGATCGACGGCGACGCCGTCGTCCGGGCGGCCGAGACGGCGGGCATCGCCATCGTCGGACGCCGGGTCGTCCGCTCCTGACCCATGGCTTCGCTCCGCATGGCCGTCGTCGGCGTCGGACACCACGGACGCAACCACGCACGCATCCTGGCCTCGCTGCCCGGGGCCGATCTCGTCGCCGTCGTCGACACCAACGCCAAGCGCGCCGCGGAGATCGCGGCCTCGGCCGGTACCCGTCCGCTCAGCGACTTTCACGATCTCGTCGGCCGCGTCGACGCGGTGACCATTGCCGTTCCGACCGAGCAGCACGCCGACGTCGCGCTGCCGTTCATCGAGTCTGGCGCCGCGGTGCTCATCGAGAAGCCGATGGCGCGCACGCTCGACGAGGCCGACGCGCTGATCGCGGCCGCCTCGGCCGCCGGCGTGCCGCTGGCGGTGGGGCACACCGAGCGGTTCAATCCGGCGGTGGCCGCCGCGCGGCCGATGCTGACCGACCCGCGGTTCATCGAGGTCCACCGTCTCGGCACCTTTCCCGAGCGCAGCCTCGACATCGACGTCGTGTTCGACCTGATGATCCACGATCTGGACGTCGTCCTGTCGCTCGTGGGGTCGGAGGTCGAGTCGATCGAGGCGGTCGGGGTGCCCGTCCTGACCGGCCGGGTGGACATCGCGAACGCGCGCCTGCGGTTCGCCAACGGCTGCATTGCCAACGTGACCGCCAGCCGCATCAGCCGCGATCGCGTGCGCAAGATCCGCTTCTTCCAGCCGATGGCGTACCTCTCCATCGACTACGCCGCTCAGAAGCTCGAGGTCTGGCGGCTCGTCGCGGGCGGCGGGCCGATGCCGTCCATCCAGGGCGGGGACCTGCCGGTGCCGAACGAGGAGCCGTTGAGGCGCGAGCTGGTCGACTTCGTCGACGCGGCGGCGAACCGCCGGGCGGCCGCGGTGACCGGCGAGGACGGGCGCCGCGCGCTGGCACTGGCGACCGAGATTACGGAGCGCATGGCCGCCGCCATCCGGCCGTAGTCGCGACGGCACGGTTTCGTGATGTACTAGCGTTCCTATGTACGCCGACCTCAACGCGTTTCTCGCCGATCTCGACAAACGGAAGCTCCTTGCGCGCATCCACGATCCGGTGAGCCCCGACCTCGAGATCGCGGCCGTGACCGACCGCGCGTGCAAGCGTCCCGGCGGCGGGCCGGCGCTCCTGTTCGAGAAGCCGGCCGGCTTCGACGTGCCGGTCGTCAGCAACCTGTACGGGTCGAACGAGCGGATGTGCCTCGCGCTCGGCGTGAAGGCGCTGGACGACCTCGCGGTCGAGATCGACGGGCTGATGACGCCGCAGATGCCCGAGGGCATCATGGACGCGCTCAAGATGCTGCCGATGGTCGGCCGGCTGCGCGATCTGATGCCGAAGACCGTGAAGGACGCGCCGTGCCAGGAAGTCGTGCGCCGCGAGGCGTCGCTCGACGAATTTCCGATCCTGAAGTGCTGGCCCGAGGACGGCGGGCGGTACGTCACCTTTCCGCTGGTCTTCACCAGGGATCCCGAGACCGGCGTGCGCAACCTGGGCACCTACCGCATGCAGGTCTTCGACGGCCGCACGACCGGCATGCACTGGCAGCGCCACAAGGGCGGCGCCCAGCACTACCGCGTCGCGGAGCGGCTCGGCCGGCGCCTCGACGTGGCCGTCGCGCTCGGGCCGGAGCCGGTGCTGCCGTACTGCGCCACGGCGCCGATGCCTGAGGGCCTCGACGAGCTGCTGCTCGCCGGCTTCCTCGCCCGTCGCCGGATCGAGCTGGTCAGGGCGGTCACCGTCGACATCGAGGTGCCCGCCAGCTCGCAGATCGTCCTCGAAGGGTACGTCGAGCCGGGCGAGCGCCGGCGCGAGGGGCCGTTCGGCGACCACACCGGGCTCTACTCGCAGCCGGACGACTTTCCGGTGTTTCACCTGACCTGCATCACGCACAGAAAGGCGCCCGTCTATCTGACGACCGTCGTCGGCATCCCGCCCCAGGAGGACTACTACCTGGGCCTCGCGAGCGAGCGCATCTTCCTGCCGATGATTCGAAAGACCCTGCCTGAGATCGTCGACATGCACTTCCCGGCCGAGGGCATCTTCCACAACCTGGTGATCGTTTCCATCGACAAGCGCTACCCGGGTCATGCCCGAAAGATCATGAGCGCGTTCTGGGGACTCGGCCAGCTGATGTTCTCCAAGACCATCCTGGTCGTCGATCGCGACGTCGACGTCCACGATCTGAGCCAGGTCGCCTGGATCGCCGGTACGCACGTGGATCCGCTCCGCGACGTCGAAATCGTCCGCGGGCCGGTCGACGACCTCGACGATGCGGCAGACCTGCCCGCCTATGGCGGGAAGATGGGCGTCGACGCGACGCGTCCGTGGACGTCGGAAGGCTACCGACGCACGTGGCCGGCCCGGGTGGTGACGACCGAGGCGGCCGGCCGGCGGGCGATGGACATCCTCGCCAGGCTTCGGCTGTGATTGGTCGTGGCGCTCAGGCCGCGAGGCGCCACTCGCGCAGCGAGCGCGCCCACCCGTTCGAGATCGCGTGCGAGAGGCGAGCGCTCCGCTCGAACGTCGCAGGTCGAGCTAGCAGGAGCCTTGCATGAACCGTGATATGCCCTCCACGACCGCTTCGCCCAACACCTTCCTCCAGCGGCTCATTGGCGCAGCTGCGCTCGACACGGCCATCTACGAAGAGGTCGAGGCCGATCGGGGCGCGACCGGCCAGGCCCTGGCGGTCGTCGTCCTGTCGAGCCTGGCCGCCGGCTTCGGATCGGGCAACCTGGGCGGCGTCAGCATCCCGAATGTCGCGTTCATATGCACCCTGTCGCTGCTCTCGTGGGCGGCCTGGGCGCTCCTGACCTTCGAGATCGGCGCTCGCATCCTGCCGGGACCGGAGACCAAGGTCGACGTCGGTGAGCTGCTCCGGACGCTGGGCTTCGCCGCCACGCCCGGCTTCCTGCGGGTGTTCGCCATCCTGCCCGGCGCCGCCATTCCGACGTTCATCGTCGCGTCGGTCTGGATGCTGGCGGCGATGGTGGTTGCCGTGCGCCAGGCCCTCGACTACACGAGCACCGCCCGCGCGATCGCGGTCTGCGTGCTCGGATGGGTCCTGGCGACGACCATTGCGGTCGTGATCGGTCTGGCTTTCGGGCCGTCGCTGTCGTAGTCCGGGCCCCGGTCAGCAGGACTCTTGCATCGGTTCCGCATGCGCAGCTCTCATCACGTCAAGTGCGGCGGCCGGAGTGTGTCCGCCGCCGAAAACCCGGTGGCCCGTCGCCGGTCGACGGCCTTCCGGCAGCGTGGTGAGGGCGGGGAAGGGGATCCGCCATGAAGACCGACAGGCAGCTGCAGGACCAGGTGCTGCAGGCGCTCGAGTGGGAGCCGGGCGTCGACGCAGCCGACATCGGCGTCTCGGTGGATGACGGGGTGGTGACCCTGCGCGGGGACGTGGCGACGCTCCGGGAGAAATGGCTCGCCGAGCGGACCGCGCGCCACATCTACGGCGTCCGCGCCGTGGCCAACGACCTTCAGGTCACGCCCGGCGATGCCGGCGTCAGAACCGATTCCGCCATCGCGCAGGCCGTGGCCAACGCGATCGAATGGGACAGCGCCCTCCCGGACGGTGCGGTGAAGGCGACCGTCCGCAACGGGTGGGTGACGCTCAACGGCACGGTGATGTGGCAGTACCAGAAGGCCGCCGCCGAGCGCGCCGTTCAGCATCTCTACGGCGTCAAGGGCGTCAACAACTCGATACTGGTCAAGCCGGAGGTGTCGCCCGGCGACGTGAAGGCGAAGATCGAGAGCGCGTTCAGGCGAAGCGCCGAGATCGACGCCGACCGCGTGAAGGTGGAGACGCGCGATGGGACCGTCGTGCTGCGCGGCACGGTCCACTCGCTGATCGAGCGCGACGAGGCGGAGCGCGCCGCCTGGGCGGCGCCGGGCGTCACGCGCGTCGAGGATCATCTCATCGTCGTCGCCTAGGCCGTGGGGGACCGGACGTCCCCCCCGCCGCGGCCTTTGATAGAATCGGTGACTGGTTGCATGCCGCTCACCGACGACGAGATCGCGCAGCTCTCCGCCACGCCCGACATCATCGCCCTCGGCCTTCGAGCCGACGAAGCGCGCCGCGAGCGTCATGGCCTGCGTACGACGTTCGTGCGCGTGGCGCAGGTCGGCGTCTCCGGGTCGGACCCGCTCGCCTGGCCGACGGCTGCCGGTGAGATCCGCATCACCGGGACGCCCGAAACGGGCATGGCCGCCATGGACCGGGTGCGGTCCGTCGCCGGCCGGTTGGCCGGGGTGCCGGTGTCGGGCTTTTCGCTGGCCGATCTGGAGCAGCTCGCCGCCCGCGAGCGCGTGACGCTGCGGGGCCTGCTGGAGGAGTTGCGCAGCGCGGGCCTCGAGCTGGTGGCCGACGCCGCGGTCGATCGGCTCCAGGACGCGCGGCAGTCGATCGAGGAGGTCAACATCGCGGGGCTGGCGCTCGCGCGGCTGACCGTGGACCAGCTGCCGCCCGATCCGGCGCGGCTCTTCAGCCGCGTGGCCGCGCTCCAGCACGACGTCGCCGTCATCCGCGCCTTTGCGCCGCTCCCGCGTCGCCTCAATCCCGCCGCGCCAACGACCGGCTACGATGACGTGCGGTCGGTCGCGCTGGCGCGCCTCGTCGTCGACAACGTGCCGTCGATCCAGGTCGACTGGTCGCGGTACGGTCCCAAGCTCGCGCAGGTCGCTCTCACCGTCGGCGCCGACGACGTGGACGCGCTGTGGGCGGAGGAGGACGCATCGCAGGGCCGGCGGCGGGCGCCGCTCGAGGAGATCCGGCGCAACATTCGCGCGGCCGGGCAGGAGCCGGTCGAGCGGAACGGGCGCTTCGAGGTGCTGGCAGTTGCGCGCGGCGGGACCGCCACGTGAGCGCGTCGCGCATCCGCCTGGGAGCGGTCGGCTACCTGAACGCCAGGCCGCTCGTCTACGGCCTCGACCGCGACCCGCGCTTCGACGTGCGGTTCGACGTGCCGTCGCGCTGCGCGACCCTGCTGCACGCGCGCGCGATCGACGTCGGGCTGATTCCGTCCATCGAATACCTCTCGGCGGACTACCGGATCGTTCCGGGCCTGGCGATCGCGTCGAAGGGGCGCGTGGCGTCGGTCGCGCTGTACACGACCAGGCCGATGGGCGACGTGCGGTCGATTGCGCTCGACACGAGCTCGCGCACCTCCGTCGCGCTCACCAGGGTCCTGTGCGCCAGGTTGTTCCGAACGGCGCCGGCCTATGAGGCGCACGGGCCGGATCTTGCGGCGATGCTCGCGCGCGCCGACGCCGCCCTGATCATCGGCGACAACGCGCTCTTCCTCGACGCCGGCGTCGTGCCAGTGCCCGGTGAGGGCCGGCGCGAGGTCCGCGTGGAGAAGATCGACCTCGGCGAGGCCTGGCTGGAGCTGACGGGGCTGCCCTTCGTCTATGCCTTCTGGGCCGGCCCGGCCGGCGTGCTGGCCGGCGGGGACGTCCAGGCGCTGCAGGAGGCCAGGGACGAAGGCGTGCGGCATCCCGACGAGATCGGCGCGGACTCCTACCCGGGCGATCGCGACCGCCAGCAGGTGGCGGCGCGGTATCTGCGGGATAATATCAAGTACTATCTCGGCGACGAGGAACGCGCCGCGCTCGAGCTCTTCTATCGGTACGCCGCCGAATCTGGCGTCACGGCAGCGACGGCGCCGCTCAGGTTCTTCTGACATGACGATCGATCGGATCGCACAACACGTGCGGCAGGGCGGGCGCGTGAGCCGGGAGGAGGCGCTGCGCCTGTATCGCGAGGCGCCGACGCCGCTGCTCGGCCGGCTCGCCGACGCGATCCGCGCCCGCCGGCACCCCGACGGCGTCGTTACCTACATCATCGATCGCAACGTCAACTACACGAACGTCTGCGTCGCGAAGTGCCGCTTCTGCGCCTTCTACCGTCCGGTCGGGTCCTCGGAGGGGTACGTCCTCGGCTTCGAGGAGCTGTTCCGGAAGATCGACGAGACGATTGCCGTCGGCGGCGTGCAGCTGCTCCTGCAGGGCGGCCACAACCCGGACCTGCCGCTCTCGTGGTACGAGGATCTCTTCCGTGCCATCAAGCAGCGCTACCCGACGTTCAAGCTCCACGCGCTCTCGCCGCCCGAAGTGATCCACCTGTCGCGCCTCTCGCAGCTGCCGGTGCCGCAGGTGCTCGAGCGGCTGATTGCCGCCGGCATGGACAGCGTGCCCGGCGGCGGCGCGGAGATCCTCGTCGACCGCGTCCGGAAGCTGCTTCACTGCGACGGCAAGGCCACGGCCGACGAGTGGCTCGGCGTGATGCGCCACGCGCACCGCGCCGGGCTGCGCACGACCGCGACGATGATGTATGGCACCGTCGAGACCGACGAGGAGCGCATCGAGCACCTGCTGCGGCTCCGCGACCTGCAGGACGAGACCGGCGGCTTCACCGCGTTCATCGCCTGGAGCTACCAGCCCGATCACACCGAGCTCGCGGGGCGGGAGGCGACCGGCCTCGACTACCTGCGCACCCTCGCCACGGCGCGGATCGTTCTCGACAACTTCGACAGCCTGCAGGCGTCGTGGGTGACGCAGGGAGGGAAGGTCGGGCAGCTGTCGCTCGCCTACGGCGCGAACGACATGGGCAGCGTCATGATCGAAGAGAACGTCGTCCGCGCCGCCGGCGCCGCGTACTGCATGGACGAGCTCGAGATCGTGCGGAACATCGAGAACGCCGGGTTCGTGGCCAAGCGGCGCAACATGCACTACGAGATCCTGGGCGACCCCTTCTGCCGCCAGCGTGACGTGCCCCGCATGCTGGAGCTCGCCACCGCGCGGGATCCCGGGGATACCTCGGTGCCCGGCGAGCTGTCGGACTATCCCGCGCGGAGCCGCGCCGGCAAGCAGCTGCGCGTCATCCGGCATTGATCCGCTATCACGCGTCCTGGATCCTGCCGATCGACGCTCCTCCGATCCGACGCGGCTGGGTCGCCGTCGATCGCGGCCGCATCGTCGCCCTCGGCCGCCGCGTCGAAGGCGACGCGGACGTGCAGGTGGTCGATCTCGGCAGCGCCGCCGTCCTGCCCGGCCTCGTCAACGCCCACACCCACCTCGAGCTCTCGTACCTGCGCGACGCCGTGCCGCCGGCCGACACCTTCGTGGCCTGGGTGCGCGACATCATGGCCGCGCGCCGGCGGGCGTCCGACCCCCGAGCCGCCGTCATCATGGACGGGGTCGCCCGGGGCATCGACGAGGCCGTTCGAGCCGGCACGGCGCTCGTCGGCGACATCAGCAACACGCTGGTCACCTTCGGCCCGCTGGCGGCCAGCCCGCTCGCCGGCGTGGTCTTCTACGAGCTGATCCGGTTCAACGCGCCCGACCCCGACGGTATCGTCGAGGAGGCGCGGGAGCGGATGGCGCGGCTGCCGCCCGCGCCGCGCGTGCGGGCGAACCTGGCGGCGCACGCGCCGTACTCGGTGGCCCCGCTGCTGTTCCGCGCCATCCGGCGGGCCGTCGACCGCGATCCGTTCGCGGCCTGCAGCGTGCACCTGTCGGAGTCGGCCGAGGAGGTGGAGTTCGTGCGGACCGGCGGCGGAGCGTGGCGCGTCCTGCTGGAAGACCTCGGCGTCTGGGACCCGGCCTTCGTGGCGCCCGGCGTCAGCCCGGTGCAGTACCTGGCGCAGAGCGGCTTCCTCGATTCACGCGTGCTGGCGGTGCACGGCGTACGGATGACGAAGGCGGATCTGGCGAGGCTGGCGGAGCGCGGGTCGACCCTGGTGACGTGCCCGCGCAGTAACGAGCACACCGGCGCCGGCGCGCCGCCGATCGAGGACTTCTACGCGTCGGGGGTGCGCGTCGCCGTGGGCACCGACAGCCTGGCCAGCGCGCCCGACCTGAACGTCTTCGCCGAGCTCGCGCGACTGCGAACGCTCGCCCCGTCGGTGCCGGCCGCGACCCTGCTCGCGAGCGCGACGATCCAGGGCGCGCGCGCCCTGGGGTTCGACGGCGAATACGGCACCATCGAGCCGGGAAAGGCCGCGCGGCTCGCGACCGTGACGCTGCCGCCCGGCATCGACGATGTGGAAGAATACCTCGTGAGCGGGATCGATCCCGGGCAGATCGGGTGGGTCGAGGCGGGGAATTGAGCATGTTCAGCCGGGTCGCCACGTACGTCTCGTTCGTGCGCTTCAGCCATTCGGTCTTCGCCCTGCCGTTTGCGCTCGCCGGAGCGCTGCTGGCCGCGCGGCGCGTGCCGCCGACCTGGGCGACAATCGGCTGGATCCTGGTGGCGATGGTGGCCGCGCGAAGCGCGGCGATGGGGTTCAACCGCCTGGTGGACGCGCGCTGGGACGCGCTCAACCCGCGCACCGCCGGTCGTGAACTGCCGCGCGGGGCCATGTCGGTCCGCGAAGCCGCCTTCTTCGTTGCCGCGGCGTCCGCGGTGTTCGCAGCCTCCACCTGGCGCCTGAATCCGCTGTGCTTCGCGCTGTCGCCGGTCGCCCTCGCGATCGTCTTCTGGTACTCGCTCGCGAAGCGGTTCACCACCTGGACGCAGCTGTTTCTCGGACTCTCGATGGCCGTGGCGCCGGTGGGCGGCTGGCTCGCGGCCGGCGGGCGGGCCGGCTGGGAGCCGTGGCTCTTGGCGCTCGCGATCGGCGCCTGGGTCGGTGGCTTCGACGTGCTGTACGCGTGTCAGGATCTCGAGTTCGACCGCGCGCACGGCCTGCGCTCCATTCCGGTGCGCTTCGGCGTCACCCTGTCGCTCGCGATTTCTCGCGTGATGCACGTCGTCGCCATCGCCTGCCTGGCCGCGCTGCCGTGGGTGACGCCGCTCCCGCGGTTCTACGAGGCCGGCGTGCTGGTCATCGCGGCGCTCCTCGCCTACGAGCAGTCGCTCGTGCGCTCCGACGATTTGTCGCAGGTCAAGCGCGCGTTCGACATGAACGGGTACGTGGGCATCCTCTATCTCGTTGTGCTCGGGGCGGCCGTCTATGTCGGCTGACACGCCGCGGTCGGTCGCCGTCGCCGTCACGGGCGCGAGCGGCGCGCTGTACGCCGTCCGCACCCTGGCGGCCCTCCTCGCGCGCGGCGTTCACGTCGAGCTGATCGTGTCCGAGTACGGCAAGCGGCTGCTCCGCGACGAGCTGGGCGATCAGGCCTCGGTCGACCGCCTGGTGCCGTTCCTCACCGAGAAGTACGGCTCGACGGTCGCCAGCGGCACGATCGGCCTCCACAGCAACCGGGATCTCGGCGCGACGCTCGCGAGCGGCAGTCACGGCTGCGGCGGCATGGTCATCGTGCCGTGCTCGATGAAGACGATGGCGGCCGTCGCCCACGGGCTGTCGCGCAGCCTCGTCGAGCGCGCCGCCGACGTCATGCTCAAGGAACGGCGGCCGCTCGTCATCGTGCCCCGTGAAACCCCGATGAGCCTCCCGCAGCTGAGGAACATGGTGCTGTGCGCCGAGGCCGGCGCGATCATGCTCCCGGCAATGCCCGCCTTCTACCAGCGGCCGGCCTCGCTCGACGACCTCGCCGACTTCATCGCGGGGAAGATCCTGTCGGCGCTCGGGTTCGCCAACGAGCTGTACCCGGCGTGGACCGGCCGCGCCGGGGGCGCCGCTTGACCGACCTCTCGAAGGCCCCGGGCCGCATCGCCGGGATGTTCGACGCGATTGCGGCACGCTACGACTTCCTGAACCACCTGCTCAGCGCCGGCCTGGATCGCCGCTGGAGGGCCCGAGCCATCCGATCGCTGCAGCTCACCGGCGGCGAGCGCGTGCTCGACCTGTGCACTGGCACCGCCGACCTCGCCATCGCCGCGAGGACCGCGCAGCCGCCGGCGGCGAGGGTGGTCGGCGTCGACTTCGCCGGCGCCATGCTGGCCGTCGGGCGCGAGAAGCTCCGCCACCGCGGCCTCGGTGCCGTGGCGCTCGTCCGCGGGGACGCGACACGGATTCCGGCCGCCGACCGCTCGGTCGATGCCGTGACCGTCGCGTTCGGCATCCGCAACGTCGAGCGCCCGCGCGACGCGTGCGACGAGATTCGCCGCGTGCTGCGGCCGGGCGGCCGCCTGGCGATTCTCGAGTTCGCCATTCCCACGGCGCCGCTGGTCGGGGCGGTCTATCTCTGGTACTTCAACCACATGCTGCCGCGGATCGGCCGTCTGGTCTCGCGCCACAACGCCGCGTACGGTTATCTGCCGGCGTCGGTGAGCGCGTTCGGGTCGCCCGACGAGTTCGTGCGTGTGCTCGAAGCCAGCGGCTTCGTCGACGTCGCCGCGGCGCCGCTGACGCTCGGGATCGTCATCCTGTATACGGCCCGGGCCGCGCGGCCGGGCGCCAGGGTGTGACAATGCTGCGGCCGAGCCGGCCGGACACATTCTTTTACTGTCGCCGCGGCGGTCGAGCTTGTACACTCGAATATGCGATGCCCTGCCTGAACGCCGGCGTTGATATAATCGCTGTAAGTTCCTGATGTATTTCGATTTCGACGACTACCGCCCGGATATCGCACCGGTCGGCAGGGCCATCTCGTGGCGCGAAGGCTTTCTCATGTCGATCATCGTCCACCTGGCGATGATCATCGTGATCCTGCTCGCGCCACGGCTGTTTCCGGAAGACGTCGCGGCGCGGCGCGCGCGTCTCCTCGCGCTTCAGGAGCAGCGCCAGCGCCAGGCCGCGCGGTTCGTGTTCGTTCAACCGCGCGTCGACCTTCCGGCTCTCAAGCCTCCCCCGCGCGCCGAAAATTCCGACAAGGATCGCCAGGCGCGGACGACCGAGCGCAGGCCCAGGCCGACCAACGCCATGCCGTACTCCCGGGGCAACTCGCCGGAGAAGGTCGAGGCCCAGCAGCGCGAGAAGGCGCGGGGCCGCGGACAGCAGCCCGAGCCGTCTGCCGGCCAGGTGGCGCGCAACGCCCAGCCGACGCCGCCCGCCGAGACGCCGCCGAAGGTGCCAGAATCGTCCTCAGGCCTGCAGATCCCGAACGTGCGGCCTCCGGCCGCGCCGCAGAACGGCGTGGGTGGGCGCTCGACGATGGCCGGAGGGGCCCTGGGCGACGCGCTGAAGAACCTCCAGCGGTACGTCGAGCGCGAGCAGTTCGAGAACCCCGGCGGGGGCGGGGAGTTCGGTCCCGCGATTCAATTCGACACCAAGGGCGTGGAATTCGGGCCGTGGATCCGCCGGTTCATCGCGCAGATCCGGCGCAACTGGTTCATCCCCTACGCCGCCATGTCGATGAAGGGGCACGTGGTGATCACGTTCAACGTGCACAAGGACGGCTCGATCACCGACCTGGCGGTCGTCGGTCCATGCCCGGTGGACGCGTTCAACAACGCCGCCTTCGGCGCGCTCGCCTCGTCCAACCCGACGCAGCCGTTGCCGCCGGAGTATCCGTCGGAGAAGGCCTTCTTCACGGTCACGTTCTACTACAACGAGCAGCCGCAGTAGCGATGGTGACGCGCCCGCAAGCACTCGGCCTGGTGATCCTGCTCGTCGCCTTCATCGCCTACGTCTTCCTGCGCTGAGCCGCATGTCTTCCGTCGTCCTCGCTGTGCTCGGGCCGACAGCGACCGGCAAGACCGCGCTCGCGCTGGCGCTGGCGGAGCGGTACGGCGGGGAGATCATCAACTGCGATTCGACCGCGGTCTATCGCGGCTTCGACATCGGGACCGACAAGCTTCCGATCGGGGAGCGTCGCGACATCCCGCACCATCTCATCGACGTCGCCGAGCCGGTCGAGGAGTACACCGCCGCGCGCTACGCGCGCGAAGCGGCCGCGGCCGTTCGCGCGATCCAGTCGCGCGGCCGGCTGCCGATTCTGGCCGGCGGCACAGGTTTCTATTACCGCGCGCTCACCCGCGGGCTGTTTCCCGGTCCGCCGGCCGACCAGTCGCTGCGCGCCCGCCTCGAGGCGATCGCGCGCCGCCGCGGCGTCGGGTTCCTGCACCGCATGCTGGCGCGCGTCGATCGGCCGTCGGCCGACCGGGCGCAGCCCCGCGATCTGAAGCGCATCGTGCGGGCGCTCGAGGTGTTCTTCCTGAGCGGGCGTCCGCTCACGGCCCATTTCGCGGACACCGTCTCGCCGATCCCGGATGCGGACATCGTCGCGGTGGCGCTGCGCCTGCCGGCCGCGGCGACCTCGGCGCGCGTGACGCGGAGGGTCGACGAGCAGTTCGCGTGCGGCCTGCTCGACGAGATTCGCGCGCTCCTGGCGCGCGGGGTGCCCGAGCGTGCGCGCCCCTTCGGCGGCCTCGTCTACCGCCAGGCGCTCGAGCTGCTGCACGGCGTGCGCGACGAGGCGGCGACGCGCGCGCTGATCGCGCAGGAGAACCGCCGCTACGCCCGCCGGCAGTTGATCTGGTTTCGCAAAGAGCCTAATCTAGTCTGGTTCGACGGTCCCGGCGAGTCGCAGACGACGATCGAAGCCGTGAACCGCCACGTCGACCAGCGGCTCAAGGAGATCGATCGCTGATGGCCCCTGCATCGGAATCCAAGACGGCCAACATCCAGGACGTGTTCCTCAACTACGTGCGGCGCGAGAAGCTCATCATCACGCTGCGGATGATGGACGGCACCGAGATCGAGGGGCGCATCAAGAATTTCGACCGCTTCGCGGTCGTCGTCGATCACGCCGGTGCCGATCACATGATCTTCAAGCACGCCATTGCGGCCATCAAGACGCCGCGGCCGGTCTCCAACTATTTCTCCCACCAATAGCCGCGTCGTGGGGTCGCCCTTCACGCGCGCAATCGTGATCGTCCTCGACAGCGTCGGCGCCGGCGAACTGCCCGACGCGGACGCCTACGGCGACCAGGGCAGCGACACCCTCGGCCACGTCGCGCAACGCGTGCCGCTCGGCGTACCAACGCTCCGATCGCTCGGCCTGTCGCGGGTGGCCGCGATCGGCGGCGCGTCGACGACGCTCGCGCCCCACGTCGCCTTCGGGCGCATGGCGGAGGCGTCGCCCGGCAAGGACTCCGTGACCGGCCACTGGGAGATGATGGGGGTGGTGCTCGATCGGCCGTTTCCAGTGTTTCCGCACGGCTTCCCGCCCGGGATCATCGCCGAGTTCTCGCGGCGGACGGGCCGTGGCGTCCTGGGCAACAAGGCGGCCTCGGGAACCGCGATCATCGAGGAGCTCGGGCCGGAGCATCTGCGCACCGGGAACCTGATCGTGTACACGTCGGCCGACAGCGTCTTCCAGATCGCCGCGCACGAGGACACCGTCCCGGTGCCGGAGCTCTATCGCGCGTGCCGGATCGCGTACGAGCTGGTCGGGAAGGGTCTCGGCGTCGGCCGCGTGATCGCGCGCCCGTTCGTCGGCCGGCCGGGCGCCTTCACGCGGACCGCGAACCGCCACGACTTCGCCCTGCCGCCGTCGGCCGAGACGTTGCTGGATCGGGTAAAGGCGGCCGGCCTGCCGGTCGTCGCCATCGGCAAGATCGAGGATCTGTTCGCCGCCCGCGGCATCACCGATGCCGTCCACACGGCGAGCGACGAGGAGGGCATGACGCGCCTCGAGGAACGCATGGTGTCGGTCGGTCGCGGCTTGATCTTCGCCAATCTGGTCGACTTCGACGCGCGGTTCGGGCACCGCAACGACGTCGAGGGGTACGCCCGCAACCTCGAGCGCTTCGACGAGCGCCTGTCGGCGGTGCTGCCGTGCCTCGGTCCGGCCGACCTCCTCGTCATCACCGCGGATCACGGCAACGATCCGACCACGCCGAGCACGGATCATTCGCGGGAATACGTTCCGATTCTGGCGACCGGCGCCGGCGTGCGCGACGCGGTGGACGTCGGCACCCGCCGGACGTTCGCGGACCTCGGCCAGACGCTCGCCGATCTGTTCGGCGTGGGCTCTCTGGCGCACGGCACGAGCTTTCTGCCGGACCTTACACCGTGACCATCCGCGAGCAGCTCGAGCGGCGGGAGCGCGAGATCCTGGCGCCGCAGGCGGCCAAGAGCGCGGACTCCCGCGGCCGCCTGCGTCCCGAGCCCGAAGACGACGTCCGCCCGGCGTTCCAGCGCGATCGGGACCGCATCATCCACTGCAAGGCCTTCCGGCGGCTCAAGCACAAGACCCAGGTGTTCTTCGCGCCGCGCGGGGACCACTACCGCACGCGTCTCACACACACGCTCGAAGTCTCGCAGATCGCCCGCACCATCGCCAAGGTGCTCCAGTTGCACGAGGAGCTGACCGAGGCGATCGCGCTCGGCCACGATCTCGGCCACACGCCGTTCGGCCACGCGGGGGAGCGCGTCATCGATCGGCTGATGCCGGGCGGCTTCAACCACTACGAGCAGAGCCTCCGGATCATCGATCGGCTCGAGAACGACGGGCGCGGCCTCAACCTCACGTGGGAGGTGCGCGACGGCATTGCGAAGCACTCCAAGGGCAAGTCGGGCGCTCCGGTCGGCATGCCGCTCAACGTTCGCGCCGCGACGATTGAGGGGCAGATCATGCGCGTCGCCGATCTGATCGCGTACGTGAACCACGACATCGACGACGCGATCAGGGCCGAGCTGCTGACGGCCGACGATCTGCCGAAGGCGGCGATCCGCGTGCTCGGCGGGTCGTCCTCCGCCCGCATCGGCGCGATGGTGAAGGACGTCGTCAACGAAACGCTGGCCGGCGGCCTCGGGGAGATTCGCATGAGCGACCCGGTGCTCGGCGCAGTGCTCGATCTGCGGAGCTTCCTGTTCGACGCCGTGTACCAGAACGAGCTGGCGACGGCGGAATTCCGCAAGGCGTCCGACGTGCTGAGCGGGCTCTGGGACAAGGTGCGCGAGCTGCCGGCCCAGTTCCTCGACGCCCGCACGATCGAGGAGGAAGGGCTCGACGCGGCCGTCCGCGACTTCCTCGCCGGCATGACCGACCGCTACGCCATCCGCCTGTTCGAGCAGCTCTTCATTCCCAAGCCCTGGGCGATCGACTAGAGGCTGGAGGCTGGAGGCTGGAGGCTGGAGGCTGGAGGCTGGAGGCTGGAGGCTGGAGGCTGGGGGGCCAGGGTCAATACCTTTCGGAAAGTTTCGGAAGCCCAATCGATGGCCAACGGCCGCTGCTGCTGGCGGCCAGGACCGCCGGTGCCCACACGGGCGCGGCCGCCCAATTTCCGAAAGGCATTCGGGTTAGGGCGGGGGCTGGAGGCTAGAACAATGCCCCCGAGTCCTCCGCACCCAGCATCGCCTTCCGAATCAACGGCAGCGGCAGCGGTCCGAGCTTGATGAACGCGTCGTGGAACCCCTGCAGCGAGTACGCGGCGCCCTGCTTCGTCTTGTAGTCGTCGCGCAGTTTCAGGATCATCAGCTTGCCCATCGTGTAGTACCCGTACAGCGGATCGGCCGTGCCGCGCTTGGCCTCCGACACCGCCACCGGGTGCGGCTGATGCCCCTCGGTCTCGAACAGCTTCGTCGCCTCCTCGACCGTCATCCCCTGCGTGTGCATCTTGATGCCCACGATGAAGCGGACATCCCTCAGCAGCGCGTCCTGCAGCTGCCCGAGACGGTACTGCGGCTCGCCCGCATGGAACCCTTCGTCGAGCATCATCTGCTCGCAGTAGTGCGCCCACCCCTCGGCATTGGTGTTGGCGCTGTACACCTTCCGGACCTCGGACGGGAAGGTCTTCGCGTACAGGAACTGCAGGTAGTGACCCGGGTACACCTCGTGGACCGACACGTTCGCGATGGCCGCGTCGTACCACTGCCGCATGAAGTCGGCCTGTTCGGCCCGGCTCCAGCGCGGATCCGGCAGCGTCATGTTGTAGAAGGCTTCGAGCGGCGCCGTCTCGAACGGCCCGGGCGTATCCATCGACGCCGACGTCGTCGAGCGCATGAAGGGCGGCGTCTCCTTGACCGTGGCCGGCGGCGACGCCGGAATCGTCACGATGTGGTGCTCGACGATGAAGCGGCGAAGCGAGTCGAGCAGGTCCTGGGTCACCTTCAACAGGTCGGTCGCCTTCGGATGATCCGCCTGGAGCGCTGCCAGCACGGCGTCGGCCGGCTTCCTGGGATTCATCGTGCCGGCGAGCTCTTGAAAGGCCGCTTCGTTCTTCTGCCGGTCGGCCTCGGCGATGGCAAGGAGCCGATCGAGCGGCAGATCGATCATCTCGGTGGCCGCGAGCGCCTTGCCATAGGTTTCGGCGCCGATCGCGAAGCTGCCGTTCGACGTCGGCAGGAGCTCCCTCTGGAGGAACGTCTTGTAATCGCCCAGCGCGTCGACAACGGCCGCGTTGCTCGCGTGGAAGTCGGCCAGGAGCTGGCGATCGGTGACGTTCTTGAACGCGGCCGGGACATCGGTCCGGAAGAAGCGGATGTTGCCGTCGATCTGCTCGATCGAGATTTCGGTGTAGATGCGCGGCGGATTGTCCAGGTTGCGGCGCGCCTCGGCGAGCGCCGCCGGCATCTTCCGCTCGCGGGCGATGAGCGCCTTGAGGCGCTGGTCCGGCGGCGCGTATGCGCGCTTCATGATCACGTAGGCGGCGTTGGTCACGCCGCCGCTGTACGTATCCGGATTCGTCGCCCACTGCCGGACGACATCGTCGCTCAGAATGCCCGCGTCGAGCGCGTGCAGCAGCTGTTCGCGATCCAGCTCGCGCGCCCGGGAGAGCGTCGCCGGGTCGACCGCGGCCACCTGGGCGCGGAAGCCCTTGAAGGCCTTCGACTCGGCTTCGACGCCGGCCCGGCTGAGGTCCTCGAGATCGGCGTCGAAGTCGTGTACGCCGAGGTCGGTCGACAGGCTCGGGTTCCGGCGCAGATGGTCGGCGATCGCCCGGTGGGCCAGCGTCGTGAACGCCGCGTCGCCCGAGCCCCGGGCGGGCGGCGCGGGGGCGGGTTGGCTGCGGCTGCGGCCGCTCAGCGCGACGCCGAGCGACAGGAAGACGGCGAGGACAGAGGTCGAGGTCGGTTGCACGGCCCTATGGTATATTGAGAGGTTCATGTTCCTGGATCTTTCCCGGATTAGAACAGCGCACGAACACTTCGAGAAGGTCTATGCGCAGAACGCGTTCGACGGCGACGGCGACGCGTTCGCCATCGCGGCGCCCGTGACGCTCGCGTTCGACGTCCACAGGGACAAGGATCAGTTCCGGCTGGCCGGGCGTGTCACGACCATGCTCGAGCTGCCGTGCAGCCGGTGCCTCGAGCCGTTCGCCTGGCCCGTGGACGCCGCCTTCGACCTTCGGTACCGGCCGCAGTCGGCCAACACGGGCGACGAGGAGCGCGAGCTGCACGACGAGGATCTGTCCGACGCGTACTACGAGGACGAGACGATCGACCTCGGTCAGCTGATGCGCGAGCAGTTCCTGCTGGCGCTGCCGATGAAGCCGCTCTGCAGCGAGGCGTGCCAGGGGCTCTGTCCGACCTGCGGCACGAACCTCAATCGCGGCGCGTGCGGGTGCAGGCGCGACCGGGAGGACCCGCGGTTCGCGGTGCTCAAGGCGCTGCAGGCCGACCAGGCGCCTCACAAAGGACACTGAAGACTCATGCCGAATCCAAAACGACGTCATTCGAAGACCCGGACCGCCAAGCGGCGGACCCACGACGCGCTCAAGGCGGTCGGTCTCAGCGAGTGCCCGCACTGCCACGAGCCCAAGCCGCCGCACCGCGTCTGTCCCAACTGCGGGTACTACCGGGGCCGGCAGGCGCGGGCGATCGAAGAAGAGTAGCGTACCCTTCTGCATGATCCGCATCGCGGTCGATGCCATGGGCGGCGATGACGGTCCCCGTCCGATCGTGGACGGGGCGCTGGCGGCGGCGCGCCACTTCGACCTCGGCGTGACGCTGGTCGGATCGACGGCGGGGATCGAGCGCGAGCTCGCCCGCTACCCGGCGATCGACCGCCATCGGCTCCGCGTCGTGGAAGCGCCCGACGCCGTGCTGATGGCCGAAGCGCCCTCGGCGGCGCTCCGGCGGAAGCCCCAGTCCTCGATCCGCGTCGCCGCCGCGCTCGTCGCGGCGGGCGAGGCCGAGGCGCTCTTCAGCGCGGGCCACACGGGGGCGACGGTCATGGCGGCGCACGCCGCCTTCGGCATGCTGCCGGGCGTGGATCGGCCCGCGCTGGCCGCCGCCATTCCCACCCGGCAGCGGCCCGCGATCCTGCTGGACGTTGGCGCGAGCGTCGAGTGCCGGCCGCAGCACCTGCTGCAGTTCGGCGTGATGGGGAGCGTGTACTCGCGCCTGGTCTTCGGCATCCAGTCGCCGCGCGTCGGCCTCCTGTCGATCGGGCACGAGGAGACCAAGGGCAACGAGCTCACACGCGAGGCGCACCAGCTGCTGAAGGCCTCGCTGCCGGCCTTCATCGGGAACGTCGAAGCGCGCGACGTGTACAACGGCGACGCCGACGTAATCGTCTGCGACGGCTTCACCGGCAACGTCGCGCTGAAGATCAGCGAAGGCCTCGTCGACGTCGTCGAGTCGCTGCTCCGGGAGGAGCTGTCGCGCACCTTCACCGTGCGCGTCGGATCGCTGCTGACGCGGCGGGCGCTGCGCCACTTCCGGCGCCGCGTCGACTACTCGGAATACGGCGGCGCGCCCCTCGTGGGGGTCTCGGGCGTGACGATCGTGGGGCACGGCCGATCGAGCGCCAAGGCCGTGCGCAACGCCGTCGCGATGGCGTACCGCTTCGCGGCCGGCCGCTTCATCGAGCGTGTGGAGCAGGAGATCGCGGCGACGGCGGCCGGCGCGTGCGGACCGGGATCGGCATGATTGCCTTCATCTTCCCTGGGCAGGGATCGCAGCGCGTCGGCATGGGCCGGGCCCTGGCGGACGCCTTTCCGGTCTGCCGCGACACGTTCGCCGAGGCCG
This sequence comes from uncultured Acidobacteriota bacterium, assembly GCA_963840225.1. GTDB lineage: Bacteria > Acidobacteriota > Vicinamibacteria > Vicinamibacterales > CAVVIG01 > JBLMXQ01. The sequence continues at coordinate 428,164 of CAWIYH010000007.1, forward strand.
ACGCCGCGCTGGGCGAGCCGCTCAGCCGCCTCATCTTCGACGGCCCCGACGACCGGCTCACGCTGACTGAGAACGCGCAGCCGGCCATTCTCACCGTCAGCGTCGCCGCGCATCGTCTGCTGGCGTCGCGTGGCATCGAGCCCGACTTCGTCGCCGGCCACAGCCTCGGCGAGTATTCGGCCAACGTCGCGGCGGGGACGTTTTCCTTCGCCGACGCGCTGCGGGTCGTGCGCCATCGGGGCCGCTACATGCAGGACGCGGTGCCGGTCGGCACCGGCGCGATGGCCGCGGTCCTCGGCCTCGACGCCGCGGCGGTCGGTGAGGCGTGCGCGGAGGCGGCGCAGGGCGAGGTGGTCAGCCCGGCGAACCTGAACGGCGGCGGCCAGGTGGTCATCGCCGGCAGCGCCGGAGCCGTGGCGCGCGCGGGCGAGCGTGCGAAGGCGATGGGGGCGAGGCGCGTCGTGCCGCTCCCGGTGAGCGCGCCCTTCCACTGCGCGCTGATGGCGCCCGCGCAGGCGCGGCTCGCGCCCGAGCTGCGGTCGCTGGTGACGGCGCCGCCGCAGATCCCGGTGGTCGCGAATGTCGACGCCGAGCCGCGCCGCGAGGCGGCCGGCGCGCTCGAGGCCCTGATCGCGCAGGTGGTCTCGCCGGTTCTCTGGGAAGGGGTCGTGCTGCGCCTTGCGTCGGAGGGCGTCACAACGTATGTTGAGGTAGGTCCGGGAACGGTCTTGAGCGGCCTGGTGCGCAAGATTCGGCGCGATGCGACGGTCCTGAGCTTCGGCACCCCTGACGACCTGGCGGCCGTGGAGCCGCAGGTCGCACGCTGAACACGTCTTCACATGTTCGAGCTGACCGGAAAGGTGGCGCTCGTGACCGGTGCGTCGCGAGGCATTGGGCGCGCGATTGCCGAACGGCTGGCCGCGCAGGGCGCGACGGTCGTCGCCGCAGCCCGCGGGGCCAACGCCGAACCGACCGCCGCGGCGATTGCCGCGGCCGGCGGCCGCGCCGAGGCCGTCGGCGTCGACGTGACCGATCGCGACGCGCTCGAGGCGCTGCCGCCCTCCGTCGTCGCGCGTCACGGTCGCCTCGACATCCTCGTCAGCAACGCCGGCATCGCCCGCGATCAGCTGCTGATGCGGATGAAGCGCGACGACTGGGACCAGGTTCTCGCGACCAACCTGACCGCCGCGTTCGTCCTCGCGCAGGCGGCGCTCCGGCCGATGCTGAAGCAGCGCGCCGGGCGCATCGTCGCCGTCGGCTCGGTGGTCGGGCAGACGGGCAACGCCGGGCAGGCCAACTATGCGGCCTCGAAGGCGGGACTGGTCGGCTTCGCCAAGTCGCTCGCGCGCGAGGTCGCCTCGCGCGGCATCACCGTGAACGTGGTCGCCCCCGGCATGATCGACACCGACATGACGCGCGCGATCAGCGAGAAGGCGCACGGCGACTGGGCGGCGCAGATTCCGCTCGGCCGGCTCGGCGCCCCCGACGACGTCGCATCGGCCGTCTGCTTTCTTGCGTCCGACGAGGCAGCGTATATTACTGGTCACGTTCTGGCCGTCAACGGCGGAATGTACATGTAGGAGGAGTGAATGCCGGTAGCCGACAAGGTCAAGAGCATCATCGTGGAGCAGCTCGGGGTCGACGAGGAAGAGGTGACGCCCGACGCCTCGTTCGTCGATGACCTCGGCGCCGACTCCCTGGACACCGTCGAACTCGTGATGGCGTTCGAGGAGGAGTTCGGCATCGAGATCCCGGACGAGGACGCCGAGAAGATCACGCGCGTCAAAGAGGCGGTCGAGTACATCGAGTCGCACGCCAAGACGAAGAAGTAGCCGGCGGCCCGCTCCCGGAGACCACGGAGACCATCGGAAGGCATGGCCAACAGGCGAGTCGTCGTTACAGGCGTCGGGCTCGTGTCGTCGCTCGGGATCGGCACGGAAGCCAACTGGCAGGCGCTCTGCGCCGGCCGGAGCGGCATCGGGCCGATCACCAAGTTCGACGCCGCGCAGTTCGCGACGCGGATCGCGGGCGAAGTGAGGGCGTTCGATCCGCTGCGCTTCCTGGAGAAGAAGGACGTCAAGAAGATGGACGTCTTCATCCAGTACGCGATCGCGGCCTCCCAGTTCGCGATGGACGATGCCACGCTGAGCATCACGCCGGAGCTGGCGCCGCAGGCCGGCGTGTTCATCGCGTCGGGCATCGGGGGATTCACGACCATCGAGCGCGAACACAAGGCGCTGCTCGAGGGCGGCCCGCGCAAGATCTCGCCCTTCTTCATCCCGTCCGCGATCATCAACCTGGCGGCCGGCCAGGTGTCCATCCGCTTCGGCGCCAAGGGACCGAATTCGGCCACCTGCACGGCCTGCTCGGCGTCGGCGCACGCCATCGGCGACGCCTACGAGATCATCCTGCGCGGCGACGCCGACGTCATGATCGCCGGCGGCTCGGAGGCGGCGATCACCCCGATGGGCGTCGGCGGCTTCGGCGCCCTGCGCGCGCTGTCCACCCGCAACGACGAGCCCGAACGTGCGAGCCGTCCCTTCGACAAGCAGCGCGACGGCTTCGTCGTCGGCGAGGGCGCCGGCGTCGTCATCCTCGAGGAGCTCGAGTTGGCGCGGCGCCGGGGCGCCAGGATCTACGCCGAGCTGGTCGGCTACGGCATGACCGCCGACGCGTATCACATCACCGCGCCGTCGGAGGACGGCGACGGCCCGTTCCGTGTGATGAACCGGGCGCTGAAGAGCGCCGGCGTCGCCGCGGGCGAGGTCGACTACGTCAACGCGCACGGCACCTCCACGCCGCACGGCGACCGCGTCGAGACGATCGCCATTCACCGGAGCTTCGGCGCCGACGCCGGCCGCCTTGCCGTGTCGTCGACCAAGTCGATGACGGGGCACCTCCTCGGCGCGGCAGGCGGCCTCGAGGCCGGCATCACGGTGCTGGCCGTGTATCATCAGGTGGCGCCGCCGACGATCAACCTCGACGAGCCCGATGAGGCCTGCGACCTCGACTACGTCCCCAACTGTGCGCGGCCGATGCCGATCCGCTACGCGCTGTCGAACTCCTTCGGCTTCGGTGGCACGAACGCGGCCCTGCTGTTCAAGAGGTATGAATGAGCGGGCGCAGTGCGTCGACGAGTAGGCGCGCCTGCGGCCAGGCGGGCCCGAGGACGTGCGGATCCGAGGGCAAGCGTCAGCGTCAGGTCGCGGCGGGGGTGGGGCCCCGCCGCCAGTGAAGGAAGCGGGCCCCACGAGAGAGTGAAAGGCGCCTGCGGCCATGCCAGCAGCCGCCCGTGCGGAGCACGGAGCGGGCGCGACGGCATCAGCGAATGGGGGTGGGGCCCCACGAGAGAGTGAAAGGCGCCTGCGGCCATGCCAGCGGCCGCCCGTGCGGAGCACGGAGCGGGCGCGACGGCATCAGCGAGTGGGGGTGGGGCCCCACGAGAGAGTGAAGAATGAACATCGCAGTCTGCATCAAGCAAGTGCCCACTCGCGAGTGGCAGCCCCGCCTCAACGACGCCCGGACCTGGATTCGCGAGCAGGACGCCAGCTTCGAGATGAACGAGCCTGACGCCTACGCGCTCGAAGAGGGGCTGCGGCTCAAGGAAAAACACGGCGGCGAAGTGGTGGTCTGCTCGGCCGGGCCTGCGCGCGTCGCGCAGGTCATCCGGGAAGCGCTGGCGCGCGGCGCGGACCGCGCGATTCACGTCGAGGACGAGGCGCTCGGCGCCGCCGACGCGTTCGTCGTCGCCGACGCGCTGGCCTCGGCGATGAAGGACGAACAGTTCGATCTCGTGTTGACCGGCCTGCAGTCCGACGATCAGGGATTCGCGCAGACCGGCGTCGTCCTGGCCGAGCGGCTCGGCCTGCCGCACGCCACGATCATCATGGAAGTGAACGCCGAGTCGGGCGCGCTGCGCGTCAAGCGCGAGCTCGAAGGCGGGTGGTTCCAGTGGGTCGGCATGCCGATGCCGGCCGTGTTGACGATCCAGAGCGGGATCAACCAGCTCCGGTACGCCACGCTCAAGGGCATCATGGCGGCCAAGAAGAAGGAAATCCGGAAGGCCGCCGCACCCGCGGGATCGACCGCGCGCCAGAAGATCGTCAGCCTCTACGTGCCCGAGAAGGGCAAGAAGACGCAGATGATCGCCGGCTCGCCCGGCGAGGCGGCCAGGGAGCTGGTCCGGCGTCTGCGGGACGACGCGCGGGCGATCTGAACGCGAGCAGCCGGTGGCAGGAAGGCGAGAGGACAGGGCACCTGCGGCCATGCCAGCCCCCGCGCGTGCGGAGCACGGAGCGGGCGCGAGGCATCAGCGAGCGGGGTGGGGCCCCGCGAGAGAGTAAAGAATGCTTCTGGTCATTGCTGAACAACGAAACGGCAAGCTCAATCGCGCGTCCTGGGAGGCGATCGCCGGCGCCCAGCAGCTGGCGTCGGGCGGCGAGGTGGTCGTCGCACTGCCGGGCGCCGAGGTCGCCGACGCCACCGCCGAGCTCGCCGCGGCGCAGGTGAAGGAGGTCGTCGGCGTCCGCCACGCGGCGCTCGAGCCCTATACGCCCGACGGCTACACGGCGGCCCTGCAGGACGCCATCGCCCAGCTCGCGCCAGCGGTCGTCATCCTGCCGCACACGTACCAGACGCGCGACTTCGCGCCGAAGCTCGCCGCGCGGCTCGATCGGGCGCTCATCACCGACGTCACGGCCATCAAGGCGGTCGGCGGCGAGACCGCGTTCGTGCGGCCGATGTTCCAGGGCAAGCTGACTGCCGATGTCGTGCCGCAGGGTCCCGCGCCGCACGTCGTCACGTTCCAGATCGGCGCGTTCCGGGCCGACCAGGCCGCCAGGGGAGCGTCTCCGGCGCCGGTTCGCACGCTCGACGTCGCGATCGACGTTTCGACGATCCGCCAGAAGCCGGAGGCGCCCTTTCAGGAAGCCAAACAGGCCGTCGATCTGTCCCAGGCGGAGCGGATCGTCGCCGTCGGCCGCGGGATCAAGGGGCAGGAGCACCTCGCCGTCGCGCAGAAGCTCGCCGATACGCTCGGCGCGGAGCTGGCCGCGTCGCGCCCGATCTGCGACGCCGGCTGGCTGCCGATGGAGCGGCAGATCGGCAGCTCGGGCCAGACCGTCGCGCCGAAGCTGTATATCGCGCTCGGGATCTCCGGCGCCATCCAGCACGTCGTCGGCATGAAGGGATCGCGGACGATCGTCGCGATCAACAAGGACGCCGACGCGCCGATTTTCGAGGTGGCCGACTTCGGCATCGCGGGCGATCTGTTCGAGGTCGTGCCGGCGCTCGTCGCCGAGCTGCAGAAGTAGATCGGCATCGTCCGAGGAGTCATGGAGCGCGAGACCCTGGAAGTGGACGTCCTTGTCGCCGGCGGCGGCCCCGCCGGCCTGTCGGCCGCGCTGCGCCTGTCGCAACTGCAGAAGGCGGCAGGCGGAGAGCCGCTCGCCATCGCGGTGCTCGAAAAGGCCCGCGAGGCGGGGGCGCACATGCTGTCGGGCGCCGTGCTCGATCCGTCGACGCTCAAGGAGCTCGTTCCCGACTTCGAGGCCCGCGGCGCGCCCCTCGAGACGCCCGTGCACCACGACCGCGTGTACTTCCTGACGCGGGGCGGGAAGGTCAGGTTCCCGTTCACGCCGCCGCCCCTGGCCAACCACGGCAACTACGTCATCTCGCTCAACCGCTTCGCGAAGTGGCTCGCCGCGCTGGTCGAGGCCGAGGGCATCGATCTCTTCACTGGGTTCCCGGGCGTGGACGTCCTCATGGAGGGCGGGAGGGTCGTCGGCGTCCGGACGGGCGACCGCGGCATCGACAAGCACGGCGAACAGAAGGCGACCTTCGAGCCGGGCGTCGATATCCGCGCGAAGGTGACGATCTTCGCCGACGGCGTCCGCGGCAACCTGACGAAGGAGCTGATGCGCCGGGTGCCGCTCGGCGCGGGACGGCAGCCGCAGCTCTTCGCGATCGGCATCAAGGAGCTGTGGGAGGTCCCCGCCGGCCGGGTGGCCGCCGGCACGGTCATCCACACGATGGGGTACCCGCTGCGGTTCGAGGAGTTCGGCGGCGGCTTCATCTACGCGATGCCCGACAACAAGCTGTCGGTCGGCTTCGTCGTCGGTCTGGACTACAAGGACCCGATGTTCGATCCGCACGTCGCGTTCAACCACTTCAAGCGGCACCCGCTCGTCAAGGGGCTGCTCGACGGCGGGCAGCTGATCCGGTACGGGGCCAAGGCGCTGCCGGAAGGCGGCTGGCACACCATCCCGCGCACCTACACCGACGGCGCGCTCATCGTCGGGGACGCCGCCGGCTTCATGAACTCGATCCGCCTGAAAGGCATCCACCTGGCGATGCGATCGGGGATGCTCGCCGCGGAGACCGCGTTCGACGCCGTCCGTGCGGGCGACACCTCGGGGGCGCGCCTGAAGGCGTTCGAGCGGAAGATCGACGAGGGGCCCATCCGGCGCGAGCTCTACCCCGTGCGCAACGTCCACCAGTCGTTCGAGTACGGGCTGGTGGCCGGGTTGCTGTACTCTGGGCTGTCGCTCGTCACCGGCGGCTGGTGGTACAAGCCGATCGAGGCCGGCCCCGGCTTCGAGCGGATGGAGACGCTCGGCGAGTACTACGGCCGTTCGGGCCGCGCCGTCCCCGAGGGCGCGACCGGCGCCGTCAAGGCGGACCGGCAGCTCACCTTCGACAAGCTGACCAACGTCCACTACTCCGGGACGCGGCACGACGAGGACCAGCCGGTCCACCTGCTCGTCCACACCGACGTCTGCCACACCATCTGCACCGAAGAGTACGGGAACCCGTGCCAGCGCTTCTGTCCGGCGAACGTGTACGAGATGGTGACCGAGGCGGCGGAGAAGCGCCTGCAGATCAACGCGTCCAACTGCGTGCACTGCAAGACGTGCGACATCATGGACCCGTACCAGGTGATCACATGGGTGCCGCCCGAGGGCGGCGGCGGGCCCCAGTACCGACGGCATGTGATGGTCGATTGTCGATTGGCGACGTGGTGATGGACGGGTGGTTGATGATCGTCGATCGACAATCGACAATTGCCGAGTCGACACCGCGCGGGGCGCCGTGGCGCGCGTCGCGGCTCAAGCGGGTCGAGGCCAAGATCATTGCCGTCGTGGGCTACCGCTTCGTGGCGGCCCTCGGATCGACGCTGCGCTGGCGGGTCGACGGGCTCGAGCGGCTGGAGGGGGTGATCGGCGGCGGGCGCCAGCCGATCATGGCCTTCTGGCACGGCCGGATCCTGCCGGCGACCTGGTTTTTCCGTCGCCGCGGCATCGTGGTCATCACCAGCGAGAACTTCGACGGCGAGTGGATTGCCGGCATCATCGAACGCTGCGGATACGGCACGGCGCGCGGCTCGACGTCGCGCGGCGCGCGCCAGGCGCTGCGGCAGCTCACGCGCGCCATGAAGGCGGGGCGCGCGGCCGGGTTCACGGTCGACGGACCGCGCGGCCCCGCGTGCGTGGCGCAGCCGGGCGCGGTGTGGCTGGCGAAGGCGACCGGCAACCCGGTCGTGCCGTTCCACCTCGAGGCCGACCGCTTCTGGTCGGTGCGCAGCTGGGACCGCACCCAGATTCCCAAGCCGTTCGCGACCGTCGCCCTCGCCGTGGGCGAGCCGCTCGAGGTGCCGGCGGACGCCGGACCCGAGGCGATGGAGACCGCCCGCCGGGCCCTCGAAGCGAGGCTGGGCGCCGTCGAACGGCGCGCGCGCGAGATGATCGCCGCGACCTCCCGGCGCTGACGGTGGGCCGCTTGCTGCCGCGAGCATGTCGCTGATCCTCATCGCGTCCGAGCATTTCGCGAACCACCAGACGCCCCCCGGGCACCCGGAACGGCCGGAGCGCGCCGAGGTGCTCGACGTGGTGGCCGCCCGGTGGGCCGGGCGCGGCGGCGAGGTGGTGGCGCCGCGGGCGGCCACGCGCGAACAACTGGCACGGGTGCACGACGAGGACTACCTGCGCCGCATCGCGGAGACGACCGGGAAGGCGATGGCGCTCGACCCCGACACCTACACGTCGGCCGAGTCGCACGACGTGGCGCTGCTCGCGGCCGGCGCCGCCATCGACGCCGTGGAGCGCGTCATGGGCGGCTCGCACAAGATGGGGTTCGCGCTGGTCCGGCCGCCGGGTCACCATGCCGAGCGGGCGCGCGCCATGGGCTTTTGCCTCTACAACAACATTGCCGTGGCTGCGGCGCACGCGCGGGCCATGGGCGCCGCGCGCGTGGCGGTGGTCGACTACGACGTGCATCACGGCAACGGCACGCAGCACATGTTCGAGGACGATCCGAGCGTCCTCTACGTCTCGGTCCACCAGTATCCGTTCTACCCGGGCACGGGTGCCGCCGACGAAGTCGGAAAAGGTCCGGGGGCCGGCTTCACGGTCAACCTGCCGCTCGACGCCGGCGCGGTCGACGAGGACTATCAGCTGGCCTTCGAGGAAATCGTGCTGCCGATCCTGCGGCAGTTCCGCCCCGACCTGCTGCTCGTCTCGGCCGGCTTCGACGCGCACGAGCGCGATCCGCTGGCCGGCATGCGCTTGTCGGCGGGCGCGTTCGGCGCGATGACCGCGGCGCTCGGCGGCGTGGCCGACGAATGCTGCGCCGGCCGGATGGCGCTCGTAACCGAGGGCGGCTACGACCTGCGGGCGCTCGCCGCGTCGCTCGAGGCGTCGATCGCCGCGCTCGCCGGCTCCGCCGAGGCGGCCGTCTGGCCCTCGAGCGGGCTTGGGGCGGATCGCGGCCGTGCCGCCGTGGCCGCCGCCCGCGGCGCCCTGGCGCCGTTCTGGACGCTCTAGGATGTGCCGCCCGTGTCGAGCGCCGGCGGTGACAGAACCGCCGCGTCGCCGGTGGGCTTTTCCGGGCGGGCAGGGTGACGCCGGGCTGAGGGTACAATGAGCCGTCCCCTTCATGACTGACTACAAGCCGCAGCAACTCGACAGAAAGTGGCAGGAGCGCTGGACCTCGACCCGCGCGTTCGAGGTCGAAGCCGATAGGTCGCGATCGAAGTTCTACTGTCTCGAAATGTTCGCCTACCCGTCCGGGCACGCGCACGTCGGACACGTCCGCAACTACCTCATCGGGGACGTCATGGCGCGGACCAAGCGGATGCGGGGCTTCAACGTCCTGCACCCGTTCGGCTGGGACGCCTTCGGTCTGCCGGCGGAGAACGCGGCGATCAAGACCGGCACACACCCCGAGCAGTCGACGCTCGACAACATCTCGCACATGAAGGGACAGCTCCAGCGCCTCGGCATCAGCTACGCCTGGGAGCGCGAGCTCGCGACGTGCCTGCCCGAGTACTACAAGTTCAACCAGTGGATCTTCCTCAAGATGTTCGAGCGCGGCCTCGCCTACCGCCGGCGCTCGGCGGTCAACTGGTGCCCGAGCTGCCAGACCGTGCTCGCCAACGAGCAGGTCGTGGACGGCGCCTGCTGGCGGTGCGGGTCGACGGTGGTCACGCGCGACCTCGAGCAGTGGTTCTTCCGCATCACGGCCTACGCCGACGAGCTGCTCGCGGGCCTCGAGACGCTGACCGACTGGCCCGAGAAGGTCGTCGTCATGCAGCGGAACTGGATCGGGCGCTCGGAAGGGGCGCGCGTCCGCTTCGACCTCGCGGGCGACCCGCCGGGGGCGGTCGAGGTGTTCACCACGCGGATCGACACGATCTACGGGGCCACCTTCATCGTCCTGTCGCCCGAACATCCGCTGGTGGAGGCGTTCGCGGCGGCCTCGTCGGATCCTGACGGCTTCCGCGCGAAGGCCCTGGCGTTCAGGACGCAGGACCGCGACGCGCGCATGGCCGGCAAAGAGGGCTTCGACACAGGCCGCCAGGCCATCAACCCGTTCAACGGCCGCCCGGTGCCGATCTGGGTGGCCAATTTCGTCCTCGGCGAGTACGGGACCGGCGCCGTGATGGGCGTGCCCGGCCACGACGAGCGCGACTTCGAGTTCGCCCGCGCCTACGGCCTGCCGATCGCCATCGTCGTCGAGCCCGAGGACGCCCCGATCGCCGTGGAGACGATGACCGAGGCGCACGCCGGCGAAGGTCGGCTCGTCAACTCGGGCGCGTTCAACGGCCTGGCGTGGAAAGAGGCGAACCGGCGGATGACCGCCGAGGCCGAGCGGCGCGGCATCGGTGCCGCCGCCGTGCAGTACCGGCTCAAGGACTGGGGCATCTCGCGGCAGCGCTACTGGGGCACGCCGATTCCGATCCTCTACTGTCCGAAGGACGGCGTGGTGCCGGTGCCCTACGAGCAGCTGCCGGTCAGGCTGCCGAACGTGAGGACCTTCACCGGGCGCGGCGATTCGCCGCTCGCGCAGGTGCCGGAGTTCGTGGACACGACCTGTCCGCGGTGCGGCGGTCCGGCGAGGCGCGAGACCGACACGATGGACACGTTCGTCGACTCCTCGTGGTACTTCCTCCGCTTCGCCGATCCCCGGAACGACGACCAGCCGTTCGCCACGGACAAGGCCGCGTACTGGATGCCGGTCGACTTCTACAGCGGCGGCGTCGAGCATGCCATCCTGCACCTTCTGTACTCGCGCTTCTTCACGCGGGTGCTCCGCGACGTCGGCCTGCTCGGGTTCGACGAGCCGTTCACGCGCCTGCTGACGCAGGGGATGGTGCTGAAGAACGGCGCCGTCATGTCGAAGTCGAAGGGAAACGTCGTCGATCCGGACGACATGCTGCGGAAGTACGGCGCCGACGCGCTCCGGCTGTACGTGATGTTCGTGGCGCCGCCGGAGAAGGAGGTCGAGTGGAACGACGCCGGCCTCGAGGGGAGCTTCCGCTTCCTCGTGCGCGTCTGGCGCATCGTCGACCACTGGTGCGAGACGATCGGCGGCGACGGCATCCCCGCGTGCGGCGAGGACTGCAACGACGTCGAGCGCGCCCTCCGCCGAAAGACGCATGAGACGATCCGGCGCGTGACGGCCGACATCGAGGAGCGGATGCACCTCAACACGGCCGTGTCCTCGCTCATGGAGCTCGTCAACGAGCTGTATGCGTTCAGCGACGCCTCGTCGCACGGGACGCCCGGCGGCCGCGGCCAGACCGTCGGCGCGGTCGAGCGGCCGCAGACGATCGCGGCGGTCCGCGAGGCGATCGACGCGCTGGTGCTGATGATTGCGCCCTTCGCCCCGCACACCGCCGAGGAGATGTGGGAGATGCTCGGCCACTCGACGTCCCTGTCGGCCGCGAGCTGGCCGGCGTTCGATCCGGAGGTGGCCCGGGCGGAGTCGGTCGTCGTGCCGGTCCAGATCAACGGCAGGGTGCGCGCCCGCCTCACCGTTCCAGCCGACGCCTCCGAAGACGACCTGCGCGAGCGCGCGCTCGCGGACCCGACCGTCCGGCAGCACGTCGGCGACAGGCCGATCCGCAAGGTGGTGGTCGGCAAGGGGCCGCTGGTCTCGGTGGTGGTCTCATGACCGGGGCTCGGGGCTCGAGGCTCGGGGCGGGTCTGACGCTCCTGTGGGGGCTTGTGACGCTCGGTGTCCTGTGTGCATCCGAAGGCTGCGGGTATTCCCTCGCGGGACGCGGGTCGTTCCTGCCGAGCTACATCAGCTCGATCGGGATCCCGACCTTCGCCAACCGCACCACCATCTTCAACGCCGAGACGGTCGTGACCGAGAAGGTGCGCCAGGAGTTCATCGGCCGCGGCAAGTTCAAGGTGCTGCCGCAGGACAAGGGCGTCGACGCGCTGTTGCTGGGGGAGATCTCGACCATCAGCCTGACTCCGGCCAGCTTCACCAACCAGCAGCTCGCCAGCCGGTACACGCTGACGATGACCGCCAGGATCACGCTGCGGGACCTGCACCAGAACAAGGTCCTCTGGGAGAACCCCGCCGTCATCTTCCGCGAGGACTACGACGCGCCGAGCGGCCGGACCGGCGCACTCGATATCGGCACCTTTCTCGGCCAGGACGCCAACGCGCTCGATCGGGTCAGCTCGGAGTTCGCCAGGACGATCGTCAGCGCCATCCTGGAGGCGTTCTGAAGTGAAAGTCGAGGCTCGGGACCGCGGATCCGGTCGCCCATGCCGCTAGTCAGCCCCGCGGCGGTTCGAACACAGATTCGGGCGGCCGCCACCGATCCGGTGTACCTGATCCAGGGTGAGGACGAGGTGGAGAAGGGGGCGCTCGCCGCCGAATTCGCCGAACTGGTCGACGAGGGCCTCCGGGCGTTCAACGTCGAGCGCATTCACGCGGGCGACTTCACGACCGGCGATCGCCTGGCCGACGGCGTCGCCACGCTCGCCGACGCCGTCCGTACCCTTCCCATGATGGCGCCGCGGCGCGTCGTCCTCGTGCTGCAGGCCGAGGCGATTCTCGCGCCCAGGCGCGAGAGCGAGGCCGGCTCCCGGGCGCTCGACCGCTTCGAGGCGCTCATCACGTCGCCCGAGCCCCAGACGACGCTGGTGCTGGTGGCCGGAACGATCGACAAGCGGAGCCGGATCTACAAGCTGCTGGCGAAGCGAGCAACGCTCGTCGAATGCGGCGTCATCGAGGATCGGGCCGACGCCGAGCAGTGGGTGCGGTCGAGGGTCGCCGCGGCCGGATCGCAGATCGAGCCGGCGGCGGCGCGGCTGCTCGCCGAGCGCGCCGGCGTCGACGTCCGGCGCCTGCGCAGCGAGGTGGATCGCCTGCTGCTGTACGCGCTGGGCCAGAAGACCATCACGCTGGCCGACGCGCGCGAGCTCGCCGGACCGACGGCGCTCCAGGACCACTGGGCCATGACCAACGCCATCGAGGCCGGTGCGCCGGGAGAAGCGCTCAAGCAGCTGGCGCTCGTGCTCGACACGGGCGCGGCGCCCGAACAGGTGCTGGGGCAGCTGGGCTGGGTGGTGCGGGCGAAGTTCCCGCAGATCGCGCGGGGCCGCCTCGTCGCGGCGGTCGACGCGGTCTTCCGCACCGATCTGGAGCTGAAGCGGGCGAACCGGTCGAGCGACCAGCCGCGCATCCTGCTGGAGCGACTGGTCGTGGAGCTGTGCGCGGCGGGGCGGCCGGCGGGCGCGCGAGGCTGACCGCGCCCGAGGTATCGGCCGGAAGGGCGCTAGGCCGCGGTCGACTTGGCGGCCATGCGCGCCGAGATCCGCGACTTGTAGCGGCCGGCCGCGTTGCGGTGGATGATGCCTTTGCTGGCCATCTTGTCGATGAGCGAGATGGTGTCCTGAAGGGCTTTCCGGGCGCCCGCGAGGTCGTCGCCGTCGATGGCGGTGCGGATGTTCTTCAGCGCCGTGCGCAGGCGGGACCGGAACTGCCGGTTGTGCTCGCGATGCTTGATGCTCTGCCGATGCGCCTTGAGCGCGGATGCGTGCTTGGCCACGTCGTCGATTACCTCCGAAAACCCCTGATTGTACCACAGCCATGACGATTTCCGTGCAGCACCTCCGGCGGGTTTACGGCGACGTCACGGCGGTGGGCGACCTGTCGTTCGACGCCGGGGCGGGCGAGATCGTCGGCCTGATCGGGCCCAACGGCGCCGGCAAGACGACCACGCTGCGCTGTATCGCCGGCATTCTAAGGCCGACGGGCGGACGGGTGCTCATCGACGGGCACGGCATCGTCGAGGATCCACTCGAGGCCAGACGGCGGCTGGCGTTCATGCCCGACGAGCCCCATCTGTTCGAGTACCTGACGGTCGAGGAGCACCTGCGCCTCACGGCGCGCCTCTACGGGATCGCCGACTTCGATCGGCGGGCCAGGCCGCTGCTCGAGGAGCTCGAGCTCGTCGGGCGCGAGGGCCTGCTGCCCGGTGAGCTGTCGCGCGGGATGCGCCAGAAGGTGGTGATTGCCTGCGGTCTCGTCCGCGACGCCTCGGCGCTCCTCTTCGACGAGCCGCTGACGGGGCTCGATCCGATCGGCATCCACCGCATGCGCGAGACGATCGTCGCCCGCGCGCGCGCCGGCGCCGCGGTGATCGTCTCGTCCCACCTGTTGCACCTCGTCGAGGAGATCTGCTCCCGCGTCGTGATCATGGATCGAGGCGCCATCATCGCCGACGGCACCTTCGCCGAACTCGCCGCCCGCGCCGACCTGGCGGCCGCCGGCTCGAACCTCGAGCAGATCTTCCTGCGCGTCACGGGGCGCGACCCCGCAGCACAGGGCTGACGTGCTCGTCGCCAGCCTCTACCTCCTCCTCTGCAGCACCCGCAACCGGATCCGCGTCCGGCTCCGGCGGCTGCGCGAACCGAGATATCTCGTCGGCGCCCTCGTCGGCGCCGCATACCTGTACTTCTCGTTTTTCGCGCGCGTGCGGGGGACGCACGCCGCGCGGCGCGCGGGCCGGAGCCGCGGCCAGGAGGCGGCAGCCGCCCTGCTCCTCGCGTACCAGCCGACGGTGCTCGGACTGGGAGGCCTCGCGCTCCTCGTGTCGGCTCTGCTCTCGTGGCTCTTCCCGTTCGGCAGCAGCCTCCTCGAGTTCTCACAGGCCGAGATCGCGTTCTTGCTTCCGGCGCCGGTCTCGCCCCGGCAGCTGATGACGCACCGGCTGATCCGATCGCAGGTGAGGCTGCTCTTCGGCGGCGCGATCGCCGCGTTGGTCTACCCGTCGACGTCGGCGGCCGTCCGGGTGCGCGTCGGCCTCGCGATCTGGCTGCTGCTGGTGACGGGGAAGGTCTACTTCACGGGCGTCTCCCTGGCCAGGCGCCGCCTCCTGGCCCGGACCGGAGGCTCGTGGAGCGCCTGGGCGCCGATCGGGATGCTGTCGGCCGCCATCCTCGTGGTGGCCGCGGCGATCCGGCGGGCGTTCGAAGGAGCCCCGCCTTCCGGCCTGCGCGATGTCGCCGCCCGCATGGGCGCCGCGACGGCGTCGGGCGCGGCGCGGGTCGTCCTGTGGCCGTTCGAGGCGCTGCTCCGTCCGCTGCTGACCACGACGCCGCCGGCCTTTGTCGGTGCGCTGGCGGCCGGCATTGTCGTGTTCGCGGCAGTGACCCTCTGGGTTCTCGGGAATGACGAGGCGTTTCAGGACGCCGCCGCGGCCGAAGCCGAGGGAGGCGGCCGCCAGAAGGGCGCGAAGGCGACCGGACCGGCGCAGCGTTTGAGGGCGTGGACGCTCGCGCCTTCAGGTCGCCCGGAGGCCACGTTCGTCTGGAAGGGCGTCACCCAGACTGTGCGCGCGACCGATCGCCGGACCCTGAGCCGCGTCGGAGCCGTTCTGACGGCGTTTGCGATCACCGCCGTCGTCATCAGCCAGGCGCGCGGACTGGCAGCCGTGGTCGGTATGTTCGCGACCATCGGCGCCGTGGTGGCCGTCATGCTGGGTCCCCAGATGCTCAGGACCGATCTGCGGCAGGACCTGCTGCATCTCGAGATGCTCCGTACGTGGCCGCTCCGGCCGGCAGTTGTGGTGCGCGGCGAGATGATCGTTCCGGCCGCTCTGCTGACGGCCATTGCCTGGACGCTGACCCTCCTCGCGTTGTACCTCTCGACGCCGGTGTTCGGTGCGCAGAGGGCGGCGCTCCGTCTGACGGTGGCCGGCGCGGCTCTCATGCTGGCGCCAGGGCTGATCGCGACGCAACTCGCCATTCAGAACGCCGCGGTCCTGATGTTCCCGGCGTGGGTGCCGCTCGGGGCCGGGCGGCCGCGCGGCCTCGACGCCATGGGGCAGCGGCTGATCATGCTGGCCGGCGCGCTCCTGCTGCTCGTGATCGGCGTCGCGCCCGGCGCCATTGCCGGCGGCATCGTCTGGTTCGCGCTGCGCCGGCTCGTCGGCCTCGCGGCGGTGGTGGCCGGCGCCCTCGTCTGCTCGGCGGTCGTGCTGCTGGAGGTGCTCATCGCGACCGAAGCGATGGGGCCGCTCTACGACCGGATCGATCTGGTGGAGGTGGAAGGGGCTGAGGCTTGAGGCTGGGGGCTTGAGGCTGGGGGCTTGAGGCTGGGGGCTTGAGGCTCAGGGCTTGACGACTTCGTAGTCGCCCGTCGAGGGCTTCTGGTCGGTGTATCGGACGAGGGTTCGGCCGTCCACGACCTCGGTGACCTTGTAGATGCGGCTGCCGCGTGTCTCAATCGGGCGGCTCGTGATCTGGTTGATGCGATCGAGGTAGTCCCTCGTCTCGCGGTAGGGCGGGACCGTTTCGCCATGGTTGTCCACCGCGGCGGGACCGGCATTGTAGGCGGCCAGGGCGAGCTGTTCGTTGTTGTCGTAACGATCGAGCAGCCGTCGGAGGTACGCAACGCCCGCCCGGACGTTCTCGGCCGGGTCGAACGGGTCCCGTACGCCGAACTCGTGGATGACGGCCGGCATCAGCTGCATGAGCCCCAGCGCGCCCTTGGGCGAGCGCGCCGACGGATTGAATCCCGACTCCACCTGCACCACGGCACGCACCAGGTCGCTCCGCACGCCGTTCAGGTGGGAGTGTTCCCGAATGAGATCGTCGTATCGCTCGCTGCGCGACGGGCTCGCCGAGCGGGTCGCCCGCACCATGCGTGTGTCGGCCACGGCGTAGGTCCGGACCGGGCCCGAGGCGGGACGACGGTTGGACAGCACGAGGTTGCCGTTCGCGTCCCGCCATGTGTAGATCTGTGCCGACGCCGGCGCGGCGAGGCCGACCAGGGCCGCGGCCGCAACGGTGACACCGACAAACATGTGACGCCAGGTCAACGGGCTACACCTCGACCGTTCGGGGGACGTACCCCTTATCGGTCGTTGTCCGGCCGGTCTGGAGGCTCCCGGCGCCGGAAAGCCATCCGAGCCGATTTAACACGCAGTTAACACGGCGTTCGCTTGCCAGAAATGCACGGTTCATACACTCACCGCATGACAACGACGAACCTGTCCCTCGCCGCCGTGCCCGTGGCCGTGTTGCTCGCCGCTTGCGGCTCCTCCGCCCCGACGACGTCCGGCGCCGCATCGACCGCCGCTTCCGCAAGCCATGAGCGCCTGCAGGGCGCGGGTTCGACCTTCGACACGCCGCTCTTCACCAAGGTGTTCGACTCGTTCGACAAGTCGGCGGGCATCGAGGTCAACTACCAGTCGATTGGAAGCGGCGGCGGCGTCCAGCAGCTCATTCACGGAACGGTCGACTTCGGCGCGAGCGACTTCCCGCTGAACGACGAGCAGACCAAGGCGGCCGAAGCGGCAGGCGGGCCGGTTGTGCACGTGCCGGTGACGATGGGCGCGGTGTCGGTCGGCTACAACCTGCCGATCGACAACGTGAAGCTCGACGGCGACACGCTGAGCGGGATCTACCTCGGCACGATCAAGAAGTGGGACGACCCGAAGATCGTCGCCCTGAACCCGGGCGTCGCGATGCCGTCCACGCCCGTGGTCGTGGTTCATCGCACCGAGGGCAGCGGCACGACGTTCATCTTCACGTCCTACCTGTCGGCGGTCAGTCCGGAGTGGAAATCGAGGGTCGGCGCCGCCGGGGCCATTCCGTGGCCGGCCGGTGTCGGCGCGAAGGGCAGCGAAGGCGTGTCGGGGCAGGTGACGAGCACACCCGGCGCGATCGGGTACTTCGAGCTGGCCTACGCGAAGCAGAACCGCATCAAGTCGGCCCTGATGAAGAACGCGGCCGGGAAGTTCGTCGAGCCGAGCCCGGCGGGCGCGGCCGCGGCCGGCGCCGGCGCGGCGGCCAACATGCCGGCCGACCTCAAGGCGGTCTTCGTCAACGCGCCCGGCGACGACAGCTATCCCATCGCGGGCTTCAGCTGGGTGATCGTCTTCAAGAACCAGAAGGATGCCGTCAAGGGGAAGGAGATCGTGGACATGCTGAAGTACGCGATCACCGACGGCCAGCAGTACGCCGAGGGCCTGGACTACGCGCCGCTTCCGCAGGCGGTCCGGGATCTCGGCCAGAAGGCCATCGACGGCATCAGCATGCCGAAACCGTAGGGCGCGCCCGGGGCCTACTTCAGGAGGGACTCGAGAACCGCCGGCGCCTTCGAGTGCAGCTCGTCGACCCGGCTCGCGTCCTTCCCGCCGGCCTCCGCGAAGTCGGCACGGCCCCCGCCCCCGCCGCCGACGATCGGGGCGAGCTCCTTGACAATCCGGCCGGCCGACACGCGCTTGACCAGGTCCGGCGTCACGGCGGCGACGATCGCCACCTTGCCGTCGCCTGTCGTCGACGTGATGACGACGACGCCGCTCTGGACGGCCGCCTTCAGCGAATCGGCGAGGTTGCGCAGGGCCGACTTGTCGAGGTCGGACGCCTTTCGCCGCGCGAGCCTGACGCCCGCCACCTCAATCGTCCCCTCCTCGTGGGATCCGGCGCCGCCGCCCATGGCGAGCCGGGTCTTGAGCTGGCTGACCTCGCGCGCCAGCCGCTTGTTGTCGACCCGCAGCTTCTCGACGGCGTCTTCCGCCTGGTCGGCGCCGACGTGCAACGCCGCCAGCAGCCCCTCGAGCAGCGTCCGCTCGTGCTGCGCCCAGTCGAGCGCGCCGAGGCCGGTGACGGCCTCGATCCGGCGGACGCCGGCCGCGACGCCGCTTTCGCCCGTGATCACGAAGAGGCCGATGTCGCCGGTCGCGGCGACGTGCGTGCCGCCGCACAGCTCCATGCTGAATCCGGGCACGCTGACGACCCGCACCTTCTCGCCGTACTTCTCGCCGAACAGCGCCATGGCGCCGGCCGAGATGGCCTCCTCGGTCGACCGCACGTCGGTCGTGACCGGCGTGTTCCTGACGACCTGCTCGTTGACGATCTGCTCGATGCGGTCGAGCTCGGCGCGGGTCACCGGCTGGAAGTGCACGAAGTCGAAGCGGAGCCGGTCGGGCGCGACCAGCGAGCCGGCCTGCTTGACGTGCGCGCCCAGCACCTGGCGCAGCGCGGCGTGCAGCAGGTGGGTCGCGGTGTGGTTGCGTCGCGTCGCGTCGCGCAGGTCGGCGTTCACCTCGGCGGTGACCAGATCCCGCGGATGGAAGGCGCCCGCGGTGACGCGCACCCGGTGCGCGCGCGGCAGCCCGGGGCGAATCCGGACCAGCCCGTCGACGTCCGCCGATGCGCCGGTCGCCTCGTTCAGGATGCGCCCCGAGTCGGACACCTGGCCGCCAGCCTCGAGGTAGAAGGGCGTCTGCGCCAGCGCAACGTAGCCAAGGTCGCCGTTCTCGAGCCCATCCCCGGTCGGAGATCCGTCCTCAGTCCAGACCGCAAGAACTTGGGTATGGACAGAGGTCCCTTCATACCCGACGAAGTGGTCTTTGGAGGTCAATACCGCTTCGCCTGATTCGTCTTCGAGCGAGAATCCGAACTGTCCCTTCGGCTTGCTGAACGCGCTCTTCGAGCGCGCCTTGTCGCGCTGCTGTTCCATCGCCTTGTCGAACGCCGCCCGGTCCACTCTCACGTCCTGGGTCGCGGCGGTGTCCTCGACGAAGTCGTAGGGGAGGCCGAAGGTGTCGTAGAGGCGGAAGGCCGCTTCGCCCGGGAGCGTCCGGTGCGGCGTATCCAGCGCCCGTGCGATCTCGGCCTCGAGCCTGGGCAGGCCGTCGGTCAGCACGGCATCGAAGCGGTTTTCCTCGGCCAGGATCGTCTTCTCGATCATCTCGCGGTTGCCGCGGATCTCGGGGTACGCGTCGCCCATCCCGCGATCGAGCACCGCGACGAGCCGGTGCAGAAACGGCTCGGTCATCCCGAGGTGCCGCCCGTGGCGCATCGCGCGCCGCATGATCTTCCGGAGCACGTACCCGCGCCACTCGTTCGACGGAATCACCCCGTCGCCGATGAGGAACGTCGTCGCGCGGATGTGGTCCGCGACGACGCGCATCGAGATGTCGGTCGACGACATCGACCCGGTGTAGGCGTGCCGATCGGTCATCTCCGCGATCGCGGCGAGGAGCGGCTGGAACAGGTCGGTGTCGTAGTTCGACTCCTGCTTCTGCAGGACGGCGGTGATCCGCTCCAGGCCCATGCCCGTGTCGATCGAAGGGGCCGGCAGCGGCGTGAGCGTGCCGTCGGCGCTCCGGTCGAACTCCATGAACACGTTGTTCCAGATCTCGATCTCCGGGTCCGCGCCGGCGTCGCGGACGAAGTAGATCTCCGAGCAGCGGCCGCACGGGCCGGTGTCGCCCATCTGCCAGAAGTTGTCGTCGACGCCGAGCTCGAGAATCCGATCGGGCGGCACGTACCGCCGCCACAGCTCGTGCGCCTCCCCGTCACGCGGGATGCCGTGCTCGCCCTTGAAGACGGACACGACGAGCCGATCCTTGGGCATCTTCCAGACGCCGGTCAGCAACTCCCAGGCGAACCTGATCGCGTCGGCCTTGAAGTAGTCGCCGAACGAGAAGTTGCCGAGCATCTCGAAGAACGTGTGGTGGCGGAGCGACGGCCCGACGTTGTCGAGGTCGTTGTGCTTGCCGCTCACGCGCATGCACTTCTGGGCGGTCGTCGCACGGCGGTAGTCGCGCTTCTCGCGGCCGAGGAACAGGTCCTTGAACTGGTTCATCCCGGCGTTGGTGAACAGCAGCGTCGGATCGTCGGCCGGGACGAGCGGCGAGCTGGGGACGCTGCGATGGCCGTTCTGCGCGAAGTACCGGAGGAATGAGGCCCGAATCTCGTTCGCGGTCATTGCCTCATTGTAGAACACGCGGCGAGATCCGGACGGAGCCGGGGGCGAGCGTTCCAGCGACGGGCTCCTGCCCGCCGACCTGTACCGTGACCGACGGCGACCCTCCGTCGGAGGTCGGATCGGTGCCGTCCACGACCACCGTGACGCTCCTGATCTGTCCCGACGGCTGGAGCGTGGCCATGGCCGTGAAGCTTGCCCAGTCCCTGGACGTCTGGAGCACGCCGAACCGCGTCGCGTCGACCGAGCGATGCGAAGAAGAATCGGTCAGGTGAAAGCTCCCCCGGGCGCGGCGGACGCCGGCGGCCTGAGTGACGGACAGC
Source organism: uncultured Acidobacteriota bacterium (assembly GCA_963840225.1). Lineage (GTDB taxonomy): Bacteria > Acidobacteriota > Vicinamibacteria > Vicinamibacterales > CAVVIG01 > JBLMXQ01. The sequence goes on from CAWIYH010000007.1 coordinate 449,010, forward strand.
ATCAACAGCTGGCCGTCGATCGATCCGCGAGCGGTCACGCGCCGTCCGACCGGCGCGTTCATCGGGCGGCTCGGCATGTGGATGGTCCGGGTCAGCACCTGGCCGCCCTGCGCGCCGGTCACCACGCCGTCCTGGAGCGCGACCGTGCCGTTGACCAGGACGTCGCGCACGCCGTCGGCGCGCAGTGTCGGCTGCTCGTACGTCGAGTGGTCGATGATCGTCCGCGGGTCGAAGACGGCGATGTCGGCCGCCATCCCGGCAGCGAGCCAGCCGCGATCCACGAGGCCGATGATGTTCGCGGGCAGAGCGGTCATCTTCCGGACGGCGTTCTGCCAGGTGAGCGCGTGCGTCTCGCGCACGTAGTGTCCGAGCACGCGGGGAAACGTGCCCCACATGCGCGGGTGGGTCCGCGTCGCCGTGGTCGCGCCACAGTCGCACGCGACGGCGGCGGTCGGATACTGAAGGATCCTGGCGAGGTCGGGCTCGGCGCCGAAGCGCAGGATGGCGCCCATGTTGTCCTGTTCGAGCAGCCGCACGATCGCCTCGCCGCCCGACACCTGCATCTCGCGCATCACGTCGGTCAGCTCCCGCTGGGCCGCCGGCAGGTACACGCCCTGCGGGCCGCCGAAGCGCGCCTGCATCGCCTGTTCGGACTCGGCGACGATCTTCGCCCTGAGCGCCGGATCCCTGAACCGCTGGAGCATCGCCTCGCGACCCCCGTCCTGCGCCCAGCCCGGGATGATGAGCGCGCCGAGGCCGGACTGGCCGGCCAGGTACGGATAGACGTCGGCCGCCGTGTAGTGGCCCCGCTTCGTGGCGGCGCTCATCATGCCGAGCAGCGCGCCGGCCGTCCCCTGTTCGTGGCCCTGCGCTTTCATGTGAGTGACCACCGGAACGAGGCCGGCGCGTTCGCCGATGGCAATGGTCTCGGCGACGCCGGCGTGCGAGCTGAAGTGCGATTCGGGCGTCAGGCGGTCGTGGTTCGGAAAGTCGGTGCGCCAGCGTCGGGCCGCCTGCAGGACGCTGACCACCTCGTCGGTGGTCGCGAAGTACGCCGGCTTGTAGTCGAGGCCGGCCGAGACGCCCCACGCGCCGTGCTGCAGGCCGTCCACGACGAGCGCGCGCATCTGCTCAATCTCGTCCGGCGTGGGCCGTCGATCCGCCGGGCCCACCACGCGGGCCCACACGCTGTTGAACCCGATGTACGCGCCGATGTTCACCGCGAGCCCGCCGGCCGCGTCGGCGCCGAGCTGGCCGGACAGGTCGAGGTCGCCGCCGCCGTCCGGGTTCACGATCTCGGTCGTCACGCCCTGGGTGAGCATGTTCTCGGCGCGCGGCAGGGCGTCCCGTTGCGCGTGGCTGTGGATGTTGATGAATCCGGGAGCGACGTCGAGCCCGGTCGCGTCGATGTCGACCGCCGCGCGCGCGCCGCTCAGGTCGCCGATCCGCGCGATGCGGCCTCCAAGGACCGCCACGTCGCCCCGATACGGCGGTCCGCCGCTGCCGTCGAGGATCGTGCCGTGGCGCACGACGACGTCGTAGCGCGTCTCCTCGGGGCGCTGCGCGCGGGGCACGGCGAGCAGGGCGATGGTGAGGACCGAGAGCGGGAACCGGGCGGAACGGCGGCGCCGGAGCATGGAGGAGTGGTGAGCGGCGACAGGAGCACGAAGAGCGAGGGACACGGAAGCGAGGCGGCCTCCGTGTCCCCGTGATCCCGCGTTCCGCGCGCTATCCGACCCGCGCCGTCGTCGACGCCTTCGCCGGGAAGATCGCCTTGAAGGCGGTCATGAAGCGGGCCATCTCGTCGGCCGATCCGACCGACACGCGCAGGTGCTTGGTCATCGGCGGGAAGGGACGTCCGACGAGGACGCCGCTCTTCTTGAACTCCTTGGCCACCTCGACGACGTCCCTGCCGACCTGCACCATGAAGAAGTTGGTCTGCGACGGGATCACCTCGTACCCCAGCGCCTGCAAGTCGGCCGTCGTCTTGTTGCGGAGGTCGGTATTCAGCTGCTTGACCTTGGCCTGGGACGCGGTGTCCTTGAGCGCCGCGACGCCGCCGTATTTCACGATCGCGTTGATGCCGTAGTTGATGCTGTACACGCGCATGCGATCGATGATGTACTTCGGCGCGACGGCGTAGCCGAGCCGCATGCCGGCGAGCCCGACAATCTTCGAGAACGTGCGCGTGAGGATGACCGGCCGCCCCTCGAGCACGTACTTCGTGGAGGTCTCGTAGTTCGGATCGTCGACGAAGTGGTGGTACGCCTCGTCGATGAGCACCGGGACGTCTTCGGGCACCTCGTCGAGCAGCTGCTTGATTTCCTGCTTCGGCACGACCACGCCGGTCGGGTTGTTCGGATTGCAGATGTACACGAGGCCGAGGTCCCGGTAGTTCTGCTTCGCGACCCGGATCATCGCCGGGATGTCCTGCCGGTAGTCGGGCAGCAGGGGAACGTGGATGCCCTCCGACTTCGTACCGGTGGCGTACTGGAAGATGGTCGCGTAGGTCGGCTCCGCGCCGATGACCTTCCTGCCGCCCTGAAGGAACGTGGCATCGCTGATGTCGAGGATCTCGCTCGAGCCCTCGCCAATCAGGACGTTCTCGGGCTTCACCCCGTGATGGTCGGCGATCGCCTGCACGATCCCGCCGTCGGGATGGCCGTAGCGGTTGGCGTACTTGAAGGCGTTGGTCATCGCCTTCATCACCGATTCAGGGGGCCCGTAGGGATTCTCGTTGTTGGACAGCTTGGCGTAGCCGTCGTACTCCGCCTGCGCCTTCCGCACGGCGTCGCTCAGATCGGCGGCGTCGACCGCCGCTCCGCGCGTGGCCGCGAAGAGCCGAATGTCGGGCCCCACGCCGAGGTACCCGACGCCGGCCGCCAGGCCGCCCACGAACTTCCGGCGCGAAACTGCCATAGAGACCTCCTCAGTGCGACCGGGCCCACCCCCGACCGCTCTCGCTCGCGCTGCGCGCTCGCTCGGGCCGCAGGCGCTCCGTCGTTGACCGGACCACTGCTGCCTGTCGGTGCACATTGTAGCCGCACCGCCCGTTGGATGCGAACGGTTTGCGCGGCACCGGGGGTGCGGCCGTGCTTCTGCGCCGCGACCGCTCAGGCGGGCGGGGACGCCCAGCCTCATCGGCGCCGGCCGGGTCGGGTCGAGGGCTTCGCGAAGCCGCTGCACGCCCTCGCGGATGTCGGCGTCGCGGATGCCGCTGAAACCCGGCAGGAGCCCCGGGCGGAGCGGAGGTCGGCGACCCGCATGGCCGAGGCCTCACGACGGATCGAGACCAGGCTGGCCCGCGCCTCGATGTCCCGCCTCGATCGAGGCACGCCCTTCAGTCGAGGACGAGCGCGGTCCCGGCCGGCACGGCCGCCGGCCCGGACGTCTCGAATGGCGAGGTCGTGGAGATGCCCGCCCCGAGGGGCCGATGGTCGAGAAAGCCAGGCTCTCGGCGAGCAGCAGCCGGACGGCCGGCCGCTTCAGGCCCCGATGGCGCTGCGCACGGCCAGCTCCTTGCACGGGGGTTGCGTGCCGACAGACGTCGCCGGCCGTTCGGGCCAGTGGAAGCCGGGCGGGCGCGTCCGCGTCACGAACCGCCGCCGGGCAGCGCGAACGCCACGATGCTGCTGCCGGAGGGCGCGCCGTTCTTGCCGCCGCCGCAGACGATGACCACGTATTCCCGTCCGTTCAGCTGGTAGACCGACGGCGTCGCGTTGCCGGCCGCCGGCAGCGTCGACGACCAGAGCAGCTTCCCGGTCAGCTTGTCGTAGGCGTGGAACTGGCGATCGAAGTTGGTGGCGCCGATGAACAGCAGCCCGCTGGCGGTGACGACCGGTCCGCCGTAGTTGTCGCTGCCGGTGTTCCTGAGGCCCTTCGCCGCCAGCGCCGGGAACTCGCCGAACGGGATCTGCCAGCGGATCGTGCCCGCGTTCAGGTCGATGGCGTTGAGCGTCCCCCAGGGCGGGGTGATCGGCGGGTATCCGTCCGGGTCGCGAAACAGCGTCTCGCCGTCGATGCGGTATTTCAGCCAGCCCGGCTGGCGCGCGGCCGCCGGATCGCGCCCCTTGTCCCGGCCGGTGATCAGGAAGTCGGTGAGGTCGCCGATGTTGCGGGCGCCCATGTCGGGGAAGCCGGGCATGCGTCCCGTGCCCTTGCGGATGATCGCCACGATCTCGTCGCGCGTCTTCTTCTCGCCGAGGTGCTCGAGGGACGGGGCGTTCGGCGTGCCCTTCCGGTCGGCCCGGTGACAGGTCGCGCAGTTCACGTTGTAGAGCGACGTGTCGTCGTTCGGGATCAGCCGGACGATCCACGGCATCTCGTTCGCGTTGACGTAGAGCAGCCCGGTGCCGGGATCGAACGCCGCGCCGCCCCACTCGGCCCCGCCGTCGAAGCCGGGAAAGACGATGGCGCCGCGCTCGGTCGGCGCGACGTACATGCCGGCGTCGAACTGACGGAAGCGATCGAGGACCGCCGCGTGCGCCTCGGGCGTCCTCGTCGTCAACATGTCCTCGGTCAGCCCCTGCCGCGTGAACGGGGGCGGCTTCACCGGATACGGCTGGAGCGCCGCCAGCCGTTCGCCCTCGACCGGCGAGCCTGGCACCTGCCGGTATTCGACCGGGAAGAGCGGTTCGCCCGTCTTCCGGTCGAGGACGTACACGGAGCCGTACTTCGTCGTCTGCGCGACGGCCTGCACCGGCTTGCCGTTCCTGGTGACCGTGACGAGGCTGGGCGCCGCGGGGAAGTCCCAGTCCCAGACGTCGTGCTTGATGCCCTGGAAGTGCCAGATCCGCCTGCCGGTGCGCGCGTCGAGCGCGAGGACGCAGTCGGCGAATAAATTGTCGCCGTGCCGGTTGACCCCGTAGAAGTCGAACGATGCCGAGCCGGTCGCGGCGAACACCATCCCGGACGACTGATCGACCGTCACGCCGGCCCAGGCGTTGGCCCCGCCGGCGATCTGGTAGGCGTCCTTCGGCCACGTGTCGTACGCGAACTCGCCGGGCCGCGGGATGGTGTGAAACGTCCAGCGGATGCGGCCGGTCCGGACGTCGAAGGCGCGGATGTCGCCCGGCGTGCCAGGCAGCGTCTCGGGCACGCTGCTCCCCATGATCAGCAGGTCCTCGAACACCTCTCCGGGGCTGCTCGCGCTGATGCTCACGCGGTCGACCGGGCGATCGAAGCCTTCGCGCAGGTCCACGCGGCCGCCCGTGCCGAAGGAGGGAATCGGTTGTCCGGTCGTCCGATCGAGGGCGAAGAGGTCGTTGCGGTACGTCACGAAGACGCGGTCGCCGTGCACCGTCACGCCGCGGTGGCGGAAGCGTATCCGACCCGTCGATCCGCGGCTCGGGTCGAACCGCCAGCGCTCGCGGCCGGTCGCCGCGTCGAGCGCCACGACCTTCAGCGTCGGCGTCGTGGCGTACAGGACGCCGTCGACGACGATCGGATTGCTCTGCATCTCGGAGCCGTCGAAGGCGTCGTGGGAATCGTAGGTCCAGGCCACCTGCAGCGTCGAGACGTTCTCCGGCGTGATCTGCGACAGACGGGTGTAGCGGATGTTGCCGGGCCCGCCGTTGACCGGCCAGCCGACGTCGGGCGGCGTCGCAGGCGCGCAGGCGGCGACGACGAGCGCCAGGAGGAGGGGTGAGGATCTCAACGTCACGGTGCGCGCGATTCTACATCGGCCGGCCGCCGCGCTCGGGATCGCCGTGATTCACGTCGAGAGCGGGCGATCCGCCTCCCTTGAGGGGGACGGACAGTTCCAGATGATGAGCGTATTCACGCTGCCGATCGCGCTCGCGGTCCTGCACGAGGTCGATCGCGGCGCCGAGTCCGCAATCGCCGAGGCCACCCGCGCCGCCCACGACTGGTCGGTCAACGCTTCCGGCGCACCCTGAGCGCGCGGCCGATCCGGTCGGATTCGAACCCCTGCCCGAGGAGGTACCGGTACAGCCGCTGGTACTCCTTGTCGTCCTCGATGGTCTCGCGGCCGCGGAGCCGTCTGGCCAGCGCCGCCTCGAGGAGCGCATCGGCGTCGAGCGCCCCGAACACCTCGTCGACGGCCCGGCGCGCGGTGTCGCGGTCGATGCCCGAGCCTTCAATCTGCCGGAGCGCGCGCAGGCGGCCGCGCCGCTTGACGGACGACTCGGTGCGCGCAATCCCTTCGGCGACGCGGCCGTCGTCCAGGGCGCGCTCGGCGCGCAGCCGCTCGATGGCCTGCTCGATGTCGCCGGGCGGGTGTTCCTTGCGTGAGAGCCGCTGGCGGAGCTGGCGTTCGGAGAGGTCCCGGCGTCCGAGCATCCTGAGGGCGTCGAGGTAGGCCCGGTTCACGGTTCCGCCCTGTCGCTACGACCCGAATCGCGTGATCTCGGGGTGGGTGCGCATGCCGGCGCGAGCCATCTCGTCCCGGGTCAGGTCGGACGTCGTGTGGATGCCCTGGACCCTCAGCTTGAACTCGTCGACGTTGCTCGCCCAGCGCAGCGCCTCCTCGTACGAGATCAGGCCCTGCTCGAAGAGCCGGAGGATCGACTGGTCGAACGACTGCATGCCGTACTGGGTGGTGCCGGCCGCGATCGCGGTGGGGATCTGGTGGGTCTTCTCCTTGTCCACGATGCAGTCGCGGATGAACGGGGTGCTGATCATCACTTCGACCGCCGGCGCGCGGCCCCGGCCGTCGGCGCGGGGGATGAGGCGCTGCGAGATGACCGCCTTGAGGACACTCGCCAGCTGCAGGCGGACCTGCTTCTGCTGGTGCGGCGGAAACACCGCGATGATCCGGTTGATCGTCTCGCTGGCGTCGAGGGTGTGCAGAGTGGAGAAGACCAGGTGGCCGGTCTCGGCGGCGAGCAGACCGGTTTCAATCGTCTCGAAGTCGCGCATCTCGCCGACCAGGATGACGTCCGGATCCTGCCGCAGGGCGCTGCGCAGCGCCTGCGCGAAGGAGCGCGTGTCGACCGACACCTCCCGCTGGTTCACGATCGACTTCTGGTCGCGGTGGAGGAACTCGATCGGATCCTCGACCGTCATCACGTGGGTGCAGCGCGTGGCGTTGATGTGGTCGATCATCGCGGCCAACGTCGTGCTCTTGCCGCTGCCGGTCGTGCCGGTCACCAGAACCAGCCCGCGCTCCTCGTCGGCTATGGTGTTCAGCACCGGCGGCAGACCGAGATCTTCGATATTCCGGATCTGCATCGGGATGACGCGGAGCACCAGGCCGACGGTCCCGCGCTGCTGGAAGACGTTGCAGCGGAAGCGGCCGAGGCCGGCGATGCTGTACGCGAGGTCGACCTCCTGGGCGTCCTTGAACTTCTGGCGATGCGTCGTCGACATCACCGCCGCGCTCATCGCGACGAGGTCTTCGTGGTCGAGGCGGCGCTCCTCGCTGGCCGGGACGAGCGCGCCGCGCACGCGCATCATCGGATAGCTGCCGACCTTGAGGTGCAGGTCCGACGCGTTGGCGTCGACGGCGATTTTCAGCAGATCGTTGACGTGCATGCCGGAACCCCGCTCCCAACGGCCGACCCGCCCGGTCAGCCCTTCGCGGTCACCCCCGCGTTCGCCGGTTCGCGGCCGGGGGCCTCGGCCGGGTACACGTAGGTGAGCCAGCCGTGGCGATCGGGCACGACCCCGTTGATGACGTCGAAGAACGCGCGCTGCAGCGCCTCGGTCACCGGCCCGCGCCTGCCGCTGCCGACCTGGATCCGATCCACCGAACGGATGGGCGTCACTTCGGCCGCCGTCCCGACGACGAAGACCTCGTCGGCGATGTACAGGACCTCGCGCGGCAGCGTCGCCTCGGTGACGCCGTAGTCGAGCTCGCGCGCCAGGGTGATGATGGAGTCGCGCGTGATGCCGCCGAGGATCGACGACCCAAGGGGCGGCGTGTAGATGGCGCCGTCGCGGACGACGAAGACGTTCTGGCCGCTGCCTTCGCTCAGGTTGCCGAAGACGTCCAGCGCGAGGCCTTCGGTGAAGCCGTCGGTAATCGCTTCCATCTTGATCAGCGCCGAGTTGGCATAATTGGCCGAGCTCTTGGCGAGCGCCGGCAGCGTGTTCGGCGCCATCCGCGACCAGGAGCTGACCTTCACGTCCACACCCAGCTCGAGCGCGTCCTTACCCAGGTAGGTGCCCCAGTCCCACAGCAGGATCGCGGCGTCGACCGGGTTGGGAAACGGATTCACGCCGAGCGCAGCGTAGCCGCGATAGACGATCGGGCGAATGTAGCACGCCTTGAGATCGTTGACGCGGATCGTGTCGAGCACGGCCTGCTGCCAGCCGGCCAGATCCAGCGGGTATTCCATCCGGTAGATCTTGGCCGAGCGCTGCAGGCGGCGCATGTGTGCGTCCAGGCGGAAGCAGGCGGACCCCTTCGGCGTGGCATAGCAGCGCGCGCCCTCGAAGACGCCCGTGCCGTAGTGCACGACGTGCGAGGCGACGTGGATTTTCGCGTCGGACCACTCGACGAGTCGGCCGTTCATCCACACCTTGCCCGTGCCCGAAAATGCCATGCGCGTCACCCCTCAGAGGATTCTAGCGCATTTGGTTACTGGGTTTCGCCGCAGAACGGACAGCGATCGGAGCGCGCGTGGAGCGGCTTGCGGCAGTGCCAGCAGAACCGGGGCTGCGGCGCCTCGCGCGCCTTGAGCCGCGTCTGGATCTCGTGCACCTCCTCGCCCGCGACGCCTCCCGCCGCCTCCGCTGCGGGCGTCTGGCGCGGCGTGCGGCGGCTCCAGGCCGCGAGCACGTCGTCGAGCAGCTCGCCGGCGCGCTGGTAGCGGGCGTGGATGTCGGGCGCCAGCGCCTTCAGCACGATGTCGTTGATCGCCCTGGGCACCTTCGGGTTCCGGATCCGCGGGCCGGTCACCAGCTCGCCGCGCATGAGCCGCTCGAGGTCGGCGGGCGTGGGCGTGTCGTACGGGAGGACGCCGGTCAGCATCTGGTACATCGTCACGCCGACCGAGTAGATGTCGGATGCGAACACCGCCTTGCCGTGAAACTGCTCGGGCGCCATGTACGGCGGGCTGCCGATGACCGTCGTGCCGTGCGCCGCGATTTCGAGAAAGCGCGAGGTCCCGAAATCGGCCACCTTGACCAGGCCGCGATTCGCCACGAGCACGTTCGACGGCCGGAGGTCGCGGTGCAGCACCCCCTGGCGGTGCGCGTGGTCGAGGGCGTTGGCAATCTGGCACGTGTAGTCGAGGGCGCGCGCTACGTCGAGCGCCCCCTCGCGCGCGATGATCGCCTCCAGCGTCTCGCCCGGCACGAACTCCATGACGATGAAGAAGACGTTCTCCTGCTTCTCCGCGGTGAGGATCGTGACGATGTTGGGGTGGTTGAGCGAGGCGAGGAGCCGCGGCTCGCGCAGCAGCTCGCCGAAGTCGACGCTCTGCTTGTGCGGCACCTTGAGGGCGACCCTCTTGTCGATCCAGGTGTCCTCGGCGAGGTAGACCGTGCCGAAGCCTCCGCTGCCGATCGTCTGCAGAATCTTGTACTTCCCGATAATCTGCCCGCGGAAGAACATCCGACGGGCAGTATAAGACGAAACGCGCGGCGATGCCGGGACCGCTGGCCAGGCGCGTCGCGCTCGCGGATAATTCTCCTCACGATGCACCGGTTCTTCGCGCCCGCCCTGGATCCCGGCGACGAGGGCGTGACGCTGCCGCGCGAGGAAGCCGAGCACCTGACGCGCGTGCTCCGCCTCGGCGTCGGAGACACGGTGGCCGTCTTCGACGGGCGCGGCCACGAGTTCACGGCGCGCGTGGTCGCGGCCGACCGACGGGAGGTCCGCGTGCAGATCGCCGCCCGCGTGCAGCCGGCCCTCGAGTCGGGGGTCGCGCTGACCCTGGTGCAGGCCGTGCTGAAGGGCGACAAGATGGACGAGGTCGTTCGCGATGCGGTCATGCTCGGCGTCGCCGCCGTGCAGCCCGTCGTGACGAAGCGGACCGAGACGACCGTCGCCGCGCTGTTGCGCGGGCAGCGCGTCGAGCGGTGGCGGCGCGTCGCGCTCGCCTCCGTCAAGCAGTCGAAGCGGGCGGTCGTGCCGGAGATCCGCCTGCCGCTGACGCTCGAGAGCTACCTGGACGAGCCGGCGCCCGATCTGCTGGCCATGCTGGTCGAGCCGGGCGGCGCGCCGAGCGAGCCGCTGTCGGTCCTCCGCGGCGCCGACCGCCCGCGCGACGCCGCCATCGTCGTCGGACCGGAAGGCGGCTGGACCGAGCAGGAATGCACGTCCGCGCGCGCCCGCGGCGCCCGCCTGCTGACCCTCGGCCACCGCACGCTGCGCGCCGACGCGGCGCCCATCGCCGTCCTGAGCGTGCTGCAGTTTCTGTGGGAAGAATGATCGGCTCTTACCGTTCAGACGCCTTGATGTCCTGCGTCCTGGCGTCGCCTTCGGCGAGCGCGATCCGGACCGCGCCGGCCTGGTGCTGCTGCAGGAACGCCGGCTCGAACCATTCGCCGGGCTCGCTTGGGTCGATGACGGCGAGGTAGTAGTCGCCCGGCGGCAGGGCGCGGATCTGGAACCTGCCGTTCTGGTCCGGACGCGTCGTCATGATCTGACGCGACTGGGGCCGCCAGAGCGATGTGTCGGTGGGGAACGCGAGCACGGTCACGTCGGTCGCCGGACGGTCGTCGGCTGTCGTCACGGTCCCGGCCAGCTCCGTCAAACGATCGGTGAACACCATCGTGATGCCGTTGAGCTTCTGGCCGGCGCGCAACTCGATCGGCGTGTCGGTGACGTCGCGTCCTCCGGCGGTCACCTGTTTCAGCATCCACCCGCGCGGGATGCCGTTGGCGCGCAGGAGGTGGCTGCCGGCCGGCACCCCCTCGATGGTGAAGCGGGCGTCCTTGTCGGTCCGCGCGGCGGGGTTCGGACCGACCGCGCTCTCGTCGAGCGACGGCGCGACGACGCGGATGTCGGTCGGGTTGGCCGAGGAGCCGGCGCGGGTCGCCTGGAACACGACCAATCCGCTGACGGTCGCGCCCGGCTGCAGGCTGACCGCGACCCCGGGGATGTCGGCGCCGTTGACCGAGACGGCCTGCCGGCCGTACTGCGGCGGGTCGGTGTCGTTGCCGCGCGCGCGCAGCGTGTACCGGCCCGGCGGCACGTTGACGACCGTGAAGGTGCCGTCCCAGTCGATGCGGCTGGCGTAGACCATCCCAATCTGTCCGCGTCCCCGGCCGCCGGCCGCGCCGTTCTCCGGCATGAGCATGACGTTGCCGCTCGAGGTCGGCGTGCCGTCCGGATTCGTGACGATGCCGGTGATCCGCGCGGTGTGGACGAGCTGAACGCCGAAGTCGACGCTGTCGACTTCCTGGCTGACGCCGAGCGCGATCGGTCGCGCTTCGGCCGGCGAGCTGACGCCGGGGAAGTAGGTCGGCGCGTACCCGAGCTCTTCCTCGCCGTTTCGCGCGTCCGCCGCGAAGCCGCCGCGGCCGGAGAACCCGCCGCCGAACCCGAAGCGTCCGCCGCCGAAGTTCCGTGCGGTGACGTTGACGTAGTAGTCGCCGGGATTCAGGCCCCACACGCGGAATTCCCCGCGGTCGTCGGACTGCGCGACGCCGGCCGACACCAGCCGGCGATCGCCCTGCAGGTACTCGTAACGAAGCACCCGCACCAGCGCGCCGGGCATCGACTCACCGTCCTCGTCGAACACGTGGCCGGCAATCACGCCGCCGCGCGGCAGGCGGAAGTCGAGGCCCTTGATCTGTTGGCCGTCGGTGAGCTGCAGCGGCGTGCCTGGCTGCAGCGGGCGGCGCTGCCCGTACGACAGGCTGATGAAGCCGGTCTTGCCGACGGTCACCGAATAGCGGCCGGCCGGCAGCTCGGTGAGCGCGAACGCCCCGACGTCGTCGGTCAGCACGGCGCGTCCCCCCTGCAGCTCCGCGGCGGACAGGGACACCCGCGCGCGCTTGACCGGACGGCCCGTGTCGGCGGCGACCACGCGACCGGCGATGGCGCCGGCCGGCGGCGGCGTCGCCTGCTGCTGCGCGGCCGTGTCCCGCGACGGCCGCTGGCCGGCAGGCTTCGATTGGGCCGAGGCGACGACGGCGGCCAGCGCTACCGACGCCGGGAGCAGGACGAAGAACCGAGACACCATCATGTCGTTCTCCATAGATTACGACCGGCAAGCGGCCATGGGCGGCGCCGTCACCGATTTTTCACGACCAGGCACACCCATTCGTCCTCGGAGGACTCGCGCACGGGACCGAGCCTGCCGAACGCCGCGGCGACCGCCTCGCGCTCGGTGGCGAGCAGGCCGCTCAGGATCAGGAGAGCATGCGGCGCGAGCGATCGCATCAGCGCCGCCGCCTCCCGAACCAGCAGCGCGCCCGTCAGGTTGGCGGTGATGACGTCGAAGAGCGGGGGCCGGGGGCGGGCGGCTCGCGACCGCGGATTTCGGGGCGGGGGGGCGAGATCGGCGAGGTCGCATTCGCGGGATTCCACCCCCGACGCCTCCGGATTGAGCCGCAGATTCTCGCGCGCCGACGCCAGGGCGTCGGCATCGTTGTCGATGCCCAGCACGCGGCCGGCGCCCAGACGCGCGGCGGCGATTGCCAGCACGCCCGACCCGGTGCCGACGTCCAGCACCGCGCGGCCGGCGAGATCGATCGACTGGAGCGCGTCGAGGCACAAACGCGTGGTGGCGTGGTGGCCGGTCCCGAAGCCCATCGACGGGACGATCACGATGTCGATGGCGGAGGCTGGGGGCTGGAGGCTGGGGACAGGGCGATCGGGGCTGGGGTGAATCGTGATCCGTCCGACGGTTACGGGTCCGAGACCCGCCTGCGAACGCCGCGGCCAGTCCTCGTCATCGACGTCGAGGGAATGCACCTGAAGGGTGCCGGCGAGGGCGCCGGTCCGGAGGTCGCGCGCGGCGGCGTCCCGATGGGCCGGCGTCGGAAAGAAGATGCGGACGAGGCCGCCCCGTTCTTCGAGCGCTGTCGGCGAGGAGTCATCGACGAGCGCCAGAATCAGAATCCGGTTCGCCGCCGCCGACTTCGAGCGCCGGCCAGCTCTTCACCCGAACATGTCCTTGACGCGATCGAAGAGGTTGCGCTCGTCCTGCTCGTCCTCGCGGGCGCGGGGCTCGAAGTGGTCCTCGGGCAGCGCCTTCCGGAGCTGCTCGAGGAGGTGCCGCTGATCCTTGGTCACCTTGCGCGGCGTCTGCACCTGGACGGTCGCGAAGAGATCGCCCTTGCCGCGACCGCCCACGTCGGGCATGCCCTTGCCGCGGAGACGAAGGGTCGTGCCGGTCTGCGTGCCTTCGGGCACCTTGACGCTCTCGACGCCGTCGAGCGTCGGCACCTGAATCTCGCCGCCGAGCGCGACGGTGGTGAAGTTGACCGGAATCTCGCAGAACAGGTTCAGCCCGTCGCGGCGGAAGAACTCGTGCTCCTGCACGTGGACGACGACGTAGAGGTGACCCGGCGGGCCGCCCGCAACGCCCGATTCGCCCTCGCCCTGCAGGCGGAGCTGCTGGCCGGTCGCGATGCCGGGCGGAATCTTGACCGTGATCTTCCGCTCGCGAGTGACGCGGCCTGTCCCGCGGCATCCGTGGCACGGCTTGGCGACGGTCTTTCCGGCGCCCCGGCACTGCGGGCAGGTGCGGGCGACGGTGAAGAACCCCTGCTGAAAGCGGACCTGACCCTGGCCGCGGCACTGCGCACAGACGGTCGGCGTCGTGCCGGCCGCCGCGCCCGAGCCGTGGCAGGTCTCGCAATTTTCGGCTCGCGGGATCTGGATCGACGTCTCGGCGCCCCTGGCGGCCTCTTCGAACGTGATCTCCAGGTCGTATCGCAGGTCGACGCCGCGCTGCGGGCCGCCGCGGCGGCGGCCGCCGCCGAACAGGTCGCCGAAGCCGAAGATGTCGCCCAGCCCGCCGAGGATGTCGCCGAAGTCGGCGAAGATCGTCGGATCGAAGCCGCCGCCGGCGCCGGCCGCCGAGCTGACGCCGGCATGGCCGAAGCGATCGTACGCGGCGCGCTTCTCGGCGTCGGCCAGGATGGCGTACGCCTCGGCGCACTCCTTGAACTTCTCTTCCGCCGTGTGGTCGCCGGCATTGCGATCCGGGTGGTACTTGAGCGCCAGCTTGCGGTAGGCGCTCTTGATCTCGACCTCGGTCGCCGTGCGGGTGACGCCGAGGATCTCGTAGTAGTCGCGCTTGCTCACGCCTTCGCCACCTTGACCATCGCCGGCCGGAGCAGCCGGTCGCCCATCATGTACCCCTTGCGCAGCTCGGCGATGACCTCGTTTTCCCGATGCGCGGGGCTCGACTCCTGCAGCACCGCCTGGTGCACGTTCGGGTCGAACGCGGCGCCGACCGCCTCAATGGGGCGCACCCTGTGCTTGCGCAGCAGGTCGTGCAGCTTGGCGTGGATGAGCTCGACGCCCTTGCGGTAGGGCCCCGCCGCCTCGGGCGCATCCGTTTCGAGCGCGCGATCGAAGTCATCGACGACGAGCAGCAGCTCGAGCAGGAGGTCCACGACGGCCTTGTCGGCCTGCTCGCGGCGCTCGCGCTCGACGCGGCGGCGGTAGTTGTCGAACTCGGCCGTCTTGCGGAGCCAGCGGTCGTAGTAGTCGTCGCGCTCGCGCTTGAGATCCTCGAGCGGCTCCGCCGAGGTGATGGCTTCGGTCGGCGCGCGCGGGTCTTCGGCCGGCTCGCTGTCGGCCGAATCGATGGCAGGTTTATCAGCCATGGCGTTCTTAGTTGGGATCGCGCAGCAGCCGGGACACCGCCTGGGCCGCGCCGTCGACGACGGCAATGGCCCTCGAGTATCGCATCCTGGTCGGTCCGATGACACCGATCGTGCCGATTCCGTCGCCGTCGTCGTAGGTCGACGCGATCAGGCTGAGCGGCCGCAAGGTCGGGTCCGGATGTTCGGCGCCGATGACGATCGTCAGGCCCGGGCCGTCGATGTATTCGTTGAGCAGCCGGACGAGCCGTTGCTTCTCCTCGATCATCTGGACGAGCGCGCGCAACGTGCTGAGGGTCAGCCCCTGTTCGTCGCCGAGCAGCGTGGCGGCGCCTTCGACGTAGATCGTCCGATCATCGGGAAGTTCGGCAAACGTCGAGCTCGCCAGACGGAGCGCCCGCGCCAGCAGCGCGTCGTAGAGGAGCCGCTCCTCGCGCATGCGCGCGACGACCGCCTCGCGCGCGAGCGCGAGCGGGAAACCCGAGAATTCCGAGTTCAGGTAGCTCGCCGCCTCGCGCAGCTCGTCGGCCGTGAGCGTCTGGTCGCCGACGTCGATCATCTTCTGGATGACGTGTCCGCCGCGCGCGACGATGATCACGAGCACGCGCGTGCCGCTGACCGGCACGAACTCGACGCGGTCGAACACCGCGCCCTCGTGGGCGGACCGAATCGCGAATCCGACGTGCCGCGACGCCTCGGAGAGCACGTGCGACACCTGCGACAGCAGGTCGCCGAGGCGACCGCCGGCGCCTTCGCGCCGCAGGCGCGCCTCCACGGCCGAGGCTGCCCGCGTCGACCGCTTCGTTTCGAGCAGCAGGTCGACGTAGAAGCGGTACCCCAGGTCGGTCGGAATCCGGCCGGCCGAGGTGTGCGGCTGCTGCACGTAACCGTCGGCCTCGAGGCGCGCCATGATGTTCCGGACGGTGGCCGACGAGACACCCAGGCCCGCCGCCGAGACGAGCAGCGACGAGGCGACCGGCTCGCCCGACGCGATATATTCGCGCACCAGCGCGGCCAGCACCCGTCGAGCGCGTTCCTTGGATTCGGAGCTCACGGTTAGCACTCTTGGTCCGAGACTGCTAACTTATTATACACCAGCCGGCTAGCGCTCCACTCCGGCGCGGGCTGCCAGGCGGCGTGCCGCCTCGCGCGCCTCGGCGGCCACCGCCGCGGCATCGACGCGGGTGGCCGTGAAGTCGTCCACCAGGATCTCGCCCCCCACGACCGTCGTGCGCACGTCGCTCCCGCGGGCCGCGTAGACAAGCGCCGAGTACGGGTCCGGACCCGGGGCCAGATGGGGCCGGTCCCGGTCGACGACGATGAGGTCGGCGCGCTTGCCGGGCTCGAGCGATCCGATCTCGTGCTCGAGCCCGAGCGTGCGCGCGCCGGCGCGCGTGGCCATCCACAGCACGTCGCGGGCGGTCAGCAGGCCGGGCGCCTGGCGCATGGCCTGGAGCAGGGCCGCCAGCCGCATCTCCTCGAACATGTCCAGGCGGTTGTTGCAGGCCGCGCCGTCGGCGCCGAGCGACACGGTGAGGCCGCGGGCGCGCATCTCGACGACCGGCGCGATGCCGGATCCGAGCTTGAGATTCGACGAGGGGCAGTGAAGCACCTTGATGTCGTGATCGGCGAGCAGCCGCTGGTCGCCCTCGTCCACCCAGACGCAGTGGGCGAGGCACAGCCGCGGGGAGGCCAGGCGCAGGCTGGCGAGATATTCGAGGTTGCTCCGGCCGTCGGCGATCGCGCGGACGATCGCGATCTCCTCGCGCGATTCGGACGCGTGCGTGTGGACGATCGCGCCGCACGTGCCGGCGAGCGCGCCGACCGACTCGAGCAGTTCGGCGGTGCACGACACGGCGAAGCGGGGCGCGAAGGCGGCCCGCAGGCGCCCGTTCGCCGCGCCGTCCCACCGCGACCTGAGCGCCAGGCTCTCGTCGATCGAGTCTTTCGTGCGCTCGACCAGGCGGGCCGGGGCGTTGGGGTCGGGCCGATCCATCATGCACTTGCCGATCGTCGCACGCAGGCCGCTCTCGGCGACCGCGTCGAAGACGGCGTCGGTGTCGTGGACGGTTTCCATCGTGAGCACGGCGGTGGTCCCGCCGAGCAGGAGCTCGGTGGTCGCGAGCCGCGCCGCCGCGCGCAGCGTGTCGGGCGCGTGCGCCGCCTCCATCGGCCAGACGCGCTGTCGCAGCCAGTTCATCAGGGGCAGGTCGTCGGCGTACCCGCGAAAGAGCGTCTGGCAGAGATGGACGTGCGTCTGCACGAACCCGGGAAGGACGTACCCCCCGCGGGCCTGGACGATCCGGTCATGCGGAGCGTCGATCGACGGGGCGATGGCCGCGATGCGGCCGTCGCGGATCGAGACGTCGCCCTCGAGGACCTCGAGCGCGTCGCTCATCGTGACGACGAGGCCGCCCCGGACGAGGACGGAGCTCACCGCTTCGGCTGCCACTTCATCGACAGCTCGCCCGCGTCGCGACCCCCGGCGATCTTGCCGTGCTTCACGGCCACCAGCTCGGCGAGGATGCTCACGGCGATCTCCTGGGGCGTGACGGCCCCGATGTCGAGGCCGATGGGCGCGTGGACCTGGTCGAGCAGGTCGGACGCCATTCCTTCCGCCTTGAGCGCGTCATAGATCCGGGCGATCTTGGCGCGGCTGCCGATGAGGCCGAGGTACCTGAGCCGTCGCGGCGCGAGCGCGCGGAGGGCATCGAGGTCGTGCACGTGCCCGCGCGTCACGACGACGGCGTAGCCGTGAGAGGGGATGGCGGCCCGCGAGAGCCACGCCGGGATGTCGTCGGCGACCACCTCGACCGCGTGCGGGAAGCGTTCGGCGTTGGCGAACTTCTCGCGATCGTCGACGACGTGCACGCGAAAGCCGACGTCGTGTGCGAGCCGGGCCAGGTGGTAGCCCACGTGGCCGGCGCCGACGACGAAGAGCTCGGGCGAGGGCTCGATCGGCTCGATGTACACGTCCATCTGGCCGCCGCAGATGAGCCCGGTCTCCTGCGCGAAGTCGTCGGAGAGCTCGTAGCGGATGAGCTGGGGCTGTCGCCCCCCGATCGCCTCGCGCGCCTTCCAGAACGCATCGTTTTCGTAGCAGCCGCCGCCAATCGTGCCGACGGTCCGGCCGTCGGCGAAGACCAGCATCTTGGCGCCGACGCGCTGCGGCGTGGAGCCCCGCGTCGCGACGATCGTCACGAGCGCCGCCGGTTCGCCCCGGTCGAGCGCCTCGACCACGGCCGCGAAGACTTCGGAGTTCACAGAGTGATTATAGATTGCAGGATTGCAGGATTGCAGGATTGCAGGATTGCAGAAGCGCAGAAGCGAGCAATACTTCCTGCCATCCTGCAATCTGCCATCCTGCCATCTAGAAGCGATGCAGGTCGCAGGCCTGGAGCGGCTCGGTGCCGGCGAGGAAGGCCTCGCGGAACACGCGCGGGCAGCCGGGGACGGCCAGCTTGCCGTTGTCGCGATCGATGTCGACGAAGGTGACGCCGTCCGGGACGTCGAACGCCCGGTCGGCGTGGCCGGCAAGCGCGCGCTTCATGAACTCGGTCCAGATGGGCAGCGCCGCCTGGGAGCCGGAGAGGCCGAGCGGCCGGTTGTCGTCGAAGCCGACCCACACGACCGTGAGGAGATCGGGCGTGAAGCCCGCGAACCAGGCATCGCGCAGGTCGTTGGTCGTGCCGGTCTTGCCGGCGGCGTCCAGCGTGAAGCCGAGCGCGCGGGCCGACGCGCCCGTGCCCTCGTCGAGCACGCTTCGCATCATGTTGGTCACGAGGAATGTCGTGCCGGGGCGCGCCACCTGGCGCGAGCGGTCGTCCGGCGCCCGCGCGAGGTCCCTGCCGCCGCTCGTGATCCGGAGGATGGGGCCGAGCGTGCGCAGGACGCCGTTGTTCGGGAAGATGGTGTACGCCGTCGCGACGTCGAGCGGTGTCTCCTCGAAGGCGCCGAGCGTGATCGACGGATAGGGCTTCAGCGGCGCGCCGACGCCGAGCCGTTTCCAGAGCGCCGCCACCCGGTCGTAACCGGTCGCCTGCGCGACCTTGATCGTGCCGAGGTTGCGGCTGTGCGCGAGCGCGCGCCGGAAGGTGATGAGCCCGTCGTACTGGTTCTCGTAGTTCTCCGGCTCCCAGACCTGGTTCTCGAACGCGAAGGTCGCCGGCTCGTCCTCGACGAGCGAGGCCGGCGTGACGTCGGTGCGGCCTTCCTCCGCCGCCTGCTCGAACGCCGCCAGGTACACGAAGGGCTTGAACACCGACCCGGGCTGGCGCCGCGAGCTGATGGCGCGGTCGTACTGCGACTGGCCGTACGAGCGGCCGCCGACGAACGCGAGGATGTCACCGGTACGCGGATCGACGGCGATGAGCGCCGCCTCGGCGCGCGCCTTGCGGCGCCGCCGCGACAGCAGCT
This sequence comes from uncultured Acidobacteriota bacterium, assembly GCA_963840225.1. Taxonomy (GTDB): domain Bacteria; phylum Acidobacteriota; class Vicinamibacteria; order Vicinamibacterales; family CAVVIG01; genus JBLMXQ01. Next base: position 468,120 of record CAWIYH010000007.1, read on the forward strand.
GGTCCACCCGCCCGAGGCCGCCGCGGACGGCGTCCTGCGCGAGCCGCTGCAGGTGCAGGTCGAGGGTCGTGTAGACGTCGACTTCGTGGTTGGCGGTCGTGGTCAGGCCGGGGTAGTCGTCGTTGAGGCGCTGCCCCACGTAGTCGACGAAGTACGGCGCCTCGGATTCGATGGCGCGCTGCACCACCGCGAGCGGCCCGCGCGCGGCCCGGTCGGCCTCCGCCTGGCCGACGTAGCCCGAGTCGGCCATCGCCTGCAGCACGACGTTCCGCCGGTCGCGGCACCGCGCGGGGTTGTTGAACGGCGACAGGGCCGACGGCGATTGAATGACGCCGGCAATCGTCGCCGCCTCGGCGAGCGTGAGGTTGCTGACGTCCTTGCTGAAGAACAGCTTCGATGCCTCGGCCACGCCGAAAACGGCAAACGAGCCGCGCTGCCCGAGCGGGATGTCGTTCAGGTACAGCTCGAGGATGTCGTCCTTCGACGCGCGGTGGTCGAGGATGAGGGCGAGGAACTGCTCGAGGAGCTTGCGCCGGATCGACTTCTCGCGCGCCGCCTGGAGCGTCATGTCGGGGAACATTCGCGGCATGAAGACGTTGCGCACGAGCTGCTGGGTGATGGTACTCGCGCCCGAGACGTACGGCCGCCGGCCCCGGAGGTTCGCGACGAGCGCGCCGACCATCCGGATCGGATCCACGCCCGGATGCTCGTAGAACCGGCGGTCCTCGATGGCGAGCACGGCGTGCACCATGGCCGGCGGGATGGCGGCCAGCGCCACCGGCCGCCGCTTCTCCCGCTCGCCGGTGATGAGCGAGGCCAGGATGGGCGAGTCGAGCGTCAGCGCGTCGCTCGCATGACGCCCCATCTCGATCGCCCGCACGTGATCGGCCGGCCGCGGCCGCGCGCGTCGCGACGCCCCGCGGACGGCCGGCGCGGGCGGACGGAACACCACCCGGACGAGCTCCCCCTTGAGCTCCGCCGCGCGCGGGATGAAGACCACCGACCCGTCGCCGATGGCGAACTCGCCCGGCTTCTCGACATGGCGACGTTCCGCGTAGCCGAGATCGTTCAGCTGATCGACGAGCTGCCCGTCGGTCAGCGACTGCCCGCGGCGGATCTGGAGGGGTCGCGCGAAGACGCGCGGGAAGACGCGGTCGCGCTCGCCGTGCAGCCGCGCGTCGATCAGCCGCGCGAAGGTCACGTAGTAGTACCCGAGCGCGAAGCAGACCAGGACGAGGGGCACGGCCGCCAGCAGGGCGGCGACGCGGATCCAGCGCGACCGCCACAGCGCCGGCACCTTCACCCGCAGGCGTGTGCTCGAGCGTCGTTTCTTAGATGGCAACGATCCAGTGTCGTCCGAGATCGAGCGGCAGCTCCTCGTCGAGACGCTCGACGAGTGCCGGGCCGTACTGGTTCAGGAAGGAGACGAAGCCGATCGTCCGCTCCTGCGCGTGTCCGTTGGGGAACGCCAGGTTCTGGGCGTGCGTGAACTGGCGCCGCAGCGTCTCGTCGCGGCGCTTGGCGGCCTGAATCATCTTGTTGTGGAGCGTCTGGAGGTCGTGCTGCATGCGCCCGAGCGTCGACTTCGCCGCCCCCTCGAGCGTCGGGTCGAGCGCCGGCATGGCGTCGACGAGCGCCGTCATCTGTCTGTCGATGCCGGCCGCGGCCCCGTTGAACGCATCCTCCACCGTCTGGGGAATCTGCATCTTGAGCAGATCGTTCAGCGCCCCTTCGTCGTGCGGCTGCAGCGCTTCGAGCGGCAGCTTGTAGCGGTTCAGGAAGCGCAGCGCCGCGCCGTCGACGATCGTTGCGCTCGCGCGCGGATACATCAGCGGCATCGGCAGGCCGAAGTGATCGTAGACCTTCCGCAGCTGACCGAGGTAGGCGAGCTCGTTCGGGCCCGCGACGTAGCAGATGGTGGGGAAGAGCGTGTCCTGCACGATCGGCCGGAGGAGCACGTTCGGGCTGAACCGCGCCGGCTCGTCGGCCGCTTTCTGCACCAGAGCGGCCGGCGGAAAGCGATCGTCGCCGACGACGAACTGACCGTCCTGCTGGCGGATCGGCCGGCGGCCGCCGTCCAGCAGGAAGAGCGCCAGGCCGTCCTCCTGCGCGTGCACCTGGGAGTGATAGCCGCGGGCGATCAGGTCGGATCCGGCGACCGCCGCGAGCCGCGCGGTTTCGCCCGGCATCGACAGCTCGCGGGTGAACACGTCGCGGACGAGCGGCTTCGACGCCCGATCCGACGAGTCGTACACGACAAGGCCGCGCTCGCCCAGCACCCGCTCCATCCACCGTCCGAAGGCCTCGGCCATGCCGACGCCCGGTTGGTAGATCTCCCGGAGGTCGGCCAGCACGGACTCACGGAATTCGGTGGCGGGAAGGAGCTGCTCGAGCTGATTGAGGGCGGCGGCGATGGACTCGTCGAGGTGAACGGTGGCGACCGGAGAGTGTTCGGCTGACGCGCGGACCGGCAGCGAGATCGCGTGCGGGCCCATGTGGTAGCCGAACACCGTACACGACCGGACTTCGTCCCAGTCGTGGTCCTCGGCGTCGATCCAGAAGACGGCGACCGCGGGCACGTCGTGGTCGCGCGTGACATTGGCGGCCAGCTTCAAGGCCGTGAGGGCCTTCAGCAGCGTGAACAACGGGCCGCCGAAGAGTCCGGCCTGCTGGCCCGTGACGATGGCGACCGCGCGCGCGTCGGCGAGCCGTGCGCCGGCCTGAAGCGCGGCCGGGGGCGCGCCCCGGCGCTGCTGCTGAGCGGCGATGACCGAGGCCAGCTCGGCGCGGCCCCGCGCGTGCGCCTGCGCCCGCTCGATGGCGCCGCTCCACGCCGAGGCATCCGATGGATTGCCGGCGAAGAAGGGGGCGACCGCGCGGAAGTCGTACGCGTAGTCGGCCGCGAGGCGGCGAATCCACGGAAAGCGGCGGACGTCGACCGGAATCCGCACCGACGACGATTCGATCGACGACGCGCCTGCTGAGTTGACCGGCACCGGTGGCTACTCTGTCAAAGCGCCGCGCAGGCTGTCAAGAACCGCGCGGCCGTATGCGATTGAAGCAACAGCACTAAGACGCCGCCTTTCGGGTGTTGGTTGCGGCGGTTCCGTGCTACCATTCTGGCTCGGCCTTCCCGAGGAGTTCTCCACTGCACAGGGACCCTGCTGGCTCGATGCCTCCTGACGCTCTTGGTCCGTTCCGGGTCCTTCATCAGATTGGCGCTGGCACATTGGGGCCGGTTTTTCGTGCACTCGACCCCGAACGCGACATCCCGGTCGCCGTCAAGCTGTTCCGGCTCGACCTGCCGCCCGAACAGGTGCATCGCCTCGTCGCCGAGTTCGAGTGGGCGATCGCGGCCGCGCTGAGACACCCCGCCATCGTCACCCCGATCGCGACCGGCATCCAGGGCAACGACGCCTATCTCGTCCAGGACTACGTCGCCGCCGACTCGCTCGACACGGCCATTCGCACCTTCGGTCCCGCGCCTCCCTCAGACGCCGTTCGCGTCGCCGCCCAACTGGCCGGCGCGCTCGACTTCGCGGCGGTCGTCGACGTGCTGCACGGGGCGCTGCATCCGCGCGACGTCCTCGTCGCTCCGGAGGAAGCGCGGGTGACCGGGTTCGGCGTCGCCCGGGCGCTCGAGCAGGTCGGCGTGACGGCGCCCGTCCGCCGTCCCTACGCCGCGCCGGAGCGGATGGCCGGCGCCGCCTGGGACCGGCGCGCCGATGTCTACAGCCTTGCCGCCGTGATGCACGAGATGCTGTGGGGCCGGCGCGTCAGGGGCACCGGCGAGCAGGTCGCCGAATGGCTGGCCGATCTGCCGGGCGCCGACATGCACGCCGTCCGCGCCGTGTTCGCGCGCGGCCTGGCCGACGATCCCGGCGCACGATTCCCGACGGCTCTCGCGTTCGCCGAGGCGCTGAACGAGGCGGTGGCCACCGTTTCACCCGGGCACGCAGCCGCGCGCCCCGAGGCGTCACGAGGGCTGCCAGTCGCGCCACGTCTGTCGCTGGACGAGGCGGATCCGCGCCACGGCGAAGCCGATCTCCGCCTTCAAGGGGACGCGGCGACCGGGCCCGACTTCGACCTGCGCCAGGCCGATGCGCCCCACGAGGAGGGAACGGCCCCCTATCAGGACGTCGAACCGGCGCCCGCGCCGCCGGTCATCGAGCCCGGCAGCTCGTCGATCCGCATCGACCTGCGCAGCCCGTCGAGAGCCGCGACTCCCGAACCGCCGACGGTCGCGCGACCGGAGCGGCCGCTCGTCGCGGCGCCGATCGATGTCGAGGAAACGAAGGCGTCGCCGCGTGAGGTCCATGCGGCCCGGCCGCCTGAGGCGGCGGCCGATCGGTCCCTTGCCGGATCGGTCGCGGAACGTTCGCGCTCGGCGGTCTGGCCGCTGATGCTCGCGCTGCTCGTCGGCGTCGCGCTCGGCTTCGCCGGCGGATACGGGGTTGGCGTTCGCGATCGGACCCAGGGCGCATCGTCTCCGCAACCGCTGGCCGCAACGCCCGCGCCCGGGTCGTCATCCACGCCCGCGTCGCCCACACCGGTGCCACCCCCGGAGCGCACGTTCACGGAGGGCGCGGTCCGCGAGTCGGCGCCCGCCGCGGCGCCGGCGCCTTCGTCGGCCGCGCGACGCGAGCCGCCGCCCGCGGACGGGCGTCTGCTGGTGCGATCCACCCCTGCCGGCGCCACGGTGTTCGTCGACGGCCGCGACCAGGGGCGGACGCCGGTGGCCGTCCGGAGTCTGTCCCGCGGCGAACACCAGGTGCGAATCGAGCGCGACGGCTATCGTCCCGAGGAGCGGCGCGTGGCTCTAAGCGGGGCCGACCCGTCGCAATCGATGACCGTCGAGCTCTTGCCCAATCGGGCTGCCGAGCCCACGACCGGAACGACGGAGACGCCCCTGCGCTTCTCGGGCGTGCTCGTCGTCGAGTCGCGCCCGCCCGGTGCGGTGGTCTTCGTCGACGGACGCCGTGTCGGGACGACGCCGTTGTCGATGACCCAGGTCGATGCCGGCGAGCACGCCGTCCGCCTCGAGCGCTCCGGTTACCAGCGATGGAGCGCGTCGGTTCGGATCGTCGCCGGCGCACGCAACCGCGTCACCGCGTCGCTCGAGCGGTAGGGGCCGGAGCCGGGCTGAGGGCTAATGGGTCAACACGAGAGAGTGGAGCCCCGTCAGAGCAAGAGTGCCTGCGGCCATGCGAGCCCGAGGACAGCGATTCCGAGGGCGAGCATCGGCATCAGTTCGCGGCGGGGGCAGCCTTGAGCCGGCGCGTGGGGGTGGGGCCCCACGCGGCCGGAAATGAGCCCCGCCGCCAGTGAGAGAAGATGACCGCACGCGCGATTCTGGCACTTGAAGACGGCACGTGGTTTCGGGGCGTCGCCGCCGGAGCCTCCGGCGAGGCGCGGGGCGAGGTGGTGTTCAACACGAGCATGACCGGCTATCAGGAGGTTCTCACCGATCCGTCCTATGCCGGGCAGATCGTCGCGATGACCTGTCCCGAAATCGGCAACTACGGCGTGTCGCCCGACGATGTGGAGTCGCGGGCGCCGCGCGTGGCCGGCTTCATCGTGCGTCAGGAATCGCCGGTCGCCAGCAACTGGCGCGCCGACGGCACGCTGCGCGAGTACCTCGTCGACAACGGGATCGTCGCGATTGCCGACATCGACACGCGCGCGCTCACCCGCAGGCTCCGATCGGGCGGCGTGATGCGCGGCGTCATCGCCACCGGCGACGCCGATCCCGAGGAGCTCGTCGCCAGGGCGCGGTCCATCCCGACCATGGAGGGGTCCGACCTGGTGCGCGGCGTCACCTCGGAGAAGGCGTTCGACTGGCCCGAGGAGGACCCGGGCGAGTTCGGCATTCCGCCCGCGCGGCGGGCGTCGCGCCGCCTGAGGATCGCCGCCTACGACTACGGCATGAAGTGGAACATCATGCGGCGACTGAGCGCGCACAACTGCGACGTGCGCGTCTACCCCGCGACGACGCCGGCTGCCGAGCTGCTCGCGGCGCGTCCCGACGGCGTCTTCCTGAGCAACGGGCCCGGCGATCCGGCGCCGCTCGACTATGCCGTCGACAGCGCGCGGGCGCTGGTCGATTCGGGCGTCGCGACCTTCGGCATCTGCCTCGGCCATCAGATTCTCGCGCTGGCGCTCGGCGGCAGGACCTTCAAGCTGAAGTTCGGCCACCGCGGGGCCAATCACCCCGTGAAGCAGCTCGCGACCGGCAGGGTGGAGATTACGTCGCAGAACCACGGCTTCGCCGTCGACCCGGCGTCGCTGCGCGGAGAGGTCGCCGTCACGCACGTCAACCTGTACGACGGCACGGTCGAGGGCCTGCGGCACCTCTCGAAGCCGGTGTTCGCGGTGCAGTACCATCCTGAGGCGTCGCCCGGCCCTCACGATGCCGAGTATCTCTTCGACGACTTCATCGACCTCATTGAGAAGCGCTGAATGCCCCGCAGGACAGATCTGAAACGCATCCTGGTCATCGGGTCCGGTCCGATCGTCATCGGGCAGGCCTGCGAGTTCGACTATTCGGGCACGCAGGCGTGCAAGGCGCTGCGCGCCGAGGGGCTCGAGGTCGTGCTGGTCAACAGTAACCCGGCGACGATCATGACCGACCCGGAGTTCGCCGACCGCACCTACGTCGAGCCGCTGACGCCCGAGGTGCTCGACGCGATCCTCGAGCGCGAGCGGCCGGACGCGATCCTGCCGACGGTGGGCGGGCAGACGGCGCTGAACCTCGCCGTGGATCTCGCCAGGGCGGGCATCCTCGAGAAGCGTGGCGTGGCGCTCATCGGCGCCTCGATCGAGGCGATCAAGGTCGCCGAGGATCGCCTCCTCTTCAAGGACGCGATGCGGTCCATCGGCCTCGACGTCCCGCAGAGCGGCCTCGCGCGCTCGCTGGCCGAGGCGGTCGATCTGGCGCGCGGGATCGGGTTTCCGATCGTCATCCGCCCGTCGTTCACCCTTGGCGGCGTCGGCGGCGGCATCGCCTACAACATCGAGGAGTTCCGCGACCTCGCCCAGCGCGGGCTCGAGCTGAGCCCGGTGCACGAGATCCTGATCGAAGAGTCGGTGATCGGGTGGAAGGAATTCGAGCTCGAGGTGATGCGTGACGTCGCCGACAACTTCGTCGTCATCTGCTCGATCGAGAACATCGACCCGATGGGCGTCCACACCGGCGACAGCATCACCGTCGCGCCCATCCTGACGCTCTCCGACAAGGAATACCAGCGCATGCGCGACGCGGCGCGCCGGATCATCCGTCGCGTCGGGGTCGAGACGGGCGGCTCGAACATCCAGTTCGCCGTGAATCCGGCCGACGGCCGGATGGTCGTGATCGAGATGAACCCGCGCGTATCGCGCAGCTCCGCGCTCGCGTCGAAGGCCACCGGCTTCCCGATCGCGAAGATCGCGGCCAAGCTGGCGCTCGGCTATCACCTGGACGAGATCCCGAACGACATCACGCGCCTGACGCCCGCCTCCTTCGAGCCGACCATCGACTACGTCGTCGTCAAGATCCCGCGGTGGAACTTCGAGAAGTTCCCGCAGGCCGATCGCACCCTGACGACGCAGATGAAGTCGGTCGGCGAGGCGATGGCGATCGGGCGCACGTTCAAGGAAGCGTTCATGAAGGGCGTGCGGTCGCTCGAGCTGGGCCGGAGCGGCCTGCTGTTCTCCCCCTCCGTCATGGACGACGCTGACGACGCGGCGTTGAGGAAGCGGCTGGCGGTGCCCAACGATCGCCGGATGTGGGATCTGTTCCGCGCCCTGGCGCGCGGATGGTCCGTGGAGCAGGTGCACGACGCCACCCGGATCGATCCCTGGTTCATTCAGCAGTTCGTCGAGATCGTCGCGATGCGGCGCGAGGCGGCGGCGGCCGGGCTCGAGGGGCTGGACGTCGCCGCGATGCGCCGGCTCAAGCGCGCCGGGTTCGGCGACGCGGAGCTCGCCCTGGCGACGGGCGCGCCGGAGGCCGAAGTGCGCGACCGCCGCCGCGGCCAGGGGTTGACGCCGGTCTACAAGCGGGTCGACACGTGCGCGGCCGAGTTCGAGTCGTTCACCCCGTATCTCTACAGCTCGTACGAGCCCACCTGCGAGGCCGACCCGAACGGCCGCGAGAAGGTGATCATTCTCGGCAGCGGTCCCAACCGCATCGGCCAGGGGATCGAGTTCGACTACTGCTGCTGTCACGCGGCCTTCGCGCTCCGCGACGAAGGCTTCGAGACGGTGATGATCAACTGCAACCCCGAGACCGTGTCGACCGACTACGACACGGCCGACCGCCTGTACTTCCAGCCGCTGACGTTCGAGGACGTCATGGCGGTCGTCGAGACCGAGCGGTCCGCGGGCGGGACGGTGTCGTGCCTCGTGCAGTTCGGGGGACAGACGCCGCTGAAGCTCGCGCTCGCGCTCCAGGCGGCCGGCGTGCCGATCCTCGGCACGTCGCCCGACTCGATCGATCTCGCCGAGGATCGCCAGCGCTTCGCGGCGCTGCTCGCCGAGCTGACCATCACGCAGCCGGCGAGCGGCACGGCGACCTCGCGCGCCGAGGCGCGCCAGGTGGCGGCCTCGATCGGGTTCCCGGTGGTCGTCCGGCCCTCGTACGTCCTCGGCGGCCGCGCCATGGCGATCGTGTACGACACGGCGTTGCTCGATCGGTACATGACGCATGCCGTGGACGCCGCGCCCGAGCATCCGATCCTCATCGACAAGTTCCTCGAGGACGCCTTCGAGTTCGACGTGGACGCCGTCGCCGACGCCAGCGGGGCGGTCGTGATCGGCGGCATCATGGAGCACATCGAGGAGGCCGGCATCCACTCCGGCGACAGCTCGTGCGTGGTGCCGCCGTTCATCTGCCCGGAGCGGCACCTCGTCACGATCCGCGAACACACGCGCCGGATCGCGCGGGCGCTGAAGGTGGTCGGCCTGATGAACGTCCAGTACGCCATCAAGGACGACACCGTGTACGTGCTGGAGGTGAACCCGCGCGCGTCGAGGACGGTGCCGTACCTCTCGAAGGCGACCGGCGTGTCGCTGGCCAAGGTGGCGGCGCGGGTGATGACCGGCCGCACGCTCGCCGACCTCGGGTTATCCGCCGACCTCGACGTCGCCGGCGTGTTCGTGAAGAGCCCCGTGTTCCCGTTCGTCCGCTTCCCGGGCGTCGACACGATCCTCGGACCGGAGATGAAGTCGACCGGAGAGGTGATGGGCGCCTCGTCCGCCTTCGGCACGGCGTTCGCGAAGGCGCAGCTCGCGGTCGGCCAGCGCCTGCCGCAGAGCGGCACCGCGTTTGTCAGCGTCAACAACGAGGACAAGGCCAACCTGATGCCGATCGCGCGCGATCTCGCCGCGCTCGGCTTCCGGCTCATCGCCACGCGCGGCACGGCCGCCTACCTGCGCGCGTACGGCCTCGACGTCGACGTCGTGTACAAGGTCAACGAGGGGCGGCCGAATATCGCCGACGACATCGTCAACGGCAAGGTGGATCTGATCATCAACACACCGCTCGGCCGCGAGTCGTTCTTCGACGACCGCACCGTGCGGCGCGCCGCGATGATGCACGAGGTGCCGTGCATCACGACCCTGACCGGCGCCGCCGCGGCGGTGTCGGCCATCCGGGCGCTGCGGCAGCAGGCGCTGGGCGTGCGCGCGCTGCAGGACTACTACGCAGGAATTGCGGCCGCTCCCGGCTAGGGCGCGGCAGATCCTGCCATCCCTGCGACCCGTCTCGCCGGGAACCGCCTCGTAGCGTCGAGACATTCGACCGTGCCGGGGCGGAGCACGGCTTGCACGGCCGGCGGCCGTGCGCGCCGTGGCGACGATTCCCGCGGTCGGCCTCCTCGCCGGCTCCGCATGCGGCCTCCTCGTTCCGCTTCCTCCTCACCTCGCCTCGACGCTGCTGATCATGGCCGGTGCGCTCGCCCTGACCGCATGGCGTCTGGGCGCGATGGGGGTGTTCGCGTCGGCCGTGGCCGTCGCGTTCTTCTGCGGCGGCGCCAGGCTCGCCGCCGACGCGTGGGACGCCGCGTGGCGGCCGCCGCTCTGGACGGCGTTCGAGTCCCTTGCGCGGGAGGAGCGGCTGGCCGCCGCCCGCGAGGGCCGCTCACTGCCGGCCGACGATCAGGCCACGGCGGTGGTGGCAGGACGCCTCCGCGCGGACGCGGCCGCCGGGCCGAACGGCGTGTCGCTGGTCATCGATGTCGAGGTTATTCGGTTCGACGGACAGCCGCAGGCGACGCGTGGCGGCGTGCTGGCAACGGTCACCGGCGCGCTGGCCCTCCCACGGCTCGCCGACTGGCGCGCCGGCCGGCGGATCCGGGCGCCCGTGCAGCTTCGGCGCGTCGCCCGGTACCTCGATCCCGACGTGCCGGACGCCGAGCGGGCGCTCGCGCGCAGGGGCATTGCGCTGGTCGGAACGGTGAAGAGCGGCGCGCTGGTCGAGATCCTGGCGCGAGGCAGCCGGCTCGACGAGGCGCTCGCCGCGATCCGTGCGTTCGCCAGGCGCTCGGTCGAACGGTCGGTCGGCCGCTGGAGCGCGCGGGCCGCCGCCATCGTCGACGCTGTGATCATCGGCGATCGAAGCGGCCTGGACGCCGACCTCGTCCGGACGCTGCAGGAGGCCGGGACCTACCACGTCATGGCGATCTCGGGCGGACACATCGCCATCCTGGCCGGCCTGCTGCTGACCGTGTTCCGCCTGGCCGGCGTCCTGGGACGCGGCGCGATGCTGGCAGCCATTGCCACGCTCGTCGCCTACGCGGCGCTCGTCGGCGGCAGGGCTTCGGTGGATCGCGCGACGCTCATGGCGGTGGTGTACTTGGCCGCGCGCGCCACCGACCATCGCAGCCTTCCGCTCAACACGCTCGCGTTCGTGGCGGCGTGCCTCGTCGTCAGCGCGCCGCTCTCGGCGCTCGATCCCGCATTCGTCCTGACGTTCGGCGCCACGCTGGCGCTCCTGCTGGCCGTGCCGCTCGTTCCCCGCGGACCGTCCGCCCGGCTCGCCAGCGTGTTCGCGGCGTCGGCCGCGGCCGAGCTGATGCTGTTCCCGATCGGAGCGCTCGTCTTCTCGCGCGTCACCTTCGCCGGTCTGGTGCTGAACTTCGCCGCCCTGCCGCTCCTGGCCGTGGCGCAGCTCGGAGGGATGGCCGCCGTCGCGGCGGCGACGGTGTCGCGGCGGCTTGCTGACGCGTTCGGACTGGTCGCGGCCGTCGGGGCGGAGGGGCTCGTGCGGACGGCCGCTCTCGTGCGGTTCGTGCCCGAACTGGCGTACCGGGTCGCGCCGCCGTCAGCCGCCGTCGTGGGGCTCTACTACGCGGCTGGCGCGCTCGCGTGGCTGTTCTGGACGCCATCGAAAGAGGGGGAGGCGCGGCCGACCGGGCGCGGGACCATCGTCGGCCGACCGGCCCGCGCGGCTCTCGCGGCCTGCGCCGTGGCGCTGGGGGCTGCCGTCTGGATCCTCGCCGATCCCCGCGCGGCTCTTCTCGCGCACGGCGACGGACGCCTGCACGTCACGTTCATCGATGTCGGCCAGGGCGACGCGGCCTTCGTGAGGCTGCCCGATGGCACGACGCTGCTGGTCGACGCCGGCGGCCTCCCGGCGGCCTCCACCTTCGACATCGGCGATCGCGTGGTCGCCCCCGTGCTGCGCGCGGCCGGCGTCGGCAGCCTCGATACGCTGGTCCTGACGCACGGCGATCCCGATCATGCCGGCGGCGCGGACGCCATCGTGCGGGAGTTCCGTCCGCGCGAAGTGTGGGAAGGCGTGAGGGTGCCGCGGCTGGAGGTGCTGCGCACGATCAGGGCGGATGCCGTCGCGCGCGGCGCGCGCTGGACCGCGGTCACGGCCGGGGAAAAGCGGCGGTTCGGTGAGGTGACGATCACGGTCTGCCACCCGCCGCCGCCGGACTGGGAGCGGCAGAAGGTGCGCAACGACGACTCGGTCGTGCTCGACCTCCGCTGGCGGGAGGTGTCGATCCTGCTCACGGGCGACATCGGCATGCCGATCGAGCGCCAGCTGGCCGGCGGCATCGCGCCCGCGCCGCTCAGGGTGGTCAAGGTGCCGCACCACGGAAGCCTGACGTCGAGCACGCCCGAGTTCGTGCGCGCGCTGGCGCCGGCCGTCGCCGTGTTCAGTGTCGGCCGCGCGAATCACTTCGGCCACCCCGCGCCCGAAGTCGTGCAGCGCTACGAGGACGCCGGGGCGGCCGTCTTCCGCACCGACCAGGACGGCGCGATCACGATCGACAGCGACGGCGAATCGCTCGACGTCCGGACGTTCACCGGGCGGCACATGCGCCTGTCGGAGCCGGGCGATCCGGCTAGGAGCGTCCCGTAGAACCTCCACGAGCGCCCGCCGACGCCTTGACCCGCTGCCACTGGGCCTCCAGCTCCTCCAGCGTCATCCCGCGCATCGAGCGGCCGGACGCCGCGATCGTCTGCTCCATGGCCTCGAAGCGGGCCGTGAACTTCTCATTGCCCTTGCGCAGCGCCGTCTCCGGCTCGAGACCGAGCTTGCGCGAGAGATTCGCCACGGCGAACAGCAGGTCGCCCAGCTCTTCCTCGGCGCGCGCCTGGTCCATCGGGTCGCGCGCGACCACCTCGGCGAGCTCCTCGACCTCCTCCCGCATCTTGGCGATGACGTCGCCGGCGGCGGTCCAGTCGAAGCCGGCCGATGCCGCGCGGAGGCCGATCTGATACGCGCGCAGCAGAGAGGGCAGGGCTGCCGGGATGCCGCCGAGCAGGGTCTTCGGGCGGTCCGCCGCGCCGCCGCGCTCCTGGGCCTTGATGTCCTCCCAGCGCGCGCGGACCTGGCCGGCCGACTCGAGCGGCGCTTCGCCCGCCTCGCGCGCGAAGACGTGCGGATGGCGCCGCACGAGCTTGTCGGCGACCTGCTGAAGCGAATCGCCGATCGAGAAGTGTCCGGCCTCCTCCTCGAGCCGGGCGAGGAAGACCGCCTCGAACAGAAAGTCGCCGAGCTCCTCGCGGAGCGCGGCGTGATCGTGGCGGTCGATCGCCTCGAGCACCTCGTAGGTCTCCTCGAGCACGTACGGCTTGAGCGTGTCGATCGTCTGCTCGCGGTCCCAGGGGCAGCCCCCCGGCGAACGCAGCGTGGCCATGATCTCGAGGAGACGCGCGAACTGTTCGGCCGGGCGGGGCGCTGGCATCTGGTAATCTTAGTCAATGGCCGAGGAACCGGAGCTCTCCTTTACCGCGTTCGTGCTCTCGCTGGCGAGCACGGCGGCGATCCACCTCGGCGACCTGGCGGATCCGGCGACCGGGCAGCGGGACGAGCCGAACCTTCAGGGCGCGTCGCAGATGATCGAGATCCTCGGGCTGCTCGACCAGAAGACGCGCGGCAACCTGACGGCCGAAGAGCGGCAGGTCCTCGAGCAGGTCCTCTACGAGCTGCGCATGCGGTTCGTCGAGGTGTTCGGCGGCGGGAAGCGGATTATTGAGCCTTAAGGTCACCCTCCTCGGCACCGGCACGTCGCACGGCGTGCCGATGATCGGCTGCGACTGCGCCGTCTGCCGCTCGTCCGATCCACGGGACCATCGGACGCGGCCGTCGATCCTGGTGGAGACGCCGGGTGCGCCGGCGCCGTTCGCCGACGCCGTCCGCAACATCCTCGTCGACACGTCCACCGACCTGCGCGCGCAGGCCCTCGGTCACGGCGTCAGGCGGGTCGACGCCATCCTCTTCACGCACAGCCACGCCGATCACGTCCTCGGGCTCGACGAGGTGCGGCGGTTCAACGCGCTGCAGCGCGCACCGATTGCCTGCTACGGCGACCCGTCGACGCTGGCCGACCTGCGCCGGATGTTCGACTACGTGTTCTCGCCGCCGGCGGCGCTCGGAGGCGGCATCCCGCAGCTCTCGCTCTTCACCATCGCGGGCCCCTTCAGCGTCGGCGGGCTGGAGATCGTCCCGGTCCCGGTGCTGCACGGCGCGCGGCCGATTCTCGGCTTCCGCATCGGGGCGTTCGCGTACCTCACGGACTGCAGCCGGATTCCCGAGACCTCCTGGCCGCTCATCGAGGGCGTCGGGACGCTGGTCGTCGACGCGCTTCGCGACCGGCCGCATCCGACGCACTTCAGCGTCGACGAGGCGCTCGCCGTGGTCGAGCGGCTGAAGCCGGATCGCGCCTACTTCACGCACATCGCGCACGATCTCGGCCACGCCGCGACGTGCGCGCGGCTGCCCGCCCGCGTGGAGTTGGCTTATGATGGGCTGGTGCTCGAGGTGTGATGGACGTCATCCACTTCCCCGAGGATCCGCGGCCCTCGCGCTGGACCAATCCGGTGCTCGCGCTCGGCAACTTCGACGGCCTGCACCGCGGCCACCGCAAGATCATCGACCGCGTGCGCCGCGTGGCGGGCGAGCGCGCCGGCACGGCGGTCGTCATGACGTTCGACCCGCACCCCCCGCGCGTGGTGCGGCCGGACAAGGCGCCGCCGCTGCTCATGACGAAGGCGCAGAAGCTCGACGCGCTCGCGCGCGCCGGCGTCCAGGGCACGGCGATCGTCCGCTTCACGCACGAGCTGTCGCAGTGGGAGCCGGAGACCTTCGTGCGCGCCGTGCTCGTCGAGTGGCTGCACGTCCTCGAGGTGTGGGTCGGCGCGAACTTTCTCTTCGGCCACGACCGCGCCGGCAACTTCTCGCTGCTGCGCGTGCTCGGCGGCCGCTACGGGTTCCGGGCCGAGAAGATCGATCCGGTGCGCTACAAGGAGTTCGTCGTCAGCAGCACGCGCGTGCGTCGCCTGGTCAGCGAGGCGCGCGTGGACGAAGCGGGTGCGCTGCTCGGCCACCAGTACTGACATCGACGGCACCGTCGTCCCCGGCGACGGGCGCGGCCGCACGATCGGGTTCCCGACCGCGAACCTCGCCACCGACAACGAGCTCCTGCCGCCGCACGGCGTCTACGCGACCACGGCGACGGTCGCCGGGGTGGTGCGGCCCTCGGTCACCAACGTCGGCGTCCGGCCCACCGTCGATGCCTCCGGCCGCGAGACCATCGAGACGCACGTCTTCGGCGTCGATCGCGACCTGTACGGCGAGACGCTGCGGATCGGCTTCGTCCAGCGGCTGCGCGACGAGCGGGCGTTCGAGTCGATCGACGCGCTGCGCGCGCAGATCGCCGCCGACTGCGGCCGGGCCCGCGTGCTGTTCGACCGGCTTTCACTGTAGAATCGCGGCGCGTGCCTGTTCCGGACTTCTTCTTCGCCCTGCAGGTCGACGACGTCGCCCGCGGGCGCGAGCTGGTCGGCCAGGTGGCGGTCCAGCTGCTGCACTACGCCGGCGACGCCACGGCGCTCGTCGCCGAGGTGAGCGACGGGGTCGGCCGCGCCGTCTCGGCGGCCGCCGGCCGATGCACGGTGGTCTTCCGCGCCAACGACGGCACGCTCGAAGTGGTGGTGCGCGACTCCGGCGTCGAGATCTGGCGCGCCGCGCGCCCGCTGCCCTGAAGAACGCGATGCGCCTCTACAATACGCTCACCCGCCGCGAAGAGCCCTTTGCCCCGAGCGTCGCCAATCTCGTCCGGATGTACACCTGCGGCCTGACGGTGTACGCCCGCGGCCACATCGGCAACTTCCGGACCTTCGTCTGCCTCGACGTCCTGCGGCGCACGTTGAAGTACCTCGAGGGGCTACGACGTCCGGCAGGTGATGAACTTCACCGACGTCGACGACCGCACGATTCTCGGCGCGCAGAAGGCCGGCATGGAGCTCCGCGCCTACACGGATCAGTACATCGACGCGTTCCTCGAGGACGCGCGGGCCCTGGGGCTCGAGCCCGTCGAGGAGATGCCGCGCGCGACCGACGAAGCCAACCTGCGCGCGATGGCCGACCTGGTGGCCTCGCTCGACCGGAACGGCCACACCTACCGCAGCGACGGCTCGATCTATTTCAAGATCTCGACGATGCCCGGGTACGGCCGGCTGGCGCACCTCGATCACGAGGGGATGAAGTCGGGCGCCCGCGTCGACTCGGACAGCTACGCCAAGGAGGACGCGCGCGACTTCGTGCTGTGGAAGGCGACCAGGCCCGACGAGCCGACCTGGGACTACGGCACCGGGCCCGGCCGGCCCGGCTGGCACCTCGAGTGCTCGGCGATGGCCCTGCGGCTGCTCGGCGAGCCGCCCATCGACCTCCACGCCGGCGGCATCGACCTGATCTTCCCGCACCACGAGAACGAGATCGCGCAGAGCGAGGGGGCGACCGGCCGCCAGTTCGCGCGCTTCTGGGTCCACGTCGAGTACCTGATCGTGGACGAGCAGAAGATGTCGAAATCGCTCGGCAACACGTACACGATTCCCGACGTCGTCGCCAAGGGCTTCCGGGCGTCGGCCGTGCGCTACCTGCTGCTCTCGGCGCACTATCGCAAGCAGCTCAACTTCACCTGGGCGAGCCTCGCGCAGGCCGAGGAAGCGCTGCGGCGCCTCATCGACTTTCTGGCGCGCCTCGACACCGTCACCGACGCCCGGGACCCATCCCGGGATCGCCGCGCGCGTGGAGGAGGCCGAGCGGACGTTCGCCGAAGCGATGCGCCACGACCTGAACACCGCCGCCGCGCTCGGCGCCGTGTTCGAGCTGGTCCGCGCGCTCAACTCGTCGATCGACGTCGGTGAGCTCGGCGCGGGCGACGTGCCGGTGGTCCGTGCCGCGTTCGACGGCTTCGACCGCGTGCTCGGCGTCCTCTCCCTCCGGCGCGCAGAGGAGGAGCGCCCGCCGGTGCCGGTGGGCGAGATCGAACGACTGATCGACGAGCGGAGGGCCGCCCGGCGGCGGCGGGAGTTCGCCGCCGCAGACCGCATCCGCGACGACCTCGCCGCGCGCGGCGTCCTGCTCGAGGACGGCCCCGGAGGCACCCGATGGAAACGCAAATGACCGATACGCCACAGCTCAAGACCGCCCTGCCCGGACCCAAGGCCCGGGCGATCATCGATCGCGACCGCGTCGCGGTCTCGCCTTCCTACACGCGCAGCTATCCGTTCGTGATGGCGCGCGGCTCCGGCGCCATGGTCGAGGACGTCGACGGGAACGTGTTCCTCGACTGCGCCGCCGGCATCGCCGTGAACTCGACCGGCCACTCGCACCCCGACGTGGTCGCGGCCATCACCGAGCAGGCCGGCCGCTTCCTCCACATGTCGGGCACCGACTTCTACTACGACGAGCAGGTCCGCCTGGCCGAGGCGATCGGCGCCGTCGTGCCGATCGACGGCGGCGTCCGGTCGTTCTTCGGCAATTCGGGAGCCGAGGCGATCGAGGCGTGCATCAAGCTCGCGCGGTACGCGACCGGGCGGCCGAATCTCATCGCGTTCCTCGGCAGCTTTCACGGGCGGACCATGGGAGCGCTCGCGCTGACGGCGAGCAAGGCCGTGCAGCGGCGCGGCTTCGCGCCGCTCATGTCGGGCGTGTACCACGCGCCCTATGCCGACTGCTACCGCTGTCCGCTGGGGCTGCGGCCCGAGAGCTGCAGCGCCGAGTGCCTCGACTTCATCGAGCACCAGCTGCTGGTGCACCTGGTGTCGCCCGACGAGCTGGCGGCCATTGTCGTCGAGCCGATCCAGGGCGAAGGCGGGTACATCGTCGCGCCCGATCAGTTCCTCGAGCGGCTCCGCGAGCTCACCAGGCAGCACGGCATCCTGCTGGTGGTCGACGAGGTGCAGTCGGGGATGGGGCGCACGGGAAAGATGTTCGCGATCGAGTTCACGCGGCGTGCGTCCCGACATGATCGCGATTGCCAAGGGCGTCGCCTCCGGCCTGCCGCTCGGCGTGGCGGCCGCACGGGCCGATCTGATGGCATGGCCGCCCGGGGCGCACGCGAGCACGTTCGGCGGCAACCCGGTGTCGTGCGCGGCGGCGCTCGCGACGATCAGGCTGCTGAAGGAACAGCTCGTCGCCAACGCCGCCGACGTCGGGGCCTTCCTCCTGTCGGGCCTGACCGACCTCATGGGCAGACATCCGCTCATCGGGGACGTGCGGGGCCGCGGGCTGATGATCGGCGTCGAGCTGGTGCGCGATCGGCAGACTAAGGAGCGCGCGACGACCGAACGCGACGCGGTCGTGTCGGCCGCGTTCAGGCGCGGCCTGCTCGTCCTCGGCGCGGGGAAGAACGCGGTTCGCCTGTCGCCGCCGCTCGTGCTGTCGCGAAAACAGGCCGAAACGGCGCTCCGGATCGTGGACGAGTCGCTGACCGAAGTGGAGGCGACACGGGCCTGACCCGGAGCCCGGGCCCGCAGGCGCCCCGGGCACGTCGTTTGCTCGCAGCCCGGCCGTGTCGCGCGAACGCGTCGCGCTCGGAAAACTGGGCGAAGATCTCGCGTGCGAGGAGCTCGCGCATCGCGGGTACGCAATCGTTGCCAGGCGCTATCGCTGTCGGGGCGGAGAACTGGACATCATCGCCCGCCAGGGCGGCACGCTGGTGTTCGTGGAAGTCAAGCTGCGGGACGGGAACGCGTTCGGCGAAGCGGCGGAGGCGGTGACCCGACCGAAGCGGCGGCGGATCGTCCGCCTCGCGCAGGAATACCTCATGCGTCAGCACGTCGGCGACGTCTGCTGCCGGTTCGACGTCGTCGCGATCCGGCTGGCCGACGGCCGGCCGTTGATCGACGTGTACGTCAACGCGTTCCAGGCGGACTGACGGTCACCCGTGCCCGAGCTGCGCAAGGATCCGATCACCGGCCGCTGGGTCATCATCTCGACGGCGCGGCAGAAGCGGCCCAACGACTTCCAGGTGGTTCGCGGCATTCCCATCGGCGCCGCCGACTGCCCGTTCTGTCCGGGCCACGAAGCGATGACGCCGCCCGAGGTGCTGGCCTACCGCAACGGCGGCGGGCCGAACGCGCCGGGGTGGGACGTCCGCGTCGTGCCCAACCTGTACCCCGCGCTGCAGGTGGAGGGCGGGCTCGACCGCGAGGGCGAGGGGCTCTTCGATCGGATGAACGGGATCGGGGCGCACGAGGTGATCATCGAGACGCCCGACCACACCAAGACACTCGCGACGATGAGCGAGGCCGACATCGAGCGCGTGCTGTGGGCGTTCCGCGAGCGCATCCAGGATCTCAAGCGGGACATCCGCTTCCGGTACATCCTGGTCTTCAAGAACCAGGGCGCTGGCGCGGGCGCGACGCTGGAGCATCCGCATTCGCAGCTCATCGCGCTGCCGATCGTGCCCGACTTCGTGCGCGAGGAGCTCGAGGGGTCGCGCCGGCACTTCGACGCGAAGGAGCGCTGCATCTTCTGCGACATCGTGGGGCAGGAACTGGCGGCCCGGCGGCGGGTCATCCTGGAGAACGCGGACGTCGTGGCGCTGGCGCCCTATGCGCCGCGGTTGCCGTTCGAGACGTGGATCCTGCCCAAGCGGCACCGCGGACGCTTCGAGGAGTCGCCGCGGCAGGACTTCGAGGGGCTGGCGCGCGCGCTGAAGCAGGTGGTGTCGCGGATGGGCCGTGCGCTCGAGTCGCCGCCGTACAACTTCGTGCTGCACACGTCGCCGTTCACGGAGGACACGACGGCGTACTACCACTGGCACGTGGAAGTGATGCCGCAGCTGACGCGGGTGGCCGGGTTCGAGTGGGGGACCGGGTTCTACATCAACCCGACGTCGCCCGAGGAGGCGGCCGACGTGCTGCGGCGGAGTTGAAGCTAAACCCGTCCGTGTGTTAGGTTAAGGGTTCGCGAGCGGGAATAACTCAGTGGTAGAGTGCGACCTTGCCAAGGTCGAAGTCGCGGGTTCGAATCCCGTTTCCCGCTCCATCCTTCCGTTCGCGTGCGCGAGCTTCGGCTGGCCGGCCACGCGGGACCAGTAGCGGCGGGTCATCAGGCCCGCCGTTCTGGTTTTCAGGTCCGATCGGCGCCGTCGCCAAGTGGTAAGGCAGAGGTCTGCAAAACCTCCACCCCCGGTTCAAATCCGGGCGGCGCCTCCAATT
>CAWIYH010000008.1:0-96923 GCA_963840225.1 uncultured Acidobacteriota bacterium
CACCTGATTCTCGGAGTCGTCAGCGCACGTTAAGTAATTGAACGCGTGCGTGCTTACGACGGTTCGAACAAATCGTTTTCCGTCGAACGCAATCCCGTCCGGGAAGAACAGCCGCTGCAGCCGCTGCTTCTGATTCAGCGACGCTTGCACCCACAGGTCCGCCGCCCTCGGTAGAACGCGTTCTGCGAAGGCCAGGATGCCCTCCACGTCGAACTTTTCGAGTTCGACGGAGTGTTTGTCGATCTGCGTGAGCGTGAGCTCCTGGCGCAGCCTATCTCGTTGCCGCTCGTACGTGTCCAGGTCGATCGACTTCGCATAGATGAAGGCCTCATCCAGGCGGTCGAGCTTCTGCTGGATCGTCTTCGCGTTGCGCTCCGCGTCGGCAGCGTCGCGGCCGACGACGGCTTTGCGCTCGTGCCAGGCGCGAAGAACCAGATCCTTGACAAGCCGCATGTAGCCCGGTGTCGGCTGCAGACGCTCCAGTTCGTCGGTGAAAAGACCTTCGAGCTTGGCCTTGGCAACGTTGACCGCTCGGCACTGGCGCCAGCAGTGGTAGTACGCGTACCGTCCGCTTCGTCCCTTGGACCAGCTCGCAGTCAGCGGCCTGCCACAGTCAGCGCATCGCACATGACCCTTCAGTGGAAAGTCGGGACGAACGCGCTGATGCGGTCCGACGACCTTGATTCGTCCCTGCAGGATGGCCTGTACCCGGTAGAACGTCTCGCCCGACACCAGCGGATCGAAATCACCACGCCGTGAGACGCCAAAGTGCGGCATATCGATGAAGGCGGTATAGAGCCGATTTGTGAGCATTCGCCCGAAGCTCTGCGGATTCATGATCGAACCGGAACGCGTTCGGAATCCACTGCGGGTGACGGCGTCGAGGACTTCTTCTTTCGTGAAACGACCAGTGGCGAATTGCTCGAAGGCCCTCGTGACGAGCGCCGCACGATCCGGATCGGGCATCAGGCTCTTGCCGGTCCATTTCGGCGCGTTGAGATAGCCAACAGGCGGAATGAACATCCAACGGCCCTGTTCGAGCGCCATTCGCATGCCTGCTCGCGTTCGCTCGGACCGCACGTCATTGTCGAATTGCGCGAAGGCAGCGAGCACACCTTCCATCAGCTTGCCAGTCGACGTGTCGTCGATCGGCTCGGTCACCGAGCGCAGAGAGATCCCCAGCGACTTCAACAGAGCTCGCAGCGCGAAGTGGTCGTACTTTTCTCGTGCGAACCGCGTGAGGTTGTACACGATGACGAAGTGGACCTTGCCCTTGTGGGTCCGGCAGAAATTCAGCAGCTTCTGCAGTTCGGTGCGGTCGGCGGTCTTCGCGCTCTCGCCTTCTTCTCTGAACCGCTCGACGACTTCGTATCCCTCGCGCCGGCAGTACTCCTCGCATGCGCGGAGCTGCGTCGGCAGACTCAGATTCTCGGTCTGCTCCTTCGTGCTCACGCGAACGTAGATGACGGCGCCGATCATTGGTCGCAGCTTAGCGCTGTTCTCGGTGTGCGACAAGGTGATCGGTACTCGGCCCACTGCAGCTACTCCTGCGGTGTGCGCTGCTCCAGGAAGATCTCCACAACAACATGCGCCATGACGTCGGCATGTCGTCGCATCTGATCGACCTCCACGTCCGAGAGACCATTGGCCTCAGGCCCGAGCAGTTCGCGACATCGGGCAATCGATATCGGCTCGGAGTGCACGTCGTGATCGTGTTCCATGGCCGCTCCACATCGGACCCGCAGAACCCATAGTCGTGTCCTGGGAATGTGCGCGCCCCAGCGCGCCGGCGGATCAGGCCGACGCGCTGGATTCGTCGCGCAGATGTGGGCGGTCTGCCGACACCGATCACCAAAGCGACGTGGGCTTCGGTGTGACGGCCACGGGCATTCGCCGGTAGCCATCGACTTGGTGAGAATTCCTGCACGTGTCCGGGACCTGGGTCGCGGACCGTTCAGGGTCGCGTGCGCGCTACTGCCCGCGCGTCAATAGGACGCGCGTTGCAAAGCACGAATTCTGCCGATGCGATGTTGGACCTGCGTCGAACATCGAGCGCCGTGTTGGCTGTGAGATGTGCGCGCCGTCGGGATCCTGAGATGCCGGCCGCCGCGCGCTCCGCACTGGACAATGCGGAGGGGTGTCGTGACGACGACACCAACGTGATAACCGCAGGATACGCCCGCCATGAACTCGGCGTCAAACTCAACCACACCCCGGCCATCACGTAAGAGCCAAACCACCGCGCTGCGCGGAGGCGCGGTCAATGCCCGAAGCCGCGCGCATTTCGGGGCCGCGGTCGGCGCGCAGCGCCGAGGCATTGACGGCGCTGAGCACAGCGCGATCCTGATCGACGTGATGGCCGAGATGTCGCACCCTCTGACGCCGAACTGCGGCGCACCAGGTGACTCATGTCGGGTTCACGTCACGGTCGTGATCGGCGCTCGGGTCGCGGCACCCCGTGGACCATGTAAACGGCCACATTGGTGCGCACGATCTCGCGCCCTTCTCGGGCGCGTCGCAGGAGCAGGAGCAGGCAAGGCGTGAACGACCCCTGAACGGCGTTGCAGGCGAAGCGGGAACGCGACCGGGGTCGTTCACGCCTTGCTTCCTGTCGTTCACGCCTTGCTTCCTGTCGATGAATTCCCGGACGCGCCTCGCACGGGCGGCAGAGAACGCCGCCCGAAGGCAGGTTCGATGCGTTCGCGTAAGTCCATGCGCGCCGAGAGATTGCTACGAGGCGGTTTGGTCGTGCGAGCACTCTCGCGCGGAAGGCGCCGCAAGCCAGATGGGGGTTAAGGAGCCGGGTTGAGGGGCGGGTTCAGGCTGCGAAACGCTCTGGCCCCATCTTTAGCGTCAGCCGTAACCTGCCGGCGCCGCAAGCGGCGATGGCTCACCAGGGGTGAGAGATGCTGGTACGTGTGAGGCAGGACGATGCATTCGAGACTCGCGCGACCCGACGCAAAGGCCTCGGTGACGAGCGACGAGAGGGGCGTGAACGGGGCGTCTTCGTCCCTCAGCCAGCGGCGATACAGCAGGGCAAATCGCGGCCCAGCAAAAGTCTTCGCGCATCGGGTGAAACGGTCCACAAGCGGTCCCGACATCGCACCGGCATCGGTGCCACGCCGGCGATGGAAGAAGTACCACCGGAGGTCGTTGATCGTGGTGGGTGTCAGCGGGCTTTCCAACTCTTCACGCACCGCCCGCTGGTAGTCGGGGACGACCCGCTGCAGCGCCTGGGGAAACACGAGCCGCAGGGTCCACGCAGGCGTCACCGAGAGCAGTCGGATGTGCCCAAGCAGGAACAACCGGAAGTCCTCAGTCCACGGCACGGTCACGAGATACACGAGCATCAGACCGCCCGTAGCGTCGATGCCGATCGGGAGGGTGCCGGGAAACTCGCTGACGATATCCGGCGCCTTCGGAGTGATTGCCTCCGTTGTCGGCTCGGCGATACCGGGCGACGTCCGCGCCGCCAGATGTGCGACCTTCTCTGACCTCGTGGTGAGCCAATCGAGATGGGGGCTCCTGAGCACGGCATCGAGGCGCATGAGCCGCTCGGCCGCACGCCGCGCGGGCACTCGACGGCGATAGCAGCTCTCCGGCTCGCCAATCGCGTGATACAGGGGCTTGTGGTGGACGTGATAGAGACGCGCGCGGTTGTGAATGCAGTCCGACGAAACGGCATAACCGCGTCGGACGAGCTTGTCGAAGAACGCGTTGCATTTCTCGCCGCCGGGTGCAATGCCGGCGAACGCCGCGTACTGGCGCCTGACGCACAGACCGGCGTGGCGCATCACGAGAACAAGAAACCGGGCCTGACGCTCGGTGAAGCCGTAGTCGGCGACGGCGTGCACGCGTTCCTGGGTAGTCATTCCCAGAGTTCCTCGGCCAGCCCGCCGTTCTTCCCGCCGCCGCGCCCCCCGCCGCCCCGCCCGCCGATGCGCGCGCTGGTGCCGCGATGACATGAGAAGCCGGAGCGGGCGACCGCCGCGCCGTGCGCGCCTCGGTAGTGCTCGGTGGTGACCTCGACATCGACGTGATCCTCACGGCCTTCGATGTCGCGATACTCGATGCGGCAGTCGGGAAAATGGACCTGCTCGTCGAAGTACGGCAGGTCATGGTCGTGCGCCCATTGCCCGATCTCGCGCTCGTCTCGATCCGGCCGACCATCGGCTTCCGGCCGGTCCCGATCACGTTCGTGGAGCCACTGCTGGTACTCGCGCTTCAACTCGTAGTCCAGCTGCACGCGCTCGATCTCCCGACCCCGCGCCTCCAGCTGCGCGGCTTCGCGCTCATAGGCGCGGTAGATCTGGGCGTCGTGTTCCAGCTCGCGCTCGCGTTTGAGACCCGCGTAGAACGTTTGTCCCGCATCTCTATCGCGGTCTCGATTCGCTTCCAGCACGCTTCGGCCGCGGTCCGTCAGCACCACCGCCTGTTCACGATAGCCAGGGATGCGAACCGTCTCGATGAGACCCTGTTCGCGCAGATGTCGAAGGTCGCCGTTACGTGGATCCGCCGGTCGATCGTCACGGTCTCGGAGATCGCGGGTCGGCACAACGCGAAAAGCTCCGACCGTCGCCAGGGACCGACTCTCAGAACCCCGAAGTGTGTATTCGCGGTCACGGGCGTCGTGGACCACTTCCCGGTCACGACCACGAGGCAGGTTGAGGCTACGGGTAAACACCTCACGCGGATCGGTGCCACGGTCCCGCGAATCGCGATCGCGCTCAGGCCAACGGGCATCCTCACGATCGCGATGGTCAGCGCGGTCACGTGCGTCGTGCCGACCGTCGTCGCGTTCACGTTCGTGATGGGACTCGGGCGCAGAACTCGGGCCACGTCCAAGCGACAGCCCGTCGTCATCGTGATCCCGATCGCGCTCGTCCCGATCGCGGTCGCGTGGGTCGCGCTCGTCGCAGTAGTCGCGTGGATCGAAGTCCATAACACCTCCGCCGAGGGCAAATGCATTGGCCGTTCTCGCGAACGATATGGAACTCAGGCGGATGTGCGCGTGAGGCGATACTTCGGCAATGTGCCAGGGCGCTGGGCCGTGACAGCGAACCGAGTGGCCATGTTGGGTGCGTCCGTCGAACGACCCGACGGAGGGGCCCCGCTCAAGAACGCGTTAGTGAGACGCGGAGCCGACAGCCGGCCAGAAGCTGCTGTCTTTGCTTATAACCCCGTCGGCCCCGCGGCGGCAAGCACAAGCACGACGGCTGCGGGTGAGGGCTCGTTCGGTGGTGTGGGCCGTGTCTATCGTCGTTGTCGACGGCAAAAGAACGCGATCCCGCCTTAATGGCTGCGGACAGGCGCTCGCTCGCCTGTAACGCTTCACGTGCCTTCAAGGCGGATCCGAGCCAATGGAGAGTCGGACCTTCTTCGTCCAGACTTGAGACCTCCAACGAGTGGCGGTCGATGGTCCAAGTGGCGACGGTACTCGCGGTAGTGGCCTACAGCGCCGCAACTGATCCTCACGATTTTCCCCGTAAGAGCCCGCCCAAGCGACCGACTTCCTCAGGACGATAAAGGAACTCCAGTGGCCCAGCCGTCGTTGTATTCTGAACAGCAGAGGATCCACGTGACGCTCGGCCAAGATCTCGCCTACGCCGCGCGGCTACTACGCCGCAGCCCAATTTTTGCCGCCACGGCGATCGTGTCGCTGGCGATCGGGATTTCCAGCACCACCGCGATCTTCAGCGTCGTTGATGCGGTGCTCCTACGTGAACGGCCCGGCATCGTCCGTCCCGACGAGCTCGTCGACGTCGCCCTTACCCAAGACAACGCGTGCTGCAACAACCTGTCCTATCCCCACTTCACGGATCTGCGCGACGCGCTGAGTTCCGTGTTTGCCGGATTCGCCGGTTATCGTCTCGGCGCTGAACCGATGAGCCTCGACCTAGGCGGCGACGGAGGCGAGATCGTGTTCGCGTCCGCCGTCTCGGGCGACTACTTCGCAGTACTCGGAGTTGGCGTTCCGGTGGGGCGCCCGCTTTCGCCGGACGATGAGCGGCCGGAAGCGGACGGCGCGGTCGTAATGAGCTCTCGACTTTGGCGAACGCGCTTCCATGGCGAGCCCAGCGCGATCGGTCGTCCTGTTCGCCTGAACGGACGCGGATTCACGGTCGTCGGCGTGGCCGCGGAGGGCTTCGTCGGGAACGATTTCTCCGCCGCGGATCTTTGGCTGCCGCTCACGAAGTTTCCCGAGACGACGGGCCGCGCGTCGACAATGCTCACGGATCGGCAAATCGTGTGGGTGCAGGCGGTCGGCCGTGTGCGGCCGAACCTAACGTTGGCCAAAGCGCAGGCGGCCGCGGAGCTCGCGCAGGCGCGCCTGCTCAAGGAACATCCGCAGCGGGCGGGCGTCGGCATCGCAGTTTCCCCTTCGCACCGCGTTCCACGCGAGTTGCGGCCGCTCGCCGTCGCTTTTCTAGCGCTGCTCTTCGTCCTCGGGGCGATCATTCTGCTGCTTGTATGCACCAACGTAGCGGGAATCATGCTGGCGCGGAGCGTGGCACGCGCGCGTGAAGTCGCGGTCCGCCGCGCGTTGGGCGCTTCGGGACCACGGATCGTACGGGAGCTCTTGGCCGAAGGCGTATTGTTGGCAGTTGCCGGCGCCGCCGCTGGGCTAGTCGGCGCGTACTGGATGATTCGCGTGCTCAGTCAACTCCAGCCGAGCCTGCCGCTGCCACTTTCCGTCGCGTTTGAACTGGATTGGCGAGTTGTCGCATTCTCGATGGCGCTCGGCCTCGTCACCGGCACCCTCTTCGGACTTGTTCCAGCGCTCCATGGCGCGCGCGCCGATCTCGTGACGGCCCTTAGGAGTGACGCGTCAGTGTTCGGACCGAGGCGGTTTCGATTGCGGCAGGTGTTCGTTGTCGCGCAAGTAGCGATGGCCGTCCTGCTACTGGTTTGCGCGTCGTTGCTATCACGTTCGCTCGCGCACGCCGCCGCCATCGATCCGGGCTTCAGCAAGGAGCATGTTGATATCGTGAGTTTCGACCTGCAGCTGGCCGGCTACGACGCCGAATCCGGCCTGCAGGTCGCGGAACGCGTGCTTGAGCGAGTTCGGCAACTTCCGCGAACGCAAGCGGTGGCCCTCGCGCGCGTAATTCCCCTGACCGGAACCGGCTTGGGGTTCGGAAGACTGACCGTGCCCGGAATGGCGGAGAAGGACGAACTTCGCGCCGACTGGAACGCGGTCACGGCGAGCTACTTCGAGACGTTGAAGATAGCAATCACCGTCGGCCGAGGATTCAGCGAGGCAGATCGCGCCGGAGCACCGTCCGTGGCGATCGTGAATGAAACCTTCGCGCGGCGCGTGTGGCCGGGCCGTGACCCGATCGGGCAGTTGCTCGTGCAGCGCTCTAGCTCCGAGCCGCAGCGCACGCTGGACGTCGTCGGGGTGGCGCGCGACGGCAAGTACCGCACGCTCGGGGAGGAACCGCGCGCGTTCATCTACGTGCCGCTCGCGCAGCAACGCGCGCTGAAGCTCACGCTTTTCGTGCGCCGCGCCGGCACGGCGAGTCTTGTACCGGAGCTTCGCGCGGCCATCGCGCGGATCGATCCGCGTCTGCCGGTGGCGCAGGCCGGCACGCTCGAGGGCGCCATCTCCGTCGGCCTCCTGCCGGGACGCGTGGCGGCTTGGCTCGCTGGAGGTTTCAGCGTCGTCGGCGTCCTGCTCGCGGCGGTCGGCGTGTTCGGCGTCACCGCGTACAGCGTGTCGCAGCGCACGCGCGAGATCGGCGTTCGCGTCGCCCTCGGTGCTACCGCGCGGCAAATCATGTGGCTCGTAATGCGACAAAGCACGAAACTGAGCGCGATTGGCGTCGGGCTCGGCCTGTTGGCTGCCATGGCCGCCGCGCAACTGTTGCGAGGGCTCCTGTACGGTGTGCAGCCGTTCGACAGCTTGTCGTTCCTCGGCGGCGCTGCACTCTTCTGTGCCGTCGCGATCGCGGCGACCTGGTTGCCCGCCAAGCGCGCCCTGTCAGTGAACCCTGCCCACGCTCTCAAAACCGAGTAGCACGCGCCTCGATCACGACCGGTCGCGCAACGCACCACAACGATCAGTACGGAGAGCAGTGGGTCACGACCCGCTAAACAGATACGTGCGGATTTGAAACAGCGATAGCGGCGATTCAGGAATTGCTTGAGCTTGCGGAGTTACTGGCGTGACCGTACCCAGTGGGATCGCAAGACGAACTGTCGGCTGCTCCGCTTCCTGTGCGGCCTCCGGAGCTGAGCAGGCAGGTGTCTCACGCTGCCCACCGAAGTCCGTCGATTTGCCGGAGCCAAGGAACGATTTGGTTCCAACTGGCGGGCATTGGGGACGCCAGCCTCCGCTCTCATTTCACGCGGAGGCTGTCCGCCGTAGCCGTGCAGCGGCGAAGGCGGGCCCTCTCCGCTCGCTGACGAGAGCTTCGGCTGGCAGGCCCGCGAGCCGCGCGCGCGAACTGCGACGCCGGCCGCGCAATACCGTTGCACGAACTGCGACGTAGCGCCGGTCGGGCGTCAGCCATCCCATTCGAGCGAACGATCGCGGCAGGGCCATGTTCTTGCAGCGGCCATCCGTCATGCCGCCAGCGAAACGCCTCGTGTACGTGCTCCGCTCGATTCGCGATGGGCGCCCTTACACCAGCGCGACCTCGAACGTCAGTCACCGACTCGAGACGCACAACTCCGGCGGCTCCGTGCATACGGCGCCGCATCGGCCCTGGCGCCTGGTCGTGGTGCTGGAGTTCGCCGACCAGGACGCGGCCCTTCGATTCGAGCGATATCTCAAATCCGGCTCGGGTCGGGCGTTCGCGCAGAGGCACTTTCGTTAGGGCGGTGGCGCGTGTCAGATCTGTCCGGGTCAAGTCCTAATTTGCCTGTAAAAGCGTGAGGGCGTTGTTATCCCCCTGTCACCGTCACGCGGCGGCTTCCTCCTTCGTCGGGGCCGCGATCGCTGCACGGAGCTGCTGCAATTGCTTCACATCCCGAACCGTCATCTGAATTCCGCGCCAGTGTTTCGACGCGGTGATCAAGCTCGCATATAACAACGAGAGGCACGAGCGCTCGGTCGGGAACCGTGGAATCACTTTCGTGCGCCGTCGGCTTTCACCATTCAGTCGCTCAAGGCGATTTGTCGTCCGAATCCGCACGTGATGCGGTGCTGGGAACCGCAAATAGGTGACGCACTCCTCGAGGTCGCGCTCGAGACATTCCATTGCGGCCGGATACCGGTCCTTGAACTTCGCGACGAGGTCGCGGCCGCGCTTCACCGCAGCCGCGTAGGTCGGTGCCAAGAAGATCTGCTGGACCAAACCCTTCATCTTCGCCTGCATCAGGCGCGGCAGCTTCGCGAGGACGTTGCGCATCTTGTGGACTTGGCATCGCTGCCGATACGCGCGCGGCCACACGCGTTTCACGGCCCTGATCAACCCAGGCGCGCCATCCATCACGACCAGCAGCGGATCCCGCAGTCCCCGCGCGACGAGATCCTGCAGGAAACTGAGCCAGGCGTCGTACGATTCGCGCGGCCCGAGATCCAGATGGAGGAGGACCGGGCGCCCGTCCTCCAGCAGCGCGTAGGCCGACAGCACGCCTTCCTTCTCGTCCGATCCGCGCCGCGCCGCGTGATATTGGCCATCGAGAAACAGGTAGACGACCGGCAGCTCGCTCAGGTCTCGCCGGCGCCACGTCTCGAACTCCTGGTTCAACTGCTGCGTCACGCGGCTCACCGTGCTCTTGCTCAAGCGACTGGCCCCGAACGTATCGTGATACAACGCGCTGACGTCCCGCGTCGACAGGCCGCGCACATACATGCCGCGCACGAGCGTTTCGAGATCGCCCGTCCGGGTGTGCAGGCGGTCGACGACCGTCGGCCGAAACGCGTCTTCGGTCCCGCGCAACTGCGGCACCGCGAGCTCCAGCGCGCCCGCCTCAGTCTGCACCTGTTTCGGCTCATAGCCGTTGCGCCAGCCGACGCGCTGCCGATCGCCGCGGCGATAATGTCCACGCCCGAGAAACGCGGTGGCCTCCGCCTCGATGGCGACTTGCAGCATGTAGCGTGCGAGCCGGCCGATGAAGCCCGCCATCGGCGCTTCTTCCGTCGCTGGCGGCGCCTCGGTGGCGCCCAGCATCCCTTCGATTTCTTCCTTCAGTCGAATGCTCGGTGGTATCTCTTCATGGCGTTGATCTCCTCCGGCCCCGCTGCTAACGGAGCCGCCTGGTTTGAGTCACCAGGAGGATACCAACGCCTCTTTGCTTTTACAGGAAGTTTAGGACGTCACCTCTGTCCGCCCTGGTAATCGAGGCCAGATCCATCGGCCGTGTGCTGCGTCAGGTCACTGACGAGAACAGGATCGACATCGAAGGCGATGATCGCGACCCGTTCGCGCGTGATCTGACCACAGGTATCGAGCTGTTTCGGCGCTCGACGAGCGGCTGCGAACAGCTGAAGACCTTGCCGAACGCTTGGAGATCATCACCGGCCGCATGACGCAGATCGGCCAACACGCAATGACGGGCAAGCAGGCCGGCATCGCCACTAAATCAGTCGACCCTGATCGCTCGACTCATCTGTACGAGCCACGCATTTGAACGTTTCGCACTCAACCGAGCCAGATCGGCAACGGACTGGACGGCCGAAATGTATGCATCCTTCGGGACAAGGAGGATCTCGAACCACGGCTCCGCTGGAAAGAACAAGTGACTTCCTGGCGGTCTCGGTCCAGGGGGCGGCTTCACTGAGCGCCGGAGACGATTGATCGTCTCGTTCATCGCATCGCTGATTGGCATAGTGATCGACACGGGACCGCTGTCGATCGTAAAGGCTTACTTATCGAAATGCCACGGTCGGTGAGCCGATCCTCAGGGCCATCGTGGATCGGGTGACGCACCGCGTCTTTGCGCTCGCGCAAGGAGGCTGACAACCGACGGGCTTCAGCGTTCGGGCAGGTCTTCCGCGAGCGCCACCAGTGCGTGCGGCTTCGTCAACGTGATGCGCTGGCGACCGCTCCGGACGATGCCGCGATCCTCCCAGGCACTCAGGAGGCGGCTCACCGTGTACAGCGTCGTGCCGGTCATCTCCGCGATGTCTTGGCGCGAAACGGGGAAGTCGATTTCCACCCCGGCATCCACACGCCGGCCAGCCTCGCGCACGAGCCACAGCAACGCACGCGCGACGCGCCGCTCGACGCGTTCCGTCATGAGCTGTCGGTGGCGGCGCTGCAGATCGTGCAGCCGGCCGGCGACGAATTGCACAGCATTGAGGGCCACTCGAGGCTCGGTCTCCAGCAGCTGCCGGATCGCCTGGGATGTCCACACCAAGGCCACGGCTGGTTCGACCGCTTCGGCGCCAATCGGATACGTGACATCGCCGAAGGCACCCGCGCCGCCGAAGGCGTCGCCGGCACCAATGATACGAAGGACCACCTGGTGTCCCTCCGGCGTGAGCTGTGTCAGCTTCACCCGGCCACTTGTGAGGACGAAGAATGCCTCGGCTTCGTCTCCCTCGTGGAAGAAGGACTCACCCGTCGCGAGCACTCGTGAGCGCGCCTGACCTCTGATACGCGCCAGGACATCGGCGGCCAGGCCCTGAAACAGCGGCACGTGACCGAGCTGGTCGCCGAGTGCCGATGCGTCGCGGGGAACACTCATTGGGATGTACGCCTCATCGTGCCATATCGCCCGGCCGAGAGCATGCTGTTGCCGATTTGTCCCTGGCGGGCTGATCGCTTGATTGCGCCACCGCAAAGACGCCCCGAGGTGCCCGAGGTCATGATGGGAACCGCATCGAGGTTTCGCACGAGGTGCGAGGAGGGCGGACATGGCGACACCAGCATTCAGGCTTCGGGCGATCATGAAGCAAGGGACGGCAGCGAGTCTTCCCGAAACGTGGACGCAGTACCCATCCGTAGAGGACGCGCGAGCCGGCGCGAAGCTCATGTATCACAACGATCGCGTTCTGCGTGTGATGGTGGTCACCGACAGCGTAGGATCGTTCGTGGAATGGCTTGAGCGATGATCGTTGCACAGTCCGCGAGCACTCATGGAGGTTCCCATGTCCGTTAGCCCGCCGCAAGAGCCCGTGCACAGGCGACCACATTCATCGTCGATGGCGAGTGGGTTCCTCGAATTCGACCTGACGGCAGAAGTCGATCGGCTTCACCGTGAGACGACGTGGAGCACCGGTCAGAACGCCAGAACGCTCCTGAAGTACGACGACTTCCGAGTGGCGCTCCAGGCCGATACCCACATCCCGGAACACCACACCGATGGGCGAATTTCCGTCCACGTCCTCGCAGGCCACATCCGGCTGAGTGCGTCAGGACGCACGTTCGACCTCCGTCCGGGGAGTCTGCTCGCGCTGGATCACGGAACGTCTCATGCCCTCCACGCCCTTCAAGAGAGTGCGTTCCTGCTCACGATCGCGTGGCCCGGCCGGACGGCTGAGTCAATCAGGGAAGCGGAACCGTCGGGCGGAGCGACGTGACACGACCGATCATTTTCACGATCGGACACTCCACGCGCCCGATCGATGTCTTCATCCGTCTTCTCAAGGCGCATGGCGTGCAGCGCGTCGTGGACGTGCGCACGATTCCGCGATCACGCCACAATCCGCAGTTCAATCGCGTCCGTTTGTCTCCGGCCCTGCACCGCGCGAGGATGCATTACACGCATATGCCTGGGCTGGGCGGCCTGCGCCCTGCACGGGCCGACTCCGCGAATACGGCGTGGCGCAACGCCAGCTTCCGTGGCTATGCGGATTACATGCAGACCCCGGAGTTCGAGGACAGCCTGGCGCGTTGCATTGGTCTGGCGAAACAGGAGCGCGTGGTCCTGATGTGCGCAGAGTCGGTACCGTGGCGGTGTCACCGATCGCTGATTGCGGACGCGCTGCTGGCGCGAGGCATCG
Organism: uncultured Acidobacteriota bacterium; assembly: GCA_963840225.1. Lineage (GTDB taxonomy): Bacteria > Acidobacteriota > Vicinamibacteria > Vicinamibacterales > CAVVIG01 > JBLMXQ01. The sequence continues at coordinate 12,899 of CAWIYH010000008.1, forward strand.
GGGCGCGTGAAATCACCAGCGCGGTTCGTACGCGGCCTCACGAATTGACGCCGTGGGCACGGGTCCAGGGAACTCACGTCACCTATTCCGTCCCAACGCCCGAGCAGCGCCGTCCCCCGTGAGCATCGCCGCCCGCGGAATATTCAGAGCGGCGCCGATGACGGCGTCAAGAACGCGTAACGCAGAATTCTGGCCACATTGGTGGCATCGATCAGGGTCGCCGCGAGCAGGCACCACGCGGCGGCGCTGACGAACGGGATCGCGTCGAAGGCCAGGCCGCCCGCCAACGCCGGGACGCCAAACAGCCACAGCACGAAGACAAGCTCTTGGCCTGGCCGCCAGGGCATCTCGTGCTGTGACGGCACCGGTCCCTTGTATCCGGTGTTGGCGTACGCCCAATACCACGCAAAGATCGGCAGCAACCGCCCTTCCATGCCGACGACCATTTGCGCCAGGAATCCGACGAGGCCAAAGACGCCGTACGCCATCGCGATTCGCAGTGCAGCCAAAGACGGTGCCGCGATCGTGAGCCACACCCCGAGCACCGACGCGACGCCCAGCGACGCGAACGACGCCCCCGCGTGCAGTACCGCCGGATCAGGGCGACGCAATCCTGGCGGGCGAGGACGCGGACGCCGTAGCATCCACACCACCTGCGAGATGAATGCAGCAAACCCGGCGACAACGGTGAGCGCGAAGATCCACACCAGCGGACTGCGGAGCAATAGGGTCACGAAGAGCCCCGACGCGCCTGCTTGAAGCAGCACCGCGCTGATCCACAGGCGCGGCCCGCTGGGCATCGCTGCCGGCAGAACCATGGGCAACAGCCGGTACGCCACACCGACCACCATCATCGAGGCCCACCCGATGGCCGCCAGGTGGGCGTGGGCGAACACGTTGGCGAGCACGAACCCAGGCAGAAAGTGATCGACCTTGTCGAACCCGATGAGCACGCCCATCGTCGCTGCACCCAAGACGTTCACGAATGCCAGCACGATATGTGCGCTGACGGCCCGCGGCAGTGTGGCGGGACCGAGGCATCGAATGACGTGAACGCCAACCGCCATGATGCCGACGCCGACCGTGCCGGCCGACCACGCCATGCCGGCGTAGTCTTGAATCCAGAAGTGCGCCACCATGCCGACGATGCCGATGAGGACCAGGGCGAATGCGGTGTAGTCACGCCACGTGGCCGGGATCCACATACGCAACGCGATCGGCCCGACGATATAAAGTGAGCCGAGGATGGATGCGGTGATCCAGCCCAGGGTGATCAGGTGGACGATCCCCAGCATGCGCGCGTGATAGAAGAAACCGGAAGCGCCACGCGGATCCAAGGCGACGGCGCCAAATGCGAGCGCGAGTGCCACGTGCGCGGCACCGAAATAGAGGACCGGCAACAGCCGCGGCGGCAGATGGGCGCGTGGCGTCGATGTCATGTGAGGCGGAACGCCGCTTCGTAGATCACCGGCAGTGTCCCCGTCATGAGGGCCCCGGGCTGCGGGCGGTTGTACTCGCGCAAGGGAACGCTCGGATCGGGCGCGAAGCCGACACGACCTAACTCCGCGACGAGTTGGGCCGCGGTGAGGAAGCACTGCGGCTCGCCGGAGAACTGCGTGAACACGAAGGGTTCGCCGGCCACGGGCTCCGTCTGCGGCGGGAAGGTGTTCCGCGAGAACGTGAACACGAACAGGCCCGCCCCTGGCTTGGCGACACGGGCCGCCTCGTCGAGCGCCCGCCGGAACTGCGAAGCCGAATCCGCAAGGTTCCAGATGCCGTGCGCGATCACGAGGTCGAAGGTGCGATCCCTCGCGGGAATACGCTCCATCGGCGCGAGGACCAGGTGCAAGTGGTCATCGAGTCGATCCTCCCGCATGCGCGCGGCGGCAGCACAGAGCATAGGCCACGATAGGTCGGTGCCGACGACCGTCCAGCCCAGGCGGGCGAGCGGAACGGCGTTGCGTCCTGCGCCGCAGCCTAGGTCGAGCACGCGCTCGCTCCCGGAGCGCCGCCGTTCCCCCTCCGCGAACGTCATGAGGACGGCGTTCGGCGCCGAACGCGCGAACCCTGCCACCGTGCCGGGAGTGCTCCATTGCGAGCCCGCGAGAGGGTCCACACACGAAACATAGCACGCACGGACGAGACGCAAGGGATGATAGGGGAATCATGACAACGTCATCTGAAATGCCAGCCGCCACGCTTCTCGCGCCCTTGGCGCTCGCCGCCTACCAGGATGGCGCGGTGGTCAGCCGCGCGCTGCTCAAGCGGGCGGGCGGAACCATCACGCTGTTCGCGTTTGACGAAGGGCAGTCGCTGAGCGAGCACACAGCGCCGTTCGATGCGGTGGCCCATGTTCTTGAAGGGCACGCTGACATCATTGTTTCGGGCACACCGCTCAGGGTGTCGGCGGGGGAGATGGTGTTGATGCCTGCCAATCAGCCGCACGCGCTCCACGCGCCAACGCCGTTCAAGATGCTATTGGTGATGATTCGATCAATCTGATGAATTGGATTTTGCGCTCGTCGCGTTCGGGCGGCATGCCGACGCCCCCGCGCGCGCGTGCGCACTTCAGCCGTACCCATCACGCTGCTAGGCGCCAGAGCTGCAGATAATGGCGGTTGCGTGCCCCCGCAACCATCACAACTTGCAGCGAGAGGTCGCCCGTTTCTGGCGACCTTCTTGTTTCTTGGGCGGCAGTCAACATCGCGGCCAGATTGCCTTTCAGCTCGATACGGAGCTGGCCTTTCTCCGGCATCAAGACAATCGCATCAATCAATCCACGGAGCATCTCAGACGCTTCCAGGCGTGTATCCTCGCGCTGGAGCGCCGCGGCGAGGTCCTCGACCTTCGTTCGGTAGAGGTCGGCCATGCTTGGATGCAGCAAGGGAGGCGGCTGATTCGCGGTTTCGAGCTGCTTCGTCAGCACCTCCTTGCGGTCACCGATCGCGATCAGCTCGTCTTTGACCTGGGCGCCAGGCACGCCCTCCATGATGGACTCCACCAGTTTCTTTCTTCTGGCTTCGATTCGCGCGAGCTCACGCTGAGCGGACGTCAGGCCGGCCCGCTGCTCCATCCGTAGCCGGTTCATCTCCTTCGCGAACTCACGGCAGAACTCGTCAAAGAAGTCCTGGCGCATCAGCTTCTCGCGTAACGCGCGAAGGACGCGCTCCTCAACCTCCTGACGTCGAATCGTGAGACGGTTGGTGCAGGAGCCGCGGTCCCGCGCGCCGAAGCACCCAAGGTGCTCGCGGGAGTACACGATGAAGCCCGCCCCGCACTCGCCGCATTTCGTCAGGCCCGAGAATAGGTACTTCGGTCGTCGGAACTGGTTGAATCGACGTTCCTCTTTGGCCGAGGACCACTTCCGGTGAACGGACGTCTGCCGGGCCTTCGCTGCTTGCCAGAGCTCGTCGTCTACGATACGCAGCTCGGGAACGTCCTTCGTGATCCACTCGGACGGCGGATTCAACCGCGCCAAACGTTTCCCGGTATCCGGGTCTTTCACAAACCGTTGTCGGTTCCAAACCATGTGCCCGATGTAGAGCTCGTTGTTCAGCATCCCGATGCCGCGCTTCGGGTTGCCGTGGATCGTGCTCGGATTCCAGAGCGATCCCTGCGGACCTCGCACGCCTTCGGTGTTCAGAGTCTTCGCGATCTGCTTCGGCGAAGCCCCGGCGGCGTAGCTCTCGAAAATCCGTCGAACGATGGCCGCTTCCTGGGAGTTGATCTCGCGTTCTCCCGTGGTCATGACGCCGTTTTGAAGCTGGCGAACGACGCGATAGCCGTAGCACAGACCGCCGCCAGCTTTGCCCAACTCAACGCGACCCCGCATCCCGCGGCGCGTCTTTTCGGCCAGTTCCTTCAGGAACAACGCGTTCATCGTCCCCTTGAGGCCGATGTGCAGGTGCGTGATGTCGCCTTCGGCCAAAGTGACGATGCTCACGCCGGCGAACGTCAGACGTTTGAACAGCCCGGCAGTGTCTTCCTGGTCGCGACTGAATCGATCGAGGGCCTCAGCGAGGACGACGTCGAACTCCTTTCGCAATGCCGCCGCCATGAATGCCTGAAATCCAGGCCGCATGAGCGTCGCTCCTGAAATCGCGTGGTCCGAGTACTCGCGCTGGATCTGCCAGCCTTGGCGTAGCGCGAATTCTCGGCAGATGCGGAACTGGTCAGCGATCGAGGCGTCGCGCTGGTTTTCGGAAGAGTACCGGGCGTAGATGGCAACTTTCATTCGCGGCCCTCATCGAAGGAACGATCCGAGTCGGTGACGGTCTGCGCGAAGACCTCACGCGCTGCCTGGCGCGCCAGCAATCGAACGAGCGCGAGGAGCACAGCATCTGTCTGCGCGTCCGAATCGATCGACGCGTCGTCCTTGTGCGAAACGACATCCGGCGTTTGCGCTGGCGGCCAGAGCCTTGATCGCTTTCGTCCACGCATGATAACCCCGCGTTGACTCGCAACGATGAACTGTTGTTGAAGAATCAACTCGGGGCTGGCCGCTCCGTCCTGAGAACGGAGCGGCACTCCGGTCGGCCGATGACGGACTAAGAGTCGGTCTCGTACCGCCGAGCCTGAAGACGTGCGAAACGCGATCGACGATCGCGGGCACGGCCAATCTCCGCGCATGGTGGCGCGGACGAGTGCGGGACGTGGCGCGAGGTGATGATCACGACACGCCAGGAGTCCCGCTGCACCGGAGGCGGGCGCTCCTGAGGTGGAACCCGCGCGAGGTGCGCCTGTCATTGGGATCCGGTCAGTTCGGTCGGCGCTAATCCGCCGCGACTGCCCTTAGGGCGAACTCGCGTTTGGTGAGCGCTCTCTCGTGCTCCGTCGCGCCGGTCAGATGACCATGGGTCGATGCTGACGAGCGGGACCGTTCAAGCCGAGTGATCCGACGCCGGAATTATTTGAATGCTCGCTCTCGTGCTCCTGAGGGCGACGAGAGAGAAGCTGCCTCCGAGGGCCTGAAACCGATGGAGGGGGTGGCGCAGGGCGCCACATCGAGATGGATTGAAATTACGCCTCCTCACGCGGACGTGTCAAGAGGGCGCGTGCCTGAGAGCCTCGAACACGTGGACAAACCGGGGTTCAGGCCGGTTTGTCGACCATACGCGATGTGCGTATAATGTGATATGTGGAGTTCATCGAGGCGCCGATCTTCACGCAACTCCTCCCCGGCTATCTCGGCGACGATGACTACCATGGGCTTCAGCTCTTTCTCACTCGCAGTCCGGAGGCCGGGGACATCATTCCAGGAACGGGCGGCTTCAGAAAACTACGTTGGGCCGATCGGAGAAGGGGCAAGGGAAAGCGCGGCGGCTTGAGGGTGATCTACTACTACCTGATGGCGGACACGCAGATTTGGTTCATGAGCGTGTACGACAAGGACGAGGCCGCGGATCTGAGCGGCAAAGAGAAGCGAGTACTCAAAGCGGCGATCGAGTGGGAGATCGCACAGCGTTCCAGGCGCAAGTTGCGAAAGAAGTGATTTATGGCCAAGAAAAGAAAGCGAGCCGGATCGGCGAAGAAGCGAAGCCTCTTCGGTGAGCTTATGTCAGGCGTCCAGGCGATGCGGGAACACCGCGAGGGTCGTGTGACTCTTCGGACGCACGACGTGGAGCCTATTGCCATCCCGCGCGTCGATCCCGACTTCGTGCGAAACACGCGCGTAGGCCTCCATATGTCGCGCCAGGTCTTCGCTTTCAAAATCGGCGTCAACCCGAGAACGCTGGAGCGTTGGGAGCAGGGTCGGAGCAAGCCCAACGAACAGGCCGCTGTCCTCATCTGGCTCGTCCGAAAGTATCCGGACACGCTTCAGAGGCTCGAGTCCCTCAGTGCATCGGCCTGAGACCCGAATGCTGCCCAAGAGGAAGCTCGTACCGCTGCTCATCGCAATTCTGGCGTGTACGGCATGTGAACCTCGAGTCCCTGACGATCTCCCAGGGTTGATGTCTGCGATGGCCAACAACGACATGAGCATCCACGTGGCGGCGATGCGGAAAGTAATCCAGGTTTACGGCGGGCCAGGGCTGCGGAAGGCACTCGCCAGCCCCGACGAGCGGACCCGAGCGAGAGCCGCACACGGGCTATCGTTCTGTCCCGGCGTTGAGAACGAGGGAGCATTGGTCGGTGCCGCTTCAGACAAGGACGAATACGTTTGGATCTGGACTGCCTACTCCCTAGGACAGATCGGATCCGCGCGCGGCTCAGAGACGCTCGACCGCTTGCAGCGTGACGATTCCGCTGGTGTTCGTGATAGTGCTGCGAGGGCCAAGGCGGTCCTCGACGCACGTCTTCGAGGCGAGCCCGAACAGCAGGCAGACGGGGGACTTGCGGGAGGGATAATGTCACGCTATATGAATTGGCGTTCTCCTGTCTGCGCCCACGATTAACTCGGACGCGAATCGCAGGATGCAGCGCGCGAGGTGACAGGCCAGCCGCTCGGTCGCGTCACCGGACCGCAATCGCTTCAATTGCCGGCAGAAGTACGCGTCGCTCCGACAATTGCGACTTGACGGAGGCGCGCCGGGTGGGTCAAGACCGCGAAGCGCCGTAGCGCAGCGGAGGGCAGTCTTGACGCGCCCAAGCGCGTCCGGAAAAATCGGCACCGGAGCGACGGCAAACACACGCGACCAAGCGCTCATCGCAGCGTCCGGAAAATCAAGGCGATGAACTTGCGCGTCGAGGCCGGGAAAACTGAAGCCACGCGAGAGCAGAATAGATGTTCATTCGGGTTCAGATGCGAGGTCAGTATCGCCTCGATTGCTGACGCGATTTCAAGGGCGCCCGACCTTGGCCGAACCAGCACATCTCCAACACTGACACGTGGGGCGTGAGCGACCCCGCTGACGGCGCTGGGGCGACGTTTGCCGTCCGCAGGCGGGGTCGCTCACGCCCCATTTCCTAGTCCACCAATCGAGCTGGGGCGCGGGACGGGCGGCACAATGCGCCGCCCGACGATGGCGACACCGAGAGCGCAACACTGCGACGATCAAGTAGTTGCAGGGGCGTGACTGCGGCACGGCCTACTCGGGAGCGTTGACGCCTACTGGGGCGCGGGATGGGGAAGGGGGCCAACCGCGCACTGACGCAGTGTCCCCCTCCTCGGCCCCCCTCGGCGAAAGAGGAGTGATCTCAGGCGACGTTGACCAGGGGAGAGAGATGACCGTAGCGGTGGCCGAGTTCGAGAGCCTCAACTTGGCCGGCGCCGGCGTCCACCGCATTGCTGATCGCGTGGGATCCGACCTCGGCGAGGGCTGTGTCGGCGTCCTGCTTCCAGACCTTGTAGAGCGCCTTGAAGCGAGGCGCTGAGAATGTATCACGCGCCTTGTAGAACCGCTCGTCGAGGTCGTCGCAGCGGGACGGCGCGGAGTGGGTTCGCGCCTGCTCGAAGTACCAACGGAGTTCGTCGATCACCGGCGGTTTGAGTGGGGTCAGCAACTGATTCCAAACGACTTGCTTCGCCCGCAGTCCGATGCCTGGAAACTGCGGCGGCACCACGATCCGGAGCGTCCACGCGGGCAGCGCCCGGAGCAAAGCGGCATGGCGTTCGAGGAACACGCGGAAGTCGTCCAGCCAGGGGTCGGCGACGACGTAGACGACAACGCCGCGGCCGGCGAGGTGGATGCCAATCGGAAGGCGCTCAGGGAAGTACCGACTGGTCCTGGAATCGCCCTGGCCGACGGTGACATGGGGCAGGTCCGCCAGCGCGATCCGGGTCAGCGCCGTGAGGTGTGCGGCCTTCTCGTCAGCAGGTCCCGAGCCACACGAGATCCGGATCCTCGACGATCGCGTCGAGCACCATCAGGCGGTGGATGGCATGGTTCAGCGTTAGCGGCCGCCTGAGCTTGCTGTCGGCCTCGCCGATGGCTGCGTAGAGCGCCCGCTGGTTCACGTGGTAGATGCGCGCTCGGTTGTGGCGACAGTCGTACATCGACGCACAGCCAAGCCGCACGAGCTTGGCGAAGAACTTCCGTGTCTTCTGCCCATGGACGATGCCGCAAAACCGAGCGTACTGGCGCGGAACGCAGACGCCGGCATGCAGCATGACGGTTACCAGGAATCGAGCTTGGCGGTCGGTGAACCCCCTCTTCGCGACGACATGGACGCGGTCGTCGAGGGTCATCGCAGCAGCTCCTCGATGACGCTGGGTGTCCGCCCACCGCTGCGCCCACCTCCGCCGCTACGGTTCGAGAAGTAGAGAGCGAAGCCGGAACCAGATTTGGCGGCGGCGTGCGCGCCTCGATAGTGAGGCGTCATCACCTCGACGTCGAGCGTGCGGTCGCGACCGTCAACGTCGTACTCGATCCGGACGTCTGGGAACGGAACTGCACGTGCCCTTGGTCGTCGCACGGCAGGTCGTGTTCCAGGGCCCAGGCTCGGACCTCGTCAACCTCGCGATCTGGTCGGCCGTCACTGTCGCCCCGGTCTCGATTCCGCTCCTGGAGGAACTCCTGATACTCAGCCTTGAGTTCGTTCTCCAGGACGATGCGGTGGATGCTCGCGCCCTCGTCGCGCAGCCGCTCGGCTTCATCGAGATAGGCGCGATAGACCTCGGCATCGTGCTTCAGCTCGCGTGGCTTCTGGACACCGCAGTGGAACGCTTGGCGGTCAGGCGATTCTGGGTCTCGCTGCCGAGATTCGAGGAGGTCGCGACCCTCCTTGGTCAGCGTAACGACAGTCGTGTCGCGGTCGAGTCGAAGCGTCTGAGCGAGTCCCGAGTCGCGGAGATGCCAAAGCTCGCCGTGTCGAGGATCGAGCGACCGATCGAATGTGTCGCGGAGGTCGTTGGCAGGGACAACGCGGAAGGCGCCGACGGTGGTCAGCGTGCGCGTCTCGGAGCCGCGCAGCGTGTAATCGTGGTCGCGGAAATGGACGTGCTCGCGATCCATGCCGCGCGGAAGGTTGACGCCTTCCATGAACACGTCGCGCGGGTCCACGCGCTCCCGCTCACGCGGGTCTGAGCCGCCGCGACTGCCACGGCTGAGATCTCGCGAGCCATCGTCCGGATCGCGGGGATCGTCACCCCAACGGGCATCGTCGAACATGGGGCACCTCCGTCAAACGACAGCGTTTTCCGTTCACGCCGCCGCCCAACACAGGTGCCGATACAGCTGATTGCGGGCCCGCGATTTGAACCCGCGCGTCCGACACCGACGTTCCATTCGTTGAACGGCAGAAGCACGTGACCGTATCGTACTGCATGAAGGTCACGAGCCAGGTGCGCTCGCCGAACCTGCGTCACGCCTGACGTTCTGCCCCGCGAAGCCTGGCTCAGATTCACCTTGTGGCGGTGGAAGCAGATCCGGCCGCAGTGCGTCACGATAATGGTTCCGGTCGTCCCGACTAGTATTTCTAAATGGGGCGGCTTAGTACAGGGCTCCCTCGGGAGCCCTTCGTTTTTCCCCCCAAATCCAGGAGTTGCTGATGGATCGGGTTGCCGTCTTCGTGGACGCCGGCTACCTGTTCGCCCAGGGATCAGTGGCTCTCGCTGGTCGAACGCTCCCTCGCGGCCGCCTCATGCTGGACCACGAAAAGGCGATCGACGCGCTCGCCGAATTTGCAACCCGGGTGAGCGGGGTCGACCTCCTGCGCGTGTACCTGGTACGACGACCTCAACCGGCCCCAGCTCCCAGCACATCACACTGGCGCACGTCGCGCACGTCAAGGTTCGTCTCGGCTTCGTTAACAGCGTTGGTGAGCAGAAGGGCGTGGACTCCCTGATCGTTACCGACATGATTGCGCTGGCGCGCAACCATGCGATGAGCGAAGCCGTGCTGCTGTCCGGGCGACGAGGATCTGCGCGTCGGAGTGCAACAGGCACAGGAGTTTGGCGTTCGCGTGCATCTGCTCGGGATCCGTCCGAGCCGAGGACTCGAGGCCCTTACTGAGTCGATTCGTCAATCCGGGCAGATCCCGAGAGAGTTCGATGGCCGGCTGCTCGCCGAGGGAGGCCGTTCGCTCAAGGCGCGACTCGATCCTGCGCAGAAGAAGGAGGTTCGAAGCTCGTTCCTCAAAGCGTGTGAGCAGCGCTTGGCCGAAGCGCAGCAGGCCGCTGGCGGCCCCGACTCAGAACCCGAGGGCGGTCCAGGAGTCGGCGGGTCCGAGTCGTGAACGCCGACGCCTCCAAAACTCGATCTCTCCCCACTCCTCGAATACCCTGAAGCATGGCGCCGGCAAGGAAAGGGGTTGCTGTGCTCGCCGGCATCCGCGCCCGATCGCTCGAGCAGCCACTCGTGAAGGAGTCGATCGGGTCCGCGATCGACTCGTGCGTCTCTCGCCCGAGATGATCATCGCGGCGGCACGCACGTCAGGAAGGGCCTGTTTATCGGCGTCGCGTTCGCAGATTCAGCGCGATTTCGCTGCGCGCGATCCATCCGTCACGGCCTGAAGTAAGGTCGTCGCGGCCAGGTAGCATTCGCACGATGCCTGTTCGAGCGCTTGGCGGTCCACAATCGTGACGTGGCCGTGGCGGTATTTGATCAAGCCCGCTTTCTGCAAGGCCCCCGCGACGACCGTTACGGTCGGACGGGCCGCGCCGAGCATCATCGCGACAAACTCCTGCGTGAGCGGAAACTCGTCCCTCCCGACGCGGTCGTGCGCGAGCAGGAGCCAGCGCGCGAGCCGTTGTTCGACGGAATGCACGGCATTACAGGCGGTCGACTGCATGACGAATCCCATCAGCGCCTGCGAATAGTGGGTCAGCAGATGGTACAGCGCGCCATGCCGATCCGTCTCGCGGCGAAGGGCCTCCGCGGTCAGGCGGTAGCAGGTATCCGTTTCGGCCTGCACCATCGCGCAGGACGGCACACGACCTCCGTCCAACACGGCCGATACGCCGACCATGCCTTCACGGCCAATCGTGGCGACCTCGACCATCGCGCCGTCCCTCAGGACGGTCAGCACCGAGCAGAAGCCACCGCCGCCGGGGAAGTAGACGTGCTCCAGCCGTTCGCCGGGTTTGTGAAGAATGTCTTTGAGCGTGAGCGAGACGACGTCGAGTGCCGGAGCGAGACGTTCGTAGTCCTCACCAGGAAGGGCGGCGAGCAGAAGGTTCTTCGGATCCGAGGGAGGCGGCCGGTTCCGTGTCGACGGCGGCGGTCGATTGGCCGACGGTCGCGTGGTCGAGCGGCGCTTGGCCATCATGGCAGCCTCCAGTCCTTAAGAGGCTGTCGCGGGCCAGGCTCTGCCCTGTTTCAGGGCGAGGCAGGCGGTAGGCTCTCAATCAATATGACGTTATGAGTGTAGCACGGATTGTCAGGGAGGTGACAGACCTCGATCTCCCGCGCCACTATCTTCCGGTTGAGGAGCCTTTGCCAGGCAGTCACATGGTGGACCGTCGTCGCCCTCGCAACCCGCCGGCACGCCCCCTCGTGCTGATTGTTGATGGCCACCCGGACACACGCGAGCTGTATACCGTTGCGCTGCCGCCCCTGGGATTCGACGTGATGACGGTGGACGACACCGCGGAAGCCTTCCGTCGGGCGTGGGAATCGCATCCGGACATCATCGTGACCGAGCTGGCCCTGAGACGCCGTGACGGGTGGGAACTCTTGCGGCACTTGAAACGTGATCCACGGACGCGCGACATTCCCGTGGTCGTGGTCACTGGCGATGGTCGGCAACCGGTGCGGAACCGTGCCGCGCGCGCAGGCTGCGCCGCGTTCTTCTGCAAACCGTATCTCCCCGACAACCTCGCGCTCGAGCTTCGGCGACTACTCGTGGAAAATACGTCCGATGAGCATGCTTCTGCCAGCAGCTGAATGCGACACGGAAGCCACGAATTGAGAACATGACGTGTCGTGGGACGAATGACGTGAACCGCCTCGGGCATCCACGCCAGCGGCGTGCCCCCCGTCATCGGCATCGTCGAGACGCTCGATTCTGGCGCGTAACTCCGGCTGATCTGGCGGGTCGAACTCAATCGTCAAGACGGCGAGGCACGTGCGACACGACGTCGTGGCGAACCGGCCGCTGGTGTTGTCACACGCTGGACATCGCCTGGACGGCCTGGCTGCCGATGCTCGAGGTTCGCCTTCGATTCGACGGGCCGCATCAGGTACCTGAGGCGGCTCGCAACGCCACTTAGGCGGCTCGCAACGCCGTCCGAACGGCGTTGAGCAACCGATCAGGATCGAACGGCTTCTCAATCGCCCCGACGGCGTCCAACGTCGCCGCATGCTGGTCCGCGCCATCAGCGCCGGTAAAGATCAGTACGGGAATGTTGACCAAGTGGGGCTCCACGAGACGGCGTTGCTCGGCCCGGAATTGCCAGCCATCCATCACGGGCATGTTCAAGTCGAGCAGCACCAGATCGGGGCAATGTTCGCAAAGCCGGCCGAGCGCTTCGCGGCCGTGCTGCGCGAGCACCACGTCGTAGCCGTGCCCTGACAGCAGCGCCGCGACGAGTCGCCGCAGATCGGATTCATCGTCCACGACGAGCACCACCGCACTCCCGCTTTGAGGTGGCCTGCGAGCGGGCCGCACACGATCAGCCGCGCCGATAGGTTCAGCCCAGCCTTCGGCGAGCAACACGCTCGCGACCTGAGTGCCAATGTCGTAGATCAGACCGATCTGAAAGTGGTCGAGCGCGACGCCGTCGATGGAACCCTGCGGACGTCGACAAATCCGAAGGCGCATACCCTGCCTCCCAACATTCAGCCGGAAGGTGGCGAGCGCCACGGCGCGGGCGGCCCCGGTAGGATGGTGAGAGCAATTGTGAGGGTGCTTACAGTTCGAGCGCAAGGTCAACCACTTCTGCAAGCTCAACCAGTGCGGGCTCAACCAGGGATGCCGGCTTCTTGGTCGCCTCCGTAAGTGGCCGTCATGAGCCGATCGAAGACGTGCCTGGGCCTCACTCTCGCTACCACCCGGACTTGCCGCCCCAGCGGTTCGTCGCAGTGGCGCCGAGATCGCGGGAAGCGGGGGCTGCCCTGCATGTAGGATGCGTACGCGCAGCACGTCGCTGACGCTGGAGAATCGACGCATGGTGCAACATGCGCGGACGGGGCCGTCTGACCGGAGCGCTGGTCGCGCGGCGACGAGCGCTTCCGCCAGACAGGCAGGCGCAGTAAGGTCGAGGCGCCGCGAAGCCCCGGCGGTCGCCGCCACAAGGGAGGCGTTGGACCCGTCGGCGCGGGGCCGAGCGCTCGCCCGGCTCCGAGCGACGCTCAATCAGGGCCGGCGGGTGACCCGGCTGGCGCAGCTCTCGTCACGGCTCCAACGCAAACCCATTTCGTCGCACCCGGTGGCCACGATCCAGCGGGCTGTCGGCTTCGAATTCGAAGACGACTCCTGGAGCACCTGGGCGACCCAGCCGGGGAAAGACTATCGTCCATTCTTCAGCGGTTCGCCGGCGGCCCGCCCGACCAGCAAGAGCGCATTCCCCGGGGCAAATATCTACGACAAGAGCGGAAGCGACCACGTCAACGACCTCGTCGGGCGGTACAACCTGGAAAGCGCGGGCAAGAAGGGCACGCTCCACCAAGGTCCGCACTACAAGATTGAGCCGGACGGCCCAGCTGAAATCGTCGCCGCATCAATTCGCGGCGGCTCTGGGTCTCGCGCTGCGTGGCACGCGTGCCGGCGAGCTGTCGGATCCCCTCTTCAGCTTCAGCCAGTACGCGTTGCGGCACGATGACGGCCGGGTTGCGGAGAGCATGTTCCGGGCGCTGATGTCCGTCACGCGCGAGCAGTGGGTCACGGCCATTCTCGAGGGTCGCGATCTGCTGAAGGCGGAGGACCTGATGGCCTATCTCCAGCGAGACACAGCGACCGACGACCAGAAGCGTGGCGCACAGGAGTACGGCAAGAGCATTGCCGTGTTCCTTCGGGGCCATGGCGACTCGCAACGCGTCGTTGAAACCAATGACACGCCCGAGAAGCTTGCCGTCTTCGAGAACCGATCGATCGAACGACCCGACAACCGAGAGATGACGATGAAAGAGGCCAGCGATTTCGCGCTGCACTATTTCCGGATGGTGGACATGATGAAGCGGTTCGGCCGCGTGATCTGATGCCCCCCTCTGCTCCGGGAAGCGGTCCCAAGTATTCGGCTGCCGAGAGCGCCCAGTTGACCGCGAGCGCCGCTCCGACGGCATGGTCACTGTCGTGAGCCCATGAAGTGATCGCCGTGGCGACGTCGGGGATGTTCTCGCCGGACGTCCACTGACGCTGGGCCGTCGGACCGCCGTGATGCAGCGCGCGGGTCGCGCCTCCGCTCGTCAGCGCGGAGGAATATTCAGCTTCCGGCCCACCTTGATCTGGTCGGGATTGGACAACGTGTCCCTGTTCGCATCGAAGATCTCCCTGTACCGGCCGGCATCGCCCAGATACGACTTCGCCAGCCTGGAGAGCGTGTCGCCCGAAACCACGGTGTGGACGCCGAACACATCCGACCGCCTCGCCTGAATGTCGGCCACGATCTCGGTCTCCCACCCCGCATGCGTCTTGATGTTGTCCCAGAGACGATTCGCATCGAGCTGGTACTCCGTCTGGCCCGAGATCCGGAGCTTGCCGCCCTCTTCTTTCACATCGGGGTTCTCGAGGCCGATTTGATTCGCCAGTGCGAACAGGTCGCGGTACTTGTCCATCAGAGACATGGTCCTCCTCCTGCTGAAAACGGATGCCGGCATCGGCGGACGGCGTCGCACCCGACGCGTACCGCCTCCGCGTCGGGCCCCAGGTCGTCGGGCGCACCCCGTGTCCTCCCTCACACCTTCGCCGTGGCAGCTCGTGGGCGCTCAGTCGCGGCGCAGCACGACGATCGGATCGATCGAGGCGGCGCGGCGCGCCGGGACAAACGCCGCCGCGAGCGCCACGATCATCATCGCGACCGCCACGGCGCCCAGGACCGCCGGGTCGGCCGGCGAGACGCCGAAGAGCAGGTTCCGCAGCAGGCGCCCCCCGGCCGCCGCCAGCGCGAGCCCGAGCGCCGCGCCGACTCCCCCAAGACGCGCGCCCTCCCGCACCAGGAGGCCGGTGACGCGCGCGCCGTCCGCGCCGAGCGCCAGGCGAACGCCGATCTCGTGGAGGCGCGACGCGACGGCGTACGCGGTGACGCCGTAGACGCCCATCGCCGCGATCGCCAGGGCCGCCAGCGCGAACGCCGCAACGAGCGCCGCGTTGAAGCGGGGCCGCGCCAGCGCTGCGTCGATCCGCTCGTCGAGTGTGCGCACGTCGTAGATCGGCACGCCCGGATCGGCCGACGCCACCGCGGCGCGGAGCGACGGCACGATCGCCTCGCGCGGAAGCGGCGTCTTCACCAGCACCATCGTGTCCGGGTAGGTGAACTGGAGGTACGAGGTATAGAAGTCGGGCAGGACCGGCTCGTCGACCAGCCCGTACTTCACGTCGCCCACCACGCCGACAATCTCGACCGGGTTCGCCGGATCGGTGAAGCCGGTGCCCGAACCGAACCAGACGCGCCGGCCGATCGGGTCCTCGCCCGGCCAGAAGCGCCGCGCTGCCGTCTCGTTGACGACCGCCACGGGCGGCCGGCCCGCCCGATCGTCGTCCGACAGCGTGCGCCCCTGGCGCAGCGGGATGCCGAGCGCGCGGAAGTAGTCGGCCGACACGTAGTGGCGGCCGACGACGGGCGCGGAGGCCTGGTCGGCCGGGCGTCCGGGAAAGAATGCCAGCGTGCGCGCGCAGCGCGCCTCGAACGGCGCGCACCGGTTGACCGCGGCGGCCTCGACGCCCGGCACCTGCTGAATCCGCGAGAGCAGGCGCTCGACGGTGGTTGGGCCATCGGCCGACCCGTTTCGCGCCTCGGGCGGCGTCACCCAGAACGCCACCACGCCCTGCGGGTCGAAGCCGGCCTCCAGGCGCTCCAGACCGGCGAAGCTCTTGATGAGCACCCCGGCGCCGGCAAGCAGCGGCACCGCGAGGGCGATCTCGCCGACGACGAGCGCGGCGAGGACGCGGCGCTGGCCGCCCGCGCCGTTTCGTGCGTCCTCCTTCAGCGCCGTCACCAGGTCCACGCGCGTGGAGCGCAGCGCGGGCGCGAGGCCGAACAGCACGCTCGTGCCCAGCGTCACCGCCGCCGCGAACAGCAGTACCGGGCCGTCGAGCGCCGGCGCCGAGAAGGTGCCGAGCTGTCCGTACATGTTGCGCGCCGAGGCGAGCGCCGCCGGCGCAGCCGCGGCCCCGAGACCCCACGCCGCGACCAGCGTACCGAGCGCGCCGCCGGCTGCCGCAAGCACGAGGCTCTCGGCGAGGAGCTGCTGCACGAGCCGCGCGCGGCCGGATCCCATGGCCAGCCGGATCGCGATCTCCCGCCGCCGGTTCCGAGCCCGCGCAAGCAGGAGACCGGCGATGTTCACGCAGGTCACCAGCAGCACGCAGCCGACTGCCGCGAGCAGGGCGAGCGCCGACGTCCGCGCGTCGGTGTCGATGCGCGCGCGCCCGAGCGGCCAAGCCGTCGCGCTCCACGACGCGGCCTCCCCCGGCGTGGGCTCCGGCACGACGATGCGCGGCGCGAGCGTCGCGAGCTCGGCAGCGGCCCGGCCGATCGGCACGCCCTCCTTCATGCGTCCGATCAGGCTGATGAAGTGCTGCGGCGTCGAGAGGTAATCGGCGTAGGTCAGCCGCGGCGCCATGGCCGGCGGAATCCACACGTCGGCCCGGTTCGACAGGCCGGCGAAGCCCTCCGGCAGGATGCCGACCACCGTGAGCGCCACGCGGTTGACGCCGATGGCCCGGCCCAGGATGCCCGGGTCGGCGCCGAAGCGGCGCCTCCACAGCCGCTCGCTCAGCAGCGCGACCGGATGCGATCCGGGCGTCGTGTCCTCGACCGCGTCGAAGGTCCGGCCGCGAACCGCCGTCACGCGCAGGGCGCGAAAGTAGCCGGGCGAGGCCATTTCGGCCGCGATCTGTTCGGGATCGCCGCCTCCGGTCAGGCCCACGTTGGCCGTGCTGTAGCTGCCGAGTGCGTCGAACGACGTCGCAATCCGCTCCACCCGCGCAATCTCGGTCCGCGACCAGCGGAGGCGCTGAAGGCCCTCGCGCGGCGTCGCCACCGTGACGTACAGCATGGCGAGGCGGTCGGGCTCGGCGAAAGGAAGCGGGCGTCCGAGCGCGGCGTAGACCACGCTGAACATCGTCGTGACCGCGCCGATGCCGACGCCGAGCGTCAGCGCCGCGACGATGGCGGTGCTCCGCATGCGCGCCAGCGCCCGCGCGCCGTGGCGAAGATCCCGGGCCAGCGAATCGAGCAGGGCCTGCATGGCTGAAGCTGCCGGACGAATCGTATGCCAACCGGCGGGCGCCGTCACGCGCCGGCGTTCGTGCCCGCGCGCGCGGCTGGTGCGTCCGGCGGCGAACGCTCACGTCCCGCGGACGGACAGGAGGCCGGGGCTGCTCACAGGATGTTCAGCGCGCCGCTCGCCACAGAAGAGCCGGAGGACCAGAAACGTCGCGTTCGCCGAAGCCAAAGGTCGCACGCCCTTGCATCCCTCTCCGCAAAGATGTTATCCGCCGGTCACATCTCCGAGACGGAGCCGTCAAGGCCGCCTGCCACTGTGACAGGGCGGCGCCGAACGGACGGCGTTCCGCCAAATCGGAGGGAGTTTCAATGTTGCAGGCAAGACATCAGGGGGGCGCGTGCGCCCTGGCCCTTGCCGCCGCGGTGGTGGGGGGCGGGCTCACCGCGCATGCGGACCGCGAGCGTGACGGTGTCGACGGTCGCCACGATCAGCGCGCAAAAAAAATCTTCGTCGTCTCGATGGAGAACCACAACTGGACGCAGCCGTCCACCAGGACGAGCCCGGAGCCGATCTTCCAGAACCCGGCCGCGCCGTTCATAAACAGCCTGGTCGACGGCACCTCGGGCATCAGCCGGCAGGTCGCCTACGCGACCAACTACCTGAACTCGGGCGTCGGGGTGCACCCGTCGGAGCCGAACTACATCTGGGCCGAAGCGGGCACCAACTTCGGGGTGTTCAACGACGACCAGCCGTACCACGCCGACTGCTCCCCTGACAGCGTTCAGACGACCGATCAGCACCTGAGCGCATTCCTGACGAGGGCGCGGCGAACGTGGCGCTCCTACCAGGAGGACACCGACGTCGATGCCACCAACACGCCGCTGCCGCAGAGCGCGTGGACGGTTCCACTGTTCAACCTGGGCGGTCTGTGGACGGCGCCGGGCATCAATGCGTACAACTACACGGCGCAGATCAACTACGCCGCCAAGCACAATCCGATGCTCTTCTTCACCGACACCAACGGCGGCTGCGACACGACCACGGCGAACCTGCTGCGCCTTCAGTACGCCCCGCTGCAGCAGCTGGCGCTCGACCTCCAGGCCGACCGCATCGCCGACTACAACTGGATCACGCCGAACCAGTACAACGACATGCACACGTCGCTCAGCAACGGCTTCGGAGGCTTCCCCAACAGCGACGACGCCCGGATCGCGCAGGCGGACAATTTCGTCGCCCGGATCGTGCCGCTGATCATGGCGTCCGATGCATACAAGGACGACGGCATCATCCTCCTCTGGTGGGACGAGAGCGAAGGCGGCGACACCGCCGACTTCACGCTGCCGTTCATCGTCATCTCGAGGGATGTGCGCCCGAACGTCGCCGGCAGGCCGTTTGCCAGCAGCGTCGAGCTGTCGCACTCGTCCACGCTGCGCACGATGCAGGAAATCTTCGACGTCGACCCCTGGTCGGGCTTCCCGTGGCTGGGCGCGGCGGCCTCGGCCAACGACCTCTCGTCGCTCTTCAGGCCGGGCACGATCAGATAGGCGATCGCCTCGATAGCGCTCGAAGAAGGGCCGGCACCGTTGCTCAGGACGACCCGATCGCCAAGACATCGTCCACGGCCCATCTCGCAGTGTGCCGGCCGAGCGCTCAGTCGGACGGAGGCGTCTTCTCGGAGCCGGTCGCCCGCGCAAAGTTGTAGATGAGGGTCGCAATCGACTTCTCGGCGCCGGCGTAGCCGTACACCTTTCCGGCGCCTTCGATGACGTAGTACTCGTTGGCTGCGTGCGCCCGGCCTCCGTGGCCGGCCGCGCCGCCGGCGATCGGCATCTCCACCGGCGTGACGCGCTGCCCGACTTCGCCGTTCGAGAACAGGTACGACGGCCAGTAGCCGCCGGAGAGGATCGACTCGTGCGGGGACGGATTCCCGTGCGGTATCTGAAAGACGTCGTACATCCGCGTGATCGCCCGCGCGATGTCGCTGTCGTACGACATCTTCGACCACGGGACGTCGCCGATCACCTTCATCGCGACGTCCTTGTAGCCGTTCCGATCGAGCTGCTCGCGGATGCGCTTGACGATCTCGAGGCCGTGCATTCGCGGCACGTAGCGGATGTTGTGCTTCGAGGTGACCTTGTTGGGCAGGATCGCGCCCGCGCCCCCCGCGTACATGTTGCCGCCCCAGATGCCGTCCAGATTGAACGAGATGCCGTAGCGCGCCATTTTCAGCATGGTGAACGGATCGTCGGCGATGAACCTGGCGACCCCGAGGTTCTCGGCCGCGACCGTCATGTCGACCCGCTGGGCCGCCTTCTTCAACCGTCCAGTCTCCTCGGCATCCATCGGAACGATCCCGTCCGTGAAGCCCTTGACGAGCGGCGTGTTGCCGTCATCCGAGACCAGCGAGGCGAGCATCCTGATGTGGCGCCAGGCCGGGCTGTCCACCGAGCGCTTGTTCGCCCCGTGGATGTTCGACTGCACCGGGCCACGCCCCCACGATTGGCCGCTCGTGGTCAGCTCGATGTACACGCATCCTTCCGAGCTGCCGGAGACGCCGCCGGCGCCGCTCGGCGCCTGTCCCCCACCGTGCAGCATCGCGTCGGCGCCCTCGAAGAAGCCAGGGTGGTCCATGACGAACTTCCGAAGGCCGATGTCCATCCGTTCCTCGTCGCCTTCGGCCACGAACACGACATTGACAGGCAGCTTGCCCATCACCGCCTTCATCGACATCAGTGCATTCCACTGCGCCATCTCCGGTCCCTTGGAATTGGTCGCGCCGCGGCCGATGATCACCTTCTTGAACGGCGGCTGCTCGACGATCCGCCCCTCGAAAGGCGGCACCTTCCAGGCGTCGGGCTCGGTGATGGGCATCGTGTCGTACTGCCAGTAAATCGCCAGGGTCTTCGGCGCGCCCTGGTTGCATCTGGCGTAGACGACCGGATTGCCAGGCGCGCCCCACTCGGTGATGCCGACGTCATAGACGCGCGACTCCTGGCACCCGAGCTGATCGAAGAAGCCCTTCACCATCTCGGCCGATTCGAGAATTCCCTCGCCGCTGTTGGAGATGCTCGGCTGCCGGATCCATCGCTGCAGGTTCACGACGTGCTCGTCGATGTGGTCGTCGATGTAGCGATAGACCTTCTGCAGATCGGCCGGCACCTGACTGAGATCCGGCTGGATCTCCGTGTCGCCGTCGGGCCGTATGCCCAGCGTGACCTTCGTCGCCGACGCAGAGCTGCGGCTCGCCTGCGCCGGCTCCGGGGAGGAGCACCCAACCCAGGACACCGCCAGCATGACGCCGCCGCAGATCGTGACAACCCTCCTCATGACTCGCCTCCTCTCGAGAGTGGCCCGCTTCCGGTGCGCCTCAAACGTCTCTCGCAGTCGCTGCTCCTGCCAGCGCCTCCTGGCTGACAGTCTCGCGGGAAGGTCGCATTATAGGGGAGAGGCCCTTCATGCGGCTCGCACCCCCTGGGCGAAGACGGACGGTCTCGCTCTTGGCGTTCCTGGCGGGCGCCGCAATCGGCGCGTTGCCGTTCATCCAACTGCTGATCTCGCTGGGACCGCCGAGCCGTGGACAGCTCGTCGCTCGGGAAGCTCGGCGCGTTTGCGGTGGTCCTCGTGTTGACTGCTGCCACTTGCCGGGCGAGGGGGGTGTGGCTCGCCGGTCTCGTCGCGGGCTTCCTCGTCCCATGGATCGGGTTGGGTGCCGACTGGCGGCTCCCGATCTATCTGTTCGCCTTTCCGGCCGTCAGCTGGCCGATCGCGGCCGGAATCGCCCTCGGCGTCCTCATCGGCATCGAAATCGACAGGCGCACCGCACGGCGCGCGGGCTCATCTGCCTGACGCCGGGTGGCTCATTCGACGCGCAGCGCGGCCGCGGGATCGATGCGCGTCGCGCGCCAGGCCGGCGCAGCGGTCGCCACGGTCGCCGCCACAATCAACACGGCGCCGACAGCCAGGAACGTCGGCGGATCCAGCGGCCGCACGCCGAAGAGCACGGCCGTCAACAGGCGTGCGAGTCCCGCCGACAGCGCCAGACCGACGACGACGCCCGCGGCGACAATGCCCGCAGCGCCGCCGACCACGAGCCGGAGCATGTCGGCCGTCGTGGCGCCGAGCGCCCGCCGCACGCCGATCTCGCGCACCCGCTGCTGGACCGAGTACGCCAGCAGCCCGAAGACGCCGACCATGGCCAGCACCAGCGCGAGCCCGGCGAATGCTGTCACGAGCGCGGCCCGGAACCGGTGGCCGCCGCTCGACTCCAGCGCCACGTCGTCGAGCGTGCGGACGCTCCTGACGCTCACGAGCTGCTCCTTGTCCACACGCGCAATCGCCGCGCGGACCGGAAGCGCCAGCGCCTCGGCCGGTCCGGACGAAGGGCGGACGATCAGGTAGATGTCGTCGGTCGGGTCCTGCGCCATCGGCACGTAGATCTGCAGCAGATCCTCGGTGGCATCGAGCCGGTCGTTGACCTGACGCGCCACGCCCACGACCTGCCGGATGACCGGCGGCGCCTTCGGGTCGTCTGCGGGCCGGACGGCCACCCGCAGGCCGACCGGCGAGCGGCCGAGCGCGTACCCGCGGACGAACGCCTCGTTGACGATGCAGACGGGGACGCTGTCTGCGGTGTCGTGCTCGTCGAACGAGCGTCCCGCGACCAGCGGCAGATCGATCGCCCGGAAGTAGGTCGGGCTGACGATCTGATAGTCCACGGTCGGCCGCCTGCTCTCGGCGACCGGCGGCGCCCCGACGATGTCGAAGACCGACGCGCCGGCCGACGATGGGCCGAGCGGCAGCGTGGTGGCCCAGGCCATGTCGCGGACGCCGGGGATCGCCCTGACCTGCCGCTCGATGTCCTCGAAGAAGTGCAGCAGCAGCGGCTTCGTCGGATAGTGCGAGCCCAGCGGATCGACCATCATCGTCAGCGCACGATCGACGCGATAGCCGCGGTCGACGCCGTCCACTGCCAGCAGCGTGCGCAGCAGGAGTCCCGCGCCGACCAGCAGGAGCACGGCCGTGGCCACCTCGGCGGCGACGATTGCGCGGCGAAGTCCGCCGCCGCGCCCGGTGCCGCTCCGGCCCTGCGACGCGATGGCCTGCGCCAAGGAGAAGCGCGTCGCCTGCCAGGCCGGCACGACGCCGAACAGCAGGCCGACGAACACCGCGGCCGCGGCGCAGAACGCCACCACCCGCAGGTCGAACTCGATCGTCACGGCTGCCGGCAGCAGATCCGGCGGAACGACCGCGGGTGCCACACCGAGCATCGCCGCGCCGACCGCCACGCCCAGGAGGCCGCCTATCGTCGACAGCACGAGGCTTTCGGTGACGAGCTGGCGGATGACGCGTGGCCTGCCGGCGCCGATGGCCGCCCGGATGGCCAGCTCGCGCCTCCGCACCGTGGCGCGCGCCAGCAGGAGGTTGGCGACGTTCGCGCAGCAGATAAGCAGCACGAAGCCGACGACGCCGAGGAAGAGCATCGACGTCAGGCGGAGACTGCTGCCGACGATGGCGTCGCGCAGCGGCTCGAGCGTGACGCCCCGGCCCTTGTTGGTCGCCGGAAACGACCTGGCCAGCCCCGCGGCGACGGCGCTCAGGTCGGCGCGCGCCGCGCCGATCGTCGCGCCGGGCTTCAGGCGTCCGACGACCTGCAGCGCATACGCGCTGCGCAGGGCGGGACGCGGGACGATCGAGATCATCGCCCAGATGCTGCTCCTGCCCTGCATCTGGAACTCCTTCGGCACGACGCCGACGACCGTGTACGGGTCGCCGTCCAGACGGATGTCGCGTCCGATCACGGACGGATCGCCGTCGAAGCGCGACCGCCAGAACGCTTCGCTCAGGACCACCACGTTGGCCCGTCTGTCGTTGTCGGACCGCTGGAACACCCGCCCGGCAACCGGCCGCACGCCGAGCACGTCGAAGAATCCGGCCGTCACCCATTGG
The DNA here is from genome assembly GCA_963840225.1 of uncultured Acidobacteriota bacterium. Taxonomy (GTDB): domain Bacteria; phylum Acidobacteriota; class Vicinamibacteria; order Vicinamibacterales; family CAVVIG01; genus JBLMXQ01. The sequence continues at coordinate 36,052 of CAWIYH010000008.1, forward strand.
CGCGGCACGGTCTCGGTGGTCCCGTCGGCGCCGCTCATGACCATGCCGCCCACGAAAGGCAGGTAGCCGGCCATCCCCTCGAACGTGCGCCCCTGGTCCAGCCAGTCCTGCATGTTGAGCGGCGAGACCCGGGCGTGCGCCGAGGTGTCGGTTCGCTCCCACAGCATGACGAGACGGCTGGCGTCGCCGTACGGGAGCGGGCGCAGCAGCGTGGCGTCGACGAGCGCGAAGATCGCGCTGTTGGCGCCGATGCCGAGCGCCAGCGTGATCGCGGCGACCACCGCGAAGGCCGGCGAGCGCTTCAGCTGGCGGAATGAGAACCTGATGTCGTCGCGAAGCTCCCCGGTCCAGTGCCTCAGCCGCATGCGTCGATCCGGAGCGTTTGACGGACGGAGGGGCGGATTGGTTCGCTGGCCGCCCCTACGGCTTCTCGGGCATCAGCGTGACCTTCACGTAGTTCCCGGTGTCCAGGTAGGTCTGGGCCGCCTGCTGGACAGCTTCGGGCGTCAGCGCCGCGATCCGATCCGGCATGTTGGCCACCGCCGCCACGTCCGCGGCCTCCCCGTCCGCGTAGCGGCGCGCGATCTGGTTCAGGAAGTAGCCGTTGTTTTGGCTGTTCCGCTCCACGTCCCGCAGAAGGCCCGCACGGAGCAGCCCCATCTGCGCGGACGAGAACAGCGTGCCCCTGACGAAAGCGATCTCGTTGAACACGCGCGCCACGAGCGCCTCGGTCCGGGCGGGGTCGCACGTCCACTCGATCCGCACGCCGTAGCGAGGCCGCGGAAATTTCACCGTCTGCGGCGTGGCGCTGATGCTGTAGGTTCCGCCGAGCTCCTGCCGGATGGTGTCCACCAGCCGCGACTGCAGCACGTTGCTCATCGTCCGAAGCGCCAGCCGATGCGCGTCGTCGTCCTCGAATGGCCCCGAGAAGACGATCGCCACCTGGCTCTTCGGCGCGATGCCCTTCTGGATCGTCTTCTGCACGATCCCCCTCGGCGGATCGATGCCAAGGTCCCGCCAGGTCTCGTGGGCATGCGTCGCCGGCAGGCTCGCGACGTAGGTCTCGACGAAGGGCCGAATCGACTCGAGCGTGAAGCTGCCGACGAAGACGAACGTGAAGTTGCTCGCGTCGGCGAAGCGCGCCTTGTAGAAGGCAAGCGACTCTGCGAGGTCCCACTGCTCCACCGTCGCCGGCGTCTCGGGCTGCCGGCGGGGGCTGCCGCCGCTCAGCGTGTCGGCGATCGCCTGGTTGAACACGACGTCCGGGCTCGCCATCTGATTCGCCAGCACGCCCCTGGCCTGCAGCGCCATGGCGGCAAACGCGGTCGGATCGGCGCGCGGCGCGGTGAACCGCAGGTACAGGAGCTGGAACATCGTCTCGAGGTCCTGCGGCGTGCTCCCCCCCGCCATCCCCTCGTCGATTTCGTCGATGAACGGCCTGACGGCGACCGCCTTGCCGAAGAGGATCTTGTCGAGCATCACCGCGTTGAACGTCCCGATGCCGCCCGCGGGGACGACCGCATCCGCGACGCGGGCGGGTATGAAATCGGCGTCGCTCGCCAGCGAGGTCCCGCCCGGCGCCGTCGCGCGGAAGAGGATCTGATCCTCTCGGAGCGTGGTCGGCTTCAGCACGACCGTGGCGCCGTTCGACAACGTCCACTCGGTGATGCCGGCCGCGGGGCGGTCGATGGTCTTCACGATCGTGCCGGGTTTCGGCGGCGCCTTCATCAGCGCCAGTCCCGCCGCCGCGTCGACGTACGGCTCGAGCCTGGCCGCGAGGGCGGTCTTCACGGCGTCAGCGAGCCTCGCCTCATCGGGCAGGACGACGCCCGGCGCATCGGGAGCCGACACCACGACGAGCCGGTTCTGGTCCGGGAACCAGTCGCCGGCGAGCGCGTTCACCTCGGCGAGCGTGATGCCCGGGACGAAACGGCGATGGAACGCCAGCTCCTGCCAGATCGTGGGCAGCGCTTCCCCTTCCAGAAAATTCCGGGTGTACTCGTCCGCCCGGCTCGCGGACTCGCGATCCGGGCTCTCGGTCACCACGCGCTCCGAGCCGCGCATCATCGCCTCCTTGGCGCGCGCGAGCTCGGTCGCGGTGAAACCGAAGCGCGCCACGCGCTGCAGCTCGGTCACGAGCGCGCGCAGGCCCAGCACCGCGCCGTCGTTCGAGACGAGCGCCTGGAGGGCCGCATCGTCTCTCGTCCGCGGCGCCGACATCAGCTGGCGATCCGCGGCGGCCCGGAGAAAAGGCGGATTGGCGCTCTGGGCGCGCTCGTCCAGCCGGGCGCCGAGCATGGCGGCGAAGAGCTGGTCGAGCATGAGATCGCGATAGCCGCCCACCGACCCCTGGTTGCGCGCCGGCCGCAGGTCGCTCATCTGGACGGCCGTCGTGATGGTCTCCTTGTCGGTGACCACGGCGTACCGGGTGCCGGCATGGTCCGGCACGTCGAACACGGGCCGCGGCCGTTCGGGCGACGGCGGCACGAGCGCCGAGAAGCGCTCCTTGATCATCGCCGCCACCCGATCGCGATCGACGTCGCCCACGACGATGACGGCCATGAGATCCGGCCGATACCAGTCGTGGTAGAAGCGCGTCAGCTGCTCGCGCCCGGCGTGCTCGATGACCGAAGGGGCGCCGATCGGCGTCCGATCCGCGTACCGCGACCCTTCGAGCTGGACCCGGCGGATCTTGTCATCGGTCCGCTCGTCCGCGCCGAGGTGCATCCGCCATTCCGCGAGGACAATGCCGCGTTCGTGGTCGATGCCGCTCTGATCGAACGTCGCGCCCTGCGCCCAGTCGTCGAGGACCGTGAGCGCGCGGTCGAGCACGCCCGGCACGTCGGTCGGCACCCGCAGCGTGTACTGCGTGTCGTCATAGCCGGTCGCCGCGTTCGCGTCCGGACCGATGCTCAGTCCGAGCGACGAGAGGAAGTCGCCGATGCTCTGGCCGGGAAAGTGCCGCGTCCCTTCGAACTCCATGTGCTCGACGAAGTGCGCCAGGCCCCGCTGGTCGTCGTCTTCCAGCACCGACCCGGCCTTGACGACGAGCCGCAGCTCGGCGCGGTGGGCGGGCCGGCCGTTCGCCCGCACGTAGTAGCGCAGGCCGTTCGGCAGCGTGCCGACGACAACATCCGGATCGACCGGCATCGGGTCGGCAACGCCGTAGGAGGCCACCGACGCCGCGGAGGTCTCGCGTCCGGCGGGCACCGTCTGCGCCGACGCCGCTGCTGCGGCGGCGAGCAGGCTGACCAACACACCGCGCGCGACGGCGCGGCGTCGTGGGAAGCTCATATGTCGATCCTATCGGAGGTGTGCGGCGGGACGCCGACGGACGGGCGGGTCCCGCAGGGCCCGCCCTGCCTCTGTGTCCGCCTCAAGGGATCCGGACGGCCGGCAGCCCGGCGGCGGCGCGCCTGGCGTTCAGCTGCGAGAGCCCCGTCGTCGCCATCTGGCGCCATCGCCCCATCACGTCCTCGGACCGCGTCCGCGCCTCGTCGCACGCCGCGATCTGGCGCGCGGTCGGCGCGACCTCCGCCTCCTGCATGGCCATGGCCGCCGTCATCATCTCGTCGCTCGCGCCGTTCAGCGTCGGCGGGCCGGAGGGGGCCGCTCTCCGGAAGAAGCCGGCCGGACGCGGGCGCGGCGCCGGCGCGACCGCGTCGACCTGCGCCTTGAACGCTTCCGCGTCCTGCCCTCCCGCAGCGTCCAGCGCCCGGACCAGGCCGCGCGCCTGTTCGTAGGCCGCGTGATCCGCGACGGCGCCGTCGTACATCTCCCGCGACAGTTGGGCCGCGCGCGCCAGGTCGGCGGCCGGGGTCTTCACCCGAGGGTCCAGCGCCAGCGTGAGCGGCTGCGTGTAGGCCTTCCCGTTCACCGTGAGCCGCACCGTGTATCTGCCGGGCGGCGCCCAGGGCGCCTCGACCTGCGGGTACGTGTGCCCGGGCACCGCGCCCGTCGCGCCGCTCGCCTCGCGCGGCTCGTCGCCGATCGGATCGAGCCGGAGATCCCAGCTGAAACGGTGCATCCCCTTGCGGGTGGAGACCACCATCTGCGGCGCCGGCCAGTAGAGCGGCACGCGGCAGTCCGGCGCCGTCGGATCCTGCCGGCAGATCTCGTCGTACTTCTTCGGGTCGAGCGCGGGATCCGGCGTGAGCACGGGATCCTGGCTCGAGTAGGAGCGGATCACGTTCCCGGCGGCGTCGAGAAGGTCCAGGAGGACCGGCCCCCGGGCGTCGGCGGCCAGGTAATAGTCGATGATGCCGCCGGGCGGCGGGTTCTCGCCATGCGGCAGCTCGATCGGCCACTCGGTCGGGTCGTTCATTCCGAAGCGCACGCGGACGGCGGTCGCCGGCGCGAACAGATAGGCGTCGCTCGCCGCCTGGGCCGCGGCCGCCTGACGCAGCGGCGTCACGTTGTCCAGGATCCAGAAGCCGCGGCCGTGCGTGCCGGCGACCAGATCGGCGCACAGGCACGTGCTGTCGTCCTTCACCTGGATGTCGCGCACCGACACGGCCGGCATGTTCAGCCGGAGCGAGTGCCAGTGGTCGCCGTCGTCGAAGGAGACCCACACCTGGGTCTCGGTAGCGGCGTAGAGGAGCCCCTTCTGGCGCGGGTCTTCACGGATCGAGTTGGCCACGCCCGGCAGGAGGCCCGTGTCGATCTCGGTCCAGCTCTGGCCGCCGTCGTGCGTCCGGAAGAAGTGCGGGTTCATGTCGTCGATGCGCATCGTGTTCGCCGCGGCGTACGCCGTGCCGCGGTCGAAGTGCCCCGCCTCGATGTTGAAGATGCGGGTCCACGGCTTGATCGCCGGCGGCGTGACGTTCGTCCACTTGCCGCCGCCGTCCGTCGTCACCTGGATGTTGCCGTCGTCGGTCCCCGCCCAGAGGATCCCCACGTCGAGCGGCGAGGCCGACAGCGCGGTGATGGTGCCCTGGGGGCCCGGCTCCACGCTCGACGCGTACTTCCCGGCGCTGGCCGGCACCGCCCACGTCTGGCGCGCCAGGTCGGGGCTGATGCGGGTCCACGAGTGGCCGCGGTCGTGGGTCTTCCAGACGACGTTCGACGTGTAGAACAGCAGGTCCGGATCCACGGGCGACCAGAGGATCGGCATGGTGCGCACGTCGCGGTTGAACGGACCGCCCCGGGGGCCCATGTCCGGACCGACGTTCGTCGTCTGGCCGGTCTTCCGGTTGTAGAGCGAGACGTCGGTGCGCGCGCTCCCGTAAACCAGGTCCGGGTCCTTCGGGTCCGGCGCGGCAATGCCGTACTCCTGGACGTTGATGGGATGCCAGTCGTGGAAGGTGATCATCCCGTCGTTCGAGCGGCTCTGCACGCACGCGGACCCCGAGTCCTGCTGGCCGCCGCACACGCGGTAGGGAAAGTCGTTGTCGGTGGTCACGTGGTACATGGCCGCGGTCGGCTGGGTGTACCAGTTGCTCCACGACTGGCCGCGGTTGGCCGACACGACGGCGCCCTGGTCGGACACCACCAGGAGGATGTCCCGATTGTCCGGGTTGATCCACATCTTCTGGTAGTCGTCGCCGCCGTACGCGCCGCGCACCGCCGACCAGTGGACGCCGCCGTCATCGCTGCGCCACAAGACGACGGTGGTGCTGTAGACGACGTTCCCGTCCTGGGGATCCACCGCGATCGTGGGCAGGTCGCCGCCGCCGATGCGCGCCAGGGGCCGCGCGTCCACGTGGGGCGTGGCCGCGCCGACGGGCCCCGCGGGCACGTCGACCGGCGTCCAGTGCTCCCCGGCGTCGGTCGACTTGTAGAAGCCGACGATGCCGGTCGTGCCGCCGTCGCGACCGGCACCCGTTCCGCCGGCCCGCTGCGGCGCGCCGGCGACCATGGCGTAGAGGAGGCGCGGGTTGCCGGGCGCCAGCGCGAGGTTCGCCTCGATCACGCCGGGCAGCCCCGCGGTGAGCGGCTTCCAGGTCGTTCCGCCGTCGGTCGACTTGAAGATGCCGTTGCCCGAGCCGCCGAACTCCGAGCTCTCGCGGAACCCCTGCTGCTGCTGCCACAGCGTCGCGTAGACGACCTGCGGGTTCGACGGATCGATGATCACGTCGTTGCCCGAGGTGTACTCGTCGCGATAGAGGACCTTCTGGAACGTCTTGCCGCCGTCGGTGGACCGGAAGATACCGCGCTCCGCGTTCGGCCCGTACGGATGGCCGAGCGCCGCGACGAAGAGGCGATCCGGGTTCCCGGGATCGACCTCGATGTCGGCGATCATCTGGCTGTCGCGCAGGCCCAGGTGGGTCCACGTCGCCCCCGCGTCGGTCGACTTGTACATCCCGTCGCCGGTCGCCAGGTCGGGTCGGATGATGCCGGCGCCGCTGCCCACGTAGATGACGCTCGGGTTCGAGGGGGCGACGGCGATGGCGCCAATCGAGCCGGTCGGCTGGTCGTCGAAGAGCGGCACCCACACCGAGCCGTAGTCGGTGGAGCGCCACACGCCCCCGTTGTCGAAGCCGATGTAGAAGACGTTCGGCTGACTGGGAACGCCGGCGAGCGCGCGGCAGCGCCCGGCCCGCGTCGGACCAATCGAGCGCCACTGCATGTCGCTGTAGACGTCCGGCGTCTGCGCCGCCACGAACGCCGACGCCGCGACCATCGGAAGGGCGAGCGCGAGAGCCTTGCGGAGCGAAGTCATGCGCACAGAGACGTGCCTCCTGAGAAGGACCCGGCCCAGGGGACCGGGAGCGTGCCCGGATCCAGCCCGCGGAGTGAGGGGCAACGGAGGCACCATCTTATCGCGAGACCGTCCCCCGGTTGCGCCGTTCACCGGAAGGCCGCGTCGACGCGCCAGCCCGGCGCAGACGGCGACCGATCCGGTCCACGCTCGCCCGCCGGCGCGCGACCGTCGGCTCATGCGCCCGCCCCGGGTGCCGATAAAGAGCCAGAGACGAGCCGGCGCTGCGCCCCCGCAGGTGCACCAGAATGGTCCCATTCAGACGCCTCGGATTTGACTACGAGAAGCTCGGCGTGGATCGCGCCTCGCTCCGGCGATCGCTCGCCAACCGCCTGACCTACTCGCTCGGCAAGGATCCGCTGACCGCCACGACCCGCGACTGGTTCAACACGACCGCCTACGCCGTCCGCGAACGGCTGATCGAGCGCTGGATGGACACGATGCGCAGCTACTACGGCTGCGACGCCAAGCGCGTGTACTACCTGTCGGTCGAGTTCCTCACGGGCCGGCTGCTGTCGAACAGCCTGCTCAACATGGGCATGTACGACGCCTGCCGGGACGCCCTGTCGGACCTCGAGCTCGACTACGAGACCATCCGCGACATCGAGCACGACGCCGCGCTCGGCAACGGCGGCCTCGGCCGGCTCGCGGCCTGCTTCCTCGACTCGATGGCGTCGCTCTCGCTTCCGGGGTACGGCTACGGGATCCGGTACGAGTACGGGATGTTCACGCAGCGCATCGAGCAGGGCGGACAGGTCGAGCACCCCGACAACTGGCTGCGGTACGGCAACCCGTGGGAGTTCCCGCGCCCGGAGGTGCTCTTTGCGGTGAAGTTCGGCGGCCGCGTCGTGCAGTTCACCGACGAGCACGGGCACGCGCGGTTCCACTGGGTCGGTACCGACGACGTCATGGCGATGGCGTTCGACACGCCGGTGCCCGGATACGACACGTCAACGGTGAACAACATGCGGCTGTGGTCCGCCAAGGCCGCGCGCGACTTCAACCTCTCCTTCTTCAATGAAGGCAACTACCTGAAGGCGGTCCAGAGCAAGGACGAATCGGAGAACCTGTCGAAGGTGCTGTACCCCGACGACCGGACCGAAAACGGCCGCGAGCTCAGGCCGAAGCAGCAGTACTTCTTCGTCAGCGCGACGCTCCAGGACATCCTGCGGCGCTTCACCATCGACCACGCGGACTTCGACGCCCTGCCCGACAAGGTCGCGATTCAGCTGAACGACACCCACCCATCGATCGCGATCGCCGAGCTGATGCGCATGCTCGTCGACCTGCACCGGCTGGACTGGGACCGCGCGTGGGACATCACGACGCGGACGTTCTGGTACACGAACCACACGCTCATGCCCGAGGCGCTCGAGACGTGGCCGGTCGATCTCTTCGAGCGGGTGCTGCCGCGCCACCTGCAGATCATCTACGAGATCAACCACCGATTCCTCGAGGAGGTGCGCCACCATTCGCCGGGCGACGTCGATCGCCTGCGGCGGCTGTCGATCGTCGACGAGGACGCCGGCCGCCGGCTGCGCATGTCGCACCTGGCGATCGTCGGCAGCCACACCGTGAACGGCGTCTCCCGGATCCACACCGATCTCATGAAGAAGACGATCTTCGCGGACTTCGATCGGTTCTTCCCGCGGCGCATCATCAACATCACCAACGGCATCACCCCGCGGCGCTGGCTGCACCAGGCCAACCCCCCGCTCTCGGCGGCGATCGCCGACCGCATCGGCACCCGCTGGATTCGCGACCTCTCCGAGATCCGTCGGCTCGCGCCGCTCGCCGACGACGCCGCCTTCCGCAAGCAGGTGCGGACGGCCAAGTGGCAGAACAAGCTCGCGCTGGCCGAGCAGATTCAGGCCGAGCTCGGTCTGGCGGTCGATCCCGGGTCGATCGTCGACGTCCAGGTGAAGCGCGTCCACGAGTACAAGCGGCAGCTGCTGAACGTGCTGCACGTCGTGACGCGCTACAACCGCATCCGCGACGGCCGTGCCGACGGCCTCGTGCCGCGCACGGTCATCTTCAGCGGGAAGGCGGCCCCCGGCTACGCGATGGCCAAGCTGATCATCAGGCTGATCCACTCGGTGGCCGACGTCGTCAACCACGACCCGGCCGTCGCCCATCACCTCAAGGTCGTCTTCATTCCCGACTACAGCGTCTCGAACGCGGAGCGGATCATCCCGGCCTGCGATCTGTCGGAGCAGATCTCCACCGCCGGGACCGAAGCGTCGGGCACCTGACGGCTACTTCTCGGCCGACGCGCCGAACCGCTTCCGTCCGATCGTCGACGGGCTGACCGCGGGCGGCGACCCGTTCATGCTGCTGGCGGACTACGCGTCCTACGTGGCGTGTCAGACCAGGGTCGACGCGCTGTACAGCGACGTCGACGCGTGGGCGCGGTCCGCGATCCTGAATGTGGCCGGCATGGGCCACTTCTCGAGCGATCGCACCATCCGCGAGTACGCGGAGCAGGTCTGGCGCCTCACACCGGTCACCCACTGAGCTGAGCGCCCCGGCGCGCCTGCGCCACCGTCATCCGACGCTCGGCGCGCCCCCGGAGGCCGGCGGGTCGGCCGCACCCTGCGCCGCCCGCACGTGCGGCGAGCCGACGGCGAGCCCGGTGTCGAGCTGGCCGCATCGACCTTCGTGCTTCCACCCGGCATGGGCGACAGGTATGATGCGCGTCGCGGAGGACGCGCATGAGGAACATCGTCTGTGTGTTGCTGCTGACGGGCGCCGCGTGGGCCCAGACTGCAAAACCGGCTCCCTCGCCGATCAGCTACGACGAAGCCGTCGCGAACGAGAAGAAGCTCTTCGCCGCCGACCAGAAGCACGACCTCGACACCATCAAGTCGCTCGTCGCCGACGACTTCGTCGACATCGCGAGGGACGGGTCGTCGATCGGCAAGGCCGCGCTGCTCAAGGAGATCCCCACGATCACGCTGTTGACGTACTCGCAGCAGAACTTCAGGGTCACGACACTGGGGCCGTACGCCTACTCGATCAGCTACGACTCGGACGCCACGAGCAAGGGCGCGGACGGCAAGGAAGCGCGCACCCAGAATCCGCTGAACACCGTGTGGATCAAACGCGACGGGCGGTGGCAGATCCTCATGCACTGCCGGGGCGAGGCGCGGGCGCTCAGCGGCCACTGACGGCCTTCTGCGAGGGGGAACATGAAGGGCTTCATCGTCGGCGTGCTCGTGACGCTCCTGGGCATCGCGGCCGGGATCGTCCTGGTCTCGCACCTCGGGCTGTACCCGATCGGCGCGGACAACCCGCCCGGCTCGATCGAGCGCGTGATCGCCGGCCGCGCCCTGGACGTGTACGCCGACAAGCACAAGCCGGCCGGGGCCAACCCCGCGCCGATCACCTCCGCCGGGCTGATGGAGGGCGCCAAGGAGTACGAGGAGCACTGCGCTTTCTGCCACGGCGGCGCAAAGGCGAAGGTGAGCCCGATGCAGCAGAAGTTGAGCCCGCCCCCGCCGCAGCTCATCAACCGCATCCCCCACGACGACGATGCCTGGCTGTTCTGGGTGACGAAGCATGGCGTCCGCATGACCGGCATGCCGAGCTGGGACGGCGTGATGTCCGACGACGAGATATGGAAGGTCGTCGCCTTCATCAAGCACAGCGACAAGCTGCCGCCGGACGTCCAGGCTTACTGGCAGAAGATGGCGGCGACTCCGGGTGAGATCGAAGAGCACACGGCCGGGCAGCACCAGAAGAATTAGAGGAGGTCCCGGGTCGCCATTCGGCGGGCGATCACCGAACCGTGTCGTGACGCACGGTTCTGGAGCGTCTCGAAGCGGCGTCGCTGACTGGAAAAATGCGTGCCGCTAGACGCTCAGCGCCTGGCCCGACCCGTGACCGGGACCCAGATGCGAGCGCTTCTTCAGCAGCCCCTGGACGATCGCGTCGAGGTCGTCCATCCACAGCGGCTTGAACTTCACCTCCGCGCCGAGCGCGTGCAGGCGCGCGAGGTCGTCCTCGGTGACGAAGTAGTCGCCCGTGACGATGGCGGCAGGCACGTCGCCGAGACCGTTGAGCGATCCCAGGCTCTCGAGCAACGTCGCGCCGTCGATCACCGGCAGGCGCAGGTCGATCAGCATCGCGTCGGGCTGGACGCGCGAGGACTCCCAGATCGCCTCTCCTGCGCTCGATGCCGCGACCACGTCGTACCCGTGGTGGCTGAGCGCGCGCGTGAACAGCTCGGTCGTCTCCGAGTCGTCGTCTACGACGAGGATGGTGGCCATGCGGACCGACGTAGCAAGGCACGTGCCCGGCCGCAACGCGGTCCGAAATGAAACGTTCAGGCCGGCGCGCCGGCGTGCGACGCGGATTTTCTCCACTCCGCGTGTCGATTTTCCGCCCTCCACCGGACCGGATTCCGGCCAACCGTTCGAAGGATCGCCGGCAGGACCCCACCGTTCGGGACCGCTATCGGATCAGAAACAGCGCGTCCTGCCGCTTCAGCGCCCATCGAATGCGGCCGTCCGCATCGACGATGGCGTCTTCTTCCTGCGCCATCCGCACCGGCTGACCGCCCCACTCCGGCACGGGGGTCGTCGCCTGCAGCTCGATCGAGAACCACATGCTGGGCGTCACCTTGACGTCGCCGCGGCCGGGCACGCCGTCCTGGTAGTCCCACAACCCGATCAGGGGACCGGCCCCGTGTCCGTTCAGGCCGATCGGATGCGAGTACACCGTGCCATCGATCCCCTTCGCCTTCATGCGGGCCCGCGCCGCAGTCAGGATCTCGTTGCCGGTCCGTCCCGGCCGGATCTCCTCCATCACGATGTCCTGGAGCGCGTTGCTGTTGGCGAGGGCGCGGCGGAGGCCGGCGGGCGCCTCGGTCTCGCCCGGACCGAGGACGTAGGCCATGTGCTGCGTGTCGGTGTTGAGGCGCGCGACGGTGATGCCGACGTCGCAGTGCAGCACGTCGCCCGGCTCGATGACCGGATCGGCGCCGACCTGCTCCTCGGTCAGGCCCTGCCGCTGCACCTCGATGCTCGGCTGGAACCAGGTGCCGAGGCCCTGGTCGTTGACCCGCTGCCGCCACCACCACACCAGATCGCTCGTCCGCGTCTTGCCCGGTGTGATCACCGTCGACGAGAACATCGTCTGCGTCATGGACCAGACGAGCGCCTGCATGCGCTTGTAGAACGCCTCCTCCTCGGGCAGCCGAGCCGCGATGAGCTCGAGGGGAAGGCCTTCCGCATCGCGGAAGCGGGAGGTCCACCGCTCGCCGAGGGCGGCGCTCATGCCGGCGAGCTCGCCGCTCGACAGGCCGTCGGTGAAGGCGAAGACGGTCGACCGGTCGATGCCGATCGCACGCGGCTTCCGCTCCTCGATGACCGTCTTGAGCAGCTGCCACTGCTCGTCGCCCCAGAGCTCGGCCTGTCGCCCCTGTCCGACGTCGCCGGCCGCCTTCTTCACGGAGCGGCGGGCTTCGAAGACGCCTCCCTGCGACGTGCCGCCGAGCGCGATTCGCTCGATGCACGAAGCGGCGGGCGGCGTGCCGGCGGCGGCGCACTTGTCGAAGAAGACATAGATGGTCCGCCGCCGGGCCGCAAACGTCTCGGGCGAGGTGATCGCCGGAAAGACCGGGTCTTCGTTGTATTCGCGCATCGGGACGACCCACAGATCGATCCGGTGCGCGCGCATGAGGCCCGGCAGGAAGGTGTCGAGGCGCTTCTCGAGCCACGCCTGCTGGAGGGCCGCCTGCTCGCGGAGCGTGCCGAACGGCCGCTCGGGTTCCTCCTGCGCGAAGGCGCCTGCGGCAGCCGCGACCATCGTCGAGGCCAGCAGCAGGGTTCGCGCGCGTCGTGCGGTCTGTGCCTGGTGCATGGGCGGAGTCTATACCAACGCCGTCGCGCCTGACCGCTCATGGGACTGCAGGCTCGGCGGCCGCACGCGACTGAAGGCCTTCCCGCGTGCGGCTACTTCAGCTCGCCGGTCGGCTTCCTGGACGCCGCCTCCTCAATCTTCTCTCGCCCCTTCACGAGCCACTGCGCCAGCCCCACGATGACGACGCCGACGACGCCGTAGCCGACAATCTGCTTCTTCGAACGGCCCGAGGCCTGGCGCGGGCGCTGGTCGGTCGCCGGACGCGGCTCGTGCCGCCGTTCGGGCGCCTGCACCCAGCGCGAAAGAAACGCGAACGACTCGGACGCGCACACCGGGCACTGTTGCGCGTCGTGAACCTCCTCGCAATCGAGGCACAGCCTGGCCACGCGTAGCTGCATGCAGTCAGAGTGACAGAATCGGCAAGCCGAACGCAATACGGTCCGCGCCGCGTCCTCTGGCAGGGGGACCGCCAGTCGCGGCGTTTCCCTTGCCAGGCCGCGATCGGCGACAATCGGCCGGTGCCTGGCAGTGGGGGGCCGTTTCCCCAGGACGCGTTGGACGCGAACCGCTCGGGGCGGCTGACCGACAAGCAGCGCCGGGGCTGGCTGAGGCTCGCCCGGGAGCGCCGCAAGGGCATCCGCGGCATGGCGTACGTGTTCGGGGCGATCGGCGTGGTGCTGCTGATTGCGACCGGGCCTGCGTCGAAAGCTCTGACGCGCGAGCTGGCGGGAATCGGATTTCTCGGCGTGGCCGTGGCGTTGCTGGGGTTCGCCATGCTCCACACCGATGCCCTCACGGCCGACGTCCGGGCCGGACGGGTCGAGGCCGTCGAGGGAGCCATCGGCAAGTACGTCGACCGGCCGCTCGGCGGCAGCCGGAACGCCACGACGTTCTATCTGGACGTGGGCGGCCAGCGCGTCCGCGTCTGGAGCAGCGCGTACGACGCCGCTCCCGACGCCGGATTCGTCCGGGTGTTCTACCTGCCACGCAGCCGCCGCGCGATCAACCTCGAGCGGCTCCCCGACCCGCCCGTCGAACTGACGTCCGAGGCGCCAACGGAGATCTTCAAGGACTTCGCCCAGGCGATCCGGTCGCACAATCGATCGGCCTTGAACGAAGCGCGCGCCAACGCCGCGGCCTTCGAGACGGCGGTCAAGAAAGAGGTGCAGGAGATTTCCACGCCGCCCTCCGGCGAGCGCGATTCGCGCCCGCTCGCCGAGATCCTTCCAGGCTCATGGACGAACCCGCTGATGACCGTCACGTTTTCCGCGGACGGCTCCTGCCGGCTCGACGTCTTCGGCACGACCCGTCGCACCGGACGCTGGTCCATCGACCGCAGGGGACGCCTGGCGGTCGAAGGGATCGGCACCGGGCGGACCGCCGAGGCGCGGGTCACCGGCGACCAGTTGACGCTCTCGATGGACGGCGAAAGCCTGACCTTCACGAGGCGCGCCGGCGGTTAGGATCGCCGCCGATGCGCGATACCCGCCGGGACAAGACGATGGCGTCGATCCCGTTTACGGTCGCCCGCTCGTAGGAGGGTTGCCCCCGGCTCGCGGCCGGGGCGCCGGCGCGGGGACGTCCGGCCGTGGATCCATGTCGAACCCGTCCCGGTTCGGCATCCGGACGTGCGGCAACGTCTGCCGATCGATCGTGTCGCCCTGGCGAACGATGCCGTTGAGGAACAGGACGTAGGCGACCGTCGCGTACACGTCGTCGGCGCTCAGCACGCCAGGACGATCGAAGGGCATCGCCCGGTTGACGTAATCCCAGAGCGTCGTCGCGTACGGCCAGTAGCTGCCGACGGTCTTGAGGGGCCTGGCGGTGGCCAGCGTGCCGAGACCGCCGACGAGCGGCGCTTCCGGCCCTTCGCGCCCGGTCGCGCCGTGGCATCGCGCGCACTGCGCCGCGAAGACCTGCTTCCCGCCAACGGCGGTGCCGCTGCCGGGCGGGAGCTCGCGGCCCTCAGGGCCGACGGCGATATCCCACGCCTTGATCTCCTCCGGCGTCGGCGGCCGCCCGACGTGGTAGCGCGGCGACTGGGCGGCGAGCGCCGTCACGGCTGCGACGGCGAGAGCCGCGACCCCCGCCGTGAGCCCCTCAGAGGACCGCATCGTCCACCGCTCCGTCGGCTGCGACCCGCCACGCCTGGATCATGTTGTTGTGGTAGAAAGAATTCGTCCCGCGTACGGCCACGAGTTCCTCGCGCGTCGGCTGGCGATAACCCGTTTCGTCGGTCGCGCGCGACGCGATGACCACCTCGCGTCCGTCCCACTCCCACGCGAAGCGGAACCGTGTGTGGGCCATCGACAGGACCGGCTGCTGCAGCTCGGCGTCGTGCCATGTGGCGCCGCCATCGGCGGTGACCTCGACGCGCGCCACCCTGCCGCGGCCCGACCACGCGAGGCCCGCAATCTCGTGGAAGCCGGCACCCGCCAGCCGCTGCCCGCCCGAGGGATGCGTCACCACGGATTTCGCCTCCATGACGAAGGTGAACTGCCGCGCCCGGCCGTCCGGCATCAGGTCCGTGTATTTCGACGTCTCTTCCCGGCCCATGACCGGCCGATCGACGAGCTTGAGCCGGCGGAGCCACTTCACGTTGGCGTTGCCTTCCCAGCCCGGCAACAGCAGGCGCAGTGGAAAACCCTGCTCCGGACGCAGCGCCTCGCCGTTCTGCGCGTAGGCCAGCAGGGCATCGCCGCGCGCCTTGGACAGCGGAATGCTCCGCGTCATCTTCGCCGGGTCGGCGCCCTCCGCCACCACCCACGAGGCGCCGGCCTGCACGCCGACTTCCTCGAGCAGCCGCGCCAGCGAGACGCCCGTCCACTCGCTGCAGCTCGTGAGACCGTGGCTGGCCTGCACGGTCGGACGCGGCGTCGTCCTCCATCCGGCGGCGCTGTTGCCCGAGCACTCGAGGAAATGCACGCGGGAGACCGAAGGCAGGCGCTTCAGGTCGTCCATCGTGAACATGAGCGGCCAATCGACGAGCCCGTGGACGAGCAACCGGTGCGCCGCCGGGTCGATAGCCGGGACGCCGGAATGATGCCGCTCGAAGTGCAGCGCGGACGGCGTGATGGCACCGTAGATGTCGGCGAGCGGGGTCAGACTGTCGGCCTGCTCGGGCGTGCGGCCGGATTCGAGCAGCCGCGCGGCGTGCACGAACGGCGAGCGCTCGCCGTACCGACGAACGGGCGCACCGAGGAATCCGGGCGGCGGCGCCGGCTCCGACCGACAGGCCGCCACCACGCCGCTCGCGGCAGCCAGCAGGCGGAGGAACGTTCGTCGTGAGGCGCCCAAGGCGCGGGCTGGAAGAGCCGGCATCATCGCGTCGTCGTCAACCGGATGACGGCCCGGAATTATAGCGCGCCGCGGCTCTTGCGGTGTGCCATCCCGGCCGACAGCCGCAGCGGGTGAAGGGCCGCGGGACGGCGAGCGCCTGGGGAATGGAGATTACTGGTCGGCGTGAAACGCGAGCGTGATGGCCTTCACGTAGCGAACCGGCGCGCCGTTTCTGACCGCCGGCTTGTACCGCCAGGTCTTCGCCGCATCGATGACCATCTGGTCGTACACGGCGTTCAGCGACCGCCGTATGACGGCCTCCTCCACGCGCCCGTCCGCGTCGACCGTCACCACCAGCAGACCCTGGGCGCTGCGCAGAGCCTGGATGAGCGCCTGCGGGAACGGCGGAATGGACTGGATGATCGGGACCGGCGGCGCCACGTCTGCGTCGCCGGCATCGTAGATCCGCGGCTCCTTGGGCACGGCCGGCGACGGCTCGGCCGCGTTGGGTGTTTCGACCGGCGGCGGCGCCTGGGCCGCAGCCGCGGCGGCCGCCTCCTTCGCGAGCGCGGCGCGGGCCAGATCGTGGAATCCGTCGACGAGGACGCCGAGATCGTTCATCGAGTCGTCCTTGACCCCGAGGCGAACCGCCTGATCGATCATCCGGCGGACGTCGGCCAGTTGCGTCTCGGCCGAGGCGTACTGCTTTGCGTCGAGCGCGGCCTTCGCGGCGATGTACTTCTCCTTCGCCTGATCGGGAAGGAGTTCTTTCCGGACCTCCGTGAACATGGCCGCGATGCGCGGCGAGAGATCCTCTTTGTCGAGATCGAAGAGCGGATCGCGCTGCAGGAGGTCCCTGACCGCCGACCGCGCTTCCGCCGTCCGGCCGAGGGCATACAGGCACAGGGAGCGGTACTCGTCGATCTGGATCGCCGTGTCGGGCACCGCGCCGCCAGCCGAGAGGCGGGACAGCATCGCAAGCGCGTCCTCGTATGCGGCGGCGCCGTACAGCTCCTTGGCCGCTCCCAGTCCATCGGCGGGCGAGGGGCCGCCCATGCCCGCACCGATCGTCGCCGCAAGTGCAATTGCCAGCAGATTCATCGTGCCCTCGAAGCTACTTCCGCGTCAGGTCGGCTGAAATCCGGTTCGGGCCGTTCTTCGTGACCATCACGGTCCGCTGCTGATCGGGAAACTCGGGATGTCGAAACACCACGACGTGGGGCCCGACCGCGATCGGGATGTTGGCGAGCGGCGTCTGCCCGACCTTGACCCCGTCGATCCAGACGTCGGCCCACGGCCGCGCGTTGGCGCTGAAAGCGCCCATCGGCGGCTCGATGTGCACCGTGGACACCTGACCGGCTACGATGTCGAGACGCCGAGCCTCGTCGTACCCGAGCTCGGCGTTGACCAACCTCAAGTCGTGCCGTCCGGCCGCCAGCATCACCTTCGCGCCGCTCGTCGCAACGAGGTCGGGGCCGTCGAACACCTGGAGGTCGAACGGCGCCGAGACCGACAGCCAGCCCGCCACCGGTCCCGCGGCCCTGGCAAACGAGAACGCCGCCGACGAGGTGACGCCCGCCTGCACCATCACCTTGCGGTCGGCCGTCGCCGATCCCGCGGCGATTGACACCTGGTGCTCCCCCGCGGCCAGGTCGGTGACCACGAGCGGTGTCGAGCCGCGGAACTGCCCATCGATGGTGACGCGGCTGGCCTTGTCGGCCGTCACCGACAGGTTGCCATTCGTGACGACCGGCCGCGGAGGAGCGAACTCGAAGTACTGGGACGCCTCCCTGCCCGAGACGATCTCGAGGTGCACCGTCCGCCGCTGCAATCCGCTCGCCATCGTCATCTCGTGCTTGCCCGGCTCGATCGACAGGGTGAGCGGCGTGTGCCCGCGATCGCGGCCGTCGATGACGACGGCCGCGCCGGCCGGTCGGCTCTCGATGATGAGCGTGCCTGGGTCGGGAGTCGACCCCGGGGACGCGGCGATGCGCATCGTGCCGGCGGCAACGGTGGCGACGATGAGGAGCGCTCCGGCTACGCCGGCGATCCACCATTTCACGCCGGACGGCATCTCGTGCGGCGACTCGGTCCCGGAGGCGGAGGGCGGCGCCGGCGCCTCCGACGGATCGGGGTGCTCGGCGGCAAACAGCGCGAGCGGATCTCCGTCGGGCGCGTCGGATTTCGCAGGCTGCGATCGAGACTTGTCAGCGAACAGCCGGACGATCCAGCGGCGCGGCTGGCGTGGCGTCACTGGTGTCTGCCGGCCCGCAGAGGCGCTGTCCATGTGATCTCCAAATCCGTAATTGGTTGCTCGCCACTCGCCAAGACCGTGCCAGGCATCATTGCAAGATCGTTTGGAAAAAGTGGGAAGCGGAGACGACAAACGTCGCCACGAAGGCGAAGCCGGCGCACTTTAGTCTTCGCGGAGGACGACTTCACGCGACCTCGTGCACCAGCCGGTCCGGTCCCGTCACGCCGAATAACTCCAAGTGCGAGTGGTTTTTAGCTGAGGTGGGCCGTACGGCGTGGCGGGCAGAATCTGTCGCCGGTGAGTGGTGCAGTCTGAGTGGATCGAGCCGACGCGGGAGGCAGACTTCGAGGGACCGATAGAGAGCTGGGGCTGCCAGGCGGCAGCCCCAGCCTGCGAGAGCCGCTACTTGATGATGTGCACGCCTCCCGGCGGCGACGGGGGTGCGGACTCTGTGACCGTGAACGTCTGTCCGGCGATCGTCAGCGTGCCGCTCTGCCCGTTGGCCGCGGCCGAGTAGCTGACGGTGCCGCTGCCCGTCCCGCTCGCGCCGCCTGTGACGTTGAGCCAGCTGTCATTGCTCGTCGCCGTCCAGCCGCAGCCGGCGGTCGTCGTCACCGTGACCGTTCCCGTGCCGCCGTTCTTCGGCAGGATCTGCGAGGTCGGTGCGATCGTGAACGAGCAGGCTCCAGCCTCGGTGACGGTGACCGTCTTGCCGGCAACCGTCAGGGTCCCGCTCCGCGAACTGGTCGACGTGTTCGCCGCCACGGTGAAGTTGACCGTGCCGTTGCCCGAGCCGCTCGCGCCGCTCGAGATCGTGATCCAGCCCACACTGCTCGAAGCCGTCCACCCGCAGCCGCTGGTCGTCGTCACGCTCACGCTGGTCGCTCCGCCGGTCGACGGCTCGGAGCGCGAGGTGGGCGATACCGTGAAGGCGCAGGCCCCGGCTTGCGTCACGGTGACGGTCTTGCCGGCCACCGTCAGCGTGCCGGTTCGGGAGCTGGTCGACGTGTTCGCCGCGACCGTGAAGCTGACCGTGCCGTTGCCGCTGCCGCTGGCGCCGCTCGTGACCGCGATCCAGCTCCGGCCGCTCGTGGCCGTCCAGCTGCAGCCGCTCGTCGTCGTCACGCTCGCGGTGTCGGAGCCGCCGTCGGCCGATTCGGGCACCGAGGTCGGCGACACGGCGTAGCCGCACGCGCCCGCCTGCGTGACCGTCACGGTCTCTCCGGCGACCGTCAGGCTGCCGGTCCTTGCGCTCGTCGATGTGTTCGCCGCGACCGTGATGCCGACGGTGCCATTGCCCGTGCCGCTCGCTCCGCTGGCGATGGTGATCCACGACGAATTGCTGGACGCGGTCCACCCGCAGCCGCTCGTCGATGTCACGCCGACGCTGTCCGATCCGCCAGTGGCGAGTTCCGACAGCGAGCTCGACGACAGCGTGTAGGCGCAGGCGCCCGCCTGGCTCACCGTGACGGTCTTGCCGGCCACGGTCAGCGTGCCCGTTCGCGCGTTCGTCGACGTGTTGGCGGCCACGGTGTAGTTGACCGTCCCGTTGCCCGTGCCGCTGGCTCCACTCGTGATGCCGATCCACGCCGAATTGCTGGCTGCGGTCCAGCCGCAGCTGCTCGTCGTCGTCACGCTGGCGCTGTGCGACCCGCCGGCGGCAGACTCCGACTGGGTGGTGGGCGACACGGTGTAGGCGCAGGCCCCCGCCTGGGTCACGGTCACGGTCTTGCCGGCCACCGTCAAGGTGCCCGTGCGCGAGCTGGTCGACGTATTGGCGTCGACCGTGTAGCTCACCGTGCCGTTGCCGGTGCCGCTGGCTCCGCCGGTGATCGACATCCAGCCGACGTCGCTCATGGCGCTCCAGCGGCAGCCGCTCGAGGCCGTGACCGAGACGGTGGCCGCCCCGCCGCCCCCGCCGGCCTGCGGCGCAGTCGGACTCACCGACGCGCTGCACTGGGCCGAGAACTCGAACGTGTTCGACAGGGCGCTGGTGCCGGTCCCACCCGCCCCCACCGCCGCGACGTCGGCGACGTACTGGGTGCCAGGGATCGGCCAGCCGGCGAAGATGGTCGTCAGATCGACGGTGATCGTGTTGGTGCCGTCCGGAGTCGGCTTGCCCAGCTGGAGGGATTGAAACGGCGCCGAGGCGCCAACCAGATAAAGATCAAGCTGGTAGTACTGCAGGACCGGTGTTCCATCGGGCTGTGTGTCGCTTTGCGACGATGACGCAGTGAATTGTACCTGGGTGGGGTCCATGGTCGACTGGGCGGCTGCGGTCGCTGGCAGGGCGGCCATCAGCACGATTGGAAGCGCCGTCGACAGGGCGCTATTGACTCGAGACATCGCTCACCTCTGGCCACGCCGACCGATCAAGCAGTCGCACGTCACCCAATCGAAAGCCAACGTACAAAGGCAAAAGAGGGCTGAAATTCGGGCGGTTTGTAGACCAATGCACCGCGCGAAGCCGCAGGCGGGGGGAGGTGCCAACCGTTGAGCAAAGTTCGCACCATCCTCAGCGGTTCGCGAATCCCGAGCAATACCGGGCGCGAATCAGCGGCGAGGCGGTCGCGACCGGCTCGTGCGACCAACTGATTTGGACATGAGGACTTCAGATTCGTCCGAAACCGTTAGAACGGGGCTAGAAATGGTCGTCCTTCCGACGATTCCGCGATCGGCGGGCCCGGAGTACGGTCGATCGTTCCGGCCGCGGATTCCTCCCCGATGCTGCGCAAAATTCGGCGCCGTCGCCGATGGTCGCCTCCGAAAGTCGATGATTTCCGGCCTCTTTCGACACGGCGCCGGCTCCGCCTGGACGGTACGATGCTTGCCCTTTGCGCGTTGAACGTCCCTCCGCTCGCTGTTCGGTGCTGGCCGCGTGCCTCGCTGATCAAGAGGAAGGCAGGGACGCCGATTACCTTCCGGAACGTCTCAGGCAGGATTGTCATTCATGGGTCCGTCCTCGACACGCTTGCGCGCGCGCCTGGCCGTGATGGCCCTGGTGGCGCTCGCACCGGCGGTCGCGGCCGTGGCGTACACACAGGCGATCCAGCGGCGCCAGGCGCACGAACGGACGCTCAACCAGAACCTCCGCCTCGCACGACTCGCGGCCAGCAAAGAAGCCGGCGTCTTCGAAGGCGTCCACCGCCTGCTGCTGACGCTCTCCGCGTTCCCGAACCTGCTCGCGGCCGGCCCGGATGGCTGCACGGACATCCTCTCGAGGGTCCTCAGAGATCACCCGGGATATCTGAGTCTCGCCGTCCGGGACGCGAACGGCTCGACGTTCTGTTCAGTTCCTCCGGGCGATCGGACGCCCGCGCCGGACCATCAGGCCGCGTGGGTGCGGCAGGTTCTCCAGTCGGATCGCACCATCGTGGGAGAGTTCTGGACCGGGCCGATCACGGGACGTCCCTCCGTCGAGGTGGGGCGTCGCGTGATCGGATCCGTGAGCGGTCCGCGCGTCATCACCGCGTCGATCCAGCTGGACCAACTCGAAGGCATCACCGTCCGCGCTGGGCTTCCGCAGGGCACGACGGTCACGATGTTCGACCGCGCCGGGAGGGCGCTGGCTCACGCGCCCGACAGCCGGCACTGGAACGGCTGGCGGCTCATGGACCCGAGCCGAACGGGGCGCCCGGCTGGCGTGCGGGAAAACGTGACGGAAGAACGCGGTGCGGACGGCGTCCAGCGGCTGTACGTGAGCGTGCCGGTCGAAGGCCCCGTGGACACGGGGCTCACCCTCGGGATCGCCGTCGACCATGCCGTCGCCTTCGCCGAAGCCGATCGCCTCCTTCGGCAGTCTCTCTGGCTGCTGGGCCTCATGTCGCTGGCCGTCGTCGCGGGAGCGTTCGGCGCCGGGGAGCTGTTTCTCGTCAGGCCAATGGCCACGCTCAGCGAGGTCTCGGGCCGGCTCGCCGCCGGCGACCTGAGCGCGCGGACGCGGCTGGCGAGCGGCGGCCCCGGGCTGCCCGAGCTCGGCACTGCCATCGACGCGATGGCCATCGCCCTCGAGACCCGCGAGGAGGAGCTGCGCGTCTCCGAACAGCGATACCGCAACCTGTTCGAGCAGAACCCGCAGCCGATGTGGGTGTACGACCTCGAGACGCTGCGCTTCCTGGAAGTCAACGACGCGGCGGTTCGACGGTACGGCTACTCGCGGGACGAATTCCTCGCGATGACGCTGGCCGACATCCGGCCTGCCGGGGACGTCTCCCGGCTGCGCGAAAACGTCTCCCACCATTTGGAGGATCTGCAGCAGGCGGACAACTGGCGGCACCGCCTGAAGTCAGGTCGCGTCATCGACGTCGACATCGTCTCGCATTCCTTCACCTACCACGGGCGTCAGGCCCGGATCGTCGTCGCCCACGACATCACCGCACGCAGGCGCGCCGAACAGGCCCGCCGCCTCCTCGCCAGCATCGTCGAGGACTCCGACGACGCCATCCTCGGGACCAACTTCGACCGGACCATCGTCGGCTGGAACGCCGGCGCGGAGAAACTCTACGGGTACACGCGGGCCGAAGCCCTTGGCCAGCCCATCTCGATCATCGTTCCGGACGATCGCCTGCACGAGGTCGCCGACCTCCTCGGCAGGCTCGCCGCGGGCGAGCACATCAAGTCGTACGAGACGATCCGGCAGCGCAAGGACGGCACGCGCGTGCCGGTCTCGCTGACGCTGTCGCCCATCCGCGGCGAACGGGGCGAGATCGTCGGCGCGGCGACCATCGCGCGGGACATCACGGAGCGGGAACGCGCCGAGCAGGCGCTGCGCGACAGCGAGGAGCGTCTCCGGCGCATCGCCGAGACGGTCACCGAGGCGTTCTGGATTGCGGACGTCGAGCGCGACACGATCGTCTACATCAGCCCGGGGTACGAACGGATCTGGGGCCGCACGTGCGCCAGCCTGTACGAGGAGCCGCGTTCGTTCCTGGACGCGGTCCATCCCGACGACCGCCAGAGCGTCCTCGACGAGCTCGACACCGAGAAGCAGGGCCTTCCCTTCGACAACGAGTACCGCATTCTGCGTCCTGACGGCAAAATCCGCTGGATCTGGGATCGAGGATTTCCGGTCCCCAATCCCGGCGGCCGCGTGGTCGAATACATCGGCGTGGCGCAGGACATCACCGATCGCGTCCGCGCCAAGCGCGCGCTCCTCGACGCCGAAGAGCGGACCCGATTCGCCCTTCAGGCATCGGGCGCCGGCATCTGGGAGGCCGATCTCCGAACCGGCACCACCTACTGGTCCGAGACGTGCGAGGCGATGCACGGGCTCGCGCCGGGGACATTCGGGAAGACCCTTCAGGCGTTCTTCGACCTGGTCCATCCGGAAGACCGCGGGGGCGTGCAGCAGGCAATCGAGGACGCGACGCGCGAGAGGCGCGAGGCGGCGCTCGAGTACCGCACGACGTGGCCCAACGGCAGCGTTCATCGCATCGCGTCGACCGGCCGCTTCTCGTGCGACGAGGGCGGCGCCCCGACGCGCGGCGCCGGCGTGGTCGTCGACGTGACGGAGCGCCGGTCGCTCGAAGATCAGCTCCGCCAGGCGCAGAAGATGGAAGCGGTCGGACAGCTCGCCGGTGGCATCGCGCACGACTTCAACAACATGCTGACCGCCATCCTCGGCAACGCCGAGTTCGTCCTGGACGAGCTCCCGGATCATCACGCGTCCCGGGTCGGCGTGGAAGAGATCATGAAGGCGGCCCACCGCTCGTCGGCGCTCACCCACCAGCTGCTCGCCTTCAGCCGGAAGCAGATCCTGGCGCCGCGCGTGCTCCGCGTCGGCGACGTCGTGAGCGAGGTCACGCCGATGCTCCGCCGGCTCCTCGGCGAGACCATCGACCTCCGGTCCGTCCTGTCGGACGGCGGCGCCGTCAGGGCCGACGCCGGCCAGCTGCAGCAGGTGCTCGTGAACCTGGCGGTGAACGCCAGGGACGCGATGCCGGATGGCGGACGTCTGACGATCGAGACGAGGGACGTCACGCTCGACGACGAGTACGCCCGACAGCATCCAACCGTTCACCCGGGCCCGCACGTGATGATGGCGGTCAGCGACACGGGCCACGGGATGAACCAGGCCGTCCGCCAGCGGATCTTCGACCCGTTCTTCACGACGAAACCGCTCGGCCAGGGCACCGGCCTGGGGCTCGCGACGGTCTACGGCATCGTGAAGCAGAGCGGCGGTCACGTCTGGGTGTACAGCGAGGTCGGCCACGGCACGACCTTCAAGGTCTATCTGCCACGGACGCAGGACGCAGTCGGCGAGGCGGCCGCGACCCGCGCCGATGGCATCATGGAAGGCACCGAGACGATCCTGCTCGTCGAGGACGAGGACGTCGTCCGCGACCTCGTGTTCAAGCTGCTGACGCGCCACGGGTACAGGGTGCACGCGCTGGCCGATCCGCAGCATGCCATCCGATTCGGCTCGGCACATCCGGGAACGATCGATCTGATTCTGACCGACGTCGTCCTGCCGACGATGAGCGGACGGGCGATGGCCGCCGCCCTGCAGGAGAGCCACCCCGAGTCACGGATCCTCTATACCTCCGGCTACACGGACAGCGCCATCGTCCACCACGGCGTGCTCGACCCGGGCATGCAGTTCATCCCGAAGCCGTTCACCGCCGACACGCTTCTGCGAACGGTGCGGAGCGCGCTGGACGGACAGGCGGCTTAGCCGCCCGCGCGACCGAGGGTCCCGATCCGGTCGCGCCCGCCGTCACGACAGCAGCGGCAGGCCGCCGAGCAGCACCAGCCATCCCACCACCGTCGTCCAGTGCATCAGCACGGGCGGCCAGATCGAACCCGACATCAGGTAGGCGGCCGTGCACGCGAGCCCGAGCAGCGCGGCGAGCACGAGATAGGACGGACTGGAGAACAGGGGCAGCGCCGCCGGCCGCAGCAGCCAGGCCGTGATCGGGTGGGATGCGACATAGAGCGCGAGGGCGACGATGACGGCGAGCGACAGCCGAACCCGCTCCGTAGCCTCCGGCCGCCGCGGCAGCAGCAGCGCCCTGAAGACGATCTCCTCGCTGAGCGCGGGATGAACGAAGACCGTCCCGATCAGGACCGCCGCCGCGCGAGGGGTCGTCGTCGGCAGCGAGGGCTGGATGAGCCCGGCCAGCCAGGCCAGCGGCGCGGCGGCGAGGAGGAACACCAGGTACGCCCACGCGCAACGCCGCCAGGCGTCGCGCGTCGGCAGGGCGAGGATGGCGGCGCGAACGTCGCACAGCCGTCCGGCGATCGCCGAGCGCCTGGGGCCGGCGGGCGTCACCTCGCCGTGGACGCCTCGGCGGGGCGGGTGGCCGGCGGCCCCGCACGCGGCGTCAGCGACGCGACGTACGCCGCGATGTCGACCATGTCCTCGCCCGTCAGGTTCGCCACGACCAGCTTCATCAGCTGCGCCGACGCCCCGCGTCGGGTGCCCTGCTGCATGTCCCAGAGCTGCCGGACCAGGTAGCTCGGCGACCGCCCCGCGATCGGCGGCACGTCGGCAACGCCAGCCAGGTCGAGCCCGTGGCACGTGCCGCACGGCGTGGTCTTGCCCTGCACGATCCGGCCGTCGACGACGCGCATGCCGCCCGTAATGGCGAGATCTCGGCCCTTTCCGACGCTGCCGACCGGCACGTACGCCACGAACCCGGAGTGCGGGTTCCGATACGCCTCGGCCTGCTCGACATCGGCCGGCACCTCGATGATGCGCCCGGCGATCGGCTCGGTGCGGGGCTGCTCGGTGGGGACGAAGAGATTGCCGGAAATCCTGGTCCTCGGCACCAGATTCGTCTCGACGACCCGGACCCAGGGCGTCCACCGGATGGCGGCGAAGTAGCGCGCGGCCTCCGCCATCTCCTCGTCGGTCATCGCCTTCGCCAGATCGATCATCGTGTACGTGTTGGGTTTCCTGGGATCGGCGGTCCGGCGCAGCCCGCTGCGGAAGTCGTGGAGCTGCCGGAGGAAATAGGTCGCCGGCAGCCCGCCGGGCGGCGCGTTCTCCGGTCGGCCGTGGCCGTTCGGCAGATGACACGACGCACAGCCGCGCGCGAGCCTGCCCAACCGCGCCGGACCGTGGGCCACCACGGACGGCATCGGCGGATGGTCGCCCGGAAACCAGTCGACGACGTTCTGCGCGTCGCGGATGTCGACGAGCGAATAGGCGGCGCTGCTGCCCGGGACGTGGCGCGCCCTGGTCTGTTCGGTCGGGTCTTCGTCGGACCGCAGCTCGCGGCTCGGCGCCGCCTGCGGCTTGGCGATCTCGCCCGGCCGCCGTGGCCGATCGAACCCGTACGCCCACAGCGGCTCGCGATCGAAATCGATCGACGGCGCGCCGAGGGCGTCCGTCTCGCCAGGCACGGTCGCCGGCGGCGCGGGCGTGGCCGCGGCCGGGGCGCGCGCGGGGACCGCCCGTCTGGCATCTTCGAAACGCTGGAACGCCACTCCCAGCGCGAAGCACGCGACGCCTATCGCCAAGCCTCCGAGGAGCCGTTTCACGCCACGTGGCCTTCGCTGGCTGGCGGCGTAGGAGCCGAAAGCGCCTCCCACGCGCGCTCGATCGCCTTTCGCTTGCTGGCGAAGTGCCGCTGGACCTCGAAGCCCATTCCCGCCACCTGCTCCGGATCGTACTTCGCCAGTGCCTCCTCGTACGCGGCGCGGATCACCTCGGGGCTGACATCGGAGGCCAGGCCCAGGACGGTCAGCGGATCGCGATCGAGGTCCTCATCCCCTTCGACGCCGATCGCGCGCCGCAGGCGCGCTTCCTCCTCGAGCCGCTGCGCCTCCAGCTCGCGCGTCGTCTCGGCCTCCTGACGCTCGCGCTCGACCGCCGCCAGCCGCGCCTCCTCCTCGGCACGCTCCCGCGCCTCCAGCTCCTCCTGCTTCCGCTCGGCGTAGTGGCGCCGTTCTACCTCCTGCAGGCGCTCGTGTTCGGCGCGGTCCGAGGCCGCGCGCCGAAGCGCTTCGGCCGCGGCGAAGCGGCACTCAGGACACAGATCGCCCCCGGCGGACACGTCGCGGCCGCAGGTTCGGCACGGGTGCGGCGAGGCGGGCGGGCGCCGGCGGCGGCGCACGAGCACGGCGCCGCCGGCCGCCCCGGCAATCGCCACGAGCGCCACGCCGATTGGGATCACCGGGAACGACCGCGGAGGGCGGCCCGGTTGAGGCGTGTCGGGTGCCGGCACGGCGGCCGGCGACGCGATGTCGCCGGCGGGCGGTGCCGAGGGCGGGGCGGACGGCGCATAGCGGCTTCGGACGGCCGCGAGCTGGCTTTGGATGCATTCCAGGTAGGCCTCCCGCTCGAGCGACGGGGAGATCCTGCTGCACGCCTGGTCGATGTGCCGCCGGTCGTTCCTCGAAAGCCGTCCGAGGTCGCGGCCGAAGTCCGCGCGCAGCGACGCGAGCTCGGTGTCGATGCACTGGTGGTATTCCTCGCTGTCGGGCAGGAGACGGCGCGGCGCGCAGCGGGAGTCGGCGATCGCGACCTCGATGGCCGACGGGTTCTCCGACTGCGCGTCCGCAGACGCCAATCCCGACGCGAACGCCAGCAGGACGGCGGGCGCGACCAGGATCCTGGCGGACGGCGGATGCGCGGCGCGGCGGTGAAACATGCTGCCTGCGGTGATGGTCGCGCGGTCCGGCCCGGGTGTCAATCGGCTCCGATCCACTCTTCACACCATGGCACGTCGTGGTTCAGGCCAACGCTCGGCCGCTCGAGCCGAAACCGCCCGCGTGTCGCGTCGCGCGGGCGGCGCGGCGTCAGGCGCCGCTCTTCTTGTACTGCGAGTCGCCCGGCTTCGCCCACCCGCTGATCTGCAGGTCGAAGCCGTCGGGGTCCTTGACATGAAAGCTGACGTAGTTGGGGCCGCCATTGGTGTCGAGCCGCGGCTGCAGGCCGCGGCGTTCGAGCTCGGCCTTCACGCGGTCGGTGTTCCACTCGTCGATCCGATATGCGATGTGGTCGACGAGCGGCTTCGGATTCGGATCCGCCGGCTGATCCGGCCGCGTGAAGTGATTTCGCGCGATCAGGATCGAGTCGTCGAAGTGCAGCTGGCACTGCCGGCCGTTGTCGTCGGTGACGCTCATGCCCATGAGGTCGGCGTAGAAATCACGCGTCCTCCGGTAGTCGGCCACCTGATACGAGATGTGGTCCAGCGTGAGCGTCTTGAAGCCGCCGGTCTCGGCGCCGGCGGTCCGTGGCGCGCAGGCGACGGCCGCCGCCGCGGCCAGGGTCTGAATCAGCTGGCGCCTGGTCAGCTTCCCGGCTTCGAAGTCCCCGACGATGCGCGCGAACAGGTGTTCCATTGGGTGCTCCTCAGGGGGAAGGATACCAGCATGGGGAGACGGGCTGGAGGGGGCGGCCGGGGAACCGTGGCGGTGCGTGACGATGTGGCGGCTGGTATCGCTCAGCGGCACATCGTCACGTCGCCGTGTCACGGTTTCATCGCGTCACGAGGCATGGACGCTCAGAAGTCGATGGTAAAGCCGATCCGCACGATGCGTGGCGCCACGATCTCGCCCGGCTTCAGATAGGCGCTGCCGACTGACGCGCCGTAGTTGACGATCGTCGAGGCGTTGCCGATGTTGAAAATGTCGAGCTGCGGCGTAATCCGCCGGTTGCCGGTGAACCGGAACGCCCGGGAGACGCGCAGGTCGACCATCGTGACGTTCGGCAGGCGCTCGTCGCCGCGCGAGGTCAGATACACCGACTGGCTCGAGCGGGTCAGGCCGGGGAAGATCGACCGGCTGACCGTGTAGGTCGAGACGTAGGGATACCCACTGTTCGAGATGAGGCTCCCGGCGACGGTGATGTCCGCTGGCAGGACGTAGCTGCCGGCCAGGCGGAAGGCGTACCTCGAGTCGTCGCCGACGATGCCGTTCGGGAACTTGGTGAAGTTGGGGTCGTTCAGGTCGTTGTTGGTCGACTGCCCGCTCCCGCCGCTGTTGTTGACACCGCCCTTGTTGCGACCGATGGTGAGGCCGGCCACCATCTGCCACCGCTTGGTGAAGCGCTTGTTCGCGGTGAACTCGACGCCGTTGTAGTCGGTGTCGAGGTACGGCTGGTTGGCGAGGACGGTGTCCTGGAGGCCGAAGTAGGCCGGGTCGAGGTTGTAGAACGTGGCGGTCCCGCCGGGGCCGGTCGGCGAACCGGGCACCGAGATCGTCTCCCTCGTGTAGGCGCTCGAGGGCACGGCCGCGTTGACCGTGCCGATCTGGTCGCGGTTCGTGCGGTGGTAGTACATCACGCCGAGGCGGATGTCGTGCATGACCTGGCGCTCGACGCCGGCCGTGATCTCGTCGGAGTACGGCCAGTTCGGCCCGTTGCCGTCGGCGTAGCGGATCGACCGGGTCGGGAACCCCGAGCACTTGCCGATCTCGTTGGCGGTCGCCGCGCCGTCGTTGTTCAGGTCGGTCCAGGGGCAGGTCTGGTTGGCGAAGTTGAAGGGATTCACGTTGGTGACGCGGTCGATGCCGACCTGCGTGCCGTAGCGGCTGAAGCTCGCCTTGAACGCCGTCTGGCCGTCGCCGATCGGGTCGTAAACCAGCCCCGCGCGCCAGACCGCCAGTTTCTGGTTGACCGGCGTCGAGGCGGCGAGCGACCGCTCGGTAATGAACGACCCGGCGGGGCTCGACTGCGCCGGGATGATGCCCTTGTTGGTGTCGAAGCGCATGCCGAGGTTCAGCGTCAGCTTGTTGGCGATGGTCCACGAGTCCTGCGCGAAGAAGCCCAGTGCGTGGTCGAGGCTGAGGCTCGTGGCCGGCGTGTTGAACTCGCGCACCTGCAGCGGGTTGCCGTTGCTGTACTCGAGGTACATGTCACCGTTCACCCGGTAGTCCAGGGCGTAGCGCAGCCGCGCGAACTGGACGCCGGCCTTGAAGAGGTGGTCGCCGGTCCGGCCCGACGTCGTGTACGACAGGACGTTGTCGAACTGGATGCGCGAGTTCGGGTTCTCCTCGTGATACTGGGCGGCGTTGCTCGCGGTCGACAGCGTGTTGTCGACGACGCGGATGGCGTCGTTGGTGCCGTCCTGGTAGAGGTAGGACGTCGTGCCCGACATGACGCTGAACGACGATTCGTACACGGCCTTGTCGTAGATGCCGGTGTACTTGACCTGCGTGCTCGCGGCCGGGTTGTCCTGGTGCAGCGACGCGATGTCGGGCACGAAGTTGGGCGGCGTGTTGCGTCGGTGGCCGCGCACCTTGTTGTTGTAGTTGTACGAGACCGCGATCTTCTGCGTCTGCGCCGCCTGCCAGACGCCCTTGATCGAGTAGTTGCGGATGGTGTTGTCGTCGATGGCGCGGGTGCCGGTGGCCGGGTTGAGCGAGTTCGTCTGCTTGTTGACGACCCACCGGCGCAGGGACCCGGTCACCCAGACCTTGTCCTGCACGACCGCGCCGCCGCCGCCGATGTTGAAGTCGTACAGCTTCTGGATCGGGTTCCCGAGGAAGTTCCACTTCGTCAGCTCCGGCACCTGCGTGTTGTCGCTCTGCAGGTGGTCGCCGTTCGAGTAGTAGTAGCGCATGTCGCCGCGCCACTTGTTCCCCGCTTCCTTGGTCACCATGTTGATCGACACGCCGCCGACCATCACTTCGGCCGGGATCGCCGAGGTCGTATAGTTCACCTCCTCGAACATCCCCTGATCGTAGTACAGCATCGTCGCGCCGCCGCCGCCGCCCGGCCAGTTCACCGTGCTGCCGTCGATGTTGTAGTTGACGTCGTTGGTGTTCGAGCCGTGCGACGACAGCGAGCTCTGCTGGTAGGACTGCGTGCCGCCGACGTCATACGTCGAGATCTGCACGCCCGGGATGATCTTCGCGAGCGACCACGGGTCGCGCCCCGTCGGCACGCCCTCGAGGATGTCCTGGCTCATGATGGTCTGCTGGACGTTCGACTTGGTGTCGATCGTCGGCGACTCGCCGGTGACCGTGATCGTCTCGCTGACGCTCCCGACCTCGAGCTTGGGGCTGACGGTCGCGACGAACGAGGCATTGACGCGGATGCCCTGCCGCTCGATCGTCTTGAAGCCCTGCAGCTCGAATTTGACGTTGTAGGCGCCCGGCGGCAACCGGTCGAAGCGGTAGTTGCCGGTGGCGTCCGTGACTTTCGTCTGCACGCCACCGATCAGCTTCTCGCCGGAGAGCGACACCGACACGCCCGGCAGCACGGCGCTGCTGGTGTCGGTGACCACGCCGGTAATCGAGCCGGTCTGGACCTGCGCCCGCGCGCCGGGCGCCGCGAGCACGACGACAACGGCCGCCACGCCAACCCTCCGAAGCCACACCTGCATGGTTGTTCCCCCTCCTGGCGGCGCAGCAGCCGCCCCGCCACTGCCGCAGACATTAGGAGGGCCAACTATTTGACGTCAAATTAGTTTATTTAATCGACCCATTAGGGCCTGGACGCTGGCCCGGCGACGCCGGACGGCCCGTTCCCGCCGGGGCCCGGCGCCAGGCCGGCCTGCCCGTGGGCTGCAGACCTTTGCACACAGATCCGCGCCGCCGAGCTTCCCGACCCGGACCGCGTGCCGGTCATCCCGGTCATGGTGGAGCTCCTCGACGCCAGCGGATTGGGGCGACTCCTCCCCGCACGGCTCCGCCGGCGCGGGCCGCGGCCCCTTCTTCCCGGGAAGCCGCGCCGGACCTCACTCGCGCGCCTCCGGCTGGGGCCGGTGCCTCTCCTACTTCGCGACGGCAGGGGCGGGCGCGCGCGCCATCACGAACGCCATCCACGCGACGAGCGCGACCGCCGAGACGAGCAGCACGGCGAACAGCGCGATCGTCGGCCACTGGGCCGCGACCCATATCTGCGTCTGGAACCCGTACGCCTCCAGCGTCGCCGACCGGATCGCGTCCCGCACGAGGACCATCGCGACGACGGTCGCCCCAAGGGCGCCGGCGGCGCCGAACGCCGTCGCCCAGGACGCGCCAGGCCGCGCCGCCGACGCGAGCAGGATGAAGGCCGCGACCCCGGCCGTCACGCCGGCAGCCAGGAGCAGTCCGCGCCCCAGGCTGCCTGCCAGGAAGCTCGTGACGACCGGCGACTGGAGGCTCCCCAGCCACCAGAACCCGACCACCACGTTGGCCGCCGTCGCCCACGCGCTCCAGCGAGCGCCGTGGTGCCGCGCCCAGTCGGCGAGGACCGGCCGGTTGGCGCGGTGCCACGCCCCGAGCAGGACCAGCGCAGCCCCGGCCACCGCGACGGCGCCGAGCACCATGTGAAGCCATCGCGGCCAGATCGTCGGATCGTCCAGGTTCAGGTGAAGGCCGCTCCCGCTGTCATAGAGCGCCGCGAACCGATCCGGCCGCATCATGAGCGACATGTTGGTCGTCAAGACGAAGCCGACGGCGGCGAGCGCCGCGGCCACCGCCACATAGACCGCGGAGCCCGCTGCCGGAAGGCCGCGCCCCGCTCTCCAGGCGAGCCGGTACGCCACGTAGTAGATCGCGACCAGTACGGGCATGACGGCGAGCCAGCTCCAGGCCATGAGAATCGAGCTGACGAAGAACAGCCGCCCGTACAGCACCTGCAGGAAGAGCAGCGGCGCGACGCCGAGCGTCACCGTCGCCGCCACGAGCACCGGCGCCGCCTGTGTGAAGGTGGACACGAGCGCCCGGCCATGTTCGCTCGCGCCGTGCCGGATCTTCGCGTAGGCGGCGAGCGCGCTGCCGCCCAGCAGGAGGTTCATCGCCAGGAGGTGCAGGAGGGCCGTCAGCGTCAGCAGCGCCCAGAGCAGCCAGACGGGAGCCGGCAGCGGCAACGGCTCGGGCAGCGGAATCGCCGGCACGGGTGTCATCGCACGCCTCCCCGCTCGCCCGCTGCGAGCTCGACGGTGGTCAGGTGGGCCGCCAGGGCCCGGCGCTCAGCCTCGGTGTCGCCGGCGTCGGGCAGGGGCCGCGTCCAGAGACTGCTGGCGAGCACCCCGCGGACACGCACGTGCTCGACGGCGAACCGATCGGCGGCGGCGGCAGGCGACGCCCGCAGGCCGTTCTCGTACATGTACTGCCCGATGACCCAGGGCTTGCGCAGATCCTCCCGGATCCATTCGGCGCTGCCGAACACGAGGAAGCCGCACGCCATCATGGCCGCCGCGTACACGGGACCGAACCGGGCCCCGCCCCGGGTCAGGAGCGCGGCGGCCAGCAGCACGACCCCCGCGGCGCCCAGCGTCATCACGATCAACGCGCGTTGTGCCATCGGATTGCCCGACGGCGATCCGGCCATGACCGCCTGGAGAACGCCTATCAGCGCGCCCGGCTTCGCACCGAAGACCTCGGCCACGGGCACGCCGGCCCCACTCGCGGCGCCAAGGAGCCAGGCCATCGAAATCGGCAGCGCGACCGCCGACGGCAGAATCCACCGCGACGCCGCCCACCGCCCGACCTTGACCTTGAGCGTTCGGTCCGGCTGCCACGACGCCGTGAGCACGGCATACAGGCCCGCGAGCCCGACGGCGGCCGCCGTCCGGGCGACGAGCGAGGGCAGGTAGGTCGGGTTCAGGATCCCGTCCCAGAATCCGTGCGTGTCGACCCAGGCACCCGGTGTCAGCATGAACGACAGGATGCCGTTGATGACCGCGAGGCTGAGCCACGCGGCGGCGACATAGATCCAGCCGACGCGCTCGTGTACGGCGGGCGTCAGCCGTCGCCAGCCGTAGTAGTAGACCATCGCCGCCGTGATTTCGACGACGAAAAAGGTCCACTCGATGGCCCAGCCCCAGACGAACGCGGCGATGAGCGACGCCGTTCCCGACGGATGCACCAGGCCGATGGTCAGCCAGATGGCGACGCCCGTCAGGGCGCCGGCGACGAGGGTGACCAGCACGAACACGCGCGTGTGCCGCTCGAGGTACGCGACGAGCGCGTCGTCACGTTCCCGGCGCGCCTTGCGCTCCCCGAGCACGAGGAACAGCCCGCCGCCAATCGCGAAATGGGAGATGAACACGTGGACGATGGCGACGGCGGCGATGAGGAGGCCGGGCGCCGGCACGTCCCACAGCGGATATTCATAGGGAGCCCTCGCTGTGGCGCCGAGGCCTTCAGGTTCGGCGCCAGTGACCCGGGGCTGGAGAGGTGGGGATTCGGCTGCGGGAATCGGGGCCGCGCCGGAAAACCGGCGCGGCCCTCCCCGCACAGGCCGCTTACTGGTGGGTCGCGCCCCGGCGTTCGGCGGTGACCTTCTTGATTTCGGCGACGGTGTTGTTGACGCAGATGTCGATGAGCGCCTTGCCAATGGCCGGCGTCGAGGGATGGGGGTCGCCGGTCAGTCCGTTGTTCACGCGCGGTGCGTTCGCGTCGCGCCGCTGGCCGCGCTGTCCGCCGCCGGGCGGCAGCGGCGGCTGGCCGGCCGCCATCCGCGCGTCGCGCGCGTCGCGCTGCGCCTTCCACTCCTCGGGCGTCACGCCAGTCGGATCGAACGGCACGGTCTTGTAGATCGGGCGGACCCAGGCGCCGGGCGACGGCTGCTGATAGAGCATCTCCGAGGTCTCCATCATGGCGCCGTGGCCGCCGATCGGCAGCTTGTGCTCGTACAGGTACATGTCGATGTCGTCGTGCGTCTTGTTGTAGAAGTCGCTGATGTAGTAGACGTGGACGCCGGTCGACCCCAGCTTGGCGTCCGCTGCCTCGGCGGCCTCCTTCATCTCCTTCTGCCCGCCACCGTGATCGCCCATGACGTAGATGTCCTTGAAGCCGTGCCAGGACATGCTCTCGATCTCGGCCGCGACGACCGCCTTGAACACCTCGGGGGGCATCGTCACGCCGCCCGGCTGCGTCGTCTCGGGGCGCACGCCGGTGGCGTTGGGCGTAATCGGCAGCACCGGCGCGACCAGCGTGTTGCCGAGCTTCTTCGCCACCTGCACGGCGTTGTAGTGCGCGATGAAGGTGTGGCCGCCCAGCACATCCTGCGGGCCGCGCTCTTCGGTGCCGCCGGCGACAATCAAGACCGACGTCATCCCCTGGTGAATCCTGTCGGAGACCTCGGTGTGCGTGAGCAGCTCGAGATCCACGATGTCCTTCACGTTCACCGCCGCGGGCTGTGCCGCTGCGAGGGTCGAACAGCACATCGACGCGACGAACACGATCGTCTTCCTCATATCCCCTCCTGCGCTCGGCATCGCGGCCTCGCGCTCCCCACCTGATCATCCGGAGTCTAAACCATGGCCGCCTTGACGCGATCCGGCGTGAGCGGCGCGCGGCGCACGCGCGCCCCGGTCGCGTCGAACACGGCGTTGGCGACGGCCGCCGCCGTGGCCCGCGACGAAGGCTCCCCGGCCCCGCCCGGCGGCATCTCGGGATGGTCCAGCAGCACCACCTCCACCGCGGGCGGGATGTCCGCCGCGCGCGCGATCGGGTACGTCCGCCAGTCCTCGCTCGTGACGCGGCTGCGGTCGAAGGCGACCTCTTCCTTCAACGCGCGCGACATCGATTGAATGAGGTTGGCCTGGATGGTGCGGCGGAGCGCCGTGGGGTTCACGACCAGGCCGCAGTCGTGGGCGCAGACGAACCGGGTGACGCGAACCGCGCCGGTCCGCCGATCGACCTCGACCTCCGCGACCGTCCCCACGTAGGTGCCGTTCCGCGTTCCGAGCGCGATGCCACGGCCGCTGGCCGTGGTGTCGCCGCGCGAGGGCCGTGGCGAGGGACGACGCGTCCATCCCGCCTTCTCGGCCGCCGCGACGAGGACCGCCTTGGCGCGCGGCTCCTCGATGTAGTCGATGCGGAAGTCGAGCGGATCGATGCCGGCCGCGGCGGCGATTTCGTCGACGAACGACTCGACGGCGAACGAAGCGGCCGGGCCTTCGGGATCGCGCAGGTGCGTCGCGCGCAGGGGCGAGGGCCCTTCGTGAAACGGCGCCAGCACGTGGGCCACCGACCGCACATTGGCGAACGCATACGCCGGTGTCTGACCGCCCCACGCCACGAACTCGTCCACGCCGCTCCGGTTCGGCACGCCGGTCAGGCGCGAGGCGAGGAAGTTGTCGGCGTTCGCGGGCAGGTACAGGACCTCCCCGCCCGAGAACGCGCGGGACGTGAACTCCAGCCCGGTGACCTTGTTCGCGCCGTCGAGACCGGCAACGAGAATCGCACGCCACGGCCGGCCCCTTCGCGCCCCAGGTCGTCATGTCGTCGCGCATCCACTGGACCCGGACGGGCGCGCCGGCCTCGCGCGACAGGAGCACCGCGTCGGCGGCGGTGTCCGCGAATCCGGGGCGGCCGTACGAACCGGCGTCCTCCATCCAGATCACGCGCACGCGTTCGGTCGGAACGCCGAGCAGCTCGGCCAGCCCCTTCTGCAGCGCGTGAGGCTTCTGCGCCCCGGACCAGACGGTCGTCAGCCCGTCGGGTCGCACGTCGGCCACCGCGCAACCCGGCCCCATCGTCGCGTGCGACTGGAAGGGAAAGTCGTAGCGGGCCTCGACGCGGCGCACCGAGCCCGCCAGCGCCGCGGCGACGTCGCCGCGCTTGAGGGTCTCCCTGGTCGCCTTCGGCGCAGCGGCGCGCATGTGATGGTACAGCTTGTCGCTGCCCGGGAAGGCCTCGACCGGGGCGCTCCACGTCACCGTCAGGACCTCGGCCGCGCGGACCGCCGCCCACTCCTCGCGGGCGACGACGCCGACGAAATCGCCCTTGACCACCGTCCGGACGTAGCCGGGAATCGCCTTGGCCGCCGCGTCGTCCACGCGCACCAGCGACGCTCCCACGCCGTCGGGTCGCACCACGCGCCCGTGCAGCATCCCGGGCACGCGGACGTCGGTGACGTAGCGGAAGGTGCCGAGAATCTTCGGCGCCAGGTCCACGCGCGGGACCGACCGGCCCACGACCCGGAACGACGACGGGTCCTTCGGCCTGCCCGCGCCCTCGACGTTCAGCGCGAAGCCCGATCCCGAGACCTTGAGCGCGTCGTTCAGCCCGGTCGCAGCGGCCAGCTCGCCGTACGACACGCGCCGCGCGGGCGCGCCCTTGACGCTGACGACGCCGAGGTTGACGTCGAGCTGATCGCTCGGCACGCCCAGGCGGGTCGATGCCAGCTGCAGGAGAAGGCTGCGCGCCGTCGCGGCGACGTTGCGCAGCGGCTTCGACCCCATGCTGACCGAGGTGCTGCCGCCCACCCCGCCCTGGTCGTTGGTCCGCGCGGTGTCGCCCATGACGAAGACGACGCGGTCGGGCGCCACGTCGAGCTCGTCGGCGACGAACTGGGCGAAGGCCGTCTCCACGCCCATGCCGATCTCCACCTTGCCGGTGAAGACGTGCACGAGGCCGTCGCCATCCACGCGGAGCCACGAGTCCAGGCGACGGGCGCCGGTCGCGGCGTCGGCCGGCTGCGCCGCGAGCACCCGCGGGAGCACGGAGGCATCCAGGAGGCTGAACCCGATCAGCAGCCCTCCGGCATCCTTGACGAACTGGCGGCGGGTCAATCCGTATTGCGTAGCCATGCGCTCATCTCTCGGGGCTCGCGGGTTCCCCCGCCCGCCTCATCTCATCGCGCCCGTCGCCCGGCGTCGCGCGTCAGGCCCGCGAGGCCCGGTGCACGGCGTCGAAAATGCCGACGTGGCTGCCGCATCGGCAGACCAGGCCGGCGCACGCGCGTCGAATCTGCTCGTCGGTCGGGTGCGGAACGGCGTCGAGGAGCGCCTTGGCGGTCAGCACCCAGCCGTTCAGGCAGTAGCCGCACTGGAACGCCTGCTCTTCGATGAACGCCGCCTGCACGGGGTGCGGCCGATCGGGCGTGCCCAGCCCGGCGAGGGTGACGATCTTCCTGTCGACCACGTCCGACACCGGGGTGACGCAGGAGCGGACGGCGCGATTGTCCACCAGCACCGTGCACGCGCCGCACTGGCCGAGCCCGCAGCCGAACCGCGGATTCTCGAGGCCGAGCGTGTCGCGCAAGGCGTAGAGCAGCGGACACGCGGGATCGACGTCGACGACATGGACCGTTCCGTCGATGCTCAGGGACGTGCGGGACATGGCGCGCATTATACGTCTGCTCCAGGCCCCGGCGGCCGGTGGATGACCCGGCATGGGCCTCGACGGCTCCCTCGCCCGGGCGGAGCGCCCGCCCCGACAGCGCCCGAGCGGCGCAGGCTAGGCTCCGCCGGACGGGCTGGTCGACGCGGCGGCGATCGGCGGCCGGCGCGTGTGCCAGTCGGTCGCCGACTCGTAGGCGTGCGCGGCCCGGTACAGCGCCGACTCGCCGAACGGCTTGCCGTAGAACTGAATCGTCAGCGGCAGCGTCGGCGCGCTCGCGGTGAAGCCGCAGGGAATCACGAGGCCCGGCATCCCGGTCATGTCGCCGATGAACGTGTTCCCGCCGCGGTACGGCGTCGCCGTCGACCCCGGCCTCACGTCGCTTCCCGCGACGGCCGGCTCCGGCAGCCTGGACGCCGGGCTGCCGCCGGGCACCGCCATCAGATCGCACTTCGCGAACACCGCCTCCATTTCGCGCATCAGCATGGTCCGGACGCGCTGCGCCTTGATGTAGTCGGTCGCCGGATAGAACGTCGCCGCCTCGAGGCGCTCGCGCACGAGCGGATCGAACAGCTCCGGCTTCTCCTTGAGCCGCTGCTCGTGGAAGCACGCGCCCTCCGCCATGGCGATGATCCAGCCGGCGGAGGCGGCTAGGTCCGCGTGCGGAACGGCGACCTCCACCGTCACGGCCCCCATCTCCTCGAGGCGCTTGATGGCCTCGCGGGTCGCCTGGTCCTGCTCGGGATTGACGTGCTCGAAGAAGTAGTTCGTCGGCACGCCGATTCGCAATCCCTTGACGCCAAGGGCCAGCGCGCGGCCATAGTCGGGCACCGGCTCGTGTGCGGCGGTCGGGTCCCTGGCGTCGGCGCCCGCGATCGCGTGGAGCAGCATGGCGTTGTCGGCCACGGTCTTGGTCATCGGCCCCGCGTTGTCCAGCGTCCAGCTGAGCGTCGTCACGCCGAATCGGCTGACGCGCCCGTAGGTCGCCTTCATGCCGACAATGCCGCAGAAGGAGGCGGGCGCACGGATGGAGCCGCCCGTGTCGGTGCCGATCGACAGCGGGACCATGTAGGCGGCCAGCGCCGCGCCCGATCCGCTCGACGAACCGGCCGGCGAGTACGCGAGATCCCAGGGATTGCGCGCGGGTCCGAATCCCGACAGCACGCCGCTGCCCATCGCGAATTCGAGGAGGTTCAGCTTGCCAATCAGGATCGCGCCCGCCCGGTTGAGCCGGTCGGTCACGGTCGATTCGTAGTCGGGGACCCAGTCCGCCGTCACCTTCGATCCGTTCGTTGTCTTGATCCCTCGCGTCGCGAGGATGTCCTTCGGCGCGTACGGCAGGCCGTGGAGCGGGCCCAGGTACTTGCCGGCGACAATGGCCTTCTCGGCCTCGCGCGCCCGCGAGAGCGCGTGCTCGCGCGTCACCGTGATGAACGCGTTGACCTTCGGGTTGAGCGCCTCGATGCGGGCGAGGAACGCCTGCACCACGTCCACCGGCGACACCTGCCGGCCCCGGATGAGCGCCGCCAGTTCCTGCCCCGACTTGAACGCCAGCTCTGACTCGGCCATCGCTCACCAGCCCTTCGCCGTGAAGATGGGCGCCGGCTCGACGAGATCGTCGACGACGAGATCGCGCACGCCCTGGAACTGCTCCAGGTTGCGCTGCAGGGCCTTGTTGATGACCTCGAGCCGCTCGTCGCTGTAGTGCCCGCCGAGCACCGTCTCTGCCTTCCTGAGAATGTCGGTCGAGATCGACGGCGGCTGCGCCAGCAGGTCGGCGGCCAGTGGCGCCGCCACTCCCGCGCCTGCCAGTGTCTGCAGCAGACGCCGGCGCGTGAGGCCTTCGGTCGGCTCGTCGGACATGGGTTCCTCCTGCGAGGCGCCGGCGCAGACCCGGAGCGCCGGCCGTTCGCGCGAGACAACGATCCCCGCTGATGACGCCGCTTATACGTCGGCCCCTGCGGGATGTCAACGGGACCCGACGGCCGCGCCGCCGGGCGCGAGCGGGTCACGACGGCGACCGCCAGTAGGCCGGCAGATCGTGCTTGGTTCCTCGAAGGATCTGAAGGATCGCCCGTCGGGTGCGGTCCGTCAGGTCCCGGTAGGCCGCACCGCGATCCGCTCCGGTCAGGATGTCGTACAGGCGCCTGTAGATCCGCCGGCGGACCTCGTCGGGCAGCGCGTCGAAGCTCGCGCTGTAGATCATGTAGCTGAGGGGATACTTGAACAGCCGCGTCCGCAGATCGAAGTCGCGCAGCGACCGCCCCTTCCGGTCCTTCGGCCCGCGCTCCTCGAAGCTGCGCGCGAAGGTCGACACCCCCTCGATGGGCTCCCGGAGCGGCGCCTCGCCGGCAAACAGCATGTACGCCACGAGGTCCTCCAGGTCGGCGTCGAGCGCGGACCCGGCCTTCTCTCCGCGCGCCCGGTCGTAGGCCTGGATGCGCGCCTCCCAGCCGACGCGCGTGATCAGGTTGGCCATCTGCGTCTGGTGCTCGAAGGTCATGAGCGCCACGATGTCGCTCGTGGACGCGAGATACGGCCGCTCATCGAACAGGCCCGCGAGGGTCGGCAGGTTCTGACGCGCCTCGCGGACGAGCGCGGCCGGGTCGGCCGGGTTCAGGGCCACGGCGTTCGCCCGGTCGGGCTCCTCGCCGTGCCTCGCCGTCACGTACCATCCGCCCCACCGATCGCGGAACGGCGACCGGTGATCGGTCACGATCGCGCTGTCGTCGCGAAGCGGCGCGCCGTCGGGCCCCGGCATCACCGAACCGACGTAGACGCCGGCGACGCCGGCCGTGTTCGGCCCCTGGTGGCAGCGCAGGCACGTCTCACCGCGGACGATCCGGAGCGGCCCCGACGTCGTCATCGTGTAGAAGACCGGCCCGCGAAGCGGATCGAAGGCCGCGATCTCGAGCGTCGGCGACCCGGGCACGTACGCGACGCTCACCTCGTCGTTGAAGTAGATGGCGCGCGGGCGATCGGGACTGATCCGGGCGGCCTGGACGCTGGTCTTCGAGAAGACGAGCATCTGCGAGTCGATATTGACGCGCAGGCGGTGGAGGAGCGCCGAGAGGCGGTCGGATCCCTCCCGCCCCGGCGACAGCGTGCCGCCCCGCTCGAGTCGAGCCGCCAGACGGGAGACCGGATCGTCGACGCGGGCGTTCCCGTATCGAACGGCCGGGTGATCGGCCGGAAGGTTGGGTTTGTAGTCCTGCGCCCGGGCCGTCGTGGACGCCGCCACGAGGGCGGCCGCGACCGAGGCGATGCCGTACGCCTTCACACGGGACTCACCGGAAGACGCGAACGCGCCTGGCCGTTTGCGGCCTCAGCGCCGGTCGCGTTCCTTCTGTTTCTTGCCGGCCGCCTTCTTGGCCTCGCCTTTCGCCGGCGTCTCCTTGGTGTTGTTCACGCAGGCCGTCGATCGGCAGTAGTGCGAGTTCTCGGACCCGAGCGACTCGAGCAGGGCCACGGTCTTGGGGTACAGCAGCGACTTCTCGCGCGGTCCGTTCGCCATATCGGCGACGCTGTCCCCGGTGCCCGCCGCCACGTCTTCGGCCGCTTCCGAGCCCAGCGTGCCGAACAGCCGCGCGCTCGCACGCGCTTTCGGGTCCGCGCCCTTCGAAATCAGGTACTGCACGAGCGCGTTGTCGCCCACGTACGCGGCGCCGTGGAGCGCCGTGTACCCCTTGTCGTTCTTCGCGTTGACGTCGGCGTGCAGTTCGTCGACCAGGTAGGTGACCGACGCGAGCCGGGCGTCCGGCTTGATGTTGGTGCCCTGGTACTCGAAGCCGAAGCCCGCCGCGACCATCAACGGCGTGACGCCGTGCTTGTTCGGCCGGCCCCCAACGGCGCCGTGCGCCGCCAGCAGCCGCATGGCGTCGACGTCGTCGGCCTGCGCCGCCCGCCAGAAGGGGCTCGCGTCGATCGGCTCGACCCAGTCGTCGCCGTACCGGAACTTGCGGAACCACAGCTTGCGGGCGATCGGCGCGTCGGGATCCGCGCCGCGCGCCAGCAGCTCCTGCATGAAATCGAGGTAGCTCGTTTGCTCCTGCTCGATCGAGGGCTGCGGGTACCACGTGTTGTGCCGCCAGCGCATGTCGAGCGTCGCGAAGAGCGGGGTGAGCCCGTCGATGTTGGCGAGCGCCGGATCGGCGCCGTGCTCCAGGAGGTACCGCGCCAGGTCGATGTGGCCGTTGATGATCGCCTCGACGATCGGGGACGTCTTCTCGCCGCCGCTCACCAGGTTCACGTCGGCGCCGCCGTCGAGGAGGGCGCGCACGGCGTCGAGGTGGCCGTCGCGGCACGCGAAGTGCAGCGCCGTCATGCCGCCGATGACGGTCGCCCCGAACACGCGCTCGTCGGTCTTCTTGACCAGGGGGTGACCCTCCTTGTCGAAGCCGACGCCCGGAAGCTTCCCGCCCTCCTTCGCGGCCGGCGCTTCGGCCGGCTTGTCGGCCGGGCCCTTGGCGCCGCCTTCCGGCAGCGGATCTCCGTTCGCGTCGAGACGCACGCGCTTGAACGTGAAGACCTTGGTCTCGATCGACGGATTCGCCTTCCGGGCCATCAGCACGCGGATCGCGTCGGCGCTTCCCGCCGCCGCCGCGAACATCAGCGCGTCCTGGCCGTTGGTGGCGTCGGTCGCGTTCGGATCCGCCCCACGATCGAGCAGCAGGGTCACGGCCCGCGCGCTGCCCGACGCCGCCGCCAGCATCAGCACCGTGGTACCGTTGGCGTTGGCCTCTGTCGCGTCCGCGCCCGCCTTCAGAAGGGCGTCGACCACCCGGTCGCTGCCGGTCTTGGCGGCCATGGAGAGCGGGCTCATGCCGCCGATCCGGGTCACGGCCTTCACGCTGGCGCCACCCGCGAGGAGCGCCTCGGTCAGCGCGAGGTCGCCGTTGAAGGCGGCCCAGTGCAGGGCGGTGCTCCCGTCGCCGTCCGCCGCGTTGACGTCCACGCCCTCGGCAATCAGCGTCCGGGCAGCGGCCGCGTCGTGCTGCCGCGCGGCCGCGACCAGCCTGGTGTCGACCGGTCCGGCCGACGCGAGCGCCGCGACGAGCACGCCGGCGACGCCCATGGCACTCGTCTTCATATCGCCACCTCGCCCGTGCTGTCGCCGATCTGCTCGCGGTCGACGCCCAGCCTGTGGAGCAGCGTGAGCAGCACGTTGGCGTACGGGGTTTCGTCCGT
The DNA here is from genome assembly GCA_963840225.1 of uncultured Acidobacteriota bacterium. Taxonomy (GTDB): domain Bacteria; phylum Acidobacteriota; class Vicinamibacteria; order Vicinamibacterales; family CAVVIG01; genus JBLMXQ01. The sequence goes on from CAWIYH010000008.1 coordinate 79,284, forward strand.
GCAGCGGAGGTGCAGGTTGCCGGCGATCTGGCCGTTGCCGCGGCCGGCGATCACGACCGGCAGCTTGCGATGCGTGTGCGTGTTGGAGTCGCCCATCGGGCTGCCCCAGAGGACGAGCGAGTGATCGAGCAGGTTGCCGTCTCCGTCGGGCGTGCTGCGCATCTTCTCGAGGAAGTACGGCAGCAGGGACATGTGATAGGTGTTCAGCCTCGCGTACTCGTCGATCTTCGACGGGATCGAGCCGTGGTGCGACATCGCGTGGAACGGCGCCTTGATCCCGCTCTCCGCGAAGACGCGGTTGCTCGTGTCGCGACTCAGCTTGAACGACGAGATCCGGGTCGTCTCCGACGCGAAGGCGAGCACCTGGAGGTCGAACATCAGCTTGACGTGCTCCTCCCAGGAATCCGGCACGCCGACGGGGGCGTCGGGCAGCTCCCTGGGCTCGCCGCTCGTGTTGCGCCGTTCGACGTTCCGGATGCGCCGCTCGATCTCGCGCACGCTGTCGAGGTACGCATCGAGGCGACCGCGATCGCCCGCCCCGAGCTGGCCCCGCAACTGGGCCACCTCGCGCATGATGCCGTCGAGGATGCTGCGGTTCGCCTGCTGGCGCGCCGACCGCTCGGCGGCCGTGCCCCCTTCGCCGAAGAGGTTCTCGAACGCCGCCCGCGGATCGATCGTGATGGGCATCGGCGTCGTCGGCGACGACCAGCTGATCGGGCCCGAGTAGACGCAGGCGTAGTTGAACCCGCAGGTGCCGGCGGCGTCCACGTTCTCGATGCCGAGCTGAATGGACGGCAGCGGCGTGTCCTGGCCGAACTGGTTCGCGTACGACTGATCGACCGACGTGCCCGCGTGGACGTCCGACCCCTCGGTCTGCTTCGGGTGCGCCGCCGTCAGGAAGACCGCGCTCGAGCGGAAGTGGTCCGCGCCCTCCTCCGCCGCCGTCCACGCCTCGGCCGCGTGCAGATCGGTGTGCGTGACCAGCGTCACGTAGTCGCGGTACGGCTCGAGCGGCTTCAGGATCGGCGTGAACTCGAAGCCCCGCCCCTCCGCGGCCGGCATCCACAGATTCCGCTCCAGCCCGTAGACCGTGCTGCCGGCCGACCCGTGCACCATCTCGACGCAGGCCAGGCGGGTTCGCGAGGCGGCCGCCGTCTTTCTGAGGGGCGTCTGCGCCGGCACCATCGCCTCGAGGAACGGCAGCGCCATGGTGGCGCCCATGCCCTTGAGCACCGTGCGCCGCGACAGATGTTTCTGCGTGATGTACATGAGGGTTGCGGCTCCTACCGATCGGTCACCCTGGTCGATTCGCCGTCCGCGCGCGCCTGCGCCGTCGTCAGGACCTCGTCGGCCTGTCGCAGCCGGAACGGCACGCTCTTGACGACGGCGAGCACGAAGGAGGAGAAGCGATAGCCGTTCTGCGCCGCCTCGCGCTCGATGGCGCGCGCGGCCGGCATGTCCCGGTAGTCGATCAAGCGGCCCAGGCCGTACGCCAGGAAGTTCTCGGTGAAGCTGCCGACGAAGGCGTCGCTCCGGCTGAGAATCGCGTGGCGCAGGCTGACCGGCCCGTCGAGCGGCGTGCCGTCGTACAGCTGCCCCGACGGGTCGATGGGCGCCCCGCTGTCCACCGTCCGCCAGAGGCCGACGGCGTTGAAGTTCTCGAGCGCGAGGCCGATCGGATCCATCATCTTGTGGCAGGCCGCGCACGCCGGACTCTTGCGGTGCTCGGCCAGCCGTTCGCGGACGGGCAGCGGCTTCTGGTTCTCGACGTTCTCCGTCAACGCCGGCACGTTGGGCGGCGGCGGCGGCGGCGAGACGCCGAGGAAGACCTCCATGACGTACTTGCCGCGCAGGACGGGCGACGTGCGGTTCGCGAGCGAGGTCAGGGTGAGGATGCTCGCGTGGCCGAGCAGGCCGTACCGGTTCGGATCGGTGACGGCCACCCGGCGGAACCGGCTGCCCTGGACGTCCGGAATCCCGTAGTGCTTCGCCAGCACGCCGTCGACGAACGTGGACTTCGCCGTGAGCAGGTCGAGGATGCTCCGGTCCTCCCGCATGATGTCCTCGAAGAGGAGCTTCGTCTCGCGCGTCATCGACTCGCCGAGGTTGCGGCTGAACTGGGGGAACAGCCCCGTGTCGGGGTCCGCGTCCCGGACGTGCCGCAGCCGGAGCCACTGCTCGGCGAAGTTGTCGACGAGCGCCTCGGCCCGGCGATCCGCGAGCATGCGCCGCACTTCCCGTTCGAGGACGGCCGGGTCCTTGAGCCTGCCGGCCGCGGCCGCGTCGAGCAGTTCGTCGTCGGGGCCGCTGCTCCAGAGGAAGTAGGACAGGCGCGACGCCAGGTCGAGATCGCCGAGCCGGAAGTTCTCGCCCGGCCGGGCGTCGGATGGCGTGTCCTCGAACCGGAAGATGAACTTCGGGTTCGCCACGATGGCCTGGACGACCATGCGGATGCCGTCCTCGAAGCTGCCGCTCCGGCGCCCCTGCTCGTAGTAGTCGAACAGGAAGTCGGCGTCGCGCTCGCCGAGGGGCCGCCTGAAGGCGCGGCGCGCCAGCGCGGCGATGATCGTGCGCGCGCAGGGGGATTCCCGATCCGGCGAGGCCGGCGTGCAGGTGAGGATGCGGCGGCGGCTCGGCGTGGCGGTGATGCCGCTGACGGCGAACGGCCCCGCGACGGTCATCGACTGGAGGTGCGGCAGCGCGATCAGGCCCGGCACTCCCGCGCTGATGTCGACCATCGACTGCTCGACCTGCCGGAACTCGTCCTCGGTCGGGCCGTCGAACTTGGCGATGAAGGCGGCCGAGACGCGGTGCGGCCCCGCCGTGACGTGCACGCGCGGCGTCGTCAGGTGGGTCTTGGTCTCCGGCGTGTTCGCGTTGATCGTGAAGACCGCGGCACGCGCGCCGTCGATCGAGACCTCGAGCTGCTGGCCCTGGAGGTTCGACGGCAGGTTCTGGCCGTACAGCGTCTCGAGGAAGTCGTAGTACAGCGTCGCCTTGAACGTGTAGTCGCCGTCGGCCGGGAAGGTGTGCACGACCGACGTGCCGCCGCGCGTGCCGAGCGGCGCCCCGTCCACGTGGCGCATCTGGTTGACGACCTTCGGGACGCGGTACATCGACATCGACGGGGTGACGTCGGGATCCCCGAGCGCCGCGCGGCTGATCTTCCCCGCCGCGCGCACGTAGGCCTGCACGAGCGCCGGCGTGACGGCGAGGGCGTCGGCCATGTTGTCGAAGCCGCGGCCCATCTCGTCCTGCGGGAGCAGCGCCGACACGTCGATGTCGAGGTCGAGCAGATCGCGCACCGAGTTGCGGTACTCCGCCCGGTTGACCCGGTGCAGCTCGGGGGCGCCCGCGAAGGGATGCGCGGCGGCGGCGCGATCGACCGTCGTCTCGAGCGAGGTCTCGAACGCCTTCACGGTCGCCGCGTCGGGGCGCGGGGCGCCGGCCGGCGGCATGAGACCCGCGCGCAGCTTCCGGATCATCCGCTCGGCGGTCTCGGCCTGCGTGTCGGCGCGCTCGGGCCGGAAGTCCTGGAACGACAGGCCGCCGGCGCGGCCGTCATCGTCGTGGCAGCCGAGACAGGTACTCGTTGATCAGCGCGTTCTCGGCCCTCGGAGACAGCGTCGCGCGATCCGGCACGCCGGGCCGATGGGCGACCGCGAGCGGCGGTGGCGCGCCGGCGGGTCCGGCCGCTGCCATGGGGGCGCCCAGCATCGCGACGCCAAGAACCGCGTGGAGTGCCTGTTTCATGCCCGTCGCCCTCCCGGCGAGGTCAATTCGCGCAGTATACGGCATCAACGGGCCGAAATACCGACCTGTACCGCCTGCGTCTCGGGACCGTCGTCCTGCTCGGCGTGCTCCTCGCCACCCCTGCCCGCGCGCAGAGCACCACCGGCAGCTTCCAGGGCACCATCACGGACCAGTCCGGCGCCGCGCTGCCCGGCGTCACGGTGACCATCGCCAACCCGCAGACGAACTTCGTCCGGTCGACGATCACCAACGCCTCCGGCAACTACGACGCCGCGCTCCTGCCGCCCGGACGCTACAACGTCAGTGCCGACCTGCCGGGCTTCAAGAAGCTCGAGAAGACCGGCCTGGTGCTCCAGGTCAACCAGAACGCGCGCGTCGACTTCACGCTGGAGCTGAGCACCGTGCAGGAGTCGGTGCAGGTCACGGCGCAGGCGCCGCTGGTCGACACCCAGGACCGCTCGCTCAGGCAGGTGGTCGATCAGACGCAGGTGGTCGGGCTGCCGGGGTCGCGGAGCACCGGCCTGTCGAGCTCCTACAACCTGAACCAGCCCACGCCCGGCCCCGGCGCCGTACAGGCGCGCCGGCCCTACCCGAGCTACTCGACGATCACGTGGACCGACGCGAGCGGCACGGCCGATTACCGGGCGCTGCTGACGAAGTTCCAGCGGCGCCTGTCCAAGGGGCTCGACCTCCTCGCCTCCTACACGCTGTCGAAGACGGTCGACAACACCCAGGACGGCGTCCCCAACCAGGACCCGCTCAACCGCGCGGCTGACGAGGGGCTGGCGTCGTTCGACCGCCGGCACCGCTTCGTGCTGAGCGCCACCTACGAGCTGCCGTTCGCCAACGTCGCGGCGAAGGACTGGCAGGTGTCGGCGATTTTCACGGCGACGAGCGGGATGGCGATCACGGCGGTGCTCGCCGGCGACCGCGCCAACGTCGGCACGACCAACGCCCAGCGTCCGAACGTGACAGGCGACCCCAACGCGAACGCGCCGCACACGGCCGACGAATGGTTCGATACCTCGGTGTTCTCGATTCCGGCGCAGTTCACCTACGGAAACGCCGGCCGCAGCATCATCACCGGTCCCGGCTTCCAGGCGGTCAACCTCGCGATCTCGCGCCGGGTCCCGCTCGGGGCGTCGCGCTCGCTCGACTTCCGCATCGAGGTGTTCAACCTCCTCGACCACGACAACTTCTACCTGCCCGACAACCACGCCGACTCGACGCAGTTCGGGCAGATCTTCCAGGCCTACGACCCGCGGGAGATGCAGTTCGGCGTGAAGTTCCTGTTCTGATCACTTTCACAGGACAGGAGATCTCGACCTCCTGGGTCGAGGAGCTGAGGAGGTCACGCTGTTGTTCCGACGGTCCCAGGATCCGACTGGGGATCGGAACCGGCTCTTCGGGCGAGGCGGTCGCGCGGCGCGGACGTCGGTCGGGGGAAGGGACCGGAGCGCGCGCAGGCTAGTTGCACGAAACGCAGTGGTGGTGGTTCACGGCGCCCAGCTTCTCGAGCAGGGCGACGGTCTCCGGGAACGGTTGCGTGCGCTGCACGGGGCCGTTGGCCATGTCGAGGGTCGACTGCCCGGAGCGGTTGATCGCCAGCGGATCGGCGCCCTTCGACACGAGGTAGAGAATCATCTCGTTGTCGCCCCGCGATGCCGCGTGGTGCAGCGCCGTGTTGCCCTCGTGGTCCCGGGCGTTCACGTCGGCGTGCAGATCCTCGACCAGGTACCTGACCGCCGCCAGCATCCCGGTCGGGGCGAAGCGGTGCGCGTTGGCGGCGAAGCCCTCGCCGTACCCGACTCCGGCCGCGGCGAGCAGGGGCGGCACGCCCGGTCCGCCGACCGGCACCGGCGGCATCCCGGAGACGTCCTTCACCGCGCGGGTCTCGGCGTCGCCGGTCTGCGGCCTGGCCGCCGGCCGGAGCGTCGGGATGTTCGGGTCGGCGCCGTGCGCCACGAGCAGCTTCATCGCCTCGACGTCGCTGGCGTAGGCCGCGCGCCAGAACGGCGTCGCGCCGATCTCGTCCACGCCCGACTGGTCGAAGTTATAGCCGGAGTACCAGACCTTCTTGGTGAGCCGGGCGTTCGGATTCGCTCCCTTGTCGAGGAGGAGCTTCATGAAGTCGAGATAACCGATCTTCTGGTTCAGGTAGGCGCGTGGCTGCGGGTAGAGCGTGCGGGGCGCCCACTGGACGTTGATCGCGGCGTAGAGCGGACCGGCGCCGTTGTCGGCCGTCAGATTCGGGTTCGCGCCGCGGTCGAGCAGCAGGCGTGCCGTGTCGAACTGGCCGTTGATGGTGGCGATGAGCAGGGCGCTCGTGTGATCGCCGCCCTTCACCTGGTTGACGTCGACGCCGGCCTCGACGAGCGTCTGCACGATGTCACCGTAGCCCTGCCGGGCGGCGTACAGCAGCGGAGTCATGCCGCCCTGTGAGTGCACGAGCTCGTTCAGCATGAACTGCCGGTCGACCCCGCCGACCCGGTTCTTGGCCGCGGCCTTCGCGGCGGCATCCGCGTTGCCGCCCGATCGACCGACCGGTTTCGGCAGGTTGCGCCCATCCGGATTGGCGCCGTTCCGGCTGAGCGCCGCCAGGTCGGTGACTCTGGTCTCGGCGTCGGGGTTGGCGCCCTGGGCCAGCAGGAGCGTGACCGCGGCGCCTCGATCGGCCGCCGCCGCGAACATCAGCGGCGTCTGGCCGCGCGCCGATTCGGCGGCGTTGACCTGGGCGCCGGCCCCGATGAGGACCGCCATCGCGTCGGTGTTTCCCGAGCCGGCGGCCAGCATCAGCGGCGTGGCGCCGGTCAGCGTTGCCGCGTTCACGTCGGCGCCCCGCTTGACGAGCATCTCCACGACCGACGCGCTGCCGACCTGCGCCGCCAGATGGAGCGGCGTGTAGGCGCCAAGACGGGTCGTGGCCGACACGTTCGCGCCCCGCTCCAGCAGCGTGCCCGCCAGGGCGGCGTCGCCATTGCGGGCCGCCCAGTGCAGCGCGGTCATGCCGTCGCCGGCCGTGGCGTTCACGTCGGCGCCCGTGCTCACGAGCGCCTTCACGTCGGCATCGCGGCCGTCGCGCGCGGCGTCGACGATCGACGACGAGGGCCCTGCCGCCTGCAGGACCGCGGCCAGGCACCAGGCCGCTCCCGCGCCGAGGACCGCCGCTCGAGTGGTGATGCGCATCGTCTTCAAGCCTCCAGCGTCGGGCACGCCGCTAGCCTCTGGCCTCGGTCGCCGCCGCCGATGTCCCGTTGAGATCGATGGCCCCCGTGCTGTCGCCGAATTTCTCCATGTCCTCGAGGCCGAGGACGTGCAGCATGGCCAGCATCGCGTTGGCCATGGGCGTCGCGTCGGGCGCCTTCAGGTGCAGGCCGCCCTTGATGCGCCCGCCGGCGTGCCCCGCGACGAGCAGCGGACAGCGCCGGTGGTTGTGCAGGTTCGGATCGCCCATCGGCGACCCGTAGATGACGAGCGCGTTGTCGAGGAGCGTGCCGTCGCCGTCGGGGATCGACTTCAGTTTGTCGAGGAAGTACGGCAGCAGGCTCACGTGGTAGCGGTTGATCTTCTCGAACTCCCTGATCCGGTCTTCCTTCTCCTGGTGGTGCGAGGCGTTGTGGAATCCGGTCTTCACCCCGCTCTCGGGATACACGCGGCCCGACGCGTCGCGCGCCATCTTGAACGCGAACACCCGCGTAATCTCCGACGCGAAGGCGAGCGCCTGCAGGTCGAACATCAGCTTCACGTGCTCCTCGAACGAATCGGGGACGCCGACGGGAGCCGCCGGGAGCTGCCGCGACTCGCCGCTCGAGTTGTACGCCTCGACGCGTTGAATCCGGCGCTCGATCTCGCGGATGTCGTCCAGGTACTCGGCCAGCCGCGCCCGATCGGCGACGCCGAGCTGGCGCCTCAGATCGGCGACGGTCGCGGTGATCGTGTCGAGGACGCTCCGGTCTTCACGGCGCCGCAGAGCGCGCTCCGCGGGCGTCGCGCCGGCCCCGAAGAGCTGGTCGAACACCGCGCGCGGATCGCGGATCATCGGCAGCGGCTGCCCCGGCGTCGCCCAGCTGATCGAGTCGGTGTACGCGCACGAGTAGCCGGTACTCGCAGCCGCCCGCCTGGTCGACGTTCTCGATGCAGAGCTGCATCGACGGAATCGGCGTGTCCTGGCCGAAGCGCTTCGCGTAGAACTGGTCGAGCGAGGTCCCGGCCTGCACGTCGGACCCCTGGGTGCGCTTGGGATGCGACTGCGTCAGGTACACCGCACTCGACCGGAAGTGGTCTCCGCCGACTTCGGGCGGCGCGAACGCCTCGGCGTTGTGCACGTTCGTGTTGCTGACAATGGTCAGCGTGTCGCGGTACCCGGCAAGGGGCGCCAGCGTCGTCGGGGCGAGGTCGAAGTCGCGGCCGACGCCCTCCGGCGACCACATGTTCGTCTTGAGGCCGAACGCCGTGCTGCCGGCCGCACCATGGACCATCTCGATGCAGGCCAGGCGGACCCGGCCGGCCGCGCCCGCGCCCGAGGCCCACGCGCCGGCCGGCGTCATCGCGTCGAGCATCGGCAGCGCGAGCGTCACCCCCATCCCTTTCAGGACCGTCCGGCGCGACAGGTGCTTGTTCGTCAGGTAGGTGGCCATAGTGTGATCTCTCGCAGGAACGCGGCTAGGGCTGCGGCCCCGCCGCCGTCGTCGTGACCGGTTCAGGCTTCATCATCCTGAACGCCGCGCTGTTGACGATGCCGAGGATGAACGACGAGATCCGGTTGTCGTGCGCCGCCGCGTCGCGCACGATCGCGCGCACCGTCGGCATGTCGTAGTACTCGACGCGCCGGCCGAGCGCGTACGTCATCAGGCTCTCGGTGAAGGTGCGCAGGAAGACGTCCGAGTGATTCAGGATCGCCTGCCGCAGGCCGGCCGGGCCGTCGATCGTGGTGCCGTCCCAGAGCACGCCGGTCGAATCGACCGGTACGCCGTTGTCCTTGATGCGCCACGCGCCGGTCGGGTCGAAGTTCTCGAGCGCCAGCCCGAGCGGGTCGATGACCCGATGGCACGACGCGCACGCCGGGTTCTTCCGGTGCTCCTCCATCCGCTCGCGCACCGAGAGCGGCTTGCCCAACGCCGAGACGGCGGCCGTCGCGTCGAGCGCCGGCACGTTGGGCGGCGGCGGAGGCGGCGGCGCGCCGAACATCACGCCGAGCAGCCACTTGCCGCGCTGCACGGGCGACGTGCGGTCGGCCACCGACGTCAGCAGCAGCACGCTCCCCTGCTCGAGGATCCCGCGCCGGCTGGCGGGCAGCGTCACGCGCCTGAACTCGTCGCCGGTCACGTTCGGGATGCCGTAGTGCCGTGCCAGCCGTCCGTTCACGTACGAGTAGTCGGCCGTGATCAGGTCGAGCACGCTCCGATCCTCGCGCACGATGCTGTCGAAGAAGAGCTCGGTCTCGCGCTTGAACGCCTCCGACAGCGACAGGTCCCAGTTCGGGTACAGCAGGCTGTCGGGACGCAGCTTGTCCACGTCCTGCAGGCGCAGCCACTGCGCGGCGAACCGCGTCGAGAGCGCTGCGGCCTTTGGATCGGCCAGCATCCGCCTGACCTGCCGATCCAGAACGGCCGGCCGGCCGAGCTGCCCGCGCTGTGCCACCCGCACGAGCTCGGCGTCGGGCACCGTGCCCCAGAGGAAGAACGAGAGACGCGACGCCAGATCCAGGTCGTCGATCCGGTAGCTCCGTCCTGCCTTGAGCGTCGCCGGCGCCTCCTCCACGCGGAAGAGGAAGCGCGGGTTGGCGAGGATGCCCTGGAGCGCCAGCCGCACGCCGTTCTCGAAGTCCCCTTCCTTGCGCCCCTGATCGTAGAGGCGCATCAGGAGCTCGAGATTCGTCGAACCCGCTTCGCCGCGATAGGCCTGCGCCGAGAGGCGCTTGACGATCTGCGCCGCGCAGGCGCGCTCCTGGTCCGCGTCGGCGGGCCGGCAGGTGAAGATGCGGCGGCGGCTCGGCGTGTCGGCGATGCCGGTGACGTCGAACGGCCCGGTGATGCTCATCGACTGCAGGTGCGGCAGCGTGGTCACCCCGAAGCCGGTCCCGATGCGGCTGTCGGCCAGCGTGTGCTCGATCGGCGCCATCAGGTCGTCGACCGGGCCGACGAAGCGATCGGGAAAGGCCGCCGAAATGCGCTCCGGCCCCGCCTGGATGTGAATGGGCGTGGTCTCGAGCGTCAGGCCGTTCTTGTCCGCCTCGCTCATGTGCGGCGTCACTTCCACCACCGCGACCTGGTCGCCGTTCACCGAGATCTCGACCGGCTCGTTCTTGCCGGTGATCGCCAGCGTCGTGTTGCCGAACAGCTCGCCGGTGGACGTCCGATGCAGCTCGACGCGGATCACGTAGTCGCCGTCGGCCGGAAAGGTGTGGACGACCGACAAGCCGCCGCGCGTGCCGAACGGCGTGCCCTCGACATGACGCATCTGCGACTCGTTCTCGGGGACCCTGTAGGTCGACGACACGGGCGACGCCGACCGATCGCCGACCGCCAGCCGGCTGATCTGGCTCGCAGCCCGGAGGTAGCCCTCGAGCAGCGTCGGCGACAGGCTCTGCGCGTCGGCCACGTTGTCGAAGCCGTCGCTCACCGTGTCGGCCGGCAGGAACGGCGAGACGTCGACGTCGAGGCCGAGGAGATCGCGGACGGCGTTGGCATACTCGGCACGGTTCAACCGCTGGAACGGCCGCCACCCTGGATTCGGATTCGCGGCCGCCGCCGCATCGAGACGGGTCTCGAGCGCCGTCACGAAAGCCAGCGCGGTCGCGTGGTCCGGTCGCTCCCTGGCGACCGGCGGCGGCATCATCCCGGCGCGCAGCTTCCGAATGATCTTCTCCGCGGTCTGGGGCTGCCGATCGGCCTGCGCGGGGTTGAACGCCTGCAGCGACAGCCCTCCCGCCCGACCGTCGTCGTCATGACACCCGAGGCAGTAGTCATTGATGAGGGCGTCCTGGGCCTCCGGCGACATTAGGGACCCGTGCGACACCGCCATCTTCGGCGCAGCGCGCTGTTGGCCCTCGTTGGGCGGCGGCCCGAGGGCAGCCAGACCGACGCCCGCCGAAACGATGGCCAGGAGGGCCACCACCAGTCGTTTCATCGCTTCCCCCGCTAGGCGAAGAGTATAAAGGTCCGGAATGCCGGGGCCGGCGAAATTATTTGTCAGGAATTGTTAGAAATTGTTAGCGCAGGCCGCCGCCGCTGCCCCCGACAGCCTGTCTGACGGCCTGCCGGATGACCCGGCTAGGGGATGAAGGTGAACTTCGCCTGGCCGGTAATGGCCGTGACGGCCCCCAACAGCGAGCCGAGCGACCCGCCGTGGGGGCGGGCACGGGCGCTGATGCTCACGTAGTACTCGCGGTTCGGGTCGAGCTTGGACGTCGGGCAGAGCTGCAGGCGCTCGACCTCGGTGAGCCAGTGCCGGACGACCGCGGGGTCCTCGGTGACCAGCGCGTCCTCGACCCGGCCGTCGACCATCCGCGACAGGCTGTGACGCCTGGTCAGATTGTCGTACTGATCGCTGATGCTCACGAGAGCTGTCGCGATGGCGCGATCGACCCAGACGGGAACGACCATCTTCAACTCGACATCGTAGGTGAAGGTGGTGCGGAGGCCGGTGCCGATGGCTTCCTTCACCTCGTCCGTGTAGGCGTCCGCCAACTCGAACGACACGACGACCTGGTTGTCGCGCGTCGTGGGGACGATGTGCAGGCTCCCGTCGGCGCGCACGACGACGCTGGCCGCCAGGACGAACGCCGCGGCCGCGGCCCACGGAACACGAACGAGACGACTCGAGGGTGAGAGCATATTCACCGGTGCACGTCGCCCTGTCTCGGTCACCGAAAACGCAGGGCCAGCGACATGTTCGCCCGCCAGAACGACAACTGCTCGGGGCCGATGCTGACGCCGCTGGTCGGCCCCCGAAAGCTGCGAAAGTATCGCACGTCCCAGCTCACGCCGATCCGCTCGGTCACGAACCCGGTCACGCCACCGCCGAGGTCGACCGCCGGCAGATTGCTCGACACGGGGAGGGCGCCGAGCTTGTGGTCGATCCGGACCCGCATCAGCCCCAGGCCCCCGACGAAATACGGCCGCAACGTGTACTGGGCCAGATGCCGCGGCAGAGCCAGCACCGCGTTGCCGGTCAGGGTGGTCACGCCGCTCGACAGCACGAGGCCTTCCATGCCGCGCTGAAAAAACCCGGGCGTGTGCCCGAAATCCGCTTCCACCCCCAGGAATTCGCCGATCACCAGGCCGCTCGCGCCAAAGGCCACCTTGGGATGCCCGGCTGCGTCATCCGAATCGAAGAACGTGGTCCCGCCGCCGAACGTCACGCCGAGAAACGGCTTGATCTGCCACTCGGCCGCCGCGGCACGTGCGGGCGCCGCGACAAGCACGGCCAGTGCCAGCAGCGCACCGCGCATCACTCCAGTCACGAGCGGACGAACAGCCCCAGAAACAGCTGCGCGAAGGGCGACCTCGTGATGTCGCCCTTCGCCAGATCGAACGGCTTCACCAGCCCGTCGCTGTTTGCCAGCAGGATGAGCGTCAGGCTCCGGCCCGGCACGGTCAACATCATCGAGGACGCCGCGTTGTCCTCGACCCCGAACTGCCAGACCACCGGCTCGTGATTGTAGGTCTGCACGAACCAGCCAAGTCCATGCGGCAGCGGCTGACCGTTCCTGTCGAGCGGCGCCCGCCACGCCGCGGCGAGGGTGTCGGGCCGCAGCAGGATCCCCTGTCGCAGCGCCAGGTCGAACTGCGCCAGATCCCTCGTCGTCGACACGAGTCCGCTCGAGGGCGTCAGGACCGGGGCGGCGTACTCGGACACCGAGGCGTGGCCGTGCTTGTCCACGGCGTACGGCTTGGCAAGCCGCTCCAGCACCTTGCCGTACTGCGACACCATCGCGAACGTGAGGTCCGGCGTGTTGTCGTCCGACACGTCGGCCGCCGCCGTGAACGACGCCGAGTCGACGCCTGGTACGGAGGTCATCATCGCCAGCTGCTCGAGGCGATCGGCGACGGCGCGGCGGAACTTCCGCCCCGAGCACGCCTCGATCGCCGCGCCGAGCGGCGCCAGGCGCTCCGGGCGGTAGACGAATTGCAGGTTGTCGCCAGGTCCGGACGTGTGGCTCAGGAGCTGCCGGAGGGTGGCGTCGGCGTCAGGGCTGTCGGGCCAGAACTTCCCGACCTGGTCGTCGAGCGAGAGCCGCCCCTCCTCGACGCACCGCAGCACCAGCGCGGAGGTCACGACCTCGGTGAGGTTGTCGAGATGAAACGGCGTGTCGGGGGCCGTGGCGAGGTTGCGATCGAGATCCGCCTGCCCGAACGCACGCTCCCAGAGGATGTCGTTGTCGCCGACAATCGCGGCGGACAGGCCTGGAATGCCGACCTGCGCGCGGAGGGCCTCCAGATACTCGCCGAAATGGCCGAGAAGGAGGTCGTCGGCGCCCCGCGGCACCCGGCCGAGCAGCAATACGAAGAAGAGCGTCAGGCCGGCAGACAGGCGGCGCATGCGACGGGGCACAGGATCCGGTTCCAGGGGAGGTGCCCGCTGATCATATCGGATGCTGGCCCGCTCACGCCAGCGCCGTCTTCACCCGGGATCGCGTGAAAGGGACCTCCCGGAGCCGCGCCCCGGTGGCATCGAAGACCGCGTTGCCGACGGCCCCGGCCACCACCGTGATGGCCGTCTCGCCGGCGCCGGTCGCCGCGGCGCCGGCCCGATCGATGAGCACCGTCTCGACCACCGGCATCTCGAAGCCGAGCGTGAGGCTGTGATACGTCCGCCAGTCGATCGAGGTCACCTCGCCCTCGTCCCAGGTCACCTCCTCGCCCAGGGCGCGGCTGAGGCCCTGGAGCGCGCCTCCTTCGATCTGATTCCGCAAGCCGTCCGGATTCGAGATCGGGCCCGCATCCAGCGCGATGACGAACCGGCGCGGCATCACGGCGCCGGTCGCCAGGTCGACCGCGACCTCGGCGACGAGCGCGCTGTACCCGTTGTCGCCTTCGTAGGCGACGCACGCCACGCCGCGGCCAATCACGACGCCCGTCGCCGCGCGCCGCGACTGTGGCGACGGACGAGGATCCCAGCCGGCCGCTTTGGCCGCGGCCTGGACGACACCGCGCAGGCGCGGGTCGCCCAGATGCCGGAGCCGGAACGCGACCGGATCGGCCTTCGCCCTGGCCGCCGCCTCGTCGATGAACGACTCGTGCGCGAAGGTGTTCTGGAGGCGCGAGGGCGACCGCAGCGGACCGGTGAAGAACGGCGACGGCACGACGTGCGTCAGGACGCGCTCGCTCTTGACCGTCCCGGCACCGCTGCAGCGCCCCGCCGCGCAGCCGGCCACGTAGGACGGCGCGGCATTGCTGCCGTTGCGGAATCTCGTCTCCGGCGACGTCGCCTGCCGCGCCGCCACCCGCGACGGCTCGAAGCCGGCCAGCCAGCCGGTCACGACGTTGCCGGGTCGATCGTAGCCGGGCCGGCCGCCGAGCGACGGATACCAGCCCTCGCAGTCCCAGGCGACGATGGCGCCGTCGGCGTCGAGGCCGATGCGTTGATCGATCACGTAGGCATAGCCGTAGTTCTCCCACGCCATCTCGTCCTTGCGCGACAGCTGCACCCGCACCGGCTTCCCCGCCGCCTGCGACAGCAGCGCCGCGTCATAGGAAACGGTGTCGGCGCCGTTCAGGCCGTAGCACCCGGCGCCGCGCGTGAAGATGACGCGCACGGCATCCGGCTTCAGCCCGATGAGCGTCGCCACGCCGTTGCGGGTCGGATAGGCCGACTGCGTCGGCGACCAGACGGTCGCCCGGCCGTCGCGGACGTCGGCGACGGCACAGGAGGCGCCCATCGAGCCGTGCATCTGATGGGGATGGCGGTAGGTGGCCTTCAGCACGACGGCGGCGCCGCCGAGCCTTGCCTCCACGTCGCCCGAATCGAGCACGCGCGTGTCGCGTGACGGCCCCGCGCTCCTCAGATGCGCATAGTAGGACGCCGGGTCTGGAAGAGGTGGCCCGTCGGTCCATGTGACCTTCAGCCGCTCGGCCGCCTGCATCGCCTGCCAGGGCTTCTCGGCCACGACGCCGACGAAATTCCCGCGGACGACCACCTTCACGATCCCCGGGAGCCCGGCGACCGACGCCTCGTCGACGTGCGCGAGCGTGGCGCCCATCGACCGCGGCCGCACGACCGCGCCGTGGAGCATGCCGGGCACCTTGACGTTGTGCACGTACTCGAACGTGCCGGTCGCCATCGCGGGCATGTCGATCCGGGGAACCGGCCTGCCGAGCACCGTCCACTCCCCCGCCGGCTTCCGCTTCGCCGTCGTGCTGAGCGGAAGATTGAACGTCTTCCCGGCGACGAGCTCCCCGTAGCGGACCTGCGCCGCCGGGCTCCCGACCACGCTGACGACGCCGTCGGAAACGGCCAGGCGGGAGGCGGGAACGCCCAGGCGCGCCGCGGCGAGATTGACGAGCGCCTCTCGCGCGGTCGCCCCTGCCTGCGCGAGATTCCGGTCGTTGAAGTTGGTCGGCGTCGACTGGCTGCCCGACGTCGTCCCCTGGTCGGGGGTCATCGAGGTGTCGCACTGCACCAGCGTGACGCGGGCGAGCGCAACCGACAGCTCTTCGGCGATCAGCTGCGTCTGAACCGTGTACATCCCCTGCCCGAGCTCCGCCTTCCCGGTGTACGCGGTGACGGCTCCGTCGGCGCTCACGGCGATCCACGAATCGAGCTGGCCGGGATCGACGTGGGACGGATGCGTGTCGAAGGGACCCTGCGCGGCCGCCGCCCCTGGGTCGATCGCCGCGGCGGCGCTGAACGCGATGACGAGCGCACCGGAGGTCTTGAGGAAGTCGCGCCTCGACAACCCCGCCTGCCGGAGGGCGGCTCGAGCATCGGCCGTCAGCGTCATACCGCCTTCTCCGCGTACGTCTTGATCGCCCGCATCATCCGGGCGTGGGTGAAGCAGCGGCACAGGACGCCGTTCATCGCCCGCCGGATCTCGGCGTCGCTCGCTTTGGGATTCCGATCGAGGAACGCCTTGGCGGTGAGGATGACGCCGTTCAGGCAGAAGCCGCACTGCGCCGCCTGCTCGTCGATGAACGCCTGCTGGAGGGGATGCGGCCGCTCGGGCGTCCCGAGCCCTTCGAGCGTCGTGATCTCGGCGCCGTCGAGCGTTGCCGCGCGCGTCACGCACGATCGAATCGCCCGCCCGCCGACGATGGCGGTGCAGGCGCCGCACTGTCCCAGGCCGCACCCGAACTTCGGCCCGCGCAGCCCCAGCTCGTCGCCCAGCACGTCGAGCAGCGGGGTGGTCGCGTCCACCTCCACGCGATGAGCTGTGCCGTTGACGGTCAGCGAGATGGTGTTCATGCGTCTACCCTACCGCATCGCACCCCGAATCCGCCACGACGCGACGCGCTCGTGACGCGCGTGCCGTTCGAACGTGCGGTCGCTGGTCAAGGGGAAGGCCTTCACGGTCACGCGCAACGGCGTGCCGGTTGGCGAGTTGGTGCCCGTGAGGCCGCGCGCGTTCGTCACTGCCGAGGCGGTGGCCGCCGCTGAGAGACGGGCGTCCGCGGCTGTGGTAGCCTCGTCGGCCGCGTCACCATCAGCGGGCAGCTCGGCGACGAGATGCCGAAAGGGAGTTTTCCAGGAGGAGTGCGGGTGTCGTCGCTGGTGAGATTGCCATTCGCGTCAATGGGAGCACCTGCGGCGGCGGCGAGCGAGGACGACGCAGCATCGAGGTCGCCAGCAGGCGCAAGCGCCCGGCCGTCATGCGCGGCTCCGACTATTGAGACCCGCCTAGTCTGCTCGCAAGCACTCCCTGGAGTCTGGGCAACGCGTCCGTGTCGCCCTTCAACTCGAGCAGCGGTATCAGTTCTCGCCAGATAACGTCGGCGTCCAAGGCGTCGCGCTGCCGCAACACGATGCCCTCGATGTCCAACCAGTCGCGGTCGCGCCCGGCGAACGCTTTGAACACGACGAGATCTTCGGCTGAGCACATCGTCAGCGACTGCCTGTCGCCGATGTCGAAGGGGGAGGCCCGTTCAACGCAGCGCTCCTCGAACGGCATAGCACCGAGTGCGATGTCGATCGGTACCCTGGCCGACCCAAACACCAACAGCACGCGATGGGCGAGCGCGAAGGCGCGGGGGTGATCGACGCGCCCGGCGAAGGCGGCGAGAATCTCGTCGACGTATCGCTCCTCCTGACCGAAGCCGGTCAGGACGGTGCAATCGACGTCCAGGGTCAGACGCGGTTCACCCCACCGCTGGACCGCAAGGCCGCCGATGAAACAAAAACGCCAAGCACGCGCCTCGAAGAACCGTTGGAGCTCGAGCGCGGCCGCGAACAGCGCGTTCACGTCAGCGGCCGCGGTGAAGACATCGCTGGAACTCGATCAAGCCCGACCAAGTGAGCCGCGCGGCAGAGAGCGAGGTGTTCGCGCCGATGGCGAGCAGCGTATTGGTGGCGTCCAGCGCGTCGGGTGCGGTAAGATGCCCGAGCTCATCGGCGCGCACTCGTGCGAGTGCGGCGCTAGCACGCCGCCATTGAGCCATCCATGCGCGCTCGAGTTGCGTGGGCGAGGACACGAGCTCTATATTACCCGGCAAGGCGAATCCCTCTACAACGCCACATGATATTTCCGGGGTGACGTTCAGGTGATCAGCCGGTGCCAGGTGATCAGCCGGTGCGCCAGCACCGCCGTCGTTCAGCTCGGCGCCGGCGCGTAAGAGCTGATCCTGCGCCGCGCGCAGCCGCGTCCAGGGCGGGCGTCAGCCCGCCGCATCAGCGGGCCTGCCCCTGGACGCGGCGAGTACGGCGCACACACTCTCCAGCGCGACGGCGACG